>FOAY01000017.1 GCA_900109485.1 Kosakonia sacchari | reverse complement strand
CTATTACATGGGAAATCGAAAGCCGTGGCGGCACCTTTACCAGTAAATGAACATGATCTAGCTGGACATTTAGCTCCACAACTTCTATCCCAAGCTGTTCACTTGAGATCCTTATTTGCTTATAGACCTCTTTACCTACATTGTTCCTCAGGATGCGAAATCGGTACTTGGGTGTCCAAACGATATGATATTGACAACACCAGAGCACATGAGATGCTTTCTGGAATCTACTCATGGTTAAATCCTTATCAGTTATGGGGATAACAGATTCGGATTTTCCCATGAGTAGCATTACTGGCAGAGCCAACCTGTTGCTGACCACCTCCTCAGGAGGTGGTGTTTATGCAGGGATAAAAAATCCCGCCATTAAAAATAACAATGGCGGGATGAGTCAGTAAGAGAATGAAGAACTTGCTCACCATCAGCATAACGCAATTGCGAATTATGCTGATGAATATTTTGTGCTCTCGCAATGCAGTAATAAGCTCTGAATTAAACTTGAATTAATGCTCTCCACCAGTATGGCAGAGAGCTGAGCGTTTTCCGGCGCTGCGGAAAATCAGAACACCACTTCCGCCTGTACGCCGAAGCTTATCTGATAGTCTTTACCATCATTGAAGGTAGTGCTGTCGATCTCATTTTCAAGCGCTTTCAGATACGTAGAATATAAACGGATTTCCGGGCGTGAATTGAGAATGCTGGTATCCACCTTAAACACCTGCGCCAGCGTCACTTTATAACCTGATTCATCAAATGTGAGATTATTTGCGCGGTTCTGCTGGTTAAAATAGCCCAGCTCCAGCGCGGTTTGCATATTGCGGCTCCAAATCCATGACGGGCGGATCACCGCACGTACGGTTTCAAAATCGGTGTGCGCGCCGGTATAGGTGGAATAGAGATCGTGGCCACGACCGTACACCAGGGCGTGCGCCATAATAATCTTATCGCTCAGGTAAAATTCCCCCTGGCTCACCAGCCGCCAGCCGATGCCGCCGCTGTGAATGCCGTAATAGGAGCTGTTGTAGTCGAAGTCCGGGTTAGCGCTGGAGATATTCATAAACTGGCTGGCCAGCGAATTATCGGCCACCTGAAGCGTCAGTTCATTGGTGCCGTTAAGCAGCGGGTTACGCAAAATCGCCTGACCCAGCCAGGAGGATTTTACCTGGTAGTAATCGTTATCCGCCTGCGCTTCTTTCTGTTCGTCGGTCTGATTGGCGAAGGCATATTTCGCGCCCAGCTCCAGCGTAACGTTGTCGGTTATCGGCAGATTCTTGTAACGAACTTCGGCGATATTCACGTTAACCTGGGTGGTGTCGCTGCAGGTTGAAGAACCCGCCGCACACACCGTGCTGTAGTTATCAATGTCGTTGCGGGTGAGTGCCATGCTCAGCGCCCCCAACGGCAGCGTCCAGTTTTCTATCCCGATGCCAGCGCCGGAAAGCGTACGGTTGCTTTTCCAGTCCAGCAACTGGATTTCATACTGCGGCAACGTGTGTTTACCGATCCACAGCGAGGCCTCCGGCGCGAATGGCAGCAGGCCGTTACCTTCAACATACAGCTTGCTGAGTTTACCCAACCCACCGCCGGATATCCCCTTCTCAAAGGATTCATTGCTCTGGGTTAAGCCTAAATCTCCCTCAAACTGCACGTTGGCCCAGATTGATTTGTCGCCTTCACGCCATGCGCGTTTTTTTAGCGACAAATTATACCAGCCGTCATATTCGTTACCGAAGCGGCCCAGTGAACCCACCGCCCATGATTTCGGTCCGCCGTTGGTGGTACTTGCCCAGCCGGAACGAAAATAGCCAGAATATTTAAATCCGGTGTCATCCTGGACATATTTGCTGATCTTTTTTAGCGTGTCGGGCGACAGTTCCAGCGGTTCAGCGGGAGTCGCAGATGCCGTCATCACCGCAGTCGAGGCAGATGCCGACGGTGCGCCAGAAGCAGTCTGCACCTTAGATGGAGCGGGTGCAGTCGGAGCGGTAGCGGCGAGGGCTTGCTGCTGCGCCTGTTCTTTATCTTCATAAGCCTGCAATTTCTGCTGAGTAGCGCGCAGTTGCGCTTCCAGCATTTCCATGCGCTGCTCCAGCGTGAGCTTTTGCGCTGCAGCTTCGCCACTGACGGCATAGCAAGATAATAAAGCCGCCGCGATAATGGATTTTTTATAATTCTGTTTGTTCGCTTTCATCATTATTACCCTTAGATATTGTATCCCCCCAAAAAAAAGACCCGCAGCCAGCAGAGTTAATTTCCGCTGGTTGCAGGTCTCGCCTGAATTAAATCAGTTACGTCCTGGAGGAATAGCTCAATTTAACTGCCAACATCGTTATATTTACTGTGGCGGCTACCACGCTCGCCGCAACTGACGTTATTTACACAGTGTTATAGATATTTATTTACAGCGACAGCGCCATCACCGGTTCGCCAGAGCGAGAATGCGGTTTATCACTGATATGCAGTTCGCGCCATGCTTCGCTATTGGTCACGATCACAGGCGTCACCGTGTCATAACCCGCCTTCTTAATTTCGTCGAGATCGAAGGTCAATAAGAGTTGACCTTTTTGCACCACATCTCCCTCTTTCACTTGCATCTGAAAATACTGGCCCTCCAGTTGAACGGTATTAATGCCCACATGGATCAATATCTCCGCACCGCCGGTGGAGCTAATGCCAATGGCGTGGCCGCTGTCGAAGGTACTGGCGATATGACCATCTACCGGTGAATAAACGCGTCCTTCATCCGGCACAATGGCGAAGCCCTGCCCGACAGTACCGGATGAGAAGACTTTGTCATCTACGGCTGTCAGCGGGATCACTTGGCCTGAAATCGGCGCAGCAATCTGCTCGTCCACCACCGGGGCTACGTTTGCCGCCGCCGTTGTTTCAACGCTGCGTTTTTCCCCTGGTGTGGGCTGCGGTGCAGGGTCATCAAAGCCAACCAGCAGCGTCAGAACCAGACTGGAGGCAAACGCCACGATGCAGCCGATAATAAAGCCGATGAAGCCTTCGCCGTAGAAGATAGGCAGGGTCAGCAGACCCGGCATACCCATGGAAATCGCCGAGCTTTTGGCATAGCCCACAATGGCGCCGCCGAATCCGGCGGCGATTACCGCGCAGATAAATGGCTTTTTCAGCTTCAGGGTTACACCGTAAACGCCCGGTTCAGTGATGCCGAATAACGAGGCGATAAAGCTACTTCCCGCCAGCGCTTTCAGCTTCTTATCTTTGGTGCGCAGCATCACGGCCAGCAGCGCGCCGGACTGAGCAAATACCGAGGGACTGGATGCCGCCTTCAGGTAGCTGTGCCCCATCACCGAGATGTCATTGATAAATACCGTCACGAAGCCCCAGTGCACACCGAAAATCACCAACACCTGCCAGGCCGCGGCCATCAGCGCACTGGCAATAATCGGGTTTACGCTATAAATGGTGACAAACAGCGAAGCAACAGCCTCACTCACCGAGACGCCAACAGGCCCGATGGTCATTAACGTCAGCGGCACCATCAGCGTGAGCAGGAAGAACGGCGTCAGAATATTACGCACGCTTTCATGAATATGACGGTTAAGGAAGCGCTCAAAAATAGACATTAACCAGACACTGAAAATAATCGGGATGACCGTGCCGGTATATTTCATCATCATTACCGGCAGGCCGAAGAAGGTGACTGGATTGCCCGCGGTAAATAACTGCTGAATGCTGGGATAAATCAACGCCCCGGCAATCGAGACCGCGACAAAAATATTGGTTTCAAATTTACGTGCTGACGTAATCGCCAGCAGCATCGGCAGGAAATAAAACAGGCTGTCGGATGCCGCATGTAAAATAATATAGGTAGTTTCTGCGCTGGTCATCCAGCCTGCCGCCAGCACAATCGCCAACGCGCCTTTTAATACCCCAGCGGCAGCCATTGCGCCCAGCAGTGGAGTAAAAATCCCCGATACCAGATCGATCAGTCTCCCCAGTAGCGAAGCGCTGTTTTTCTGCTCCGGTACCGTCTGTTTGTTTTTATTATCGTCCAGCAGCCCGGAGATCGCGCCAATGGCGCGAAATACGTCCGGCACGCGGTTACCGATAACCACCTGCAGTTGGCCGGAGCCTTTAACCACGGTGATAACCCCGTCCAGCGCCTCCAGTTCCGGCTGGTTAACCTTGCTGTTGTCGATAATTTTAAAGCGCAACCGCGTGGCGCAATGCACCAGCGTGGCAACGTTGTTCTCTCCCCCCACCAGCTTAAGAATATTTCCTGCCAGCACTTCAGTATTCATAATGATAATTCCCGTTTTACATACGACAGTAATTGCCAGTGCATTATGCGTTCGTTGCCTGTATCCGCTGGCCAGCAGGAAAAAAAGCAAAAAAAAACCTGGATAAAATAGTGTGAGAAACACACTGTTTTACCCAGGTTTCGCCCAGAGAATTCTGGTCACGTCCTGACGAACGCCCTTCTTTTAACAATACTGACGGGGAAACGCCACTGACATATTCAATTTTGTGAAAATTATCACTAAATTTTCATTCCGCTGCGGAAAGCGAAACGTTAAATAAAGTGCCTGCATCACATTTATCAACAATAATGATTGCACCTGCTTCCCCCCTGTTCTTATAAATACGCCCTCAGGACGTTACATGATTTATCGGCGAAACCTGCTTTCTGTTGCTACCCGGCAACGGAAAGCAGGTTTTTTTGTTTTTGGCGATCCCATCAGAGAAAATATTATGCCCTCATTAAACCGAAAACTCAGCGCGCTACTCGCCTGCACCCTGACCAGCATTTGCGCCTTTGCCGCACCGGCACAGGCGGAGCAGGAGAAAACGCGTATTCTGATTTTATCCGACATTGGCAATGAACCAGACGACTCGCAGTCGCTGGTGCGCTTCCTAGTTTACAGCAATGAATTTAACGTTGAGGGGCTGATTGCCACGACCTCCACCTGGCTGCGGGATCGGGTTAACCCGGAAATGATGCTCAAACGCATTGACGCTTATGAACTCGCCCTGCCCAATCTGCGCCAGCATGCGGAGGGTTACCCGAGTGCCGCTGCGCTGCGGTCGGTGGTACGTGCCGGGCGCGCAGGCTACGGTATGGATTATGTCGGCGCGGGAAAATCCACCGCCGCCTCTGCGCTGATTATTCAGTCTATCGATAAGCAAGATACACGCCCGCTGTGGATCAATGTCTGGGGCGGCGCGGTGGATCTCGCGCAGGCGCTATACGATGTACGCGCCACGCGCAGTGCGCAAGAGGTTGAAGCATTCGTCAGCAAAATCCGCGTTTATGCGATTTCCGATCAGGATAATACCGGCGAATGGATCCGCGCGCAGTTCCCGACGCTGCGCTATATCACCAGCATTCACGCCTGGAATGACTACTTCATCGCTACCTGGAGCGGTATGTCGTCGCGCTTTGCCGAAGGGGGAGATATGAGCCAGGTAAACAATAGCTGGCTCGATCAGCACATCCGTAATCAGGGCCCGCTGGGTGCGGCCTATCCGGCCATTGAATACACGATGGAAGGCGATACCCCTTCGTTCCTTTACCTGCTGCAGAACGGACTGAACGCCCCAGAGCACCCGGAATATGGTGGTTGGGGCGGGCGCTATGCTGCGGTAACGCCCGACAGCCGCAGCGGGTTACGTACGAGCACCTCCGATACGGTAACGGGCATTGATGGGAAAAGTCACCGCACCGCCAGTGCAACCATCTGGCGCTGGCGCGAAGCGTACCAGAATGATTTTGCCGCACGCATGCAGTGGAGCGTGACTCCCGACGTGAAAAAGGCCAACCATAATCCACAACTGGTTCTTAACGGAGAGCCGGGTCAGAGGATCGTTGAGCTACAGGTGAAAGCGGGCGAGGAGGTGAAGCTGTCAGCGCGGGGATCGCACGATGTCGATAACAACCACCTCAGCTACCACTGGTGGCAGTATAAAGAGCCAACGGCTACCACCATGAATATTCACTTCGGCCCGGATCTTAAGCTGGAAAATAATCAACGCGAGGAGCTGAACTTCACCGCCCCTGCGGTGAAAACACCAACGCCGTTCCATATCATCCTGCAGGTGCAGGACGACGGCAAACCGTCGCTGGTCGCTTATCGCCGCGCCATCGTTACGGTAACGCCATAACCGCAGTACGCCCGGGCACCCTGTGCGCCGGGCGTACTGCCATGCGGCTATCAGACTGGATCGTTCAGGCTGGCACCGTTGCTGCCAATCACATCGCGATACCAGAAGAAGCTTTTTTTACGGCGGCGCTCCAGCGTGCCGTTACCTTCATCATCACGATCAACATAGATAAAACCATACCGTTTGGACATCTGCGCGGTACCGGCGCTGACCAGATCGATCGGGCCCCAGCTGGTGTAGCCTAACAGCTCAACACCATCTTCGATGGCTTCTCTGACCTGCACCAGATGCGCCTGCAGATACTGGATGCGGTAATCGTCCTGAATCGAGCCGTCTTCCGCCGGAACGTCTTTCGCACCGAGGCCGTTTTCAACGATAAACAGCGGTTTCTGGTAGCGATCGTGCAGTTCGTTAAGCAGGAAGCGCAGCCCCTGCGGGTCAATCTGCCAGCCCCACTCGGAACTTTGTAGATGCGGATTGGGGATCATACGCATGATGTTGGCACGCGAACTTTGATACAGCGCCGGTTGCGCCGCCGCACAGCCGCTCATGTAGTAGCTGAATGAGATGAAATCCACCGTCTCTTTCAGATCGGCCGCATCCTGCGTGGTGACATTCAACGCGATATTGTTTTCGCGGAAAAAACGCTGGATCCACGCAGGGTAAGCTCCCCGCGCCTGCACGTCGCCAAAGAACAACCACTCCCGATTCGCGCTTTGCGCCTTCAGCACGTCCTCCGGTTTGCAAGTAATCGGATAGCGAACGCCTCCCAGCAGCATGTTGCCGATTTTGGCATCCGGGATAATCTCATGGCAGGCCTTCACCGCGCGGGCGCTGGCAACCAGCTGATGATGAATCGCCTGGTAGATCTCCTGCTTGCTTCTGTCACCCGTCAGCCCGACGCCGGTAAACGGGGCATGCAGCGCCATATTGATCTCGTTGAAGGTCAGCCAGTACTTCACTTTATCGCGATAGCGGGTAAACACCGTACGCGCATAGCGCTCAAACAGCGCAATCACTTCGCGACCACCCCAGCCGTCGTATTTCTTCACCAGCCCGTACGGCATTTCATAGTGGGACAACGTGATCAGCGGCTGAATACCGTAGCGCGCCATTTCATCGAACAGGCGGTCGTAAAACGCCAGCCCCGCTTCATTCGGCTGCGTTTCATCGCCCTCGGGATAGATACGCGTCCAGGCGATGGAAGTGCGCAGTACTTTGAACCCCATTTCAGCGAACAGCTTCACATCTTCCGGATAGCGGTGATAAAAATCGATAGCCACATCTTTCACGCCGCTACTAACGCCATCGCGCTCCACCACCTTACCGTGAATGCCCTGCGGCTGCAGATCGGAGGTGGAAACCCCTTTTCCCGCTTCGTTCCACGCTCCCTCGACCTGGTTAGCCGCCACCGAACCGCCCCACAAAAATCCTTCCGGGAATACCCTGTTCATCCTTACGCTCTCCTTCTATCGTCAATTCACCTGCGCTTTCAGCGGAGGCCTGAAAAACAAAAAACCTGCTTCACACCGGCATAGTCGCATGCGGTGCTAAAGCAGGTTTCGCCTGATGAGTTCAGTTACGCCCTGGAGTGCGACCTGATAGTCGCATTAACCGCCGCTAAGGCGATTAATATGGATGGTCAGAAACATCACCTCATCGGTAGTGAGCTGGCAGCCATAGTTTTTATCCACGTAGTGACAGATTTTCTTCGCACAGGCCCAGGCGGTCGGCATCATTTCAGTGATACCCTGGTAGATGCTGTCGTCGCCGTGCATCACGTTTTTTCGGTTCAGCAGCCGCAGGGCGAAAAATTTCAGATGCGTGACAAAACGCTGGTAATCCAGCGACTCTTCATCATAAATCAGCTTCAAATCGTACTGCAGAATACTCAGTACATCCTTAATGATGGTCGCGCTGTGCATGGTGCTTTGCATATCGCTGTTATTTTTTGCATTAGCCAGATGCAAAGCAATAAATCCGGCTTCATCCTGTGGCAAAGAGATACTCAGCGCCTGCTCGATTAGCCCCAGCGCTTCCAGCCCGACGGCAAACTCTTCGGCATAAAAGCGTTTAATATCCCACAGCAAAAAGTTCTTGATCACCAGCCCGTTAGTCTGGCGTTGAATGGCGAAATTAATATGGTCGCTAAGCGCCAGAAACAGCGAGTCCTGTACGGTAATCGCCAGCCGTTGCTGCGCCAGATTGATGATGCGCTGCGTGATGGCCAGGTGCGCCGGAGGGATCTCAGCCAGCAGTTGCGAAAAGACATCCGCCAGCCCCTCGGATTTTTTCACGAACTGGCTCTCAATTTCGCTGGCATCCACCCTATCGCCCGGTTTTTTGCCAAAGCCAATACCGCGCCCTATCGCCACCACCTCTTCGTGCTTTGCGTTGGTGAGCAGGACCGCATTATTGCTGAGTATTTTACCTACTATCATTGCAGCCATCTTTCTACGCGACCTTTTTCACAAAATTTATCGCCTGAACCACGCATCCATAGCACCTGGCCGTTACCTGTAATCTGCAATTTGAGTGCAGCGCCAGTCCCGGCATCATAACAAGGCAAAAAAAAACCTGATTGCGTTGAAGCTGTTATGGCTTCAACGCAATCAGGTTTCGCTCAGGGTTATCTGATAACGTCCAGGCGTTGTTATAACCAACCGCACCAGCAGGCTCAAGCTCTCTGTTAAGGAACTGTGATGATAATCATGTACTCATCTCGCCGTGTGGGAAAATCCTCTTTATCGACCGGAGCAACCGGATAATCTTCTGCGCAGCCCGCTTCCCTGAGTTAAATTCCCCTTTCATGCATCCTGCTTTCCAAAAAGGTTTTCACCTGGCGACGGGCGCTGTAGTCTCATTAGCGGCTTTTACTTTGCTGCATGCGATGTGAGTAACCTTTTCCCTATACAAAAAACTAGAAAAATTTGGAAATTTGAGGAACGGACAGAACAATTATGGATTCCACGCTCATTACAACCCGCCCCGATGAGGAAGCCCCTTCTCTCAACCGTGCCCGTCGCGCTGCCTGGGGTAGCTTTGCCGGTGCGGTCGTCGACTGGTATGACTTTTTACTCTATGGCATTACTGCGGCGCTGGTGTTTAACAAAGAGTTTTTCCCGCAGATCGATCCGGCAATGGGCACGCTTGCCGCCTTCGCAACCTTCGGCGTCGGCTTTTTATTCCGCCCGCTGGGCGGCATTATTTTCGGTCATTTTGGCGATCGTCTGGGCCGTAAACGTATGCTGATGATGACCGTCTGGATGATGGGCATCGCCACGGCGTGCATTGGTATTTTGCCTTCGTTCGCCACCATTGGCTGGTGGGCGCCCGCTTTACTGGTTACCCTGCGCGCACTCCAGGGCTTTGCCGTTGGCGGCGAATGGGGTGGCGCGGCACTGCTCGCCGTTGAAAGCGCGCCCGCAGGCAAAAAAGCGTTTTACAGCAGCGGTGTGCAGGTGGGATATGGCGTGGGTTTGCTGCTCTCCACTGGGCTGGTGTCGCTGATCAGCAGCATGACCAGCAACGCACAGTTCCTCAGTTGGGGCTGGCGTCTGCCTTTCCTGTTCAGCATTGTGCTGGTGCTCGGCGCACTGTGGGTGCGTAACGGCATGGAAGAGTCCAGCGAATTCGAACATGCGCAGGCTCAATCCGCAAACGCAAAACAGCAGAAAAAACGGCTGCCGGTGTTTGAAGCGCTGGTTCGCCATCCGGGCGCGTTTTTGAAGATTATCGCCCTGCGCCTGTGCGAACTGTTGACCATGTATATCGTGACCGCTTTCGCGCTGAACTACTCCACGCAAAACCTGGGTCTGCCGCGCGAGCTGTTTTTAAATATCGGCCTGCTGGTCGGCGGTATCAGTTGTCTGACAATCCCGCTGTTCGCGTTGCTGGCGGATCGCTACGGACGACGTCGCATCTATATTACCGGCGCGTTACTCGGCGCCCTGAGCGCATTCCCGTTCTTTATGGCGCTGGAAGCACGTTCGATTTTCGGCGTGGTGCTCTTTTCACTGATGCTGGCGAATATCGCCCACGATATGGTGGTCTGCGTACAGCAGCCGATGTTCACCGAAATGTTCGGTGCAGGATACCGCTATAGCGGCGCGGGAGTAGGCTATCAGGTTGCGAGCGTGGTGGGCGGCGGCTTTACGCCATTTATCGCAGCCATGCTGGTGACGTTCTCCGGCGGCGAATGGCATTCGGTGGCGATGTATCTGACGGCAGGTTGCCTGCTTTCGGCGCTCACCGCGATGTTGATGAAAACACCGCAACGGCATAAGTAATAAAGAAGAAAAGACGCAGCCGTTTATGCGCTGCGTCTTTTTTTAAATCTGGTAATCAATCACCGCTTCATCCGGCTCCATCACCTGACGTTTAATATCATCTACGGATAGCCCGGCATTACACAGCTCGATAAACCGCCACACGTAATTGCGCTGTAGCTGACCGCGTTTCAGCCCCAGCCACACGGTGTTGGCGTCAAACAGATGCTGCGTATCCAGCCGCACCAGCTTACCCTCTTCGTTCTCGCCGCTCGATTGTTCCGCCACCAGCCCGACGCCCAGCCCCAGCTCGACATAGGTTTTAATCACGTCCGAGTCCTGCGCGCTGAGCACCACATCAGGGATTAACCCCTTGCGGCCAAACGCTTCATCGATACGTGAACGCCCGGTGATTCCCTGGCGATAGGTAATCAACGGCCAGCGGCTGATATCCTCCAGCGTCAGCGGCGAGCACTGCACCAGCGGGTGATCCTCCGGGACCAGTAAGCTGTGATGCCAGCGGAACCACGGGAAAGCCGCCAGCGAACTGTCGTTGCTTAAGCGTTCACTGGCGATACCGATATCCGCCCCGCCGTTATGCAGCAGTGACTCGATTTCCTGCGGCGTCCCCTGAATTAATTCCAGACGGACTTCCGGGAACAGCGCGCGGAACGCTTTGATCACCGACGGTAAGCTGTAACGCGCCTGCGTATGCGTGGTGGCGATGGTTAACACGCCGGAGGTGTCATTGGTAAAGAGATCGGCGAGCCGACGGACGTTGCTCGCCTCATTGAGGATGCGCTCGGCAATCACCAGCAGTGCTTTACCCGGTTCAGTCATTCCCAGCAGCCGTTTGCCACGGCGGATGAAAATCTCAATCCCCAGCTCTTCTTCAAGCTCGCGGATATGACGGCTGACGCCTGACTGCGACGTGTAAAGCATGTTGGCGACCTCGGTCAGGTTGTAATCCCGCCGCGCCGCCTCGCGGATTATTTTTAGTTGCTGGAAATTCACCCTTTCCTCCAGGCCGATCAGACATAACGCTATTGTTAAAGTCTGTGGCCTGGCAGGACAAATAATAAAAACCAGCATCTTATTCCATTAAGGAATAATCACTAACTCACCAACTGCAACTCATGGCTTTCCATGGCCGGACGGCTGACTAAAGACATTAAAATATCTTTTACCGCCTGCGCTTGTGGTGACAACGAGCCGCGGGCCGAAACATTCAGCGACAGCGGCAGGTTCATTGATGGTGTGGTAATACGCGCCATCCAGCCGTTGGTTGCGCTACACAGCGAACGCGCGGCAGATTCCGGCAATACGGTAACGCCCATTCCGCTGGCGATGGCTGCGGTCAGCGTGGCAATGGATTCGATTTCGCCAATGATTTTTGCCGTCAGACGGCGCAGGGAGAACGCTTCGTCCACACGCAGACGCACAGCGCTATAGTCGCGCGGCAAGAACAGATTCATTTCAGCGACTGCGGTTAAGTCCACGCTCTGCCCCGGACAATCACGGGTACCGACCAGATAGAGGTCCTCTTTCAGCAGCGGCAGGCTATTGATTCCCGCACCCGGCGCGCGCTCATACAGCACCGCCATATCGAGTTGACCACTCAGCAATTTATCATTCAGCACCGCGCCGCTGTTTTCATGCAGATAGACCGCCACTTCAGGCAGCTCGGTACGCACAGCCTGTAATAATGGCATGGTGACCGAAGACGCTGCCGTGCCCGGCGCAAGGCCGATGGAAACCTGGCCGCGCAAACACTGGCCAACGTTGTTCACCGCCAGTTGTGCCTGTTCACACTGACGCAAAATCATGCGCGCATGGGTATAGAGAATTTTTCCTGCTTCCGTGGGCGTTACGCCCCGTTTAGTACGGATCAACAATTGCTGATCCAGCTCACCTTCCAGAGTGGCGACTTGCTGACTCAGCGCGGGCTGCGCAATATGCAATACTTCGGCTGCCTGAGTCAGGCTTCCAATATCGACGATTTTTACGAAGTATTTCAGTCGTCTTAAGTTCATTTTGCCTCCTGTAAGGGATACCAATGCCAACGCCGGTTGTTATGATGTCGGAGGAGTTGCAATATGCTTGCCAGTTTTAGTTAAGGAGGAAATTAACGCTTAACAGGCTGGATAATAAGAGTTTCTAATTACAACACAGGGTATTATCACTGAAACAACGGTTTGCGATCTGCCCCATTAGGGGTATTTTGCACCATACTAGTGCAAACGCGGGTTTATTGAGCAGACATACGCACAGGTTGCCGAAATTGTCAGCAAACGATCGCGCTCAGGCGATCCACCCTTTGACAAGCCCGGACGTGACCGATAATATGCGCCCCGTTCACACGATTCCTCTGTAGTTCAGTCGGTAGAACGGCGGACTGTTAATCCGTATGTCACTGGTTCGAGTCCAGTCAGAGGAGCCAAATTCTTGTTCTTATGCCTCTTTGCGAATCTCTATCTTTTATATATTCAATAAGTTAGCGTAAAAACGTTTCCCGATGCATTCGCAGTTCCCCCTCCGCATCGGGAAAAATTGATGGTCTGATCTGGGGTCATTTCAGTTCGATAATGGAGTGACCACCCTATGTCTCTTTCCGACACGAAAATCCATAGCCTCAAAGCCCACAGTCAAACCCTTCAAAACATCCGATTCTCACGGTCTGTATCTATATGGTTAATCCAAATGGATCCCGACTCTGGTATTTCAAGTACCGTATCAATGGTAAAGAATCCCGTCCTGGCTTAGGTGCTTCCCCTGTTGTGTCTCTGGCCGATGCCCGACAGCAACGCGAGGGAATCCCGCTCAACAACGCATTGCTGAAACCCTACCCGGCGCCACATCATCTGGCTGGTGTCAGCCCGGAGGCCCTCAAACAGGCAACCGTCGTGAGGACAGAAACTGTCTACCGGGACGTGGGCACTCCAATAGGTGAAAAAATGGAGATGGCTGTATCGCCCTGCCTGCCATGTCTGGCGTGCATCTGCGCATTTTCACACGCTGGTAACAAATAATATTGCACAAGATAATGCGACTCTCTTCAACTCCGAAACGGTTCAATAGTGTTATTTATGCTTAATCGATTCTGGCTGAAGTAATTAAATAATGAACGCATATGAATTACAGGCATTACGCCATATTTTCGCCATGAGTATTGAGGAGTGCGTTATCTGGATTGCACCGCAGCATAATGCACAAACCTGGCAGGAATGGGAAAGCGGTGAAAGCGAGATCCCGGCAGATATTGTTGAAAAACTGCTGGAGATGAGAAAAAAAAGACAATCACACCTCAACGCCCTCATTAAACGAATAAATAATCGCATTGGTAATAATACCATGCGTTTTTTCGCCGACTTAACCGCATTTCAGACGGTATATCATGATGGCAATTATCTGGACTGGAAGGTTTATCAGTCGGTTGCGGCCGAACTCTATGCTCACGATCTCGAGCATCTGTGTTAACACGGTTGGTCACACCACCGACGATTTATTTTACCGTCACGCAGCACACAAACAATGAAAAACACCTATCTCACAACCGCATTAGGTCTCTATTTTAATTACCTGGTGCATGGCATGGGGGTCATTCTGATGAGCCTCAATATGTCCTCACTCGAACTGCAATGGCAGACCAATGCCGCCGGTGTTTCGGTGGTGATCTCCTCGCTGGGCATTGGCCGATTAAGCGTCCTGTTTTTTTCCGGAATGTTATCCGACCGCTTTGGCCGCCGACCTTTTGTGATGCTCGGCATGCTCTGCTACCTGGTCTTTTTTATCGGCATTATTCACACCCACAGTATTATGCTGGCCTATGCGTTCGGCTTTTTAGCCGGTATCGCCAACAGCTTTCTTGATGCCGGAACCTACCCCAGCCTGATGGAGGCGTTTCCACGCTCGCCCGGCACGGCAAATGTGCTGATCAAAGCGTTTATCTCTGCGGGGCAGTTTTTATTGCCGATGATCATCAGCCTGCTGGTGTGGGCGGAACTGTGGTTTGGCTGGTCGTTTCTGATTGCTGCCGCCATCATGCTGGTCAACGGCGTGTTTCTACTGCGCTGCACATTTCCGCCCCATCGCGGTCATCAATCCCCTGGCGCGCAGGCGGCAAATGAAATGGCGCAAGAGAAACACCGCTGCTCTGTTATCGATCTGGCCAGTTACACGCTGTACGGTTACATATCGATGACCACGTTTTACCTTATCAGCCAATGGCTTGCGCAGTATGGTCAGTTTGTTGTCGGCATGTCCTACACCGAGTCCATCAAGCTGCTCAGCGTCTATACCTGCGGTTCGCTGCTGTGTGTCTTTATCACTGCCCCACTGGTGCGTAAGCTTGCCATGACCATGAAATTGCTGGTGATTTATACCTTTATCTCCTTTATTGCGCTGCTAACGGTCTGCCTGCATCCCAGCATACCGGTGGTGATCGCGTTCTCCTTTGTGATTGGCTTCTCTTCAGCGGGTGGCGTGGTGCAGATTGGCCTGACGCTGATGGCTGCGCGCTTCCCCCATGCTAAAGGAAAAGCCACCGGTATTTATTACAGCTCGGGCAGTATTGCCACCTTTACCATTCCGCTTATCACTGCGCATCTCGCGGAAAGAAACATTGCCGATATTATGTGGTTCGATACGGCTATTGCCGCCGTCGGCTTCCTACTGGCGCTGTTTATTGGCCTGCGCAATCGCATCGAGTCCCGGCGTTTAATGAATATGTCGCCGTTAGCGGAATAACCCGAAAAGCATCGTATGCAATATTATTGACGGCCTCATGCAAAATACGATGGCGATTTATTAACGCCGCTGAAGATATCGATAAAAAGGGCATAAAAACAATTTCTCCTCACATTTTAGCCTGCAATAAACCTGGCAAATTAAGCGCCATGCTATGTATGCCCGCCCGCCGTGAGCAAGTAAATTAATCACTAAACTCGCCACCAGGAATCACGACCGGCGCGAGCAGAATAAATTTAAAAAATCAGCACGGAGCGGTGAATAAAATGTCTCAGAAAAAGGCTTTCAATACGCCATTTTTGCTGGCTGTTATCTGTATCTATCTTAGTTATTTTTTACATGGCATCAGCGTCATTACGCTGGCGCAAAACATGACATCGCTGGCAGCGAAATTTTCTACCGACAATGCCGGCATCGCATATTTAATTTCCGGCATCGGGCTTGGTCGGCTGGTCAGTATTCTGTTCTTTGGTGTGATTTCCGACAAGTTTGGCCGCCGCACCGTTATTCTGCTGGGCGTCATACTGTATATGCTGTTTTTCTTCGGTATTCCGTCAAGCCCGAATCTGATGGTGGCCTTTATACTGGCAGTGTGTGTCGGCGTGGCGAATTCGGCGCTGGATACCGGCGGTTACCCGGCACTGATGGAGTGTTTCCCGAAAGCCTCCGGCTCGGCGGTGATCCTGGTGAAAGCGATGGTCTCCTTCGGCCAGATGCTCTACCCGATGATCGTCGGCTACATGCTGCTTAATAACATCTGGTACGGCTACGGCGTTATCATTCCGGGCGCGCTGTTTGTCATTATCACGCTGATGTTGCTGAAAAGCACCTTCCCCGGTCAGCAAGTGGACGCCAGTGTCGCCAAAGAGTTGCCGCAGATGAACAGCAAACCGCTACCGTGGCTGGAAGGCGTGGCCTCGGTGCTGTTTGGCGTCGCGGCTTTCTCCACCTTCTATGTGATTGTGGTCTGGATGCCGAAGTATGCCATGGCGTTTACCGGAATGGCGGAAGCCGACGCCCTGAAAACCATCTCTTACTACAGTATGGGCTCGCTGGTGTGCGTATTTATCTTCGCCGTACTGCTGAAAAAAATGGTGCGCCCAATCTGGGCTAACGTTTTCAACGCCGGACTTGCCACCCTCACCGCGGCGGTTATCTATCTCTATCCGTCGCCGCTGGTGTGTAACGGTGGGGCTTTTGTTATCGGCTTCTCCGCCGCGGGTGGCATCCTGCAACTGGGCGTATCGGTGATGTCGGAGTTCTTCCCAAAGAGCAAAGCCAAAGTCACCAGCGTATATATGATGATGGGAGGGCTGGCGAACTTTATTATTCCACTCATCACCGGTTATCTCTCTAATATCGGCCTGCAATACATCATCCTGCTGGACTTTATATTTGCACTACTGGCCTTTATCACCGCCGTTATTGTCTTCGTCCGTTACTACCGAGTATTTAATATTCCCAAAAATGATTTGCGGCTAGGCGAGCGTTATTTTCAGTAAACAATTCTGATTCATTATAAGGGTTCAAGGAGTTTATTATGGATGTAACAGCAAAATATGAACTGATTGGCCTTATGGCCTACCCCATCAGACACAGTCTGTCTCCTGAAATGCAAAATAAAGCGTTAGAAAAAGCAGGATTGCCCTTTACCTATATGGCCTTTGAAGTCGACAACACGACCTTTGCTAACGCTATTGCCGGACTGAAAGCGTTAAAAATGCGTGGCACCGGGGTCTCCATGCCCAATAAACAACTGGCATGCGAATATGTCGATGAACTCACCCCAGCGGCGAAACTGGTGGGCGCCATCAACACCATCGTCAATGACGACGGCTACCTGCGCGGCTACAACACCGACGGGACCGGCCATATTCGCGCCATTAAAGAGAGCGGCTTCAACATCAAAGGCAAAACCATGGTGCTGCTGGGTTCAGGCGGCGCATCCACGGCGATTGGCGCGCAGGCGGCAATTGAAGGGATGAAAGAGATCAAGCTGTTTAACCGCAAAGATGATTTCTTTGAAAAAGCGGTCGCTTTTGCCAAACGGGTCAATGAAAACACCGATTGCGTGGTCACGGTGACCGACCTCGCCGACCAGAAAGCCTTTGCTGCCGCGCTCGCCACGGCGGACATTCTCACCAACGGAACCAAAGTCGGCATGAAGCCGCTGGATAACGAATCCCTTATCAGTGACGTTAGCCTGCTGCGCCCGGATCTGCTGGTCACCGAAAGTGTCTATAACCCACATATCACGAAGTTATTGCAGCAGGCACAACAAGCGGGCTGCAAAACAATTGATGGTTACGGCATGTTGTTATGGCAAGGCGCTGAGCAGTTCAAACTGTGGACCGGTAAAGAGTTCCCGCTGGAATACGTGAAACAGGTCATGGGCTTTGAAGCCTGACAGGTTGGTGAATAAAAGGTACTCAATGAAAACCGTAACCGTAAAAAATCTGGTGATTGGCGAAGGCGCGCCAAAGATCATCGTCTCACTGATGGGCAAAGATATTGCCAGCGTCAAAGCAGAAGCGCTGGCCTATCGCGACGCCGATTTCGACATTCTGGAATGGCGCGTTGACCATTTTGCCGATGTGGCGTCTATCGATGCCGTACTGGGAGCCGCCGCCATCATCCGCAGCACGCTGGCGGATAAACCGCTGCTGTTTACCTTCCGCAGTGCGAAAGAAGGCGGCGAACAGGCGTTGTCCGCCGATGCCTACATCGCGCTCAACCGTGCAGCGATAGACAGCGGTCTGGTGGATATGATTGATCTGGAGCTGTTTACCGGCGACGAGCTGATCAAAACCACGGTGGCACACGCGCAGGCGAAAAACGTGCGGGTGGTGATGTCCAACCATGATTTCCATAAAACACCGCCAGCGGAAGAGATTGTCGGGCGTCTGCGCAAAATGCAGGAACTGGGGGCGGATATCCCCAAAATCGCGCTGATGCCACAAAGCAAAACCGATGTGTTGACGCTGCTTAGCGCCACGCTGACGATACAGGAGCAGTATGCCGACCGTCCGTTGATCACGATGTCGATGGCCAAAACCGGGGTGATTTCACGCCTCGCGGGCGAAGTCTTTGGTTCTGCGGCCACCTTTGGCGCAGTGAAAAAGGCGTCGGCACCTGGTCAAATATCCGTTGGCGATCTGCGTACGGTATTAACGATATTGCATCAGGCCTGATAACCTGAATTCAGGCGGGAATCAACCTTCCAGCCACAAATTAAAAAATAATGACCTGAATGAATATTTATCATCAATATTCAGTGGACGCGTGCGGCTTTTTTTTGCCCATCACCATGGCGAAATAACGCCAGCGTTGTACCAGGCATTATTGCCAGGAGTTATTATGAAACCTGAAAGACCATCACGTATTAACGGGCGTGTGACTGTGCTATCGGCACAGGATGCGGTGAGCTATATTCCGGATGAGGCCACGCTGTGTATTTTAGGGGCGGGGGGCGGCATCCTCGAAGCCACCACCTTAATTAACGCCTTAGCCGATAAATATAAACAGACGCAAACCCCGCGTAATTTATCCCTTATCAGCCCGACCGGGCTGGGCGACCGGGCCGATCGCGGTATCAGCCCGCTGGCGCAAGAAGGGCTGGTCAAATGGGCGCTGTGCGGCCACTGGGGGCAGTCACCGCGCATTTCCGATCTCGCCGAACAAGGGAAAATTGCCGCCTACAACTATCCGCAAGGTGTACTGACCCAAACGCTGCGCGCCGCTGCGGCCCACCAGCCGGGTATTCTGAGCGATATCGGCATCGGGACGTTTGTCGACCCCCGCCTGCAGGGCGGTAAGCTCAACGAGGTCACCAAAGAAGACCTGATCAAGCTGGTCGAGATCGACAACAAAGAGTACCTCTACTACAAAGCCATTGCGCCCAATATCGCCTTTATTCGTGCCACCACCTGCGACAGCGAAGGCTACGCCTCGTTTGAAGATGAAGTGATGTATCTGGATGCGCTGGTGCTCGCCCAGGCGGTGCATAACAACGGCGGCATTGTCATGATGCAGGTGCAGAAAATGGTCAAAAAGGCCACGCTGCATCCGAAATCGGTACGTATTCCGGGTTATCTCGTGGATATCGTCGTCGTGGACCCTGACCAGACGCAGCTGTACGGCGGCGCACCGGTAAACCGCTTTATCTCTGGCGACTTCACACTGGATGACAGCACGCAACTCACCCTGCCCCTCAACCAGCGCAAACTGGTGGCACGCCGCGCACTGTTTGAAATGCGCAAAGGCGCGGTCGGCAACGTCGGCGTCGGCATTGCCGACGGCATTGGACTGGTGGCGCGGGAAGAAGGCTGTGCGGACGACTTTGTCCTGACGGTGGAAACCGGGCCGGTCGGTGGCATTACCTCGCAGGGGGTGGCATTTGGCGCGAACGTCAATACCCGTGCCATTCTCGACATGACGTCGCAATTTGATTTTTACCACGGCGGCGGACTGGATGTGTGTTACCTGAGCTTTGCCGAAGTGGATCAGCACGGCAACGTTGGCGTGCATAAATTCAACGGCAAAATCATGGGCACGGGCGGGTTTATTGATATCAGCGCCACCTCACGAAAAATTGTCTTCTGCGGCACCCTCACCGCAGCCGGTCTGAAAACCGACATTACCAACGGCAAGCTGAACATTGTGCAGGAAGGTCGGGTGCAAAAATTCGTCGACACCCTGCCGGAGATCACCTTCAGCGGAAAAATCGCCCTCGAACGCGGGCTGGATGTCCGCTACATCACTGAACGCGCCGTCTTCACACTGAAAGAAGATGGTCTGCATTTAATCGAGATAGCCCCTGGGGTCGACCTGCAAAAAGATATCCTCGCTCAGATGGCGTTCGCACCGGTGGTGTCACCGGATGTGAAACTGATGGACAGCAGATTATTTATCGACGCCACCATGGGTTTTGTGTTGCCCGAAGCGGCTAATTAAAGGAGTACGCTAATGGACTTTTCTTTAACCGAAGAGCAGGAACTGCTGCTTACCAGCATCCGGGAACTGATCACCACAAACTTTCCGGAAGAGTATTTTCGCACCTGCGACCAGAACGGGACCTACCCGAAAGAGTTTATGCGCGCCCTTGCCGACAACGGCATTTCGATGCTGGGCGTACCGGAAGAGTTTGGGGGGATCCCTGCTGACTATGTCACCCAGATGCTGGCGCTGATGGAAGTCTCCAAATGCGGCGCACCTGCATTTCTCATCACCAACGGCCAGTGTATTCACAGCATGCGCCGCTTTGGCTCGGCCGAACAGTTGCGTAAAACAGCGGAAAGCACACTGGAGACAGGCGACCCGGCCTATGCCCTGGCGTTAACCGAACCGGGTGCGGGCTCTGACAATAACAGTGCCACTACCAGCTATACGCGCAAAAACGGCAAGGTCTATCTTAACGGGCAAAAAACCTTTATCACCGGCGCGAAAGAGTATCCATACATGCTGGTGCTGGCGCGCGATCCACAGCCTAAAGACCCGAAAAAAGCCTTTACGCTGTGGTGGGTAGACGCCAAAAAACCGGGGATCAAAGTCAACCCGCTGCACAAAATCGGCTGGCATATGCTGAGCACCTGCGAAGTCTATCTCGACAATGTTGAGGTGGAAGAAAGCGACATGGTCGGCGAAGAAGGAATGGGTTTTCTCAATGTGATGTACAACTTTGAGATGGAACGTCTGATCAATGCCGCCCGCAGCACCGGTTTTGCCGAATGCGCCTTTAAAGACGCCGCGCGTTACGCCAACCAGCGCATTGCCTTTGGCAAACCGATTGGCCACAACCAGATGATCCAGGAAAAGCTGGCATTAATGGCGGTAAAAGTCGAAAACATGCGCAATATGGTGTTGAAAGTGGCCTGGCAGGCAGACCAGCAACAGTCACTGCGCACCAGCGCCGCGCTGGCGAAACTGCACTGCGCCCGCACGGCAATGGAAGTGATCGACGATGCCATCCAGATTATGGGCGGACTGGGCTATACCGATGAAGCGCGTGTCTCCCGGTTCTGGCGTGATGTGCGCTGCGAACGTATTGGCGGCGGCACGGATGAGATAATGATCTACGTGGCCGGGCGGCAGATTTTGAAAGAGTACCAGGATTAACAGGCAGGCAAAGCAGTTCCCGGCCAGACCGGGAACTGCACAAAACAAGATCAATACAGCACGCTTTCCCGCTTATAAAACTCGTGCAGACACTCCTGCTCTGCAACGCTGTTTTTAAACTGCTGGCGATAGTCGCTGGGAGAGCAGCCGCCGTGGCGCAAAAACAGCTTGGCGAAGTGATCAACATTTTCGTAGCCAACCCGCCAGGAGATTTCTGCCAGCGAATTATCCGTGTTGGTCAGGGCGAATTTTGCCTCGGTCACACGCCGCTGGATCACGTAGTTGATCGGCGAAATACGGTACTCTTTGGTAAATTCGTGACAAATATAACTGACGCTGGCGCGAAACTGTTTTGACAACTGATCGAGGGTTATTTTTTTACGGTAATTGTTATTAAGATAAACCAGAATATCTTTAATTAAAGCATCTTTTTTAATATATCCCTGTTCGGAACGGTAGGCATTTTTAAAGTTTTCGAAGTACAACACCGTCAGCGCATAAGCAAAAGCATCATAGACAGAGGATGTTAATGTGCTTTTACTTTGCGGCAACATTAAACTCAACTCATTAAAAATACCTTTAATCACCTCTTTCCCCTGACCGGCGGAAATCACCGGGCACGAGTGAGGCTGCAACAGTTGATTCTCCTCCCAATCGCGAAAACGAAAACCGCGCAGCGCGCAGGTATAAGTGGTGGCTGGCGAGTTCACATCAGAGGCAACGGCATGTAGCCGACCGCGTTCAATCACAACAATATCATCAGCATGCGCGACATACAGCGAAGAGTCGATGACTAAGCGGGCAACCCCTTTTTTGACGTAGATAAGTTCAGTTTCATTATCATGAACATGGTGTCCGGATTCCCAGGCCGGATCATCGCTGATGACAAAGCGTGAGAATCGGGGCGTTTCCCCCTCGGCAAAAAGGGGCTCCATGGCATTATCAAAGCATCGTTGATACATGACAACCTCACATTTAGAGAATAAGCCTAAACAAAATAATAAGGATAAAATAGAGCCAGAATGGCGGTTATTCAACTACCGTTATCAGAGGCAGAACAAGATTATTTGCGCAGCGTGCAAGATAATATGTTTATGCCCGGAATTTATTTTCCCTTACTTTTTTTTGCACAAGCGATCTCACTTTTTTTTGCAAGATTGTTAGCAATGAAAACAGCTTGCCCCGTCGAAAATAGCCATTGGCTACCGCACACTATTTCAAGTTAATTCCGTCGATGTTAGTTACCTACGCCAACATTCGCCCGCGACTTACAGGAGATGCCATGAAAATAATAACCTGCTTCAAACTGGTGCCTGAGGAACAGGATATCGTCATCACGCCCGAACACGCGCTCAGCTTTGACTATGCAGATGCAAAAATCAGCCAGTTCGACCTCAATGCAATCGAAGCCGCCTCACAGCTCGCCAGTGAGGGCGATGAAATCGCTGCGCTCACCGTCGGCGGCTCGCTGCTGCAAAATTCGAAGGTCCGCAAAGACGTGCTTTCCCGTGGCCCGCACAGTCTGTACATGGTGCAGGATATGCAGTTGGAACACGCATTACCAAGAGAAACAGCGCAAGCACTGGCCGCCGCCGCAGAAAAAATCGGCTTCGACCTGATGTTGTTTGGTGAGGGATCTGGCGATCTCTACGCGCAGCAGGTCGGTCTGCTGGTGGGGGAGATCCTGCAACTGCCGGTGATTAATGCCGTGAACAATATCCAGCGTGAAGGTGACCGTCTGGTCGTAGAACGCACCCTTGAAGACGATGTGGAAGTGATCGAACTGACGCTGCCCGCCGTGCTCTGTGTCACCTCTGACATTAATACGCCACACATTCCCTCAATGAAAGCCATCCTTAGCGCGGGCAAAAAACCTGTAAACCAGTGGCAGGCCAGCGACATTGCCTGGAGCCCAACATCGCCGCTGGCGGAACTGCTGGAGATCACCGTACCCCCTGCGACTCCCCGTAAGCACATCATCCTCGACAACGATTCGCCGGAAGCGATCGCAGAACTGGCAGAACACCTGAAAAGAGCCCTGATTTAAGCCCAACGGAGAAGAACATCATGAGTCAATTAACCCACGTCTGGGTATTAAGCGATAACACGCAACGCTACGCGGAATTACTGACCGGCGCACGGCAATGGGGCCAACGGGTGCATGCCATTGCCTGGGGCGCGGGACAGGCAAACGCCCTGCAAGCGCTCGGCGCAGACAGCATCACCGTCCTGGAAGCGAACTCTGAATTGCAACGCCTGGAAAACTACGCCGAAACCCTCGCCGCCTTTATCACACAGGAGAGCGCAGGCCAGCCAGCGCTGCTGTTGATGGCCGCCACGAAACGCTGCAAAGCGCTGGGCGCGCGATTGAGCGTGCAACTGGATGCCGCGCTGGTCAACGACGCCACGGCGGTCAGCGTTGATGCCAATGGCGTCTGCGCGCAACACCGTATGTATGGTGGGCTGGCCTTTGGTAAAGAGAAGCTTAACGGCGCGCTGGCCATTATTACCCTTACCCCCGGTGTGCTGGAGCCTGCCGCCGCAGAGGCCACCCACACCTGCCCTGTCGTTGCAGCGACCTATATTACGCCGCGCCACGAAATTCGCTGCCAGCAGCGCCGGGCGAAAACCCTCCGCAACGTGGATCTGAGCAAAGCGAAACGCGTGGTCGGCGTAGGGCGGGGTCTTGCAGCGCAGGACGATCTGAAGATGGTGCGTGAACTGGCCGCCCTACTCGGTGCCGAAGTGGGTTGCTCACGCCCGATTGCCGAAGGCGAAAACTGGATGGAGCGGGAGCGCTATGTTGGGGTATCCGGTGTGCTGCTGAAATCGGATCTCTACCTGACGCTGGGTATATCCGGGCAGATTCAGCATATGGTCGGCGGCAACGGCGCCAAAATCATCGTCGCCGTGAACAAAGATAAAAACGCGCCGATTTTCAATTACGCCGATTACGGCCTGGTGGGCGACATCTACAAAGTTGTCCCTGCGCTGATCGGCCAGTTAAGCCACTAACCCATTGCCCGCTGTTCACGCAGCGGGAAGGGAGCATAAAGCATGTCGGATGAAAAATTTGACGCCATCGTGGTCGGCGCTGGCGTAGCGGGCACCGTTGCCGCGTATGTGATGGCAAAAGCCGGGCTGGATGTGCTGGTCATTGAACGCGGTAACAGCGCGGGCAGTAAGAATATGACCGGCGGTCGCCTTTACGCCCACAGTATTGAACGCATTATGCCAGGGTTCGCGCAGCACGCGCCGATTGAGCGCACCGTAACCCGGGAGAAGATCTCCTTTTTGACCGAGGAAAGCGCGGTCACCCTCGACTTTCACCGTGAACAACCCGACGTTCCGACGCAGGCCTCTTACACCGTGCTGCGCAACCGCCTCGATCCGTGGCTGATGGAGCAGGCCGAAGAGGCAGGCGCACAGTTTATTCCGGGCGTGCGCGTGGATGCCCTGATCCGGGAAGGTAACCGGGTCACTGGCGTACAGGCCGGTGACGACATTCTCGAAGCCAGTGTGGTGATCCTCGCCGACGGGGTGAACTCCCTGTTGGGGCGTTCGCTGGGGATGGTGCCGGCCCCCTCACCACACCATTACGCCGTGGGCGTGAAAGAGCTGATTGGCTTATCGGCCACGCAAATTAATGACCGGTTTAATCTCTCTGCCGACGAAGGTGCCGCCTGGCTGTTTGCCGGGTCGCCCTCGAACGGGCTGATGGGCGGGGGGTTCCTTTATACCAATCGCGACTCGGTGTCGATCGGGCTGGTCTGCGGTCTGGGAGAGATCGGCCAGGCAGGGAAAAGCGTGCCGCAGATGCTGGAAGATTTTAAACAGCATCCGTCGATTCGCCCGCTAATAGAAGGCGGAAAATTGCTGGAATACTCCGCACATATGGTACCGGAGGGCGGTCTGGCCATGGTGCCGCAACTGGTCGGCGACGGTGTGATGATTGTTGGCGATGCGGCGGGCTTTTGCCTGAACCTGGGTTATACCGTTCGCGGTATGGATTTAGCCGTCGCCTCGGCAGAAGCGGCAGCCAACACCGCCATCAGAGCAAAACAGCAACAGGATTTCTCCGTCCATGCGCTGGCCGATTACAAACGCACGCTGGAGCAGAGCTTTGTGATGCGCGATATGCAGCATTTTCGCAAGCTCCCTGCTCTGATGGAAAACCCGCGACTGTTTACGCAGTACCCGCAGATGGTGGCGGGCATCATGCGCGATATGTTCACCGTGGATGGCAGCCCGAACCAACCGGTGCGCAAAATGATGATGTCGCATATGAAAAAAATTGGCCTGATGAACCTACTGAAAGACGGCATTAAAGGGGCGACAGCATTATGACTGAGGAAACCCGCGTTAACGTTGACGTCAAACTGGGCGTGAATAAATTCCATGTCAATGAGGGTCATCCGCACATTATTCTGACCCGCGATCCCAACATTGATGAGTTTCGCAAACTGCTGATGGCCTGCCCCGCCAACCTCTACAAACAGGATGCGCAGGGCAACATTCATTTCGACTCTGCCGGGTGTCTTGAGTGCGGCACCTGCCGGGTATTGTGCGGCGAAACCATTCTTGAAAAATGGGAGTATCCGGCCGGTACGTTTGGTATCGACTTCCGTTACGGTTAACGCCACATCGCCTGCAATGCGCACAAGGACATCGCCGGGCGGTGTCCTTCTTCTTCACTATTGCCAGTTTATTGAACGAGAAGGTTCCATGGGTATCGCGATAACATTTAATGCCGAACGCCGGAACGCGTACCGGCAACAGGGTTTTTGGGGAGACGCGACGCTGGGGGATTACTGGCACCAGACCCTGCGCGCCGTACCGGACAAAATTGCCGTGGTGGATAATCACGGGGCGTCGTACAGCTATGCCGCGCTCGATCATGCGTCAAGTTGCCTGGCGAGCTGGTTGCTGAGCAGCGGCATCCAGCCCGGCGATCGCGTCGCGTTTCAACTGCCGGGCTGGTGTGAGTTTACAGTGATTTATCTGGCCTGCCTGAAAACCGGTGCCGTGTCCGTACCGCTGCTGCCCGCCTGGCGCGAGGCAGAACTGGTGTGGGTACTCAACAAGTGTCAGGCGAAGATCTTCTTCGCACCCACGCTGTTTAAGCAAACGCACCCGGTGGAACTGATCCAGCCGTTGCAAAACCAGCTTCCCTGGCTGCAACGCATTGTCGGGGTCGACAAACTGGCACCAGCCACAACCACACTCAGTTTCCGCCAGCTGCTCGAAGAGAATACGCCGCTGGACCGGCCGGTGAAGGTGCACGGCGATGAACTGGCGGCAGTGCTGTTTACCTCCGGCACCGAAGGGATGCCGAAAGGCGTGATGCTGACCCACAACAATATTCTCGCCAGCGAACGCGCCTACTGCGCGCGGCTTAATCTCACCTGGCAGGATGTGTTTCTGATGCCCGCCCCCCTCGGCCACGCGACCGGCTTTTTACACGGCGTGACGGCCCCGTTCCTGATTGGCGCGCGCAGCGTACTGCTGGATATTTTTACCCCTGCCGCCTGCCTTGCGCTGCTGGAGCAACAGCGCTGCACCTGCATGCTGGGCGCCACGCCGTTTGTCTATGACATTCTCTGTTCGGTTGAAAAACAGCCTGCGGATCTCTCTTCGTTACGTTTCTTTTTGTGCGGTGGCACCACCATCCCGAAAAAGGTGGCGCGGGGTTGCCAGCAACTGGGGATCAAACTGCTCAGCATTTATGGTTCAACCGAGAGTTCCCCACACGCGGTGGTGAACCTCGACGACCCGCAGTCAAAGATGATGAATACCGACGGTTATGCCGCTGCCGGGGTGCAAATCAAGGTGGTGGATGAGTCGCGAAGAACGCTGCCACGTGGCATGGAAGGCGAAGAGGCTTCACGCGGGCCGAATGTGTTTATGGGTTATCTGGGCGAACCGGAGTTGACCGCCCGCGCGCTGGACAAGGACGGCTGGTACTACAGCGGCGATCTCTGCCGGATGGATGAAGAGGGCTATATCACCATCACCGGGCGCAAGAAAGACATCATTGTGCGCGGTGGCGAAAACATCAGCAGTCGCGAAGTGGAAGATGTGCTGTTGCAGCACCCGGACATTGAGGATGCCTGCGTCGTCGCGATGCCGGATGAACGTTTAGGCGAGCGCTCATGTGCATATGTGGTGTTAAAAACGCGCAAGGCGCTGCCGCTCGAAGAGGTGGTGACCTTTTTTAGCCGTAAACGGATGGCGAAGTATAAGTACCCGGAACGGATCGTGATTATCGATAAGTTGCCCAGAACATCGTCCGGTAAGATCCAGAAATTCCTCTTGCGCCAGGACATTATCCAGCGGCTGAGCAAAGAGGAAGCATGTAACGCCCCGGTACGGCGCTATTCGCATTCGTAATGTACAGGCGCGGTAAAACCCCGAACGGGCGCAGAGAGGTGTTAACGTCGCACCATATTGATTTGCTGCGTCACGAATGCGCTGCGGAAATACTCGCGCAGCGCCGCCATCGCCGGGGTGAAGTGGGCGTCATGACGCCACGCCAGGCCGACGCTCATCGGGTGCACATGGTTAACCAGCGAACGGGTCTCAATGCGCCGCCCTTCCAGCGACCACGGGCGATAAACCAGGTCCGATAAGATGGCGATCCCCGAACCATTAGCCACCATGCTGCGCACCGCCTCGACCGAACTGGTGCGCAGGATAACGCTGGGGCTGGCTCCGGCCTCTTCCCAGTAGCGCATGGCACTGTCTGCAGCTTCATCCACCGTGAGCATAATGAAAGGTTCCCCGGCCACATCCTCCAGCGTCACGTGCGATTTTTCACATAACGGATGCCGCGATGGCAGCCACAAGCGACGCGTAGAATTAAACAGGGTTTCGGCAGAAATCGACTGATGGCGTAAATTGCCAGTCAGCACCAGCGCCATATCCAGCGTCTGGTCAACCAATCCTTGCTCAATATCCTGCCGCTCATACTCAAACAACTGGATATCAATGTGCGGATAATCCTGCGCCAGCCGTTGCAGATGGAACGGCAGAAAATAGCCAATCACCGTGTAACTTGCCGCCAGACGCAGCGTGCCTCGCACACCCGTGTCATTAACCGGCATGCTACGCACGGCATTATCCACGGTCTGTAACACGGTATAGGCATGGTTAAGAAAATGGTTCCCGTAGTCGGTCAGCATCATGCCGTGCACCGAGCGGGTAAACAGCTTCTTGCCCAATAGCTGCTCCAGTTCCTGAATCGCCCCGGTGACCGCCGACTGAGAAATATTGAGATGCAAGGCCGCCAGCGAGATCTGCCCCATTTCGGCGGTGGCAACAAAATAACGAACCTGGCGTAATGTCAGCATCTCTGCCCCTCTTTTTATTTAAGCAAAAATGTTTGTCGATGAGCGTTCTGTTTTTCTGATATCAGACTATCTAAAAATAACACTTTTCGGATACAAATAAATCTTCATATAGTGAATTAACGCCCCCCAACGAAAATAAGAAATTATTATGATGAAAACGGTCGATATCAACTCCGATATAGGAGAAAGTTTTGGCTCATGGATAATTGGCGATGATGTTGATAATGAACTTATGACGATAATCAGCTCCGCCAATATTGCCACCGGGTTTCACGCTGGTGATCCCAATATTATGCGAAAAACCGTCGAGTCGGCCAGAAAAAATGGCGTGGCCATTGGCGCACATCCGGGATTTAATGATTTACAAGGATTTGGTCGCCGCCATTTATCTATTCCGATGGACGAACTGGTTAACGACATTATTTACCAACTGGGTGCATTGCGGGAATTCGCACGTTTATACTCCTTGCCATTGCAGCATATTAAACCGCACGGCGCGTTATATATGCACCTGGCGCGGGATGAAACGGCAGCGCAATGTTTTGTTGCCGCCCTGCATCAACTCGACGCCGGCCTCTATCTTTACTGCATGGCGGGCTCCGCCGTCTGGCAGGCAGCGCAGCGGCTGGAGCATCCGGTAGTCACCGAGTTTTACGCCGACAGAGAGTATGACGATCAAGGGCTTATTGTCTTCACCCGCAGTACCGGGCGTCTTAATGTGCAGGCGATCACCGAGAAAGTGTTAATGGCCTGTCTGGAGGGGAAAGTCAAAACCGTTACCGGCAATACTATCCCGATTCGTTTCGATTCTATTTGTATCCACAGTGATACGCCCGGCGCACTGGAAATTATCAGCTCGGTAAAAATGGCACTCATTAATGCAGGTATAAACGTCTGCTCACCGGGTATGGTTTAATCATTCCCGCTTATCTGGAGAGAAATACGATGTCTGATATTGAAATTATTTCGCCATTGCCGGGTGTTTTTTACCGGCAACCCTCACCGGAGGCTGCACCTTTTGTTAAGGAGGGCGATAAAGTCGAACCCGATACCATTATTGGTTTAATTGAAGTGATGAAACAGTTCAGTGAAATATTCGCCGAGACTCGCGGCATAATAAGCACCATCACCATACAAAATGGTGATGCCGTCGAACCCGGACAAGTGATAGCCATAATAAAAACCGATAACGAATAATCACTGCGGAGGATTTATGACGGGGAAAATAAAAAAATTATTGATCGCTAACCGTGGGGAAATAGCGGTGCGTATTATTCGTGCTGCGCAAACACTGGGGATCCCAACGGTGGCGGCATGCAGCGAGGCGGACAGTGAAAGCCTCGCTGCAAAACTGGCCGATGAGGTGTGCATTATCGGCCCGGCGCAAGCCGCGCGCAGTTATCTCAACATTAATGCCTTACTGGATGCCGCCGCGCAAACCGGTGCAAATGCGATCCACCCTGGCTACGGTTTTCTGTCGGAAAATGCCCAGTTCGCCGAGCGGGTTGAACAGGCCGGGTATATTTTCGTCGGCCCGGACGCGCAAACCATCCGCGTGATGGGCGATAAAGCCGCAGCCCGCCGCACGGCAGCAGAAGCCGGTGTGCCGGTCGTTCCCGGCTCCCGGGTGCTGGAAACGGTGCAGGCAGCGCAAGTTCGCGCCAGCGAGATCGGTTATCCCTGCCTGATTAAAGCCGCAGCCGGTGGCGGTGGTCGTGGCATCCGCGTGGTAGAAAATGATGAGGCGCTGGCGCGGGAATTCCCCGTTGCCCAGAGCGAATCGAAAGCCGCTTTTGGCTCCAGCGCAGTCTACCTCGAGCGTTTTATCGCCCGCGCCCGCCATGTTGAAGTGCAGATCCTCGGCGATGGCGAGCGGGTGATCCACCTGTTCGACCGCGAGTGCTCGTTACAACGCCGTCGGCAGAAAATCTTTGAGGAAGCGCCCTCGCCTGCCCTGAGTCCTGCCCAGCGGGCCGCGCTCTGCGACAGCGCAGTGCAACTGGCGCGACACCTACGCTACCGCGGGGCAGGCACGCTGGAATACCTGTTTGATGAAACGCGCGGCGAGTTCTGGTTCATTGAGATGAATACCCGTATCCAGGTGGAACATCCGGTAACCGAGATGGTCACGGGTATCGATCTGGTGCAGTGGATGTTACGCATTGCCAACGGTGAACCGCTAACGCTGGCGCAGTCGGATGTGCACCTGAGCGGCAGCGCTTGCGAAATGCGCATTAACGCCGAAGACCCCGACAAGAACTTCTTCCCCTGCCCTGGCCGGATAGATGCGGTGGTGTGGCCGGGTGGCGAAGGGATCCGCGTCGACAGCCATGTCTTCAGCGGTTACACCGTTCCCCCATGGTATGACTCCTTGCTGGCGAAAGTGATTGTCTGGGGCGCCGATCGCGCCGACGCGCTGGCCCGCGCCCGCCAGGCACTCGGAGGGCTTGAACTGCGCGGCATCAAAACCACCGCCCCGCTGCATCAATGGCTGCTGCAACACCCGCAATTGCAGGCGGGAGAATTCACCACCACCACCCTCGAGCAGTGGCTGGCGGAGCGCGACAGTGCAGCAACGCCCCCGCTACAGGAGATCCGTCGCTATGGCCAATAATCCGATTCGCTACTCGTTTGGCGGAGATGAGCATCTGTTTGCCGAAATTGACCAGTCAATGTCGTTAAATGCTTTTTTTCACGGCCTGACGCTGACGCGGGCACTGGAAGCATGCCAGCTCCCCGGTGTGCTGGATATTTGCCTGGCGAACGCCTCTTTCCAGGTACGCTTTAACCCGGACGTGCTGGCACCGCAAACGCTGCTCGACAAGTTACAGGCACTGGAAGCCGATAGCGAAGGCGACACCACGCTGGCGACACGCATTATTGAGGTGCCGGTACTGTACAACGATCCGTGGACACACGAGACGTTAATGCGTTTTCGCGATCGCCACCAGGCACCGGAAGGCAGCGACCTCGACTATGCCGCACACATTAATGGTTATGCGGATAAAGACGACTTTATTGCCGCCCACAGCGGTACGCCGTGGTTCGTGTCGATGGTGGGTTTTGTCGCCGGATTGCCGTTTATGTACCAGATGGTCGGGCATGACAAACAGCTCCAGGTACCGAAATACCTGCGCCCGCGTACCGATACGCCCGGGTTATCCCTCGGTCATGGCGGCTGCTTCGGCTGTATCTACTCGGTGCGTGGCGCTGGCGGTTACCAGTTGTTTGGCATCACGCCAATGCCAATCTATGACCCGGCGCAACGTCTGCCGTATCTGCAAAGCGAAATGGTGTTCTTCAAAGCGGGCGACATTGTGCAGTTCCGCGCCATCGATCGCCAGACGTATGACGACATCAGCGAACAGGTAAAAAAAGGCATGTTTTCCCCACGCATTCGCGATGTGACATTTGTGCTTGCAGACTTTGTCGCCGATCCGCAGGGCTATCCTCAGTTGTTGAAAAGGGGGTTGTATGACCATCAATGTGATTAAGCCTGGCCTTGCCACCACGGTTCAGGATGCAGGGCGTGAAGGCTATTACCACCTGGGCATTCCCCCCTCCGGCGCGTTGGATCCGTATTCGATGCAGATGGCGAACCTGCTGGTGGGTAACGCAGCCGATGATGCAGTGCTGGAGATGACGCTGCTCGGCCCGGAGTTACATTTTTCCACCGATGCGCTGATCGCGGTGTGCGGCGCGGCGATGACGCCGATTGTCGACAATCAACCTGCTGCTGCGCACAGCGCGCTGTATATCCGCGCCGGGCAACATCTGCGCTTTGCCCCTGCCCGCCAGGGATGCCGTGGCTATCTGGCGATTGCTGGCGGCCTTGATGTGCCGCGCGTACTGGGAAGCCGCTCGACCTATACGCTGGGGGCGCTGGGGGGCTTTCAGGGGCGGCGGCTGGCAGCGGGTGATGTGTTGAACGTGCAGCCAGCAAACGCAGATCGCTTCCGCCGCGAGGGGAACACTGTTCCTGAGACATTACTGCCGGTGCTGGAGAAATCCGTCACTCTGCGACTGGTGCCGGGCCTCTATATCCACCGACTGACGGATGCCGCGGTCGATACCTTCTTTGCCGACGACTGGCATGTCAGTACCGAAGCCGACCGCACCGGCTACCGTCTGAAAGGCGGGCAGCCGCTGGCGTTTAACCCACGGACGCCGCCGTTTGGCGCAGGCTCCGATCCCTCCAATATTGTCGATGCCTGCTACCCCATTGGTTCCGTTCAGGCACCGGGTGGGCTTGAGCCGATTGTCCTGCTGCGCGATGCGGTCTCGGGCGGCGGCTATATGACGCTGGGGACCGTTATCAGCCCCGATCTGGCCATTCTTGGTCAGTTACAACCGAATCAACACGTCCGCTTTATGCCGGTGACGCTGGAAGAGGCGCTGGTTGCGCGCCGCCAGTCTCAACAGCGACTGGCGCAACTGGCGAACGTGTTGCGTTAACCCTGCCCGGGGCTTCGCCCCATGGCATCACTTTGATTGCCTGTTTCAGGAGGTTGCTATGGCTTCAGCTCCACAATCCCGCTCGGCGGAAAATGTTGGTCAGTCAGCGCTGCCGGAGCCGGCGCGCATGGGGAAATTCTCCCTGACCATGGCGTGGTGGGCGGTGTGCAGCGCCGTGTTTTACATTGTGGTTGGCGCGTCTTTGGCGCTGGCCTACGGGGCGATTAACGCCATTATCGGTATGGCGTTATCCGTTATTTCCTATGGTTTGATTAATGGCGTGATCAGTCGTTTTGCCATTCGCAGCGGCTTGTCTGTCGCCCAGTTCTCACGCCGCCTGTTCGGGCGGATGGGGGCATCGCTGGCGACGCTTATCTTCTTCTCCACGGCGATTTATTACGCCGTGTTCGAAGGCTCGGTGATCGCCTTCGCCCTCAACCATCTGTTCCCGGGTATGGTCTACTGGGCAGCGGCGGCACTGGTGGTGATATACAGCGTGCCGCTTATTTTCGGTAGCGTTCAGCACTGGCTGGATAAATTCAACGGTGTACTGCTGCCGTTTTACCTGGTGGGGTTGCTGGCGACGATCGTTGTTTCCGTGATGCATTACGGCTACCAGGCAAACTGGCTTGAGTATGGCCCGGCCAACCCTTCAGTGTGGGGCTGGTGGAACTGCTTCACCTATTACATGGGCGTGTGGGTTCTGATGATGTACACCTTCGACTACGCCCGCTTTGGCCGTGAGGAAGACAGCCAGTATCACGCACGCTTTAACTTTGGTATGCCATTTTATCTGGTCACCTTTTTCCTGAATGGCGTAGCGGGAATTTACCTCGCCAGCAGTCTGCACGACGGTGGGGCGCTCAGTGAAACCGCCGTTGTAGTGGCGATATTAAATCTGCTGGGCATTGCCGGGCTGGGGTTTGTCTGGGTGACGCAGACACGGATCAACACTGCCAACTATTACCTGGCTACCGTCAATATGCAGGTCTTCTTCCACAGCTTGTTTAACCTCAAATTACCGAAACTGGTCTGGGCCTGTGTGGTCGGCGTGGTGGTGTACATTCTGATGCTGGCGGATGTGTTCGCCTGGTTATTGCAGGCGCTGGCTTATCAGGGTGTATTTGTCGTGGCATGGGTAGGCGTGGCGCTGGCCGGGATTGCCCACAATGTACCGCACGACCATGAGCATGTGGCCATTAATCCGCCAGGCGTGGGCGCGTGGTTTATCAGCGTGGCGCTGGGGATTGTGCTGATGCAGGGGCCTGCGTCACTGGCCTCGTTCTCGGCGGTGGCAACCTTTATCTCGGCCTGCGGTTTGTACACGCTGTTCAGCCAGTGGGCGCGGATAAGTGAAAATAAACTGCTCAAGCCCCGGCGCTCAGCCAGCGTTCGCCGCTGACAACACAGGAAAGCAGAAAAGCAAAAAGCCCGCTAAAACGCGGGTTTTTTGCTTTTCTGCATTTATCAGTCATATCCAGGCATCAGCTCAGAATAGCGTCCAGGCTGGATCCAGACAAAATCCAGGATAAAAGTCGCGCTTATTCAGGCAGCCTGTTTTGCGTTGCCGTTTCTGCGAAGGCTGCCCAATGACAACGAATTCCCTCCCGTCTGGCAGCGGCTCAGCCTCAACAACGCTCAACGATCATCGCGACACCTTGCCCACCGCCAACGCACAAAGTGGCCAGCCCCAGCGTGCTATCCCTGGCTTTTAGCGCGTGCAGTAACGTAACCAGAATACGCGCGCCTGAAGCGCCAATCGGGTGACCGAGGGCTATAGCGCCGCCGTTTACATTGGTGCGTTCCCAGTCCAGATCCAGTTCCCGACCGACAGCGACACATTGCGCGGCAAAGGCTTCATTGGCCTCGATCAGATCGAGGTCAGCGACCGTCAACCCCGCCCGTTGCAACGCCTGCCGGGTTGCCGGTACTGGCCCCAACCCCATCAGCGCCGGATCGACACCACATGCCGCGTAACCACGCAGGCGAGCCAGCGGTTTTATACCCAGTGCCCGCGCCCGCTTGCCGCTCATTAACAGTAACGCTGCCGCGCCATCGTTAATGCCAGAAGAGTTGCCCGCCGTCACCGTTCCATTGGGGGCAAAAGCTGGCGCCAGTCGCGCCAGATCCTCCATGGTTACTCCGCGGCGTGGATGCTCATCGACGGCGAAAATCACCTCCCCTCTTTTGCCGGGCACGGTTATCGGGGCAATTTCCTGGCGAAATGCCCCGTTATCAATGGCGGCCACGGCTCGTTGCTGGGAGAGCAGCGCCAGTTGATCCTGGTGTTGGCGACTGATACCGCACTGGCGCGCTACGTTTTCCGCCGTTATCCCCATATGGTAATGATTGATGGCGCAGGAGAGGCCATCATTGACCACGCTGTCGACCACGCGCTGATCGCCCATGCGGTAACCCCAGCGCGCGTTATCCAGCAAATAAGGCGCTGCTGACATATTTTCCATACCGCCTGCCAGCACCACCTCCGCCCCACCGGCGGCAATGGTTTCGGCAGCAAAAATAAGGCTCTGTAATCCGGAACCGCAGACCATATTGATGCTGGTCGCGGAAGTTTCCTGCGGCAACCCGGCTTCAAGCATGGCCTGGCGCGCCGGATTCTGGCCCAGCCCGGCTTGCAATACATTGCCGAAAATCACCTGCTCGATCAGCGCCGGATCGACATTCGCGCGTTGCAGCGCTGCCGTCATAATTTGTGCGCCGAGCGTGGGGGCCGCGACCGTACTCAGGCCACCGCCAAATTTACCTATCGCGGTTCGTACTGCACTGACAATCACGATTTCAGTGTTCAATTTCCTTCTCCTTCTCGATCCATCGGCGAGATGTTGGTACACCACAGCAAAGCCAACGTGATGCCCCCCACTGCCACTAAGAGTTGATACGCGCCGGTATAGCCGCCGAGCCAGGAGAGGCCGAAAGAGAGAATCAGGAAGGCGCAGCAACGCACCACCGACTGGATCGGCATCACGATGGCGATGGCGCGAATGTAATGTTGACGAGGAAACTTGGCGGCAATCAGCGCAGTACTGAGATTGGTCGCACCGGGCATGCATAAACCGATCATCAGTAGCGACAGCCACAACATAAAGCCCTGCTGTGCGAACATGTTGACGATGATGGCAACGACCCAGCACAGGGTATACAGCAGAATGGTACGCTTAACGCCCAGCCGGTGATTGAGCCAACCCCAGCCATAAGCGCCCGGCGCGCCAATCAATGCCGCTACCGTCATATAAAAAATGGCGGTGCTTTGCGGATACCCCATCGCCATGATCCTGGGGACAAACTGACCAACGACGCCGACCAGCATGATATAGATGCCGCCAGTGGCGATGCCGATCAGCCATACGTCGCGCATTCTCAACAGTTGGCGGATGCTAATATCGCTCACGTAACCACGGGTCTTGTGCGTACCTGCATTCAATGGTTCGTTGTCCGGTGTCAGCCCCACATCTTCCGGTTTATTGGCGATAAACACCCCTGCCCAACCGGCCATGATCAGCATCATCGCCGAGATACCCCAAAAGCCGTAACGCACCCCCAGCCAGACGAACAGCGCCGCCAGCGCGGGGACATAAAAGGCACTCGACAGCGTCTGACCAATCGCGCACCAGCCCAGCGCCAGACCTTGCTTACGTACAAACCAGTTGGCTATCAGCGCGGTTCCGCCGACATACGCAAAGCCGGTGCCGAAAAAACTCACTGCACCGAACAGCAGTACAAAACTGAGAAATGAGGCGCTGTAACCCAGGGCACCGAAACAGAGGGCGCAGCCAATTAAACAGACAATAATGTTGAATTTGACGCCCCGCTTTTCGCACAGCCACGCACAAGCCGGACTGGCAAAAATGGAGGCCCATGAAGCGGGCGTCGCCAGCGCCAGCAACGTGCTGTAATCCAGACCGTAGAGTCCGGAGAGCGTGGGTAATACGACATTCAGTCCATGGGTTACCGTGCCTGCGGCAATCCAGAACAGGAGTCCCTGAAAGATAATGACGTTCCAGCCCTGCGCGCCGAAGTGGTGCCTGCCGCGTTTTTCTGCGGCGACATCAGCGTGGTTGTTCAGCAGTGGGGAACTTTGCTGTTCGATCATAATGTGACATCTCCGGAAGAAATTGCGGCAGAACAGAGAAAACACCGACCACTCAGGCCGGCATCAATTTCGGTGGCGCAAGGACAATCAGGGTGGGTTCAACCTGGCGTTGAATATCCTGCGGCGTCAGTCCGTCCAGCAGCTCGGCAAGCACCAGCCCATCGGGGGTGACATCAATGACACACTGCTCGGTGACGATATGATCGACGCAACGCTGGCCGGTCAGCGGGTAGCTACAGGTATTCACCACTTTCGGTTTGCCGTCTTTGGTGCACAGCTCCATGGTGACAATCACCTTGCGGGCGCCGCTCACCAGATCCATTGCGCCCCCCATGCCGAAAATGCGGCCAGGCTGAGCCCAGTTGGCGAGGTCGCCATTCTCAGCAACTTGCAAACCGCCTAAAACTGTCGCCGCCAGCTTGCCGCTGCGCACCAGCGCGAAGGATTCCGCACTGTCGAATGCACTGGCTCCAGGTACGGGAGCAAAACGCAGCGCCGTGGCATTGGAAAACCCCTCAACCGCCAGCACTCCCTCCACCAGTGGCCCCATGCCGACTAAACCGTTCTCGGTATGGAACATCACCCCTGGCGGAGCGTAATCGCTACACAAACTGGGAATACCAATCCCCAGGTTGATGACATCGCCGTCGGAAAAATAACCCGCAGCGCGGCGGGCAATACGTTCGCGAGCATTCATCGCAGTTCTCCTTGCCGGACCAGGATTTTGTCGACGTAAACGCCCGGCGTGACAATGCTGTCGAGCGCTAACTCGTCGACATCCACCAGCCGGTCGGCGTCCACCAGCGTCAGGCGGGCGGCTTTCGCCACCAGCGGGTTAAAATTGCGCATCGTGCCGCGATAGGTCAGATTGCCCAGCGGATCGGCAGTGCGCGCACGCACCAGCCCAATGTCGGCGCGCAGCGGCGTTTCCAGCAGCCACTCTTCGCCATTCACCACCATGTGCGGCTTGTCTTTGTCGACCAGCGTGCCAAGCCCCGTACGCGTCAGCACGCCGCCCAGCCCTGATCCACCACAGCGCATCCGTTCCGCCAGGCTACCCTGCGGCACCAGCTCCAGCTCGATTTTGGCTTCGGCAACCAGCGCGACGGTTTCGGTATTGCGTCCAATGTGCGAGGCGATCAACTTATCTACCAGACCGTGGTGGATCAGGCGGCCAATTGTCAGATCGGCATCGCCGCTGTCATTCGAAATCAGTGTCAGATGACGCGCGCCGCTGGCAATCACGCAGTCAATTAACCGGTTAGGTACGCCATGGTTGGCGAACCCGCCGCACATCAGCGTCTGTCCATCGTGAAACAGCGCGATGATCTCTTCGGGTAACGCGAATTTGTTCATCGTTTACTCCCTCGTCAGCAGGACCGCCACGCCCTGGCCGCCGCCAACGCAGAAGGTGATGACGGCGTTATCTAACTGGCGCTGCTGCATGTCATACACCGCTTTCGTGGCAAGGATCGCCCCGCTACCGGCTAACGGATGGCCGAGCGCAATGGCGCCGCCGTTGGGGTTAACCCGGTTCAGTTCCATGCCGATTTCCTGAATGCAGGCCAGCGACTGGGCAGCGAACGCTTCGTTCAATTCCCACAGCGCGATATCCTCGACACGCAGCCCGGTCTGACGCAGCAATTTGGCACAGGCCGGTACCGGTCCCATGCCCATATAGTTGGGATCGACCCCGGCCACCGCATAACCACGGAATACGGCCAGCGGCTTAAGCCCACGGCGCTGAGCCAGCGAGCGCTCCATGATCACCAGCGCACCGGCACCGTCGCTCATCGGTGAACTGTTTCCGGCGGTGACCAGACCATCAGGGAGAAAGCTGGGACGCAGCGCCGCCAGCCCGTCGGCTGAACAATCCGGGCGGACCGATTCGTCATGAGCCAACTGGCCAGGTTGCCCTTTACGTTCCGGCAACGGCACCGGCACAATCTGTTGAGCAAAGCGTCCGGCCTGCCAGGCCGCGTTGGCAAGACGATGGCTGCGCAGCGCAAAGTCATCCAGTTGTCGACGGCTGAAGTTGTAGCGTGTGGCAATATTTTCGGCGGTGATACCCATTGGCGGGTTACCCACCTCATCCGGCGCGGTGTGAATGTGCGCAAAGCGCGGTGGCTGCACCGACCACGCGGTGTCGGTTTTTTCCAGCGTCCAGGTGCGGCGCGAGTCACTCTCTACTCCCCCGGCGACGATCGTGTCGGCAAATCCTGCCATCACCTGGATCGCCCCGTACGCCAGCGCATTAAGCGAAGCGGCGCACTGTCTGTCGAGCGTGATGCCCGGCACGGAAGTGGGCAACCCGGCTTCCAGCGCCACCATGCGTCCCATATTGTTGATTTCATGGTTCATTAGATTGGCGAAGATGACATCGTCAATGCGCTCCGGTTCGATACCGGCACGCCGCACGGCTTCTTTTACTGCCAGCGCGCCCAACTGATGCGCCGGTACGCTGGCCAGTGCGCCACGACAGCGACCAATGGGCGTGCGGGCAGCGGAGACAATCACAGCTTCTTTCATCGTGTGCCTCCCGGTTGCGGCAGACCCAATATTTTGCGGGCGACGGCTGGCGTGGCGACCCGTTTACCAAACAGTTTCACCGCCTGCGCTGCCCGTTCGACCAACTGGCCGTTCGTTGCTTTCACGCCCCGGCTGAAATAAACGTTATCCTCCAGCCCCACACGGATATGGCCGTTTAGCGCCAGCGAGGCGAACATGATGGGCAGATGGTGTTTTCCCACGCCGAAGGCAGACCAGGTGGAGCCGGCAGGCAGCTTCTGCGTGATGTAAACCAGGTTCTCTACGGTGGCGGGCATGCCGCCGGGGATGCCGAGACAGAACTGATAATGCAACGGTGCGCGCAGTTTGCCTTGTTCGACGAAATAGTCGGCAATACCCAGCATCCCGCTGTCGAAAATTTCGATTTCGGGCTTGATACCGCGAGCGGTCAGGATCTCGCCTAACTGGCCGAGAAAAGCCGGGGAATTGACGAATACGCCAGCGGGCATCCAGTTAAACGAACCTGCGTCCCAGGAGGCCATCTCAATATCGTCCAGCGTGGAAACATGCGCCATGCGCTGTGCATCGCTGGCCCGGCTGTCGCCAGAGGTAGTGCAATTGATGATCACGTCGCAATCGCGGTGAGCACGCAGCAGACGCAGCGTTTCGGCAAACCGCTCGCGGGACATGGTACCCAGACCGTTTTCGTCACGCATATGCAGGTGTACGACTGCCGCACCCGCCTGCCAGCATCGATAAGCATCGTCTGCTATTTCCTGCGGCGTCAGTGGAATATGTTCATTAATATCTTTTGGCGTTACTGCGCCGGTCAGGGCGGCGGAAATAATAACGTCGTCTGCGGTATTCATGGACCAGCCTCCGTTCGCTATATCCTTTATTGCCATGCCATTACATGGCATAAGCTATTTATTGCGACGCGCGCCATTATGGCGACGCGTCACATGCGGCTAAAAACAAAAAGATAATTAAAAGTGCGTTACGTTATTTAATTTCCAGCTCTTCATTCCCTCCGCCAATACGCGGCCGGACAACTTTGCCTTTTTTCTCCGCCGCTTTAACTAATTCGGCTTCTTCATGCGCCCAGTTCCAGTAATTAATATCATGCGGAGAGTGTTCAGTGGCGGTCACATACATTTCGGTAGCAAAAGAGTTGCGTAATTCGTTGGCAATATCTTCTTTCCACGCTTTACGCAGTTGCTGCGTGGTGATACGTCGCGTCACGCGGGTACCGGTACGCATAATCAGCTCGGCGATTTCCCATGCGCGGTTATAGCAGGACTCGGTGTCATCGCAGATTTCATTGACCATGCCCAGCGCCAGCGCTTTGCGCGCGGTGATGATCTCCCCGGTCAACTCGGCATAGGCGTAACGTTTGCGCCCCATCAGTTCACGCCAGGCAATCTGGATGCCATCCCCCGGCACCATGTTGACGCGATAGTGCATTTCGGTGGTCCAGGCATTTTCGGTGCAAAGCGTAATGTCGCTGAACAATACCAGATCGGTATGAAATGCCGCGCCGTTCCACACGCCGATGGTCGGAACTTCCACATCGAAGACCTGCCCTTCGATATCATTCGTGCCGTCATAGTATTGATATTCATACATTTTCCAGGCTTCAGACGGCGCGGAAGCAAACTCGGTGGCGGGTTGCCAGCGGCCCTGTTCATCGAGGCGCCCGATGCCCGCCATAAAATCTTCGCCGCTGCCGCCAAGGATAATCACCTCATTTTCCGGGTCGCGACCGGCCCAGTCGAAGAAATAATGTAGCCCCTGATGCGCGGGTGCTCCCCATTGCAGACTGCCGCCGTTGGTATGCAGGCGAGCTTCGAGGATGCCGTTTTTACGCTTCATGGTGAAGCAGTGTTTCAGCCGTTCTGAATATTCTTCAAAAGGCATATGCGGTATCGTGCCTAACTCTTTGTGGGACATTTCTTTACGTTTATCGTGATCGGATTCAAAGTTCGCTTTAATCACCATGATGTGCTCCTTAAATAATAGGGTGATATTTCCAGGGGTGTGCCTTCGTTAATTCTCAGCCTATAAGTGAATACTACCTGGCAGAAATTCTTTTTATTTTTTCGGCTATGTTATTTATGCATAACCAGGGCAATAAAATAACCCGCATTATTTTTTAATAATAAAAACGCAAATATTATGCAGTCGTCGCGCGGCTGGTCAGATAATGGCTGAACGCCTGGTTAAAAAGCATCACGCAGGGGTTGCGATTGCGCAGTGACCAGACCAGTTCCAGGCTAAACCAGCAATCCTTCTCGGCCAGCGACAGCAACATACTGTTGTCGCCCAACAAATAGCCGCGATGGCGCGGCATCAGCAGTACCGCCCGCTGGTTCAGCTCCAGATCGAAACAGCAGGACTTCAGATTTGGAAACTCTTTGTAGAGATTAAAATCGATACCGCGCGCGCTTAAAAAACGGGTGCTGTACTGCTCGGAAAGGGAGAACTCACGCGGATCAACACGGATAATGGGCCATTGTGCGGCGTCCCGCAGCGATACCGTTGCCCACTGCGCCAGCGGATGCAGGCGATTGACCGCCACGCACAAATCATCCGTCTGGAACGGCAGCGCGCCAAAACCAGGACGTTGCGGCATAAAGTTAGGGCGGATCAAAAAACCGATGTCGCATTCACCCGCGTCCAGCAGCGAGAGCACTTCCTCCAGTTCGCAATCGCGACATTCCACCACCACATCATTTTGTTGCTGGCGAAAATCCTCCACCAGCGTCACCAGCGGCTGGCGTATTGCTTCGCCCAGAAAGGCAATGGATAAGCGCCGTCGGCTGTTGCCGGTGAAAGTCCGCACTGCGGTCATGCTCTCATCGTATTGATGCAATATTTTGCGTACTTCGCTGGCCAGCCGGTAGCCGGCACTGGTCAGTGTGACCTGATGCGTATCGCGCAGAAACAGCGGTGCGCCTACGTGTTCCTCCAGCTCTTTCATATGCCGACTTAAAACCGGCTGAGTGATATGCAGCTTTTGTGCTGCCCGGGTGAAATTAAGTCGTTCGGAAAGCAATAAAAACTCACGCAGCAGTTCTATTTTCATCATGCTTCTCGCTTGTCCGCTGAGCGGCAACTTAATGGGCGGTGGCGCCAACCAGATACCGGGCAAAAGCGGGGGACTGCCAGGAGATGAACCCGTTATCGCTGGCGATAATCAGATACACCGCCAGCCCTTCGCGTAACGCCAGTGCTTTCGCGCGCTCAGGCCCCAGTACCATTAACCCGGTATCCCAGGCATCGGCCTGTAAGGCGGTGTTGGCGATCACCGTCGCCGACACCAGATGGTGGCTGATCGGCTGCCCGCTGGCCGGATCGATGATGTGCGACAGGCGACGCCCGTCGCGCTGGTAATAATTGCGATAGCTCCCGGCGGTACTGATGCCATGCCCCTGCAAATCAACAATAGCTTCAATGCGGGTCTGCTTATCCGTCGGTTGCTGGATAGCAACCTTCCATGGCTGCCCGGAGGCCGACTTGCCGCGTGTCACTACGGCCCCGCCTACCGAGACCAGAAAATTCGCGATGCCGTGACGCGCCATCAGCGCAGCCAGACGATCGGCGGCATAGCCTTCGCCGACGGTGGACAAGTCCACATAGAGCGACGGCAGATCTTTTTGCAGCCAGGCCTTACCGTCGCGTTCGGACAGATGCAAGTGCCGCCAGCCGACCTGCTGGCGGGCGGCAGCGATGGCGGCGGCATCCGGCGTGTGTGTCGGTACGCCGCCCGGCCCAAACCCCCACAGGTTCACTAGTGGGCCGACGGTGATGTCCATCGCCCCCTGGGTCTTTTCCGCCACCTGCAACGCCGTGCGTATAACCAAAGCCATACCTTCGGGGATCGGTTGCGCCTGGGTACCGGCATAACTATTAAAACGCGACAGGGTGCTGTCGGGCCGCCAGGTTGAGAGCAGCGCATTGTCCTGCGCCAGCCCCTGTTCAATCTCATTCTTCAGGCCATCCAGCGCCTGGTCAGGCGTATACGCCACCTTGACCTGATACCAGGTCCCCATGGTTTTACCGCCCGTTTCCCATGTTGCTGCGGCTGCCGCGGCACCTGCCCCGACCATCCACGCGATCAATCCTGCCAGCATTGCCTGCTTCATATGATGTGTCCGTCTGTGTCCATAACGTCTGGCAGACGGAATGCAGGATCCAGGCCAGCCTGCAGCCGGGCCTGCGGTGTGGGTTAGCGGGCAATTCGGGATGAATTACCTCACACAGCGATACATAAATGCATCACCGCGATAGCAATATGGATTGCCGCTGCGTCTCTCCGTCATGGCAGGCAAGGATAAAAGATAAAGAATTAAAAAAATCAGGTAGTTAGACAGGAAAATTTCTCTGGCGCGCTAATTGCTATGTCTTCGCAGCATCACCCGAAACATTTCAATAAAAAAGGCAATGTCATGAGTTATACACGACGTAAATTAATTCAACGCCTCGGCGCCTGCTCTGTGTTACTGCTTACCGATCCTCCCCTGCATTTATTGCTGGCCAGCGAAAATATCGCCACCGGTGTGCGCTACGCGATGTTGCATGACGAGACCCGCTGTATTGGCTGTCAGGCCTGCGTGGCGGCCTGCCGCAAAGCGAACCGGGTTCCTGAAGGGGTGACCCGCTTGCAGGTTTTGCCCAATCCGGCTCCCGGAGACAACGGTAACACCCGGCAGTTTTTCCGCCGTTCATGTCAGCACTGCGATAACCCGCCCTGCGTGAGCGCCTGCCCGACGGGGGCTTCCTACAAAGATCCGGCCACCGGCATCGTTGATGTCAATCACCAGCGCTGTATTGGTTGTCGCTATTGTCTGGCGGCCTGCCCCTACCATGTGCGCTTTATCAATCCGGTCAGTCTGACCGCCGACAAATGCAACTTCTGCCGGGACAGCGAACTGGCGCAGGGGCGGCTACCTGCCTGCGTACAAATCTGCCCGATGAAGGCGCTGACCTTCGGCAACCTCAACGATCCCGACAGCGCCATTTCGCAGGCGATTCGCAGCAAAGTGGTCTATCGCAGCAAGCTCTATCTTGGCACCGGCCCCAATGTCTACCGTGTGGCTGGCAAGCAGGGCGAAATTAATCCCAACCGTACCTGACATCTCAGCGAGGAGATCATGACAACGCATCCTTTTCAATTCGACACGCTGGTCTGGGACTGGCCGATAGCGCTGTATCTTTTTGTGTTAGGCATTGCCTCTGGCCTGGTGCTGGTGGCTCTGGGCCTGCAACGCGTGTTGCCTCCAGCGCAGCGCCGCTGGTTCGCGTGGCGCGCCGCTATTGGTGCGCCGTTGATGGTGGCTGTGGGGCTAACGGTGCTGGTTTTTCACCTTACCCACCCGCTCTCTTTCTGGTACGTGATGGTGTTTTACAATCCACACTCGGTGATGTCACTCGGGGTGATGCTGTTCCAGCTCTTCTTCCTGGCACTGGCTTTATGGTGGCTGCGGCTGGGCTATATGTGGCTGAACGCACGCGCGCAGCAGTACCCGCAGGGCGCGGTGGGTGCGTTGTTACGCCTGCTGGTGCGTGTGGGGCGGTGGTTGTCGCAGCATTATCGCGGGCATAACGTCATTCTTGGCCTGCTGGCGGTGCTGCTGGGCGTTTACACCGGATTTTTGCTTTCAACGTTAAAAGGCTACCCGTTACTGAACAACGGCGTGTTGCCGCTGCTGTTTCTCAATTCCGGGCTGGTCTCGGCGCTGGCAGTATTGTCGTTGTTCCCCTCGCTAAGCCGCAGCGCGCCTGAAGCTATTGCGGTGCTGCATCGTTGGGAAATTGGCTGCGTGTTACTGGAAGTGCTGTTGCTGACGGCGTTCTTTTTTAGCCTTTATGTCGGTGGCGGCGCGCAGACAGCGGCGGCGCTTACTGCGTTAAGCGGCTTCTGGGGCGCAGTGTTCTGGATCGGTGTGGTGGGGCTGGGGATTGCGTTACCGTTGTTGATGACACTGCGGCCTGCACATTCACGTAGCGCTGGCGTGGCACTGGCCTGTGTGGCGCTGCTCAGCGTACTGTTGTTCCGCTTCTTTATTCTCTATGCCGGTCAAATGGTAATAGCGTAAAAAAAGGCGGGGGATCGCCCCGCCTGGTCCATTTACAGCCCGAGTAACTTATCCACAAAAACCGTGGCCTGTAGCCAGAAGGTGTAGCCGTTTTCCGGCTTCACGCTGCTGTAGACGTATTGCCAGTTGGTGTTGTTCCAGGTTCGCGCACCGCTCAATTTCACATTCAGCGCCGGAGTAATGGCGAAAGCGGCATCAATGCTGAGCTGATACTCGTTGCGCGGAACCTGCCAGCCGCTGCCGCCTTGTGCGTTGAACATATCCTGCAAATAGCGCTGTTCACTGGCGGTGAAACGCCCCCAGCGAAAGGTCAAACCGTAACTGTCCAGCGGGCGGCTTTGCCACGGCCCCTGCCAGATAAGCCCGGTGTCGGCAAGCGTTGAGATACCGGTGTAGGCATCCGATTGCAGCGTTTGCGTCACGCTGGCATGCAGGCTGATGGCGCTGGGTGCAGGATTCGTGCTGTCTGCGCCGCCATCGCGCCGCCAGATGGCTTTTTTCGCCGTCAGGTAGAAGCCGGACACGCCATGATGGCTGCGCACAGCGGAGCTGGTATCCGTCACTTTCGAGGTACCGTTAACGGTGTAGTAGACATCGTCGTAGTCGAGATTGTTGTAGAAACCCAGCGCTTCCCAGGTAAGCGGATACGCCTCTTGCTGCCAGGATACGCGCCGCGCAAGATTAGCGACCCATAACGTGCTGCCGCTGTCATAATCGTCGTCCCAACGTTCCCATCCATTAGTGAACGGGAAGGCATGGTACGTACGCCACGCGCCGATATTGGATTCCAGCTGATTCGTCACGTGCCAAGTGGCGATAGCTCCCCAACCGGCGTAAGGCGCCGGGCCAAACACGGCGGTTTTATTCAGTACCGTGTTGACACAACTTTCCGCCACGTTGCAGTTGCTGAACCCCATAAACTGCCCCGGGTTGCTCTTACCCACTTCAAACGACAAACGGTCATTGAGGAATTTCTGCTGATAACTAAAACGCAGCAGGTGCGCGACCTTGGGAATGTACGGCGGCGGATCGCCCGCCAGCATGCCGCCAGCGCTGTTGCCATAGCCCAGGTTGCTGCTAAATGGCACCCATAGCTGCATAAAGTGGATGCTGCCGCCGGGAATCGCGCCCATCTTCTCTAAATCAAAATCGGCACCGGCGAACAACATGGTATAGCTTTGCTGCTCATTGGTGCTGGTACCGGCGCTGGGGTTACCCAGCCAGAACTGCGTGGCCATAATATGCGGCGTCACGCCATGCGTTTTCAGCCATGCACCAGCATCCGACAGCGGCAGCTCGCTGGTATCCGGTTCAACCGCCTGCGCATCGGTGCTAACAAGTCCACTGAGTAATGCGCCGGAAAATAACATTCTTATCCAGATATTGCGGGGTGTAATTTTCATGATTCTGTCTCATTACCAACAATGAGACGCAAACAACCGGTCAGCGTTGACCGAAAACGTCCGAGTGCTTCTTTAATTTTTTTCTGACTGTTCCAGAGGGTGAAAAAAATCAAAACTCATTTCGATAATCCCATCGCCCACAGCGTTGGTTTCCGTCTCTGAGGATCTCTGTCACGGCGCACGCATGACGGGCGCCGTGTATTTTATAATCAGCGTTGTTTGACGAACTGCGCGGCATGTTCGCCAGCGATACGACCTGAGTTATAGGCAAAGCCCAGCGCCAGCCCCTGATAAGGGGGATACGCCGGAGAACCGAAGAAGCCGCCCGCGTTGTTGCCCACCACGTACAGACCGGGGATGGGCTGCATATTCTGATCGGTGGCTTCGAGTTGCTCATTCACCCGTACGCCGCCCGTGGAGCTGAGGCTGACAACTTCGGACGCCAGCGCGTAATAAGGGCCACTGGCGACGTTAAACGCGAGGAACGTCGGTTTTTTGCCGAATTCATTGTCTTTTTTGGCTTTGATGGCGGCGTTATAGCGTTCGACGGACGCTTTCAGACGCGATGCCTGCATGCCGCTACTGGCGGCTAATTCATCCAGCGTTGCGCCTTTATAGATCGTGCCATTTTTCACTCCCTGCTCGACCAGCGCGACAAAGTCGCCATTGCCGGTCGGGTTAGGTGCGCCCGCACCGGAGACTTCAAACGGCAGCTTACCTTTGCTGAAGGCTTGTAGCGTGGGAGTGTCCACCACAATGAAATAGTTACCGCCTACAGAATAAGCCGCGTTCGCCCACATCGCAGTGTCATACACCAGCGACTCGTCGACAAAACGCTCCCCGGAACGATCCAGCCACAGCAGCGGCGTTTTCAACACGCGGATCAATAAGCTGTCGTTGAAACCGGTCGCTTTGGTCGGATCCACCCCCACCAGTTTGGTGGCATGCAGCAAGGCTGACTGGGTTTCCCATTTCGCAGCACCAGCTTCCCATGCCATTTTCACGCCTTCTCCCTGATTGGCCCATGCCAGCGATGAGATATTGCTGGTCAGCATGTTGCTGGTCAGCATTTTCATGTTCGCGCCGTACCCGCCGGTAGCGACAATGACCGCTTTCGCATGAACCGTCAGTTTGCCGCCATCGGCCGTTTCGGCGATCAGGCCAACAACTCTGCCCTGCTCATCCTTCAGCAGCGCTTTGCCGGTGGTACGCGTCATCAGTTGCCCGCCCATCTCCTCCAGATGCTTGTACATATTGGTGAAGGCGGCGGCGCTGTCTTTATAGTGGTGATAGATGCGCCACTTGATGGGATCGGCGTTATGCGCCTGCTGAGTATTTTCGTCAGAGAGGTACAGATCCACACCGTATTTCATCAGCCAGTCGACGGTTGAAGCCGACTTATCCACCACCGCGCGGGTGAGCGGGCCGTTAGTTAAATAGTGGTTGTAATCCACCAGCCGGTGGAAGAGTTCATCCGTTGTAAAGGTGAGCTTTTTCTGGCGCTCCAGCGAGGAACCGACGGCGAACAAACCGCTGGCAATTTTACCTGCGCCGCCGACGGCGGGCGCTTTTTCTACCACCAGCACTTTCGCGCCGGATTCCGCCGCCGCGAGAGCCGCCGCCGTGCCGGATGCCCCGCCGCCCACCACCACCACATCGGTAGTGATGCTCTGATCGGCGACCGCCGCTTTCGCTTTAGCCTGGCTATAGGCGCCCGGATCTGCGCCCGCCTGCGTCAGCGCTGCCGCTGCGGCTTTTTTCACCGCGTTGCTGGTTTCCGTTGCACCGGTCATGCCGTCCACATTCAGGCTCTGTTGTTCGAGAATGGCTTTGCCGACTTCTTTTCCTGCCACGCCGCCCAGTTCTGGCGTTTCATGGGAGGCATCCACCGTTAGCTGTGTGATTTTGCCGTCTTTGTCAACGCTCAGCGTGACATTAACCGGGCTCTCTTTACCCTGTGCCGAAGCACTGTATTCCCCCGGGACGATGTCGGCCCACGCCGTGCTGGCAAAGGTCAGTAGTGACAGTCCCAGCCAAAGACCCGCCACGCAGGGCCACCGTTTTTGTAGTACGTTTTGATGTTCCATATTTCTACCTTTATGCGTTATTCCAGTGAGACAAAACTCTCTTACTCACCGTCGGGCTGTGGCCTGACGGCGGATCCCTTGCGCTTTATCCAGTCGGCTAAACAACGCGGCGCTCAGCGCCAGGCCGCACGCCATCAAACGAAACAGGGCGCCATAACCTCCGGACACGTGTTGTGGTTGAGCAACGTTGTGATAGGCGAGAAAAGCAAAACTGATAGCGATGCCCAGCATCATTGACAGCAACTGCACCAGCGTCAGCAGGCTGTTGCCCGCCCCGTAGCTCTCGTCATTCAGCGCGGAAAACGCCAGCGTGTTCAGACAGCAGTAAATCGCCGAACTGGTCACGCCCAGGCCAAAGGACAGGCCCAGGACAAACATCAATGTCTGGTCAAATCCCGGTATGGAGAGTGCTGCCAGTAGTGCTGCGCCCACTAAGCAGCCGTGGGTTAATAGCCGACGATAACCAAACCGTTCCAGTGCCCGGTTGAGAAACAGACGCACGCTGAGCGCGCCACCTGCGAAGCACAGCAGCGCCAGCGAAGCGGCTGTGGTAGTCGCATGCGGTGTTGTCTGTATGCACATCGACAACAGCAGCGGCGTTGAAGAGAGGCAAATTCGCACCAGTACGTTACCCGCCAGGCTGATGCGATAGTCGCGGTGCGCCAGCAGGGCACTGTCGAACAGCCCGCCTTGCGGTCGCTGCGCAAGACGCCATAACGTGATGGCAGTCAGCCCTCCGATCATCACCGTTATTGGCAGCCAACCGACCGGTGCCAGTAGCTCGCGGCCCACCGGGGTAATCCCCCCCAGACAGAGCAATAACGCGGGAGCACTCAGCAGGTAACTGCCAAGATCGAAAGGTGCTTCAGAAGGCGCTCCGTCGATGGCGAAAGACCGGCAACTGAGCAGACACAACAGGCACAATGGCAGCGGCAGTAAAAAGAGGCCGCGCCAGGGCATCAGCGCCAGACTAATTCCACCGCATACCGGGCCTAATAGCGTCCCCAGAAGTCCAATAGCGGTGACACGATTGAGTTGCCGCGCCTGCTGATCTTCCGCTACGGTTTTGAGCAGCAGTACCCGTGCGGCCGCCACCATCAATGCCCCGCCGCTTCCTTGCGCCAGTCGCCACAAGCACAAAGCCGGGAGACTGGCGGCGCGTGAGCAACCGAGCGCCGCCAGCATAAATACGCACAAAGCCAGCAGATAAACTTTCCTCTCGCCATAACGGGCCATCAGCCACGGGCTACACGGTGTCGCGAGCACCACAGCGGCCAGGTAACTGAGCACCAGCCCATCCATCGCACGTAGCGGCACGTGCAACGCCTGGGCAATTGTCGGCAATGACAAATAGAGCAAGGAGGTGTCGCTGGACTGGATCAGAAAAGTGAGAGCCGTCAGCAAAGGGATGTAGCCAACAGATGACCGCTGCTGAATGAATGGCACAGCTTCTCGCATTGCTTTCCCCTTTCGCTGGTGTTTTAGCGGTGAAAGCAATCCCTATGCCGTTTATGCATAATGAAATTAAAATTATAAATATCAGCAAGTTAAAAACATAAATTGCAAAAAGGAAGTCATCAGGCAGGAAAAGAGGGGGAAACCGATGCGATTTTGTATCAATGTTTATGTGGTTATTTCATGCAGTACTTAACATTCCTGCCTCCCACATTGGCGATACAGTGCGCTATCAGTAATACGGTTCTGTTTCTAAGCGGGGGAAAGAGGATGAACGTAACGCTGGATAACCCTTCGGACATCAATTATAAGGAAATTCTCGACCACCTCGAATGCCCCATCTATGTGACCGACTCACACGGCGTTACGCGTTACGTCAATCTCGCCTATCTGGCGGAAAATCCCATTGTCGACAAAGAGAAACTGATTGGTCGCAGCGTGGGCGACATTATTAAAGAGGGCAAATATTTCAATCAGGCCATCACCATGCGCGTGCTGCATGAGCAGCGGGAAGCGATTGAGGTGCTCAGCCACCATCTGCTTCCGGACAAGAGCGCATTTGTCTCCGGACGGCCCATCTACGATGCCCAGCATAGCGTGAAGAATGTCGTCTCTATTATGTACGTGGACTCCTTTTTTCAGCGCCTGAACCGGCATTTTGACTACCCGCTGCGCCCGCTCTCCTCTTTTGTTCGTGCGCCGGTGAATCGTAGCGAGCCGCTGCCCTCTCCGGTTACGCCAGTGCCGTTGATTGGCGCCAGCGAAGCGATGGTGAAGCTGAAACGGCTGATCATAAAAGTCGCGCCGATTGATGCATCGGTGTTGATCACCGGTGAGTCCGGTACCGGTAAAGATGTGGTCGCCACCATGCTGCAACAGCTCAGCCCACGTCGCGATAAGCCCTTCGTGAAAATTAACTGCGCGGCCATTCCTGCCACGCTGCTGGAGAGCGAGCTGTTTGGTTATGAAAAAGGCGCCTTTACCGGCGCTCTGGCACGCGGCAAACCGGGCGTGTTTGAGCAAGCCAACGGCGGTACGCTATTTCTGGACGAAATTGGCGAAATGTCCTGGGAAGCGCAATCGAAATTGCTGCGGGTATTGCAGGATAAAGTGGTGCAACGTGTAGGGGGAATGGGAACGCTGCAACTTGATGTACGAATCATTGCGGCTACCAACGTCGATCTACAGGAAAAGATCCGCAAAGGGACGTTCCGTAAAGACCTCTATTACCGCCTCAACTTAATCCCGATGCAGACACCCGCGCTGCGCCATCGCCGCGATGATATTCCTTTGCTGCTGGATTTCTATTCGCGGGAATTCGACAAACACTATCGGCGGATTATTCGCTTCGACGATGCGGGCATTGCGCAGCTTGCTGCGTACGACTGGCCAGGCAACGTGCGCGAACTGCGTAACTTTCTGGAATATATGTATATCTGCCAGGATGATAATTTCGTTGATACAGCGACCGTTAACAGTTGGCTTGCACAAAATGACACCACGCCTCAACAAGACCCCTTGCCCACAGCAGGTTTGCCCGCTGAAGATGTGTTGAACAGTTGGTGTCGTGCCCAGTTGCAAACCGGTTCTACGCTTAAAAGTATGCTTGCGCAGGTAGAACGAAACGTGTTGCGGCTTGCGCGCGAGCAGCATAAAACGACTTATTCAATTGCCATCCGGCTTGGCGTGGCGCAACCAACGATAGTCCGCAAACTGCAAGCGCACGGTTTTAAATCGGACCGCGCCGTCGATTGAAGTGATTTATTGCCGGTGTGCACCCGGGATAAAACAGTGACCCGCCCAAAACGATAGCCCTTCGCCGGAAGCGGGTTTTTGATGCCTGATTCATGAGGAACAGGAACAGAGGATGCGTTATTGCTCGTGTGGAAGATCAGACATTCCCTCTATTATCCTCTTCCACTGCCTGCCTGATACGTTGCAGGATATCCGGAAAAGCGGACTGAACACGGCTCCAGCTGGGTATGAAGGGTTTCTCGTTCGGCCGTTTAATAAATGACTCCCCTGCATCAAGGATTGCCTGGGTAAACATTTCCACCGCCGCCTCTTCAACATGCCGGTCAAAACTGAGGCCATTCATTATCGCTTCGTGGTTGTAGATCTCCATCATATCCAGCGCATTGCGATAGTACGTCGCTTTCAGCACGCGAAACGAATCGCCGGTAAGTGGTACCCCCATGGTTGCCAGCTTGCGCAGCAGCGACTGCACAATGTCATTACTCATGCGCTTTAGCCCGCCGGTGCCATCTTCCTCCGCCAATGGCTGATGCTTGTGATCGTAATTATCGGTGATTTCGACCTGGCAAGTCTGACGTGTGGTGTAGTTCCTGTAGATCTCTGATAACACGCCAATCTCTAATCCCCAGTCGCCGGGGATCCTGATGCCGTTCAGCACGCGTGTGCGCATGGCGAACTCACCGGACAGCGGATAACGGAAACTGGTGAGGTAGTCGAGGTATTCAGAATGGCCATACACTTTTTGCAGTGAACGCAAAAGCGGACCAACGAGCAAACGACCGACGCGCCCATTCAGTTTGCCGCCCTCAGCCCGGGCGTAAAACCCCTTGCAGAACTCATACTGAAACGCCGGGTTAGCCAGCGGATACAGCAGGCGCGCCAGCATTCCGCGCTCGTAGGTGGTGATGTCGCAATCATGCAATGCTACGCAGTGCGAGCGATCGGAAGCCAGCGTATAACCCGCACAGAACCAGACGTTGCATCCTTTGCCTGGCTGTTCTGGTGCCAGACCTTCTTTGCCCAGTTCGTCAGCCAGGCGCTTAAGGCGGGGGCCGTCATTCCACAGAATGCGATGCCGCTGCGGTAGCCGGGAGAAAAACTCGCGCGCAAAGAGGAACTGCTGGCGATCGGCGCGATCAAGGCCAATCACAATTTCTTCCAGCCAGGGGACTTTCGCCAGCTCACTGACGATATTATCCATAGCCGGGCCCTCCAGCTCTGAGAATAGCGCAGGCAGAATCAGCCCCATTTTTCGTTTTTGGGCAAAGCGAACCATCTCCTCTTCCAGCGATTCGACACTCCGGCGGGTAAGATTGTGAAAGTTAGTCAGTACACCATTCTGGTAAAAATCACTCATTGTTTATCCTCCGGTCTGGCGCCCATGGCAGGGTTTAATAAAAAATAATCCAGCCCCTCACGCCAGCCTTCCGGGCCAGCAAGGGTGGTGTAATAAACGTGTTCTTCGTCAGCGCGCGGCAAAACCACAGGCTTTGTGCCCGCGCCTTTAATCACTACCGCATAATCGACGCGCGCCAGCATGGGTACATCGTTCGGCCCATCGCCTAAACCAATCGTGATCCGTGGTTTGCCCTCCTGCTGTTCAAGCTGTTGCTGCAACCGGAGCAGTGCATGGCCTTTGTCACAGCCTTCGGGCATGACATGCCAGAAACGTCCGCCGCGGGTTAAGGCAAGCCCATACCCTGCCAGCGCAATGCGAAAATCCTCAAGCCGTTGTTCATCATCTCGCCATAGCAGCACTTCCGACGCAGCGCGCAGGCGGCTGAGATGTGCCTCCGCCAGCGTCAGGCCTGTACAGTCAGCGACATCTGCATCGCTTAGCTCATGAAAACCGGTAAAACAGAACCGGCTCCTGAGCGCTTCCAGGTTCCGGCATAGCACACGGTACTCCTCACCTGGGATATCGGCTCCTGTGGCCTCCCCCGTCATCACGATACGTGCACCGTTTTCAGCAATAAACGGCGAACCCGCGATACCGAGCTGTTCCTGTAGTGGCACGATCTCTGCTGCAGTTTTACTGGAGCAAATGATTACCGGGATGCGAAATTGTTTCAGGCATGCGAGCCACTGGCGGGCAGCATTCCAGTTGTAGTCATGGTGATCCAGTAATGAACCGTCAAGGTCACTTATAATCAGCAGGGAGGAATTAAGGCCGATCATCATTACTCCTTCTGGCATATCCAGAGAAAACGAGTTGACGCGATATCATCGGGTGGCAGCCTGTCTGTCAGCTGCCAGAGGTCGTGTTGAAATCAGGGCATAACATTGCCTCCTGCGTGAATGGAACACCAGTACAAAAGTGTAGTGTGTCCGGTATTAAACGGTCTGTTACAGGAAAGAATAATTAAAACAAGAAAATCCTGCCCCGTATACTCAGTAAAAGTTACCAATAAACGCGCTTTAAATGTTAGACCGATTATCATCATCAAATCATGAAAATAAATATTCAGTTACAATCACTGTCATCATTTTCCGACCCATTTAGTACGCGACGCGCTCTTATGGCTGTGTGTGGTCTTCTTATATTCCGGCGAGTTAACTCCCGGCTGTGCTGGTCAGTTTTACAATACGGGCGCACGCTGAATATAATTCAAATCACACCTTCGCTTAGGATAAATCCCATTATTAGATTAATATAATTTGTTTTATACGAAGGCGGTTCTTTATTAAACGAAAGTATGGCATACGGATTAGCTATGACACTATTTTTAATATGATAAAAGCATTTCCATCTGCACCAGAGCGGTCTTTCAGAGTGTAGATTCGTTGTTATGGATAATGCATATACGCGGTAGTTACGACACCGTGAGCGTTTTTATTTGCATCATGGTCTACATCGAAAAATGTGGTTCTAATAACGAATATTTAATTTCTTAGCCACTTACTGGTAAAGCCGCTCCCGGTCAGTGAAGCCAAATTTAAGAAGCCTGCTTATGAGCAGGCTTTTTGCTTTTCATCACAGGCAATCTCCCTGCCGCCTTTGTTGAAATTTATCCGAACAGCAACGTTATTGTATCGCTTTCGCCAGCAGCGCAAAATCTTCCGCGCTCAGCACCAGTTCGACCGCGGCCGCTGCTACCAGCCCTTCTTCACCTTCAACGGAAGGTTCATCAATAATCAGCGGCGTAACCACGCCTGGCTGATTCATTAACCACGCCAGCGCCACCGATGCAGGAGGAACCGTATATTTTGCGGCAATAATGTCAAGCGCACCAAGCGTCGCAAAGCCGCGCGGGGTAAAATAGTTGGCAAGCTCCGCTGAGAGCGGGTTATCAATAAGGGAGTCAAGAGTTCGATATTTCCCGCTCAGAAACCCCGACGCCAGGCCGGTGTAAGGCATTGCGGCGATGTTTTCCTTTACCACCAGATCCTGTAAAGCCCCTTCGTAAAGGGAGCGATCATAAAGGTTATAATTCACCGCTAAAACCTGATAGCCAGGAAGCCCTTTCGCCTTCGCGACGGTGAGGATGTTTGTTAATTCAGCCGCGCCAAGATCCATGCCGCCAAGCGCAAGGATTTTCCCTTCTTTCAGTAAGCTGGCATAGGCGCCCAGCGTTTCGTCAACGAGGGTCTCGCTGGTTGGCCAGGAGAAGAAACCAACATCAAAGTGATCCATTTGCAATGAGCTCAGCAGGCTGTCAATGTCCTGGATAATCTGCGCTGCCGGGTAGGAATTCTTTCCCGTGGCATCCAGTGTCGCCGCATCCTGCAGCGCAAATCTCATCGGCGTCACCGTGGCGCTAAACGGGTTCTGTAATGTTGAATTACCTTTCGCATTTCGCTGTGTCAAAGAGAGATCGGCTGCAGAGGCTTGTTCCCCATAATATTGAGGATATTTACGCCTCATATCTGCCAGGAATTTCGCCTCGACCTGGCGTTGTGCTTCGGCGCGCTCAGCCGGGGTAAGACGTGGGCCGGTCGACCCAACGCCGTTCCTGACAAATCTACCGCTATCAGATGTGGTGGGAATTGGAGACATAACAGTGATTCCTCGTTTTTTGTGCAAAGAAAATGACCCGCAATGACGCGCTGAATATGCGCCTTGTGGCCAGGCAGCACCTTCTGCACAGCCGGAAAGGTGCTGCGCCGTATCGAAACCAATCACAGCGGGCGATGAACGCGAAACGTTCGGCCAGTTGTCTTTGTTTCATTACGGTCTGCACTCAAAAAATAACCATTCGCATTTCCCGCATCAACGAAAAAGCCCGGTATTCAGACGACTCACGTCTGTTTATAAAATGACCATTTTTCAGTATCTTCCCAATTGCTTGCGGAGAAAAAAAGGGTTATCTGGCCCTGCGCTATCCACGCTGCGCCTAAAGATTCACCACCTGTTGCCGATAAATTCTGTGCAGTTATATTCACAACTGTTCTTTAGTTGTTTTTTCTACAACATAGGATGATCGAAATGGACCCGATACAAATTGCCTCGCTGGCCAGCAGCCTGGACTCCTATCAGCTTGATAGCCAGGTCAGTACGCTGGTGCTCAAAAAGGCGCTGGATGCTCAGAAGTCAATGGCTTCCGATATCATTCAGCAGATCCCGCAGTTACCATCCAACCCGGCAATTGGTCGTAATATCAATACGACGGCCTAATCCGGTCTACCCGCGGGCGCGAAAGGGAAGCCACTGCGCCGGTCGGTAAAATACCTCTGCAAGGCCCGTCATTGTGCGGGCCTTTTTCATGCTCTTCGCTTGCTTAGCCTTCACAATCGGCGTAGCCTACAGCGAATTAAAACCGATCGGTCTAAATTATGAATAGCGAAACGGCAGCGCTGGCAAAACCCCGACGTGGGCGGCCGCCAAAGGTGGAACGCGACTTCACGGATACCCGCCAGGAACTGATTCGTTCCGGCCTCGAAGTGCTCACCGAAACCGGCTATTTGTCGGCCGGGATCGATGCGGTGATCAAAAATATCGCCGTGCCAAAAGGCTCGTTCTACCACTGCTTCAAGAGCAAGCAGGAATTCGGTATCGCGGTGATCGACGCCTATGGCCGCTTTTTCGCGCATAAACTCGACAAGTTTTTACTTGATACACAACTCGCCCCGCTGCAACGGATAGAGGCCTTCGTGCTGCATGCCGGTCAGGGGATGGCGAAATACGATTTCCGCCGCGGCTGCCTGGTCGGCAACCTGCTACAGGAAACACCGCTTTTACCGGAAACCTTCCCCGAACGCCTGCAGGCGATCCTTGAAGCGTGGGAAAGCCGCGTCGCACGCTGCCTGGACGAGGCAAAACTGCGCGGCGAGCTGGCGACAGATGCACCGGCCAGTGAACTGGCGCGCCAGTTCTGGTCCGGCTGGGAAGGCGCAGTGATGCGCGCCAAACTGTTCCGCTCTGTGGATCCCCTCAACCAGTTCTGGACGTTCTTCCGGCACAGTATTACAGCTAAATAACACCTGCACAGGACGGCAAAACTGCCGAATAATCAACGTTATCCGACGAGGAAAACGCAGTCATGAAAGCATTAGTTCTGGAACAGCTTGAGAATAAAACCCTGGCAGAAGTCAAAGACGTGGCGCTGCCCGCGCTGGCCGAGGGCGATGTCCGGGTCGATATTGACTGGTCCAGTCTCAACTACAAAGACGCGCTGGCCATCACCGGTAAAGGCAAAATCATTCGCCAGTTCCCGATGGTGCCGGGCATCGATTTTTCCGGCCGCGTCAGCGAAAGCCGCGACCCGCGCTTTGTGCCGGGCCAGGCGGTCATTCTCACCGGCTGGGGCGTGGGTGAAAACCACTGGGGCGGCCTTGCGGCGCAGGCCTGCGTGAAAGGCGACTGGCTGGTTCCTCTGCCGGAAAGTTTAAGTGCGCGTCAGGCGATGATCATCGGCACCGCTGGTTTTACCGCCATGCTGTGCGTTATGGCATTGCAGGAAGCCGGGGTGAAACCGCAGGACGGCACGGTGCTCGTCACCGGCGCCAGCGGCGGCGTGGGCAGCACCGCCGTGGTACTGCTGAAAGCGCTGGGTTACAGCGTTGCCGCCGTTACCGGCCGCGAATCGACCCACGATTTCCTGCGCCAGTTGGGTGCTGACGAGATCCTGCCGCGCAGCGATTTCGAGCAGACGCGTCCGCTGGAGAAACAACTGTGGGCCGGCGCGGTCGATACCGTTGGCAGCCATGTGCTGGCAAAAGTGCTGGCGCAGACTAACTATCGCGGTTGCGTGGCGGCCTGCGGCCTGGCGGGCGGTTTCGATCTGCCGACCACCGTGATGCCGTTTATCCTGCGCAACGTGCGCCTGCAAGGCGTGGATTCGGTCATGGTGCCGACGGCGCAACGTCCGGCAGTATGGGAAAACCTCGCCCGTATCCTGCCGCAGAGCTACTACCAGCAGGCGGCGACTGAAATCGCGCTGGAACAGGCACCGGCGACCGCCGCCGATTTCCTGCAAAACAAAATCCAGGGCCGCACGCTGGTGAAAATCAGCGGCTAACCCCTTTCCCGGCGCGCACTGCCGCGCCGGGCGCTTCCCCCCGTTTCCTCTGAATCCCCGCCCGTACGGCTTTTGTTTCACATTCCTGTGACATACTATCGGGAACCGCCGCAGAAGCAGACAAGGAGATAATGATGAATAAAGGTGCACACCTGACACCGGAGCAGGCGCTGGATCAACTGGAGGCGCTGTATGACCGCTCGGTCAACGCACTGCGCCACGCCATTGGCCGCTATATTGAAAACGGTGAACTCCCGGCGGCTGAAGCCCGCGCTCAAGGGTTGTTCGTCTACCCATCGCTGTCGGTAAGCTGGAACGGTAGCGCGACGAAACCACCAAAAACCCGCGCGTATGCCCGCTTCACCCACTCCGGCTGCTACACCACCACCGTCACCCGTCCTGCACTGTTTCGTGCCTATTTACTCGAACAATTAACGTTACTGTGCCAGGACTACGGCGCGCAGATTGAGGTTGGCCTTTCAGCCCATGAGATCCCCTACCCGTATGTGATTGATGGTTCCGAGCTGACGCTGGATCGCTCGATGAGCGCTGGTCTGACGCGCCACTTCCCGACCACCGAGCTGGCGCAGATTGGCGATGAAACCGCTGATGGCCTGTTCCATCCGACCGAGCTGTATCCGCTGTCGCACTTTGATGCCCGCCGCGTGGATTTTTCGCTGGCGCGCCTGCGCCACTACACCGGCACGCCGGTCGAGCATTTCCAGCCGTTTGTGCTGTTCACCAACTACACCCGCTATGTGGATGAGTTTGTGCGCTGGGGTTGCAACCAGATCCTCGATCCAGAAAGCCCCTATGTCGCGCTCTCCTGCGCGGGCGGGCACTGGATCACCGCCGATACCGAAGCGCCGGAGCAGGCGATTTCCGATCTGGCGTGGAAAAAACATCAGATGCCAGCCTGGCACCTGGTGACCGCAGACGGCCAGGGGATCACGCTGGTGAATATTGGTGTCGGGCCGTCAAACGCCAAAACCATCTGCGATCACCTCGCCGTGCTGCGCCCGGATGTCTGGCTGATGATTGGCCACTGCGGCGGATTGCGTGAAAGCCAGGAGATTGGCGATTACGTGCTGGCGCATGCCTATCTGCGCGACGACCATGTGCTGGATGCGGTCCTGCCGCCGGATATCCCGATCCCAAGCATCGCCGAAGTACAACGCGCATTGTACGACGCCACCAAAGCGGTGAGCGAGATGCCTGGCGAAGAGGTCAAACAGCGCCTGCGTACCGGTACTGTCGTGACCACCGACGATCGTAACTGGGAACTGCGCTATTCCGCCTCAGCGCTGCGTTTTAACCTGAGCCGCGCCGTGGCGATTGATATGGAAAGCGCCACCATTGCCGCACAGGGTTACCGCTTCCGGGTGCCTTATGGCACGCTGCTGTGCGTGTCGGATAAACCGCTACACGGCGAGATCAAACTGCCCGGCCAGGCGAACCGTTTTTATGAAGGGGCAATTTCCGAGCACCTGCAAATTGGTATTCGGGCGATTGACCTGCTGCGGGCGGAGGGCGATCGCCTGCACTCGCGTAAGCTGCGCACCTTCAACGAACCGCCGTTCAGATAAAAAAAAAGGACTCACTATGCAAACCCCAACACCGTTACAGGCGCTACGCGACCAGCTCGTCGCGCTGGAACTTGACGGTATCATTGTGCCGCGCGCCGATGCGCATCAAAGCGAAGACTGTGCCCCGCACGATAATAAATTGCAGTGGCTCACCGGCTTTACCGGCTCGGCCGGGCTGGCGCTGGTACTGCGCGATCGCGCGTTAATGTTTGTCGATGGTCGCTACCAGGTACAGGTGCGCAGCGAAGTGGATCTGCATGCCTTTGAAATCCATCACCTGCACAACGAGCCGCTGGATCAGGTTCTTGCGTCGTTGCCTGCGGGCAGCCGCATCGGTTTCGAACCGCTGCTGATGGTCAACAGCCAGTTCACTGCCCTTGACGCCACGCATTGCGAACTGGTGGCGCTGGCGCACGATCCGTTCACTGCCATCTGGCGCGATCGCCCGGCGGCACCCTGCGGCGTGATTCGTGAAATGCCCGTCACCATCAGCGGAGAAAGCAGTGCCGATAAACGTGCGCGTATTGCGCAAGTGCTGGCGGCGAAAGGGACGGATTATCTCGCCATCACCCTGCCGGATAATATTGCCTGGCTGCTGAATATTCGCGGCTCCGACATTGCGATGAACCCGGTGGCGCACTCTTTTGCCCTGCTGAGCCGTGATGGCGCGGTGGAGTGGTTTGTTGATCCGCGCAAAACAGTGGCGCTGTCTGCTGAACTGAAAGCCACGCTGACGCTGAGCGATTTCGACGCCTTTCTGCCGCGTTGCCAGCAGATAGCGCCGGGCAAACGGATCCTGCTCGACGGCGATTTTGCCCCCGTCGCACTGCGTTTTGCCATCGAACAACAGGGGGGCGAAGTGCTGTGGAGCGCAGATCCAATCACCTTTATCAAAGCGCATAAAAACCCGGTTGAGCTGGCAGGCTACCGCGAAAGCCACCAGCAGGATGGCGCGGCATGGGTGAATTTTCTGGCGTGGCTGGCGCAGGAAGTTCCGGCGCGTGAAGCCGCTGGCAACCCGGTAACCGAACTGGAAGCCCAGCAGAAGCAACTGGCATTTCGCCAGCAGCAGGCCGGGTTTATCGAGCAGAGTTTCAGTACCATTTCAGCCTCTGCCAGCAATGCCGCCATGTGCCACTACCACAGCAGCGAAAAAACCAACAAAGCCATCACCGGCGCGAACTTCTACCTCAACGACTCCGGCGGCCAGTACCAGAACGGCACCACTGACGCCACGCGTACCCTGTCGTTTGGCCCGCTGGACGCGCAGCAGCGGCTGCACTACACCGCCGTGCTGAAAGGCTTTCTGTCGATGTTTACCCTGCAATTCCCTGCCGGTACGCACGGCCATCAGCTTGATGCTTTTGCCCGTCGCGCGCTGTGGGATCTGGGGCTGGATTTCGATCACGGCACCGGACACGGCGTCGGTCACCAGTTGCTGATCCACGAACAGCCGCAGCGCATTGCGAAAAAGGTCAACCCCTGGCCGCTCAGCGCCGGTAATATCATGACCATCGAACCGGGTTACTATCTGGCGGATCGCTATGGTATTCGTATCGAAAATCAGGTGGAAGTAGTGGAAAGCCAGCCTGGTTTTTGCCGCTTCTCATCCCTGACGCTGATCCCCATCGATTTAAGCCAGGTGGAGTGGAACCTGCTGAGCGAACAGGAGAAACAGTGGCTGGATGATTATCACCAGCGGGTGCGTGAAACGCTGTCGCCGCGGGTCAACAGCGACGCCCGCGAGTGGCTGATTGCCGCCACCGCGCCGCTGCGCGTGCAGGCAGGTTAACTCACAGCGCCGGGGCAACCTGGCGCTGATGGTTGCTGAACGCCGAAAAGCAAAAAGCCTGCTCGAAAGCAGGCTTCTTAAATTTGGCTCCTCTGACTGGACTCGAACCAGTGACATACGGATTAACAGTCCGCCGTTCTACCGACTGAACTACAGAGGAATCGTGTGAACGGGGCGAATATTAGCGATGCCCCTGGGCCTTGTCAAAGCCTGATTTGTGTTTTTCGGCGCGTTTGCCGAATTATTCTCCAGCTTGTGCAGAAATGGCGCCTTTCTGCGGCTTTGGATACTTCCACAGCCATCTGCCGCTCGCCATACGCCAGTAGAAGAAGACGCCGCGTACCGCCCAGTCGAGGAACATCCCGAGCCAGACGCCAATCACGCCCATTCCGAGCATGATCCCCAGCGTATACCCTGCCACCACCCGGCAACCCCACATTCCAAGCATAGAAACCCACATGGCGAAACGGGCGTCGCGCGCGCCTTTCAGGCCTGCAGGCAGCACCCACGACGCCGCCCAAATCGGCATAAACGCCGCATTGAGCCACAGAAGCACTTTAACCACCTCTTTTACATCCTCTTCCTGGGTATAAAAGGCGGCGAACAGCCCGGCAAAAGGCGCTGTCCCCCAGGCAATGGCCGTCAGCATCAGCGTCGAAAGCCAGAAGACATGGCGTAGCTGGCGTTCTGCCTGGCCGATCTGTCCTTTACCGAGGCGCTTACCGGTAATAATGGTAGACGCAGAGCCCAGCGCGTTACCCGGCAGGTTTATCAGCGCCGCCACGGAGAAAGCGATAAAGTTACCGGCGATGACGTTGGTCCCCATGCCCGCGACAAACATTTGCGTCAACAGCTTGCCGCCATTAAACAGCACCGACTCGATACTGGCCGGAATGCCGATCCCCATCACTTCCCAGATAATGGAGAAGTTGAGTTTTTCGAAGTAGCTTTTCAGCGAGATACGCAGCGCCGGGTTAAAACCAATCATCAGCACCCAGATAATCGCCACCGCGCCAATATAGCGGGAAATGGTCAACCCCAGCCCTGCACCAGCAAAACCCATGCCTTTCCAGCCCCAGAGGCCATAAATCAGGATACTGCTGATAATGATATTGAGGATATTCATCCCGCCATTAATCAACAGCGGGATTTTGGTATTGCCCGCGCCGCGCAGCGCGCCGCTGCCAATCAGCGCAATCGCCGCCGCAGGGTAGCTGATAACGGTGAGTTCAAGGTAGGTCAGCGCCAGCGCTTTAACTTCGGCCGTCGCCGCACCGGCGATAAAGTCGATGATTTGCGTGCCAAAGTAGTGGATCACCGCCGCCAGCATAATGGCAAACAACGTCATGATCACCAGCGACTGCCGCGTTGCCGCCCTCGCCCGCTCACTATCCAGTTTGCCGAGGCTGAAGGCCACGACCACCGTCGTCCCTAAATCAATGGCGGCAAAAAAAGACATCACCACCATATTGAAGCTGTCCGCCAGGCCGACGCCCGCCATCGCTTCTTTACCCAGCCAGCTCACCAGAAACGTGCTGAGCACGCCCATCATCAAAACGCAGGTGTTTTCCAGGAAGATAGGTACGGCAAGTGGGGTGATTTCTCGCCAGAATAAGACACGGTAACTTTTACGTTTTCTGTACCAGGGCGTACGCATGACAGCCTGGCGTAAGGGAGTGACGAGGTTCAAAATGGTCCTTAGCCGCGAAAGGTGAAATCACATTTCAAATGATGAGGGAGAAACCCTGAACCTGCAAAGTATTTACGCCAAAATCGGTGTTTATTAGATCAATCTGACGAGGGATTCAGCAGTCAGGTCGTCATCGCTAAAATGAGGTTTGACAAAAGATTTTTCGCCGCTAAGATAAGCCTCCACACGATTCCTCTGTAGTTCAGTCGGTAGAACGGCGGACTGTTAATCCGTATGTCACTGGTTCGAGTCCAGTCAGAGGAGCCATATTTAAAAAGCCTGCTTTCGAGCAGGCTTTTTGCTTTTCGGCGTTTACCGCGCACCGCACTTGCAGACAGTTGCGAACCTCATCACAAAACCGTATTTTGAATACTCTTCGCCCATTGGGTGTTTATCGCTTTGATTGTTGAGGGAAAATGGAATCGTTATTTGTCTACGGCACGCTGCGTCCCGGCTGCTCTAATGCACATATCCTGGAAAACATCGGCGGTGAATGGCTGCCGGGCTACGTCACCGGTACGTTTTACGCGCGTGGCTGGGGAGCCGCCGCCGATTTTCCTGGCATCGTACTGGATAAAAACGGCGCGCAGGTACGCGGTTACCTGTTTTTGTCCGACAACCTTACTGCGCACTGGCCCATGCTGGATGAATTTGAAGAGGGCTACGACCGCGTTTTAGTCGAGGTCACCACCGCTGAGGGCAAGCGCGTCAGCGCATGGATTTACCAGCTGCAGCCACGAGCCGCATAACCTGCTGGCACCCGCACAGAGCCGCATCAGCGGCTCTGAAATGAAAGCCATCACCATATCGCATCCGCATTTTTACACCACACTACAGGAATGGGCAGCCGGATTTGACGCGCCGCCTGCGTGCCATCAAGTTTACGGCGCATTTGCGGGCAAAGAGATAGCCGGCAACGCCGCTGAGATCGTGCGGCGCTCAGTTCCTTCGCTGTCAGCACACGTATCCGACCGATTCACGGGACGAATAAGCGCTGGTTAATAGCGTGCGTTCTTGCGGCGAAAGGCGCATCGCCGAGGGTGGCGACGGCGCGACCAGAATCAAGCGTCAAAATACGGCGTGATTAACGTCAGAAACTAAGCGGAATAGTGAAAATCCACGCTCCGGCCTCTTCCTGAGGCCGTTTTTTTGTACAGCATCTTGCGAAACGCAGCACGCTATTCCACCAGCAGTGATTTCAACCGGTTGAGCCAGGACTCCGTGTCGTTCAGCAACTCACAACTGAGGTTTTCAATGGTCATGTGTTGCGCCATTGAGGCGCGACGCAGCAAGCTGTAGGCATCGTCCTCCTCCAGACGTAGCGCATGCATAACCCGCAGTTGCGCGGAAAACAGAAACTTACGCGCGCGCAATCGCTCCTCCTGCCGCCGGAGTTGCGCTTCGAGCTGGTTGATGTGCGCGGCATGATTAAGCGCCAGCGTAAAGGCGGTCATCACACCATCAAAACGTACCGGTTTGCGCATGTAGCTGTCGATCTTCTGCTCGGCAATCCACTGTAAACGCGATGGCGTTTCAATGGCGGTAAGCGCAATCTTTGGCAGAGCGGGCCAGGGTAGCAGGTTCGTGGGATGAAACAGGGTGGAGTTATCGCCGTCGAATACCAGGAGCTGTTGGTCAGCCAGCTGGCTCTCGTCAGGAAACGTCGCACAGAACAGGCCCTCAATTCCTATGCGGCTAAACTGCTGCGCCAGATGGTGATTATCACGCTCGGAACAGCCGATCACACACACTTTTAATCCGCGCATCTGCACGTTTTTTCGGCTCATGCGCTATCTCCGCGATGCGTGAGGCTCGCGAGATCCACCCAGGCCAGCCAGGGATCGGGCTTCACCGCAGCATCAGCCTGCCAGAAACTCTCCAGCCTGCCGTTGTGACAGCGCGCCAGATGCGGGGTCAACCAGCAGTGATTGTTGTCGGCGTCGAGACGAATCCGCCCGGCTGGCGAATCCATCTCGTCCTGCAATACGGCATTGCGCACGCCTTCAACGTCGGCATTGCCGTGGCGCACAATGGCTCTCGCCAGCAAATGTCCGGCCAGCCAGGCGCTCTCACTGTCCACGGACGGCGAGACATGTTCACCAAAGCGCTGGCGATAGCTGCTCAGAAAACGCCGGTTGGCGTCGCTGTCAATCGACTGAAACCAGCTTGCAGAGACCAGATACCCCTCTAACGCCTCTGCGCCTATTAACTGCACTTCCGGCTCACACAGCGTCAGGCTCAGCTTCAGCACCTCGTTTAACCACGGTTGCTGCTGGCAGGCCTGGTGCCAGGCGCGGTAAAAACTGTAGGCGCTTTTACCGACCATAGTATTCAGGAGCACTTTCGGGCGGCAGGCGATAATATCAGCGATTAACGTTTCTACATTTTCGTCGCCCAGCGGCAGTAATTTGCTCTGCACCACGCTGCCGCCCGCAGGAATCACGGCTTCACGGGTGATGCGATCCATCTCCCAGGACCAGACATAGTTAGAACCGATGTGATAGATCTCCGCCGCCTGCTGCTGTAACAGCCAACTGAGCATCGGCAAGATATGCTGATTGGGCGTGGCGCCAAGGTAAATCACGCTGTTGCTGCTCTCAAACCCTTCATAGCGCGCGGAGTGCCACAGCAGCGCATTTGCGCCTTCGATCAATGGCAGAATGGTTTTACGCGCCGCGGATGTGTAGCAGCCGATCACATGACGTACGCCGTGGCGATAGAGCAAGTCGTGGCAGTATTCGTAGTAGAGATCCAGCGAACCCTGCGGATCGCGGATCACGGGAGCAAGGGTAAATTCATGGGCGGGATTGGCATTTATCTCCTCAATCGCCAGCAGAATGCCGTTGAGCATCTCGCGCCCGATAACCGCATAATCGCCTGAAACAGAGTAGAGAATACCGACCGGAATAACGCGTTTAGGCAGCGGCTGAGTGGCAGACATAATGGCTCCTGAATCAACGCGGCCCGCAGGCCGCGTCTGTGGTTCATCGCGGCGGTTGAGCAACCAGCGCAGTGTAGTAATGCGGCTGACGCATCAGCACCAGGTCTTTACGTCTTACCACATGATCGGGGTAGGTGGTATCGGCTGAACCCGTGGAAATATCCAGCACCGCCAGCCCTTTCGCACCGGTAGCTTTCGCTTCCTTACGCGGAAAAGCAAACGTATCCGGGCCGAATACTCCGCTCAGACCAAAGCTTTCTCCTTCCGCGGCTGGCCAGTTGGCAAACGCCAGCCAGACATTATTCTCACCCGCGCGAACGCGCGGCAGCAGCCAGTGGTAAGGATCGGCACCGCGCGGAATCGGCCAGACATGGGGGATCGCCGTGCCCGTGTGCGCCATTGGCGCAGGTGAATGGAGCTGAGCCGGGCAAGCAATGATGTCGCAGCCTTCCAGCGCCAGAATCCTTGCGGCCTCTGGCACCAGCAGATCTTCGCCCAGCAAAATACCGACCCGTCCGCAGGGCAGATCGCAGGTCACCCACTGATTGCCTGCGCAGGCCCATTGCCGATCCTGTTCGCTGAGATGAATCTGCCGATAGTGCGCGCCGAGCCCGCCACTGCTCACCAGCACCGCGCTGTTATAGCACTGCTCCCCTTCCCGCTCGGCGAACCCCGCGAGCAGCGCGATATCCAGTTCCACCGCCAGCGCGATCAGCGCCTGTACTGGCGCATCATCCAGCGTCAGCGCGTTGCGGTTACCCTCACCGCCAGTCAGCGCGCGTTCCGGTAATACCAGCAGTTCCGCGCCATCCGATTTCGCCTGTTCGGCCCAGTGCCGAATCTGCGACAGATTGGCATCAACATCGTTTTGCGGGCGAAACTGCGCCACCGCAATACGGGAGGCTTTGCCGTCGGGCAGTGGATTACGCCCGTATAAGCCAAAAAAGTCCTGTGGATTCCATAACAAAGTGTTGGTCATCAAACGCTGATACAGCTCAGGACGACGCTTATTCAGTTGCGGATTCTCCTCAGGCAGTGGTAATTCAGCGCTGAGTACCCGGTCGCCGCTGTCGCAACTGGCCAGCAGATCCCCGTGGCTATCGACAATGCAGCTGCCGCCGCTGAACTGCACGCCCCGCTCCCAGCCCCAGCGGTTACTTTCGATCAGCGCGCAGCCGTTCTCCCAACCGCGCGTGAGCCAGTAAGGCGCAGGCGTGCGTTCAGCCAGCCAGTTGCTGATGTGGCAGATAATTTGCGCACCGCCCAGCGCAACCAGCCGGGCGGTTTCAATAAAGTGAATATCCATACAGATCAACAGCGCGATATTGCCGATCTCAGTGTGAAATACCTGATGTCCGCCGTCGCCGTTAGCCGCCCATTTCGGTTCCGAGATATAAGGGTGCGTTTTACGGTGGACGCCAATCACGCCCTGCGGCCCGACCAGAACGGCGCTGTTATAGTAGAGGTCGGTTACCGGGTCCCGCTCCGGCATGCCAAAGACCAAAAAGCAGTTAAACTCGCGTGCAACGGCAGCAAATGCCTGGCTGGTGGCTCCGTCCGCCGTTTCAACATAAGGGGCGACTTCCGCGCGATCCAGCCAACAGTAGCCGGTGGTCGCCATTTCCGGCATAACGATTAAGCGCGCGCCATCACGCGCGGCCTGGGTTGCTAATGCCAGCAGACGAGTGACGTTCTCCTCTTTTCTGAACAGCGTTGGTTCAAACTGGATGGTGGCAACGTTGATGCGCATTATTCTGCCTCCTTGCTCAGTAACGGATTAAATACCGGTTTCGGTCCCTGATAAGCGTCGGAGGGTTTCCAGTTGGTTTGCATATCCTCAGGGAAGGTTTTGAAGTAATAACTGCCGCGGGTAGCGACGCTGATAGCAACGTGCAGCACCGGGCCAACCAGCATGGCGATAAACGAGGCATACACCATCGGATACAGGCCCAGCACGCCGGCTGCGCCTATCGCAACCGCGACGCACAACGCAATCACGCCGGACGGGTTCCACATACGCAGATACTCTTTGCGGAACTCCACGAAATCGGATGGCGCAAGGTGCAGCACTTTGCGGCAGATAAAGTAATCAGCAAGGATAATAAACACCCAGGTGTTGGTGAGAATGCCGGTAATGGACAGGAACGTGCCGGTATACTGCAAAATATTGCAGATATAGAACACCACGCCGAGCAACCAGACCAGCAACATCCACCACTGACGTCCCGGGCGATAGTTAAACGCCATATCCATGGTATTCGACAGTGCAATCGAACCCGAGTAGAGATTGAGCACGTTGATGCGGATCTGGGTAATCACCGCAAATAACACGCCGGTCAGACCAATAATCAGCGGGAAGACGAAACCCGGATCGAGCGCCAGCGACCAGACATCTTCTCCCTGAATATGCGGCATCAAGGTGTAGGCCATAAACGCGCCAAACAGCATGACCACCACAATCGGGATCAGCATCCCCAGCATGATGGTGGCGGTGCCTTTATGGCTGATGCCCGGACGGGCAAAACGACCGTAATCGGTGGCCATCAATCCCTGAAAGACAATCTGCCCGTTGGCCATATTCATCACCAGCCACAGTGCGTTACTGTCAATCTCCCCTTTTGGCTGCCAGCCGCTGAAGCTGACCGCCGGATAGTGGTGCGTTAATTGCCAGATACAAAAGCCAAACAGCACAATAAAAATGGGCACGCCCCAGGTTTGCAGAAATTGCATTGATGACATGCCTTTCCAGACAAACCAGATGGCGGCCAGCCCCATGAGTGCAAAGATGGCGACGCCCGTAAATGAGTTGACCGGCACGCCCGCATAGTTGGCGATGGCGTGAGACACGATGGTGCCTTCGAACAGGAAATAGAAGATGAAATTCACGGCGTAAATCAGCGAGGTGAAGGCTGAGCCCATATAGCCAAACCCCAGCCCGCGCGTCATCAAATTGAGTGAAAGCCCCTCTTTACTCGCCATCTTCATAATGCAGGAGCCAATTAAGGTGGCAAACACCACCATATAACCAATCGGCAGCAGCAACATGGGCCAGCCGACCTGATAGCTCATGTCCGCGCCAAGGCTGAACCAGAACATGGCGGTAGAGTTGCCGAGCAGCACCAGAATAATGGCCGGAATGGGCCAACGATAGTGCGACGGCACGCGGCCAACCGCGTAATCCTCAACGGCTTCTGCTTCGGTGATATCTTGTGGACCCTGAAACCATGCTTTTAACTTGCTCATAGATTTACTCCAAAAAAAAGCCCCGCCGACAGCATTGCCGGCAGGGCTTCTTCGCCTGAAATCGATGTACTGGAGTGGCGATTCGCCACAAGCCGCTTGCCAGGCTACGGTGCCTGTTCCTGCCAGGCAGGATGCGGTACCGTTGAGAAAGCAATTGATGTGCCAGCTTTTAAAAACCGCAGAGGAAGCGGGTAAACGGGCAGGATGGCGAGGTGAATACGCATTATGCCAGTGCAGCGCGCACCATCCTGGTACAAAGGCGCGTTATTCCGGCAAGGCGTCCTGCTTTTTAAATGGATATCCCTGAATCGCCAACCGGCCCGGCAACAGAACACTCACCTCAACTATTGATTATTTCCGTGGTTTTACGTCGAGATGAAAATCATCGAAATGCTGCCGGAAAAATGTCTTTCGGTATTTATGCGGCGGCAGTTGATATTTTTTGTGAAATGCCCGGGTTAATGATTGCTGAGAATCAAAGCCGTATTTCATTGCCAGACTGATTAATGATTCATTAGAGGTAATCAATTGCTCGGCAATTAAACTGAGCTTTCGTTCCCTGATAAACTGCCCCAGATTCTGGCCCGTTTCCGCAAAAAACAGTCGCTGTAAGTGCCATTTTGAATAGCCGGACTTGGCTGCGACATCATCAATTTTCATTGGCGACTGGATATTGCGATTAATCCACGCGATGACGTTGATGATAAGTTCTTTTCTGTGATTCATAGCGTTAAACCCAAAGTGTGCGGAACAGTGACCAGAAACGTTATGGCGTAATCAACACGCTCGCGGACAAGCCAGCCACCAGATCAATTCCCGCCGGTAAGGTGTCGATATGAATGCGCACCGGAATACGCTGCGCGAGCCGCACCCAGCTAAATGTCGGTTCCACGTCCGGCAGGCCAAGCCCGCCCGTCTCGTCATTGCTGTCACCGATCCCGTGCCCGATACTCTCAACATGGCCGGTAATGGCAGGCTCAAACCCCATCAACGCTATCTGCGCACTGTTTCCCACACGAATATGGCGCAGTTTGGTCTCCTCGAAATAACCCACAACCCAGAAACTGTTCGCATCGACGATGGCCACTTTTGTTTCGCCAGCGGTGGCATAGTCGCCAGCGCGCAGCCGCAGATGCGTGACATAGCCCGCAACCGGCGAGCGCACGGTGGCATGGGATAAATTAAGCTGAGCCAGTTCCAGCGCGGCCAGCGCGCCATGGTAGTTCGCCACCGCGACGTTCGCCGCACTGTCTGTTTGCTGCAAATCCTCGCTGGAGATCACCCCCTTGATGCGCGAACGTCGTGTTGCCGCATCCTGGCGCATTAACATCTCATGGCGTTTAGCCTCGACGTCAGCCTGCGCGCTGGCCACGGCCAGCTTCAACCAGCGCGGATCGATCGTATAGAGCACATCGCCACGATTAACCCACTGATTATCTTTAACGTCCACACTGCTCACCGGCCCGGAAACTTCAGGCGCAATCTGCACCACATCCGCACGCACCCGGCCATCGCGGGTCCAGGGTATTTGCGCATAGTGTTTCCACATCATAAAAGCCAGCAGTGTTGCCACCGCCACTGCGCTTAATGTCAGCGCGTAGCGTCCAAACAGAGAGAGAAACGATTTCATACGAATAACCACCCCAGCGCATTCAGCCCCTGGATAAGCAGGGAAAAGGTAACGATATAGATTGAGAAACCCATCAGCGGGCGATAAGGCAAACGCCGGTAAAGCCTGCTGAAAGTGAAAAGCGGCACGCACAGCAAGGTAAAGACCAGGGCCAGAAGCGCGACGATCAAAAGGCCAGGGAAAAAGACACCGCCAATATTCATGTCATTGATCATCTGCTTGCTCCCTGTTCTGCTCCTGCAATGCACAGTACAAATCAACCAACCTGCCAATGAATTGCTGCGAGTGTTGAGGCCCGGCAGGCAAACAGCGGCCAATCATGGCGGCTATACGCTGGCGCAAGATGGCGGTATCTGTCGCGCGGCTAAGCAGGTAAAACAGCTCATTAAGCGCTTTACCCGTATCGCCTCCCGCCGGGGAATAACCCCGGCGCAAATGCATAACGCCGAGGCCAATCCGCAAATAGTGCAGCATCTGGTTAAGCGTCTGTGCGGGCGATTGCCTGCTACGCTGCAAGCGCGGCAGTAACAAGGCCGTCCTGTCGATCATTAAATTGGTCCAGTGCGTCTCGTCGGATTTAAACGCCCCTTTTACGCTGCGTCGTATATCGCGACGGCAACGCTTCAGCAGACGGTTTATCGCCGCGTCTGCCTGCACGGTTTGCAGCAAGCTCATCCCGATCACGGCAAAACCGGTCGCGGCAAATAAGGCGATGGCAGTGTTAACCGCCACGGCGAAGTCTCCGCTGTAGTGGGGACCTAGCTCGCACAACACCGGCAGCGTGAGGGTGATCCCCATAGCCATAAACGTGGTGGGCGGCCGCGCCTGGAGCGATCCGGCCAGCAGGTATGCCGGTGCAAACACCGCAACCAGCACAGTGAATTCGGTAACGTGTGGAAGAAGAGCAAAGCTGTAGATCAGGCTTATCAATACGCCCCAGAAGGAGCCAATAATGTATTTCACAATATGCGGAGCCGGCGCGTCGAAACTGCCAAACAACGTACAGCAGACGCCAAGGATAGAAACTGCCGTGCCGCCATCAGGCCAGGCCGAGAAAATCCACACCAGGCAGCCGCTCATGATTATCACGAACGCCCCCAGCGCAGTGCGTGCAGCGACAAGATGATCGCGATGGAAAACATAGCCTTTCACCGGATGGTCTTGCGCCTGCACTGGCGCGGGTTTCGCGTGATGGATGGCCCCGGCAAGACGCTCGCATTGCTGTATAAGAAGGATCGCTTCTGTCAGATGGCGGACAAAGCTCGCTTGCACGGCATCTTGCAACGTCAGCGCATGCTTCGCCTGCTGCGCCATTAACTGTTCGCTGCGTATTCTGAGCGCTTCTGCCGTGATTTTTCGTTCCCGCTCATCCTCACAGGCGAGCCAGTGCTGAACATCGCCCAGCAGTTTTTGCAGATCGCCCGGCATCGCCTCAATCATCTGCAGGCGATCGCGTAATTCGCAGATCACGATTAACAAGCGGGCCAGCTTGTCATGCAGGGCGTTTCTGGCGTGCCGGATCGGCACCGAGAGAGCAAAGTCATAGGGAATGTGGTGGCTGACGCCCTGAAGATACTGCAACGCCAGCGCCAGATGCAGACTGTTTGCAGCCTTGTCGGATTTGCCTGCTAACGCGTCGGCAAGAGTTTGTCGCGCCGAGCGCAGCGTTTCCGATAATTTGCTGTTGAACAACCCGGATATCCGTTTTGGCAGCACATAGCGGTGAAGAAGCGCCGCGCAGAGAATGCCAATCACGATCTCCTGCACCCGGACGATGGCGGTGTCAAAAATCGCGCCGGGATGCATTACCGCAGGAAAACCAATCAGACTCGCGGTGTAACCGGCTAAGACAAAAGCGTAAGCGCGGGGTGTGCGTTCAAGCAGGGATAAGTAAAGGCAGAAGGTGATCCAGCCGGTAAGCACCACGCTGCACACGATCGGCATATTGACGAAAGTGGGCACAATCAACACGGTCGCCGCAGCGCCAATGACGGTTCCGGCCAGGCGATAAAGGGATCGGCTGAGTGAAGCGCCAACCGAGGTCTGCGAAACAATATAAACGGTAATGATTGCCCAGGAAGGCTTTTCAAGACCGATCGATAAGGCGATGTAATAAGCGAGCATCGCGGCGGCAAAGCTCTTGATGGAATAGAGCAACGCATTGGCGTCATTTTGCAGCGTCAATGAAGCCATTACGACGCCTGCACGGTTGAACACGTTGGAGATAGCCCGCCCAAAGCGGCAGTGACAGAAGTTTATTTTGTTCATGCCGGGATTATTACCGACTTGCGTACTCGCTTAAATACTCTATTCTGTCAAAAAATCCCTAAATGTTGCCAATACCATGAATACCAATGATGCCACGCAAGTGTTTGATCCTGACGCCACACCCTGCCCGGCCGTGGCTCGTCATCTCGAGTTCGTTGATTACGCAGCCGAAGTGCCCATGCATACGCACCGTAAGGGGCAACTGATTATTGCGCTGTATGGCGCCGTTATCTGTCGCGCGGAAAATGACATCTGGATCGTACCGCCGCACTGCGCCGTCTGGATCCCGGGCGGGATCCCGCACAGCGCCAAAGCGACCTGGAACGCGCATCTCAATTATTTATTCATCGAACCCGGCGCCGTAGCGCTCCCGGAGAAGTGTTGCACGCTGGCGATTTCGCAGTTGATTAAAGAGTTAGTTGACCGTTTAACCCGCGAGGGCATTGATTACCCGGCGGATAGCCACGTTGCCAGGCTCACCCGGGTGACGCTCGACGAATTAGCCACCATGCCGCAGCAGAAACTGAGCCTGCCTGTCTCTTCGAATCCCAAAATACGGACCATGGCCGATACGCTGGTAAGCCAGCCGGAAGATCGCAGCACGTTTAAAGAGTGGGCGAAACGGCTGGCGATAAGCGAACGTTCGCTGGCGCGCTTGATGCTGCGCGAGACGGGGCTGACCTTTGGTCGATGGCGCCAGCAACTCCATTTGATTATTGCGCTACAGGAGTTAGCCAGCGGCGTATCCGTGCAAAACGTCGCGGCTAAATTGGGGTATGAGTCCGTAAATGCCTTCATCACTATGTTCAGAAAAACGATGGGCAGCACGCCTGCCCACTATTTTGCCGAACGGAAACTAAGCGCACGCTAAGTTTGTCAGCACAATTTTGCCCTGAATACTTCCCTTTGCCGCACGCTGATGGGCAGCCGATGCCATGGCTAATGGCCAGGTGCTATCAATAACCACCCGGATAACACCTTTTTCCAGCAGACGACCGGCTTCTGCTAATTGCGCGCCACTGGAGCGAACTTGCGTTGATGACACCGTAATCTCTTTTTGGGCGGCTTCACTCCATGCGGAAAACCCCAGCGGGTTAACCAGGAATAATGCACCGCCGGGCCTTATACAACGCAGAAAGCGCGCCATATTTGCGCCACCAACCGCATCAAGCACCAGATCAACATTGCTTACTACGCTCTCGGGTGCTGTTTTGGTGTAATCGATAAACTCATCCGCCCCCAGATCGCGTAACAGCGCCTCATTGCGGGAAGAGGCCACAGCAATAACCCGCGCCCCTTGCCAGCGGGCAATCTGCACCGCAAGGTGTCCTACGCCTCCCCCTGCGCCGTTGACCAGCACGGTCCGGCCTTTTAATGGAACGGCTTTATGAGGGAAAGTCTGGAAAGGATTCGGTGCGTCATGCCCCGTTTCAATAAGAAACTGCCAGGCCGTGAGGAGTGACATCGGTGCCCCTGCTGCCTGAACATGGTCAATTCCCCGGGGTTTTAATGCCAGCCCGGATGCAGGAACGCTGACATATTGCGCATAGCCGCCACTGCCTTCCATCAACCTTTGCGGAAAGCGCACCATCGAATAGACCTCATCACCGGTGCTGAACCCGGTAACATTTTTACCAACTTCAGCGACGACGCCTGATACGTCAGTTCCCAAAATGAGCGGAAAAGCGGGTTCCGGCCACCATTCAGGCGGAAGTGCACGATAGCCGTCACGCAGATACCAGTCTGGCGGGTTAAGTCCAGCGGCCTGCACATGCACAAGCACCTCGTCGCTGCCCGCTACCGGCCTGGGGGTCTCCTCATACAGCAGGTTTTCCGGCCCGCCAAACGCATGGAGTTGTACTGCTTTCATCATTTCAGTCATCACAATCTCGCTCTAAAAGTGCTCAGGTGTCAGAGCATACGATGAATATTCAGAATTGATAATGAGGCTGAATTTCGCTTTAATTATGCCATGAAGGAACAAATAGCTTTTGAACGACTCACCGGTCTCATTGCATTCGCTCGTGCAGGCGCGCTGGGCAGCTATACTGCGGCTGCCCGCTCGCTTTCCGTTTCGCCTTCCGCCATCAGTAAGAGTATTCAGCAGCTGGAGAAGCACCTTGGCATCACGCTGTTCACGCGAACGACGCGTTCACTGGTTTTAACTGCCGAAGGCCGCGAACTGCACGAACGGGCGTTGCGGTTGTTACGGGATGCGGAAGAGATCGAACAGGTAGCCAAACGTACACGCGCGGAACCCGCAGGTACATTACGCATCGCGGCGTCGTTACCCATTGGCATTCATTTGATTGCCCCTGTTCTGCCACAGTTTTGCGCGCTTCACCCCAAAGTGAAGATTGACCTGCGCTTAAGCGACCACATGGTAAGCCTTGCTGATGAGCATATTGATATTGCCATTCGAATGGGTGAGCTTGCGGATTCCAGTCTGCTGTCGCGTCGCCTGGCGCCCTATCAGATAGGTTGTTATGCCTCGCCTGAATATTTAGCCCGTTGCGCACCTCCGGAACATCCCAATGGCTTAGCCGGGCATCAAACGATTAATCTGCGTTACCAGAATACGGGGCAACTTTTTCGCTGGCCGTTCCGCGTCGGAGAGCGGGAAATTGAGATTGTGCCTTCGTCAACGATCATTGTTGACGCAAGCGAAGCCGTCATCGCCGCCATTGCTGCCGGGGCCGGAATAGGCATGGCCGCGAATTTTATGGTGGCTTCCCTGGTGAGGGATAAAAAGTTAGTGCCCGTACTGTCAGATTTTGCGGTAGAGCGAGGCAATATTTCGGCTGTCTGGCATGAAAGCCGCCGTTCCAATCCTGCGGTACGCGCCTTTCTCGATCATATGCTCAAATATTTATAAATGACCGGAAGCCGATGATTGCTGATTATATACCCGCAGCGCCGCTTTTATATTTCGCACGGCGCCAAAAAAAGCCTGCTGCGCGCAGGCTCTGAATTTTTAAGTTATTACCACCACACTTCCGCCTGGACGCCGACGGTGAACTGGTCGCTTTTCGCATCGGCAAATTCAAACTGGCTGATGCCATTATCATTCACCTTCAGATACGTCCCATAGAAACGAATTTCCGGGCGCGAGGTCAACAGGCTGGTATCCACTTTCAGCGCATGATAGAGCGTCGTTTTATAACCGGATTCATGATATTCATTGCCGCCGGTTTTATTTTTCTGATCGAACCAGGCCAGCTCCACGCCGGTTTGATTAAAGTTATCCCAGATATACGCCGGGCGAACCACCGCACGAACGGAATTAAAATCAGTATGCGCACCGGTATTGTAGTCATAAATATCATTACCGTGCGCATAGACCAGCGCATGCGCCATAATCACATCCGGACGTAAATAGTTCTCGCCCTGAGAAATCACGCGAAAGGCTTTGCCGTAACTATGCTCGCCATAATACTGGTCGTTATAACCGTACGTCGGGTTAGAATCTGAAATTAACGCAAAGCCGCTGGCGATGGAATTATCCGCTCCCTGGAGCGTTAATTCATTAAATCCGCCGCCGTTAAACTTATGCCGCAGAATTAAACCGCCATGCCAGGCATCTTTGACGCTGTAATAGCTGCCGTTATCTTCATTTTTATGATTGCTATCGGTTTCATTAGGCATCACATAGCGCGCAAACACTTCCAGCGTGGCTTTCTCCCACAGCGGAATATCTTTATAGCGCACCTCGGCGCTGTTGGCGTTAACCTGCTGCGTATTGCCCGAGGTCGCATAATCGACCGCGTGGGCGTTAACATCTTCTCGCGTGACGGCCATATTCAGCTTACCGGGGCCAAGCTGCCAGTTTTCGATGCCGAGGCCAGAACCGGCGTTCGTGCGATGGCTTTTCCAGTCCAGCATCTGAATTTCATACACCGGCAGGTTATGTTTACCAACCCAAAAATCCGCTTCCGGCGCAAACGGCAAGAACCCTTTGGTTGTCAGATAGATATCCGAGAATTGCAGGAGGTTTTCCGAGGCGCTGTCAAACCAGCCCGCGCTGTATTGCTGACCAACGTTGCCATCCAGCATGACCACGGCTTTCGCCACCTTGCCGCCGGCATCGTAGACTTTCTGCGACAATTGCAGGTCGAACCAGGCGCTGTTTTCCTGGCCGAATCGCCCCAGAGAACCAATAGCATAAGACTTCGGCGCGCCGCGCGTTCCGGTCGACCAGCCGGAGCGGAAGTAGCCGGTATAACTGAAACCGAGATCGTTTTTCACATATTTACTGATGTCCGCCAGCGTCACCTCTTGTGCCGGTGTCGCGCCGGTGACCGCTGCAGAATGCGCTGGCACAGCGTCGCCAGGCGCAGATACCGCCGCATGCGTTTTATCGGCGGGTTTATGACTGGCGACAGCGTTCGTTTCACGGGCAGGAACCGGTTGCCTGTCGAAGCGGGTTTTATATTGCCGCAGCTCTTGCTTCGTGGCCTGTAATTCTTGTTGGTTTTCCGCCAGTGCTTTTTCCAGTAATTCCAGACGCTGTTCAACAGAGAGTTTTGCAGCGGCGGCGCTAGCGGAAAACAGCGCAGAGGATATTAAGAGCGCAATCCATTTCAGTTGATGCTTTTTATTGATCATCTTTTTTTTCCTGTTACCCCTGGTAATAAATGGGTTGATTAACATGAGCTGGATAGATATTCAGGCAATACAACTCCGCCTGATGAACTGAATCGACATCAGGTAATTAATTATCTGTACCCGTAAAATGAACGACGGGTTATTTTCCGCAAATAACACATAGCGAAAATCATTCACTGCGAAAACCAGCGCCGCTCGTGAAATATCCCACAGCGACTATCAGGGCATTTCACGCTTTACCTGAACTGACAGGCTATCGGTATTTTTACGTGCTCACTCCTCCTGAGGAAAATCCGATATCATTGCAAAACTCCAAAAAAAAACCTGAACCACTTTTCCAGGCAGTAAATGCTCAGAAAAACGATTCAGGTTTTGCCCGTATTGGTCAGAGAATAATACGGTAGCAATCCAGTTTGTCCTGCGACAGGATACTGGCTTTTAATTCACTGACAAGCGACGAATCACTCCGTCACGTTATTTTGTGAACTCACGCAATATTTCACGCCTGCTTTTTCATATTAATCGCGCCAGCCCATAGCCGGGGCCACATATTTAAGAATCGATTCGATAACATGCACGTTGTAATCAACGCCCAACTGATTCGGCACGGTCAACAATAAGGTATCGGCTTCGGCAATCGCCTCGTCCTGTTTCAACATTTCAACCAGTTTTTCCGGCTCTGCCGCGTAGCTACGGCCAAAGATCGCGCGGGTTTTCTCATCAAGGAAACCCACTTTGTCCTGATCGTTCCGGCTGCTGCCGAAATAAGCGCGGTCGCGATCGTCCATCAGCGCAAAAATGCTGCGACTCACGGAAACGCGCGGCGTGCGCTGGTGACCCGCTTCCGCCCAGGCCGCACGATACGCGCGGATCTGCTGCGCCTGCTGAATGTGGAACGGCTCGCCGGTTTCATCATCTTTCAGCGTCGAGCTTTGCAAATTCATCCCCAGTTTTGCTGCCCAGACCGCGGTCGCATTCGAACCAGCGCCCCACCAGACGCGCTCGCGCAAGCCCGCAGAGTAAGGTTCCAGACGTAAAAGCCCCGGCGGATTCGGAAACATCGGCTGCGGATTTGGCGTGGCAAACTCTTCACCCTTCAGGATCTCCAGCAGCGTTTCGGTGCGGTGACGCGCCATATCGGCTTCGCTTTCGCCTTCGGCGGGTTGATAACCAAAATAGCGCCAGCCATCAATCACCTGTTCCGGCGAACCCCGGCTTATTCCCAGTTGCAGACGACCGCCGGAAATGAGATCCGCCGCGCCTGCGTCTTCGGCCATATAGAGCGGGTTTTCATAGCGCATATCAATAACACCGGTGCCAATCTCGATATTGCGGGTTTTGGCACCGATGGCGGCCAGCAACGGGAAAGGAGAACTGAGCTGGCGGGCGAAATGGTGGACACGGAAATAGGCGCCGTCTGCACCCAGCTCTTCAGCGGCAACCGCCAGATCGATGGATTGCAACAGTGCATCAGCGGCTGAGCGAGTGGCGGATTGCGCTGAAGGCGTCCAGTGACCAAAGGTCAAAAATCCGATCTTTTTCATGGCTTCGGGGATCCTTTTAAGAAAACGTGGCAGGCGGAATATATTCACGTTGCATATCGATATATGCGCCGCTTAACCTGCCTTTGACTCCCCCTACTCTACGCACTATCTGATACAAATAAATATCATTTATTTAACATTAAGCATCAAATTAATTGATGGCCTTTGCGGGCTGGGCAATTAACCCGCCGCCGAGCTGTTCAATCAGCAAAATATTCTGATCCATCATGTCGGCTTGCAGCTGCGCGACACTGCGATCTGACGCCAGCAGTTGATCCTGTAATGAGAGGACATCCAGCCACGGTCGCAATCCGGCTTTAAACTGGGCGGAAACGTCGTCCCACGCGCTGTGCGCGAGTTTATCGGCATCTTCCGTCTGCACAATCTGCTGCTCCAGCGATTTCAGATTCACAATCGAGGTACTGATATCGCCCAGTGAGGAAATCAGCAGGCTATTATAGTGAGCAACCGCCAGATCCCACTCTGCGTTGCTGCCCGCCAAATCCGCCCGCCGCTTGCCGCCGTCGAAAATCGGCAGCGAAAGCGTCGGCCCGACATTGAAAAACCGGCTCGGCGCGCCGACAAACGCATCGCCAAGAAGATTGCGCGTACCGGCTTCGGCGACGAGGTTGATATTGGGGTAGAACTCGGTTTTCGTGGCTTTAATCTGTTTTTCCGCCGCTTCAACGCGCCAGCGCGCAGCCACCACATCCGGCCTGCGCCCGACTAACTCCGCCGGAATCGTCGATGGCAGTGTCGTTTGCATTGCCGGGTTGCCCTCGGACGGTTTCAGATGGTGCCAATAATCCGGTCCCTTGCCGACCAGCGTGGATAACTTAATCCCCGCAGCAGTGACATTTTCTTGCGCCTGTAATAATGCGGTCTGTGCATCTTTATCGTTAGCCATTGCCTGTTTATATTGATATTCCGGTGAAATACCACCGTGATAAAACTGACGCTGGATGTCGCTTATTTTTGCCAGACGTTCGGCATTGGCGGCCGCTATTTTTTCTAATTTCCAGGCGACATTTAAACTATTCCATGCGCGGGCAATATTGGCCGACAAACTGAGCGCAGCGGCTTGTTTATCCAGCTCCGCCGCTTTGGCATTACCTAATGCCGCCTGCCAGGCCGCTTTCTTGCCGCCCCATAAATCCAGCGTGTAGCTGGTGCCGAGTGAGGCAGTGCGCAGCGTGCTGTAAGTTTTGCCCACCAGCAAAGGATCATCAACGCGTGCGACGCGGGAACGGGTAATGCTGGCATCAATATTAATATCAGGCAGTTGCTCTGCTCTGGCGCTGACTACCGTGGCATTGGCCTGGTCCGCACGGGCGTTCACTTCCTGCAAGCTGGGGCTGGACGCCAGCCCGTCGCGGATCAGCGCATCAAGTTGCGGATCGTTAAAACGCGCCCACCAGTTGCCTTTGGGCCAGTTTGCCGGGCTTAACGTGACCTGCGACAGCGTATTTTTCGCCGCCAGCGAATCCGGATTTAATATTTTATTGTGCGTGTGAAGCCCTTCAGAGGTGGCGCAACTGGTTAATACCAGAGAAGCCAGTAAAGTCATGGCTTGTTTATTTACTGCCGGAGTTCTCATTATTTTATTGCCCTGCTGCCGGAACACGAATAATCAGGATAGGAAGGATTATCCTACCGTCCGGCCGCAGCGCACCCTATTGACATTCCGTGCGTTGAAATAAAACGAAATAACAAAATCACTATTCAACAAAAATAAAAACACAAATAACCCACACTCACCTCATTTTGTGGATTTTATTTTTCAGGATATTTCACCAATAAAACAGCGCCGCTTACAGGCGCTGTTTATCGATCTGCCCGGGCTGGTTACTGATATTCACCGGCATTCCCGAACGGCGTTCAAGCTCGGCAGACGCCCGGCTGACATTGACCTCATCGCCCTTCATCAGCGCATGCAGCACCGGCGTGGCCGGTAGCGGAACTTTATTGCTGGATTCAAATTCCGTGCGATTACGCGAGAGCGGTTCGTGAACTTCCAGCCAGCGGCTGCCGTCTGGCTCGGTGGTCATTTTCACCGGTTGATCGATAACCTGCACGCGCGTCCCGAGCGGAACGTTATCAAACAGATATTTGATATCCGCATTACGCAGGCGAATACAGCCCTGGCTGACGCGTAAACCGATACCGAAATTGGCATTAGTACCGTGAATGGCATACAGCTTGCCGATATAAATGGCGTACAGCCCCATCGGGTTGTCCGGCCCGGCAGGCACAAAAGCGGGCAAGGTTTTCCCCTCTGCGGCATAGGCTTTACGGGTGTTTGGCGTCGGCGTCCAGGTCGGCCCTTCTTGTTTACGTTCCACCGCGGTAACCCAGTTGCGCGGCGTTTCGCGCCCCGCCTGACCAATGCCAATCGGCAGGATCTCCACCGTGTTGCTCTCTTTCGGGTAGTAATAGAGGCGCATCTCCGCAACGTTGATGACAATGCCTTCACGCACCGTATCGGGCAAGATGATCTGCTGCGGAATAATCAGTTGTGAACCCGCTTTCGGCAGGAATGGATCGGCATCGGGATTCGCTTCCAGCAAATTGCTCAGCCCCTGTCCGTATTTCGCGGCAAAGGCTTCCAGCGGCAACGTATTGCCCTGCTCGACAGAGATGGTTTGCGGGCTTCCCACCAGCCGGCTGCCCTCGGGCGGCAAAGGGTAGCTGACCGCCAGCGCAGCGCGGGTTGAGATCAGGGCAAGCAGGCAGCAAAGCAGTTTTACGCGGCGCATGGCGGCATTCCTTAAAAGCGGCGGAGACAGGTTAAGCATAGCCCGTTTTGCGCATTTTCTGCTTTTTTACAGCACGTTATGACGCAACGAGAAAACGTGTGCTCGCGGTTTACCGTGCATGGCGAACACGAAAAAACCCCGCCGCAGCGGGGTTTGGGTTCAGAACATCACGGTCAGGCTTTGGCGCGGCTGGCGATGATCTCGTCCGCCACATTGCGCGGCGCTTCCGCGTAGTGGTGGAACTCCATGCTGTAGGTTGCACGCCCCTGCGACATGGATCGCAGCGTGGTGGAGTAACCGAACATCTCGGCCAGCGGCACGTCGGCGCGGATGATCTGGCTGCCGAAGCGCTCTTCCATGCCCTGCACCATACCGCGACGGGAAGAGAGATCGCCCATAATGTTACCGGCGTACTCTTCCGGCGTTTCCACTTCCACATGCATCACCGGCTCCAGAATGGCCGGGTCCGCTTTGCGCGCGCCCTCTTTGAAACCAAAGATCGCCGCCATGCGGAACGCCATTTCCGACGAGTCGACATCGTGGTAGGAACCGAATGTCAGCGTCGCTTTCACATCCACCACCGGATAACCGGCCAGCACGCCGCTGTTCATGGCTTCGCGCAGCCCTTTTTCCACGGAGGGAATATACTCGCGCGGCACCACGCCGCCTTTGGTGGCGTCTTCAAAAACAAAGCCGCTACCCGGCGCCAGCGGTTCGAGCGTCAGCACCACGTGGCCATACTGCCCTTTCCCACCGGACTGACGAACAAACTTGCCTTCAATATCTTTCACCGTTTTACGCAGCGTTTCACGGTAAGTCACCTGTGGGCGACCGATGTTCGCTTCCACGCCAAATTCACGTTTCATGCGGTCGACGATAATCTCCAGGTGCAGTTCGCCCATACCGGAGATGATTGTCTGGCCGGACTCTTCATCCGTGTGCAGACGGAACGACGGGTCTTCAGAAGCCAGCCGTTGCAGCGCGATACCCATTTTTTCCTGGTCCGCTTTGGTTTTCGGTTCGATAGCCAGCGAAATCACCGGTTCCGGGAATTCCATACGTTCCAGCGTGATCACCGCATCCGGGTCACTTAAGGTATCGCCAGTGGTGACATCTTTCAGCCCGACACAGGCTGCGATATCGCCCGCGCGCAGTTCATCCACTTCATGGCGATCGTTGGCATGCATCTGCACGATACGCCCGATACGCTCTTTCTTCCCTTTCACCGGGTTGTAGACCGCATCGCCTTTTTTCAGCACGCCGGAATAGACGCGGATAAAAGTGAGCTGGCCAACATACGGGTCGGTCATCAGTTTAAACGCCAGCGCCGAGAACGGTTCCTCATCACTCGGGTGACGTTCCGCTGGCTGGCCTTTTTCATCCACGCCCTGAATGGCAGGAATATCCAGCGGCGACGGCATCAGTTCGACAACCGCATCAAGCATGCGCTGCACACCTTTGTTTTTAAAGGCGCTGCCGCACAGCATCGGCTGGATCTCCCCGGCGATCGTGCGTTTGCGCAGACCGGCAATAATATCGGCTTCGTCCAGCGAACCGGTTTCCAGATATTTATCCATCAGCTCTTCGCTGGCTTCCGCCGCCGCAGAGACCATTTTTTCCCGCCACTCCAGTGCGGTTGCCTGTAACTCTTCCGGTACCGGCGCGTAGCTGAAAACCATACCTTGCGTGGCGTCATCCCAGATGATTTCACGCATCTTGATCAAATCCACTACACCGGTGAAATGCTCTTCAGCGCCAATCGGGATGACGATCGGCACCGGGTTGGCTTTCAGACGATCGATCATCATCTGCACCACGCGGAAGAAATCCGCGCCGGGACGGTCCATCTTGTTGACGAAAGCCAGACGCGGCACGTGATATTTGTTGGCCTGGCGCCAGACGGTTTCCGATTGCGGCTGCACGCCGCCTACCGAGTCATACACCATCACTGCGCCGTCGAGCACGCGCATGGAACGTTCCACTTCAATGGTGAAATCCACGTGCCCGGGGGTGTCGATAATGTTGATGCGGTGCGGCTCATAACTTCTGTCCATACCGGGCCAGAAGCAGCTCACTGCCGCGGAAGTAATAGTGATCCCGCGCTCCTGCTCCTGCGCCATCCAGTCGGTTGTTGCCGCGCCATCGTGTACTTCCCCCAGTTTGTGGCTCATCCCGGTGTAAAACAGGATGCGCTCGGTGGTGGTGGTTTTACCGGCATCGATATGCGCGGAGATACCGATGTTGCGATAACGTTCGAGGGGGATGGGTCGGGGCATGATGCGTCCTTAGTCATTTGACTATCAGTTCGTGGCCGGAATTGGCCGCGATTCATTGGCATGTATCATAGTACAACTGTACGAGTATATTCGAACTATTTTTGCTATTATTACGATTGGTTGGGTCACGATTGAGGTCGTGGCTTTAAAAATCGAGTTTGCGTATAGTACCGGCCCGGCCGTGACTTTCTTAAGCCAGACCATCGCCACACAGGAATATTATGATCGCTAACCACCCAGAACGTGAGCAATTCCGCCTGGAAAATGTGCTCTTCGCCCTTGGCAACCCGCTGCGCCTGGCGATGATCAAACGGCTCGCCGATGGTGCTGAACTGAGCTGCAATACGTTGCGCCCGCAGGATGTGGCGAAATCGACCATGACGCATCACTGGCGCGTACTTCGCGACAGCGGCGTGGTCTGGCAGCGCCCGCAGGGGCGGGAAAATATGATTTCGCTGCGCCGGGAAGATCTGGACGCCTGCTTCCCGGGGCTGCTGGATACGCTGTTGCAGGTGATGCGACAGGAAGCGTGAGTTGCCGGATGGCGGCTTCGCCTTATCCAGCCTACGGTAAGCGAACCCGATTCGTAGTGAGTTGCCGAGAGTTGCCGGATGGCGGCTTCTCCTTATCCAGCCTACGGTAAGCGAACCCGGTTCGTAGTGAGTTGCCGAGAGTTGCCAGATGGCGGCTTCGCCTTATCCAGCCTATGGTAAGCGAACCCGGTTCGTAGGCCGGATAAGCGTTTAGCGCCATCCGGCAAAAATCTATTTCGTTTCCGGCAACACAATATTGCTCGCCGCCAGTGTGCCCATCTTGTTGTAAATCGCGCAGGCAGCATCCACCAGTTGCATCGCCAGCGCCGCGCCGCTGCCCTCACCAAGACGCATCCCCATATTGAAATACGGCTCCAGCCCTAAATGTTCGAGCGCAATGCGCGCGCCTTTTTCCGCCGAAAGATGCGAGGGAATAAGATACGGTTTCACCTGCGGCGCAATGCGACAGGCGGCCAGCGCCGAGGCGTAAGAGAGGAAACCATCGAGCACCACCGGCAAACCGCAGGTGGCTGCACCCAGGATCACCCCGGTCATACCGAGCAGATCATAACCGCCCACTTTCGCCAGCACGTCGAGACCATCGGCAACATCCGGCTGATTCACCGCAATGGCTCTGCGCACTACCTGCGCTTTATGCCCGAGCAGCGTTTCCGGCAGATTGGCGCCGATCCCGACCACCGATTCCGGCGCTTCGCCGGTCAGCACGCTGACAATCGCCGCGGCTGGCGTGGTGTTGGCCATCCCCAGCTCGCCAACGCCAAACAGCGTCACGCCCTGCGCTGCCAGCTCGCGGGTATAGCGCATCGTTTCCAGCAGCAGTTCCTGCGCCTGACTTCGGCTCATCGCCGGGCCGCTGGCGATATTCCCGCTGCCGCGCACAACCTTCATATTGACAAGACCCGGGATCGGATCGGCGTCAATACCGACGTCCAGCACATACACTTTCGCCCCCGCTTGTGCGGCCAGCACACAAACGCCCGTGGTACCCTGCGTCATGTTTGCCGCCTGAATCGCAGTGACAACCTGCGGTGAAATCGCCACGCCTTCATGCCAGACGCCGTGATCGGCGCACATCACCACAATCGCTTTTTCAGCGATCTGCGGCGCGCCATTCAGCCCAGGCATACCGGCCAGTTGTACCGCTAATGCTTCCAGTCGCCCCAGGCTGCCAGGCGGCTTCAGTAAACCATCCAGATGAACCCGGGCCTGCGCCATCGCTACGTCATCGGGTGCCGGAATGCTTGCCAGTAATGTCGTTAATGTCTGCATGCTGTTTCTCGTTATGTTGTGGGCTGGTTATAACAGCGCCAGAAGAAAAATCAGTTCGCCTAACTCAATAGCGGCGCCGAGCGTATCGCCGGTCTGCCCGCCAAGCGTGCGCTTCAGCATCTGCCCGAACAGAAATACCGCTGCCAGAGTCACCAGCAGCGCCACGATCCCTTTCGCGCCCAGCAACCCGAGCGTGACCAGCGCGGTAATGATGAGCGTGACGGACGTATCGCGCCCCGACACTTTGCCGATAAACAGATTGCCGAGCCCCTCTTCGCGGGCGTAGCGATGACCGAACATCAGTAGCACCGCGCAGCCGCGCCCGGCAGCACAGGCCGCCGCAAGTGCCGCAATCATCGGCGCGTCGCGCAGTTGCAGTTCGCTAAGGGTGAGGATTTTCGCGGCCAGCACAAAGACCAGCGCCAGACCGCCATGCGTGCCGAGACGGCTGTCGCGCATGATCTCCAGCATCCGCTCGCGCCGCCGGGCGGAAAAGACGCCGTCGCAGGTGTCGGCAAGGCCATCAAGATGGAAGCCGCCGGTCAGTAGCGCCAGCGCCAGCACGCAGAACAGCGCCGCCAGCGGTGCGCCGCACCACGGCTGCAATATCACCAGTACGCCGCCGCTAATGGCGCCCAGCAGCACGCCGACCAGGGGGAAAGTGACAATCCCGCGCACATAATCGGCGACATCCAGCCCCTGCACCCAGCGCTCTGGCACCGGCAGACGGCTGATAAACGACAGCGTGGCGAAGAACAGTTTCATTTGATTTTGACTCCAATCCCGGAAACCATCAACCAGACGTGATCCGCCGCCTGCGCCAGCCGCTGATTGACGCGCCCGGCAATATCGCGGAAATGCCGCGCGAGGCGGTTTTCCGGCACAATCCCCATCCCCACTTCATTGGTGACCAGCACCACCGGCGACGGGCAGGCCGCGCAGGCGGCTATCAGCGTCTCAATTTCCTGCTGCACCTGCGTTTCCAGCGCGGCGTAATCCCACTGTTCCGGGTCACTCTCGCCGCCAAAGGCAAACAGCAGATTGGTCGTAAGCGTAGTGATGCACTCCAGCAGCACGGCTTCGCGGCTATCGTTGTCGGGCGTAATGATCTCCGCCAGCTGCTGCCAGCGCTCTTCGGTACGCCAGTGGGCCGGACGGCTCGCCCGGTGGTGCGCAATCCGCGCTGCCATCTCCTGATCAACGATCTGCGAAGTGGCGATATAGAGTACGCGGCTGGCGTCTGCGACCAGCGACTCGGCGTGGCGGCTCTTACCGCTGCGCGCCCCGCCGGTAACAAGGGTTAACATGTCTGCTCCTGATGTTGCTGCATAATCTGGTAGATACGATCGATGTCGACGTGCTTGCGCATGGCGTCGGCGAGGATATCAAACTGCTGCGCTTTATAGTCGGCATAATTCACGGCGATATCGAGCGGCCCCAGCCCTTTACGCTCGCGCAGGCCGTTCAGCAACGCGCGGGTAAACGCATCACTGTCGAACAGGCCGTGCAAATAAGTACCAAACACCAGGCCGTCATCGCTGACCGCGCCATCCGCCACGCGCTGACCGTTTTTCTCTAACCACAGCGCCGGGCGGCAACCGCTTTGCAATGTTGTTTCGCCCATATGGATCTCATATCCGCGCAGCGCCAGCCCGGCGCAATTCGCCAGCCAGCCGGGCAATGTCTCCGGCAAACGGGCCTCAACAAGCGTGGTGGTTTTATCCTGTGCGAAATGGGTTACGGTATTGAGCAGCCCCAGCCCCGGCTGCGTACCCAGCCCGGATTCCACCTCATCGACGATCGTCTCGCCGAGCATCTGGTAACCCCCGCAAACGCCGATCGTCGGTACGCCCGCGCGATGCCTGGCAAGCAGCGCTTTCGCCAGCCCGCTTTCGCGTAGCCAGTGAAGATCGCCAAGGGTGTTTTTACTGCCCGGTAAAATCACCAGATCCGCGCCCTGCAAGGCATCGGGCGAGCGCACGTAGTGCACGCGTACATCCGGCTGCGCCGCCAGCGCGTTAAAATCGGTGAAGTTGGAAATATGCGGAAGCTGCACCACCGCAATATCCAACGCCCGCTCGGCGGTGCTCAGGTATTTGCCTCGTTGCAGCGCCACGCCATCTTCATCTTCGAGGTCGACCTCCAGCCACGGCATCACACCGATCACCGGAACGCCCGTCAGTTCTTCAATCTGTTTTATGCCCGGCGTCAGTAGCGCGACGTCGCCGCGAAATTTATTGATAATCACCCCTTTGACCCGCCAGCGTTCATGCGGCTGGAGCAGCGCCAGCGTGCCGTAAATGGCCGCAAAGACGCCGCCGCGATCGATATCCGCCACCAGGATAACCGGGCACGCGGCCATCTCCGCCATGCCCATATTGACGATATCCCGATCGCGCAGGTTGATCTCCGCCGGGCTGCCTGCCCCTTCCAGCACCAGCGCGTCGTACTCCTGTGCCAGGCTTTGCCAGACGCGCATAATCTGCGCCCGCAGACGCGGTTTGTAGTCGTGATAGCTGACGGCATCCATGTCGGTCGCCACTTTGCCCATCAGCACCACCTGCGCTTTACGGTCGCTGGTGGGTTTAAGCAGCACCGGGTTCATACGCACATCCGGCACGATACCCGCCGCTTCCGCCTGGAATATTTGCGCGCGCCCCATCTCCTGGCCATCCGGCGTGATACCGGAATTGAGCGCCATATTCTGCGATTTAAAGGGGGCGGTTTTCAGCCCATCCTGATAAAAAATGCGGCACAGCCCGGCCACCAGCACGCTTTTACCTACGTCTGAGGCGGTGCCCTGCAACATAATCGCCAGCGTCATGACGCCTCCTTAACCCGCATCGCCCGCATGCGGGCATAAAATTCATCTTCACTTTTACACAGCGGCAAACCCAGCTCGCTGTGCAGTTTTACCAGCCACGGCTGCGTCAGACCGGCTTTCTCAACCAGTGCGCGGTGGGCAAACACCTCGGCAGGCGTTCCCTGCGTCAGACATTCGCCGTGATGCAGCACATAGACTGCATCACAAATTTCATAAATCAAATCAATATCGTGGCTGGAGATCACCACATGATTTCCCTGCGCGACGATGCGGCGGATGATCGCCATCATCTGCGCGCGCCCGGCGGGATCAAGACCCGCGGTGGGCTCATCCAGCAGCAGATATTTTGCCTGCATCACCAGCGCGCCAGCGATGGCGACGCGCTTTTTCTGCCCGTGACTCAGGCACTGGATCGGCTGCTGACGGAAGGATTGCGCGTCCACCAGCGTCAGGGCGTCATCGACGCGGCGCGCGATCTCCGCTTCCTCCACGCCAATGTTGCGCAGGCTGAAGGCGATGTCGCTGTCGATATCGGTATAGAAGATCTGCTGATCGGGGTCCTGAAAGACGGTGGTCACCTGCTGGCGCAGCGCCAGCAACCCACGCTTGCTGTAATCGAGCGGTTTTCCCTGCCACAACACCGCCCCTTTTTGCGGGCGCAGGATACCGTTCAGGTTCATAAACAGCGTTGATTTACCGCAGCCGTTCGCGCCGATCAGCCCGGTCACCGGCTGGCGGGAAAAATCGAGCGTCAGCCCTTTCAGCGTCGGCGCATCCTGGTAACTGAACCACAGATTTTCACATGCCAGCATGCCTCGTCCCTACAGGTGAAAATCACCCTGATAAAGTTTGATATCCAGCGTGGTCGCCATCGCTTTGTAGCGCAACAGCACGCGGGTAAATAACAGGCTCACCAGCATCGCCAGCGAACGATAGCTCTGCGGCAAGGTGCGATAACCAAAGCGCAGCGTCTGCGCACGGTGAAGCGCCGCCGCCTCTTCGAGCAGGATAAAGATAAAGCGCCAGGTGAGCAGAATCTGTTCGGTCAGCAATCGCGGCACGCGCCCGCGTTTGAGCAAGAGAATCAGTTGCGGAAAGGTCAGATTGAGCACCAGCCAGAAGGTCGCCGCCAGCGCGGCGAGACTGCGCCATAACGTTGAGTTAGCTGACGCCAGCCCCTGCGGCGTTACGCCGATCCAGACACAGCCCAGATGCACGCCGTACAATAGCGGCTGTGGCTCGCGCGTCACGCTGAACAGAATCGTCACCACGCCAACCAGCAAAAAGCCCATCGGCAGAGCCATCCAGCGCAGCCAGCGCCAGAACGAGACGCGCAGCAGCCAGCAGGTAAAAATCGCCAGCGCCACCAGCAGCACCCCCTGCCCGAACGGCGGCAGGGAAAAGGCCAGCACCATCATCAGCAACCAGAACAGGAATTTACGCTCCGGCGCAACGTGAAGCCAGCGGCTCTGGTAACTCAGCCGATCAAGACCGTTCGCGATCACGCTGCCTGCCTTTCATATAACCGAGGATGTAGAAAATGACCGCGGCGCCCATCGAGCCTTGCAGGGTAAAAAGCAGGCTTTCAATTTCGCTGCTTGCTGGCTCATACAGCGGCTGGAACCACGGCTGGTAATGGGGCGCAATCGCCTGGATCTGGCTTTCCGCCTGGTTGTCGGAACCACCATATTCACCGCCGTGATGGATAAAGAACGGCAGCACCATCAGGGCGATCACCATCGCCAGCAGAATCAGGGTCTTTTTCATCTTAATGCCCCGGCGATCAGCTGTCGTTTGGTGAGCTGATCGTAAATCATCACCGTCAGCAACCCTTCTGCGATGGCAATCGGAATTTGCGTCAGGCAAAAGATGCCCATAAATTTCACGATCGAGCCGGTTGCCCCACTTTGGGGATCCGGGAATGCCACGCCCAGCTGCACCGAGGTAATAAAGTAGGTCGACAGATCCGCCAGCATGGCGCAGAGAAACACCGCCACATCGCGACGAAAACCCGCCCGGCAGGCCAGTTTCCACACCACATAGCCGACAACGGGGCCAATGACCGCCATCGACATGCCATTGGCGCCAAGCGTGGTCAGCCCGCCGTGCGCCAGCAACAGCGCCTGAAACAGCAGTACAATCGCGCCAAGAATCGCCACCACGCCGGGGCCAAACAGGATCACCGCCAGCCCGACGCCGGTCGGGTGCGAACAGCTTCCGGTCACCGACGGGATCTTCAGCGCCGACAGGACAAAAATAAACGCACCGCACAGCGCCAGCAGCACCTTCTGGTTGGTATCGTCCGCCACAATGCGGCGCAGGCGCACCAGCCCGTACCACAGGCACGGCAGGAACAGCACCCACCACGCCAGCGCCCACATCGGCGGCAGAAAGCCCTCCATAATGTGCATGGCGAAGGCATCCTGCGGCACCACCATCAGCAGCAGCGCAGCGGCAAGACCGCTGTACGACAGCTGTTTCAGTTGTTGCGTTTTCATCTTCTCTCCCACTGTTTATTCACCAGAATGGTCGAAAAATAGGGCAGCGGCTGGTCATCGCGAACCTCGCTAAGCTGCCGCCAGCACTGCTCGCCGGGCAGGGTAGCTTCCGCCATCATCAGGGCGTGCTCCAGCAGCCCCGCTTGCGCCAGCATCGCTTTGATACGGGCAAAACGGCCATAGACTTTCATCAGCACCAGGCTGTCGTGTTGCTGTAACGCCTGGCGGATTTCATCTTCCGGCGCGGTGCAGGACACCACGCCCAGCGACTGTTGCTCCATCGCCAGCGGCACCTGCGCGCGTGCGGCAATGGCGGCAAACGACGTGACGCCTGGCACAATCTCCAGCCACTGCGGCTGGCCAAGCCGTTGCAGCAGGAATACCCAGGTGCTGAACAGCATTGCATCGCCGAGGGTAATAAACCCTACCTGTTTACCGGCCTGGACTTCCGCGGCCAGCGCGGCAGCGACGTCGTCCCACACCGCTTCTTTTTCGGCGCTGTCCGCGCTCATTGGAAAGTGGCAGCAGCGGACTTCGGTCTGCGCGCCGAGGTACTCGCGCACGATGGAAAGCGCCAGGCTGTCGCCGCCTTTGCGCCCGGCCGGGGCATACAGCACATCGAGCTTTCCGAGAATGCGCGCACCGCGCACGGTGATCAGATCGGCCGCACCTGGGCCGGTACTCAGCGCGTAGAGTTTACCGCTCATGCTGCGGCCTCCATCACCTGCGCCAGCGCCTGATGCAGATGCTGGACGAACATCGCACGCACATCGGCATTCTCGCCTAAGCCCTGTAACCACGGCGTCGCAGCAATACCTACGCGCTCAAACTGCGTCTTCCACGAATCATCGTCATCGGAGGCCATGTCGTTGATCGCATGGTCGCCCGCCACCAGCATCAGCGGCATCAGGTGCACCGCTTTCACCCCTTCATGACGCAGGCCGTCGATCAACAGATCGATTTCCGGGTAGCTCTCTACCGCGCCAACCCGCGCCGGAAAACGGTGAGCCGCCATCATATGGTCGAGGCAGGCGTAAGCCGCAAAAGCGTGATGGCTGGCGCCGTGGCCCATAAACACCACGCGCTCATCGGCCGCGACCTGCGGCATCTGCCGGGAGAGCGCCTGCATCAGATGCAGATAATCTTCGTGGCTGCTGAGCAGCGGCGCGCCAATTACCAGCCGTTTGAACAGCGGGCGCAGCGTCTGGACTTCACGCACGATTTTTTCGTATTCGTCGCCGTTGATAATGTGCAGCGACTGGATCGCCACATCCTGATACCCCTGCTCCGCCAGCTTTTGCAGCGCCTCCAGCGGCGTGTCGATATGCAGGTTGTCGCGCTGTTTGAGCTTGCGAATGATCATCCCGGAGGTAAAGGCGCGAAACAGCGCACGATCCGGGCAGCTTGCCGCCAGATCGCGCTCGCAGGCGACAATGTTCTTTTCACAAGTGTCGCGATAGCTGGTGCCGAAGCTCACCACCAGAAGGGCTTTCTTCATTCTGTTCTCCTCACTGTGCCGCCAGCCAGCGCTGCAAGCGTCCGGCAAAGGCATCCTGACTGTTGAGTAACTCGTCGCCTACGACCCGCGGTTGCGGCCGGGCAATCACAATGCACGGGATGCCAGCATCCAGCGCAGGCTGTACTTTTTCCAGATAACCGCCTTCCGCGCCGGAGGCTTTGGTGATCATCACCTCAACGCGGTACTGGCGATAAAACGCGGCGTTAAATTCAGCGCTAAACGGGCCGCACAGCGCGAAGATCTCACCCACGCCAAACCCCAGCGCTGCGCACTGCGCCAGCACATCCGCCACGGGCAGCACGCGCGCCAACAGCGTTTTCCCCGGCAATCCATCGCGCCAGCGCGCCAGATCTTTGCTGCCGGTGGTCAGCAAGATGCGCTCCCCCAGGTTACGGGCTTTGTCGCAGGCGTCCTCCAGCGTGGCGACATTGAACAGCAGCGGATGTTGCAGCTCCGGCTGTTGTTCCGGGCGCTGATAACGGCTCAGCAACACCTGCGCCTCGTTGCAGGCATGGGCAATATTGCAGCTGACCACGTCGGCGTAGGGGTGCGAAGCATCGATCACCCAGCGCGTGCGGTTCTGTTTGAGCCACGTAACCATCTCGCCCCTCTCCAGCCGCCCGCAGCGCACCTGACCGCGAATGTTGCCTGCCAGTTGCGCGCCGGTCGGCGTGGCGACCGACAGCGTGTAAGGCACTCCGGCTTCATCCAGTTGCTGGCAAATCAGCCGCGCATCGCTGGTGCCGCCAATCACCAGCACCTCGCCTGCTGTCACAGGGTGTAACCGCGTGGGGTGATCATCAGACCGTTTTGTACATAGGTGGCGCGGTTACCGACAATCACCAGGCTGGTCATATCAACGGGTGCAAAATCCATCTCGCCGAGCGTGGTCAGCCATTTTTCCTCTTTCTTGCGCCCGGCGGATTTCACCACGCCCACCGGCGTGTTGGCGCTTTTGCTGGCCGCCAGCAGTTCGAATGCTCGCGCCAGATGCCCTTCGCGGCCCCGGCTGCGCGGGTTGTAAAAGCAGATGACGAAGTCCGCCTCGCCCGCCGCGATAATGCGCTTTTCAATAACCGGCCACGGCGTCATCAGGTCGCTCAGGCTGATATGGCAGAAGTCGTGCATCAACGGCGCGCCCAGCAGCGCAGCGGCGGCGATGCTGGCGGTCATGCCCGGCACCAGCCGCACTTCTACAGCCAGCTGTTGCTTGTTGACCAGCTCGAGCACCAGCCCGGCCATGCCGTAGATCCCGGCGTCGCCGCTACTGACCAGCGCCACGTTATGCCCGGCCTGCGCCAGTTCAATTGCCGCCTGGCAGCGCTCAATCTCTTTGCACATACCGGTTTTGATCACCTGCTTATCGCCGGTGAAGGCTTTGACGAGGTGGGTGTAGGTTTTGTAGCCCACCACGATTTCCGCCGCCTGTAACGCTTCGATGGCCTCCATGGTCATCATTGCCTGTGAGCCGGGGCCAATCCCGATTACCGTTAACATCAGTGCGAAACTCCCAAAGTAATTGTCACGCCCTGCTCCCGCAGGGTCTCGCCGACCAGTTGCCCCTGGCTCATCAGCCAGGCAGCAGGGCCGGAAACGCTACCCACGCCCGCGGTCTGCCGGACAAAGTCCGAGGCCGGAAAGCGATGCTCGTGCTCACGCAGCGCCTGCGCGGTAAAAATTTCAAACGGCACCCGCAGGCTCTCCGCCAGTTGCAGTAGCCCTTTCTCATCCTGCTTTAAGCGGATGCTGCCAATCGCCCGCAGCGCCAGCGGATCGAAGGCCTGCGCCTGAAACTGGCGTTGCAGTAACGCCGACAGCAAGGCAAACGGCGTATCGCGCCGACAGCCGATCCCTGCGACCACACGCTTTGGCACCAGTTTGAACACCGGCACGGGCAGCGCGGGCAGTTGCGCTCGGATGGACACGCAGACCAGCCCGTCCAGTTCCGGTAGGGCGTCAAGGCTCGATACGGGGATAAAACCCCGCGTGTCGCAGCGTGCCACTTCCTCACGCAGCGTCTCTTCACACCACAGGCCGATGCGTTTACCGCTGACCAGCATGTGGTTGATGGTCTTTACCGCCGCGCGAAAATCCGCCATCCGCGCATCAAGCTGACAGGCCAGCGTATCCAGCGCCGCCAGTTCGTTTACGTCGGTCGCCGTGGTGATCACCGGATCGGCATCCAGTACGCCCGCCAGATAACGCGTCAGCGCGTTCCCGCCGCCGTAGTGGCCGGAAAGCAGGCTGATCGCATGCTGGCCGCGTTCATCAATAACGATCACCGCCGGATCGAGAAATTTGTCGTTGACCAGTGGGGCAATCGCCCGTACGGCAATGCCCGTTGCGCCGATAAATACCACCGCCGAATAGTGGCAAAAGGCCTCGCGCAGGGTCTGCGTAAAGCTGCCTGCAAAAGGCTGAAAGCCATCGATGAGCAGCTTCTCGCTGGTAAAACAGGTCATCGGCAGCGCCGCTTTCAGACGGCTCGCCAGCGCCACGCCGCCCGGCGTCAGGCAGAACAGCGCAATCGATTCAGGCTTTACGGTATTCATGGCTGAAGTCCGCCGCATAAAGCCGCGAGTAGTGGTACTCCTCGCCAAGAAATGCGCCAACAAGGATCAGCGCGGTTTTACGGATGCCTGCTTCACGCACTTTGTCGCCGATATCGGCCAGCGTGCCGCGTACCGTCTGGCTCTCGGGCCATGTGGCTTTGTAGATCACCGCCACCGGCGTGGTCTGCGGATAGCCGCCTTCCATTAAGCGCTCCGCCACGCGGTGGATGCGCTGCACGGAAAGGTAGATAGCCATCGATGTCTGATGGCTGGCGAAGGATTCAAGCTGCTCGCGCTCCGGCACCGGCGTACGCCCTTCCAGGCGGGTAATGATCAGGCTCTGCGATACTTCCGGTACGGTGTACTCAACGCCCAATTCTGCCGCCGCGCCGAGAAACGCGCTGACGCCCGGCACGACCTGCCACTGGATGCCGCGCCGGGTCAGTTCTTCCCCCTGTTCACGCACCGAGCCGTAAAGCGAAACATCGCCGGTTTGCAGACGCACCACGACTTTCCCGGCTTTCACTCCGGCTTCCATCAGGTCGATAATTTGCGCAAGATGCAGTTCGGCGCTGTCATGGCAGACCGCTCCAGCCGGGCAATACTCCAGCAGTTCGGTGTTGATGAGCGATCCGGCGTAAATCACCACCTGAGCCTGTTGCAACAGCCGGTAGCCTTTCAGAGTGATCAGTTCGCGATCGCCCGGCCCGGCGCCGACAAACCAGACCGTTTGTGCATCAGCGTTATCAGGCATGCTGCTTCTCCTTTTCGCAGGAAATCAAAAAGACAGGATTATTCGCTTTGAAGTAATGACCGCTGCCCAGCCCGGTGAGCAAGGAGACCTGGATTTGCTGGCAATCCAGCGCGGCAACCCGCAGGGTGCGCAGGTGTGAGAGCGCGCTGTTAAGGTTCTCCTGCAAAATAAAGGTCATCACCAGCCGTCCGCCGGGGTGAAGCTGCGCCAGCGACCAGTCAATCAGTTGCATCAGGTTGCCGCCGCTGCCGCCGATAAACACCGCATCGGCAAGCCGCTCGACAAACAGCGGCGCAGCGCCGGTGACGATGGCAATGTTGCGACAGCCAAAGTGCAGGCAGTTATCTTCCAGCAGGCTCAGCGCCGCCGGGTTACGCTCAATGGCGGTAACCTGCAAGCCCGGATGCGCCAGCGCCGCTTCAATACTGACGCTGCCGGTTCCCGCGCCGATATCGATCAGGTGCTGCGCGCGGTGCAACTCCAGCTTCGACAGCGCCAGCGCGCGCACCGCCTCTTTGGTCATCGGCACCTTTTCACCACGGATAAACAGCTCATCTTTCATTGAGGATCACCACCACATTCATCGCATATTCGGCCTGGACTTCCGCCGGACGCAGCCGGTGGATACGCTCATCGTCCAGCCCTAAGTTTTCACCGATCACCAGCCAGCACTTTTCTGCGCCGCGCGCTAACAATGCCTCCGCAATCGCTTTTGGCCCGCACTTTGCGTCAGTGACCATCGCCACTTTGCGCGCGCGGGCCAGCGCGTCGAAATCCACGGCCCGCCCGTGGCTGCTGGTGAGCCAGATGTCATTCATATCGATGCCCGTGCGTGCGCAGAGATATTGCACGGCGCTGATACCGGGAATAATGCGCAACTGCCCGATACCGAAATGCGCCACCAGCCGGGTGCCGATGCCGTAAAACAGCGGATCGCCGGAAGCCAGCACCACCACGCGCCGCTGCTGTTGCTGCTCAAGCCACGCCAGCAGGCCGGGGATGTCGGCATCCAGTACGCGAACTTCACCGCGAAAATCGGCAAACTGCGCCAGGTGGCGTTTGCCGCCGACCAGCACGTCGGCCTGCGCCACGGCCTCCAGCGCCTGCGGCGTCATCAGCGCGAGATTACCCGGCCCCATACCGGCAATGGTCAACATTTCAGATCTCCGGCAATCTCTTCAACCGGGCGATTCGCGCCCAGCACTTTGTTATCAAAAGAGAACAGCACCGCATCACACTGCGGCGGGTTTTGCGTGAAACGTAGCATCTGCGCGATACGCAGGCAGATCCGCTGCGCCAGATGCGTGTAAAGATGGCTGAACCCGGCAGCATCGATGTACTCCATTGCCGCTTCGGTGGTGTCGCAGTCGCTGACTTTCAGCAGCAAATCATGCGGCGCGCCGAGCAGCGCCAGGTGTGCGACCAGCGTCTCCATTCGCGCATCCGCGATATGGCTGTGGGTATGAAAAATACCGGCGGCGATTTTCACCAACTTGCCGGGATGGCCAACCAGTACGATCTGCCGGTAGCCCAGACGCACCGCCTCTTCAATCATGTAGCCAACGAAGTTGCTCATCGTCACTACCCGTTCGCCGGGGACGCCAAGCTGCTCACGCACGAAGCGCTCGCCGTGGTTGCCCGGGACGAGGATCACCCGTTCCATTCCGCCCGCGCGCTTCAGTTCCAGTTCCAGCGACAGCGAGCGTTTCCAGCTCTCTTCCGACATCGGCGTCACGATACCGGTGGTACCAATGATCGAAATACCGCCGAGAATGCCGAGCCGGCCGTTGTAGGTTTTCTTCGCCCGCTCTTCGCCTTCCGGGGCAAAAATTTCCACCTGCGCGCCGCGCGTGGGGCCAATCACTTCGCGCACGGCGGCTTCGATGGTCTGACGCGGCGTGCGGTTGATAGCCGCTTCCCCCACCGCCAGGCCAATACCTTTGCGGGTGACGGTACCCACGCCTTCACCGCCGCGCAGAACAATCTGCTCATCATCGGTGAGCGTGACGCGGGCAAAGATCAGCATGCCGTGGGTGGCATCCACATCGTCGCCGCCGTCTTTGCGAATGGCGGCAATCGCCTGCTGGCCTTCAATGTGCGGCGATTCCACATTCAAATGCAGGGTGACGCCGGAGGGAGTAACAATCGAGACCTGATGAATAATGTGCTGGCGCAGCACCATCAACGCGGCGACTTTTGCCGCTGCGGTGGCGCAGGAACCGGTGGTATAGCCTTTGCGAAGCGCTTTACCGTTGTGCCACACCAGATCGTCGAAGGTCTGGCTCATTGCGCCGCCTGCAAGTGATAGAGCAGCGCATTAATAATTGCCGCCGCCACATTACTGCCGCCCTTGCGACCCTGCGCGGCAATGGCGGGCAAACCGCTCTCTACCAGCGCTGCTTTCGATTCCGCAGCGCCAACAAAACCGACCGGCACGCCGACCACGCCGCTGACGGGCACCTTATGTTCCAGCAGGCGGAACAAAGCCGTGGGCGCATTGCCGAAAACAAAGATTTTCTCTTCTGCTTCCGTCAGCGCCAGATCGACCGCCGCCATCGAACGGGTGATCCCCTCCTCTTTGGCTTTACGTACTACGCGTGGATCGGAGATGTAGCAACGCACTTCGCCGCCAAACTCCGCCAGCAGCCGCTTATTAATGCCGGCAAGCGCCATCGTGGTGTCGGTATAAAGGGTGCAGCCTTGCGTTATCGCCCCGCACAGGCGTTGCAGCGCATCACTGGAAAACCACAAAATATCGAGCCAGTCGAAGTCAGCGGTGGTGTGGATGACCCGTTTGATTACCGCCTCATGCAACGGGCTGGCAAAACGAAAATCGGGGCGGGTTTGCTGGATAATCTCGCCGATAATGACAAAACTTTTGGCTTCAATAGCCTGCGGTTGCTGCAAATAATCCATCGTCTTCATCCTTATGCGCCCGCGAGGGCAAGGTGTATCAGCGCAAACAGCGCCAGCGCCAGCGTGGCGGCAAGCCACATCATGCGAATGGTGCGCGGAATGTCATCCGGCGTAATGGCGCGGAGCTCATCGCCAATCCACGGTTTTTCGACCCGCTGGCCGAAGTAGTCATTTGGCCCGCCAAGCCGCACGCCAAGCGCCCCGGCCACGGTGCCTTCCGGCCAGGCGCAGTTGGGGCTGCTGTGGTTGCGCCGATCGCGAAAACCGATACGCAGCGCATTGCCCGCGTGATGACCTGCGAGCCATGCTGCCATACTGAGTAACAGCCAGCTCAGACGCGCCGGGATAAAGTTGGCGACATCATCCAACCGCGCGCTGACCATGCCGATCGCGCGGTATTTTTCATGCTTGTAGCCCACCATCGAATCCAGGGTATTGACCGCTTTGTAGGCCATTGCCAGCGGCGCGCCGCCGAGCAGTAAAAAGAACAGCGGCGCGATAACGCCATCGACGGTGTTTTCCGCGACGGTCTCCACGACCGCGCGGGTGATTTGCGGCGGCTGGAGCTGCGCGGTATCGCGACCGACAATCCACGACAGCTTTTCGCGGCTTTCAGCAAGCGAACCGACGTGCAGCGCCTGCTCCACTTCCTGTGCCATATCCGCAAGACAACGCGTGGCAAGCAGGGTGTAAATCATCCATACCTCCACGCACCAGCCGAACCACGGGTGGATTGCCTGCGCCAGTGCGAGCACGCCCCAGGCAACGCTCCAGGTGATACCCACCACCAGCAGCCACATCACGCCGCCACCGATGCGCAGCGCGGTATCGCTGCGGCACACTCGCCGGACGGCGCTTTGCACGAGGTTAATCAGCGCGCCGATCCAGCGCACCGGATGCGGCCAGTGCGGCGGGTCGCCAAGGAAGCGATCGAGCAGAAATGCGACACACCAGGCCAGCAGCGTCATGACGCCCTCCTTGCGGCGGCAAACCAGTGCTCCAGCATCGCTGGACGCTGGGCGAAATGCAGATGTAAATAGCTGGCAAAAGTGTTGCCCACCTGCCAGCCGCCCTGCCAGCGCTTCAGCACTTCGCCATCGCGCGTTTTATGGCACGCCAGCACGGCATCGACGCGCGGGGTGAAATCGGAATAGTGAAACTCGTGGCCGCGCAGGGTTTCCCCTTCGCCAGCAAGCAATGTCTGCTGCGTTGCGCGGGCTTCGCAGTAACCAAAGCGGGTGAGCTTGCTGCCCATCCGGCTGTGACCGGGGATGGCGCCGACCATCGGCCACTCATCACCTGCGGCATCCACCAGCGTATCGCCGAGATACATCAGACCGCCGCACTCGGCATAGATCGCCACGCCACGCCGGTGCGCAGCGAGAATGGCATCGCGCATTGGCTGGTTTGCCGACAGCGCGCGCGCGTGCAGCTCCGGATAGCCGCCACCCAGCCACAGCATCTGGCATGCGGGCAACTCATGGTCATGCAGCGGGCTAAAACGCACGATGCGCACACCGGCATGTTCAAGCAGTTGCAGATTATCGGCGTAGTAAAAGTTGAAGGCTTCGTCGTCGGCCAGCGCCAGCGTCAGCCCTGCGCCCGCCTCTGGCGCGGGCATGGCAGGAAGCGCCCCCTGCGGCAGCGCGGTGACCTGGCTCAGGGCGAGTAAGCGGTCAATATCGAGGGTCTGTTCCAGGCGTGCGGCAAACTCCTGCCATGGCTGTGCGTTAACGACCGACTCGCGAGCAGTGACCAGACCAAGATGACGTTCCGGCAGCGCCACGCCGGGAGCCACGGGAACATATCCCAGCACCGGCAAGTCGCAGTAATGCTCAATGGCGTGTTTCAGCAGTTGAAAATGGCTGTCGCTGTTTACCCGGTTGACGATCGCTCCGGCAATGCGCAATTGCGGGTCAAAGTGCTGAAACCCCATCACCGTGGCGGCAATTGAGGTGGATACGGCTTTGCCATCAACCAGCAGGATCACCGGAAGTGCAAGCTGTTTTGCCAGCGCCGCGCTGCTGCAATAGTTGGGGTCGGTGCCGTAGCCATCGTAAAGCCCCATCACGCCCTCAATAACGGCGACATCGGCGGCGGTGAAATGTTGGCGAAACAGCGCATTTAACACAGGCGGCGGCAGCATAAAGCTGTCGAGATTACGGGAAGCCACGCCGGTAACGGCGCTGTGCCAGGCGGTGTCGAGGTAGTCCGGCCCGACTTTGAAGGGTTGCACGCGTAAACCGCGACGTTGCAGCACAGTGAGCAGCCCGAGCGTGACGGTGGTTTTCCCACAGCCGCTGCCGGTTCCGGCAAGGATAAAGGCGCTGCGTCTGTCTGACATTCCTGTAACCCCGTAGCGGGCAGGAAGAACGGAGCCAGGACGCGAGTTGACCCGGTCTTTCGACCGTACGCGACTGAGCAACCCACTTCCCACCGAAGTTGTTGATAATGTCCATCAGGCCGGTCTTCTGGCTTAGCGTCATCCTCGCCCGTCCTTCCCGATCTTACGATCAGTGGCGATTACGGGGTCGTCAGCATTACAGCAGCGGGGGCTGCGGGGGATTTACACCCCCTTCCCAGCCGCAAAATAGATTTGCGGCAAACCTGATAGATTTTTAATCACGGCGCGTCATTATCACCCTGATTTTTCCCTGAGCGCACTATATCGCAGCAGGGAAATAAAAACGGGTTCAGTTTATCTTTGAGCAAATAATAATTTGTTGCGCTATGACAATTTATTGCTCACCCTTTTCATCAACTCCCGGCATATTAAGGCATCAGAGAGTTCTCAAGCCCATCCGGAATAACAAAATATTGCTAACGGTAATTTAGTCGCCCGCAATATTTGCATTATTTTGCAGACGAAATGCCTGCGGCGTCAGTTGACAGGTCTGGCGAAAAACATTGCGGAAATAGCGGGTCTGTGAGAAATCTAAATTGCGCGAAATTCTGGCGTTCGCCGGGTCGAAGTGACACTATCCGGGCTTTGATTGTGAAGGGAGTTACAGCGTGGCGTTGGCGCACTGTCCCGCATCGTGCGGTGAAATAATCCAGGGCTGGATCCTGGGAGGTGAAAAACTGGTCTCCTGTCCGGTGGACTGGTACAGCAGTGTCGAAGTCACCCACGGCAAACCTCGCCTGGATGAACGGCCGCTGGTGCGTCGTATGGTTAACCAGCTGCTGGCGCACTGGCAGCTACCTGCCACACTGACGCACACATTGCGCATCGAGTGTCACTCTACCATTCCCCTGGCCAAAGGCATGGCCAGCAGCACTGCGGATATTGCCGCCGCCGCCGTGGCAACGGCCCGTCATCTTGAGCAACCGCTGGATGAGAAAACGCTGGCGCAACTGTGCGTAGCGCTGGAGCCGACCGACAGCACGATCTTTTCGCGCCTGACCCTGTTCGATCACAATAGCGCTGAAACGCAAATTACCTGCGGCGGTTTGCCGGAGTGTGACGTGCTGCTGCTTGAAAGCCCGCTAACCCTGACCACTGCCGCTTATCATCGTCTGCCACGCCAGCAGGCGCTGCTGGAAAATGCCCCTACGCTGGATAATGCATGGCGCCTGTTGCAGCAGGCCTGTGTGGAAAATGATGCCGCGCGGCTGGGAGAAGCCGCGACGTTAAGCGCGATTGCCAGCCAGGCGCTGCTACCGAAACCGGCGTTTCCCGCCCTGCTCGAGCTGGTGGAGCGTTGCGATCTGTATGGACTGAATGTTGCCCACAGCGGGAGTGTGGTTGGGTTGCTGCTTGATGGCCAGCGCCATGATGTGGAAAGCGTTCGTCGGGAGTTGAAAGAAACCGGGTTGACGGCGCACTGGCCGCAAAACTATCTGCTGAAAATGGTGGCGGGAGGCGTGCTGGAAGGGTGAGAGGCGCACCTCTCACCGCTCGCTGGAGGCGTTATTCCACTTTTGGCTCAATCGGCTTCAGTTCGCCCATGGTTTTGAGTTTTTTGGAGATTTCGCGGCGCTCTTTCGACAGTTCAGCATTTTTGATGATGTAATCATCCACGCGATCTTCGTAGTCGGTCTTCATGCTGGCGATAATGCCCTGGATCGCTTCTACGCTCATACCCGGTTTAATGTAGTCGCTCAGGTTGTCCAGCAGCAGCACGCGCTTCTGGTTATCACGGATCTTCTTCTCCACGTCCTGGATTTCACGCTGCAATTTATTTTTGCGGCGGAACAGACGCACAAACTCCAGAACATCCTGGAATGAAGGCTTACTTGTTTCCATTTTTACACCCCTGATAATGTGAGACTCGGATTCGTTAAAGCAACCACCTTAGAGGCAAACCTACCCAATGTGGTCGCATAAGACAATGGTTTTTCCTGTCGGCTATCATAACCGCAAATGTAGCTGAATCGAAACAACCCAACAACGGCATCGGGTTATCTGGCCGTTATTTGCGCAACGCCCGGCAGATCAAATGTGACAGCAGTTCCAGTTGGCGGGCCAGCTCCATGCTTAGCCAGACGTAACCGTGAATCGAGGTTTCAGCCAGCGCATCGCCTTTATGCTCACGGCTCAACTGGCGCAATTCCGCCACAATCTCACTGAGCTTTTCCGTGTTGGCCAGAATCGGCTGCGGATTGCCTTCGTACAGCGCATGCGCAATGGTCAGCAGCGTTTGCTGAGTCATCTGCTGCGTATCCTGCAGCGTACGTGCGTTGATCATCACAAAATGGCTGGTACGTGAGCTCCAGTGAGCATTGATTTGCAGCTCCAGCATGCAGACCATATTGCGGCTGACGGTCTGGATGGCTTCGAAAATCGCCTTTTGCAGATGCGTCTCTTTGCAGGCGGGCGTGATCAGTCCGCGCATCTTCACCACGTCGTTGAGGATTTTTTGCAGATGTTTTTCCAGCCGCGGCCGTTCAACCAGGTTACGGGAGAAACCCGCCTGATAAACGCGGTTGAAGGCGGTAACGTAGTTGGCCATCTGAATACGCCAGTGCAAAAAAGCCCGCTGCGGCCAGATCCCGGTAAACAGCATCGCCAGCAGCGAACCGATAATCACATCGCCGCTGCGCCACAGCGCGGTATGCATATCACCTGGCGGCGCGCCCACCACCACCGATAGCGTAATGCCAATGAGCAGCGCCTGGTAAGGCTTTTTGCCCAGCGCCAGCCAGCCACAGAGAAACATCGCCACCGCGCACCACAGCAGCATCACGGGCAGCGAGAGAAGCTCCAGTTTTAATGCCACCAGACCCAGCGCCGCACCCAAAATTGTGCCGCCAATGCGCTCAAATGCGCGCGGAACCACGTTTCCCCAAAAGGAGATCGGCCCCATCAACACCACCAGCGTGATCAGTGGCCAGGTTCCCTCTGGTACCTCCAGCAGACGGATCAGCAAAAAGGTCAGAATAAAAGCCAGCGCGATACGCACACCGTGTACGACACGATAATGGCGGTAAAGACGAATTTCGAAAGGACTGAGTGATTTGTCGCGACGCACAGTCGCTTCTCCCGATTGAACCGACAAAGGCGCAATTGTAGGATTTTTCGGACTCAGATAGCACCCTCTGCGATAAAAAAAGAGGCGACAGCGCTTCCTGTTGCCTCTTCCGGTTATTTTATCGCTTACAGATTTTTCGACTCAACCGGGATATGCATGTCGATTTCCCAATAACCATCCTGCTGTGCGTCGTTCAGGTAGACTTCAAAGCAGGGACCCGCGGCAATTTGCACGGATTGATCGCTAAGCAGTTCATCAAAGAAGAGATCCCAGCACGCTTCGAACTCTTCGTTGTACACCCGCGCCTGTGCCACGGCGTACTGGCCGCCGGGAATGTCGGTGAGGATCACCCCTTCGCTATTTGCCGGGATTTGAAAGCCAGCATCGACGGTGATAGCAACGTCAGCGCGCAGCTTTTCCGGCGGCACTTCGTCAGGGTTATCGTAATAGGCGCACACCCACTCCAGCGGTGCGATCTTATTGCTGTCGACCCACATCATTAGCTGTTTAAAACCCTGCTTCACCGTCACATCCCAGGGCCCGACCAGATGGAACCCGGCGATACGACGTTTTTCCAGTTGCTTCACGTTGTAGCTCATGTTGACTCCCTTAGCGTTACTGTGTGTTTATACAGTATAGCGTTCCGACGATCGCCTGGCATGTCGGAGTCATCAATTATGCGAGCAGACTCGCATCACCGCCACTCTGCCCGCACGCGCGTTAACCTTTATGATGCAGCCAGTCGCTCAGACGCGAGAACACGCCGCCTTTGCCGACACTTTCCAGCGTGACCAGCGGCCAGTGAGCGATCAGTTGGTCGCGATCGTAGAGTTGAATCTCCCCCACCTGCTGATGTGCAGCCAGCGGCGCATTCAGCTCTTTACTGCTCAGCACATACTTCGCCTTGACGTTCTGCACTTCTGTTTTTGGTAGCACCAGCCAGTAATCCTGATCCGTACCCACCGCAATCTGCTCTTTATCGCCGTACCACACGCGCTCGCTGCCGACTTTTTTGCCGTTACGCAAAATTTCGACGGTATCGAAGTTTTGTTGTCCCCAGTGCAGTAATTTGCGCGCCTGATCTTCCCGGCCTTTCGGGCTGTCTGCGCCCATAATCACCGCAATCAGGCGGCGCTGACCGTCAACGCTGGAGGCAATCAGGTTGAAGCCTGCACCTGAAGTGTGACCGGTTTTCAGCCCGTCGACGTTGAGGGTTTTATCCCACAATAACCCGTTACGGTTTTGCTGGGTGATGCCGTTCCACGTCAGGCTTTTTTCGCTGTACATGTGGTAGAAATCCGGCTCGCCGTGAATGATGGCGCGGGACAGTACCGCCAGATCGTAGGCCGAACTGTGCTGCCCTGGCGCATCCAGCCCGTGGACAGTTTCGAAGTGAGTGTCGCGCAGATTCAGCTTCTGCACATAATCATTCATCATGGTGACAAATTGCGGCTGACCGCCTGCAACATGATCGGCCAGCGCCACGCAGGCATCGTTACCCGAATCGACAATCAGACCACGGCTCAGATCGCGCACGGTCAGGCGATCGCCGGGCTTCAGGAACATCAGCGATGAACCGTCAAAAACCGGGTTGCCTTTCGCCCACGCATCCTTCCCTACCGTCACCACATCATCCGCGCTGATACGATGGCTGTCGATTGCCCGATCCACCACATAGCCGGTCATCAGTTTGGTCAAACTCGCCGGATTACGCTGCTGATGCTCGTTGCCCGCAGTTAAGATTTGCCCGGTGGTGTAATCCATCAATACCCAGGAGCCAGCCTGAATAGCTGGCGGCTGTGGGGCAAAAGGTAAGTCGTCGGCCTGGGCGTTATGTACGCAAATCGCCAGCAAAGAAGCAGCAAACAAACGGCGTTTCAATGAAATATCCTCAATAGCATCTAAAATCGCTGTCCTTTTTACGGAACTTCGCGTGTCGTTACCTGATTAAATTGCAAAAAAATGTGACACAGATCAGTTTTAACGCACTGTTTTTGCGAGGTTCTGCGGAACAGTGACCGGTTTTTCTTCGGTACACAGGGGGGATGGTTTACCATAAGCGACATATTTACTGACAGGATGAGCAACTGGTGTCTGATTCCGCCGCAACGCCCACTTTTCTCTTTCACGATTATGAGACTTTCGGTACCAGCCCGGCGCTGGATCGCCCGGCGCAGTTCGCCGCGCTGCGTACTGATGCCGATTTTAATGTCATCGGCGAGCCGGAAGTTTTCTACTGTAAACCGGCGGATGATTACCTGCCGCAGCCTGAAGCGGTGCTGATCACCGGTATCACGCCGCAGATTGCGCGCGCCAAAGGCGAGAACGAGGCCGCGTTCGCCCGGCGAATTCACGATCTCTTTACCGTGCCGAAAACCTGCGTACTCGGTTACAACAATGTGCGTTTTGACGACGAAGTCACACGCAATATCTTTTATCGCAACTTTTACGATCCGTACGCCTGGAGCTGGCAGAACAACAATTCGCGCTGGGATCTGCTGGATGTGATGCGCGCCTGCTACGCCCTGCGCCCGGAGGGTATCAACTGGCCGGAGAACGACGACGGCCTGCCGAGTTTTCGCCTTGAACATCTGACGAAAGCCAACGGTATCGAACACAGTAATGCACACGATGCGATGGCCGATGTGTACGCCACCATTGCGATGGCGCAGCTGGTTAAAGCAAAACAGCCGAAGCTGTTTGACTATCTCTATAGCCATCGCAACAAGCAGAAACTGGCGGCGCTGATCGATGTTCCGCAGATGAAGCCGCTGGTACACGTTTCCGGCATGTTCGGCGCGTGGCGCGGCAATACCAGTTGGGTTGCGCCGCTGGCCTGGCACCCGGAGAACCGCAACGCGGTGATTATGGTGGATCTCGCGGGCGATATGTCGCCGCTGCTGGAACTGGATGCCGATGCGCTGCGCGAGCGTCTGTACACGCCAAAAGCGGATCTCGGCGAGAACGCAGCAGTGCCGGTGAAGCTGGTGCATCTGAATAAATGCCCGGTGCTGGCGCAGGCCAATACGCTGCGCCCGCAGGATGCGGAGCGTCTGGGCATTAACCGCCAACAGTGTCTTGATAACCTGCAAATTCTGCGCGACAACCCGCAGGTGCGGGAAAAAGTGCTGGCCATTTTTGCCGAAGCCGAACCCTTCGTGCCGTCAGAGAATGTTGATGCGCAGATCTACAACGGCTTTTTCAGCGATGCCGACCGCGCAGCGATGAAAATCCTGCTCGAAACCGAGCCGCGTAACCTGCCCGCTCTCGATATTACCTTTGCCGACGGGCGCATTGAAAAGCTGCTGTTTAACTACCGGGCGCGCAACTTCCCCGGTACGCTGGATGAAAACGAGCAGCAGCGCTGGTTGCAGCATCGCCGTAACGTCTTTACGCCAGAGCATTTGCAACAGTACGCCGAACAGATCCAGGCGCTGTTCCAGCAACACGACGGTAACAGTGAAAAGCAGGCGCTGCTGAAGGCACTGTGGCAGTACGCGGAAGAGATTGTCTGAGCGCGAGTAGCCTGACCTGAAAGCATAAAAAAACCGGAGGCCTTGACCTCCGGTTTTTTGTCTCTGCGTAAAGCGAGTTACGCGATATCTTCGTACTGCGGCACCGGGTTGCGGAAGCTGCGGGTGACACAGGCCAGATAAACCAGGCCGATTGCGCCCCAGATGAGGCCCAGAATCATTGAGCTCTGCTCAAGGTTGATCCACAGCGCGCCCACTGTCAGCGCACCGCATACCGGCAGAACCAGGTAGTTGAAGTGATCTTTCAGCGTTTTGTTGCGTTTTTCACGGATCCAGAACTGCGAGATCACCGACAGGTTCACAAAGGTGAATGCCACCAGCGCACCAAAGTTAATCAGCGCCGTTGCCGTGACCAGGTCGAATTTAATCGCCAGCAGCGCAATCGCGCCAACCAACAGAACGTTCCACGCTGGGGTACGCCATTTCGGATGCACATAGCCGAAGAAACGGGACGGGAACACGCCGTCGCGGCCCATTACGTACATCAAACGGGAGACGCCCGCATGCGCCGCCATACCGGAAGCCAGTACGGTAACGCTGGAGAAGATCAGCACGCCCCACTGGAAGGTTTTACCGGCAACGTACAGCATGATTTCCGGCTGTGAAGCGTCCGGATCTTTAAAGCGGGAGATGTCCGGGAAGTAGAGTTGCAGGAAGTAAGATGCCGCGATAAACACCACGCCGCCGATCAGGGCGGTGAGGAAGATAGCGCGCGGGATCACGCGTTCAGCGTCTTTGGTCTCTTCAGACAGCGAGGAGATGCCGTCAAAACCGAGGAACGAGAAGCACAAAATGGTTGCGCCAGTGATCATCGGCACAACGTGCGCGCCTTCAGACCAGAACGGACGGGAACTGACCAGCGTGCCCGCACCTTCACCGTGTGAAACGCCGTAAATGATCAGGCCGACAATGACCGCGACGATGCCCATTTGCAGGATCACGATCAGGGTGTTGAAGTTCGCCACGGTCTTGATGCTGCGCAGGTTAGAGATGGTCATGAAAGCCACCAGCGCGACCACGAAGAGCCACGACGGTACGGACGGCACCAGCGCTTCGAAGTAAATTTTCGCCAGCAGAATGTTGATCATCGGCATGAACAGGTAGTCCAGCAGCGATGACCAGCCGACCATAAAGCCGACAGCCGGAGAAATAGATTTTTGTGCGTAGGTGTACGCAGAGCCTGCGGACGGGAAGCGGCGCACCAGCTTACCGTAGCTCAAGGCAGTAAAGAGGATGGCGACCAGCGCAAACGCATAAGCGGTTGCGACATGACCATCGGTCAGGCCGGAGACGATACCAAATGTATCGAACAGCGTCATCGGCTGCATATAGGCAAGGCCCATCATTACAACCGGAATTAACGTAAGGGTCTTACGTAATTCCACGCGAGAGGTTTTTGGAGTAACGTTATGCGACATGGCTATCTCCCAGAACGGTGTGTACCGCCGCAAAAGCAAAAAATTGCCCCATTTTGTGTTCTTTCCTCAGCGACAACGACTGTCGGTTTTTAAATGTGTATCTATCCGGTACGAAGCCCGGCCTCTTTTATTGAATGACGTTTTTGCCCGCAAAAAAAATAACCGACGGATTAAGGTCGGTTACTCTCTATTTTTTGCAGCGGCACATTTTGCACCAGATTGAGGCGCGATGACAATACAGTGCAAACCAACTCACTGCATTGGTGCAATCAATTGACTGATTTTTAAGCCTTTGGCGAACTATTAATCATACTAATAGCATTTTTTGCACAAAAATCGTCACGACAGCGGCATATTAAACGGATCGGGGTAGAGATATTCGAAGCCCAGCTCATTGCAAATCCGGCTGCCATCAATCACTTTGCCCTTCTCGCGAGCGGTTGATTCGAGAAAATGCGGCGGTGCCAGTCCAAGCTGGCGCGCCATCTGCGGATAAAAACTTTCCCGTGATGGATGAGCTGGCGCACAAAGGTTGTAGATATGCCCGCCTTTGGGCGCCTGTAACAGCAGCGTGATAGCCGCAATGACATCTTCCAGGTGCACCAGATTAACGCCATGCTGGCCGTCGGGCGCGGTTTTTCCGGCGAGGAATCGCCCCGGGTGGCGCGCAGGCCCAACAAGCCCCGCCAGGCGCAGAATATCAACGGAAGTCCCCGGCAAATTGTGCAGCCAGTCTTCCAGCTCTTTCAGCACCCGCCCGCTGGCCGTCACCGGCTCGCGCGGCGTGCTCTCTTTCACGACGCCAGCTGCATCGCCATATACCGACGTCGAACTGGTAAAGATGATGCGCGGAATACGATACGCCAGCGCGCTGTCAACAATTTCCTGCACCGCCTGCAAATAGAACGCTTCGCCAGGCCCGCTGCGCCGCGCGGGAAGCGTAATCACCAGCGCATCGACGTTCATCAGCGCGTCGAGATCGTCCGTATCACACACCAGTTCCGGCTCGAGATTCAGCAAATAACTTTCGATACCGCACATGCGCGCGGCTTCCACGCCATCGGGGCGGGTTTTGCTGCCGGTCACCTGCCAGCCCCGCGCCATTAATGATAATGCCAGCGGCATGCCCAGCCATCCTAACCCGACAATTGCTACCTTTTTCATGCTTCCTCCCCTTCCTTTCCGGCACCTGACTCTTCAAGGCTACGCCAGCCAGCGACAACTGACAATTCATACAATGTATATGAAATGAATGAATGATTAAAAAAGCCCTTGCGTTTGTCAGCTAAAGTGGTTTAGGTTAATCAGCATTATGTGAATAAGCATTCATTGAGAATTTTATGACCCGCGTTCAATTTAAACACCACCATCATCACCATCATCCTGACTAGTCTTTCAGGCGATGTGTGCTGGAAGACGTTTGGATCTTCCAGTGGTGCATGAACGCAGAGAAAGCCCCCGGAAGATCTTCTTCCGGGGGCTTTTTTTTGAACCAAATTCAGCAGGATAACGAGGACAACAGAATGTTAGATAACACGCGTTTACGCATAGCTATTCAGAAATCCGGCCGCCTGAGCGATGACTCTCGCGAACTTCTGGCCCGTTGCGGCATTAAGATCAACCTGCACACGCAGCGTCTGATCGCGCTGGCGGAAAATATGCCGATCGATATTCTGCGCGTACGCGATGACGACATTCCGGGGCTTATCATGGACGGCGTCGTTGACCTGGGCATTATTGGCGAGAACGTGCTGGAAGAAGAGTTGCTGACCCGCCGCGCGCAGGGCGAAGATCCGCGCTACTTCACCCTGCGCCGTCTCGATTTCGGTGGTTGCCGCCTGTCGCTGGCCACGCCGGTGGATGAGTCCTGGAACGGCCCGGAAGCGCTGGACGGCAAACGTATCGCCACCTCTTACCCGCACCTGCTGAAACGCTATCTGGATCAGAAAGGCGTCTCTTTCAAATCCTGTCTGCTGAATGGTTCTGTTGAAGTTGCCCCGCGCGCCGGTCTGGCCGACGCGATTTGCGACCTGGTATCAACCGGCGCCACGCTGGAAGCTAACGGTCTGCGCGAAGTCGAAGTGATTTACCGCTCGAAAGCGTGCCTTATCCAGCGCGACGGCGAGATGAGCGACGCCAAACAGCAACTGATCGATAAACTGCTGACCCGCATCCAGGGCGTTATTCAGGCCCGCGAATCGAAATACATCATGATGCACGCGCCAAGCGAGCGTCTGGAAGAAGTTGTTGCCCTGCTGCCGGGCGCTGAACGCCCAACCATTCTGCCGCTGGCGGGCGACCAGCAGCGCGTGGCAATGCACATGGTGAGCAGCGAAACCCTGTTCTGGGAAACGATGGAAAAACTGAAAGCGCTGGGCGCCAGCTCCATCCTGGTTCTGCCGATTGAGAAGATGATGGAGTAAGGCCATGAGCTTCAATACCGTAATTGACTGGAACAGTTGTAGCGAACAACAACAACGCGACCTGCTGATGCGCCCGGCTATCTCAGCCTCGGAGAGCATTACCCGCACGGTGGTGGAGATCCTTGATAATGTCCGCGCACGCGGCGATAACGCGCTGCGCGAGTACAGCGCCAAATTCGACAAAACGCAGGTTGATGCGCTGAAAGTCACCGCTGACGAAACCCGCGAGGCCAGCGCCCGACTGAGTGACGAACTCAAGCAAGCGATGGCCGTGGCGGTAAAAAATATCGATACCTTCCACAATGCGCAAAAATTGCAGGCGGTGGATGTGGAAACGCTGCCTGGGGTGCGCTGCCAGCAAGTGACCCGCCCTATCGCCTCCGTCGGCCTCTATATTCCCGGTGGTTCGGCTCCGCTGTTTTCTACGGTACTGATGCTGGCAACGCCAGCGCGTATCGCCGGATGCCAGAAAGTGGTGCTCTGCTCGCCGCCGCCGATTGCCGATGAAATTCTCTATGCCGCGCAGCTGTGCGGCGTACAGGAGATCTTTAAAGTCGGCGGCGCGCAGGCCATTGCGGCGCTGGCTTTCGGTACTGAATCCGTACCAAAAGTTGACAAAATCTTCGGACCAGGCAACGCCTTTGTTACCGAAGCCAAACGCCAGGTGAGCCAGCGTCTGGATGGCGCGGCCATTGATATGCCGGCTGGCCCTTCTGAAGTGCTGGTGATTGCCGACAGCGGCGCAACGCCGGATTTTGTGGCCTCCGATCTGCTGTCGCAGGCGGAACACGGCCCCGATTCCCAGGTGATCCTGCTGACGCCGGACAGCAACATGGCTTCCCGCGTCGCCGAGGCCGTTGCGCGTCAACTGGCGGATCTGCCGCGCGCGGAAACCGCTCGCCAGGCGCTCTCTGCCAGCCGCCTGATTGTGGCGCGAGATCTGGCGCAGTGCGTGGCGATTTCCAATCTTTACGGCCCGGAGCACCTGATTATTCAGACCCGCGACGCCCGCTCGCTTGTCGATGGCATCACCAGCGCCGGTTCGGTGTTCCTCGGCGACTGGTCGCCGGAATCGGCTGGCGATTACGCTTCCGGCACTAACCACGTTCTGCCGACCTATGGCTATACCGCAACCTGCTCCAGCCTGGGGCTGGCGGATTTCCAGAAACGCATGACAGTGCAGGAACTCTCGCGCGACGGTTTTGCGCAGCTTGCCAGCACCATCGAAACGCTGGCGGCGGCTGAACGTCTGACCGCCCACAAAAACGCCGTCACCCTGCGCGTCAAGGCGCTGAAGGAGCAAGCATGAGCATTGAAGAACTGGCGCGTAAAAACGTACGCGAACTGACGCCTTACCAGTCTGCCCGCCGCCTGGGCGGCAAAGGGGATGTCTGGCTGAACGCCAACGAGTTCCCGACGGCAGTGCAATATGAACTCACGCAACAGACGCTGAACCGCTATCCGGAGTGCCAGCCGAAAGCGGTTATCGAAAATTATGCGCAGTATGCCGGGGTGAAACCGGAGCAGGTGCTGGTCAGCCGTGGCGCCGATGAAGGCATCGAACTGCTGATCCGCGCTTTCTGCGAGCCAGGCCAGGATGCGGTTCTGTTCTGCCCGCCGACTTACGGCATGTACAGCGTCAGCGCCGAAACGCTGGGTGTCGAATACCGTACCGTGCAGGCGCTGGCAGACTGGCAGCTCGATTTACCGGCTATCGCCGACAAACTGGACGGCGTGAAAGTGGTCTATGTTTGCAGCCCGAACAACCCGACCGGACAGATTATCAAGCCGCAAGATATGCGCGTCTTGCTGGAAATGACGCGCGGCAAAGCTCTTGTGGTAGCCGATGAAGCCTATATCGAATTCTGCCCGCAGGCGACGCTGGCCGGCTGGCTGGCGGAATATCCGCATCTGGTGGTGCTGCGCACGCTGTCGAAAGCCTTTGCGCTGGCCGGTCTGCGCTGTGGTTTCACGCTTGCCAATGAAGAGGTGATCGCCCTGCTGCTGAAAGTGATCGCCCCTTACCCGCTCTCTACGCCGGTGGCCGACATCGCCGCGCAGGCGCTCAGCCCGCTGGGCATTGTGGCGATGCGTGAGCGTGTGGCGCAGATCCTCGCGGAACGCCAGTATCTGGTTAGCGCATTAAAGGATATTCCGTGCGTTGAACAGGTGTTCGACTCGGAAACGAACTATATTCTCGTGCGCCTGACAGCCTCCAGCACGGTGTTTAAATCTTTGTGGGATCAGGGCATTATCCTGAGAGACCAGAACAAACAACCCTCTTTAAGCGGCTGCCTGCGTATCACCATCGGCACCCGCGCAGAGAGCCAGCGCGTCATCGACGCCTTACGTGCGGAGCAAGTATGAGCCAGAAGTACCTGTTTATTGACCGTGACGGAACACTGATTTCCGAGCCGCCGAGCGACTTTCAGGTCGACAGATTCGACAAGCTGGCCTTTGAGCCAGAGGTCATTCCGGTGCTGCTGAAGCTGCAAAAAGCGGGTTACCAGCTGGTGATGATCACCAATCAGGATGGTCTGGGCACCAGCAGCTTCCCGCAGGCCGACTTCGATGGCCCACATAACCTGATGATGCAGATCTTCACCTCGCAGGGGGTGAATTTTGAAGAGGTGCTGATCTGCCCACATTTTCCTGACGATGGCTGCGACTGCCGCAAACCGAAGGTGAAAATGGTGGAACGCTGGCTGGCGGAACAGGCGCTGGATCGCGCCAACAGCTATGTGATTGGCGACCGCGCAACCGATATCGAACTGGCGGACAACATGGGGATCGGCGGTCTGCGCTATCACCGCGAGACGCTGAATTGGGCGATGATCGGCGAACAACTGACGCGCCGCGATCGTTATGCGCACGTGGAACGCACCACCAAAGAGACGCAGATTGATGTCAAAGTGTGGCTGGATCGCGAAGGCGGCAGCAAAATTCACACCGGCGTCGGTTTCTTCGACCACATGCTGGATCAGATCGCCACCCACGGCGGTTTCCGCATGGAGATCACCGTTAAAGGCGATCTCTATATTGACGATCACCACACGGTGGAAGATACCGGCCTGGCGCTGGGCGAAGCGCTGAAACTGGCGCTGGGCGACAAGCGCGGCATTAACCGTTTTGGCTTTGTACTGCCGATGGATGAGTGCCTGGCACGCTGCGCCATGGATATCTCCGGCCGTCCGCACCTGGAATATAAAGCCGAGTTCACCTATCAGCGCGTGGGCGATCTGAGCACCGAAATGGTCGAGCACTTCTTCCGTTCGCTCTCCTACACCATGGCGCTGACCCTGCATCTGAAGACCAAAGGCAAAAACGACCATCACCGTGTGGAAAGCCTGTTTAAAGCCTTTGGCCGCACGTTGCGTCAGGCAATCCGCGTGGAAGGCGATACCCTTCCCTCCTCAAAAGGAGTGCTGTAATGAGTGTAGTGATCCTTGATACCGGCTGCGCCAACCTGAATTCGGTGAAATCCGCCATTGCCCGTCACGGTTATGAACCGCTGGTGAGCCGCGATCCGGATGTGGTGCTGCGCGCCGACAAACTGTTTCTTCCCGGCGTTGGCACGGCGCAGGCGGCGATGGACCAATTGCGCGAGCGCGAACTTATTGATCTGGTGAAAGCCTGCACCCAGCCGGTGCTCGGCATTTGTCTTGGCATGCAGTTGCTGGGACGTTTCAGCGAAGAGAATAAAGGCGTCGATTTGCTGGGTATCATCGACCATGATGTGCCGAAAATGAAAGATGTCGGCCTGCCGCTGCCGCTGCCGCATATGGGCTGGAACCAGGTCTATCCGAAAGCGGGCAACCGCCTGTTCCAGGGCATTGACGATGGCGCGTACTTCTACTTTGTTCACAGCTACGCGATGCCGGTCAATGAGAACACCATTGCCCAGTGCCAGTACGGTGAAGCGTTCACCGCCGCCGTACAAAAAGATAACTTTTATGGCGTGCAGTTTCACCCGGAACGCTCGGGGCGCGCAGGCGCGCAACTGCTGAAAAACTTCCTGGAGATGTGATGATTATTCCCGCTTTAGATTTAATCGACGGCACGGTGGTGCGTCTCCATCAAGGCGATTATGCGCAGCAGCGTGACTACGGCAACGATCCGCTGCCGCGTTTGCAGGATTATGCTGCACAAGGTGCCGAAGTTCTGCACCTGGTGGATTTAACCGGGGCAAAAGATCCGGCTAAGCGCCAGATCCCGCTGCTGAAAACGCTGGTCGCCGGGGTGAATGTTCCGGTGCAGGTCGGCGGCGGCGTGCGCAGTGAAGAAGATGTCGCTGCCTTGCTTGACGCGGGCGTGGCGCGGGTGGTGATCGGTTCTACCGCCGTCAAATCTCCGGACGTGGTAAAAGGCTGGTTCACCCGGTTTGGGGCGGATCGGCTGGTGCTGGCGCTGGATGTGCGTATTGATGAACAGGGTACGAAACAGGTGGCAGTCAGCGGCTGGCAGGAGAACTCCGGCGTCACGCTGGAGACGCTGGTGGAAACCTACCTCGCCGTGGGCCTGAAACATGTGCTGTGTACGGATATTTCCCGCGACGGTACGCTGGCCGGTTCCAATGTTTCGCTGTACGAAGAGATTTGCGCACGCTGGCCGCAGGTGGCGTTCCAGTCTTCCGGCGGTATTGGCGATATAAATGATATTGCCGCCCTGCGCGGTACCGGCGTGCGCGGCGTGATTGTCGGACGCGCGCTGCTGGAAGGTAAATTCACTGTGAAGGAGGCCATTCAATGCTGGCAAAACGGATAATCCCTTGTCTCGACGTGCGTGATGGCCAGGTGGTGAAAGGCGTGCAGTTTCGCAATCACGAAATTATTGGCGATATTGTGCCGCTGGCGAAACGCTATGCCGAAGAAGGTGCAGACGAGCTGGTGTTTTATGACATCACCGCCTCCAGCGATGGTCGCGTTGTGGATAAGAGCTGGGTTGCGCGCGTCGCGGAAGTGATTGATATCCCCTTCTGTGTGGCAGGCGGTATTAAATCTGCCGACGATGCCGCCAAAATTCTCTCGTTCGGCGCGGATAAAATTTCCATCAACTCTCCGGCGCTGGCCGATCCTGAGTTGATCACCCGACTGGCTGACCGCTTTGGCGTGCAGTGTATTGTGGTGGGAATTGATACCTGGTTTGATGCCGCTACCGGCAAATACCACGTAAACCAGTATACCGGTGATGAAAGCCGTACCCGCGTGACAAAATGGGAAACGCTGGATTGGGTGCAGGAAGTGCAGAAGCGCGGCGCCGGAGAAATCGTGCTGAACATGATGAACCAGGATGGCGTGCGCAACGGTTACGATCTTGAGCAGTTGAAAAAAGTGCGTGCGGTATGCCATGTTCCGCTGATTGCTTCCGGCGGTGCAGGCACCATGGAACACTTCCTGGAAGCGTTCCGCGATGCGAATGTTGACGGTGCGCTGGCGGCTTCCGTCTTCCACAAACAGATTATTAATATTGGTGAATTAAAAACGTTCCTGGCAGGCCAGGGCGTGGAGATAAGGGTATGTTAACAGAGCAACAACTGGCCCAACTGGACTGGGAAAAAACCGACGGACTGCTGCCCGCCGTGGTGCAACATGCGGTTTCCGGCGAAGTGCTGATGCTGGGTTATATGAACAAAGAGGCGCTGGCGAAGACGCTGGAAAGCGGTAAAGTGACCTTTTTCTCCCGCACCAAAGGGCGTTTGTGGACCAAAGGGGAAACCTCTGGCCACTTCCTTAATCTGGTTAATATTGCCCCGGACTGTGACAACGATACCCTGCTGGTGCTGGTAAACCCGATTGGACCGACCTGCCACACTGGCACCTCAAGTTGCTTTGGCGATAATAGCCATCAGTGGTTGTTCCTGTATCAACTTGAAGAGCTGCTGGCATCGCGTAAAACCGCCGATCCGGCCAGTTCCTATACGGCCAGACTGTATGCCAGCGGCACCAAGCGTATCGCGCAAAAAGTCGGCGAAGAAGGTGTGGAAACGGCGCTGGCGGCGACCGTACACGACCGCGAAGAGCTGACGAATGAAGCCTCTGACCTGATGTATCACCTGCTGGTGCTGTTGCAGGATCAGCAGTTGGATCTGACGACCGTAATTGAGAACCTGCGCAAGCGGCATCAGTAAGGCGTAAAAAACCGGGCGCTGCCCGGTTTTTATTGTTCTGCTGGATCCCTCTCCAGTGAAAGCGGTTTGTTTACTGCTTCACTTGATAAGCCCTGATGGCATTGCGTACCAATACGAATCCCGCCCCGATCCCCCCTCCCAGCAACGTGGCCAGTACCAGCGTTAACGCTTTTTTCGGGCTGTCACGGAAAGCGGGTAGCGATGGTTTCATTACATAGCGATAAGCATGGATAGTTTGCGGGTCTACTGAAATCGACTGCAAGACCAGCAAATTCTGCCGGGTTTTAAAGTAATCATCAGAGAAGACCAGCGGTCGGGATGATTCATTCTTAATCATCGATTCCAGCGCCGTACTGCCAAGCAGGAACATGTTATCCTGCGAAATATTCTCCGCCTGCTGAACTTGCGGAGCCTGCACACCTGCTTCTTTAGCAATCGTAAGCGCCTGCGCAATCTGTTTAATCCGCAGATCCTTTTGTTCCTGCGCCACTTTTTCTTGTGTGGACAACGATTCAATCAGATTCGAGGTTTGCGCATGAATATTGTTTTGTAAGTCTTCGACCAGCTCTTTGCCAATTTTTTGGTCGATTTGTTCAATATATTGCGCCAGTTTCTGCTGAGCTTCTTTAGCCGTTGGGCCAACGTAGGTCACTTTCAACGGTAATGGCTGTCCCTGAACCGAGGCGGCAATCGTAAGGTTTTCCGGCTTTTCCTGGTTCTTTAGCGTCTCCGCCAGAGCAGAAAATGCGGCATTAAAACGCGTAATGACACGCTGTTGAATATCGTTGATATCAAAGTTGGGAGTATTAATTATTACGCTCATGGCGTTCGAATAAGCAGCAATCTGCCCGGCGTCAGGCGAACTGATCACCGCGACCGATGTCCATTTCTCTTTTGCAACGTTTATATAAGCAACAGCAAGGATAATGCTCACTGCAACGAACATTGCCACAAACCACTTCCCTCGCCAGATTTGCAATAACACATCAATGAAATCAATCTGTTCCTGCGCGTTATTTAGCTCAGTCTGGTGGTTATTTTTTTCGTACGTCATAGCAACCTTAGATAAGACATGCATGAAAAAATATTATAGTGCGCGAGTTTAGGCCCCCCTGCTTTTTTTTCTATAGGATAATATTTAAAAAATGTTTATCGTTCATTTTTTGTACCAAATGATAAATCCTTTAACTTATAGCGATTAGCCTGTCAGCATCATACAATATGCGAATTGTATTAGATGTCATAAAGGATGAGAGATGAAATTTCTGGTTACCGGCGCGGCCGGCTTTATCGGCTTCCACGTCAGCGAGCGCCTTTTGCAGGCAGGCCACCAGGTTGTAGGGATTGATAATCTCAATGATTATTACGATGTGAGCCTGAAACAGGCGCGCCTGGATCTGCTGGCCTCACCCGGCTTCAGCTTCCACAAGATTGACCTCGCCGACCGTGAAAATATGGCACAGCTGTTTGCGACGGAGAAATTCGACCGGGTGATCCATTTAGCGGCGCAGGCTGGCGTACGCTACTCGCTGGAAAATCCGCATGTTTATGCCGAATCAAATCTCATTGGGCATCTGAACGTACTGGAAGGTTGCCGCCATAATAAAGTGCAGCATCTGCTCTATGCCTCCTCCAGTTCCGTTTATGGCCTGAACCGTAAAATGCCGTTCTCTACTGATGATTCTGTTGATCATCCGGTTTCGCTGTATGCGGCAACCAAAAAAGCCAATGAGTTGATGTCCCACACGTACTCTCATCTTTATGGATTACCGACTACCGGTTTGCGTTTCTTCACTGTTTATGGTCCGTGGGGCCGCCCGGACATGGCGCTGTTTAAATTCACCAAAGCGATGCTGGAAGGCAAAAGCATCGACGTTTATAACTACGGCAAGATGAAGCGCGACTTCACCTATATCGACGATATTGTTGAAGCGATTGTCCGTATGCAGGAGGTGATCCCGCAGGCCAACCCGGCCTGGACGGTTGAAACCGGCACGCCGGCCAGCAGCTCTGCGCCTTACCATGTCTATAACATCGGCAATAGCTCGCCGGTGGAGTTGATGGATTACATTACGGCGCTGGAAGAGGCGCTGGGCATTGAAGCACAGAAAAATATGCTGCCGATTCAACCGGGCGATGTGCTGGAGACCAGCGCAGATACTCAACCGCTCTACGAAACAATCGGTTTTAAACCGCAAACCTCGGTTAAAGAAGGGGTGAAACGCTTTGTTGAGTGGTACAGAGACTTTTATAAGGTGTAAAAAACCACCTGCATAGCAGGTGGCATTGATAGCGCCCCATAGGGGCGTACTAAGTCCAGACTCTGAGAGCCTTCCCTTCACACCTCTTTTAGTTGAAGTTGGCTCTCTTCAACTTCATGCTTTTCCTGGTACTTCACGTACTTTCTTATCATTTCTTCGTTTATACCTACGGTATCCACGCAGTAACCCCGTGCCCAGAAGTGATTGCCCCACAACTTATTCTTCCGTAAGTAAGGAAATTTACTGAACAATCGAAGGGCTGTTTTACCCTTTAAGTGACCTATTACATGGGAAAT
>FOAY01000015.1 GCA_900109485.1 Kosakonia sacchari | reverse complement strand
GTCCAGCTAGATCATGTTCATTTACTGGTAAAGGTGCCGCCACGGCTTTCGATTTCCCATGTAATAGGTCATTTAAAGGGTAAAACGGCACTTCGATTGTTCAGTAAATTTCCCTACCTGCGAAAGAACAAGCTATGGGGAAATCATTTTTGGGCACGAGGTTACTGCGTGGATACCGTAGGTATAAACGAAGAAATGATCAGAAAGTATGTTAAGTATCAGGAAAAACATGAAGTTGAAGAGAGCCAGCTCCCACTAAAAGAGGTGTGAAGGGAAGGCTCTCAGAGTCTGGACTTAGTACGCCCCTATGGGGCGTTATCAATGCCACCTGCTATGCAGGTGGTTTTTTACTTTTGCCGCGAACTCGTCGGCGATCACAATTACTAAAAAACGTAAAAAGCCTGGTAATTATCACAATTGTCCGGGTGAGCGCTTCTTCTAATACTTTAGCCTGTAGTAAGCGGCGCGAAGCCCTGTTCGCGTCAGGTTGAAATATCCATTTTCACCTCACAAGGCTGATAAAAAATGACCCTCACCTCTGTTCTCAGTACCAAAGATAAAATAGGTTATGGCCTCGGCGATATGGCCAGCGCGCTGGTCTGGCAAACGGCCACACTGTTTCTCGCTTATTTCTATACCGATGTTTTTGGTTTACCCGCCGCTATTATGGGCACCATGTTTTTGGTGGTGCGTGTGATTGATGCGTTTGCCGATCCCTGTATCGGTGCACTGGTTGATCGCACGCAAACCCGTCACGGACGTTTCCGCCCCTGGCTGCTGTGGTTTGCGATTCCGTTTGGCGTCAGTTGCATTATCACTTTCTATGTGCCGGATGCGGGCCCGACGGCAAAAATCATCTATGCCTGCGTGACCTACGCAATCCTGAGTTTTATCTACTCCGCAATAAATGTACCGTACTGCGCCATGCCCGGCGCGCTGACCATGGATCCTAAGGAACGCCATTCCCTGCAATCGTGGCGTTTTTGCCTGTCGTTTATCGGCGGATTGATCGTGACGGTGATTGCGTTACCGCTGGTGGCGCAGCTCGGTAACGGTAACGATCAGACGGGCTATTTTTACGCGATGAGCATGATGGGCGTGCTGGGTATTTTACTGTTCTTCGGCTGCTTCTTTATGACCCGTGAGCGTTATACGCCGCATAATGACAGCTCAGGATCAATATTCAGCGATCTCAAATTACTGGCGAAAAATAGCCAATGGCGCATTGTTTTTCTGTTTAATATTTTACTGCTTACCGCCGTGGTTACGCGTGGTTCGGCAACCATGTATTACGTCAAATATGTATTACAGCGCCCGGAAATGGTCTTTACCTTTATTGTTTCCGGCATGATTGCAGCGCTGCTTGGCGCATTATTCTCCGCACGTTTGTTAGGAAAATTTGATCGCGTTCGTGCCTATCAGTGGACCATCATTACCTTTGTGGTGTTTGCCGCGCTGATATTTATCATTCCGCCAACACAAGTGTGGCTTATATTCGGCCTCAATATTGTTTTTAGCTTTATTCAGAATCTCACCACGCCGCTACAGTGGACCATGTTTTCCGATGTAGTGGATTACGAAGAGCACCGCAGCGGACGACGCCTTGATGGTCTGGTGTTCTCGACGGCGCTGTTTGCCATCAAGTTCGGTCTTGCGCTGGGCGGCGCCGTTGTCGGCTGGGTGCTGGGCGCGGTGGATTATGTACCGAACCAGGCGCAGCAAACGGCCAGCGTACTGACCACCATCAATGCATTGTTTACGCTGATCCCGTGCCTGCTGTTTATTAGCATGGTGCTGTTGCTTACCCGCTACAAACTGAATAGCCAGCTGACCGACACCATTGCTCGCGAACTGATCCGCAAACGCGACGCCAGCAATGCAGTGACAACCCCGCAAACTTCCCCGGATTTCAGTAACACAGGAGTGACCCGATGAGCGCAATTTATCAGGACCCTGGCCGCCCGGTTTCCGAACGCGTGGCCGATCTACTTGCCCGGATGACACCGGAAGAAAAATTCGCCCAGATGCATGCGTTGTGGCTGGTGCTGTCAGAAGATGGCGAGCACCACGAACGCAGCGATCTGAGTGACGAGTTTGCCGGCGTCAGTGCCCAGGCGGCGCTGGCTGAACAGTTAATGCGCGGTATCGGGCAGATAACCCGTCCGCTCGGTACGCATATTGTTGATGCGCAAAGCGGGGTAAGGGCCGCTAACCGGCTGCAAAAAACCGTAGTCGAAGAGACGCGGCTGGGGATCCCGGCGCTGTTCCACGAAGAGTGTCTGGTGGGCTTGTTGTGCAAAGACGCCACACTATTTCCTTCATCACTTAACTATGGTTCGACCTGGGATCCGGCGCTGATCAAACGCGCCGCACAGCAAATCGGCGAGGAAGCGCGCAGCACCGGTTGCAAGCAGGGGCTGGCGCCGGTGCTGGATGTTTCGCGCGATGTGCGCTGGGGCCGCACCGAGGAGACGTTTGGCGAAGATCCCTGGCTGGTGGGCGTGATGGCCTGCGCTTATGTTGAGGGGTTGCAGGGCGAGCGGGGCGATATGCTGGCGACGCTTAAACACTATGTTGGCCACTCTTTCAGCGAAGGCGCGCGCAACCATGCGCCGGTGCATCTGGGTTTTTGCGAACTTAACGACACCTTTTTGTTGCCCTTTGAAATGGCGGTCAAACTGGCGAAAGCCGGTTCGGTGATGCCCGCCTATCACGACATCGATAATCAACCCGGGCACAGCGATCATTTTCTGCTGACCACGCTGCTGCGCGAAAAGTGGGGCTTTGATGGCATTATCGTTGCCGATTATGGCGGCGTTAGCCTTTAACGCCGGGCTGGATATTGAATTGCCGAAAGATGACTGCGCCCGTCATCTGGCGGAGGCGGTTGAGCGCGGGCTGATTTCGATGGCGAAGATCGATGAAATCGTCGCCCGCGTGCTGGCGGTTAAATTCCGCCTTGGATTGTTCGAACAGCCCTATACGGATGAGCGTCGCGTCGTGTTGCAGTCTGATGCGGCGCGGCAGGCTGCGCGCGATGTGGCAACCCGTTCGCTGACCTTGCTGGAGAACAACGGCATTCTGCCGCTGCGAGGAGCAGCAAAAGTGGCGGTGGTTGGCCCGACAGCGGACGATCCGCTGGCCCTGCTCAGCGGTTACAGCTTCCCGGTACATTTGATTATCAGCGATATGCTGGAAGAGACCTCGCAGGTCACCACGCCGCTGGCGGCCTTGCGCCAGGCGCTGGGCGAAGGCAATGTTCACTATGCGAAAGGTTGCCATATCATTGAAAAACGCATGGCGGGAGCGCCAGTCTTCCCGGGCGATACCTCCGGCAAACCGATGCAGCAATCGCCGGTTTCCATGGATCAAAGCCTGATCCCGCAGGCGGTGCGTGCGGCGCAGGAGAGCGATGTGGTGATTGCCTGTGTAGGCGATCTCGCCGGGCTATTCCAGAGCGGTACGGTGGGTGAAGGTTCCGATACGGACAGCCTGTCGCTGCCCGGTGTGCAACAGCAATTGCTCGAGGCGCTGGTCGAGACCGGTAAGCCCGTGATAGTGGTGATGACCGGCGGGCGTCCTTACAACCTGCAAGGGCTGGAAACGCGTGTCGCCGCCTGGTTAATGGCATGGGCGCCGGGTCAGGAGGGCGGTTACGCCATTGCCGATGTGCTGACCGGCCGTGCGGAACCGCAGGGACGGCTGGTGGTGAGCGTGCCGAAAAGCGCGGGCGCAATGCCCTATTATTACAACCATAAACTGAAAAGCGGCGGCACGCCGTTCGCCTTCCATTTTGGCTCCCGCTACCCGTTCGGCTACGGGCTGAGCTGGACGCAGTTCGATTACGCGCCTCTGGTATTGTTAACGCCGGAAGTGGCTATTGATGGTGAAATCGCATTGCAGGTTCGGGTCACCAATGTTGGCGAACGCAGCGGCAGCGAGGTTGTGCAGATCTACGTGCGCGACAAAGTGGCTTCGATGGTGCGGCCGGTGCAGGAGCTGAAAGCGTTCCAGCGCGTGGATCTTTCGCCTGGGGAATCAGCCACGCTGACCTTTACGCTGCCCGTGGATATGCTCAATTTCACGCGGCGCGACGGCAAGCGCATCGTCGAGCCGGGCGAGTTTGAGTTGCGGGCTGGCGCGTCATCGGGCGATATACGCACGACAGCAACGGTGAATGTTACCGGTGAAACGCGGGTGCTGCCAGCCGCATGGAGGATGATGAGCCGCTGCGAAATCAACCGCTAGCTAACCGCAGCCCATCGCCAGATGGGCTGTTTTTGCACTTAGCATGCAGATAACAAATGCATTATAGAAATAACAACCCCACCTTATTTCTCACATAATCGTAAGCTATGCGTGTGATCGTAAGCTATTTGTGCCGCGACCCTGAATATATCCATTGTATTGATAATTACCCTGCATATAATCCCTTCTGTTCACTGCTATTTATCCCGCATAGTATTTCATGCTTTATTTAAGCGACGTATTTCGAGGCAATGTAATATGAAAAAAAACCATGAGCGACATTACGTTCATTTTATTTGTAATGGGCTAACAGGCTTTGTGGAAGTGGAGCCTGAAGGCGCCATGTGGGTGAATTACGCGGGCGATCGCCGGGTATATGTGGCGTTGCAGGGAAGGTTACGCAATGTGGTTGATCATATTCTGGCGCAACACAGCCTGCTTGCTGGCAGAGTGGGATAAGGATTTACGCAATCTCTGCTATTTATTTCCACTTCTCCAACTCTCTTTAGTCGTTAATTTTTTTTGTTTTGCATTAGCGTGCGTTTTTTTAAATGCAACGTTGACTCACCTGTATTATCTGGAATTATTTGCATGAAAAATTTATTGATGATTATTGCCGTACTGGCCTGTACGGTGCTCAACGGCTGCGCCTCGTATAATGATCATATACGGGCCTGTGATGGCCAGGACGTCAGCGCAGTACATTTGGCGTTAGATTATCTGCCTGTTGGCGCTGCACTTGATAATGGTAATTGCGCGGTGACCGGTAATGCGAAGTAACGTTTTTGAGGCGAAAAAAAAGCCCATCGTGGGAGATGGGCAAAGACTACACACAGCAATTCGTTGTTTCACTCAGGGGATTTCCATGCTTATAAACCAAGGTGTTGATTTATAACCGTGGCCTTATAGTAGGCATACGGCTTTTTTGAGTCGATCAGATTCGTCTCATTAGTTTAATAGTCTTGAAGAATATATGCGGAAGATGCCGCATTCTGCGGGCTACAGAGGGGTCTGACCAGATTTTATTATATTAAATGATAAGCATGGCTTAATGATTATTTAAGGCGGGCTACCCCGCCTTAAGATTATTTTCAGGAAGAGGCTTGCGAATTTTGCTCGTCATTCAATACATCTTCTGAGCGCGTGGTGGGTTCGGGTACTTCATTCACCCACGCGGAGAAAAGACGCCATGAGACGGCCAGCAATACCGGGCCAATAAACAGACCGATCATACCAAATGCGATTAGCCCGCCGATGACGCCGGAGAGGATCAAAATTAGCGGTAAGTCTGCGCCCATGCGAATAAGCACCGGGCGGATAAAGTTATCCAGCGTGGCGACCACGCAACTCCAGACCAGCAGCACGGTGCCCCAGGTGGAATCGCCGCTCCAGTAAAGCCAGATGATCGCCGGAACCAGCACCAGCAATGGCCCAATCTGGATAAGACAGGTCATCAGCATTACGACGGTGAGCAGCGTAGCGTAAGGGACGCCGGAGATGGCTAAGCCGATTCCGCCCAGAACCGCTTGCACCAGCGCGGTCACGACCACGCCCAGCGCTACCGCGCGGATAGCCTGGCCGGCGAGCAATACCGCCGCATCGCCGCGCTTTGCCGCCAGACGAACGGCGAAATGGCGAATCCCCTGCGCAACTTGTTCACCTCGCCAGTAGAGCAAGGCGCTGAATAGCAGCATCAGGCCGCAGTGCAGCATAAAACGTCCAATATGCGCGGCCTGGCCGACAAACCACGTGGTGGTTGCGCCAACGTAAGGCCGCAGTTTCGCCATGATCGCGGTGCCGCCCATATCCAGCAGGTTATGCCAGCCGCTATAGAGCTTTTCACCGATCAGCGGAATGCTGTGCAGCCATGCCAGATCGGGCGGTGTCATCGAACCGGTGGTAATGGCGTGGATAACCGGGCCGCTGGAGTCCACCAGGCTGTTCACCAGCAGGGCAACGGGAACAATAAACAGCAGGATTAATAGCAACATCATCACCAGCACCGCCAGCGAGCGTCGGCCAAACAGCAGGCGTTGCAGACGTAACAGCAACGGCCAGGTGGCTATCACTACGGTTCCCGCCCAGGCAAAACCGAGGATAAAGGGCTGAACAATCCACAAACAGGCGATAATCATGATTGCTAAAAACAGTACCGACAGCATCACTTGCGGCACATCCCTGGACTGACGTAGATCAACCATATGATTTACACACCTTTATTAAGTTGCTGAAGAGTGGGCGTTGCAGGAAGACGCCCGTGATAATGATTAATGATTTCAGCGCGTTTGCCCAGCCCGATTGTGCCTGCAATTCTCTGGGCGTATAAGAAAAAAATGTGATACAACGATGCATGCTTAAAGCAAACGATTAACTATTCACAACACTCACCATCAGGCAGGGTCAAGCATAATGATCCCACAGATTTCCCAGGCACCCGGCGTTGTTCAGCTGGTGCTGAATTTTTTGCAAGCACTGGAGCAGCAAGGTTTTACAGGTGATACCGCCACGAATTATGCCGACAGGCTGACGATGGCGACAGACAACAGTATTTACCAGTTATTACCCGATGCAGTCGTTTTCCCTCGTTCAACATCCGATGTTGCACTGATTACCCGTCTGGCGGCGGAAGAACGCTTCCGCACGCTGGTGTTTACGCCGCGCGGCGGCGGCACCGGCACCAATGGCCAGGCGCTGAACCAGGGCATCATTGTCGATATGTCTCGCTATATGAACCGCATCATGGAGATCAACCCGGAAGAGGGCTGGGTGCGCGTTGAAGCGGGCGTCATTAAGGATCAGCTTAACCAGTTCCTGAAACCTTATGGTTTCTTTTTCGCGCCGGAGCTCTCCACCAGTAACCGCGCAACGCTTGGTGGCATGATCAACACCGATGCTTCCGGCCAGGGTTCACTGGTTTATGGTAAAACCTCCGATCACGTTTTGGGCGTGCGCGCGGTGCTGCTGGGCGGCGATATTCTCGACACGCAGGCGATGCCGGTGGCGCTGGCGGAAACGCTGGGCAAGGCCAACACGGCGATCGGTCGCGTCTACAAAACCGTACTTGAGCGCTGTCGCGACAACCGCCAGTTGATCCTCGATAAATTTCCGAAACTGAACCGTTTCCTTACCGGCTACGACCTGCGTCACGTCTTTAATGATGAGATGACGGAGTTTGATCTTACCCGCGTGTTAACCGGGTCGGAAGGGACGCTGGCGTTTATCACCGAAGCGCGACTCGACATCACCCGGCTACCGAAAGTGCGTCGGCTGGTGAACGTCAAATATGACTCGTTTGATTCCGCCTTGCGTAATGCGCCGTTTATGGTGGAAGCGCGCGCGCTGTCGGTGGAGACGGTGGATTCGAAAGTACTGAACCTGGCGCGGGAAGATATCGTCTGGCATTCAGTAAAAGAACTGATTAACGATGTGCCGGACAAAACGCTGCTCGGCCTGAATATCGTTGAGTTCGCCGGTGACGATCGGGAATTGATTGACGGCCAGGTCGCGGCGCTGTGCCAGCGGCTGGATGCGCTGATGGCTAACGGTGAAGGCGGGGTCATTGGCTGGCAGCTTTGCGAGGATCTGGCCGGGATTGAGCGCATTTATGCGATGCGTAAAAAAGCGGTCGGTCTGCTGGGCAACGCGAAAGGGGCGGCTAAACCGATCCCGTTTGCTGAAGATACCTGCGTACCGCCGGAACATCTGGCGGATTATATCGTTGAGTTCCGCGCGCTGCTGGACAGCCACGGTCTGAGCTATGGCATGTTTGGTCACGTGGATGCCGGGGTGTTGCACGTGCGCCCTGCGCTGGACATGTGCGATCCGCAGCAAGAAGTATTGATGAAATCCATCTCTGATGAGGTGGTGGCGCTGACGGCGAAATATGGCGGTCTGCTATGGGGGGAACACGGGAAAGGGTTCCGCGCCGAGTACAGCCCGGCCTTTTTCGGCGCTCAGCTTTATGGCGAGCTGCGAAAAATCAAAGCGGCATTCGATCCTGAGAATCGCCTGAATCCCGGTAAAATTTGTCCTCCGGAGGGCGTGGATGCGCCAATGAAACAGGTGGATGACGTGAAACGCGGCACCCTGGATCGGCAGATCCCTATTGCGGTGCGCACCTCATGGCGCGGGGCGATGGAGTGTAACGGCAACGGTCTGTGCTTTAACTTTGATGTGAAAAGCCCGATGTGCCCGTCGATGAAGATTTCCGCCAACCGAATCCACTCACCGAAAGGGCGCGCGACGCTGGTGCGCGAGTGGCTGCGCTTGCTGGCGGATCGCGGCGTTGATCCGCTGAAGCTGGAAATAGAGCTGCCGGAGAAACGCGCCAGCCTGCGGACATTGATTGAGCGTACCCGCAACAGCTGGCATGCACGGCGCGGGGAGTATGACTTCTCGCACGAGGTGAAAGAGGCGATGTCCGGCTGTCTGGCCTGCAAAGCTTGCTCCACGCAGTGCCCGATTAAAATCGATGTGCCGGAATTCCGTTCGCGCTTCCTGCAACTCTATCACAGCCGTTATCTGCGCCCGGTGCGCGATCATCTGGTCGCCACGGTGGAAAGCTATGCGCCGCTGATGGCGCGTGCGCCGAAGACGTTTAACTTCTTTATGAGCCAGCCGTGGGTGCGTTCGCTGTCGGCCAAACATATCGGCATGGTCGATTTACCGCTGCTGTCGGTGCCCTCCCTGCAGCGTCAGATGGTGGGCCACCGCACGGCGAATATGACGCTGGAGCAGCTTGAACAGCTCAATGCGGCGCAGAAAGCGAAAACGGTGCTGGTGGTACAGGATCCGTTTACCAGCTATTACGATGCGCAGGTAGTGGCTGACTTTGTGCGGCTGGTGGAGAAACTCGGCTTTGAGCCGGTGGTGCTGCCTTTCTCGCCGAACGGCAAGGCGCAACACATTAAAGGGTTCCTCAACCGTTTTGCTAAAACCGCGCAGAAGACTGCCGATTTCCTCAATCGCGTGGCGCAACTGGGGATGCCGATGGTGGGCGTCGATCCGGCGCTGGTGCTGTGCTATCGCGATGAGTACAAACTGGCGCTGGGCGATAAGCGCGGTGATTTTCATGTTCAGTTGGTGCATGAGTGGCTGCCTGCGGCACTGGAGCATGTTGAGGCCCGCGCGGTCAGTGGCGAACCGTGGTATCTGTTTGGCCACTGTACGGAAGTGACGGCATTGCCGGGCGCGACGGGGCAGTGGGCGACAATCTTCGCTCGTTTCGGCGCGAAGCTGGAAAATGTCAGCGTGGGCTGCTGCGGCATGGCCGGTACTTACGGCCACGAAGTGAAGAACCACGCCAGTTCGCTGGGCATTTATGAACTATCCTGGCACCAGGCGATAGAGCGTTTGCCGCGTAGCCGCTGTCTGGCGACCGGCTACTCCTGCCGTAGCCAGGTGAAGCGCGTTGAGGGTAACGGCGTGCGCCATCCATTACAGGCTTTGCTGGAGATACTGGGATGATCTGGAAACGTGCAGTCACGTTGGAAGCGCTCAATGCCATGGGCGACGGCAATATGGTTGGCCTGCTGGATATTCGTTTTGAACGCATCACGGATAATGCGCTGGAAGCCTCCATGCCGGTGGATGAACGCACGCACCAGCCGTTTGGCCTGCTGCACGGCGGCGCGTCGGTCGTGCTGGCGGAGACGCTTGGCTCGGTGGCGGGCTATTTATGCACCGAAGGGGATCAAAAAGTGGTCGGGCTGGAGGTCAATGCTAACCACTTGCGTTCGGTGCGCAGCGGTCGGGTGCGCGGGGTTTGCCGGGCGCTGCATACGGGCGGGCGTCATCAGGTCTGGCAAATCGATCTGTTTGATGAACAGTCGCGGCTTTGCTGCTCATCCCGTTTGACCACTGCAATTGTCTGACCCGTTTCGGCGGAGGTAATCCGCCGAAAATATTCATCTTTTATTCATTATTCTCATCATCTCTCTTTAACGCTTCGTGCTATAGTGCGCAGCACTGGATGTATCGTTTCGGCACCTTCTGCCGTGACGAATAGCTGTAACGCGTAATGACCTGATGAAGCGATTCATTGTCTCCTTAAGCGCTACTGAATTTAGGCTTCAAGGTAACAGTGATGGCATCGTTTAAACTCGCATTCTTACACCCGCGCCATTGGGTGACCTGGGTTGGTCTGGCTCTGCTCTGGCTGCTCGTTCAACTTCCTTATCCCGTTCTGGCCCGCCTTGGCGCAGGGCTTGGACATCACTCCCGCCGCTTTTTGAAGCGCCGCGAACGCATTGCGCGTCGTAACCTCGAACTCTGTTTTCCGGTTATGAGCGAAGCGCTGCGTGATGCGCTGATCGCCAAAAACTTTATGTCGCTTGGCATGGGGTTAATCGAAACCGGCATGGCATGGTTCTGGTCAGATAAGCGCGTGCGCCGCTGGTTTGATGTTGAAGGTTACCAGCATTTACAGGCCGCGCAGGCCAGCGAGCGCGGCGTGATGGTTGTCGGCGTGCATTTCATGTCGCTGGAACTGGGCGGCCGCGTGATGGGATTGTGCCAGCCGATGATGGCCACCTATCGTCCGCACAACAACCCGCTAATGGAGTGGGTACAGACGCGCGGGCGTATGCGTTCAAATAAAAATATGATCGACCGCCGCAACCTGAAAGGGCTGGTGAACGCGTTAAAACAGGGTGAAGCCGTCTGGTTCGCACCGGACCAGGATTATGGCCGCAAGGGCAGTACCTTCGCGCCGTTCTTCTCGGTGAAAAATGCCGCCACCACCAACGGTACGTATGTGCTTTCGCGCCTGTCGGGCGCTAAAATGCTGACGGTGACGATGGTGCGCAAAACCGATGGCTCAGGTTATTCATTGCATATTGGTCCTGCGTTAAATGATTATCCTGGCGAGGATGAGTTTGCGGCGGCCAGCTATATGAATAAAGTGATTGAGCGCGAAATTTTGCGCGCGCCGGAACAGTATTTGTGGATCCATCGCCGCTTCAAAACCCGTCCGCTTGGCGAGCCTTCGCTCTATAACTGATCTCTTTTTCTCAGCGCCCCGATTTCGGGGCGTTGTATTATCATTGCGTTAAAATTGACACGGGATGCTTATGGTCAGGTTTATTGTGGTCAGCTGTTTTACTCTCTTTTCCGCATGTTCGTTCGCCGCCGGTATCAACCTCTCCTGCGATGAATATAGCGCTGTTGTTGAGCCTGAGGGGCTTACCGTTAACGGTCATCGCTATACCAACCCGCAAGAGAAGCCGTTCGATATCTCTGACGGTTACACAGGGCGCTCGCTGATTTATACCGACAGCCAGGATCAGAACAACCAGACCAACTGGGTCGCCATCAACATCATCACGCAGATCTCCAGCGGTAAAAAAGCGTTCTTCTTTTCGGACAGCAAACACACGGATGACAAAGCCATCATCTGTACGCGTAAGGATGCAGGGCAGTAAGGTTAAAAGTCTTCCAGCAGTTGCAACTGACTGAAGGTTAATGGGTGGGAGAACATGTACCCCTCGATGCCGATATGGCTGTAGCGGCTGAGCAGCGCAAGGTCGGATGAACGTTCCACGCCCTCGCAAATGACATGTGTGCCAGCCGGGATCACCTTGTCGATCAAATTGTGAAGTGTTGATAATTTTGCCGGGCTGGCGGCAATTCCGTAGACCAGCGTTCGTGCGAGTTTAATGGTGTCAAAGCGAAACAATTGCAGGCTGTCGGCGGATTCATTCCGGGCGCCAAAATCATCTAACGAGAGCATAAAACCATAGGTTCTCGCCTGCTGTAAAAACGCCTGACGATGCATCTGGGGTGTATCAGCCAGCCACTCGCCAATCTCAATCTCAATGCGTTGCGGCGATACGAGATAATGTCCGCACTGCTGGTAAAGGCTGGCGAGGTACGCCATATCATTCATTAACTGTGCGGGGAGTTTGAATGCAACCGTGATGCCTTCTTTCATTTTCAGCAGTTCGCAGACGGTCTCAAACAAAAAATCGCTAATGGCTTTAATGGTTTCTCTCTCAAGAATATCGAAGGATTGTTCTACTGAAAGCCAACGATCGCTGGCATTATAAATTTTGGCAAGAACTTCGTAGCGGAAAATAGTTTTTCCTGAAAGGTGCATGACGGGTTTGAACTCTGCGGTAACGCTAAGTTTTTTGTCCGCAATTTCCAGTGTTTTTATATTCATTATCCCTTATTCAGCTCCCCACTCACAAGAACAGGTCTAACCACTATATAATTTTTCAATTTTACACAACTAATCATAATCTTTGAAAATTGTTTTGAATGATCGATCCTCTCTTTTTGATAGCCTGTATCTATTGCTATTATTAAAATGATCGCTTAAATCTATAAATAAAGGTGGCCTTTTGTTTTAGGTATTTATATTGTGTCAGGTTTATCAACTAATAATTTGTGTTTTGTATTGCTTATCGCCTTGTTTTTCTCCGGGAAAGTGGACTCAACGCAAATTAATACGCTCTTAACGCCCGTGGCAATATTTGCTAAAAGTGTAAAATTTGGCGTACATCACATCTTTTCAGCCTGAAGATGGCTGGCTACGGCTTCACACGGCACGACCCGTTGTTCATTTTTTTTGATCTTTTTTCTGTTATGGATGATGTCTTTAAACATGTATTTCTAATATGTATATGGGCGCAGAAACGTGGGGAGCAAAAAATAAAATGCTAGTTTATGGCAATATCACTCCCGCTTTCGCGTACCCATGAGAAGCAAATCTTTTAAAGAGATATGCCCTGAAAGCGTAATAAACCTTTTCAAATTTGCGATTAATGAATTCCACATGCGAAGAACAGGTGTGATGAGTCCCGGAAATAACACAATGTGTCGCGGTATTTTATATGCTATTGCCGTATGTCCAAAAAACGTGTGTGAGCAATGCGAGTCGCGAAAGAGACGTTGAAGCCTGGCGGTGAGACTGTGCGATCTCCACTCTCCGTCGGTGGGGAGTGGAGTATCACGGAGAGTTATAAATGTCTGGAGAGGAAATCCTCAATCAAGCGCAGCACCTCCCCGGGATTTTCGCGGTTGCTGATATGCGCAGCATCCGGGATCAGCGTGAAATCGCAGCCCAGCTTTTCTGCCATCAGGCGACCTTCGACTGGCGGTCTCGGCAGATCCAGTTCACCGGTGGCAACGTGTGCCGGGCAGCGAATGGAATCCAGCACCGCAAGCCTGTCCGGGCGACCAAAAATTTGTTTACCGAGCGGAACAATACTGCCGCGCAGTTGTTCCGCCGTGAGTGAAGAGAGATACGCAGTGAGCTGCTGGGTATCCGCCGGTGCGGCATGCTGCGAATAAAATTGCCCGACGATGTAATCCAGCATGGCAGGCGGGATGAAGCCGGCGGTGTCAATGGCGTTGAGCATGCCAAAGTAGCGCTCGCGCGCTTCGCTGGTTTCATCACCGATAAAGGTATCAAACAGCATTAACGCTTTTACCCGCTGCGGCGCTGCGGCGGCCAGTTCGGCTCCCCACATGCCGCCAACGGACAGCCCCACCACCGCGAACTCCTCAATCTGCAACGCATCCATCAGCGCCAGATGATCGGCGGCCAGATCCGTCAGCGACGTTGTTGATGCGGGCAGAGCAGGAGACTCACCGTGGCCCCATAAATCCGGCGCTATCACGCGAAACTGTTTAGCCAGCGCTTCAATTTGCGGTGACCACATCGATTTATCGAACAGATAACTGTGGCCGAGTAAAACGGGAAATCCTGAACCGGTATCTAAATATGACATCGTTGCCTTCATTAACTCTCTCCATGTTTGCAGGGCGCAGCCCGGATTTAAACCAGGCGATATCTTACAGGAGATATTTTCGCCGCGTCGGCTGAGAAAATCCTAATTGCAGAGAAACGTCTTAAGCCGTGACGAATGCGTTGTCGGAAATGGCGCCGTTTTTTCCATGGTGATTTCGGTTTTATCACCCTGGATTTTATGGCGATTATTGAAGGTGAAGTGGCCGTGTGCGTCTGTTTTCTGCTGCCGGTAATTTTTTGATAATCCGCTACGTTTTTAAGCCGACTTTTTTTTCGATCCTATCTCAAAAATAGGTATTGCCTATGCATCTTTTCTTTTTCGCCGAACGGTCTGTGGCGGGCTGTTTAAATCCATTATTTATCAATTTATTAAACAATTTTTCACTTATCTGTAATGCCTTTCAGCAACGTCTATGCTTATAGCAACAGTGACAAAAAGGGCTACCGGGGGAATAACCCTGCGGGAAAGAGGTTGAAGTGAGAATTATTATCACTAACATAGGATTATGCCCTTCGAATCTGGTGATGTGAGGTAATGCGATGGAATCATTTAATCCGGAAGATTTTGCGTGGCGCGGGCTGACCATGACGCCTGCCGCTGCTGAACATATTCGTACGCTGGCCAGCAAACAGGCCGGCGTGCTGGGCGTGCGGCTCGGCATTAAGCAGACCGGCTGCGCTGGCTTTGGTTATGTGCTGGATACCGTGACAGAACCGAATGCCGACGATTTGCTGTACGAATCTGAAGGCGCGCGCCTTTACGTTCCGCTTCAGGCGATGCCGTTTATTGACGGCACGGAAGTGGATTATGTGCGTGAAGGGTTAAATCAGATCTTCAAATTTCATAACCCGAAAGCTCAGCACGAATGCGGCTGTGGCGAAAGCTTTGGGGTATAGGCGGTACTATGTCTCGTAATACTGAAGCAACTGACGATGTCAAAATCTGGACCGGTAACCTCAATTATAAAGAGGGGTTCTTCACGCAATTAACCACCGATGAGCTGGCAAAAGGCATCAATGAAGATGTCGTGCGGGCGATCTCGGCGAAACGTAACGAGCCGGAGTGGATGCTGGAGTTCCGCCTGAGTGCCTTTCGCGCCTGGCTTGAAATGGAAGAGCCGCACTGGCTGAAAGCGCACTACGACAAGCTGAACTATCAGGACTACAGCTACTATTCGGCACCGTCCTGCGGTAATTGCGATGACACCTGCGCCTCGCAGCCGGGTGCTGTGCAACAGACGGGTGCGAACGCGTATCTGACCGATGAAGTGGAAGCCGCGTTTAACCAGCTGGGCGTCCCGGTGCGTGAAGGCAAAGAAGTGGCGGTGGACGCCATTTTCGACTCGGTTTCCGTTGCTACCACTTACCGCGAGAAACTGTCGGAGCAGGGCATTATTTTCTGCTCGTTCGGTGAGGCTATCCACGATCATCCGGAACTGGTGAAAAAATACCTCGGCACGGTTGTGCCGTCGAACGACAACTTCTTTGCCGCGCTGAATGCCGCTGTCGCCTCTGACGGCACGTTCATTTATATCCCGAAAGGCGTGCGTTGCCCGATGGAGCTGTCCACCTATTTCCGTATCAATGCGGAGAAAACCGGACAGTTTGAACGCACTATCCTGGTGGCCGATGAAGGCAGTTACGTCAGCTATATCGAAGGTTGCTCCGCGCCGGTGCGCGACAGCTACCAGCTCCACGCGGCGGTGGTGGAAGTGATCATCCATAAAGATGCCGAAGTGAAATACTCCACCGTGCAGAACTGGTTCCCCGGCGACAACAACACCGGCGGCATTCTTAACTTCGTCACCAAGCGCGCGCTGTGCGAAGGCGAAAACAGCAAGATGTCGTGGACGCAATCAGAGACCGGTTCGGCCATTACATGGAAATATCCGAGCTGCATTCTGCGCGGCGATAACTCGATTGGCGAGTTCTTCTCTGTGGCGCTGACCAGCGGGCATCAGCAGGCCGACACCGGCACCAAGATGATCCACATCGGCAAGAACACCAGATCGACCATTATTTCGAAAGGGATCTCGGCCGGACATAGCCAGAACAGCTATCGCGGGCTGGTGAAAATCATGCCGACAGCGACGAATGCCCGCAACTTTACCCAGTGCGACTCGATGCTGATCGGCCCGGACTGCGGCGCGCATACCTTCCCGTATGTTGAATGCCGCAATAACAGCGCCCAGCTTGAACACGAAGCCACCACCTCGCGCATTGGTGAAGATCAACTGTTCTATTGCCTGCAACGCGGTATCAGCGAGGATGATGCTATCTCGATGATTGTTAACGGTTTCTGTAAAGACGTCTTCTCCGAGTTGCCGCTGGAATTTGCCGTTGAAGCGCAAAAACTGCTGGCTATCAGCCTTGAACACAGCGTCGGTTAAGAAATAAAGGATAATAAATGTTAAGTATCAAAGATTTGCAGGTAAGCGTTGAAGACAAAGCCATCCTGCGCGGTTTGAGTCTGGACGTTCGTCCTGGCGAAGTGCACGCCATCATGGGGCCGAATGGCTCCGGGAAAAGTACGCTCTCTGCTACTCTCGCCGGGCGTGAAGATTATGAAGTCGTCGGCGGCAGCGTGGAATTTAAAGGCAAAGATCTCCTGGAGCTGTCACCGGAAGATCGCGCCGGGGAAGGCGTCTTTATGGCCTTCCAGTATCCGGTAGAAATTCCCGGCGTCAGCAACCAGTTCTTTTTACAGACAGCGCTGAATGCGGTGCGGAAATATCGCGGGAAGGACGAGCTTGATCGCTTCGATTTCCAGGATCTGATGGAAGATAAAATCAAGCTGCTGAAGATGCCGGAAGATCTGTTGACCCGTTCGGTGAATGTCGGTTTTTCTGGCGGTGAAAAGAAGCGTAACGACATTCTGCAAATGGCGGTGCTGGAGCCGGATCTCTGCATTCTTGATGAAACCGACTCCGGGCTGGATATTGATGCGCTGAAAATCGTTGCTGAAGGGGTGAACGCCCTGCGCGATGAGAAGCGGGCTTTTATTATTGTCACGCACTACCAGCGAATTCTTGATTACATCAAACCCGACTTTGTGCATGTGTTGTATCAGGGGCGCATCGTGAAATCCGGTGATTTCACGCTGGTTAAGCAACTGGAGGAGCAGGGCTATGGCTGGCTTACCGAACAGCAGTAACGCGCTGCAACAGTGGCATCATCTGTTCGAAACCCAGGGCGGCGCGCGCTCGGAAGTAGCGCAACAACATTTGCAACAAATGTTGCGCTTAGGCCTGCCGACGCGCAAACAGGAGAACTGGAAATACACGCCGCTTGACGGCTTACTGAACAGCCAGTTTGTCAGCGCGAGCGCCACGGTAAACGCCGCGCAGCGTGATGCGCTGGCGCTGCCGGTGGATGCCATCAGGCTGGTGTTTGTCGATGGGCAGTTCAGCGCAGAATTAAGCGATAAAACGGCCGGTTCCGGTTTTGACGTGACGTTCAGTGATGCACGCCATTCTCTGCCTGCGCCGGTGCAGCCGGAGATGTTCCTGCATCTCACCGAAAGCCTGGCGCAGAACGTGACCTGGATTCAGGTCGCGCGCAATCAACGCCCGGCGAAACCCTTGCTGCTAATGCATATCACGCAGGGGCTGGAAGGTGCGGAGATGAACACCGCGCACTATCGCCATCATCTCGAACTGGCGGAAGGTGCCGAAGCGACACTCTATGAGCATTATGCCAGCCTCAGCGAACAGCCGCACTTTACCGGTTCGCGTCTGACGATGAATGTGGCGGCAAATGCGCATTTGCACCATGTGAAACTGGCGTTTGAAAACCCGCAAAGCTATCACTTTGCGCATAACGATATTCTGCTGGGAGCCGATGCGGCGGCTGACAGTCACAGCTTCCTGCTCGGCGGCCTGGTGCTGCGCCATAACACCAGTACGCAACTGAATGGTGAAAACACGCAGCTTAATATCAACAGCCTGGCGATGCCGGTGAAATCGGAAGTGTGCGACACCCGCACCTGGCTTGAGCACAACAAAGGCTACTGCAACAGCCGCCAGTTACATAAAACCATTGTCAGCGACAAAGGACGGGCGGTATTCAACGGCTTGATCAATGTTGCGCAACACGCGATTAAAACCGACGGTCAGATGACCAACAACAACCTGCTGTTAGGACGTCTGGCGGAAGTGGATACCAAACCGCAACTGGAAATTTACGCTGACGATGTGAAGTGTAGCCACGGCGCAACGGTTGGCCGTATTGATGATGAACAGATGTTTTATCTGCGCTCGCGCGGCATTAACCAGCAGGCGGCGCAGAAAATGATCATCCATGCTTTTGCCGCTGAACTGACGGAAGTGATTGGCGACGAAGCGTTGAAACAACAGGTTCTGGCGCGTATCAGTCAGCGCCTGCAGGGGGCGTAGCATGAGTTTTCCCGTGAACGCGGTACGCGCCGATTTTCCGGTGCTGCTGCGTGAAGTGAACGGATTGCCGCTGGCTTACCTCGACAGCGCTGCCAGCGCGCAAAAACCGAATCAGGTCATTGATGCCGAAGCGGAGTTTTATCGCCACGGTTACGCTGCCGTGCATCGGGGGATCCATACCCTCAGCGCGGAAGCGACGCAGCGCATGGAACAGGTGCGTGAGAAGGCGGCGGCGTTTCTTAATGCGCGTTTGCCGGAAGAGCTGGTATTTGTGCGCGGTACGACGGAAGGGATCAACCTGGTTGCCAATAGCTGGGGCAACAGCCAGGTGCGTGCCGGCGACAACATCATCATTAGCGCGATGGAGCACCATGCGAACATCGTGCCGTGGCAGATGTTGTGTGAACGTGTGGGCGCGCAGTTGCGCGTGATCCCGCTTAATCAGGATGGCACCCTGCAATTAGATGTGCTGCCGACACTGCTGGACGCACGCACGCGGCTGCTGGCGATCACCCAGGTGTCTAACGTGCTGGGGACAGAAAACCCGGTAGCGGAGATGATCGCGCTGGCGCATCAACACGGCGTGAAAGTGTTGGTGGACGGCGCGCAGGCGGTGATGCATCACCCGGTAGATGTGCAGGCGCTGGACTGCGATTTCTATGTCTTCTCCGGGCATAAACTGTATGGCCCGACCGGTATTGGCGTGCTGTACGCCAAAGAGGATATTTTGCAGGCTATGCCACCGTGGGAAGGCGGCGGTTCAATGATTGCCACTGTAAGCCTGACGGAAGGCACTACCTACGCGAAAGCGCCGTGGCGGTTTGAAGCCGGGACGCCGAATACGGGCGGGATTATCGGGCTGGGCGCGGCGATCGATTATGTGAGTGCATTAGGCCTGCAGGCGATTGGCGAGTACGAGCAGATGTTGATGCGTTACGCGCTGGCGGCGCTGGCGGAGGTGCCGGATTTAACGCTCTATGGCCCGGCACAGCGGCAGGGGGTGATTGCCTTCAACCTGGGTAAACATCACGCTTATGATGTCGGCAGCTTCCTCGACAATTACGGTATTGCCGTGCGTACCGGGCATCATTGCGCGATGCCGCTGATGGCGTTTTACAACGTGCCTGCCATGTGTCGTGCTTCGCTGGTCATGTACAATACGCAAGAAGAGGTGGATCGTCTGGTGGCTGGCCTGAAACGTATTCATCAGTTACTGGGCTAACGAAAGAGGCGAGAATGGCCGCATTACCCGATAAAGAGAAATTGCTGCGCAATTTTGCCCGCTGTGCCAACTGGGAAGAGAAGTACCTTTATATTATCGAGCTGGGGCAGCGGTTGCCGGCGCTGAGCGCCGAGGATCATAACCCGCAAAACATTATCCAGGGCTGTCAAAGCCAGGTCTGGATTGTGATGCAGCGTAATGACGATGGCGTGATTGAGCTGGCGGGCGACAGCGATGCCGCGATTGTTAAAGGGCTTATTGCCATCGTTTTTGCGCTGTACCAGCAGATGACGCCGCAGGACATCGTCGCGTTCGATGTTCGCCCGTGGTTTGAAAAACTCTCTTTGACACAACATCTCACGCCTTCACGTTCGCAGGGTCTGGAAGCAATGATCCGCGCAATCCGCTCCAAAGCTGCCAACATTAGCTAAACTCAAAGAAAAGCTTTCATTCTGTTATGCGAGGCGTTTTTCGCCTCGCTGGTTTTCAGCTTTCTGGCGTTTTGCCAGTGAATACAGGAACGACAATGAAACGCGTGTCTTTGATAACTCTCTGTCTTTTTGGCGCAATTAGCGCTCTTTCGGTGGCTCATGCGGCGGAATATACCCTGCCGGGAAACGGGAGCCGTATCATCGGTCAAAACCAGACTTACACCGTGCAGGCGGGGGATAAAAACCTGCAAACTATCGCCCGTCATTTTGATACCGCCGCCATGCTGATCATTGAAGCTAATGACACTATTGCCCCGGTGCCGAAGCCCGGAACGGTGGTCACTATTCCTTCGCAAATGTTGCTCCCCGATACGCCGCGGGAGGGAATTGTAGTCAATCTTGCGGAGCTACGGCTTTATTACTTCCCACCTGGTAAAAACAGCGTTCAGGTTTATCCCCTTGGTATTGGTCAGCAGGGGCTGGAAACGCCGGTGTCTGTGACGAAGGTCAGCCAGAAAATACCTAACCCAACCTGGACGCCGACAGCGGGCATCCGCGCACGCTCACTGGCGAATGGTATTGAATTGCCGCCGGTTATCCCTGCCGGGCCCAATAACCCGCTGGGGCGCTTTGCGCTGCGTCTGGGGATAGGTCACGGCGAATATCTTATTCATGGCACCAATGCGCAGGACAGCGTCGGGCTGCGCGTCAGTTCCGGTTGTATGCGTATGAACGCGGCGGACATCGCTGCGCTGTTTGCCCAGGTTTCGGCGGGAACAAAGGTGACTATCATCAACGAACCGGTGAAGTATGCGGTTGAGCCGGACGGCAGGCACTATATTGAGGTGCATCGCCCGTTGTCTCAGACGGTGGAAGAGAATACCCAGACGCTGCCGATAACCTTCTCCCCAACGCTGGCGTCGTTTATTACCCAGGCGGGCGGCGACAAAGTCGCGATTGATAAAGCGCTGTACCGTCGTGCGGGTTATCCGGTAACGATCCCTGCGGCAAAGCAGGCAGCAAGCCCTGAAAGCGTACTATCGGTGCAAAACAGCACGAAAGCGGCAGCCATGAACATGAATGCGGAAACGGCAGAAACGGTAACGCAGTAGGGAAGGGAAAGGGGTAAATCGCAGGCAAAAAAAATGGCGCACAATGTGCGCCATTTCATTACAGGAACTCTTACTTACGGTAAGAGTGAGCCTGGTTGTCCAGACGCTGGTTAGCGCGAGCTGCGTCATCTTTAGCAGCCTGAACGTCGGAACGGATTGCGTTCACGTCGTTGCTCAGCTGGTCAACTTTAGCGTTCAGAGTCTGAACGTCAGAAGACAGCTGATCGATTTTAGCATTGCTGGAGCAACCAGCCAGCAGAGTAGAACCCAGGATTACCGCGCCCAGTACCAGTTTAGTACGATTCATTATTAATACCCTCTAGATTGAGTTAATCTCCATGTAGCGTTACAAGTATTACACAAAGTTTTTTAGGTTGAGAATATTTTTTTGATGGGAATACCCTTAAATTTGATCGTTCGCTCAAAGAAGCACCGACTTTGAATAAAAGGTTAAAAAACGTGTGTTAAAACATCGGGCTTCCATCGGATTCATCTTAGATAATGTGCTGCTTAAATAGCGAAATCCGATTTGATTTTTTATTTAAGGTGGAGACGGAAATATAAAAAAAGCGCCGCGAGGGCGCTTTTTTAATCAGTCTAAATTGTCTGGTTATTATTACAGAACGTGGACAGAAGCGGTGTTTGTGGTGCCGCTCGGAACCAGCGCGCCGGAAACCATCACAACGACGTCACCTTTGCTGGCCAGGCCGCTTTGCAGCGCCACTTCTTTACCCAGACGGTAGAAATCGTCCGTAGAGGAGATCTCTTTCACCAGCTGTGGGACAACGCCTTTGCTCAGCACCAGTTGACGGGCAGTGATTTCGTTAGTCGTCAGCGCGAGGATGGTCGCATCCGGGAAGTATTTACGCACAGCGCGTGCAGATTTACCGCCCTGAGTCGCTACCACAATCAGCGGTGCTTCCAGTTTTTCTGCGGTTTCAACGGCGCCACGGCAAACGGCTTCGGTAATGCGCAGCTTACGGCTGTCGTTGTTGTAGTCCAGACGGCTGGTCATAACGCGATCGGTACGTTCACAGATGGTCGCCATGATACCAACGGCTTCCAGCGGGTATTTACCTTTTGCAGATTCACCGGACAGCATAACTGCATCGGTACCGTCGAGGATGGCGTTCGCTACGTCGCCGGCTTCCGCACGGGTCGGACGCGGGTTTTTGATCATCGAGTCGAGCATCTGGGTCGCGGTGATAACGACTTTACGCGCGCGGATACATTTCTCAATCATCATCTTCTGCGCGAAGATCACTTCTTCAACCGGGATTTCAACGCCCAGGTCACCACGAGCAACCATGATGCCGTCAGAAGCTTCGAGAATTTCGTCGAAGTTGTTCAGGCCTTCCTGGTTTTCGATTTTGGAGATGATCTGGATGTTTTCGCCGCCGTGCGCTTTCAGATGCTCGCGGATTTCAACCACGTCGGAACGTTTACGGATGAAGGATGCCGCAACGAAATCAACGCCTTGCTCGCAGCCAAAGATCAGGTCTTGCTTATCTTTTTCAGCCAGCGCCGGCAGTGCGATGGAAACGCCTGGCAGGTTAACGCCTTTGTTTTCACCCAGGTCGCCGTTGTTCAGAACCTTACAGATGACTTTGTTACCTTCGATTGCGGTAACTTCCATGCCGATCAGACCATCGTCCACCAGAACGGTGTTGCCGACGCTCAGATCATTGGTGAAACCTTCATAGGTCACAGCAACAGTATCGGCATTGCCGACTACGGATTTGTCAGTGGTGAAGGTGAAGGTCTGACCCGCTTTCAGGGAAACGTCGTTGCCGCCTTCCAGCTTGATGGTGCGGATTTCCGGGCCTTTGGTGTCCAGCAGAATTGCCGCTTTTTTACCGGTTTTGCTCAATACGTTGCGCAGGTTTTTGATGCGCTGGCCGTGTTCAGCATAGTCACCGTGAGAGAAGTTTAAACGCATGACGTTCATGCCCGCGTCCAGCATTTTTGCCAGCATCTCTTCGGATTCGGTTTTCGGACCGATGGTGCAAACAATTTTGGTCTTTTTCATGACAGTTCTGGTCTTTAAGTTTGAGTTGAGAAGGATTGGGAATTCACGCTCCGGCTGGCGCACAGCGGCCCCGGAGTCAAATCTGTGTTACGAAAAGAGCGATGCCACTGCCTAAGGATAGGTGACATCAAAAAAGCGTGCAGAGTAATGTGTGCCTGAGTTTCAGCCCAACAGGGAAAAGTATGATTTAAGTTTGGTATTTTACAGTTCAATCAGCTGAAACCATTCAAGAGTGAATAGGCGGCCATTATACGCCAATTTTCAGCGAAAAGGAAAATGAAAACGGTGTTTCAAAAATCATCTGTGCAGTTTCACAACGAAGTGTTATCAACGTGTTAAGTTCGCACAAAAATAAAATCCGCAGATTTACCGCTAAAACTGCGCTTTTACCGCCAAATCGATAAAAGCAGGGCTAATCTGCGCCCCGGATTCACAAATTTGAGCGTATAAAATCTCAACAAGTGAAACATGTTAAGTATGCACGCTGTAACGTTTTAGCGATGTTATTTACTGATTCAGGATACGTAATGCCTGCTCGTGCAAAAACGGGCAGCCGGCAGCAAGGATATGACCGCCCGATTCCGGTCTCCCGCCGTCTAATGTGGTCACCACGCCGCCTGCCTGCTCGATAATGGGTATCAGCGCCACAATGTCATACGGTTGCAACGCATATTCCAGACACAGATCAATCTGCCCGGTAGCGAGCATCGCCATTGCGTAGCATTCGCCGCCGTAGCGGATCATTAGCGTACTCGCTTCCAGTGCAGCAAAATTGATCGCCGGGAAACGCGACACGGGTTCAGGGGAGGTGGTGTGGAAAATGGCCTGCTCAAGCGCGATTCCCCGGCGCGTCTGTAGCCGCGTTGTGCCCTGCGGCCCCTGATGCCACGCCTGCGCGCCATCGGCCCAGAAACGCTCGCGGGTAAAGGGCTGATCCATCATGCCGATATGCGCACGGCCTTCAACCGTCAGACCAATCAACGTTCCCCAGACCGGCAAACCGCAGAGAAAAGGGCGCGTACCATCAACCGGATCCAGCACCCACTGTAGCGGGCCGGAGCCGGTCACACCGAACTCTTCGCCCATAATGGCGTGTTCCGGGTAGCGAGCGGTGATGATGTCGCGCATTACGCGCTCCGCCTCGCGATCGGCGTCGGTTACCGGGTCAAAGCGAAACCCTTCTTTGGGTTTGCTGCCGACATGCAGATTGGTTTGCGCGCGAAAACGCGGCAGTGTCTGTTGATCTGCCGCATCGGCCAGTTCATGTAAAAAAGCGCTATCAGGCACAATATGATTCATTGCGTAACTCTCCGGTGTCTTGTTTGAACGCTGAAGCAGGTCTTTCCGAACGTTGCATCTCTGGTTGTAGCATAACCCAATGACAGATTATTGATTGTATACAATAAAGATTGCATACATAGCGGCTTATATGTATTTTTATGCACATAATTTGCATAAAAAGGTGGTGTGTATGTTCAGGAAGTGGATGCAGGCAGGTTGTCTTTTTGCTGTTCTGGCGAGCAGCGCGTTTGCTGCCCAGCAAACTTACGTGGTGGGCGCAGGGGGAACTTATCGTCCGTTCGAGTTTGAAAACAGCCAGAAGCAGTTAGAAGGCTTTGATATCGACATCATTAAAGCCATCGCCAAAGCCGAGGATTTTAATATCAAGCTGATCAACACGCCGTGGGAAGGGATCTTCGCCACGCTGGGCTCCGGCGATCGTGACATCATTATTTCCGGCATTACCATTACGGACAAACGTAAACAGATGGTTGATTTTTCCGCGCCTTACTTCCCGGCGGAGCAGTCGATCGTGGTGCCGGCCAGCTCAAAAGTGACCTCTCTGGCGTCGTTGAAAGATGAAAAAGTCGGCGTAGTGAACTCCAGCACCGGCGATATCGTGGTGTCAGACGTGTTGGGGAAAAACAGCACGGCAATTAAACGCTTTGATAACACGCCGCTGATGCTGCAAGAGTTGTTCGAAGATGGTGTCAGCGCGGCCGTGGGCGATGTGGGCGTGGTGAAGTACTACATCAAACAGCACCCGGAAAAACAGTTCAAACTGGTACCGGACGCGAAGTTTGAACGTCAATATTTTGGTATTGCGGTGGCAAAAGGGAATACCGAATTACAGGCGAAAATTAACAGCGGCCTGAAGAAAATTGTGGCTGATGGTACCTACGCCAAAATTTATAAAACCTGGTTTGACGACCACGTGCCTGAATTGCCCGCGCAATAACACTTCGCTTCTTTTTTATTCCGGCTACCGTGAACATTCCGGTAGCCGTCATTTTTTCAGGAATGACTTATGTCGGGATTCCGTTGGGAAATAATCCAGGAGTACGCGCCGTTATTTATGGAAGGCGCCTGGATGACCATCAAATGCACCATTATCTGCGTTATTTTAGGTACGCTGTGGGGCCTCACGCTCGGCCTTGGCCGCATGGCGCAGGCTGAGCATGGGCCATGGAAATATGTATTGCGCTATCTGGTGCAATTTCCGGTGCGTTTTTATGTCAGCGCCATTCGGGGTACGCCGCTGTTTGTGCAGATCATGGTCGTACACTTTGCGCTGGTGCCGCTGTTCATCAACCCGCGTGACGGCATTCTGGTGACCAGTGGGATCATGAGCAGCGATCTGGCGCGAGGGTTGCGCTCCGACTACGGCGCATTTCTCTCCTGTATCGTCGCCATTACGCTCAATGCCGGTGCCTATGTGTCGGAGATCTTCCGCGCGGGTATTCAGTCTGTCGATCGCGGGCAGATGGAAGCCTCACGTGCGCTGGGTATGCCGTGGTGGAAGACGATGCGCAAAGTGATCTTGCCGCAGGCGTTTCGCCGCATTCTGCCGCCGTTGGGTAATAACGCCATTGCTATTGTTAAAGATTCATCACTGGCTTCGGCGATTGGCCTTGCGGATCTGGCCTATGCCGCCCGCACAGTTTCTGGTGCGTATGCCACCTACTGGGAACCCTACCTGACCATTTCGCTGGTCTACTGGGTGATCACCTTCCTGCTTGCGCAACTGGTTAACCGACTGGAAAAGAGGTTTGGCAAAAGTGATTCACGTTAAAAACCTGCATAAACATTTTGGCGCAAGCCATGTGCTGCGCGGCATCAGTTGCGATATCAAGCCGAAAGAAGTGGTGTGCGTGATTGGACCATCTGGCTCGGGGAAAAGTACCTTTCTGCGTTGTATGAACGGTCTGGAGTCGGTGAGCGAAGGTGCCGTTGAGGTGAACGGCTTTGCGATCCACAATCCGAAAACCGATATCAATAAAGTGCGCGAAAGCGTCGGCATGGTTTTCCAGCGCTTCAACTTGTTCCCGCATATGACCGTGCTGGAGAACCTGACAATGGCGCCTGTGAACCTGAAAGGCATGAAACGCGCTGAGGCCGTTGCCCTGGCGGAGAACCTGCTGGCGAAAGTCGGGCTGAGCGAGAAACGTGATGCCTGGCCGGCGAGTCTTTCCGGCGGGCAACAGCAGCGCGTGGCAATTGCCCGCGCGCTGGCGATGAATCCGTCGATTATGCTGTTTGATGAACCGACATCGGCGCTCGATCCGGAGCTGGTGGGTGATGTATTGCAGGTGATGAAAACGCTGGCGACGGAAGGGATGACAATGGTGATCGTCACTCATGAAATGGGCTTTGCCCGCGAAGTGGCGGATCGGGTGATATTCATCGATCAGGGCGTGATCCAGGAAGAGGGGCCGCCGCAGCAGATTTTTACCGCGCCCACCAATCCCCGAACCGCCTCGTTCCTCAGTAAAGTTCTTTAACATCAAGCTCTCTGCGGAGGGCTTTTTTGTTTTCCGATGACAGAAAGTGCAAAGCGTGCGATCGGACGGCGGTGGATACTGCAACGCGCCATACTTGAACGACGGTGTGGGAGCAACAACAGGATCACACTCGGGTGTTATCACCTTTGTATCAAGCCTGAAAAATAAACGGAGAACAGTTATGACGATGAAAGTCCTCGGCTATGCCGCACAGTCAAATAAAGCCCCGCTGGCGCCTTTCCACTTTGAGCGTCGCGACCCACGGGCAGATGATGTGGTGATTGATATTCTTTATTGCGGCGTTTGCCATTCCGATCTTCACCAGGCCCGTAACGACTGGGGTTTCAGCCAGTACCCCATCGTGCCGGGTCATGAAATTATTGGTCGCGTTGTCTCTGCGGGAGCGGGTGTCAGCAAATTCAAACCCGGCGATTTAGTCGGCATCGGCTGTATGGTCGATTCCTGTCGTGAATGTAATCCCTGTAAACAGGGGCTGGAACAGTATTGCGAAGAGGGGAACGTTCAGACCTATAACGGCATTGACCGGCACGATCACCGCCCTACATTCGGTGGCTATTCACAATCGATCGTCTGTTCGCAAGATTTTGTGTTGCGCATCCCGGAGAACCTCGATGCGCAAGCAGTCGCACCGCTGCTGTGCGCCGGGATCACCACCTGGTCACCGCTGCGCCGTTGGGGAGTGAAAAAAGGCAGTAAAGTGGCGGTGATCGGCCTTGGCGGGTTGGGGCATATGGCGCTGAAACTGGCCCATGCGCTGGGCGCGGAAGTGACGCTGTTTACCCGTTCACCGGGTAAAGAGGCAGATGCCCGTCGTCTGGGGGCGCACCACGTGGTGCTCTCTACGGACGCAAAACAGATGGAAGCGGTACACGGGGAGTTTGAGCTGATCATCGATACCGTGCCTTACACCCACGATATCAATGCTTATCTGTCAACGCTGACGCTGGATGGCACGCTGGTGTTTGTTGGGCTGCTGGGCCAGCTCGAACCGACCATTAACACCATCCCGCTGCTGATTGGGCGCCGTTCGGTTTCCGGCTCCGCGATTGGCGGTATTGCCGAAACTCAGGAAATGCTTGATTTCTGCGGCGAGCATAACATTACGGCAGATTCTGAGCTGATTCGCATGGATGAGATCAACGACGCCTTTGAACGCCTGCTGAAAAGCGACGTGAAGTACCGTTTTGTTATCGATATGAAAACGCTGAGCGCATAAACGTAAAACACCGGCAGGCTGCGTTGGCGGTCTGCTGCGTAACGCAGCGATAAAACAAGGGAAGAAAAAGGGAACTTAAGAATGGTGCGTCCGAATGGACTCGAACCATCGACCCCCACCATGTCAAGGTGGTGCTCTAACCAACTGAGCTACGGACGCACTGAGAGAATGGTGCGTTCAATTGGACTCGAACCAACGACCCCCACCATGTCAAGGTGGTGCTCTAACCAACTGAGCTATGAACGCAGTGTTGTGGTTGACAACGGGGACGAATATTAGCGGCAGCCCGGAGATGTGGCAAGGGGAAAATGGCAAATTTCTTCCTGAATTCACGCGATTGCGGAACAACTAACCAAAACGCCGGGAAAGTAGCCGCCATCCGGCGGCTACTGGCCTGTTAATGCGCAGCGCGCTGCAAAATCCGGGCGGAAGGCTGGCGTTGCAGGAAGCGCATCCGCAGCATCATCAAAATTGCCGCAGACGTCAGGCCGATGATAAAGCCCATCCAGAAACCGGCTGGCCCCATTCTCGGCACCACTAAATCGGTCAGCGCCAGGATGTAGCCGGCAGGAAGCCCCAGCACCCAGTAGGCGGTAAAGGTGATAAAGAAGATGGAACGCGTATCCTTATAGCCGCGCAGCACGCCGCTGCCAATGACCTGAATTGAATCGGAAATCTGATAAATCGCCGCCAGCAACATCAGGTGCGACGCCAGCGCCACGACTTGCGGATTATCGTTATAGAGCAGGGCAATCTGCTCGCGCAGCAGCACGGTGAAAATCGCCGTGACCACCGCCATGCAGACGCCGACCATCAACCCGGTGCGCGCCGCAATTTGCGCATCAATGGTTGATCCCTGGCCCAGGCGGAAACCGACGCGAATGGTCACTGCCGCGCCAAGCGACATCGGCAGCACGAACATCAGCGAACTAAAGTTGAGGGCGATCTGGTGCCCGGCGACGTCGACAATCCCCAGCGGCGACACCAGCAGCGCGACCACCGCAAACAGCGTGACTTCAAAAAACAGCGCCAGCGCAATCGGCAGGCCGAGTTGCGTCAGGCGTTTTAGTACGTCCATATCCGGTTTCGCAAAACGCTGGTTCTGCTGAATATCGCGCATGACGCGGGCGCGTTTCACCCAGATGCGCATACAGATAAACATCACCCAGTACACCGAGGCTGTAGCCACGCCGCAACCGACGCCGCCCAGTTCCGGCATACCAAAATGGCCATAGATAAAGATGTAATTCACCGGGATATTGACCAGCAGGCCGAGAAAACCCATTACCATGCCGGGTTTGGTGCGGGCAAGGCCTTCGCACTGGTTACGCAGCACCTGGAAGAAGAGATAACCGGGCACGCCCCACAGCAGCGCGCGCAGGTAACCCACGGCTTTGTTGGCTAACTGCGGGTCGATGTTGTGCATCGCGCGAATGATATGGCCGGCATTCCACAGCACCACCATCACCAGAATGGAGACGGTGCCAGCCAGCCAGAACCCCTGACCGATTTGATGTGCGATGCGATCGCGGCGCCCGGAACCGTTAAGTTGCGCAATCACCGGCGTCAGCGCCAGCAGCAGGCCGTGTCCAAACAGGATCGCCGGCAGCCAGATTGAGGTACCAATGGCGACGGCCGCCATGTCCGTGGCGCTGTAACCACCCGCCATTACCGTATCAACGAAGCCCATAGAGGTCTGGGCCACCTGCGCGAAAATAACCGGCACGGCAAGTGCCAGTAACTGACGCGCTTCTGCTACATACTTCTGCACGTGAACACCTTTATATTGTTGTTATTAGAAAGAATGGAACGGCTTATCAGGAAGGAGTTTTCCTTGTGCTAACAAGAATGCCGCAGTGTGAAAGATGCGGCATCTGTATAAATCTTACCTGCTATGGCCCCTTTTTTCCATGTTGACCATACAGCAAAATTATTACCGCGCCGGGAACGGGGCGCTTATCTTATCACCGGCCTGGCGGGAAAAGCAGCGGCGGGGTGAATGAGACTGGCATGGGCTATTTTCACCTGTTATTGTGCGTAAAGAACACGGCTGAGCCGTAGGAATGGAACAGGAGTGGTAAGTATGTTTACGGGTATTGTACAGGGTACGGCAAAACTGGTTTCGATTGAGGACAAACCGAATTTCCGGACCCACGTTGTTGAGCTTCCTGAAACGATGCTGGAGGGAATTGAGACCGGTGCTTCCATTGCCAACAATGGGTGCTGTCTGACCGTGACGGCCATTAATGGCAGCCATATTAGTTTCGATCTGATGAAAGAGACGCTGCGTATTACCAATCTCGGTGAGCTCAATATTGGTGATAGGGTAAACGTTGAGCGCGCGGCAAAATTCAGCGATGAAATTGGCGGCCATTTAATGTCCGGCCATATTATGACGACCGCTGAAATCGTTAAAATTCTCACCTCCGAGAATAACCGCCAGATCTGGTTTAAAGTCCAGGATCCGGCCTTAATGAAATATATCCTCTATAAAGGATTTATCGGTATTGACGGTATTAGCCTGACGGTCGGCGAAGTGACAAGCAGCCGTTTCTGCGTGCATCTGATCCCGGAAACGCTGCAACGCACTACCCTTGGCGAGAAAAAGCTGGGGCACCGCGTCAATATTGAGATTGACCCGCAAACGCAGGCCGTGGTCGATACCGTTGAGCGCGTGCTGGCGGCAAAAGAAGCTGCTGTCATCAGCAGCGAAGAGTAAAGAAAACCCCGGCTTGCCGGGGTTTTTGTTTTAGCGCGGAACGCGCAGGCCGTGTTCGATACCGCGGCTGAAGACCACCTGCCACAGTTGAATATCACGCGCGCGGAAAGCGCCTGCGCAGGCATTCAGATAGTAGCTGAACATCCGTTTAAAGCGTTCAGAGTAGTTGTCGGCAATTTCCGGCCAGGCGGCAAGAAAACGTTCATACCAGGCCATCAGCGTGCGATCGTAATCGGCGCCGAAGTTGTGCCAGTCTTCCATCACGAAATGCGATTCACTGGCGTTGGCAATCTGGCGTACGGAAGGCAGGCAACCGTTCGGGAAGATATAGCGGTTGATCCAGGGATCAACATTGAGGTCGGTGCGTTTTGAACCGATAGTGTGCAGCAGGAAAATTCCATCCGGTTTAAGGTTGCGATCCACCACGCTGAAATAGGTCGCGTAATTTTTCGGCCCCACATGTTCAAACATCCCGACGGAGACGATGCGGTCAAATTGCTCATTTAGATCGCGATAATCCTGCAGGCGAATATCGACATCCAGCCCTTCACAACGCTGTTGCGCCATTTTTTGCTGTTCCGCCGAGATCGTTACGCCGACCACGCTGACGCCGTAATTCTGCGCTATAAATTGTGCCAGCCCGCCCCAGCCGCAGCCGATATCCAGCACGCGCATACCGGGTTTCAGCTTCAGTTTTTCACCGATAAGCTTTAATTTCGCCCGTTGTGCGTCGTCGAGATTTTCTGCGTCTTTCCAGTAGGCGCAAGAGTATTGCATCTGCGGATCCAGCATGCGGGTAAACAGATCATTACCAAGGTCGTAATGCTCTTTACCGACAATCCAGGCCCGTTTTTTACTTTGCAGATTAAATAATCTTGCTCCGGCAATGCGGAGTGTGTCTTTGAAATTGTGCGGAAGCTGTTTTTCCAGTCCGGCGCGCAACACTTTGGTGAAGAAAATATCCAGACGATCGCATTCCCACCAACCGTCCATATAACTTTCACCTAGCCCGAGCGAACCTTCCTGTAAAACACGTTTAAAAAAATCCGGGTTTTTCACCTGGATATCTGAAGCGGCGGGACCGTTGACGCGGATACCTGCGCGGCTCAGTAACTCGTTTGCTATACGGAACCAATTATCATCCCGTACGCCAACTTCTTCTATACACGATGAACTCATAACTTCTCCATCACTCGCAGTGATCTGAACCTTCAAACAGCGTAGTCGCTTTTTCGGGCTTGTGAGAAATCTCACGGTTTTCGCCGTGAGGCTGATATCCGACGTAGAACAGAGGAAGGGAGATGACCCTTGCCGAAAGGCCTTCCCTGGAATGACGGGCACAATCCGGTGCCCGTTACTACATAATATTTATCGTATTTATTAAAAACCGAAAATCAGTATAGGCCTCAATAACAGGTGATTCAACTTAAAGCTGTTAGCAAGCTAATCACTTCACTATCGATAGTCGTTAACACAATCATCCGTGCGAAGAGGAGGGGACAGCCTCATCTTCTACCATTTCGGTATTACGCTGGTGTTGCTGGCGATAGCCAAACGCCGCCAGCAGCACCATCGCCACCATCACGCTGGTGGTGGTGAACAGCGGCGTGGCAATCAGCCCTGAAACCACCAGGCTTGCCAGGAAACACAACCCGAGTTGCAACGTATTTTGCAGCGCGGCTGCGCGGCCAGTCGCCTGGGGAAACGGGCGTAACGCCTGTGCCACCACAACAGGATAGATTGCGCCGTTGGCCATTGCCATAAAACAGAACGGGATCAGCAGTGCGGTCAGTGATGCCTGTGGTAGCAAACCCACGATCCAGGTGGCAATCACGCTTAGCCCAAAGGCGCTCAGCAGCCACGGAAGCAGGCGGGAACCCTGCCATTTTTGCAAGGCGGCGCGACAACCATAACCGCCAATCAGGAAGGCAATGGTCTGCGGTATGTAACTCAGACCAATCACTGACGGACCATAACCCATCTCGTGCAAAATAAACGGCGAACCGGTCAGCCAGGCAAAAAAACTGGCCGAGCAGGCGGCGTAGATGATGACATTGCCGCGATACGCTTTATTGCGCAACAGATCGAAAAAGGTCAGCGGCTGTTCATGCAGCGCAGCGGGCTGTGCAGGCGTTTTCAACCGCCAGGCGGGCACCATCAGCACCAGGGTTATTGCCAGCAGCGTGGCAAAAATCGCCTGCCAGGAGAAGTGCTCCAGCATCCACGCACCCAGCAGAGGGGCAAGTGCAGGCGTCAGGCCCACCAGCGGCATAATGGTCGCGAAGATACGATTAACGCGGTGTGCCGGATAGTTGTCAGTGACCAGCGCCTGCCAGCTGACGGTAGCGGCACAAACGCCGATCGCCTGTACGAAACGCAGCGCCAGTAACAGGCTGGCGTCCCGTACCCACAATGTTCCCAGACAGCCAAGCGCGAAAATGGCCAACCCGCTCAACAGAATAGGTCTGCGGCCATAGCGATCCGACAATGGCCCCCACACCAGTTGTGCGACAGCAAAGCCTGCCAGGAACAAACTGAGCGTGGCGCTGACGATGGCCGGAGAGGTTTGCAAATCTTGTTGTATCGCACTAAACGCGGGCAGGTACATGTCGGTGGCTAAAAAGCCCAGCACGCTTAATCCCGCGAGCCAGACTAAAAATCCTTTGCCAGGTTGCATTTGAGTTCTCACCTTGTTGCTTCTTCAGGGCTGTCGAGTGTAAGGAGTGCTTTCCGGCTTGTGAAACGCTAATATTTGCGCAGTGATTTCAAAATTTTTGCAGGCAGATTATGTGGTCAGAATATTCACTGGAAGTGGTTGATGCTGTTGCGCGCAACGGCAGTTTCAGCGGTGCCGCCCAGGAGCTGCACCGTGTACCTTCAGCGGTGAGCTATACCGTGCGCCAACTTGAAGAGTGGCTGGCGGTTCCGTTATTTGAACGCCGTCATCGCGATGTGGAGTTAACACCTGCCGGAAGCTGGTTTTTAAAGGAGGGGCGATCTGTTATCAAAAAAATGCAGATCACCCGCCAGCAGTGTCAACAGATCGCCAACGGCTGGCGCGGCCAGCTGGCGATTGCCGTGGATAACATTGTGAAACCGGCGCGAACACGGCAACTAATCGTCGATTTCTACCGACATTTTAACGATGTCGAGTTACAGGTTTACCAGGAAGTGTTCAACGGTGTCTGGGATGCGCTGGCAGATGGACGCGTTGAGGTGGCGATTGGCGCGACCCAGGCGATCCCGGTCGGTGGACGCTACGCGTTTCGTGATATGGGCATGCTGAGCTGGAAATGCGTGGTTTCCAGCCGCCATCCGCTGGCATCAATGCCCGGCCCGCTAAGCGATGAAACGTTGCGCAACTGGCCTTCGTTGATCCAGGAAGATACGTCGCGCTCGTTGCCTAAACGCATTACCTGGCTGCTGGATAACCAGAAGCGGGTCATCGTGCCGGACTGGTCCTCTTCAGAGGCCTGCCTTTCTGCCGGGCTGTGCGTGGGGATGGTGCCCGCGCATTTCGCCCGTCCACGGCTGGACAGCGGCGACTGGGTGGCGCTGGAGCTGGAGAACCCTTTTCCGGATGCGGCCTGCTGCCTGACATGGCAACAAAACGACGCATCACCGGCGTTGAGCTGGCTGCTGGAGTATCTGGGGGACAGTGAGACGCTGAACAGCGAATGGTTGCGGGAGCCGGAGTAGCGGCCCCCGCAGGATGTGATTAACGGCGGTAGTCGCGGAACGGGCCATCCGCCACCGAACGGCGTTCGATCAGGCGCGGATGAACTTCAATGGATTGTGACTCTTCGCGTTTGTTGACGATACGATCGAGCAACATGGTAAACGCTGTTTCGCCCAGCGAATCTTTCGGCTGATGGATGGTGGTCAGCGCGGGCGTAAAGTAGCGGGAATTGCGCACATTGTCATAGCCGATCAGCGAAATGTCCTGGGGAACGCGCAGCCCCATCTCATCCGCCGCGCAGAGCGCGCCCATCGCCATAATATCGCCGCCGCAGAACACGGCAGTGGGGCGGTGTGACTGGTTGAGGATCTGCTGCATCGCCCGGTAACCCGATTCCGGTTCAAAGTCGCCCTGTACGATCCAGTTTTCCGGTACGGTGATGATCGCTTCTTCCATCGCCTTCATAAAACCGGCGAGGCGGCCGGCGCCGGTGTTGCGCTCCAGCGGGCCTGGAATGACGCCGATATCGCGATGCCCGCGCTCAATCAGATAGCGGCCGGCCATATAGCCGCCTTCAAAAGCGTTATCAATGACCGAGTCGGTAAAATCGGCTTTCGCCTCGCCCCAGTCCATCACCACCATCGGGATATTACGGTACTCTTCCAGCATGCTCAGCAGCGATTCCGGGTATTCGGAGCACATCACCAGCAGGCCATCGACACGTTTTTGCGCCATCATCGACAGGTAGGCGCGCTGTTTCTCAAGGTTGTTCCAGGCGTTGCCAAGGATCAAGGTGTAGCCTTTCTGGAAGCATTTTTTCTCTACGGCTTCGATGATCTCGGCAAAATAGGCGGCTTCGCTGCTGGTGGCCAGCAAACCGATCGATTTAGTGTGATTGACCTTCAGGCTACGCGCCACGGCGCTGGGGGAGTAATGCAACTCTTTGATCGCTGCCCATACGGCGTTGCGGGTCTCTTCAGCGACGAAGCGCGTTTTGTTGATTACATGTGATACGGTTGTAGTGGAAACGTTTGCTCGTTTCGCGACGTCTTTAATCGTTGCCATCAGAAATCACTCCAGACCATATCATAAGCTCCTGATAATACTTAAGGTAAACGTTTGCCTTCAATCACCCTGAACCCCAGCAAAGTGAGTGCGGTACGCCGGGAAAAAGACACTAAACGTCAGGAGGGGAGTCAATGGCCGGTACGCTAATAAATTTAGCGTCGAATTTTGTCTTATCTTGAGCAAAAGGGGAAGCGCTAAAACATATCTCCCGCTAATTCCTGCAAGATTTTTATGATTATCTGTGCAAAAATGCGCAAACTCACTTTTTGTGGGGAAATGAAAATGGAGAAAAATTGATGAGCACCGATCTGAAGTATTCTTTGGTCACTACCGTCATTGTTCTGAGCCTGATTGTTTTCGGTGGGCTGACCGCCGCGCTGCATTGATCTGACACGAGGGAGAGCCTTCTCCCTCGGCTTTTCCCCGCCATTGTTATCACTTCTGCAATAATCTTTTGTCATCCTGCTAACTTCTGTTTTTTGTGATTCATGTCATACTTTTGACTTCTGCGACAGTGTCCCCAACCGACACGGCTTTTTCGGAGTAAAAGATGAAAATTAATTTCCCTCTGCTTGCCCTGGCGATTGGCGCCTTTGGGATAGGTACAACGGAGTTCTCCCCGATGGGGTTGCTGCCCGTTATTGCCCGTGGCGTCGATGTTTCCATTCCGGCGGCGGGAATGCTGATTAGCGCTTATGCGATTGGCGTGATGGTGGGGGCGCCGCTAATGACGCTGCTGCTGTCACACCGTGGCAGACGTAACGCGCTGATCTTCCTGATGGCGATCTTTACACTGGGCAACGTGCTGTCGGCAATCGCGCCGGACTACACCACCTTAATGCTGGCGCGCATCGTCACCAGCCTCAACCACGGCGCCTTCTTTGGCCTGGGGTCGGTTGTTGCGGCAAGCGTGGTGGCAAAAGAGAAACAAGCCAGCGCCGTCGCGACCATGTTTATGGGGCTGACCATCGCCAATATTGGCGGCGTGCCTGCTGCAACCTGGCTGGGTGAAACCATCGGCTGGCGTATGTCATTTATGGCGACCGCCGGGCTGGGACTGGTTGCCATGCTGAGCCTCTACTTTTCACTGCCTGGCGGCGGAGCGGGCGAACGTCCGGATGTACGCAAAGAGTTGTCCGTGCTGGTTCGTCCCCAGGTGCTGTCGGCGCTGCTGACAACGGTGCTCGGCGCAGGCGCGATGTTCACACTTTATACCTATATTTCGCCGGTGCTGCGTACCATCACTGATGCTTCGTCGGTATTTGTTACCGGGATGTTGGTTCTGATTGGCGTCGGTTTCTCGATTGGTAACTACCTTGGCGGTAAACTGGCGGATCGTTCGGTAACCGGTACGCTGAAAGGCTTTCTTATCCTGCTGATTGCCATCATGCTGGCCATTCCGTTCCTGGCCCGTAGCGAAGTGGGCGCGGCTATCAGTATGGTGGTCTGGGGCGCGGCGACCTTTGCCGTGGTTCCGCCGCTGCAAATGCGTGTAATGCGCGTCGCACATGAAGCGCCGGGGCTCTCTTCTTCAGTGAACATTGGTGCCTTTAACCTCGGCAACGCACTCGGTGCGGCTGCGGGCGGCGCGGTAATTTCCGGTGGTCTGGGTTATGATTTTGTCCCGGTGATGGGGGCGATTATTGCGGGGCTTGGGCTGATGGTGGTGCTGTTTTCCGGGCGATCACAGCCGGAACGAGCCTGTGCGGCAGTCGAGTAAAAAGAGGAGGGGCAATGCCCCTCCTTTGTTTTATGCAGAGAATGTTTTATGCGGCGAAATTCTTCGCCACGAAGGTCCAGTTGACCAGCGCCCAGAAGTGCTCAAGGTAGTTCGGACGGGCGTTGCGGTAGTCAATGTAATAAGCATGTTCCCAGACATCGACAGTCAGCAGCGGTGTCGCATCCGTCGTCAGCGGCGTTCCCGCATTGGACGTTGAGACAATCGCCAACCCGCCATCCGCTTTCTTCACCAGCCATGTCCAGCCTGAACCAAAGTTTTTCACTGCGGCATCGGTAAACTGCGCTTTGAACTCCGCAAAGCTGCCAAATGCTTTAGCAATCGCAGCGGCCAGTTCGCCACTCGGCTCACCGCCAGCGTGCGGCGCGAGGCAATTCCAGTAGAAGGTGTGGTTCCAGACTTGCGCGGCGTTATTGAATACGCCGCCTTCGCTGTGCTTAACGATCTCTTCCAGCGTTTTGCCTTCGAAGGCGGTGCCTTTGATCAGATTGTTGAGGTTAGTGACATAAGTCTGATGGTGCTTACCATAGTGATACTCCAGCGTTTCGGCTGAGATATGCGGCATCAGGGCGTCTTTTGCATACGGTAATGCAGGTAATTCGAACGACATTGCTACTCTCCTTCATTATTTTAATACACCCAATAACCCTACTGAGTGTGCGGCTTAGAGTAACAAATCGCGGGGACGGGAAAAAGAGAACATCGCCTGTCGCAGTGACGACAGGCGATGGGATTAACGAATGGTTTTCGGCGTAACGACGCGGCGAGCGCCGACGTAATGGCGCTGCCAGTAGTCTTCGCTAAGGGAAGTAACCTGAATATCCTGGCCGCTGCGCGGAGACTGGATAAACTTGCCGTTGCCAACGTACACGCCAACGTGATCGGCGGTGCCGCGACCCTGCGTGCGGAAGAATACCAGGTCGCCGCTTTCCAGCTCCGCCACATTCACCGGCGAAGCATCACGCAGGTGATACATTTCGTTGGCGGTGCGCGGAATGCGGAATTTCACCAAATCCTTATAGGCGTAATAAACCAGACCACTACAATCAAAACCGGTGCTCGGCGAGGTGCCGCCCCAGCGGTAAGGTTTACCAATCTGGTTCATCAGTTTTGACATCGCCGTTTTCTGGGCTTTCTGAATACGCACTTTATGTGCCTCAGCGATGGTCGTGGTCTTTTTGACTTTGACACAATGAGGCTTGTGGCCTTTGCGCGGCGTAGTGCATTTTTCCGTCCAGGCGACTTCTGTAGTTTTTAACTGGCTGGTTTTGTTACGACGCGAGGTAATCTGACTGGCTTTGCTGCTGGTGGAAACTTTTTTCTTAGCCGGTGACTTCTTGTTTTCTGTTGTTTTTTTACTGGTGGTTTTTTCTGCCTTACTGCGACTGCTTTTCTTTGATGTTTTTTGTGATGTGGTTTTTTTCTTACGTTCGGATGCTTTCGCCAGATGCGATTTTTGCACGGCCGATGCTCGCGCCTGTTCAGAGGCGTTAGCCAATGGCGTGAAAGAAAGCGTGGTGAACAACAAAGCACAGAGCGTGATCGAAGCTTTTGGTATCCGCGCCACTGAGCAATCCCCTGTTAAGGCAAGCATATAATATGCCTGCGTATGGTTTTTCAAAACCTGTCGATTCTAATCCATAAAAAGCACAAAAGTTAATACTGTTTTTGCATCTATAACTTCGTTTCGTTAGCAAGCGCAAAAAAAAGCAGCAAAACGTTTCTATGACGGTTAAGAGTTGAGCAGGGCGAGTGGGGTTAAGTTATATTTTTAAGGCAACTTTACGTGACAGACGATAAAATAATGAACGGTGAATAAAATGTTATTTTCCGTTGCTTGTCTGAACCGTTACAATGTCAGATCTCAGCCGTAGAAGAAGTTGAAGGAAGTAAGACAATGAGCACAACCCTTGAGAAAATCCAGCGTCAAATCGCTGAAAACCCGATTCTGCTGTATATGAAAGGCTCTCCGAAGCTGCCGAGCTGCGGCTTCTCCGCCCAGGCTGTGCAGGCGCTCTCTGCTTGTGGCGAACGTTTCGCGTATGTGGATATCCTGCAAAACCCGGACATTCGCGCAGAACTGCCGAAATACGCTAACTGGCCAACCTTCCCGCAGCTGTGGGTTGAAGGCGAACTGGTCGGCGGCTGCGATATCATCATTGAGATGTATCAGCGCGGCGAACTGCAATCGCTGATTAAAGAAGCGGCGGCAAAACATAAAGACGAGCCGGCTGCGGAATAAGTTTCCGCCAATAAAAAAAAGCGACCTTCGGTCGCTTTTTTTACGCTTGTGAATCATCGGCGAGCGGCAATGGCCATCCGCCCAGACGCTTCCAGCGGTTCACGATTTCGCAAAACAGCAGGGCGGTTTGCTCCGTATCGTACAGCGCCGAATGCGCCTGCGAGGCGTCAAAGGCAATACCTGCGGCGGCACAGGCTTTTGACAGCACGGTTTGCCCCAGCGCCAGCCCGCTCAGCGATGCGGTATCAAAGGTGACAAACGGGTGGAAAGGATTGCGTTTCAGCGACGCGCGTTCGGCGGCCGCCATCATAAAGCTATGATCGAAGGTGGCATTATGCGCCACCATAATCGCGCGGTTGCAGTTTTGATCTTTAATGCCTTTGCGCACCATTTTGAAAATGGCGTGCAGCGCATCATGTTCGCTTACCGCGCCGCGCAGTGGATTCGAGGGATCAATACCGTTAAAGGCCAGCGCTTCCGGTTGCAGGTTCGCGCCTTCGAAGGGCTCAACCTGGAAATGCAGGGTACTGTCAGGCATCAGCCAGCCTTGTTCATCCATTTTCAGCGTAATGGCGGCGACTTCCAGCAGTGCGTCGGTTTTGGCGTTAAAGCCGGCAGTTTCAACATCAATCACCACAGGATAAAAACCGCGAAAACGGTCGCACAGACCAGTAAGTTGAGCGTTATCGGACATCAGGATCTCTTGATACGGGAAAATGGCAGCGCATTATGGCAAATTTTGCGAAGGGATGTAAAACAGCGGGCGCAAAGTGCGCCCGAAGGGATCAATTACCCAGGCCGTGACCGGCATGCTTCTCTTCGATCAGTTCGATTTTGTAACCGTCCGGATCTTCAACAAAGGCGATGACGGTGGTACCGCCTTTAACCGGACCCGCTTCGCGGGTTACGTTACCGCCGTTTTTGCGGATCGCTTCGCAGGACTCTGCGGCATTTTCCACGCTCAGCGCGATGTGACCGTAGGCGGTGCCCAGCTCATAGCTCTCGACGCCCCAGTTGTAAGTCAGCTCGATGACTGCTTCTTCGGTTTCCGGGCCGTAACCCACAAAGGCCAGCGAGTATTTATATTCCGGATTTTCGCTGGTACGCAGCAGCTTCATGCCCAGCACTTTGGTATAGAAGTCGATGGAGCGTTGCAGGTTGCCAACACGAAGCATGGTGTGAAGTAAGCGCATGATGTCCTCTTTTATAAATGAATTAACGTTCCAGTTAGATGCATCATTTTAGTATAGCGGCGGAAACCCGCCGCTATCAATGAACAATCAGAGGATCACAGAGACGGATAGTCGGTATAGCCTTCTGCGCCGCCGCCATAGAAACTTTCCGGGCGCTGCGGGTTCAGTTCCGCTTTCAGTTGTAGACGTTTCACCAGATCCGGGTTAGCGATATAGGCGCGACCAAAGGCCACAGCATCGATCAAACCTTTTTCGATCAGCGCTTCCGCTTTCTCAACGGTGTAAGCGCCAGCGCCGATGATCGGGCCGTGGAAGCGCGCACGCACTTTTTCACGGAATGCATCGGTGTACGGCTCGCCGCCCGCCCAGTCCGGTTCGGACATATGCAGGTAAGCAATGCCACGTTTACCCAGTTCTTCAATCAGATACAGCGCATCCGCTTCTTCGTTCGGGCCATTATCCACATTCTGGAACGTGCCAATCGGCGAAACGCGAATCCCGATGCGATCGGCTCCCCACTCTTTGCTCACGGCGTCGACCACTTCCAGTACCAGGCGAGCGCGGTTTTCCACGCTACCGCCATACTGATCGGTACGATGGTTGGATGATGGCGACAGGAACTGATGCAGCAGGTAGCCGTGGGCAGAGTGCAGTTCGACCAGGTCAAAGCCCGCTTCACGCGCATTAGCAACGGCCTGGCGGAAATCGTTAACGATGCCCGGGATTTCGCTGGTCTCCAGTGCGCGCGGCATAGAAGTATCTTCGCGGGTGGCGTTGCCATTGGCATCACGCAGCGAAGTCCGGGTGCCCGCGCTGATAGCCGAAGGCGCGACAGGCGCTGCGCCGCCTGGTTGCAGGCTGCTGTGTGAGATGCGACCGGTGTGCCACAGTTGAACCGCAATACGGCCGTTTTCACGGTGTACTGCATCGGTAATTTTCTGCCATGCAGCGACCTGTTCGGCGCTGTGCAGGCCCGGCGCGCCCGCGTAACCTTTCGCCTGCGCGGAGATTTGTGTGGCTTCGCTGATGATCAGGCCAGAGCTGGCGCGTTGACGGTAATATTCCGCCATCAGCGGTGTCGGGATATCGCCCGGCTCAATGCTGCGCAGACGCGTCAGCGGAGCCATAAAAACACGGTTTGGAACGGTAATTGCGCCCACTTTCAGCGGCGTGAATAACTTACTGGACATAACAACTCCTGAATAGACCGGTCGACTAGTAAAATGTGAAATAAAAAAGCCTGAGATTACACAGGCATAACGATAATGGTTTTCGCATGCGCCAAAGCGCTTTCAAGCGGCAGGGCACTGCGAGAAATCTTGGCCTGCAAATTGGCACCCAGCCATAAAGCATACAGCACCTGCGCTTGCGTCAGCGCGTCGCCAGAAAGGGTAAGGCTACGATCTTCACGCCCTTTTTCCAGCGCTTGCGCAAGCAGGGCGATAACGCCGCTTGCGCCTTTGTCCATCGCGGCGCGCATATCCTCCGACAGATCGCACACTTCCGCAGAGAGTTTCACCGTCAGGCAACCGCTGATAATGCCCTGCCGGCAAAACTGGTTCAGCGTCTCCTGATAGTACGCCAGCAGCCTGTCACGATAATTTCCCGGCCCGCTGGCGAAATGGGTAGCCAGCCGCTGGTGGTAACCCGCATAGTGACGCTCAAGTAACGCCACGCCAAACGCCTCTTTTGAGCGAAAATAGTGGTAGAACGAGCCTTTCGGCACTTCTGCTGTTTTCAATAATTCGCTCAGGCCCATACCGGTGAACCCGCGATGCATGCAAAGTTGCTCGCCGGTCGCCAGTAAGTGTTCGCGCGTGTCGTGTTCGGTATTTCTGCTCATCGCGCCACTCTACTAGACCGTTCGGTCTACTGCAAGTGGCAATCAATGCGTTTTAGGGCTTGCACGTTATCAATGAGCAGTCTTCAATAGAGGGAGTGCATGCATTAACGGAGACGACAGTGCCTGAACAACTGGAGTTTTTTCCCGTCCAGAGTCCATGTCGCGGCATCTGCCAGTCAGATGAGCGGGGCTTTTGCCGTGGCTGCATGCGTAGCCGCGATGAGCGTTTCAACTGGCAAAATATGAGCGACGGGCAAAAACAAGAGGTGCTCCGCTTGTGCCGTCAGCGCTGGCTGCGCAAAATGCGCGCAAACAAATCCCTTCCCCCGGAAGAACCTCAGCAACCTTCACTTTTTTGACCCTGAAAATGCGTATACTCACAGGAAAATGACCTTTGAGGATACAACTATGGTTCAACGTATTGCTCTTGCGCCGCAAGGCCCGGAGTTCTCTCGTTTTGTGATGGGTTACTGGCGTTTGATGGAGTGGAACATGTCCTCGCGCCAGTTGGTGAGTTTTATCGAGGCGCATCTCGATCTGGGCATCACGACTGTCGATCATGCTGATATTTATGGTGGTTACCAGTGCGAAGCCGCGTTTGGCGAGGCGCTGAAACTGGCTCCGCATCTGCGTGAACGGATGGAAGTCGTCAGTAAATGCGGTATTGCGACCACCGCAAAAGCGGAAAACGTGCTTGGTCATTACATCACCGATCGCGACCACATCATCAAAAGCGCTGAACAGTCGCTGAGCAATCTGGCTATCGATCATCTCGATCTGCTGCTGATTCACCGTCCCGATCCGCTGATGGATGCCGATGAAGTGGCTGAGGCATTCCTGCATCTGCATCAGAGCGGTAAAGTGCGCAACTTTGGCGTTTCCAACTTCACCCCGGCGCAGTTCTCGCTGTTGCAATCGCGGCTGCCGTTTACGCTGGCGACCAACCAGGTGGAGATCTCCCCGGTACATCAGCCGCTGCTGCTTGATGGTACGCTGGATCAACTGCAACAACTGCGCATTCGCCCGATGGCGTGGTCGTGCCTGGGCGGCGGTCGCCTGTTTAATGATCCGGCTTTTCAACCGTTGCGCGATGAGCTGGCGAATGTTGCACGCGAGCTGAACGCGGAAACGATCGAACAGGTGGTTTACGCGTGGGTCATGCGTCTGCCATCGTCGCCGCTGCCGATTATCGGTTCCGGCAAAATTGAACGCGTAAAATCGGCGCTTGGCGCGCTGGAGCTGCAGATGACTCGCCAGCAGTGGTTCCGCATCCGCAAAGCGGCGTTGGGCTACGACGTTCCATAAGCCAGGGCCTCCCGGTGAAATCGTTCATCCTGGTTTAAACTGACAGGGTAAACGTATATCAAAGGAGGTCATATGAAGCGTTTTAGTCTGGCAATGCTGGCGCTGTTAGTCTGTGCGGGAGCGCAGGCTGCCAGTGAAGACGTCGAGATGCATCTCGTCACTGCCCAGGGCATTGGGCAGTCGATCGGCAGCGTGAAAATCAGTGAAACGGACAAAGGGCTGGAATTTGCGCCGGATCTGAAAGCCCTGCCGCCCGGCGAGCACGGCTTTCACGTCCACGCCAAAGGCAGTTGCGAGCCCGCGATGAAGGAGGGTAAAGCCTCCGCTGCTGAGGCTGCAGGCGGCCATCTTGATCCGCAACATACGGGTAAACATGAAGGGCCGGAGGGCGTCGGACATTTAGGCGATCTGCCGGTGCTGGTAGTCAATAACGACGGTAAAGCTACCGATCCGGTGATTGCGCCGCGGCTGAAAAAGCTGGATGAGGTGAAAGACAAAGCGCTGATGATTCATGTCGGCGGCGATAATATGTCCGATCAACCAAAACCGCTGGGCGGTGGTGGAGCGCGTTATGCCTGTGGCGTCATCAAGTGATTCGCTCGATAAGCGTGCCTTCGGGCGGCGCTTGCTCCAGTTGGGAAAGCGAACAGTAAAGACGCCAGATAACCGACGCCAGTTCGCGCGCCGCAGGCTGATGGTGTTTTCCCAGCGTGACACAAATATGTTGTAACTCCGCCTGCGTGGCGGACAGCGTTCGTTGCTGAACGCCACGCTCACTCATCACATCGCGCAGTAACGCAATGCAGATATCACGCACGTTTGCCAGCGCATCGGAACGAATTTCCCACTCGCGAAGTTGCCACACCACATGCGAGCAATTCAGCAGCACCACTCCCCTGCGCAATAACCAGCGCCGCGCCAGCACGTCCGTACTGCTGCTCAACTGACTGATGTGGTGATAGACCACGGATTCGAACGCATCCTCGCTCAGTTGCGGTACGCGGCTGAGTTGATCGACAAAATTACGCCGCAAGGTACGGATATGGCGGCGGCTTTTGCGCGCATCGGAACCCGGACGCAGCACGGCAAATGACAGCCAGGCCAGCGCAACGCCGAGAATTTCCGCCAGACTGTTATTTAAAAAATCGGCGAAATCATAAGTAGGCGGATTGGTCACCGCGATAAACGAGCCCATAAAGACGATCAACTGTCCCAATAGCCCGGCCTGTTTGGGGAGCTGCAATTTCAGCAACTGCATGGTGATCAGCAGCGGAAACAGAAACAGCAAAAATGAACCCAGCTCGCTTATCTGCACCATCAGGCCAAATTTCACCACAAAACTGAACAACGACAGCAGCAGCAATGTGCGCAACAGCAGTGTCAGCGAGTCAAAAGGCGCTGGCGACACCGAATAGAGCACGCAACTGACTGACGCCAGCGTCAGCGCCGCCGCGCCATATTCCCACTGCGTATTAATGCTCCAGGCGCCGATCAGAGCCAGCGTGCAGAAAGTCCGAATACCGCTCCACAGCGCCTCGGCATTATCGGTATAGCGCATCAGCGCCGTGCTACGCGGCGGCGTATAGATGCTGATCGGCGTCGCGTTCTCAATACGCGCCAGCCAGCGGCTGCTGGCCAGATAGAGGCGGCAAAAATAGCGTAAGCGCTGCCAGAATGCGTGGTGGCGGTAATCATCCTGCTCGCCAGGCGCAAGAGGCGCAACTATCCGGGCGATGGTCAGCGCGTCCGCGTTCGGCCTTGCCAGCGCGGCCAATAATTCTTCTATTATCGGGCGCAAATTGGCTGGCGCGTCCGGCCAGTTAAGCAGCATGCGGCGTAGGCTGGAGATCACGCTGGTCATACGTAGTTGCTGATACAGCAGCCAGGTGAGCAGGGCATTTTGCTGACGGAAACGGTAATGGCTCCAGAAAGCCTGGATGCGCAGCAAATTGGTGGTGAGGATCTGGCCGATGACGCTTTCATGGGCGGCGCGAATGGCATCGGTCGTGTCCGGTTGCCATAGCAGGCTGGCGTGCTCCAGCAGACGGGCATGCATCTTTTTTAATGTCATCAGTAAGGTAACGCCGTCCGCCGTGCCGGGGATCACCATCATCATCATGCCGCCGCACAAGATCCCCAGCGTGATTTCACAGACGCGCGCCTGGGCGGTATCCCACAGCTCGGTGGTATCGGTAATGTTGACCGCCGAGAACGCGATAATCGCCGCGGTGTAGCCAGCAAGCTGGAAGGCGTAAGCGACATTATTGGTGAATTGCGCGCAAGCCCAGGTACAAAAGGCAATCCAGCCGGACATGGCAAACAAAAAAAGCCACGGATCATTCAACGTTTGCCCGGCGATAATCAGCGCAGCGCTGGCTCCGAGCATGCTGCCAGCAATACGGCCAAGACTCTTACTGATCACGCCGCCGACAGTGGGGAAACTGACTACCGCGGCGGATGTCATCGCCCAGTAGGGCTCATCCAGATCGAGATAATAAGCCACCGTTAGCGCCAGACACATGGCGATGCCGTTGCGCAGCGCGTAACTCCACTGGTCGGTCGTGGCTTTCACCCACGGCAGGTTTTGCCACAGCCAGGCGGGTGATTTCATGGTTGTTCGCCAATTGCCACGGTACAGGTAGTGCCGGAAACCAGCGTCAGATTGTCGGGCAATTTATCAAACTGAATACGTACCGGCACGCGCTGCGCCAGCCGCACCCAGGGCTCATTTGGCTTGATGTCCGGGACCAGGCCGCTGTCCGTTTCAACGCTCTGATCGTAGATCGCGCGGCCAATACTGGATACGTGACCCTGTAACGTTACGTTGCCGCTGTACAGTACAATTTTCGCGGCGGCACCTTCATGAATATGGCGCAGTTTGGTCTCTTCAAAATAACCCATGACATAAAACGAATGGCTATCGACAAGGGCGAAAACCGGCTGCCCGGCGGTGGCGTAGTTGCCCGTGCGCGCTGAGAGATTAGTGATCCAGCCATCTACTGGCGCGCTGACGGTGGTCTGCGCCAGCTGCCATTTTGCCTGCGCCAACTGCGCTTCGGCGATCGCAACGCCCGCCTGCGCAGCCTTAACGCCAATATTGGCAGTATCGAGATCTTCTGCGGAGATGTAATTTTGTGACAGACGGCGGCGGCGGTGGGCTTCGTCACTGGCTTTTGCCAGATCGGTTTGCGCTTTTGCCAGTTGCGCTTCGGCGTTCAGAACGGCGATGTGGTATGGCGTATCATCAATGCGAAACAGCAACTGCCCGGCTTTGACGAACTGGTTATCTTTCACCGCCAGCGCGGTAATCGTGCCGGAAACCTGCGGCGTAATACTGACCTGTTCGGCGCGAATTTTTCCATCCCGCGTCCAGGGGGCTTGCATGTAGTAGTTCCACATCCACCATGCAGCGACAACTGCCACGGCCAGTACCAGCAAAGTGGAAAAATATTTAAGGGATTTCAGACGCATAATTACCACACGATGAGCAAGCCGAGCGCGAGACTCAGCGCAATAACAAACAGGGAAAGATCCATCAGAATGGGGTGCCAGATCTCGCCAGCGTAGATCCACTCGCGCAACAAACGGTGGGCGACAAGCCACAGCAGAAAGCCAAGCATCACGACTTTAAAAATAGGTGGGAAATAGACTGATGCGCCGAAAATCAGGTCCTTGAGGGGTAAATCCAGATAATTCGAACTCCACTTCACGTTTATATGTCCTGTGCAGTCAAACGGATCGCCGGGCAGGGCTTAACGGTAAGAAACCGATAAAGGTGCGATGTCAGAGCTGGGAGCGACTTCGCAAACCACTTGACCGGGACAGCGATACATTTGTTTTACCAATATAAATACTGCAAACTATTTTAAAATGAGTATAATAAGTTAGCAAGCTAATTATAAGGAGATGAAATTGGAATCGCCATTAGGTTCTGATCTGGCACGCTTAGTGCGCGTATGGCGCGCTTTGATTGACCATCGCCTAAAACCTCTGGAATTAACGCAGACTCACTGGGTAACGCTGCACAATATTCATCAGTTGCCGCCCGAGCAGTCGCAAATTCAACTGGCTAAAGCGATTGGCATTGAGCAGCCTTCGCTGGTGCGTACGCTTGACCAACTGGAGGAGAAAGGTCTTATTTCTCGCCAGACATGCGCCAACGATCGCCGGGCAAAACGGATCAAATTGACGGAAAAAGCAGCACCGATTATCGATGAAATGGAGACAGTGATTCGCAAAACCCGGGGGGAAATTCTTTCCGGGATCTCGGCGGAAGAACTGGATCTCTTAATCAAGATGATTGCCCGGCTGGAACAAAATATCCTTGAGCTACAGTCGCGGGATTGAATTGAAAAAGCCTTGCAATCGCAAGGCTTTTTTTATGTCTGAAGGGGGTCGCAACAGCAACCTGGCGCTTAGCGCGGAGAAACAGTGACCTGGCGGCCGTTGCTGGCCATCACGACGCGCTGGCCCGCAGCGAAACGGGTATTGCCCTGTTTCTGCACCACCATGATGGTGTTACCGTCGTCTTTACGAATTTCCAGCTCAACGCCCTGAGTTTTGTTCAGCGAACCCTGAACGGACTGACCCGCTACGCCGCCTGCAACCGCGCCTGCTGCGGTAGCCAGAGAACGACCAGTACCGCCGCCCACGGTATTACCGAGGAAACCACCCAGCACCGCGCCGCCAATCGCGCCGATAACGTTGTTGTCATCGCCGCCCTGAATCTGTACCTGACGGACATTAACAATGGTGCCGTAAGTGACATTTTGCACTTGTTTGGCTTCGGAGGCAGAGTAAACATCACCGGAAAGCGTATCGTTGTTGACACAACCAGCCAACGTTAAACCAATCAGCGAAACTGCCAGTGCACGTAACATCATTTATGAATCTCCTGTTCACCATGAAATGCTCTTATGAGCATCCGTCATGGTTAAATTATATGGCATTTTTACAATGCCAGGTCGTATCTTCTGCCTAATCCTGGCAAAAATAATACCCGGTGTCTGTTTAACCAGATTTAAACGAAGCGATTATAAACATAGCCTGATGGGATTTCACTTAGTCTAAAATGGCAGGATTGTTAAAAAGTGTTTGTAGTCGATAGCGTTAATGGTTGCTTTATGGTGGAGTGTTGCTCCTGAGTTACGCAAATTAAGGAAGTCGCATGAAATCGGGTCGCTACATTGGGGTGATGTCGGGAACGAGTCTGGACGGTGTGGACGTGGTGCTGGCGGCCATCGATGAGAACATGGTTGCGCAGCAGGCAAGCCTGACGTTTCCTATTCCACTACCGCTGAAAGAGGCGATCCTCGCGATTTGCCAGGGGCAACCGCTCACGCTCTCGCAACTGGGACGGCTGGATACACAACTGGGAAAACTGTTCGCTGATGCCGTTCTGGCGTTGATGGATCGCGAGCATCTGCACCCGGAAGATATCGTGGCGATTGGCTGCCACGGGCAAACGGTCTGGCACGAGCCAACGGGAATTGCACCGCATACGCTGCAAATAGGCGATAACAATCAGATTGCCGCCCGTACTGGCGTAACGGTGGTCGGCGATTTTCGTCGGCGCGATATGGCGCTGGGCGGACAAGGCGCGCCACTGGTTCCGGCTTTTCACCACGCGCTGCTGGCGCATCCGGTTGAACGACGGATGGTGCTCAATATTGGCGGTATTGCCAACCTGTCGCTGTTAATCCCCGGTCAGCCGGTCAGAGGCTATGACACCGGGCCGGGTAATATGCTGATGGATGCCTGGATCTGGCGGCAAAAAGGCAAGCCGTATGACAAAGACGCTCAGTGGGCAAGCGAAGGGAAAGTGGTGCTGCCGCTGCTGCAAAATATGCTCAGCGATCCTTACTTCGCGGCAATACCGCCGAAAAGCACCGGGCGCGAATATTTCAACTATGGCTGGCTTGAGCGCCATCTGGTTCATTTCCCGGGTATTAGCGCCAGTGATGTCCAGGCAACGCTGACGGAGTTGACGGCGGCGACCATTTCCGAGCAGGTATTGCTGAGTGGCGGTTGTGAGCGTCTGCTGGTGTGCGGCGGCGGCAGTCGCAACCCGCTGGTGATGGCGCGCCTGGCGGCGCTGCTGCCGGGTATTGAAGTTTCCACGACGGATGACGCAGGGATTAGCGGTGATGATATGGAAGCGCTGGCTTTTGCCTGGCTGGCATGGCGAACGCTCGCCGGGTTACCAGGCAATCTGCCGTCGGTGACCGGCGCTTCTGCGCCGACGGTACTTGGCGCCATCTATCCGGCGAACCCACGCCAGAATCAGAGTTAACCGGATTTTACTTTGGTGTTACATCGCTAGACTGACCGCATTTAAGGAGGGCGCTTCGCCCTCCGTGACCAGGACTGTCCGGGGATACCCAATGAAAAAACTGCTGATTGCCTGCCTGCCCGCACTGCTTGCCGGGTGTAGTTATTACAACCAGTTCGTTGAACGGATGCATACCGACACGCTGGTTTACCAGTGCGATGAAAAGCCCCTGACCGTGAAAATTAACCGTACCCGCCAGCAGGCCAGTTTCGTCTGGGATGACAAACTACTGACGCTGCAACAAGGGTTATCGGCATCTGGCGCGCGCTATACCGATGGCGTTTATGTTTTCTGGTCGAAAGGTAACGGCGCGACGGTCTATAAACGCGATCGCATCGTGCTGAATAACTGTCAGTTAATTCCAGAGCGTTGAGATTTTCACCGGGGGGCGCATAATAGCCCTCCCTGATGATTATTTTTTGCTAATGCCATGTCTGATAACGATCAATTGCAGCAAATCGCGCATCTGCGCCGTGAATACACTAAAGGCGGTCTGCGCCGTAACGACCTGCCAGCAGAGCCGCTGAAACTCTTTGAACGCTGGTTAGGGCAAGCCTGCGAGGCCCAGCTCGCCGATCCGACTGCCATGGTGGTAGCAACGGTGGATGAAAACGGCCAGCCTTATCAGCGTATCGTGTTGCTTAAGCACTATGATGAAAAAGGGCTGGTGTTTTATACCAACCTTGGCAGCCGTAAAGCGCACCATATTGAGCATAATCCGGCGGTCAGCCTGCTGTTCCCATGGCACATGCTGGAACGCCAGGTGATGGTCATCGGTAAAGCGGAACGCTTATCGACGCTGGAAGTGGTGAAGTACTTTCACAGCCGCCCGCGTGACAGCCAAATCGGCGCCTGGGTTTCTAAACAATCCAGCCGTATTTCCGCACGCGGTATCCTCGAAAGTAAATTTCTTGAACTGAAGCAAAAGTTCCAGCAGGGCGAAATTCCGCTGCCCAGTTTCTGGGGCGGTTTCCGCGTCAGTATTGAGCAAATGGAGTTCTGGCAGGGCGGTGCCAACCGTCTGCACGATCGTTTTTTATACCAGCGTGAAAATAACGCATGGAAAATTGATCGTCTCGCCCCGTAATCCCTGAAAAATGTTGCGTTAAGCGCTGGTACTCCGTGTTCCGGCGCTTTATGCTATCTGCCCCCCTGAAGTATCCTTTCGCATCTGGCGAAAAGTCGTGTACCGGCAAAGGTGCAGTTCCGTTTTATACATGGAGAATTTGATGGCAAGCAGTAACTTGATTAAACAATTGCAAGAGCGGGGCCTGGTGGCTCAGGTAACGGATGAGGAAGCGTTAGCAGAACGACTGGCGCAGGGGCCAATCGCGCTTTATTGCGGCTTCGATCCCACCGCAGACAGCTTGCATTTGGGGCATCTCGTTCCATTGTTATGCCTGAAACGCTTCCAGCAGGCGGGTCACAAACCGGTTGCGCTGGTAGGCGGCGCGACCGGGCTGATTGGCGATCCGAGCTTTAAAGCAACCGAGCGCAAACTGAATACCGAAGACACCGTGCAGGAGTGGGTGGATAAAATCCGCAGGCAGGTGGCGCCGTTCCTCGATTTCGACTGTGGTGACAACTCCGCAATTGCGGCGAACAACTACGACTGGTTCGGCAATATGAACGTGCTGACCTTCCTGCGCGATATCGGCAAGCACTTCTCTGTTAACCAGATGATTAACAAAGAAGCGGTGAAACAGCGTCTGAACCGTGATGATGTCGGTATCTCTTTTACCGAGTTCTCCTACAACCTGTTACAGGGTTACGACTTCGCCTGCCTGAACAAACTGCACGGCGTGGCGTTGCAGATCGGTGGTTCCGATCAATGGGGCAACATCACTTCCGGTATCGACCTGACCCGTCGTCTGCACCAGAATCAGGTATTTGGCCTGACGGTTCCGTTGATCACCAAAGCTGACGGTACCAAATTCGGTAAAACTGAAGGCGGCGCGGTCTGGCTGGATCCGAAGAAAACCAGTCCGTACAAGTTCTATCAGTTCTGGATCAACACCGCCGATGCGGATGTTTATCGCTTCCTGAAATTCTTCACCTTTATGGACATCGCCGAGATTAACGCGCTGGAAGAAGAAGACAAGACCAGCGGTAAAGCACCGCGCGCGCAGTATGTGCTGGCTGAGCAGGTCACGCGTCTGGTGCATGGCGAAGAGGGTCTGGTTGCCGCAAAACGCATCACCGAAAGCCTGTTTAACGGCACGCTGAGCGATCTGAGCGAAGAGGATTTCGAACAGCTGGCGCAGGATGGCGTGCCGATGGTCGAGATGGAAAAAGGCGCGGATCTGATGCAGGCACTGGTCGATTCCGAGCTGCAACCGTCCCGCGGGCAGGCGCGTAAAACCATTGCCTCCAATGCGGTCACCATCAACGGTGAAAAACAGTCCGATCCGGAATACACCTTCGCCGACAGCGATCGCCTGTTTGGTCGCTACACGCTGCTGCGTCGCGGTAAGAAAAATTACTGCCTGATCTGCTGGAAATAATTCACGTCATATCCCGGGGGAGTGAGAAATCACTCCCTTCTTTTTTGTCCCGTCATTGCAAGGCTACAAAAATGAAGAACATCCTCGCCATTCAATCGCATGTGGTCTTTGGGCATGCGGGGAACAGTGCGGCTGAATTTCCGATGCGCCGTCTTGGCGCCAATGTCTGGCCGCTGAATACGGTGCAGTTTTCTAACCACACCCAGTACGGCAAATGGACCGGCAGCGTTATGTCGCCCGCGCATCTGACGGAGATTGTGCAGGGTATCGCCGCTATTGATCAGCTACAGCGCTGCGACGCGGTACTGAGCGGCTACCTCGGTTCGGCGGAACAGGGGGAACATATTCTCGGTATCGTGCGTCAGGTAAAAGCCGCCAATCCGCAGGCGAAATACTTCTGCGATCCGGTGATGGGACATCCCGAAAAAGGGTGCATCGTTGCGCCAGGCGTCGCCGAATTTCATCTGCGCCACGCGTTACCGGCCAGCGATATCATTGCGCCTAATCTGATTGAGCTGGAGATCCTTTGCGAACATGCAGTGAATAGCGTGCAGGAAGCGGTCGCTGCCGCGCGTGAACTGATTGCGAAGGGGCCGCAAATTGTGCTGGTAAAACATCTGGCGCGCGCCGGTCTGAGCGCGGATCGTTTTGAGATGCTGCTGGTGACGCCGCAGGAAGCCTGGCATATCAGCCGTCCGCTGGTCGATTTCGGCGCGCGCCAGCCGGTTGGCGTCGGCGATGTCACCAGCGGGCTGTTGCTGGTGAAGCTGCTGCAGGGCGCGCCGGTACGTGAGGCACTGGAGCATGTAACGGCTGCGGTGTATGAAATTATGCTGACCACTCACAGCATGCAGGAGTACGAGCTGCAAGTGGTGGCAGCGCAGGACAGGATCGCGAAACCGGAACATCTGTTCAGCGCCACCTTGCTGTAATAAAAAAAGGCGGGATTTTCCCGCCTTTCTCTTACTGGCATCAATGCCGCCCGCAAACGCACCGTGGGGCCATTAATGCTTACTGAATACCTTCCGCTGCCATCGCTGCCGCAACCGCCGGACGAGCAGCAACGCGCGCCATGTAAGCGTCAATATGGCTCAGGCCTTCCATGTTCAGTTTCACCGCGCGCGCCCAGCGCAGCACCGTAAACAGGTAGCCATCAGCAATGGTGAAGCGCGCGCCGCTGATCCACTCGCTGTTCGCCAGCGATTCGTTTACGTATTGCAGCTTTTTCTCCAGCAGAGCGCGAACCGTCGGTTTGTACTCTTCCGGCGTATCCGGGCGGAAAAGCGGCGTGAAGCCTTTATGCAGCTCGGTGGCGACAAAGTTCAGCCACTCCAGCGTTTTGTAGCGCGGCAACGTACCAACCGGCGCCAGAAGCTGGCTGTCCGGCGCGCTGTCGGCGACATACTGCATGATTGCCACGCCTTCCGTCACCAGCGTGGTGTCATCAAGCTGAAGCGCAGGGATCTGGCCTTTCGGGTTAATGGCAAAAAAGTCTTCGCCATTTTCCAGGCGCTTTTTCATCAGGTCGACGCTGACCAGCGTCACGTCTTTACCGGTTTCACGCAGGGCAATGTGCGATGCAAGCGAGCAGGCGCCTGGCTTGTAAAACAGTTTCATTATGCTTTCCTTATTGTTAATTTCGGGCATTAGGTTATTACGCCGCGGAATAAAAAAAAAGCCGCTAACCTGGGTTAGCGGCTGAATATTTCGTGTTCCCCGCAGCGATTACGCTGTTGCGGTTTCCGACGCTTCGCGCACGTTGTCGTCGCTCTGCGTCATGCGGTTCAGCTTCGGTGCAGCCAGGATCATCAGCACAGCAATCACGGCTGTGGCGATACCAATCTGCAGGAAGACAGTACCGTAGATATCCAGTGACATCAGCGGATCAGTTACGTTTTCCGGGATCGCCATCCGGTTAGCAACGTAACCGGCGATGATGTTCGCCCCGGCAGTAGTCAGGAACCAGCTACCCATGATGAAGCCCATCAGACGTTGTGGTACCAACTGCGCAACCATCGCCAGGCCCAGACCGGAGATCATCAGTTCACCGATACTCTGCAGGGCGTAGCTTGCAATCAGCCAGTTCACGGAGACGATACCGGCATCGGACGCGAATTTGGTGCCCAGCGGCAGAACCAGGAACGCGCCTGAGCACAGCACCATACCGATCGCAAATTTATGCGGCATCGGCAGCGTATCGCCCATTTTGTTGTAGATCGCGGCCAGAATCGGGCTACCAATAATGATCCAGAACGGGTTCAGCGCCTGATACTGTTCCGGCTCAAACGCGATGCCGAACAGCGTGTGTTCAACATTGCGAATGGCAAAGAAGTTCAGGGACGTCGGCATCTGGCTGTACAGGACGAAGAAAACGATCGCCTGAAGCATCAGAATGAAGGCCACAATCATTTTGCGACGCGCAGCGCCTTGCAGGGCGAACGTCTCTTTCGCGAAGATGCAGATAATGCCCAGCGCAACAACGCCCAGTACCATACGGGCAATTCCCTGGTTGTGCAGCAGCCAGGTGGCGATGGCAACCAGCACGACAACACCGACGATGGTCGCCAGCAGGTAACCCATACGCACCGGTGCGAAATCCGGTTTTGAACCGTAGTTTTTCACCCAGCGTTTGCAGAAGGCGAAGTTAACGATGGTGATCAGCAGACCGACAACGCTCAGACCAAATGCCGTGCTCCAGCCGAACTTCGCGGCAAGCCACGGCGTTGCCAGCATAGAGAAGAAGGAGCCAACGTTAACGGACATGTAGTACATGGTAAATGCACCGTCCAGACGCGGATCATCTTTGGCATAGCAGGTAGAGAGCAGGGAAGACGGGTTGGCTTTGAACAGCCCGTTACCGACGGCGATAGCCGCCATACCCATATAGACGATACCGGCGTCATGACCAGACCATGCCACCAGCGCATAGCCGATCGCCAGCACAATCGCGCCCAGCATAATCACACGTTTGGTGCCGAGGACTTTATCGCCCAGCCAGCCGCCGATAGCGACCAGGCCGTAGACCAGCGCGCTAAAGGAAGAGAACAGCGTAATCGAGTCCGCTTCGGACATACCCAGCTGTTTTACCAGGTAAACGGCCATGATCCCTTGCAGGCCGTAGTAACCAAAACGTTCCCATAACTCGATGGAGAAAATCAGATAAAACGCTTTCGGTTGTTTAAACGCGTTCAGGCTAACGCTTTCGGTTGGTTTGTTTGCAGTTGACACATATACCTCTTTTTTTACATCCCATATTAACGGGGGTGTTCAGCGCGTAATAACCAGAGTTCATCACGCTTATAGTTATATTGGGAGGGGAAACGGCGGGTAATGTTCACTATCCTGGGCTTTCAGGCAATACCTTTGAAATATTCTGTTACATAGATCTCTGTCATTACATTACTCGGTAATTGTATTTGTTATTCAGAGTTAAATTTTATCAATGTAATAAAGACGGATTTTTCCACTGAGATGAGCAGGTGGGTTTGCTTTATTAGCTATATGTTCTACTGTTTTGCTTGTAATGTAGTGTATTGGACTGGTTTATCAAACATTGATGGTTATATGTCTTGAAAATAAGTGATTAAACTTTGCGCTACGCCATGAAATCTTCAGCGGTAAACTTCTTTTTTAACATCACATTAGCAATGTCAGCATAATCACACTGTGGTTGTATTTTTTTCTTCTAAAAAAATGATAAGTCTTAATGAATACGCATAAGTGAACGATTATTTGCTCAATTACTCTTTTTTCGCACTTTAATGCGTCTTACTGGGCAATGTGCAGGGATGTGAGTAATATCACATCCGTTATCGGCTGAAAATCAGCAAGTTCCGCCAATTTTCATGACTTCCGCATACGGTAAAAAGGCAATAACCCTGCCTTTTTTAACATTATGCCGCGCATTGTTCATGACATCCCGCCGCGCTGCTGGCAGACTGCTGCCTGTCCCTTTCTACTGGAGTCAAATAATGAACTTTCACCCGTGGCTCAATGCGTTACATATTGTCTCCGCCATCGTCTGGGTTGGCGGCATGTTGGTAATGGCTGTGGTTGCTGGCTGGAGCGCGCTGCAAAGTGATAAAACCTCAACGGCGGGGTTGTTGCTGGCGGTACGCCGCTGGAGCCGCAAAGTCGTTACCCCTGCGATGCTGCTGCTGTGGATTGCCGGGGCGATCATGGTTATCGCTCACGGACAGTTTCCGCATCTCTGGCTGGTCGTGAAGATCGTGGCCGTGATTGCGCTTTCCGGGCTGCACGGTTTTCTTTCGGCAACGATACGCCGGATGGCGGCAGGCGAGGCGGTGAAGGGCGCAGGCGCTGTGCGTAATGCCACCACGCTGATTATCGTCGTGGTGGCGGTGATTATTCTGCTGGCGGTATTCCGGCCGTTCTGACGGCGGTCAGAGTTCGGCTTTGTCGTCGTACTCGCAGAGATCTTCGATAATGCAGGAGCCGCAGCGCGGCTTACGGGCGATGCAGGTGTATCGCCCGTGCAGGATCAACCAGTGGTGACAATCGACTTTAAACTCAGCTGGCACCACTTTCAGCAGTTTCTCTTCCACTTCCTCTACGTTCTTACCGGGCGCAAAACGCGTGCGGTTAGAGACGCGGAAGATGTGTGTGTCGACGGCAATCGTTGGCCAGCCAAAGGCGGTATTGAGCACCACATTGGCGGTTTTACGCCCGACGCCCGGCAGCGCTTCCAGCGCGGCGCGATCTTCCGGTACTTCGCCACCATGTTTTTCCAGCAAAATGCGGCAGGTTTTAATCACGTTTTCCGCTTTGCTGTTAAACAGGCCAATGGTTTTGATGTATTGCTTTACGCCCTCAACGCCCAGCGCCAGCATCGCGGCTGGCGTATTGGCAACCGGGTAGAGCAGCGCGGTGGCTTTATTGACGCTGACGTCGGTCGCCTGGGCGGAAAGCAGCACGGCGATCAACAGTTCAAACGGCGAACTGAAATTGAGTTCGGTGGTCGGGTGTGGGTTGTTTTCCCGTAAACGGGTTAATATTTCCAGCCGTTTTGCTTTATTCATTATGCCTTCCCGGGCGACGAGTGCGCAGCGTCACTAACAGTGGCAGCGGCTTCCCGGCGCTTTTTCATTTTTTGATCGATCAGATACTTCACTGCCAGCATCATGCCCAGACCGATAAATGCACCCGGCGGCAACATTGCCAGCAAAAACGGTGAATCGGTGTGAAACACTTCAATACGCAGCACTTTTGCCCAGTTGCCGAGCAGACCGTCTGCGCCGTCAAACAGGGTGCCATTGCCAAGAATTTCACGCAGCGAGCCGAGAACAAACATCGCACAGGTTGCCCCCATGCCGATGGAAAAACCATCCAGCGCCGATAACGCTGGACCTTTTTTCGCGGCAAACGCTTCAGCGCGCCCAACCACGATACAGTTGGTGACAATCAGCGGAATAAAGATCCCCAATGACTGGTACAGACCAAAAGCGTAAGCGTTAATCAGCATCTGCACCGCGCTGACTACGGATGCGATAATCATCACGTAAATAGGTATACGGATCTCTGCGGGCGTCCAGCGGCGCAACAGTGAAATAAACAAGTTGGTCAGCGTCAGAACCAGCGTGGTAGCCAGCCCCAGACCCAGCGCGTTAGTCGCCGTGGAGGTTACCGCCAGTAGCGGGCACATCCCGAGCAGTTGCACCAGCGCGGAGTTGTTTTTCCACAGCCCCTGGACGATAACGTCTTTTACTTCGCTCATCGTTTACTCTCCACAACCCGGTAAACGGGAAAGCTGCTCAGGCAGCGTCGTTGCATACAGACCCGTGCGTTTAACCGCATTGACCACCGCGCGCGGGGTAATGGTGGCTCCCGTGAACTGATCGAAATCGCCGCCATCTTTTTTCACCGCGAAATGCGGGTCGGCGGCACCTGCAATTTTCTTCCCGGAAAAATGCGTGATCCAGTCAGAAATACGCAGTTCGATTTTATCGCCCAGCCCCGGCGTTTCATGATGCTCTGTCACGCGCACGCCCAGCACGTTGCCGGAGAAGTCGGCACCGACCAGCAACTGAATCGCCCCAGAGTAGCCGTCGGGTGCCGTGGCTTCAATCACCGCCGCCACCGGCTGCTCATCTTTTTTGGCAATCCACAGATGATGCTGGCCTTTACCTAACGCCGGATCGCTCACCAGATAACAGCTCTGTTGCAGCGCATTATTATAGCTGTCGCCGGGGATCACCTGATCAAACAGCGCTTTCTGTTGCTGCGCGGCCTGTTCGGCAATCGTGGTTTTGGTCATTTGATCAATGGCCGCCGTCAGGCCCGTAGAAGCCGCGGCAAACAGCGCCAGCGTCACGCCATGTTTACGCATTGTCTTCAGCATGGCGACTCCTTAACGATGCCCGTACACGCGAGGACGCGTGTAGTAGTCAATTAGCGGTACGGTGATATTAGCCAGCAGTACGGCAAAGGCGACGCCGTCCGGATAGCCGCCAAAACTGCGGATCAGCCACACCAGCAAACCCGCCAGCGCGCCAAAAATCAGCCGCCCCTTGTTGGTGGTGGAGGCGGTTACCGGATCGGTCAGAATAAAGAAAGCGCCCAGCATGGTTGCGCCGGAGAGCAAATGCAGATGCGGCGCAGCCAGCGCTTGCGGGGAAAAGATCCAGCCAAGCGTGGAGCACACGGCAAGCGAGAGCAGGAAGCTCAGCGGAATATGCCAGCGAATGGTCTTCTGCCACAGCAGGAACAGCCCGCCGGCCAGATAGCCGAGGTTAACCCACTGCCAGCCTGCGCCCGCCAGCACACCGCTGTAGATCGGGTATTGCAGAATCTGCTCGACGCTGCGACCCGCATGCAGTGACGTTTTAAAGGTATCCAGCGGCGTGGCCTGGCTGACGCCATCAATGCCGATACGCAGGGTTTCCATGGTGGCGCCCGTTGCAGTATGCCCGCTGAAGATCACCTGTACTGCATCCATAAATCCCGGCACGGTATGGGCGATTTCGTAGGGCGGCAGCCAGCTGGTCATTTGCACCGGGAAGGAGATCAGCAGTACTACGTAACCGATCATCGCCGGGTTAAATGGGTTGTGACCAAGCCCGCCATATAACTGTTTAGCGATAATGACGGCGAACGCCGTACCCAGCACCACCATCCACCACGGCGCGAAAGGGGGGATACTGATAGCCAGCAGCAGGCCGGTTAATAGCGCCGAGTTATCCGTCAGAATCGCGCCCACGTTTTGTTTACGCAGCGACAACACCAGCGCTTCCGCTGCCAGAGCAGTGACAATGGCGAGAATAATCTGTATCAGGGTTCCCCAACCGAAAAACCACAGTTGAGCGGCAATGCCAGGCACGGTGGCGAGCGTCACCAGCAGCATGATGCGTGAAGTCTGACGCTGGTTATGGGTATAGGGGGAACTTGCGATTCGGAAAACCATTTAATCCTCGTTAACAGCTTGCTGCGCGGCTTTTTTCGCCTGAACACGGGCGATGGCGGCGGCGACTGCCGCTTTGCGCGGATCATCATTGGCGGCCTGCGGAACCGGCGATGCCTCATTTGCCGCTGCCTGCGCCTGCGTTTGTTCTGCTTTACGCGCTTTCGCGCGGGCAATTGCCGCCTCTACAGCAGCTTTGCGCGGATCGACAGACGCCTGTTCCGGCGGTTGTTCAGTAACCGGAGATTCAGGCTGCGCCGCTTTGCGCGCTTTCGCGCGGGCAATTGCCGCCTCTACAGCCGCTTTGCGCGGATCGACAGACGCCTGTTCCTGCGGTTGTTCGGCAGCCGGGGATTCAGGCTGCGCCGCTTTGCGCGCTTTTGCGCGGGCAATGGCGGCTTCAACGGCGGCTTTACGCGGATCGACAGACGCCTGCTCCGGCGGTTGTTCGGCCGCCGGGGATTCAGGCTGCGCCGCTTTGCGCGCTTTCGCGCGGGCAATCGCTGCTTCGACGGCGGCTTTACGCGGATCGGCCGTTTCACCGCTCGCCGCGTTTGCCTCAGCGTGCTGTGCTTTCTCTGCCTGGCGGGCGCGCACCTGCGCTTTGCGCGCTTCGCGGGCGGCGATGGCATCGCGGTTATCCGGCTCAGCGCCAGCCTGAATCACTACCGGTTGTGTGGCGGTAGCTTGTTTTTCTCTGACGCGAGCCAGCGCCGCGTCGATGGCCTGCTGATCCTGAGCACCAGGCTGCACTGCGGCCTGTTTGTGGCGCTGCTGGCGGGCAATTTTATCGCGCTCAAGACGAGCCTGACGCGCCTCAAAGCGTGCTTTGGCTTCGATCGTGCGTTTCTCTTCCTGCGCAATGGCATAAATTTCCGCTTTCTCCTGGCGGAAATATTGCACCAGCGGAATATTGCTGGGGCACACCCAGGCGCAGGCGCCGCATTCGATACAGTCGGAAAGATTATGCGCGGTGGCCTTATCGTGCTGCTGGCCTTTGCTGAACCAGTAAAGCTGCTGCGGCAGTAAATCTGCCGGGCAGGCATCGGCACAGGCGCTACAGCGAATACAGCCTTTCTCTTCCTGCGGTTCACCCATTTCACTGGCAGACGGCGCCAGCAGACAGTTGGTGATTTTGACCACCGGAACATCCAGCCACGGCAGGGTAAAGCCCATCAGCGGGCCGCCCATAATGACCAGTTGTTCGCTGGAGGGGCAGAAACCGGCATGCTCAAGCAGATGACGCACTGGCGTCCCCAGACGCGCCCAGACGTTGCCGGGACGGGTGACGGCTTCGCCGGTCAGCGTGACGACACGTTCGGTCAGAGGCTCACCGTCAATCACCGCGCGTTTCACCGCATAGGCGGTACCGACGTTTTGCATCAGGATGCCGATATCCGAAGAACGACCGCCGTGCGGCACCTGTTTGCCGGTCAGGATCTGCGTCAACTGTTTTGCGCCGCCGGACGGGTATTTGGTTGGAATAACGCGTAACTGAATATCATGGCTATCAGCCAGCACCGCACGCATCATCGAAATGGCCTGCGGTTTATTATCTTCAATTCCGATGAGGATCTGACGCGGTTTAAGAATGTGCGCCAGAATACGCACGCCTTCGATAATCTGCGCGGCACAATCCTGCATCAGCCGATCGTCAGCGGTAATGTACGGCTCGCATTCGGCGGCGTTGATGATCAGCGTTTCAATTTTATTGCCGCCGCCATACAGTTTGGCGGCAGTCGGAAAGCCCGCGCCGCCTAACCCCGCGACGCCATACTGATGAATGCGTTCGAGCAACGCATCAATGCTGTGCGAGCGGTAGTCATGCCAGCCATCACGTTCGATCCAGCGATCTTCGCCATCCGCTGCAATAATGACGCTCATTTCCGGCAACGCAGAAGGGTGCGCGGTGGAGTGGGGGGCGATAGCCACAACGGTACCCGACGTCGGGGCATGTACCGGCAGCATTCGGCCGCGACCGCGCGTCAGCGGCTGGCCGCGCAGCACCGTATCACCGACGCTGACGCACAGTTCGCCTTCAGCACCAATATGTTGTTTCAGCGGAATGACAAAGCGCTGTGCCAGCGGTAACTGGCGCAGCGGCGTACCGTTAGACTGCGTTTTCATCTCTGGCGGATGAATGCCACCGTGAAAATCCCACAGTTTCTCTTTTCGGAAAGCGGAAAATAACTTAAGCATGGTGTTCCACAGGAATAATACGTACCGGGATGGTTTCTAAATCCCATTTCCAGCTCGCGGTGGTCGTTTCCACAGGACGCAATTCAATGCATTGCGTCGGGCACGGATCCACACAAAGATTACAACCGGTACACAGATCGCTCATCACCGTATGCATGGCGCGCGTGGCACCAAGGATGGCATCGACCGGACAGGCCTGGATGCATTTGGTGCAGCCAATGCAGTTGTTTTCATCAATAACCGCCAGCATCCGTACCGGCTCCTGCGCGCTGGCATCGCCGTCAAGCGGTTGCGGATCGACATTCAGCAGCGTGGCGATTTTCAGCATTACCGCCTCGCCGCCCGGCGCGCAACGGTTAATTTTTTCGCCGTTGATGCCCACGGCTTCCGCATAAGGGCGGCAACCAGGATAGCCGCACTGACCGCACTGACTTTGCGGCAGCAGTTCATCAATACGTTCAACGACCGGATCGTCCTCAACCGCAAAGCGGCGGGATGCATAACCGAGAATGAGGCCGAACAGCAGCCCAAGCACGCTCAGGGCCGCAACGGCAATTGAAATTGCACTCATTACAGTTTTACCAGACCACTAAAGCCCATAAAGGCCAGAGACATTAAGCCCGCAGTGATTAACGCAATCGCATTGCCGCGAAAGGGGGCGGGCACATCGGCAACCACCAGACGCTCGCGGATCGCAGCGAACAGCACCATCACCAAAGAGAAGCCAACGGCGGCGGCAAAGCCATATAACGCCGATTGCATGAAATTATGACCAAGGTTGATATTCAGCAGCGCAACGCCCAGCACCGCGCAATTGGTGGTAATCAACGGCAGGAAGATCCCCAGCAGGCGATAGAGCGCCGGGCTGGTTTTGCGCACCACCATTTCGGTGAACTGCACGACAACCGCGATAATCAGGATAAACGCCAGCGTGCGCAGATAGACTAAATCCAGCGGGATCAGAACCCAGGTATCGATAACCCAGGAGCACACCGACGCCAGCGTCATCACAAAGGTGGTCGCCAGACCCATGCCCATGGCGCTTTCCAGTTTTTTGGAAACGCCCATAAACGGACACAAGCCAAGAAACTTCACCAGTACGAAGTTATTGACCAGCACCGTCCCGATAAATAGCAGCAGATAATCTGTCATTATTTGGCCTGAAAATAAAAAAGCCGCCTATTATCGGTCAAACAGCACCGGGCGACAACAGGATAACTGTAAGGTTATTACGGATTAACAAAGGTCTTTTTCACGCGTTGAGAACGCTTGAAGTAAGGCACCATCAGCGCAGCGGCAAGCAGTGGGAACAGAAGCTGTCGCACCGCCAGATCGTCGGAAACGGGGGAGAAAGCGAATGCTTTCAGCGACAGCAGGACGCAAATTAACGACCAGATTATATAGTGTTTGGGTACGCTGCGGCGGCGCTTAAAAAAGGCGACCACCAACCAGAACGTGTAATACCAGATGGCGATAGCGAAGGCGAATGAAACGAACCACAGAACGTTTTCTTTCAGTGTTTGCGCGCCGAGCGCCGCGACCGTCTGTGGCGTTAATAGCGCGGTGGCATAGAGCATTAATGCCAGAGAAGTACTTAATAACGTGAGCAGCAACCAGGCCAGAGGGCCAAGTAACCAGCCTCCGATTCGTTCTGCAGGCGTTGTCGTCATGTGTCTTCCTCTGTTAAGGCTTTAATGTAATGCATTTATTTCGCCGGGCGAGGAGTATAAAGCATTACGCGCCAAATACCAGAGGCGTTACTGCACGTAGCGCCAGACAGAGCGGGGAACGCACCCAATGTCAAACAAGCGGCCGCCGGAGACCAGCTCAGCGCGGCGGTGATCGGCGGCGCGGTACATGTTGATGATTTCGGCAGTGTCGGTAAGCGTGTAGTTGAGATGGTCAAACAATTTTTCCAGACTTTCGAGCGAACTGATTTTGCGGAATTTTAATAAATAGTCCTGAACGGTCATGTCGTGGGTTATCCATATATTGAAAGAGGCGTAAATAAAATAGGGCTAATTCGTTCGAATAATAAACATTATTATTATCGCAACGTAAATAGCTCTACTATTAAATTAAGAGTTTTCTTTTCGAATGAAAACAAGCGCCAGAACGGCGGCGGAGAAGAAGATTAACGATCTTCGCCACCGCTGGCAATAAGCATTTACTCTCTTTACCAGGAGTTTTCGTTATTATTTTTTTTGCGCGGCAATAGTCTGTTCCGGGGGCTGATAATTATCGATATGGCTGGCGAAAACCAAAAGAACGGTCGATACGCCGAGCACCACCCACCCCATTAGTTCAATGATCCGATTGATTATTCCGGCCATACTTCTACGACTCCCTGATGTTAATCCACGTATAAAAAAACGCCGCCCTTTCTCGGAAGGCGCTGGTTGGAGATTTAAGCAGATTTTTCAACCGGAAACCAGGGCGTAATGGTATTAAATCATTCATGAAATTTATGAATAGAGGAAGCGGTTGTCGCCATCCGGCAGATGGTGTCAAATAAGTGCTCTAAAAGGAGGGGCCACAATATGAGTGATAAGATCCGCGTTGGCTTAGTCGGTTATGGCTATGCCAGTAAAACGTTCCACGCGCCGCTGATTGCCGGAACGCCGGGAATGGAACTGGCGGCTATTTCCAGCAGTGATGAATCAAAAGTCAAAGCCGACTGGCCCATCGTGCCGGTTGTCTCTGAGCCCAAACATCTGTTCAACGATCCGCAAATCGATTTGATTGTGATCCCCACGCCCAATGACACCCACTTTCCGCTGGCCAAAGCGGCGCTGGAAGCCGGTAAACATGTGGTTGTGGATAAACCCTTTACAGTGACACTGTCACAAGCGCGTGAATTGGATGCGCTGGCGCGTAGTCTGGGGCGCGTATTGTCTGTTTTCCACAACCGGCGCTGGGACAGTGATTTTCTGACGTTAAAAGCGCTACTGGCGGACGGCGCGCTGGGCGAGGTGGCCTATTTTGAATCCCATTTTGACCGTTTTCGTCCGCAGGTTCGCAACCGCTGGCGCGAACAGGGTGGCCCGGGCAGCGGCATTTGGTACGATTTAGGTCCGCATTTGCTCGATCAGGCGGTTAATTTATTCGGTCTGCCGGTATCGCTGATGGTCGATCTGGCGCAGTTGCGTCCGGGCGCACAATCAACGGACTACTTCCATGCCGTACTGACTTACCCGCAACGTCGCGTTGTGCTGCATGGCACGCTGCTGGCGGCGGCAGAGTCGGCGCGCTACATTGTGCACGGCAGCCGTGGCAGCTATGTGAAATATGGTCTGGATCCGCAGGAAGAGTGCCTGAAAAATGGCGCGCGTTTGCCGCAGGCTGACTGGGGCTACGATATGCGCGACGGCGTGTTGACGCGCGTGGAAGGCGAAGAACGCAGGGAAGAGAGCTGGCTGACCGTACCGGGCAACTACCCGGCCTATTATGCTGCGATTCGCGATACGCTTAATGGCGTCGGTGAAAACCCGGTTCCGGCCAGCCAGGCCATCCAGATTATGGAGTTAATCGAACTGGGGATTGAGTCCGCAAAACATCGCGCCACCCTCAGCCTGACCTGACAACTGACCGCTCACGCCGCGGCGTGAGCGGTTTTTTTCAGGCGTTTGCCACTCTCTCCCGTAATGCCTGTTTCTCTTGCTCGCTGAGAAACGCCATCTCCAGCCCGTTGATTTGCGCCTGGCGAATCTGTTCGCGGCTCAGCCCTGCTGCGGGTGCCGCAACCTGATATTCATGACCAATCTCCACACCCTGCACGGCCGGATCGTCAGTGTTAATGCTGGCAAGAATGCCATGTTCGAGGAAGGTCTTGAGTGGATGGCGCTCGAGCGAAGGCACGGTACTGGTCTGAATATTCGATGTCAGGCAGGATTCGATGCCGATACGCTGCTCAGCAAGGAAATCCATCAGCGCCGCATCGTCGATCGCTTTGACACCGTGGCCGATACGCACGGCTCCCAGTTCGCGAATCGCCTGCCAGATGCTCTCCGGCCCGGCCGCTTCGCCTGCATGTACGGTAATGCGCCAGCCCGCATCCCGCGCGCGGTTAAAGTGCGGCAGAAACAGGCTACCAGGGAAGCCGAGCTCATCGCCCGCCAGATCCAGCGCGGTGATGCCGTCGCGATGTGCCAGTAAGGCTTCCAGCTCCTGCAAACAGGCAGCTTCACCAAAGGTGCGGCTCATAATACCGATTAACCGCGCCTGAACGTTGAAGTCGCGGCTGCCTTCACACACGCCGGCAATTACTGCTTCCACCACGCCAGCAACCGGCAGGTTGTGAGTCATGGCCATATAGCCTGGCGAGAAACGCAGCTCGACATAATGCAGGCCGTTAAGGGCCGCATCCTGCATATTTTCGTACGCCACGCGGCGGCAGGCATCCAGCGAAGCCAGTACTTTCACGCCCCAGTCGAGTTTCGCCAGAAAACTGACCAGATCGGGTTCGTTCGAGGTGACCTGTACATGCGGACGCAGCGCGTCGAGCGTTTGCGCGGGCAGGGGTAAATTATACTGGTGGCCAAGATCCAGAATAGTTTGGGCGCGGATATTACCGTCGAGATGGCGATGGATGTCAGTTAGTGGCAGGTTTGGATCTATCATGGTCGCACTCTTATTTTTGCTAAAGTGCATACCATTATACCACAGCTCAATAAGCTATTAAAAATACAGCTAAATTTATGAATCCCCGAATGAAAAGCCTGTCGTGGAGAATAACAACCCGATTTTATGTTTGAGCCACTATCATTTCTGTCCGTTTGCTGGCCGGACGTGATCGGAAGCATACGGCAACAGGCTGCGCTTATTAGCGATAAAACAGAGCCGCCCGTGGGCGACTCTGTTTTGAGCAATGACCGATATTATCGATGACCGGTGAACATAATCTCTTCAACTGCAAAAAATATTGGCGCTTACAAACGTAAACATCACATTAGCGATGTTAATGCGGCAATCAATCCTTCGACGCCACGCTCGAGTTTTACTCGTGGGCAACCGGCATTTAAACGAATAAATCCCTGACCTTCCGCGCCGTAAACATCGCCGCGCATAATGGCGACTTTTTGCTCCTCAATCAGCGCCTTTTGCAGAGCATCATCATTCACCCCAAGGCGACGTAAATCGATCCACGCCAGATAGGTTGATTCCGGGATCTGCCAGTCAAGCGACGGGAACGCCTGATTTAACCGGCTGGCGACATACTCCAGATTGGCGCGCAGATACGTTCGCAGAGCATCCAGCCAGGGCGCGCCCTGGCGGTAAGCGGCAATATGCGCAACCACGGATAACACCGCCGGTGAGGAGAGACCATTGCTGTTTTTCAGCACCTCCAGCCAGTTCTCACGCGACGTCGCATCGCCAATCATTCCCCATGCGCCGGTCAGCGCCGGGATATTGAAGCTTTTTGACGCCGAGGTAAACAGCGCCCACGGGCCGCGCGCCACGGCATGCCACGGGATATGCGGACGCTGGCTCCAGACCATATCCATATGGATCTCATCGCTGATCACCCTGACGTTATGGCGTTCGCACAGCGCGGCCATGGTTTCCAGTTCTTCCCGTGTCCAGAGCTTGCCGGTTGGGTTGTGCGGGCTGCACAGGAGAAGAATTTTGCTTTCCGGGCGCTTTAATACCGTTTCCAGACGCGCCATATCGCAGTACCAGCCTGCGTCGTTACGCTCCAGCGGGACGGAAAACATCTGGCGCTGATTCCCGGCAATCGCTTTGTAGAACGCATCATAGGCGGGCGTATGCACCACCACGCCATCGCCAGGCTGCGACCATTGCCGAATTTGCTCGGCGATCATCCAGATCACCGATGGGCCATAAACAATGGTTTCCCGATCTGACGGACAGTTAAAACGGCTGGCCAGCCAGTGTTCAATCGCACCGAGAAAATCGTCGTTTTTCCAGCGGCTGTAGCCGAGCACACCGTGTGCCAGCCGTTGCTGAATCGCGGTAATGACGCAGGGCGCCGTGGCGAAATCCATATCGGAGATGGTAAAAGGCAGCAAGTCGGCGTGGCCGAAACGATCGGCAACATAGTCCCACTGCGTACACCAGGTTCCGTGGCGATCGATTGGGGTGGCAAAGTCGAAAGAAGAGGTGTCTGTCATCTTATACGGCCTCCATCTGGGATACCGCCTGCGGTGCGCGCATTAACTGCACCATCTCATCTTTCACCGACTGAACCTGCGTACCAATCACCACTTGCAGGTTATGTTGATTGACTTTAATCACGCCGATTGCCCGGTTTGCTTTCAGGGCGGCCTCATCCACGCGTGACATATCCTTCACCACCAGACGTAAACGGGTGATGCAGTTGTCCAGCGAATCGATATTCTCCGCGCCGCCGAGCGCGTTCAGCAGAGCCGGGACATTGTAGCCCGATTGCCCTGGCGCACTTGTCGTTGTGCTGCTCGCCTCGCTGGCTGTGTCGATATCGCGTCCCGGTGTTTTCAGGTTGAAGCGGGTGATAGCAAAACGGAACAGCGCGTAATAGGTCACAAACCATACGGCGGCAACAACCGGCACCAGATACCATTTGGTCGCCATGCCATGCAGAATGCCGAAAACGATAAAGTCGATGATATTGCCGTCAGTATTGCCGATGGTTACGCCGAGCACCGCCATCACGGTAAAACCAAGACCGGTTAACAAGGCATGGAGCACGTAGAGCGCCGGGGCGACAAACAGGAACAGGAACTCCAGCGGCTCGGTGGTACCGCCGACCACACAGGCAATCACGCCGGAGATAATTAAGCCTTTAATCTTATGGCGATTTTCCGGTCTGGCACAGTGATACATCGCCAGCGCTGCGCCTGGCAAGCCGCCGAGGAAAGCTGGCATTTTACCCTGCGACAGAAAACGCGTCGCGCTCTCGGCAAAACCGTGGGTTTCCGGGCAGCCAAGCTGCGCCTGGAAAATGGTTAACGCGCCGCTGACCGTCTGGCCGCACACATCCATGGTGCCGCCCGCTTCGGTAAAACGAATCAGCGCGACCAGAATGTGTTGCAGGCCAAAGGGGAGCAACAGCCGCTCGCCGGTGCCGAAGATCATCGGGCCGAACTCGCCAGCGCGATCGATAATATACCCAAGACCGCTAATCCCCAGCGCAAACCACGGCCAGACCAGTGGGATCACCAGGCCAATCATGCCCATGACAATGCTGGTGACAATCGGTACCGAACGCGTACCGCCGAAGAAGGCCAACGCATCCGGCAGGCGCAGCGTATGAAAGCGCTCATGCAGCCGCCAGATGATCACCCCGGCAATCACCGCGCCGAGAATGCCGGTATCAATGGAGGGAATGCCCAGCACATTCTGCACGTTATGGGCTTTGAGAAGCGCCGCATCGCTGGTAGGCAAAATCCCTTTTGCCGTTAGCCAGAAATTGACCGCCAGGTTCATTACCGCATAACCGACAAACCCGGAGAAAGCCGCAACGCCTTTATCTTCACGGGCCAGCCCCAGCGGGATGGCGATACAGAACATCACCGGCAGGAAGGTAAAGGCAAATGCGCCGATTTTGCTCATCCAGATAAACACCGCCTGCAACAGCGGGTGGCCGAGCCATGGCAGGAGCGTAATCACATCGCGGCTGCTCAGTGAACTGCCGATGCCAAGCATGATCCCGCAAAACGAGAGCAAGGCGACCGGCAACATGAATGTCTTACCTAATTGCTGAAAAAATTCCCACAACGTTATTTTTTGGGCGGTTTTTACCGTCATCACAAATCCTTAGTTCGCAAAGGCCAAAGCCGAAAGCGCACAGGGTAAAGATTTCTCCGATTTTTGGTGGGATGTGGCGCACGTAACGCAGATTGCCGGCTTTTTTCAGAATCCATGAATTCCGCGCTGTTGCGGCCTGTCGGGCGAGAAAAGCATCTATCCTTCACACTGTAAACGAACAGCAGCAAGAGGCGCGTCGGATGCGAAGTGACTGGTATAAAAATGCTGTCATCTACCAAATTGATACCCCTTTTTTTCTCGACGGGAACGGCGATGGCTGCGGTGATTTGCAGGGGATTCGCCGTCGCCTGGATTACATTCGCGGCCTGGGCGCGACGGTAACGCTATTTTATCTCACCCCGTTTCTTGATGGCGGTTATGACGTGCAGGATCACCTGCAAAGCCCTAAGCGAAACGGGGTGCAAATTCTGGTGGGGGAAATTTGTGCCGGTAAAAATTGTCGCCAGGGAAATAGATAAAAAATTGTTATGTAATAAGTTGCACAGGCGAAAAAGCGTGACTATTTTTTATTGTCGAATCAGAACCCTCCCGCCATACCGTGGAGGCCGGGCTCTCTTTTTTATTCAGGACTACTATGCAGACGACAACCACAGAAGAGCAACTGAATGCGTATTTCGGAGCAGATGCGCGCACTTATGAAGCGGAAAAGGAAATAATCCACGATATCATGCATAACCTGCGGTTAAAGAATGTAGAGGTCAGTAATAAGCATCTGATTCTGGCGCTGATCGGGCTGCTGGAAACAGAAGATGATGTGGTCAGACAGGATATCTATCGCAATGCATTAGAGCTGGTCGTGCAGAAAACGCCCGACGATCTGTAATCAAAAAAGGTGCGTCCTCGATTCGCCTTCGCCTGCCGCGAAGGCGTTTTTTTGCCTGCAGGATTAATGTCTGGGCAGATTATTTTGCGATGAAAACCCGGTTAAGGAAAACGGATTGGTGCGGCGCGTAGTGTTGCTCTGGTAGTGGGAGACGGCACGGATGGCCGCCTGAAGCGCGTTGCGTCGTTTATCATCGCCCGCCTCCTGCAGTTGCTGCCGGAGCTGCTGCACAAGTGCGGCGAAAGAGAGGTTACTCTCAGATTCCAGCAATGCCATAACGGCATCTTTCAACACCGTATCGACAAGATCTTCATACGCCTTTTTACGCATTCAGCCTCACAAAATCAGCGGCATGGCAGGAACCTGAGATATATATCACCGCACTGTATGAGTTGTACATGCGGTGTTGCTGTCTGGCAAAAATTAACCCCTCCGCAGAGGGGTTAGAGATTACTGCTGCGGCGCTGGCGGTACTTCCGGCACCGGGGGAACGGCGTTGTCCGGCTGCGCGGGCTGAAGCGACGGCAGACCAAACATGCCGACAAACTCTTCGAGCGGCATTTTTTCGCCATTCAGCGTCACCTGACCGTTCGTGTATTGCAGGCTGGTGAGAATATTGTTGTTCTCAAGCGTGGTGATACGGAACATCTGGCCCATCGCCGCCAGCCCTTTAACTTGCTGGTTAGCCAGTTTCGCTGCTTCGTCCTGCTGATAACCTTCCAGTTTCGCGACCTGGGTCATCAGTTCGGTGGCCATGTCCACCGGGATCACCAGTTTGCCATCCAGCGATTTCACCGTGCGATCCACTTCGTCGGCCAGCGTTTGCGGCGCGCCGGTGGCGGTGGAAGGATCTTTCAGGAACAGTGACAGATTGAAGGTGGCTTCGCCTTTGGCATTTTTCCAGCTTAACGGCGCAACGGTAATCACCGGTTCACCCTTCAGCAGCAGCGGTACGGCATTGAGGAAGGCTTCCGTCGCTTTTTGCTGGTAGAGTTCCGGGTTCTGCACCACATCCGGCTGCGCCATCAGCGCGCGCGTCTGCGCATTGTACTGCTCGCTGAACTGATGCCACGCCTGGCCGTCGATGTGGCCCACTTTTAGCGTCAGATTGCCGCTGCCCAGATCCTGGCCCTGAACTTTCAGGCTATTGATGGTGTAATCAAGTTGGCTGTTGATGTTTTTCTTGTCATCCGCCACGTCGGATTTGGCCGTTAAGTTCATGCCTTCCAGCACGGCCAGCTCTTTGTTTTCCACCGAAATAGAGAGTTTATCGAGCGAAAGTTTCTGGCTACCGGTTCGCTCATTAAAAGCCGCGATTTCGCTTTTGCCGTCGGTTTTCAGTTGGTTAAACGACAGTTGCACGCGCTGCCCGTATTCATTCACCGCATCGACCAGCCCGCTCTGCGCCTCTCCGCTCAGGGTGAGCGCGTTGCCCTCTTTATCCGCGCTGAAACGGAACTGGCCGCCGCTGAAGGCGACTTTCTCGCCCTCTTTCTCAGAGCTGAGCGGGAGCAGGGTGATATCGCTGCGCGTATCGCCGTCGTAACCAATGCGGGTTTCGGCATAGAACGGCGATTTCCCTTTAGCGATGTCGAACAGCGCTTTGGTGACATCGTTATTAACCAGTTGCGTATGTACGGAGGCCATTGCCGGGGCCAGACTGAACGATTTAAGCTGCGCCAGCGGGAAAGGTCCGTGATCGACGGTTTCTTGCAGGACAATGTTCTGGCCCGGTTTCAGCCAGGTATTGGTGGCGCCATCAACGGGCTTGATATGCAGCGTAAAATGGCTGGAGAAGAGGCCGCGCTGATAACCCTGCGCGGAAAGCTCCACGTTGGCCTCCGGCGCGTTGTGCTTAATCTGCGCATTGGCGTCGTTCACTATCTCCGCCAGACGGCTTTCAAGCTGTTTTCCCGTGTACCAGGCACCGCCGGTCCAGACGACACCCAATGCAACAATGATCCCTGCGGCAACCAACGTTTTTTTCATAGTGTTTATCCATAAAAAATGAAGCCAGGCGGTGGTGGCCGCCTGGACTGTCGAAAGAGGTTACAGCAAGCTTAGCAATCCTTATTAAAAAGTTCAGTAACTTAGTTGATTTTATTGAACACGCGCGCCACTCTCCCGGTGCCGCTGACGGCCACTGGCGACTCATCAGCAGCAATGAATGCCGACTCGCCCGGTTTCAGTACCAGGCGGTCACTGCCTTTGCTGAGCACCGCTTCGCCTTCGACGCAAAAGACAATCGCCGCACTCTGCTGCGCCAGCGCGGTTTCAGCGGCGGAGAGATCGTGAAGCGAGAACGCAAAATCATCAACCGGGATCGGGAAATCCAGCTCCGCGCCCTGACGCACCGGTTCGGTGAGCAGCGTGGCGGCGGGTTTCGGTGTGAATTTGACGTTCGCCACCAGTTCCGGAATATCGATGTATTTCGGCGTTAATCCGGCGCGCAGAACGTTATCAGAGTTCGCCATCACTTCCAGCGCCACGCCTTGCAGATAGGCATGCGGCGTTTCGGCGAACAGAAACATCGCTTCGCCTGGATTCAGTTTCACTACGTTGAGCAGCAGTGGAGAGAAGAGGCCGCTGTCATCGGGGTAGAATTCAGCAATCGTGCGGATCGTCTGCCACGGCTCGCCCTGTTTTTCTTCCAGCACGGATTTCAGCACCGCCAGCGCGCGGGATTTTTCGTCACCCTGCATGTTGAGCAGCGCGGCAAACAGCTCGCTCAATCTCTCCGCGCCAGGCGCCTGCAAAAAGTGGGCGATAGCCGGATGCGCGCCCGCGACCGGTTGCAGCAGCGAGACAATGTCGGAGAACTCGCGGAAGGCATTCATGGCCAGGAACGGTGTCAGGGCGAACACCAGCTCCGGCTTATGGTTCGGATCTTTGTAGTTACGTTCCGCCGCGTCCAGCGGAATGCCTGCGGCATTCTCTTTGGCAAAGCCGATTTCTGAGTTTTTCTTGTTGGGGTGAACCTGAATCGACAGCGGCTGGTCGGCGCACAGCACTTTAAATAAAAACGGCAGTTCGCCGAAACGCTCTGCCACCGCCTGGCCGAGCAGGCGGTTTTTGTCCTGCTCGATCACCTCACGCAACGCGCGGGTCTGACCGCTGGCGTCCTGCACTTTTGAGCTGCTCTTCGGGTGCGCGCCCATCCACAACTCTGCCATCGGCAGGTTTTGTGGATTCGCCACGCCGTAGAGATCCGTTAACGCAGTTTTACTTCCCCAGGCGTAGTTCTGCACTGAGTTGATGAGTTTTTGCATTATCAAGCCCTTTCTAAGTAATGAAATACTGGCGTCATTAAAGCAACAAACCCGGCAGAAGTAACCTGCGGGGATAAAAAGTCGTATTAGTCTCAGTTTTTGTTAAAAAATTGTGTAGGATATGGTAACTCGCTTTAACACAGGCAGAAGGAATGACTGCCTGAACAATAACCAGATCGCGCCGTAAGTGAGAGAACAATGTCGAATAAACCCTTTTACTATCAGGATCCTTTCCCGCTCGGAAAGGACGAGACCGAATACTATCTGCTAAGCCGTGACTATGTTTCTGTTGCCGAGTTTGACGGCCAGCAAATCCTCAAAGTTGACCCGCAGGCGCTGACGTTACTGGCGCAACATGCCTTCCACGATGCTGCATTTTTACTGCGCCCGGCGCATCAGCAGCAAGTTGCCGATATCCTCGACGATCCCGAAGCCAGCGAAAACGACAAATATGTCGCGCTGCAGTTCCTGCGTAACTCCGAGATCGCCTCGCGCGGCGTTTTGCCGACCTGCCAGGATACCGGCACGGCGATCATCATGGGTAAAAAAGGGCAGCGCGTGTGGACCGGCGGCGGCGATGAAGCGGCGCTGGCCCGTGGCGTCTATAACACCTTTATCAGCGATAACCTGCGCTACTCGCAGAATGCGCCGCTGGATATGTACAAAGAGGTCAACACCGGCACTAACCTGCCAGCGCAGATCGATCTCTACAGCGTGGATGGCGATGAATATAAGTTCCTGTGTATTGCCAAGGGCGGCGGTTCGGCCAACAAAACTTATCTCTACCAGGAAACCAAAGCGCTGATCACCCCGGCGAAGCTGAAAAATTACCTTGTCGAGAAGATGCGCACCCTGGGTACGGCAGCGTGTCCGCCTTATCACATTGCGTTTGTAATTGGCGGTACATCGGCGGAAGCGACGCTGAAAACGGTCAAACTGGCATCAACCAAATATTACGACGCGCTGCCGACGGAAGGTAATGAGCACGGCCAGGCATTCCGCGATGTGCAACTGGAGCAGGAACTGCTGGTGGAAGCGCAGAATCTCGGGCTGGGCGCGCAGTTTGGCGGCAAGTACTTTGCCCATGATATTCGCGTGATCCGTCTGCCGCGCCACGGCGCATCCTGTCCGGTGGGGATGGGCGTTTCCTGTTCGGCCGACCGTAATATCAAAGGCAAGATCAACCGTGAAGGGATTTGGCTGGAGCGGCTGGAGCAGAATCCTGGCAAATACATTCCCGAAGCGCTGCGCCAGGCGGGCGAAGGCGAGGCGGTGAAAGTGGATCTCAACCGTCCGATGAAAGAGATTCTGGCGCAGCTGTCGCAGTACCCGGTCTCCACGCGTCTGTCGCTCAGCGGCACAATCATTGTCGCTCGCGATATTGCGCATGCGAAACTGAAAGAGCTGATGGACAGCGGCGAGCATCTGCCGGAGTACGTGAAAAATCACCCGATTTATTACGCAGGCCCGGCGAAAACGCCGGAAGGTTACGCCTCTGGTTCCCTCGGCCCAACCACCGCAGGGCGGATGGATTCCTACGTCGATCAGTTGCAGTCGCAGGGCGGCAGCATGATCATGCTGGCGAAAGGCAACCGCAGCCAGCAGGTGACGGATGCCTGCCATAAACATGGCGGTTTTTACCTTGGCAGCATCGGCGGCCCGGCGGCGATCCTCGCGCAAAACAGCATCAAGCACCTGGAGTGCGTGGCGTATCCGGAGCTGGGAATGGAAGCCATCTGGAAGATTGAAGTGGAAGATTTCCCGGCCTTTATCCTTGTCGATGACAAAGGTAACGACTTCTTCCAGCAGATCCAGTCCGGCCAGTGCGCCCGCTGTGTGAAATGATGCAGACCGCCCCGTGGGGCGGTTTTTTTGCTTGCAGGATCATTCGGTAGACCTGTTTCAGCACAAAGCAGTAAACAACATCATAAATAGCATCAATACTTTTACTTGTTTGCAGGTGAGCAATGTCAGCACTCAACACCACTTTGTAGCCAAGGAGAAAGTAATGACAACGCATCGCAGTGAGAAAGATTCGATGGGCGCCATCGATGTTCCGGCCGATAAACTGTGGGGAGCGCAAACCCAGCGGTCGCTGGAGCATTTCCGCATTTCCACCGAGAAGATGCCGGTCTCGCTGATCCACGCGCTGGCGCTGACCAAGCGTGCAGCGGCGAAGGTGAACCAGGATCTGGGGCTGTTGCCTGAAGAGAAGGCCCGCGCGATTATTGCGGCGGCAGATGAAGTGCTGGCGGGGAAACATCCCGATGAGTTTCCGCTCGCCATCTGGCAGACCGGCTCCGGCACGCAGAGCAACATGAACATGAACGAGGTGCTGGCGAATCGCGGCAGTGAGATCCTCGGCGGCGTGCGCGGTATGGATCGCAAAATTCATCCCAACGACGACGTAAACAAAAGCCAGAGTTCCAACGACGTTTTTCCTACCGCGATGCATGTCGCGGCGGTGATTGGCGTGCGTGAACAGCTGCTACCGCAATTGCAGGTGCTGAAAAACACGCTTGCGGAGAAGTCCCGCGCTTTCGCTGACATCGTGAAAATCGGCCGCACCCATTTACAGGATGCCACGCCGCTGACGCTTGGCCAGGAGATCTCCGGTTGGGTCGCGATGCTGGAACACAACCTGAAGCATATCGAATTAAGTCTGCCGCACTTAAGCGAGCTGGCGCTGGGCGGCACTGCGGTCGGCACGGGGCTGAATACGCACCCGGAATATGCAGAGCGTGTGGCGAAAGAGCTGGCGAGTTTCACGCAACAACCGTTTGTCACCGCACCGAATAAATTCGAGGCGCTGGCCACCTGTGACGCGCTGGTGCATGCTCACGGCGCGTTAAAAGGGCTGGCAGCATCGCTGATGAAAATCGCCAACGATGTACGCTGGCTGGCTTCCGGCCCGCGCTGCGGCATCGGCGAAATCGCCATTCCGGAAAACGAGCCGGGTAGCTCGATCATGCCAGGTAAAGTTAACCCGACGCAGTGCGAAGCGATGACCATGCTGTGCAGCCAGGTGCTGGGCAATGACGTGGCGGTCAACATTGGCGGCGCATCCGGCAACTTCGAGCTGAATGTGTTCCGCCCGCTGGTTATCCATAATTTCCTGCAATCGGTGCGTTTGCTGGCGGACGGAATGGAGAGCTTCAACGAGCATTGTGCGGTGGGCATTGAGCCCAATCGTGCGCGTATCGACCAGTTGCTGAATGAGTCGTTAATGCTGGTGACGGCGCTGAATACGCATATCGGTTACGACAAGGCGGCGGAAATTGCCAAAAAAGCCCATAAAGAGGGGCTGACGCTGAAAGCCTCGGCGCTGGCGCTCGGCTATCTGACAGAGGCCGAGTTTGACAGTTGGGTACGCCCGGAGTCGATGGTCGGCAGCATGAAACAGGCCTAACCCGCCAGATAGAGGTGCAGCCGCGGGATCAACGGCGTCAGCGGCTGCGCCTGCGGTTTGAAACGGTGCTGTATATTGTCGGCGTTGTAATCCAGCAGTTCGCCAATATCCGGCACCGTCCCGCCATTTTCCTCTGAAATCAGCGCAATCATTGGTGTCGGGCAAGCGTACTGCACCTGCTTTTGCGAACCGGAATACCAGATACGCGCAATCGGCTGTACCTTCACCGGCCGTTTAATTTTCAGCCGCGCCTGTTTGGGCAGTGCGGCAATATCGTTGTACTCCTGTTCGATTTTCGCCAGCCACTGTTCCCGTGTGAAGGCGGAAACCGCGCGCGGCGATTTCAGGCTTTTCTCCAGTTGCGCCAGCACCTCATCGCGCGTGAGGTTTTTGATGATGTGTTTATTGGCCCAGCCGAAACGGATGGTGGCAGGAGAATGAATCAACGTCAGCGTGCGGTAGGCATTGAGGGTGATCAGACCCGGTAAATGACGATGCACCCACTCAAAACGGGCGGCGGGCACCAGCCCGGATTCCACGGTGACAATCCGTTCGAAGGTCAGTTTCAGCGCATTGATCGCGCTGATGCGCTGCTCCAGCGCCTGACGAGTCGCCTCATTGGTTTGATAACACAGTACGCCCGGCAGCCGCACCGCGGCTTTGCTGCTACGGTTTTCCGACTGCTGCTGAATGAACAGATGCGTGTAGTGGTTGAGTGCCAGCTCTGCCGCGCGACGGCCAATATGTTGTTTGACGTGAATAGCAGGCAGGGGATCGTGCTCCGCGCCTTTGGCAATTTCCGGCAAGGTGAAGACGCGCCCGGCCATCAGACGGCACTCCGCCAGCGCCGCTTTCAATGCGCCGAGCTCATGTTCAAGCTGACGAAAAGTGGTGTTCAGACGTTCGATAAGATCCAGCGCCGCCATCTTGTCTTCTCCATTAGTTACAACATACTTTTTAATTTATAGCACAGGTGCCCGCATCCGGCTACTGTGCCGCTGCGGTTCAGGAGGGCAGTGAAATGTGGTAGATGGGCCAGCTAAAGGTAAATTGCGCGCCGCCCAATTCACTTTGCGAGCAGCTGACTTCGCCGCCGAATGCCAGGGCTATCGAATGCACAATGGCCAGCCCCAGGCCGCAGCCGCCGGTTGCGCGATCGCGGCTGGGATCGAGGCGGACAAAAGGCTCGAACACGCGCTGACGCTCTTCGGGCGCAATGCCTGGACCATCATCTTCCACGGTCATGCTGGCCTGCGAGCCCTGGCGCTGTAAGGTGACCCTCACGGTTTGCTGGCTGTAACGCAGCGCATTGTTTACCAGGTTATCCAGCACGCGCTCCATCAGGCGCATATCGAGCGCGCCATACTCTTCGCCCGGCGTGGCGGTCAGCAACAATGTGTGTTGCGGGTTCATGCTGCGGGCATCATCCATATAGCTGTGAAACCAGGCGGGCAGATCCGGGGAGGTGAGTTTCAGCTCGGTTTGCGGGCGATCGAGCCGGGCATAGGTCAGCAGTTCTTCAATTAATGCTTCCAGTTGCCCGATATCACGGTTCAGCGCCGCGCGCTCGGTTTCACTCAGATTATCGCTCATCTCCAGCCGGTAACGCAGCCTGACCAGCGGCGTGCGCAGCTCGTGAGCGATACCGTCAATCAACTGTTTTTTACTGGCGATCAGCGCATTGATGTTATCGGCCATCTGGTTAAAGGCGATGCCGAGCCGCTCAAAGCTGGAATTACTGTCGAAATGAATACGTTCCTCAAGATGGCCTTCACCAAAACGCTGCGCGGCAGATTCCAGCCGCAGCATCTCCTGCCAGTGCGGGCGCATCCAGATAAACACCGGAAAAGCGAGCGAGATGGCAATCAGCGCCATCAGCGACATATCCAGCAGCCGCGTCTCGTGCAGGAAAAAGAGATAGGGCACCGGGCCGACAGCCAGCACGTAATGGCTACGCGGAATGCGCTGGATAAAGGTGTATTCAGAATCCAGCGCCACAATATCGCCTTCGCGCAGCCGTTGCGCGGCGGGTTCCTCAAGGGTGAATTTATTCATCGGTTCAATGCGCAGATTGAACGACAAATTCAGATCCAGCTCTTTCAGTGTCTTGGCCCATTGATGCGGCGGGATCTCGCGCAGTTCGCTGCGCATTAAGTAGAGGGAGCTTTTCATCAGGTCGTCCAGCGACTGACGTCCCGCGCGCTCGGCGGTAAATTTATAAACCAGACCCACCAGCATCGTCATGACCAGAAAACAGACGAACAGCAAAAGGTAAAACTGGACGAACAGTTTTTTCATCGTGACACCTGGTTAAGAGCTTCAGTTGTCCCACGCGTGCGGCGCGAACAGGTAGCCTTTGTTACGGACGGTTTTGATGCGATAAGGCTCGGTGGCGCTGTCGAGCAGCTTTTTCCGCAGGCGGGAGATCGCCACATCGACGCTGCGATCCATGCCGTCATAACTGACGCCGCGCAGGTTTTTCAACAGCGCGTCCCGGTCCATGATCTGTCCGGCGTGTGTCGCCAGTTCCCACAGCAGCTCGAAATCCGCCGTCGAGAGCGAAACCTGCTCGCCGGCCAGCAGCACCTGGCGGTTAACCGGATCGATCGACAACGTGCCGAAGCTGATGGCTTTATGCTGTTTCAGCGACGGGGCGGGTTCCGCCGCGACGCCAGTGCGCTGTCGCAAATGCAACCGCAGACGGGCCAGCAGCACCGCCGGTGGCGTGGTTTTGAGGATGTAGTCGTTCGCGCCCATCTCCAGCGACAGAATATGGTTCATATCACTGTCGAGCGAGGTGAGCAGCACAATCGGGCCGTTCCACTGGCTTCGCAGGTCGCGGCACAGCGTCATACCGTCTTTACCCGGCAGCATAATATCCAGAAGCACCAACTCCGGTTTTTCACGGGCGATCACCTCTTCGGCGCGATCGCCGCGGGGCTCGACAATGACATCCATATCGTGTTTGCCCAGATAAGCCGCAATCAGTGCGCCGACTTCCGGGTCGTCTTCCACAAAAACGATCTTATTCATATGCCAGTGTTATCGATAAAAACGTAAACATACACCGCCTTGCGGTAAGCTGCCATTACTCTTTTCTGCAAGCTATGTGCTCAGCTATGCTGTAGGTCGTTGTTGTTAAAGTATTAAAGGGAAAATTATGGGGTTGTTTTTTAAAGCCGCGCTTGGCGCGCTGGTGGTGCTGTTGATCGGCGTATTAGCAAAAACAAAAAATTACTATATTGCCGGGTTGATCCCACTGTTCCCGACCTTTGCGTTGATCGCCCACTATATCGTCGCGACCGAGCGCGGCGTGGAAGCGTTGCGCACCACCATCGTGTTCGGTATGTGGGCGATCATTCCCTATTTTGTCTATCTGCTGTCGCTGTGGTATTTCACCGGTATGATGCGAGTCTGGCCGGCGCTGGGCTGCGCAGTATTGTGCTGGTGCCTCAGCGCCTGGCTGTTAATTTTTATCTGGAGCCGCACCCATTAACGCACCAGCATCCAGGTTGCCGGAACAGCGGCAAGCAGCAGCAGGCCGATCAGCGCTTTTTCCCGCTGTTTCAGCGCGTCGGTCATTTCGTGCGTGCGACGGGCATACATAAAGACCAGCAGGCCCGGCGCGTAAAGCACCACAGAGAGCAGCAGGTGCATCGGCCCGGAGGCGTACAGCAACCACAGCCCGTACAGGCAGGCGCCAATGGCGACCGCCTGATGCAGCGGGCGGCGGGCCATTTTCAGCAGGAAGGCGCCGACGAGGAAGTAGGGCACCAGAATCATCTCTGAGGCGATGGTCAGCAGCGTGTTGTAATCCGAGCCGGTAAGCCAGATCAGCACCAGGCAGACCTGCACGCTGCTGTTGGTCAGCCACAGCGAGGCGGCTGGCGCGCTGTTTTTATTCTGGTGCGCAAAAATGCGCGGGAAGGCTTTATGCGTCGCCGCCAGCAGCGGAACTTCGGCGGCCATAATGGTCCAGCTCAGATACGCGCCGCACACGGAGATAATCAAACCGGCGGCAATCACCACTTCACCCCAGCTACCGAGCAGCTTGACCATCAGCCCGGCCATTGACGGGTTGCGCATTGCTGCCAGTTCCGGACGTGGAACCACACCGAGCGAAAGCAGGGTGACCAGCAGGTAGACCGTAAGCGCCGCCAGCACCGCCAGCAGAGTAGCGCGACCAACATCCTGTTTATTCCGCGCTCTGGCTGACACGACCACGGCGCCTTCCACACCGATAAACACCCACAGCGTGATCAGCATGGTGTTTTTCACCTGTTCCCAGACGGGAACGCCGAGCGCGATGCCGCTGAAGTCCAGACGGAATTTGTCGAGGTTAAACGCCAGCGCCGCCAGCACGACAAACAATCCAAGCGGCACCAGTTTCGCCAGCGTGGCAGCGAGATTAATGCTTGCCGCTGTCTGCACGCCGCGCAGGACCAGCGCGTGAACAATCCACAGTAACGCAGACGCACCGACGATCGATTGCCAGGTATTGCCATCGCCAAACAGACGCAACGCGGGAGTATCGGTAAAGAAACTCAGCGCGGAAAAGACAATCACCAGATAAGAGACGTTAGCAATAACCGCACACAGCCAGTATCCCCAGGCCGAGCAGAAGCCGATCAGTTCGCCGAACCCTTCGCGGGCGTAGGTAAAAATACCGCCATCCAGATCCGGGCGGATACGGGTCAAAATCAGCATCGCAAAGGCGAGCAGCAGTATTCCTGCGCCGGTGATCACCCAGCCGATGATCAACGCCGCCGGACTGGCAACTTCCGCCATATTCTGCGGCAGGCTAAATACGCCAGCGCCGAGCATGGAGCTCAAAACCAGCGCAGTTAAAGCGCTAAGGCCTAGTTTCTTTTCCATTGTTATCCTGTCAACAAATACGGCTAATCCAGAATAATTATTTTGCCGTGGCGCATAAATATGGTGGATATCACTGAGGCGCGGGATTTTACGGAGTGTCGTGAGGGCATGCAATGCTGTCGATGACAATTTTGCGAAAAAGCGGGAAAAAAGCGAAAAAAAGGCGGCCGTAGCCGCCTGATTCAGGAATACGCTTACTTGTAGAGATCGGCGCTGATGGTCATGTTGTTGCCGCTTTCTGACCACTGGCGTGTGATGTGGTAATACTTCGCGCCTTTCTGCGCGGCGCGTTTAGCAACCTGATAGGAGATTTCCGTCATGTTGCCGTAGTTGCCGGTAAACTTGACGCTGTCGAACGGTACCATCTGCGCAGCCGTGATTTTGTTCAGCTCTTCGACTTTGGTGCCGTCTGGCAGCGTGACGCTGTAACGCCCGCCGGATGTGGATTGCGTTTCGAAGAAACGGCCAACACCCACGCCTGGAGTTGCATCGCTGGCAACGCCCGGGATTTCCACTTTCTTCGCTTCTTCACCGCCTTTGGCCAGCGCAGCGCGGCCCGCCTCGGAATTACGTGGAATAGCATCGGCGCTCTGGATAACACGTTTTTTGGCGTCGGCTTTATAGATGAAAGCGGTAATCATCTGGTTGCCGCCCTGGTTCGCATCGACCTGGCGAACAATATAGAAAGACGCGGCGCCTTTTGCGCTGGCGGCTTTGGTGATGGCGTCGTTAACTTCAGGCTGTGTGCGGTAGAAGCCCTGAACGGTGACGGTATCGTACGGCTCAAGCGCGATGGCGACATCTTTCGGTAATTCTGTTACGCCGTTGATTACGCGGAAGGCCGGACGCTCTGCTTTTGGTGCGTCGGCTTTATAGAGATCGGCGGTGACGCGTTGGTTGCCGCTGTTGCCCGCATCAGAGGTATCTACAACATAAAATGCTGCTGCGCCTTCTTTATCTGCGCGTTTGGATGCCGCATCGACGGCATCGCCAATGGCATTAAAGCGACCGGTAATGACGACGCGATCGTAAGGTTTTACTGCTGCTGCCTGCTCCGGTGTTAACTCCGTGGCCGCGTTCGCTGTCATCACTGTGGCAGATAAAAGAGCTGACGCCAGGAGGGTGTACTTAAGCTTCATAAAAATAGTCCTTCGCCTTGCGCAAACCATAAACTGGTGTTGTTGTTGGGAAAACGTCGGTGATTATTGCATTTAAACAGCGCTACTGTCTGCGTCATTTTTCACTGACTGTGCGGTGAGGAGGCAAATAACGATAACCTTTAGTGATATGTTGAAAAAACAGACGCTTGACCAGCAAAAGCGATATAGCATACAACTTTTAACGTTAATACATTGTTAAATGGCGACTCTGCGCTGGAGATTAATCGTGTTTTGCCGCTTCGCTTGAGCGGAATATCGGCCTGTTATAGCGAATTTAAGGAAAATAACCCTGCCAGAATCCTTCTACCATTCATATTCGCGGATAAATGCACAATTTCTTTTTTTCGGCTGTGGATCACAGGCGTTATTTTCAGTAGGTTATAGAAAGTTTGTTACTGTTTTATTTTCCGGGGCTGTTGTGAAAACAGAGGTAAAACGCCTTCGGGACGACTGACAAACCATCATCTAAATCCGATGGAAGGGAAAACTATGCGTATTGGTGTACCTAAAGAACGGTTGGCCAATGAAACCCGCGTTGCGGCGACACCGAAAACGGTCGAGCAATTGCTTAAATTGGGTTTCAGCGTTGCGGTTGAAAGCGGCGCGGGCAAGCTGGCAAGTTTTGATGACGATGCGTTTACTCTGGCAGGGGCAACGATAGTCGATAGCAGCAATGTCTGGCATTCCGACGTGATCCTGAAAGTGAACGCGCCGGACGACGAAGAGATCGCGCTGCTCAATCCTGGCACGACGCTGGTCAGCTTTATCTGGCCTGCGCAGAACCCTGCGCTGATGGAGAAGCTGGCGGCGCGCAACGTGACTGTGATGGCGATGGATTCCGTACCGCGTATCTCGCGCGCGCAGTCGCTGGATGCGCTCAGCTCAATGGCGAATATTGCGGGTTACCGTGCCATTGTTGAAGCTGCGCATGAGTTTGGGCGCTTCTTTACCGGGCAGATCACTGCGGCAGGGAAAGTGCCGCCAGCAAAAGTGATGGTTATCGGCGCGGGCGTGGCCGGTCTGGCCGCCATCGGCGCTGCCAACAGCCTTGGGGCGATTGTCCGTGCGTTCGACACCCGTCCGGAAGTGAAGGAGCAGGTGCAAAGTATGGGCGCCGAATTCCTCGAACTCGATTTCGAAGAGGAAGCGGGCAGCGGCGACGGCTACGCAAAAGTGATGTCCGAAGCCTTTATCAAGGCGGAGATGGCGCTGTTTGCCGCGCAGGCGAAAGACGTCGATATCATCGTCACTACCGCGCTTATCCCCGGCAAACCGGCACCGAAGCTGATCACCCGCGAAATGGTCGATTCCATGAAGCCGGGCAGCGTGATTGTCGATCTGGCGGCACAAAACGGCGGTAACTGCGAATACACCGTGCCGAATGAAATCAGCACCACGGCCAACGGCGTTAAAGTGATTGGTTATACCGATCTGCCAGGCCGCTTGCCGACGCAGTCCTCCCAGCTTTACGGCACCAACCTGGTGAACCTGCTGAAACTGCTGTGCGTGGAAAAAGACGGCAACGTGGTGGTCAACTTTGAGGATGTCGTGGTGCGCGGTGTCACCGTGGTTCGCGACGGCGAAATCACCTGGCCGGCCCCGCCGATTCAGGTTTCCGCGCAGCCGCAGGCCGCACCGAAAGCGGCCGCTGCGCCGAAAGAAGAAGCCAAACCGGTCTCGCCGTGGCGTAAATATGTGCTGATGGCGCTGGCGATCATTCTGTTTGGCTGGCTGGCGGATGTCGCGCCGAAAGAGTTCCTCGGCCACTTTACCGTCTTCGCGCTCTCGTGCGTGGTGGGTTACTACGTGGTGTGGAACGTGTCGCACGCGCTGCATACGCCGCTTATGTCGGTAACCAACGCGATTTCCGGCATTATCGTCGTCGGCGCACTGTTGCAGATCGGCCATGGCGGCTGGGTCAGCTTCTTAAGCTTTATTGCGGTACTGATTGCCAGTATTAATATTTTTGGTGGTTTCACCGTCACTCAGCGCATGCTGAAAATGTTCCGGAAGAACTAAGGGGTAACAAATGTCTGGAGGATTAGTTACTGCTGCATACATTGTTGCCGCGATCCTGTTTATTTTCAGCCTGGCGGGGCTTTCTAAGCACGAAACCTCCCAGCAGGGCAATAATTTCGGTATCGCCGGGATGGCGATTGCGCTGATCGCCACCATCTTTGGCCCGGATACCGGCAACGTTGCCTGGATTCTGGTGGCGATGATCATCGGCGGCGCGATCGGTATTCGCCTGGCGAAGAAAGTTGAAATGACCGAGATGCCGGAGCTGGTCGCGGTGCTGCACAGCTTCGTTGGTCTGGCGGCGGTGCTGGTCGGCTTTAACAGCTACCTGTACCACGATGCGGGCCTGGAGCCGGTGCTGGTGAATATTCACCTGACCGAAGTGTTCCTCGGCATCTTTATTGGTGCGGTGACGTTTACTGGCTCTATCGTGGCGTTCGGCAAGCTGCGCGGCAAGATCTCTTCTAAACCGCTGATGCTGCCGCATCGTCACAAAATGAACCTTGCGGCGCTGGTTGTCTCTTTTGTTCTGCTGCTGGTGTTTGTGCGTGCCGACAGCGTCGGCCTGCAAGTTCTGGCACTGCTGCTGATGACGATCATCGCGCTGGTGTTCGGCTGGCATCTGGTGGCGTCCATCGGCGGCGCGGATATGCCGGTGGTGGTTTCCATGCTGAACTCCTACTCCGGTTGGGCGGCGGCGGCGGCGGGCTTTATGCTCAGCAACGATTTGCTGATCGTAACCGGCGCGCTGGTCGGTTCGTCGGGTGCGATCCTCTCTTACATTATGTGTAAGGCGATGAACCGCTCCTTTATCAGCGTGATTGCCGGTGGTTTTGGTACCGACGGTTCTTCATCCGGCGGCGATGAAGAAGTGGGCGAGCACCGCGAAATCAACGCGGAAGAGACGGCCGAGCTGCTGAAAAATTCGCACTCGGTGATCATCACCCCAGGCTATGGTATGGCGGTGGCGCAGGCGCAGTATCCGGTGGCGGAAATCACCGAAAAACTGCGCGCGCGCGGCGTGAAAGTGCGCTTTGGTATTCACCCGGTCGCCGGGCGTCTGCCGGGCCATATGAACGTGCTGCTGGCGGAAGCGAAAGTGCCGTACGACATCGTGCTGGAAATGGATGAGATCAACGATGATTTCGCCGATACCGACACGGTGCTGGTGATCGGCGCGAACGATACCGTTAACCCGGCGGCGCAGGACGATCCGAAGAGCCCCATCGCCGGGATGCCGGTGCTGGAAGTGTGGAAAGCGCAGAACGTGATTGTCTTCAAACGTTCGATGAACACCGGCTATGCAGGCGTACAGAACCCGCTGTTCTTCAAAGAGAATACGCAGATGCTGTTTGGCGATGCCAAAGCCAGCGTCGATGCTATCCTCAAAGCGCTGTAAGTTATACCGCTTATACATACCGCTCTTCGGAGCGGTATTTTTTTGCCCGAAACCGGCATGAGCAGAGCGACTATACTTCTTTCTTCATGTTCTTATGTGGAGGAAGGATGACGTTTTTGCCTCATTTTGACTTTATATCCTTATTGATGTCGCCCGCATTCTGGGCGGGTCTGGCGACAGTGGTGGTGGTCACGCTGGTGGTTTACTGGCTGCTTACGCGCTTACTGAAGATGGTGATGAAAGGGGCGCATAACTGGAGCGAAAAACAGCGTGGCGTTGGCAAAATGCAGCATGTGCTGGTCGACATGCTCAGCCGTACCAGCCAATTTCTGCTCTTTATTGCTGCATTACTCTTCAGCCTGCGTTTTATCGATCTTCCCGACCGTCTGTTTAACACCCTCGGACACGCCTGGTTTTTAGTGCTGGCGATTCAGATGGCCATCTGGCTTGATCAGGGCGTGGTCTCGTGGATGCGCCATTTGATGTATACGCCTGGTGCAAGCCGAAATCCGGTGACCATGGTGATTGCCGGTCTGTTGCTGCGCATGATGCTGTGGACCATCATGCTGTTGTCGATTCTGGCGAACGCGGGCGTCAATATCACCGCGCTGGTTGCCAGCCTCGGTGTTGGCGGTATTGCGATTGCGCTTGCTGTGCAGACCATCCTCAGCGATGTCTTTGCCTCGCTCTCCATTGGCTTCGATAAACCCTTCGAAATTGGCGATTTCGTGGTGTTTAACGATGTTGCCGGCACCATTGAGCATATTGGTCTTAAAACCACGCGTATTCGCAGCCTGAGCGGCGAGCAAATCGTCTGCGGCAATGCGATTTTGCTGCAACAAACGCTGCATAATTATAAGCGCATGCAGACGCGGCGTATCGTTTTCACCTTCGGTCTGGCCGTCAGTACGCCGCCGGACAAACTGCGGAAAGTGAGTGAAATGGTGCGGGCCATCATTACCGATGTGGGTGAAACGAAGTTTGACCGCGCACATTTTCAGGGATTCGCTGCCGATCGGCTGAATGTTGAAGTCGTGCATATCGTCAACACGGCGGATTACAACAAGTACATGGATATTCAGCAGGAAATCAATATCCGCATTATGGAAAAGCTGGCAGAAGAGGGGATTGCGCTGGCGCTGCCGTGCGTGGTGGTAAAAGGTGGGCTGGCGGTAGAAAACCCGGCGGCTGAGCAGCGCGCTGAACCGGCAGTATAAAAAAGCCGCTGCTGAAGTGAACCCCGAACGTTGGATACGCCAACAAATGGGGTTCACTTCATTGCGGGTTTTTATTTAATCGTCTTCTTCGTCCAGTTCGATCGGGCTTTGGTATTCATCCGGTTTGATAACCAACAGATCGCAGCGCAGATGATCGATTACCTGTTCGGCCGTATTACCGAGGAACGCCGCAGAAATCCCGGTGCGCCCGACGGTACCCAGCACCACAATCCCGGCCTGTAAGTGCTCGGCCAGATCCGGGATCACCTCTTCCGGTAACCCTTTCTCTACATGGGTCAGTTTCTCATCAATGCCGAATTTCTGCCGCAGCGCTTTCATTGCCAGCAGATGCTGACCACGAATAGCGTCGTTGTACACGCTGGGATCAAATTCCGGCAGTTCGATGGCGATATTGATTGGCGTAACAGGATAAGCGCCGACAAGATGCACTTCGGTATGGTTGACCTGTTCGGCCAACTGCAACGTCTCCTTGACCAGCTTTTCGTTCAGCGAATTGTGGTATAGCTCTTCACTGGCGAGATTGACCGCCACCACGGCGCGACCGCCTTCCGGCCAGGGCTGATCTTTGACCATCCATACCGGGCAAGGGCATTTGCGCAACAGATGCCAGTCCGTTGGGGTGAAAATCACCGATTCCAGCCGATCGTGCTGGTGGGTCATTTTCAGCAATAAATCATGACCGCCGGAAATCACTTCCTGGATGATGGCTTCGAAGGGGCGATTATGCCAGACCACTTTGATCTCAATCGGCACGCCCGCATCGATGTAGAATTTCGCCTGCTCGCGGATCCACGCGGTACGCTGGCTGATAACGCCTTGCCGCATAGCGGTGCGTTCATCGGGGGACAGAAGGGTGGTCATTTCGTAAGAGAAATCATAGATTGGCAAAAAGGCTTTAATGCGGCCACCAATCCGTTGATGCAAATAAACAGCTCGCCGTAATGCTGGCTGATCGTCCTGGTTAGGGTCGATGGCGACCAACATGTTTTGATACTTAGCCATACAGGGTCTCCTTACATCTGTCACCACAGTCTGTAAATAAAAGATAACCTATAAGCACTGAATGAAACAGGGAAAACCTTTTGCCAGATCAATAAATCACGAAAATTACACGGTCCGGCAAAAGGTCTGAAGACAGGAGAAAAAACTCAGGCGACGTTGCGCGTGTGGCCAGCCAGCTGCGCCAGCATATCGCTGTTTTCAATGGTGATATATTTACCTTTCACCGCCAGCATTCCGCTCTTCTGGAAACGGCCGAGCAGACGGCTAATGGTTTCTACCGTCAGTCCGAGATAGTTACCAATATCGCCACGGGTCATGGTCAGACGGAATTCGCGCGGTGAGAAGCCACGTTGGGCAAAACGACGCGAGAGATTGTAGATAAACGCCGCCAGACGCTCTTCGGCATTTTTCTTCGACAGCAGCAGGATCATATCCTGATCGCCTTTGATCTCGCCGCTCATCAGACGCATCATCTGCTGACGCAGGTTCGGCATTTTGCCGGAGAGATCGTCCAGCGTCTCAAACGGGATTTCACAGACCATCGAGGTTTCCAGCGCCTGTGCAAAGCTGGGATGATGAGCGGTGCCAATCGCGTCGAAGCCGACCAGATCGCCCGCCAGATGGAACCCGGTGATCTGCTCGTCGCCCTGTTCGGTAATGGTGTAGCTCTTAATCGTACCGGAACGAATAGCGTACAGCGATTTCAGTTCATCCCCTGCTTTAAACAGCGTCTGACCTTTCTGGATGGGCTTTTTACGCTCAATAATGTTGTCGAGCTGATCCAGCTCGTGCTCATTGAGAGTAAAAGGGATACAAAGCTGGCTAATGCTGCAATCCTGGCAATGGATTGCACATCCGCCTGACTGAATGCGTCGTATAATTCGCTTTTCCGGGATCATAGGTCTGCTCAAGCCGTAATTGATATTTGTCAATTTTAACATCTTTTTCTTGGACACGTAAGTCTGGTAAAACGTCAATTCACGATTATTAAAACAGGCGGGCGAGCAGCATCGAGATGAATCTACATCATCTCGTTGAAATTCCTTCACTTCGCTAAGGTTTTTATCGCAACACTTTCTGATAAGAAGCCTTTTTAGACGCTTTTTCTCACAATAGCAGGTAGCCTTCATGGCGTAACAGCCACTCTTTGCGCTGTACGCCGCCCGCATAGCCGGTCAGGGTGCCATTGCTGCCGATGACGCGGTGACAGGGTACGACAATACTGACCGGGTTTGAACCATTGGCGGCTCCCACCGCCCGCGCCGCCGTTGCGCGTCCCAGCGTTTTTGCCAACTGGCCATAATGCACCACCTGGCCGCACGGGATGGTGCGCAGCGCTTGCCATACCTCACGCTGAAAGGGGGTACCGGCAGTTGCAGTGGGGAGGGTGTCGATAACAGCCAGATCGCCGTCAAAGTAGTCCTGCAGTTTCTGGCTCAATCCGCCAGGATCCGTTGCGGCGATGCGTTGATAGCCGTCACTGCGATAATGAATATCCAGTAGCTTATTCATGCGATCGCTGTGTTCTTCCCACTCTACGGCGCGCAGATGAAAATTTTCGTCGCACACTATCCATAGCGGGCCAAGCGGGGTGGATATTTTGTCCTCAAGTAACGTTAACATCTGGCGTCCTTATCTGCATCTGCGGCAAAGTTTGCCAATCCTAGCAGACGACTTGCAGTGCCACCATACCCCGAAAGTACGTTTATTCCATTATGTCAAGGCGAGAATCAGAATAATAAAGAGACAATATTTTGTTATCTAATAGATCATATATTATCTATTCTCGATGATAAAAAAATAGAGCCTGCCGACATCCGTCAGGCTCTACAGTACACACAATGACGCTTCCTTTCGTTATTTCCTGCAGTATCCTCCGTGTGCGGTAAATATAGTTATAGCGGTGCTTAAAAATATTTCCAGTATGAAATGGTGATTGATTTCACGATAATTTAACTAAAATTCAGGTCGCCAGTTTGATAATAATTTGCGTTAAGTTCAATTTATACTTGCAAATTTATTATGGTTATTTTTGCTGCAATTAAACAGGCGAAAACATTAACTGTTTGTCAGACTTAAGGTAAATCCTTGCGGGCCATTGTGAGGGCGCTGCACGCCCGTTATAGTACATAAGCAGAAGTTGATGGAGGACTGCCTGATGAACCCTGACGACAAATCGCTTTTTCTTGACGCCATGGAGGACGTTCAGCCCCTGAAGCGCTGTGCCGATGTACACTGGCAGCGAACACCTAATCCTCGCGCGCCGCAGCGTATCGACACCCTGCAGCTCGATAATTTTCTCACCACCGGTTTTCTTGACATTATCCCTCTCGGTACGCCGCTGGAGTTTAAACGCGAAGGGTTGCAGAACGGCGTGCTGGATAAGCTGCGGCAGGGGAAATACAGCCAGCAGGCAAGCCTTAATCTGCTACGCCAGCCGGTTGAGCAATGCCGCCAGATGCTGTTCCGTTTTATGCACCAGGCGCGGCTTGGTGGTTTGCGTAATGTGCTCATTATTCATGGCAAAGGGCGGGAAGAGGGCTCGCATCCGAATATTGTGCGCAGTTATCTGGCGCGCTGGCTGACCGAGTTTGATGACGTTCAGGCCTTTTGCGCGGCGCTGCCGCATCACGGTGGCAACGGCGCCTGCTATGTGGCGTTGCGTAAGTCGGAGCAGGCAAAACAGGATAACTGGGAGCGCCACGCCAAACGTAGCCGCTGAGGGTCTGGCGTGCTTTTCGTGTTGCCTTTCGCTGGCGGGTTTCTGCATGGAACCCGCTGTTTAATATAAGTGACTAATATCCGTCATTTTTGCCTGCGCTGGCGAATACTCCGACGGTCTGAGTTTTATCCGCTGTCTGGCGATATTCTCGGCCTGCTGATGACCGCCCATAAAATCTCTGGCATTTTGACCTTCAGTGATCCCGTAACGCCGTTTGTAGTAAAAGTTAAATGTTTGGGGAATAACGCCGGAATAATACTGGGCTGAATATTCAGCGGTGCCGCCGCGGGCTTTTATAAAATTAACGATAGCATTGCCAATATCGCTACTGGGTGAAGAACAGCGCAGGTAGCTCTGCTTTCCGTCGCCGCCAAAAACCATGCCGTGCAGGCTTTTCATAGCGATCCCTTTCCGCTCCAGCGCGTGCTGAATATCTTCCAGATTCTGTTGCAGCGCCAGAGCCGTATCAAAATGCGCGCATAGCAGGTAATCGTGCTGATCGGATAAGGCATACAATCCCAAACAACTTTGTACCGCTGGCATAGAAAGATCTAAACCTTCGCGTTTAAAAATACCATATTGTCCTTGAAATACGACGACTCTCATCTCAGTAGCTCCATTACGTAGTGAATATTATTTTTCAGATCGGGGAACTGTTTAATAATACAAAGAGAATGGTTTTTGTCTCTTAATAAGAATAATATTTATGCGGTTTTGCTCTTAAATAAATAGATTGAAAGAACGCCTGTGTGAATATATCGGCAGCGTTTTTTATTTGACGATCGGTAAATCAACGTAGCGTGTTGTATAACCGGGCGATAGCATTTCCCGCTTCATGGCCCAACTTTTTTGAATGCCTTGCCCGGCAAACCAGACGGTGCCGCGCCCCGAATGATTAAGCCGATCGATGGTCTGCATCAGCGCCTGGCTGTTGAGCCGGGGTTGATATTCGTCGAATAAATTAAGCTGCGCCACGCTCTGGCTATAAAAATCGCTGAGCATCACACCGGCTTTCATATAGCGAAAACCCTGTTTCCAGATCCGATCCAGCGCCTGGGTGGCGACCCGAATAATATCCCGCGTGTCGTTCGTGGGGATAGCCAACCGTCCGCTGGCCTGCGGGTTGTAGAAGGTTTTATTTTCGTCATGTGGGCTGGTGCGTATAAAAACGCTTATCACGCAGCAGTGTTGTCTTTCACCCCGGAGTTTCTCCGCCGCGCGCTCTGCATAGGCGCACACTGCCTGATACATATCGTTATATTGAGTGATGCGATGACCAAATGAGCGGCTACAGATGATCTGCTGTTTGTCGGGCGCAAACTCATCAAATGCCAGGCAGGGTTCACCCCGCAACTCGCGAACCGTGCGCTCCAGCACCACATTAAAATGCTTGCGCATCACCCATGTGGAGCTGTTGGCAAGCTGCAACGCGTTTTCAATGCCCATTAACCGCAATTTTTTGCTGATACGGCGGCCCACGCCCCAGATCTCTTCTACCGGCACCAAAGGGAGCAGTTTACGCTGTTGGGCGTGACGGGAGAGATCGACCACGCCTTCGGTCTGAGGCCATTTTTTGGCGGCGAAATTGGCCAGTTTCGCCAGCGTTTTCGTCGGCGCAATACCGACGCCAACGATGAGCCCTGTATTCTTCAGTACCTGGCGGCGGATTTGGTGACCAAACGCTTTAAGCGCAATACAGTTATCGATGCCAGAGAGATCGACAAAGGCTTCATCGATGGAATAGACATCGACAGCGGGAGCGATCTCTTCCAGCGTCAGCATCACGCGATGGCTGAGATCGGCATACAGCGCATAATTCGAACTGAACACCGCCACCCGCTGACGATGCAGCTCCTCTTTGATTTTAAAGTACGGCGCGCCCATCGCGATATCTAACGCCTTTGCTTCCGCCGAACGTGAAATAATACAACCATCGTTATTAGAGACGACGACCACGGGTTTTCCCTGCAGATCTGGCCGAAAGACGGTTTCGCAGGCGGCATAAAAGTTGTTGACATCAACCAGCGCGAACATGGCGATTAGCTTTTACGGTAAAGGTGACAACACCGAAGATTTGCAGCTCTTCCTCGCTTTGAAAGACGATGGGCGAATAGCTGGCGTTATGCGGCATCAGGCGAAGCGTAGGGCGGGTTTGCAGCTCTTTGACGGTAAATTCGCCCGCCACGGCCGCCACCACAATGTCACCGTGTCTTGCGGTTAAGGCGCGATCGACCACCAGCATGTCGCCATCGCCGATTCCCGCACCGATCATTGAATCTCCGCTTACCCGCACAAAATAGGTGGCGCTGGGGTGCTTAATAAGCAGTTTGTTCAGGTCCAGGCTGTCTTCGACATAGTCCTGGGCCGGGCTGGGAAAACCGCAGGAAACGCGCTCTAAAAATAGCGGCAACGGCACTATTTTTTGGGGTTTATAAGTATAAAGAGTGACCATCATGACTCTTCTTATTTTTACTGTGTTTATATACAGTATTATAGATTTGATGAAGAGATCAAGGCGCTTGTGGCAGGGAAGGATGAAGCTACTGAAGTCACACGAAATTTATGCTGCGGGGATGCCAGGCCGTGTCAACCACAGCCTGGCATCATGCGTCGGCGATAGCTTAAAAAATCCGCGTCCAGCGGATATCGTTGGCAGGCGGTACCGGGCCGGAAACCGGATCGCTATGACCAAAAATACGCGTGTTGTGCCAGATCTGATTATTCTGCGCCGCTATCCGTACATTCGCGGCAAACTCTGCGATGCCCGGACCGCAAGAAGAAATATAAATTCTTGCCGGAACGGCATTGTTCGCCATATTTCCCTGAACCAGCGCAAGAAAGGTTTCGGCATTAACATCGACAACGCCCGGAGCCGCGTTGCCAATTTCCGTACCATTACCATGGGCAATAACTACAATGGTCGCGCCGTTGATAATATTTAAATTCATGGGATTGACCTGTGCCCATGTATAGCGATTCGTGATGGGGTTCCAGGCGGCATTCAGTTGCGTGTTAACAATATCGGCATCGGTAGACATGAGCATTACAATGGTCATACTGTATCTCCTCTTTGTGAAATATAACCTTTTGATTTAAAGGCGCTTCTATGCTTATCACGACAATAGACAGATAACGGATAAAACAGCCCGACAATGCGTTACTGCGTCGCCAATATTAACCAACTGATTTTTCCCCACCAGTTAGCCAGATAGCCGATGCACTATTCCTGGTGTTGTCTGGCGCAATTCGGTGGCGTCATCATAAGCGGCAATATGGCATCGATTTATCGTCTCATTCTTAAATACGCGTTGAGTACGAAAATTCTGTCGGCATTCAGTTGATAAAAAAGAAAAGATTATTACCGGCGAGCAGCCATCAGGGCTGGGGATTGTTTTTACAATCAATGGGTAACGCACTACACTTAATGGCTGTTTCTCCATTGGACGGCCCGGATGTCAACACTTAAAAGTAATCAGTTCTTTTTTATTATTTTATTATTGCTGGTCAGCGTGGCGTTTTTCGGCCTGATCCAGCCCTATTATTCCGCGATTATCTGGGCTGTTATCCTGGCGCTGATTTTCTATCCGCTGCGCATGCGGCTCTCGGTATGGCTGCGCGGGCGTAACGGCATCGCCTCGTTGATCACCGTGCTGCTGATTTGCGTGATTGTGTTTATCCCGATGATGATGGTGCTCTCTTCACTGGCCGTGGAGATCAACAGCCTGTACCAGCGTCTGCAAGATAACGCGACCGATCTGCCGCAGCTATTAAGTAATGGCATTGCACATCTGCCGGACTGGGCGAAGGGCTATCTGCGCGACAATGATTTTGATTCGGTGAATGCGATCCGGGAAAAACTCTCCGGCGTGGCGCTGAGCGTCGGGCGTTACCTGGCGGGCAGCGCGGTGATCATTGGCAAAGGTACGCTGGGCATTACCGTTAGCTTCTGTTTGATGGTCTATCTGCTGTTCTTCCTGCTGAAAGATGGCGCCACGCTGGTGCGCCGGATCTACGAGGTTATTCCGCTGACGGCGACCATTAAGCGTCGCCTGTTTTTGAAATTCGCCGGTGTGGCGCGCGCGACGGTAAAAGGGACGCTGGTGGTCGCCATCGTTCAGGGCGCGCTGGGCGGCATCGGTTTCTGGTTTGCCGGTTTCAACGGCAGTCTGTTGTGGGCGGCGCTGATGGCATTCCTGTCGTTAATCCCGGCGGTGGGGACGGCGATTGTCTGGATCCCGGCGGTGATTTTTCTCTATTCAACCGACGAGTTTGTCACGGCCACGGTGCTGACGCTCTACTTCGTGATCGTCGTTGGCCTCGCCGACAATCTTCTGCGCCCGCTGCTGGTAGGGAAAGATACCCGCATGCCGGATTATTTGATCCTGCTGACCACGCTGGGCGGCCTGCAATTCTTCGGCATTAATGGTTTTGTCCTTGGGCCAATGATTGCTGCGCTGTTTATTACCTCGTGGAATTTGCTGGCGGAAGCGCGGGCGAGCGTTGCAAAAAACAGCCCGCCAACGCCGCCTCAATAAAGGCGCTGCGCGGTAAAGATGCCGTAATGGGTGCAGACAAACCGTGGCGGGGCGACCACCGCAGTGGCTGCCAGCGCCCGGATAAAGGCGTCTCCCCACCAGTGGCAGTCATAACGCAGCACTTTTTCCAGCAGCCTGCTGTGCCGCCTTTTACGTTCCGCCAGCGGCATGGTCAGCGCGGAATGCAACGCCTCGCTGATAGCGCTGGCATCGTAAGGATTGACCAGCAGCGCATCGCTTAATTGTTCTGCCGCGCCGGTGAATTGTGAAAGGATAAGTACGCCGGGATCGGCCGGGTCTTGCGCGAGGATAAACGCTTTTGCGCCCAGATGCATGCCGTCAGAAAGCGGGGTAAACAGCGCCACCTGCGCATGGCGGTAGAGGGCGGTAATCAACTGCCGCGAGCAGAGATTATTGTGGATGTAGTTCACCGGATACCATGAAAAATCGCCGTATTGTCCGTTGATTTCCCCGCAAAAACGCTCCAGTTTACTGCATAACTCTGGCGTAGCCAGTGGGTATTCCTGCAAGGGATCAGCCAGTTGCACTAAGCTGACGTTACGCCGGAAGGCCGGGTATTGCGTAAGAAACGTACGCAGCGCATCAAGGCGATAATCGATACCGCTTACATCACTAATAACGTCGTGGCTGATAAGGGTGCTGCACAGGTTATCCGTAAGCGCGGCGTCGGTTTGCGGTGGTGCGGCTTGCCCATCACGCGCCCCATCCGTCGCAATGCCACAGGGGAAAATACCCACGGTCAGGATGTGGCCGTTGACTTTGAGCGTCTCTTCCGTCAGGCGTTCCGCGCGGTAGTGGCGCAGCAGGTAGGCAATAAAGTTGTTCACATCGTTGCTGGACTGAAAACCCAGCAGGTCATAGTGCAGAAAGCAGTTAAGTAGCCAGTCGTGTTCGGGGAGCGTGCGAAAAACATCGCCGGGCGGGAAGGGCTGGTGCAAAAAGAAGCCGCAGCGGTGGGTTGCGCCGGTTTCTCTCATTACGCGGCCGACGGGCAGCAGGTGATAATCCTGCACCCAAATCACATCGTCCGGACGGGTTTCCGCCATCACCCGTTCTGCCACTGTTCGCGTATAGGTTTTGTAGGTAATAAACCAGGCTTTCTGGTAGCGGGCTAAGTCGGGACGGTTATGGAAAACCGGCCATAAAACGCGATGCACGTAGCCGTGGTAAACATTGTCATATTCGTTGGGCGTCATCTCCCAGCTATGTTGCGTGAAGTTGTCGTACCGCTGCTGCGTTTGAATACGCTGCTTTTGGTTTCTGGCGACAGCGCCATTCCAGCCAAACCACAGACCGGGGTGTTTATCCATTACGCCGCGCAGGGCATCTGTTAAGAGATCGCGGGTCTCTGCGGTGGCCGCGCGATTGGCAACAATCACTAACCGTGACATAGATTTCCTCATCGTGAGTTATTATCGGCTGATGAGGATTATTTACCGCCTGATATAAAGGCGGTATAAAAAGAAAACGACGCGCTGTAAAAATAATATAAATCCAGCGGCAGAGTAAAGAATTGAAAAGCTTTTGAGTAAAGTCCTGGGCTGTGATAGAAATAAGCGGTGTTTAACGACTGAGGACAATTTTCATCCGCATGATGAGAAGCAATTCGCGGATAATTGTAATAATATGGACATTCTGTTCAGCATTTTAAATTCTGTTTTTTCCCGTCACTCCTCCTGCTGCCCGCTTACGGGTGAACAATACTGGCGCTCGGCGCTGTAGTCTCCTCCTGCCTGAGCTGGCGCGCTGCGTCCGGCTGATATTGCTGTTTTTCCGGTTTTCCGCGCTGCGGTAAGCCGCGCAAGGATATTTATTCTCAAGCAGGAGAAAAAAATGATTTATTGGATATTACTGGCCTTCGCGATTGTTGCTGAAATAACCGGCACATTGTCAATGAAATGGGCCAGCGTCAATGATAGCCAGACCGGGTTTATTTTAATGCTGGCAATGATTACGCTGTCGTATATTTTTCTGTCGTTTGCGGTGAAAAAAATTGCCCTCGGTGTGGCGTATGCATTGTGGGAAGGCGTTGGCATATTATTCATTACCCTGTTCAGCGTATTTCTTTTTGATGAACCACTCCCGGTATTAAAAGTGACTGGGCTGGCAACGCTGGTGTTGGGCATTGTGCTGATCAAATCCGGGATGCGTAAACCGCGTCAGGAGCGAGATCATGCCGCAGTTTGAGTGGATCCACGCTCTCTGGCTGGCGATGGCGATTGGGCTGGAGATCGTGGCGAATATCTTTCTGAAATTCTCTGACGGTTTTCGTCGCAAACGGTATGGTTGCGGATCGCTGTTGGCGGTGCTGGCGGCGTTTAGCGCGCTGTCACAGGCGGTGAAAGGGATCGATCTTTCCGTGGCCTATGCGCTGTGGGGCGGCTTTGGTATTGTCGCGACGCTGGCAGCAGGCTGGATCCTCTTCGGCCAGCGCCTGAACCGTAAAGGCTGGTTTGGTCTGCTGCTGTTAATTATGGGTATGCTGCTGATTAAACTCGCATAATGTGACGCTGCCCGTGTTTACGGGCAGCGAATTTTGCAGTCTGTATTACGCTTTACTCAATAACTAACGAAACGCGACTTTTCAGGCCACCTGCAGGGGGCGGTGAATGTTCAATCCGTTTAGCTGGCGCAATATTCCCAGCGCAAGGACATTATTTGTAATGACCTTTATGGCGGGGATTGGCTTAATCGTCTCCGTTGTTGCGCTGCTTTACCTCTCGTTGAATTTAATCAGCAGCAAAGCCAATGAAATTGATGAACACCGCACTGCGCTCGCGGTACAGGGCGCAATTCAGACGTCCGTTAACCGGACCCGCTCGTTGGTGATTGATAATGGCGTCTGGGACGATGCGGTGCGGGAAGTTTATCGACCGCAACTGGATACTCAGTGGTTGTACAATACTTGGGGTGCTGGTTATAAAATAAACAACCTGTATGACGGCACCTTTGTGCTGGATGAGCAATTCAATGTGCTGTGGGGCGCGTTTCGCAGCCAACTTTTCACGGAGCGCGATCTCGCTTTTTTTGGCAGCGGATTGCGGGCGCTGATCCGCGGTCATACCCAGCAACTTCAGTCCGGGAAAGAGGTCTACGCCGGGATTACGCAGACCCGGGACGGCGTGGCATTTATCAGTATTGGGCTGGTGCGCCCGATGGTGGGCCGTCTTGAGGTTTACGACGGCACTCGCCGTTATCTGGTGATCACCCGCCATCTGGATGGGCAGATCCTCAGCGACCTTGGCAAAACCTTCCAGATTACAGAGTTACGCCTGTCGCCGCAGAAAACCGCCGACAGCAGCGTTCCGCTGCGCGACTCGGCGGGCGAGGCGCTCGGCTATCTGAACTGGACGCCGCGTCTGCCGGGCGCAGAAGCCGCGCGGGCGGCGGCGGCGAATATCCGCCAGATTGTGCTGCTGGCGTCCGGGTTGATCCTGCTGTTTATCGTGCTGAGCAGCGCCGGGCTGTACAAGCTGGCGCGTGGGGAAAGGCTGGCGCGCAAAATCGCCCTGACGGACTGGCTCAGCCGGTTACCCAACCGCCGGGCGCTGATCGAAAACATCGAAAAACTGGGCGCGATGGGCGATCCGGACACGATAAGCGTGGTGTTTATCGACCTGGATGGTTTTAAAGATGTGAATGATATCTACGGGCACGATGTTGGCGACCGGCTCATTGTCACCATTGCCCAGACCCTGCGCGAGAAAGTCCCGACTGACGGCATGCTGGCGCGGATGGGCGGCGACGAATTTGCCATGACCCTGAGCGGGCCGTGGTCGGTGGAAAAGGCCACCGAATTTGCCAATAACGTTCTGCAATACCTGAATCATCCCGTGCGCATTGGTAAACGCACCATCCATATTGGCGCCAGCATCGGTATCGCCAGCGGCACGCTGCTGGAGTGCACCAGTTCCGAGTTGTTTCGCCGCGCGGATATTGCGATGTACCACTCGAAAATTACCGGCAAAGACAGGCTGACGCACTATGACGCGGCGCTGAACAGCGCCCGCGAGCGGCAACTGTTGATTGAAAGTGATATCCGCGACGGGCTGGAGCGCGAGGAATTTGATGTCTGGTATCAACCCATTGTTGATGCCCGAAGCCAGATGATGGTGGGGATCGAAGCACTGGCGCGCTGGCCGCGCCGTCCTGCCGGAGAGTTAAAACCGGACGAATTTATTCCGATTGCGGAGACCAGCGGGCTGATTTACTCGCTGGGACAGTTTGTCTTGCGCCGCGCTTGCAGCGATTTCCAGCCGTTAGAGGATCTGAAATTATCGGTGAATATCTCGCCAGCGCAGTTTCGCGATCCGGAGTTCGAAAACAAAGTCTCCAGCGTGCTGGAGACCTGTCGCTTTCCGGCACATCGCCTGCAACTGGAAGTGACGGAAACCTACGTGCTGGAAAATCCCGAGCGCGCCCGTTCGGCGATTGCCAACTTAAAAGCGCTGGGCACAGCGGTAGCGCTGGATGATTTTGGTACTGGCTACTCCAGCATTGGCTATCTGCGACGTTTTAATTTCGACACCATCAAAATTGATAAATCCCTGGCCGGGCTGGTGGATGATGATGAGCAGGCGTCGGCGCTGGTGAGCGGAACTATCCGCATCGCCAGCGCGCTGGGCATGCAGGTGGTGGCGGAAGGGGTGGAGAATGAAAAGCAGATGAAACTGTTAACGCTGGCCGGTTGCGACCAGCTACAGGGATATTACTTCAGTGAACCGATGCCGCTGCACGATATCCTGCAACTCCGTTTGCAGCGGCTGGGCTGAATTACTCGCTCTCTTTGGCCAGCGCTTCCAGCTTGTCACGAAAACCGGTTACCGAGATGGCGCGGTTATCGGCGCGCCAGCGATCTTTTGCCGCCGGCGCCGAGCTTTGGACGGCAATCAACTGCCAGCCTGCGTCGGTTTTCAGCATCAGCGGTGAACCGCTGTCGCCGGGCAGGGTATCGCACTGGTGCGACAGCACGCTACTTTGCGCCCAGCCAGTGACCGTACAATCCTGGTGGCTGTAGAGCGTATCCAGATGATCTTCCGGGTAACCTGCCTGCGTCACTTTCCGGTTGGCCGTTTTCAGCGCCGCCGTCAGTTCGTCTTTATCGCCAACAAAGATCGGTAGCGGTGTAATGCCGGACGGCGGATAACGCAGGACGATCAGGCCGAAATCCCACGATGCGGCGGCAGAGGGAACGATCCAGCCATCGCCATCGGGTTTCAGACGATGGCCGAGCGAGGCGTCAACACGCCCTTCGATACCGTGAATTTCATAGCGCCAGGTTCCTTTTTGCGAAACAAAACGCAGCGCGACGGCTTTGTCTGCTTTGCCGTTCGGCGGCGTCAGCAGGCAGTGTCCGGCGGTCAGCGCCAGGTGCGGAGAGATAAGGGTGGCAGTACACAGATTACCGCTGGCGGTTTCCAGCTGGCCGATAGCATCCCACGGCGCTTTGGTCGGCGTGGGAACCGGGACGCGATCGTCATGACCAAAAAAAAGCGTTTTTACATCACGGGCGTTAACCGCATCATCCTCGCCATCGTCAGCATGACCAGCCGCGGAAAACAGAAACAGCGATCCCAGCATCAGCACAACAGTTTTTCGCATATCACACTCTGGTGGGTAATTATGATTATTAACGTAAGCCCAGATAAATATAGACGGGACGCGAGGAAAGTGGGAGTAAAATCAGCGTACTACATCAATAAAGATAAAAGCGGATGGCAATAAGCGCGCAAATAATCAGCATTAACAGAATCAGTTCAAAACGATAACGTCGCAGCATATGCCCTCCAGAGAAAAACGGCGCCTCACCCGAAGGGCTCAGCGCCGACTTGTCACAGCGTACCGTTAAGGACGCCGGAATCAGACACGTTTACTTATGCAGCCGGTTGTGCAGCCGGTTTAGTTGCAGTGTGTTTAACGTGTTTTTTGTGTTTTTTAGCAGCCTGTGCTTTCTGTTCTACTGCCGGTTTAGCTGCTTTTTTGTGATGTTTTTTCACTTTTGCAGCCTGAGCTTTCTGCTCTACAGCTTTTTTGTGTTTTTTGTGCACTTTTTTAGCCGGAGCTTTAGTTGCGGTAGCAGCCGGTGCAGCGGTGGTAGCAGTCGGAGCAGCAGCCGGAGCCTGAGTGGTGGCAGCAGTGTCAGCAGCGAATGCAACGGAAGACAGACCCATAGCAGCGGCAACAACCAGAGCTAATACTTTTTTCATTCCGATATCCTCGAATTGGTTTCATCATTCAACCCCACTGCGGGGCCGTTGAAAGAACTATATCCCTGTAAATGCGAGGTTTCCGTGAGTGATTGGTATCGGCGTGTAACGGAATGTACAAACGTGATGTACCGCGCCGAAACGGGGGTTCCGGCGCGACGCCATCAGAGATAACGGCGGATCAAATGCTGGCGGAAATACTCGGCGTTCAACGCTTCGCCTGTTGCATTTTCAATGAGTTGCGAAGTGCTGAAGCGGCTACCGTGCTGCCAGATATTCTGCCGCAGCCAGTCGAACAGGGCGCTAAAATCACCTTGCGCAATGGCCTCATCAAGCGTTGGCAGGGCCACGCGTGCCGCATGGAAGAGCTGCGCAGCGTACATGGCGCCCAGCGTGTAGGAGGGGAAGTAACCGAATCCGCCATCGGTCCAGTGAATATCCTGCATGCAGCCATTGCGGTAATTGCCTTCGGTGGAAAGCCCCAGCCAGGCCTGCATTTTTTCATTCCACAGCGCCGGAATATCTTCCACTTCAATATCGCCATCAATCAGCGCGCGTTCGATTTCGTAACGCAGGATCACGTGCGCCGGATAGCTGACTTCATCGGCCTCAACGCGGATATAGCCCGGTTTCACCCGCTGATTCCAGGCAATGAAATTGCCCTCTTCAAAGGCCGGTTGCATACCAAAGCGCTCGACAATCGACGGTTGCAGGCGGCGCAGGAACGCGTCGCTGCGCCCGAGTTGCATTTCAAAGAACAGACTTTGCGATTCATGAATCGCCGTGGATCGCGCCAGCGCGATCGGCTGACCGGCCCAGGCGCGCGGCAGATTTTGTTCGTAGCGGGCGTGACCGGTTTCATGCACCACGCCGAACAGCGCGCTCAGCAGTTCATTTTCGTCGTAGCGCGTGGTAATGCGCACATCTTCCGGAACGCCGCCACAGAAAGGATGCGCGCTGACATCAAGACGCCCGCCGTTGAAATCGAAGCCCAGCACCTGCATCGCCTGCAATCCCAGCTCGCGCTGTACAGCCTGCGGGAACGGCCCTTGCGGCGCAATCAGCGTGTGCTGCGCCTGTTTCGCCACCGCGCGGTTCAGTAGATCCGGCAGCCAGCTTTTCACCTCGCCAAACAGTTCATCCAGGCGAGCGCTGGTCATGTCCGGTTCAAATTTATCGAGCAGCGCATCATACGGTGAACAGCCTTTGGCCGTCGCGCGTAAGCCGGCCTCTTCGCGGGTAAGCTTGACCACCTCTTTCATATTGGCGCTGAAACCTGCCCAGTCATTTGCCGGACGCTGCGTGCGCCAGGCGTGCTCACATTTGCTGCCTGCCAGCGACTGGGCTTCGACCAGCGTTTCCGGGAGCAGCGCCGCCTGCTGGTAGTGACGCGTCATTTCGCGCAGGTTTGCCTGTTCAATATCGTCCAGCGTCTCCTGCTTTGCCGCCTGTAACCACTGGCCGACACGCTTATCCGTCAGGATCTGGTGTTGCAGTACGCTGAGTTCAGCCAGCGCTTCGCCGCGTGCGGCGCTACCGGCTGGCGGCATCATGGTGAACATGTCCCAACTGGCGATGGCGGAGAGGTGGGAGAAGCGCGACAGGCGCTGGAAAGTGCGGGTGAGTTGCTGGTAGTTCTGCTTGTCCATAATGCCTCGGTTTTCGTTAGCGTTTTTTCTCTAACTACCTGAAACAGTAGTCCGGCTTTTATTTTGCCAGTTTGTACCATAATAGAAGTATAAGGTTTTTACACCCACAGAAGAGACAGCAGAGTGACAACCATAAATCCTTTTGTCTGGATCATTTTTGCCCTGATGGCACTGGATGCCGTGCGTGAACTGGTTGGCGCAACCTCGATTTTGAGCCTCTTTTAACGCTCATCCACCCACACGGAGCAAAAAAAAGCCCCGCATACGCGAGGCTCTTCTTTCATCGTTGCATTAACGCAAACGAGAGTGGAGCCTGCTACCCACCAGAATGGCAATCAGCAGCATCAACGCAATAAAGCCGCCGACGCCATTCCAGCCATAGCTGTGCCAGAAAACCCCGCCCAGCGTCCCGGCCACGCTGGAACCCAGATAGTAGCTGAATAAATAGAGCGACGAGGCCTGGCCTTTGGCGCGCCGCGCGCGCGGGCCGATCCAGCTACTGGCAACAGAGTGCGCGGCAAAGAAACCGGCGGTGAATAGCAACATGCCCGGAAATATCAGCCACAGCGAAGAGAAAAAGGTCAGCAGCAGCCCGAACAGCATGATGGCGGAGGAGCCGATCATCACCGGGCCGCGACCATATTTGCTGGTCATTGCTCCCGCGCGCGGCGAGCTCCAGGTGCCGGTTAAATAGGCCACTGACAGCAGGCCGACGACCGCCTGGCTCAGCGACCACGGTGACAGCATCAGGCGATAACCGATGTAGTTAAACAGCGTAACGAACGATCCCATCAGCAAAAAGCCTTCAAGGAACAGCAGCGGCAGCCCTTTATCGCGCAAGTGCAGATGGAGGTTGATCAGCAAGGTTTTCGGGCGCAGCGAAGTGGGGCGAAAATGGCGCGATTCCGGCAGGATTTTCCAGAACATCAGCGCTGATGCCAGCGCGCAGCAGCCAATTACTGCTACCGCAATTCGCCAGTTAAAGAAGTCGGTAAACACGCCGCTAATCAGACGGCCGCTCATGCCGCCAATCGAGTTGCCGCTAATGTACAACCCCATTGAGAAGGCGACAAAGCTCGGATGGATCTCCTCGCTTAAATAGGTCATCCCGACTGCCGCTACACCGCTCAGCGACAGGCCAACCAGCGCGCGCATCACCAGAATACCGTGCCAGCTTGTCATCATTGTTGACAGCAGGGTACAGCAGGAAGCGAGCAGCAGGGCGGTAACCATCACTTTCTTGCGCCCGATGGCGTCCGACAGCGGGCCGGTAAACAGCAGGCCAATCGCCAGCATGGCGGTGGAAATCGACAGCGAAATACTGCTGCTGGCAGGAGAGACGCCAAATTCATGGGACAACACCGGCAAAATCGGCTGCACGCAATAGAGCAGGGCAAAGGTTGCCAGCCCGGCGGAGAAGAGCGCCAGCGTGACGCGCATGAATTGGGGAGTACCACGTTTAATAAATTGTCCCGGCAATGCGACAGGAATTTCGTTGACAACACTTGCCGGTTCGGTGTCAACGGTTGTTGTACGACTCACTAGAGATCCTTACATTTCATACCCGTGATTCTGGCGACGGGCTTACCACAGACATAAGGGTATGAAAGGCGTAATATTCTGTCTAATATATTAATAATCTCAAATGATACTTTTAAAATATGAATATCGAACTGCGCCATCTGCGTTACTTTATCGCCGTTGCCGAGGAGCTGCATTTTGGGCACGCAGCGGCGCGGCTCAATATCTCCCAACCGCCGCTGAGTCAGCAGATCCAGTTGCTCGAACAGCAAGTCGGCGCGCGTCTTCTGGCACGCACCAACCGCAGTGTTGCGCTGACGCCCGCTGGCAAACAGTTTCTTGCCGACAGCCGGCAGATTTTAAGCCTGGTCGATGAAGCCGCCGCCCGCGCCGCCCGACTGCATCAAGGGGAAACCGGTGAATTGCGCATCGGCTTTACCTCTTCGGCGCCGTTTATTAAGGCGGTTTCCGATACGCTCTCATCGTTTCGCCAGCGCTACCCGGATGTGCATATTCAGACGCGGGAGATCAACACCCGCGAGCAAATTTCTCCCCTGAATGAAGGCTCGCTGGATTTGGGGCTGATGCGCAATACACCGCTGCCGGAAACGCTGGCATGGGAGGTGATTTTGCGTGAACCGCTGCTGGCGATGATCCACCGTGACCACCCGCTGGCGGCACGCAAGGCGGTGTCGCTGAAGGAACTGGCGCAGGAGCCGTTTGTTTTTTTCGATCCGCACGTCGGTACTGGCCTGTATGACGAGATCCTCGGACTGATGCGGCGTTATCAGTTAATCCCCACCATAACCCAGGAAGTGGGCGAAGCGATGACGATCATCGGCCTGGTGGCGGCCGGGCTGGGCGTCTCGATCCTCCCGGCGTCGTTTCACCGGGTGCAGCTCAATGAAATGCGCTGGGTGCCGATTATTGAAGCGGATGCGGTTTCAGAAATGTGGCTGGTGTGGGCAAAACATCATGAGCAGGGGACAGCAGCGGCGCGTTTCAAGCAGCAACTTCTGCGTGCCGCAATCGGCTGATTTTTACACATAAGTCATTTCAAAATGTGCTGTAACTCACAAGCCGGGGTAAAAATTTGACGGCGCCTGGTGAAGTGCTTCACCATAGCTGAACGTTTATTTCGAAGCGCGAAAATAAGGGAGTCAGAGGTGGTTGCTGATAGTCAGCCTGGGCATATTGATCAGATTAAGCAGACCAACGCAGGGGCGGTTTATCGCCTGATTGATCAGCTTGGCCCGGTTTCGCGCATCGATTTATCGCGTCTGGCGCAGCTCGCGCCGGCGAGCATTACCAAAATTGTGCGTGAAATGCTGGAAGCGCATCTGGTGCAGGAGACGGAGATCCAGGAGCCGGGCAGCCGCGGGCGTCCGGCGGTCGGTCTGGTGGTAGAAACCGAAGCCTGGCACTATCTCTCGCTGCGTATTAGCCGCGGTGAAATCTTTCTCTCGCTGCGCGATCTCAGCAGCAAGCTGGTGGTGGAAGACCGGCTTGAACTGCCGCTGGTCGATGATATGTCGCTGCTGGAGCGCATTATTCTCCTTATCGACAGCTTTTTTACCCGCCACCAGAACCGTCTGGAACGCCTGACCTCGATTGCCATCACGCTGCCGGGAATCATTGATACCGAGAATGGTATCGTTCACCGCATGCCGTTTTACACCGAAGTGAAAGATATGCCGCTGGGTGAAACGCTGGAGAAGCACACCGGCGTGCCGGTATACGTGCAGCACGACATCAGCGCGTGGACCATGGCCGAAGCGCTATTCGGCGCTTCACGCGGTGCGCGGGATGTGATTCAGGTGGTGATCGACCACAACGTTGGCGCCGGGGTGATCACCGACGGACGCTTGCTGCACGCGGGCAGCAGCAGCCTGGTGGAGATTGGACACACGCAGGTGGACCCTTACGGTAAGCGCTGCTATTGCGGCAACCACGGCTGCCTTGAAACTATTGCCAGCGTTGAAAGCGTGCTGGAACTGGCGCAGTTACGTATGAGCCAGTCGATGAGCTCAATGCTGCATCAGAAGCCGCTAACGGTGGAGTGGTTATGTCAGGCGGCACAGCAGGGCGATCTGCTGGCGAAAGATATCATCAGCGGCGTCGGGGCTAATATTGGCCGTATCCTTGCCATTATGGTGAATTTGTTCAACCCGCAAAAAATACTGATTGGCTCGCCGCTGAGCAAAGCGGCAGACATTCTCTTTCCCGCGATTGCCGATTGCATCCGCCAGCAGGCGTTACCGGCATACAGCAAGCATATTTCCGTTGAGAGTACCCAGTTCACCAATCAGGGCACAATGGCCGGTGCCGCGCTGGTAAAAGACGCGATGTATAACGGATCTTTGCTTATCCGTTTGTTGCAGGGGTAACATTTTTACACTGTTGTCGCAAAAATTGCGCTACCTCAAGCTGGGCCGATGATACTTATCTTAGACTTTCCCCACTGAATTATTCTCCTGGTTTATATTTTCGTAGAACAACGGTGGAAATCGAGATGCTTAAGCGTTTCTTTGTAACGGGTACAGACACTTCTGTCGGGAAGACAGTGGCATCCCGCGCGCTTCTCCAGGCGCTGGCTGCCAGCGGCAAAACAGTGGCAGGTTACAAACCTGTTGCGAAAGGAAGCAAAGAGACGCCGGAAGGATTGCGCAACAAAGACGCACTGGTACTGCAAAGCGTTTCCTCGCTGGATTTACCTTATCAGGCGATAAACCCCATTGCTCTGAGCGAAGAGGAAAGTAGCGTTGCGCACAGTTGCCCCATCAATTACAGCCTGCTTTCTAACGGGCTGCTCAACCTGTGCGAAAAGGTCGATCACGTGGTGGTCGAGGGAACCGGCGGCTGGCGCAGCCTGATGAATGATTTACGCCCGCTCTCCGAGTGGGTGGTACAGGAGCAGATGGCGGTGGTGATGGTGGTGGGTATCCAGGAAGGCTGCATTAACCACGCTTTGCTGACTGCGCAGGCGATTGCCAGCGACGGTCTGCCGCTGATTGGCTGGGTGGCGAACCGTATCAACCCGGGGCTGGCGCATTACGCCGAAATTATCAATGTGCTGAGCAAAAAACTGCCTGCGCCGCTGGTGGGCGAGTTACCTTATCTGCCGCGCGCCGAGCAGCGCGATCTGGCGCAATATATCAATTTGCAGATGGCGACCGGCATGTTAGTCGCCGACCGCATCCTCGCCTGAAACAAGCCCCTCATCTGAGGGGCTTTTGTTATGCATCATGAATATTCAGTACCCGGCGCGTTCTGCCCGAACTTAAATACTCTGCAATATAGTCCTGCGAAATTTCACCGTTATAACGGCCGTCCTCATCGACAATCGGCATCCAGCTGGTGTTGCTTTCGTACAGCCGTGACAGTACCACGCGCAGGTTATCCTCCGCTTTCCCGGTAATGCGGAACGGATGCAGCAACTCGGCACACCTGCCCGGCGCGTTTCGCGCTTCGCGACGTTTAACAAAGCCCAGCGGTTTACCCGCCGAATCCACGACGGTAATGGCGCGAATATCGTTGTCATCCATGGTGGCAAAGGCTTCCGCCGCCGGAGTGGATTCCCGCACCGTAATCGTCGGCTGCTGATCGGTGACATCGCCTGCGGAAACCAGCAGCAGCCGCTTCAGCGTGCGATCCTGGCCGACAAATGAACCGACAAATTCATTGGCCGGTTTGGCCAGTAGCTCATCCGGGCTGGCGCACTGAACTATGCGTCCCTGGCGGAACACCGCAATACGATCGCCGAGCTTCAGCGCTTCATCGATATCGTGGCTGACCAGCATGACGGTTTTTTTCAGCTTGCGCTGCATCTCAAGGAACTGGTTCTGGATCACTTCACGGTTGATGGGATCGACGGCGCCGAATGGCTCATCCATCAGCAGTACTGGCGGATCGGACGCCAGCGCGCGGATCACGCCAATGCGCTGCTGTTGGCCGCCGGACATTTCGCGCGGGTAGCGATGAAGGAATTTTTTCGCATCCAGCGCCACCATCTCCATTAACTCTTCGGCACGGCTTTTACAGCGCGTTTTGTCCCAGCCCAGCATGCGCGGCACCACGGTAATGTTCTCTTCGATGGTCATATTGGGAAACAGACCAATCTGCTGAATCACGTAGCCAATGTTGCGCCGCAGGGTGACGGTATCCATGGCGCTGGTGTCTTCGCCGTTGATGAAAATCGAGCCGCTGCTCGGTGCAATCAGGCGGTTGATCATCTTCAGCGTGGTGGTTTTACCGCAGCCGGAAGGGCCGAGCAGTACGCACATTTCACCTTCCGGTACATTCAGATTGACGTTATCGACAGCCTTAACGGTCTGGCCGTTTTTCTGCGTAAATTGTTTGGTCAGATTTTCCAGTTTAATCATTAGCGAATCCCCTTCGGCGTCAGCACCAGTTGTAAGCGGTGCAATAACCAGTCGAGCACAATCGCGAGCACGCAAATCATCAGCGCACCGGCAATTAACATACGAATGTCGCTGCTGCCAATTCCGTTCAGCAACAACAATCCCAGGCCGCCTGCGCCAATGACGGCGGCAATGGCCATCACGCCGATATTCATCACCACAGCCGTGCGGATACCGCCGAAAATCACCGGCAGCGCCATCGGAATTTCGACCCAGCGCAGGCGTTGCCAGAAGGTCATGCCGATGCCGCGTCCGGCTTCGCGCAGCTCCGGTGACAGGCTATCCAGCGCCGTGTGCGTGTTACGCACAATCGGTAGCAGTGAATAGAGAAAGACGGCGGTGATGGCGGGCAGGGCGCCAATCCCCTGACCGATCAGCGAAAACAGCGGAATCATCAATCCGAACAGGGCAATTGACGGAATGGTCAGCACCAGCGTTGCCAGCCCGAGAACCGGCGTCGCCAGCCACTTATGGCGCACAATCAGAACGCCGAGCGGAACGCCGATGATAATCGCCAGGCCAACGGCCAGCAGTACCAGCCACAAATGCTGGAAGGTAAGGCTCGCCAGATAGCCTGCGTTGTCCATCATGTAATGAATCGTCTCCATAGGCTCTCCTTACAACAACCCTTTTTCATGCAGGAAATCGCGGGCGACTTGCTGCGGCGTCTGGTGGTCAATATCGACTTTGGCGTTAAGCGTCATAATGACGTCGTTATTTAACAGCCCCGAAAGGGTGTTCAGCGCCTCTTCCAGCCCCGGATTGGCTTTCAGCGTATCTTCACGCACCACAGGCGTGACCGCATAACTCGGGAAGAAACCTTTGTCATCTTCCAGCACTTTGAGATCGAAGCCTTTCACGCGTCCGTCGGTGGTGTAGATCAGCCCGGCATCGACAAAGCCATCGCGGATGGCGTTATAGACCAGCCCCGGATCCATCTGGCGGATTTGCGGGCGATCCAGCCCCATTGCATAAGCCTGTTGCAGGGGTTTCATGCCGTCGCTGCGCCCGGCGAACTCCAGATCCAGCCCCAGCAGCCAGTTGTGTTTGGGATCGGTTTTACGGATCTGTTCAATCTTCGCCACCATCTGCGACAGGGTGGTGATGTGTTCGGCATCCGCCCGCTTACGCTGCATGGCAAAGGCGTAGGTGTTATTCATGTTGGCCGGTTTCAGCCACACCAGGCCGTGTTTAGCGTCGAGGCGTTTTACCGTCTCGTAAGACGCTTGTGGCGACATGCGCTGGTTAATGTGGTTGAAGATAATCAGCGAGGTGCCGGTGTACTCCCATGTCATATCAATTTGCTTATTGATCATCGCATTACGTGAGATCACCGTGGCGATATTGGTCTGCGGCTGCACCTGAAAACCGCGTTTTTGCAGATACTGCACGGTCATCGCCGACAAGATGTTCTGCTCGGTAAAACTTTTGGTCGCCAGAATCAGCGGCGCGGCGTGCGCGCTGGCGGAAAATAAGGCCGCAGCGGCAAGCGCGCCGAGCAAGCGGGTCAATCGTTTCATCAGGTTCCCTCTTGTTGTTATCAGGCCGTGTGCGGGCTAAGGAAGCGGCCCAGCGCCGCCAGCAGGGTGTCGAGGATCAGGGCGAACAGCGCGGTGGCCGCCGCGCCTAAAATCAGCGTGGGAAAGTCGTTCAGGTAGATTCCCGGAAAGATCAGCTCGCCATAGCTGTTGGCACCAATCAGAAATGCCAGCGGAGCCGTTCCAACATTGATAGCGGTGGCAATACGCACCCCGGAGAGGATCACCGGCATGGCAGTGGGGATCTCCACCTGGCGCAGGCGTTGCCATTTGGTCATACCGATGCCGTTCGCCGCTTCAATTAACGACGCGGGCACCGAACACAGACCGGCGTAGGTGTTACGCACAATCGGCAGCAGCGACGCGAGGAACAGCGCAATGATCGCGGGCGTATCGCCAATGCCGATCACCACCATTGCCAGCGCCAGAACGGCGAGCGGCGGCAGCGTATTGCCGACATTAAAGATTTGCATCACGTGTTCCGCCACGCCGCGCGCGGCAGGACGGCTGAGCGCGATACCGCTCGGAATACCGACCAGCAGGGCGAAGAACATTGAGCTGAACACCAGAATCAGATGCTGCTGCCCGAGATAAAGCAGATCGACCTGGCGGGCTTTGAGGGTGTCCAGACCAATTCCCCAGGTCAGCAGGGTCAGAACAATGGCGATCCCGACGATAAACAGCAGGGGGCGGTTAAGTACGGATAATTGCATTGCATGTATCTCCCTGATTGCATGCGTTATGGCAACGGGCGTTGCGTGTTGTTATGCCATGTTCGGCAGGGTGAACTGACCTATAGCAAGCACCAGGGAAGGATTCCAGTGAAGGGCGCATTTCCTTTCCGCCCGGCTGGCGAAGAGCCGTGACGCCAGACCTGATGAGGTCACGGTTGCGAACCGTAAGTAATGAATTGTCTTAAAAACGCAGCGTCAAAGTGACATTGTCACATGCGAGTGAAAGGGAAGTGTGAAAATCCCGGCGGTTACACCGGGAAAGGATTAACGAAACAGCGGTTTTTGCGCGACCGGAATCAGTAAGCGAGATTGCCACTGCGCGAGCGTCAATTGAGCCAGTTTTCCGGCAGCGCGCCAGAACGGATGCTGCGCTTCGTCGGAAAAACCGTCAGAAAACGCCCGGCCCACGGCAGCAGATGCCAGGCCAGTAGCCGATCGCAGGCGGAGGTATTTCCTTCTTCAGCCAGCCATGCCGCCAGTAATAGCAGTGCGCCAAAGTGATCCTCCGGCTCATTTTGCTGGCTGTCGAAGGCGATATTGTTTTCCCGCATCCACTGGCGCAGCGCCAGCGTGGAATCGCCAAACAGCACAGATTCTTTATCCAGCCATACGGAACCCCACGGCGGCGCAGGCAGCGCCCACGGGCCAATAAACAGGCGCTGCCAGGCTTCAGACAGCGGTTCGTCACACGGAGCGGCGAACTCAGCCACCAGCGGAGTAAGGTCGCTTTGCGGGAGCGGCCACTGTTCTGCCCAGTCGCCCCGCGTGAACGCGGCAATCAGCGGCTGGCACTGCTCGCTCTGCGGCGGGTAGTAAAACAGCGCGCCCAGCACGCGGGCGGTCACGATAAAATTTTCAGCGGTTAGGTCAGTCATGTTTGATCCTGAAAAATGGCCGGATGGCGCGGTGTTTATCCGGCCTGCGCAGCATGCGGCACAGGCCGGGTGCGAACATCATCAACCGGCAACGGCGACGCCTACGGTCATATGCAGCCCATAGAAAAGGCCGCGCCCGATCACTTCCCCGGCAGCGACCAGCACGATGCCAAGCAGCAGGCTGAGCGCCTGCGGCTGTTTACGCATCACCAGCGGGCAGATCCAGCAGCCCAGACCGAGCGCAACCAGCAGTAGCCGCACCACTTGCAGCATAGCGTAATCCGGTACCAGCGCGACCGCCTGCTGGACGGAACTGTGGATTTCGCCCAGTTGCTGGCTTTGCAGCATCACGACGGCAATGCTGGCAATAAACGCCGCAACGCTTAACGCGGCGAAGCGCGAGGCGCGAAAACGGATACCCGCCAGACGCAGCAGCAGCGCGGCCAGCAGCGGGCCGCCCACCAGCATAGTCAGGAAAAATGCCGCCGTGGTGTAGCCGTTATGCCAGGTCGGCACGGTGTCGATTTGGTAGACCCGCGTCATGGCCCAGACAAACAGCACGCCAAGCAACATGCTGATCGCCAGCCAGATGCGGCTTAAGCTGGCAGGCATTTTCCCCAGCCAGCTTACCAGCCACCAGAAACCACCGACGGCGAAGAAGAGAGAACCGGCAGCGATTTCATTACTGAGCGCCGATGCACCGACGCGGTTCAGCGAGTTAAAGGCGCGCAGCGGCGAACCGAGGTGCATCATCGAGGCGATAAAACCGATGCCCATCAGCACCCACAGGAGAACCTGGCTGCGTACAATGCGCACTTGTCCGATGCGATCGTCGTTGGCGTTCATCCAGACGATACCGCTTACAATCAGGCCGCCAGCCACACACTGGCCCAGTACCGTAAACAGTACCAGCGGCCATTCATGCCATCCGTTTCCCATCTCATACCTCCTGCGGATTGGCCAGATAGCCGGTGGTATCACCCGTCGGGCGGCTATTGGCGTTAGGTTTGATCACGATATTCGGCCGGGTAAAGTGCGCTGCCGGGAATGGCGCGACCGCGGCAAGCGAACCGTGCTGCTTGCGCAGTTCCTCGATTGGGCCGAAATCCAGCGCGCGCAGCGGGCAGGATTCGACGCAGATGGGTTTTTTCCCCTCTGCAACACGATCGTGGCAGCCGTCGCACTTGGTCATGTGTCCCTTCGCGGCATCGTATTGCGGCGCGCCGTAGGGGCAGGCCATATGGCAGTAGCGGCAGCCGATGCAGACATCTTCGTCCACCACCACAAAACCATCTTCACGCTTATGCATCGCGCCGCTTGGGCACACTTTGGTACAGGCCGGATCTTCACAATGGTTGCAGGAGATAGAAAGGTAGTAAGCAAAGACGTTCTGCTGCCAGATACCGTTATCTTCCTGCCAGTTGCCGCCGGCGTATTCATACACGCGGCGGAAGCTGACATCCGGGGTTAAGTCTTTGTAATCTTTACAGGCCAGCTCGCAGGTTTTGCAACCGGTGCAACGGCTGGAGTCAATAAAAAATCCATACTGAGTTGTCATCGGTTACTCCTCAAACCTTCTGAATATCGACCAGATTGGTATGCTGTGGGTTGCCTTTCGCCAGCGGCGACGGGCGGTGGGTGGTCAGCGTATTCATGCAGCCGCCATGATCGACACGGTCACCTTCCATGTTGGCCTGGTGCCAGGCCCCCTGGCCCATGGCGCTGACGCCCGGCATGATGCGCGGTGTTACTTTCGCCGCAATGCGCACTTCGCCGCGCTCGTTAAAGACGCGCACCATATCGCCATGTTTGATACCGCGACGCTCGGCATCAATGGGGTTGATCCACACTTCCTGGCGGCAGGCCTCTTTCAGCACATCAATGTTGCCGTAGCTGGAGTGCGTACGGGCTTTGTAGTGGAACCCGAACAGTTGCAACGGGAATTTCTCGCGCGCCGGATCGTCCCAGCCTTCAAAGGTTGAAGCGTAAACCGGCAACGGACTGATGACTTCGTCTTTCTCCAGCTCCCAGCTGTTGGCGATTTTCGCCAGTTGGCTGGAGTAGATTTCAATTTTTCCAGAGGGCGTTTTCAGCGGGTTAGCGACCGGATCATCGCGGAATTTTTTGTAGGCGACAAAGTGTCCGTTCGGATCTTTGCGCTTATAAATCCCCATCGCTTTGAGCGCTTCATAGGAGGGCAACTGCGGATCTTTGGCGACCATTTTGGCGTACAGATACTTCAGCCACTCTTGCTGGGTGCGGCCTTCGGTGAACTTCTGGTAGATATCCGGCCCCAGACGACGGGCGATTTCGCTGGTAATCCAGTAGATCGGTTTGCGCTCGAATTTCGGCGCGGTGACCGGCTGCAGGAAGATCAGATAGCCCATATTTCCTGCGTAGTCGTTCGGAATAATGTCTTCCTGTTCAACGGTCATCAGATCCGGCAGCAGAATGTCGGCATACATTGCCGAAGAGGTCATAAAGTTCTCAATGACCACAATCATTTCGCATTTGCTGTCGTCCTGCAGGATATCGTGGGTTCGGTTGATATCGCCGTGCTGATTGGTGATGGTGTTACCGGCGTAGTTCCAGATGAATTTGATCGGCACATCGAGTTTATCTTTGCCGCGCACACCGTCGCGTTTGGCGGTCATTTCCGGGCCGCGGGCAATGGCATCCGTCCAGGTAAAGCAGGAGATCGACGTTTTCACCGGGTTTTCCGGCATCGGCATACGTTCGATGGTAATGGTGTATGTGGATTCACGCGCGCCGCTGTTGCCGCCGTTAATGCCCACGTTACCGGTGAGGATCGGCAGCATGGCGATGGCACGCGAAGTCAACTCGCCGTTGGCCTGACGCTGCGGCCCCCAGCCCTGACAAATATAGGCCGGTTTGGCGCTGCCAATTTCCCGCGCCAGCTTAATAATTTTATCGGCCGGAATACCGGTAATGCGCGACGCCCACTGCGGCGTTTTGGCGATACCATCATCGCCCTGACCGAGGATATACGCTTTGTAGTGGCTGTTGGCTGGCGCATCGGCTGGCAGGGTTTTCTCATCATAACCGACGCAATATTTGTCGAGGAACGGCTGGTCGACGAGGTTTTCGCTGATCAATACCCAGGCCATGCCCGCGACCAGCGCGGCATCGGTACCCGGACGAATCGGTACCCACTCATCTTCGCGTCCGGCAGCCGTATCGGTATAGCGCGGATCGATAACAATCATTCGCGCATTCGAGCGTTCACGCGCCTGTTCAAGAAAGTAAGTGATGCCGCCGCCGCTCATGCGAGTTTCCGCCGGGTTGTTGCCGAACATCACCACCAGTTTGGTGTTTTCGATATCCGAGGTGCTGTTACCGTCGTTGGAGCCGTAGGTATAAGGCATCGCGCAGGAGATTTGCGCGGTGCTGTAAGTACCGTATTGGTTAAGAAAACCGCCGTATAGCGCCATCAGACGGGCAACGACCGAAGCGGAGGGCGAAGAGCGGGTAATGTTGCCGCCGACGATGCCGGAAGAGTAGTTAATGTAAACCGCTTCGTTACCGTATTTCTGCACCACGCTTTTCAGGCTGTTGGCAATCGTATCGAGGGCTTCGTCCCAGCTAATGCGCACGAACTTGCCTTCACCGCGTTTGCCCACGCGCTTCATCGGGTAGTTAAGACGATCCGGATGGTTGATGCGGCGGCGAATCGAACGCCCGCGCAGGCAGGCGCGGACCTGGTGGTTACCGTAAACATCATCGCCGGTATTATCGGTTTCTACCCAGTACACTTCGTCATCGCGCACATGTAAACGCAGGGCGCAGCGGCTACCACAGTTTACCGAGCAGGCGCCCCAGACGACTTTATCGGGCGCAGGTTGCATGGCTTGTTGTACGGCGGCTGCGGCGGAGCGCATGCCGAAAGGAAGGGAAATTGCACCCGCTGCGAGCGCAAGCGATCCCAACGCAGTGGATTTCACCAACGTTCGTCGGCTGATCCCCCCCTGGTGTTCAGTGTCGGACATAGCTCACTCCATTATTATTTATAATAAAAAGAAATTACCCGCTCATATTAGAAGCAGGCTAATGAAGTGCTTATGGTAATCCTTTGGGGGTACGCAGTTTTTAACCACGATCAACTGCAGGGGAGTCCCCCTGATATTCAGGGGGATTATGTTTTATTGCGTGCCGGCGCCCTGATCGTTCTGTGGGGCAGCGCCGCTGTTGCGGGTGTAGAGAATTTTGTAGGTGTCATTCGCACAGTGGCCCACCACCTGCGAACCGGCCTGGTCTGCCTGGTCATTCGGCACAATTGTCAGGCTGAACCCCGATTCTGGGACGCCATTATTAATGATGCGCTGCTGGATATCCGCCTTGACCCGCTCGCATGAATCGGGCGCAGCAAAGGCAGGAACCGCGCCCGCCAGCAGTAATGCACATAACCAACGTGAATATTGCATTCTCATCTCCTTCAGTTTTGCCCGCAGTAAGCTTAGCAGTTTCCGCACCAGGGCCGGGTAAATCTCTGAATTATCTGACGATGCGATCGCGGATGCGGCAGTAACGTTATCTGCGCTGACACACATAGCCGCCGTGGTTTTACGGCCGCTACGGCTACTAAATTTGGTGGGCAGCCTGTATTCGCTGGCCGGTTTTAGGCCGTAAGACAAATAAGTGTTTGCCCGACTATGTAAAGATTTTGCTAAGATAGGCGCAATCCAGAAGAAAAATGTGGTGAACCCATTGAAAAAACAGCTATTGCTCATCGCTGTGGTGACATTGCTCGCCGGATGTGATGACGCGAAGGAACCGGTATCGTTTACGCCAGAGATGGCGAGCTTCTCCAATGAATTCGATTTTGATCCGCTGCGTGGCCCGGTGAAAGAGTTCAGCCAGACGCTGTTAAATGAGAAGGGCGAAGTCACCAAACGCGTCAGCGGAACAATGTCGAAAGAGGGCTGTTTCGATACGCTGGAGCTGCACGATCTGGAGAACAACAGCGGCGTCGCGCTGGTGCTGGATGCCAATTATTATCTCGATGCGGAAACGAAAGAGAAGCGGCTGCGCTTGCAGGGTAAATGCCAGTTAGCTGAGTTTCCGGCGGCGGGCGTGACGTGGGACACCGATGACAACGGTTTTGTCGTGCTGGCGACCGGGAAAGAGATGGAAGTGAAATACCGTTACGATGAGGAAGGTTATCCGCTGGGCAAATCCACGACCTCAAAGGACGAGCATCTGACGGTGGCCTCGACACCTTCCAAAGACAAACGGAAAAAACTCGATTACACATCGCTCAGCACGCTGAATGACAAGCCGCTCGGCAGCGTGAAACAGAACTGTGACTACGACAGCCACGACAATCCGTTGAGCTGCACACTGGAAGTTGTCGATCTGAGCGCTTCCCCGCAGGTTACCCACAAATACAGCATCAAAAATACCATCGCCTATTATTGATGCAGGCCACCGCCGCGCTGACCGCGCGGTAGTACCGTCATAGCAATGAGTCCCTGAGACGGTTGTTTTAGGGGCGCGTAATCATCACGGGTTTTATTGCAAAATAATCTGATTATCTGGATGCTGGCAGAGTTCAGCCACCAGAGGCGGGTGGCGTGGACGTATTCTGACAGAGTCAGAATAACAAGCTGCTGGAGACAACATCTACGTTGTCTGACGGCCTGTTAATGATTTACCAAATGAGATCCGCGCACCATGAGTAAAAGCCCGTCGCTCGCTATGGTCGATACAGAAAGTCCTCATCACGTCAGCTTCCGGGAAGCATTTTTATTCTGGCTGAAGCTGGGATTTATCAGTTTTGGCGGCCCGGCAGGGCAAATATCCATCATGCATCAGGAACTGGTGGAAAACCGGCGCTGGATCTCAGAACAACGTTTTCTGCACGCACTGAACTACTGCATGGTATTACCAGGGCCTGAAGCGCAGCAGTTGGCAACGTATATCGGCTGGCTGATGCATCGTACCTGGGGCGGTATCGTGGCCGGCGCATTGTTTGTTCTGCCTTCACTGTTGGTGTTAATCGCGCTTTCCTGGATTTATATCGTCTGGGGCGACCAGCCTGTCGTCATGGGGTTATTCTATGGCATTAAACCCGCGATCACCGCGATTGTCGTACAGGCGGCACATCGCATCGGCACCAGAGCGTTACGCAACAATACGCAGTGGGCCATTGCCGCAGCCGCTTTTGCGGCGATCTTTGCTTTGAATATCCCGTTCCCGATTATCGTCTTGTCGGCCGCGCTCATTGGTTTTATCGGCGGGCGTTTCTCGCCGGAGAGATTCAAAGGTGGCGGCGCGCATACCGGAACCGACAAATCTTACGGCTCCGCCATTATTGATGATGATACACCGACGCCGGAACATGCTGTTTTCAAATGGTCACGGTTGATGTGGATAGTGATTGCTGGCGCTCTTTTGTGGGTGCTGCCGATGGGGACGCTTTATCTCACCCTGGGCCGGGAAGATACCATAACGCAAATGGGCTGGTTCTTTACCAAAGCGGCGCTTCTCACCTTTGGTGGGGCTTACGCCGTACTGCCTTACATTTATCAGGGGGCAGTCGTTAATTATCAGTGGCTAACCCCTACGCAGATGATTGACGGTCTGGCGTTGGGCGAAACCACTCCCGGTCCTTTAATTATGGTTGTCGCCTTTGTCGGATTCGTCGGCGGATATGCCAATACCGTGTTTGGGCCGGATCATCTTTTCCTCGGTGGAGCGGTTGCCGCAATACTGGTTACCTGGTTCACCTTCCTGCCTTCTTTTTTATTTATTTTTGCCGGTGGACCTTTTATTGAAACAACGCACAACGATATCAAATTCACTGCGCCACTCACGGCGATAACAGCCGCTGTTGTCGGCGTCATTCTCAATCTGGCGCTGTTCTTTGGTTATCATGTGCTGTGGCCGCAAGGGGTTGCTGGCAACGTCGACTGGGCGGCCGCCCTGATTGCTCTGGCTGCGGCAATTGCTCTGTTTCGCTTTAAAGCAAAAGTGACGCATGTCATTGCCGGTTGCGCGGTTGTGGGACTGACTCTTCACCTGCTGTTTCTTTCATAATATGAGTGCCGGCAAGGTTTTTACCTGATATCCGGCGCTGGGCGACGCGAGAGTTTTATGTTCAAGAGGATGAAGGCGGGAAGACGGGCGCGGTGCGCGCCCGGTGAAATTATTGAATTTGACGACCGGTACGACGATCGAGGCAACGCTGGGTATTGGGTTCCCAGTACGCGTTAAAGTTGCTGCTTTTCTGGCAGTTGTCCTGCGCGTCAAATGCCACGTCGGTTTTGTCCCACTCTTTTTCGACGCGTTTATTCACTTTATGACGCAGCGTACGGGTGTCATTCCATTGCTCTTTTTCCATCGCCGCAGATTGACGGGTTTGTGCGTTGTCGCCCGATTCGATAATCAGACGGTTGGTTTCTGCCATTGCGGAGGTGGTGTACACGATGGCACCCAGCGTCAGCATTGCGGTCAGGCACAGGCGTTTGCTAAGTGTAGTTGTCATTGCGATATCCTTAAATTGAGGGAGAAACGGGTGGCCCACATCTCTCTATTCTATGCGATCTCAGCCTGCCAGCATACCGGGGCGGCGCCCACTCTCAGAACATTATCGGGTATGATGGTTCAACCAATCATGAATAATAGTGCCAGAAATGCTCAAAACGACGCTGCTTTTTTTTGCTACCGCGCTGTGTGAAATCTTGGGTTGCTTCCTGCCCTGGCTGTGGTTAAAACGCGGCGCGACGCCGCTTCTGCTGGTGCCTGCGGCGCTGGCGTTGGCGCTGTTTGTCTGGCTGTTAACGCTGCATCCGGCGGCCAGCGGGCGAGTTTATGCGGCTTACGGCGGCGTGTATGTTTGCACGGCGCTTATCTGGCTGCGCGTGGTGGATGGCGTGAAGCTGAGTCTTTATGACTGGCTGGGCGCTGTTGTGGCGATGTGCGGTATGTTAATCATTGTCGCCGGATGGGGGCGTGCTTAACTAATTCGTTAATATTTTGTGATCGTCTGCGTGTTTTTTGATCGTTATACTTGTATGGTAGTTGCCTGATTGCGTAAATTTTCCGCATCACATTACGTTGATGCAAGGAAACCCGCATGAAAATCACTGGCGCTGAGGTTTTTGTTACCTGCCCGGGGCGCAACTTTGTCACATTAAAAATCACCACTGAAGCGGGGATCATCGGCTTTGGCGACGCCACGCTGAATGGCCGCGAACTCTCCGTTGCTTCCTACCTGAAAGATCATGTGTGCCCGCAACTTATTGGCCGCGACGCGCAGCGCATTGAAGATATCTGGCAATTTTTCTACAAAGGCGCTTACTGGCGGCGCGGTCCGGTGACCATGTCGGCTATCTCCGCCATCGATATGGCGCTGTGGGATATTAAAGCCAAAGCCGCCAATATGCCGCTCTACCAGTTGCTTGGCGGTGCTTCCCGTGAAGGGGTGATGGTTTATTGCCACACCACCGGCCACACCATTGATGAGGTGCTGGAAGATTACGCGCGGCACAAAGAGATGGGGTTTAAAGCCATCCGCGTGCAGTGCGGCGTGCCGGGAATGAAAACCACCTACGGTATGGCAAAAGGCAAAGGCCAGGCGTATGAACCGGCTACCAAAGGCCAGTGGCCGGAAGAGCAGCTCTGGTCGTCGGAAAAATACCTCGATTTCACGCCGAAACTGTTTGACGCCGTGCGCAGTAAATTCGGTTTCGACGAACACCTGCTGCATGACATGCACCACCGTCTGACGCCCATTGAAGCCGCGCGTTTCGGCAAAAGCATCGAACCTTTTCGTCTGTTCTGGATGGAAGATCCCACCCCGGCTGAAAACCAGGCTTGCTTCCGCTTGATCCGCCAACACACCGTTACCCCTATTGCCGTTGGCGAAGTATTCAACAGTATCTGGGATTGCAAGCAGCTGATTGAAGAACAACTGATCGACTATATCCGCACCACGATCACCCATGCTGGTGGCATTACGGGTATGCGGCGCATTGCGGATTTCGCCTCGCTCTATCAGGTACGTACCGGCTCGCACGGCCCGTCAGATCTTTCGCCGATTTGCCATGCGGCAGCCCTCCATTTTGATCTGTGGGTGCCCAACTTTGGTGTGCAGGAATATATGGGTTACTCCGAACAGATGCTGGAGGTGTTCCCGCACAGTTGGCGCTTTGATCAAGGCTATATGCACCCTGGCGATCAACCCGGTCTGGGCATCGGCTTTGACGAAAAACTGGCGGCGAAATACCCCTACGATCCCGCATATCTGCCGGTCGCGCGGCTGGAAGATGGCACGTTGTGGAACTGGTAACAGAGGAAAGCAAAATGAAAAGTGTGGTGATTGAACAACCCAACCAATTAACGCTCGCTGAACGCCCTTTGCCGCAACCCGCCGCCGGTGAGGTGCGCGTGAAGGTCAAACTCGCCGGGATCTGCGGCTCCGACAGCCACATCTATCGCGGACACAATCCGTTCGCCAAATACCCGCGCGTCATTGGCCATGAATTCTACGGTCTGATCGATGCCGTTGGTGAAGGTGTGTCGGCGGAAAGAGTGGGAGAACGCGTGGTGGTTGACCCGGTGATCAGCTGTGGTCATTGCTATCCGTGCTCCGTTGGCAAACCGAATGTCTGCAACGAACTGGTGGTTTTGGGTGTGCATCGCGACGGCGGTTTTAGCGAATACGCCACTGTGCCAGCGCGCAACGCTTGGGCCGTTCCGGCCGCAATCCCGGATGAGAATGCGGTAATGATCGAGCCGTTTACCATCGCGGCTAACGTCACAGGCCAGGTGAACCCAACAGAGAAAGACATTGCGCTGATCTATGGCGCAGGGCCGATGGGATTAACCACGCTGCAAGCGCTGAAAAATGTCTACAACGTGCAGCAGGTGATGGTTGCCGATCGTATCGAAGAACGTCTGGCAATGGCGCAGCGCAATGGCGCGGACTGGGTGATTAACAACAGCCAGCAGCCGTTGGCGGAAGCGCTGGCAGAGAAGGGCATTAAACCGACGCTGATTGTTGATGCGGCGTGTCATCCATCCATTCTACAGGAGGCGATTGCGCTGGCCTCTCCGGCCGCGCGTATTGTGATCATGGGATTTTCCAGCGAACCCAGCCAGATAATCCAGCAGGGTATTACGGGCAAAGAGCTGTCTATTTTCTCTTCGCGTCTTAACGCGGGCAAATTCCCGGTGGTGATCGACTGGCTGGCTCGCGCCCTGATCGATCCGACGAAGTTAGTGACGCATAAATTTGACTATCAACATGTCACCGATGCGATTGAACTGTTTGAAAAAGATCAGCGGCACTGCTGTAAGGTCTTATTAACGTTCAATTAATTACAACGAAAAATGCGGTTGAGCGGTACGCATACTTCTTTTTTCGAGATAGCCATTATGACGCAAGTTAACGCTGAAAGAACGACCTCTGATCTGGTGAAAGCCGCCGTTTCCGGCTGGCTGGGTACTGCGCTTGAGTTCATGGATTTCCAGCTTTACTCGCTGGGCGCGGCGCTGGTTTTTCATGAGATCTTCTTCCCGGAGCAATCAGCGGCGATGGCGCTGATCCTCGCGATGGGAACCTACGGAGCGGGTTATGTGGCGCGCATTATCGGCGCGTTTATCTTCGGTAAAATGGGCGATCGCATAGGCCGCAAAAAAGTGTTGTTCATCACCATCACGATGATGGGCATTTGTACCACCTTGATTGGCGTGTTACCGACCTATGCGCAGATCGGCATTTTTGCGCCGGTACTGCTGGTAGCGCTGCGTATTATTCAGGGCCTTGGCGCAGGGGCGGAGATATCCGGAGCCGGAACCATGCTCGCGGAATATGCACCGAAAGGGAAACGCGGCATTATCTCTTCGCTGGTGGCGATGGGTACCAACTGCGGCACGCTGAGTGCAACGGCGATCTGGGCGGTGATGTTCTTCGCGCTGGATCGCGAAGCGCTGCTGGCCTGGGGCTGGCGGGTGCCGTTTATCGCCAGCGTGGTGGTGATGATTTTCGCCATCTGGTTGCGTTTGAACCTGAAAGAGAGCCCGGTCTTCGAGAAGGTGCACGAAGGCGCGCATGCGCCGGAAAGCCAACGTGCGGAAATGGGACTGGGCGCGATGTTCAGCAGCAAAACTTTCTGGCTGGCGACTGGTTTGCGCTTTGGCCAGGCTGGTAATTCCGGGTTAATTCAAACCTTCCTCGCGGGTTATCTGGTACAAACCCTGCTGTTCGAAAAACGCATTCCGACCGATGCCCTGATGATCAGTTCGATTATTGGCTTCTTTACCATTCCGTTTCTGGGCTGGCTGTCCGACAAAGTGGGGCGTCGTTTACCCTATATCTGCTTGTGCATCTCGGCGATCATTCTCGCGTACCCGATGATGGCGATCATCGTCGATAAGAGCTACAACCCCGGCGTGATTATGCTGTCGATCATCGTCATTCATAACGTTGCCGTGCTCGGGTTATTCGCGCTGGAAAACATCACCATGGCGGAAATGTTCGGCTCCCGTAATCGCTTCACGCGGATGGCCATTTCGAAAGAGGCGGGCGGGCTGGTGGCCGTCGGATTCGGGCCGGTACTGGCGGGGATCTTCTGCAATATGACCGGCTCCTGGTGGCCGATAGTCGTCATGCTGGTGGCCTACTCGCTGATTGGTTTGCTCTGTGCCGTGCTGATGCCGGAAGTGCGCGACCGCGATTTGAATATTCTGCAAGACGCGGCTGAACCGCGCGCTGCGGCCCAGCCGGTGGGAAACCGGAACTATATCTGAACCCCTTATTAATTACCGGAAGTGAACGTTGAGCCAGAGGTTAAGTTAACGGGATTTTGACACATTTGGTTACCATTCTAGTTAGTGTAGTCCGCAAATGCTGTCGTAAATCATAGTCTGATTTGCGACAGCCCGTAATCTATTGAACCACTGTTTCACTTAATAAGATGAGTCCCACCATGGAAAACAGGCTATTAAAGGCGAAAGCCACGTTACCTACTTACGATCGTAACAAACTGGTTCCACGCATTGTGCATTTGGGGTTTGGCGCTTTTCACCGCGCTCACCAGTCGGTGTATGCGGATATTCTGGCCGCAGAGCATGGTAGCGACTGGGGTTACTGCGAAGTCAATCTGATCGGCGGTGAGCAGCAGATTGCCGACCTGAAACAGCAGGATAATCTGTACACCGTGGCGGAAATGTCCGCCGACGCGTGGACAGCGCGAGTGGTTGGCGTGGTGAAACGCGCGCTGCACGCGCAGGTTGATGGCCTGGAAACCGTACTGGCCGCCATGTGCGAGCCGCAGGTGGCGATTGTCTCGCTGACCATCACCGAAAAAGGGTATTGCCACTCGCCGGCGACCGGCAAACTGATGCTCGATCATCCGTTAATCGTTGGCGACCTGCAAAACCCGCAGCAGCCAAAATCCGCAGTTGGCGTGGTGGTGGAAGCGCTGGCGCGTCGTAAAGCGGCAGGGCTGGCGGCATTCAGCGTGATGTCCTGCGATAACATGCCGGAAAACGGTCACGTTACCCGCAATGTGGTGTGCGCTTATGCCCGCGCGGTAAATGCGCAACTGGCAGACTGGATTGACGCCAACGTGACGTTCCCGTCGACCATGGTGGATCGTATTGTTCCGGCAGTAACGGCGGAAACGCTGGATAAAATCGAACAGCTTACCGGCGTGCGCGATCCGGCAGGCGTGGCCTGTGAACCGTTCCGCCAGTGGGTGATTGAGGATAACTTTGTTGCGGGTCGTCCGGCATGGGAAAAAGCGGGCGCCGAACTGGTTGCCGACGTCGTGCCGTTCGAAGAGATGAAACTGCGTATGCTGAACGGCAGCCACTCCTTCCTCGCTTATCTGGGTTACCTGGCCGGTTATCAGCACATCAACGAATGTATGGACGACGACAACTATCGCCGTGCGGCGCACGCGCTGATGCTGAAAGAGCAGGCGCCAACGCTGAAAGTGAAGGGCGTTGACCTTGCGCGTTACGCCGATCTGCTGATTGCGCGTTACAGCAACACTGCGCTGCGTCACCGTACCTGGCAGATCGCGATGGACGGCAGCCAGAAATTACCGCAGCGTATGCTCGATTCCGTACGCTGGCACTTAGCGCATCAGGATTCCTTTGCGTTGCTGGCGCTGGGTGTGGCGGGCTGGATGCGCTACGTCGGCGGTGTTGATGAGCAAGGTCAGGCGATCGAAGTGTGCGATCCGCTGTTGACGGTGATTCAGAGCGCGGTTAATGCCAGCGCGGAAGGTGAAGTGCGCGTGCAGGCTCTGTTGGGCATCGAGGCGATTTTTGGCAACGAACTGCCGAAAGAAGCGGCCTTTGTGGCGCAGGTACAGAAAGCGTATCGTTCACTGCTGGAGAAAGGGGCGAAAGCGACGGTGGCAGAATACGCCGCAGCGCTGTAAATCGTCGAAAGAATGCCGCCCAGGCGGCATTCTTTTTTGCCTTTATGCGGGCATTTTCACCATTTAGTGCAGACCAAGCCGAATCAGTTCAACCGGTTCGAATTTACCTTCACAACCTTCCACTTCTACCGTTTTACTGCGACGCAGTTGCGCGGCGTCCAGCCCGGCTGCGTGAATCGCAATGATTTTGCCGGTACGGCCCGTACCATTAATCATTACGCGGCTGCCGGTGGTAATCGCATTACGGTTACGATCATAAGTCACCATGGTGGTTTCTCCTTGTTGATATCCAAAAAACGAAACGGGGCAGAAGATGTCCCCGCTACGGACGCCTTATAAATACGCTCCTGAGATAACGAGTTTTTGTTTTTGATCAACATCACACTTTTTTGCTGAAAAAATTTTTGGCATCACATGATGACAAACGCCTTAAATCAAACTGATATAGGTAAAAACCTCGCGTTTATTTCCCCGATCCCATTTTTATTCATCAATGATAAAAAGCTTTTAAGATTTTCCTGATTACTACCTGCCGCGCGATAACGCGTACACTCTGTAACGATATGTTAGTGACTGTTTCTGGTTTTTTATTCTTTTTAGCGCGGTAGAATCCTGCGCCGGGTTTCTTTTGAATAAAAAAGAGGGCGATTTTTTTAAATAAAACCGAAGCGACAGAGGCGTGCAGGAAGCCTGGTTTTGTCGGCAAGTGATAAAGGCCGACAGATTAATTTTCGGCTGGCTATTCTGTACTGAATTTTCCGCCAGCAACAACAAAATAAAGATATTCGGAATTATCACGAGTTGAAATTATTCCATTAATGTCGCCTGTTTATTAACAAACAGGCGAGGGATATGAACGCCTTTTATAATGTGTTTTTATTTTAATTCATTGATATTAATAGAAATTTAAATGGAGATGAGATGTCTTATCGCTCCATTTTAATGGTGTTATAACGATACGGAATGGGGATGGTTTAATGAAAAGTGAAGTCATCAAGCAACAGGTGAGAAATCATCTTAAGTCGCTTAAACGCACAATTACGCATCTGCGGAAGAAATGGAAATATCGTCATAGCGGTGATGCAGACGTGTACTGGATTTCCCTGGGGGAAAACTGCCTGCCGGATGATATTCTTCGTCGGCACAACAGGAAATCGTTCAGCTCTATTTTTTCCTCCGGGCGTTCTAATATAGAATATATTCTTCAGATGGAAAAAGATAATTACCAGAATTTACTGGACAAAACATATTTGCAACATTTCCCCGATGGCGACCATTCTGTTGTGCGCTCTACCTATTATAAGGATTGCGTGGGTCACTACAGCGAAAGACATATGCTGGGATTTGAATTTACGCATCACGATCCTCTCGGCATTTCCGCCGATAAGCAGACATTCAAACGGCGCATTGAGCGTCAGCTCGCCTGGCGAGGAAATAAAAATTTTGTCTTCCTTTACCATCACCGCGTCACGGCGAATTCCGATCTCGCGCTTTTAAGAGAACATCTGAATGAGCTGTTGTCGTTGTACAACGCGAAAGGCTGCGAGTGTGAAGTTGTGCTTTTCTATCAGAATATCGTCCCGCAGGAGACACAGAAGCGTATCGATTTCACGCCGCATCACTCCGGCTTACTGGAGTTCGCCTGTCATACTCATGAGATTTGGGGCGGCGAGGATCAGGATACGTTCTGGGCGCGAAAGGATGACGCGCTTTTTACCGAGATGTTTGACACCGTTGATCGGTACAACCTGAGCAAAGGCGAATCCCGCCGTGAGCCGGTGCCGGTCGCTACCGACACTGGAATGCCGGTTTAGCCGCTGACGCGAGACGTATTTCAAAGAAGGGCGGCGAGCTGCTGTGATGGTGGCTCGCCGCCAATGTCAGTGACCAGCGAGGACGTTAATCCTCGCTGAACCAGTCGCGATTTTCCTGGCGAATAGTTTTTACGGATTCGCTGATCTCCTGCAAATGCAGGCTCATGGCGTGGTCGACTGCGTCAGGGTCACGTTTTTCCAGCGCGGAAAAGATATCCATATGCTGGCGCAGCAGCATTTCCGGCGGCGAAACGTGGTCAAGACTCATATAGCGTACGCGGTCGATGGTGGCTTTGATGTTTTCGATGGTGTCCCACGCCAGCTGGCAATCGGCGATCTGCGCCAGCTTCTGGTGGAAATTGTCATCCAGCTCGAAGAAATCATTCAGTTGCTTGCGCTCGATGGCGGTGCGCTGTTGGTTGAGGTTTTGCTCAAGCAGGTAGCAGGCGCTGTCATCAATCAGCGTGGCGGCGCGGCGGGCGACGGCGCATTCGATCGCCTGGCGCACGAAGCAGCCATTACGCACCTGCGTCATGGAGATTTTGTTGACGTAACTGCCGCGCTGCGGGCGGATCTGAATCAGGCCGTTTTCCGCCAGCTTAATAAAGGCTTCACGCACCGGCTGGCGCGAAACGTCGAAACGCACCGACACCTCTTTTTCCGACAACGGCGTACCCGGTGGGATCAGGCAATGCACAATATCCCGCCGTAGAATGCGGTAAATTTGTTGATTTACGGGCTGTGTAGGGTTGAGTTGCGTTTCAGCGGCCATTCGCTCTTACTTTTTAAAGGGTTAACCCGGCTACCATACCATTTATTTACGGTACATCCCATACCCGGCCCGCAGGCCGGGTGGGAAAGTTAACCCTGACGGTGAACGCTTAAGCCTGCATACGTCTGGCTTACCGGCATCATCTCAAGGGTGTTGATGTTGACATGCTTCGGCAGCGTCGCCACCCACCAGACCGCTTCGGTCACATCTTCCGGCGTCAGCGCAGTGGTATTCTCGTAGGTTTTTCCCGCTTTGGCATCATCGCCTTTAAAGCGCACGTTCGAAAACTCCGTACCGCCGACCAGACCCGGCTCAATATTGGTCACGCGCACCGCCGTACCGCTCAGATCGGTACGCAGGTTAAGGCTGAACTGGCGCACAAACGCTTTGCTCGCGCCGTAGACGTTGCCGCCCGCATACGGCCAGCTCCCCGCCGTTGAACCGATATTGATGATATGACCGCGATTACGTTCCACCATGCCCGGCAGTACCGCGCGCGTCATGTAAACCAGACCTTTGTTGTTGGTGTCGATCATCGTTTCCCAGTCATCGACGCTGGCTTTATGCGCAGGCTCAAGCCCCAGCGCCAGGCCAGCATTGTTGACCAGCACATCAATATCGCGCCACTGTGCTGGCAAGGAAGCCATCAACTCGTCAATTGCCGCACGGTTGCGAACATCCAGCTGCGCGATGTAGAGGTTATCCCCCAGCTCATCTTTCAGCTCCTGTAAACGTTCCTGGCGACGGCCAGTGGCGATCACTTTGTGGCCGTTCTGAATAAAACGGCGTGTGATGCCTTCGCCAAAACCTGCCGTTGCCCCGGTAACCAGAATAATCATCTCACTGTTCCTCAACGCTTTTTGTGGTGTTGAACGCTAGCATGACCGCATGTTTGCGGTAACACAAGTTACAGTGTGGCAAAAAATGCACGCTTGTGCGGCAGCAGAGAGAGAAATGATTGCGATGCGCGCAGCGGATGCCTACTCTGAAAAGATTCACCCTGTTCAGGAGCGAAACATGTCGGTTACCAATCCCTTTTTCTCTGCAAGCCCACTGCCGTATCAGGCGCCGCCGTTTGATGTGATTACTGATGAACACTATCGCCCGGCATTTGACGAAGGCGTGCGGCAAAAGCGCGCGGAGATCGCCGCCATTACGGCGAACCCGGCGGCCGCCGATTTTGACAATACGCTGCTGGCGCTGGAGCAGAGCGGCCACCTGCTGAATCAGGTGACCAGCGTCTTTTTCGCCATGACCTCCGCGCATACCAATGATTTTTTACAGCAGCTCGATGAGGCGTTTTCCACGGAACTGGCGGAACTGGCGAACGATATTTACCTCGATGATACGTTGTTCGCCCGCGTGGAAAGCGTATGGCGTCAGCGTGAGGCGCTGGGGCTGGATGCAGAATCGCTGCGCCTCGTCGAAACGACGTATCAGAAGTTTGTCCTCGCAGGCGCGATGCTGAGTGCAGAAGATAAAACGACGCTGAAAGCGCTGAATACCGAAGCGGCGGCGCTGACCAGCCAGTTTAACCAGCGTTTGCTGGCTGCGGATAAAGCGGGCGGGCTGGTGGTGGATTATGTCCATCAACTCGATGGCTTAAGTGCCGAAGAGATCGCCTCGGCCGCCGAAGCGGCGAAGGCGAAAGGGCTGGAAAACCGCTGGCTGCTCTCTCTGCTCAATACCACCCAGCAACCGGCGCTGGCTGTGCTGCGCGATCGCCAGACCCGTGAAAATCTGTTTACCGCCGGCTGGCTGCGCACACAGCGCGGGGATGCCAATGATACCCGCGCGATTGTGCTGCGTCTGGTGCAGCTTCGTGCGCAGCAGGCAAAACTGCTTGGCTTTAATGATTTCGCCAGCTGGAAAATCGCCGATCAGATGGCCGGTACGCCGCAGGCCGCGCTGACATTTATGCGCAATATCGCGCCTGCCGCCCGCGCGCGCGCCGAGCGGGAACTGGCTGATATTCAGCAGATGATTGACACCCAGCAGGGCGGCTTTACCGCGCAGGCCTGGGACTGGGCGTTCTATGCCGAGCAGGTTCGTCTGGCGAAATATGCGCTGGATGAATCACAAATCAAACCCTATTTCGCGCTCAACTCTGTGCTCACGGACGGCGTGTTCTGGGCGGCGAGCGAGCTGTTTGGCATTCGGTTCACCGAGCGTTTTGATATTCCGGTCTATCATCCCGACGTGCGCGTGTGGGAGATTTTTGATGCTGACGGCCGCGGTCTGGCGCTGTTTTACGGCGATTACTACGCTCGCGACTCAAAAAGCGGCGGCGCGTGGATGGGCAATTTTGTTGAACAATCGACGCTGAACGGTACGCAGCCGGTGATCTATAACGTCTGTAACTACCAGAAACCGGCTGCCGGGCAGGCAGCGCTGCTGTCATGGGATGAAGTGATCACGCTGTTCCACGAGTTTGGCCACACGCTGCATGGGCTATTTGCCAGCCAGCGTTACGCCACGCTTTCCGGCACCAATACGCCGCGCGATTTCGTTGAATTCCCTTCGCAAATCAATGAGCACTGGGCCAGCCAGCCGCAGGTTTTCGCGCACTACGCCCGTCATCATCAGAGCGGCGAGCCGATGCCGGAGGCGCTGCGCGAGAAAATGCTGCAAGCCACCCAGTTCAATAAAGGCTATGACATGACGGAACTGCTGAGCGCGGCGCTGCTCGACATGAACTGGCATGCGCTGGCCGATGGCGCCGGGGTAAATGATGTCGATGCGTTTGAGCGTGAAGCTATTCGCAAGGAGCAGCTCGATCTGGCGGCAGTACCGCCGCGCTATCGCAGCAGCTATTTCGCGCATATTTTTGGTGGTGGTTATGCCGCTGGCTATTACGCCTATTTATGGACGCAGATGCTGGCCGATGACGGCTATCAGTGGTTTGTGGAGCAGGGCGGTTTAAGCCGTGAAAATGGGCAACGATTCCGCGAAGCCATTTTGTCGCGCGGCAACAGCAGCGATCTCGGTGAGCTTTATCGGCAATGGCGCGGCCACGATCCGCAGATCGAGCCGATGCTGAAAAATCGCGGGTTAAGTGATTAATTACGGGCGGAAATGCTTTAAAAAGTTACATAACTCGCAGGGTTATTGACCTGTTTCCGCGTGAGAAATACCGTAACAGATGGTGATGAATCCCCCTGCGCGGAGGGGCAACCAGTCAAACCTTTTTGGGGTATCGCGGGTTTCGTGGTCTGGCGCGAACTCACCGGGAGGCACCCGGCATCACCGTAAACTCCTCAGCCAGAGGCCTGCATTACCGGGGCCTCTGGCTTTTTAATTTCCTCTCCCTTTACCGCGTTAATTGCCGCTTTTAGCCCACTCAGTTGTTAAAGTGTGGGCTATCTCACATTTACGACCGTGGCGTTATGTCGTTCATTAAGCCAAATTAAAGGACCTGATTTGAACGTTAACATTCTGTGGCATAACCCGGGCATTCAGACAATGACTGTGCTAATGTCGAATCCAATTTGAGCAACTGAGGTAACCGACATGACCAAAAATGTAGTGGTAATACGCGCCGGTGGTAAGGTTGAAAACGTGACCGTGGAAGACAATGCAAAATCGGTCACGTTCAAAAATGAGCAGAGCTCGTTTCTCGAAATCCCGATTGAACCCTGGGAACTGGATGGCGAAACCTTCCTGGTTGCCCGTTTCTCCGATCTGGTGAGCCAACAGGAAACCGAACAGGCCATCCGGAAATTTTATTAATTAACGACCGCCTGAGGGCGGTTTTTTTACGCCATGTCGCAGCCAGAATTGAACGTTAACGTTTCGTGCAAATAGCGGAAAATAAAATGCGGGCAGTTTGTGCAGTTACCTGAATTATCATGCAGTAGGCAAAATATAAAAATCAAAAGGGCCTCAGCGAGGCCCATTTACATTACAGGTTTTGGCCAGCGTCTGCGACGCGGCGTGGATATACAGGTTCTGGCCGTCAGTCTTGTTCCACATACTGAGCAAATTGCGCCATGCGGCTGTTGCCGTTCCTGGCAGAATGTGGTGAATAAAAACTTTCGGCTGCTGCAAACCGGGCACTGAAATTTGAGATTGGGAATAACCCCTCCGGTCTGTGAAGTGGTGATTCGACGTTAACATATTCTCATTGCGCTGAAAGATATATCTTCAATAATTTCAATAGCAAAACGTTTCGCTGGCGTTTTTTTTATCGCCAGCTCAGCTTTGTTTAACCTTTATTGAGGCAGTAACTGCTAACGTAGTCAGCACGGCGTTTACCCATCCCGTTGAGTGAACGTACAGAACAATACAAAACCATCCATGCAAGCATTGACCGCCAATACGGCGGTTTTTTTTTGGCATAATGAAAAAAGGCCCCTCACGCATTTACGCAAGGGGCCTTCCCGGTGGGGGATTATCGCTGTTCATCAGTCGTCCCATTTGTGGCTAAAATAAGCAGCAAGGAATCCGGAAAAAAGAATCACTCCCAGTACTGCCATAAAGACATGCATATTTGCCATCATTTTAAACCTCCATCTAATTAACCAACTTGCCTCTCTTACCTTAATTATTTAGCCGCGATGGAGAGATAATAACCTGGTGAACCTCAATAAAGCCTGAATGGCGCGCGTTATTTCGCCATTTCGGCAAACTTCTTGCGGTACATCGCCGGGGAGATGCCGTACTGCTGATGAAAATGGTGGCGCAGCAACGCAGCATTACCAAATCCTGCCTGCCCGGCGACCAGATCAATAGGCATGCGTGTTTGTTCGAGCAGCGTCTGAGCGCGCTGCAACCGCGCCTGTAAAATCCAGCGCGCGGGTGTGGTGCCTGTCGATTCCTGAAAACGGCGTAAAAAGGTGCGCGGGCTCATGCCCACCCGCTGCGCCAGTGACGCCACGGTATGGCTTTCCGCAAGTTGCTGGTGGAGGAAATCAAACAACTGCCCCAACTGGCGGCTCTCGCGCGTGCGGGCGACCGGGCGGATAAGCTGCTGCGTCTGCGAACCATCGCGGTGTGGCTGAACCACCAGCCGCCGGGCGACCATGTTCGCCGCGTCAAGGCCAAAATCCTCACGGACCACGTGCAGACAGAGATCGATCCCCGCCGCGCTGCCAGCGGACGTCATCACATTCCCTTCGTCGTAATAGAGCGCATCCTCCAGCACCACAATGGCCGGATAGCGCTCGCGCAGCCCGTCGGTATAACGCCAGTGGGTGGTGGCTTTGCGCCCGTTTAACAGGCCCGCCGCCGCCAGCACAAACACCCCGGAACAGATGGAGATAATGCGGCAACCCCGCTGGCAGGCTTGCTGGAGCGCAGCGCACAAATCAGCCGGAACGGGCGACTCTGCGCCGCGCCAGCCGGGCACGACAATGGTCTGCGCGTCGGCCAGCAGTTCCAGCCCGCCTTCGGCCGTTATGCGAATACCGCCGGTCGCCCGCAGTTCTCCGGCATCCACTGCCGCCACGGCGAAGTGATACCAGTTATCGCCCATTTCCGGGCGCGGCAGACCGAAGATCTCCACCGCGACGCCAAACTCAAAGGTGCAAAGCCCATCATAGGCGAGGGCAACAACACGGTGCGCTGCGGGGGAATGTCGTAAAGTTGTCATTATCCTGGTGTTATCTGGCATAGAACGGTGCAGCGAAGTTGTCCTGTTTTGGTTAGATTACTGTTAACACAAATAAGGAGAAAGCACGATGAGCTACGTTACTGATTTTCCCGTCGCATCCCCTGAACAAGCCACCAGCCATTTTCTGCGCCGCCTGAGTGTTGAAACAGATTGCGCCGATGTGCATGACGCTATCACTCATAACGACAGAGATTTTGTCCTGCTGCATGTGGTTGGCAGCCCGGATGCATTCGCTCGTCGTCACGTTCCCGGCGCATTGCATCTGCCGCACAGCATGATGACGGCCGAACGCATGGCGGCCTGGCCGTCGGAGACGCTGTTTGTGGTGTATTGCGCCGGACCGCACTGCAACGGCGCCGATCGCGCGGCGCTGAAACTGGCGCGGCTGGGGTTGCCGGTCAAAATCATGATCGGTGGCATCACCGGCTGGGAAGATGAAGGTTATGCCTTCGCCAGCGGCCAGCGCGAAGCGGATTTCTAATCCTCTGTTTTCATCTTTATGACGTCATCATGAAACTTTCTCATGCATGGTGAAATTTTCTCTGTTGCTGCGCTCTGCCCGGTGTGACATTTTGTTTGGACATTTAGCCATCCAGAAGGCTAAAACATTCAAATTATGAATTATCACGCCGGGTAATCATCTGCTCCGGCGTTCGAGGAGAATAACCATGCAGCGACATCAGGCCCCTTTCCGCGCAGACGTAGTCGGCAGTTTCTTGCGACCGGATGCCATCAAAAATGCCCGCCAGCAGTTTGCGCAGGGCGAGATCACCGCACAGCAGCTGCGCAGTGTCGAAGATGAGGCCATCCGTCATGTCGTTGAACAGCAGTGCGCTTGCGGTCTGCATGTGGTGACGGACGGGGAGTTTCGTCGCGCCTGGTGGCACTTTGATTTCTTCGACGGCCTGGAAGGGGTTGAGCGCTACGATTCGGAGAAAGGCATTCAGTTTAACGGCGTGCAAACCAAAGCCCACGGCGTACGCGTTACCGGCAAACTGCGTTTTGGCGATCACCCAATGCTCAACGATTTCCGCTATCTGAAAAGCATCAGCGGCAGCGCGCAGCCGAAGATGACCATCCCCAGCCCGAGCGTGCTGCACTTCCGCGGCGGGCGTAAAGATATTGATGCGACCGTCTATCCGCAACTGGATGCCTATTTTGACGATCTGGCGACCACCTGGCGCGATGCCATCCACGCCTTCTATGCCGCCGGCTGCCGTTATCTGCAACTGGATGACACCGTCTGGGCCTATCTCTGCTCTGACGATCAGCGTCGCCAGATCCGCGAACGCGGTGACGATCCGGATGAACTGGCGCACATTTATGCCCGCGTACTCAATAACGCGCTGGAAGATAAGCCGGAGGATCTGACCATCGGGTTACATGTCTGCCGCGGCAATTTCCGTTCGACCTGGATTTCCGAAGGCGGCTACGAGCCGGTGGCAGAAGTGCTGTTCGGCAGCGTCAATGTCGATGCCTTTTTCCTCGAATATGACAACGATCGTTCCGGTGATTTTGCACCGCTGCGCTTTGTTCGTCCGGGTAAACAGCAGGTAGTGCTGGGGCTTATTACCACCAAAAACGGCGAACTGGAAAACCCGGAAGGGGTGAAAACGCGTCTCGCGGAAGCGGCAAAATATGTGGATATCAACCAGATTTGCCTTAGCCCGCAGTGTGGTTTTGCTTCCACCGAAGAGGGCAACTCGCTAACGCCGGAGCAGCAGTGGGACAAAGTGCGTCTGGTGACAAATATCGCCGCACAAGTGTGGTGACCAGGTAAACCGTTGTGAGTGCCTGATGGCGTGGCCGCCATCAGGCACCTACTATTTATTGCGCTGGCACTGCGCCCCATTGCCGTACCTGCATCCCTTTCACCAGCATCAGCCATGCGATGCCAATGGTGACGATCAGGATCACAAACAGCGACCAGGCTGGCAGGGTGGTGAGAATGATCCCGGTCAGCAGCGGGTTCATTGCCGCACCCAGCCAGCCCAGCGCCTGGGCGGAAAAATAGGTGGCTTTCATCCCCGGCGGCGCGATGTTATCGATCAGCAAATATTCACCTGGCGCATAAATCACTTCGCCCAGCGTAAATACGGCAGCGGAAAGCCCCCACAGCCATAAGTTGTTGCCGGAGAGCATAAATCCCACCAGTCCCACCACGAAACAAACTGTGCCGAACGCCATTAACGGACGCAGGTTGGTGGCGGTCAGCTTGCGCCCGACAGCGTATTGCAGCGAAACCACGATAGCGGCGTTGACCGGTAGCACAACGGCCACCACTTTTTCAGCAAAATCGCTGTCCGCTACGGCCATTACGTACTGGGAAAGGCAGGAGGCGAAAGAGCCGCAAACAAAGGAAGCAAGCAGGTTCGAGAGGGTAAACCAGCCGAGCGCTTTGTCTTTCAGCAGGACCGATGGCGACCAGGGAACCGCAGGCTCCATGCCGCTGCCCACCGCCACGCGGCGGACAAAAAACTGGATAAAAACCAGCGGGAATGCTGCGCAGACAGCTGCCAGCCAGAATGGCAGATTGATGCTTTGCATCACCAGCAGCGTGCCCAGCGGCGGGCCGACGGTCCAGCCGATGTTGAGAAAGGTGTAGTTCAGCGAAAAGACCTTCGCTTTCGCCGTCGGGGTGAGCGTATCGGCAAAATAGGCTTTCAGCACCGTGGAGAAGACCGAATAAGCGCAGTTGATCAGGGCGAAAAAGAGCACCACCAGCCCGGCGTGATGCGTCAGCGGGATAGCGGCAAAACCGGTGATAAAGGCGACGATCGCCAGCAACATATAGCGTTTTTTGTCGAACTTATCCGCCAGCATGCCGAAACCAAGGCTAAAGACAACACCGATAGTCAGCGCGACGGACATGGCATAACCGACCTGATCGACGGCCATGCCGTACTGGCGATTAAGATAGATGGTCATAAACGGCAGCGTTGCGCCGCGACCAATGGTTAATAACAGAGAGGACGCCAGTAGTGCGACGGTGGATCGTGTTTGTGGTGTGGTCATGTTTTGCCCGACATGCTGGTTGTTATAGTTTTTTGTGATGTATACAGCAATAACATGCATAAACCGCTATGTTCAACGGTTGATTTAGCGACAAATGCCCAAACTGACCTACCGAATTTAATGATCTGTCGCTGTACTATTTTTTGCGTTAACGTAAATTTTACAAAAATTGAAACGACAGGGGCGGAGAATGACGCGTAAAGATGTACTGCTGGCAATGCTGGTGGTGGTGGCGTGGGGGCTGAATTTTGTGGTGATCAAAGTTGGCCTGCACAGTATGCCGCCGTTGATGCTGGCAGGTTTACGCTTTGTGTTAGTGGCGTTCCCGGCAATTTTGTTCGTCGCGCGGCCCAACATTCCGCTGCGTTTGTTGCTGGGTTACGGGCTGACGATCAGTTTCGGTCAGTTCGCCTTTCTGTTTTGCGCGATCAAATTCGGCATGCCTGCCGGGCTGGCATCGCTGGTATTACAGGCGCAGGCCTTTTTCACCATTATTCTCGGCGCAGGTGTATTCGGCGAGCGGCTGCACTCAAAACAGCTGGTCGGCATTTCGCTGGCGGTGCTGGGTGTGCTGGTGTTAATCGAATCGAGTCTTAACGGCCAGCACGTTCCGCTGGTGGGTTTTGTGCTGACGCTGGCGGCGGCGTTCAGTTGGGCCTGCGGCAATATCTTCAACAAAAAAATCATGCAGCACAGCTCGCGTCCGGCGGTGATGTCGCTGGTGGTGTGGAGCGCCTTAATTCCGATTGTGCCGTTTATGATCGCTTCGCTGGTGTTCGACGGCCCGGCGCTGATGCTGCGAAGCCTGGTGATTATTGATACCACCACGCTGCTGTCGCTGGCCTATCTGGCGTTTGTCGCAACCATCATCGGCTACGGCATCTGGGGTTCGCTGCTGGGGCGCTATGAAACCTGGCGCGTTGCGCCGCTGTCGCTGCTGGTGCCGGTCGTCGGCATGGCGAGCGCAGCGATCCTGCTGGGCGAAACCTTATCGGCGCTGCAACTGGCAGGTGCGGTGCTGGTGATGGGCGGTCTGTATATCAACGTGTTTGGTTTTCGTCTGCGCCGGGCGGTGCAGGCCGGATAACACATCGGTTTGTCGGGAAAGAGCTAATCAGGCAGGAAATAAAAAAAGCCCCGCTCATGCGGGGCAAAACGATTAGCCGTGCTGATTGTAATAAGGCACGCCTAATGCGTCGGATTTGTCACTGCCCACACCCATATGGTTAAAATCATACGGCGATGTTTGTTGGGGGGCGGGTAAAATCATCGCGTCGCGGGAATCTTGCGGCGCCGGATGATTGAATTGTTCCGCATAACTCTGGCCGGAAAACAGGACCATCAGCGTGATGGCGGCGCAGGTAATACGTTTCATACATTCCTCGATACGTCTTTAAAACAGGCGATAATTAACAAGCATGGTTTAGCGGGTAGAGATACCTTGATTCAGCAGGCATATCTGTCACGCGGAATTTATGCGGCGGCACGTCAAAATAGTTTTTGAACGTGCGGGTCAGAGTTTGTTGTGATTCAAACCCATAACGCTCCGCCAGATACAGGATCGGTTCGTTGCTCTCCTTGAGCTTTTGCGCAATTTCCGTCAGCTTGCGGCTGCGAATGTATTGGCCCAGCGAATGACCGGTCTCTTTTTTAAACATCCGTTGCAGGTGCCACTTGGAGTAACCTGAACGTTCTGACACTTTTTCCAGTGACAGTGGCGATTCCAGGTTATCCTCGATCCAGTCCAAAATGCTATGAATGGTGATAGCGTCAGTATTGCGTCTGGACATCGTCATACCTCTTTGTTTTTTACGGCAATATTTTCCTGAGCAAAGACTCAAGAGTTACCACTTCTTCTGCCGTTAAGTTTTTTGTTAATTCCTGGTGCAGATCTTTCCCTACCAATTGATGACATTGCTCACAAAGCGCCGCGCCGTCGGGCGTTAATTGCACCAACACGCCGCGTTTGTCATTCGGATTCGGGTTACGCACGATCCAGCCTTTGCATACCAGTCTGTCCAGCATGCGGGTCAGGGCGCCGAGATCGACGGAAAGAATTTTTTTTAGTTCTACCGGGGTGATACAGGTTTGGCAGCGGATAGAACACAGCACCTTAAACTGGGTGGCGGTGATATCCAGCGGCGATAAATAGTCGTTGAGTAAACGATCTTTTTTCTGGTTAACCATATGGATTAAGCGGCCTAAAGGAATGATATCGTTAAACAGATCATTCGTGCTTTTCACAATGGTTGCCCCGGCAAGTAGATTAATCACGGCAGATATTATTGCTCAGGCAAATATAAGTCAACAGAATGGATTCCCGGATGCCACTATTTGCTAAAACGTTTCATATCGGTAAAATTTTACACCACGTAAACAACTGAATCGGTTTGCGTTAAGGTGCTGTTGCCAACCTACAAACATCCCATTGCCGCTGTGTTAACGCTATACTGCCCGGGCTTTGACCACACAAGGAGCGTCGCGCATCATGCTTGAATTGTTTAAAGCTATCGGCCTGGGGCTGGTGGTGCTACTGCCGCTGGCGAACCCGTTAACCACCGTAGCGCTGTTTTTAGGGCTGGCGGGCAATATGAATAGCGCCCAGCGTAATCAACAAGCGCTGATGGCGTCGGTGTATGTCTTCATCATTATGATGGTGGCGTACTATGCCGGGCAGTTGGTGATGAACACGTTCGGCATCTCGATCCCGGGTTTGCGGATTGCCGGTGGGTTGATTGTCGCCTTTATTGGTTTCCGCATGCTGTTCCCGCAGCAAAAACCGCACGAATCGCCGGAAGCAAAAACCAAATCTGAAGAGCTGGAGGATGAGCCCGGTACCAATATTGCCTTCGTTCCGCTGGCGATGCCCAGCACCGCCGGGCCGGGAACTATCGCCATGATCATCAGTTCGGCGTCCACCATCCGCCACAGCTCGGCGTTTCCCGACTGGGTGATTTTCCTTGCGCCGCCGCTCGTCTTTGCCGCCGTGTCGGTGATTTTATGGGGCAGCCTGCGCAGTTCCGGTGCGATTATGCGGCTGGTCGGCAAGGGCGGAATAGAAGCGATCTCCCGGTTGATGGGCTTTTTGCTGGTCTGCATGGGCGTGCAATTTATCATCAACGGCGTGCTGGAAATTATTACTACTTTCCACGGAGCTGCCTGATGGGCAGAGGCGTTGCGCTGGCGATCGTGATGTTGATGCTGGCGGGCTGTCAGCATCAGCAAACCGCGCAACCGCCGCTGGGACAGGCAAGTTTTGCCGATTATCAGTTACAAACCCGCGACTATGTGCGCGCGCATCGGGCCTTTCAGACGCTGGATAAAACGGCGGAGCTGGCGCTCAACACGCCGCAGGAGTGGCGACCGGCGCAGCCTGCCCATAAAGGCATTTTACTGATCCACGGCCTTGGCGACGGGCCTGGCTCGTTTGTCGATATTGCGCCAGCGCTGGCGAAACAGGGTTTTTTGGTGCGCACCGTCCTTTTGCCGGGGCACGGCACGCGGCCTTCTGATCTGCTGACCGTCAGCGTCGAACAGTGGCGGCAGGTGGTGCGCGAACAGGCCGATATCCTGGCAAAAGAGGTGGATACGCTGTGGCTCGGCGGCTTCTCTACCGGCGGCAACCTGGCGCTGGAGTATGCCATGACGCATCACGATCGAGTGCAGGGCTTGCTGTTGTTCTCTCCGGCGTTTAAATCCAACACCGCCTACGATTTTCTCGCCCCGACGGTAGCGCTGTTTCGCGACTGGCTGCGCCCACCGAGCACGGTATTCCCGCAGCAGATCGCCACCCGTTATTTACGCGTACCGACGAATGGGTTTGCCCAGTTCTGGCGGACCAGCGCCAGCGCGCAGCAGTGGCTGGCACGTAAAAGTTGGGACAAACCGGCGCTGATTGTGCTGACCGAGCATGATTCCGTGCTCAATACCCGTTGGATCCTCGACCATTTTGACCGCAACTTTCCCCATCCCGCCAGCCGGGTGATCTGGTACGGCGCACCGCGTCCGGAAGTGGCGAACGTCTCGCGCATTCTGGTGAAAACGGATTTTCTGCCGCAGGATCGCATCAGTCAGTTTTCGCATATGTCGGTGCTGTTTTCGCCGCAAAACCCGCTGTATGGCCGCAAGGGCAGCGTGTTGCTCTGCGCCAACGGTCAGCCTGACAACGCGGCGCAGCGCTGTCTGAAGGGGGAAGAGGTGTGGTATTCCGACTGGGGGCTGGTCGAAGCGGGTAAAATTCACGCCCGCCTGACCTGGAACCCGTGGTTTGACTGGCAAACCGCGGTGATGGATAAAATGGTGTCCGAAACACTGTGATCCCGCGAGCCGGGCCAACGTAATCCCCTGAACCGTAAGAGGCATAATTCCCGTAGGCCGGATAAGGCATCAGCCGCCATCCGGCAACGCATGCCCGGTCGCGCTGTGCTGAGTGGGTCTGTGGCAGGTTCGCCGTGCCGGAAGTTCTTTCCCGGCGAGCCGCTTACATATGGCTGTGGCTTACCTGTTCTTCCAGTTTTACCGGCCAGCGGCGGAAAATCACCACCGCCCATACCAGCGCGGCAATCGCCGGGATCGCACCCGCATAGCCGATCATATCCATCGACCAGTGCAGGCTGATCTGGTTGCCTACCAGCGCACCGGCGCCAATGCCGATATTAAAAATGCCGGAAAACAGCGACATCGCCACGTCGGTAGCATCGGGCGCCAGCGCCAGGACTTTCACCTGCATACCGAGGCCGATAATCATGATCGCGATGCCCCAGAAAACGCTCAGCACCGCCAGATGCATTTCACTGCCGGAAGCAGGCAGCATTAATACCAGCGACAGCACCAGCAGGCCAATCGCGCTGCATACCAGACCGGACGCGTGCTGGTTGCCCAGCTTGCCGAACAAGATACTGCCAATAATGCCCGCGCCGCCGAGGATCAGCAGCAGTACGGTGGCGAAACCGGCGCTAAAGCCCGCCACATTCTGCACAAACGGCTCAATATAGCTGTAGGCGGTGTAATGGGCGGTCACCACCACCACCGTCAGCAGGTAGATGCACATCAGCGCCGGACGACGGAACAGCAGCGGCAGGCTTTTCAGCGAGCCGGAGTGTTCGCTCGGCAGTGATGGCAGCAGTTTTACCAGACAAACCAGCGTGATGAGCGCGCCAAGACCGATGGCAAAGAAGGTGGTGCGCCAGCCAAAATATTGCCCGACAATGCGACCAATCGGCAGACCCAGCACCATCGCCAGCGCAGTACCGGTGGCGAGCAGGCTCAGCGCCTGCGCGCGTTTACCAGCGGGCGCCAGGCGGATTGCCAGCGAGGCGGTGATCGACCAGAAAATCGCATGGGCGAAAGCAATGCCGATGCGGCTTATCACCAGCACCTTAAAATTCCACGCCAGAAACGACAGCACATGGCTGGCAATAAACAACACAAACAAACCAATCAACAGTTTACGACGTTCGATCTGGCTGGTCAGCAGCATAAAGGGCAGCGACATCAGCGCCACAACCCAGGCGTAGATGGTCAGCATAATCCCCACCTGCGCGGTTTCCATGTCGAAACTCTGAGCGATATCCGACAGTAACCCCACAGGCACGAACTCGGTGGTATTAAAAATGAAAGCAGCGACGGCAAGCGTCACGACCCGAAGCCACGCGACTTTTCGTGAAACGGTATTCGTAGTCATAAAGTGTTCTGGCTTGGTTAGAAAAAAGAAGAGGAGAAGATCTTAAAGCTTTTGTTGGCGAAAATACAAACATTTTGTGATGCAGATCTCACTTTACATTCAGCAAATAAATACCGATTGCATCGCCTGGCAATAGCGTTCAGAAACAGAGAACGATAAAGAGGAAACGGCTATGCAAACAATTGACTTTTATATGGTGGACGCCTTTAGCGACCAAACCTTTGGCGGCAATGCCGCTGCCGTGTGCCCGCTTACCGAATGGCTGCCTGACGATCTGCTGCTGAAAATGGCGCAGCAGCATAATCAATCCGAGACGGCGTTTTTTATCCGCAATGACACCGGGTTTGAACTGCGCTGGTTTACCACGCAGGCGGAAATTAACCTCTGCGGGCATGCCACTCTTGCCGCCGCGCACGTGATTTTTGAGTATCTGGATTACCCGGCGACGGAAATTCTCTTCGCTACCCGTTTTGTCGGCCCGCTGACGGTCACCCGTAAAGGTGACTGGCTGACGCTCGATTTTCCGGCCTGGGCAACACAAGAAGTCAGCACGCCGCCGGAACTGCTGCTACAAACGCTGGGCATCAGCACGGCGAAAGAGGTACGCGTGGCGCGGGATTATCTGGTGGTGCTGGAGAACCAGGCGCAGGTGGAAACGTTGCAACCGGATATCGCCGCCATGAAGCCGCTGGGAAAAATGGTCTGCGTGACCGCGCCGGGGGATGAATACGATTTTGTCAGCCGCTTTTTCTGTCCGGGCGAATCGGTGGCGGAAGATCCGGTGACCGGCTCGGCGCACAGCATGTTGATCCCGTTCTGGGGCGAGAAGCTGAATAAAACGGTGATGCAGGCGCGGCAGGTCTCCGCTCGCGGCGGCGATTTACGCTGTGAATGGCGCGGCGACCGCGTACTCATCGGTGGCCAGGCGACGCTCTATCTGCTGGGAAAAGTGTTCCTGCGCTAATGCCATCGCCGGATGGCGGCTTCGCCTTATCCGGCCTGCGGGAATTGCTTTGGTTGGGAATAAAGGTATCCACCGCGCTTCCAGATCCGGTAAGCACAGCGCCAGCGGGTACTCCGTTGCCCAGGCCTGATAAGCGGAGCGCCATCAGGCATTAT
>FOAY01000013.1 GCA_900109485.1 Kosakonia sacchari | reverse complement strand
CATGGGAAATCGAAAGCCGTGGCGGCACCTTTACCAGTAAATGAACATGATCTAGCTGGACATTTAGCTCCACAACTTCTATCCCAAGCTGTTCACTTGAGATCCTTATTTGCTTATAGACCTCTTTACCTACATTGTTCCTCAGGATGCGAAATCGGTACTTGGGTGTCCAAACGATATGATATTGACAACACCAGAGCACATGAGATGCTTTCTGGAATCTACTCATGGTTAAATCCTTATCAGTTATGGGGATAACAGATTCGGATTTTCCCATGAGTAGCATTACTGGCAGAGCCAACCTGTTGCTGACCACCTCCTCAGGAGGTGGTGTTTATGCAGGGATAAAAAAATGGCGCCTGCGGGCGCCATTTTTATTGGTTAGCACGGCGGTAAAATGAGCTCGTCGTAACCTTTCTCCAGCGTATAGCCCATCACCTGTACCACTCTGTTCCCTGCTGCGCGAACGGCTTCATCCAGCTTATTTCCCTGAATAACGTTGCTAACCAGTTCGGAGCAAAACAGATCGCCAGTGCCTTTCAAATCCGTTTCGACACGCGGATAGCCACTGACGGTAACCTCATCCGCCGTCACCAGCACCACATGTATCTGACCGTCATCCTCATCCACCGGCGCGCTGGTGATCGCCACCCAGTGCAGGGTCGCAGACAGTAGCCCTTTTGCCGCGGCAATAGCGCTTTGCAGATCCCGGCACGGTTTGCCGCTGAGAATTTCCAGTTCAAACACATTCGGCGTGATCCCCTGCGCCAGCGGCAACAAATGTTCGCGGTAGGCCTGAGGAATTTCCGCTTTTACATAGATGCCGCTGTCAGTATCACCAATAACCGGATCGACCAGAATCAATAGCTGCGGGTGCTTCTCCCGTAGCGCTTTAAGCCACGTTGCCAGCAGCGCAATCTGACTGGCACTTCCCATATAGCCTGTGGTTACCGCTTTCAGCGTACGCAAAACGTCGCGCTCTCCCAGCGCTTGCAGGTAACCGCTAAACCACTCATCCGGGATCACACCGCCGTAGAAGGTATCGTAATGCGGCGTATTGCTGAACAGCACTGTCGGCACGGCCAGCACATTGAGGTTGTGCTGACGAATATTTGGCACCGCAATGCTGTTGCCGACGCTGCCGTACACAACCTGAGACTGCACCGCAACGATATCAGCCTGCTGCGCCCGGGTTTTATCCCGAAACAGGATCATCTCCATCTTCTCTTCCTTAACGGGTTAAATCCCCGCGCCCTGCGAATAACTCTCTTCACCAAACACGCCGGTGGAGAGGTAACGATCGCCGCGATCGCAGATGATAGCGACGATCACCGCGCCAGGCGTACTTTTCGCCACGCGCAACGCGCCCGCTACCGCGCCGCCAGAACTGACCCCGCAGAAGATCCCCTCCTGAACCGCCAGCGCACGCATGGTATTTTCCGCCTCGCGTTGATGGATATCCAGAACCTCATCCACCAGCGCAGCGTTAAAAATGCCCGGCATATATTCGGCAGGCCAGCGGCGAATGCCAGGAATGCTGCTCCCCTCTTCCGGTTGCAGCCCGACAATAGTGACGGGTTTATCCTGTTCACGCAGAAAACGCGACACGCCGGTAATGGTACCGGTTGTGCCCATGCTGGAGACAAAATGGGTGATCCGCCCGGCAGTCTGCTGCCAGATTTCCGGGCCGGTGGTGGTGTAGTGGGCGTAGGGATTATCCGGGTTGTTGAATTGATCGAGCAGCTTGCCCTCGCCGCGTACGGCCATGTCCAGCGCCAGATCGCGCGCGCCTTCCATCCCCTGCTCTTTGGTGACCAGAATCAGCTCTGCGCCATAGGCGCGCATCGCCGCACGACGCTCCTGACTCATGTTGTCCGGCATCAGCAATTTCATGCGATAGCCTTTCAGCGCCGCAATCATCGCCAGCGCGATCCCGGTATTGCCGCTGGTGGCTTCAATCAGCGCATCCCCGGGCTTAATCTCTCCACGCTTTTCCGCCTGCACAATCATCGACAGTGCGGCGCGATCTTTGACCGATCCTGCAGGATTATTACCTTCCAGTTTGACCCAGATTTCGCTGCCGTTATCCGGCGTAAGACGTTGCAATTTGACCAGCGGTGTATTGCCGATGGTGTCTTCTAATGTATTCACGGTTCCTGCTCAATAAAAAAGCCGGGTAGCGCTACGCTTACCCGGCCTACAAAGCAGTGCTGATGCAGATATTGTAGGCCCGGTAAGCAAGGAGCCACCGGGCGATAGACATGCTGCTTAACCTATCAGGCAGTTTCCGCCAGAGCAAGCTCTGTACCGGCTTCAATACGTTCATTGCCGTTATACAACCGCGCATGCTGCAAACCGACAAACAGGCGCTCGCCGCGCTGCGGTGGCTGTGCATCACGCATCACAACGGTAAGAGGTTCAGGGTTCCAGCCGAGCGGCTGCACTACCAACTGGGTATAATGCCCTTTCGGACTGGCTTCCAGCACCTGCACCGGCAGTGGAGAATCCAGGCTGGTGCGGCGGCTGATATCCACTTCCCAGGGGCGCAAAAACAGATCCACTTCGCCCTGCCAGGCGGGCGTATAACCCAGCGGCCAGCGATGAGCGCCCACCTGGAACTGTCCGCCCGTCACCGTGCCTTTCAGGCGATTGACCTCGCCCATAAACTCCAGCACGAAGCGGGTCGCCGGTTCGCGCCACACCTGATCCGGCGCATCAGCCTGTTCAATGTTCCCCTGGCTCATCACCACCACGCGGTCGGCCACTTCCGTCGCCTCTTCCTGGTCGTGAGTGACGAACACGCTGGTAAATTTTAGCTCTTCATGCAACTGACGCAGCCAGCGACGCAGCTCTTTACGCACCTGCGCATCCAGCGCGCCAAACGGTTCATCCAGCAGCAGGATCTGCGGCTCTACCGCCAGCGCACGCGCCAACGCCACACGCTGTTTCTGTCCGCCGGAAAGCTGCGCCGGGTAGCGATCTGCCAGATGGGCAAGCTGCACCATCTCCAGCAATTGCGTCACTTTGGCTTTGATTGCTGCGGCGTTCGGCCGTTCGCGACGCGGCAGCACCGTCAGCCCAAAAGCGATGTTGTCGAACACCGTCATATGGCGGAACAGCGCATAGTGCTGAAACACAAAACCAACGCGGCGATCGCGGGCGTGCAGCCGGCTTACGTCCGTACCGTGAAAACGAATACGACCGCTGCTCTGGTGTTCCAGCCCGGCGATAATGCGCAGCAGCGTGGTCTTCCCGGAACCGGACGGCCCCAGCAGCGCCACCATTTGCCCGGAAGGGATATCCAGCGAGATATCATTCAGCACCTGGGTGCGACCAAAAGACTTCTTAATATTGGCAATCTCAATGCTCATGATTTCCCTCCTGTTGCTGGCGTTTTTCATGGTTGTTCAAACGCCACTGCAACGCACTCTTCAAAAACAGTGTCAAAATAGCCATCAGGGTCAGCAGGGCGGCGGCGGTAAATGCGCCCACCGTGTTGTAGTCCTGCTCCAGCAACTCAATTTGTAGCGGCAGCGACAGCGTCTCACCGCGAATCGAACCGGAGACTACCGAAACCGCGCCAAACTCGCCAATCGCACGCGCATTGGTCAGCACCACGCCATACAGCAGCGCCCAGCGGATATTCGGCAGCGTTACGCGGCGAAACATCTGCCAGCCGCTGGCACCCAGCAGGATCGCTGCTTCATCTTCCTGGCTCCCCTGGCTCAACATCACCGGAACCAGCTCGCGCACAACAAATGGGCAGGTAACGAAAATGGTGACCAGCGCCATGCCCGGCCAGGCAAACATAATTTGCAGGTTATGCGCATCCAGCCAGCCGCCAAGCGGGCCATTCGAACCGTAAAACAGCAGATAAATCAGACCCGCAACCACCGGCGAAACCGCAAACGGAATATCCAGTAACGTCAGCAAAAGCTGGCGACCGGGAAAGTTAAAGCGTGTCACCAGCCACGCCAGCAGCGTGCCAAACACCAGGTTAACCGGTACGGTGATCAGCGCAATCAACACCGTCAGCCAGATGGCATGCAGCATGTCGGCATTCGCCAGGTTTTCCAGCACGGGTACCAGCCCGTTGCTGAAAGCCTTCACGAAGATGTATATCATCGGCACGACAAGGATAAACGCGGAGAGCAAAATCCCCGCGACAATCAGAAAAAATTTCCCCCAGTTCACCTGAGGTTTGTCATAGCGTTTCAATTCGGTTATTTCCGCCATTAGTGACCTACCACACGCTGGCCAAAGCGGCTTTGCAGGGTGTTGATGGAAAACAGTAGCAGCAGCGACGCCGCGAGGATCACCGAAGCAATCGCGCTCGCCGCCGGGTAATCAAACTCCTGCAAGCGAACAAAAATCATCAGCGAGGTGACTTCGGTCTTCCAGGCAATGTTACCGGCGATAAAGATTACCGCGCCAAATTCGCCGAGGCTGCGGGTGAACGACAGCGCCACGCCCGCCATCAGCGCCGGAGAAAGTTCCGGCAGCACGACGCGACGAAAGCTCTGCCAGCGTGTTGCGCCGAGGGTTTCCGCCGCTTCTTCGTATTCCGGCCCCAACTCCTCCAGCACCGGCTGGATGGTGCGCACCACAAACGGGATGCTGGTAAAGGCCATGGCGACTGCGATGCCAAGCCAGGTGTAAGTCACTTTGATATCGAACTTCGCCAGCCACTCGCCATAAAATCCGTTCACGGAAAACAGCGATGCCAGCGTCAAACCGGCCACCGCCGTCGGCAGTGCAAACGGCAGGTCAATCAGCGCATCCAGCAGCGTGCGCCCCGGAAAACGGTAACGGGTGAGGATCCAGGCCATCAGCAGACCAAAAACGCCGTTAAAAGCGGACGCCACAAACGCCGACAGCAAAGTGACTTTATAGGCCGCCACCACCTGCGGGTTAGTGACGACCTCCCAGTATTGCGACCAGCTCATTTGCGCCAGTTGCATTGCCAGCGCACTCAGCGGCAGCAGCAATACCAGACAAACAAAAAACAGGCTGCTGCCGAGGCTTAAACCAAACCCCGGCAACACACGTTTTGCGGTTCCTGCAAACATCACTTATGCCCCGCCGCCAGTAACTTATCCAGCTCGCCGCCGCTGGCGAAATGGGTTTTCATCACATCAGGCCAGGAGCCGAATTTGTCTTCAACGCGGAACAGCGCCGTTTGCGGGAATTTATCTGCCAGCTTCGCCATCACCTCCGGGTTATTCACGCGGTAGTAGTAATCGGTGATGATGGTTTGCGCCTGCGGGCTATAGAGCCAGTTGAGGTACGCTTTCGCGGCCTTTTCCGTCCCGTTGGCTTTAACATTTTTATCGACCCAGGCCACCGGGAATTCTGCCAAGATGTTGACCTTCGGCACCACCACTTCAAAACCCTGCGCTTCATACTGTTTGCGGATGTTATTGACTTCGGATTCAAAGGAAATCAGCACATCGCCGAGACCGCGCTCAACGAACGTGGTGGTTGCGCCGCGACCGCCGGTATCGAACACTTCGACATTTTTCAAAAACTGCGTCATAAACTGTTCAGTTTTCGCTTTGTCGCCGCCGTCCGCCTGATCCGCTGCGCCCCACGCCGCCAGATAGGTATAACGGGCGTTACCGGAGGTTTTCGGGTTCGGGAAAATCAGTTTTACGTCGGAACGCACCAGGTCGCTCCACTCGTGGATATTCTTCGGGTTGCCCTTACGAACAAGAAACGCCATCGTCGAATAGAACGGCGAACTGTTGTTCGGTAAACGGCTTTGCCAGTCCGCCGGGATCAGGTTGCCTTTGTCGTGCAGGATCTGCACATCCGTCACCTGGTTATAGGTAACGACATCCGCTTTCAGCCCCTGCAAAATCGCCAGCGCCTGTTTTGACGAACCGGCATGAGATTGTTTGATCGTCAGCTTATCGCCAGCGTTATCCTTCGCCCATTGCTGTTCAAACGGTGTATTCAGCGCCGCAAAGAGCTCGCGTGACACATCATAAGAGCTGTTTAGCAGTTCCGTCGCCTGTGCCTGCGCCGCCCACAGCGTCATTGCAGCCAGCGTCAGATATCCTTTTTTCAGTAAGTTAACGGCCATTGCGCACCCTTATAAGCTGATGACTTCACAACCCTCAGTTTATTTATAACGGGTGTGAAACCAGTAACGGTTTTATATACCATTTGGTGATTTGGAATCATAAAAGAGTATAAGCAGAAAGGAGTATGGCCGGGTCTTCCCGGCCAGGAAGGAGGCGGGATATTACAGCGACAGCAGCTTATCGAGCGACGGCGCAAAATAGTAACCGCCTGTTACCGGACGGGTGAAACGCAGCATGGCATCGCGTTTGCCATCGGTGTCGCCAAACATGCTCAGCAACTGCTGTTCAATGTTGTAGAGACGCGCACAGTAAGTACAGAAGTAAAGGCCGTGCGTGCCGCTGGCGGTGCCGTACGGCAGGCTCTGGCGTACAATTTTCAGCCCTTTGCCGTCCTCTTTCAGATCGACACGAGTCAGGTGCGAGGTAACCGGACGGGCATCGCCGTCGATCTCTTCATTGGCCTCTTTAGTGCGGCCAATCATCATCTCCTGATCGGCAACGCTCATTCGGTTGAGCTGCTTCAGGTTGTGCTCCCAGCGCTGCACCATCACATACGTGCCGCCAGCGTCCACGCCATCCTGAATAATCGCCACTTCGCGGCGCTTCTCATCGCCCGCCGGGTTTTCCGTGCCGTCAACAAAGCCGCTCAGATCGCGCTCTTCCACCCAGCGGAAGCCGTGCGTCTCTTCTTGCACGTCGATAGCATCGCCAAACGCCGCCAGCGCGGCCTGGGCGACGGAGAAATTTACATCATGGCGCAGGGAGAGAATATGGATCAGTACATCATGCTGCGTGGCGGGTGCCAGACCGTTGCCGTAAGAGGGGAAATCTTTCAGCTCTTCTGCGCCTTGCGGCCCGTTCAGCGCGCGCCATGCGTTGTTACCGAAGGCTACCGTCGCCCCCAGCGCCGCATCGGGGAATTTTTGCTGAAAGGTTGCCAGCTTATCGACAAAAGCTTTACTGCCCGCGCGCAGGGCATCTGTGTCCCCTTTGACGCTGGCTTCAATCCAAATCGCTGCACGGCAGTGTTCCGGCAAAATGCCGCTTTGCACCTGAGACATCACTCCTCCTGGAAAAAACAAGCCACACATGCGTGGCGATAAACGCGCTATTGTACCGTCTTTTCGCCCCGTCGCGGCCCGTTGCGATCAAATTATCGGCGCCATACCAGCTTGCTTAATTTCCAGTTTTTCAGCGTGTCATCAGAGGGCATCAACCCTTCAGGGCCGCTCCATTCGCCGGAAAACACATAGCTAATGTGCTGGCTGCCCGGCGCTTTACACTCAACGCCCGTACTGTCATCGCCCGCCCCTTTCACACAGTTGCCAAACGCCTTATCAAACACAGCGCTGAACGGTGTGCCGATTTTCACGCCTTTGTCGGTGGCGATATCGCTGTCCAGTACATCTATGCGGCTCACCGCGCCATTTTCGCCGTTAACGACCAGCGCCAGTTGGGTATCTTTCAGCGCCTCGAAATAGCGGACAATGCTGCCATTTTCCGTTTTCATGCCGCTACGCAGATGGTAATCGCCGCTTAACGCATCATTAATGGCCTGCTCATCGAGCGGCGTGCTGGCGGTGATTTTGCCGACGCCGTTTTCGCTCACTTCGATCGAGGAGCCAAACCAGTTCCACGGATACGCCGCCGACCAGTTTACCGACGCGAGCGTGGAGCAGCCGGTTAATGCCAGCGGCAGCACACAGATAAAAGTACGCAGGGATTTCATGCACCGTTCCTTTTTTTCATTTAACGCCAGTTGGAGTCGCTGGCGGGCAAAAAGTGCCGTTCATTCATCTGAGGAATAAAAACAAGCGCGCAGACGGCAGGACGTCGCCAGCCACCAGAGAATAAAGAGGTCGATAACCAGCAGTGAAAGCCCAATACCGGAGAGCGCTTCGCCGCTGAACCAGCGCGAAGGCTGCCACAGCACCAGCGCCAGTTGAACCAGCAGCATTAGTGGGTAGATCGCGCGCCAGAGACGAGGGTGATGCTCACGGCGCGCACTGAGAAAAAAAGCCAACGCCGCAGGCAAGCCGGGCAATAACCCCAGCCAGAACCGATTATGATCGGGATAAAACAGCGTCAGCAGCGCATCACCCTGCCCGCGCGACGCGCCTGCCATCACGAATAAAATCCAGGTACGCGCCTGCAACACCAGCGCGCACCAGAACAGAAAGGGAAGCCGTAGGCGTCCATGCCTGTCGTAGTCGGAAGGTGAAATATCAATACTCTTCATCTTCTATCAAACGTTTTCCTAAGTTAACCGAGTCGCTATGCTCGTAGCCCAGCCGCTCGTACATGCCGATCACCATTTCGTTATCTTCACGTACCATCAGATTGATTTTCGGGCAGCCACGGGCAATCAATTTTTTCTCCAGCCGATTGAGCAAAGCATTGGCAATGCCGCGGCCGCGAAATTCCGGGTGTACGCCGAGATAGTATGCCGAGCCACGATGGCCGTCATAACCGCCCATTACCGTGCCCACCACTTCACCACTCACTTCCGCCACCAGAAACAGACTGACATCGTGATTCACTTTTCGTTCGATATCCATTTCCGGATCGTTCCATGGTCGCAGCAGATCACAGCGCTCCCACAAGGTGATCACTTCTTCGAAGTCGTCCTGGCGAAAAACGCGTATCTCCATGGTATTCCCCGTCTTTTCAACTGTGTAAAGGGTGATTATGGCCCGAAGCGGCGCCTTAGCCAATATCCAGACTCTTTACCGTGGAAATTTGGCATAATGGCACTCTGTCACGTATTGAAATGAAAAGTAAAACAATCGCTCTTGTGGATTGTCGTCACGGCCAGGACGATACGATATAACACCAGGGACCACGGATAAAAACATTCAGACGTATGAGCACCTTTAAACCATTAAAAACACTCACCTCGCGTCGCCAGATGCTGAAAGCAGGTCTGGCCGCCCTGACATTGTCAGGCATGTCTCGTGCTATCGCTAAGGACGAGACGCCACTGAAAACCACCACCGGCCACAGCAAGCCAAAGGCGAAAAAGGCCGGAGCACGGCGCATCGTTATGCTCGATCCCGGTCACGGCGGCATTGATACCGGCGCAATTGGCCATAACGGCTCGAAAGAGAAACATGTGGTGCTGGCGATCGCCAAAAATGTCCGCGCACAGCTACGGGCGCAGGGTATTGACGCGCGCCTGACGCGTACCGGCGATACCTTTATCCCGCTCTACGATCGGGTCGAGATCGCCCACCAGCACGGCGCGGATCTGTTTATGTCGATTCATGCCGATGGCTTTACCAACCCGAGTGCCGCCGGTGCGTCGGTATTTGCGCTTTCCAATCGGGGAGCCAGTAGTGCGATGGCGAAATACCTGTCAGATAAAGAGAACGCCGCGGATGAAGTCGCCGGGAAAAAAACCACCGATAAAGATCATCTGCTACAGCAAGTGCTGTTCGATCTGGTGCAAACGGACACCATCAAAAACAGCCTGACGCTCGGTTCGCATATTCTCAAGCAGATCAAACCGGTACACCGTCTGCACAGCCGCAATACCGAGCAGGCCGCGTTTGTGGTGCTAAAATCCCCGTCGATCCCGTCGGTACTGGTGGAAACCTCTTTTATCACCAACCCGGCGGAGGAGAAGCTGCTCGGCACCACGGCATTTCGCCAGAAGATTGCCACCGCCATTGCCGACGGTATTCTGAGCTACTTTAGCTGGTTCGATAACCACAAAGCCCATGTGAAGAGACGCGGATGATGACCCCAGAGATAGCGCCAGTAAAAAACGCCCTGCTTGCCCTGCAGGATAAGATCTGCCGCCAGCTTAGCGACATCGACGGCGCGGCGTTTGTTGAAGACGCCTGGCAGCGCGCGGAAGGCGGCGGCGGACGCAGCCGCGTGCTGCGCGATGGCGGTGTATTTGAACAGGCCGGGGTTAATTTTTCCCACGTCCACGGCGATGCGATGCCCGCCTCCGCCACGGCGCACCGTCCTGAACTGGCGGGGCGCAGTTTCGAAGCGCTGGGCGTTTCGCTGGTCGTACATCCGCATAATCCCTATGTTCCGACCAGCCATGCCAATGTGCGTTTTTTTATTGCGCAGAAACCTGGCGCCGATCCTGTGTGGTGGTTCGGCGGCGGTTTCGATTTAACGCCCTACTACGGTTTTGAAGAAGATGCGATCCACTGGCACCGCACCGCCCGCGATATCTGTCTGCCGTTTGGTGAGGCGGTTTATCCGCGCTACAAAAAATGGTGCGATGACTATTTCTACCTCAAGCACCGCAATGAGCAGCGCGGCATCGGCGGGCTCTTTTTTGACGATCTGAACACGCCGGATTTTGACCACTGTTTTGCGTTTATGCGGGCCGTCGGCAACGGTTATCTCGACGCGTATTTGCCCATCGTCGCGCGCCGCAAAGCGCTGTCTTACGGCGAGCGCGAGCGCGATTTCCAGCTCTATCGCCGTGGCCGCTACGTGGAGTTCAACCTGGTGTGGGATCGCGGAACGCTGTTCGGTTTGCAAACCGGCGGGCGTACCGAGTCGATTTTAATGTCGATGCCGCCGCTCGTGCGCTGGGAATACAACTATCAACCCGCCGAAGGCAGCCCGGAAGCGGCCCTCAGCGAGTTTATTAAAGTTAAAGATTGGGTGTGATTTCGGGTTTGGCAGGCCGGATAAGCGCTTACGCGCCATCCGGCCAATCATGCCTGAAGGCTCTGCTTTATCAGGCCTACAACACATTTACAGCGGCTGCGTCTGCGCTTCCACTACCGCCAGCGCCACCATGTTGACGATACGCCGTACTGAGGCGATTGGCGTCAGCACATGCACCGGTTTGGCAACGCCCATCAGCACTGGCCCGACGGTTACCCCTTCTGAACTGGAGACGCGCAGCAGGTTGTAGCTGATTCGCGCGGCTTCAACGTTCGGCATAATCAGGATATTCGCCGCCCCTTTCAGCGGGCTGTCCGGCATCCGCTCATGGCGGATACTCTCATCGAGCGCCGCATCGCCATGCATTTCGCCGTCGATCATCAGATCCGGCGCACGTTGACGCACCCGTGTCAGCGTCTCGCGCATTTTCACCGCAGCGGGCGCACTGGAGGAGCCAAACTGCGAGTGCGACAGCAGCGCCACGCGCGGTTCGATACCAAAGCGCCGCACGGTTTCCGCTGCCAGCAAGGTGATCTCCGCCAGTTGTTCGGCGCTGGGATCTTCATTGACATAGGTATCAGCAATAAACGTGTTACCGCTGGGCAGCAGCAGCGCATTCATCGCCCCGGCCGCATGCACATTATCGCGATAGCCGAAGATCTCCTGCACCACGCTGAAGTGCTCATGGTAATCGCCGATGGTGCCGCAAATCATCGCGTCAGCTTCGCCACGATGTACCATGATCGCGCCGATCACCGTGGTGTTGGCGATCACGGCGCGCTGCGCCTGCTCTTGCGTAATTCCCCGGCGCTTCATAATGCTGAAGTATTCCGTCCAGTACTCTTTAAAGCGCGGATCCGACTCGTTGTTAACGATCTCAAAATCAACGCCCGGACGAATTTGCAGGCCGAGTTTCTGAATGCGCATCTCAATCACGCCCGGTCGCCCGACGAGGATCGGTTTCGCCAGCCCCAGCGTGACCAGCTCCTGCGTTGCATGCAGCACGCGCGGCTCTTCGCCCTCGGTCAGCACCACGCGTTTCGGCGCATTGCGGGCCTGGGAGAAAACCGGCTTCATAAACAGGTTGGTTTTGTAGACGAACTCGGTGAGTTTATCGACGTAGGCATCGAAATCAGCAATCGGCCGTGTCGCCACGCCGGAAGTCATCGCCGCTTTCGCCACTGCGGGCGCGATTTTAACAATCAGCCGCGGGTCGAAAGGTTTCGGGATCAGGTAATCCGGACCAAAGCTCAAATCCTGATCGCCATATGCCGAAGCTACCACTTCGCTCTGCTCCGCATGTGCCAGCTCAGCGATAGCGTTGACCGCCGCCAGCTTCATCTCTTCGTTGATCGCCGTGGCGCCCACATCCAGCGCGCCACGGAAGATAAACGGGAAACAGAGCACGTTGTTTACCTGATTCGGGTAATCGGAGCGGCCGGTACAGATAATCGCGTCCGGGCGCACCGCTTTCGCCAGATCCGGCAGGATCTCCGGCTCCGGGTTCGCCAGCGCAAGGATCAGCGGCTGTCGCGCCATGCCTTTTACCATTTCCGGCGTCAGCACTTTTGGCCCGGAGCAGCCGAGGAAGATATCCGCGTCCGCGACCACATCCGCCAGCGTCCGTTTACCGTCATCGTCAACGGCGTAGGCCGCTTTGGTCTCGGCCATATTCGGCTCGCGGCCTTTATAGATAACGCCTTTTGAATCGCAGACCACAATGTTGTGTTTCTGCATCCCCAGCGCCACCAGCAGGTTCATACAGGCGATAGCCGCCGCGCCCGCACCTGACACCACCATGCGCACGTCGGAGAGGTTCTTCTCCACAACGCGCAGGCCGTTAAGAATGGCAGCCGTGCTGATAATCGCCGTACCGTGCTGATCGTCATGAAAAACCGGAATGTTCATGCGCTCGCGCAGTTTGGCTTCAATATAGAAGCACTCCGGCGCTTTGATATCTTCGAGGTTGATACCGCCGAACGTCGGTTCCAGCGCAGCAACCACGTCGATCAATTTGTCCGGATTTTGCTCATCCACTTCAATATCGAATACGTCGATACCGGCGAATTTCTTGAACAACACGCCTTTGCCTTCCATCACCGGCTTACCGGCCAGTGCGCCGATATTGCCAAGCCCCAGCACCGCAGTGCCGTTAGAAACCACCGCCACGAGGTTGCCGCGCGCGGTGTATTTGTAGGCCGCCAGCGGATCTTTTTCGATTTCAAGGCAGGGCGCAGCCACGCCCGGCGAGTATGCCAGCGCCAGATCGCGCTGCGTGGCCAGCGGTTTTGTCGGGGAGACCTGAATCTTTCCCGGTCGCGGGAATTCATGGAAGTCGAGGGCACTTTGTTTTAGTTGGTCGTCCATTTGAGGTTCCTTTCGCGTTTTGCTTTCAGAGTGATACCGCGTGATGTCTATCCCAATACGGCGCTTAGTATGGCCGCTGTTGCGATGGCAAACTTTGAACATCGCCAAACTCTCACCATACATAAGCAAAATTGTTATCAATTTATCGCATCTTTGTTACATCCCACAAAAAGCAGGCCGGGACGCTTCTGCTATGCTTTTTTGTTATGCATCTCTCATTCTTATCAAAGTGCGAACGGAAGCACTCCAATAACACATTGCTTTTAAAGGAGTTATTTTTCATGAATCACTTAGACGGCCTGAAACAATTCACCACCGTAGTGGCAGACAGCGGCGATATCGAATCGATCCGCCATTATCAGCCAGAAGATGCGACGACTAACCCCTCGTTACTGCTGAAAGCAGCCGGGCTGGAGCATTTCTCCCATCTGATTGAGGACGCGATTGCCTATGGCAAAAAACGCGGCAAAACGCAGGAGCAGCAAGTCGCGGAAGCCAGCGACAAACTGGCGGTCAATTTTGGTGCGGAAATTCTGAAAAGCATTCCAGGGCGCGTTTCAACCGAGGTGGATGCGCGCCTCTCTTACGATAAAGCGAAAAGCATCGCCAAAGCGCACCGCCTGGTTGAACTGTATGAAGAACAGGGCATTCCGAAATCCCGCATTCTGATCAAACTGGCCTCCACCTGGGAAGGCATTCGCGCGGCAGAGGAGCTGGAAAAAGAGGGCATCAACTGTAACCTGACGCTGTTGTTCTCCTTCGCCCAGGCGCGCGCCTGCGCCGAAGCCGGGGTGTTTCTCATCTCGCCATTCGTTGGCCGTATTTACGACTGGTACAACGACCGCAAACCGCTCGATCCCTACGTGGTGGATGAAGATCCCGGCGTGAAATCGGTGCGCAATATTTACGATTACTTCAAACAACATCGCTACGAAACCATCGTCATGGGCGCCAGCTTCCGCCGCACGGAACAGATCCTGGCGTTAGCCGGTTGCGATCGCCTGACTATCTCTCCGGCGTTGCTGAAAGAGTTGCAGGGACAAGAAGGGAGTGTGGAACGCAAGCTGGTTCCTTCCCGCCAAACCTTCCACCGCCCGGAACCGCTTACGGAAGCGGAGTTCCGCTGGGAACATAACCAGGATCCGATGGCCGTCGACAAACTGGCCGACGGTATCCGCCAGTTCGCCGTTGATCAGCGCAAACTGGAAGATCTGCTGGCCGCCAAACTTTAACTTTTGCCAAGGAGTGAACGATGTCCCGTAGAGAGCTTGCTAACGCCATTCGCGCCCTGAGTATGGACGCGGTGCAAAAAGCCAATTCCGGCCACCCTGGCGCGCCGATGGGGATGGCGGATATCGCCGAAGTACTGTGGAATGATTTTCTGAAACATAACCCGGCCGATCCCACCTGGTATGACCGCGACCGTTTTATCCTTTCCAACGGTCACGCGTCGATGCTGCTGTACAGCCTGCTGCACTTAAGCGGTTATGATTTACCACTCGAAGAGCTGAAAAATTTCCGTCAGTTACACTCGAAAACGCCGGGTCATCCGGAAATCGGTTACACGCCGGGCGTGGAAACCACCACCGGTCCGCTGGGCCAGGGGCTGGCGAACGCCGTCGGGCTGGCGATTGCCGAACGTACGCTGGCCGCGCAGTTTAACCGTCCCGGTCACGATATCGTCGATCATTACACCTATGTCTTTATGGGCGACGGTTGCCTGATGGAAGGCATCTCCCATGAAGTCTGTTCGCTGGCGGGAACGCTGGGGCTGGGCAAGCTGATTGGTTTCTACGACCACAACGGAATCTCCATTGATGGCGAAACCGAAGGCTGGTTTACCGACGACACCGCCAAACGCTTCGAGGCGTATCACTGGCATGTGATTGGCGATATTGACGGTCACTCTCCGGAAGCGGTGAAAAAGGCCATCGAGGAAGCGCAAAGCGTGAAGGATAAGCCGTCGCTGATTATCTGCCGCACGGTAATTGGTTTTGGCTCGCCGAATAAAGCCGGTAAAGAGGAGTCACACGGCGCAGCGCTGGGTGAAGAAGAAGTGGCGCTGACCCGGCAAAAACTGGGCTGGAAATACCCGGCGTTCGAAATTCCCAAAGAGATCTATCAGGCGTGGGATGCCCGCGAACGCGGGGCGAAGCAGCAGCAATCATGGAATGAGAAACTGGCGGCCTGGGAGAAAGCGTACCCGGAACTGGCTGCCGAGTTTAAACGCCGCATGAGTGGTGGTCTGCCAGAATCGTGGGAGAAAACGACCAGCGAATGGATTAATAACTTGCAGGCAAATCCGGCAAAAATCGCCACCCGTAAAGCCTCGCAGAACACGCTGAATACCTTTGGTCCGGTACTGCCGGAGCTGCTTGGCGGCTCGGCCGATCTGGCGCCCAGCAACCTCACTATCTGGTCGGGTTCTACATCGCTGAAAGAAGATCTTGCCGGTAACTACATTCACTATGGCGTGCGTGAATTCGGTATGACCGCCATCGCGAACGGCATTGCTCACCACGGCGGCTTTGTGCCTTACACCGCCACCTTCCTGATGTTTGTCGAATATGCGCGTAACGCGGCGCGCATGGCCGCGCTGATGAAGGCGCGGCAGATTATGGTCTACACCCATGACTCCATCGGTCTCGGGGAAGATGGTCCGACGCACCAGGCCGTTGAACAGCTTGCCAGCCTGCGTTTAACACCGAACTTCAGCACCTGGCGGCCGTGCGATCAGGTAGAAGCGGCGGTCGGCTGGAAGCTGGCCATCGAGCGCCATAACGGCCCGACGGCGCTGATTCTGTCGCGGCAAAACCTGACGCAAATGGAGAGAACGCCAGAGCAGGTGCAGGCCATCAGCCGCGGCGGCTACATTCTGAAGGAGAGCAGCGGGAAACCGGATCTGATCCTGATTGCCACCGGTTCGGAGATGGAAATCACCGTCAAAGCCGCCGAGCAACTGAGCGCCGAAGGCGTGAATGTGCGCGTGGTTTCCCTGCCTTCAACGGATATCTTTGATGCCCAGGATGAAGCATGGCGCGAAGCGGTGCTGCCGTCGGATGTCAGCGCGCGCGTCGCGGTGGAAGCCGGGATCGCCGACTACTGGTACAAATATGTCGGCCTGAAAGGAGCGATTGTCGGGATGACCAGCTACGGTGAATCTGCACCAGCGGAAAAACTGTTCCCGTACTTTGGCTTTACCGTCGAAAACGTGGTGGCGAAAGCCAAAGCGGTACTGAAAAAATAAACCTGCGGTGCGCCAGCTTGTCACGGCTGGCGCGCCCTTTATTTCCCTTCGCGTCGCGGCTCGCTCTAGCGCGTCACCCACAGCGTGGGCCAGGCATCAGGGCCATGCCAGCCATCGCAGGCCGGTTCCTGAGCGTAACGTACCAGCCGAAAATTCTGGCCATCAAAACGCCAGCGGCTTGACACGCCGCAATCCTGTAAACCACGGCCTTTCGACAATGTGTTCAGCTCGCCGTTTTTCTCGTCAAACACCGCATTCATCAGCTCCATCTCATCATTGCCATTATCCGGCGTAAACGGCAGATGCAGGCGAACGGGCCGTGAGGCGAACGGTTTTTGCCGCGACACCAGCCACGCCAGATCGACAATGTTATACGCACCCGCTTCACAGTCGATCATCAACAATGCTTTGTCATCGGTGAGCGCCGAGACGCGAACCTGGCGGCGCATCGGATCCAGCGAACACGGGCTGTTGTTCATGCGCCAGTTGCCATAATCCAGCAAATCATTCAGTTCCGCGTGGGTCAGCGGCGTCGGGGTCACGCTCGCCTGAGCCACCTCTTTCAATGCGGGCGCAGGCGGGACGCTAAGCGGCGGGCCATCACCCTTTTTGATCCACGCCGTTTCGCTGCCGACGCGTTTTTGCAGCGAATCAATAAACAGCAGCGCGGCTTTCAGCCCCACCAGTGAAATCGTCCCTTTGCTGCCCTGCAAGGTAATGGCCTGCCCTTCCTGGATGGTTTGCAGAAAACGGGCGATGGTTTCGCTGTCACTGGCTATCAGATGCCAGGGGGTGATTTGCCAGCGCGCTCCGGCCAGCGTTAACGGTTGTTCGTCAAGCAGCAGGCGGCCAGCAATGGGCGGCTCTTTGGCCGCAGGCGCATCCAGCCCGCCCAGATCGATACGCAGCGTCGCATCGGTTCGCGCACCGGCGCTACGCTCTAACGTCATCACCAGGCCATTGTGTTCGCCGGTGTTACGCGCAACGCAGAAATTCTGGTTATTGCAGGTCACCTGCCAGTCGGAAAAAGAGTGTTGTGCAGGCGCAGCCCACAGCAACGGCGCAGAGAAAAGCCCGAACAGCAGAGTGAAAACGCCGCGATAACGCATGAATGGTACAACCCCGGAAGAAGAGACGCAGAACCTGCGTATCTTCTATCTCCGGCTTCGCTTGCTCAATCGGATTTATCGGATAGCTTCATCTGAAACCACCGCTATTAACCCTTTAAAATTCAGTCCATTAACCCGGATAATTTCAGGTACTGCAATAAAATCACCGCCTTGCCATCGCGAATCTCGCCGCTGGCGACCATTTCCAGTGCCTGACTGAACGGAAACTCCAGTACTTCAATATCTTCATCTTCCACGCCGCCGCCATTATTGACCCGCTGCGCATCGCCATATTCAGCAATAAAAAAGTGCACCAGCTCAGTCACGCCGCCTGGCGACATATAGAGTTCGAAGACTTTACGCACCTCGCCGACCTGATAACCGGTCTCTTCAATCGCCTCTTTGCGAATACAAACTTCCGGTTCATCGTCATCCAGCAAACCGGCGCAACTCTCAATCAGACGACCATCCTCATTGCCGTTTACCCAGGTCGCAACCCGGAACTGGCGGATCAGCAGGACGCTCTTTTTATCGCGGTTATACAGCAGGATCGTTGCGCCGTTGCCCCGGTCATAAACTTCGCGTTTATGGCGGATGACTTCGCCGTTGCTGCGGGTCAGTTCATAGGTGATATTGCGCAGAACAAAGTAGTTCTCAGAAAGGATTTTATCTTTGATGACGTTAATTTTCAGTGACATACAGGCTCCTGGGCACTAACACTTAGCGTTATAGTATGCCGAAGAGCCTGTTTTGTCGCGCCGGGTGTTAATGCTTATCCGGCGTTTTTACCCCTAACCAGTCCAGCATGCCTTGCGCGGCATGACGCCCTTCCGCCATCGCCGTCACCACCAAATCAGCACCGCGTACCGCATCGCCACCGGCGAAAATTTTCGGGTTGCTGGTCTGGTAACGGTATGGGCTGTTAACGCTGGCGGCAATGCGTCCCCACTCATCCATGCGCACACCCTGACGCTCCAGCCACGGCATGGAATGAGGGTTAAAGCCAAACGCCATGATCACCGCATCGGCAGACATGACAAACTCGCTGCCCGCAATCGGCACCGGGCGACGACGCCCTTTCGCATCCGGTTCGCCCAGTTGCGTTCGCAGCAGACGAATGCCGCAAACCTTGCCGCTTTCATCCAGCTCCACGTTCACGGGTTGCACATTAAATTCGAATTCCGCCCCCTCATCGCGGGCGTTTTTCACCTCTTTCTTCGAACCCGGCATATTGGCTTCGTCGCGGCGATACGCGCAGGTCACTTTGCTCGCCCCGTGGCGCAGCGCCGTGCGCACGCAGTCCATCGCCGTATCGCCGCCGCCCAGCACCACCACATTCAGGCCTTCGGTATTGATAAACGGCTCCTGCGGAATTTCCGGCAGCCCCATCAGTTGTTTCGTATTGGCGATCAAAAATGGCAGCGCATCATACACGCCAGGCGCGTCGTCGTTCGGCAAATTGGCCTGCATCGAACGGTACGTTCCCACGCCGATAAATACCGCGTCGTAATCACTCAGCAGCGTATCCAGCGCAATATCCTTGCCGATTTCGCAGTTCAGCTCGAAACGGATGCCCATCGCGCTGAAGATTTCCCGGCGGCGCGCCAGCAGCGATTTATCCAGCTTGAAGGAGGGAATACCAAAAGTCAGCAGACCGCCAATTTCAGGGTGACGATCAAAGACGGTCGCGCTGACGCCATGACGCGCCAGCACATCCGCGCAGGCCAGCCCGGCAGGACCAGCGCCGATAATAGCGATGCGTTTATCCACTGCCTGCACCTGGCCTAAATCCGGCCGCCAGCCCTGCGCCAGCGCACGATCGGAAATGTAGCGCTCGATATTGCCGATGGTCACCGCGCCATACTCATCGCGCACCGTGCAGGCACCTTCACATAAACGATCCTGCGGGCAGACGCGACCGGTTATCTCCGGCAGGCAGTTGGTTTGATGGGAAAGCTCAACGGCGGAGGCAATATCGCCCTCTTTCACCCGCGCAACCCACTGCGGAATATGGTTATGCAGCGGACAGGTCCATTCGCAGATGCTGTGTTCACCGCAGCTCAGACAGCGTTGCGCTTCACGCTGCGCCTGGTCAGCGCGAAACGGCAGGTAGATTTCATCAAAGCCGCACTTGCGTGCCGCCAGCGGCAGTTTATCCGGCTCTCCGCGCGCGGGCGTTTTACGCATCTGCCGCACCTTGCGATCGTCAAACGCAGGCGTCAGCTCCGCAACGCTGCGCCACGGCTGAGCTTCATGGCTTGCGGTACGCAGACGGCGTGTTTTTGCCAGATTCGCCAGCACGTCGCTATTAATCAGTTGCAGCGCGTCTGCCGGACAATTTTGTGCGCAGGCCGGACCTTCCGCGCGACCCGCGCAGAGATCGCATTTGTGCGCCGTTGCTTTTACCTGATCTTCGCCAACGGGCGTGACCAGCACTTGCATAGTGCCAAACGGACAGGCGACAACGCAGGATTTGCAGCCAATACATTTCTGCTGGTTAACCTGCACGGAATCATCGACGCGGCTAATAGCGCCGTTCGGGCAACTGCGGGCACAGGGCGCAGCTTCACAGTGATGACAGGTCACCGCGCTGCGCTGCTGCTGATGTTTAATAACCGTAATTCGCGGATGAAATTGTTCGGGGCTTAATACATGTTGCTCATCGTTATGCGCCATCACGCAGGCAACTTCACAGGCACGACATCCTATACATTGTTGGCTGTTCGCCATAATAAAACGATTCATGGCAACCTTCTTTTTATTTAATTTGTTTAACCCTGGTTTTAATCAGGCATTTTATTTACCGGGAGTCTTAGAGACAGGCAATGTTCAATTGCCCAGGAAGGTTATCTATTTGTCACGAACTTGTAGCAGATCAATTTCCTGACGCATTTTGGAACAAATGCGTCTATTTGGCAGGGCTAAAAATGGCTCCGTGCGGCGCGACCATTAGGCGGATGTTTTTTGCCGCCAATAGCGCAAATAGTCAATAACTGTAAAAAAACGTCTTTAAACTGACGAAACGGCGGGAGAAAATTTGGGTTAAAATAGGTTCTGCATAGATACGCCTTAAACAGGCATGATAATTTACATTTTCTCCTTTTTTTCTCCACGATTGGTTTCTGCATTGCCGCTACATTGATGCAAGCAATGTGACTATAACGATACGCAGCGATATGAGGTTTTCTTTCTGATGGCGAATTTTTTTATTGATCGCCCCATTTTTGCGTGGGTGCTGGCGATCCTGATCTGTCTTACGGGGACACTTGCCATTATCTCTTTACCCGTCGAGCAATATCCTGATTTAGCACCACCGAACGTTCGTATTACTGCTAACTACCCCGGCGCTTCGGCGCAAACGTTGGAAAATACCGTCACCCAGGTTATCGAGCAGAATATGACTGGCCTCGATAATCTGATGTATATGTCATCGCAAAGTAGCGCAACCGGCCAGGCGACGGTGACGCTGAATTTTAGCGCCGGAACCGACCCGGATGAAGCCGTGCAACAGGTGCAAAACCAGCTGCAGTCCGCGCTGCGTAAGCTGCCGCAGGCGGTACAGAATCAGGGCGTAACGGTGCGTAAAACCGGTGATACCAACATCCTGACCATCGCCTTCGTCTCCACCGACGGATCGATGGATAAACAGGATATCGCCGATTATGTCGCCAGTAATATTCAGGACCCAATCAGCCGCGTCAACGGCGTCGGCGATATCGATGCGTACGGTTCGCAATATTCGATGCGCATCTGGCTCGACCCGGCAAAACTCAACAGTTACCAGCTCACCGCAGACGACGTGACCAGCGCAATCTCGTCGCAGAACGCGCAGATCGCTGTCGGCCAGCTTGGCGGTACGCCTTCCGTTGACCGCCAGGCGCTTAACGCCACCATCAATTCGCAGTCGCTGTTACAAACGCCGGAACAGTTTCGCAATATCACACTGCGCGTCAATCAGGATGGCTCTGAAGTACGGCTGGGCGATGTGGCAACGGTGGAACTGGGCGCAGAAAAATATGATTACTTAAGCCGCTTTAATGGGAAAGCCGCCTCCGGTCTGGGAGTGAAGCTGGCCTCCGGCGCCAACGAAATGGAGACCGCCGAACTGGTGATCAGCCGGCTTAACGAGCTGGAGCCCTTTTTCCCGCATGGACTGGAATATAAAGTCGCTTATGAAACCACGTCGTTTGTAAAAGCCTCCATTATCGACGTGGTGAAAACCCTGCTGGAAGCGATCTTGCTGGTGTTCCTGGTGATGTATCTGTTCCTGCAAAACTTCCGCGCCACCCTGATCCCCACCATTGCCGTACCGGTCGTGCTGCTCGGTACGTTCGCGGTGCTTTACACCTTCGGCTACAGCATCAACACCCTGACCATGTTCGCCATGGTGCTGGCCATCGGTCTGTTGGTGGACGATGCGATTGTGGTGGTCGAGAACGTCGAACGTATCATGAGCGAAGAGGGGATTTCGCCCAGGGAAGCGACGCGCAAATCGATGGGCCAGATCCAGGGCGCGCTGGTCGGGATTGCGATGGTGCTGTCGGCGGTGTTTGTGCCGATGGCTTTCTTTGGCGGTACTACGGGCGCTATCTACCGTCAGTTCTCCATCACCATTGTGTCGGCGATGGTGCTGTCGGTGCTGGTGGCGATGATCCTCACCCCGGCGCTATGCTCAACGTTGCTGAGGCCGCTGCACAAGGGCGAATTGCACGGGCAGAAAGGGTTCTTCGGCGCATTTAACCGTATTTTCGACCGCAATGCGCATCGCTATGAGACCGTGGTGGGGAAAATCCTCCACCGCAGCCTGCGCTGGATTCTGCTCTACGTGCTGCTGATAGGCGGCATGGTGTTCCTCTTCTTGCGCCTGCCCACTTCGTTTCTGCCGCTGGAAGACCGCGGAATGTTTACCACTTCCGTACAATTGCCGAGCGGCGCAACGCAGCAACAGACGCTGAAAGTGGTGCAAAAAGTCGAAGATTACTTTTTCACCCATGAAAAAGAGAATGTCGAATCGGTCTTCTCTACCGTTGGTTCCGGTCCCGGGGGGAACGGGCAAAACGTTGCGCGTCTGTTTGTCCGCCTGAAAGACTGGGATGCGCGTAACCCGACAACCGGCAGCGCCGCCGCCATTATTGAACGCGCCACCAAAGCCTTTAACCGCATTAATGAAGCCCGCGTCTTTGCCAGCAGCCCGCCAGCCATCAGCGGGATGGGCAGTTCCGCCGGTTTTGATATGGAGTTGCAGGATCACGCCGGAGCGGGCCACGATGCGCTGATGGCAGCACGTGACCAGTTGCTGGAGATGGCAGCGAAAGATCCGGCGCTGACCCGCGTTCGCCATAACGGCCTCGACGACAGCGCACAGTTGCAAATTGATATCGATCAGCGCAAAGCGCAGGCGCTGGGCGTGTCGATTGATGATATCAACGACACTCTGCAAACGGCCTGGGGTTCGAGCTACGTTAATGACTTTATGGATCGCGGCCGCGTGAAGAAAGTCTACGTACAGGCCGCCGCGAAGTTCCGCATGTTACCGGACGATATCAATCTCTGGTACGTGCGCAACAGCAGCGGAACGATGGTCCCCTTCTCAGCCTTTGCCACCTCGCGCTGGGAAACCGGTTCGCCGCGCCTCGAACGTTACAACGGCTATGCCGCGCTGGAGATTATCGGCGAGTCCGCTCCCGGCGTCAGTACCGGTACGGCAATGGATGTGATGGAGAAGCTGGTCAAACAGTTGCCGACCGGTTTTGGGCTGGAGTGGACGGCGATGTCCTATCAGGAACGGCTCTCCGGCGCGCAGGCGCCTGCGCTGTATGCCGTGTCGCTGCTGGTGGTGTTCCTGTGTCTGGCGGCACTGTATGAGAGCTGGTCGGTACCGTTCTCGGTGATGCTGGTCGTGCCGCTCGGCGTGATCGGTGCACTGTTGGCGACCTGGCTGCGCGGGCTGGAAAACGATGTCTATTTCCAGGTCGGTCTGCTAACGGTTATCGGTCTGTCAGCGAAGAACGCCATTCTGATTGTTGAATTTGCCAACGACATGAATGCGAAAGGTGAAGATCTGCTGGTTTCAACGCTGCATGCCTGTCGCCAGCGTCTGCGTCCTATTTTGATGACCTCGCTGGCCTTTGTCTTCGGCGTATTGCCAATGGCGACCAGCACCGGGGCGGGTTCCGGCAGCCAGCATGCGGTTGGTACCGGCGTTATCGGCGGGATGCTCTCCGCCACCATCCTGGCCATCTTCTTCGTACCGCTGTTCTTTGTGCTGGTGCGTCGCCGCTTCCCGCTGAAAGAGCGCGCGCAATAAGGCCAACAAAAAGGCGACTCCGTGGAGTCGCCTTTTTTTATGTGATTGGTCACATTTTATTTTTAAGCCGTCACTGCTTTACGATTCGTCAGGAAATTATTTACGAAGCATGCCTTCGATAAAATCTTTCCAGTTCCCCAGTTCATGTTCAATCATAACAACCTCTCTTATTATCGCCGCCATTCTACTAAACGCCTCAATGACTGTGAAGGTATTTTAACTGATTGCTTCACTCATCATTAGCAGGGTATTTTTAATGGAGCTGTAGTAACTATGCGCCGGCAATTCGGTTTTTACTGTGAGTGATAGCAATATTCCACAGGATCTATAAGGATAAATAAAATGGCGATCACATTGTACGATAAATCCGCAATTGAACATGTTGACTGGCAGGAAGTGGCAGCGCTGCTCGCCGCCGGTGGGCTCAACCAGCGCGACCCGGCGTTAGTCGAACAGGCATGGCGTAACAGTACCTTCTGCTGGTTCGGTTACCACGAGGGGAAACTGGTCGCCACGGCCCGCGCCATCAGCGATCTGACATGGGCCAGCTATGCGGCGGATATTGTTGTTGCGCCTGAAATGCAGGGCCGCGGTTATGGTAAGCAGTTGATGATCAATATTGTTAAAACATTATTACCCTTCGGCAAAACATTTATATATTCAGTTCCGCAAAAGACAGGATTTTATCAACAATATGGTTTCCGTTTTTTAACCACTGGAATGGTATGCGCAACATCTGAAACTTTATTAAAACTGGAACAAAGCGGTTACATTCGTTAAAACCGTATTAGCAGAAGAATGCTATTTCAATTACATTCCGTTATTCTAATTTCTTGTGCAAATATCCAAAAATGAGACAAAAGGATTCACCATGTTCACAATGTACGGCATTAAAAATTGCGACACCATCAAAAAAGCGCGCCGCTGGCTGGAAGCAAATCAGGTGGAGTATCGCTTTCATGATTACCGCGCTGACGGCCTTGATGCCCAATTATTACGTACGTTTATTGATGAACTTGGCTGGGAAGCGTTGCTGAATACCCGTGGTACCACCTGGCGTAAGCTGGATGAAAGCCTGCGCGCCACTATTACTAACGCTGATGCCGCCGCCGCGCTGATGCTCGAAATGCCGTCAATCATCAAACGACCATTGCTCTGCGCGCCCGGTAAGCCTATGCTGCTGGGTTTCAATGAATCCAGTTATGAGAAGTTTATCAACGAGGTGTAGTTTATGTCGTGCCCGGTTATTGAGCTGACACAGCAGCTTATTCGTCGCCCTTCTCTGAGTCCAAATGATGAAGGTTGCCAGGCGTTAATGATTGAACGTCTGCGCGCCATCGGTTTTACCATCGAGCCGATGAATTTTGGCGACACGCTCAACTTCTGGGCATGGCGCGGCCAGGGAGAGACGCTGGCGTTCGCCGGGCATACCGACGTGGTGCCTGCTGGCGATGCCGATCGCTGGATCAACCCGCCGTTTGAACCGACCATCCGCGACGGCATGCTTTTTGGCCGCGGCGCGGCAGACATGAAAGGTTCGCTGGCCGCGATGGTAGTAGCCGCCGAACGTTTTGTCGCGCAGCACCCGCAGCATAAAGGACGCCTTGCCTTTCTGATCACTTCTGATGAAGAAGCCAGCGCCGCCAACGGTACGGTAAAAGTGGTTGAGGCGCTGATGGCGCGCAACGAACGTCTCGATTATTGCCTGGTCGGCGAACCCTCCAGTTCGGAAGTGGTTGGCGACGTGGTGAAAAACGGTCGTCGCGGCTCCTTGACCTGCAACCTGACAATTCACGGCGTGCAGGGCCATGTCGCTTACCCGCATCTGGCCGATAACCCGGTACACCGAGCTGCGCCAATGCTCAACGAGCTGGTGGCAATTGAGTGGGATCGCGGCAACGAATACTTCCCGCCGACCAGTATGCAGATTGCCAATATCAAAGCCGGCACCGGCAGCAATAACGTCATTCCGGGCGATCTGTTTGTGCAGTTTAACTTCCGCTTCAGCACCGAACTGACCGACGAGATGATTAAAGCGCAGGTGCAGGCGCTGCTGGAAAAACATCAACTGCGCTACACCGTGGACTGGTGGCTTTCCGGTCAACCCTTCCTGACCGGGCGCGGCAAGCTGGTCGATGCGGTGGTTAACGCTATCGAGCACTATAATGAGATCAGACCGCAACTGTTAACCACAGGCGGCACGTCCGATGGGCGTTTTATCGCGCGTATGGGCGCGCAGGTCGTTGAACTGGGGCCGGTGAACGCGACCATTCATAAAATCAACGAGTGTGTGAATGCGGCGGATTTACAGCTGCTTGCCCGCATGTATCAACGCATTATGGAACAACTCATTGCCTGACGGGTCTGGAGGATTGCATGGACTGGCTTGCTAAATATTGGTGGATTCTGGTGCTGGTGTTTTTACTCGGCGTACTGCTGAACGTGATCAAAGATCTTAGCCGCGTCGATCACAAGAAATTCCTCGCCAACAAACCCGATCTGCCGCCGCATCGTGATTTCAATGACAAGTGGGATGACGATGATGACTGGCCGAACAAGGACCAGCCGAAAAAGTAACCCCCAACAATGCATTCACCCCTTCCGGGGGTGAATGTCGCTTTTACAGAAACTCAATAATATCGTCATCGTTCGGCTTACCGCCGCTCAACGCTTCGTCAAAGTAGTGTTTCGGCACGGTGTAACGCAGATGATTTAACGCCAGTTCGATACTACGATCGTCAATTGCATGGCCTAAATCATCGACGATATCCAGCGTCACATCACCGCCCAACTGCAACAGTGCTTCCTGTGCGCTTACCGCCCATGCCAGATCGATCACCCGATCTTCGCCACCGTGAATAAGATGGATAGTCTGGGCGCTGACCGCATTTTCCGGCAGGCTGGCGTAACGACCGTTAAAAGCAATCACCCGTGATGCCAGATCCGGCTGCGCCTTCATCCCTTCCAGCGCCATAATTGCGCCCTGCGAGAAACCGATAAGCGCCGTCGCCAGCGGACTCACACCGCTCTGCTGCTGCCAGTAACGCACAATGTCGATAAACTGCGGCATCACCGCATCCACACGCTGCTGGCGATTCTCTTCCGTCACGCCATCAACGGAGAACCATTGGCGCCCCGCGCCTGCGGCTTCAATGCCGCCAATGCTGACAATCAGCGCATCGGGGAAGTGCGGAACAAACCAGCTACCAATTTCGCCCATGGAGACCGGATTATCGCCAACACCATGAAACAACAGCAGGAGCTGTTTAGCCGGGGCGAGTGGGCTTTGCACAACAAAATGGTCATGTTTCATGATGGTCTCCTTAATCGTTGAGTGCAGTTTACGCCCGGCAGTAATAATGACCATGCCATTTAACTGAATGAGATAGTTAAAAAAACTGCATTTTCTGCACCCGTTCTTTCAGGGTAAGCGTGCGCCGCGCATCGAGCTGTTGCAGCGCCTGCGCAGCTTCACTCCGCTGCTGCGCCAGCAATGCTTTGCGCCCGTGAAGCGAAAGGCGCTGGCACACGGCCTGCTCGCTCTCACCGTCTGAAAGCTGACCGCGCAGCGCCACCAACGGTAACGCGCTGTGTTGCAGCAGGCGGGATAACGCGCCGATGGCCGCAGAGAGCGGACGATGAGCAAAAGCAAACCCGGCCAGCTCCTGCCAGTCCTCTTCATTAAGGGTAGACGCCTGCACGACGGGCAAGGACAACTTTTCCTCGCGCCAGGGCGCAAGCCAGGGAAGATCGCGCGCCAGGCGCTGCTGTTCACGTTCCGCCAGCGCCTGGCCTGACGTCGTCAGAGGCAATATGGCCATCGCAGCATAACAGCCGCTGCTGGCTTCCCGGTGGCTGCCCAGACGTACCAGCACAAATCCACAACGCTGCCAGAAACGCCACAGCGCGGGCGTGAAGCCAAAGCTGACCGACAGATAATCGCAGCCGTCAGCCTGCACCTGGGCACGGGCAATGAGCGCCCGGCCAATGCCTTCACGCTGGCAACCGGGATGCACGGCGATACGGCTGACGCGCAGCCCACGTAGCGTGGCAGCAAGCGGGTTTCCGCCATGCGCCGCCAGCGATTGCGCCACCAGGTTGCCGCGTGGGCGACGAAAACCAGCCCACACCGCCTGGCTCAGCGCCGGGCTTAATCCGCCCTCTTCCACCAGCCAGAGCGCAGCCACCACGCTCTGCGCCTTTTGCGCCAGCCAGAAATGCTGCCCTGGCGCATCCATCATGCGGCGCAGATCGAGCGGCGAAGTGCGGTAGTGGGCGCTCGCCAGCAGACGGTATAACGCCGCAGGTCGCGAGGGCATACTCTGCCAGGCGTCTTGCGCCAGCGGCAAAATTGTCACCTCGTCTGCGGGCACCTCGCCAATCTGCGCATCATCAAACAGCAGCAGGTTTTCAATCACCTGCTCCAGCGGGCAACCTGATGCCCAGCGCAGCGGCGTGCTCAGTGCCTCAAATTGCAGATGGGGAAACCCGGCGCAGAACTTCAGCAGAAACCCCTGCCCGGTGCCTTCATAGCCCTGAACCGTTGTCGTGAGCAGAACATGCCGAAAGGCGGAGACAAGCGTATGCAGCAAAGGGCCAGGGATCGCCGCCGCCTCATCCACCACCAGCCAGCCTGGCTGCCTGCCGCTGTGCGCAATCCGCTGCGCCAGCGCATCCGGTGCCATAAAGGAAAAATGTTCTCCGGCGTAAGCCGCCAGCACATCCGTAGCGGCACGTGCAGGCGCGGTTACCGTGGCAGGAGCCGACAACCGCGCAATGTGCATCCCCGCCAGCGCCGATTTTCCTCTTCCGCGCGGCGCAGTGACAACCATTACGCCTGGCGGCATCGCCTGTAATCGTGCGAGGATCCGCGCCTGCTCCTGCGCTGGCGCCCCGGTTGCGGGATGCCAGTCGGCACGCGGAATTTCAGCGGGGAAAGTGAGTGGTTGCTCTTCACGCCAGATCAGCACCTGGCTGTCAGCCTGTACGGTTCGACAAAAATGCCCGACAAAAACCGGCACCGGAATGGGATCAAGGGTATCGCTCCAGCGCGCGCTGTCAGCATCAGGCTGTTGCGGCCATACGCTGAAGGGCGGCGTAAGCAACAACAGCCAGCTACCGGCGGTTAATGTCCCGGCGAGCGCGGCAAAAGCGGCGACATCAAAACCCGTGCGGGCGTCAAACACCGCATGTTGAAATTCGCGCCCCAGCAGCGTCGTCAGCGCGCGCGGCGCGCAGTGCAGCGGCCAGGATGCGGCTTCGCCCACCCACAGCCAGTCTCCGGGAAGCTTCTCGCGCAACGAACAGGCCTGCGCTTCACACCAGCCAGGCGAGCCGCTGACCACCAACAAGCGGCGGATGCCCTGCCGCGCCATCTGTGCGCTCAGTTCAGAAAACGGTGACATAGCAGAAGGTCAGAGACGCCCGCTGAAGGTGTCGCACTGCGCCGGATCGCCGCCGTCCATACCGCGTTTAAACCAGTTGTAACGCTGTGCGGAAGTGCCATGGGTGAAGGTCTCCGGGAATACTGCGCCCTGGCTGCGCTGCTGCAACCGATCGTCGCCTATCGCCTGTGCGGCATTCAGCGCCTCTTCCAGATCGCCCGCCTCCAGCACGCCTTGCTGTTGCATGCTGTGCCCCCAGACGCCCGCATAGCAATCGGCCTGAAGCTCCATGCGTACTGAGAGTTCATTGGCCTCTTTTTGCGTCGCATTCTGTTGCAGGCGGCGCACTTTGGCTTCTGTTCCCAGTACCTTCTGTACGTGATGCCCCACTTCATGGGCAATAACGTAACCCTGGGCAAAATCGCCGCCCGCGCCGAGTTTACTTTTCATCTCGTCATAAAAGGAGAGATCAATGTAGACCTTGCTGTCCGCCGGACAGTAGAACGGCCCCATGATCGATTGCCCTGTGCCGCAGCCAGTGTTGGTATGGTTGCGATACATAACCAGTTTAGGTTGCGGGTAGGTTCGCCCCATCTTTTGGAAAATTTCGCCCCAGGTATCTTCCGTCGAAGCGAAAATCACGCTGGTGAAGCGTGCGGATTCATCTTCCTGCGGGCTGATACTCCGTTGCTGCTGCACAGCGGTATTGATCGGCTGCCCGGTGAGCAAACCTGTCAGATCAACGCCGTAATAGCTGGCCACCATCACCACAAACAGCAGGATCAACCCGCCTTTGCCGCCCGGCAGGCGAAACCCCGGTCCGCGCATTGACGGCCCGCCCGACTCATTGCGCCGGTCTTCTACGTTGCTACTTTCTCGACGCCCTTGCCAGCGCATAACTTACTCCCTATCCCAATGATGGACACTGTATATATGATCGTAGGCGCTCAGGGAAGGATTAGCACGGGAAAAAAGATGCGGAAATCCAGAGGATGCAGGCATCCTCTGGCGATAATGCGGAGTAGATAATTAGTCTAATTTCACGCCCAGACGATGGGCAACGGCTTCATAAGCCTCGATCAGGCCGCCGAGGCTCTGACGGAAACGGTCTTTGTCCATTTTGTCCAGCGTCTCTTTGTCCCACAGGCGGCTACCGTCCGGTGAAAACTCATCGCCGAGCACCACTTCACCTTTGAACAGGCCGAACTCCAGTTTGAAGTCGACAAGGATCAGGCCAGCATCATCGAACAGTTTTTTCAGCACGTCGTTCGCTTTGTAGGTCAGCTCTTTCATACGCGCGAGGTTTTCTTTGTTCACCCAACCGAAGGTTTCGCAGTAGGATTCGTTGACCATCGGATCGTGCATTGCGTCGTTTTTCAGGAACATATCGAACAGCGGCGGGTTCAGCTCGATGCCTTCTTCAATGCCCAGACGCTTAACCAGCGAGCCAGCCGCGCGGTTACGGATCACGCACTCAACCGGCACCATATCCAGCTTTTTCACCAGGCATTCGGTATCGGAGAGCAGTGCTTCCATCTGGGTCGGGATGCCCGCTTCCTGCAATTTGCTCATAATGAAATGGTTGAACTTGTTGTTCACCATGCCTTTACGATCGAACTGCTCAATGCGCGCGCCATCCCCTGCTGACGTATCGTTACGGAATTCGAGCACCAACAGATCCGGGTTTTCGGTACTGTATACGGTCTTCGCTTTGCCGCGATACAACTCAGCTTGCTTTTGCATCTTTCTTACTCCAGGTGTGATGATTTAGAGACGATTTCGCTATTTTACGCCGACGCACACGTTTGCGTCACCAAAATTAAAAAAGGCCGGAGTTTTCCGGCCTTAGGGATTAATGGTTGAACGCTGACTGGAATGCCGCGACCAACGCATCGTTTTGCGACTGCGTCAGAGTATGACCTTTCGGATCGATAAACTGCAGGCTGCTGCGGTTGTCCAGATCGCCGACCTGCAACTTGTAGTCGCCAGCGGAGAGGCCCGGATCGCGCGCACCCAGATCCCGCCAGCCGCTGTCAGACAGTGGCTTGTAGGTCACGGAAATGCTGCCGGTAGAACGGGTGCTGTCGGTCACTTTCATGCCCACTTTTTCCAGCACTGTCGGCAAACGCTGCCATACAATGTTGAACGGACCACGCACCACCAGCATTGGCAGACCGGTATCATCCGCGCTGCTCTGAACGTCCAGCGAAGTTACGCTGCGTTTTTCAGCGGCGTTCTGCGCGTCGGTCGCGGATTTATCCAGACCGCCGGAGATGACGTTCAGCATTTCGGTGCTGTAGCGCTGCAACGATGCCGCGTCAGCCACCGGTTTGCCCGCCTGCTCCAGGTTCAGCAGCTTAACCACCACTGCCTGCTGATAGCCCTGCGGTTTTACCGAGATTTGATAACGGCCGCGATACTGCTGATCTTCATCCAGACGGTTCCAGTCAACCCAGCCGGTGGTCAGGCTCTGCGACGCATCGTCACGTTTGTCGATGCTGTAGTTTTGCGCCTGAATGATGCTGACGACCTGCGGCCACAGCGTGCTGTTGCGACCGTTTTCTACCATCAGCGTTGCGGTATCACCCGTAAACTGGGTGCGCGCGCCGCTCACCAACGCCAGCGGCTGTGCCGGCGGGCGGATATCCAGCGCTTTACCAACTGCGCCGCTGCCGTTCGTGACAGGGATGTTGTAATCACCGTTTTGCAGCGGAAGGATCATTCCTGCCGGCGCATGAAGTTCAGCAAGCGGTGTGGCATCCAGATAGGATTCGTCACCGCTAACCTGACGCTTGTAACGTGAATCGGAACTACAGGCGGCGAGCAACATCACAAGTGAAACACCCGCTACCTTCGCCAGGCGCGACTTCTGTACTGAGTAAGCCATCAAATCTCCCTAAACTTTACAGCAGACCGGCATGCTTAAGCGCTGCACGGACAACCTCACGACCACTATCGGTGATCGGCGTCATCGGCAAACGTAGCGTATCGGTTGCTACAAGCCCCAACTCCTTACATGCCCATTTGACCGGGATCGGATTGGGTTCGACAAATAGTTTGTTGTGTAACGGCATCAGACGCTGGTTAATCACGCGCGCTTCGGCGAAATGCCCCTGGATCGCCAGTTTGCACATTTCGGCCATGTCTCGCGCCGCGACGTTAGCAGTCACGGAAATAACGCCGTTGCCGCCGAGCTGCATAAAGTCCAGCGCGCTGGCATCGTCACCGCTCACCAGAATAAAGTCGTCTGAAACCAGCTCTTTGATCTGATGAACACGCGTTAAGTTCCCGGTTGCTTCTTTAATACCGACAATATTTTTAATTTCCGCCAGGCGACCCACGGTTTCCGGCAGCATATCGCAGCCGGTACGCGACGGCACATTATACAGAATTTGCGGCAGGTCAGTATGTTCGGCGATGGCTTTAAAATGCTGGAACAGACCTTCCTGAGTCGGACGGTTGTAATACGGCGTGACGGTCAGACAGCCGACAATGCCGCTATTATTAAAGCGTTTCGTCAGGCTGATGGCTTCTGCGGTGGCGTTTGCGCCCGTCCCGGCAATAACAGGGATGCGCCCTTCGGCCAGTTCCACGGTCATCATCACCACATCGGCATGTTCTTCGTGGCTTAGCGTGGCGGATTCACCGGTAGTCCCTACCGATACGATCGCCGAGGTTCCATTGGCGACATGATAATCAATCAGTTTCTTCAGGCTTGAGCGGCAGACTTTACCTTCCGAATCCATCGGCGTGACAAGCGCGACAATACTTCCCGTGAACATGGGCCATCCTCTGTGCTAACAAGATTCTCAATGGTACGTGCGGTGCTGTAAGAAAAGCAAGAGACCTGAGGCTCAGTGGCGGTTGTATGCCGGTTTTTTTTATGCTTTCCTTATGATTACCTCACGTTTGACAGGAAGCACAGGTTTGACGACCTCATCACAACATTTTTTGGTTATCACTGCGCTGGGGGCCGACCGGCCTGGCATTGTGAACACGATCACACGCCACGTCAGTAGCTGCGGTTGTAATATTGAAGACAGTCGCCTGGCGATGCTGGGGGAAGAGTTCACTTTTATAATGCTGCTTTCCGGGTCGTGGAATGCCATTACGTTGATTGAATCCACCCTGCCGCTGAAAGGCGCAGAGCTGGATTTACTCATCGTCATGAAGCGTACCGACGCCCGTCCACGCCCTGATATGCCCGCCACCGTTTGGGTGCAGGTTGACGTTCCTGATTCACCGCATTTGATCGAGCGCTTTACGGCGCTGTTTGACGCACACAAGATGAATATTGCCGAGCTGGTTTCGCGCACGCAGCCAGGAAATAAAGATGATGTTCCGCAGTTATTTATCCAGATCACCGCTCACAGCCCGGCCTCAGAAGACGCATCAAATATTGAGCAGGCGTTCAAAGCCCTATGTACAGAACTGCACGCGCAAGGCAGTATAAACATCGTTAACTATTCTCAGCATGATGAACAGGATGGAGTTAAGTAATGAATCCACTGAAAGCCGGTGATATTGCACCGAAATTTAGCTTGCCCGATCAAGACGGAGAACAAGTAAATTTGACCGACTTCCAGGGACAGCGTGTTCTGGTCTACTTCTACCCGAAGGCGATGACACCAGGATGTACTGTCCAGGCCTGCGGCCTGCGCGATAACATGGACGAGTTGAAGAAAGCGGGCGTAGAAGTGCTGGGTATCAGCACGGATAAGCCTGAAAAACTGTCCCGTTTTGCCGAAAAAGAGCTGCTCAATTTTACGTTGCTGTCTGATGAAGACCATCAGGTATGCGAGCAGTTTGGCGTCTGGGGTGAAAAATCCTTTATGGGTAAAACCTACGACGGCATCCACCGTATCAGTTTCCTCGTGGATGCAGACGGCAAAATCGAACATGTGTTTGATGATTTCAAAACCAGCAACCACCACGACATCGTGCTGAACTGGCTGAAAGAAAGCGCCTGATTACGCCTCCTTTTTCCGAGGGCGAATCACTCGATTCGCCCTTCTCGTTTCTCTCTTCGCGTCTTATTTGAAGCTGATCACATTTTATTCCCACGTCTCGACACTAGTGCCGACAGGTTATTTTTCGCTCAGCGCTGACCATCACTTTTGTCCGCCCCCGGCCACTCAAAAACAGACAACCAACTGAAACATAAAGATTTAAAATTCTGGCACACCTTGTGCTAAGGCAGGTTCAACGAATTTTGCCTTCATTAACAAGGAGCCGTCATGAACCGCTTTGTGATTGCCGATCCCGAGTGGTGTATAGGATGCAACACCTGCCTTGCCGCGTGTTCGGATGCCCATAAACTTCAGGGATTACAACAGCATCCGAGGCTTACGCTGGTGCGAACGCAGACGAAAACCGCACCCGTGCTCTGCCGCCACTGCGACGACGCGCCCTGTAAACAGGTATGCCCGGTCAACGCCATCTCCTTCCAGGATGAGGCGGTTTATCTCAATGAAACCCTGTGTATCGGCTGCAAGCTGTGCGGTCTGGTCTGCCCCTTCGGCGCGATCACGCCATCCGGCAGCCGTCCACTGAATATTCCCGCGCGTTACGAACATCACCTGCCGGAAGAGCAACTGCGCGATGTGCCCGCCAGCCCGAACACCGACCACCCTTTTTTGCGCTGGAATGCGGGTGTGCAGACCATCGCAGTGAAATGCGATCTCTGCCACTTCCTGCCGGAAGGGCCATCCTGCGTGCGGGCCTGCCCGACCAACGCCCTGCATCTGGTGACGGATTCTGCCATGCATAAACAGTTAAAAACCCGCAGAGAGCTGGCCGCCCTGAGTTCGACGGAAATCACTTTCGCGGCCGTCTCCCCTTCGTCGGAGCAACGCTAATGGATGCCCTGCAATTATTGATGTGGTCAATCGTGCTGTACGTAGCCGGCGGCGTGGCCTCGCTGTTGCTCTCCCGTCAGCAAATTCTGGCCATCAACGTCGCCGGAATTTCGGCAATGCTCGGCGGATTATTAGGCATTGCCAGCGCACTGGTCGCACTTGGCGGCGGCGAAACACTCGTCTGGCAGGCCGCCGGGCCGTTTGATTTCGCCCATTTTATGGTGCGGCTGGATAGTCTGAGCGCCTTTATGCTGCTGGTGATTTCCCTGCTGGTCACGCTGTGCGGGCTTTATTCGCTGGCCTATGTCCGCGAATACCTCGGCAAAGGGCCGGGTGCGATGGGATTCTTTATGAACCTGTTTATCGCCTCGATGGTCGGGCTGGTGGTGATGGACAACGCCTTCTGGTTCATCGTGCTGTTCGAGATGATGTCGCTGGCCTCGTGGTTTTTGGTTATCACCGACCAGGATGACGAATCGATCCGCGCCGGGATGCTCTACTTCTTTATTGCCCACGCTGGTTCCGTGCTGATCATGATCGCCTTCTTCCTGATGTGGCGTCAAAGCGGCAGCCTGGATTTCGCCAGTTTCCGCACCTTGTCGCTGTCACCGGGCACCGCCTCGGCGGTGTTCCTGCTCGCCTTCTTCGGGTTTGGTGCCAAAGCCGGGATGTTGCCGCTGCACAGTTGGCTGCCGCGCGCTCACCCGGCAGCACCGTCCCACGCCTCGGCGTTGATGTCCGGCGTGATGGTGAAAATCGGTATCTTCGGCATTATCAAAGTCGGCATCGACCTGCTCGGTCATAGCGGCATTCCGCTGTGGTGGGGCGTGGTGGTGCTGGCTTTTGGCGCCGTCTCTTCGGTGCTCGGCGTGCTATATGCGCTGGCCGAGCACGATATCAAACGCCTGCTGGCGTGGCACACGGTGGAAAACATCGGCATCATTTTGATGGGCGTCGGCGTCGGCATGGCGGGGATTGCGCTGCACCAGCCGGTGATTGCCGCTGTCGGCCTGCTGGGCGCACTGTTCCACTTGCTCAATCATGCGTTGTTTAAAGGGCTGCTGTTTCTCGGCGCCGGGGCGATTATCTACCGTCTGCACAGCCGCGATATGGAAAAAATGGGCGCGCTGGCGAAACGGATGCCGTGGACAGCGGGCGCATTCCTGGTGGGCTGCCTCGCCATTTCCGCCATGCCGCCGCTCAACGGTTTTATCAGCGAGTGGTACACCTACCAGTCGCTCTTCTCCCTGACGCGCATCGACGCCATTATTCCGCGCCTCGCCGGTCCTGTCGCGATAGTGATGTTGGCGATCACCGGCGCGCTGGCCGCGATGTGCTTCGTCAAAGTCTACGGTATTAGTTTCTGCGGTAACCCGCGCAGTGAAAAAGCCGATCAGGCGCGGGAAGTGCCATGGCCAATGATTGCCGCCATGCTGGCGCTGGCGCTGCTCTGCATTGTGTGCGGCGTCGGTGCCAGCGTCGTCGCGCCGCACCTGTTGCAGGTTGCGCTTTCACTGACTGCCACCACGTCTCTTGCCGTCACTCAGGGCGCAACGCTGGTTCCCGGCGACGCGCAACAGGCCATGCTGACACCCTCCACCCTGTTCCTGCTGTTGATTGCCCTGCCGCTGCTGCCCGGCCTGTTCTGGTACATCAACCGCCAGACGCGCGGCAACTGGCGGCGCAGCGGCGATGCCTGGGCCTGCGGTTACGCATGGGAGAAAGGCATGGTGCCTTCAGCGGGCAGCTTTACCCAGCCACTGCGGGTGATGTTCGGCCCGCTGTATCGCCTGCGTAAACAGCTCGATCCCACCACGCCTCTGCAACAAAGCCTTGGGGGCATTACGCAGGTAGCCAGCCGTACCGAACCCTTCTGGGACGACAAAATTATCCGCCCGCTGGTCAGCATGACTCAGCGTATTGCCCGTCTGGTGCAGTACCTGCAAAGCGGGGATTTCCGTCTCTATTGCCTGTATGTGATTGCCGCGCTGGTGATCCTGCTGCTGACGATTGCGCTGTGAGGAGGGAATGACGATGTTAGAACAGACTTCTGCGTGGTCACTGGGGTTGTTTGCGCTTTGCCAGTCAGCCCTGTTGCTGGCGCTGACGCCGCTGTTTACCGGTATTTCGCGCCAGATCCGCGCCCGCATGCACTCAAGGCGCGGTCCGGGGATCTGGCAGGATTACCGCGACCTGCAAAAACTTTTGAAACGCCAGGCGGTGGCGCCCGCCTCTTCCGGGCTGATGTTCCGCGTGATGCCGTGGGTGCTGCTCAGCAGTATGTTGCTGGTGGCGATGACATTACCGCTGTTTATCCGCACCTCGCCTTTCGCTGGCGCAGGCGATCTGATCACCCTGATTTATCTCTTTGCGCTGTTCCGCTTTTTCTTTGCCCTTTCCGGCCTTGATACCGGCAGCCCCTTCTCCGGCCTGGGCGCCAGCCGCGAACTGACGCTGGGGATTCTGGTGGAGCCGATGTTGATCCTTTCGCTGTTGGTGCTGGCGCTGCTGGCCGGTTCCACCAACATCAGCGCCATCAGCAACACGCTGGCATCAGGCTGGATCTCACCGGTCGCCACGCTGCTGGCATTACTCGCCTGCGGGTTCGCCTGCTTTATTGAGATGGGCAAAATCCCCTTCGACGTCGCAGAAGCCGAACAGGAGTTGCAGGAAGGGCCGCTGACCGAATACTCCGGCGCGGGTCTGGCGCTGGTGAAATGGGGCATCGGGCTGAAACAGGTGGTGATGGCCGCGCTGTTTCTGGCGCTGTTTTTCCCCTTCGGCAATGCCGCCAGTCTGAGCATCGGCGCGATGGCGCTGTCGCTGGTTATCACGCTTATCAAATTGCTGGTGGTGTTCGTTCTGGCGTCGCTGGTGGAGAACTCGCTGGCGCGCGGACGCTTTTTGCTGACGCATCACCTTACCTGGCTCGGCTTCAGTCTGGCTGCGCTGTCGTATGTTCTCTGGTTAACCGGTCTGTAAGGAGCACAGGAAAACGATGGAAACTCTTGCTTTGACGACGCTGCTGCTGCCCTTTGTCGGCGCGCTGATCGTCTCACTGGCTCCCCGGCGAACCGCCCCGCAGCTCGCCACGCTGTTTGCCCTGCTGGCGACGGCGGCGACGCTGTCGCTGGCGCTCAGTTTCTACAGTGCCGGACGCGAAGCGGTGGATATCCCGCTGCTGGCTGCGGGCCAGATAGCGCTGTTTGGTCTCACGGTCGATCGCATCAGCACGCTGATCCTGTTTGTAGTGGTGTTCCTCGGTCTGCTGGTGGCGCTCTATTCGACCGGCTATCTGACGCGCGGCAACCGCGAACATCCGCACGATGGCAGCAACCGCTACTACGCGTTTTTGCTGATTTTTATCGGCGCGATGTCCGGGCTGGTGCTCTCTTCAACGTTGCTGGGACAACTGCTGTTTTTCGAAATTACCGGCGGCTGTTCCTGGGCGTTGATCAGCTATTACCAGAGCGAAAAATCACAGCGTGCGGCCATGAAAGCGCTGCTGATAACTCATGTTGGTTCGCTGGGACTATATCTGGCGGCCGCCACGCTGTTCCTCAATACCGGCACCTTTGCCCTGAGCGCCATCAGCCAGTTGCAGGGCACGCCAACTTTGCTGGTGTATGGCGGCATTCTGTTTGCCGCCTGGGGGAAATCGGCCCAGTTGCCGTTACAGGCCTGGCTGCCGGATGCAATGGAAGCACCAACCCCGGTGAGCGCTTACTTACACGCCGCGTCAATGGTGAAAGTCGGCGTCTATATTTTCGCCCGCGCCATCGCCGAAGGTGGACAGATACCGCATGTCATCGGCTGGGTCGGCGTGACGATGGCGACAATCACGATGGTCTACGGCTTTTTAATGTACCTGCCGCAAAAAGATATGAAGCGGCTGCTGGCATGGTCGACCATTTCGCAACTGGCGTGGATCTTCCTCGCGCTGTCGCTCTCCACCTTTGGTTCGCCGCTGGCCTTCAAAGCGGGGATTGTTTACATCTTCAACCACGCTTTCGCCAAGAGCCTGTTCTTCCTCGTCGCCGGTGCGCTGAGCTATAGCTGCGGCACGCGCCTGCTGCCGCGTTTGCGCGGGGTGATGCGTACGTTACCGCTGGCGGGCATCGGCTTTTGCGTTGCTGCGCTGGCGATCACTGGCGTTCCGCCGTTTAACGGCTTCTTCAGCAAGTTTCCCCTCTTCGCCGCCGGGTTCGCGCTGTCGAATAGCTACCCGATCCTGCTACCGGTGATGGTGCTGGCGCTGGTGGAATCGGTCGCCAGCTTCGGCTGGTTTATCTACTGGTTTGGCCGCGTCGTTCCGGGCGAAGCGAGTGAAGAGGTGGCGCAGGCCGCACCGTTGCCGTGGGCGATGAAACTGGTGCTGGTCATTCTGATTGTGATGTCGCTGTGCTCAAGCGTGATTGCTGCGGCGTGGCTTGGATAAGGGAGTCGATGATGACGGGAACTTTGCTTGTTAACAATCTGGCGGGGCTGATGATGTTCACCTCGCTGCTGGTCACCTGCGCCAGACGCTACTCCGTCTCCTGCTGGTTGTATGCCCTGCAATCACTGGTGCTGGTCTCTATCTTTTTCACGCTGTCGCAACTGCTGGATGCGGAACAACTGCTGATGTGGTCGTTCAGCGCCTTCTTCACCAAGGTGCTGCTGGTGCCGCTAATTATGGGCTATGCGTTTCGCAAGATGGCGCCGGATGGCGCAGGGGAACGGCTGTTTGGCCCGGCGACGCTGGTGCTGATGGCCGCCGCCATTGTGCTGCTGTGCTGGTTTGTCGTCCGTCCGGTGCAACTGCCGATGGTCGCCCAGCTTAAACCGGCGCTCGCCGTCGCCCTCGGCCACTTCCTGCTGGGTCTGCTGTGCATCATCAGCCAGCGCAACATTTTGCGCCAGGTGTTCGGTTACTGCCTGATGGAAAACGGCTCGCATCTGGTGCTGGCGCTGCTCGCCTGGCGCGCGCCGGAACTGGTTGAGATCGGTATCGCGACGGATGCCATTTTCGCTGTGATTGTGATGACGCTGCTGGCAAGGAAAATCTGGCGCACCCACGGCACGCTGGATGTTAACAACCTTACGGCGCTGAAGGGGTAATACCATGAGTCATGCATTGATGTTCACGCTGTTGCTGTTGACGCCGCTGGTTGTCTCTGCGATCTGCTTTGCCTGCCGGTTGAGCGGGAATGCGGCGCGGACGCTGGTCACGGTGGTGCACTCACTGGGCATTACGCTGTTACTGATTGTCGCATTGTGGACGGTGGCGGAAGCGGTGCAGGAAGGGGAAATTTTCGGCGCGCACCGCTGGCTGCACATCGATAGCCTCAGCGGTCTATTTTTGTCGCTGCTGGGGATTATCGGTTTTCTCACCGGGCTGTATTCGATTGGCTATATGCGCCATGAAGTCGATCACGGGGAGATCAGCGTATCCACGCTCTGTTACTACTACGGTTTCTTTCATCTGTTCCTGTTCACCATGTTACTGGTCGTGACCAGCAACAACCTGATTGTGATGTGGGCGGCAATTGAAGCCACCACCCTCAGCTCGGCATTTCTGGTGGGTATTTACGGTCAGCGCTCCTCGCTGGAAGCGGCGTGGAAATACATCATCATCTGTACCGTTGGCGTGGCGTTTGGTCTGTTCGGCACCGTGCTGGTGTACGCCAATGCCGCCAGCTTTATGGCCGAGCCGGATCACGCCATTTTCTGGACGGAAGTGCTGAAAGAGAGCAGCAAACTCGACCCGACATTAATGGTGCTGGCTTTTGTCTTTGTGCTGATCGGTTTTGGGACGAAAACCGGTCTCTTCCCGATGCACGCCTGGCTGCCGGATGCGCACAGCGAAGCGCCCAGCCCGGTGAGCGCCCTGCTCTCGGCGGTGCTGCTCAACTGCGCGCTGCTGGTGCTGATTCGTTACTACATCATTATTTGTCACGCCATTGGCGACAGCTTCCCGAATACGCTACTGCTGGTGTTCGGCATGCTGTCGGTTGGCGTTGCCGCCTTCTTCATCCTGGTTCAGCAGGATATGAAACGCCTGCTGGCCTACTCCAGCGTGGAAAATATGGGGCTGGTGGCGGTGGCGCTCGGCATCGGCGGGCCGCTCGGCATCTTCGCCGCGCTGCTGCATACCCTGAATCACAGCCTCGCCAAAACGCTGCTGTTCTGCGGCTCCGGCAATGTGCTGCTGAAGTACGGCACCCGCAATATGGATGTGGTGTGCGGCATGTTGAAAGTGATGCCGCTGACTGCCGTGCTGCTTGGCGGCGGTGCGCTGGCGCTCGGCGGTATGCCGCCATTCAACATCTTCCTCAGTGAATTTATGACCGTCACCGCCGGGCTGGCGGCTGAGCATCTGGTGGTAACGCTGGTGCTGCTGTTGCTGCTGACGCTGGTGCTTGGCGGGCTGGTGCGCATGGTCGCCAAAGTACTGTTCGCCACGCCGCCGCAGCAGGTTGCCAGCGGTGAACTGGGCTGGCTGACCACCGTTCCGATGGTGCTGTTACTGGTGATGATGCTGGTGATGGGCACCCATATTCCGCAGCCGGTCAGCCGTTTGCTGGCCGGTGCATCGAGCATCGTACTGTCCGGCGACGATGAGCACCCCACCCGGCTGAGCTGGCTGTGGGCCACGTTTGAGACGACCGCCACATCGGCAACACCATCGCACGTCCAGGGAGAGTGAAAGTGAGTTATTTAGCAAGCGTGAATCACCAGCAGCCGCGCGGCAATGCCTGCCTTGCGACGTTGAAAATGCAGTTTCCCGGCGCGGTGCTGGAAGAAGAACGCCAGACCTTCGAACAAGTCACCATTACGGTGAAAATCAACCTGTTGCCGGAGATTGTTCACTATCTCTATTACCAGCATGACGGCTGGTTGCCGGTACTGTTTGGCAACGACGAGCGCAGCCTGAACGGCCATTACGCGGTCTATTACGCGCTGTCGATGGAAGGGGCAGAAAAGTGCTGGATCGTGGTGAAAGCGCTGGTTGATGCCAATACGCGGGAATTCCCGTCGGTGACGCCGCGCGTGCCCGCCGCCGTATGGGGCGAACGGGAGATCCGCGATATGTACGGGCTGATCCCGGTCGGCCTGCCGGATCAACGCCGTCTGGTTTTACCGGACGACTGGCCGGACGATCTGCATCCGCTGCGCAAAGACACCATGGATTATCGCCTGCGCCCGGAACCGACCAGCGACACGGAGAATTACACCTTTATCAATGATGGCGGCAATTCTGCGCGCATCGTGCCGATTGGCCCGCTGCATATCACTTCTGACGAACCAGGTCACTTCCGTCTGTTTGTCGATGGTGAGCGGATTGTCGATGCCGATTACCGTCTGTTCTATGTGCATCGCGGCATGGAGAAGCTGGCGGAAACCCGTATGGGCTATAACGAAGTCACCTTCCTTTCGGATCGCGTCTGCGGCATTTGCGGCTTTGCCCACAGCGTCGCTTACACCACTTCCGTGGAGAACGCACTGGGCATTGTGGTGCCGCAGCGTGCGCACACCATCCGCTCGGTATTGCTGGAAGTGGAGCGACTGCACAGCCACCTGCTTAACATTGGCCTTTCCAGCCACTTTGTCGGTTTCGACACCGGGTTTATGCAGTTTTTCCGCATCCGCGAGAAGTCGATGACCATGGCGGAGCTGCTGACCGGCTCGCGCAAAACCTACGGTCTGAACCTGATTGGCGGTATCCGCCGCGACATCCTAAAAGAGCAACGCGTGAAGACCATCCAACTGGTGAAAGAGATGCGCGCCGAAGTGACGCAACTGGTGGATATGCTGCTCTCGACGCCGAACATGGCGCAACGCACCCAGGGCGTCGGCATTCTTGACCGCCAGGTCGCACGGGATTTCAGCCCGGTGGGGCCGCTGATTCGCGGCAGCGGTTTCGCCCGCGATCTGCGCTTCGATCACCCTTACGCCGACTACGGCAACCTGCCGAAAACCCTGTTCACCTGGCCGGATGGCGATGTCTTCTCGCGCCTCATGGTGCGGGTAAAAGAGGTGTTTGATTCGCTGGCGATGATTGAATTTGGCCTCGATAACCTGCCGGATACGCCGCTGCTGACCGAAGGCTTCAGCTATCAGCCGCATAAATTCGCGCTCGGTTATGTTGAAGCACCGCGCGGGGAAGATGTGCACTGGAGCATGCTCGGCGACAACCAGAAGCTCTACCGCTGGCGCTGCCGTGCAGCCACCTACGCCAACTGGCCGGTGCTGCGCTATATGCTGCGCGGCAACACCGTTTCCGACGCGCCGCTGATTATCGGCAGCCTCGATCCCTGCTACTCGTGCACGGACCGCGTCACGCTGGTTGATGTGCGTAAACGTAAATCGACGACCGTGCCCTATAAAGAGATCGAACGTTACGGCATTGAACGTCGCCACTCGCCGCTGAAGTAAGGAAAGAAACGATGCTGAAATTGTTGAAGACCATTCTCAGGGCGGGCGAACCCACGGTGAAATACCCGTTTGCGCCGCTGGAGGTGTGCCCCGGTTTTCGCGGTAAACCCGAACTGGATCCGCTGCAATGCATTGCCTGCGGTGCCTGCACCACCGCCTGCCCGGCAAATGCACTGACCATGGAAACCACGCCGGAGGAAAACCGCCGCGTCTGGCAGTTGTTTATTGGCCGCTGCATTTACTGCGGCCGTTGCGAAGAGGTGTGCCCGACGCGGGCGATCCACTTGTCGGAAGAGTTTGAACTGGCGGTCACCCGCAAAGCCGATTTATATGTGCGCGCGACATTTCGTTTGCAGCACTGCACCGAATGCGGCGTGCCTTTCGCGCCGGAAAAATCGGTCGCGCTGGCGGTTGAACTGCTGACACTCAGCCAGAACAACCCGCAACTGGCCGATTCCCTGCGCGCACAGGCGTGCATCTGCCCGGCCTGTCGGCGTCGCGCCGCTCTGGAACACCACAACAGCACCAACGTTCATTACTATCTTGAGGAGCAAGCATGAGTTCCGACCTGAAGATACTGTCGCAGCACGTCAGCCAGCCGGTGCAGCTTGATGAGTCAGCGCAAAAAATCAAACAGCTTCTGCTGCGCGATATCCAGCGTTCCGCCTATGTTTATCGCGTGGATTGCGGCGGCTGCAACGGCTGTGAAATCGAGATTTTCGCTGCCATTACGCCGCTGTTCGACGCCGAGCGCTTTGGCATCAAAGTGGTGGCTTCGCCGCGTCACGCCGACATTTTGCTGTTTACCGGCGCGGTGACCCGCGCGATGCGCATGCCCGCACTGCGCGCCTGGGATGCCGCGCCCGATCATAAAATTGCTATCTCCTACGGCGCATGCGGCGTCGGCGGCGGGATTTTCCACGATCTTTACTGCGTGTGGGGTGGCAGCGACACCATCGTGCCGATTGATGTCTGGATCCCCGGCTGCCCGCCGACGCCTGCGGCCACCATTCATGGTTTCGCGGTAGCACTGGGCCTGCTGGAGCAGAAACTGCACGCGGTTGACCATATCCAGACACCAAACGAAACGGCCAGCGTCAACTGGCCTGCTCTGCCGCTGGCGCTGCGCGTGACCCTTGAGCGCCAGGCGCGACAACTGGCGGGGTATCGCCAGGGGCGAGAAATCGTCGATCATCTTTTTGCCTTGCTGAGCGAAGGCGAGATCGGCCAGCGCGCAGCACGGGTGAATGCCTGGCTGCAACAGGCAGCGGATCCGAGGCTGACGGTGATCGTGCAGCAATTAATGAGTGAGCTGGAGCGCCACCATGTCTGAGCAAACCGCGCAGGTGATGTTCTGGGCGCTGCGGCAAAAGTTTGTCGATGACAGCGTTGAACTGGAGGAGAAAAGCCGCCAGGTGATGTACTACTCGCTGGCTATTGGTCATCACGTTGGGGTGATCGATTGCCTCAACGTCGCGCTGGCCTGCCCGCTGGACGCCTATCAACAGTGGCTGGCGCTGATGGAAGATGCCGACGCGCGGCGCAAAATGCAGGGCCTGCTCACCTTCGGCGAAATTGTCATCGACGCCAGCCATGTCAATCTGCTGGCGCCCGATTTCGCCCGGCTGGCCAAAACGGCGGCGGAGCCCTGGCGCGGCTGGAGCCGCCAGCTATTACAACACTTACAGGATATGGCCCACGAACCGGCACTCTATTTAATGGTGCGCCGGGTGGATTAATTTCATTCACCTTGTTTATACGTGAAGCCTGTAACATTACAAATTAGAGGGGTATTGTACCCTTGTGCTGGTTTTTACGTCCGAGGACATAACAACAGTGAAAACCGGTTAACTGGTGAGAAAACTGCGTTTATTTGCATGCTTTTTAGCAGGTCATTCAGGTTGCAGTCAGGGAAAACGCAGCGAATCTGGCATCAGCCAGTCACTGAGCCAGGCAAGGAAAGGCAACGCACCTGCGGCATAAATGACGCTCGCTAAATCTGGAAGGGCGACGTATCCATGATCTTACAGCAGTTGCTGGAACAGAATGATAAGGCTTCACTTCTTCAGGCGTTTATCCCCCTGCCGCCCCCCTTCAGCCCCGTGCAATTTATTGAATTACGTCTCAATAACGCCCCTTTCTGGCGCTGTTTTGATGACGGCAGCGCGGCGTTTTGCACGGCCGAATACGGCGGCACAATCAGCGACAGTTCGCTGCATGTGGTGCTGCTGGAAGGCAGCGACGTGGCGGAACTGCGCTTTGTGCGCACCGACGGCGGCACTTTCAGCCCGCAAGAGAATGCGCTGTTTGCCTGGCTGACGCGGCTGGCGACGCAGGCGCTGGAGGAGATGCTGGCGAGCGAAAAACTCCGCCAGTCAGTCACGGCGTTGCGCGAAGAGCGCGATCACCACCGGGTGCTGGTGGACATCACTAACTCGGTGCTGTCGCACCTCGATCTTGACGATCTGGTGGCAGATGTTTCGCAGGAGATCCACCGCTTTTTCGGCATCGATAATATTCGCATGGTGCTGCGCGATACGCTGCATTCACACCAGCTTAACTGCCACGTCACCCATTTTCCCAGTTGCCCGCCAGAAACGGAGCGATTCCCGCTACGCAGTGAAAGCCCGGTGTTGCTCGCCGCACTGAATGAGCATCGCGGCGCGCTGCTCCAGCAGGATCAGGATGCGGCGCTGTGGCACAGCGATACGGTGCTCAGCCAACTGGCGCTGCAGGGGCTGAACACGGTGTTTATTTTGCCGCTGGCCTACAGCCACCAGTCAACGGGCGTGCTGCTACTGGCGCACCACGAGGCATCCGTTTTCAGCGAACAAAATTGTCGATTGTTACAGCAGATCGCCGACAGAATTGGTATCGCCGTCGATAATGCCGACGCGTACCGCAAAGTTATCCACCTGAAAGAGAATCTGAACAGCGAAAACCGCCAGCTCAACGAGCAGATCGCCTCCAGCCAGAGTTTTGGCGACATTATTTACCAGAGCGATGCGATGCGCGATGTGCTCCAGCAAGTCAATATTGTCGCCCTGAGCGACAGCACGGTGCTGATCCTCGGCGAAACCGGTACCGGGAAAGAGATCATCGCCCGCGCGCTGCATCAGATGAGCCCGCGTAAAGATAAACCGCTGGTGAAAATCAACTGTGCCGCGATCCCCTCCAGCCTGCTGGAAAGCGAACTGTTTGGTCACGATAAAGGCGCCTTTACCGGCGCGATTAACACGCACCGCGGACGCTTTGAAATGGCCGATGAGGGCACGCTGTTCCTCGATGAGATCGGCGATATGCCGCTTGAACTGCAACCCAAACTGCTGCGCGTATTGCAGGAGCGCGAGATTGAACGCATTGGCGGCAACCGGACCATTCCGGTGAATGTGCGGGTGATCGCCGCCACCAACCGCGATCTGCGCCAGATGGTGATCGACCGCGAGTTTCGCAACGATCTCTTTTATCGCCTGAATGTCTTCCCTCTGGTGCTGCCGCCGCTGCGCGAGCGCCCGGATGATATTCCGCTGCTGGCGCGCTATTTCACGCAGAAACTGGCGCGTCGCCTGAACCGCACCATTGATACCATCCCGGCCGAGACTCTCCGCCAGTTAATGCGCTACGAATGGCCCGGTAACGTCCGTGAGCTGGAGAACGTGATTGAGCGCGCGGTGCTGCTCTCACGCGATAACACGCTGAATCTGCACCTCAATGCGCAGCCGGTCAGTATGGTGCAGCCGGTGGTTCACGATCCTTTCCCCTTCCCGCTGCCGAAAGTGGCGGAGATGATGCACCCCGAACCGCCGGAAAATGACGAAGAGGAGCGGGCGCGCATTATTCAGATTCTGCGCGAAACCAACGGCATCGTTGCTGGCCCTCGCGGCGCGGCGGCGCGGCTTGGTATGAAGCGCACCACGCTGTTATCGCGCATGCAGCGCCTCGGTATTGCGGTACGCGAAGTGCTGTGATCATTTTTGTGAACGGGTTGACACTTTCCCGCTGATTCTTCTGCCCCGTCTGGTACGGGCTATGCATATGACGGCGAGTGGCCTGAAGCCACGCCTTCATTGACATTGCATCAGGAGAATCAAATGGATACCGGCAACGCGTTTGACCTGCGACTTCCTGCGGAAATGGCAAAAGTCGCCGAACAGTCAGGTTTGTATAAAGTCAGCAAGAAGAAAGAGTTGTCATTCTTTCTCGCGGTAACGGCGGGCGTATTTATCTCGATTGCTTTTGTCTTTTATATCACCGTCACCAGCGGGCCTGCGCCTGCCACCGCGCTGGCAAAACTGGCGGGTGGCGTCTGTTTCTCGCTGGGGCTTATTCTGGTGGTAGTGTGCGGCGCGGATCTCTTTACCTCAACCGTGCTGACCGTAATGGCGAAAGCCAGCGGCCTGATAAGCTGGCGGCAACTGATCGGCAACTGGATCATTGTTTATCTCGGCAATCTGGTCGGCGCGCTGTTTTTTGTCGCGCTGATTTGGTTTGCCGGGCAGACGATGAGCAGCAACGGCCTGTGGGGGCTGAATGTGCTGCAAACCGCCGATCATAAAATGCATCACACCTTTATTGAGGCGGTGTGCCTCGGGACGTTGTGTAATCTGATGGTCTGCCTGGCGGTGTGGATCAGTTATTCCGGCCATACGCTGACGGACAAGATTATGGCGATGCTGCTGCCGATCGGCATGTTTGTCGCCAGCGGTTTTGAACACAGCATTGCCAATATGTTTCTGCTGCCGCTGGCGGTCATTATCCGCGATTTCGCCCCGGCAAGTTTCTGGGCGGCGGTGCACAGTTCACCGGATAACTTCCCGGCGTTAACCCTCAGCAAGGTGATTACCGATAACCTGATTCCGGTCACGATTGGCAATATCATTGGCGGCGGGGTGTTAGTCGGCGTGACGTACTGGATTATCTATCTGCGTAATGATCATGCCGCACATTAAGCCAGATGCCGGGCGGCAGCGCGTGCGCCGCCCGGTGGCGCTACTCTTCGATGGCAGGCGAATCCGGCCAGGCGTGGATCACCGCCTGAATCAGCGTGGCGAGCGGGATGGCAAAGAAAACGCCCCAAAAACCCCAGAGCCCGCCGAAAATGATCACCGACAAAATGATCACCAGCGGGTGCAGGTTTACCGCCTCGGAGAACAGCACCGGCACCAGCAAGTTGCCGTCCAGCGCCTGAATAATCAGATACACCGCAAAGCAGCTCCAGAACTCAGTGCCGAGGCCAAACTGGAACAGCGCCACACCGATCACCGGAATGGTGACCACAAAAGCGCCGATGTAAGGGATCAGCACCGAAAAACCGACCAGTACCGCCAGCAGCAGCGAATAGTTAAGACCAAACAGAATGAAACCAATCCAGGTGGCGATGCCGACGACAATCATCTCCAGCACTTTGCCGCGGATATAGTTGGTGATCTGCTGGTTCATCTCCTTCCACACCTGCCCCGCCAGTCCGCGATTACGCGGCAAGACGCGACGCACGGCGTTCAGCATCTGCTCTTTGTCTTTGACGAGGAAAAAGACCATCAGCGGCACCAGCACCAGATAGACCGCCAGCGTCAACAGCCCGACCAGTGAAGCGAGGGAATATTTCACCACCGAGTCGCCCATTGTCAGCATGCGCGAGCGCATATTTTCCGCCATCGCATCAATGATGCCTGCATCCATCAGCGCCGGATAACGGCGCGGCAGCGTGGCGGCGAAATCAGAGAGTTTGCTTAACATGCCGGGCATGTCGCGGATCAGGTAAATCCCCTGTTGCCAGGCCACCGGCATCACCACAAAGGCCATCACCAGCAGAATGCCGACGAACAGCACCAGCACAATCGACGCCGCCCAACTGCGCGAACAGCCGATTCTTTCCAGACGAACGGTTGGCCACTCCAGCAGGTAAGCGATAACCAGCGCTACCAGCAGCGGCGCAAGCAGGCCGCTAAAGAAGAAGAGGATACAGAATCCGGCAAGCAGAATGACCAGCAGCGCAATCGCCTCCGGGTCGCTGAAGCGACGGCGATACCACTGCATCAACATTTCAAGCATAACGTTCCTTCATGAGCCTTGTGGGCTGAGGAGTAAGAAGTGGAATTGTATCGAAATGTCACAAAAAAGACTTCGCTTTTCGTACGCTTTACGGGAAACATAACATGCGACCGTTCGGGATGTTTTTCGCGGCGAAGACCGCTAAACTTGCCAGGCGTTTACCGGAACGAAGCAAGAAAAATCCGGTCATACAGGTGTTTCCAAATATACAGGTGAGGTTATGTTCAGGCAGTTGAAACGAACGCTGGTCGCAACCCTTATCGCTACACTAGCGGCAGGTTCGGTTATTCCGGCATGGGCCGATTCGGCAGACAGCCTGCCAGACATGGGCACGTCCGCCGGCAGTACGCTCTCCATTGGCCAGGAGATGCAGATGGGCGACTACTATGTGCGCCAGCTGCGCGGCAGCGCGCCGCTGATTAACGATCCGCTGCTGGTGCAGTACATTAATGCGCTGGGCATGCGGCTGGTGGCGCATGCTGACTCGGTAAAAACCCCGTTTCACTTCTTCCTCGTCAATAACGACGAAATCAACGCCTTCGCCTTTTTCGGCGGCAATGTCGTGTTGCACTCTGCGCTTTTCCGTTACACGGATAACGAGAGCCAGCTCGCCTCGGTGATGGCGCACGAAATTTCCCACGTCACGCAGCGCCACCTGGCGCGCGCGATGGAAGATCAAAAACGCAGCGCCCCGCTCACCTGGGCCGGCGCGCTGGGGTCAATCCTGCTAGCGATGGCCAGCCCGCAGGCGGGGATGGCGGCGCTTACCGGGACGCTGGCGGGTACGCAACAGGGCCTGATCAGCTTTACCCAGCAGAACGAACAGGAAGCGGATCGTATCGGCATCCAGGTGCTGCAGCGTTCCGGTTTCGACCCGCAGGCGATGCCGACGTTCCTCGAAAAACTGCTCGATCAGTCGCGCTATTCGACCCGTCCGCCGGAAATTCTGTTAACGCACCCGTTGCCGGAAAGCCGCCTTGCCGATGCGCGTAACCGCGCCAACCAGATGCGTCCGGTGGTGGTTCAATCCTCGGAAGCGTTCTACATGGCCAAAGTCAGAGCGCTCGGCATGTATAACTCCGGGCGTAACCAACTGACCGACGATCTGCTGGATAGCTGGTCGAAAGGCAATGTGCGCGAACAGCGTGCCGCGCAATATGGCCGCGCCTTGCAGGCAATGGAAGCGAAAAAATTCCCTGAAGCGGCGAAAGCATTGCAACCGTTGCTGAGCGCCGATCCGAATAACGCCTGGTATCTCGATCTGGCGACCGATATCGATTTGGGGCAGAACAAAAGCGCCGATGCGATTAAGCGCCTGAATGCCGCCAGCGAACTGAAAACCAACCCGGTGCTGCAACTCAACCTGGCGAACGCTTACCTGGAAGGCGGTCAACCGGCGGAAACGGCGCGGATCCTCAATCGCTACACCTTTACCTATAAAGATGATGTGAATGGCTGGGATCTGCTGGCGCAGGCGGAAGCCGCGCTCGGCAATCGCGATCAGGAGCTGGCCGCCCGTGCGGAAAGCCTGGCGCTGGTAGGCAAACTGGATCAAGCCATCACGCTGCTGAGCAGCGCCAGCTCGCAGGTGAAACTCGGCAGCCTGCAACAGGCGCGTTATGATGCGCGTATTGATCAGTTGCGCCAGTTGCAGCAGCGCTTCAAACCGTATCAGAAGATGTAACAAGGAGAAGAGATGTCAGACGCGGTGCAAATCTACCATAACCCTCGCTGCTCAAAGAGCCGTGAAACCCTGAACCTGCTGAAAGAGAACGGCATCGAGCCGCAGGTAGTGCTCTATCTGGAGACGCCGCCGGATGCGGCAACCATCAAACACCTGTTGCAGATGCTCGGCATGTCCAGCGCACGGGAACTGATGCGCACGAAAGAGGATCTGTATAAGTCCCTGAACCTCGGTGATAACCAATTATCCGAACAGGAATTGGTGCAGGCGCTGGTGGATAACCCGAAGTTAATTGAGCGCCCGATTGTGGTGGCTAACGGCCAGGCGCGTATCGGCCGCCCGCCGGAGCAGGTTTTAGAAATTTTGGGTTAAATGTGATTGCCCGGTGGCGCTACGCTTACCGGGCCTGTAAACCGCGCAGGCCGGATAAGACGTAGCCGCCATCCGGCCATGATTTATAACTTGAGAATATCTTTCACAAACGGGATGGTCAGCTTGCGCTGGGCGGTAATAGAAGCGCGATCCAGTACGTCGAGCGTATCGAACAGCGTACGCATCTCTCTGTCCAGCCGTTTGAGCAGAAAACGGCCCACATCTTCCGGCAACTCAAAACCACGAATGCGCGCACGCAGTTGCAGCGCCTGCAACTTGTCTTCATCAGAGAGCGGTTGCAGCTTGTAGATCTGCCCCCAGTCCAGCCGCGACGCCAGATCCGGCAGCCCAAGATTCAACTGGCGCGGCGGACGATCGCCGGTGATCAGCAGACGGGTTTTGCCCTGTTCAAGAATGCGGTTATAGAGGTTGAAGATCGCCATTTCCCACGGTTCGTCACCGGCAATGCATTCGATATTATCGATACACACCAGCGAGAGTTGATCCATCCCCTCCAGCACTTCCGGCACGAACCAGGTGCGCTTATCCAGCGGCACATAGCCAACGGCATCGCCGCGCCTGGAGAGCTCCGCGCAGGCGGCGTGCAGCAAATGGCTGCGCCCGGCGCCTTCCCGCGACCAGAAATAGATGTATCCGCTGTGTGCCTGGCGCAGAACGTTTTGCAACGCCGCCAGTAAAGAGGGGTTATCACCCGGCCAGAAACTCGCGAAGGTTTCATCATCGGGTAAATATAATGGCAAAGAGAGCTGTGCCGGTGTGTTCAGAGGGACCTCAACAGGGCTTACAAAAAACGCAGCGAGTTTACCATAAAACATGGCAAGGTTTGAACCGGGTGCGAAACCCGGTTCAAACGGCAGGCATTAACCCTTCGCGGCGTCATTGTCCTGCGCGTCCAGCACCACTTCTTCCGGGCGCAGTACGCTAATCAGTTTGAAGATCAGGCTCAGGCAGACACCAACAATGGTCGCCAGCGCCATGCCTTTCAGTTCCGCCGCGCCGATGTGCACTTTCGCGCCGCTGACGCCGATGATCAGGATGACGGACGTGAGGATCAGGTTCTGCGCTTTGCTGTAATCGACTTTCGATTCAATCAATACGCGAATACCGGATGCGCCAATCACGCCGTACAGCAGCAGCGATACGCCGCCCATCACCGGAACCGGGATGATCTGGATCGCCGCAGCCAGTTTGCCAACGCAGGAGAGCAGGATGGCGATGATAGCCGCGCCGCCGATAACCCAGGTGCTGTAAACGCGGGTGATGGCCATTACACCGATGTTCTCACCGTAAGTGGTGTTCGGCGTGGAGCCAAAGAAGCCGGAAATAATCGTCGAGAAACCGTTAGCAAACATCGAACGATGCAGGCCCGGATCGCGGATCAGATCTTTTTTGATGATATTCGCCGTCACCACCAGGTGACCCACATGCTCGGCAATCACCACCAGCGCCGCAGGCAGAATGGTGAAAATGGCAAACCACTCGAAACGCGGAGTATAGAATGTCGGCAGCGCAAACCAGTGCGCCTGCGCGATCGGCGTGGTATCGACAACGCCCATGACGAAGGAAAGCGCATAGCCCGCCAGTACGCCGATAAGGATCGGGATAATCGCCATAAAGCCACGGAACAGCACCGAACCAAACACCGTTACGCCCAGCGTGACCATCGAAATGATCACCGTTTTGCTATCCGCGCTCTGACCGTCAGCCGGCAGCAGACCCGCCATATTCGCCGCCACACCGGCCAGCTCCAGACCGATAACCGCAACGATAGCGCCCATTGCCGCAGGCGGGAACATCACATCCAGCCAGCCGGTACCGGCTTTCTTAACAATAAAGGAGACGATGCAGAACAACACGCCGCACATAATGAAGCCGCCCAGCGCCACTTCATAACCGAGCGGCAACAGCAGCAGCACCGGCGAGATAAACGCAAAACTGGAGCCGAGGTAAGCCGGAATTTTCCCCTTACAGATGAAGAGATAAAGCAGCGTCCCGATACCATTGAACAGCAGCACGGTGGCCGGGTTAATGTGGAACAGAATTGGCACCAGCACGGTCGCGCCAAACATGGCGAACAGGTGCTGCAAACTAAGCGGAATCGTTTGCAAAAGCGGCGGTCTTTCACTCACCCCGATAGCACGGCGCGTCATAATGTTTTTCCTCTGAGTGTTGTTGTTTATCTCCCCGTCCTTTGCGGCGGGCAGTTTATGAATCCAAAAAAAAGCCGACTATCAAAGTCGGCTTTCGATTTGTCATGCGTTACTTCGTACCAAAGATTTTGTCGCCGGCGTCGCCGAGACCCGGAATAATGTAGCCGTGCTCGTTGAGGCCCTTGTCGATCGACGCGGTATACAGCTCGACGTCCGGGTGCGCTTTCTCCAGCGCCGCCAGACCTTCCGGCGCGGCAACCAGCACCAGTACCTTAATGCTGTGACAGCCTGCGTTTTTCAGCAGGTCGATGGTGGCAATCATTGAACCACCGGTCGCCAGCATCGGGTCAACCACCAGCGCCATACGCTCGTCGATGTTGGACACCAGTTTCTGGAAGTACGGTACCGGCTCCAGCGTTTCTTCATTACGGTAGATACCGACCACGCTGATGCGCGCGCTCGGCACGTGCTCCAGCACACCTTCCATCATGCCCAGACCGGCACGCAGAATCGGCACCACGGTAATTTTTTTACCTTTGATCTGCTCAACCTCCACCGGGCCGTTCCAGCCTTCGATGGTCACTTTTTCGGTTTCGAGGTCAGCCGTCGCTTCATACGTCAGCAGGCTGCCCACTTCTGAGGCGAGTTCACGAAAGCGTTTGGTGCTGATATCGTTTTCACGCATCAACCCAAGCTTGTGTTTGACGAGTGGGTGTTTAACTTCCACGACCTTCATACTCTTCTCCTTTCCCCTGACAGGTGGCAGCCACAAAAAAAATCGCCGGATTATACCGCTTTTTTTCCGTTGTGCTACAGGTAGCCGCTTGATCGCGATCAATCAGGCTGGAAAATAGTATATCGGAACTTATAAGGTACGCCCGGCAATAATAGGCTCGCAAACGTTTGCCTGGGCTGCTAGAATTGCGCCGAATTTTATTTCTACCGCAAGAAAACGCGTGGGGACTGAAGCAGTGACCGATAAAACCTCTCTCAGCTATAAAGATGCCGGTGTTGATATTGATGCAGGCAATGCTCTGGTTGACCGAATCAAAGGCGTGGTGAAGAAGACTCGCCGTCCGGAAGTAATGGGCGGTCTGGGCGGCTTCGGCGCGCTGTGCGCTCTGCCGCAAAAATATCGTGAACCGGTACTGGTTTCCGGCACTGATGGCGTTGGCACCAAGCTGCGTCTGGCAATGGATCTGAAACGTCATGACACTATCGGTATCGACCTGGTCGCCATGTGTGTAAACGACCTGGTGGTACAGGGCGCTGAGCCGCTATTCTTCCTCGACTATTACGCCACCGGCAAGCTGGACGTGGACACCGCTGCCAGCGTGATCAACGGCATCGCCGAAGGCTGCCTGCAATCTGGTTGTGCGCTGGTTGGCGGCGAAACCGCAGAGATGCCGGGCATGTATCACGGTGAAGATTACGACGTGGCCGGTTTCTGCGTGGGCGTGGTAGAGAAAGCAGAAATTATTGACGGCTCCAAAGTGGCCGACGGCGACGTGCTGGTGGCGCTGGCTTCCAGCGGTCCGCACTCCAACGGTTACTCGCTGGTGCGTAAAGTGATCGAAGTGAGCGGCTGCGATCCGCTGACCACTCAACTGGAAGGCAAACCGCTGGCCGATCACCTGCTGGAACCGACGCGTATTTACGTGAAATCGGTGCTGGAGCTGATTGAAAACGTTGATGTACACGCTATCGCTCACCTGACGGGCGGCGGTTTCTGGGAAAATATCCCGCGCGTGCTGCCGGATAACACCCAGGCCGTTATCGACGAATCCTCCTGGCAGTGGCCGGCGGTTTTCAACTGGCTGCAAAGCGCCGGTAACGTCAGCCGTCATGAAATGTACCGCACCTTCAACTGTGGCGTCGGTATGGTCATCGCGCTGCCTGCCGCAGAAGCGGATAAAGCCATCTCCCTGCTCAATGCCAAAGGTGAAAACGCGTGGAAAATCGGTATTATCAAAGCATCCGATTCCAGTGAGCGTGTGGTCATTGAATGAAAAACATTGTGGTGCTGATTTCCGGTAACGGAAGCAATTTGCAGGCGATTATCGATGCCTGCAAACAGAAAAAAATCAACGGCACCCTGCGGGCAGTATTCAGTAACAAGGCCGACGCGTTCGGCCTTGAACGTGCGCGGGAAGCCGCAATTCCTGCGCATGCCCTTCTTGCCTCGCAGTTTGCCAGCCGCGATGCCTTCGATCGTGAACTGATGCATGAAATTGACGCCTACGCGCCGGATGTGGTGGTGCTGGCAGGTTACATGCGCATCCTTAGCCCGGCTTTTGTTGCCCATTACGCCGGACGTCTGCTGAATATTCACCCTTCCCTGCTGCCGAAATACCCAGGCCTGAACACGCACCGCCAGGTGCTGGAAAATGGCGATGAAGTACACGGCACCAGTGTGCATTTTGTGACGGAAGAGCTGGATGGCGGCCCGGTCATTTTGCAGGCCAAAGTCCCGGTGTTTGACGGCGACACGGAAGAAGAGATCGCCGACCGCGTGCAAGCGCAGGAACACGCGATTTATCCGCTGGTGGTGAGCTGGTTCGTTGATGGTCGCCTGACCATGAAAGACAACAGCGCGTGGTTGGATGGTGTTTGTTTACCGCCTGAGGGTTATGCGGCCGACGAGTAAGCCTGTTTTTCTTGCCGGATGGCGCGATGCTTATCCGGCCCACACTGTTTTCCCGGGCCGATTGTTAGCCGGATAAGGCGAAGCCGCCGTCCGGCGTCAAAAGCGCCGAATGTATTCTTATCCTCACCATATGTTCATCACATCACGCAAGAAAATAGATAACTGTCATACTTTTTTGGCACAGTTGGACTTCTGTGAGCAAAGCTCGCCATAATAAGTTGTGCCATACGAAGGAACGCCAGCAACGTTCACCTGTCAGTCGCGGACACCGTAAGAACGAAAAGGCATTGCGGTGTCCCGAGTAAGAACCGGAGTGTAAACAGGAATGGGTCAGGAAAAGTTATATCTCGAAAAAGAACTAAGCTGGTTGTGCTTCAACGAACGTGTTCTCCAGGAAGCGGCAGACAAAAGTAACCCGCTGATCGAGCGCATGCGTTTTTTGGGAATCTATTCCAATAACCTCGATGAATTTTATAAGGTGCGTTTTGCCGAGCTGAAACGCCGGTTGATCATCAGCGAAGAGCAAGGCACTACCACCAACTCACGTCATCTGCTGGGCAAAATTCAGTCCCGCGTGCTGAAGGCCGACCAGGAATTCGACAGCCTGTACAACGACCTGCTGCTGGAGATGGCACGCAACCAAATCTTCCTGATCAACGAACGGCAACTGTCGCAAAACCAGCAAAGCTGGCTGCGCAACTACTTCAAGCAGTATCTGCGCCAGCACATTACGCCGACGTTGATAAACCGCGAAACCAACCTGGTGCGGTTCTTAAAAGATGATTACACCTATCTGGCGGTCGAAATCATTCGCGGCAACGATACCCGTTACGCCCTGCTGGAGATCCCGTCGGACAAAGTACCGCGTTTCGTGAATCTGCCGCCGGAAACGCCACGTCGCCGCAAGCCGATGATCCTGCTGGACAACATTCTGCGCTACTGCCTTGATGACATTTTTAAAGGCTTCTTCGATTACGATTCGCTGAATGCCTACTCGATGAAGATGACCCGTGATGCCGAGTACGATCTGGTGCACGAGATGGAATCGAGCCTGATGGAGCTGATGTCGTCGAGCTTGAAACAGCGCCTGACAGCTGAACCGGTGCGCTTTGTTTACCAGCGCGATATGCCCGATGCGATGGTGGAAATGCTGAGCGAGAAGCTGACCATTTCCCGTTATGATTCCATTATCCCTGGCGGGCGTTACCACAACTTTAAAGACTTTATTGGCTTCCCGAATGTCGGCAAAGCCAACCTCGTCAACAAACCGCTGCCGCGTCTACGTCACACCGGGTTTGATAAATTCCGCAACGGTTTCGATGCCGTTCGCGAACGCGACGTGCTGCTCTATTACCCCTATCACACCTTCGAGCACGTGCTGGAGCTGCTGCGCCAGGCGTCGTTCGACCCGAGCGTGCTGGCGATTAAAATCAATATTTACCGCGTGGCGAAAGACTCACGCATTATTGATTCGATGATCCACGCGGCGCACAACGGCAAAAAAGTGACCGTGGTGGTGGAGTTGCAGGCGCGTTTCGATGAAGAAGCCAACATTCACTGGGCGAAACGGCTGACGGAAGCGGGCGCGCAGGTGATCTTCTCGGCGCCGGGTTTAAAAATTCACGCCAAGCTGTTCCTCATCTCCCGCATGGAAGGTGAAGAAGTGGTGCGCTACGCGCATATCGGTACCGGGAACTTTAACGAGAAAACCGCGCGGTTGTATACCGACTACTCGCTGATTACGGCCGATGCGCGCATTACCAATGAAGTGCGCCGGGTGTTTAACTTTATCGAGAACCCGTATCGCCCGGTGAATTTCGATTACCTGCTGGTGTCGCCGCAAAACTCGCGCCGCCTGCTGTATGACATGATCGATGCCGAGATCGCCAACGCGCAGAATGGACAGCCTTCCGGCATTACGCTGAAGCTGAACAACCTGGTGGACAAAGGGCTGGTGGATCGCCTCTATACCGCCTCCAGTTCCGGCGTGCCGGTGAATCTGCTGGTACGCGGTATGTGTTCGCTGATCCCGGAACTTGAAGGCATCAGCGAAAATATTCGCGTGATTAGCATCGTTGACCGTTATCTTGAGCACGATCGCATCTATATTTTTGAGAACGGCGGCGATAAGCGAGTCTGGCTCTCTTCCGCTGACTGGATGACCCGTAATATCGATTACCGTATCGAAGTGGCGGCGCCGCTGCTCGATCCCCGGCTTAAACAGCGCGTTCTGGATATCATTGACATTCTGTTCAGTGATACGGTAAAAGCCCGGTACATTGATAAAGAACTGAGCAATCGCTACGTGCCACGCGGCAATCGTCGCAAAGTACGCGCGCAGTTGGCGATTTACGACTACATCAAATCACTCGAGCAGCCTGATTAATCTATGCCGATACAAGAAAAGATGCCCCGACCGGAGGAGTTCGCTGCGGTTGACCTGGGTTCCAACAGTTTCCATATGGTGATTGCACGTGTGGTGGACGGGGCGATGCAAATCATCGGCCGCCTGAAGCAGCGCGTGCATCTGGCGGATGGTCTGGACAGCAATAACATGCTGAGTGAAGAGGCAATGGAGCGCGGGCTGGCTTGCCTGTCGCTGTTTGCCGAGCGCCTGCAAGGGTTCGATCCCTCCAGCGTCTGCATCGTAGGCACGCACACGTTACGCCAGGCGATGAATGCCACGGAGTTTCTCAAACGTGCCGAAAAAGTGATCCCCTACCCGATTGAAATCATTCCGGGCAACGAAGAAGCGCGACTGATTTTTATGGGCGTGGAACATACGCAGCCGGAGAAAGGCCGCAAGCTGGTGATCGATATCGGCGGCGGTTCGACGGAGCTGGTTATCGGTGAAGATTTCGAACCAAAGCTGGTCGAAAGCCGTCGCATGGGCTGCGTCAGCTTTGCGCAGATGTACTTCCCCGGCGGCACCATCAATGGTGAAAACTTCCGCCGCGCGCGCATTTCCGCCACACAAAAGCTGGAGTCGCTGGCCTGGCAGTTCCGCATCCAGGGCTGGAATGTGGCGCTGGGCGCGTCCGGCAGTATCAAAGCGGCGAATGAAGTGCTGATCGCCTCAGGCGAGAAGGACGGGTTTATTACTCCGGAGCGCCTGGAAAAACTGGTCGATGAAGTGCTGAAGTATAAAAACTTCAGCGAACTGAGCCTGCCCGGGCTTTCTGAGGAACGTAAAGCGGTGTTCGTGCCGGGCCTCGCCATTCTGTGCGGCGTATTCGATGCGCTGGCGATCCGCGAACTGCGTCTCTCCGACGGCGCGTTGCGTGAGGGCGTGCTGTATGAGATGGAAGGCCGCTTCCGTCATCAGGACATTCGCAGCCGTACGGCGCAAAGCCTTGCCAGCCAGTACAATATTGACCGTGAACAGGCTCGCCGCGTGCTGGAAACTACCACGCAGATGTACGATCAATGGCAGGCGCAAAATCCCAAGCTCAACAACCCGCAACTGGCGGCGCTGCTGAAGTGGGCGGCGATGCTGCATGAAGTGGGGCTGAACATCAACCACAGCGGCATGCACCGCCATTCGGCCTACATTCTGCAAAACAGCAACCTGCCCGGTTTCAACCAGGAGCAGCAACTGATGATGGCGACCCTGGTGCGCTGTCATCGTAAAGCGATCAAACTCGACGAGCTGCCGCGCTTTACGCTCTACAAGAAGAAGCAATTTTTGCCGCTGGTTCAGTTACTGCGCCTTGGCGTACTGCTGAATAATCAGCGTCAGGCGACCACTACGCCGCCGACGTTGTTTCTGAAAACCGATGAGAATCACTGGACGCTGCGCTTCCCGCATGACTGGTTCAGCCAGAATGCGCTGGTACTGCTGGATCTGGAAAAAGAGCAGGAATACTGGGAAGCGGTCACCGGCTGGCGGTTAAAAATCGAAGAAGAACAGGCACCGGAAGTGGCGGCCTGAGCCGCCTTCCGCTTACTCTTCAACCAGCGTCGCCAGCGGAGCGGGCTTACCAATCAGATAACCCTGTAGATAATCGATACCCAGCGCGACAGCCGCGCTGCGTATCTCTTCGCTTTCAACATACTCCGCGACGACCTGCATTTTCTTCATCCGCGCCAGATGGCAGATAGAGGCCACAATCTGATAGTCCAGGCTGTTTGCAACGATATTGCGGATAAAACTGCCGTCTATTTTCAGCATATCAGCGTTCACATCTTTCAACTGGGCGTAGCTGGCATAACCGGTACCAAAGTCATCAATGGCAACCCGGCACCCCATTTGTTGTAGCTGGGCGAGCGTTTGCCCGGCCTGCTGTATATTCGGCATCATGCTGCTTTCGCTGATTTCAAAAATCAGTTGCCACGCTTCGATAGCGTAATCCCGCAGCAGTTTTTTTACCTCCTGCGCGAACTGCGCACGGCAGACAGAGGCTGGCGAGAGGTTGATTGAAAAACGCTGCGCGGGCAACGTCTTGCGGTTATGCGCCATAAAGCGCAGCACATTTTCAATCACCCACAAATCAATCCGCGACGACAGACCGAACTCCTGCGCCACCGGTAAAAACTCACTCGGTCGGATGCAATGTTGCGGATCCTCGCCCAGGCGCAGCAGAATTTCATAGTAGCTATCGCCGCGCACGCCGGAAACCAACTGCGCCATCAGCAGAAAATGATCGCCTTCCAGCGCCTTTTGCAGGCGATTCATCATCTCGACTTTGCTTTTCAGGCTGCGTTGCAGGTTTGCCACGCCCCGGTTTTGCAGGTTTTCCGGCCGGTTGGTAACCAGCGAAATATCGGCCGTGGTGATCATCTCGCCAAGCAGCAGATAGAGATGCTGAACGGGCGAACGCACATAGCAATAGCTGATGCCAACGGGTAACTGCACCTGCATCTCATCCCAGATGAAACGAAACTGTTTGATGCGCGCATCCAGTTCATCAATACGCGTCTGCCAGGCGTGGGTATTCAGGCGAATCACCAGATCGTGGCCCGAAAGCTGGTGAACAGCCTCCCCTTTCTGTAACAACGGCTTTAACCAGTTGGCCAGGTGCTGTTTAAACTGGATGCGAAACATCACGCCATAGCTGCGGCCTAAAAGTTCAAGCGCCGGTATGCGCAGGAAATAAAGCACCGACCACGGGGTATTCGCCAGCTCGCGGCTTAGTGCACGCAGATTCGGCAAATGAGTCATTGGATCGACAGACGCCAGCCGACGGGTTCGGTTAAGCACCGATCGCCGCCGGCTTGCGATTCCTGCCAGCGCGAGGATCATGAATGTAAACGTCAGGTAACGGGAAGAGATGATAGCGATCTGCACATCTCTGGAAGTAAAACAGGACAAACTGCGATAAAAATAGTGGATCGTAAGAATTAGCAGCGGCGACCAGACAAACGACATAAACCGGAAGCCGTAGCGCATCGATCCCCACAGCATTACCGGCAGCAGCAACGAGAGCGTATAGTTGGTATTGAAGATAATGCTGCAACTGGTGGAAGGCATTAACAGTTGGTACTGCAACCCCAGCACCAGACAGAACCAGACACACAGTTCCAGCCAGGTCACTTTAGGATCAAATTCCATGCGCAGTTGGGAAAACCATGAGCGCGCATAGCGTGGGTGGCGAATGATGCGGATCAGTAAATAACCTAATGTGACGCCCGTTACCGCGCCGGCCAGTAGCCCCTGATACGTGATCAACAGCGACATATCCAGCACCATCTTCGCCGGCTCGCTCAACTGCGTGCCGAAGAGATTCAGCCAGTTCCCCAGCTCCAGAAGCAGCAGATATAACGTTGCAGGGCATAATACTTGCCAGAAAATGCGCTGATAAATCAGTGACGATGTACCATATGTGACCAGATGTCGGCGAGTGACAAATACTCGATACCCGACCCAGCTAAACAGGACAGGAATCAGTTCTTGCGCACTTTTCAGGAGCGTTCCCAATGGCCCCCAATGCCAGTTATGCCAGATTAACGCAACAATCATGCCTGGCAGCACGGCCCAGCCATAAAACATCATCAGACTGATCAAGAGCGACATTGGCAGGTAATAAAGAATAACGTTCTGCCCGTAAATCGAAGTAAATACATTAGCCAGACTAAATAATGGATAAAAGATAACGGGAAGAACGAGCGGCAATGCCCACCATTTATCCTTTAGGTAATTATACTTATTAATTAATGACATAGACGCTCAAAGAAGGTAGCCTGATCCGGGCTGAAATTTCAGACAGGCATCCAGCCTGGCTTAACAAGGCACGAGGGGAACGCGCCCGTTTAGTAACAGGGAGAAATTTTAGTTCTGCGCGGTAAGTGAAAGTTGATATAAATCAAAAGAAACGTATCAGCAGATTTTATTTCTATGTGATTAATCTGTATTTTTGTTTTTATATTCGCAGCGTAAATATTTAATTTTTCTTATATAACCCCAAGATATGTTTTAACGGGCTGCACGCTTAATTGACCTTCCCCGGATACTGTGCCTTAATAACCCTGTCGCCCGTTAATCGGGTATTCCTAAAGGAAACACAGTGAGTCAGGCAACCAGTATGCGAAAACGACATCGATTTGACAGTCGCATGACCCGTATCGTACTTCTCATCAGCTTTGTCTTTTTCTTCGGCCGTTTCGTCTATTCCACCATTGGCGCCTGGTATCATCATCAGGATAAAGTCCAGTCGCAACAAATCAGCCAGACTATCGATCCCACCGCACAACGTTAAGATTTACCCCGTTTTTTGTACACGCTCAGACGCGTGGGTTTCTGCACGCCTTTTAAAAGCTGCAAAAAAAATCGCCAGCAAATCGGTTGATATTGCTGACGATAAAGGGACGCATTGCACGCGATGGCGTTTACATCACGCCGCCGGGATCGAAACTGGCAAGAAACGCATCCGCTTTCTGCGGTTTCGCTTGCAGGTTAACTCGGTGCAGGATGATATCCGCCGCAGGCCCAGGATTAGGGCTCACGTAGACGCCCGGCCCGGAGACGCCGGATTCGGTCAGCGCCTTTAATACATGGGCATCGCGCAAAGCGTGTCCGACAACCGCGACTTTTCGGCCCGCGAGGCTCTGTTTGATCACCCTAAAGAACGCCTCATTGGCCATCACTTCCTGGAGATCTTTCGCCGTCAGCCGCAGGCTTTCCAGTTCGGAGAGTGTTCCGCTGAGCTTAATGATCGAGACTTTGCCCTTTTCCGGCAGCTTCGGATCGGACGGCGTGATGACCACATACGGAATGCCGCTCGTCATGCAGGCGATCTCGAAGAGTGCATCATAGTTGGTGGTGAGGATGGTTTTGAACTTCTTCACTGCCTCAAAATGGGCCCCGGTCGGCCAGACCTTCTGCGGCGTATCCAGTAACGCTTTAACATCCTGCAGCAACGCCTCGCGCCCGCGCTGGCTTTCGTAATACCCCGCCACTTCGTCAAACGAGTAGCGGGTGTAAATATCGCTGGCGGCAACATCCGGCCAGAGCTGTGCAGCCAGGCTACTGATAATCAGATTCGCCGTCGGATAGCCAGCAGATATCGACAGCCCTGCGCCGCCGAGAAGCACCCATTTATCATCGTCATGCACCGGCAGCGATTCGGCCGATTGCACAGCGGCATGCGGAGGCGTTAACTGAGCATCGCGCAGACGCAGCAACTCTTTCAGCGCCGTCTGGGTACAAAAATCCACCAGCGCCTTCGCCACTTTATCAGCAAGATCCTTCGCTAAATCAAATTCAGCGCGAAAATGCCCCGTATCCCACGCGGCCACCGCCGTGCGAAACGCATCGCGCAGCTTGTCCTCTTTACTTCCGTAGTCCAGCTTTTTCATAAAGGGCAACACGGGAATGTTCAGCGCGCGAGCAGCGTCATATTCAAGGTGCGTGACAGATTTACCTTCGCCACCGCCATAACCGCTGTCAGGTTCCCAGCCGTAGCTGTCGCCAAGAAGCAGGACAAACAGGTGGCAATCGCGAATTTTCGGCTCAATCACTTCCCAGCTGGTCTGCCCGTTTGGGCTAAACTCTTCGGCATTCACCGGCTCAAAGCCGAAAAAATTTAACCGATCGACCACTTCCTGCCGCTCGTTGCGCAGATCCTTCATCGTACTGCTAATGAACACGCGTAGTTTATTGGCCATTTATTGCCCCTTAGATTTATAAACGCTTTCCCGCAGCACCCAGTAACTACTTATCCGCGACACGCGCCAGCCAGTCGCGATACGCGCTGCCCGCATCTGCCGGCAGATTTTGCCGGTGCGCGGCAAATTCCTCGTCCATACCGAAGATTTTCCACACCAGCGGCGCAAGACGCGCAGCCGGGCTACCATTGCGTTCGGCTTCGCGCAGCAACTCCAGCGTACGGCTTTGGTACTCGGCCAGCGCCTCCGAGTGATAATCAAACGCTTTTCCCAGCCCGGAGAGATACATCAGTTTTGGCACCTCAACCTGCGGCCACTGGAGCGCCATATGCAGCGGCCAGTCGAGCATCGCCCGCTCGCCCCACATCGCCTCGCGCGGCGTGGTTTTATTTACCACCAGCGTCAGCGTGAATGCCTGCGCCAGTTCGCCCAGATAAATATCCATCGCCTCCGCAGACGGGCGCAGATAAAACCCATCCAGCGGTTGCTGGCGCGTGAGACCGATTACAGCGAGCAGGCGCTGTTCAAGATCGAGCACCAGCGCACCCAGCTCAGCCTGTTTGCTGCTGCCTGCTTCGCTGGCTTTTTTCGTGCGCGTTGCGCAGTCCCACAGGCTCAACGTGATGTGCCACTCGCGCTGTTCCCCTTCTCCACTGCAACCCACGGCGCCTGTCACAAAGTAGTTCATGGCTGGCGGGACGATATCGAACAGCGCATTGCCGTCCATTTCACCGCCAATCAGTACCGGCCCGCCGCCTTCCACCACCTGCACATAAAAACGGCTGGCGTAGTCGCTCCAGTAGTGCGCCGCTTCGGCAAAATAGAGCGGGATCGCCCGCGCCAGACGGCCAATATCATCCTCGCGCTGTGATTCGTTGCGTTCAGGGCCGTCGTAGAGTTTCGACAGCGCAAAGAAGCCAACAGACGGCGCTTCTTCCGGCTTCTGCGCAAACAGCCAATTGGCGTTGCTCAGACCGTAATGCCAGATCGGTTGAGTGAGCGACAGTGTGCTGAACTTCAGTTCGGACGCATCAGCAGGCGTGGAGATGGCAGCGTGCTTCTGCATCTCCTGAAAGGCTTTGGCGAATTCATCAAGATGCTGTTTCAGCGGCATATATCCCAGCGCATACATCCGCGCCAGCAGCTTTTCGCCCTCCTCCACATTGCCCAGCGCCTGCCAGGCACGCAGCAGATTAAGCCCGGTCATCGGCTCGTGGCGATGTTCGTCATACACCGGCGCTACCAGCTCGGCGATCAGCGGGATCTGCCCGTTATTGCCGAGATCGCCGGAAATCATCATCAGCGCGCTACCGTCATACAGACCGGCACTCAGTACTTCCTGGTAGAGCGCGCGGGCAGCGGCAATATCCTGATGTTCCAGATAATGGCGCGCCAACCATAACTGCGCGCGCCAGCTACCGGGCAATGCAGACGCGGTTTTCAGCGCGGCTACATAGGCGTTTTCCCCGCCGCGCTCCTGTTGAATGCTCACCCACCATAACAGGCCGTTGTCCTGATTCGGATCGGCCTGAATCGCCTGCCACAGAGTCTCTTCCGCGCGCGGCTCTTCACCGCGCTCGGCAAACACTTTGGCTAAATTGGTCAGCAATGTGCCGGTTTCACCCACTTTGGCGATGCCCGCCCGCAGCGTATTTTCCGCCGCCGCCAGCTCGCCATTTTTCATCAGCACGATGCCCTGAATGGTGTGGCTGCGCTCGGGAATATAATCAATCTCCACCAGACGTTCAGCGGCGGGGAGCAAATCCGCAGCAAAACCATCGTTCAGCCCGCTAATGATCGCCTGATAGAGTTCGGCAGCGTCGTTGCATTTCTCTTCCAGCGACGGCAAAAACACCTTCTCGCGCCACTCGCTGCGCGGGATCTGCATCTCCCGCCCGTAAGCGTCGTATGCCACGATCAGCTCGTCGTTTTGCGGTGGTTCAGGGGAATGAGTTTCGGTTTCCGGCGTTTTTTTGCCGCTAATGGCAGAAAGGAGGCGTTTAAACATGGCGCTTGCCTTGTCGGTTGGTGGTTTTTTGGCGTATCAGCGTAGACCTTAACCGTCACAGCGTCCAAAGAAAAGCCACTAAATACGAGGGGTTAGTGAGGAAAATGGATAGATTCAGAGAGATTTCGAGAGTCTTTCAGCCAAATGATGAGCGGGAACCCGGCTTTGATGTAATACAGCAAGTACAGCAATGCCCTGGCGAGCGGCAATGTAATAAATCATATGGCTGTCACAGGGAAAACTGTAGATACCAGCACCAAGTTCTTCTTCCCTTTTTTGACCCATCGTTGGCATTCCCGCTATTTTTTCCAGCATCTGGCGCATATTTGCCAGGTAATCCCGGGACTGTTGTTTGCCAAAGCTCCTGATCGTGTAATCGCGGATCTCTCGCAGATCACGCTGTGCCTCTTCCGTGAGCTTGTATGCTGTCATTTAGTCTTTATCCGCATCCAGCAATTCAGCGAAAAACGCGTCACCATCAACAGTATTGCCAATAGTCATGTCACTGCGAGCGCGTTGAATTTTCGCCTGCAACAATTGCAATTTCATCGCTTCAATTTCCTGGTAGTCTTCTGCTGAGACAACCACCGCCACCGGCTTACCGTTGCGACTGATCTGCACGGGTTCTCGCTGCACTTTTAACAGCATGTCGCCAAACTGAGTTTTTGCTTCGTTCGCGGTCAATGAGTACATCACCATCACCCTTTTCGTCTGAATCGTTCGATTCGTTCATTATAGATATCGAACAATAAAACGTCACCCATTGAAGCATCATCTGTCGTGGGTTCTATTCACGTTGAGACAAATACGCGATCAGCTTTCCAGATTTCAAAAAGCCTTTATTGGCGCGCTTGCATAGAGGCTTACAGCGAACAGTGGAATAATCCTTCGCCCATCTGTAAGTATCCCGCTAAAACTGACCATTCACTTTCAGAGATCTTCCGGCATACTGATTATGTCCCTTGAGGAGATCGCCATGGCACGCGGCGAGTTCAACTCACAGATCCAGCAAAAGGCCGAGCAGGAAGGCTATCTGATATTGCGCAAGTCGCTGGGGCCGGCCATGACACAGTGGAGGTGGTTAGAAATTGAGTAATTGGACATATGATATTACCCAGAATATAGGTACAAAATAAAATTGAAGATTAAGGGGTTGATTTTCCCTTTATGCTTTCTTCAACATCTATTCCATACCAATTATTCGAGATCATAACTTGAAGGCATGAGATAATCACTGAAACTCCAAATTGTAGATTTTTATAAATTTCACTAAACTGATCATTTAGAGAGTCATCCATCAAATCATAGCGCATAGGATGATATATTTCGTATCCTCCATGGATTAAAGAACTCCTCAAGTTATATAAAAGCCTAAAATTCTTTTTTAGAATAGACTTCTCTTTTTCATTTAATTTCAACAGGAAAGATATTCTTTCTATCAAATTACTAAACCCTTCCCCAACCCTTGTGCTAAATATAGCTTCCAATGCATGAAATATCCACATAATGTCATTAACATCATCATCAGAATGACAGAAGTGAATCAAAGAAAATAATGCTTTCTCAATCGGCAGGCTCGCTTTCTGTTTATAACCAATATTTATCCCTTCATACCAAAAAATAACATCGCTTAGTGGAAGTTCTTTTAACCTAGGGAAGTGGCCATTAAAAGAGTCTATCCATGCGTACTGGAAACTGTATGATGACAATACTACTCTATCATCATCATTAATAGATAAATTGAAAAAATCGCATACTCCAGGTCTAGCTAAATTCATCAAAACAAACAATTCATAGAGATAATAATCAACAAAGAATCTAGCATAAGATATATAGTGACTATGTTTATTCTCTTCTTTTATCTCTACTGAGACCGGTATTTTTACTTTACGTTCAACAAAGCTTGAATAATCAATAGGTGTTTTAGAATAAGCATCCTTAGTTTTTTTATAACTTTCTTTTAACCTTTCGATTAAAATATCCCAATTCGCACAAACATTAACTGAGCATCCATCATGATAATAACTCTTTGATTTTATTACCCCTAAATTACTTTCCCAGAAGGTAATATCATCTAATTCAAAAACCTCCCAATTGTCTTCATCGGTTCGCCCTATAGTAAGGGAAAGATGAAATATTAACGTATCTTTCATAGTTACCTCATTCCTATAAATTTTCAAAGAAAATAACTTTAGTCCGCATAATGTCATTCCTACCCCATATGCAAAATGTGGCTACTCTTAACCGACATGATATTAAAAAGCCAACTACAGCTATAACTAAGTTGGCTTTTTTAGTAAAACCTAATGAATCACAATAGGCTCTCCCACTCTATGATTGATTATTAATTAAATTAATTTAAAATCAACAATTTATAAATTTCAATTACATAGATACCATGAACAATACCATTCCTCACGATTCGGCTGCCCAGGGCCGACGCACGAATCTAATGTAAACCCCCATTTCGTCAACAGGTGAAGCGTATTTCCTGATCCCTAAGTCGGAGCTCACCAGAAAGATTGGTGAACAAGGAGTTGCGGGGACCGACTGCACCAGCCATGGGGTGTGGCTTGGGACTGAATTCCGAAGCAGCGCAGTCTCTCGACGTAACCCCAACGCTTCTCGCACATTCTCTTTTGATGACATACGAACGTCCTTGCAACTGATTCCTGCATAGACCTGAAAATGTGCTGGGCGTTCACCTGATTTTGGCTCTAGAACACAAACGTCGAGTTCGTGCCGTGCTTCGCGAGGGGCCTTACCGGGTGCCCCACCGCAACGATCCCAACTCAATGATTCAAATTCGACCGAGGTCCATGCTTCGCCCAAGTTGGTGCCAGCGGCATCGAACAGATCAAAGTGCGAGAACCGCTTGCGATCGGCCAGGGCGGGCTTGCTTGCCACGATCACCTCCGACGGTTTACCTCCCTTAGACGGCGGCTGGTGAATGATTGAACCTTTGGGATGCGCACGCCGAAAGGCTCTCAGAATTCGAGCCAGGACCAGCATTTCGTACAGCTTGTCTCGGGTCATTGCTTGCAATTGAAGGGGAGACGGCGCCTTTGCCGCAATGTCAAAGAGCGCACCTACGGCTTTAACTAGGTCCGGCGGCGCTGGCTGCTTCGTCTTTTTCTTGGTGCCTGACGTTGCGGCAGTTGTATTACTCATAGTTCCTCCAGGGTCTGTCGGGGGAGAAATTCGAGCAATGCATTTCGCAGTGCGACTTGCTGTTTCGTCGGGCGTCGTCCCAACTTACTTCGTAAGCTGAGTTTTCGGTTCCCGACGCGCATCTTTAGGGAGTCGATCTGCTGCTCATGCCCCAGTGCCTGATTGAGTTCATCGCGTACGACTTGTTCGGTTCCGCTGTGCACCGGGAAAGCGAGGACCATCAACAACGACAGGGCTTCTTCAAATCGCTCTTTGATCTCCCGAAGCTTGGCATCTGCCGCGACACCATCATGTTGCGTTCCATCCAAGGGTGCCTCTCTAAGGGGCTCATCCGGCTCGACCGGAGCACTGATCCTGGCCAACTCTATAAATTGGTGCATTAAGGGCCCCTCATACTCGCAGGCTCGTCGATGAATTTCATGAAGCGCCTGCTCTAGATCATCCTCACCTTGAAATCGGATTTGCATACTCCCTCCATGAATATTCCAGTGCCGAGGCCCTGGTAGCGGTACAATAATTTTTGCCAAAACTGATGCGTGTCCTCACACTTCTCACGACCAGGGCATCAAGTCAAGCGCTTGCTTTTCGCGCTGCCAGTTTTGCTTCAAGTAGACGATAGGCCCTCTTCTCATCAAGCTTCGGGAGGTTCGGCTCGTTCCGCAACAGATCAGCCAGCACCGGCGTCACAACATCGAACAGCGCCGATAGCAGCGCCTCACCGACCGCGCGCGGCTCTGCCAGATCCTCCAGCAGTCCCGACATTTCGCCGTGGGCAAGCTTGTTACGGCCTTCTCGATAAACCTTGTGAACAGCGGTATCCACCGTGAGCGTGCCCTCAGGCACAGACTCACCCTCAGGCTTGAGCGCGGTCTCGGCGAAGGCAGTCATGTCCTTGGCGCTTCCCCCAGCACCGGAAAGTGCGTCGGCGGCGCAACCATAGTCCACAACGGCCATGAAGTCTGAAGCTTCGCGACGAGCTTCACCGACCCAATACAACGCGTTGGCCCAACGTTCGACGAGATGCAACGCATGTCCGGTTCGTCGCCCATCGGCGTAGTGCTGCAAGATGCACCCGGCGGCATCCAGGAAAGATTGCTCACCCACCATCTTGGCAGCTAGTGCACCGGGGCGTCCGCCAAGGCCAGGCATCTGTACGCTCGAACCACGCAATATCCGGCCGTCCAGCGTGGTCGCGAACCGGTCCTCTGCAAAAAGATGCTGCCGGCCAGCTTTCGTAAATCGTCGCGCATCCTCAACCTGGAACCTCAGTCCGATTGAGTCAATCGCAAGCCCCACCACCACCGACGCCTTGAAATGAGACCGCGCATGCTCATGCCCGTCCATACGTATGGTCGCTACCCAGCTGTAATGGCGCAGCGTATGCAGTACGTCCAACGCATGCAATGCATAGCGGCCACCCTCGTCTGCAGCTGATCGGGCGGTCAATTCCTCCATATCCAGTTCACGGTCCTCCACCTGGCGGACGAGCTCGCGGACCTCCGAGTCTTTGACAAAGGAATCGAGCCATTCCGCTCTCGGCAGGAATCGCACCGGCCCCACGGCGAATGCCGGCACGGCTTGATCGGAGTGAAACAGATGGCAAGGGATATGCCGGTCGACGTCGGAACTCGCGCTGGCGGCCAACTGCTGCAAGCGCGCTTGGTAGTCGTCGGCGAGCACCGTATAAAAATCGTCACCGAGCAGCACGTCATGCTCATTCTGGCCATCCGGTACTTTTGGAAGGCGCGATTGGCAGTCGAGAAGCGTGTCCCCGATGGCCAGGAACGAGAGCTTCGTGAAAGTCACCCGATCAATCGTCTGGCGCAGGGCTTCGCGTGATTTCCAGCTTTGCTGCGACAGCAAGTGAGCTGCGTCCACGCCGGCTTGCGTGACCCGATACTGACGGCCTTGCGACACCGGAATGGCAAGCGGAACGAAGGGGTTCTCACTGAGCGCATGCCATTGTGCAAAAGTCATCGTCTTCGCCGTGATCATGTCCTCGACGATCATCTCCATGAGCTTCCAAGGCGGTGTATCTTTTGCACCGCCCGAGCTTGCAAACTTGTTCTCTCTTGCCATATTTCCCTCCCGCTAGCCCAATATGTGGCTGGCGCTACACACAACCAACTTCATTGATCCGCGGGTCATGGCCAAATATAAATGCTGTGCGCTCATGCCCCAATCGATTATCAATGAGTAGGTAAAACCCAGTAAAATTGGCGTTCATGGGTAGGACGAAAAAAAGACCATGAAAAGTACCATTAACATCTCAACGCATTATTCTTTAAATATCGCAGATTATGCCAAACTAGTCTGAAGTACGTACTCAAATTGACCAAGCAAACCTTCTGATGCGCCTATAGCGCCCTGCGAAACCTCAATCACCTTGATACTGCCCGCATCCTGAAATAAGTATCGAAGGATTCTCAATCCAATCGGGAATAGTCGATGAGCCACGCTTAGCCATTCCGCACTGAGGTGATACCCCCAATCAAGAACACTCCCAAGAGAGACAATAGTTATCCAACTAGCTGATGGGTAGTCGCTGGTGACCTGAAAAAAACTGCATCAGTCCAACCGGAATAGAGCATGGCCCAAAACAGAGCACTTAAAAGAACCCTACATAATGTATTCAAAGTTAATGTCAGCCTGCGATAGGCCTTAAGTCGATTCTAACTTTCGGGATCTGCAGACATCTAGATGTTCGGCTTGTGCTTAGTCAACCAACAGTGGTCTAATAGTATTAGAACCGTTTTTTACCTGTTACGCAGACTTCTTTCGACAAGGACTGCTCAATGACCTCCCGACCGACCCTGCAAGTGGATCCGCTGCTCACCGCCAATCTCGATGCCCTACTCAGTTCCGTGGTCGATGCTGACCAGCGCCAATTACAGAGGCCCGTTGGCGCTCGCTCCGAACGCGAGACACTGAAGGACAAGCGCCTACAAGAGTTGCTTAACCGCTGCCGCGAAGAAGCACTGCAACAAGTGGTCGGCCCTTTCGGATTAACCCCTGCAATGTTCTCGGATATTAATGGTGGCAACGTCACCACCCAGCACAATGCTAACCAAGACATCTATGCCAAGGCATCCGAGCACTATGATCGTAAAGCCGACTACGATTACTCCGCCGCGAGAAAGCAGAAAATGAAGGATGCGGTGAAGGACGGCACGATGAACTCACAAACATTCATCGACACATACACCAATGAAAAGGCACCGACCAAGCGCACCGCCAAGTCAAATGGCAAGCTGGTTATGAATGCCGAGCTGGATCACACCATCCCCCTGAAGCAGGCACACAAAAAAGGTGCCTGGATGCTTACTCCGGAGCAACGCAAGGCGTTGGCCTCGGAAAAAGACAATCTGCATTTCACCACCTTTGAAAATAACCGAGCAAAGAGTGATACCGCCGCAGAGACCGCACTCTCTGCCGAAAACGGTTACGACGAATCCATTACCAAGCCGCTGATTGACAAGGCTCGCGGCGCCATCGATCAGCATCAGCCTGACACCAAAGACCGCTTGATATACCACGGCAAGGAACTGGGCATTACTGGCGCGAAGGAATTCGGCAAGACCGGCCTGCGCAGGGCAATGGGAGTGCTGTTATTCGAGGTGGTCAACGGCAGCTTCGTCGAAGTGCACAAGGTGGTCAGCCAGCGTGACGATCAGCAGCCCCTGCTCGACCGCGTGGTAGCAGCGATTGAGCGTGTGTTGAAGCGCGTTCAGAGCAAGTTTAAGGCAGCTTTCGATGCTTTCTTCGAGGGCGGCCTTCAAGGTCTTGTGAGCAACCTGTTGACCTTCCTAATCAACAACCTCATCACCACATCGGCCAAGGTTGTAACCATCATCCGAGAAGGCATGCAGGAACTGTTCAAGGCCCTCAAGCTACTGCTCTGGCCCCCCAAGGAAATGTCCGGCACCGAGGTTATGCGGGCGGTCAGCAAGAGTTTGGCCGGCCTGTTCACCTTGGGTGCCGGCATGCTCTTGGAGCAATCGGTTAACACCTTCATCGTAGGTATCCCGGTGCTCGCACCACTCGCCGGAACGATCACCCCGGTGCTAACCGGCCTGATGACCGGCCTCGCCAACGCTCTGCTGATGTACGCCATCGACTCGCTTATCGATTGGATGCTGGATAAGGGAACTGATTTCATCAAGGTGCAGATCGATACCCTGCAAACCACCGCCGAACTGGGCGAGCGCATGATTGAACAGGTAGAGCTGCAATTTCGACTTTCGGCTCGCTACCGGATGATGGTCCAGCTAAATCAGCGCATCTCCGTGCGCTTCGATCAGGCAACCGAGGCCGCACAAGCCTCAGTGCAGCACGCGCAAGGCGCCATAGGAGAACAGGCGGAGACTATCGCCTCGTTATCCCAAGCCATCGATAGCAAGAAACAGTTTAACGAACGCCTTGGTTTGTTGCTTCAGCAGGTCAGGAAGGAAACATAAGGGATGTCCAAGATCATTGCCCAACTTGCAAGCACTGTTCCCAGCGAAGACCTGCTCGCCCAGATAGACATCGCTGAGGTTTACAAGAAGTTCCACAGCACGTTCAAGCGCCTCGATGATTTCAAGCAGGTCCGCGACCAACACGAGCAGCGTAGCTTTCTCGGCCGCCTGTTCAATCACGGCGAACTGAAGAACGCCCAGCTCGACGCCCAAGAAGTGCAGGCGGAATTTGCCAAAACTCTCGCCCAATTGATGGTGATCAGCTCGTTGCAGGCCCAGCAACTGACTGAGCAGCAGGGACAACTGGCCGACCAGCAGAAGGCCTTGGATGCCAAAGCCGAGGAACTGGCCCAACAGAACATACTTCTCGAACAGCACCAAGCCGAGATCAAGCACCAAGCAGCACACTTGCGCCAATACGTTACCGACCTGTTGAAAGTCCAGGGGCTGACCGACGAACACGGCGAAATACTGATCAGCATCGCCAAAGAAGTAATGGAAACCCGGGATAGTCTGCTGGCCGACTTCGACAATCGCATGCATCAGGTGCAAGGCGTACTGGATGAACAGCAGCAGTTGCTCCGAGAAGTCCTCGATGAGCAGGCGAGTTCCATAGAACAGCGCCTCACGCAGTTGCAGCAAGTAGTCGACTCAACCCAGGAAAAACGTCTCCAGACTGTTGAGCAAGGTCTGCTCACTACATTCAACGAACAGAGCAGCGAAGCCACACGCCAGATAGAACGACTCGATGCCGACTTGGTCCTCCAAGCGCAGCAGCAGGAAGATAAGCTCCGCGACCTAGATCAGCAGCTCTCGGAATTGCGCGAAGTACTGACCGAACAGGCCCAAACACTGCTTAACGAACGCAACGAACGACAGCTGGAGTGGGCCGAGCACCAAGCAGGGCTGCATGCCTTACGCAATGAACAGAGCAATGGCGAATTACGCCTTCGCCGTGTGCAGCGCCGCCTCCTGGTCGGACTGTATGGCTTGGCGTTAGTGTTCATCGGCACCATCGCCGGGCTCACTTTCTGGAGTCATCAAAGCCTTTTTTAACCCTGGCCGAAGTCCACAAACCTAAAATACCCGGCTTATGAGGAAATTTTCTGTCGGCGGCTTAGGCCCGATCGCCATTCCACGATTTTCTCGATGGCAAAAATCCAAAAAAACTAGCCCAAAGGAACGGCATTACATGAACAAGATATTGTGGGTTAAATTTGGGTGGTCAGCATATTATCGAGGTGGCGACATTGCTGGTAACTTTGCTTGGCTAAATAAAAACAGAGGGACGGAAAATGAAGGGCGAGGTCATGAAGCCTACAACTTTATGCCAGATATCGATGGGACTTACTACTGCTATGTACCCCCACAAGGAGGTAACTACGCACCTTACCACGACGACGCAGAAGGATGGACGGTTGTATGCTTAGCAAAAAATCCGACCACTCCAGGCATACACGTAGTTGGTTGGTACGAAAACGCAACGCTTCATGGTGAGTGGATAACCCGCCCCAATAGCACCGATCCGCGACAGCAAATTTTCCCTCATCCTGCTTATGATTGGTCATATTGCATAACCAGTAATTCCGCTTACTTCATCCCGCCCGAGGAGCGAATTCTGCCATTCTCGGATCCATCCGTAAAACAGGGGAAATACTCGTTTCTTGACGGCCCTGACGTGACGAAAACCGAGAATAAAATAAGGGTTCAAGCTCGGCTTGAGAGTTTAATGAATCGCTTAGCCTCAGTCGCAATTCATAACCCTAATGAATGCAGTATTGTTGACCCCGAACTGGATCAAGTCGATCCACTTCGGGGATTTGGTACCCCTGAACATCGTAAAGTCGTGGAGTTAGCTGCAGAAGATGCTGTTATCGAATATTATACAGAACAAGGCTACAGCTACCAGCGAACAACACACCTTCCCTGCGGATATGACTTTATCTTCACGCGCGGCGAATCAGTGCTGCATCTCGAAGTTAAGGGTACCGCCGGTACTACACCACGTTTTTTCCTTACGCGTAACGAACACAATGCAGGATTGATGCTTAATCCAGACTGGAGGTTAGCCATAGTGACATCGGCGCTATCTGCCTCCCCGCAAGTCACTGTGTACGATTCTCGTCAGCTAAAAGAGGCGTTTAACCTTGAACCTTACGTTTACATTGGGGCATTCGCACCAAAACCCGAATCCTAATGTTTAAATCCTGTACCGTTAGCGTGACAAAAACAAAAGCCCGCTGTTTGGACTGACCCCATAAAGTTGGACAGTTCATGTTACGCGGGCTTAGAGGTACTTTACTACTTTTACGTGCTAGCTGTTGCCAGACGTTAAATCATTCCCACTCAATAGTCGCTGGCGGTTTGCCGCTGATGTCATACACCACGCGGGAGATGCCGTTGACTTCATTGATGATGCGGTTGGAAACGCGGCCGAGGAAATCGTACGGCAGGTGCGCCCAGTGTGCAGTCATAAAGTCGATGGTTTCTACGGCACGCAGAGAGACAACCCAGTCGTATTTACGACCGTCGCCCATCACGCCGACGGAGCGGACCGGCAGGAACACGGTGAAGGCCTGGCTCACTTTGTTGTAGAGGTCGGCTTTATGCAGCTCTTCAATAAAGATCGCATCGGCGCGACGCAGCAGGTCGCAGTACTCTTTCTTCACTTCGCCCAGTACGCGAACGCCGAGGCCCGGGCCCGGGAACGGGTGACGGTAGAGCATATCGTACGGCAGGCCGAGTTCCAGACCAATTTTACGCACTTCATCTTTGAACAGCTCTTTCAGCGGCTCAACCAGGCCCATCTTCATCTCTTTCGGCAGGCCACCCACGTTGTGGTGAGATTTGATAACGTGCGCTTTACCGGTCGCGGAGGCGGCAGATTCGATCACATCCGGATAGATAGTGCCCTGCGCCAGCCATTTCACGTCTTCCAGTTTCAGCGCTTCTTCGTCGAACACTTCCACGAACACGCGGCCGATGATTTTGCGTTTAGCTTCCGGATCGTTCTCGCCAGCCAATGCTGAAAGGAAGCGATCTTCTGCCGGAACGTGAACGATGTTCAGACCGAAGTGGTCGCCAAACATATCCATCACCTGAGCGGCTTCGTTCAGGCGCAGAAGGCCGTTATCGACGAATACGCAGGTCAGGTTTTTGCCGATGGCGCGGTGCAGCAGCATCGCGGTAACAGAGGAATCCACACCGCCGGAAAGGCCGAGGATCACTTTATCATTGCCAACCTGCTGACGAATGCGTTCAACCGCGTCGTCGATGATTTTTGCCGGGGTCCACAGCGCTTCACATTCGCAGATATCGCGCACAAAGCGCTCCAGCAAACGCAGGCCCTGGCGGGTGTGGGTCACTTCCGGGTGGAACTGCACACCGTAAAAACGTTTTTCTTCATTCGCCATGATGGCGAACGGGCAGCTTTCGGTGCTGGCAACGGTTACGAAATCGGACGGAATGGCCGTCACTTTGTCGCCGTGGCTCATCCACACGTCCAGCAGCACTTTGCCTTCAGCGGTCAGGGAGTCTTCAATGCCGCGAACCAGCGCGCTGTCGGTCTGCACTTCAACCTGCGCGTAACCGAATTCACGCTCGTTAGAACCTTCAACGTGGCCGCCAAGCTGCATCGCCATGGTCTGCATGCCGTAGCACACGCCGAGCACCGGAACACCAGCTTCGAATACATACTGCGGTGCGCGCGGGCTGTTATCTTCGGTGGTGCTTTCCGGGCCGCCGGAAAGGATGATGCCGCTTGGGTTGAAGTCGCGGATCTGCGCTTCGGTGACATCCCACGCCCACAGTTCGCAGTAAACGCCCAGTTCACGCACGCGGCGCGCAACCAGTTGGGTGTACTGAGAACCGAAGTCGAGGATGAGAATACGATGTTTATGAATATTGTCCGTCATTGACGTTACTTCCGAGGCAAGTGGCAATGAATATACTCGTCGTCTTGCAGGCTGAACCTGAACAGAGAGTATGAAAGTCAGCGCCCGGTGAAAGCACCGGGCGCGAAAATCATTAAGAACCCATGCGGTAGTTCGGGGATTCCTTGGTGATGGTCACGTCGTGAACGTGGCTTTCCTGGATACCGGCACCGCTGATGCGTACAAATTCCGCTTTGGTACGCAGGTCGTCGATAGTACCACAGCCGGTCAGACCCATACAGGAGCGCAGGCCGCCCATCTGCTGGTGAATGATCTCTTTCAGGCGGCCTTTATAGGCAACGCGACCTTCGATACCTTCCGGCACCAGTTTGTCGGCAGCGTTATCGCTCTGGAAGTAACGGTCGGAAGAGCCTTTGGACATCGCGCCCAGAGAACCCATACCGCGGTAAGATTTGTAAGAACGACCCTGGTAGAGTTCGATTTCGCCCGGGGATTCTTCAGTACCGGCCAGCATGGAACCAACCATTACGGCAGCAGCGCCTGCGGCGATGGCTTTGGCGATGTCGCCAGAGAAACGGATACCGCCGTCAGCGATAACCGGAATGCCAGTGCCTTCCAGCGCTTCAACCGCGTCGGAAACCGCGGTGATCTGCGGAACGCCCACGCCGGTCACGATACGGGTAGTACAGATGGAGCCAGGGCCGATACCGACTTTCACCGCGCTCACGCCTGCTTCCGCCAGGGCACGAGCACCTGCGCCAGTCGCAACGTTACCGCCGATGATTTGCAGATCCGGGTATTTAGCGCGGGTTTCGCGAATGCGCTGCAACACGCCTTCGGAGTGGCCGTGAGAGGAATCAATCAGCAGTACGTCAACGCCTGCGGCAACCAGCGCGTCAACGCGCTCTTCGTTACCGGCGCCAGCGCCGACTGCCGCGCCAACGCGCAACTGGCCCTGCGCATCTTTACAGGCGTTCGGTTTACGTTCTGCTTTCTGGAAGTCTTTAACGGTGATCATGCCGCGCAGGTGGAAGCTTTCGTCAACGACCAGCGCTTTTTCAACGCGTTTTTCGTGCATTTTGGCGAACACCACTTCACGGGATTCCCCTTCGCGAACGGTCACCAGGCGCTCTTTCGGCGTCATATACACGCTGACCGGCTGGCTCAGATCGGTGACGAAACGCACGTCACGACCGGTGATGATGCCGACCAGTTCGTTGTCGCCGTTGACAACCGGGTAACCGGCAAAGCCGTTACGTTCGGTCAGTTCTTTTACTTCGCGCAGGGTGGTGGTTGGCAGAACGGTTTGTGGATCTTTAACCACGCCGGATTCATGTTTCTTCACGCGGCGAACTTCTTCCGCCTGGCGCTCGATAGACATGTTTTTGTGAATAAAGCCAATGCCACCTTCCTGTGCCAGCGCAATCGCCAGACGCGCTTCAGTCACGGTATCCATCGCCGCAGAGAGCATAGGAATGTTCAGGCGAATGGTTTTGGTGAGCTGCGTGCTCAAGTCGGCAGTATTCGGCAGAACGGTGGAATGAGCGGGAACGAGGAGGACGTCGTCAAACGTCAGTGCTTCTTTAGCAATACGTAGCATGGGCAATATCTCTGACCTGGGGGGTTAAATATTGCCGTGGCATTATACAGAGCGTAACCGATTGCATCCACACTTTTTTGAGAAAAAACTTGCCATCCCCTCGTATCGGGTTACTATCGACTGAATAACCTGCTGATTTAGAATTTGATCTGGCTCACATGTCGTCGTTCCAATCCCCCTCAATTTATACCGTCAGCCGCCTGAACCAATCGGTGCGCTTACTGCTGGAACGCGAACTCGGTCAGGTGTGGATCAGCGGGGAAATCTCCAATTTTACCCAACCCGCTTCCGGCCACTGGTACTTCACCTTAAAAGACGATACCGCTCAGGTGCGCTGCGCGATGTTCCGCAACAGCAACCGCCGCGTTACGTTTCGCCCGCAGCACGGCCAGCAGGTGCTGGTTCGCGCCAACATCACGCTGTATGAACCGCGCGGGGAATACCAGATTATCGTCGAAAGCATGCAACCGGCCGGTGAAGGCTTGTTGCAGCAGAAGTATGAGCAGCTAAAAGCCAAACTCGCTGCTGAAGGGGTGTTCGATCAGCAATTTAAGCAGCCGCTGCCCTCGCCTGCGCACTGCGTTGGCGTGATCACCTCGAAAACTGGCGCGGCGCTGCACGATATTCTGCATGTGCTGAAACGCCGCGATCCGTCTCTGCCGGTGGTCATTTACCCGACTGCTGTGCAGGGCGAAGATGCGCCGGGGCAAATCGTGCGTGCTATTGAGCTGGCGAATGCGCGCCAGGAGTGCGACGTGCTGATTGTCGGTCGCGGCGGCGGTTCGCTGGAAGATCTCTGGAGCTTTAACGACGAACGCGTCGCGCGTGCGATTTTCGCAAGCCGCATTCCGGTGGTCAGCGCCGTCGGCCATGAAACCGATGTGACGATTGCCGATTTTGTTGCCGATCTGCGCGCGCCAACGCCTTCGGCCGCAGCGGAAATTGTCAGCCGCAACCAGCTTGAACTACTGCGCCAGGTACAGGCGATGCAGCAGCGCTTAGAGATGTCGATGGATTATTACCTGGCTGGCCGCAACCGCCGCTTTGCCCAGGTGAACCATCGCCTGCAACAGCAGCACCCGCAGTTACGGCTGGCGCGTCAGCAAACGGTGCTGGAGCGTCTGCAGCAGCGCATGCAAAACGCACTGGATACGCAGTTAAAACGCGCTTCTGCCCGTCAGCAGCGCGCGATGCAACGTCTGAATCAGCAAAACCCGCAGCCGCGGATTCATCGCGCGCAAAGCCGCGTGCAACAGCTGGAATATCACCTGAGCCAGAACATTCGCGACCGTTTAAGCGCAACGCGCGAACGGTTTGGTACTGCGATCACCCATCTGGAAGCCGTCAGCCCGCTGGCGACTCTGGCGCGCGGTTACAGCGTGACCACCTTCCCGGCTGGCGAAGTTCTGAAAAAAACTCGCCAGGTGAAAGTCGGCGATAAGCTTACCACCCGCCTGAATGACGGCTGGGTGGAGAGTGAAGTCAGCAACGTGACACCCGTAAAGAAACCGCGCCAGCGTAAATCATCTTAATGTGTACGATTAATCTATAAGCTGCCCCTATACTTTTGTTGTTCTTTTCATCAAGGAGAGCGACATGAAAACACGCCCGTTTAGCAGCGTTATCCCACCCTATATTCTTCGCCGCATTATCGACCATGGATCAGAAGTACAGCAGCGCTGCGCACAACAAACGTTAACCCATGTGCAGACGTTGATGGCCCACAGCCACGGCAAACCCAGCGCACCGCTGGTCACCTCTCCCGGCGAGCTGGTACGCGATATTTATGATGCGCAGCAGAAAGAGAGCCTGCCCGGTAAGCAGGTGCGCTACGAAGGCCAGCCGTCGAATGGTGATGTTGCCGTGGATGAAGCTTACGACTATCTCGGCGTTACCCACGAGTTTTTCTGGCAGGTTTTGCATCGTAACTCACTGGATAATAAGGGTATGGTGCTGAACGGCACCGTGCATTATGGCCAGCAATATCAGAACGCTTTCTGGAATGGCCAGCAGATGGTATTTGGCGACGGCGACGGTGAAATCTTCAATCGCTTTACCATCGCTATCGATGTGGTGGCGCATGAACTCAGCCACGGCGTCACAGAAACGGAAGCCGCGCTGATCTATTTTGAACAATCTGGCGCGCTTAATGAGTCGTTATCGGATGTTTTTGGCTCCCTGGTGAAGCAGTACCACAAACAGCAAACCGCGGATCAGGCCGACTGGATCATCGGCGAAGGGTTGCTGGCAAAAGGAATTAATGGCAAAGGCCTGCGTTCGATGTCTCACCCCGGCACCGCCTATGATGACCCGTTGCTGGGTAAAGATCCGCAGCCTGCGCACATGAAAGATTTTGTGAAAACCCGTGAAGATAACGGCGGCGTGCATCTGAATTCCGGTATCCCCAACCGCGCGTTTTACCTTGCTGCGACGGCGATTGGCGGCTATGCCTGGGAAAAAGCCGGTTACGCCTGGTACGATACCGTCTGCGATAAGGCGCTGGCGCAAAATGCCGATTTCGCCGCCTTTGCGAAACTGACCATTCAGCACGGCGAAAAACGTTCGGGCCAACAGGTTGCAGACGCAATCGAGAAGGCCTGGAAAGAGGTTGGAGTGTTGTAATGAACGAACCCGAATTGACCGATGATGCGGTGGTTGAAGTCGCCCGTGAAGGCGGGCTGGCTTATATTCCGAAGCTGAGCGGCACGCGAAAAATCGTGATTGCTCAGCTTAACGCGGAACAGCGCCAGCGCCTGGTCAGTATCCTGCATCAGACCCTGCCGCTCGGGCAACCGCCCGGGCAGCCGGATTCGCCGGGGCGCGGCGATCAGCGTTTTTACCGTTTGCAGATAACCTGGACCGCGCAGCAAACCGATGTGCTGTTGCTGATCCCGGAAAATAAAGCGCCACCGTCGCTGGTGGAACTGTGGCGCGATGGCGAAGCCTGCATCTGCAAGCCTTAAAGCGGGATAAACTCGACGCGTTTTTTAGAAATCAGCCCGTGACCGTGCTGGCAGAAAAAGTCCACCGCGCCGCAGGCTTTTAACACTTCCAGAGGCTGATGACACTCCGGGCAGTTTGCCTGTACTTCAATATCGTTGTCGCAGCCGTCGCAATGCGCATGCGTTCCCACCAGTTCCAGCGGGTTGTGGCAGGTCGGGCATTTGAGATCCATAACGCTCTCCTCGTTTATTTTTCACTGCCCTTATCATACACCTTAAGTGACAAAAAACCCGCCGGGTGGCGGGTTTCAGGAGTAATTACTTACTCTTCTTAATGTGTTTAATCAGGCGCTTACGCTTACGCAGCTGGTTCGGCGTCAGGGTGTTGCGCTTATCCGCAAACGGGTTTTCCCCTTCCTTGAACTGAATACGGATTGGCGTACCCATTACATCCAGCGATTTGCGGAAGTAGTTCATCAGATAGCGTTTGTAGGAATCCGGCAGGTCTTTCACCTGGTTGCCGTGGATCACCACAATCGGCGGGTTATAACCACCGGCATGGGCATATTTCAGTTTCACGCGGCGACCGCGCACCAGCGGCGGCTGATGATCTTCCGCCGCCATATTCATAATACGGGTCAACAGCGCGGTGCTGACGCGGCGCGTGGAGCTGTCATAGGCTTCGCGTACGGATTCGAACAGGTTGCCGACGCCGCTGCCGTGCAGCGCAGAGATAAAGTGCACGCGGGCAAAGTCGATAAAGCCGAGACGGTAATCCAGCGTCTCTTTCACCTGCTCTTTCACTTCCTGGCTCAGGCCGTCCCACTTGTTGACGACAATCACCAGCGAGCGACCGCTGTTGAGGATAAAGCCCAGCAGCGACAGATCCTGGTCGGAAATACCTTCGCGGGCATCAATCACCAGCAGTACGACGTTGGCGTCTTCAATCGCTTGCAGGGTTTTGATAACGGAGAATTTCTCCACCACATCAGTGATTTTGCCGCGCTTACGCACACCGGCGGTGTCGATAAGTACGTACTCACGTTCATCGCGCTGCATCGGAATGTAGATACTGTCGCGCGTGGTGCCCGGCATGTCGTACACCACCACGCGGTCTTCGCCGAGGATGCGGTTAGTGAGTGTGGACTTACCGACGTTCGGACGACCGACAATCGCCAGCTTGATCGGCAGATCCTGCGGGTTGAACTCCTCTTCCGGCTCTTCTTCTTCGCCATTTTCACGGGCTTCGAACTGCGCCCAGTATTCGGCCTCTTCATCCACCTCTTCCGGCGGATTCAGTTCGTCCATCCACGGCATCAGCACGTGTTCCAGCAGGCTGGTGACTCCGCGCCCGTGAGAAGCGGCGATAGCATAAATTTCACCAAGACCCAGCGCGTAGAAATCCGCGGTTGCCTGATCCGGATCCAGACCGTCCGTTTTGTTAGCGACGAGGAAAGTCGGTTTTTCGCGTGAACGCAGATGCTTAGCAATAGCCGTATCCGCTGGCATCAGACCCGCGCGGGCATCAACCATAAACAGCACGACATCGGCTTCTTCAATCGCCAGCAGCGATTGTTCCGCCATGCGCGTCTCCACGCCATCTTCAGTGCCGTCGATACCGCCGGTATCGATACAGATAAATTCGCGGCCTTCTACTTCAGCACGACCGTACTTACGGTCACGAGTCAGACCCGGGAAATCGGCCACCAGCGCATCACGGGTGCGTGTTAAGCGGTTAAATAGCGTGGATTTTCCAACATTAGGGCGCCCGACAAGCGCGACCACAGGTACCATGTTTAAAGCCTCATTACAGGAAATTCATTAGCAAAACGGCGCAATTTGCGCGGCATTTTAAAAACAGGAAAACGGCTCCTGCAACAGGAGCCGTCTTCGGAAACGACAACCTCAGCGCAGTTAGCGCGAGAGTGCGTACAGCGTGCCGTCTTTCGCCTGGATCAGCAGCTTGCCGCCAGCAACGACCGGCTCAGTCAGGAAACCAGAGCTGTCGACTTTCTGCTGCGCGACGAAGCGCCCGTCTTCAACGTTGATCCAGTGAACATAACCTTCGCTATCGCCTGTCACAATGTAACCATTATACAACGCCGGAGCGGTAAGGTTACGGTGCAGCAGATCGCTTTGCGTCCACAGGGTCACGCCACCGTCGGTGGTCAGCGCCAGAACGCGGTCATTCTGATCGATAATATAGATGCGATTACCATCAACAACGAAGTCGCTCACCGAGCCCAGCTCACGTTTCCACATGATCTGGCCGCTGCGCAGATCCAGCGCCGTCAGGTTGCCGTTGTAAGCCAGGGCGAAAACCACGTTACCTTCGACAATCGGGGTGGTATCCACATCGCTCAGGCGATCGATTTCGGTCGGGCCGTTCGCCTGGGAGATGCGCTGCTGCCAAATCATCTGGCCCTGCTGCATCAGTACCGCGCTCACGCGACCGTTATCGCCGCCGACAATGGCAGCGCCAAAGGCGGTGGTCGGCGCAGATTCGCCGCGCAGAGAGAGCGCAGGCATATCCAGGTTGACCGTCCATTTCACCGCACCGTCGCTTTCATTCAGCGCCTGCAACTGGCCGTTACTGGTATGAATCAGCACCAGGCCGTCGCTCACTACCGGGCGGGAAAGCGCTTCACCAGCAACTTTTGCCTGCCAAGCCTGCGAACCATCGCTGGTATTGAGAGCATAAACCTGCGCTTTCTCAGTACCGACGTACACATGGCCGCCAGAAACGGTTACGCCGCCGGAAAGCAGCGCAGCGCGCGTAGAGAACCAGCCGTCTTTCTCTGCCAGATTGACCGACCAGATTTCATGGCCGTCTTCAATATTGACCGCTTTCACCACGCCGTGGCGATCGGCGGCATACACTACGCCGTCAGCAAATGCCGGGTGCAGGTTAGAATAGAAATCGCCGATACCGTTGCCGACGGAAGTACTCCACGCGGTTGTCGGGGTGAACTGATTTTCAACCACCGGTAGCGGGGACATTTTGACAACATCTTCTTCGCTATTGAACAGGGAACAGCCGCTCAATAACGTCACGGAAAGCAGCCCTGGCAGAAGTAATTTACGCAATTGCATCGGGTCCCTCTTAGATGGACAAATTATTAATTTTCATCTGCATCATTTCGCTGAGCGCAGGAGAAGCATTGTTTTTAATGCCGTTTTCCCATGCGGTGCGCGCACCTTGTTTGTCGCCTTTGCTCAGCAGCGCTTCGCCGCGCAGATCGGCAACAATTGCCGCCCAGCTTTCGCCTTTAACGGCATCCAGCGTTTTGAGCGCAGCGTCTTGCTGCTTCTGCTGCACCTGAACACGCGCCAGACGGACGTTGATCATCGATTGCAGATTTTCATCACTGGTCGCGGCAAGCCCCTGTTGCAATTGCGCGGCTGCTTTATCCAGTTCATTTTTTTCTACATATTGCTGTGCCAGTTCCAGTGAAGCCAGCGCGCCATAAGTGTTTTTGTTGTCAGCGGCAAATTTCTCTGCAGCTGTGAACGACTCTGGCTTATCAGCCTGAAGCGCGGAAATCGCGTTTTCATAGGCCTGCGATGAAGCTCTCGCCGTATCTGCCTGATGGCCGTTCCAGTAACGCCAGCCCATCAGCGCACCAATACCCAAAACAACCCCAACAGCCAGCGCTTTGCCATTTTCGACAAAGAAGCGCTTGATAGCGTCAACCTGGTCGTTTTCGTTCTCGTAAATTTCCACGCAATCCTTCTCCTTAACGATAATTCACCGGCGAGATTAGCCCAGTAGTGTGCGCAAATGCGCTGCAACGCTATCCTGCGTTACCGTACTCTGTTCACCAGAGCGTAAATCCTTCACCACAACATTACCGTCGGCGATTTCAGACTCGCCGAGCACCAGTGCGACGCGAGCGCCCCACTTATCTGCACGGGCGAATTGCTTTTTGAAATTGCCGCCGCCGTGGTTCATCATCAGCCTCACACCAGGCAACGCATCGCGTACCTGTTCACCCAACTGCATTGCAGCGGACTGCGTATTGGCGCCAGACGCCACCAGGTATATATCGACAACGGATTTTGCTTTAAATTCCGGATTAACTGCCTGAACCAACAAAACAAGTCGTTCAAGGCCCATCGCAAAGCCAACCGCCGGAGTCGCGCGACCGCCAAGTTGCTCAACCAGGCCGTCATAACGACCGCCTGCACAGACGGTTCCCTGCGCGCCAAGGCTGGTTGTCACCCATTCGAAAACGGTGCGGTTGTAGTAGTCAAGACCGCGCACCAGACGCTGGTTAACGGTATACGCGATACCGGCGTCATCAAGGAAAGCGCACAGCCCGGCGAAATGTTCGCGGGATTCGTCGTCGAGGTAATCACCCAGTTTCGGCGCGTCGTTCAGCAGCGTCTGGATGTCCTGATTTTTCGTATCCAGCACGCGCAGCGGGTTGGTATACATGCGGCGCAGGCAATCTTCGTCCAGCTTATCTTTATGCTGTTCAAGGAATGCGACCAGCGCATCGCGGTAAGTTGCGCGCGCTTCCAGCGAACCAATAGAGTTGAGTTCAAGGGCCACGTGAGACGCGATGCCCAGCTCACGCCACCAGCGGGCGGTAAGCATAATCAGCTCCGCATCGATATCCGGCCCTTGCAGACCAAACACTTCGACACCCAGCTGATGGAACTGGCGATAGCGCCCTTTCTGCGGACGCTCGTAGCGGAACATCGGCCCGACGTACCACAAACGCTGTTCCTGATTGTACAGAAGACCATGCTCGATGCCGGCGCGTACACAGCCCGCCGTACCTTCAGGACGCAGCGTCAGGCTATCGCCGTTGCGATCGTCAAAGGTATACATCTCTTTTTCAACCACGTCGGTCACTTCGCCGATCGCGCGTTTGAATAACGGGGTCTGCTCTACAATCGGCAAACGGATTTCACTGTAACCGTAGCTGCCGAGCACGTTTTTCAGGGTGCTTTCAATGCGCTGCCAGATGGCGGTTTCGCCAGGCAGATAATCGTTCATGCCGCGAATGGCTTGAATATTCTTTGCCACGTTTATTCTCTTTATGAATACAAAAAATGAACCCTCAGGGCAGCGACGAGTCAGGGTCGCGCCGGGCGGGTTCATCATACACGGGAAGCCAGCCGCTTCCCAGCTACGTTATTTTTCTACCTGTTGCACGTCGATACGGCGCGCTTCATCCAGGATCGACGCTTTTGCGCGAATACGGGCCTCAAGCTGAGCGATCATATCTGCGTTATCAAGACGATCTTTGCGCACGCCGTCTTCATACAGGCCGCTTTTCTTATTGCCGCCCGTCACGCCAAGCGTGGAGACCAGCGCTTCGCCAGGGCCGTTCACCACGCAGCCGATAATGGAGACATCCATCGGCGTAATGATATCTTCCAGCCGCTGCTCCAGCGCGTTAACCGTACCGATCACGTCGAACTCCTGGCGGGAGCAGGTCGGGCAGGCGATAAAGTTGATCCCGCGGGAACGAATACGCAGTGATTTCAGAATATCAAAACCGACTTTGATCTCTTCCACCGGATCGGCGGCCAGCGAAATACGCAGCGTATCGCCGATACCTTCAGACAGCAGTAAGCCAAGGCCGATAGCGGATTTCACCGCACCTGCGCGGGCGCCGCCAGCTTCGGTGATCCCGAGATGCAACGGCTGATCGATCTGCTTCGCCAGCAGACGATAGGATTCAACGGCGAGGAATACGTCAGAGGCTTTCACGCTGACTTTGAATTGATCGAAGTTAAGACGATCGAGGTGATCCACATGGCGCATTGCCGATTCGAGCAGCGCCTGCGGCGTCGGTTCGCCGTACTTTTCCTGCAGATCTTTTTCCAGCGAACCGGCGTTAACGCCGATGCGAATGGGAATATTTTTATCGCGGGCGCAGTCAACTACCGTGCGAATACGTTCTTCGTTACCGATGTTGCCGGGATTGATGCGCAAACAGTCAACGCCATATTCGGCCACTTTCAGCGCAATGCGGTAGTCAAAATGGATGTCCGCCACCAGCGGAACACTCACCTGCTGTTTGATGAGTTTGAAGGCTTCTGCCGCGTCCATCGTGGGGACGGAAACACGAACAATATCCGCGCCGACGCGCTCCAGCGCCTTAATTTGATTGACCGTCGCTTCCACATCCGTGGTGCGCGTGTTGGTCATTGATTGCACCGCGATGGGAGCCCCATCGCCGATCGGCACGTTCCCAACGTAAATCCGTTTCGATTTCCGACGTTGAATCGGGGCCTGGTTATGCATGAAAAATCTCCCGCGTTGCCCGTCTGTTACTGTGTTGCTGATTGTTCGGCATTGAGGGTCAGACGCGCAACCTGGTTAGTTCTGATAAAACGACTCAGATCGACAGGTTTTCCCTGATACTGGATCTGTACTGCTGCCGGTGCGCCAATTTTTAATTTATACGGCGCCTGACCGGTCAGATTCAGCGTGGCATCTTTACGTTGCAGGCCGCTAAACAGTTTTTTACCGGTCGCATCGCTCACTTCGAGCCAGCAGTCAGCGTTGAAGCTCATCACCAGCGCATTGGTATCGGCAACAGCGCCAGCAACACCCGCCTGATCTGTAGGCAACTGCCCATTGTTCGCGGTTGCTGCAGGCTGCTGAGTTGATTCAACATTCGCCTGAGAGGGAGAAACCACCAGGTTCTGGTTGGCGGTATTCACCGGCGCTTGCTGCGCGGTCGTCGGCGCCTGCGCGGTGGTTGACGGAGCCGGGGCTTCAATCGGCGTTGAGGAGTTATCATCCGTCGCGGCGGCAGTGGCAGGATCGTTGTTCAACGGTACGCTTTGCGCGTTATTGCTACTGTTGCTGGCATTAAGTTCCGCAGAGGATTGATCGGCCATCGTGCTGATCTCTTCCTGCTGAGCTTTATGATTCTGCCACCACCAGGCACCCGTCAACCCTATCACCACAAACAGCACCAGCCAGGTAAAGCTCATCAACCAGCCATCGCGTTTTTTGCGCGGTTTGCCTAAAGCAAAGGTCTGCATCGGAGCAACTTTCGCCGCTCTGACCGGCGCTTGCTTCTCGATCATCGGCAGTAATTCTTCTTCGGGGATGTGCACCAGGCGGGCATATGAGCGGATATAACCGCGCACAAACGTCGATGCCAGATCGGCAGGCGATCGATCCTCTTCGATATCGCGTACCGTGGAGACCTTCAGACACAAGCGTTCTGCAACCGCCTGTTGGCTGAGTCCAAGTTGTTCACGGGCGCTGCGCAGACGAACGCCAGTGGTTTGTACTTCGTTTTGGTCTTGAGTGGCTTCAGTATTCATTCGCTACAACTACTGGTACGTGAAAAGTAAACATTCAGGCGCGTGTGGCCGCAATGCCCACACGCGCCGCGAAATAACCGGGTCAGTTAAACGTAGACCCACAGTATAAGACTGTCAGGCTCGTCATAACAGAACAGCTTTAGGCACTTTTTGCTAAGCCGTTGTTCCATCACTACATACTGCCTTAAAGTCAGGAGAAACGCACCGTAATTATTAATAGCCTGCATACGTACAGGCCAAATATTCGACATTTTTATAAAATGCAGCACATTCTTCGCGCTGCATCACAGCCTTACAGCGCCTTCACCGCGATCGTTTCACCCTGCATACGCTTACGCATTGTACGCTTGGTGCGGTCGATCACATCGCCGGCCAACTGACCACAAGCTGCGTCGATATCATCACCGCGCGTTTTACGCACGATGGTGGTAAAGCCATAGCTCATCAGCACCTTGCAGAAACGATCGATACGGCTATTGGAGCTACGACCGTACGGCGCCCCCGGGAACGGGTTCCACGGAATCAGGTTGATTTTGCACGGCGTATCTTTCAGCAGCTCGGCCAGTTCATGCGCATGCTCCGTACCATCGTTTACATGGTCCAGCATCACGTACTCAATGGTCACACGGCCCTGGTTGGCGTTGGATTTTTCAATGTAGCGACGAACGGCGCCAAGGAAGGTTTCGATATTGTACTTTTTATTGATCGGTACAATTTCATCGCGGATTGCATCGTTTGGCGCGTGCAGGGAGATGGCCAGCGCAACGTCAATCATATCGCCCAGCTTATCCAGCGCCGGAACCACGCCTGAAGTCGAGAGCGTGACGCGACGTTTAGAAAGACCAAAACCGAAATCATCCAGCATGATCTCCATTGCCGGTACCACGTTCGTCAGGTTGAGCAGCGGCTCGCCCATGCCCATCATCACCACGTTGGTGATCGGGCGGCTGCCGGTGACTTTCGCTGCGCCGATAATTTTCGCCGCGCGCCACACCTGGCCAATGATTTCGGAAACGCGCAGGTTGCGGTTAAACCCCTGTTGCGCGGTAGAGCAGAATTTACACTCCAGCGCACATCCCACCTGTGAAGAGACGCAGAGCGTCGCACGGTCTTCTTCCGGGATATAAACGGTTTCAACGCGCTGATCGCCAACGGCAATCGCCCATTTGATGGTGCCATCGGAAGAGCGTTGTTCTTCCACAACTTCCGGGGCGCGAATTTCAGCCACTTCTTTTAATTTGTTGCGCAGGACTTTGTTGATGTCGGTCATCTCATCAAAGTCGTCGCTGCAATAGTGATACATCCACTTCATCACCTGGTCGGCGCGGAAGGGTTTTTCACCTAAGTTTTTGAAAAATTCACGCATCTGCTGACGGTTTAAATCCAGCAGGTTAATTTTTGCGTCTTTGTTTGGAACCGTGAGAGCGTCGTTCTCAGGCATGGAAATTTGTTCAGACATATTTTATTCCGGCCTCGTTATTACACGTTATGGCCCGTGGAGGGTTGAAAAGAAGCGCCCCAGGCAAGCGACTGCTCATCCTGGGGCGCAGTATTGTACAAATTCTGACGCACAGATACCACGTTTGCACGCGGCATTTGCCAAAGAAAAGTGTAAAACTCGTTACACGATTAGCGCGTGCGCGGGCAAACTTCGCCTTCAGCAAAGAAGAAAGCGATTTCGCGGACCGCAGATTCTACGGAATCGGAACCGTGGGTACCGTTTTCGGTGAAGCTGTCTGCGTAGTCAGCGCGCAGAGTACCGGCCAGCGCGTTCGCCGGGTTGGTTGCGCCCAGCAGATCGCGGTGACGCTGCACGGCGTTTTCACCTTCCATTACAGAAACCACGATCGGGCCAGACGTCATGAACTCAACCAGACCGTCAAAGAACGGACGACCTTCATGCTCGGCGTAGAAACCACGAGCCTGCTCAACGGTCAGGTGCAGCATTTTGGTACCAACGATTTTGAAACCCGCCGCTTCGAAGCGAGAGAAGATGCTGCCAATAACGTTTTTTGCCACCGCGTTCGGTTTAATGATGGAAAAAGTACGTTCAATAGCCATGTTTACCTCTGTAAGTTGTTCTGTTGCCCTGAATAGGTGTGGCGCGGATTATAAAGAGCAACGCGGGCGTTGCCTATGGATGAGGGTAACATTTTTTTAAAATGAGACGAGTTTTAGTAACACCATTCACCAAACTCGCCATTTGCGCAGTTATTGCACAGTAAACTGCACGGTCGCAACCTGTCCCACATCATCCATAACCAATAACTGATATTCACCGGCTTTATCAAGCCGCAGATTCAATAAACTCGTATGCATCGTTAACGGCTCGCCATTTAAAAACCACCAGCGCTCCCCTTCTCCGCCACTGCTTTGCAACGGCAGTAGCGCAAATGCCTGTCCCGGAACGCGCTTGATCACGGCGCCTTCTCGCACGCCGCTTAGTAACAGCGGTGGCGGCGCGTTGTCATCCCGCGGTGGACAACGGGGATCGGCGGCAGGCAAGCGTGCAGCGCGACGTTCACTGACGGGCAACCAGGGCTCCAGCGGTCGCGGCCAGACAATCCAGGTTTTCTGCTGCGCATCCGGGCAATCCGCCGCCACTCTGCGCCCTGCGCTGTTTAACCACAGCGGAAAGCGAATGCCGAGCCCCCCTTCCTGCTCCGGCATCAGCAGCGTTGGCGGCTGGCTGCCATCCAGTAACCACGTCGCCAGACGGCGGCGGCAATTGCTGTCTCCCTCAGGCAGGCTTTGCCCTCCCGGCCAGCAAATGATGCCGCTGCTTACGGAAGCGGGACGCGGATCGTGCGGCAGGCGGGATTGTTCTATTGCCGAGCGCGGCTGCAGCAGGTTGTTAACCTGATTTAACAGCGGTACTGCGCTGGCGAAACCAAACTGACCGGCAACGGGTGTACCGTCCGGTCGCCCGGTCCAGATGCCGATCACATAGCGGGCATTAATACCTATCGCCCACGCATCGCGGTAGCCATAGCTGGTACCGGTTTTCCATGCCAGCGGCACAACCTGCGGCAACGCTTCATCCGGTACTGGCTGCGCTTCACCAGCCAGAATACGGCGGATGATCCACGCAGCACCCGGCGACATCAACCGGCGTTCTTCCAGCGGCGCATCCGGCGTCATACGTAATCTTCCCGCATTGCCGTGGCGGGCAAAGGCGCTGTAGGCCGCAGCGATATCCTCCAGCCGCGCCCCTGCGCCACCGAGGATCAACGCCAGATTGGGTTCCGCACCGGCAGGCAGAATCAACGGCAGACCGGCATTGCGCAGGTTAGCGGCGAAGGTTTTCGGGCCATAGGCTTCCAGCACCTGTACCGCAGGCAGGTTCAGCGATCTCACCAGCGCTTCGCTCATACTCACCGGGCCATGAAAACCGCTGTCGAAGTTACCGGGGCGATAATCTCCCACCCGGCGCGGAACGTCCTGCAATAGCGAGGCCGGATGAATCAGACCGTCATCAAGCGCCAGACCATAAATAAAGGGTTTTAATACCGAACCCGGCGAACGGATAGCGCTGACCATATCGACATGGCTAAAGCGGCTATCATCATTAATATCCACCGATCCGACCCAGCCACGCACCTTCATGTTGGTGTGATCGACCACGATCATCGCCAGTGAACTGCGTGGCGGTAAACGCGACTTTACCCCCAGCGCCATCTCTTCCAGCTGCCGTTGCAGGCTGGCATCAAGCGTCGTAGTTATCTTCAGCGCTTTACTGGATGCCAGCATGCGCCGGGCAAATAACGGCGCCAGTTGCGGCATCTGTCGCGGAGCCAGCCACACCGGCTCTTCGCGCGACTCTTTCACCTGCGAAGCGGGCCACACTTTTTGCGCCACCATGCGATCCAGCACTTTGTCACGTGCCGCCTGTGCGCGTTGCGGCCAGCGATCCGGCCGCAATCGGCTGGGAGCCTGTGGCAAAACGGCCAACAGCGCCGCTTCGGAATAGCTGAGTTTCGCCGGTGATTTACCCAGATAAGCCCAGCTCGCCGCGCCAACCCCCTGTAACGTGCCGCCAAACGGCGCGCGATTAAGGTACAGAGTGAGGATCTCACGTTTAGAAAGATGCCACTCCAGTTGCATTGCGCGCCATAGCTGGCGGATTTTGCCGCCAAAGGTACGCGGGTGCGGATCCAGCAACCTGGCGACCTGCATGGTCAGCGTGCTACCGCCAGATACCACGCGCCCGGCGCGCAAATCCTGCCAGGCGGCCCGCAAAACGGAAAACGGGTTAACGCCGGGGTGCGCCCAGAACCAGCGATCTTCATACTGAATGAGCGCCTGTAAATAGTGCGGCGAAACCTCTTCGATGGTCACCGGATAGCGCCAGATGCCCTCCGCGTCGGCAAAACGCCATAACGGCGTTCCCTCTTGCGCAACCACCACCCGTGCCGGAGCAACTTCATTCAGCGGCAACGGCCAGATTCTGTCCGCAGCAATAACGCCGAGAATCAGCAGCAACAGCCCTCCCGCCAGCCAGCGCCAGCGGGTATGTAACAGAAGCTTTTTCACGTTACGGGACAATAATCATCGGGCTGCGGGTCGCGCCGGTCGCCCGCCACTGCGGAACGTACATCGATTCCACCTGTGGCGCTGGCACCTGATACGTCCCCGGCGTTACCGCGCGCGCCAGATAAACCAGCGTCACCGGCTGGCCTTCGCTCACCGGCACGGCAGCCACGAAACGATCGTCGCGGAACTCCATATGCTGAATGTCAGCCTGCTGCATCCGGTTAAGCAGTTCCTGTACTTCGCTACCGCTCTCCTGGAGGCTGGCGCTGCTGCTCGCGAGGTTCTGGTTTTCCAGCTCCAGACCGGCAGGCAGTAAATCCACCACCAGCGCATCCGGGACATTCTGGCTGGCGCTTACTTCCAGCCAGACCAGCACCAGCTCGCCGCTTTTCAGCGATGAGAGCGATTTGCTCCGTCCGTCGGTGCCCAGCACCGTGCGTTCTATGTGCAGCACGTTGTCAGAAGGCGCAGGCGCCTGCATCGGGTACCCGCTACTGTCCAGGCGCAGCCATAACGGTGAGCTACCGCTGTTGGTCACCTGCAACGCCGCCAGTTGATCGGCATCGAGGTTGCGGGTTTGCGATTTATCGCCACTGAGCGCCGCCGTCTCCAGCGAAGTTTGCGCCTGCCACGCTCCGGAGGCATTTTGCAGATTACGTCCGGCCATAAATAAGGCATTGCTTTCCTGCGTTGATAACCAGCGCTGCCCGTAAGCCTGTTCCGAGAGCGTTGTCAGCAGGCGCGTCTGCTCCTGTTCCAGCAGCGTATTCTCTTCCAGCAGCGCCAGCATCAGCGCGTTGTCGCGCAGTTCACTGCCATAATCCGCCAGCCAGCGATTATCCTTTGCCCGCGGGGTTTTCAATGCCAGAGCCAGCGCCTGTTCGCTGCGTTGCGCGTCGCCCATCAGTTTTAATGCCACGCCCAACTGCATCAGCGGTAACCCCGCTTTGGCCTGGTCGTGACGCTGCCAGATTTCACGCAGCGCACCCAGTGGCGCTTTCTGCTGACGCGCCAGCACCAACCCGGCATAGCTTTGCACGGCAAATTTCGTTGCCGGGAGATCGTCGCTATAGCGCACCGCCATCGTTGCAGGGTCCTGCAGGTAACGCAGCAAGCGGTTGTTCGCGTTGTTCAGCGCTTCCGTCGGAACGCTGTATCCTTGCGCCGAGGCACTAACCAGAAAATCGGTGACATACGCCGTCAGCCAGTACTCTTCCGGCCCGCTCTTATCCCACAGTGAGAATCCACCGTCGTCGCGCTGCATCTGCAGCAGTCTGGAGATACCAATATCCACCGCTGCGCGACGCTGCTCGTCGCTGTCGCCCTTAATACCGAGCGCTTTAAGCTGCGCGGCATTGGTATAAAGCGACGGGAATAGCCCGCTGGCGGTTTGTTCAAGGCAGCCATACGGATAGGCTTTTAGCTCCTGAATATAGCGCGCGATATTGAGTGGTGGTTTGCCGCTCAACAGCAGGCGTCCCTGAAGCGTGGCCGGTGAAATGCCTGCCAGATGTTGTTCCGGCGCATGCCAGCTTTCGCCAGGTTTAAGCATTGCCCCACTGTTGACCGTTTGTGCAGCAAACGGCGGGCGTACACCGATTTTCCACTGCTTCTGTAACGGGGCGAAGGTTTCTCCCGGCAGCGTCAGCCCGCTGATTTGCGCGTTAATTTCGCCGTCGCCAAAGCCGTCCAGCGCCCGTACCGGAATAAACACGGTGGTGCGTTCACCCGCCGACAAAGTGAGCGGCTCCGGCGATTGACTTTCCAGCGCCAGTAAACCTCCGGCAGTCAGAGCCACACTGAGTGTTTGCGGCCGATCGGTCAGGTTGGTGAGATCCAGCGTCAGGCGCGAGGTGTCGCCGCTGCCGAGGAAACGCGGCGTGTTCAGTTCGGCTATCACCGGCGCGGCCACCACCACTTTGCTTTCGCTGCTGCCAAAATCCTCTGCCGTCCACGCCTGCGCCATTACCCGTAATTCACCGTTGAAATCGCCAATCGGTAATGTCACCGTGCCTTCGCCGTTTTCATCCAGCTGTACCGGCTGCGCCTGCTGGGCAATGATGGTGACGTGATTGACCGGCGGTTTTCCGCCGCGATCCATTTCATCGCCATCACCGCCGAAGCGCAGCGCGGCAAGACGACCTTGCCCTTCAATCACCTGGCCGTAAATATCATAGATATCCGCGCCGTAGCGTTTCTGCCCGAAAAAGGCCTGCCACGGATCCGGCGTCACGTAGTCGGTAATATTCAGCACGCCGCTATCTACGGCGGAAAGCAGCACATTCACCTGTTTCGGGGTTTCGCCGTTTTTCACCGTCGCCTTAACTTTAACGGTCAGCGGCTGGTTGGGACGCATTTTTGGTGGCGCATCCAGTGCAATGTCGAGTCGGCGATTTTCATCGCCCATCGGCAAGTGCAGCAAACCGACCGCGCGTTTTGGCGTGGCGGATTTCGATTTATCGCCAGGGCGGATCACCAGCGTGCTGAGGTAGAGATCGTGACGCTGCCATTTTTGATCGAGCGGAATACTCAGATCGAGGCCGTCGGCGGGCACATCAATCTCTTTCCACCACAGTGGCCCCTCGCTGGATTCGATCATCGCGTAACCTTTACCTGCGGCTGGCGCGGTGATATGCAATTTCACGGTATCGCCTGGTTTATAAGCCGGTTTGTCCAGCTTCATAGTGACGCGGTCAGGCCGCGCGGCGCCCGCACCGTCGCTGTTGTCCTGCCAGCTATAACCGGCCCAGAAACGCACGCTGCTGATGGTGTCATCTGGCCCTTTCACTTCCAGGCGGTAAGAACCCCAGTCCACCGGGAAACTCACCTTGCCGGTTTCATCCGCCGCAAGGTTGAGGCTCTGCTCGCCTTCCACCAGATCTTTCTGGTTGAACTGCGACTGCCAGCCTTCGCTTTCCGACCAGTTCCAGAAATAGTCGCGCCGTTCGCGGATCAGGCGCACCTGCAAATCATTAACCGCCTTTTTCGTCCCGGCGGCATCGGCATAGACAATATCGAACGCCGCGTTGCTGCCTTCATCAACAATCGGCTGATTGACGGTGGTGTCGGTGCGGTAGTCGTAAACGGCTTTCGCGGCAAATTGCGGACGGATCCCCGGCAGCGACTGCGCAGGCCAGATAGCCTGTTCCGCGCGGCGCGTAACCGGACGCCCGCCCGATTCCAGCAGGCTGGCCTGCAAAATCACCTGTAACGGCGAGTGCGTTTCCTGCCACTGGCTCGGCGTACTGACCGCGCCCTGGCCTTCGTTATCCAGCGTCAGATGCACTTCATCCAGGCTGCGGCTCAGGTTCTCTTCCGCAATATCGCCGAACTGGAAGCCTGGCAGCGCGGCTACCGCTTCGCGCAGAGGACGCAGGAACAGTTGCCCCTGCAATGTATTGCCGCTGGCGGGCGCGCCATAGAGGTAGTGACCATTCACGTTAAACACCACATCTGCGGCCGGGTCTACCGGCGTCGGCTGCGGCGTAATGTTCAGCGCCATGCGCTCCGGCATAAAGTCTTCAACGTGGAAACTCCACTCGCGCGGCTGGTTATCGCCGGTGTTGGCGCGGATATGCCACATTCCCGTTTGCGCACTGACATCCAGCGAATAAGTAAAGTGATACAGGCCATTTTGCGGCTGGCTGACCACTGTGCGTACCACCTGGCCGTCCGGTTTGACCACTTCGAGTTTGACCGGCTGCTCCGCCAGCGGTTTACCGTCGCTGTCACGTAGCAGGCCATTAAGGATCACTGTTTCACCGGGGCGATAAAGATCGCGCGGGCCAAACATAAAAAACTGTTTGCTGTAGCCCGGCTCGCCCGCAATGGCGAACTCGGCCAGATCCAGCGCCGGTAATTTCAGATCCAGCAGCGTGGTTTCGCCCTCTTTGCGCGCCAGCATCAGCGCGGCTTCTTTATCGGTGTTCAGGGTAGCGTGCCCATCCGCATCGCTGGTCGCCTGCGCCAGGGTTTGCCCCTTCTCATTCAGTAGCGACACCTCAATGCCGGAAAGCGCTGCGCCGTTTTCCAGCCCTTGGGTGAAAATATCCAACCGGTTATGGTAACGGTGCGCCGAGAGGCCGATATTGCTGAGGGTGAACAGCGTGGCGGCATTGCTGTAGTTGTAGTGCCCGGCCTGATTCATCACCGCGATATAGACGCCAGTCTGCTGCAACGGCTGGATACCGCTTAACGGCAGCAGCAGTTTTTCCCGGGTGTTGCGCGCCGGGTTGAGGTCAAAGCGGCCGGTGTAGACCAGATCGGCCATTTTTAATAGGGTGTCCGACTCCCAGTTCGAAAGCGAGCTGCGATACTCCCACTGGCTGATAAACGCCGCCAGCGACTCCGGCTTCACGCGATAAAAGTTAACATCAACATTATTGACGTTCAGCGCCATAACGGGCAGCCCCTCCACGACTTTACCCGGCAGCAACGAACCCCGGCTGGCAAAACCGACGCTTGGCTGGACATCGCGCGTGGCGATGGTTTTCTCATAATCGATGCCGAAGGTGGCTTTATTCAGCGCCACCAGCCCGCGATCGACCGACACCAGCAGTTCGCGATTCGGCTCCAGGTGCCGCAGACGCAGCTCTTTCAGATTGGGCGCCAGCTCCCATGCGCCATCCACCTTGCCGCTCTTTTTATCCACCAGATGCACGGTAGAGGCAAAATTCTGCGCAGGATCGAGCGGGACTGAGAAAGTCAGCACCAGCGTGGCGGCGCCGTCCAGTTGTACTTCAGAAGCATCCAGCAGCGTCAGCGGCTTGCCTTCACTGCGGGCAGCAAGCTGAGCCAGCTTCTCTTTGTCCGGTGCGGCAGGGGATGCTTTTTGCTCAGCGCTGGCAGCAGGCGCGCTGGCAGCTTTCGGTTTATCGTTGTTATCGCAGCCAGCAAGCGTAAGGGTGGTCAGCAGCGCAGCAATCAGCGCCGCAATACGTAGCGGTTTCATTCGTTATCCCTGGTTTATTAACCTGTTGAAAGAGGCCCACTTAGTATTATGCGCAGCCGCATGAATTACAAAATGTCTGATGAATTCTGGAAAGCGCCTCGCAAAGGCGGCGTTCTCATCGCGCTGGCACTGTTACAGCGATCACAGGTCGTAACGTAACATGTTACGTTATGAGTCATTTGTTTTTAAAACAATAAGATAGCTGGATAAGTATCGCTTCAGACTGCTAACGTTACGCTGTCTGTGCACCGTTGTGCGCGGTTCTAATAAGAGAGATCACTATGTCCAGAGCCGTGAATGCCCTACAAAATTTTGGTAAGTCCCTCTTTGGTCCGGTACTCATTTTGCCCATCGTCGGCCTGTTTATTGCCTTCGGGAATATTTTTGGCAATGGCAACCTGGCCGAATATTTACCCTTCCTCGGTCATCCGCTTATTCAGCACATCGGCCAGTTAATCGCGAAATCCGCCGTCTCCGTGCTCGCCAACCTGGCGCTGGTATTTGCCGTTGGTATCCCGGTTGGGCTGGCCTCGCGGGATAAAGGCTACGCCGCGCTGATTGGTCTGGTGACGTTTATTGTGTTCATCAATGCCATGAACGTGACGTTGCAGATGCAGGGCGCTCTGGCTCCCGCCGATCAGATGAAAGCGGCTGGCCAGAGCATGGTGCTGGGGGTACAGGTACTGGAAATGGGCGTGTTTGCCGGGATCCTGACCGGCGCGCTCAGCGGTTATCTGTACAACAAATATTCCGGCGTACAGTTTTCCGGTGCGATGGCGATTTACTCCGGCCACTGCTTTGTGGCGATGATTATGCTGCCGGTTTCGATGGTGCTCGGCGTGGTAATGAGCGAGCTGTGGCCCTTCGCCCAGCACGGTATCAGCACGCTGGCGTTGGCGATTAAAGGTGCCGGGCCATTTGGTGTGGCGGTATACGGTTTTCTTGAACGCATTCTGGTGCCGACCGGGCTGCATCATCTGGTCTATACCCCGTTTCTTTATACCGAACTGGGCGGTACGGCGGATGTTTGCGGCAGCACTTATCAGGGCGCGCGGAACATTTACTTCGCGGAAATCGCCTGCCCTGGCGTGAAGCAACTCAGCAGTACGGTAGTCTGGGATGCGCGCGGTATCAGTAAAATGTTCGGCCTGCCTGCCGCCGCGCTGGCGATGTACGTGACGGCAAAACCGGAACGCAAAGCGGCCGCCAAAGCGATTTTGATCCCCGCCGCGCTCACTTCGCTGCTGGTCGGCGTGACGGAACCGATTGAGTTCTCTTTCCTCTTTGTTGCGCCGCTGCTGTTTGTGGTGCATGCGGTGCTGACCGGGATCGGCATGATGCTGTTCTCGTTGTTCGGCGTTCATGCCATCGGCGCGAACGGCATCATCGATTTTATTCTCTACAACCTGCCGCTCGGTATCCAGAAGTCGAACTGGCCGATGTATATCCTCGTCGGCGTCATCATGTTCGCCCTCTACTTTGTGATCTTCCGCTTTTTGATTTTGCACTTCGATATGAAAACGCCAGGCCGCGAGGAAGAGAACGAAGAGACGCGCCTTTACAGCAAGCAGGATTACCAGGCGAAAGGCAACAACGACGAGATGGGCGAAGCGATTATCGCCGGGCTGGGCGGACGCGCCAATATTGAGGTAGTGGACAACTGTTACACCCGCCTGCGCGTCACGATGAAAGATGCGGCGGTAATTAACGAACCGCAACTGAAAGCGACCGGCGCAAAGGGCGTGATCAGACAAGGTAATAACGTTCAGGTGGTCTACGGGCTGCATGTCAAAAAAATGCGAGAAGCCGTTGAGATGTTTCTCTGAAGGAGTCCAGAAATGGTTAAACCCCCGTTTATTTTATCCATCGCCGGTGGCGGCAGCACCTATACACCGGGCATCGTGAAAAGCCTGATGGTTCAGCTGGAAGCATTCCCGCTGGCGGAAATTCGTCTCTACGACATTGATGCTGCGCGGCAAAACACCATCGCGCCGGTGGTGGAAAAAGTGATCCGCGACCACAATCAGCGCATTAAATTTACCGTAACGAATGATGCGGAAACGGCATTCAGCGGCGCGCATTTCGTCTTTGCCCAGATGCGCGTTGGTCAGTACAAGATGCGTGAACAGGATGAAAAGATCCCGCTGCGCCATGGTGTGGTCGGGCAGGAAACCTGCGGCCCCGGCGGGCTGGCCTATGGTCTGCGCACTATTCTGCCGATGGTCGAGCTTATCGATCAGGTTACGCGATACGCGGATGAGAAAGCGTGGATCGTCAATTACTCTAACCCCGCAGCAATTGTCGCTGAAGGTGTGCGTCGGTTGCGTCCGCAGGCGCGGGTGCTGAATATTTGCGATATGCCGGTCGCGGCGATGCGCAATATGGGGGCGATCCTCGGCGTCGACCGCCATAAGCTGGAAGTCGATTACTTTGGCCTGAATCACTTCGGCTGGTTTACGCAGGTACGCGTGGATGGCGAAGATCACCTGCCGGAATTGCGCGAACACGTTGCCCGCTTTGGCCTGCTGACCGAAGACGCCGCGCAAACGGATCCGCAGCACGCCGATCCGTCATGGGTGAAAACCTGGCGCAATATCAAGCCGATTATGGATCACTTCCCGGAGTATCTGCCGAACCCGTATTTGCAGTACTACCTGATGCCAAACGAGATCGTCGCGCACCAGGACCCTGACTACACACGCGCCAATGAAGTGATGAACGGGCGCGAAAAGAAACTGTTTGCCGCGGCGCAGGAGTATCAACGCAGCGGAGTCCTGCCTGATGCGTTTCATGTTGGCGTCCACGGCGCGTTTATCGTTGATGTGGCCTGCTCGCTGGCATTTGATCTTCGCCAGCGCCACCTGGTGATTGTGGAAAATAAAGGGGCGATCGCCAACCTGCCGTACGACGCGATGGTGGAAGTTCCGGCTTACATCACCTCCTCCGGGCCGGAACCGGTGCGCATGGGGGCGGTGCCGCTATTCCACCAGACGCTGTTAATGCAGCAACTGGCCTCGGAGCAGCTGCTGGTTGAAGCCACCATTGAAGGCAGCTACGAAAAAGCGCTCCAGGCGTTTACCCTGAACCGCACGGTGCCAACTATGCAGCATGCCAAAGCGATTCTCGATGAGATGATTGAGGCGAACCGCGACTACTGGCCTGCGCTGCAAAAGGCGTGGGAAAACGGCAAAGCGGTATAAAAATACCGAGTTGGCTCGCGGGTTTAGCGAAGGTGGCTTGTAGGGTGATGAAAAAACGTTAACAATTCAGAGTAATTATTGATGACACGGAGATCCCCATGTCCACCTCATTTTTTGTCGCGGCCGACTGGCTGATAGAGCATAGCGATGATCCTGAAATCCAGTTGATTGACGCCCGCATGGCGCCAGTGGGTCAGGAGCATCGCGATATGCGTGCGGAATACCGTGACGGGCATCTTCCCGGCGCGGTGTTTTTTGATATCGAAGCCCTTTCCGACCACAGCACATCCTTACCGCACATGCTGACGCGGCCGGAAGCGTTCGCCGTGGCGATGCGCGAACTGGGCATCAACCAGGATAAACACCTGGTGGTGTACGACGAAGGCACACTGTTCTCCGCGCCGCGTGCATGGTGGATGCTGCGCAATTACGGCGTGGAGAATGTCTCGATTCTCGCGGGCGGTCTGGCCGGCTGGCAGCGCGACGCCCTGCCGTTGCAGAAAGGCGAGGTGCCGCTGCCGGAATCCGACTTTAACGCCAACTTCGATCCGTCGGTGGTAAAAAAGCTGACCGATGTGCTGCTGGCAAGCCACGAAGGCACCGCACAGATTGTCGATGCGCGCCCTGCCCCGCGTTTTTCCGGCGAAGTCGATGAACCGCGTCCGGGCCTGAAGCGCGGGCATATTCCCGGCGCACTGAACGTGCCGTGGGTTGATCTGGTGGTCGATGGCGAACTGAGAACCACCGACGAATTGGCCGCCATTTTCCGCCGCCAGGGCGTTGACCTGAACCGGCCGATTATTGCCAGCTGCGGCTCCGGCGTCACGGCGTCCGTAGTGATCCTCGCGCTTGCGACGCTGGGCGCGCCTAACGTGACGCTGTATGACGGCTCCTGGAGTGAATGGGGCGCGCGCGACGATTTGCCCGTCGAACCGGCCTGAATGGACAACCGGCTTGCGCCCTTGCTGACGCGCGGGGCATCACTGACCCGCGCGGAATATCGTGTGCTTGCCCACCTGACGGAACATCCGCTGTTGGTGGGTAATATCACCGTGCGCCAGTTGGCACAGGCGACTTACGTTTCCACCGCCACCATTATCCGGCTCTGTCAGAAACTTGGCTTTAGCGGCTACAGCGAATTTATCTGGCACTGCAAACAGCTTTTGTCCGACACGCCGCATATTGCTCAGCAACATCATGAAGAGCATGACGAGCTACCGGCGCTGTTCCCGCAGTTTATGGCTAATTACCAGCGCACCTTTCAGTGGGTGACGGAAGAGAAGCGTCACCGTTTCGCCGCGCTGCTGCGCGATCGGGAGAGTTTTTTTCTCTATGGCGCGGGGTTCTCTTATCTCTTCGCCGAGTATTTAACCAAGAAATTGCAGGTGCTGGGCAAGACGGCGTTTATCTCCGGGCCTGGCGACAGCCGCAATATCTTCCTCAGCAATGCCGCGCGTTATCAGGTGTTTATTGCCGTGTCGCGCAGCGGTGAAACCGAACAGGTGCTGGATAAAGCGCGGATTGCGCGCACGGTTGGCATGACGGTCGTCGCCTTTACCCGCGCATCAGCAAACACGCTGGCGGAACTGGCGGATGTGCATTTTGCGCTGTATGACGAAGCGGTGCACTTTGCTGCCGAAGCGGCGGGTATTACGTCGTTTGAATCGAATCTGGTGCTGTTAATGGATCTGTTGCTGCTGGAAGCGATGTAGGTCGAAAAATGCCTGATGGCGCTTCTCTTATCAGGCTTACAGAGTGCGTAGAAAAATGCCCGGTGGCGCTTCTCTTACCGGGCCTACAGGGTGCGTAGTGCGTAGGCCGGATAAGGCGTCAGCCGCCATCCGGCAAAATGGCCTGTGGAGCGAATGGCCCGCACCGCCAGGCTATCAGATAATGCGGTTGTTTTTGAAATCGCGCAGGAAGCTACCCCAGCGGCGTTCATAGAACGGCGTGATATGTGCCAGCATAAAGTGGCTGATGCCTTTCTCGCCTTCCACCACCTGGCAAATATCGATCGGTTCATCCCCTGGAAGCGTATCTGTCGCGACGCTGCCCGCGGCATGGATGATCTCTTCGATGTCCCCTTCTGCTTCAATGCCAATCAGCAGGTTGGGTTGCTCGTCGGCCTTCTCTTTAATCGAGCAGAGAAAGGCGCGTTTGACGGTTTTGATGCTTTTAAACAGCGTGGTCAGTGAATCGACCATTTGCGCCGGTGGTTCAGCCACCTCGGAAAGCAGCAGCGCCGTGCCGCCTTCCAGCACTTCCTGCTGGCTGAGCGGACTGCTTTCTGCGCCCACCAAATGGCTTAACTCGCGCGGCGTGAACTCTTTGCCGGTGGCTAATTTAGCGTTGAGAAATAGCGTCTCTCCCAGCGTCATTTCAAACAGCGTACGCGCAGGCATGACCACAAATGCCTGTTCTTCGCTAACGGCCTGCTGTAAGGCTTCCAGCGAGGTAAAGAACGGAATAACCGAGTTACCGTCATCTTTTTCCCAGTGCTGCAAATCCAGTGCGCTGTCTTCGACAATTGCTTCACCTTCCGCCGCCGTGCCCGGCACCCAGACGGTGGATTCCAGCAGCGTGCGGAAAAAAGCCGGGCGGTAAGCGGGCTCGGTCGCCGCCTGCTCCAGCAGGGTTTCTAATTCGTTTTTGCTTTCGGACATAGGTTCTCTGATCCGTTTTATTGCCGGATGGCGCTTCGCTTATCCGGCCTACAAAATGCACGGACTACGTAGGCCGGATAAGGCGTAGCCGCCATCCGGCACAACAATGACGCTTACCCGGCGGTCAACAAATTCGCAATGGTGCGTACGCCAAGCCCGGTCGCACCAGCCGCCCACTGTTCCACTGCCGCTTTGCGGTAGGTGGCGGAGCAGTCGATATGCAGCCAGCCCTGCTGGTAATTTTCAACAAAGTGCGACAGGAACCCGGCAGCCGTACTTGCCCCGGCCGGGAAAGAGCCGCTGGCGGTGTTGTTCAATTCTGCAAAGCTGGACGGCAGCTGGTTGCGGTGGAACTCCGCCAGCGGCAGACGCCAGAACGGTTCATTTTCCGCCGTCGCACTGTTGAGCAGACGGCCAGCCAGCGCATCGTCAAAGCTGAACAGCGCGTGGTAATCGTTACCCAGCGCAGTTTTCGCCGCGCCAGTCAGCGTTGCGGCATCAATGATAAACTGCGGTTTTTGCGCAGACGCATCAATCAAACCATCCGCCAGCACCAGACGCCCTTCCGCATCGGTGTTCATGATTTCTACGGTTTTGCCGTTGCGATAATGAATAATATCGCCCAGTTTAAAGGCGTTACCGCTGATCAGGTTGTCGGCGCAGCAGAGATACAGTTTGACGCGCTTATCCAGCCCGCGGGTAATGGCAAACGCCAGCGCGCCAGTCACCAGCGCCGCGCCGCCCATATCGGATTTCATTGAATCCATTGATGAGGTTGGTTTGATGCTGTAACCGCCGGAGTCAAAGGTGATGCCTTTGCCCACCAGCGCAGCGTACACCGGCGCATCCGGGTTGCCCGTCGGGTTGTAGTCCAGCGCCAGCAATACCGGCGGTCGCTCAGAACCGCGACCAACAGTGTGCAGGCCAAGGTAATTCTGCTCGCGCAGATCTTCGCCTTTGGTGATGCGATAAGAGACGTTTTCACCGCCCACGCTGTGCAGCAGATCGACTGCGCGCTGCGCCAGTTGTTCCGGCCCTAACTCTTCTGCCGGCGCGTTGATGATGTCGCGTACCCAGTCGATGGTTTGCAGGCGGCTATTCAGCTCTTTTTGCCCGGCGTCATCCAGTGGCGCCCACTCCACTTTGCGCGTGCCTTTCGGCCCTTTGTAACCGGCCCAGAACGCCCAGCTACGATCTGCGTCCCAGCCTTCGCCGCTCAGCGCAACGTATTTAATGCCCAGACCGTCGATTTTGCGCGCGGCGCGCTGAATCAGACCTAAATCGTCTTTTCCATTCAGATGCAGAGCGATGCCGTCGTTATTGATACTCCAGGAGGCTTTTTCACCCCAACGCGCATCCGCGCCTTGCGTGGTGAGTGTCACTTTCATAGCTTCTGTCATTATATTTATCCTTATCGGCAGACACCGGATGGCAACGTTGCCTTTTCCGGCCTACGTATGCATGAAAACGGGCCGCCCGAAGGCAGCCCGTGAGATGATTATGATGCTTCGTCTAACCAGACTAGCAGAATCGCTTCGAGAATTTTTTCATTCGATGCGTTCGGATCGTCGTCGAACTCTTCCAGCTCGCAGATCCACTGATGCATATCGGTGAAACGTACAGTTTTCGGGTCCACGTCCGGGCGGCTGTCATACAGCGCCTCGCCGATTTCGCGGCTGTCGGTCCATTTCAGTCCCATATCAATGCTCCCGCGCGTGGTTAATGGTGTAACGCGGGATCTCAACCACCAGATCTTCATCGGTGACGCGCGCCTGGCAGCTTAAACGGCTGTCCGGCTCCAGACCCCAGGCTTTATCCAGCATGTCATCTTCGTCTTCGCTGCTTTCCGGCAAAGAGTCAAACCCTTCACGCACGAGGCAGTGGCAGGTGGTGCAGGCACATGATTTTTCGCAGGCGTGCTCAATCTCGATACCGCCGCGCAGGGCAACATCAAGAATGGTTTCACCGCTCTTCGCTTCCAGAACTGCGCCATCCGGACAGAGATCCTGATGAGGCAGAAAAACAATTTTAGGCATATTAAACCTCGTCGACGGAATGGCCTTTCAGCGCGGTACGCACGGATTGATCCATACGGCGTGCGGCGAATTCCTGGGTTTGTTTATCTACGTTTTTAATGGCTTGTTCTATCGCGTCGGTATCATCGCCGTCGGCAACGCTGCGCAACTGCGCAACTGCCTCGTCGATAACCTCGCGCTCTGCGGCGCTTAACAGCGCGGCATCAGCGGCGAGCGCGCCGGTCAGACTTTCCAGCACGCGCGCGGCTTCCACTTTCTGCTCCGCCAGCATGCGCGCTTTCACGTCCTGCTCGGCGAAACTCATGGAGTCTTTAATCATATTGGCGATTTCGCCGTCGGTCAGACCGTAGGACGGTTTCACCTGAATGGAGGCTTCCACGCCGGTGGATTTCTCCATCGCGGTGACGCTCAGCAGACCGTCAGCATCCACCTGGAAGGTGACGCGAATATGCGCCCCGCCCGCCGGTAGCGCCGGGATGCCGCGCAGAGCAAAACGCGCCAGCGAACGGCAATCCGCCACCAGTTCCCGCTCACCCTGCATCACATGGATAGACATTGCGGTCTGGCCATCTTTAAAGGTCGTGAACTCCTGTGCGCGGGCCACCGGAATCGTGGTGTTGCGCGGAATAACTTTTTCCACCAGTCCGCCCATGGTCTCCAGCCCCAGCGACAGCGGGATAACATCCAGCAGCAGCATTTCGCTGTCCGGCTTGTTGCCGACCAGAATGTCCGCCTGGATTGCCGCGCCAATCGCCACCACTTTATCCGGGTCGATTGAGGTCAGCGGCGTGCGGCCGAAAAATTCACCCACGCGTTCACGCACCAGCGGTACGCGGGTGGAACCGCCCACCATCACCACTTCCAGCACATCCTGCGCTTCCACGTCCGCATCTTTCAACGCGCGACGACAGGAGAGCAGCGTGCGTTTGACAAGCGTTGAGATCATCTCTTCAAACTGCGCGCGAGTCACCACGCCCTGCCAGCCAGCGACATCAACTGTCGTGCTGTCGGCATCGCTCAGCGCAATTTTGGCAGCAATCGCCGCATCCAGAAGTTCACGTTGCTGACGCGCATCGCTGCGATCGGTAATGCCCGCCTGCTCGCGGATGTAATCTGCCAGCAGGTGGTCGAAATCGTCACCGCCGAGCGCGGAATCGCCGCCGGTCGCCAGCACTTCGAACACGCCGCGGCTCAGACGCAGAATAGAGATATCAAAAGTGCCGCCGCCGAGATCGTAAACGGCGATAACGCCTTCTTTGCCGGAATCCAGACCGTAAGCAATCGCTGCCGCGGTCGGCTCATTAAGCAGACGCAGCACATGCAGCCCGGCTAAACGCGCAGCATCTTTGGTGCCCTGACGCTGTGCGTCGTCGAAATAGGCAGGAACGGTGATCACCACGCCATCCAGTTCGCCGGAGAGCGACTCCTGCGCGCGGGCAGCCAGCGCTTTCAGGATATCAGCAGAAACGCGGATCGGGTTGACCACGCCGCCGCGCGTCACAATCATTGGCAGGCCGTTTTCGCTGGCCTGGAATTGCCACGGCAGATGCGGGTAACGCGCCTGAATATCCGCCAGACTGCGGCCCATCAGGCGTTTTACGGAGCTGATGGTATTGACCGAATCCAGCGCCGCATTGGTGCGCGCATCGTAGCCGACAACGTGGCTGTCAGCCTGGTAGTTCACCACTGAAGGGAGTAAATGGCGCCCGGCGCTGTCGGCCAGCGTTTCCGCCTGACCGCTACGCACGGTAGCAACCAGCGAATTGGTGGTGCCGAGATCGATGCCCGCCGCCAGACGACGCTGATGCGGCGCGGCGCTCAGACCCGGCTCACTGATTTGTAATAAGGCCATTATGTGCTTCCAAAAAAATTAAAAACCGAGCAGTTTTTCTTCGAGTTGTTCTGTTGCGCTGCGCAGTTTATCGAGAAAACGCAGTTTACGCACGGTATCCGCCGCGACGTCCCACGCCTGATTGTCGAGTTGTTCCACCATCTGCTGGTGGCGGGCGTCGTACATCCCTTTTACCCGCTTCTGGAATGTCTCCAGCCGGGCGCTATCTTCCGCACGCTCTATTTCATCCAGCTCTTCGCGCAGCTCAAGCTGCTCCATCAAAAAGGCCGTGTCGCGAACGGTGTGCTGCTCAGAGGCTAAATCGAAGCCATGCAGCGACAGCAGATATTCCGCGCGGGAGAGTGGATTGCGCAGGGTTTGCCACGCCTGATTAATGGTAGCGGATTGCTGTACCGCAGCCAGTTGTTCCGCCTGCGGGCGGCTGGCAAAGCGATCGGGGTGGAACTGCCGTTGCAGATCCTGGAAACGTGTCGCCAGCGCCTGAACGTCAAGCGGATATTGGGCCGGCAACCCAAAGAGGGTGAAGTAATCCATAACAATTCCGGGTGTGCAATCGAAGCAAACCCCACGCGCAGCATGCTGCGGTGGGGTCAATGGGTAGGCGATCAGACGTTGAAGCTTTCGCCGCAACCGCACTCGTCTTTGACGTTAGGGTTGGTGAATTTAAACCCTTCGTTCAGGCCTTCTTTGACAAAGTCCAGTTGAGTGCCGTCGAGGAATTGCAGGCTTTTGCCGTCAACCACAACCTTCACGCCTTTGTCTTCGAACACCGTATCTTCTTCAGTCGGCGCGTCAACAAACTCCAGCACGTAGGCCATACCAGAACAACCGGAGGTTCTGACCCCCAGACGCAGACCAAACCCTTTGCCACGGTTGGCCAGGAAGGTATTTACTCGCGCGGCAGCACTGTCGCTCAGGCTAATGGACATGACAACAACCTCCTGCCTTATTTCGCTTCTTGTTTGCTTTTGTAGTCCGCAATCGCGGCTTTGATCGCATCTTCCGCCAGGATAGAGCAGTGGATTTTCACCGGCGGCAACTCCAGCTCTTCAGCGATATCGGTGTTTTTGATCGCCTGCGCTTCGTCCAGAGACTTGCCTTTCACCCACTCGGTCACCAGCGAGCTGGAAGCAATCGCCGAACCACAACCGTAGGTTTTGAAACGCGCGTCTTCGATGATGCCTTTATCGTTAACTTTGATTTGCAGCTTCATGACGTCGCCACACGCTGGCGCGCCAACCATGCCGCTACCGACGCTGTCGTCGCCGTTGTCGAACGAGCCAACGTTGCGCGGATTTTCGTAGTGATCGATTACTTTTTCGCTATAAGCCATGATTAAATTCTCCTGTTTCCGCAACCGTTATTAGTGATGAGCCCATTCGATGGAGTTGATATCCACGCCCTGTTTGAACATTTCCCACAGCGGAGAGAGTTCGCGCAGACGGCCGATGGATTTACGCACCAGTTCGATGGTGTAGTCGATCTCTTCAACGGTGGTAAAACGACCTAAAGAGAAACGGATGGAGCTGTGCGCCAGCTCATCGCTCATACCCAGTGCACGCAGCACGTAGGACGGTTCCAGGCTTGCGGAAGTACAGGCAGAACCGGAAGAAACAGCCAGATCTTTCAGCGCCATGATCAGCGACTCGCCTTCAACGTAGTTAAAGCTGACGTTGAGGATGTTCGGTGCGCCGTGCTCAAGATCGCCGTTCAGGTAAACTTCTTCGATATCGTTGATGCCGTTCCACAGACGGCTACGCAGACCACGCAGACGCTCCATTTCGCTCGCCATCTCTTCTTTGGCGATACGGTAAGCTTCGCCCATGCCGACGATCTGGTGAACAGGCAACGTACCGGAACGCATTCCGCGCTCGTGACCGCCGCCGTGCATCTGCGCTTCAATACGGATACGCGGTTTACGGCGTACATACAGGGCGCCAATGCCTTTCGGCCCATAGATTTTATGGCCGGAGAAGGACATCAGATCCACTTTCAACTGGCTTAAGTCGATCGGCAGTTTGCCCACGCTCTGGGTGGCATCAACGTGATAAACAATACCGCGAGCACGGCACATTTCGCCGATGGTGGCGATATCCTGCACCACGCCGATTTCGTTGTTCACGTGCATGATGGAAACGAGGATGGTGTCGTCACGCATCGCCGCTTCCAGCTCTTTCAGATCGATAATGCCGTTGCGCTGCGGGGCGAGGTAGGTCACTTCAAACCCTTCGCGCTCAAGCTGGCGACAGGTGTCCAGCACGGCTTTGTGTTCGGTTTTGCTGGTGATGATGTGCTTGCCTTTTTTCTGATAAAAGTTGGCTGCACCTTTGATCGCCAGGTTGTCGGATTCGGTCGCGCCGGAGGTGAAGACGATTTCGCGCGGGTCGGCACCCACCAGTTCAGCGATCTGGTTACGGGCGATATCTACCGCTTCTTCAGCTTGCCAGCCAAAACGGTGTGAACGGGAGGCTGGGTTACCAAAGGTCCCGTCCAGAGTGAGAAACTGCATCATTTTCTCGGCAACACGCGGATCCACCGGCGTAGTTGCGGAGTAATCGAGATAGATCGGTAATTTCATTGCTCTTTAAACTCCGTACATCGCTCTAATGCAAGGAATCAGGCAACCGGCTGGATGTACGACCGTGTTAACGGGGCACATGTGATGTGCCCCGGCCCAATTCTGAATACTGTTTTTTATTATGCGCGCAGTTTAACGTCGATAGCGTCTTGTGCGCGGGTAGTGCGATGGGATTCAGTGCTGTGCTGACGATCGGACACATCGAGAATTTCCTGGTTATTGACCAGTTCACCCAGTGTGATGTTGTTGAGGAAACCGGTCAGACGGTCGCTCAGATCGCGCCACAGCGCATGAGTCAGACACTTATCGCCACCCTGGCAGCCGCTTTTACCCTGGCAACGGGTTGCGTCTACCGATTCGTCAACGGCGCTGATTACTTCGCCCACGGCGATGCTGCTCGCATCTTTGCCCAGCAAATAACCACCGCCAGGACCACGCACGCTGGCCACCAGGCCATTTTTACGCAGTCGGGAGAACAGCTGCTCCAGATAGGACAGGGAAATTCCCTGACGCTCAGAAATATCAGCCAACGGAACCGGGCCCGCTTCGGAGTTGAGTGCAACGTCCAGCATTGCGGTCACGGCATAACGCCCTTTCGATGTCAGTCTCATGTCTTACAAGCCTCAAACTCGCCCCTGCCCGGGGTATATTATTTAATATGTTAATGTTGCATAGCGGTTGCAAGTCTGACATTCCCGACTAAATTGGTCAACTATTTAGTTGACTAAATTAGTCAGGTATTTGGCTTTTCGTGCTCAACATAAATACCGGGTGGCGCGTTGCCCTTTCCGGCCTACGGGCGCGGGGCTTGTAGGCTGATGAGCGCAGGCAAATCACACTTTGTGCTGCTGCTCAATGGAGGCCAGAATACCGCGCAGGATATTCAGCTCCTGGCTTTCCGGACGCGCACGCGTGAACAGACGGCGCAGCTTGTTCATCACCTGGCCGGGATGGTTTTCGCGGATAAAGCCGGTCGCCAGCAGCGTCTTTTCCAGATGCTCATAAAAGCGCTCAAGATCGTCGACCAGCGGGTACGGCGTCTCTTCATGTTCTGCAGAAGATTCGCTCTCCTGCGTCGCCAGCCAGGCCATACGCACTTCATACGCGATAACCTGCACCGCCATCGCCAGGTTCAGCGAGCTGTATTCCGGGTTAGCGGCAATCGCCACGTGATAATGGCATTTTTGCAGTTCTTCATTTGTCAGACCGACACGCTCGCGGCCGAACACCAGCGCCACCGGCGCGTGTTCTGCTTCAGCGACGCTTTTTAATCCACATTCGCGCGGATCGAGCATCGGCCACGGCAGCGTACGTGAGCGGGCGCTGGTGCCAACGACCAGGCTACAGCCAGCTAATGCTTCATCCAGCGTATCGACAATGTGCGCACTGCCGATGACATCGCTGGCACCTGCCGCCAGCGCGATGGCCTGTGAATCCGGTTTAACCAGCGGGTTAACCAACCACAGATTCGTCAACCCCATTGTTTTCATTGCACGGGCAACAGAGCCCATGTTGCCGGTGTGGGAAGTTTCCACCAGTACGATTCGAATATTTTGCAGCATAGATTTTCAACGGCTAAAGAATATTCGTGCATATTATCATAAACCGAAGACATATTCCGAATTGGCTGCTATCATGTGCGCCGTTTTCCGTTCTTTAACATCCAGTGAGAGAGACCGATGCATCCGATGCTGAACATCGCCGTGCGTGCTGCGCGCAAGGCGGGTAATTTAATTGCCAAAAACTACGAAACTCCCGACGCCGTAGAAACCAGCCAGAAAGGCAGCAATGATTTCGTGACCAACGTTGATAAAGCTGCTGAAGCAGTGATTATTGACACCATCCGCAAATCTTACCCGCAACACACCATCATCACCGAAGAGAGTGGCGAGCACGAAGGCACTGACCAGGATGTGCAATGGGTTATCGATCCACTGGATGGCACCACCAATTTTATCAAACGCCTGCCGCACTTCGCGGTATCAATCGCCGTTCGTATTAAAGGCCGCACCGAAGTTGCGGTGGTTTACGATCCGATGCGTAACGAACTCTTCACTGCAACCCGTGGCCAGGGCACCCAGCTTAACGGCTACCGTCTGCGCGGCAGCAATGCACGCGATCTGGATGGCACCATTCTGGCGACCGGTTTCCCGTTCAAAGCAAAACAGCACGCGACAACCTACATTAACGTGGTTGGCAAACTGTTTACCGAATGCGCGGACTTCCGCCGCACCGGTTCCGCTGCGCTGGATCTGGCTTATGTTGCCGCAGGCCGCGTTGATGGTTTCTTTGAAATCGCGCTGAAGCCGTGGGATTTCGCCGCAGGCGAACTGCTGGTGCGTGAAGCGGGCGGTCTGGTCTGTGATTTCACCGGCGGCCACAACTACATGATGACCGGCAACATCGTTGCAGGTAACCCGCGTGTAGTAAAAGCCATGCTGGCCAACATGCGCGAAGAACTGAGCGACGCGCTGAAACGCTAAGATGTTTATTGCCCGATAGCGCTGCGCTTATCGGGCATACAGCGAGCATGGTTCGTGCCGGATAAGGCGTAAGCCGCCATCCGGCACTATCAAAACGGCCGTAAACCACCGCCCGGCGGTAACGCGCTGACCCACATCACCAGCGCCGCACTTATCAACAATACGCCTCCTGCCAAAGCCAGCGTTGTCCAGCCTACCTGTCGCCATAATACCGGCGTCTGATGACCGCTGAGTTTTACCGCTAACTGACGAAAACCATGTACCAGCAGCGCCAGCGCACTGATAGTCAGTGATGTGCCCGCCGCCATCACCAACGCTGACGCCACACCCCAGGCAAAAACGCCAATCACTTTGCTGAACAGCAACACCATGATCGCACCGGAACACGGGCGCATCCCCATGGATAACACAATCATCAACCTGGCTCGCCAGTCTTCACCGCTTTGCAGTTGCGAAGAAGTCGGCAGATGCTGATGCCCGCAGCCACAGCCGTCATGATGCACATGGTGCGGCGTAAATGCGCGAAACACCGGTTTTTGCCGCAGCGCAAACAACTTTTTCAGCGCTCGCCAGCACAGCATCAGCCCCAGCACGCCGACCAGCAGGTAGCTGCCCTTCTCCAGCCAGTAGCCGCTTAAATGCAGTTGCCGTGCGGGTAACGCCAGAATGTTCAGCACCACCACCACTAACGTAACTGCCACCAGACCCTGCAACAACGAAGAAGCCAGCGTCAGCATAATGCCGGAACGCAATTTAGAGGGATGCGTGGCAAGCCAGGTGGCGATCACCACTTTGCCGTGTCCTGGCCCCAGCGCATGCAATACGCCATAGACAAAGCTGAACAACAGCAGTGAACCGCCCGCTTTGGTCGGGTTTTCCGCCACCGCTTTCAGCAATGCGCTCATTTGCATATTCACATTGCGCTGCCAGACCACGCTTTTGATCATTACCTGCGGCCATGCCTGCCACAGCCAGAAACCGGCAATAAGCGCGCAGAGCATAAACAGCAGCAGCGGCCACCATGCCAGCAGGCGGCGGGAACGGGGACGAACGCCGGATATCACTGACATGAGAGGGTCACCGTCTGCGCAAATTGTTTGCCTAATTCCATGTCTTCCTCCGGCGCATCGGCTTTGTCCAGCGACTGCGCATAATTCAGCACCTCTTCGCCAGGTTTAGGGGTATGAACGGCCAGCTTGCAGGATTTCTGCAACTCCGCAGGCAGCGTCGCATCGCTCGCTTTGTCGTAGCTCATATCGACAAAATAGGTGGGATCAAAGATAGAAAAAGTATATTGCTGGCCGCTAAGCGGCTGCGGCTCGGCGAGCGGCAGGATAAACGTCAGCACCGCCTGATGCCCTTCGCGCTCCATACCGTATTCTGTCGGTCGGTTGAGGAATTTGACTTTCTGCCCGTTGTGCCAGACCTCGGTAAAATAGTGCTGGCCAAGCACATTCGCCATCACTTCCGCCGCCAGCTTTTTCCACACCTCATCGCCTGGCTGCGCATTGCCCGCATCATAAAGCAGATCCGCCGAGGTGATCTCATCCATCGTCCAGCGCATTTTCAGGCCGGAGAAGTGACCATTCTCCGCTAATACTTGTGTTTTCAGCCGGATAAAACTGTGCGGGTGCGCGCTTACCGTAAACGATAAAAGCACGAGAAACGCGCCCGTGACGCATTGTTTAACTGCTTGCATCTGTTCCTCACGTGAAAAATTCTGTGATGCTCTCCGGCAATCCTGAATGAAAGCACGGCGGCTTCGCTATCGCTGAGCATACCTTTAACTACGCTTATCAAACACCCTAACTGGAATCTGACAGATGACTATTGTAATGACACCGCCATCTGCGCTCTCCAGTCCGCAGCGCCGCTGCCAGGTGCTGTTGATGCTCGCCCTGCCGGGGCAAAGCGTCAGCCTGGAACATATCAGCGCCGTGAATGGCGTTGATGATGCCGCAGCCCGGCAGGATATTGACGAGACCAACAGTGAAATCCAGCGCTACCACCGGATTTCCATCGTGCGCCAGCACAACGGCAGCTATCGGATTGAAGGCGCGCCCCTCGACCAGCGCTTATGCCTGCTGCACTGGCTGCGTCGCGCGCTGCGGCTGTGCCCGCAATTTATCACGCAACAGTTTACCCCGCTGTTAAAAACGGCGCTTAAACAACAGGGCATTGCCCGAACCCTGTATGACGACACCAATCTGCGCGCCTTAATTAATCTCTGCGCCCGTCGTTTACAACGTTCGATTGAGTGCCGGGATATGGAGTTTCTCTGCCTCTACTTGCAGTATTGTCTGCTGCAAAACCATCACGGGCAGACGCCGGAATTTACCCCCGTGCAGCAAACCTGGGCGCAAATGCGCGCCGAATACCTGGTCGCGCACGATATTGTGCGCCACTGGCAGCGCCGGGTAGCGGCAGTACCGCAGGAAAATGAGCACCTGTTTCTGTCGCTGCTCTTTATGCTGGTGCGCACGCCCGATCCACTTCACGACCAGCATCAGCAGGATCGCCGTCTGCAACAGGCGATTGCCCGCATGATTGCCCGTTTTCACCAGCTTGCCGGGTTACATTTTAGCGATGAGCAAGGCTTAACCGCGCAGCTTTATATTCATCTGGCGCAGGCGCTGGATCGCTGTTTGTTTGGCATCGGCATTGATAACAGCCTGCCGGAAGAGATCCATCGCCTCTATCCACGGCTGATGCGCACCACGCGTGAGGCATTACAGGAGCTGGAAGATGAATACGCGCTGCGCTTTAGCGATGAAGAGGCGGGACTGGTCGCGGTGATTTTCGGCGCCTGGCTGATGCAGGCGACCGATTTGCATGAGAAGCAGGTGGTGTTGCTTACCGGCGATGACACGGCGCGCGAACAGCAGATTGAGCAGCAGCTACGCGAGTTAACGCTGCTGCCGCTGACCATCAACTACCTGCCGCTGGCGGAGTTTCGCAAGGTGGGCGCACCAAAGGATGTATCGTTAGTCATCACCCCTTACACCACTCCACTGCCGCTCTTTTCCCCGCCGCTCATCCATGCCGTCGAGGCGCTGAGTTCGCAGCAACAACAGCATATTCGCACCATGCTGGAAGGTTAACCGGCAACCGGTTGCCGGGCGGCCACTTGCGGTCGCAGGAACAGCGCCGGGATTGCCAGCAACGCCATCACGAAAAACAATCCCTGATGCAGATATTCGAACAGGAAGCCTGCAAACATGGTCATCACGGCAATACTGCCGCCCATCGCCACGGCAGAATAAATTGCCTGCAAACGGATCACTTCGCTGCCCTTACGGGCGGAGATATAACGCATCCCGGCAAGATGGCAAACGGTAAAGGTTCCGCAGTGCAGGATTTGTGCGGCAATCAGCCACGGTAACTCGGTGGTCCAGCCCATCAAACTCCAGCGCACCAGTCCGCAGACGGCGGAAAGCAGCAACAGATCGCGGGCGCTGAAGCGACGGAAAAGCCGGTTGCTAAGGGCGAAGATCACCACTTCGGCCACCACGCCTAATGACCAAAGATAACCCACCGTCGAGGCGGAATAACCGGCCGATTGCCAGTAAATCGCGCTGAAACCGTAGTAGGCGGCATGCGCGCCTTGCAACAACGACACGCACGCCAGAAAACGCCAGTTTTGTACAAACAGCGCACGCCAGGCTGACCAGCCAGCACCGTCCTGATGGCGGTTTTCGCCCTGCGGCAGAATGGACGGGCGCAGCAGCATCCCCAACAGCATTGAGGCGGCGCCCAGCGTCAGCATCGCCAGAATCGCCCGATAATCATAGAGGCTCACCAGCTTACCGGTCAGCGCCGAGCCAATCACAAAGGCGATCGATCCCCATAACCGGACCCGGCCATAATCCATCGGGAACTGTTTTTGCCAGGTGCCTGCCAGCGCGTCGGTGAGCGGCACTAACGGTGAGAAGAAGAGGTTGAAACCGATAATGATCACCGCCAGCCACGCAACATGGCTGCCAGCATAAAACGCCAGCGCAAACAGCAGTGTCGCCAGCGCGAGCACGCGCAGCGCGGTGATTAAACGGGAAGGATCGCTCACGCGTGGAGCAATCAGCAGGCTTCCCAGGAAACGCGCGATCAGCCCTGCGCCAAGCAGCATGCCAATGATTTCCGGCGTCAGGCCAACGCCTTTGAGCCAGACGCTCCAGAAGGGTAAGAAAATGCCGTAGCTAAAAAAGTAGGTGAAGTAAGCGAGCGCCAGCCAGCGCGTAGACTGCAAAACCATGATTTCCTCCTGAATGGTGGCGATAGTCTGGAGGCAAATGGCAAGGCTTGCAAGTAACAATCAGGTAACACGCGCGCTCGCGCCACTTATTAACGGATATAGGAATCGAGTACGCTGAGCACTACGTCGAGATCGGCCTCGCGCTTGATTTCATCGTTTTCGTGAACAATGTGATCCGTCAAATGGCCTTTGATCACTTCGCGCATCAAGCCGTTCACTGCGCCACGAATGGCGGCGATTTGCTGTAAGACCTGCGAGCATTCATGGGGCTCGTCGAGCATTTTTTTCAGCGCCGCTACCTGCCCTTCAATTTTACTGGCCCGCGCTTTCAGCTTTCGTTTATCCCGGATGGTATGCGACATACAGCCCTCTACTCATTCATGCGTAACGGGTATCAGCATACCATGCATTAACTGGGGGGGAGTTTATTTCTACTGGGGGATAGTATTTTTTACTGGGGGGGAGTAGATTAAAGCGCACAAAATGTTATCGAGAATTATTCTCATGAATGATTTCACCACGCTTTTTCAGCAAGGGAATGCCTGGTTTTTTATCCCCAGTGCGATACTGCTTGGCGCGTTGCATGGCCTGGAACCGGGCCACTCAAAGACGATGATGGCGGCCTTTATCATCGCTATCAAAGGCACCATCAAACAGGCGGTGATGCTGGGGTTGGCAGCCACGCTGTCGCACACTGCTGTCGTCTGGCTGATTGCGCTGGGCGGTATGTATCTCAGCGGCAAATTCACGGCGCAATCCGTGGAACCCTGGCTACAGATGGTCTCTGCGGTGATCATCATAGGTACCGCAGCATGGATGTTTTTACGTACCTGGCAGGGAGAGCACGCCTGGGAAAAGGGTCATCACCACGACCACGATCATCACCATCATCACTCTCACGATCACCACCATGATCATGACCATACGCATCACAGTCGAGGGTTGATCTTTCAGCCTGTGCAAGCTGGCAGTTACGCGCAACCGGCCATTCTGTCGGTGCGTAAGGTGGTGAAAGAAGAGGAGTATCAGGATGCGCACGAACGGGCGCATGCCAGAGATATTGAGCGTCGCTTTAACGGGACCGAAGTGACGAATGGGCAGATCCTGTTGTTTGGTCTGACCGGCGGGCTGATCCCCTGCCCGGCGGCGATCACCATTCTGCTGATCTGTATTCAGCTCAAAGCGCTGACGCTGGGTGCCACGCTGGTCATCTGTTTCAGCATCGGCCTTGCGCTGACGCTGGTCGCGGTCGGTGTCGGCGCTGCCTTTAGCGTACAGCAGGCGGCAAAACGCTGGTCCGGCTTCAACACCATCGCCCGTAAAGCCCCTTACTTCTCCAGCGCGCTGATTGCGCTGGTCGGAATGTATATGGGCATTCACGGTTACGCCAGCTTGCAGTAGAGCGCGTTTGCCAGGCGACAGGCATAAAAAAGGCCGCTCAATGCGGCCTTTTTGCTTTCTGATCTAATGCTTACGCGTAAACCGGGAAGCGCGCGCAGATATCCAGCACTTTCTGTTTGGTGCGCTCAATAACTGCTTCGTCATTGATGCTGTCCAGTACGTCACACATCCAGCCAGCCAGCTCTTTCACTTCCGCTTCTTTGAAACCGCGACGGGTGACTGCCGGGCTGCCGATACGGATACCGGAGGTGACGAACGGGCTCTTCGGATCGTTCGGCACGCTGTTTTTGTTAACGGTGATGTTCGCACGGCCCAGCGCGGCGTCGGCTTCTTTACCGGTCAGGTTTTTATCTACCAGATCCAGCAGGAACAGGTGGTTGTCCGTACCGCCGGAAACCACTTTGTAGCCGCGGCTCAGGAACACTTCAACCATCGCTTTGGCGTTTTTCGCGACCTGCTGCTGGTAGGTTTTGAACTCTGGCTCCATCGCTTCTTTCAGCGCCACCGCTTTACCGGCGATCACGTGCATCAGCGGGCCGCCCTGGCCGCCAGGGAAGACGGCGGAGTTCAGTTTTTTGTACAGCTCTTCGCTACCGCCTTTCGCCAGGATCAGGCCGCCGCGCGGACCCGCCAGGGTTTTGTGCGTGGTGGTGGTCACAACGTGCGCATGCGGAACCGGGTTCGGATAAACGCCTGCGGCGACCAGGCCAGCAACGTGCGCCATATCGACGAACAGGTAAGCGCCGATGCTGTCGGCGATTTCACGCATTTTTGCCCAGTCAACCACGCCGGAGTAAGCAGAGAAGCCGCCGATGATCATTTTCGGTTTGTGCTTCTGCGCTTGTGCATTCAGATCGTTGTAATCAATGTGGCCGGTTTCATCGATGCCGTAAGGCACGATGTTGTACAGCTTACCGGAGAAGTTCACCGGAGAGCCGTGCGTCAGGTGGCCGCCGTGCGCCAGGTTCATACCCAGCACGGTGTCGCCCGGCTCCAGCAGAGAGGTGTAAACTGCAAAGTTCGCCTGCGAACCGGAGTGCGGCTGCACGTTGGCGTAATCAGCGCCAAACAGCTCTTTTGCACGATCGATAGCCAGTTGCTCAACGATATCCACATATTCGCAACCGCCGTAGTAGCGCTTGCCCGGATAGCCTTCAGCATATTTGTTCGTCAGCTGAGAACCCTGAGCCTGCATCACACGCGGGCTGGTGTAGTTTTCGGAGGCGATCAGTTCAATGTGCTCTTCCTGACGTACTTTTTCTTGCTCCATAGCCTGCCATAATTCGGCATCATAATCGGCAATGTTCATTTCACGCTTTAACATCCGCATCTCCTGACTCAGCTAACAAAACAACTCTTTTCGAAGGCCCAATTTGGGGAACGGCTCACAGTATAACTGATTAATAACCCGATAACAGGTCTTGACAAAGGTTTTTACGCAAACGTTTGGCTCCGCACCAGACAAGGGTTTGGGCGATAACGCCATCCGGCGAGAAAACGGATTTCTTTTCAGGTTTGTGATGCAAGTTATTCACGTTCAAATCCCTTTACATTGTCGGCTCTTTACAAGCCAGTGCGCTGCGCTATAAGATGCATTTAAAATACAACTTTAAAAGTTAACCAAAAAAGGAAGCACCATGCTCGACGCCCAAACCATCGCAACGGTAAAAGCCACCCTTCCCCTGCTGGCCGCGACCGGCCCCAAACTGACCGCGCATTTTTATGACCGTATGTTTACGCATAATCCGGAGCTGAAAGAGATCTTCAATATGAGCAACCAGCGCAACGGCGATCAGCGTGAAGCGCTGTTCAATGCCATTGCCGCGTATGCCAGCAATATTGATAATCTCGCCGCCCTGCTGCCTGCGGTGGAAAAAATCGCCCAAAAACACACCAGCTTCCAGATCCAGCCGGAACAGTACAACATCGTTGGCGCGCATCTGCTGGCGACGCTGGATGAGATGTTCAGCCCGGGCCAGGAAGTACTGGATGCATGGGGAAAAGCCTACGGCGTGCTGGCGGGCGTCTTTATCAATCGCGAAGCGCAAATCTACAGCGAGCACGCAGAAAAAACCGGCGGCTGGCAAGGCACGCGCGCTTTCCGCCTGCGTGAAAAAATCCCGCAGAGCGCGTTGATCACCAGTTTTGAATTTGAACCTGTCGATGGCCTGCCGGTTGCGGATTATCAGCCGGGACAATATCTCGGTATCTGGCTGAAGCCGGAAGGTTTTGCCCACCAGGAGATTCGTCAGTACTCACTGACCCGCAAGCCGAATGGCAAAACGTACCGCATCGCCGTGAAACGTGAAGCGGGCGGTCAGGTTTCTGAATGGCTGCACGACGAAGCCAAACCGGGTGATATCGTCCATCTGGCTGCACCTGCCGGGGATTTCTTTATGGCTATTCCGGCCACTACGCCGGTAACGCTGATTTCTGCCGGTGTCGGCCAGACGCCGATGCTGGCGATGCTGGATCATCTGGCCAAAACGCAGCATCGCGCGCAGGTTAACTGGTTCCACGCCGCGCTTGATGGCCAGGTTCATGCTTTTGCTGACGAAGTCAGCCAGCTTGGCGCATCACTCAACGACTTCTACCAGCATGTCTGGTATCAGCAGCCGCAGGCGACCGATCGCGGTCGTTTTCACAGTGAAGGATTAATGGATTTAACCGCGCAGGAAGGGAAATTCAGCGACCCGGCGATGGAATTTTATCTGTGCGGCCCGGTCGGATTTATGCAGTTTGCCGCCCAACAGCTTGTGGCGCTCGGCATTGCCAAAGAGAAGATTCACTACGAATGCTTTGGCCCGCATAAGGTGTTGTAAGTCCGTTTCCCTCACCCTGCGGGGTGAGGGAGAAACATCAAATCGCGGCGTCGTCTTCTTCGCCCGTACGGATGCGCACTACGCGCGCCACATCAAAGACAAAGATTTTACCGTCACCGATTTTGCCGGTCTGCGCCGTGCGGATAATGGTATCCACACAGGTATCAACGATATCGTCAGTCACCACGATTTCAATTTTCACTTTTGGCAGAAAGTCCACCATATATTCGGCGCCGCGATAAAGCTCGGTGTGGCCTTTCTGACGACCAAAACCTTTCACTTCGGTCACCGTCATCCCGGTGATGCCGACTTCCGCCAGCGCTTCGCGCACATCATCCAGTTTGAAAGGTTTAATAATCGCATCAATTTTTTTCATGGTCTTTCCTTACACGCTTTTACCAGTCTGCTGCATCGTAATCGGTTGCTCACAGTAGCATAATCATTTCGCCATTACTCTTTAAAGTCATTGGCGTCCAGCTCATGCCGGGAGAGCAATTTGTAGAACTCAGTGCGGTTGCGCCCCGCCATACGGGCAGCATGTGTCACATTGCCTTTGGTGATTTGCAGCAGCTTGCGCAGGTAGTTGAGTTCAAACTGGTTGCGCGCTTCAACAAAGGTCGGCAACGCGGTGTTTTCCCCCTCCAGCGCCTGCTCGACCAGCGCGTCGCTGATCACCGGCGATGAAGTCAGCGCCACGCACTGCTCAATCACGTTCACCAACTGGCGCACGTTACCAGGCCAGGAAGCGGTCATTAAGCGCTTCATCGCATCGGTAGAAAAGGCGCGCACAAAAGGTTTATGCCGATCCGCAGCCTGGCGCAGCAGGTGATTAGCCAGCAGAGGAATATCTTCCGCACGCTCGGCCAGCGCCGGCAGCTTGAGGCTCACCACATTCAGGCGATAGTAGAGATCTTCGCGGAATTCACCGCGCGCCATCGCTTTCGGCAAATCACGATGCGTCGCCGAAATAATGCGCACATTAATATCAATATCGCGGTTGCTGCCGAGCGGACGCACTTTGCGTTCCTGCAACACACGCAACAGCTTGACCTGCAACGGGATCGGCATGTCGCCAATCTCATCAAGAAACAACGTGCCGCCTTCTGCGGCCTGGAACAGACCTTCACGGCTGCTGACCGCGCCGGTAAACGCGCCGCGCGCGTGACCAAACAGTTCCGACTCCAGCAACTGCTCCGGTAGCGCGCCACAGTTAATGGCGATAAACGCGCTTTTGCTGCGCGGGCTGGCATTGTGGATCGCCTGTGCCAGTACCTCTTTGCCGGTTCCGCTCTGACCATTAATCAGCACGCTCACATCCGATTGCGCCACCATGCGCGCCTGTTCAAGCAGACGCAGCATCAGCGGGCTGCGGGTGACAATGGTTTCGTGCCACCGATCGTCGCTGGCGGAACCGCTATGTTCCAGCGCATCATCGATGGCTTTATACAGCGCATCTTTATCCACCGGCTTGGTCAGGAAACTGAAAACGCCCTGCTGGGTGGCGGCCACAGCATCAGGGATCGAACCGTGCGCCGTCAGGATAATCACCGGCATTCCCGGCTGCACGCGCTGGATCTCAGCAAAAAGCTGCATGCCATCCATCTCATCCATGCGCAAATCGCTGATCACCAGATCAACTTTTTCCCTCGCGAGAATGCGCAACCCTTCCTGTCCGCTTTCTGCGGTGACAACGCTGTAGCCTTCGCTGGTGAGGCGCAGCCCCAGCAGTTTCAGCAAGCCAGGATCGTCATCCACCAACAACAAGTGGGCAGGTTTACGGCTGGTCATGGTTTCACATCCTCCTGATTCGCATCCGTTTTCGGCATGTGAATATTATCGGGCAGATCGGTAGCGGCAGGTTTGCTGCGCGTGGAAAGACGGCGCTCAATATCGGTGAGAGTTTCCAGTTTGCGCGTGGTCGTTTCCAGTTGCTCGCGCAGGAACTGTTGTTGCTGACGCAGGCTGTCCAGCTCGCTGTCGGTGGATTGTTGAAGTTTACCGTAGCGGCTGCGCTCATCGGCGAGCTGCAATTTCGAGGCTTCGCCGTCGCGCCAGAGCTGGAAGATCGGACGAACCTGCGCCGGGATAACCGGGCTTAAGGCGTCCAGCTTGTCGTTATACTCCCGACGTTCCAGCGGCGAAATCTTCGCGCTGGAGAGCAAAATACCGCGCCGGAAAGTGGCCTGCCAGCTTTCATCGGACCATGAACGCGCTTCTGCACGCGCTGCCGCTGGCGCTAAACGCTGGGCGCAATCCATGCTGCGCAGCCAGTAGAGTGGGTTATTGTCAACGTCCGGTCCCGATAACGACCAGATATCCTCACAGTCCGTTGCCAGGAAATCCGCCAGTTGATGATCAGGGAGTCTCACTTCCTGGTCGTCATGAATGGCGCTTTGCGGCTTCTGCGCCACGCAGCCCGCCAGTAACAGGCAGGGAAGCGCGCGAAGCCAGACGTTTTGCTGTGTAACCGCGTTAACCACGCGGGAAAAGAGATGCGACATACTCACCAGATATAGATTCATTAAATGGATTTTTCCGGCGTATTAAGCGGTAACTCAATACGGAAACAGACATCGGCTTTGCCGTCCGCCACCAGTTGCAGCTCACCCTGCATACGGCGGAGGCAATCTCTGGCGATACTTAACCCTAATCCGCTTCCTTTCACCGCCCCTTTCCTTTGGTGGCTTCCCTGGAAGAAAGGTTCAAAAATCATCTCTCGTTCGCTTTCAGGGATCGGCGTACCGGTATTTGCCACCTCAATACAAAGCCGGTTACCGGCTGTAAAACTGCGCAGATAAATGGTACCGGATTCAGCACCATAGTGCACCGCGTTGGAGTAAAGATTATCCAGCACGCTCATTAACAGCATCGGTTCTGCCAGGCAGCTTGCCGCCTCCAGCGCGATCTCGGTATGCATCATTTTAGCTCGCGCCGGCAAACTGTGAGCGGAGATGACCATATCAATCAACGGCTCCAGCGCCACTTGTTCCAGATCGACCGCGCCATCCGCCAGTTTGCGGTTGTAATCGAGCAGTTGTTCAATCAGCTTTTGCAGATTGCGGCTGCTGGCATCGAGGATCTCCACCACCTCTTTCTGCTCCACCGTCAGCGGCCCAACCACTTCATCCGCAAGCAGTTCTGTCCCTTCGCGCATGCTGGCGAGCGGGGTTTTGAGTTCATGGGAGAGATGGCGTAGAAATTGATGACGCTGGGATTCCAGCCAGGCCAGCCTTTCGCTGAGCCAGATAATACGTTCGCCCACATAACGCAGTTCACGCGGCCCTTTAAACACCACGGAATGGCCCAGGGATCGCCCTTCACCCAGCCGGTTAATCATCCGTTCAATTCCCTTCACCGGTCCGATGATCATGCGGGTAAACAGCAGCACCAGGCCAAGGCTCACCAGGAACAGCACCAGCGCCTGCCAGCCGAAAAATTGTCCGCGCTCAGCAATCTCCAGTTGCAGTTGCTGCCCTCGCGAGAACACCACTGCGCGAGTGGATTGCACCATATCCGTATTGGCAGCGGCAAAGGCTTCAAGCTGCGCGGAAGCCGCAGCCGACGGGCCGCTGTTTTTACACTGCAACTGGGCAAGATCGCTGAGATCCTGGCGTAACGCCTGGTAGAGTTTGTCATCCGGCAGCACGCCAGCGTGCGCATCAAGCATTTCGCTGTAGCGTTTACGCTGATTCTGGTAAACCCGCGCCAGCGTCGCATCATCCAGCACGCAATACTGGCGATAGCTGCGCTCCATTTCGAGCGCAGCATTGGTCATCGCTTCGCTGCGACGTGCGTCAATCAACGTGGTGCGGTTGGTTTGCAGCGCCTGCGCGCTAAGCGCGTTCAGGCTTTGCCACGCCTGCCAGGCCAGAACCAGCAGCGGTAATAAAATCAGCAGGAACGCCATCATGACCAGTTGGCGCAGCGAGCGGGGAAAAACAGGCCAGCGTTTCAATGCAGTACTCTCACAGAAAAAGATACCGGAATGCTAACTGATTTAGTAAATGCCAGAAACAACAAAGCCGGGCATTAACCCGGCTCTGTTTAAAAATTAGGCGGTGCCTAACTCGACGTTTCGCCCGATGTCTGATAAAGCTACGCAATGATCAGCAGTTGGACGGCAGGCACCTTTAAGTGCGTCATTCTGAGTTTATGTAGCGCGTCCCGAAGGGGCTGACATAAGAAGGTGAATGAGCCACTGCCTGTTATTATGCATGTATTATGCCAATGTATAAATCATTATTTTAATATACTGATTACAAATGAATTTTTATCGACAGGCAGAAAAACAAAAATGTTTATCATTTCACCAATCTGTCGCTAATCAGCAACACCCATTCAGCACCTAAAATAACTTATTAATAATCAATGAATTAAATGTCTCCTTTTGGAGACAGTAAGGAATATCTGTTGTCGGGAAATACCGACAGTCGAGCGGGCAAAAAAAAAGCCCCCTTCCCGAAGGAAGAGGGCTTGTCTGCAACAGCCGCTTAACCCAGCTGTTTACGGGCGTTGCGGAAGATGCGCATCCACGGGCTGTCCTCGCCCCAGTTTTCCGGGTGCCAGGAGTTGGAAACCGTACGGAACACGCGCTCCGGGTGCGGCATCATGATGGTCACGCGACCGCTCTCGCTGGTTACCGCCGTAATACCGTTCGGCGAACCGTTCGGGTTAGCCGGATAGGTTTCCGTCACTTTGCCGAAGTTATCGACATAGCGCAGCGCCACCAGCCCTTTGCTCTCAAGCTGAGCCAGATGCGCCGCGTCACGCACTTCGACACGGCCTTCACCGTGAGAAACCGCGATCGGCATCTGCGAACCGACCATGCCAGCCAGCAGCAGCGACGGGCTTTGCGTCACTTCAACCAGGCTGAAGCGCGCTTCAAAGCGATCGGAGTGGTTACGCACAAAGCGCGGCCACAGTTCGCTGCCCGGGATCAGCTCACGCAGGTTAGACATCATCTGGCAACCGTTACAGACACCCAGCGCCAGCGTCTGCGGACGATGGAAGAAGGTTTCAAACTCATCGCGTACGCGGTCGTTGAACAGAATCGACTTCGCCCAGCCTTCGCCCGCGCCCAATACGTCACCGTAAGAGAAACCGCCGCAAGCGACCAGCGCGTGGAAGTTTTCCAGGCCACTGCGCCCGGCCAGCAGATCGCTCATATGCACGTCAATGGCATCAAACCCGGCACGGTGGAAAGCTGCCGCCATTTCCACATGGGAGTTAACGCCCTGCTCGCGCAGCACCGCCACTTTCGGACGCGCGCCGGTAGCAATAAACGGCGCGGCGATATCGTCATTGATATCGAATGACAGTTTCACGTTCAGACCCGGATCGGCGTCATTCGCTTTCGCGTCATGCTCCTGATCCGCGCATTCCGGGTTGTCGCGCAGGCGCTGCATCTGCCAGGTGGTTTCTGCCCACCACATACGCAGCGTGGTGCGGCTTTCGCTGAACACCGGCTGGCCGTTCGCTTCGATAACAAAGCGGTCACCGGAAACGGCGCGGCCGAGATAATGAACATTGTCGCCCAGACCGTAGGCCGCCAGTACGCTTTCCACCGCCTCACGATCGGCGGCACGCACCTGAATCACCGCGCCCAGCTCTTCGTTAAACAATGCCGCCAGACGATCGCTACCCAGCGCCGCAATGTCAGCATTCACGCCGCAGTGGCCGGTAAAGGCCATTTCAGCCAGCGTAACCAGCAAACCGCCATCGGAACGGTCGTGATAGGCCAGCAGTTTACGATCGGCTACCAGCGCCTGAATCGCATCATAGAAGCCTTTTAATTGCTCAACGTTACGCACATCCGCCGGTTTGTCGCCCAGTTGACGGTAAACCTGCGCCAGCGCCGTCGCGCCCAGCGCGTTGTTGCCGTTGCCGAGATCGATCAGCAGCAGGGCGTTATCTTCCGTTGAAAGCTGCGGCGTCACCGTGTGGCGCACATCTTCCACGCGGGCAAAGGCAGTGATCACCAGCGACAGCGGCGAGGTCATCTCGCGCTGTTCGCTGCCTTCCTGCCAGCGGGTTTTCATCGACATGGAGTCTTTACCCACCGGAATGGTCAGCCCCAGCGCAGGGCAAAGCTCTTCACCAACGGCTTTTACCGCCGCATACAGGCCTGCGTCTTCACCCGGGTGACCGGCTGCCGCCATCCAGTTGGCGGAGAGTTTGATACGTTTGATATCGCCAATCTGCGTTGCCGCAATATTGGTTAATGCTTCACCCACTGCCAGGCGAGCGGAAGCGGCAAAGTCGAGCAGCGCAACCGGCGCACGTTCGCCCAGCGCCATCGCTTCGCCGTAGTAGCTGTCAAGGCTGGCGGTGGTGACCGCGCAGTTAGCGACCGGCACCTGCCACGGGCCAACCATCTGATCGCGGGAAACCATACCGGTTACCGTACGGTCGCCAATGGTGACGAGAAAGGTTTTTTCCGCCACGGTCGGCAGATGCAGCACGCGGTTTACCGCATCAGCCACAGAGATACTTTGCGTATTGAAGGTATCGCCGGTCGCCTGACGGGTTTCTACGTCACGCGTCATTTTCGGCGTTTTACCCAGCAGCACATCCAGCGGCATGTCGATCGGCTGGTTATTAAAGTGCTTGTCATTCAGCGTCAGGTGCTGCGCTTCGGTGGCTTCACCGATCACCGCATACGGCGCGCGTTCGCGGCGGCAAAGCTCGTCAAACAGCGCCAGTTGATCGGCGGCAACCGCCAGCACATAACGCTCCTGCGATTCGTTACACCAGATTTCCAGCGGGCTCATGCCCGGCTCATCGCTGAGGATATCGCGCAGTTCGAAACGCCCACCGCGACCGCCATCGCTCACCAGCTCCGGCATGGCGTTCGACAGACCGCCCGCGCCCACGTCATGAATAAAGAGGATCGGGTTGGCATCGCCCAGCTGCCAGCAGCGGTCGATCACTTCCTGGCAACGACGCTCCATCTCCGGGTTATCACGCTGTACGGAGGCAAAATCGAGATCCGCATCAGACTGGCCGGAGGCCATAGAAGACGCCGCGCCGCCGCCGAGACCGATGTTCATTGCCGGGCCACCCAGCACGATCAGTTTCGCGCCAACGGTGATCTCGCCTTTCTGCACGTGATCCGCGCGAATATTACCGATCCCACCCGCCAGCATGATCGGCTTATGGTAGCCGCGCAGCTCTTCGCCGTTGTGGCTGTTTACTTTCTCTTCATAGGTACGGAAGTAACCATTCAGCGCCGGACGACCAAATTCGTTATTGAACGCTGCACCGCCCAGCGGGCCGTCGGTCATAATATCCAGCGCGGTAACAATACGCTCCGGCTTACCAAAATCCTCTTCCCACGGTTGTTCAAAGCCCGGAATGCGCAGGTTGGAAACGGAGAAGCCCACCAGCCCGGCTTTCGGTTTCGCGCCGCGACCGGTCGCCCCTTCATCACGGATTTCGCCGCCGGAACCGGTCGCCGCACCCGGCCACGGTGAAATCGCCGTCGGGTGGTTATGGGTTTCCACTTTCATCAGGATATGTGCCGGTTCCTGATGGAAATCGTAGCGGCCTTCCCCGCGATCGGCGAAGAAGCGCCCCACTTCCGAACCTTCCATGACCGCCGCGTTGTCTTTGTAGGCTGACAGCACGAAGTCCGGCGTTTGCTCGAAGGTGTTTTTAATCATTTTGAACAGCGACTTCGGCTGCTGCTTGCCATCAATCACCCAGTCGGCGTTGAAAATCTTGTGGCGGCAGTGTTCGGAGTTCGCCTGCGCAAACATATAGAGTTCGATATCGTTCGGGTTACGCCCCAGACGGGTGAACGCATCCTGCAGGTAATCAATTTCGTCTTCCGCTAGCGCCAGGCCAAGACGCAGGTTCGCGTCGATCAGCGCCTGGCGGCCTTCGCCAAGCAGATCAACGCTCTGCACCGGTGCCGGTTGATGGTGTTCAAACAGACGCGCAGCGTCCGCCTGCGAGGTGAAAACACTCTCCATCATGCGGTCGTGCAGTTCGGCGGCGACCTCATTCCACTGCGCATCGCTCAGACCCGCCGCGTCAACGTAATACGCGACACCACGCTCAAGGCGATTGATTTTATTCAGGCCGCAGTTGTGGGCGATATCGGTCGCTTTGGAAGACCAGGGAGAGATGGTGCCAGGACGAGGCGTGACGAGCAGCAATTTTCCGGTCGGCGTATGGCTGCCAAGGCTCGGGCCGTATTTCAGCAGGCGCTGGAGCCGTGCGTACTCTTCTTCGGTAAGGCTCTCATTCAGATCGGCAAAGTGGGCATACTCGGCATAAATATTACTGACCGGGAGGTTGGCCGCCTGAAAACGCGCCAGCAGTTTGTTGATACGGAAAGCGGACAATGCAGGCGAACCACGCAGAATTTCCATCATAAGTCTCTCGTCTTCGAAGCGTCAGGGACGCTTTAAGTGTGCACCAGGGGGAAAACGGGCGTCATTATAGAGAATAGTGCGCGGCGACGAAACCGTTTGCGTCGAAATAAACCACGTCTGATTTTTTAACAATAGCTGTCGCCGACTGCTCTAATTAGTTGCCAACTGGCGTTTTGTTGCGCAAAATGCCGCTCAATCACCGACAAATCCTGTTGTTACCACGGTAAAAAATATTCTGAAGCAAAGCACTGCGCAGAGAATTAACTAATTGAAAAAATTTAAGATTAATTATCTGCTCATCGGCATTGTCACCCTGCTGCTGGCAGCGGCCCTGTGGCCTTCCATTCCCTGGTTCGGTAAAGCCGACAATCGCATCGCGGCGATCAAAGCACGCGGGGAATTGCGCATCAGTACGCTTTCCAGTCCGCTGAGCTATGCCGTCATTGACGGGAAAACCAGCGGGCTGGATTACGATCTGGCACAGCATTTTGCCGATTACCTCGGCGTCAAACTGAAAGTGACCGTGCGGCAGAACATCAGCCAGCTTTTCGACGACCTCGATAATGATGACGCCGATATGCTTGCTGCTGGCCTTGTCTATAACAGCGAACGCATCAAAAACTACCAGACCGGCCCGGTCTACTACTCGGTTTCACAGCAACTGGTTTACCGGGTTGGCGGTTATCGCCCGCGCTCGCTGCAATCGATCACCGCCGATCAGTTAACCATCGCCCCCGGACACGTTGCGCTGGACGATCTGCGCGAGCTTAAAGAGAAAAAATACCCGGACTTAAGCTGGAAAGTGGACGAAAAACTGGGCACGACGGCGCTGTTAGAGCAGGTTGTCGAGGGCAAACTGAGTTATACCGTGGCCGATTCAGTGGCAATCAGTCTGTTCCAGCGCGTTCATCCGGAACTGGCCGTCGCGCTGGATATCACCGATGAACAGCCAGTGACCTGGTTCAGCAAGCGTGATGACGACAATACGCTGTCAGCGGCGATGCTCGACTTCTTCAACAATATGAATGAAGACGGCACGCTCGCCCGGCTGGAGGAGAAATACCTCGGCCACGGCGACGATTTTGACTATGTGGATACGCGCACTTTCCTGCGCGCAGTGGACAGCGTATTGCCCGATCTTCAGCCGATCTTTGAAAAATACGCGCAGGAGATCGACTGGCGCTTGCTGGCAGCCATTTCTTACCAGGAGTCGCACTGGGATTCGCAGGCCACCTCGCCCACCGGCGTGCGCGGTCTGATGATGCTGACCAAAAACACGGCGCAGAGCCTGGGCTTAAACGATCGAACCGATGCTGAACAAAGCATCAGCGGCGGCGCCCGTTATTTGCTGGATATGATGAGCAAAGTGCCGGATAGCGTGCCGCAGGATGAGAAAATCTGGTTTGCGCTGGCGGCCTACAATATGGGCTACGCGCATATGCTTGATGCCCGCGCGCTGACGGCGAAAACCAAAGGCAATCCCGATAGCTGGGCCGACGTCAAACAGCGGCTGCCGCTGCTGAGCCAGAAACCTTATTACAGCAAGCTGACTTACGGTTACGCCCGTGGTCATGAAGCTTATGCTTATGTGGAAAATATTCGTAAGTACGAAATTAGCCTGGTGGGTTATCTGCTGGAAAAAGAGAAGGTTGCCGCCAAAGCCCTGCAACTGGCGCAGAGTTATCCGGCAGTTTCGACAGATGAACTTAACCGCCCGGATTACGGCGTGATGCCCTTCAGCGCCCTGACGGCCAACGATGCTTTCCCGCGTAATCCGTTACTGGTGCCCGAAGCGCTGGTAAAAAATCCGCTTAAAGTCAATCGCTAGTTTTTCGGTCGGTGTGAATTGCCGGACGGCTGCGTCGCTTTATCCGGCCTGAAGATTTGGCGAGTCCGGCGGCGATTTCTTCAGCGCTTTTTTCTCCATCCGGCGCTGGCGGAAAAAGTCGCTCAGCAGAGCCGCACACTCGTCGCGCAACACACCCTCTTCCATTTCAATCTGGTGATTCATGCCCGGATGATGCAGCACATCCAGCAGCGATCCCGCCGCGCCCGTTTTGGCATCGCGCGCGCCAAACACCAGCCGTCCGATGCGGCTATGCACCATGGCACCGGCGCACATCACGCACGGTTCCAGCGTGACATATAACGTGGTATCGATCAGACGATAATTTTGCAGCACCAGCCCACCCTGGCGTAGCGCCATGATTTCAGCATGGGCGGTCGGATCGTGGCGGCCAATCGGCCGGTTCCAGCCTTCGCCGATCACCTGGTCATTATAAACCAGTACCGCGCCAACGGGGACTTCGCCCTCATCCCAGGCTCGCTTTGCCAGCGTCAGCGCATAACGCATCCAGTACTCGTGATTCAGTTCAGGGTTGGACAAAGGGAAGTACTCCAGTGATTCAGGCGGGGCGCATTATACACAGCGCCCCGGTCAGGCACTACTCCAGTTGTTGCAGCTCACCGCGCGGCGTAACGCGCCAGCGGTGCTGGCAGAAATAGAGCAGCGGGTTATCCTGCTTGCTATCGCTGTAGCCGCTGTACAGGCGCAGCGGCGTACCAATTTTACGCTCTAACTGCGCGACCTTTTCATGACCAAGGCAGCGCATTGTTAACACCCAGCCGCCGTTACGCCGTTTGATTTGGCTGGCAATCAGATTCACGCGCGGCAGCCAGGGCGTATCAAAATAGACCTGCTCCACCAGCGGCTGCGGCGAACCGGTAATCAGCCAGATATCCGCATCGGCTGCTGCAAGGTAGTTGGTCAGCCTTGCCTGGACAACCGGAAAGGCCGTTACGTGCCCGCGAAACCAGGCGACAAATTTCTGCTGGAGCGCCAGCAAGTGGCGCTCACTGTGACCAAACGTGCATCCCCACAGCAGCAAGCTCATCGGCCAGCGCGCGGCACGCCCTTTGATCAATAATCCGCCGATAATCACCGGCAACAGCGGCAATACCAGTAAGGCATTAAGCGGGTGATGGCGCAGTAAATAGCGCAGAAATGTCCCGAACATATCCTGCTGATGCAGTGTGCCATCAAGGTCAAAAAAAACGACGCGGCGCTCAGTGGTAGCCAAATGTTATCCCTCTGCCTGGTTTATCCCTGACCGCCAGCCTCCGCTTGTGACGATCACTCTTTCATAGCCTAACAGATAGATCCTCACATTTCCGGTAACGGCTACCTCTGCTAACAGGCAGATACCGTTCAGTGCCGGATGCTCTACACTGCCAGCACGCAACCATAACCTACAGATATCTCACACGCGCCTTTCACTTTGCTCCGTTTCGCCATCTGTTTTTTGCCCGCTTGCTGACCGTGCGCGGTGATCGGCCTGATCCTGGTCAAAAGCTGGTCATTGATATTTTGTATCAATAGAATTTTTAATTCATAATAATACGCTATTAATGGAATATTAAATTCTTTCGCCCGCTTAGCCGGGTGCAGCCACAGCGGCTGATGATACCTCCCGGAGACGTTATGAACTGTTTGATTCGCATTCGCCAGCGTTACCCTGGCCTGGCGCAGAGCGATAAAAAACTGGCGGGATTTCTGCTGGAAAACCCCGATCGCGCGCGCCATTTAAGCTCACAACAACTGGCCGCCGAAGCGGGCGTCAGCCAGTCGAGCGTGGTGAAATTCGCGCAGAAGATGGATTTTAAAGGTTTCCCGGCGATGAAGCTGGCGATCAGCGAAGCGCTGGCCAGCAATCCGAACCCCTACTCGATTCCGGTGCATAACAAAATTCGCGGCGACGATCCGCTACGGGTCGTTGGGGAAAAGCTGATCAATGAGTATCAAAGCGCTATGCATGCCTCGCTGGATGTCAACAGCGAAGAGAAGCTGCTGGAAAGCGTACGCCTGCTGCGCGATGCGCGGCGCATTATCCTTACGGGGATTGGCGCATCCGGGCTGGTTGCACGCAACTTCGGCTGGAAGCTGATGAAAATCGGCATTAACGCCGTCGTCGAGCAGGATATGCACGCCCTGCTGGCGACCGTACAGGCCATGGAGCCGGGCGATTTACTGCTGCCGGTTTCCTATACCGGTGAACGGCGCGAGATCAATATGGCCGTAGATGAGACGCTGCGCGTGGGTGGTAAAGTCCTGGCAATTACCGGCTTTACGCCTAATGCGCTGCAACAGCGCGCGACGCATTGCCTCTATACCATCGCCGAAGAGCAGGCGACGCGCAGCGCGGCGATCTCCTCCACCAGCGCGCAAATGATGCTGACGGATTTACTGTTTATGGCGCTGGTGCAGCAGGATCTGGAGCATGCGCCGGAGCGTATTCGCCACAGCGAGGAGCTGGTAAAAAAACTGGTTTGAACAGGGAATGATCGTATAATGCCCGCCCTGTTTGTGATGTTTCCGAGATTTTCCTGATGGCGCTGTTAATTACCAAAAAATGCATCAATTGCGATATGTGCGAACCGGAATGCCCGAACGAGGCAATTTCGATGGGCGACAGCATTTATGAAATTAACAGCGACCGTTGCACCGAGTGTGTCGGGCACTATGAAACCCCGACCTGCCAGAAAGTGTGCCCGATCCCCAATACGATCCTCAAAGATCCCGCGCATGTGGAAAGCGAAGAACAACTGTGGGACAAATTTGTCCTGATGCACCACGCCGATAAAATCTAGTTCTCGATAATCACCGTCGCACAGGCGTAGTGGCGTTCATCCGCCAGCGTCACGTGCATGCTGCGCACGCCCATTCTTTCCGCCATACGCTGCGCCTCTTCCCATAAACGCAGGCTCGGTTTGCCCAGCTCGTCATTAAAGACTTCGAACTGATTAAACGCCAGCCCGTTGCGGATCCCCGTGCCCAGCGCTTTCGCTGCCGCTTCTTTCACGGCAAAGCGTTTTGCCAGGAAGCGCACCGGCTGCTGATGCGCCTGATAGATTTCCCACTCATTCGGACTCAGCACCCGTCTGGCAAGGCGATCGCCGCTACGGGCGATCACCGCTTCGATGCGGGCTATCTCAACGATATCCGTACCAATTCCCAGAATCGCCATTAGCCGCGCGCTTCCAGCATCAGACGTTTCATTTCGGCCACCGCCTCTTTCAGACCACTCATTACTGCGCGGCCAATAATCGCATGGCCGATATTCAGCTCATGCATCTCCGGCAGTGCAGCAATCGCTTTCACGTTGTGATACGTCAGGCCGTGGCCGGCATTCACTTTCAGCCCCAGGCTTGCGGCATAGGTTGCCGCTTTGGCGATGCGTTCAAGCTCTTTTGCCTGTTCCGCATCGGTTTTAGCATCGGCATAGCAACCGGTGTGGATCTCGATATAGGGCGCGCCAACCTCGGCGGCGGCTTTAATCTGTTCATCATCAGCATCGATAAACAGCGAAACAAGGATACCCGCGGCCGCCAGGCGCTGGCAGGCATCACGCATTTTCTCGCGCTGACCGGCAACATCCAGCCCGCCTTCAGTGGTGACTTCTTGGCGTTTTTCCGGCACCAGGCAACAGAAGTGCGGCTTAGTTTCGCAAGCAATGCCCAGCATTTCTTCGGTGACCGCCATTTCCAGATTCATGCGCGTATGCAAGGTCTGGCGCAAAATGCGCACGTCGCGGTCGGTAATGTGACGGCGATCCTCACGCAGATGCACGGTAATGCCATCGGCACCGGCCTGCTCGGCAATAAATGCCGCCTGTACCGGATCCGGGTATGCGGTCCCGCGTGCGTTACGCAGGGTAGCAATGTGATCAATATTGACGCCTAACAGTAATTCAGCCATGACAATCCTCGTATTTTTATGGGTTCCGGCGCGGTCTTCGCCCCGCCTGGCCTGTAATTTTTCCGCTATCGTTTGGGAACAAACTGCCGGAATAGCTCGCGGCTTTTCAGCGGCTTGCCACCAAGATACGGCTTTAACGCAATGCGGGTAAAGCGCTTTGCCGCGCGCAGGGTGTCGGCATCCGGAAACTCCCGCTCCGCCAGCGCGCGCAGATGTCGCCCGGTAAAAGTGCTGTTATCGATCACCACGCTGGCGATAAAACCCTTCTCTTCCCGGTAGCGGTAGGTCATTGCATCATCCACCGGCTCGCCGCTGCCCGCGCAGTGAAGAAAATCCACGCCGTAACCGAGATGGCCGAGCAGCGCCAGCTCAAAGCGGCGCAGGACCGGTTCCGGCGTGCCGGTTGCGCCAGCCAGCGCCTGGATACAGTGCAGATAATCAAAAAAGAGTTCGGAGAATCGCGTCTCGTGCTCCAGCACTCTGGAGATGAGTTCGTTGACGTAGAGACCGCTGTAGAGCGTGATGCCGCTCAGCGGCAGCGCCAGTGATACCGCTTCCGCGCTGCGCAGGGTTTTCACTTCACCGCGCCCGCTAAAGCGAACCAGCAGAGGGGTAAAAGGCTGCAAAGCGCCTTTCAGACTGGAGCGTTTTGAACGTGCGCCTTTGGCGACAAGGCGCACGCGGCCTGACTCTTCCGTGAAGACGTCCAGCATCAGGCTGGTTTCGCTCCAGGGGCGACTATGCAGAACAAATGCGCGCTGCCAGCCTTCCATGATGTTATGTCCGGCGTTCAGGTTGCAGAGGCACAGGCTGCTTTCGTGCAAGCCAGCCGATGACTTCAAGACTTACGGCCTGGCCGCCTGCCTGCAACCCGAAATTCATCGAGATGGCACGCTTAGAGATCGTCTACATAACCGAGACTGCGCAGGGCGCGTTCGTCATCGGCCCAGCCGGATTTCACCTTCACCCACAATTCAAGGTGAACTTTGGCTTCGAACATCTCTTCCATATCTTTACGGGCTTCGATACCGATGGTCTTGATTTTGGAACCTTTGTTGCCAATCACCATCTTCTTCTGCCCTTCGCGCTCAACCAGGATCAACCCGTTGATGTCGTAACCGCCGCGTTCATTGGTGACGAACTGTTCGATCTCCACGGTAACCGAGTAAGGCAATTCGGCGCCGAGGAAACGCATCAGTTTTTCACGGATGATCTCAGAGGCCATAAAGCGCTGAGAACGATCGGTCACGTAGTCTTCCGGGAAGTGATGAATCGCTTCCGGCAGATGCTTACGCACGATGCTGGCGATGGTATCGACGTTGGTGCCGGTTTCCGCAGAGAGCGGCACGATATCGAGGAAATTCATCTGGCTTGCGAGGAATTGCAGGTGCGGCAGCAAATCCGCTTTTTCCTGCACGTTGTCAACTTTGTTGACCGCTAGGATCACCGGCACTTTACAGTCACGCAGCTTGTTGAGCACCATTTCGTCATCCGGCGTCCATTTAGTGCCTTCGACAACAAAAATCACCAGTTCAACATCACCGATAGAACTGCTGGCCGCTTTGTTCATCAGGCGGTTAATGGCGCGTTTCTCTTCCATATGCAGCCCGGGGGTATCGACGTAAATTGCCTGATATTCCCCTTCGGTATGGATGCCGACGATGCGGTGACGCGTGGTCTGCGCTTTGCGGGAGGTGATCGAAATCTTCTGCCCGAGCAGCTTGTTCAGCAGGGTGGATTTACCGACGTTAGGACGCCCAACGATGGCGATAAATCCGCAGTAGCTTTTTTCAGTTTCAGTGCTCATTCCAACTCCAGTTTTTTCAGCGCCTGTTCGGCGGCAGCTTGTTCCGCCTTACGACGGCTGGAACCCGTGCCAACCACCGGTTCACTCAGGCCGCTAACCTGGCAGTGGATAGTAAATTCCTGATCGTGCGCTTCACCACGCACCTGCACCACCAGATAGGAAGGCAGCGGCAGATGGCGACCCTGCAAAAACTCCTGCAGGCGCGTTTTCGGATCTTTTTGTTTATCGCCAGGACTGATTTCGTCCAGGCGCGTCTGATACCAGCTCAGGATTAATTGTTCGACGGTCTGGATATTGCTATCAAGAAATACCCCGCCAATTAATGCCTCAACGGTGTCCGCCAGAATAGATTCACGGCGAAAACCGCCGCTTTTCAATTCACCCGGCCCTAAGCGCAGACATTCGCCCAGTTCAAATTCGCGGGCGATTTCCGCCAGCGTATTTCCGCGTACCAGCGTCGCACGCATACGGCTCATATCACCTTCATCCACGCGAGGGAAGCGGTGATAAAGCGCATTTGCGATCACAAAACTTAAAATAGAGTCACCGAGAAATTCGAGACGCTCATTATGTTTGCTACTGGCGCTGCGGTGGGTTAATGCCTGCTGCAACAGATCCTGATGTTGAAAAGTGTAGCCCAGCTTCCGCTGAAGCCGATTAATTACGATGGGATTCATGCGATACCAATAAATAAATGCGTCAACAATGCAGCACACGAAACCGACCTGAAAACAAACCAACGCGGTTTCGTGTGCCGTGGCTCTTGTGGGAACCAGTCATAAACTTCGGGGGAATATTCTATACGCAACGACCGGGGTTGTCGTTAGTCAGATGGGAATAATCTTGGAAATAATTCGGGGCGCAAGTGTAATGATTGCGCCCCGGCTAATTAATGAATTCCGCCGATACGATTCAGGCGTACGCCTGTCGGCCATTCACCTTCTTGTTTCTCGAAGCTCATCCAGATTGCCGTGGCCCGGCCCACCAGATTTTGCTCCGGTACAAAGCCCCAGTAACGGCTGTCCGCGCTGTTATCGCGGTTGTCACCCATCATGAAGTAGTGACCCGGCGGCACAACCCACGTGGCCAGCGGCTGGTTCGACTGGCGATAGTAGATCCCCAGTTGATCCTGCGCGATAGGCACGGTCAGAATACGGTGCGTCACATCACCCAGCGTCTCTTTGCGCTCGGCCAGACGCACGCCGTCGTCCATACTCTGCCCTTTCGGCATCTGGTAGAAACCGCTGCTCGCTTCACCGCCGGTACGACGGCCGAAAGTCTGCACAAAATCGCTCTCTTCCACATTGCTGTAGGTGATCGGCAGCGCGCTGCCGCATGCCTGGCCAGAGCTACAATTCGGCTGCACGGTAACCTGTTTGCTCACCGGATCGTACGTGACTTTATCGCCCGGAAGGCCAACTACGCGCTTGATGTAGTCAAGACGCGGATCGTCCGGGTATTTAAATACAGCAATATCGCCGCGTTTCGGATGACCGGTTTCGATCAGCGTTTTCTGGTAGATCGGATCTTTAATGCCATAGGCGAATTTCTCCACCAGAATAAAATCGCCAATCAGCAGCGTCGGCATCATCGAACCTGACGGGATCTGGAACGGTTCGTAAATAAACGAACGCACGACCAGAACAATCGCCAGCACCGGGAATACAGAAGCGCCTGTTTCCAGCCAGCCCGGTTTCGGGCCGATTTTCTTCAGCATTTTTGCATCCAGCGCATCACCTGTCGCAACCTGCGCGGCGGCCTGACGTTCCCGGCGTTTCGGTGCAAAAATAAACTTATCCAGGCACCATAAAATTCCCGTCACCAGCGTCGCGACCACCAGTATCAGGGCAAACATGTTCGCCATGCCAACTCCTTTAGGTTATTTGCTCTCTTTGCCTACGTGCAGAATGGCAAGGAACGCTTCCTGCGGCAGTTCGACGTTACCGACCTGCTTCATACGTTTCTTACCTTCTTTCTGTTTCTGCAGCAGCTTTTTCTTACGGCTGACGTCACCGCCATAGCATTTTGCCAGTACGTTTTTACGCAACTGTTTTACGGTCGCGCGGGCAATAATGTGGTTGCCAATCGCCGCCTGAATCGCGATATCAAACTGCTGGCGCGGGATCAGCTCTTTCATCTTCTCCACCAGCTCGCGGCCACGGTACGGTGCGTTATCGTTGTGGGTGATCAGCGCCAGCGCATCAACACGCTCGCTGTTAATCAGCACATCCACACGTACCATGTTTGAAGCCTGGAAACGTTTAAAGTTGTAGTCCAGCGACGCATAACCGCGCGAGGTGGACTTCAGACGGTCGAAGAAGTCCAGCACCACTTCCGCCATCGGAATTTCATAGGTCAGCGCCACCTGATTACCGTGGTAAACCATGTTGGTTTGTACACCGCGTTTTTCTACGCACAAGGTAATGACGTTGCCCAGGTATTCCTGCGGCAGCAGCATATGGCATTCGGCGATCGGCTCGCGCAGTTCGTCGATATTGTTCAGCGGCGGCAGCTTGGAAGGGCTGTCGACGTAAACCACTTCTTTGTTGGTGGTCAACACTTCGTAGACTACGGTCGGCGCCGTGGTGATCAGATCCAGATCGTATTCACGCTCCAGACGTTCCTGAATGATCTCCATGTGCAGCAGACCGAGGAAGCCGCAGCGGAAGCCGAAGCCCAGCGCGGTGGAACTTTCCGGCTCATAGAACAGCGAAGCATCGTTCAGGCTCAGCTTACCGAGCGCGTCACGGAAGTTTTCATAATCGTCGGAACTGACCGGGAACAGACCCGCATAAACCTGCGGTTTCACCTTTTTAAAGCCTGGCAGCGCTTTGTCTGCCGGGTTACGGGCTGTAGTCAGGGTATCGCCGACCGGCGCGCCGAGAATGTCTTTAATTGCGCAGACCAGCCAGCCTACTTCGCCGCATTTCAGTTCGTTACGGTCAATCTGTTTCGGCGTGAAAATACCGAGGCGGTCAGCGTTATAGACCTGCCCGGTGCTCATCACCTTAATTTTGTCGCCTTTGCGCATGGTGCCGTTTTTGATACGCACCAAAGAAACCACGCCGAGGTAGTTATCGAACCAGGAGTCGATGATCAGCGCCTGCAACGGCGCATCCGGATCGCCTTCCGGCGGCGGAATATCGCGCACCAGGCGTTCCAGAACGTCCGGAACGCCGACGCCGGTTTTCGCCGAGCAGCGCACCGCATCGGTAGCGTCGATGCCGACGATGTCTTCAATCTCTTCCGCAACACGTTCAGGATCGGCAGCTGGCAGGTCGATCTTGTTCAGTACCGGCACGACTTCGAGATCCATTTCAATGGCGGTATAGCAGTTCGCCAGCGTCTGCGCTTCCACGCCCTGCCCGGCGTCCACCACCAGCAGCGCCCCTTCACAGGCGGCCAGCGAGCGAGAAACCTCATAGGAGAAGTCAACGTGACCCGGGGTATCGATAAAGTTGAGCTGGTAGATTTCGCCATTGTTGGCTTTGTAATCCAGCGTCACGCTTTGCGCTTTGATAGTAATACCGCGCTCGCGCTCAAGATCCATCGAATCAAGAACCTGGGCTTCCATTTCGCGATCGGAAAGACCACCGCAAATCTGGATGATACGGTCAGACAGCGTCGACTTACCGTGGTCGATGTGAGCGATGATCGAAAAGTTACGAATATTCTTCATAGAGTGAGATTTTATGCCTTACGAGTAGCTAAGAGGCCTGTTCGCGCCTGACGTCAAATGTACTGAAACGCCGCATTCTACACTACAACCACAATGCGGGGAAATGCCAGAAAGTGACGCCATTACCGCAAGGCGAAAAGGGAAATTACGGACGATTTTCAGCAGTTGTACTATCGACGCGAATCATCTCTGGCGGCAGGCCAACGCTTAAGATCACCGGCTGCCATTCACTGCGGGTAGCCAGCTTTGGCGACAGCCCGCGCGCGAGTAAAAAGCCGCCAACGCCGCCCAGCACCGCGCCGCACAGCGCTGCGATATCGGCAGCAAACAGCGACTGGAAAATGGCGCCCATAGCAAACAGCCCCACCAGCGGCGACATATAGACCAGCATTGCGGAGCTCAGCAGGCTGGCTTCAGCAATTCCGAGCTCCACTTTTTGCCCCGCCACCAGCGGTTGTTCGCAAGGAACCGCAATGGTATGCGTTGTTTGCGGACCCAGTTTATTCAGCACACGGCTGCCGCAACCTGCGCGGGAAGCGCAGCTGCTACAGGATGCTTTGACATCACATTCGACCAGCGCGTTACCATTTTGCCAGGAAACGACGGTCGCCCACTCTTTAATCATTGTGCGGCCTTGAATTTGAGGCTATCCGCAATACGTTTTGCGGTTTGCGGTGGCAGTTCGCCGACAACGGTAATTTCCGCGTTATCGCGAACCGTGGTCATCACGGTACGCCGACCGGTACGCAGTAACTGTTCGGAACTGTTCTGATTGGCCGGGCTGATGTTAACCGAGAAGCTGAATAACCCATCAGAATAAAGACGTGATTCAACCGGCATCTCAAGCGTTGGCAATTTACGGCGGCTGCTGGCGACTTGCTCAAAGCCCTGCGGCACCCAGGATGGCATCCAGTTGAAATCCACGTTATCGCCAACCGGTAACGACAGCAGCGGCGGCAGACTGGCTTTTGCCAGTGTCTGCATGTTACTGGCAACCTGGCCATTGACCGAGAATGCGATGACGCGGAACTGCTCAAGGGTTTCGCCATCGCGATCGAGCAGATCGACGCGCATTGGCAGATGCGTCTCTTCATCCATCCAGACGATATAGCTGTACCGGGTGCCATCGCGCGCCACAACGCGGATCACTTCGCATAACCTGTCAGCAATGCGCGTACGGCCTACGGAGATGAAGTCATAGTAAGGGGAAAGACGTTTGAAATCGGTATAAACCAGTGACGGCAGCGAATCGACAATATAGTTGCCGTTGAGCGTAAAGGGTTCAAGACCAGGCTCAAAGTAGCTGATCTCACTACCCCGCTGCACCACTTCCCGACGCGGACCGTCCATCTGCAATAACTGTGCAAGCGGTTGGTCATTTACACGCACATGGCGGTAGCGTAAAGACTCTACTCCCTGCTTATTAATGCTGATAAAAGACAGTTCGTAGTTGAGTGACTGACTCGCCACATTCATTTGCTGTAACAACGCCCCGGATGAAACATCAGCCGAGGCGTTGACAGAGAAGAACAGGCCAGTAGCCACAAAAGACATGGCACACCAAAGTTGCTTCATTACTGCGATTGCGTTCCTAAAGTTTGATTTCCCGGCACCTGTACAGCGGCCTGCTGCGTTTGCGCCTGCTCAAACTGAAGCTGTTCGGAGTGCAGACGGCGTTGCAGTTCGTAATCCTGCAACATCGCATTAATGCGACGACGCTGTTCCTGCACCTGCTGTTGCTGACCGGCGCTTGCCGACGCATCAGAAGGAACACCCAAACTCACCGGACTGGCTTTACCCATCATCGGCAGCGTATTAAACACTGGCGCTTCGGGCTGTTGGGTTGATTCAGTTGAGCCATTATAGTGCTGGACACCAACAATAACAGCAAGTGATACGCATGCCGCTACGCCCATTTGGGTAAGCTGGCTTGCCCACGGACGAACCTTGTGCCAGAACGGCATCTTCTGCCATTGGTGCGGCGCAGGCTGCGCTTCGGGAATCAACGGCGTCGCAGTTTCAACGGCGTCGTTCTCAATCGCGGCCATCACGCGGGCGGAGATATCGAAATGGAGGAGATCGGCCGTATCACCGCGCATAGAGTCGCGAATCAGGTGATAGTTCTCCCAGGTTCTCTGCATTTCAGGATCGCGGGCCAGCTCTGCGAGCAGCTCGCTATCCAGCGTTTCACCATCCATTAAAGCGGAAAGTTGTTCTTTCTGCATGCCTAATACCTTTTTCAGTATCCCGCTATCGTCAACGCCTGATAAGCGGTTGAACTTTATTATCAATAGCTTCACGCGCACGGAAGATACGTGAACGCACTGTACCAACCGGGCAATCCATGATGACCGCAATCTCTTCGTAACTCAGGCCATCCAGCTCCCGCAACGTAATTGCCATGCGTAAATCTTCCGGGAGCGACTCAATGGTACGGAAAACTATTTGTCTCAGTTCTTCTGACAACATTAAGTTCTCAGGGTTCGAAATTTCTTTTAGTGCACCGCCACTTTCGAAGTTTTCTGCTTCAATAGCGTCCACATCACTGGATGGCGGCCTGCGCCCCTGGGCGACCAGATAATTTTTCGCTGTGTTAACAGCAATTCGGTATAGCCATGTATAAAAAGCACTATCTCCCCTGAACGAATCAAGCGCGCGATAGGCCTTTATAAATGATTCTTGTACGACATCAGGCACATCGCCCGAAGGGACATACCGGGAAACCAGACTCGCCACTTTATGCTGGTAGCGCACCACCAGTAAGTTAAACGCTTTCTGATCTCCTTTCTGGACCCTTTCGACAAGAACCTGATCCGTTAACTGCTCGCTCATCCGAGGTAAAATCTCCCCAAAACCAATTTCCACGCGTATCCAGAAACGCCACTCCAATACTGCAATATGAGCAAGCAGCCAATTAGAGCCCAGGTTTACAGTAAAGTTCCGTTACGCCATTGTTTTTGTGTATCGTTCGCAAAAAATCATTATCACTCATTATAAGTCTGCAAACGCTGAACACTGTGTTTTCTCAAAGAAAAGACCTTAAGATCGCCAGAGAGTAACGCAATAGTGTTTTTTTTTCATCTCTAATACACCTTCCCTAACGATCTGCTTCTTAATATTTTTTCCGCTGATGATACCTGCTTGCTCTGAGTTTCTGTTTAGCCATTAATACAACCCTTGCAAAAAAGAGTGATCTTTCGCCGGACGCGGTGCTATGCTCAGCAAACCTTGTTTAGTAAATTAAACACAGATCATGAAAACAACGCCTGAACTCTCCTGTGATGTATTGGTGGTCGGTAGCGGCGCCGCTGGTCTTTCCGTGGCATTACGTCTGGCAGCACAACAGCACAACGTTATCGTCTTAAGTAAGGGGCCAATCAGTGAAGGCTCAACATTTTATGCTCAGGGCGGCATTGCAGCCGTGTTTGACGAAACAGACAGCGTTGAATCCCATGTGGAAGATACGCTGATTGCTGGCGCAGGAATTGTTGAACGTCACGCGGCGGAATTTGTCGCCAGCAATGCCCGTTCCTGCGTACAGTGGCTTATCGATCAGGGGGTGTTATTTGACACCGAGATCGCCGCGAATGGCGAGTCCAGTTACCATTTGACGCGCGAAGGCGGGCACAGCCATCGCCGCATCCTTCATGCCGCCGATGCCACCGGTAAAGCGGTGGAAAATACCCTGGTCAGCAAGGCCATTAATCACCCGAATATTCGCGTACTCGAACGCTGCAATGCGGTGGATTTGATTATTTCGGACAAAATCGGTCTGCCGGGTACGCGTCGCGTCGTAGGCGCATGGGTGTGGAACCGAAATAAAGAACAGGTGGAAACCTGCCACGCAAAGGCGGTGGTGCTGGCGACCGGCGGTGCATCGAAAGTCTATCAATACACCACCAACCCGGATATCTCCTCCGGTGACGGCATCGCCATGGCGTGGCGCGCTGGTTGCCGGGTGGCGAACCTGGAGTTTAACCAGTTCCATCCCACCGCGCTGTTTCATCCTCAGGCGCGCAGCTTCCTGCTCAGCGAAGCGCTGCGCGGTGAAGGAGCCTGGTTGAAACGTCCGGACGGTACGCGCTTCATGCCGGACTTTGATCCGCGTGGCGAACTGGCACCGCGTGATGTCGTCGCCCGCGCTATCGATCATGAAATGAAGCGCCTCGGCGTGGACTGCATGTATCTCGATATCAGCCATAAACCTGCCGAATTTATTCGCCATCACTTCCCGATGATTTATGAAAAATTGCTGGGTCTGGGGATCGATTTGACTAAAGAACCTGTGCCGATTGTGCCTGCCGCGCATTACACCTGCGGCGGCGTGATGGTTGACGATCGCGGGCGTAGCGATGTCGATGGTCTCTATGCCATTGGCGAAGTGAGCTACACCGGCCTGCATGGCGCGAACCGCATGGCATCGAATTCACTGCTTGAATGTCTGGTGTACGGTTGGTCGGCGGCGGAAGACATTGCCCGTCGCATGCCGCATGTGCATGCCATTCCGGCGCTACCCGCCTGGGATGAAAGCCGCGTCGACGATGCCGATGAGCGGGTTATCCTGCAACATAACTGGCACGAACTGCGGCTGTTTATGTGGGACTACGTCGGTATCGTGCGCACCACAAAACGACTCGAACGCGCAATGCGCCGCATTACCTTGTTGCAGCAGGAGATTGACGAGTACTACGCCAATTTCCGCGTCTCCAATAATCTGCTGGAGTTGCGCAACCTGGTACAGGTAGCCGAGCTGATTGTACGCTGCGCGATGCAGCGCAAAGAGAGCCGCGGGTTGCATTACACGCTGGATTACCCCGAGCAGCTTGCGGAATCCGGCCCGACAGTACTCTCGCCGCGCAGTTACATAAACAAGTAGAAGCTCTGGGTCAGCGCAGTGTAGCTGTCGGAATAGCGCTGATCCGGCCCGCGAATCGCCAGCCGGTCGGCGAACACGTCACCGGCACGCGGCGAGAACGCCAGCAGGACACGATGCGGCAAACGGCTTTCCGTTTCCGCCACATCGGTTCGCAAACGTAAATGCCAGCCGATACCAAGCGCTTTCTGCGTGAAAAGATCGCTGGCTTCAATCGGCAGTACAACGCAGAAAAAGCCCTCTTCCGTCACCAGAGTGGCGGCAATTTCCAGCAACGACTGATGATCAAGCGTAGTGGTATAGCGCGCGCGATCGCGTTCTGGCGTCGCACATTTCACCCCTTCGTCAAAATAGGGAGGATTGCTGACAATCAGATCGTAACGCGCGGTATTCTCACTGCTCCACTGGCGAATATCAGCCTCGTGAACTGTGATACGATCTGCCCACGGCGATGCCAGCACATTTTCCTGCGCCTGCGAAGCAGCCTGCGCATCAAGTTCGACGGCATCAATGGTCACCGTCGGCCCGGTTCGCTGCGCCAGCATCAACGCCAGCAGACCGCTGCCCGTGCCAATATCCAGCACATGCCGGGCTTTCGATACCGGCGACCAGGCACCCAGCATCAAACCATCGGTGCCCACTTTCATGGCGCAACGATCGTGTGCGACAAAGAATTCTTTAAACGTGAAGCCGTCACGGCGCAACTGAGCCTTTGGCTGAGACATCTTTACAACCTCAATACGGAAACAGGCGTAGCATAGGTGAAAGCAAAGCGCCGGAAAAGCGATAAGCAGACAACAGATGAAGATTCCAGCCGTAACGTCTATAATCAGCGCCCCACACAGAGGTAGATCATGACTGTAACGACTTTTTCCGAACTCGAACTTGACGACAGCCTACTGGACGCGCTCCAGGATAAAGGCTTTACGCGCCCAACCGCTATCCAGGCAGCTGCCATTCCGCCTGCGCTTGAGGGGCGTGACGTCCTTGGTTCTGCGCCTACTGGTACCGGTAAAACGGCGGCCTACCTGCTGCCAGCGTTGCAACACCTTCTGGACTTTCCACGTAAGAAATCTGGTCCGCCGCGTATTCTGATCCTGACGCCAACCCGCGAGCTGGCAATGCAGGTTGCCGATCATGCCCGCGAACTGGCGGCGAATACCCATCTGGATATCGCGACCATTACCGGCGGCGTCGCCTATATGAACCACGCTGAAGTGTTCAGCGAAAATCAGGATATCGTGGTTGCCACCACCGGTCGCCTGCTGCAATACATTAAAGAAGAGAACTTCGACTGCCGCGCGGTAGAAACGCTGATCCTCGATGAAGCCGATCGCATGCTGGATATGGGCTTCGCGCAGGATATCGAGCACATTGCGGGTGAAACTCGCTGGCGCAAACAGACGATGCTGTTCTCCGCAACGCTTGAAGGCGACGCGATCAAAAATTTCGCCGAACGTCTGCTGGAAGATCCGGTCGAAGTCTCAGCCACACCGTCAACGCGCGAACGTAAGAAAATCCACCAGTGGTACTACCGCGCCGACGACCTTGAACACAAAACCGCGCTGCTGATACACCTGCTGAAGCAGCCGGAAGTCAGCCGCTCTATCGTCTTCGTGCGTAAACGTGAACGCGTGCATGAGCTGGCAGGCTGGCTGCGCGAAGCAGGCATCAATAACTGCTATCTCGAAGGCGAGATGGTACAGGTGAAGCGCAACGAAGCGATCAAACGTCTGACCGATGGCCGCGTCAATGTGCTGATCGCCACCGATGTGGCTGCCCGCGGTATCGACATTCCGGATGTCAGCCACGTCATTAACTTCGATATGCCGCGCAGTGGCGACACCTACCTGCACCGTATTGGCCGCACCGGCCGCGCCGGTCGCAAAGGAGCAGCCATCTCTCTGGTTGAAGCGCACGATCACCTGTTGCTGGGCAAAGTCGGCCGTTACGTTGAAGAGCCGCTGAAAGCTCGCGTCGTGGACGAACTGCGCCCGACAACGCGAGTGCCGAGCGAGAAGCTGAAAGGCAAGCCGTCGAAAAAAGTGCTGGCCAAACGCGAAGAGAAGAAAAAAGAGAAAGAAAAAGAGAAGCCGCGCGTGAAGCAACGCCATCGCGATACCAAAAACATCGGTAAGCGACGCAAGCCCAGCGCTGCAAGCAGCGGGCAGCAAAAAACAGAAGAGTAAAAAAAACGCCGGGATATCCCGGCGTTTTTTATATCAGCCTGAAATTACAGGCTTTCAGTAAAGGTACGAGCAATAACGTCGCGCTGCTGTTCCGGCGTCAGCGAGTTAAAACGTACGGCATAGCCGGATACACGAATGGTCAGCTGCGGGTATTTTTCCGGATGTTCAACCGCATCAAGCAGTGTTTCACGACGCAGAACATTCACGTTCAGGTGCTGCCCGCCTTCCACGCGCACTTCCGGTTTCACTTCCATAGGAATTTCACGGTATTCGATAGCGCCCAGTTTGTTGACCGCAACCACTTCATCTTCCGCGAAACCACCTTTTGCGCAGACGCAACGTGCTTCGCCTTTTTCGCTATCAAGCAGCCAGAACGAGTTCAGCAGGTTGTCGTTTGCAGCTTTAGTAATCTGGATACCAGTAATCATGATTTGCCTCCCTTCGGCACATTATTCGATTCGCCGGTTTTCCGGCCAATTGGTAAAACCATTGTTGTCTGATTGTTTATATACCAGTCTGACACCCTGCATTCTTTGATTTAAATCAATAAAAACCACAAAGTAAAAGTGGTAATTAGGGAATATACTTGTTTTATATCAAGTTACGCGTTTCAGACCATCTTAAAACATTTGTAAATTTTCAAATTTTTTTGAGTATATTCTGCAAAAGCCGACGGTGAATTTTGTTCTGCCGAAAGAAGCAGTTAAGCTACGGGGAACCAACTTCGCAGGAGAGCGGGATGACCACCTCATTAACATGGCATGATGTGCTGGCAGAAGAAAAACAGCAGCCCTACTTTATTAACACTCTCAGTACGGTTGCGGCTGAGCGGCAGTCCGGAATGACCATCTACCCACCGCAGAAAGATGTGTTTAATGCCTTCCGTTTTACTGAACTGGGCGACGTTAAGGTCGTGATTCTGGGGCAGGATCCCTATCACGGTCCTGGTCAGGCGCATGGCCTGGCATTTTCTGTGCGCCCTGGTATCGCCATCCCACCTTCTCTGCTGAATATGTATAAAGAGCTGGAAAACACCATACCGGGCTTCGTGCGGCCGCAGCATGGCTATCTGGAGAGCTGGGCGCGCCAGGGCGTATTGCTGCTCAACACCGTGCTGACGGTACGCGCTGGCCAGGCGCATTCGCATGCCAGTCTCGGCTGGGAAACCTTTACCGACAAAGTGATCGCACTGATTAATGAACATCGGGAAGGCGTCGTGTTTTTACTCTGGGGTTCGCATGCACAGAAGAAAGGGGCGATTATTGACAAATCCCGCCACCATGTTTTGCGCGCGCCGCACCCGTCACCGCTCTCTGCGCATCGCGGCTTCTTTGGCTGTAATCACTTTGTGCTGGCAAATCAGTGGCTGGAGCAGCATGGAGAGCAGCCGATCGACTGGATGCCGACCCTGCCCGCGGAAACCGAGTAAAAAAAAGCCAGCATTGCGCTGGCTTTTTTAATCTGCTGGCTAACGTCAGGCTTTGTTCTGCCGCCACCATTCTGCCAGCAACACGCCGGTTGCCACAGAAACATTGAGGCTTTCAACGTTGCCGGTACCCTCAATCGAGACGCTCAGATCCGCGCGGGAAAGCGTCGCATCAGATAACCCATCGCGCTCCTGGCCCAGTACCAGCACCATTTTTTTCGGTAACGTTGCTTTGAACAGCGGCGTGCCGTTGTGGCTGGAAGTCGTTACCAGCGCATAACCGGCCTGACGGAAATCTTCCAGCGCATCGGCAAAGCTGTCGCCAGTAATTGCCTGAACGTGTTCGGCTCCGCCTTCTGCGGTACGCACCGCAGCGCCAGATTCAATCACTCCAGCATCCTGCAACACCACGCCTTTGACGCCAAAGTGCGCGCAGCTACGCATAATCGCGCCGAGGTTATGCGGGTTGCCAACATCTTCAAGCGCCAGCACGCAATCCTCTTCACCGGCGTTCGCCACCCATTTCTGCACGCTCAGACCATTGCGTTTTTTGATCAGGAAGCAGACACCGCCGTGATGTTCCGTCCCGGACGCTTTCTCCAGTTCTTCGTCGTCCACCACATGATAAGCTTTGCGGTTTGCCGCCATCCAGCGCAGGGCTTCTTTAAAACGCGGTGTGACGCTCTGCACAAACCAGGCGCGAACAATGGATTCCGGACGGCTGCTGAACAGTGCCTGGCAAGCGTTTTCGCCGTATACGCGCGTCTCTTCCGCGCGCTGACGACGCAGCACTTCGGGATCGATAAAGCTTTTACCGCTGATACCGCCGTGATCCGGTTTTTCCGGCGTGTCGTCGCCCGGCGCGCGGGAAACGGTACGCCACGGTGAATCACCACGCTCACTGTAATTGTCTCGCTGCGGGCGGCGACTGTTGTTGTCGCGAGCAGAACGGCCTCTGTCATCACGGCCTGGGCGGCCACGATCATCGCGGGCAGTACGACGGTCATCTCCGGCACGAGACGACGATCCTGCACGTGCTGGCCCTTTCCCGGTGCGCGGGTTTTGGCCACGTTTATCGGAATCATCATCACTGCGGACATACATCACTTTGACCTTGCCGCTTTTGTTCTTTAATTCATCGTTCATGCTTTTCTCCACCAGCGCTGCGCGAAGCGCGCAGATTACCTGATGTCCTTGCGCTTCGCCATTAATTCGTTCAAAAGCTATCGACTATTGTATTCATTGAACAAAACGCATTGTCGTTTAAAACCTTCTTATTAATAATATGTAACATAGTAGAAACATACCGGCAGTCATGCCGCTCTGTACCATCGCTTTTCCTGAGGTTAGTTATGAATACCGTATGTGCAAGCTGTCAGGCGCTGAATCGCATTCCCGAAGAGAGAATGAACGACGGCGCAAAATGTGGACGCTGTGGACACGAGCTGTTCGATGGAGATGTGATCAACGCTACCGGTGAAACACTGGATAAATTGCTGAAAGACGATCTGCCCGTGGTCGTTGATTTCTGGGCGCCATGGTGTGGCCCGTGCCGCAGTTTTGCGCCGATTTTTGAAGATGTGGCGGAAGAACGCAGCGGCAAAGTGCGGTTTGTCAAAGTGAACACCGAAGCTGAACGTGAACTGAGCGCGCGCTTCCGCATTCGCAGTATTCCAACCATTATGTTGTTCAAGAATGGTGAAGTTGTTGACATGCTCAGCGGCGCCGTGCCGAAAGCGCCGTTCGACAGTTGGCTCAACGAATCGCTGTGATCCCGTCGGGGCGCATCTTGTGCCCCGTTTTCAGCTCTGCGACAATGGCGTTTTTATTGCGCAATCCCCATGACCGAAAACGCTGTTCTTCGACTCCGCGCCGAACGCCTTGCCCGTTCGACGCGTCCGTTCCTTGCCCGTGGTAACCGTATCCGTCGCTGCCAGCGTTGCCTGCTGCCGCTGCGCCAGTGCCTGTGCGAGACGTTAAAACCCGCGACCGCCAACAGCCGTTTCTGCCTGGTGATGTTCGATACCGAACCGATGAAACCGAGCAATACCGGAAGGCTGATTGCCGACGTGTTACCCGATACGCTGGCCTTTCAGTGGTCGCGCACCGAACCGCCGCAGGCGCTTATCGATCTTTGCCGCAGTGAGACGTATCAGCCAATGGTGGTGTTTCCCGCTTCTTATGCGGGCAGCGAACGCCAGGTGCTGAGTGCGCCGCCATCAGGTAAACCGCCGCTATTTATTATGCTGGACGGCACCTGGACCGAAGCGCGTAAAATGTTCCGTAAAAGCCCTTATCTGGATGCGCTGCCGGTTATCTCTGTGGATCTTTCGCGTGTTTCCGCTTACCGCCTGCGGGAAGCGCATGCCGATGACCAATATTGCACTGCGGAAGTGGCGATTGCGCTGCTGGATATCGCGCGCGACAACGCTGCCGCACAGGCGCTCGGCGAACATTTCACACTCTTTCGCGAACGTTATCTGGCAGGGAAAACGCGCCATCCATCCGCTATCACAGCAAATGCAGCCGAAAACGTTTAAAATCATCGGATCTCTCTTATGCGGAGGCCGGTATGAGCCAACGAGGGCTGGAAGCGTTATTGCGTCCCCGATCGATTGCGGTGGTGGGCGCGTCAATGAAGCCGGAGCGCGCAGGTTTTCTGATGATGCGCAATTTACTGGCAGGAGGATTTGCCGGGCCGGTATTGCCGGTCACGCCCGCCTATAAAGCGGTTCAGGGCGTGCTGGCCTGGCCGGATGTCGCCAGCCTGCCGTTTACGCCCGATCTCGCGGTGCTGTGCACGCACGCCAAACGCAACCTTGAACTGCTTGATGCGCTGGGGCAAAAAGGCTGCAAAACCTGCATTATTCTCTCGGCGCCTCCCGAACAGCATTCGCTTCTTCTGGCCAGCGCTGCACGCTACCAGATGCGCCTGCTCGGCCCGAACAGCCTCGGTTTACTTGCTCCGTGGCAGGGGCTGAACGCCAGTTTTTCACCGGTGCCGATTACGCGCGGCAAACTGGCGTTTATCTCCCAGTCAGCGGCAGTGTCGAATACAATCCTCGACTGGGCGCAACAGCGCGAGATGGGATTCTCTTACTTTATCGCGCTGGGCGATAGCCTGGATATTGATGTTGACGAATTGCTGGATTTTCTCGCGCGGGACAGTAAAACCAGCGCCATTCTGCTGTATCTGGAACATTTAAGCGACGCGCGTCGTTTTGTCTCCGCCGCCCGCAGCGCATCACGAAATAAACCTATTCTGGTTATCAAAAGCGGTCGCAGCCCGGAAGCGCAGCGATTATTGCAGGTGCATTCCGGTCTTGATCCCGCCTGGGATGCGGCGATTCAACGAGCCGGTTTGCTGCGTGTCCAGGATACACATGAACTGTTTTCGGCGGTAGAAACGCTCAGCCATATGCGTCCGCTGCGTGGCGAGCGCCTGATGATCGTCAGTAATGGCGCCGCACCGGCCGCGCTGGCGCTGGATGAACTTTGGCTGCGCAATGGCAAACTGGCAGCGCTCAGCGAAGAGACGCTGGCCCGTTTGCACACGGCGTTACCGGATTTCGTCGTCCCCGGTAATCCGCTCGATTTACGCGATGATGCCGGTAATGAGCGTTATGTCGCGGCGCTTAATATTTTGCTCGACAGCCAGGATTACGACGCGTTGATGGTGATCCATGCGCCCAGCGCCGCCGCGCCGGGCAGCGAAAGCGCAGTAACATTGATCGACGCGCTAAGCAAACATCCGCGCGGGAAATATGTAACAGTGCTGACCAATTGGTGCGGCGAGTTTTCTTCGCAAGAAGCGCGACGCCTGTTCAGCGAAGCGGGCTTACCCACTTATCGCACGCCGGAAGGCACCATCACGGCGTTTATGCATATGGTGGAGTATCGCCGCAACCAGAAACAGCTCCGCGAAACACCCGCGATATCCCTCAACATGACGGCGAATACCGCCGAAGCGCACCATTTGTTGCAGCAAGCGCTGATGGAGGGCGCAACGACGCTGGATACGCATGAAGTCCAGCCGATTTTAGGCGCCTGGGGGCTACAAACACTGCCGACGTGGATCGCCAATGATAGTGCTGAAGCCGTGCACATTGCCGAACAGATTGGCTACCCGGTCGCCTTAAAACTGCGTTCGCCGGATATTCCTCACAAATCCGAAGTTCAGGGGGTGATGCTTTATCTGCGCACAGCGAACGAAGTGCAGCAGGCTGCGGATGCAATTATCGATCGTGTGAAGATGAACTGGCCGCAGGCACGTATCCATGGTTTGCAGGTGCAAAGCATGGCAAACCGCGCGGGCGCGCAGGAACTTCGGGTGGTTGTCGAACATGATCCTGTATTCGGCCCGTTGATTATGTTAGGCGAAGGCGGCGTTGAGTGGCGGGCAGAAGATCAGGCCGCCGTTGCGCTACCGCCGCTGAATATGAATCTCGCCCGTTATTTGATCATTCAGGCGATTAAAAGTAAAAAGATCCGCGGGCGCAGTGCGTTACGCTCGTTGGACATCCCCGGGTTAAGCCAGTTTTTGGTGCAGGTTTCGAATCTGATCGTTGATTGCCCGGAAATTGAGCGGCTGGATATTCATCCTTTACTTGCCTCCGGTAGCGAATTTACCGCGCTGGATGTGACCATGACCCTTGCCCCCGTTGTCGGAAACAGTGAAGCGCGTCTCGCTATTCGCCCCTATCCTCAGCATCTGGAAGAAGACGTAGAGATGAAAAATGGCGAGCAGTGCCTGTTCCGCCCGATTCTTCCGGAAGATGAGCCTCAGCTACAGCGCTTTATCGCCCAGGTGACAAAAGAGGATCTTTACTACCGTTACTTTAGTGAGATCAACGAATTTACCCATGATGATTTAGCGAATATGACGCAGATCGACTACGATCGGGAAATGGCATTTGTCGCGGTACGACGCACAGATCAAGGTGAAGAAATTCTGGGTGTTACGCGTGCGTTTTCCGATCCGGATAATATTGACGCTGAATTTTCTGTGCTGGTTCGTTCCGATTTGAAAGGACTCGGGCTTGGTCGACGTTTGCTTGAGAAGCTTATCAGTTATACCCGGGATCACGGACTTAAGCGCTTGAATGGTATTACTATGCCCAACAATCGCGGCATGGTGACGCTGGCGCGTAAACTGGGATTTGACGTTGATATTCAGCTGGAAGATGGCATTGTGGGATTGTCCCTCCAACTCATGAAGACGGATGAATCCTGAGTAAGGTACTGGAAATGTTGACTACTTTAGCAGGCACGGTGTTATTATTGCCCGCTTATGTCGTCTGCATGGTACAGAAGACCCTTCAATAAACAGAGAAGAAACGCACTGTGATGTTGTCAAAATTTAAGCGTAATAAACATCAACAACACCTTGCCCAACTCCCCAAGATTGCTCAGTCAGTTGATGACATAGAGTTTTTCTACTCACCCGCTGATTTCAGGGAGACGCTGCTGGCGAAAATCGCCAGTGCTACGCGCCGGATCTATATCATCGCCCTGTACCTGGAACAGGACGATGGCGGGAAAGGAATTCTGCATGCGCTGTATGAAGCCAAGCGCCAACGCCCGGAACTGGATGTCTGTGTGCTTGTCGACTGGCACCGCGCCCAGCGTGGCCGCATTGGCGCAGCGGCATCGAATACCAACGCCGACTGGTACTGTCGCCTTGCTCAGGAAAATCCGGACGTTGTGGTTCCGGTCTATGGCGTTCCTGTGAATACGCGTGAAGCGCTCGGCGTGCTGCATTTCAAAGGATTTATCATTGATGACAGCGTGCTTTATAGCGGCGCAAGCCTCAATGATGTCTATTTGCATCAGCACGATAAATATCGCTATGACCGCTATCAGTTGATCCGCAACCCGCAAATGGCGGATATCATTCGCAACTGGGTCGATCAGAACCTGATTCAGGGACGCGGCGTAAATCGCCTTGATAATGCTCAGCGTCCGAAAAGCCCGGAAATCAAAAACGATATTCGTCTGTTCCGTCAGGAGCTGCGCGATGCTACGTACCATTTCCAGGGCGATGCGGATAACGATCAACTGGCGGTCACGCCGCTGGTCGGTCTGGGTAAATCCAGCCTGCTGAACAAAACTATTTTTCATCTGATGCCGTGTGCAGAGCACAAGCTGACGATTTGTACCCCCTATTTCAACTTGCCTGCGGTGCTGGTGCGTAACATTATCCAGCTACTGCGCGATGGTAAAAAAGTGGAAATTATCGTTGGCGACAAAACGGCGAATGACTTTTTCATTCCGGAAGATCAACCGTTCAAAATCATCGGCGCGCTGCCTTATCTGTATGAAATCAATCTGCGTCGTTTCCTGAGCCGGCTGCAGTATTACGTTAACACCGATCAGTTAGTTGTGCGTTTATGGAAAGATGACGATAACAGCTATCACCTGAAAGGAATGTGGGTGGATGACGAATGGATTCTGTTGACGGGTAATAACCTGAACCCCCGCGCCTGGCGGCTGGATCTGGAAAATGCCATCCTGATCCACGATCCGAAACATGAACTGGCGGCCCAGCGCGACAAAGAGCTGGAGCTTATCCGCACGCATACGACCGTAGTGAATCATTATCGTGATTTGCAAAGCATTGCGGATTATCCGGTGAAGGTGCGCAAACTTATTCGCCGGTTGCGCCGTATCCGCATCGATAAGCTGATAAGCCGCATTCTTTAAAACTAAGCCCCGTCTCTGTAATGGGGCTTTTTTTCGGGCCTGCTGATGAAATACATGCTGATAGCAAGTGTGGTGCTACTGACGGGCTGTAGTCATATGGCGAATGATAGCTGGAGCGGGCAAGATAAGGCGCAGCATTTTCTGGGCTCCGCCATGCTTTCTGCCGCCGGTAACGAGGTAGCGCAACATCAGGGATATAGCCGCGATCGCAGCGCAATGGTAGGGCTGATGTTTTCAATTAGCCTTGGCGCATCGAAGGAGCTTTGGGACAGCCGTCCGGCGGGGAGCGGCTGGAGCTGGAAAGATTTCGCATGGGATGTTGCCGGTGCCACAACGGGCTATACCGTGTGGCAACTGGCAAATCACTAAAGACGGATGCCTTTTCCTTTACGATGAAGCATAAGCGAGACCAGAAACGCTAACGCTCCCAGCACGGTGACGTACCAGAAAAAAGCGGTTTCGACACCGAATGACTTCAACGACAGTGCCACATATTCCGCCGAACCGCCAAATAACGCATTCGCCACGGCATAAGAAAGCCCGACACCCAGAGCGCGCACCTGCGCGGGAAACATTTCTGCTTTCAGGATCCCACTGATCGAGGTGTAAAAGCTGACGATCACCAGCGCCAGCATCACCAGAGCAAATGCCGCGTATGGCGAGGTAACGCTGTGCAATGCGCTGAGGATCGGTACTGTGCACACCGTTGAAAGACCGCCGAACAGCAGCATTGATGTGCGGCGTCCAATCTTATCAGATAAAGCACCAATAAACGGCTGAATCAGCATAAAGACAAACAGGGCTACAGTCATAATAATGCTGGCAACGTTCGCGTGCATACCCGCCGTATTAACCAGGTATTTCTGCATATAAGTGGTGAAGGTGTAAAACGCCAGCGATCCACCCGCGGTGAATCCAAGCACCATCAGAAAAGCTTTACGGTTGCGCCATAATCCTTTCATTGAACCGGCTTCTTTTAATGCCCGAACTTCTTGCTGCGATGTTTCATCCAGTTGGCGGCGCAACCAGAGTGCGACAATGGCCAGCGCTGCACCAATAGCAAAGGGAATACGCCAGCCCCATGCACGTAATTCAGCATCATCAAGAATCTGTTGCAAAATCACGACAATCAGTAGCGCCAGCAATTGCCCACCGATCAGCGTAACGTACTGGAATGATGCGTAAAAACCTTTACGTCCTTCCACGGCGACTTCGCTCATGTAGGTCGCGCTGGTGCCGTACTCGCCGCCGACAGAAAGCCCCTGGAACAAACGGGCAATCAGTAATAGCGCCGGAGCCCAGGTGCCGATTGCGTCATAACCCGGTAAACAAGCAATGACCAGCGATCCAAGGCACATCATACAGACAGAGATCAGCATTGAGGTTTTACGCCCGCGGCGATCGGCGATTCGACCGAATAACCATCCGCCAATAGGACGCATCAGAAAACCGGCAGCAAATACGCCTGCGGTTTGTAATAGCTGGGTTGTCGTATTACCTGTCGGAAAAAAGATATGAGCAAAATAGAGAGAGCAAAAGGAGTAGACATAAAAATCAAACCACTCCACCAGATTGCCCGATGAAGCGCCAATAATCGCCCACACCCTTCTGCGAGTATCGCTGCTGGTGAGCGATGCACGCGTTGTTATGCTGCTTTCAGCCATTCGAATGATACTCCTGCCAGAGCCAGAGGTTACTTGCCCATGGTGAGTATCCTTGTCCACCACTGCGCAAAAATAGAAATGTTACATACTTGTTATAATTAAATCGTGATCACAATCACGTTTTAGCTTAGCAGGATAAGCAATTAAGAATATGACCTGACCAGTAAAATAAATAAAGCAAAAAAGCCCCGTACCTGCGCACGGGGCTTTCCTGTCTGTTCCGCTTCAGCTTTTCGCTCAACGCAAAAAGGCCATCCTTACGGATGGCCTCTTCACGGATTTGATGCCTGGCAGTTCCCTACTCTCGCATGGGGAGACCCCACACTACCATCGGCGCTACGGCGTTTCACTTCTGAGTTCGGCATGGGGTCAGGTGGGACCACCGCGCTGTTGCCGCCAGGCAAATTCTGTTTACCCGCATGCCCTCAGGGCACACCGGTCTAATCTGTATCAGGCTGAATATCTGTCTCTCACCGCCAAAACATCTTCGGCGTTGTAAGGTTAAGCCTCACGGTTCATTAGTACCGGTTAGCTCAACGCATCGCT
>FOAY01000022.1:5985-62154 GCA_900109485.1 Kosakonia sacchari | reverse complement strand
TATGGATATGATCTGCGCAGCATTCCGCTTCCAGAATACGTACGTTTTTCCACCCACACAGCTTTCTTAAAATGCTGCCTATCGCCAGACGTTTCTCTCCGTAGAACGCCTGTCTTCGGTATTTGGGCGCAAAAACTATGTGATATTTACAGTTCCATCGGGTGTGCGCTAAGCTCTTTTCGTCCCCCATTGGGACCCCCTTTTGATTTCTTGTTGAACTTTTGCAGTTGCCAGACCGCAAGGTGTTTTAACAAATCAAAAGGGGTTTTAATAACTGGCTTAAAGCTGAAAGCTTTCCGGAACCCCCAGCCTAGCTGGGGGTTTTCTATAGACAAAAAAAGAGCGGGCAATACCCGCTCTTTTTCGTTGAACCCGCGACAGGTCGCCCTGCTCGCGCGTCAGGCAGCAATTACATCATGCCGCCCATACCGCCCATGCCACCCATACCGCCAGCAGCACCTAAATCAGGCGCATCGCTTTTCGGCAGGTCGGTTACCATGCACTCGGTAGTGATCATCAGGCCAGCGACGGACGCCGCATACTGCAGAGCAGAACGGGTCACTTTGGTCGGATCCAGGATACCCATGTCGATCATGTTGCCGTACTCTTCGGTCGCAGCGTTGTAACCGTAGTTGCCGTCGCCAGCTTTAACGGTGTTCGCCACTACAGACGGCTCTTCGCCGCAGTTCAGCACGATCTGACGCAGCGGTGCTTCCATTGCGCGCAGCGCAACTTTGATACCGACGTTCTGATCTTCGTTCTGGCCTTTCAGCTCAGCAATTTTGCTTGCTACACGGATCAGCGCAACGCCACCGCCAGCAACCACGCCTTCTTCAACGGCAGCACGGGTCGCGTGCAGCGCATCTTCAACGCGTGCTTTTTTCTCTTTCATTTCAACTTCAGTTGCTGCGCCAACTTTGATAACGGCAACGCCGCCAGCCAGTTTAGCTACGCGCTCCTGCAGTTTTTCACGGTCGTAATCGGAAGTCGCTTCTTCGATCTGCTGACGAATCTGGGTTACGCGACCCTGGATTGCAGCTTCTTCACCCACGCCATCGATGATGGTGGTGGTGTCTTTGTTGATCACAACGCGTTTAGCCTGGCCCAGATCTTCCAGGGTAGCTTTTTCCAGTTCCATACCGATTTCTTCAGAAATCACGGTACCACCGGTCAGGGTTGCAATGTCCTGCAGCATAGCTTTACGACGATCGCCGAAGCCCGGTGCTTTAACAGCAGCGACTTTCACGATGCCGCGCATGGTGTTAACCACCAGCGTTGCCAGCGCTTCGCCTTCAACGTCTTCAGCGATGATAACCAGCGGTTTGCCTGCTTTCGCAACGGCTTCCAGAACCGGCAGCATTTCGCGGATGTTGGAGATTTTTTTATCAGCCAGCAGGATGAACGGGCTTTCCAGTTCTACTGCGCCAGTTTCCGGCTTGTTGATGAAGTAAGGAGACAGGTAACCACGGTCGAACTGCATACCTTCAACCACGTCCAGTTCGTCCTGCAGGCCGGTACCGTCTTCAACGGTGATCACGCCTTCTTTACCCACTTTATCCATCGCTTCCGCAATCAGTTTACCCACGGTTTCGTCGGAGTTTGCAGAGATAGTACCTACCTGAGCGATAGCTTTAGAGTCAGAGCACGGTACGGACAGTGCTTTCAGCTCTTCAACCGCAGCAGCGACAGCTTTGTCGATACCACGTTTCAGATCCATCGGGTTCATGCCCGCGGCAACAGCTTTCAGACCTTCAGTGATGATTGACTGTGCCAGAACGGTTGCAGTGGTAGTACCGTCGCCCGCAGCGTCGTTCGCTTTGGAGGCCACTTCTTTCACCATCTGCGCGCCCATGTTTTCGAACTTGTCTTCCAGTTCGATTTCACGTGCTACGGAAACACCATCTTTGGTGATGGTCGGTGCACCGAAAGATTTATCCAGAACCACATTACGGCCTTTTGGACCGAGGGTAACTTTCACTGCATCTGCCAGAACGTTTACGCCGCGCAGCATTTTTACACGGGCGTCGTTACCGAATTTTACGTCTTTAGCTGCCATTTTCTCTTTCCTTAAATTCGTTCAGGTTCGCGCGCGTTGTTACGCTTCAACAATTGCCAGGATGTCACTTTCGGACATGATCAGCACTTCTTCGTTGTCGATTTTTTCAGCTTTCACACCGTAACCATCGTTGAAAATCACGATATCGCCCACTTTCACGTCCAGTGGTTGAACGGTACCGTTTTCCAGGATGCGGCCCTTACCGACAGCGATGATTTCGCCACGAGTTGATTTACCTGCTGCAGAACCGGTCAGAACGATGCCGCCAGCAGATTTGGATTCAACTTCTTTACGTTTGACGATCACACGATCATGTAACGGACGAATACTCATTGATAGCTCTCCTTTGAGAAAGTCTTTATCAGTTATGGATGGCGCCGGGCCGCAAACGGTTCTCCGGCTGGTGACCAGAGAGATGGGGTTAGCTGTTTCACCCTTCAAGGGGGAACAACAAAAAAAATTTATGAAATCTGACTAACCCACTAAACCAGCAAGATCCCACCATTGCTTGCAAGCGCTGGCGCAGTCATAAGTAAAACCGATTGTGATAACATCGGCGCAACAGACAACCGACAGACGAAGACAATGAGTGGATTAAAACAAGAGCTGGGGCTGGCGCAGGGCATTGGATTGTTATCAACGTCTTTACTCGGCACCGGCGTATTCGCCGTTCCCGCGCTGGCGGCGCTGGCCGCAGGCGACAGCAGCTTGTGGGCATGGCCGGTGCTCATTTTACTGGTGTTTCCGGTGGCGATTGTGTTTGCGATACTCGGTCGTCATTTCCCGAGCGCGGGTGGCGTCGCCCATTTTGTTGGTCTGGCGTTCGGCCTGCGGCTTGAGCGGGTCACCGGCTGGCTATTTCTCTCGGTGATCCCGGTCGGTCTGCCGGCAGCCCTGCATATTGCCGCGGGTTTCTGGCAAGGCATGTTTGGCTGGCAAGGGCCGTTATTACTGATGGCTGAGCTTGGCACGCTGGTGCTGATTTGGTTTATCGGTACGCGCGGCGCAGGTTCCAGCGCCAATTTACAGTCGCTTATCGCCGGGCTGATTGTGGCATTAATCGTCGCTATCTGGTGGCGTGGCGGCATCACCTTCCGCGACATTCCTTTCCCGCCGCTGCCGCAGGTGTCGGTTTCCGCGATGTCGGCATCGCTGGCGGTAATGTTCTGGTGTTTTGTCGGCCTGGAAGCTTTCGCTCATCTGGCTTCGGAATTCAAAAACCCGGAGCGGGATTTTCCTCGTGCGCTGATGATTGGCCTGCTGCTGGCAGGTTCAGTCTACTGGGCCTGTACAGTGGTGGTGCTGCACTTTGATGTCTGGCGCACGCTCGGCGCAGCGGCATCGCTTCCGGCAATCGTCGTTGAACTGTTCGGTAAACAGGCGCTGTGGATAGCCTGCATTATTGGCTATCTGGCCTGCTTCGCCAGCCTGAACATTTATATCCAGAGCTTCGCCCGGCTGGTGTGGTCGCAGGCGGCATATAGGCCCGAGAGCGCGCTGGCAAAGCTCTCTAAACGCCAGTTACCGGTGAATGCGCTCAACGCCGTGCTGTTCTGCTGCATGGTGTGCACCATCGTCATCTACGCTTGCAGCATTAATCTGGATACGCTAATTATCTACGCCAACGGCATTTTCATCATGATCTACCTGCTGTGCATGCTGGCAGGTTGCCGCTTGCTGAAAGGGCGCTATAAAGCGCTGGCGATGGTTGGCAGCGCGCTGTGCCTGTTACTGCTGGTAATCCCTGGCTGGAAGAGTTTGTATGCGGTGATCATGCTGGCCGCGCTGTGGTTGCTGCTGCCGAAGCCCCGCACCACAGCGATCCGCTCCGTACAGCCGTAAAAAAAGCCCGGCGGTGCCGGGCATCAACATTAGCGGTCGTCTTTATTATCCAGCCGATTACGCTGATCGTCTTTGCGCTGATACTCGCCTTCAAATGTCTGGCCCGCATCGCCTCCAGCCGAAAAACCACCGCCCGGCATCCGCGAAAAGCGCAGATGCGGCATCAGCTTCAGCGTCAGGTGTTTTTGTACCGGCGGCAACAGCAGCAGCAGGCCGAGGAAGTCGGTAAAGAACCCCGGCAGCACCAGCAACAGACCAGAAATGATCAGCGATACGCTTTTGATCATCTCCGCCGCCGGGCTTTCACCCGCCGCCATTTTTTGCTGCATCAGCATGAAATTCTTAAAGCCCTGGTTACGCACCAGCGACATACCAATCACTGAGGTAAAGAGCACCAGAATGAGCGTCATCAGGACGCCAAAAACATGGGCAACCTGAATAAAGATCGATATCTCAATGTAGACGTATAAGAAAAAAGCAATAAACGGTATCCAGCGCACTGGCTTCTCCTGTGAAAAAAACAGACGCCCTGTGGCGTCTGTCAGTAAGGGTTTGCGAATCGCATAATCCTGAGATGGCGGCAGATCGAAAAAATTCAATTTCCCCCGCGATGTAAAGTTTTGTCTGTTACGAAGCGGTGACACATTTCACATATTATTAATAATGATGCATTCACGAGGATAATAAGTGATCGAGATTACGGCATTTGATCATAGCCAGCATATAATCTCGGGTATCCGGCCGATTAAGGGCATAATCGTCGGTCGAAAAAGACACATATCCACATAAATACTGTGTGTTTGGTGTATTCATTCGTAGCTTGCAAAAGAAGGTTCACATGTTAAACAACATTCGTATCGAAGAAGATTTGTTGGGTACCAGGGAAGTGCCAGCGGATGCCTATTATGGCGTGCATACTCTGAGAGCGATTGAAAACTTTTATATCAGCAACAGCAAAATCAGTGACATCCCTGAATTTGTCCGTGGCATGGTAATGGTAAAAAAAGCGGCTGCCCTGGCGAACAAAGAGCTGCAAACCATTCCTAAAAATATCGCGAACGCTATCGTTGCCGCATGTGATGAGGTCCTGAACAATGGCAAATGTATGGATCAATTCCCGGTAGATGTTTATCAGGGCGGCGCGGGTACTTCCGTCAACATGAACACCAACGAAGTGCTGGCCAACATTGGGCTTGAACTGATGGGCCACCAGAAAGGCGACTACCAGTTCCTCAACCCGAACGATCATGTCAACAAATGCCAGTCCACGAACGATGCCTATCCTACCGGGTTCCGCATCGCGGTGTATGCTTCCATCGTTAAGCTGATTGATGCCATCAAACAACTCGGTGAAGGTTTTGAAAACAAAGCCGTGGAGTTCAAGGATATCCTGAAAATGGGCCGTACCCAGTTGCAGGACGCGGTGCCGATGACCCTCGGCCAGGAATTTCACGCCTTCAATGTGCTGCTGAATGAAGAGACCAAAAACCTGCTGCGCACCGCTGAACTGCTGCTGGAAGTGAACCTCGGCGCTACCGCCATCGGTACTCGCCTCAACACGCCGGACGGTTACCAGCAACTGGCGGTGCAGAAACTGGCGGAAGTAAGCAATCTGCCGGTCGTGCCGGCGGAAGACCTGATTGAAGCCACCTCCGACTGCGGCGCGTACGTGATGGTACACAGCTCGCTGAAACGTCTGGCGGTGAAACTCTCCAAAATTTGTAATGACCTGCGTCTGCTCTCCTCCGGGCCGCGCGCCGGGCTGAATGAAATCAACCTGCCGGAGTTGCAGGCGGGTTCGTCGATCATGCCAGCCAAAGTGAACCCGGTGGTGCCGGAAGTGGTGAATCAGGTGTGCTTTAAAGTGATCGGCAACGATACCACCGTCACCATGGCCTCCGAAGCGGGCCAGTTGCAGTTGAACGTGATGGAGCCGGTGATTGGCCAGGCTATGTTTGAGTCAATCCATATTCTCACCAACGCCTGCTACAACCTGCTGGAAAAATGCATCAACGGCATCACGGCCAACAAAGAGGTGTGTGAAGGTTATGTCTATAACTCCATCGGCATCGTGACCTACCTTAACCCGTTTATCGGCCATCACAACGGCGATATCGTCGGCAAGATTTGCGCCGAAACGGGGAAAAGCGTACGGGAAGTAGTTTTGGAGCGCGGACTGCTGACCGAAGCGGAACTGGATGATATATTTTCCGCGCAAAACTTGATGCATCCGGCCTATAAAGCAAAACGTTATACCGATGAAAGTGAACAATAAATTCAGCACGTAAATACATAAAAGGCACGTCGTGAGTGACGTGCCTTTTTTCTTATGGATAGTAACTAAAATATAACGATTCGATATCACTTAGTTAAACAAGGAAGCCAATTATGTTTGCAGCAGAGCTTGTCCTCGTCTTATTAGCCATCTACCTGGGCGCCCGGCTTGGCGGTATCGGCATTGGGTTTGCGGGTGGCCTTGGCGTTCTTGTCCTGACCCTGTTCTTTCAAATCCCGCCTGGCGTCATTCCCTTCGATGTCATCGAAATTATCATGGCCGTTATTGCCGCTATCGCCGCGATGCAGGTGGCGGGCGGCATGGATTATCTGGTGAGCCTGGCTGAACGCATGCTGCGTAGCCACCCGAAGTACATCACCTTTCTTGCCCCGCTTGTCACCTGGTTTATGACGATCCTTGCCGGAACCGGGCACACCGCATTCTCGACGCTGCCGGTGATTACCGAAGTGGCGAAAGAGCAAGGAATTCGCCCGTCGCGTCCGCTGTCGATTGCCGTAGTCGCCTCACAAATCGCCATTACTGCCTCGCCCATTTCTGCTGCCGTGGTCTTTTTTGCCGGTATCCTCGAACCGCTGGGCGTCAGTTACCTGACGCTGCTGGCGATCTGTATTCCTGTTACGCTGATTGCCGTGATGATCACCGCCGTGGTGTGTAACTTCCTCGGCTGCGAGCTGAAAGATGATCCGGTGTATCAGGAGCGTCTGGCGAAAGGTGAAGTGAAGCTGCGCGGCAGCCAGGTATTTGAACTGAAACCCCACGCTAAACGCTCGGTGCTGCTGTTCCTGATTGGTATTGTGGCGGTGATGCTGTATGCCACGGCAATCAGCCCAACCGTGGGGCTTATTACCCACCCGGTACTGCCGCGTAACGAAGCGATTGTGGTGTTTATGCTGACCATCGCAACGCTGATTTGCCTGACCTGCAAAATCGACACCGGCGAAATACTGAACGCCAGTACCTTTAAATCGGGTATGAGCGCCTGTATCTGCGTGCTGGGCGTTGCCTGGCTGGGTGATACGTTCGTAAAACACCACATCGAAGACATCCAGGTGGTTGCCGGTGACTTATTGCATAACTATCCGTGGCTGCTGGCCGTGGTGCTGTTTTTCGCCGCCACCCTGCTCTACTCGCAGGCGGCAACCACTAAAGCGCTGATGCCTGCCGCGCTGCTGCTCGGCGTCTCGCCGTTGACCGCCGTTGCATCGTTTGCGGCGGTTTCCGCGCTGTTTGTGCTGCCCACTTATCCCACATTGCTGGCGGCGGTTGAGATGGACGATACCGGTTCAACGCGCATCGGCAGGTTCGTGTTTAACCACCCGTTCCTCATTCCGGGCGTGATCGCCATTGCCCTGTGCGTCATTCTGGGCTTCATCTTTGGCGGCATCCTGTTGTAAAAGTCCTTAAAATCGGGTCGCCCGGCGGCCCGATCCTTTTCCTTCGCGTGGTATAGTCGGTACTTTCGCTGCTACGAGGTTGACGATGAACACGCCTGATGCCGTTGTTGTACTCTGCACTGCCCCGGATGAAGCCACTGCCCAGGATCTGGCCGCCAAAGTGCTGGCCGATAAGCTTGCTGCCTGTGTCACTATTCTGCCGGGTGCGACGTCGCTCTATTACTGGGAAGGTAAACTGGAGCAGGAGTACGAAGTTCAGCTACTGCTGAAAACTGACGTCGCGCATCTGGAAGATCTTTTCGCCTGCATTAAATCGCACCACCCGTACCAGACCCCTGAACTACTGGCTTTGCCCGTTACCCACGGAGATTACGATTACCTCTCATGGCTCAACGCATCTTTACGCTGATCCTGCTGCTGTGCAGCACATCCGCCTTTGCCGGATTATTCGACGCGCCTGGTCGCTCCAGTTTTGTCCCTGCCGATCAGGCGTTTGTTTTTGATTTTCAGCAACATCAGCACGACCTTACGCTCAACTGGCAGGTGAAAGAGGGTTACTACCTTTACCGCCAACAAATTCGCGTCACCCCGAATCAGGCTCGCATTGGCACGCTGGCGTTGCCAGGCGGGGAGATGCATGAAGATGAGTTCTACGGCAAAACTGAGATCTACCGCCAGCAACTCACGCTACCGCTTGACGTTACGCAGGCGACGAAAGGCGCGACGCTGACGGTGACTTATCAGGGCTGCGCCGACGCCGGATTCTGCTATCCGCCGGAAACCAAAATCGTGCCGCTGATGGAGGTTGCCGCCGTGCAATCCACCGCGCCAGCGCCCGCCGAAAAACCGGTTACAGCAAACGACACGCCTGCGGCCTCGCTGCCTTTTTCCGCGCTCTGGGCGCTGCTTATCGGTATTGGCATCGCGTTTACCCCCTGCGTGCTGCCGATGTATCCGCTGATTTCCGGCATTGTGCTGGGCGGTAAACAGCGCCTGTCCACCACGCGCGCGTTGCTGCTGGCGTTTATCTACGTACAGGGAATGGCGCTAACCTACACCGCGCTGGGGCTGGTTGTCGCCGCTGCCGGGTTATCGTTTCAGGCGGCATTACAACATCCTTACGTGCTGATTGGGCTCTCTGTGCTCTTTAGCCTGCTGGCACTGTCGATGTTCGGCCTGTTTACCCTGCAACTGCCATCCGCACTGCAAACCCGTTTAACGCTGTGGAGTAACCGCCAGCAGGGCGGATCGCCTGGCGGCGTGTTCGCCATGGGCGCAATCGCCGGGCTGATTTGTTCGCCCTGCACCACCGCGCCGCTGAGCGCCATTCTGCTCTATATCGCGCAGAGCGGTAATCTGTGGCTCGGCGGCGGCACACTTTATCTTTATGCGCTGGGCATGGGTTTACCTCTGATCCTGGTAACGGTGTTCGGCAACCGGCTGCTGCCGAAAAGCGGGCCGTGGATGGAGCAGGTCAAAATCGCCTTTGGTTTTGTCATCCTCGCCCTGCCCGTCTTTCTGCTGGAGCGCGTGCTGGGCGATACATGGGGATTGCGGCTCTGGTCGCTGCTGGGTCTGGCGTTTTTTGCCTGGGCGTTTATTTCCAGCCTCAACGTGACGCGCCCGGTAATACGGGTTGTGCAAATTGCCCTGCTCGGCGCTGCGCTGGTGTGTGCTCGTCCGTTGCAGGACTGGGCATTTGGCGCGCCCGCCGTACAGACGCACTCGCCGCTGGCGTTTACCCCGATCCAGACCGTTGATGATCTGAACAAGGCGCTGGCCCAGGCTAAAGGTCGGCCGGTAATGCTGGATCTTTATGCGGATTGGTGCGTAGCCTGTAAAGAGTTCGAGAAGTACACCTTCAGTGACCCGCAAGTGCAGGCGGCGCTGAAAGAGAGCGTGTTACTGCAGGCCAACGTGACGGCGAACAATGCGCAGGATGCCGCGCTGCTGCGCCAGTTGAATGTGCTTGGTCTGCCGACGATCCTCTTTTTCGACGCGCAAGGCGTCGAGCAGCCCGCCGACCGGGTGACCGGTTTTATGGATGCGGCAACCTTTGCCGCGCATTTGCGCAATCGCACCCCATAAACAACACTGTTTGGGGAGCTCGCTTCAGATAACGGAGGAGAACACCGTGCAACGCGAAGACGTTTTGAGCCAGACTTTGCAATTACTTGAGCTTAAAGGGATTGCCGAAACCACTCTTGAAATGGTTGCCGATCGCATCGACTATCCCCTCGACGAGCTGCGCCGTTTCTGGCCGGATAAAGAAGCTCTGCTCTATGATGCGCTGCGTTATCTGAGCCAGCAGATTGATGCCTGGCGCAGGCAACTGTTGCTGGATGAGACGCTGACTCATGAGCAGAAGCTGCTGGCGCGCTACGGCGCGTTGACTGAATGCGTCAGCAACAACCGCTATCCCGGCTGTTTGTTTATCGCCGCGTGTACTTTCTTTCCCGATCCCGGACACCCAATCCATCAACTGGCGGATCAGCAAAAGCGCGATGCTTACGACTTTACGCACGAGGTGCTGACGCAGTTGGAAGTTGACGATCCGGCGATGGTGGCTAAGCAGATGGAGCTGGTGCTGGAAGGGTGTCTGAGCCGGATGCTGGTTAAGCGCAGCCAGGCCGATGTCGATACGGCACAGCGGCTGGCGGAAGATATTCTGCGTTTCGCCTGTTGCCGCCAGGGCGGCGCGTTAACCTGATTTCGCTGCACAATCGCCCTGATTGCCGCAAACTTGAGCAACTGGATAGCATTTTTAGAAATAAGGTTGACGCCTTAAGACGATTAGGGTTTAATGCGCCCCGTTGCCCGGATAGCTCAGTCGGTAGAGCAGGGGATTGAAAATCCCCGTGTCCTTGGTTCGATTCCGAGTCCGGGCACCACTATTTAAAGAACCCAGCCTATGGCTGGGTTTTTGCTTTTCTGTTCCCGGACTCTCCATCGAACTCCGTTCGATTATTCGCCGCAGGCGGCTCACCCCTTCGGGGCCAGCGCGACAAGCGCGCTGTTCAACGCCTGACGGCGTTAGTCCGGGTCCGGGCACCACTTCTTCAGAGAACCCGCCCAAAAGGCGGGTTTTTGCTTTTCTGCTTACAGGCGGCAAACTGCTGATGCCCGTTATTTCCATCATGTAAACCTCCCCGGTGGATTCATCACCACAAGGCTTTGTCCGGTCCGTCCGCAACCGGGAAAGACTGAAACCATTCCCCCTATTGCGGCAATATTCTGATTTTCAGGGTGTTAAGCATAAAATCATTGTCTGGCTGTTCATATAAAAGACAATAACTCCCATTTATTTTGCGCGTTAACAGGCTATAGCTTGCTCTTCACCATGGAAGGTGTCCCGTTGATGGATTTAACTGCACTCGCCCTGAATAAATCTTTATCGCTCTACAGGCTGGACATTAATGACAGCACGGTTACCGCCGATGTGCTGAGATTCAGAGGCCGGGAGGCCCTGAGCCAGCCTTTCTCGTGGCGTATCGAGTTCACCACGCCGCAGACCGTGCAGGGTGAAGATGTTCTGATGAAATATGCCAGTTTCGACATGAATGGACATAAAGCCGTTCACGGTATGATTACCGCCTTCGAATGGCTCTCCACCAGCGCCGACCAGTCTCATTACGCCATTACTCTTGAATCCCGGCTTGCCCTGCTTTCCCACTCCCACCACTGTGCCGTTTTCCAGAATCAGTCGGTACCGGAGGTAGTGGAACAGGTGCTGCGTACTCACGGGCTGGAGGGGCCGGACTTTGAATTCCGTCTCTCCCGCGACTATCCATGCCGTGAAGTCATCACCCAGTGGCGCGAAACCGACCTCGAATTTATCCAGCGACTGCTGGCAGAAGTGGGCATCTGGTTCCGTTTTGAAATGAACGACGCAACAGAACTGGACGTTGTTATTTTTGGCGATACCCAACTTCAGTATGTGTTTGATGTCAGACTGCCATACCAGGAGCACTCGGGTCTTTCGGCAGAAGAATGTGTCTGGGGAGTGCGCACATGGCACAACGTGGTACCAGGCGGGGTGTATGCAAACACGTATAACTACCGTACCGCCACCACACCGATGCATACCAGAGTCTCCGTACGCAGTGATGCGGTGACAGCGGGTGAGCATTACCGTTACGGTGAAACATACCTGAAAGACGGGGACGATACTGACCCAGAGCCCGCCACTGAAAGTGGAGCATTCTATGCGCGAATTCATCACGAACGCGAACTGAATCGGTCGGCCCGGATTCATCTCTTCAGCAACGCCCCTCACCTGACGCCGGGGCGGGTACTGGAACCACAGGGTAATATCATTACTGGACTGAAAGACGGTGTCATTATGACGCTGGTGACGTTTATTGGCGCGCGTGATTCCCGTCTGTATGTCTCGGTGTGGGGGCAGCCCTATACTGAGCGCTGGTGCTTTCGCCCGGACTGCCCTGAACGCCCCGAAATTCACGGCACGCTTCCCGCCCGCATTGAGAGCCGGGAAAAAGGCGACATCTTCGCCCATCTTGATGAGCATGGACGTTATCGTGTGAAGCTGGATTTTGACCGTAGTGACAGCGAACAGGGCTACGGTTATTTGTGGCTGCGGATGGCAAAACCGTATGCCGGTGATACGTACGGCTGGCACACACCACTAACTGACGGAACTGAAGTCGCCATTGCATTCAGCAACGGTGATATTGACCTGCCCTATATTTCCCATGCCATGCATGACTCTGAACATGCCGATATTGTGGCCCGCGATAACCGCAGCCAGAACATTTTGCGCACCGCTGGCGGGAATGAACTGCGGATGGAAGACCTGCGCGGTGAAGAGCATATTGCGCTGACCACCCCGTATGGTGCTACACAGCTTAATCAGGGACATATCACTGACGAACAGGGAAAACAGCGAGGCTCCGGCTTTGAATTGCGCACCGATGAATACGGTGTGATCCGCGTGGCAAAAGGGCTGTTCATCACCGCATTGTTGGTATATTTTGTTGCACAAGCACTTTATTTATACTTAATCCGTCCAGGTGACGTTAAACATGTGTATCAAAACTTAGAGATTCGAACGAATTCTAAAAAAGAATGTAAGTCCACCGCTATAGTAGTAGATAACGTACCATTTTCACATTACGCACAAAAAATGATATGGACGAGAAATAAAAATAAAATCATCAATGAATGGAAACCACTTACAAATAAGTGCGACGATATTGTATTCATAAAAAACAACCCAGAGAAAGTGAATGATAGTGCTGAGCTTGCTTTTTGGATAGGCGAAAATCAGGTTTGTTTAAAAGGTTCCCTAAAAGGGAAACAATGTATACCTAAAGATGATATATTATTTTTTGTAAGTTTAGACAAAACAACAGTTGATGATGAAGTCATTGGGGAGATAAATGGAAAACCTCTCTATGTGTATTTTCCCTCATGGGCCTAAATAATACTTTCACACTACATTTGCTACCAAAAAGATGTGACCTTGACCCGAAATCCTGTGCTATTCAGCAACAGAATCACTTTGCATGTTTTTCCAACATCGTTTCATATTCCTGGTATAAAGCCGGATTTCCTTGCTTACATTGCGACAAACACTCATTTTCAATTTATCGCCTCACCCTATATATTCCCTAACCTTGGGGATAATGAGCTATCCCCACAGCGCCATCGGGCATCTAAAACCAAATAAAATTCTGACAATAAATCATTCACTTTCCCCGGCCCCGGAACCATCATCAATCATCGTCACGTGACCATTTTCATATTTGAAGCGGGAACCATCATCAAAGGCAATCACAGAGTTTTTTTGCCCCCACGACACCCATCTAAGAGGTGCTTCATAATCTGCCGGGGGATAAAATTCATTTGAGATTATCACTTTTTCACCAGAAAAATCGAACAGTCGATATGCTCTATATCGGTATAGGTTTTCAGCTATTTGTTTGGGTTCATTAAAACGATAATAAACAACCATTTTATTTTTTTATTATTTCTATCGAGAATCCACCCCTCCACATCCTCACCGATTTGGCTGCTGTCATTATTAAAAATATCATTTCCATTCAACAGAACATGTGATTTATTGTCACTTGAATTTCGCCCCCAGATATACTCCAACCTCCCTAGCGTTGTATTATCACATTTAGTTGAAGTTGACGGACACTCGTCAGTAGCAGAAGCAACTCCAGATATCAACATCAAAATTGCAGTCATACTTCTAAATATAAACATTGTTAGCTTCCGTTTAATCTCTCAATTATATTTTCTAAGGTTTTCGGTTCTTGCTTTTCTGTACGCTCGATCTTAGGACAATAAAAATCATCGAGTTCAATATTGTTATTAATATAATAACATAACCAATCTCGATGCCCTCTTACAAAGCTGTTACCATTTCTGGATACATACCAAGCAGCCTTTTTCGCGCCAGCCTGCGCTACCAGTAATTTATGCACGCTGCCTTTCGGGTTATATTCAAATAAAAATTCCGACAATAAATCATTCGCTTTCCCCGGCCCCGGAACCATCATCAATCATCGTCACGTGACCATTTTCATATTTGAAGCGGGAACCATCATCAAAGGCAATCACAGAATTTTTTTGCCCCCACGACACCCATCTTAAAGATGCATCATAATTCGCAGGTGGGTAAAACTCATTTGAGATCACCACCTCTTTACCTGAGAAATCAAATAGCCTATAGGCAATATGTCGATACAAATCTCCATATTTAGGATCGGTTGTTATATATTGCCGAGTATTTAATTTATGATAAACGATCAACTTACTTATATTATTCTGCTTATCCAGAACCCGTCCTTCACCGACGACATCCTCGCCAATTTGGTAGCTATCACTTTTGAAAATTTCCTTCCCATTTAGCAATATGCGAGATTGCCTGTCATTTTGGCTCTTCCCCGAAATATACTCTAATTTACCCAGAGTTGTAGTAGAGCAGTTTGTTGAACCTGCCGGACATTTTTCAAAGGCATATGATGAGGCGGATATCAATATCATCCCTGCAATTATAGAACGTAAAGCCATTACCTGGTGTCTCCTTTTATTTTTCCTGTTACAGCCTCGAAACTGTCTGCATCCTGTTTTTTGCAAACCCTATTTTAAGATAATAAAACCACTCCAGTTCGCTGGCGTACCTCGCCGCTCTTTTAACCCCAACCTGCGCCACCAGCAATTTATGCACGCTGCCTTTCGGGTGATATTCAAATAAAAATCCCGACAATGAATCATTCACTTTCCCCGGTATCGGAACCATCATCCATCATCGTCACGTGACCATTTTCATATTTGAAGCGGGAACCATCATCAAAAGCAATCACAGAGTTTTTTTGCCCCCACGACACCCATCGAAGAGGTGCATTATAATTCGCAGGTGGGTAAAACTCGTTTGAGATCACAACTTTTTTAGCTGAAAAATCAAATAACCTATAGACTCTGTATCGATAAAAATCTCCATATCTAGGGTCGGTTGTTATATATAGCGGGGTGTTTAGGAAATAAATAAATATAATTTTACTCACATTATTATTTTTATCTAAAATGAAACCATCCATATTAGATTCCCGACCAATCTGACTAGCATCCACAGTGAGTATATTATTTCCATTGAGTGTGACATGCGATTTTTTATCGCTAGAATCTTGCCCCCAAATATATTCCAGCTTCCCTAAAGTCGTATTATCACAATTTGTTCTTTGAACGCATTTTTCAAAGGCATATGATGAGGCGGATATCAATATCAGCCCTGCAATTATAGAACGTAGAGCCATTACCTGGTGTCTCCTTTTACTTTTCCTGTTACAGCCTCGAAACCGCCTGCATCCTGTTTTTGTAAACCTTATTTTAGGATAATAAAACCATTCCAGTTCGCTGGCGCGCCTCGCCGCTTTTTTAACCCCAACCTGCGCCACCAGCAACTTATGCGTACTGTCTGTCGGGTAATATTCAAATAAAAATTACGACAATAACTCATTCGCTTTCCCCGGTATCGGAACCATCATTAATCATCGTCACGTGACCATTTTCATATTTGAAGCGGGAACCATCATCAAAGGCAATCACAGAGTTTTTTTGCCCCCACGACACCCATCTTAAACGTGCACCATAATCCGAAGGTGGATAAAATTCGTTTGAGATCACCACTTCTTTACGCGAAAAATCAAATAGTCTATAGGCTCTGTATCGATACATATCTCCATACTTAGGGTTGGTTGTTATATATTGAGGAGTATTAAAATCATAAAAAACAATTACTTTACTTATAAGATTCTCACTATTCAATGTCCATCCTTCGGGATCTTCTCCTATTTGGTTGCTGTCATTTTTGAATATTTCCTTCCCATTCAGTAAAATGCGAGATTGCCCGTCTTTTTCCTCTTGCCCCCAAATATAATCTAGCTTACCTAGTGCTGTATTATCACATTGTGTTGAGCTATCAGGACATTGTTCAAAGGCATATGATGAGGCAGATATCAATATCAGTCCTGCAATTATAGAACGTAAATCCATTACCTGGTGTCTCCTTTTAGTTTTCCTGTTACAATATCTAAGCCGTATGCATCCTGTTTTTTGTAAACCCTACTTTCGGATAATAAAAACACTCCCATTCGCTGGCATCCCCCGCCGATTTTTTAACCCCAGTCGGCGCCACCAGTAATTTATTCGCACTGCCTTTCGGGTGATATTCAAATAAAAACTCGGACAATGAATCATTCACTTTCCCCGGCCCCGGAACCATCATTAATCATCGTCACGTGACCATTTTCATATTTGAAGCGGGAACCATCTTTAAAGGCAATTACAGCATTTTTTTTACCCCATGACGCCCAGTCAATATCAATATTCCAAACTTCATGTGGGTAAAACTCATTTGAAATCACAACTTCTTCACCCGAAAAATCAAAAATCCGATAAGCTCTATATAAATAAAGATCTTTGGTTATCTGTCTCGGTTCATTGAGGTCATAATAAACAACAAATTTACTCATACCTCCCATTTTTTTATCGTCAGAATAAAACCATCCATCTTGATCCCATCCAATCTGACTGCTGTCATTTTTAAATATTTCTCTCCCATTCAATAAAATGCGTGATTGTTTATCTTTTCCTTCTTGTCCCCAAATATATTCTAATATCCCTAGCCGTGTGTAATCACATTTTGTTGCGCTAGCTGGGCATTTCCCAAATGCATATGACACTGTAGTTACCAACATAAGGAGTACAGCTATAGCACGTGAAATCATTATTTTTCACCTCCCTTTATTTTCTCTATCACATTTTCTAAACCGCTTGACTCTTGTTCTACTGTGAACTCTATTTTCTGACAATAAAATCTTTTAAGATTGATGCTTTTATCAATGTAATCAGATAACCACATCCGATGTCCTTTTATATAACTACCGCCATTATCTGGGATGTTTGCATACCAAGCAGCCTTTTTAGCCCCAACCTGCGCCACCAGTAATTTATGCGCACTTTCCTCTGTAATGGTTTTTCTGATAAACCGTTTTGCATCTCCCAGCCCCAGATGGTGGGTCAGATAAAAGATTTTGGCCTTCTCGGCATCGTTCAGGCTTTCCACGTTGTAGCCTGCTGCCTGTAACTTAGCGAGGTTATACATCCCGTAATCCACCGCCGCCATAATGATAAATTCCGGCTCAAAGCGCAGATCAAGCCATGCCTGAAGCGCTTTTGTTGCATGAGGAGGATAAGGCGTTACCCCTCTGAGTAATCGGTTATCGATAATCTGTTGTTTTGTCCACCATGTATCAGGCGCTATCTCAAACATCGGCAGGATAATTTGCTGGTGGGTTTTCGGGTGATATTCAATATTATTCAGCGCATCCCGCTTTGGCTTATCTGCCAGCACACCCCGAACTCTTGCCTGCTCATTCAGATAAGTCCCTTCGCGAAATGTTTCATCAAGCCATGTGGCATTTAAAAACTGCGTCATCCCTGCGGCTGAACTGGCGTAAACCACAACGCCTTCGGCTGATTCTCCCTGTTGCTCTTTTAATGCCTTCGCGGCTTTTGTTTTTTCCCGGCTTATTGCGACTGAATCTTTATTCCAGACACCTTTAATCTGAGCAGATTCAGCATTAATCACCGCCGCAATACTCTGCGGAATAATCCCGCTACGTTCTGATGCGGCTATAATCTGATCCCAGTAACACAGATTTGCCCCTAACTGGAGATCATACCGGTTCGGACAAGAATGATTGATCTGAATAACGGGATTGCCCTTGCTGTCCCGTCCACTGACCACCGTGTTGACAGGATGTTTATCAAGATCAATACGGCCAGCGCGGTCTTTAATCGGCTGAGTCACACCCTTTACCCGCACTTTCGGGCTGGTCAGTCTGATATCGCTTTTCCCTTCTGATGGTATAAATCTTGCCACCTCCTTAATACCGTGTGCGCCATTCACAAATACGCGGATCTCCTCCGCTTTCGCCATGACGTAATCCTGAATCCGGCCCAGTTCATCCGTCATCGATTCAAGCACATCGCCCGCCGCCGACTCGATTCTGACTTTAAACTTTTGCAGTGGTTTTTCTATCAGGTCCTCAAAGGCAAAGGAGAGCGTGCAGGAGGTATCAGCCTGTGCTGCCAGGCTGGCGACTTCCGTCTGACTCATGCTGTAATGACGAACGGGGAGTTTCAGCACCTGCCCCGGAAAAATCAGCGACGTATTGCGAAGATGGTTCAGCTTCGCCAGCTCTTTTACGGTGCAGCCATGCTCCTGCGCTATTTCACTGAGCGAATCACCAAACTGTACCGTCATCTCGGTTGCAGACGGGTTGAGCGATACGGTGCTGTCCAGCGTCAGGGGTTTTTCCTGCGGATCAACCACGCAGCGCCAGTCAGCTGACCAGCCCAGCAGGCCATCAAATTTACGGGGCATCACCTCCGCTTCCGGAAATATCGTTACGTAACTGTCTTCCCTGGCCATTATTCTTTCTCCTCCGGCATAAATTTAAATACAGGTGCACTCTCTGCCTTGCAGTCCTTTCCGCTGGTAATCGCAATAAACTGTTTGGGGGCGTTCCCCATCGCGGGCAAGTCAAGCTGCATGGCTGCAGGGGCGCTGAGCCCGGAGCATTTAGCCTTGCGGATATACGCCCCCGCTGTACCGTATTCAATTTTTCCTTCCTCTAACTTCAGGTAGCTGCCACCGCCAATCAGCGTGATGCGCTTCTTACCCTGAAAGAGGATTTCACTCAGACTGGTTATTCTCACCTTTTGCTCTGCGCTCAGGTGCATATTGCCGCTCTGTGCCTGGAACTGTACCGGGCCTTCACTGGCAATAATGCTGAGTTTTCCGGTACGGGCAAACAGACCGATTTTATCGCCGGCCAGCACAGCCACATAACCCATCGCGCCGATACTGATATCGCCGCCCGCATTGAGGGCAATGTTGTCTGCCGCAGCCAGTTGCATGTGCTCACCGCTGGTAAACGCCACGCCTTCCGGGCCGTGAAAGTGAATCATCCCGTTAAGCGGCTTCAGTCGTTCATTAAACATCGCAATCTGGCTGGCAATATCCGCTTCCAGCGCCTGCGCCTGTTGCGCTGCTGCGGCCAGAGCCTGTAACTGATGCTGGCAGATTTCAATTTCCCGCAGCGCGGTTTCCATATCCAGCACGTCGCCCGCCGCTTTGGCCTGCCCCTCTGCGGTGACGAACAGCCCTTTTGCCACGCGGATCACACCGTATTCATCGGTGCGCAATTCAAAGCCGGAACCGCGCTGTTTGCCCTGTTCGTCAGTGATATGCCCCTGATTAAGCTGTGACGCGCCATACGGGGTGGTCAGCGCAATATGCTCTTTACCGCGCAGGTCTTCCATCCGCAGTTCGTTCCCGCCAGCGGTGCGCAGAATGTTCTGGCTGCGGTTATCGCGGGTAACGATGTCAGCGTGTTCTGAATCATGGAAGGCAGACGCAATATAGGGGCGGTCCGGGTTGCCATTGTGGAACGCCACACCCACTTCCGTACCGTCTGTCAGGGGCATGTGCCAGCCATACGTATCTCCGGCAAACGGCTTCATCATACGCAGCCATGGATAAGCAAATCCCGGTTCACACTCTTCCAGATTGAAGTCCATCCGTACCCGGTAACGCCCGGTTTCATCCAGGTACGCGTAAGGATTGTTTTTGTCACGACTTTCCACCCGGCCCGGTATCGAACCGTGAATCACGGGGCGAGCAATTTCAGCGGGGCGGAAACAGTATTCTTCCCGATACGGCATTCCCCACACCGACACATACAGGCGGGTGTCCCGCGAACCGCGATACGATGTAAAGGCGATAATCACCCCGTCGTTAAGGTCGTGCAGGTTTGCGCCAACAGGGTTAAACACCCTCCCCGGACTCAGCCAGTAAGCATTGCTGAACAGGTGAAGGTAAGCGGATCTATTCAGCTCGCGCTCGTGGCGAATGCGGGCATAAAAGGCTCCACTTTCAGTTTCAGGCTCCGGGTCGGAATGATCTCCGGCGTTGAGATAAGGTTCTGTATAACGGTAATGCTCGCCTGTCGTAACGGCTGGAGAACGCACTGAGACAGCAGCATCCATTGGCTCCAGTGCTGTACGCTGATTGTAATCACGGGTCGAAACTTTCCCCGTCACCACGTTATGCCATGAGCGCGCTCCCCAGCAGCAGAGTTCCGCACCATCATACAAGCCGGAAGGTTCATGGTATGGCAGGGCACCGTTAAAGATATAGTGGAGCTGGCTGTCGCCGAAGACCGTAACATCCAGATCGGTGACGTCGTTTATCTCCTGGCGGAACCAGATGCCCACTTCAGCCAGGATGCGCTGAATAAACTGCAGGTCGGTTTCCCGCCACTGGGTTATCAGTTCACGAAGCGGATAATGCCGGGAAAGCGTAAACGCAAAATCTGCCCCCTCCAGCCCGTGAGCACGCAACACCTGCGCCACCACTTCAGGTACAGAAAGGTTCTGATAAATAGCGCAGCGACGGGAGCGGGAGAGCAGAGCAAGGCGTGATTCGAGAGTAACAGCGTAATGTGACTGGTCAGCACTGGTGGAGAGCCCTTCAAGACCGGTAATGATGCCATGCACCACTTTGCAGCCTCGCATATGGAAACTGGCGTATTTCAGTAATACGTCCTTTCCCTGAACAACCTGTGGCGTGGTGAATTCAATACGCCATGAAAAGGGTTGACTCAGTGCTTCTGTTCCCCTGAACCGTAAGACATCCGGTCTGACGGCGCTGTCATTGATATCCAGCGTGTAACGGGATAAGGAACCTTTCCCGGTGAATGCAGACTGATCCATCAGCATGCTTTATCCTTAATGAAGTAAACTCCCGGCGATAAACCCACCTTTCCATTAAGGTTATTGTCCTTTAATTAACCAGCATACACAAGTAATCAGTTACTTACACACTTCAATAATAAGTCGCAGCGCCTTTTATCATCAGACCGGAAATCAGAAAGAATATTAACGAAACGCCAGACTTAGCTAAGTCGGCATCAAGGCTGATCGTTGAGAAAACCATCATTTTGCTGAAAAAACAGCAGAATGAGCGGTTTCCATTAACGAAGGGGAATCCACTCAAAAGCTGAGGCATTGCTACGGAGTTAATAAGCTTCGCCTTCGCCGAAGGCGCCGTCCACCAGGCAAATTCTCGCCGCAAAATGCGCCGCAGCCTGCAGTGCTTCGGCGATATTACCGTGCTGACGTAAATGGAGCAGAAACGCAGTGATAAACGCATCACCCGCACCTAATGTATCCACCGGTGTTACCGTTTCCGGCTCCTGCTGATACCAGTTTTTACCGTCGAACAGGAGTGCGCCTTGCTCGCCACGCGTCGCAACAGCCAGGCCACTGCCTGCCCGCACCGCCTGAACCAGAAGTTCACGTGTTTCTACCAGCGACCATCCCGCACAGGAGAAAAATGCAGCGTCGAGCCAGCGGCATAATGGCAGCGCCTGCGCAATGACGAAGTCATCTGAGAAATCATATGAAAGCCATCCGGGTAACGTTGCCAGCTCCGGTAGCTGCGCATCAATATAGCTATAGCTACTGGTGTGGATCAGCGAGAAATCACTAAGCCAGTCCATCTTTTGCAAAATGAAATCCATCGATTCTGTCTGACGCACACCGCCGAGGTTCGAACCGAGAAACACCCGTTCCCCCTGCTCAATCGTCAGCCGCGCATAGCCATTTTCACCCGCAACCTGACGGCAATGACCTATATCGATGCCGAACTTTGCCAGCGTACGCATCACATGGTCAGCCGCGGCATCGTTACCAAAAATGCCCAGATAAGCAGCCGATGCATCCAGCATTGCCGCATACACGCTGAAATTGAGCGCGTTGCCTCCTGGATACCGTACACGCCGGTGCTCATATTTATCGACAACGTTGTCGCCTATGCCAATGACTTTCATTGATCGCCGCCCTTAGTAATCCACCACGCCCATATAGCGGCGGGTTGAGAGCGGATGCTGGCGGATATCAGCCAGTGCCGCACGGTAGTCGCACATGATGCTGTAAAACAGCACCGGGTTAAAGTAGTCCACCACTGATGCAGGCAGCGCATTCAGGCCCAACTCGCGGGCATCCACAACCTCTGTTTTGTCGTTGTAACGATTCAGGAACGCCTGCGCACGCTGATCCAGAGCACGCGTACGGCCTTCATTCATCAGGAGGATAAAGGGTACGTGATTATCGGTGACTTCAAATGGGCCATGAAAGAACTCGCCGCTGTGAATAGAGGCGGCATCGAGACGCTGCATTTCCATCAGCGAGCAGATGGCGAATCCATAGGCATGTCCGTATGAGGCGCCACTCGAAAGCACATAGAACAGGGACTCATGCTGATAGCGTTCTGCGAACGCAGCGCAACGGGTTGCCACCTTCGCGCGGGCCTGACGAATCACCGTATCGATTTGCGCAAAGCCATGCTGGAAATCCTGCCATTCGGCAAAGCCTTCCACCTGATACAGCGTATCAACGCACAGGCTGAGGATCAGCGCCATCGGGTTTTCGGTGACAAGCGTATCATCACCCCATTTATATAACAGGCTATGGTCGGCCCATTGCAGCAGTTCCGCTTCCGCATTGTGCGTAAGCGTGATCGTGGCGGCACCCCGTTTTTTTGCCAGTTGGGCCGCAGCCACAGACTCCGGTGTGTTGCCGCCATGCGAACAGACAATAACGAGTGACGAGGCACCTAACGCGCGCGGAGCGGCATGCACAAATTCATTGGCAGTCATCATCCATGCGCGCAGATCTTCACTCTGCTCATTGAGGAAATAATGAGCAGGATACATATCTACCAGTGAGCCACCGCAAGCGACCAGGAAAACCTGACGCAGCGGCTTGGCCTGAAAATGGCTGGCTATCAGGGAGGTAATGATGGGTTGGGTCTGCATGGAATTAATCACCGTAAATATTGAAATTGAAGTATTTTTTCGCTAAACGATCATAGGTGCCGTTGGCGCGAATCGCGGCGATCGCCTTGTTAAAACGGGCCTGCAAATCTTTATCATCCTGCCGTAACCCGATCCCGGTACCAGGCCCAAAGATCTCATCATCTTTGACCTGCGGCTGGATTAGCGTGAAGTTTTGGCCCTGTGGCTTGCTCAACAGCGCTTCAGTAATCACCACCGCATCATCCAGCGTGCCATCGAGGCGGCCATTAATCAGATCGGCATAGACCGATTCCGCGTCCGGATAAGCAACCACCTCAACGCCCGCGCTGCGCCAGTATTTGTTGGCATAACTTTCAAATACCGAACCCTGCTGGACGCCAATACGCTTACCTTTCAGCGATTCCGCCGTGGGGGTGAGCGAACTGCCTTTAGCGGTAACCAGGAATGCGGGAGTATTGAAGAGTTTGTCACTGAAAGAGATGGCTTTTTTACGTTCATCAGTGATCGACAGCGAAGAAAGAATGGCATCAAATTTCTTTGCCTGAAGTGCCGGAATAAGCCCGTCAAAGCTGTTCTGTACCCAGGAGCATTGCACCTTCATCTCCGCGCAAATCGCATTACCAAGATCGATATCGAAACCGATGAGCTGACCATTGGCATTTTTCGACTCAAACGGTGGGAAGGTCGGGTCGATACCGAAACGCAGCTGATCCGCGGCCACCGCCGTGTGTATGCAACCTAACATTGCTATCGCTGAAGCAAGCACGGCGATGGCTTTTTTAATTTTCATAGCTGTTTCCCCCAAGGTTTAATTATACCAAAAAACATACCATGAAGATTGATATACGCTCGATCTGGCGGATATAGCAACAATAATTCGCGAGTCATAACCAAAAAAATTGTCGTGGTATGTTATGCTTAGTGTTACGGGATAACGATATCAATGATTTTTGTTTTGTATAATCAACTGATTGATTTCCTATTTTTTGCTTTCCATAACCGAAACAAAACAGACCATGAATAGCCCAGTAAAACAGACCAGAAGGCCGCGCAGGAGTTATCTCGACGCGCGCAAAAAATTACTCGGAATACTCAATTCACCCGATTTCAACAGCGGTGATCAGATCCCGGCAGAGCGCGAGTTAAGCGAGTTGTTGGGCATCAGCCGTGTGACAGTGCGAAAAATCATCACTGAATTGATTGACGAAGGCGTGCTGGAAAGACGGGGGAATCAGGGAACCTGGCTGGTCGATACGGCGATTGAACGCCCGCTGCAGCCTGCGCTGGGTATCAGTAAAATTCTTGAATTGAATGGCGCAGTGCCCAGCAGCCAGTTGATCTACTTTCATATTTCCGCGGCCAGCGCCCGCATTGCACGGCTGCTGCACATTGAAGAGGGCGATCCGTTAGTGATGATCAAACGCCTGCGCCTGGCTGACGGACACCCTTTCTGCATTGAAACCAGTTACTTACCTCAAGCCCGTGTCGCAGATTTGAGCGCTGATATGTTAGAAAAAGAAGGGTCGCTTTATCGCCTGCTGGCTGAACGTTACGCTATTCATGATGTTTACGATGAAGGAACCATCCGGGCAGCGGCGATGAGCGAAGAGGAGCATCAACTGTTGCAGGCGAAACCAGAGAGCCCGGCGCTGGTATACCGTGGTGTGATTTACGATAGCCAGCATCAGCCGATTGAGTATCTGGTCTCGGTTAACCATCCGCAACGCGTCGCCTTTCGCATCAATGGTGGCCTGAAGGAAGTTAACCTTCACGCTGGGACATAATACAAAAATAAACGGCAGCCGATTTTCACGTTCTGCCTCAATCGCGGCACGTTGGTAGCCTGGTCAACAAATCCGGCCATAACGTAGCCCAGTCACTGCCGTGACGCATGCCGGGAATCGGTATCACCTGCGCGCAGCGCGTCCCTGTCGCCTGCTGGAAACGCTGCGCCACCGATAGCGGCACCGTGCTGTCTTCCGTGCCGCTGAAATGGATCTGCGGCAAGGTGGCAAGCTGCGGCGCGACATCTATCGCGCTGGCGGCATCCGGCATGGCCGAAACATGATGAATCTGATTCACCCTCGCCACATCGAGGTTCCCGGCCACCGTGCGTAGCGATCGCACATCGTGCCGACGCGCCGCCAGCTGCGCCGCAATGGTTGCGCCGCCGGAGTAGCCAATCAGTTCCAGTTGCACACCCGGCAAGCGGCTGACAAAGCGGCTCAGCGCTTCATCCATGGCATCAATCACTTGCGGCGCGAAGCGTTTGTCTGTCCACCAGCCCACCGTACATTCAGCGGGTAACGGCGGGCCAATATACTGGCAGGGGCGCGCCAGATAGAGCACATCAGCCGAAGGATCCGCCGCAGCCAGCTGTAATCCGACCGGGTTACGCGGCGTGGGATCGCTTGACGGTTGCGTCCGGCTTACCCAGGCAAAACCATCCCCTTCAATATAGACACGCAACACCGTTGCGGACGGTGTCGTTTTACTGAAAGTACGCAGCAGAAAGCGGCTGGCTTGCACATTTTCGCTGCTCATGCCTGCTCGTTGCGCTAACGCGCTGGCGGACATTCGCGCATCCCGATCGGCGCATCCGCAGACCAGAAAAACCAGCATTATCACTATTCCGGGCAGCAAATTTTTGCAGATATTTATCATGCGTTTTTCACTTAATCAGCGTACGTCGGTTATACCGTGTGCAATCAGGCGGTAAAGGCTTTTGAAACGGGCGCGGCCCACAAGATTCTCGTAATACTATCGGCACCATCAAAACAGAGCTTCACTTCTGTACCCGTTATGCCAGCATCGTCAGCCCTGATAAAGTATGTGTAAGATGCTAATAGTCGGGCGAGCGCTATCAGCGCAGACCTACAGCCCGTGCTGATAAATATGTTCTGCACAGCCATAACCCGCCACAGCGGCTCCCGTTTTTGCTTTGATGGTTTCTTATGACAACACAGATGACATTGCAGGAAGCACTACGCCTTGCGTGGCAACACTGGAATGCAGGACAAGCGCCGCAGGCCGAACACTACTGCCGCCAGATCCTCGCACAACACGCCGGCCAGCCGGATGCGCTGCATCTGCTCGGGCTTATCGCCCACGCCTGCGGTCATCTTGATCGCGCCATCGACCATCTGCGCGAAGCCTGTTCAGCCCCGCAATTTTCCGCGCTCTACGCCAGCAATCTGGCGGAAATGTACCGGCAAAAGGGCGAGCACGCCGAAGGTGAACATTGGGCGCGAAAAGCCATCAACCTCGATCCCACGCTGGTGAACGGCTGGAACAACCTCGGTATTTTGTTGCAGGAGCAGGAAAAACTGGTTGAGAGCGTGCTGTGCCTGGAAAAAGTCGTGGCGCTGACGCCGGGTGCTGCGCAGGCGCACGGGAACCTGGCCAACACCTTGCGTCGTCTCGGCCGCGTTGAGGATGCGCTGGCCCATTATCAACGCGCGCTGGCGCTCGCGCCGGATGAGCCGTCAATCCATAACAACCTTGCCGGGCTGCTGCTTGATAGCGGAAATACAGAACAGGCGTTGGCCCACTGCCAGCGCGCGTTACAGCAGGAGCCCCGGCTGGTCGGCGGCTGGATGACCCTGGTCAATATTTACCTTGCGCGTGACGATCTCACAGCCGCAGAGCAGGCGCTGGTACGTTTGCAGGGGCTGGCACCGCAGCACCCGGCAACACAGCAAAAACAGGCGCAGTTACGGCAGTTGCAGGGCCGCCATCGCCAGGCCGCCCCGGCCGACTTCAGCGACGTGTTGCAACAGGTTCAGCCGTTACTTGATGAAGGCCACTATCTTGCCGCCGAAACGCTGCTGCGCCCGTTTGTCATCGGCGGGAATGGGCCGCTGGCTATCTGGCAACGGCTGGCGCTGGCGTTGCGGGCGCAGGGCAAGCTGGAAGAGACGCTGGCTATCCAGAAAATACTGGTTGATCATCTGCCCGGCGATGCGATAGCGCGTTTTGATCTGGCCGAAACCCTGCTGCTGACCGGCGATCTGCCAAACGGCTGGCGTGAATACCGCCACCGCTATCAGATGCCGCATACCCGTGACATGTCGCGGCGGGTGCAGCAAGCGCCACGCTGGCAAGGCCAGCCGCTGCCCGGCAAAACGCTGCTGATTTTTGATGAACAAGGGTTCGGCGATACGCTGCAATTCATCCGCTTTGTACAGCAGGCAAAACGCCAGAGCCTGGCGCGCATTGTGCTGGATGTGCATCCGCAGTTGCTGGCGCTGATACGCCGCGCCTTTCCCGATGACCAAGTGCTCGGCCGCGGCGAGTTGCCCCCGGCGTTTGATGCCTATTGCGAACTGATGGATCTGCCCGGCTTGCTAAATATTCAACTGGCGGATTTACCGGCCGCGACGGGTTACCTGCATGCCGATCCGCAGCGGCTGGCACACTGGCAGGCGCGTCTTGCCGGGTTGCCGCGCCCGTGGGTGGCGCTGGTATGGGCCGGTCGCCCGACGCACGTCAATGACCGCCGCCGCTCACTGTCACTGGCGCAATTTGCACCGTTCGCCCGTACAGATGCCACTTTTTTACTGATCCAGAAAGGCGACGCCAGTCAGCAGACGCCGCCGCAAGGGATGCGGGCAGAAGCGCTAAGTGCAGAAATTGAGGATTTCGATGACACGGCGGCCATTCTGTCGCTGGCGGATCTTCTGATCTCCGTGGATTCCTCGCCGGTACATCTGGCCGGTGCATTGCAACGCCCCTGCTGGACGCTGCTGCCTTTTATTCCGGACTGGCGCTGGCTGATGCAGCGGGACGATTCACCGTGGTATCCCGGCATGCGGCTGTTCCGCCAGCCCGCCCTGGACGACTGGGCAACCACGCTGGAAAACGCCGCCAGCGCCTTGCAAACATGGATAGAAACGCCGCGCGAAGGATGAGTCTGATTGTTTTCTAACGCTTTTCCGACGATAGTGACCTTTTTGCCGAAACGGACATTTCGATGATTAAGCCTGTAAATCGCACTGCGCTGAACACGGCAGCGTTTCTGCTGCTGTTGATCCTTCTCTATACCGGTCTCTTTGCCAAAGATCGTACCACCTGGCTGATGGAAGTGGTTCCCGTGCTGATCGTGGTGCCCCTGCTGCTTGCCACCTGGCGGCGCTATCCGCTCACTTCGCTGCTCTACGTGCTGATTTTTTTCCACGCCATCATCCTGATGGTTGGCGGTCTGTACACCTACGCCAAAGTGCCCATTGGCTTTGATGTGCAGCACTTATTCGGCCTGAGCCGCAACCCGTACGATAAGCTCGGCCACTTCTTTCAGGGGCTGGTGCCTGCGCTTGCAGCGCGGGAGATCCTGCTGCGCGGGCAGTACGTGCGCGGCGGCAAGATGCTCGACTTTATTGTTTGCTGCATCGCACTGGCCATCAGCGCCACCTATGAACTGATCGAGTGGTGGGCGGCGCTGGCGATGGGCCAGGGTGCCGATGAGTTTCTCGGTACGCAGGGCGATCCCTGGGATACGCAGTCAGATATGTTCTGCGCCCTGCTCGGTTCGCTGACCACCGTGTTGCTGCTGGGGCGCTGGCATACGCGCTTACTCAAAAAGTAAAACGTGCGGTGAGGGTGGAGGCGGATATCTTCGCCGCCTATACTGCGGAAATCATCCCCAATTCCCTGAATTCTATGACCACGCAAATTCTGACCCGCGACTGGCGCTGGCCGGTCGCATTCGCCGTGCTGGCGGTAGCGGTAGCGGCTTTGTTCACGCTGCACGCCCACTGGGCGGCATTTCTGCAATGGTGCCTGGCAACGCAAATCACCCTGCACCGTTATCTGGTCATGTATCTGCTTCAGCTTAATAACCACCAATATAGCGGCGGAGTATGGCTGCTGGTCGGCGCGTTTTTCTACGGCGTACTGCATGCTGTCGGGCCAGGCCACGGCAAATTTATTGTGACAACCTATCTCAGCACCAATAACGAAAGCCAGACCGCCGCGCGCGTCATCCCGGTGCTGGGCAGCCTGATGCAGGGCGTCAGCGCCATTCTGTTTGTCTTCGTGCTGGCGGTCGGTTTTAACCTCGCCTCCGGCGATCTCAGTGAAAGCCGCTGGTACGTGGAGAAAGTCAGCGCCGTAATGATTGGCGGCTTCGGCGCGTATGTGGCGTGGAATGCCGCGAAAAGCCTGCGCCCGCGCACACTGAAATTCAACGCGTTTTCCCCGCTACATCAACACGATGCCGATTGCGGCTGCGGCCATCATGGCGTCGGCGCCAGTACGCAGGGCGACTGGAAAACCCGCCTCGGCGTGATCCTCGCCATTGGCGCACGGCCATGCAGCGGGGCAATCATGATTTTACTGTTCTCGAACGCGCTCGGCATTGTGAGCTGGGGGATTGCGGCGGTGATGACCATGGCGATTGGCACCGCGCTGTCAATCTTCGGCCTGTCGCTGGCCGTGCGCTATGCGCGCAACCGGACAGCCACCTTTTTTGGCGACGACGCAAGCCAGATGCGCTGGCTGGTACCCGTGCTAAAAATTGCCGGTGGCGTGGCGCTGATGCTGTTTGCCGTGGTGCTGTTCCTGACGGTGATTCCGGTCAGCGCGAACGGCGATTTTATTGCGGCAGGTTGTTAAGCAGCGCCCAAAAAAAAGACCCTTACGGGTCTTTTTGCCTGGCAGTAACGCTTACTCGTTGATGCGCGGATGTTGATCCACCAGACGCGTGCGCTTTGCCTGCAACTCGGCGATCTCCGCGTCGATATCTTCGATTTTCTGTTCGATATTGTCGTGGTGCTCACGCAGGATCTCTTTCGCTTCCTGAATATCCGATGCGGCGGGCGTCGCGCCTTTCAGCGGGCGGTTCGCGGTCTCTTTCATCGTCAGGCCGGTAATCAGGCCAATCACCGCCACAATCATCAGGTAGTAAGCGGGCATTAACAGATTTTCTGAGCTTTCTACCAGCCAGGCCGTCAGGGTCGGCGTCAGACCAGCAACCAGAATCGAAATGTTAAAGGCGCTCGCCAGCGCACTGTAGCGAATATGCGTCGGGAACATGGCGGGCAGCGTAGAAGCCATCACGCCGGTAAAGCAGTTGAGGATCACCGCCAGCAGCAGCAGGCCCGCGAAAATCAAGCCAATCACATTGCTGTTAATCAGAATAAAGCACGGAACGGCGAGGGCAAACAGCGCCACGCTGCCCAGCAGCACGAACGGGCGGCGGCCAAAGCGGTCACTCAGCAGCCCCATCACCGGCTGGACAAACAGCATACCAATCATGATAGCGATGATGATCAACACGCCGTGATCTTCCGAGTAGTGCAGGTTATGCGACAGGTAGCTCGGCATATAGGTCAGCAGCATGTAGTAGGTGACGTTGGTGGAAATCACCAGGCCAATACAGGTCAACAGCGCGCGCCAGTGTTTGGTGGCGATCTCTTTAAACGAGACTTTCGGCCCCTCTTGCAGCCCCTGACGATCGCCCTGCTCCAGCTTATCGACGTGCTGCTGGAACGCCGGGGTCTCTTCCAGCGCGTGACGCAAATAGAGGCCGATAAGGCCGAGCGGCAGCGCCAGGAAGAACGGAACACGCCAGCCCCAGTTAAGGAAGTTCTCCTCGCCCACCACGGTGGAGAGCAGCACGACCACGCCTGCGCCAAGCACAAAACCGGCAATCGAACCAAAGTCCAGCCAGCTTCCCATAAAACCGCGTTTACGGTCCGGGGAGTACTCAGCAACAAAGATCGACGCGCCGGTATACTCGCCGCCAACGGAGAAGCCCTGCGCCATCTTACACAGCAGCAGCAGAATCGGCGCCCAGATGCCTATCGTGGCATAGGAGGGGATCAACCCGATACAGAAAGTACTGATCGACATGATGACAATGGTGATGGCGAGGATTTTCTGTCGCCCGTACTTATCACCCAACATACCGAAGAACAGACCGCCCAGCGGGCGAATCAAGAAGGGAACGGAGAATGTCCCGAGCGCAGCAATCATCTGTACGCTGGGGTTTGCATCGGGGAAGAACACCTTACCAAGGGCGTAGGCGACAAAGCCGTAGACGCCGAAATCAAACCACTCCATCGCATTACCGAGTGAAGCGGCGGTAATCGCTTTGCGCAATTTCGCATCATCAATGATGGTCACATCGCGCAATGTAATGGGTTTAACTTTTTTCCTTTTTAACATGCATGTTTTCCTCTTTAGCTTGCGCCCTGAACCACCCGACGCTTATCCCTGCCGGGCGTTTTTACAGCTTTTCAGCCTTCCTGTTCAAGCGTAGCAGGTTTACTTACACGGGCTTTTTCCGCCGTACAACCGAACCTGTTGACGCCTGTTGGGCAGTGAATGACTTATTTACCCTAACAGGGTTTAAAAGTGTGATCAAATTCACACAGTTTTACCCACTGATATTCAGCCTCTCCTTTTCATCCCCTGCGCGCCTTTTTCCACAGCACAACGCGGCTTATATCCACGCAAACACCCAGGTTTTATCACGGTCGTGATTATTACTTTGCTAGCGTCCTCATTACTCTATTTCCGTCACAACCTAATTACATCTCTAATAACAGAAACAACACCGACAAGTTTTTATACGGAATATGTGATCAATATAACTAAAACATTGTTTTATTCTTATTGAATCAATATTCCCAAGAAAGCATGATACGCCCATAAAAAGCGGAGCTAAGAAATGTCTTGCACGGATTGCCCGTCAATTTTAGGGCGTTCCGCGAAAGTCGATAGTGAATATTTAATGAGCAACGCTATTTAACCACCTGAATTGAAAGCTATTAACTTCCAGTTTCCCTCGTTCATGATAATGACGAGCAGTGAGGATTCTCTATGAAAATCAAGGCCACGATTGAACGTATCCCTGGCGGGATGATGCTGGTTCCGCTGTTGCTGGGGGCAATTCTGAATACACTGGCGCCGGATACCGGGGCTTATTTCGGCTCTTTCACCAAGGGCATGATTAGCGGTACGGTGCCGATTCTTGCAGTCTGGTTCTTCTGTATTGGCGCTTCTATTGATTTGCGTGCAACCGGCACCGTATTACGTAAATCCGGCACGCTGGTGCTGACAAAAATCGCGGTGGCCTGGCTCGTGGCGATGATCGCCGCGTCATTTATTCCAGACAGCGGAATTCAGACCGGTTTCTTTGCCGGGCTTTCGGTGCTGGCGCTGGTTTCCGCCATGGATATGACCAACGGCGGTCTGTATGCCAGCCTGATGAACCAGTACGGCAGCAAAGAAGAATCGGGCGCTTTCGTTCTGATGTCGCTGGAATCCGGCCCGCTGATGACCATGGTGATCCTCGGTTCCGCAGGCCTCGCTTCCTTTGAACCCCACCACTTTGTTGGCGCGGTCCTGCCGTTCCTGATTGGTTTTGCGCTGGGGAACCTCGATCACGATCTGCGCGCTTTCTTCAGCAAAGCAACGCCGGTTCTGATTCCGTTCTTCGGCTTCGCGCTGGGTAACACCATCAACCTGAGCGTGATTATGCAGACCGGTCTGCTGGGCATTTTCCTCGGCGTTGCGGTCATCATCATCACCGGTATTCCGCTGATTATTGCCGACCGCGTGATCGGCGGCGGTAACGGTACGGCGGGCGTCGCAGCCTCTTCAGCCGCCGGTGCGGCAGTGGCGAACCCGGTGATTATTGCGCAGATCAACCCGGCGTTTGAACCGGTTGCCGCCTCCGCAACAGCGTTAGTCGCTGCGAGTGTGATTGTGACGGCAATTCTGGTGCCGATTATCACCGCCCTGTATGCCAAACGCTTTGGCAATCCAGCGCAAGCGGCAAACCGCGCGGAAAAACCGGTCGAATCCACCGGGCATTAATTGCGCATAAAAAAAGCCCTGACCGGGCTTTTTGCTTCGCTATGTCCTGCGATTACCAGCCCGACCGGCCAGACAATTGCAGGGCACACCGGTTACTCACCGAAGATCTCTTCCACCATCGCCGTGGCGATACGCGATGCCGAACAGAGACGCGGCATGCCGAGGGCTACGGTCTGCCAGCTCTGCGTGACCGACCAGCAAATAGGATGGCGTTCGGCATCGCACCAGTCACCAAGCCAGCCGAGTAAATCCTTATAATCCATCAGCCCCGGCGTGGAAGGCGTTGCCAGCCACTGATGATAAAAATGGCGGGTCGTCGGCGCGGCATTGATCCCCTGCGCCAGAAAATCGGCGGCCATGGCGCATAAATTGTCTTTCAGCATCTGCGCCACATCTTCATTGCCCAGACGACAGGCATCGCCGAAAGCGCCCCAGCGCAGCTCCTCCAGCGCCACATAACAGCGCCCGGCCATCGACCAGCCGTTGTAGTTCCCGGCGCGCCAGTGGGCAAAAACCTGTTCGCTGTGATGTCCGGCCTGTACCGCCAGCCCACGTTGCGTCAGCGCTTTCTCTTTCCAGGCGGCGCGCTGGCTGAAGTGGCCCAACAACTCTTCATACTGTTGTGCGCTGCCGGGATTTGCCGGACGCCGTTCCGCCTGCTGCAATGTGCTAAGCCGCTGGGTAATACGCGTGAGTGCCAAATGTCCGGGATCGAGCATGCTCGCCAGCTTCTCCGCCAGCCCTAAACGTAAGGTATCGTTTTCATTTAATACGCCGGACATCGCCCACGGCCGCAGTTGAGTTTGCGCCATGATCTCTTGCGTCAGGCGTTCACGAAATAACTGCTGCTGCGGCACAATCGGCGACTGGCGCACAGCGTCTGCGCCCTGTACCAGATCAACGATAAATTTTGGATGAATACACTCAAGTACCCGTCCGGGGCCATCCAGAAGTTGATTTTTCATGGCTGCTCTGCTGCGAATAAGGTTTGTATATCATCGCGTAACAGCCGGGCATCTTCATGGATCCAGTTAGCCGTCCTGATGCTCTGTTGCAGTTGCTGACGCAACATCAGCACTGATGATTCGTTTTGCTGACGTATCGCCAGGCTGTCACGCAAACTTTCCTGTAGTCCCGCCAGACTTAACGAGAATTCGGCGAAAAATGTCGCCATCCCTGCCGTAACAGAAACATCGACCTGCGCTGCCAAAGCTTTACGAATTTGTTCACAAAAATGAGCCACATGGCCGATCAGCTTTTTATGCAGCGCGGCAATATCAATCACGTAACGGGTGCGGGTAGCGACATAATCATCCCAACCCCAACCGGGGTTATTTAACCAGCGAGACACCGTTTCCCGCACACTGCCGGAACGCGGTGCCTGCCCGGCTGGCGTATCTTCCGGGGCGATCACATTGGTGAACAGGGAACGGGTATTAAAGTTGAGCGCGCTGGGCTGGAACGCCGGGAAACTGATACGCGCGCGGAAACCGGCATGGTTAAGCTCTTCTTTAATACGCGTTTCAATCGGGCGCATGGCATCGTTCAGCGAACGCGTCAGCGTGTTTTCCAGCTCATCAAAACGCAGCGCCAGTTCACGGCTGATGCGCTCCTGCGCCGCCAGCAGAATGGTTTCACAGGCCGAACGGATCTTGCTGAGGGCAATTTGCGCCTGGCCTTCGTTTTCCAGCACCAGTTGACCGGGGTTATAACCGTCATCCAGGCGCAAATCAGCCTTACCGTCGCCAAACGTCTCCATCATCTGCCCATCGTGGAACCAGGCATCAATGGCTTCAACAATTTCGAACTGCTGACCGTGGATAAAGATCTCCGCCGCCGCCAGCGCCTCTTCGACTTCATGTTCGATCTCGTCGCTGACGGACGCCTGGCTGGTGCGCAGCAGCGCCATATCCTCTTCCAGCCGGGTAATATTTTGCTCCAGTTGCTCGTAAGCCACCGTCAGCCCCTGATAGCGAAAATCGAGATATTCGCGCGCGCTCTGGGTGTAATTCAATAGCTTATGCGATGCAGAACGCAGCGCGTACAGCGAGGCATTGGCATGCGCAGCGTGCAGTAACTTACGGATCGGTTTCTCAAACAGCGAATCTTCCCACAGCAGCTCTGCCGCGTGGTGAATATGCTCAATATCGTCCAGATCGGCGGTGCGCCAGCGGCGGCCCAGCGCCGCTTCGGCAAAATCCTGCACCCAGCGCTGCTCCTGCGGATCCGGCAACTGACCGCGATGTTTTAGCTCATGGCGCGCGCGGTTAGCCAGATATCCCCACATCGAAGAGACCGGAAAGATCTGCGTTGGGTTGATATTGCCTTTCATCAGTGTTCCGGAAATCAGCGCCCGCACCTGCTCTTCGTCATCGCTGTTACGATCTTTCTGATCGAATTTATTCACTAACGCATACAGCGGCACCGAACGCCCCACCGCTGAAATCGCGCGGCGTACCTCTTCATCGGAGATAGATTTAAGCTGTGTGTAATCCATCACCGCCAGCACGGCGGAGGCGCGCGCCAGCTGTTCGTTGAGCATTTTTTGCAGATGCGGCTGCCCGGCTTCATTCGGCCCGGGGGTATCCAGCAACGTGAGCTGGCCGAGTTGATTCTCCAGCCCGGCCAGATGAACGAACTCCACTTCAATCACCGGGATATGTTCAATCGCCGCGTAAGCAGAGAAAGGAAAATCCACATCCAGCGCTTTCGACAGGCGCACCAGGTCGTTGAGGCTTTTTAGGCAGTGGAAAATAGGTTGCGCACCGAGATAGTGCTTATCAAATGCATCGCCTTGCGCAATACGATCCAGCAGCGCAGCCATGTCTTTATCGATCTCGAGCTGCTGCGCCAGCTTTTCCCGGTCATAGTTGAACAGCCGGGTTTGCAGTTGTTGCGCAAGCGCGTCAATCGGGCCGACATGGGAGAAATGCAGGATCGGCTCTTTCTGACCCGGCGTATGGCGAATAAGCGTCGGCAACGCGGTCATCGGCCGGTTGCGGTTGGGCAATACTTCCGTCCCCACGATCGCATTAATGGTGGTGGATTTGCCGGCTTTCATGGTACCGACGATCGCCAGCACCATCTCCAGTCGGGTGATTTTCCGTAATTCGTTATGCAGCGTCGCCTGTTGCGCCTCTACGCCGCGAGCGCTGAAATGCAAAGGCAGCACATTGGCATTTTCTGCCTTACCGACCGCATTCGTCTCATCAAACGTCGCTGCCGGTATTTTTTTCAGTGCCTGGAGATTATGCAGTGAAAGTTGTAACAACCTTTCTGCTTCCTGGCTTAATTCAAAAATTGTTTGTGTGTGCATGACAAAAGTCTTTCCTTAACGCAAATTTTCTTACTTTTATTTAGCCGGAATGTTTTATTAGTGAAGTTTCGGCTTTTATAATTACGTGTGGAAAATATCTTCGAAAAGATAAGCGCCTGATGATAATCAGGAAAATATAATTTTTATCTCAAAAAATGGCAGCGTCACACCTCCGGCTTTTAAAGACCAGAGAGTTAGAGCGTAGCTCATTTTCAGGAACAAACAGGATATATCGTCATTATTTACCCACCCGATTTGAGAGGAAATTATCTGTCGCTGAAACAGACATAGTAGGCATGACAGTTTAGTTATCTAATGGCACCGTATACTACACGCCACCATATCTGAATTACTAAATGGTGGCAATTTCCGCCATAAAATATTCTAAATATTATCTCAGGAAGTTTGCTTCCGGCCTTTCTGCGATAAGCATCGCTTAAGCGAATGACAGGTTATGTCACCGCCAACACTTTTTTTATCCTCGCGTCTGGAAAATAATAACAACGGCAATTGTGCGGTTTTGCTGTATAATTGCAGTCTTTCAGGCATTGTGCCTTTTGTGCTGGCCACTGCCAGCGTTGTATGTTCTTTTGAGGAAATCCCTATGCAACTCCCCCACTGTCCAAAATGTAATTCCGAATACACCTATGAAGATAATGGCATGTTCATTTGCCCGGAATGCGCTCACGAGTGGAACAATGCTGAACCGGCACACGACGCCGATGAATTAATCGTCAAAGATGCCAATGGCAATCTGCTGGCCGACGGCGATAGCGTAACGGTAATTAAAGATTTGAAAGTAAAAGGCAGTTCTTCAATGTTGAAGATCGGCACCAAAGTTAAAAATATTCGTCTGGTCGAAGGCGATCATAATATCGATTGTAAAATCGACGGCTTCGGTCCGATGAAACTGAAATCAGAATTCGTTAAAAAGAACTGATGATTCGGCGGGAAGCGCATACTTCCCGCCTGGCTTTCTTTCACTTTCCCCCGCTACACTCAATGGCAGATTTCGTTACCAGAGGTAATGATTATGCCGCTCAGTCCATACATCTCTTTTTCAGGCCAGTGCAACGACGCCATTCAGTTCTACCAGCAGGCTTTACAGGCTGAATTACTCTATAAAATCACCTTCGGCGAAATGCCCAACCCCCCGGAAGCGAATGATGACGGCTGTGCCGCCGGGTACGCGTTTGCTGAAAGCGATATTGCTCACGCCAGCCTGCACATCGCCGGTAGTGAGATCATGATGAGCGACGGCAAACAAGGCGCTGCGGCGTACGCCGGTTTTACCTTAAGCCTCGCCACCCAGGATATCGCGCAGGGCAAAGCCTGGTTCGACGCTCTGGCCGCCGAAGGCCACATCACCATGCCCTGGCAGGAAACCTTCTGGGCACATGGTTTTGGCATGGTGACGGATAAATTCGGCATCCCGTGGATGGTCAACGTCGCCAAACCACCGCAAACCTGATTCACCGCATATTCCCCAACGGGAGCCGTTGGCGGCTCCCTTTTTTTCCCGTTGCGGATCACTATTCATCTCTCAGCAACGATTGCATAACCCAAATGAAACATTAGTCCGCCAGCATGGACTCACGCCGTGATGACTGCCATAAGGCAGCCGTTTTTTACCCGTGAGGTTCAGATGACCATGCACTTGTCCAGACATCCGACCAGCTATCCCACACGCTATCAGGAGATCGCCGCCAGGCTGGAGCAGGAGTTGCGAAATAACTATCACTGCGGCGACTGGCTGCCAGCGGAACAGCAACTGGCCGCACGTTTTGAGGTGAATCGCCACACTTTACGCCGCGCCATCGATCAACTGGTGGAGAAAGGCTGGGTGCAGCGCCGCCAGGGCATCGGCGTGCTGGTGCTTATGCGCCCGTTTGATTACCCACTCAATGCCCAGGCGCGCTTTAGCCAGAACCTACTCGATCAGGGCAGCCATCCCACCAGCGAACGCCTGCTGGCGGTGCTGCGCCCGGCTTCCGAGCATATCGCCGATGCGTTAGGCATCAGCGAAGGCGACAACGTGGTGCATTTACGTACCCGCCGCCGGGTGAATGGCGTGGCCCTCTGTCTCATTGATCACTACTTCGCCGATCTCACGCTGTGGCCGCTGCTGCAACAGTTCGACCACGGTTCACTGCATGACTTTTTGCGTGAACGCGCGGGGATCAGCCTGAAACGTACCCAGACGCGCATCAGCGCGCGTCGTGCGCAGGTGAAAGAGAGCCGCTGGCTGGAGATTCCCAATATGGCGCCTCTGCTCTGCGTGCGCACCCTTAACCATCGCGAAGGCGACGTCAACGCGACGGAGTACTCCGTCAGCCTGACCCGTGCCGACATGATCGAATTCACCATGGAGCACTGAGATGCACTTTGATACGCCAACTCGTCAACGCTGGATGGCAGCGCTTGCCCAGTCCACCCCGGAGATGCTGCGGGCGCGGATGCGTACGCTGGGCCTGGCGCCCGACTACGAACATGTCCGCGAGCCGCAAACCGGGCTGGTACAGGTGCAGGCGCGCATGGGCGGCACCGGCGATCGCTTCTTCCCCGGCGATACCACGCTGACCCGCGCCGTCGTGCGCTTGAGCAGCGGCCAGCTCGGCTTTAGCTGGGTGCTCGGGCGCGACAAAGGCCATGCCGAACGCTGCGCCGTGTGCGACGCGTTATTGCAAGAGCCAACCCATTTCCAGACGTTGATGGAAACCCTCATTACCCCGCTGGAAGCGGACCGCGCCGCGCGCATTGCAGCGCGTCTGGCCGAAGTCAACGCCAGCCGGGTCGACTTTTTCACCCTGGTTCGCGGAGATAACGCATGACCTTACAACCCGCTTTCGCATCGGCGGTTCACGATGCTCAACACTGTTTTCGCCGTCTGTTAAAAGCCATGAGCGAGCCGGGCGTCATTGTCTCGTTGCCGCATCTGAAACACGGCTGGCCGCCGCTTAACCCGGCGTCCACCAGCGTGTTACTGACGCTGGCCGATAACGACACGCCGATCTGGCTCTCTGCTGCGGTTGATAACGATCTGGTGCGCCAGAACCTGCGTTTTCACACCAATGCGCCGCTGGTTGACCAGCCGCAACAGTCGCTGTTTGCCGTCGCCGATCACACCCTGAGCGCCGAACAGCTCAGCGCCCTGCCCTGCGGCACGGATATCAGCCCGGAAACCAGCGCCACCTTGATTTTACAACTGCCGTCACTGAGCGGCGGCCGCATGCTGCGCCTGACCGGCCCCGGCATTCTGGAGGAGCGCATGATTGCGCCGCTGCTGCCGGAGTGCATCACCGACGAATTTACCGACCGTCCGCACTCGTTCCCGACAGGCATTGATGTGATCCTGACCTGCGGCGAACGCGCGCTGGCGATTCCACGAACCACACTGGTGGAGGTGTTCTGATGTACGTTGCTGTCAAAGGGGGTGAAAAGGCAATAGCCGCAGCCCACGCGCTACAAGAACATAAGCGTCGCGGCGACAGCGAGCTTGCGGAGCTGAGCGTTGCACAAATTGCTGAACAGATGCATCTGGCCGTCGATCGCGTGATGACCGAAGGCGGTATTGCCGATCGGGAACTGGCGGCGCTGGCGCTGAAACAGGCAAGCGGCGACAACGTCGAAGCCATCTTTCTGCTGCGCGCCTACCGCACAACGCTGCCGCGCCTGGCCGTCAGCGAACCCATTGACAGCGCGAAGATGCGTTTAGAGCGCCGCATTTCGGCGGTGTACAAAGACATTCCCGGCGGCCAGTTGCTTGGCCCGACTTACGATTACACCCACCGTTTACTCGATTTTGCGCTGCTGGCCGAGGGCGAAACGACGTCATTGCCGAAACGCGAAGTACAGCCGGAAACCACGCCGCACGTCTTTGCGCTTCTGGAACAAGAGGGGCTGGCGAAAGCCGAACAGGAGAGCGGCGCCGTGCCGGACGATATCACCCGCCAACCGCCGGTTTACCCCTGTTCCCGCTCTGCGCGCCTGCAGCAACTGGCACGCGGCGACGAAGGTTATCTGCTGGCGCTGGCCTACTCCACCCAGCGCGGTTACGGGCGCAATCACCCCTTCGCCGGGGAGATCCGCAGCGGTTATATCGACGTGGAAATTGTGCCCGAAGAGCTGGGTTTTGCGGTGAACGTCGGCGAATTGCTGATCACCGAATGTGAAATGGTCAACGGCTTTATCGCCCCGGAAGAGGACGCGCCGCACTTTACCCGTGGTTACGGGCTGGTGTTCGGCATGGGTGAACGCAAAGCGATGGCGATGGCGTTGATGGATCGCGCCCTGCAAGCCGCCGACTACGGCGAAATGATTAAAAGCCCGGCGCAGGATGAAGAGTTTGTGCTGGCGCATGCTGATAACGTCGAGGCGGCGGGCTTTGTCTCGCACCTCAAACTTCCCCACTACGTCGATTTCCAGGCCGAACTGGACTTGCTCAGACAGCTGCAACAGGAGAGCTCCCGTGGCTAACGCGCTGACCGGTTACAACTTTGCCTTTCTTGATGAGCAAACCAAACGCATGATCCGCCGGGCGCTGCTGAAAGCGGTTGCCATTCCCGGTTACCAGGTGCCATTTGGCGGGCGCGAAATGCCGATGCCCTACGGTTGGGGTACCGGCGGTATTCAGTTAACCGCCAGCGTCATTGGCGAAGACGATGTGCTGAAAGTGATCGATCAGGGCGCGGATGACACCACCAACGCCGTCTCGATCCGCCAGTTCTTCACCCGCGTTACCGGCGTGGAAACCACCGAACGCACCGCCGACGCGACGCTGATTCAGACTCGTCACCGCATTCCTGAAACGCCGCTGGTTGAAGATCAGATCCTGATTTACCAGGTGCCGATCCCGGAGCCGCTGCGCTTTATTGAACCGCGCGAAACCGAAACCCGCACCATGCACGCGCTGGAAGAGTATGGCGTGATGCAAGTGAAGCTGTATGAAGACATTGCGCGCTTCGGCAACTTCACCACCCGCTACGCCTGGCCGGTGAAAGTGAATGGCCGCTACGTGATGGACCCGTCGCCAATCCCGGCATTTGATAACCCGAAAATGCACTTCATGCCCGCACTGCAACTGTTTGGCGCCGGGCGTGAAAAACGCATTTACGCCGTTCCGCCGTATACCCAGGTCGAGAGCCTCGACTTTGAGGATTACCCCTTTGCGCCGCAAAAGTGGGATCAGCCCTGCGCCATCTGCGGTTCCACCCACAGTTATCTGGATGAAGTGGTGCTGGATGATACCGGCACGCGCATGTTCGTCTGTTCCGATACCGACTACTGCCGCCAACAGAGCGAGGCTTTACGCAAATGACCCAACCGCTGCTTTCGGTGAATCAACTCTCCCATCTCTACGCGCCAGGCAAAGGGTTTCAGGACGTCTCGTTCGATCTGTGGCCGGGTGAAGTGCTGGGCATTGTCGGCGAATCCGGTTCCGGTAAAACCACCCTGCTGAATGCCATTTCAGCACGGCTGGCGCCACAGCAGGGGCAGGTTATCTATAACGACCGCGATCTGTACGCCATCAGCGAAGCCGAGCGTCGCCGCCTGCTGCGAACCGAATGGGGCGTGGTACACCAGCATCCGCTGGATGGCCTGCGCCGCCAGGTTTCCGCCGGGGGCAATATCGGCGAACGGCTGATGGCGACCGGCGCGCGGCATTACGGTGATATCCGCGCCTGCGCGCAACAGTGGCTGACGGACGTCGAGATCCCACCGTCACGCATTGACGATTTGCCCACCACCTTTTCCGGCGGGATGCAGCAGCGATTGCAAATCGCCCGCAACCTCGTGACGCAGCCAAAACTGGTGTTTATGGATGAACCCACCGGCGGGCTGGATGTGTCGGTACAGGCGCGTTTGCTGGATCTGCTGCGCAGCCTGGTGGTGGAGATGAACCTTGCCGTGGTGATGGTGACCCATGATTTGGGCGTCGCGCGCCTGCTGGCAAACCGTCTGCTGGTCATGAAACAGGGCCAGGTGGTGGAAAGTGGGTTAACCGATCGCGTGCTCGACGATCCGCATCACCCCTATACCCAGTTGCTGGTTTCCTCAGTATTGCAAAATTAAGGAGTCTGCGATGTCTGTTTTGCGTGTGGAAAATGTCAGCAAAACCTTTGTCCTGCACCATCAGAACGGCGTGCGTCTGCCGGTGCTGCGCGACACCTCGCTGGAGGTGAACGCCGGGGAATGCGTGGTGCTGCACGGCCACTCCGGCAGTGGAAAATCGACGCTGCTGCGCTCGCTGTATGCCAACTATTTGCCGGACGCCGGGCATATTCATGTCAAACATGGCGATGAATGGGTCGATTTGGTGCAGGCTCCGGCGCGAAAAGTACTGGACGTGCGTCGTCATACTATCGGCTGGGTCAGCCAGTTTTTACGCGTCATTCCACGCGTCAGCGCGCTGGACGTGGTAATGCAGCCGCTGCTGGAGCTGGGGCTTCCCCGCGATGTCTGCATTGGCAAAGCCAGCCAGTTGCTGACGCGGTTAAATGTGCCAGAACGCTTGTGGCACCTTGCGCCGGCAACGTTCTCCGGCGGCGAGCAGCAGCGCGTCAACATCGCCCGCGGCTTTATTGTTGACTACCCGATCCTACTGCTTGATGAACCGACCGCCTCGCTGGATGCGAAAAACAGCGCCGCCGTCGTTGAACTGATCGCGCAGGCCAAAGCGCGCGGCGCAGCGATTGTCGGCATCTTCCATGACGAGGCCGTGCGCGAAAACGTCGCCGACCGTCTGTTTCCGATGGGAATCTCCGCATGATTATCAACAATGTAAAACTGATCCTTGAAGACGAAGTGGTCGACGGTTCGCTGGAAGTGCGCGACGGCGTGATCCGTGCCTTCGCCGAAACCCAAAGCCGCCAGCCAGGCGCTCATGATGGCGACGGTGGCTGGTTGCTGCCGGGGCTTATCGAACTGCACACGGACAACCTCGACAAATTCTTCACCCCACGCCCGAAGGTGGACTGGCCCGCCCACTCCGCGATGAGCAGCCACGACGCGCTGATGGTCGCCAACGGCATCACCACGGTGCTGGATGCGGTCGCCATTGGCGATGTGCGCGATGGCGGCGATCGGCTGGAGAATCTGGAGAAGATGATCAACGCGGTGGAAGATTCGCAAAAACGCGGGCTGAACCGCGCGGAACATCGCCTGCATTTACGCTGCGAATTGCCGCACCACACCACGCTGCCGCTGTTTGAAAAGCTGGTCGGCCGCGAACCGGTCACGCTGGTATCGCTGATGGATCACTCGCCAGGCCAGCGCCAGTACGCCAGCTATGAAAAGTATCGCGACTACTATCAGGGCAAATATCACCTGACCAACGAGCAAATGGATGCGTTTGAACAGGAGCAACTGGCGCTGGCCGCCGAGTGGTCGCAGCCTAACCGGCTGGCGATTGCCGCGCTCTGCCGGACACGTAACCTGCCGCTGGCCAGCCACGATGACGCCACGCGCGAGCATGTGGTGGAATCCCATCAGTTAGGCAGCGTGATCGCCGAATTCCCCACCACATTTGCCGCTGCGGAAGCCTCGCGCGAGCACGGCCTGAGCGTGCTGATGGGCGCACCAAACATCGTGCGCGGCGGCTCGCACTCCGGCAATGTGGCGGCGCATAAACTGGCGCAGCTCGGCATGCTGGACATTCTCTCATCGGATTATTATCCCGCCAGCCTGCTGGATGCCGCCTTCCGCATCACGGCGGATGAGCAGAATGATTTCACCCTGCCGCGTGCTATTCAGTTGGTAACGAAAAATCCGGCGCAGGCGCTCAAGCTTGACGATCGCGGAACGCTCGGCGAAGGAAAACGGGCCGATCTGGTGCTGGTGCACAATAAAGGCGACCACGTCCGCGTCGATCATGTCTGGCGCGAGGGGAAACGGGTGTTCTGATGGGCAGACTGATCTGGTTGATGGGGCCATCCGGCGCCGGAAAAGATACGCTGCTGGCTGCGCTGCGCAGCCGCGAGCATCCCCAGTTGCTGGTGGCGCACCGCTATATCACGCGCCCGGCAGGTTCCGGCAGCGAGAACCATATCGAACTGAGCGAAAAGGAGTTTTTTACCCGCGCCGGGCAGCATCTGTTTACCCTGAGCTGGCACGCCAACGATCTTTATTACGGTATCGGCGTGGAGGTCGATCTCTGGTTGCAGGCGGGGTTTGATGTGGTGGTCAACGGCTCGCGCGGGCATCTGCCGCAGGCGCAGGCACAATACGGCGAGGTGCTAATGCCGGTGTATGTGCAGGTATCGCCAGAGATTTTGCGCCAGCGGCTGGAAAAACGCGGGCGCGAAAGCAGCGCGGAAATTACCGCACGGCTGGAACGCGCGGCCCGTTACTCGCCGGGAGACTGCCTGACGCTGAACAACGACGGGAGTCTGCTACAGTCAGTAGAAGGATTGATCTCGTTGATACGCGCGCAACAAGGGAAAAGTGCGTAATGCTGCCGGCGCATTCATCGTGCGCCGTTTACGTTAACTCAACCGTTAAAGCGAGGCGCTATGAGCCTGACTCTCACCCTGACCGGCACCGGCGGTGCGCAACTGGTTCCGGTATTCGGCTGCAATTGCGCAGCCTGCTTACGCGCGCGCCAGCAGTCGCAATATCGTCGCCAGCCTTGCAGCGGCGTGGTGCAGTTTAACGACGCGGTGACGCTGCTGGATGCCGGGCTTGCCGATTTAATGGAGCGTTTCCCGGCGGGTCAGTTTCAGCAGATTCTGTTGACGCATTACCATATGGATCATGTGCAGGGGCTGTTTCCGCTGCGCTGGGGCTTAGGCGCGAAAATCCCGGTTTACGGCCCGCCGGATGAACAGGGCTGCGACGATCTGTTTAAACATCCCGGTCTGCTTGATTTCAGCCATACCGTTGAGCCGTTTGTGGTGTTCGATCTGCAAGGATTGCAGGTCACGCCGCTGCCGCTGAACCACTCGAAACTCACCTTTGGTTATCTGCTGGAATCGGCGCACAGCCGGATAGCGTGGCTTTCGGATACTGCCGGTCTGCCGGATAAGACGCTTAAGTTTTTACTTAATAATCGCCCGCAGGTGGTGATCATCGATTGCAGTGAACCGCCCTGCGCAGAGACGCCGAAAAATCACAACGATCTGCGCATCGTTATCGCCCTGAATGAGGTGATTGGCTGCCCGCGCGTCGTGCTAACCCATATCGGGCATCGCTTTGACGTCTGGTTGATGAATAACGCGCTGCCGACGGGGTTTGAGGCGGGTTTTGATGGCATGCGGATTGTACTGGATTAGACCGCACAATATGGATATATTCGTCCCGTTGCTTACCGGCATGTTAAGCAGACGCAGCCTGTAAAGAGGTCGTTTGAGGGATAAAGCGTACAGACTCGCACCGATAGGGTTGTGGATAACGCAACCGGGTCTTAAATACCCGCGTGTGACCAATAAATAATTAGCACATCGCGGCTTACAGAGTATGACTTGCCATGAATGTGCTTTTTATTTGTAGCCGCAACCAATGGCGCAGCCCGACCGCTGAGCAGGTGTTCCGTCGCTACCCCGGGGTAAATGCTCGCTCTGCTGGCACACAACGCCATGCGAGAAAAACCGTCTCGCCCGCCATTCTCTCCTGGGCAGACGTCATCTGCGTGATGGAAGAAAAACACAAAAACAGCATCCTTGCCGACTTTAGCCGCCTGGTGCAGCATAAACCTGTTTATGTGCTTGATATTCCGGATCAATACCATTTTATGGACCCGCAATTAGTTACGCTGCTTGAGGATATCGTTCCGGAACGCCTGGGTTTGCGCGTCCCGGCGCTGGCGCGTTAGCGATCGTCGTCCTCTTCCAGCCTGCGTTCTTCGTCATCCAGCTGGCGTCGCTCCCGATCGAGCTGACGCTGGCGCTCATCAAGCTGACGTCGCCTGTCTTCAAGCTGCCGGTAGCGGTTGTCGTAATTCCGGTACTGCTCGTCGCTGCGGCTGCGGCTTTCATCGTCGCGACTGCTGTCAGAGCTGTACGCGTCGCCGATTGCCCGCTGAATATTGCCAATCGCGTCGTCGATAATATCGGCGTGCGCCATCTGACCACTGAGTGAAAGAGCGCCGAATAACAGCGCGGTCGCGTAACGTTTCATAAAGCCAGTCTCAAAGGGTTGACTGGCTGTACATTAGTGCAGAGCCTGCCTTAGCGGGTAGCGGAGGAATCTCAATTGCGGGCGGAAGCGAACCCGTGGGGCAGGCTTCTCCAGCGCAGGATGGCGGCGCAGATAATCGATCAGCAGCCGTTTTACGCCGCAATCCGTCGCAGCGCCTGCGCAAGCTCTGCACGGGTAAAGGGTTTACGCAGCAGTTCCACGTCCGGCAGCGCAGGGTTGTGCGCCGGGCGCAGATCCTGGCCGCTGATGAGCAGCATCGGCAGATGCGGATGCTGCTGACGCGCCTGGTGAATCACTTCCGCACCGCTGAGCGCACCCGGCAGCATTAAATCACTGACCAGCGCGCCAATCTCCGTCGAAGCGGCCAGTAACTGCAACGCCTGCTCACCGGTTTCCGCTTCCAGCGTCAGATAGCCCAGCTCGTGCAACTGTTCGCACAATGTCTGGCGCACATCGGCCTCATCTTCCAGCACCAGAATCAGCGTGTCGCTGCTATCGCGCGCCTGCGCGGCATCCGGCTCGCGGCTTTCCACCGCCTGCACCGCCGCACGCGGCAGTTGCAGACGCACGGTGGTGCCCTGCCCCGGCGCGCTCTCAATCTCTACCCGTCCACCGGACTGGCGAACAAAGCCATACACCATCGACAAGCCCAGCCCGCTGCCGCTGCCGGTCTGTTTGGTGGTGAAAAAGGGTTCGAACACCTGCGCTTTGACCTCCTGCGACATACCGCAGCCGCGATCAATCACCTCCAGCGCCACCATATCCTGGCGGCGTCCATCGCTGCGGGTAACGCGCTGGTTCCAGGTGCGGATTTTAATGGTGCCGCTCTCGCCCTCCATCGCATCGCGGGCATTCATCACCAGATTGATGATGGCATTTTCCAGTTGTCCAACATCGATCCACGCGGGCCACGCCGGGCTTTGTGCTTCGATCTCCAGCGTCAGCGTGCCGGGTAACGAGTGGCGCATAAGTTCGCCGAGATTCTCCAGCAGCGGCTGCATTTCCACAGCATGGGGATGCAGCGACTGCTTGCGGGAAAAGGCCAGCAGCCGCTGGGTCAGCAACGCGCCGCGCTCGGCGGCTTTCAGCGCCCGCGAGATACGCGGCGCATCCGGCGAGCCGGGCGTCACCAGTTCAAGGCTGCCGATAATCACCGCCAGCAAATTATTGAAATCGTGCGCCAGCCCGCCGGTCAGTTGGCCGACGGCTTTCATCTTCTGGCTGTGCAGCAGCGCCTCTTCCAGACCTTTCCGCTCCGTGCGATCCAGCACCACGTTAACCATGCCGCGCCCCGGCACCGGGCTAAAACGCAGCTCAATGGTGCGGTTGTCCGCCAGCCGTAATTCCTGCGGTTTGGGCAGCGGGCGGGCCAGATTCTCCTGCACGTGGCCGGGGAGATCGCTCACCTGCTGCAACAGGCTCTGATAGTGCTGGCCGCGCTGCAATGCCTCTGCCGTCAGCCCCAACAGCAACGGATATTGCGGGTTCCACACCACCAGGCAACCCCGGTTATCGAACAGCGCAAAGCCGTCGCGCATCGCGTGGAAGGTGGTTTCCAGCTGTGTGCTTTTCTCTTTCAGTAATTTAGAGGTGTGTTCCAGCGAAGCGGTATTGCGGGCAAACACGTTAAACGCACGCGCCAGTTCGCCCAGCTCATCGCGCCGTTGCAGCGCCGGAACCGACACGTCCTGCTCGCCGCGCGCCAGCCGCGACATGGCGCGCGAAATGGCCGTCAGATTCGAGCCCAGATTGCGGTAGATATACCACCCGGCAAAGCCGGTGATCACCAGCGCCAGCAGGGCGAAGACGCTGATAAACAGAATGATCGAGCGCATCTCCTCATGACTTTGCGCCGTGCGCAATTCCGACGCCTGCGCCACCTGCGCAACGTACTGGTTGATGTCGCTGTTGAGCAGCGCCACCAGCGCTTTGATATGAAACATCGACCAGCTAATCGCCAGATCGCTCTCTTCCAGCCGGAGCGACAGCGGCCCCAGCCTGCGCAGCTCGGCGCTGAAATCCGGCAGGATAAAATCCACCGTCGGGCTGGCGGCGCGCAGCGGCAACTGCCCCATGATGTCGGAGATCTGTTTGATTGTCGGCCGGGGAGACGGCGTCTGAATGGCGGCGATGATCAGCCGGTCCATCTCGGCGAGCAGGCGGCTATCCGGGATGTTGCTCGCTTCCCGGGCGGTGATCGCCTGTAAATGGCGCAAATAACTTTGGTTCTGGTACAGCGAACTGAGCAGCGCATTACGCTCCAGATGCCGCTGTTGTCCGCGTTGCAGCATCACGGTGACGCTTTGCTGCAATTCGTGGCTGCGGCGGGTGATCTGCGCCACCAGTTGCGGTTCCTGCTGCGCCAGCGGCGCGCGGGCAAGCTGGCTGAGCGAGTGTTGCAGCGCGCTCTGCGTCGCTTTCAGGCGTTCGGCTTCGCCCTGATACTCCAGCGCCCCCACCACTTGCGACAACCGCACGGCCGCCGTGGCGACGCTGGCGGTATCGCGCGCCAGATTCATGCTGCCGGTCATGTCATCCAGCGTCTGCTGCTGCGCCAGTTCCTGAATCTGGCTGGCGTGACGAAATCCCAGCACCGCGACGCCGCAGACCATTAAAGTGACCGCCACCACCAGTAAATTGAAGAACAGCAGACGCCCGCGAGCGCTGGTGAAAAACGGGTTCGCGCGATACGACATAGTGGCTCCGGATGAGGTTCAACGCAGATGCGTAACATCACTATACGCAAAATAATTCGGGTGCAGGACAAAACGCTTTACCGTTTTGAACAGCGCTTGCGCTGGCCCCGAAGGGGTGAGGCCATCTGGCCGAATCACGCGGCGACACAGGGAATCCCCAGGAGCTTACCCCAATAAAAAACTGCACCTGACTCAGTTGGGTGTCCAACTTTTGAAGTGCAGTCCATTTACAGGGCTTTTATCGATGTCAGATAAAGACTTCCGGCCCTTTCTCAGAAAGAGTGTTAAGCACCCGGAGAGCGGCACCGTTCGGCTTTTTTTCTCCTCTCTCCCATTTTGAAATGGTCACGACTGACATGTTCACATATTCAGCCAGCATAGCCTGGCTGAGGTTATAGCGACCACGAAGGGCGCGGATTGCCTCGCCATTCATTTCGACGATAGCAGGCAGACGTGCACGCAACTCACGCAGTTTTACGCGAGCGTCAATGTAGTTAACGGCGTCTTCAGAAATACCACCATGGGGAAACATATCGTGCGCCATTTCCTGCAAATCTTTCAGATGGTCAACCATCGCATTTTACCTCTCGCATTGTTTCCGCCTGGACGTGAGCCTCTATCTGCGCTTGCGTCATAACGAATAAATCGGCAGCAAATTTACGGTAAGCCTTCAATACATCATCCGGGATCTCTTTGCCATTACTGCTAGTGGCAGACTTGGCATAGCCGTTTAAAAAGAATAAATGCTTTCGCGTTAAGAGTGGATGTCCTTTCCACCAATAACGAGAACTATAGTACTAAGGATTATATTTGGTGGCAATGTTTTCGGGTTCCCTTCAGCTGGCGCACAGGCAACGTGAGGCATGATGGGTATATGACAAATATGAACAGAACCTGACATTGTGCATTTACTAACGTGTGATGAAGTGCGGATATCGTTCCTCCAAGGAAGCCCGCTGATGATCAACACGCCCGTACTGGAGATGCGCAACATTGCCAAAGCGTTTGGCAAATTTTACGCCCTCAAAGGGGTCGATCTGACGGTCTGGCCCGGCGAGATCCATGCGCTGATGGGGGAAAACGGCGCGGGGAAAAGCACGCTGATGAAGATCCTCGCCGGGGCGTATAGCGCCACCAGCGGCGAGATCCTGATTGACGGCCAGCCTTACGCCATCAAAAGCCCCAAAGATGCGCTCGCCGCCGGTATCACGCTGATTTACCAGGAGATGCAGTTAGCGCCGAACCTGACGGTGGCGGAAAACATCTTTCTTGGCAGCGAAATCGCGCGCGGCGGGCTGGTGCAGCGCAAAGAGATGGTGGCGCAGGCGCAGGCGGTGATTGACCGTCTTGGCGCGAATTTCGCCGCCACCGATCGGGTGATGAAGCTGACTATCGCCGAGCAGCAGCAGGTGGAGATCGCCCGCGCTTTACACCGCAACAGCCGCATTCTGGTAATGGATGAACCCACCGCCGCCCTCTCCTCGCGCGAAACGCACCGCCTGTTCGAACTGATCCTGCGCCTGCGCGATGAAGGGATGGCGATTATCTACATTAGCCACCGCATGGCGGAAGTGTATGAACTCTCCGATCGCGTCAGCGTCCTGCGCGACGGTCAGTATGTCGGCAGCCTGACGCGCGACAAACTCAATGCCTCTGAACTGGTGCGCATGATGGTCGGGCGGCCGTTAAGCGACCTGTTTAACAAAGAGCGCGATATCCCGCTTGGCAACCCGCGTCTGAGCGTTCACCACCTGACGGACGGCGAGAAAATCCAGCCGGTCAGCCTGCAGGTGCGTGCCGGGGAGATCGTCGGTCTTGCCGGGCTGGTCGGTGCCGGGCGCTCCGAACTGGCGCAGTTGATCTTCGGCGTACGTAAAGCCACCGGCGGCATGATCGAAGTGGACGGCGAACCGGTGGTGATCCACTCGCCGCGCGCCGCCATCGATTTGGGCATCGGTTTCCTGACCGAAAACCGCAAAGAGCAGGGCCTGTTTCTGGAGCTGGCGGCGCAGGAAAACATCACCATGGCAACGCTGGAGCGCGACGCGGCCTGGGGAATGCTGGATCGCAAAAAAGCGCAGTCGATCTCCGATGACGCCATCAAATTATTGAATATTCGCGTGCCGCACGCGCAGGTGCGGGCGGGCGGCTTATCCGGCGGCAACCAGCAAAAGCTATTGATCTCCCGCTGGGTGGCGATCGGCCCGCGCATTCTGATCCTCGATGAGCCAACGCGTGGCGTGGATGTCGGCGCCAAAAGTGAGATCTACCGGATCATGAACCAGATGGCGCGCAAAGGCGTGGCGATCCTGATGATCTCCAGCGAGCTGCCGGAAGTGGTCGGCATGAGCGATCGCGTGTATGTGATGCGCGAAGGCAGCATCGTCGGCGAGTTGCAACAGCATGAAATCACGCAGGAAAACATTATGACGCTGGCCACCGGCGTTAACGAATCCCACCACCAGGCGGTACACCATGACTGATGCTAAAGAGAACGCAGCGAAAAGCCCTTCCGCCAAAAAGATGTTGATGGGCGATCTGATGCAAACCGTCGGCATCTTGCCGATTCTCATCCTGATCGTCGCGGTTTTTGGCTTTATCGCGCCAAACTTTTTTACCGAAAGCAACCTGCTGAATATTACCCGCCAGGCGTCGATCAACATTGTACTGGCGGCAGGCATGACCTTCATCATTCTGACCGGCGGCATTGATCTCTCTGTGGGTTCGATTCTCGGCACCACGGCGGTCGCGGCGATGGTGGTTTCGCTGATGCCCGAACTGGCCCTGCTCTCCGTCCCGGCGGCGCTGATGCTCGGCCTGGTGCTCGGCCTGTTCAATGGCGCGCTGGTGGCGTTTGCCGGTTTGCCGCCGTTTATTGTCACGCTCGGCACCTATACCGCGCTGCGCGGCGTGGCCTATCTGCTGGCGGACGGCACCACGGTGATTAACTCCGATATCAGTTTTGAGTGGGTCGGCAACAACTATCTTGGCCCGATACCGTGGCTGGTGGTGATTGCGCTGGCGGTGATTGTGCTGTGCTGGTTTATTCTGCGCCGCACGACGCTGGGCGTTCATATCTACGCGGTGGGCGGCAATATGCAGGCAGCGCGCCTGACCGGCATTAAAGTCTGGCTGGTGCTGCTGTTCGTCTACGGCATGAGCGGCTTGCTCTCCGGCCTTGGCGGCGTGATGAGCGCCTCGCGGCTGTACAGCGCCAACGGCAACCTCGGCATGGGCTACGAGCTGGACGCCATTGCCGCGGTGATCCTTGGCGGCACCAGTTTTGTCGGCGGAATCGGCACCATTACCGGCACGCTGGTTGGCGCGCTGATTATCGCCACCCTTAATAACGGCATGACGCTGATGGGCGTCTCCTACTTCTGGCAATTGGTGATCAAAGGGGCGGTGATCATCATAGCGGTGCTGATCGACAAATACCGTACCCGGCATCATCAGGCAGCATAACAATACCCTACAAAACAGTAACATAAGTGAGGATTACAGCATGCGTCTTAAACCTCTTGTCACGGCGCTCTGCGCCGCTGCTCTGCTAACCAGCGCGCCGTTTGCGCAGGCCAAAGATCTGAAGTCCATCGGCGTTACGGTGGGCGATCTGGCGAACCCCTTCTTCGTGCAGATCACCAAAGGCGCGGAGCTGGAAGCGCGCAAACTGGCGGGCGATAACGTCAAAGTGACGCTGGTCTCCAGCGGTTACGATCTGGGCCAGCAGGTCGCGCAGATCGATAACTTTATCGCCGCCAAAGTGGACATGATCATCCTCAACGCCGCGGATTCCAAGGGCATCGGCCCGGCGGTGAAACGGGCAAAAGAGGCCGGGATTGTGGTGGTGGCGGTTGACGTGGCAGCAGAAGGCGCCGACGCCACCATTACCTCCGATAACACCCAGGCGGGGGAAATGGCCTGTAAGTACATTACCGACCGCCTGAAAGGCAAAGGCAATGTGGTGATCATCAACGGACCGCCGGTCTCTGCGGTGCAAAACCGTGTCGAAGGCTGCCAGACCGAGTTTAAGCGCCACCCGGATATCAAAGTGCTCTCGGATAACCAGAACGCCAAAGGCAGCCGCGAAGGCGGGCTGGAAGTGATGACCTCGCTGCTTGCCGCCAACCCGAAAATCGACGGTGTCTTTGCGATTAACGATCCGACGGCTATCGGTGCCGATCTGGCCGCCAAACAGGCGCAGCGTCACGAGTTCTTTATTGTTGGCGTCGACGGAAGCCCGGATGGTGAAGAGGCGCTGAAACGCAAAAACTCGCTGTTTGTCGCCACTCCGGCGCAGGATCCGCAAGTGATGGCCGCCCGCGCGGTGGAGATCGGCTACGACATTCTGCAAGGCAAGCCTGCGCCAACCGCGCCGGTACTGATCCCGGTGACGATGATCGATAAACAGAACGTCGGCAGCTACAAAGGCTGGACGGTGAAATAGAATTTTCCCCCGCTTTATCCGGCGGGGGATCTTCTCTGGAGGTGAAATGAAACGCTCCGCCATTAATGAAATTCTCGGCCACACGCGGCAGTTTTTCTCAATGCACGATGTCCATTTGCCGCCTTTCGCCAGCTTCCCGCCAACCAAATGGCGACAGCTCGATCGCGCGGCGTGGTGTGAAGTGTTCAATCTGAAACTGGGATGGGATGTCACCGCGTTTGGCGGCGACGATTTCTTTACCCAAGGATTAACGCTGTTCACTCTGCGTAACGGCTCGCCCAACGGCACGCCGTATGAAAAATGTTATGCGGAAAAGATCATGCACGTGCGCGATGGCCAGCTTACGCCGATGCATTTTCACTGGCGCAAGCGCGAGGACATTATTAATCGCGGCGGCGGTAATCTGATTATTGAACTGTGGAATGCCGGTGCGCATGAAGAGACGGTCAGCTCCGACGTTACCGTGGTCATTGATGGCTGCCTCCAGACCCATGCAGCGGGCAGCCAGTTGCGCCTCTCACCAGGGGAAAGTATTTGTCTGACGCCGGGGCTGTATCACAGCTTCTGGGGCGAACCGGGCTTTGGCGATGTGCTGGTTGGCGAAGTGTCGTCGGTGAATGACGATGATCACGACAACCACTTCCTGCACCCCGTCGATCGCTTTACCACTATTCAGGAAGACGAACCGGCACTGCTGGCGCTGTGTAACGAATATCGTCTGTTTCTCGGCTAAAGGAGGATGCTATGCCTTTGATTTCACTCGCCGACGGTCTGGCGCACGCCCGTGAACACCGCTATGCGCTGGGCGCATTTAACGTGCTCGACTCGCACTTTTTACGCGCGCTGTTTGCCGCCGCAAAGCAGGAACGCTCGCCCTTTATCATCAACATCGCCGAAGTCCATTTTAAATATGTCTCGCTGGAGTCGCTGGTCGAAGCGGTGAAGTTCGAAGCCGCGCGCCACGACATTCCGGTGGTGCTGAACCTCGATCACGGGCTGCATTTTGAATCGGTGGTGCGCGCGCTGCGCCTCGGTTTCAGCTCGGTGATGTTTGACGGTTCGGTACTGGAGTATGAAGACAATATTCGCCAGACGCGGGAAGTGGTGAAGATGTGCCATGCGGTCGGCGTTTCGGTGGAAGCGGAGCTGGGCGCGGTTGGCGGCGATGAGGGCGGCGCGCTGTATGGCCATGCCGACGAAGCCTGTTTTACCGACCCGGCGCGGGCGCGGGATTTTGTCGACCGTACCGGCATCGACACGCTGGCGGTCGCCATCGGCAATGCCCACGGCAAATACAAAGGCGAACCGAAGCTGGATTTTGAGCGCCTGGACGCCATTCGCCAGCAGACCGGGCTGCCGCTGGTGCTGCACGGCGGTTCCGGCATCAGCGATGCGGATTTCCGCCGCGCCATTTCGCTGGGTATCCATAAAATCAATTTCTACACCGGCATGTCACAGGCTGCGCTCGGCGCCATTGAGCAGCGCATGGCGGATCGCCAGCCGCTGTACGATGAGTTCGCCCAGCTACTGCTGAGCGTTGAAGAAGCCATCACCGATACTGTCGCCACGCAGATGCGTATTTTCGGCAGCGCGGGGCAACTCTGATGGCGCGCAACGGCGTTATCGCCGCTGGCAATATGCTGGTCGATCATGTTCACCAGATCGTGCAGTGGCCGGAGCGCGGCTGGCTGGCGGAGATCACCCAGAGCGAGCGCTCAACGGGCGGTGCGCCGCTGAATGTGCTGCTGACGCTGGCAAAGTTGCACGTGGGTATGCCGTTGCAGGCGGTGGGATTAGTGGGCGAAGACAACGACGGCGATTACATTATGGCGATGCTGGATCAGTACCACGTCAATCGTCAGGCGGTGCAGCGCACTTCTTCTGCGCCCACCTCAATGTCGCAGGTGATGACCGATCCTTCCGGACAGCGCACCTTTTTCCACTCGCCCGGCGCGAACCGTCTGCTGGATTTACCGGCGTTTGAGCAGCTGGACGGCAGCATGAAGATTTTCCATCTCGGCTACCTCTTGTTACTTGATAGCCTCGATTTGCCGGACGAAGAGTACGGAACACGCAGCGCGCGGCTGCTGGCGCAGATGCGCGAGCAGGGTTTTCTCACCTCGCTGGATTTGGTGTCGCGCAAGGGCGATCCTCGCTACCAGCCGCTGGTGCTGCCGTGCCTGAAGCATCTTGATTTTCTGGTGATTAACGAGCTGGAAGCCGGGGAATTTAGCGGGCTGCCCATGCGCACCGAAACCGATGAACCGCATATTGAGCATATCGCTGCCGCCGCCGCGCAACTGCTGGCCGCCGGTGTGCGCCAGCGGGTGGTGATCCACTGCCCGGAAGGCGCATGGGGCGAAGCGGCAGATCGGGCCGGAGCGTGGATCCCATCGCGCATGTTAAACCAGTCGGAGATTATCGGCAGTGTCGGCGCGGGCGATGCTTTTTGCGCCGGTTTTTTATACGGCTGCCACGAAGAGTGGCCGCTGCAAAAGAGCATTCAACTGGCGCATGCCTGCGCGCGCGCCAGCTTGCTGTGCGCCAATGCGATCGACGGCGCGAAGACGCTGGAGGCGTTGCAGCAGGAGATCGGGGATTCGCAGTAGCAATAGGGGTTTGTGGGGATAAGGAGCGATTCGGCGAGTGCCGGATCATCTATTGATTGCCGGGCATTTTGCCGGATGGCGGCTGCGCCTTATCCGGCCTACGGTTCAGACCTCTTTGTCGACCCGCTAAACACGTAGGCC
>FOAY01000022.1:0-5680 GCA_900109485.1 Kosakonia sacchari | reverse complement strand
CGCTAAACACGTAGGCCCGGTAAGCGTCAGCGCCACCGGGCATTGCCCGGCTTCGCCTTATCCGGCGTACGATCAAAACTGATACGACATACTTACCGAGTAATTGCGCGGTTCGCCGTAAACGCCGTAATCGCTTAACCATGAGTAATAAGTGCGATCAAACAGGTTATCGACGTTGGCCTGCACGGCAAAATGCTTGTTGATCTGATAGCGGGCGAACAGGCTGGCCAGCGGATAACTGCCCTGGTAAACGCGGTGCGTTTCGCCGTCCGGCCCGGTAGCATCCTGGAAGGTGCGGTTTTGCCAGTTCACCCCGCCGCCGACGGCCAGATCCGGCAGCATCGGCAGCTGATAACGGGTATACAGTTTTAACTGAGTTTGCGGCATGTTGCTGTTAAAACGCCCGTCAGAATCGGTGGCAACATAGCGCGTCGCGCCAAACGTCAGTTGCAGACGATCGGTCAGTGCGCCGTTCAGTTCAAATTCCGCCCCTTTGCTGACCGCCCCTTTCGTCGCATAATAGGCCTGCTCACTGCTGCCATTGACATGATTGTCGCCGTCTTCCTGGCCAACGTTTTCCTGCTCGATACGGAAGATGGCGAACGTTGCCGTCAGGCGGCCATCCATCCAGTCTGATTTCAGGCCGGTTTCATAGTTTTTACCGGTAATCGGCGACAGATATTGACCGCTGCTGTCGCGTTCGGTTTGCGGCTGGAAGATAGAGGTGTAGCTGGCGTAAGCCGACCAGGTATCATTGATGTCATACACCAGGCCGCCATAAGGCGTGATGTTGTTCTTACGCATATCGCCGCTGCTGCCAGTGGTGCTCCACTCGGTGTAACGCGCACCGACGATCAGCGACAGCGGATCGGCCAGCGAAAAACGCGCCGCACTGTAAACGGATTTCTGGCGCACCACATCGTTAGCATTCTGATACCAGCCTTCCCACTCCGGCTCGGCGACGTTACCGTTCCAGCTACTGCTGAAGCTGCCCATCTGCGAGCTGTCCAGCGAACCGTCCTGGCTGTAGGTGGCATTGTGCTGCCGGCTGTAGCTGACGCCAGCTACCAGTTCATGTTGACGGCCAAACAGCGCAAACGGCCCACTGGCATAAGTATCGACAGAATCCAGCTTGCGGGTGCCGCGATCCTGGCTGCCAAACCCGCTGGTGCCTTCCCCGGTCGCTTCATCCGGGAAATCCATAATATAGAGCAGCTTATCGTTGAAGGTTTGCTCGCCGTGAGTGCCGTTGACGCGGAACGTCCAGCCGTTGTCGAAGTCATGCTTCACATTGGCAAACACCTTGCGGGAATTGATGCTGTAACGACTCCAGTCGGCAGAGACGTTAGTGCTGCGATCGTAATGCGTGCGCGTACCGTTGCTGTACCAGGTCGGTAAACCGCCCCAGGTCGGGTTGCCGGTATCGTTTTGCTGATAATCATATCCCAGCGAAACGGTGGTGTTATCCGTCACATCAGCATCAATCACGCCATAAAGGAATTTTTTGCGCTTGTGGTAACGATCGAGCCAACTGTCCTGATCCTGATAACCGGCAATCACGCGTCCGCGCACCGAGCCGCTTTCATTAAGCGGAGCAGAGAGATCGGCCACATAGCGCTGCTTGTTCCAGCTGCCGTAACTGACGCTGACGTTGCCAGTGAACTCGCGGCTGTCCGCATGCTTGCGCACCATATTCACCGACGCGCCGGGGTTGCCCGCGCCGGTCATCAGACCGGTTGCGCCGCGCACCACTTCTATACGGTCATAAATGGCCGTGTCTTCGCTGGCATCGCCGAAGTTCCAGGTGTCGCTGACGGAGGTGGGAATATCATCGAAGGTGTAGTTGTTGATGTAAAAACCGCGGGAGAAATAGGCCGAGCGTTCGCTGTCGATAATTTCCGTTGCCACGCCGGTGGTATTGTCCAGCACATCGCCCACCGATTCCAGGTTCTGATCCTTCATGCGCTGTTCGGTGATGACACTGAAGGATTGTGGTACATCGCGCGGCGCGAGATTCATTTTCGTCCCGGCGGTGGTGGTTTTTACCGTGTAATCCTGTGAGGTCGCATCGCCGGAACCCGCCGTGCTGCCGTTAACAATAATATCGTCTTCCGCCGCTTGTGCCGGGAGGATGGCTGATGCAACCGCCAGCGCCAACAGTGAAAACGCGAACCGCATTTTGTTATTCAATGCGCCATTTTCTTTGCCATAAAAAGACATACGCGTTCCCCGTAAGGAAAGTTATTATTTGATTTTTTATTTAACGAGAATACAAACGATAATCATTTACCATAAAAAGTAACGGTACGCGAGGACAGAGTGTAAAGAGATGGAATTCGCCGGTACGGCTACGCCGCTTTATCGCTGTGCGCAACGTCGGCGGCAAAGACATAGCCGAGGCCGCGCAAGGTTTTGATCAGCGCCGGTTGGTGGGGATTGGCTTCGATTTTGCGGCGTAAGCGCATGATTAACACATCAATGGTGCGATCAAACACGTCCACGCTTTCGCTGTGCGTTAAGGTCAGTAATTGTTCGCGGTTCAGCACCCGGCGCGCATTTTGCACCAGCGCCAGCAGCAAGCTGTACTCGCCTTGCGTCAGGCCAACCACCTGATGCTGCGGGTTAAACAGTTCGCAGCGTTCAGGGTCAAGATGCCAGCCGTTAAAGGTAAAACCGGGCAGCTTTTCCATTGAGATTTCCGCCGCCAGCACGCCGCTGCGCCGCAGTACCGCTTTGACGCGCGCCACCAGCACACGGGCGTTAAACGGTTTGCCGATATAGTCGTCCGCGCCCATCTCCAGGCCGACCACCACATCCGACTCGCTGCCAAGCCCGGTGAGCATCACCACCGGCAGCGACGGACGCTGTTTTTGCAACTGCTGCAACACCCGCAGGCCATTGATATCCGGCAGCATCATATCGAGCAGCACCAGCGCGATATCCGCATGCTGCGCGCTGAGCGTTAGCGCATCCTGCCCGTTATGGCAGACGTAAACCGTAAAGACATGCTCGCTCAGCACCTCTTTCAACAGTTCGCACACCGCGCTATCGTCATCCACCACCAGAATTGCAGGTTTCATTGTCCGCTTCCGCCAGGCTCGTTTGGGTAAGTCTGATTCATTCTGTTGGCGGTTATTTATAAATGCAGCGACTAAATGCCGAATTTTTAACCGTGGTCACATCCCCCTCGCTCTTCGTCACGTCACTTTTGACGATGGCCTGTTTTTCGTCAGTATTTTGACCAAATTTGCGGCGTAATATCGGTAAATACCCCCAATATTGTTATGGCATAGAAGATGCATAATGGGGGCGACACTGTTAACTGGAGCGAAAGTGATGAAAAAAGTCGTCACGGTTTGCCCGTATTGCGCCTCGGGATGCAAAATCCATCTGGTGGTCGATAACGGCAAAATCGTTCGGGCGGAAGCCGCACAGGGCAAAACCAATCAGGGCACTCTCTGCCTGAAAGGTTATTACGGCTGGGATTTTATCAACGATACCCAGATCCTGACGCCCCGGCTCAAAAGCCCGATGATCCGTCGCCAGCGCGGCGGCAAACTGGAGTCGGTCTCCTGGGATGAAGCGCTCGATTATGTCGCCAGCCGTTTGCGCGCCATTAAAGAGAAGTACGGCCCGGATGCCATTCAGACCACCGGTTCTTCCCGTGGTACGGGTAATGAAACCAACTACATAATGCAAAAATTCGCGCGCGCCGTTATTGGTACCAATAACGTCGACTGCTGCGCTCGTGTCTGACACGGCCCTTCGGTTGCAGGTCTGCACCAATCGGTCGGCAATGGCGCGATGAGTAATGCCATTAATGAAATCGATAACACGGATTTAGTGTTTATCTTTGGTTACAACCCGGCGGATTCTCACCCTATCGTCGCCAATCATGTAATTCGGGCGAAACAGAATGGGGCGAAAATCATCGTCTGCGATCCGCGCAAAATTGAAACCGCGCGCATTGCCGACATGCACGTCGCACTGAAAAACGGATCCAACATCGCCCTGCTTAACGCCATGGGCCATGTGATCATTGAAGAGAACCTCTACGACCAGGCGTTTGTCGCCAGCCGGACGGAAGGGTTTGAAGAGTACCGGAAGATTGTCGAGGGCTACACCCCGGAATCGGTCGAGGAGATCACCGGCGTCAGCGCGCAGGAGATCCGCCAGGCCGCCCGTATGTACGCCGGAGCGAAAACCGCAGCCATTCTGTGGGGCATGGGCGTGACCCAGTTCTATCAGGGCGTGGAAACGGTGCGTTCGCTCACCAGCCTTGCCATGCTGACCGGCAACCTGGGTAAACCGCATGTTGGGGTCAACCCGGTACGCGGCCAGAACAACGTGCAGGGCGCGTGCGATATGGGCGCGCTGCCGGATACGTACCCGGGCTATCAGTATGTGAAAGAAGAGGCGCACCGCGAGAAATTCGCCAAAGCATGGGGCGTGGAAAGCCTGCCAGCGCATACCGGTTATCGCATCAGCGAACTGCCGCATCGCGTTGAGCATGGCGAAGTGCGCGCCGCGTACATTATGGGTGAAGATCCGCTGCAAACGGATGCCGAACTGTCGGCAGTTCGTAAGGCATTTGAAGGGCTTGAACTGGTGATTGTGCAGGACATTTTCATGACCAAAACCGCAGCCGCGGCGGATGTCATCCTGCCTTCCACCTCCTGGGGCGAGCACGAAGGTGTTTATACCGCGGCGGATCGCGGTTTCCAGCGCTTCTTTAAAGCGGTTGAACCGAAGTGGGATCTGAAAACGGACTGGCAAATCATCAGTGAAATCGCCACCCGTATGGGTTATCCGATGCATTACAACAACACGCAGGAGATCTGGGACGAGTTGCGTCATTTATGCCCCGATTTCTACGGCGCCACCTACGAAAAAATGGGTGAGCTGGGCTATATCCAGTGGCCGTGTCGCGATACGTCGGAGGCCGATCAGGGCACCTCTTATCTCTTTAAAGAGAAGTTCGATACGCCGAACGGGCTGGCGAAATTCTTCACCTGCGACTGGGTCGCGCCAATGGATAAACTCACCGACGAGTATCCGATGGTGCTCTCCACCGTGCGTGAAGTGGGCCACTACTCTTGCCGCTCAATGACCGGCAACTGTGCGGCGCTGGCCGCGCTGGCGGACGAACCGGGCTATGCGCAAATCAACGCCGCCGACGCCGCAAGGCTGGGCATTGAGGATGAAGCGCTGGTGTGGGTTAACTCGCGTAAAGGCAAAATCATCACCCGTGCGCAGGTCAGCGAACGCCCGAACAAAGGTGCGGTATATATGACCTACCAGTGGTGGATTGGTGCCTGTAACGAGCTGGTGACGGAGAACCTGAGCCCGATAACCAAAACGCCGGAGTACAAATACTGCGCCGTGCGCATCGAGCCGATCGCCGATCAGCGCGCCGCCGAGCAGTATGTGATCGACGAATATAACAAGCTGAAAACCCGGCTGCGCGAAAGCGCGATGGGCTGATTGCCGCGTTTGTCGAAGCCAAAGCGGAGTGATCTTCACTCCGCTTTTTTGTTGTCTATAGAAAACCCCCAGCTAGGCTGGGGGTTCCGGAAAGCTTTCAGCTTTAAGCCAGTTATTAAAACCCCTTTTGATTTGTTAAAACACCTTGCGGTCTGGCAACTGCAAAAGTTCAACAAGAAATCAAAAGGGGGTCCCA
>FOAY01000020.1 GCA_900109485.1 Kosakonia sacchari | reverse complement strand
GCTTTCAATTTCCCATGTAATAGGTCACTTAAAGGGTAAAACAGCCCTTCGATTGTTCAGTAAATTTCCTTACTTACGGAAGAATAAGTTGTGGGGCAATCACTTCTGGGCACGGGGTTACTGCGTGGATACCGTAGGTATAAACGAAGAAATGATAAGAAAGTACGTGAAGTACCAGGAAAAGCATGAAGTTGAAGAGAGCCAACTTCAACTAAAAGAGGTGTGAAGGGAAGGCTCTCAGAGTCTGGACTTAGTACGCCCCTATGGGGCGCTATCAATGCCACCTGCTATGCAGGTGGTTTTTTACGACTTATTAACGACGGGTCGCTAAGTCATATGACGGCTCCCGTCGCGCGTAAAAAAAACCTGCCCGAATGAGCCGGTTTCAGAGGATTACTTCCCGCCGGTGAATCGGCGTTGCAGTTGATCGCGCAGATTCGGCGGCGTGCCTTTGATGGTCAGCGTATCCGTAGCCGGATCCCAGAAAATACGTTCGCCCAGCAGCAAAGCATCGAAGTTGATCGTCAGACCGCCGCCGCTGCCGGCAAATTTGGTCAGTTGTCGCAGGGTACTGCGATCCGCCGGGAAACTCTCTTCCAGCTCGTAGCCCTGGCCTGCGGTAAACTCTTCGAAGCTCACTTCGCTGACGCCCGCCAGCTCTTTCGAGAGCGATGCCAGCTCAATCTCTTCGCCCGCCTGCAACTGCTCATTGCAGTAGGTATAAACCTGCTGGCGCACGGTCTGGCGTTCTGATTTATCCAGTTCGGCCTGCGCGGTAAAGTCGTCTACCGCCTGCAACAGACCGCGGTTTTGCGCTTTCGCGTTCAGCCCTTCGCTGGCACCAAGGAAATCCATAAAGAAGTCCGCGACCTTGCGCCCTACCCGCCCTTTCAGGAAGGTCAGATAGCGGGTTGATTCCGGATTGGTTTCCCACTCGGTTAAATCAATGCGCGCCACGATATCAGCATGATTAATATCGAGATAGTGCGTCGAACTAATGTCGAGATTTTCATTGACGCGCATGCTGCTTAAGTTGTTCAGCACCGCCACCAGCAGGTATTCCACCGCCAGGTAACGGTAGTGGCAAAACAGCACAATACCGCCATCGGCAAAGGGATATTTCGCCAGTTCATCACGTAAGCGCCCGGTTGCCGCGCGGCTGAAAGCAAGGAACTCTTCCTCACCCTGACGCTGAAGACGCAGCGCCTGCGCCAGTTCGCTCTCTTCGTTAAACAGACCGTAGGCTTTATTTTTGGCGCTGTATACCCGATGCAGCTCCGCCATCATCTCTTCGACAGGCGCGGTCGGTTCCAGCAAAGAATCGCGCAGCACCAGTTCAAGGGTTTGCTCATCACGTTTGATAAGCTGGTGCAGGGCAATCTGGTTGATGTCCAGACTCATGATAAACTCTCCTTTTAGACGGCGGTATTCAACCACCACCAACGCGACTGTGCAACTGCTGATAAAAAAGCAGAAAAAAAGCGATTGCTACGGTAATATGTTGCCCTTTCATGAGTAAACAGATTCCGATATGCCACAAATCTCCCGCTACAGTGATGAACACGTTGAACAGCTGCTCAGTGAGCTGGCAAACGTACTGGAAAAACACAAAGCCCCGACCGATCTCTCCCTGATGGTGCTGGGCAATATGGTGACGAACCTGATCAACACCAGCGTCGCGCCTGCACAACGTCATGCGATCGCGAAGTCGTTCGCTCAGGCATTACAATCGTCGATTGGCGACGACAAAGCGCATTAAGGGAAATATCGACAGTCTATGGTGACCAATCGTCAGCGCTACCGTGAAAAAGTCTCCCAGATGGTAAGCTGGGGGCACTGGTTTGCGTTGTTCAACATTTTGTTGTCCATCGTTCTCGGTAGCCGTTATCTGTTTGTCGCCGACTGGCCGACTACCCTCTCCGGGCGTATCTATTCTTATCTCAGCGTGGTTGGGCATTTCAGCTTTCTGGTGTTCGCCACCTACTTGCTTGTGCTCTTCCCGCTGACGTTTATTGTGATGTCGCAGCGCCTGATGCGCGTGCTGTCTGCGATCCTTGCGACGGCGGGCATGACGCTGCTGCTGATCGACAGCGAAGTATTTACCCGTTTCCACCTGCATCTTAATCCCGTTGTCTGGGAACTGGTGATTAACCCGGACCAGAACGAGATGGCGCGGGACTGGCAGCTCATGTTTATCAGCGTGCCAGTTGTCCTGCTGATCGAGATGTTATTCGCCACCTGGAGCTGGCAGAAGCTGCGCAGCCTGACGCGCCGCCGCCACTATGCCAAGCCGCTGGCCGCCTTTTTCTTCGTCGCCTTTATTGCCACGCACGTGATGTATATTTGGGCCGACGCCAATTTCTATCGCCCGATCACCATGCAGCGCGCTAATCTGCCGCTCTCTTATCCTATGACCGCGCGCCGTTTTCTGGAAAAACACGGTTTGCTGGATGCGCAGGATTATCAGCGCCGGCTGGTGGAACAAGGCAACCCTGAAGCCGTCTCCGTACAGTATCCCTTAAGCGATCTGCGCTACGCTGATATGGGTTCCGGCCAGAACGTGCTGCTGATTACCGTTGATGGCCTCAACTATTCGCGTTATGAAAAACAGATGCCGCAACTGGCCAGCTTTGCGCAGCAGAACGTCAACTTTACGCAGCATATGAGTTCCGGCAACACTGCCGACAATGGCTATTTCGGCCTGTTTTACGGCATCTCGCCGGGTTACATGGACGGCGTGCTGTCGGCGCGTATTCCGGCGGCGCTGATCACGGCCTTTAACCAGCAGGGCTACCAGCTTGGTTTGTTCTCTTCGGACGGCTTCAGCAGCCCGCTCTACCGCCAGGCGCTGCTCTCCGATTTCTCATTACCGGCCGCGCAAACGCAGAGTGACGAGAAAACCGCCTCGCAGTGGATCAACTGGCTTGAGCATTACGCGCAGGACGATAACCGCTGGTTCTCGTGGATTTCGCTGAACGGCACGGCGTCTCTGGACAGTTCGCAGCCAAACTTCGCCCGTAAGTACAGCCGCGCGGCGGCAGATGTTGATGCGCAAATCGGGCGCGTGCTGGATGCGCTGCGCGCGACCGGCAAGCTGGACGATACGGTGGTGATTATCACCGCTGGCCACGGCGTTCCTGAAGGCAAAGCGGACGATAGTTTCGAATGGTCGCGCAGCAGGCTGCATGTTCCGCTGGTCATCCACTGGCCTGGCACACCGGCGCAGCGCATTAATACGCTGACGGATCATAAAGATGTGATGGCCACGCTGATGCAGCGGTTGCTGCATGTCAGCACGCCACCCAATGCCTGGTCACAGGGGCAGGATCTGTTTAACGCACCGCGCCGCCACAATTGGGTCACCGCTGCAGGCGGCGACACGCTGGCGATTACCACGCCGGAGATGACGCTGGTACTGAGTCCCAACGGCAATTACCATACCTGGAATGCGCAGGGCGAGAAAATCCGCGATCAGAAACCGCAGCTCAGTTTGTTGCTGCAAGTGTTAACGGATGAAAAACGTTTTATCGCTAACTGATTGATTAATTATGAATCACTCAGGTGCCCCTCTGCTTGCAATCAGCAACGAAAAGGGTACTATTAGCGCCACGTATCGGCACGTAGCGCAGCCTGGTAGCGCACTGTCATGGGGTGTCAGGGGTCGGAGGTTCAAATCCTCTCGTGCCGACCAAAAAATCCCAAAAAAACCAACCCACTGCGGTTGGTTTTTTTTACGCCTGCGATTCGGCCAAGGTAAAATGAAGGTAAAACCCCTGACGTTTTGCATCCCCGGACAGTCATCAAACTCTGACGTGCGAATATCGTTTACAGCGTAAGTTACTACATCAAAAATCCCGTCTTCGATGTAGTCCTGTGCTGACGCAGGGAATCCCATGATCAGATCCATCCATTCGGATTGAACATAAAATCAGAGCTTATCTTCACCGTGATGTGGTGTTATGTCGTGGAAATTATGAGTGTGCGATTTGATCCAGTCGTTGGCCTGCTCAAAGGTTCACCGCGGCGAGCTGCCGCAAAAACTCACCTGTAGTGATATACGACTGCCAGAAGGCTCAACATGGATGGCCTGGTAAAACGCGTGGGTGATGTCGGAACGCCGTGGCATGATCTGAACCTCTCAATAATTACTGTGCATAAATACATGCATTATCAATCGATGCTATTGATCAAGCGGTACGACAGACTTTCTTTTTGTACATACAGATCAACATGATGATAGATACTCTTACCAACTTAAGCTAAATCGAATATAGTTCGTGCTATGTGCGCATGGAAGGAAGGGGGAGAGGTATGCAGGACATGATTCATGTTGTGGCTAAATGGGCGGTTAGGCTCGCCGGGTCCATAAGCGCTGTTATGCTCATATCTGGAAAGTCATGGGGGAATACAACTCTCGTAGCCATAGAAGTATTTGCTATTGCCATGTGGGCTGAAACAGAGTATAGCAATTATAAATCAGGGAATGAATAATACTATTTTTACCAAATCGTAAAGCACACATGAGTATGCTTTACGATTTACTTCTTACTTGATACCAATGCCATTAAGTTTTCTATAAACGATGGGTATAAACTGCTTGAATATCCACATTATGACGATAGAAAGGATAAAGCATAGAATTAGCTTCATTGATGAGTTATTAGCAATGGTGCTTCCGACATCATGAATAGCAATATAAATTAAAAATGGATGAATTAAGTACACACCAAGAGAATAATCACGCCCTATCCTCGATATAAAATTATCTTTTATCGAAGTATTGATACTAAGGCTAAGTAACGCTATCGCTACAGGTACGCTCATAAAAGGGAACTGCCTTTCATTCATATCAGCACCAACCGCCTTGTGAATGAAATAGACTTCTGCAACCATCAACAACACACCACCAATTAGAATTATTAATGATATATTATTCCTGATACCGTTTAATATTTTGGTTTTTGCAATTAAATAACCGATATATACTAGAGAGAAAGCTATCATTGTTCTAAAAACGTAGAATATCCATATCTTATAACCAAGTGACTTCAGCACGTCTCCTACCCAGCATCCCAGAATTATACCGACAGCAAGTATTAAGGCAAGTCTGGCATTTACGTTTTTCAACATATAGTTAGTTAGAATCACTCCCAGCATCAACGCATTGATAAACCAAAGATGAAATGACGTTCCGCCATGAATGGTATCAGCTGAGATTACTTTGTTTAGCAATCCTTCCAGATCTCCGTGGAGCATTCGATATAGTATCGGAATATAGAAAATAGATGAGTAGAAGAGAATGGAAACTAATTTATTTACTTTTCTTCCTACGTCAAATTCGTGTGATATCCCTATAAGGTAGCCAGAGCACAAGAAGAAAAAAGGCAAAGCCCATCTCGACGACACCCTGATAACATCACCAAGCGGCGACGGGAGTTCGGTAAAATTGCCCACATGAACAATCATTATGCAAAAGCAACCTAAAAATTTAGCAGCATCTAACGCATTGTAGCGCATATTATGACCAATCAATGAGTTTGTTTTATCCCGATAGTACATATATTTTAAATGCTGATCAAATAGTATTGACCAGTATAATACTGGCTATCCTTAATAATTTTTCTTAAGTTAAAAGGGCTACAACTCTTTCGTTACATCATATATTTATACTGACATTTCGAATTCGCAATCATCGCAAATCCACACCTTCATAATAACCCCATCGACAGTTTCCTCCTGCTGTCTTAGCACTTCACCACATATAGGGTAGTATTTTGGAAGTGTGGTTAATTTGATTTCTGAATCAGCGCTATCTGTCGTCATATCATAGTCCGTATTGTGCCTTGATTTACGCCAGGTTGCTTACGAACTGAGATTTCAGTGCTGTGAATTGAGTTTGCAATGCTGCTTGTTTTGATTCCTGAGCGGCTCCATCTGTCAAAGCTGCTAAATTGAAAGCTGAAGACAGGTCCTCCGAATTGAAAAAATCAACAATTGAGGGAGGGTTGTCAGAATTGATTTCAACAATGATGAAAAGCTTCTACATTAGCAATGCTTTCACCAACAATAATATTTGTTACCTTGCCATTATAAATAGTGGCGAAGGTAAAAAAAAACCGCAACGCATCCGTTACGGTTTTTTTTTCGGGAAAGGCAATTACAGCGCGATATCCGCAACCGTTTCGCCGTCGTTGTGCGGCTGGGTCGTTGGCTTCTGCACCGGTGGTGTGGCATCTGCCACCAGAGACTCGTCGCATTTCAGCCCAAGGATTTCGCTGGTGTAGCGCAGCTCTGCATCGGCAGCTTCAATATTGCCGTTAAGTTGCGTACCAAAAGAGGGGATGATCTCTTTCAGCTTCGCCTGCCAGGCTGCGGAAGCAAAGCGTTCAGTAAACACTTTCTCCATCAGCTCAAGCATAATCGGCGCCGCGGTAGACGCACCCGGCGAGGCTCCCAGAAGCGCCGCAATGGTACCTTCTTTATCGCTAACCACTTCGGTGCCGAGGCGCAGTACGCCGCCCTTCCCGGCTTCACGTTTGATGATCTGTACGCGCTGGCCCGCCTGCCACAAACGCCAGTCCTCTTTCATCGCCAGCGGATAGTATTCCCGTAGCGCATCGAAGCGGTCATCTTCGTTTTGCAGTACCTGGCTGACCAGATATTTTACCAGGCTGAAGTTGGTCATTCCCACCGTCAGCATCGGCAGAATATTGGACGAGTTGGTCGAACGCAGCAGATCCCACAGCGAACCGTTCTTCAGAAAACGGGTCGAGAAGGTCGCGAACGGCCCGAACAACAGCACACGTTTACCATCAATAATGCGGGTATCAATATGCGGAACCGACATCGGCGGTGCGCCAACGGTCGCCTGACCATAGACTTTTGCCAGATGGTGGTTGACCACATCCGGGTTCTCCGCCACCAGGAACTGGCCACCAACCGGGAAACCGGCATAGTCTGCCGCTTCCGGAATACCGGATGCCTGCAACAATTTCAGCGCCGCGCCGCCCGCGCCAATAAAGATAAATTTCGCTTTTACCACGCGCTCGCCGCCGCCTTTCAGGTTGCTGAGCGTCACGCTCCAGCTGTTATCGGCATTGCGTTTGAGGCTGCGAACTTCCGTGCTCAGTTGCAAAGAGAAGTTCTCTTTTTTCTGCAATGAGCCAATCATCTGGCGTGTCAGTTCACCGAAGTTAACGTCAGTACCAATCTCGGTGCGGGTCGCAGCGATTTTTTGCTTCGCATCGCGCCCTTCCATCACCAGCGGCGCCCACTGTTTGATCTGCCCGGGATCTTCGGAATAGCGCATACCACGGAACAGAGAACACTGCTGCAACGCTTTGTAACGGGCACGCAGGAAGTTCACATTGTCATCGCCCCAGACGAGGCTCATATGCGGTACGGTATTGATAAATGAGCGTGGTTCGCGCAGCACACCGGTTTTGACCTGATGCGCCCAGAACTGGCGAGAAATACGGAACGCTTCGTTGATTTCAATCGCTTTTTTAATGCTGACGGTGCCATCAGCCGCGCGCGGGGTGTAGTTCAGCTCCATTAAAGCAGCATGGCCCGTACCGGCGTTGTTCCAGCCGTTCGAGCTCTCCTCTGCCAGGGCATCCAGCCGTTCCACCATCGTAATCGACCAGTCGGGTTCGAGATCCTGAAGCCAGGTACCCAATGTGGCACTCATGATCCCACCACCGATTAAAAGCACATCTGTTTCCTGCTCTTTCGATGCGGACGCTTTCGCTGCCTTTGAGACAGCATTTAGCCCGACAGCCATCGAAAACAGTCTGGCAGTCATTTTTTTCATGGTATTAATGCCTTACTTTTAGTGCTGCTTTATTCGCATTTATTGAGGGTAAAGTAGTTAACCCTTCTAACGTAGCACTTAAGAAGTGAGATTTAAATAATGTTTAAACATTAAATATTCATTGTATAAATGTTACTAATAAGTTGATTTTCCAGATTAGATTTAACACTTATTGTTGACCCGCTGCGGTTAAAATCTGCTATTATTTTGCGCTTTGCCAAATGCAGCGATGCCGTTTGCGCCCCAGTTGTTGAACGCCACACCGGCCTGCGAACCTTTATGACTGATGTTGTGCCTGAGTATGTCGTTTTTGGGTGGACGCCTGGCGATGGTGACGGCGGCGGCAAGGTCAGTCGCTCTGGTTATAGGTCCTGTGGTTAACCAACACGGTGTGGAATACATTCTTCCAGCGGTTTTACTGGCGGGGATGATTCAAATTCTCTTCGGTCTGAGCGGTATGGCGCGACTGATGCGCTTTATTCTTCATGCGGTGATGACCGGTTTCGTCAACGCGCCTGGCATTTTGATCTTCTTAGTAGGTGATGAAGGCTCCGTGCCGGGCGGGCTGGTCACGCTGGCGCTCACGCCACCGAAGTGGCGTAAGGCAGCAATAGTTACAGCAAAAACAGCGTCGCCAGCCCAAGAAAAATAAAGAAGCCGCCGGTATCCGTGATCGCGGTGATCATCACGCTGGAGCCGACCGCCGGGTCGCGCCCCAGCCGGGTCATGATCATCGGGATCAACACGCCCATCAACGCCGCCATCAACAAGTTCAACACCATCGCCAGCGTCATAACACCGCCCAGCGCCGCATCGTCGTACAGCCACCATGTGATGCAGCCCATAATGCCACCCCACACCAGGCCGTTAATCAACGCGACGCCAAGTTCACGCATAATCAGGAAAGCAAAGTTGCCCGGCTGAATGTTTTGTAACGCCAGCGCGCGCACAATCATGGTAATGGTTTGGTTGCCGGTGTTGCCGCCAATCCCGGCGACAATCGGCATCAGCGACGCCAGCGCCACCAGTTGTGAAATGGTGTGTTCAAAACCGTCGATCACGCGCGAGGCGATAAATGCCGTGCATAAATTGATAGCCAGCCACGCCCAGCGGGTTTTCACCGCTTTGCTTACCGGCGCAAACACGTCTTCTTCGGCGCTCAGGCCGCCCATCTGGCGCAAATCGTTGTCCGTCTCTTCATAGACCACATTGACGATCTCATCGATGGTCAGACGGCCCATCAGCATTCCGTTATCATCGACTACTGCCGCGCTAAGCAGGTTGTCACGCTCGAAGGTACGCGCCACTTTTTCCGCGTCCTCTTCCGGAGAAAAGGCCACCGGATCCGCATCCATCACTTCGCTGACCCGCTTCCCGGCGGCATTGAGCAAAATGGTTTGCAACCCCAGTTCGCCCATCAGCCGGTTATCGCGGCCGATAACAAACAGTTTGTCGGTGTTGTCCGGCATTTTGCCGAGCCGTCGCAGATAGCGCTGCACCGCTGCCAGCGTCACTTCAGAGCGCACGGTGATCACCTCGAACTCCATGATCGCGCCGACACAGTTTTTGCCGTAGCGCATCACTTCCCGCATGCGGTTACGCTCTGCACGCGGTAACGTCGCCATTAAGCGGCCGGTCAGGTTACGCGGCAGATGCTGCACCAGCCAGATTTGGTCATCGATATCCAGCGTTTGCAGCGCATCGAGCAGCGCGCGGTCGCTCATCTCATCAATCAGGTCATCCCAGACATTCTCCGATGCCTCAAGCAGCACTTTGCCGCGTTTATCATCGCTCACCAGCCGCCATAATGCGTGGCGTTCATCTACCGGCAAGGCTTCCAGCGTATCGGCGAGATCCGGCGGCGGCAAGTGGGAGACCAGCGCGTTAACTTCCGCCAGATCCCGCTCCAGCGTGGCGCTATCAACCTGCTCGGCGAGGGTGAGTTGCCCGAGCAACGAGGCGGTAAGCGGTTTATGGGTGATCAGCAACCAAATCAGGCGCGCCCGCTCCTCGTCGCGCAGTTTGACGCTGTTTTTTTTGCTTAATGACATTAGCCGTTCCCTGAATGCAAAGCGCCCTGAAGCCGGGGCCGAATAGCCTTAAGCATAGCGGCAGCTTTTGTAAAAAATAATAAACAGCGGGGGCGTTTGGCGAAAAATGGAACGAATGCCCCCTTCGATCGAAGGGAGCGCATTGCTCAGGCAGTGCGGGAGACGGCGTCGCGGGAAGCTTGCGCGCGCTCTTCACCCACCAGCTCAGTCAACTGGCCATTGCGCATCTCCAGCAGGCGGTCGGCGTGGGTAAAGTAGTGATCGTCGTGGCTGATGGCAAAAATGGTTTTCCCCATTTGTTGCATCAGCGGCAGCAACACCTGGTAAAAGTCGCGGCGGAAATGGGGATCCTGATCGGCCGCCCATTCATCAAGCAGCAGAATATCGCGCTCTTCCGCCAGCGCCAGCAACAGCGCCACGCGCTTTTTCTGCCCTTTCGAGAGCTTCAGATTGAGGATCTTGCCGTTGTTCAGTTCCAGTTTGTGCGCCATCTTCAACTGATCCAGCCACTTATCGACCAGCGCCGGATCCGCCGGTTTACCTTCCGGCCCGAGCAGATCGTCAAACAACCAGACATCGGTAAATACCGCCGAGAACAGTTTGCGATAATCTTCCGGACGATCCTGCGCCATCGGTTTACCATCCAGCAGGATCTCGCCGGCAACCGGCTGATACAGCCCGGTCAGCAACATCGCCAGCGTTGATTTACCGCTGCCGTTGCCACCAATCAGAAACACCAGTTCGCCCCGGTTCAGCGTCATGTTGATCGGGCCGACAGAGAAATCATTCTCCTGATATTTAAAGGTCACGTTGCGCAGCTCCAGCGTTTTCCAGCCGGGGAAAGCCCGTGGACGCGGAAACGCGGGCTGATACGGCGCCAGAGCAAAATGCTTCAGTTTGTTGAAAGCAACCTGTGCGCTCAACAGTGTCGGCAATGCACCGACCGCCGAAAGCAACGGCGTACGTAAAAACAGCAGCGTCAGCGAATAGGTTGCCGCCACGTTGGTATCCGCCCAGCCCAGACTGTTTGCCATCCAGAACACAAGGCCAATCGCGCCGAGCATCATAATATTCGACCAGTTGACGGCGCTGAGATGGAAAGTGTCGGCACGAATAATATGGTGGCGGTACTCGCACGCATCCGGCAGGTACATCTGTTCGAAAACATGTTCGGCACGCTCGCGATTCAGATTCAGCTCTTTGCGCCCTTCCAGCACCGTCTGGAAATCGTTATAGAGCTTGTCTTCCGTCTCGCGCAGCGTCGCCATATGTTTATACACCCGGGAAACCAGAATAAAGCCGCCCCAGATGGTCAGCGCCATCCACAGTGCAGTGATCACCAGCATTTTGCCGGATAGCATGGCCAGATAAATGCACGAACCTATCGTCAGAATAATGCCCTGCACCAGTTCCGGCAGGCGCACAAAAGCGATGGTGATGTTGCGCACATCGCTGGTTAACCCGGCCAGCAGCGACGCGCTGCCCAGTTGTTCAATGCGCTCCACCGGCGTATCAAGGATCCGTTTGATAAATTCACTACGCAGGCGGTAAACGAAATGGTGACCGAGCGTGGTCAGCGCCAGTTGCGAGCCGAGCGTCACCGCCATTAACAGCAGCAGCAAGCCGAGAAATTCCGGCAGCACGGTCAATGATATATCGACGGTTTCGATCAGACGCTGGTTAATAAAAGCGATCAGCCCGATTCCCAATGCGGCGCTGGCAAGGGTGAGCGCCAGTACCGCCACGAATGGCCAGCGATACTGCCGCCAGACAAGAAGAAGGAGTTCCATAACAACGGCCCGGTCAACAAAAACAGCCAGCAGTTTAAACGGCTACTGCTTTACATCAAGAATAATTCTTATTTTTATTCGCTATTGCCTGCCTGGCGGAACGTCAGGTTGTAACGACATTCGCCGGTCACCGGGTGATAACCCGCTTTCAGCGGCGCGATGCCATGATAAAAGAGCCGCGATTCACCGCCCCACACCACAATATCGCCATGTTCCAGCATCAATCGTTGCAGCGGATCGTTACGCTTCAGCCCACCAAACTGGAAAATAGCCGGTAAGCCCAGCGAGACAGAGACAATCGGCGCGCGCAAATCAGGTTCGTCCTTATCCTGATGCAGCGATAACTTCGCACCTGGCGCGTAACGGTTGATCAGGCAGGCATCCGGGCGAAACTCAGGATAACCCGCCGCGATGCTGGCTTTATGGCATAACGCCGTGAATGCAGCAGGCATTTCCGGCCACGGCTGCGCCGTTTGCGGATCGCCAGGTGCGTAGAGATAACCGTGCTGATTAGTCGTCCAGCCAAGCCTGCCGCAGTTGGTCATCGCCACGGACATGGTATACCCGCCCGGCGTGACCATATGGCGTAGCGGTGACTGATTAACCACCTGCGCAATGCCGCGCATCAGCGCTTCCACATGCGGTAGCGCAAAACGGCGCAGCACCACCGCGCCAGGCGCCAGCGGCTCCTGCCAGGGTTCTTCATCGGCAAACAGATCGAGCATTAACTCTCCTCTTTTTTCGCTTCCCGTTGCAGCAGTTGTGCTTTGCGCGCGATTCCCCAGCGATAACCGGAGAGCGCGCCATCGCCGCGCACTACGCGATGACAAGGGATAACAATCGCCAGCTTATTCGCTGCACAGGCGCTGGCCACCGCCCTCACCGCGCCAGGTTTGCCTATTTGCTGCGCAAGACGCTGATAGCTGATCGTTGCGCCGGCGGGGAGCTCGCGCAACGCCTGCCATACCTGAAGCTGGAAAGCCGTGCCGCGCAAATCCAGCGGCAATGTAAATGGCGCATCCGCACGATCAAGACGGCGGATCACCTGCGCGACGCGTTCAAGCATCGCCGCATCGCCCTGCACGTTTCGGGCATGAGGAAAAATCGTATGCAGTTCTGCCAACAACTGTTCATCGTTGTCGGCCAGTAAAATGGCGCAGATGCCCCGTTCACTCTCGGCCACCAGGCAGCGCCCCAGCGAACAGTCACTCAGGGCGTAACGAATAGCGGCATCGTCACCACCGCGGCGAAACTGACGCGCCGTCATTCCCAACGCGGCATCTGCCTGGCGATAGAAGCTGCTACTGTCGGGGAACCCCGCCGCCAGCACGGCATCGGTCACGGTGTCGCTCTCTGCCAGCGTGTTGCGCAGACGCCGGGCGCGGAAGGCTTGCTGCCAGGCTTTCGGTGTCATCCCGGTCACAGATTTAAACAGACGATGAAAATGGTACGGGCTGATGCCCACCTCAATTGCCAGTTGATCGAGGGTGACAGGCGTATCCTGCTCGAGCAATCGACAAGCGATGGCCACTTTATCCAGCCGCTGCTGTTGCGGATGCGCTTTATCGGGCTGGCAACGTTTGCATGGGCGAAAACCCGCGGCAACAGCGCTATCGGCATCCGGAAAGAAACGCACATTCTGGCGCAGGGCGTGGCGCGCGCGACAGGACGGGCGACAGAAGATGCCGGTGGTCAGCACGGCAAAAACAAACTGGCCATCCGCCTGCGGGTTGCGCGCCAGCACCGCCTGCCAGCGCTGTTCATCAAGTAAAGTCGTCTCGTTCATGTCAGGCTCCTTATTTAAGCTTAGCCCCACTGTGCACGCTCGCGCAGAACTCGACACCCGCAATCTTGCGTTTTAATTTTTTTCGCTGACCAGGAAGGAGGAAAATTGCGGCGACATCCAGGTGGTAAAACCGTCACCCTCTTTCATGATCATAAATACCGCCAATCCTTCGCGCATCACCACTTTTTTGGCTTTATCGGTACCCAGCACCATTAAGCCGGTGTCCCAGGCATCCGCTTCCAGTGCCGTTGGCGCAATCACAGTGACCGAAACCAGGCGGTGATCGATGGGACGCCCGGTGCGCGGATCGATAATATGCGAAATGCGTTTGCCATCCAGCTCGTAATAGTTGCGATAACTTCCGGAGGTGCTGATCCCATGACCATTAATATCGACCACGGCTTGTGCGACATTTTCACGATCGGTCGGTTTCTGGATCGCCACCCGCCACGGCTGGCCCTGCGTATTCATACCCCGGCTGGCAAGTGCGCCGCCGACGGAAACCAGATAGCGGGCAATCCCTTCCTGCTCCATAAGCCGCGCCAGATGATCCGCCGCATAGCCTTCACCGACTGTCGATAAATCGACAAACAGATCCGGCAGATCTTTTTGCAGGAATTGTTCCCCGGAGCGGTTAATCACCGTCAGATGCTGCAAGCCGGTACGGGCTTTTGCCGCATCAATTTGCGCCTGCGTTGGGCTGACGACCGGTTGTTTATCCGGGCCAAATCCCCACAAATTCACCAGCGGCCCCACGGTAATATCCATTGCGCCGTCCGTTTTTTCCCCGACCCGCAACGCGATGGTCACAATATCTGCCATTGCAGCACTGACCGGCCAGGGCGAAGTATTGGCAGTGTGATTAAAGCGCATCAGCGCAGAATCACTCTTCCACGTTGACATTAAACGATCGTCGGCATCCAGTTGTGCCTGAATTTTTTTCTGTAGCGCCTGCGCGCGCTGCGCATCAATATCCACCAGACTAACGCGCCAGAAAGTGCCCATCGTTTTGCCTTCCAGCACGGTGGGTTGTGCCTGTTCGCTGCGATCGCAGCCCGCCAATAGCAACAGCGCGGCGGCCACAAAGCTGCGGAAAATAGTCATTGTCATTGCCTGTTATCTCCTTGCTGGCGGCAAGCGTACATCAAAAACCGGACAATAAAAAAGGCGCCTTGCGGCGCCTTAGCAATCGTTGTTACGAACTTAGAACTGGTAAACCAGGCCCAGTGCAACGATGTTGTCGGTAGAGATACCGGCAGAACGGGTAAAGTCGTTGTCGTCCAGCAGGTTGATTTTGTAATCAACATAGGTGGACATGTTTTTGTTGAAGTAGTAAGTCGCGCCAACATCGATGTATTTCAGGATATCCTGGTCACCGTAGTTAACGGTACCGGTGTTGTTGGAGATATCCTTACCTTTAGATTGCAGGTAAGCGATGGACGGACGCAGACCGAAGTCGAACTGGTACTGCGCAACCACTTCAAAGTTCTGCGCTTTGTTAGCAAAACCGTAGATATCGCTGGTGCTCTGAGAGTTACCGAAACGAGTTGCGTTATAGGTCTGAGAGTACTGTGCCGCCAGGTAAATATTGTTGGCATCGTATTTCAGGCCGCCGCTGTACACTTCAGCACGATCGCCTTCGCCGAACAGAGCAGCATTGGTAGTCACGTTCTGGTCAGCAGTACGACGAGAAGAAGACATTGCACCACCGACGCTGAAGCCTGCGCCCAGATCGTAGGTCAGAGACGCGCCGTAGCCGTCGCCATTCTGTTTCAGCGTGCTGCGACCCGTGTCGTTTTCACCGCTGACGCTGCCGTTTTTACCCTGATACTGCAGAGCAAAGTTCAGGCCATCAACCAGACCGAAGAAGTCAGTGTTACGGTAGGTGGCAAGGCCGTTAGCACGTTGTTGCATGAAGTTATCTGAACCGTAAGTGTCACCGCCGAATTCCGGCAGAACGTCGGTCCAGGACGTTACGTCGTAAATTACGCCGTAGTTACGACCGTAGTCGAAAGAGCCTGCGTCAACCACGCGGATACCGGCGAATGCCACACGGGTCCATGCCTGATCGCTTGCAGATTCAGTGTCGTTAGCCTGAACGTTATATTCCCACTGACCGTAGCCGGTAACCTGATCGTTTACCTGAGTTTCACCTTTGAAGCCGAAACGCACGTATGTCTGATCGCCATCAGAGCCTTTGTCGTCAGAGAAATAGTGCAAACCGTCTACTTTGCCGTACAGATCTAATTTGTTGCCATCTTTGTTGTAAACTTCAGCCGCATTCGCTGCGCCTGCTACCAGCAGAGCTGGCACCAGGAGGGACAGTACTTTAACTTTCATTTTATTAACCCTCTGTTATATGCATTTTTATTTGCCACTGCTTGCTGACTAACCCTCTAATCAGCTGGCAAATTCATTGTGCTTAAAATAGGAAAATAATCCATCGAGAATATGATACGAAAATTTTGAAGATGTTTCATATTTAATGATAGATGTTTCACTTTGTAAAATCGAGGGAACTTTTTATAGCACGAATAGCTAATATATATCGCACGAATAATCAAATAAAATTAAAAACACAATAAAAAACAATCACATAAATAAAAATAAATGACAGCACTGAATGCAAAAACGAAATCCCTAATCGCCACTAAAATACAACACGCTATCATCATTAACTTTATTTATTACCGTCATTCGAATCTGAATGTCTGTTTACCCCTCTTATGACCGAATGCCCTGCATTCGGTTTTTTTTTACTTTTCTTTACTTAACTTGAATAATAATCTACATATAATAACTATTTGTAACGATTATTAATTAATCAACAAGCGTGCCAGACTTATCTTATTGACTTAGCACCTTAATTAATTTCTTGTTATTTATTGTGTTCTTTTTATTCAGGGGTGAGAAATATTTGTACAATCTCCGTATTTTGTACATTTTTGCCGCTTCGTTTAGATGAAGGACAAAAACCCGCATCATGTGAGTAATGGCTGAAAAGAGAGTCTGGAAATTCACTCATTAACCGATATACTGCCTGCTGTACACTGCTCTGCAACACATCTATTTGTAGTCCGCGCACGACAGGCGGTAGTTACGGCATGGCAGCAACATTGTTTCAGCGGATGCTGAGCGTCACCTGCAGTGTTGTCATAACGGGTTACACACAAGAATGAGTCAATCTGACACAATGATCCCTGGCAAATTTTCCCTGATACCGGGCAACATTACCCGTTTCTTTCTCTTATTGATTATTGTCCTGCTGGTAACGATGGGGGTGATGATCCAGAGCGCGGTCAACGCCTGGCTGAAAGATAAGAGCTATCAAATCGTCGATGTTACGCATGCCATCCATAAGCGTATCGACACCTGGCGGTATGCCACCTGGCAGATCTACGACAATATCGCTGCGGCTCCGGCAACCACGCCGAGCGAAGGTTTACAGGAAACGCGTCTGAAACAGGATGTCTATTACCTCGAAAAACCGCGTCGCAAAACAGAAGCGCTGATTTTCGGTTCACACGACAGTTCCACGCTGGAGATGACGCAGCGCATCTCAACGTATCTCGATACATTGTGGGGCGCAGAAACCGTTCCGTGGTCGATGTACTATCTGAATGGCCAGGATAACAGCATGATCCTGGTTTCGACGTTGCCTCTAAAAGATCTGACCTCGGGTTTTAAAGATTCCACCATCAGCAATATCGTCGATTCCCGACGCGCAGAGATGTTGCAGCAGGCTAACGCCCTTGATGAGCGCGAAAGTTTTTCCTCCTTGCGCCGTCTGGCCTGGCAGAATGGCCACTACTTTACGCTGCGCACCACCTTTAACCAGCCGGGTCACCTGGCGACGGTGGTGGCGTTTGACTTGCCGATTAACGATCTGATCCCGCCGGGCATGTCACTGGACAGTTTCCGTCTCGACCCTGATAGCACGCAAAATACCACGCGCGGGCAGGATAAAGAGACCACAGATAATGTGACCGTCAACTTTAATAGCTCGCGTATTGAGATCGCTTCTGCGTTGAACGGCACAGGGCTGCGCCTGGTGTGGCAGGTTCCTTTCGGTACGCTGCTGCTCGACACCCTGCAAAACATTCTTTTACCGCTGTTGCTGAATATTGGGCTGCTGGCGCTGGCGCTATTTGGCTACACCACCTTCCGTCAGCAACCGGGCCGTAAGACGGATAGCCTGGCGGCGCCAGGAGCAAGCAACGAGCTGCGCGTGCTGCGCGCTTTCAACGAAGAGATTGTCTCATTACTGCCGCTTGGCTTACTGGTACACGATCAGGAAGCTAACCGCACGGTGCTGAGCAACAAAATAGCCGACCATCTGCTGCCGCACCTGAATCTGCAAAATATCACCGCCATGGCGGATCAGCACCAGGGCGTCATCCAGGCCACCATCAATAATGAGCTGTATGAAATCCGTCAGTTCCGCAGCCAGGTGGCTTCACGTACGCAGATCTTTATTATTCGCGACCAGGACCGCGAAGTGCTGGTCAATAAGAAGCTGAAGCAAGCGCAGCGGCTGTATGAGAAGAACCAGCAGGGCCGCGCCACCTTTATGAATAATCTGGCTGACTCGCTGAAACAGCCAGTAAAGGCCCTCGCTGCTGAAGCTGCCGCCCTTGAAAACAAAGAGGGCAATCTCGTCGCTGATCACGCCGACAGGCTGGTACAGCTGGTAGATGAAATTCAGCTGGCCAACATGCTGGAAAGCGATAGCTGGAAAGGTTCGCCTACCGTGTTCTCCATTCAGGATTTGATTGATGAAGTGGTGCCGGAAGTTCTGCCGGTGATCAAGCGTAAAGGCCTGCAATTGTTGATCAACAACCCGCTTCCGGCTAACGAGGAGCGCCACGGCGATCGCGATGCGTTACGTCGAATCTTACTGCTTTTGATCCAGTACGCGGTGACGACCACGCAAATGGGTAAAATCACCCTTGAAGTGAATATGGATGAATCCGCAGAAGATCGCCTGACCTTCCGTATTCTTGATACTGGTACAGGCGTAAATACCAGCGAAATTGACAATCTGCACTTCCCGTTCCTTAACGATACACAGAGCGATCGGTACGGAAAAGCAAACGCCCTCACCTTCTGGCTGTGCGATCAGTTAGCCAGAAAACTCGGTGGGCATTTGAATATTAAGGCCAGGGAAGATCTGGGCACCCGCTACTCTTTGCATGTTAGAATGGCGGCCCGCTCACCGCAGGTTGAAAGCGAAGAGAAATTGCTTGATGATGTTGTCGCGATGATTGACATCACCTCGAATGAAATCCGCAATATCGTAGTTCGCCAGTTGGAAAATTGGGGTGCAAGCTGTATTTCCCCGGATGAACGTCTTTCAAGTCAAGAATATGATCTCTTTTTGACAGATAATCCGTCTAATCTTACAGCCTCAGGCTTGCTTTTAAGCGATGATGAGGCCGGTGTGCGGAAAATTGGCCCTGGCCAATTGCGCGTTAACTTTAATATGAGCAATGCAATGCAGGGAGCAATATTGCAGCTTATAGAAGAGCAACTGGCGCAGGAAGATGTTCCGGAATCGCCATTGGGAGGCGATGAAAACGCGGAACTCCATGCCAGCGGCTATTATGCACTGTTTGTTGACACAGTACCCGATGATGTTAAGAGGTTGTATACTGAATCAGCGTTACGCGATTTCGCTGCGCTGGCGCAGACAGCACACCGCCTGAAAGGTGTGTTTGCTATGCTAAATCTGGTACCTGGTAAGCAGTTGTGCGAAACGCTGGAGCAATTAATTCGTGAAAGCGATGCTCCAGGCATAGAAAATTACATCAGCGACATTGACGCTTACGTCAAGAGCTTGCTGTAGCAAGGTAGCCTAATACATGAACAATATGAACGTAATTATTGCCGATGACCATCCGATTGTACTGTTCGGTATTCGCAAGTCACTGGAACAAATCGAGTGGGTTAACGTAGTCGGTGAATTTGAAGACTCTACAGCGCTCATTAATAACCTGCCGAAACTCGAGGCAAATGTTCTGATCACCGACCTGTCAATGCCGGGCGATAAATACGGCGATGGTATTACGCTGATCAAATACATTAAACGCCATTTTCCTGCGCTGTCGATTATTGTTCTTACCATGAACAATAACCCGGCAATTCTGAGTGCGGTGCTGGATCTGGATATCGAAGGTATCGTACTGAAACAAGGCGCGCCAACTGACCTGCCTAAGGCTCTGGCCGCGCTGCAGAAAGGTAAGAAATTCACCCCTGAAAGCGTTTCTCGCCTGCTGGAAAAAATCAGCGCTGGCGGCTACGGCGACAAACGCCTGTCACCGAAAGAGAGCGAAGTACTGCGTCTGTTTGCAGAAGGTTTCCTGGTAACGGAAATCGCTAAAAAGCTGAACCGCAGTATCAAGACCATCAGTAGCCAGAAGAAATCTGCGATGATGAAACTGGGTGTCGATAACGATATCGCCCTGCTGAACTACCTCTCCTCGGTCACTCTGACCCAGACAGAAAAAGAGTAATCCCCACAACCCCGGCTTTCGCCGGGGTTCTTTTTTATCCCCTGCTGTTTCTGACCCGCGCAACATAAGCTGCCAGCGTTTGCTTCAGCACATCCAGCGTCACCGGTTTCGACAGGCAGCTATCCATACCGGATTCAAGGCAGCGCTGTTTCTCTTCCGCCAGTGCGTTAGCCGTTACGCCAATCACCGGCAACGTCAGGCCCAGTTGGCGAATCCGCTGCGTCAGACGATAACCGTCCATATTCGGCATGTTGACGTCGCTGAGCACAATATCAATGTGGTTCTTGCTTAACACGTTCAATGCATCCACCCCATCGTTGGCTGTTTTGCATTGATAGCCCAGCGATCCCAGCTGATCGGCAAGTAATCGCCGGTTAATCGGGTGATCGTCAACCACCAGGATCATCATATCGTCGTTGCGCAATAACTCATTGTCTTCTATGGCCTGCGTCGCAGTTGCCTGCGGTTCCACCACCTGCACGCGGTATATGCGTCCCAGCAACGCCAGCAAATCGTGCGGCGCGGCGACGCTGTGTAACCATTCGCCCGGCGCACGTTCAACTGGAATACCGATATGGCGGCGGCAGAAAACAATCACCGCCCGCGCGCCCGAAGGATGTTCCGGATCTTCGTCGGTAATCAACGTATCCTGATGGCCGAGCACGCGCCCGTCGTACTGCTTCACGCGGATGCCATTCCAGTTCAGCAAGCTCTGCAAATAGGCCGACAATGAGGCGTTACGCACCGCCAGCCAGCAGCAGGTCTCCGCCAGCCCATCGATATCAGCGCGTACCGGCGCGACCGCACTGTAAAGCGGAATACGAATAGTGAACTGGCTGCCCATACCCGGTTCGGTATCCACCGCGATATCGCCGTCCATCATGCTAATCAGCTTCTCGCAAATCGCCAGCCCCAGGCCTGTGCCCTGGAAATTGCGCTGCACCCCGGTTCCGACCTGGAAGAAAGGATCAAACAGCCGCACCACTTCTTTACCAGGTATCCCCACACCGGTATCGCGCACGCGGATGCTGAGATAATCCGCATCACGCTGTACATGCAGCACGATACACCCGATATCGGTGAACTTAATCGCATTGCTCAGCAGGTTTGAGATCACCTGCTGCAAACGCATCGGATCGCCGTTGAGAACCACTGGCACATCCGGCTCGATAAAGCAGTACAGCCCCAGTTGTTTACGCACCACCAGCGGCAGATAGTTGGCGGTGATATGGCTCATCACCTCGCGCGGGGAAAACTCACGCGGCTCGATTTTTAACTGCTCAGACTCAATTTTCGAGAAGTCGAGAATATCGCTGATAATTTTCAGCAGCAGGCTGGAAGAGTTATTCATCGCCGTCACCAGGCGATCGACGCCCTTCGGCAACTCTTTGGTTTGCAGCAGATCGAGGTTACCGATAATGCCATACAGCGGCGTGCGCAACTCATGGCTGACGGTCGCCAGGAACATGGATTTCGACTGGCTGGCCTGTTCTGCCGCCTGCGCCATTTCCTGTAGCGACTCTTCCATTTTGACGCGCGCGGAGACATCCACCAGCACACAAATCGCCACGTTTTCATTGCGATAGCGCGAATGAACAAAGCTGATTTGCAGATTAGTGTTGTTGCTGGTCAACACATCAACAAAATTGACCTGTTGGCCGCAGATGATCTGCGTCAGCCGCTGCCGATCTTCATGCGTGAGCATGTTCAGGTAATTATGCGCCAGTTCGTTACTGAGAATATTCGTCCCGTCCTGGGTGCGCAGAATACAGATCCCCACCGGCGCAGAAGCGACGATTTTACGGTTGAACTGTTCATGCTCTTCCAGCCGCTGCGCATCATTTTCCGCCGGAATAAAGATGCGCCGCTCATACATGCGCGCCAGGGTAAACAGCGCCACGCCAACCAGCACGTTCAGGAGCACCGCATTGAGGATCAGCATGCGGATGCGTTCCAGTACCATATCGACAGGAACGGAATAAACCACGCTCAATGAGGATGGCGGTAAGCTCTTTTTCAGGATCAGCTCGCGGAAACCGGAGGTGTAACCGAACCACGAACGTTCCTGCATCCAGCGCGGATCGGCAACAATGCTGCTGTCCTGGCCGGTCAGCGAAATCAGCGAGTGCCCGCTTTCATCCAGAATGGTGACGCCCATCGGCAGGCTGCCCGGCGTAAAGAAATTCTCCATGCGGATTGACTGCTCGGTGCCGAGCAACGCCTGAAGACGATTGCCAAGATAAACCGGTGTCAGCGCGTAAAAGTAACCGATTCCCGGGCGCGGCCCCTGGCTCATCCAGTAGAGGTTATTGCTGCGCTCATCCTGCGGCGCATTGCGGTATTTCACAATCCGCTCATGCAAGCTTTTTAAGGTATCGTCACGCTCGACCGGCAGGTCGCGCAGGCCGAAATCCGCCATACACAGATTGTCGCTGCCAATCAGAAATACGCGGTTGAGATCGTAGGCGGCTGAGAAATTGTCGCGCCAGTAGCGCATAAACCACGCCAGCGACTCCAGCGAACCGCGCCATGAGCTACTCATCGCAGAGCAATCAGAATCGGGGAACAGCGGTAAAAACGCCGGCACATCGGTTTTATCATCGCGGCTGCGCGAGGTAAGGATGCCGTTTTCCGCCGTCAGACGGTTTTCGGCAATGTACTTCAGCTCTTTCATCACATCCGATGTGCGCTGAATGTAACGCTGCGCCTGATCGGAACTGAGGTTGAATTCCTGACGAATTTCTGACTCTTTGTCGTGCAACGCATTGACAATGTAAAACACTGAAAAAAAGGCAATTAACAGCCACAGCAATAGCGCCAGCGCTCTGAATAAATAGCGGGAAACTTTCAGGGTGCTGCGAAAAGAGACGAGGTATTTCAACCTGGGGAAACTCCGCCACAAGGAAGTTAAAAAAGAGTGTCGTTAAGGTAGCGATAAATCGCGAATGCCGCAATGGCAATGAAAAAGGGCCGGAAAACCGGCCCTCTGTGACGCATTACTCGTCGGCGTCATCCGCCGTATCGTCGTCAGTGTCAACTTCCGGCGCGATGTCGTCATCGCCTTCCGCCACGCTGCCATCGATGGAGTCCAGCTCTTCGTCATCCACCGGTTCGGCGACGCGTTGCAGACCCACAACGTTTTCATCTTCCGCGGTACGGATGAGGATCACGCCCTGGGTATTACGGCCCACCACGCTGATTTCCGACACGCGGGTACGCACCAGCGTACCGGCATCGGTGATCATCATGATCTGATCGCAATCGTCTACCTGCACCGCACCGACCACGGAACCATTACGTTCGGTGACCTTGATGGAGATAACACCCTGCGTACCACGAGATTTGGTCGGGTACTCGGTTTCAGCAGTACGTTTACCGTAACCGTTCTGCGTCACCGTCAGGATGGCGCCTTCGCCGCGCGGAACAATCAGCGATACCACGCTGTCTTTTTCCGCCAGCTTGATGCCGCGTACGCCGGTCGCCGTACGACCCATCGCGCGCACCGCACCCTCTTTAAAGCGCACCACTTTACCGGCGGCAGAGAACAGCATCACTTCGTCGTTCCCGGAGGTCAGATCGACGCCAATCAGTTCGTCGCCTTCATTCAGGTTGACGGCAATAATACCGGCAGAGCGCGGACGGCTGAACTCGGTAAGCGCGGTTTTCTTCACGGTACCGCTGGCGGTCGCCATAAAGACGTTAACGCCCTCTTCGTATTCACGTACCGGCAGAATGGCAGTAATACGCTCGTTCGGCTCCAACGGCAGCAGGTTGACGATCGGGCGACCACGCGCGCCACGGCTCGCTTCCGGCAGCTGGTAAACCTTCATCCAGTAGAGACGGCCACGGCTGGAGAAGCAGAGGATCGTATCGTGGGTGTTGGCCACCAGCAGGCGGTCGATAAAGTCTTCTTCTTTAATACGTGCAGCGGATTTACCTTTACCACCACGGCGCTGGGCTTCGTAGTCGGTCAGCGGCTGATACTTCACATAGCCCTGATGCGACAGCGTAACCACAACATCTTCCTGAGTGATCAGGTCTTCGATATTGATATCGGCGGTGTTCGCGGTAATTTCGGTACGACGCTCATCACCGAACTGCTCGCGAATCAGCTCAAGCTCTTCACGAATCACTTCCATCAGGCGCTCAGCGCTGCCGAGGATGTGCAGCAGTTCAGCGATCTGCTCCAGCAGCTCTTTGTACTCGTCGAGCAGTTTTTCATGCTCAAGGCCAGTCAGTTTCTGCAAACGCAGATCCAGAATTGCCTGTGCCTGTTGCTCAGTCAGGTAGTATTTACCGTCGCGAATACCGAACTCCGGCTCCAGCCACTCCGGACGTGCAGCGTCATCGCCCGCACGTTCCAGCATCGAGGAGACACTGCCCAGATCCCACGGCTGCGCGATCAGGCCCACTTTCGCTTCGGCCGGGGTCGGCGCGCGACGGATCAATTCGATGATCGGATCGATGTTCGCCAGCGCCACGGCCAGCGCTTCAAGGATATGCGCACGGTCACGGGCTTTACGCAGTTCGAAAATGGTACGACGGGTCACCACTTCACGACGGTGACGCACGAACGCGGCCAGAATCTCTTTCAGCGTCATGATCTTCGGCTGACCATGGTGCAACGCCACCATGTTGATACCGAAGGAGACCTGCAATTGCGTCTGGGAGTAGAGGTTGTTCAGCACCACTTCGCCCACGGCATCGCGCTTCACTTCGATTACGATGCGCATACCGTCTTTATCAGACTCGTCGCGCAGCGCGCTGATGCCTTCAACGCGTTTGTCTTTCACCAGTTCGGCAATCTTCTCGATCAGGCGCGCTTTGTTCACCTGATACGGAATTTCATGCACGATAATGGTTTCACGACCGCTTTTCGCATCGGTTTCTACCTCTGCGCGGGCGCGAATGTAAATCTTGCCACGACCGGTGCGGTAGGCTTCTTCAATCCCACGGCGACCGTTAATGATGGCGGCAGTCGGGAAATCTGGCCCCGGAATGTGTTCCATCAGCCCTTCAACGCTGATGTCTTCATTGTCGATATAGGCCAGGCAACCGTTGATCACTTCCGTCAGGTTGTGTGGCGGAATGTTGGTAGCCATACCGACCGCGATACCGGAAGAACCGTTGACCAACAGGTTCGGGATCCTGGTCGGCATCACATCAGGAATTTTTTCGGTGCCGTCGTAGTTATCGACGTAGTCAACCGTCTCTTTTTCCAGATCGGCCATCAATTCATGGGCGATCTTCGCCAGGCGAATTTCCGTATAACGCATCGCCGCCGCGGAGTCGCCATCGATGGAGCCGAAGTTGCCCTGACCATCAACCAGCATGTAACGCAGCGAGAATGGCTGCGCCATACGGACAATGGTGTCATACACCGCGGAATCACCATGGGGATGGTACTTACCGATTACGTCACCAACGACACGGGCAGATTTTTTGTAGGCTTTATTCCAGTCATTGCCCAATACGTTCATGGCGTAAAGTACGCGACGGTGAACCGGTTTCAGGCCATCTCGGACATCCGGCAGCGCACGGCCAACAATGACCGACATCGCATAGTCCAGATAGGAGCTTTTCAGCTCTTCCTCGATGTTAACCGGTGTAATTTCTCTCGCAAGGTCGCTCATCTAACCGCTATCCCTCTACTGTATCCCGGATTCAAAGGTCGCAAATTATAACACAACCGCTGTGATACAGGTAAATCTATAACTCCCGCGCAAAGGTTTATTCATCCCGTCGGCCTGATATACTCACACGCCTTATTGAGAGAGGAGTAAATGCGCCCATGAATGCCGAAAAAACACCGGCCGCTCAGAACGTTGACCATGCTGAAATTGCCAAATTTGAAGCTGTCGCTTCACGCTGGTGGGATAAAGAGGGTGAATTTAAACCCCTGCACCGTATTAACCCGCTGCGTCTGGGCTACATTGGCGAACATGCCGGCGGTCTGTTCGGTAAAAAGGTGCTTGATGTCGGCTGCGGCGGCGGCATCCTGGCGGAAAGCATGGCGCAGGAAGGCGCAACAGTGACCGGTCTGGATATGGGCTTTGAACCGTTGCAGGTCGCGCGTCTGCATGCGCTGGAATCCGGCGTGCAGGTCGATTATGTTCAGGAAACCGTCGAAGAACATGCCGCGAAACACGCGCAGCAGTACGACGTGGTGACCTGCATGGAGATGCTGGAGCACGTCCCCGATCCACAATCGGTGGTAAAAGCCTGCGCGCAGTTGGTTAAACCGGGCGGCCACGTCTTCTTTTCGACCATTAACCGCAATGGCAAATCCTGGCTGATGGCTGTCGTCGGCGCAGAATATGTGCTGCGCATGGTGCCGAAAGGCACGCACGACGTGAAGAAATTCATTAAACCTGCTGAATTAATAAACTGGATCGATGAGACGGTGCTTCAGGAACGTCATATCACCGGGCTGCATTATAATCCTCTGCTGAATAAATTTACCTTAGGGCCGGGAGTGGATGTTAATTACATGTTACATACAACAGCAAAAAACAACTAAGGTCATTAGTTAAAGTTATAAATCTTGCGCAGTATCAAGCTGCGCATTTGCCTTTCCCGATGAAGAAATCAGCACTCGATCAAAATTTCATTTTTTTTTGCAAATCGTTGACATCCCCGCCAGGCCTTACAGCATGAGGTCTTAGCGTTTATTACGCTTTCGCAACCTCAATTTAACCTCAAAATCAACTCTTGTACTGAAAAGAATCCTTACTAGAATAATCACCATATAGCGTTTTCCTTATCGCAAACCCCCTACATATAGTATTTATCCACAGAGTTAGTCACAGCGACGAACTGTGGATAATTGGGGGATACTTTTATTTCACGGACAGGTAATCACATGAATCAGAGTCTGCTGGTGACAAAACGTGATGGTGGCACTGAGCGCATCAATCTCGACAAAATCCATCGTGTGCTGGATTGGGCGGCAGAGGGGCTGAGTAACGTCTCTATCTCCCAGGTTGAACTGCGTTCACACATTCAGTTTTACGACGGGATCAAAACCTCCGATATCCATGAGACCATCATTAAGGCCGCAGCGGATTTAATCTCCCGCGATGCGCCGGACTACCAGTACCTGGCCGCGCGCCTGGCGATTTTCCACCTGCGTAAAAAAGCTTACGGTCAGTTTGAACCGCCAGCGCTGTACGACCACGTGAAAAAAATGATCGAACTGGGCAAATACGATCATCATCTGCTGGAAGACTACACGGAAGAAGAGTTCAAGCAGATGGACGGTTTTATCGATCACTGGCGTGATATGAACTTCTCCTACGCCGCCGTGAAGCAGCTGGAAGGGAAATACCTGGTACAGAACCGCGTGACCGGCGAAATCTACGAGAGCGCGCAGTTCCTCTATATTCTGGTGGCTGCCTGCTTGTTCTCGAACTATCCGCGTGAAACGCGTCTGGACTACGTGAAGCGTTTCTATGATGCGGTATCCACGTTCAAAATTTCGCTGCCGACGCCGATCATGTCCGGCGTGCGCACCCCGACGCGTCAGTTCAGCTCCTGCGTACTGATTGAGTGCGGCGACAGCCTGGATTCCATCAACGCCACCTCCAGCGCGATTGTGAAATACGTTTCCCAGCGTGCCGGTATCGGCATCAATGCCGGTCGCATCCGTGCGCTGGGCAGCCCGATCCGCGGCGGTGAAGCGTTCCACACCGGCTGTATTCCGTTCTACAAACATTTCCAGACGGCGGTGAAATCCTGCTCGCAGGGCGGCGTACGCGGTGGCGCAGCTACCCTGTTCTACCCGATGTGGCACCTGGAAGTAGAAAGCCTGCTGGTACTGAAAAACAACCGTGGCGTGGAAGGTAACCGCGTGCGTCACATGGACTACGGCGTACAGATCAACAAACTGATGTACACCCGTCTGCTGAAAGGTGAAGAGATCACCCTGTTCAGCCCGTCCGACGTCCCGGGTTTGTACGACGCGTTCTTCGCCGATCAGGATGAGTTCGAACGTCTGTACACCCAATATGAGAAAGACGACACCATCCGTAAGCAGCGCATCAAAGCGGTTGAGCTGTTCTCACTGATGATGCAGGAACGTGCCTCAACGGGCCGTATCTACATCCAGAACGTTGACCACTGCAACACTCACAGCCCGTTCGACCCGCAGGTCGCGCCGGTACGTCAATCCAACCTGTGCCTGGAAATCGCGCTGCCGACCAAGCCGCTGGATGACGTTAACGACGACAGCGGTGAAATCGCACTCTGCACGCTGTCTGCTTTCAACCTCGGCGCCATCAAAAACCTCGACGAGCTGGAAGAGCTGGCAACGCTTGCGGTACGTGCTCTCGACGCGCTGCTGGATTACCAGGATTACCCAATCCCGGCCGCAAAACGTGGCGCCATGGGCCGCCGTACGCTGGGTATCGGCGTGATCAACTTTGCTTACTGGCTAGCGAAGAATGGCAAACGTTACTCCGACGGCAGCGCCAATAACCTGACGCATCAGACCTTCGAAGCCATTCAGTACTGGCTGCTGAAAGCGTCTAACGAGCTGGCGAAAGAGCAAGGCGCATGCCCGTGGTTCAACGAAACCACCTATTCGCAGGGTATTTTGCCGATCGACACCTACAAGAAAGATCTCGACGGAATTACCAACGAGCCGCTGCATTACGACTGGGAAGCACTTCGCGAATCCATCAAAACGCACGGTCTGCGTAACTCCACGCTCTCCGCGCTGATGCCGTCTGAAACGTCATCGCAGATCTCCAACGCCACCAACGGTATCGAACCGCCGCGCGGCCACGTGAGCATCAAAGCGTCGAAAGATGGTATTCTGCGCCAGGTGGTGCCGGACTACGAACAACTGAGCACCGCTTACGAGCTGCTGTGGGAAATGCCGAACAATGACGGCTATCTGCAACTGGTCGGCATTATGCAGAAGTTTATCGATCAGTCGATTTCGGCGAACACCAACTACGATCCGAGCCGTTTCCCGTCGGGCAAAGTGCCGATGCAGCAATTGTTGAAAGACTTGCTCACCGCGTACAAATTTGGTGTGAAAACGCTGTACTATCAGAACACCCGCGATGGAGCGGAAGATGCCCAGGATGACCTGGTGCCTTCCATCCAGGACGATGGCTGCGAAAGCGGCGCATGTAAGATCTAACGAAGGGGCGGGGAAACCCGCCCTTTTCTTTCGCAAGACAGGACACTTTCATGGCTTACACCACTTTTTCACAGACGAAAAACAATCAGCTACTGGAGCCGATGTTCTTTGGCCAGCCGGTTAACGTGGCGCGCTACGATCAGCAAAAATATGACATCTTTGAAAAGCTGATTGAAAAACAACTCTCCTTCTTCTGGCGTCCGGAAGAAGTTGATGTTTCCCGCGACCGTATCGATTTCCAGGCGCTGCCGGAACACGAAAAACATATTTTTATCAGCAACCTGAAATACCAGACTCTGCTGGATTCCATCCAGGGCCGCAGCCCGAACGTCGCGCTGCTGCCGCTGATCTCCATTCCGGAGCTGGAAACCTGGGTCGAGACGTGGGCGTTTTCCGAAACCATCCACTCGCGCTCTTACACCCACATCATCCGCAACATCGTTAACGATCCGGCGGTGGTGTTTGACGATATCGTCACCAACGAGCAGATCCTCAAGCGTGCGGAAGGCATCTCGTATTTCTATGATGAACTGATTGAGATGACCAGCTACTGGCACCTGCTGGGCGAAGGCACACACACCGTGAACGGCAAAACCGTTACCGTGAATCTGCGCGAGCTGAAAAAGAAACTCTACCTGTGCCTGATGAGCGTGAATGCACTGGAAGCGATTCGCTTCTATGTCAGCTTCGCCTGCTCCTTTGCCTTTGCCGAGCGCGAACTGATGGAAGGCAACGCCAAAATCATCCGCCTGATTGCCCGCGATGAAGCGCTGCACCTGACCGGCACTCAGCATATGCTGAACCTGCTACGCTCTGGCGCTGACGATCCGGAAATGGCTGAAATTGCCGAAGAGTGCAAACAGGCGTGCTACGACCTGTTCGTGCAGGCGGCATTGCAGGAGAAAGAGTGGGCGGAATATCTGTTCCAGGGCGGTTCGATGATCGGCCTGAACAAAGACATTCTCTGCCAGTACGTCGAGTACATCACCAACATCCGCATGCAGGCGGTTGGCCTCGATCTGCCGTTCCAGACGCGTTCAAACCCGATTCCGTGGATCAACACCTGGCTGGTTTCCGATAACGTGCAGGTGGCGCCGCAGGAAGTGGAAGTCAGCTCCTACCTGGTCGGTCAGATCGATTCTGAAGTCGATACCGACGATCTGAGCAGCTTCCAGCTCTGATGAGCCGCGTAACGCTGCGCCTTTCCGGCACCGAGGTGCTGTGCCGGGATGAGCACCCTTCCCTGCTGGTGGCGCTGGAGTCACAGCAAGTGGAAGTGGAGTACCAGTGCCGCGCAGGCTACTGCGGTTCCTGCCGCTGCCGTCTGGTAGCAGGCCAGGTTGACTGGATTGCCGAGCCGCTGGCCTTCGTTAACGAAGGGGAAATTTTGCCCTGCTGCTGCCGGGCGAAAGGCGATATCGAGATCGAGATGTAAAAAATGCCGGGTGGTACTGCGTTTACCCGGCCTACCGTTACTGCATGCTCATCCCTTCGTAGGCCTGATAAGCGAAGCGCCATCAGGCAACTTCGCTTACCGGGTCTCACTCTTATTTCCGCTTTAAAAACTGCACCGCTTTATCGGGGAAATCGGTAAACAAACCATCAACATCCGCCTGCCGGTACAGCACTTCATACAGCTGATTCACATCGGCGGCATACGGCGGGAGTTGATCGGCCCGCACGGTAAACGGGTGTACCTGCAAATGGCTGGCATGCGCCTCTTTCACCATCTGCGTTAGCTTCACGTTACCCGGTGTGGAACCGTCTGCCACCAGCATATGGTAATCCGGGCCAATTCCGTCGGCATACTGCGCAATCTGCCGCATCGCGCCGGGTTGCAGCATCCAGTCATAGTTGTAATTCACCCATTTACCATCCGGCTGTTTTTGCTGGGTTTCATGCCATTTAGTGTAGGCAATCAGTTGCACCAGATTGAGATCCATCCCCATCTTCGGCTCCAGCTCATGTTTAATGCGCTTCAGCTCGTCGGCATCAAAACATTGCAGGTAGACTTTATCTTTTTTGCTGGTGTAACCGTACTTTTTCAGCACTTCCAGCGTCTTCGCGGCAATGTCCTTGCCTTCCTGATGATGAAACCACGGCGCTTTGATTTCCGGGTAGATACCGATGTTTTTGCCGGTGGAGTGGTTCAACCCCTGCACAAACTCAATCTCTTCGGCAAAGGTATGGATACGGAATTCCGATTTGCCCATCGGGAAGCGCCCTGGAAAAAGCTGCACTTTCTTGCCGTTTTCCACATCAAAGCCTTCGGTAAACTTCAAAGAGCGGATTTCGTCGAGCGTAAAGTCGATGGCGTAAAAGCGGCCATCTTTACGGGCGCGCTGCGGAAAACGCTCCGCCACATCGGTCACGCGATCCAGATAGTGATCGTGCAGGACAACCAGTTGGTCGTCTTTGGTCATCACCAGATCCTGCTCAAGATAATCGGCACCCTGCGCATAGGCCATCGCTTTCGCCGGTAATGTGTGCTCCGGCAGATAGCCGCTTGCGCCGCGATGGGCAATCACGATTTTCTCCACCGCCAGCGCCTGGCTGGCAAATAAACCGGCCAGCAGCAGGCCGGTTGTGATACGGGTAAAAGTGGTTTTCATCTGATCTCCCTTTTACTGACGGCGCGCCAGCATCTCAGCATGGTGACGTTTTTCGCCCAGCATCACGACAATCAGCAACAAAACGGCGAGAATACTGCCGCCGATCATCACCATGAAACCGCCATCCCAGCCGAAGAAATCAACGGTATAACCGACAATGGCGCTGGCCGCGACAGAACCGCCGAGGTAGCCAAACAACCCGGTAAACCCGGCTGCCGTGCCTGCTGCTTTTTTCGGTGCCAGCTCCAGCGCATGCAGGCCAATCAGCATCACCGGGCCATAAATCAGGAAGCCAATGACGATCATACAGATCATATCTACCGTCGGATTGCCCGCCGGGTTCAGCCAGTAAACAATAGTCGCGATCGTCACCAGCGTCATAAAGAACACACCGGTCGCGCCGCGATTGCCACGGAACACTTTGTCCGACATCCAGCCGCAGAGCAGCGTGCCGGGAATACCGGCGTACTCATAGAGAAAATAGGCCCACGAGGATTTATCCAGCGCGAAGTGCTTCACTTCTTTCAGGTAAGTTGGCGACCAGTCGAGAATGCCGTAGCGCAACAGGTATACGAACACGTTAGCCACGGCGATGTACCACAACAGCTTGTTCGGCAGAATGTACTGCATAAAAATCTGCTTCGCCGACAGCTCTTCTTCGTGCTTGTCGCTGTAATCGTCCGGGTAGTCGTTTTTGTACTCTTCGATCGGCGGCAAACCGCAGGATTGCGGCGTATCACGCATCAAAGCAAAGGCGATAATCGCCACCAGTATCGCGCCAAAGGCTGGCATATACAGCGCCGCATGCCAGTCGTTAAACCAGGCCATCCCCAACAAAAACAGCAGTGGCGGAATGCCGCCGCCAACGTTATGCGCGCAGTTCCACACAGAAACAACGCCACCGCGTTCCTTCTGCGACCACCAGTGCACCATCGTACGTCCGCACGGCGGCCAGCCCATCCCCTGGAACCAGCCGCATAAAAAGAGCAGCACAAACATGATCATAATGCTGGAGGTGGCCCAGGGCACAAAGCCCATAAACAGCATCACGGCAGCCGCAAGGATCAGACCGGCAGGCAGAAACACGCGCGGATTCGAACGATCCGATACCGAACCCATGATGAATTTCGAAAAGCCGTAGGCAATGGAGATGCCTGACAGCGCAAACCCCAGATCGCCACGGGAGAACCCTTGTTCAACGAGGTACGGCATGGCCAGGGCAAAGTTTTTACGCACCAGATAATAGGCAGCGTAACCAAAAAAAATGCCGAAGAAAATTTGCCAGCGCAGCCGCCGATAAAGCGGGTCGATTTGCGCGTCCGGCAGACGCGAAAGATGGGGGGCGGGTTTAAAAATACTCAACATAGCGGCCTCCGTGGCGCGGTAAGACTCATTTCGGTCAGAAATGAGTGAAAACGAACATAACGAAAGTTATTCGCGGCGGATTGTAGAGAAAGTTTTACGTAGAGAGAACGGGTTGTCGCAATATATGTTACAGAAATATGACAAGAGTCTAATTTCACGCATGAAAGCGCGTTTCACTTTCGTTATTTGCTCGAATATGCGCGATATCAAACAAACCACACCCATAGTGTGGCTAAATGGTTGCATCTGAAAGTCGGCCACAGGGACGCGAAGATGCATAACTCTCCTGATTACGATGTGATCATTATTGGCGGCGGAGCCACCGGTGCCGGAATAGCCCGTGACTGCGCCCTGCGCGGACTGCGCGCGGTGCTGATCGAACGTCACGATATCGCCACCGGCGCAACCGGCCGCAACCACGGCCTGCTGCACAGCGGGGCGCGCTATGCGGTCACCGATAATGAATCTGCGCGCGAATGCATTGCAGAAAACCAAATCCTCAAACGCATTGCCCGCCACTGCGTTGAACCCACCGATGGTCTGTTCATTACGCTGCCGGAAGATGATTTGGTCTATCAAAGCCAATTTATCGATTGCTGCCAGCAGGCAGGCATTCCGGCGCAGGCGATTTCTCCGCAGGACGCGCTGCGGTTAGAACCGAGCGTGAACCCAACGCTGCTCGGCGCTGTACGCGTGCCGGATGGGACGGTTGATCCTTTCCGCCTGACCGCCAGCAATATGCTGGATGCGCGTGAGCACGGAGCAAAAATCCTTACCGGCCACGAAGTGTGCGGGTTGATTCGCCATGGCGATCGCGTGAGCGGCGTGAATCTCTGGCATCCTGCCAGCGGCGAAAACCTGCAACTTTACGCGCCGGTGGTGGTGAACGCCGCCGGGATCTGGGGCCAGCGCATCGCGGAATATGCCGATCTGCGCATTCGCATGTTCCCGGCCAAAGGCGCGCTGTTAATTCTCGATCACCGCATCAATCAGCGGGTCATAAACCGCTGCCGTAAACCTGCCGATGCCGATATTCTGGTGCCTGGCGACACCATTTCGCTGATCGGCACCACCTCCACGCACATTGATTACGCCGATATCGATAACGTCCGCGTGACGCCGGAAGAGGTGGATATCCTGCTGCGCGAAGGGGAAAAACTGGCGCCGGTCATGGCGCAAACGCGCATTCTGCGCGCCTATGCGGGTGTGCGTCCGTTGGTAGCCAGCGACGACGATCCGAGCGGCCGCAATGTCAGCCGGGGCATTGTGCTGCTGGATCACGCACAGCGCGACGGGCTGGAAGGGTTTATCACCATTACCGGCGGCAAACTGATGACCTACCGCCTGATGGCCGAGTGGGCAACGGACGCGGTCTGCCAAAAACTGAACCACAGCGCGGCCTGCACCACCGCTTCCACGCCGCTGCCTGGCTCCCGGGAATCAACCGAGCAGACGCTGAAAAAAATCATCTCACTGCCAACGCCGCTGCGCGGTTCTGCGGTTTATCGTCACGGCGATCGCACACCCAACTGGCTCGGCAGCGATCGTCACAACCGCAGCCTGGTCTGCGAATGTGAAGCCGTGACGGCGGGCGAAGTGCAGTACGCGGTGGAAAACCTGAATGTCCATTCGCTGCTCGATTTGCGCCGCCGCACGCGCGTCGGCATGGGCACCTGCCAGGGCGAATTATGCGCCTGTCGCGCTGCCGGGCTGTTAAACCGTCTGCATGTTACCAGCGAAACCGAGTCGCTCAGCCAGTTGCGTGATTTCCTTAATGAGCGCTGGAAAGGCGTGAAGCCGGTGGCCTGGGGCGATGCCCTGCGCGAAAGCGAGTTCACCCGTTGGGTTTACCAGGGATTATGTGGTCTGGAAAAGGAGGCAGAAGATGAGATTTGATACGGTCATCATCGGCGGCGGTCTGGCAGGGCTGCTGTGCGGTATTCGCCTGAGTGAAAGCGGGCAGCGCTGCGCGATTATCAGCCGCGGCCAGAGCGCGCTGAGTTTCTCCTCCGGCTCGCTGGATCTGCTCTCTTTTCTGCCGGATGGACAACCGGTTACCGACATCGACAGCGCGATTGCCCTGCTGGAACAACACTACGGCGCGCATCCTTACGCGCTGCTGGGTGCGAAAGCGGTGCGACACTACGCGCAGCAGGCGCAAACCCTGCTCGCCGACTGTAATCTGGCGTTGCAGGGAGAGATTGATACACCACATCACCGCGTGACGCCGCTGGGCACGTTTCGCCGCGCCTGGCTTAGCCCGCAGGAAGTCCCGCGCAAAACAGAGGCGCAACAGCGAACTGCGGTGGTCGGCATTAGCGGGTTTCTTGATTTTCAGCCGCAACTGGCCGCAGGCGCGCTGCGTAAACGCGGCATCGATGCCCATGCCGAAGAGATTGAACTGCCAGCGCTGGACAGGCTGCGCGATAACCCCAGCGAGTTCCGCGCGGTGAATATTGCCCGCCTGCTGGATGCGCCGGAGCACTATAACGAACTGTATGACGCGCTGCTTCCGCTCAGCCAGCAATACGGGATGCTCTGGCTGCCCGCCTGCTTCGGCCTGACGGACAACCACGTATTTACCCAACTGAATAAACAATTAGCCTGCCCGCTGCGCCTGCTGCCAACGCTGCCGCCCTCCGTACCGGGAATGCGCATGCAGTTATTGTTGCAGCAGCGTTTTATTCAACAAGGCGGGAGCTGGATGCCGGGCGACGACGTGTTGCGTGCCGACATCAGCAACAACCATGTCACACAGCTCTGGACCCGTAAGCATGAAGACATTCCGCTGCGCGCGCGCCACGTGGTGCTGGCCAGCGGCAGCTTCTTCAGCAATGGCCTGATCGCCGGGCGCGATCGCGTGCGGGAGGCGGTCTTTGATCTGGATGTCATGCAGAGCGACAAGCGCAGCGACTGGTATCGCGACGATGTGTTTGACAGCCAGCCGTGGCAGCAATTTGGCGTCCGGACCGACGCGCAACTGCGCGGCCTGCGTCAGGGCGCTGTCGTGGAGAATCTTTATGTTATTGGTTCGGTGCTGGGCGGGTTCGATGCCGTCGCTCAGGGATGCGGCGGCGGGGTTTGCGCCGTAACGGCGCTGCATGCCGCGCAGCAGATCATTGCACAAGGAGGCGAACAATGAACTGCACGCAGTTCGAAAGCTGCATTAAATGCACCGCATGCACCACCGCATGCCCGGTCAGCCGGGTCAATCCCAATTATCCCGGCCCGAAACAGGCCGGTCCCGATGGCGAACGGCTGCGTCTGAAAGATGCCGCGCTGTATGACGATGCGCTGAAGTATTGCACCAACTGTAAACGCTGTGAAACCGCCTGCCCTTCCGGGGTGAAGATTGGCGACATTATTCAGCGCGCCCGCGTCCAGTACGCGGCAAAACCGTTCTCGCTGCGTAATGCCATCCTCAGCCATACGGATTTGATGGGCTCGCTGTCAACGCCCGTTGCTCCGCTCGTCAACACCGCTACGGCGTTAAAGCCGGTACGTCAGTTGCTTGATAAGACGCTGAAAATCGATCACCACCGCACGCTGCCGAAATACTCTCACGGCACGTTTCGCCGCTGGTATCGTAGCATTGCCGCACAACAGCGGGCATTTCCGCAACAGGTGGCGTTTTTTCACGGCTGCTATGTCAATTACAACCATCCGCAATTGGGCAAAGATCTGATTCGTCTGCTGAACGACATGGGGATTGGCGTGCAGTTATTACAGCGGGAGAAGTGTTGCGGCGTGCCGCTGATTGCCAATGGCTTCTTCGCAAAAGCGAAAAAACAGGCGCAATTCAATGTGCAGTCGCTGACGCAGGCCATTGGTCAGCAAGGCTTACCGGTGATCGCCACCTCTTCCACCTGCGCTTTCACCCTGCGCGATGAGTATCCGCATCTGCTGGATGTGGATAACAGCCAGGTGCGCTCACACATCGATCTGGCGACGCGCTGGATCTGGCGCATGCTGGATGAAGGGAAAAAGCTGACGCTGCGCGAGACACCACTGAAGGTGGTCTATCACACCCCGTGTCATATGGAAAAAATGGGCTGGACGCACTATACGCTGGAGCTGCTGCGGCGCATTCCGGGGCTGGAACTGACGGTGCTGGACTCCCGCTGCTGCGGTATCGCTGGCACCTACGGTTTTAAAAGCGAGAACTACACAACTTCGCAGGCCATCGGCGCGCCGCTGTTTGCCCAGATTGAGGCCAGCGGCGCCGACCTGGTGGTGACGGATTGCGAAACCTGTAAATGGCAGATTGAGATGTCCACCAGCAAGCGCTGCGAACATCCCATCACCCTGCTGGCGCAAGCATTAGGGTAACGGCAAGCCGTTACCCTTTCTTTCGGAATTATACCGACAAGGTTTCGACGACGTTGATCCAGCCGTGATCGCTGGCCAGATCTTTACCTTCCAGCCAGCGGCGCAGGATATTGAGCGCCATCATCGCACACACTTCCTGACGCACGACCAGATCGTGACGATTGGTGTTGAATTTCACCCGCAGCGCCTGCGTCCCTTCCGGCGTGGCAAGCGCAAAGTTGAGGTGATCCTCTTCCAGGCCAGTGACGGTCAGCGCCAGCCCGGCGAGATGCCGATTGCGCAGTTCGGTCGTCCAGCGTGCGCTTTGCGCCAGTTCCTCCGCCTGTGACGGCAACACTTCGCTGGCCAGCAGCGGCGCACCAGCCCGGGAAAGTTGCAGCGCGACCAGCCCACCTGTGAACTGCTCGCTCAGGGTCAGGCTGAGCTGGCGCTCGCGCAACCGCGCGGCAAGCAGCGCCGGTAAGCCGACAGTGCCTTCAAAAATCAGGCTCTCACCGGCGACACGCTTCACTTGCGGCCATACGGCTTCCATCGCCGCGCGATGCTCCGCCGGACCGGTCAGTTTCAGTTCAATAATCGGCATTGATGAGCGGTAACCCATCACCACGCCTTCAGGTAATTCGAGGTGTGCCAGGCTTTGCGCCAGATCGCTTTCCGAGCGGCCAAAGGTGGTCAGACGCAGACAAATCGGCGGCTCCGGCAGCGTAAAACGCGCACGCAGACGCGGCAGGATTTCGTGCTCGACCATCACCCTGAATTCAGACGGCACACCGGGGGTAAAGAACATCAGACAGCGGTTGAGCTGTACGGCAAAGCCGCACGCGGTGCCGACCGGGTTATCCACCAGTTCCGCGCTGGCCGGGATTTCCGCCTGTTTGCGGTTGCTGGGTGCCATCACGCGGCCGCGTTCACTGAAAAAACGCTCCATTTGTGCCAGCCAGGCTTCGTGGAGCACCAGCTCTTCACCTTTGGCCGTCGCCGCCGCCAGCGCGCTCAGATCGTCGCTGGTTGGCCCAAGACCACCGTTTACAATCAGCACATCCGCGTGTTCGCTGCGTTCACGCAGAATGGCAACCAGATCATTGAGATTATCGCCGACGGTGTTGCGGCGCGTTAACGGCAGTCCCTGATTAAAGAAAAAGTCCGCCAGCCATGCCGCGTTGGTATCCACAATCTGACCATGCAGCACTTCATCGCCGGTGGACAGCATCTCCACGTTTAACATTGTTATCTCCAGCAATCGAGGTTGAAACACTATAACGCATGTGCGGGGTAAAAAAGGCAATAAACTGGCGCGGACGAACGCCGCGCCGGGGGATCAGAAGCTGGCGCTTACGCCGACATACGGGCCATCGGCCACGGCGTTATCGCGATGACCTTCTTTACCGGTCATATCGATATAGCGATAACCGGCTTCAACGGTCAGCGGGCGCATAATGGTGTAACGCGCACCGGCGTTCGCTTCCTGGTACTCTTTCACACCGCTGGAGAGCGAATCCGGCGAGTAGTAATATTCGCCGAACAGGCTGAAGCTGCTGGCGATTTTCCATTGCAGGCCACCGCCGACCGCGATGGCATAACCGTCGCTGCCGGAATCCGGGCTGATGTAAAGGCCTTTACCGCCGACAGTCGCCAGGAACGGCCCCAGCGGAAGGTTATAGCCCAGCCCCAGACCAGCGACTTCACCATCATCTTCGCTGTGCGCCCAGTTGCCGGTTACGGCAATACCGCTGGTTTCAGTACCAAACCCGAAACCTAAGTTGCTGTAATCCTTACCAAGCTGACCATTCAAACTCACAGCCTGCGCGCCGGCAGATGCCAGCAGCAGACTGGCTAACCCTAATAAAGCCACTTTTTTCATTTTTGATATCCGCACATTTCAAGCCAATTTCCCAAAGCTACTGATTATATGCTTATTTTTCTTTTCGCATAATGAATAAAAAAGGAATGATGCGCCAGGCCGCGCACTTTTCCTGCGCCGCAGTGTGCTATAACGTTGCGCAGACTTTTCCTCATTATCAAGGAGAGACCAATGCGACAACGGACAATTGTCTGCCCACTGATTCAAAATGATGGCGCGTACCTGTTATGCAAAATGGCCGATGACCGTGGCGTCTTTCCCGGCCAGTGGGCTTTGTCAGGCGGCGGTGTGGAGCCAGGCGAGCGGATTGAAGAAGCGCTGCGCAGAGAGATCAGCGAAGAGCTGGGCGATAACCTGGTGTTAAGCCAGATAACGCCGTGGACCTTTCGCGATGATACGCGGATGAAAACCTACCCCGACGGCACGAAAGAGCAGATCTACATGATTTACCTGATCTTCGACTGCATCAGCGCCAACCGTGAAGTCAGCATCAATGACGAGTTTCAGGATTTTGCGTGGGTGATGCCTGCGGACCTGCACCGTTACGATCTCAACGACGCCACCCGCAGGACATTAACCCTGAAAGGATTGCTGTAAACCCTCAATGGCTGGCCTGCTCAACCACGTCAGCCGGAAGCCCGGTCAGTGTTACCACATCGTCGGGCTTGAGCCCCTTTTCCAGCATCGCTCTGGCAATACGTAACGCTTCCTGCCGTATGCCTTCGTCTCTGCCTTGCGTAAAGCCCTGTGCCATGCCTTCGTCTCTGAGAAACTGCGCAATGTTCATTAACGCCTCCTTATGCTGATGATCCCTTGTTCCGCTGGCTATTGCGTCTAAAAACGATGCCGGATCCCGGGTATGCCCGGCCTGCAACAGGTAATTCAGCAACGTTTTCAACTGAGCGCTGCCAGTGTATCCCAGAGACAATAACGCCACCAGTTGCTCCTGAAGTTCCACCGTGTCCCGCAGCCGCACATGCTTCTGCAATAATTCGAGCATCGCTATCCGGCGATGCCGGGCAATCTCGTCATCAGGAATACAGGTGACGTCCACCAGCGGAAACGCGCTGGTATAAAGCGACTGAGCCTGCGCAGGCAGTTGAAAAGCGTCCAGCCAACGCAGCGACCAGGGATAGGGCGTTACCCGTCCATGATAAAAAAGTAGCGGGATCACCAGCGGCAGCTCGCTATACCCTTTATCCAGGTGACGCTGCATCGCTGCAATGGCATAACGCATCAGGCGAAAGGCCATATTTTTATCCGGTGAGCTTTGATGTTCGATCAGTGCGTAAAGATAACCTTCACCCGACGCTGTTTTCAGCGAATAGAGGATATCGGCATAACAGTTGCGCAGATCCTCCTCAACAAAACTTCCCGATTCCAGGCGTAACGTATTTAAATCACAGAGTACTTTTAAACGTTCCGGTAAGTGGATATCGAAAAAATCGCGTGCCGTTTCCGTGTGGGCCAACAATTTACGAAACACCGCATCATGCGGAGCGGAGGAAGAAGCGTTGTGCATAGCAATCCCTGCGTCAGTATTCCTTCGCGCAACGTAACACAACCTTCACGTTCTGTTTTTTTGGCCGCGCATTTTCCCGAGGCGGCTCGCAATACGTGGAAAAGACTACTACACCGCGCCATTAACGGCGGCATTCGCCCACTGAAGCACCGCGCGCCGCGAGATTTTGATCCCGCCATTTTTCAGCTCAGCAGGCATCTCCAGCCAGCGCAGCGGCTGCTGAAAACGAGCGAGTTTATCGCTCACCCACGCTGACAGCGCCACCGCATCAACGCCGCCTTCACACTCCACCACCGCCACCGGGCGCTGGCCGAACTCGGCATCATCAACCGGCACAACCATAACCTGCTGAACCTGTGGATGGCGCGCGATCACGCGTTCCACCTCTTCCGGCTGAATCCCTTCCCCGCCGCTGAAGAAAAGGTTATCCAGCCGGCCACGGATAGTGAGGCAACCGCCGTGGAGCATCCCGCGATCGCGGGTGGCAAACCAGCCTTCACTGTTCACCAGCGGCAGAAGCTCACCGTCGCGCCAGTAGCCTGACGCCATGCTCTCCGCCCGCAGCCAGACCTCTTCATCAACAATTTTCACTTCGCGCCCGGACAGGACGTAACCGACATCCGGCGCGCCATCGGCTTCTTTGGCGCAGACCGTCGAGGCAAACTCCGTCAGACCATAGCCGCAAAAACAGCGAATACCACGCTCATGCGCCTGCTGCGTCAGCGCCACCGGGATCGCCGCGCCGCCCAGCAGAACCGCTTTCAACGATACCGGCGCATTATCGTTGAGTAAGCGCCACAGTTGCGTCGGCACCAACGAAGCATGCGTGCAACCGGCCAGCGCCTGCGCCAAAGGTAATGCAGGCTGGACGGCGATCCGCGCCCCGGCCAGCAGCCAGCGCCACAAAATCCCCTGCCCGGAGACGTGAAACAGCGGCAGCGACAGCAGCCAGTCATCATTGTCAGCATAGGGAATCAACGCCAGCACGCCCTGGGCGCTGGCGAGGTGAGCATGAAATGTGTGAACGGCCGCTTTCGGCAGGCCGGTGGAGCCAGAGGTCAGCGTCATCGACGCCAGACGCTGCGGCTGCCACGCCACGGCATGCTCGCCAGCGAGTTCATCAAGCACCAGCGCGTCCAGCCCGGGCCAGTCGCCGCCAGCCTCTAAATCCAGCGCAAAGCGCAACGTCAGTTGCGGTAAGAGTGCATCCAGCAACACGGCGGGCAGTTGCGGGTTCACCGGCAAGACGCGTGCGCCGCACTGCAACAGTGCCAGCCACGCCAGCAGCGTGTCCGGATGATTACGCGCCCGCAGCATCACACCATCACCGGCGTTCACCCCCTGGCGCGCAAAACCGCTGGCCATTGCATCAATACGCGCGCACAGTTCGCGCCAGTTCAGGGTCTGCTGTTCAAGGCGCGCCGCAATCTGATCGCCGCGAACCTGCCGCCAGTGCCGCCAGGGCCAGTCCGTAAAGGTCATAGTAGTGGTTCCAGTACCTCTGTCTGTAAACAGGGTAAATCGCTCTCTGGCCAGCGGCGCAGGAGCTGGCACTGCATCAGTTGTAAGGTATCCAGTCCGGGAATGGTGCCAGGCGTCAGACAGGCAGCAATGCGCGCGAGCTGCGTCAGGCCAAGGCTGGATTCAATAGACGAACTGATCACCACCGTCAGCCCGAGCGCTTTTGCGGCGGCAACCTGCTGCTGCACCCGCTGCAAACTGCCGGTTAGCGTGGGTTTGATCACTACCGCGCCCAATCCTTGTTGCGGCGTAAGCTGAAAACCATCATCGCGCAGGCTTTCATCCCAGGCGATAGTGATTCCGCTTTCGCGGGCAAAGGCCAGCGACTCTGCGGGGGTTTTGCACGGCTCTTCGAGAAAGGCAATGCGTGAGCGGTATTCCGGGTTTACATATTTGGCAAACTGCTGCGCTTTCAGCGGTGTCCAGGCGCGGTTGGCGTCCAGACGCAGGCGTAAATCGGGGATCGACTCCAGCAACAGGTTAACCACCATGCCATCGCGCACCGCTTCGTATAACCCGACCTTCACTTTCGCCACTTTTTCACCCGGCAAAGCAGCCAGCGCAGCAAACAGCTCATCCGGATCGCCAGTGCACAGCATGGCGGCGCGATAGTCCGCCTGTTGCGGTAATTCGCCGTGCAGTTCCGCCAGCGCACAGCTCAGACCAAACGCCACTGACGGCTGTTCGGGCAGCGATAATGTTTTATCTTCACGCCAGCCGCGCAGCCAGTTGATGGCCGCCTGTTGCGCCTCGTCCAGCGTTTCATGGCTAAAGCCCGGCAGCGGGGAGATCTCTCCCCATCCTTCGCGCCCATCAACCTGCAAATGGACAAATAAGCCGTCGCGGGTTTTCAGGCGCCGCTCACGCAGCACGACGCCCGCATCAAGCGGGATTTGCCAGCGGTAAAGTTGCGCCTGTCGCATTATGGGTTCCGTTTGAATTTGCTGAAATCGGGCTGACGTTTCTGGTTAAAGGCGTTGCGCCCTTCCTGGCCCTCTTCGGTCATATAGAACAACATGGTGGCATTACCCGCCAGCTCTTGCAGACCCGCCTGGCCATCGCAGTCAGCATTCAGCGCCGCTTTCAGGCAACGCAGCGCCATCGGGCTGTTTTGCAGCATTTCACGGCACCAGCGCACGGTCTCTTTCTCCAGATCCGCCACCGGCACCACCGTGTTCACCAGCCCCATATCCAGCGCCTGTTGCGCGTCGTACTGACGGCAGAGGAACCAGATCTCGCGGGCTTTTTTCTGCCCGACGATGCGCGCCATATAAGACGCGCCCCAGCCGCCATCAAAGGAGCCGACTTTCGGGCCGGTCTGACCGAAAATAGCGTTCTCTGCCGCAATGGTCAGATCGCACATCATATGCAGCACATGGCCGCCGCCAATGGAATAGCCAGCCACCATCGCCACTACCGGTTTCGGGCAGGTACGGATCTGGCGCTGGAAATCGAGCACGTTAAGATGATGTACGCCGGAGTCATCCTGGTAGCCGCCGTAATCGCCGCGCACTTTCTGATCGCCGCCCGAGCAAAATGCTTTGTCGCCTTCGCCGGTCAGAATGATAACGCCAACGCTGTCGTCATAACGCGCATCGGCCAGCGCCTGGATCATCTCTTTCACCGTCAGCGGACGGAACGCATTGCGCACCTGCGGGCGGTTAATGGTGATTTTGGCAATCCCGTCGGTAGACTTCTGGTAACGAATGTCGGTGTAGCCTTCGGAACAGTCACGCCACTCAACCGGCGCGTAAAGCATGCTTTCATCTGGATAGATCATAGTGTGTCCTTTATCTCAAGACGCAGAATTCGCGCCAGGATGTCAGCAACGGCCGCGGAATTTTCCCGGTGCGCGTTGTGCCCGGCGGCTGGAATGGCGTGACAGTGACCGGTGACTTGCGTCGCCAGCGCCTGAAACTTACTGTCGTATTCACCGTATAAATAATGAACAGGAATGGAAAGCGCCTGTAATGCGCTGCGAAGATCGGGCTGCTGCGCCAGCGATGTGGCCTCCAGCATGGCGGCAAGCGTTGCGCCATTGTTCTGGCTGCGCAATGCGACCAGCGCCGCGCGTTGCGGCTCGCTGAGTGAGGCAAAAACCGGCTGGCGGTACCAGGCATCAAAGACGGTCTCCAGCGGCTGCTGACGAAAACGCGCCGCCCATTGTCGGTCTGATGCCAGACGTTCGCGGCGGCTGGTTTCATCAGACAAACCCGGATGCCCACCTTCCACCACGACACCGCACAAGCCGGCAGGATGCTGGCAGGCGTGATACAGCGAAATTCGCCCGCCCAGCGAATAGCCCATCAGCCAGTAGTTTTGTATGTTGTAACGAACAAGCGTGGCCCGCAGCAGCGCGTCCATCTCATCGAACGAGGTCACAGAAAGGTCGGTGGAACCGCCATGCCCAGGCAGATCGAGCAAAAGCCGGGGGAACGCAGCCAGCGTTTCACTGACCGCTTGCCACTCGCGGTTATCGCCGGAAAAACCGTGCAAAAAGACCAGCCACGGTTGCGGCCTGTCGGCGGAGATAGCGCGCCCGTGTAGCGTCACAACTGGCTCACCTGCGCCAGCAGCGTTTGCAATGTCTGCGCACCATCCGTGTCGTTGACCACCAGTTCAATCAGCGTAGCGCCCGGTTTATGCCAGGCGCCGGATAACGCCAGCTCCAGCGCTTCCCAGCTTTGCGGACGATGGTAATCAAGACCGAACATTGCTGCTGCGTGGTCAAAATGCACGTTCTGCGGCATCAGATAGAACTGCTCACGCTCGGCGGGCGGCGTCGGCAGCAGAGAAAAAATTTGCCCGCCGTTGTTGTTCACTACCAGCAGGACAAAAGGCGCAGACACCTGGCGCAACAACGCCAGCGCATTCAGATCGTAGAGGGCAGAAAGATCGCCGACGATTGCCAGCGTCGGACGAGCGCTGGCGCGCTGCACGCCTGCTGAAGTCGATAACAAACCGTCGATGCCGCTGGCGCCGCGGTTGCTGAATACCGGATAACCCGCCGGGATCTGCCCGAGCGCATCCACCAGCCGTACCACCAGGCTGTTGCCGAGAAAAAGCTGCCCCTGTTCCGGTAAATAATCGGCAATGCGGTGCGCAAGCTGTGCTTCGCCAAAGGTTTCACGCTGCGCCGCGACCCTGTCCCACGCCTGCGCGGAGAGCTGCGGCAACTCCACGCACCAGGGCGCGCGCGGCTCCGCCGGATGTAACGCCAGCCAACCGGCGACATCCGAAACCAGCCGACGCCCGCGATGGTGCGCAGGATCCAGCCGTCCCTGTAGATTATCAATCAGCCAGTATTCTTGCGGTTCGCAGGTCGCCTGCCACTGAAGTAGCCGTTTACCGGTCAGGCTGCTGCCAAACTGCAACACAATTTGCGCCTGAGCCAGCTCTTCTGTCGCACGGCTGTTGCCGAGCCACAGATCGGCGCACGGCAACGGCTGGCCGGTCTGGGATAAAACATCGCCCATTAATGGCCAGCCGAGCGTTTTCGCCCATTCGGCCAGCAGCTTGCCTTCGCTCGCACTCATGCGACCGGCGACAATGACGCCGCGTTTTTGCCGCCAGAAAAACCAGTCACGCTGCTTTTCGCTACTGACGTCGTTCGGTGTTTGCAGCCACGGTTTATCATCCTGCCACCAGTCGCCCAGCGCCAGTTGCCAGACAAGACCGCTTTCATCCATTTCGCCATACAGAGGTTCAGCGAACGGACAGTTAATGTGTACCGCCCCGCTATGCAGCGAGCCGAGCACGTTATCAATAGCCGACACCAGCCAGCGGGCCGGGATATCCTGCGACGGGCGCGGCAACGCAAGCGATTCAGCGGGATGCGAAGCAAACATTCCCGGCTGGCGGATAGCCTGGTTTGCCCCGCAATCAATCAGCTCCGGCGGACGATCGGCGGTGAGCAGCACCAGCTTTTCGCCGGTCAGACCGGCTTCGATCAGCGCGGGATAGAGATTTGCCACCGCCGTACCGGACGTCACGATAACCGCGACGGGCTCTTTGCTCGCTTTCGCCAGCCCCAGCGCAAGGTGGCCTAAACCCCGCTCATCAAAGTGCGTATGGTGAATAAAAGCGCTATTTTCCGCTGCCGCCAGCGTTAAGGGGGTGGAACGCGATCCGGGGGCAATACAAACATGCCTGACGCCATGACGGGTAAGGGCCTCAAGGATCACCGTCGCCCAGCGTCGGTTAAATGAACTGATTGACATGAGTTTGTCCGGTATCAATATTGCTGTTCAGTATAAATAATCAGAAAAAATCGAATCTTGATATGAATCGGTTATGCGTGCGTAAGTTCTAATAAAGATCGCAGCCCCGCCGCTTTATTGTCGATTTCCTGCCACTCTTGCCCGGCGTCCGAGCCAGGCACAATGCCGGCTCCGGCGTACAGCCGAACGGTACTGCCGCTCACTTTTGCTGAGCGTAGCGCGACGCAGAATTCACTCTGCTGACGGGATAAATATCCCGCCGAACCGGCATACCATTCACGGGCGAACGGTTCGTGGCGCTGAATAAAGTCCCACGCGGCGCGGCGCGGTAACCCGGCGACGGCGGCTGTCGGCTGCAACAGTTGCAGACATAATGCGTCGTCGGGCGTTTGTAAATCGCTCCAGATACAACGCCGGAGGTGCTGAACATTGCGCAGCCTGACGATTTGCGGCGGCAGCACATCAAGCGCAGCCGTCTGCTCCTGCAAACGCTGGCAGATATCTTCCACCACCAGCATATTTTCCCGCTGATTTTTATCGTCGCCCATCAGCCAGTCGGCCAGGCGCTGCGCCTGCCGATCGTCGTCATGACCGGCCACCGTGCCGGCCAGCGCTTCGGTACGCAGTGCATTGCCGCGTCGCCGCCACAGGCGCTCCGGCGAAGATCCTAAAAAGGCATTCTGCGCATCAAAGGCCATCATAAAGTGGAAACAGTGGTAATTAACGCGGCGGCTGGCAGCCATCAGCGAAGCGGCATCCACGGCATTTGCATAGGAGTAATCGGTCGCTCTGGCGAGTACCACTTTATCCAGCGCGGCGCTTTCCAGCGTATCCAGCGCCTGCGCGATCAGGCTGTTCCAGGCATCACGCTCCGGGTAGTGGCGCTGCGCAAGACATGGCTGCTGTTTCAGGTTGGCAAGCGGGGTGGAAGGCGAAAGTGCCTGCAAAAACTCAGCCGCGCGCTCAGCGTCGTCATACAGCGAGGTCTCGCTGTAGAGGTAAAGCCGTAACATCGCGCTTCCGCCTTCACGACGCCACTCAAGGCGCGGCAAAAATAGCGATCCCTGCGAAGGATCAAAGGCATTCAGCCCCCAGGCACGAACATCTTCTGGCACGGAGTGTAAAAATTGCTGGGCGAGAGGTAACGATGAGAAGCGGCAGAGCGCGCCAAGCGCGGCCATCTCCTCGTCGCCGCTACGCTGCTGCCAGTAAAATTGCGGCCAGACAGGCTGACTGGCGAGCCATGCCAGCGGATCGAAAGCGTCGTTTAACGGGAAAGGCGCATCAAAAAAGTGAAAACCAGGCGACCGCGGAAAACCTTCGGTCAGGTGGCGATACAGGTCGCCAAGCGCAGAGGAAATGGAAAGCACGCGAGCCCCTCCCTGTTAAAAACCACATAGTATACGGGGTACTAAACGTAATAACAGTACCCCCTTCCAGGGAGGGGAAGTGAAGCGTTAGCGGCGGGCCAGTAGCAGGCCGAGCACCAGACCGACAGCAGCACCGGCACCGATGCCCTGCCACGGTTTTTCATGAACATAATCGTCGGCGCGATACACCGCTTTTTTCGCCCGATAGTAGTAGGTATCCGACGCGCTGCTGATGCGGTTTTTCACGTCATGCAGCGCCTGCTCGGCGCGGGCTTTGAGTTCGATGTACTTCTGGTCTGCAGGGTCGCCCGAAGAGCGGAGGACTTCTTCCAGCGTTTCGCTCAGCAGGTTCAGGTCGTCATCAATGTTTGAATCATAAGAGTGATATGACATCGTTTGTCTCCATGTTATGCACCTGTCCGCTAACTATAGACAAACACGGCGGGTTACGCCTGGCGGATCTCCCGCGCCATTCCGATGTGCGCAATGCCGTCTTCATCATAGACATCCGTCACTGGCTGAAAGCCAAAGTGCGCATAAAAAGATTGCAGATGTGCCTGCGCCCCCAGGTACAGCGCCTGCTGCGGCCAATGTTGCTCACAGGAGTTCACGGCGCGTTCCATCAACTGGTAGCCCAGTTTCTCCCCTCTGACCTGAGCGCTGACAATCACCCGGCCAATCACCACGGGCGACAGATCATCATCACTTTTCAGAATCCTCGCATACGCCACCAGTTGATCCTCTTTCCAGCCGAGGATATGCCGGTTTTCTCCTGTCAGATCATCGCCATCTACGTCCAGATAGGGGCAGGTTTGCTCGACAACAAACACTTCGCAGCGCAGCTTCAGCGCGGCGTAAAGTTCAGCAACGGTGAGTTCAGAATGGTGCAGGTCTTGCCAGCGGATCATCTCTTGCTCCTTATTTGTTATCATCCCGTTATACTCAATTTTTTGTGATTTGGGCAGAGCAAAACTGTGGAACTGATTTTCCTGGGCACCTCCGCCGGTGTCCCGACGCGCACGCGTAACGTAACGGCGATGCTGTTGAATTTACAGCACCCAACCCGCGCTGGGCTTTGGTTGTTTGATTGCGGCGAAGGCACGCAGCACCAGATGCTGCGTACGGCGTTTCATCCTGGCAAGCTGGACAAAATTTTCATCACTCATCTGCATGGCGATCACCTGTTTGGTTTGCCGGGATTGCTGTGCAGCCGCTCGATGGCCGGGAATGTTCAACCGCTGGATATTTATGGCCCGCAAGGCATTCGCGAGTTTGTGGAAACAACCTTACGGCTGAGCGGTTCATGGACCGACTATCCACTGACAATCCATGAAGTAACAGCCGGGCTGGTGGTGGATGACGGTCTGCGCAAAGTCACGGCTTACCCGCTGGCGCACCCGGTGGAGTGCTACGGTTATCGTATTGAGGAGCATGATAAGCCCGGCGCACTGGACGCGGCCGCGCTGGTCGCCGCAGGCGTAACGCCAGGGCCGCTGTTTCAGAAATTAAAAGCAGGTGAAACGGTGACACTGGAAGATGGCCGCACGCTGCGCGGTACTGATTATCTTGCTCCGGCAGAGCCGGGTAAAAAGCTGGCGATTTTTGGCGATACCTCTCCTTGCCCTGCATCGCTTGAACTGGCGCGCGATGTGGATCTGCTGGTGCATGAAGCCACGCTGGAAAGCACAATGGAGGAGAAAGCGAATAGCCGCGGTCACAGTTCAACGCGGCAGGCCGCACAACTGGCGCTGAACGCGGGCGCAGGCAGGCTGGTGATTACTCACCTCAGTTCACGCTATGACGAGAAAGGTAGCCAAGCATTGCTGGCCGAATGCCAGGCGCTCTTTGCGCAAACAACTCTGGCTGAGGATTTTGCGTTGGTTCACATTTGATTTTAATTTAGGCACTCTATTTTTTTCCCCGCATGCCGATAATAGATATACGCAGGCATTTTCTATTGAGGGCATGATGGATAATTTCCAGAAAGACATCGATGACAGGGCGAATCTTACTCTGTCGAACCGGTTTGAGCTGTTGCTGTTTCGTCTCGGCACATCGTTAGATTCCACGAAATCAGAGCTGTTTGGCATCAACGTGTTTAAATTGCGCGAAATTGTGCCGATGCCCACCTTCACTCGCCCTGCCGGAATGAAGCCGCCCTTACTGGGGATGGTCAATATCCGCGACCAGGTGATCCCGGTGATTGACCTGGCAGCGGTTGCGGGCTGCAAGCCCACGACCGGCCTCAATATTTTGTTAATCACAGAATATGCCCGTAGCGTACAGGCCTTTGCGGTGGAGTCAGTAGATAACATCACTCGCCTGGACTGGAAACAAGTGCATACGGCTGAGAAAGCGATCAATGGTCGTTATATCACCAGCATTGCCTGCCTGGATGACGATAAGGACACCAACAATCTGGCGATGGTGCTGGATGTTGAGCAGATCCTGTATGACATTGTGCCTGCGGATCACGACGTACATGGCGATCATGTACCGGACAAGAAATTCAATCTGAAAGCGGGCTCGGTGGCGATTGTGGCGGAAGATTCCAAAGTGGCGCGCGCCATGCTGGAAAAAGGCCTCAACTCGATGCAAATTCCGACCGACATGCATATCACCGGCAAAGATGCGTGGGAGAAAATCCAGCTTCTGGCGCAGCAGGCCGACAGTGAAGGTATACCGGTTAGCGATAAGATCGCCATGGTACTGACCGATCTTGAAATGCCGGAAATGGACGGCTTTACTTTAACGCGTCTGATCAAAACCGATCCGCGCCTGAAAAACATTCCGGTGGTGATCCACTCGTCACTCTCCGGTAGCGCGAACGAAGATCACGTACGTAAAGTGCAGGCCGATGGCTATGTTGCGAAGTTCGAAATCAACGAGCTTTCGTCAGTGATTCAGGAAGTGCTCGACCGCGCGGCCAATAACGTACGCGGCCCGCTGATTAGCCACCACCAGGTTGCTTCACAGCCGTTACTGGCGAAGTAATTTCTGCGCCATAAAAAAACCGCCGGGTTTGCAGCCCGGCGGTTTTTCTTTATGCGCTATACGCCATTACATCATCGGCAGCGCTAACTGTACGATACTGATCAGCGGCTGCGGGTAAATACCCAACAGCAGTACCAGCAACGCAGAGATCAGCACCACAATCCCGCCAGCACTGTAGGCCCAGTCGGACGGCGCATCGCGGTTCAGCTGCTGCGGCGCACTCAGATAGAGGCTCACCGCCACGCGCAGGTAGTAATACAAACCAATCGCCGAACCGACTACCACAGCGCCCGTCAACCACCACAGGTGCGCCTCGACGCCAACGGCGAGGATGTAAAACTTACCGATAAAGCCTAAGGTCATCGGAATACCTGCCAGCGACAGCATCATCACCGTCAGAACCGCCGAGAGAATCGGACGGTGCCAGAACAGACCACGGTAGGAGTAAAGCGATTCTGCGTCCGGGCCGCGATACGGGCTGGACATCAGGCTCACCACGCCAAACGCGCCGAGGCTGCTGAACAGGTAACCTGCCAGATAAACACCAACGGTTTCCATCGACATCTGGCCGCTCTGCAGCGCAATCAACGCTACCAGCAAATAGCCGAGGTGCGAGATGGAGGAGAAACCGAGCAGACGTTTAATGTTGGTCTGGCTCAGCGCCATCAGGTTACCGAAGATGATGGAAACAAAGGCGATAAGACCCAGTACCACACGAACGGCTTCACTTTCGCCGACCGGCGCATAGAGGAACAAACGCATCAGCACACCAAAGATGGCGATTTTGCTGGCGGTCGCCAGGAAGGTGGAGACCGGAGCAGGCGCGCCCTGATAAACGTCCGGCGTCCACAAGTGGAACGGCACCAGCGAGAGTTTGAAACCGAGACCGACAATCATCAGACCCAGACCCGCCAGCAGCAGCGGCTCGTGCAGCATGCCTTCACCGAGGCTCTTGCCGATAGCAACAAATGCCAGGTTCCCGGTTTGCGCGTACACCAGTGCGATACCGAACAGCAGGAAAGAAGAGGCTGCGGCAGACAGAATGGTGTACTTGATACTGGCTTCCAGAGAACGTTTCTGGCGAAAGGCATAACCCACCAGCCCGAACAGCGGCAGGGAGATCAGTTCAATACCAAGGAACAACGCCGCCATATGGTTGGCGTTAGCCAACAGAATGCCACCCATTGCGGCAATCAGTACCAGCAGATAAAACTCTTCTTTGTTGTCGCTATACCCTTCCAGCCACGGATAGGCGAAGGTGCAGGTGGCAAGGCTCGCCAATAGCACCAGCCCGGTGTAGAGCATGGCGTAACCATCAACGCGCATCAGCGGCGTCACATCCATTGCTCCTGCCTGTCCGACAAACCACAGGGAGAGCAGCGCGACGTTCAGGCCGATGACCGACAACGTGGCATTGAGGAAATGGTTGCGTCGCCACGCAATGGAGAGCATCACAACCACCACCGTCAATCCGACGATCAGCAGCGGCAGCAGCGCAATCAGGTGTTGTGGAGTAATTGTCATGGCGATTTACGGCCTTGTAGTAGTAATAGAGTTAACAAACCACTGCTGGATATTACCCATCGCGGCATGCGAGGTATCCAGAATCGGCTGCGGATAGAAGCCAAGCAGTACAAGAAGTACAACCAGGATCAGGATCATAAACAGCTCGCGCAGTGACAGCCCCGGCAGTTCCTTGCTGGCCAGTTCGCTTTTCGCTTTACCGAAGTAGGCGCGATGCAGCATTGCCAGTGAGTAAACCGATGCGAAAACCAGACCGAAGGTGGAAATCACCGTGATCATCGGCACAACCTGATAGCTGCCGAAGAGGATCATGAATTCACCGACGAAGTTACCGGTACCCGGCATACCCAACGTGGCGACAGCGAAGAACATCGACAGCGCCGGCAACCATTTAATCTTGCTCCACAGCCCGCCCATCATACGCATGTCGCGGGTATGCAGGCGTTCGTACAGCTGACCGCACAGGATAAACAGACCCGCCGCAGAGAGACCGTGCGCAATCATCTGGATAACCGCACCCTGATAGGCCAACTGGCTACCGGTGTAGATAGCAATCAGCACGAAGCCCATGTGGGACACTGAGGTGTACGCAATCAGGCGTTTGATATCCGTCTGGGTGAACGCCATCCACGCACCGTAGAAAATACCGATGACGCCCAGCCACATGGCGATAGGGGCAAACTCTGCGGAAGCGTTCGGGAACAGCGGCAGCGAGAAGCGCAGCAAACCGTAGGCCGCGGTTTTCAGCAGGATCCCCGCCAGGTCAACGGAACCCGCGGTCGGTGCCTGCGAGTGCGCATCCGGCAACCAACCGTGCAGCGGCACCACCGGCATTTTCACCGCGAAGGCAATGAAGAAGCCAAGCATCAGCAGATATTCGACGTGGTCGGACATCGGCGTTTTCAGCAGGTCTTCATAGTCGAATGTCCAGACGCCGGTCGCGTTATAGTGCACCACGACCAGCGCCAGGATGGCAATCAACATCACCAGACCACTGGCCTGGGTATAGATGAAGAACTTGGTCGCAGCGGTAATACGCGTCTTCCCGTCTGAGGCTTTGTGGCCCCACAGAGCAATCAGGAAGTACATCGGCACCAGCATCATTTCCCAGAAGAAAAAGAACAGGAACATGTCGATGGCAAGGAACACGCCGATAACGCCGCCCAGAATCCACATCAGGTTGAGATGGAAGAAACCCTGATATTTCTCGATTTCACGCCAGGAGCAGAGTACCGCCAGCACGCCGAGGAAACCGGTCAGCACCACCATCAGCAACGACAAACCGTCCATCGCCAGATGAATATTGATGCCGAAGCGTGGGATCCACGCCAGTTTAAACTCTTCCTGCCAGGCTGGCAGGCCGGTGGATTGCGTCAGAGAGTAGCCGCCCTGCATCCAGAGTTGCAGGGAAAGCGCCAGCGTCAGTCCCATGGTGATCAGGGCGATCCAGCGCGGCACCTTCACGCCGAAGCGTTCGGTCTGCCAGCAGAGAAAGCCGCCGATAAAGGGGATTAGTATTAACCAGGGTAATAACATAGCTAAGTATGTCCCTTATATTTACTCCTGCTCAGGCTATCTCACTCGCCAGCCCAAATCCCGGCAGTGCTCGCAATCCTCACGTACTTCATTACGCTCCGGTTGCTCTGCGCTGGCGGTCTTCGGTCTGACTTCGCCGATGACGCCTGTACTTCAGGAACAGATTTTCAACGAATTCTAAAAAATTATTTTTGGGTTTGTTATGTCGGATGGCACTTCGCTTCTCCGACCTGAGCTCTCGTAGGCCCGGTAAGCGCAGCGCCACCGGGCACAATCCCAAGCCACAAACTCAGCGCAATACCATCAGCAGCGCCAGCACCACGACAGCGCCAATGCTCATCGACGCGACATACCAGCGCAGATACCCGTTCTCGCTAAACAGCAGCCCTTTGCCTGCAAAGCGCGACAGGATCGCCGGAATGTTCATTAGTGCATTCAGCGGATCGCTCTTCAGCAGCCAGGCAATGCCAAGATACGGCTTCACGAAGATGCGGTCGTACAGCGCATCGAAGCCCCAGGCATTGAACCACCAGGTCCCGAAGAAACGACCTGTCGCGCTGTTGGCAATCGAATGCACCAGCGTACGTTTACCCAGCCACAGCCAGGCCGCCAGCAAAATACCGATGACGGCAACCGCACCGGACGCCACTTCCAGCATGACCACGCTGCTGTGCGCCAGCTCGGTGGTTTCTGGCAGCACGCCTCCCAGCGGCGGCACAATCATCGCGCCAATAAAGGTGGAGAGCACCAGCAGCACAATCAGCGGCAGATGATGGGTGATCCCCTTCCCTGCGTGAGCGTGAATCTGTTCTTTCCCGTGGAAGACAATGAAAATCAGGCGGAAGGTGTACAGCGATGTCATAAACGCGCCCACCAGACCGGCAATCATCAGATTGACATGGCCGTTTGCTACCGCACCGGCAAGGATTTCGTCCTTACTGAAGAAGCCTGCGGTAAGCAATGGCAGCGCCGACAGCGCCGCGCCGCCGACCAGGAAGCAGGCGTAGACCAGCGGAATCGACTTACGCAGGCCACCCATTTTGAAGATGTTCTGCTCGTGATGGCAGGCGAGGATCACCGAACCGGACGACAGGAACAGCAGCGCTTTAAAGAACGCATGCGTCATCAGGTGGAAAATCGCCGCGTCCCAGGCCTGCACGCCCAGCGCCAGGAACATATAACCAATCTGGCTCATGGTGGAGTAGGCAAGTACGCGTTTGATATCCGTCTGCACCAGCGCGGCGAAACCGGCCATCAGCAGCGTTACCGCACCGACGATACCGACCAGATGCAGCACTTCCGGCGTCATCAGGAACAGCCCATGCGTACGGGCAATCAGGTAAACACCGGCGGTCACCATGGTGGCAGCGTGGATCAGCGCGGAAACCGGCGTCGGACCAGCCATTGCGTCTGCCAGCCATGTCTGCAACGGCAGTTGCGCGGATTTACCGACCGCACCGCCCAGCAGCATCAGCGTCGCCCACATCAGCATGTTATTGCCGTTGGCGAAGTGCTGCGGTGCCAGCTCAACCATTTCGCGGAAGTTCAGCGTGCCCAACTCGTTGTAAAGGATGAACAGCGCGAAAGCGAGGAAGACGTCACCCACACGGGTAACGACGAACGCTTTCATCGCCGCTGCGCCATTCTTCGGATCGGTGTAGTAGAAACCGATCAGCAGATAGGAACACAGGCCCACGCCTTCCCAGCCGAGATACATCAGCAACAGGTTATCCGCCAGCACCAGTACCACCATGCTGGCGATAAACAGGTTGGTGTAGGCGAAGAAACGGGAGTAGCCCTCTTCTCCGCGCATATACCAGGAGGCGAACATATGGATCAGGAAACCCACGCCGGTAACGACCGAAAGCATGGTCAGCGACAGGCCGTCCAGCACCAGATTGAAACCGATGTTGAAATCACCGACCGCCATCCACGTCCACAGCGGTTGCGAAAACGCCTGCTGACCGTTGTTGAAGAAATCAACGCCGACAAGGACGGTCACCAGCGCCGCAAGGCCAATCGAGCCAACGCCAACGGTTGCAGAAAGATTCTCTGACCAGCGCCCGCGGGAAAAGGCCAGTAAGACAAAGCCAATAAAAGGCAGAATAATGGTTAAGGCGAGCATGTTCATCCACGCATCTCACTTACTGAATCGATATTCAGATTCTGGCGGCGACGATGGAGTTGCAGCAGCAACGCCAGGCCAATACTCGCTTCCGCAGCCGCGAGGCTAATGGCGAGGATATACATCACCTGCCCGTCGGTCTGTCCCCAGTAGCTACCGGCAACCACAAAGGCCAGCGCAGCAGCGTTAATCATGATTTCCAGCCCAATCAGCATAAACAGCAGATTGCGGCGGATAACCAAACCGGTCAGACCCAAAACAAACAAAATCGCCGCGAGGATCAGTCCATGTTGTAAGGGGATCATGCTTGCTCCTCCGTTTTTCTTTTCGCGCGGTCATCGGTGCGATTGCTCAGCACTTCACCGGCCCTGTCTTCGCGCCCCAAATGGAAGGCCACAACCAGACCCGCCAGCAGCAGCATGGAGGCCAGCTCCACGGCCAGAACGTAAGGGCCAAACAGCGTAATACCGACCGCTTTCGCGCTAATCGCCGTCCCATCGATACCCTGATCGTTGACGCCCAGAATGGCGTAAATCATCACCACCAGCAGCACCGCAGAGAGCAGCGCCGGGCCGATCCAGATTTGCGGCGACAGCCAGTTGCGCTCCTGCTCGACCACGGTATTGCCAAGGTTCAGCATCATCACCACAAACACGAACAGCACCATGATGGCCCCGGCGTAAACGATGATCTCCAGCGCACCGGCGAAGTAAGCGCCGAGTGAAAAGAAGACCCCGGCAATGGCCAGCAGCGACACAATCAGATACAGCAAGGCGTGCACCGGGTTGGTATGCGTTATTACGCGTACCGTCGTCAGGATGGCGACCAGGCCACAGATATAAAAAGCGAACTCCATTGCCCCTCTCCTTACGGTAACAGGCCCTTGACGTCGATAGGTTTGGCTTCGTTTTCCGCTTCACCTTTATCTTTGCCGTCGATTGCCATACCTGCCATCCGGTAGAAGTTATATTCCGGGTATTTGCCCGGACCGGAGATCAGCAGATCCTCTTTTTCGTACACCAGGTCCTGACGTTTGTATTCACCCATTTCGAAATCCGGGGTGAGCTGAATCGCCGTTGTCGGGCACGCCTCTTCGCACAGACCGCAGAAAATGCAGCGTGAGAAGTTGATACGGAAAAATTCCGGATACCAGCGACCGTCCTGCATCTCCGCTTTTTGCAGCGAGATACAGCCTACCGGGCACGCTACCGCACAAAGGTTACAGGCAACGCAACGCTCGGAACCGTCCGGGTCGCGCGTCAGCACAATACGGCCACGGTAACGCGGCGGCAGATAAACCGGCTCTTCCGGGTACATACGGGTTTCGCGTTTCGCGAAAGCATGCAGGCCAATCATCCAGATACTACGGACCTGGGTGCCGAAGCCCACGAGTAATTCTTTTAAAGTCATGGTCTTTTCACCCCTTATTGCGCCTGCCAGAGAATGACAGCCGCCGTTCCCAGCAAGTTGAGTAGCGTCAGCGGCAGACAGATTTTCCAGCCGAACGACATCACCTGATCATAACGAGGACGCGGCAGTGCGGCGCGAATCAAAATGAACATCATCATAAAGAACGCGGTTTTCAGCGCGAACCAGATGAAAGGCGGTAACAACGGCCCCTGCCAGCCACCGAAGAACAGCGTGACCATCAGCGCGGAAATGGTGACGATACCGATATATTCGCCGACGAAGAACAGACCGAATTTCATCCCGGAATATTCAATGTGGTAACCATCCGCCAGTTCCTGCTCAGCTTCCGGCTGGTCAAACGGGTGACGGTGACACACCGCCACGCCCGCGATAGCGAAAGTGATAAAGCCAAAGAACTGCGGAATGACGTTCCACAAACCCGCCTGGTTGTTGACGATGTCGGTCATGTTGAATGAACCGGCCTGCGCCACCACGCCCATCAGGGAAAGCCCAAGGAACACTTCATAGCTCAGGGTTTGCGCAGAAGCACGCATTGCCCCGAGCAGCGAGTATTTGTTGTTGCTCGACCAGCCAGCAAACAGCACCGCGTAAACCGCCAGCCCTGCCATCATTAAGAAGAACAGGATACCGATGTTCAGATCCGCCACGACCCAGCTCGGGCTGACCGGCACAATGGCGAACGCTAACAGCAGCGAGGTGAAGGCGATCATCGGCGCGAGGGTGAAGATCACGCGATCGGAAAAACGCGGGATCCAGTCCTCTTTAAAGAACATTTTGATCATGTCCGCGACCAGCTGGAGTGAACCACCCCAGCCAACGCGGTTCGGTCCGTAACGGTTCTGGAACAGACCGAGCAGGCGACGTTCGCCAAAGCTCATGAACGCACCGCAGGTGACCACCACCAGCAGAATGACCACTGCTTTCAGGATGCTCAGCAGAATGTCGATAACATCCGGTGTTAACCAGCTCATGCTTGCGCCTCCCGCAGATTTTCAAGACGTGCTCCGGCCAGCACCGGCGCGATGCCCGGCATCCCCATCGGCAGACCAACCTGCCCTGCCGCCAGACCTTCGGAAACCTGCAATGGCAGGCTGATGGTCTGACCTTCCCAGGTGAAGGAGATATGCGCACCCGCGTTAACGCCCAGCTTCGCGGCGTCGGCCGGGTTCAACTTGATGTACGGTTGCGGCATACGGCTCTGGAATACCGGAGAACGCTGCGACATTTCATCGCTGCCGAACAAGTGGTAGTACGGCGCGATACGCCATTTACCCTCTTGCGCTTCGAAGGTTCCCGGAACGGAAGTGAAGTATTCCAGCCCACTTTCGCTGGCCTCAATCAGACGAACGCCCGGATCGCCGTAACGCAGGTGACCACCCACTTCAGCCTGGAATTTGTTCCATGCCTGCGGTGAGTTCCAGCCCGGCGCCCACGCAAACGGAATTTGCGAACGGGGAGCGGACGGTTGGTTGTTCCCTTCCATTGAGAAGGCGAACATGGTGTCTTTATCCTGCGGCTGACGCGGTTCGTGCACGCTGATATTGGCGCGCATGGCGGTACGTCCACTGTAGCGATGCGGTTCACGGGCCAGTTTCTGACCGCGGATGCGGAAGCTGGCGTCCGGCGCCGCTTCTTTAATGCCCGCCAGTTGCGGCAACGCTTCAACGGCGGCATCAATCACATGGTCGAGCTGGGTCCAGTCCACTTCACGGTTTTCAACGGTGCTGTGCAGTGAATGCAGCCAGCGCCAGCTCTCCAGCATAATGGTTTTGCTGTCGTAATAGGCTGGATCGTAAACCTGGAAGAAACGCTGTGCGCGGCCTTCGTTGTTGATTACCGTGCCGTCGCTTTCTGCAAAGCTGGCAGCGGAAAGCACCAGATGAGCCTGCTCCATGATTGCCGTACGCTGATGATCAATCACCAGCACCAGCGGCGCTTTCGCCAGCGCGGCATCAACGCGTGCAGCAGAAGCATGGCGGTGCAGGTCATTTTCCAGCACCACGACAGCATCAGCGTGGCCCGCTTCCAGCTCCGCCAGCGCGTCATCAAGGCTGCCGCCGCCAATCAGGCCGAGGCCCATGCTATTGACCGAACGGGCAATCATAGTGATGCCGACATCGGCACCGCGCCCTTTCAGCGCTTTTGCCACGTTGGCAGCCGCCTGAATCACTTCCGCGCTACCGGCGTTTGTGCCGGAGATAATCAGCGGTTTCTTCGCGCCAGCCAGTGCCTGGACAATCACATCGATTTTATTTTTCAGGTCGCTACTCAGACCGTCAACCGCTGGCGCCGTCTCATCCAGCGCATGCGCGATGGCGAAACCTAAACGCGCCTGATCTTCAACCGGCGCGCAATAGGTCCACGCGGCGATATCGTCCAGACGGGTGCTGTCGACGTTGGTAACAAACAGCGGATGTTTGGCGCGCTGACCAATGTTCATGATCGCCGCAATCTGCCAGTCGGCGACTTTCTGCGCCGCCGCCATTTCGCGGGCTTTGCCTTTCACGGCCTGACGCACCGCCAGCGCAACGCGCGCGCCGGTCTGCGTAATGTCTTCGCCAAGGATCAGCACCGCATCGTAAGATTCGATTTCGCGCAGCGCCGGGGTACGGATACCGCCTTCGCGCAGCACTTTCAGCGCCAGCTCCAGACGTTCCTGTTCGCCTTTGGCGATGCCGGTGTAGAAGTTATCCGCACCGACCAGCGCGCGCAGGGCAAAGTTGCTTTCCACGCTGGCGCGCGGAGAACCGATGCCAATCACTTTCTTCGACTGACGCAGAATGTCCGCCGCGCCCTGCATCGCTTGCTCGGCGTTCAGGGTGATCAGATCGTCGCCACGGCGCTGTACCGGCTGACGCGGTCTGTCTTTCAGGTTGACATAGCCATAACCGAAACGGCCACGGTCGCAAAGGAAGTAGTGGTTAACGGTACCGTTGTAACGGTTTTCGATGCGGCGCAGCTCGCCGTAACGTTCACCCGGACTGGTGTTGCAACCCAGCGAGCACTGCTGGCAGATGCTCGGCGCAAATTGCATGTCCCACTTACGGTTGTAACGCTCGGAGTGCGTTTTGTCGGTGAAGACGCCGGTTGGGCAGATTTCCACCAGGTTGCCGGAGAACTCGCTTTCCAGCGTGCCATCTTCCGGGCGGCCGAAGTAGACGTTATCGTGCGCGCCATACACGCCAAGATCCGTGCCGTCTGCGTAGTCTTTGTAATAACGCACGCAGCGATAGCAGGCGATACAGCGGTTCATTTCGTGGGAGATGAACGGGCCAAGATCCTGATTACGGTGAGTACGTTTGGTAAAGCGATAGCGACGGAAGCTGTGACCAGTCATGACGGTCATATCCTGCAGGTGGCAGTTGCCGCCCTCTTCGCAGACCGGGCAATCGTGCGGGTGGTTAGTCATTAACCACTCCACGACGCTTTCACGGAACTGCTTCGCTTCATCGTCATCAATAGAAATGAAAGCACCGTCGGATGCCGGTGTCATACAGGACATCACCAGGCGGCCACGCGTGTCTTCCGCGTTTTGATATTGCTTCACCGCACACTGGCGGCACGCACCCACGCTCCCCAGCGCCGGATGCCAGCAAAAATAAGGAATATCAAGGCCTAAGGAGAGACAAGCCTCAAGAAGGTTGTCTGCTCCGTTTACCTCGTATTCTTTGCCGTCTACATGAATAGTAGCCATTAGCATGCTTCCAGTTGGCCTGAATAACCTTTGTCCTTCGCGCCGTAGCAGTGTTGTTACATCACGAAGATTGCGGGTCTTTCTCAGGTATTAATCAAAATTTGTTTCCGGCCTCGCCTGAGCGAGTAACCCCAATTACCAGCGCGCTTTCAGCAAGTTTGGCTGGATGCCGCCAATCGCATGGGTATTGCTGAATTGCTGTTTAATGCCCGCTTCGAATTCTTCGCGGAAATATTTAATCGCGCTCTGTAAGGGTTCAACCGCACCCGGCGCATGCGCGCAGAAGGTTTTACCCGGCCCAAGTTGTCGACACAGTTGCTCAAGTGTCTCGATATCCCCAGGCTGGCCTTCGCCACGCTCCAACGCACGCAGAATTTTTACGCTCCACGGCAGACCATCACGGCACGGCGTACACCAGCCGCAGGATTCGCGGGCGAAAAACTCTTCCAGGTTGCGCACCAGCGACACCATGCCAATCTCATGATCGACAGCCATGGCCAGCGCCGTTCCCAGACGGCTACCCGCTTTACCGATGCTTTCGAATTCCATTGGCAGATCAAGGTGCGCTTCGGTCAGGAAGTCTGTACCTGCGCCGCCTGGCTGCCAGGCTTTGAATTTCAGGCCATCGCGCATGCCACCGGCATAATCTTCGAGAATTTCACGCGCGGTCGTACCGAACGGCAGTTCCCACAGGCCCGGGTTTTTCACGCGGCCGGAGAAGCCCATCAGCTTGGTGCCCGCATCTTTGCTGGTCGAAATGTTCTGATACCACTCAACGCCGTTAGCCAGAATGGCTGGCACGTTGCACAGGGTTTCGACGTTGTTGACGCAAGTCGGTTTACCCCATGCGCCGGAACTTGCCGGGAATGGCGGCTTGGAGCGCGGGTTCGCGCGGCGACCTTCCAGCGAGTTAATCAGTGCGGTCTCTTCACCGCAGATATAACGCCCTGCACCGGTGTGAACAAAGAGTTCGAAATCGAAGCCGCTGCCGAGGATATTTTTACCCAGCAAACCCGCTTCGGTCGCTTCGGCAATGGCGCGACGCAGATGCACCGCCGCTTCGATATATTCGCCGCGCAGGAAGATGTAGCCACGGTAAGCTTTCAGCGCAAAGGCGGAAATCAGCATGCCTTCCACCAGCAGGTGCGGCAACTGCTCCATCAACAGGCGGTCTTTATAGGTGCCCGGCTCCATTTCATCGGCGTTACACAGCAGGTAACGGATGTTCATGGATTCGTCTTTCGGCATCAGGCTCCACTTCAGCCCCGTGGAGAAGCCTGCGCCACCACGACCTTTCAGGCCGGAATCTTTTACCGCGTTGACGATTTCGTCCGGCGCCATCCCGGAGAGCGCTTTACGCGCACCGGCATAACCATTTTTGCTCTGGTATTCATCCAGCCAGACCGGCTGCTTGTCGTCACGCAGCCGCCAGGTCAGCGGATGAGTTTCGGGAGTACGGATAACTGTTTTCATTTATACCGCTCCAGCAGTTCGGGAATGCCTTCCGGAGTCAGATGCGCGTGAGTGTCCTCATCGATCATCATGTTCGGCCCTTTATCGCAGTTGCCCAGACAGCAGGTCGGCAGCAGCGTAAAGCGGCCGTCGAAAGTGGTCTGGCCCGGTTTGATCTTCAGGTGGCTTTCAATCGCCGACTGAATGCCCTGATAACCGGTGATATGGCAAACCACGCTGTCGCAATAGCGGATCACGTGGCGGCCGACTGGTTGACGGAAGATCTGGCTGTAGAACGTTGCCACGCCTTCGACATCGCTCGCCGGGATCCCCAGAACATCAGCAATGGCGTAAATCGCGCCGTCCGGCACCCAGCCACGCTGCTTCTGAACAATCTTCAGCGCTTCAATGGACGCCGCACGCGGGTCTTCGTAGTGGTGCTTTTCGTGCTCAATTGCCTCACGCTCTGCCGCACTCAGCTCAAAAGCCTCGGTTTGTGGTTGTTGATTCTCGTGCATAATTAGCGGTCCACATCTGACATAACAAAATCGATACTACCCAGATAGACGATAAGGTCGGATACCAGGCTGCCGCGGATCGCCGACGGGATTTGCTGCAAATGCGCAAAGCTCGGCGTGCGAACGCGCGTGCGGTAGCTCATGGTGCTGCCGTCGCTGGTCAGGTAGTAACTGTTAATACCCTTGGTTGCCTCAATCATCTGGAAGGATTCGTTGGCCGGCATTACCGGGCCCCACGAAACCTGCAGGAAGTGAGTAATCAGGGTTTCGATATGTTGCAGCGTGCGCTCTTTCGGCGGCGGCGTCGTCAGCGGATGATCCGCTTTGAACGGACCTTCCGGCATATTGTTAAGACACTGCTCAAGAATACGCAGGCTCTGGCGCAGCTCTTCCACTTTCAGCATCACGCGGGTATAGCAGTCGCTGACGCCACCGCCCACCGGGACTTCAAAGTCGAAGTTTTCATAGCCGGAGTATGGACGCGCTTTACGCACGTCAAAGTTGATGCCGGTAGCACGCAGACCCGCGCCAGTAGTACCCCACTCCAGTGCTTCTTTCGCGCCGTAAGCGGCAACACCCTGTGAGCGGCCTTTCAGAATGGTGTTACGCAGCGCCGCCTTCTCATAAGAGGCCAGACGTTTCGGCATCCAGTCGAGGAATTCACGCAGCAAACGCTCCCAGCCACGCGGCAGATCGTGCGCTACGCCGCCAATACGGAACCACGCCGGGTGCATACGGAAACCGGTAATCGCTTCCACCAGATCGTAGATTTTCTGCCGATCGGTAAAGGCGAAGAACACCGGGGTCATTGCGCCCACGTCCTGAATAAAGGTGGAGATATAAAGCAGGTGGCTGTTGATGCGGAACAGTTCAGAGAGCATCACGCGGATCACGTTGACGCGATCCGGTACGGTGATCCCCGCCAGTTTCTCTACCGCCAGCACATACGGCATTTCGTTAACGCAGCCGCCGAGGTACTCAATACGGTCGGTATAAGGAATGTAGCTGTGCCAGGATTGACGCTCGCCCATTTTTTCCGCGCCGCGGTGGTGGTAACCGATATCCGGTACGCAGTCGACAATCTCTTCGCCGTCGAGTTGCAGGATAATGCGGAAAGCACCGTGCGCAGACGGGTGGTTCGGACCGAGGTTGAGGAACATAAAATCCTCATTGTCGGTGCCGCGCTTCATGCCCCAGTCTTCCGGCTTGAAGGTCAGCGCTTCCATTTCTAAATCCTGCTTGGCTTTGGTCAGCTCAAACGGATCGAATTCGGTGGCGCGGGCCGGGTAATCTTTACGCAGCGGATGTCCCGTCCAGGTCTGCGGCATCATGATGCGTGTCAGGTGCGGGTGACCGTTAAAGGTCACGCCAAACATTTCCCAGGTTTCACGCTCGTACCAGTTGGCGTTGGGGAAGAGTTTGGTAAACGTCGGCACGTTCAAATCGTTTTCAGAAAGCGCCACCTTGAGCATGATGTCGCGGTTGCGATCGATCGAAATCAGGTGATAGAAAACGGAAAAATCCGCGGCGGGTAAACCGGCGCGGTGTGTACGTAGACGCTCGTCCATGCCGTGCAGATCGAACAGCATGACGTAAGGTTTCGGCAGCTTCTTCAGGAAATCGCCAACTTCCAGCAATTGCTCACGCTTCACCCATACTACGGGTACCCCGGTGCGGGTCGCCTGAACAGTAAAGGCATCCGGCCCAAAACGGTTGCGCAATTCGCCAATGACCGGATCATCCAGATGATCCCGAGTCTGCCATGCGGCTTCTTGCGCGGTTAAATCGGTCATATTGTTCACCATTGCAAAGGGTCCGTGGTGACTGTCGGGTATGGCTTCGCGTTATTGGATTATTGAAATGCGAAGTTTTTTTCCATTACCCACAGGCGCACATTAAATCTCGTCCGGCGTACGCAGATTGGTAACGGCAATGCGTTCGCCACGCTTACGGTCACGTTCCGACTGCATATTGGCGCGGTAAACGCCCTGATCGCCAACCACCCAGGAGAGAGGACGGCGTTCTTTACCAATCGATTCCTGTAACAACATCAGCGCCTGCATATACGCTTCAGGACGCGGCGGACAGCCAGGGATGTAAACATCCACCGGGATAAATTTATCGACGCCCTGCACGACGGAGTAGATATCGTACATACCGCCAGAGTTCGCACAGGCTCCCATCGAGATAACCCACTTTGGTTCCAGCATCTGGTCATAAAGACGCTGAATGACAGGCGCCATTTTGGTAAAGCAGGTACCGGCAACAACCATCAGGTCCGCCTGACGAGGAGAAGCACGCAGTACTTCCGCACCAAAACGCGCGACGTCGTGAACGGCCGTAAAGGAAGTCACCATCTCTACATAGCAGCACGACAGACCAAAGTTATATGGCCAAATTGAGTTTTTACGGCCCCAGTTCACCATATCGTGCAGGGCATTTTCGAGTTTGCCCATGTAGACGCTACGGTTGATTTCTTGTTCCAGGGGGTCGGTTACGATCTCCTGTTTTTGCAGGGGGTAACGGTCGTTCTCACCGTTAGGATCTATGCGGGTGAGCGTATAATCCATCTTATTGCCTCGCGGTTAGCGTTGACGATCAGTGTAGTTGCCAGTCTCTGGGTTGATATGCTCACGGCGCGAACGCACGGGCGTCCAATCCAGCGCGCCAATACGCACCAGATAAACCAGACCAGCCAACAGCACTAAAATAAAAATTGCAGCTTCGACAAAACCGACCCAACCACTCTCGCGAATGGAGGTTGACCATGCATAGAGGTAAAGCGCTTCTACATCGAAGATGACGAAGAACATGGCCACCAGGTAGAACTTGGCGGAGAGACGTAAGCGCGCGGAACCGACAGAATCGATACCGGATTCGAAAGGAACGTTTTTGTGCCTTGCGCGTGCGCGGCCGCCTAAAAAACGACCGCCGACCAGCATCAGGCAACAAAGCCCTATGGCGACAATAAGAAAGATAGCGAATGCCCAGTGATGAGCGATGATTTCAGTGGATGTTGACATACGCATTGCTTAACTCAAAAGGTAGCGTTAATACCTCTGCTCTTGCTGGCAGATGACGCCACATCGATTCACGGGGAGGAATAAAACCACACATTAACTGTGAAAAAAGGCGAAAACAGCTAAACGATGTGGGTTTTACTCCTTTCTATAACCTTTTGTCAACTTTAACAAAAGTTTCCTCACATTAGTTTACATCGGCAGCAATTCATTAACATTTAGTGCCGTTTTCTTGATCGGCCTCAAACATACCCGCGAAAAAACCAGGTGTTGAATCGTGTCCGTTGTGAGCTTTTCCGGATATTACCCGCTTATTTTGACAGGATTTTGTCCGGATTCCTCCCCCTCATTGGGAGTATTTTCTTGATCTGAGACACGCTTTTGTTAATTCATCGCAAAAAACGGCAACAATCCAGCTTGATTTTTAACATGAGCTTAAGGCATGAAAGACTATAGTTGATAAAGGGATATATTGCTGTGAGGAGTGTTAACTTCTTGAAAGGAAATATGATTTAGAGGGTCAATAATTCAGCAGGGAAATGTTCCGATATAAAACGAACCAGTGGCAGCGATTTCACTGCCAGCGGTTCATTTTTGCACTTACATTTTGTTACCAGTTTTGGCGCAAAATGTTAGCCAAAATCCCCTTCAACGATGAGCGGATCCCCACCTTCTTCAGACCCTGGATTCCCGTAATGCCACGGGTTCTGGTAATGTTCCATCGCCTGAAAAATAACCTGCGCCAGTTCATTGTGGCTATTGGGATTATAGCCCAGCAGATATTCCGTATCAGGTAACAGCGGCAGGCCATCAGCGCGACCTAATACCCGCAAATCAGGACTCATCATTTCAACAGGGCGGGCGGTGACACCAAGCCCGGCTTTCACTGCCGCTTTCACCGCCGAGAGCGTTGAAGCCACATAAGCCATGCGCCATGGAATATCGGCACTATTGAGTGCATTAATCACCATGTCGCGAAACGCACTAGGTTCATCCAGCAACACAAGTGGAATGGCCTCACCTTTCTGCAGAACATATTCCGCCGAACAGTACCAGTGCGTTGGGGATGTACGTAACGTCAGGCAATCAAACTGCCCGTAGCGATGCGTTGTTACCACCAGATCGAGGTCATGATCCTGAAGACGATCGTCGGATAATGGGTTGCGCTTCACGCGCACATCCAGCGCCAGTTTCGGATATACCGAGCTAATACGATTAAGCAAGAAAGGCAAAATGGTATCGGCCGATTCGTCAGAAGCGCCAATAGTTAATACGCCCTGCAAATTGCTAAACATCAGCGATGTACACGCTTCATCATTGAAACGTAAGATCTTTCGCGCATAACCCAGTAATTGAATACCGTGTTCGGTTAAAAGTTTATTACGCCCATGACGGGCAAAAAGTTCTTTTCCCACTAACTGTTCCAGCCGCTGCATTTGCTGGCTTACGGCAGACTGGGTGCGACATACCGCAGCAGCAGCCGCAGCAAAGGTGTTCAGATCAGCGACCGCAACGAAAGTTCTCAGCAGATCGAGGTCGAGATTCAGTATCGGACGATTTGCATTTATCATATTTTTTCACTTACGGGTTGCTCGCGCAGAGTACCCCGGGTTTATGCTGTGCTCGTAAGATTAAGTAATTCCATTTAAAAAGTGCATCCAGCAACGTCATGACTCATCAAAGTCTGACAGTAAGTTCTCGTGTTTATAGTTCGCTGTCTAATGCAAGCTGAACCCATTGGCTTTATTTCGCATGCTCCATTCCTTCTGGATATATAAACCGTGATAAACCTTGCGAATGCTTTTAAGAAAAGAACCTGTTTATGCACATCACTGGCTATACATAGCACATGTATCATATACCATAAGGCTATATAAGCGGACTGGAGTAAAACTGAATAATAACAACCAACTAAAATTAAGAAATAGCCCTTAACTAAAGCATGGCTTTTTCACTTCAGCACCATTTCTTGCCCTCCGAGTTTAACCTAAAACCTTTATATTTATAAGCATTATTGCGAATAATCTTAAACAGCAATTGTCATCATGTCCGACCTCTCCTTATAATATTAGAGACGAACATAGTTCCCATTCTCAATATTAATTAGCTATTAATTGACAACCGTTCTAACTATTAATAATGCTTAACATTGCGTTTACAGCGCAAACATTCCCCTCAGACAAAATGCATGATCCCATCTCGCCATCATCCAGATTTTGCGAAGAATTCGCTGTCTGTTTCCGTCCTTCTTTTTTAAACCCGCACTAAGCAAACGGTTTTTATTAGCGATAAATTACAATTTTTTATGTATTTTTGATATTAAAAACTGAAAATTAACGTAAACACAGTTTAATAACAAATAAAAAATAAAAGAAAACAGTTAAAAAAACGTTAATCAATGAGAAAGTTACCGCGAAATCTTCTTCTGCTAACCCTTCAAAACTGACGGGCGTGGGAGTACATTGTTCCGTGCTCACTTCCACGGCAGGCAGTGGCTCCCATAGCTAAAAGGTCAAAAGGTTCATGTCCTCCATCGAAAAATCCAGCAAATTAGATAATGTCTGTTACGACATCCGTGGCCCGGTTCTGAAAGAAGCAAAGCGTCTGGAAGAAGAAGGCAATAAAGTTCTTAAACTTAACATCGGCAACCCTGCTCCATTCGGCTTCGAAGCGCCGGATGAAATTCTGGTCGATGTGATTCGTAACCTGCCAGGCGCGCAAGGCTATTGCGATTCCAAAGGGCTTTATTCAGCCCGCAAAGCGATCATGCAGCACTATCAGGCGCGCGGTATGCGCGAAGTGACCGTTGAAGATATCTATATTGGTAACGGTGTTTCTGAACTGATCGTTCAGTCGATGCAGGCGCTGCTTAACAGCGGTGACGAAATGCTGGTTCCCGCCCCGGATTACCCGCTGTGGACAGCGGCCGTGTCGCTTTCCGGTGGTAAAGCCGTGCATTATCTGTGTGATGAATCTGCTGGCTGGTTCCCGGATCTTGACGATATTCGCGCCAAAATCACACCACGCACCCGTGGTATTGTAATTATCAACCCGAACAACCCTACCGGCGCGGTTTATTCAAAAGAACTGTTGATGGAGGTGGTTGAGATTGCGCGTCAGCACAACCTGATCATCTTCGCCGATGAGATCTACGACAAAATTCTTTACGATGCGGCCGAGCACCACTCGATCGCCGCACTGGCGCCAGATCTGTTCACTATTACCTTTAATGGTCTGTCAAAAACCTACCGCGTGGCAGGCTTCCGTCAGGGCTGGATGGTGCTGAGTGGGCCGAAAAAACACGCGAAAGGCTATATCGAAGGGCTGGAAATGCTGGCCTCAATGCGCCTTTGCGCCAACGTTCCGGCACAGCACGCGATTCAGACTGCGCTCGGCGGTTACCAAAGTATCAGTGAATTTATCATGCCGGGCGGTCGTCTGTATGAACAGCGCAACCGCGCATGGGAACTGATCAATGAAATTCCCGGGGTTTCCTGCGTGAAGCCAAGCGGCGCACTCTATATGTTCCCGAAAATTGACGCGAAACGCTTTAATATTCACGACGATCAAAAGATGGTGCTCGACTTCCTGCTACAGGAAAAAGTGCTGTTGGTGCAGGGTTCCGCGTTCAACTGGCCGTGGCCGGATCACGTACGTATCGTGACGCTTCCTCGCGAAGACGATCTGGAGATGGCGATCAGCCGTTTTGGCCGTTTCCTCTCTGGTTATCATCAGTGATCTCCATCGGGGGAGGATTTGCATCTTCCCCCACACTCTGCGCACAATGACTCAGGTCGCAGTCACAGACAAGGTTAACTATGAGTCAGAGTCATTTCTTCGCCCACCTTTCCCGCCTTAAACTGATCAATCGCTGGCCGCTGATGCGCAACGTACGCACCGAAAATGTGTCCGAGCACAGCCTGCAAGTGGCGATGGTCGCCCATGCGCTGGCGGCGATAAAAAACCGTAAATTCAATGGTCAACTGAATGCCGAGCGTATTGCATTGCTGGCTATGTACCACGATGCATCGGAAGTTCTGACCGGCGATCTGCCCACCCCGGTAAAGTATTTCAATTCGCAAATTGCGCAGGAATATAAAGCGATCGAAAAGATTGCCCAGCAAAAACTGGTCGAAATGGTGCCGGAAGAGTTACAGGATATTTTTGCACCGCTGATTGATGAACAGCACTACAGTGCGGAAGAAAAAACGATCGTGAAGCAGGCAGATGCACTATGCGCCTATCTGAAATGTCTGGAAGAGCTATCCGCCGGCAACAATGAATTCGGGCTGGCAAAATCTCGCCTCGAAAAAACCCTTGATGCCCGGCGCAGCCCGGAAATGGACTACTTTATGCAAGTCTTTGTGCCCAGTTTCCATTTATCGCTGGACGAAATCAGCCAGGATTCGCCGCTGTAAGTTTTCTTTGCCGGGTGAACGCCCCCCGGCAAATGCGTCAAAACGGAAACAGCATCGGGATCAGCACCGCGCAAACCACCATCACCAGCAGCGTAAATGGCACGCCGATCTTAACAAAATCACTAAACTGGTAATTGCCAGGCCCGAGCACCAGCGTGTTAACCGGTGATGAAACTGGCGTCATAAATGCGGCCGATGCCGCCATTGCCACCATCATGACAAACGGATACGGCGAAACGCCCATCGATTTTGCCGCCGCCAGCGCAATCGGCGCCATTAGCACCGCAGTGGCGGTGTTCGAGATAAACAGCCCGATGACCGCGCACATGATAAACAGGCAGATAAGCATTACGTGCGGCCCGTAACCGCCGCCGATATCCATCAACCCCTTAACCACCAGATCCACGCCGCCGGTTTTTTGCAGCGCCAGCGCAAACGGCATCATCCCGACAATCAGAATAATGCTCGGCCAGTGAATGGCCTTGTAGGCGCTTTCAGCATCAATACAGCGGAATTTCCCCATTAGCATGCAGGCGATAATCGCAGCGATCGGATTGGGAATTTCATCGGTAAGCATCAGGGCGACCATCAGCACCAGGCAAAAAATCGCGTGCGGTGCCTGGCTGTGAGCAGGCGAAGCAGCGCTCTCTTCAACCGGTAAATTGAGCACAACAAAGTCGCGTCCGTGAGAGCCCAACTGACGGATCAGTTTCCAGTTACCAACGACCAGGAAAATATCGCCCAGTTCCAGCGTGATATCCGTAATCGCGCCGTCAATCGCTTCGCCGTTGCGCTTCAGGCCAACCACGTTTAAGCCGTAGCGGGTACGAAAACCAATTTCGCGAACCGTCTTACCGATCAGTTCAGAATCCGGAATTAACGACACTTCCGCCATTCCGACATCCAGCGCCTGATCGGAAAAATATTCACCGCGCAGCACCATGGGTTCCAGCAACTGCTCGGCGCAGAATTCACGCAAATCCACCTCAGCAGCAGACATGTCGATCAGCAGAACGTCGCGGGCACGGAACTCGGAGACACCGTTGACGTTGACAATTACCCGCCGAAAACGCCTCCAGCGTTCAACGCCGATAACATTCGCGCCATAGCGTTCGCGAAGCCGCAAATCATCAAGGCGCTGGCCGATCAAAGGAGAGCCGGGACGAATAGCAAGGCGGCGCGCCCGCCCGGTAAGGCGGTACTCTTTAATCAACTCACGAAACGAACGGCGCTTCCAGCCGTCACGCTGCGCTTGCTCATCATCCCCTTTCAGCATAAAACGCATCAGCAGCATATAGATGATCCCCAGCAGCAGGATCACCAGGCCCAGCGGCGTCACGCTAAAAAAGCCGAACCCTTCCATGCCTTCTCGTAACAGTTCGCTGTTCACCACCAGGTTAGGCGGCGTTGCCACCAGCGTCATCATACCGCTGATAAGCCCGGCGAAACTGAGCGGCATCATCAGACGCGAAGGCGAAATCTGCATGCGTAGCGAAACGCTCATGACTACCGGTATAAAAATCGCCACCACACCGGTAGAACTCATAAAAGCGCCCAGCCCGGCAACGGTAAACATGAGCAGTACCAGCATTTTCACTTCGCTACTGCCAGCCATATCAACCAGCCAGGCGCCCATATTCGTCGCCACACCGGTGCGTACCAGGCCATCGCCGATAATAAACAGTGCGGCAATCAGGATCACATTGGGATCGCTAAAACCTGAAAAGGCCTCGGGCAGAGTGAGTGTGCCGCTTAAGACAAAGGCGACAATCACAAACAGCGCCACCGCATCCATGCGTACTTTCCCCGTTGCGAAAAGCACAACGGTAATCGCCAGCAGACACAGCACCCAAATCAGTTCACCGTTCACAACATATCCTTGTCAGTTGATGGAGGGAAAATAGTGCCATAAAAAAACCCCACAAATGTGGGGTTAAATCATGGGTTCAGGCATTTCGCGTGACAATCGCCGTTCCGTCTGACTGCTTCGCAACACTCAGCGCTTCGAGGCTGGTAAGCACGAAATCGGCTTCGTCAAGCCGGGGAGAATCGGCCGGAACGTTTACCGCAATGACATGGCATCCTGCCGCCAGCCCGGACAAAACGCCTGCAGCGGCATCTTCAACCACCACGCAATCCTGTGGCGCCAGCCCCAGCCGCTCTGCGCCAAGCAGATAAGCATCCGGAGCAGGTTTACCCTGCTTAACCTGCTCGGCAGTGATAAACACTTCCGGCGCAGGCAGACCAGCTGCGCGGTGACGGGCGTGAGCAACCGGCACGGAACCGGAGGTCACAATCGCCCATGGAATGCCTGCCGAATCGAGGTGCTCCAGTAATGCGATAGCGCCCGGCAACGGGGCGATCCCGTCGGTATCCGCCGCTTCGATGGCTTCCAGCCGGGTAAACTCGGCGGCAATCTCCTCCTCCGATTTCCCCGGCATAAAGTGACGCAGCGAGGTAATCGCCTGTTTGCCATGGATGAAATTCAGCACTTCATCATGCGCGATGCCAAACCTGTCGGCCCAGCTACACCATGCCCGCTCAACAACGGGCAGAGAATTAACCAACGTACCATCCAGATCAAACAGAAATCCTTTGCACTGCACACTCACCTCCTCAGGCGTTGATAATCTGATTAATTTCGTTGCTGCTCAGATGATACTGGCGCGGGCAGGAGTGCCATACGCTCAGCATGCGCTGATATTTTTCCCACATCGGAGTTTGCGCATTAAAGCCGTGCGTACCGGCATCGAAATGGGTGTAGCGGCCTTCAATATTCACCATAAAACGCACATAGCCGAGGTAACGCGCTTCCGTTGCCGCGTCAAAGCCAAGGAAAGTCACACGGCGTTCATCAATGGTATTGGCGTCTTTCAGGTTGGTCCAGGAGACATGGAGCGCGTGATACATCTCCATGATATCGATAACAATGCGGCAGGTTTCTTCTTTCAGCTCGCCGAACTCGCGATCCAGCTCGCGCATTTGCAGACCATAGCCACGCTCAATAATGGTCTGTAAACGGCGGTAGCGTTCTGCATTCGCCGGATCCATCATGGTCATCATTTTATACTGATTGGATAAGATCAGACGTTGGGCATTAGTCATTTCCATCTTTCGACTCCTGTGGCTCATCGGCGCTTTAAATAAGATGTTTCGAGTTTACATGCTGAAAACGATGGCTTTCTTGATTTGCCGGGGGTGTTGCGTAGATCCAAATGAAAATAAAAAAGAAGCCACCGCAAGGATGCCTTCTTTTATATAGACTGCGATTCCTGATGGCGTCACAGATCATCAAGAAATGTTTTATCCAACTGTTTGAAAGCACGTTTAAGAGTGTCTGCCAGCGCCTGATAATCAGGTTTGCCTTCGACCGGCGCCAGCGCCTGTCCCGCTTCCTGGAGTTTGCCGCGCACTTCGTAAAACCAGTGCAGGATCGAAGGCGGTAGCGGCGTGACGGAGCGTTTACCCAGCCACCATAGCCCCTGCATTGGCAGGCTCAGGGCAAACAGCGCGGTTGCCACTGCCGGGCCAAGCTGACCGCCAAGCGCGATTTGCCAGCACAGCGTGAAGACCGCCAGCGGCGGCATAAAGCGGATAGCGTGACGCGTTGCGCGGATCACGCGATTCTCAACAAACATCGGAGCGAGGCGTTTTTCCATGGGCCAGGTCTTCGCATAGCGCTGACCCCGACGAAACAAACTGAAGAAACTAACGGGTCGATTCTCAGAAGTGGACATGGTCTTACCTCAACTTCACATATAAAAATTAAAAAATTTGTGCAAAACAACAACTACGGATGACAACGTTAAAATTTTTTGTCAATCCCACCTGGTATCAGGTATCCTGTGGCAGCCTGACCAGGGCCTATAGACGACTATTGTTAAATCGTCAAATTTAAAGCTTATTATGCCACTGCCTGAAATTTGCGCAAAATAGCTTAAAATCTTATGTATTCTTCCATCATGCCAAAAAATATATTCAGCATGATGTTAATCATAAATGTCAGCGTCAACCTGCGCTACGCTGTGCGACTCACTGACCTTTTTTAGCCACGTATCATAAATAGGTACTTCCATGTCGAGTAAGTTAGTACTGGTTCTGAACTGCGGTAGTTCCTCGCTGAAATTTGCCATCATCGATGCATCTAACGGTGACGAATACCTTTCTGGTTTAGCCGAATGTTTCCATCTCCCTGAAGCACGCATCAAGTGGAAAATCGATGGCGGTAAACAAGAAGCGGCTTTAGGTGCAGGTGCCGCTCACAGTGAAGCGCTGAACTTTATCGTTAACACTATTCTGGCACAAAAACCAGAACTGTCTGCACAGTTGACTGCTATCGGTCACCGCATCGTGCACGGTGGCGAAAAATACACCAGCTCTGTTGTGATCGACGAATCTGTTATTCAGGGCATCAAAGATGCAGCCTCTTTCGCACCGCTGCATAACCCGGCTCACCTGATTGGTATCGCTGAAGCGCTGAAATCCTTCCCGAAACTGAAGGACAAAAACGTCGCTGTCTTCGACACCGCGTTCCACACCACGATGCCGGAAGAGTCCTACCTGTACGCTCTGCCGTACAAACTGTATAAAGAGCACGGCGTACGTCGCTACGGCGCGCATGGCACCAGCCACTTCTATGTTACTCAGGAAGCGGCCAAAGTGCTGAACAAACCGGTTGAAGAGCTGAACATCATCACTTGCCACCTCGGCAACGGTGGTTCTGTTTCCGCAATTCGCAACGGTAAATGTGTTGATACTTCCATGGGTCTGACCCCGCTGGAAGGTCTGGTAATGGGTACACGTTCCGGTGATATCGATCCGGCTATCGTGTTCCATCTGCATGACACTCTGGGCATGAGCGTTGAAGCGATCAACAAAATGCTGACCAAAGAGTCCGGCCTGCTGGGTCTGACTGAAGTCACCAGCGACTGCCGTTATGTAGAAGACAACTACAAAGAGAAAGAAGACGCCAAACGTGCGATGGATGTTTACTGCCACCGCCTGGCAAAATACATCGGTTCTTACACTGCGCTGATGGATGGCCGTCTGGATGCCGTTGTCTTCACCGGTGGTATCGGTGAAAACGCGGCAATGGTACGTGAACTCTCACTGGGCCGTCTGGGCGTACTGGGTTTTGAAGTTGACCACGAACGTAACCTGGCTGCCCGTTTCGGCAAGTCTGGCTTTATCAACAAAGAAGGCACCCGTCCTGCCGTTGTTATCCCGACCAACGAAGAACTGGTTATCGCGCAAGACGCGAGCCGCCTGACTGCCTGATTACCCACACCGCCAGCCAACGCTGGCGGTGCTGTTTTGTAACCCGTCTGCAACGACGGTAACGAAAGAGGATTAACCGTGTCCCGTATTATTATGCTGATCCCTACCGGAACCAGCGTCGGCCTGACCAGCGTCAGCCTTGGCGTTATCCGCGCTATGGAACGCAAAGGCGTTCGTCTGAGCGTCTTTAAACCGATCGCCCAGCCGCGCGCCGGCGGCGATGCTCCGGACCAGACCACCACCATCGTGCGTGCGACTTCTGGCCTGCCAGCGGCTGAACCGCTGAAAATGAGCCATGTTGAGTCGCTGCTCTCCAGCAACCAGAAAGACGTGCTGATGGAAGAGATCATCGCGCGCTACCACGAAAGCAGCAAAGACGCTGAAGTCGTGCTGGTTGAAGGTCTGGTGCCGACCCGCAAACACCAGTTTGCCGATTCGCTGAACTTTGAAATCGCGAAAACGCTGAACGCTGAAATCGTGTTTGTTATGTCTCAGGGCACTGACACGCAGGATCAGTTGAAAGAGCGTATCGAACTGACCCGCAACAGCTTCGGCGGCGCAAAAAATACCAATATCACCGGCGTTATCGTTAACAAACTGAACGCGCCGGTTGACGATCAGGGCCGTACCCGCCCGGATCTGTCAGAAATTTTTGATGACTCTTCCAAAGCGAAAGTTGTGCACGTCGATGCAGCAAAACTGCAGGAAAACAGCACGCTGCCGGTACTTGGCGCGATTCCGTGGAGCTTCGATCTGATTGCCACGCGTGCAATCGATATGGCACGTCACCTGAATGCGACTATCGTCAACGAAGGCGACATCAAAACCCGCCGCGTGAAATCCGTGACTTTCTGCGCGCGCAGCATTCCGCACATGCTGGAACACTTCCGCCCGGGTTCTCTGCTGGTCACTTCCGCAGACCGTCCGGACGTGCTGGTTGCTGCCTGCCTGGCCGCAATGAACGGCGTGGAAATCGGTGCTCTACTGCTGACTGGCGGCTACGAAATGGATGCCAGCGTTCGCAAGCTGTGTGAACGTGCATTCGCTACCGGCCTGCCGGTATTCATGGTGAACACCAACACCTGGCAGACCTCCCTGAGCCTGCAAAGCTTCAATCTGGAAGTTCCAGCTGACGATAGCGAACGTGTTGAAAACGTTCAGGAATACGTTGCCAGCTACATCAACGCACAGTGGATTGACTCCCTGACCGCCACTTCCGAGCGCAGCCGCCGTCTCTCTCCGCCAGCCTTCCGTTACCAGCTCACCGAGCTGGCGCGCAAAGCAGGCAAACGCGTTGTTCTGCCGGAAGGCGACGAGCCGCGTACCGTTAAAGCCGCTGCGATTTGTGCCGAACGCGGCATCGCGACCTGTGTCCTGCTGGGTAACCCGGACGAGATCAACCGCGTTGCGGCGGCTCAGGGCGTTGAACTGGGTACTGGTATCGAAATCGTTGACCCTGAAGTGGTTCGCGAAAGCTACGTTGCCCGTCTGGTTGAGCTGCGTAAGAGCAAGGGTATGACCGAAGCCGTTGCCCGCGAACAGCTGGAAGATAACGTCGTTCTCGGCACGCTGATGCTGGAACAGGATGAAGTTGATGGTCTGGTTTCCGGTGCTGTTCACACCACCGCAAACACCATTCGTCCGCCGCTGCAGCTGATCAAAACCGCACCGGGCAGTTCTCTGGTTTCTTCCGTGTTCTTCATGCTGCTGCCGGAACAGGTTTACGTTTACGGCGACTGTGCGATCAACCCGGATCCGACCGCTGAACAACTGGCTGAAATCGCGATTCAGTCTGCTGATTCCGCTACCGCTTTCGGTATTGAGCCGCGCGTGGCGATGCTCTCCTACTCCACCGGTAACTCCGGCGCGGGCAGCGATGTAGAGAAAGTGCGTGAAGCGACCCGTCTGGCGCAGGAAAAACGTCCTGACCTGGTGATCGATGGTCCGTTGCAGTACGACGCCGCAGTAATGGCTGACGTTGCGAAATCCAAAGCGCCGAACTCTCCGGTTGCCGGTCGCGCTACCGTGTTCATCTTCCCGGATCTGAACACCGGTAACACCACCTACAAAGCGGTACAGCGTTCTGCCGACCTGATCTCCATCGGGCCGATGCTGCAGGGCATGCGCAAACCGGTTAACGACCTGTCGCGTGGCGCGCTGGTTGACGATATCGTCTACACCATCGCTTTGACCGCCATCCAGGCGTCTCAGCAGCAGTAATTGTGTCGGATGGCGTTAGCGCCATTCGGCAAAATCAAAAGGCGACCTCCGGGGTAATGCCAGTCACTTAAGGTGACTGGCATTGTTTTTAAAAGGGTATTTGGGCTTTTTTTGCCTCACTTCTCTTTCATACTCCCGCTCCCGTCTTGGTGGCAGTTTCAGCATCGCGGCATTGCTGTAGAAGTGCTTCAGGTGTCCCGGCACTGCTCCCGGTGAGGACCATGGCAGCCCGATTAACAGCCGCATTATTTCTGCCACCGAACCGCTGAAGCTCAGCTGATACGGCAGATAATCGCCTTTCAGGCTGAACGCCATTTTCACCATCTGATACCGCACCAGGTTGTATGTCAGCAGTATCCCCCACAGCTCCTGTCTCACCATCTCCGGTAATTTACTTCTCA
>FOAY01000019.1 GCA_900109485.1 Kosakonia sacchari | reverse complement strand
GTTTGATGCTCATCGAATTAAACTTCGTAATGAATTACGTGTTCACCCGTGAGACTTGGTATTCATTTTTCGTCCGGGGACGTTAAGAATCCATGTCACCTGAGTGCCCACACAGATTGTCTGATAAATTGTTAAAGAGCAGTGCCGCTGTGTTTTCGCTGCGGCGCGGGGTGTGCATATTACGCTTTCCCGCCGTGAAGTCAACTGATTATTTTCGGTTTTCTTCACCTGACAGGCCGGTGTGTATGCCGTTGTGCCGTGTCAGTGGAGGCGCATTATAGGGAGATAATTCTGGCTGACAAGCATAAAATTCAAAAAAATTATCGTTCGCTCATTTTTCAGGCACAGCGCCCGTTAAATGCCCGCTTTGCTGTTTAACTGAGCTATTTCGCGAGCAAAATTCGCCACCTGCTGCCAGTCGGTATAGACAACTTCTTTACGCCTATCCGTTTCACCGCCCGTCATTTTCATAATCAGTTGGATCATCAGTCGGTCGTACCATCGATAGTGCGGGTAACGCAGCGCGCCAGCAAAAACAGCGCAGCGATCCGGTTGCCAGGGCGATGACAGCAAAAACTTACGCGTATAGCTATTAGTTTGCGGCGAGCTTTTCTCCGGTTTGCGTGCGACCAGGTTGACGGAAAAGAATGCTCCCGGCAGTTTATTAAGCTCAGGCAGATGCTTTTTCACAAAGCTGGCAAGCGCCGGATGAAAGTGTCCATAGCGAATTGACGCACCAATGACCACCCGCTCATATTTAGTCCAGTCAATTTCTTGCGTGCGGTTCAAGTTAACCACATCCGCAAAGACGCCAAGATCGTTAAGCTCTGAAGCCAGATAAGAAGCAATCTCCCGCGTTTGCCCATCCCGGGTCGAGAAAAGAATTAATGTTTTCACGTCACACTCCATTATTCGCGCCAGAAGGTCGGGGTAAACAGTACCAGCAGCGTGAAGACCTCCAGGCGACCAAACAGCATATTCGCGATGAGCACCCACTTGGCGACCGGATTCATGCTGGCAAAATTATCCGCCACCACGCCCAGCCCCGGCCCGAGGTTATTGAGCGTCGCAACCACAGAGGCAAATGCTGAAAAGTCATCAACTCCCGTGGCGATGATCGCCAGCATACTGACGATAAAGACCAGCGCATACGCGGAGAAGAAGCCCCACACTGCTTCAAGAATGCGTTCCGGCAATGCACGATTCCCCAACTTAATGCTGTACACCGCATTCGGATGCACCAGTCTTTTCAGTTCGCGGTTGCCCTGTTTAAACAGCAGCAGGATGCGGATCACCTTCAGACCGCCGCCCGTCGAACCGGCGCAGCCGCCGATAAAAGCGGAACAGAGCAACAATACCGGCAAGAAAAGCGGCCAGCGGGAGATACTGTCGGTCGTAAACCCGGCCGTGGTCGCCATTGAGACCACCTGGAAGAAAGCCTGGTTAATCGTCATCAACGCCGAGCTGTAGATATTATGGAACCACAGCACCACGGTGCAGATGACCACCAGCGTCAGTTGTACGCCGATAAACATTCTGAATTCCGGATCGCGCCAGTAAACTTTCAGGCTACGCCCGCTCAGCAACGAGAAGTGCAAACCGTAGTTACACCCGGAAATCAGCAGGAAGATAGCAATGATGGTATTGATAGTGGGGCTGTTGAAATAGCCAATGCTGGCATCATGCGTGGAGAAACCACCAATCGCGATGGTGGCAAAACTATGTCCAATGGCGTCAAAAGCTGGCATTCCGGCAAACCATAGCGCCAGCGCACAGGCGATCGTAAGCAACACATAAATAAGCCACAGGGTTTTCGCCGTCTCCGCAATACGCGGGCGCATTTTGTTATCTTTCAGCGGCCCCGGCATTTCGGCGCGATAGAGCTGCATCCCACCGACGCCCAGAATAGGCAGAATGGCCACCGCCAGCACGATGATCCCCATCCCGCCGAACCATTGCAGCATCTGGCGATAGAAAAGAATCGCGTGCGGCAATGAATCCAGCCCAACCAGCGTGGTCGCCCCGGTCGTTGTCAGGCCCGAGAAGGATTCAAAGAAAGCATCCGTCACCGTCAGATTCGGGCTTTCGGAAAAGACAAACGGCAGCGCCCCCACGCTCCCCAGCACCGTCCAGAACAGCACGACGATCAAAAACCCTTCGCGGGATTTCAACTCCCCTTTCTCACGGCGGTTCGGCCACCAAAGAATGGAACCAATCACCAGCGCGACGAAGAAGGTTTGCGTGAATGCACGGCCCGCGCCATCACGGTAAATAAGGGCTACCAGTCCAGGTAAGATCATCGTTCCGGAAAAGAGGATGACCAGCAGTCCAACGATTCGGGTTATGGCGCGAAAATGCATCTCTGCCGCTTCCTTAGGTGTTCAGAAAATCAGGTGGGGATTATTCTTCAGTTTTTAACAATTGCAATGTGCCACGACTAAAATCAGCGAGCCTTGCCGAAAATGCGTCCAGTCTGCTGTGAGGAAGCGCCACCCGCAGATACACGGAAGCCTGATACTCGCTCGCAACAATTTTCCCCTCAAATTGCTCAAGCAACGTTTCGACTCCGCTCAACTGTGCGTAATCACACCACAAAGTATATTCGGTTAACGGCATTTTGCGGGTTGTCGCGAGTTGACTAAGCGCCTGCTGGACACCGCCACCGTAGGCTTTCACCAGCCCGCCGGTTCCCAATAAAACGCCGCCATAATAACGCACCACCACCGCCGTAATTTCGCCGACACCGCTGCCCATCAACTGAGCCAGCATCGGCTTCCCTGCGGTACCCGCCGGTTCGCCATCGTCAGAAAACCCCAACTGCTGCGAATCATCCGGCGGCCCGGCAACCCATGCCACACAATGGTGACGGGCGTCCGGGTGCTCCGCACGAACAGTTTCGACAAACGCCTTCGCCGCCTCCACGCCGTCGGTATGCGCCAACAGCGTGATAAAACGGCTCTTTTTGATCTCCTCGCTAAAGGTGACCGGCGCAGCCGGTATCAGCCAGCTCTCCATTACGCCAGCTTCTGATCCCGCGTCATATTTTCAATGCTGTTCTCGTGGATAACCACGTTATCTTCGATGCGGATACCGCCAAACGGTTTTAACGCCTCAATTTTATGCCAGTTGAAGTGTTTGCTGAGCGGCCCCTCGCGCCACGATGAGAGCAGCGATTCAATAAAGTAGATGCCCGGCTCGATGGTCAACACCATACGCGGCTCCATCACACGCGTGCAGCGCAGGTAGGGATATTTTGACGGCGCCGCCAGATGCGTACCGCTATCATCCTGCATAAAGCCCGCGACATCATGCACCTGCAACCCCAGAGGATGGCCAATACCATGCGGCATAAACGGCCCGGTGATGTCCTGCTCAACCATTCCTTCTTCACTAATATCGGTGATGATTTGATGGCGGCGCAGCAGCTTCGCGATACGTTGATGGAACTGAATATGGTACTCAACGTAATTGACGCCCGCTTTCATAGTGGCGATCAGCGCCAGTTGTTCTTCATTTACGTCTTTCACCAACTGCGCATAATCGGTGTCGCTGTTCGCCGCCCAGGTACGCGTCAGGTCGGCGGCATAACCATTGTATTCCGCGCCAGCATCCAGCAAGAAGCTGCGCATCTCAGCCGGTGCGCGGTGATCAAGTTTGGTGTAATGCAGCACCGATGCATGCTCGTTCAGCGCCACAATATTGCTGTAAGGCACATCGGTATCACGATGGCCGGTCGCGGTCAGATAAGCCAGATTGATGTCGAACTCGCTCATTCCGGACTGGAAGGCTTCATGCGCCGCGCGATGGCCCATTACCGCCGTTTTCTGCGCTTCACGCATGCAGGCCAGTTCATAATCGGTTTTGTAGGCACGGTAGTAATGCAGGTAATCGATCACCCCTTTCGGGTTGATGTTGCTGGCGGCGATGTCGAGGCCCAACGCACGCTCGGCAACCGGGCCAATATAGGCGATATTGCCGCGCGCCGCAGGCAACTGGCTGCTAATGCCGTCCGCTTTCGGCAGAGCAATCACCTCGACCTCTTCGGTCCAGAAGGAAGTCGGCAGCGGTTCAACGTTGTGCCAGTAATCCACCGGCAGGTAGAACCACAGCTTCGGTTTGCTCACGCCATCTACCAGCAGCCAGCAGTTCGGCACCTGCGTCACCGGCACCCAGGCTTTAAACTGCGGGTTCACTTTAAACGGATACGGATGGTCATCAAGAAAGACGTTAAATAGCTCGCCAGAGTGAATAAGTAACGCGTCGAGCTTAAAGCGCGCCAGCACATCACGGGTGCGTTCCTGTAACGTAACGATATGATTTTTATAAAGCGCTGCCAGTGAGTCCATCGTTTTTCCTTCTGTTTATTGCGACCTCAAGTCTCCGCATCTTAGCACACCTGTCTGCCACTGGGTGATTTCCACCGAGCGTGATCCGCTTAGCATTTTTTTAATCATTTATTTGCAATTTTTTAACATAAAAACCACACTCCGCTTCATCTGGTACGACCAGATCATCGCTGGATTCAGGAGACTGACATGCTCTACAAAGGCAATAACCTGTACCTAAACTGGCTGGAAGATGGCATCGCGGAACTGGTGTTCGATGCGCCCGGCTCAGTTAACAAGCTTGATACCGCCACTGTCGCTAGCCTTGGCGAAGCGCTGGCCGTACTGGAAAAGCAATCAGATTTAAAAGGGCTGCTGCTGCGTTCAGAGAAAGCGGCCTTTATTGTCGGCGCCGATATCACCGAATTCCTCTCCCTGTTCCTCGTGCCGGAAGAGCAGTTGAGCCAGTGGCTGCATTTTGCCAATAGCGTGTTTAACCGCCTGGAAGATTTGCCCGTCCCAACGATCTCCGCAGTGAATGGCTATGCGCTCGGCGGCGGCTGCGAATGCGTGCTGGCAACAGATTATCGTCTGGCGACGCCGGACCTGCGTATTGGCCTGCCGGAAACCAAACTTGGCATCATGCCAGGCTTTGGCGGTTCAGTTCGTATGCCACGCCTGCTGGGTGCAGACAGCGCGCTGGAGATCATCGCGGCCGGGAAAGATGTTGATGCCGAACAAGCGCTGAAAATCGGCCTGGTGGATGGCATTGTGAAGCCGGAAAAACTGCGTGAAGGCGCCATAGCCATTCTGCGGCAGGCAATTAACGGCGATCTGGACTGGAAAGCAAAACGTCAGCCGAAGCTGGAGCCACTGAAGCTCAGCAAAATTGAAGCGACCATGAGCTTTACTATTGCCAAAGGCATGGTGATGCAAACCGCCGGGAAACACTATCCGGCGCCGATCACCGCGGTCAAAACCATTGAAGCTGCGGCAAGATTTGGCCGTGACGAAGCGCTGAAGCTGGAAAACCAGAGCTTCGTTCCGCTCGCCCACACCAACGAGGCCCGTGCGCTGGTCGGGATTTTCCTGAACGACCAATATGTAAAAGGTCAGGCGAAGAAACTGACCAAAAATGTCGAAACGCCCAAACAGGCTGCGGTACTTGGCGCAGGCATTATGGGCGGCGGCATTGCTTACCAGTCAGCCTGGAAAGGCGTGCCGGTATTAATGAAGGATATCAACGAGAAATCCCTTGCACTCGGCATTAATGAAGCAGGCAAGCTGCTGAACAAACAGCTCGAGCGCGGCAAAATCGACGGCCTGAAACTGGCCAGCGTGATCGCGACCATTCAGCCAACACTGGAGTATGCCGGTTTTGAACGCGCCGACGTGGTGGTCGAAGCGGTCGTGGAAAACCCGAAAGTGAAAAAAGCGGTGCTGGCGGAAACAGAGGACAAAGTCCGTCCGGATACCGTACTGGCATCAAACACCTCCACCATTCCCATCAGTGAACTCGCCAGCGTGCTGAAACGCCCGGAAAACTTCTGCGGCATGCACTTCTTCAACCCGGTACATCGTATGCCGCTGGTTGAAGTGATTCGCGGAGAGAAAACCTCCGATGAAACCCTCGCCAAAGTGGTGGCCTGGGCGAGCAAAATGGGCAAAACGCCGATCGTGGTCAATGACTGTCCGGGTTTCTTCGTCAACCGCGTACTGTTCCCTTACTTTGCCGGGTTTAGCCAGTTGCTGCGTGACGGCGCGGATTTCCGCAAAGTCGACAAAGTGATGGAGAAACAGTTCGGCTGGCCAATGGGCCCGGCGTATCTGCTGGATGTTGTAGGCATTGATACCGCACACCACGCCCAGGCGGTGATGGCGGCCGGTTTCCCGCAGCGCATGCAGAAAGATTATCGCGATGCCATCGATGCGCTGTTTGACGCACACCGTTTCGGGCAGAAAAACGGGCTCGGTTTCTGGCGCTATAAAGAAGACAGCAAAGGCAAGCCGAAGAAAGAAGAAGACAGCGCCGTTGACAGCATGCTGGCCGAAATCAGCAAGGGCAAACAGGATTTCAGCGATGAAGAGATTATTGCCCGCATGATGATCCCAATGGTCAATGAAGTGGTGCGTTGTCTGGAAGAAGGGATTATCGCCAGCCCCGCCGAAGCGGATATGGCGCTGGTGTATGGTCTTGGCTTCCCGCCGTTCCACGGCGGCGCATTCCGCTGGCTGGATACGATCGGCAGCGCAAAATATCTCGATATGGCACAGCACTATCAGCACCTCGGGCCGCTGTATGAAGTACCGGCCGGGCTGCGCGAAAAAGCGCGCCGCAACGAGCCTTATTACCCTGCGGTAGAACCTGCGCGCCCGGTGGGCGAGTTAAAAACGGCTTAAGGAGTCACAATGGAACAGGTTGTCATTGTCGATGCAATTCGCACACCGATGGGCCGTTCAAAAGGCGGCGCTTTCCGCAACGTGCGCGCGGAGGACCTCTCCGCCCATCTGATGCGTAGCCTGCTGGCACGTAACCCGGCGCTGGAAGCCAGCGCCATCGACGATATTTACTGGGGCTGCGTGCAGCAGACGCTGGAGCAGGGTTTCAACATTGCCCGCAACGCCGCGCTGCTGGCGGAAATCCCTCATTCCGTCCCCGCTGTCACCGTCAACCGGCTGTGTGGTTCGTCAATGCAGGCGCTGCATGATGCGGCGCGGATGATCATGACCGGCGATGCGCAAGTCTGTCTGGTGGGCGGCGTTGAGCATATGGGCCACGTGCCGATGAGCCACGGCGTCGATTTCCATCCCGGTATGAGCCGCAACGTCGCAAAAGCGGCAGGCATGATGGGGCTGACCGCCGAAATGCTGTCGCGCATGCACGGCATCAGCCGTGAAATGCAGGATGCGTTCGGTGCACGTTCCCACGCCCGCGCCTGGCAGGCCACGCAATCCGGCGCATTCAAAAACGAGATCATTCCCACCGGCGGTCACGATGCCGATGGCGTATTAAAGCAGTTTAACTATGACGAAGTGATCCGCCCGGAAACCACCGTCGAAGCGCTGTCCACGCTGCGACCGGCTTTCGATCCGGTTAGCGGCACGGTTACCGCCGGAACATCATCCGCTCTGTCGGATGGCGCCTCCGCGATGCTGGTCATGAGCGCCAGCCGCGCCCGCGAATTGGGCCTGACGCCGCGCGCCCGTATCCGTTCAATGGCGGTGGTCGGCTGCGATCCGTCAATCATGGGTTACGGCCCGGTTCCGGCCTCGCAGCTGGCGCTGAAAAAAGCCGGACTGACCGCCAGCGATATCGATCTGTTTGAGATGAATGAAGCCTTTGCCGCACAGATCCTGCCGTGCATAAAAGATCTGGGGCTGATGGAACAGATCGACGAGAAGATCAACCTGAACGGCGGTGCCATCGCTCTCGGCCATCCGCTGGGGTGTTCAGGTACACGCATTAGCACCACACTGCTGAACCTGATGGAGCGCAAAGATGCCCAGCTTGGTCTGGCGACGATGTGTATTGGTTTAGGTCAGGGGATCGCTACGGTGTTTGAACGCGTATAACGCTTTAAACGAATCGGTCTCAACGTAGAGTGTAGGCCGGGCAAGCGAAGCGCCCCCGGCTTACATGCCGGATGGCGGCGCAAGCGCCTTATCCGGCCTACAAAAAATGCGAAGAGAGAATCTGGTTGCCGTTTTTCCCGCCTGTCAGGGGCGGGTTTTTTGATCAAATGAAAGCAAACGCATCGCCAAACAGGCGATCTTCACGCGCGCCGCGCTCATTGCAGAACAGGTCACGGGCAATCTTCGCCATCTCGAAACGACCTGCGATATAGATATCGTGTTCGGAGAGCGAACCAAAATCCTGCATCACCGCTGCCAGCACCGTGCCGGAGCGACCGCGCCAGCCCTCTTCCGGCTGCTCAACCACCGGCACCACACGCAGATTCGGGTGATCCACCGACAGGGCTTCCAGCTCGGCCAAATCGTACAGATGCTTCTCCTCGCGCCCGCCCCAGTAAATGCTTACTTCACGGTTCGGGTTTTGCGCGAGGGTGGTCAGCAGAATCGAGCGCGCATAAGAGAAGCCAGTACCGCCCGCGATCAGCACCATCGGACGCTCCTCGTCATCGCGCAGCCAGGCATCGCCATGCGGAATGTCGATAACAATTTCGCGGTCTTTCAGAATGCGGTCCATCACCGCCATGGCATAGAGATTCAGCTCTGACGCACCAATATGCAGTTCGATATAATCATGCTGATCCGGCGTGGATGCCATTGAAAAAGGACGCTTATCCCGCTCATCCATTACCACCATCAGATACTGACCAGCGCGAAACGAAAAAGCCGCCTCCGGCACTAAACGGACACGATATACGGTATCAGTGATGGCATCTACCGAGGTCACTTTACAGCTTAAGGTTGTCATGCGCTCTCTCTGTCGGGTCTATTTCGTCATTCAATATGGCCAGTTCATCCCAGATGGCGTCAATTCTCGCCGTCACCTGAGGATCTTTTTTGATTGGGCGTCCCCATTCACGCTGGGTTTCCCCCGGCCATTTATTGGTGGCATCCAGCCCCATTTTTGAGCCAAGACCGGAAACCGGCGAGGCAAAGTCCAGGTAATCAATCGGCGTGTTTTCCACCAGAACCGTATCCCGCGCGGGATCCATACGGGTGGTAATAGCCCAAATCACATCATTCCAGTCGCGCGCGTTCACATCGTCATCGCACACGATCACAAACTTGGTGTACATAAACTGGCGCAGGAAAGACCAGACGCCCATCATGACGCGTTTTGCATGGCCCGCGTACTGTTTCTTCATTGTCACGACGGCCAGGCGATAGGAGCAACCTTCCGGCGGCAGATAGAAATCGACAATTTCCGGAAACTGCTTTTGCAGGATCGGCACGAACACTTCGTTTAACGCCACCCCCAGCACCGCCGGCTCGTCGGGCGGACGACCGGTATAGGTGGAGTGATAAATCGCGTCTTCACGCCGGGTAATGTGCGTTACCGTAAACACCGGGAAGTTATCCACTTCATTATAGTAACCTGTATGGTCGCCATACGGCCCTTCAGGGGCCATTTCACCCGGCTCGATGTAGCCTTCCAGTACAATTTCCGCGCTGGCAGGCACTTCAAGATCGTTGGAAATGCACTTCACCACTTCCGTTTTTGTACCGCGCAGTAGCCCGGCAAAAGCGTATTCAGAGAGCGTGTCCGGCACCGGCGTTACCGCGCCAAGAATGGTCGCTGGATCGGCACCCAGCGCAACCGACACCGGGAAACGTTCGCCGGGATGTGCAGCCTGCCACTCCTGGAAGTCCAGCGCACCGCCACGGTGGGAGAGCCAGCGCATGATCAGCTTATTTTTACCGATCCGCTGCTGACGATAGATCCCCAGGTTCTGTCGCTCTTTGTGCGGGCCACGGGTCACCGTCAGCCCCCAGGTAATCAGCGGCGCGGCATCATCCGGCCAGCACTGCATGATCGGGATGGTGGTCAAATCGACCTCGTCGCCCTGCAGCACTTTTTGCTGACAGGGCGCGCCGCGCAGACGTTTCGTCGGCATATTCAGCACTTGCTTAAACTGCGGCAGCTTATCGAAGAGATCGCGGAAACCTTTTGGCGGCTCAGGCTCTTTCAGGAATGCCAGCAGCTTACCCACTTCACGCAGCGCGCTGACATCCTCCCGCCCCATACCTAACGCGACGCGACGCGGCGTACCGAACAGATTACACAGCACCGGCATTGCATAACCTTTCGGATTCTCAAACAGCAACGCCGGGCCGCCAGCACGCAGGGTGCGATCGGCTATTTCGGTCATTTCCAGATAAGGGTCAACCGGCAGCGTGATGCGCTTCAGTTCCCCTTGCTGCTCGAGCAATGTCAAAAAGTCGCGTAGGTCGTTGTATTTCATGCGGTGTATTATCGCCTCCAGATAAGCGCTTTATTATACGGTGTTCAATCTGAGGTTGCTGTATTTTTGTTAAATCGACGTGAAATTCAACAGCGCCCGGCGCGGACGTTATAATGAACTTAGCCATCATGCTGCGGTTTTGATATTCTTTCGCCCGAACTTACGGAAAAGAGTCATTATGCAATCCTGGTACCTACTTTACTGCAAACGAGGCCAGCTCCAGCGCGCCCAGGAACATCTCGAACGCCAGGCGGTCAGTTGCCTGACGCCGATGATCGCCCTGGAAAAAATCGTACGCGGCAAACGCACAATCGTGAATGAACCGCTTTTTCCCAACTATTTGTTTGTAGAGTTTGATCCCGAGGTGATTCACACCACCACCATTAATGCCACGCGCGGCGTCAGCCACTTCGTGCGTTTTGGTATGCACCCGGCCCGCGTTCCCCCCTCGGTTATCCATCAGCTTTCGGTCTATCAGCCGGAAGGCGTGACCGATCCCGAAACGCCCTTTCCAGGCGATGATGTGGTGATTACCGAAGGCGCGCTTGAAGGATTGCAGGCTATCTTTAAAGAGCCTGACGGCGAAACACGCTCGATGTTGCTGCTGCATATGCTGAATAAGCAGGTGCTGCAAAGCGTCAAAAATACCGATTTCCGTAAGGCGTGAAGCGGCGTTAAAACGCGATGCCAAACAGACGCTGTACGTTTTTATCCGTCACCGAATCCAGCCACTGAACCTCTTCGCCACGCAGCGATGCGACTGTGGCGAGAATATGTCCCAATAACGCCGGTTCATTACGCCGCGATGCGGGCTTCGGCACCAGATCGCGCGGCAGCAGGTAAGGCGCATCCGTTTCGATAAGCAGCCGCTCGGCTGGAATCAGTGGCACCACTTCGCGTAGTTCCTGCCCACGACGTTCATCACACACCCAGCCGGTAATCCCAAGGTACATACCGCGATCGAGGCAATCTCTGGCCTCCTGCGCTGAGCCGGTAAAGCAGTGCAACACGGCGCCAGGCAGCTTATTCAGCCACGGATCCAACAACGCCAGAAAGCGTTCATGCGCATCGCGACAGTGCAGAAAAACCGGCATATTCAGTTCAGCAGCCAGCGCCAACTGGGCGCTAAAGGCGTATTCCTGTTCACGCGGCGTGGAGAAATTGCGATTGAAATCCAGCCCGCACTCTCCCACGGCCACCACTTCCGGCAATGATGCCAGGGCACGGATTGCCTGTGCGGTTTCCGCCGTCCAGCCGCTGCTGTCATGAGGATGCACGCCCGCTGTTGACCAGCAGTGACGGTAGCGCTGTGCCTGCTGTTGCGCCTGCTGACTCTCATGCAGATTGGTACCGGTTATCAACATGCCCGTGACGCCCGCCGCTTGCGCACGCGCGACCACCTCGCGCTGATCTCTGGAAAACTGCGAACTGGTCAGATTGACGCCGATATCAAACATGCTCTTCCCCATACAAAAACCGCCCTGACGGGCGGTTTGTTACTCTTCACTGGTTCCTGTGTCGTTCTCATCGTCGATAATACGGCGCTTACCGACATAAAAGCGGGCGCAGAAGACGCCAATTTCAAACAGGCAATACATCGGTATCGCCAGCAGTGTTTGCGAGAAGACATCCGGCGGCGTCAGCAGCATGCCAACGACAAATGCACCGACCAGCACATAAGGACGCTTTTGTCGCAGATCGGCAGGCGTGGTTACGCCCATCCAGCACAGCAGCACAATGGCCACCGGCACTTCAAACGAGACGCCGAAGGCCATAAACAGCGCCATGACGAAGCTGAGGTAACTGGCGATGTCAGTAGAAACCTGCACCCCTTCCGGAGCGGTATGCGTCAGGAAGCCAAACGCCAGCGGAAACACCACAAAGTAGGCGAATGCCATGCCGATATAGAACAGCAACGAGCTGGAGATCAGCAACGGCACGACCAGGCGGCGCTCATGCTTATACAACGCAGGAGCAACAAATGCCCATACCTGATACAGAACGACCGGCGCCGAGAGGATCAGCGACACCATAAAGGTCAGCTTGATCGGCGTAAAAAACGGTGAGGCAACATCCGTGGCGATCATTGTCGCCCCGACCGGCATCTGTTTGATGAGCGGAGCGGAAACGAGCTGATAGATATCATTCGCGAAGTAAACCAGCGCGAGGAAAATCACCATGACGGCGATAATGCAGTTCAGCAGACGCTTACGCAGCTCAATAAGATGCGCAATAAGCGGTTGGGTATCGTCTACAGCCATGTTCAGGATTTTTCACTTGAAGAAGGTGAGGAGTCGGAAAGCGGAGCCGTGTCTTTGATCGTCGGGTTCACCGTCGGCGATTTTTTCTCTTCATCGGCTTCGGGAGCTTGCTGCGGCGCGCTGACCTGATGCTCAGCGGTAGACGGCGTAACGCCTTCGCGCTGCGCTTCGCTCTCTTTCACCACCGGATTATGGATGGTATTCGCTTCATCGCTCGTTTTTTCCGCATCGTGAACGCTGTATGAGCGCTTCATCGATTCCGCCGCCTGGCGCAGTTCGTCCATTGACTCTTTCAACTCCGGCGTCAGGTTTTCCAGACTCGCTTTCTCAACCTTTTTCAGACTGTCCTGGAACTCCTGAAGCTTCAGCTCCTGCGTCAATTCATTCTGCACCGTTGTCGCCAGCGAGCGTAATGCGCGGACCCAGCCCGCAATAGTACGCACGGCCACAGGCAGACGCTGCGGCCCCAGCACAACGAGACCGATGATAAAAACGAGTAACAGTTCGCCAAAACCTATATCGAACACGAATTACACCTGCTCTTTGTCGTGACGTTTTTCGTCTTTTTTAGCGTCGTTGGATTTTGCATCATCAGAGAGGGATTTCGCCGTAAAATCTGCATCTTGTGCCGATTTATCCTGCTTTTCCTCTTTATCATCATCGCTGATGGCTTTTTTAAAGCCTTTGATGGAGGCCCCAAGATCGGAGCCAATCGAACCGAGTTTTTTCGTTCCGAACAGCAGCACGACGATAACTACAATAATCAACAACTGCCAAATACTGATACCACCCATACATAGTCCTCTGTAACAGATGATGTTATAAACAGGCCCAAGTATACACATTATCCATTACGCTGCCTCTTTGTTGGCAGCGTCTGTACTTCAGGCCCCCGATACGCGCCAATAGCTTAGCGTGTCTTATACCAACCGACCAGCCAGACAACAACACCACCGGCGACAACCCATAAGGGAGCAAGCCCCCAGTCGGGCCGGTTGATCAATAATAGTGTCCCGCTAAGCAGCAATGTCGCGCCAATACCAAACAGATAACGGGATTGCCCCTGACGTACATGGTTAACCCGTAGTTCGCTGGCAATCTTATCAACGCTCTGCTGCAAATGTTTACCTTGCTGCAAACCGTTGTAGATCAGTTCAGGAAGCTCCGGCATTTTCTCTATCCAGAACGGCCCTTTCTCTTTTAACGCCCGGACCAGCGCAGGAATACCCACCTGATCTTTGATCCACGTTTCAAGAAAAGGTTTCGCCGTTTTCCACAAATCGAGCTGCGGATAGAGCTGACGGCCGACGCCTTCAATATAGAGCAAGGTTTTTTGCAGCAGCACCAGTTGCGGCTGCACTTCCATATTGAAGCGACGAGCGGTGTTAAAGAGATTAAGCAACACGTGACCAAAGGAGATTTCCGCCAGCGGCTTCTCAAATATCGGCTCGCACACCGTACGAATGGCGAATTCAAACTCTTCAACATTGGTGTCCGGCGGCACCCAGCCTGAGTCGACATGCAGTTCCGCCACTTTGCGGTAATCGCGATTGAAGAAAGCGATAAAGTTCTCCGCCAGGTAGCGTTTATCCTCTTTGTTGAGCGAACCCACGATGCCGCAATCGATGCCGATATATTGGGGGTCTTCCGGATGATCATAGCTGACAAAAATATTGCCTGGATGCATGTCAGCATGGAAAAAACTGTCGCGGAAAACCTGGGTGAAGAAGACCTGCACGCCGCGCTCAGCCAGCAATTTCAGGTTAGTACCGTTCTTTTCCAGCGCTACAACATCCGAGACCGGAATACCGTAAATGCGCTCCATTACCAGCATATCCTGGCTACAGTAGTCGGAGTAGATTTCCGGCACATACAGCATCGGGCTGTTTTCAAAATTACGCCGTAACTGAATCGCGTTGGCGGCTTCACGCAACAAATCCAGTTCATCAATCAGCGTTTTTTCATACTCCCGCACGACTTCACGCGGACGCAAACGACGGCCATCCGGCAGCAGGCGCGGAACCCACGCCGCCAGGCGGTAAATAAGTTTAAGATCGGCTTTGATCACCGGCAGAATATCCGGGCGGATCACCTTGATCACCACCTCTTTGCCGCTCTCTTTCAGCCGCGCGGTATGAACCTGAGCAATCGATGCAGACGCCAGCGGTTCAATCTCGAAGTCATCAAACCAGGTTTCAACGGGCAGATCGCCCATCGCTTTTTCGATCTGCTGTTTGGCGAGGTGCCCGTCAAACGGCGCGACACGATCCTGTAGCATTGCCAGTTGATCGGCAATCAGCGGCGGGAAAAGATCGCGGCGAGTAGAGAGCATTTGACCGAATTTGATCCACACCGGTCCCAGCTCCTGCAACGCAAGACGCAGCCGTTCACCAAGCGCTTTATCCTTGTGCCGGTTAGGCATCCAGAACAGCATCCTGCGCCAGATCCGCAGCGGCAGGGTGATACGCATTCTGGGAATGAGCTCATCAAGCCCGTAACTCAAGAAAGTCTGGATGATGAAATAGAGCCGCCGCAGTTCACCTGGCGTCATTTGCCCTCCAGTTTATCCAGGCGCTGAGCTAAGGCTTCCGTCGCACGTTCCACGGCCGCCGTCTCTTCTGCAAACCAGGCCACTTCCAGAGCGCCCGGCGCGACGCGCCACTCTTCGGTTAACACTTCAGCGACGTAGCGTTGTTGACGCTGAACGCCATGGCGCAGCATGCGAGCGCCACCGCGCAGGAATTTACTGATACCCTCGGCGGCAATATCGCCCGTCCAGGGAGCAAGCATCTCAGCGGGATCAAATTCAGCGAGATCGGCAAGCGCCACCAGGTTTTGCACGACCTGAATATCCCCCTGTACTTCCAGCTCGCCGCTGCGGATAAGTGCAGTCAGTTGCTGGCGATCGCGCAGTTTCGGCAACACCCGCAACTGGGTGATAACTGAACAGTCAGCCTCGCCTTCCCATTCGCTCAGGACGTCGATCTGCTGTTCGCTGAACACCAGCACAAACGGCGAGGAGAACTCCTGCAAAACAACGCGTAAAACTTTGCCGTACAGACGCTGACGCGCAGAAATCAGCGCGCTCTCGCGGTAGAGAAAGGTATTCAGCGCGCGTTCGATTCCGGCGGCCACCATCGGCTTAAAGGGCATGCGCACTCCTGTCAGAATTTGTAGCCACGGTGCAGAGCAACAATACCGGCGGTCAGATTGTAGTAGTCAACGTTTTCAAAACCCGCGTCCTGCATCATCGCTTTCAGGGTTTCCTGATCGGGGTGCATACGGATAGACTCCGCCAGATAGCGGTAGCTGTCGGCATCGCTTGCCACCAGTTGGCCAATGCGCGGCAGAATATGGAAAGAGTACGCGTCGTACACTTTGCTCAGCGGCTCAATAATCGGTTTGGAAAACTCCAGCACCAGAAGACGCCCGCCCGGTTTCAACACGCGAAACATGGAACGCAGCGCTTGCTCTTTTTCCGTTACGTTGCGCAAGCCGAAAGAGATGGTAATGCAGTCGAAGGTATTATCCGGGAACGGCAGCGCTTCTGCGTTTGCCTGTACATACTCGACGTTACCGATAATGCCGATGTTGCGCAGCTTTTCGCGCCCCATTTTCAGCATTGAGTCATTGATATCAGCCAGCACAACCTGCCCGGTTTCACCTACCAGACGCGAGAATTTAGCGGTCAAATCGCCAGTGCCGCCGGCCAGATCGAGAACTTTCTGCCCACGGCGTACGCCGCTGCAATCAATGGTAAAACGCTTCCATAAACGGTGAATGCCCATCGACATCAAATCGTTCATAACATCATATTTCGACGCGACCGAATGGAAAACATGCGCCACCATGTCGGCTTTGTTTTCTTTGGCGACGGTCTGAAAACCAAAGTGTGTTGTCTCTTTTGAATCTTCCGCCATCTTAGTGCCTGCTATTTAAGAATTTGTTTGTGAAGTGTATCAGATTGGACGCAATTGCCCTACGATTCAACCGCCCGATGACGCCTTCGCGCCAGGTTCCTCATCCTGCGTTGCATCGTCTAACTGATTGTCTTCATTATATTCGTTTACCGCTTCCTGCCCTGCTCGCAGGCGAAACTCTTCATCCTGCGCCTGCGCTTCCGCCGTTAATTCTGGATTAATCTCACGCTTGATCTCAACGCCAAGACCGCGAAATGCCTCCGCCTGCGCCAGCACGTTGCCGCGCCCGGCGGTGAGTTTTTTCATCGCCTGGCGGTAGTTATCCTGCGCTTTATCCAGGCTCTGGCCGATGGACGACATGTCATCAACGAACAGGCGCATTTTGTCATACAGCCGACTCGCCCTTTCTGCAATCTGCTGTGCGTTGCGGCTTTGATGCTCATAGCGCCAAAGGTTGGCGATGGTGCGCAGCGCCACCAGCAGCGTGGTCGGGCTGACCAGCATAATGTTATTCTTCAGCGCTTCCGTTATCAGTTCGGGCTGCCTGTCGAGGGCGATCAGGAACGCGGGTTCCACCGGAATAAACATCAGGACGTAGTCGAGGCTGCGCAGGCCGGGAAGCTGCTGATAATCTTTGCGCCCCAGCAGGCGAATATGATTACGTACCGAGGCGATATGCTCCTGCAATGCGCCTTCGCGGGTAAATTCATCCTCGGCGTTGAAGTAGCGCTCGTAGGCCACCAGCGTCATTTTGGCATCAATCACCACATCCTTGCCCTGCGGTAAGCGTACGATCACATCCGGTTGCATACGCGCGCGGCTGTCGTTTTCCAGGCTAACCTGGGTTTCATACTCGTACCCTTCGCGCAGACCGGACGCTTCCAGCACGCGGGTCAGCACCACTTCGCCCCAGTTGCCCTGCGTTTTATTATCACCTTTCAATGCGCGCGTCAGGTTGATGGCCTCCTGCGCCATCTGGGCGTTCAACTGTTGCAGATTGCGGATTTCATGCGCCAGCGTATGGCGTTCGCGCGCTTCCTGGCCAAAGCTCTCCTGCACCTGGCGGCGAAAACCGTCGAGCTGCTCGCGCAGCGGCGTTAGCAGGCCGTTCAGGCTCTGGCGGTTCTGTTCATCCACCCGCCGGTTGCTCTGCTCAAAAATGCGGTTCGCAAGGTTTTCAAATTGTTCGCTGAGACGCTGCTCGCTGCTGTGCATCTGGCGTAGCTTCTCTTCCGCATGCAACTGGGTGGATTCCAGGCGGGTGGTGACTTCACGAAGATCGGCTTCCAGCGAGCTGTTGATATGTTGCAGGCTGCGCAGTTCGTTATTGAGCAGTTCGCACTCTTCACGCCAGTGCTCGCTCTGAACCAACTGCTGGCGGGCGGCGCTCAGTTCACTAAACACATCGCGTTGCTCGGCAAGCAATTCCGCCTGCTGCTGCGCCCCGCGCCAGCTTGCAGCCAGCCAGCCGACCAGTAATCCCGCCAGCGCCAGCGCTGCCATGACGATGATTGAAGTGTCCACCACGCCTCCTCCAGACCTTATTCGTACAAGCGGGAATTGTGCTGTATAAACGTCCAGTTGGAAAGGGCTTTTCCTGCGAGGCGCTACGCAGAAACGGAAAGGGATTTGTCAGGCCCGGTAAACGCAACATTACCGGGCACCGGCAGAGAGGAATTACAGCAGGCGACGTGCGGCTTCCACCACGATTTTCACGGCGTGGCTTTCGGTCTGTTTCATCGTTTCTGCGTTCGGGATCTCCTGCTGGGTACGATTCACAATCACCCCAGCCACCATCCCGGCGCGCAGTCCCTGGCTTGAACACATGGTCAGCAGCGTCGCGGATTCCATTTCATAATTCATTACACCCATTGATTGCCACTCTTCCATTGAGCCTTTAAAGCTTTTCACCACGCGCCCGGAGAATGTGTCGTAACGCTCCTGGCCCGGGTAAAAGGTGTCGGAAGATGCCGTTACGCCAATGTGTTTGGTTGCGCCAATCGCATCCGCCGCTGCGACCAGCGCCGTGGTGCAGGCAAAGTCAGCCACCGCCGGGTATTCCATCGGTGCAAAATGCAGGCTGGCGCCATCAAGGCGCACGGAGGCGGTGGTAATCAGTACATCGCCAACATTGATATGCGGCTGAATTGCCCCGGTCGTGCCGACACGCAGAAAAGTGCGGATGCCAAGCTGCGCCAGTTCTTCTACGGCGATAGAGGTTGACGGACCGCCGATGCCGGTGGAGCACACAATAACCGGTTTGCCATCCAGTTCGGCGCGCCAGCTGGTAAATTCGCGGTGAGATGCCAGCTTGACCGGCTTATCCATCAGCGCGGCGATCTTTTCCACACGCTCCGGATCGCCAGGGACAATGGCCAGCGTAGCCCCTTGTAAATCGTTTTTGGTGAGACCGAGATGAAAAACATCAGACCTGGACATAACAGGCTCCTTTGTGGTTGGTTTTATCAGGAGAGGCAAAAAGCCACTTTACAGAAGGCGTCTGCCTGTTTTAGTGATTGATGTCACCATCATCGAAAGTGTTTGCATATCATTTCCATAAATTAGTGACTCATATCACATTAACATGCTGTATCTCACAACGCAGCAGCATAGGTAGTCGATGAAACGGGGATTTGCGCGCGCGTCAGTCCTTCCGTCTATAGTTATTGAAGCGCTAATAAAAGGGTATGGAGAATGCCATGACAACCAACAAACAGCCGGGCTTTGCACCTGCAGCTTCGCCTCACGCTTCCACCATCGTTCACACACCGGAGGACGCCCTAATCGCAGGCGAAACCTCCATTCCCACGCAGGGCGACAGTATGCCTGCGTTTCATGCTCGACCAAGAAATGCCGATGGCCCGTTGCCGATCGTCATTGTGGTGCAGGAAATTTTCGGCGTACATGAACATATCCGCGATCTCTGCCGCCGTCTGGCGCTGGAAGGTTACCTCGCCATTGCACCTGAGCTCTACTTTCGCCAGGGCGATCCGAATGATTTTGCCGATATCCAGACGCTACTGAGCGGGCTGGTCAGCAAGGTGCCGGATGCCCAGGTGCTGGCCGATCTCGACCACGTCGCCAGTTGGGCGGCGCGCAATGGCGGCAACGCGCATCAGTTGTTGATCACCGGTTTTTGCTGGGGCGGACGTATCGCCTGGCTGTATGCGGCGCATAACCCGCAGTTGAAAGCCGCGGTGGCCTGGTACGGTAAGCTGGTGGGAGAGAAATCGCTCAACTCGCCGCGCCACCCGGTAGATGTCGCGACCGATCTGACCGCACCGGTACTGGGTTTATACGGCGCGCAGGATACCGGCATTCCGCTCGAAAGCGTGGAAACCATGCGCCAGGCGCTGCGGGCAGCCAACGCCACTGCCGAGATTGTGGTGTACCCGGAAGCGGGCCATGCCTTTAATGCCGATTACCGCCCGAGCTATCACGAAGAGTCGGCAAAAGATGGCTGGCAACGAATGCTGACATGGTTTGCCCAGTACATTAAAAAATAATATCCGTGCCGGGGGAAACGCCCCGGCCAATAATAGAGATTTAAGATGCAACGCTAATACGAGAACTTCTTGAATTTCTGGCCGTATTAACAGGGAATGAAGGAAACTAATTTATATGAAATCTTCGCTTTTCATTTAGAAAAAGTTTAATGGGATCAAGAAAGTTCTATTATCCTGTCAGAAATAAGAAATTGCACCTCAGAAAAGACTCAACGACAGCATCTGTTAATAGCATGTATTTTAATATCTTTTCAAATTTCAGCATAAAAAAACGCCAACTAAAAAAATGATTTTGCTTTTTTGTGACGACCCGGCGTTGAACTTTGCTGGTTTACCTGTTCTTCTCTTCCATGCAATACTTTGGATACACCTTATTACAGGTAAATGCCTTTAATAAGATTATGCTTAGCGCATATTACAGAAGGAATGATTCATATTTTTTTGATGGCACTAAATAACTGCACAGACCAGCACCACAAAAATGATGTTGGACATAACAAAGCCCGGGCTAAGATCCGTAAAAAAGATTTCTTCTGCGCAACTATTTAGCGTTTTTACTTATATTTTCATACAGGGTTGTCACGTGAAAAAAAATATTTCAGCATTGTCGCTTTTAGCCGTATCTGTTTGTTTTTTGCCTGACATCGCCTCAGCCGCATCCTCCCATTCTGCAACGTCGACCCAAACGTTTTCAGTCCGGCTCGGTGCCTCTCGTTTGATTTATGATCCTGCTTCCAACGGTACAACCCTGACGGTAACCAATCCGCAGGATTACCCCATTCTGATCCAGTCTCAGGCGCTGGATGAAAACAGGAAGAATAAAGCACCGTTTGTTGTTACGCCCCCGCTGATGCGCCTGGATGGGCAGCAGTCCAGCCGATTACGTATTGTGCGCACCGGCGGTAATTTCCGGGCCGACCGTGAAACGTTACAGTGGTTATGTGTTAAGGGAATCCCCCCTAAAGCGGGAGACGAGTGGGCAAAAGAGAAGACCGATAAAGTATCACTGAACGTTCAACTCACTATCAATAACTGCATCAAACTGCTCATTCGGCCAGGCACGTTAAAAAGCCATCCTGACGATGCAGAAAATCGTCTGCAATGGCAACAGCACGGTAATAAGTTGACCGCAGCGAATAACTCACCGTTTTACATTAATATCAGCGCGCTAAAAATTAATGACGTTAGCGTACAGGATATCAAATACGTTGCGCCTTTCTCTTCGCGTGATTTCACACTGCCTTCCGCAACAAAAAGTAAAAGGATTGAATGGAAGATTGTGAACGATTACGGCGGTGAAAGTCAGACCTGGCAAGCCAACGTAGAATAACAATGTTATTTAATGCGACACAGCGTAGAAGCAAGCGTATTTATTATTCATATGAATATGTGCAATTAACTTGCAGGTGCTGATTTATTGGTATCACTCTCGCTCTATGACAACGACGCGCGTTTTACCCTTTTTGATTTTGCGTTTATCGAAGGGTAGCAGACATATTCAGGGCCACATTACTGTTTATAAAACAATAATATTCGACGTTGTTTAGCTCACATTTATATGACAGTAAAACAATATTATATTCTGCCATTATTCTCTGTTGGGATAGCTGTCTGCATATGTTCATCAGCGAATGCGGCGGCAGAAAGCTGGTCATTTGATCCCGCGCTGTTAGGTGGCGAAGAGGGAAGAAACGTTGATATTTCGGTTTTTAACGAAGGAAGCCAGCTACCTGGAATTTACCCGGTAGACATTTTGCTAAATGGAGACCTGGTGGATTCCAGGGAGATGGTATTTCACCAGGCGCGTGACAAAAGCGGCAAGCGCTTTCTGAAAACCTGCCTGACTGAAGCACTGCTGACACAGTATGGCGTGAAAACAGAACAGTACCCTGGTCTCTTTGCTGCTCGCACTTCGGAGAAAACAACCGATGACGAGACGCAGCAATGTGCGGCGCTGACGGCCATTCCGCAGGCGACAGAAACGTTCCAGTTTTATCGACAGCAGTTGTTGCTCAGTGTCCCGCAGGCAGCACTGCGCCCAAAGGTATCAGGTCTCGCGCCACGGGAACTCTGGGATGACGGCATTCCTGCCCTGCTGATGAATTACCGCATAAATACGGCCCGTTCGGCGTCATCAGGCAGCAGTTCCTCAACGAATAGCACCGCGTTTGCACAGCTCGAGCCTGGAGCGAATCTCGGCGCCTGGCGTTTGCGGAACCTGACAACCTGGCAGAAAGAGGGCCAATCACCAGCAAAATGGCAGACTGCATGGACCTATGCTGAACGCGGATTATATGACCTGAAAAGCCGTCTGGCATTGGGGGATCGTTACACTCCAGCCGACATCTTTGACAGCATTCCCTTTCGGGGGGTGATGCTTGGCTCCGATGAGGCAATGGTTCCCTATAACCAAAGAGAATTCGCCCCTGTTATTCGCGGGATCGCGCGGACACAGGCCCGGATTGAAGTCAAACGCAGCGGTTATGTGATTTACAGCACCACCGTTGCGCCGGGGCCTTTTGCGTTGACAGATCTTCCCTCCGCCGGTGACGGCGGCGACTTACAGGTGACGATTTTTGAAAACGATGGCCGTCAGCAAAGTTTTATTGTGCCCTCTACCACGCCAGCTATCGCGCTTCGTGAAGGTTATTTCAAATACAACCTGATGAGCGGTCGCTACCGCCCGTCAAATGGCGCGGTCAGCGATAGTTATGTCGCTCAGGCATCCCTGATGTATGGGTTGCCATGGGGCATAACGGCTTACGGAGGTTTACAGAACGCAGCCCATTACAGCGCAGCGTCACTGGGACTGGGGGTATCACTCAATAAGTTGGGCGCTATTTCGCTGGATGGCATTCAGGAACAGAGAAAGCCGCGCAGAAAAGAGCATGCACAAGGCAGCGCCTGGCGCGTGCGCTACAGCAAAAGCATTGAAGCGACAAATACCGGATTCACACTTTCCAGCAACCGCTACGCGTCGTCGGGATTTCACGGATTGTCGGCGGTGCTGGACAGTGATCAGGCGCATGACGCTGGCGGATACCTGAATCAGAACAATTTGCGCCGCAAAACGCGCTCCAGCCTGACGCTCAGCCAGTCCCTGGGACAGTGGGGTTCAGTGAGCCTGACGGGGGCCAGGGAGAGTTACTGGCAACAACACGGGACGCGGGATGAGTTGATGGTCTCCTGGGCCGCAAGTTTCCATGACGCCACATGGTCGCTGAACTGGACGCAACGCCAGGAGCCGGTTTACCACAGCGGCGCCCAGCCAGGCGGGCGTAAAACGGATCGGGAAATAAGTTTCTGGATTAGCCTGCCTCTGGATCGCTGGATGGGAAACCACGCGCGGGCCAGTTATCAGATGGTAAACGGGGACATACGCGGTACGCAGCATGAAATGGGACTGAATGGCGACAGTTTTGATCGCCGTCTGAGTTGGGATGTACGTGAACGGATGGCGCCAGGCAACCCGGCTACTGACCGAAACAGCAGTCTGATTAATCTGACCTGGCGCGGCGCTTATGGTGAATTGAAAGGCGGCTATCGCTACAGCCCATCTTCCCGACAGATGAATGCGGGCGTGGCTGGCGGCGTAGTGATTCATCGCCATGGGATCACGCTGGGCCAGCCGCTGGGAGAAACCGTGGCGCTGGTGGAAGCGCCGGGCGCAGCAGGCGTATCGGCAGGCGATATCCCCGGTGTGAAAACCGATTTTCGCGGATACACCACGCTGGACTACGTGATGCCCTATCAGGCGAATTTAGTGACGCTCGATCCCAATACTCTACCCGCTGATGTTGAAGTCCCGCAAACGGACACCCGGATAGTCCCCACGGCAGGGGCAGTCATCGCGGCGAAATTCTCAACCCGGACAGGTGCCCGAGCCGTTATCACGCTGACACAGGCGAATAACCGTCTGGTGCCCTTTGGCGCGCTGGTCACGCTTGCGGGCAATGAGACCAATACCGGAGCAGGTATTACGGGTGATGGCGGAGAAGTGTACATGAGCGGGCTACCACAAACGGGAAGACTTCTGGTCTCGCTGGGCAATGAACGCTCGTGCATAGCGGACTACCGTCTGCCAGCAGAAAAAAGCTCTGCGGGTATCTATGCCCTTAGCGCAATGTGCCGTTCAGCATGAAGGTCTCTGAAATGAAAAAGAAAATTGCACTTCCATTACTGATAGCAGCCGCGCTCTGTTTGCCCGTAGCGCAGGCAACGGAAGCCGTACCCGAAGTTACGCTGAACATACGTCCGCCCCAGGAGACAACATTGCGTGATGGCACGGTTATCGGCCGCGGCCGGATGTTTTTTCAGGCAGCGCATTCAGGGTATCTGGTCTGGTTGAACGCGCAGAAAAGCGCCCCGGCGCCGGGGCGCTATGTACTGACGGGAAAGCGTAATTCTGCGCATCAACTGCGGATCCGGCTGGCAGGTGAAGGCTGGTCAGGTGAGAGCAAGGATCGAGGCGGCATCGTCCGCACCACCTCCGCGACACGAGCCAGCTTTCAGATTGTCATCGACGGAAACCAGCAAGCCGCTGCCGATGAGTATGTCATTACGGCCAACGCGCTTGCCATCGTCCCCTGAACAACGAGCACAACGCATTACGCTGGCTTCAGGATCGGAAGCCTGCGCAACAGGTTGTCACCTGCAAAGGTGACGCCACCCACGTCCAGGTATGCGGCGCGGGATCAATTAACGATGATGAAACTAAAGGAATGATTTATGAAAAAGATAATGCTGACCACCTTACTGGCGCTGATGAGCAGCCAGAGTTTTGCAGCGCTGACATCCCACGGTAGCGCCACCACCAGCATGACCCTTAACGCACCAGCAATATGGAGCATCACCAAAGGCGTAGAAGCAGAAGGAACCCTTGGGGCTGGCAACACCTATACCGACGACAGCATTCTGAACCATGCTGCGACCATCATTATTAAGAACGACTCGACGGCGGCGGGTACTTACTACATTCGCGGGCAAGGGGATTCCCTTGAGACCGATGGCACCATTGTGTGGGTCAATGCCAGCGACAGCACGCAAAAACACGTTGTGTCAAACCTGACCACCACGCTCGACAGTACCTGGAGTGCTGCGGACACCGCCTTTAAATCGAACAACCCACTGGCCGCGGGTGATGAGAAAACGTTCAGTTTTTATGGGCAGGCTGGCGATACATTTGAACCCGGCACTTATAACCTCTCGATGGAGTTGTTAACTGAAACGCCGTAACACCTCTGCGTGAGGTCACGCTATCACGCTGACAGAGAGGGTATCCGCACTGTCAGCGTAACTGCTCTCTACTCATTTTACGGTTTTCCTGAATGCGAGGCCGCACCACAGCTTTTGTGTCTTTGTCGCATCCAAAGTTGTGTAATTACAATGAAATTAAAGGAATGATGATAATGAAAAAAGTAATGCTGACTACTTTACTGGTTCTGATGAGCAACCAGAGTTTTGCGGCACTGACTTCTCATGGAAGCGCGACCACCTCCATGACGCTGAATGCGCCAACATCATGGAGCATTACCAAAGGCATGGACGCTGAAGGAACGCTGGGAGCAGGCAATATCTATACTGGCGATTCTATTTTGGATCATGCCGCGACCATCATTATCAAAAACGGATCGACCACTGCAGGCACTTACTACATTCGCGGACAGGGTGATTCTCGCGAGAGTAATGGCGATATCGTATGGGTCAGCACCAGTAATAGCACGGAGAAACACCTTGTGCCGAATCTGGCGAACAAACTGGACAGTACCTGGAGTGCGGCGGACGATGCCTATAAATCCAATAGCCCGCTGGCGGCTGGCGCGGAGCAAACATTCAGCTTTTATGGCCAGGATGGCGATGTATTTGAACCCGGCGTCTACACCCTCTCTCTGGAGTTGTTAACCGAAACGCCGTAAAACCGCAAAAAAACGCCGCCGGGGAACGAACCGGCGGCGCATGGCTGTTTACTGCTGACGCAGGTTCTGCGCGGCTTTCACCATATTAGCCAGCGCGGCGCGGGTTTCCGGCCAGCCACGGGTTTTCAGACCGCAATCCGGGTTCACCCACAGACGCTGCGCCGGAATGCGCTGCGCCGCTTTTTGCAGCAGGGCTTCGATCCACTCCACGCTCGGCACGTTCGGCGAGTGAATGTCGTACACGCCCGGTCCGATTTCGTTCGGGTATTCGAACTCTTCGAACGACTCGAGCAGTTCCATATCCGAACGCGAGGTTTCGATGGTGATCACATCAGCATCCAGCGCGGCAATGGAATCCATGATGTCGTTGAACTCGCAATAGCACATGTGGGTGTGGATCTGCGTGTCATCCTTCGCCACCGCAGCATTAATACGGAACGCTTCGACGCCCCACGCCAGGTAAGCCTCCCAGTCGCTGCGGCGCAGCGGTAAACCTTCGCGCAGTGCCGGTTCGTCGATCTGGATGATGCCAATACCGGCGGCTTCCAGATCGGCCACTTCGTCACGCAGCGCCAGCGCGATCTGTTTGGCGATGGTTTCGCGGGTAACATCTTCACGCGGGAAAGACCAGCAGAGGATAGTAACCGGCCCGGTCAGCATGCCTTTGACCGGTTTGTCGGTCAGCGATTGTGCGTACTTCGCCCACTCGACGGTAATCGCTTCCGGGCGGCTCACGTCGCCGATCACCACCGGCGGCTTCACGCAGCGAGAGCCGTAGCTCTGCACCCAGCCATTTTGCGTAAAGACGAAACCATCAAGGTGTTCACCGAAGTATTCCACCATGTCGTTACGTTCTGCTTCGCCGTGTACCAGCACATCCAGCCCCAAACGTTCTTGTTCGATAATCGCCTGCTTAATATGTTCAGCGATGCCGGTGCGGTAATTGCCCGCATCTAAACGTCCCTGTTTAAAATCCAGACGCAAGCCGCGGATCTCGGTGGTCTGCGGGAACGAGCCGATAGTCGTGGTCGGCCACGCCGGCAGGTTGAAACGCACGCGCTGCGCTTGTGCACGCTCAGCGTACGGACGCGCGCGCTGGCTGTCCTGCGCGGTGATCGCCGCCAGACGTTTTGCCACCGCCGGGTTGTGCACGCGGGTAGAGTGGCGGCGCGCCTGGATCGGGGCGCTCCATTCATTCAGTTTTTCTGTGTTGCCGCTGTTCAGGGCATCACGCAACAGCGCCAGTTCTTCACATTTTTGCAGGGCGAAGGCGAACCAGCTTTTCACTTCGGCATCAAGACGTGTCTCAACGCTCAGATCGATCGGGCTGTGCAGCAGCGAACAGGAAGAGGCAACCCACAGCGGGCGTTTGCCGACCACATCTTTAATCTGCGTATATTTTTCACTCAGATCGGCGCGCCAGACGTTACGGCCATTCACCAGACCGGCAGAGAGCAACCAGTCGGCAGGCAGACGCTGATGCAGCTGTGCAACGTTGTCTTTACCGTGTACCAGATCGACATGCAGACCCTGCACCGGCAGCGCGGTAATGGTGTCCAGGTTCGGCGTGACGCCTTCGAAATAGGTGGTCAGCAGCAGTTTTACCTTGCCGTTCAGCGCGTCATACGCCGGTTTGAAGGCGTCCAGCCACGCTTGCGGCAGCTCCAGCACCAGTGCCGGTTCGTCGATCTGTACCCACTCAATACCGCGTTTCGCCAGTTCGGCCAGTACTTGCTGGTAGACCGGCAGAATGTCGTTCAGCAAGCTTAAGCGATCGAATTGTTCGCCTTTCACTTTGCCCAGCCACAGGTACGTGACCGGCCCAAGCAGCACGGGCTTCACCTTGTGGCCCAGCGTCAGCGCTTCGTCCACTTCATCCAGCAGTTGCGTCCACGTCAGTTTGAACTGCTGGCCTTTGCTGAATTCCGGCACCATGTAGTGATAGTTGGTGTTAAACCATTTGGTCATCTCTGCCGCTGCCGCCGGTTCGCCAGTTGGTGCGCGACCGCGACCGATGCGGAACAGGGTGTCGATATCGACAGAGCCGTCGTTGTTCTGATGACGAGCCGGCACATTGCCCAGCAGCAGGCTGGTGGTCAGAACATGGTCGTACCAGGCGAAATCACCGACCGGCAGCAGATCGATCCCGGCTTGTTTTTGCTGATCCCAGTGACGGGCGCGCAGCTCGCGCCCTACCGCCAGCAGTTCTTCGCGAGAAGAATTCCCCGCCCAGTAACTTTCTTGCGCTTTTTTCAGCTCGCGACGCAGGCCGACGCGAGGAAAACCGAGGGTGTGGTTATGTATTGTCATGTCTTCTTCCTTTAATTTTTTGATTCTGAATGTAAAACTCTAAATAGTTCGGCTGGCAGGAAGGCGGCAACGTAGCGCGTTCCCAGGAGCTTACTGAAGTAAGTGACTGGGGCGTGCAAGGCAGCCAACGCACCTGCAAGTCGAAATATGACGAGTTTAGACGTCCAGATGTTTACACATCCATATTGTGAATGTACTGTATAAACCTCAAGCGCAAATTGTTCATGCCGGGGTGAAGGACATTCATGATCGAAATTAAACACCTGAAAACGCTACAGGCGTTACGAAACAGCGGGTCGCTGGCTGCAGCAGCGGCAACGCTGCATCAGACGCAGTCGGCGCTTTCCCACCAGTTCAGCGATCTGGAACAGCGCCTCGGCTTTCGTCTGTTTGTGCGTAAAAGTCAGCCGCTGCGTTTTACGCCACAAGGCGAGATCCTGCTGCAACTGGCCAACCAGGTACTGCCGCAAATCAGCCGCGCGCTGCAGGCCTGTAACGAACCGCAGCAAGCCACATTGCGCATCGCGATTGAATGCCATAGCTGTATTCAGTGGCTGACGCCCGCGCTTGAAAACTTCCGCCAGAACTGGCCGCAGGTGGAGATGGATTTCAAATCCGGCGTGACCTTTGACCCGCAGCCTGCGCTGCAACAGGGTGAGCTGGATCTGGTCATGACATCCGACATTCTGCCGCGCAGCGGCCTGCACTATTCACCGATGTTTGATTTTGAAGTGCGGCTGGTGCTGGCGCCGGATCATCCGCTGGCGGCAAAAGCGCGCATCACGCCGGACGATCTCGCCAGCGAAACACTGCTGATCTACCCGGTACAGCGCAGCCGCCTTGATATCTGGCGTCATTTCCTGCAACCGGCAGGTATCAGCCCGGCGCTGAAAAGCGTCGATAACACGCTATTGCTGATTCAGATGGTTGCCGCCCGGATGGGGATCGCGGCGCTTCCGCACTGGGTGGTGGAGAGTTTTGAACGCCAGGGTCTGGTAGTGACCAAAACCCTGGGCGAAGGATTGTGGAGCCGACTGTACGCGGCGGTGCGCGACGGCGAGCAGCGTCAGCCGGTTACCGAAGCGTTTATTCGCTCAGCGCGGAATCACGCGTGCGATCACCTGCCGTTTGTGCGGAGCGCGGAGCGACCCAACGGCGATGTACCCACAGCGAAGCCATTATCACCGAACCACCAATAATAAAGCTCGGCCAGTGCGGCTGTTCCTGCCAGATAGCGAGGTTGACCAGCAGCCCGGCGGGAACATGCACATTGTTCATAATGCCGAGCGTCCCGGCGTCAACCTGCGTTGCGCCGTAGTTCCACATAAAGTAACCCAGACCGGAAGCGACCACACCCAGCCATACCAGCACGCCCCACTGCAAGGTGGTCGTCGGCAGCTTCTGCGGGTTGCCCATCACAAACCATGCGGTGACAGCAACAACCAACGCGCCCAGATAGAACCACGCAAAGGCGTTGTGCTGCGGCATCGGCCGCGTTTCCATCAGGCGCTTATAACCGACCATACCGATGGCGAAGCTGATATTCGCCAATTGCACCAGAATCAAACCGATCCAGAAGTGATCGCTGACTTTGTCATAACGAATAATCGCCGCGCCAATTACCGCCAGCCCGGCGCTCAGGGCGTAGCTCCAGCGCAGCCCGCGCTTGCTCAGCAGATCGTAAATCAGCGTAACGTACAGCGGCGTAAAGACGGTAAACAGCAGGAATTCAGAGACCGTCAGGTAGAGATACGCCTGAAAGCTGAACAGATACATAATGCCGAGCTGCATCGCGCCCACCAGCATATACAGGCCAATGGTTTTCAGGTTGTGCCCGCGTGTGCGCAGGAACGGTAAGAACACCAGCGCCGCCAGCCCCACGCGCATCAGCACGGAGAAATAGCTGTCGACATGGCCAGCAAGGTATTCGCCAATCAGGCCAAAGGAAAAGGCCCACAGGATCGTGGTGATGATCAGTAACGCCACAATGAAGCTCTCTCAAAATAGTGAGGCTTCATTGTAGCGAACTCAGTTGCGCAAAGTTTGAGTATTTGGTTGACATCTGATTATTTAATAATCAGATGTCAATCTTATTGCAGGAACAATTTACGCAGGTAATGTGGCACAGCGTTATCCGCATTGGTGCCAATCACTTCCAGCTCCGGATGCAGATCTTTCAGGCGCTGATGGGCATTGCCCATAATGCAGCCCTTACCGGCCATCGACAGCATTTCAGCATCGTTCATGCCATCGCCAAAGGCGATGCAATCCTTCAGACCATAGCCCAGCGCTCCGGCAACGGCTTCCAGCGCATGCCCTTTCGATACGCCGCCCGCCATCACTTCCAGACAGGTTAGCGTCGAGAAGCTGACGTTGACACGGTCGCCCCAGCGCGCATTGATCGCCTGCTCCAGCGGCAGCAGTTTTTCATGGCTGTCGCAGGTGAAAAAGACTTTGCTGATGCCTTCCGGCTCCAGTAAGCCCGGCTCATACAGCGAATACTGGAACACCGCTTCTTTGAAAAAACGCATCTCGTCAGGACGATGGCGGTTCATAAACCATTCGTCGTTACGGTAGACATTGGTAATGATATCTTTCTCGTTGTGCATCACACCGAACAGATCGCTGGCGATATCGCGATCCAGATTGTGGCTAAAGACCAGATTTCCGTCGGTATCGTGCACACGCGCGCCGTTGGAGGTGATCATATAGGCCTTGATGCCGAGATTATCGCGGATTTGCCCGACATCAACATGGTGGCGGCCGGTAGCAAAGACAAAATTGACGCCGTGGCCGGTCAGCAGCTTTAACGTTTCTTTCGCGAACGGAGACAGTGTGTGGTCAGGGGAGAGCAACGTGCCATCTAAATCAGACGCAACAACCTGGTACATAGGAAAATTTTACCTCAATAAATAATTAGTTATGCCGGTCGAAGAAGTCGACGATGGCGTTGAGCGCGACCGAGCGCATAGCGTCCTTTTCGAAAAGGATCTCATGGTACGCGCCGGGTATAACAAACGGTTTTCCCCCTTCACAAGGGTGGCCCGCCGCAGCGCGAATTTCGCAGAAGCGTTGTTGCATGCGGTTATCCACCACGTGCTCCTCTTCTGCCTGAATAATCAATGTTGGGGTGTCATCATTTGCCGCCCCTGCCAGCGCGTGTTCTCCGGCCAGAATGCCTTCACGCACCCAGTGCCATGTCGGCCCGCCTACGCGCAGCGTCGGTTCGTCGGCATAAAAACGCAGATTGCGCCGGTAACGCTCGCGGCTGTGGGTCAGCACGTTAATCGCGAACGGCAGCGCGCGCCAGCTTCCGGTGCCGATGGCGTAATTTTCACGAAGACGCGGATAGCTTTCCGCCCAGTTAAGCAGCGGACGCACCATCCACTCCGGCAGGCGAATGATAATGCCGAACATCGGCGCGCACAGGGCAATAGCATCACAGGCATGCGGATAACGCTGTAAGAAGAGCGTGGAGATCGCGCCGCCCATCGAATGCGCCAGGATATAACGTTTGCGCCAGGGTCCATCGGCGACTTCCTGCTGCCAGAATGCCGCCAAATCATCGACATAATCGCTAAAGTTGACCACATGGCCCCGGTGCGTATCCGCCAACATCCGCCCGGAACGCCCCTGCCCGCGGTGATCGATAATCAACACATCGTAACCAAGGTAGAACAGGTCATACGCCAGTTCGGCGTATTTGACGTAGCTTTCAATACGGCCCGGACACACCACAATCACCCGATCGTGGCGGCGATCGTGAAAGCGGACAAAACTGACGGGTACATTATCAACACCGGTAAACACAGCTTCTTCACGCGAGCGCCAGAAATCCATTAGCGGCCCGGTGGTAAATGCCGCGAACGCTTTTTCTCTGGTTTCCCAGGCCGTTTTTTGCCGAAACATCGGAATTTCGCCCCTGTTAGCCATGTAAAATCGTTTTTTTGTGACCAATAGCAAAATCCACTGACAATAGCGTATTGTGGCATAAAAACAGACAACCAGGAATTTCTCATGACCTTCGAATGGTGGTTCGCCTACCTGCTGACTTCAATCATTTTAAGCCTCTCGCCCGGTTCCGGCGCGATTAACACCATGACCACATCCATCGGCTACGGCTATCGCGGCGCGGCGGCTTCCATTGCCGGTTTGCAGACCGGGCTTGGCATTCATATCGTGCTGGTCGGCGTCGGGCTGGGTACGCTGTTTTCTCGCTCCGTGCTGGCGTTTGAAGTGCTGAAATGGGCGGGCGCAGCCTACCTGATTTGGCTGGGTATTCAGCAGTGGCGCGCCGCAGGTGCTATCGATCTCAATACGCTGGCGAAAACCCAGTCGCGCGGTCGGCTGTTTAAGCGGGCGGTATTTGTTAACCTGACCAACCCGAAAAGCATCGTTTTTCTTGCTGCTCTGTTCCCGCAATTTATCGTGCCGCATCAGCCGCAGGTGATGCAGTATGTGGTGCTGGGGGTAACAACGATTGTCGTCGACATCATTGTCATGATTGGCTACGCGACGCTGGCGCAGCGCATTGCTGGCTGGATCAAAGGCCCGCACCAGATGAAGGCGTTGAATAAGGTATTTGGTTCGCTGTTTGTGCTGGTCGGCGCGTTGCTGGCTTCTGCCCGCCACGCCTGAGGCAGGTGCCCGGTGGCGCTACGCTTACCGGGCCTAGAAAATCCGCAGGCCGGATAATGAAGCGCCAACCGGCAGATGAATTAACGGGAGATAATCAGGTGGATGCCGAAGCCGGTAAACAGCGCGCCAGCAAAACCGTCAATCCATTTCGCCAGGCGCTGATAACCGCGACGCATTGCCGGCAGTGCGAACAGGCTGGCGACGACGGTAAACCAGGCCAGCGTTTCCAGCGCAATCAGCACGAAAATACCCCAGCGCGCGCTGGCGCCGACGCTATCGCCGACAAACAGTGAAAACACCGAGCCGAAGTAGATAATTGCTTTCGGGTTCGCCAGATTGGTCAGTAACCCTTTCAGAAAGCTGCGGCCACTGCTGGTCGCCAGTTCAACTTTCGGCGCATCAGCCGGTTTCTGATCTTTCTTCAGCGCGCCGCGCAGCATCTGGTAGCCCATCCAGCACAGATAAAGACCGCCGCCGACCATAATAATGCTGTGCAACCACGCCATTTTTTCGAGGATCAGGTTCAGGCCGAGCAGCGCCACGCCAGCCCACACCATTACGCCAGCGGTGATGCCCAGCACACCCATCATCGCGTCTTTGCGCGAGCGGCTAACGGCGGTTTGCGAAACGAAGAAGAAATCCGGGCCGGGGCTCATCAGGGCAACGATATGCACCAGCGCCACGGTAAGAAATAACATCAACATAGATAACCTGCGGGAAGATAATTCAGTGAGTAACTATCCTGGCACTTTTCGGCCGCTAAAACTACTCTTCGTCGCCGTCGACATGCGCGCGGATAAGCGCCATAAATTCCTGGCCGAAACGTTCAAGTTTGCGTGTTCCCACGCCGTTCACGCTGAGCATTTCCCCCGGCGAAAGCGGCATCTGCTCGGCCATCTCGATCAGCGTCGCATCGTTAAACACCACATAAGGCGGGATATTCTCTTCGTCGGCAATCGCTTTTCGTAATTTACGCAGCTTGGCGAACAGCTTGCGATCGTAATTGCCAACGGCGGCTTTCTGCATCACTTTTGGCTTCAGCGCCACCATTCGCGGCACCGCCAGCATCAACGGTACTTCACCACGCAGCAGCGGACGCGCCGCTTCCGTTAGCTGAAGCGCAGAATGCTGAGCAATATTCTGGGTGGCAAATCCCATATGGATAAGCTGGCGGATCACGCTCACCCAGTGTTCATGGCTCTGTTCGCGGCCAATGCCGTACACCGGCAATTTGTCGTGGCCGAATTCGCGGATGCGCTGATTGTTCGCGCCGCGCAGCACTTCCACCACATACCCCATACCGAAACGCTGATTGACGCGATAGATGGCCGACAACGCTTTTTGCGCGTCCTGCAAACCATCGTACTGGCGCGGCGGATCGAGGCAAATGTCGCAGTTGCCGCAGGGCTCCTGCCGCCCTTCGCCGAAATAGTTGAGCAGCACCAGACGACGGCAGGTTTGCGCTTCAGCAAATGCGCCCATCGCATTGAGCTTATGCCGCTCAATATCCTGCAATGGCCCGGCCGGTTTCTCTTCCAGACAACGGCGCAGCCACGCCATATCCGCCGGATCGTAAAACAACATCGCTTCCGCAGGCAGGCCGTCACGCCCGGCGCGGCCAGTCTCCTGATAATAGGATTCGATATTGCGCGGGATGTCGAAATGCACCACGAAACGGACGTTGGGCTTGTTAATGCCCATGCCGAACGCCACAGTTGCCACCACGATTTGTAAATCGTCGCGCTGGAACTGCTCCTGCACCCGCGCGCGCAGCTCGTTATCCAGCCCGGCATGATAAGCCGCCGCGCTAAAACCACGGCTTTGCAGACGCGCAGCGGTGTCTTCCACCTTGGCGCGGCTGTTGCAATAAATAATGCCGGATTTACCGCGCTGCTCCTGTACGTAACGCAGCAACTGATCGAGCGGTTTAAATTTTTCCATCAGCATATAGCGGATGTTTGGACGGTCGAAGCTGCTGACCTGGATCAGCGGATCGTTTAAGCCCAGCAGGCGTTCGATATCGCGTCGCGTGGTGTCATCAGCCGTCGCGGTCAGCGCCATAAAAGGCACGGACGGCAGCATCTGGCGCAGATGACCAAGCGCGGCGTATTCCGGGCGGAAATCGTGACCCCACTGGGAAATACAGTGCGCTTCGTCAACGGCCAGCAGCACCGGGTTCCACTGGCGCAACTGGTCAAGGAAGTTGTCGAGCATCAGGCGCTCGGGCGCGATATAAAGCAGACGGATCTGCCCGTTGCGACAGCCGTTGATCACCTCAAACTGCTGCTCACGGCTTTGGGTTGAGTTCAGGCACGCCGCCGCCACGCCGTTGGCAAGCAGCTGATCGACCTGATCTTTCATCAGTGAGATCAACGGCGAAACCACCACCGTCAGCCCCTGCAACACCAGCGCCGGAATTTGATAGCACAGGGATTTCCCGCCGCCGGTCGGCATCACCACCAGACAGTCGCGGCCGCGCAGTACGGTGTCGATAATATCCTGCTGGCCCGGGCGGAATTGCTGGTAGCCGAAGGTCTCCTGCAAGACCTGTTTAGCCAGCGATTCCTGATTCAATACTTCCGCCTGCGCCACAATGACCCCATTCGCCTGAAATAAAAACAGGCGCTATTTTCAGCGCCTGCGCCAGAAACTGCAATGCTTAAAACAGATCGTTAAGCATCACGCCCACACCGATACGGGTTTGATTGAAATTATAGTCAATCAATGATTCGCCGTAGCCGCTGTAAACCTGGGTGTAGAACCGGACGTGTCGGGTTATCGGATAGCTGATGCCGATTTCCGCACCGCCGTAGCCGGTATTCCAGTTGTACTGCCCTTTGGCGCTGAGGATTGCCTCGCTCAGTTGATAACCAATCTTCAACTGGTAATAGCCCATATATTTGGTGATGTCCGGATTATCGTCGGTGGAACCCACCACATACCAGGGCTTCACTTCAACCATCCAGTTGCCATTCTGCGCCATCAGGCGGGTATAGACGCGGTTCCAGCTACGCGATGTCGGGTCTGAACGGCCGTTTGAATCGTGGTTAAAACCCATCTCCACATCGCGCAACGTCCAGCCAGCAAACTCATAATCGGTGGCGAAACCGAGGAAAAGCTGCGGTTCGTAGTTGGTTTCGCGGAACGGCGATGACTCGGCGCTATTGGAGAGCTGCCACCAGGACTTCTGCGTATAGGAAGCGCCAAAAACAGAATTGGGCCCCAGAATCCCGCGCCACAGCGGAAACGCAAGGCTGAGCTGAAACTTCACTTCGTCCTTACGCGCATTATCAGACCAGTTATAGGAACTGATTGCTTCCTTGTTCAGATCGCTGGTGTCGGTATAGAGCACGTAGTTGGTTTCATAAGGATAAAGCGTGAAAGGATTATCGTGATCCTGCAATAAATTGGCGATGATGCTGCCGCGCACGGCGGGGGTATCATGAACTTCCTTTACCGTAGCTTCTTGTGCGTATGCCATAAAAGGCAGTGCAAGCACTGCGAAAAACCAACCCAGAGAGGTCCGCATCGGTTTTATGCTCCCGAATCATATTGTTGAATTGAAGAATTTCCCCGCAAGTATTCTACATATTTATTGAGTCACTGCTCAGGTATCGGTTCTTAAACTGGAAATCAACAAATAACAGGCATAAAATCAACATTCCATTAACACATCGGATCAGATTGCTATGTCAGCCGTTCTCACAGCCGATCAAACCCTTAAGCTGGTGGGCGAGATTTTTGTCTATCACATGCCGTTCAACCGTGCATTAGGTCTTGAGCTGGAACGTTATGAAAAAGAGTATGCGGAGTTGAAATTTACTAATCAGCCAATGATGGTGGGCAACTGGGCGCAAAGCATTTTACATGGCGGCGTCATCGCCTCGGCGCTGGATGTTGCCGCAGGTCTGGTTTGCGTGGGCAGCACGTTAACGCGCCATGACACTATCAGCGAAGAGGAGCTACGCCAGCGTTTATCGCGCATGGGCACCATTGATTTACGCGTCGATTATCTGCGGCCAGGGCGCGGTACGCGCTTTACCGCCAGCAGCAGTTTGCTGCGTGCGGGCAATAAAGTCGCCGTTGCCCGCGTAGAGCTGCATAACGAGGATCAACTGCATATCGCCAGCGCGACGGCCACCTATATGGTGGGGTGAGGCTGTTGTGAAAATCGGGTAACATACGGTTACTTTTCAGCAAAGAGTTTTCCCGATGGATGCAAAACAGACGCGGCTGGGCGTGTTACTCGCCCTGGCCGCTTATTTCATTTGGGGGGTTGCCCCGGCCTATTTCAAAGTGATTTGGTACGTACCGGCTGACGAAATTCTCACTCACCGCGTCATCTGGTCCTTCTTCTTTATGCTGGCGTTAATCAGCGTCAGCCGTCAGTGGAGCAACGTAAAAGCGCTGCTGCAAACGCCGAAAAAAATCCTGCTGCTGGCCATCTCCGCCGTGCTGGTTGGTGGCAACTGGCTGCTGTTTATCTGGGCGGTGAACCACAACCATATGCTGGAAGCCAGCCTGGGTTACTTTATTAACCCACTGGTGAATATTCTGCTGGGGATGCTGTTTTTGGGCGAGCGTTTCCGCCGTATGCAGTGGCTGGCGGTACTGCTGGCTGCCGTTGGTGTGCTGGTGCAACTGTGGACGTTTGGCTCGCTGCCGATCATTGCGCTCGGTCTGGCATTTAGTTTTGCTTTTTACGGTCTGCTGCGTAAAAAAATTGCTGTCGATGCGCAAACCGGCATGCTGGTAGAAACGCTGTGGTTACTGCCGGTTGCAGCGGTGTGGCTATTTGGCATTACGGATAGCCCGACCAGCCACATGGGGCAAAACAGCCTGTCGCTGAACTTGTTGTTGATGGCCGCCGGTGTGGTTACGACGATTCCTCTGCTGTGCTTTACCGGCGCGGCAATGCGTTTGCGTTTATCGACGTTGGGTTTTTTCCAGTATATCGGTCCGACGCTGATGTTCCTGCTGGCGGTTGCTTTCTATGGCGAACATCCGGGGCCGGATAAGATGGTGACCTTTGGTTTTATCTGGCTGGCGCTGGCGATTTTTGTCATGGATGCGGTGTACACACAGCGTGGTTTACGCAAAAACGTGTGATGAAGAGTTTGTGCCGCCGCTTCTTTCCCGCATGCTGAAGCGGCGGCACAATACAATGAACAGGAGAGTGGTTTTAAGCTTATTGAGCATAAAGCGCGATTGTTAAGGCTGGCTCCCGATACTCAACGAAATAAAAACGCGCTCCCTGTTTTTTCTTCTGATCAATCAATGTAGAGCCATCAGGTTTCAGGAAATAAAGTTCCCGCCGCCCATATAATATATTCATGGTCGCGTATTCATTACTTAACTGATTCTACTTTCAGTGGCGAAAATGTCTGCACAGATATTAGCTGCCGGCAATGGCACAGGTATGATCCTGTAATGTTTCTGCGGCAATAGCGGTCGTATCATTACCTGAAGTTTCCAGCAACAGGAAGTCGGAACTATCAAGATTAATAAGCGCAATGGTGGTGTATTTCATCTGTTTGCCATCAGCAACAACTTTGTCATTGATTTCTTTAAACAGATTCTTTTGTTTTAATTCATCGAGCGTCACTTTCCTGTAATTATAAGTGTTACCTTGCAACTGTAATGGGAATTGAGCCCAGGTGGTACTGTAATTTGTGACGCTATCCAGCGCAGTACGAACTGCCGGGGCAAGGCAGGAGATATGTAAGTGCAGTTGGTCTTGCGTGCGTGAGTTTAAGGCGTTAATAGCGATTGCAATATTCTTCTCTTTGACTTTCCTGCCGGTTTTTTCCGACACCAGATCGCGTCCCCACCATGCCATATATAAATAGGGCGGCAGATTATCTGCCAGTAATTGCGGGTCTTCAACACCGGTAATTTTCGCCAGCGGCAGTAGCAGATACTGATAATTATCATTATCGACTTTATAATAGACATAACCGTTGTTTTCATCTACCAGAGCACAGGGGGCATATAAACTGTTAGTTGTATAATTGACTTCACATTGATTATGGACCTTATCCCATAATATATTCCTGTCGGCATGTGCCGTTGATATAAAAAAACCGAACAAAAATAAAGCAGCGGTTAAAGCTTTCATAACTATCTCTCCCGGATAACACATGAATTAAAATACACAATAATTTTAATTTCTGAAGAGAAAACCGCAAACGTGATAATTCCTGATTATTCTGCTGCGGCTATCAGTTTGCTGCCAGTTAATACCTTGACTCATGCGGACGGGCAAGTTAACGACGGGAGATCGCCGAAACCAGCAGTCATCAGGGGAGGAAAGTGAATTAGCATCCGCTACGCGGCAACGGTGCGTCAGGCCGATGAATCCCCCCGTTTTCCTCACGCAGTAAAAAGGGCGGCAGCGCCGCCCGTTGTCTTACAGCCAGTTGCGGCGCTTGAAGTAGAGATACGGCGCCAGCCCGGCGAGGATCATAAAGACAATCGCGCCAGGGTAGCCGAAGCTCCAGTGCAGCTCGGGCATAAATTCAAAGTTCATCCCGTAGCTGGATGCCACCAGCGTCGGCGGCAGGAACACCACGGAAACGACCGAGAAGATCTTGATGATGCGGTTCTGCTCGATATTGATGAAACCCATTGCCGCCTGCATCAGAAAGTTCACCTTCTGGAACAGAGATTCATTGTGCGGCAGCAGAGATTCGATATCGCGCAGGATCTCGCGCGCCTGCTCCAGCTGACCGGCCGGTAAACGCGCCTTGCGCACCAGGAAGTTCAGCGCGCGCTGGGTATCCATCAGACACAGACGTACCTTCCAGCCGATATCTTCCTGCTCCGCCAGCGTTGAAAGCGCGTCGTCATATTCATCGCCCTGCTGGCCTTCCATAATGACGCGGCTCAGTTTTTCCAGGTCGCTGTAGATGTTTTCGATTTCATCCGCCAGCTGTTCGATTTTGGTTTCGAACAGATCCAGCAGCAGTTCATAGGCGTTGCCATCAACCATCTCCTGGCTGCGGGCGCGCATACGATAGAGGCGAAACGCGGGTAATTCGCGCTCACGCAGCGTGAACAGGCGACCTTCGCGAATGGTGAATGCCACCGTTGAGTTACCGGCGTGATCTTCGGCGTCTTCAAAAAAGAAGAAGGAGTGGATGTGTAGCCCGTCTTCGTCCTCGAAAAAACGCGCGGAGGCTTCGATGTCTTCCAGTTCAGGTCGGGTGGCCAGGTTCTGACCCAATTCCGTTTGCACGCGGGTTCGTTCGTCTTCGTCCGGCTCGACCAAATCAACCCAAACCGAGCTGGCGAGGTGTTTGATTTCGTCAGCCTCAAGACGGGTTAAACGATTGTTTTCCAGTTGAAATGCGCTCAGCATGGCCGGGACTCCCAATGCAAAAAATATCGGACAGTTCGGTGGGCACACAAGAAACGAATTGGGTTTCAGACCATTAAACAGCCTGACTCAGCGCGACGGGAAACATGCAGGTCGCTGACAACCTCTGAGGCTATCAGCATGAGAAAATAGCCTTAGGAGTTGTTCCTGTGGAACAGGAGATTGAGCCAGTATCTACTGGGTGTGTCCAAGGCGAATGTCCTCTTAGCGTGATCGTGCGCGCATGTTACGCCAGCACTCAGAAGGCGTCAACACGCAACGAAACGCTAAAGAGCAATATTTGCCCTTTAGCGTATAAGGCTAGCAGATTATTACAAAATAATGATATTTTTCTGAAAGTTAGACGGTTTCCAGCTTCGCATAGGCGGCCACCAGCCATTTAATACCCTGCCCCTGGAAAGCCACCTGCAAACGGCTGTGTTCGCCGCTGCCTTCCATGTTTACTACCGTACCTTCGCCAAACTTCGCATGGCGCACGCGCTGGCCAAGTTTATAGCCGGTGTCGCTCTGCGCGGCTGGCGTTCCCATGCGTTGATGGCTGACCGGGCGGCTGATGCTGGCGCGTAAACGCACCTCTTCCACACACTCTTCCGGCAGTTCGCCGATAAAGCGTGAAGGACGGTGATAAACCTCTTTTCCGTACAGACGACGTGTTTCGGCGTAGGTTAAGGTCAGTTTCTGCATCGCGCGCGTCACGCCGACATACGCCAGGCGGCGCTCTTCTTCCAGACGACCGCCCTCATCCAGCGACATCTGGCTCGGGAACATGCCCTCTTCCATGCCAACGATAAAGACCTGCGGGAATTCCAGACCTTTTGCCGAGTGCAGCGTCATAAGCTGCACCGCGTCCTGCCAGGTGTCCGCCTGCCCTTCACCCGCTTCCAGCGCGGCGTGGGAAAGAAACGCCTGCAACGGCATCAAATCTTCATCTTCTTCGTTGTAGCTGAACTGCCGCGTGGCGGTGACCAGCTCCTCTAAGTTCTCAATACGCGTCTGGCCTTTCTCGCCCTTCTCCTGCTCGTACATCATGCGCAGACCGGAGTCGTTCACTACCCGGTCGGTTTGCACATGCAGCGGCATAGCGGCCGTTTCCTGCGCCAGCGCGTCAATCAGTTCCAGGAAGCGTTGCAGGGCGCTTGCTGCACGGCCCGCCAGCGCTTTTTCCTGTAACAGCTCGCGCGTCGCCTGCCACAGCGTCAACTGGCGATCGCGGGACGTCTGGCGCACGACATCCAGCGTGCGGTCGCCAATGCCGCGCGTCGGCGTATTCACTACGCGCTCAAACGCGGCATCATCATTGCGGTTGGCGATCAAACGCAGATAGGAGAGCGCATCTTTGATCTCCTGGCGTTCGAAGAATCGCATACCGCCATAAATGCGGTACGGCATACTGGCCTGCAACAGCGCCTCTTCCAGCACGCGCGACTGGGCGTTGCTGCGATAGAGAATGGCGCACTGCGTCAGTTGCCCGCCGTTGTCCTGCCAGGCTTTGATACGGTTAACGACAAAGCGCGCTTCATCCAGCTCGTTGAACGCGCAATAGAGTGAAATCGGCTCGCCATCGACGCCGTCGGTCCACAGATTTTTCCCCAGCCGCCCATTGTTGTTTTCAATCAGGGCGTTAGCGGCGCTAAGGATATTACTGGTGGAGCGGTAGTTCTGCTCCAGGCGAATGGTCTGCGCGCCGGGGAAATCTTTCAGGAAGCGCTGGATGTTTTCCACCTGCGCGCCGCGCCAGCCGTAAATAGACTGATCATCGTCGCCGACGATCATCACCTTGCCGGTGTCGCCCGCCAGCAGGCGGATCCACGCGTACTGAATGTTGTTGGTATCCTGGAATTCGTCCACCAGGATATTGGTAAAACGTTCGCGATAGTGCTGCAAAATATGCGGTTTGTTCAGCCACAGCTCATGGGCGCGCAGCAGCAGCTCGGCAAAATCCACCAGCCCGGCGCGATCGCAGGCTTCCTGGTAGGCCTGATAAACTTTCTGCCAGGTCTGCTCAACCGGGTTACCGAAACTTTGAATATGATGCGGACGAATGCCCTCATCTTTCTGGCCGTTGATGTACCACATCGCCTGACGCGGCGGCCACTGCTTCTCATCCAGATTCATCGCTTTGATCAGACGTTTCAGCAGCCGGAGCTGATCTTCACTGTCGAGGATCTGGAAATCCTGCGGCAGCCCGGCATCCATGTGGTGCGCGCGCAGCAAGCGGTGCGCCAGGCCGTGGAACGTGCCCACCCACATTCCGCCCTGCGAGGTGCCCATCAACTGACCGATACGGTGGCGCATTTCCGCCGCCGCTTTATTGGTAAAAGTGACCGCCATGATCGAGTATGGCGAGCAGTTCTCCACGGTCATCAGCCAGGCGATACGGTGTACCAGCACGCGCGTCTTACCGCTCCCCGCCCCGGCCAGCACCAGCATATTGCTGCGCTCTGCGGCTACGGCGTCGCGCTGTTTGTCATTGAGGCTGTCGAGCAGATAAGAAACGTCCATAGGTACCGTCGTGTCGTCGTCAGGAATTGAACGAAGCGCCCGATGGCGCTTCGCTTACCGGGTCTACGTTACCGTAGGACGGATAAGCGTAGCGCCATCCGCCAAAAAACCCTGGTATTTTATACAGAACTATTGGTGATTATATCAGCGTCGTGAGGGATGCCAACCGCGAAATTTCCATATGCGGTAACAAACGGCTGTCGGTTGCCTGTAACAGATCGGTGCCTTCCGGCTTGATCCAGCATGCCTGCATGCCGCAACGGATCGCGCCCGCAACATCCGTAGTCAAATCGTCGCCAACATGCAGAATATCCTCAACCGCCACACCAAGGCGATCTGCGGCCAGATGGTACATGTCGCTGAACGGTTTTGAGCGCCCGTCCGGCCCGGCGCGCAGCACGAATTCAAAGTAATCGCCCAGCCCGAACAGTTCCGGCTGCGCGTTACCGTTGGTGATCGCCACCAGCGGCCACTTCGTTGCCAGTCTCTTCAACGTGTCGTGGGTTTCCTGCGGTACATCGATGCGGCTGCGCCATTTGGCAAAGTTAACCATCGAGGCCTGTGCGCCGACGGCGGCTTCCTCGACTGTCAGCCCGGCGTTCAGCATCGCCTGTTCAACGGCGCGTCGCCGCCATTCGGTAACGTCGTGATAGATCTCCGGCTCGGTTTCCCGCAGCGACTGGCGCAGACGCTTGAATTCTTCATTTTCCAGATCGTTCAGCGCAGGATGATAGCGTTGCACAAACGCCAGCGCTTCCTGTTCGGTACGCTGGATCACCAGCCGGTTGTCGTAAAGTGTATCGTCCAGGTCAAAAGTGATCGCGGAGATCTGACCCAATGGGCGGTAAAAACGCATTATTTCCCCCGTTTGGCGCGCGGGTGCGCGGCGTCGTACACCGATGCAAGGTGTTGAAAATCGAGATGGGTATAGATTTGTGTCGTTGAAAGATTGGCATGACCAAGCAACTCCTGCACCCCGCGCAGATCGCCGCTCGATTCAAGCATATGTGTGGCGAATGAGTGTCGCAGTTTATGCGGATTCACGTGACTGTGAAGCCCCTGGCGGATGCCCCACTCGGCAAAACGTTTTTGCACATTACGCGCCGAAATTCGTTTCCCCAGCTTCGATAAAAACAGCGCATCCTCTTCTGCGCCAAACAGCCCACGCAGATCGAGCCAGTGCTCGATCCAGGTCACCGCACTGCGACCAATAGGCAAGCGGCGCTCTTTGCTGCCCTTGCCCATTACCCACACTTCACCGCTTTCCAGATTCAGATGTTTGATATCCAGATTCACCAGCTCCGAAAGACGCAGACCGGCGCCGTACATCACTTCCAGCATGGCCCGATCGCGCACTGCCAGCGGATCGTTAAGATCGATATCCAGCAGCCGGTTCATATCATCAACATCAATATTCTTCGGTAAATGGCGCGGCGCTTTCGGTGCCGAAATGCCCTTCGCCGGGTTTGCCGGCAGCTCACCCTGGCTGACCATCCAGTCAAAGAAACTGCGCAGCGCCGAAAGCCGCAGCGCCAGGCTTGCCGGGCCGAGCCCTTTTCGTCGGCTGCGTACGGCAATTGCACGCACCATCGCAGCATCACATTGTTGCCAGCTTTTCAGGCCGGTTTCACCGGTCAAAGCAATGATGGCATCAAGCTGACGCTGATAATTAAGCAGCGTAATGGGGCTGAGCTGACGTTCAACGCCAAGGTAGCGCAGGAATTTGCTGACGGCAGGTAACAGCGGCGAATCGCTCATACGCGCTCGACCCAGCGTTCCAGAAGATCCGGCAGCATCTGCGCTATCTCATCTAAAAGCTGGGTGCCCTGACCTGGCTGGTAATGGTGAACATCACGACTGCTGAACAGCACCACGCCAAGGGAGCCGTCCGGCCCCATTAATGACAAGGCCACGGAGCCGATGGCTTTCGCTTCCGGCAACAGCAGCAACAGCTCCGGCCCGTTTAATGAGCCGAGATAGTGGTACTGCTGGCCTAAGCGTTGAATACGCAACGATTCAAACGCCTGCCGGGAGAGCGCAAGATGGGTGTAGCGGGAAGGTGCGCCCAGACGCCAGCGATCGGGAAACAGGCGGATAGTCGCGCCTGCCAGCCCCAGATCGCGCGCCCAGCGATGAAAACGGTTAAGCATCTCTTCGAGGCTGCTGGCGGATGCCAGCCGACTTTGCAGGCGCAGCAGACGATAGAATAATCCTTCGTTTGCGCTCGCCTGCTCCATCAGCAAGGTCATGTTCTCTTCCAGCACATTGATGTGATTGCGCGAGCGCGCCATGTGCCATTCAACCAGAGAAACCGTACCGCGCACCGGGTGCGGCACGCGCATTTGCTCTACCAGCCGCGCATTACGGATAAAGAATTCAGGATGGTGCAGCAAATATTCCGCCACCGCCTGGTCATCCAGTTCGGCCAACGGCTCCTGCTGCTCTTCTCCTATATGCTTCATAGATGAATAAACCCGTCATAGACATGTGCCGCCGGGCCAGTCATAAACAATGGTTGACCCGGTCCTTTCCACGCGATATCAAGCCGACCGCCCGGTAATTCAACGCGAACATTTTCGGCCAGTAAATCCTGCTGAATGCCGACCGCAACGGCCGCACAAGCGCCGCTGCCGCAGGCCTGGGTTTCACCTGCACCACGTTCAAAGACGCGCAGACGAATGTGATCCCGCGAGACGACCTGCATAAAACCGATATTGGCGCGCTCAGGAAAACGTTCGTGGCTCTCCATCACTGGCCCCAGTGTTTCTACCGGCGCGGTGTCCACGTCATCAACCTGAATCACGCAGTGCGGATTACCCATCGAAACAACGCCGCACAGTATGGTTTGCTCCGCCGCCCGCATAATATAGGTCTTTTCCGCTTTGTTGGCGCGGAACGGCACCTGCGACGGTTCGAAGTTTGGCTCGCCCATATTGACGCGTACCAGTTCGTCTTCCGTTACGCTCAATACCATACGACCGTTCGCCGTACTGACGCGGATATCACGTTTATTGGTTAATCCTTTCAGGCGAACAAAGCGGGCGAAACAGCGCGCGCCGTTACCGCACTGCGACACTTCACTGCCGTCGGCATTGAAAATACGGTAGTGAAAATCGAGTTCGGGATCGTAGGGAGGCTCAACCACCAGCAGTTGATCAAACCCAACGCCAAGGTGACGATCCGCCAGACGACGGATCAGCTCTGGTGAGAAAAAGACATTCTGCGTTACCGCGTCGACGACCATAAAATCGTTGCCAAGGCCATGCATTTTTGAGAACTGCATCATCTACTCCAGTTGCGCGGATACAGAACGGTAGCGTCAGTAATTCACCTGGCTCGGAGAGCCGTCGTCACCACGATCGTTGCTATCCGGCGTGCTCGGCTGGATCGTGCTGGTTTGCGTTTTGGTTGGCGGCGGCGCATTTTTATCCGCAGGAGGAAAATAGAGCGGCCCCTTCAGACCACAACCCGTCAGGCTGAACAGAGTCAGCAGTACGGCCATCGCGCGAAACACATCTTTCATTATGAGTTGCCTGTAAGTTCATTCTTTCTGCTTTCTATCATCGCAGGAGAAGACACAAAAGCAAGAGTTTGCTGGTTTAGGGCATCGGGAAATGTTTCGCGTTATACTGCTGCCATCATAAAAAACAGGAAAGCAGAATGAACGACAGTGAATTTCATCGCCTCGCCGACAGCCTGTGGCTCACCATCGAAGAACGCCTTGATGACTGGGATGGCGACAGCGACATCGACTGCGAAATCAACGGCGGCGTCTTAACCATTAGCTTTGAAAACGGCAGCAAAATTATCATTAACCGTCAGGAACCGCTGCACCAGGTGTGGCTGGCGACCAAACAGGGCGGTTACCATTTCGATCTGAAGGGTGACGACTGGGTTTGCGATCGCAGCGGCGAAACCTTCTGGGATCTGCTGGAACAGGCCGCCACGCAGCAAGCGGGCGAAACGGTGACTTTTCGTTAATATTACGCGCCGGATAACGTATTAACGCCTTATCCGGCACGCATTACGAGAAATATTGCTGCAACAGCGGCGCGTCGTTGTCCTGATTCGCCGGTGTTGCGGTGCTGATTGTCTGATTGCGGAACGGGATCACCTGCGCACGCCCTTCCGTATTCACAATCTGATAGAACTGCGGCAAGTTGAAGTTAATAAAGCTGGAACCGTAAGTGAAGCGGTCATGCGATGACGAGTAGAAACGGCTTACATCCCGCACCAGCTCCTCTTTGCTGCCTTCACAGTGGTGATAGACTTCCGCGCGGTTGCTCTCATCCAGGATATAGATGTTAAAGCCTTCTTCACCGGTCTCTTCAAAGAAGAACTGAATAATCCCTTCGCTGGCAAAGCCATCCACCACCGCCGGTAATTCGACGTGATTGGTTTCAACCTGCACGGAAAGGCCATGCAGTTTGTTATGCGAAATCGCACCGTAAAACTCGATCGCGTTTTCCAGCTTCTGTACCGACACATTCAAGCGTTCAAAGAACAGCCCCCAGGTCTGGCCCGCCACGCGCAACGCTTTAAAGCGCCCGGTTTCCTGGCGCGTACTGGAAAGACGCAGCTCAATACACTCAGAAACCAGCTGCTGGACGCGGGTTCGAATCAGGCCGCGCAGATGCTGGCTGTAGCAGAACACTTCAACGCTATCCGGCGGTGCCGCATCCTGATGCATTTTGCCGAGAATCGTTTTCAGCGCTTCGATCATCGCCTGCTCGCCGTTGAAATGCAGAGTACGCACCTCATTCCACGAATTGCGGTAGAGCAGATCCACGCTACCGACGAGGCAGTTTTGCTGCTCGCCGAAGCTGAAGACATCAAGCTTACGGAAGTCGAAATGCACCACCTGGTTACGGAACGCCGCCGTCGGGTCGTACTCCAGGTTGACGATAATTGCCAGATGACGGATTTCGCACGGACTATAGAGCGCTTTCGGGGTCGGCGCAGGCAGGCGCAGCGGGAAGTGATGCGATACATCCGCCACCATCTCCTGCAACTTCGCCAGATCGACCACATCGTTGCCTTTAATAAACAGATGCGTGCGTGAGGTCAGCAGCCCGTTAAACCAGGCCCAGGCCACCAGCTTATTCAGGTAGCGGTTATATTCCAGCGGCTGATGGCTGACGATGGAATCCATGTTCGGCGCGCGATTGTACAGATACCAGCCGGTGCGGTTGGCGCGGCCTGGCGGAACATGAATAAAGGTTAAATTGGGTTCGGAGAGATCCGGTGAAATCTGCGGGTTTACCAGCGTTACTTTGCCCGGCAACGCCTCAAAGGCGGCATACAGTTTACGGGTCAACACCCCGATATCCTGCGGGCTGGCAGAAACGCTCAGATTATTACGGCGGGCAAAACGGATCAGATTGCGGTAGCTCTGCATCATCGCGTCGAGCAGCTCATTGTGCGCTTCGCGTACCTGATCGATTTTCCAGTTGGCGCGGTTGTCCAGCATGACCACGCGCGCATCGTCCCAGCCCCACTCTTTTACCAACTGCGCGATCACTTCTCGACGCCAGCCAACGCAGGCGCGTTCACGGCTGAGCTTCTCGCACACTTTTAAGTAGAAACATCGACGCGCCAGATCAAGACGGGCGGTGTCTTCGATGGCAACCAGATATTGCGTTACGCGTTCCAGCATCATGCAGTAGTGATCAAGACCGAAGGAGACGATCTCGCCATCATGCAGACGCTGTTTAATGTCTTTCGCCAGCAGGCGCGTGTTGGGATATTCCCAGGAATAAGCTTCCAGTAGCAGGGTTTTCAACACGGCTTTGTACGGGGAATCGATACTTTTATAGAGCTGCCAAAGGCTGGCGCCAAAGTACTCTTCCGCCGAAAGGGAACTTAAGCCGCCGAGATCCAGCCACTCATTTGGCGTCAGCACGCCCTGCGCGTAAAGCGTCATTACGTAGTCGTCGTAATGCTCTTCTTCATCGCCCGGCACCATATTCCAAAGAATACGTTTTCCGGCGAGACGCACGGCGGTGCGGTAAAATTCGTCAAGCAACAGTATATGCTGCGTCGAGCCGCAATCCTCGCCGCCGAGACTGCCGCTTTCGTTATGGCGGAAACGGTTTTCATCAATCAGGAAGAAACTCACTTCCACGCCCAGCGACGCGGCCCAGCTTTCCAGCAGGCTGCATTTACGCTGCAACAGTTGCCGCTCTTCGTTATCGAGCCAGGATTGATGACATACCCAGATGTCCAGATCCGAAGAGCAGCTTTGCCCAACGGATGACGTGCTACCCATAGAGTAAACGCCGGTGATCGGTAATTCGCCTTTTGGCGACTCCTGCGGCGGCAAACCACGGTGCAGTTCGAGTTCGTTCAGATAGTGAAGTTGGTTTTCATCAGGCGTGTAAAGGCAAATGCCCTGTGGAACGTTACCCTCAAGGTAACCCGGCATCAGCGGATGATGGTAGTGCAGTAATGTCGGCAGCAGACTGTAGACCTGCTGAAAAGCAGGCCCCATGGCAGCAAGCGCGCGTTCCACACGCAGTTGATTGATGGCATCCAGTCTCTGTTTCAGAGTCTCAATATAGAGGTACAAGACATATCGCCTGATGTTTACAGAAAATTCAAAGTCGCCGTTGCCATTTTTCGCCCTTATCTTTATAGGGGTACCGACGAAAAAATGGTCTAAAACGTGATCAATTTAACACCTTGCTCATTGACCGTAAAGAAAGATGCGCTACAAACCAGTGTAGCATTAAATACACTCTGTAAATTCTTTATTACGGCCCGCCCTGCGCCTGTATTGCGGGATGAAACCTTCTCTTCCCCCGGCAATCCACCGCGAACACTGACACCCTAATGCAACAATGTTAGGATGGTCAACGGACGATAATGACGGTAACAAGCATGTTAGACAATGTTTTAAGAATTGCCACACGGCAAAGCCCCCTTGCGCTCTGGCAAGCACAATACGTTAAGGAACGCCTTGAAGCGAGCCACCCGGGGCTGACTGTAGAACTGGTGCCAATGGTAACCCGCGGCGATGTGATCCTTGATACGCCACTGGCGAAAGTGGGCGGCAAAGGGTTGTTTGTGAAAGAACTTGAGCTGGCACTGCTTGAAAACCGCGCCGATATCGCTGTGCATTCAATGAAAGATGTGCCGGTGGATTTCCCCGAAGGGCTTGGCCTGGTGACCATTTGCGAGCGCGACGATCCACGCGATGCGTTTGTGTCGAACCGTTATGCCTCGCTGGACGAACTGCCGCACGGCAGCATTGTTGGCACGTCCAGTTTACGCCGTCAGTGCCAACTGGCGGAACGGCGTCCGGATCTGGTGATCCGTTCACTGCGCGGAAACGTCGGCACCCGCCTGAGCAAGCTGGATAACGGTGAATATGACGCCATTATCCTCGCTGTCGCAGGCCTTAACCGCCTCGGACTGGCTTCACGCGTACGCATGGCGCTGCCGCCGGAAACCTCGTTACCGGCAGTTGGTCAGGGCGCGGTCGGTGTGGAATGCCGCCTCGATGACGCACGTACACGCGCGCTGCTCGAACCGCTGAATCACCAGGACACCGCCGTGCGCGTTAAAGCCGAGCGGGCGATGAATACCCGGCTTGAAGGTGGATGCCAGGTGCCAATTGGCAGCTATGCTGAACTTATCAACGGCGAGATCTGGCTGCGCGGGCTGGTGGGTTCGCCAGACGGTTCCATCCAGGTACGCGGCGAACGCCGCGGCAAACCGGAAGATGCGGAACAACTGGGGATCTCGCTGGCGGAAGAGCTACTGGCGAATGGCGCCCGCGCCATTCTGGATGAGGTTTATAACGGAGACGCACCTGCATGAGCATTCTGGTCACTCGCCCATCTCCAGCCGGAGAAGAATTAGTCAGCCGGTTGCGCACACTGGGGCTGGTGGCCTGGAGCTTTCCGTTAATCGAATTTACGCCAGGCCGCGAGCTCGCTTCATTACCCGAGCGTCTCGCTGCTCTAACTGCAGACGATATGGTTTTTGCCCTGTCGCAGCATGCGGTGACATTCGCTCACGCCCACTTGCAGCAGCTTGGTTTGCACTTTCCCCCTCAGCCTCACTATTTCGCTATCGGCCGCACCACGGCGCTGGCGTTACATACCGTCAGCGGCATTGAGGTGCGCTATCCGCACGATCGGGAAATCAGTGAAGTGTTGTTACAATTACCTGAATTACAAAGTGTTCAGGGTAAGCATGCGCTAATCTTACGGGGTAACGGCGGGCGCGAAGTGCTGGCGGAAACGCTGGCGACGCGCGGTGCTGAAGTTGAATTTTGCGAATGTTATCAACGCTGTGCAATATTTTATGACGGTGCTGAAGAAGCGATGCGCTGGCATACGCGTGGCGTGACGACACTGGTGATCACCAGCGGCGAAATGATGCAGCAACTGTTTTCACTTATTCCCCCCTGGTATCGGGAAAACTGGCTACTTCGCTGTCGCCTGGTTGTGGCGAGCGAGCGTCTGGCGCACCTCGCCCGGGAACTGGGCTGGCAGGACATTCGGGTCGCTGACAATGCCGACAACGATGCGCTGCTTCGCGCATTACAATAACTCTCATAATGGGAAGCCATAATGACGGAACAAGAAAACTCCTCCGCCGTGGTCGAAGAGACCAAAGCGGCTGACGGCGCAACGCCGCCGCCGGAGAAAGCAGAGAAGAATAGACGCGCTAACAGGACCAGCCTTGCGCTCAGCGCGATTGCCATCGCCATTGCGCTGGCATCGGGTGCCGGGCTTTATGGCTGGGTAAAACAGCAAGTGGCGACACTGCATAGTAATAATGGCGAAATCGCCAACCAGGTTATCGCCTTACAACAATCGCAGGATAAGCAGCGCGCAGAGCTGGAAGGCGTGATTAAACAACAGGCAGACCAGCTTGATGCCGCCAAACGTCAGAACGATGTACTGGCGAAGCAGCTTGATGAAGTGCAGCAGAAAGTGGCGACTATCTCTGGTTCTGATGCTAAAACCTGGCAACTGGCGCAGGCCGATTTCCTGGTGAAACTGGCGGGCCGCAAGCTATGGAGCGATCAGGATGTTACCACCGCTGCCGCGCTGTTGAAGAGCGCCGACGCCAGCCTGGCGGATATGAACGATCCAAGCCTGATTACTGCGCGTCGCGCCATCACTGACGATATCGGCAGCCTGTCGGCAATCACGCAGGTGGATTACGACGGCATTATCCTCAATCTGAACCAACTTTCGAATCAAATCGATAATCTGCGTCTTGCGGATAATAACGATGACGATTCACCGATGGACGACGACAGCAGCGAGCTCTCCGGCTCGATCAGCGAATGGCGCGTCAATCTGCAAAAAAGCTGGCAGAACTTTATGGACAGCTTTATCACTATCCGCCGTCGCGATGAAACGGCAGTACCGCTGCTCGCGCCGAATCAGGATATCTATCTGCGTGAAAACATCCGTTCACGTCTGCTCGTCGCCGCGCAAGCCGTTCCGCGCCATCAGGAAGAGACTTACAAACAGGCGCTGGATAATGTTTCTACCTGGGTACGCGCGTACTACGACACCGACGATGCGGCCACCAAATCCTTCCTCGAGGAAGTGGATAAGCTGAGCCAACAAACGATCGCCATGAATTTACCGGAATCGCTGCAAAGCCAGCCGATCCTGGAAAAATTAATGCAAACCCGCGTACGCAATCTTCTGGCGCAGCCTGCCGTGACGTCTGAACAGGCGCCGGCCAATGCGGCCGCAGCGCAGGGAGAATAAGCATGCTGAAAGTATTATTGCTCTTTGCGCTGTTGATCGCCGGGATCGTGCTCGGCCCCATGCTCGCCGGGCATCAGGGTTATGTGCTGATCCAGACCGATAATTACAACATTGAAACCAGCGTCACCGGGTTAGTGATCATTCTGGTGCTAGCGTTGGTGGTGATCTTTGCTCTCGAATGGGTGCTGCGTCGCATTTTCCGCACTGGCGCGCATACCCGTGGCTGGTTTGTGGGCCGCAAGCGTCGTCGCGCGCGCAAACAAACGGAGCAAGCGCTGCTCAAGCTGGCGGAAGGCGACTATCAGCAAGTTGAAAAGTTGATGACAAAAAATGCCGATCACGCCGAGCAGCCCGTGGTGAATTACCTGCTGGCGGCCGAAGCGGCGCAGCAACGCGGTGATGAAGCCCGCGCCAACCAGCATCTGGAGCGCGCGGCAGAGCTGGCGGAAAACGATCCCATCCCGGTGGAAATCACCCGGGTACGTCTGCAACTGGCGCGCAACGAGAATCATGCAGCCCGTCATGGCGTGGATAAATTGCTGGAGATCACTCCGCGTCATCCGGAAGTGCTGCGCCTGGCTGAACAGGCCTATATTCGCACCGGCGCATGGACTTCCCTGCTGGATATCATCCCTTCAATGGCGAAAGCCGATGTCGGCGACGACGATCATCGCGATGCGCTGCAACAGCAGGCGTGGATTGGCATGATGGATCAGGCGCGCGCGGATCAGGGCAGCGAAGGTCTGAAAAGCTGGTGGAAAAACCAGAGCCGTAAAACCCGTCAGCAGGTAACGTTACAGGTGGCTATCGCCGAGCACTTGATTGAGTGCGACGATCACGATACTGCACAGGACATTATTCTTGATGGCCTGAAACGCCAGTATGACGATCGTCTGGTAATGGTGATCCCGCGGCTGAAAACCAACAATCCGGAGCAGATCGAAAAAATTCTGCGCCAGCAAATTAAAACGCAGGGCGATCGCCCGCTGCTGTGGAGTACGCTGGGTCAGTCGCTGCTGAAACATGGCGAATGGCAGGAAGCAAGCGTGGCCTTCCGCGCAGCGCTGAAACAGCGTCCGGATGCGTTCGACTACGCCTGGCTGGCAGATTGTCTCGATCGCATGCATCAGCCAGAAGAGGCCGCACTCATGCGCCGTGATGGCCTGCTGCTGACGCTGCAAAATAACCCTCCGGCCTGACGGCCAGCCAAAAAAAACGCCTGCCGGAAAGCTCAGGCAGGCGTTAAAACAGGTCTTTGACAACTAATGGGTGCTTCACTCAACGTTATGTCCATGGTGTTTGATGAGGCCGAAGCGACATCTGTCAGTGGACGATAAGCACCGTAAACGGCTCTGCATCATTCCTGAGTTTATGAAGCCAGAAGGCGAGCATAAGAGATGGAATGAGCATCTACATGAATATTATTGCACGTATCATGCCAGGTTTGCACTCCCAAATGGAACGCAGCGCAAACTTTTAATAACCCAATAAATTCAACCCTCTCCGGGCATCCTGCCGCCTCTTCACCGCGATCGTCGTCACAATTTGTCGCCGCAGAACGACATTTACCGGGTGAATTATATTATTCATTTGAATTCAATAGATTAGATGTCTCCCGCAGGCGACAGTACGAAAAGGGGTTGTCGTTGATGAACAACAGGCAGAAAAAGCGGAGATTCAGGGAGAGCAGAAAACAAAAAACCCCGCTTTCGCGGGGTTCAAAATTGGTCGGCGAGAGAGGATTCGAACCTCCGACCCACTGGTCCCAAACCAGTTGCGCTACCAAGCTGCGCTACTCGCCGTTTTTACTGCTTTTTGAATTTTTTGTTCAATTTAAGTTGTGGTGCGAGGGGGGGGACTTGAACCCCCACGTCCGTAAGGACACTAACACCTGAAGCTAGCGCGTCTACCAATTCCGCCACCTTCGCATTCCACGAAACTTGTACTGCTAAATAATGGGGTGGCTAATGGGACTCGAACCCACGACAACTGGAATCACAATCCAGGGCTCTACCAACTGAGCTATAGCCACCACTGTAAATCTTTTCACGCGGTATCGTGACGAATCACGAACCACCGCAGCTCAAGCGCCGGGTTTAAATGGCGCGCCCGACAGGATTCGAACCTGAGACCTCTGCCTCCGGAGGGCAGCGCTCTATCCAGCTGAGCTACGGGCGCGTAGCGCCGTTGCGGGGGTGGATAGTACGGACTTCGGGCGCGGCTGTCTAGTGCTTTTTTTAAGAAAATGCGCGTTTGGTTATGCTTTGCGCATTTTGCCTCTTATTCACTCACCTGATGCGTAACTGCATGTCTATTGAGGCCAAATACCTTATACGCCAGGGTTACGGCGGCAAGGAAGATAATGCCGACAAACAGCGACATACGGGTATCGTCATTGAATCCCATACCGATCAACACGCACACCAGGAACGCCATGGTCAGCCAGTTCGCCCACGGGAACAGCATCGAGCGGAACGGATGCGTGGCAATCGCCGCTTTGTGCGCTTTACGGAAACGCATCTGGCTAATCAGAATCACGAACCACGGCACCATACCCGGCAATACGCTGGCGCTATAGACATACACAAACACGCGCTGCGGGTTAGGAATAATGTAGTTCAGGCACGAACCGATCAGCAGAATAATAATAGAGATGGTCACGCCCGCTGCCGGAACGCCGCTTTTCGACACTTTCGCTACCGCAGACGGTAACTGGCGGTTCTTCGCCAGCGCGTAAAGCATACGACCGCAACTGTACATGCCGCTGTTACAACCCGAGAGCGCAGCCGTCAGTACCACAAAGTTGATGATACCTGCCGCTGCGGCAATACCGATTTTGGCAAATGTCAGCACAAACGGGCTGCCGTTGGTGCCGATTTCATTCCACGGGAAGATGGTGACGATAACGAAGATGGCGCCCACATAGAAAATCAGGATACGCCACAGCACCTTGCTGACCGCGCTACGCAGCGTTACCTGCGGGTTTTTGGCTTCACCGGCAGTAATACCGATAAGCTCAACGCCCTGGTAAGAGGCGACCACAATACAGAGCGCGGTTAAGAAGCCTTTCCAGCCACCGGCAAAGAAGCCGCCATGTTCGGTCAGATTGCCAAAGCCAATCGAATGACCGCCGTTGCCAAAGCCAAAGAAAATCACGCCCAGGCCAACAATAATCATCACGATGATGGTGGTGACTTTAATCATGGCAAACCAGAATTCAATTTCACCATAAAGGCGCACGGCCGCAAGGTTGGCCAGTGCCACCAGCGCAACCGCAATCAGCGCGGGGATCCATTGAGCAAGGTCGGGGAACCAGAACTGGACATAAACGCCAATGGCGGTGATTTCCGAGATCCCCACGGCCATCCACATAAACCAGTAGGACCAGGCCGTCAGATAGCCAAAGAAGGGGCTCATATAACGATGCGCGTAGACGGCAAAGGAACCGGCTACCGGCTCAAGAAACAGCATCTCGCCCATTGAGCGCATGATAAAAAAGACGAAAAGACCCGCGATGATATACGCCAGCAATACCGATGGGCCCGCCCACTTCAGCGTACTGGCGGCACCCATAAACAGCCCCACGCCAATGGTGCCGCCCAGGGCGATTAATTCGATGTGACGAGACTCCAGACCGCGCTGAAGCTCCGGTTTATTTTCAGCCATAAATCCTCTGTTGTGTTTGCTTCTTTTCTTACCCGCTCCGCGGGTTATTGTTATGAGTTTTTCCTCAGCTCATAACAGGCCATGCTGCACCGGCCCGGAAATGGCTGGCGCAAAAACGCCGTGGCACTGCAAATGAGTGAGCGAATGGTTTCTTAAATTGCGGGAAATGGCAAACGATGTATAAGAAAAATCGACCCGATGCACAATAAAACAGCAGATGGAAGGAAAGCGGCAGCGTGAAACGCTGCCTGATGAGCTCAGAGTTTTCCGCTGTAATGCCAGCGTAAGTAACGCAGTAAGCGGAGCTGGCGTTTGAGCCGCGTCGGCTGTGAAAGCAACCGATAGAGCCACTCCAGCCCCAGTTGCTGCCAGATCCTCGGCGCGCGCTTTACATGTCCGGTAAAGACGTCATACGTCCCGCCAACGCCCATAAACAAGGCATCGGCGTAAACAGCGCGGCAGTCACGCATAAAAATCTCCTGCCGTGGCGATCCCATGGCAACGGTGACAATTTTCGCACCGCTGTCCCGGATACGCGCAAACAGCGCCTCACGCTGATCCGCCGTAAAATAACCATCCTGGCTACCCACGATATTGACCTGCCACTGCGCACGCAGTTTCTGCTCGGTTTGCGCCAGCACCTCCGGTTTTCCCCCCACCAGAAACACAGGCGTACCTGACTGCCCGGCACGCATCATCAAATGTTCCCAGAGATCGGCACCGGCAACGCGTGAGACCTGCGCCTGCGGAAATTTCTTGCGCAGAGAGCGAACCACGCTGATGCCGTCAGCATATTTAAACTCTGCCGCCTCGATCAGCGCACGCACTACGGGATCGTCTTCCACAGTCAGCAGTTTTTCGGCGTTCATCGCGACCAGCGTGCCGCGTTTGATTTCGCCGTCAGCATAGAGGTAATCCAGCGCGTGCTGCATATCGCGCCAGCCGATGAGTTTCAGACCGCGCAGGTCATACAGCGGCGCTGCCGTCTTGTCCGTCATGTTATTCCTTTTTACACCTGGGAAAGGGGGTTCACTGCGCGCGCACGGCGATTACGTATCAGGCCAGCGCTGTCGAACAACCAGTACAGCAGTTTCGCCACCAGCAAGCAGAAACCAAAAACGACGAGGAAGAACACCACGCGGGAAGCGAAAGCATCCAGTCCCTCACGCGCCAGCACGATCATATTGAAGATAGCGCCAAAGCAGAAACTGTGCAGGATCGCGGCTTTATAGCGATTTGTTTCCCGATTGCCAAGTTTATATAACCAGTCAAACCACTTAATAATAAGCCCCACCACCACCGCACCGAACGGGATAAACCAGACGCCGCCCATCACTATCAGCGATCCAATCAGCGTCGGAGAAATAGCCAGTCCGGAGTGGTTATTCAGCACTTCCCAGGTAAAGTAATTCGCTGAGTTCAGCACGATACTCGGGCGGCCATGCCACAGCCAGGAAGGGATGAAAACGTAGAAATCGCGCACAATCGGCGCCAGCCCCTGAAAATCGATCTTGTCGTAGTTTTGCAGCAGCAGAGACAGATTTTCCCAGGGAGAAAAGGTATCGCGCGTCAGATATAAGAAGGTATAAAACGCTTCATCACCGCTGACATTAAGCCCGTAGCGCTTCAGCGCCAGCCAGAACATCCCGACAATACCCAGCACGCCCGCCGCTGCCAGCATCCACAGCGAGATCCAGCCGCGAATAATGCCGATAAACAAGAAGATAGCAAAAGCGATAATAATATTGGCGCGCGTACCGCCGACAATCATGTACGTCAACAAACCAAATGCGACCGTGCTGACGAGGAAAAACAGCCATGCCTGTGCGCTCTGCCGCAGGAAATAGACCACCAGCATGGCCGGAATAAAGAAGTAAAAGAAGCGTTTCAATGCGACACCAGAAACTTCGCTGGAGAAGATCTGGCTATAGGATTGCAGACGGAACAGCAAAAACCCGTTATGCATGAAGAAGATACCTACGCTGACCAGCGCGATAACCATCAGCATGATCCACGTCAGATGCGCCTCGACCCGATTAATGGTAAACAGCGGGCGGCGCGATACCTGCTCGCTGTTCGCCCGCAGCCGGGTTTTGTACGTCACATAATAAATCGCGTAGAAACAGGCCGCGGCCAGCAGCGACTGCATCATCACGCCCGGCGGCGCTACGCCGACGTTAAAGCGGAACACCAGGATGCTGGTGAGCGGGAAGCCAAAGAAAAACGTCAACAAAAAGAGCAGAGAAAAGAAGACGTTAAAATTGAACCGTACCCGGCGAAACTCAAACCAGGTCAGCGTGGCGATAAACAGCGTTGCCACCAGCCAGAGGATCAACAGACCGCAAAACTCAAGTGGGCTCATCCAGCGATCCCCGCAGCATTGCGCAGCGCTTTATGCCAGAGCGCAATATAGTTTGGACTGAAGAAGGTGATGGCGTTTTTATCCACCGCGATCAATTGCCGCCGGGCTTCGCGAATCACCGTCTCATTCAACGCATCACCGGTAAACAGTACCGGAATATCTTCGGCCACCATATCGCGCCAGAACGGGTTTTCCCGGTTAAGCACGCACGGCACTCCAGCCTGAATCAGCAAACAGAGCGTACCGATCCCCTGCTGGCGGGCAAAAATAAAATACCCCAAATCACACTGCCCAAGCAGCGACAGATAGTCATCAAAGGCCATTTTCTCACGCAGAATGCGCAGGTTTTCGGCGCTGAATAATGCCAGGCCAGCACGATTTACCGCATCGATATAGCCGTCATTATTGGCCGGGTAGCCCATCGGCACAATGATATTCACCGTATCGCCAAACTGGCGGTGAATAGCCTCCAGCGCGGCAATATGTTCATTACTCGGATCGCCGGAATTACCCACCAGAATCGTTAGCTTACCTTCCCGCTGCAACTCATGCGCCATGGTATTTAGCGCCGGATCCATACGCGTCGGGAAATAGAGCAACTCCCCGCGCACCGTGGGATTACGTTTCCCGTACCACGACAGATCGCCGCGGGTGGCAAAAACGCAGCCTACGCGGCGCTGCGCCAGCCTGCGCAACGGATAAAAAAGACGGAATTTGAGGCTGTGCGAAACTTCGTACAGATCGGCGCCCCAGACATGCCAGTAAAATTGCTCGCGTTTGATAGCGCCGCGCAATAGCGCCAGCCACAGGCTGAAATTGAACTGGCCGTGGAAGAAAAAGCGCTGTTGTCGATCCGCTTTTGCACGCGCAACAACGGCTTTCGCCAGCGCCTTTTTGTCCGCATAAAAGTGCAGCGTCAGCGCCGGGTATTCCGCACCTGTTTCCATGGCGCTGCCGGCAATCATAAACTCGCGAGCATGTGCGCCTGCCGCCGCAAGATGATCGTTAAAGAAGCGCAATACAGTCTGGTTATGGTGTGGGATATCCGATCCCAGTACGTGAATCAGTGCAGTCATGCTTTCTTTCGCCAAATCAAAAAAGCGCCACAACAGAGGGCGAAATAAATAATGTAAGTTGCCATATAGGCCTGTGCCGCACCGGCAGCACCGTGCGCGGGAATAAGCCAGCGCGAGAACAGCGTCAGCAGAGTGAACTGGCTGATTTCCGCCAGAATGTAGAAGCGTAGCGACGCTTTGGCAATCACCAGATAACCAAAGACGTAAGCGCCCACTTTCAGTACATCCCCGACCAGTTGCCAGGCAAAGAGATCGCGCATGGCAGTGAACTTGTCGGAAAACAGCAGCCAGATCGCCACATCGCGCAGCAGCCAGACCGTCAGGCTCACCGCCGCCACCGCTGGCAACACAAAGCGCAGCGATTTCACGATTTCGCGCGAAATCTCCTGTTTTGTCGCCAGCCTCGATAAAGTAGGTAGCAGATAGACACTAAACGAAGCGGTAATAAACTGAAGATAAGCATCAGAAATGCTGCTCACCCCTTGCCAGATCCCCACCTCTTCCCAGCTATAATGCGCCGCCAGCAGATTTCGCATCATCACATAGGCCAGCGGCAACGTTACCGATGTAATCAGCGCCATCAGCGTAAATTTGCTGAGCTGACCGGCTAAACCGTTGTCCCAGCGCGGCGCGAAGTACGCCAGCGGCACCGAACCGCGCCGAATCAGTAGCAGCACGGCCGGAATTAGCACCAGCGCCGGAACCAGCGCCATTCCCAGCAGCGCGCCCTGGTAACCACCAAGCCGGAAACAGAGATACCAGGCCAGCACGCCAACCAGGCTACCGATAATCAGCGACAGCGCATTGCTGGCGGCATCGCGGAAGCCTTTCATCACCGCCAGCAGCAAATTCGCCCATGCAATACCGAACTGCACCAGCGCCACCAGCCGCACCAGCCCCTGAAAATCAGGATGACCAAATAAGCCCCGGCTGACAGGCGCAGCGGCAAGCAAAAAAACCAGCGCCAGCAGCGTTGAGAAGCCCAGCACCATGGCTGACGACGTGCCAACTACCGCACGCAGCCGCGCCGGATCATCGTGATACTGGGCGACGAATTTCGTCACGCCATTGAAGATCCCGGCGCCAGCCAGCACGCCCAGCACGGTAATCAACTGGCGGAAGTTACCAGCCTGCCCGACACCTGACGGCCCAAAAGCCACCGCCAAAAGTTTAACCACCAGCAAGCCCGCGCCAATTTTGACCAGCGTGCTTGTCGCAGTCCATACCGATGCTTTTGCCAGCGACATGTCAGCGGAAATAGCTCAGAAGGGTGCTGATAACCGTGCGCTGGTTAACCGGCGCCAGATTGTAAAACAGCGGCAGGCGAAGCAAACGCTCACTTTCCACCGTGGTGTAGCGATCTTCGCCGTGGAATTCGCCAAATTTTTCCCCGGCAGGCGACGCATGCAGCGGAATGTAATGGAACACCGCCAGGATCTCCGCCTCTTTCAGGAAAGCGATCAGCGCACGGCGATCGGCTTCATCACGCAACTTGATGTAGAACATGTGCGCATTGTGGCCGCAATCTGCCGGAATGGTCGGTAGCGTAATGCGCCCGGCGCGCGCCAGCGGTAGCAGCGCATCATAGTAGGTTTGCCACAGCGCCAGACGCTGCTGATTAATGCGATCTGCCGCTTCCAGCTGCGCCCAGAGATAAGCCGCCTGCAAATCCGCCATCAGGTAGCTGGAACCGATATCCCGCCAGGTGTACTTATCCACCTGGCCACGGAAAAACTGGCTGCGGTTAGTGCCTTTCTCGCGGATAATTTCCGCCCGCTCCACCAGCGTGCGATCGTTAATCAGCGTCGCGCCGCCTTCGCCGCCAGCGGTGTAGTTTTTGGTTTCATGAAAGCTGAAGCAGCCAATATGACCGATAGTGCCAAGCGCACGTCCCTTGTAGGTGGACATCACGCCCTGCGCAGCATCTTCCACCACAAACAGATTATGCCGTTTGGCGATATCCATGATGGTGTCCATCTCGCAGGCTACGCCCGCGTAATGCACCGGTACAATCGCCCGGGTTTTATCGGTAATAGCCGCTTCAATGCAGGTTTCATCGATATTCATCGTATCCGGGCGGATATCAACAAAGACGATTTTTGCACCGCGCAGAACAAACGCATTGGCGGTGGAGACGAAGGTATAGCTCGGCATGATCACTTCATCACCGGGCTGAATATCCAGCAGCAGCGCAGCCATTTCCAGCGACGCGGTGCAGGAGGGCGTCAGCAGCACTTTTGCGCTATGGAAATGCTGTTCCATCCACTGCTGGCAGCGACGGGTAAAACCGCCATCGCCGCACAATTTACCGCTACCCATCGCCGACTGTATGTAGTCGATTTCCGTGCCTACTACCGGTGGTGCATTGAAGGGGATCATAGAGTCACCTGTATAACCACAAAGCGGTGCTTTCCACGTTCGCGCCGCTCTGAATATATCGTTTAAGTGCCGCCGTATTCCCAAGTTGGGTAGCGACACGCACAAGAGTCAGTTGCCGCTGTCGCGCCCAGTGACACGCAGCCTGCATTAATTTTTCTCCGACGCCGCGCCCGGCCAGCAGGCCAATACGTGCCTCCTGCCCGTTAAGCTGACGCAGAGAAACAAAGCCCGCAATCTCGCCATTTTCACCGCGAAACAGCAGGCATTGATGGTCAAATACGCCTTTTACTGCGTTTTCTATCCACTGCGCATAAAATCGCCCGCTTGCATCAGGCGCATACCAGGGCGCACGAAAACGGCTCTGCACGAAAATGCCAGCGGCCAGACGGCGTAATTCAGGAATATCGTCGGCGGTGGCCACTTCGGCAGCGGGATCAACGCCCTGCGGCGATACCGTCAGCGAAAAGTCGATCTCGCCCTCTACCAGTTGAAAACCGAGTGCTTGCAGGGCGTCCAGTTGCGCGGTTTGCGACGCCGCCAGCTTTACCTGCACGCGTTCCCAGGCGCTAAAATCCGTCACGCTCAGCGTGGGAGCCGCAGGATGCAGGCGAACAATCGCACTGCGCACGCCAAAAAAAGCGCTTTCCCAGGCCAGCTCTTCTAACGTTCCGTGAACTGCCATTTCGCCCCCTTTACGCCTTAGCGCCAGACGCCTTTGGTATCCACGATGTAGCGTTGCGTGATGCGGCTACTCTCTACCGCTTTAAATTCGTTGTGATCGACCAGCAGCACCAGCACATCGGCCTGGGCTAGCGCATCCGCGGTATTCACCAGCGACGCATGGCTGCTCAGCGCTGGCGGAAGTTGATGGATGTTCGGCTCGACAACCAGCGTTTCCCCGCTGTGCCACTGCGCAATATCACCGGCAATTTCCATCGCCGGACTTTCGCGCAGATCGTCAATATTCGGTTTAAACGCCAGCCCGAAGCAGGCGATTTTAATCTCGCTGGCGCGTTTACCGCTGGCTGTCAGGTAGTCGGCAACGGTGGCTTTAACCTGGTTCAGCACCCAGTGAGGTTTATAATCGTTCACCTCGCGCGCCGTACGGATAAGCCGCGCCTGTTGCGGGTTTTGCGCCACGATAAACCAGGGATCGACAGCAATGCAGTGCCCGCCAACGCCCGGCCCCGGTTGCAAAATGTTTACGCGTGGATGGCGATTCGCCAGGCGAATCAGCTCCCAGACATTGATCCCCTGTTCGGCGCAGATCAACGACAGTTCGTTAGCGAAGGCGATGTTCACATCGCGGAAACTGTTTTCGGTGAGTTTGCACATTTCAGCGGTGCGGGAGTTGGTCACCACACACTCGCCCTCAAGGAAAATCTTGTACAGCTCGCTGGCGCGCGCCGAGCAGACCGGCGTCATACCACCGATCACGCGGTCGTTCTTGATCAGCTCTACCATCACCTGCCCCGGCAGTACACGCTCCGGGCAATAAGCGATGTTCACATCGGCCGCTTCGCCCACCTGTTGCGGGAAAGTGAGATCAGGTCGCGCTGCGGCGAGCCAGTCAGCCATCTGCTCGGTTGCGCCGACGGGCGAAGTGGATTCGAGGATCACCAGCGCGCCTTTCATCAGCACCGGCGCAATGGATTTGGCTGCCGCTTCGACATAAGTCATATCGGGTGCGTGCTCGCCTTTAAACGGCGTCGGCACGGCAATCAGGTAAGCATCGGCCGCCACTGGCGTCGTGCTGGCCCGCAGATAACCGCCATCCACCGCCGCTTTGACCACGCTACTCAACTCTGGCTCGACAATATGGATTTCACCACGGTTAATGGTGTCCACAGCGTGCGAGTTGATGTCGATTCCCACGACCTGTTTGTGCCGGGAGGCAAAAGCGGCAGCGGTAGGCAGGCCAATGTAGCCAAGGCCGATCACGGAAATGGTTGTAAAGCTCATAGTGTTATCCGATTGTTTTTAAGTGCGTGCAAAATGCGCCCGCAGGCCTGTCCATCGCCATAGGGGTTGTGCGCATGGCTCATCGCTTGCCAGGCATCGTTATCGCGAAGCAGGCGCGTGACCTCTTCCACAATGCGCTGGCGATTCGTACCGACCAGCTTTACCGTTCCCGCTTCGATGGCTTCCGGACGCTCGGTCGTATCCCGCATCACCAGCACTGGTTTACCTAATGAAGGCGCTTCTTCCTGAATACCGCCTGAATCGGTGAGAATTAGCCAGGCGCGATTCATCAACCACAAAAACGGCAGGTAATCCTGCGGCTCAATCAGGCTCACGTTTTCAACATGGCCCAGAATTCGGTTTACCGGCTCACTGACGTTGGGGTTCAGGTGCACCGGGTAGACAATCTGCACATCATCATGTTGCGCGGCGATATCCGCCAGCGCATGACAAATCTGTTCAAACCCACGACCAAAACTCTCGCGACGATGCCCGGTGACAAGGATCAGTTTCTTGTTGTCATCGAGGAATGGATAGCGCACCGCCAGTTCTTCATAGCGGCCGGAAGTATTCATTACGCTGTCGCGCACCCAGAACAGGGCATCAATCACCGTATTGCCCGTCACAAAAATATGGTTATCGGCCACGTTTTCGCGCAGCAAATTACGGCGAGAATTTTCTGTCGGCGCAAAATGATACATTGCCAGATGGCCCGTCAGAGTACGATTGGCTTCTTCAGGCCAGGGCGAAGAGAGATCGCCAGTGCGCAGCCCGGCTTCCACATGACCAACAGGAATACGTTGGTAAAAAGCAGCGAGGCTCGCTGCAATGGTGGTTGTCGTATCACCGTGCACCAGCACAACATCCGGGCGGAACGATTCAAGGATCGGTTTCAGCCCTTCAAGAATACCGCAGGTGATCTCCGTCAGCCCCTGTCCGGGCCGCATGATATTCAGGTCATAATCCGGAACAATCGAGAAAAGGCTCAACACCTGATCCAACATTTCCCTATGCTGCGCAGTGACGCAAACTTTCGCCTCAAAGTCAGGATCTTTTGCCAACGCATGTACCAGCGGCGCCATTTTGATAGCTTCTGGTCGTGTGCCGAATACGGTGAGTACTTTCACAACGATTCTCTTTGTTTTAGAGGGATGAAGGCCCCGCGCCTTCATCTCAGGCGTCGCTTAATATGTACGGCGACGTGTTAATGCCACCCCGGCGCCGACTAACACCCCAACGATACCCCAGATGATCATCAGGAAAACACGGCGCGGGCTGTCGCGCTTCACCGGCTCCTCCGGTGTACGCAAGTAACGATAAGTCTGGAAACGCGGGTCCAGTGTAGGCCCGACGTTAAGGGTATTCAGCATCGCCCGGTTTTGATCATAGTCCAGATCGAACTGAGGCCCTACAGCCTGTAAGTTCTCAAGCCGCGCCTGCAACATCGGGCGACCTAACATAAACAGTTCCGAATCGGGTAACTCGTCGGGTGGAACCTCGGTTTCATTGCGCGAAATATTATGCTGCTCAGCAACTTTCAGCGCCTGCTCAACATTATGCAGGCGACGGTTGTAGATCGCTTTCGCCACCTCTTCCTGGCGCTTAACCTGGGCTTTCATCTGGATGGTACGCGCGGCCCATGCCCCTTTCAGCTCATCGTTTAAATGGCTGGCGGCACGCTGGCTGGCGAAAGCCACATACTGGCGCAACAAATTGTTCGCATCCGGCGCGGTCTCAGCAATCAGCTTGACGTTGTCATTCAGATTGCGAGCCACATCGCCCGGCGTGTACTGGATATTGTTGATTAACTCATCCAGCGTCGCTGCATCAGCTTTACTGTTACCCACCAGACGCTGCTTGTAGTAGTCCGTCTGCAACCAAAAATCACGGCGCGTGTCCCATGAAGCCAGTTGCACAACGAACTCTTTATAGGATTCATCCATTACCGAAGGTTGTTCAATGGGCGCCAGATTCGCCTTCACATCCAGATTACGTAAAAACTGCTGCTGGGAGTAAAATCCGCCAAGCATGTTAACCGTGGGGCTATCCGTAATGGCCGTCGCACTCCATTCCTGCCGCGCAAAGAAAGTCCAGGCCAGCGCAATCAATGCAAACAGCAGCGCCATCCCCCCAATCCACAGTTTTCCTGCCCACAAAGTACGAAACAGTCCTCGAATATCCAGCTCATTTTCCGTACCCGCTGAAGGTGTTCCCGACAATGGTTGAGTCATCGCTTTCCCGGATTTACTTGGTTAGTGTTGATTTAGACGCGCTGTGACGGCGCATTCTGCGTTTAACTCGTTTCATTAAGCGCGCAACTTTCCAGGCGCGTTTGATGCAGTAACCGTATAAGAAGAATGCCAGCAAAAACAATGCCAACATTACCCATTCAGGAATAAAATGAAGGTACTCTGTCACGACGCCAATGCTGGCCAGTATTGCCGCAGCGAACGTAATGAGCACAAATGCCTGACGGGAACTGAAACCCGCCCGCATGATGAGATGGTGAATATGCTGGCGATCGGGTGAGAATGGACTCATGCCTTTACGCAGACGTCGGTAGGTAATCGCCACCATGTCCATCAAGGGGATAGCAATAATCCATAGCGCCGTCACCGGGCTTATCGGATGGGTCTTACCCTGAGTCGTTTCCAGTAAAATCCAGATGATGGTGAAACCAATCAGCGTGCTGCCGGCATCGCCCATAAACACTTTATAACGCCGCCCCAGCAGGCCAAGGTTGAGCAGAATATAAGGCAGAATTGCCGCGATCATGGCAAAGCACCACAGCGCCAGGCTGGTCTGGCCATCAAACCATAAAATAATACCAATCGCCGCAAACGAGACGCAGGAAAGGCCGCCGAGCAGACCATCAATGCCGTCTACCATATTAAACGCGTTAATTGCCGCCCAAACGGCAAACAGCGTAAGCAGATAGCCAAACGGCCCCAGCACCATCTCCCACGATCCAAAGATATAGCCGAGGCTGCTAAGGTAGAGATTACCGGCCCACATCATCACAACGGCAATAACCGTCTGAATAGCGGCGCGGGTTTTGACGCTGATATCGAAACGATCGTCCAGCGCCCCGACAAACGCCAGCACGCCTGCGCAGGCAAGATAAAGGCCAACGTGGGGAATGTAGTAGTCTGTAATGCTGAAAGTGAAGCAAATCCCCGCGTAAACTGAAATACCGCCAACCAATGGGATTAGCCCCTGGTGTCGTTTTCGGGAGTTAGGTTTGTCTACCAGGCCAACGTGCTTCGCCATTTTCCGGGCGAAAAACAGGAAAACCGTTGTAAACAAGAAAATACCGAATAATTCAGTAATCGCAGTGGATAAACTCACAATGCATGCTCTCAGCAAATGTTGATCCTGGCAGTATAACGACGTTGCTACACTCCATAAAAGGAGAATGCAGGTCAATCACAGGCGTTATTGTTTGCTTTTCAGCCAAATGGAAGGTTTTGACCTTCGAAACGCCATCCAGCCGTCGCCAGTGTTGGACGATACCTGTCCTGGTGCATATAGCGTATAGCCCAGAAATGAAAAACGCCACGTAAAAACGTGGCGTTTCTGAGGTTTATTTGAATTAAGAGCGCTTCATCATGTCGAAGAATTCATCATTTGTCTTCGTCATCGCCAGCTTGTTGATGAGGAACTCCATTGCATCAATTTCACCCATTGGATGGATGATTTTGCGCAGGATCCACATCTTCTGCAGCTCTTCCTGAGTGGTGAGCAGCTCTTCTTTACGCGTACCGGAACGGTTGTAATCAATCGCCGGGAAGACGCGTTTTTCTGCGATTTTACGAGAGAGATGCAGTTCCATGTTACCGGTGCCTTTAAACTCTTCGTAAATCACTTCATCCATCTTCGAACCGGTATCGATCAGCGCAGTCGCGATAATGGTCAGGCTGCCGCCCTCTTCCACGTTACGCGCAGCACCGAAGAAACGCTTCGGACGATGCAGGGCGTTAGCATCCACACCACCCGTCAACACTTTACCGGAAGCCGGTACGACGGTGTTGTAAGCACGCGCCAGGCGGGTGATGGAATCCAGCAGAATGATAACGTCTTTCTTGTGCTCAACCAGACGTTTGGCTTTTTCGATAACCATTTCAGCAACCTGCACGTGGCGGGAAGCCGGTTCATCGAAGGTAGAAGCAACCACTTCGCCTTTTACCAGACGCTGCATTTCCGTCACTTCTTCCGGACGTTCGTCAATCAGCAGCACCATCAGTACGCAATCCGGATGGTTATACGCAATGCTCTGCGCGATGTTCTGCAGCAGCATGGTTTTACCCGCTTTCGGCGGCGCAACAATCAGACCACGCTGGCCGCGGCCGATCGGCGATGCCAGATCCAGTACGCGAGCGGTTAAGTCTTCGGTCGAACCATTACCACGCTCCATACGCAGACGAGAGTTTGCGTGCAGCGGCGTTAAGTTTTCGAACAGAATCTTATTACGCGCGTTTTCCGGCTTATCGAAATTCACCTCGTTAACTTTCAGCAGTGCAAAGTAACGTTCACCTTCTTTAGGCGGGCGAATCTTACCTGAAATGGTGTCACCGGTGCGGAGGTTGAAACGGCGAATTTGGCTGGGGGATACGTAGATGTCGTCAGGGCCGGCGAGGTAGGAGCTGTCTGCGGAACGGAGGAAACCAAATCCATCCTGCAGAATCTCCAGCACACCGTCGCCAAAGATATCTTCGCCACTCTTCGCGTGCTGCTTCAGGATGGCGAAAATGATGTCCTGTTTGCGCATACGGGCCAGGTTTTCCAGCCCCATATTTTCGCCGAGAGTGATCAGCTCAGAAACCGGCGTATTCTTTAATTCGGTAAGATTCATAATGGTGTGGGTTCTTAAACTCGGGGTAAATCTCGAACTTAATGTTGTGAATGGTATGGCAGGGTCATCCATGCCTGTTAACGGCCATCAACTCATATCTGATCGGTGCCTGGTCACAAGAAAGTACGCAGAACTGAAACGACAAGACGGAATGAGTGATAAGCCCGGAATCTGTTTACTTCCGTCGCGGCGATATTGCTCTGCGGGAAGTATCGGGTAATGCAAGGTTCAAACAACTAAAGGTATGTTCAAAACGAAGTCAAAACTAAATTAGCACGGCAGAAGCCGGGCGTCCAGCGATCCTAAAAAATTAGGACGACTGGCGCGCCGGCAGAACCTGATATTACGCCAGGTTGGCGTCCAGGAACTCTTTCAGTTGGCCTTTGGACAAGGCGCCCACTTTGGTCGCAGCCACTTCGCCGTTTTTAAACAGCAGCAGGGTTGGGATACCACGAATACCGTACTTCGGCGCGGTGCCTGGGTTCTGGTCGATATTCAGTTTCGCAATGGTCAGTTTGCCTTCGTACTCATTAGCGACTTCATCCAGAATCGGGGCGATCATTTTGCACGGTCCACACCACTCTGCCCAGAAATCAACGAGAACAAGCCCGTTCGCTTTGAGTACATCCGTGTCAAAACTATCGTCAGTCAGGTGAATAATTTTATCGCTCATATATAACTCCACAGGAATAAGCCTGGTGTGTTGGTGTAGCATAAAACAGCAACGTATTGATGCCACAATAACCAACTAAAGGTTGACTTTATTTCACCGGATACGCTTTCGTAAAGCAATAGTAAGCTGATATTCTACCACACTATGAGCAAAACACATTTAACTGAACAGAAGTTTTCCGACTTCGCCCTGCACCCAAAGGTGATCGAAGCCCTTGAAAATAAAGGGTTTCATAATTGCACGCCTATACAGGCTCTGGCTCTTCCGCTAACGCTGGCGGGCCGTGACGTTGCAGGTCAGGCGCAAACCGGTACCGGTAAAACGATGGCGTTCTTAACGTCAACGTTTCATTATCTCCTCTCTCACCCGGCGATCGAAGACCGTAAAGTGAACCAGCCGCGCGCAATTATTATGGCGCCGACGCGTGAACTTGCGGTACAAATTCATGCCGATGCAGAACCGCTTGCACAGTCAACAGGTCTGAAACTGGGTCTGGCTTACGGCGGTGATGGTTACGACAAACAGCTCAAAGTGCTGGAAAGCGGCGTCGATATTCTGATCGGCACCACCGGTCGTATGATCGATTACACCAAACAGAACCATATTAACCTGGCCGCAGTTCAGGTCGTGGTGCTGGACGAAGCCGATCGTATGTACGATCTGGGCTTTATTAAAGATATCCGTTGGCTATTCCGCCGCATGCCGGTAGCCACACAGCGTCTGAACATGCTGTTCTCCGCCACCCTCTCTTATCGGGTACGTGAACTCGCATTCGAGCAGATGAACAACGCAGAATACGTCGAAGTGGAACCGGAACAGAAAACCGGCCACCGCATTAAAGAAGAGCTTTTCTATCCTTCTAATGAAGAGAAAATGCGTCTGCTGCAAACGCTGATTGAAGAAGAGTGGCCGGATCGCGCCATTATTTTCGCCAACACCAAGCACCGCTGTGAAGATATCTGGGGCCATCTGGCTGCCGATGGTCATCGTGTTGGTCTGCTGACTGGCGACGTAGCGCAGAAAAAACGCCTGCGTATTCTTGATGAATTTACCCGCGGCGATCTCGATATTCTGGTCGCTACAGACGTTGCTGCACGTGGTCTGCATATTCCTGCTGTTACCCACGTCTTTAACTACGATCTGCCGGACGACTGCGAAGACTACGTGCACCGCATCGGTCGTACGGGTCGTGCGGGTGCCAGCGGCAACTCTATCAGCCTTGCTTGTGAAGAGTACGCGCTGAACCTGCCCGCGATTGAAACGTATATTGGGCACTCAATTCCGGTGAGCAAATATAATCCGGATGCGCTGCTCAGCGAATTGCCGCCGCCGAAACGCCTGACGCGTCCGCGCTCAGGTAACGGTCCGCGCCGCAGTGGTGGTGCGCCACGTAATCGCCGTCGTTCAGGTTAAAAAATATGCTTGGTTCCGCCTCGCTCTATGCCGCCATTGATCTTGGCTCCAACAGTTTTCATATGCTGGTTGTGCGCGAGGTGGCGGGAAGCATTCAGACGCTTTCCCGCATCAAACGCAAGGTTCGCCTGGCGGCGGGCCTGAGTAGCGAAAATCAGCTTTCCCAGGAAGCGATGGAACGCGGCTGGCAATGTCTGCGTCTGTTTTCAGAGCGTCTTCAGGATATTCCAGCCCAGCAAATCCGCGTTGTGGCAACGGCCACGCTCCGCCTGGCGGTCAACGCCCAGGAATTTCTCGACAAAGCGCAAGCCATCCTCGGTTGCCCGGTGCAAGTCATCAGCGGCGAAGAGGAAGCGCGCCTGATTTATCAGGGTGTTGCGCATACTACCGGCGGCGCGGATCAGCGCCTGGTGGTGGATATCGGCGGCGCCAGCACCGAGCTGGTGACCGGCACCGGCGCGCAAACCACTTCGCTATTCAGTCTGTCGATGGGCTGCGTCACCTGGCTTGAACGTTTTTTTACCGACCGCAATCTCGGACAGGAAAATTTCGACGCCGCAGAGCGTGCTGCGCGTGAAGTGCTGCGCCCGGTCGCCGATGAGCTTCGTTTGCACGGCTGGAAAGTGTGCGTTGGCGCATCCGGCACCGTGCAGGCCCTGCAAGAAATCATGATGGCGCAGGGTATGGATGAACGCATTACTCTCGCCAAACTTCAGCAGCTTAAGCAGCGCGCTATTCAGTGCGGGCGGCTTGAAGAGCTGGAGATCGAAGGCCTGACGCTGGAGCGCGCGCTGGTCTTTCCAAGCGGGCTGGCGATTCTGATCGCTATCTTCACCGAGATGAATATTGCCAGCATGACGCTGGCTGGCGGCGCGCTGCGTGAAGGGCTGGTCTATGGCATGCTCCATCTGACGGTCGATCAGGATATTCGCAGCCGTACGCTGCGCAACATTCAGCGCCGTTTTATTATCGATACCGATCAAGCCCGTCGCGTGACTGCGCTGGCAAAACGCTTTGCGCTGGGTGTGGAAAAAGAGTGGGAACTTGATGCCTACAGCATCGAAATACTGCAAGTTGCCTGCGAACTGCATGAAATTGGTCTGAGTATTGAATTTAAACAGGCACCGCTGCATGCAGCATGGCTGGTACGCAATCTCGATCTGCCGGGCTTTACGCCAGCGCAGAAAAAACTGCTCGCCACGCTGCTACTGAATCAGACCAACGCCGTCGATCTCTCTTCCCTGCATCAGCAAAACGCCGTCCCGCCGCGCGTTGCGGAACATCTCTGCCGCCTGCTGCGCCTGGCGATTATTTTTGCCAGCCGCCGTCGCGACGATTTGTTGCCGGAAATTATCGTCAGCGCGCAAGGAGAAAAACTGACGCTGTCGTTGCCGCAGGGCTGGCTGAAAAGTCACCCGCTGGGCGCGGAGTTAATCGAGCAGGAAAGCCAGTGGCAAAGCTACGTCCACTGGCCGCTGGAAATCCAGTAAGTGTGAAGCCCGGTATCCGGGCTTTTTACTTCTCTTTCGCCTTCGCCAGCATGGCGCGAATATTTGCCACGTTGGCCTGGCCTTTGTGCATCCGCTCTTCAGCGCTCACCACTTTGCGCTCCTGCTCCCAGATCAGGTCATCCTGCGGTAATTCCAGCAGGAAACGGCTGGGCTCCGGACGCACCAGTTCACCATACTGACGGCGCTCTTTACAGAGGGTGAAAATCAGCTCCTTCTGCGCCCGGGTGATACCCACATAGGCAAGGCGTCGCTCTTCATCGACGTTATCCTCATCGATGCTGCTTTGATGCGGCAGTAATCCCTCTTCCATACCGACCAGGAAGACATACGGAAATTCCAGCCCTTTGGAGGCGTGTAACGTCATTAGCTGCACCTGGTCAGATTCGTCATCGCTCTCACCGCGCTCCATCATATCGCGCAGGGTAAAACGCGTGACCACCTCCGCCAGCGTCATCGGCTCATCCAGTTCGTTGCCTTCCAGCATTTCCGTCATCCAGCCAAACAGCGTGTTGACGTTTTTCATTCGCATCTCGGCGGCTTTCGGGCTGGGCGAGGTTTCAAACAGCCAGGATTCATAGTCGATGCCGTGGATCAAATCGCGCACCGCGGCAATCGGCTCACGCTCGGACAACTGCTGCACATCACCCAGCCACTGCGTAAAGCGCGTCAATGATTCATAGCCACGTCCGGTGAGCGTCTGGTTCAGGCCAACATCAAAGCTGGCAGCAAACAGGCTTTTGTTACGCAGCATCGCCCACTCCCCCAGCTTTTGCAGGGTAGCTGAGCCAATCTCACGCTTCGGCGTATTCACAATCCGCAAAAACGCGCTGTCGTCTTCCGTATTGGTCAGCACACGCAAGTAAGCCAGCAGATCTTTGATTTCCGGCCGCGAGAAAAACGACGTGCCGCCGGAAATCTTGTACGGGATGCGGTTCTGCATCAGGAATTTTTCAAACACCCGCGACTGATGGTTACCGCGATAAAGAATCGCATAATCTTTGTACTGGGTTTTGTTGACGAAGTGATGGGCGATCAGCTCCCCGGTAACACGTTCGGCTTCATGTTCTTCGTGATTAGCGCTAAGGATCTTCAGCTCCGGCCCGTAGCCCAGCTCTGAAAAAAGACGCTTTTCAAATACGTGCGGGTTGTTGGCGATCAGGATGTTTGCCGCCTTCAGAATACGCCCGGATGAGCGGTAGTTTTGCTCCAGCTTAATCACCTGCAGCGCCGGAAAATCCTGACTCAGCAGCACCAAGTTTTGCGGACGCGCGCCGCGCCAGGAGTAGATCGACTGATCGTCATCGCCCACCACGGTAAAGCGCGCGCGCTGCCCCACCAGCAATTTTACCAGCTCGTACTGGCTGGTATTGGTATCCTGATATTCATCCACCAGCAGATAGCGAATCTTGTTCTGCCAGCGCTCGCGCACCTCTTCATTGCGTTGCAATAACAGTGTCGGCAGCAAAATCAAATCGTCGAAATCGAGCACATTGCACGATTTCATATGGCTATCGTACAGGCCATAGCAATGAGCAAAAATACGATCGCGCTCGCCCTTTGCCTGTGCGGCAGCCTGCGGCGGCGTCAGCAGATCGTTTTTCCAGTTCGAGATCGTAGAGATCAACTGCTGCAACACCACTTTGTCATCGTCGATCAGCCCTTCGGTCAGCTCTTTCAGCAACGCGACCTGATCGGTGTCATCAAACAGCGAAAAGTTGGATTTCATCCCCAATGCGGCGAACTCGCGCTTAATGATCGTTAGCCCCAGCGTGTGAAAGGTAGAGATCATCAAACCACGCGCCTCTTTGCGCCCCAGCGTCTGTGCCACACGCTCTTTCATTTCGCGCGCCGCTTTGTTGGTAAAAGTCACCGCCGCGATATGTTTTGCCTGATAGCCGCAGCCGCGGATCAGATGAGCGATTTTGTTGGTGATCACGCGTGTTTTACCGGATCCCGCGCCCGCAAGCACCAGGCAGGGTCCGGTGACGAATTCGACGGCTTGTTGTTGTCCGGGGTTCAAACGCATAAAAGATCACTCAATGAAAAACGGGAGGGAGAAAATTGTACACAACACCATTCAGACTGCATCAAGGCAGCAAAGCTGAATCCTCAGGAGCTTACAGAAGTAAGTCACCGGGGTGAACAGACACAGCCAACAAAGAGATCGAAGTGTATAACAGCGTGGTAGTATAGCCAGCGTAAACTCGCACACTCAAGGCACGATCATGGCAAAAACCGCAGCAGCACTCCATATCCTTGTTAAAGAAGAGAAACTGGCACAGGATCTTCTGGAGCAGATCAAAAACGGCGGCGATTTCGAGAAACTGGCGAAGAAACACTCTATCTGCCCGTCAGGTAAAAAAGGCGGTCATTTAGGCGAATTCCGTCAGGGCCAGATGGTACCGGCGTTCGACAAAGTGGTGTTCTCCTGCCCGGTGCTGGAACCAACCGGCCCGCTGCGCACTCAGTTCGGTTATCACATCATTAAAGTGCTGTACCGCAACTAATAAAAAACCCGGTGGCGCTAACGCTTACCGGGCCTACGTTTGTTACTGCTTTCCATTCCGGCTTACGGGAAGACGGCAAGTGAGCACATCCCCGGAAGTAACCGGGGTGTACGAACGCCGCCAACGCATCCGCAGGCCGAAAGACGACGGGGAATTAACCCGCTACTGCGATACGTTTCATATCCGTCATGTAGCCACGCAGTTTCTGGCCCACTTTCTCAATCGCATGGTTGCGAATCGCTTCGTTCACATCACGCAGCTGCGCGTTATCAACCGCGCCTTCCGCAATCGCTTTGCCCAGATCGCCGGTTTGCAGCGTGGTCATAAACTCTTTCAGCAGCGGCACGCAGGCATAAGAGAACAGGTAGTTGCCGTACTCAGCGGTATCGGAGATCACGACGTTCATCTCATACAGACGCTTACGCGCGATGGTGTTAGCGATCAGCGGCAGCTCGTGCAGAGACTCATAGTACGCAGACTCTTCGATAATGCCGGAAGCCACCATGGTTTCGAACGCCAGCTCAACGCCCGCTTTCACCATCGCAATCATCAGTACGCCTTTGTCGAAGTACTCTTGCTCGCTGATTTTGCCTTCAAACTGCGGTGCGGTTTCAAACGCGGTTTTACCGGTCTCCTCACGCCAGGTCAGCAGTTTTTTATCGTCGTTGGCCCAGTCAGCCATCATGCCGGAAGAGAATTCACCGGAGATGATGTCATCCATATGTTTCTGGAACAGCGGCGCCATGATGCCTTTCAGTTGTTCGGACAGCGCGTAAGCACGCAGTTTCGCCGGGTTAGACAGACGATCCATCATCAGTGTGATACCGCCCTGCTTCAGGGCTTCGGTCACGGTTTCCCAGCCAAACTGGATCAGTTTTTCGGCATAAGCCGGGTCAGTGCCTTCGGCCACCAGCTTGTCGAAGCACAGCAGAGAACCGGCCTGTAACATACCGCAGAGAATGGTCTGCTCGCCCATCAGGTCAGATTTCACTTCCGCTACGAAAGAGGATTCCAGAACGCCTGCGCGATGACCGCCGGTCGCCGCAGCCCACGCTTTGGCAATCGCCATGCCTTCGCCTTTCGGATCGTTTTCCGGGTGAACAGCGATAAGCGTCGGCACGCCAAAGCCGCGTTTGTACTCTTCACGCACTTCGGTACCCGGGCACTTCGGCGCTACCATTACGACGGTGATGTCTTTACGGATCTGCTCGCCCACTTCGACGATGTTAAAACCGTGAGAGTAACCCAGCGCAGCGCCATCTTTCATCAGCGGCTGTACGGAGCGCACAACGTCAGAGTGCTGTTTGTCCGGCGTCAGGTTAACAACCAGATCCGCCTGCGGGATCAGCTCTTCGTAGGTGCCTACTTTAAAACCGTTTTCGGTCGCTTTACGCCAGGAGGCGCGTTTTTCCGCGATGGCTTCTTTACGCAGAGCGTAAGAGATATCCAGACCGGAGTCGCGCATGTTCAGGCCCTGGTTCAGACCCTGAGCGCCGCAGCCGACAATGACCACTTTTTTACCCTGAAGGTAGCTTGCGCCATCGGCAAATTCTTCACGCGCCATAAAGCGACATTTGCCCAGCTGCGCCAGCTGCTGGCGCAGGTTCAGTGTATTAAAGTAGTTAGCCATGGTAAGACCTCATGATGTTGTGTTGTCGTGCTTATTGTTCAGTTCGCTTATTCGCGAGATTGAACCCACTATATGACAGGAAATGCGTTGCTTAAATTGATATATTAACAATGTCACATTGCAATTTTTGCAATGTAAATTTGTGGAGCCTGTCTCATGGATTTACGCGATCTGAAAACCTTCCTGCATCTGGCGGAAAGCCGCCATTTTGGCCGTAGCGCGCGCGCCATGCATGTCAGTCCCTCCACGCTTTCACGCCAGATCCAACGGCTGGAAGAAGACCTTGGGCAACCGCTGTTTGTACGCGATAACCGCACCGTCACGCTGACCGATGCGGGAGAAGAGTTACGCACCTTTGCTCAACAAACGTTATTACAGTATCAGCAACTCCGCCACTCGATAGACCAGCAAGGCCCATCGCTCTCCGGCGAACTGCACCTGTTCTGTTCGGTCACCGCAGCCTACAGCCATTTACCGCCAATCCTCGACCGCTTTCGCGCGGAACATCCGTCAGTGGAGATCAAACTCACCACCGGCGATGCTGCCGATGCCATGGAAAAAGTGGTCACCGGTGAAGCGGATCTGGCGATTGCCGGCAAGCCGGAAACGCTCCCCGGCGCAGTGGCGTTTTCAATGCTGGAGAATCTGGCGGTGGTTCTGATTGCTCCGGCGCTGCCATGTCCGGTGCGTAACCAGGTGTCGCAAACCGAGCCTGACTGGTCAACAGTGCCATTTATCATGGCCGATCAGGGGCCGGTGCGTCGGCGCATTGAGCTGTGGTTTCGCCGTCATAAAATCAGCAATCCCGCCATTTACGCGACCGTTGGCGGGCACGAAGCAATGGTTTCCATGGTCGCGCTGGGGTGCGGCGTGGCGCTGATCCCGGAAGTGGTGCTGGAGAATAGCCCGGAGCCGGTGCGTAATCGCGTGATGATCCTCGAACGTAGCGATGAAAAAACGCCGTTCGAGCTTGGCGTGTGCGTACAAAAAAAGCGGCTCTATGAGCCGCTTATCGATGCCTTCTGGAAAATTCTGCCGAACAACTAACCCGCCAGGAAGAAACGGAATGCCGGGTTATGCGTTTCATCGTGGCAGTCATAACCCAGTTCATTGAGCCGGGTTTCGAAATCCGGCTCGTGATCGCCCAGTTCAAACGCCGCCAGCACGCGGCCATAATCCGTGCCATGGCTGCGATAGTGGAACAGCGAAATATTCCAGTGCGTACCGAGCGTATGCAGGAATTTCAGCAGCGCGCCCGGAGATTCCGGGAACTCGAAGCTGTACAAACGCTCCTGCAACGGTTTCGACGGCCGCCCGCCAACCATATAGCGCACGTGCAGTTTCGCCATCTCATCGTCGGAGAGATCCACAACGCTGTAACCACCGTCGTTCAGCAATGAAAGGATCTCCTGACGCTCTTCCAGACCGCGACTCAAACGCACGCCGACAAAAATGCAGGCATTTTTCGCATCGGCGAAACGGTAGTTAAATTCGGTAACAGAACGTCCGCCCAGCAACTGGCAGAATTTCAGGAAGCTACCCTTCTCTTCCGGAATGGTTACCGCCAGCAGCGCTTCGCGTTGCTCGCCCAGTTCACAGCGTTCAGAAACATAGCGTAAGCCGTGGAAATTGACGTTTGCGCCAGAGAGCACATGCGCCAGCCGTTCACCGTGAATGTTGTGTTTGGCGATATATTTCTTCATCCCCGCCAGCGCCAGCGCGCCGGACGGTTCCGCAACCGCCCGCACATCTTCGAACAGATCTTTCATCGCCGCGCAAATCGCATCGCTATCAACGGTAATGATATCGTCGAGGTACTCCTGGCACAGACGGAAGGTTTCGTCACCGATACGTTTAACCGCAACGCCTTCGGCAAACAGCCCAACGCGAGGCAGATCGACCGGATGCCCGGCGTCCAGTGCTGCTTTCAGGCAGGCGGAATCTTCCGCTTCGACAGCAATCACTTTGATTTGCGGCATCAGTTGCTTAACCAGCACCGCGACACCCGCTGCCAGGCCGCCGCCGCCGACCGGTACAAAGATCCGGTCGATATGCGCATCCTGCTGCAACAACTCCAGCGCCAGCGTTCCCTGCCCGGCAATCACCATCGGATGATCGAACGGCGGGACAAACGTGAACCCTTGCTGCTGCGACAGCTCAATGGCTTTGGCTTTCGCTTCATCAAAATTGGCGCCATGCAGCAGCACCTCTCCGCCAAAACTGCGTACCGCATCGACTTTGATGTCGGCTGTCGCCACTGGCATCACGATCAGCGATTTGATGCCGAGGCGCGTGGAGGACATCGCCACGCCCTGCGCGTGATTGCCTGCGGATGCCGTGATTACGCCATGCGATTTCTGCTCGGCGGTTAACCCAGCAATCATCGCGTAAGCACCGCGCAGCTTGAAGCTGTGCACTGGCTGGCGATCTTCGCGTTTTACCAGAATGACGTTATCCAGGCGCGAAGAGAGCTTGTCCATTTTTTGCAGCGGCGTCACCTGCGCCACTTCATAAACCGGCGCGCGCAGCACTGCCCTCAAATATTCCGCCCCTTCGGGGGCGGCGGAGAGGGGTTGGGATTCGGCCATCATTAACCCCCAAGTTTGGATTTATCGCGCACCGCACCTTTGTCTGCACTGGTTGCAAGACTGGCGTAAGCGCGCAGCGCGAAGGAGACCTGACGTTCGCGATCCACCGGCGTCCAGGCTTTATCACCGCGGGCTTCCTGTGCTTCACGACGCGCCGCCAGCTGCTGGTCGCTGACCTGCAACTGAATACCACGGTTCGGGATATCGATAGCGATGATGTCGCCATCTTCAATCAACCCGATGTTGCCGCCGCTGGCCGCTTCCGGGGAAACGTGGCCGATGGAAAGGCCGGATGTCCCGCCAGAGAAACGCCCGTCGGTGATCAGCGCACAGGCTTTACCCAGGCCCATCGACTTCAGGAAGCTGGTCGGATACAGCATCTCCTGCATGCCCGGCCCGCCTTTCGGCCCTTCATAGCGGATCACCACCACATCACCTGCGACAACTTTACCGCCGAGAATAGCCTCAACGGCTGCATCCTGGCTTTCATACACTTTTGCCGGACCGGTGAATTTCAGGTTGCTGTCATCCACGCCTGCGGTTTTCACGATACAGCCGTTTTCGGCAAAGTTGCCGTACAGTACGGCCAGACCGCCATCTTTGCTGTATGCATGCTCCAGCGAGCGAATACAACCTGCAGCGCGATCGTCATCCAGCGTGTCCCAACGGCAATTCTGTGAGAAAGCCTGTGTGGTGCGAATGCCTGCCGGGCCAGCGCGGAACATGGTTTTCACCGCGTCGTCTTTGGTCAGCATGACATCGTACTGCTCAAGCGTTTGCGGCAGCGTCAGACCGAGCACGTTTTTCACGTCCCGGTTTAACAGGCCTGCGCGATCCAGTTCACCCAGAATACCCAGCACGCCACCCGCACGGTGGACATCTTCCATATGGTATTTCTGCGTACTCGGCGCGACTTTACACAGTTGTGGAACTTTGCGGGAAAGCTGATCGATGTCACTCATGGTGAAATCAATTTCGGCTTCCTGCGCCGCCGCCAGCAGGTGCAGAACGGTATTGGTCGAACCGCCCATTGCGATGTCCAGCGTCATGGCATTTTCGAACGCTGCTTTGCTGGCGATAGCGCGCGGCAGCGCCGAAGCATCGTCCTGCTCGTAGTAACGTTTAGTCAGCTCAACAATGCGTTTGCCAGCGTTGATAAACAACTCTTTGCGATCGGCGTGAGTCGCCAGCAACGAACCGTTGCCCGGCTGCGACAGCCCCAGCGCTTCAGTCAGGCAGTTCATCGAGTTGGCGGTGAACATGCCGGAACAGGAGCCGCAGGTCGGGCATGCGGAACGTTCCACCTGGTCGCTCTGGTCATCAGAGACTTTCGGGTCTGCGCCCTGAATCATCGCATCAACCAGATCCAGCTTGATGATCTGGTTAGAGAGTTTGGTCTTCCCGGCTTCCATCGGGCCGCCGGAGACGAAAATCACCGGAATATTGAGGCGCAGGGAAGCCATCAACATCCCCGGGGTGATTTTGTCGCAGTTGGAAATACACACCATCGCATCGGCGCAGTGGGCATTCACCATATATTCAACAGAATCAGCAATCAGCTCGCGGGAGGGCAGTGAATACAGCATGCCGCCGTGGCCCATGGCGATACCGTCATCGACGGCAATGGTGTTGAACTCTTTCGCCACGCCGCCTGCGGCTTCGATTTGCTCTGCAACCAGCTTACCAAGATCGCGCAGGTGAACGTGCCCGGGCACGAACTGGGTAAACGAGTTCACGACAGCAATAATCGGCTTGCCGAAATCGGCGTCGGTCATCCCGGTTGCGCGCCACAGCGCGCGGGCACCCGCCATATTGCGCCCGTGTGTGGTGGTGGCGGAACGGTACTTAGGCATGCTCTTTTACTCCCGTCTGTCTTGTCGATGGGGTGGTACGTGCCATCCCATATTTATTTGCTATACCCTAAATAATTCGGGTTGTAGGAAGGCGGCAAGCGAGCGAATCCCCAGGAGCTTACATAAGTAAGTGACTGGGGTGAACGAGTGCAGCCAACGCACCTACAACCTGAAGTATGACGGGTATTTATGGATTAACTTGATCCAACCAGCCCCACTTATCTTCCGTTTCACCGGTGAAGAGGCCAAAGAATGCTTGCTGAATACGTTTGGTGACCGGGCCGCAACGACCTTCGCCAACCTGAATACCATCAACGCTACGAACCGGGGTGATCTCAGCAGCGGTACCGGACATGAACACTTCATCCGCCAGGTACAGCGATTCGCGGGACAGTACCTGCTCGCGAACTTCAATATTCAGCTCTTTCGCCAGCTTGATAATGGCATCACGGGTGATCCCCGGCAGTGCAGAAGAGGTGAACGGCGGAGTGAACAGAACGCCGTCTTTCACTTCAAACAGGTTTTCGCCCGCACCTTCAGAGATATAACCATTCACATCCAGCGCAATACCTTCCTGATAACCGTGACGGCGCGCTTCGCTGCCGACCAGCAAAGAGGAGAGGTAGTTGCCGCCCGCTTTTGCGGCTGTCGGGATGGTATTCGGCGCAGCACGGTTCCACGAAGAAACCATCGCATCGATCCCCTGCTCCAGCGCTTCTGCGCCCAGGTAAGCGCCCCACGGGAACGCAGCGATAATCACGTCAGTGCCGTAGCCCGCAGGTGGGTTCACGCCCATACCAACGTCGCCAACAAAGATCAGCGGACGGATATACGCGCTGGTCAGGTTGTTTTTGCGGATCACTTCGCGGCAGGCTTCCATCAGTTCATCAATGCTCTGAGAAACCGGGAAACGGTAGATTTTGGCGGAATCATGCAGACGCTGCATATGTTCACGATGGCGGAAGACTACCGGGCCTTTGTGCGAGTCGTAGCAACGGATGCCTTCGAAGACAGAGGTGCCGTAGTGCAGAGCGTGGGACATCACGTGAACTTTCGCGTCTTCCCAACGAACCATCTCGCCATTGAACCAAATGTAGTCTGCTTTTTTCGTCGTCATTGTTCTTCCTTTTGCGCTTACGCGCGGATTTGTTGTGATTGTGATGATGTGGCGCGTTGTCGGATATCAACCCGGGCAACGTCGACAAGTTTGCTCAGTTGGCTAAACAGTAATTCGACAGGCCGCGGGCTGGCAACGGTCAATTCAATATTTATGTTCTGCGCATCGCTGGCGGTTTCCATATTCATCGCGCATACCTGAAAACCCCGGTGGCGCACTACGCGCAACACGCGCTCTAACGTTTCCGGATTGAAGCGAGCCTCAACGGCGACCTGATGTTGCATCATGATAATTTCTCCAGCATTTGTGAGTTACTGGCGCCGGGCGGCACCAATGGCCAGACATTCTCAAGTTCGTCGATTGAGACATGAAGCAGGTATGGCCCTGAGCTCGAAAGCATGGTGTCGAGTGCCGCTTCAACCTGGTCTTTACGGGTGATGTGCTGGCCCGGAATGCCAAAGGCGCTGGCCAGCGTGAGGAAATCGGGGTTATCAGTCAGGGTGGTTTCGCTATAACGCTCGTTAAAGAACAACTGCTGCCATTGTCGAACCATTCCTAAACGCTGGTTGTCCAGCAATACCATCTTCAGCGGCAACTGTTTGCGTTTTACGGTGCCCAGTTCCTGCACATTCATCATGAAGGAACCGTCACCGGAGATACAGATGACCGTATCCTCCGGGCGGGCGACCTGCGCGCCAACCGCCGCAGGCAGGCCAAAACCCATCGTGCCTAAGCCGCTGGAGGTGATGAAATTTTCCGGACGATCAAATTCAAGATGTTGCGCGGCCCACATCTGGTGCTGCCCGACATCGGTTGTCACCACGCTGTTCGCCGGTTTACGTTCGGAGAGTTGCTTTAACAGCAGCGGCGCATAAATCGCCTCGCCGGGATGGTCATAACGCCAGGCGTGCTCGCGGCGTAAGTCTGCGGCGTATTGTCGCCATGCATCAATGGACAGCGCCTGTTGCAACGCCGGGAGCAACGCATTCAAATCACCCTGCAACGCGACATGCGCCTGACGCAGCTTACTCATTTCCGCCGGATCGATATCCATATGAATCACTTTTGCATGCGGCGCAAAGGTATTCAGCTTGCCGGTCACGCGATCGTCGAACCGCGCGCCAACAGCAACCAACAAATCACACTCCTGAACCGCAAAGTTCGCCGCTTTAGTACCGTGCATCCCCAGCATACCGAGGTAATAAGCATATTCTGGCACCACTGCGCCCAGGCCTTTCAGCGTACAAACTACCGGCATCTGTGTTGCAGCCAGGAACTCACGCAGTGCAGGAACCGCCTGTGCCATGCCAACGCCGCCGCCAACATACAGCATCGGTTTTTTAGCCTGCGCCAGCATCTGGCGAGCCTGATCAACTTGCTCCTGTGGGAAGGAGATTACGTCATCAACGGTGGCGAAATAGGGCTCAAGATCGCCACTCGCCAGTTGGATATCTTTCGGGATATCAACCAGAACCGGGCCAGGACGACCAGAACTGGCGACATGGAAGGCTTCAGCCATTATGCGCGGCAGCTCTTCCAGGGATTCAACCAAAAAGCTGTGTTTGGTGCAGGCCAGCGACAAGCCCAACACATCCACTTCCTGAAAAGCGTCAGTACCCATCAGCGGAGCCGCAACCTGGCCCGTAATCGCCACCACCGGAACGGAATCCAGCAACGCATCGGCAAGGCCAGTAATCAGATTGGTAGCGCCCGGACCGGATGTCGCAATGCATACGCCTGTCTTACCCGTTGCGCGGGCATAGCCAATAGCGGCCATCGCAGCACCCTGCTCGTGCCGGCACAGTAGGTGTTCCACGCCGCCGTCATACAATGCATCGTAAACCGGCATGATTGCGCCACCCGGATAGCCAAAAACCGTATCCACTTTCTGTGCCCGCAACGCATGTACTACCCACTGTGCCCCATTCATAGTCAGTTCCCCGCCGTATATCGGGAGAAACAGAATTTTGTGCTACAACTCATTCTTTACTCCTCGTTTATATTTTTAAGTCATAAAAAAACCCCCGGACCTTTCGGTGCGGGGGTCTTAGTTCGTTAAGGCTTGTTTTTTAAGCCTTTCCTCGTCCAAGTGCAGCCCCGCACGATGGGATAATAATCACCACCACGCTAATCACAACCAGGCTAATCACTCGTAGAAGGGCTTTCATGTTTGTTCGTTCTTGCTTCATGTTCGAAGGAATGCCTAAAGAGGTAACACAGATTTCAGACAAGACACAAGAAAAATTTATGACCACTTTTGTGCTCTTGCTCGCAAGACAGCAAAAACTCATTGTTTTATATAATAAAAAACGCTAGTGAAAATATTTCACTGGTTTCCCAGCGAAATCAATATTGCGAGCGTTCTTCCAGCGCAATGAAAATGGTATGAACTTGCAGCAAATTACCGGAAACAGCCACGTAAATGCGCAATATCGATACTGAAAGGTAAAAGCAACGAACCGATAATGGCCATGGCAAGGAGGAACTATGGCATTGTCAGTCATTTATACCCGGGCGGCTCTTGGCGTTACTGCGCCATTGGTGACGGTCGAAGTGCACATCAGCAACGGACTTCCTGGGCTGACTATTGTCGGATTACCAGAGACGACCGTCAAAGAGGCACGCGATCGGGTACGCAGCGCGATCATCAATAGTGGTTATGAATTCCCGGCCAAGCGGATCACGATCAATCTCGCACCGGCCGATCTTCCAAAAGAAGGAGGACGATACGATTTACCCATTGCGATTGCGCTTCTGGCGGCCTCAGAGCAACTAACAGCACCAATGTTGAGTGACTACGAGTTCGTAGGTGAACTTGCCCTTACAGGCGCATTGCGTGGAGTCTCCGGCGCTATCTCTTGTGTCATGGAAGCAGTGAAAGCCAGGCGTCGCATCATCATTGCTCAGGAAAATGAAGCGGAGGCCAGCCTCGCTGAAACAGAAGATTGCCGCATAGCCGCCCATTTGCAGGAGGTATGCGCTTTTCTGGAGGGAAAACATGCCCTCTCACCTCCATCCCCTTTTGAGGGTGTCCAGGAGAGGCACAGCGAGGATCTGAGCGATGTAATTGGACAGCAACAAGGGAAGCGCGCTTTAGAAATCACTGCGGCAGGCGGACATAATTTATTGTTGATAGGACCGCCAGGAACCGGAAAAACCATGCTGGCCAGTAGACTGGGAGGATTATTGCCGCCGCTTAATAATCAGGAAGCACTGGAAAGCGCAGCAGTAATGAGTGTATTCAACAGCAATAGCCTCATTCGCCACTGGCGACGAAGGCCATTCAGAACGCCTCATCACAGCGCTTCCCTGACAGCAATGGTTGGGGGCGGTTCATTACCAGGGCCCGGTGAGATTTCGCTGGCGCACAACGGTGTGCTGTTTCTGGATGAACTACCTGAGTTTGAACGACGTGTACTGGATGCCCTGCGCGAACCGCTGGAGTCAGGCCAGATTCACATTTCACGGACAAGAGCAAAAATCACTTATCCTGCGCGCTTTCAGTTGATTGCGGCCATGAATCCCAGCCCAACCGGGCATTATCAGGGTAACCATAATCGCAGCACGCCTGAACAGACACTGCGATATCTGGGAAGGTTATCAGGCCCTTTTCTCGACCGGTTTGATCTCTCGCTGGAAATACCGCTGCCTGCTCCCGGGTTAATGAGTCAACCCCAGCAGAAAGGTGAATGCAGTGAGGCCGTACGCTCACGCGTTATTCAGGCTCATGCTCGTCAGCATCAACGGCAGAAGAAGCTCAACGCCCGACTGGAAAGCAGCGAAACAAAACAGTTCTGCTTGCTTGCAAAAGAGGATGGGGAGTGGCTGGAAGAGACGCTAACACGTCTGGGTTTCTCCATACGGGCCTGGCAACGTCTACTGAAGGTAGCAAGAACCATTGCTGATCTGGAACAGCAGGATGAGATCCAACGAACACACCTGCAAGAAGCACTAAGTTATCGCGCAATCGACAGGTTACTCATTCATCTGCAAAATATGCTGACGTAAAAAAAGGGGCCTTAGCCCCTTTCTCTTAATCGTCAGACTCGGTGTAATCTTCCGTGCCTTCCATCTGCGGTTTTCCACCCGACAAGGTGTGGAAACGCTTCGGTCGCTTAATGCGGGCCATATACTTGAGCCAGACACGTTCTGCTTCCGTGTAGGGTTCACGTTCTCCACGGCAGACTGCGACAAACTGCGTTTCTTCTTCGGTCACTGGTTCACGTTTTCCAAGCTCCAGCTCGTTAAACGCATAGCCGTGACGCTCAAGCAGTTGAGCCTCTTTGATGGTGAAATCACCGTGGCGCGAGAACCCGCGTGGATAATTTTTATTGTCGAAAAAACGATTCGTCGTCGTAAAGCTTTCCGCCATCCTGCACGCTCCTAATTCTTTGGCCGAGCTATTTATGGCGCGGAGTATTAGTTACGCTTGACAGAGTGTAAAACAAAACATTTAAATCATTACGACAAATATTTTTGTGGAGAAAACCGTGGATACGGAATTACTAAAAACTTTCCTGGAAGTAAGCAGGACTCGTCACTTTGGCCGGGCGGCTGAATCACTCTATCTGACACAGTCCGCAGTGAGTTTTCGTATTCGCCAGTTGGAGAACCAGCTTGGGGTTAATCTCTTTACCCGTCACCGTAATAATATCCGTCTTACGGCGGCTGGAGAGAAGCTTCTGCCTTATGCAGAGACGCTTATGAGTACGTGGCAGGCGGCGCGGAAAGAGGTTGCACATACTTCGCGGCATCACCAATTTTCTATCGGCGCCAGTGCGTCATTGTGGGAATGTATGCTTAGCGACTGGCTGAGCAGACTCTATGATCTGCAGGGAAATCTGCAATTCGAAGCACGCATTGCACAACGTCAGTCATTAGTTAAACAGTTACATGAGCGGCAACTGGATCTGCTGATCACCACCGAAACACCGAAAATGGATGAATTCAGCAGCCAACTATTGGGGCATTTTACGCTCGCACTTTATTCTGCTGAGCCAGGTAAAAGTAAAGCGGAACTGCATTACTTGCGACTGGAGTGGGGGGCTGATTTTCAGCAGCATGAAGCGGGGTTGATCGCCAGTGACGATGTACCCACATTAACGACCAGCTCTGCGGAAGTCGCGTATCAACAGTTGCCACAGCTAAATGGTTGCACCTGGCTACCGGTGTTGTGGGCAGAACAAAAAGAGGGATTACATCTTGTAGCGGATACAACGACCCTTTCTCGTCCGCTTTACGCTATTTGGCTGCAGAACAGCGACAAACAGAACCAGATCAAAGATCTTTTAAAGATCAAAGTGATTGATTGAAATATGAGGCAAAGATGCCAGTCTGGCATCTTCTGTATGAAAGCCGCTGAAAAAAAAGCAAAAAAAATCCTTAGCAAACGCTAAGGATTGTTTCTGGCAGGGGCGGAGGGACTCGAACCCCCAACACCCGGTTTTGGAGACCGGTGCTCTACCAATTGAACTACGCCCCTAATTAGGGTGGCGGAACGGACGGGACTCGAACCCGCGACCCCCTGCGTGACAGGCAGGTATTCTAACCGACTGAACTACCGCTCCACCGAATTTCTTTACAACCACCGGTTTGTTGCCCCGGTTTAACTTGCTAATTTGATGCCTGGCAGTTCCCTACTCTCGCATGGGGAGACCCCACACTACCATCGGCGCTACGGCGTTTCACTTCTGAGTTCGGCATGGGGTCAGGTGGGACCACCGCGCTGTTGCCGCCAGGCAAATTCTGTTTACCCGCATGCCCTCAGGGCACACCGGTCTAATCTGTATCAGGCTGAATATCGTCTCTCACCGCCAAAACATCTTCGGCGTTGTAAGGTTAAGCCTCACGGTTC
>FOAY01000014.1 GCA_900109485.1 Kosakonia sacchari | reverse complement strand
ATATGATATTGACAACACCAGAGCACATGAGATGCTTTCTGGAATCTACTCATGGTTAAATCCTTATCAGTTATGGGGATAACAGATTCGGATTTTCCCATGAGTAGCATTACTGGCAGAGCCAACCTGTTGCTGACCACCTCCTCAGGAGGTGGTGTTTAGGCAGGGATAAAAAACCCCGCATTTGCGGGGTTTTGTTTTTTACTCGGTGTCGAGTTCGTCGAAGCTTTTCACCAGATCGTCAATCGCTTTGATCTGCTTGAGGAACGGCTCGAGCTTATCGAGCTTCAGCGCGGACGGACCATCGCATTTTGCGTTGTCCGGATCCGGGTGCGCTTCAATAAACAGACCCGCCAGACCGGTTGCCATCCCTGCGCGAGCCAGTTCAGTGACCTGCGCGCGGCGACCGCTGGAAGCCGCGCCAAACGGGTCGCGGCATTGCAGGGCGTGGGTGACGTCAAAAATCACCGGCGAGTTATTGGAGACTTTCTTCATCACGCCGAAACCGAGCATATCCACAACCAGGTTGTCATAACCGAAGTTGGCACCGCGGTCGCAGAGGATCACTTTGTCATTGCCACCTTCATGGAATTTATCCACGATATTGCCCATCTGGCCAGGGCTTACGAACTGCGGTTTTTTCACGTTAATTACCGCGCCGGTTTTCGCCATCGCTTCCACCAGGTCGGTCTGGCGGGCGAGGAACGCCGGAAGCTGAATCACGTCAACCACATCGGCTACTGGCTGCGCCTGGGAAGCTTCATGCACGTCGGTGATCACTTTTACACCAAAGGTCTGTTTCAGTTCCTGGAAAATTTTCATTCCCTCTTCCAGACCCGGCCCGCGATAGGACTTGATGGAAGAACGGTTGGCTTTATCAAAAGAGGCTTTGAACACGTACGGAATGCCCAATTTCTGGGTCACAGTCACGTAGTGTTCGCAAATGCGCATCGCCAGATCGCGGGATTCCAGCACGTTCATACCACCAAACAGCACAAACGGCAGGTCGTTCGCAACGTTAATGTCGCCAATGCTGACCACTTTTTGTTTCATAAAATCGCCTTATCAAGTGTGAATCGGAACTTACTTTTAATGCAGGGTAACCTGTTTGTGCGAAATCGTGTTGATTTGCGCGCGGATCATCTCGCTTATCGGATCCTCCGGACACTGTTCGACGAAGTAACTCAGGTCGTGCAGCGCCACATGATCGCAATCAAGCTGGGCGTAAATCAGCCCACGGTCACGGATTTCGTACGGATCTTCCGGATTAAACTGTAACAGCGCTTCACTGGCGCGCAATGCCAGCTCCATCTGCTGCTCTTCCATCAGCGCGGACTTTAAGGTATCCAGCAGCTTGCGGATCACTTCAGCGTTGTCGGCTTCATCCAGATCTTCGTTAAACAGCTCGGCGACCGGGCTGATATTGCCCTTCAGCCACACTTCGAGAGTATGTTCGTCCAGCGTGTCGCCATTAAACGGGTTAATGAGCCACATTTCGCCGTCCAACCACTCGGCACGCAGGATCAGCTGCGTCGGGAAAATGACCGGCGTCAGCGGAATATCGAGACGCCCGGCGACCCACAATAAAATCGCCCCCAGCGAAACGGCGCTTCCCTGACGATTTTCCAGCACTTTATCCAGCCACAGCGCATCAGACAGGCGGTAAACCCCACGCGTGTCTTTAAAACCCCATTCGCCATAAAACAACTCAATGAGCTTTTCCAGCTGCCAGTCCTGAGGCTTCGCCTGACTTATTTCTTCTCGCGCCAGGCTCAGCAGCCGCTCCAGCTCTTCATGCACGTACAGCGAAGGAAAATCATCGCGAATCAGCTCTGAAACAAGGATCATCCCGTCGCATAATGGCGCGTTGTTAAATTCGAAATCAGCTAACGACCTCATTTCTTACCCCAGTATCGGTACTTTTGTGGCGGCGAGTTTAATGATGATGTACAGCACCACCAGCCCCAGCATAAAGGCGATAAAACCCGTTTGCTGGCTGCGCGGACGATGTCGTCCCAGCGCGATAAAACCCAAAACGATGTAGATGATAACGCCAAACAGCTTTTCAGTCAGCCATGCGCCTTTAACAGTAAAAGGTAAATAGCCCGTTACCCACATCAACCCGCCGCCGCTTAACAGCAACACGCTGTCAACCACATGCGGCACAACCCGCACCCAGCGGGCCTGCGCGCGAGGGTTGTTCGCCCAGCGCCACCAGTAGCGTAAAACGAACAGGCTAATGGTCAACGCAACGCAGGTCAAATGCAATGTAATCAGTACGTTAAAGGCACGCATCGCACATTACTCCTGTAAAGGTCGCTTTCCCAGCGTCAGCCGCTCATTACCGCCATAATCCCGGCAGGTTTCCACTTCCTGCCAGCCATATTGTGAAAACAGCGCACGCACCGCTGCGCCCTGCTGCCAGCCATGTTCCAGCAGCAGCCAGCCGCCCGGCAGCAGAAAGCGTCGCGCGTCGCAAATGATGGTCTGTAAATCGGCGAGACCATGATCGGCCGCCACCAGCGCGCTCAGCGGTTCAAAACGGACATCGCCCTGCGCGAGATGCGGATCCTGTTCGTCAATATAGGGAGGATTGCTGACAATCATGGCGAACTGCTGCCCAGCAAGCGCACTGAACCAGCGACTTTGCAGGATCTCGACGTTGGTAATCGCCAGATGTTCCGCATTGCGTTGCGCCAGCGCCACCGCCTCAGCAACCACATCGACGGCAGTAACGTGGCAATCCGGCCGTTCGCTGGCCAGCGCCAGCGCGATCGCCCCGGTGCCGGTACCCAGATCGAGAATGCGACACGGCGAAGCGGGAAGACGGTTTAACGCCTGCTCGACCAGGCACTCCGTGTCCGGGCGCGGGATCAGCGTCGCGGAAGAAACAAATAGCGGCAGCGACCAGAATTCACGCTCACCAACCAGATGCGCCACCGGTTCACCAAGCGCACGGCGCGCCAACAGCGCATCCAGTTGCTGCTGCTGTTCCGCCGTAAGCACCGTTTCACCAAAAGCGAGAATGAAGGTGCGCGTTTTGCCGGTCACAAACCCCAGCAGAATTTCAGCGTCGCGGCGCGGGCTTTCGCTCGTCTGCAACTGGCTTATCGCCGCACGCAACCACTGTTGATAGTCCATTAGTCCTGCTCGGAAAGCGCCGCCAGTTGATCGGCCTGGTATTCCTGCACAATCGGCTCAATCAGCATATCGAGCTTGCCTTCCATCACCTCATCAAGACGATAAAGCGTCAGGTTGATGCGGTGATCGGTAACGCGCCCCTGCGGAAAATTGTATGTACGGTTGCGATCGCTGCGATCGCCGCTGCCCAGCAGATTGCGGCGGGTTGATGCTTCCGCCTGCTGGCGTTTCGCCATCTCTGCCGCGTGGATACGCGCGCCCAGCACCGACATCGCTTTGGCTTTGTTTTTATGCTGCGAACGTTCGTCCTGGCATTCGACGACAATCCCGGTCGGCAAGTGGGTAATACGGATTGCCGAGTCGGTGGTGTTAACGTGCTGGCCGCCCGCGCCGGAGGAGCGGAAAGTATCAATGCGCAGATCCGTCGGGTTGATATCCGGCAGTTCAGCTTCAGGCAGTTCCGGCATGACGGCAACCGTACAGGCTGAAGTATGAATACGCCCCTGCGATTCGGTCGCCGGGACGCGCTGCACGCGATGGCCGCCCGATTCAAACTTCAGACGTCCGTAGACACCTTCACCGCTGATTTTGGCGATCACTTCTTTATAGCCGCCATGTTCGCCGTCGTTAGCGCTCATGATCTCCACGCGCCAGCGGCGGGCTTCCGCGTAGCGGCTGTACATGCGGAACAGATCGCCGGCAAATAATGCCGCTTCGTCACCGCCCGTACCCGCGCGCACTTCAACAAAGGCATTGCGTTCGTCATCCGGATCTTTCGGCAAGAGTAAAACCTGTAACTGCTGCTCCAGTTGTTCGCTTTTCTCTTTCGCATCGCGTAACTCTTCCTGCGCCATTTCACGCATTTCCGGGTCGTCGAGCATCATCTGTGCCGTTTCAATATCTTCCTGAACCTGTTGCCAGTCAGTAAAACAGCGCGACACATCGCTTAGCTGCGCATATTCCCGCGACAGCGCGCGGAAACGATCCTGGTCGGCAATAGTTTGCGCATCACCCAGCAGCGCCTGAACTTCTTCATGGCGTTCATGCAGGGCTTCCAGTTTGGCAACGATAGAAGGCTTCATAGGCGTAAATGCACCTTTTAATAATCAGAGAGTGGTGTTGTGCTAATCCAGCCCGAGGCTGTTGCGCAAAGTATGCAGGCGCTCATCGTCCCCGTCACGGGCGGCCTGCTGAAGAGATTTGGTTGGGGCGTGGATCAGGCGGTTAGTCAGCTTCCACGCGAGGTCCTGCATGATAACCTGCGGATCGCCGCCCTGCTCCAGCGCAGCCAGCGCTTTGGCGGTCAGCTCATCGCGCACGGCTTCGGAATGGCTGCGGTATTCACGGATAGTCTCGCTGGCGCTTTGCGCGCGCAGCCAGGACATAAATTCGCTGGTTTCCTGAGCGACGATGGTTTCCGCCTGCACCGCAGCGGCTTTACGCTGCGCCAGGTTGTGCTGAATGATGCTTTGCAGATCGTCGACGCTGTAGAGATAAGCGTTGGCCACTTTCCCCACTTCCGGCTCAACGTCGCGCGGTACGGCGATGTCCACCAGCAGCATCGGCTGATTGCGTCGCGCTTTCATCGCGCGTTCCACCATCCCTTTACCGATGATCGGCAGCGGGCTGGCGGTAGAACTGATAACAATATCAGCGTCTTTCAGACGCTCGTCGATTTCGCTCAGGGAGATAACATCCGCCCCGACTTCCTCCGCCAGCACCTGCGCGCGTTCACGCGTACGGTTAGCAATGATCATCTTCTGCACTTTGTGTTCGCGCAGATGGCGGGCAACCAGTTCAATGGTTTCGCCCGCGCCAACCAGTAAGACGGTGACGGTCGAGAGGGATTCAAAGATCTGCCGCGCCAGCGTACAGGCGGCAAAGGCGACCGACACGGCGCTGGCGCCAATATCGGTTTCCGTACGCACCCGTTTAGCCACGGAGAAGGATTTCTGGAACATGCGCTCCAGATCGCTGGCATTGCCGTGCCCGCGCTGCGAATCGGCGTAGGCTTTTTTCACCTGGCCGAGAATTTGCGGCTCGCCAAGCACCAGCGAATCCAGCCCGCTCGCCACGCGCATTAAATGGCTGACGGCGTCATTATCCTGATGCCAGTAAAGACTCTGGCGCACTTCCTCTTCGCTCAGGTGATGGTAATCACACAACCAGCGAACCAGCGCTTCACGCAGGTTTTCCCGCTCTTCGACGCTTAAATAAAGCTCGGTGCGGTTACAGGTTGAAAGCACCACACCACCCTGCACCATCGGCTGCGAGAGCAGGCTTTCCAGCGCCTGGTCAAGCGTATCCGGCGAAAATGCAATGCGTTCTCGCAGCGAAACGGGTGCCGTTTTGTGGTTGATGCCAAGAGCTAAAAGGGTCATGAGCGCGGGAATAGTACCAACGTTGATAAGGTTAGACTGCACGCATCATACAGGATGCGCACGGTCAATAAAAGAGAGACTCTCCTTTCGGAGTAATTGGTATTTTAATGATTTAAGACAACTTGAACGTAGACGCTGTTACAGTGCGGCGCTAGCATTAAGCCTAATCACCGCAACCTCTCTCAAGGATTTGTCATCGTTATGACTCTGTCGGACTTCCGCTTTATTCGCCTGCTGCCGCTGGCCAGCCTTGTTTTGACCGCCTGTACGCTCAACGCGCCCAAAGGGCCGGGGCAAAGCCCGGATTCGCCGCAGTGGCGTCAGCATCAGCAGCAGGTGCGCGCATTAAGCCAGTATCAGACGCGCGGTGCCTTCGCTTACCTGTCCGATCAGCAAAAAGTCTACGCCCGCTTCTTCTGGCAGCAGACCGGCGAAGATCGCTACCGTTTGTTGCTGACCAACCCGCTGGGCAGCACCGAACTGGAGCTGAATGCGCAGCCGGGCAATGTGCAACTGGTTGATAATAAAGGCCAACGCTATACCGCTGACGATGCCGAAGAGATGATCGGCAAACTGACCGGCATGCCTATCCCGCTCAACAGCCTGCGCCAGTGGATCCTCGGTCTACCGGGCAATGCCACCGATTACAAACTTGACGATCAGTATCGCCTGAGCGAGCTGAACTACAGCCAGGGCGGTAAAAGCTGGAAAGTCGTTTATGGCGGATATGACAGCAAAACCCAGCCGGCAATGCCTGCAAATATGGAGCTGAGCGACGGCAGCCAGCGTATCAAGCTGAAGATGGATAACTGGATTGTAAAATGACCACCTGGCCCGCTCCGGCGAAACTTAACCTGTTTTTATACATTACCGGCCAGCGAGCTGACGGCTATCACACCTTACAGACGCTTTTTCAGTTTCTCGATTATGGCGATACGCTGACCATCGAACCGCGCAGCGACGGTGAAATTCGCCTGTTAACCCCGGTTGCCGGAGTGCCGGACGAAGAGAATCTGATCGTGCGCGCGGCACGTTTGCTGATCAACCGCGCCCGTGAGACCGGGCGTTACACTGAAGGCAGCGGCGCCGATATTGCGATTGATAAACGTCTGCCAATGGGCGGCGGCCTGGGCGGCGGTTCATCAAATGCCGCGACCGTGCTGGTCGCGTTGAATCATTTATGGCGCTGCCAACTGAGCGTTGATGAACTGGCGGCGCTTGGCCTGCAACTGGGCGCGGATGTCCCGGTATTTGTGCGCGGGCATGCGGCCTTTGCCGAGGGAATTGGCGAGATCCTGACGCCGGTTAATCCACCGGAGAAATGGTATCTGGTAGCGCATCCGGGCGTCAGCATTCCCACGCCGGTGATTTTTAAAGATCCCGAGTTGCCGAGAGCGACACCGAAGCGGTCAATCGAAACGTTGCTAAATTGTGAATTCGGCAACGATTGCGAGGTTATCGCAAGAAAACGTTTTCGCGAGGTTGATGCCGCGCTTTCCTGGCTGTTAGAATACGCGCCGTCGCGCCTGACTGGCACAGGAGCCTGTGTCTTTTCCGAATTTGACACCGAATCCGCCGCTCGTCAGGTGCTTGAGCAAGCCCCGGAATGGCTGCACGGTTTTGTCGCGCGAGGCGTCAACCTCTCGCCGCTAGCACAAACCATCGCCGGGCAAGCTGAGCTCCGGTGACAACGTCACATGTTCCAGACGTTGCATCGCGCTCTTTAATACACCGCATGGATAGAATTTCGCCCTGACCGCACATTCTGGCGTATTCTATCCACCACTGGACGCATGCCTGAGGTTCTTCTCGTGCCTGATATGAAGCTTTTTGCTGGTAACGCTACCCCGGAACTAGCACAACGTATTGCCAACCGCCTGTACACTTCACTCGGCGACGCCGCTGTAGGTCGCTTTAGCGACGGCGAAGTCAGCGTACAAATTAATGAAAACGTACGCGGTGGTGATATTTTCATCATCCAGTCCACTTGTGCTCCCACAAACGACAACCTGATGGAACTGGTTGTCATGGTTGATGCGCTGCGTCGTGCTTCCGCAGGCCGTATCACCGCGGTCATCCCTTATTTCGGCTATGCCCGCCAGGATCGCCGCGTGCGTTCTGCCCGTGTGCCAATTACCGCAAAAGTCGTTGCTGATTTCCTTTCCAGCGTTGGCGTTGACCGCGTGTTGACCGTTGACCTGCATGCTGAACAGATTCAGGGCTTCTTCGATGTGCCGGTTGATAACGTGTTCGGTAGCCCGATCCTGCTCGAAGATATGCTGCAACTGAACCTGGACAACCCTATCGTGGTTTCTCCGGACATTGGCGGCGTGGTTCGCGCCCGTGCTATCGCCAAGCTGCTGAACGATACCGATATGGCGATCATCGACAAACGCCGTCCGCGCGCTAACGTCTCTCAGGTGATGCACATCATCGGCGACGTGGCTAACCGCGATTGCGTACTGGTTGACGATATGATCGATACCGGCGGTACGCTGTGCAAAGCAGCAGAAGCGCTGAAAGAGCGCGGCGCAAAACGCGTATTTGCTTACGCGACGCACCCGATTTTCTCTGGTAATGCGGTGAACAACCTGCGCAACTCCGTGATCGACGAAGTGGTAGTCTGCGACACCATTCCGCTGAGCGACGAGATCAAAGCGCTGCCGAACGTACGTACGCTGACGCTGTCTGGCATGCTGGCCGAAGCTATCCGTCGTATCAGCAACGAAGAATCTATTTCTGCGATGTTCGAACATTAATCGCTGCTGACCAGAAAACCCGCTGCGGCGGGTTTTTTTATCTTTGAATGTCATTTGTATGATTTATTAAGTCGTTATTAATTTCCACTCCAGGATGAAATAGCATCGTGAATAAATTTTTCACTCCACAAGTTCTGCCTTTCCGCGCGTTAATTGAGGCGTGCTGGAAAGAAAAATACACGATGGCTCGCTTTACCCGCGATCTCATCGCCGGTATCACCGTCGGGATTATCGCCATTCCCCTGTCGATGGCGCTGGCGATTGGCAGCGGCGTCGCACCGCAATATGGCCTGTATACCTCGGCGATTGCCGGTATCGTTATCGCCCTGAGCGGCGGTTCACGCTACAGCGTTTCCGGCCCGACCGCCGCGTTTGTGGTGATCCTCTACCCGGTTTCGCAACAGTTTGGCCTTGCGGGCCTGCTGGTCGCGACGTTGATGTCCGGGGTGTTCCTGATCCTCTTCGGCCTGGCGCGCTTTGGCCGGTTGATTGAATATATTCCGCTTTCCGTGACACTCGGTTTTACCTCCGGTATTGGCATCACCATTGCCACGATGCAGCTGAAAGATTTTCTCGGGCTGCATATGACGCATGTCCCGGAACATTACCTGCAAAAAGTTGGCGCGCTGGTGATGGCGCTGTCCACCATTAATTTTGGCGATGCGGCCATCGGCGTAACGACACTGGCGACGCTGGTTCTCTGGCCGCGCTTACGCATACGCTTGCCCGGCCACTTGCCTGCGCTGCTGGCAGGCTGCGCGGTTATGCTGGTGGTGAACCTGCTCGGCGGCCACGTTGCCACTATCGGTTCCCAGTTCCAGTACACGCTGGCAGATGGCACGCAGGGCAACGGTATCCCTCAGCTTCTGCCGCAGCTGGTGCTGCCGTGGGATCTGCCGGGTTCGAATTTCACCCTGAGCTGGAACTCACTCCAGGCGATGCTGCCCGCCGCGTTTTCGATGGCCATGCTGGGCGCCATTGAATCGCTGCTCTGCGCGGTGGTGCTGGATGGAATGACCGGCACCAAACACAAAGCCAACAGCGAACTGATTGGCCAGGGCATGGGGAATATTATCGCGCCGTTCTTTGGCGGTATCACCGCGACGGCGGCGATTGCCCGTTCTGCCGCCAACGTGCGCGCAGGCGCCACTTCGCCTATTTCGGCCGTGATCCACGCGCTACTGGTGATCCTGGCGTTACTGGCGCTGGCCCCGCTCCTCTCCTGGCTGCCGCTGTCGGCGATGGCCGCGTTGCTGCTAATGGTGGCGTGGAATATGAGTGAAGCGCACAAAGTGATCGATCTGCTACGCCGCGCGCCCGCCGATGACATTGTGGTGATGCTGATGTGTATGTCGCTGACGGTGCTGTTCGACATGGTTATCGCCATTAGCGTCGGGATTGTGCTGGCGTCGCTGCTGTTTATGCGCCGCATTGCGCGGATGACGCACCTGGCGGCGGTGAATGTCAGCGTGCCGGATGACGTGCTGGTGCTGCGCGTTATTGGCCCGCTGTTCTTTGCCGCGGCGGAAGGTGTGTTCAGCGATCTGGAAACCCGCATCGCCGGTAAGCGAATTGTCGTACTGAAGTGGGATGCCGTGCCGGTACTCGATGCTGGCGGGCTGGATGCCTTCCGCCGTTTTGTTGCTCGCCTGCCGGAAGGTACCGAGCTGCGGGTCAGCAATCTGGAGTTTCAGCCGCTGCGCACGCTGGCGCGCGCTGGTGTGCAGCCTATCCCTGGCCGACTGGCTTTCTTCCCTAATCGCGACGCGGCATTAGCCGATCTGTAAACCGGATGCGGAATAGCGATTCCGCATCATCACCTCTATCGCCCGTTGTAGCCATTGCAGCACTTCGGGCGTCATCCATGTCCCCTTGTTCCTGCCGCATCGCAGTGTGAAACGTTTGCTGCGTTTGCGCATCCGTTCCGGCGTAAAACTGGAACAGCGCCATTCCCGCCCGCCGCGACAACGCTCCAACCTGAATCAACATGGCTTCCCCCTCTTCTCCACAGACCGGACTTTCAGGCCTGACGTTACGTGAGGGTCAAACAGAACACAAAAAAAACGGCTCGATCAGGAGCCGTTTTCGAAAAATTCGTCTTTAGCTGTGATGTTGCCGGTCACGGCGGCAGCGTTTGTCATAGTGGCGAACCCACCAGTATTTATCGCACACCTGCTCATGGCCTCCTACGCGGGCGCCTGCGAGCCAGAGAACAGCTCCGAGGAAGATACTCAGTACCGCGCCGTGCGCAAAAAATTGCGGCAGGTTAAGCTGCGGAAGCTGGTTTAAAATAGAGTAACCAACACCGACAACCATCACTACCAACCCCAACCCCATGAGCGCATTGCCGAGTAACGAAGCGTTTTTGCGTTTCATATGTCACCTCCGGAACGATGGGTTGGATGGGAAAACCCCAATCCTTGTGAACAAAGTATAGACAGCGCTCTTTTTGGCGGTTGCGGGCACGATCACAATTACATATGTTTGACTAACAAAAATTTACAAATAAACGATTGAACTGCTTGAATTTCGAATGATTGAGGTGAGCAATCATTATCATTTTTCACCTGATGCCGTGAGAATTTTGTCATCGCGCCCCGCACAACGTAAACTACGCGCCGGATATTGACCTGGTCAGGAATAAAAAGTGACGATTAAACTGATTGTCGGGCTGGCGAACCCTGGCGCTGAATACGCTGCGACACGCCACAATGCGGGCGCCTGGTATGTCGATTTACTGGCAGAGCGCGCGCGCGCACCGCTGCGCGATGAACCGAAATTCTTCGGTTATACCTCACGCATTAATCTGGCGGGCGAAGATGTGCGTCTGCTGGTGCCGACCACCTTTATGAACCTGAGCGGCAAAGCGGTGGCGGCGATGGCGACTTTTTATCGCATCAACCCGGATGAAATCCTTGTCGCGCATGATGAGCTGGATCTGCCGCCAGGCGTGGCGAAGTTCAAACTGGGCGGCGGCCACGGCGGCCATAACGGCCTGAAAGACATCATCAGTAAACTGGGGAATAACCCCAATTTTCACCGTTTGCGCGTGGGTATCGGCCATCCGGGGGATAAAAACAAAGTTGTCGGTTTTGTACTGGGCAAACCGCCGGTTTCTGAACAGAAGCTGATCGATGAAGCCGTTGACGAAGCGGCACGTTGTACAGAGATCTGGCTGAAGGACGGTTTAACCAAAGCCACCAATCGCCTGCACGCCTTTAAGGCACAATAACCCCACTGCAACGGCAATTTTGCCGCGCGTTACATCGGTTACGTGTATAATAGGCAAAGTTATTCACTTTTCTACAATCCGTTTTACTCAACGGGTTGATTATCAAGAGATTAAGGTAATTACATCATGGGATTCAAATGCGGTATCGTTGGTCTGCCCAACGTAGGTAAATCCACCCTGTTCAACGCGCTCACCAAAGCAGGTATTGAAGCGGCAAACTTCCCCTTCTGTACTATTGAGCCGAACACCGGTGTCGTACCGATGCCCGATCCGCGTCTGGACAAACTTGCGGAAATCGTTAAGCCTCAGCGCATTCTGCCGACCACGATGGAATTTGTTGATATCGCCGGTCTGGTAAAAGGCGCGTCCAAAGGTGAAGGCCTGGGCAACCAGTTCCTGACCAACATCCGCGAAACCGAAGCCATCGGCCATGTCGTACGCTGCTTTGAAAACGACAACATCATCCACGTTGCCGGTAAAGTTGACCCGGCGGAAGATATCGACGTTATCAACACCGAACTGGCGCTGTCCGATCTGGAAACCTGCGAGCGCGCGATTCATCGCGTGTCCAAGAAAGCAAAAGGCGGCGATAAAGACGCGAAAGTTGAGTTGGCCGCGCTGGAAAAATGCCTGCCGCAGCTGGAAAACGCCGGTATGCTGCGCGCGCTGGATCTGAGCAAAGAAGAGAAAGAAGCGATTCGTTACCTGAGCTTCCTGACGCTGAAACCGACCATGTACATCGCTAACGTCAATGAAGACGGTTTCGAAAACAACCCGTATCTGGACCAGGTTCGCGCCATCGCAGAAAAAGAAGGTTCTGTGGTAGTACCGGTTTGTGCTGCGGTTGAAGCGGATATCGCCGAGCTGGATGACGAAGAGCGTGATGAGTTCATGGCCGAACTGGGTCTTGAAGAACCGGGCCTGAACCGCGTGATCCGCGCTGGTTATGCCCTGCTGAACCTGCAAACCTACTTCACCGCCGGGGTGAAAGAAGTTCGCGCCTGGACAATTCCGGTTGGCGCAACGGCTCCGCAGGCCGCCGGTAAAATCCACACCGACTTCGAAAAAGGCTTTATCCGCGCGCAAACCATCGCTTATGAAGACTTTATTGCTTACAAAGGCGAGCAAGGCGCGAAAGAAGCCGGCAAAATGCGCGCAGAAGGCAAAGAGTACATCGTTAAAGATGGCGATGTGATGAACTTCCTGTTCAACGTCTAAATCGCTTCTGTTGTTTCATGCGATCTCACGCATCGCGTGTTCATCAACAATCCCCCGAAAATCCACGCCGTTGCGTGGATTTTTTCTTTTCATGCGTCTCACGAAATTTCACTACGGCGCGGCCAGAAATGAGCACGCTCCGTTTCCATCTTCATTTTAGGTGCGTGCAATAGCGGTATAAGAAACAGGCAAGGACCTGCTATGCTCACTGATACGCAATGCCGCACTGCCAGGCCGAAAGAAAAACTCTATCGACTCAATGACTTTAATGGTCTCTACCTCGAAGTGAAACCCAATGGCAAAAAGGCATGGCGCTATCGGTTTAAACTCAACGGTAAATCCAGCATGTTTGCGCTGGACGAGTATCCGACGGTCAAACTTGCCGAAGCTCGCGAGAAATAAGCGCGGCGCTCCATCCGTTGCCGCTGAAGCCCGCCGCACCATTTCATCGGTTCTCGAGTTGGCAGTGGCAACGCTTAGAGCTGACAGCGATCCTGTCTGGCCTGTACGCAAGGCGCTTCCGGCGAATAAGACACAGCACAAACAGGCATTAAATCCACAGCAAATTGGGAAGCTATTAGGCTGTTTTGATAACAGCCGCGGTTCATATCAGGTTAACTATTGCATGAGGCTAATGTGGTGGACGCTGGCGCGACCAGCTGAAGTTACCGAAGCAGAATGGGCAGAATTCGATCTTGATAACGGGCTGTGGACCATTCCGGCAACGCGCATGAAAGCCCGTAGAGAGCATGTTATTCCCCTTCCCTCCCAAGCCGTCAGCATGCTCAGAACGTTACAAGGATTAACCGGGCATCGACACCATCTCTTTCCGGGCCGTGATAACCCGCGTGGCCCGATGACATCACACTCGCTGCGTCAGCTACTTAAAAGCCTCGGCTGGAGTGGAACTTACAGCCCACATGCAACCCGAACCACAGGCAGCACGCGGTTAAACGAGATGGGCTATCGACCTGATGCTATCGAAGCTCAGCTTGCCCATGCTGATACCAATAATGTTCGCCGCACATATAACCACGCGACTTATCTTGATGAACGCAAAGTAATGATGCAGGAATGGGCTGATAAGCTTGATGGATGGGTAAGCACCACTGACAGCAGTGCTGATGTTTCGTAAACGATGATGCATTGGTATTTAATGATTGATTAATATAGATATTTATTAATTTATAATTTAAACCTACAATACTACCTACAGTAGATATAAGCAGTGAATACTAGGTGCCCACAGTTTTCGAGGTTTTTGTTCATCACGCGTAGCCATATACTTAAAAACCCTGCTGGCCCCTTCTCATTTTATGCCCTTCCAAAACTTTCTGTGTACAGCATGTAAATTCAACGAACGTCTGCTGAGTGCCAGCGGCGGACATTGGCACTTTCAATCATTCCGGGGATTGGGCTCTTTGTGATAAAACGAGGGTTTGCCACGCCTTTCATTAAACCTGACAGAGCAAAAAGAGTCGCGGAAATCATGACCGGGATATAAGTGCTGAAGGCGGCGTAACCTTATGAAACTAAAAACCTGGCGTGCGATGGGGTAGCTACGTGTCGGGTAGATTGCTGTTGCAGTAACTTTCTTAAATACCCCTGGTCATTCACACCAGAAAATGACGACGGAGATTTGATGGTTCAGAGCGCAACCTTTCCGGTGGATGTCGGCTGGCAGGCTTTACTGAAAGACCTGGGCCTCCGGCCTGCGCACGTTTTACGTCGGGCCGCACTCCCGGAAGACTTACTCTCCAGAGGAAAACAGTCCCTTTCTACGCAAGACTATTTTCGCTTCTGGCGCGCGCTGGAAGCTGAGTCAGGTGACGTGATGTTTCCCTTGCGTATTATCGAAACCCTGACGACTGAATCTTTCAGCCCGCCACTGTTTGCCGCCCTTTGCAGTCCTAACCTTATACAGGCAACACAGCGCCTCGCCACATACAAAAAACTTGTTTGCCCCATGGACCTGATACTGGATGTGGGGCGAGAGGGAGAACTGACGGTATCTCCTCGCTGGCTGACGCTACAGGCCGATGCCCCCCTGTCGCTACAAATTGCGGAAATCGTCTTTTTTTTGTGGTTTGCCCGACTCGCAACCCGCGAGCCTGTCCGCGCACGCCGTGTGGTACTGCCGAACAGTCTTCCTCAAGCCCATGTCCGACACTATGAGAAATTCTTCGGTACCTGCATCACAAACGGAACCGTGCCTTCCATCACATTCACCGCTGAGGATGCGTTGAGGCCGTTTCTTACCGTCAGTGAAGGTATGTGGCGCGTATTTGAGCCTGATCTCCGACAGAGGCTAAGTGAGCTGGAAGCAACCGCTACAACGGCAGAACGTGTCCGGGCCGTCCTGCTGGAGCTGCTACCTGGTAACGCGGCCACAATAAAGAATGCTGCAACCCGCCTGGGACTGAGCCAACGCACGCTACAGCGCCGTCTTACAGACGAGGGAGCAAATTTCCGCATTCTGGTTAATGCGACACGGGAGAGCCTGGCCCGCCATTATCTGATTAATACCACAATGTCAGGTGGGGAAATCGCGTTCCTGCTGGGTTTTGCTGATCCGAATTCCTTCTATCGGGCATTTCAGGACTGGACGGGGCAAACACCGGACAGCATCCGTCATGTTATGCGTTTACGATGAGGCCGGGCACACTTTATCCATTTACTCAAAGCCAACGGAAAGTACCGTAGGCCTGGGAACCTGCGCCAACATTGTGTTCGCTAAGTCCGGACCTCTATGTATTCGCACCCGCAAGTAAGAGCAACCGGGCCTCGCTCATCCTGACCTGGGTACTGACTGAACAGGACAGAAAATCATCCCTGCTTTTCTTCCGACTGGAGAGAAAGTTCACGAACGCGCTGGCGCAAATTGCATTACATATGGCGCCGATTGCTAGAGTGGAGGCGTCCTGCACTGAGTATATTGATGTGAAGGCAAAACCGAACCCGGGTCGTTACGCCTGAGTGGCCGCAGGCCTGCTGAAATCAATCTACAGGAGATGGGACAGGTGTATAGAGTTCGCAATCAACGGGGCCGCACAATTATCATTACTGGCGCAAATAGTGGAACCGGAAGGGAGGCGTCGAAACGGCTGGCGGCGGCCGGAGCCGACGTCATTATGGCGGTGCGCAGTGAGTCTAAAGGTGAGGAGGCTCGCCGGAGCATTTGCAGTGAAGTCCCCGGTGCGTCGCTTGAGGTTCGTATTCTGGATCTCTCAAATCTGGCAAGTGTGCGCGCTTTCAGTCAACAGATGCTCAGTGAAGGACGTCCTGTTGATCTGCTTGTCAACAATGCGGGCATCATGGCTCCTCCGGAGCGCCGGATCAGCACCGATGGTTTCGAGCTGCAATTTGCTACGAATTTTCTTGGTCACTTTACGCTGACGAATCTCCTGTTACCTCTCCTGCTTGAATCGGCATCCCCCCGTGTAACGACGATGACAAGCAGTGCCGCAATGACGGGAAAAATTAATTTTGATGATCTGCAAAGTGAAAAATCATACAAGCCTATCGCTGGGTACGCGCAATCCAAGCTGGCCTGCCTGTTATTCGCAAATCAGTTGGCCGAGATCGCACATGAACGGGGCTGGCCACTGATCAGTACGAGTGCGCATCCGGGACACACACGCACCAACCTGCAGATTAGTGGACCAAACATGGGCACGGGATCGCACCATAGAAAATTGATGTTTGCTCTCGTACCCTCGGTGAGTGTGGTACGGGCTACAGATTCACTACTGAGGGCTGCTGTTGATCCTGATGTGAACCAGGGAGAATTTTACGGCCCGCGCTTTCTGCTCTTCGGCGAACCACATCTTGTCAAACAACCAAAATCAGCAAGACGCACGGATCCGGTACGTCTGTGGCAGATAGCCGAATCGCTGACCGGCACGACACCACCGATGCTGTAAAAGAAAGCTCTGCTTACTGGCCTCAACAGGCGTTGGGGCAAAAATGCAGGTGCTTCCCGTTCAGTTTACATAGAATGCTACTGGCAATGTCCGTTCCTCGCTCATTAGGGACAACCATACTCAAATCTCCCACATTGCAGGAGATTTGAGTATGAACACGTCACCGTGGAACAAAGACCGTATCATCGGCCAAAAAAGACCACTTCAGATATCTCATATCTGGGGGATACGAATCCGACTTGAACTAGAAGGTAAAACGCGCGATTTAGCTCTGTTCAATATGGCCTTGGACAGTAAGCTACGAGGCTGTGATCTGCTCAAACTCAAAGTATCTGATGTTGCATATGGTAGCTCTGTTTCAAGCAGAGCTACGGTGTTGCAACAGAAAACCGGTAGCCCTGTGCAATTTGAGTAACCAAAGGGACAAGAGAAGCTGTTGCTGCATTGATAAAGCTTGGCAATTTGCATAGTAAAGACTTCTTGTTTCGGTCTCGAGTCGGAACTAACCAGCCCATATCAACCCGGCAATACAACCGAATTTTTCATGGGTGGGTAGAAAAGCTTGGTCTCGAAGATTCGCTTTACAGCACACATTCCATGAGAAGAACAAAACCTTACCTAATCTACAAGAAAACCAAGAATCTCCGGGTGATCCAACTTCTGTTGGGCCATAAGAAACTGGAAAGCACAGTCCGTTATCTGGGCATTGAAGTCGATGATGCATTAGAGATCTCTGAATCGATCGAAGTCTAAGGTTGTCAGGGCTGCAACAGCAGCCCTGTGCCACGAGCAGACATTGAACATGTCTGCTTCTATTAAAGTAATGGGGTGGCTCATAACAAACTTAGCTTGAAAGGAGTGAACCGGCTTAGCGAACAGGGGCTTACTACCTGGAATGGGAGCATAGCTGCGTGCCCGCTCTCCGTGGATAGATAAAGATAAGCGGCGTGTGGCTTAAGCATAGCGGCTTAAAAACGTCCTGACCGCTTCCTGTACCACCCGCTCGCGTTGAGTGATATTCGCTTCATCCTTAAGCCCTAATACACGAAACCACACCAGAGGCTCATTAATCATTCCTACGAACTGACGGGCTGCCAGATCCGTATCTTCCATTTTCAGATGACCGGCGGCGTTCTGCTGGGCAAGGTAACGAATGAGCGAACCCAGGGCGGGCACTTTACCTAACTCCAGATAGTTTTTGGCCAGAGAGGGAAAACGTTCGCTCTCGCGAACAATCATCCGGGCGAGTTTTATGGAGGTATCCGCCGCCCAGAAATCCGCGATGGCCAGGCCAATTTGCATCAATCCCGTTTGCGGATCGGCCATGGCTTCCTGCGTGGTAGAGAGTTGTACAACGGGTAAACGTGACCAGAAATACTCAATAGCCTGTTCGAACAACACTTCCTTCGTTGAAAACTGATTGAACAAGGTGCGGCGGGATACCCCGGCGCCCGCAGCGATGTCATCCATGCTTGCCGCGTCGTAGCCCTGCGTCAGCAGGACGTTCACGGCCGAATCCAGAATTTTTTCAGCAGACGGTGTTGCCATAGTGTTTTTTTTCACCATTGTATTTGACTTTTTATCAATTGCACTGCACAGTGCAGTGCAATTGGCGGTTGCACTGCGAAGTGCAACTATAGAACTAAACCAGGGATAATCCAATAGCGTCACCGCATTCCGTCTCCTGTTGGGTTGTTCTGGTGAGAAATGGAGAGCAGTAATGAAACAGCGCATCATCGATCTTTCCGTCACTCTGCAAAACGGCATCCCCTCCGATCCGCCGCCGTTTTTACCTGCCATTGATTACCATAACCATGCGGCAGGCGCGCTTCAGCTTGCCGCGATGTTTCCGGGGCTCAGTCCTGACGACTTGCCGGAAAAAGAGGGCTGGGCGGTGGAGTTCGTCAATATGAGCACCCACGCGGGCACACATATGGATGCGCCATGGCACTACCATTCCCACATGAAGGATGGCGATCGATCTCTGACCATTGATGAAATACCCCTGAGCTGGTGTATCGGTCCGGGGGTGAAGCTCGATTTTCGCCACTACCCCGACGGCTATGTCATTGGTCCGGCGGATCTGGATAAAGAATTCGCCCGCATCGGCCATACCCTCTCTGCGGGAGACATCGTCTTGATCAACACGACGGCGGGCGATCGCTACGGCCATGAGGATTACCTTGAACGCGGCTGCGGCGTGGGGCGAAGCGGCACGCTTTATCTGACGCAAAAAGGTGTACGTCTGGTTGGCACCGACGCCTGGAGTTGGGATGCGCCGTTCGCTTATACCCGTGCGCGTTATCAGCAAACGGGCGACTCCTCCCTGATCTGGGAAGGGCACTATGCCGGAAACGAAACGCCCTACTGCCAGATTGAAAAACTCTCCGCGCTGGATTCATTACCGGATAACGGATTTACGGTCATCAGCCTGCCGATAAAAGTCCATCGGGCCTCGGCCGGTTGGTGCAGAACCATCGCATTAGTCGATGAATAACCCTTCACTCTCTTCATCACGCTCAAGCCGACACCGGCGAGAGATCGCCATCATTGAAAATAGAGGTGCTCCATGCATACAGAAACTCGTTCCCCCATCGTCACTACCCGGCAGGGCCGGATTCAGGGTCTGCGCGAAAACGCGCTGGATATTTTCCGTGGTATCCCTTATGCACGGCCCCCGGTCGGTTCGCTACGGTTTCGCAACCCTCAGCCCCTTTCTCCCTGGGAGGGGATCAGAAACGCGGTGGTTTCGGGACCGGCGTCCTTTCAGATGAACCTGAACAACACACACACCGTTATGGAGCAGGTTAAGCGCATCGACCCCGGCGTGCCGGGCGTCCCTGCCTGGCCCGCTTACGTGGGGAAAACCTACCATCACGAAAATATCAGCGAGGACTGCCTGTACCTTGATGTCTGGGTCCCGAAGAATGCAGGCGGAAAAAAAATGCCGGTCTATGTGTATTATCACGGCGGTGCCAACGCGGTCAGTTCGGGATCGTTTCATCTGGAAGACGGCGCCAATCTTGCCCGGCAGGAAAATATCATTGTCGTCCGGCCCAATTACCGTTTGGGGGCGCTGGGCTGGGTGCATTTTGGTTTAATCAGCGATGCGTTTCCCGAAGCCATCAACCTGGGTTTGAAAGATCAATTCGCCGCCTTGCAATGGGTGCATGAGAATATCGCCGCGTTCGGAGGAGATCCGGATAATGTCACTATCGGCGGCGAATCCTGCGGCGCGACCGCCGTCTCGCATCTGCTGACGTATGCGCCGGCCCGGAAATTTTTCCGGCGGGCCATTATCCAGTCATTATCGCCTTTCAATGTCTGGTGTACCCAAAATCAGGCGCAGGCGGTCCGGGTGGCGGAGAAATATCTCTCCTTACTGGATATCTCGTCCCCTGAAGCGCTCGCCGACATCGATCCCGAACGCTTTCTGGCGGTGCAGAATGTCTTAACGCGCTTTTTCCATCCGGACAAAAATATCGCCTGGCGCCCTCTGGGTGGCGTGGTTGACGGCGAATGGATCCCGCAACACCCTGCTGAATATCTCTCCAGCCACGCGGCTGCCGATACGGTCAACGAGTTGATGATTGGTTTCGCCAAAGATGAATGGCAGTTTTTCCGCGGTCATACCGAAACCCTACGTCATGGCAGCGTACAGGATGTTCTCGACGTCCTGACGCCGATTTATGGCCGTGACGGCGCTCAGCAACTGTACGAAGGGTATAAAGAACTCTATCCGGAACATCGGGAGCCGGGACATATTCTCTCCGACATTATGTCTTTTGAGTTCTTTAAGTTTTCATCGTTAAAAATAGCCAGACACTTCACCCAGTTAGGTGTGCCGACCTGGCTTTTCCAGTTCAGCTACGATCTCCCGGGATGGAATGGGGAGCTACGGGCGGTCCACACCGGCGATATGCCGTTTTTGTGGCGTAATTACGACCCGGAGCGGCTGTCGCAATGGCCAGCATTCGATGGGATCGATATCGATGAACTCAAACACAGTGCCGGGGCCATGGGGAACTACTATGCCGCCTTTATTCGGCATGGGGGCGAAGATCTCTGGCCGAAATTTGATGAGGAAAATCAGGCCATCCTTCGTTTCGGCAAAGAGGTGATCCCGCAGAAGCGACTGCTTGAGCAAGAGGAAAAGCTCTTTTCTGCTGTAGGCATCGATAGCGTACGCCAGCTTGAAGAAAGGCTGAGTCAGCATCTGGAACAAACGTTTAAAGAATAAAGGCCGAAAGACTGGCCATCGCCAGTCTTTCCCTCCAAAAGGGGCACAATCATGGCACGTATTACCTTACCCGAAGTCGATTCCCTCACACCTGAACAACAGGATCTCTATCAGCGTTTCCCTGCCAACCTCACTCGCGCCTTATTGTGCACCGGCGCGTGTACGGACGGCTATCTGACGCTAGGCGCCTCATTCCGACAGGGGCATCTTTGCGCCAAATACAGAGAGTTGGTGATTTTACGGGTCGCCGCGCTTAGCCACAGCGCGTATGAACGTATGCAGCACGTCGAAATAGCCAGACAGAGCGGCTGGCGTGAAAGCGATATCGACGCCATTGAAGATGGCGATATGCAGAAACTGGACGGTAAAACACAGGCGGTGGTCCGTTTTACCGACGAATGTGTGAAGCATGTCAAAGTGACGGGCGTGGTATTTCATGCGCTCAGGTGTTATTGCAGCGAGGAGGAAATAGCCGAAATCACGCTATTGATCGGGCATTACATGATGACGGCACGCTTCCTTGAAACGCTGGAAGTTGAACTGGATGAGAGACCGACGTCATGGGAAAAAATGGCCTGAGGCATTGAAAATAAAACCGGGCATAGAACGGGATCCCATAGACTGTAGAGCCTGGCGGGCTTCTGGGCGGCGGATAACATCGTGAAATCTACCCTGGGCTGCTGAGGCCAGCACTATAAATATCCTGAGGAGCGGACAGCGAAGCATGTTCGCTTCTCGCTCTAAGCGGGCTTCAGACTGTCCGCTCCGTGCCAAAAGCGGACCATAGTAACCTCGCGGTGCGTTAATCAATAGAAGCAGGTCAGATTGAGAGAAATATTAACTAAGAGTGCGTTTGAACAAATGATATTCATCAACGGCACAATTCTCTTTTAGAAAAAGTGATGACTACTCCTTTCTAATACACAGTGAATTGCAAAAAATACTTATATTATTTCATATAAAAAGAAATGCATGTCTAAATCATAATCAGCCAGAATCCTCTCCTGAAAATTACCTTCGCTGACTGAATTAACCGCCGAACGCCAGAACTGCAATGCCGATGTATTTTCCAGCATTACCCTTGTTTGCCACAGTCCAGGCCTATCGGACACAGCAAGACGAAATGCCTCTTTAGCAACGCCCATTCCTCTGAACCTACGAATAATAAAAAACTGATCAATGTCATAACGTTGTAGATCATAGGGATAACGTCTCACCAGACAGAAGCCAGCGAGTTCCCCACCGCGATAAACTAAATATGGCCAATGGTCATTACGGCTCCAGTGGGGATCAAGTAATGACGACTTAAAACTATAATTTCCATCGTTATTACATGGGGATCGACTGAACTCAGAAAGGTCGTAAACGTAATATCGAAATAGATTTTCAACGATCTGTCGATGATGCACTGCTGAATGTAAACTTACTCTATTGCTCATATACTGATCCCTTTAGAAACTGTCTGCAGGATAATGCAACGACTACGATTTTGCGAATTTTCAACATGGCATTGTGGTTTGCTCCTCGTTGACTCAGAAATCTGGTCGGTAGCATAAAAAATAAACCGGATTGAGATGCTAGGTCTGCTCCTCGCTCAGAGCGGACCTTCTGCTCAGTGAGTTAGTCCGCTCCGTGCCAGAAGCTGACCCTATCGTTTTTATTTCCCGGAAACGGTGGTGAGCATCGCATAAAGACTCCAGTTGCCTATTACGTACACGATTTGCAGTGATAATGACTTACTCAATAATATTTACATGAGACTGACTATTATTATTCCAGGAAAAAAGAACCAGATGCCAAAGCCCGGGAGCTTTTCGGGAAGGGTCAATTAAACCGTTTACACCAAGTGACTCCAGACGATTACGAACATTCCATGAACAGGGAATGCCGCCCTCATTCACAATTTCCTGCCATGGTGCAATCGCATCATTAAGGTCAATACCTGCGGCCAACACAGCATCTGCATTCCTCAAATCAAGAATTTTATCAGCTATGACCCTGACTTTTACAATGTCAAGATTGGCACTTCTGTTGGCATTGTGAGATTTCATTGCTGCCTCAACGCCTTCAGGGGATGAACTGAGGTAAAGAGTGGGTTGAATACTGTTTGAATAGCGGCCAGGAACTCTGGAGCCTGATAACGCAGATTTTCGATAGGCAGGATCTATTGCTCGATAAAAAACACCATCGATATCTGTAAGAAAATTAGTAAGATCCATAAATTTATCGCGTCTTTTCTTAGAAAATTAAGGATACACATTAGCTGGGTATGTGTCCGTTCTACAAGTCGGTGCCGACGTTCTCCAGTCATACAGAAGAGACTAACGACTAATCCATTAACATTTGCTTTTATCTCACAACAGCCTATTCAAGCTGGTTCAGGAAAAATGCAGTTAAATTATTTCCTGTAATTACAATTGAGATTTAACTTAATCAGTGATTAGTTAAACAAATCAGAAAACCGATACTGGAAAAACTCTAAAGCCGTGGCCAGTTTTAGTTGACCACTACAAAGAGACTCTTGCGGATGCAGGATGTACATTTGACGATTTGATCGACGCCATGGCCTTTCATACCGATCCAGAAAATCAGTTTCCAACCATTATGCAGGTGAAGCAGTCTATTTTTCCGCACCCTCCTTATCCAAACTGGACCGCAGTTGGCGTCAGCTGGCTTGCAGGATTCGACTTTGAAATTAAAGCATCGCCCGGATCCCCCGCACATTAGCCAGCAGTGAGCAATGAATCAAAGATCGAATATAACCTCAATTCCACTGGAGAGGTTACCCTGTCGTGACAACACGCCCTCTCTTGTTTTTCAACTATTCGTATTCGCCGAATATCAGTACGACAATTCCGTTATTCAAACTGCGTACAAGATCACATTGAATCACTTCATTACGGTTCAGCATGCTGAACAAGGCATATTTTCCACTTTGAATTACCGATAGGATTTATTCCATGAGCAAGGAGAAACTATTATGATTCGCAAAGGGTGTAATTCCTTAGTCCGAGCCGAAAAAATATTAACCCACATCGCATGGGTTGGTGTGGCAAGTTATATGGAGTTATTGAAAGAATTCCAGTACCCCAAAAGCAGCCTGCTTAATTTATTGAATGTGATGGTGGAATGCGGCTTCTTAATTAAAAACAAAAATGGCCACTATTCGCTGGGAATAAAAAACTACGAACTGGGTTGTCAGGCGCTACATCGTCAAAATATCTTTGAGGTGACGAAGCGGCCGATGCAGGAGTTGTCGCTGAAAAGCGGACTGGTCTGCCATCTGGGGGCGATGGAGAGCATTTCGGCTATTTATCTCGACAAAATCGAAAGCCCGGACTCGGTACCGACGAGCAAAAGCTGGATTGGCAAAAAACTCGAATTACATATTACCGCGTTGGGTAAGGCATTATTAGCCTGGAAAACACGGGAAGAGCTGGATTATTTCTTAGAGGCTCTTACGCTAACCTCGCATACGCGTAATACATTTACCGATAAAAAATTATTCCTGGAAGAGTTACAAAAAACGCGGCTTCGGGGATGGGCTATAGATAACGAAGAATCGACCTATGGTGCGGTATGCTTAAGTATGCCGGTATTCAATATGTATAACCGGGTTAACTATGCAATCTCGCTTTCAGGCGATCCAGAGGTTTATTCAGAAAATAAGATCGAAAGTTATCTGGAATTGCTGCGGAAATGCGCCGGACAAATATCATATGGGCTGGGATACAGAAACGAAAATGAGCATTTACGAAAAGGAAATTGAGGTAATGAAAAAATTCAGCGGCATTATTCCACCGGTATCCAGCACGTTTCATCGTGACGGAACCCTTGATAAAACGGCAATGCGCGAAGTTGCTGACTTCCTGATTAATAAAGGGGTAGACGGGCTGTTTTACCTGGGCACTGGCGGTGAATTTAGCCAGATGACTACCACCCAGCGCATGGCGCTCGCCGAAGAAGCCGTGGCCGTTGTCAACGGACGGGTACCGGTATTGATTGGCGTCGGTTCACCCTCCACCGACGAAGCGGTCAAACTGGCGAGACATGCACAAGCTTGCGGCGCTGATGGTATCGTCGCTATCAACCCCTACTACTGGAAAGTCGCGCCACAAAATCTTGATGACTATTACAAGCAGATTGCCCGTAGCGTCACCCTGCCGGTTATTCTGTACAACTTTCCGGATCTGACGGGCCAGGACTTAACTCCAGAGACCGTTAAGCGTCTGGCTCTGCAAAACGATAATATCGTCGGCATCAAAGACACTATCGACAGCGTCGGTCACCTGCGCACGATGATCAATACCATTAAAGCGGTGCGCCCGTCATTTTCTGTATTCTGCGGTTATGATGACCACTTACTGAACACGATGCTGCTGGGTGGTGACGGTGCGATAACCGCCAGTGCTAACTTTGCTCCGGAACTCTCCATCAGCATCTACCGCGCCTGCCGCGAAGGCGATCTTGCAACCGCCGCGACGCTGAATAAAAAGCTGCTGCAACTGCCCTCGATTTACGCCCTGGAAACACCGTTTGTCTCACTGATCAAATACAGCATGCAGTGTGTCGGGTTGCCGGTAGAGACTTATTGCTTGCCACCGATTCTTGAAGCATCAGAAGAAGCCAAAGATAAAGTCCGCGCGCTGCTTATCGCGCAGGGCATATTACCGGTCTGAGGAGAAGCCCATGTCTGTTCGAACTATTTTTGCTGACGAGTGTCACGATATCTACACCGTCAGAACACACGCCGATGGCCCGGACGGCGAACTACCATTAACCATGGAGATGCTTATCAACAGCCCGAGCGGGGATCTGTTCGGTATGACCATGAATGCCGGAATGGGCTGGTCTCCGGACGAGCTGGATCGGGACGGTATTTTACTACTGAGCACGCTCGGTGGTTTACGTGGTGCAGACGGTAAGCCCGTCGCGCTGGCGCTGCACCAGGGACACTACGAGCTGGATATCCAGATGAAAGCGGCGGCCGAGGTTATTAAAGCAAACAGCGCCCTGCCTTATGCCGTATATGTTTCCGATCCTTGTGACGGACGTACGCAAGGCACAACGGGTATGTTTGATTCGCTGCCATACCGTAATGACGCCTCAATGGTGATGCGCCGTCTAATTCGCTCTCTGCCCGGTGCGAAAGCTGTCATTGGTGTGGCGAGTTGTGACAAGGGGCTTCCGGCCACCATGATGGCACTCGCCGCACAGCCCGATATTGCGACCGTGCTGGTGCCCGGTGGTGCGACGCTGCCCGCAAAAGGCGGAGAAGACAACGGCAAGGTGCAGACCATCGGCGCACGCTTCGCTAATGGCGAATTATCACTGCAGGACGCACGCCGTGCGGGCTGTAAGGCCTGTGCCTCTTCCGGTGGCGGTTGTCAATTTTTGGGCACTGCCGGGACATCGCAGGTGGTGGCCGAAGGTCTGGGGCTGGCAATCCCGCACTCAGCCCTGGCACCTTCCGGCGAGCCTGTGTGGCAGGAGATTGCCAGAGCTTCCGCGCGAGCGGCGCTGAACCTGTGTAAAAAAGGCATCACCACCCGGGAAATTCTCACCGATAAAGCGATTGAAAATGCAATGGTGGTCCACGCGGCGTTCGGCGGTTCAACCAACCTGCTGTTGCACATCCCGGCAATTGCTCACCAGGCGGGTTGCCATATCCCAAGCGTTGACGACTGGATCCGCATCAACAAGCGCGTACCCCGCCTGGTGAGCGTACTGCCCAATGGTCCGGTTTATCATCCGACGGTTAATGCCTTCATGGCAGGCGGCGTTCCGGAAGTCATGTTGCATCTGCGCAGTCTCGGATTGTTGCATGAAGACGTTATGACCGTTACCGGCAGCACACTGAAGGAAAACCTCGACTGGTGGGAGCACTCCGAACGGCGTCGGCGGTTCAAGCAACTCCTGCTCGAACAGGAGCAAATCAAGGCCGACGAGGTAATCATGTCGCCGCAGCAAGCCCAAGAGCGCGGATTGACCTCAACTATCACCTTCCCGGTGGGCAATATTGCGCCAGAAGGATCGGTGATCAAATCCACTGCCATCGATCCCTCGGTGATTGATGATCAGGGTATCTATTACCATAAAGGTGTAGCGAAGGTTTATCTGTCCGAGAAAAGTGCGATTTACGATATCAAGCATGACAAGATCAAAGCGGGCGATATTCTGGTCATTATCGGCGTTGGTCCTTCCGGTACCGGGATGGAGGAGACTTACCAGGTGACCAGTGCCCTGAAACATCTGTCCTACGGTAAGCATGTTTCACTCATCACCGATGCGCGTTTCTCAGGCGTTTCCACTGGAGCATGCATCGGCCATGTGGGGCCAGAGGCGCTGGCTGGTGGCCCCATCGGTAAATTACGCACCGGGGATATCATTGAAATTAAAATTGATTGCCGCCAGCTCCAGGGCGAAGTCAATTTCCTCGGAACCCGTAACGATGAACACTTACCTTCACAGGAGGAGGCTACTGCAATATTAAACGCCAGACCCAGCCATCAGGATTTACTTCCCGATCCTGAACTGCCAGATGATACCCGGCTATGGGCAATGCTTCAGGCCGTTAGTGGCGGGACATGGACGGGTTGTATTTATGATGTAAATAAAATCGGCGCGGCTTTGCACGATTATATGAATAAAAACTGAAAGAAAAAATAAAAACATCCAGACACCTGAATTATCCGGCTACGCATTATTCGTTATTTGCGCAGCCGGATAATGATGGGTCGCTACCCTATTATGAGAGGACGTTATGCCACTTATTATCGTTGTGGCAGGGATTGTTTTACTCCTGCTTTTAACCATAAAAATTAAGCTCAATACGTTTGTTTCGTTAATTATTGTCTCGATTGCTGTCGCCATCGCCAGTGGTATGAATTTGAATAAAGTCGTTACCTCGGTTGAATCCGGGCTTGGCGGTACACTGGGCCATATTGGTTTGATATTTGGCTTCGGTGTCATGCTCGGTCGCTTGCTGGCCGATGCGGGCGGTGCACAGCGAATAGCGCTGACCATGCTGAATTATTTCGGGAAAAATAAACTTGACTGGGCGGTGGTTTCCTCGGCATTTATTATCGGTATTGCACTTTTTTTCGAAGTCGGCTTAATTCTTCTGATACCTATTTTATTCGCTATTGCCCGTGAAGCGAAAATATCGCCGATGTTTATGTGTGTGCCGATGCTGTCTGGTTTGCTGGTCGCACACGGTTTTTTACCCCCCCACCCCGGCCCGACAGTTATCGCCCGTGAATATGGCGCGGATGTAGGACTGGTACTGATATACGGTATCATTGTGGGCATCCCGACCTTTATTCTTTGCGGCCCGATATTGAATAAATTCTGCCAGCGCATTATTCCGGACGCCTTTAAAAAAGAGGGGAATATTGCCTCTCTCGGCGCGACCCGTCGGTTCAGCGAAAGCGAAATGCCTGGCTTTGGGATCAGTTTTCTCACGGCAATGTTGCCGGTGATCCTGATGGCAGTCGTCACCATCATCCAGATGACCCATGCCAAAAGCGCTGCTGATTCAGGCTTGTTCTACAACGTGATTCTGTTCCTGGGTAACTCGACGATCGCCATGCTGATTTCACTGCTGTTCGCGATCTATACCATGGGACTGGGCCGTGGGAAAACAATCCCGGACCTGATGGATTCCTGCGGAAAAGCAATTGCAGGAATTGCCGGTCTGCTTCTGATTATCGGTGGAGGCGGCGCATTCAAGCAGGTTCTCATCGACTCTGGCGTCGGTCAGTATATTTCCACCCTGGTTTCGGGCATGGATATTAACCCGATCCTGATGGCCTGGGGCGTGGCAGCATTCCTGCGTATTTGTCTGGGTTCAGCCACCGTCGCGGCGATCTCTACCTCAGGTCTGGTCATTCCGTTGTTGGCGGTACATCCCAATACAAATCTAGCCTTGATTACACTGGCGACCGGTGCCGGGTCCTGTATCTGTTCCCACGTCAACGACGCCAGTTTCTGGATGATTAAAGACTTTTTCGGTCTGACCACCAAAGAAACGCTGTTATCATGGACGCTAATGTCCACGCTGTTATCCATCAGTGGGCTGATCTTTATTCTGCTCGCCAGCTTTATTATATAACCACCGGGGCACTACGTTTGTCTGGCCTACAGGTGCGATTTCGTAGGCCGGATAAGACACCCACTCCTCCCGCAGGGCCGCCAGGAACAGGCTGCGCCCGTCGTTTCACTACCATCACGTCGCCTTAATATCAATGACAAATCGATACTTAACGTCCCCCTTAATGGAATGGAATGACTCTGAGGTGTCTGTTAAACCCGTGGCGATTCATTCTGTGTAGCTAACTCGAGCGATGCGGAATCTGTTGCTGTCTCTGCTTTACCGGTCTTGCCAAAAACAGAGGCCATTTCAGGAACGGTTTTGATTAATTTATCCGTGGTCTGCAGGAGCGCTGCGGCCTCTGCCAGAGAGACGCCTGGCAAAGTCAACGGCATGTAAAGCAGGTCACCGTCATTGATCTTCGGCAGAAACTCACCGCCAACCTGACTCGGTGGCCAGATAACCGTGAAGATGGATAAGACCACTCTAACGAAGGCACTCTGTTTGGCTGGTGACAAGTTAATGACAATGTTGTCATTTTTACTTTAAGCCGTTGATAACGGACTTACGCTCACTAGAATGGCAGGGGAAGGCTTATAGGGGATAAGATGAAAATACTGATCGTTGAAGATGAAATCAAAACAGGTGAGTATCTCAGCAAGGGGCTTACCGAGGCCGGGTTCGTGGTTGATCACGCCGACAACGGTCTGACCGGATATCATCTCGCCATGACGGCAGAATACGATTTGCTGATTCTGGATATCATGCTCCCGGATGTGAATGGCTGGGATATTATTCGTATGCTTCGTACAGCGGGTAAGGGTATGCCGGTGTTATTACTCTCTGCCCTCGGAACTATCGAGCATCGCGTCAAGGGGCTTGAACTTGGTGCAGATGATTATCTGGTTAAACCCTTTGCATTCGCCGAACTTCTGGCTCGTGTCAGAACCCTCCTGCGTCGTGGCAATACAGTGATATCTGAAAGCCAGTTTAAGGTTGCCGATCTGACGCTTGATCTTGTATCGAGAAAGGTTAACAGGGCGGGAAACCGTATTCTGTTGACCAGTAAAGAATTCAGCTTGCTGGAGTTTTTCATTCGTCATCAGGGAGAAGTGTTGCCCCGCTCTCTGATAGCATCCCAGGTCTGGGACATGAATTTTGATAGCGACACTAACGCGATTGACGTCGCGGTAAAGCGGCTTCGGGCTAAAATAGACAATGATTACGAGCCGAAACTGATCCAGACGGTCCGCGGCGTGGGCTACATGCTGGAGATCCCGGATGCGTGACAAGCCCGCCAGACGTCCGTTCTCCCTTGCCCTGAGGCTGACTTTTTTTATCAGCCTGTCCACGATACTGGCTTTTATCGCGTTTACCTGGTTTATGCTGCATTCCGTTGAAAATCATTTTGCCGAGCAGGATGTCAGCGATCTGCAACAAATTAGCACCACGATGCAGCGTTTATTGCAATCCCCGGCGGATACCGATGAGAAAAAGATAAGTAAAATCAAGGAATCGATAGCCAGCTACCGCAACGTTGCCGTTCTGCTTCTTAATCCCCAGGGAGAGGTATTGTTCAGTTCGGCACAAGGGGCAGCATTACGCCCGGCCGTGGATACAGCAGACTTTAGCAGGCACAGCCGCGCGCGGGATGTTTTTCTCTGGACTGTGGAGGCTCCTGCCCGGCCGATGTCCTCCCCCGCTGATATGACAATGGAAACGTACAGGATAATCGCCTCATCAGGGGTAGCGGCATTTCAAGGGAAAAGCCAGAACTACGTCATGCTAATCGGGCTCTCCATTAATTTTCATCTTCACTATCTTGATGCGCTTAAAAAGAATCTGGTTGCAATTGCCACTGTTATCAGCCTGCTCATTATTCTTATTATTCGGATTGCAGTTCGTCAGGGGCATCTGCCTCTGCGTAACGTCAGCAATGCCATCAAAAATATTACCTCTGAGAATCTTGATGCCAGGCTTGAACCGTCACGCGTTCCCATTGAGCTTGAACAACTGGTCATCTCTTTCAATCATATGATTGGAAAAATTGAGGATGTCTTTACCCGCCAGGCCAATTTCTCTGCAGATATCGCGCACGAAATCAGAACCCCTATCACCAATCTGGTGACGCAAACTGAAATTGCACTGAGTCAGGACCGGACACAGAAGGAGCTCGAGGATGTCCTGTACTCCAGCCTGGAAGAGTACAACCGGATGACAAAGATGGTCAGCGATATGCTTTTCCTTGCACAGGCTGACAATAATCAGTTGATCTCAGACCGGGTAATATTTGATTTGAGTACAGAGGTCATTAAAGTCTTTGATTTCTTCGAAGCCTGGGCGGAAGAACGCAACATCATGCTGAAGTTCAACGGTATCCCCTGCCTGATAGAAGGCGATCCACAGATGTTCAGAAGAGCAATCAATAACCTGTTATCCAATGCCTTACGCTATACACCGGAAGGACAAGCGGTGACCGTCTCGATGAGAGAACAGGAAAACTATTGTGACTTCATAGTCGAAAATCCGGGAAAACCGATCCCTGAAGAACATTTGCCAAGACTATTTGACCGCTTTTATCGGGTAGATCCATCCAGGCAACGAAAAGGAGAAGGCAGCGGTATAGGTCTTGCCATTGTGAAATCAATCGTGGCCGCACATTACGGAAAAGTCCGCGTGGAATCGGATGCTCATTCGACACGCTTCATATTATCAGTGCCAAAACTGAATATTGTAAACCCGGCAAATCAGCAATGATGTTCAGGAATAAAAATGACAAAGATGTCATTAGGTTGTCACGCGGTAAACAGAGACCATTCGATATAATTAATACAACTTATCAGTAAGGCTGAATGACTTCATCAATACGGGTCAATAGTACACCATGAGATGAATATACAGCCAGCCGTCCGGAAAATAAGGTCTGAGCAGTATCATTAGATTCTGAAACTGAAAGCATTGACCACAATTGCCGGGCATTATTAATTCAGTAATGGAGAGTTACCATGAAAAATATCGTATTAGTCTCTGTTTTAGGTCTTGGCGTAATTTCGACGGCCTGGGCCACTGACACCGTTAATATTCATGAGCGTGTCAATAATGCACAGGCTCCGGCTCACCAGATGCAGTCGGCTTCGGTTCCTTCCGCGATCCAGGGCTTAGCGCCACAGATAGTCGATATGAATCAGCATGAACAGGCTATTATTGCTCATGAGACCATGAATAATGGCTCGGCTGATACACACCAGAAAAGGGTGGAAAATCACCAGAAAATGATGGGAACTCACTCCGCTAACGGTACCCGCCCGTCACTCTCCTTCGCAGCTATGGATGAACATGAAAGGGCTGCCGTTGCCCATGAAACCATGAAGAACGGTCAGTTCGGACCGCATCAGGCTATGGCCGAAGCTCACCGTCGAATGATCAAAGCCAGCTGAATTCAACTTTAATGAGCACGTTGTTACCTTTTCCTTGATAGATTTTTTCTTGACCGAATATGTGGCTATAGTTTGCCCCCGCCTGGGGGCTTTTTATCTCTCTCAGCTACAATTACTGGGTACGCAACTCACAAAGGATTTATTTTATGAAAATCAAAAACTCTCTTTTTGTTATATTAATGTTATCTCTGCCAGCCATATCTGCCGAACACTCAGCGATGAAAATGACTGATATGACATCATCGGCATCGTCGCAGGAATATATGACTGGTATGAACGACATGCATGAAAAAATGATGACTGCCTTTAAAGACACTGATCCTGATAAAGCGTTTGCTAAAGGCATGATTCCGCATCATGAAGGTGCGATAGCAATGGCTGAAACCGAGCTCAAATATGGAAAAGATCCCGAAATGAGAAAGCTTGCGCAGGACATCATAAAAGCGCAGAAAGGTGAAATCGAGCAGATGAATAAATGGGTCAGCAATCATAAATAAATATTGCTGACAATCAACACTCAGAGCAATCTAAATATATCCCTGAGCACAGAGCCCTGTTAATCGTAAAATAATTAAAACCCGATTTATTTCGGGTTTTTTATTTAAAATACATCTTAATTACCTGCAATATTACATAGCTTATAAAATACCCGCCGTGGTCGCAGAACAGCATAAGGCTATTCCATAACGTCTTCTTTCTGCATCGAAAAAACCCATGCAGCCCAAATCCCTTCTCCGTGTGTTACGGTTGCAAAATAGCAGGACTGCTGACTATCGTGACAAAAATCGCCCTAAGTACGGATGATATCGGTTAGCAGGAAATCAAGCAGCGACCGGGTGGTTGCGGGTAAGTACTTACGCGAAGCATACACGGCACACACATCCAGTTGCGGTAATTGGTAATCACGAAATAATGCGACCAATGCTCCGGATTGAATATCCGATGAGCATGTGAAGGCGGGTAAATGTACGATCCCTTTTCCGCTCAGCGCTGCAGAGAGCAGTACCATGGAATCATTTGCAGCAATGCTGCCTGAGACCTCCACTTCGATAACAGGCATGTTCGGCTCCCCCGACGAAGGAGTGAAGCGCCACGTGTTACCAAAACGGGTATGATTCAGGCAGTTGTGCTGGCGTAAGTCATCAGGATGATCGGGCTCGCCGCAACGGTCGAGATAGGCCGGAGCCGCGCAAACAACTGAAGGGCAGCGGGTCAGCAAACGTGAAATCATACCCGGTGCCGGCTCACTACCCACAATGATGGCCAGATCGACAGGCCCCTCATTCAGGTTCACTGCATGATCTCCCAGCACCATTTCGACTGACGTTTTTGGAAACAGCTCAACATAACGGGTGATGGCACCCGCCAGATAAGACTGTCCGAACGAAATACTACTGGCCACGCGAATTAGCCCCTGAGGCTCGGTGTGTCTGCCTGCTGTAGCCAAATCAATATCTTCATTCAACGCAATGATTTGTCGACAAAAAGAAAGAATATTGCAGCCGTCGCTGGTCGGGCCGAGGCAGCGGCTGGTTCTGTGCAACAAGCGTACCCGGAGCTCGCTTTCGAGCGAAGAAATGTAGCGGGTTGCCATGGCACGTGAAATCTCCATCCTGTTTGCTGCAGCAGTCAGACTCCCCAGTTCGACCACATTGATGAAAACCTTCATGGCTGTCAGGCGGTCCATATTTCACCCTAATGTCCGTTTTATGCAACGTCTTATTGCTTTTTTGGCGGTATATCCGATCGAATGAAGCAACTATAGTACAAAGCCTGGTCAACCCACAATGGAATGCAACATGCTGAAAACCCGCTCTCTTTTACTTACCTTAATCCTGCTGATCGCCGGAGGGACTGCGAACGCTCAGATATCAGAAACCGCAGCAGCAGATGCAACGCCGATGGCAGGCTGTGGTTCGTCATCAACCATTAATGATTTGTTCACCGAGTTTGGAAGAACCGGAAAAATGCCAGCAGAGCTGGGCAAGTGGCTGAATAATGAAGAGATTCAGTCAATTCCTCCCTTTCAGGTTTTTGATAATGTTTACTATGTTGGCATATGCTGGGTATCGGCATGGCTGCTGAAGACAAGTGACGGCCTGGTCTTGATCGATACATTGTATGAGCCATACACCGACAGGCTCCTTGAAAATATCAAAAAACTCGGTTTTGACCCTGCTGATATCAAACTGATTCTGGTAACGCATGGTCATTTTGACCACGCCGGAGGCATATCCCGCCTCAAAGCATTGACCAACGCGAAGATTGCCATGACCCGCGAAGGCTGGATCGAAGCACGCCAGGATGCCCAAAAATCGCAGGGTAAGCCAGGCGCATGGACCATGCCCTCTGCCGATGGCATTGAGATCAAGGATGGTGAAGTACTGACCGTAGGCGATACAAGCATTCAGGCGTTCTCAACACCAGGACATACCTGGGGCACTGCATCATATGTGTTTGATGTTAAAGATAGTAATGAAACGTATAAAGCCATCACGGTGGGCGGTCTTGGTTTAAATGCAATAGACGGCCCACAACAGGTAGAGGCTTACATCCGTAGTATTGATCGCATCAAAAAAATGGTGAGCGATCCCCGACATCCGATAAGAGTGCATCTCACTTCACACCCCTTCAGCAATGGCATGATTGAAGCGGCAGCCCGCCTCAAAGAACGTCAGCCTGGTCAGCCTCATCCCATGGACGATGCCGCGGGGATTATCAAACAACTCGACCAGCTTCGTCTCGGTGCCAGCGAACGCCTGAAAGTTGAACAGGCCAAAACGGCGAAGTAAGCCTGCGCGTTGACACTCAGTGTGTGGTGCTGTTTGCCCCGTTCAGATGATTTCCGGCCCTTACACCTGTATGGGCCGGATTTCCTGCTGATATTTAATGTCCGTATTCTGGTGTAATTCCCCTGACATCTTGTATTCCTGTTTATAACGAAGAAGGGACACAGTCGAACTGAGATGTCGTCTTTCCACTTGAGCCGACAGGCAACTTTGTGCCAAAGCAGACGTGACGAACATCATGCGGAATGAATCTCATGAGAGCAGACAAGCCCACTTTTGTCCTTTTGAGGTAGTAGAGGAATTAGTTTGGGCTTGGGCATGTATTAGTCTTTAGCGCTGACCAGCCAGTTCATGACAAAGCGCACCGATCTGTTCCACTGCATTTAGCAACCTGGGCGAGGGTTCATTCGCACAATTTAACCGCAGGAAGTTCTGAAATTCCGCCCCCGGGGAAAACAGGAGGCCAGGACTGACACCAATGCCCAGCGCCAGCGCGCGACGATGTACCACCAATGCATTTAGTGAATGCGGAAGTTCTATCCACAACAAGAAACCGGCTGTCGGCACGGTAATACGAGTGCCCGGAGGGAAGCTTGCTTTGACCCGAGCGATGACGGCTTGTACCCCCTCAGTGACCCGGAGCTTCAGGCGCCGCAGATGACGCTCGTAGTCTCCACTTGCCAGTATATCGCTCGCGGCTGCTTCAAGCAGCGGTGCGCCTGCCCAATCCCCGGCCATGCGAGCCTGCAATACCTGCGTGTGGTAGCGTCCTGCCGCAACCCAACCGATTCTCCAGCCCGGGGCAAGGGTTTTTGATAATGAACTGCAGTAAATCACACTGCCACTCTGGTCGAACGCCTTGCAGGCCGGAGGACGCTGCCCCTCACCTGCCAGGTCACCATACACATCGTCCTCAATTAAAGGGATGCCTGCACGTTCAATCAGAGCAACAAGTTCCTGCTTGCGAGTGACGGGCATACTGGCACCGAGTGGGTTTTGCACAGTGGGCGAGGCCAGCACGGCTGCGGGACGGTGGCGCTGAATAGCTTCACCCAGAGGTGCCAGCAACAAGCCTTCAGCGGGATCCGTGGGGATTTGCAATGCCCTGAGGCCTAAGTCTTCCAGCAGCAGGAGCGTACCGAAGTAGGCGGGTTGCTCAATTGCCACTACATCACCTGGCTGACATACAGCTCGCAGAGCCAGACGCAGTGCCTGCGTCGCTCCAGCCGTGATGACGAGATCATCCGGACCAAAACGCGCACCCCACTGTGCAGCGCGTACGGCTATATTTCTACGCAGGTCTGCCCTTCCCGGCGGTAGGCTGTAGCTCTGCCCGTGTGCTTCCAGGCGACGGCTTGCAGCCTGCAGCGCCCGCTGTAGCGTATCTGTTGGCAGCCATATTGGATCGGGCAGCGCTGCTCCAAGTGGCACCAGACGGGTTTCTGCGCTACTGAATAGTGAACGGGCTACTGCTGACATTGTCACGGGGACTGGGCCAGATAAATGATGGGAAGACGGCATGTTCTGAGGTGTGTTTATCTGGCAAACGAAGTAGCCCGAACGCGGACGCGCAACAATCAGGCCTTCGGCCTCAAGACAACGGAGTGCTTCCAGTGCCGTCGGGAGGCTAACTTGCTCGCGTTCGGCCAGTTTACGCGCAGAGATCATCCTGTCGCCGACTCGCAATACACCTGATGCAAGGGTAAAGCGCAGCATTTCAGCAATCCGGCGGTAATGTGGGGACAACAGACGTGGGGCGGACATTGCGAACTGTACAGTCTGATTTTCGATAGATCTGACTATACAGACAATGATGCGGCCCTTCTATAGTAGTGCCGAACCCAATCAAGGAGGCATTATGCATAGCGACAACTTCGACCTTTCTACTTATTTCCGTCGTATAAACTACACTGGGCATGCAGCCGCCGATACCGCCACGCTGCACGCGCTCATGCGTCATCAACTCTTTTCGGTGCCCTTCGAGAATCTGGATGTACAAGCTGGCAAAGTCGTCTCCCTGGTACCCGAAGACATTGCAGACAAGCTGCTACAACGAGGTCGTGGTGGATACTGCTATGAGGTCAATGGGCTATTTGCAATGGCGTTGGGCGCTTTAGGTATTCCCTACCGTTTCGTTGCAGCTCGTCCGATGTTCTACCCAGCACGCCGACCGAAAACGCATATGGTATTAATTGCTGAAGTCGATGACCGCCAGTGGCTTTGCGATCTGGGGTTCGGCAGCTATGGTATTCGCGCACCGATCGCCATAGACATGCCAGATACCGATATCGAACAGGATTTCGATACTTTCCGACTTACCCGTGACGTTAATAGCGAGTACCTGCTACAAGCGAAGGTGGAGGGCGAATGGGCCAATCAATACAGTTTTGATCTGTCACCCCAGGAGTGGATTGATTTCATCCCGGCCAACTACCTCAACTCCACCCATCCTGATGCCATCTTTGTGCAAAAGTTACTGATCGTGCAGCACAGCTCCGAGGGTCGCCTGATTTTGCTGGGTAATGTGCTGAAGACGATCACCGCAGATGGCGTAGAAAAGCAGCGACTGACGGAGGACGATATTGCCCATGTACTGAAAAAACGCTTTGCTCTGCCTGTCCCGCAATAAATGGGGAAGACAGTTTAATCCTGAGCACAGCCTTCCCTCAATTTATCCTAATGAAATTACAGAGGGCTGGCTGGCATACCTATCGCAGACTACTGGCGAAGCCAGGCCGGTGAGCCGCCTTTCAGTACTGAGCATACGAGTGACTGTTTGTACTCATGGCTCTGTGCGGTTAGCCATTAACAGGCGATAACCCTTCTCGCTCAATATCCTCATTGCAAAATCGAGATCCCGCCTCCCTCAAACGTCCAGACAATGCCATAACTCATCTGGCCGTGCGTGAAACGCCAAGGGATGTACTGGCGAAGTCTTTGGAATCAATATAAATATTCAATCATTCAACACATGATGGTTTGGATGTCGTTTTAATTCAGTTGCAACACTGATGCGAATAGACCATTCATTGAACAGGCAATCCATGTCCGCTGTTCGCTCGCAGCGAACCATGCCACGGGCAGGCTCACGCCTCGAGCCAGAAGGTGGTACATGTATTTCTAACACTACGGCGTGTTAATCAATAGAGGCCGCACTCATGCGCATATGGATCAAAACTTACGCGTTAATAAGGTGGTAATACTAGATCTTATCCTGTCGATGAGAGAGCTAATCATTGAAAATCAAACATGCAGAAGAAAAAGATTGTGATAGCGTTTCATCCATTATCGGAACAACCATTAGCGATATTTACCCAAGGTACTATCCACTGGGTGTCGTGAATTTTTTTCTTTCATACCATTCAAAAGATAAAGTTAGAAATGCCATTAATAACAAAGAACTGTATCTTATCAGTGAGGGCGAAATTATCGTCGGTACAGGAAGTGTAAAAAATAACGAGATAGGCCGACTATTTATTCTTCCTGGGTATCAACGGCAAGGATATGGGCGATATCTGATAGATTTTCTGGAAAAGATCATACTGGAAAAAAATAACTCAATAACACTTGATGCATCGTTACCTGCTATGCATTTCTACATGCAACGGGGGTATAAACCGATTTCATTTGAATCGATGACGACTGATAGTGGCGATGTTCTTTGTTATTCGGTGATGACTTTTTCGAGATAAAGGTTTGCGGCAGCATTGAACTACACAACTTTGCTGGACATTACCGAGACAAAGAAGATGGCAAAGTTGTGCAAGTGGGGTAAAGCGCTAATTTCCGCTCTTCGCTCGCAGCGGACCGTTGTCTCCTGGAGCACGTCCGTTTTTTGCCAGACTCAGAAGTTGCGAACTTGTGGTTGGAAGGCAGAGTTGTTGCTGTGCCCCCTACTTCCGCAGGTCGAAATTTTACCTCCTGCATAGTTTTGCCGTCCCGGAAGCGATAAATAATTACTCAGCAATCTGTGCTTCGATTGCCGCTTTATCAATGACGGAAAGCACATTGGTAATTTTCCCGTTATTCACTTCATAGAAAACATTTTCAGCAAATGAAATATGCCGACCATTAATTTTTAACCCGAGAAATTCGCCTTTCGGTGCGCAGTTAAACATCAGTCGGGCTGCAATAAGAGGAGGTTCACATACCAGACGATCGACAACGAACGTTAGATTGGGGATATTCTCAACATCCTGAATAAGCATTGAACGATAACCTGACAAACCAAACGGCCGGCCATTGTGCCTGGCATTCTCAGCAATATACAGCCCAAGCTCATCCCACGCGCGCCGGTTCAGGCAGTCTATATATGCATAATAAAAATCTTTCATTATCATATTATTACCCTTTTATTTTACGTGGCGTCATTATTGACGCCATTAATTCATCCTCTCCAGGCTCAACGGGCTTCGCCGACTACTCACTTTCACGCGCGTCACGGATGCTGCGAGCCGGTGGTTGGCCGAACATACGCGAATATTCACGGGTAAACTGCGTCACGCTCTCATAGCCGACGCCGTGGGCAGCGGTGCTAACCGCAGCGCCTTCCGCAAGCATACGTCTGCGCGCTTCTACCAGGCGCAACTGTTTCTGAAATTGCAGCGGTGTGAGCGTAGTGACATTGCGAAAATGCGTATGGAATACCGAAATACTCATCCCCGCTGCGTCGGCCAGCGTTTTGATTCGCAACGGCTGATCATATTGAGTCCGAATAATCTCGACAGCCCGGGCGATCCGGCGAGCATGGCTATCCGTGTTTCCGAGGGCACGCACAGATTTGCCATATCGTCCGGAGAGCAGCCAGTAATGCAACTCGCGCACCAACTGGCGACCCAGCATCTTTAACGCGTGCGGCCTGTCGAGCAATTTCAGCAGGCGCAACGCAGCTTCTGCAACGTCCTCTTCGATCTGGTCAACCCTCACGGGCAAATCCGCAGTTGCCTCCAGTTTCCCCATATCGCCAACCAATTCGGTAATCACCGCGGCGTCAAGTTCCACGACCAGTGAATAATAGGGGGTGGCGGCGCTGGCGGTGATAACCTGGCTTACTGTCGGCACATCCACAGTCACCAGCAAAGACTCCCCCGCGCCAAAATCAAAAGTATGACTGCCCATCGTCACGCGCTTGCGGCCTTGCAGCACAAGTGCGACCAGCGGTTTAGTAATGGCGAACTGCAACAAGGAAGGTGCGGCCTCGCTTAAGATGAATACCCCTGGAATGGGAGTTATTGCCACACCTTCTTTATTGAGATGCGCGTCGGCATATTTCCGCGCCACCCGTAGCAGCGCCGCAGTCGTCTTTGTACCTTCAGACTCATCGGTGTCCACGCTGCATTCTTCAGATAATCGGGTCGTCGCCATCATATTTTTAGGCTATTAAATGTGATTTAAGTGTGCGCTAATCTTAGTGCAGTTCTGGTTGAATAGAAATTTCAAAATTATCAGGCAAGTTTTCGCTATTATCGGGCAACCTAAAATGCTTTGTGCTGGTTACTATTTTATCTCCACTCATTAGGAGATATTTCATGACAACTATTTCTCTTGTGACCGGTGCCAGTCGGGGCCTTGGTCGAAATACTGCACTGAGCATTGCCCGCCATGGTGGCGATGTGATCATCACCTATCGTAATGGTAAAGCAGCAGCAGACGCAGTGGCGGCTGACATCCAGTCCCTTGGTCGTAAGGCAATTGCGCTTCAACTGGACGTGAGCAACGTGTCGTCCTTTCTCGATTTCGTGGTCGCCGTACGCGCAGCATTGCAAGACAACTGGGGGCGCGATACGTTCGACCATCTGATCAATAACGCCGGGCATGGCGAAATGGCCGACTTCGTGGATACCACTGAAGAACAGTTTGACGCGCTCTTTGACGTCCACGTGAAGGGGGTATTTTTCCTGACGCAGTCACTTCTGCCGATGCTGGCCGATGGCGGACGGATCATCAATTTCTCATCGGGTCTGACTCGCGTGTCGTTCCCCGGGTTCTCGGCCTACTCGGCGGCCAAAGGCGCAGTTGAAGTGCTCACCGTTTATATGGCGAAAGAGCTGGGCAGCCGCGGCATTACAGTCAATGCCATTGCCCCTGGCGCTATCGAAACGGACTTCCTGGGCGGGGCTGTACGTGACATTCCCGATTACAACAAAGCCTTTGCAGGTATGACGGCGCTTGGTCGCGTGGGGCTACCTGACGATATCGGCCCGATGATTGCCAGCCTGTTGGGTGAGGACAACCGATGGGTCAACGGCCAGCGCATTGAAGTTTCCGGCGGACAGTCGATTTAATCGCTCGATAGATTCCGCTACGGGTGGAATCTATCGTTTCCCCGGTCTGTCATTGAACCACGACGATACGAGAATCGAATAAAAAACAGGGCTGGCACGTTTACACGCTAAACACATCAAGGATTATCAACATGACGCGTATCGTGCCTGCAATCGCTCTCGGATTTTTAATCACTTCCTTTTCGTTATATGCCAGCCCGGCTAACTACAGTATCAACACGCAGAAAACGACGATTACCCTCTCCTGGCATGCCTTTGGGGATACGTCTGAGGCCAGACTGGGAGACGTGACCGGTGATATTGCACTCAATGCCGGGAACGACGAGGGCGACACTATCACTGTTTCCATTCCGGTGGCGACGCTGAAGGCGTCTAACCAACTGTTGACCTGGCAGATGAAAAGCACTCTTTTTTTTGACGCTGCGCGCTATCCGAACATCACGTTCAGCAGTAGCCGCGTGGTGGTACTGGGACAGGGCCATTTTCGTATTTTTGGCACACTGGCGGTTAAGAACGTCTCGCGCCCGGTCATTCTGGATGCCTTACTGATGGGGAAGAACGCCGGGCTCTCCGGGGCTGAGAACATTTATCTGCATGCCTCAACGGCGATTTCACGCTCAGCATTCAATATGGACAGTTTCGCTGCGCTGGTAGATGACAAGGTGATAATCAATATTGATATTCAGGCCCGCCTGCATCAGGCCGTATAAACCTCTCCGGTAGCCAGTTAGCTGGCATACCGGCGTGTCTCTTTGGCTATGCAAGTGCAGCCTGCAACGTCAGTGCGTTTTGTTTCAGTTGGGCAGCAGGGTTACGGCCAATCAGCACAAACTGGTAGCCGCTGGAATGCCACCAGACGAGATTCATCGTATGGCGCTGCTCTTGATTCAGTTCTGTGCTGGCTGGCTGGCGGTCCGGTGAAATACACAGCGCCATCGGGCCATAATCGGCATGCATCCAGGCGATTTGCGCAATCGAGGTGCTGTCATAGCGCAGCATACGCACCATTTTCAGCTCTGCCCCATGCAGCACAAGTTGCTGCTCATTCGCCTGCAAACCGATGTCTTGCGCAGTACGCGCCAGCCCACGCTGCAATGCTGATGGGGAACTGTCTGCATCAAGCAACGTTTCTGCACTGTACAAAGACATATACTGTGCCTCAAGGTCACGAATTTTTTCGCTCTCACCCGGAGCCTTTGTTGCAGGCCGCGCGAAATAGCCCAGCCCTGAACCGATAACCAGAAAACTGAGCGAGGCCGCGATCAACGCGCGGCGGCTGACTCCCGTGGTCCCGGGAGTGGTTGCCGGTGGTTGGGCGAGTGCGTTGGCCAGTTGCACCTCCAGGCGAGACTGCGGTGCCTCTTTTAGCAGGGGCGCGAAGGCGCGGGCAATGTCAGTCTGGTTGAGCCTTAACGCTTCGGTTCGTTCCGCCAGTTGTTGATCCTGACCGAGCGCAGCCTCAAAGCGCTCTGCATCACTGGCCTGCATTTCGCCATCCAGCCAGGCGACTATCGCCTCATCGCTGTACGGCGCTGTAAATCTCATTGATTTCAATATCGCTTCTCCTGTACAGGGTGCGGCGCGTGAATAACCTGGGCGATTTTCGCCCTCGCCGTAGCCAGCCGGCTCATGATCGTGCCAATCGGGACAGACAATGTATCCGCAGCCTCCTGATAGGTAAAACCTTCAACATAGACTAAAAATACCGCATTGCGTTGTGCTTCCGGCAGAGCGCTCACGTACTGCATAATTTTCGCATAGTGCAGGCGAGCCTCATCCTGTTCATGCGTATCCGGTGCCAGTAATTCATCGCTTTCGACGAACCCCTGCCCCATGCGCACCCGGCGAGCGCGCACCTCTGAAATCCAGATGGAATGCAGGATAGTGAATAACCAGCTGTCAATGCGTGTGCCGGGGGTAAACTGCGCGCTTTTTTCAAGCGCGCGCAGACAGGTAGACTGAACCAGTTCTTCGGCAACCTCGCGGTTACGCGACAGAACCAGCCCATAGCGCCACAGGCGTGTCAGATGTTCAGCAAGATGCTGACGGACGTCACTGGTAGTGATTTTTTTATCCTCATACCGTTACTCAGGATTCAGGATGGCCGTCGATAGCCGCCTGCAGATCCTTGTACTCTTCGCAACGATGGCCGCAAAGTGTGGCGATGGTTTCCAGTTGCGCTTTCGCCAGGTCAGGGCGCCCTTTCACCAGCCATGCTTCACCAAGGTATTCACGTACTTTGGCATAGGTCGGATCGAGTGCGATGGAACGTTGATAATAGCCAATACCTTCATCAGTACGGCCCAGCTTACGCGTGGCATAGCCCCGGTAATTCCAGGCCTCGGCAGTATCGCCATTTTTCAGCGTGTTGAGCAGATCCAGGGCCGCCTGATACTCCCCTTTTTTTGCCAGATGATAAGCATAACGGGTTTTATCTTCATCACTGAGCTGGCTTGTTTTCTCGGGTACGCATTGTTTCGTCGTGCTGTCATACACCTGCCCGGAGGGGCAATCCGGCGTTTTGCTGTTGGTATTATCGTCACCTGCGGCAAAAACCGGCGTGGAGAGCAGAACAAACACCACCGGCAGCAGACGTTGAATCATTGCGGAAGGTAAAAATGAAAACAGGTTCATGGTGAACTCCGGGTTAACGAAAGGCACGGCCAGGCAGCATACGACTCAGTACGCTGTCCCGTAACAGGTAGTGATGGAAAAGCGCGGCCAGAGCATGCACCAACGCCAGTGAAACCAGCGCCCAGGCCACATTGCCATGCCACTGAGCGAGGGTATGCCGTAGCGTTGGTGCAACCTGCACCCAGCCAGAGAGATCGAAAAGACCAAAAAACTGGAAGGGCTCCTGCTGCGACCAGCGGAAAAGAAACCCGAGCACGATTTGTGTGAAAAGGAGGAGATAAAGCGCGCCGTGCATGCCATGTGCAAGCAGTTTAGCCAGCTTTGCACCTTCAACCGGCGGCAGCGAAAACTGGCGAGAATGCTGGCTGAATAGCCGCCATAGCGGCCGGATTACCATCACCAGTGCCAGTAGAATTCCGCAGGAAATATGAACGGCCTGCAACCCTTTTCTCAGTGGCGTCCCCCGCTCCAGTTGATCCCAGATATGTGCGCTGGCAAACAGGAAAATGACACAGGCTGCGGTGGCCCAATGCAGTACCAGGGTAAAACTATCGTAGCGCTGTCGTGTTAACCGCGGTGTTGTTTCAGCCATAAATCAGACTCCATCAGTGTGTTGATGATGGGTAAACGCCACACCTTCTGGATCTATTCGATAAAAAAATACTTTTTTTCGCTTTTTTATCCCGCAGCGCAGGTTAAAGGTCGCCTGTTTGTTGTTCTTTTCGTTCGGCTTTGCAAAGATGTCTCGCACACGATTCCAGACCTGCCACGCAATCAGGAACAGGATCTATTCTCCACAACCCATGCCCTGTGCTACGTGACACCGTTGACGCCGAACGGGTTCTGCTTTGAGGATTCCGCTATGACTCCCTTTCATCAACTTACCGCCACCAGTCTGGGCGGCCAGCTTATCTCTATGGCCGACTACGCGGGTAAGGTGGTTCTGGTCGTGAATACCGCCAGCCTTTGTGGCTTCACGCCACAATACGGCGGCCTTGAAGCGCTCTACAAAAAATACGCCGCCCGCGGTTTGGTGGTGCTGGGTTTCCCCTGCAACCAGTTCGGTAAACAGGAACCCGGCGGTGCCGAGGAGATCGCGCAGACCTGTCACATTCATTACGGTGTGAGCTTCCCGATATTCGCGAAAGTCGAGGTCAACGGAACCGCTGCGCACCCGGTGTTTCGTTATCTGAAAAGCGAATTGCCCGGCGTGCTGGGTGGGCGGATCAAGTGGAACTTCACTAAGTTCCTGGTCGGACGCGACGGTAAACCGCTCAAGCGTTTTGCACCGTTCACCACCCCGGAGAAAATGGAAGCCACAATCCTTGCGGCACTTGAAATCTGAGTGTTTGTCATTCGCCCCCTTCAAAGCAGGCTTGTTGAACGGTTTGATTTAAAAATTTCGCTTATGCGTTCGTTGTTTGGGCTATATCTCAGTGGCGTTACGTTTGACAAACAGCACCGGGAAGTTGCGATCAAGAAAGTGCGCGGATTGATACGTTGCTCACATTTGGCGCGGACTGGAAACTCTTTTTTACGAGCCAGGTCAATCGTGACGGCTTCAAAAAAATTCCCGTATTTGTTATATTGTTGCTCATTGATTATTCACCTCTGCGGTGCCAAAAAGAATAAGATTCACCGCAACCCAGGACACAAAAATGTTAGATTACCGCTTCCCGACAGCTTTGCAGATGGTTCTCAGCGTAGCGATGGCGGAGCAATTAGGTGAACGTTCGACAAGTGCGATTCTGGCCTACGGCCTGGAAGCGAATCCGAGCTTTATCCGCAAATTAATGGTTCCACTCACACGTGACGGCATTATTGTCTCAACGCTTGGCCGCAACGGTTCTATTCATCTTGGTCGCCCACCGGAACAGATCACCCTGCGCGACATCTACGTTTCCGTCATAGAAGATAAAAAGCTGTGGGCATCGCGTCCCGATGTACCGGCTCGCTGCGTGGTCAGCGCTAACGCCTGCTGGTATTTCAAATCTATCGCCAATGAAGCAGAGCAGGCTTCGTTACAGGTATTAGCGCGCCATACCGTGGCAAGCGCGCTGGAAGAGGTCAAAAAAGCCGATACCAGTGGGTGCGATCCGCTGCCTGAGCTTATTGCCCAGTATAAAAAAACGTCTTAATTACTGACCTGTTGCAAAAAAAAACCGCCTCACTGTGAAGGCGGTTTTTTGTTATCTGCAACAACTTACGCAGGTAAAACGTCCCTTTCCACTTTTTTGCCGCGCGTGACGAATTTACGCAGCGTAACGTAGAACACCGGCGTCAGGAACAGACCAAACAGCGTCACGCCCAGCATACCGGAGAACACCGTGATCCCGGTGACGCCGCGCACTTCTGCCCCTGCGCCGTGGCCGAGGATCAGCGGAATCGTCCCGGCAATAAAGGCGATGGAGGTCATCACAATCGGGCGCAAACGCAGGCGGCAAGCCTCCAGCGCGGCTTCCATGATGCCTTTCCCCTGAATTTCCAGTTCGCGGGCAAACTCAACGATCAGAATGGCGTTTTTACAGGCCAGCCCCATCAGAACCACCAGACCAACCTGCACAAACACGTTGTTATCGCCACCGGTCAGCCAGACGCCAAACAGCGCGGACAGCATCGTCATCGGGACGATCAGGATCACCGCCAGCGGCAGCGTCCAGCTTTCATACAGCGCCGCCAGTACCAGGAACGCCAGCAGAACCGCGACCGGGAAGACGATCAGCGCCGTATTGCCCTGCGTGGCCTGCTGGAAGCTCAGATCCGTCCACTCGATATTCATCCCATTCGGCAGTATCTGCTTAGACATCCCCTCCAGTTGCGTCATCGCCTGCGCGGAAGAGAGTACGCGAGGATCGGCATCACCAATGAGATCCGCGGCCGGATAACCATTGTAGCGAATCACCGGATCCGGCCCGTAGGTGGTCGTGATCTTCACCATACTGCCAATCGGCACCATTTCGCCCTGATTATTACGAGTGCGCAAATTAGCAATATTTTCCACGCTGTCGCGGAACGGCCCGTCGGCCTGCGCCATTACGCGCCAGGTACGTCCGAACTGGTTAAAATCGTTCACATAAGACGAGCCCAGATAGGTTTGCAGCGTACCGAAGAGATCGGTCAGCGACACGCCCTGTGCTTTCGCCTTATCACGATCGACCTGCACATCCAGTTGCGGAACGTTGGCCTGGTAGGTTGAGATCGGGAAATGCATCCCCGGCGTCTGCATAATCGCACCAGACATGGTGTTCACCGCACTTTGCAGCGCGCCATAGCCAAGACCGGCGCGATCCTGGATGTACAGCGAGTAGCCAGAACCCTGACCCAGCCCTAAAATCGGCGGCGGTAAAATGGAGAAACCAAAGCCCTGCTGGATTTGCGCGATTTTCGCGTTGATCTCAGCGTTAATTTCCGCCGCAGAATGTTTACGCTGGTCGAACGGTTTCAGGCCAAAAAAGACCGTCCCGGTATTCGGCGTGTTGGTGAACTGCAACGCATTAAGCCCAGGAAAGGCGACCGCATAATCCACGCCTTCGGTATTCATACCGATCTCGCTCATTTTGCGGATCACCGCATCGGTGCGCGCCAGCGAAGAACCTTCCGGCATTTTCACGCCGCCAATCAAATAGAGCTTATCCTGAGTCGGAATAAACCCGCCGGGTACGGCTTTAAACATGACACCAGCGGCACAGAGCAGCAGCACATAAACCACAAACACCGCACCACGTCGTCCGAGCGTTTTGCCAACCAGCCCCTGATAGCCGGTCGAGCTACGGTGGAAAAAGCGGTTAAACGGACGGAACAGCCAACCGAACAGACGATCAATAAGCCTGGTCGGGAAGTCTTTCGGTGCGCCGTGCGGCTTTAACAGCAGTGCTGCCAGCGCCGGAGAGAGTGTCAGCGAGTTAATGGCGGAGATCACCGTCGAAATCGCGATCGTCACCGCAAACTGTTTGTAGAACTGACCGGTCACCCCGGAGAGAAACGCCATCGGCACGAACACCGCGCACAGCACCAGCGCAATGGCGATAATCGGCCCGGACACTTCCCGCATCGCCTGATGGGCCGCCTGGAGAGGAGCCAGCCCCTCTTCGATATTTCGCTCAACGTTTTCCACCACCACGATGGCGTCGTCCACAACGATACCGATAGCCAGTACCAGCCCGAACAGACTGAGGGTATTAAGCGAAAAACCAAGCAGGTAGAGAATGCTGAACGTTCCCACGACCGATACCGGCACCGCGATCAGCGGAATAATCGACGCGCGCCAGGTTTGCAGGAACAGAATCACCACCAGTACCACCAGCACCACCGCTTCCAGCAGCGTTTGCACGACCGCGCGAATGGAATCGCGAACAAACACCGTCGGATCGTAAGGCGCCGCCCATTTCATATCTTCCGGGAAACGCGTGGCCAGTTCGTTCATCTTGGCGCGCACGGCGTTAGACAAATCGATGGCGTTCGCTCCCGGAGACTGGAAGATACCAATCCCGACCGCGTCTTTATTGTTAAGCTGGGAACGCAGCGCATAGCTGCCGGAACCCATTTCTATACGCGCCACATCGCGCAGGCGTACCAGCGTGCCATCTTGCGCCGTTTTCAGAATAATGTTGCCAAACTCTTCTTCGGTGTGCAGACGACCCTGGGCGTTAATCGAGATCAGGAAATCGCTCTCTTTCGGCAGCGGCTCGGCGCCAAGCTGCCCGGCGGAAACCTGGACGTTTTGCTCCTGCATTGCCGTCACCACATCCGAGGCAGTCAACCCGCGCGCCGCCACCTTATTGGGATCCAGCCAGATGCGCATCGCGTATTCGCCCGCGCCAAAAATCTGAATCTGGCCGACGCCAGGCAGACGCGCCAGCTCATCCTTTACTTTTAGCGTGGCGTAGTTACGCATATACAGTGAATCGTATTTACCGCCAGGAGAAAACAGATGTACCACCAGCGTGAGCGTCGGCGATTGTTTCTGGGTGGTAATACCCAAACGCCGCACATCTTCCGGCAGACGCGCCTCGGCCTGCGATACCCGGTTTTGCACCTGAACCTGCGCCTGATCGGGGTCTGTACCCGGACGGAACGTTACGGTGGTCACCAGTACACCGTCGGAACCTGCAACGGATTTCATGTACATCATGTTCTCAACGCCGTTGATCGCTTCTTCCAGCGGCGTTGCCACGGTCTCCGCAATCACTTTCGGGTTGGCACCTGGATACTCCGCTCGCACCTGCACGCTTGGCGGTACGACGTCAGGATATTCGCTGACCGGCAACAGCGGGATGGCGATTAATCCTGTAATAAAAATCAGAATCGACAGCACCGCCGCGAAAATCGGCCTGTCGATAAAAAAGCGGGAAAAGTCCATGTTTCGGATTCTCAGGTAAGGGATCAGTTGAGGGCGGTGCTGGCGGTCATGGCAACGGTTTTCGCGTTAACCGGCATACCCGGCATAAACACTTTTTGTAAACCATCGACGATGACTCTGTCGCCCGGGGTCAGCCCCTGCTGCACGATGCGTAAACCGTCTGCCAGACGACCCGGTGTAATATCGCGACGCTGCGCTTTACCCTCTTTATCAACGATATAAACATATTTACGATCCTGATCGGTCAGCACCGCTTTGTCGTCAATAAGCGTGGCTTTGAATTCAGCGCTGCCCGGCAGGCGTACGCGGGCAAACAGTCCCGGCGTGAACTGACGCTGCGCGTTATCCAACAGCGCGCGCATACGGATCGTGCCGGTACTCGGCGTTAACTGATTATCCAGAAAATCCACTTTGCCCTGATGGGGGTAGCCCTCTTCGCCAACAAGGCCAATCTCAACCGGTAGCGCCAGGTGATTACTGGACGCCCCCTGCCCGCTGCGGGCGAGATTTTGATAGTGAAGGTAAGTTGACTCATCCACGTCAAAGTAGACGTAAACCGTCTTCTGCGACACCAGCGTGGTGAGCACGCTGGCGCTGTCACCCGCAGTGACCAGATTACCGCTGGTGATCAACGCACGGCTGGCGCGGCCATCGATAGGCGCGGTCACTTTGGTGAAATCCAGGTTAAGTTGCGCGGCGTCAACCGCCGCCTGCGCGGCGCGAATGTCGGCCTGCGCCTGGGCAGCGGCCGAACGGCGCTGCTCCCACTCTTCGCGGGATACCAGGTTGGTATTGACCAATTTATCAGTACGGTTAGCCTCGCTTTGCGCCAGGCTGGCCTGTGTTTTGGCTCTCGCCAACGTCGCCTGCGCCTGTTCCAGCGCGGCGCGATAGGTTCTGTCATCAATCGTGAACAGCACCTCGCCCTTTTTCACCTCCTGGCCGTCGGTGTAATTCACTTTATCAATGTAGCCGGAGACGCGGGGGCGTAGCTGAACGCTTTCCACTGCTTCAATCCGACCGTTAAAGCTATCCCACTGACTAATAGATTTCACCACCACACTCGCTGCGCTGACGGCAGGAGCTTGTGGCACGGCGTTTTGCGCAACACCTCTATCGCACCCGACGAGCAGTACGGAGAAGAACATCGCTCCCAGCGCATTCAGATGAAAGTTAACCCAAGGTTTATGCAGGCTCATTATTTTTATTCCGCTAATTGTAGCCGCCGGGCAAGACGCAGCAGGAGATGCCGCGCCACTTCCTTTGTCCGGGCTGGCTTAAGGCCATTTGTGTCGTTCATCGCCACAAAACTGTAACAGTTCCGAATACACTATCGCGGCGATTGTAGGAAGGCGCTTAACTAAGTGCAAGAATAATTGTTGCACTTTATGTGCTATTTGAGGCAAAGGTAAATGCCCCGTTTCGTACAGGGTTTTAAATGCAACAATAAAACTTGCAATTAATGCAAAAGCGGGCCACCTTTAAATGCAACAGATAAAGATGCTTTTAATAAGCGGCGTGAGGAAACAAGATGAACACTGGCGCATTTATTCACGATTTGCTCGACTGGATCGACAACAACCTTGAAAACCGTCTGGACATTGCCACCGTTTCCAGGCGTGCTGGCTATTCGAAATGGCACCTCCAGCGGATATTCAAAGAACATACTGGCTATCGTCTCGCCGAGTATATTCGCGCGCAAAAGCTGAAAAAATCAGTCGAGCGCTTAGCCCACAGCGACGAACCGATTTTGAACGTGGCGATGGCGTTAGGCTTTGACTCCCAGCAGTCCTTCAACCGCAGCTTCAAGCGTCAGTTTGGTCAGGCACCCGGCGCGTGGCGCCGCAGTATCGGCGCCCCTAATACGCAAGCATTGCGCCAGCAATCAAACTAGTGCGTCGTTCAGGGAAATCGTCGGCCTGACAGCAGCAGGCCGCCCGGCGTGTCCGCTTTGACGATTCATTAAACGCTTTCTGCGTCATTTTACTGATGGCGCATTCGTCACGGGAAAGGGGATCCAGTTTTTTGCGCAATCGACAGGAACAACTGATCGCTGTAACGAGACTTCTCCCGCGGGAACAGGCGAGACGCCGTCTGGGCCAATGTGGATCTGCACCGCTTCGATGAGCCAGCGGGCTGCATTGCTGAAATAGACGCCGTTCAGGGCAAAATGCAAAGTATGAACGGCATCATAACCGCGTAACACCAACTGGCCGCTTTCGCCGGAAATATGCGTCAGGGAAATATCACGGTAGACGGGAATGTTGTTACCGATCGCGTGTGCGTCATATCGCGTATCAAAGTCGAGCGGCCGCCGATTCCCCCGCATACAAACATTTTCGTAGCGTATATCGCTGACAATTCCGCCCCGGCTGATGTCACTTTTGATGCGAAGCCCTGAGGTTGTGCCATCAAGCGTCAAATCACGCACCCGAATATCGCTGACACCGCCCACCGTCTCGCTACCAATGGACATGCCGTGTCCCCAATAAAAATGGTTGTCCACTAACCGCACATGACGCGTGGGCCCTCCAGCGCCAGCTTTAATCGCCACATTATCGTCACCGGTTCTGATGAAGCTGTGAGCAATCAGGATATTCTGCGACGAAACAGGATCGATACCGTCGGTATTGCGGGCATTCGCGGGAGTATCAATACGTACGCCCCAGAAAGTCGCCTCCCGGACATTTTTCAGGGTGACATGGAATCCAGGTGAATTTCGCAGCGTAATCCCGTGAAAAGTAATATTTGAGCCATTATCTATTTCAATCAGGCGAGGCACATTCTGCGCCCCACCTTCTGTCTGCGCGCGGCGAGCCAGCTGCCACCAGGATTCATTCTCTCCTGTCATCCGCTCACCGCCCTGCCCATCAATCATCCCCTCCCCGACAATGCCGCCACCGTCGCTATTCTTAAAAAGAATAAAAGGCCGACAGCCATTGCCCTTGTGATCGAGGGTTCCACAGCGCCCATTTTTGTCGTAAACACGTGGGTCAGTATTTGCTGTGAGCATTGCGCCATAGGAAATCCAGAGTGTGACGCCAGATTTCATTATCAAAGGTCCGCTGGAGAAACGACCCGCAAGGAGTTGTAACGCCTCACCCTTGGGGCAGTTATTAATAGCCGACTGAAGTCGTTGTGTATCGTCACCTGCTGAATAAGCCTGCCGGGGAGCCAGTTTTGCGCAGATATGCGCGGGCAGTGCAGGCTCAGACAAATCAGGGCTATCCTCGGCCAATATCGTCGCGCTGAACCCTGATACCAGGACGATGAACATGCCAGCGATGATTACTTTCAAATGACAGCGAAGAATAAACATACCGATCCCGACATCAGAATTATTAAAGTATTGTAGCGCCGCCGCGATAAAAACATCTGGCGAATAGGTATTCAGTTGAAGTGGCGTTTATGTTTGTTGAGAAAAAATATAATTTTTCGCTTCTTCATTTCTGCAATAGTCAGTGAACAGGCGTTCATCGATTAAATCGCGCTGGCTTTAGCAACCCGTACGTTTTTTTCTTTTTATTTCATGTAAAAGGGGAATCTATGCTTATTCATCACTTCCCGGATTTGTAAAAACCCGTCCTGATATGGCATCAAGAGCATTGACAGCATGCTTAACCTCTTCGAAATCATGATAAAACTGATTATTTAACGGCATGTATCGCAGAATCCCAAGACAATAGTTCAGCGCGTTTAACGCATTATGTATCGGGTAAAGACAAAGCATCGCGTTGCTGTCCAGACTGGTCCGGGTTAACAGGCGCACATCCTGTTCAATACCGGCCTTGATAACGTCCAGTTTACCGTGCAGCAAACGCAAGGTAGCGGGCTCTTCGGGTTCCAGTACCAACACGTTAATCAAGCCAATGGCTTCTTTAAAGTTTTTAACGATAGAGTTAATAAAATTACGCGTTTCAGCTGCCATGTTCACTCCGTAAATAGTCATTAATGCCAACACTGTCACCGGCTATGGTTGATGTTATTATCCGGAGGCATAAAAAAGTAAACTGCATTGTAATATCGGTAAAAATCACCGTCGGGAATTCACCCGATGATGTTCTCACTTTCATTAGAGAAATTTAACATTATAAAATTAAACTTTACTGCAATAACGCGGTTAAATATCACCAGCGTATAGCGATAAATGGCTTTCAGTGACATAAAAAAGCGGATATCACGTGAACCTGAAATATGACGAAATTGCGTCGATTCGTTTGGCAAATGAGAAAACAGAAGCGCTGTAACTGGAATCAGATAATGATGAATTATCGTTAATTTCCCGCGTCTGAATTAGCGGATTTGATATTGCCGCCAGCCGACCCTGTCGGGATTTAATCGTTGTGATGAAATAGGTTTTCGTGCCACACAGGCATTCAAAGCGTTAATCGCTCTGAATGATCAGTGGCTCAAAAATGCTTACCATCACCGACGCTGGATCGCCTGGCAGCGCAGCAGCGGTCTCCTACGCGGCACGCTGAATAAAACGCATGGTGTCCAGTAGTTTATCCTTCTCTGCTTCAGTCAGATTCGGGGACGCGGTTTTCTCCGCCAGCCAGGCCCGCTCTGAATAAGAGAGTTGACCCGTGCGAAGCCGCTGGCTGATGGTCATCAGCAGTTGCTTGTCCAGTTCATTGATACGCTGTCTGATTCCCTCAAGATCCCGTTGGGTGACAGATAAATCTGCTGGCGCAAACCCGTCTGCCAGATAGCGATACTGTATCGTTTTCCCCACAGTCATTAACGCAGTGATGAACGACTCCACTGACTGCGGTTCCAGCCCGGCCTCTTGCGCAGTGTTTCGCGCCGCCGCCAACACCTTTTGTTCCCGCGCTAAATCCTCCACGGGTAAACGATACTTCGCCTTGTAAGCCGCAACATCTCTCATTATCTGCATGCGTTCGGTCAAGATTAACGCAAGGGCATTAAGACAAATGGAAGCCGATGCTCCCGCAAAAATGCTTCCGGACATGAGTAGAGTCGATGCGAAATTCTTCATAACCAGCCCTCAAAGAAAGGTGAGACATTTAATTTAACTGCGCGAATATAACTAAATGTTACTATTTCATTTCTGGATGTAAGAGCTTTGTTATAAGCAAAGCCAGTTTTTCGTAGCACTCGTTATCTCGCAGCGCTGGCGGCTAACAAGCTCTCTTTTCAGATACGCAATGACGTGATTAACACTGGCTGAACAAAGGCGCCTGCGGGAATCAGCGGCAAACCAGGCGCCTGAACACATGATTGACTTTTCATTAATTTAATTACGTTATTATTTCATCAAAGCGGCTTTAGGTAAGGAAATGTAACGCGCTGATATCCATGTAGATTCATCGACAGTCCGCAAGTCTGGTACGAGACTGCGATTGAAAAGTGGAAAAAACGTTACCAGGCCTTTCGCGCTGGGGCGCTCCGCCGTTTTATGATGATAAAAGCGATGCGGGTCTGGAGGGGTGTTCGCATTTTCTAAACTAACGCCTCGGATTATTCTGTTTTGCTTGTTATGCCGGAGAAGGTATACCTTGCCGGGAATCCATTTCCAGGCAGGCAGACATGAGCACACATACCCGCATTCGCAAATTCAATACGAAAGAGACTTACCCAAATCAGTCACTTGATAACGATCTTTGCCAGGCCGTGCGCGCAGGCAATACCGTGTACGTTCGCGGCCAGATTGGTACTGATTTCGAAGGCAATCTCGTGGGGCTTGGCGATCCGGCGGCGCAGGCCGAGCAAGCGATGAAGAACGTTAAGCAACTGCTGGAAGAAGCGGGCAGTGATCTGTCCCACATCGTTAAAACCACCACTTATATCATCGACCCCCGCTACCGCGAGCCGGTTTATCAAGTGGTTGGCAAATGGCTGAAGGGCGTATTTCCGATCTCAACCGGGCTGGTCATTTCTGCGCTTGGTCAGCCGCAGTGGCTGATGGAAATTGATGTTATCGCGGTGATCCCGGACGACTGGCAGCCGCAATCAGGAGCCTAAAATCATGACGTTATCGATTATCGGACGCTGTGCGCAAACCGGCCAGATCGGCATTGCTATCAGCTCTTCCAGCATCGCGGTTGGCGCGCGCTGCCCCTGGCTGCGCAGCAAGGTCGGCGCGGTATCAACGCAAAACATCACCTTACCGGCGCTGGGGCCGCGCATTCTGGATCGGTTACAGCACGGCGATTCTGCCGAAACCGCGCTGCAGTTCGGGCTCGGCACGGACGACTATTTTATGTACCGGCAGGTTACCGTGCTGACGGCCAGCGGTGAAAGCGCGTTCTACAGCGGTGAAAAAACGCTGGGCGTGAACAACGCGCTGCGCGGGGAGAACTGCGTGGCGGCGGGTAATCTGCTGGCAAATGCGGATGTCATTACCGCAATGGTCAACGCTTTCGAACAGCAGTCCGGGCATCTGGCAGACAGGCTCATTGCCGCGATGCAAGCGGGCCTGCAAGCTGGCGGGGAAGCCGGCCCGGTGCATTCGGCGGCGCTGTCGATTGTCGATTCGCCAGTCTGGCCGATTGTTGATTTGCGCGTCGACTGGACCGACGCCAACCCGATTGATGAACTTATCCAGCTCTGGCAGGCCTATAAACCGCAGATGCAGGACTATTTAACCCGCGCGCTCGATCCCCGCAGTGCACCGGGTTACGGCGTGCCGGGCGACGAGTAACCGCAAGGAGATCCGATGATGAGCAGCCGCAAACTGCTGGAACAACTGGTGGCGTTTAACACCACCAGCCGCGAATCTAATCTGGCGCTGATCGATTTTGTTCGCCGCTACTTAACCGGGCTTGGCGTTGACTGCGAACTGATTCACAACGCCGAACGCAGCAAAGCGAATCTGTATGCCCGGCTTGGCCCGCCTGGTAGCGGCGGCGTGATGCTTTCGGGTCACAGCGACGTGGTGCCCGTTGACGGGCAGAACTGGAGCGTTCCCCCCTTTGTGCTGACTGAGCGAGAAGGCAAACTGTACGGTCGCGGCACGGCGGATATGAAAGGCTTTATCGCCTGCATGCTGGCAGCCGTACCCTATTTTCTTACGCAGCCGCTGGCGCAACCGCTGCATCTGGCAATCTCTTATGATGAGGAAGTGGGATGCCTTGGCGTGCGAACCCTGCTGGACGCCCTCTCCCATCGCCCGGAAAAACCCGATATCTGCCTGATTGGCGAACCCACCGAACTGCAACCCGTGCTCGGCCACAAAGGCAAGCTCGGCGTGCGCTGTGAAGTACAGGGCGCCGCCTGCCATTCGGCCTACGCGCCACAGGGGGTGAATGCCATCGAATATGCCGCAAAGCTTATCCACCAGCTTACGGTGATAGGCCAGCGGCTGGCCGCGCCGGAACATCAGGATGCGCGTTTTGATCCGCCGTTTACCACCGTACAAACGGGCGTTATTCAGGGCGGCCGGGCGCTAAATATCGTGCCTGCCGAATGTACCTTTGACTTCGAGGTACGCACGTTGCCGCAGGATGACGCACAGGAAGTGGCCCAGGAACTGGAACGTTACGCGCAGCGCGAACTCCTGCCGCAAATGCACGCCGTGAATAGTGACGCAGCGATCCGCTTTTATCCCATCAGCGGTTATCCCGGTCTGTACACCGCCGCGCAGAGCGCCGCTGCGCGGCTGCTTGCTCATCTCACCGGTTCTGAAGCGTTCAGCACCGTCGCATTCGGTACGGAAGGCGGGTTGTTTCATCAGGCGGGTATCCCAAGTGTAGTCTGCGGGCCGGGCAGTATGGCGCAGGGCCATAAACCGGATGAGTTTATCACCGTCGAACAGATGGAGGCCTGCGATGCCCTGCTACGTCGTCTTGCTCTATGGATGTGCCAAAAAGCATGACGTTGCCGTCCAACAACATCGCAGCGTAAACGCAGGGCGCGTCCCCGGCCGCCCTGCATTTATCCACTCTTTCACTGCTTTAACTTTTCCAAATGCCAGCTTCAGGAAGCACTAACCGCGTGATGTGCGCTTAAGCCGTATGCTGGTGGTCAGTATTTGATAGCCCGTTTCTGGAGATTCCATGGTCAGTGCAGAAGTCACCACCTTCCCGCAGCCCGCAACGCTGCCCCCCGTCGCGCACAACGCTAACGTTGCCGTACGGCTTGATGGCGTACTGAAACGCTTTGGCGATGCCATCGCCTTACACAAAATTTCCCTGATGATTGAGGAAGGGGAATTTATCACGCTGCTCGGCCCTTCAGGCTGCGGTAAAACCACGCTGCTGAATCTGATGGCGGGTTTCGCCGAAGCGGACGGCGGCGAGATCTTTATTGATGGCGATCTGGTTACCGATATTCCTCCCTGGCAGCGTGAAATCGGCATTGTCTTTCAGAACTATGCGCTGTTCCCGCATATGACGGTCGAAAAGAACGTGGGCTACGGCCTGCGGATGCGCGGTGTGCCGAAAGCCGAGATTGCTGAACGCGTTGAGCAGGCGCTGGCGCTGGTGAAACTTGCCGGTTATGGCCATCGCAAACCACGTGAACTTTCTGGTGGCCAGCAGCAGCGTGTGGCGCTGGCCCGCGCGCTGGTCATTCGCCCTAAAGTGCTGCTGCTGGATGAACCCTTCTCCGCGCTGGACAAAAACCTGCGCCTGTCAATGCAGGTTGAGTTGAAAGCGATTCAGCGCAAGCTGGGTGTCACCACCGTTTTCGTGACGCACGATCAGGGGGAAGCGCTGAGCATGAGCGATCGCGTGGTGGTGATGTCGGCAGGCCATGTACGCCAGATCGGCACGCCGGATGAGATCTATCGTCGTCCGCAGGATCCCTTTGTCGCGGGCTTTGTCGGTGATGTCAACATTCTGCCGGGGCGCTACGCCGGTCGTGATGGCGATGCAATACTGGAGCTGGGCGGTAATGTGCTGCGTCTGCCCGCGGAGCGTGTGCATGCCTCGATTGGCGAACGCCTTGATGTCTACGTCCGTCCGGAAAATATTCAGTTAGCCGCGCTTGGCCCGCATTCACTGTTTAGCGCCACGGTTATCGCCCATGTCTTTCAGGGCGATCATGTTGATGTCCACCTTGATGTGCCCGCGCTGGGCAGCGCCGCACTGTTTGCGCGCCAGTCCGGCCTGAATTCACTGACGCGCTGGCCCGTCGGTAGCCTGGTTGGCGTGAGTGTCGATGACGAAGGCGTGTGCGCATTTAGCACGGCGAACCAGGGATAAGCCGCGATGATACCTGAAATGATGAATGCCGTGATTGCCTGCCGCCCGGGCGGCCCGGAGGTGTTAGAGCGCGTACAGCGCCCTGTGCCGCTGCCTGGCGCGGGTGAAGTACTGATTCGTGTTGCCAGTGCGGGGGTCAATCGCCCCGATATCCTGCAGCGCAACGGCATGCCGTTGCCGCCAGGGGTAACTGATGTGCTGGGGCTGGAAGTCTCCGGCACCGTGGTGGCACTGGGCGCGGGCGTTGAATTCCCTGCGGTTGGCTCGCCGGTCATGGCGCTACTCAATGGCGGCGGTTATGCGGACTACTGCGTGGCGCGCGCTGAACTCTGTTTATCGGTGCCGGAAACGCTGCCGCTCGCGCAGGCCGCAGGCGTGCCGGAAGCGGCATTTACCGTGTGGCATAACCTGTTTGAACTCGGGCGTTTGCAGCCGGGCGAAACCGTGCTGATTCACGGTGCGGCCAGCGGCGTTGGCACATTTGCCATTCAATGCGCGCAGGCATGCGGGGCGCGGGTAATTGCGACCGCAGGCGGTAGTGAAAAGATTACGGCGCTGCAACAGCTCGGTGTATGGCGCGCCATCAACCGCCACAACGAAGATTTCGTCGCCGTCGTGCTTGCCACCACCGAAGGACGCGGTGTCGATGTGGTGCTGGATAATGTCGGGGGCGATTACGTGGCGCGCAACCTGAGCGTGTTAGCGCCGGGCGGACGCCATGTCAGCCTTTCATTTATGCAGGGCGCGAAGATTGAACTCGATCTGCAACTGATGATGCGTAAAGGGCTGAGCCTCACCTCTTCCACCCTGCGCCCCAAAAGCGTGGCCGAGAAAATGCGGCTGGCGCAGTGCATCAGCAAACATCTGCTGCCGCTGATCGCCGCAGGCAAAATCGCACCGACGCTGTATCAAACCTTGCCGTTAGCGCACGCCGCCGACGCTCATCGAATCCTTGAAGCCAACACCAATATCGGCAAAGTGCTGCTGCAGGTGGCGTCATGATGCAACTCTTTTATGCCACCACGTCCGCTTATGTGCGCAAAGTGATGGTGTGCGCAACCGTACTGGATCTGGCTGATGAGATGGAACGGCTGGATTCTGCCGCCCATCCGATCGAACGCGACGAACATATCGCCGTGTTTAATCCGCTGGCAAAAGTACCGGCGCTGCGCACCGAAAACGGGATCTGTCTCTATGACAGCCGGGTCATTTGCGAATACCTCAATGCGCGTGCGCAGGGCGATTTGTTTCCCGAAAACGGTGATGCACGCTGGAGAAGCCTGGCGCGGCAGGCGCTGGGTGATGGAATCATTGATGCCGCATTACTGGCGCGCTACGAATTCAGTGCGCGTCCCCCTGAAAAACAGTGGCAGAACTGGGCTGATGCGCAGCTGAAAAAAGTCGCCGCCGCACTGGCAGAGATCGAAGGCCAGGTCAGTGGTTTCAGCGTTCATCCCAACGATATCGGGCTGATTGCCATTGGCTGTGCGCTCGGTTATCTCGACTTCCGCTTTGCCGAACTCAACTGGCGCGCCGGTCATCCGCTTACCGCCGCGTGGTTCGCCGTCTTCGATGCGCATCCGGCGATGGCCGCGACGCGTCCGTATTAATCAGGAGTGTGCATGTCACAGCAGATCTATTTTCTCAATGGCCCGAACGCCAATTTGTATGGGCTGGATAAAAACGGCACCTACGGCAGTGAAAGTTTTGTCAGCATTGAAGAGCGCTGTCAGCGCCGCGCCGCGTCACACGGTGTGATATTGCATTTCCGCCAGAGCAACCATGAAGGCGTACTGGTTGACTGGATTCAGGAAGCGCGCCAGAACGCCGTGGGGTTAATTATCAACGCGGCGGGTTTGACCTACAGTTCGGTGCCTATTCTTGATGCGTTGCTGATGTTTGATGGCCCGATCATTGAAACGCATATGAGCAACATCTGGCAGCGCGAGCCGTTCCGCCATCACTCGCTGGTGTCGAAAGCGGCAACCGGTGTGATTGCCGGGCTGGGCGCAGCCGGTTACGAGCTGGCGATTGATGCGCTGGTCAACCTGGTGGGAACGCACGCTGCATGAGTACATTAGTGTTTTACAGCGAATTCGACAGCTTCGAAGAGTGGTCCGATTTACTTGCCCCACATTTGCCCGGCGTAACGATTTGCCGCGCCGAAACGGTGCAAAACCCCGATGACGTGCACTATGCGCTGGCATGGAAGCCGCCGCAGGGTTTCTTTGCGCCGTACCGCAATCTCAAACTGTTGGTGAATCTCGGTGCGGGCGTTGATTCGCTGGTGGGACGCGACGATCTGCCGGATATTCCGATAATTCGGCTCTCCGATCCGGATATGGCGCGCATGATGGCCGGGTACGTGCTGTTTGCCGTGCTGCGCTACGCGCGCGATATCCCGGCATTTGAGCGCGCACAGCGTGAACAGCGCTGGCATTACCTGCATCCCCGCAAACCCTCCGGCATCCGGATCGGCGTGCTGGGCTTGGGCGAGCTGGGCGCGTATACGGCGCGGGAACTGGTACGACAGGGATTCGACGTGCGCGGCTGGTCGCGTTCACCAAAAGCGATGACGGGTATAAGGTGCAGCAGTGGGCTGGCGTCGCTGAATGATTTTCTCAGCCAGAGCGACATTCTGGTGGTCATGCTGCCGCTTACGCCGCACACCGCTGGTTTGCTCAGTGCAGAGCGACTGTCGCGCCTGCCGCATGGCGCGGCGTTCATTAATGTTTCGCGCGGGGCGATTGTCGATCAGGCGGCGCTAACGGACGCGCTGCGCTCAGGGCAGATTGCTGAAGCCACGCTGGACGTGTTTGACCGCGAGCCGCTGCCTTCCTGCGATCCGCTGTGGCGGATGGAAAACGTGCTGATCACGCCGCATCTGGCCTCGGTTGCCATCCCTGCCAGCGCCGCACAGCAGGTGGCAGAAAACATCCAGCGCGCCGCACGCGGTGAATCGGTGACCAATCAGGTATTCCCGGCGCGCGGGTATTAACGGAGAGCCGCGCAATGTCTGGCAGGCTGGCTGCCGACATTGCGCCGCCGGGCATCTGTCACGCCACCCGCACCACCTGCGGATCGAAATAGCTGGGTGCCGCCATGCCAGGAATATACTGGTCGGAGATAAAAACGCGGCAGCGCTCAGCGAAGGCGTTAACCACCATCGAGTGCTGGGTGTGAGCGGCGGTCGCGTAACCGAGTAGCATCGGCCTGTTGGTTCCGGCCAGCCGTACGCGAATCAGGCGTTTGCCATCCTGGGAGAGATGCGCTTTCGGCCGCACGTTGGCAATACCAAACCCCACGCCGTTTGCCACCATCGCACGCACCACTTCCATATTGCTGGAGCGCATTACCACGTTCGGCGTCACGCCCGCCTCGCTAAACAGCCCAAGGAAATATTCACGGCTCCACGGCATATCCAGCAACACCATCGGCATCGTCGCCAGATCCTGAATGGTCACCGCCGATTGCGTCGCCAGTGGATGATGTTCACCCACCATCACATACGGTGGCAACTGTGCCAGCGAGGTAAAGGCGATGTCGCTGGCGGGAACTAAATCGTAGGTCAGCGCGATATCGATGTCGGCGGTGCGCAGCTGTTTCAGCAACTGTTCATGGTTGCCTTCGACGAGCGTAATGCGCACGCCGGGAAACGCGCGACCAAAGCCGAATACCAGTTCGGGCGTCAGCATGGGCGCCAACGTATCCAGACAGCCCACGCGCAGCGGGCCGCGCACATGGTTCATGGATTCCGACGCGATAGTATAAAGGTTCAGCATCTGCTCCAGAATGAGCTTCGCCTCTTTCAGAACCTGATGACCGATCGCCGTGAGCGAAACGCCCTGCGCGTGATGGCGCACAAAAAGCTGTACGCCCAGTTCAGATTCGATATGGGTGATAGCAGCAGAGATCGACGGCGAGGAAACGTGGATACGTTCTGAGGCGCCAATGATGCTGCCCGCCTCTCCCGAGGCGACAAAATATTCCAGCTGACGCTGGGTAATGCGACTGAGCATGCAGGTTCTCCTGAGAGCGCCGACGCGATCATGTCGCGTCAGTCATTCTAATAGTGCTTATTTTTATGCACTTATCATGCCAAACGACAAATAACAGCATAATCCCCTGGTTTTGTTGTGCCTTCTTTCCCGTCAGCCTTATCACTGGTTAAGAAAATCCGTTGCAAAGCAGCGCCTTTTTTAGCGTCAGAAATTCTGATGCAACGGCGAGGAAAAGGCTGTTTTACGCCATCAACTCCCCACGTCATTATCGATTTCACACCAGGGAACACCGTTTGCACCGTTCCGGCGCGTCGGGTTTCAGATTGCTACAACAGCCATTTCATAAGATGGGGATGAGAATATGTTGCGTAAGATTTGTGCCTTAACGTTGTTGACCACATGCGTGCTCAGCGCAGGAAATGCGATGGCCGCTGACAAGCTGATTGTCAGCACCTGGGGCGGCGGTTTTAAAGATTTGATCGATCAAACCATTGCCAAAGAGTTCACCAAAGAGACCGGCGTAGAAGTGCAGTTTGTCACCGGCGGCACCATTGATCGCCTCAACAAAGCCAAGCTGGCGGGCGGTTCACCAGAAACTGACGTCACCTTTACCACCGCGCATGTCGGCTATCTGTACGCCAACTCTGGCCTGTTCGAAAAACTCGATATGAGTAAAATCCCGAACGCGGCAAACCTGGTGCAACAGGCGAAAGTCAGCCCTTATCACCTCGGCGTATGGGGCTACGTTTACACCATCGGCTATCGTCCGGATCTGGTGCCCAAAGGCGAAACCTTTACCAGTTGGAACGATCTGTGGAAGCCGGAGCTGAAAGGCACGCTGGCTCTGCCGGACTGGGATCCGAGCCATATCATTGCGGTGGCCGCCAAACTCTCCGGTACCGATGCGGCACACTGGCAGCAAGGCCAGGCGAAGCTGAAAGCGCTGATCCCGAATATCAAATCTTTCTATACCGATGATGCCAACAGCCAGCAACTGATCTCCACCGGCGAAACCCCGGTACAGGTGATGCTGTCAATGAACGCCTACAACATGATGGCTGAAGGGGTGGACGTCAAACTGGCGATCCCCAAAGAGGGGGCGATTTTGGGCGTCGATACCGTGGGTATCAACAAAGGCACCCAACATAGCGATCTCGCGTACAAGTTTATGAATATTGCCCTGAAGCCGGAAATTCAGGAGCAGGTGGCAAAGATTTATCACGGCAGCCCGACGGTAACCAACGCGCATATCGATCCTGAACTGGCGAAACTGCCGGGCATGCTCACCACGCCTGCGCAGTGGAATGCCACCATCAATACCGATCCACAACTGCGCGCCGAGAAAACCGCAGAGTGGCGTCAGTGGTTCTCTGAAAACATCATGTCTCATTGATTTATCGGGCGACTTGCGGGTCGCCCGGGTTCTACCGGCAGCACACTACTCAGGCAGCAAGGTCTATGACGAGAAAACCGACATTTTTACCGTGGTTCATTATTCCCGCGACGCTCGCCGCCGTCGGGCTGGTTGTCGCGATGTTCGCGGTGATGCAGTTCAGCGTGCGTGCTTATATTCCCGGCTCGCTCGACGTGGGCGGATTTACGCTGGCGAACTTCAAAGGCCTGTTCAAAAGCATCTATGCCGATGCGTTTATTAACACCGTCATGCTGAGCGCGAAAACCGCTATTTTTGGCCTGCTGATGAGTTATCCGCTGGCGTATGCGCTGGTGCGCACCCGCACCACATGGATCAAATCCGCGATTTTGATTATTGCGATTACGCCGATGTTTCTCGGCGAAGTGGTGCGCACCTATTCCTGGATTATTGTGCTGGGTAACAGCGGTTTTCTTAATAGTCTGCTGCTGGCGTTGGGCGTCATCTCCAGGCCGATTCAGTTTATGTTTACGCAAACCGGCGTGGTGCTGGCCCTGGTGCACGTGACCATGCCCATTATGGTGCTGATGCTGGCGACAGCCTTGTCGCACATCAACCCGGATTACGAGAAAGCCGCCGCCAGCCTGGGCGCAGGGCCGATCCGCACCTTGCTGACCGTGACAATTCCCCTCTCTATTCCCGGCATTGTCTCCAGCCTCACGACCGCGTTTGCCTGGACCTTTAGCGCCTTTGCCACCCCGCAACTGATTGGCGGCGGACGCGTCAGCACCGTGGCGACCATGGTCTATCAACTGGGTTTCTCATCGATGAACTTCCCGTTTGCTGCCGCGCTGAGCATCGCCGGTTTGATCCTGACCATCCTGCTGCTGATGGCGCTCAAACGCATGACCCGATTCCTGCACGCGATGGGAGAGCATTGATATGACCCGTTCGATCAACGACAAACTGACTGTACTGGCGGGCCGCCTGCTGGTCGCCGCTATTCTGCTTTTTGTGATGCTGCCGACCATCGTGGTCGTTATCTCCTCGTTCAGCAGTACCGCCGTGTTGTTCTTCCCGCCGAAAGGCTGGTCGCTGCGCTGGTTCGAGCGCGCGGTGAATTACGATGATTTCCGTCACGGCTTCTACTCCGGGCTGATTGTCACCGCATGGGCATCGTCACTGGCGGTGATCATCGGCACTACGCTGGCGATTGCTATCGAACGCTATTCGTTTCCGTGCAAGCAGGTGCTGGAAGGGATTCTGCTGTCACCGCTGTTTATCCCGCACTTCACCATTGGCCTGGGCCTGCTGATGCTGGTGTCGCAACTCAACCTCGGGCGCGGTTATCCACTGGTGATTTTCTGCCATATCGTGCTGATACTGCCGTTTGTGTTGCGCAGCGTGTATGTGTCGATAAAAAACCTTGAACAGCGCATTGAACTGGCGGCGGCAAGCCTTGGCGCATCGCCGTTGCGCGTGGTGTGGACCATCACCATACCGCTGATTTTACCGGGCCTGTTTGGCGGCTGGCTGTTTGCCGCGATCCTCTCGTTTAACGAATTTACCGCGTCGTTGTTTATTACCACCCAGGCGACACAGACCTTACCAGTGGCAATGTACAACTATGTGCGTGAATTTGCTGACCCGACGCTGGCGGCCCTGTCGGTTATTTATATTGCCGTCACCGCCACCTTATTAATTATCACCAATAAGTATTTCGGCCTGGGGAAAATATTAAATGTTGAGAGCAGACATTAATTAACCGTGAATGAAGGCGCACTGGATTTTCCCGTGCGCTGCCTTTAAGACGCCTGATTATCATTAATACGACACCCGATTACGCTTCGCGATAAAACTATCGAGGGTCGCCTGGATTTAGGGATTCAACATGTCAGTAGAAAAAATGAATACCGTCATTGTCGGCGCAGGTCAGGCCGGTATTGCCATGAGCGAGCATCTGGCATTAATGGGCGTGCCGCACGTCGTACTGGAACGCAGCCGCATCGCTGAGCGCTGGCGTTCTGAACGTTGGGATTCGCTGGTGGCGAACGGTCCGGCGTGGCACGACCGCTTCCCGTCGCTGAAATTCGACAATATTTCCCAGGAAGCTTTTCCGCCGAAAGAGCGCATGGCGCAATATTTTGAAGACTATGCCAGCATGATTAACGCTCCCGTACGCACCGGCGTTGAGGTGCAGCAGGTTGTGCGCCTGGCGGGACGCAGCGGATTCAAAGTGGTGACCTCCGCCGGTGAATTTGAAGCCGACAATGTGGTGGCCGCCACCGGCCCGTTTCAGAAACCGTCATTCCCGCAGATCGTGCCGGAAAGCGCAGGCGTGCAGCAGATTCACTCTTCCGTCTATAAAAATCCGCAGCAACTGCCCGCAGGCAGCGTGCTGGTGGTGGGCGCAGGCGCTTCCGGTACGCAAATTGCCGAAGAGCTGCGTAAAGCGGGCCGGGACGTTTATCTGTCGGTCGGCGAACATTATCGCCCGCCGCGCACCTACCGCGACCGTGATTACTGCTGGTGGCTCGGCGCGCTTGGCCTGTGGGATGAAGTGAAAATAAAACCGAAAAAAGAGCACGTTGCCTTTGCGGTAAGCGGCTATGAAGGCGGTAAAACCGTCGATTTCCGTCGTCTGGCGCATATGGGCATTACGCTGGTGGGCATCACTCAAAGCTGGGATAACGGTGTCCTGAGCTTTGCCGAAGGCCTGGCGGGGAATATCGCTGCGGGCGATAACGCCTACTTTGACGTGCTGCGCGATGCAGATGCTTACATCGAACGCAACGGGCTGGATCTGCCACCGGAGCCGCAGGCGTGGGAACTGCTGTCGGATCCGCCATGTTTGCTCAATCCGCTGGAGCAATTAGATATTGCCGCAGCGGGTATTACCACCATTATCTGGGCGACGGGTTTTAAATTTGATTTTAGCTGGCTGCAAGTGGATGCCTTCGACGAAAAAGGTCTGCCATTCCATAAACGCGGTATTTCCGCCGAGCGCGGCATTTATTTTCTCGGCCTGCCCAATTTAGTAAACCGCGCATCATCGTTTATTTATGGTGTATGGCACGATGCGAAATACATTGCCGATCATATTGTTTTGCAGAACGCGTATACCGACTACGTTAAATCATAATTGTCTGCGTATTCTGCTTGTCACTGGTGGCTAAATCATCGTTATTTAGCCACACCGTCCTGGATAACCGACATGATCATCACCTGCATTGAAGATCTACGGCAGCTCGCGCGTAAGCGGGTGCCCAAAATGTTTTATGACTATGTGGATGCAGGCTCGTGGAGCGAATATAGCTATCGTGCCAATGAAGCCGATTTACGTCGCATTGAGTTTCGCCAGCGCGTGGCGGTCGATATTGCCGCCCGCAGCACCGCCAGCGTGATGCTCGGACAGCCCGTTACCATGCCTGTGGCCATTGCCCCGACCGGGTTAACCGGCATGATCCATCCCGACGGCGAAATCCTTGCGGCGCGCGCAGCGAAAACGTTCGGCATCCCCTTTACGCTTTCGACCATGAGTATTTGTTCCATTGAAACCGTAGCGCAGGCCACGGATTACCATCCCTTCTGGTTCCAGCTCTACGTCATGCGCGATCGCCAGTTTGTCGTGAATCTTATCGATCGCGCGAAAGCCGCCAACTGCGGCGCGCTGGTCGTCACCATGGATCTCCAGGTGTTTGGTCAGCGCCATAAAGACATCAAAAATGGCCTGTCGACTCCGCCGAAAATGACGCTGCGCAACCTGCTTAATATTGCCAGCAAACCGCGCTGGTGCCGCAATATGCTCGCCACACGCAACCGTAACTTTGGCAATATTATCGGTCACGCCAGCGGCGTTAATAACATCGATGCGATGGTGGAGTGGACAGCACAGCAGTTCGATCCGCGCCTCTGCTGGCAGGATATTGAGTGGATCAAACGGCGCTGGGGCGGCAAGCTGATCGTGAAGGGCATTATGGACGTGGAGGATGCGCGCCTGGCGGTAGCGGCAGGCGCGGATGCGCTCATTGTCTCTAATCACGGCGGCCGTCAGTTGGATGGCGTGTCGTCATCAAGTACCTTATTGCCAGAGATTGTCGCCGCCGTGGGTAATGATATTGAAGTCCATTTCGACGGCGGGATACGTTCCGGGCAGGATGTGCTGAAGGCGATTGCGCTGGGGGCGAAGGGAACCTATATCGGGCGCAGTATGCTGTATGGCTTAGGGGCGATGGGCGAAGAAGGTGTCACCATGGCGCTCAATATCATTCGTAATGAATTCGATTTGTCGATGGCTTTTTGCGGTAAGACCCATGTGGCTGCAATTGATGCCGGGATCCTGCGGCGCAGGTTGTTTGACTGACTTGCCCCATTTGGCTGTTATAATCCCGCTAACACACCAACGGGTTTAATGACGACGATGACAAAACTTACCTTGCAAGAGCAGATGTTAAAAGCGGGATTAGTCACCAGCAAGAAAATGGCCAAAGTCCAGAGAACGGCGAAAAAGTCGCGCGTTCAGGCGCGTGAGGCCAGAGAAGCGGTAGAAGAAAATAAGAAAGCGCAGCTTGAGCGCGATAAGCAGCTCAGCGAACAGCAAAAGCAGGCGGCGTTATCGAAAGAGTATAAAGCGCAGATCAAGCAGCTTATTGAGATGAACCGCATCACCCTAACGAAGGGCAATATCAGTTTTAACTTCACCGACAACAATGTGATTAAAAAAATAGAGGTCGATAAACTGACGCAGGCGCAGCTGATCAATGGCCGTCTCGCCATTGCCCGTCTGCTGTCCGACAACAACGGTGACAGCCAGTACGCCATCATCCCGGCGGCTGTCGCCGACAAAATTGCCCAGCGCGATGCCAACTGTATTGTGCTGCACAGCGCGCTAACGCAGGAAGCCCAGGATGAAGACGATCCGTATGCGGACTTCAAAGTGCCCGATGATTTGATGTGGTAATTCAGGTTTTCAGAATGGGCTGTCATTACGGGCGTTGATCCGCGTGTTGCTAATGGGATGCACAAAATGCAACGCGCTGGCGTGCAGCATCAGCCGCGGCGCCCGTTCAGTCCCCGCCATCAGCCGACCGCCATACAGATCGCACCCCAGAATCGGATGTCCGAGGTGCTGGCAGTGGATGCGAAGCTGGTGCGTGCGCCCGGTTTCAGGAATAAGCTCCACGCGTGACAGCGGCACTAACCTGCCGTCTTCCTGCGTCTGGTAAAAACGCTCAATAACGCGAAAACGGGAACGCGCTGGCTTGCCACCGGTCGCACAAATCGACATCAGCGGGAAGCACGCCGGGTCTTTGCCGATCGCCGCATCGATCACCCCTTCGTCGTCGTGCACGTGTCCGCAGAGTAATGCGCTGTAAACCTTGGTGACGCTGCGCTGGCTGAACTGCTGGCACAGCGCGGCATTAATGGCTTTATTGCGGGCAACCACCATCAACCCGGACGTGCCAAAATCGAGGCGGTGCACCAGCGTGCAGCCGGGAAATATCTGCACCAGCCGATAATGCACGGAATCGAGATTTTGCGGGTTTTTCCCCGACAGGCTGAGTAATCCGCTGGGTTTATTGATCAGCACCAGGTGCTCGTCCTGATAGAGCGTTTCAATAGTGTCGAGACACGGCGGGGCAATAAAAGTATCGATCGTAGACATCGGGCTGCCCGGGTTGAGAGTGGCTGCGGATAATAACGGATTTTCACCGGACTGGCGAATCCGGCGGCTCGTTTAAAGGGGCGCGACAGGCGTTTTTCCCCCTGCTGCTTCGTGTTCCGAGGCTTTCCCCACTCGCCGTGCAGAAATTTATCATTCACACTTAACCAGGCATGGCCTGCGCAGGCATTGTGCTTTACACTGCGCGCTGCAAAAAACTGAGTAAATAAACGATTAACCAGGTGGTACAGCGATGAACGGAACGATCACAACGTGGTTTAAAGATAAAGGTTTTGGCTTTATCAAAGATGAAAACGGCGAAAACCGTTATTTTCATGTGATTAAGGTTGCTAACCCTGAGCTAATTAAGAAAGATGCTGCGGTGACTTTCGAACCCACCACCAATAACAAGGGGCTATCGGCTTACGCGGTAAAAGTCATCCCTGACAGCAAATACATCTATATCGCGGGCGAACGTTTCAAGCTTACGTCGATCAAATCGTATCTGGTGTACAGTGAAGAAGTCCCTGCTGATACCCGCATTGATAAAGAAAATGCCGTGCTGTCTGTGGGCCTGCTGATGGGCAATATTAGGCCGAAAACCACCACCAAGCCGGATGAAATGCGCTCAGTGAAAAAACTGGCGATCACCACCTTTCAGGGCACAACCTCTATTTTCTCGGAAGATGAAATCGACATTGATGCAACGGTGAAAATGCTTAAAGTCTGAGCCGCCGTTGCCCTGCTTTCTGTACCCCGCTGGCGTACCGGCAGCCAGCGCGGGCGATGAGCAAGAAGCGGCTTCTTTTCCCGTTCAGAGAAAAACAGGTTAATCCGGGCGCTTGCCTGGCATCATTCTCAGCAAGGTATTATCCCGCAGTATATAGTGGTGCAGCAGCGCTGCCGCCGCATGCAAGCCGATGATAAAATAGCCCGTATTAGCCAGTAATTCATGAACCTCTTTCAGGCTATGTTGCAGTACACTATTTTTTTCCGCCGCAACCGGCATGTTAATAAACAGGAAGCTCCACTCTTTCTGGCCGTAATAGAGCGATACAACCCCCAGCAGCGGCAGAAAAATAAACAGCGCATATAAAATAAAATGTACAACAGTGGCGCTGAATTTTTGCCATTGCGGCAGAGCGGGAATGACCGGCGGTTCCGGGAAAATAAATCTAAATACCATTCTGACCAGCATCAGAATAAAGACACTGACGCCACACGTGTAATGGGTTATTGTCATCCAGTAACGGCCGACAGAATCTTTGGGGAAAATATCCCTGAATTCCATCGCGGCGTAGGCGATGACTATCAGCAATAAAACCAGCCAGTGTAGTGCTATCTGCCCACCTGAGTATTTCTTCATTTTTTCTTTCCTGAGAATAAAACGATTATTTAAGCCAGCGCCTGTCCGGCGAGCGAACCCGCGCCCATCGACAAAGCCATTGCCATGGCGCTCCAGAAGGTGATTCTAATGATGGCTTTCACCGGCGGCGCTTTGCCGGCGACCGACGAGATATAGCCGAGGAGCGCCAGTGAAAAAAGGGTGGAAAGGATGACGAACAGCAAAACCCACGGTGCCGGCGTTAACCACGCCACCACAACCGGCAACACTGCGCCGGCAGAAAAACTGATGGCTGAAAAAATCGCGGCCTGCAGCGGCCGTGCTGAATTCGTCTCCGTCAGGCCCAGTTCTTCCCGGGCATGCGCCTCAAGCGCATCCTTTGCCATCAACTGTTCCGCAACCTCGCGGGCAAGCGAAGGCGCCAGCCCCCGTTGCATATACAGTGATGTCAGTTCCTGTACCTCCCCGGCATAATCCGTCGCCAGCTCCCTTTTTTCCTGGGCCAGCGCGGCCTTTTCGGTATCGGCTTGCGATGAGACAGAGACATATTCTCCGGTCGCCATTGACATCGCACCTGCGACCAGCCCGGCAACGCCCGCCAGCAACACGCCGGAGGAGGAACTCCCCGCAGACGCAACCCCGAGAACAAGGCTGGCCGTAGACACGATGCCATCATTGGCTCCCAGTACTGCCGCCCGGAGCCACCCCACTCTTCCGATGCTGTGTAGTTCCAGATGCATGATTATGTTTTCCTTTTATCAGTGAATGAATCTGCCCGGCATTACTGATATTAAAAAAATCACGTTGAGAAGGTGTTAATTTATTATGTCAGCCTTAACACCACATTAAGATGGAATGAGTAAAATCCAGGATCTGCTGATTTTTATTTCTCTGAATGCTGAAATGATAATAGCTCTCATGCTCATTCATAAAAACCTCAATAAATTATCCCGTCAGCATTACCGTTAATTTTATTTTATCATTCATGCAGGTTGTGACAGGCGATTTTCAGGCGCCAGCATTAATTGTTCAGATTATTCACTGGCGGCCAAAGCGAATTGCCATTGTGGTGTTGCCAGCAAAAAGAGACGTAAAGTTCGCCATAGCGTAGCGCACAGCAACGTCATTTCAGCCATAACACTACGCGCCGTACGCTGGCGATTTCCGCTTCTCTCGACCATGCTTTTGTACTGACATTTTGACACGAGAAATCCACCCTTTCGCCCCAGGACACAATGATGCGCAATGCCCTTATTCCTCTCATCGCGGCAGTGCTTCTTTTTATTACCGGCGTTTTTATTCTTAATATGCAGCTCTGGTACTCCACCCGGGCAGACCGCCTTGAAGGAGCCAGATACGCGGTAAACAATATCAACAACATTCTTGATGAAGCTTCCCATGCCACCCGTCTCGCCGCGGACATCGTAGTGAGAGGATGCGATCCGGAAGGACAATTTCAGCTTGGCACTGAAGCCGCCCTGCAACCCCATCTGCGCACGATCCTGATTATTAAAGAGGGAGAGGTCTGGTGCTCATCGCTACCGGGAAATCGCGGTCTGCTGGCGCGCATTCCCAGAATGTCGGCTGCCAGCCTGCTTCTCGCGCCGGCAGAGGACGCAGCAAACGAACAGCCATTTATGGTCTATCAGACGCGATTTGCCGCAAGCCGCGTGCTGGTCACCATCAGCGATCAGCATATTCGCGAGGCGCTGAATGCGCCGATAGAGGGCGTGATTTACCGATTGCGCGTCGGGAATAATGTGATCGGCCTGTCAGGGGATATCGCAGCGCTTAACGCCAACGCGCCCCCTTCGGGGCAACTCAATTCGAAAACGTATCCCTTCAGTATTATTTACAATCAACCCTCGCTGTTCAGCCTGCTCCGGATCGTCTCTCTGGGGCCGGGCATCCTGATTTTCATCCTGTTTATCTCCTGCGCGACGGCCTACGCACTGGTTAAATACCTGAATAAAAATGCCACGCCAGCAGAGACACTGCGCCGGGCCATTACTAACGGTGAGATCGTGCCTTTTTACCAGCCAGTGGTGAATGGCAGAGAGGGAACCCTGCGCGGCGTCGAGGTGCTGGCGCGCTGGAAACACCCGCGATCCGGCTATATCCCGCCCGCATCATTTATCCCTTTAGCCGAAAAATCAGATCTGATCATACCGCTAACGCAAAGCCTGATGAGGCAGGTCGTGGCCCATATGAACGCCATTGCCCACCGGTTGCCGGAAGGTTTTCACATCGGTATTAACTTCAGCGCGTCCCATATCACTTCAGCCGATTTTGTCGTGGAATGTCTGAAATTCAAAAAGAGTTTCAGCCACCCTGCGCTCAATCTGGTGATTGAAGTCACCGAGCGTGAGCCCTTAGACGTGGATGAAGATCTTGTGCAACGGCTGAATGCCCTGCATGAAAATGGGTTTGTTATCGCCCTGGACGATTTCGGTACTGGCTATTCAGGGCTTTCTTACCTGCACGATCTGCATATTGATTACATTAAAATCGACCAGAGTTTCGTTGCCAGAGTGAATGCCGAACAGGACTCAACGCGGATTTTAGATTGTGTGTTGGATCTGGCGCGCAAACTCTCTTTAAGCATTGTCGCCGAAGGCGTCGAAACGAAAGAACAACTCGATTACCTGAATCAAAACAACATCACTTTCCTGCAAGGTTACTACTTCTATAAGCCGGTCAACTTCCAGGAGCTGATCAAAATTCTGCTGTCAAAACCCAGAGTGAAGGTGGCAGTAGATGATGCAACACGGCAAAAAGAGGATGTTCACTCGTGAGTTGAAATAAAAACCCCGTTGACCGGTACAGGTTATTTCTCGCCTGCGGAACGCTTACCTTTTCAGTATTCGCCGACGATCAACAGAAGGCGGTAAACCAAACAGCCGGGCATATTCGCGACTGAACTGCGTATGGCTTTGATAACCCACCGTTAACGCAATTGTCGTGAGGCTCGCGTTTGTGGTGCTCATTTTTTCACGCGCCCGCATCAGCCTTATCCGTTTTTGATACTGAACCGGGCTGAGGGCGGTAACCGCCAGGAAATGACGATGAAAGGCTGAAACGCTGAGTGCTGCCATTTCGGCCAGCGTTTCCACGCGCACAGCCTGCATATAGTTCTGTTTTATCCAGTTAATCACCGCATAAATACGCGACAGATGCGACTCTGGTCGCACAATATCACGCAGCATCCAGCCAAGCGGCCCCTGTAACACGCGGAACAGGATTTCCCTTTCATAGGCGGGCGCCAGTGCCGGGATCGCGTCCGGGGTACGCATCAGACGTAGCATTCGCACCCAGGCATCCAGCAATTCCGGGGTCACTGGCGCAACGGAAAATCCCGAATGAAAGACCCCATCGGAGCCAGAATCAGGCAAGCAACGCTGTAAATCAGCAAGGATTCCGGGATCCGGCGTCAGGCTGACAGCCAGATAAGGCGCGCCGGTCTGCGCATCCGGAAAAACACGGCCAATGGCGGGCAAATCCACCGACATCACAAAATAGGTTGCGGGATCGTAGCGGTAGGTTCTGTCCCCTACTGACATGCTTTTCGAGCCCGTCAGAATCAGGTTGATCATGGGTTCATACACGCCAGACAACCGGTGCTCAGGGATCTCTCCCTGCACCATCGCAAGGCGTGGAATGCCGGTTTCAGTGCGTTGATTTTCCGCCAGCGAGGCCAGTTCACGCAATTCGTGTAATTGATTTTCCATTGCTGATAAATAGCATGCCGTCAGATGAGCAACAAGACAAAAGCAGTATTAGGCAACTTTTAAAGAGGATCGCATCAGCATGAATCCCCTGTTCGGCGTACGCTTTGTCTGGTCATCGGACTGCGGAGCGTTTTATGGCGCATATTGTGTGCCGGTGAGCGCGTCGTTACAGCGTTATTTTAGCCAGCTATCACGGCGAGCAAGCCACCGGCACAGCCGTCAATCACCTTCAGATTCTGGGCAGTTATATCCTCTGACAACAGGAGCACAGCATGCTGGATCATCTGTTTATTACCGTCAGCGACATCGCGCGCTCGGTAGATTTTTATGAAAGGGTACTCCCTGTTCTGGACATTAACCGTCGCCATGATTATGACGGTAGGGAGGGGCCGCAGGGCCATCCTGATTTGAAAGGTTTTGGTGCGAATGGCCGTATCTTTTTCTGGTTACGCCAGGGTGAGCCATCCCCCAGCGCTGTCCATGTCGGTTTTGTTGCCCACTCAGAGGCACAGGTTAACCAGGCCTGGGTTGCCGCGCTGGCTGCCGGGGCGACGGAGATCCACCCGCCTGGCGCACAACATCACTATGACCCGCGCTATTACGCCGCGCAGGTTCGCGATCCTGATGGCTACAGCCTCGAATTTGTCTACAAAAGTTGGCAACACGCATAATGGGTGGCGCGGCAGGCGACTGCTTCCCCTTTTACACGCGCAGGAGAGAACCATGTCCGTCATTGATCACATTGAAATAGCCGTCAACGATGCCAGTATATCCCGGCATTTCTACGAACAAGCACTCGCACCGCTGAAATTCCGGCTCATCATCGCCGTCGAACAGAGCCAAACGCGTACGGGAGGTTTACGTTACGGGCTCGGCCCAGGGCACTATCCGCGTCTGTGGCTACACGATAACGACAAACCAGGTGCAGCAGTACATATCGCCTTCGCCGCTCAAGACCGCTCTACGGTGGATAAATTCTGGGAGGCCGCATTGCAGGCAGGTGGGAAAAACAACGGCTCTCCCGGAATACGTTGCCATTACCATGAGTCGTACTACGCAGCCTATGTTTTTGATCCTGATGGCAATAATATCGAAGTTGTCTGTCAGACAACGCCCTGAATGCGGGAGGTTATCCCCCGCCAGTCCGAAATCGGCGCCCTTCGCGCAGGTATCTCCATCCAATGCGCGTTCCGACGTTCGGAAAGCGCATTGACTTTCCCCTTTGGTTAAAAGACGTCACGATATTGATCGTTGCCTTGCAAGAATGAACGCGAGAGGCAGATCGGTTAATGTCGAAAGACGCCTTTTTCGCATGATAATTCCGAAATAATAGCGCCACTGCCTTTGTGACTGCGCGCCTCTCGCCTTCGCCACGGCCCGCGTGTAATAGATTACGCGGCGTGTGCATTCGCCATAAAAGCTTTCAGCACGCACATATTATATATCGGGTAATCGTGCAACTACTCTTGTTGTACCCACGCGCTTTGCGGGGGAACACTTCCTCCGTGCTGCCATGGATATTCGCGGTTAATACTTTATCTCACAACTGTGGTAGCCCTTACGAAATAAGACCATCGGCATGAGGTAAATGTGAATAATACAATACACGATGTTTTATTACAGGATTATCCTTTGCTATTTTCCGGCTTGCCAGCAATAAGCTCTGAAAACGAAAGGGAGTTAGTGCAGTTCTGCGAACAGCATAAGGAACATGTTTTATCTGCGATGCCATGGGCGGCTTCAGAGATTGCAGGTACTTGCGGATTTAAATCCCTTTTTCAGCTCATTTCTCATCATGGCGGGCGAAAAATATATATCCCCAAGGATGCGTCAAAATTCTACAAATTATACGAGATTGAGATTCCCAAAAAACAGTATTCCCGGTTATGCAAATATGCTGATTCTGCCGGGAATATCGAAATGCCATCGGCATGGGGCGTATTTGTGGCCATTCGTCGCGCGGCCATGCAGATAGCGATGCAGGACCAGGTTTCACCGAAATCTTTAGTCAAAACGTTTGGTGTCACCATGAGGAGTATAAGGCTCATAAAATCACGAAATACCTATATGTAAGCAGGCAGTTGTCATCACGTTATTTTCACTCAATAAACAAGGTGGATATTATGTCTCAGCAATACACTGTCAATGTTACCAATAATTCAACGATTTTTGGCTCTTTCTGTATCTATCAGTCATTACCGGACATCAGTAATCCGAATATTATGTCATTGGCCTGGCTGACAAAATCGGCATTTCCCGGCACGTTGCTCTCTTTCGAGTGGGGAATTGACTACAGCTTTGTCTGGGACGATTCCGGGCCGCTGAATGTGGGCAGTGTATTCACGGCGTCGCAAAGCGTGCCCTGCGATCCCTCCGGCAATAATAATATCACGCTGATGTACAGCAACGGCGCTTACAATTTTAGCGGGCTGAATAATGGCGGGCGTAATGGCACATTATTTATTACCGGCCATGAAAGTATTAGCCCGGTTAATAGCGCCGCCGTCGGGATCGCCATGTCGGGCGCGGGAACATTTGTCCAGCCGGCGCAGCCGAATATGGATCTGGTATTTTCTGTTACGCCGACGTACTGGATCACTTATGGTAATTATATCCCCGGTCAGGTTATTCAGATCAGCGACATCAGCAATGCGCAGCAATTAACGTTCCCGATGGGCAGCTATGAACTTGATGTGACGCTGCAAAGAAATAATAGCTGGGTTGTCGCCAGCAACAGTTAAGCGTTAATAACAGCGGGGAAAGGTGTGAGGCCATTATTTTATCCCTCACGCCCTTCCCTCTTTATAATTCCTTTCAGAAGGGGAATAAAATGGACAAAGAACAATATGACCGACAGAAAATTAATGAATTTCTCCAGTTGGTGAGCAATGAGGATGAAGTCATTACCTCTACCGGTGCCAGTGTCGTCAATATTAGCGGCACGCTTTATAACGTTGATGGCAGTACAGCGGATCCCAAAAGAGTGCCGGGATATAAAGATAAAAGCTGGAAGGATTTACTCATTGCGAAAGGCATTCCGTCAGGCAGCCCTTGCTATATTACCAATGCTGTTCCCGTGGGCACCAGCCATCCCGATTTTTCCGTCGGCGGTCATATGACACCCTCCAGCGACGGAAATGTGCCTGTCGGCGGGAGCTGTTATTTAATGCCCGAGTGCCAGTGGCATAACAACAAAGCCCGTGACGGTATCAAGTTTTATCACAGCGAAACGGCAATGCTTCAGCTCACCGGCTATATGCAGGGCGAGCTGGCGGCCACCTTCCAGCTACGGCTACCGTGCAGCGAAGCTTTTGGCCTGCTGTACAACCTTGAAGGTGACTGGCAGCATCAAAACTTCGCCACAAAAGCGGACGCAGAATATTTTCTCGCCCAGTTGAATGGCGGCCAGGAAGTGGAACACCACCTTTTCGAACGCTATATCCAGCTCCAGGGTCAGAGCCAGCGGCTGAAGCTGGTCAAAGTCTGAGTAAACCGTTCCTGCCGATGGAATAACCGGCAGGAACGGCTACCCTTCAAATCGCCACCAGTTGTCTTACGCCCTGCGCTTCCATCTCATCGCCGCGCCCGCGCTGGATAATAGTGCCGCGCGACATCACCAGATATTGATCGGCCAGCTCGGCGGCAAAATCGTAAAACTGCTCCACCAGCAGAATGGCCATATCGCCGCGATTCGCCAGGCTGCGGATCACCGCGCCAATCTCCTTGATAACCGAGGGCTGAATACCTTCCGTCGGCTCATCGAGGATCAGCAACTGCGGCTTGCAGGCCAGCGCCCGCCCGATGGCAAGCTGCTGCTGTTGCCCGCCGGAGAGATCGCCGCCCCGTCGCTGCTTCATCTCGCGCAGCACCGGGAAGAGATGGTAAATCTCGTCGGGAACGGTTTTCGCCTGGCGTCCCGAAAAGCGCGACAGCCCCATCAGCAGATTCTCTTCAACGGTCAGCCGGGGAAAAATCTCCCGTCCCTGCGGAACGTAGGCGATCCCCTGCTGCACCCGCTGGTGCGGCTTACTGTTATTGATCAGTTTGCCCTGCCAGTGAACCGTGCCAGACTTCGCCGGGATCAGCCCCATCAGGCACTTCAGCAGTGTGGTTTTCCCCACGCCGTTGCGCCCCAGCAGGCAGGTAATTTCACCCGGCGTGGTCTCGAACGACAAGCCGCGTAAAATGTGGCTGCCGCCGTAATACTGGTTTAACTCTTTCACCTGCAACATATTAGCGCCCCAGATAAACGTCGATAACCTGCTCGTTGGCCTGCACCTCGCGCAGCGAACCTTCCGCCAGCACCTGCCCCTGATGCAGCACGGTCACGTAATCGGCAATGGTTTCGACAAAGCCCATATCATGCTCCACCACCATCAGCGAGTGTTTGCCCGCCAGCGTGCGAAACAGCTCGGCAATATAATCCGTTTCGGCATCCGTCAGCCCGGCGGCGGGTTCATCCAGCAACAGCAAATGCGGCTCCTGAACCAGCAGCATGCCAATTTCCAGAAACTGTTTTTGCCCGTGGGAAAGCAGCCCGGACGGGCGATGTCGATGTTCCGTCAGCCGCAACAGCAGCAGCACCTCATCAATGCGATCCCGCTGCTCGCCGCTGAGCCTGGCGCGCAGGCTGGTCCACACCGATTTATCCATTTTCAGCGCAATTTCGAGGTTTTCCGTCACGCTCAGCGCTTCAAACACCGTGGGTTTCTGGAACTTACGCCCGATGCCCGCGCGGCTAATGTCCACCGGCGACATCCCGGTAAGATCGATGTTCTGATCGTAGGTTATGGTGCCGCTGTCCGGCCGCGTTTTACCGGTAATGATATCCATCAGCGTGGTTTTGCCTGCGCCGTTTGGCCCGATCACACAGCGCAGTTCCCCCACGCCAATCGACAGTGACAAATCCGTCAGCGCGCGAAACGAATCAAACGTGACGTTGATTTTTTCCAGTTGCAGCACCGGATCGGTGGTTTCGCGGTAGCGGTCCTGCAACTGCGGCTGAGTAAAGAGGGAATCAGTCATGCTTCCTCCGTTTGAGCAGGCCAATCACGCCGCGCGGCAGGAACAGCGTCACAAGAATAAACATCAGCCCCAGGAAAAAGAGCCACACATCCGGGAACGCGACGGTAAACCAGCTTTTCGCGCCGTTCACGATCCCGGCGCCGAGGATCGGCCCAATCAGCGAGCCGCGCCCGCCGAGCGCCACCCAAATCGCCGCTTCAATCGAGTTGGTCGGCGACATTTCGCTGGGGTTGATAATCCCCACCTGCGGCACGTACAACGCGCCCGCCAGCCCACACAGCACGGCGGAGAGCGTCCAGACGAAAAGCTTGTAGCCTTTTGGATCGTAGCCGCAGAACATCAGCCGGTTTTCCGCGTCGCGCACGGCAGTGAGCACCCGGCCGAACTTGCTGCGCGTCAGCAGCACGCCAATCGCCAGCGACCCCGCCAGCAGCAGTACCGTCGCCACAAACAGCGCGATACGCGTACCGGTCGCCGACACCGGGAAGCCGAGCAGCGTGGTAAAACCGGTAAAGCCGTTGTTGCCGCCAAAGCCGGTTTCGTTGCGAAAAAACAGCAGCATCCCGGCGTAGGTCAGCGCCTGGGTCATGATCGAGAAGTAGACGTCTTTAATGCGCGAGCGAAAGGCAAAATAGCCGAACACCAGCGCCAGCAGGCCGGGCACCAGGATCACCAGGCACAGCGCCCAGGCGAAATACTGCGTTCCGGCCCAGAACCACGGTAATTCCGTCCACGAGAGAAACGACATAAACGCCGGCAGCCCGTCACCGGCGGCCTGGCGCATCAGATACATCCCCATCGCATAACCGCCGAGGGCGAAAAACAAGCCGTGCCCCAGCGACAGCAGCCCCGCGTAGCCCCACACCAGATCCAGCGCCACCGCCACAATGGCGTAGCAGAGGATTTTGCCCATCAGCGTCAGCGTATAGGTGGAAATCGCCAGCGGATTTTCCGCCGGAAGCAGCGCGAAAAAGGGCAGGATCAGCAGCGCGGCCAGCAGCAGTGAAGCGAGCATGCAGGTCAGGTGCGGCGCGCGTCGGGCGATGGTTAACGTAATAGGTTGGCTCATCAGTCAATTACCCGCCCTTTGAATGCAAACAACCCTTGCGGTCGTTTCTGAATAAACAGCACGATCAACACCAGGATCGCGATCTTGCCCAGCACCGCGCCGATTTGCGGCTCAAGGACTTTGTTCAGCACGCCGAGGCCCAGCGCCGCCACGACCGTGCCCGCCAGTTGCCCGACGCCGCCGGTTACCACCACGAGGAAAGAGTCAATAATGTAGCCCTGCCCCAGTTCCGGGCCGACGTTACCCAGTTGCGACAGCGCCACCCCGCCCAGCCCGGCAATACCGGAACCTAAACCGAAAGCCAGCATATCGACGCGCCCGGTCGGTACGCCGCAGCAATCCGCCATGCGACGGTTTTGCGTCACCGCCCGCACGTTCATTCCGAGGCGGGTTTTGTTCAGCAACAACCAGGTGAGGATCAGCACGCCGATAACAAACACAATCACCGCGATACGGTTCCACGGCAGCACCAGGTTCGGCAACACCGACCAGCCACCGGAGAGCCACGCCGGGTTAGCGACTTCCAGGTTCTGCGTGCCAAACAGCACGCGCACCAGTTGAATCAGCATCAGGCTAATCCCCCAGGTGGCGAGCAGGGTTTCCAGCGGCCGCCCGTAAAGGTGGCGAATAATGGTGCGCTCCAGCAGCATGCCGATGATGGCGGTGATAAAGAACGCCACCGGCAGCGCCACCAGCGGATAAATCGCCAGCCAGTCGGGGGCGAAGCGCTGAAACAGATCCTGCACCAGCCAGGTGGAGTACGCGCCCAGCATCAGCATTTCGCCGTGCGCCATATTAATCACCCCGAGCAAACCGTAGGTGATCGCCAGCCCCAGCGCCGCCAGCAGCAGGATCGATCCGAGCGAAATCCCGCTGAACGCCTGGCCGAGCCAGTCGCCCCACTTCAGGCGTTGCTGTACCTGCTTCAGGCTGTCAGCGGCGGCCTGGCGCACCGCGGAGTCCGGCTCATTTTGCGGCTGCGTCAGACGTTGCAGGCTGGCCTGCACTTGCGGATCGCTGGCTTCGCCCAGCAGTTTCACCGCCTGCAAACGCCGTTCGGCGTGGCTGTCAGCAAGTTGTAAGTTCGCCACCGCAATGGCCAGCGCCGTATGCACGCCGTCGTTTTTCTCTGCCGCCAGCCGTGCGCTGAGAAACGGCAGTTGATCGGCCTGCGCGCCGTTTTGCAGCGTCAGCGCCGCGCGCAGACGGATGCTGTCGTCCGGGCTGACCAGTTGGTGCGTGGCCAGCGCGCTGGCCACCAGCCCGCGAATGCGGTTATTCATAAACACTTTTTTCGTCGCGCCCGCAGGCGCTACGTCGCCTTCCAGCGCCGTCAGTTTGCCGTTCTGCTCGGTGAAGAGTTGACCATTCGCATCGGTGACTACCGTTTCGTCATTCAGCGCCTGCAACAACGGCAAGCGCGATGCCTCCGGCGCGGCAGACCACTGCTGAAGCAGTTGCGCCTGTTGCGTGCGGCTGGCCTTGCCATAATCTGCGGCAGGCCCGGCCTGCGCCGTCGCGGTCATCAGCAGGCAGCCGAAAAGGAGAAAGCCCAAAGCCGGGAATATTTTCATCTGTCAGCGTCTTTTGATGGTTATCCGGCCAGGCCGGAACATTCAACCACTGCCAGGGGCAGTACGCCCGCCCCTGACACGTACCGCACGGGCTTATTTACCGCCGGTTTTGACCGGGTAATCCGGTTTTTTATCGTTGCCCGCAATGTACGGGCTCCACGGCTGGGCGCGGATCGGCTTATCGGTATTCCACACCACGTTGAACTGACCGTTCTCTTCGATTTCGCCAATCATCACCGGTTTGTGTAAGTGGTGGTTGGTGGCATCCATGGTCAGCGTAAAGCCGCTTGGTGCGGCAAAGGTCTGGCCTGCCATCGCCGCACGGACTTTATCCACGTTGGTGGTGCCCGCTTTCTCAACCGCCTGCGCCCACATATGGATGCCGACGTAGGTCGCTTCCATCGGATCGTTGGTCACCACGGTGTCGGCATTCGGCAGTTTGTGCGCTTTGGCATAGGCACGGTAATCCGCAACAAATTTGGTGTTCACCGGGTTGCTGACCGACTCAAAGTAGTTCCACGCCGCCAGATGGCCAACCAGCGGTTTGGTGTCGATACCGCGCAGCTCCTCTTCGCCCACCGAGAAGGCCACCACCGGCACATCGGTGGCTTTGATGCCCTGGTTCGCCAGCTCTTTATAGAACGGCACGTTGGAGTCGCCGTTGATGGTGGAGATCACAGCGGTTTTGCCGCCTGCGGAGAATTTCTTGATATTGGCAACGATGGTCTGGTAATCGCTGTAACCAAACGGGGTATAGACTTCTTCAATGTCTTTATCCTGTACGCCTTTCGAGTGCAGGAAGGCGCGCAGAATTTTGTTGGTGGTGCGCGGGTAGACATAGTCAGTGCCGAGCAGGAAGAAGCGTTTTGCGCTGCCGCCATCTTCACTCATCATGTATTCCACCGCCGGGATCGCCTGCTGGTTGGGTGCCGCGCCGGTGTAGAACACGTTCGGCGACATCTCTTCCCCTTCATATTGCACCGGGTAGAACAGCAGGCCGTTCAGCTCTTCAAACACCGGCAGCACTGATTTGCGCGAAACCGAGGTCCAGCAGCCAAAAACCACCGCGGCTTTATCCTGGGTCAGCAGTTGACGCGCTTTTTCCGCAAACAGCGGCCAGTTAGAGGCGGGATCGACCACTACCGGCTCCAGCTTTTTACCCAGCACGCCGCCTTTGGCGTTAATTTCATCAATGGTCATCAGCGCCATATCTTTCAACGGCGTTTCTGAAATGGCCATGGTGCCGGAGAGGGAGTGCATGATCCCCACTTTGATGGTGTCTGCTGCGTATGCCTGTAACGACAAGCCCATGCTCAAAAAAGTGGCTGACAGGGCAAAAGCTTTCAGTAAAGAACGTCTTTTCATTACAAAACCCCTAAATGATATTGAGTGATTAAAATTCCCCGCCGGACAACGGGGCGGAACCACGGCTACGGTGAAACGGGTTGTAAACTTGCCTGCTGGAGCATGTGTAAGGTGATTTTCCTGACCTCGGCTTTGCTCTGAGAAATGTGCCCGGTCAGAATGCGCTGCGCCTCCTCGGTTTGCTGTTTCAGGATCGCCTGTAAAATACGGGCATGTTCGTTGTAGGTCGCATCCACACGGTCATTGCGGGTGAAATCAAGATGGCGAATGATGCGCATCTTCTCGGTCAACTCCACATGTACCCGTACCATTTCACTGTTGCCGCTGGCGCGTACCAGCGTGGTGTGAAATTGCTCATCCTGCAGCGATAACGCTTTGCTCGGCTCCATGCGCGGCGCGTCAATCCAGAAGCTGACCAGCGGCGCCAGATGTTCTGAACAGATGCCCGGCGGCATGCCGCACAGGCGACGCACCGCTTCCCTTTCCAGCACGATACGAAAGTCGTACAGCGCCTCGAAATAATTGAAATCAAACGGTTTCACCTGCCAGCCGCTGCGCGAGTAAACCTGCACATACCCTTCATGTTCAAGCCAGAACAGCGCCTGTCGCACCGGGGTACGGCTGGCGGACATCCGCTCGGAGATCTCGTTTTCGCTGAAATGCGCACCCGGCATTAAGCGAAAATCAAAAATGTCGTTTTTCAGTTCGTGATAAATGCGCTCCGCCAGGCCGACGGCGCGTTTTTTATTGCCCTTCTCGCTCATCATCCGTCTCCCTTATTCCAGCCACAGCAGCGTGTCGCCGGGGCTAACCGGACGCCCCGGCTGGCAGGCAATGCGTTTAACCTTGCCGCTCTGCGGCGCGTTGATGGCCAGCTCCATCTTCATCGCTTCGACAATCACCAGCGGCTGGCCTTCCGTCACCGCATCGCCCGGCGCGACCAGTACTTTCCAGATGTTGCCGCTCATATCGGCGCACACCGGTAATGCATCGTCATCCTCGGCGATCGCTTCTGGCGGCTGGCTTTCCGTAACGCTGGTCTGATCGTCCAATTGCCAGCGCTCCACTTCTGCCTCGAAGGCTTCGGCCTGGCGCGCGCGGAATTCGGCAATGTCGGCGGCGTGATCGCGCAGGAACTGCAAATGCTGCGGGAAATCAAACACCGTCTCTTCAATGCGGATGGACGCGCGGCCTTCGCGGAAATCGTCACGCAACCGGGTGAGTTCCGCTTCGCTTACCGGGTAGAAGCGCACCTGGTCGAAGAAGTGCAGCAGCCACGGCTCGTCGGCGGCGAATTGCGCGTTTTTGAGGAACTTGTTCCAGATAGGCAGCGTGCGGCCCACCAGTTGATAGCCGCCGGGGGAATCCATGCCGTAGATGCACATGTACATCCCGCCGATCCCAACGGTGCCTTCAGCGGTAAAGGTGCGCGCCGGGTTATATTTGGAACTCAGCAGGCGATGGCGCGGATCGATCGGCACCGCGCAGGGCGCGCCGAGATAGACATCGCCCAGCCCGAGGATCAGATAGCTGGCGTCAAAAATCGTCGCCTTCACCGCGTCGCGGCTTGCCAGGCCGTTGATGCGCTGAATAAAGTCCACGTTGTTGGGCAACCACGGCGCTGTCGCACGCACCGTGTCTTTGTAGCGGCTGACCGCATCCAGCATGGCGCTGTCTTCAAACGCCATCGGCAGATGCACAATGCGTGACGGCACTTTCATCTGGCTGACATCGCCAATGTGCGACTCCAGTTCCAGCAGCAGCGCCACCAGTTCCTGCTGGCTAATGGCGAGGCTGTCGTAACGCACCTGCAAAGAACGCACGCCTGGCGACAGCTCTTTCACGCCCGGATGCGCCCGCTTGCGCAGTTGTTCCATCAACAGGTGAACGCGCAGGCGCAGCGCCAGATCCAGCACGTTGTCGCCATACTCAATCAGAATGTAGTTATCCCCGGCCTGGCGATAGACAATAGCCGGTGCACCAGCAGCGGCGGGCAGTGACACCAGAGCGGTGGCGGAAACGCCGTCGCGATCGGCAAGCGATGGCGTGGTGAATTCCGCCAGTTGGCTGGCGTGCAGCGTCTCAATGCTGCGCTCCTGCGCTTTTTCCCGCGCTACCGCCTCTTCTACGCTTATCGGGTAGAAGCGGATGCGATCGCCCGGTTTGACCTGCCCGACTTTCCACAACTCGGCTTTGGCGATGGTGACCGGGCAGACAAAACCGCCGAGGCTTGGGCCATCGCGGGTGAGGATCACCGGGAAGTCGCCGGTAAAGTTAATCGCGCCGATGGCGTATTCGCAGTCGTGAACGTTTGAGGGATGCAGACCGGCTTCGCCGCCGTTGGGCCGCGTCCAGCCTGGTTTCGGCCCGACCAGCCGCACGCCGAGGCGGTTAGAGTTGTAATGCACCTGCCAGTCGCTGGCGAAGAACTCGTCAATCGCTTCCTGGGTAAAGAAATCCGGCGCGCCGTGCGGTCCATAGAGCACGCCGATGCGCCACAGTTCGCCATATTCCGGGATCAGCGACGGGCTTATCGCCTGCGGTTCGCTAACCGGCGCGGGCGTGGTGCAGGCGGCCAGTTGCGGGCGTGAAATCGGCAGCAGATCGGCGACTTTCAGCGTCCGTCCGGCGTGGCCGCCAAACTGCCCGAGCGCAAAGGTGGAACGGCTGCCAAGGTATTGCGGCACATCAATGCCGTTACGCACCGCGAGATAAGCGCGGCAGCCGATCTGCGCGCGGCCATACGCCAGCGTCTGCCCGGCGTTAACGGTGATCGGTTGCCATAATGGCACCGCTTCGCCATCCAGCGTTGCCTGGCAATCGGCCCCGGTCAGGGCGATCACCGCCGCGCTGTGAAATTGCAGCACCGGGCCTTGCAGGGTGAACTCCAGCCCCGCCGCCGCGTCGTGGTTACCGACAATGCGGTTGGCGAGGCGGAAAGCAAAATCGTCCATCGGCCCGGAAGGCGGCACGCCGATATCCCAGTAGCCGAGGCGGCCCGGATAATCCTGAACGCTGCTCCAGGTCCCCGGTTGCAGCACCTCAATCACCGCCGCGTGCGCTTCAACGCTGTCGAGCATCCGCGTCCACATGCTGCCGTTGCGAAAGGCCTCGCTGGCGGTGATCTGGCGCAGATAATCAAGGTTCGTGGTGATGCCGTGCAGGCGGGTAGCGTCGAGCGCGGCCTGCAATTTTGCCAGCGCTTCTTCGCGGCTGGCGCCCTGCACAATCAGTTTGGCGATCATCGGATCGTAAAATGCCGACACTTCACTGCCAGTGATCACCCCGGTATCCACGCGCACACCTTGCGGGAAAGCGACTTCGGTTAAAACGCCGGGGCTGGGCTGGAAGTTTTTCAGCGGGTTTTCGGCGTAGATGCGCACTTCGATGGCCGCGCCCTGCGGTACCTGTTGCAGGCGCGCCCAGTCAATCGCTTCATCCGCCGCCACGCGCAGCATGCACTCGACCAGATCCAGCCCGGTAACGCACTCGGTGACCGGATGCTCCACCTGCAAACGGGTGTTGACCTCCAGAAAATAGAACGCATCCCGTTGCGCGTCGTAGATAAATTCCACCGTGCCCGCGCTGCGGTAATTGACCAGTTTGCCAAGCTGTACGGCGGCGCTGAGCAATGCTTCACGGGTGGCGGCTGGCAGGTTCGGCGCCGGGGTTTCTTCTACCACTTTCTGGTTGCGGCGCTGCAATGAGCAGTCGCGCTCGCCGAGCGCCACCACATTGCCTTTGCCGTCGCCAAAGATCTGCACTTCAATATGCCGCGCGCGATCGATGCAGCGCTCGACAAACACCCCGGCGTCGCTAAAAAACTGTTCGCCCAGACGTCGCACGCTCTCCCAGGCATCGCTGAGCGCCTGCGCATCGGCGCAGCGCGTCAGACCAATACCGCCGCCGCCCGCCGTGCTTTTCAGCATCACCGGGTAGCCAATTTTTGCCGCCGCATCCAGCGCCTGTTCCAGCGAGTCGAGCAGCCCGGTGCCCGGCGTCATCGGCACGCCCGCTTCGGCGGCCAGCTCGCGCGCCCGGTGTTTCAGGCCAAACTCGCCAATCTGCTGCGCAGTCGGCCCGACAAAAACAATGCCAGCCTGTTCGCAGGCGGCGGCAAACGGCAGGCTTTCCGACAAAAATCCGTAGCCCGGCCAGATAGCCTGCGCGCCCGTTTCCTGCGCCGCGGCGATGATGTTGTCGATGCGCAGGTAACTGTCGCTGGCCTTCTCGCCGCCGAGTGCCACGGCAATATCGGCCTGTTTAACATGTTCGGCATTTTTATCCGCGTCGGAATAGACCGCCACGCTTTTGATCCCCAGACGTTGCAGCGTGCGGATGGCGCGACAGGCAATTTCGCCCCGGTTGGCAATCAGTACAGTGTTAAACATGTTTGCTCTCCTGGCGGGCAATCCAGTTACGCCAGCCTTTAAATTCAGTAATGTCGGTGGCATCGTGCAGCGCTGCCGGTTCGCAGATAAACCCTTTCACCCAGCGTCCATCGGCCAGCTCCAGCGAACCGATACCGAGCGGCGCGGGGATCTCCGCGACAAACTCGCCAAAACGCGCCAGCGGGATGTCCCACAGCTCCACCGCAATGGCCGCGCCCTGCGCCTGGCGGGCAATGCCCGGCTTGGGCGGTGTGGTGTTGGCCAGCGCATACAACCGGTAGCACGGCGCGGTTTCGGTCGCTTCGACAAACGCAGCATCGCGGGTGGTGAGCTGGAAGTTCAGCGGCATGCCGCGCAGATGCGCACCCACTACGGCAACGCGAACATGGTGTTGCGAAAGCGGTAATGCCGCCGCTGGCGGGGTGAATGGCTGGCCGGTCGCGCCGAGCGGCAGCGCCAGTTGCTGCTGCCAGCGCAGGCCGAAATCCGCCAGCGCGCGGTCATGCCAGGCCGGGGCGATCAGCGTGATCCCGGCCGGTAAACCGTCGGCGCGAAATGGCGCAGGCAAGGCCAGCGCACAGAGATCCGCCAGGTTGGTAAAGTTGGTGTAGGTGCCAAACTGCGAGTTGAAGAGGATCGGTTCCTGCTTCATCTCTTCCAGCGTACGGATGGTGGGCGATGTCGGTACCACCAGCGCATCCACCTCGCTCAGGGCATGCTGGATTTTTTGCGTCAGCTCTGCGCGCAGGTACTCCGCGTTAAAGGCATCCACCGCGCTGTAGTTCAGCCCGGCGGAAATAATGGTGTGCACGGTGGGGTCCATCTGCTCCGGATGTTGCAGCATCTCACCGACAGACGCGGTACGTTCCGCCACCCACGGCCCCTGATAAAGCTGCTCGGCAAGCTGGTAGAACGGCGAGAAATCAATCGGCTGCAACGTTGCGCCGCTGGCGCGCAATGCCTCCAGCGCGCTCAGCCAGGCGGCTTCGGCCTGCGTATCGCCAAAGAAACGCAGCTCTGCCGGGATGGCGAAAACCGGGTTTTGCGCGATAGCCGCAGGCGCGGTTGCCGGGTTAACGCGTGAGTAGGCATCTTCACTGTCTGCGCCGCCCGCCAGCGTCGCGATGTAAAACGCGTCTTCCACCGTCAGGGCAAACACCGACAGCGTGTCATTCAGACGACAAGCAGGCAGCACGCCGGTGGCGGAGAGCCAGCCTTTGGTCGGCTTCAGTCCGATAATATTGTTAAACCCGGCAGGCACGCGGCCTGAACCGGCTGTGTCAGTGCCAAAGGCAAACGGCACCAGACCACGCGCCACCACGGAAGCCGAGCCCGAACTGGAGCCGCCGCTGACATACGCCGGGTCGAAGGTGTTTGGCACTGCGCCGTAAGGGGAACGCGTGCCGACCAGCCCGGTGGCGAACTGATCGAGGTTGGTTTTACCGATCACAATCGCCCCGGCCGCTTTCAACCGGGCGACAGCGGTGGCATCTCTGTTAGCAATAAATTCGAGCGCCGGGCACGCCGCCGTGGTTGGCCAGCCCGCCACATCCACATTGTCTTTGACGGCGAAAGGCACGCCGAACAGCGGAAACGCATCGGGATTATTGCGGTACAGCGGCAGTAACGCATTAATTTGCGCCTGCAATTGTGCGTCGCTGGCGATCACCAGCCAGGCACTATCCTCAATGGATAAATCATCAATATGCGCTTTTAAAAGCGAATAAACCGACTCACTCTCCTGCCGGATGCGCTGCTGCCATGCAGCCAGTGTTTTTCCTGTCATTAACGCCATCGTTGAATTCCTGCTGGTATACAAGATGGAATTCAATCAGCAAGCGGCATGCCAGAAATTCAACGCATTGTTTTTAAAGTAGAAATGTTATTTTACGGGTGTTTTTTCAATACATACCTGCACCCTTTCAGAACATCTGCGCGCAATGGCAGTGCAATTATTATTGGAAAACAGATATCTATAACCAACATCAGAATATTCAGTTATGACTGTATGCAGCTATTCTTTGCCTGATTAGCCTATAAACCTGCGCGAACCCTTTGCGTAATAGCGAGGAGAAAAGATGAAAGCCGCTGTCTATTTTCAGCCCGGGAAACCGGACGTATTGCACTATATCGATGTGCCGCAGCCGGTATGCGGCACAGACGAGGTGTTGATTAAAGTTGAAGCGATCGCCCTTGAAGGCGGCGATGTGATTAATCGCGCCACCGCCGCCCCTTCCCCGCAGGGCACTGTCCCCGGCTATTCGGCTGCGGGCACCATTGTGGCGGTGGGTAAAAATGTGCAAAACCGCCAGCCCGGCCAGCGCGTTGCCACCATCGCGCTCAGCGGTTCGCATGCCCAATACCGCGCCGCGCCCGCCGCATGGAGCTGGGTTATCCCCGATGGGCTGGATGTGGCGACCGCTGCCGCGATCCCGGTTAGCTTTGGCACCGCCGCCTGGGCGCTCTCTTCCCGCCTTCATCTTCAGGCGGGCGACACGTTGCTTATCCAGGGCGGCGCAGGCGGTGTTGGCGTGGCCGCCATTCAACTGGCGAAAGCGCGTGGCGCGCGCGTGCTGGCGACACTCTCCGGTAGCGAGCGCGTGGCAAAACTTCGCGAACTGGGCCTCGATGTGGCCCTCGATTACCGCCAGCAGGATATTGTGGCGGAGGTGCAAACGCTCACCCAACAGCGCGGCGTGGACAGCGTGCTGGATCTGGCAGGCTCCACGCTTGAACAGTCATTCGCCTGCCTGCGTGAAGGCGGAACCGTGGTGCTGGCCGGTAACGCCGGAGGCAGTACCCGCGCCGATTTAGCGGCGTTACAGCAGGCCAACCAGACGCTGAGCGGGCTGTTCTGGGGACGCGAACTGGCTAACGAACAGGCCAGAGCCTCCGTTGACGGGTTGCTGGCGCAGGCGCGTGATGGCGTGTTACGGGTGCTTATTGATCGCGAGTTTGCGCTACAGGATGTGGTGGAAGCCCACCGTTACGCCGAAGAGAACCGCGTGCTGGGGCGCATTATTCTGCGCCCCTGAAAGGTCGTGATTGCAAGCCGGGCAACGTCAGCCATGGCGGCGGAACACGCTTACGGGGCGCGTTCCGCGCTCTCTTTCTGCAAATTATCGCTGCCAAGACCGCCAATAAACGGCAAACGCAGGCGCAGCGGCGTGAAACCCAGCCCGACATTCAGCCCCAGCAGATTGAGTTCAAACCCCTCTTCCGCCCCCAGCGTTACGCCTGCGACACCGAGCAGCGAGACCTGCACGCCGCGCCCGGAGGGCGGCAAGCCAATCGGATTGCGCAGTGAGCGGAAATCTTTGCCGACCGCATTGGCGGGCAGATCCAGCTTCAGCGCCGGGACTTCGCGCCCGATATGCGCGAGAAACGTATTGCTGTTCGGCCCAGGCCAGGCGTGATAGGTCTGCGGCCACGGGTAAGAAGCAATCGCCGCTTCAATCTGCGGGATCATCGCTTCGGCCTGCGGGCCGCGGTGATCGACCAGCAAGCGCGGCTGTGCGCCGTACCAGTAGCCATCAGGAATATTGCTGTTACGCCGCACTTTATCCCCCGCGCCCCAGCTAATCACCTCGTAGCGGTTATAGTGCGTTTCCCCGGCGCGTTTGAAAATGATCCACGGATGTACCGCCACCGCGCCTTTCCAGCCCCAGGTGGGTGCGGCATAAACCTGCACGATGGCGAGTTGGGCATTTTTGCGCGCATCGGGCGCAATACCGGCAGAATCACGCCGGGCATCCCACCACCCTTGCTGCGTGCGCGTATCCCGCTGGTGCATCGCCTGGGCGAGGCTGACGGCAAGGGAGAGCAGCGTGATGCACAGCAGGCTCAGGAAAAAGGTTTTTATGACGATCATAGTGGCCTGCTATCAGACGGGAGAATTCAGCGTCTGGTCATTGTACTGGCGTTTTTTTGCCCGGCAAGACGCCGCCGCGCCTGCGGGCGGGAAAACAGGCCGAATAGCATAAAAATCCAAAACGCGGCGCAGCCCGGAAGGATAAATGAAGATTGTGCCTGCCTACCCCTCAACGGGGATAATGGAGATATGCCCATTGCGTTCGAGAATGGCGTAGCGGATTTTACTCAACTCGGTAATGCCCTGATTCTGTCGCGCTGCGACCAGAATATCATCGCAGGAGACATCCACTTTTTGCAGTTTATCGACAAGGGGAATGCCATTTTCAACCAGGATAACCGGCGAACCATCAATAACTGACTCCGCGCCGGAGAGATATTTTTTCACCAGCCCGAACATAATATCGACCGCCACCAGCGTAATAATGGTCAACATTGCGCCGGTAACGGAAAAGTCGTTGCCGAGGAGCGCCTGCTGCGTGGCCTCACTGATGATCAACAGCAGAATCAGGTCAAAACTGGTCATCTCTAATAATGCGCGGCGTCCCACCACTTTAAAAACCAGTAACAGGATTAAATAGATCGCCAACGCCCGCAGCACCATTTCCATTTTGTTCTCCTACGGATAAATGAACTGCCAGAACCGGATGCCCGGTTCGTCGTTAACGGCGACGGTATTCATCGATTTTCCCGGCGTGCCCGGCGTGGTATTCAGCCAGACCGTAAAGTCGCCGTTGCGGGTGATGTTGTTATAAACCAGATACAGCGTTTCTCCCCGGCTGTACATGCTGTCGGGCTGGGGCCAGACATTGCCGTGTTGATAATTCTCATTAAACGCGCCACCGAGGCTGATGACATATTTCTTCGCCGCCTGGGTTTGCAGGGTGATTTTTAGCGTCTGGGCGTTTTGCAGACGCCCGAATCGCTCATAGTGGATTTTCAGCGTCTGCTGAGCATTACTTTTGTCTGCCGGGCTAAAATAGCCGCCGGAGAAAACGCCGCTCAGCGCGGCGATAATAATCGCCAGCAGCACACAAGCCCCGATGCGCCGAAACCCGGCTTCGAAATTCAGCGCCCAGGCGTTTTCAGACACGCCGGGCAACGTCTCGTCGTGTTTCATGATGTCCTCGATTTCCACAGATGAAGAGCACTATCCAGAAGCCTGGCAGCCAGGCTCGCTTTCGGTATCAGATTCAGGCGAAATCTTCGGATGGCCCATCCAGAGGGCGCAGCGGCGGGAAAATACGGGCAATTTCATCGGCAATATCAAATTCGGTTAAATCTTCTTCGGCAATCAGTAACCAGGTCGAACCCTGCGGCGATTTCCATTCGGTAATAAAAAGCTGCGCGTCCGGGCGTAATTCGATTTTCTCTCCGCTGTCGCGCGTATAAAACTGCCCGGCGCGTTTATCGTTATTCGGCATCGTTAACCAGAGCGCCGGGTAAACGCCGCGCCAGACTTCGCCGTGGTGCTCGCCGCCCAGGACCAGATATTCCTGCATCACTGTTTTCGCCATTGACCTTCTCCACCGGGTGAACATCTATCAAGCTTACAACATAGGCCAGAAATCGCGTCCCGACGCCCCTCCTTAACATCTATGCCAGGCTTAAAGGGAACCCACTTTGACAGGAGCTCCCTCTTCTGACTTCATCGCAACCCTACAAAAGGAGAACGCATGACAGCATCTTCCCTTTCTGACCATGACATTCAGTTGATCGATCGCTACTGGCGAGCCGCGAATTACCTCTCCGTCGGACAAATTTACCTGATGGATAACCCCTTACTGCGCGAGCCCCTCAAGCCGGAACACATCAAGCCGCGCCTGCTGGGACACTGGGGAACCACGCCCGGCCTGAACTTTATTTATGCCCATCTCAACCGCGCTATACGCCAGCGCGATCTCGATATGATCTATATCTGTGGTCCAGGGCATGGCGGGCCTGGCATGGTGGCGAATACGTGGCTTGAAGGCTCTTACAGCGACATTTACCCGCAGGTGAGCCAGGATGCGCAGGGGATGAAAAAATTGTTCCGCCAGTTCTCTTTTCCTGGCGGCATCCCCAGCCACGCCGCGCCGGAAACGCCCGGTTCCATTAATGAAGGCGGCGAGCTGGGTTACTCGCTGGCGCATGCGTTCGGCGCGGTATTTGATAACCCGTCGCTGATTGCCGCCTGCGTGATTGGCGATGGCGAAGCGGAAACCGGCCCGCTGGCCGCAAGCTGGCACGGGATTAAATTCCTCAATGCGGCGCGCGACGGTGCGGTGCTGCCGATTTTGCATCTTAACGGTTACAAGATTGCTAACCCGACGCTCCTCGGGCGCGCCAGCGATGAAGATCTGTTTCAACTGTTTCGCGGCTACGGGTATGAACCCCTGCTGGTCAGCGGCCATCAGCCGGAGCAAATGCATCGCGATATGGCGCAGACGCTGGACAGCGCCCTTGGCCGCATTGCGGATTTTCAGCAGCAGGCGCGCAGCCATCAGGCAGCAGAGCGTTTACCGCGCTGGCCGCTCATTCTGCTACGTAGCCCGAAAGGCTGGACCGGTCCACAAACGGTGGACGGCAAAAAGGTGGAGGATTTCTGGCGCGCGCATCAGGTGCCGGTCTCTTCTTGCCGGGAAAACGATGAACATCGCCAGATCCTGCAGCGCTGGATGCAAAGCTACCAGCCGGAGGATCTTTTTGATGAACATGGTCAGTTAAAGGCGGAACTGCGCGCGCTGGCACCGTCCGGTGATAAACGCATGGGCGCGTCGCCGTGGGCCAACGGCGGGCGTTTACGCCGCGAACTGGTGACACCGGCACTGCAATCGTACGCCGTGGAAGTCACGTCGCCCGGTGAAACTCAGGCGGAATCCACGGCGGCACTCGGCGCGTATCTGGCGTGCATCTTCCAGGAAAACACGGATAACTTCCGTCTTTTTGGCCCGGATGAAACGGCGTCTAATCGCCTGAGTAAGGTGTTCGATGTCACCAGCCGCACGTGGCAGGCGGCGCAAAAACCGTGGGATGAACAACTCGCGCCCGATGGCCGGGTGATGGAGATCCTCAGCGAGCACCAGTGCCAGGGCTGGCTGGAAGGGTATCTGCTCACCGGGCGGCACGGTCTGTTTAACTGCTATGAAGCGTTTATTCATATTGTCGATTCGATGTTTAACCAGCATGCCAAATGGCTGAAAGTGACGCGCAAGTTGCCGTGGCGGGCGCCCATCTCCTCGCTGAATTATCTGCTCTCTTCCCATGTCTGGCGCCAGGATCACAACGGTTATAGCCATCAGGATCCCGGCTTTATCGATCACGTTGCCAACAAGAAAGCCGATATTGTGCGCATTTATCTGCCGCCGGATGCCAACACGCTGCTCTGCGTGGCGGATCACTGCCTGAAGACCTGGGATCGCATCAATGTGATTGTCGCCGGGAAACAGCCAGCGCCGCAATGGCTGACGCTGGATGCCGCCGCAAAGCACTGCGCGGCCGGAATGGGGATCTGGTACTGGGCGGGCACGGTTGCGGAAGGCGAAACGCCGGATGTGGTGATGGCCTGTGCCGGTGACGTGCCCACCATGGAGACGCTCGCGGCGGTCGATCTGCTGCGCGAATTCCTGCCAGCGCTGCGCATTCAGGTGGTGAGCGTCGTCGATTTAATGGCTTTACAAACCGACGATCAGCACCCGCACGGCCTGAGCGAGCAGACGTTTGACGCCCTTTTCACCGCCGATAAACCGGTCGTTTTCGCCTTCCACGGCTACCCCAGTTTGATCCACCGGTTGACCTACCTGCGCAACAACCACCGCAATTTCCACGTGCGCGGTTTTATGGAGGAAGGCACCACCACCACGCCGTTTGATATGACGGTGCTGAACGAACTGGATCGCTTTCATCTGGCACAGGAAGCGATATTGCGCGTGCCGTCGCTCCAGGGGAAAGCTGACGAAATTCTTGATGTGTTACAGGAAAAGATCGCCGCCCATCATCGTTATGTCCGCGAATACGGTGAAGATCTGCCGGAAGTGCAGAACTGGAAATGGCCGTCACAGCAAGGCAGCGACGCTGCGCCGGAATAGTGATGCCGGGGTAGCGCCACCGCGCTTATGCCCGCATCAGGCGGCCATCTGCAGACAGGCTTGCGCGCAGGTTCGACACGCCTGCGCGCACTGCTGGCAGTGATCATGCTGGTGCCTGCTGCACTCTTCAGCGCAGGATTTACAGATATCCACGCACACCCGACACAGCGGTTGCAGATAGGCATTCTCCAGCGCCATAAACTGCCCCACCAGCCGACAGAGCGCCGCGCACTGAAGATCCAGTTTGATGCAGTCACGCATCATTGCCATATCCTCTTCATTCAGACAACTCGCGGCGCAATGCTCGCAGGCAATGGCGCATTGATAACAGGCATCGCTACAGGTTTTATGTTCGGTTTGCATAAATTCCTCCTTCTGTTGTCGAAGGTATTAAGTGTGAACGAAGGCTGCATTTACGCGAATTATTAATTTATCTGCACAGTAAAATGGCCTTCAGCCACAGAGGAAATATTTCCCATCAGCAGTGCCAGCCGACAAAAATAAACTAAAAACATTTAAAATCAATCTGTTAAAATTATAGCAAATAATTATTCACGCTGCGAAATAGTAACATTCATTGATGATGCAACTTAACCAGGACTATTCTGAGGGCGCTTTTCTTAATTATTAGCAGACTAATCCTGGTAGCGAATATGTACTTGCATGCCTTCAGGATCGGTCCGGATTTCCTGTTCCTGAAGGTTTTTTTATTTCAGCTAAAATTTCGGATCTCCCTCCCTGCTGAAAATAAAAGTTAACTGCGCGATACATCACAGCTTCATCTCCTTTCCCGGTAAGATTTGTCTTAAAATGATTAACAAACCTTATGTACTTCCATTGCAGGATAATGCCGACGCGTAAACAAAAGTCAGTATTTCGGCTATTTTTCCGTCATTTCAGGCATTTTGTAACCATGGTTACTATTCCATATCTATAAAAACTGGCCATAACTTCTTTATCTGCAAAGATATATAACCGATACAACAAAGCTGGAATATACATTCAGTGACTAATTTTTCATCACGCCAATTTTCCCCGCTTCGATTTGACTAATTATCGATAGCGACTAACTTTAATCACGAACACCGACGACATTGAGATGCAGAATATGTCGTTTATTTTAAACAACGAAACTGGAGAAATAACATGGCTGAACATCGTGGCGGTTCTGGTAATTTCGCAGAAGATCGTGATAAAGCATCCGAAGCAGGTCGTAAAGGTGGTCAACATAGCGGCGGTAATTTCAAAAATGATCCGCAGCGTGCATCTGAAGCCGGGAAAAAAGGCGGTCAAAATAGCCATGGCGGCGGCCGCAAATCAGGTGAGTGATTGATTACCACCTCGCTTCAAGCATTTAGTTATTAATATTTCACGGCGAGTCGAAATGGCTCGCCATTATTTTCTCTTGCATGAAAGGTAATTCGCTATGCAGATTAATTCCGTTACCGAGCTATTTATTCATTCTCTCTCTGACATTTACAGCGCAGAGAAGCAACTAACCCGCGCCCTCTCCAAACTGGCGCGCGAATCTTCGAGCAGCGAGCTGTCTGAGGCTTTCAAAAAGCACTATGAAGAAACCCAGGGGCAGATTGAGCGCCTCGACCAGTTGGTAGAAGCCGAGCCCAACATCAAGCTTAAGCGTATGAAATGTCACGCGATGGAAGGGCTGATTGATGAAGCCAATGAAGTCATTGAAGCCACGGAAAAAGGCAGCGTACGCGATGCCGGGCTGATTGCGGCTGCGCAAAAAGTCGAACATTACGAAATTGCCTCCTACGGTACGCTTTGTGCCCTCGCCAGTCAGTTAGGTCTGAAAAAGGCGCAGCAATTACTTGCTGAAACCTTAGAGGAAGAAAAAACCACCGATACGTTACTCACCAAAATAGCAACCTCAAGTATTAATCAGAAAGCCGAAAGCAAATAACCGTTAGCATATGTCATCCCTGATAATATTATTCTTCAGGGTCAATAAGACAGCCCCAAAATAGAGGAATGTACTATGACACCGCAAGAAAATTATCATGACTGGCTACGCGACGCGCACGCCATGGAAAAACAAGCGGAATCGATGCTCAATGCAATGAGCAGTCGCATCGATAATTATCCCGATCTGCGTGCAAGAATTGAGCAGCACTTAACTGAAACTCAAGAACAGATAAAACTCCTGGAAGAGGTTCTCGATCGCAATAATATTAATCGCTCATTAATGAAAGATGCCACCAGTAAAATGAGTGCCATGGGCCAGGCCGTTGGCGGTATGTTTGCTTCAGATGAAGTGGTTAAAGGCTCAATTAGCAGCTACGTATTCGAGCAATTTGAAATTGCCTGTTATACGTCGTTAATTGCAGCGGCAGAAAAAGTCGGTGATATTGCCAGCATCGATATTTTCAAACAAATTCTCGCCGAAGAAAAAGCGATGGCTGAATGGGCGTTCAATCATTTACCCGACGTTACCGAACAATTTTTACTTCGCGATGCCGCTGCCGGTGTGGAAGCTAAAAAATAAACTAAAGCATCAGGAGAATTTATGTTTCGACACGTAAAACAACTACAGTACACCGTACGCGTCAGTGAGCCAAACCCAGGGCTGGCGAACCTCTTACTGGAACAGTTCGGCGGCCCGCAAGGCGAGCTGGCGGCCGCCTGCCGTTATTTCACCCAGGGCCTGGGCGATGACGATGTGGGCCGCAAAGAGATGTTGATGGATATTGCCACCGAAGAGTTAAGCCATCTGGAAATTATTGGAACTCTGGTCGGCATGCTGAATAAAGGCGCGAAAGGCGAACTGGCCGAAGGGACAGAAAAAGAAGCGGAACTTTATCGCTCTTTAACCGCTAATGGCAATGACAGCCATATTACCTCGCTGTTATATGGCGGCGGCCCTGCCCTGACGAATTCCGGCGGCGTACCGTGGACGGCGGCTTATATTGATACCATCGGCGAAGTGACGGCGGATATGCGCTCCAATATTGCGGCGGAAGCGCGCGCGAAAATTATTTACGAACGGCTGATTAATGTCACGGACGATCCAGGCGTTAAAGATGCGCTGAGTTTCCTGATGACGCGCGAAGCGGCGCATCAGCTCTCTTTCGAGAAAGCGCTCTATTCCATTCGTAATAACTTTCCGCCAGGTAAATTGCCGCCTATCGAACAGTACAGCAATGTGTACTACAACATGTCCGAGGGCGACGATCCGCGCGGAAGCTGGAACAGCGACGAGAACTTCGACTACGTGGCCGATCCGCAACCTGCCGTGGATGGCGGCGATGGCCTCGCTACGGTACAACTCAACGATAAACAGCGCGCGCTGGTGAAAGCGATGGCGGAACGTACGCAATCCGATCCCGGTGTTGATCCGCTGACCGGTGCTGAGCTGGGTAGCGGAGAGCCGCAAGAGAAATAATACTTACTGATAACCTGTTGTATTCACCCCTTCGTTTAGGGGTGTTTTTTTTTGCGGGGTAACCGGGCATGTTCGAATTCGATGCATTCCATCTGGCAAGGCTTCAGTTCGCCTTTACGGTCTCGTTTCACATTATTTTTCCCGCCATCACTATCGGGCTCGCCAGCTATCTGGTGGTGCTGGAAGGGTTATGGCTGAAAACCAAAAATCCCGACTGGCGCGCGATGTATCACTTCTGGCTGAAGATCTTCGCCGTCAACTTCGGTATGGGCGTGGTGTCCGGGCTGGTGATGGCCTATCAGTTTGGTACCAACTGGAGCGGCTTTTCCCAGTTTGCCGGCAGTATTACCGGGCCATTGCTCACCTATGAAGTGCTGACCGCCTTCTTCCTTGAGGCGGGTTTTCTCGGCGTGATGCTGTTTGGCTGGAATAAGGTGGGGCCAGGGCTGCACTTTTTTGCTACCTGCATGGTGGCGCTGGGCACGCTGATGTCCACGTTCTGGATCCTTGCCTCCAATAGCTGGATGCATACGCCGCAAGGGTTTGCCATTGAAAATGGGCAGGTGATCCCTGTCGACTGGTTTGCGGTCATTTTTAACCCCTCGTTCCCGTACCGTTTACTGCATATGACCATTGCCGCGTTCCTCAGCACCGCCCTCTTCGTTGGCGCTTCCGCCGCCTGGCACTTGCTGCGCCGCAATGACACACCGGCAATTCGCAAGATGCTGTCGATGGCGATGTGGATGGCGCTGGCCGTCGCGCCGTTGCAGGCCTTTATTGGCGATATGCATGGTCTGAACACGCTGAAACATCAACCCGCGAAGATCGCCGCCATTGAGGGGCACTGGGAAAATCCGCCCGGCGAAGCCACGCCGTTGTTGCTGTTTGGTTTGCCGGATATGGAACAAGAGCGCACCCGATACGCGGTGGAAATCCCTTCTCTCGGCAGCCTGATCCTCACCCACTCGCTGCATGAACAAGTGCCTGCGCTGAAAGATTTCCCGAAAGCCGATCGGCCCAACTCCACCATTGTCTTCTGGTCATTTCGTCTGATGGTCGGGATGGGGCTATTGATGATCGCGCTCGGCGTTGCCGCGTTGTGGCTACGTTTTCGCCAGCGGCTGTATACATCGCGCCTTTTCCTGTACTTCGCGCTGTGCATGGGCCCGGCGGGGTTGATTGCCATTCTTGCCGGTTGGGTGACCACCGAAGTCGGGCGGCAACCCTGGGTCGTCTACGGACTGCTGCGCACGGCGGATGCGGTTTCCCTGCACAGCACCTTACAGATGAGCCTGAGCCTGCTGGCCTTTATCGTGGTGTACACCTCGGTCTTCGGCGTCGGCTACAGCTATATGGTGCGGTTGATTAAGAAAGGGCCGCAGCCCTGGGATGAACACGCAACAGACGGTAGACCGGCGCGCCCGCTCTCTGCGGCGGGTGAAAATTTGCAGGCGGAGGAGAAAAAATAATGGGCATCGATTTATCGCTGATCTGGTTTGTCATCATCGTCTTTGCCACGCTGATGTATATCGTGATGGACGGCTTCGATCTGGGCATCGGTATTCTCTTCCCGGCGATTCAGGACGGTGACGAACGGGACATTATGGTGAACAGCGTCGCACCGGTGTGGGATGGTAACGAAACCTGGCTGGTGCTCGGCGGCGCCGGGCTTTTCGGCGCGTTTCCTCTCGCTTATGCGGTAATCGCGGATGCGCTGGCCATCCCGCTAACATTCATGTTGATCGGTCTTATTTTTCGCGGCGTGGCGTTTGAGTTTCGTTTTAAAGCCACACCGAATCACAAGCCGTTCTGGGATAAGTCCTTTCTCGCCGGATCGCTGCTGGCAACCTTTATGCAGGGCGTGGTGGTCGGCGCGGTGATCAACGGTTTTCCCGTCACCGGCCGCACCTTCAGCGGCGGTTCGCTCGACTGGCTGACGCCCTTTAACCTGTTCTGCGGCGTTGGGCTGGTGATCACTTATGGCCTGCTGGGGGCCAGCTGGCTGGTGATGAAAAGCGAAGGAAACCTGCAACAGAAAATGCGCGTTGTCGCCAGAACGCTGCTGCTGGCGCTGCTGGTAACGATGGCCGCGATCAGCCTGTGGACACCGCTTTCCCATGCGGCGATCGCCGAACGCTGGTTCAGCCGGCCGAATATCTGGTTCTTTGCCCCGGTTCCGCTGCTGGTGATCCTCTTCAGCGTCTGGTTATGGCATACGCTGAGCAACGCGCAATACCATATTTTGCCGTTCATTCTGACGCTGGGGCTGATTTTCCTCGGCTTTAGCGGGCTGGGCATCAGTATCTGGCCGCATATTATTCCACCGGAGATCACGCTGTGGCAGGCCGCCGCGCCGCCGCAAAGCCAGGGCTTTATGCTGGTTGGCGCACTGCTGATTATTCCGGTGATCCTGGTTTACACCTTCTGGAGCTACTACGTGTTTCGCGGAAAAATCCAGCATGGCGCGGGGTATCACTGATGTCAAAACGTATCGCAGCGAAAATCATCTGGTTTGTTGGGCTGTGGTTTGCCAGCGTGCTGGCCCTGTTTCTCGTCAGCGCTGTGCTCAGGCTGCTGATGTCCATGGCCGGGCTACGCGCGTAAGGCAGCGCGGGAAGGTTTACTCAATCTTGCCGCTGAAAACGCGAAAACCCCAGCTGTTATAGAGCAGCGTGATGGGTGCCTGTTCCACCCAGCAAACATCGCAGGTTTGCAGCGGCTCCAGCGCCAGGTGATAGCAGACATGGGGTAAAGTCCTGTTGCTGGCATCGAGAAAATCGATCAGGGGGATGTCCGCCGGGCCAACAAGGGCCTGGCCGTCGTAAATTACGGTACATTTTTGCAGGCTCATTTTGTTTCCTCAGACCCATCCTCTACGCCCGTTCCCGTCTGCGGGGAAACGTTCACCTTCCGCGCGCGTACGCGGCGAGCTTTTACATGACGTATCGATGATGTTTAAAAATAGCCGCGACAACATGGCAGCCAAAATGTCAGGCGGTCATCGCCTTATCCAGAGATATTTAGGTATTTTCTTATGTCGTTAAAAAAGGCCACACATGTGGCCCTGTTCACGATTATTTTTTTGGCGGAGCGGGTTTTTTATCGCCGGATTCCGGTGCTTCACGGGGATCGTCTTTTTCAACCTGTAACATGGTTACCTCCTCATTATTTGCGCAAATTTTTCACTATAGCCAGGTACGGAAAAAAACAGCCAGGCGGCAGCAGGCAGAGTATATTTCCCGCTGCGCTTGTTTTATTTCAGTACGCTATTCAGTATTTAGCCTGATTCGGCTAATAAGCGAATTAATCTGCCGAGGGCATAATTGGTCGCCTCTTTGATATTCGCTTCGCTGTCGCCGGTAAACTGTTTCACTCGGGTATGAACGCTGTTGTCGGCAAGCTGCCAGGCAAACCAGATGGTGCCCGCTGGCGTGCCATCTTCGCCGCCGTCCGGCCCGGCGTAGCCGCTGACCGCAATGCCGATATGCGCCTGCGACTGGCGCACGGCACCCGCCGCCATCTCGATAACAGCCTGTTCGCTTACCGCCGTGTGCGCGGTAAGGGTTTCGCGACTGACGCCAAGCATGATCATCTTGGCTTCATCGGTAAAGGTCACAAACCCGCTGCCATAGAACGACGGGGTATTCTCCGCTGCGCATAACGACGAGGCGATCATCCCGCCGGTGCAGGACTCCGCCGTCGCCAGTTGCAGCTTTTTTTCCGTTAACAACCGCCCCAGTTCATTGGCAATAGATAACGAAGGTGTGGTCATCAAATCGCTCTCCAGAGTAAAGGCACAGACGGCGCTGCGCCTGGTGAAGAATCAAACGGTGGCTTTTTCCGCATTCATGCCGGGCACGAGGATCACTTTGCGGCACGCTGACGATGCCGCCACGCCGCACCGGCGATACATTGCCGCAGTGCTTTCACTGGCGATCCTCCTGACGTTGATAAAAGAGGGCTGCGCGTTACACGGTTCCCGTCCCCCCGTCAGAACACCAGACCTGGCCCGACGCATAGCTGTTTTCAGACGAAGCCAGGGTGACATACAGCGGCGCAATCTCTGCCGGCTGGCCTGGGCGGCCGAGCGGCGCGGAGGCGCCAAATTGCTCGATTTTTTCCTGCGGCTGCCCGCCGCAACATTGCAGCACCGTCCAGTATGGGCCAGGCGCAACGGCGTTCACGCGGATCCCTTTCGGCCCCAGCTGTTTGGCGAGAGATTTGGTAAACGTCGCAATCGCTGCTTTGGTCTGGGCGTAATCGAGCAGTATTTCGCTCGGTTCGTACGCCTGAACGGAAGTGGTATTAATAATCGCCGCGCCGCGGGACATCTTTTTCAGCGCGGCTTTGGTTATCCAGAACATGGCGTAGACGTTGGTTTTGAACGTGGCATCAAACGCTTCGGTGGTCAGATCTTCTATCGATTCACAGAACTGCTGGCGCCCGGCGTTATTCACCAGCAGATCCAGCCCGCCTAACGCTTCGCTGGCCTGTTCCACTAATTGCTGGCAGAACGTTTCATCGCGGATATCGCCAGGGATCGCCACCGCCTTGCGCCCGGCTTCTTTGATCAGGGCCAACACTTCCCGCGCATCTTCCTCTTCCGCTGGCAGATAGTTGATGGCCACATCGGCGCCTTCGCGGGCAAAGGCAATCGCAACCGCGCGGCCAATACCGGAATCCCCCCCGGTGATCAGCGCCTTACGGCCATTCAGCCGACCGCTGCCCTGATAGCTTTTTTCACCGTGATCGGGACGCGGCTCCATTTTCCCGGCAAGGCCTGGGAACGGCTGTTTTTGATGTGGAAATGGCGGAACCGGGTAGTTTTCAGTATTAGTCTGATTTGTGGTGTGCTTCGGGTTATTTATGCTATCCATTCGCTTACCTCTCAATGTTTAATTACCACGAACATAAAGGGTAGAACAAAAATAGCGATGCATGAAAATAACGAAGCTGAAAATAATATTGCACTGTTTACGATGCCTAATTTACCGCCTCGCTTTGCGTGTATTCTGGAATATCGTCCCTTCAGCGTCTATACCCTTTTAAATAGCTAAACGACACAGTGGAGAGATATGGGATATTTGGCGTGGACGGCAGCAACCGGCTGTTTATTATTATTGATGTCACTCTCTTATGGCTGGATAAGCCGTGCACCGGTGTCGGTTTTTGGCCTTTATCTATTGGTGGGTATTGCCTGCGGCCCCTGGGTATTTAATATCCTCAATATTGATATTGCCGCACACGCCACGCTGACCAGCCGGGTGACGGAAATCGCCATGGCGGCTTCGCTGTTTATTACCGGGCTAAAAATTCGCCTGCCGCTGACGTCGCCTTACTGGAAGATGGGGATCAAACTGGCGCTGCCCGGCATGTTGCTCACCATCGGCGGAATGATGCTGGCCGCCCATTTCATGGCCGATCTCTCCTGGCCGCTGTCGCTGGCGCTTGCCGCGATCCTCGCCCCGACCGATCCGGTGCTGGCAAGTCTGGTCTCCATCAACGACGCCAGGGATGGCGACAAGCTGCGAATCGCTCTCTCCAGCGAAGCCGGGCTGAATGACGGCACCGCTCTGCCTTTTCTGATGCTGGCGCTGATCTGGCATCGGGCGGGCGGCAGTATCAGCACCGATGAGTGGCTTCGCTGGCTGAGCATCGATCTGGTCTGGGCGCTGGTGGGCGGTCTGGCGATCGGTTTTTTGCTGGGGCGCAGCATTGGGCTTATCGCCACCCGCTCCCGACATGCCCAGGGCGAAGTGGCGCCCAGCGATTTTGTCGCGCTATCGCTGATCTGTCTCAGTTTTTCCCTTGCCATGGCCGTCAGTGCGTCTGGTTTTCTGGCCGCGTTTGCCGCCGGGGTTGGACTGCGCAGTGCCGAAGTCAGCGTGCAGAAAAGGCATCCGGACCAGAAAGACGCTGAGCACAACTTACCGGCGGAAATGCAGGTCAATCCCCACGCGCGCCACGCGCTGGCAGAACATAACCCAATCAAATCGGTGGGGCTGGTGATTGGCGATGCGCTCTCCTTTGGCGATACGGTTGAGCGGATATTTGCGGCGGTGCTGGTGATTATTCTGGGCGTCACGCTGGCGCAGCACTGGGATATGCCCGCCCTGTCGCTGGCTTTCATCCTGTTTGTCATTATTATTCGACCGCTGTCGGTGCTGCTGCTGACCTGGCGCTCGGGAGAGTCGCTGCTCCACCGCCTGAGCCTCGGCTGGCTGGGAATTCGCGGCATCGGCAGCCTGAATTACATTGCGTATGCGTATATGCACGGGTTAGACAGCGCCCACGCGGGCGAACTGGCGGATATCGCCATTACGATAGTGACCTTCAGCGTGCTGATCCACGGCATATCGGTCACTCCGTTGCTGACGCTGCGCCACAAGCGGGAGCAGGAGTAAGGCACCGCTGCCACCCTGTGAACCAGATGCATCTTACATAAGAGAAACTGTATTAAAAACGTCTCGTTAAAAAGCAAAAAAAGAGGACAGAATATTATTTTCCGGTGATGTTCTTGATATTCATTGGGATTTATCTGAATTGAATCTACTATCGAATTCCCGGAACCTGCACATACTAAAGAGTTATTTTATGTTCTTTCACATAATATCAGGAACGACGCTCGCCATTCTGTTAGCTTTATCACCTTTATCTCACGCAGCAAATTCTGCACCCACCGTTCAGGAAGGCGACTGGGTCGCCAACGAATTCACCTTTAATAGCGGTGAAAAACTCAACGATCTGCGTATTCATTACTACACGCTCGGCGATCGCAGCAAACCTGCGGTATTACTTCTGCACGGAACGAACCAGCCGATTAAAGCGTTGCTGGCGCCAGGATTTGCCGGTGAGTTATTTGCGCCCGGCGCGGCGCTCGACAGCAGTAAATATTTCATCATCATCCCGGAAAGTATTGGCTCAGGGAAATCCTCCAAACCGTCAGATGGTTTGCGCATGAACTTTCCGCACTACGATTATGACGATATGGTGACCGCGCAATATCGCTTAATTAAAGAAGGACTCGGTATTGCGCATTTGCGCCTGGTGATGGGGTATTCAATGGGCGGTATGCAGACCTGGCTGTGGGGAGAAAAATACCCGACGATGATGGATGCGCTGGTGCCGATGGCCTCGCAGCCCAACGAGCTTTCTGGGCGTAACTGGATGATGCGACGCATATTAATTGAGTCGATCAAAGCCGATCCGGCCTGGGCGCAGGGTAATTACCAGCAGCAACCGCCTGCGCTGAAGACCGCCAATATTATGTTCAGTATTGCCACCACCGGCGGCACGCTGAATTACCAGCATAAAGCACCAACCCGCGCGCTGGCCGATAAACTGGTGGATGAACGCCTCGCCGCGCCGGTCACTGCGGATGCCAACGACTTTATTTATATCTGGAGTTCCTCGGCGAACTATAACGCGTTACCGGCGTTAAACCGTATTACCGCGCCGATGCTGATCATTAACTCCGCCGATGATGAACGTAATCCGGTAGAAACCGGGATCCTCAGCGGTGAGCTCCACAAAATAAAACAGGCTGAGCTTTTTCTTATTCCGGCCAGCGTGGAAACCAGCGGCCACGGCACCATGATGTCGGCGAAATTTTACCGCGACAAATTGCGCGCTTTTTTGGCCGCCACACCGGCACGGCAGGATAAAAAATAATCTCTTCACCTCAGGAAGTGGCGCACGTTGCTTCCTGATTTTTCGCATAACAACGTTATTTTCACCCCTCTTTTCTTTTTTCATTCATCGGTAACAGGGAAAACGCTATGTTTCGTCGAATAAAGATCCGTACTGCTCTTAGCATGATGATATTTTCACTGACGGCCTTATTACTGTTCGTGGGTATTCTGGGATTGGTGGCAGTGCAATCCGGGAATAAATCCTTTGCCCGCGTCGATACGGAAGTCTTGCCCGGTCTGGTTGCCTTAAATGAAAGCTCCGAGCTATTACTGCGTGGCCGTCTGGATTTACGCTTGTATGAATCGCTGGTCGGTAATGGCGAAACAGAGAAAGCCAACGTGGCGCTGGATCGCGCACGCGGCAAAATTGATAGCGCCAGCAGCAAATGGCAGGAGTACCTTAAATATCCGCAATCGGCTGAAGAGCAAGTTATCGCCAATGAGATGGCCACCAGCCGCGCCGCGCTGATGAATGAATTTATCGATCCGGCCTTTGCGGCGCTGAAAGCGGGCAAACTTGACGAATACCGCCAGCGCGCCGGGAAATCAACCGCGCTGTATGCCGCATTTGATAAGGCCTCTAAATCGCTGGTGGCGTTTAAAATTAAAAGCATTGACCGCGCCTATGATGACTCCAACAGCCGCGTTACACGCATGGCGTTTGTTCTCTACTTCTCGATTGCCTGTGCGCTGGTACTGGCGGGCCTGGCCTGGTCGGTGATGACCAACCTGATTGTCAAACCACTCAATAACGTGATTACCGTGTTTGACCGTATCGCCGAGGGCGATTTGCGCGCGCGCATTAATATTGCCGGGAAAAATGAAATCGCCCAGCTTTTCGCCGCCGTACAGCGTATGCGTGATGGCCTGGAGAATATGGTACGCATGGTGCGTAACGGTACGGATGCCATCGGCTCCGGCGTGGAAGAGATTGCTTCCGGCAATATCGATCTCTCCAGCCGTACCGAGCAACAGGCCGCCTCGCTGGATGAAACCGCCTCCAGCATGGAGCAGATTATGGCGACGGTAAAAAATAACGAAGACAACACACGCAAAGCGAACGAACTGTCGCAAAAAGCATCGAACACCGCTTCGCGTGGCGCAACCGTGGTCTCGGAAGTGGTTTCTACCATGACTGCAATCGAAAAAAGCTCTGCACAAATTGGCGATATTGTCGGTGTGATTGACGGCATTGCCTTCCAGACCAACCTGCTGGCGCTGAACGCCGCCGTCGAAGCGGCCCGCGCCGGGGAAGCCGGACGCGGCTTCGCGGTGGTGGCATCGGAAGTGCGCGTGCTGGCACAGCGCAGCGCCACGGCCGCGAAAGAGATTGGCACGATGATCAGTGATTCGCTCAGCCGCATTGAACAGGGTTCCGGGCTGGTGAAAGAAGCCGGCACGACGATGAACGAAGTGATGGTCGATGTGAAAAAAGTGGTCGAGATCATGGATGAGGTGATGCTGGCTTCCGGCGAGCAGACGCGCGGTATTTCGCAGATAAATATCGCCATTCATCAGATGGACGGCGTCACACAGCAGAACGCCTCGCTGGTTTCCGAAGTCGCAACCGCCGCCAGTTCCCTGCAACAGCAGGTGGTGAATTTGCAGCAGTCTGTCACACGTTTCCTCGTCGATGACGCGTCGATGCAGTCAGGAAGTGGCCGCCACGGCGGGCCGCAGGAGATGGCGCTGGCTAACGCCAATTAATGAAGTTTACCACAAGGTAAACCGACAACATCCACGCTACGGCGTGGATGTTTTTTTCAATAAACAAAATTTAATGATTCGAATTGCTGTGTATTAAATAATAAGTTAAAAAATTGCATAGCAAAAAATTTAACCACCTATTTTTTAATGAATATATCTTAAAGTAGGTTATTAAAACTCCCCCCAGCTGACGGTTCTCATTACCTGATGCACGACATTATTGCTGCGCTAAATCGCGTTAATAGATCTCTGTGAACAGCCTGTAAACCCTCAGTTTCTTGTGGCCTATGGGACTTTTATCCTTTATCGTATAAGGCATTAAGACAATTCTTAAGGGCGTATTTTCTGTGGCTGGAAATTTAACCTGCTGCGACCTAACAGCCCTGGTTAGCCGTATTTATGTTCACCGGGCAGCTAACGAATAAACCCTGCCTGAGTGATATATTCTCATTGGAGACGGAATTTTATGAGTATTAAGGCGCATGTCAGTGTCGCCCGTAAGTTGGGGTTTACTTCGCATCAAAATGCGGTTCCCCTGTTACGTGAGCTGGTATTACATAATGAATCTGACCAGACTTATCAGGATTTGACGCTGCATTTGCAGACTACGCCCGCCGTGCTTGAAGCAAAACAATGGAACATTGATCGCTTGCTTCCGCATTCCTCACTCGATATTCGCGATCGCGATATCAAACTTAATGCCGAATGGTTGGCTGAACTGACTGAAAGCGTCGTTTGCGAAATCACGTTATCTTTACGCCAGGGAGACGAGGCGCTTTTTACCGTTAATTATCCACTTGAAGCTCTGGCAAAAAACGAATGGGGCGGCGATGCAATGGTGGAATTATTACCATCATTCATTATGCCTAACGATCCCGCAGTCGACCGTCTGCTAAAGGCAGCATCAGATGTTCTGCACAGTGCAGGAAAAAGAGAATCCCTGGACGGTTACGAAAGCAAATCCAGAACGCGAGTTTGGGAGCTGACTTCCGCCCTTTGGACTGCCGTCTGTAACATGAATATCAGCTATGCCCTTCCCCCCGCCAGTTTTGAGCGCAATGGTCAGAAGATTCGCACACCTGGCGCCATTACGGAGGCAAGGGTCGCAACCTGCCTGGATACCTCACTCTTATTTGCTTCTGCGCTGGAGCAACTCGGTCTGAACCCGCTGGTCTTTTTAACAGAAGGGCACGCTTTTGCCGGGTTGTGGCTCCAGCCGCAAGAATTCGCACAACTGGTTACCGAAGATGTCTCTGCCGTGCGTAAGCGGATTGATTTAAAAGAGATGGTCGTATTTGAAACAACGCTGGCAACAAAAGCGCATCCGGCATCATTTACGCAGGCTTGCGAAGAAGCTCTTCAGCACCTGACGGAGAAAAATTTCTCTGCAGCCATTGATGTACGGCGCGCACGAATGCAAAAAATACGTCCACTTTCATTGAGTGGAACGGCGGCGGCAGCTCAGGTCGATGGCGTTGAACAACTCATTTCGCATGGTTTTGAAGATGCACCTCTCCTGCCGTCGTTTGATCTTGATATTGAGATTTCTGATGAAAAAGGGGCGGCCAGCCGCCTGGTTCAATGGCAACGCAAATTATTGGATTTAACGACCCGAAACCGTCTGTTGCACCTGCCGGAAAGTGCAAAAGGTATCAGGTTAGTCTGCTCGAATCCGGGAGTGCTTGAAGATAAGCTGGCAGAAGGTAAGCGGCTACGCATTGTTTCCTTGCCGAATCTGGAAATGGGCGGACGGGACGCAGAGTTATATCAGCAACAAACCCATGAAAACTTACGTGACGAATATGCTCAGCTTGCTCTGGAACGCGGCGAAGTCGTCTCTCCTCTTGAGCAGGAACGCCTTGAATCTTCGCTGATTGATCTCTATCGAAAATCCAAAAGCGACCTTGAAGAAGGCGGTGCCAATACGCTCTTCCTGGCAGTCGGATTTCTGAAATGGAAAAAAGCTGTCGATGACCCTAAAAGCTATTTTGCGCCGCTGATCCTTCTGCCTATTCAACTCGATCGTAAAAGTGCGCTCTCTGGCGTCACTATGCGGTTACTGGAAGAAGAACCTCGCTTCAACCTGACGCTGCTTGAGCTGCTGCGCAATGACTTCGCGTTGAACATTAACGGGCTGGAAGGCGAATTGCCCACCGATGAAAGTGGAATTGATGTTGATGGCATCTGGAATCTGGTACGGCGCGCTGTGCGTGATATGCCCGGCTTTGAGGTTACCCGCGATGTGGTGATTGGCACTTTTTCATTCGCCAAGTACTTGATGTGGAAAGACCTTATCGATCGCGCGCCGCAATTAATGGAAAGCCCATTGGTCAGATACCTGATTGAACGCGGCCAGGAAAATGCCTCTCTTGAAAAGAACGGCGAAATTATCGATGTCGATGAACTGGATGACGAAGTCGGCACACACGAGCTTTTTTTACCATTACCTGCCGACTCGTCGCAGGTCGCTGCGGTAGTCGCTTCAGCGAAAGGACGTGATTTTGTGCTGGACGGCCCTCCCGGGACAGGCAAGTCGCAAACTATTGCCAACATGATTGCCCACAACCTGGCGTTGGGCAGACGCGTATTGTTCGTCGCAGAGAAGAAGGCTGCGCTGGATGTCGTTTACCGCCGGCTTGAAGCGCAAGGGTTAGGCGAATTTTGTCTGGAGTTACACTCCAGCAAAACCTCGAAGATGGATTTTCTCAAGCAGCTCGAACGAGCATGGGATGTGCGCGATGCACTTACCGGACAGGAATGGGAAGATGAGGCGGGAAAAGTACATAGCCTGCGAAACAAGCTCAACGAGGTTGTGCGTTTACTGCATAAACGCTGGCCTAACGGCCTCACACTGCATCACGCAATGGGCCGGGTGATAAAAGATGCCAGTGCAGCAACACCGCAATTCACGTGGCCGGATAACACACTGCATACCGCCGAAGAACTTGAATATTACCGACAGATCGCCAGGCGTCTGGAGTTAAACCGCGACGCCTTTAAACAACATGGTGAACACTTTGCCCCGATAGCCCAGACGGACTGGACAAATGGATGGCAGTCATCTCTGATCGTCAGCGCAAAAATCCTGCCTGAAAAAATAGCCAGCCTCGAACAAGCGACCGATGCGCTACTTCAGGCAACTGGAATAACTGTCGAAGCTAAAGAACCCACGAAGTTGACGCAGTTGGCCTCTTTTTGCGAGTTATTGACTAAAGCAGGCGGCCTTGATCTCAGTTTTATGTTTGCTCCCGATGCCACAACCCGCATTGAAGCCGCCCATACCGCAATAGCCTTATTGCAGGAGATAACGGCGACCAAAGCACGTTTGTCCGTCACCTACCCTGCCGATAGCTGGCAGCATGTCAATGTGCCGCAACTCCGGGAAGCACTGACCCAGGCGGGTAAAAAATTCTGGTTCTTCGCCACCAGCGCGCGCAAAAAAATCATTCAGGGCATGATGCAGCAATGTGCCCTGAGTTCAGTACCTGATTTGTCGGGCGATCTGCCAGTCATTGAATTGCTTCAACCACTAATGCAACGTCTGACAGCGATAAATAGCGAGACGTTAACGCTTCCTGGCTGGAGCGGGCTGGCAACAGATTGCACAAAATTACAGTCGACTCTGGCTCTGGCCGAAGAGATCCGCAGCAAGCAAGGCATTTTTGCCTCTTCTCCGCAGCAACTCGCAGAGATACGTTCTGCGATTAAGACTCTGCTCATTGATGCCAATGATCTACTCGGCTCCGTCGGCGTGGTTGCCCATTTAAGCCGCAACCTTCGCGATGCTCTGGACGAGTTCGACAAGGCAAAAACAACCTTCTGTGGCTTGATAAAAGCATCCGAAGAGATCCTGTCTGTCCAGAAACTGCGTGACTGCGCGGTAAATATCCTTCAGCACTCGCCAGCACTGAAAGCATGGAGCGACTGGAGCCGTGTCAGGGAAGAAGCCATATCTCACGGATTGATGCCAATGTTGGCTGCGCTGATTCACCTTGATGCCTCAGATACCAGCGCCATAGAGATATTTGAAACCGCCTATTGTCGCTGGTTCGCCTCCTGGGTGATTGATGCCGAGCCGCTGCTACATAACTTTGTCCCGGCCGAACATATGAGCGATATCGAGGCCTATCGACAACATACCGATCGTCTGGCGAAGTTAACGGTGCGCTACATTCGCGCGCGTCTGTGCGGCGTTATCCCTGCCAAAAATGAGATTGTCAAACAAGGGGGTTTTGCCTTGCTGAAGCATGAGTTGCAAAAGTCCCGTCGTCATAAACCCGTGCGGCAGATGGCCGCAGAAATGGGCGATGCAATGTCAAAACTTGCGCCCTGCATGCTGATGAGTCCACTTTCTGTGGCGCAGTTTCTGCCGTCCAGCCAGGCACTGTTTGATCTGGTGATCTTCGACGAAGCCTCACAAATTTCGCCCTGGGATGCTATTGGTGCAATGGCGCGCGGCAGACAAGTCGTCGTGGCTGGCGACCCGCGTCAGATGCCGCCGACCAGTTTCTTCAACCGTGGAGCAAGTGATGCCGATGATGATACCGAAGAAGATATGGAAAGCATTCTCGATGAATGCCTTGCTGCCGGGTTATATAACCATAGCCTGAGCTGGCACTACCGCAGCCGCCATGAAAGTCTGATCACCTTCTCAAACCATCGCTACTATGACGGCAATTTGATCACATTCCCGGCCTCTGAAACCCGACAAAGCGCTGTGCAGTGGTGCAAAGTTGCAGGTGTTTATTCGAAAGGGAAAGGTCGCCACAATCAGGCCGAAGCGGAGGCGATTGTGGCAGAGACGGTTAAGCGCCTGACGGATAAGAAGTTCATCGCCTCAGGAAAATCGATTGGCATCATTACACTGAATACCGAGCAGCAGAAATTGATCAATGACTTGCTGGATAGAGCTCGCCAGCAACATCCGTCGATTGAACCCTTCTTCCAGCAAGAACGGGAAGAACCCGTGGTGGTTAAAAACCTTGAAACAGTGCAAGGGGATGAGCGCGATCTCATTATGCTTGGTATTGGTTTCGGGCCTACTGAACCTGGCGCCAACACAATGTCGATGAGTTTTGGTCCACTTAACCGTGAGGGCGGCTGGCGTCGCCTGAATGTTGCTGTGACACGCGCACGTCAGGAAATGATGGTATTTACCTCTTTTGACTCTTCAATGATTGACCTCAATCGTACCAGTGCGCGTGCTGTCGCAGACCTTAAGCACTTCATCGAATTTGCCCAGCGCGGCCCGATGGCGCTGGCGCAGGCCGTTCGCGGTTCCGTTGGCGGCTATGACTCGCCTTTTGAAGAGGCTGTCGCGAATGGTTTGATAAGAAAAGGCTGGCATGTTGTCCCACAAATCGGCGTATCCCGATTCCGCATTGATCTGGGGATCGTGCATCCGGATAAACCCGGAGATTACCTGGTTGGGGTTGAATGCGACGGTGCCACATACCATAGCGCGGCAACGGCCCGCGATCGCGACAAAGTGCGCAGCGCCATCCTGCAAGGTCTCGGCTGGAAATTATTACGTCTCTGGTCAACGGAGTGGTGGATTGATAAAGAGGGGGCGCTGGAAAGACTCGACGCAGCCATTCGCAATCTGCTTGAAGAGTCGAGAGCCGCCGACGCACTGCAGGAAACTGCCAGCGTTAAAGAAATGGAATCACCGACGGAGAGTGTGACAGAAGCGGCTAGTAGCACAGCACCGGAAGATATCCCGGTAAGCGTCGAAAGCGCCAATGATGAGGAGATTGCCGCGCCTGTCGAAACGATGAAACCTGTTCGCTCGTCGGAAGACGAAGACCCGGCTGCGGCAACACTACCCGCGCTGAAATATGCATCGTCAACGCTCCCGGAGATCAACCTGCCCGCACAGGGAAGCAAATACATCATTAATGATTTGCAAACGTGGAGCGACAAGGTTGATGCGGAACGATTCTATGGTGGTGACTATGACGAAATACTGAAAGCGTTGATTGACGATGTAGTGAAAGCTGAAGCGCCGTTACTGGAAACTACCCTGGTGCAACGTATTGCCCGCGTCCATGGTTTTAACCGTGCCGGTCGGCTGATTCGTGAACGGGTGATGGAGCTTGTTGATCAGCATTATCACGTGGCAATGGATCATTTCGGTGAAAATTTTGTCTGGCAATCCGCGGCGCAACGCGATGACTGGAATATTTATCGTTTACCGGCGACAGAAAACGATGTGCGACAGATTGATGCCATCGCTGGTGAAGAGCTGCGCGCACTGGCACTGCATACTCACAGTGATAATAAAATTGCCGATATTACCCGCTCATTGGGTATTAAGCGATTGACCAGTCAGGCAAGGCAAAAACTGGAATCGTTGATCTAATAAGGAGGCTATTTCTGGATTCGCGACGGAAATAGCCGCCATGCCCGGATCGCTGTTTACATCATGACGGCAGCATTCATTCAGCCATGCTGCCCCGCTTATCAACCGCCCTGTCCCTGCCGCCGCGCAAAATACTCAGCAGTATCCCGCCAACAATCAGCGCTGCGCCGGAGAGTTTGACCGGATCGAGACTTTCCCCCAGTACCAGACCGCCCATCACCACCGCCAGCGCCGGGCTGAGCAGCGACCACGGCAGGATCTGGTTGACCGGATAGCGTTTCACCAGCCAGTACCATAACGAGTAGGCAATCAACGACGAGCCAAACGCGCTGTAGAGCACGCCGAGCCAGCCGCGCCAGCCTGCGGCCATCAGCAGCGTGAGCTGATCGGTTTCGCAAAGCCACGAACTGAACCCTGCCAAAGGAATGGCGAAGAGCGATAACCAGCCGGTCATCGCCAGCGCGGGCGGTGGGCTGGCGCGTTTAACAATGATATTGGTACAGGCCCAGCCCGCGGCGCTGATCAGCAGTAAAACCGGCCCTTTCCACGAACTGAGCGCCGGGCTGCCGGAGAGCACCATCACGCCGAGTAGCGCCAGACCGACGCCGCACAGTTGCCGCCAGCCGAGCGGCTCTTTCAGCACGATCGCCGCCAGCACCATGGCGGCGGGGGTTCCCATTTGCACCAGCACCGCTGCGCTGCCCGCGTCGGTATAGCGCATCCCCAGCATCAGCAGCGCAAAATGGATAAAGCCAAAGGTAAATGCCAGCAGGATCAACAGCGGCACCTGCTGCAGGCGGATCGGGTTGAACGGCACCAGCACGGCGGCCACCACCATAAAGCGCAGCGCCAGCATCAACAGCGGCGGCAACTCCATCATGCCGATTTTCATTGCCACCACGTTGAAGGCCCAGCCGTTGACGACCAGTAGCAGAATCAGTCCATCGCTCAGGCTGATATTTTTCAACGGGCGACCATCAGCGGCGTGCGGGTGTGGTAATCGCTCTCCTGTTGAAAACGGGCGGCCAGCGCCAGCAACCGCCCTTCGCTGCCGTCCGGGCCGATCAACTGCAAGCCTACCGGCAACCCGTCCCGGTCAAAACCGGCCGGGAAACTCAGGGCTGGCAGCGCGCAAAGGCTGGCAATGGCGTTAAAACGCATATTCCCGGTCAGCACACTCTCTTGCTGACCGCCAATGTCTACCAGCTCCTGCCCTTTTAACGGCGCAGTAAACGGGAGCGTCGGCACCAGAATGACATCCAGTTCGCGAAACGCAGCAAGCACCTGCTCGCGCAGCAGGGTGCGATAACGCTGCGCCTGCAAATACTCCACGGCGCTGATGCCCAGCCCGGTTTGCAGCAGCAGGCGCACATCGTCGCCATAATCCTGCGGGCGCTCCTGCAACCAGCGGCTGTGTAGCGCGGCGGGTTCTGCGAGATTGATCAGCACCAGCGCATTTACCGCTTCCTCCAGCCCGCTTAACGCCACGTTTTCGCAGCGCGCCCCGGCATCGCTCAGCCAGTGAGTAAACGCCTGATACGCCTGAGCGACATCCGGATGCACCGTCTCGCTGTAAGCCCCCAGCAGGCCAACCCGCAAGCCGCGCAGGCTGGCCGGAATAGCCACGGCTTTTTCACCGGTGAGCGCGCTGTAAACGCGGGCGCAGTCGCTCGCCCACGGTGCGAGCGGGCCAACGGTATCCAGGCTTGCCGCCAGCGGAAAAACGCCGTCCGTTGCAATGCGCCCCACGCCCGGACGTAGCCCGGTTACGCCGTTCATCGAGGCCGGTAAACGTATCGAACCGCCGGTATCTGTACCGAGGGTTGCCAGCGCGCTGCGCACCGCTGCCGCCACGCCGGAGCCACCGCTGGAACCAGCGGGAATGCGTCGGCGGTCCCAGGCGTTGGCGCTGGCGCCGTAGTGCGGATTGTTGGTGGTGCCGCCCCAGGCAAACTCGTGCATGTTGGTGGTGCCAATGAGAATCGCCCCGGCCTGTTTCAGGCGCTTAACCACGCGGGCATCCTGCTGCGCGATATTGCCCGCCAGAATGCGGCTGCCGGCATGCATCTCTTCGCCCGCCACCGCAATGTTGGCTTTCACCGCCACGGGAATACCGTGCAGCGGCCCGGCGTCGTAACCGTGCTCCAGTTGCGTCTGGCTGGCGGCGGCCAGTGCGCGCGCCTGTTCCGCCCAGATGGCGTTGTAAGCGTTAAGCTCGCGCGTTTGCGCTTCACGGGCAAGGCAGGCTTCGAGCAGCTCCGGCACGCTGAACTCGCCGGCGCGTAAACGCCGGGCGGTTTCATCAATCGAAAAACGCAGTAACGTACTCATTTTTCGTGCTCCTGGCTCACCGGCGGGTGCAAAGGAGAAACCCACACGGTGGCCGGTTGCAGCAGTGGTGAAAAGTGCTGCAAAGCAAAATGATGGATCGCGGTTGCCCTGGTGTGGCACGCTTCGAGCAGCGGCGCTATCTGCGCCGCATCGGTTTGTGTGTACTGTTGAATCAACAGTAAACGCGGTGTGGTGTGCGAGTCCATCATCGTGCTCCTTACAAATTACCCATGGCGTCTACCGCTTGTTTGGCTTTTTCAGCGAGTGCGGTATTAACGTTGTTTTGATATGACGTGGCATCGGACGGATACGCTTTAATGTTTTTCGCGTACAGCGCGATGTTCATGTTGTTGTCCCACGCTTTTTGCGACACCAGCACATTCTCCGGGTAGCCTTTGGCGTCGATCTCACGTTGTACGGCGGCTTTCACCGTTGATTCCGGTAAGTTGGGGAAGTATTTCCGCGCCACCTGGACTGCCGCATCCGGGTGGCGATAGATAAAGCGCGATGCCTGCTCAAAAGCGGTCACCACGCCCTGTGCTGCCTGCGGGTTTTTATCAATCCACGACTGCGTTGTCGTCAGGCTGGAGAAGGCAAACGGATACCATGACGGGTTTGCCGGGAAAGAGTATGTGACGTGCAAGCCGTTTTGCTGTTCCGCCATGGTCACCTGCGGTTCTGCGGCCAGCGCATAGTCGGCGCGACCGGCGGCCACCGCCGGGATTTCGTTACCAATCGCCACATGCACCAGTTTTACGTCTTTCAGGTTTTGCTGTTTGATGAGGTAGCTCATAAACGCCCAGGTAGTGTCGGGCTGCGGGCTGGTCACCACGCGTTTGCCGGATAAGTGCGACAAGTTGTCCTGCAATGAGGTGGCATCGTTGCCAAATACAAAGATGGTCGGCGCGTTCTGCACACCGGCAACCACCACGCCATTACCGCCATTTTCACGGCTCTTCGGCACGAAGACCGGATCCTGAATCGACAGATCCGCCGAGCCGCCAATCACCGCCGCCCATGATTGTGCGCCACCGCCGCCGGTGCTGATTTTCACCGCCACGCCCTGCTGTTTGAAAAAGCCCTGCTCCTGCGCCACATACAGCGGCAGATAGAGCAACGACTGGAAAGCCTGGTTGATACGGACCGGCGTTTCCGCCGCCAGCGCGCTGTGACTGAAGGTTACCGCCAGCAACGGTACGGCGACAGCGAGAGTGCGATACATAGCATGTTTCTTCATCATTTCTTGTCCCACGAGAGAATAAGGCGTTCGATGAACGCAACCAGAGCGTTGAAGCACAGCATCATCAGCATGACCAGCACGATCCCGGCCAGCACAATGTTCATACCAAAGTTGGAACTGCCCAGCAGGATCATGTGGCCGACGCCGCTGTCCGACGAGATGTACTCGCCGACAATCGCGCCCACCAGCGCAAACCCCACATTCAGACGCAAGCCAGAGAGCACCCATAGCATGGCGGAGGGCACCACCAGCTTGATAAAAATGGTGCCACGCCCGGCATTAAAAGAGCGCAGCAGATTGATCAAATCGGGATCGGTGCGTAGCGCGCCTTTGTATGACGTGGTCAGCGAAACCACCACGCAGGAGAAGGCCACAATCACCACTTTCGACAACATTTCGGTGCCGAACCAGATAATGGTGATGGGCGCAATCGCCAGCACCGGGATCGCGCCAATGGCGGCGATAAACGGCGCGGCGAGATCGGAGATAAAGCGCGAATACCACAGTAATAAGCCGAGAATCGACCCGCCAATCGCTCCGACGGCAAAGCCGATAATGGTCTCCAGCGCAGTGACCTTAATGTCCCCCAGCATTTCGCCAGAGTGGAAGCGATCAACCAGCACTTGCCACACCTGCGACGGGCTGGAAAAGAGAAACGGGTTGATCTGCCCGCTGCGCACGCCCGCTTCCCAGCCGCCGAGCAGCAGCGCGACAATCGCCACTTGCAGGGTAATCAGCGTGTAGCGCCGGGCATTAAGCGAGCGGAAAAAACTTTCGCGGGGGCCACGACGGCCTGAGCCGGCGACTGTCTCCCGGGAAGAAACGCTGTTCATTGCCATAGGGTCCTCATCATTCATTGATGGATGCGGGCTGCGTGCCGATGCTGCGCCAGATCCGCTCGTAATAGTCGTTAAAACGTGGCGAGAGTCTGCGCTCGGGGATCGCCAGACTGTCGGTCTCAAGATCGATAGCGATCTCCTGCACGATTTCGCCCGGATGCGCTTTCATCACATACACGCGATCCGACAGCGTGACCGCCTCTTCGATATCGTGGGTGATAAAAATCACCGTCTTCTGCTGCTGTTTCACCACGCTAAGCAGCTCGGATTCGAGGGCAATTTTCAACGGATAATCCAGCGCCTTGTAGGCTTCATCCATCAGAATGATTTCCGGCTGCGTCACCATCGTGCGCATCAGCGCCACGCGCTGGCGCATACCGCCGGAAAGCTGCGACGGGTATTTCTTCTCGTAGCCTTCCATGTGGTACAGCTCGAACAGGGTTCTGGCACGCTCGCGCGCTTCCCGTTTTGGCATGCCCTGCACTTCCAGGCCGAGGATCACGTTGTCGATCACCGTGCGCCACGGAAACAGCAGATCTTTTTGCAGCACGTAGCCCAGTTCCGGCGATGGCGCGCCGGTGGTTTCCCGATTCTTCAGCAAAATGCTGCCGCTGTCCGGCGTCAGCAGGCCGGTAATAATGTTAAACAGCGTTGACTTGCCGCAGCCGCTGGGGCCGACAAAAGAGACAAATTCGTTGCGGTTCGCGTGAAAGTGCAAATCCTGCAAAATGGTGGTGCGACCGCCGCCGGGCGTGGCGTAACTTTTACGAATACCGATGGCTTCCAGGACCTTACTCATGCTGACCTCCGCTGGCGTGGCGGTTATGCACTGTCAGGGGTGAAGGCGGTGCATTCACCGGTACATAATCTTTTAAGAAGTGATACCCGAGATAAGCGGTGCTACGGGCGCGACGTATGGCCCCGCCAATATCGACTTTTGCCAGCGCCATCCCTTCCTGCGTACCGCTGTCCGCCATGATGTTGCCCAGCGGATCGATAATGCGGCTGTGGCCGTGATAGAGCAGATTGCCGTGGCGACCGCAAAGATTGGATTCAATCATCCAGCACTGGTTTTCCAGCGCCCTGACCCGGCCAAACAGCGTGTAGCTCTCCACCATTGGGTCGGCATCCCCGGCGCTACCGTCGCCGCCATAACCCCAGGCGGTTGGCATGATCATGATGTCGGCACCTTTGAGCGCCAGTTCGCGGGTGCTCTCCGGGAAGACTTTGTCGTAGCAAATCAGCATGCCGATGCGCCCGAGCGGGGTGTTGAAGACCGGGAAATCGTCGCCGGGGTAGTAGACGTGTTTTTCATCGCCCGGCTGATGCACTTTGCGGTAGACGCCGGTAACGCCATCCGGCCCCAGTAATATGGCGCTGTTAAACAGCACTTCCGCATGCTGCGGATGGCGCTCGGTCATGCCGAACACCACAAGCAGATTGAGCCGCTTTGCCTGCTCGACCAGCAGGCGAATGCTTTCGCTGGCGCCGATGGTTTCCGCCTGTTCAAATTGCCAGGCCACCGTATCGGCATCCCATGCCAGCGTATCGCGCAGATAGCCTTGCAGGATCTGTTCCGGGAATACCACCAGTTGTGCGCTGTGCGATGCGGCATTCTCCATCCAGCGCAGGAGATTGCTCAGATTTTGCGCCTTGTCGTAGCAGGCGGGCAGCGTAATGCTGGCGATTGTGATGTCTGCCATCGTCGTCTCCACTTTTTTTTCTTAAACTGCATTTCTGGTCACAGAATTACCAATATATTTTTCTTATAAGAAAATTTTTCTCGAATGTGAGAATATGCAGCTATCACCCGATATCACACAGGGAGTTGAGGATGAAAACGCCCAGACAACATGAAACTTCAGGGCTCGGTGCGGCGCTGACTAATGAGAAAGATTTTGGCCTGCGCATTAAAGCGATTCGTATCACCCGCGATATGACGCTCGAACAGGTGGCCGAAGTAAGCAGCGTCTCTATTTCCACCCTGTCGAAAATTGAAAAAGGCCAGGTTTCCGCCTCGTTTGACACCATTGCCAAGATCGCCGGGGCGTTTGATTACTCGCTGGCGGAGCTGTTTACCGATAACCCGCGCCCTGTGGAATCTGCCCCGCCAGCGGTACAGGCGCGACGCACCTATACCCGCGCCGGTGAAGGGTTATCCTTTGCCAATCCGTGGTTTCGCTACGATGTGCATGCCACCGAGTTGCTGATTAAAGGCATGATCCCGGTGGTGATGGAGATTGAAACCCGCGAGGTGCCGCCAAAAGAAGCCTGGTCTGAGCATGAAGGAGAAGAGTTTATCTACGTGCTGGAAGGTGAAGTGACGCTGCACACCTCCTGGTACGCGCCGCTGACGCTGCAAGTGGGCGACAGCGCGTATATCGACAGCACGATGCCGCACACCTTTGTGGCGCAGGGCACCGCCACCGCGAAACTTATTTCTATCTGCCTTGCGGAAAAACTGGAGTTCTCCAACACCCAGGGCGTGAAGAATCCCTGACGGCGACCGGCACGTTCTGCCTGCGCCGCAATGCGCGACAGAGCCGCCGGACCGCTTTTTGCTTGACCTTGCCCCGGTGCCTGCCCGTACTATCAGCGCCATACATCATCAAAATTAATGGTTGGCATACACATGGAACAGGTTGAACACAGTGATAATGCGTTGCTGCTGAGCGAGTGGCAGGATCTGCTGAACCAGACTTCACCGCAGGTTCACGACATTTTGACTGCGCTCAGCGATGAGGAAATCCGTCATCTGGTGACCGCTTTTTATGACTACATGCTTTCACATTCTGAAAGTGAACTGTTTTTGAATACCGATCAGGTCAGCTCGCGGCTCAGCCACAGTATGTTCCACTGGTTGCGCAGCGTGCTCGGCAGCGCCGGTGAAGATCTGCCGCAACTGTTAGAGAATCAGCGGGCCATCGGCATTGTGCATGCGCGCATTGGCTTACCGCTGGATCTGGTGGCGCGCGGCGCGCGTAAGCTCAAGAATGAGCTTTATCGTCTGCTTCAGGCCAAAGCGACCATTCCGGCTTCGCTGCTCAGCGACACCCTCTGTTTCAGTAGCCTGGCGATGGATACCGCAATCGAAGCGATGACGGTATCCTGGTCGCCGGGCTATCAAAACTCCATGCAGGCGCAGGAGCAGTATCGCCTGTTATCCATTTATGATGACGTGAACGTTGAGCGCGAACGACAGATTAACGCGCTGACCAGTTGGGAAAATCAGTTTATCTACAATATCGCTACCGGCTTACCGGCGGCGGACATTATCACCTTGTCGGCGTCGGAATTTGGCATGTGGCTGGCGCATAAGGGCCGTTATTTGCTGGGTAATCAGGAGATGCTGACCAGCATTGATGAGCTGATTAAACAGGCGGACGATCGGCTGGCGCGGATGCGGGCCAGCGAAAAACAGACGGCGGAGTCGCGCCTGAGCCTGTTACAGGCCATCCGGCAGCTTACCGGGCAGATCCATCGTCTGCTTGCGGCGATGTTCGACGCGCTGGTGGAGCTGGAGAACGGCAAAGATCCGCTGACGCAACTGTTTAACCGCCGCTTTATTCCGACCATTATGCGGCGGGAAATCTCGCTGGCGTTGAATGTGCGTAAACCCTTTGTGCTGGCGATGCTCGACATCGATTATTTCAAGAAAATCAATGACAGCTTCGGCCACAACGCGGGCGATATTACGCTGAAAAGCGTGGCGGCAGTGATTTTTGACCACTTCCGCAGCAGCGATTATGTGTTCCGCTATGGCGGCGAGGAGTTTATGGTGCTGCTGGTGGAATCGGATCTGTCGCAGGCCTCCATTATGCTGGAAACCTTACGTACAAAAATCGCCGGGCTGGCGATTGAAGTCGCCCCCGGTAAACCTATTTCCGTCACCGTCAGTATCGGCCTGGCTGAATTTGATTATCACCCGGATTACAAACGGTTAATTGAGAAAGCGGATCGCGCGCTGTACGTGGCTAAAAGCCACGGGCGCAACCGGCTGGAAACGAGCCGGAACTGAGTATCGCCCGTTCCGGCTCTTTGACTTAACGGTAAACAATACCGCCATCAATCAGGATTGACTGCCCGGTGACATAATCGGAATCCGGGCCAGCCAGATAAGAGACCAGGCTTGCGACATCATCCGGCGTTTCGGCGCGGCCAAGCGCGATACCGCCAACGTATTTGTTCCAGGTTTCGCCAATCGCGGCGCCGGTGATTTCTGAGAAGCGTTTATCGATTTCCGTCCACATGCCCGTGCCGACAATCCCCGGGCAATAAGCATTTACCGTGATCCCACGGCTGGCGTACTCTTTCGCCGCCGTTTGCGTCAGCGCGCGAACAGCAAATTTCGTTGCCGAGTAGATGCCGAGCAGCGCAAAACCGTCATGCCCGGCAATAGAACAGGCATTGATAATTTTCCCTTTCTGTTTACGGTCGATAAATTTCTTCGCCGCCGCCTGGATGCCCCACAGCGTTCCCTGCACGTTGATGCGCATGATGCGATCAACCTCTTCCGGTGTCACATCCGCCAGTGCCTGCACCTGCGCGATACCGGCGTTGTTGACGATAATATCGAAGCCGCCAAGCTTGCTTTCCGCCTGGTTGACGGCCTCATACACCTGCTCGCGATCGGCGATATCCGCCACGAAAGTGGCAACCTGACGTCCCAGCGCTTTAACCTCTGCGGCAACCGCATCCAACCCTTCGCGCTTAACATCAACCAGCATCAGCGACGCGCCATCCTTTGCCAGACGCAAAGCAATACCCCGACCAATTCCCTGACCCGCGCCGGTGACCAGAGCAACTTTATTTTCGATAGCCATAATCTCTACTTACCTCATCCTGATTAACGGTTATTCTGCCCGCTGGCGCACAGTCTGATGGGCAAAAAGGCCTGACTATGCACCGGTGGTGGATGGTTATTTACTCTATAGACACGAACAGAGATGGCCTACCCCCTCTGATGGGGGGGAAGCACAGGGCGAGAGAGGGAGACATGGCGTTTTTATCCTCAACCAGGGATCTACCCGCAGTGCAGACGCACGATGAACCGTTCCGTTTCGCCCGCGCGTTACCGCTGATCCTCACCAAGCTCACGCCACCGCGCTCGCCGGGCGCGTTAGTGCAGCGTGACCGGCTGTTACAGCAGCTTGATGGCGCTTCTTCCCGTACCCTGACGCTGGTGCGCGCCGCGGCCGGGTTTGGCAAAACGACGCTGCTGGCGCAGTGGTATCATCGCCGCCAACAGCGGGGCGACAGCATCGCCTGGCTGAGCCTTGAAGAGGATGACAACTCGCCGCTGCTGTTTATGCGTTACGTGCAGGAGGCGTTACGCCCGCTCAGCCAGCAGGAAAAAACCTCACCCTCTCCGGTGTTCCCCGGCGAACTCGCTGATGATTTAGCCCACTTCTGCGCCACGCTGGTTAACCTGTTGCACACGCAGCCGCGCCCGTTGTACCTCATACTTGACGATTACCAGAACATTCAGCACCCGGAGATCCATGCCGGGATACGCTGGCTGCTGGCCCATGCGCCCGCCTGCCTGCATCTGGTTTTAGGCAGCCGTTGTCCGCCGCCATGGGCGCTCAGCCGCCTGCAAATCGAGGATCAACTGCTGGAGATCGACGATGACGCGCTGCGCTTTACCCACGAGGAAGCCCACGCCTGGTTTTCCGCGACCAGCGCAACACCGGTAAAAAAAGAGACGCTTCACCGCTTGATTTCGGTCACGGAAGGCTGGATTGCGGGCATGAAAATGGCCGCGCTTGCCCCGCACGGTCACACCAATAACGAGGGGAGCCTGCGGGCCAGTTCCCGGTCAGTTTCGCGCTATCTGGATGAAGTCGTCTTCGCCCCGCTATCGGCTGAGGTGTTTGATTTTCTGCTGCGAACGTCCCTGCTCAATCGTCTTCATCCGGCATTGTGCGATGCCGTAACCGGTCTGCATAACGGCGAGGAGATGCTCGCCTGGATAGCCGGGCGCAACCTGTTTCTCTCCACGCTCGATGACGAGGGATTCTGGTTTCGTTACCACCCGCTTATGCGCGATGCATTATTAACGCGTTTACAGCGTCATGGGCAGGAAGCGGTGAGTTTACTGCATGAACGCGCCAGCACCTGGTTTGCCGCTCAGCAACTGTGGGCTGAAGCCATCCGCCATACGCTTGCCGCCGGTAAACCAATGACCCGCCATGCGGTTGCCGGGGCACAATCGCTGGCTGAAGAGGGCGATATCGATACCATGGTGCGCTGGATGCGCTATCTGCCTGCGGACGTGACGCCCGCGCGCATCGAACTGCAAATCAACCTTGCATGGGCGCTGGCGCACTATTTCCGCTTTGACGATGCGCGCCAGTTGCTGGATGAACTCGACGCGCTGGCGGCAAAAACCCCGGCGCTGGCCCGCCCTGCCCGCATCAAATTACGCGTGGTGCGGGCGATTTGCGAAGCCTTCGCCGAAAATATTGCCGCCAGTCTCGCTATTGTGGAGCCGCTGTTGCAGGCGGTGCCCTGCGGCGATATCTGGGTAGATGGCCTGGTGTGCAATATTCTCAGCTACGGCTACCTTGTCGCTTCACGCCCGCAGCAGGCGCTGGCTGTTCATCAGCGTGTCGCCATTGCGCAAGCGCCCCTGCGCAACCTGTTTGTGGAGGTCTATCGCGCTTTCGTGATGGCGCAGGCCTGTCTGCGCCAGGGGGATTTAACGCAGGCTAAGCAGCTGGCTTCCCGCGCGCTGAGCCATGCGGAACAGCATACCGGCACAAATTCCAGCAGCAGCGCAACGCTGGCGCCGGTGCTGGCGGAAATCGCCTGGGAACAGGGAAGCGATGAGCGTATCGAAGATCTGTTGACCCTGCGGCGGCAAACCATTGATGACGTCTGCCCGCCGGACGGTCTGAGCAGCTGCTACCGTGTGCTGGCACGTTATGCGCAGCACAACAACCAGCACCACGAAGCGCTGGCGCTGTTACAGCATGCTGAACAACTGGCTGAGCGACGCGGCTGGTTGCGCATCCGCGCGTTGCTGCTCGCTGAGCGGCTGGCGCTTTATCTGCTGGCCGGTCATCACAATGCCGCCGAAAGTGTGCTGGCACAGTTGCTACAGATTCGCGCGGCGGACCCTCATCAACAAACGCTTATCGACAGGTACAGCGCCATCAGCCAGTGCCGGATGCAGATGGCGCGCGGCGAACCGCTGGCGGCAGCAAGGTTACTTCACGCGCAGGTGGAGACGCTTGAACAGTGCGGCGAATGGCTTAGTGCTGTGCGCTTGCGCTTGCTGGAAGCCATTGCCCTGTTCCGCGGCGGAGAAATCGCGCAGGCAGCCGCGGTGGGTTTACCGGCACTGCACAGCGCGGTGGCGAAAAATTTGCGCCGCAGCCTGCAAGACCTCGGCCCGGATCTCACCTTGTGGCTGGCTCACCTGAACAAGCAACCCGCGCAGGAAGCGGCCATCCGCACTCTGCTCAACCAGCTAAGCGCGATGCTGCCCGCCTCCGCAACCGCAGGCCTGCGGTTAACGGAGCGCGAACAGCAAACGTTGTGCTTAATTGCCGATGGCCATTCCAACAAACAGATCGCCCGCTCGCTGGGGATTTCTGTGGAAACCGTCAAATGGCACCTGAAACAGCTGTATGAAAAGTTGCAGGTGAAGGGGCGCATTCAGGCGGTTAATCAGGCGCGTAAACAACAACTGTTACGCTGACTACTGGCGAAGGGCTTCCAGCAGCGCCTGGTTAAAACGCGTCGGTTCTTCCATCTGCGGCGCGTGGCCCAGCCCGTCAAACTCAATCAGCTTCGCGCCGGGGATCGCTTTCGCCGCTGCTTTACCGAGCTGTGCATAGTGACCCAGCTTCGCTTTCACCGCCGGTGGCGCAATGTCGCTGCCAATTGCCGTGGTATCCGCCGTGCCGATCATCAGCGTGGTCGGCGTTTGCAGATCCTTAAACTCATAGAACACCGGCTGGGTAAAGATCATGTCGTAGATCAGCGCCGAGTTCCATGCCACCCGCTCATGCCCAGGCCCTTTATTCAGCCCTGCCAGCATCGTCACCCAGCGCTCGTATTCCGCTTTCCAGCGCCCGACGTAGTAGGTTTTCAGTTCATACTCGCGGATACTCGCCGCCGAGAGTTTCAGCTCCCGCTGGTACCATTGGTCCACCGTGCGATACGGCACGCCGAGCGCTTTCCAGTCTTCCAGACCGATCGGGTTCACCAGCACCAGTTGTTCAACGGCTTGCGGATACATCAGCGCATAGCGCGTCGCCAGCATTCCGCCGGTGGAATGGCCAACGATCACCGCACGAGAAATACCCAGTCTTTGCAGTAACGCGTGGGTATTGTCGGCTAATTGCTGAAAAGTGTACTGATAATGCGCGGGTTTGCTGGAGGTGCAAAAGCCGATCTGATCCGGCGCGATAACCCGGTAACCCTGCTGGCTCAGCGCCGCGATCGTGTTTTCCCAGGTGGCGCCGCAAAAATTCTTGCCGTGCAACAGCACCACCGCCCTGCCGTTGCTTTTGCCGACCGGCGCAACATCCATATAGCCCATTTGCAGGTTCTCGCCCTGCGAGGTAAAGGCGAACGTTTGCTTAGGATACGGATAGGCAAAACCTTCCAGTTGCGCGCCATACGACGGGGTGTCGTCCGCACTGGCATGCCCGGCATACAGCGCCGCAAGTAGCATTAGCGGCAGACATTTTTTCATTCCAGATTTCATGATGGTTCCTCCTTGAAAAGAGAGCAAAAAAGAAAGCATAGCCTGCTTTCGCCCGGCGTGGGCAAATGCGTCTGCGGCTATGCTGCGCTGCTCTCCAGCCGCTGACGATGACGCAGGCCAGGGAACATCTTCATCCACAGCGCCACCACCAGCAGCGTGCCGATACCGCCCAGCGCCGCAGCGGGCACCGCGCCGAGCCACGCGGCGAGCATGCCGGATTCAAATTCGCCAAGCTGGTTGGAGGTGTTGATAAAGATCGAGTTCACCGCATTGACCCGCCCGCGCATCTCATCCGGGGTATCCAGTTGCACCAGCGAACCGCGGATCACCATGCTCACCATATCGCAGCCGCCGAGGGCGAACAGCGCCAGCAGCGACAGCCACATCAGGTTTGAAAACGCAAACACCAGCGTCGCCACGCCAAACCCGGCAACGCTCAGAAACATGATCATGCCGACGTTGCGCGTCAGCGTTCGGTGGCTGAGCCAGAAGCCCACCAGCAGCGCTCCGACCGCAGGCGCGCTGCGCAGCAAACCCAGCCCCAGCGGCCCGGTATGCAGTACATCGTGAGCGAAAATGGGCAGCAGCGCCGTCGCCCCGCCCAATAACACGGCGAACAGATCGAGGGAGATCACGCCCAGCACATCCGGGCGGTTGCGGATAAAATTCACCCCGGCGAACAGCGATGAAAGCGTGGCCGGAGTGCGTTTCGGCTGCGCCTGTTCATAGCGCAGCGTGATCACCAGCAGCAGCGACACCAGATACAGCCCCGCCGTGGCGGTATACACCACATCCGCGCCCGCAGCATAGAGAAACCCGCCCAGCGCCGGGCCGACAATCTGCGCCGCCTGGCCGGAAACCGCATTGGCGGCGGTGGCGCGGGGTAAAATCGAGGCCGGAACCAGCGCCGGCAGCATCGAAATCATCGACGGTGATTCGACGGTTTTGGCGCAGGAGATAATAAAAATCAGCAGCAGGATCACCCCGACGCTGGCGTCGCCTTGCCACGTCAGCCAGGCCAGCGCCGCAATCGCCAGCCATTCGCAAATCTGCCCGATCAGCACCACGCGGCGCCGGTCAAACTGATCGGCGATATGCCCGGCAGGCAGCGCCAGCGTGACCGAAGGAACAAACTGCACCAGACCAATCATCCCCAGCCAGAAGGCGCTTTGCGTCTGGGAATAGATCTGCCAGCCGACAATGATGGATAACATCTGAAAACCAAAGCTGGAGCTGGTTCGCGCCAGCCAGAACGCCACAAACGAACGGTGCTGCAATAAACGACCATCACTGCCGGGTAATACGGGTGCCATAGTTTATCTCATCTTATCCCCGTCATACTTCAAGTTGCATGTGCGTTGGCTTTCCTGTTCGGGGCCAGCGCTGGCGCTGTTCAAAACGGAAAAGCGCTTTGTCCTGCAACTCGAATTATTTTGGGTATTGTATTAATGCCCTGCCGCGGGCGGCGCGCCAGACGCGCCGGAACGCACAAACGGCGGGCGGGCAAACCAAATCAACACCATCAGTACCATGAAACCCCAGCCCAGCAGCCAGAAATAGTCGATGGTCGACATCATATAGGCCTGCTGCTCGATGGTTTTATCGACGGACGCAAGGTGCTGCTGCGTCACACCGCCCATCTTTTGCAGGTAATCCATTGCTGCCGGGTTATAGGTGGTGACGCTCTCGGTGAGGTTAGCATGGTGATAAACCTCACGCCGCGACCAAATCCAGGTGGTGAGCGACGAGGCGAAAGAACCGCCGAGCACGCGGAAAAAGGTCGCCAGCCCGGAGCCTTCCGCCACTTCAGCACCGCTCAAATTCGACAGCACAATGGTGGTGATCGGCATAAAGAAGAAGGCCACGCCGATGCCCATAAACATCTGCACTTCGGCAATGGTGCGAAAATCGACGCTGGTATTAAACTGCGCGCGCAGCAAGCATGATATGCCCATCGTCAGGAACGACAGCGTGGCGAGGAAGCGCAGATCCACTTTGTGCGCATAGCGGCCGATAAATGGCGTCAGCAACAGCGGTAAAAACCCCATCGGCGCAGCGGCCAGCCCGGCCCAGATGGCGGTGTAACCCATCTGGGTTTGCAGCCACTGCGGCAGAATAATGTTGATGGCGAAAAATGCCGCATAGCCAAGCGTCAGCGTTGCCGTACCGATGGCGAAGTTACGATCCTTAAACAGCCGCAGGTTCACAATCGGGTGCTTTTCCCCCAGTTCCCAAATCACAAACGAGACCAGCGCAATTGCGGAGATAACTGACATGACGATGATTTCCGGCGCGTTGAACCAGTCAATATCGTTGCCTTTGTCGAGCACCACCTGCAACAGCCCAACGCCGAGAACCAGCAACGCAATGCCAATGTAATCAATCGGCGCGGTGGTAGTGGCCTCTTCCCTCGCGCGGAGCTGGCTCCAGACGGTAATGGCGGCGAAAATCCCGATCGGCACGTTGATATAAAAGATCCACGGCCACGAGTAGTTATCGGTGATCCAGCCACCGGTGATCGGGCCGACAATCGGCGCCACGACGGTCACCATCGACAGCAGCGCCAGCGCCATACTGCGTTTGCTGGTCGGGAAAATGACCAGCAATAGCGTCTGGCACATCGGGAACATCGGCCCGGCGAAAAAGCCCTGCAGGGCGCGGAAAATAATCAACTCGGTCATGCTGTGGGCAAAGCCGCAGAGGAACGAGGTCAGGGTAAAGAGCGCCACCGAGCCGACAAACAGCTTAAGCTGGCCGAAACGTCGGGTGAACCAGCCGGTCAGCGGCAGCGCAATGGCGTTGCACACCGCAAACGAGGTGATCACCCAGGTGCCCTGATCCGAGCTGACGCCGAGGTTACCGGCGATGGTCGGCAGCGCCACGTTGGCGATGGTGGTATCCAGCACCTGCATAAACGTTGCCAGCGACAGCGCAATCGTCGCCAGCAGCAGGCTGGGAGGCGTAAACGCCGACTTATCTTGCATAACGTCTCTCTTAGCGGGCGCTGGACGCTACCGCCTGGCTGTTGTCATGAAGAATTTTCGCCACCAGTTGATCGGCATTTTGCAGCGCGTTCTGGTACACGTCCGTGGTAAAGCGCGGCGCGGCAACGGTCTCCTGCGGCAGCAGATGACCGTCCGTATCACGGATATCCACGCGGGCGAACATCGACAGCCCGACGCGCAGCGGGTGTTTCTGCATATCGTGCGGATCGAGCGTGATACGCACCGGCAGACGCTGGACAATTTTGATCCAGTTACCGCTGGCGTTCTGCGCGGGCAGCAGCGAGAAGGCGCTGCCGGTACCAATACCCAGGCTCTCAATCACTCCGTGGTATTCAACGTTATCGCCATAGAGATCGGCGGTCAGCGTCACTTTCTGCCCCAGTCGCATGGTTTCCATCTGGCTCTCTTTAAAGTTGGCATCCACCCAGACCTGATCCAGCGGCACAATCGACATCAACGTGGTGCCGGAATCAACCCGCATGCCAAGCTGCACCGCGCGTTTGGCAACAAAGCCGCTCACCGGCGCAACAATGGTGCTGCGGGCATTATCAAGGTAGCGCTGGCGCAGCGTGGCGACCGCGCTTTTGATTTCCGGGTGGCTGTCGATCACCGTGTCATCGACCATCGCCAGATTGGTGGTTAACGCCTGTTGCGCCGCCACCAAGTCGCTTTTCGCGGTGGTCACCGCATCGCGGTAATGCGCCAGATCTTCAGCGGCAATCGCCCCGCTGGCGAAAATCTTTTGCCGACGCGCATAGTCATTTTGCGCGGTTTGCAGCGTCACCTGTTTCGCTTCGACCTGTGCGCGATAGTTATCGGCGGTACTGTAAAGCCCGCGCACCTGACGCACGGTGCTGGCAAGGTTGGCTTCCGCCTGTTGCAGGGCGATTTCCGTATCGCTCGGATCGAGCAGCACCAGCGGCTGCCCTTTTTCTACGTAATCACCTTCATCCACGGTAACTTGCGTGACGGTGCCGGCGATTTGCGGCGTCAGCGTCACCAGGTTGGCGTTAACGTAAGCGTCATCGGTCGTTTCGTAATAGCGAGCATACAAAAAGTACCAGGCCAGACATCCTGCGGCGATAACCAGCAGAATGAGGAACAGAATAGCGAAGTTGCGCTTACGTTTGCCCGGCGCACGTTCGGCTTGTGCAGATGAAGTTTGCATCGTGAATACCTTATTGGACAGCTTAGCGATGTGGGCGAGTTGCCTCGTCCGGCAACATTTTTATCAGTAAATCGACCAGCAATCGGGCCTCTTCGGGTGTCAGGCGGCTGGTCAGCGAACTGAGAATCGAGGCCAGCGCCTCATTCTGGAAACGTTCGCAGATCTGCAGCCCTTTTTCGGTCAGGGCCAGGATCACCTGGCGTTTATCCTCCGGGTTGGTGTTGCGCACGATCAGATCACGTTTCACCATCCGTTCCAGCATGCGGCTCATCGCCCCGGCATCCATCAGCAAGTTTTTGCTCACTTCAATCGGGCTGTTAAAGCCTTTGTAGATACTGATCAGCACCTTGAACTGCGCAGCGGTGATATCCGCCGAGGAAAAATACTGACTGATAAGCTGGTCTTTAAACTGGTTCGCCAGATGAATCAGTAAGCCAAGATGCAGTTTGGGAATGGGGGTATCCGTCGTGTCCGTCATGATGTTTGCCTGGTCAGTAATTACAAATGAAACTACTGACCAGGCAATTAACTGTCAATGGATTGTCAAGATAAGCGCACATTTTGTCAGTCCGTCGGCAGCGGAAAGCACGCTGCGCAGAGGTTCTACACGCGCATACCGCAGGCATCGACCAGGCAAGACAATCAAATAAGGTATCAAGCGTAATAACAGTCCAATTGCCAGGATGATTATTTCAACCTGTAATTGGAACGGTTGTTTAAAGTTCTTCGCTGAATTACATATATTATGTTTCTCCATAAACAAAATTAAAAACACTGCCGATCGCTCAATTTGTGATAATGTAATACTCATACTGCAAACAATAATAAGCTTTAGTCCCGCTGTATAAAAATATCTCAAATATTATTCAGAAAGCCTATTTCTTGAATATTCCCATTCGCTCTTAATTAAGAGCATAAATATAGCGACAAACTACAACCTGAAGTAACTTATAAACGTATGTTTGAGCACAGCACCAGTGACAGCTTAATTGCATGGTTAATTAAGTTAGACGTCATTATTTGGAGGACAACATGAGCAACACTCAACACAAATTAGATAAAGCCCGTCCGCCGCGGGTACAAATAACCTATGATGTCGAGATTGGTGATGCCCAGACGGCAAAAGAATTACCTTTAGTTCTTGGCGTTATGGGCGATTTCACCAATACCGAAACTGAACTGCGCGATCGTAAATTCCTGCACGTTGATAAAGATAATTTCAACGAAATCATGTCGTCGATGAAACCGGTCGCTGAATTTTTAGTCGACAGCGCATTGCCCGATCAGGAAGGGAAAATGGCCGTGTCATTAACTTTCCAGAATATGGATGATTTTTCGCCAGATAATATTGTTCAGCAAGTAGAACCGCTACGCAAATTGATGGAACTGCGTGAACAATTATCAGATTTACGTAATCGCGCCGCCAGTAATGAGCGTTTAAAAACGCAGCTGGCAGAAATAGCCATGCAGCAGAATAAACAAACAGAGCAGACAGATAACCCGGCAGAGGAATAAAAATGGATAGTGAACTGGCGGTAGGCACTGTTGCTGAAACATCATTCAGTGATGATTTTCTCAATCAGGTAATCGATAATACAAAAGCAATTCGTCGTGAATCCGATCGCGACCGGATGAAAACACAGCTTAATAATTTTCTTGCCGAAGTGACAGCAGGAACAGTGATTGTTTCCAGCGATCTGATTGGCAGTATCGAACAGCGAATTTCAGCCATTGATGAACTGCTTTCCAGTCAGGTAAGTTTAATTATTCATGCCCCTGAATTTCAGAAAAAAGAGTCTTCATGGCGTGGCCTGCATAAACTGGTGCAGACCAGCGTAACGGAAAATACGCAAGTCCGGGTTCTGCAATGTACTAAACAAGAATTGATAAAAGATTTTAAATCGGCCAGCGATTTCGATCAGTCAATGTTGTTTAAATGCGTCTATGAAAGCGAATACGGTACTTTTGGCGGTACGCCATTTTCGTCCTTTATTGGCGATTTCGAATTTGATAACACGCCACAAGATATTAATTTGCTGGAACAGATTTCCCACGTCGCGGCAGCGGCCCACGCTCCTTTCCTGAGTGCGATTGCGCCGGGCATGCTGTCGATGCAGGATTTTTCCGAGCTGCCTCGCCCACGGGATATGGCGAAATTGTTTGAGACCACGGATTATGCGCGCTGGCGTTCATTCCGCCAGAACGATGATAGCCGTTATATTGGCCTCACCTTACCCCGCGTGCTGGGGCGTATGCCCTACGGCAGTAAAACCATCCCGGCGGAAACCTTTAGCTTTGAAGAACAGATCAATGAAAACGAAAGCGGCAGCGATTATCTGTGGATGAATTCTGCCTGGGAGCTGGCAGGCAAGATCGTTGAATCCTTTGAAGAGTATGGCTGGTGCGCATCCATTCGCGGCGTCGAAGGGGGTGGCCTGGTGCAATCATTGCCGGCGTATAACTACACCTCAATCAGCGGTGAAAGGACCATGCAATGCCCTACGCAGGTCGCGATTTCAGATCGCCGGGAAAAAGAGCTTTCCGATCTTGGTTTTATTCCACTGGTGCATTGCAAAGGAACCGACTACGCGGCGTTTTTTGCCGTTCAGTCAGCCAACAAACCGCGTTTATATAACTCTGACCAGGCGAATGCGAATGCGCGCTTGTCGAGCCAGTTGCCCTATATTCTGGCCACGTCGCGGTTTGCCCATTATTTGAAATCCATCGTTCGCGATAAGGTCGGCAGTTTTATGTCGCGTAGCGAGTGCGAAGAATATTTACAGAAGTGGATTATGCAATATGTCGTGGCCTCCGATAACGCAGGCCCGGAAACGAAAGCACGCTATCCCCTGCGTGAAGCCCAAATAGACGTTGTTGAAGTCCCTGGTTTTCCCGGGACTTATCGCGCAATCGCATGGTTAAAACCTCATTTTCAACTTGAGGGTTTAAGTATGTCTTTACGCCTTGTAGCCGATTTACCGTCTGCTGCCGGTGCGTAATTTATTTTTCATCGTTTCATTATTAATAAAGGATTAGATATGGCTAAACTCCAGGACTGTCAATTCATCGAAATTAAAATTGACAACAAACCCGTTAAAGGTGCATCAACGGAAACTGCTTATAAAGACTGGATCGAAGGGTATGCTCCGATGGGTATCACCACGTATTCCGGCCCTGACGGTACCTATTTTGATTCAACTCATGTTTCCTTATTAGTCACCAAGGAAAGCAGCAACTTTTTTGAGCAGTATTTAAAACGCGGTTATAAAAATATTACTATCACTGTCGTACACCGCGGCTCCGACGAATACTCAGCGAACTATGAAATTCAGCGTATCACCTACACTGATTGTAAGGTCCAGAGTCTTCGCTACGAAATGCGTGACAAATTATTTATGGATATTACTTTCACCTTTGAAGGCGAAGTTGATCTCACCATTAACGTGCCGAATGCCGCAGAATCCGGCCTGGATAAAATCGGGCCGATTAAATACGACATTCCGACAAAAGCGCTTAAATAACAGCGTGCACCGGCTGCCGCAGGCGGCCGGTTTTTTCCAGGAAGCGCATTGATGATACATTCATTACTCTTAACACTCAGTGATAATCACCCTCTTCGTGAAGAAGATGATTATCAGTGCGAAGCGCTCTCGCATCACCAATTACTGACAGAATTAAACATGTGTTTAAGCTCCCGCGCGCGCTATCCCGGTATTGAGGAGATTCCCCTTATTAATACTTCGGTATTGAATTTTGGTATCGATGAGTCATTTCAGCAAACTCACGAACTGACTCCCCGGCGCAATATTATGGAACAGCGGCTGAAAACAACCATTGCCCGTTTCGAGCCGCGCCTGACGCAGGTTTCCATCACCAGTACCCAGGTCAAACCGGAACACATTAAATTCGAAGTACAGGCAAATTATTTAAATAAGCGATTCACCTTCAGGCTTATCTGGAATGACGATACGGGAGTATTTTATTTCGATGAATAGTTTACTTTCTTATTATCAGAAAGAACTGAACTTCTTAAAAAGGCATGGCCGCGTTTTCGCTGAGCGCTTTCCCAAAATAGCCCGTCGGCTTGGCATGATCGAGGGTGAATCCGCCGATCCGCATGTCAGCCGATTGATTGAATCTTTTGCCTTATTAACGTCGCGTATTCATCAGCGGCTGGATGAGGATATGCCTGAAGTGGTCGAGGCGCTTATTGCTTCACTGGCCCCCCAGTTCCTGCGTCCGCTGCCCTCAACCTGCATTGTTATGATGGAGCCCGATCCTGCGCGCAGCGGCATCAGCGGCAAAAATGTTCTTACGCCGGGTACCGCGCTATTTACCCGCAATACCGCCCCGCTGCCCTGCCAGTTTCAAACCATCTACCCGGTTACGCTACTGCCGCTTAGCATTGAGACGGCAATGCTGCATTTTGACAGCGATATCCTGAACTGGAAGTTACGCTTGCAGTTTCGGGTCTGGCCGGGCGGCGCGATCGGTGCCGAGAAGATCCGCATCTATCTGCACGGCCAGAACAATGCGGTCAACCTGCTTTATACGGTGCTTTGTTCAGAACTTCAGAGCCTTGGCCTGTCGCAGGGGGAAAACAGCGTAGCGCTGCCCGCCACGGCGATCGCCCCGGTGGGTTTTGAGGCGGAAGATGCGCTGCTTACGCGGGATCCCCGCATTGCGCCAATCCATATTCTGCTGCTGGATTACTTTTATTTTCCGCAGAAATTCTCTTTTATTGACCTGCAACTGCCGGAAAGTTTTACCGCCAGCGGTAATGAAAGTTTTGAAATTCAGGCCGTTATCAGGCGCAACCGATTGACGAAAAAACTGGAAAAAATGGCTGATATTGTCGATGCCAGCTTTTTCCGCCTGTTCTGTTCTCCCGCCGTGAATTTGTTTACGCAACGCGCAGAGCCGCTCACGCTCAACGACGCCACCGTCGAGCATCCGGTCATTCCGGATAACCGCTATCCGGGGCTGATGAATGTCTGGTCAATCGACACCGTTACTGTGCAGCGTAAAACCGAAGGACACATCGATCACTGGCCGGTGCGTTCACTGCTTGAAAGCCACCTGCACACGGACAATACGGACAACGCCGGGCTGCACTGGCAGAGCGCCCACCGGGAAGTGTATGGCCCACGCGGCGTGGAGCCGACCTGTTTTATTGCCTTCAGTAAAAGCCAGTCCGGCCCGGCTTCGCCGCTCGCAGAAGTGGTGACCATTACCATGCGCTGTAGCAACCATACGTTGCCGCATCAGTTGTCGTATGGTCATCCTGACGGTGATTTTGATGCCGACGCAGCGGTTGCCGCGTTGAAGACGATTGCGCTGACCCATCCGACGCGTCCGCTTAATCCCCCAGAAAAGAGCGCGCAACGCTGGCGTTTTCTGGCGCAACTGTCGCTCAATCATCAACTGCTGACCGGCGAACGCGGCGCCCAACAGTTGGCTGAGATGTTGTCGCTGTATAACCGTGACGTGCAGCCGGGGAAAACGCCGTTATTCATGTTGATACAGTCGCTGGAGTGCCAGCCCGTTACCCGTCGGCTGATAAAAAACGATCCGCACTCGCTGGCTCGCGGCATCAATGTGCGGGTGACGTTTCGCCATCAGGCGCTGAATGAACCTGACTATTACCTGTTTTGCGCCTTGCTGGATCGCCTGCTGGCGCTGTATGCCCCGGTCAACAGCTTTATCCGGCTCGCCACCTGCATTGAGCAGGAAGCAGAAACGCTGCACCAGTGGCCGGTGCGCGCCGGGAGGTTGTCATGGCTTTGATCCCGCTTATCAGCAAATTCAATTTTTATCAGCAAATTCGCCTGCTGCTGCGCACGCTGCGGGATGGCGAAAAAACCGATGAAACCTTGCTGGATGAAGCGCTGCATCTGACATCAACCCTTTCGCTCAATGCGCCAGAGGGTGATGTGGAGTCGCTGTCTCAGGCAGCGCCCGACCAACCGCTGACGCTAACGGCTTTTCATCATGGTCTGACCGGCGCAATGGGCGCGCTGCCTGCGGTGTATACCGAGTGGCTGATTGAGCGCCAGTACCGTTACAGCGACGGCAGCGCCAGGGCTTTTTTCGATCTTTTTGGCCACCGGCTCTACTGCCTGGACTATCTCGCCTGGCAAAAAAACCATTTATACGCGCTCGCTGAATCTACAGGTTCCTCGCCGCTCAACATGGCCATCCTCGCACTTACCGGCCTGACGAATGAAGCGCCCGTCCCGGCGATGGCGAACCACGCCGCGTTATTTGCCGCGCCCGTGCGTTCAATGGTCAACCTGGAGCGCTGGCTGAGTCAGCTTTTTGCTGTCCCGGCGCAGGTGATCCCGTTTACCGGCGGCTGGCGCAGCGTGAGCGATGAGGAGCGCTGCCAGCTCGGCAATCCTCAACACAGGCTGGAAACCGCGCCAATGCTGGGCGCCGCGCGTCGGGAGGTGCATGCGCATTTTGATGTTTTGCTCGGCCCGATGTCTGCGGAGTCTTCCCGCCGTTTTATTCCGCAGGGCGCAGCCTGGCAGGATCTCTGGGCGCGTATCCGCGATTACGTTGGCCCGGTAATGGACTTCTCGGTTTCCTTACTGATCGGTCGTTCCTCTCCTGGTTCCAGCCCGCTGGGAATGCGCGCTTTAGGGGTGGATTTTTGTCTTGGCAGCAGCGCGGGGACTTATCTGCATAAAGTGCAGAAGCCAGCCCCGGACTTTTAAACAGGATTATGAGTATGTCGATTATTGAAAAAAGCAAAGAGCAACAACACCATTTTATCGGCTGGAACGGCGACCTCGCCGATTCGCTGCTGCTGGTCTCACTTCGCGGGCAGGAATCGCTCTCCTCGCCGTACCAATACGAACTGCGTTCGCTGACCAAACTGAAGGAGGCAGATCTGGCGCGCTGGCATGGCGAAGCAGTTTCCTGCCGCATCGGCGACGGCAGTCAGTCGCTGCCGCAGCGTCATCTGCACGGCGTCGTAACCCGCATTCGTTATGCGCAACGCACCGGGGATGAGGCGGAATGCATTTTCACGCTCGAACCGACACTCTCGCTGCTGCAAATGGGTCGCATGATGCGCATCTGGCAAAACACCAGCGTGCCGGATCTGGTCAGTACTCTGCTCAAAAGTTACGGCATCAACGATGTCGAGGTGCAGTTGCATGGTACGTACCCGAAGCGAGAGTACTGCGTGCAGTATCGTGAGTCGGCATTGCGTTTTATCCAGCGAATTTTGCAGGAAGAAGGGATCTACTACTTTTTCCGCCACAGCGCAGCGGCTCATACCTTAGTGCTGGCCGATCATCCAGCCAGCCATACCAACATTGGCGGAGAGAAACTCGCCTGGCATCATCAGGGCGAAATCATCACTGGCGGCACTATCGAGAGCTGGGAAGCCAGCGTGGCGTTGCTGCCGGCAAGCGTGGCGATTCAGGGATTCAATATGCCGCAAACCGCGGCGATTGATGATCTGAAAAGCGCCCGCAGCGCTGATAAATCCATCTCCTCCGTGACGTTTACCGATATCACGCCGCAGGGCGAACGCGAGCTGATCACCCGCCAGGCCCAAACGGTGATGGCGGCGAAAGAAGCCAATATTCGCCACTTTGCTGCGACGGCGAATGCCCACTGGTTGAGTTGCGGCGAAATCTTCACGCTGAGCGGCCATCCTTCCGGCGACAAAGCGTACAACATCCAGCGCCTGGATCTTGAAGCGGTCAATAACTTTGACGACAACAGCAGTGCCTGCTTTTGCCAGTTGCAGGCGGTAACGAACGATCAGCCGTGGGTGCCAGCCGATAACCATCCGCTGCCGGAGATCCCAGGCGTGCTGACAGCAACCGTCGTCGGGCCTGCTTCAGAAGAGATCCACGCCGATGAATATGGCCGCATCAAGATCCAGTTTCCGTGGGACAAAGAAAACCCCAATGACGATACCTGCTCCTGCTGGGTGCAAGTGGTACAGCCGTGGAGCGGCGCGAATTTCGGTGCGCAGTTTCTTCCACGCGTCGGCTGTGAAGTGTTGGTCAGCTTTGTGCAGGGACATCCCGATTTCCCGGTGGTCATCGGCACAGTGCATAACGGCCAGAATAAGCCGCCCTTCGCCCTTCCCGCCGGGAAAAATGAGAGCGGTTTTGTGTCACGCAGCACGCCCAAAGGCAGCGTCGATGAGGGCCATCGCCTGAGTTTCAACGATAAAAAAGGCGAAGAGTTGCTAACCATCATTGCGCAAAAGGATCTCGCGCTGACGGTGAAAAATGATGCCACCAGCACCATCGCCGCCAACCGCAGCACCGAGCTGACCAAGGGCAACGATCTGTTGGTGCTGAAAGAAGGCGATATGAGCGTCACGCTGGAAAAAGGCAACTGGCAACAGCGCGTGACGGGCAATGCCAGCGCAGAGGTAAAGGACGGCAATTACACACTCAGCGTTACCGGCAATGCCACCACTGAAGTGAAAGACGGCGAGTACAAACTCAGCGTCGCCGGTAATACCACCACCGAAGTGAAAGACGGCGAGTACAAGCTCAGCGTCGCCGGTAATACCACCACCGAAGTGAAAGACGGTAACTACAAGCTCAGCGTGGCGGGCAATAACACCACCGAGCTGAAGAGCGGCAACTATATGCTCAGCGTGAGCGGCGGCAGCGGCGGTATCAAAACCGATAAAACGCTGACCTTCGAATCCACGCAAGGCATCGAACTGAAAGTGGGCAGCAACAAAATCAGCCTCTCGCCCAGCGGCATTACGATTAACGGCACCCTGCTCACCCTTGAAGCGAAAGCCACGGCAGAGCTTAAAGGCGCAATGGCCACGGTGTCCGGCAGCGGGATGACGCAGGTTTCAGGCGGCATTATTAACATCGGCTAAGGAGAGCACCATGGCATCCGTTGAATTATCCCACCAACAACAGCTTGCATGCGGCAACTGGGAAGAAGCCCTGCAACAGTGGCGCCTGCAATATGACTTCAAAACGGTCGTCAGCCAATTGACCGCCCTGCTTCGGCGCTTTGCCAGCACGGAGGCGCTGCCGCTGCTGGATGATATCGCCCGCTACGGCCGTCAACCCGACGAAACACTGCGCTGGCGCATCTTTGAACAGGCGAAGGAACTGGGTTTTAACACGCCAGCAGGTGCCCTTGCTTTGTCGCTGTTCTGGTCGCAGGGAAGTATGAGCCCGCCGGATCTCGAGCCGGTTTATCCCGATCCGCAACTGAGCCAGCAAATCCTGAATTGTGCGCTGGTCATGTCAGCCTGCCAGTTCTCGGAGTCACCGACGGAGGGCGTGCGCCTGCTGTTTTCCCACATTGCTGACGGAGGTCTGTGATGGCTCAGCCTGCGGCCCGTGTCTCTGATATGCATACCTGCCCGATGGTGACGCCCGGCGTTCCGCCGATCCCGCATGTCGGCGGGCCCATCATGCCGCCAGGCGTTCCCACGGTGCTGATTGGCGGTCTTCCCGCCGCGACCGTCGGCTCAATGGCGACCTGCGTCGGGCCTGTCGACAGCATCGTGATGGGCAGTGTCAAAGTGCTGATCGGCAAAAAACCGGCCGCACGCATGGGCGATAGCTGCGCGCATGGCGGCGTGATTGTCGCCGGATGCCCCAAAGTTCTGATCGGATAAGCGAACATGACCCTTGTTGCCGATATCGCGCCCCTGTTGGCGCCAATCAGCCCGGAAAATCCTGCCGGGGAAAATCTGGAATATGAACTGCTGTTTGACACCATCCGCAGCGCGCGTGAAAGCGATCCGGACTACTTGCCCGAAGGCGACTGGTCGGTAAGCGAACCCCGCAAAGCGGACTGGAATAAAGTGCGAACGCTGAGTGAAAAAGCACTCACGGAGCAAAGCAAAGATCTGCAGCTAGCGTGCTGGCTCGTGGAGTCGCGCTGCCATTTGCAGGGGCTTGCCGGGCTGTGCTCGGGCATCGATTTTCTTTGCGCCTTCCTGCAACAGTTCTGGTTTCAGTGCTGGCCTTCGCTTGAGGAAGATGGCGTTTCAGCGCGCCGCAGCCGACTGTCGCGCCTCGATCGCGACATCAGTATGCAGCTTTTTCGCCAGCCGTTGCTGGCGCAAGAGATGACCTCGCTGGCGACATGGCGGGAAATTCAGGCGTTCGAACAAAAAATCACCAGCCACCCGGAGAGCCGCGAGGAGTTGATAACGCAGAAAGGCGATCTGTCGATGAGCAGTTTCGATCGGCTGGCGACGCAATTTTCTGCCCATGACATCAGCCAGCAGCTTGCGCTTACGGAACAACTGGCCGCTGCGCTGCGGCAATGTGAGGCAAGTTATGCCTCGTTGAGTGAGGACCAGGAAGGCGATGTCTTTGTGCTGATCCGCCAGACCTTAGCGGAAGTCACCGACTATCTGCAACGCCTGGCGCAACGGGCAATGCCGCTGGCTGCCGATGCGCCTGCTGACAGCGCAGAAAACACACCGCTCGCCACGGCGTCGCCCTTCGCCACCTCACAGGTGATGAACCGCGAGTTAGCCATCAGCCAGATGCTGGCTATCGGCGCCTGGTTTCGCCAGACCGAACCCTCCAGCCCGGTGCCCTTTCTGATGGATCGCGCCGCCCGCTGGGCAAACATGACGCTGACCGAATGGCTGGAAGAGATGCTTACCGACGATACCAGCCTGCATGCCATCCATAATGTATTAACAGGACAGACCCAATAATGCCGGGAAAACATACCCTTATCATTGCTTTTTGCGCTGCGCTGCTCAGCGGGTGCGCAGAGGAAAACCCAGCGCCCGCCACGAAACAGCAGGCCATTGACCAGGTTGCCGCGCCCTTTGCCCAGGGTGCCATCACGCTGGCGATTCAAACCGACCCGGATTTGAATGCGGTGCATGGCATCGCCAATAGCTGCACGTTACTGGTTATCCAGGCGCAACACGCCAATACGCTGAGCAAACTGCTTTCTAACCCTTTCGCTTTAAAAAGCCTGTTCAGCGCCGCGGGCGCGCAGGATGAGATCTTAAAAGTTGACCGCTACGCCGCCATGCCGGGACAACGCACGACGCTGCATATCGACCGCAGCGAGAATACCCGTTACCTCGCGGTGGTTGCCGGTTATTACCCGTTCCCGCAAAAGCAGCATATGGCGCTCATCCGCATTCCCGTCACTACCGAAAGCTCCGGCTGGTGGACGCCGCGCTGGCAGGCGCAACTGGCACCGGTAACGCTAACCCTTCATCTCGGTAGCAACAGCATGACGCAGTTTACCGGCGCGGAACGCGAGCCGCTGCGCCTGCAAAATGCGGCGCCCGCACCGGCACCCTCCCCTGCCAGCCAAGGGAGCTGATATGTATCCGGAACTTCAGCAGATTTACTGGTATTCGGGTGTTTATCTACAGCCGCAACATTTGCAGTCTGTCGATCTGCATCACCACTACATGCTATCGCGCCATCGCCAACTGGCGCAGCCGTGGAACGTTGGGCTGATTGAGTCGGTGTTTAACCCGGAAACGTTGGTTGATTTCACGCTAAAAATTGAACACCTGAAGGCGCTGTTGCCTTCCGGGGATTATCTGGAATTTCCCGGCAACTGTAGCCTGCAACCGCGCCAGTTTCGCCAGGCATGGAAACATCTGGAGAAACCGTTAACCCTGTGGCTGGCGCTGCGCCGTTTCGACCCAGGCCATGTGAATGTCGGCGACTCGCCAAACAGCCGCTGGTTTAAAGCGCCGGAAGAAGGCGTGATGAAAGATGTCTACTTCGACGGGCCGGAGTGCAGCGTCTCGCGCATTCTTTATAACGTACAGATCCTCACCGACAGCGAGAAAGAGGCGGTAGTGGATTGTGAATTTATTCCCCTTCTGCGGCTGCGTTATGACACCGATAGGGTGATCCCTGACGCCAGTTTTTGTCCTCCGCTGGTCAGCCTTGGCAGCACGCCGGTGCTGAAAAATCTGCTGGACGGTCTGTATGCCGAGCTGGCAAACCGTGCTTATAAACTCGAGGAGTACAAACGCCCGGAACAGAGCAATACCGCCCAGCGCGGCGATATGACGCAACTGTTAGTGATGCGCTCGCTGAACCGGGTTCTGCCGTTGCTGCACCACTACTGCCGCACGCCGGGCATGCATCCGTGGCCTGTCTACGGTCTGCTGGCGCAACTGATTGGCGAACTCTCCAGTTTCAGCGATCGCTGTTCATTTAATGGTGAATGGGCCGGTGAGACGATGCGTCTGTTGCCGTATGACCACTATGACCTTTACGCCTGTTTCGCCAGCGCGAAAACCCTGCTGCTTTCACTGCTGAATAACCTGGCGCTGGAAGATAACGTCTGGATCACCTTCGTGCCCACCAGCCAGCGCATTTTTATCGGCGATTTGTCGTCACTCGCCGGACAACAGAGCGACAGCGTGTTGCTGCGGCTGCGTTCAGAGCAGCAACTCCCCGGCACAACCGAGAGCAGCGGTTTCAAAGTGGCGCCGGGTTCGGCGATCGGCAAGCTGATTCAACACGCGCTGCCGGGGATTGCCGCTACGGCGCTGGATCCCGCACCGCGTGGCGTGCCGCAGAGCAAAAACGCCGTCTATTACCAACTGAACCAGCAGGACGATCTGTGGAAGAAGATCGACCAGCAGCAGAGCCTGGCCTTTTACTGGGATGACGCGCCCGACGATCTGCAAGTCCAGGCCGTCTTTATGGGGGTGTCATGAGCGAGCTTCTTGATGGCTATCTGCCGGTCTTCAGGCAGGTACTGGAGATGATTACAGAACCCACATCGTTTACCGATTACGCCGAAGCGCGGCAAGGGTGCCTTGTCCGGCTGGAGCAGGCGATGCAGCGAGCCTGCCAACAGGATGCCAGCGAAGAGGAGAAGGTGGCCGCGCAGTTTGCGGTTATCGCCTGGATCGATGAAACGGTGCTCTGTTCCTCCTTGCCGTGGCGTGAGCGCTGGCAGAGTGAATTATTGCAGCGTAAGTATCTGAATATGACCGTCGCCGGAGAGCGATTCTTTACCTGTCTGGCGCAGCTTGAGCCTGCCTGGCATCAGGCGCGAAAGGTCTTTCTCTTCTGTCTGCAAAATGGTTTTCACGGTCAGTACAGCACGCCCGAGGATGACGAGCCATTGCAGGAGATCATTACAGAGCAGCGTGCGCTGTGCCTGCCGGCATCATGGCTAAGCTGGCCAAACGACAGCGCGATCACGCCCGCAACATGCGGACAAACCGTCGCCACGCCGCTGCATAAACGCCTGCTGCTGCGGACAACCGTGACCCTGTTGCTGCTGTACGGGTTTTTACTTTTGCTTCTTTATCACTACACAAACTGACCTCTATGTTTAAGAAATTAGCCTGTTTTACTGGCTGGCTGGCTGTACTGTGCCTGTCGCTGATATTCAGTTTTATGCTCGGCCTGTGGCAAGGATGGATCACGCCGGGGATCCTGCTGCTGTGGCTGCTGGTGATGGTGCTGGCCGCGCTGCTGTGGCACTCGCTCCCCGAGTTATTGCTGCTTATCAGGGGGAAAAAAGGCCGCCGCTGGTTCACAAAATACCGCTTATCGCGCCGGGAATATGTGCTGTTTAATCACTGGAAAGCGGGTGCCTCGGTCATCAAACGTATTAAACGTCGGCGTACGCATCTTCCGTGGTATTTACTGGTTGGCGAACGCTGTGGCAAAAGTACGCTGCTGGCCAGCGCAGGGTTGCCCCGTTTTTATGGTGATAGCGCCGACGGCATCACCGCCCCGACCCGAACGCTGCGGTGGTGGTTTTTTCGCGATCTGTGCGTGCTCGATCTGTCGAGCAATTTTTTAAACGGTGCTGCCGCCTTCCGTCAGGCCTGGAGCAAACTGGCCCGCTGGTGCACGCACATGCCCGCGCCAGGCGGCATCATCATAGCGTTGCCGATGAGCCAGTTAATGCGTGGCGATCTCAGCCAATTGCATACGCTGGCCCGCCAGCAACGTAGCCTTATCGAACCGCTGGTCCGGCACTATGGCGAACGCTTGCCACTCTATGTGTTAGTCACCCAGTGCGATAAGTTCCCCGGTTTCAGTTTGTGGCAGCATCAACTTTCTGACGCCCAACGCCAGCAGGCGCTGGGTTATACATGGAGCGTGCCGCCGCATATTGATGGCCAGGACGACACCACGCTGCAACCGCTATTCACGCGTCTGCACGAAGGCTTTTCTCTCGTGCGGCTGAGTATGGCGCGCCCGGCCACACTCAGCGCGCCTGAGTACAATGCCCTGCTGGATTTCCCGGAAGCGTTCGCCCGGCTGGAACCCGCCCTGCGCTACACGCAGGCCGCCCTGTGCGAAGCCAACGCCTATTTCAGCCCGGCCACGCTAAAGAGCATCTGGTTTTGCGCCGCTGAACCGCAGGTGGAGAATCTGGGTCGCCGCACCAGCTTTTTCATCCAGGATCTGTTGACCCGCCACCTTCCGGCATTGAGTTTAAAAAGAAGCGGACTGCGCTGGTATCAGCGTTCATTCGGCAGAACCTGCTGCTACAGCGCAATCGGTGTCTGCGCCCTCTGGCTGGCGATAAGCGCCAGTATGAGCGCAATGCGCTTGCGCCCCGGGCTGGCTGAATTAGCGCCGGATAAGCTGGCGGCGTTTGTTGCCGCAGACGAGCAACATGCAACGCTGGCGCTGCCCTGGCTGCCGTTTATGCCTTTATTCAACCAGCAGCAACGCGACGCTGAAACGTTGCTTGCCCGCATTCCGGTGACGGCGCGCCCTGCCCGGCAGACGCTGGAAGCGTATCAGCAACGCGCCCTTAACGCGTCGCCCGCGCAACAGCGGCACGACATTTTGCAACTGGCCGCGGCGGTCACGCGCTGGCGACAAATGCAGCACGGCACGCCGCTGGATACGCTCGCCGAAGCCGCGCCGATCAGCGACGAGCTGATGCAAAATGTCTATCCGCCAACGCTATCGCCGCTGACCCGGCTGGCGCTGGAGCGTTATTACATTCAGCGTCCCTATGGCGAACGCTGGTTGCAGAACGCACAACGGGTGCTGGAAAATCTGGTCAATCACGATCTGTCACTACGCTGGTTACAGGCCCCGGACGCCGCATTTCCGCCGCTACACGCAGCAACATTCTGGCCAGCATTACCCGATTCACTTGCTCTCGACGGGAGATGGACGCAGGCCGGTGAAGCCACTGTTAATCAATGGATGGCAGAGATTGAAGCCGCTGCCGGTCGCACTGAACCGATTTTTCAGCCATTGCGCGAAAGCTGGCAGGAAGCGAGGCAGCAGGCATGGCGTCACTATCTGATCGACATAACGGCGCACCTTTCACCGGATGAAACAGGCACGGCGTCGCGCCGCCAGCTGATGGCTATCAGCCAGAATCAAAGCCCGGCGATGCGCTTTGCCGCCCGCATTGTTGACGAGCTTGAGGCCATTCCGCCGGAACACGCGCAGCCCTGGCTGGCCACGCTGCGTGACGTTCAGACGCTCACCCGCGCGGGCGATGGCGCCGCGCTGCTGCAACGCACCGAGCGGCTCAACAAACAACTGCGTCTGTCGCTTGCCGCCTGGTTTCAGGGCAAAACGCAAACGGCCACGGCTGCCACGGCGCAATCTGCCCAACAGGCGTGGCTCGACTGGCAAAAGTCCCGAAACAGCGCCGTTAATGCGGCGGTAGCACAGGAGAAACCCGGTGATACGTTAACGCGCGGGCTTTTTACCCCCGGGCAACAAAAACCGGACACCAACCCGCTGGGCACTCTCCTGCCGGCACTTGCCACCTTGCAGGAACGCGTTTCGCCCGATGAGATCGATGCGGATGTCGCGGCGGTGTGGCGGCTGTATCAGGATGATGCCCGCACGCTACTGGCGAACGCGATGGCCAGCAGCGCGTGTTGGTTGAATGCGCAATGGAAAAGCAGCGTGATCTGGCCACTGGGGAAAAATGCCGAAAAACGCAGCTACGAAGAGCAACAAACACTGAGCCAGCAACTGGTGGGCAATTTTCTGCGCGGCCCGGCGAAGCCTATGCTGTCGGTGGACAATAATGGCCTTCGCGCCGCCGGTTTTGCTGGCATGACGCTGCCTTTAACGGCGGAATTTAGTCAGTTTCTCCGTAACGCCTTCCCCGCGGATATTCTTCAGGATCTGCCGCAACGCACCGCTACCCAAGTTCAGGATCGGAAAGCAACGTTGCAGGCCAAAGTCGCGGCGCTTGAGTTGCAACAAAGCAAACTCGAAAAACAGGTTGTGAAAACGACTGTTACCAGCCTGCCAGCCACCATCGCCGAAGGCGCGCAGGTGATCCCAACCGGAACGCAATTGTTGCTGAACTGCCAGAAAGGCGACCAGGTGCTCAGCAGTATGAATTTTGCCGACAAGGCCGATTTCACCTGGCAGCCGGGCCAGTGCCGCGGTGTAACGCTAAGCGTTCAGTTTCCTGATTTTGTCGCGGTCGATCAGATTAATGGCGACGATGCCTGGCCGTGGTTTGTCAGCCTGTTCTCTTCAGGAGAAACGCTGATCGAAAGCGATGATTTCGGTGACAGCGCAGAGTTGCTTAAGCGATTAGGCATCAAACAGATCCTCGTTCGTTTTGCCATATCCAACACTCAACCTCTTGAGGAGACGTGGCAAAGCTGGAAAACGAACGCCGATGAAATCAGTTCCCTTACTCAACAAATCAGCGATCTCAACGAGCAGTCAGCGTATCCGCAACCTGACGAATTAGCGGCGCACGCGCTTTCTGGTTTGCCCGACGAAATCACACAGTGTCAGTAACACCATTGAAGGTACTTTTATGAGCCATCATTTAAAACCAATAATTAATAAGCTTTCCGCTGAGGGACGAGCGGTACTTGACACCGCCGTCAGCCATGCGGTTTCTCTGCAACATACAGAAGTGACGCCAGAACATTTACTGATGGCAATACTGCGCCAGCAAAGCCCACTGTTTGAGCAACTGGGATTGCAGAGCGGGCTGCCGGTCAGCCGGTTGTTTGATGCATTACAGCAGGAACTTCAGCACCAGCGGCCGCAACAAAACGCCGCCCCACACTTTTCCGTCGGGCTGACCGAGTGGTTTATTGCGGGCTGGTTATTGGCAAGCAGCCACTGGGGACAATCCCAATTGACGCCCGCCTCACTGCTGGCCACGTTATTCGATGACAGCAATGATTTACGGCTCGCCGCCCCGGTGGAAAAAGCATTGCAATGCGACCGCCCCAAAGCGATGGCGTTGCTGCAAAGCATCTATGCGCCTGCGCCTGCTCGCGACGAACAGTCAGCGGCCAGTACGTCCGCGCTGCAAAAATACACGCGCAATCTCAGTGAACTGGCGCGTAAAGGCGAACTGGATCCGGTTCTGGGCCGCGAATCCGAACTGCGCCAGATGGTGGATATTCTGTTACGCCGCCGCCAGAACAACCCGATTCTTACCGGTGAGCCAGGCGTCGGGAAAACGGCGCTTGCCGAAGCACTGGCGATGCGTATTGTCGCAGGCACTTTTCCCCAGATGCTGGAATCAACAGAGATACTGACGCTGGATCTGGGGTTGTTACAGGCCGGAGCGAGCGTGAAAGGTGAGTTTGAAAACCGCCTTCAGCAGTTGCTGAAAGAGGTTGCCCGCGCGCCTGCGCCGATTATTTTATTTATTGATGAAGCGCATACGCTCATTGGCGCTGGGGGATCCGCCGGACAAAGCGATGCGGCTAACTTACTCAAACCCGCGCTGGCGCGCGGTGAGTTGCGAATTATTGCCGCCACAACCTGGGTGGAATATAAAAAATACTTCGAGAAAGATGCCGCGCTGGCGCGCCGCTTCCAGCTCATTAAAGTGGCGGAGCCGGATACGGATAAGGCCACGACGATGTTACGCGCGATGGCACCGGCCATGTCCCGACATCACGGCATTCCCATCCTCGAAAGCGCCATCCATGCGGCTATCTCCCTCTCCAGCCGCTACATTGCCGAACGCCAGCTTCCCGACAAATCGGTGAGTTTGCTGGATACCGCCTGCGCCCGCGTGGCGATATCACAAACTCAGGAACCGAAAGAGATTGAGGCAATCTGCGTGCAACTGCGCGCCATTGAATGCGAGATTGCCGCACTGAAACGAGAAAACAGTGCGCCAGAGCGGCAGGTAAAACTTCGTCAGCAGGCCACGACTTTGCAGGGCTCTCTTGATTCACTGCGCCAGGAATGGGAGCGGCAAACGCTGCTGGTGCAACAGTTGCAGCAGAGCCAGGATGCCGAAGAAATTGCGCAGATGCGTGAAACGCTGGCTGCATGTCACCAGCAGCATGCGATGGTGTTTGAGTGCGTGGACGCCGCCTGCGTGGCGGACGTGGTTGCAGACTGGACCGGTATCCCGCTTGGACACATGCTGGAGCAGGAGCACCAGCAACTGGATTCCCTGTGCGAACGGCTTGAACAACGGATTATTGGGCAAAGACATGCCCTCAAACATATCACTCAACAAATTCGCATCAGCCGCGCCGGGCTTGCCGATCCGCAAAAACCCACCGGCGTTTACATGCTGGCCGGTCCCTCCGGAATCGGCAAAACCGAAACGTCGCTGGCGCTGGCAGAACTGCTGTACGGCGGGGAAAAGAGCATGGTGACCATTAACATGTCCGAGTACCAGGAAGCTCACTCCGTTTCGGGGCTGAAAGGTTCACCGCCAGGCTATGTGGGTTACGGTCAGGGCGGTGTCCTTACCGAAGCCGTGCGCCGTAATCCCTACTGTGTGGTATTGCTGGATGAAGTGGAAAAAGCGCACCCGGACGTCATGGAGCTGTTCTATCAAATTTTCGATAAGGGCATCATCGAAGACGCAGAAGGACAGATGATAAATTTCCGTAACACACTGATTATTATGACGTCTAATCTGGCCAGCGCGGCGCTGATTAGCGCCTGGGAAAAAGGCAAAACGTCGCCAGAAGCGTTGTGCAATATTATTCGCCCTGAGTTTGAACGCGTCTTCAGCCCGGCGTTGATGGGACGCATGACGCTGATCCCTTACCTGCCCTTGCAGCCGCTGGAGCTGGCGCAGATCATCGAATTGAAGCTTCAGCACCTGTGCCGCCGTTATCAAACCGCGACAGAAAGCGACTCACGCCCAGGCTGGACAAATAAAGTGGTTAACTGGGTGGCGAAACGCTGTCAGGTACAGCAAAGTGGCGCGCGCGATATTGACCAGATATTGACCTCACATTTATTACCGATTCTGGCTGACCATGCGTTAACCTCAGCGGCCAAAAATGAAGTGAAAATTGATATCCACAAAGACCAGGTGGCGTTGAAAGTATAACGACTAACGTTAAATTTGTTTCGCTCTGTAATGAGAGTCCAGCGTCAGGATCGTTTCGCTGAGGTTTTGTCGCTGGCTTTTGATTTATGTTTTATACTGATTCCATTCAGCAAGTTTGCGTAACAGATTCATATAATAAAACATAAAAATCATGAATGGATTGGAACATTATACATTTAATATTTTATCAAAAGTAATTTAATTCTTTCAAATTCGGATAAGAAAAAACAAAAAACCAGATTAAAAATCACTATCAAAGACTCGGAATAATAAATAAATCATTCAGACGAAATAATCCTGGGTTGACATTCATCTAATTTATATTATTCATGAAAATATCCGGAAAAACACATTACATAATAATACAAGCAATTGATTTATAAAATATTTATTTATACCAACATATAAATATGTGAGATAAGAATCTTATTAAGATGAAATATTTTTAAATTTATTGCCCTGGCAATGTATGCTTATGCTTATCGAAAGTGAATTCAATAAATAACCAAAAGGGAAATTAAATGAACTCGCATATATATCGCATTAACAATGAAGTTGACTTTAATATAACTGAACGCACTCTGTGTCGATGCGATATGTACTTGCCACCAGCATTATTGACCAAACCTGCCTCTAAATGTCTTGAGCTTTTAATAACAAAGAAGCCCGGAGAGATTGTTACGCATAACGAGCTCTATGATTATGCGTGGGAAAAGCGCACCAAGGAGACATCTCCCAACACCTTATATCAAACGATATTCCAGATCAGAAGAATAATTGCGACAACCTTTAACACTAAAGAGCAATTCATTTTAACGCTGCCGCGAGAGGGATTTTACTTTAATCCGGCGATGAAAATAGAACCACTGGAATACAAAGCAAAGCACCCGGATAACTACCTTGCCAGAAATTTGAAATTTGCGTTACATACCGCCAACCAGGAATCTGAAATTCACGCCCAGCTTAATACGTTGCATCAGATTCTCCTCGATGTATGTGATAAGGTCAGTTTTATCGAAAAACTCACCCGCACTGAACACGAAAACAAAACGCCAACCGGCTACTTTTTAAAGTAACTGACCGGCTATAAGCAGAGATCGTTCAACATCGCACCGCAAAAAGGGTAGCAATGAAAAACAGGGCATAACACAATCACTTCAAAAATAACGAAAGCAGCACGTATTCTAAATTAAGCACATCTGCATCACTTTTCGTTTTTGTCCGTATGATGCGTATTTCTTTGTCGGTAATGTTACGAAGCGTATCTCGCATTGCCGGCCAGTTACAACAGGTAATTACTGCCAGAACGTGACTCTCGTTCCCTGAACAATCGTGTCACGCCGAGAAAAGCGATGTACCCGGAAGTAAAGTATTTGGTTCAATCCATCTGTCTATTCCAGACGACTATTAAATCCTCCAATATCAATTCCCACCTTATGAATAAACCTTAGCACTTAATTAAGACAGATATTATGGCGTTCATTTACAAACATTCATAAACTACAACTACGATTAATAAACATTATCGTGATTCAACTGAAAACGATGACCGGTGCATAACACTGCACATGCTGTGTATCGCTATCGGCTATTTACCATCCTCTTTTAACTCAAATAACTTTCGAGGCGCACATGCGAATATTAGGGAAAAATATCAAATCCAATATATTTAATGATTCATTTTTTATCCTTGAGGACTGGAATAAAATTTACAGAAAAACTCTGGCCATACAGCACACCTCTTCAGCAAGGAAAAATGCACATCAGGATAAATTAATTTTAATCCACACCCTGCGTTATATAACTGACAACAACTCACCTTTTTTTAACGGTAAAGCGGAAGATCTATTTGCTACATGGGATATCATTAGCACCTCGCTGACTCGTTTACAATCGTCCATGTATGACCGTAACCAATGGGCCGATGTAGGGCTTATTCTTGCTGTTCCGCCGCAGAATATTATTGGCACATTTCATAAAGATGTCTGGTTTCCCAACCATGCAGGAAATACCAGCGGGGAAACAAAAAATAGCTACGCGCTCACTGAAAACTATTTTAAGGGCATCAGTAAGAAACCGAACGATCCGAAGATGAAGAAGTATTTAAAAAATATTATGCCCGACAAAACTTATGCCTCCATGATGAGCCCGGACAGTCTGATTGCCAAATCAGACGGCATAAAGCATAACGAAGTACTGATCGTGGGTAAAAAGGATGTCAATACCTATGCTGAGTTCCCCCCCACCGACAGAGTTAAAGTTTGTGGCATCTATTTCCAGTATGAAAGAGGCCAGAAACATAAACTTCAGCAGTATCACAAAAACAGGGAATTAATTGAAAAATTAAAACAACATAACCCCGATCTGCCTGTTATCGAACATTCCGTCTGGGACGGCGAGTTATCCGCTTTTTCATGGTAAAAGCCTTTTCCCCGCCTTTCATCCTGGTCTGTGGCGGAGTCTCTCCGCCCTTTTCTCTCTGCTCCAGCCGTTCTGTTAACTGGCGATAATCTGCGCTTCCCCCGCCTTTTATGGGTACCGATCAAACAAGGCACAAAAAAACCGGATCAAGCGTAATGCGATTGCTAAGGTTGATGAGGCAGTTATAAATTTATGTGACGTTTGTCGATTTTTTATGCATTAAAAGAAAGGTATTAGCTATCAAATCTGTAGATTTATTCAAGTACCTTTTACAGGAAGCAGTGTATATCGTAACGGCATTACACAAGCAAATGGAGCCAGATATGAGCACGTCAGACGAACAATCCCTCTCTTCAGCCGTCGAGAAATGCCCTTTCCATGATAAAGCCAGCAAGCAGAGCACGGCCGGCGCCACCAGCAACCGCGACTGGTGGCCGAACCAACTGCGCGTCGATTTGCTGAACCAGCACTCTAACCGCTCCAATCCGCTGGGTGAATCCTTTAACTACCGCGAAGAGTTTAAAAAACTCGATTATCCCGCCCTGAAAGCTGATATCCGTAGTGTGCTGACCGATTCGCAATCCTGGTGGCCTGCCGACTGGGGCAGTTACATCGGGCTGTTTATTCGTATGGCCTGGCACAGCGCCGGGACGTACCGTACCGTTGATGGCCGTGGTGGTTCCGGACGCGGTCAGCAGCGCTTTGCGCCGCTGAACTCCTGGCCGGATAACGTCAGCCTTGATAAAGCGCGCCGCCTGCTGTGGCCGGTAAAACAGAAATATGGCCAGAAAATCTCCTGGGCCGATTTGATCATTCTGGCGGGGAACGTGGCGCTGGAAAATGCCGGTTTCCGCACCTTCGGTTTTGGCGCGGGCCGCGAAGATGTCTGGGAACCGGATTTCGACGTGGACTGGGGTAACGAGAAAGAGTGGCTGAGCCATCGTCATCCGGAAAGCCTGGCGCAGGCCGCGATTGGCGCTACCGAAATGGGGCTGATTTATGTCAACCCGGAAGGCCCGAACGCCAGCGGCGAACCCGTTTCCGCTGCCTCAGCAATTCGCGCTACCTTCGGCAATATGGGGATGAACGATGAAGAGACCGTCGCGCTGATCGCCGGTGGTCATACGCTGGGTAAAACCCACGGCGCCGCAAAATCGGACGACTACGTAGGGCCGGAGCCGGAAGCCGCACCGCTGGAAGCACAGGGCTTTGGCTGGATGAACAGCTACGGCAGCGGTGCAGGCGCTGATGCTATCACCTCCGGGCTGGAAGTGGCGTGGACACAAACGCCAACCCAGTGGAGCAACTACTTCTTCGAGAACCTGTTCAAATACGAGTGGGTCCAGACCCGCAGCCCGGGTGGCGCTCTCCAGTTTGAAGCCGTCGATGCGCCGGAAATCATCCCGGATCCGTTTGATCCGGCGAAAAAACGTAAACCCACCATGCTGGTTACCGACCTGACGCTGCGTTTTGACCCGGAATTCGAGAAAATTTCCCGTCGCTTCCTGAACGATCCGCAGGCATTTAACGAAGCCTTTGCCCGCGCATGGTTCAAACTGACGCACCGTGATATGGGGCCAAAATCCCGTTACATCGGACCGGAAGTTCCGCATGAAGATCTGATTTGGCAGGATCCGTTACCGGCCGCCACTTATCACCCTGACGGCGCAGATATCGCCAACCTGAAAGCGGATATCGCCGCATCAGGCCTGTCGGTCAGCGATCTGATTTCGGTGGCCTGGGCTTCCGCATCCACCTTCCGTGGCGGCGATAAACGCGGCGGCGCTAACGGCGCGCGTCTTGCGCTTGCCCCGCAAAACGGCTGGGAAGTGAATGCCCGCGCAGTGCAAGCCTTACCGGTACTGCAACGCATTCAGCAGGCGTCAGCAAAAGCCTCGCTGGCCGATATCATTGTGCTGGCCGGTGTGGTTGGCGTTGAGCAGGCGGCGGCTTCGGCGGGTGTCCAGGTGAACGTACCGTTTACACCGGGACGCGTTGATGCGCGTCAGGATCAAACGGATGTTGAGTCCTTCAATCTGATGGAGCCGCTGTCCGATGGTTTCCGTAACTATCGCCGCGTGTGGGATGGTGTGAGCACCGAAACCCTGCTGATTGATAAAGCGCAGCAACTGACGCTGACCGCGCCGGAACTGACAGCGCTTGTCGGTGGGCTGCGTGTTCTGGGCGCTAACTACGATGACAGCAAACATGGCGTCTTTACCGATCGCGTCGGGGTGCTGAGCACTGACTTCTTCGTCAACCTGCTGGATATGCGCACCGCATGGAAAGCAACCGACGAAAAAGCGGAGCTGTTTGAAGGCCGCGATCGTCAGAGTGGTGAAGTGCGCTACACGGCAACGCGCGCCGATCTGGTCTTCGGCTCCAACTCGGTCCTGCGCGCGCTGGCGGAAGTCTACGCCAGCAGCGATGCGAAACAGAAATTTGTCATCGACTTCGTTGCCGCGTGGACGAAAGTGATGAATCTGGACCGCTTCGACCTGCAATAAACCGCGCTGCGGCAAACAACACACCTGCGGGATCACACCCGCAGGTTTTTTTGTCTATAGAAAACCCCCAGCTAGGCTGGGGGTTCCGGAAAGCTTTCAGCTTTAAGCCAGTTATTAAAACCCCTTTTGATTTGTTAAAACACCTTGCGGTCTGGCAACTGCAAAAGTTCAACAAGAAATCAAAAGGGGGTCCCATTGGGGGACGAAAAGAGCTTAGCGCACACCCGATGGAACTGTAAATATCACATAGTTTTTGCGCCCAAATACCGAAGACAGGCGTTCTACGGAGAGAAACGTCTGGCGATAGGCATCATTTTAAGAAAGCTGTGTGGGTGGAAAAACGTACGTATTCTGGAAGCGGAATGCTGCGCAGATCATATCCATA
>FOAY01000030.1 GCA_900109485.1 Kosakonia sacchari | reverse complement strand
GTCCAGCTAGATCATGTTCATTTACTGGTAAAGGTGCCGCCACGGCTTTCGATTTCCCATGTAATAGGTCATTTAAAGGGTAAAACGGCACTTCGATTGTTCAGTAAATTTCCCTACCTGCGAAAGAACAAGCTATGGGGAAATCATTTTTGGGCACGAGGTTACTGCGTGGATACCGTAGGTATAAACGAAGAAATGATCAGAAAGTATGTTAAGTATCAGGAAAAACATGAAGTTGAAGAGAGCCAGCTCCCACTAAAAGAGGTGTGAAGGGAAGGCTCTCAGAGTCTGGACTTAGTACGCCCCTATGGGGCGTTATCAATGCCACCTGCTATGCAGGTGGTTTTTTACTGGTCTCCATTCGACGCCAGTGCTAAAGACCGACTGCGGCAATACAGACTGAATTCCAGGGAGCTCGTGTGCGGCAGAACCGCGTCGTGAAACAACCGAAGTCGTTTATTACTCTGAAGCGTTATTTTCTCCCGGCGCGGGTGGTTAACCTTTGCTTTCTGATTGTCATGGTGTGCTCCACAGTTTTGACCTGGCGAGAAGTGATCGTCCTGCAAGGGGCTTACGTCGCCAGCCAGCGCAGCAAACTGGAAAATGTCAGTAACGCGCTGGACATGCAAATGCAGAGTGGCGTGGACAGGCTGCTGTTTTTCCGCAACGGTATGCAGGCCGCACTGCAAACGCCGCTCGGTTTTAAAGTCCTGAATAATGTACAGCAGGAGTTCGGCCTGCGGCGCACACAGCCGCAGTGGGAAATCGGCATTGATAACACGCGCACGCTGCCCATTTATGGCGTATCTGATTATTTTGTGAATCAAAGCGATCTCCTCAATCGTGATGATGAGCGCTTACCTGACGAGCTGACCGCGGCGATGGAGCTGGGCTATCTGTTTCGTCTCTCCGCCAATGCTTCCATGTTGCCACGCCAGGCATATTACGTTTCTCGCGCCGGTTTCTATCTCTCGACAAACCCGGTGGAGAGTGAAGACCAGATCGTTCCGACCTATTACCGCCTGCTGATGCGCCCCTGGTTTCGGGGACAGCAACAGCAGGAAAACCGGGCCCGTGGCGTCCGCTGGTATACCGATCAGGCGCGCCAGGGCAGCGTAACACGCGGGTTCGTCGCCGCCAGCGTGCCGCTGGACTATCAGCGATACTGGTACGGCGTGCTGGTGTTGAGCTTCCCCGTTAGCAATATCAATCGCTTACTGGTCAAAGCGCGTGAAGATCAGGAAGGGGGCCAATATCTGCTTTATGACAGCAGTTTTAATCTACTGACCAGCACGCTGACGGAGCAGGGGGCCGCACCCGTGTTTAGTGCGAAGGAACGCAATCAACTGCTGGCGGATATGGAACGCGATACCGTCGGGGGACTCAATCTCGGTAGCCGCTATGTTAGCTGGCAAAAGCTGAAACAGTTTGGTGGCGTACTGGTGCGTATTCACACGTTGCGGGAAGGGATAACCGGCGATTTTGGGCGCATCAGTATCGCGCTGTCGCTGCTGTGGCTGCTCTTTACCGGCATGCTGCTGTTCTCCTGGGGGATTATCCGCAGGATGGTGAATAACATGTACAGCATGCAGAACACGTTGCAGTGGCAGGCATGGTTCGATCCGTTGACGCGCCTGTATAACCGCGGCTCATTTTTTGAACGGGCAAAAACGTTATCTGATCAGGCGCACGTGGAGAATCTGCCGTTTGCCGTTATCCAGCTGGATCTCGATCACTTTAAAAGCGTTAACGATCGTTTCGGTCATCAGGCTGGCGATCTGGTGCTTTCTCATGCCGCCGGGATAATCAGTAATACTATCGGCGGGCAGGATGTTGCCGGGCGCGTCGGCGGGGAAGAGTTCTGTATTCTGCTGCCGGGCAGCACGCTGGAGCAGGCTGCCCGGGTTGCCGAGCGTATTCGCGCGCGAATAAGAGGGAAAGAGATTCTGGTGCAAAAAGACACCACGCTGCGCATTACGGTGTCGCTTGGCGTCAGCGATGCCTCAGAGAACGGCGATTACAATTTCGAATCCCTGCAATCTGTTGCTGATAGCCGCCTGTACCGCGCGAAAAACAACGGACGCAATCAGGTTTGCTCTACGGACGGCGCGCCAAAGAAATGATCCATCCCTTCGCGCCAGCCCGCCGCGCCTTCCTGCATTGTGTGATAAACCCGCTCGGGTGAATCCTGACGCAATTGTACGCCCTGGCGATTGAGGCCTTTCACCACGATAGCGTAATCGACGCTATCAAGCAGCGGCGCATCGTTAGGGCCATCGCCGAGTCCGAGCGTTAACATGCGCTGGCCCCGGTAGTGATGATACTGGCGCGTGAGCCAGTTGACGGCCTGATCTTTTCCACTGCGTTCATCCAGAACGTGCCAGAAGCGCGCACCCTGTACAAAGCGCAGGCCGAGTTGCTGAAGGGTTTGATCGAAAGCCGACATCGCCTCGTCGCTGTCACGCCAGATCAGCGTTTCTGAGGCCTCCTGAAGACGCGCAAGGTTTGCCTGCGCCAGGGGTAAACCGGTCACGTCTGCCAGTACATGCTCATCCAGTTCGCCAAACGTGGTGAATTTCCAGCCATGCTGCTGACGCAGCCGGGTCAGTACGCTGGCAATATCAGCGTGGGGCGAGCCGTTAATAATACGCGGATAATCCTCATGATCCTGCCATTGCTCATCAAGCTGAATGACGGCGCCGTTTTCAGCAATAAACGGCAGTCCCTGCAGTTGCAGCAATTTCTGAATGGCCATCATTTCTGCGGCTGTTTTGCTGCTGCATAAAATGACCGGGATTGATTGTGTGCGAAGGCGGGCAAGCCATTCTGCAGCGGCTTGCCACTCGCCGGTATGATTATCAAGCAGCGTGCCATCGACATCGGTAAATACCAGTAAGGGATCGTCCAGACTCGGCATTTTCGGCTCCTTATCATGCGGAAAAGGGCAGGCGGCGGGGTTATTGTATCCAACAGAATACAGTTGTATTTCTAATTATTCGCCTGATCAATAATTCTTGTCATTGCCCGTTTTTGTCGATAAAGTTGCGCTACATCAGATTCCCTGGTGTACGAATTTTAAGTGCTTCTTGCGAAAGCAAGCTTTATCCCGGCCGTTTTACGGCCGGGATGTTTCTTCAGCGATTCGCTTCCGTAATGCTGAAATCATGAACATCCAGTTCAAACGCCTCCGCCAGTTCCCGCCAGGTATGATATTCGCGACCATCAACGCTCACGCGCTGGCCCTCTTCATCCTCGACCCGATGAACTTCGCTTTCGCTAATTTCATTAATGGCCGCCAGTAGCGCATCAACGTCAATATCGACGTCGCGCTTGATGGTATTGCTGTACTCTTTAGCCGTTTTCATGCTGTCACCTCGTTGCGATGCCGTTGTTAAGTATAGACGGTAGAAAAAATCGCCAGCTAAACGCCGGAACGCTGCCAGCATCGGCGTTTTGTTCTACACTGGCGTAAATGCGACAGGAGGGTAAATATGAAGGTTAACGATCGGGTTACAGTCAAAACGGACGGGGGTCCACGCCGTCCGGGTGTGGTATTGGCTGTTGAAGCATTCAATGAGGGTACGATGTACCTGGTATCACTTGAAGATTACCCGCTCGGTATTTGGTTCTTTAACGAAAAGGACCACCCTGATGGGATTTTTGTCGAGCGAGTAGAATAATATTTCGCCCTCCTGCCAGGGAGGGTGAAAAAAATACGACTTTCTAACGCATATTAACAAATATACCCGTCGTGACATTGTCGGTAAGACGTACGACATGGTAAATAACTTGTTTATTATGTGTTTTTATTTTTCTTTTTATATTGCCTTTATGTGATGATACCGTCTTGGCTTTGATATTCATCTGATCCGATATTTGGATCGTATCTTGCCCGGACATCCACATTTTCAACATGCTGGACTCTGTACGGCTCAATGAAAGCGTGGGTAAATTAATGGTTCCGACGCTTTTTTTCTCCTTGCTTAGATAATCTCCCAGAATATTGTCCAGCGACTCAGGCTTGATTGATTTAGAACTAATCAATAAATTTTTACGGACCAAAAGATATTCATCGAAATGAATATTGGCTATCGCCATAAACACGATAAACAGTGTTCGGGGATGTTGATTAATGACTTGCTTAATGTGTTGACTGCTGCTTGGGTCATGGATAAAGCAGTCTTCATTAATAAACACCACGGATGGCTGAAGTGTGGCGCAAGCTGATTCGAGTTCATCGACTGTTTGTACGTCGTTGATTTCCCGTTTTTTTACCCCCCGGCTCGTCAGATACCCTGTTAATCCCAACCGGGTATAACTGCATAAATCCATAATAATCGTTGACATGGCATACCCTCACTCAATGCGTAACGATAATTCACCACCCGCCAGAAGCTTCCAAAGCTATACAGGAAAAACTTATATTACTGAAGTGCAGGATGAAGACTTCAGGCGAATCCACTATCCCGTAAAGTTACGTATAATTTGCCAGGAATCATCTCAAAGTAAAGTAAATGTTGTGTTCTGTGAGACTGCTAAAAACAAATAAGCCGCGCCAGATATATGTTGGAAGATGTTTTGCAAATTTCACTTTAGGATTATCCTTACTAAGACAATACCAAAGCTACGGATTAGTATTCTGCGGCAGCTCGCTGACAATTTCTGCTAACAGATTGAAAAACTCGCTGAATAATCGTTCACAGAAAGGTGCAAGCAACGGCATCATCACCGCCATCAGCAAAATCCCCACGCTTAATGTCACCGGAAAACCAATGACAAACACCGATAACTGAGGAGCCATACGGTTTAGCAAACCGAGTGACAAGTTAATGGTCAGCAGCAGGGTGATAACCGGTAATGCCAGCATCAGGCCATTGAGAAAAATCATTCCCGCCGAGCGGGTGAGCGCCAGATACGCGTTACTGTTTACCGGATTGCCGCCGATAGGCAGCGTGTGGAAGGTATCCACCAGCATGGAAATCAGCCACAGATGCCCATTGAAGGTAAGAAACAGCAGCATCGCCAGCATATCGAGAATACGTGCCAGCACCGGCATGTTTAAGTGGCTGGTGGGATCGACAAAGGTGGCGAAGGAGAGGCCCATTTGCAGGCCAACCAATTCACCGGCGGTACGGATGGTGGCAAAAGCAAACTGCATGGTAAAACCGAGCGCGACACCAATCAGAATTTGCTGTAACGCCAGCCACAGCGCCGACGGTGAAAAAATGGCGACATCGGGCGTTGGCGGCAACGTCGGGGCGATGACCACGGTAATGACAATCCCCAGCCCAACTTTAATGCGACGCGGAATACGCGATTCATTGAGGATCGGCGCGGTCATAATCAGCGCCATCACACGCAGCAGCGGCCAGAAATACATACTGATCCAGTGGAGCCACTGGTCGCTGGTGACGTTCAGCATAAGCGGGTTTACCCGATGATATAAGGAATGTTGTTGAACAGGGTGCGCACATAATCAAGCAGCAAGTTCAGCATCCACGGCCCGGCAACCACAATCGCGATAAACACGGCGATGATTTTCGGGATAAAGGAGAGCGTCATTTCGTTGATCTGCGTTGCAGCCTGCAAAATACTGATCACCAGACCCGTGATCAGCGCAACCAGCAGCAGTGGGGCAGCGAGGGCGAGAGCCACTTTCATCGCCTCGGTGCCCATCATCATGACCGATTCGGGTGTCATGCTTTACTCCTAACTGTAAAAGCTTTGCGCCAGCGAGCCGACGAGTAATTGCCAGCCATCGACCAGCACGAAGAGCATCAGCTTGAACGGCAGGGCGATGGTCGCGGGTGGCACCATCATCATCCCCAGCGCCATCAGCACGCTGGCGATCACCAGGTCAATAATCAGGAACGGGATAAAAATCGTAAAGCCGATCTGGAAAGCCGTTTTCAACTCACTGGTCACATAAGCAGGCAGCAAAATCCGCATTGGTACGGCTTCCGGCCCCTGAATGGGCGGCTCATTGGCGAGGCGGGCGAACAGCGCCAGATCGGCTTGCCGGGTCTGGCGCAGCATAAATTCACGCAGCGGCTGTGCGCCGCGTTCCAGCGCTACATCAACGGAGATCTTGCTTTCACTGAACGGCTGATAGGCGTCGGTATAAATCTTGTCGATAACCGGCGACATAATGAAAAAGGTCAAAAACAGCGCCAGCCCAAGCAGCACCTGGTTTGGCGGCGCGGATGGCGTACCCAACGCATTTCGCAGCAGGCCAAACACAATGATGATGCGGGTGAAGCTGGTCATCATCAGCAGAATTGCCGGCAGGAAGGTGAGGGAGGTGATAAACACCAGCGTCTGCACCGGCAGCGACCAGCTCTGGCCGCCGTTAGCCAGCGGCTGGCTAATAAGACCGGGAAGTTGAGCGAAAGCGGCTGGCGCAACCAGCCATAAACCGGCCAGCACAAGGGGTAACAAACGGCGCATCAGGATCTCCCGGAACGCTTAAGCAAATTCTTCATCACGGACTGGAAATCCGCATTTTTGTCGTTCACGTCTTCACTTTCAGCAGGCGCAGGAGGAAGTTTGTGCAACAGGTTTATTTGGCTGGGAGTCACGCCGAGTACCAGACGTGCATCTTCAACATCGACAATCACCACGCGTTCACGCGTGCCGACAGAGGCGCTGGCCGTCACTTTTAAGCCCCTGGCACCGGCGGTTTTGCCGCCAAAGCCGAGGCGTTTTGCCAGCCACGCGGCGACAAGGATCACCGCGATAATGCCAAACAGTGCGCCGCTGACTTGCAGCAGCGGCGAACCGGAAATGGCAGACGGTTGGGAAACCGTGGCCTGTGTTTTCATGCTCGCCTCAACGGCTCAGACGACGCATACGCTCAGACGGGGTGATGATATCGGTAATACGCACGCCGTATTTATCGGCGACGACAACCACTTCACCCTGCGCAATCAGATAGCCGTTAATCAGGATATCCAGCGGCTCGCCTGCCAGCCCGTCAAGGGCGACGACAGAACCCTGCGTCAGACGCAGCAGCTCTTTAATGGTCATTCGCGTGCGGCCCAGTTCGACCGTCAGCTTGACCGGGATATCCATAATCAGGTCGATATCCTGGAGATTGCCGCCAACATCACCGCCGCCAAGCTGCTGGAACACGGCATCAGCCGCGCTTTTACTGCCAGTCGAGGTTTTTTGTTCGTTCAACGCGTCAGCCCACAGATCGTCCACTGCTCCGTTGTTGTCATCGGACGGATTGTTAATATCACTCATTTGGGCTGTTCCTCATTCAGCGAATTCAAAATCGGGTTTATCAGGTGCTCTACACGTAACGCATATTGTCCATTGACTGTACCGTACTGGCTGGTAAGAACCGGTACGCCGTCCACATGAGCGATAATGCGATCGGGTTTATCAATCGGCAGCACGTCGCCGGGCTGGAGCTTAAGTATCTGCGACAGGCGCAGGGGAATATCCGCGAAATTGGCAATCAAATTCAGCTCAGAGTGCTGAACCTGACGCACTAAATTGTCACGCCAGTTCTGATCTTCGGTGCGTGAGTTTTCCAGCGGCGGGTTCACCAGCATCTCGCGCAGCGGTTCTATCATGCTGAAAGGCAGACAGATGTTGAATTCACCGGTCAGGTTGCCGATTTCCACGTGGAACGGCGTATTGACGACGATATCATTCGGTGACGTAGTAATGTTGGTGAACTTAACCTGCATTTCAGAACGCACATACTCTACGTCCAGCGGGTTAATGGCCTTCCAGGCGTCGCTGTACGCTTCGAGCGCCAGTTTGAGCATGCGGTTGATCACGCGCTGTTCAGTATGCGTAAACTCACGGCCTTCCACTTTCGTCGGGAAGCGTCCATCACCACCGAACAGGTTATCCACGGCGATAAACACCAGGCTCGGCGAGAATACAAACAGGCCGGTGCCGCGCAGCGGTTTCAGGTGGATCAGGTTAAGGTTGGTCGGAACGGGTAAGTTACGCGCAAACTCGTGATAAGGCTGAATGCGGATCGCGCCAACGGTGATATCCGGGCTACGACGCAGCAGGTTGAACAACCCCATGCGAAACTGACGCGCAAAACGTTCATTGATGATCTCCAGCGCTTGCAGACGCTCACGCACCACGCGGCGCTGGGTATTCGGGTCATAGGGGCGAATATCGCTATCGCCGCCCATACCCGGTTTCGGATCATCACTCTTATCGCTGTCGCCATTGAGCAGCGCATCGATTTCGGCCTGAGAAAGAATACTATCGCCCATGTCTTTACCGCAAAATGAAAGCTGTATAAAGAACGTCAGTGACTTCCTGCTTCGGCTGTCCTGGCACTAACGGCGTTGCAAGCGTCTCTTTAATCGCGGTAGCAAGCGCCTGTTTACCCTCATCAGTTGCAAGCTGTTGCGCACTCTGACGAGAGAACAACAGTAACAAGCGGCTACGCACTTCCGGCAAATATTCACTCAGTCTGGCGCGCGTTGCGTCATCATGCAGACGCAGCGTAATGCCCACATACAGCACGCGATCGGCATCGCCCAAGTTCACAGTAAAGGTGTCCAGCGCGAAGAAAACCGGCGCTGGCGGGGGCGGAGCTTCCGCTTTTGCGTTTGCCGCAGGTTTCTGTTGCATACGCCAGTAACTATAGCCAGCTGTGGCGCATGCCGCGAGGGTGATTAACACCAGCAGCGGGATCCAGATAGAGCGCTTACGTTTTTTATTAATAGCGGAATCAGTCATTAGATACGGGCTTCCTGTTAGTACTGCTTATGAGGTTGATTATCCCGTGTCCTGCTCGCGTCAAAGCGCGGAAAAGACGGGGATAATCATGCTACCTCTGGCGTTTAGGCAAAGATGTCTACAGCGCCGTTACCGCGAGCCACAGACTGCAAGCTTGCTGGCGTCACGAGGGCTGTATCATCGTCGGAACCAAAAACATCGCCGGAACCCGAACGTGAAGCATGTTGCTGCTGCGAGGCCTGCTGTTGCTGCTGACCGGTGAAACTTTCGCTGCTGATGCTGCTCTGCCCAAGCTGAATACCGCTTTCAGCCAGAGACGTGCGCAGCGTCGGTAATGCGGCTTCCAGCGCCTGACGAACGTGGCTGTGCGCCGAAACCATTTGCAGTTGCGCCTGGTTATCTTCCAGCTTGATGGAGATCTGCACCTGGCCCAGATCTTCCGGATGCAAACGCAGTTCTGCCGTCTGCTGGCCCTGGCGGGTGAACAGCGTGACGTGCTGGCTGATATTCTGCTGCCATTCATGGCTACCCAGCGGTGCGCTGACAACCGGCGCTGCCACAGGCGTGCTGGCCTGAGCCGCGCTGGCGCTGGTGGTCACTGGCGCCACGCTAACCGTGGTGTTGGTGGTTTGCAGCGCATTGTCGCTATCTTTCTTCGTGGCGCTGGCAGCGGCCAGTACCGCGGCCTGCTGTGAATCGTCAGTCACCTGGAAAGGTGTGTTCGCACCCGGATCATTTTTCGCGGCGCTACGTGAGATATCGGTATCGGCTGCGGTCGAGAGTGAGCTGCTGTTCAGCGCGCGGTTAGCGGCTGCGGCAACATCCTGCGTGCTGACGTCGGTCGATTTCGTCGTCGCAGAAGCGCTCAACTGCGCGGTTTGCTGGTGCGGCAGCATCGCCATCAGCGCGCTGAGACCTGCCAGTTCGTCATCCGTTGCATCACTCTTCTCGTCGCCGCTTTGCGCCGTTTTATTCAGTGCGGCGAGAACATCGCTTTTCGCCGCAGGCGTCAGGCCAGAAAGGAGTTTTTGCATGTCAGCGGTGGAGGTTGTACTTTCCGTCGCCCCTGCGGTGAGGTCGCGTTTGGCAATCTGACGCGCAAGCAGATCCGCGAGTTTCTGCGCAGGCGTTTGCGCATCTTCCCCGGCGGCTGAGGTCAGGTTGCCTTTCGCCAGCTTGCCGCTTGCTACCGCGGCCTGTAAATCGGCAAGCGTCAACGGCGCACCGTTCTCCTGGGTTTGCCCCTGGGTGCCGGACATCGCGCCAGTAAGCAGGGCGAGGAAATCTTGTGCTGAATCGCCGCCCGCTTTGCCTGTCTGCGCGCTGGTGGCGGTATCGGATTCAGTTACTACCAGTTTTGGCAAGGTGATCATTCTATTTTCCTCTGGGATGCGCGTTGTGCAAACTCATCCATTTTTTTCTGATCGAGGCGGTTTTCCGCCAGTAATGCTGCTGCGCTTTGCCGCTCTTGCAGCGTTTGCCAGGCCTGTAAGCGCTGTTTCTTCTCTCGCCAGCAACCCAGAGCGATATCGACTTTCTCGTTCCATTGCATCAGTTGTTTACGATGCTGATCGATGGCTTTTTCCAGCGTCTGAATAAATTGCTGATAATTTTGCCAGCGCTGATTATCAATGCCCTGGCTCATGTTGTTATTCAGACTGTTGCGATACTCATGCTGATAGTCGATCAGCATTTTCAACTGCTCTTCCGCCTGCTGGCAGTTGCGGCGCATTTCACCCAACTTCAGTGCCGCGTCGTCAACCTCTTTCTCAGCCAGATCTTTTAGCGTCGTTAATGCGCTGTTTTGCGTCATAAAGTCAGCTCTCCACTACCTTATACTGTCGGGAAGATCAGCTCTAAAGACTGTATAGAATCTTCCCACCCGGCACGTTCGAAGATGCCCTGTTGCAGAAAGGCTTCAAGCTGTGGCCACAATGCAATCGCTTTATCCAGCATTGGGTCACTGCCTCGCGCATACGCGCCAACGCTCACCAGATCGCGATTTCGTTGGAAGCTAGACAGCAACTGTTTGAAATTCCGGACCCTTGCGTAATGTTGTTCAGTAATTAGCGCGGTCATGGCACGGCTGATGGAGGCTTCAATATCAATCGCCGGGTAGTGACCGGCTTCCGCCAGACGGCGGGAAAGTACGATATGTCCATCAAGAATCGCGCGCGCAGAATCCGCGATAGGATCTTGCTGGTCATCCCCTTCGGTCAGGACGGTATAGAAAGCGGTGATCGAGCCGCCGCCGTGAATTCCGTTCCCCGCACGTTCCACCAGCGCCGGTAATTTGGCGAAGACAGAAGGAGGATAACCCTTGGTTGCTGGCGGTTCGCCGATCGCCAGCGCAATTTCACGCTGCGCCATGGCATAACGCGTCAGAGAGTCCATGATCAGAAGCACATGCTGACCGCGATCGCGGAAATCTTCAGCAATGCGCGTGGCGTAGGCAGCGCCCTGCATACGCAACAACGGAGAAACATCCGCCGGCGCGGCGATCACGACGGAACGTGCGCGACCGTCAGCCCCAAGGATGTTCTCGATAAAATCTTTAACTTCACGGCCACGTTCACCAATCAGCCCCACGACAATCACGTCGGCCTGGGTATAACGCGCCATCATGCCAAGCAGCACACTCTTACCGACGCCGGAACCGGCAAACAGACCCATACGTTGACCGCGGCCTACCGTCAGCAGGGCGTTAATGGCGCGCACGCCGGTATCAAGTACGTGCTCAATCGCCGTACGTTGCAACGGGTTAAACGGCGGCGTCATCAACGCGCCTGTTTCTCCGGTGTCGGGCGCGGGCAGGCCGTCGAGCGGTTTACCTGCGCCGTCGAGCACGCGTCCCAGCAGGGCAGGACCGAGCGGCAACTGTTTGCTGCTTTGTAAACCATCGCCCACCGCGCCGCGTGCATAAACGCGCGCGCCAGGCAAAATCCCTTCGACTTCTTCCAGCGGCATCAGAAACAGACGTTGACCGTTGAAGCCGACCACTTCACTTTCCACTTCGTGAGTTTCGCCGCCTTCCTGACGTTCAATGATGCAGGTTGCGCCCAGCGGCAACTGCAAACCGGTGGCTTCCAGCACCAGGCCGGTGGCGCGGGTCAGTCGCCCGTAACGGCGCACAGAAGGAAGCTGCACCATTTTGGCTTCAAAGTTGTCGAGCGTTGTCAGCCAGCGGGTCAAACGCGCAGTCATCAAATCACTCCCGGCGCCGCCAGACGGCACAGTTCCTGCCAGCGCGTTGCCACGCTGGCATCAAGATCGCCTTCATCGGCGGAAACTTTACAGCCGCCCGGATGCAGCGTTGGGTCGCCGCGCAGACGCCAGCCGTGCAGGCTTAACGTCGCGCCGAGCATCTCTTCTACCCGTTGCAGATCGTCCGGGTGAACGCGCAACTGCGGCTTGCCGCTGAACAGCGGCTCCTGCTGCAACAGCTGTTGAATCTGTTTGATCAGCGCACTGTTATCGACACAGGGCGTCTGTCCCAGCACCTGGCGAGCCGCTTCCAGCGCCATTTGCATCAGACGGGAGGCAATCACGCTGTCGAGCGCATCCAGGGTGTACTGGAATTCGCTAACCAGTTGTTGCATCCGCGCGTGCAGGGGAGCCTGCTGCTGGCGAGCCAGGTTCAGCCCTTGTTCCTGGCCCTGCGCCAGCCCTTCCTGGTAACCGACATCGTGTCCCGCTTTGCGTCCTTCAGCGAGGCCAGCGTTGTAACCTGCGTCGTGAGCCTGCATCTGGATCTGCGCCAGTTGCTGTTGCTGTTTTTGCTCCTCGGTTAAGACGTCTTCTTCCTCGTCGGCTTCTTCTGATGCACTTTCGTTCATCAGCAGGGGAGCGAACTCGGCAGCCTGCGGGAGCGCCAGATCGTCCGGCGTCCAGACTTTCCAGGGCAATTCGTTAGACATAGGTATCCTCGCCGCTGCCAATTACCATCTCGCCGGTTTCCGCCAGACGACGAACAATAAGCAGGATTGCTTTCTGTTCGTTTTCCACCTGAGACAGACGCACCGGGCCACGGTTGGCGAGGTCGTCGCGCAAGATATCGGCAGCACGCTGGGACATGTTGCGCAGGAACTTATCGCGCAGCGGCGGCTCGGCGCCTTTGAGGGCGATAAGCAGGGACTCGGAGTCCACTTCCTGCAGCAGGCGCTGGATACTGCGGTCGTCCACGTCCACCAAGTTTTCGAACAGGAACATCTCGTCGATAATTTTCTGCGCCAGTTCGCCGTCGAACTCGCGAACCGCGCTAATAACCGCTTCTTCCTGCTGCGTTTTCATCAGGTTGATGATCTCGGCTGCCGTTCTCACGCCGCCCATTTTGCTGCGTTTGAGGTTCTGGCCATCGAGCAGGTTGTTCAGTACTTCGGTCAGTTCCGCCAGCGCGGCAGGCTGTACGCCGCCGAAGGTGGCGATACGCAGCATCACGTCATGGCGCATGCGCTCGTCAAACAGCGCCAGAATATCTGCCGCCTGAGAACGTTTGAGGTGCACAAGAATGGTGGCGATGATCTGCGGATGTTCGTCGCGAATAAGGTCGGCGGCGCTCTGCGGCTCCATAAAGTTGAGCGTTTCGATGCCGCTGGTGGTATCGCGGGTTTCGAGAATATCTTCCAGCAGGCTGGAGGCACGCTCTTCGCCCAGCGCTTTAACCAGCACCGAACGCAGGTAGTCGTTGGCGTTGATGTTCAGCGCCGCGAATTGTTCCGCTTCGTTCTCAAACTCCTGCAATACGTCCATCAACTGTTTGTTGGAGATTTGACGCACGCTGGCCATCGCGGTACTCAGATGCTGAACTTCGCGGGCAGAGAGGTGTTTAAACACCTCTGCTGCGCGGTCTTCGCCGATGGTCATCAGCAAGATGACGCTTTTGTCTGTCCCGGAAAGATTATTGGTCATGTTCGTTATTCATCCACTGGCGAATGACCAGCGCCACGACGCGCGGATCGTTATCTGACATTTCGCGAATACGCTGGCTCATCACTTCTGCGCTCAGGCGCTGGTTAGAACGACGCTGCTGGTTCACTTCGTCTTTACTCAGGCGAACTTCCACCGACTCTTCAATTTCGGCTCGTGCCTGTGCAATTTCCTGTGCAGCTTTCGCTTCTTCCTGGCGGCGTACCAGTTGCGGACGTACCGCTTTACGCCACAACAGCCAGGCAACAATCAGCACCAGTAACCAGCGGCCTGCGGTCATCAACTGGTCGATAAACGACTGCTGCTGCCAGAACGGGAGCTGACCACCGATATCGTCCGTTGCGTTAAACGGCGAGTTGACGACGTTGAGGGTATCACCGCGTTTTTCGGTGTAACCCATCGCCTCACGGGTTAAATCTTCAATCTGTTTCAGTTGATCGGCGGTCAGCGCAGCCGTTTTACCATCTGCCAGCGTGCGGTAGTTCACCACCACGGCAACGGAAAGACGCTCAATATCACCGACATTCATCTTGGTATGACGAATGGTGCGATCAACTTCGTAGTTGTTGGTTTCGTTATGCGTGGTATTACGCGGCCCCACATTGCTGCTGTTGGCAGTGGAGGTATTGGTGCCTTGCTGACCCTGCGCATTCTGCTGGTTATTCTGCGTCGTGATTGGCGCACTGTTCGCCGGCGCTGGCTGGTTAGAGAGCGCACCTGGAACACCGCCAGGGTACTGGCCACCAATCTGTTCGCTGCTGTTCACTTGGCGTGAACGCAGAACCGCCTGCGCCGGATCGCCGCCGTTCGGGCTGTACTGCTCTTCCGTTTGCTCTTTATTCGCGAAATCGAGTTGCGCGGTAACCTGCGCGTGTACGTTGCCATTACCGACGATAGGGCCAAGGATGGCTTCGATACGGCGCTGGATACGGCCTTCAACGTCAGCGGTATATTTCAGTTGAGCATCGTTCAGATCGCGACCGGCTGTCCCGGCCTGCGTTAACAGACGACCGCCCTGATCGACGACCGTTACGTTACCCGGCGGCAAACCTGCCACCGCGCTGGAAACCAGATGTACCATCGCGCTGATCTGGCCGTCATCCAGGGCGCGGCCCGGTTGCAGATTAACGGTGACAGAGGCGGAAGGGGATTTTTGTTCGCGAACAAACAGCGATGGTTTCGGCATGGCGAGGTGCACACGGGCACTTTTTACCGGGCCGAGTGTTTCGATGGTGCGGGCCAGTTCACCTTCCAGCGCACGCTGGTAGTTCACTTGCTCGCTAAATTGACTGATACCGAATTTTTCCTGATCCAGCAGTTCAAAACCCACTGCGCCGCCTTTCGGCAGACCCTGTTGCGCCAGACGCAAACGCAGTTCGTGCACTTTATCCGCCGGAACTTCAATCGCTCCGTTGCCATCGGCGAAGCGGTAAGGGATATTCATTTGGGTCAACTGCGTGACAATGGCTCCGCCATCCTGGTCGGATAAGTTGCTGAATAACGTCCGGTAATCCGGGCTCTTGGCCCACAGCACCATAGCAACAACGATGGCGACGGCTGCTGCCGCGGCCACCATTAAAGGGATTTTGGGGTTCGCGCGTAAGCGGTTAAGCCACTCAAGAGATTTATTCTGCGGTGCAGTTGTTGCAGTCGCACTCATTGCGCACCTCGTAACTCTGGGTGGATGTTGTTATTTGAGTTGAGAAACAAAACAGACTCCCGGGTCGGCAAACTCGACATTTATCCATTAACATGGCAATGCCATTATTTGATGATTCCCAATTTTCTATGCGCCAAATAACCTGGTTTTTTGTCGCTATTTACCGCCATTATCCCATTGACAAGCTGTTAACCTTGTCCAGTATCAAACCATCCGGGGAAAAACAATGGCTATACAGGGCATTGAAAGCGTCATCAGCCAGTTGCAGGCCACTGCAGGCGTTGCGCGCAATCAGAGCGTGGAGAGCGAACCGACAATCAGCTTTGCCGGACAACTGCATGCTGCGCTGGATCGCATCAGCGATACGCAAAACGCAGCACGTGTGCAGGCAGAGAAATTCACACTCGGTGAACCGGGTGTGGCGCTGAATGACGTGATGACCGATCTGCAAAAATCATCCATTTCGCTGCAAATGGGCGTTCAGGTGCGTAATAAACTGGTGTCTGCTTATCAGGACATCATGAACATGCAGGTTTAGTGTTTGTAACTTTAGGATTGCTCAGATAGTTACAAATCTGAGCCTGGCGCGAGGGGCATTATTTCTGGGCTCCGTCAGGCTCTTTGAGCGCGCCTGAAACTGGAAAGTATACGAAGCCTTTTCAGGTTGGAGAATAACAAATAGCCCACTCCGGTGGGCTATTTGTTACAGACCAGACAGGTCAGGGACTTCTATTATTTCTGTCCCTGCCGCTTCTGCATTGATACGAGTAGCCATCTACGGTGCCAACATGCCAATCGGGACAACATCAGCATTGAAATTAAATAGGCATGCCATATTTGGCATTCATCTCTCTGTCTGGCTGAATTTTGATCTCAATATTCCCTGGAATCAAACCGTTTGATTTAAGTGTCTCAGAAATAGCTTTTCCACGAGTAACCGGGAAAGGCCAGTTATCGTTATCATCACCTTTGGGAACATGCAATACCATGGTTCTCTGATTGGCATTAACCTGTGTTTTTACCTGGTCGATCATATCCTGACCTATAGCATTAGCCACGGCAAATGGGACATTGCCATTATGCGACTCACGGAGCGAATGATTCTGATCAGTAGTTTTGTTTACCAGGCAAAGAACAGCGATCGGTACGATGTAGTTCACGGGCTTGAATACAGTAATCAGATATCCGATACCTATGCTTGCGACGATGATCAGGTACATGAATGCGCCCCACATAGCTACAGGCCGTGTGGCATAGTTGGCGCTTGCTTTCGCGCAGACAAGAATAAGCGCTACGGTAGTAATAAGACCCGACAGGATGCACACCCAGAACACATAACGACCATTAATCTTCGATTTTTCGTTGCTACTCTTCAGCAAATATACTGCACCAAAAATCACGCCAACAGCCATTACCACCAGGAATGTTCTTTCTGAAAGCTTAAGGAGAGACACGAAGGCATTGATGGTCCCTGAAATATTGAGGTGGTCTTTAGCCATCCTTTCGGCTCGTCCGCCATTCATTTCAAATGCAGCAGATATAACCCACATAACAAGGGTTACGACATGAAAAGGGTACACTTTAATTGTCTCGATAATTTTATATCTGCGGCTAATGAGTCCTAAAAGCAACATCACTCCACACAGAACTGCGAGGAAAACGCTGGCAAATATATTTGAGAACACGCACAGATAAATCGCAAAGACTAGCATTCCTGCTGCCACTCGATTCTCGCTAACAACTCTCAATGCATGCGCTCCTTTTCTAAGAAAGTAAATCGCAAGAGATCCGTTAATTAGCGCCGGAACTATGTAGTGGTAATAACAGGTAATGTTCTGTTCCCATAGCAAATATGGGCTGTTGTTGTTATTCAGTGTGCGGAACATACCGAACAAACAAAGCAGATAAAAAATGACAAGCAAAGAGCTTACATAAGCAGAGAAGTTCATCTTCTCCCTGAAAAGCATATAAACTTGATACAGGAAAAAAACAATAAGCGAAGCGACTAAAATGGCTGTGATGTATGCGACAGACTCCAGGAAAGTGAATCCCATCGGCATAATAATTGATGATGCGACATTACCAAACAAAGGGAATGATACCTCAGGAACAACCTTTATCGGGTTAAAACTTCCCCATTGTGGATAAGACTGCCGTCCTGAAGAAAGGTTGATCCAGTCATCACCTGATATGATTGTTAAAGGGTGAATGGCTGTGAAAAAAACCGTGATAACAACAAAAACAAAAATAAACAAAAGCCACTTAAGCGACGCTTCATTATTGAAAATATAATTATTCATGGTTTCCCTTATTGACCTCATTTCCTTTCAAATTGATTTTTTACGATGTAACGTGGACGCCCTTTAACCTCAATGTAAATTCTTCCGATATATTCCCCTAAGACTCCAATCCCTATCAGTTGAACACCGCCAAGAAACAATATCGAAACCAGCATAGATGGATAACCGCGTACCGGATTTCCGAAAGCCATGGTGTCGATTATCATCCATGAGCCGTATAAAAATGAAAGCCCGGCCACAAAGAGTCCGATATAAGTCCACATGCGCAGTGGGAACGTAGAAAAGCTGGTTATTCCTTCCAGTGCCAGATTCCACAACTTCCAGCCATTGAATTTTGACTGTCCTGCTACACGCTCGGATCGTATATATTCCACTACGTCAGTTTTGCCTCCCACCCAGCTAAGCACGCCTTTCATGAATAAATTCCGTTCTGGCATGCGTTTAATATTTTCCACCACTTCACGAGACATCAAGCGAAAATCACCGACGTTTTCTTCGATCTGCGGGTTACTGATTTTATTGTGAAGTTTATAAAACCATTCCGCAGTTTTACGTTTCATCCTGCCATCTGAAGAGCGATCGGAGCGCTTTGCCAGCACCATATCTGCGCCCGCCTGATACTTTTCAATAAGGTGAGGGATGACCTCTATTGGGTCCTGGAGGTCTACATCGATAGGTATTACTGCATCACCTGTCGCATAGTCAAGACCTGCAAAAAGCGCCGGCTCTTTACCAAAGTTACGTGTGAATGAAAGAGGGATAACCAGCGGGTCAGCAACAGCGAGCGTATTGATGATTGATTCAGTTGCGTCCTTGCTGCCATCGTTGATAAAGACTATTTCAATTTCATGTTGTTTTAGTCCTTCAAATTCACGCACCGTTTTATAGAAAATTGGGATGGTGTCCTCTTCATTGAAGACCGGAACGACCAACGAGATTTTCATTTCACATCCCTAAAGACAATGAGTTTTGAATAAATAAAACCGCACACCAGGCTAATGGCGGAAAAAGCAACAAGTGTAATTAAAGGAGGTACTTTCATCATGTCTGAGAGGTAGCCAGTGAAGCCTGCCATAAACCCCATAAACAAAACAAACATGATATATCCTGAAGAAGTGGCCCTGGCCTTGAATGTCCACCTTGCATTTGCAAAGAAGCTGAAGGTCACCGCGACACAGAACGCTATAAAGTTCGCCGTCGCCTGAGTCAGTGACACAAGGTGAATTAATGACCCGAAAACAAGCCAGTGAATTGCTGTGTTTACCACGCCAACAGATACATAACGGCTAAATAGATTTAACATTATTTGAATAACTTACTCAGGCAGGCTTTTTCCCTGGCTTTGTTATATCTATATTCCATCTCTGGTCACAGAAAAGCGGCCAGACACTCAAGGGCAACTTCTGCCTGGTCATCCCATGAACGGCCTGTAACCAGCAAGAAAACAGAAGATGCTAGTTGACCAGACAAACCTGGTTATTGATAACGAGAGCAATCGATGCGTCCTTTATCAAGACATTGTGATTTTAGGTAAACAACTATAAATGATTTCAGACAATTCATTAAGCCCGTAGATGCTTCTTTTTGATCTTTATACATTAAAAACGAAAGTTCTCGTTCCGCTTGATCGCAATCTTCAGCTAATAACGCTGCATGTATGCACAGTGTTTTTTAGAGGTTTAGCTCATGCTGCGTCGTTCTGACATCATCTCCGCGATACCACTTCGCACAATGGTCAGGATAAGCTCTGTTTTATGTTCAACCCCAACGGAGCTGATCATGGGCTTCGTTTCTCCCGTACAGGACTACATAGGCGATCTAAGCAGCATGCATTTTTATAGGATGCAACCAGCAGTTAATTAATGCGCTTTTCGCGTGGGCAGGGGGCAACGTAAAAACCTCGCTCAGGTGGGGTTTTTCTTTATGAGCGGCGGAAGGATTCGGTGCAAGTGTTAAAACCGGCCGTTAAATGCCGACCGGTATCCACTGAAGTTGCTGATTTCAGGCGTAAGCGGGTTTGTCTTGTTTGAAGATCTTGCTGCAATGGGGGCACATCAGTGCTGAACCTTTCTGAACTCGGGTGAAGCTGTGTTCTGACTGCATAGCGCAGTGAGGGCAGGTGCATTTGGTGAGAAAGTTGCGATTGTTTTTTGAATCTTTCCGTTGTGGCATAGAGTATTTCCTGATGAATGGGCTGTAACCATACACTATCCCGGTACATATAGCCCGTAATGATTTCCCTGCGGTCAAAACACCGGTACGGGGAATTACCGCAGTCCGGCGCTGAGAACTGAATTTCTTTGAATGAAAAATATCCAGTGGCGTTGCGCAGGCAAAGAGTATGTCGCGCACCGGGTAAGGTGCGATCGCACTTTCGGCGTGCTTTTCGTAAATATTCATCCCGCTGAAATAATTAATTATTGCCCTGTCTTAATGATCTTTACAAAAAGCTAACTTCAGTTGCATACACTAGCAGCCCAAAAATTAGCTGACGCGGAGGGCAACTATGTACCGTAAAACTTGCCAGATTGACACTATTCTGGCCGATCTTAATTATTCTGTTGATGCCCATTACGACTGGCTGGTAAATATGTTTTCCTGCGTGGTTAATAATGCCTTTGAACAGCCAGATATTATACATCCGTGTGCGCATAAACACTGTTGTGTTGGAAACTGGCTGCATCACTATCAACCGGTAGGAGGAGAGGAATCTTCCTGTATTCAGGCAATTAGCGAGGCGCACGTGCGCATGCATGACAGTGGTCGCCAGATGATGCTCGCCATCCAGAATAAAACCGTAACAGCCGATCATTTCACCGACTTTAAACAGTATCTGGCTCTGTTTTCTAGCGCGGTGACAACCTATAAAAGTTATTTATTAAATATGCGCAGCGGTATCGATATTCTCACCGGCTTACCAGGCAGAAGAATGCTGGATGAAACGTTTGAACAGCAATTAATACGCGCCCCGGAGCAGAATGTTTATCTGTTATTACTGGATATCGATCGCTTTAAAAATATTAACGATACTTACGGTCACCTGATTGGCGATAGCGTATTACGCGGCCTCGCGCAATTATTACGCGACGGCATTCGCGATGATGATAATGCGTACCGCTATGGCGGCGAGGAATTTATCATTTTGCTACGCGCGCCTTCGGATAAAGATGCGTGCCTGACCGGGCTGCGGCTGTGCAATACCATTGCCGACACCACCCTGCATTGTGACGATCACGCGCTGCATATTACGGTCACCGTTGGGTTAACCAAAGTCCAGGCCAAAGAGTCACTGGACGAGGTGGCAAAACGTGCCGATGCGGCGATGTATCGCGGTAAACAGACCGGGCGCAACCGCTGCATGTTTATGGATGAGTGGGGCGAGATCCGCCATTTCGTTGGTTGAGCGTCATCGGCTTGCTGGCTCACCGTTCGCAGGTGAGCCAGCCTGTTGCGTTACTTCTGAATCAAGTAGCGGATGGTGGGGCCATCTTGCTGGATATCCAGCACCGTATAACCGTGGTTGCGGGCATCCAGCGGAATGTTATTGATCGACTGCGGGCAGTCGCTCACCACCTCCAGAATCTCCCCTTTTTTGAGCTGTGGCATCGCTTCGAGCGTGGCTACCGCCGGATAAGGGCAGGGTTCACCGCTCATATCGAGGCGGTAATCGGGCACAATGTTCATGCAGTCTCCTTCACGGGCGCCGATGTTTTGCGGCGAAAGAAATGTTTTTCCCAGCCAATGACAAACAGCAGCGCGGCCAGCAACAGCGCATAGGTCACCAGCAGGCCGCCGAGCGGGCCAAAGGTGTTCAGTAAGTTGATTTTATCCCAGTGGGTGGCGAGGGAAGGGGATAAGTCATCCCAGAACCAGGCCAGGATCGTCGAGCCGATAACGTTGCCCAGCCCGACCCACCAGTAATGTACCTGACCTTCGACTGCGCGGTACATCCAGCCGGTTTCACAACCGCCAGCCAGCACAATCCCGAAGCCAAACAGCAGCCCGCCGAGTACGGCATTCGGCCCGGCCCACATGATTTTGGGTTCCATTCCCAGTTGCACATAGCTGAAGATGCCGATCGCGCTCGCCGCCATACCGAAAATAATCGCTTTTGCCATCATGGTACGCCCGGTGATCCACATATCGCGGAATGCGGAGGTGAAGCAGATTTGCGCCCGTTCAATCAGTAAACCAAAACCGACGCCAAACAGCATCGCCAGCCCCAGTTTTGGCTGATTCATGGCCGTCAGCAGTGCCCAACCCACCATGCCGATAAACACCAGCATACCGATGCGGAAGCGGCGTTTTGCCTGATCCGGCTTTTGCGTCAACGGTGAAGCGGCGGAGACTTTCTGCATTTTTACCGCAATGCGGAACATGGGCAGTAGCGTAAAGCGCGCGCCGAACCATGAGCCAATCGCCGTGGCAACGGCAAAGAACCAGGCATGCAGCGAAAATTGCGGAATGCCGGTGAAGAAGGCGGCAAGATTACAGCCCATCGCCAGCCGGGCGCCGAAACCGGCAATGATGCCGCCAGCAACGGCCTGCGCGATGCGAATGCGGCTGTGCGGAAAACGTAGCTTGACGTTATTCGCCCACAGTGCGGCGGCAAAACAGCCGCCAAACATACCGATGATCATCATGCCATCAATACGCGTCAGCGGCGTGCCGTCCAGATGGATCAATTTGAAGTATCCCCACTCTTCGGTATGCACGCCCGCCAGTTGCAACAACTGGCCGCCCCAGCGGGTGAATTCGCCCGTCACCGCCCAGAAGGTGCCAGTGATGCCGAAATAGTAGGTGGAGAGAATACCGGCGGCGATAACGGCCGGAATCGGTGACCAGAAGCGAATCAGGAAACGCTCCTTAAAGGATTGCCATGACATAGTGAAAACCTCTGAACTCAGAAGGCAGCAATTAAAGAAGGCGAATGATACACGTGGCAAATGACAAACCAACGTAAAAAGGGGGTAAATCCTGGTGCAGATCAAACTTCTTCGCGCCGGAGAAGGGTGGCGATGATAATGCTTTAATGCCACAATATTTTTTTCTTCGCGATCGGGATAAATAATGAAAAAGCGAGTGATTATTGGCGCGGCGCTACTGCTCAGCGGCTGCGTACAGGTGGATGATTACAGCGCGGTGGTAAAACAACCTGCACCGGCAGGTCTGGCGGGTTACTGGCAGTCGGCAGGCCCGCAGAGCAAACTGGTCAGCCCGGAAGCCATAGCCAGCCTGATCGTCACGCCCGAAGGGGACACGCTGGATTGCCGCCAGTGGCAGCGGGTCATTGCCGTACCGGGCAAACTGATGCGCGATGGCAGTACGTTATATAACGTGACGGAAAAACGGGATATTTACCCGCTCGACCATGAAGGTAATACGCTGGAATTTGATGGCATGACTCTCAAACGTGTCGATAAACCGACGGTTGAGTGCCAGAACGCGCTGACCACCGCCGGGCTGGACATCAGCAAATAAGCATGGAGCCGGGTGCTGCTGCCCGGCATATCAGATACCCTTCCTTTTTCTTTTTTCTTCCATACGCCGCTATCGCGGGTGCTGGTGCATTTTACGCACGGGAGTACGCCTGCATTGGCGCCAGCCTGCATTTTTCGCGAAAGGTAAAAGAGGGATAACAACGAAAACCTGATGCCATGTTCCTGAGACTCGGGAAACAGGGATGACAGAAGAGAACAGCGCGGGTGAGGTGTTAAAAACGTCACCCGCCTGTTCTGAGATTAGATCTCATTCGGGAAGAGTATATTTCCAGAGAGGCGTCCATATGTCGAATGCAGGTTATGTTGTCGAGAGGTCTGTCTAACCAATGTCCGCAGTTCGTCCATTCGCTCGTTTAACAGTTCTTTCAGCACAACTTCGTTATCCAGAATTTGCTTCAGCAGCGGCCGAATTTGCGCCTGCAACTGAGGCGCAATTTCTCCGGCATCCTGGAACTGTGCTAACGTCTCCACAGAGTTAATGTACTTCACTTCATGTTCGATGAGTTCGTCCCAACGCCCTTCCTTCGCGAGGTTAAGCATGGTGCGGCTGGCGACCAACAGCTGCTGATAGTGGTGGAGCAACCCGAGATTTGCTTCCATTAGTAAGTGTCCCGCGAGTTTTGATTATTGGGGCCAATTTCTTTCCAGGCATCAGCGATGTTGCTCAACAACTTCGATACTTCATCAATGGCGGAGAGGTCATTGTGGAGATTTGCCTGTAAAAGACGTCGTGTCATGTAGTCATAAAGACTGTCCAGATTTGCGGAGATCTCACCACCGGCTTCGTGATTAAGACCGGCCCGCAAGCCGTTGGTAATGATATTAATAGCCTGTGAAAGCGCCCGTCCTTTACCGGGAATATCTCCCTGCTCAATCAGGATCGCGGCCTTTTTCATGGCGCTCAAGGCGCCATCAAAAAGCAACACCACGAGTTGATGTGGGCTGGCACTCAGAACGGCGCTTTCCACGCCGACCTGGGCATAAGCCTGAGTTCCCGATTTCGTATACATGTCAAACCTCAACTGATGGTTTATGAACTCATTGCATTGAACTGCTGGGTCAAATAGTTACCGGTTGTCGTCAGAGAAGAAACCAGCTGACTTAAACTGGTGAACTGTGTTTTGTAACGCGCCATGGTTGCGGTGATCTGATCATTGACCTGGTCATACTGATCGGACAGCTGTTTCAGGGTTTTGTTGATCCCGTCGGTCGCATTCTGCACGGTACCATTGGTGCCTAAAAAATCGTCCAGCAGGTTGCTCGCCTGCGTGGCGAACCCGGTGGTTTTACCGTCGCCGGACAGGAAAGAGATCACGTCCGCTGACTTTTCATTCAACGCTTTATTAAGTTTGGTGCTGTCAACGGTCAGCTTACCGGTCGTATCCTGAGTCACACCCAATTGCGACAGAATAGAGAAGCTTCCTGCGTCACTCTGCGAGGACGACAACATAGAGCGCAGACGCGTCTGAATGTTGCGCAACGTACCGTCGCCCAGCAGATCACCGTTCGAGGTGTCCTGCGAATCACTACCCTGATCCACTGCTGTATATTTGGTCTGGTTAGCAATGGTCGTTTGCAATGAGTTGTAGGCATCAACAAACGCCTGAATCGCGTCGGTCATCGGCTGGTTATCTTTCGTCACCGTCAATGTTTCCGGGCTGCCAACGTTGGTTTTATTCAGCGTCAGCGTGACACCTTCCGGCGCATCTGTAATCGTGTTGCTGCTACGGGTAATTTCAATCCCGTTAATTTTCAGCTTCGCGTCAGACGCAGCAACTTGCTGTGTCATCACGTTGCTCGCGCTGCTGGTATTCGTCGAGTCATAGCTGATGTACTGTGCCAGTTGCGTATCATTTGTGGTGATCGTCATCTGGTTCGCCGTACCGCTGTCACGTGAAGTCAGTGCCAGGTAGTAGCTGTTGTCATCTGCTTTAATAATGCTCGCAGTTACGCTGCCTTGCTGTTTGTTAATGGCATCACGAATGTCCGACAGACTGGTTTGATCGCTGTTCAGCGTCACAGTCATCGGATTCGTTTGCCCAGCCTGAGTGATCGTAATGGTACGAGAACTCAGGCTGCTGTCGCCTAAATCAGTATCTTTGCTGGCCACTTTCGGGCTGAGCAGAGATTGAGAAGCTGCCAGCGAAGACACCTCGACCGAGTAAGTTCCCGCTGCGGCATCATTGGCCAGCGTAGCAGTGAACGCGGTGTTAGTGCTGGATACCTTTGTCGATGCGATGCTTGATGTATCTTTCAGCGCATTCGCAGCAGTTTGCAGCTTAGTCAGGGAGGTTTGCACCACGCCCCAGGCTGTCAGCTTGGCTTTAAACGAAGTCTGCTGAGTGGTAATTGGCGTCAGCTTTGTTTGTTCAGCTGTCTGCAAATTGTCATACAACGTGTTCAGATCCAAGCTTGTGCCTGCGCCGAGCGAACTAATACTTGCCATATCTTCATCCTTCAGTTTTAGACAATCACTGTGTGGATTATCGGCAGCGACTTCGAAAAGATTAGAGGTTTTTTTTTAAAGCAATGGCGGAATAAAGCCAAAGAATAGCGGGCAGTTTGTGGCTTTAAAAAAATAAAGTTTTTCTCTAAAGGTTGGTCAGTGATGGTCGATAACGTGTGTGACGGTAAGAACGCCGTAGGCAGATGCCTGAATCTGATAACTTTTTTATTTAAAGGAATTATATCATGGCTGTTATTAATACTAACACCCTGTCGCTGACGACTCAGAACAACCTGACCAAATCTCAGGCTTCCCTGGGTACCGCTATCGAGCGTCTCTCTTCCGGTCTGCGTATCAACAGCGCGAAAGATGACGCTGCTGGCCAGGCGATTGCTAACCGCTTTACTTCCAACATCAACGGCCTGACCGTTGCTGCCCGTAACGCCAACGACGGTATCTCCCTGTCGCAGACGGCTGAAGGCGCGCTGAGCGAAATCAACAACAACTTACAGCGTATCCGTGACCTGACCGTTCAGGCGCAGAACAGCTCCAACTCTGCTTCTGACATCGACTCCATCCAGGCTGAAGTTAACCAGCGTATGGAAGAGATCAACCGCGTTACCACCCAGACCGACTTCAACGGCATCAAAGTGCTGAACACCGGTTCCGGCTCCAGCAGCTACAAC
>FOAY01000018.1 GCA_900109485.1 Kosakonia sacchari | reverse complement strand
ACGTTGATAGGCCGGGTGTGTAAGCGCAGCGATGCGTTGAGCTAACCGGTACTAATGAACCGTGAGGCTTAACCTTACAACGCCGAAGATGTTTTGGCGGTGAGAGACGATATTCAGCCTGATACAGATTAGACCGGTGTGCCCTGAGGGCATGCGGGTAAACAGAATTTGCCTGGCGGCAACAGCGCGGTGGTCCCACCTGACCCCATGCCGAACTCAGAAGTGAAACGCCGTAGCGCCGATGGTAGTGTGGGGTCTCCCCATGCGAGAGTAGGGAACTGCCAGGCATCAAATCCGTGAAGAGGCCATCCGTAAGGATGGCCTTTTTGCGTTGAGCGAGAAGCTGAAGCGGAACAGACAGGGAAGCCCCGTGCACAGGCACGGGGCTTTTTTGCTATTGTTTCAGCAGAATTTAATGACTAAAGGGTATAGCTATGATCGGGCTGTACGCTCAGCTTTATAAAAATCGCATAGTTGTACGCAACCTCAATACTCAGCCGCAGCTTTCCTCTGAGCGATCGGCATGAATCAGCTCAAAAATTCCCCTTCACAGCACGACAAAAAATCTAAAATCATTTCATAGGCGGAGCGCGACGTGAAACTTTCTCACCTTTCACTTGCGGACTCGACATTTTGCTTATTCCTGGGTATCTTCGGCTATCTGGATGTCTAAACGTTTAAACGTATGCAGTGAGGATATAAGTTATGCCGATTCGGGTGCAGGACGAGCTGCCAGCCGTCAATTTCTTGCGTGACGAGAACGTCTTTGTGATGACGACTTCGCGCGCGACAGTTCAGGAGATCCGCCCTCTGAAGGTGTTGATCCTGAACCTGATGCCAAAGAAGATTGAGACGGAAAACCAGTTCCTGCGTCTGCTGTCGAACTCACCGCTACAGGTTGATGTGCGCCTGCTGCGCATCGATTCCCGCGAGTCGCGCAACACGCCCGCTGAGCACCTGAATACCTTTTACTGTAATTTTGATGAAATCTGCCACGAAAATTACGATGGCCTGATTGTTACCGGCGCGCCACTGGGCCTGGTTGAGTTTAACGATGTTGCCTACTGGCCGCAGATCGAGCAGGTCCTGGAGTGGGCGAAAGATCACGTTACCTCAACGTTGTTTGTCTGTTGGGCGGTACAGGCCGCACTCAATATTCTTTATGGCATTCCCAAGCAGACCCGCAGTGAAAAGCTCTCCGGCGTGTATGAACACCACATCCTTCATCCCCATGCGCTGCTGACGCGCGGTTTTGACGATGTATTCCTTGCGCCGCACTCCCGCTATGCGGATTTCCCGTCTGCACTGATCCGCGACTACACCGATCTGGAGATTCTGGCCGAAACAGAAGAGGGCGATGCCTACCTGTTTGCCAGCAAAGATAAACGCATTGCGTTCGTGACTGGCCACCCGGAGTACGACGCCAACACGCTGGCGAATGAATATTTCCGCGATGTGGACGCGGGCCTCAGTCCTGAGCTGCCGCATAACTACTTCCCGAAAGACGAACCGCAGAATAAACCGCGTGCCTCCTGGCGCAGCCACGGCAATCTGCTGTTCATCAACTGGCTCAACTACTACGTCTACCAGATCACGCCATACGATCTGCGCCACATGAATCCGACGCTGGATTAAGCGTTTCAGCCCTATATACCAGGCGCCTTCGGGCGCCTTTTTTGTTTCCGAAAATCACTTCTCAACATAATAAAACTATAACTTCATTGTTATCAGTTAGTTATTGTCTTTTTAATTTAAAAATGGAAATTGTTTTTGATTTTGGAAAATTTATTAGCCAGGATTGATCCTGCTGAACGAAAACTGCACAAACGATCTTCGTCAGCATTGGGAAATGTCTTTGCTGCAAAAAAGAGGAATCGCACCATGACACAACAGGCAACAACAACCGATGAACTGGCCTTTACACAGCCGTACGGCGAGCAGGAGAAGCATATCCTTACTCCGGCAGCGGTGGAGTTTCTGAGCGAGCTGGTAACGCGCTTTACGCCAAAACGTAATCAGCTACTGGCAGCGCGTCAGCGCCAGCAGCAACAAATTGATGCCGGTACGTTGCCTGGATTTATTTCGGAAACAGCTTCCATTCGTGAATCAGACTGGACGATTCGCGGTATACCGGAAGATCTGCTCGATCGCCGCGTGGAGATCACCGGGCCGGTGGAACGCAAAATGGTCATCAATGCGCTGAATGCCAACGTCAAAGTCTTCATGGCGGATTTTGAAGATTCGCTGGCACCGAACTGGGAGAAAGTGATCGATGGGCAGATCAACCTGCGCGATGCGGTCAACGGCACCATCAGCTACATCAATGAAGCTGGTAAGATCTATCAGTTAAAGCCCAACCCGGCGGTTCTGGTCTGTCGCGTGCGCGGCTTACATCTGCCAGAAAAGCATGTGACCTGGCGTGGTGAAGCGATCCCCGGCAGTCTGTTCGACTTTGCGCTCTACTTCTTCCATAACCATAAAAACCTGCTCGCCAAAGGCAGCGGTCCCTATTTTTATCTGCCGAAAACCCAGTCCTGGCACGAAGCGGCCTGGTGGAGTGAGGTATTCAGTTATACCGAAGATCGGTTCAATTTGCCGCGCGGCACCATCAAAGCAACACTGCTGATTGAGACGCTACCTGCGGTGTTTCAGATGGACGAAATCCTGCACGCGCTGCGCGACCATATTGTCGGGCTGAATTGCGGACGCTGGGATTACATCTTCAGCTATATCAAAACCCTGAAAAACTATCCGGATCGGGTTTTGCCGGATCGCCAGGTGGTCACTATGGATAAGCCATTCCTCAGCGCTTATTCCCGCCTGTTAATCAAAACCTGTCATCGCCGCGGCGCATTCGCGATGGGCGGCATGGCAGCGTTTATTCCCAGTAAAGATGCCGAACGCAACAACTGGGTGCTGAATAAAGTGAAAGCCGACAAAGAACTCGAAGCGCGTAACGGCCACGACGGCACCTGGATTGCTCACCCTGGCCTTGGCGATACGGTGATGGAGGTGTTCAACGCCGCCCTCGGCGATAATAAAAACCAATTATTTGTCAGCCGTGAAGACGATGCCCCAATCACCGCCGAGCAACTGCTGGCGCCGTGTGAAGGCGAACGCACCGAAGAGGGAATGCGTGCCAATATTCGCGTGGCGGTGCAATACATCGAAGCGTGGATCTCCGGCAATGGCTGCGTACCGATTTACGGGCTGATGGAAGATGCCGCCACCGCCGAAATCTCCCGCACCTCTATCTGGCAGTGGATCCACCACGAAAAGACGCTCAGCAACGGTAAACCGGTAACCAAAACGCTGTTCCGCCAGATGCTGGCCGAAGAGATACGGGTTATTCAGGACGAGCTGGGCGAGCACCGATTCAGCAGCGGTCGTTTTGACGACGCCGCGCGCCTGATGGAGCAGATCACCACCTCTGATGAGCTGATCGACTTCCTGACGTTGCCCGGCTATCGCTTACTGGCTTAATTCACCCACCTGACACCTATGGAGCATCTGCATATGAAAACCCGTACCCAACAAATCGAAGAATTACAAAAAGAGTGGACGCAACCGCGCTGGGAAGGCATCCGCCGTCCATACAGCGCGGAAGAGGTGGTGAAATTACGCGGTTCGGTCAACCCGGAATGTACGCTGGCGCAACTGGGCGCGGCCAAAATGTGGCGGCTGCTGCATGGCGAATCGAAAAAGGGTTACATCAATAGCCTTGGCGCGCTGACCGGTGGCCAGGCCTTACAACAGGCAAAAGCGGGGATCGAGGCTGTTTATCTCTCCGGCTGGCAGGTCGCCGCAGATGCTAACCTGGCATCCAGTATGTATCCGGATCAGTCGCTCTATCCGGCGAACTCGGTGCCGTCGGTGGTCGAACGGATTAACAATACATTTCGCCGTGCCGATCAGATCCAGTGGGCTTCCGGTATTGAACCGGGCGATCCGCGTTTTGTGGACTATTTCCTGCCAATCGTGGCGGATGCCGAAGCCGGTTTTGGCGGTGTGCTTAATGCCTTTGAACTGATGAAATCGATGATTGAGGCCGGTGCTGCTGCCGTTCACTTTGAAGATCAGCTCGCGTCGGTGAAAAAATGCGGGCATATGGGCGGCAAAGTGCTGGTACCGACACAGGAAGCGGTGCAGAAACTGGTGGCTGCGCGTCTGGCTGCGGATGTGCTGGGCGTTCCGACGCTGTTGGTGGCGCGTACCGATGCGGATGCAGCCGATCTGATCACCTCCGACTGCGATCCCTATGACAGCGCCTTTATTACCGGCGAGCGCACCAGCGAAGGTTTCTACCGCACAAATGCCGGGGTTGAGCAGGCTATCAGCCGCGGGCTGGCTTACGCACCGTATGCCGATTTGGTGTGGTGCGAAACCTCGACGCCAGATCTCAAACTGGCACGCCGGTTTGCCGATGCGATCCATGCAAAATACCCCGGCAAACTGCTGGCCTACAACTGCTCGCCGTCGTTCAACTGGAAAAAGAATCTCGACGACAACACCATCGCCCGCTTCCAGCAGGAGCTGTCGGACATGGGGTACAAATTCCAGTTCATTACCCTCGCCGGTATTCACAGCATGTGGTTCAACATGTTCGACCTGGCGCACGCCTATGCGCAGGGCGAAGGGATGAAACACTACGTTGAGAAGGTGCAGCAGCCGGAGTTCGCCGCAGGCAAAGAGGGTTACACCTTCGTTTCTCACCAGCAGGAAGTCGGCACGGGCTACTTCGACCGGGTCACCACCATTATTCAGGGCGGTACCTCTTCGGTGACCGCGCTGACAGGCTCGACCGAAGAAGCGCAGTTCTGATTGTCGATACCCGGCAGGCAAAAGCTGCCGGGTTTGCGGCTCCTCGTCTGCCGGATAACGCTCTCCGGCAACACTCTGCCCGACATGAGGACAAAAGATGTCGCGTGGCCTGGAACTACTGATTGCACAAACCATTCTGCAAGGCTTCGATGCGCAATATGGGCGCTTCCTGGAGGTCACATCCGGCGCCCAGCAGCGTTTTGAACAGGCGGACTGGCAGGCTGTGCAGCAGGCGATGAAGCAGCGCATTCATCTTTACGACCATCATGTTGGCCTGGTGGTGGAACAGTTACGCTGCATCACTGACAGCCAAAGCCCCGACGCGGCGTTTCTGCTGCGGGTTAAAGAGCATTACACCCGGCTGCTGCCGGATTACCCCCGCTTTGAGATTGCCGAAAGTTTTTTCAATTCGGTCTACTGCCGCCTGTTCGATCACCGATCATTAACGCCGGAACGCTTATTTATCTTTAGCTCGCAGCCGGAGCGTCGCTTTCGCACCATCCCGCGCCCGCTGGCGAAAGATTTTTGGCCGGAACGCGGCTGGGAGGCGTTACTCAGTAAAGTGCTGACGGATTTACCGCTGCGCCTGCCGTGGCAGGATAAAACGCGCGATATCGGTTATATCACGGCGCACTTGCAGGAGGCTTTCGGCCACGAAGTGCTGGCGAAATCGCATCTGCAAGTGGCAAATGAACTGTTTTATCGCAATAAGGCGGCCTGGCTGGTCGGCAAACTCGTCACCCCGCTGGCAACGCTGCCCTTTTTGCTGCCGATCCACCGCACGGATGAAGGCGAACTGTTTGTCGATACCTGTCTGACCACGCCTGCTGAAGCCAGCATCGTGTTTGGCTTTGCCCGCTCCTATTTTATGGTTTATGCGCCGCTGCCCGCCGCGACGGTGGAGTGGCTGCGGGAGATCCTGCCGGGCAAAACCACCGCCGAGCTGTATATGGCGATTGGCTGCCAGAAGCACGGCAAAACCGAAAGTTATCGCGAATACCTGAACTACATCCGCGCCAGCAATGAGCAGTTTATTGAAGCGCCGGGCATTCGCGGCATGGTGATGCTGGTCTTTACGCTGCCGGGGTTTGACCGGGTGTTTAAAGTGATCAAAGACGTCTTTCCTCCGCAAAAAGAGATGAGCGCGGCGCATGTTCGCGCCTGTTACCAGTTAGTCAAAGAGCACGATCGCGTCGGGCGCATGGCCGATACGCAGGAATTTGAAAACTTTGTGCTGGAAAAAAGGCAAATTTCGCCAGCGCTGATGGCGTTACTGCTGGAACAGGCGCCGGGCAAAATTACCGATCTCGGCGACAGTATCGCCATCAGCCATCTCTACATTGAGCGGCGCATGGTGCCGCTGAACATCTGGTTTGAGCAGGTCAAAGGCCAGCAACTGCGTGATGCAGTGGAAGAGTATGGCAACGCAATCCGCCAGCTTGCCGCTGCCAATATTTTCCCCGGTGATATGCTGTTCAAGAACTTTGGTGTCACCCGTCATGGCCGCGTCGTGTTCTACGACTACGATGAAATTTGCTATATGACCGAGGTGAATTTCCGCGATATTCCGCCGCCGCGTTATCCGGAAGATGAGTTGAGCGCTGAACCCTGGTACAGCGTGGCGCCCGGCGATGTTTTTCCGCAGGAGTTTCGTCACTGGCTGTGCGCCGATCCAGAAATCGGCCCGTTGTTTGAGGAGATGCACGCCGATTTATTGCGCGCCGATTACTGGCGAGGGTTACAGGAACGCATCCGGCAGGGACATGTGGAAGATGTCTATGCCTACCGTAAGCGCCAACGCTTTAGCATACGCTTTGGCACTGGCGCCTTACGGCAGGCGGGCTGAACGTTTAGTGGACGTGCAGATTGAATTGCAGCACGTTATAAGCGGCGTAGCTAAAGAACAGTAAAATCGCCAGCGTCAGCAAAAAGGCGAGCGTACTCGTAGTGGCGGTGCGGAACAGGTGCGTTTTGCGCGGCGTCAGTAAGAGCGCGACCAGCGGGAAAATAAACACCAGATGGCCAACAAAGTCGGTAATGCCAAACGGAATAAAGGCCAGCACCACGATGATGGCAAACAGCCCGATACAGGCATAACCCGCCAGTCTGCCGCTGAAAATATGCCAAATCAGACATAATTCCACGAAACCACAGGCGCGGACAAAGAACTCCCAGTTCAGGCCCATTGACAGATAGCTATGCGTTGTCAGCAACTGGTAATACAAACCAGGATGCAGGAATTTCTCAATCGCTCCCCACAGGAATGAGTAACAAAGAATCAGACGCAGAAATTCCAGTTCCTTGCCGTACGCCTGCTGTTTCAGGGTGCTCTGGGTAATTAAATAAACGGCGATACCAATGAAGATAAAATAGTCCAGCATATGGTTCGCGCCATAAAGCTGCACGGCATAGAGATAGAGCAGAATAATTAAGAACCCGGAGAAAAAGCTCGTTTTTCTCGAAAATGCGGTAAACGCAATAACCAGATGAATGTACCTAAGCCACGGATTAGCAACGACCAGTTCCGGGGTCAGAATAACCTGCGGGAAGAACGTGCCCAGCACCAGGAAAAAGAGTGCCGCGCCCCAGCGAATAATCTGCGGGACGTAATTGTGCGCATGATTTAAAAATGGCTGGCAGCGGTGACAATCGATAAACGAAGGCAGTTTTCTGTCGAGTACCGACGTCGCAAATATTACTGCCGTTGAAAATGCCAGTAATAACCAGAAGCTCATCGCACCGGTCAATGATGTTATCGATAGCGGCGTTTGCTCAACGCCATAATTAACGAACCACTTCACATGCGCCATTGCGGAAAAGGGCAAGCACATAATGATAGAGGCCAGAATGCGGGCTTTACTCTTCATCATCATAATCTCATGAAAAAACGTGCCGACACGGTGCCATCGCCCTGGTGTGACGACAATGAGATAGCCCTTTTATGACTGGAGATAATCTCCCCCGCGAGTTGAGACGATTCTTGTCGCAGGGGAGATAAATAAGTTGCCGCGTTTATTCAGTGGATAAAGAGGTAATAGTGAAGGTAATTAACGCATTCCGCCGTAGGCTTGCGTCACCTCTTTTGCGCCGCGAATGACCATGGCGCCCAGTTCGGTCACGCGGTCGTCAGTCATACGCGATATTGGCCCGGAGATAGAGATCGCCGCGAACGGCTCGCCGTGTTCATCATAAATACAGGCAGCAACGCAGCGCAGACCCAGCGCATGTTCTTCATCGTCAAACGAGTAGCCACGCTTACGCGTCTGGGCGAGATCTTCTTTCAGGTGCACTGGCGACACCAGTGTCGCGTGGGTATAAGCGTGCAGACCCTGGCGGTGCAGCAGATTACCGACCTGCTCATCATCCAGCCGTGCTAAAAAGGCCTTACCTGCGCCGGAGGCGTGCATCGGCAGCTTGCCGCCAATGGGCGCGGACATCCGCATTAACTGGGTACACTGCACCTGATCGATAATAATGGCTTGATGATCGCTTTTATCCAGCACCGCAAGATTGACCGTCTCACCGGATTCTTCCATCAGTTTACGCAGGATGGGATGCACAATCGCCATCAGGTTACGGCTTTGCAGAAAGCTACTGCCGACAATAAAAGCATGCGCGCCGACCGCCCAGTGGCCCAGTTCGCCAACCTGACGGACAAAGCCCAGTTGCTGCATGGTCGTAAGCAGCCGATGGGTGGTGGAATTGGGCAAACCGGCCTGTTGCGCCAGCTCCGTCAGCGCGACGCTGCCGTGGGATTCAGCGATCCATTCCAGCAGTTTCAAACCACGGGTCAACGACTGGACTTGTCCGCCGGCCGGAGCGGCTGGCGCGGTGGCTTTTCTGCCACGTTTGGCGGGAACGGAAGCGACCATCGGCTGGCTCCTTTTTCTGTATCGTGGAAATCATTTTCGTTTTGACTCAGTATAACGTAACTCTATGGCAGACTGATCGGATGAGTGAAGCTGAACATCTCTCATGTTAATCCGCTGCCGCTTTTCCGATCTGCCACTTTGTGCCAGTATGTTTTGCTGGCCTTTTGGCCTCATTAAGCCTTGTCGGGAGCACGTGTGAGCAGCAAAGTTGAACAACTGCAACAGCAGTTAAATGAACGCATTCTGGTTCTGGACGGTGGTATGGGTACCATGATCCAGAGCTATCGTCTGAGTGAGCAGGATTTTCGCGGCGAGCGCTTTGCCGACTGGCCCTGCGATCTGAAAGGAAACAACGACTTGCTGGTGCTCAGCAAGCCGGACGTGATAACCGCCATCCATGACGCCTATTTTGCGGCAGGCGCGGATATCATCGAAACCAATACCTTTAACTCGACGACCATCGCCATGGCGGATTACCAGATGGAATCCCTGTCGGCGGAAATCAACTTTGCCGCAGCGAAACTGGCCCGCGCCTGTGCCGATAAATGGACCGCGCAAACGCCGGAAAAACCGCGTTACGTGGCCGGGGTGCTTGGCCCGACTAACCGCACCGCCTCCATTTCCCCGGATGTCAACGATCCGGCGTTTCGTAATGTCTCCTTCGATCAGCTGGTGGCGGCCTACCGCGAATCAACCAAAGCGCTGGTGGAAGGCGGCGCTGACCTGATCCTGATCGAAACGGTGTTCGATACGCTTAACGCCAAAGCGGCGATCTTTGCTGTTAAAGAAGAGTTTGATGCGCTGGGTATTGAGCTGCCGATCATGATTTCTGGCACCATTACCGATGCGTCCGGGCGTACGCTTTCCGGCCAGACGACCGAGGCATTTTACAACTCGCTGCGCCATGCCGATGCGCTCACTTTCGGCCTTAACTGCGCGCTGGGGCCAGACGAACTGCGCCAGTATGTGCAGGAACTGTCGCGCATTGCCGAATGCTACGTTACCGCGCACCCGAACGCCGGTCTGCCGAACGCCTTTGGCGAGTACGACCTTGATGCCGCCACCATGGCGACGCAGATCCGCGAGTGGGCGGAGGCCGGGTTCCTGAATATCGTCGGCGGTTGTTGCGGCACCACGCCGGAACATATCGCTGCCATGAGCAGCGCTGTTGCCGGGCTGCCGCCGCGTAAACTGCCGGAAATCCCGGTGGCCTGCCGTCTTTCCGGGCTTGAGCCGCTGAATATCGGCGACGACAGCCTGTTTGTGAACGTTGGCGAACGAACTAACGTTACCGGCTCGGCAAAATTCAAACGCCTGATCAAAGAAGAGAAGTACAGCGAAGCGCTGGACGTGGCGCGCCAGCAGGTGGAAAGCGGCGCGCAGATCATCGATATCAACATGGATGAGGGGATGCTCGACGCCGAAGCGGCGATGGTGCGTTTCCTCAATCTGATCGCCGGCGAACCGGACATCGCCCGTGTGCCAATCATGATCGACTCCTCGAAGTGGGAGGTGATTGAAAAAGGGCTGAAATGCATCCAGGGCAAAGGCATTGTTAACTCCATCTCCATGAAAGAAGGGGTTGAGCCGTTTATCCATCATGCGAAACGCGTGCGCCGTTACGGTGCGGCGGTGGTGGTGATGGCCTTTGATGAAACCGGCCAGGCGGATACCCGCGCGCGCAAAATCGAGATTTGCCGCCGCGCCTATAAAATTCTCACCGAAGAGGTAGGATTCCCGCCGGAAGACATTATCTTCGACCCGAATATCTTCGCGGTGGCGACCGGGATTGAAGAGCACAACAACTATGCGCAGGACTTTATCGGTGCCTGTGAAGATATCAAACGCGAGCTCCCGCATGCGCTGATCTCCGGCGGCGTGTCAAACGTCTCCTTCTCCTTCCGCGGTAACGATCCGGTGCGTGAGGCGATTCACGCCGTCTTCCTTTATTACGCTATTCGCAACGGCATGGACATGGGGATCGTGAACGCCGGTCAGTTGGCGATTTATGACGATCTGCCCGCCGAGCTGCGCGATGGCGTTGAGGATGTGATTCTTAACCGTCGTGATGATGCCACCGAGCGCATGCTGGATCTGGCCGAGAAATATCGCGGCAGTAAAGGCGCGGATGATGGCGCACAGGCGCAACAGGCCGAGTGGCGTAGCTGGGATGTGAAAAAGCGCCTCGAATATTCGCTGGTAAAAGGTATTACCGAATTTATTGAGCAGGACACCGAAGAAGCCCGTCAGCAGGCCGCTCGCCCGATCGAGGTGATCGAAGGGCCGCTGATGGACGGTATGAACGTGGTCGGCGATCTGTTTGGCGAAGGTAAGATGTTCCTGCCGCAGGTCGTGAAATCCGCCCGCGTAATGAAGCAGGCGGTTGCTTACCTGGAGCCGTATATCGAAGCCAGCAAAGAGCAAGGTAAAAGCAACGGCAAGATGGTGATCGCCACCGTGAAAGGCGATGTGCACGATATCGGCAAAAACATCGTGGGCGTGGTGTTGCAGTGCAATAACTACGAAATCATCGATCTCGGCGTGATGGTGCCAGCCGATAAAATCCTGAAAACTGCCCGCGAAGTGAATGCTGACCTGATTGGCCTTTCCGGGCTGATTACGCCGTCGCTCGATGAGATGGTCAACGTGGCTAAAGAGATGGAGCGCCAGGGGTTCACCATTCCGCTGCTGATTGGCGGTGCGACTACGTCGAAAGCGCATACGGCGGTGAAAATCGAGCAGAACTACAGCGGGCCAACGGTTTATGTGCAGAACGCCTCGCGCACCGTCGGCGTAGTGTCGTCGCTGCTGTCGGACACGCAGCACGATGCGTTTGTCGCCCGTACCCGCAAAGAGTATGAAACGGTGCGCATTCAGCACGCGCGCAAAAAACCGCGTACGCCGCCGGTGACCTTGCAGGTCGCACGGGAAAACGATCTGGCTTTCGACTGGGCCAGTTACACACCGCCGGTGGCGCATCGCCTCGGCGTGCAGGAAGTCGCGGCCAGCATTGAGACGCTGCGCAACTATATCGACTGGACGCCGTTCTTTATGACCTGGTCGCTGGCGGGCAAGTATCCGCGCATCCTGGAAGATGAAGTGGTGGGCGAAGAGGCGAAGCGTCTGTTTAAGGATGCGAACGAGATGCTCGATATGCTGAGCGCGGAAAAACGGCTTAACCCGCGCGGTGTGGTCGGGCTGTTCCCGGCAAATCGCGTCGGCGATGACATCGAAATCTACCGTGACGAAACCCGCACGCAGGTGCTGACGGTCGGTTGCCATCTGCGTCAGCAGACCGAAAAAACCGGTTTCGCCAACTACTGCCTGGCCGATTTTGTCGCGCCGAAACAGAGCGGAAAAGCGGACTACATCGGCGCTTTTGCCGTGACCGGCGGGCTGGAAGAAGATGCGCTGGCAGAGGCTTACGATGCCGCACACGATGATTACAACAAAATCATGGTGAAAGCGGTGTCCGATCGCCTTGCAGAGGCGTTTGCCGAATACTTGCATGAGCGGGTGCGTAAAGTGTACTGGGGCTATGCGCCAAACGAAAACCTCAGCAACGAAGAGCTGATCCGCGAAAACTACCAGGGGATTCGCCCCGCGCCGGGCTACCCTGCGTGCCCGGAGCACACCGAAAAAGGCACCATCTGGCAGTTACTGGATGTGGAAAAACATACTGGTATGAAGCTGACAGAATCTTATGCCATGTGGCCGGGCGCCTCGGTTTCCGGCTGGTATTTCAGCCATCCGGACAGCAAGTATTTCGCCGTCGCGCAAATTCAGCGCGATCAGGTGGAAGATTATGCGCGGCGTAAAGGTATGTCCGTGTCAGAGGTTGAGCGCTGGCTGTCCTCGAATTTAGGCTACGACGCCGACTAACCGCAATACATTGCAGAGCAACGGGGCATTATTTAATGCCCCGTTTTTTTCATCACTTTTCATAAAATCTTCACTAAGCAAACATAATACAAATTGAAACTAAGAACATTCTTAAAAGTGGATATTTTCTTAGACCGCTGTTCCTCTTCATGCGTATGATGGGCGTTGGCTCACAGGCAAGATTGCTTCCTTTTTTTGTAGTTCATTCGTTTGTCATAAATTTAACTTAGGTATTATAAAATGGATATTTATGATATAAGAAAAAGAAATCTATTGCCGAAGGATTATGAAAATATCCTCGCGCCGGACATCGCGAAAAATATTATCAGAAAGGAATATTTTATCGAAAGTAGTCCTAATAATGTCCTTGGGAGTATCGATGGCTATAGTATTAAAAAACACCACGGTTTTAAATATGGTTTACCGCACGATCCATTAGGCCATCAGAAAGAGAAATATATTGATAGTCTGGTAGACAGAGGCGTGGTGGTGGTGATGCGGCCAAATGTTAGCGCCCGCAACCGCTTCTACTATCCGTTCTTTATTGCGGAAAACGGCGCGCTGTTTTGCGTACAGGAAATGTCGTTTAACGCCGTCTATATCAGAACCATACTGAACGGTTTTAAAGACAGCGTGGCGATTCACGGCACGCCTGCACCAACCCGCAGCAGCTTTGTACCGGTAACGGCGGAGTACGGCCCCGGCTACTGGAAAACCAGCGAGACGGACTTCCACGGCGTTAAAAATGCGGCGGTGATGCTCCTCAACCGCGCAACCAGTATGGGCGACCAGGGGCGTGTATTTGGCTCGGATGGCAAAGATTATATGAATACCTCGCGGGATAAAATCCAGCTGTGGACGCCCATTCCGGACAGCGTGACGTCAGATACCCGGGAAATCCTGTATAATCGTTCGGTAATCAGGCGCTATGGCGACAAGCGATCGATAAGTCAAAAATATCTCGAAGGTGATGATGCCTGGACGCAATCGGGTAAATCATGGCAATGGATTCCTGGGGTAAGGGATGAAGATTATGAGTTTAAAAAATAAGATATACCTGTTCTGGGGGATTATGGATGTACTGGCATTAGCCGGATATTTATTTTTTTCACTACAGGGTGGGAGTATTCCTTTTTATTCCGACATCCATGGGTTTTATACTAACTACACGCAATTAGGCGTAGGTGGTTTAACCGGTGGATTGATCCAATTGCTGTTCTTTATTAATATTGCACTGATCGTTTCATTAGCATTTTCTGGCTGGTGGATGATAGTTAAAAAGAATATCAATAATATCTTTTTAATCGTACAGGAAATTGGTCGGGTATTTTCGTTGAAATGCTCCATTGCGCTAATCCCGCTGATTATGCATTTCTCCGATGTGCGTTCTCCGTGGATCGCCATCCTGCTGTTTGTCCTGTCGGAGGTGGTCAAAATTGGCTCTATTATGTGGATTAAACGAAATGATGAGTCGCAGGCCATGGATGCCGCCAGCCGTTAAGCGCTAAACCTTCATCGTTGTCACAAAACCGTCATTTTTCCTTACAACTCGCAGGATGCTTAAGCGGTGTTCTGCGCTATTCCTGGTTTTAACACCTTATACTTAAACCATAATGTTGTGGTTATCTATCCACTGATAACCAGCAACGCATAACAATAAGGAGGATCCCACTCAGTGCTGACTTTGCTTCATCTGTTATCTGCCGTTGCCTTGCTGGTATGGGGCACCCATATTGTCCGTACCGGCGTGATGCGCGTCTTTGGCGCCCGTTTACGGACGGTGCTCAGCCGCAGCGTGGAGAAAAAACCGCTCGCCTTCTGCGCGGGTATCGGCGTGACCGCGCTGGTGCAGAGCAGCAACGCGACGACCATGCTGGTGACATCCTTCGTGGCGCAGGATTTAGTGGCGCTGACCCCGGCGCTGGTGATTGTACTCGGTGCCGATGTCGGCACCGCGCTGATGGCGCGTGTGCTGACCTTCGATCTCTCCTGGCTGTCGCCGCTGCTGATCTTTATCGGCGTGATTTTCTTCCTCGGTCGCAAACAAACCCGTGAAGGACAACTGGGTCGCGTCAGTATTGGCCTCGGGCTGATCTTGCTGGCGCTGGAACTCATCGTGCAGGCGGTGACGCCAATCACTCAGGCAAGCGGAGTTCAGGTAATTTTTGCCTCGCTGACGGGTGATATTCTGCTGGATGCACTGATTGGCGCGGTCTTTGCGATTATCAGTTACTCAAGCCTGGCCGCCGTACTGCTGACGGCAACGCTGGCCGCCGCCAGTATTATTTCGTTTCCGGTGGCGCTGTGCCTGGTGATTGGTGCCAACCTGGGTTCCGGTCTGCTGGCGATGCTGAACAACAGTGCGGCGAATGCGGCAGCCCGCCGGGTGGCGCTCGGCAGCCTGCTGTTTAAGCTGGTAGGTAGCCTGATTATTCTGCCGTTTGTCCATGTGCTCGCCAGTTCGATGCAAAAACTGCCGCTGCCGGAAGCGGAGCTGGTGATTTACTTCCACGTTTTCTACAACCTGATCCGCTGTCTGGCGATGGTGCCGTTTGCCGGGCCGATGGCGCAATTTTGTAAACGCATCATTAGCGATGAACAGGAGCTGGATGCGCGTCTGAAACCCAAACATCTCGACAGCTCTGCGCTGGATACGCCGACGCTGGCGCTGGCGAATGCCGCGCGCGAAACGCTGCGCATAGGCGATGCCATGGAGCTGATGCTGGAAGGGTTGCATAAAGTGATGCACGGCGAGCCGCGGCAGGAGAAAGAGCTGCGCAAGCTGGCGGATGACGTCAACGTGCTTTATACCGCTATCAAGCTCTATCTGGCGCGCATGCCGAAAGAGGAACTGGCGGAAGAGGAGTCAAAACGCTGGGCGGAAATTATCGAGATGTCGCTTAACCTGGAGCAGGCTTCCGATATTGTCGAGCGGATGGGCAGTGAAATCGCCGACAAATCGTTAGCTGCACGACGCGCTTTTTCAGGGGAAGGGCTGAAAGAGCTGGATGCGCTGCATGAACGGCTGGTGGGAAATTTGAAACTGGCGATGTCGGTGTTTTTCTCCAGCGATGTCACCAGCGCCCGCCGACTGCGCCGCAGCAAGCACCGCTTCCGTATTATGAACCGGCGCTATGCGCATGCACACGTTGATCGACTGCATCAGCAAAACGTTCAGAGCATTGAAACCAGTTCGTTGCACCTTGGTCTGCTGGGAGACATGAAGCGACTCAACTCCCTGTTTTGCTCGGTGGCCTATGGTGTTCTGGAACAACCTGATGAAGATGACGATCGTGACGATTTTTAATTCCGCCGTGCCGCCAGTGGGCACGGCTTTTAAGACCCCGGGTTTTATCGGGTTAGTGCACAAATTAATTTACGCACGATAAAAATCCATTTTTTCTCCTCTTAAAGACAGTTATATTCCGCTTTTACAGGAGAGTTTATGCTGCCAACCCAATCAACACGTTTAAACAAATATATCAGCGAAAGCGGGATTTGCTCGCGTCGTGAGGCCGATCGTTATATCGAGCAGGGCAATGTTTTTATCAACGGCAAACGCGCCGGGATTGGCGATCAGGTTGTCGCCGGAGACGTTGTCAAAGTGAACGGTCAACTTATCGAGCCGCGAAATGCAGAAGATCTGGTATTTATCGCGTTGAATAAACCGGTTGGCATTGTCAGTACCACCGAAGACGGTGAAAAAGACAATATTGTTGATTTTGTTAATCATAGTAGCCGTATCTTCCCCATTGGCCGTCTGGATAAAGATTCACAGGGGCTGATTTTTCTCACTAATCACGGCGACTTAGTGAATAAAATCCTGCGCGCAGGTAACGACCACGAAAAAGAGTATCTGGTGACCGTCAACAAACCGGTAACCGATGAGTTTATTCGGGGTATGGGCGCGGGCGTGCCGATCCTCGGTACGGTAACCAAAAAATGCAAGGTTAAGAAAGAAGCGCCTTTCACCTTCCGCATCACGCTGGTGCAGGGATTGAACCGCCAGATCCGCCGTATGTGCGAACATTTCGGCTATGAAGTTACGAAGCTGGAACGCACGCGTATTATGAACGTCAGCCTCACCGGGCTGCCGCCGGGCGAGTGGCGCGATTTAACCGACGACGAATTGATCGCGCTGTTCAAACTGATTGAGAACTCATCCTCAGAAGCAAAGCCGAAAGCCAAAGCAAAACCGCAGGCTGCGAAAAAACCGGCCGTCAATGTTGCGAAGCCCGAAGAGAAAAATCGGGGCAAGCCGGCAGGTAAACGCTTTACCCAGCCGGGCAGGAAAAAGAAAGGGCGCTGATTAGCGTCTGCCGCGCGTTGCGGTATTCGCCGACCAGGAAAAGGTCGTGCTCTCATCGGGTTTATAAGCCTGCTGTTTTTTAACCTTGCGGGCTTTCTTCACTTCCACTTCACGCTGCTCCATCAGCTTATCGATGTACTCTTTTTTCACATGATTCGCTTCAGAATTGCTGAGCGGGCGTCCGTGCGCGATACGGGCGCGATCGAGCAGGGTTTTTAGCTCCCTCTGTTCGCTCTCCGTCATCTCTTTTTGCGTCAGTCTGGTCAGGGCCATGGGATTCTCTCCTCGGGAAGTGCAACGAGTGTACGCGATGCGACCAGGTAAAGCATGCGTAATGGTGCATAAACGCTGGAAAGCGCTTCGCATATTTGCCTGAATGCGGGTGACAATTGCTGACGTCGGCGTAACATCATGCAGATTTGGTATAAAATTTTATACAAGGATGTGTTATGCTTGAATTACGACCTGCCCTAAAGCCCATTGTTTGGCTGGGTTCGTCATATGAGGACTTATGTGCTTTTCCTGAAGATGTTCGCAAAGATGCTGGCTATCAACTGCACAAAATTCAGGCTGGCCTGGAAGCGTCGGACTGGAAAGTGATGGCTGAGGTTGGCGCTGGCGTGGCGGAAATCCGACTTCGTAATTACGCAGGCGCGTTCCGCGTTTTTTACCTGGCCAGGTTTGAAGATGCGCTTTATGTTTTGCACTGTTTTCATAAAACGTCTCAGCGCACTTCACTCTCAGATAAGGCGATAGCCCGTACCCGCTATCGTGCATTGGTTGAGCATTACAGGAGTCAAAAATGAAAACGACAACAGAAAATCTGATTGGTCATGTGACCCCGGCCGGTGCCAATATTTTTGCGGAACTGGGTTTTGCACCTGAAGCCGCAAATGCGCTTGCGCAGGATGCGGAAAGAGAGGTCATACAATTGCTGAGTATTAAACGGCAACTGATGCAGGAAATCGCAGGCTGGATAGCTGAAAACCACCTCAAACAGGCGGAAGTGGCGGCCAGACTCAATATTTCTCGCCCTCGCGTCTCTGATGTGGTCAATCAAAAAACCAGTAAATTTACCATTGATGCCCTGGTCACCATGCTGAGTAAACTCGGTAAGCCGGTGACGATTACGGTTGGGTAAAAAAATTAATCTGCCGGATGATATGTTTTTATCCGGCAGTGATTGCTGTGTTAACCCTCTTTCACCGCATCCGCATTACGCCCGTCGACGGGTTTTCCGGACCAGTAACCCGCCAGCAGCGAGCCAGAGAGGTTATGCCAGACGGAGAACAACGCGCCAGGCAGTGCGGCGAGCGGGGAGAAGTAGATTTTACCCAGCGCGGCGGCCAGACCGGAGTTTTGCATACCCACTTCAATCGCCAGCGTGCGGCAGGTGGATTCATCAAAGCCGAACAGGCGTCCGCCCCAGTAACCACCCAGCAAACCGATGCTGTTGTGCAGGATCACCGCGATAATCACCACCAGGCCAACCGAGGCGATATACGCTGCAGAACCGGCCACTACCGCGCTGATGATCGCCAGAATACACACCATCGAGAAGGCGGGCAGATACGGTTCGACCGCTTTCACCACGCGCGGGAACAGGTGATGCACAATCAACCCCAGCGCTATCGGGATCACCACAATCTGCAAAATACTGAGCAGCATCCCCATCACATCCACCTGGATATGCGCATCAACGTACAGGCGTGTCAGCAGCGGTGTGGCGATCACACCGACCAGAGTTGAGACGGAAGAGATAGTGACCGACAGCGCGACGTCGCCTTTTGCCAGGTAGATCATCACGTTCGACGCCGTACCGCTGGCGACGCTGCCGACCAGCACCATTCCTGCGGACAAATCCGGCGGCATCTTAAAGAGCAGCGCCAGCAGCCATGCCGCCAGCGGCATCACCAGATAGTGCAGGAAAATCCCTGCGGCGACCGGCGCCGGGCGAGAGAGCACGCGTTTAAAATCATCGAGTTTCAGGTGCACGCCCATGCCGAACATAATCAGCATCAGCAGCGTGGTTACCCACGGACCGATGGCGACGAACGTGGGCGGGAAGTAATAAGCGATGACGGAAAGCAGCAGCGCCCATAACGGGAACAGCCGCGTCAGTGTTGCGAGCATGTGAGGAATTCCTTGCGATTGTTATGTTGTGTTTTCTTATAAAAAGGCCGGGTTCGTGCCCGGCCATAGTTATGGTTTATCGTGCTAAGGAATTTTATTCAAACAAATTATGATGCAGCTTCTGTACAACTTGCTCGGCTTCGGCGCCAGGCACCAGGAAGCAGAGGTTATGGCTGGATGCGCCGTAGCAGATCATGCGGATGTTGAACGGGTCGAGCACGCCAAACACCTCTTTCCCCACGCCGCAGGCTTTCGACAGCTCATTGCCAATCAGCGCCACCAGCGCCAGATTCTCTTCTACTTCCACGCGGCACAGCGATGACAGCTCGGTCAGCAGCGACTGGGTCAGCAGCGTATCGCCGGTTGACGTTGAGCCGGTGGTATCCAGCGTCAGCGCCACGCTCACTTCGGAGGTGGTGATCAGATCGACAGAGATATTGTGCCGTGCCAGGATGCCAAACACTTCGGCCAGGAAGCCACGGGAGTGCAGCATATTCAGGCTGTGCAGCGTCAGCAGCGTTTGTCTGCGGCGCAGCGCCAGCGCGCGGAACAGCGGTGGATTCGTGGTGTTGTTACATACCAGTGTACCGCCTGCTTTCGGGTCTTTGCTGGAGCCGACAAACACCGGAATGTCGCTGCGCACGGCAGGCAACAGGGTGGCCGGATGCAGTACTTTCGCGCCAAAAGTGGCCATCTCAGCCGCTTCTTCAAAGGCGATTTCATCAATGCGTTTTGCTGCCGGAACGACGCGCGGATCGGTAGTGTAGATGCCCGGAACATCTGTCCAGATATCCACACGCGCGGCGTGCAGCGCTTCACCCAGCAGGGCTGCCGTATAGTCGCTGCCGCCACGGCCCAGCGTGGTGGTACGACCTTTAGCTTCGCTACCGATAAAGCCCTGGGTAATGATTAACCCTTCGCTGAGGCGCGGCGCGAGCTGCTGGGCGGAAAGCTCCGCTAGCGCGGCAACATCCGGCTCGGCACGGCCAAAGCGATCGCTGGTACGCATGACTTTACGCACGTCAAACCACTGCGCCTGGACATTACGTTCACGCAGCACTTCAACAAACAGCAGGGTCGACATTAATTCACCGTGGCTCACCAGCTCGTCGGTCAGGGCAGTAGAGGTCGCCAGCGAGGCGGCTTCCGCCAGGGTGGTGATATTTTCCAGCAGGCGTTCGATCTCTTCACGAATCACGGAAGGATTCGCCATACGTTCCAGGATATCGAACTGAATTTTGCGGATAGCGTCGAGTTTTACGAAGCGCTCGCTGGCTTCCAGCCCTTCAGACAGAGCAACCAGCAGATTGGTCACGCCCGCAGAGGCGGAGAGAACAACCAGACGGACGCTGGCATCGGCAAGCACCACGTCCGCACTGCGGTTCATGGCATCGTAATCGGCAACACTGGTGCCGCCAAATTTGGCGACAACTAAACTCGTCATAACAACCTCGTGTCAGGGGATCCAATATTCAGCCTTGGCACAAGGGAAGAGCGAAAAACAGGGGTGGCGCAGATAGCAAAACAACTACGTTTTCCCCAGAAGCGCTCCACCTTGCGAAACGCCCGACTGCGAACGTTTCTGGTGACAACCCAGAGGATTCAGCCTCTGTAGCCGATAACGAACGCTGCCAGGCGCTTTGTTATCTCGGCGTTGCTCCCCCTCAGGTGTTTTCTTTAGTCTGGCACTTCGAACACCGTGTACCTGGGCTACGCGCCTCTTCTGGCTATTACCTTCGCCTTTCGCACCGTGGCGGTGTTGGCTGCCTTCACTTACCCCGGTCACTTACTGATGTAAGCTCCCGGGGATGCGCTCAGTTGCCGCCTGGCCACAACACGAAATGCGTTGGTAATACTTACCTTCGCGTGCCGCGCCGTGGCGGTGTTGGCTGCCTTCACTTACCCCGGTCACTTACCGATGTAAGCTCCCGGGGATGCGCTCAGTTGCCGCCTGGCCACAATGCGAAATGCGTTGGTAATACTTACCTTCGCTTGCGCGGAAAGAAGTATGATTATAAATAAAGTGTTAGCGGGGGCACTGTCAACGCCGGGATTATGCGGATTTTTCATGCGGCTTTCGCCATCAGTAAAATGACTTATGTTATGCGGATAATCGACCATTTTCGCCGTGCTTGAGCCGCAGAACAGAGGGGCGGGCACAAAAACCATCACAATTTTCCCCGGCAGGCGCTACAATCGACCGCAGTCACAATTCTCAAATCAGAAGAGTATTGCTATGAAAAACATCAACCCAACGCAGACCTCTGCCTGGCAGGCATTACAAAAACACTACGCTGACATGAAGGACGTCACTATCGCGGATCTGTTCGCGAAAGACGGCGACCGTTTTAGTAAGTTTTCCGCAACCTTCGATGACCTGATGCTGGTGGATTTCTCCAAAAACCGCATCACGCAAGAGACTCTGGACAAGCTGCTGGCGCTCGCCAAAGAGACCGAACTGGCAGCGGCCATTAAATCCATGTTCTCCGGCGAAAAGATTAACCGCACCGAAGATCGTGCCGTCCTGCACGTTGCGCTGCGTAACCGTAGCAATACCCCGATTCTGGTTGATGGCAAAGATGTGATGCCGGAAGTGAACGCTGTGCTGGAGAAGATGAAAACCTTCTCTGAAGCGATCATTTCAGGCGCATGGAAAGGCTATACCGGCAAACCGATCACTGACGTGGTGAACATCGGTATTGGTGGCTCCGATCTCGGTCCGTTTATGGTCACCGAAGCGCTGCGCCCTTACAAAAATCACCTGAACATGCATTTCGTCTCTAACGTCGATGGTACGCATATCGCCGAAGTGCTGAAAAAAGTGAACCCGGAAACCACGCTGTTCCTCGTGGCCTCTAAAACCTTCACCACCCAGGAAACCATGACCAACGCCCACAGCGCGCGCGACTGGTTCCTGAAAACCGCCGGTGACGAAAAACACGTTGCGAAACACTTCGCCGCACTCTCCACCAACGGCAAAGCGGTTGGCGAGTTTGGTATCGACACCGCGAACATGTTTGAATTCTGGGATTGGGTGGGCGGCCGCTACTCACTGTGGTCTGCCATCGGTCTGTCGATCATCCTCTCCGTGGGCTTCGACAACTTTGTTGAGCTGCTCTCCGGCGCTCACGCGATGGACAAACACTTCTCCACTACGGAGCCGTCGAAAAACCTGCCGGTGCTGCTGGCGCTGATCGGCATCTGGTACAACAACTTCTTCGGTGCTGAAACCGAAGCTATCCTGCCGTATGACCAGTACATGCACCGCTTTGCCGCCTACTTCCAGCAGGGCAACATGGAATCTAACGGTAAATACGTTGACCGTAACGGCAACGCCGTGGATTACCAGACCGGCCCGATTATCTGGGGTGAACCGGGGACTAACGGTCAGCACGCGTTCTATCAGCTGATTCACCAGGGGACCAAAATGGTGCCGTGTGATTTCATCGCGCCGGCCATCACCCACAACGCGCTTTCCGATCACCACCAGAAGCTGCTGTCTAACTTCTTCGCCCAGACCGAAGCGCTGGCGTTTGGTAAATCCCGTGAAGTGGTTGAGCAGGAATACCGTGACCAGGGTAAAGATCCGGCCACGCTGGAACACGTTGTGCCGTTCAAAGTGTTTGAAGGCAACCGTCCAACCAACTCCATCCTGCTGCGTGAAATCACGCCGTTTAGCCTCGGTGCACTGATTGCGCTCTACGAGCACAAGATCTTCACTCAGGGCGCTATCCTCAATATCTTCACCTTTGACCAGTGGGGCGTGGAGCTGGGTAAACAGCTGGCGAACCGCATTCTGCCTGAGCTGGGCGATGATAAAGCCATCTCCAGCCATGACAGTTCAACCAACGGTCTGATTAACCGCTACAAATCCTGGCGCGGCTAATCGAACCACCGATAAAGCGTCGCTTCGGCGGCGCTTTTTTTTGCCTGCCGAATATATTAATCCCCTGTGCATATATATTGGTTCCGGGTTTCCACAATATATATAAGCGATTCTGATATTGATATTTTCCCTTTGCTAAATTATGGAGAGGTGATGATTCTCTGCGGCAGATATCGGGGATCAGGTTTATCTGAAAAAGCTGTCATTACTTCCAGGTATTGCTATACATTTTAGGACTAGCCTTATTGTATCAACCTTTCGCAATTATTTAATTGTTTGAATTACATCACATTTTTATGTAATTACTTTATCAGGTGTACCTTATTTGCCAATTCTCCTAAAAGATTCCCCGCTATTTCCCGTTGCGTAATTCATCTGCTTTAGTTGTGTATACTCGATATCGCCTGAGTTTTTTCAGGTAAATCTCCATTCATTCAATGAAGGGAAATTGATATGAAAAAAGTCCTTTATGGCATTTTTGCCATATCCGCGCTTGCGGCGACTTCTGCTTTTGCTGCACCGGTGCAAATCGGTGAAGCGGCAGGGTCGGCAGCGACCTCTGTCTCGGCAGGTAGCTCTGCTGCGACGAGCGTCAGCACCGTAGGGTCTGCGGTGGGTGTCGCGCTGGCGGCAACCGGTGGCGGTGATGGCTCCAATACGGGAACCACGACCACCACGACCACAAGTACTCAGTAATCACGAGTACATTAACTATAACCACACTTCGGTGTGGTTATTTCCGCCCCTCTCGGAGAAGAGTCGTGAAGCGACCTGGTATTCTTTTAATTTGCCTGCTGCTTCAGGCATGTTCTGGCCAAATCAAAGGCCTGGGAAATTCACTGTGGGAGAGCGTTTTTGGCGTGCCCGGCGTGCAACTGACAGATGAAGACATCCTCAACATGCCCTATGCCAGCCAGTACATGCAGCTTAACAACGGCCCGCAACTGTTTGTGGTGCTCGCTTTCGACGAAAACGGTCAGCAGAAATGGGTAACGCAGGATCAGGCGACCATCGTGACGCAGCATTACCGCATCGTAAAAACACAACTCGGCGGCGATAACCTGATTGAAGTGAATAACCTGGCGTCCGATCCGCTGGCAAAACCGAATCAAATTATTGATGGTGCAAGCTGGACGCGCACCATGGGCTGGACGGAGCACAAACAGGTGCGCTATGCCACCGCGCGCTCCGTCTTCCACTGGAATGGCACCGACACCGTCAAGCTGGCGAATGATGTCACCGCGGTGCGTATTCTCGACGAGGATGTCACCACAGACGAGAAGAGCTGGCGCAACCGCTTCTGGGTGGATGACGCCGGGGTAATCAGGCAGTCGGAGCAGTATCTGGGCGCAGACTGGTTCCCGGTGAAGACCACACTGATTAAGGCGGCTAAACAATGACGATGCGCACTTTTCTTCTGTTATTAGCCAGCCTCGCTTCTCCGCTCGCGCTGGCCACCGGGACGGTGAATGTCTACATCGCTGGCGAAGGCAAACCGAAAACGTTATCCAACGCTGCGCATTTGAGCGATCTGGTCGCACAACCCCGGCTGGCAGAGAGCTGGTGGCCCGGCGCCGTGGTCAGTGAACGTCGCGCCACGCAGGCGGAGCAGGCCCGGCATCAGGTGTTGTTAACGCGCCTGAGCACGCTTGCTGCTGACGAAAGCGGTAACACTGCCGCCGCCATCAATTCACTACGCCAGCAGTTACAGGCGGTGAAAGTGACCGGCAGGCAGATAGTCAATCTCGACCCGGATTACGTGCGCACACACCGGCTGGCGAACCGTCCACTGGAGGGCGAATACTCGCTGTGGGTGGGGCCGCAACCGACCACGATTACCGTGGTGGGGCTGATTAGTAGTCCAGGGAAAAAACCGTTTACACCAGGCAGGGATGTGGTGAGTTATCTGGATGATATGAGCCTGCTCAGCGGCGCGGAACGCAGCTATGCGTGGGTGATTTATCCCACCGGCCAGACACAAAAAGTGCCGGTTGCTTACTGGAACCGCCGCCACGTAGAGCCGATGCCCGGCAGCGTGATTTTCGTTGGCTTCGCACCGGGGTTGTGGAGCAACGAATATGACGAACTGAATGCCGACATCCTTCAGTCCCTGACGCATCGGATACCGGAATAATAATGAAAAAATCGTTTGTAATAAGCCTGTTGGCGCTGGGAATTAGCGCAGCCTGTCACGCAGAATCTTATCCCGAACCGGTGGGACCCTCCCAGTCGGACTTTGGCGGCGTGGGATTGCTGCAAACACCGACCGCACGCATGTCGCGCGAAGGCGAACTGAGTTTTAACTACCGCGATAACAATCAGTACCGTTTCTATTCTGGCTCGATACAGCTTTTCCCGTGGCTGGAAACGACGCTACGTTATACCGACGTGCGCACACGCAAATATAGCTCGGTGGAAGCCTTCTCCGGCAATCAGACCTACAAAGATAAAGCCTTCGATGTGAAACTGCGTCTGTGGCAGGAAGGTTACTGGCTACCGCAAGTCTCCCTCGGCGCGCGGGATATCGGCGGGACAGGGCTGTTTGACGGTGAATACCTGGTCGCCAGCAAAGCCTGGGGACCGTTCGATTTCTCCCTCGGTATTGGCTGGGGCTATCTCGGCACCAGCGGTAATATCAAAAACCCGCTCTGCTCTTATGACGAGAAATACTGTACGCGCGACACCAGCTATAAACAGGCTGGCTCCACCGATACCAGCCAGATGTTCCGCGGCCCGACGGCTCTCTTTGGCGGGGTTGAATATCAGACCCCCTGGAACCCGCTGCGTTTAAAACTGGAGTATGAAGGTAACAACTATCAGCAGGATTATGCCGGGAAACTGCCGCAGCGCAGCAAAGTGAACGTTGGCGCGATTTATCGCATTACCGACTGGGCCGACATCAACCTGAGCTATGAGCGCGGCAACACCTGGATGTTTGGTTTTACCCTGCGCAATAATTTCAATGATTTACGTCCCGCTTACAGCGATGCGCCGCGGCCGAAGTATCAACCGCAGCCGCAGGACGCGATCCTGCAACATGCGGTGGTGGCTAACCAGCTTACCCTGTTGAAATATAACGCCGGTTTTGCCGACCCGCAGATCCAGGTGAAAGGCGATACGCTCTACGTGACCGGTCAGCAGGTGAAATACCGTAACACCCAGGAAGGGATTGAGCGGGCAAACCGTATCATCATGAATGATTTGCCGGATGGCATTCGCACCATTCGCGTGACGGAAAATAGCCTTAATATGCCGATTGTCACCACCGAAACGGATGTCGCCAGTCTGAAGCGCCATCTGGAAGGGGAACCGCTGGGGCAGGATACAGAGCTGGTGCAGAAACGGGTCACGCCGATTGTGCCGGACAGCACAGAGCAGGGCTGGTATATCGATAAATCGTCGTTCGATTTCCATATTGATCCGGTGTTGAACCAGTCGTTCGGCGGCCCGGAAAGCTTCTATATGTACCAGGTTGGCGTGATGGCAACCGCCGACTGGTGGTGGACCGATCATTTACTGACCACCGGCAGCCTGTTCGCCAACGTGGCTAACAACTACGATAAATTCAGCTATACCTCCAGCGATTCGTCATTGCCGCGCGTGCGTACCCGCGTGCGTGAATATGTGCAAAATGACTACTACGTCAACAACATGCAAGCGAACTACATGCACTACCTGGGGAATAATTTCTATGGTCAGGTGTATGCCGGTTATCTGGAAACCATGTTTGGCGGCGCGGGGGCTGAAGTGCTGTGGCGTCCGGTCGATAGCCACTGGGCGTTCGGTATCGATGGCAACTACGTGAAACAGCGCGACTGGCGCAGCCCGCAGGACATGATGAAGTTCACCGATTACAGCGTGAAAACTGGCCACTTCACCGCCTACTGGACGCCGTGGTTCGCCGACGATGTGCTGATTAAAGCGAGCGCCGGGCAGTATCTGGCAGGGGATAAAGGCGTCACGCTGGATGTGTCGAAACACTTTGATAGCGGCGTGGTCATTGGCGCGTATGCCACGAAGACCAACGTTTCGGCGGCGCAGTACGGGGAAGGGGAATTCACCAAAGGGGTGTATGTCTCTGTACCGTTGGATCTGTTCACGACCGGCCCAACCCGCAGCCGCGCAGCTGTTGGCTGGACGCCGTTGACGCGTGATGGCGGCCAGAAACTGGGCCGTAAGTTTGAGCTTTATGATATGACCAACGATAAGACGATCAACTTCCAGTAATCCTTCGCCCCCTCTCCACCGGAGAGGGGGCTTCTCACAGCCGCCGCAGCAACCGCGCCGGATTTCCCGCATAAACCCCTTTCTCGTGCAACGATTTCGTCACCACGCTGCCCGCGCCGATAACGCAACCATCGCAAATGGTGACGGCTAGGATCGTGGCGCCGCTACCGACAGAAACATCATTGCCAATCACAATGCGCCCCCAACTTTCGCGATCGGGATTGGGCTTGCCGTCGCGGAACATGTCGTTAGCGAACATCACGCCGTGGCCGATAAAGCAACGCTCGCCGAGAGTCACGTATTCGCAGATGAAGCTGTGCGACTCAATTTTGCTCCCCTGGCCAATTCGCGTATGGCCCTGAATTTCCACAAACGGGCCGACAAACACATTGTCGCCGAGAATGCAGTCATACAGATTGGCGGGTTCATAAATCACCACGTTCTCGCCGCAGGTCACGTTGCGGATGGCGGACTGGCGCACGGTAGCGACAGGCATGCTGACTCCTTTAGAGCGGTTTACAAAGAATATGCAGCGTACTTTGCTGAGAAGGCGTACTAAACAAGGTCTCTTTCAGGTGCGTGAATCCCTGGCGGAGATAAAAGCGCTGGGCGTTGGGGTTCGCATCAAGTACCTCCAGCCAGAGCGCGGTTTCGCCACGGCTTTTTGCTACACGCGCGATCTCCGTCAGCAGCGTTTCGCCGTAGCCGCAGCCGGTTTTACCCGGCAGAAAATAGAGCTTATGCAGCAGCGTTCCCACTGGGCCATGCTCATCGACTGCGCGATGCCAGGAGACTTTGGCAAAGCCAACCGGCGAGGGATCGCTGGCGATGAACCAGCAACTTTTTTCATCCTGTAAACTCTGTTGCAGCACCGGCACGGCATACTCTTGCCGGAGGAAATCCTGTAATTCGCTCTGCTCGCGCCACAGATGAGCAAAGTGGTGCATGTAGCTGGCAAACCCCATTTCACTGATTAACGCCGCGTCGTCCACGGATGCTTTACGCATTGTAAGCATGCTCTTTTTTCCTCTTGCATGAAAACGGCTAGCCAGACATGTCACCACGCACTGTCACAAAAGATAAGTAAATAATGTAGATCCAGATCACATTTTTACGTTATACAGGAGATTCCCCACAGAAAATGAGGTGCTTTATGACGTCGCTAACTCGTCCACGCGCTGAGTTTGTTTCTACTATTTTGCAGACCGTGCTGAACCTGGGTCTGCTGAGCCTGGGGCTGATCCTGATTGTTTTTCTTGGCAAAGAGACGCTGCATCTGGCGGATGTGCTGTTTTCGCCGGTGCAGACCAGCAAGTATGAGCTGGTGGAAGGGCTGGTGGTCTACTTCCTTTACTTTGAATTTATCGCACTGATTGTGAAGTACTTTCAGTCCGGTTTTCATTTCCCGCTGCGCTACTTTATCTATATCGGCATCACCGCGATCGTGCGGTTGATCATCGTCGATCATCAGTCGCCAATGGATGTGCTGATCTACTCTGCGGCGATCCTGCTGCTGGTGATCACCCTGTGGTTATGTAACTCCCAACGGCTGAAGCGTGAATAAAAAAAGGCGGCCTTTTGGGCCGCCAACGACTTCACAAGTTAAGTTGAGGGTGCAGTGGCAACGACCGTCATCTTTCGGGTGATCGCTGTGCTGGCTTCCTTTACTCACCCCAGTCACTTACTTCAATAAGCTCCCGGGGATTCGTGCAGTCGCCGCCTTGCTCTAACCCGAAATACTTAGGGCGCGAAAACAACGATGAAATCTAACCTTTTACTCCGCCTGCGGTCAGGCCGTTTACCAGCCAGCGCTGCGCCAGCAGGAACACCAGCGTAATCGGAATGGCGGAGAGCACCGCCGCAGCGGCAAAATCGCCCCACAGATAGTTTTGCGGGTTGAGGTATTGCTGCATGCCGACCGCCAGCGTGTAGCTGTTAACATCGCGCAGCAGCAGCGAGGCCACCGGAACTTCGGTGATGGCCGCGATAAACGACAGAATAAACACCACCGCCAGGATCGGCACCGACAGCGGCAGCAGTACCAGGCGAAACGCCTGCCACGGCGTGGCGCCATCCAGCGCAGCGGCTTCTTCCAGCGAACTGTCGATGGTTTCGAAATAGCCCTTGATCGTCCACACATGCAGCGCAATCCCGCCAAGATAAGCAAAGATCACCCCACCGTGCGTATTCAGGCCGATAAACGGCACGTACTGTCCCAGACGATCAAACAACGCGTACAGCGCCACCAGCGACAACACCGCCGGGAACATCTGGAAAATCAGCATCCCTTTCAGCAGCGTCGCTTTGCCGGGAAAACGCATACGGGCGAACGCGTATGCGCAGGTGGTGGAGAGCGCGACAATGCCCACGGCAGTAATGGCGGCGATTTTCACCGAGTTCCACAGCCACAGCAGCACCGGGAACGGCGGCGGCGTGACGCGCCCGTCGGCGTGCTCGACGCTAAAGCCCAGCGCCAGCCGCCAGTGTTCCCAGGAAATGGTATCCGGGATCAGGCTGCCGGTAGCAAAGTTACCTTCACGCAGTGAAATGGCGACCACCATCAGCAGCGGGAACATGATGGCGGCAATAAACACCAGCAGTAACGCATGGGTGATAAACAGCCGCAGCTTCTGCGATTTTGCCTGCACCATAGCCATAATATCGTCCTCCTTAATCGAATTTCATGCGTGTGGCTTTCAGGTTGACGATAGCCAGCGCGCCTACCAGCAGGAAAATCAGCGTGGCGATAGCGGCTGCAAGCCCAAAGTCCTGACCGCCGCCGCCTTCAAAGGCGATGCGGTAGGTGTAGCTCACCAGCAGGTCGGTATAACCCGCCGGCGTGGTGGTGCCGATGCGGTCCGGCCCGCCGTTGGTCAACAACTGGATCAGCACGAAGTTGTTAAAGTTAAAGGCAAAGCTGGCGATCATCAGCGGCGTCAGCGGCTTGATCAGCAGCGGGAAAGTGATGCGGAAAAAGTTCTGCAACGGCCCGGCGCCATCCATTGCCGAGGCTTCATACAGATCGTCCGGGATCGCTTTCAGCAGGCCCATGCAAAGGATCATCATGTAGGGATAGCCAAGCCAGGTGTTAACGATCACGATCATCGCGCGGGCGGTGGTTGGATCGCTGAACCAGGCCGGTTTAATGCCGAACAGCGCGCTCAGCATCATGTTGATCTCACCGAAGCTCTGGTTAAACAGCCCCTTAAAGATCAGGATCGAGATAAACGATGGCACCGCGTAAGGCAGAATCAGCAGCACGCGGTAAATCGCTTTGCCTTTCAGCGACTCCCACTGCACGACGCAGGCCAGCACCATGCCGACGGCGACGGTCAGCACCACCGTGAGAATGGAGAAGATCACCGTCCAGATAAAGATCTCGATAAACGGTTTCTGGATACCTTCATCGGTAAAGACGCGGGTGAAGTTATCCCAGCCGATGGTCACCGTATAACCAGGGCTGAGTTTTTCGCTGCCCCAGCTACCGTCAGCATTAATCGCCTGGTAGAAACCAATGTGGTTATTTGGCCGGTATTTGGCGCCGCTCTGGTTGTTAGTCAGCGTACCGTCCTGCGCGAGCTGGTAGAGCGGGCGCGTGCCGGAGAACTGGCGCAGCGAGCTCATTATCACTTTGCTCTCATCCGGCAGGATGGCGGTAAGCTGGTTCAGCGCCTGACGATTTTGCGTAATGACACGCAAATTAGCCCGTTCACCGGCTGGCAGCGCTGGCACCTCTTTCAGGGCCAGTTGCTGTTCACCGCCAGGTTTAAAGGCGTCGGAGAGATAATTTTTGCCACTGTCGCCATCGGTGAGCGCCAGCCGCCATTCATCCCCTTCCGGATAAAGACCAAAGTTGTAGGCTTTTCCCGCCTGGAAGGAGCGATCGAGCAGCACCTGCTGCGCGCGTTCCTGTGTTAACTGGTTGGTACTGCTGTAGTTGGTAAAGGCGATGGCGATCGTACAAATCAGCGGGAACAGGACGAACAGCCCCATCCCGGCCATGCCCGGATAGACATAGCGCCAGGCGTAGGTTTTACGGTTGGCGAAAATATAAAGGCCCGCCGAACTGAGCACGAGCGTGGTAATGGCGAAAAGGTATTCCCCCTGGGCATACATCATAACGACAAGGTATGCCACCAGCAGCCCGATCAGGGTAATGACGGTCCAGGCAAGCTGTGGGCTTTGCCACCAATGGCGCTTCTTTACAACATCCATGGGGATTTCCTCTCTACGCGGCACTGTTCACGCTGCTTCTTTGTTGGCTACGGTTGGGCACCCCAGTCACTTACTTTTGTAAGCGCTGGGGATACACAACCTTGCCGCCGCGATGCCGCGCGAATCATGCCGTGTATACAACTGTCCAGGTTGCCTTATCCATTTCCGGGGATAAGGCATTCTCATTTTTACTTGGTAATACGGCCCTGCGCGTCTTTCAGTGCAGCATCTACAGTCTGACGATCGCTCACGGCATTGATAACGGCGGTGCGGGTGGCATACCAGAAGGCGGCCATCTGCGGGATGTTCGGCATGATTTCGCCGGTTTTTGCGTTAGCCATGGTGGCAGCAATGCGCGGATCTTTCGCTAACTCTTCCTGGTACGATTTCAGCGCTACGGCACCCAGCGGTTTGTCCTTGTTAACATCCGCCAGGCCGGCATCGGTCAGCAGGTAGTTTTCCAGGAACTCTTTCGCCAGTTCTTTGTTCGGGCTGGCGGCGTTAATGCCTGCGCTCAACACGCCAACGAACGGTTTGGATGGCTTACCGTGGAAGGTTGGCAGCGGTGCGACGCCGTAATTGATCTTGCTCTTATCAATGTTGGCCCATGCCCACGGACCGTTGATGGTCAGCGCGGTTTCGCCTTTGTTGAACGCCGCTTCAGCGATGGAGTAATCCGTGTCGGCATTCATGTGTTTATCTTTAATCAGCTTGACGAGGAAGCCGAGGCCCGCTTTCGCGCCTGCATTGTCAACGCCGACATCTTTCACGTCGTATTTGCCGTTTTCATACTTGAACGCGTAACCACCGTCGGCAGCAATCAGCGGCCAGGTGAAGTACGGTTCTTGCAGGTTAAACATCAGCGCGCTCTTACCTTTCGCTTTCAGCTGTTTATCCAGCGCCGGGATCTCTTCCCAGGTTTTCGGCGGGTTCGGTACGAGGTCCTTGTTATAAATCAGCGACAGCGATTCGACAGCAATTGGGTAAGCGATTAGTTTGCCGTTGTAGCGCACCGCGTCCCAGGTGAAGGGGAACAGCTTGTCCTGGAAGGCTTTGTCCGGGGTGACTTCTGCCAGCAGGCCTGATTGCGCGTAGCCGCCAAAGCGATCGTGCGCCCAGAAGATAATGTCCGGGCCATCGCCGGTCGCGGCAACCTGCGGGAATTTCTCTTCCAGTTTGTCCGGATGTTCAACCGTCACTTTGATGCCGGTATCTTTCTCGAATTTCTTACCCACTTCGGCAAGGCCGTTATAGCCTTTATCGCCATTGATCCAGATAACCAGCTTACCTTCTTCGATTTTGGCGAGGGCAGAGGCGGAGAACATCATCGTCGCCAGTGCGGACAATGCGAGGATGCGTGCGCCTGTTTTGATTTTCATATATCCCGTCCTATTTGGTGATGTGCTCGTGGATACGCTCAAGGTGGTCTGACGGGATTAGTCTCCTTTTTTGACAAGTACTTCTCATCCTCCTTATCCCTACGCCCCTGGGGCGATTTGTGTGATCTGTGTTACATAGATTTTCATTATGTGTGTCAGCGCACATAAAAAAGAGCCGATTTTTGCAGGTTCCATCACGAAAATGCCTGTCACCTGGCGATGCGGGGTGCAGAGCAACCCTTCTCATCCTCCCGTCTCCTCCCCCATAAAAAACCGCAGGGGTGGAGGATTCGCCCGCTGTACCGATGCCCCATAGTCAGCCCACGTTGAATGTTTCTGTTGGTGACAGGTTGTAACGAAGGGAGAAGGGCATGGCGAGCGTACAGCTTCGTAACGTAACGAAAGCCTGGGGCGATGTAGTGGTCTCAAAAGAGATCAGTCTCGACATTCACGAAGGTGAATTTGTGGTGTTTGTCGGCCCGTCAGGCTGTGGTAAATCGACGCTGCTGCGCATGATTGCCGGGCTGGAAACCATTACCAGCGGGGAGTTGTTTATCGGCGATACCCGCATGAATGATGTTCCCCCCGCCGAACGCGGTGTCGGGATGGTATTTCAGTCCTACGCGCTTTATCCGCACCTGTCGGTAGCGGAAAACATGTCTTTCGGCCTGAAGTTAGTGGGTGCGAAAAAAGAGATCATTAAATCGCGCGTCACTCAGGTGGCGGAGGTGTTGCAGCTGGCGCACTTGCTGGAACGCAAACCGAAAGCGCTCTCTGGCGGCCAGCGCCAGCGCGTGGCGATTGGTCGTACGCTGGTGGCTGAACCCAGCGTTTTCTTACTTGATGAACCCCTTTCCAACCTTGATGCCGCGCTGCGCGTGCAGATGCGTATTGAGATCTCCCGTCTGCATAAACGCCTTGGCCGCACAATGATTTACGTCACCCACGATCAGGTCGAAGCGATGACGCTGGCCGACAAGATTGTGGTGCTGGATGCCGGTCGCGTGGCGCAGGTCGGGAAACCGCTGGAACTCTATCACTACCCGGCTGACCGCTTTGTTGCGGGCTTTATTGGCTCGCCGAAGATGAATTTCCTACCGGTAAAAGTGACGGCCACCGCCATTGAACAGGTGCAGGTTGAGTTGCCTAACCGCCAGCAGGTTTGGCTGCCGGTGGACAGCGCCAATGTGCAGGTCGGCGCGAATATGTCTTTGGGCATTCGCCCGGAGCATCTGCTTCCAAGCGACATCGCCGATGTCACGCTGGAAGGGGAAGTGCAGGTCGTAGAACAGCTTGGTCACGAAACACAAATTCATATCCAGATCCCCGCAATACGCCAGAACCTGGTCTACCGCCAGACTGACGTCGTGCTGGTAGAAGAGGGTGCCACATTCGCTATCGGCTTGCCGCCGGAGCGCTGCCATCTGTTCCGTGAAGATGGCACCGCCTGCCGCCGGTTACACAAAGAGCCGGGCGTTTAAGCGTACCCCAAAAAAACTTACACCAACCCTTCCAGGGCCAAGTGTAAACAGAAAAGCAATGATCTCAGGAGATAGAATGATGATTACTCTGCGCAAACTACCACTGGCTCTCGCCATTACCGCAGGCATTTTGTCTGCGCAGGCGGGCGCCGTCGACTTCAAAGGTTACGCGCGTTCCGGCATCGGCTGGACCGGCAGCGGCGGCGAGCAGCAATGCTTCCAGGCGACCGGTGCAGGTGCTAAATACCGTCTCGGTAACGAATGTGAAACCTACGCAGAATTAAAACTCGGCCAGGAAGTGTGGAAAGAGGGCGATAAGAGCTTCTACTTCGACACGAACGTGGCCTACTCCGTGTCACAGCAAAATGACTGGGAAGCCACCAGCCCGGCTTTCCGTGAAGCGAACGTGCAGGGTAAAAACCTGATCGACGCGCTGCCAGGCGCCACCATCTGGGCCGGTAAACGCTTCTACCAGCGTCATGATGTGCACATGATCGACTTCTACTACTGGGATATCTCCGGCCCGGGCGCAGGTCTGGAAAACATCGATCTTGGCTTTGGTAAACTCTCTCTGGCGGCAACCCGTTCTTCTGAATCGGGCGGTTCTGTCACCTTCAGCAGCCCGGGTGTGTATGACGTGGTTAAAGATACCGCTAACGATGTCTTCGACGTACGTTTAGCCGGTCTTCAGACCAACCCGGACGGCATGCTGGAACTGGGCTTCGATTACGGTCGTGCAAACAAAACCGACAATTATCGCTATGTGAACAGCGACGATTCGAAAGATGGCTGGATGTTCACTGCTGAACATACTCAGAGCATGCTGAAAGGCTACAACAAGTTTGTTCTGCAGTACGCGACCGATGCCATGACCACGCAGGGTAAAGGTATTCCGCAAGGGACTTACCACTCCGACGACTATGACGATTTCATCGGCGGTAACAACGACGGTAAGTTGTGGCGCGTGCTGGATCACGGTGCAATCACGCTGAGTGAGAAATGGGACCTGATGTATGTCGGTATGTATCAGAAACAGGATCTCGATTCTAAACTCGGCACCGACTGGTGGACCGTGGGCGTTCGTCCTATGTACAAATGGACGCCAATCATGAGCACCCTGCTGGAAGTGGGCTACGACAACGTGAAATCCCAGCAGACCGGCGACAGAAACAGCCAGTACAAAATCACCCTTGCACAGCAATGGCAGGCAGGCGACAGCATCTGGTCTCGTCCGGCAATCCGTATTTTCGCTACCTATGCGAAATGGGATGAGAAATGGGGCTACATCAAAAACGGTGATTCTGTAACGCGCTTCGCTGCGGCGAACGACTCTGGTTTCACCACCACCAGCCGTGGCGACAACGATGAGTGGAGCTTCGGTGCACAGATGGAAATCTGGTGGTAATCCACGCTTAACCTGACGTAATGACCAAAAGAGGGGCGCAAGCCCCTCAACCCTTGGGTCAGCGCGCTATTGCCTGGCGTTCGCTGTTCCCGTGCAGAAAAGGTGATAACAATGAAAATGAAAAAAAGTCTCGTCGCCCTGTGCCTGACCGCCGGTTTACTGGCGGGCGCTCCTGGGGTTAGCTTCGCTGATGTTAATTTTGTCCCGCAAAACACCACTGCCGCGCCGTCAATTCCGGCATCGGCATTACAGCAACTGACCTGGACGCCGGTCGATCAATCGAAAACACAGTCCACGCAGCTGGCAACCGGCGGTCAACGCCTCGATGTGCCGGGTATTAGCGGCCCGGTCGCGGCATGGAGCGTACCGGCGAACATCGGCGAATTGACGCTGACGTTAACCAGTGAAGTGGATAAGCAAACCAGCGTATTTGCGCCGAACGTGCTGATTCTTGATCAGAACATGACGCCTTCAGCCTATTTCCCCAGCGAATACTTTACCTACCAGGAACCGGGTGTGATGAGCGCCGATCGCTTGGAAGGGGTGATGCGCCTGACGCCTGCGCTGGGACAACAGAAAATCTATGTACTGGTCTTTACTACAAACAACGACTTACAGCGCACCACGAAATTAATCGATCCGGCAAAAGCCTATGCCAAAGGCACCGGCAATGCGATACCGGATATTCCTGATCCTATTGCGAAGCACGGCACTGACGGGAAACTAACGCTGAAAGTGAAAAACAGCAGCGGTTCCAGCGTGCTGGTCGGCCCGTTGTTTGGCTCTTCCGGCCCAAGCCCGGTCACCGTGGGTAACACTGCGGCGCCGGTCTACAGCGCACAACCTGCGCCGGTAGCGGCTCCGGCTGCTGCGCCCGCGCCAGCCGCGAAAAGCGAGCCAATGCTGAATGATACGGAGAGTTATTTCAATCAGGCCATCAAACAGGCCGCTGCCAAAGGCGATATTGATAAGGCGCTGAAATTGTTGAATGAAGCTGAACGCCTCGGGTCGAAAACCGCCCGTGCCACTTTTATCAGCAGTGTAAAAGGCAAGGGGTAACCCATCCCCGCACTGCCGATATTTTGCAGTAACTGGTGCGTCGCCTGGCGCACCCTTTTTCCGGCGCAGATGCGCGCTGTTGCGCATCTGTTGCGCTGATGAAAACCGTTTGAAGTTTCCCCGCACCAGCCTGCTTGTTCTGCGATACACTATTGCTACGTTATGTACCGGAGAGTAAGGCATGTCACACCCTGCGCTTACGCAATTGCGTGCGCTGCGCTATGTAGACGCAATACCCGAACTGGAACCGCAACTGCTGGACTGGCTGTTGCTGGAAGATTCCATGACCAAACGTTTTGAGCAGCAAGGTAAAAAAGTCAGCGTCACATTGATTCAGGAAGGCTTTGTCACGGCGGACGAGATTGCGCCCGAACGTGCACATTTACCGGAAGAGGCGCGTTACTGGTTGCGGGAGATTATCCTTTGTGCAGATGGTGAACCCTGGCTTGCCGGGCGCACTGTCGTGCCGGAATCGACCCTGAGCGGTCCGGAAATGGCGCTGCAACGGCTGGGCAATACACCGCTTGGGCGATATCTCTTTACCTCTTCAACGCTTACGCGTGATTTTATTGATATTGGCCGTTATGAGCAGTTGTGGGGACGGCGTTCCCGCCTGCGTTTGGGGGGGAAACCCTTGATGCTTACAGAACTGTTTTTGCCTGCGTCGCCGCTGTACTAAGAGGAAAATAGAATGGAGTGGAGTCTCACGCAGACTAAGTTGTTAGCCTTTCACAGGCTTATGCGTACGGACAAACCGATTGGCGCGTTACTGCTGTTGTGGCCAACGCTCTGGGCGTTATGGGTTGCAACGCCAGGTGTACCGCCGCTGTGGATCTTACTGGTGTTTGTTGCGGGCGTCTGGCTGATGCGCGCGGCGGGCTGCGTGGTGAATGATTACGCGGATCGCAAATTCGACGGGCATGTAAAACGCACGGCAAACCGACCGATGCCCAGCGGCGCGGTCACGGAAAATGAAGCGCGGGTGTTGTTTGTTGTTCTGGTGCTGCTGGCCTTTGCGCTGGTGCTGACGCTGAATATGATGACCATCCTGCTTTCGGTGGCGGCGCTGGCGCTGGCGTGGGTTTATCCATTCATGAAGCGCTACACGCATCTGCCGCAGGTGGTGCTCGGCGCGGCATTCGGCTGGTCAATTCCGATGGCGTTTGCCGCCGTCAGCGAATCTGTACCGCTAAGCTGCTGGACCATGTTTTTCGCCAATATCCTGTGGGCGGTGGCCTACGATACCCAGTACGCCATGGTTGATCGTGATGATGATGTGAAGATTGGCATCAAGTCGACGGCGATTTTGTTTGGTCGTTACGACAAGCTGATTATCGGTATTTTGCAGGTTGCCGTGCTGGCGCTGATGGCGTCCATTGGCTGGCTGAACGGGCTGGGCTGGGCGTATTACGCTGCGGTACTGGTGGCGGGCGCGCTGTTTGTTTATCAACAGATATTGATTGCGGGGCGCGAACGCGACGCCTGTTTTAAAGCATTTATGAACAACAACTATGTGGGGCTGGTGCTGTTTTTAGGGCTGGCTTTTAGTTACCTGCACTGAATCTAAAAACTGCCGGATGCGGCTGCACGTTATCCGGCCTGCGAGGTTATCTCATCCCACAGGCCGGATAAGCGCAAGCGATATCCGGCGGTTACTTTCCCGGTTTACACTTCCGCTTGCGTCGCGCTTTCAATCGTCAGACGCACATCCGACGTTATCAAGTCTGCCAGCATCTGGTAAACGCCCAGCGTTCGCGTCGGGTCTGCATCGCCGCTGTCGCTGATATACCCTTCATCACGCAGCGTTAACACCAGCGTGGAGAATACCGCTTTGTCGAAGAATTCCGGCGCGTTGATGCCGTGCAGCACTGACAGGCGTTGCGCCAGCGTGCGGCTCTCTTTTTCCAGCGTGCTGCGGTTCATTGATGGCGTATTGCCAAGCAGCCAGAAGGTGATGGCATAGCGCTGTAATGTCTCGCGCGCACCGGCGGCCAGCAGTTGCAGTGTCCGCGAATGGGCCGGGTTGATGCTCAGACGATCGTCTTTGACGGTAATTAAGCTCTGGCGCAGCAGTTCTTGCGTCAGGTTTTCCAGCACTTCCGCCAGCTCGGCTTTTTCCCAGCGCAGGAACAGCTCGGCTTTCAGCAGCGGATAAAGCAGCTCAACGTGGCGCAGAATATCGCTACGGGAGATGGCGCGATGTTGGGTCACGATCGCCGCCATCAGCGACGGCAGCATCAGCATATGGGCGATGTTGTTGCGGTAATACGTCATCAACACTGCCTGCTCGCGCGGCAGAATAATGATATCGCCGATGGTGTCTTTCTCGACTTCGAACTTGTTCATCTGCAACGCGTGGTCGATAAGCGCGTCCGCGCTGGCGGCAGGCGTTGTTGAATCCGGCGAGTAAGGCACATTGCGCATCAGTTCGAGGTAGCAACTGATTTGTTCGGTTAACTGCTCGCGCGTCAACGAACGCTGGCGCGATGCCAGCAGCGCCGTACAGCACAGGTTCATGGCGTTGGCCGCACCGGCATTGTTAATGCGAACCATCAAATCGGCGGCAATGTTATTCACCGTCGGCGTCAGCCATGCCGGGCGAATCGCTTCGATTGGATCGATAGATTCGCGCCACTCCGGAACGTGATGGTTCAGGTAGTTCATCAGCGGAATGGGTTCACCGAAGTTCACATAACCTTGCCCCAGGTTACGCAGCTTGCTCAGCCCGCGCACCATCTGCAGCAGGCTCTCTTTCTCTTTGGTTGCGCCGCGCAGCTCTTTCGCATAGGTACCGACCTCCATCACATGCTCATAACCGATATAAATCGGCACCAGCGTGATGGGGCGCGTACCGCCGCGCAGCATCGCCTGGATGGTCATCGACAGCGTACCGGTTTTCGGATCCAGCAAACGCCCGGTACGTGAACGACCGCCCTCGACGAAATACTCGACCGAATAACCGCGGCTGAACAGTTCGCCCAGATATTCGCGGAACACGGTGGAGTAGAGTTTGTTGCCTTTAAAGGTACGGCGAATAAAGAAGGCGCCCAGACGGCGGAAAATCGGCCCGGCGGGCCAGAAGTTCAGGTTGATGCCTGCGGCAATGTGCGGCGGCACCAGCCCCTGGTGATAGAGCACATACGAGAGCAGCAGATAGTCCATGTGGCTGCGGTGGCAGGGCACATAGACAATCTCGTGGCCGTCGTGCGCAAGCTGGCGCACGCGTTCGGCGTTGTGCACGTTGATCCCCTGATAGAGACGGTTCCAGGTAAAACCGAGGATACGGTCGGTCAGACGGATCATCTCGTACGAGAAGTTGGCGGCAATCTCTTCCATCAGCGCGATAGCGTTTTGCTGCGCTTTGTCGTGAGAGATTTTTTTGCTGCGCGCTTCGTCTTCGACCGCACGGGCAATCGCTTTCGAAGAGAGCAGTTTATTGAACAGATCCTGACGCGCCGGCAGACGCGGCCCAACGGCGGCCAGACGCTGTCGCGCGAAGTGCATACGCGCCACGCGCGCCAGTTTCTGCGCGATAATTTTATCGGTGCCGTGCTCGGTCGCCATGCGGCGCAGGGAGACGGGCGGCGAGAAGCGCACAAAGCTATCGCGGCCGAGCCAGGAGATAGCGAAGAATTTCTGGATGCCGTTCAGCATGCGCAGCGGCGGATTAATCTCGCCTTTCTCACGCCCTGGGGAGCGGCCAAACATTACCGATACCGGAACCATTTGCACATCCAGATCCGGATGGCTGCGGTGTAAATCCAGGTAGTCGTGGAACAGTTTGATGGACTCTTCTTTCGGCGTGTAATAGGTAAACACGCGCGGACCGCCATGAATGAACACGAAACGCGGCAGCAATACGCCGTCGATTTCCAGGGGTTCCAGGGGATCGGGCAGTTCGTGCGCCAGACACTGAGCGCGTAACGTCATCAAATCTGCCTTAGAGTTATAAGGCAGCACGTACATAATAGGACGTGAAGTATCGAGACCCAGTTCCTGTGCAGGTTCTGCAGGTATCGATTTACTCTTTACCAGTACACTTAATGGTAAATTCAGTAATTTGTAGTAAATTCGTGGCCAACCGGACATAAAAGATGAAAAGCCTCTGGTTAATAATAGTGCCATTGCGCCGCAAGAATATCAGAAAGCGCACGTAATTTCTGTTGTACCTCAGTACGCTGATGTAGACATTGACGTTTATTACATAAAAAGGTTCTTTTCATGGCCAATAATACCACCGGAATTACCCGAATCATTAAAGCAGCAGGTTACTCATGGAAGGGCGTTCGCGCTGCATGGATCAATGAAGCCGCCTTCCGCCAGGAGCTGGTAGCCGTTGTTTTCGCTATCATTATTGCTTGCTGGCTGGACATTGACACGGTCACACGGGTGCTGCTGATTAGCTCGGTGTCGCTAGTAATGATTGTTGAAATCCTAAATAGTGCAATTGAAGCTGTCGTAGACCGAATTGGTTCTGAATTTCATGAGCTTTCCGGTCGGGCGAAGGATATGGGATCGGCGGCAGTGCTGATGTCGATCCTGCTGGCGCTGTTTACCTGGATCTCGCTTCTCTGGTCGCATTTTCGATAACGCTTCCAGAAATCGATAACACCCTGGTTTTTTGCTTAAATTTGGTTCCAAAATCGCCTTTGACTGTATATACTCACAGCATAACTGTATATACACCCAGGGGGCGGGATGAAAGCATTAACGGCCAGGCAGCAGGAGGTATTCGATCTCATCCGCGATCGCATCACCCAAACCGGTATGCCACCAACGCGTGCGGAAATCGCACAGCAATTGGGGTTCCGTTCCCCAAATGCAGCTGAAGAACACCTGAAAGCGCTTGCGCGTAAAGGGGTTATCGAAATTGTCTCCGGCGCATCGCGTGGTCTGCGTCTGCTGCTGGAAGAAGAAGAGGATATCGGTTTACCGCTGATTGGTCGCGTTGCTGCGGGTGAACCGCTGCTGGCGCAACAGCATATCGAGGGTCACTACCAAGTCGATCCCGATCTCTTCAAACCTCATGCGGATTTCCTGCTGCGCGTTAGCGGTATGTCGATGAAAGACATCGGTATTATGGACGGCGACCTGCTCGCAGTGCATAAAACGCAGGACGTGCGTAACGGCCAGGTGGTCGTCGCACGTATTGATGATGAAGTTACCGTGAAACGTCTGAAAAAACAGGGTAACACCGTCGAACTGCTGCCGGAAAACAGCGAGTTTTCCCCGATCGTCGTCGATCTGCGCGATCAAAACTTCACCATTGAAGGGCTGGCGGTTGGCGTCATCCGTAATGGTACCTGGCTCTAACGCCTGTTCTTTTCGCAGCGACACAAAACACCGTGGCGCTGCGTAATACGATTTTTCCCCGTTGATTCGACACTGCCATGCCGTTGCTGAACGCATCTGACAGAGCACTGTGGCGGCTTGCGCTGCCCATGATCTTCTCCAATATCACTGTTCCGTTACTGGGGCTGGTGGATACCGCCGTGGTCGGGCACCTGGATAGTCCTGTTTACCTCGGCGGCGTGGCGACCGGCGCAACGGCAACCAGCTTTTTGTTTATGCTGCTGCTGTTTTTGCGGATGAGCACAACCGGTCTTACGGCACAGGCGTTTGGCGCGAAAAACGCACCTGCGCTGGCGCGCGCGCTGGTACAGCCGCTGCTGCTGGCGCTGTCGGCAGGTGTGTTAATTATGCTGCTGCGTACGCCGCTCATCGATCTGGCGCTGCACATTACCGGCGGGAGCGAAGCCGTGCTGGAGCAGGCGCGGTGCTTTCTCGATATCCGCTGGCTGAGTGCGCCAGCGTCGTTGGGAAATCTGGTGTTGCTCGGCTGGTTGCTGGGCGTGCAGTATGCCCGTGCTCCGGTGATCCTGCTGGTGGTGGGGAATCTCCTCAACATTGTGCTCGACCTGTGGCTGGTGATGGGCCTGCACATGAATGTGCAGGGGGCAGCGCTCGCCACCGTTGTGGCTGAGTATGCGACTTTCGCCATCGGCCTGCTGATGGTCCGCCGCGTGTTGGTAATGCGCGGTATCACCCTGCCAGTGCTGAAAAATGCCTGGCGCGGCGGTATGCGGCGCTTATTAGCGCTTAACCGCGATATCATGCTGCGCTCACTGCTTTTGCAGCTCTGCTTTGGTTCCATCACCGTGCTGGGCGCGCGTCTTGGCGGCGAAATAGTCGCTGCCAACGCGGTGCTGATGATGTTTCTCACCTTTACAGCGTACGCGCTGGATGGTTTTGCCTATGCGGTCGAAGCGCACTCCGGGCAGGCCTACGGCGCGCGCGATGGCAGCCAGTTGATGGACGTCTGGCGAGCGGCGTGCCGCCAGGCCGGGCTGGTGGCGCTGTTCTTTGCGGCGATTTATGCGCTGGCAGGTGATGACATTATTGCCTTGCTGACTTCGCTTCCTGCCCTGCAGACGCTCGCCGGGCATTACCTGTTATGGCAGGTGATTCTGCCGCTGGTGGGCGTGTGGTGCTACTTGCTGGATGGCATGTTTGTCGGTGCCACGCGCGCAGCGGAGATGCGTAACAGTATGGCGATTGCCGCCGCCGGGTTCGCGGTCACGCTGCTGACGGTCCCGGTGTTGGGCAATCACGGTTTATGGCTGTCGCTGACCGTCTTTCTCGCCCTGCGCGGGCTTACGCTTGCCTGGCTGTGGCGTCGCCACTGGCGTAACGGCAACTGGTTTTCCGATGTGAATCCTTCCTGATATTGCCAGTTTTTTTGCCTGTTTCCTCGCCTCGCTTATGCTGTTTTTAACCATCGTGACGGTTAAAGATTCCGAATAAAAATCGATTTCCGGAATCCTTAACTACAATAATCAGTACGTTCAGCAGAACGATTACCTATTTAACCGAACGATAAGGAGTCAACGATGAATAAAGACGAAGTCGGCGGTAACTGGAAACAGTTCAAAGGCACTGTTAAAGAAAAATGGGGCAAACTGACCGATGATGATATGACCATCATCGAAGGTAAACGTGACCAGCTGGTGGGTAAAATCCAGGAACGTTACGGTTATGCCAAAGATCAGGCGGAGAAAGAAGTTACAGATTGGGAAACGCGTAACGACTACCGCTGGTAGCCTGCAAATCCCCTCAATGTGCTAACCCTCTACAGGCTACCCTGCCCGAAGGTACAAGGACGTACCACCCCTTCAGCTGTTTTATCTACCGTTTCGCTCAAACAAAGATTAGCGTGGCTTTTTCTTCACCTGAACGGTGTGGTCATGGTGGCAATGGTCGTGATGACGGCAGGACTCCACTTCGACACAGTCTGCACATAAGCCGTGAGCTTCAATCACATTATGCCGCAGGGCAAAACCCATCTTTGCCGCCAGCGCATGCATAATATCTTCCACGCCTTCCGCCTGCTCTTCCTTTACCGAACCGCAGCGATCGCAGATAAACATCGCGGACGTGTGCGTCGGCTGGTCAAAAAGGTGGCATAACACGTAGCTGTTTGTTGATTCGACTTTATGTACGAACCCTTGTTCCAGCAGGAAATCAAGAGCGCGGTACACCGTCGGCGGCTTGGCCTGCGGTTCGCTTTCACGCAGCAGATCGAGCAGATCGTACGCGCTGATGGCGCTTTGTTGCAGGCTGAGTAATCTCAACACTTCAAGACGCTGGGGAGTCAGGCGCACGTTGCGCTGCACGCACAGCTTTTCAGCCTGCGCTAACATCTCTTGCGAAGTGGTCTTATCCATCGGCGCTCTCCGGTTGGGGAAATACAAGCCATACACTTTACCATGTCCTGTCGAAAACGCCGAGATCGTGGCCAGTAATCTCCATTTCTCTGGATCGCTTCCCGAAATGGATTCCGTCATCTATAAATAGTGATGGTCATCACTTAAAACAATAATGTCCGGGTGCTTACGGGTATCCCGGCAATTTAGCTCCATTTTCTTACGTTATTCACAGCAATAGTGCATTCCTGTTTGTGCGAATACTTACAGGCTTAAAACTCATCTGGCTACGAGACGCATACTGTGGAAAAAAAACGTAAACTTTCGCTGGTCGCGATCGCTGTCTCCTTTTTTGTGGCAAATCAGGCAGGAGCAGCAAATACCTGGGCAGAAGCTCGTAATGATGCAATGGGGGGAACGGGCGTTGCATCTGCGAACTATGGCAGCGGGCCATTAATCAACCCGGCACTGTTAGCAAAAGCAAAACCCGATGATGATATTACCGTCATCCTGCCGAGCGTACAGGCGCAAATTAGCGACAAAGATAATCTGCGCGACGAGATCGACAACATCAATGACAAAATCGATGGCTACAAAGATGTTATTGATAACCTCACCGCTGCGGAAATTATTGCTAATCCGCTCGGTACGGTAAGGCAATTTCAGGGTGCCGCAGGCGATTTGGCGAACGAGCTGGAGTTTCTGAGAGGGAAAACAGCGCAGGCCAAAGCTGCCGCCGGTATCGCGGTAAGTATTCCCAACGATGTCCTTTCCGTGGCGTTTGTGACGAAAGCTTACGCCCATGCGCGCGTCACGTCGGCAATCGATCAGCAGGATATTGACTACCTGCGCAGTATTGAGAACAGCACCGCCGTTGCCGCCAGTGAAGCGCTAAAGGCGGTGGTATCGCCGGATGGCAGCGACGAAATCACCAAAAACCTCAACTCAACCGCTTCAGGCCGCGCGGCTATCGTCTCGGATTACGGCATTGCGATGGCTCGCCAGTTTGATGTCGGCGGCGTACCGCTATCCGTTGGCGTGACGCCAAAATTACAGAAAACCTGGGTCTACAACTACACGGCGTCGATTTATGACTACAAAAGTAGCGACTGGAACAGCAGCCGCTACCGTACCGACGATACCGGCTTCAACGTGGATGTCGGCCTGGCTGCAGATTTCGGCGAGAACGTGACGGTCGGTTTGACCGGTACAAACTTGATCTCCCGTGACATTGATACCAAAGACATTCGTATCCGCAACGGCAGAACGGGCGATATGGTGAGCTACAAAGATACTTACCAGATTAGCCCGGTCGTGACGGCGGGTGCGGCATGGCATAACGACCTGCTGACGCTGAGCGCCGACGGTGATTTAACCGAGACTAAAGGTTTTAAGAGCGAGAAAAATTCCCAGTATGTCGGCGTGGGCGCGGAAGTTCGCCCATTGAGCTGGCTGGCGGTGCGTGCCGGTTATCGTGCGGATGTCAAAGGGGATGATAAAAACGTCTTTACCGGCGGTGTCGGATTTGCGCCGTTTAACCGCGTGCATATCGATCTGATGGGCCTGGTGGGTGAAGATGAAACCTGGGGGGCCGGGGCACAGCTTAGCGTGACTTTCTGATGAGTAACCGGAGGCATTGCGCCTCCGGTTTTATTGGCGCTTATTTGCCGGTGAGCTTGTCGTAGCTGGTCATCAGATTACGGTAATCAGGAATATGGTTGGAAAACAGCGTTGCCAGACCTTCAATATCATTACGCCAGTCGCGGTGTAATTCGCAGGCTGCGCCAAACCATGTCATCAACTGCACGCCAGCCTGGGACATACGATCCCATGCGGAATGACGTGTAATTTCATTGAATGTTCCTGAAGCGTCGGTAATAACAAACACGTCATACCCTTCTTCAATGGCGGATAACGCCGGGAAAGCAACGCACACTTCCGTCACCACCCCGGCAATAATCAACTGCTTCTTGCCGGTTGCTTTGACGGCCTTAACGAAATCTTCGTTATCCCAGGCATTTATGTTACCCGGGCGGGCAATATAAGGCGCATCCGGGAACTGCGCTTTAAGTTCCGGTACCAGCGGGCCATTCGGTCCGGTTTCAAAACTTGTGGTCAAAATCGTGGGTAATTTGAAATATTTGGCGAGATCGCTTAATGCCAAAACATTATTTTTGAACTTGTCCGGCTCAATATCTCTTACCAGAGATAACAAACCCGTTTGATGATCAACTAACAGAACGGCTGCATCATTTTTATCAAGACGAACATACGGTTTAGACATAATAACTCCCTGTTTCGGTTGACAATAGCTTTCTGCTATTGGGTTAAAACTCCTTGTACGCTAAAAAAATATAGGAAGGGAACCGCGTCTCAACAAGGTGAAAAGTGCCTTTTCCAGCGCCTTACAGCGAATGTGATACAATAGAAAATCTTATTGTCTTATTGCTTTCGCTCACCGGCGGAATAGCGGTGAGAGCACCTCTTTTTCTGGAAATCAAAGCACGGTAATTCTGAAATGACTAACGCCAGCCAAACCAGCGTAATGCCTGTAACTTCTGACAATCACTGGTATGGGCGATTCAGCGTCGCTCCGATGCTCGACTGGACGGACAGACATTGCCGCTACTTCCTGCGTTTACTGTCGCGCCAGACGCTGCTCTACACCGAAATGGTGACCACGGGTGCCATTATTCATGGCAAAGGTGACTATCTGGCGTACAGCGAGGAAGAGCACCCGGTGGCGCTGCAACTCGGCGGCAGCGATCCGGCGCAGCTTGCGCACTGTACGAAGCTTGCGCAAGCGCGCGGTTACGATGAGATCAACCTTAACGTCGGTTGCCCGTCAGATCGCATGCAGAACGGGCGTTTTGGCGCTTGCCTGATGGGCGAAGCACAACTGGTGGCAGACTGCGTTAAAGCGATGCGGGACGTGGTTTCTATTCCGGTGACGGTGAAAACCCGTATTGGCATCGACGATCAGGATAGCTACGCATTCCTCTGCGATTTTATTGGTACTGTGGCCGGTAAAGGCGAGTGCGAAAGTTTTATCATTCATGCCCGTAAAGCCTGGCTCTCTGGCCTGAGTCCAAAAGAGAACCGCGAGATCCCGCCGCTGGATTACCCGCGTGTCTACCAGCTTAAACGCGATTTCCCGCACCTGAAGATGGCGATCAACGGCGGCATAAAATCGCTGGAAGAGGCCAAAGCCCATTTGCAGCATATGGATGGGGTTATGGTAGGGCGCGAAGCCTATCAGAATCCGGGGATTCTGGCCGCTGTCGATCGGGAGATTTATGGGGCCGATGTTGCGGATGCCGATCCTGTCGCCGTGGTTCGCGCAATGTATCCCTATATTGAACGCGAACTGAGCAATGGCGCTTATCTTGGCCATATCACGCGTCATATGCTCGGGTTATTCCAGGGCGTGCCGGGCGCGCGTCAGTGGCGCCGCTATCTGAGCGAAAATGCGCACAAAGCAGGCGCTGATATCGCGGTAGTGGAGCACGCGCTAAACCTGGTGGCATCGAAGCGTTAAAATTTCACTAAAAGATGGTCAAATTCACTAAGCCCTGCACAGCGTTGCCGGGTTTTTTATTTTAAAATCATAAGGTTATTTTTGGCATGTTTCTTGTAATGCAAAAGATATTACTGATTCGCTGGAGAAGATCATGCTGGAACTACTGTTTATTATTGGCTTTTTTGTCATGTTGCTGGTGACCGGCGTTTCGCTGCTCGGCATTATCGCCGCGCTGCTGGTTGCCACCGCAGTCATGTTTTTGGGCGGCCTTTTTGCTTTGATGATCAAACTGTTGCCCTGGCTGCTGCTGGCCGTGGCGGTAGTCTGGGTGATTCGTGCCATCAAAGAGCCGAAGGTTCCACGTTATCAACGCAATAACCGCTGGCGTTACTAAAGTATTGAGTGGTTCGTCACAACCCTGAGACATTTCCAGCAGCATTGCTTAGAACCGAATAGGATTTAGATATTAAATCTGTCACTATCGCGACGTTAACGAATTCATCGCGCTGTACCCTACAATGCAGCCGAACTAAAAAAAGAAAGGGCTTCCTGCGGGAAGCCCTAATTCTTTCTGAGACTTACCTCACGGGATCAGCAGGCTTGAGCCTTGCGTGGCCCGGCTCTCCAGCGCTTCATGCGCCCGTTGCGCATCTTTCAGCGCGAATTTCTGGTTGTCAGCCACATCCACTTTAATCACCCCGCTGGCGATCAGCGAGAACAGCTCATTGCTGGCTTCCTGTAGCTCTTCGCGGGTGGTGATATAGCCGTTCAGGGAAGGGCGGGTAGCATAAAGGGAGCCCTTCTGGTTGAGAATGCCCAGGTTCACGCCGGTGACCGGCCCGGAGGAGTTGCCGAAGCTGACCATCAGCCCACGACGGTGCAGGCAGTCGAGGGAAATTTCCCAGGTATCTTTACCCACCGAGTCATACACCACGCTGACCTTTTTACCGTCGGTCAGCGCCTTAACGCGTTCAATCACATTCTCTTCGCTGTAGTTGATCACCTGCCAGGCACCGGCCTGCAATGCGCGCTGCGCTTTCTGCGTCGAACCTACGGTACCGATAAGCTTTGCGCCCAGCGCTTTCGCCCACTGGCAGGCAATCAGCCCGACGCCGCCCGCCGCTGCGTGGAATAAAAAGATCTCATTGGGTTTGATGTCGTAGGTTTTGCGCAGGAGATAGAACACCGTCAGCCCCTTCAGAAACGAGGCGGCGGCTTGTTCAAAGGAGATGGCGTTTGGCAGGACGGCCACTTTGTCTGCCAGAACGTTATGCACCGAACTGTACGCGCCAAGCCCGGATTGCGCATACACCACGCGATCGCCGACCTTAATATGCGTGACGTTACTGCCGACTTTACTCACCACGCCTGCGGCTTCGGTGCCCAGCCCGCTTGGCAGCGCGGGAGGCGGGTATAAGCCGCTGCGAATGTAGGTGTCGATGTAGTTGATGCCAATGGCTTTATTTTCCACCTGCACCTCGTTTTCCGCCGGAGCTGCGGGGGTAAATTCCACCGCGCTGAGTACGTCGGGGCCGCCATGCTTGTGAAATTCTATTCGTGTCGCCATGCTTCCTCCTGATGTGATAATCTTTCGAACCATTCATAACCCGGATAGCTCCATTCACTATGGCAGGAAATAAACCCTTCAACAAACAGACTGAAACCCCTGACAGACAGGTCGAGGGGATGAAAGTGCCTCCACATTCCATCGAAGCGGAGCAGTCGGTGTTGGGCGGTTTAATGCTGGATAATGAGCGCTGGGACGACGTCGCCGAGCGCGTCGTGGCCGAAGACTTTTATACCCGTCCGCACCGCCATATTTTTACCGAGATGCATCGCTTGCAGGAGATGGGGAAACCTATCGACCTGATCACTCTGGCGGAATCGCTGGAACTGCAAGGGCAACTGGATATTGTCGGCGGCTTTGCCTATCTGGCTGAGTTGTCGAAAAATACGCCAAGTGCGGCGAATATCAGCGCTTATGCCGATATCGTGCGTGAACGTGCCGTCGTTCGCGAGATGATCGCGGTAGCCAATGAAATCGCCAATGCCGGTTTCGATCCGCAGGGGCGCAGCAGCGAAGATCTGCTCGACCTGGCGGAATCGCGGGTATTTAAGATCGCCGAAAGCCGCGCCAACAAAGACGAAGGCCCAAAAAATATCGCCGATGTGCTTGAGGCAACCGTCTCGCGCATCGAACAGCTTTTCCAGCAGCCGCATGATGGCGTCACGGGCGTAAACACCGGCTATGAAGATCTCAATAAAAAGACGGCAGGTTTGCAGCCGTCGGATCTGATTATTGTTGCCGCCCGTCCATCGATGGGTAAAACAACATTTGCGATGAATCTCGTCGAAAATGCGGCTATGTTGCAGGATAAACCGGTTCTTATCTTCAGTCTGGAGATGCCATCAGAACAGATTATGATGCGTTCCCTGGCGTCGCTGTCGCGCGTGGATCAGACGCGCATCCGTACCGGCCAGCTTGACGATGAAGACTGGGCGCGCATCTCCGGCACCATGGGGATCCTGCTGGAAAAACGCAATATTTACATCGATGACTCCTCCGGCCTGACGCCGACAGAAGTGCGTTCACGCGCGCGGCGTATTGCCCGCGAGCACGGTGGGATAGGCCTTATTATGATCGACTACCTTCAGCTGATGCGCGTGCCGTCGCTTTCCGACAACCGTACGCTGGAGATCGCCGAAATCTCCCGCTCGCTGAAAGCGCTGGCGAAAGAGCTGCACGTGCCGGTGGTGGCGCTGTCGCAGCTTAACCGCTCTCTGGAACAGCGCGCCGATAAACGCCCGGTCAACTCCGACCTGCGTGAATCCGGTTCTATCGAGCAGGACGCCGACTTAATCATGTTTATCTATCGTGACGAGGTTTATCACGAAAACAGCGATTTAAAAGGCATTGCAGAAATCATTATTGGTAAGCAGCGTAACGGGCCGATCGGTACGGTACGTCTGACCTTTAACGGGCAGTGGTCACGTTTTGATAATTATGCAGGGCCACAATACGACGATGAATAAATTTTCGTCATCCTTCGCGCCGCAGGTGCGCTGACGGTGCCCGTTCACCCCGGTCACTTGGTTTACTAAGCCCCGGGGATTCCGGGCTTGTTGCCTTCCTGCAACGCGAATGATTCAGAAAATTGTTTTTGAGGAAAAACATGCAAGCGGCAACCGTAGTAGTTAACCGCCGCGCTCTGCGACACAATCTGCAACGTCTGCGCGAGCTGGCTCCCGCCAGCCGACTGGTTGCAGTCGTGAAAGCGAACGCCTATGGACACGGTCTCGTAGAGACCGCGCGAACGCTCCCCGATGCCGACGCTTTTGGCGTTGCCCGTCTCGAAGAAGCCCTGCAACTGCGCGCAGGGGGAATCACACAACCGATTCTGTTGCTGGAAGGTTTTTTCGCCGCCAGCGATCTGCCCGTGCTGGCAGAGCACCAACTGGAAACGGTGATCCATAGCCCCTGGCAACTGGATGCGCTGGAAACGGCCACGCTGCCCGCGCCGGTAACGGTGTGGATGAAACTGGATACCGGCATGCATCGTCTTGGCGTGCATCCTCATGAAGCTGAGGCGTTTTACGCGCGTCTCTCCGGCTGCAAAAACGTGCGTCAACCGGTGAATTTTGCCAGCCACTTTGCCCGTGCCGATGAGCCGGAGTGCGGCGTAACGGAACGCCAGCTGGATATTTTCACCACCTTTACCGAAGGCAAACCGGGCCTGCGTTCGATTGCCGCTTCCGGCGGCACCTTGCTGTGGCCGCAGTCGCACTTTGACGCTGTGCGCCCCGGCATCATTCTCTATGGTGTTTCGCCGCTGGAGAACAGACCGTGGGGCGCGGATTTCGGCTTTCAGCCGGTGATGACATTGACTTCCACGCTGATTGCCGTGCGCGACCACAAATCAGGAGACGCGGTCGGTTACGGCGGTACGTGGGAAAGCGAGCGCGACACCCGCTTAGGCGTGGTGGCGATGGGATATGGTGACGGTTATCCGCGCGCTGCGCCTTCCGGCACGCCCGTGCTGGTCAACGGACGCGAAGTGCCGATCGTTGGCCGCGTGGCAATGGACATGATTTGTGTCGATCTCGGCCCGGATGCGCGTGAGCGCGTCGGTGATAGCGTGGTGCTGTGGGGCGAAGGTTTGCCCGTCGAGCGTATCGCCGCCATCACAAAAGTGAGTGCTTACGAACTTATTACGCGCCTGACCGCCAGGGCGTCGCTGAAGTACCTCGACTAAACGTTTTGCGCTTTCCTGCACGGGAAAGCGCTGCTCCTCTCGATCTTCCCCGGCTTCCGGTTTATTGTGTTGGTCTTGCCGACTGTAAACCTGGAGAATACACGCGTGTTTCAAAAAGTTGACGCCTACGCTGGCGACCCGATTCTCTCGCTCATGGAGCGTTTTAAAGAAGATCCCAGAAGCGACAAAATTAACCTCAGCATCGGGTTGTATTACAACGAAGATGGCATCATTCCGCGCCTGCAAGCGGTGGCTGAAGCCGAAACGCGCCTGAATGCGCAACCGCACGGCGCATCGCTCTATCTGCCGATGGAAGGGCTGAACAGCTATCGTCACTCCATTGCGCCGCTGCTGTTTGGTGCCGATCACCCGGTGCTGGCGCAAAACCGCGTGGCAACTATCCAGACGCTGGGCGGTTCCGGCGCGCTGAAAATCGGCGCGGATTTCCTGAAACGCTACTTCCCCAACTCCGGCGTCTGGGTCAGCGATCCGACCTGGGAAAACCACATCGCTATTTTTGAAGGCGCTGGATTCGAAGTAAGCACTTACCCTTGGTACGACGATGAAACCAACGGCGTGCGCTTCCCGGCACTGCTGGAAAAACTGAATACCCTGCCGGAGCAAAGCATCGTGTTGCTGCATCCGTGCTGCCATAACCCGACCGGTGCGGATCTGACTAACGCCCAGTGGGACGAGGTAGTCGGCGTGCTGAAAGCGCGCAATTTGATCCCGTTCCTCGACATCGCTTACCAGGGCTTCGGCGCGGGTATGGAAGAAGACGCTTACGCTATCCGCGCGATTGCCAGCGCCGGGATGCCTGCGCTGGTCAGCAACTCGTTCTCCAAAATTTTCTCCCTGTATGGCGAGCGTATCGGCGGGCTTTCCGTGGTGTGTGAAGACAGCGAAGCCGCAGGCCGCGTGCTGGGACAACTGAAAGCCACCGTCCGTCGCAACTACTCCAGCCCGCCAAGTTTTGGCGCGCAGCTGGTAGCAACCGTACTCGGTGACGCGGCGTTACGGGCGCTCTGGCTGAAGGAAGTGGAAACGATGCGCACGCGCATTCAGGCAATGCGCCAGCAACTGGTGCAGGTGCTGCGCGAAGCCGTGCCGGGCGGGAATTTCGACTACCTGCTTAAGCAGCGCGGTATGTTCAGCTACACCGGCCTGAGCGCGGCGCAGGTCGATCGTCTGCGCGAGGAGTTTGGCGTTTACCTGATTGCCAGCGGTCGTATGTGTGTTGCCGGTCTGAACAGCCGCAACGTGCAACGCGTGGCGAAAGCATTCGCCGCAGTAATGTAAGCACCCGCTCACTTTTTAGTTTTCCCCGACCTTCTGCCCATGGGCGGAAGGTCATTATCCCCCCGTTTTCTCTCATTATCCGCGTAATTAGCAGAAAATCCTTTGTTTCATCTGCCGCTGGGGTTAAGGTCGGATAACATTTCGACCATTCGCACCATTTATGAATATAACGAACTGATAATTTAGGGATAAAGATGCGAACGATCACTCGTCTTTTCGGCGCCGCCTGTTTATGGCTGGCGTCAGGTAGCCTTGCGGTTTACGCCTCCGCACCTTCTCCGGTTGCGGATGGCACCAACATCATCAAACTGGCCGAGCAGGCACCGGTTCACTGGGTTTCCGTGGCGCAAATTGAAAGCTCGCTGGTGGAGCGCCCGCCAATGGCGGTCGGGTTTGATATCGACGATACGGTACTCTTCTCCAGCCCCGGTTTCTGGCGCGGTAAGAAAACCTGGTCTCCGGAGAGTGATGATTACCTGCACAACCCGGCGTTCTGGGAAAAAATGAATAACGGCTGGGATGCATTCAGCATTCCCAAAGAGGTGGCGCGTCAGTTAATCGCCATGCATGTGAAACGCGGCGACAACATCTTTTTCATTACCGGCCGCAGCCAGACAAAAACGGAAACCGTGACGAAAACGTTGCAGGAGGATTTTCTGATCCCGGCCGCGAATATGAATCCGGTGATTTTTGCCGGTGACCAGCCAGGGCAGAACACCAAAACTCAGTGGCTGAAGGAGAAGCAGATCCGCATTTTCTACGGCGACTCGGACAGCGATATCGCCGCTGCGCGTGCGAGCGAAGCCCGGCCAGTCCGCATTCTGCGTGCCGCGAATTCCACCTATAAACCATTGCCGCAGGCAGGTGCTATGGGTGAAGAGGTGATTGTCGATTCTGAGTTTTAAGCGCCGGATTTGCCCTTTTGCCGATTTGCAGCACACTTAAAAACGGCCTCTTTGCAGAAGGAACAGTCGATGTGGTATCAACAGACGCTTACGCTTGGCGCGAAATCGCGCGGGTTTCACCTGGTCACTGATGAAGTGCTGGCGCAAATTCGCGAGCTTCCCCGCGTGCAGGTGGGTTTATTGCATCTGTTGCTGATGCACACGTCAGCTTCCCTCACCCTGAATGAAAATTGTGACTCCACGGTGCGCGACGATATGGAGCGCCACTTTTTAAATGCAGTACCGGACAATGCACCGTATAAGCACGACTACGAGGGGCCGGATGATATGCCCTCGCATATCAAATCCTCAACACTGGGTGTTTCACTGCTGCTGCCGGTCAGGAATGGGCGCGTGCAGTTAGGAACGTGGCAGGGGATCTGGCTGGGAGAGCATCGTATCCACGGCGGGTCGCGCACGATTATCGCGACGCTACAAGGGGAATAAAGATGACAATTTCGGAGTTACTGCAATATTGCATGTCCAGGCCTGGCGCGGAGCAGAGTGTGCACAGTGACTGGAAAGCCACGCAAATCAAGGTCTCAGATGTGCTGTTTGCGATGGTGAAAGAGGTGGACGGCCGCCCGGCGGCGTCGCTGAAAACCAGCCCGGAACTGGCGGAGCTGCTGCGTCAACAGCATGAAGATGTGCGCCCAAGCCGCCATCTGAATAAAGCGCACTGGAGCACGGTATATCTCGACGGTTCGTTGCCGGATTCGCAGATTTACTATCTGGTGGATGCTTCGTATCAGCAGGTGATGGAACTGGTACCGGAAAATATCCGGCACCAGCTTTATGAAGGATCAACCCGCTCGTAGCCGCTATTTCAGCATCGGTTTCAGGAATCGCGCCGTGTGCGAGGCTTCGCATTCGGCGACGGTTTCCGGCGTACCGGCAACGAGGATTTCACCGCCGCCGCTGCCGCCTTCCGGGCCAAGATCGACAATCCAGTCCGCCGTTTTAATCACGTCCAGGTTGTGCTCAATTACCACGATGGTATTCCCCTGATCGCGCAGCTGATGCAGCACGTCCAGCAACTGCTGGATATCGGCAAAGTGCAGGCCGGTCGTCGGTTCATCGAGGATATAGAGCGTTTGCCCGGTACCGCGTTTCGACAGCTCACGCGCCAGCTTCACGCGCTGCGCCTCGCCGCCGGAGAGCGTGGTGGCCGACTGTCCCAGACGAATATAGGTCAGACCGACATCCATCAGCGTTTGTAACTTGCGCGCCAGCGCCGGCACGGCATCAAAGAATTCACGGGCTTCTTCGATGGTCATATCCAGCACTTCATGGATGGTTTTGCCCTTATATTTGATCTCCAGCGTTTCGCGGTTATAGCGTTTGCCTTTGCACTGATCGCACGGCACATAAATATCCGGCAGGAAGTGCATCTCCACTTTGATAACGCCGTCGCCCTGACAGGCTTCGCAGCGGCCGCCGCGCACGTTAAAGCTGAAACGCCCCGGCGTGTAACCGCGCGAGCGTGATTCCGGCACTCCGGCGAACAGTTCGCGCACTGGCGTAAAGACGCCCGTATAGGTTGCCGGGTTGGAGCGCGGCGTGCGGCCAATCGGGCTCTGATCGATGTCGATTACCTTATCGAAATGTTCCAGCCCCTGAATATCGCGGTACGGCGCGGGTTCCGCGATGGTGGCGCCGTTGAGCTGACGCTGGGTGATCGGGAACAGCGTATCGTTAATCAGCGTCGATTTCCCGGAACCGGAAACGCCGGTGATACAGGTAAACAGGCCCACCGGCAGCGTCAGGGTGACGTTTTTCAGGTTGTTGCCGCGTGCGCCGGTCAGCTTGAGCATTTTTTCCGGATCGGCGTTCACGCGCTGTTTCGGCAGCTCGATTTTGCGCTTGCCGCTCATGTACTGGCCGGTCAGTGATTCCGGCACCGCCATAATATCCTTGAGCGTCCCTTCCGCGACGACCTGGCCGCCGTGCACGCCCGCGCCAGGACCGATATCAATCACGTGGTCGGCCGCGCGGATGGCATCTTCGTCATGTTCGACGACAATCACCGTGTTCCCGAGGTTACGCAGGTGGATCAGCGTGCCGAGCAGGCGCTCGTTGTCGCGCTGGTGCAAACCGATAGACGGCTCATCCAGCACGTACATAACGCCCACCAGACCGGCGCCAATCTGGCTCGCCAGACGAATACGCTGCGCTTCGCCACCCGAGAGGGTTTCCGCCGAGCGGGAAAGCGTCAGGTAGTTCAGGCCGACGTTCACGAGAAACTTCAGGCGGTCGCCAATCTCTTTCAGCACTTTTTCGGCAATTTTCGCCCGCTGACCGGAAAGCTTCAGGTTATTGAAGAAGTCCATCGCATGGCCAATGCTCATGTCGGAGATGGTCGGCAGCGGCGTATTCTCAACGAACACATGACGCGCTTCGCGACGCAGACGCGTTCCTTCACAGGAGGTGCAGGGGCGGTTGCTGATAAATTTCGCCAGCTCTTCGCGCACCGCACTGGATTCCGTCTCTTTGTAGCGGCGCTCCATATTATGCAGCACGCCTTCGAACGGATGGCGACGCACGGAGGTGTCGCCGCGATCATTCATATATTTGAATTCAATCGACTCTTTACCGGAACCGAACAGCACCACTTTCCGTACGTTGTCGCTCAGGCTTTCCCACGGCGCTTCCACATCGAATTTGTAGTGATCCGCCAGCGATTTCAGCATCTGGAAGTAGTAGAAGTTACGGCGATCCCAGCCGCGGATCGCGCCGCCAGCCAGCGACAGTTCCGGGTTCTGGATCACGCGGTCCGGGTCAAAATATTGCTGTACACCGAGGCCGTCGCAGGTCGGGCATGCGCCCGCCGGGTTGTTGAACGAGAACAGGCGCGGTTCCAGTTCGCGCATGCTGTAGCCGCAAATCGGGCAGGCAAAGTTGGCGGAGAACAGGAGCTCTTCCACGCTGGTATCGTCCATGTCGGCGACCACAGCGGTGCCGCCGGAGAGTTCCAGCGCGGTTTCAAACGATTCCGCCAGGCGCTGCGCCAGATCGCTGCGTACTTTAAAGCGGTCAATCACCACTTCAATGGTGTGTTTCTTTTGCAGTTCCAGCGTCGGCGGATCGGAAAGGTCGCACACTTCGCCGTCGATACGCGCGCGGATATAGCCCTGGCTTGCCAGGTTTTCCAGCGTTTTGGTGTGCTCGCCTTTACGCTCTTTAATCACCGGCGCCAGCAGCATCAGGCGCTTGCCTTCCGGCTGCGACAGCACGTTATCCACCATCTGGCTGACGGTTTGCGCCGCCAGCGGCACATCGTGATCCGGACAGCGAGGCTCGCCAACGCGGGCGTAAAGCAGACGCAAATAGTCGTGGATCTCGGTGATTGTCCCGACGGTGGAACGCGGGTTGTGCGAGGTTGATTTCTGCTCAATTGAGATCGCCGGCGACAGACCTTCAATATGGTCAACGTCCGGTTTTTCCATCAGCGATAAAAACTGACGGGCATAGGCGGAAAGCGATTCAACGTAGCGGCGCTGTCCTTCGGCGTAAAGCGTGTCGAAAGCCAGTGAGGACTTACCAGAACCCGACAGCCCGGTCACGACAATCAGTTTGTCGCGCGGGATGACGAGGTTGATGTTTTTGAGATTATGGGTGCGGGCGCCCCGTACTTCTATCTTATCCAATCCATTCACCTTTTACCCGGAGGAACACGTTTTGCCCGGTGTGTTTGAAGGACAACCGGCGATCACAAACGGCTAATTATGACACAATTCAACCTGTTTGAATATACAGTATTGGAATGCAACTCATGGAGATGTGCAACAATGTGCCGTGAGTGCGATATCTCCGGAACATGCTTCGCAGCTATCAAACTTGTACATGGAAATGGTACACTCGCGCGTTTACACTACTAAGAAACGTATTAACGTATCAGGAGACTCGAACATGGCCAGCAGAGGCGTAAACAAGGTGATTCTCGTCGGTAATCTGGGCCAGGACCCGGAAGTACGCTATATGCCGAGTGGTGGCGCAGTTGCCAACATTACGCTGGCTACTTCCGAATCCTGGCGTGACAAGCAGACCGGTGAAATGAAAGAGCAGACAGAATGGCACCGCGTTGTGCTGTTCGGCAAGCTGGCGGAAGTGGCCGGTGAGTATCTGCGTAAAGGCTCTCAGGTTTATATCGAAGGCCAGCTGCGTACCCGCAAATGGACCGATCAGTCCGGTCAGGAAAAATACACCACGGAAGTGGTGGTGAACGTGGGCGGCACCATGCAGATGCTGGGCGGCCGTCAGGGCGGCGGCGCACCGGCAGGCGGTGGCCAGCAGCAGGGCGGTTGGGGCCAGCCTCAGCAGCCGCAGGGCGGCAACCAGTTCAGCGGCGGCGCACAGTCCCGTCCGCAGCAGTCTTCCGCTCCGGCGCCGTCTAACGAACCGCCAATGGATTTCGACGACGACATCCCGTTCTGAGTTCGCTTTTCAGAGCAAGTTAATCAGAATGAAAAAACCCTGCTTCGGCAGGGTTTTTTACTTAATCTTTCAACGAAATCCCTTTCATTGTTTCCCAGATCCGCTGCTTATCCTGCTCGTGTAAATTCTTCTGCTGCACAGCGTGCATAAATGCCTTACGGTCCTGTTCCGTCAGAGGTTGCCCGGACTTTAATCGTGCCGCCACACTTTGCAGAATACGATGGCTAAGTTGGCCGATTTGCGTGCGCACATCCTGGAGCGGGCGAGGTTGCCAGCCCGTTTCCGGCGCGGCCAGCCAGTCGGCGCGATAGCGGTACTGAATCGCCTTGGCGGCGTCCATCTGCGCCTGAATAAATGGCCTTACGCTCTCGCCTTTTAATCCCAGCGAATCCGCATCAGCAAGGGTACTCTCCAGCACCTTTTCCTCTTGCTGTAGATCTTCAATCGCCTGGTGATGCTGCGCTTTATAGCCAGCAACATCTTTCATCCAGGACAAACGTTCATTGATCAAATTGCTAATCGAAGGGGCTGAAGCTGCTGTTGCAGAGAACGTTGCGGCAGCGAGAAGCAACACGGCTGTATAGAGCTTGTAATTCATAGTTAGTCTCCGGGCCTTTAAGATCCTTTTTGAATTCCCTGTCAGTGGAATAAATGTATTTCGACAGAAGAGTAGGAAGCTAATTTTACAATATTGTGATTATATAAAAAACATAGCTACGGGTTGGCAGGGTTACGCTTTGCTTAAGCGACGTTGCACCGATAGGTTGCGGTTAGCGACTGGCTGGCAATAAATTCAGCGGCGGCGCACAGCCTCGTCCGCAGCAGCCCGCTCTGGGACCGTCTAACGGACTGCTAATAGTTTTCGACGGCGATATCTCGTTCTGAGTGCGATTTTCAGAAGCGAAAAAAACGCGATGCGGTTTTTTTGCCTGGTAATGCAGGAGACTTTTTGGCCGGCTCGTAGCAGCACGTTCCCGCACATTTTTACCGGCCGTTAAACAGGTATATTTTATCAGGATCGTTTTCTGTATTTTTCCATCGCTGGCCCTTCAAAGCTAATCCTATCGATAAAAATAACTAACATTTTCTTTTTACGAAATAGGGAGGCAATTTTGGTAATACAATCGGTGATGAAAGGCAAAATATTTAATGGGAATGCGTATACTGTGCCATCTTTTATATGTGCGGATTTCTGTCTGGATTCAATTTTATTTGCAATGGATTGCGGAATTTTCCTGTTTTGACATATGTCAGTAATACTGGAAGCAATAGCTCCCCATGCGGTATCAGTATGAATATCTTTCCCATACTGCTGGTTTTTCAGGCCGAAGATAATGTCACTAAAATTTAAATCACAAATCTGTGAATTTTTAGCTTTGCCAAATAACCAAATTTTACTGCGGTTATTAAAAGCTGCAAAAAAAGAAAAGGCGTTATCCTGAGGTTTTACATGGATATTTTTCACAAGTGGTTTAAGACTTCTGGCGGTTTCGTATAGATCAAACTCAGGCCAGTGTTCCAGTAGCTTTAGCTCTTTGGAAGTGGAGTTAGCCCTTTTTTTATTCACTTTGCCAACAGGAACAACAGGAGGTATCTCATCTGAGATTTTGGCCTGAACAACCAATGAATAATTAATTTTGGGGAATACTCCTACCGTTTTCCCATCTGGATAAGCAAAGGTATGACGGTACTGAATAAATAAATCACCAAGCTCTGTTTTATCTTCAATGAGATTATGGTTAATATCACGCTGTTCCCCATGGAAATCGGCAAGGGGAATTTTATCGATCCACTGAAAATCGACATATAAATTCTCAAAAAAACCAGAAGTGTTTGTTAGATCCGAGGAAAGTTCGCTTTCAATTGCGGATATTAGATTGTTATTGAAAAACTGATATAACGCAGCTAATTCACCATACTTCTTATTACTATATATTTTTTTGAGCGTTGAGTCTATTTTATTCATGTAATTATCCTGTGTGTAATGCTTCGTACAGAAAACAATGTGTTTTTAACGTTTTAAAATCACAGGCCAGATAGCACTAAAATCATACGCACAATGAAAAATAAATCTACGCACAGAAAATAAAAAACCCCGCGTAGCGGGGTTTTTGTATAGATCAGAGAAGTATTACTTCGACACGTCCGCACCGAAGTATTTCTGGGAAATACGTTCGTAGGTGCCGTCGGCCTTGATCTCTTCCAGCGCTTTATCAATCGCCGCTTTCAGCTGCGGGTTGTTTTTGCGCAGCAGCACGCCGGATTTCTCGGCATTCTCTTCCGTGGCGATGATTTTCACCGGCGCAGACGGTTTATGTTTTTTGAAGTCGAGGAACGACAGGTTGTCGTTGATGGTGGCATCGGCACGGCCCTGCACCACCAGATCGATAGACTGGTTAAAGCCGTCGGTCGGCACAATTTCCGCACCGTATTTACGCGCGATCTGGGCGTAGTTACTGGTCAGTGAATGGGCTGACTTTTTGCCTTTCAGATCGGCAAAACTTTTAATGCTGCTATTTTTGTCATTGACGATCAGTACCGCTTTAGACGCAATGTACGGCTCGGAGAAGTCGAATTTCTTCTCGCGTTCCGGCGTAATGCCCACCTGGTTGATCACCACGTCATAACGGTTCGCGTCGATACCGGCGATCAGGCCGTCCCATTTACCTTCAACGAACTGCGGGTTCACTTTCAGGCGTTTGGCAATTTCACGGCCAATTTCTACGTCAAAACCTTCCAGCGTGCCGGAAGCATTGTGGAAAGTGAACGGCGGATAGGTGCCTTCAGTACCGATTTTCAGTACGCCAGCGGACTGAATCTTTGCCAAATCATCCTGTGCCAGCGCTGCGTGGGCAAAACCAAGCTGCATAATCCCGGCTACGACTAATGTTGCGAGTGCTTTCATCTGCATTACCCTATGTTGTTTTAATTAACTCGCCCCGAGTTCCGGGAGCGCTGTGCTTAAAGAGGCGATAAACTCCGCGGTACGGGGTTTCTTCGCGTGTAAAAACAAATCGTTAGCGGAGCCGGTCTCGACAATTTCCCCGGCTTCCAGAAACACCACCTGGCTGGCGATATTCGCCGCCAGACGCAAATCATGGGTTGCCATGATCATGGTTGTTCCTTCCAGCGCCAGCTGGCGCAGCACGGATACCACTTCGCCGGAGAGTTCAGGATCGAGTGCGGAAGTCGGTTCATCGCACAGCAGAACCGCCGGTGACGGCGCCAGCGCACGAGCAATCGCCACGCGCTGCTGCTGGCCGCCAGAGAGTGTATTCGGCAGGGCATCGCGTTTGTGCAGCATGCCGACTTTATCCAGCAGCTCTTCACCACGGCGGCGGGCGCGTTCGCGATCCCATTTATGTACCGTAATCAGCCCTTCGGTGATGTTGTCGAGGGCGGTCATATGCGGAAACAGCGCGAAGTTCTGAAACACCATGCCGGTCTGGCGGCTGATGCGGCGAATATCCTGGCCTTTGATCCGCGCACCTGGCGCGAATGTGATGCGCTCTTTACCGATGGTCAACTCCCCGGACTGGGGAATTTCCAGCAAATTAATGCAGCGCAATAAGGTGCTTTTCCCGCTGCCTGAAGGGCCAATCAGCGTGGTTACCGTGCCTTCTTCAATCGTTAAATTGATGTTCTTCAGCACCTGGTTGCCGTCGAAACTTTTTTCAATGCTGGAGAGCGTTATCATTGACCTGGCCTTTTACTGTCGTACCCGCTAATTTCCGCTCCAGCTTCTCTTGCAAATGCGATAACACCGAACTGAAGAACAGATAAATAATCGCCGCTTCGCAGTACAGAATCAGCGGTTCATAGGTCACCGCCGCAATTTGCTGCGCGGCAAGAAACATCTCCGGTACGGTGATGACCGACGCCAGCGAAGTGTCTTTTACCAGTGAAATAAAGGTGTTAGAAAGCGGCGGCACGGCGATGCGCGCGGCCTGCGGCAGAATAATACGCCGCAGCGACTGCGCCCAGGTCATGCTGATGGAGTGGGCGGCTTCCCATTGCCCTTTCGGCACGGCCAGCAGCGTTGCCCTGATCACTTCGGAGGTATACGCGCCAATATTGACGGTAAAGCCAATCACCGCTGCAGGGAAAGCATCAATGGTGATCCCGGCGCTCGGCAAGGCGTAGAAAATCAAAAATAGCTGCACCAGCAGCGGCGTACCGCGAATCAGCCAGACGTAAAACCGCACCACCGGCTTTAAAAAAGCCGGGCCGTACAGGCGCAAAAGCGCAACCACAAACCCGAGCGACAGCCCAAGAATAAAAGAGATCAGCGTCAAGGGAATGGTGAATTTCAGCCCTGCGGAAAGCATCGGCCAGAAAGAATCAATCGCTAAGGGTAACCATGTTGGCACTGCACACCTTCCGGACAGAACATTTTGCCAGAAATTGCTGGCGGAATATTTTATTAGCCCGGCTTAATTATTTGGGGGCTGGATTAGTGCGAATTATATTCTTTGCACCGTATGCGAAAACAAATATATACGAATAACGTTATACGAAAAAAAGCTAAGCCATTCTTTTTTGATACAAGCCCGCCGTCATTACCTGCCGCTTTAGTGCACTCTTTGCGTGAAATGTCGCCATTTATGCACCATTTTTGATCGTTAATTTGGTGCGTGATTTTTGATCTATTTCATCCACTTTCTATAAATTCAGTGTGTTACACGCTGGCATCCTTCTTGCAGTTCCATTTAATGAAACTTCAGTCCCATTTTATGAGACCGCACAATGTCCATTTTAGAAACGACAGCCAACATCCTGAAACTGATGGTGGATCTGCAAAGCGGCATCCGCGTGAGCGATGTGATTACCCACCTCGGCATGCCCAAAAGTACCGCCTCACGCGTGATGAGCCAGCTTGAGTTCTGGGGGTATCTGGAAAAGGACGAAAGCCAGGGCACCTTTCTGCCTGGCCCGTTGATTATGTCGGCTTCACATCTCGTCAGCCGCCAAATTACCCTGAGCGATCACGTTGATGCGGCGCTGCGTAACCTGTGCGAACGCACGGGTTACACCGGCTATATTTCGATGCTCGATAACCAGGAGATCCTTGTGCTGCGGGTGATCCACGGCCGTCAGGCGCTGCCGGTTGTTACCTGGCCTGGTTCCCGCTCGCCGGCATGGGGAACCTCGACCGGCCGCGCGCTGCTGGCACGTTTTTCCGATACACAACTCCATGATTTTTTTGCCAGCCCGCTGGTGGTATCGCAGCTTAGCGGTACACAGCAAGACGTCAGCATGCTGGTTGCTGCCGTGGCCCGTACCCGCGATGCCGGTTACGCAACGGCCGTTAATGAATCGGTTGCCGACACGGCTTCCGTCAGCTGCGCAGTCGGCGACCCGGCCACTCACGAAGCCGTGGCGTTCTGCCTCTCCTTCCCTCAACACCTTGCTACCCCTGAAGAGTTGCAACGGATCGCGACATTACTGAAAGAAGCTGCCCTCACCATCGCCGGAAAAACCGGTGACACGCTGGTGACCAGCTCGCTTTGATTTTTCCTTTTTTGCCAATACCAGGAGAATAACCGTGAGTCAGACTGTCTCATCCGAAACGCTGCCGGAACAGAGCGAGAGCCATCCGCGCGCTTTCGCCCCGGCCACATTGCTGTTGCTGCTGGTGCTCAGCATCTTCGGTGCCGTTATTGGCGTGCAACTGCTAACCACGCTGGGGGTCACGCCGAACACGGCAATCATCGGCGCGATGGCGGCGATGATCATCGCCCGCATTCCACTCCAGTGCTTCGCCCGTTTCCGCTCCATCCATATTCAAAACCTGGCGCAAAGCGCGACGTCAGCGGCCACCTTTGGCGCGGCGAACTCGCTGCTGTTGCCTATTTCAATTCCGTGGCTGTTTGGTCATCAGGAAATGGTTATGCCGATGTTTATCGGCGTGGCGCTGGCGATGTTGCTGGATGGCTGGCTGCTCTATCGCCTGTTCAATACGCGCATCTTCCCGGCCGAAGGCGCCTGGCCGCCGGGAATTGCGGCGGCAGAGTCGATTAAAGCAGGCGATCAGGGCGGCAAACAGGCGGCGTTGCTCGGCACCGGGATGGTGATCGGCGCTGTCGGTTCGTGGTTCAAATTCCCGATGGCGGCGCTGGGTACGGCGTTTATCGGCAATATCTGGGCGCTCGGCATGCTCGGCGTTGGCTTCCTGCTGCGCGGTTATTCTGCGCCGCTGTTCGGCATTGATATCAACAAACTCTACATCCCGCACGGCGTGATGGCGGGTGCGGGCGTGGTGGCGTTGTTCCAGATTATCCGCCTGATCCGCCAGAGCAACGGCCAGAAAGCAGCGCCGCATACCGCCGACGACGCGCTGCCGCAGGCGCAAAATGAGCAGATTGGCAAAACCATCCGCTTAGGCGCACTCGGCTTTATGGCAATTTCAGTAGTGATTGCGCTTGGCAGCGGTCTGTATACCCACCTCTCTTTGCCGTGGCTGGTGGCGTTTATGGTCTACGCCGCGTTCGCCGCCTTTCTGCATGAAATGATTGTTGGCCTTGCCGCCATGCACTCCGGCTGGTTCCCGGCCTTTGCCGTGGCGCTGATCACCTTGCTTATCGGTATTTTGATTGGCTTCCCGCCACAAGCGCTGGCAATGCTGTGCGGTTTCTCCGCCGCCACTGGCCCGGCGTTTGCCGATATGGGCTACGACCTGAAGGCCGGATGGATCCTGCGCGGTAAAGGCGAACACACCCGTTTTGAACTGGAGGGCCGCCGTCAGCAACTGCTCGCCGCCATGCTGGCCTTTGTCGTCGCCATGCCGGTGGTGCTGTTTATCTTCCGCGACTACTTCTCGCAGGGGCTGGTGCCGCCGGTGGCAAAAGTGTATGTCGCCGCCATTAACGCCGGGGTGTCGTTTGATATCGCCAAATCGCTGCTCATTTGGGCCATTCCTGGCGCCATTATCCAGTTGATCGGCGGCCCCGGCCGTCAGATGGGCGTGCTGCTGGCGACAGGATTGCTGATCAATAACCCGCTGGCGGGTTGGGCGGTGATGATCGGTATCGCTATCCGCGCGGCGATGCTGCGCATTGGCGGCGAACCGATGCGTAACAAAATCGAGGTGCTGGCGGCGGGTTTGATCGCCGGAGACGCCCTGTTCAGCTTCTTTAATTCCGTCCTGCCGGGCGGCAAAAAGTAATCACGCCATTCCAGAGAAAATATTATGAGCTTACAACAAACGTTACAGGTCTTTGAGTTACTCGACAGCGCGTATGCCAGCGGCGACAAGGTGAAAACGCTGCTGGCGGGTTACAGCAATCTCGAGGTGAGCGTGAAAGTGGTCAGCGGCCCGAAAGGCAGCACCGACTTCGTTAAAATCGTCATTCCGGGCACCGAAGGTAAACGCCGCGGCGGCAGCGCGCCGACGCTGGGGATTGTCGGACGTCTGGGCGGCATTGGCGCGCGTCCGGGGCGAATTGGGATGGTCTCCGACGCCGACGGCGCCGTGGCGGCGATTGCCAGCGCGCTGAAACTGGCGGAGATGCAGCGCCAGGGCGACAGCCTGCCAGGCGATGTGATTGTCACCACCCATATCTGCCCGGATGCGCCAACGCGCCCGCACGAGCCGGTTGATTTTATGGATTCGCCGGTCGAAACCGAAGACATGAACGAGCAGGAAGTCTCCGACGAAATGGATGCGGTGCTGTCGATTGATACCACCAAAGGCAACCGCATCATCAACCATAAAGGCTTTGCCATTTCGCCGACGGTCAAAGCGGGTTACATCCTGCGCGTGGCGGAAGATCTGCTGCGCGTCATGGAAATGACCACCGGGCAACTGCCGGTCACTTTCCCGATCACCACCCAGGACATCACGCCGTACGGTAACGGGGTTTACCACCTGAACAGCATTCTGCAACCGTCGATTGCCACCGCCGCGCCCGTGGTTGGCGTGGCAATTACGGCGGTGAGCGTTGTGCCGGGCTGCGGCACCGGGGCGAGCCACGAAACGGATATCGCGCTGGCCTGTAAATTTGCCGTAGAAGTGGCGAAAGAGTTCACCCGCGGCACCTGCCAGTTCTTCGATAAAGCGGAATACCAGCGCCTGCTCGATCTGTACGGTTCGCTGGCGCATCTGCAAAAACGTCAGTCGGGAGTGTGAAATGGCGATGCGCAAAATCGGTACGCTGACCATCGGCCAGGCACCACGCAGCGACATCACGCCAATCCTCGATGCGGCGTTACCCGCGCAGGTAAGTTGTCTGCACGCCGGGGTGCTGGATGGGCTGGATGATGCCGACATCGCGGCGCGTTTTGCGCCACAACCTGGCGATGCATTGCTGACTTCGCGCCTGCTGGACGGGCGAGCCGTGGTGATGGGCAAACCGGCGGTTGGCGAAGCGCTGCAACAGAAGATCGACGGGCTGGAAGCGCAGGGCTGCGAGATCATCGCTATTCTTTGTACCGGCGAGTTTCACGGTTTGAGCAGCAAAAAAGCGTGGTTGATCGAGCCGGATCGGATCCTGCCGCCGACGCTGAATGCGCTGGTGGGAACGCGTCGCGCCGGGATCCTGGTGCCGCTGGAAGCGCAGATCGCCAGCGAGCTGGAGAAGTGGCGCGGCGCCGCGCAAACGCCGGTGTTTGCCGTTGCCTCGCCCTATACCGCCAGTGAAGACGAGGTGGCCGATGCCGCCCGCTCGCTGCACGCGCAGGGCGCGGAAGTGATTCTGACCGACTGCATGGGCTACACCGCCTGGCATCAGGCGATTTGCGCCCGCCACGTCCCACTGCCCGTTGTATTATCGAATAAGCTGTTAGCCGATCTGCTACGCAATTTGCTGTAAAAGGAGAGGGTTATGGATTTGCTGTTACTGAGCAATTCGGTGCTGCCTGGCACCGAATATCTGGAATATGCGCTGCCGCTGCTGAAAGCGCAGCTTGGCGGACGTCGCAAGGTGGTGTTTATTCCCTTTGCGGGCGTAACGCAAAGCTTTGATGCCTATACGGATAAAGTCCGTCTGGCGCTGGCGGAGCTGGATCTGTCGATCACCGGCATTCATACCGTGGACGACGCGCCTGCGGCGATTGCCGCCGCAGAGATTGTGATGGTTGGCGGCGGCAACACGTTTAACCTGCTGAAAAATTGCCGCGAGCGCGGGTTGATCGAACCGATCCGCCAGGCCATTAACAACGGTGCGCTGTATGTTGGCTGGAGCGCCGGGGCGAATCTGGCCTGTCCGACGATCCGCACCACCAATGATATGCCGATTATCGATCCGGGCGGTCTGGATGCGCTCAATCTGGTGCCGTTGCAGATCAACCCGCACTTTACCAACGCGCTCCCCGCCGGGCATCAGGGCGAAACGCGCGAGCAGCGCATTCGCGAGCTGCTGATGGTGGCGCCGGAACTGGAGGTGATCGGTTTACCGGAAGGAAGCTGGATCGCGGTACATGGCGGCCACGCGCAACTCGGTGGCGACAAACCGGCCCTGCTGTTTAAAGCCGGGCAACCGGCCATTACGCTGGCTGCCGGTCACCGCTTTTTCTGACATCGACAATGGCCCGCTGGCGGGCCATCTCTTTATTTTCCGGCATATAATTAAACTTGCCTAAAATAACCTGCGTAATTATTTAATTGTTGGCGTTGAGGATAATATTGCCATCTCAAAATATATGATACGCGGTTAATATGTTGGCTGAATCGCATAACCTAATAACCATAAATAAATTGCGTAAATAAACGCTGGTCTTAATTTTCAACGTGTTATCATAAATGTATGAAAATGGGATGATTCTTAACTACCAATCAGTGCGAGTTTCAACTATATCCAGTTAATATCGCCCGTAATAAATCATTATCGGTCAGCAGGGAATAATACCCGCACCGCAAAACTCTATTTTATATTTACCTGCGCTGAAGGCGTGGAAACACCTCTTCGCCCGGAATATTCGCCTCTGCAATAAAGGAACACGTATGGTTAACCGGATAACCGTTCTGTCATCCTCCGGAAGTGATTCGCTCTTATTCTGGACGTTTAAAGGGGAAGAACAGCTCTCCACGCCCTTTCGCTTTCAGGTCGAGCTGCTGAGCAAAGATTTCACCCTCGATCGGCAAAAACTGCTGGGCCAGGAGATGACGGTGGTGATCCCAACGCAGTTGGGAACGACGCGCTATCTGAGCGGTAAAGTCACGGCGATCTCCGCGCGCTCGGAAGAGCTGGATGGCACGCGCTATGCGGTGTATCAGGCGACCCTTGAGCCGGATTTCTGGCCGATGATGCGCGATCGCAATTTCCGTATTTTCCAGCAGCAGCGCGTACCGGACATCGTCAGCACCCTGTTTGCGGAATATCAGGTAAAGATTGAAAACAAACTGACGCGCAGCTATCGCCAGTGGGATTATTGCGTGCAGTACGCCGAGAGCAGCTTCCATTTTATCAGCCGTTTGCTGGAGCTTGAGGGCATCAGCTACCTGTTCCGCCACGGCAAAGAGGGACACACGCTGGTACTGATGGATGATTACGCGCAAGCGGAGGCGTTTCCCGGTTATGAAGTGATTCCGTGGCATGCGCAAAGCGGCGGCGGTGCGGTGAACGAAGAGGGCGTCAGCCAGTTACTGGCGCGGCATATCGTTACGCCGGGCCTCTACAGCACCGACGATTACGACTTCCGCAAGCCCCATGCCTGGATGCTGCAAACCCTGCAAAACCCCGTTTCGCCAACTCCCGGAAAAATCGATGTCTATGACTGGCCAGGCCGTTTTGTGGAGCATGGCGACGGCGAATCTTATGCGCGTATCCGCCAGCAATCCTGGCAGGCGGAACAGCAGCAAATGCAGGGCAGCGCAACGGCGACCGGTATTGCGCCGGGGCACACCTTTACGCTGATCCGCTCCCCTAACGATGCCGACAACGCGCAGTGGCTGGTGGTGGGCGCTCGCTATGATTTTGCCGAAAACCAGTATGCTTCCGGCGATGTTGGCGAGACACAGCAGCGCATCGACTTTACCGTCATTCCGGCATCCACGCCGTTTCGCCCGGCCGCCGTCACCGACTGGCCGCGCACCTACGGGCCGCAAACAGCAAGAGTCGTAGGGCCTGCGGGCGAGTCGATCTGGACGGACAAATATGGTCGCGTCAAAGTGAAATTCCACTGGGATCGGCAAAGCCAGGGCGACGAGAACAGTTCCTGCTGGGTGCGTGTCTCCAGCGCCTGGGCCGGGCAGGGCTACGGCGGGGTGCAGATCCCGCGCGTCGGTGATGAAGTGGTGGTCGATTTTATTAACGGCGAGCCGGACAGGCCGATCATTATTGGCCGCGTCTACAACGAAGCCAGCATGCCGCCGTGGGCGCTGCCAGCGGCGGCCACGCAGATGGGTTTTATGAGCCGTTCCAAAGATGGCTCGCCGGATAACGCCAACGCCCTGCGTTTTGAGGATAAACCGGGCGCTGAGCAGCTCTGGCTGCATGCCGAACGCAATATGGATACGGAAGTTGAAAACGACGAAACCCATGATGTCGGCAGCAACCGCACTAAAACCGTCGGCAAAGACGAAACCAGCCACATCAAGCAGAACCGGACGCGCACCGTCGATGGCAATGAAACCATCACCGTGGGCCAGCATCGCAGCAAAACCATCAACGGTAATGAAACCACCACGGTGCAGCAAAACCGTACCGAGAGCGTGAAGGGTAACGAAACCCTGAGTGTGGAACAAAACCGCGACGAAACCATTACCGGCAACCACACCACCACGGTGAAAAGCAACAATACCGGCACTGTTGAAGGTAATCAGACGCTGACGGTGGTCCAGGATCGCACCCGCAGCGTGCAGGGCAATGAGAAGGTTAGCGTCCAGCAAAACCGCACGGTGCAGGTGACTGGTAACCAGACGCTGGAAGTAACCGGTAACCGCAATGTCACCGTCAGCAGCAATGAGACGCGCACGGTGACGCAAAAACAGGACGTCAGCATCGGCGCCGGACGCACGCTGAGCATCACCGGCGGCGATACCCGGTTTACCCAGGGCAGCGTGGCCGACAGCGCGACGGACACCTTCCGCATCAACGTAGGCGAGAGCGGCATCCTGATTGGTAACGGCAGCGTGGAGATCACCGCTGGCGGTTCGACCATCACCATTAATGCCGCCGGGGTGATGGTCAATGGCAAGAAAATTGAGCTGAACGCCTGATGGGGATGCCATGAACGCCAGCAAAAACCCCAGTGAAAAGGTGATGAGCGAGCTGGAATTAAGCTGGCTGGATGCCAGCGAAGATGCCGCCGCACGGCTGTTTATCTGGCGTGTTCCGGCAAATGGCGAATCGCTGCTGGATGCTTTTTTCGCGCTGCAACAGCATCCGCAGGGGCGTTCATTGCCCGATCTGTTCCTCAGCTTCAACACGCCTTTTGAAACCGGATACAGCTACAGCGAGGCGCTGGGCCGTGAATTCGTTGAGCAGTATGAAGCGACGCCCGATGCCGCTTTCTGGGATGCCGAACCCTGGCTGCCCTGCTACAGCGCCGGGCAGTTACGCAGCCTGTTGCAGAACTTTGCCGCACAGTTTGCCGACGATCTGCGCTATCTGGTGCTGGTGCTGAAACCTTCCGCTGTCAGCGATGAGAGCGCCATGCTGCGCTGGCTCCATCGCTGGCTGGAACAGGGCGCTGATGCGCCGCGCTTGTTATTGATCGACACCGTTGAACAGCCGATCTGGCAGCCGCTGTATACCGCAAATCCGCGCCATGTCCGGCTGATTGAGGATCGGATTGATGGCATGAAAGTCATGCACCAGACCGCGCAGCAGCAGACCGACGCCGATGTCGACCGTTTGCTGTTCCGCCGTTATCTGGCCGATGCCATGTTGCTGCTGGAAAAAGGCAGCCCCGAGCAGGTGGCGGCGCGCGGCAGCCTGGCGCTGGCGATTGCGCAGCGTCGCGGCTGGGCGGATCAGCAGGCGATTATGCATAACCTGATCGCCGGCGGCTGGCTCAAAGGCCGCGATCACGCGCAGGCGGTGGAGCACTACCGCCAGGCGCAAAGCATCTCCGGCGAGGTGCCCGATCAGGCGGTAAAAGGGCAGTTGCGCACGCAAAGCACTTTTGGCGAGGCGGGCGCCTGGTTCTCCAGCAAAGAGTATCTTCAGGCGGCGAAAGCCTACCGCCAGGCGGCGATTGAGGCGCAGGCCATCCCGCATCCGCTCTTTGCGATGGAGGGCTGGCGGATGTGCGGTTTTTGCCTCTGGCTGTGCGGGCATCGCCCGGCGGCAATGGAGGAGTACGCCCGCGCCATTCAGGCGGCGGAGCCTGTTCCCATCACGGAACGCGGGCAAACCACCTTGCCGCTGGTGTTCCAGGATTTGCTGCGTATGCATGACAAGCGGCGAACCGAAGCCCTTGAAGCCTGCGCCACGCGCTGGCAGGCGGAAAAACAGAAGCTTATTGCGCAGGCGGAAGCGCAACTGCCGTCCGCGCCAGCGGTGGAGCAGGTTCGACAGGCCGACAGCCGTTTGCAATTACAACTTGAAGCGGCCTTTACGCTGATCCGTGAAGAGCGTGAAAACCTGATCCGCCGCGGCGATGAGAGCTTTCGCCGCGTTATCCGGCTGGCGCGGGAGAAGCTGCATCCGCACTGGAACGGCCTGCCGGAAATCGCCCATCCTTTTGATGCGCCGCCCGGCGAGTGGCAACGCCTTCCCGCGTGGGGAGAGCGCGACGCATCGTTAACTGATACTGCAGGAAGCAACCCGCTATGAAAAATCGCATCATCATTATTGTTGTCGTCACCGTGCTGGCGCTGCTCTTTTTAAGCCTTTCTGAGAGCGATCTGGCGACCGAAGTTCGTACTTTCCTGCGCGCGCTGTTGCGTGCCATGTTCTGAGGTTAAGCGATGCACTCCGGCGCGCACTTCGATCCACAGCTCGGGCTGGATATTCATACCTACCCGTGGCCGCTGCCAACGCCGCACATCGGCATCGTTTTTGATGTCTTCGACTATCTGCCGCTGATTGGCACCACCGTTCACGTTAACAGCATCAAACGCGCCAGCGCCGGAACGGGCGGGATGGCGGTGCATATTCCGGTGGGCGGCGCGTGGATCCCGCCGCTGCGCGCGCCGGGCGGCCCGCAGATTGAAGACGAGCTGTTTATGGGCAGCAAAACCGTTTCGGTGGATGGCGAGCCGTTTTCCCGCATCGGTATGCCGGTGCTGAGCTGCAACATTATTGGCCTGATCCCGCCGTTTCGCCTCAAACGCGCCACCAAACCAAAACCCCTTTCGTTGACGTTGCCGCTGACGTTTAACCTCGCGCTGCCCAACAATGTGATTGTCGGCGGGCCGCCCACCATCAACCTGATGGCGCTGTTGATGCGCGCCGGGTTAAGCGGCCTGGGGAAAGGGTTTAAAAAACTGAAAAAAACGCCGCAGTGGCGGCTGTTTATGCGCCGTTTCCGCAAACTGCGGCAAAAGCTGTTTCGCAATATGGACCCTGGCTTCCTGAAATGCCGGGTACTGCGCGCCGAGCCGGTGGATATTCGCGACGGCAGCGTCAGCCTGGAGCAGATGGATTTCCTGCTGCCGGGCAGGTTGCCGCTGGAGTGGACGCGCAGCTATACCTCGTCCGACACGGAAATAGCAGGGATGTGCGGTTACGGCTGGTCCACCCCGGCGGATACCCGCCTTGAGGTGCTCGCCGATGAAGGCGTTGCCCTGCTGACGCAGGCGGAAGGGATGACGCTGTTTGCCGCGCTACCGCAGGCGGATGGCCGCGAACAGGCCATTACCGGCCTGCCGGACGGAAGCCGCCTGTGGCGCGAAACGCGCGAGGGCGAAGTGTGGTGGCGAATCGAGCAGGAGAGCGGCCCGGAGCTGCATTTCAGCGGTAAACAGGGCGTATTACCAGTACACAAGCTGGCGGATCGTCACGGTAATGGCTGGGCGTTTGACTGGAACGGCGATGAATTGCAGCACATTCGCGAGTTCAGCCACGCGGGAGCGACCGGGCGCGAAATCCTCGTCACCTGGCAAAACGATCGGCTGCTGGCGCTGCGTTTGCGCAATACGCTGGATGGCGAGATAACTCCGCTGACGCGCTATGAATATGATGCGGATAACCAGCTTAGCGCCGAGATCGATGCGCTATCGCACCCGCGCCACTTCTTCTGGCAGCAACGCTATCTGCTAAGCCATGTGGATCGCAACGGGCAGGGGTTCCATTATCAGTACGATGATGCCTGGCGGGTGATTCATGCCTGGGGCGATGGCGGCGTTTGGGATTATCGCTTTGCCTGGCACGAACTGCTTAACGAAGTGGAAATAAGCGATTCGGCGGGCAATATCTCGCGCATTACCTTTGATGAAAACGGTTTGCCGATCGCGGAAATCGATCCCACTGGTGGCAATACGCTGTTTCGCTATGACGATGTTGGCCGCACGGCGGAGCTGGTGGAACCGGATGGTAGCACCTGGCGCTGGGAGTATGACGAGCGCGGGCAGATGGTTGCTGAACACCTGCCTGATGGCAGCGTCGTACAGGCGAGCTACGACGACTGGGGCGATCTGATTGCGGTAACGGATGAGCAGGGGGCCAACTGGCGCACGCAGTTCGATAGCGGCGGTAACCTGGTGGCTGAAATTGACCCAACGGGCGTGACGTCGCGTTATCACTATGATGCGTTCGGCCAGCTGACTGCCGCCGAGATTCCTGGTTCTCCGCCAACCCAGTATCACTATGATCGATTCGGTTTTTTAACCGCCGAGCATTCTGCTGGCGGCGGCATGACCCGTTTTCGCTACTCGGTGCGCGGTACGTTGCAGGAGCGCATTGATGCCGATGGCGGTATCACCCGTTTCCACTGGGATATGAAAGACCGGCTGGTCGCCACGGTTGACCCGGCGGGAGGCGAAGTGCGCGTCAGTTATGACCGGGAAGATGAGCCGCTGCAATTCACCGACGAGCAGGGGCGCGTAACGCGGTTTCGCTATACCGGCACGGGAATGCTTGCCGCCTGCGAAACGCCGGACGGCGCGACGCTCGGCTATCAGTACGACGCCGAAGATCGCCTGCTGGCGGTGATCAACCAGAACGGCCAGCGCTGGCAGTTCACCCGCGATGCGCTGGGCCGGGTCACGGCGGAGAGCGATTACTGGGGACAGGTAACGCGCTATGGCTGGGATAACGCCAGCCGGTTGATTCAGCGCGAAGATCCACTCGGGCGTGAAGTTCGCTACGGCTACGACCGCGCCGGGAGGCTTTGCGAGCGGCGCAGCGGCGACACGTTACAGGCAACGTTTCATTACGATCCCTGCGGGCGTATGGTGCTGTGCGAAAACCCGTGGCGGCGGCTGGTCTGGCGCTATGACCGCGCCGGGCGGTTACTGTGTGAGGAGCAGGACGGCTTCCAGTTGCGTTACGGCTATGACCCGCGCGGGCTGCTGATCTCGCGCGAGAGCGACGGCGGCCACCGGGTGCGTTATGGCATGGATGAGCATGACAGGCTGAGCGAGGTGCAACTGAACGACGATGCGCCAATACGTTTCACTTACGATGCCTGCGGGCGCAGGGCCAGCGAGCAGCTCTCCGACGACGTTGAGCGCCGTTATCGCTACGATCGCCTTGGACGCTTAACGTCGCAGCAGGTGCTGCAAAACGATTTACCGCTGTTCGCCAGCGGCTTTGCTTACGATCGCGCAGGCAACCTGACGCTGCGTGAAGACAGCCAGTGGGGCAGCGATCGTTATACCTACGATCCGGTGGGGCGTCTGGCGGCGCATACCGCACCGGACGGCGTGCTGCGCCAGTTTGTCCATGACGCGGCGGGCAACGCGTTACAGACGCAGATCCGCGATGTGAACGACAGCGCGGGCGGCTGGTTCCGCGAAGGCCTCCACCAGGGGACGCGCTATGTGTTTGACCGCGCCGGCGAACTGCGACAGCGCCGTGATGTGCAGAATGAGGGCGAAAAAGAGGACTTCATCTGGGATGAGAATCGCCAGTTGATCGCCGTACGTAAGGGTAACGAGCAGGTGCGTTATGGCTATGACGGCCTCGGAAGACGCGTCTTCAAGCAAACTGCCAGTGAAACACGCTGGTTTTACTGGCAGGAGGATGCGCTGGCGGGCGAGACAGTCACAGCGACCGAGCAGCCGCTGGCGGCGCTGAGCATCTTTGATACCGGCGGGCGACTGAAGCGGCAAAAAGCGCAGGCGCAACTGTTCAGTACCCTGCGTGAGTACATCTACTACCCTGGCGGTTTCCGGCCGCTGGCGCTGGTCACGCAGGAAAACGGGCAGAAGCAGAGCTGGCACTATCACTGCGATCCGAACGGTGCGCCGGTGCGCCTGACCTCGCCCGGCGGGGAGATTGTCTGGTCGGAAAGAAGCGGGGCGTGGGGCGAAAAAGGCGAGGTTTGCGCCAGCCGTATCGATAACCCGCTGCGTTTCCAGGGGCACTATTTTGATGGCGAAACCGGGCTGCATTACAACCGCTATCGCTATTACGATCCGGCGATTGCCGCCTATATCAGCCAGGATCCGCTTGGGCTTGCCGGAGGGCTGAATGTTTATGACTATGTGATTGCCCCGCAGACGTGGATCGATCCTCTCGGCTTAAAATGCTGGAATACTGCGCGGCGCGATTACTGGAAAGCTGAAGCCAAAGCCGCGCCGAAAGGCATGTATTCTTCGGTGAATATGTTGCGTATGCGGCTGGGGCTGGCGCCGCGCATTCGGGTGGAGGAGTACCACTTTAAGACCCGGCGTATCAGAACACGGAATGTGTCGCTGGAACTGAACCACCGCATCTGGCCGCAACGGTCGGGCAAAAACGTCGATCTTCCCTATAACCTGGAGAAGGTGACGCCATGGGAGCATGCCGCGAAGGATCCTTACAGGCATACTGGCTCCCGATTGATTAAAATTGTTCAGGATGTTGGCAACTATACGGGACGCTAAATATGACACTTAACGAATTCATGCACACTGAAAGCTACGCGAACTATCTGGATGCGCTGGATCTGGCGCTGCCGGAAAAAATTGACCGCGTGACGCCGGTTCATGATTTTATTATTGAGGTGGATAATGAATCTTTACAGCATGCCGCCGTTAGCTTTGATGAACTGGAGGCGTTAATAAAAAATGATCGTGAAAAAACAATTGCCTGGATCGTTAAGAAGAATGAAAAATATTTAGAAACCGGCGGCGAAGATAACATTGTCAATAACGCGCCGCAGATTAATTTCCCGATTGGTCATTTGATTGAGTATCGCCTGCTCGAACGTAATCCCGACGGCCTGGTTGATTACATCAAAGCAATAGGCATTCCTGGTGCGAAGAAATACGCAAAAGAGCTCAGTGCGCTCTATGCAGAAATACAGAAAAGTAAATAATATTTCGCTGCTCAATATTTTTTATGTCTGGCCTGATATTTTTTAATATCGGGCCGCTGTTATTATAGTGTTTCCTACTGTGAATTAATCACTTGTATATCCGCGTGGAAAATTCTCAACCGAAAGGGAAAGATCCCGCATTGCGAATATCCGTTTCCTATAATGAAAACTCCGAAATAAAATGTAATATGTCGGCGTTGTTTAGAGGTACGTTAACCAGTAGCAAAAAACTGATTATTAATAGATGAGGAATTAGAATGAAAGGGATTTTTAAGCGCAATCGAATTTGTGCTGGCCTTGCATTAGCTGGCATGGTTGGTTTTAGTGGTCACCTTTTTGCTGCAACGGATTATGCGGATACAATGCCTTCTATCGAAGGTAAAAAAGTGCTGGTCGGTTACTGGCACAACTGGGATCAGGGTTTCTCTGGCGATTACGCTCAGGGCTACCCGTTAAAAATGGCGCTGAAAGATACGCCGAAAGAGTATAACGTCGTGATGGCGGCCTTTATGAAATCCGCTGGCGGCGCAACGATGCCGACCTTCGTTCCTTATTACGGCACCGATCAGAGCTTCCGCGAGGAAATTGCCGCGCTGAACGAACGTGGTCAGGCGGTTCTGCTGTCGCTGGGCGGCGCAGATGCTCATATTGAACTGCATGAAGCCAATGGCGACACCGAAAATCTGGCCAATGAAATTATTCGTCTGGTCGATGTTTATGGCTTCGATGGTCTGGATCTGGACCTTGAGCAGAGCGCTATTAAACTGGCTGATAACGAAACCGTTATTCCTGCTGCGCTGAAAAAAGTTCGCGAACACTACGAACAGCAGGGCAAGCACTTTATTATCAGTATGGCGCCGGAAATTCCGTATCTGACCAAAGCTAACCCGCAGTATCAAAATTATATTGAACGTCTCGATGGCTATTATGACTTCATCGCGCCGCAATATTACAACCAGGGCGCATTCGGCATTGGTTTCCAGCCGGACAATACTGCTACCGATGGCTGGTGGGTAAACTATGCGCAAAATGACGACGCTAAAAAATATGAATTCCTTTACCACTTCAGTAAAGAAATTATCACCAATAAACACGGTCTGTCTGCGGTTAAAATTCCGTCCAGCAAACTGGTTATTGGCCTGCCAAGTAATACTTCTGCTGCGGCAACCGGTTTTGTAAAAACGCCGGAAGATGTTTATCGCGTATTCGCGGATATGGAAAAAGAAGGCCTGCCGTTAAGAGGCTTGATGACCTGGTCTATCAACTGGGACGAAGGCGATAACGTTAATCACCAATCCTTTAACGGCCAGTTCCGTAAAGCGTATACCAACCTGATCCATGATGGCGGCGAAATGCCGGCACCGGAAGAAGATACGACGGCACCGAGCGTACCGTCTGAAGTACAGGGCACCAGCACGGCGACTTCTGTTCAGCTGAACTGGAAAGCCTCTACCGATGACACTGGCGTTCATCACTACAGCGTATTCCGTAACCAGCAGAAAGTGGCTGACGTCACCACCACCACTTTTGTGGACAATAATCTGCAAGCGGAAACGGAATACCAGTACACCATCGTGGCTGTCGATGCGGCAAACAACGCCTCTGCCGCCAGCGCAGTTTTCAAAGTGAAAACGCAGGCTGCACCGGCTGTTGATACCGAAGCACCGTCCATCCCGACCGGCATGGGCACTGTAGAAGTCACGGACTCTACCATCGCTCTGCAATGGAAAGCGGCAACCGATAACGTCCAGGTGACCGGTTACCAGCTGTTCCGTGATGGTAAACTGATCGCGTCTCCGGCCACCCCAGCTTACCTGGATAAAGGCCTGCAGGCGGAAACTATCTATCAGTATCAGGTGATCTCTCTTGACGCTGCGGGTAACAAATCCGGGATGTCTGAGAAGCTGGATGTGACCACCAACGAGAAAGTGGAGTCCGCTTACCCGGCTTATCAGGAAAACTTCCCGTATGCTGCGGGTGATATTGTGACCGGTACTGACGGCAACGCTTACCAGTGCAAACCGTGGCCGTACACCAGCTGGTGTTCCGGCGCGGCCTTCGCCTACGCTCCGGGTACCGGTAGCGCCTGGTCTACTGCCTGGGACAAAGTTTCCAAATAAGGGTATTACGCCCCCGCTTGCCGGGGGCTTTTTCGTGTTAACCGTTGGGCAGCAGTACCGGCTGCAGTCGTTTCCACACCGCCGGGCTTGCCGCCCATGCATTATTTCCCTGTGTCAGGCCATCACTGGCGAGAAAATCGTTGTGCATTCCCCCCGCTTCCTTAATCAACGCCAGACCGGCAAGCGCATCCCAGCTATGCAGATGGGCTTCAAAATAACCATGTACCTGGCCTGCGGCGACGTGCGCCAGCATCAACGCGCCTGCGCCAAAACGGCGGTGCTCAATACCGTGTTCAAACAGGGTTTCAATGGTCTGCGTATAGTCGCGCGGCGGGGTACGGCTTGAACGCCCCAGCCCCAGAACCACCGCTTCCGGCGACGGCTCGCGAATCGTCAATTTCTGCTCGTTTAAGTACGCGCCTTTGCCCGTTTGCGCGAAGAAGAACTCGTTGCGATCGGGGGCATAAATGATGCCCAGCTCAATGTTGTGTGCGCGGACGTAGGCGACGGAGATGCACCAGTAATCCATGCCGAGGATAAAGTTGGTGGTACCGTCGATCGGATCGATAACCCAGATACCGTCGCTTCCCGGCTCCAGCCCGCGTTCTTCGCCGAGCAGGCCATCCTGCGGGCGCTGCGTTTTCAACCATGCGCGCAGTTCGTTTTCCACATACACATCCGCCTGGGAGACAAAATCCTGGCGGCCTTTCTGCTCAATCGTTAGCCCGTTATCGCGAAGTTGCTTCGCTTGCTGGCCGAGACGACGAATCAACGCGCAGAGCGCGTGGGTAAACTCTTCTGTCATAGCGGGACTCTTAGCCAATGCGTGGCGATGTTTGTCGATGAATCAATTCCACCTTAACCCACTCAACGCGGGAAGGCTGTAAGGGATTTTTGGCCCGCTCCAGCAGGCGCGTTAACGCCCGGCGCGAGATCTCCGCCACATCCTGATGCAGCGTAGTGAGCTGGTAACTGAACTGGCCGCTTTGCGGCGTATTATCAAAACCTATCAAATGGAAGTCGTGCGGCGCGAACTTACCGCGCTGGCGCATGCCGTCGAGAAAACCGCAGGCCAGCTGCGCATTGGCGCAGAAGATCCCTTCCGGTAATTCGTCTTTATCATTGAGCGCCGCCTGCCATCCGCCGTCGTAACCCTCTTCGCTGGCGCTTATCCAGCGCAGATGCTGCTGTGTATCAACGCCCAGTTGTTGCAGCGCCCGCTCAAAGGCGTCGCCGCGCATCACGCCTGCCCACGTGGAGCCACGGTTGATCAGCCAGCCGAAACGGCGACAACCCGCGTGCACCAACTGTTCGGCGGCCAGTTGCGCGCCGCGCTGGTTATCCGAGCAGACAAAATCGACAAACGGAATATCGGGATGGCGATTGATGCCGACCACCGGAATCTGCTGGCTGACACACTCGTTGACGATGGCTTCCGGCGGTTTGCCGGAAGTAACAATCACACCGGAGACGCGAAACTGCGTGAAACGGCGCAGCGTGGTGACCAGATCCTGCTCGCCGGTAATTTCGGTAACCAGCGCCTGGTAGCCACGCCGCTGGATCTCATGCAGTAACCCCTCCAGCAGGCTGCTGCGAAACGGATCGCCAATGCGCGCCACAATCACGCCAATCAGATGGCTGCGCTGGCGGTTCAGCCCCTGCGCGAGAAAATTGACCTGATAACCCAGCTCCTGCGCAGCACGCAGTACTTTCTCTTTGGTCGCCGGGGAGATGCTGCCATTGCTGCTTAATGCGCGGGACACCACAGCGCGGGAGACGCCCGCCCGTTTCGCCACGTCTTCTGCCGTAACGGCCTGTTTGCGGATTGCCTGACTCAAATGCTCCCCTCCGCGCGGCGCGTAACCTCAACGCGCATGCCATCTTCGCTGACAAACAGCCCCTGATGCGTAAGGCAGGCCTGCGCCAGCGCCGGGCGCGCGGCATCATTGCAGTGATACAACCCCAGCGCCGGTAAACGCAGTTGGGTAAACAGCGCCTGGCAGCCGGGAAAATCGCCGTGCGAGGCGTCACCGGCCAGCGGCGTCATCGATGCGCACTCCTGAAACGCCAGATCCGCGTGATGCATTAACGCGATGCTCTCCGGCGTCGGGCGTCCGTCGCCGCTGTAGAACAGCGCCACGCCGTCTGCTTCAATGCGCAGCGCAAGATTGGGAATTTCATGATGCGTGAATGCAGTACTTACTTGCCAGCCGTGCCAGCGCCACTGCGGTTCGCTGTCGCGCCAGTCGATGTCGAAACAGAGCGTGGTATCCGGCCAGTTGGCGAGGCTTGCCAGTTGCATCAGTACCGGACGCTGTTCGCGCTGCGACCAGATAACCAGCGGTTTGCTGCGCTGAAAACTTTTCCAGTAATTCAGCAGCGCCGTCAGCCCGGTGCAGTGATCCGGGTGAACATGGGTGAAGTAAATCGCATCGATGGCATTCACATCAAGGCCACGCTGCCACAGCGCGCGCGGGATCGTGGGGCCGCAATCAATCAACCACTGGCGGTTTTCACGGTCGATCACGCGCAGCGCGGAGGTATTTTGTTGCAGCGAGAAGGCGCTGCCGCAACCCAGAACATCTATTTCCATTTCGCTCCACCAAAATTATCGCGGACTTAATCAAACTGTCACAAATAGACGACAAAGTAGGCTCACATAATGTCGCTGCAAAGTTGCATTTTTTTTACAAATAAATGAACACGTGTTCATCGTTGAAAAAGATGTCGAATAAAAGGATCGCCCATGAGTTATTTGCAAATTAATAAGCTGAAAATTGGCTACGGCAATAACATCGTTCTCCACGATATTCATTTAGCGGTGGAGAAGGGCGAGATGATCGCGCTGCTTGGGCCTTCCGGCTGCGGAAAAACCACATTACTCAACGCGTTATGTGGATTTGTTCCCGTACGTTCAGGGGCTATCGCTATCAACGGCCGGGATATTACGCACAGCACGCCGGAGCAGCGAAATATCACCATGGTTTTTCAGAGTTATGCGTTGTGGCCGCACTTTACCGTCGCACAAAATATTGGCTACGGCTTAAAAGTACGTCGCGTGAAAAAAGAGGCGATTCAACAACGGGTGCAGGAATTATTAAAAATCGTCAACCTTGAAGGTTATGCGGATATAAAAGTGACCGCACTTTCCGGCGGCCAGCGTCAGCGCGTGGCGCTGGCACGCGCGCTGGCGATTGAACCGGACGTACTGGTGCTGGATGAGCCGCTGTCGAACCTCGATGCCAAAGTGCGCCTCAATGTGCGCCATGAAATTAAAGCGCTGCAAAAGAAGCTTGGCTTTACCTCGCTTATCGTCACCCACGATCAGCAGGAAGCGCTGGTGATGGCCGATCGCATTGCGGTGCTGAATAACGGGCGTATTGAGCAAATCGGTACGCCGGAAGATATCTACCACCGCCCGGCAACGCCGTTTGTGGCGGATTTTATGGGCGCGGATAACTGCCTGGCGAGCACGGATGACGGCGGCAAAACCCTCTATTTTCGCAGCGCGGATGTCACCATTCACCCTGCATTGACACACCCTGCGCCGCAGGGGTTAGTGCTGGAGGGCGTGATTGAGGAGAGCGCGTTTCTCGGCCACCAGTACCGCCACAGCGTGCGCTGCGATGGGCAGCTTTTGCTCGCCGATTCACCGCAGTTCTGGCCGGCGCAAACGCCCGTGGTGCTGCATGTTCCGCAACCGGCGCTGCATCTTTTTGAACAACCTTTGTAATGCCAACCGACACACTTTTTCCTGGGGATACATCATGTCCGTAAAAACGAAACTTGCTGTCACAGCCGCACTCTGTTTGGGGTCTCTGCATGCCGCGAACGCCGAAACGGTTCTCAATGTTGCAACGGCGGGCGACCAAAATATGGTGGACTATGTCAAAACCTGGCTGGGGCCGAAATTTGAAGCCGCGCATCCGGGCGTAAAAGTGCAGGTGATCGGCACCGGGCCGGGCGATGCCGGGTCGAATAAGATCATCGAAAAACTGACGGCGCAGCAGCAAAGCGGCGCGAAAAGCTGGGATATCGACGTTGCCGTAGTGCATCAGAACGCTGGTGGACAATTAGTTGAAAAAGGGTTGTTGGACAAATACCGCCCGGCTGTCAGCACTGGCAGCATGGTGACGGCGGAAAACGCGAAAAACGCGCTGGGCGTTAATGTTGATGGCTACGTGATGCCGATGTTCTTAAGCCAGACGGCAATTGCCTATAACAGCGATCTAGTCAAAACGCCGCCGAAATCCTACGACGAACTGGTGCAGTGGTCAGAGAAAAACCCGAAAGCCTTTGGCTATAACGGTATTAAAAACGGTATGTCCGGCGTGAGCTTCGTGGTGGGCTGGATGTATGCCTATGGCACCAGCGCGGATCGTCTTACCGCGCAGCCTTACGATAAAGGCGTGGAAAAAGAGTGGACGCAGGCTTACGCCAAACTGAAAGAATTCAACAAGAACGTCACTTTTACGCCGGGTAACGCCGGGACGCTGGATATGCTGAGCCGCGGTGAAATCTCCATGGGGCCGGTGTGGGTTGATATGTTCTATAGCTGGAAAGATCAGGGCAAACTGCCGCCGTCGATCAAACTGGCGTTGATTGCGCCGGGTATGCCAGGACAGCCGATGTACTACGTGGTGCCAGCGCATGCCGCGCAGGCCAAACTGGCGCAGGAATTTATTGCGCTGGCGACCAGCCCGGAAGTGCAGGCGCAGGGGATTGTGAAGCAGTTCAACTGGTATCCAGGGATTGACGCGAAATACGTCAAAGAGAAGCTGGATGACGCCACCTGGCAGAAACTGTTCGCTGAAATTTCACCGCAAGATTTGGCGAAATACGGCAAAAACTTCCCGATTACCCACTACTTTGACGACATCAAAGAGGGTTACGAGAGCCAGGTTTCGAACTGATGGATGTGGGTGCCCGGATGTTGTCGGTCCGGGCATCTTTTTTACGGCGATAACTCAGGTTTACCATGCGACACGCGATGAAATATTTACTGCTGGTGGCTCCGGCGACGCTGATGATAGCGGTGTTTTTCCTCTGGCCGCTGGGCTTTTCGCTGATCTCGGCCTTTACCAGCCAGGCAGGGCAACTGACGCTGGCGCATTTTGATAAAGTGTTGGCGCTCTACTCGAATGACATTCTGTTTACCGTGATTATTGTGCTGACGTCGCTGGCGATCCTCGCGTTGCTGTCGATCAGCATCGCGGCGATCATTGTGCTGTCGCCGTTTCGCGGGATCGTCAAAACGCTGGCCTTTTTGTACCGCCTGCCGCTGTTTATTCCCTTTATTGTGACCGCGCAAATGATGCGCACTTTTCTGGCGAAAAACGGCCTGATGAATAATGTGCTGGTCGCCGCCGGGGTGATGACGCCGATGGAGACCACGTCGCTGCTCGGCTGGAGTGGGATCATTATTACGTTTGTCTGGAAACAGATGGCCTTCACTACGTTGCTGATTTGCGGCGCGATGTCGGCGGTCGATCCGGCCCATATTCTGGCAGCGAAAAACCTTGGCGCTTCCCGCCTGCGCATTCTGTTCGACATTATTTTGCCGCAGGTGCTGCCGACAATTGGCGTGGCGATGGTGCTGTCGACCGTGACGATGATGTCGGTCCTTTCTGTACCGCTGATGATCGGCACCGGTACGCCAACGATGATGACGGTGGATATGGCGTTTCGCGTCAACTCTTACGGCGATTACCCGGTTGCCAACGCGATGGGCGTCATTTCGTATCTGATTTGCGCGCTGCTTTCCTGGTTCTATTTACGCCACAGCCTGCAGGCGAAAGGAGCGCAGTCATGAATAGCTTCCGACAAAAACTGCGCGGCAGTTTTCTGCTGCAAACGCTGCTGCTGACATTTCTGGTGCTGGCGCTGTTCGGCCCGCTGCTGAATCTGCTGATCTGGACGGTGGCGGAGAGCTGGTTCTTCCCGCATACGCTGCCGAGCCAGTGGGGGCTGAAATACTGGAGCCAGGTGTTTAGCCCGTATAGCGACGTTTCGGGTTCGCTGTCGATAAGCGTGGTGATTGCCGTGCTGGCGGTGCTGGTTTGCCTGCTCATCTCAGTACCGGCAGGTTATGCGCTTGCCCAGCGCGGTATGCCGTGCCGCGCGTTCTTTATGCTGCTGTTTCTGATCCCGCAGGCGTTTCCCAATCTGACGGTGTATATGAACGTGGCGCGGCTGTTTTATCAGTGGGGGCTAAATGGCACGGTTGCCGGTGTGGTGCTGGTGCACAGCGTACATGGGCTGATGTATTCCATCTGGATAAGCGTCGCGGCGTTTTCGTCGCTCGATCCACTGCTGGCGCGCGCATCGCGCAATCTGGGCGCCGGGCCGGTATATACGTTTTTCCATATTATTCTGCCGCAGGCCGCGCCGGGGCTGATTGCCGCCAGCATCTTTGTCTTTCTGGAATCGCTGGATGAGTTTACCGCCACCTTCTTCGTCGGCGCGCCGGATATCACCACGCTGCCTATTTTGCTTTATACCGCCAGCATGTCGGGCAACTACCAGGTGTCGTCGATCACCGCGCTGATCCTGCTGGTGCCGTCGGTGCTGTTTATGCTGGTGATCCACAAGTTTATGCGCCCCGATATGCTGTCGAAGCTGGGGAAATAAGCGGGCAGGTTGCACTAAAAGTGACGGGTTCCGTAAGGCAATCCGTCACTTCAGATACCGTCAAAAATAAAATCCATCGCACTGCGAATAACATCGCGCCGGGCGTTCATGCTGCAGACTTTCTCACCTAATATCGCCAGACTGACCCCGGCGAGATCGTGCGTCAGCAACAGATACGCTTGCCCCTCGATCTCCAGCACCGGGTTTAAACGTTCCACCCGACGGCGATCTTTGTAGTCCGCCAGTGGGCACAGTGGGATCACGACTCGTGAGTTCATACTACCGATAATATCGCTCTGCACATCCAGCAGAAACGGATACTCCCTGCTATTACTCTTGTTTCGATAAACGGTGTATTGCATGGGCTAAAACTTCCTGTGTTCATCCGAGAAATGGCCGCGTTCGGCGATAAACTCATTGAGATCATCAATTGCGGCGGCATTTTCGCGCTTCCAGCGCTCGGCAGCCAGAGAGCGTAATTCCCCTTCCAGCGCGGTTGCCAGCGTTTGTGAAAGATTAATTCCCTCTTTACGAGCCTGCTCCAGTAAGTCGCGCTCTACGGTCACGCTGACGTTCTGTTTGTTTCTCTGTTTCGCAGCAACGGGCATGATTTGTCCTCCTGTGTAGATATATGTGTAGTATACGCGTGTAAACACACAGCAACCAGCCAGAATATCCGGCAATCTACAGGTAGCAGGCGTTATTGACGTATTTGCGGATGAGGTTTTTCCAGTTCGACGATACAGAACAGCAGCGCACCGATGGCGAAAGTGATGCTCCAGTGTCAACCGCCCTTAAGCTTTAAGTGCACTACCCGGGTCAACACCATCAATAACTGAATTGTAAACTGCCTCGTGACCCGGAGTATCCATTCGACACAGCCGACAGCGAGTAAATTTCGAAGACGAATCTTATTTACCTGGATGCTACGAAGGACGGTTTCACTTAATTCCAATCTTGTTGTAGATGTCATTATTGCTTGTAAAATGAGCTAACCACAATTATCAAAGGGTTAATTTCTTTAGCTGTAATGGACTATGCGAATGAAAATCTGTTTTCCCGCTCGTAAAAATGACGGAAAAGAATATACCGATCTGAAAGAAATAATGGACAGTATCGGACGTGAGCCGCATGGCTCATGGCTCGCTGGTACAAACTGTTTATGGCATGGTGGGATCCATATCAGTGATGTTTCTGCACCTGGTTCGATACTGAAAGAAGATAATGCAGATACAGCAATCCCCCTGCAGTGTATGGCAGACGGTGAGGTCGTCGCCTGGCGCATCAATAAGGACTATCTGACTAATATATATAATAAGCAGACACTTCAGTATTCCAGTACCTTCGTCTTAATCAAATCCACCTGTAAACCCAACCCGCGACAGGAAAGCACCTGGCTGGAATTTTATTCTCTGTACATGGGGTTAGCGCCGCTCTCAGCCTATCCGAAAAGCAGAACCATCAAAGCATTAAAAACCGTGCTCAGACATCCGGTGGGCAGCCATGACGCTAGCATCTCCGCTGACGGTGTGGCAGATATCTCACCGGGTCAGGGCTACTTCAATGCCGACAGCCGCGCCATTATTCTAAAACAAGCACAGTTCCGTAATCATGGTGAAGTACAGCCGTTTGGACTGGTGAACTCTCTGAATAATAAAGGCGTAGCTACAGGAGAAGCTTTCTGGGTCACTTTGCTGCCGGAGTATATGACGCAGGCTGGGGAACATTACGCGGCCCTGCCTGCGTGGCTGCAACACGCCGTCGCACAGAACGAATTCAACGTCGTGGTTAAACCATCTGCTTCTGTAAACATCCGCGCCGGAGATGCGGTGGGCTTTCTGGCAAAAGATATCTATCCTGTTGGGATGGGAAAAACAGGTACCCGCTATTTTGCCCATATTGAAGTTCTGAGTACCGATTCACGTATACCAGATTTTCTCAGCAATCCCGGCAAAGTTACTACAGGGAAAAAATATATCCGTCTGGGATTACACAAGCCGCTGTATATCAAAACAGGTGAATCGTTCGAGAAGATAAGCGTCATCACAGAACGGGACGGCGGTAAAGTGTTGGAGCGTGATAAATGTGACCCACAGACCAGCAATGGTAAGGCATGGTATCAGATACGGCCTCATACCTGGATGAGTCAGGATGATGTGGACGAGCTGAACCAGTACGACCTGACGGAGCGAGAATTTTGTGCGCTGATGGAGGAGTCCGACAGCGACATGAAAAAATCGCTGCGTGAAGGCTGGATGCGGGACGCATACAGTTGGCTGGCTGAGCGGATTAACCCGGATAAGGGCATGCAGCAGGCAGCGGTGTCCCGTTTTTATAAAGCCATGCTGGACAGACTGGATACAGACCAGGACGGCATGATGAGCGACCGGGAAATTTTTAATGCCATCCATCACCCAGAAATGGGCGTCCGAAGAATAGTGTCCCGACTGGTGGTCAAACACGGTTCAGAATGGTTCGGTGGTAGCAGCCATCATAAGTGGGCAACCTATTTTCAGAACTTCGATATGTTGCGCATTGAGTACGCTAAAAAATGGCTAGATGAATGCGAGTGGATGAGTCAGGTGCCACCGTTTGATAAAGGGAACGCTGTCTGGCATATGCACCCCATTGTGTTTCTTGCTGCACTAAACTTTTCTGCGCTATCTCCTGGGGAGGCAAGAGTTCGGGCAGTTATGAGGATGCTCCGTGTTGGGGAAGGAACCGTTGGTGAAGCGGGTTATGAGACTTTATTTGGAGGGCAATCTTTCATCAAGAGTTATCATAAAGACTTTAGCGACCACCCTCAGGTCTCCATTACAAGAGGCAACCTCACCTCCTCAGCAGCTGGGGCATATCAGATTATGGGTTATACCTGGAATGATCCAAGAATGGTTTCTCTCCGTGCAGATGCTGGTATTGTCGATTTCACCCCAAAATCTCAAGATGAATTTTGCATTTTAATTTTCAAATATAAAAGGAAAAATTCTTTAGATAAAATAATGTCCGGCGAAATTGATGGCGCATTAGATATATTGAGTTATGAATGGGCAAGCCTTCCACCAGGCAGGTATGGTCAGCCTGCAAAATCAAAACGGGAAGCACTTTCTTTGTACAATTATTATCTTGATGAGGAATTGTCTGGAAGGACTGACCTTCACCTGGATATTGGATATATTACAACCATCATGGAGTCATAAATAATGAAAATTTGGCCTTTTATTCTGTTATTCATTTCCGTGGCAACGCATGCAGACTCAAATTTTGGCATGTGGGGTACTACTTGTGATGATGATGGTTTCTCTATTAATATCAACGATAAACCTAATCCTCTTGTTGTTAATGATAATCAGATAGTTATTAATATACATGCAAAGGAAATCGATAAAAATAAACTTAATCTTTACTATGATAGTGTTGCAGATCTTGGCAGAGGTGGCATGAATTTCGACTGGAAAAATATAAGCCAGATAAAACCGGTGGCAGAACTCAGCATCATCAAGCAAAATGGGGAGTTGCGCTGGAAAGGATTTTACGACAATAAGAAATTAAAATATTTTTGGAGCACTGATCCCGATTTCGTACAGTATTATTCTGAAGGTGGTGTTATTAAGTTACATAAGTGTGAAAATTAATTCTCGCCTATTTTTCGTTTTGTCTCTTTTTATTACCCGGCGGTGGCAGGTAGATATCACCGCTTTCGTTGAGGTAGTTCGTTACGCGATAGTTTCCCCGCCAGAACGCAGCAAACTCACCATCCCTTTTGCAACTTTAAAGTGCTTTTGATGCGGTTTTACTGCCGCGGCATTTGGCTCTGCACGTACTTCAAACCATGAGTTGCGGGGTATTGCTTCGCTTTTTCAACTTTGGTCAATGTGAAATGCAGGAAGTGAATATGCAGGTCTATGTGGAGACAAAAAAAGCGCCCGCAGGCTAATGCCAGTCACTTAAGGTGACTGGCATTGTTTTTAAAAGGGTATTTGGGCTTTTTTTGCCTCACTTCTCTTTCATACTCCCGCTCCCGTCTCGGTGGCAGTTTCAGCATCGCGGCATTGCTGTAGAAGTGCTTCAGGTGTCCCGGCACTGCTCCCGGTGAGGACCATGGCAGCCCGATTAACAGCCGCATTATTTCTGCCACCGAACCGCTGAAGCTCAGCTGATACGGCAGATAATCGCCTTTCAGGCTGAACGCCATTTTCACCATCTGATACCGCACCAGGTTGTATGTCAGCAGTATCCCCCACAGCTCCTGTCTCACCATCTCCGGTAATTTACTTCTC
>FOAY01000029.1 GCA_900109485.1 Kosakonia sacchari | reverse complement strand
CAGTTGCGACGCGGCTTTCAGCGCTTCGTCGCGAGGTGGCGTATATTACGCGTTCCTCTTTCAGAGTCAACCCTGAATTTCAGGATTTTTCTCTTTCGTTGCCCGACCATCTCGTGAAGTGATTCACGTTGTCGTGTCAACGGAGGCGCATTATAGGGATCCCAATTTTAAGCACAAGTCTTTTTGCGATCTTTTTTTCTGACTGCTGTTTTTTCATTCTTTTTGCTGCGATCCCGTACGATCTGCACATTTAATGACGCGTAAAAGGCTTGCAGAAGGCCTTTCTAACGATCAAAGTCTTCTCTCAGCCCGTTTTTGATGAGGTAGCTATGTCAGTTGTTTTACGTCCTTATAAGGATCTCTTCCCTAAAATCGGCTTGCGGGTCATGGTTGATAGCAGCAGCGTGGTAATTGGTGATGTCAGAATTGCCGATGATGTAGGCATCTGGCCGCTGGTCGTTATTCGCGGTGATGTGAACTATGTAGAGATCGGTGCCCGTAGCAATATTCAGGATGGTAGCGTTCTGCATGTTACGCATAAATCCTCTTCTAACCCAGAGGGAAACCCACTCATCATCGGCGAGGATGTCACCGTTGGGCACAAAGTGATGCTGCACGGCTGCATCATTGGCGATCGCGTGCTGGTTGGGATGGGCTCTATTTTGCTGGATGGCGCGGTTATTGAAGACGACGTCATGATCGGCGCGGGCAGCCTGGTGCCGCAAAATAAGCGGCTGGAGAGCGGATATTTGTATCTGGGAAGCCCGGTAAAACAGATCCGCCCCCTGAAGGAAGCGGAAATAGAAGGATTAAAGTACTCGGCGAACAACTATGTGAAATGGAAAGATGAGTATCTGGATCAGGATAACCAGACAATACCCTGATCATCTTCCTTCTGTTGGCGGATCAACTGTTCCGCCTCTTCCTCCAGATCCCAGCGATAGTCACGAAACGTCGCCAGAAACTGCTCCGGCGTTTCAGCATCGAAGCGTTGCTTGAGATCATCACCTTTAATGGCGCATATCATCTGCATTCCATTAACCAGTGCCGGAAAGCAGACGGCCTGCATTGAAGGATCCCACTCTTCGCGATCCGGAAACTGGATAGCCTGATTCATTTCGCCAGCTCCTGCTTCAGCATCTGAATGACTGGTTCAACATCCGGCAACACGCCGTGCCACAGCAATACCGCATGTGCAGCCTGCCCCACCAGCATACCCAAACCATCTGCGCACTGTTTTGCACCCAAGTTTATACACCAGTCCAGAAACGGTGTGTTCCCTTTTTGGTAGAACATGTCGTAGCAGTAAAGTTTGGCATGAACGAGCGATGACGGTAATGCCGGGATATTCCCACCAATCCCGCTGGAAGTTGCATTAATGATCAGATCGAATTCATGCCCCTGAAGATCATCCATTTGCACGGCAACGACACTACCGGTATGAGCAAAGAGCTTCGCCAACTCTTCCGCCCGTGAAAATGTTCGGTTAGTAATCGTTATCGCACAATCCAGTGATAACAGAGGAAGTAATACTCCGCGCGCCGCACCTCCCGCGCCAACCAACAGGATACGAAATCCCGGGCGGATAAAGCCCAGCCGTTGCAAATCGCTGAGCAGGCCGATGCCATCGGTGTTATCTCCCACCAAACGCCCATCATCAAGGCGCTTTAATGTATTTACCGCACCAGCCAGCGCTGCGCGTTCTGTCAGCTCATCGGCTCGAGCAAATGCCTCTTCTTTAAAGGGAACCGTAACGTTCGCGCCTTTACCACCGGCAGCAAAGAAGGCATCCAGCGTATTCCCAAAGTCATTCATTGGCGCAAGCACGCGCCCATAGGGATGTTCGATGCCAAGCTGAAGGGCAAACTGTTGATGGATAAAGGGCGACTTACTATGAGCAATAGGGTTACCGAAGACTGCGTAGGATTCCATACTATTATCCCTGGCGAAAAAGTTCACCGGTGAGGGCATCACGGATTTCAGAAGGGTTCTGCCGGCCGCCCGTTGGCGCATCAATCACCGGAAAGCTGGCACCAAATTGTTCGATAACCTCTTGCGCCGTTCTGCAAGGTGGCAGCCCGGATAAATTGGCACTTGTCGAAACCAGCGGTTTGCCGTAAGCCGTGCAAAGTGCAATTACCATTGGGTGATCGGTGACACGTACAGCCAGCGAGTCAAAACGCCCGGTTAACCAGCGCGGTGTGGTTGGTTTTGCCGGAAACACAAAGGTTACCGGGCCAGGCCAGCATCTGAAGACGGCCTTGCGTTGTTCGTCTGTCAGCATGCTGTCATCAATATAGGGTTTCAGCTGATCAAAGTTGGCTGCAATCAGGATTAGGCCTTTATCAACCGGACGCTGCTTCAGTTCAAGCAGACGATAGACGGCAGTTTCACTGTCCGGGTCGCAGCCGACACCAAAAACAGCTTCAGTTGGATAAGCGATGACTTCTTCTTTATTCAGAACCCCGATCGCCGAAGCGACAGGATCTGTTGGCAGGTTATTCTTCACGAGTTTGTTCCGCCGTTACCGGCTGTCCACATTGTTTACTGGCGCAGAAGCGTTTTACACCTTGCGCGGTTTTCTTTTCGATAAGCAGCGGGTAGTGGCACGCAGGGCATTCACCCGCCACCGGCTTGAAATTGATAACGAACTGGCAATCAGGGTAGCGATCGCAGGAATAGAAGGTTTTGCCGTATCGGGAACGGCGCTGTACCAGATGTCCACTCTGACACTGCGGGCAGGTAATGGCAGTATCGTCGGGCTTATCAATCAGCTCGGTATGTTCACACTCCGGATACTGACTACAACCGATAAACATACCAAAACGCCCTTGCCGTAATACCATCGGCGCGCCGCAGTCTGGACACAGGTGCCCGTCCAGAACTTTAACAATATGTCCATCCGCCTGGCTCTTCAGGGGACGAACATAGTCGCATTCCGGATAATGGGAACATCCGAGAAACGGGCCGTGTTTCCCGGAACGAATAACAAGTTCAGCCCCGCATTGTGGGCAGGGCTCGTTGTTGCGCACCGAAAACAGTGCTGATTTGGCCATAATGACTCTTGAAGCTGCGAAAATGATTAGTGCAGCATACCTTCATTCACTTCAAAGAGTAATTCTTCCATCTGCTGGTATGCGTTTTCACATCCAGGAATATTGAAGAGTACCATCAGGATGACCCATTTAAGATCTTCCAGATCGAACTCTGCCGTATCCAGCGCCAGCACACGTTCTATCACCATTTCTCGGGTTTCGAGGTTTAGCACCTGAATCTGCTCAAGGAACAACAAAAATCCCCGGCAACTGGCATCCAGCCTTTCGCACTCTTCAGCAGTATAGATACGTACTGAGAGTGGATCAGAAGCAAGCTGCATCGGTTCGGCGAGGCCTTCCTGATAATCAGCCAGCTTTTCCAGCCACAAAAGAGCGTTGTAGATATCTTCACGATCAAATCCGGCGTCGGTAAGATCCCGTTCCAGTTTGTCTTGATCCACACGCATTTCAGCTTCGTTATGGATGTAAGTCTCAAACAAGTACATTAGTACGTCGAACATGGCTTGCCCTCCTCAATCGGACATAGCCGCCGGGTACAGCTGCGATCCATCCTGCTAATTCCAGTTCAAGCAATTGAGCGGCTGTGACTGGCACAGGTTGGCCGGCACGTTCAGCGACGACGTCAACAGGTGTTACCTCATCTCCTACGTTAGCCAGGAGCTCAGGAAATGGCAATGCCACCTTTTCTTGATCTGCAGAATAAAATGAATTTCCACCTGGTTCAGGTAGCCAGCTTAGCCCGTATTGCAAACTTTCGAGGATCTCACCGGCAGATGTCACCAAAGTTGCCCCTTGTTTGATTAACCAGTGCGGCCCCTCACTACCGGGACTACCAATCGGGCCGGGCAGCGCAAAAACCTCACGGCCTTGCTCAAGCGCACTTCGGGCGGTGACGAGCGATCCGCTGCGTAGCGCTGCCTCAACAACCAGAATTCCACGACTAAGGCCGCTGATAATGCGATTTCGTCGAGGAAAATGTTCCCGTTTGGGATGTGCCGCAAGGGGAAATTCGGAAACCAGTGCGCCACCGCAATCAATAAGCTGGCTGGCAAGCGCCGAGTGCCGCCGGGGATAGAGGCTAAACAGGCCATTTCCCAACACAGCTACGCTCTTGCCCCCAACATTCAACGCGGCCCGGTGGGCAATACTGTCGATCCCCAGAGCCATACCGCTGGTAATGGTAAAACCACTTCGGGCAAGCGCCTCGCAAAACAGACGTCCCCAGCGCTCTCCATACCAGGAATGGGCACGGCTGCCAACAACTGCCAGTTGTTGAGTTTTTAGCGCTGATACTTCGCCCTTCACCAAAATGGCACCCGGGTAATCAGCAATAGCGCGCAGAGATTCGGGATACGCCGCATCACTGGCACTAATGAGATGATGGTTTGCCTGACTCAGCCAATCCAGGCTCTTCTCCAGCTCCTGCGCCGACAAAGAGAAAAAACGCCTGGCCTGAGCTGTTGTCAGCCCGAAATGCTCAAGCTCTTCAGGCGTTGCTCCTTTGTTTTGCTCCAGCCATTGTGCTGTATGTAGCCATTTATCGCCGCACAGGTCTCCGACCTGTAGTAAGCGTAATCCTATCTCTGTGGATGTCATCCATTTCCCCTGCCACAAGCCGTCCTGGCAATCCTTGCGATTGGTCACCGATGCTGTCAATCAGTGGGGGTTTTGTCTAGAATAGAGGTAATATTCTCACCAACTCCTGAACACGACTCTGGATATTTATGGCAGTTTTGCATGTGTTACATATTCCGGACGAGCGTCTTCGCAAAGTCGCCGAGCCGGTTAAAGAAGTGAATGCGGACATTCAACGTATTGTGGATGATATGTTTGAAACCATGTACGCAGAAGAAGGTATTGGTCTTGCGGCAACGCAGGTTGATATCCATCAGCGCATTATCGTCATCGACGTTTCTGAAAATCGCGATGAACAACTGGTACTGATTAACCCGGAACTGTTGGAAAAAAGCGGGGAAACAGGCATCGAAGAAGGCTGTCTGTCAATTCCGGAACAACGTGCATTGGTACCGCGCGCTGAAAAAGTGAAAATCCGTGCGCTGGATCGTGATGGAAAAACATTCGAACTGGAAGCTGATGGGCTGCTGGCTATCTGTATTCAGCACGAGATGGATCATCTGGTAGGTAAACTGTTCATTGATTACCTGTCGCCAATGAAACGTCAGCGCATTCGCCAGAAAGTTGAAAAACTGGATCGCATGAACGCTCGCGCTTAAACGCAGGCAAAAAGGGATAAACGTGTCAGATTCTCTACGTATTATTTTCGCCGGCACACCTGACTTCGCAGCGCGTCATCTTGACGCGCTGTTGTCTTCTGAGCATCAGGTCGTTGGGGTTTTCACCCAGCCCGATCGCCCCGCCGGCCGCGGTAAAAAATTGATGCCCAGCCCGGTGAAAGTGCTGGCAGAAGAAAAAGGCTTGCCGGTGTTTCAGCCAGCATCTCTGCGCCAACAGGAAAATCAGCAACTAATTGCCGACCTTAAGGCTGATGTCATGGTCGTAGTGGCATATGGTTTGATTCTTCCCAAAGCCGTTCTGGACATGCCGAGCAAGGGCTGTATCAACGTCCATGGTTCTCTGCTGCCGCGCTGGCGCGGCGCGGCGCCGATCCAGCGCTCATTATGGGCTGGCGATGAGGAAACCGGCGTTACCATTATGCAGATGGATGTGGGGCTCGATACTGGCGATATGCTATATAAGCTTTCATGCCCTATTACCGCACAAGACACCAGCGCCACGCTATATGCGAAATTAGCGGAGCTTGGCCCGCAGGGGCTGCTTGTCACACTGCAACAGCTCGCTCAGGGCAACGCGCAACCGCAGGTGCAGGACGAAGCTCTGGTCACTTACGCAGAGAAACTGAGCAAAGAAGAGGCGCGCATTGACTGGTCGCTCAGCGCCGCGCAACTGGAACGCTGCATCCGTGCTTTCAACCCGTGGCCAATGAGCTGGTTCATGATTGATGAGCAGCCGGTGAAAATATGGCAAGCTTCGGTGATTCCTTCTGCCACCCGAGCTGAGCCGGGTACGATTCTGGATGCTTCAAAAGCGGGTATTCAGGTTGCCACCGTTGATGGAATACTGAATCTTGAGTCGCTACAGCCGGCAGGTAAAAAAGCCATGAGTGCGCAGGATCTCCTGAACTCGCGGCGTGAGTGGTTTATCCCCGGCAATCGCCTGGCGTGATACACATTTCTTAGCCCGGTTTTGCCGGGCATTTTTATATTTGTGGTTATGAAAAAACAGAACAATTTACGTAGTATGGCTGCGCAGGCCATCGAGCAGGTGATGGAACAAGGGCAATCGCTCAGCAATATCCTGCCGCCGCTTCAACAGAAAGTCTCTGACAAAGATAAGGCACTGCTCCAGGAGTTGTGCTTCGGTGTTTTACGCGTGCTGCCACAGCTCGACTGGCTGATCAATAAGCTGATGTCGCGTCCGATGACCGGGAAACAACGCACGGTACACTACCTGATCATGGTCGGATTTTATCAGCTTCTACATACCCGAATTCCTGCGCATGCGGCGCTGGCAGAAACGGTAGAAGGTGCGGTTGCCATCAAACGACCGCAACTTAAGGGGTTGATTAATGGCGTGTTGCGCCAGTTTCAACGTCAGCAAGAGGAATTACTGGCGGAATTCGCCAGCAGCGATAACCGCTATCTGTTTCCGGCATGGCTGCTAAAACGAGTACAAAAAGCTTATCCGCAGCAATGGCAGCAGGTTATCGAGGCCAGTAACCAACGCCCACCAATGTGGCTGCGCGTGAACCGCCAACACCATACCCGTGACGGCTGGCTGGCATTACTGGAAGAACACGGTTTGCAAGGGTTTACCCATGCGGATTACCCGGATGCCGTTCGTCTGGCAGCGGCAGCTCCCGTTACTGCGCTTCCTGGATTTGCGGAAGGCTGGGTCACGGTGCAGGATGCGTCAGCCCAGGGTTGTATCAACTTCCTCGCCCCGCAAAATGGCGAACGCATTCTCGACCTTTGTGCTGCGCCAGGTGGCAAAACAACGCACATTCTTGAAGCGGCGCCGGAAGCCAGCGTCCTGGCCGTGGATGTTGACGAACAACGCTTATCCCGCGTTTACGACAACCTGAAACGTCTTGGTATGAAAGCGCAGGTCAAACAGGGCGACGGTCGTTTCCCGTCACAGTGGTGTGGCGAAGAAGTCTTTGACCGTATTCTGGTAGATGCGCCTTGTTCTGCGACAGGGGTCATTCGTCGACACCCGGACATCAAGTGGTTGCGTCGCGATCGTGATATTCCTGAACTGGTGCAGTTGCAGTCAGAAATTCTGGATGCTATCTGGCCGCATCTAAAATCTGGCGGCACACTGGTATACGCAACCTGTTCGATCCTGCCAGAAGAGAACAACCAGCAGGTTGCAGCTTTCCTGAAGCGTACGCCAGATGCGCAGCTTAGCCTGACCGGTACGCCGGAACAGCCAGGGTTGCAGAAATTGCCGGGAGCGGAAGAAGGCGACGGTTTCTTTTACGCTAAGATAATCAAACAGTGATGAGAACAACGGGTCACAGCAGATGAAAATAATTATTCTGGGCGCAGGGCAGGTTGGCGGCACGCTGGCGGAAAACCTGGTCGGGGAGAATAACGACATTACCGTTGTCGATACCAATGGCGATCGTCTGCGCAGCTTGCAGGACAAGTTTGATCTGCGAGTTGTGCAGGGGCATGGCTCGCATCCACGCGTATTACGTGAAGCTGGCGCAGATGATGCCGATATGCTGGTCGCTGTGACCAGTTCAGATGAAACCAATATGGTTGCCTGTCAGGTTGCTTATTCACTGTTTAATACGCCGAACCGCATTGCACGTATTCGTTCGCCAGATTATGTGCGCGATGCCGATAAACTGTTCCATTCAGAAGCTGTGCCGATCGACCATTTAATTGCACCGGAACAGTTGGTGATTGATAGTATCTATCGGCTGATCGAATATCCGGGAGCGCTGCAAGTAGTAAATTTCGCCGAGGGGAAAGTCAGCCTTGCCGTAGTTAAAGCCTATTACGGTGGGCCGCTCGTTGGTAATGCGTTATCGACCATGCGCGAACATATGCCGCATATTGATACCCGCGTTGCGGCCATATTTCGTCACGACCGCCCTATTCGCCCGCAAGGTTCAACCATAGTAGAGGCCGGAGACGAGGTGTTCTTTATTGCCGCATCGCAGCATATTCGCGCAGTAATGAGCGAGCTCCAGCGCCTGGAAAAACCGTACAAACGCATCATGCTGGTTGGCGGCGGGAATATAGGCGCAGGTCTGGCACGCCAACTGGAGAAAGACTACAGCGTCAAATTGATCGAACGCGATCAGCAGCGTGCTGCAGAACTGGCAGAAAAACTACAAAATACCATCGTTTTCTATGGTGATGCGTCGGATCAAGAATTGCTGGCCGAAGAACACATCGATCAAGTTGATCTGTTTATTGCCGTCACCAACGATGACGAAGCGAATATTATGTCGGCAATGCTGGCCAAACGTATGGGAGCGAAAAAGGTCATGGTGCTGATCCAACGCCGCGCTTACGTCGATCTGGTACAGGGCAGCGTAATTGATATTGCGATTTCACCGCAGCAGGCAACTATCTCCGCACTGCTTAGCCACGTGCGCAAAGCCGATATTGTCGGGGTTTCTTCGTTGCGTCGTGGCGTCGCCGAGGCGATCGAAGCTGTCGCTCACGGTGACGAAACGACCTCTCGCGTAGTGGGTCGTGTTATTGATGAGATTAAACTCCCGCCCGGCACGATTATTGGCGCAGTGGTACGTGGCAACGATGTGATGATTGCTAATGATAATTTGCGTATTGAGCAGGGCGACCACGTAATTATGTTTTTAACCGACAAAAAATATATTACGGACGTTGAAAGACTCTTCCAGCCAAGCCCCTTCTTCCTTTAATCTCAAAGGATGCGGATATCCGCATCCTTTCTTAATCCCTGAATTAATAAGGGATTAAGAAATCTGGTTAGTTATGCCTGCAAATGGAAATTGAACGGTAATTTGTTAAACTTATCCAGACAGCCTGCACATGGAGAAGGATATGAGTATTTTGAAAGAGTTCCGCGAGTTCGCAATGCGCGGCAATGTAGTGGATTTGGCCGTTGGTGTGATCATCGGTGCAGCATTCGGTAAAATCGTATCTTCCCTGGTTGCCGATATCATTATGCCGCCACTTGGATTATTAATCGGTGGAATTGATTTCAAACAGTTTGCATTAACGTTACGCGATGCACAGGGCGACGTGCCCGCTGTCGTAATGCATTACGGCGTGTTTATCCAGAATGTATTTGATTTTATCATCGTTGCTTTTGCCATCTTCCTTGCGATCAAGGTAATTAATAAGCTGAAACGCAATCAGGAAGAAGAGCCTAAAGCCCCGCCGGCGCCAAGCAAAGAAGAAGTATTGCTGAGTGAAATCCGCGACCTGCTGAAAGAGCAGAATAACCGTAATTAATTAAGCAGAAGCCAGAAGGCCAGTGGTAAATAAGCGATGTGCTTGCTTGCCACTGGCCTCCTTATCTCCCCGGTTTGCATGTTTTTCTTTTCGAAGATAACTCCCTTTCCCTTTCTTATTTTTCTCAATACGCTGCCTGAACAGTGGGTCATGCAACAATGCCTCAATGGCATTATCATTAATTTGCCCTTTAGTATGCTGATAGCGGCTCATAGCTTCTCCAGTTTGTATGTTAAAACGGCCGAAGTGTAGATCTCTGCGCAGAGAAGATCAACATGTCGACGAATTAGTCTTACCACTCGCGCCCTGTTCCAGCGCTTCCAGAATGGAACAATAGACACTGCTGTGCGCAGTACCACAACAGGCATCGTTCAGTTTCTGTAGGGAACGCCGCATTGCCTGGAGTTCATCAATACGCGCTTCCACTTCAGCCAAACGGGTCTGCACAATACTCTTCGACTCCTGACATGTATGATGTTCAGGATCAATTCGGATCGACAGTAATTCACGTATCGCTTCTAACGTAAATCCTAACTGGCGCGCATGGCGGATAAATTTTAGACGTTGCAAATCTCTGTCCGTATAAAGACGAAAACCGCCTTCCGTCCGTATTTCATGATCCATCATCTGTTGTTTTTCATAGTAGCGGATGGTATCCGGCGTCACTTCAGCTAATTTCGCAATTTCACCAATGCGGTACATAGGCTATTCCTCGTTTAACTTCTGCTGCAGTTTTATGGCGTAATCACCGCGCAAAAAATCAGTGCTTAAACCTGCCTGGCGCAATTTGAGCTCAAGTAAAGATAAGCGGCGTTGTAACTCTCGATGCTGTGGATGATTTTCCTCCACGCCATTTAACAAATCAGCCAACGCGATCGCTTCTCTACGATATTCAAGCTCTGGCGGTAGACAGCCCGCATTCTTCAATAAACGGTATCCAGTTCGAAGCTCTGGAGGAACATGAGAATCATCATCCAGAGTGAGCGGCTCGCCGCGACCGGGAAGATTGTCGAATTCACCTTTATTTTGGGCGTCAAGGATATGCCGTTCTGCCCACTGATCAAGCAACCACATAATGGGTCTCCAGGGATGAGCAAGAAAGATACGAACATTGTAGGAAAGTGGTAATGCTCAGGATATAAAAAAACCCGCCGAAGCGGGTCTTTTTACGTTACTACAGATTACTCTGCAGCAGCTTCTGCTTTCGGCTCGGCGCGATCAACCAGCTCGATGTAAGCCATCGGAGCATTGTCACCAGCACGGAAGCCACACTTCAGAATGCGAGTGTAACCACCGGCACGGCTCGCGAAACGCGGGCCCAGCTCGTTAAACAGTTTTGCCACGATCTCGTTATCACGAGTACGGGCGAATGCCAGACGACGATTAGCAACGCTATCAGTCTTGGCAAGAGTAATCAGCGGCTCAACTACGCGACGCAGCTCTTTCGCTTTCGGCAGAGTCGTCTTGATGATCTCATGACGAACCAGAGAACCTGCCATGTTACGGAACATGGCCTGGCGATGGCTGCTGTTGCGGTTCAGTTGACGACCACTCTTACGATGGCGCATGACCTTATCCTTCTCAGTAAAACCTTAACCTGTGATCCGGTTACTCGTCAGCAATGCTTGCCGGCGGCCAGTTTTCCAGGCGCATGCCCAGAGACAGACCACGTGAGGCCAGCACGTCTTTAATCTCAGTAAGAGATTTTTTACCCAGGTTCGGCGTTTTCAGCAACTCAACCTCGGTACGCTGTACCAGATCACCGATATAGTGGATAGCTTCTGCCTTGAGGCAGTTAGCAGAGCGGACAGTCAATTCCAGATCGTCAACAGGGCGCAGCAGGATCGGATCGAATTCTGGTTTCTCTTCTTTAACTTCCGGCTGACGTACATCACGTAAATCAACGAAAGCTTCCAGTTGTTCTGCCAGGATGGTTGCCGCACGACGAATCGCCTCTTCAGGATCGATTGTGCCGTTGGTTTCCATTTCGATGACCAGCTTGTCCAGGTCGGTGCGCTGTTCAACACGTGCTGCTTCAACATTGTAGGCAATTCGCTCTACAGGGCTGTAGCACGCATCAACCAGTAAACGGCCGATCGGGCGCTCATCTTCTTCCGAATGAATTCGGGCAGACGCCGGCACATAACCACGACCGCGCTGAACTTTGATACGCATATTGATAGATGCGTTTTCATCGGTCAGGTGGCAGATCACATGCTGCGGCTTGACGATTTCGACATCACCGTCGTGGGTAATGTCGGCTGCAGTCACAGGGCCAATGCCAGATTTATTCAGAGTAAGAATAACATCATCTTTACCCTGAACTCTCACCGCCAGCCCTTTCAGGTTGAGCAGGATTTCAAGGATATCTTCCTGAACGCCTTCTTTGGTGCTGTACTCATGAAGTACACCATCAATCTCAACCTCAGTCACCGCGCAACCCGGCATCGATGAGAGCAGAATACGGCGCAGTGCGTTACCCAGAGTATGGCCAAAGCCACGCTCTAAAGGCTCAAGGGTCACCTTGGCGTGCGTCGAACTCACTTGCTCGATATCTACCAGGCGCGGTTTTAGAAACTCTGTCACAGAACCCTGCATTGTGTCCTCTCTTTGGTACTAAGCTTTACTTGGAGTAAAGCTCGACGATCAGGTGTTCGTTAATGTCCGCAGACAGATCAGAACGCTCCGGCTTACGCTTGAACGTACCTTCCATCTTGCCAGCATCAACTTCCAGCCAGGTTGGCTTTTCACGCTGCTCAGCCAGCTCCAGAGCGGCTTTCACGCGAGACTGCTTTTTCGCTTTCTCACGAATGCTAACCACGTCATTCGGACTAACCTGATAAGAAGCGATGTTAACAACACGACCGTTTACCATGATTGCTTTGTGGCTAACCAGCTGACGTGCTTCTGCACGAGTGGCGCCAAAGCCCATACGGTATACAACGTTGTCCAGACGACCTTCCAGCAGACCCAGCAGGTTTTCACCTGTGTTGCCTTTCAGACGTGCTGCTTCTTTGTAGTAGTTACGGAACTGACGCTCCAGCACACCGTAGATACGGCGAACTTTTTGCTTTTCACGCAACTGCACACCATAGTCAGACAGACGCGGTTTACGCGCACCGTGCTGGCCAGGAGCTTGTTCAATTTTACACTTGGTATCGATCGCGCGAACGCCAGACTTAAGGAACAGGTCTGTGCCCTCACGACGGCTCAGCTTGAGCTTAGGACCCAAATATCTTGCCATTTTCTTTCTCCAACAATCCTAGAAAACGAGCGCGTTATACGCGACGTTTTTTCGGCGGACGACAACCGTTGTGAGGGATCGGAGTCACATCAGTAATATTAGTGATGCGGAAACCAGCGGCGTTCAGAGCACGAATAGTAGATTCGCGACCCGGACCCGGTCCCTTAACCATAACTTCCAGATTCTTGATGCCGTATTCTTTTACGGCTTCAGCGCAACGCTCTGCTGCAACCTGAGCTGCAAACGGAGTGGATTTGCGAGAACCACGGAAACCGGAACCACCGGCTGTTGCCCAACCCAGCGCGTTACCCTGACGATCAGTAATAGTAACGATGGTGTTGTTGAAAGAAGCATGGATATGAGCCACGCCGTCAGAGACTTGTTTTCTTACACGTTTACGTGCACGAATTGGTGCCTTTGCCATTATTCAATCACCCCGATTATTTCTTGATCGGTTTGCGCGGACCCTTACGGGTACGTGCGTTGGTCTTGGTACGCTGACCGCGAACCGGGAGACCACGACGATGACGCAAACCGCGATAGCAACCAAGATCCATCAGGCGCTTGATGCTCATGCTAATTTCACGGCGCAGATCACCTTCAACGACAAATTTGGCAACTTCGTCACGCAGCGTGTCGATTTGTTCTTCAGACAGCTCACTGATCTTAACATTTTCAGCGATGCCCGCAGCCGCCAGAATGGCTTGGGAGCGGGTTTTACCGACGCCATAGATCGAAGTTAATGCGATCACAGCATGTTTCTGATCAGGAATGTTAATGCCTGCTATACGGGCCACTATGCACTCCTATAATTTTACTAGTACGTACCATGCTGAAAAGCCCGTTTTCAGGATACTCAAATGGAAACGTACAGACATACAAAAGATTGGCTGGCTAATCTAGCCAGCTCAACCCAACTTTGCAAGAAAAATATGCGAAATAATCAGCCTTGGCGCTGTTTATGCTTCGGCTCGGCACTGCAAATCACACGGATGACGCCATCACGTTTAACGATTTTGCAGTTACGGCATAATTTCTTGACGGAAGCACGAACTTTCATTTTTACTCTCCGTAACTTCTCGGGCGACCATTAACGACCGTAGCCTTTCAGGTTCGCCTTCTTCAATGCAGACTCATACTGACTGGACATCATCAGAGTTTGCACTTGAGCCATAAAGTCCATAATCACGACAACAACGATAAGCAGAGAAGTCCCACCGAAGTAGAACGGCACTTTCATTGCATCACGCATGAACTCCGGGATCAGGCAGATAAAAGTAATATACAGCGCACCAACCAGAGTCAGACGAGTCATTACTTTATCGATATACTTCGCCGTTTGCTCTCCCGGACGAATTCCTGGTACGAATGCACCGGACTTCTTCAGGTTATCTGCTGTTTCACGCGGGTTGAAAACCAACGCCGTGTAGAAGAAACAGAAGAAGATGATTGCAGATGCATAGAGTAACACATAAAGCGGTTGCCCAGGCTGCAAATACAGCGAAATTGTTGTCAGCCAGTTCCAACCAGTACCGCCCCCGAACCATGACGCGATGGTCGCCGGGAACAGAATAATACTGGAAGCAAAAATAGCCGGGATTACCCCCGCCATATTTACTTTCAGCGGCAAATGTGTGCTCTGAGCAGCATAGACACGACGACCTTGCTGACGTTTCGCGTAGTTTACCACAATGCGGCGTTGACCACGCTCAACGAAAACAACAAAGAACGTCACTGCGAATACTAATACTGCAACCAACAGCAACAGGAGGAAGTGCAGGTCGCCTTGACGCGCTTGCTCGATAGTATGGGCAATGGCTGGCGGAAGGCCCGCCACAATACCAGCGAAAATAATGATCGAGATACCGTTACCGATACCACGTTCAGTAATTTGTTCGCCGAGCCACATCAGGAACATGGTTCCTGTAACCAGACTTACAACAGCGGTGAAGTAGAATGCAAAACCCGGATTCATTACCAGGCCCTGCATTCCGGGCATATTCGGTAAACCGGTAGCAATACCGATCGACTGGAATATAGCCAACACCAAGGTACCGTAACGGGTGTACTGGCTAATCTTACGACGACCAGACTCCCCTTCTTTCTTTAACTCCGCCAGGGCCGGGTGAACGACCGTTAGCAGTTGGATAATAATTGATGCCGAAATATACGGCATAATACCCAGAGCAAAGATAGAAGCACGGCTGAGAGCACCACCAGAGAACATGTTAAACATTTCAATGATGGTGCCACGCTGTTGTTCAAGCAGTTTGGCAAGTACAGCGGCATCAATACCAGGGATCGGAATAAAAGAGCCAATACGGAACACAATCAGCGCACCGATAACAAACAGCAGTCTGCGTTTCAGTTCGCCAATTCCACCTTTGGCACTTTGGAAATCTAACCCCGGTTGTTTAGCCATCTGCTACTTATTCCTCAATTTTACCGCCAGCAGCTTCGATAGCAGCACGAGCGCCTTTAGTAACACGCAGGCCACGAACAGTTACCGGACGAGCTACTTCACCAGCCAGGATCACTTTCGCGAACTCGATCTGGATGCCGATAATGTTAGCTGCTTTCAGCGTGTTCAGGTCTACTACGTCGCCTTCTACTTTAGCCAGATCGGACAGACGAATCTCTGCCGTGATCATTGCTTTACGAGAAGTGAAACCGAATTTCGGCAGACGACGATACAGTGGCATCTGACCACCCTCGAAACCGCGACGTACGCCACCGCCAGAACGAGACTTCTGACCTTTGTGACCACGACCACCGGTTTTACCGAGGCCAGAACCGATACCACGACCCAGGCGTTTACCCGCCTTTTTGGAGCCTTCGGCCGGAGACAGAGTATTTAAACGCATCTCTTACTCCTCAACTTTAACCATGAAGGAAACCGCGTTGACCATACCACGAACCGCAGGAGTATCCTCGCGTTCTACAGTATGACCAATACGACGCAGACCCAGGCCAAGCAGCGTTGCCTTGTGTTTCGGCAGACGACCGATTGCACTGCGGGTTTGAGTGATTTTAATAGTCTTTGCCATGGTCAATTACCCCAGAATTTCTTCAACGGATTTACCACGCTTGGCAGCGACCATTTCCGGAGATTTCATATTTTCCAGGCCAGCAATAGTTGCACGAACCACGTTGATCGGGTTGGTGGAACCATATGCTTTAGCCAGAACGTTATGAACCCCAGCGACTTCCAGAACGGCGCGCATTGCACCACCGGCGATAATACCGGTACCTTCGGAAGCCGGCTGCATGAATACACGAGAACCCGTGTGAGTACCCTTAACCGGGTGCTGCAGGGTGCCGTGGTTCAGCGCGACGTTAATCATATTGCGACGGGCTTTTTCCATCGCTTTCTGGATCGCTGCCGGAACTTCGCGGGCTTTACCGTAACCAAAACCAACGCGACCGTTACCATCACCAACAACAGTCAGAGCTGTGAAGGAGAAAATACGACCACCTTTAACGGTTTTAGATACGCGGTTTACCGCGATCAGCTTTTCCTGCAGTTCGCCAGCTTGTTTTTCGATGTGAGCCATCTTACACCTCTACCTTAGAACTGAAGGCCAGCTTCACGGGCAGCATCTGCCAGTGCCTGGACGCGACCATGATATTGGAACCCGGAACGGTCAAAAGACACATCTTTAATGCCTTTTTCCAGAGCGCGTTCAGCTACAGCTTTACCCACTGCTGCGGCCGCGTCTTTGTTGCCGGTGTACTTCAGTTGTTCAGAGATAGCTTTTTCTACAGTAGAAGCAGCTACCAGAACTTCAGAACCGTTCGATGCGATTACCTGGGCGTAAATATGACGCGGGGTACGATGTACCACCAGGCGGGTCGCACCAAGCTCTTTGAGCTTGCGGCGTGCGCGGGTCGCACGACGGATACGAGCAGATTTCTTATCCATAGTGTTACCTTACTTCTTCTTAGCCTCTTTGGTACGCACGACTTCGTCGGCGTAACGAACACCCTTGCCTTTATACGGCTCAGGACGACGGTAGGCGCGCAGATCTGCTGCTACCTGGCCGATCACCTGCTTATCAGCGCCTTTCAGCACGATTTCAGTCTGAGTCGGACATTCAGCAGTGATACCGGCCGGCAGCTGATGCTCTACAGGATGAGAGAAACCCAGTGCCAGGTTTACTACGTTCCCTTTGACCGCTGCACGATAACCTACACCAACCAGCTGCAGCTTCTTAGTGAAGCCTTCGGTAACACCGATAACCATTGCGTTCAGCAGGGCACGCGCGGTACCAGCCTGAGCCCAACCATCCACGTAACCAGTACGCGGACCGAAGGTCAGAGCATTGTCTGCATGATTAACTTCAACAGCATCGTTAAGGGTACGAGTCAGCTCGCCGTTTTTACCTTTGATCGTGATAACCTGACCGTTGATTTTTACGTCAACGCCGGCAGGAATAACGACCGGTGCTTTAGCAACACGAGACATTTTTTCCTCCGATTAGGCTACGTAGCAGATAATTTCGCCACCAAGACCAGCCTGGCGCGCTGCACGATCAGTCATAACACCTTTAGAGGTAGAAACAACTGCGATACCCATACCACCCATAACTTTCGGCAGCTCATCTTTTTTCTTATAGATGCGCAGACCTGGGCGGCTGATACGCTGAATGCTTTCTACCACAGCTTTACCCTGGAAGTACTTGAGAGTCAGTTCCAGTTCCGGCTTGGTGTCGCCTTCAATTTTAAAATCTTCAATAAAACCTTCGTCCTTCAGCACGTTGGCGATTGCCACTTTCAGCCTGGAGGAAGGCATGGTGACCGCAGCTTTATTCGCGGCCTGACCGTTACGGATACGGGTCAGCATATCCGCGATCGGATCTTGCATGCTCATCTGTCTTTACTCCCGTGATTCAATTGGTGACAATTACCAGCTAGCCTTTTTCAAGCCTGGCACTTCACCGCGCATGGCGGCTTCACGCAGCTTAATACGGCTCAACCCGAACTTGCCCACATAACCATGTGGACGACCTGTTTGACGGCAGCGGTTACGCTGACGAGACGGGCTGGAATCACGCGGCAGACTCTGCAGCTTGAGAACAGCGTTCCAACGATCTTCGTCGGAAGCGTTCACATCAGAAATGATCGCTTTCAGTTCAGCGCGTTTCGCGAAGTATTTTTCAGCTAAAGCTACGCGTTTAACTTCGCGTGCTTTCATTGATTGCTTAGCCATGAAGTAACCCTACCTTACTTGCGGAACGGGAAGTCAAAGGCAGCCAGCAGAGCACGGCCTTCTTCGTCAGATTTCGCAGTAGTGGTAATGGTAATATCCAAACCACGCACGCGGTCGACTTTATCGTAGTCGATCTCTGGGAAGATGATCTGCTCACGGACACCCATGCTGTAATTACCACGACCGTCGAAAGACTTAGCGGACAAGCCACGGAAGTCACGGATACGCGGTACAGCAATAGTGATCAGGCGCTCAAAGAACTCCCACATGCGTTCGCCACGCAGAGTCACTTTACAGCCGATCGGATAGCCCTGACGGATTTTGAAGCCCGCAACAGATTTGCGCGCTTTGGTGATCAACGGTTTTTGACCGGAGATAGCTGCCAGATCAGCTGCTGCGTTATCCAGCAGTTTCTTGTCAGCGATCGCTTCACCAACACCCATATTCAGGGTGATCTTCTCGACCCGAGGGACTTGCATGACAGAATTGTAGCTAAACTCAGTCATGAGTTTCTTAACTACTTCGTCTTTGTAGTAATCATGCAGTTTCGCCATCGTACTACTCCAAATTACTTGATAGTTTCGCTGTTAGACTTGAAGAAACGGACTTTCTTACCGTCTTCGAATCTAAAGCCTACACGGTCAGCCTTGCCGGTTGCCGCATTGAAGATTGCAACGTTAGAAACCTGAATTGCAGCTTCTTTTTCAACGATGCCACCTGGTTGGTTCAGGGCCGGAACCGGCTTCTGATGTTTCTTAACCAGATTGATACCTTCAACAATGATCTTGCCGGAAGACAGAACATTTTTTACTTTACCGCGTTTACCTTTATCTTTACCGGTTAACACGATAACTTCGTCATCACGACGGATTTTAGCTGCCATGATTCGCTCCTTAGAGTACTTCTGGTGCCAGAGAGATGATTTTCATAAACTTCTCAGAACGAAGTTCACGAGTAACCGGCCCAAAAATACGCGTACCGATAGGCTGCTCGCTGTTGTTGTTCAGAAGAACACAAGCATTGCCATCGAAGCGAACGACAGAACCGTCAGGGCGACGAACACCCTTCTTGGTGCGCACCACTACCGCCTTCAGCACATCACCTTTTTTGACCTTACCACGCGGAATTGCTTCTTTGATGGTGATCTTGATGATGTCGCCTACGCCTGCGTAGCGACGGTGCGAGCCACCCAGAACCTTGATACACATTACGCGACGTGCACCGGAGTTGTCGGCGACGTTCAGCATAGTCTGTTCTTGGATCATTTCAGTGCTCCGCTAATGTCAACTACTACTGAAGACCCTAAAATCAGGGTCGTTAAAAAGCCCCATATCGAGGGCGCGGCATTATAACACCGGTTCTTGGATATGGGTAGAAAAAATAAACGGCTCATCGCTGAGCCGTTTATTCGTTTGAGAACGCGTACTGTATTACAGAACCGCTTTCTCTACAACGCGAACCAGCGTCCAGGACTTGGTCTTGGACAGCGGACGGCATTCGCGGATTTCAACCACGTCGCCAGTGCCGCATTCGTTGTTCTCGTCATGTACGTGCAGTTTAGTCGTACGTTTGATGAATTTACCGTAGATCGGGTGTTTCACGAAACGCTCGATAGCTACAACAATGGATTTCTCCATTTTGTCGCTAACAACACGACCCTGCAGAGTACGGATTTTATCGGTCATTACGCACCCGCCTTCTCAGTCAGTAAAGTCTTAACGCGTGCGACATTACGACGCACTTGCTTCAACAGGTGAGTCTGTTGCAGCTGGCCACTTGCAGCCTGCATACGCAGGTTGAACTGCTCGCGCAGCAGGTTAAGCAGCTCGGTGTTCAGCTCTTCAACGCTCTTTTCACGCAGCTCTTTTGCTTTCATTACATCACCGTCTTAGTTACAAAGGTGGTTTTAATCGGCAGTTTTGCTGCTGCCAGCTCGAAGGCTTCACGGGCCAGCTCTTCCGGAACGCCGTCCATTTCATACAGGACTTTACCCGGCTGAATCAAGGCAACCCAATACTCCACGTTACCTTTACCTTTACCCATACGAACTTCCAGCGGCTTCTCGGTGATCGGTTTGTCCGGGAATACACGGATCCAGATCTTACCCTGACGCTTAACAGCACGAGTCATAGCACGACGTGCTGCTTCGATCTGACGAGCGGTCAGACGACCACGGCCAACAGCTTTCAGACCGTAAACGCCGAAGCTCACATCCGTGCCCTGCGCGAGACCACGGTTACGGCCTTTGTGCACTTTACGGAATTTTGTACGCTTTGGTTGTAACATCAGCGACGCTCCTTATTTACGGCCTTTACGCTGCTGCTTTTTAGGTTGAGCAGCCGGTTTTTCCGGTTGTTCAACTGCAGCCATACCACCAAGGATCTCACCTTTGAAGATCCACACTTTTACGCCGATTACACCATAAGTGGTGTGCGCTTCGGAGGTGTTGTAGTCGATGTCAGCACGCAGAGTGTGCAGCGGAACGCGACCTTCACGGTACCATTCGGTACGTGCGATTTCCGCGCCGCCCAGACGGCCGCTAACTTCAACTTTGATACCTTTAGCGCCCAGACGCATTGCGTTCTGTACAGCACGCTTCATAGCACGACGGAACATAACGCGACGTTCCAGCTGAGAAGTGATGCTGTCAGCAACCAATTTTGCGTCCAGTTCAGGTTTACGAACTTCGGCGATATTGATCTGAGCAGGAACGCCAGCGATATCCGCTACGACCTTACGCAGTTTTTCAACGTCTTCACCTTTTTTACCGATAACGATACCCGGACGAGCAGTGTGAATGGTCACACGGATGCTCTTAGCCGGACGCTCGATAACGATACGAGATACAGACGCTTTAGCCAGTTCCTTAGTCAGGTACTGACGTACTTTAAAATCGCTGTCCAGGTTGCCAGCGAATTCTTTGGTGTTCGCAAACCAGGTAGAGTTCCATGGTTTTACAATACCCAGGCGAATACCATTAGGATGTACTTTCTGACCCATTGCTAGTCTCCAGAGTCTCAGCGATCGGACACAACCACAGTAATGTGGCTGGTGCGCTTCAGGATGCGATCTGCACGACCTTTTGCACGCGGCATAACGCGCTTCATGCTCGGGCCTTCGTCTACGAAAATTTTCGTAACTTTCAGATCGTCAATGTCAGCGCCATCGTTGTGTTCAGCGTTAGCAATGGCAGATTCCAGAACTTTCTTGACCAGTACAGCCGCTTTCTTGTTGGTGTAGGTCAGAATATCCAGGGCCTGCGACACTTTCTTACCGCGAATCAGGTCAGCAACAAGGCGAACCTTCTGAGCAGAAGAACGAGCATGGCGATGTTGAGCTAAAGTTTCCATCTCTTCCTCCTACCTTATTTCTTCTTCGCTTTTTTATCAGCAGCGTGGCCGCGATAAGTACGAGTCGGTGCGAATTCACCCAGTTTGTGACCGACCATTTCGTCGGAAACAAATACCGGAACGTGCTGACGACCATTATGGACAGCGATGGTCAAACCGATCATGTTAGGAAAGATCGTTGAACGACGGGACCAAGTGCGCAGGGGCTTCTTGTCTCCGCTTTCCACCGCTTTCTCTACCTTCTTCAGCAAGTGCAGGTCAATAAAAGGACCTTTCTTGAGAGAACGTGGCATGGCTTATCCTCTAAAATTATTTGCTACGGCGACGTACGATGAATTTATCAGTACGCTTGTTGCTGCGGGTCTTCTTACCTTTGGTCTGAACGCCCCACGGAGTTACCGGGTGCTTACCAAAGTTACGACCTTCACCACCACCATGTGGGTGGTCTACTGGGTTCATCGCAGTACCGCGAACGGTCGGACGAACACCACGCCAGCGTGCAGCACCTGCTTTACCCAGAACGCGCAGCATATGCTCAGCATTGCCAACTTCGCCCAGAGTAGCGCGGCACTCAGCTTCAACTTTACGCATTTCACCAGAACGCAGACGCAGGGTGACATAAGCACCGTCACGTGCAACGATCTGAACGTAAGTACCAGCAGAACGTGCCAGCTGACCGCCTTTACCTGGTTTCATTTCTACGTTATGAACGGTAGAACCAACCGGGATATTGCGCATCGGCAGGGTGTTACCCGCTTTGATTGCAGCATCAACGCCAGACTGAATCTGGTCGCCAGCTTTCAGGCCTTTAGGGGCCAGGATGTAACGGCGTTCGCCATCTTTGTACAGAACCAGCGCGATGTTCGCGGAACGGTTCGGATCGTACTCAAGACGTTCAACAACTGCCGGGATACCATCTTTGTTGCGTTTGAAGTCAACAATACGGTAAGCCTGCTTGTGGCCACCACCGATATGACGAGTGGTGATACGGCCATTGTTGTTACGACCACCGGATTTGCTGTTTTTTTCCAGCAACGGAGCAAAAGGTTTGCCCTTGTGCAGCTCAGGGTTAACCACTTTAACTACGTGGCGACGACCCGGAGATGTCGGTTTACATTTAACAACTGCCATTGTATTACTCCTCCGACTTACTCAGCGCCGCCAACGAAGTCCAGATTCTGGCCTTCTTTCAGGGTGACGTAAGCTTTTTTCCAGTCGCTACGACGACCGATACGCTGTCCGTGACGTTTAACTTTCCCTTTAACTACCAGGGTGTTAACGACTTCGACTTCGACTTCAAACAGTTTCTGCACAGCAGCTTTAATTTCTGCTTTGGTCGCGTCTTTAGCAACTTTGAGAACGATGGTGTTAGTTTTTTCCATCGCAGTAGACGCTTTTTCAGAAACGTGCGGTGCACGCAGCACCTTCAGCAGACGTTCTTCACGAATCATGCCAGCATCTCCTCAACTTGCTTAACAGCATCAGCAGTCATTACGACTTTGTCGAAGGCGATCAGGCTAACCGGGTCGATACCAGTCGCGTCGCGAACGTCAACCTTGTGCAGGTTGCGCGCGGCCAGGAACAGGTTCTCGTCCAGCTCACCGGTGATGATCAGCACATCTTCCAGAGCCATGTCTTTCAGTTTCTGAGCCAGCAGCTTGGTTTTCGGTGCTTCAACAGAGAACTGCTCGACAACGATCAGACGATCCTGACGTACCAGTTCGGACAGGATGCTTTTCAGCGCGCCGCGGTACATCTTTTTGTTAACTTTTTGACTGTGGTCCTGCGGACGCGCAGCGAAGGTCACGCCACCAGAACGCCAGATCGGGCTCTTGATAGAACCAGAACGAGCGCGGCCGGTGCCTTTCTGGCGCCACGGTTTTTTACCGGAACCAGTTACTTCAGCACGGGTCTTCTGAGCACGAGTACCCTGACGAGCACCAGCTGCATAAGCTACAACAACCTGGTGTACCAGCGCTTCGTTGAAGTCACGACCGAAGGTAGTTTCGGAAACAGTCAGCGCGCTCTGCGCGTCTTTCAATACTAATTCCATTGCTATCTCCTCACGCCTTCACAGCTGGTTTAACGATCAGGTCGCTACCGGTTGCACCCGGGACAGCACCTTTAACCAGCAGCAGGTTGCGCTCAGCGTCAACACGTACTACGTCCAGGCTCTGAACGGTTACACGCTCATTACCCAGCTGACCTGCCATTTTCTTGCCCTTGAACACTTTGCCCGGAGTCTGGTTCTGACCGATAGAACCCGGAACGCGGTGAGACAGGGAGTTACCGTGGGTAGCGTCCTGGGTACGGAAGTTCCAGCGCTTAACGGTACCTGCGAAACCTTTACCTTTAGAGGTGCCAGTTACGTCAACTTTTTTAACTTCAGCAAACAGCTCAACGCTAATCGCCTGACCTACGGTGAACTCTTCGCCATCAGCAAGACGGAATTCCCACAGGCCGCGGCCAGCTTCTACGCCAGCTTTAGCAAAATGGCCAGCTTCCGGCTTGGTTACACGGTTAGCTTTTTTAGCACCGGTGGTAACCTGGATAGCGCGGTAGCCATCGTTAGCCAGATCTTTAACCTGAGTAACGCGGTTTGCTTCAACTTCGATTACGGTTACTGGGATAGATACGCCATCTTCAGTGAAGATGCGGGTCATGCCCACTTTTTTACCGACTAAACCAATCATTGTTTCAACCTCTCAATCGCTCGATGACCTGATTAACCCAGGCTGATCTGCACGTCTACACCGGCAGCCAGGTCCAGACGCATCAGAGCATCAACGGTTTTCTCGGTTGGCTCAACGATGTCAACCAGACGCTTGTGAGTGCGAATTTCGTACTGATCGCGCGCGTCTTTGTTAACGTGCGGGGAGATCAGAACGGTAAAGCGCTCTTTGCGGGTCGGCAGCGGGATCGGACCACGGACTTGCGCACCAGTGCGCTTGGCAGTCTCGACGATTTCCGCGGTTGATTGATCGATCAGACGATGATCAAACGCTTTCAGGCGGATACGGATTCTTTGGTTCTGCATGAGACCAGAGCTCCAATTATTTATAGACGAAAATAATTACTCCTCACACCCATTACGATTGATGGGGGAGTGTAATCGTTCATAACATAGCCCCCCGATTGGGAGCATTGTTAGCAGCTAAAAGCACTGCCAGGGTTCAGATTGAACCCGCCGTCAATTACGACAAGCCCGCGCATTATACGTAAATCTGGGCTGGAAGCAAGTGCCGTTTAGAAAATAAGCAACATTGCGCGCAAGTTCGCAGAAGGAATGTCATTGCAATCAATCAGGCGATATTTCTGGCGAGACCTCTCGTGATTTTGCAGAAATACATTATGCAATCATCCCCTCCTTCGCCACTCTCCAGGTACGACATCACTCTTTACTTGAGACAAAATGCTCTTTCTATTTATCTACTTATTCCTGAACTTGCTACTCGTCTGGCATGACATTCGTAACGGTCTGCTCCCTGACCGTTTTACCTGCCCTTTATTGTGGACAGGGCTTTGCTGGCACAGTCTTTCCCACGTGGCTTTTTTGCCATATGCCGTGTGGGGAGCAATCGCCGGCTATTCTGCTTTTGCTGCTGTCTACTGGGGTTTCCGCTTGTGGCGTGGTCGGGAAGGAATGGGATATGGCGATGTAAAATACCTTTCTGCGCTGGGGGCCTGGCATGGTTGGGAAAGTTTGCCCACGCTGATTGTTATTGCATCTTTGTTGGCCTGTTGCGTCGCAGGAATCAGATGCATCTGCACTCATAACTGGCAATCATTAAAAAACCCGCTGCCGTTAGGTCCATTTCTGGCGGCTGCGGGTCTGTTGGCTGGATACCCAACACTGGTATCGTTTTAATCTTCAACTTTGATTTGCGATTGCAGGTAGTTCTGAATACCAATTTTCGCAATCAGATCGAGTTCTGTTTCGAGCCAGTCAATATGGTGCTCTTCTTCGGCAAGAATATTGATCATCATATCGCGGCTGACATAATCATGAACGCTATCAGCATAGGCAATGGCTTCGCGCAGATCTTTTGCGCCTTCCAGTTCCAGCCTGAGGTCAGATTGCAGCATCTCTTCGACATCTTCACCTATTCCGAGCTTGCCCAAATCCTGCAGGTTCGGTAATCCTTCAAGAAACAAAATACGCTCGATGTACCGATCAGCGTGTTTCATTTCATCAATGGATTCGTGGTATTCAACATCGTTGAGGCGCGTCAGTCCCCAGTTTTTGAACATTCTCGCATGGAGAAAGTATTGGTTTATTGCGACAAGCTCATTTCCCAATAATTTATTGAGATAATTTATGATTTTAACATCACCTTTCATTATGTAGTCCCTCCGCTTCCACTTATTGAAGCGTAGATGCGCCTACAGGGATGTCAAAAAAAGATAGCGCCTTAAGCGATCTCTTTATATTCCGGCATCTGTGTAAGTTCGTTCTGCATAATCTCTCTTGCCGCACGAACACACTTACCGCATTGATTTCCCACCGGAACAAATTTGCGAAGCTGCTGAAATGATTGGGGGTGAAACTGGCGAACTGCCTGACGAATTTTTTTATCACTCACACCATTACACAAACAAACGTACATGATCACTCCCGTTCAATTTATGCACAAAAGTGTAAATGAGAATGGTTCCGATTACAATAGCACAACTGTAAAGCCTTCGTCAGAAGCGCAGGGAAAATTTCAGGATATATGTCCGTCACTAATTTAACAGGCAGCAAAAAGGGCGCCGAAGCGCCCTTTTTCATTGTCTATAGAAAACCCCCAGCTAGGCTGGGGGTTCCGGAAAGCTTTCAGCTTTAAGCCAGTTATTAAAACCCCTTTTGATTTGTTAAAACACCTTGCGGTCTGGCAACTGCAAAAGTTCAACAAGAAATCAAAAGGGGGTCCCAATGGGGGACGAAAAGAGCTTAGCGCACACCCGATGGAACTGTAAATATCACATAGTTTTTGCGCCCAAATACCGAAGACAGGCGTTCTACGGAGAGAAACGTCTGGCGATAGGCAGCATTTTAAGAAAGCTGTGTGAGTGGAAAAGCGTACGGATCCTGGAAGCGGAATGCTGCGCAGATCATATCCATATGCTTGTGGAAATCCCGCCCAAAATGAGCGTATCCGGTTTTATGGGATATCTGAAAGGGAAAAGCAGTCTGATGCTTTATGAGCAGTTTGGAGATCTGAAATTCAAATACAGGAACAGGGAGTTCTGGTGCCGGGGATACTACGTAGATACGGTAGGTAAGAACACAGCGAAGATACAGGAATACATAAGGCACCAGCTTGAAGAGGATAAAATGGGAGAGCAGTTGTCGATCACTTATCCGGGTAGCCCGTTTACGGGCCGTAAGTAACGAAGTTTGATGCAAATGTCAGATCGTATGCGCCTGTTAGGGCGCGGCTGGTAACATAGCCTTACAGGCGCATCTGAAAAACCTCCGGCTATGCCGGAGGATATTTATTCAAAGCCAGATAATTAGCTGAGAACTTTTGCTACAACGCCCGCGCCAACGGTACGGCCGCCTTCACGGATTGCGAAACGCAGACCATCGTCCATCGCAATCGGGTGAATCAGGGTAACAACCATTTTGATGTTGTCGCCCGGCATTACCATCTCCACGCCTTCCGGCAGTTCGATGGTGCCTGTCACGTCAGTTGTACGGAAGTAGAACTGCGGACGGTAGCCTTTGAAGAACGGAGTGTGACGGCCGCCTTCATCTTTGGACAGGATATAAACTTCTGATTCGAATTTGGTGTGTGGCTTGATGGAACCCGGCTTAGCCAGTACCTGACCACGTTCGATTTCTTCACGTTTGATACCACGCAGCAGAACACCTACGTTCTCACCGGCACGGCCTTCGTCCAGCAGTTTGCGGAACATTTCAACGCCAGTACAGGTGGATTTCGCGG
>FOAY01000012.1 GCA_900109485.1 Kosakonia sacchari | reverse complement strand
CCTGACCCCATGCCGAACTCAGAAGTGAAACGCCGTAGCGCCGATGGTAGTGTGGGGTCTCCCCATGCGAGAGTAGGGAACTGCCAGGCATCAAACAAAACAAAAGGCCTCGTCGAAAGACGGGGCCTTTTGCTTTATCTGCTGTTTATCCGCAAACATTATCTCTTAGTAAAAATCAATTCGTGTTCAGTGCCTTAAATGTTGCGCTGCAACGACCTCTCGTAAAACACCTGACATTAAAACGAGAGCGATAAAAAAGGCCACCTGCGGGTGGCCCTGAAACACGGCGATAACGATCAGTGGATAACTTGCGACAGGAAAGCGCGGGTACGTTCTGATTTCGGGTTCGCAAAGAACTCTTCAGGCGGCGCCTGCTCAACAATCTCACCACGATCCATAAAGATCACGCGATCAGCGACTGTACGGGCAAAGCCCATTTCATGGGTGACGCACAGCATCGTCATACCAGATTGTGCCAGCCCAATCATCGTATCCAGCACTTCTTTCACCATTTCCGGATCCAGCGCTGACGTGGGTTCATCAAAAAGCATGATCTTTGGCTTCATGCAGAGCGAACGGGCAATCGCCACACGCTGCTGCTGACCACCCGAAATCTGTCCGGGAAATTTGTGCGCATGCTCGGCAATACGCACGCGCTCAAGATAGTGGATTGCCAGCGCTTCAGCTTCCTTCTTCGGCATTTTGCGCACCCAAATTGGTGCCAGCGTACAGTTTTGTAATACGGTGAGATGCGGAAACAGATTGAAGTGCTGGAAAACCATGCCCACTTCCTGGCGAACCTTTTCAATATTGCGGATATCTTCGTTCAGCTCGATACCATCAACAACGATACGGCCCTGCTGATGCTCTTCCAGATGGTTGATACAACGGATAGTCGTTGATTTCCCTGAACCGGAAGGGCCGCAGAGTACAATACGTTCACCCTGCTTGACGTTCAGATTGATATCCTTCAGGACATGGAACTGCCCGTACCACTTGTTCACATTATCGAGCGTAATCATCGCGTCGGCAGGTTGCATAATCATATTACTCATGGTGTTCCTCAGTGCGGTGTACGCCCGGTGTTAAAGCGCTTTTCCAGATGCTGGCTGTAGCGCGACATGCTAAAACAGAAAACCCAATAAACTAACGCGGCGAAAACATAGCCCTCAGTCGACATGCCGAGCCATGCCGGATCGACCGTAGCCTGCTGCACGCTGCTGAAAAGATCGAACAGGCCGATGATGATCACCAGGCTGGTATCTTTAAACAGCGCAATAATGGTGTTCACCAGGCCCGGGATAACCAGCTTCAGCGCCTGCGGCAGAATCACCAGACCCTGCGTTTTCCAGTAGCCCAGTGCCAGAGACTCTGCGGCTTCGTACTGGCCTTTTGGCAGCGCCTGCAAACCGCCGCGCACCACTTCCGCCACATAAGCAGACTGGAACAGGATCACGCCGACCAGCGCGCGGATCAGCTTATCAATGCTGGTTCCTTCCGACATAAACAGCGGCAGCATGACCGAGGACATAAACAGAACGGTGATCAGTGGCACACCGCGCCAGAACTCAATAAACACTACCGACAAAATACGCACGACTGGCATTTTTGAACGACGCCCCAGCGCCAGCAAAATGCCCAGCGGCAGCGCCCCGGCAATACCGACAGAAGCGATAATCAGCGTCAGCGTCAGACCGCCCCACTGGCGGGTTTCAACGCGATCCAGTCCCAGAAAGCCACCAAACATTAACCACCAGACAACGATCGGGTAGATAACAGCCCAGCAGGCAATGTAGCGGCCACGACTTGGTAAAGCTTTCCAGAACATCGGCACAATCGAGAGCAGGCCAATAATCAGCGCCAGATTAATACGCCAGCGCAGTTCATGCGGGTAGAGGCCATACATAAACTGGCCAAAACGCTCATGAATAAACACCCAGCAGGCGCCCGCTTTTGTGCAGTCCGCCCGGGTTGAACCCACCCAGTTCGCCTGAAAGAACGCCCACTCCAGCAGCGGCGGGATCAGTTCCCACATCAGCCACAGGCAAACGATCGTGAGCAGTGAGTTAGACCAACTGGAGAACAGGTTTTTTCGTACCCACAACACCGCGCCATTGCTTCTTGCAGGTGTCTGGCGCGCAGAGGGAGACAGAATAGCTTTTGTCATCGTAATTCCTTAGCGCTCAATCAGTGCAATGCGACGGTTATAAATGTTCATCAGTAGTGAGATCGACAGACTGATAAGCAGATAAACAGACATGGTGATAGCGATGGTTTCAATGGCCTGACCGGTCTGATTCAGCACCGTTCCCGCGAAGAGTGACACCATATCCGGGTAGCCGATAGCGGCCGCCAGAGAGGAGTTTTTCGCAATGTTCAGGTACTGGCTGGTCAGTGGCGGAATAATGACGCGTAATGCCTGAGGGATGATGACCTGGCGCAGCGTCACCGGATTCGGCAGCCCCAGAGAACGCGCGGCCTCATGCTGACCATGAGGAACGGACTGAATGCCTGAACGGATAATCTCAGCGATAAACGCTGAGGTATAAACGGATAACGCAAGCGTCAGCGCGGCAAGTTCCGGGATCAGCACCATTCCGCCCTGGAAGTTAAAGCCGCGCAGTTGCGGAATCTCCCAGTGCAATGCTGCGCCGAAAACCCAGTGCGTCAGCAGCGGTAACGCAATAATCAACCCCAGCGCAACCGGCCAGGTACGACGCAACTGACCGGTCTTGATCTGATGGGCTTTATTAAAACGAAACAGACCGACAGAAATGATCACTGCCACGATAACAGCGGCAGCAAAAGCCAGCAGACCTTCGCCAATTTGTGGAGAAGGAATATAGAGGCCACGGTTGCTTAAAAACAGCAAATCCATCGCATTAACCGCCTGGCGTGGGCCGGGCAGGTTACGCAGTACGGCAAAGTACCAAAAAAAGATTTGCAACAGCGGCGGGATATTGCGGAAGGTTTCGATATAAATCGTCGAGAGTTTTCGCAGTAACCAGTTTTCCGACAGGCGCGCCAGGCCAAGGAAGAAGCCGAGGAAAGAGGCGAATACAATACACAATGCCGAGACCAGCAAGGTGTTAAGTAAACCGACAAGGAACACCCGGCCATAGGTGTCGCCCTGCTCATAATCAATCAAGTGTTGAACAATACCGAAACCAGCGGCGCGATCGAGGAACGCAAAGCCGGAGGTGATCCCGCGATTGTTCAGGTTAGTAACCGTGTTGTGTACCAAATAGATTGCGATAACGATCACGGCGACAATCGCAAGGATTTGAAACAGCCAGGCACGAACCGCAGGGTTAGAAAGGGAGAAGGAGCCTTTCACGGTTGGGCGGCGATGGGACATAGCAAAAACCTCAGTAACCATGACTCTGGGCTGGGCACCACGCGAGGTGGTGCCCGTTACAGCACTTGCGAATTAACGCACTGGCGGAGCGTACTGGATACCGCCGTTATTCCAGAGATTGTTCTGGCCACGTTTGATTTTCAGCGGGCTTTCAGAACCTACGTTACGTTCAAAGATTTCGGAATAGTTACCGACTTTCTTGATGATGTTGTAAGCCCATTTATTATCAAGCTTCAGATCCTTACCAAAGTCGCCTTCTTTGCCCAGCAGGTGAGCCATATCCGGTGTCGCCGGGTTTGCGGCTTTCTCATCAACGTTCTTCGAGTTAACGCCCATCTCTTCCGCATTCAGCATCGCGAACAGCGTCCAGCGCACGATGGCAAACCAGTCGTCGTCGCCACGGCGAACAACCGGACCCAGCGGCTCTTTCGAAATCACTTCTGGCAGGACGATCCACTCAGCCGGATTGCTCAGTTTGATGCGCAGCGCGTACAGCTGAGACTGGTCGGAAGCCAATGTATCGCAACGGCCTGACTCCAGCGCTTTTGCCGATTCGTCAGAACGATCGAAGGTGACCGGGGTATATTTCATGTTGTTGGACTTGAAGTAATCCGCCACGTTCAGCTCGGTATCTGTACCGGCCTGAATACAAACGGTTGCGCCATCCAGCTCTTTCGCGCTTTTCAGCCCTGCTTTGTTATGGGTCAGGAAGCCGATACCGTCGTAATAAGTTACGCCAGTAAATGACAGCCCCATGCCGCCGTCGCGTGAAGAAGTCCAGGTGGTATTACGGGAAAGAATATCCACTTCGCCGGACTGCAAAGCGGTAAAACGCTCTTTCGCAGTCAGCGGGGTGTATTTCACTTTGCTGTCGTCACCGAAAACGGCGGCGGCAACGCCACGGCAAACGTCTACGTCGATACCGGTGAATTTACCGCTCGCGTCCGCGTAGGAGAAGCCAGGCAGGCCGTCGCTGATACCGCATTGTACAAAACCTTTCTTTTTAACGGCATCCAGCGTTGTACCGGCATGCGCCTGATTTGCAAGAGCAAACAGCGTACCGGCAGCGACCAGGCTGGCGATCATCATCTTTTTCATAATGTATCCTGTGTGGCGAAAAATTTATCGTTATATAAAGGCGTCCGGGAAACGCCTGAAACCTGTCTGTGGCTATGGCCATTCTCTTTTAAGCAAAGGGAATGCCAATATTGCGAATGACGTGTTTGAAAGGGGCGTATACGCAATATTGAGAGTGTAGACAGGAAAAAATAAAACCAGCGCCCTATCGTGGTGCAAAACTACAACCTGCGCCACAAAATGGAGCAAAAAAATCACAGAAATTACTTTTTATTAACAGACAAGTTTCGCGGGTGAATATAAGCAATATAGTGAATGGACAGAGTGTGTGAATCAGCTCACGAAGAAAGGGCGGATATACAAAAACAGGATATTAATACGCGGCGGTTAATGATTTATTTTTGAATAACGGCAGCTATGAAATGCTGGACATTTACTGGCGGGAAAAAGAGTGCACCACAATAAAGCAAAAGCGCGGTGAGCCGCGCTTTTGATAATTTATCGGGTCAACGCCACGATGCCAAGCGTCAGACCGGCCAGCGCCGCTGCGCCACCTGCAATCGCTCCGGCAGTTTCCCAGTTATCCTGAGTTGTCCCTTTCATGCAGGTATTGGTATGCACCAGGCGACCCTGATCGTCATACACCGGCACGCAAGGAGAATCATGAGCACAACCGGCAAGCAGTGTTGTCAGTAATGCTACAGCGATGAAATTTTTCATAATGTTACCTCGAAATAAACACAACTCCCGATATCAATACCCGTGATATCTCTACTGAGTCGATGTTGATTATTTTACCATCCGGTAACGGCGATTCCCTGGGGTAATAATCTCAAAGTATGTGCAGTGTAAACATCATGGAGAGAAAAGTGCGGCCAGGAATAGAAAATGCAGAAAAGATGAAGCAGAGAATAAAAATAGCGCTGGTTCAACTACAACATATTGATTAATGGCCAACCAGGCACGGCACTGTGAAATTAACGGTGTGCGAATAATAATCCAGTTTATCGCTCAGGTAAAATAAAAGCGCCGTTAAGCGCCTTGATTTAACTGCTTAATTATTTTCAGGAAAAGGTATCCGGTGGGCTAAGTTTATTACCATAAGCGGTAATGGATTCCGCACTTACTGGTTTCCCTAATAAATAACCTTGTAGCGTGTTGCAGCCCAATTCAGTGAGAAAAGCCTGTTGTTCTTCCGTTTCCACCCCTTCCGCCACAACTTTCAGGTTCAGCGTTTTAGCCAGCGCGACGATCGCCGAAACAATCGTTGCATCCTCACCCTCTTTACACAGTTCCCGAACAAAGGCGCGATCGATTTTCAACTCGCAGGCCGGTAGACGCTTTAAATAAAGCAGGCTGGAGTAACCAGTGCCGAAATCATCAATCGAGGCCTGCACACCCGCATCCGTTAACTCGGTTAATACGCGCACGCTCTCATCAGGATTGCTCATGGCGGTGGTTTCCGTCACCTCGAGAATCAGCTTTTCTGGCGGAACATTATGTTTTTTCAGCGCCTCCAAAATGGTCTGTACCAGCCCATTTTGCTCGAATTGCATGGTGGAAAGATTAACGGCAATCGACCACTCCAGATGGCCCTGTTTACGCCATTCGCTAAGCTGCCGACAGGCTTCATCCACCACCCAGTTACCTAGCGGCACAATCAGGCCGGTTTTCTCCGCCAGCGGAAGAAACACGTCCGGCGACAGAACACCCTGGAAAGGATGATGCCAGCGCAATAGCGCCTCAAAACCAATGACCGGCCCGGACGGTGCTTTAAATTTCGGCTGGTAGACCAGGCGAAACTCCTGGCGTTCCAGCGCTAACCACAAATCGTTGAGCAGTTGCAGTTGGGTTTGCGCCAGCGTATTCATCGAGGGCTGGAAGAAGTGATAGCCGTTACGCCCCATATGTTTGGTGTGATACATCGCCGCATCGGCGTTAAACATCAGCTCGCGCTCGTTTTTACCGTCGTGCGGGTAGAGGGCAATCCCGACACTCAGCGTGACGATCACATCGTAAGGATCGATGTTGAAGGGTTTGTCGATTGCGCGGACCAGCGCATTGGCAAGCGTTGCGGCTTCATCCGGGGCACTGACTTCCGCCAGCAGAACAAACTCATCGCCGCCGATACGCGCCAGCGTATATTGCCCTTTCAGCGGCTGCCGCAGACGATCGGTAACTGCTACCAGAAGCTTATCGCCAACATCATGCCCCCAGGCATCATTTACGGTTTTAAAACCATCCAGATCCATAAACATCAGCGCAAAGAAAGATCCTTCGCGTCTGGCTTTATTAATCGCTTGTTCAAGGCGGTCTTCCAGCAATACGCGGTTTGGCAGACGGGTCAGCGTATCATGCAGGGCCAGACGCGCCAGCTCGCGGTTAGCCGCCGCCAGTGACGCTGCCAGCAGGGAAGTCCGCGCCTGTAAACGGGCATCGAACATTGAGACCAGCAGCGTAATGCCGAGAACCGAGAACGCCATCATACTGACCAGAATGACCAGCCAGTTGTTGTTGAATCCGTGGTGCCCTGTTGCATGCTGTGGAGGAAATTGCGCCGCCATCATGCCGGTATAGTGCATTCCGGCAATGGCAATCCCCATCAGGATCGCCGCGCCAAAGCGCATCAGCGCCACTTGAGCGGCTTCATGACGCAGACGGAAAGTGAGCCACAATGCAGCGAAGGATGCCGCCAGGGCAATTACCACCGACAGCGCGACCCAGTTCATATTCCAGACGATAGCGGGTGAAACCTGTAATGCAGCCATGCCGGTGTAATGCATAGCGACAATCCCTAACCCCATAATAATGGCGCCGGGTATCAGGCGTTGGAGATGAAGCTGCGGGCCGCTGACGAGCCAAAGGGCGAACAGTGATGAGCCGATGGCGATAACCATCGAAAGGGCAGTCAGAATGGGTTCATACAGCATGCTCATCGAAATATTCATCGCCAGCATGCCAATAAAATGCATCGCCCAGATGCCGATCCCCATCGCCACGCCGCCGCCGCTTAGCCAGACCCACGACGCGGTTCCGCTGCTGGAGGTGACGCGTCCGGCCATATTCAGGGCAGTGTAAGAGGCCAGAATGGCGACAATAAAAGAAACAACAACAAGGATATAGTCGTATTGGCTAACCAGCATGATGTCATCAACTCATTCACTAGGATCGTTACGTATTACTACGGTCGTACGGGCGAAAAGGGCTGAGACATTATCATCGACTAAGGATGACGCAAAATGATTTAAATCCCCGATATATGCAGGGGATAGCAGCAAGTTCGCGAATTTTCGCTACAAGCAATCACTTACAGATTATCGCAATTCACCAGTTTGAGAGGATTGACGGAATTCATGTTGCGGCATTTATCGACCTCGGTGGTGATGTACTCCACCCAGTGCATGATTAAGCCATCCAGCGCAAGGATTGAGAGGGCGAAAACGACCAGCCACCAATATTTGCGAATCATTCCGTATCTCCCTTTCTTGCAACCATTGGCTGAAAATATACACGAATCCGCAACCGTACAAAGAGCGGGAAAGCGGGGTTTTTAGTGTCATTTCAGGCAATAAAAAAGGCGCTTCCCCATGCCGGTTAGCGCCTTTTTATCAATACAACTGACTGATTCAGAATCAGTTCATGCCGTATTTTTTCAGTTTTTTACGCAGCGTGCCGCGGTTGATGCCCATCATCAGCGCCGCGCGGGTCTGATTACCACGGGTGTATTGCATCACCATGTCCAACAGTGGCTGTTCTACTTCAGCCAGTACCAGCTCATACAGGTCATTAACATCCTGACCATTCAGTTGAGCAAAATAGTTCTTCAGTGCCTGTTTTACCGAGTCACGGAGCGGTTTTTGGGTTACCTGATCCTGAGAGTTAACGGTAGAAACGGTCAGTACGTCAGAATTTACGCGTTGTTCGAACATAGTTCTGTCAGCTCTTTATTTCTGTTTACGCAAAATTTTCGAAGTATGCCTCCAACGCCTCCAGCTGTTCGCTGGCATCCTCAATGGCGTTGAATGTGCGCCGAAACTGGTCATTCGGAGCGTGCTCCTGAAGATACCAGGAGACGTGTTTACGTGCGATTCGGTAACCTTTTGCCTGACCATAAAAGTCATGCAGTTCCCGAACATGCGCGCAAAGCAAGCGCTTAACCTCTGCCAAAGGCAGCGGGGCCAGCAGCTCCCCAGTGTCCAGATAGTGCTGGATTTCCCGGAAGATCCAGGGTCTTCCCTGAGCTGCACGGCCTATCATCAGGGCATCCGCCCCTGTATAGTCGAGCACAGCTCTGGCTTTTAGCGGGTCAGTAATGTCGCCATTCGCGATAACCGGAATGGAAACTTTCTGCTTAACTGCCCGAATACTGTTGTACTCAGCTTCTCCGTTGAACAAACAGGCGCGGGTGCGTCCATGAATGGTCAGAGCCTGAATACCACATTCTTCAGCCAGTTGGGCAATTTCTACGCAGTTACGGTGTTCCGGAGCCCAGCCCGTGCGAATCTTCAACGTAACAGGCACATCCACTGCATTCACTACCGAGGTCAGGATAGACTTCACCAGATCCGGGTACTGCAACAGAGCCGAGCCTGCCAGCTTGCGATTCACCTTTTTCGCCGGGCAACCCATATTGATATCAATAATCTGGGCGCCACTTTCCACGTTAATGCGTGCGGCTTCCGCCATCTCATCCGGATCGCTCCCTGCAATTTGCACGGTGCGAATACCGGGTTCATCAATGTGCACCATCCGCAGTCGGGATTTATCGCTTTCCCACACTTGCGGGTTAGACGACATCATCTCGGATACGGTCAAACCTGCTCCCATCTCGTAGCACAACGTCCGGAATGGTCTGTCAGTAATGCCAGCCATGGGCGCTGCGATTAGGCGATTTCTGAGCTGGTGATGTCCGATACGCATGAGTTAAGAAATGACCATACTGTGACTGCAAGGCGGCGTATATTACGCATTTTTTGCACGAGATGAAAGGCCAAACTTTGAGCAATCCTCTGTTGTAGATCAAGGAATCGCCAGTCCGTCAGAGCGATTTTGAAATTAAATTATATATTTCATGGTGTTATGATGAAGATAAAAATTTCACGTAACTAATAAATTCGCGCGAGTTATCGTTTTTTGCCTGGCCATCAGCGGCAGAATTGCTGTTTTTTACAGCAGAAAAAAGCGGATTTTGCGAACTTGCTCTCATTTTTATGCCGATGGTTTTTCGCGGCCAGGCCGCCACACATCGGCTTTAGCGGGCGATGATGTGCGTGAAAAGCGTCCGGATTGCGACGGGAAAATTGTCAAAGGGTGTTTCGCCCACAGACTGACGGCAGATAAAGGCGGGTGGAGATAAAAAACGTGGCCCGCAGGCCACGCTTAAGCACTACTTCTTCTGGCCGGTGATACGGCACCACTCCTCTTTCTCGACCACAGGATCGAGCGTGAAGAGATCGGCATAAGCCTCGCAGACGCTTTCTGCCTGGCTGGCGAGGATACCGGAAAGCCCCAGCAGGCCACCCTCAACAGGCAATACGCTGATTAATGGTGCCAGCTCGCGCAGAGGGCCAGCCAGGATATTAGCGACCACGACATCCGCTTTCATCGCCTCTGGCTGGTCATTGGGCAGATAGAGATCCAGACGATCGGAGACGCCGTTACGTTCGGCGTTGTCGCGGCTTGCCTGGATTGCCTGCGGATCGATATCAATGCCGATCGCCTTTGCGGCACCCAGTTTCAGCGCCGCGATCGCCAGGATCCCCGAGCCGCAGCCAAAGTCGATCACCGTCTTACCGCTCAGATCGAGGCTGTCCAGCCATTGCAGGCACAGCGCCGTCGTTGGATGGGTGCCGGTGCCAAACGCCAGACCCGGATCGAGCATCACGTTGACCGCGTTTTCGTCCGGCACATCGCGCCAGCTTGGGCAGATCCATAGCCGCTCGCCAAAGCGCATCGGGTGGAAGTTATCCATCCATTCGCGCTCCCAGTCTTTATCTTCCAGCTGCTCGATTTTATGGGCGAAGCCTTCACCCAGCAGTGGGTGCAGCGCAAGCTGGGCGACCACATCGGCCATCTCTGTTTCGGCATCAAACAGGCCGATAACGTCGGTATCGCCCCACAAGCGAGTTTCGCCCGGCAATGGTTCAAACACGGGCGTGTCGTGCGTATCCTGGAAGGTGATGGATACCGCACCTGCTTCCATCAAAGCATCGCTCAGATCTTCAGCATTTGCGCCGGTGGTGTTCAGTTTCAGTTGGATCCATGGCATGTCGTAACTCTTTATTCATTAACAGAAACAGTCGGAGCCTGCGGCACCGGTTGACCAAAACGGTTCCCGACGACGAAGGCCAGCAAACTTAACAGCAGCGAGGGCACAATCGGATGAAAGCCCAGGTACTGAATATTAAACGTGGCGAGAACGGCATACAGTACGCCGCCCGTGACCATGGCGCTCAATGCGCCAGCAGCATTCGCCCGCTCCCAGTACAACCCCAAAACCAGCGGCCACAGGAATACCGCTTCCAGACCGCCAAACGCCAGCAGGTTTAACCAGATAATCATCTCTGGCGGACGCCATGCCGCCAGCATCATCAGCACGCCGAGCACCAGGGTTGTCACGGTGGAGATCCGTTTTAAACGCGGTTCATGACGAATTTTAGTCGGCTGGGCGCTTAACCACAGATCTTTGATGATCGTGGCTGAAGCCTGCAACAAATGCGCATTGACGTTCGACATGATCGCCGCCATCGGCGCAGCAAGAAACAGCCCGGCAGCCCAGGGCGGTAAGACTTCGACCATCAGCGTCGGGATCACCTGATCGGGTACCGAAAGATGTGGCAACACGGCGCGGCCGAGTGCGCCAGCGAGATGCATTCCCAGCATTAACAGCGCGATGACAATAGTGCCGATAATAATGCCGCGGTGAACAGATTTGCTGTCTTTATAGGAAATACAGCGAACGGCGGTATGCGGTAAGCCGATCACACCAAAACAGACCAGCACCCAGAATGAGGTCATAAATGCGGGTGAAAGGATATCGTGGGCGCCGTGCGGGCTTACCAGTTGCGGATCGATCTGTTGCAGCGTTTCTACCGCGCTGTGCAGCCCGCCAGCGGCATGGATCACGCCGACGAGCAGCACCAGCGTGCCAATCAACATCACCATCCCTTGCATCGTATCGTTGAGTACGCTGGCGCGAAAACCGCCGAATGCGGTGTACAGCGCAATGGTGATGCCGAAGATCAGCAGGCCGGATTCGTACTTGATCCCGGCGGCGGTTTCCAGCAGACGCGCACCGCCGATAAATTGCACGGCGATGGCACCGACAAAGGCAACCAGCAGGCTAAGGCTGGCGATCCACACAACCGCACGGTTCTGGTAGCGCGCCATCAGCATATCGTTCAGGGTAATCGCATTGTAACGGCGCGCCAGGATGGCGAACTTTTTGCCGAGAATACCCAAAGAGAGCCAGATGGTCGGCACCTGGATCATCGCCAGCAGCACCCAGCCGAGGCCAAATTTATAGGCCGCGCCCGGTCCGCCGATAAATGAACTGGCGCTGACATAGGTTGCCGTCAGCGTCATTGCCAGCACAAAACCGCCCATCGAACGGCTGCCGAGGAAGTACTCACTCAGGAACGTGCCTTTGCTGCGCTGGCGCATAGCATAGAAGGAGAGACCGAAGACCACGATCAGGTAGATAACCAGTACGGCGATAATTTCACTCTGCATCGTTATCCTCCAGCGGAATATCACGGAAGATAAAACGCACCATGGCCCAGCACAGCAGCACAAAGACCAGCGGCGTCAACAGGCAGGCCAGCTCAAACCAGCGCGGCAGCCCGGTGAACCCCTGCTCCGTACCAGGTATGTAAGCGCATACTAACCATGCAGCAAGATAGAGAAGGGTCAGCCACAACGCCCAGCGGGCTTCTTTGTGGGCCTGAACAAAACGGTTGTCCATTTTTTTCCCTTGTGGATGAAGAAAGCGGGGATTGTACCCTATGGAAAAGATGAGGGGAGAGAAAAAGAAAAAAGGCCGGAAAATCCGGCCTTTTGCGGTGATTGCAGATTATTTTTCCTGCAAACCGAGTTTTTTCTCCAGGTAGTGGATGTTGGTGCCACCGTGCTGGAAATTCTCGTCGTTCATGATGCGGGTCTGCAAATCCACGTTGGTTTTGATACCGTCGATAATCAGCTCCTGCAACGCATTCTTCATGCGCGCAATCGCCACATCGCGGCTCTCACCGTAGCAGATCAGTTTGCCGATCATTGAATCGTAATACGGCGGCACGGTATAGCCGGCGTAGATGTGCGATTCCCAACGAACGCCAAAGCCGCCCGGCGCGTGAAAGCGCGTGATTTTACCCGGGCTTGGCAGGAAGGTGTTCGGATCTTCGGCGTTGATACGGCATTCCACCGCATGGCCCCTGACCACAACTTCATCCTGCTTGATGGACAGCGGCTGACCGGCTGCAATGCGCAGCTGCTCTTTGATCAGGTCAACACCAGTGATCATCTCGGTAACCGGGTGCTCAACCTGAATACGGGTGTTCATTTCAATAAAGTAGAACTCGCCGTTTTCAAACAGGAACTCGAACGTACCCGCCCCGCGATAACCGATATCGACACAGGCTTTGGCGCAGCGTTCGCCGATATAGCGACGCAGCTCCGGGGTGATGCCCGGTGCCGGCGCTTCTTCGACCACTTTCTGGTGGCGGCGCTGCATGGAGCAGTCGCGCTCGGCCAGATAGATGGCGTTGCCCTGGCCGTCTGCCAGCACCTGGATCTCGACGTGGCGAGGATTTTCCAGGTATTTCTCCATGTACACCATGTCGTTGTTGAAAGCGGCTTTTGCTTCCGCACGGGTCATGGCGATGGACTGCGCCAGGTCGGCATCTTTGCGCACAACGCGCATGCCGCGACCGCCGCCGCCGCCGGAGGCTTTGATAATGACCGGATAACCGATGCGTTTGGCATGCGCGCGGTTAGCGTCATTATCATCGCCCAGCGGGCCGTCAGAACCCGGAACGGTCGGCACGCCGGCTTTCTTCATGGCGGTAATCGCGGACACTTTGTCGCCCATCAGGCGAATGGTGTCGGCTTTCGGGCCGATAAAGATAAAGCCGGAGCGTTCAACCTGCTCAGCAAAGTTGGCGTTCTCAGAAAGGAAGCCGTAACCCGGGTGAATCGCCACGGCGCCGGTGATTTCGGCAGCGGAGATGATCGCCGGGATGTTCAGATAGCTTTTCACGGACGGTGCCGGACCGATACAGACCGTTTCGTCCGCCAGCAATACGTGTTTTAAATCGCGATCCGCAGTGGAGTGCACGGCGACAGTCTTGATGCCCAGCTCTTTGCAGGCACGAAGAATACGCAGTGCGATCTCGCCGCGGTTAGCGATAACAATTTTATCCAGCATGTGCGCCTCGTTACTCGATGACGACCAGCGGCTCGTCAAATTCAACCGGTTGGCCACTTTCCACCAGAATGGCTTTCACCACGCCTGCTTTATCCGCTTCGATCTGGTTCATCATTTTCATGGCTTCAACGATGCACAGGGTGTCGCCCACGTTGACTTTCTGGCCGATTTCGATAAACGCTTTCGCGTCCGGGCTCGGGGTGCGATAGAAGGTTCCAACCATCGGGGAACGTACGATGTGGCCACTGATTTCTGCTGCGGCAGGTGCTTCCGTAGCGGTTGCGGCTGGTGCGACAGCGGCTGCCATAGGCTGGGCTACCGGCGCAGCATAAGCCTGCTGCATCATCGGGTAGCCAACATTCGGCGCGCTGCGGCTGATGCGAACAGACTCTTCGCCTTCAGAAATTTCCAGTTCGGAGATGCCTGATTCTTCAACCAGCTCGATCAGTTTTTTAATCTTACGAATATCCATGAGTGGGTTCCGTACTCTTGTTTAGTGTGTTTGTGACAGGCGTTTTACCGCCGTCTGTAAAGCGTATGTATAACCATCGGCGCCTAATCCACAGATAACGCCGACAGCGATATCGGAGAGATAAGAGTGATGTCTGAATGGCTCGCGCGCATGGACATTACTCAGATGGATCTCGATAAACGGGATATCCACCGCCAGCAGCGCATCACGAATCGCGACGCTGGTATGCGTAAAAGCGGCCGGATTGATCAGGATGAAGTCCATTGTGTCTTTTGCCTGATGAATACGGTCGATCAACGCAAACTCGGCGTTCGACTGAAAATGCGTGAGCGTGACGTTTAGCGCTTCCGCTTCATTTGTTAAACGGTTAACAATCTGCTGCAGGGTGAGTGAACCGTAGGTTTTTGGTTCACGGGTTCCCAGCATATTCAGATTGGGGCCGTTCAAAAGCAAAATACGCAATTTGTCCGCCATTGTGCTGCTATCTCCTGCAATTTTCCGGTAAAAAACAAAATATACCTTCGTTGCGTGGTTGTCACGTTGTTAAAGTCCGAAAACCCTGCCGTGAAAACCAAGGTCGCACATTATAACGATTTCGTAGCATTTGGCAGCTAAATACTGGTCTTATCAGGGAAGATTATTAACCACCCGGCTGACATATGGACGCGGATGATAATAGATTTGCGGGAAACTGCACAGATTGCTGCATTAACGCCACCATTGGCGGAACTTCTTGTAACGCCATGCTAAAAGCACGATCGCGGCAGCGGCGTACAGAAGCGGTTGCGGGGAGAGAATCTTTACGGACCAGAGATAGTGAATCGGGGCGAGGATCGCCACCAGATAGACGAAGTTATGTAATTGTTGCCAGCGTTTGCCCATTTTGCGCTGCGCCCACTGCGTTGAGGTGGCCGCCAGCGCCAGCAAGAGCAGCCAGCTTACGGCTCCCAGCGTTAAATAAGGACGCGTGGTCAACTCCTGGCCGAGCAGCGCCAGATTATTGATGCCCAGCTCCAGCAGCGTATAGCTGGTCAAATGAAGCGTCGCCCAGGCAAAACACCACAACCCGAGCAGTCGCCGCGTGCGGATCAATAAAGGTTGTTTCGCATAGCGCGCCAGCGGTGTCACCAATAGCGTCGCCAGCAGGAATTTCAGCGCCATTCTGCCGGTAAAATGCTGAATATCTTTCGCCGGATCGGCGCTGAAGTAACCCTGATTTGCCGCCCAGAACAGCCAGAGAAAAGGCAGTAGTCCCGCCAGATGTAACGCGACTTTAAGCCAGATAACCTGTTTTGCCGTTAAACGCACTCAAAAATTCTCCCGTAGATCCAGCCCGTGATAAAGCGAAGCCACTTCCTCAGCGTAGCCGTTAAACAGTAATGTTGGCTGGCGTTTTACATCCAGCGCGCCGCCGGAACCAATAAAGCGCTCCGTTGCCTGCGACCAGCGCGGGTGATCCACATGTGGATTCACGTTAGCGTAAAAACCATATTCGTCCGGCGCGGCGAGGTTCCAGGTGGTGGGGGGCCGTTTACTGGTGAGCTTAATGCTGACGATCGATTTAATGCCTTTGAAACCGTACTTCCACGGTACGGTTAGCCGAATCGGCGCGCCATTTTGCGGCGGTAGCGCTTTGCCGTAGACACCGACCGTCAGCAGCGTTAACGGATGCATTGCTTCATCTATACGGAGTGCTTCGACATAGGGGTATTTTAACCCGCCGCCGATAAATCGATCTTTTTGCCCCGGCATCTCCTCCGGCGCGTAACGGGTTTCGAAAGCGACATACTTGGCGTTGCTGGTGGGTTCGACCTGCGCCAGCAGCTTATGCAGCGGGAAACCAATCCACGGCACCACCATCGACCACGCCTCGACACAGCGCATGCGGTAAATGCGCTCTTCCAGCGGGAAGCGCGACGTCAGCGCTGCGTGATCGAGGGTTAATGGTTTTGCCACTTCGCCATCAATGGTCAGTGTCCAGGGATCGGTTTTCATCCCCCCGGCATTAGCGGCTGGATCGGCTTTATCCAGGCCAAATTCATAAAAGTTATTGTAGCCAGTGACCTTATCTTCCGGTGTTAACGCTAGTTTGGCTTGCCATTGTGCAGGCTGGCTGAAGTCGAGGGGTTTTCCCGCAGGCGCTTTTGGTCGGTCATGACCTTTAAACCAATCCAGCAGATCCGCCTGCGCCATCGGCGACAAACTGAGCGTTGTCGCGCCAATACCGAGCATTTTTAGTACCTGACGGCGCTGTAACATAAATACGGATTCAGCAGTTACGTCGGCTTCAGTCAGTTTTTTCTTCATTGCATCCTCCGCGAATTTTGTTAATAAGCATGGTGTAAGCGATGCGATAGCGCGAGTGGGAGTGTGTTACCAAACATTGGGGATTCTTTGTTGAAAACAATCATCCGGACGATTGCTGATTGGAAAAATATTTATGAGGACTATACTCGCTGGGGTAAAACGGCCTCAGATTTTTCTAACTTTACTCCTGACTATTCCATATCGCGGTTAGATTTGAAAGTTAGTGCTTACTTTTTAAAGCGCTGGGTCGGTATCGTCTTGTTCTTTAATACAACGGAGTTAACACAGGGATGCGATTAACGACGAAATTTTCCGCTTTTGTGACGCTGCTAACCGCGTTGGCGATTTTCGTCACGCTGATCGGCTGCTCACTGAGCTTTTATAATGCCATACAAAATAAGGTGGCTAACCGTGTGGCGGCGGTCGCAGCGGTTGTGGATACCCGCCTGATTTCTATGCCTGTCAACCGGCTTTCACCTCAGCTTGATGAGCTGATGGTGCCGCTGGATATCATTAAAGTTGAGATCAAGCAGGGGAAGAAAATCCTGCTCAGCTATTCGCACAACGGCAGCTACCGTCCGGCAGGCAGTAGTTTACAGACCCGTGAATTGTCCGTTCCGGCGCTGAAAAACCCCGGCCTTACGATTTCGCTTATCTACCAGGATCCGATGGCCAACTACTTTCGTTCGCTGGTCAATACGGCGCCGTTGACTGTCGCGATCGGTTTTATGATCGTCATTATCTTTCTTGCTGTGCGCTGGCTGCGTCGTCAGCTTTCCGGACAGGAGCTGCTGGAAGGGCGAGCGACGCGGATCCTTAATGGCGAGCGAGGCCCGCTGGTGCGCGGCAGCATCTACGAGTGGCCATCTCGCACCAGCAGCGCGCTGGATGTGCTGCTGACTGATATCCAGTTCGCCAGCGATCAGCGCAGCCGGATGGATACGCTGATCCGCTCTTATGCGGCGCAAGATACGCGTACCGGGCTGAACAACCGTCTGTTTTTTGATAATCAACTGGCGACACTGCTGGAAGATCAGGAAAAAGTCGGTTCGCACGGGGTCGTGATGATGATCCGCCTGCCGGATTTTGATCTTATGCGTGAGAGCTGGGGGCTGACCACGGCGTCGGAAGAGTATTTCTTCACCCTCATCAACTTACTTTCTACTTTTATTATGCGTTACCCTGGCGCGCTGCTCGCGCGCTATCACCGCAGCGATTTTGCTGTGCTGTTGCCGCACCGGACATTAAAGGAAGCGGAAAGTATCGCCGGGCAGATCCTGAAATCTGTCGATGGGCTGCCGCACAATAAGGCACAGAACCGCGAAGATATTATGCACATTGGCGTTTGTGCATGGCGTAGCGGCCAGTCAACGGAACAAGTGATGGAGCACGCGGAAGCTGCGGCGCGTAATGCGGTATTGCAGGGGGGTAACAGTTGGTCGGTTTATGATGATTCATTACCCGAGCAAGGGCGTGGCAATGTGCGCTGGCGGACGCTGATAGAGCAGATGCTGAGCCGGGGCGGGCCGCGCGTTTATCAGAAACCTGCGGTCAATCGCGACGGGTTGGTGCATCACCGTGAGCTGATGTGTCGTATTTTCGACGGGGAACAAGAAGTGATCGCCGAAGAATATATGCCGATGGTGCTCCAGTTTGGCCTCTCCGAAGAGTATGACCGCCAGCAGATCACCCGTCTTATTCCCTTCCTGGGGTTCTGGCCGGAAGAAAATTTGGCGATGCAGGTAACTGTTCAGTCTCTGGTACGCCCGCGTTTTCAACGCTGGCTGCGCGACACATTAATGGAATGCGAAAAATCTCAACGTAAACGGATTATTTTTGAACTTGCTGAGGCTGATGTTTGTCAACATATCAGCCGGTTACAGTCGGTGGTGCGATTAATTAACGCTCTGGGCGCGCGCGTAGCGGTAGTGCAGGCGGGTCTGACGTTGGTGAGCACCAGTTGGATTAAAGTGTTGGATGTGGAGTTATTAAAGCTGCATCCGGGTCTGGTCAGGAACATTGAAAAGCGTACCGAAAATCAGTTGCTGGTTCAGAGTCTTGTGGAGGCGTGCAAAGGCACGCGGACACGCGTTTTCGCGACAGGCGTTCGCGCGCGGGCTGAATGGCAGACGCTGGTGGATCGGGGCGTTGTCGGGGGACAGGGTGATTTCTTCGCGTCTTCTCAACCGCTCGATACCAATGTGAAAAAATATTCGCAAAGATACTCGGTTTGAACTGCTGTTTGAGTCGTTTTCACGTAGAATAATGCGCGCTGCCATTTTTGGGGGTGTGCTTGTCTGCCCGCCGGATTGCGACAGTAATAAAAAGCCGGTTTGACCTTTGAAATAACGCAAAAGCAATACGCTGGAACAGAAGAGTTTTTTCTGCTTCCGGCCGAAGTCGTGTCGTTTTGCAACAAAGGAAACAAACTGCACTAATTTTCACCGTAGCAGATGATTCTTACGCCTTGTCGCTGCTGCGTGTGGTTGGTAAAGTAAGCGGATTTTGTATCCGCCCCAGCTTTCAGGATTATCCCTTAGTATGTTGAAAAAATTTCGTGGCATGTTTTCCAATGACCTGTCCATTGACCTGGGTACCGCGAATACCCTGATTTATGTAAAAGGACAAGGCATCGTATTGAATGAGCCGTCCGTGGTGGCCATTCGTCAGGATCGTGCCGGTTCACCGAAAAGTGTGGCCGCTGTAGGTCATGAAGCGAAACAGATGCTTGGGCGTACACCGGGCAACATCGCAGCGATTCGCCCGATGAAAGATGGCGTTATTGCTGACTTCTTCGTGACCGAAAAAATGTTGCAGCACTTTATTAAACAAGTGCACAGCAACAGCTTTATGCGTCCTAGCCCGCGTGTTCTGGTTTGTGTGCCGGTTGGCGCGACCCAGGTTGAACGCCGCGCGATTCGTGAATCCGCACAGGGCGCAGGCGCGCGTGAAGTCTTCCTGATTGAAGAACCGATGGCGGCCGCAATTGGTGCAGGCTTGCCGGTATCTGAAGCGACCGGTTCTATGGTTGTGGATATCGGTGGTGGTACCACGGAAGTTGCGGTTATCTCTCTTAACGGCGTGGTTTACTCCTCTTCTGTGCGTATTGGCGGCGACCGCTTCGACGAAGCGATCATTAATTATGTCCGTCGTAACTACGGTTCCCTGATTGGTGAAGCTACCGCTGAACGTATCAAACACGAAATCGGCTCTGCTTACCCGGGCGACGAAGTGCGTGAAATCGAAGTGCGTGGCCGTAACCTGGCTGAAGGCGTACCGCGCGGCTTTACCCTGAATTCCAACGAAATCCTGGAAGCGCTGCAGGAACCGCTGACCGGTATCGTCAGCGCTGTGATGGTTGCCCTGGAACAGTGCCCGCCGGAACTGGCTTCCGATATCTCCGAACGCGGCATGGTATTGACCGGTGGTGGCGCGCTGCTGCGTAACCTCGATCGCCTGCTGATGGAAGAGACCGGTATTCCTGTTGTGGTTGCAGAAGATCCACTGACCTGTGTAGCGCGTGGTGGCGGCAAGGCGCTGGAAATGATCGACATGCACGGCGGCGACTTGTTCAGCGAAGAATAGTCCGCGTCAGAACCGGAGTGATATCCCGCTCCGGTTCTGTCTGGCCTGAGAATACGCAAAGCCTATGAAGCCAATTTTTAGCCGTGGCCCGTCGCTACAGATTCGCCTTTTTCTGGCGGTTTTGGTGGCGCTTGGAGTCATCATCGCCGACAGCCGCCTCGGTACGTTCAGCCAGATCAGAACGTACATGGATACTGCCGTCAGTCCCTTCTATTTTATTTCCAACGGTCCCCGTGAATTACTCGACAGCGTGTCGCAAACGCTGGCATCGCGCGACCAACTCGAGCTTGAAAACCGGGCATTGCGTCAGGAACTGCTGCTGAAAAACAGCGAACTGCTGATGTTAGGTCAGTACAAACAGGAGAACGCGCGCCTGCGTGAACTGCTGGGATCGCCGCTGCGTCAGGATGAGCAGAAGATGGTGACCCAGGTGATCTCAACGGTGAACGATCCGTACAGCGATCAGGTTGTCATCGATAAGGGCAGCGCAAACGGCGTTTACGAAGGCCAACCGGTGATCAGCGACAAAGGCGTCGTCGGTCAGGTCGTTGCGGTGGCGAAACTGACCAGCCGCGTGCTGCTGATTTGCGATGCGACGCACGCATTGCCGATTCAGGTTCTGCGTAACGACATCCGCGTGATTGCCGCCGGTAACGGCTGTACCGATGATCTGCAACTGGAACACCTGCCAGCGAACACCGATATTCGCGTGGGCGATGTGCTGGTTACCTCCGGTCTTGGCGGTCGTTTCCCTGAGGGATATCCGGTTGCCGTTGTTTCATCGGTGAAACTGGATACGCAGCGTGCGTACACGGTGATTCAGGCGCGTCCGACGGCGGGTCTGCAACGTTTACGTTATCTGTTGTTGCTGTGGGGAGCGGATCGTAACGGTACCAATCCACGGACGCCGGAAGATGTGCACCGCGTGGCGAATGAACGTCTGCTGCAAATGATGCCGCAGGTTCTGCCTTCGCCTGATGTGATGGGGCCGCCTGCGCCGATGCCTGCTCCGGCAACCGGTATTACACAGCCGCCGCCGCAACTCTCTCCGGGAGGGCAATAGTGGCAAGTTACCGTAGCCAGGGGCGCTGGGTTATCTGGCTCTCGTTTTTCATTGCTCTGTTGCTTCAAATCATGCCCTGGCCGGACGACATTCTTGTTTACCGGCCAAACTGGGTGCTGCTTATTCTGCTTTACTGGATCCTGGCGCTCCCGCACCGCGTAAATGTCGGTACGGGGTTCGCTATGGGTGCCATACTGGATCTGATTAGCGGATCCACCCTTGGCGTTCGTGCGTTGTCATTAAGCATTGTCGCCTATCTGGTTGCACTGAAATTTCAGTTATTCCGTAATCTGGCGCTCTGGCAACAGGCGCTGGTGGTAATGTTGTTGTCGCTGGCGACCGAAGTGATTGTTTTCTGGGCTGAGTTCCTGGTCATTAACGTTTCGTTCAAGCCCGACATTTTCTGGAGCAGCCTCGTAAATGGCGTGCTCTGGCCGTGGCTCTTCCTGTTAATGCGTAAGATCCGCCAGCAGTTTGCGGTGCAATAAAGGTTGTTATGACAGATATCTGGCTCGCTTCCGGCTCCCCCCGTCGTCAGGAACTGCTCACCCAATTGGGTGTGGCTTTCGAACGTATCGTTCCGGGAATTGAAGAACAACGCCAGCCGCAAGAAAGCGCGCGGCAGTACGTTCTGCGCCTTGCGCGTGAGAAGGCGCTGGCGGGCGTAGCGATGGTGCCGCGCGATCTGCCGGTGTTAGGTGCAGACACGATTGTGATATTTAATGGTGAAGTGCTTGAAAAACCGAAAGACTCCTCGCATGCTGCCAGTATGCTACGTCTGCTTTCCGGGCAAACACACCAGGTCATGACTGCTGTGGCGCTGGCCGATCGCCAGCACCTGCTCGATTGTCTGGTGGAAACAGAAGTGACCTTCAGAGTGTTATCAGAAAAGGATATTGCCGCCTACGTCGAAAGCAAAGAACCGCTGGATAAAGCCGGCGCGTACGGCATTCAGGGGCTGGGTGGGTGTTTCGTCAGGAAAATTAACGGTAGTTATCATGCCGTTGTGGGTTTACCGCTGGTGGAAACCTGGGAATTGCTGAGCAATTTTAACGCACTGCGTGAAGGAAGAGATAATCATGACGGCTGAATTGTTGGTCAACGTTACACCATCGGAAACACGCGTCGCCTATATTGACGGCGGTATTCTTCAGGAAATTCACATCGAGCGCGAAGCACGGCGCGGGATAGTAGGCAATATCTACAAAGGTCGGGTCAGCAGGGTACTTCCGGGTATGCAGGCGGCTTTTGTAGATATTGGTCTGGAAAAGGCGGCGTTTCTACACGCCTCCGACATTATGCCGCACACCGAATGCGTCGCCGGGGAAGAGCAGAAAAACTTTACCGTTCGCGATATCTCCGAACTGGTTCGCCAGGGGCAGGATCTGATGGTGCAGGTGGTCAAAGATCCGCTCGGCACCAAAGGTGCGCGCCTCACCACAGACATTACACTGCCGTCCCGCTATCTGGTGTTTATGCCGGGTGCGGCGCACGTTGGCGTTTCCCAGCGTATTGAAAGTGAAGCCGAGCGCGACCGCCTGAAGCAGGTCGTCGCCAGCTACTGCGATGAGCAGGGCGGCTTTATTATTCGTACTGCCGCCGAAGGCGTATGCGAAGAGGATCTCGCATCTGATGCCGCTTATCTTAAGCGTGTCTGGACGAAAGTGATGGAGCGCAAGAAGCGCCAGCAGACGCGCTGCAAGCTCTACGGCGAACTGGCGCTGGCGCAGCGCGTACTGCGCGACTTTGCCGATGCGCATCTGGATCGTATTCGCGTTGATTCGCGGCTGACCTTTGAGGCGCTGCTTGAGTTTACGGCTGAATACATTCCGGAAATGACCAGCAAACTGGAACATTACAGCGGCCGCCAGCCGATCTTCGATCTCTACGATGTGGAAAACGAAATTCAGCGCGCGCTGGAGCGTAAGGTCGAACTGAAATCGGGCGGCTATCTGATCATCGATCAAACCGAAGCGATGACCACTGTCGATATTAATACCGGCGCATTTGTCGGCCATCGCAATCTCGATGACACCATCTTCAACACCAATATCGAAGCCACTCAGGCGATCGCCCGCCAGCTACGGTTACGTAACCTTGGCGGCATTATCATTATTGATTTTATTGATATGAATAATGAGGATCACCGCCGCCGCGTGCTGCATTCGCTGGAGCAGGCGCTGAGCAAAGATCGGGTAAAAACCAGTATCAACGGTTTTTCCCAGCTTGGGCTGGTAGAGATGACCCGCAAACGCACGCGCGAGAGCGTGGAGCACGTCCTGTGCAACGAATGTCCCACCTGTCATGGCCGGGGAACGGTGAAAACCGTGGAAACCGTGTGCTATGAGATCATGCGCGAGATCGTTCGCGTCCACCATGCCTACGATTCCGATCGCTTCCTGGTCTATGCTTCACCTGCGGTAGCGGAAACCCTGAAAGGCGAAGAGTCGCACGCGCTGGCCGAGGTGGAAATCTTCGTCGGCAAGCAGGTAAAAGTGCAAATCGAGCCGCTCTATAATCAGGAGCAGTTTGACGTAGTCATGATGTAATGCGCAGCGTGCTGCGGCACGAGCGGGGCTGATTGGGTTGACAAGGAGAGAGGCGTGAGGCGACTGCCGGGGATATTGCTGCTTACAGGGGCGACGCTGATTGTTATCGCGGCGCTGCTGGTGAGCGGTTTGCGCCTGGTGTTGCCGCACCTGGATAACTGGCGCGAGGAGATCCTGACGCGCATCACGGCGCAAACCGGCATTCCGGTTTCGGCCAGCCAGTTGCAGGCGCGCTGGGAGAATTTCGGCCCTGAGCTGGAAGTGCGCGATATCAAAGCCCGCCTGAATGATGGCGGCGATCTTTCCGTTAAGCGCGTGACGCTGGCGCTGGATGTCTGGCAGAGCCTGCTGCATCTGCGCTGGCAGTTCCGTAATCTCACCTTTTATCAACTGGTCGCGCGCACCAATACGCCGTTGCAACGGAATAACAACGGTGAGCCGATTGCCAGCGATCGCATCAGCGATCTCTTCTTACGCCAGTTCGATCATTTCGATCTTCGCGACAGCCGCGTCAGTTTTCTGACGCTTTCCGGCCAACGCGCCGAACTGGCGATCCCGCAGCTGACCTGGCTTAACGGCAACGATCGTCACCGCGCCGAGGGGCAAGTCAGTCTCTCGAGCCTGACCGGGCAGCACGGTGTGATGCAGGTTCGGATGGATCTCCGCGACGACAACGGGCTGCTGAATAATGGCCGTGTCTGGCTGCAAGCCGATGATATCGATGTTAAACCGTGGCTCGGCACATGGATGCAGGACAACGTGGCGCTTGATTCTGCCCGTTTTAGTCTTGAGGGCTGGATGACGCTGAATAAAGGCGTGGTGGAAAGCGGCGATGCGTGGCTGAAAAAAGGCGGCGCAAGCTGGCAGGGAGAGCAGGCAACCACCCATCGTTTGACGGTCGATAACCTGACTGTTCATGTTTCCCGTCAACAGCAAGGCTGGCAGTTTGATGTGCCGGTAACACGTATCGCTATTGATGACCGCGCATGGCCGCAGGGCGCGCTGAGTTTCGCCTGGGTTCCGGCGCAGGAAGCGGGCGGAGTGAACGGCGTTCGCAGCGATGAATTACGCGTTCGCGCCAACAACCTTGAGCTGAGCGGGCTGGAAGGGCTGCTGCCGATTGCGCAGAAGATCTCGCCGTCCCTGTACGACATCTGGCGCACCATGCAGCCGGAAGGTTCGCTGGAGCAACTGGCGCTGGATATCCCGCTGCAGGCAGCCGACAAAACGCGTTTCCAGGCACAGTGGAAAGATATCCGCTGGAAACAGTGGCAGTTGTTGCCGGGCGTCGAACATTTCAGCGGCAAGCTGGAAGGCAGCCTCGCTGACGGGCGCTTAACGGGCGCCGTGTCGCAGGCGAAAATGCCGTACGTCGGCGTGTTCCCGGCGCCGCTGGAGATTGAGCAAGCGGACGCCACGCTGAACTGGCAAAAGAACGAACATGGCTTCCAGCTTGATGGGCATAACATTGATGTGCAGGCGAACGCGCTACATGCGCACGGCGGTTTCCGTTATCTCCAGCCGCAGGATGATGAACCCTGGCTTGGCATTCTGGCGGGGATCGATGTTTCCGACGCCGGGCAGTCCTGGCGCTACTTCCCACAAAACCTGATGGGCAAAGCGCTGGTGTCGTATCTCAGCGCCGCCATTAAAGGCGGGCAGGCGCAGGATGCTACGCTGGTGTACGGCGGTAACCCGCACTTATTCCCCTATAAGCACAATGAAGGTCAGTTTGAAGTGCTGGTGCCGCTGCGCAATGCGACCTTTGCTTTTCAGCCTGACTGGCCGGCGCTGCAAAATCTGGATATCGAGCTGGATTTCCTCAATGACGGTCTATGGATGAAAAGCGATAAGGCAGCCCTCGGCGGCGTGACCGCCAGCAATCTGACCGCGGTTATTCCGGATTACGAAAAAGAGAAGCTGCTGATCGATGCCGATATTAACGGCCCTGGCAAAGCAGTTGGCCCCTATTTCAAAGAGACGCCGCTGCACGATACGCTGGCCAGCGCGCTGGATGAGCTGCAACTTGATGGCGACGTAAGCGCTCGCTTACATCTTGATATTCCGCTGGATGGTGAGATGACCGTCGCCAAAGGCGATGTGGCGCTGCGTAACAACAGCCTGTTTATCAAGCCGCTCAACAGCACGCTGAAAAACCTCAGCGGCAAATTCAGTTTCGATAATGGCACCCTGAAGAGCGAGCCGTTACAGGCGACCTGGTTTAATCAGCCGCTGAACCTCGATTTTTCCACTACCGAAGGCGATAAAGCGTACCAGGTTGCGGTCAATCTCAACGGCAACTGGCAGCCAGCGCGCACGGGCGTATTACCCGCACAACTTGAGTCTGCGCTCGGTGGCAGCGTGGCGTGGAAAGGGGATGTTGGTGTCGAACTGCCGCATCGCGGCGGTGCGACCTACAAGGTCAATATTGATGGCGATCTGAGTAACATCGCCAGCACCTTGCCGCCGCCGCTGGATAAAGCCGCAGGTAAGGCGCTGCCGGTAAAACTAAAAGTGGATGGCGATCTGCGTAGTTTTGCGCTGACCGGCAACGCCGGTAGCAATAATCACTTCAACAGCCGCTGGCTGCTTAACAATAAACTTACGCTCGATCGTGGGATCTGGGCGTCGGATAGCCGCACCCTTCCGCCATTGCCGGAACAGGCCGGGCTGGAGCTGAATCTCCCCGCGATGAACGGCGCGCAGTGGCTGGCGCTGTTCCGCAAGGGCGTGGCGAATAATGTCAGTAATTCAACGAGTTTCCCCTCCAGCATCACGTTACGCACGCCAGCGCTGACGCTGGGCGGGCAGCAGTGGAATAACCTGAGTATCGTCTCGCAGCCGCAGCTTTCCGGCTCGACCATTGAGGCGCAGGCGCGGGAAATTAGCGGTACGCTGACGCTGCGCGATAATGCGCCGTGGCAGGCGGCCATTCGTTACCTCTATTACAATCCGTCGAATACGCAGCCGAATGATGATGATATTTCGTCGCCGTCGACGTTGCTGCGCGGCAAAACCCGTATTGATTTTACCGGCTGGCCGGATTTGCAGTTGCGCTGTGCTGAATGCTGGCTGTGGGGGCAAAAATATGGCCGCATCGACGGTGATTTCTCGATTAATGGCGATACGATGACGCTGGCGAACGGCCTGGTGGACAGCGGCACCGCGCGGCTGACGGCAGACGGCGAATGGGTGAACCGGGAAGGGGCGGAACGCACCTCGCTGAAAGGCGTGCTGCGCGGTGAGAAACTTGATTCAGCAATGAGTTTCTTTGGCGTGCCGACGCCGGTACGCGACGCCTCTTTCGATATCAACTACGACCTGCACTGGCGCAGCCCGCCGTGGCAGCCGCAGGAAGAGTCGCTGAACGGCATTCTGCGTACGCGGCTGGGGAAAGGGCAGATCACCGATATCAGCACTGGTCATGCGGGTCAGGTGTTGCGCTTGTTCAGCGTCGATGCGCTACTGCGCAAACTGCGCTTCGATTTTAGCGATACCTTCAGCAGTGAAGGGTTCTGGTTTGATTCGATCCGCAGCACCGCATGGATCAAAGATGGCGTTCTGCACAGCGACGATACGCTGGTGGACGGGCTGGAAGCGGATATCGCAATGAAAGGTTCGGTCGATCTGGTACGCCGCGAGCTGGATGTTGAAGCGGTAGTGGCCCCGGAAATTTCGGCAACCGTAGGCGTGGCGGCCGCTTTCGCCGTCAACCCGATCGTAGGCGCGGCAGTGTTTGCCGCCAGTAAAGTGCTGGGGCCGCTATGGAATAAAGTCTCTATTCTGCGCTACCGCATTACTGGCCCGGTCGATCAGCCGCAGATTAACGAAGTCCTGCGCCAGCCGCGCACGGACAAAACGCAATGATTTGACGGCATCGGCGAATTGCCTCAAGCTCCTTGTATCGCTTTTTTTATTGCCCGATGTGGCGGCAACGATGAGTAAAAAATGATGAGTCTTAATCTGGTGAGTGAACAACTGCTGGCAGCGAATGGCCTGAGTCATCAGGATCTGTTTGCCATTCTCGGTCAATTGACCGCGCGTCGTCTTGATTATGGCGATCTCTATTTCCAGTCGAGCTATCACGAATCCTGGGTTTTAGAAGACAGCATCATTAAAGATGGCTCTTACAATATCGATCAGGGCGTGGGCGTTCGCGCTGTGAGCGGTGAGAAAACCGGTTTTGCCTATGCCGACCAGATAAGCCTGCTGGCGCTGGAGCAGAGCGCGCAGGCCGCGCGTACCATTGTGCGTGAAGACGGCGACGGCAAAGTGAAGACGCTGGGCGCGGTGGAACATACGGCGCTTTATACCAGCCTTGATCCGCTGCAAAGCATGAGCCGCGAAGAGAAGCTGGATATTCTGCGCCGCGTGGATAAAGTGGCGCGCGCGGCTGACAAGCGCGTGCAGGAAGTGACCGCCAGCCTGACCGGCGTTTATGAATTGATTCTTGTTGCGGCGACCGACGGCACGCTGGCCGCCGATGTGCGTCCGCTGGTGCGTCTCTCGGTGAGCGTGCAGGTGGAAGATGACGGTAAACGCGAGCGTGGTTCCAGCGGCGGTGGCGGTCGTTTCGGTTATGACTGGTTCCTGCAAGATGTTGATGGCGATGTGCGTGCAGATGCGTGGGCGAAAGAGGCCGTGCGCATGGCGCTGGTGAACTTGTCTGCTGTTGCGGCGCCTGCGGGCACGCTGCCGGTGGTGCTGGGCGCGGGCTGGCCGGGTGTGCTGTTGCACGAAGCGGTTGGTCACGGTCTGGAAGGCGACTTCAACCGTCGCGGCACGTCGGTATTCAGCGGGCAGATGGGCCAACTGGTGGCTTCAGAGCTTTGTACGGTGGTTGATGACGGCACGATTGCCGATCGTCGCGGCTCGGTGGCGATTGACGATGAAGGCACGCCGGGGCAGTACAATGTGCTGATCGAAAATGGCGTGCTGAAAGGCTACATGCAGGACAAGATGAACGCACGTTTGATGGGCATGAAACCGACCGGCAACGGCCGCCGTGAATCTTATGCTCATCTGCCGATGCCGCGCATGACCAACACCTATATGCTGGCCGGTAAATCGACGCCGCAGGAAATTATCGAGTCCGTTGATTACGGGATCTACGCGCCAAACTTCGGCGGCGGCCAGGTGGATATCACCTCCGGCAAGTTCGTCTTCTCTACCTCGGAAGCGTACCTGATTGAGAAAGGTAAAGTGACCAAAGCGGTGAAAGGCGCAACGCTGATTGGTTCCGGGATCGAAGCCATGCAGCAGATCTCGATGGTCGGTAACGATCTGAAGCTGGATAACGGCGTTGGCGTATGCGGCAAAGAGGGACAAAGCCTGCCGGTTGGCGTGGGTCAACCGACGCTGAAAGTCGATAACCTGACGGTGGGCGGTACGGCTTAATCGTTAAAATCCTCTCCCTGCGGGGAGAGGATTACCTGCTCAGGCACTGCGCCCCTGCATTCCCTGATACACCTTCGCCACTTCAATAAAATATTCCGTCATGTAGTTAATACAGACCTGCACTTTCAGCGGGAGCTTATCTTTTTCCGTATACAGCGCATAAACCGGGCGCGGATCGGACTGATAGCGCGGCAGCAGGATCTCCAGCTGGCCGCTGTTGATCTCATCGATCACCCACATCAGCGGGACATAAGCCAGCCCGGCACCGGCGGTCAGCCAGCGCGTCAGCGTCATCGGATCGTTGGTGACAAAACGTCCCTGCGGGATCAACCGCGTTGAGATCCCTTCTGGCGCGATCAGTTCAAATTCGTTATCCGGACGGACGCTATATTCCAGCCACGAATGATTTGCCAGGTCGGTGGGTTTTTCCGGCACGCCATATTGGGCAAGATAGTTTTTCGCCGCGCAGAGCACCATCGGCATCGCGCCAAGGCGGCGGGAGAAGAGGCTGGAATCCTGCAGTGCGCCGACGCGGATCACCACGTCCAGCCCGTCGGCGATCAGATCCGGCGCCGGGATGCCGGTTACCAGGTTAACGGTCAACCCCGGATGCTCTTTCAGCATCTCTGCCGTCATTTTTGCCAGCACATTTTGCGCCATGGTTGAAGAACTACCAATGCGCAGTGTGCCAATCGGCGTATTGTTGAAAGCGTAAAGTTGCTCGTGAACATCCTGCACTTCATGCAGCATGCGACGGCATCCCTGATAGTAAATTTTTCCGGCTTCGGTCAGCCCCAGGCTACGTGTGCTGCGGTTTAGCAGCTTGACCTGTAATTCATCTTCCAGTTTCGCCACCGTCTGGCTGATGGACGAAACGCTCATTTCCAGCTGTCGGGCGGTGGCGGTAAATGAACCCAATTCCACCACTTTGGCAAACACCGACATGCGTTTTAGTCGTTCCATTATTCATTCTTACTTAAAAGTGATTTAGATCACACAATATAGATAACAGCATAACAGTTACGTTAATATACTATCTCTGAAGAATATTCACGTCACTCTCGCCCTGGCACTCCTTGTCCTATTCCTGCGGTGACGTAAAAACAATTTCACCTGCTTGTTCTCGAATCAAGGTCAACATGAGTCTGTTTCCCGTAATCGTGGTGTTCGGTTTGTCGTTCCCACCGATTTTTTTCGAATTGATTTTATCACTGGCGATTTTCTGGCTGGTACGACGGGTGCTGATCCCCACCGGAATCTATGATTTCGTCTGGCATCCTGCGTTATTTAATACTGCGCTGTACTGCTGCTTGTTTTATCTGCTGTCGCGTCTGTTTGTTTGAGGTCGAAGTGAAAACACTAACAAGAAATATCTCCCGTACCGCTATTACGGTCGTTCTGGTTATCCTGGCGTTCATCGCAATTTTCCGCGCCTGGGTCTATTACACCGAATCTCCCTGGACGCGCGATGCGCGCTTCAGCGCAGATGTGGTTGCCATTGCGCCGGATGTCACCGGGCTGGTGACTTCGGTCAACGTGCATGACAACCAACTGGTAAAAGAGGGGCAAGTGCTGTTCACCATCGATCAGCCCCGCTACCAGAAAGCGCTGGCAGAAGATGAGGCGGATGTTGCTTATTATGATGCACTGGTCAACGAGAAGCGCCGCGAGGCCGGACGTCGTAACCAGTTGGGCGTACAGGCGATGTCGCGCGAAGAGATCGACCAGGCGAACAACATACTGCAAACGGCGATGCATCAGCTGGCGAAAGCGCAAGCGGCTCGCGACCTGGCGAAACTCGATCTGGAGCGCACCATCATCCGCGCGCCGGCTGATGGCTGGGTCACCAACCTGAATGTTTACGCCGGTGAGTTTATTACCCGCGGTTCCACCGCTGTGGCGCTGGTGAAACAGAACTCCTTCTATATTCTGGCTTATATGGAAGAGACCAAACTCGAAGGCGTTCGTCCTGGCTACCGGGCGGAGATCACGCCGCTCGGCAGTAACCGGGTGCTGAAAGGCACGGTGGACAGTATTGCCGCTGGTGTGACCAACTCCAGCAGCAGCAACGACAGCAAAGGGATGGCAACCATCGATTCCAACCTGGAATGGGTGCGTCTGGCCCAGCGCGTGCCGGTACGTATTCGCCTCGACAAACAGCCGGGAAATCTCTGGCCTGCGGGCACGACCGCGACCGTTGTCGTGACCGGGAAAACCGATCGTGACGAAAGCCAGGATTCCTTTTTCCGTAAAATGGCCCACCGCCTGCGTGAGCTGGGGTAATCGCTATGGGGCTGTTGTCGATAGCCAGCCAGCATTTGCGCTTTGCCGTCAAGCTGGCCTTTGCCGTGGTGCTGGCGCTGTTTGTCGGTTTTCACTTTCAGCTTGAAACACCGCGCTGGGCGGTGCTGACCGCCGCGATCGTGGCGGCTGGCCCGGCGTTTGCCGCCGGTGGCGAGCCCTATTCTGGCGCTATCCGTTACCGCGGGATGCTGCGTATTGTCGGGACATTTATCGGCTGTATTGCCGGTCTGGCGATCATCATTGTCTTGATCCGCACGCCGCTGCTGATGCTGATGGTGTGTTGTATCTGGGCCGGTTTTTGTACCTGGCTCTCCTCGCTGGTACGCGTTGAAAACTCTTATGCCTGGGGGCTGGCAGGATATACCGCGTTAATCATCGTCGTGACCATTCAGACCGAGCCGCTGCTGGCGCCGCAATATGCCGTGGAGCGTTGTAGCGAAATCGTCATCGGCATCCTCTGCGCTATTGTTGCCGATCTGCTGTTTTCCCCACGCTCGATCAAACGTGAGATTGACCGTGAGCTGGACGCTCTGCTGGTGGCGCACTATCAACTGATGCAATTGTGTATCAAGCACGGCGATAGAGAAGAGGTGGATCAAGCGTGGGCTGCGCTGGTGCGCCGTACCACCGCGCTGGAAGGCATGCGCAGCAACCTGAAGATTGAATCCTCCCGCTGGGGGCGTGCTAACCGGCGGTTAAAAGTCATCAACACGCTGTCATTGACGCTGATTACTCAGGCTTGCGAAACCTACCTTATTCAGAATACGCGCCCGGAACTGGTCACTGATACCTTCCGGGAATTGTTCGCGGAACCTGTCGACAATGTGCAGGATGTGCATAAGCAGTTGAAACGCATGCGCCGGGTGGTGGCCTGGACCGGTGAGCGTGATACGCCAGTAACCATCTACAGTTGGGTGGGCGCGGCGACGCGCTATCTGCTGCTGAAACGCGGTGTCATCGGTAATGCCAAAATCAGTGCGGTTGAAGAAGAGGTTCTGCAGGGCGAAGTGGTGGTAAAAGCGGAATCCGCCGAACGTCACCACGCAATGGTAAACTTCTGGCGCACCACCTTATCGTGCATGCTGGGTACGCTTTTCTGGCTGTGGACTGGCTGGACATCCGGCAGTGGATCAATGGTCATGATTGCCGTCGTTACCTCGCTGGCGATGCGTCTGCCGAACCCAAAAATGGTGGCAAAAGACTTTATCTACGGCATGCTGTGGGCGCTACCGATCGGCGCGTTGTTCTTTCTGGTGATTATTCCCTCGACACAACAAAGCATGTTGCTGCTCTGTATCAGTCTGGCGGTGCTGGCCTTCTTTATTGGCATTGAGGTACAGAAGCGCCGTCTGGGATCGATGGCGACGCTGGCGGGCACCATCAACATTCTGGTGCTTGATAACCCAATGACCTTTAAATTCAGCCAGTTTCTCGATAATGCGCTAGGCCAGTTAGTGGGCGTGGTGCTGGCGATGGTGGTTCTGCTGCTGGTGCGGGATAACTCGCAGGCGCGCACCGGGCGTACGTTGTTGAATCAGTTTGTTTCGGCGGCGGTATCGGCAATGACCACCAATACGGCGCGACGTAAAGAGAACCATCTGCCTGCGCTGTATCAGCAGTTGTTTTTACTGCTGAACAAATTCCCCGGCGACGTGGCGAAGTTTCGTCTGGCATTAACGTTGATTATTGCCCACCAGCGTCTGCGCGATGCGCCGGTGCCGATCAACGACGATCTTTCCGCTTTTCATCGCCAGTTACGTCGTACCGCGTCGCAAGTGATTTCGGCCGGATCGGATAACAGACGACGGCGTTACTTTACGCAACTGCTGGAAGAGCTGGATATCTACCAGGAGAAACTGCGCATCTGGGATGCGCCGCCGCAGGTGACCGAGCCGGTGCAGCGATTAACCGGGATGCTCCACAAATATCAGCATGCGCTGACCAGCAACTAAACAGAGAACCGACGCCAAAAAGCGTCGGTTTTTTTATGGCTATACTTGGTGGGAACTGATAACACACCGATCGGGAGAGCAAATGACAACTCAGGTATTGCAGGACAACCCACTGTTTCAGACCGGCTATCTGGTGGATGGCGTCTGGAAATCCCTGGACACCACATTTGACGTTCTGAATCCGGCCACCGGTGAAATCATCGCCAGCGTCGCTAAAGCAGGAAAAAAAGAGACCGAAGATGCCATTGCTGCGGCGAGTCGGGCTTTTCCTGGCTGGCGGGCGAAAACCGCGAAAGAGCGTTCCGCCATTCTCTATCGCTGGTATGAATTGATCATTGAAAATAAAAGCTGGTTAGGGCGTTTGATGACCACCGAGCAGGGGAAACCATTGAAAGAAGCTGAGGGGGAAGTCGAGTATGCCGCCAGCTTCATTCAGTGGTTTGCCGAACAGGCAAAACGCGCCAACGGTGAAATTATCCCGCCGATCAAGCCGGGTTCGCGCATTCTGGCAACCCGGGAACCGGTAGGTGTGGTGGCTGCCATCACGCCGTGGAACTTCCCGATGGCGATGCTGACCCGCAAGCTGGGGCCAGCGCTGGCGGCAGGGTGTACCGGCGTTATCAAACCGGCGAACAATACTCCGCTCAGCGCGTTTGCCTTGTTGGCGCTGGCGAAGAAAGCGGGCGTACCGGATGGTGTGCTCAATGCGGTTGCCGGTAACACGGCAGAAATCAGCGATGCGATTATGGCCAGCCACGAGGTGCGGAAGATCTCCTTCACCGGCTCGACTGCGGTAGGGAAAACGCTGGTTCGCAACGCCGCCGAAACCATGAAAAAAGTGTCGATGGAACTGGGGGGCAACGCGCCGTATATCGTCTTTGAAGATGCCGACATCGATGCGGCCGTTCAGGGGGCGATTGCGAACAAATTCCGCAATGCCGGTCAGGTCTGCGTCAGCGTAAACCGCTTCTATATTCATGAGTCTGTCTACGACACTTTCACGCAAAAGCTGAGTACGGCGGTAAGCGCATTGAAAGTGGGAAATGGTCTGGAAGAGGGCGTGGTGGTGGGGCCGTTGATCGAGCCTGCCGCCGTCGAGAAAGTGCGTGAACATGTGGAAGATGCGGTGGCTAAAGGCGCTAAAGTGCTGGCTGGCGGTAAAGCGCACAGTCTTGGCGGTAACTTCTGGCAACCAACCGTGCTGGGCGATTGTAGCGATGGCATGAAGCTGGCGCAGGAAGAGACATTTGGCCCGGTGGCAGCCTGTTTCCGCTTTACCAGCGAGGAAGAAGTCGTCCAGCGCGCGAATGCGACGCCGTTTGGCCTGGCGGCTTACTTCTATACGCAAAACTTGCAGCGGGTGTTCCGCGTTTCGCAGGCCATTGAGAGTGGAATGATCGGTATTAACGAGTGCGCGGTATCCACCGAACTGGGGCCGTTCGGTGGAGTGAAAGAGTCGGGTCTGGGTCGCGAAGGGTCGGTGCTGGGGCTGGAGGAGTTCCTTGAGGTGAAGACCCTGCATCTCGGCGGATTATAACGCGTCGGGCGGCGGATGCCGCCCTGTTGGGCTGGTGGCGGAAATAATGAATACCTACACTTTCGATTTTAAAAACATCGACGATCAGGGCGCGTTCTACCGGGAGTTCTCGCGCCGGTTCGAGCTGGGAAGCGACAAAATTCACGATCTCGATTCACTGTGGGATGCAGTGATGGCGGGGGCATTACCTTTACCGCTGGAGATTGAGTTTGTTCATCTGCCGGAGCGACAGCGCCGCCGTTTTGGCGCATTGATCCTGTTGTTTGATGAAGCGGAAGAGGAGCTGGAAGGCGAGCTGCGTTTTAACGTGCGCTGAAGGCAAAAAAAAGCCCCTGACAGGCAGGGGCAAGTCGTCGGACTAGACGACGAGGGTTTATTTATACAGTTCCGCCGTGACGTGGGTGTGGTCACCCGTACGTGCTTCAACGATGCGATAGCTGCTGGCGCCCGCCTGGTCAGCTTTTGCGGAGAGTTCCTGGCGAATATCCATCGGTACACCAGCAACCTGTGAAACAGAAACACTGCCCATAGGTTGCAGGTTGCTTGCTTGTTCGCTGTTAACCAGCGTTGCAGCGCTTGCGCCGAAAGAGATCAGGGATGCAAGGCCAAGGGATGCGATGATGAGATTGCGTTTCATAGTTTGTCTCCTTAAGAGAGTCTCAACGGCAGGGAGGATTAAACTGCTATTTTTGTGCCTGGCGCCGTTGAGTGATGACATAGGGTTATCGGTAAAACTTATTTGTACAGTTCGGCTGTTGCGTGCCAGTTGTCACCGGTACGTGCTTCGATAATGCGGTAAGAAGAAGCACCTTGTTCTTCTGCTTTTTTGTTCAGTTCAGCACGCATATCCATCGGAGATGAGGCGACAGCACCTACGGATACGGTGCCGAGAGGCTGGCGTGATTGTGCCTGGTCTGCGCTGATGGAATCGGCAGCAAAAGCGCCAAATGACAGTGCTGAGAGAATGCCGAGTGTTGCAACAGTTGATTTGATATTCATGATTCTTTACCTCGTCGTATTCTTTTACTTCAATTCATTGGGGTCTTGTTTCGTGACCCTCATCACAAAATCAAGTATACACTAGTCACTGAAAAAATTAATACCACGCTAATTGTTTCTATGGTAATTAGGCCTTATTGAAATCATTTTTTATAACGAGAAGGCATAAAAGACCTGGATACGATTAAAAAATGATTGGTGATATCTAAGAAAATCATATAGATATTTGAATTTGATTTTTTGTGCGATGGCATTCACTGCACCGGGGGGGTGAAACAGGAAATCGCACTAACTGTTAAATTAATGTGAGTGAAAAGTTGTGAGCGAAGGGGGAAGAGCAGAACATTCCCCCGCAATCGAAGCGGGGGGAAAGTGATATCAGAGTTCCTGTTCGAACAAAACGAGGATCGCTTCGTAGAGATCTTTAACGGTGAAGCCTCTGGCCGGGGTGGTAAAAATCGTATCGTCGCCGGCAATGGTGCCGAGGATACCTTCCGCTTTACCCAGGGAATCCAGCAGGCGCGCAATAAGCTGCGCAGCGCCCGGGCTGGTGTGAATCACCACAACGGCATCGTTGTGGTCGATATCCAGCACCAGGTTCTTCAGCGGGCTGGAGGTTGTCGGGACGCCCAGTTCAATCGGCAGGCAATAGACCATCTCCATTTTTGCGTTGCGCGTACGCACCGCACCGAATTTGGTCAGCATGCGGGAGACTTTAGACTGATTGATATTGTCGAAGCCTTCCTCTTGTAAAGCCTGGACAATTTCTCCCTGAGAACTGAATTTCTCTTCTTTAAGAAGCGCCTTAAACGCTTTAACTAATTCTTCTTGTTTTGCCGAGCTTCGCATAAGTCACCCGTAATATGGCCGTGAAAACAACATTATTATGCATATTAATGAATTTTTATGCAAACAATCTCATGTGGGAAATTCTGAAATGTATGCTGAAAGGCGCGGAGTTTACCAAATCCTGCGCTGAAGGACAGGCACATGTGCCTTACGTCGCAAATAACATTAAAAAGTAAATTAAATGTTATAAAGTTGATGTTATTTTGGTGGATATCGCAGCTATATTATAAACTCTCAGTGTTAGTTGCTTAGTTTGCCGATCTGACGACGTATTTACCTTCTTATAAGATCTTAAAGTGGAGTATGCCGCAGAATTTTTGCGCATGCATTGCCATAATTATCAGGGTGAATTAAGGTCGCCGCAACGGAGTAACAAGATATTTAGCTAACCATAATAAGGAGTTTAGGATGAAAGTCGCAGTCCTCGGCGCGGCCGGCGGTATCGGTCAGGCGCTAGCCCTACTACTGAAAACACAACTGCCTTCTGGTTCAGAACTCTCTCTCTATGATATTGCTCCTGTAACCCCCGGGGTTGCTGTTGATCTCAGCCATATTCCAACTGATGTGAGCATTAAAGGTTTCTCCGGCGATGATGCGACTCCTGCGCTGGAAGGGGCCGATGTCGTACTGATTTCCGCTGGCGTGGCGCGTAAACCGGGTATGGATCGTTCCGACCTGTTTAACGTCAACGCGGGCATTGTGAAAAACCTGGTCACCCAGGTGGCGAAAACCGCGCCGAAAGCCTGTATTGGTGTCATTACTAACCCGGTTAATACCACCGTCGCCATTGCGGCGGAAGTGCTGAAAAAAGCGGGCGTCTACGACAAGAACAAACTGTTTGGCGTTACCACGCTGGACATTATTCGTTCCAATACCTTTGTTGCTGAACTGAAACATAAATCACCGGGCGATATCGAAGTGCCGGTGATTGGTGGGCATTCCGGCGTAACCATTCTGCCGCTGCTGTCGCAAGTACCGGGCGTCAGCTTTAGTGAGCAGGAAGTCGCAGACCTGACAAAACGCATTCAGAATGCCGGTACTGAAGTGGTGGAAGCGAAGGCGGGTGGCGGTTCGGCTACGCTCTCGATGGGGCAGGCCGCTGCGCGTTTTGGTTTGTCGCTGGTTCGCGCACTGCAAGGCGAGAAAGGCGTGGTTGAATGCGCCTATGTTGAAGGCGATGGCGAATATGCGCGCTTTTTCTCACAGCCGCTGCTGCTGGGGAAAAACGGCATTGAAGAGCGCCATGCTATCGGCAAGCTTAGCGCTTATGAACAACAGTCGCTGGAAGGTATGCTGGACACGCTGAAAAAAGATATTCAACTGGGTGTGGATTTCGTTAACCGCTAACGCAATCGCTGCCCCAAAAAAAAACCGGAGCCTGTGCTCCGGTTTTTTTATGGCAATCAGTTAGTTGCCGGATACTCTTCGATGGTAACTTGCAGCGTCAGTTTCTTATCGTCGCGCATCACTTCAACCGGAATGACGGAACCGGGGCGGATCTCGGCGACCTGATCCATCGTTTCAAGCGCGGAAACGGCCGCTTTACCATTGACGGAGGTGATGACGTCATTCACCTGAATCCCGGCGCGCGCAGCAGGACCGCCAGGCGACACTTCGTTAACCACAATCCCCTGAATCGGGTCGATGCCGCCGCCTTGCGAATGCAGCGGCGCAATTTCTCGCCCGCCGATACCAATGTAACCCCGGATCACCCGACCATCGCGGATCAGCTTATCCATAATTTTGGTGGCCAACTGGAAAGGGATGGCAAAACCGATGCCTTCCGGTGTTTCGCCGTCGTTGCTCTTATCAAACGACAACGTGTTGATGCCCATCAGCTCGCCCAGCGAGTTGACCAGCGCGCCGCCGGAGTTCCCATGGTTGATAGACGCATCGGTCTGCAAAAAGTTCTGCCGTCCGCTCGGGTTCAGGCCGATACGCCCGGTAGCGCTGATAATCCCCTGCGTTGTTGTTTGACCAAGGTTGTATGGGTTACCGATTGCCAGCACCACATCGCCGATATGCGGCGTGCGTTTTGTATTGATGGGGATCACCGGCAGACCGCCGGTTGCGTTGATTTTCAGCACCGCTAAGTCGGTCAGGGAATCCGAGCCAACCAGCAGTGCTTCAAACACCCGCCCATCCTGTAGGGCAACGATAATCTGGTCCGCATCATTGATGACGTGCTTGTTGGTAATGATGTAGCCACGCTGATCCATAATCACGCCGGAACCAAGTGTACGGATCTCCAGGCGATCATGAGTGGAGCTATTCAGGCTGCGGTTATAGACGTTGACCACCGCGGGCGCTGCGCGGCGTACTGCCGGGTTATAGCTGGCCGGCGTTTCGTCAGCGCTTTCAAGCTGGGGAGCGCTAAGTGGGATGTTTTTGCGCAGCGAAGGCATGGCGACGATGATCAGGCCACCCACAACCAAACCGATTGCAACTGAACGTAAAATCTTCACATACATGATGGGATTATCGCTAAAAGGAAGAACGGCAGCAGCATAACATGAGTTCTCCGGACATCACATGATGATGTCCGGAGAGTGAAGGACTTAGCGCAGCAGCAGATAGATGCTGTCGTTGCCACGCACGATATGCAGCGCCATTACCGAAGGTTTCGTTTCCAGCACTTTACGCATTTCAGCGATCGACTGAACGCGCTCACGGTTGATGCCAATGATCACATCATCTTTATGCAGACCGGCCTGCGCGGCGGCGCTGCCTTTTTCGACATTATTTACCGAGATGCCTTTGGTGCCATCTTTGAGCTGGCTGTCGCTCAGTTCCGCACCCTGCAATGACGGTGAAATCAGATCGGCGCTGGCGGACGAAGAGGTACTTTTATCCAGCGTGACTTCCACATCCAGCGGCTTGCCATCGCGCAGCAGGCCGAGCTTCACTTTCGCGCCTGGCTCCGTCGTGGCAATACGTGAACGCAGTTCGGCAAAGCTGTTCAGCGGCTTACCGTTAAGACTGACGATAACATCACCGGATTTGATCCCGGCTTTTGCCGAACCGGAGTTAGGCAGCACTTCGCTGACAAAGGCACCGCGCTGAACGTTAAGATTAAAGGCTTTGGCGATATCCGCGCTCATTTCCGTGCCTTTAATGCCCAACAGACCGCGTTTGATCTCACCAAACTGAATCAATTGTTTGGAGAGGGTTTGCGCCATATTGCTCGGAATGGCGAAGCCAATCCCTACGCTACCTCCGCCCGGTGCGAGGATAGCGGTATTAATGCCGATAAGCTCGCCGTTGAGGTTAAGCAGCGCGCCGCCGGAGTTACCGCGGTTGATGGAGGCATCCGTCTGGATAAAGTTTTCCAGCCCTTCCAGATTCAGGCCGCTGCGGCCCAGCGCGGAAACAATACCGGAAGTGGCCGTCTGCCCAAGGCCGAACGGGTTGCCGACGGCAACGACAAAATCGCCAACGCGCAGTTTATCGGAGTCGGCAATTGCAATTTGTGTCAGGTTGCTGGCGTTCTGTAATTGCAGCAGAGCAATATCGCTTTGATCATCACTGCCGATCAGTTTGGCATCGAACTCGCGACCATCGTTCAACTGCACGCTGATTTTTTGCGCCTGATTGATCACGTGATTGTTTGTCAGCACATAGCCTTTCGCGGCGTCAATGATCACACCGGAACCCAGCCCTTCAAAAGGTTGTGGCTGCTGCGGTTGATCCGGCACATCATCGCCGAAAAACTTCTTAAGCTCTTCCGGAACTTTCTGACCTTGTGTCGTCCCCTCTACCTGCACGCTAACCACCGCAGGCAATACCTTTTCCAGTACGGGCGCAAGGCTTGGCAACGCGCCCTGACCGGGCACTTGTGATGGCATGGCGGCCATCGCCTGAAACGGTGCCGAGAGAGTTAACCCGACACTTAACGCAAATGCACTCAACAGCAGGGTTGGTTTCTTCATTGATGCTGGCTCTCGTAACCTGAAGTGAAAGGAATGACGCCCCAAAACAGTTTGATGTTATTGAAATTTCAACCGGGTAACAATGAGGTGAATGACTAAATAATAGCTGTGATGCGGAAGAAGGGGTGGGCGCGGGGAACGCGCCCGAAAAAAACAGATGACAGGGCGGAATTATTTACGGCTTGCGCCGCCGCGCAGCAGACCGGAAGCGCCATCAGAATAATCACGCGGGATCTGCACCGGCGCCTGATCGTTGCTGGCTTCAGATTCGGCCAGACGGTTGCGGAACGGATTCTCTTCTGCGGACATTTCCGGCAGCAGGCTGGTCGAGCTTTTCGCCATGTGCTGATACAGTTGGCGATAATCATGCGCCATGTTATCCAGCAGTTCCGCGCTGCGGGCAAAATGGCTCACCAGCTCTTCGCGATACTCTTCCAGTTCCGCTTTGTTTTTTTCCAGTTCATACTGCAAGGCCTGTTGCTGGCGCAATTTACGGTTTCCGAAACGCATACCCACGGCACCAATGATAATGCCGACAACCAACCCGATTAGCGCGTATTCCCAGGTCATGTACTTCTCCCGTTATTGTGTGATTCCGTAGGGTGTGGGCTGCAAGCTCCTTGCCTGCGCCTGATAGTGCCACTATAACCGCTTCTGGTGTAGAAGTGGAATCCTGACAAATCATCGCGTAGTGTAGAACGGCCTTTTTTTCGTCAACCCTGTGGGGGCGGATCGATTTTCAAGGAACAACAATAACACCATGCAAAGCCTTACCCCGACATCGCGATACAACAGCGCCCTCACCGAGGGAAGCCATCAGCCGGATGATGTGCAAAAAGAAGCCGTTCAGCGGCTGGAACATATCTACCAAGAACTTATTACCCGCAGCGACGACAGCGCACCGACAAACGGTGGTTTGCTGGCGAAGTTCGGCAAACTGCTGGGAAAACGTGAACCGCGTGAAAGCGCGCCGGTGCGTGGCCTCTATATGTGGGGCGGCGTTGGCCGTGGTAAAACCTGGCTGATGGACATCTTCTATCAGAGCCTGCCGGGTGAGCGTAAACAACGACTGCATTTTCACCGTTTTATGCTGCGCGTTCACGAAGAGCTGACCTCGCTTCAGGGGCATAGCGATCCGCTGGAAATTGTTGCCGATCGTTTCAAAGCTGAAACCGATGTGCTGTGCTTCGATGAATTTTTCGTTTCGGATATTACCGACGCCATGCTGCTGGGCGGGTTAATGAAAGCGCTGTTCGGCCGTGGTATTACGCTGGTAGCGACGTCGAATATTCCGCCGGATGAGCTCTACCGCAACGGCTTACAGCGCTCGCGCTTTTTACCTGCTATCGATGCCATCAAGCAGTTTTGCGATGTGATGAATGTCGATGCAGGTGTCGATTATCGTCTGCGCACATTAACCCAGGCGCACTTATGGCTGACTCCGCTGGATAGCGAGACCGCGCGGCAAATGGATGCATTGTGGTTAGCGCTGGCGGGCGCAAAGCGTGAGCATGCGCCACAACTGGAGATTAATCACCGTGCGCTGCCGACGCTGGGTGTGGAAAACCAGACGCTGGCGGTGTCGTTTGCCACGCTCTGCGTCGATGCGCGCAGCCAGCACGATTACATCGCGCTCTCACGCTTGTTCCATACCGTAATGTTATTCGATGTGCCGGTAATGACGCCGCTGATGGAGAGCGAAGCACGACGCTTTATTGCGTTAGTGGATGAGTTTTACGAGCGCCACGTGAAGCTGGTGGTGAGTGCTGCCGCGCCGCTGCATGAGATTTATCAGGGCGAGCGGCTGAAATTTGAATTTCAGCGCTGTTTGTCCCGCCTGCAAGAGATGCAGAGCGAAGAATATCTCAAGCGTGCGCATATGCCGTAATCGGTAACTCCCTTTCCCAGTGGGAAAGGGATTCGCCTTGCACAAAAGCCGTGCCAAATCACAAAAAGGGGTCGATCTTTGCCCACGACTTCTCTATAATCCTGCGACCCCACGTTACTACAAGGTTTTTTTCCCGAAACTCTTGTGTGCCGGCTAAACATATCCGAAGGGGTAGGTTTACTGGACAATGTCGTGTGAACCTCACTTGTATTTAGGCGTTTGGGTGTTCACCAACGTGTAACTTATTATTTGGGTAAGCTTTATAATGAAAACTTTTACAGCTAAACCAGAAACCGTAAAACGCGACTGGTATGTTGTTGACGCGACCGGTAAAACTCTGGGCCGTCTGGCTACCGAACTGGCTCGTCGCCTGCGCGGTAAGCATAAAGCGGAATACACTCCGCACGTTGATACTGGTGATTACATCATCGTTCTGAACGCAGAAAAAGTTGCTGTAACCGGCAACAAACGTTCTGACAAAGTGTACTACCATCACACCGGCCACATCGGTGGTATCAAAGAAGCGACCTTTGAAGAGATGATTGCCCGCCGTCCTGAGCGTGTGATTGAAATCGCGGTTAAAGGCATGCTGCCAAAAGGCCCGCTGGGTCGTGCTATGTACCGTAAACTGAAAGTTTACGCGGGTAACGAGCACAACCACGCGGCACAGCAACCGCAAGTTCTTGACATCTAATCGGGATTATAGGCAATGGCTGAAAATCAATACTACGGCACTGGTCGCCGCAAAAGCTCCGCCGCTCGCGTGTTTATCAAACCGGGCAACGGTAAAATCGTAATCAACCAGCGTTCTCTGGAACAGTACTTCGGTCGCGAAACTGCCCGCATGGTAGTTCGTCAGCCGCTGGAACTGGTCGACATGGTTGAAAAACTGGATCTGTACATCACCGTTAAAGGTGGTGGTATCTCCGGTCAGGCAGGTGCGATCCGTCACGGTATCACCCGCGCTCTGATGGAGTACGATGAGTCTCTGCGTTCCGAACTGCGTAAAGCTGGCTTCGTCACTCGTGACGCTCGTCAGGTTGAACGTAAAAAAGTCGGTCTGCGCAAAGCACGTCGTCGTCCGCAGTTCTCCAAACGTTAATTGCTTTCTGCTTCGGCAGAACGATTGGCGAAAAAACCCGGTGCAAGCCGGGTTTTTCTATGGATAAAAAACGTGTTATCCACAGTAATCAATCATTTATTGCGTCTTTTTCAGCATTTGCAGAATCCCCTCACCACAAACCCCGCAAAATCTGGTAAACTATCATCCAATTTTCTGCCCAAATGGCTGGGATTGTTCATTTTTTGTTTGCTTCCTGAACGAAAGTGACAGTACGGGCGGGTAGGTAACTCACATCTGACCGGTCGAGTAAGTCCGGTAGCAGTAAATTCTTGAATATACCTGGAGGTTTTCATGGCTGTCGCTGCCAACAAACGTTCGGTAATGACGCTGTTTTCTGGTCCTGTGGACATCTATAGCCATCAGGTCCGTATCGTGCTGGCCGAAAAAGGTGTCAGCTTCGAAATTGAGCACGTGGAAAAGGATAATCCTCCTCAGGATCTGATTGACCTCAACCCGAATCAAAGCGTACCGACACTTGTAGATCGTGAACTCACCCTGTGGGAATCACGCATCATTATGGAATATCTGGACGAGCGTTTCCCGCATCCGCCGCTAATGCCGGTTTACCCGGTCGCGCGCGGTGAAAGCCGCCTGTACATGCATCGCATTGAAAAGGACTGGTATTCCCTGATGAATATCATCCAGAACAACAGCGGCGCACAGGCCGATGCTGCCCGGAAACAACTGCGTGAAGAGCTGCTGGCAATTGGTCCGCTGTTCACCCAGAAACCTTACTTCCTGAACGACGAGTTCAGCCTCGTTGACTGCTACCTCGCACCGCTGCTGTGGCGCTTACCGGTACTGGGCATCGAGCTGAGCGGTGCAGGAGCCAAAGAGCTGAAAGGATATATGACGCGCGTATTTGAGCGTGATTCCTTCCTGGCTTCTCTGACTGAAGCCGAGCGCGAAATGCGCCTTGGCCGGGGTTAATTGAATGGATTTGTCACAACTGTCTCCACGCCGTCCGTATCTGCTGCGGGCTTTCTATGAATGGCTGCTGGATAACCAGCTAACGCCGCATCTGGTTGTTGATGTGACGTTGCCGGATGTTCGCGTGCCGATGGAGTATGCGCGTGACGGTCAAATCGTGTTGAACATCGCGCCGCGCGCGGTAGGTAACCTGGAGCTGGCGAACGACGAGGTGCGTTTCAATGCGCGCTTCGGCGGCGTGCCGCGTCAGGTTGCGGTGCCGATGGCGGCCGTGCTGGCTATTTACGCCCGTGAAAACGGCGCAGGCACTATGTTCGAACCGGAAGCTGCCTACGATGAAGACGTCGCCATGCTGAATGACGACCTCGAGACTCCAGAGCAGGAAGGCGAGACGGTGATGTCGGTTATCGACGGTGATAAACCCGATCATGCTGACGATCAGGACAATGACCCTGATGACGATCCGCCGCCGCGCGGTGGACGCCCGTCGTTGCGGGTGGTTAAGTAATCAAACAGGGCCGAATGGCCCTGTTTTACTATCCGCGATCCGCCAATAAAAAAGGAGGCCGAAGCCTCCTTTTGGGTCGCTACATGGGTATTACACTTCGAGGTAGTTCATGATGCCATCAGCTGCTTTACGGCCTTCGGCAATCGCGGTCACCACCAAATCGGAGCCACGTACAATGTCGCCACCGGCAAAGATTTTCGGGTTGCTGGTCTGGAACGGATTTTCGCTGCCTTCCGGCGCGATAACACGACCCTGAGCGTCAAGTTCAACGCTGTGCTTCGCCAGCCACTCCATGCTGTGCGGACGGAAACCAAACGCCATTACCACGGCATCGGCCGGAACCACATGTTCAGAACCCGCAACGATTTCCGCACGGCGACGGCCTTTTGCATCCGGCTCGCCCATTTCGGTGCGAGCCATCTTCACGCCGCACACTTTGCCGTTGGCATTGATTTCAATGCCCAGCGGCTGCACGTTAAACTGGAATTCCACGCCCTCTTCACGCGCGTTTTTTACTTCGCGGCGGGAGCCCGGCATGTTCTCTTCATCACGGCGATAAGCACAAATTACGTGCGTTGCACCCTGGCGAATGGAAGTACGCACGCAGTCCATCGCGGTATCACCACCGCCAAGCACCACGACGCGTTTGCCTTCCATGCTGATATACGGCTCATTTGGCGTTTCGCCAAAGCCCATAATCTGACGTGTATTAGCGATGAGGAACGGCAGCGCATCGAATACGCCCGTAGCGTCTTCATTCTCCAGCCCGCCGCGCATTGACTGATAGGTCCCGACGCCGAGGAACACCGCGTCGTAATCTTTCAGCAGTTCGTCGATCTGCACATCGCGACCCACTTCGGTATTGAGTTTGAACTCAATACCCATGCCGGTAAAAATCTCACGGCGGCGGGTCATCACCTCTTTCTCCAGCTTGAAGGCCGGAATACCAAAGGTCAGCAGGCCGCCGATTTCCGGATGACGGTCGAAGACGACGGCTTTTACGCCGTTGCGGGTCAGCACATCGGCACACGCCAGACCTGCCGGACCTGCACCGATAATCGCCACGCGTTTACCGGTTTGCTTCACGCCGGTCAGATCGGGACGCCAGCCCATTTCGAACGCTTTATCGTTGATATAGCGCTCGATGTTGCCGATGGTAACCGCGCCAAACTCATCGTTCAGCGTGCAGGAACCTTCACACAGACGGTCCTGCGGGCAAACGCGTCCGCACACTTCCGGGAGGGTGTTTGTCTGGTGCGACAGCTCTGCTGCTTCAAAAATACGTCCTTCGTTGGCCAGCTTCAGCCAGTTAGGAATGTAGTTATGAACCGGACATTTCCACTCGCAATACGGGTTACCGCAGGAGAGGCAACGATCGGCCTGCGCTTTCGCTTGCCCTTCAGAGAAGGGCTCGTAGATTTCAACAAACTCAATTTTACGCAGCTTGACCGGTTTCTTGGGCGGATCAACACGCTGTAAGTCGATAAATTGGTAAACGTTCTGACTCATCTCTATTCCTTACTGCGCCTGCACGCGCAACTCTGCCGCGCTACGACTACGGTGACCTAACAGGGCTTTTACATCGCTGGATTTCGGTTTCACCAGGGCGAATTTCGACGAGAATGCCGGCCAGTTCGCCAGGATCTCTTCGCCGCGCTGAGAACCGGTATGGTGCACATGCTCGGTGATCAGACCGCGCAGATGCTCTTCATGGATGGCGAGGTCATCGACGCTCAGCACTTCCACCAGCTCCGGGTTAACGCGTTTACGGAATTCACCGTCTTCATCCAGTACATAGGCAAAGCCACCGGTCATCCCTGCGCCAAAGTTAACGCCAGTTTTACCCAGCACGCAAACAATGCCGCCGGTCATATATTCACAGCCGTTGTCGCCGATGCCTTCTACAACCGTGATGGCGCCGGAGTTACGCACCGCAAAACGTTCGCCTGCACGGCCCGCCGCGTACAAACGACCGCCGGTTGCGCCATACAGGCAGGTGTTACCGATAATGCTCGCTTCATGGCTACGGAAGGCCGAACCCACCGGCGGACGCACCGCCAACAAACCGCCCGCCATACCTTTACCCACATAGTCGTTGGCATCGCCGGTCAGATAGAGTTCAACGCCGCCTGCGTTCCACACGCCGAAGCTCTGGCCTGCGGTGCCGCTGAAATGCGCTTTAATCGGATCGGCTGCCAGCCCCTGATCGCCGTGAGATTGCGCGATATAGCCAGACAGCAAAGCGCCCACGGAACGATCGGTGTTGCGGATATCGAACCAGAAAGTTTTGCTCTGCTTCTCATCGACATACGGTTTCGCCTGCTGCAATAACTGCGCGTTCAGCACGCCATTATCAAACGGCGGGTTGTTTTCCGTGCAGTACAGCGCTTTGCCTGGGTGCGGCTCGGCGGTTTCCAGCAGCTTCGCCAGATCCAGTTTCTGCTGCTTGGCGGTAAAACCGTCCAGCTCTTTCAGCAGGTCGGTGCGGCCAATCAGATCGACCAGGCGTTTCACGCCCAGCTGCGCCATTAACTCGCGGGTTTCACGGGCGATAAATTCAAAGTAGTTGGTCACTTTGAACGGCAGACCGTGATAGTGATTCTTACGCAGTTTGTCATCCTGAGTCGCTACGCCGGTTGCGCAGTTGTTCAGGTGACAAATTCTCAGGTATTTACAGCCCAGCGCCACCATTGGCCCGGTACCGAAACCAAAGCTTTCGGCGCCCAGAATTGCGGCTTTGATGATGTCCTGCCCGGTTTTCAGGCCGCCATCCACCTGCAAACGGATCTTGTGACGCAAACCGTTCGCGACCAGCGCCTGCTGGGTTTCCACCAGCCCCAGTTCCCACGGACAACCGGCATATTTCACCGAAGAGAGCGGGCTTGCGCCAGTACCGCCGTCGTAACCGGCGATAGTGATCAGATCGGCATAGGCTTTCGCCACACCGGTAGCGATGGTACCGACGCCCGGTTCGGAAACCAGCTTCACGGAGATCATCGCTTTCGGGTTGACCTGCTTCAGGTCGAAAATCAGCTGCGCCAGATCCTCGATAGAGTAGATATCGTGGTGCGGCGGCGGAGAGATCAGCGTTACGCCGGGTACGGAGTAGCGCAGTTTGGCGATGTACGGTGTGACTTTGTCACCCGGTAACTGACCGCCTTCGCCCGGTTTTGCCCCCTGGGCGACTTTGATCTGAATGACATCCGCATTCACCAGGTATGCCGGGGTGACGCCAAAGCGACCAGAAGCAACCTGCTTGATACGCGACACTTTATTGGTGCCGTAACGCGCAGGGTCTTCACCGCCTTCACCGGAGTTAGAGTTGCCGCCGATGCTGTTCATCGCTTCTGCCAGCGCTTCGTGGGCTTCCGGGCTGAGCGCGCCGATGGACATCGCCGCGGTATCGAAGCGTTTAAACAGCTCGGTCGCCGGTTCCACATCTTTCAGACTGACCGCTTCACCGTTCGGCGTGATGGCCAGCAAATCGCGCAGCGTAGCCGCCGGGCGTTCGTTAACCAGCTTCGCATATTCCTGATAATCGCTGTACTCTCCGCTCTGTACTGCCTGTTGCAGCGTGCGCACGACATCCGGGTTATAAGCGTGGTATTCGCCGCCGTGGACATATTTCAGCAGGCCGCCCTGCGACAGCGGTTTACGCGCCAGCCAGGCCAGTTTAGAGAGGTTCAGCAGATCCTGCTGGAAGTCGCTAAAGCCCGCGCCGCCGATACGGCTGATAACGCCCTGGAAGCAGAGCGCAGCAACGTCATCGTGCAGGCCCACGGCTTCAAACAGTTTTGAGCAGCGGTATGAGGCGATCGTCGAAATGCCCATTTTGGACATGATCTTGTACAGCCCTTTATTGATGCCGTTACGGTAGTTCAGCATCACTGTGCGGTAATTTTTCTCGATGGCATGGTTGTCGACCAGTTTCGCCAGCGTTTCATACGCCAGGTACGGGTAGATGGCCGTCGCGCCGAAGCCGAGCAGCACCGCAAAGTGGTGCGGGTCGCGGGCACTTGCTGTTTCAACAATAATGTTGGCATCGCAGCGCAGGCTCTTATCCACCAGGCGAGTCTGGATCGCGCCCACCGCCATCGGCGCCGGAACCGGCAGGCGATTTTTGGCGATGTTTCGATCAGAGAGCACCAGCAATACCGTACCGTTACGCACCATCTGCTCTGCTTTATCGCACAGCGCTTTGACGGTCTCTTCCAGCGACGTTTCGGTCACGTCGAAGGTGATGTCCAGCGTGTCAGCGCGGTAGTGCTCCTCTTCCATCGTCGTCAGTTGCTTGAAATCGGAGTACAGCAGGATCGGTGATTTGAAACTCAGGCGATGTGCCTGGCCTTCCGCTTCGCAGAAGACATTCATTTCGCGACCGATGCTGGTAGCCAGCGACATAACGTGGGCTTCACGCAGCGGATCGATCGGCGGGTTGGTGACCTGCGCGAACTGCTGGCGGAAGTAGTCATAAATAATGCGCGGCTGGCTGGAGAGCACCGCAAACGGGGTGTCATCGCCCATGGAGCCGACCGCTTCCTGACCATTTTCACCCAGCACGCGGATAACCGAATCCAGCTCTTCAAAGCTGTAGTTAAACTGCTTCTGGTAGCTTGCCAGCAGGTCGTCGTCCATCTCGCGGGTACCGACTTCTTCGTCAGGCAGATCTTCAAACGGCACCAGACGGCGAACGTTTTTCGCCATCCACTCTTTATACGGGTGGCGGCTTTTCAGATCGTCATCGGTTTCGGCCGAGTGCAGAATGCGCCCGTCGCGGGTATCGATAACCATCAGCTCGCCCGGGCCGACACGGCCTTTTTCGACCACTTCGTCCGGCTGATAATCCCAGATCCCCACTTCTGAAGCGCAGGTGATCAGCTTATCTTTGGTGACGACATAGCGCGCCGGGCGCAGACCGTTACGATCGAGGTTACAGGCAGCGAAACGACCATCAGACATAACGATGCCCGCCGGACCATCCCACGGTTCCATGTGCATGGAGTTAAAGTCGAAGAAGCTGCGCAGGTCCGGATCCATATCCGGGTTATTCTGCCAGGCTGGCGGTACCAGCAAACGCATGGCACGCACGATATCCATCCCGCCTGCCAGCAGCAGCTCGAGCATGTTATCCATTGAGCTGGAGTCAGAACCGGTTTCGTTGACGAACGGCGCGGCATCATGAAGATCCGGGATCAACGGCGTTTTGAATTTGTAGGTACGTGCGCGCGCCCACTGACGGTTACCGGTAATGGTGTTGATTTCACCGTTGTGCGCCAGGTAGCGGAACGGCTGCGCCAGCGGCCAGCGTGGTACGGTGTTGGTGGAGAAGCGCTGGTGGAACAGGCAAATGGCCGATTCCAGACGCAGATCCGCCAGATCCAGGTAAAAGCGCGGCAGATCCGCCGGCATACACAGACCTTTATAGATGTTCACCAGATTGGAGAGGCTACAAACGTAGAACTCTTTATCTTCCTGCAGGCGTTTTTCAATGCGGCGACGGGCGATAAACAGACGACGCTCCATATCGCGCGGGCGCCAGCCTGCGGGGGCGTTCACGAAAATTTGTTCAATACGAGGCAGCGAGGAGAGGGCGATTTCACCGAGCACCCCTTCGTTGGTTGGCACATCGCGCCAGCCGACGATCGACAGGGTTTCTTGTTGCAGCTCTTCTTCAACAACGCGACGCGACGCGCTGGCTTTTTCTGGATCCTGATTCAGGAACAGCATGCCCACGGCGTAATTTTTGGCTAAGCGCCAGCCGCGCTCTTCCGCCACAATACGGAAGAAACGGTCGGGTTTTTGCAGCAACAGGCCGCAACCATCGCCGGTTTTACCATCGGCAAGGATTGCGCCACGGTGCTGCATTCGGGCCAGTGCGTGAATAGCGGTACGCACTACCTTGTGGCTAGGTTCGCCTTCTATGTGGGCGATCAGGCCGAAACCACAGTTATCTCTCTCGAGAGATTTATCGTACAACATATCAGTGAACCTCCCCAGGCTCTACGAGACACCCTCCGTTGATCGATACGCACAGGCGCAAAAAGAGCATGGCGACGGGGCATATGCCTCGCATGTCGCCCTCTTTAATTTCCTTTTCGCATCGATACACAAGTGTTGAGGACTTGCTTAAGAGGGAATCTCAATTACTGCATAAATATGATGAGCAGACTGCTCATCCAGAAAGCTTCCAGCGGATTCCCAAGTTATCGGGAATCCGTACACAGGTCAAATGCCGAGCTTATTTATACAAAAATGTGCTAAAGATGGTTTATCTGTTTGATATTTATATTTATTTAATGTTTTTTACATTCAGAAAGCGCAACGACAAGCGGTAGCGGAGTGTGATCTGACTCACTATACCAAAGCGTAGTTTCTGATGTTCTGTCCTGAGTGTATCTTTAACGGCAGATTTTTATTCTGCTGTGCGGGTGGGAGTTGCATGAAGTCACTGTTTTTCACTTATGCGCGTATTTCTGCAAAATAAGGCAGGAATATAAGGAAAAGTAATCGCCTTTGAGGTGAATGAAATTGCGATTATATTGACTGTTTATGCAATGAATAAAAGCCTTCCGGGGCGATTGATCCAGGTCATCGCCGATGAAAGCTAAAAGTGGCAGGCTACGCCCTTTCGTTTGGGCGGCCTTTCAGATTATGCAGTTACAGAAATTAGTCAATATGTTTGGTGGGGATCTTGCTCGCCGGTATGGAGAAAAAGTCCATAAACTCACTTTGCATGGCGGTTTTAGCTGTCCAAACCGCGATGGCACCATTGGTCGCGGCGGGTGTACGTTCTGTAATGTCGCTTCTTTTGCCGATGAGGCACAGCAGCACCAATCCATTGCTGACCAGCTTGCTCATCAGGCGAACCTCGTCAATCGCGCACGTCGCTATCTCGCCTATTTCCAGGCTTACACCAGCACCTGGGCGGAAGTGCAGGTGCTACGGTCGATGTACCAGCAGGCGATAAGCCAGGCGAATATTGTGGGTTTGTGCGTCGGCACGCGCCCTGATTGCGTGCCGGAAGCGGTGCTGGATTTGCTTTGTGAATACCATCAACAGGGCTATGAAGTGTGGCTGGAATTGGGCCTGCAAACCGCTCACGATAAAACGCTGCATCGCATCAACCGTGGGCATGATTTCGCCTGCTACCAGAAAACGGCGCAGCAGGCCCGTAAACGCGGCCTGAAGGTCTGCACGCATTTGATTGTCGGGTTACCAGGGGAACGTCACGTGGATTGCCTGGAGACCCTCCAGCGCGTTACAGATGCTGGCGTTGATGGCATTAAGCTGCATCCGCTGCATATCGTGAAAGGCAGTATTATGGCGAAGGCATGGGAAGCTGGTCGCCTGAACGGTATTGGCCTGGAAGAGTATACCGTTATTGCCGGAGAGATGATTCGCCATACGCCGCCAGAGGTGATTTATCACCGCGTTTCCGCCAGCGCGCGCCGCCCGACGCTGCTGGCGCCGCTGTGGTGCGAAAACCGCTGGACCGGCATGGTGGAGCTGGATCGTTATCTGAACGAGCAGGGCGGACAAGGTTCGGCGCTTGGACGTTGCTGGCAATTGCCCGCCTGAACCGGCGACGAAACCTTAACTCTCACCGCATTTTTCACACAAGCTTCAATCCCTTGCCCAGAATTGAGTATTATTGAGCGCAATTGTCCGAGGGAAACTCTATGAAGCAAATCCGTTTACTGGCGCAATACTACGTCGATCTGATGATGAAGCTTGGTCTGGTGCGCTTTTCCTTGCTGCTGGCTTTAGCGCTGGTGGTGCTGGCAATCGTCGTGCAGATGGCGGTCACCATGGTATTGCAGGGGCAGGTGGAGAGCATTGATGTCATCCGCTCGATCTTTTTTGGTCTGCTGATCACTCCGTGGGCGGTCTACTTCTTATCGGTGGTGGTTGAGCAACTGGAAGAATCTCGCCAGCGGTTATCGCGGCTGGTAGAAAAACTCGAAGAGATGCGCGATCGCGATCTGAAGCTCAATGTGCAGTTAAAAGATAATATTGCCCAGCTTAACCAGGAGATCAGCGATCGTGAAAAGGCTGAAGCGGAGCGCCAGGAGACCTTTGAACAGCTAAAAAGAGAGATGCAGGAGCGTGAGCAAACGCAGATCCAGCTCGAACAACAATCCTCCTTTCTGCGCTCTTTCCTTGATGCCTCACCGGATTTGGTTTTCTACCGCAACGAAGATAAAGAATTTTCCGGCTGTAACCGGGCGATGGAACTGCTGACCGGTAAAAGCGAGAAGCAGCTCATTCACCTGAAGCCGCAGGATGTCTATTCGGAGGAAGCTGCAGCGAAAGTGATAGAAACCGATGAAAAAGTCTTTCGTCATAACGTATCGCTGACCTACGAACAGTGGCTGGATTATCCGGACGGGCGCAAAGCCTGTTTCGAAATCCGTAAAGTGCCTTATTACGACCGCGTGGGTAAGCGCCACGGGCTGATGGGCTTTGGCCGCGATATTACTGAGCGTAAACGCTACCAGGATGCGCTGGAGCGGGCCAGCCGGGATAAGACCACCTTCATTTCCACGATTAGCCATGAGCTGCGTACACCGCTGAATGGCATCGTCGGCCTGAGCCGGATCCTGCTCGACACGGAGTTAACGCAGGAGCAAGAGAAATACCTGAAGACAATCCATGTCTCAGCCGTGACGCTGGGGAATATCTTCAACGATATTATCGACATGGATAAAATGGAGCGCCGCAAAGTTCAGCTTGATAACCAGCCGCTGGATTTCACCAGCTTCCTCGCCGATCTGGAAAACCTTTCCGGTTTGCAGGCGCATCAAAAAGGGCTGCGTTTTGTACTGGAGCCAACGTTGCCGCTGCCGCACAAGGTGATTACCGACGGTACGCGTTTGCGGCAGATTCTGTGGAACCTGATCAGCAATGCGGTGAAATTTACTCCGCAAGGGCAGGTTGAAGTGCGCGTTCGCTACGATGAAGGCGAAATGCTGCACTTCGAAGTGCAGGATTCCGGTATCGGTATTCCGCGCGACGAGCAGGATAAGATCTTTGCCATGTATTACCAGGTGAAAGATAGTCACGGCGGCAAGCCAGCCACGGGGACGGGTATCGGCCTGGCCGTTTCGCGTCGCCTCGCCAAAAATATGGGCGGTGACATCTCTGTCAGCAGCCAGCCAGGCTCCGGGTCCATCTTTACGCTGACCGTTCATGCGCCCGCAGTGGCGGAAGAGGTTGATGACGTTTTCGAAAATGATGATATGCCGTTGCCCGCGCTGCATGTGCTGCTGGTTGAGGACATTGAGCTGAATGTCATTGTCGCGCGCTCGGTGCTGGAAAAGCTGGGTTGTAGCGTCGATGTGGCGATGACCGGAAGCGCGGCGCTGGAGATGTTTGCCCCGGGCGAATACGATCTGCTGCTGCTGGATATTCAACTGCCGGACATGACCGGGCTGGATATTTCCCGCACGCTAACCAGCCGTTATCCGCGCGAAGATCTGCCGCCGCTGGTAGCTCTGACGGCCAACGTGCTGAAAAACAAGCAGGAGTATCTCGATGCGGGCATGAATGACGTATTGAGCAAACCGCTGGCGGTCCCGGCATTAACTGCCATGATTAAAAAGTTCTGGGATACAAACGCCAACGAGGAGGAGCAGGTGACAACTGTCGATAACAGCAAAGTACAAACGGTGCTGGATACGGCCATGCTTGAGCAATATATCGAGCTGGTGGGGCCTAAATTGATCACCGACGGACTGGCTGTCTTTGAGAAAATGATGCCGGGCTATCTCAATGTGCTTGAGTCAAATCTTACGGCACGCGATCAGAAAGGCATAACCGAAGAGGGACATAAGATTAAGGGCGCGGCAGGCTCTGTCGGTTTACGCCATCTGCAGCAACTGGGGCAACAGATCCAGTCTCCCGATCTTCCGGCGTGGTGGGACAATGTCGGTGAATGGGTGGAAGAGATGAAACAGGAGTGGCAGAACGATGTGGCGGTACTGAAAGCCTGGGTTGCGGCGGTGGACGCTGGAAAAAAATGACCCCGGATTAACCGGGGTGCGCGAACACTGCGCCAACACCAGGGAAACCGTAGCTGCGCCGTAATTTTTACTCTTTTTTGCAAGGGCGTAGCCTGAAAAAATTCGACCACACGCACATAAGATAGCAAATCTTAAATGATTTGTTACATCAATCAGTGAAATGTGTGAAGCAAGGCTCCCTTATCAAAATTTTTAATTATCGACGGTACGCTGCATAAAGGATGAGCAAAATGAAAAAAGTAGGCGTGATTCTTAGCGGCGCGGGTGTCTATGACGGTGCGGAAATCCATGAGGCGGTGATCACATTACTGGCGATCGCCCGTTCAGGCGCTGAGGCAGTTTGCTTCGCGCCGGATAAATGGCAGAGCGATGTGGTGAATCACCTGACGGGTGATGTCATGACTGAGAGTCGCAACGTGCTGGTCGAAGCTGCCCGAATTGCGCGTGGAAATATCCGGCCGCTGGCACAACTATCAGTAAATGATCTGGATGCGCTGATTGTACCTGGTGGTTTTGGCGCCGCCAAAAATTTGAGTAATTTCGCCAGCCAGGGCAGCGAGTGCGTCGTCGATGATACGCTTAAACAGCGCGTGCTGGAGATGCATCAGGCGGGTAAACCGCTGGGGTTTATGTGTATCTCTCCGGCGTTGCTGCCGAAAATTTTCGACTTCCCGCTGCGTCTGACAATCGGTACGGATGTCGATATCGCGGAAGTGCTGGAAGAGATGGGGGCGGAACATGTGCCGTGCCCGGTGGACGATATAGTGGTGGATGAAGAGAATAAAGTGGTAACCACGCCAGCGTATATGCTTGCTGAGAATATTGCGCAGGCTGCGGCGGGGATCGAAAAGCTGGTGGCGCGCGTACTGGTGCTGGCGGAATGAGAAACGGCTTTCGCGGCCCGCTGAAAACTATGCTGAAACGTATTGCGCTGCGGGTTTTACTGGTACTGGCCATTTTCTGGGGCGGCGGCATTGTGCTGTTCAGTTTTCTGCCGGTGCCATTTTCTGCCGTGATGGCCGAGCGGCAAATTGGAGCCTGGTTGACGGGTAACTTTGGCTATGTTCCTCATTCCGACTGGGTCAGTATGGATGAGATTTCACCGTGGATGGCGCTGGCTGTTGTCGCAGCAGAGGATCAGCGTTTCCCCGATCACTGGGGGCTGGACGTTGGCGCGATCCAGAAGGCGCTTTCACATAATGAACGCCATGAGAACCGTATTCGTGGCGCATCGACTATCTCTCAACAAACGGTGAAAAACCTGCTGTTATGGGATGGAAAAAGTTGGGTGCGAAAAGGGCTGGAAGCCGGGCTGACGCTGGGGATGGAAGCGGTGTGGACGAAACGGCGTATCCTGACGGTGTATCTCAATATTGCGGAGTTTGGCGACGGCGTGTTTGGCGTGGAAGAGGCGGCTCAGCGCTATTTCCATAAACCAGCCAGCCGGTTAACTATGTCGGAAGCGGCATTGCTGGCGGCAGTACTGCCAAACCCAATACGTTTCCAGGCGGCAGCGCCATCCGGCTATGTCCGCAGCCGTCAGGCGTGGATCCTGCGCCAGATGCGCCAGCTCGGAGGAGAAGGCTTTTTGCAGAGCAATAAGCTGTACTAACTCAGTCTTCGTCAAAGCCCGCGTTGAACAGGGCAATCACGGCTGCCAGGGCTTCTTCTTCCTGTGGGCCGCTGGCTTCGACTTCAATTTGCCGCCCTTTGGCGGAATCCAACATCAGCAATGCAATCACGCTGCTGGCTTCCGCTTCGGTACCTTCGTCGTTGCGCAGTAACACTTCTGCGTCAAATCCCTGTACCAGCTCAAACAGTTTCATCGCCGGGCGCGCATGCATGCCCAGTTTATTGGTGATCTCAACGGTTTGTTTTACGGTCATGTTTTGCGTTTTTCCAGCGTACGGTGACGGGACTGAACGTTTTTACCGCGCGAGCGGAAATAATCCGCCAGCTGTTCGGCGACATAAACAGAACGATGCTTACCGCCGGTACAGCCGATAGCGACGGTCAGATAGCTACGGTTGTTGGTTTCCAGCATCGGTAACCACAGTTCAAGATAACTGCGGGTCTGGTAAATAAAATTGTGCACTTCGGTATGCCGGTCAAGGAACGCCGCGACAGGTTTGTCGAGACCGGTCATCGGGCGCAGTTTCGGATCCCAGTGCGGGTTGGGCAGAAAGCGAACGTCAAAGACGTAGTCGGCATCGATAGGAATGCCGTGCTTAAAGCCGAACGACTCAAAGACCATGGTCAGTTCGCGCTCGCGCTTGCCGAGCAGGCGGGTGCGCAGCATTTCGGCCAGCTCATGTACCGACATTTCGGAGGTATCGACAATCAGGTCCGCGCGGGAACGCAGTGGCTCCAGCAGGTTGCTCTCTTCATCGATAGCGCTTTCCAGCGATAAATTCTTGCTGGAGAGCGGATGTAAGCGGCGCGTATCGCTGTAGCGCCGAATCAGCGTGTTGCGGTCAGCATCAAGGAACAGCAGTTGCGGCGAGAAGGCATCAGGCAGGCTGCTCATCGCCTGTTCAAAAATTTCCGGTGATTCCGGCATGTTACGCACATCAATACTGACGGCGGCAGAGGTCTGACGATCGGCGAGCGTCTGCGCCAGTTGCGGCAGCAGCACGACCGGCAGGTTATCGACACAATAGAAGCCCATATCTTCCAGGGCGCGCAGGGCCACGGATTTTCCTGAACCCGAACGACCACTTACGATCATCAGGACCATGAACCGTTTCTCCCCACAACGACAAAAAAGGTGTTCTTCCCGTTACGCATCGTCGCTTTCGCCTTCTGTCTGCGTGATTATCTGATACAGCTCCTCATCGTTCTGCGCACTGCGCAGGCGACGGCAAATGGTTTTATCCGCCAGCCGTTTAGCCACCAGCGAGAGCGTATGAAGATGCGTTTTGGTTTGATCGGCCGGCACCAGCAGTGCAAACAGCAGATCAACGGGCTGATTATCGATAGCGTCGAAAGCTATGGGCATTTCGAGCTGCACAAAAACGCCGACGGCGCGCAGTGTGTCCTCTTCCAGCTTACCGTGGGGAATGGCAATACCGTTACCAATACCGGTACTGCCCATTTTCTCACGCGTAAGAATGGCTTCGAAAACGACCTGTGGCGGCAGGCCGAGCTGTTTTGCCGCCAGTTCACTGATGATTTCCAGAGCACGTTTTTTGCTCTGGCAGTGAACGCCGCTACGTGTACATTCCTGGTTAAGGACATTGCTCAGTTGAAGAGCCGAATCGTTATTCATCATAATTTCACCTAAGCGCCGTCAGAGCTAAGCACCCTACCGGGTTACGGTAGGGTGCAACGCGCCAAACGAACGCCCGGACAATTAGTGTTGTTTCAGTTTATCTTTATGTTTTGTCAACTGCCGCGATAGTTTATCAATCAAACCGTCGATGGCAGCGTACATATCCTGTCCTTCCGCGCTGGCATGCAACTCACCTCCATTTACATGCAGGGTTGCATCCGAGGTATGGATCACTTTCTCCACTTTCAACACAATATAGACCTGATTAATCCTTTCGAAATACTGCTCAAGCTTGGCAAATTTGCTGTTCACAAATTCACGTAAAGCATCAGTGATCTCGACGTTTTGTCCTGTGATGTTAAGCTGCATAGTGTCTTCCTTATCGGTTGGGTCACACCAGCTGTTTACGCTGGTTAGACGGCGGAATGGATAAAGACTCTCGATACTTCGCAACGGTACGCCGCGCTACCATAATTCCTTGATCGGAAAGCAGCGTCGTCAGCTTACTGTCGCTCAGCGGTTTTGCAGGGTTTTCTGCGGCGATTAATTTCTTAACCAGCGCGCGAATGGCTGTTGACGAGGCTTCGCCGCCGCCTTCCGTATTCACATGGCTGGAGAAGAAATACTTCAGTTCAAAAATGCCGCGAGGACTGTGCAGGTACTTCTGAGTTGTCACACGGGAAATCGTGGACTCGTGCATTTCGACGGCCTGGGCGATATCCGCCAGCACCATCGGTTTCATAAACTCTTCGCCCTGTTCAAAGAACGCCTGCTGCTGCTCGACGATGCAGCGGCTGACGCGCAATAGCGTGTCGTTACGGCTTTCAAGGCTTTTGATCAGCCACTTCGCTTCCTGCAAATTACTGCGGATAAACTGGGTGTCGGCGTCATTGCGCGCGCCGCCGCCCATTGAAGCGTAGTGCTGGTTGATTTGCAGACGCGGAATGCTGTCAGAGTTCAGTTCTACCATCCAGCGCCCGTTGTGTTTACGTACCAGCACATCCGGGATGACATATTCTGGTTCGCCGGTCTGGATCGACTGGCCGGGGCGCGGATCCAGAGACTGGATCAGATTGACGGCTTCTTTCAGCACGTCTTCTTTAAGACGCGTGACGCGCATAAGAGAGCGGAAATCGTGGTTAGCGAGCAGATCGAGGTGATCGCTGATGATCAGGCGAGCCTCTTCGCACCAGGGCGTATCTTTCGCGAACTGGGAAAGTTGGATCAACAGGCAGTCGCGCAGATCGCGCGCAGCGACGCCAACCGGATCGAAACGCTGAACGCGCTTTAACACCGCTTCAACTTCATCGAGACCGATTTCTTCATCACCCATGCTTTCCAGCACATCCTCAAGCGACACGGTAAGATAGCCGGTCTCATCGACCGCATCGACAATAGAGGTTGCGATTGCGCGATCGGTATCGGAAAACGGCGTTAACTCCACCTGCCACATCAGGTAATCCTGAAGAGACTGTGTCGTTTCCCCCTGATAAATCGGCAGTTCGTCATCAATATAATCGTGGCTGCTGCCGGAAGGCGTTCCGGCGGTATAAATCTCATCCCAACTGGCGTCCAGCGGCAGCTCTTCCGGCATCTCTTTCTGTTCGAGCGCGTCTACAGTATCCAGGCCTTCATTTTCCTGGGTTTGTTGGCTATCCACTTCTTCATGAAGATCGGCTTGTTCCAGCAATGGGTTACTCTCCAGCGCTTGCTGAAGTTCCTGCTGAAGTTCTAACGTAGACAGCTGCAACAGACGGATAGCCTGTTGCAGTTGCGGCGTCATAGCTAGCTGTTGGCTAAGCCTTAATTGCAAACCTTGCTTCATATTCAGAGCAGCACTCTCCGACAAAATACCTCGATAAACTCTACCCTATCAGAGTCTGAAGTCTTCCCCAAGATATACGCGCTTAACATGTTCGTCTTCAAGGATTTGCTGCGGTGTACCATGAGCAATTAAATGCCCCTGGCTGACGATATAAGCTCGTTCACACACCGCCAACGTTTCGCGAACATTGTGGTCAGTAATCAACACGCCTAACCCACTGTCACGTAAGTGTTCAATGATGCGCTTGATGTCGATAACCGAGATAGGATCGACGCCCGCAAAGGGTTCATCCAGCAAAATAAATTTAGGATTTGCCGCCAGTGCGCGCGCAATTTCAACACGGCGACGTTCACCACCGGAAAGGGATTGCCCCATATTGTCTCGCAGATGCTCAATATGGAACTCTTCCATCAATTCGTTAGCGCGATCGTCGCGCTGTTCGGAAGTCAGATCGTCACGGATCTGAAGCACCGCCATCAGGTTGTCATACACGCTCAGACGACGAAAAATAGACGCTTCCTGCGGTAAATAACCGATGCCGCGACGCGCGCGCGCATGCAGTGGCAGCAAGCTGATATCGTCGTCATCAATAATGATATTGCCCGCGTCACGCGGAACAATCCCGACCACCATATAGAAGGTGGTCGTTTTCCCTGCGCCGTTAGGGCCAAGCAGCCCAACAATTTCGCCAGAGTTAACGGTCAGGCTGACGTCTTCAACCACGCGGCGGCCCTTATAGGCTTTCGCGAGATTCTTTGCAGTTAATGTTGCCATAACGAATTAGTTACTCTTCTTAGGAGCCGGGGTTTGGGTGTTGCCCTTGTCCTGCAACTGCGACGGCACCAGTACGGTGGTGACGCGTTTACCTTTGTCGCTGAACGCCTGCATTTTCTGCTCTTTCACCAGGTAGGTGATCTTGTCGCCAGTGATGTTGCTGTCCAGCTGCTCGAGATAGGCTTTACCGGTCAGCACGACAAAATCTTTTTCCAGCTCGTAGTGCATCTGTGAAGCGTGGCCTTTCACCGGTTTGCCGTTGTCCTGCATCTGATAAAACGTAGCCGGGTTGCCATAACCATCAATGATCTCTTTGCCTTGCTGGCCGCCCGGGCGTGTTACCACCACTTTATCGGCGTTGATTTTAATGGTTCCCTGCGTCACCACGACATTGCCGGTGAAGGTGACAATATTGCCCTGCATATCCAGCGACTGCTGATCGGAGTCGATATGGATCGGCTGTTCGGTATCACCGGTCACGGCAAAAGCCGGAAGCGCAGCGGCAAAAAGCGTACTGGCGAGAACCAGGTTAAGGCTGAGTTTGTTTGTTTTGAATTTCATAGGAGCTTCTAACCTTTTCAATCAGCTCGGCGTTTTTGCTGCGTAAGTTGCCGCGCATTTTCAGGCCGGTGGAATTAAATGTTGTTCCGTACAATGTTACCTGATCATCGGAAGTAACATCCTGCGTTACCAGATTGATCTGGGCGTTATCCGTGGTGATTTTTCGTAGCTGTGCATCTGCTGTCAATGCGTTGACCTCAACATGTCCGTAAAGGTAAAGCATTCTGTCGCTTGTTAATTTCGCTTTATCTGACTTAATCGACCAGGTCGGTATTTTGTTCTGATCAAAGGTTGTCAGCACGGGTTGTGCGTACCAGCTCACGCCATCGACGGAGTAGTATTCGACGTTTTGCGCAATCAAGCGGTAGTTAAGCGCACCTTCCGGGCTATAAACCACCGTGTCGGTATGTTTGCTGGTGTAGGTTGGCGCCTGGTCGTCAGTTGTGGTTGGTTCAGACTCATCCTGAGAGGTCAGGTTAATACCAATCAGTACCAAAGCGACCAGCGCCAGTAGAATAATGACCCAACGTCTGGTTTTACTCATATCGATTGCCCTTTGGCCTCATCCAGCTTGCCCTGTGCCAGCAGCAACAAATCACACACTTCACGGACTGCACCGCGACCTCCATTGATGCGCGTGACGTAATCGGCACGCGGAAGCAGCAAAGGATGCGCATCGGCGACGGCAATGCTGAGACCAATTTCGGCCATCACTGGCCAGTCAATTAAATCGTCACCTACATAGGCAACCTGCTCCGGCGTTAGCGCCAGCCTGGCCAGTAATTCACGGTAGGCCAGCAGTTTATCCGACTGTCCCTGATACAGGTGCTTAATTTTCAGGGTTTCACAACGATCTTCTACCAGTTTAGCTTTTCGACCGGTAATAATGGCGATCTCAATGCCGGAAGTTAACGCACAGCGGATCCCGTAGCCATCGCGAACGTTAAACGCTTTTAGCTCTTCCCCATTATTGCCCATATAGATGAGGCCATCGGATAGCACGCCGTCCACATCGAGGATCAGCAGGCGAATTTTTTCCGCTTTGCTCATGACTTGCGCGCTAACCGGCCCATAACAGGTTGGAAGCGACGCGCCAGCATTACTCATTCTGATGTCCTTCTTTACACTACGCCAGCGCGCAGCAAATCATGCATATGTAACACACCCAGTAACTGGTCGCCATCGGCAACCATCACCGAGGTGATGTGGCGGGACTGCATCAGGTTCAGCGCATCGACCGCCAGCGTATTAGGCCGTACGCGAATGCCGCCCGGTGTCATCACGTCGGCAATTCCCATGCTGCGTACATCTCCACCCATATCAAACACGCGACGTAAGTCGCCGTCGGTAAAGATACCTTCGATCTTCATCAGATCGTCGCAGATCACCGTCATACCTAAATTTTTGCGTGTGATTTCCAGCAGCGCATCGCGCAAACTGGCGGCCTTGCTGACATGCGGGATCTCGTCGCCGGTGTGCATAATATCGTTTACCCGCAACAACAGCTTGCGTCCCAGCGCGCCGCCAGGGTGAGAAAGGGCGAAATCCTCTGCGGTAAACCCGCGCGCTTTCAACAGCGCAACTGCCAGCGCATCGCCCATGACCAGCGCGGCTGTGGTGCTGGACGTCGGCGCCAGGCCCAGCGGGCAGGCTTCTTTAGGTACCTTCACGCAGAGATGAATATCCGCCGCGCGCGCCATACTGCTTTCCGGGCGGCTGGTCATACAGATCAGCGAAACTTTTAGCCGTTTCAGTACCGGGATCAGCGCCAGTATTTCGTTTGATTCGCCAGAGTTCGACAGGGCGATCACCACATCCTGCGGGCTGACCATACCCAGATCGCCGTGAGCCGCCTCGCCGGGATGGACAAAAAAGGAAGGGGTGCCCGTGCTGGCGAATGTTGCTGCCATTTTTCTGCCGATATGGCCAGATTTGCCCATCCCCATCACCACCACTTTGCCGGCGCAATAAAACATTTTCTCGCACGCCTGAGCGAAGTCATGGTTGATATATTGATCAAGCTGTGCGAGGCCTTCACGTTCAATCTCGAGGACGTCTTTGCCTGCTTGTTGAAAGTCAAAACCCGGCTGCAAATCTATTTGCGACATAATGCGTATCCGATTATCCAGTCAAAAGCGGCGACAGCCAGTACAGCATCGCCAGCCATACGATAAACCCGCTAAACAGCAGCGCGCCCACGCCCTTACTGATCTGCTTACGTTTCCAGCAAGTAAGGGCAAAAATGGCGCTGACCAGTAGCATCACGCCATAATCACGCGTAAAAGCCATCGGGTTAAACGCGCCCGGCGCAATCAGCGCGGGCAAGCCAAGCACGATAGCAATATTAAAAATGTTGGAGCCAATGATATTGCCTATCGCAATATCGTCTTCCCCCTTGCGTGCTCCCGCAATGGCTGTTGCCAGTTCCGGAAGCCCGGTGCCGATAGCAATAACCGTCAGGCCAATGGTGAGTTCGCTGATCGCAAAATAGTTCGCCACCACGGTGGCGTTATCCACCACCATGCGTGTTGCCATCGGCATAATAATCAGCGCGACGCCCAGCCACAGGCAGGCTACAGAGAGCGTGCCATCGCGTGGCAATTCAGCCAGTTGCTCGCGTGTCAGGCTGTCATTGCCCTGACGCTCGGCGTGGCGGGCAATTTTAACAATGAACACCAGCCATAGCACGGCTAATAACAGTAAAATAATGCCATCTATGCGCGTTAGCTGCCCATCGTAAAGCACAGCGCCAGCCAGCAGGCTGGCTAACAAGGTTAGCGGTAATTCTCGACGCAGAATATCGGAATGCACGGTAAAAGGGTGCAGTAGCGCCGCGACGCCGAGAATCAATAAGATATTGGTAATGTTGGAGCCGATGGCGGTACCGATAGCCAGATCAAGCTGGCCATGCAAGGAGGCTGCAACCGAAGTGATAATTTCTGGCAATGACGTGCCGATACTGACCACGGTCATCCCGATGATTAAGGGCGGTACGCCTAATGCCCGGCAAAGTATCGAAGCTGCGAACACCAGACGATCGGCGCTGTAGACCACCAGGAGTAAACCAATTATCAATAGCGCCGTGGCTAAAAGCATCTAACGTCCTTTCTTAAGGTATAATTCTGCCGGTTTGCAGGCCGCCATGTCGTGCGAAACCGGACGTTACGCATAGCGTAATGATTCCTAATTTTGACTTTATGCGGCTCAAAAGTAAAACAAATGCCAGCTTTCGCTAACCTCCGCGGGTAATATTCTGTAAAAATATTGGGTTTTAGATGTTAGCAAGCGTCATGCTTATATCCGATAAGGTCGAAAGGAAAAGAAAATGAGCCAGACTGTGGCGAATCTGGTCGATGTCCGTGGCGTGAGTTTTTCCCGCGGTAATCGATCCATCTTCGACAATATTTCACTGACGGTACCGCGCGGTAAGATCACCGCGATCATGGGGCCGTCGGGGATCGGCAAAACAACGCTGCTGCGCCTGATTGGCGGCCAGATCCCGCCAGACAAAGGCGAGATATTGTTTGATGGCGAGAACGTGCCGGCAATGAGCCGTTCGCGTCTTTTTACCGTACGTAAACGAATGAGCATGTTGTTCCAGTCGGGGGCGCTGTTCACCGATATGGACGTTTTTGACAACGTTGCTTATCCCTTGCGTGAGCACACGCATTTGCCCGCGCCGCTACTGCACAGCACGGTGATGATGAAGCTGGAAGCCGTCGGTTTGCGCGGCGCCGCACGACTGATGCCTTCGGAGCTCTCCGGTGGTATGGCGCGACGTGCTGCGCTGGCGCGTGCTATCGCGCTGGAGCCGGATCTGATCATGTTTGATGAGCCGTTTGTTGGCCAGGATCCGATCACCATGGGCGTGCTGGTAAAATTAATTTCTGAACTCAATAGCGCGCTGGGCGTCACATGCATCGTGGTTTCTCATGATGTGCCGGAAGTGCTGAGCATTGCTGATTACGCCTACATCGTGGCTGACCGTAAGATCATCGCCCACGGTAGCGCGCAGGGGTTACAGGAAAATAGCGATCCTCGCGTGCGACAGTTCCTTGATGGCATTGCCGATGGCCCGGTGCCGTTCCGCTATCCGGCTGGTGATTACCAGCTCGATTTATTAGATTCAGGGAGTTAAGACGCTCATGCTGTTAAATGCACTGGCGGCGCTAGGACATCGCGGCATCAAAACGATCGCCACATTTGGGCGTGCCGGTTTGATGTTGTTCAACGCGGTGGTTGGCAAGCCAGAATTCCGTAAGCATGCGCCGTTGCTGGTTCGCCAGCTCTATAACGTCGGCGTGTTATCCATGCTCATCATTATTGTCTCCGGCGTATTTATTGGTATGGTGCTCGGCCTGCAGGGTTATCTGGTGCTGACGACTTACAGCGCAGAAACGAGCCTTGGCATGCTGGTGGCGCTGTCGCTGCTGCGTGAACTGGGGCCGGTGGTTGCTGCGCTGCTGTTTGCCGGTCGCGCGGGTTCTGCGTTGACGGCCGAGATTGGCCTGATGCGCGCTACTGAGCAGATCTCCAGCCTGGAGATGATGGCGGTTGATCCGTTACGTCGCGTGATTTCTCCCCGTTTTTGGGCTGGTGTTATCTCGCTGCCGCTGCTGACGATTATTTTTGTCGCGGTCGGGATTTGGGGCGGTTCGCTGGTCGGAGTTAACTGGAAAGGTATTGATAGCGGCTTTTTCTGGACGGCAATGCAAAACGCCGTTGAACTGCGCCTGGACCTGGTTAACTGTCTGATAAAAAGCGTAGTCTTTGCTATTACCGTAACCTGGATTGCGTTGTTTAACGGTTACGATGCGATCCCGACTTCTGCCGGGATCAGCCGTGCGACAACGCGCACTGTTGTGCACTCCTCGCTGGCCGTACTTGGTCTTGATTTTGTGCTCACCGCATTGATGTTTGGGAATTGAGTTCATGCAAACGAAAAAAAGTGAAATCTGGGTAGGTGTTTTTCTGGTGCTGGCGCTGCTGGCTGCACTCTTTATCTGCCTGAAGGCGGCTGATGTCACGTCAATGCGTACTGAACCGACCTACCGCGTTTACGCGACATTCGACAATATCGGCGGACTGAAAGCGCGTTCGCCGGTCCGCATTGGCGGGGTAGTGATTGGTCGCGTTGCTGATATCTCCCTCGATCCTAAAACCTACCTGCCGCGCGTGGCGCTGGATATCGAAGATCGCTACAACCAGATCCCGGATACCAGTTCGCTGGCTATACGCACGTCGGGTTTGCTGGGGGAACAGTACCTGGCGCTGAATGTCGGGTTTGACGATCCAGAAATGGGAACCTCGATGCTTAAAGATGGCAGCACGATCCAGGACACCAAGTCAGCGATAGTGCTTGAGGATCTCATCGGACAATTCCTTTACAACAGTAAAGGCGGTGATAATAAGAATTCAGGCGATGCGGCAGCGCATGGCGAAGGGAATACTCAAGCCGCACCGTCTGCTGGTCAGACGAATTAAGAGGAGAATCGAGTTATGTTTAAACGCTTATTAATGGTTGCCCTGTTGGTCGTGGCGCCGCTGAGTGCGGCAGTCGCTGCCGATCAAAGCAACCCGTATGCTGCAATGAAAGAAGCGGCGCAGAAAACGTTCGATCGCCTCAAAAATGAGCAACCGCAGATCCGCGCTAACCCGGACTACCTGCGTAATGTCGTCGATCAGGAACTGCTGCCGTATGTACAGGTGAAGTACGCTGGTGCGCTGGTGCTGGGTCGTTACTATAAAGAAGCTACGCCAGCGCAGCGCGACGCATATTTCGCCGCTTTCCGTGAGTATCTGAAACAGGCTTACGGCCAGGCGCTGGCGATGTATCACGGCCAGACTTATCAGATTGCGCCGGAACAGCCGCTGGGCGATGCCACGATTGTGCCGATCCGCGTAACCATTATTGATCCGAACGGCCGTCCGCCTGTGCGCCTGGATTTCCAGTGGCGTAAAAACACGCAGACCGGAAACTGGCAGGCCTACGACATGATTGCCGAAGGGGTCAGCATGATCACCACCAAACAGAATGAGTGGAGCGATCTGCTGCGCACGAAAGGTATCGATGGTCTGACTGCGGAATTGCAGTCGATTTCCCGCCAGAAAATTACCCTGGACGAGAAGAAACAATGACGCCGCAGCTCAGCTGGTCGCGCGACGGTGAAAACCTGACATTGCAGGGGGAACTGGACCAGGACGTTCTCAACCCGCTGTATAATGCACGCGTCGAGGCAATGAAAGGCGTAACGTGCATCGATTTACAGGGCGTGACTCGTGTTGATACGGCTGGTGTCGCTTTATTGATTCATCTTATCGCTGAGGGGAAAAAGCAGGGTGCTGCTATTTCGCTGGCTGGCATGAGTGATAGTGTCGCGACGCTTGCGGCACTGTATAACCTGCCCGAAGATGTACTCCCTCGCTAATTTTTTCAAAGCGTTACTATCTAAAGCCCCATCCTTTATATTGATGGGGCTTTTTGCTTGTTTAAGACCGCGTCACTTTCCTCTAAGATGTGTGACTGTTTTCACTATCAGATGATATTTACACCCATGGAAAATCATGAAATTCAGACAGTGCTTATGAACGCACTTTCTCTCCAGGAAGCCCACGTCACTGGCGATGGCAGTCACTTTCAGGTTGTCGCTGTGGGTGAGATTTTTGACGGCATGAGTCGGGTAAAGAAACAACAAACCATCTATGGCCCGCTGATGGAATACATCGCGGATAACCGTATTCATGCCCTGTCGATCAAAGCGTATACGCCGCAAGAGTGGGCTCGCGATCGCAAATTAAACGGCTTTTGAGCGTAGGTGGGTCTCGTCCCGCTGCGCGTGTGAATTCTTAACAGAGATCAGATGAATGGATAAGTTTCGTGTACAGGGGCCAACGCGTCTCCAGGGCGAAGTGACAATTTCAGGTGCGAAAAATGCCGCACTGCCGATCCTCTTTGCCGCTTTGCTGGCAGAAGAGCCGGTCGAAATCCGCAACGTTCCGAAACTGAAAGATATCGACACCACCATGAAGCTGCTGAGCCAGTTGGGTACGAAGGTGGAGCGTAACGGATCCGTATGGATCGACGCCAGCAAAGTGAACGTGTTCTGTGCACCGTACGATCTGGTGAAAACCATGCGTGCCTCTATTTGGGCGCTGGGGCCGCTGGTTGCCCGTTTCGGTCAGGGGCAGGTCTCACTGCCGGGCGGTTGTGCAATTGGCGCGCGTCCGGTTGATTTGCATATTACCGGCCTGGAGCAGTTGGGTGCCGAGATCAAACTGGAAGAGGGTTATGTAAAAGCCTCTGTCAATGGCCGCCTGAAAGGCGCGCATATTGTGATGGATAAAGTGAGCGTCGGCGCGACGGTTACGATTATGTCCGCAGCCACTCTGGCGGAAGGTACGACCATCATCGAGAATGCTGCCCGCGAGCCGGAAATTGTCGATACGGCAAACTTCCTCAACACGCTTGGCGCGAAAATCTCCGGTATGGGTACTGACCGCATCACTATCGAAGGCGTACAACGCCTTGGCGGCGGTGTTTATCGCGTGTTGCCCGATCGTATTGAAACGGGGACTTTCCTCGTTGCGGCGGCGATCTCCGGCGGCAAAATTGTCTGTCGTAATGCTCAGCCGGATACGCTGGATGCGGTGCTGGCGAAACTGCGTGATGCAGGGGCTGAAATCGAGGTTGGTGAAGACTGGATTAGCCTCGACATGCACGGTAAACGCCCGAAAGCAGTGAATGTGCGTACTGCGCCGCATCCGGGTTTCCCGACCGACATGCAGGCGCAATTTACGCTGCTGAATCTGGTCGCTGAAGGAACTGGCGTCATCACTGAAACCATTTTCGAAAACCGTTTCATGCACATTCCGGAGCTGATCCGTATGGGCGCGCATGCGGAAATCGAAAGCAATACGGCGATTTGCCACGGCGTAGAAGTACTTTCCGGCGCTCAGGTTATGGCGACCGATCTGCGTGCTTCTGCAAGCCTGGTGCTCGCGGGTTGTATTGCTGAAGGGACAACCATCGTCGATCGTATCTATCATATCGATCGCGGCTATGAACGCATTGAAGATAAGCTCAGCGCTCTCGGTGCAAACATCGAGCGCGTCAAAGGCGAGTAAGCGATAGTTAGCGACAAAAGAGGGAGCCTCTGCTCCCTTTTTTACTGGCCGGTTTTACTTACTTATCGCTGCGCTTTTTGCGCATGAGCTTTGTTTTATCAATAAACGCATGCGTGACGGGATCGTAATAGCGCGATGGCCATATTACCCACGGTTCTGTTCCCAGCGCCCTGGCGATAATCAACTCTCCTTTCGGCCAGGAACGGGTCAATGCATTCGCAAGGGTGGATGAGCTTAACCCGTTTTTTCGCGATTCTGCTGCCAGTGATGTCCCTTTTTTACGCAGCCCTGCAATAATATCGGCTTGATGCCAGTCGATAAATTTCGTTTCCATAACATCTCCCTGATAGAAGTTGATACCAATCCTTTTGTGGTTCTTACTATACTCATACAGGAATTTTTGTTCTAAAAAGTTCATATATATTTTGTGTTTTAGGATTTTGACAATGCAATAGTATCAGGTGATTTGAAAGGTTTTGATTTATTTATGGAAACTTACAAGAACTTTCCCGCGACAGTGCGCGGGAATCTGGAAGGATTAACGATCGCGTTGCACCGCGATATGAGCCAGGCCGATCAGCGCCTCTCTCCATGGAGTATCAGGCAGAACCTGTAGCGCAGAAATGGCTTTATCCGCTTCCTCTTCGGCGCGACGACGGGTCCACTCCAGTGAGCCGCAAGCTGCCATTGCTTCCAGCACAGGTTCCAGAAGATGCCGACCATTACCTTGCTCAATGGCTTCGCGAATCATCTGTGCCTGTTCCGGAGTACCGTGGTGCATAGCATGCAACAGCGGCAACGTCGGTTTCCCCTCGTTCAGGTCATCACCGGTGTTTTTACCCAATGTCTCGCCATCAGCGCTGTAATCCAGCAAGTCGTCGATCAACTGGAACGCGGTTCCCAGATAACGGCCGTAATCCTGTAACCCTTTTTCCTGTGCTTCGTTGCAGCCGGCCAGCAGACCGGAACACTGCGCGGCCGCTTCAAACAGACGTGCGGTTTTGCTATAGATGACGCGCATGTAGTTTTCTTCGGTGATGTTCGGGTCATTGACGTTCATCAATTGCAGCACTTCACCTTCGGCAATGACATTTACGGCTTCGGACATCAGTTCCAGCACCCTCAGCGAACCGAGACTGGTCATCATCTGAAAAGCGCGAGTATAGATAAAATCCCCGACTAACACGCTGGCTGCATTACCAAATGCGGCATTAGCTGTCGCTTTGCCGCGACGCATGTCTGATTCATCCACAACATCGTCATGCAGAAGTGTCGCAGTGTGAATAAATTCGATCAGCGCTGCGATCGTGATGTGTGAATTGCCTTCATATCCAACGGCGCGCGCCGCCAGTACTGCTATCATTGGGCGGATGCGTTTGCCACCGCCGCTCACGATGTAATAACCCAACTGGTTAATTAGCTGAACATCCGAGTTGAGTTGCTGCAGGATTGTCGCATTCACACCCGCCATATCTTGCGCGGTTAACTCATTGATTTTTTCTAAATTCATCGCAAAAGCCGGGCTTTCAGTCCTGTTTACCACATATCAAAATGGGATAACAAAGGGTTACGGGTTAGAATAGTATTGTTGATTGTACTGTAAAAACGCGCCAGATAAACGATACCTTACACGTTGTGTTTTTTTTCTTCGTTGAGTGACGATCTCTCTTGTCAAAGGCTCACGATTTGCGTAATATTCGCGCCCTATTGTGAATATTTATAGCGCACTCTGATCGATCAGAATATGTGCGCGGAAGCGGAGTTTTATATGTACGCGGTTTTCCAAAGTGGTGGTAAACAACACCGAGTAAGCGAAGGTCAGACCGTTCGCCTGGAAAAGCTGGACATCGCAACTGGCGAATCTGTTGAGTTCGCTGAAGTTCTGATGATCGCAAACGGTGAAGAAGTCAAAATCGGCGTTCCTTTCGTTGATGGCGGCGTAATCAAAGCTGAAGTTGTTGCTCACGGTCGTGGCGAGAAAGTTAAAATCGTTAAGTTTCGTCGTCGTAAACACTACCGTAAGCAGCAGGGCCATCGTCAGTGGTTCACTGATGTGAAAATTACTGGCATCAGCGCCTAAGACCTGAGGAGTAGATTTAAATGGCACATAAAAAGGCTGGCGGCTCAACTCGTAACGGTCGCGATTCAGAAGCTAAACGTCTGGGCGTAAAACGCTTTGGCGGTGAAGCAGTTCTGGCAGGTAGCATTATCGTTCGTCAGCGTGGCACCAAGTTCCATGCTGGCCCTAACGTAGGTTGCGGCCGTGACCACACTCTGTTCGCTTTGACTGACGGTAAAGTTAAGTTCGAAGTTAAAGGCCCGAAAAACCGTAAATTCATCAGCATCGTTGCTGAATAAGTTTTTCGCGTCCCGGTAACGGAAGAAAGCCCCGCACACGTTGCGGGGCTTTTTACATTAGAAGTCCGGCAAAATTTCTGGCAGGGAATACGGGCATGAAACAGCAGGCAGGCATAGGTATCGTCCTGGCGCTCATCACCGCGATGTGCTGGGGTGCGCTACCTATTGCGATGAAGCAGGTGCTGGAAGTGATGGAGCCGCCTACGGTGGTGTTTTATCGCTTTTTAATAGCAGGGATCGGCCTTGGCCTGATTCTGGGCTACAAGAGGAAACTTCCTCCACTGCAAATGTTTCGTAAGCCGCGTTGGTTAATTTTGTTGGCTATTGCCACTGGTGGGCTGTTCGGGAACTTTATCCTGTTCAGCTCTTCCCTGCAGTATGTCAGCCCGACGGCCTCGCAGGTGATAGGTCAGCTTTCTCCCGTAGGTATGATGGTTGCCAGCGTCTTTATTCTGAAAGAGAAGATGCGTGGTACTCAGGTGATTGGTGCATTGATGCTAATCAGCGGTCTGGTGATGTTTTTCAATACCAGCCTGGTGGAGATTTTTACCCGACTGACGGATTACACCTGGGGTGTCATTTTCGGGGTCGGTGCGGCAATGGTGTGGGTGAGCTACGGCGTCGCGCAAAAAATATTATTGCGTCGACTGGCGTCTCAGCAAATCCTCTTTTTGCTGTACACTTTATGTACGATAGCGTTATTGCCGCTGGCAAAGCCCGGCGTCCTGTTCCAGTTGAACGACTGGCAACTCGCTTGCCTGATTTTCTGCGGGCTGAATACGCTGGTTGGATACGGTGCGCTGGCGGAGGCAATGGCGCGCTGGCAGGCGGCGCAAGTGAGCGCATTGATTACGCTGACGCCGCTGTTTACGCTGTTATTTTCAGATTTGTTATCAATGGCCTGGCCCGATGTTTTCGCCAGACCGATGTTAAACCTGGTCGGTTATCTCGGTGCGTTTGTCGTGGTTGCGGGCGCCATGTTTTCCGCTATTGGCCATCGTCTGCTGGGACGTTGGCGCAGTCGTGAAGTGGTCGTCACTGTGCCCCGCTCAGGCGAATGAGTTACGGAGAGTAAAATGAAGTTTGTTGATGAAGCTACGATCCTTGTCGTGGCGGGTGATGGTGGTAACGGCTGTGTAAGCTTCCGTCGCGAGAAATATATTCCGAAAGGCGGCCCTGACGGCGGCGATGGCGGTGACGGTGGCGATGTCTGGCTCGAAGCGGACGAAAACCTGAACACGCTGATTGACTACCGTTTTGAAAAATCTTTCCGCGCAGAGCGTGGTCAGAACGGTCAGAGCCGTGATTGTACCGGGAAACGCGGTAAAGACATCACCGTGAAGGTGCCTGTTGGTACGCGAGTTATCGATCAGGGCACTGGCGAAACCATGGGTGACATGACCAAACATGGTCAGCGTCTGATGGTCGCAAAAGGTGGCTGGCACGGTCTGGGCAACAGCCGTTTTAAATCATCTGTTAACCGTACTCCGCGTCAGAAAACGATGGGTACACCGGGTGATAAACGCGATCTGCAACTGGAACTGATGCTGCTGGCGGATGTGGGAATGCTGGGGATGCCGAATGCGGGTAAATCAACCTTTATTCGTGCCGTGTCTGCTGCTAAACCGAAAGTGGCGGATTATCCGTTTACTACGCTGGTACCGAGCCTGGGCGTTGTCCGTATGGATAACGAAAAGAGCTTCGTGGTTGCTGATATTCCGGGGCTGATTGAAGGGGCTGCTGATGGCGCAGGCCTTGGCATCCGCTTCCTGAAACATCTGGAACGCTGCCGTGTGTTGCTGCATCTGATCGACATCGATCCGATCGATGGTTCCGATCCGGCTGAAAACGCGCGCGTTATCGTCGGTGAACTGGAAAAATACAGCGAAAAGCTGGCTTCTAAACCGCGCTGGTTGGTGTTCAACAAGATTGACCTGATGGACAAAGCCGAAGCGGAAGAGAAAGCGAAAGCGATCGCTGAAGCACTGGGCTGGAAAGATAAATTCTACCTGATTTCTGCTGCCAGCCAGCAGGGCGTCAAAGAGCTGTGCTGGGACGTGATGACGTTTATCATTGAAAACCCGATCGCGCAGGTACAGGAAGAGCAGCAGCCTGAGAAAGTTGAGTTTATGTGGGATGATTATCATCGCCAACAACTCGAAGATGCTGAAGCGGCTGCTGAAGATGATGAAGAGTGGGATGACGACTGGGACGAAGACGACGAAGAAGGCGTCGAGTTCATCTACAAGCGTTAATGCCTGAAACGCCCTGGCTTCGCGGGGTGCTGTAATCTGTGAAATGCCGGGACAGTGCGAACTCCCCGGCATTTTTTATTAGTTGTTCTGGTAGATATCTTTGTACAGACGGCTCTCAAAACGCACCAAAGGAATACGGCGATTTCGTTGATCCGCAGGTTCTACCGCATAGCCCGAAAGGTATTGTACAAAGGCCATCCGTTGACCGCTGGCGGTGGTAATAAACCCGGCCAGATTATACACGCCCTGCAATGACCCGGTTTTCGCGGAAACCTTACCGTCCACGCCAGCTTCATGCAGGCCCGCACGGTATTGCAGCGAACCATCATAGCCAGCCAACGGCAGCATTGAGATAAAATTGAGTTCAGTATCGTGCTGTGCAATATATTGCAGGACCTGCATCATGGTTGACGGCGCCAGCAAATTATGGCGCGACAGACCTGAACCATCCGCAATAATCGTATTCCCCAAATCAACACCAGCCTGCTGGCGCAGAATCTGACGAACTGCATCTGAGCCCGCTCTCCAGGTGCCGGGCACGCCAAAACGAGCATGTCCGATCATGCGAAAGACGGTATCGGCAATCATATTGTCCGATTTCTTCAGCATGATCTTCAGCAGGTCGTGTAATGGTGCTGATTGCTTACTGGCAATTACTGTGCCTGGCTGGTTTTCCAGCGTCTGTCGCAGCAGCGTGCCGGTGTAAGTGATGCCTGCGGTTTTGAGTTCGTCTTTAATAATGGCACCGGCATAGCTGGCACCGTCCTGGATGGCGAAAGCCAGCGGGAGCGGGTCTGCGCGCTGTGGCAGGCAGCCGGTGAGTGTGAAGCGGTTTAAATCGCCGGGCACGACGTCGAGTTCACAATATTGTATTTCTGATGAACCACGCGCGAGAGTGCGAACCTGGCTGAACATATTGACGGGGTAGTAAGAGGCGATGCGGATATAGGCCAGATCGCCTGGTTTTTGCGCGCTATAAAGTGATACCGAGAAGCAGTTGCGATCGATAATCGCCGCAGCCGGGGGAGCGCTAAAGCACTGAGTCATATCATTCCAGGGCCAGCCCGGGGCTTTATCATGGCTGGCGAAAATGGACGTATCGATCAGTACATTACCATCGATTTTCTGCACGCCTGACTTTTTCAGCGCGTTAATCATGTTGCGAATATCCTGGCGTTTTAACGTCGGATCGCCGCCAAATCGTGCAATTAAGTCGCCTTTTAATACCCCATTCTCGACAGAACCTTTGCTTTCCAGCGTGGTTGTAAAGCGAAAGTCCGGCCCGAGTTGCAAAAGTGCCGCCAGTGCGGTGATCACCTTTTGCGTACTCGCGGGAAGTGCCATTTGCTTACCGTGGTAATCAATCTCGGGCGCCTGAGCGCCTACCTTTTGAACCATCAGTGCTAAATTCGCGCCGTCCGGAAGTTGATTAATATATTCGTCAACATTCGCGGCCTGAGCAGTCAGGGCTATACTAGTGGTCAATCCGATGATAAAGCTAGAAAATCGCATAATCTCGCGCTAACAACCTGGAAACAAGCCGTCATACTACGGCGCAACGCCCCGGAAAGTAAACGATGACCCATAGTGAACTTCCGGGTAAAATACGTATCAAATTGAAAAATTGTAGCTGACCTGGAGCTTTGTCCCCGGGTCAGTTTTCTTTTGCTCCTGCCTGGCGAGAAGCCCTGTATGCGGGGAGACAGAGCAGACGGGGCGGGTTAACGCTCCTTACAGGAATGTTTAAGAGGTATAACAAATGCAAGCTATTCCGATGACCTTACGTGGTGCCGAAAAACTGCGCGAAGAACTGGAGTTTCTGAAATCCGTTCGCCGCCCTGAAATCATCGCCGCTATTGCGGAAGCCCGCGAGCATGGCGATCTAAAAGAGAACGCTGAATACCATGCTGCGCGTGAACAGCAGGGTTTTTGCGAAGGCCGAATCAAAGACATTGAAGCGAAGCTCTCCAATGCGCAGGTTATCGATATCACGAAAATGCCGAAAAACGGCCGCGTCATTTTTGGCGCAACGGTTACCGTTTTGAATCTGGATAATGACGAAGAGCAGACTTACCGCATTGTGGGTGACGATGAGGCTGACTTTAAACAGAACCTCATCTCTGTAAATTCACCGATCGCGCGTGGTCTGGTAGGTAAAGAGCAGGATGATGTCGTGGTGATCCGTACGCCTGGTGGCGAAGTTGAATACGAAATCATCAAAGTGGAATACCTGTAATGACAATACAGGTCACGTTTGTTGATCTATTGTAAAGAAAAGAAAAAGGCCGCATTGCGGCCTTTTATCAATACTAGGAGCGTGGCATTTTGCTCGTCTGCTGGCGGAAACCCCTCGTTTTACACAGCTTTTGTGTTCAATTCAGGATATCCTTAGCGTGGCAGCGAAATTTTACGCTCCGCGGTTGGGCGATAAAGCACCAGCGTTTTACCGATGACCTGTACGTTGCAGGCGCCGGTTTCGCGAACGATAGCTTCCACAATCAAGGTCTTAGTTTCTCTGTCTTCAGAGGCGATCTTCACCTTGATAAGTTCATGGTGCTCTAACGCTTGTTCAATCTCGGCCAGTACCCCTTCGGTCAAACCATTATTGCCAAGCATAACTACCGGCTTGAGCGGATGTGCCAGACCTTTCAGGTGCTGTTTTTGTTTAGTACTCAGATTCATCGTATATTTTGCTTACGTTGGGATTGAAAACGGGTCATTCTACCGCCATCTCCTGTGTATCGCCAAATTGCGCGTCGAAATTTATCGATGTCGACGATGAACCCGGATGGAAAGTTAAATGACAGGTAAAAAGCGTTCTGCCAGCTCGAGCCGCTGGCTTCAGGAACACTTTAGCGATAAATATGTTCAACAGGCGCAGAAAAAAGGGTTGCGTTCCCGTGCCTGGTTTAAACTTGATGAAATACAGCAAAGTGACAAACTTTTTAAGCCGGGGATGACAGTTGTTGATCTCGGTGCGGCACCTGGTGGGTGGTCGCAATATGCGGTCACTCAGATTGGCGGCAATGGCCGCATTATCGCTTGCGATCTTTTACCGATGGATCCAATCGTTGGTGTGGACTTCCTTCAGGGTGATTTTCGTGATGAATTAGTCCTGAAAGCATTACTGGAACGTGTTGGCGACAGTAAAGTCCAGGTTGTCATGTCTGATATGGCGCCGAACATGAGCGGAACGCCAGCGGTGGATATTCCTCGCTCAATGTATCTGGTTGAGTTGGCGCTGGATATGTGCCGCGATGTGCTGGCGCCAGGCGGAAGTTTTTTAGTTAAGGTGTTTCAGGGCGAAGGTTTCGATGAATATCTCACGGAAATTCGTTCCATGTTTACGAAGGTAAAAGTGCGTAAACCGGACTCTTCGCGTGCGCGTTCACGCGAAGTGTATATTGTAGCGACCGGGCGAAAATGATACCCCGTTGATTTCGGCCTTTGGTTTGAAAGAAACTGGATATGTTGTATCCTGACGCTGTTTTTAACACAGTTGTAATATGAGGTTAATCCCTTGAGTGACATGGCGAAAAACCTAATACTCTGGCTGGTCATTGCCGTTGTGCTGATGTCAGTATTCCAGAGCTTTGGGCCCAGCGAGTCTAATGGCCGCAAGGTGGATTATTCTACCTTCCTGCAAGAGGTCAACCAGGACCAGGTTCGCGAAGCGCGTATCAACGGACGTGAGATCAACGTTACCAAGAAAGATAGTAACCGTTACACGACTTACATCCCGGTCAACGATCCGAAACTGCTTGATAACCTGCTGACGAAAAACGTCAAGGTTGTTGGTGAGCCGCCTGAAGAGCCGAGCCTGCTGGCTAACATCTTCATTTCCTGGTTCCCGATGCTGTTGCTGATTGGTGTCTGGATTTTCTTTATGCGCCAGATGCAGGGCGGCGGCGGCAAAGGCGCCATGTCGTTCGGTAAAAGTAAAGCGCGCATGCTTACGGAAGATCAGATCAAAACGACTTTCGCTGATGTTGCTGGCTGTGACGAAGCGAAAGAAGAAGTTGGCGAACTGGTCGAATATCTGCGTGAGCCGAGCCGTTTCCAGAAACTGGGCGGTAAGATCCCCAAAGGCGTACTGATGGTCGGTCCTCCGGGCACCGGTAAAACGCTGCTGGCGAAAGCCATTGCGGGTGAAGCGAAGGTTCCATTCTTCACGATTTCCGGTTCTGACTTCGTGGAAATGTTTGTGGGTGTTGGTGCTTCTCGTGTGCGCGACATGTTCGAGCAGGCCAAGAAAGCGGCACCGTGCATTATCTTCATCGATGAAATCGACGCCGTTGGCCGCCAGCGTGGCGCCGGTCTCGGCGGTGGTCACGATGAACGCGAACAAACGTTGAACCAGATGCTGGTTGAGATGGACGGCTTCGAAGGTAACGAAGGTATTATCGTTATCGCTGCAACGAACCGTCCGGACGTGCTCGACCCTGCGTTACTGCGTCCTGGCCGTTTTGACCGTCAGGTTGTGGTTGGCTTGCCGGATGTTCGCGGTCGTGAACAGATCCTGAAAGTCCATATGCGTCGCGTACCGCTGTCGCCGGATGTCGATGCTGCGATTATCGCGCGCGGTACGCCGGGCTTCTCTGGTGCCGATCTGGCGAACCTGGTCAACGAAGCTGCACTGTTTGCCGCTCGCGGTAACAAACGCGTGGTTTCGATGGTCGAGTTCGAAAAAGCGAAAGACAAAATCATGATGGGTGCGGAACGCCGCTCCATGGTGATGACGGAAGCGCAGAAAGAGTCCACGGCCTACCACGAAGCCGGTCATGCGATTATCGGCCGTCTGGTGCCGGAACACGATCCGGTGCATAAAGTGACGATTATCCCGCGCGGTCGTGCATTGGGTGTGACGTTCTTCCTGCCGGAAGGTGATGCGATTAGCGCCAGCCGTCAGAAACTGGAAAGCCAGATCTCAACGCTGTACGGTGGGCGCCTGGCTGAAGAGATTATCTACGGTGTTGAACATGTTTCTACCGGTGCGTCCAACGATATTAAAGTTGCGACCAACCTGGCGCGTAACATGGTTACCCAGTGGGGTTTCTCTGACAAACTCGGTCCGTTGCTCTACGCCGAAGAAGAGGGTGAGGTTTTCCTTGGCCGCTCTGTAGCGAAAGCGAAACATATGTCCGATGAGACTGCGCGTATTATCGACCAGGAAGTGAAAGCGTTGATCGAACGTAACTACGATCGCGCACGTCAGATCCTGAACGATAACATGGATATTCTGCATGCAATGAAGGATGCTCTGATGAAATATGAGACCATCGATGCACCGCAGATTGATGACCTGATGGCGCGTCGCGACGTACGTCCGCCGGCAGGTTGGGAAGATCCTGGCGCGAACAACTCTGACAACAATGGTACTCCGCGTGCACCGCGTCCGGTTGATGAACCGCGTACGCCGAACCCGGGCAACACCATGTCTGAGCAACTGGGCGACAAATAAGTTATCCGTTGCTGGACCTGTTCTAACTGAAAAACCCTGGGGCATGCTCCGGGGTTTTCTTTATTGTATTAACCGCAACAACGCAGGGACTTTAAGTCATGAAACTCGACGCCCAGGGCACCATACTCGATCTTTCCCACCCGCACGTGATGGGGATCCTCAACGTTACGCCGGACTCATTTTCCGATGGTGGCACGCACAATACGTTAGTTGAGGCAGTCAAACATGCCAATTTGATGATCAACGCCGGGGCGACAATTATTGATGTTGGCGGAGAGTCCACAAGGCCGGGCGCAGCGGAAGTTAGCGTTGAAGAGGAACTGGGGCGTGTGATCCCGGTGGTTGAGGCGGTAGCCCAGCGTTTTGAGGTCTGGATCTCTGTCGATACGTCGAAGCCTGAAGTCATTCGGGAATCCGCACGGGCAGGAGCACATATTATTAATGATATCCGCTCGTTAACGGAGCCGGGGGCGATGGACGCTGCCGCTGAGACCGGTTTACCGGTGTGCCTGATGCATATGCAGGGACAACCAAAAACAATGCAAGAAGCGCCGAAGTATGACGATGTGTTTGCTGATGTAGATCGCTTCTTTGTCGAGCATATTGCCCGTTGCGAAAAGGCAGGTATCGCAAAAGAGAAATTGATACTCGACCCGGGATTCGGTTTCGGTAAGAATCTCTCGCACAATTATGCGCTGCTGGCCCGCCTGGCGGAATTTCATCACTTTGGGTTGCCACTGCTGGTTGGGATGTCACGTAAATCCATGGTCGGACAACTGCTTAATGTCGGTCCTTCTGAGCGTTTAAGTGGGAGCCTTGCGTGTGCGGTGATTGCGGCAATGCAGGGCGCGCAGATTATTCGTGTTCACGATGTAAAAGAAACGGTAGAAGCTATGCGCGTGGTTGAAGCCACGCTGTCAGCGAAGGAAAATAAACGCTATGAGTAATCGTAAGTATTTTGGTACCGATGGCATTCGTGGCCGGGTAGGCGACGCACCGATCACCCCGGATTTTGTTCTCAAGCTGGGTTGGGCTGCCGGAAAAGTACTGGCACGCCACGGTTCACGGAAGATTATTATTGGTAAGGACACCCGTATTTCCGGTTATATGCTGGAATCCGCTCTTGAAGCCGGACTGGCGGCAGCGGGGTTGTCCGCTTCCTTCACCGGCCCGATGCCGACACCGGCTGTTGCCTATCTGACCCGCACTTTCCGTGCTGAAGCAGGTATTGTTATTTCCGCATCGCATAACCCGTTTTATGACAACGGCATCAAGTTCTTCTCAATCGATGGCACTAAACTGCCTGATGCGGTTGAAGAGGCGATTGAAGCAGAAATGGAGAAAGAACTGACTTGCGTCGATTCCGCTGAGCTGGGTAAAGCAAGCCGCATAGTTGATGCTGCTGGACGTTATATTGAATTCTGCAAAGCCACATTCCCCAATGAACTGAGCCTGAACGAGCTAAAAATTGTCGTTGATTGCGCTAACGGGGCAACTTACCACATCGCACCGAATGTATTCCGCGAGTTAGGCGCGAAAGTCATTGCCATGGGATGTGAGCCAGACGGCGTAAATATCAATGAAAAATGCGGTGCCACGGATGTCAGAGCATTGCAGCAACGCGTTCTGGCAGAAAAAGCGGATCTTGGTATTGCTTTTGATGGCGATGGCGATCGCGTCATTATGGTGGACCATGAAGGTAACAAAGTGGATGGCGACCAGATCATGTACATCATTGCGCGTGAAGGTTTGCGTCAGGGGCAATTACGTGGTGGCGCTGTCGGCACGCTGATGAGCAATATGGGTCTGGAACTGGCGCTCAAGCAACTGGGCATTCCTTTTGCTCGTGCCAAAGTAGGCGATCGCTATGTCCTCGAAAAAATGCAGGAAAAAGGCTGGCGCATTGGTGCAGAGAACTCCGGGCATGTGATTCTGCTGGATAAAACGACGACCGGAGATGGTATCGTTGCTAGTTTGCAGGTAGTGGCAGCAATGGTACGCAACCATATGTCGCTGCACGATTTATGTAGCGGTATGAAGATGTTCCCGCAGGTGCTTGTCAACGTGCGCTTTACGGCTGGCAAAGGTGATCCCCTGGAAGATGAGCATGTAAAAACGACGACGGCTGAGGTGGAAGCTACTCTGGGCAACCGTGGGCGCGTGCTGTTGCGTAAGTCTGGGACCGAGCCGCTAATCCGTGTGATGGTGGAAGGCGAAGACGAAGCTCAGGTGACGGCGATGGCAAATCGCATTGCCGACGCGGTGAAAGCCGTATAATGGTGTGATAAGTGCTTAAAAAGGCGGCTATTGCTGCCTTTTAACGGGGCAGAAGTTGTAGTTTTGCTGTTTTTTTCCGCACTTGATAAAATGCACTGAAATTGCCCTTGCGAAGGTCATTCGCTTTGGTTAGTATTCACACCCGCTTCAGTGGGAAAGCAAAAAACGACCCACTTTTATTGGTTGAAGCATTTGCTGCGGCAATACCGCAAGGAACAGGTTGATTATGTACGAAGCTCTTTTAGTTGTTTTCCTTATTGTGGCGCTGGCGCTTGTTGCCATGATTATGCTGCAACAAGGTAAAGGCGCTGATATGGGAGCCTCCTTTGGCGCTGGCGCGTCTGGCACGTTGTTCGGTTCAAGTGGCTCTGGCAACTTCATGACCCGCACGACTGGTATACTGGCAACCCTGTTTTTTATCATCAGCCTTGTGCTGGGTAATGTTAACAGCAATAAAACCAATAAAGGAAGCGAGTGGGAAAATCTGAGCGCACCGGCGAAGAGTGAACAAACTCAGCCTGCAGCGCCGGCGCAGCCGACCAGCGATATCCCGCACTAAGTAAGTCGTGCCGAGGTGGTGGAATTGGTAGACACGCTACCTTGAGGTGGTAGTGCCCGATTGGGCTTACGGGTTCAAGTCCCGTCCTCGGTACCAATATTCCAGAAAAAAGACATCGTAAGATGTCTTTTTTTTCGTCTGTAATCCGGAAAGAGAGACAATAAAAAGACGCCTGATGGCGTCTTTTTTAATCCGTCAGCGATTATTTCTTTTCGCTGTTCTCCAGATTTTCAACCTGCGGCAGGCCATTGCCGGAAGTGGTGGAGAGCAAACCGGTTTGCACGTAATTGAAGAGTTTCTCTCGGGTATCAGTGATATCCAGGTTGCGCATAGTCAACTGCCCAATACGGTCATCCGGAGAGAACACAGACTCGCCTTTTTCCATCGTCAGGCGTTCTGCTTTGTAAGTCAGATTGTCGGAAACGGTATTGAGGATCGAGTAATCATTGCCGCGACGCAGCTCCAGCGTTACCTCACCCGTGATCGCACTGGCGACCCAACGTTGTAAAGAGTCACGCAGCATCAGCGCCTGCGGATCGAACCAGCGGCCCTGATATAGCAGACGACCCAACTGACGGCCATGAGCGTGATACTGTTCGATGGTATCTTCGTTGTGAATACCGGTTAACAGACGTTCATATGCGATATGCAGTAGAGCCATCCCCGGCGCTTCGTAAATACCACGGCTTTTCGCTTCGATGATACGGTTTTCAATCTGGTCACTCATGCCCAGCCCATGACGTCCGCCAATGCGGTTCGCTTCGAGCATCAGTTCAACGTCATCGGCAAAGGTTTTACCATTCAACGCTACCGGATGACCACGTTCAAAACGGACAGTCACTTCTTCGGCCTGAATTTTGACGTTCTCGTCCCAGAATTTAACGCCCATGATTGGGTTGACGATTTTAACGCTGGAGTTAAGGAATTCGAGATCCTTCGCTTCATGCGTCGCGCCCAGCATGTTGGAATCGGTTGAGTATGCTTTTTCTGCTGACATTTTGTAATCAAAACCGGAGGCAGTCATGAATTCAGACATTTCCTGACGACCGCCCAGTTCATCGATAAAATCAGTATCAAGCCATGGCTTGTAGATTTTCAGCTCCGCGTTGGTTAGCAACCCGTAGCGATAGAAACGCTCAATGTCATTCCCTTTGTAGGTGCTGCCATCACCCCAAATATTCACGCCATCTTCCTTCATTGCTGCAACCAGCATGGTGCCGGTAACCGCGCGGCCGAGCGGGGTGGTGTTGAAATAGGTCAAACCGCCGGTGGTATTGTGGAATGCGCCGCACTGAATGGCTGCGATGCCTTCAGCGACCAGTTGCTTGCGGCAGTCGATCAGGCGGGCATTTTCCGCACCATATTCCTTCGCGCGACGGGGAATCGCGTCATAGTCATCCTCATCCGGTTGACCCAGATTTGCGGTGTATGCATATGGAACCGCGCCTTTCTGGCGCATCCACAGCAGCGCTGCACTGGTGTCCAGGCCGCCGGAGAAAGCGATACCAATACGTTGACCTGTAGGAAGATGCTTGAGAATCGTCGTCATAAAAAAATCCCTGCTTGATAGACAGATGGTGAGAGACTTAACAGCCACGCCATACTATTTGCCACTCATTTTGAAAATCTCAGTGAATGGTTATGCAAAATAAATGAGTTTTCATTTAATCATCTTTTAGCGATGACCGGAAGAGAAGAGTGCAATTTTCATCGGAATTATTGGTATGAGACATCTTTTATACAGGCATAATTTGCCGCAATAAAATGCATAGTCGGGAGTGCGCCGGATGCACATAACATATGGTTGACAGATAGTTATATTTATCAATATAATGTAGGCCGATTTTACGTCCCGTCTTCGGTACCAAATCCCAGCATTATTTGCAAATTCGCGCTCAACCGAGTAGAATTTGCCACGTTTCAGGCGCGGGGTGGAGCAGCCTGGTAGCTCGTCGGGCTCATAACCCGAAGGTCGTCGGTTCAAATCCGGCCCCCGCAACCACTTTCCCTAAGTGTTTTTTTTCAAATATACTATGAAGACTTAACGCCTTCGTAGCTGGATTTGAGAAAATACTCACGGAAGGTTCTCCAGGCCGCAGTTGCGGCTATAGGGTTCAGTTATTTAAAGCCCCGATTTATCGGGGTTTTTTGTTATCTGAGTACGAAATAACTGGGCTATACGCCCTTTTTTTATGTCTTGGGGGTGGACTTGTCCACATTAGAGCAAAAATTAACAGAGATGATTACGGCGCCGGTTGAAGCACTGGGCTATGAACTGGTCGGTATCGAATTTGTGCGTGGTCGCACATCTACGCTGCGCATCTATATTGATAGTGAAGATGGCATCAATGTTGATGATTGCGCTGATGTCAGCCACCAGGTCAGTGCGGTACTGGATGTTGAAGATCCGATTACCGTTGCTTACAACCTGGAAGTTTCCTCACCAGGTCTTGAGCGTCCTTTGTTTACGGCTGAGCACTATGCGCGCTTTAAGGGCGACGAAGTCTCGCTGGTGCTGCGTATGGCGGTGCAAAACCGCCGTAAATGGCAGGGCATCATTAAAGATGTCGATGGCGAGATGATCACCGTTACGGTCGAAGGTAAAGATGAAGTGTTCGCGTTGAGTAATATTCAGAAAGCGAACCTGGTCCCCCACTTTTAACAGTCTGAATTGAGGTGAAAGGCCCCCGATGAACAAAGAAATTTTGGCTGTTGTTGAAGCTGTTTCTAACGAAAAGTCGCTTCCGCGTGAAAAAATCTTTGAAGCGCTGGAAAGTGCTTTAGCTACAGCAACCAAGAAAAAATATGAACAAGAGATCGATGTACGCGTAAGCATCGATCGTAAAAGTGGTGATTTCGATACTTTCCGTCGCTGGGTGGTTGTTGAAGAGGTAACGCAACCGACACGTGAAATCACGCTTGAAGCGGCGCGCTACGAAGACGAAAGTCTGAATGTCGGCGATTACGTCGAAGATCAGATTGAATCCGTGACCTTTGACCGTATCACCACGCAAACTGCGAAGCAGGTTATCGTACAGAAAGTGCGTGAAGCTGAGCGTGCGATGGTAGTCGATCAGTTCCGTGAACACGAAGGCGAAATCATCACTGGCGTGGTGAAGAAAGTTAACCGCGATAACATCACTCTTGACCTCGGTAGCAATGCTGAAGCCGTGATCCTGCGTGAAGATATGCTGCCGCGTGAAAACTTTCGTCCGGGCGACCGCATCCGTGGCGTGCTGTATGCTGTGCGTCCTGAAGCGCGCGGTGCTCAACTGTTCGTCACGCGTTCCAAACCGGAAATGCTGATCGAATTGTTCCGCATCGAAGTGCCGGAAATTGGCGAAGAAGTGATTGAGATTAAAGCCGCAGCCCGCGATCCGGGTTCACGCGCCAAAATCGCTGTGAAGACCAACGATAAACGTATCGATCCGGTCGGCGCTTGCGTTGGTATGCGTGGCGCGCGCGTTCAGGCGGTTTCAACCGAGCTGGGCGGTGAGCGTATCGATATCGTGCTGTGGGACGACAACCCGGCTCAGTTCGTGATCAACGCAATGGCGCCGGCCGATGTCGCTTCTATCGTTGTGGATGAAGACAAGCACACCATGGATATCGCCGTTGAGGCGGGTAACCTGGCGCAAGCTATCGGCCGTAATGGTCAGAACGTGCGTCTTGCGTCTCAACTGAGCGGCTGGGAACTCAACGTTATGACCGTTGAAGATCTGCAGTCCAAGCATCAGGCTGAAGCGCATGCAGCAATTGATACCTTCACCCGTTACCTGGACATTGACGAAGATTTCGCTACCGTCCTGGTCGAAGAAGGTTTCTCTACGCTGGAAGAACTGGCCTATGTGCCAATTAAAGAGCTGCTGGAAATCGACGGTCTGGATGAAGGCACCGTTGAAGCTCTGCGCGATCGTGCGAAAAATGCCCTGACCACTCTGGCTTTGGCGCAGGAAGAGAGTCTCGGCAATAAAGAGCCGGCTGAAGACCTGCTGAATCTGGAAGGTCTGGATCGTGCATTGGCTTTCAAACTGGCTGCTCGTGGTGTTTGTACGCTTGAAGACCTCGCCGAGCAAGGCGTGGATGACCTGAGTGATATCGAAGGGTTAACCGACGAGAAAGCAGGTGAGCTCATCATGGCCGCACGTAATATTTGCTGGTTTGGTGACGAAGCGTAATAAACTGTAGCAGGAAGGAACAGCATGACAGATGTAACCGTAAAAACGCTGGCCGCTGAGATTCAGACCTCCGTGGACCGCCTGGTACAGCAATTTGCTGATGCAGGGATCCGCAAGTCCGCTGAAGACTCAGTGACGGCACAAGAAAAGCAGACGCTTCTGGCGCACCTGAACCGTGAACATGGTTCGTCGCCTGATAAGCTGACGCTGCAGCGCAAAACGCGCAGCACATTAAGTATCCAGGGCACCGGTGGTAAAAGTAAATCGGTGCAGATCGAAGTCCGTAAAAAACGCACCTTTGTAAAACGCGATCCACAAGAGGCTGAACGTCTCGCTGCGGAAGAAGAGGCGATGCGTGAAGCGGAAGAGAAGGCCCGTCGTGAAGCAGAGGAAGCCGCTGAGCGCGAAGCCGAGGAAAAAGCGAAGCGTGAGGCCGAAAGTCGCCTGAAACGTGAAGCTGAAGAAAAAGCTAAACGCGAACATGCTGAAAATGCAAAACGCGAGGCTGCGGAAAATAGCAAAGTGAGCAACCAACAATCTGACGAAATGACCAGGGCAGCCCAGACGGAGAAAGCCCGTCGCGAAGCTGAAGCGCAAGAACTCAAGCGCAAAGCGGAAGAAGAGGCTCGCCGCAAACTGGAAGAAAATGCGCGCCGCGTAGCGGAAGAAGCTCGTCGTATGGCGGAACAAAATGAAAATGGCTGGGTAGCCAGCAGCGATGAAGAAGAGACTACCGGCGATTATCACGTAACCACTTCGCAGCATGCACGCCAGGCGGAAGATGACAACGACCGTGAAGTTGAAGGTGGTCGAGGTCGTACCCGCACTGCTAAAGCGCCGCGTCCGAAGAAAGGTAACAAACACGCTGAAAGCAAAGCTGACCGTGAAGAAGCGCGTGCAGCGGTTCGCGGTGGTAAAGGTGGCCGTCAGCGTAAAGGTTCCGCTCTGCAGCAGGGCTTCCAGAAGCCAGCGCAGGCAGTTAACCGTGACGTGGTAATCGGTGAAACCCTCACCGTTGGCGAACTGGCGAACAAGATGGCCGTTAAAGGCTCTCAGGTCATCAAAGCTATGATGAAACTGGGTGCGATGGCAACCATCAACCAGGTTATCGACCAGGAAACCGCGCAGCTTGTTGCGGAAGAAATGGGCCACAAAGTTATCCTGCGTCGTGAAAACGAGCTGGAAGAAGCGGTAATGAGCGACCGTGATACTGGTGCAGCGACTGAACCGCGTGCGCCGGTCGTGACCATCATGGGTCACGTTGACCACGGTAAAACCTCTCTGCTGGACTACATTCGTTCAACGAAAGTGGCCTCCGGCGAAGCGGGCGGCATTACTCAGCACATTGGTGCATACCACGTTGAAACCGACAACGGCATGATCACCTTCCTGGATACCCCAGGCCACGCCGCGTTTACCGCAATGCGTGCCCGTGGTGCTCAGGCAACGGATATCGTTGTTCTGGTTGTTGCTGCCGACGACGGCGTAATGCCGCAAACCATCGAAGCTATCCAGCATGCGAAAGCAGCTCAGGTGCCGGTGGTGGTTGCAGTGAACAAGATTGATAAACCTGAAGCCGATCCGGATCGCGTTAAAAACGAACTGGCTCAGTACGGTATCATTCCGGAAGAGTGGGGCGGCGAAAGCCAGTTCGTACACGTTTCCGCGAAAGCCGGTACAGGTATCGACGACCTGCTGGATGCAATCCTGCTGCAGGCCGAAGTCCTGGAACTGAAAGCTATTCGTAACGGTATGGCGAGCGGTGTAGTTATCGAATCCTTCCTGGATAAAGGTCGTGGTCCGATTGCTTCCGTGCTGGTTCGCGAAGGTACGCTGCATAAAGGCGATATCGTTCTGTGCGGCTTCGAATACGGTCGTGTGCGTGCGATGCGTGACGAGCTGGGCCGTGAAGTCACTGAAGCGGGTCCGTCTATTCCGGTGGAAATCCTCGGTCTTTCCGGCGTTCCTGCTGCGGGCGATGAAGCAACCGTTGTACGTGACGAGAAGAAAGCGCGTGAAGTTGCGCTGTATCGTCAGGGCAAATTCCGTGAAGTTAAACTGGCGCGTCAGCAGAAATCCAAACTGGAAAACATGTTTGCCAACATGACTGAAGGCGAAGTTCATGAAGTGAACATCGTACTGAAGGCTGACGTTCAGGGCTCTGTAGAAGCGATCTCCGATTCTCTGCTGAAACTCTCTACTGAAGAAGTGAAAGTGAAGATCGTGGGCTCCGGCGTAGGTGGTATCACCGAAACCGACGCGACTCTGGCAGCTGCGTCCAACGCTATTCTGGTTGGCTTTAACGTTCGTGCTGATGCCTCTGCGCGTCGTGTGATCGAAGCTGAAGGTCTGGATCTGCGTTACTACTCGGTCATCTATAACCTGATCGACGAAGTGAAAGCAGCGATGAGCGGTATGCTTTCTCCGGAACTGAAACAGCAGATCATCGGTCTGGCGGAAGTTCGTGATGTGTTCAAATCACCGAAATTCGGCGCGATCGCAGGCTGTATGGTTACTGAAGGCGTGGTTAAACGTCACAACCCGATCCGCGTCCTGCGCGACAACGTGGTTATCTATGAAGGCGAGCTGGAATCCCTGCGTCGCTTCAAAGATGACGTGAACGAAGTCCGTAACGGCATGGAATGTGGTATTGGCGTGAAGAACTACAACGATGTGCGCACTGGCGATATGATCGAAGTGTTCGAGATTATCGAAATTCAGCGCACAATCGAGTAATCCACATCGCCTTTCGGGCTGCTGCGTTGGTGGCATGTGTACCCCTGGTTACAGAGTTATCTGTGCTCCTGGGGGCACGAATTTGCCGCCCTGCTGCAACCCGTAATTCATCGTGGATACAAATATTGTAGGCCGGGTAAGCGAAGCGCCACCCGGCAGAATATCAAAAGGGGCTACGGCCCCTTTTTAGTCTGGAGAATTATTATGGCGAAAGAATTTGGTCGCCCGCAGCGCGTATCCCAGGAACTGCAAAAAGAAATTGCGATTATCCTGCAGCGTGAAATCAAGGATCCGCGACTGGGGATGATGACTACCGTATCCGGTGTTGAAGTTTCCCGCGATCTGGCCTATGCCAAAGTGTTTGTCACCTTCCTTAACGACAAAGATGAAGCTTCTGTTAAAGCGGGCATCAAAGCGCTACAGGACGCTTCCGGTTTTATTCGTAGCCTGCTGGGTAAAGCGATGCGTCTGCGTATCGTGCCGGAACTGACCTTCTTCTACGACAATTCGCTGGTGGAAGGGATGCGTATGTCCAACCTGGTGACCAGCGTGGTGAAGCACGATGACGAACGTCGTGTGAATCCGGACGACAGCAAGGAGGACTGATGAGTCGTCCTCGTCGTCGTGGTCGCGACGTGCATGGCGTGCTGCTGCTTGATAAACAGCAGGGCGCGTCGAGCAATGATGTGCTGCAAAAGGTCAAACGTCTCTACAATGCTAACCGTGCCGGGCATACCGGGGCGCTTGATCCACTGGCGACCGGTATGTTGCCGATTTGTCTGGGCGAAGCGACAAAGTTTTCCCAGTATCTGCTGGATTCTGATAAACGCTATCGGGTCATTGCTCGCCTGGGCCAGCGAACTGATACTTCTGATGCGGACGGGCAAATTGTCGAAGAGCGCCCGGTAACCTTTACCGACGAGCAATTGGCTGCGGCGCTGGAGAGTTTCCGTGGTGATACGCAGCAAGTGCCGTCAATGTATTCCGCGCTGAAGTATCAGGGAAAGAAACTCTACGAGTATGCGCGCCAGGGTATTGAAGTGCCGCGTGAAGCCCGGCCTATTACCGTTTATGAGCTGCTATTTATTCGTCATGAAGGTAATGAGCTGGAGCTGGAAATTCACTGCTCTAAAGGGACTTACATCCGCACTATTATTGACGATCTGGGTGAGAAGCTGGGTTGTGGCGCACATGTTATCTACCTGCGTCGTCTGGCGGTGAGCAAATACCCGGTTGAGCGGATGGTCACCCTGGAGCACCTGCACGAGCTGGTGGCCCAGGCTGAGCAGCAGAATATTCCGGCGGCGCAGCTACTGGATCCGCTGTTGATGCCGATGGACAGCCCGGCATCCGATTTTCCCGTCGTCAATATTCCTTCTGTCGTGGCCGCGTATTTCAAAAACGGTCAGCCAGTACGCGCATCAGCCGCGCCAAAAGAGGGGCTGGTACGCGTGACGGAAGGTGATGAAGGTAAATTTATCGGTATGGGGGAGATGGACGATGATGGTCGCGTGGCGCCGCGTCGTCTGGTTGTAGAGTATCCTGCTGTATAACGGGCTTACCTTGCGAGAACCTGTCACTACGAGTAGAATATTGCCGCTTAACGTTGGGCCATGTATTTAACATTGCCCAGCGCTAAACCCTGGAGCGCTGAATTAGAGATCGGCGCCCTTTCATTTATATATACTTTGGAGTTTTAAAATGTCTCTAAGTACTGAAGCTACAGCTAAAATCGTTTCTGAGTTTGGTCGTGATGCAAACGACACCGGTTCTACCGATGTTCAGGTTGCTCTGTTGACTGCACAGATCAACCACCTGCAGGGTCACTTTGCAGAGCACAAAAAAGATCACCACAGCCGTCGTGGTCTGCTGCGTATGGTTTCTCAGCGTCGTAAACTGCTCGACTACCTGAAACGCAAAGATGTTGCGCGCTACACCTCGCTGATCGAGCGTCTGGGTCTGCGTCGCTAATTCTGGCGAGTTTCAAGAAGGGGCCTTTATGGCCCCTTTTTTCAACCAGGCGGCAGCAATTGGCAGTAAACTAATGTATTGTTGCCATGTATGTCTTCACTGCAGAGGTTCGCGCGGCTAATGAGAGGCTTTATCCGCAATGGGGCGGGTCAGGGTTGTCATTAGTCGCGAGGATGCATGAAGATTCGGTTTAATTGTCAGCACGCCTTTGGTGTGCTGACATTCATTAAGAAAGGACAGAATTTTGCTGAATCCGATCGTTCGTAAATTCCAGTACGGTCAACATACCGTTACGCTGGAAACCGGCATGATGGCGCGTCAAGCCACCGCTGCCGTAATGGTAAGCATGGATGACACCGCAGTATTCGTGACTGTTGTTGGCCAGAAAAAAGCGAAACCAGGTCAGGACTTTTTCCCGTTGACCGTTAACTATCAGGAGCGTACCTACGCTGCTGGTAAAATCCCCGGTGGTTTCTTCCGTCGTGAAGGCCGTCCGAGCGAAGGTGAAACCCTGATTGCGCGTCTGATTGACCGCCCGGTTCGCCCGCTGTTCCCGGAAGGCTTCGTTAATGAAGTTCAGGTTATTGCTACCGTCGTTTCCGTTAACCCGCAGGTTAACCCGGATATCGTCGCGATGATCGGTGCTTCCGCGGCCCTGTCTCTGTCCGGTATTCCGTTCAATGGTCCGATTGGCGCCGCTCGCGTGGGCTACATCAACGACCAGTACGTACTGAACCCGACCCAGGAAGAGCTGAAAGCAAGCAAGCTGGATCTGGTTGTTGCCGGTACTGAAGCGGCTGTTCTGATGGTGGAATCCGAAGCAGAACTGCTGAGCGAAGATCAAATGCTGGGCGCTGTGGTATTTGGCCACGAACAGCAACAAATTGTTATCCAGAACATCAACGATCTGGTGAAAGAAGCCGGCAAACCGCGTTGGGACTGGCAGCCGGAAGCGGTGAACGAAGCGCTGAACGCGCGCGTCGCTGCTCTGGCAGAATCTCGTCTGAGCGATGCTTATCGCATCACCGACAAACAGGAACGTTACGCTCAGGTTGATGTAATCAAATCTGAAACTATCGCGGCTCTGACTGCCGAAGATGAAACGCTGGACGCTAACGAGCTGGGCGAAATTCTGCACGCTATCGAGAAAAATGTTGTTCGTAGCCGCGTACTGGCTGGCGAACCGCGCATCGATGGCCGCGAAAAAGATATGATCCGTGGTCTGGACGTTCGTACCGGTGTTCTGCCGCGTACTCACGGTTCTGCACTGTTCACCCGTGGTGAAACTCAGGCGCTGGTAACGGCAACGCTGGGTACTGCGCGTGATGCTCAGATCATCGACGAGCTGATGGGCGAGCGCACAGACTCTTTCCTGTTCCACTATAACTTCCCTCCGTACTCCGTAGGGGAAACCGGGATGGTCGGTTCGCCGAAACGTCGTGAGATCGGTCACGGTCGTTTGGCAAAACGCGGCGTGCTGGCGGTGATGCCGGATGCAGAAAAATTCCCGTACACCGTTCGTGTGGTTTCTGAAATCACCGAATCCAACGGTTCTTCTTCCATGGCTTCCGTGTGTGGTGCCTCTCTGGCGCTGATGGATGCGGGCGTGCCGGTGAAAGCAGCCGTTGCAGGTATCGCAATGGGTCTGGTGAAAGAAGGCGACAACTTTGTTGTTCTGTCTGACATCCTCGGCGATGAAGATCACCTGGGCGATATGGACTTCAAAGTAGCGGGTTCCCGCGACGGTATCTCTGCGCTGCAGATGGATATCAAAATTGAAGGTATCACCAAAGAGATCATGCAGGTCGCGCTGAATCAGGCGAAAGGCGCACGTCTGCATATCCTGAGCGTGATGGAGCAGGCGATTAACGCGCCGCGTGGCGATATCTCTGAGTTTGCACCGCGTATCCATACCATCAAGATCAACCCGGACAAAATCAAAGACGTTATCGGTAAAGGCGGTTCTGTTATCCGTGCATTGACCGAAGAAACGGGCACTACTATTGAAATCGAAGACGACGGTACCGTGAAAATCGCGGCCACCGACGGTGAAAAAGCGAAATTCGCTATTCGTCGTATCGAAGAAATCACCGCTGAGATCGAAGTGGGCCGTATCTACAATGGTAAAGTGACCCGTATCGTTGACTTTGGCGCATTTGTAGCCATCGGCGGCGGTAAAGAAGGTCTGGTACACATCTCTCAGATCGCTGATAAGCGCGTTGAGAAAGTGACCGATTATCTGCAGATGGGCCAGGAAGTTCCGGTGAAAGTTCTGGAGGTTGATCGCCAGGGCCGTATTCGTCTGAGTATCAAAGAAGCGACTGAACAAACTCAGCCTGCTGAAGCGTTAGAAGCGCCGCAAGCAGAGCAGGGCGAGTAAGGTTGTCTTTACCCTCCGCCGTCAGGCGGAGGGCTTATTCGCAGGCAGGACGCCATGTTTGCAGCCGGGGGACAGGACGTTCATCCAATTGTTGTCTTCGGGAGTGGGAAATGAAGCCTTTTTTGCGCTGGTGTTTCGTTGCGACAGCTTTAACGCTGGCAGGATGCAGCAACTCTGCCTGGCGTAAGAGCGAAGTCCTCGCGGTGCCATTGCAACCGACTTTGCAGCAAGAAGTGATTCTGGCACGCATGGAACAAATTCTTGCCAGTCGGGCTTTAACCGATGACGAACGCGCACAGCTTTTATATGAGCGCGGAGTGTTGTATGATAGTCTCGGTCTGAGGGCCTTAGCGCGGAATGATTTTTCACAAGCGCTGGCAATCCGACCGGATATGCCCGAAGTATTCAACTACTTAGGCATTTATTTAACGCAGGCAGGCAATTTTGATGCTGCCTATGAAGCGTTTGATTCTGTACTTGAGCTTGATCCAACTTACAACTACGCGCACTTAAATCGCGGGATCGCATTGTATTACGGCGGTCGCGATAAGTTAGCGCAAGATGATCTGCTGGCGTTTTATCAAGACGATCCTAATGATCCTTTCCGCAGCCTGTGGCTTTACATTGTTGAGCGAAAGCTTGATGAGAAGCAGGCAAAAGAAGCACTGAAACAGCGCTTCGAGAAATCGGACAAGGAACAATGGGGATGGAATATTGTCGAGTTCTACCTCGGTGACATTAGCGAAGCAACGCTGATGGATCGCCTGAAGGCAGACGCAACGGATAACACCTCGCTCGCTGAGCATCTCAGTGAAACCAACTTCTATTTAGGTAAGTATTACCTAAGTCTGGGGGATAAGGACAGCGCCACGGCACTGTTCAAACTAACGGTTGCCAACAACGTCCATAATTTTGTTGAGCACCGTTACGCATTGTTGGAATTAGCGCTCTTGGGCCAGGAGCACGATGACCTGGCAGAATCGGACCAGCAATAGCTGACGAACATATCAGCCCGTAATCTCTTTTGATTGCCATCATCTTCGCGGGTGAGGGCTTCATTGTTCGTTAATTAACCTACTTTGAGCCGGTTCACACTTTTCAATGAAAATTGCTAATCATTTTCACGATGAGTTATGTAGACTGGCCGCCAATGACATAGAGGCACTTGTACTACATGGCTGAATTCGAAACCACTTTTGCAGATCTGGGGCTGAAGGCTCCTATCCTTGAAGCCCTGAACGATCTCGGTTACGAAAAACCATCTCCGATCCAGGCTGAGTGCATTCCGCACCTGCTGTCTGGTCGTGACGTACTGGGCATGGCCCAGACTGGTAGCGGTAAAACCGCAGCGTTTTCTCTTCCGTTGCTCCATAACATCGATCCGGACCTGCGTGCGCCGCAGATCCTGGTGCTTGCTCCGACCCGCGAACTGGCGGTTCAGGTAGCTGAAGCAATGACTGATTTTTCTAAACATATGCATGGCGTAAACGTGGTTGCCCTGTACGGCGGCCAGCGTTATGACGTGCAATTACGCGCCCTGCGCCAGGGGCCGCAGATCGTCGTCGGTACGCCGGGGCGTCTGCTGGACCACCTGAAACGCGGCACACTGGATCTCTCTAAACTGAGCGGTCTGGTTCTGGATGAAGCCGACGAAATGCTGCGCATGGGCTTTATCGAAGACGTTGAAACGATTATGGCGCAGATCCCGGAAGGTCATCAGACCGCGCTGTTCTCTGCAACCATGCCGGAAGCGATCCGTCGCATTACCCGCCGCTTTATGAAAGAGCCGCAGGAAGTGCGCATTCAGTCCAGCGTAACCACTCGCCCGGACATCAGCCAGAGCTACTGGACGGTGTACGGCATGCGCAAAAACGAAGCGCTGGTTCGTTTCCTCGAATCGGAAGATTTTGATGCGGCGATCATCTTCGTTCGTACCAAAAACGCGACGCTGGAAGTGGCTGAAGCCCTGGAGCGCAGCGGCTATAACAGCGCCGCGCTGAACGGCGACATGAACCAGGCGCTGCGTGAGCAGACCCTGGAACGCCTGAAAGATGGTCGTCTTGATATTCTGATCGCAACAGACGTTGCGGCGCGTGGTCTGGACGTTGAGCGTATCAGCCTGGTCGTTAACTACGACATTCCGATGGATTCTGAATCCTACGTTCACCGTATCGGCCGTACCGGTCGTGCGGGTCGCGCTGGCCGCGCACTGCTGTTCGTTGAGAACCGCGAGCGTCGTCTGCTGCGCAACATTGAACGCACCATGAAGCTGACCATTCCGGAAGTCGAGCTGCCGAACGCAGAACTGCTGGGCAAACGCCGTCTGGAAAAATTCGCCGCGAAAGTACAGCAGCAGCTGGAAAGCAGCGATCTGGAGCAGTACCGCGCGCTGCTGGCAAAAATCCAGCCTTCTTCTGAAGAAGAGATGGACATTGAAACGCTGGCCGCTGCACTGCTGAAAATGGCACAGGGCGAACGTCCGCTGATTCTGCCGCCGGATGCGCCGATGCGTCCTAAGCGTGAATTCCGTGAACGTGATGAACGTTTCGAACGTCGTGGCGATCGCAACGACCGTGGCCCACGTGGCGAGCGTTCCGAGCGCGGTGGTGAAGATCGCCCGCGTCGTGAACGTCGTGACGTTGGCGACATGGAACTGTACCGCATTGAAGTGGGCCGTGATGACGGTGTTGAAGTACGTCATATCGTTGGCGCGATTGCTAACGAAGGCGATATCAGCAGCCGTTACATCGGTAACATCAAGCTGTTTGGTTCCCACTCCACCATTGAGCTGCCGAAAGGTATGCCGGGTGAAGTTCTGCAACACTTCACGCGTACGCGTATTCTCAACAAACCGATGAATATGCAGTTGCTGGGCGATGCACAGCCGCGCGAGCGTAACGAACGTCGCGGTGGCGGTGCCGGTGCCGGTGAGCGCCGTGGTGGCTTCGGTGGCGAACGTCGTGAAGGCGGTCGTGGCGAAGCCCGTCGTTTCAGCGGTGAGCGTCAGGAAGGCCGTAGTTTTGGTGGCGAACGTCGTGCTCCGCGCCGCGATCGTGACGAAAACACCAGCCGTCGTCGCAACGACGCATAATTTTCCTTACGATCTGTAAAGAAAAAGATACAGCCCCGGTCAAAACGATCGGGGCTTTTTTTATCTGAAATGTACTCTTGTACTGGTACAATGCAGCGGCCTGAATCCAGGCTTTGAATTCACAGGAGAATATTTCAGATGTCGACACTGACAACCACACAGGCTTCCCCTTCGCTGTTCGGCGGGGTGGTAATTATCGGCGGCACCATCATTGGCGCAGGCATGTTCTCGTTGCCCGTAGTGATGTCCGGCGCGTGGTTCTTCTGGTCACTGCTGGCACTGCTGTTTACCTGGTTCTGTATGCTGCACTCGGGGCTGATGATCCTTGAGGCCAACCTTAACTATCACAGCGGGGCAAGTTTCGACACCATCACCAAAGATCTGCTGGGAAAAAGCTGGAATCTGGTGAATGGCGTCTCGATTGCCTTCGTGCTCTATATTCTGACTTACGCTTATATTTCGGCGAGCGGCTCCATTCTGCATCACACCTTTGGCGAAATGTCGCTGAACGTGTCGCCGCGTCTGGCAGGACTCTGCTTTGCGTTGGGCGTTGCTTTTATCGTTTGGCTCTCCACGCACGCAGTCAGCCGCATGACGGCGGTTGTGCTGGGGGCGAAAGTGATCACTTTTTTCCTCACCTTTGGCAGCCTGCTCGGGCACGTGCAGCCCGCGACGTTATTTAATGTGGCGCAAAGCGACGCATCCTATACGCCCTATTTGCTGATGACGCTGCCGTTTTGCCTTGCCTCGTTTGGTTATCACGGCAACGTTCCAAGCCTGATGAAATACTACGGCAAAGATCCGCGCACCATCACCCGTTGCCTGGTTTACGGCACGTTACTGGCGCTGGGGCTGTATGTTGTCTGGCTGCTGGTGACGATGGGCAATATCCCGCGCCCGGCATTTATTGAGATCGCAGCGAAGGGCGGCAACATTGATGTACTGGTGCAGGCGCTCAGCGGTGTGTTGAACAGCCGTAGCCTGGATCTGCTGTTAGTGATTTTCTCAAACTTTGCGGTTGCCAGCTCATTCCTGGGCGTGACTTTGGGGCTGTTTGATTATCTGGCGGATCTGTTTGGGTTTGATGATTCACCGGCTGGACGTTTCAAAACGGCGTTGCTGACGTTCATACCGCCAATTGTCGGTGGTTTACTGTGGCCGAATGGTTTTCTGTATGCCATTGGTTATGCGGGGCTGGCGGCGACGATTTGGGCGGCGATTGTTCCTGCGCTGCTGGCGAATGCGTCACGTAAACGCTTCGGCAGCCCGGCGTTTCGCGTCTGGGGCGGCAAGCCAATGATTATGCTGATTCTGCTGTTTGGCATCGGTAACGCCGTAGTACACCTGCTTTCCAGCTTTAATCTGCTGCCGGTTTATCAGTAATTGCAGGCAGGGTGGCGCTGCGCTCACCCGGCCTGCAAATCCACCGGGCCGGATAAGGCGCACGCCATCATCCGGCACAGACAAAAACTACCCGAGCAGTGCTTCTTTCACCTGCATCGCCAGCTCAAACGAGTAGAGCCGTGCCTGGTGATCGAAAATTTGCCCATTAACCATAATCTCGTCCGCATCCGTTTCCCGCAGGATCGACTCCAGCCCGTGGCGCACTTTCGCTTTATCCCCGACCAGCGACATGCTCAGTGCCTGCTGTACGCCATACTGCTCCGACGGTGACCAGAACTGATCCATATTAGCGATCGGCGGCGGCAACTGCGCCGTTTCACCCCGACGCAGTTTCACAAACGCCTGCTGCATGGAGGTAAAGAGGAATTCCGCATCGCGGTTGCTGTCGGCGACAACAATGTTGATGCACACCATCGCATAAGGTTTCTCCAGCCGTGCGGAAGGTTTGAAATTCGTGCGATAGAGATGCAGCGCCTGGAACAACATATCCGGCGCAAAGTGCGAGGCAAAAGCAAACGGCAGGCCGAGTTGTGCGGCCAGTTGCGCGCTGTACAGGCTGGAGCCCAGCAACCAGACCGGGATCTGCTCGCCGTAACCCGGCACCGGACGGACATGCGGATTCGGATCGCGGGCGTCAAACCAGTCCACCAGTTCGGCAACATCGCGCGGGAAGTTATCGATATCGCCGCTCATATGGCGACGTAACGCCATCATGGTGCGCTGATCGCTGCCCGGCGCGCGGCCGAGACCCAGATCAATGCGTCCCGGATAGAGTGTATTCAGCGTGCCGAACTGCTCGGCAATCACCAGCGGCGAGTGGTTCGGCAACATCACGCCGCCGGAACCCAGGTGCAGGGTTTGCGTATTGGCGGCAAGGTAGCCAATCAGCACCGACGTCGCGGCGCTGGCGATGCCCATCATATTGTGGTGTTCGGCCAGCCAGTAACGGTGATAGCCGCGCTTCTCCGCCAATTTCGCCAGATCCAGCGAATGGGTAAACGCCTCGCGGGCAGAGGAGCCTTGTGGGATCGGCGCGAGATCCAGCACCGAAAAGGGAATTGTTTTCTCAGACATAGAAACTCACTTTGCTACAGCATCGTCATCAGATTGAAGGTCTTCTTCCAGCCTGGCCCAGAGTAGCGGGGCAGGCCAGAAAAGCTGCAACTTTTATAGTGCATTAACCTTTGCTGAAAGCTGTTAACAAAGTGAGCTTTATTAAAGTTCTAACTGCAAGCCGGGCAGCCTGCGCCAGTAACCATTACAGTCGCTGTGAGACGTGAGCGGCAGCGGCGCGCTGCCCGTCTCATTAGCTTTAAACGCATCGAGCATGGCGAACGTTTCCGGTCCCATCGGCGACAGACGCACGATATCGACAACATCTTTCATCGAAACCAGTTCATTGCCGAGGTTATAGACATAGCCGCTCATCGTCTGGATGCCATTGAGAACAAATACCTGCTGGTTCTCCTGCGACACCATGCTGCGTCCGTTCGGGTATTTAATGCAGCAGGTTTCACACTCATCTTTCGGTCTGTCTTCCGAGCGCGCGGTAAAGCAGCGGGCGGAATACGCCAGCGGCAGGTGGCCGTAGCTCAACACTTCAACCTCAAACTGCCGACGAATGCCCAGCGTTTCGCACTGTTCGAGCAGATTGACCAGCCAGTCCCGGGAAAGCTCGACCGGCATGCACCAGCGCACCATGCCTTGCTTGAGCAGCAGACGCAGCGTCACGGCGTTATAGCAGTTAAGGGCATGCCCGGCGACGAATGGCAGCTTACGGTCGGCGCACATGTTCACTACGCCCAAATCGCTGGCTTCCAGCAGAAATTCGCCGTTATCAACATAGCGCTTCAGTTCATTTAATTCTGAAGAGGCTTGTACCAGCGCCAGCGTGGAGAGCACCACCTGTTTGCCGCTACCGGCAAGCGCTTTTGCCATCTCCATCCAGTCGCCCACTTTGGTCGCACGACGCTTGCTGCACACCGCCTCGCCAAGATAAATCACATCTGCGCTGCTGGTGGCAGCCTGGCGGTAAAAATCTTCCAGCGTCTCTTTTGGCCAGTAATAAAGGACCGGCCCTAATGAATATTTCATTGTCTACCTACTGCCATTTACGGTGATATGCGCCGAGCGTGGTTTGTGTGCCTTCCGACATGGCTCCTAACGTCTCCATCCATGCGGATTGCGGGACAAAGTCCTGCGGCGAGGCCATGCAGCGATCGATAGCCTGACGCCACACCTTCGCCACCTGGCTGACATACGCCGGGCTGCGCTGGCGGCCTTCGATTTTTACCGAGGCGATATTGGCTGCCAACAATTCCGGCAACAGCTCCAGCGTATTCAGGCTGGTAGGCTCTTCCAGCGCATGATAACGCTCGCCATCCACCAGATAACGCCCTTTGCACAGCGTGGGATAACCCGCGTTTTCTCCCTCCTGATAACGGTCGATCAGCACGTCATTCAGACGGGATTCCAGCCCCTGCGGCGTTTGCTGCCAGCGGACAAAACGCGCGGGCGAACAGGCGCCGACGGTATTGGGCGATTCGCCGGTGAGATAGGAGGAGAGGTAGCAGCGTCCTTCGGCCATAATGCACAGGCTGCCGAAAGCGAAGACCTCCAGCGGAACGGGCGTTACGCGCGCGAGTTGTTTCACCTGATGAATGGATAAAACGCGCGGCAGTACCACACGTGCGACATCAAAGTGACGGTGGTAAAAGCGGATTGCTTCTTCGTTAGTGGCGGAGGCCTGCACGGAAACATGACGCTCAATATGCGGATAACGCTCGGCGGCGTATTCCAGCATCGCCAGATCGGCGAGGATCAGCGCGTCGGCACCAATCTGCGCGGCCATATCCACGGCCCGCTCCCAACGCTGGTAACCATCCGGGTGCGCAAAAGTATTAATGGCGATATGCAGTTTGCGGCGGTGCTGATGAACAAAACTCACCGCCTCCTGGAGTTTTTTCTCCGTAAAGTTGAGTCCGGCGAAATGGCGGGCGTTCGTATCATCTTTCAGGCCGATATAAACCGCGTCGGCACCGTTTTCGATAGCCGCCTTCAATGCCGGAAGGTTTCCGGCAGGGCAGAGCAACTCCATAGTGTATCCTGCAATCAGTGGCCAGAAGGCCCGGACGTACCCCGCAGGGCCGCCAAATTGTTAACGAACTGGGATTTTAGTTAACCTGCTGGCGACAATTTTTGATTTGAGGCAGTTAAATGCGTATTGATGGAGCCATAACTGCCGTCTATTTATTGCCGGATTGTTGATTTGCGCCGCTATGCCATGACGGGAATATGGCAAAATAGCCGCAATTATCATTTCTGGGAGTTAAGCCCGTGTTGGATTCATTGCGCTCACGTCTTGTTCACTTCGGCCCGGCATTATTGAGTGTTCCGGTTAAGCTCACACCTTTCGCCATTAAGCGTCAGGTGCTGGAGCAGGTGCTGCGATGGCAATTCCAGCAGGCGCTGGCGGACGGAGAGCTTGAGTTTCTCGAAGGTCGCTGGTTAAGTATTCAGGTACGGGATATCGGCCTGACGTGGTATACCTCTGTTGAGAATGGTCAGTTGATTGTGCGTGAGTCAGCTGATGCCGATGTCAGCTTCAGCGCGGACGCCAGCGATTTGCTGATGATTGCCGCGCGCAAACAGGATCCGGACACGCTCTTTTTCCAGCGTCGGCTGGCGATTGAAGGCGATACGGAGCTTGGGCTGTACGTAAAAAATCTGATGGACGCCATTGAACTGGAGCAGATGCCAAAACCCCTGCGGGTCATTCTGCTGCAACTGGCGGAATTTGTTGAGGCCGGCCTGCAAGCGCCGCCTGCAACGACACAACCTTCTGTAGGTGAGCCATGCTGATTAGAGTTGAAATTCCCATTGATGCACCCGGTATCGACGCGTTATTGCGTCGTAGTTTTGGTGGTGAAGGCGAAGCCATGCTGGTGCACAATCTGCGTGAGGACGGTTTGATCACGCTGGGATTTGTCGCAACTGATGATGAAGGTCAGGTTGTGGGCTATGTAGCCTTTAGCCCGGTCACGGTTGCCGGTGAAGAGCTGCAATGGGTCGGGCTTGCGCCGCTGGCGGTCGATGAGCAGTATCGCGGCCAGGGCATTGCGCGCCAGCTTGTCTATGAAGGGCTGGATTCGCTGAATGAGTTTGGTTATGCCGCCGTGGTTACGCTGGGCGATCCGGCGTTCTATAGCCGTCTGGGGTTTAAAAATGCCTCGCAGAACGATCTGCGCTGCCGCTGGCCGCAAACGGATGAGGCGTTTTTAGTTCACCCTCTTGCGGATGATGCGCTGAATGGCGTCAGTGGGCTGGTGGAATACAGCGATCACTTCAATCGCCTTTAACGACGAGGCTTTCCCGTAGCGCCTCGAATGTGCCATCTCCGGCGACGAGGCGCTCTTTCTGGCGTTTGGTTAACTGCTTGATGCGGTACTCCAGCCGTAACGCCAGCGATCTTTCTCCTACCTGAGCTGAAAACACCAGCGCCAGTGCGCCTTTTCCCCGCAGCGCTTTTGCCCCTTTGCCGTTTTGATGCTGCGTAAAGCGACGCGCCACATCGGTGGTAATGCCGGTATACAGCATGTTGTCGGCGGTGCGAATTAGATAAAGAAACCAGGGCGTCATGGCATTATTCATTGTGTTAATTTGAACGAAAAAATAACACGAGGAAGAGAAAAAATGGAGACGCTTGCAGCCATTAACCGCTGGCTGGCGAAACAGCATGTTGTCAGTTGGTGCGTGGCGAACCGGGGCGAATTGTGGTGTGCGAATGCGTTTTACGTTTACGATGCGCAAAAAGTGGCGTTTTACATCCTCAGTGAAGATCACACGCGCCACTCGCAAATGACCGGGCTTCAGGCGAAGGTGGCGGGAACCGTCAACGGCCAGCCGAAAACCGTGGCGCTGATTCGCGGCGTACAATTTACCGGGGAGATCCGTCGTCTGGAGGGGGAGGAAAGCGAGGCGCCGCGTGCGCAGTACAACCGTCGCTTTCCTGTTGCGCGCGTGTTGTCAGCCCCCATGTGGGAGATTCGCCTTCACGAATTGAAATTCACTGACAACACGCTGGGTTTTGGTAAAAAATTACACTGGATCCGCGACTCAGGCACCCAGTAAACGCAATGCTTCGCGGTTAAACGCAGGCAAATCTTCGGGGGTGCGGCTGGTCACCAGTTGATCTTTATCGATCACCACTTCCTGGTCATAGAACTCGCCCCCGGCGTTTTTCACATCCACGACGATAGGTTTCACCGCTGTCAGCTTACGTCCGCGGATGGCATCCGCGCTGATTAGCAACTGCGGGCCGTGACAAATGGCGAAGACGGGCTTTCCACTGCTGATAAAATCGCGGGTGAAGGTGACAAACCGGTCGTCGCCGCGCAAATGATCGGGTGAGTGGCCGCCCGGTAGCAGCAGGGCGTCAAAATCCGCTGGCCGCACCTCATCGATGGCTTTATCAATCACCACTTCAGCTTCGCCTTGTTTGCCGTGGATGGTTTTCCCCGCCTGTTTCTCTATGGTGATCACCTCATGGCCGGCCTGACGAAACTCCTGTGCCGGAGAGGTGAATTCTGAATCTTCAAACTCGTCGGTGATCAAGACTGCGATTTTCTTGCTCATAGTTCCTCCGTTGTTTTGGCTTCAGCGCTCGTTGTTATCCATACTGATAACCCATCAGACTATTAAGCCTGGTTTAGCAGGCGGGTATTGCAAGGCAGATTCATCTGCAAAAGGAGAGTAAATGCCACGCGTAATGATCACTGGCGCAACGGGACTGGTTGGCGGACATCTGCTGCGATTACTGAGCAACGACGCGCGGGTTGGCACGATCGTAGCGCCAACGCGCCGCCCGTTATCGGGATTTCCCGATGTTGAAAATCCATATGATCCGCAGTTAAGCGATGCGCTGGCGCAGGTGAATGGCGCGGTGGATACGGTTTTTTGCTGCCTTGGCACCACGCGGCGCGAAGCGGGGAGCGAAGAGGCTTTCGTGCATGCGGACTATACGCTGGTGGTCGATACGGCATTAACCGGGCTGCGGCTTGGCGCCAGGCAGATGCTGGTGGTCAGTTCTATGGGCGCAAACGCGCGTTCACCGTTTTTCTATAACCGGGTAAAAGGTGAAATGGAAAAAGCGCTCATCGCGCAGGAGTGGCCCCGGCTGGTTATTGCCCGTCCGTCGATGCTGCTGGGGGAGCGCGAAAAGCCGCGCTCCAGTGAATCTCTGCTCGCACCGCTGTTTCGTCTGCTGCCGGGCAACTGGAAGTCGATCCGCGCGCAGGATGTCGCCCGCGCGCTGCTGGCATTGTCCTTCACGCCAGCGGAAAATCGCGTCGAGGTTGTCGCCTCCGCGCAGTTACGCGCGATTGCAGCAGGCTCGCAATTGGCAAAATAGTTTTCCCGGCGTACTATTCCCCGGCTTATTATCTATTTCCCCGGGGAATGTTATGACTGGTCAGTCTTCACCTCAGGCGGCAACACCCATTCAGTGGTGGAAACCCGCGTTGTTCTTTCTTGTGGTTATCGTTGGTCTTTGGTACGTGAAATGGCAGCCTTATTACGGTAAAGCCTTCACCGCCGCCGAGACGCACAGCATCGGTAAATCTATTCTTGCACAGGCCGATTCCAGCCCGATTCAGGCGGCGTGGGATTATGCGCTGGTCTATTTTCTTGCCGTCTGGAAAGCGGCCGTACTGGGCGTAGTGCTGGGCTCGTTGATTCAGGTATTGATCCCGCGCGACTGGCTACTGCGCACGCTGGGGCAAAAACGCTTTAGCGGCACGCTGTTTGGTACGCTGTTCTCTCTGCCTGGCATGATGTGCACCTGCTGTGCCGCACCGGTGGCGGCAGGCATGCGCCGTCAGCGCGTCTCAATGGGCGGCGCACTGGCATTCTGGATGGGTAATCCGCTGCTTAACCCGGCTACGCTGGTGTTTATGGGCTTTGTTCTTGGCTGGCATTTTGCCGCAATCCGTCTGGTTGCGGGGCTGGTGACAGTGTTGGGGGTTGCTTTACTGGTACAGGCGCTGGTCAAAGAGAGCCCGCAGCAGGCTGAAGCGGTGGATATTACGCTTACGGAGCCGCAGGGCAGCTTTATGGCGCGCTGGGGCAAAGCCTTATGGCAACTCTTCTGGAGCACTATTCCGGTCTATATTCTCGCTGTTCTGGTGCTGGGCGCGGCGCGTGTCTGGTTATTCCCGCATGCGGATGGCGCGATCGATAACACGCTGTTGTGGGTGATTGCGATGGCGATTGTCGGCTGCCTGTTTGTGATCCCGACGGCCGCCGAGATCCCGATTGTGCAGACCATGATGCTGGCGGGTATGGGAATGGCGCCTGCGCTGGCGCTGTTGATTACGCTGCCGGCGGTAAGCCTGCCGTCGCTGATCATGCTGCGTAAATCGTTTCCGTTAAAAGCGTTGTGGCTGACCGGCGGGCTGGTGGCGCTGTGCGGGACGATCACTGGCGCTATTGCGTTGTTCTGAGGTTTGACAGAGCAAGAAAGGCCCGGCGAATTCTGGGGGGCAGTCCAGAATTTGCCGGGCTTTTTGGTTATTTCAGCAGGGTGAATGCCGTCGTTACGTGCTTCACACCGCTGACGCGGCTGGCGATATCTGCCGCGGCCTGGCCTTCGCGCTGGGTGACCAGACCCATCAGGAACACTTCGCCGTTCTCGGTGGTCACTTTCACGTTAGAGGATTTCACCTGATCGCTGCTCAACAGCTGCGAGCGGACTTTGGTGGTGATCCAGGTGTCTGAAGACGCCGTACCGAGGCCGATTGGCTGACCCTGGCGAATTTCGTTGAATACTTCGGTTGCGCCCTCAACACCCACAGCAATCTGTTTCGCTCTGGAAGAGAGCTCAGTATTCGGGGCCTGCCCGGTCAGCAGAACTTTCCCCTGATACGCGGTGACGTTAATACGCGCTTCTTTTTTAAGCTGCTCATCTTTGGACAGTGCACTGTTGACGCGCAGTTCCAGCGTGCTGTCATCCACCTGGGTGCCAACGGTTCGCGGATCCGTCGCGGCTTTAGTGCCAACGGCGGCAGAACCGACCACGACTGCGCCAACACAACCTTGTAACAGCAGCGCGGAAATAAGGACTGCGAGGGGCGTGAATGCCTTCATGTGTACTCCTTAATCATCCTGGTGAGGAAAAAGCGTGTTATCAATCAGATCGCATAAGCAATTCACTGTCAGCATGTGCATTTCCTGGATGCGCGCGCTGCGATGGGAAGGAATACGGATTTCGACATCCTGCGGCCCCAGCAGACCCGCCAACTCGCCACCGTCGTAGCCGGTCAGCGCGATGATAGACATATCACGCGTTACCGCCGCTTCCACGGCTTTAACGATATCGCGGCTGTTGCCGCGCGTGGAAATGGCCAGCAGGATATCCCCGCTGTGGCCGAGCGCGCGAACCTGCTTGGCGTAAATCTCATCATGCAGACGATCATTTGCTATCGCGGTTAAGACCACATTATCGGTATTAAGTGCAATGGCAGGTAAACTGGGACGTTCTGTTTCAAAACGGTTGATCATGCTGGCAGCAAAATGCTGTGCATTGGCGGCAGAAGTGCCGTTGCCACAACAGAGGATTTTGTTGCCGTTAAGCAGGGAGTGAACCATCGTCATGGCTGCGCGGGAAATGGCATCAGGCAACGCTTCCGCCGCCGCAATTTGGGTTTGAATGCTTTCCGTAAAGCAAACTTTAATTCGTTCGAGCACAGTAATCCCTATCATTTTGTAATTATGAGTGGTCGTTAAAGGCGTTTTGTATCCACTCAACGTCATTTTCGGTGCAGGCTACCACATCAAACCGGCAATCCACAGTATCAAAACTCCCATTGTGCCGGGCGAGCCATAAACGGGCTGTTTGCAGGAGCCTGACCTGTTTCGCGCGTGTGATACTGCTCGCAGCGCCACCAAAACGTGACGATCTGCGATAGCGCACTTCAATAAAGACGGTGGTAGTTTTGTGCCGCATTATCAGGTCGATTTCGCCGCCGCGCTCGCGCACATTGGCGGCTAAAAAATGCAGTCCTTTGCTTTCCAGCCAGCGACGCGCTTTGGCTTCCCACGCGTCGCCAGTCTGTTTACGGGTTAACTGGCCGGGACGATCTGCCCTTGCTGGTATTTGAGCCATGACAACTTCCTGTTGATCACGCAATCCTGGGTGGCGGTTAAATCACCGGTATTTCCGTTCAGTTCAAACCCCGGAACCTGACGCATCTGCGAGAAGTTATTCGCCAGCGACCAGGCATCCGCGCCCATGGCATACAGGCGCGCCAGCGAGTAGTCATTGTTAACGCTTTTCAGCGCCTGCTGCATTAACGATGGGTTTGCGCCTGCCAGCATCGGGATTTCATTAAATTGCAGGCCTTCCATCTCCAGACGGAAATCCGGGCCTGCGCCGCCCTGCGCGATGCGCGAGCTGGCGTACAACATCACGTTGCTCTGGCTTCCGGTGCGCAGGGTAATCATCGGTTTAATCAGCGCGATCTCATCCTGTGTCGCCACGATATAGACCGAATCCACGCTGCCGCTGCCGCTGATTTGCGCATCGGTCGGCGGGGCCGGAATGTTCAGACCGCCAATAGTCACGTCCTGCTGCTGCGGCAGGCTGGCAACCACCGGGCTGCCGGTCATGGCAATACCGGAACCGCCATTCAGGCCCATCCGCAGTTCAGCGGTAGATCCGAATTTCTGTTCCAGAACCACGCCGCCGCCAAGTTTCAGCCACTCTTCGGCAAAGGCTTTACTGATTCGTTCGCCCAGATTGCTGCGCGGCACCAGCAGCAGTGGCGCATGACGGCCCTGTTCATGGATGTGGCGCGCGGCATCGTGTGCTTCATCTTCCGGCGAGAGTGCGAAATAGCAGATATTTGCGCGGTTTTCGACGCTTTCAGGCTGGTTGAGCGCCAGTACGTTCAGCGTGGTGTGACTGCGCATCAGCTCTTCAACATTGTTTTTCAGCAGCGGGCCGACCACGATACTCGCGCCATCTTGCTGCACCTGATTGAGGATCTGATCCATCGGTTGCGCGCTGGTATCGTAAATTTTCAGTTCAGCGCCCGGGTTTGCTGGCGTACCGGCAACGGCTGGCGCGGCAACCGGCTGCGTCGCATTGGCATCGGCAGGTTGCTGTGGCGTTACCGCTGCGGGATCCTGCTCTGCTGTGGTTTCGGATTGCGTGTCTGTTTCGCTCTGCGCGGCGCTGTCCGGTGCCTGCACCTGCTGGGCGTCCGGTGCGGCAGCGCTGGTTAAATCGCTGACGCTGGTCTGCGATGGGCTAACCACTGTGGCATTCGCCGCCTGTGCCACCTGCTGCGGAACGGCCGGGCCGGAAACGGTGGAAACGCCGTTTTTAGCGGCTTCAAAGCCCTGCTGAATCGCCCGGCCAAAAACAGCAGCCTGGCCATTTAACGGCAGCAGCAGCGCGATTTTATTGGCCGATGCCGGTTTGAAGTTTTGCAGATTCGACAGTTGGGTCGGCAGCATTTTCGCCGCCGGGTTTTGCGGGTAGCGGGTCTGCCAGTCGGTAATGCCCGCTTTCAGCATGTTGGGATCGTTGCGATTATCAAACCAGACGCGTTGCAGATCGAGCCAACCCTGCAAGGTGACTTCATCCGCGTTGATCACCAGCGCTCTGGCTTGATCCTGCGTCATCGAAGCCAGCGCCTGCCAGGTAGCATCGATGTTTTTCTGCTTCGCTTCAGGTTTTGTTAACAGCGGCTCTTGGGCAATCAGCGCGCGCAGCAATGTCAGGGACGGCTTGCCTTGCGCGGCTTCAATCCCTAACTGCCAGTAACGCGCCTGCTGATTTTGCTCCAGATCGGCAGGATCGATCTTACTCAGCAGCGCCTGTGCGCCAGCGAAATCTTTCTGCACCAGTTTCATTTCGGCGGCGAGCAGAGAATATTCTTTACGCTGATTGTCGTTCAGATTCTGCGGTAGCTGGCTGAAGAGTTCGCTTGCCTGCTGGGTTTTGCCCTCTTTAAGCAGTGCACGAATGGCGAGTAATTGCCAGTTGGTCTTGCTATCATCTGTGCTTTGCTGCATCTGTTGCAGGTAATAGCCAGAATCAGCTTGCGCCGAGCCTTGCAGATGCGTGGTGCTCTGGTCTGTCGACTGGGTACCGCAGCCTGCAAACAGCAGGGCGGCCAGCACCACAGGCACGCAGCGCGTGGCTTTCGAACGTAGAAATCTTGACGGTAGCATACTGTATCCAGTGATAATTTTTACGCAATGCTCAATATTAAATCGGCAATACGGATGAAACAATGAAACAACACGAATCGGCGGAGAATTCTCAGGGTCAGCTTTATATTGTACCTACTCCCATTGGGAATTTGGCTGATATTACGCAACGCGCCCTCAACGTGTTGCAGGCCGTTGATTTAATTGCGGCGGAAGATACCCGCCACACCGGTTTATTGCTGCAGCACTTTGCCATTAATGCCCGCCTGTTCGCCCTGCATGACCATAACGAGCAGCAGAAAGCGGAAACGCTGGTGGCAAAGCTGAAAGAGGGGCAGAACATTGCGCTGGTCTCGGATGCCGGAACGCCGCTGATCAACGATCCGGGTTATCATCTGGTGCGCACCTGCCGTGAAGCGGGTATTCGCGTTGTGCCTTTGCCTGGCCCGTGCGCTGCGATCGCCGCGTTGAGCGCCGCGGGGCTGCCGTCGGATCGTTTTTGTTACGAAGGGTTTCTGCCTGCCAAATCGAAAGGGCGTCGCGATACGTTAAAAGCGCTGGAAACGGAAAGCCGCACGCTGATTTTCTATGAATCCACCCATCGTTTACTGGAAAGTCTGGAAGATATGGTCGCAGTGTGGGGCGAGAGCCGCTATGTCGTGTTGGCCCGCGAGCTGACCAAAACCTGGGAAACCATTCAGGGCGCGCCAGTAGGCGAACTGCTGGCGTGGGTGAAAGAGGATGAAAACCGCCGTAAAGGTGAGATGGTGCTGATTGTCGAAGGCCATAAAGCGCAGGAAGATGAGTTGCCCGCCGATGCGCTGCGTACGCTGGCGCTGTTGCAGGCTGAACTGCCGCTGAAGAAAGCCGCAGCCCTCGCGGCGGAGATCCACGGCGTGAAGAAAAACGCGTTGTACAAGTACGCGCTGGATCAGCAGTAACCCGATCAATACAGGCGCTGGAGAGCCGCGTCAGCGACCACAGCGCCGTAGCCCCGGTTTTTACACCACCGCCAGTTCCTTCTCCATTTTGCGAAACGCAGCTCTGTCCTTGTCGCTGATGCTGTCATCGGTGATCACCGCATCGATTTTCTCCATCGGCAGCACCTGATTAAAACCGCGACGGTTGAATTTGCTGGCATCCACGACTGCAACGACTTTATGCGCGGCGGCGGCCATCACGCTGCTAATGGAGTAGCCTTCATTAAAGGTGGTGATGCCGTTCGTCGCATCAATGCCATCCGCGCCGACGAACATTAAATCTGCGCTGATGCCCTGCAAAGAGCGTTCGGCAATGGTGCCGTGCATGGAGTGCGTTTTATGCCGCACGGTACCACCGCAAACCACAAGGGTGATGTCTTTATTTTCCGACAGGGCAAATGCGGCGGGAAGGCTGTTGGTAATAACGGTAATGTTGGTTCTTTTCGTCAGTGCCTCAGCAATCAGCATGGTGGTGCTGCCGCTGTCGAGGATCACCGTCATACCCTCTTCGATCATGCTGGCGGCGGCCTGGGCGATACGTTTTTTCGGATCGCTCGCCAGCCGGTAGCGTTCTTCCAGCACCACTTCCTGATTTTCGTTATCCAGCACCGTTGCGCCGGGTTTCGCGGCACCGCCGTGAAAGCGTGTTACCAGGCCTTTCTCTTCCAGCAGACGCAGATCTGCGCGGATGGTGACTTCAGAAATGCCAAAGCTGTTCGAAAGGTCAATCACCAGCACACTTCCCTGTGAGTTAACCAGTTCGACGATCTTATTCCTTCGTTCAAATGAGTTCATATTAATTTGCCTGATAATTAACTTCCTCTAGTGTAATCGAAGGATTGTGAAAGTTGAACGCTAAGTTTCGAAAGGAAATGTGAGCCAGCGCAGGTTGCTGGCTCTCTCGCTTAATCGAGCCGTAACAGGATTTTGCCCTGCATCGGCGCACCGTTAAGGTTCTGTACTGCACGGGCGAAACTTTCCGGGCCACCGCGCAGGGCGATCAACGGCTCTAACGCTAGCTTTTTCTCTGTCAGCAGGCGTGTAGCCGTTATCCACTCTTCGCCCGGCCACGGGCCGGAGTAGTTCATCCAGCTGCCAATCAGGGTTAATTCTTTGCGCAGAATTTGGCCGAACACGGGCGTGGTTAACGTCAGGTCATGATGCAGCGTACCGACCAATACCAGTTGGGCGCGCGGCCCGGCGATTTCGATTGCCAGTGAGACGGTTTGCGGCGTTCCTGCCGTTTCCAGCACCAACTGGTCGAAACGCGCCTCTTCCAGGCCCGCGGCAATCGCGCTCACATTCTGCTCGCGGCTATTGAAGGTGTAGGTTGCGCCGAGTTCGCGTGCCAGTTGCAGCTTGTCGGGGTTGATATCGATAGCGGTAACGCTTTTGGCGCCAAGTGCGCGTGCGCACTGCATGGCCAGCAGGCCAATGGTACCGGCGCCGACAACGATCACGTTTTTGTTTTCGCAACCGCCAGCAAGGTGGAAGGCGTGCAGGCCGACGGTGATGGGTTCAATAAATGCGCCATCTTCAATCGTCATTGCCTTCGGCAACGCGATCAGATTCGCCCGTTTCACCACGATGTATTCTGCATTACCGCCATCGCTGCGCGAACCGACAAACTGGTAGCGCTTGCACAAGGAGAAGTACTCGCGGCGGCACTCCGGGCAGTTAAAGCAGGGCAACAGCGGCACGCATGCCACCGCATCTCCGGCGTGCAAATCGTTGATTGCCGCGCCGCAGGCTTCGACATAACCGCTGAATTCATGTCCCAGGGTAATCGGGTAAAAGTGCGCGCCACCGGCAAAGATACGCGGGATGTCAGAACCGCACAGGCCGGAGCTGACGACCCTGACTTTGACATCATCATCGTGCTGCAACTGAGGTTCCGGGCGTTCTTCAACGCAGACGTGGCCTTCAGCACGGATAACCACTGATTTCATAACACTCTCCAGGAACAACAAAGGGGGAGCGGGGCTCCCCGGGGATCAGGATACGGTCTGGCTTTGTGCGGCGAGCGAGGCTTTTTCGGCCGCTCTGAAGTTGCGTGCTCTGCGCCAGGTCAACAGCACACCGGCCAGATAAAGGGTGGCAATCACCACAAAACCCACCACGTTTTGCCAGGTGAAAAGCTGAATAAGCAGCCAGGTGAACGGCGAACCGCCCTGGTCCATTGATGCCACCAGACCGCCCGATTTCAGCGCACCTGCGTTGGCGGCAAGCTGCGTATGCAGCCCGATGGTTTGCGTGGCGATCCACAGCGTGATGCTCATAATAATGATGCCGGAGATCAGCGTGCGAAACAGGTTGCCCTGATGTACTGCAACCGCCATCGCCACAAAGAACCCGATGGTTGCCAGATCGCCGAAGGGCAGCACCTGGTTACCCGGCACCAGCACCGCAATCAAAATGGTGAGCGGAATAAAGATCAAACTGGCGGAGACCACTGAGGTGTGGCCGAGCAGCAGCGCCGGGTCGAGACCAATCAGGAATTCCTGGCTGCCAAATTTAGCCTGTAGCCGTTTACGCGCCTGTTTCGCAATAGGCGTTAGCCCATCCATAATCGGTTTGATGACGCGCGGCATCAGCAGCATCACGGCAGCCGTTTTCACCGCCAGTTGCAGCACGCCTTTCAGGTCGTAGCCCGCCAGCAGACCAATGACAATCCCCATCACAAACCCAACGGTGACCGGCTCGCCAAACGGGCCAAAACGTTTCTGAATATCGTCGGCGCTAAAGTGAACGCGGTTAAGACCGGGGATTTTTTCGACGATCGTATCAACCAGTACGGCAATGGGGCCGAGGTAAGCGGAGGTGCCGTGCGGGATGGCAATCCCTTCCAGCCCGAAGAAATCCCGCGTGTCTTTTGCAAACCAGTCGCCCAGCTTGAAGACGAATGCCGCATGCGCCACGACGCCGAGTATACCGATCCAGTAAGAGCCAGTAGCGAGGTGCAGCATGGCGCCGGTAAAAGTCATGTGCCAGATATTCCAGATATCGACGTTCACTACGCGCGTCATGCGGGTGATCAGCATCAGGATATTCACGGCAATCGCGACCGGGATGGCGACCAGCGCGATCTGTGACGCCCAGGTCATCGGTGATGAGCCAGGCCAGCCGACATCAATCACATGCAGGTTAATCTGGAAATGTTCAGCCATCGCTTTCGCTGCCGGGCCGATGGAGTCCAGCATCAGGCCAATCACCAACCCAATACCGACAAAGCCAATCCCGATGTGCAGGCCCGATTTAAAGCAATCCCCGAGCTTCATCCCCAACAATTTCGAGAAGATGATGATCACCACCGGCAGCATGACGGTAGGACCTAAGTCGAGGATATAACGCATAATTTCGCTAAACATCGCGTTACCCCCTGAGGATCGCCAGGATTTTTTGTTGCAGCGCTTCAATGCCCACGCCGGAGACGAAAGGCATGCCGTGCACAACAGGAATATCGCCAAAGGTACGATCGACTCTCGCAGTGGTGCAGATCAGATCTGCGCCGTCCATATAGGTTTCTATTTCATTCACCCGGCACTGCACGAGGTCGAGTTCGATCTGGTGGTCGGCGCAGAGCTCTTTGATCTCTTCTGCTGCCATGGTGGAGGTGGCGACCGCACCGCCGCAGGCGACGATTATTTTACGTTTCATAGGGTACTCCTTTTATTATCAGTATCTTATTAAGCCTGCTCGCACTGCTCAGGCTCCAGGATCGTGTCCCGAAAAAGCGTCGCCAGGTTATCGGCAGGCGTATCCAGCAGCGCTTGCAGCGTGTTCGGGTTTTGCAGCTCACTAAAAAGACGGCGTAACAACTTCAATTGCTCGGCCGGGTTTTCCACAATCAGGGCGATAATCAGCGAGACGGCGATGTCGGCATCATCGTCAGCTTGTTGAAAATAAACCGGTTTATCCGGGCGGATCAGATACAGCGCCGGGGATTTAGCATGTACCGCCTCGCAGTGCGGGATGGCCACCGCGTGGTGTTCAAGGGCAATGCCGGTCGGGTAAATTGCTTCGCGCGCCAGAAGCGCTGCCGGATAGCTTTCATGCACGACGCCCTGCGCCAGCATCTCCTCGCCAATATGCGCCAGCACATGCTGACGCGAGGTAAATTCAATTCCGGTACGGACAAACAGTTGGCTCATACATTCTCCAGTCATCAGGCAATGTCAGGGGCGCATCCATAGCGATAGGCGCGCAATACATCCTGTATTTTGTCAATGATCAGGCTGTGTGGCGTTGCGGCGATCTCATTTAGCGACGCGCGTTCCAGTTGTACGGGTAAATACTGGCTAATCAGCCCTAACGGCAGCGTTGTAGCGCTGAGGTTCGCCAGCAGTTTCTCGACGCTCTGGCGAATGCGCGGGTGCGGCCAGTAGTAGCGAATGCGATCCGAAAGGCTGAAGTGGATATCCACCATCGACTGGCTCCAGGTCGGACGGTAATACTTTTTCCAGTAATCCGGTTCGTTAAGCATCACTTCATCGATCACCTCCAGTACGCGACTGCGGTTTTCCGGCGCAATCAGTTCGTTTTCCATTTGCGCCAGCGCAAAAATGGCTTCGCGCAGCGCAAAGGTCAGCGCAGGTCCAACTTTCAGAATGGCGAAATGGTCGCGTACCAGTGCGTGGTAAGCCTGGCGGGACTGGTAGTCAGTGGAGTGCGCTTCGTAGACCATTGGCGTCTGGCGGATCCAGCCGGAAAGCGCTTCTGCCGCTTGCGGCTGATAGTGGATTACCTGGGTATGATCGAATTCAACGCCTGGCTGCACGACGATAGCAATGACGCGGTTCATCGCGTCATCCAGCCCCAATGCATGGAAAGCGACGCGGTGCGTTTCCAGCGTGCGGGCGGCATCTTCGACGCGCGTAACGTGAACCGAATTGATACTGCTGGCTTCGCCGCCGGGAACCGGTACTTCAGTGCCAATCACATAGGTCAGGTTTTTTTTCAGCGCGTCGCTGGCGGTTTCTTCCGCCGCCTGGCACAGACGTGCGGCGCGTTCGGCGACAACATGCGGTTCCAGCGGAACCGGATCGTCAGCGCATGACATCGATGCATCCAGATGGATCTTGCTGAAACCGGCAGCCACATAGGCTTTGATCAGCTCGACGGATTTTTCCATCGCAGCGGCGGCGGTTTCGTTCTGCCAGCAGTTTGGCCCAAGATGATCGCCGCCCAGGATCAGCCGCTCCCGTGGAAAGCCGACGTCATCGGCGATGCGGTAGACGAAGTCGCGAAAATCGGCGGGCTTCATACCGGTATAGCCGCCAAACTGATTGACCTGATTCGAGGTTGCTTCGATCAATACTTTCGCGTCGGTCGATAAATCAAAGCGCAGCGCGGCTTCAATGACCAGCGGGTGCGCTGAGCAAACAGAACAGATACCGAGGTGCTCCCCCGCTTTATGGCGGGCAATAATCTCTTTCACTTCTTCCTCCGGTTATTACGCAATATTTTCAAAAGGTTGTGGCGTTACAGCTTGCCTTCGCAGCCGCAAACGCCGATCACTTTGCGCACCACCTCTTTCATGGCTGTTTTGGCCGGAACCATGTAGTGGCGCGGATCGCTGGCATCCGGGTGCGAGGCAAACCAGGCCTTTAACGCATCGGAGAAGGCGATTTTCAGTTCGGTGGCGACGTTCACCTTGCAAACGCCCAGCGCGATGGCGCGGCGAATATCCGCAGCGGGCAGCCCGGATGCGCCGTGCAAAACCAGCGGAATATCAACTTGTTGGCGTATTTCAGCCAGCCGTTCAAAATCGAGTTTCGGCTCGGCGGTATAAAGGCCGTGCGCAGTGCCAATCGCCACTGCGAGCGAATCAATACCGGTTTTCTCGACGAAATCTTTGGCCTGTTGTGGGTTGGTGTAGCGGGTGTCTTTTGCATCGACAATCAGATCGTCTTCCTGCCCGCCGAGGCGGCCCAACTCCGCTTCCACGCTGGCGTCGTAGCGATGGCATAAATCCGTTACCGCTTTCACCAGCGCAATGTTGTCGTGCCAGGGTAAGTGGGAACCGTCAATCATCACCGAACGAATTCCGGCCTGAACTTTGGTTTCTATGTCGCTGAGCGTTTCATGGTGATCGAGGTGAATGGCCAGCGGCTGGTTGTAGTGCCTTGCCAGATTACCGGCGATAGCGACCAGATTGCCGACGCCTGCATAACTGAATGTCCCTGGTGTACCCGCAACAATCAGCGGGGAGCGTAATTCGGCAGCCGTTTCGACCACCACCTGTAAGGTTTCGAGATTGTGGATATTGAAGGCGGGCACCGCGTAACCTTCACGTTGTGCTTTGTTAAGCATGGTTTTCGTCGAAATGATATACACACAGCCTCCGAAATCTTTCGTTTGTTTTCTTCGAAAGAATCTATAGGCTTTCGTAATGTTTTTTTGTGATTGGCGTCTGAAAAATGAAAGGTTCGAAAGTGAAAGGAAGGTTGTGAAAGAAAAAGCAGACAAAAAAAAGCATGGCCGAAGCCATGCTTAAAAGTGAGGTTTACGCTTTTGTTATTAAAATCAAGTCACCGGAGCCGGGTTAAACACAGCCAGCTGGTTATGCAGCCCCCACTGATCGGAGAAGGTTTTCTTACGACCGCTGGCGACATCAAGGATAAAGTGGAACAGCTTCCAGCCCACATCCTCGATGGTCTCTTCGCCCGTAGCGATCGTCCCGGCATTGATATCCATTAAGTCATACCAGCGATTTGCCAGCTCAGTGCGGGTCGCCATTTTGATTACCGGTACGGCAACCAGGCCGTACGGCGTGCCACGCCCGGTGGTAAACACTTGTACTGTGATCCCGGAAGCCACCTGCTGCGTACCGCAGACGAAGTCGCTTGCCGGTGTTGCGGCATAAATCAGCCCGCGTTTGGTCGGACGTTGGCCCGGAGAGAGCACTTCAGAGATGGCGCTCTTACCGGATTTCGCGATCGAACCCAGCGCTTTTTCCACGATATTCGCCAGGCCGCCTTTTTTGTTCCCCGGAGAAGGGTTGGCGCTGCGGTCGGTTTTACCCATGTCGAGATAGTTATCGTACCAGGCCATCTCTTCCAGCAGGCGTTTGCCCACTTCTTCGTTGATGGCGCGCGGCGTCAGCAGGTGAATCGCATCACGGACTTCGGTCACTTCGGAGAACATCACCGTTCCGCCGCAGCGAATAATCAGGTCAGAGGCATAACCTACAGCCGGGTTCGCGGTAACGCCGGAGAATGCATCGCTGCCGCCACACTGCATACCGACTACCAGTTCAGAAGCCGGGCAGGTTTCACGTTTACGTTGGTTCAGCTTGGCCAGATGGCGCTCTGCGACCTGCAGAATATCGTCAACCATCGAGCGGAAGCCCACATGCTGCTCATCCTGCAAACGAACAATACTGGCGCTGTCGACCGGAATGGCTTTCACATCCTCGGTCCCTTCCAGCAGACGTTCCGGCTGCAATTTTTCACAGCCCAGACCAATGACCATGACTTCGCCGCCGAAGTTCGGGTTCAGCGAAATGTTATGAATGGTGCGAATGGGAATGACTGCCGCCGGTGCGTTAATGGCCACGCCACAACCATACAGGTGATTCAGGCCGACCACGCCGTCAACGTTCGGGTATTTCGGCAGCAGATCGCGCTCAATGATCTTCACGACGTAATCCACCACGCCTGCAACGCAGTGCACGCTGGTGGTCAGGCCAAGCAGGTTCTTGGTGCCGACGCTGCCATCCGCGTTGCGGTAGCCTTCAAAGGTATACCCCTCCAGCGGCGGTAGCGGCTCCGGGACTTTCGTCGCCAGCGGCAGTGTATTCAGCGGCGGTGCTTTCGGCAGCTCAACCATGGATTCATCAATCCAGCTACCGCGGGGGATATCGCGCATGGCGTAGCCAATGATCTCGCCATAGCGCACGATTTCGCCGTGATGGGGGATATCAACCAGCGCCACTTTATGGCCCTGCGGAATATGCTCAATTAGCTCGAGACCGTCCGGAAAACGGGTTCCTGCCTTTAAGCCATTGTCATTGACGATGATAGCGACATTATCCGTGTCGTGTACCTTAATATAAAACGCCCCTGGCGGTTGCTGTCTAATTTCAATGTTGGACATTGTCAAGTAATCTCCAGCTAACTTATACGATGCATTGCTCTATAAAAGCGGAATCATTCTTTATTCTGGAATTAATATCGGGAATAAAAATCTTGTTTGCTGAAATAAGAATGTCAGGAGTTTAAATAGTAAAATGTGATCTAAATCACTTATTGTCCCGATTCCCCATCTGGCGGGGCTGCATATTGCAAGATCTGTGCATCAGCGCCCAGGCTTATGTGCAAATGCTCAAAATAATCTTTTCGGGCAATGTTAAAATTGAGCAACCCACCAGTGTGTGGTCTCCTGTCGGTGATTATACTGAGGCTAATAAAATCGAAGTGCCAATTATCTGATAATAAGTTTCGAGTGCTTAAATAAAATCAGATAATAAACATCAAAATAATTATATTTTAAAGTTAGCGGTGCCGAGGGAATTAAAAATGACTATCGAAAATTCTGCCGTGGAAACAAAACGGGGTTTGCCCACCCGTTATTTAATTCTGCTGATTATATTTATCGTAACAGCAGTGAATTATGCAGACCGCGCTACATTGTCCATTGCCGGGACAGAAGTGGCGAAAGAACTGCAACTGGATGCTGTATCGATGGGCTACATTTTTTCGGCTTTCGGCTGGGCTTACCTGCTGATGCAAATCCCTGGCGGCTGGCTGCTTGACCGCTTCGGCTCTAAAAAAGTGTACACATGGAGCCTCTTTTTCTGGTCGCTCTTTACTTTCCTGCAAGGTTTTGTCGATGTTTTCCCGATCGCCTGGGCCGGCATTTCCATGTTTTTCATGCGTTTTATGCTGGGCTTCTCTGAAGCGCCTTCATTCCCGGCGAATGCCCGCATCGTTGCGGCATGGTTCCCGGCGAAAGAGCGCGGTACGGCATCAGCGATTTTTAACTCTGCGCAGTACTTCTCGCTGGCGCTGTTCTCGCCGCTGCTGGGCTGGCTGACCTTTGCCTGGGGCTGGGAACATGTGTTCACCGTGATGGGCGTGATCGGTTTTGTGCTGACTTTTGCCTGGGTGAAATTTGTCCACAACCCGACCGATCACCCGCGTATGAGCCGCGAAGAGCTGGAGTATATTGAGAAAAACGGCGCGGTTGTCGATATGGACCACAAAAAAGCCGACGATGGCAAAAATGCGGGTCCAAAAATGGATTATATCAAGCAGTTGCTGTGCAACCGCATGATGCTCGGCGTGTTCTTCGGGCAATACTTCCTGAACACCATTACCTGGTTCTTCCTGACATGGTTTCCGATTTACCTGGTGCAGGAAAAAGGTATGTCGATACTGAAAGTTGGGTTTGTCGCGTCCATTCCGGCGCTGTGTGGTTTTGCCGGTGGCGTGCTGGGCGGGCTGTTTTCTGATTATCTGATCAAGCGCGGCTCCACCCTGACGATGGCGCGTAAGTTCCCTATCGTGGTCGGGATGTTACTGGCTTCCAGCATCATTCTGTGTAACTACACCGATAGCACGGCGATGGTAGTCGCACTGATGGCGCTCGCCTTCTTCGGTAAAGGTTTTGGCGCGCTGGGTTGGCCGGTTATCTCCGACGTCGCGCCGAAAGAGATCGTCGGTCTGTGCGGTGGTGTATTCAACGTATTTGGTAACGTGGCTTCTATCGTGACGCCGCTGGTCATCGGATACATGGTTAAAGAGTTGCATTCTTTCAACGGTGCGTTGGTGTTCGTAGGCTGTTCGGCGCTGATGATGATGGTCTGCTATCTGTTCGTGGTTGGCGACATCAAACGTATGGAATTGAAGAAATAAGCAACGACACATTTTAAGGTACAAAAGATGAATAACGATATCTTCCCAAACAAATTCAAGGCCGCGCTGGCGGCCCAACAGATTCAAATCGGTTGTTGGTCTGCGCTGGGTAGTCATATCAGCACTGAAGTTCTGGGCCTGGCAGGCTTTGACTGGCTGCTTCTGGACGGCGAACACGCCCCAAACGACGTGCTCACTTTTGTACCGCAATTAATGGCGTTGAAAGGCAGCGTCAGCGCGCCGGTAGTACGCGTGCCGACTAACGAGCCGGTGGTCATCAAACGCCTGCTGGATATCGGCTTCTACAACTTCCTGATCCCGTTCGTGGAAACCGAAGAAGAAGCGGTAAATGCGGTAGCGGCAACCCGTTATCCGCCGGAAGGCATTCGCGGCGTGTCGGTTTCGCATCGTGCCAATATGTTCGGCACCGTGCCGGATTACTTCCGTCAGTCCAACGCCAATATCACCATCCTGGTACAGATCGAAAGCCAGGCTGGTGTGGATAACCTTGATGCAATCCTTGCCACCGACGGCGTGGATGGCGTGTTTGTCGGCCCAAGCGATCTGGCGGCGACGCTGGGTTATATCGGTAACGCGGCACACCCGGAAGTTCAGCGCACCATTCAGCACATTTTTGCCCGTGCGAAAGCGCACAACAAACCGAGCGGCATTCTGGCGCCGGTGGAAGCTGATGCTCGCCGCTACCTGGAGTGGGGCGCGACCGTGGTTGCGGTTGGCAGCGATTTGGGCGTGTTCCGTTCGGCGACGCAGAAACTGGCCGACACCTTTAAAAAATAACCAAACCACCCTTTAAAAGAGAGACGCAATTATGACGATGAAAGTTGGTTTCATTGGCCTTGGCATCATGGGTAAACCAATGAGTAAAAACCTCATTAAAGCAGGTTACTCACTGGTGGTCGTGGACCGTAACCAGGAAGCGGTGGCTGAACTTATCGCTGCGGGCGCGGAAACGGCAGCCAACGGCAAAGCGATTGCTGAGAAGTGCGATGTCATCATCACCATGCTGCCGAACTCCCCGCATGTGAAAGAAGTGGCGCTCGGCGAAGGCGGTATTATTGAAGGCGCTAAAGCCGGTACCGTGCTGATCGACATGAGCTCCATCGCACCGCTGGCCAGCCGTGAAATCAGTGACGCGCTGAAAGCGAAAGGCGTGCAAATGCTTGATGCGCCGGTAAGCGGCGGCGAACCGAAGGCGATTGACGGTACGCTGTCTGTGATGGTTGGCGGCGACAAAGCGGTCTTCGACAAATACTACGACCTGCTGAAATCCATGGCCGGTTCTGTCGTGCACACCGGTGATATCGGTGCGGGCAACGTCACCAAACTGGCAAACCAGGTGATTGTGGCGCTGAACATCGCTGCGATGTCTGAAGCGCTGACGCTGGCAACCAAAGCCGGTGTTAACCCGGATCTGGTGTATCAGGCGATCCGTGGTGGTCTGGCGGGCAGCACCGTGCTGGACGCGAAAGCGCCAATGGTGATGGATCGCAACTTCAAACCGGGTTTCCGTATCGATCTGCACATCAAAGATCTCTCCAACGCACTGGATACGTCGCATGGCGTGGGCGCTCAACTGCCGCTGACCGCCGCAGTGATGGAAATGATGCAGGCGCTGCGTGCTGATGGTCTGGGCAACGCCGACCACAGCGCTATTGCTTGCTACTACGAGAAACTGGCGAAAATCGAAGTGACTCGTTAATTAAGAAGGGCGCGGCTCTGCGCCCTGGATTTCTTGTACATCCACATCTTCAGGCCACTGTGGGCCTGAAGGGTGAAGTGCGCGGCACTATCAGGCTCACAATTATGAAAATCGTAATCGCCCCAGACTCTTATAAAGAAAGCCTTTCTGCTACTGAAGTAGCTCAGGCGATAGAAAAAGGATTTCGGGAAATTTTTCCTGATGCTCACTACGTGTCAGTTCCGGTTGCCGACGGCGGCGAGGGAACAGTTGAAGCCATGATTGCCGCCACTAAAGGTACTGTGCACACCGCGCACGTTACAGGCCCGCTGGGGAATAATGTTGATGCCCGGTGGGGGATGTCCAGCGACGGGAAAACCGCTTTTATTGAAATGGCGGCGGCCAGCGGTCTGGCGCTGGTGCCACCAGAATTACGTAACCCTTTGATTACCACTTCGCGCGGCACCGGGGAACTTATTTTGCATGCGCTGGAACATGGGGCGACCAACATTATTATCGGCATTGGCGGCAGTGCGACCAACGATGGCGGGGCGGGTATGGTACAGGCGCTGGGCGCCAGACTGACCGATGCGAACGGCACCGAGATTGGTTACGGCGGCGGCAGCCTGATGAGCCTGAATGCGATTGATATTTCCGGGCTGGATCCGCGCCTGAGCGATTGTACGATTCGCGTGGCCTGCGATGTGACTAACCCGCTGACTGGCGAGCAGGGCGCATCGCGTATTTTTGGGCCGCAAAAGGGGGCCACCGAAGCGCTGATCGTTGAGCTGGATCGAAACCTTGGTCACTTCGCCGACGTCATCAAAAAATCGCTGCGAGTGGATGTGAAAGAAGTTCCTGGCTCCGGTGCGGCAGGTGGTATGGGCGCGGCGCTGATGGCTTTCCTCGGCGCGGAGCTGCGCAGCGGTATTGAGATTGTGACCCAGGCGTTGAATCTCGAAGAGCATATTCATGACTGTACGCTGGTGGTGACCGGCGAAGGGCGTATCGACAGTCAGAGCATTCACGGCAAAGTACCGGTCGGCGTAGCGCACGTTGCTAAAAAATACCATAAGCCCGTAATCGGGATTGCCGGCAGTCTGACCAGCGATGTCGGCGTGGTTCACCAGTACGGTATCGATGCGGTGTTCAGCGTGTTGACCGGCATTACCACGCTGGAAGAGGCGTTCCGCGGCGCGTTTGATAATATTTACCGCGCGTCACGCAATATTGCGGCCACATTGCAGGTCGGAATGCTGACGGAAGGGTGACAGGCGCGCGCAAACCCACTATACTGCGCGCCGAAGCTGACCAGACAGTCGCCGCTTTGTTGCAGTCCTCCTTCGGGGGAGACGGGCAGAGGGGAGGAAAGTCCGGGCTCCATAGGGCAGGGTGCCAGGTAACGCCTGGGGGGCGCAAGCCTACGACCAGTGCAACAGAGAGCAAACCGCCGATGGCCCACGCAAGTGGGATCAGGTAAGGGTGAAAGGGTGCGGTAAGAGCGCACCGCGCGTCTGGCAACAGTTCGCGGCACGGTAAACTCCACCCGGAGCAAGGCCAAATAGGGGTTCACAAGGTACGGCCCGTACTGAACCCGGGTAGGCTGCTTGAGCCAGTGAGCGATTGCTGGCCTAGATGAATGACTGTCCACGACAGAACCCGGCTTATCGGTCAGTTTCAATTTTTCAGGCAAAAACCCGCTTCGGCGGGTTTTTGCTTTTCTGCGGCTCTGCTTTTCTGTGGTTTTGCGGTGCGAGATGAATGACTGTCCACTCCGTTTTCTATGACAGAACGCGGCTTATCGGTCAGTTTCAATTTTCCAGGTAAAAACCCGCTTCGGCGGGTTTTTGCTTTTCTGCGGCTCTGCTTTTCTGTGGTTTTGCGGCGCGAGATGAATGACTGTCCACTCCGCTTTCTGCCACTTTTCGTAGGCCGGATAAGCGCAGCGCCATCCGGCAAATTGCCTGATGGCGGCTACGCCTTATCAGGCCTACTCCCTGACCTGCAACTCCTCAACTCCACAACCATCAAGAACATCGTACTGTTCCCTTAAGCTCCATTGCTTCTAACCATATAAAAAAATATCCACCCGGGCATATGACGAAAAGCGCTACTCTGTTTCAGAAGGGTTTTATTGCTACGGGAGTCTTGCCGCTATGGAACAAAATTCAGTGCTTATCATTCAGGTGGGAAATGCCCCGGAACCGCTGCGCCAGGCTCATGGCGATATTCCGCTCTGGTTTTGCGAGCTGCTTGGCTATTCGCCGGAGGAAGTGGACGTTGTGCGCGTTTTCGAGGGCGAAACGCTGCCCGCCCCGGATGCCAGCCGGGTGGCGATCATCACGGGTTCGTGGGCGATGGTTTCGGACAGACTTCCATGGAGTGAAAAGACTGCCGCATGGATCCGCGATGCAATGGCGATAGAGATGCCGCTGTTTGGCGTTTGTTATGGTCATCAGTTAATGGCATGGGCGCTGGGTGGCGACGTGGAATATCATCCGAAAGGCCGGGAAGCGGGAACGCAAACGGTCTACCTGAATGCCGCAGCGGCAAACGATCCGCTGCTCAGACATCTGACGGAGCCTTTTCCGGCACATCTGACGCACCGGCAAACGGTCACTCGCTTGCCGGAAGGCGCAGCGGTGCTGGCCTCGTCTGCACATGATAATCATCAAATCGTCCGCTATGGCCCGCGCGCGGTTTCCGTACAGTTCCACCCGGAAATGACGCCGGAAATCGCCACGGATCTGCTGCGTCTTAACCGCGCTAACATCGAAAAAGAGGGCACCGATGCCGATCGCTTAGTCGCTGGCGTGCTTCCGGCACCGGATGCCGCAGAGATCCTGCGTCGCTTCGTGCAGGACGTTACCGGTTACAGCAAGGCGCGGCGCTCAATTCACGCTGCCCAGTGAACGATCTTCCGCTGGAAAGAACGCGCGCATTAAATCTCTTGCGCTTCTGCCTCCCCATCTTGGGGAAGCGGCTTTATTGCCATAGAGGCTTATCGCTGGGGAAATGCATGAAAATGCCCCGGCATAAACCGGGGCAGGAAGGTCAGGCGGCTTCTTCTTCGGCCAGCCGGATTTCGGCTTCGGCGACGATAGCTTCCAGCTCGGTCAGCATCTCTTCAAACCCAAAGGGCGGAAGCGGTTCATGGAGCGTGGGCTGTGCGAGGACGCTCTCAAAAGATATTTTAGTTACGCAGCTATTCATATACTCACCTGCTAAAACATAACTGTCATACTGGTAAATCTATCAGCAAAGCGCGCAACGGCGTGTCGGCAACTAACGTTATGTTAGCCTCATCACGAATAAAAGCGCCGTCACCGCAGGTCAGGGCTTCTTTCGCTTCGCAATGCGTAACCGCATGCACCGTGCCGTGGATCGATTGCAGATAGGCGCGCGGGCCATGCAACTGAATTGTCAGCTCTTCGCCTTTTTTCAACTCGATATGGTGCAGCCACACTTGCTGACGCAGTTGCAAACTTCCCTGGCTGCCATCCGGCGAAGCCAGCAGTTGCTGCGATGCATCGGCAATCGTCATTTTCTGCACCGGTGGATTTTCGCGCTCCGGGCAGGCATCAAGCCACAACTGCATACGCGTTAACGACTTGTCTTTGCTCAGGTTATGTTCGCTATAGCTGATGCCCGGCTGAGTGGCGATAAGCAACGCTTCACCGGCTTTCGCCTGGACATGGTTCCCTTCGCTGTCGCGGTATTCTGCTTCACCTTCAAGGATCAGGTTCAGAATATCCACTTTCGGGTAGGCCCGCGGCTGGAAGGAGGCACCTGGAGCAAGGACTTCCTGGTTCAGTACACGCAGGGAGGCATAACCTAACAGTTTCGGGTCAAAGTAATGTCCAAAAGAAAAAGTGTAGCGGGCCTGAAGCCAGCCGAAGTCAGCTTGTCCGCATTGTTTTGCAGTACGGGTAGTAATCATCGTTATTGACCTCTCTTTACTTAAAACAATGTTAAAGGTATGGACGATGCATTGTTAGCCAGATATTCTGCCTGGTATGTTCAAATTTACTGAATGAGAACAATAAATGTCGAAAGAAAGGGCACTTACGCTGGAAGCGTTGCGCGTGATGGATGCGATTGATCGGCGCGGAAGCTTTGCCGCTGCGGCGGATGAGCTGGGGCGCGTTCCTTCCGCACTCAGCTACACCATGCAAAAACTGGAAGAAGAACTGGACGTGGTGCTCTTTGACCGCTCCGGCCACCGGACCAAATTCACTAACGTCGGACGTATGCTGCTGGAGCGCGGACGCGTGCTGCTGGAAGCGGCAGATAAACTAACGACCGATGCCGAAGCGCTGGCGCGCGGTTGGGAAACGCATTTGACGCTGGTCACCGAAGCGCTGGTGCCGACGGTTGAACTCTTCCCGCTGGTGGAGAGGCTGGCGGCGAAAGCCAATACGCAATTATCGATTATTACCGAAGTGCTGGCCGGGGCGTGGGAGCGGCTGGAGCAGGGGCGCGCGGATATTGTTGTCGCGCCGGATATGCACTTTCGTTCCTCCTCGGAAATTAACTCCCGCAAGCTCTACTCGGTAATGAATGTGTATGTTGCCGCGCCGGATCACCCGATTCATCAGGAGCCGGAACCGCTGTCGGAAGTTACTCGCGTGAAATACCGCGGCGTGGCAGTGGCGGATACCGCCCGCGAACGGCCGGTGTTAACAGTACAACTGCTGGACAAACAGCCGCGTCTGACGGTCAGTACCATTGAGGATAAACGCCAGGCGTTGCTGGCAGGCCTCGGCGTGGCGACAATGCCTTACCCGCTGGTAGAACAGGATATTGCCGAAGGCCGGTTACGGGTGGTGAGCCCGGAATACACCAGCCAGGTGGATATCATTATGGCGTGGCGTCGCGACAGCATGGGTGAAGGTAAAGCCTGGTGTCTGCGTGAAATCCCCAAGCTGTTCGCCGGTAAATAATCGCTTTCAGGGAAACGCTTTCGGCTGCGGCCCAAAACGGTTCTCCTCCGGCGTACTGCGCTGGCTGTAAAAGGCCAGCAACATTAACCAGCCGAGCACCGGAAGCAGGAGCAACAACAACCAGCGACCGCGGCGATCGGTATCGTGCAGGCGGCGAACCTGCACCGCCAGCGAAGGCACCAGTACCAGTAACGTATAAATCAGGCTCAATGGGCCAAACCCGCCGTCAAAGTGCCAGCCAAGAATGTGGTCCACCATCACCAGCACGCCGGAAAGAATGATATTGACCAGCACGAACATCCAAAACTCACGCCGGTGCGCCCGTCCGTGGAAGGTGGCATAGTTACCCAGTACCTTAAAATACCAGTCCATTTTTAACCTCGAAAAATGGTCAATTCGTTGTTTTCTAAACGATCAAAGTAAGAATAGACGGCAAAAATACAAAGCGATAAATCCGGCGGGAAATAATTTGGGCGCGCGGTCACGCGCCCGAAAGATCAGGCGAAACGAATGTCGCGCCCGTGAGGTTCATCCAGATCCTGCCACGGCCCGACAGAGATGATCCCGGTTGGGTTGATGGTTTTGTGGCTGCGGAAATAGTGATTGCGGATATGCGCAAAATCGACGGTTTCCGCAACGCCCAGCATCTGGTAAATATCGCGCAGAAAAGCGTGCAGATTGAGGTAGTCGCTGATGCGGTGTTTATCGCATTTAAAGTGGGTGACATACACCGGATCGAAGCGAATAAGCGTGGTCCACAGGCGAATATCGGCTTCTGTCAGCCGATCGCCGGTCAGATAACGGTGCTGCCCCAGGATCTGCTCCAGCCGTTCCAGCGAGGTAAAGACATTCGTCACGGCTTCGTCGTAGGCCTGCTGGCTGGTGGCGAAACCCGCTTTATAAACGCCATTGTTGACGTTGTCGTAGATCCAGCTATTGAGCTCATCGATTTGCGCGCGCAATTCCGGCGGGTAGTAATCCCCGGCTCTGGCGCCCAGTCCGTCAAAGGCGGTATTGAACATGCGGATAATTTCCGCTGACTCATTACTGACAATGGTGTGATTCTTTTTATCCCACAGCACCGGCACGGTGATGCGGCCGCTGTAGTGCGGATCGGCATGCAGATAAAGCTGATAGAGAAATTCGTGCTGATAGAGGGTATCACCGGTCGCCGCCGGGAAATCGTCATCAAACGTCCAGCCATTTTCCAGCATCAATGGGTGAACGACGGAAACAGAGATAAACGGCTCCAGGCCTTTCAGTTTACGCAGGATCAGCGTGCGGTGCGCCCACGGGCAAGCCAGTGAAACATAGAGATGATAGCGATCTTTCTCTGCGGCGAAGCCCCCTTCGCCGGACGGACCAGGTGCGCCGTCGGCAGTGAGCCAGTTGCGAAATGCGGAAACGGAGCGCTTAAACCGCCCACCGGTGGATTTGGTGTCATACCAGGTGTCGTGCCAGACGCCGTCAATCAGTTGTCCCATTTTGCTTCCTCCTTCTGATAGCAAAAAAGCGAGGAGTGAACTCCTCGCTTTGATCTCTTTACTCAGTATAGAGCGCTTACCATTTTTTATTCAGCACGCGGTCGAGACTGATGGCACCCGGCCCGGTGATGCCCAGCAGCAGATAACCGCCAGCGATGGTCAGGTTTTTCATAAACATCAGTGAGTTCACGCCTTCCGCAAAGTTGCTGTGGAAGAGGAATGCCGTCAGCAGTGTGAAGCCCGCAGTGAACAGCGCGGTGGTACGGGTCAGGAAACCGAACAGGATCGCCAGACCGCCGCCGAACTCAAGCAGGATGGTCAACGGCAGCAGGAACCCCGGCACGCCCATTGCTTCCATATACTGCTGTGTACCTGCATAACCGGTAATTTTTCCCCAGCCAGCCACGATAAACAGAATCGGCATCAGGATACGTGCGACCAGAAAACCAACATCTTCTAATTTTTTCATCTTTCTCTCCAGGGGGCCACTACCGCGGCTATCAGTAAATAGTGTGCAATTACGGGCAGATGCCGCGTGCTTGCTGTCGATGGAGAGGATAGTAATCGTGGCGGGAAAAGATTGTTAGCAAGGAAAACTGTCGAATTTTATCAAAAAAACTGAGCAAGAAGAAAAGGGCGATCGTCGTGACCGCCCTTAACGCATTAACGCGGTGAGTTGAGCGTGGTTTTAACCAGGCGCCACAGGCTCCAGATACCGAGACCGCGTTTACCCCAGCGCACCAGCATATTCGGATGGCGAACCGACCAGATAGCGAGCGCGCTGCTGCCAATTAATGCCCATGAACGCAGGCTGAGCAGGGTATTCCAGCCGCGATCATAAGGGCTGGTCGCTTCAAGCCAGTCGCGACGCCCGGCGGTGAGATCCAGCCGTTGCTGCTGGATCTCGCTGAGCAGGCGCGCTTTACGTTTCAGACGCTCTGCTTTGCTGCTCACGATTTATCATCCTCCAGCAGGGCGCGGTCATTTTCAAGCTCCTGTCGGGTATGACGCAGCAGTGTTGATGCGCGCGCTTTGCGTAGCGTCCAGATGCCGCCAATCAGCGCCAGCACCAGCAACACTACCGTGGTGGCAATCATCGCGTTCAGGCGATATTGCGGATCAATGGCCCAAATAATCAGCACCATCAGACTCATCAGGCCAAATGCGGCAAAAAGCATGGTCAGACCCAGCATCATCAACAGCTGGAACAGATTGGCTTTCTCTTCTTCCAGCTCGACAACCGCCAGCCGCAGGCGGGTCTCAACCATCTCTACAAGGATCGTCAGAATACGTTGACCAATCCCCAGCGCGCTTTTGCCTGGCCCCTGCGCGTGTCGTGGCTCCGTCATATCAACGACGCGTCAGCAGCACGCCCAACACCACCCCAATCGCGGCGCCGATGCCCACACTGGCCCATGGGTTTTCGCGGACATATTCGTCAGTACGGGCGGCGGCTTCACGCGTTTGTTTGGCGATAACATCGCCCGTTTCGCCGAGGCGATGACGACTGTCACGCAAAGCCTGCTCAGCTTTTCCACGCAATTTACTCAGCTCTTCTTTCGATTTTTCACCAGAATTACTCAGCACTTCTTCCAGCGTATCCGCGAGGGATTTCAGTTCAGCGCGCAAATGATCGGCATTATCTTTTGACATAATTTTCTCCAGGTGAGTGAGTGGTAACGTCCTTAAAAATCAGTAATCGCGAGCCTCCAGCTCTTTTAGCTCAAGCTGTGCTTCTTTCAGCTTGTGTTCGCGTTTGCTTATTTTCTCTGCGTCGCCTTTCTGCTTTGCTTCCGCCAGATCGCGACGGCGCTCGGCAACCTCTTCTTTCTGCTCGGCTATTTTTTTCTGGTGGGCGGCGCGGAGTTGGGTATCTGAACAGTTAGCGCGCATTTCACGCAGCGCCTTTTTCAGCCCCACAATTCGGCTCTGGTTGTTATGCTTTTCGGCATAACTGATTTCACGCTGGATATCATGTTCTTTCTCCTGACAGGGGCTTGCAGCCTGTGCAACAGCGCTCAGAGAAAGAAGAACCAACGCCAGTGCGATGCGGTTTTTCATCATCGAAACCTTCCATTGTTGGCCAGCGAAACGGTCGTTGCGCCAGCATCCAGTTGTACAAAGTGAACCCTGGTTCCGTTTACTCAAGCATAGTAAGTAAACCGCTAAACACCAAAGTAAGTGAAAAGATTCAGAATCCTGGAAGGATTAACCGAATCGGTGAGTGGTATTGCGCAGAAGCGCCAGCCACGCAGAGGGTTGGCCGTTGTCATCATCCAGGGCAGCGACGATATAGCCACGGGGCAAGGTACGATCGAGGACGGCTTTCGCCGCTGCGCTTTGGTCGCTGGATTCGAAAGTAATCAATAACGTATCGTTTTTCGGCGTAATACTTTTGAATTGTATGCCGTTGGCATCCAGATGGTGCCAGACGGAGAAACCATCCGGCACGCTGACGTTCTGCATCGCCGGGCGAATCGCCAGCGTGGATTCGCGGTTTTGCAGCGTCGCCCATGCAATAAACATGACGCTGAAAATCGCCATCGTCATTAAGCCTATGAATAACCGGCGCAGGAAGGGACGTTGCAATGCCATGTTCTTAGCCTCGATCGCGATATTTTTTCTTCCACAGCACCACCAGTGAGCCGACCAGGCCAATCACCAGTAATACGACCGGAAGCAACATCAGGCAGGACATCAGTGCATCTTCATACTTACGAAACACGGGCGTCTTACCCAGCAGGTAACCGAGCGATGTCAGAATCAACACCCACAGCAGGCCGCTCATCCAGTTGAAGAACTGAAAGCGTGCATTACTCAGACCAGAAAGTCCGGCAATCGTTGGCAACAATGTGCGAACAAAGGCAATAAAACGCCCGATTAACAGCGCGGAAAGCCCATGCTTATGGAACAGGTGATGCGCGCGCTGGTGATAATGTGCGGGCAGATGCGACAGCCAGTTTTGTACGATGCGCGTATTGCCAAGCCATCGTCCCTGGATGTAGCTCAGCCAGCAGCCAAGGCTGGCCGCAACGGTCAGGAGGAGGATGGTTTGCGGGTAGCCCAGAGCGCCTTTGGCAATCAACACGCCGATCAGCACCAGAAGACTATCACCAGGCAGAAACGCCGCCGGAAGCAGACCGTTTTCCAGAAATAAGATGACAAATAAAACAAAATAGAGCATGCCGATCATGCCGGGATGCGAAAGCGTTTCGAAATCCTGGCTCCAGAGGGCATGGAGTAATTGGCTTAAAAGTTCCATTCGGTGTTCCTGGTACATCGGTTTACGTCACGTCTGTTACTGGCACAGAACAACACGGCGGCGGGCTCTAATATATTATGACCGCGCATGGCACATCCGGGTGCGATTGTTATGCAGCTAAAAGACGCTGTGAGTAAGCGCTAACTCATTCAATGGCGAAATGCATCTAATTGTAACAAAAGCTGACCGTGTGCGTCAGTCAGAATAACGCTCGCAACCGATTTTGCTTGCCAGGAGAGGGGGTGGCGAGGGTATTTACAAAGGCTGACACTCTATACCATTCACTGACCCAAAAAGGAGGGCGGCGCAGCGTAAGTGTGCGCCTGGATAGCGGTTTTTTATTTCGTGCCGGTAGCGGCAGCGTCAAGATGGACCACCGGGTTTTCGGCAAACAGGTAGCGATCAGCGTTGAACTCAAAATCATCGCTGGTTTCGTTAAACAGCATCTGCTTGGTGTTTTCCAGATGCTGCCACATCGCCACTTTCGCCGCGTGCGGATCTTTGCGGATTAGCGCCTTCAGAATTTGGTCATGATCGTCACACCAGTTATCGACGGTGCGTAAATCAATATGATCGTGCAGTTTTTTCCAGTACGGGTTATGTACGCGCTGCGTCCACATCTTCTCGACAATCGCCGCCAGTGCGCTATTTTGCGTGGCCAGTGCGACCTGCACATGGAATTGCAAATCCCATTCTGAATCGCGAAAGCACTTCTCTTTGCGGGCGTTATCCTGGATTTCCATCAGCTTCATAATGTCCTGTTTCGTCACCTGAGTGGCGGCGAATTCAGCGATATTACTCTCGATAAGCTGACGTGCCTGCAACAGTTCAAACGGGCCGTAATTGGCAAACTCCAGGCTCTCATCCGGCGCTTGCGTATGGCGCGGCTGGTTGGAAATGACATGGATGCCGGAGCCTTTGCGAACTTCAACGTACCCTTCCACTTCCAGCATAATGATCGCTTCGCGAACCACGGTCCGGCTGACGCTTTTCTCATCGGCAATAAAGCGCTCAGCGGGCAGTTTGTCCCCCACAAGATACACACCTTGCTCGATACGGTTCTTAAGCTCGGCGGCAAGCTGCTGGTACAAACGACGTGACTCGGAAATTTCCATATAAGCTCCAGGGGAAAGAAAGGCGAGAGTAGATTTGTTATACCACTTTTACCGCATTCTCACCATCATCTGTGACGAAAAAGCCGCCTTGAGGCGGCTTTTACATCGTTCTGTCATACTTTCGTGAATCGCTAATTTTGCGCAGCGGTTCCGCCAACCGTATGATTCACCACCTCATCGGCGGTCTGGTTTTTCAGCACTGCCCAAATCAGCACGGCGCCCATCAGGTCAAACAGTGCCAGCACAGCGAACAGCGGGCTGAAACCAATAGTATCGGCGAGCGCACCCACTACCAGAGCGAACATCGTACTTGCGGTCCAGGCAGCCATACCGGTCAGACCGTTTGCCGTTGCCACTTCATTACGACCAAAGACGTCGGAAGAGAGTGTAATCAGCGCGCCGGACAGAGACTGGTGAGCAAAACCACCGATGCACAGCAGACCAATTGCCACGTACGGGCTGGTGAACAGGCCGATCATGCCTGGGCCGATCATCAGCAGCGCGCCCATGGTCACCACCATTTTACGGGAAACGATCAGGTTGACACCAAACACGCGCTGGAACAGCGGCGGCAGATAACCACCGACGATACAACCCAGGTCTGCGAACAACATCGGCATCCAGGCGAACATGGCGATTTCTTTCAGGTTGAAACCGTACACTTTAAACATGAACAGCGGGATCCAGGCGTTGAAGGTACCCCAGGCCGGTTCTGCCAGGAAGCGCGGCAGTGCGATACCCCAGAACTGACGGGTGCCCAGGATCTGCCAAACGGACATTTTCTTGCCATTGTTGGTCTGGTGCTGTGCTTCCTGACCGCCAATGATGTATTCGCGTTCTTCTTCGCTCAGTTTTTTCTGGTCGCGCGGGTGTTTATAGAAGAACAACCAGGCCATTGCCCATGCAAAGCTCAGCACACCAGAGATGATGAACGCCATTTCCCAGCTGTGCATCACAATTGCCCACACCACCAGCGGCGGAGCGATCATGGCGCCGATAGAAGAACCAACGTTGAAATAGCCGACGGCGATAGAACGTTCTTTTGCCGGGAACCATTCAGACGCGGCTTTCAGACCTGCCGGAATCATGGCTGCTTCAGCCGCACCGACCGCACCACGCGCCAGCGCCAGGCCGCCCCAGCTGCCTGCCAGCGCAGTTGCGCCGCAGAATACAGCCCAGGTAATCGCGAAGAAGGCGTAACCAATTTTGGTGCCCAGAATATCCAGCACATAGCCGGCTACAGGCTGCATAACAGTATAAGCCGCGGAATACGCTGCAATGATGTAAGAATATTGCTGGGTAGAAATGTGCAGCTCTTCCATTAATGTCGGAGCCGCGGCTGCCACTGTGTTACGTGTCAGATAGCCCAATACGGTGCCGACCGTCACCAGTGCTATCATGTACCAACGTAATCCTTTGATTTTACGCATGTAAACCTCATCGTTATGTTATTACCGCTTGCGCGGTCACCCTTCGATCGTGTTCGGAGGATGAAAACGGGAGGACGTAACCGGGAGCGTCCCCGGTACGGCCCAAACCTTGCCACAAGTAAGCGTTTTTTAATCCGGCATCCGTACCGTCAAGACCGATTTAATGTGTTATCGGGAATGCATTCCGTCGGCTATGTGTTCGACGGCTGAAAGATAACTTGTCATACAACTTGAAAAGGTGAGTGATATCACAAAAGTGTTTTTCTTTGTGTGGTCTTTAACTTTGCCGGAAGAAGCCAGATTTGGCGCGGTCTGGCGGGGTATTTATCGCGCAGAAGCGTAAATTTTTGTCTGTTTTTATTGATCCAACTCACGAAAATATCTTCGGTCTATAGAAATTGGTGTGATAACTTTGTCAGCATCAAAGGTAAACATCAGACGCACTCGTTGAGAGGAAGACGATAATGACCCCGTTTATGACTGAAGATTTTCTATTAGATACCGAATTTGCGCGCCGCCTGTACCACGACTACGCCAAAGACCAACCGATTTTCGACTACCACTGCCACTTACCGCCGCAACAGATCGCTGAAAACTATCGTTTTAAAAACCTGTATGACATCTGGCTGAAAGGTGACCACTACAAGTGGCGTGCGATGCGTACCAACGGTGTGCCTGAGCGCCTGTGTACCGGCGATGCGTCCGATCGTGAGAAGTTTGACGCCTGGGCGGCAACGGTGCCGCACACGATCGGTAACCCGTTATACCACTGGACACATCTTGAGCTGCGTCGCCCATTTGGTATTACAGGTAAGCTGTTTTCCCCGGCGACTGCGGATGAAATCTGGGAGCAGGGCAATGCACTGCTGGCGCAGGATAAATTCTCCGCGCGCGGCATCATGCAGCAGATGAATGTGAAAATGGTCGGCACCACTGACGATCCGATCGACTCTCTGGAGCATCACGCTTCTGTCGCCAAAGACAAAACGTTCAGTGTCAAAGTGCTGCCGAGCTGGCGCCCGGATAAAGCGTTCAACATTGAACAGGCGACCTTTAACGATTACATGGCGAAACTGGGTGAAGTGTCCGATACCGACATTCGTCGTTTTGCCGATCTGCAAACTGCACTGGCCAAACGTCTGGATCACTTTGCGGCACACGGTTGTAAAGTTTCCGACCACGCGCTGGATGTTGTGCTGTTCGCCGAAGCCAGCGAAGCAGAGCTGGATAGCATCCTGGCCCGCCGCCTGTCCGGTGAAAGCCTGAGCGAAAAAGAGATCGCGCAGTTCAAAACGGCAGTACTGGTCTGGCTGGGTGCGGAATACGCACGTCGCGGTTGGGTGCAGCAGTACCACATTGGCGCGCTGCGTAACAACAACCTGCGCCAGTTCAAACTGCTGGGGCCGGATGTCGGCTTTGACTCCATCAATGACCGTCCGCTGGCGGAAGAGCTCTCTAAGCTGCTGAGCAAGCAGAATGAAGAAAACCTGCTGCCGAAAACCATCCTCTACTGTCTGAACCCGCGCGACAACGAAGTGCTGGGCACCATGGTCGGCAACTTCCAGGGTGAAGGTATGCCGGGCAAAATGCAGTTCGGTTCCGGCTGGTGGTTTAACGATCAGAAAGATGGCATGGAACGTCAGATGACCCAGCTTGCGCAGCTCGGCCTGCTGAGCCGTTTCGTCGGCATGCTGACCGACAGCCGCAGCTTCCTGTCTTACACCCGCCACGAATACTTCCGCCGCATTCTGTGCCAGATGATTGGCCGCTGGGTGGAAGCAGGCGAAGCGCCGGCAGATATCCAGCTGCTGGGCGAGATGGTGAAAAATATCTGCTTTAACAATGCGCGTGATTACTTCGCGATTGAACTGAACTAAGGCCGTTTGAGGTTGATATGCAATACATCAAGATCCATTCGCTGGATAACGTTGCGGTAGCACTGGCGGATCTCGCCGAAGGGACGGAAGTCGTTGTCGACAACCAGACTGTTCGGCTGCGCCAGGCGGTGGTACGCGGGCACAAGTTTGCTCTGCAAGCCATTGCCGAAGGTGAAAATGTTGTCAAGTATGGTCTGCCAATTGGTCATGCGACATCAGATATCGCGCCGGGCGAGTACATTCATTCCCATAACGCGCGTACCAATCTGAGCGATGTGGACGAGTATAGCTATCAACCTGATTTTCAGGACGAAGGCGCACAGGCGGTGGATCGGGACATTCAGATCTACCGTCGCGCAAAGGGTGAAGTCGGGATCCGCAACGAACTGTGGATCCTGCCGACCGTGGGCTGCGTTAACGGCATCGCCCGCCAGATCCAGAACCGTTTCCTGAAAGAGACCCAGGATGCCGAAGGTATCGACGGCGTTTACCTGTTCAGCCACACCTATGGTTGTTCCCAGTTGGGCGACGACCACATCAACACCCGCACCATGCTGCAAAACATGGTGCGTCACCCTAACGCCGGAGCGGTGCTGGTGATTGGTCTGGGTTGCGAAAACAACCAGGTCGATGCTTTCCGCGAGACGCTGGGTGAGTTCGACCCGGAACGCGTTCACTTTATGATTTGCCAACACCAGGACGATGAAGTGGAAGCCGGGCTTGAACATTTGCATGAGCTCTATCAGGCAATGCGTAACGACAAACGCGAGCCGGGTAAACTGAGCGAGCTGAAATTCGGTCTGGAATGCGGCGGCTCAGACGGCCTGTCCGGTATTACCGCGAACCCGATGCTCGGTCGTTTCTCCGATTATGTGATCGGTAACGGCGGTACTACCGTGCTGACCGAAGTGCCGGAAATGTTCGGTGCTGAGCGTATTCTGATGAGCCATTGCCGCGACGAGAGTACCTTTGAGAAGACCGTCACCATGGTGAACGACTTCAAACAGTACTTCATCGCTCACAATCAGCCGATTTATGAAAACCCATCGCCGGGTAACAAAGCAGGCGGCATCACCACGCTGGAAGAGAAGTCCCTCGGCTGTACGCAAAAAGCAGGGGCCAGCCAGGTCGTGGATGTGCTGCGCTACGGCGAACGTTTGAAAACCCACGGCCTGAATCTGCTGAGCGCGCCGGGTAACGATGCCGTTGCCACCAGCGCACTGGCAGGTGCTGGCTGCCATATGGTGCTGTTCAGTACCGGTCGCGGTACGCCGTACGGCGGTTTTGTGCCGACGGTGAAAATCGCCACCAACAGCGAACTGGCCGGGAAGAAAAAACACTGGATCGACTTCGACGCAGGTCAACTGATTCACGGCAAAGCGATGCCGCAACTGCTGAACGAGTTTGTTGATGTGATTGTCGATATCGCTAACGGTAAGCAAACCTGTAACGAGAAGAACGATTTCCGCGAGTTAGCGATTTTCAAAAGCGGCGTTACGCTCTGATTGACCTTTCTCTTTCGCGCCAGGGCCGCCAAAGTAGCCCTGGCGCGAAATATTTTGCTAAGTACGTGAGTGCTGACCTGGTGTAACATTTTCTCTTTTGGACCTGACAAGGATTTTTCATGACCGCGTATTGGCTTGCCCAGGGCGTTGGTGTCATTGCCTTTCTGATTGGTATTACAACCTTCATCAATCGTGATGAGCGGCGCTTCAAAAAGCAGCTCTCGCTCTATAGCGCCATTATCGGCGTACATTTTTTTCTTATGGGCGCATTTCCCGCCGGATCGAGCGCCATGCTCAACGCGATACGAACGCTGATCACGCTGCGCACCCGCAATGTGTGGGTGATGGTGCTGTTCATTGTGCTGACCGGCGGGCTGGGGCTGGCAAAATTCCACAACCCGATCGAGCTGTTGCCGGTGGCGGGAACGATCGTCAGTACCTGGGCGCTGTTCCGCTTTAAAGGTTTGCCGATGCGCTGCGTTATCTGGTGTTCGACCGCATGCTGGGTGATCCACAACTTCTGGCTCGGATCGATTGGCGGTACGCTGATCGAAGGCAGTTTTCTGGTGATGAACGGGCTGAACATTATTCGTTTCTGGCGTATGCAGCGACGCGGCATCGATCCGTTTAAAGTCGAAACCGCGGTGCATAAAGAGCCTGCCGCTCGCTGACGGCAGGTTTGCTATTCCTGCGCTTTTTTCTTGTCGTTCTGGTAGTTAACCCAGGCGTTGATCAGCAGCGTCAGCGCCAGGATCCCACCGACCACGCCCAGCGAAATGGCGATCGGAATATGGAAGAAATCCACGATCAGCATCTTGATGCCAATAAACACCAGGATCACCGACAACCCGTACTTCAGCATTGAGAAGCGCTCTGCGACGCCCGCCAGCAGGAAGTACATGGCGCGCAGACCGAGAATCGCGAACAGGTTTGAGGTCAGCACGATAAAGGGATCGGTGGTCACCGCAAAGATCGCCGGAATGCTGTCGACGGCAAAAATCACATCGCTCAACTCCACCAGAATCAGCACCAGTAAAAGCGGCGTGGCGAACAACAATCCATTTTTACGCACGAAAAAATGCTCGTTTTCGATGCGATCCGTCATGCGCAAATGCCCGCGCAGCCAGCGCACCAGCGGCTTATCGCCGATCCCGGTTTCATCTTCTTTCGCCAGCGCCATTTTCACGCCGGTAAACAGCAGGAAAGCGCCAAACACGTACAGCAACCATGAGAATTGCGTGATCAGCCAGCTACCGGCGAAGATCATGACGGTACGCAGCACAATCGCGCCAAGTACGCCGTAAACCAGCACTCGTCGCTGGAGCGCCGCCGGAACCGCAAAGTAGCTGAACAGCATCAGCCAGACAAAGACGTTATCCACCGCCAGCGCTTTTTCAATCAGGTAACCGGTGAGAAACGCCAGCGCCTGCGTATCTGCCACTGCGCGCCCTTCGGTTTGCGTCAGATACCACCAGAACGCGGCATTGAAGAGTAACGAGAGACTAACCCAGACGATCGACCAGACGGCCGCTTGCTTCATGGACATGGTGTGCGCGCCGCGTCGTCCCTGAAGCAAGAGGTCGATGGCCAGCATAATCACGACCACGACAGCGAAGCCGCCCCATAACATCGGTGTGCCGACTGTATTCATAGTGAATTCCTTACCTAAAACAAAAAACGGCTAACGTCGAAAGACGTCAGCCGCTTGCTTTAGATGCAGGGAGTCTCGCCTTTCGGCAAGGTCTCACTTACGTCGGTGAAGACGCCCGGCGACCGGATGCGGTAACGCATCGTAATGACGATCCACCGGCAATGAAGTTACTCCCCTTTGCGAGTAACAAAATATGTCAGTCCATTCGCGCCGTCAATGATTCGGCTTACCTGGTTTACGAACCTTTACGCAGTGAGTTCGGCACCCACATCATCTGCCGGGAATTTCACGCCGGTCTGACGGCGGATTTCCGTTTGCAGTTTGGCCGTGGTACGGCTGATGGCCAGCCCCGGATGGTTGATCTCATTCTCTTCCACCAGCCGGGCAAAGGTCTCTGCTTCATAGAGCATGGTGTTGATATGCTGCGGCTGCGTCAGTTCCTGCGCTTTACTGCCGCGCGGCACGAACGACACTTTCTGGCATTCGGAGATCTTTTCCACCAGCAGCGAACCGGCTTCACCCTGGATTTCGCTTGGCAAAACGGAGTCGCTCACTTTCGAGTGTTGCAGCGTGACGCTGAAATCGCCGTAATCCATTACCACCACGCCGTGCGCATCAACGCCGCTATCGAGCAGGCTGGCGGTGGCCTGCACGCTGTGCGGCTCGCCCCACAGCGCTACCGCAGATGCCAGGCAGTAGAAGCCGATATCCATAATCGAACCGTTCGAGAACGCCGGATTAAAGGTATTCGGGTTTTCGCCATCCAGATAACGCGGGTAGCGCGAAGAGTACTGGCAGTAGTTGATAAAGGCTTTTCGCACTTTGCCCACTTTCGTCAGCGACTGTTTCAGCAGGATGAAGTTCGGCAGGCTGGCGGTTTTGAAGGCTTCAAACAGTACCACCTGATTTTCCCGCGCGCAGGCAATCGCCGCTTCGACTTCCTGTAAGTTCGAGGCCAGCGGCTTTTCACAGATCACATGCTTTTTGTGGCTCAGAAACAGCCGGGTCTGCGGGAAATGGAGAGAGTTCGGGCTGGCAATATACACCGCGTCAATAGCATCGCTTTTCGCCATCTCTTCCAGTGAGGTAAACAGATGTTCTACCGGATAGTCGTTGGCGAACGTTTGCGCCTGTTCAAGGCTGCGGGAAAAAACGGCGGTGAGTTTATATTTGCCCGTCTCATGGGCGGCGTCGACAAACTGGCGGGTGATCCAGTTTGTACCTATGACAGCGAAACGTATCATAAGGGCGCAATTTCTCCGTAAATGGGGTCTTTGTGCACTCTACCACGTCATAATGACAAAACCAGTGCACTGCTACGCAGAAGCACAAATGGCCTCAACCGGGAAAGAGACGCAGCGCGGCAATACGCGCCAGCGCGGTTTCGAGCGCCTCATCGCTGGCCGTCAGGCTGATACGAATAAACTGCTCGCCTCCTTTACCAAAGCCAGAACCTGGCGCAACCAGCACATGCGCCTCGTTCAGCAGTAAAGCGGAAAACGTAGCGGCATTAAAGCCCGCGGGTACGGGCAACCAGAGAAAGAATGTGCCTTGCCTGGCATGTACCGGCCATGACATCGCGGCCAGCGTTTCCAGCACCCATTTGCGCCGCTGATGGTAAATCGCGACCAGTTGCTGCATACGCTGTGGCGGCAGCGCTAACGCCGCGATTGCCGCATCCTGCACCGCGCCAAAAACGGTGCTGTAGCTGTGGGTATGCAGCTTTTTAAACGCCTGAATGACAGACGCATTACCGACGGCAAAACCAAAGCGCCAGCCCGCCATGCTGAAGGTTTTCGACAGCGTATAGGTTTCCACGCCCCACGCTTTAGCGCCGGGCATCGACAGCAGGCTTAATGGCGCTTCTTCTGCGTGGCTGCCAATCGCCGCATAGGCAAAATCATGCACTACCGGAAGATGGTACTCGCGGGCAAAATCGAGCGCTGCCGCGAACAACGCTGGCGTGGCCAGCGCGCCGGTGGGGTTGTGCGGATAGTTGAGCATCAATAAACCAGCATGACGGGCGACGTCGGCGGGCACGCGGCTGAAGTCCGGTAAAAAGTCATCGGCTTCTTCCAGCGGGATGCCATAAAAGCGAGCCTGCGCCTGTAGCGCGGCTGAGCGGTAAATGGGGTAACAAGGATCGGTGGAGATCAGGTATTGCCCGGGCTTGAGCAGCGCGCGCGGCAGACCGCTGACGCCGATGTGCGATCCCTGGAAAACCGCCACTTCCCGCTCCGCATCCAGTTCGACGCCATAGCGTTGCCGGTAAAAATCGGCAATCGCCTGAAGCACCTCTGTTTTGCCCCAGAACGAGGGATAGCCGTGGTTCTGCTCGTCGGCAACGGCCTGTTGCAGGCGGGCAATGATTTCCGGCGGTGTGGGTTGCCCAGGGCTGCCGCTGGAGAGATCGACAAGCGGCAACGCGGCGGTATCAATGGTTGCCGCCACCTTTTCCAGCGCGCTAAACAGGTTCTCTTCCAGCGCATCGATCAACGGTGAAGGGGAAAAATCAGGCATAGTTTGCTCAACACACTATTCATTATTCCCTATGGCATAACAGTAAATAGCGGATTCACTAAAGAATAAAAGCGGCAATGGTTTTTTATTTTTTGAATATTCGGTGGATAATTATCGTTATGCTAAAAAAGCAAAATAAAAATATATCGCCTGTGATTTAATCAGATTGAAATTTATTCTGATGGGGACATTGTTAATGAGCAGGCCAGTCATATTGGGTGTTATCTTTGCATTATTAGCCACTTCCTCTTCGCTGGCGCAGGCGGCGGATGCGCAAACTAAACTCATCCGCGTGGGTTTTAACCCTGGCCCTTATAAAGAGCAGTTCGAAAAAGGTGTTGTCCCTTTCCTGCAGGCGAAAGGCTACACTGTCGAATTTAAAGATTTCAGCGACGGTATTCAGGTGAATGACGCGGTGGCGCGCGGGAATATTGAAGCCAATATCATGCAGCACCCGGTGTACCTTAAATCGGTGAATGAACGTTTAGGCATCGATAATATCGGCATTGTGCAGGTGCCGACGCCGCCGATGGGGCTCTATTCCGCGAAGATAAAACAACTGGCGAAACCCGAAGCTGGCACCACGGTTTCAGTACCGAATCAGCCCTCAAACGAGTATCGCGCCGCGCTGGTGCTGCAAAGTCTGGGCTGGATAAAGATCGATCCGAAGAGCGATCCGGCCACCTTCTCCCAGCGCAATATCAGTGAAAACCCGTATAAAATTGTGTTGAAAGAGATGGATAACGCCCAGCAGGTTCGCGCCCTGCCGGATGTGGATTATGGATTAATTCAGGGGAATTTTGCGGTCTCCAGTGGAATGAAACTGGCTTCGGCATTAAAACTGGAAGATCCCACCAGCAACTTTATTAATGTGGTAACCATCGCGGGCAAAAATAAAGATGCGCAGTTTGCCAAAGATATTATTGCTGGCTATCACTCGGCCGAATTCAAAAATTATATTCACGGACAATCGCAATATAGCGGCTATCTGTTGCCTGATTACTTTAAATAAATAATCCGATGATTGAGTTTCGTAACGTCAGTAAAACCTTTGCGCGTAACGGCCACCAAATCCAGGCGCTGGATAACATTTCTCTGAAAATTGAAAAGGGCGATATTTTCGGGATTATTGGTTACAGCGGTGCAGGGAAAAGTACCTTGCTACGTTTAATCAATCGTCTTGAATCTCCAGGGAAAGGCGATGTCGTGCTGAATGGCGAATCGCTGCAGGGCGTAACCGGAAAGCGCTTGCAGGCGATCAAAAAAAACATCGGCATGATCTTTCAGAATTTTAATTTGCTGAATGCGAAAACTGTTTTTCATAACGTGGCCATCCCATTAATTCTGCAAGGGAAAGATAAAGCTTTTATCCAGGCGCGTGTTACGGAACTGCTCGATTTCGTCAGCCTTGGCGACAAGGCGCATAGCTACCCGGACGAGTTATCCGGTGGGCAGAAACAGCGCGTTGGCATCGCCCGCGCGCTGGCCACTAATCCTTCGGTATTGCTGTGCGATGAAGCGACCTCGGCGCTGGATCCGCACACCACCGTGCAGATCCTGCTGCTACTGAAAGAGATCAATCAGCGCTATGGCATCACTATCGTGTTGATTACGCATGAAATGTCAGTGGTGCAAAAGATTTGCAACAAAGTGGCGGTGATGGAGCGGGGCCGGATAGTGGAGCACGGCGAGGTGTTTACGTTGTTCGCGGAACCCCGTCATGCGGTAACCGCCAGTTTTGTTCAATCGGTGATCCACGACCGGCTTCCGGCGCGCGTTGATGCATTACTTCAGGCGCACGGGCGCGGGTTGCGGCTGGAGTTTGTCGGCAGCACCGCGCAACAGCCGATCATCAACCGCATCATCAAAAGTTATGCGATTGAAATCAATATCCTTTTTGCCAGCATGTCGGAAGTCCAGAACCGCATTATCGGTTTTATGATTGTGCAAATTCAGGGGGACGACGCGGCGGTGACCAGCGCGATTGCCGATCTTCACGAGGCGGGGGTAAAAATCAGCGATGTTTGAGTTATTTGATACTGCCGTGACCGGCGACCAGTTTGTGCTGGCGCTGCATGACACGCTGGTGATGGTGTGCGTGTCGTTAGGATTTGGCTCGCTGCTTGGCATTCCGCTGGGGATTGTGCTGGTGATTTGCCGACCCGGCGGCATTGTGCCTAATCACGTGGTTCATCAGGTGCTAAACCCGGTGATCAACGTCGTGCGCTCGCTGCCTTTTATCATTTTGCTGATCACCATTCTGCCCTTCACCCGCTTGCTGGTTGGCACCACTATCGGCACTGCCGGGGCGATTGTGCCGCTGATTGTCTTTATCGCGCCGTATATTTCGCGGCTGGTGGAGAGCTCACTGCTGGATATTGATGACGGCATTCTGGAAGCGGCGGATGCGATGGGCGCTTCTCCGCTGCAAACGATCTGGCACTTTATGCTGCCGGAGGCTGCCTCTTCGCTGGTCCTCGCATTAACAACCGCCACCATTGGTCTGCTGGGCGCCACCGCAATGGCCGGAACGGTCGGCGGCGGTGGCATCGGCGATCTCGCCATTACTTACGGTTACCAGCGCTTTGATGCGTTTGCCACGCTGGTGACTGCCCTTGTTCTGATTGTCATTGTGCAGTTAATCCAGACCCTCGGCACCCGCCTGGCGCGCCGTCTGCGCCGCGAGTCGTCGCGGTAACCCTGAGGAGAAAATCATGCCTGTTGTTGAAAGCTTTACGCTCGACCACACCAAAGTGAAAGCCCCTTACGTTCGCGTTGCTGGCGTTGAACGCCACGCGCTGGGCAGCGTGGTGCAAAAGTTTGATTTGCGTTTGCTGCAACCGAATACCGACGCCATTCCGACGGCGGCACTGCACACGCTGGAGCATCTGCTGGCCTTTGGCCTGCGCGAGGAGCTGGACGGCATTATCGATATTTCGCCGATGGGCTGCCGCACCGGTTTCTACCTGATCCTGTGGGATGAGCACAAACCTGCCGATGTGGCTGCCGCTCTGACGCGCGTCCTGCGCCGCGTCCTTGACGCGACCGACGTTCCGGCGGTGACGCCGCTGGCCTGCGGCAACTATCGCGACCATTCGCTTTTCTCGGCGCAGGAGTACGCAAAACAGGTGCTTGAAGCCGGGATCAGCGATGATCCGTTCCGGCGTAACTAACCATGATTGCCCTCGATTTTAGCGGGCAAACCGCCGTGGTGAGCGGCGGGTTACAGGGGATCGGCAAAGCGATTGCCGATCTGCTGCATCAGGGCGGCGCGAATGTCGTCGTCGGTGATATCGCCGCGACAGCCGCACAGCCGCATGCACGCTATCTGCTGCAACCCTGCGATGTGGCTTCACGCCCGCAGGCGGAGGCTTTGATCGACGCTGCGGTGAATAGGTTTGGCGGGGTGGATATTCTGGTCAACAGTTGCGGCGTTTCGGCGATGAGCCCGGTAGATGCCATGCGCGATAGCGACTGGCAGAGGTTGCTGGACATCAATGTCAAAGGGCTGAGTTATTTGTCAGAAGCGGCGATCCGCGTGATGAAACCGCAATCCGCCGGGCGCATCATCAATATTGCGTCGCAGGCCGGGAAAAACGGTTACCGGTTGATGGGGCAATATGTCGCCACCAAGCATGCGGTGCTGGGGCTGACGCGGGTGATGGCTATCGAACTGGCGCGGCATAACATTCTGGTGAACGCCGTTTGCCCCGGTATTGTCGAGACGGAGATGAAGTGGCGCGAACGTCGCGAAGGTGCTGCATTGCGCGGTTTAACGGCGGAAGATATCTACGCGGAAGATTGCTCGCAAGTGCTGCTCGGGCGCACGGCGCAGCCGCTGGATGTCGCCAACGTGGTCGCCTTTCTCGCCAGCCTGTTAGCCTCGTATATGACCGGGCAGGCCATCAATGTCACCGGCGGCATGACCATGCATTAACAAACCGGGTTCCGCGTCCCTGCGGAACCCGCCAACGTTTACTGAACGGCGGCGAACGCCTGCGCCACGCGGGCGATATTGTGGTGGTTCAGCCCCGCCATGCAGACACGGCCGCTGGCGATCAGGTAGACGCCAAAGACTTCACGCAGTTTTTCCACCTGCTCAGGGCTAAAACCGGTGTAACTGAACATGCCGCGCTGGCTTAGCAGGAAGCTGAAATCCTGCTCCGGTAACGCGGTTTTCAGCGCCGCTACCAGCGCGTGCCGCATCTCGCTGATACGGCTACGCATCGCTTCCACTTCAGCACGCCAGAGTGCATTCAGTTGCGGGTCGTTAAGTACCAGCGAAACCACCTGTGCACCGAAATTCGGCGGGCTGGAGTAGTTGCGCCGCACCGTGGCTTTAAGCTGCCCAAGCACGCGGGCGGCGGCGTCCGCATCTTCACACACCACTGACAATCCGCCGACGCGCTCGCCGTAGAGCGAGAAGATTTTCGAGAACGAATTGCTGACCAGCGCAGGCAAACCGGCGCTGGCAATGGCGCGAATGGCATAGGCATCGTCATCCAGCCCGGCGCCAAAGCCCTGGTAAGCGATGTCGAGGAACGGGATCAGTTCGCGGGCAATCAGCACTTCAATAACCTGATCCCACTGATTACGCGTCAGATCCGCCCCGGTTGGGTTATGGCAGCAGGGATGCAACAGCACGATACTGCGCGGCGGCAGCGTTTTCAGCGTGGCGAGCATCGCAGCGAAATCGACGCCGCGGCTGGCGTTATCAAAGTAGGGATAGCGATGCACCGTGAACCCGGCACCGGCGAAAATCGCGATATGGTTTTCCCAGGTCGGATCGCTGACCCAGACTTCGGAATCCGGGAAGTAGCTTTTCAGAAAGTCCGCGCCCACTTTCAGCGCGCCGGAGCCGCCCAGCGTCTGGATGGTTGCAATACGCCCGGCACGCAGCGCCGGATGTAACTCACCAAACAACAGCGTTTGCACTGCGCTGCGATAAGGCGCAAAACCTTCCATCGGTAGATAGAGGCTGGCGCTTTGTGGCTGGCTTTGCAGACGTGCTTCTGCCTGCTGTACGGCGTCGAGGCGCGGGATGATCGCCTGCTCATTGTAATAAAGACCGATACTGAGATTGACCTTGTCGCCACGGTTATCCTGATTGAAAGCTTCCATCAGAGAGAGGATCGGATCGCCCGCATAGGCATCAACATTCTGGAACACGTTACAACTCCTGGGGTTGGTCAGAGGTTCAATCCATTACACCGCGTAGCGTCCGGGGCGGTGGTTCATGGCGATAATCAAATTGAGGATGGTCGCGCCGACAACCGACACCACCAGCATCGGCAAATTCACCACGAACAGCGAAGCAGTGACGATGCAGGCATCCACCACCATCTGGAATTTCCCGGCGCGGATCCCGCTCTTTTCCTGAAGCCAGAGCGCCAGAATATTCATGCCGCCGAGGCTGGCTTTATGGCGGAACAGCACCACAAAACCAATCCCCATCATGATGTTGCCAAACAGCGTGGCGTAGAACGGGTTGAGCTGATCGATATGAATAAAACGGCCATGCAGATCGGAAAAGAGCGATACCATCGCTACGGCGCAGAAGGTCTTCAACGTAAACTGCGCGCCCATGCGGCGCACGGAGAGCCAGTAAAACGGCAGGTTAATCAGGAAGAACGCCACGCCAAACGAAACATGGGTGGTGTAGTGGATCAGAAACGCCAGTCCAGCCGTCCCGCCGGTCAGCGCGCCGGACTGACGAAACAGCACGACGCCAAAAGAGATCATCAGCGTGCCAAACAGCAGCGCCAGCGCATCTTCCAGCCAGCTATGGGCGAGTTTATCGGGGGTAAGGACGTTATCCATAAGTGTGCACAATTATTTAAGTGATAAAGATAAGTATCACCTGCAATAAATGCACCAGATGGCAGGGTTGTGAAGCGCGAACGGTGGATAAACCGCCGACACACTCGCTAACATATTGAAATGTTGGAAAAGAGGGTTTTGCACGTTACGCGCGTATATGGCGTTATTTTCGGGTGATGTGTGCGTATCGACGATGATTTATGCATGAAAACATTACTGCGTCGCACCAGAAAGAGGCATCACGCCCCATTTCAGGGCAATGCGCTGCTGCCCGGCATCAGCAAACCGTTCTCTTTCAGGCGATTCAGCACTACCGAGGTTTTCAGATGCGCGACACTCTTATTTTGCGCGAGGATGCCGCTAATTAAGTGGTTTAGCCCCGGCAGATCGGCAACCGCTACTTTGAGTAAATAGTCCGCGTCACCGGTCGTTTTATAGGCGTCAATGATCGCATCCACGCCGCTGACCATCTGATGAAAGCTCGCCACGCACTCCGGCGTATGGTTCAGCAGACGCACCTCGATCAGGCCCAGCATCTCCTGGCCGGCGGCATCCGGCGCGAGTCTTGCGTGATAGCCGAGAATCAACTGCGCCTGTTCCAGCGCAATTCGGCGGCGGGAACACTGCGACGCGGAAAGACCAATCAGCTCGCTGAGCTCCTGGTTGGTCAAACGGCCGTTGGACTGTAGCAGCGTCAGGATCTTCAGATCGAAGTCATCAATGTTGTACATAGGTCTGCCTGGTGGGCAAAAAAGAGTGGCTAACAGACTACCAGTTTTTTGCCCGGCGCAAAGGCGGGATTATTTCAGCGCCAGGTGCGTCAGCCACAGGCGGGTATCAAACTCAAGCTGGTGGTATTGCGGCTCCATATGGCAGCAGAGTTGATAGAACGCTTTATTGTGATCCTTCTCTTTCAGGTGCGCCAGCTCATGTACCACGATCATCCGCAGGAACGCTTCCGGCGCGTCGCGAAACACCGTCGCCACGCGGATTTCCGCTTTCGCCTTTAGCTTGCCGCCCTGCACGCGCGAGACCGCTGTATGCAGGCCGAGCGCATTATTCAGCACGTGAATTTTGCTGTCATACATCACTTTATTGACCGGCGAGGCGTTACGCAGATACTGGTTTTTCATCTCCTGCGTGTACTGATAAAGCGCTTTATCGGTGGTGATGTCGTGGCTGAGCGGATAGCGTTTTTGCAGCACCTCGCCAAGCCGGTTCTGTTCGATAAGCGTGGTTACCTGCGCCAGCAGGGATTCAGGATAGCCCTGAAGGTAGGTAAGCGTATTCATGGCGAAATGTGTTTACATCTCCGGATAATTAAGCGATAAAACGCGCGAATTTTAGCACTTCGGAGGGGCGATGAGCCAGGTTGAGTTAAACGGACAATCATTTACTTTAGACCGCTTTCCTGTCGGCGTGGAAGAGGCGTCATTACAGGCGTGGGACGCGGCGGACGAATATCTGCTGCAACAGGTGAATGAGGTCGAAGGCCCGGTTCTGATCTTTAACGACAGTTTCGGTGCGCTGGCCTGCGCACTGGCGGAGCATCACCCGGTTTGCATTAATGATTCGTACATTGCCGAATTAGCGACGCAGCATAACCTGCGCATCAATGCGATGGATGAAAGCGCTGTCACGCTGCAAGACAGCCTTAGCCCGCTGCCAGCCAACCCGGCGCTGGTGCTGATCAAAATCCCGAAACAACTGGCGTTGCTGGAGCAACAACTGCACGCGCTGCGCGACGTGGTGACGCCGCAAACGCGGATCATCGCCGGGGCGAAAGCGCGCGATATTCATAATTCGACGCTGGCGCTGTTCGAAAAAATTCTTGGCCCAACCACCACCACGCTGGCGTGGAAAAAGGCGCGTTTGATCAACTGTACCTTTACTGCGCCTGCGCTCGCCAACGGGTTGCAGCTTGCCAGCTGGAAGCTGGATGGCACCGACTGGACTATCCATAACCATGCCAATGTCTTTTCGCGCAGCGGGCTGGATATCGGCGCACGCTTCTTCCTGCAACATCTGCCGGAAGGGATAGAAGGCGAGATGGTGGATCTCGGCTGCGGCAACGGGGTGATTGGCCTGCAACTGCTGGCGCAAAACCCTGGCCGCGTGCTGTTTGCCGATGAGTCGGCAATGGCTGTGGCATCCGCGCGGCTGAATGTGGAAAGCAATCTTCCGGAGGCAAGCGCGCGCAGCGACTTTATGATCAACAACTCGCTCGCCGGGATTGAGCCGGATCGCTTTGATGCGGTGCTGTGCAACCCGCCGTTTCATCAGCAAAGCGCTATCACCGATCATATCGCCTGGCAGATGTTTAACGATGCGCGTTTTTGCCTGAAATATGGCGGCGAGCTGCGGATCGTCGGCAACCGCCACCTGGATTACTTCCGCAAGCTGAAGCGCGTCTTTGGCAACTGCGAAACAATCGCGACGAACAACAAATTCGTGATCCTTAAAGCGGTGAAAGTGCGTAAGAAGCGCTAACGGTTGGATGAACCTCATGCCTGATGGCGCTTCGCTTATCAGGCCTACGATGTTTGTCGCTGTTCCAGGCCGGAGAAGGTGAAGCCGCCCTCCGGTACTTTGCCTGATGGCGCTTCGCTTATCGGGCCTACGATGTTTGTCGCTGTTCCAGGCCGGAGAAGGTGAAGCCGCCCTCCGGTACTTTGCCTGATGGCGCTTCGCTTATCGGGCCTACGATGTTTGTCGCTGTTCCAGGCCGGAGAAGGTGAAGCCGCCCTCCGGCACTTTGCATTAAATCTCCAGCGCCAGTGTGGTGCCCTGGGCAATCGCCCGGCGAGCGTCCAGCTCCAGCGCCACATCGCAGCCGCCAATCAGATGCACCGTTTTGCCCGCCTCACGCAGCGGTTGCGCCAGCTCGCGCTTTGGCTCCTGCCCGGCGCAGATCACGACATTATCAACTGCCAGCAGTTGCGGTTCGCCGCCAACCAACAGGTGCAGCCCGGCATCATCGATCTTCTGATAACTGACCGACGGGATCATTTTCACCCCGCGTGACAGCAGCGTAGCGCGATGGATCCAGCCGGTCGTTTTACCCAGATTTTCTCCCGGCTTACCGGCTTTACGTTGCAGCATCACAATGCGCCGCGGGCTTTTCGCCAGTTGCGGCCCTTCGGGGCGCAACCCGCCGATTTCCTTCAGGCTGGTGTCGATCCCCCATTCCACGCAAAACTCGGCAATGTTCTGGCTGGTCGGTTCGCCTGGCTGGCTTAAATACATCGCGGTATCAAAACCGATCCCGCCACAGCCGATGATCGCCACACTTTCGCCGACCGGGGCTTTGTCGCGCAGCACGTCGAGGTAGCTCAGCACCTTAGGATGATCGATACCTTCGATCGGCGGAATGCGCGGTTCAATACCGCAGGCGAGGATCACCTCATCGAACAGCATCAGCATCGAAGGATCGACGCGCTGGTTCAGGCACAGCGCCACGTCCGTCAATTCGAGCATGCGCCGGTAGTAGCGCAGGGTTTCGCAAAACTCCTCTTTGCCGGGGATCTGTTTGGCAACGTTAAACTGCCCGCCGATCTCCGCTTGTGCGTCAAACAGCGTCACGCTGTGCCCGCGTGCGGCAGCATTCACGGCAAACGCCAACCCGGCTGGACCAGCGCCAACAACGGCAAGGTTTTTCTTGCGTAATGCCGGAAGCACCGGCATTTGCGTCTCATGACAGGCGCGCGGGTTGACCAGGCAGGAGGTCACCTTGCCGACGAAGATCTGATCGAGGCACGCCTGGTTGCACCCGATGCAGGTGTTGATCTCATCTGCCCGACCGCTTTGCGCTTTAGAAAGCAGCTCGGCATCGGCAAGGAACGGACGCGCCATCGACACCATATCAGCATCGCCGTGACTCAGGATCGTCTCGGCAACCTGCGGATCGTTGATGCGGTTAGTGGTGACCAGCGGAATGCCCACTTTCCCTTTCAGCTTGCGCGTCACCCAGCTAAAGGCTCCGCGCGGAACCGGCGTGGCGATCGTCGGGATCCGCGCTTCATGCCAGCCGATGCCGGTATTAATGAGATTAGCGCCTGCCGCTTCGACTGCCTGCGCCAGCGTGATGGTCTGCTCCAGCGTGCCGCCGCCTTCGACCAGATCCAGCATCGACAGACGGTAGATAATAATAAACTCGCGGCCAACCCGTTCGCGCACCGCGCGCACCACATCCAGCACAAAACGGCGGCGGCGGGCTTCATCGCCTCCCCATTCATCTTCCCGCTGGTTGGTACGGGCGGCGAGGAATTCATTAATCAGATAGCCTTCGGAGCCCATAATTTCTACGCCGTCATAACCGGCCTGCTGCGCCAGTTGCGCACAACGGGCGAAGTCATCGATAAGCGCAAGGATCTCGTCGTGGCTCAGGGCATGTGGCGTAAAGCGGTTGATCGGTGCCTGTAGCGCGGAGGGTGCCACCAGATGTGGCTGATAGCTGTAACGGCCGGTATGCAGAATTTGTAGCGCGATTTTGCCGCCTTCCTGATGCACGGCATCGGTGATCAGCCGGTGATGCGGAAGCTGGCTGGCATCCTGCAATACGGCACCACCCTCCATCGTAACGCCGGAGAGCGCAGGCGCGACTCCGCCCGTCACAATCAGCGCTACGCCGTGGCGTGCGCGTTCCGCATAGAAGGCCGCCAGCCGTTCAGCACCGTCCGGGCGCTCCTCCAGACCGGTGTGCATTGATCCCATCAGCACACGGTTTTTCAATGTGGTAAATCCCAGATCGAGTGGGGCGAATAACGACGGGTAATGGCTCATGCGCGCTTCCAGTGTAAAATTATTGTTATGTGGTCGGATGAGTTCTACTTTAGCCGTCGCCGCCAAAAAGGGAAAAGCGGGAGGTAATGATTGTGATGGAATTCAAAATAGTGACCCCGCTCCCCGCAGGGGGAAAGGGGCCGGATGAGGAGGGAGGTCAGGCTTTTTCCGCAAGGCCGGGCGCGCGCCACATTGATGTCGTCAGCCCGCTATCGACCAGCCCCAGCTGATCGGCATAGATTTTTTGCCATTTCAGCATCATGTTGTCGTACAGCTCACGATGCGCCTGGTTTGGCATGTAGGTCTGGCTCCAGCGCACCAGCCGTTCGCCGGTTGCCGCCATGTCGTCATACAGCCCCGCACCGAAACCGGCCGCAATCGCACAGCCGAGCGCAGTGGCTTCTTTCACTTCCGGCACACGTACCGGCAGGCCGGTAACGTCACTTAAAATCTGGCTCCACAGCGCTCCTTTTGCGCCGCCGCCAGCGAACACCAGGCTGTCGAATTGCACACCGGAGAAGCGTGAGATCTGCGCCAGGTTACAGGCCGAGACGATGGCGGCGTTCTCTTCCAGCGCGCGAAACAGCGTGGCTTTATTGCATTTTTCCGCATCGATGGAGAGGTTAATAAACGACGGCGCGGCGTGATACCACTGCTTAAAGTGCATGGCGTCGGAGAAGATTGGCATCACGCCCCATGAACCGGCAGGTACCCGGCTGGCCATCTCTTCCAGCAGGTGATACGCGTCGGTGCCGAGACGTTCTGCGATCAGCTTCTCTTCCGCGCAGAACGCGTCGCGGAACCAGCGCATGGTCAGCCCGGTAAAAAAGCTGATCGATTCCGCCTGCACCATGCCGGGGATCACATGCGGATTCACGCGGATATTCATCTCCGGATCGGTACGCACCTGCGGCAGATTAACCACCTGCTGCCAGAATGTGCCGCCGAGCACCGCAGTTTGCCCGGCGCGAACCACGCCAAGCCCGAGGCAGCCAAGCTGCACATCGCCACCGCCCATCACCACGGGCGTTCCTTCGCGCAGCCCGCACTCTTGCGCTGCCTGCTGCGTCACTTCGCCGAGCAGGCTGCCGGTCTCTTTCACCGGCGACAGAAGATCCGCACGCAGCCCGGCCATATCCAGCAGCTCTGCTCGCCAGTCGCGGGTGAAGAGATCGAGCATGCCGGTGGTTCCGGCGTTGGAAGGATCGACCGCCAGCCAGCCGGAGAGGCGTGACGCCAGCCAGTCGCTGATCATGGTCATGGTCGCGGTATTGCGGTAGATATCGGGACGATGGTGCGCCAGCCACAGCAGGCGCGGCATGGCGCTGAGCGCCAGCGTCTGCCCGGAGACGCTGTAGACTTCGGATTCAAACTGCCAGTCGTGGATCTCTTTGAGCTCTGCCACTTCGTGGCTGGCGCGGGAATCGACATTGGCGCAGGCCCAGATGGCATCGCCGTTGCGATCGTAGAGCACAATGCCTTCACGCATTGAGCAGCAGGCAATGGACTGAATATCGGCACCGCTCAGGCCAGCGCTGTCCAGCGCCTTGCGGATGCACTGGCAGGCGAGCTGCCAGTTGCTGTCGAGATCGAACTCCATTGATCCCGGCACGTTTTCGATGCTCAGATGTTTCCATTCGGCCTGGCCTGCGGCGATTTGCCGCCCGGATAAGTCGAAGATCACTGCGCGAATGCTGCCGGTTCCTGCATCTAGTGCCATCAGGTAACTCATGGGTTTGGCCCCCTCGACCAGCGTTATAGATAAAACTGTGATCCTCGTATGGTCGAAAATATAGTTCAGCGCCTACGCTTTTGAACAATCTTCAATCACAAAATCAACAGTTCAATCACAGCTTTGCGCGGGAGGAGAGATGGCGGACCTGGACGATCACAAAGAGGGGAAGGATTTTGGCCTTGGCATACCGCAACAGAATGTGCCTTTTACCCTGAAAGGCTGCGGCGCGCTGGACTGGGGCATGCAGTCGCGACTGGCAAGGATCTTTAACCCGAAGAGCAATCGCACGGTAATGCTGGCCTTCGATCACGGATATTTTCAGGGGCCAACCACCGGGCTTGAACGTATCGATCTCTCCCTTGCGCCGCTGTTTGGTGAAACCGATGTGCTGATGTGTACGCGGGGGATCTTACGCAGCGTGGTGCCTCCGGCCACCAACAAACCCGTAGTGCTGCGCGCCTCCGGCGGAAATTCGATGCTGACGGAGCTTTCCCATGAATGCGTTGCGGTGGCGATGGAAGATGCGCTGCGCCTGAATGTATCGGCGGTAGCGGCACAGGTGTATATCGGCAGCGAATATGAACATCAGTCCATCGGTAACGTTATCAAGCTTGTCGATGCGGGGAGCCGTTACGGTATTCCGGTGCTTGCGGTGACCGGCGTTGGCAAAGAGATGACGCGCGATGCCCGTTATTTCTCGCTCGCCAGCCGTATCGCCGCGGAAATGGGCGCGCAGTTTGTGAAAACCTATTTTGTGGAGCAGGGGTTTGAAAAAGTCACCGCCAGTTGTCCGGTGCCGATTGTGATTGCTGGCGGCAAGAAATTGCCGGAGCAGGAGGCGCTGGAGATGTGTTTCCGCGCCATTGATCAGGGCGCATCCGGCGTGGATATGGGGCGCAACATCTTCCAGTCCAGTGCGCCGCTCGCCATGCTGAAAGCGGTGAAAAAAGTGGTTCACGACAATATGAGCGCCCATGAGGCTTATCAGTTCTGGCTGGAAGAAAAACAAGGAGAGCAACCATGAATGTGACGCTGGTGGAAATCAATATTAAACCCGATTGCGTGGAGGATTTTTTGCAGGTGTTTCGCGCCAATCATGAAGGCGCAATCCGCGAGCCGGGTAACCTGCGTTTTGATGTGTTGCAGGATCCCAAAGTGAAGACCCGCTTTTTTATTTACGAAGCCTATCAGGATGATGAGGCCGTTGCGGCGCATAAGAAGACACCGCATTACCTGGCGTGCGTGGAGAAGCTGGAGGCGCTGATGTCCGAGCCGCGCAAAAAACGCAGTTTTATTGGCTTGCTGCCGCAGTAGCGTCAAAAAAAGCCGGAGGGCGCAGGCGTCTCTCCGGCATGGGTGATTTGCAGGCCCGGTAAGCGCAGACGCGACCGGGCACAGGATTACTCAGCGTTTACCGCCACCCGCAGCGCTGCCAGCGCGTTGCCTGCCGCTTTCAGCACCTGCTCACACTGCTCAATGGTCAGCGTCAGCGGCGGTTCGATGCGAATGGTTTTCGCGTTGTTGAGCGTTCCGGCAACCAGCACGCGCTGGCGGAACATTTCGCTGGCGAAGTTGTAGCCCGTTTCGTTATCGACAAATTCGATCGCCATCAGCATGCCACGGCCCCGCGCGGTGTGTACCAAATCCGGGTACGCGCGCGCCAGCGCCAGGAAGCCATCCAGCAACATATCGCCTTTCTGCTCCGCCTGCGCCGGGAGGTTCTCCTCCAGCAGCACATTGATGGTCGCCAGCGCGGCCGCACAGGCCAGCGGGTTACCGCCAAAGGTGGTGGTGTGCAGGAACGGGTTATCAAACAACACAGAGAAAACTTCTTCCGTGGCGATCGTCGCGCCAATCGGCATCACGCCGCCGCCCAGCGCTTTGGCGAGACACAGAATGTCCGGCTGCACGTTTTCATGTTCACAGGCGAACATTTTGCCGGTGCGGCCCATGCCGGTTTGCACTTCGTCGAGGATCAGCAATGCGCCAAACTCATTGCACAGCTTGCGAACCGCCGGCAGATAACCGACCGGCGGCAGGATCACGCCACCTTCACCCTGAATAGGTTCCAGGATCACCGCCGCCACATCGTCGCCGGTTTTATGGCATTCGCTAAGCAGGGTACGCATCGCCTCGATATCACCGAACGGCACGTGGCGAAAGCCCGGCAGCAGCGGCATAAAGGGTTTGCGGAAGGTGGATTTTGCGGTCGCGGACAGCGCGCCTAATGATTTGCCATGGAACGCGCCGCTGGTCGCGACAAAGGTGAATTTGCCGCGCGGCGACTGGTACGCTTTGGCGAGTTTCAGGGCGGCTTCGACGGATTCCGTCCCGCTATTACTAAAGAAGCTGTATTTCAGTTTGCCTGGCGCAAGAGCCGCCAGCGTTTTTGCCAGCATCGCCCGCAGTGGGTCGAGCAGTTCCTGACTATGAAGAGGTTGTTTGGCGAGTTGATTCTGTACGGCGGAAACCACAACTGGATTACGGTGCCCCACATTAAATATTCCAAAACCACCCAGGCAATCTAAAAACTCCTGTCCCTGGGTGTCGACAAGCGTATTGAGACTGCTCGCTTGCCACTCTACGGCTCCGTAATCCCCGCCGGCGGTAACAGATTTGCGGTACTCCAAAAACCCCGGATTGACATGCTCTTTAAAGTAATCCACCACCTCTCGGTTTAATGCTTTCATCTCCTCATGATCAAGCGTTCGCTTCTCAATGAGATTCAGGGCGTGAGCGCTGCACGCTAATGCCGATGCGCTGGAAGGTAACCTGTTCAAAATGGCCTCCGGGGGCTGGCGTATCACATGATACCGATTTAAGTATTGCAGGGATTGCGCCACATCGGCGTGGGCCGATGAAATCGGGATAAATACCAGGTAAAACCGCGGGCGTACAAAATTTAATCATGCCGCTACGTTAATATTTTGTATCTTTTGTGATTAAAATTTGTACATGTTTGGCCGGGTTATTGCAGCGTTGCGCCAATATGGTGCGGTTAATGCGCGATGATGGAGCAATTATGTTAACGCCGTTTAGTGGTAACATAGTGAAACTATTAAAAACAGAGAGTTAACGAGCCCATGAAAACCAGGGTTTTATTGCGAATTGCGATCTAAATCAAATTTAACAATTAAAGATAAATCCATTATCGCCGAAATAACATTCGCATTAATTTTTAACAGCAATATAACCCGCACAGGACGCAACCATGTCTTCTCCTCCTTATGTCAGCCAGCAGCGTTTTATGCTGGATGCTGATACAACTCTGATGTCAACGACTGACCAGCAAAGCTACATTACCCACGCGAACGACGCTTTTATCCATGCCAGCGGTTACACCCTGGGCGAACTGCTCGACCAGCCCCATAACGTGGTGCGGCATCCTGATATGCCCAAAGCGGCATTTGCCGATATGTGGTACACCCTCAAACAGGGCGAACCGTGGAGCGGTGTGGTGAAAAACCGCCGCAAGAACGGCGATCACTACTGGGTTCGCGCTAACGCCGTACCGATGGTGCGTAACGGTAAGACTATCGGCTATATGTCGATTCGTACCCAGGCGACCGATGAAGAGATTGCCGCGGTTGAACCGTTGTACAAAGCCCTGAATGAAGGGCGCTGTAATAAACGGGTGCATAAAGGGTTGGTGATCAGCAAAGGCTGGTGGGGGAAACTCGCTTCCTTGTCGCTGCGCTGGCGTACGCGCAGCGTGATGTCGCTGCTGTGGCTTGCGCAGATGGCCGGGCTGTGGCTGAGTGGCGCAGGCGGGATGGCGCTGGCGATCGGTACGCTGGCGATGCTGGTGGGTTGTATGGCCGTTGAGTGGCAGATTGTCCGCCCGGCGGAGAATGTCGCCCGGCAGGCGCTCAGCGTGGCTACCGGCGAGAGCAACAGCATACAGCCGCTGAACCGTAGCGACGAACTCGGGCTGACGTTACGCGCCATCGGCCAGCTTGGGCTGATGTGCCGCTGGTTGATCAATGATGTTTCTGGCCAGGTTAGCAGCGTGCTTAGCGGCAGCGAAACGTTGGCGAAAGGTAATGATGATTTGAATGAACGCACCCGCCAAACCGTGGTGAATGTGCAGCAGACGGTGGCGACCATGAACCAGATGGCGGCATCGCTGCAAACTAACTCGGAAACCGCTTCGGCGGCCGATCAGCTCTCCAGTTCCGCCAGCAGCGCGGCAACCCACGGCGGTAAAGCGATGGAGACGGTAGTAAAAACCATGGATGAGATTGCCGACAGCACGCAACGTATTGGCTCCATTACGACGCTGATTAACGACATTGCTTTCCAGACCAATATCCTCGCACTGAACGCAGCGGTGGAAGCAGCGCGGGCCGGGGAGCAGGGCAAGGGCTTTGCTGTGGTGGCGGGTGAAGTTCGCCATCTCGCCAGCCGCAGCGCCAGCGCGGCAAACGACATCCGTAAGCTTATCGATGCCAGCGCCAGCAAAGTGCAGTCGGGTTACGATCAGGTGCATGCCGCTGGCCGCACGATGGAAGATATTGTCAGCCAGGTGCAGAACGTGACGTCGCTGATTGGGCAGATTAGCCGTTCCACTTCCGAACAGGTTGACGGGCTTTCCGATCTGACGCGCGCGGTGGCTGAGCTGGATGCCATCGCCCAGAAGAATGCCGGTTTAGTAGAGGAAAGTGCTACCGTCTCGGCGATGGTGAAACATCGCGCTGGTCGCCTGCAGGATGCCGTATCCGTCTTGCATTAACGTTTTATTGCCAGATTAAAAACCGCCATGCAATACTGTGGCGGTTTTTTTATCTGTTAAGAGTAAATACAACACGCATATGTAATGATATTTTTTATTTTTTGTTAAAATATTATTAATTATAGTTGGCAATGCGAAGTATTAATATATTTCCACCACTTCTACTTAACCACGAATTAAATCTCTTTAAGCAGCGTTAATATGCGTTGCGCAAATCATTCTTCTCGCGAATATAACGATCGATAAACAGCAATTAATAGTTCTTAACTATCAGATCTGTCAATAAATAATTAAAAAAACGATCAAACTCATAAAGTTAGCGATGGGGTTACCGATAACGTGTTTTGGCTGCATATCTTTAATTTGCGCCAGGGACTTAAGCGGGCCTTTAGGGTTAAGCGCCCGACACTTTCGTCGGTAAAATAATCAAACCCATGGAGAAAATATGTTTTTACATAATGTAAAAATAGGCACGAAATTATTTCTGGCGTTCGGCTTTTTTATTGTGTTGATGGTGATAAGTTCCTCAATGTCACTCTCCAGCCTGGATCGTGCAAATAATGGAATGCAGGAAATTGTGCGTGATGACTATCCAACCACTGTTAAAGCCAATCAGCTGATCGATAACTTCAACTCTTTTGTCAGCATTCAGCAACTGATGCTACTTGATAGCGAAGGGAAGTGGACCGGCGAGTCGCAGAAGCAGCTTTCTGAGATCAGCAGCCACATTACCGCGTTGCTCGAAGATCTGGCGAAAAACCTGCGTGATGACAAATCACAGAAAATCCTTGCTGAAATCCGCACCGTACGCCAGCAGTACCTTGATTCTCGCTTTCGTATCCTCGACGCCGTGAAAAATAACGATCGTGCGGCTGCGATACAGGAGATGATGAGCAACACGGTGAATATCCAGAATGCCTACAAAGAAAAGGTGCTGGAGTTGATTACTATTCAGGATGCGCAGATGAAAGGGGCGGGTGAGGTCGTGCAGCACGATTTTGCCGCGAGCCGCTTGATCCTCATTCTGCTCGCGGTCTTGAGCATTGGCTTCGGCAGCTTGATCGGCTGGATCATTGTACGGATGATCACGCGTCCATTGCGTGAGGCCGTCACCTTCGCAGAAGCCATTGCTAATGGCGATTTGACCCGTACGATCGATTCACATCACCGCGACGAAACGGGGGTTCTGCTGCAGGCATTAATGGAGATGAAAGAGCGCCTCGTAGAGATTGTTCATCAGGTACAGAACGGTTCGGAGAGCATCTCCAGCGCGGCGGCGCAGATTGTTGCCGGTAACCAGGATCTGGCGGCAAGAACGGAAGAACAGGCAAGCTCAGTGGAACAGACCGCAGCGTCGATGGAGCAAATCACCGCCACGGTGAAAAATACCGCCGATCACACGTCAGAAGCCACGCAGCTTTCCGCGGGCGCGGCGACGGTAGTGAAAAATAACGGCGAGATGATGAAACAGGTCACGGAGAAGATGCGCGTCATTAACGACACCTCAAACCGGATGTCTGACATTATCAACCTGATTGATTCCATTGCGTTCCAGACCAACATCCTCGCGCTGAACGCAGCCGTTGAAGCCGCGCGTGCAGGGGAACATGGGCGTGGTTTTGCGGTGGTTGCGGGCGAAGTCCGTCAACTGGCGCAGAAAAGCGCCTCGTCGGCGAATGAGATCCGCCATCTGATCGAAAATTCCACCAGCCAGACCCGTGAAGGAATGGCGCTGGTAGAAAAAGCCAGCGGGTTGATTAACGGTATGGTGAGCAACGTGCAGGAGATGGATGTGATCCTGCGTGAGATCGGCCAGGCAAGCCGCGAACAGACCGATGGCATTTCGCAGATTAATAGCGCCATTGGCCTGATTGACTCAACCACCCAGCAGAACTCCAGCCTGGTGGAGGAGTCGGTTGCGGCGGCGGCGGCACTGAACGATCAGGCGCTGCACCTGCGCGAACTGGTTCAGGTTTTCCGTCTGCGCGATACGCCAGAAATGGCTTAATCAAGTTGTGAAATATCCAGCGCCGCACGATCGATAATGCCAATTATCTGCTTAAGCTGTGCGGCGCTGAGTTCCCCCTGATTCACCCGTAAATCCAGTACCGCTTTAAAGTTATCCAGCGCCCGCTTCATTTGCGGGTTTCTGCGCAGCTGATAACCGACGTTACGCACCCGGATGCGTTCCTGAATCTCTGCAATCTGCGCCTGGCTCTCTTCCAGCCAGCGCAAACCCTGCGGCGTTATCGCAATGGTTCTGCGCCCATTCTCTTCATCGTCAATGGTAATGAAACCCTGCTCTTGCAGGTAATCAAGCGTGGGATAAATAACGCCAGGGCTGGGCGTATAGTTGCCCTGAGTCAGGGATTCAATGGCTTTGATCAGCTCATAGCCGTGGCTGGCGTTGCTGCTCAGCAAGTAGAGAATGACCAGACGTAACTCACCGTGACCAAAAAAGCGTTGGCGTCGTCCGCCGCCGTGGTGCGGGTGTTCGCGGTCGTCCCGCTCGTGATGATGGCGCATGCTGTACTCCTGATAAATTGATATATCTAATTTATATCTAAATTGACTATTTAGACAATGTTGTAATGAGTTTTGTTTTTATGTTATTGATAATAAAAATAATAATTTTATGTTTTGGCAATCGGTGCTTTCATGTGGTTTATATCATAAAAATGGCTTGTCTTCTGCGCAATCAACAATCATTATCATTTGCACAACATTTAGATATATCGTATTCACTTTCACGAAGGCCGATTATGACAACTCATTCTCAACGTTATCCCCAACGCGTACGCAATGAACTGCGCTTTCGCGAGTTAACTGTTCTGCGCGCGGAACGCGCTGGCAGCGGATTTCAGCGCATTGTGCTGGGAGGTGAACAACTGGAAGGCTTTACGTCGCGCGGTTTTGACGATCATACAAAAGTCTTCTTTCCGCAGCCGGGGTCGCACTTTGTGCCGCCGACGGTGACCGACGAAGGTATCGTCTGGGGCGATGGACCGCGCCCGGCATCCCGCGATTACACGCCGATTTATGACGCCAGCCGTCACGAACTGGTGGTGGATTTCTATATTCACGACGGTGGCGTGGCGAGCCATTGGGCGGTGAATGCGCAGGCAGGGGATACATTGACGATTGGCGGGCCGCGCGGTTCGCTGGTGGTGCCGGAAGATTACGCCTGGCAACTCTATGTGTGCGATGAATCCGGTATGCCTGCGCTGCGTCGCCGTCTGGAAGCGCTCAGCCTGCTCGCGGTTCGCCCGAAAGTGACGGCTGTGGTGACGGTTGCCGATGCGGCGTATCAGGATTATCTGGCGCATCTGAGCGGCTTTGATATTCAATGGGTGGTTGGTCATAACCCGCAGGCGCTGCACGATAAACTGGCTTCGCTGACCATCGCCGATGAGGACTATTTTATCTGGCTGACCGGGGAAGGTGAAGTGGTGAAATCGCTGATGGAGCGCTATGCGACCGACAATATCGATCAGCAACGGGTGCGCGCGCAGGCGTACTGGCACAAGAAATAACGACGAAGCCCGGTTTTTCACCGGGCTTGCTGCTTTCAGGCCACTTCGTCGTATTCGGCTTCGCTGACTTGCTGCTCCAGCGTCTGGCGAATTTCGCCCAGCGCTTTTTCCTGCTGGCGGAAGTAGGTTTCCCGATCGCCCAGCGACGATATGAGCTGCCAGGATTCCTCTTTCTCGAGCGTTGCCAGCTCTTCAATCAGGCTGGCGATATGCTGTTTCACTTCAGCAATACGCTGACGCAGGCGCTGTAGATCGTTTAAGCGATCGCTGGCCATCAGCGGCTCCAGCCCTTTCTGCAGGCGGGTCAGAATCGCGCGGATCTCACTCAGATCGCCGCGCTGGCGCGCCTGGTTGAGCTGCACCATCATGCTGTGCGCTTCATTTTTAAAATCGTTGTCCACCAGATCCGGATGGCAGAGTTTGCTGGCCTGGCGCCACAGTCGCTTCAGCTCGTGACGCTCATCCTCTGACATCTTCTGCTCGAAGCTAAAGCGTTTTTCGGCATCGTGCTGCTGTTCCTGATAGCTCTCGTATTCCTGACGCGCTTCGTCACGCGCCTGGCGTGCCGGTTCTTCTTCACGCGTCAGACCGCGTTCCAGCTCTTGCGCTTCGGCCAGCAACGAGGCGATCAGCTCGCTTTGCTGTTGCAGATGTTTGCGTGCTTCGGCAGCCTGCAATGAGTGCGGCGGCATGCTTTGCCAGCGCTGCGTCAAGGTAACCAGCACTTCCACCGCCTGCGACAGATACTTCTGGCACCGCAAATAATCGGCTTCGCGACGGCGCGCTTCGGCTTCCTGGCGGCGAACGGCGGCTTCCGCCAGGGTTTTGCGCAGACGCAGGATCTGCGACATCAGCGGGCCGAGGCGGGTTAAGTAGAGATCGTTGAACTCGTCGAGCAACTGGATGCGCGCGTTGCGTTTATCAATCAGTTCGCGCAGTTGTTCTTCCAGCGCTTTCAGTTCCAGTTTGCTGGCGGCCACCAGCGGATCCTGCCAGCTCACGACGGAACGCTGGTTTTGCAGCCAGTTCGTTATGGCGCGCATCGCTTCGCTGTAATTCTTCTCTTCAAGCGCATGGACGATAAACGCTAACTCCGGATCCGTAACTTCATTTTTCAACAAAGGAAGCTGACTGAGGATGATGCCGTCATCCTCCAGTTCGATGGCGTATTTGATGATTTCAAGCCGTTTTATAGGTTTGTTCATGGCGTTTCGTCAAAGCGCTTAAGAGTTTATTAAGGGGTGTGGTTATTCAACAAATCTGGACTATAGATATGAATCTCGCAATAGTCTGCATCCATATTACATGGGACATATTTCAATGCGTTAGTGTTTCTGTGAAAATTGCGCTTATGGTGGCTTAAATCGGCGAAATACGCGAAAAAGTGCGCGCATTGCGGCTTTCAGGCCACTCCGCTGGCATGCATTGCGGCCTGAAAGGAGCCTTTACACTTGCGTTAACCCGCCATCGACACAAATCTCGGCACCGGCGATATAGCTGCTTTCGTCACTCGCAAGAAACAGCGCGGCGTTGGCCACTTCTTCCGGCTGACCCATACGACCCAGCGGAATGGCCTGCGTTAACCCCTGACGAACATTTTCCGATGCCGCAGCCATCATTTCGGTATCAATAGGGCCGGGCGCGACGACGTTAACGCGAATGCCTCTGGCCGCCAGTTCGCGCGTCCAGGTTCGGGCAAAAGAGCGCAGCGCGGCTTTGCTGGCGCTATAAACACCATAGCCTTCCGTACCGATAACGTCGGCAATCGAACCTATCAGCACCACGCTGGCGCCAGGTTTGAGCAGCCGCAACGCAGCTTGCAGGGCAAACAGCGGCGAGCGGACATTCAACCCGAAGGTGTTTTCAAAGTGCGTTTCTGAAACCTGCTCAAGGGTCGCGTACTCTGACATGCCGGCATTAATCACCAGCACATCCAGTTTCCCGGATTGCTGCTGAATGTTTTCCATTATGCGTGCCAGTTCGCTGTGCTGGCTGACATCAGCACGCAGCGGCAGCGCATCTCCTTCGATTTTAGCGGCGGCGTTCTGTAACTCTTCCTCGCGGCGGGAGGTAAACCATGTCGTGGCTCCTTCCTGGGCAAAACGCTGGGTTATCGCCAGGCCAATTCCTTTTGCGCCGCCCAGTATGAGGGCCGTTTTGTTGTGCAGTCTGTTCATAATGATTCTCCTGTTGAGTGGAAAATCGATGATATAAGTTTTATATTTAGTATCAATTACGCACTTTATTTATATTAGATATCAATGGATATACCGCTATGACAAAAATTGATGACTGCGATTTAGGAAATGTGGGCAAAACGCGCCCGATACTTGAGCACATCACCAATAAATGGTCGATTTTGATCCTGACCGTGCTGTGTACAAAACCCTCTCGTTTCAATGAGATCCGGCGCAGGCTGGATGGTATCACCCATAAGGCGCTGGCCGACGCTCTGAAACGGCTGGAGCGCAACGGGCTGGTGCATCGGGAAGTGTTGCCGACAATGCCGGTGGGTGTTGAATACCGTATTACGCCGCTTGGCGAATCACTTCGACAGCCATTTGAAGCGCTGTATCGCTGGGCGCTGGAATATGGGCCGCAGCTTACGGCGGCGCAGGATGAGTATGATCAAAAATCTGCAGATGCTGAAAGAGCGTTAGCGTCCTGAAACGAGGGCGTTCTGCTTGCCGGAACGCCCCTGAACAAACATATCAGAAAGTACGTCTGACAAGTGAACGGCGAATATCCGTACCTCTCTCAAGCCTGCGCGCCCGGAATTCCTTAGGGCTGTATGTTACCCCTGCACCGTGGTACCCGGTTACCTGAATATTGTGGTAACCGAGGCGCTTCATTTCTTTACTTATTGTGAGCGCAAGGGGATTTGTGTCTTTCAGCGGCTTGAATATTCCTTTTATTCCTCTCCTTTTTTCGCTAACCGTTCCGGACGTTTCATCCAGTTCGTCGGCTTCAAATGAGAGCGGCTCGATTGAATCTGCACTGAAGCAGGCCGTTATTCGCAGATCGCTGAATGTTTTTGGTAGCCCGCATGCGTGTAATTGTTCCGCGAGGCTTTTTGCCGTCATCTGCCCCAGAGTCGCTGCTTGATCCGCTGCCAATATGTTTCTTCCGGCCGCTCCGTGCCCAAGGATATATAATTTATCTCTTACGGACGATAATTGGCTCAATGGTTTATGTATGAAACTCATTTTCTTTAATACTGACAGCTGCTGCGATAATCTTGCGATACCTGTCGTAAATGTATCGAACACTTCTGGTGAAACCCTATTTCTTAAGGTTTCAGCATTCCAGCCAGCTTCATTTTTCAGAGTCTTATCTACGTCCTGCAATTTATCGCTGATGGTATTTATTTGCTCCGTTAATTTCGTAATTTCCACTGCCCGCAGTCTTTCCATCTCGATTAGAATTTTCTGATTTGGTGCAATTAGAGGGTATAACCTTTTCCCTTTGAGGTGGCGAAGTAAATTTAGGCCAAGACTTTGATCAACCAGATCCTCTGCGGCAAAAGGGATGTACAGATAACCTTGTTTCGGCATTTTGTTTGTTATCGCTGTTGCAGCTTCCAGACCATTTGTTAATTCAGGTTTACTGGCTGAATGTCCTGGCTGGGTATTGTTACCGAATATCATTTTCTTCATTGAATCATCCTGGATATATTTTATATAGGTGGTTATCTCAATACGGATAGTTAAAAGCATTGTAGCGATACATTATCCGTTTCCGCCTTATAACAAGGCGCGTAGAAAAATAACCCATAATTCACGTCGCTGGAGTAATCCAGACAGTGCTATGGAATTTATTCTAGCGTATGCGATGGTGGTTATTAATAGTTGTCATCACGTTTTGTATTATATTCTTATTTGATGTTTTCTATTAAGATATATCGGAGGGATAATTTATTAAGGAAATTATAGTGCAGAGAATAATTGTTTTTTAGTAAGGCATTGATTAACTGTTTGTGTTGAGGATGGGCATGACAACAATGCGTTTTTCTTGCCTGAAAAGATGTGGATCTTATTAATATTCTGAAGACACTGCATGAAAATATTGTCGCTTGAGTGATGGCTTCATCGGGAAGGAAAGGCGTTGCGCCATTCTGCGACCGTAGCTGTAGCGATAGAAGCGACAGAGTGGCGGGGATTGTCAAAAGCTTGAGCGACATCTTTGGGACACTCAGGATTTAAAAAAACAAAAAAGCCACCGCAAAAGGTGGCTTAATCATATGATTTTAAATCTAAAATTTGGTGGCCCCTGTTGGGTTTGAACCAACGACCAAGCGATTATGAGTCGCCTGCTCTAACCACTGAGCTAAGGGGCCATAGCGGGGGGATTATAAAGTAACTTACCCCTGCAATCCAGCAAGAATATCCTGGCTGATGTTTTTATAAACAGCGGATTTTCAATCCCTTATACTGGTATTTATGACAATTGACCAGGAATAACTATGATCAATGATATTCTCGCTCCCGGGCTGCGCGTGGTGTTTTGTGGTATCAATCCGGGTAAATCTTCTGCCCATACCGGCTTCCACTTTGCGCACCCTGGCAACCGTTTCTGGAAGGTGATCCATCAGGCTGGCTTTACCGACCGGCTGCTGCGACCGGAAGAGGAGAGGCATCTGCTGGATACGCGCTGTGGCATCACCATGCTGGTGGAACGCCCGACGGTGCAGGCCAGCGAAGTGGCGCTGCACGAGCTGCGTACCGGCGGCAGAGAGCTGGTTATGAAGATCGAAGAGTATCAGCCTGCGGCGCTGGCGATCCTCGGTAAACAGGCCTTCGAACAGGCATTCAGCGTCAGAGGCGCTAACTGGGGCAAGCAGACGATGAGCATCGGCGTGACGCAGATCTGGGTACTGCCGAACCCCAGTGGGTTAAATCGCGCGACACTGGATAAACTGGTCGCCGCTTACCGCGAACTGGATGATGCGCTGGTGACGAGAGGGCTGTAGCGCGGCGGAAGTGTAAAAAACCACCTGCATAGCAGGTGGCATTGATAGCGCCCCATAGGGGCGTACTAAGTCCAGACTCTGAGAGCCTTCCCTTCACACCTCTTTTAGTTGAAGTTGGCTCTCTTCAACTTCATGCTTTTCCTGGTACTTCACGTACTTTCTTATCATTTCTTCGTTTATACCTACGGTATCCACGCAGTAACCCCGTGCCCAGAAGTGATTGCCCCACAACTTATTCTTCCGTAAGTAAGGAAATTTACTGAACAATCGAAGGGCTGTTTTACCCTTTAAGTGACCTATTAC
>FOAY01000011.1:71376-174437 GCA_900109485.1 Kosakonia sacchari | reverse complement strand
AAAGCCGTGGTGGCACTTTTACCAGCAAATGAACATGATCTATCTGGACATTCAGCTCCACCACTTCTATCCCGAGCTGTTCACTTGAGATCCTTATCTGTTTATAGACCTCTTTGCCAACATTGTTCCTCAGGATGCGAAATCGGTACTTGGGTGTCCAAACGATATGATATTGACAACACCAGAGCACATGAGATGCTCTCTGGAATCTACTCATGGTTAAATCCTTATCAGTTATGGGGATAACGGATTCGGATTTTCCCATGAGTAGCATTAATGGCAGAGCCAACTTGTTGCTGACCACCTCCATAGGAGGTGGTGTTCATGCAGGGATAAAAAAACCCCGCCGGAGCGGGGTTTTCTTCAACTTGTCAGCGATTAAGCGCGAACGAAGTCGATGTGAGTCAGGCGTACTTTGAACGCGTGACGCTGTACAGCCTGAACTTTTACTTTTACTTCTTTGCCATCAACTGCAATGGTCAGAACGTCGCTGTAGAACTCAGCTTTCGCCTGCATGTTCCACAGTTTGTCGTGATCCAGTTCGATAGCGATCGGCGCTTCAGTTCCACCGTAGATGATTGCCGGGAACTTGTTCGCTGCGCGCAGGCGGCGGCTCGCACCCTTACCCTGCTCTTTACGTACTTCTGCGTTAATAGTAAACATTTAAATCTCTCTTAAATAAATCCTGTTACAGGCGACCCAGCAACAGGCAGATGATCGGCTTTGCGGATGCAAAAGCGGGCGGTATTCTATCCTCGAACGTTCGATACATCAATCAAAAGTACGTTTACCCGCGCAATTCATGCGCCCGCCGGAAGCGACCCTCATAATCAAACACCTTTTCCCGCACCTGCCAGTACTGCCCTTTCATTCGGGCGACCACAAAATCGGGATGACGCAACAGCGCCTGCTGCGCCACAATATCGGCGGCGACAATCCAGCGCAGCGGCACGCCGGGCGTGCGCGTATGCGGGCGGATAAACAGCTGTTCGAAAGCGGTTCGCTGGGCTGGTGTCTGCAAACGGAAGCGCTCGCTGACATCGGCGCCATCTTCATCGTAATAGGTGATTTTTAGCCATTCGCCTTTCTCATCGGCACCGTGTTGTAACGTCATACCGCTACAGCGCAGCACCAGCGCATCTTTTAACTTCAGCGCCGCTTTCAGCATATCGTCCGGATCGACAAGCACAGTATCGCAGGCGCGGCAGCGGCGGGCCGCGATATCGTTTTCCGCATTGCACTGCGGGCAGTTTTTAAAGCGAAAACGGTAATCGCACTGCTCGCGATTGCCTTCATCATCTTCCAGCCAGCCCTGGCAGCGGCGACCAAAGTGTTCAATCAGCGTGCCGTCGGCGGTGGTTTTTCCCCAGAAGGTATTGGCAAAGCCGCAGCCGGGGCAGAAAACCTGCACCGGGACATTATCGCTTTTGCCTTTCGGCGCACCAATTTCCGGCGCATAGAGATCGTGAGGGTTCCCGGCATAATCAAGGATCAGACAGTCGGTTTTACCGGGTGCAAGCCGCAGGCCGCGTCCGACAATTTGCTGATACAGGCTGACGGATTCCGTTGGCCGTAAAATAGCAATTAAATCAACATGCGGTGCATCGAAACCGGTGGTCAGCACCGCCACGTTAACCAGGTAACGGAACTGCTGATTTTTGAATGCCTCAATCAACGCATCGCGTTGCGGGCCAGGCGTTTCACCGGTGATGAGTGCCGCATCGTTTGCGGGTAACAGCCCGGTGATCTCCCGCGCATGCTCGACGGTCGCCGCAAAAATCATCACGCCTTTGCGCGTTTGCGCGAATTCAATAATCTGGCTGATGATATGCGGAGTAATGCGCTGCTGCTTTTTCAGTTCGCGGTTAAGATCGGCCTCGCTGAACAGCCCATGACTTTGCGCCTGTAAGCGGCTGAAATCGTACTGCACGACCGGCATATCCAGCCGTTCCGGCGGCGTTAAATAGCCGTGTTTGATCATATAACGCAGCGGCAGCTCATAAATACAGTCGCGGAACAGCGCTTTTTCGTCGCCGCGTACCATACCGTGATAATGAAAGCGGTAAATCCAGCCTTTTCCCAGTCGGAAAGGGGTGGCTGTAAGGCCAAGCAAACGCACGTGAGGGTTTACTTCGCGCAAGTGGCTGAGGATTTGCTGGTACTGGCTGTCGTCATCGTCGCTGATACGATGGCACTCGTCGATCACCAGCAGGGAAAACTCGCTCTGAAACTGCTCCAGGTTGCGCGCCACCGACTGTACGCTGCCGAACACCACTTTTCCGTGGCTCTGCTTACGCTTCAGTCCGGCGGCGAAAATATCGGCTTCCAGCCCCAGCGCAACATATTTCGCATGATTCTGCGCTACCAGTTCTTTGACGTGTGCCAGCACCAGTACGCGGCCACGTGCGAGCCGTGCCAGTTCAGCGATCACCAGGCTTTTTCCCGCGCCGGTAGGCAGCACAATCACGGCAGGTTCAGCATGTTTGCGAAAATGGGCGAGGGTGGCATCCACCGCTTCGCGTTGATAGGGGCGTAGCGTAAAAGTCATGATCTCGATGAATTGCAGGGTAACGCTGCACAGTATGCCACGAATCTTTCCTTTGAGCGGTTTGTGATGCTCGTTATACTGTCAGGGTACTCATTTCTTCTTGTGGGCGTTTTGCCCGCACCCAGCTCCATACAGGCCAGAAAAATTCATGCGACTTGATAAGTTTATCGCTCAGCAGCTTAGCGTCAGCCGGGCGATTGCCGGGCGTGAAATCCGCGCCAGCCGTGTTACCGTCGATGGCGACATCGTCAGAGATACGGCCTTTAAACTGCAACCCGAGCACGAGGTTGAATACGAGGGCAACACCCTGGTTCAGCAGACCGGCCCGCGCTATTTTATGCTGCATAAACCGGAAGGTTACGTCTGTTCTACCGACGATCCGGATCATCCCACCGTGCTCTATTTTCTTGATGAACCGGTTGCCCACAAGCTGCATGCCGCAGGGCGTCTGGATATCGACACAACCGGGCTGGTGCTGATGACCGATGATGGTCAGTGGTCGCACCGCATTACTTCGCCACGCCATCACTGCGAAAAAACCTATCTGGTGACGCTCGAATCCCCGGTCAGCGAAGAGACCGCCGCGCAGTTTGCTCATGGCATCCAGTTGCATAACGAGAAAGATCTCACCAAACCCGCAACGCTGGAAGTGATCACCCCGACACAGGTGCGCCTGACCATCAGCGAAGGTCGCTATCATCAGGTAAAACGCATGTTTGCGGCTGTCGGAAACCATGTCGTCGCGCTGCACCGCGAGCGGATCGGCGCGATTGCGCTGGATGAGGATCTGGCTCCCGGCGAGTATCGGCCGCTGACAGAAGATGAAATCGCCAGTGTTGGCATGCCTTTTCGTTAATTTCAGGAGATCTTCGTGACCAGCAGGCCACACTCTTCACTGAGTATTGTGTTTATTCTTGGCCTGTTGGCCATGTTGATGCCGTTATCCATCGATATGTATTTGCCGGCATTGCCGGTGATCGCCGAGCAGTTTGGCGTCCCGGCGGGCAGCGCGCAGATGACCCTCAGCACCTATATTCTGGGGTTTGCGGTGGGGCAGTTGCTGTACGGGCCGATGGCCGACAGCATCGGGCGTAAGCCGGTTATCCTCGGTGGTACGCTGATCTTTGCCGCTGCGGCTGTCGCTTGCGCGCTGGCGCAGAGCATCGATCAACTGATCACCATGCGCTTTTTCCACGGTCTGGCGGCAGCGGCATCGAGCGTGGTGATCAATGCCCTGATGCGCGATATCTACCCGCGTGAGGAGTTCTCGCGCATGATGTCGTTTGTCATGCTGGTCACCACCATTGCGCCATTGCTGGCGCCGATGGTTGGCGGCGCGGTGCTGGTCTGGTTTAGCTGGCATGTTATTTTCTGGATCCTGGCGATTGCCGCGCTGCTGGCGTCGGTGATGATTATGCTGTTTATCCGCGAAACGCTGCCCGTCGAAAAACGGCATAAGTTTCACCTTCGCACCACCATCGGCAACTTTGCTTCACTGTTTCGCCACAAGCGCGTGCTGAGCTATATGCTGGCGAGCGGTTTCAGCTTTGCCGGAATGTTCTCCTTTCTCAGCGCCGGGCCGTTCGTCTATATCCAAATCAACCACGTTTTACCGCAGAACTTTGGTTACTACTTTGCGCTGAATATTGTGTTCCTGTTTATCATGACGATTATCAACGGCCGTTTTGTGCGTCGTGTCGGCGCGCTGAACATGTTCCGCAGCGGGTTGTGGATCCAGTTCGCGATGGCTATCTGGATGGTGATGACAGCCTTGCTGGGCGTGGGGTTCTGGGCGCTGGTGCTCGGCGTGGCGGTATTTGTCGGCTGCGTATCGCTGGTGGCATCGAATGCGATGGCCGTTATTCTTGATGAATTCCCGCATATGGCAGGAACGGCCTCGTCGCTGGCGGGCACGTTCCGTTTCGGCATCGGCGCGATTGTCGGCGCGTTGTTGTCGATGGCGACCTTTAACACCGCCTGGCCAATGATTTGGTCAATCACCTTTTGTGCGACCAGCTCAATCCTCTTTTACCTCTACGCCAGCCGCTCAAAGAAACCTGCCTGAATCCTCGCCAAAGGGAGCGTGAAAACGTTCCCTTTTTTGATGCATGTCAACCAGAAACGACATACATCCGCCCGAAATTGTTTATTTTATGTAAAATCAAATAGTGTAAAAAGTCACACCATTGTAGTGAAAAAGGTTGAGTTAGATCTCAGAAACGGGTACATATAGCGCGAAACACGGTTCGTTGCTTACCCAATAAAACCCAGATAAATGAGCAGCCAGCCCATACGCTGCGCGGGATGTGACCTTTTCTGCGTAGTTGACAAGATGAATTGTCAATATTGTGTTAATATAAATGTGAAATATTTGTGAAGTGAAAGTACTTCTGGGGAAAGAAAGTGAATACATTACAGCTCTCCATCATCCATCGTCTGCCCCAGTCATATCGCTGGCTGGATGGTTTTGCAGGCGCAAAAGTTGAACCGATTCCGCAAAACGGTCAGTCTGCGGAAGATAGCCTTGTCGCCTTAAAACTTCTCAGTCCGGACGGTGATAATGCCTGGCCGGTGATGCACAAGCTCAGCCAGGCGTTGAGTGATATTGAAGTGGATTGTTCCGTTCTGGAGTGCGAAGGGGAGCCGTGCCTGTTCGTCAACTGCCAGGATGAGTTTGCCGCGACCTGCCGCCTGAAAAACTTTGGCGTTGCCATCGCCGAACCCTTTTCCCGCCAAAACCCGTTCTGAACGTCAGCTTAATGACAACAGCTGACGTGTATACGCCTGTTCCGGCGCGCTAAAAATACGCTGACATTCACCCTGCTCAACGACTTCGCCCTGCTTCAGCACAATGACCTGATGACATAACGCGCGGATCACCTGCAAATCGTGGCTGATGAAGATATACGCCAGCCGGTGCGTTTGCTGTAAGGACTTGAGCAACGTAAGAATCTGCGCCTGCACGGTGCGATCCAGCGATGAGGTGGGTTCATCCAGAATGATCAGTTCCGGTTTCAGGATCAGCGCGCGGGCAATCGCAATGCGCTGGCGCTGGCCGCCGGAAAACTCGCCGGGAAAACGCCGCCGCGTTTCGGGATCCAGTCCCACTTCCTGCATCACCTCAATCACCCGCTGCTCGCGGGCATCGCGCGTTAAGGTGGGGTGATGCACCCGTAAACCCTCTTCGATAATTTGCTGCGCGCTGAGGCGAGGATTGAGCGCGGAATTGGGATCCTGAAACACCACCTGGATGCGATGACGCACCGGCAGCATCTGCTGACGATTCCAGAGATGCAGCGGTTTACCAGCAAAAAAAATCGTGCCCTGCGAAGCCACCAGACGCAGCAGCGCAAGCCCGGTTGTGCTTTTACCGGATCCCGATTCGCCTACCAGCCCCAGCGTTTCACCCGCCCGCAGAGAAAAGTTGATATTCCGCACCACCTGATTATGCGCAACCACACGTTTAAAAATCCCTTTATGCACCGGGAAGCTGACACCGAGATTTTGTACTTCCAGTAACGGCGGCGCATCGTCAGGGAGCGGAACAGGATCGCCTGATGGCTCGCTGTTAAGCAACCGTTGGGTGTAGGGATGCGCTGGCGCACTGAACAACGCCTGGGCGCTATTTTGCTCGACGCAGCGACCGTTTTGCATCACGGCAACGTTGTCTGCCAGCTTGCGCACGATGCCCAAATCATGGGTGATAAACAGCAGCCCCATATTCAACTCGTCGCGCAGTTCGCGCAGCAGCTTCAGGATTTGCGCCTGCACGGTAACATCCAGCGCGGTGGTGGGTTCGTCAGCAATCAGCAGCTCCGGGCGCGTCAACAGCGCCATGGCGATCATCACGCGCTGGCGTTCGCCACCGGAAAATTGATGCGGGAAATCCCCTAAACGCTGGCGTGCATTTCGTATTCCGACCCGATCCAGACAATCGAGGATCTCTGCACGCGCGGCTTCACGACGCATTCCACGGTGCAGCGATAGCACTTCATAAAGCTGTTTTTCCAGCGTGTGTAGCGGGTTAAGCGACACCATCGGTTCCTGGAAAATCATGGCGATGGCGTTGCCGCGCACGCCGCGTAGCCTGTGTTCACTGGCATGTAGCAGCGACTCGCCGTGGAACAAAATATCGCCAGCAGGATAAACCACCGGCGGCGAGGGCAGCAGACGCAGGATCGACAGTGCGCTGACGCTTTTGCCGGAACCGGATTCGCCCACCAGCGCCAGCGTTTCACCGGCTTCGATACGTAAGGAGAGGTCGCTGACGACGGTGCGTAACGTCTGCTGCTGACGAAAAGCAATAGCGAGGGAATCGATGGAGAGCAGGGGAGTGGCCATGGTTACACCGCCTTATTCGGATCAAATGCGTCGCGCACCGCTTCGCCGATAAAAATCAGCAGCGAAAGCAGCAGGGCGGTGGAGACAAACGCGGCGATCCCCAGCCACGGCGCCTGTAAGTTATTTTTCCCCTGCAACAGCAGCTCGCCCAGCGACGGCGAGCCAAGTGGCAAACCAAAGCCGAGGAAATCCAGCGAAGTCAGCGTTCCCACTGAGCCGCACAGTACGAACGGCAGCAGCGTCAGGGTGGCGACCATCGCATTAGGCAACATATGGCGCAACATGATCGCGCGATCGCTAACCCCCAGCGCCTGGGCGGCACGGATATAGTCAAAATTACGCGTGCGCAGGAATTCAGCGCGGACCACGCTGACCAGCGTCATCCAGCCGAACAGCACAGTTATGCCCAATAGCCACCAGAAGCCTGGCTGGATCACGCTGGAGAGCAAAATAATTAAAAACAGCGTTGGCAGACCGGACCAGACTTCAATAAAACGCTGTCCAAACAGGTCGATTTTACCGCCGTAATAGCCCTGTAATGCGCCGGCTATGATGCCAATCACGCTGGTAAAAAAGGTCAACATCAGGCCGAACAGCAGCGAAATCCGCGTACCGTAGAGGATCCGTGCCAGAACGTCGCCGCCATTTGCATCGGTACCAAGCCAGTTCTGTGCTGAAGGCGGTGAGGGAAAGGGCGTGGTGGTGTCATAGTTAATACTGCGCGCGCCGAATCGCACCGGCGCCCACAACGCCCAGCCGTGCTCTTCAAGCTGCTTTTTCAGCCACGGATCCTGATAATCCGCCGCGGTGGCCAGCGGGCCGCCAAAATCGCTTTCACTGTAATTTTTAACCAGCGGGACATACCAGTGCTCTTCATAACGCACCAGCAGTGGCCGGTCATTCGCCACCAGATCGGCAAACAGGCTGAGAACAAAAATGGTTAAAAAGATCCACAGCGACCAGTAGCCGCGCCGGTTATGGCGAAAGCGTTCCCAGCGCATCTGGTTGACATAGCTAAGTTGCAACATCAGCGTCCCTCGAAATCGATTCGCGGATCCACCAGCGTATAGGTGATATCACTGAGGATATTCAGCAGCAGGCCGATCAGAGAGAAAATATAGAGTGTGCCAAACATGACCGGGTAATCCCGTGAGAGTGTGGCTTCATAGCCCAGCAGGCCAAGACCGTTAAGCGAAAAAATCACTTCAATCAATAGCGAACCGGTAAAAAACATGCTGATAAAGGTGGCCGGAAAACCGGCAATCACCAGCAGCATGGCGTTACGAAACACATGTTTGCGCATGATATTGCGCTCGCTGACGCCTTTGGCGCGAGCGGTAACCACGTACTGTTTGCGGATCTCATCCAGGAAGGAGTTCTTGGTCAGCATCGTCAGCGCGGCTAATCCACCAATCACCGAGGCCAGTACCGGCAGAGTGATATGCCACAGGTAGTCGGTAATTTTTTGATACCAGGGCAGCGTGTCGAAATTTGTCGAGACCAGTCCGCGAAGCGGGAAAATATCGTAATAGCTGCCGCCGGAAAAAAAGATAATCAGCAGGATCGCGAACAGGAAAGAGGGGATTGAATAGCCAACGATGATGACCGCGCTGCTCCAGATGTCGAAACGGCTGCCGTTGTAGACCGCTTTGCGAATGCCGAGCGGTATCGACACCAGATAGACGATAAGCATTGCCCACAGGCTGACAGAGATAGAAACCGGCAGGCTGTCTTTAATTAATTGCAGCACCGAGGCGCTGCGAAACAGGCTGTCACCGAAGTCGAAGCGTATATAATCCCACAGCATTTTGAAGTAGCGCTGGTACAGCGGCTTATCAAAACCATAGCGCTTTTTGATCTCTTCGATGACTTGCGGATCGAGGCCGCGCCCGCCGCGATAGTGGCTGTCATTGCTGAGGACATCGCCTACGCCGGTTCGTGCATGGGTTGCGCCCATGCCGCCTGCGCCGCTACCGGGCAATGCGCTACGATCGCCAAACTCAATCGCGGCAATGGCCTGATCGACCGGGCCGCCGGGGGCAATCTGCACGATGAAAAAGTTAATGGTGATAATGGCCCAGAGAGTGGGAATTATCAGCAATAAGCGGCGAATGATATAGGCGCCCATCCGATCTCCTTAACGTCTGGCTGCGGGCAATTTTGCCGCTTTATTTACGTCATACCACCAGGTATCAAAACCCAGTGAGTAGAGGGGGCGAAGGCCCGGCATCGAGAATTTATCCCACCAGGCGGTGCGATCGGCCGACATATACCACATGGGCAGCATGTAGTAATTCCAGGTCAGTACGCGATCCAGCGCGCGACCAAGCGGCAGCAATTTCTCCTTATTGCCCTGCCAGTGTGCGATCTGCGCGATCAGATTATCCACCGCCGGGTTTTTGACGCCGGGCGCGTTATACGACGAGTCAATGTATTGCGAGCTCCAGGCAATTTGCAGATCCTCACTCGGCCACAATTGCGCCCGCCACAGGCGCGGCATCATATCGTAATCGCGGCTGCGCAGGCGGCTGGTGGCCTGCGAGTTATCGACCTGGCGCACCTCCATATCGATGCCAAGACGTGCGAGGCTGTGCTGGAACGGGAGCACCCACAAGGTATCGCCGCCGGAAGGCAGCAGCAACTCAAAGGTGAAAGGCTGGCCGGTTTGCGCATTCACTCGCCGCTGGTTTTTCAGCACCCAGCCCGCTTCCGTCAGCAGTTTGTCGGCTTTGAGCAGATTTGCCCGGTCATAACCGCTGCCGTCTGATTTTGCCGGCGTGTAAACGGAAGTGAAAACTTCTGGCGGTACTTGTGCTTTCAGCGGCGCCAGCAGGACTAATTCATCCGCATCGGGATAACCGCGCGCGGCGTATTCAGTATTCTGGAAATAGCTGTTAGCGCGGCTGTAGGCACCGTAAAACAGTGCTTTGTTCATCCATTCAAAATCAAAGGCCAGCGAGATGGCTTCGCGGACGCGGCGATCGCTGAAGATCGGCCGCTGAATATTAAACGCCAGCCAGCGCGTATCCTGCGCTGATGCGTTCGGTTGTTCATCTTTAACAATATAACCATGGCTGAAGTTGCTGCCGGTATAGCGTGTGGCCCAGTTTTTGGCATCACTTTCGCTGCGCATATCGAATGCGCCCGCCTTAAAGGCTTCGAACGCGACATTATCGTCGAGGTAGTAATCGTAACGGATCGCATCGAAATTCCAGCGCCCGCGGTTAACCGGCAGATTCGCGCCCCAGTAATCCTTGACCCGGCTATAAGTAATGTACTGCCCCATGCGCCAGGCGCTGATGCGATAAGGACCGCTGCCCAGCGGTGGGCGCGACAGTGGTTCATCCAGCCGGTGATCTTTCCAGAATTTTTCCGGCATTACTGGCAGCGTCAGCAGGCTAAGCATGCTCTCTTTACTGGGTTTCGCCAGCACAATGCGTACGGTTAACGGCGAAATCGCTTTCACCGTCGTTCCCTTGTAGACCAGGCGAAATTGCGGCACGCCTTCGGTCATAAATTTTTGAAAGGTAAAAGCCACATCGCTGGCGTGGATGGGCGAACCGTCGTGAAATGTCGCGCGGGGGTTCAGCGAAACCTCCATCCAGGAGAAGTCGTCCGCATAGCGGGCCATTTCTGCCACCAGCGGGTAGTAACTGCCGGGTTCATCATCGGAGGTGGTAAACAGGGCATCGTACAGCGATTCAGTGCGGACTGCGGCGTTTCCCCGCATGGCAAAGCGGTTGAAGTTATCGAAGGTGCCAATCACCGACAGCGTCGCATTACCGCCTTTCGGTGCGGCAGGATTCACGTAGTCAAAATGGGTAAAGTTGATGGCGTATTTAGGTTCGCCGATCACGGCAAATGAGTCGCTCTCTTTAATGGTCTGGGCCTGACAAGCCAGGGCGGCAAATGCCAGCACGAAAGCTGAAATACGCAAAAACTTCATTCGCTGTGTTCCTGTGAACGGCGCCGCAGCAGGCACCTTAACCTCTAATCATTGAATAATAAGGGAGGCCCGGCAGGTTGTGAAATAATTCGCGCCTATAGCAGGGCAGAAAACGGCGGCGACTGCCATTCGGTAAACTGTTGCAGCGTCATCGGACGACTAAAATAGTAGCCCTGCATATAATGAACGCCATGTTCTCGCAGCCATCGGGCTTGCTCTGGCGTTTCAACGCCTTCGGCGACCGTCAGCATATTCAGCTTTTTTGCCAGTGTCAGCACGGCATCAAGCACGGGCGACGTCACAGTTTCTGTACCAATGGCATTAACAAAACCACGGTCGATTTTCAGATAATCCATCGTGAAGCGTTCCAGATAAATCAGCGCGCTATGTCCGGTGCCGAAATCATCAATAGCCGTTTCGTAGCCCTCTTCACGAAGCTGCTCAAACCGCTCAGTCACTTCGTTAAAACGCAACATATCCCGCTCGGTGATCTCCAGTACGATACTGAAATGGTGGGCGGGGAGCGAACGCGATAGCTGGCGAATATCCTGCATAAAATTTTCATTTTGCAGGTGACCAGGGGCAATATTAATGCCCAGTTTTGCGCCTTCGGGCAGCAATGTCTTTAATCGCGGCGCATCGTGGGCGATTAAGCGGAACAGATGCTGCGTCAGCGGCACAATCAGTTGCTGGGCTTCAGCAAAATGAATAAATGCATCCGGCGGGATTTCACCTGCGGTTGGATGCTTCCAGCGCATCAGAACTTCGACGCCAGTCACCTGCAAATTTTTCGCATCTACTACCGGCTGGTAAACAACATAGAATTGATCGCGCTTGATACCGGTCAGGATCTCGCGGCCAGGGGTGAGATTGTTTTGCAGAATATAGGCGGTCAGCAGGCCAAAAAGCATGCCGAAAGTGGCGCCAAGCAGCACGGCGAATTGAATATCCTCTGCTCGCCACTTTTCTGCATAGAGATAAAACGTGATTGGCGAACCTTCAATGTGTGTGGCTCGTATCGGCGGCGGGGTTATCGTACTCAGATCAACTAAACCGGGTGAAAAGGTGGAAACGGCGCGATTGCCGATGCCCAGCGCCACGCCGGTCAGATCGGGGCGCTGCGAGGTATAAAGCATATAAGGCGTCAGATTGATATTCAGCGTGGCAAACACCCCGCGGTTTTCCAGTAGCGGGCTACGAAACCAGACGGCGATGGCGGGTTTGTTCGGCATCATCGGTGTGCCGGGCAGCAACACCATATCCGTGTTTTTCGTCAGGTCGATATCCGGTACCAGATCTTTCATTGCCATACTCATCTCGCCGGTGGCCGATGAGCAAAAGGCTCGCTGATCTTTTACCAGCAGAAACGCACGCACGTTAATTGTGAATGCGGCCCTGGAGGTCAGCTCGCCGACGACGACATGACACTCATCCAGCGTGAGCGGTTGCAGCGATTCTGCTGTTGTGCGTATTTCACTGAGATAGCCAGAGAGCCAGTGCTGAATAGTGTTCACTAATGCGGTATAGCGATCTTCGCGTTTATGCTGCTCCAGCCCCAATTGCAGCCCACCGACAATAAATGCAGCGAGCACGCCTGCGATCAGGCTTATCAATATAATTTTGCGGTTCAGGGAAAAATAGCGGCTGAACATAGTGTCAGGTCCATTCCAGGCGTTCAGGGATGCGGGAGCAATCGTTGCTGGACTATAACTTGAAAAGAAAGGGATGGCATACAACAGGCATAAAAAAACACCGCCGGAGCAGTGTTTTTAGACTTAACTGCCAGTTCAAGGGTAAACCGGCATTAAGCAATTTAGCTGCGTGTCAGGATGCGTCGCGCTTCGTTGTAGCGCTTCTTCCAGTATGGCTCATCCATGCTGGAAATCATCACACCGTTGCTGGTGGAAGCATGAACAAACTGGTTGTTGCCAATATAGATGCCAACGTGTCGGCCCGTAGAACCCGCCCTGAACAGAACCAGATCGCCCGTACGCAAACTGGTGCGCGAGATGGACTTACCGGTTTCCTGCTGTTCCCATGTGGAACGCGGCAGTTCTAAACCAAACTGTTCACGGAAGGTGCGCTGCACGAAACCAGAACAGTCGATGCCTTTTTTGGTGTCGCCGCCGAGACGGTAGCGAACGCCTTTCCAGTCAGCGTATTGATCCATAATGCGGCTTTTTACGTCCAGATTACGAACCATATTTTCAAATTCATCCTGAGAGGTTTGCAGTGAAGAACTGTCTTCACCCACAGCAAGCGTCTCAGAATGCATGTTCTTTGCGGTATTTGTAGAACAAGCAGAGAGCAGTACCGCTACTGCAATTGCAGGGATCGCCCGCAAGATATATCTCAAAATCGGCTGAGATTTGACCATGTTACTTATTTTCCCTTGAAGTCCTTAACGATAAATATCGTTATAAAAATGCCAACGCAGCGAGATTAATTATCTGAAGGCATCGAGACAATTACTCCGGCATAGATTTGTGGAAGAACGCACAAAAATACGCACAATGAGAATAAAAGCACTCTTTGCGACAAGACGAACCGAGGTTACCTGAACATCCTGGGCATGGCGAGCGCTTTTCTGCATTTTTTTATAAGAAATTATGATACAGAAAGTGAATTTCCTGAAATGCTCAAAAATTAACCCGTGCAGTGTAAAAAGCACGCAATGTGCTAATTCATATGCAGTTTACCATGACAGGAAAATGACAATAGTGGGAAAAGGCGGCAGATTTGAATTAGGGATCGAAAACGATCCCTAATGGATGACATTAATTGATGTTGGATGATTGTTTAAAGTTTGTTATTTCCAGGCAAATAATGATCAAACAACGCGATAATTTTATCGCTTAGCGGCGTTAACAGGCACCACGGCAGACCAATCAGCACGGCGGATAACGAACCTACAGCAATATCCGTAAACCAGTGCGCACCGATCATGACGCGCGGGAAAGCGAAAACCACAAAAATAATCAGGGCAATGCCAAATGCTTTTTTGCCGAAATAACGCCACATCACCGCAGCGAAAATAAGCAACATCATCCCATGATCGCCGGGGAAACTATCCTTCGAGGCATCTTTGGTCGGGAAATCGAGCAGCTCGCTGACCCGGTGAATATCGGTAAAGTAAAGTGACGGGCTCGCGCGTTGCACCGGCATCAGATGCTGCGCCAGTTGATTTACCACGACAGCAATCAATAACATGGTCAGTCCAATGATCACCACGCGGCGACGACCGGTGCGATCGGCTGGCAGCCAGAACGACAGCATCAGGCAGCCCATGGCGACCAGCGAACAGGCATCGAACGCGCGGTTATTGGTTAGCGCCACCAGCCAAAGCAGGGCGCGATTTTCTACCAGCCCACGGTTGAAGAAGTGGAAAATGGCCGAGTCCAGCGGAAACCAAAAACCATGATTTACAGGCAGATACCAGCACATAAATAACGCCAGCCCGACGGCGTTCAGCAAAATAATCAGGGGTAAACGAGTTTTCATTACTTAAGGATTCTTAATAAACACAGAGGGAACGTTAGTGTTCCTGACTTAAACGAAGCTTCAACAAAGCGGACTGAAGCGTGTTCCAGTCGGCTTCTGAGGCGGTAATTAGCTCAATTCGACTATCCGGTGGCGCAACATTCTGCGTTTCGAGATGAAAATCCTCTCCCTGACGATTCACCCGTAGCAGGCCTTCCGGTATGCGCATAACGCCTTTGACACGCTCAACGGGGGCATGACGCACCCATTCAAGCAGGCCAATGGTGTCAAACACCGTATCTTCATCAAAAATCCAGCCGCACGCCTGATGGCCCTGACCGCTGTTCAGACTGCGACGCCAGCGTTGATGCGCTGGCAGGCTCAGCGCCGCAAGACCTTTCCGCTCGCTGTGCGTGTGGTCATGCGCGGTACTGGAAGGGAGTTCCCGCAGATTACGGCGCGGGCGATCGAGCAACGCGCCATCAATCGCCCCCTGGGTGACGCTGACCCGTTGGCGATCGCCGCCGAAGCGGGACCACCACGCTTCCAGCGCTTGCTGGCTCTCTACGGTCGCGCGATCCTGTTTATTAGCGACAATGATGTCGGCCGCCGCCAGTTGATCGCGGAAGTTATCATTAGTGAGCGCTTTCTCATCCAGCAACTGGCGGGGATCAAGCAAACAAAGGGTGGCGCGCAGATCAATCCACGGTTCGTAGACCGGGTCCGTCAACATATTGAGGATCTGTTTCGGGTGGCCGAGCCCGGTCGGTTCAATCAACAGACGGTCGGGTTTACCCTGGCGCAGCAAGGTGTTCAACCCCACCTGCATCGGCAAACCATTCACGCAGCACATGCAACCACCGGGGATCTCTTTAAGCAGTGCGCCGCTATCGGCAAGCAGTGCGCCGTCGATACCGACTTCGCCAAATTCATTCACCAGCACTGCCCATTTCTCCTGCGGATCTTTATTCGCCAGCAGGTGCAAAATAGAGGTGGTTTTGCCGCTTCCGAGAAAGCCGGTAATGAGATTGGTCCTGGTCACAAAAGCTCCTGTCGTCAATAAAACGTAGGTAATTTGTGATCCTGGCGAAAAAAATGAGAAAAGAGAAGGGTGCGGATGGTGTTAAATGCGAACCATCCGCGTAAACCGCAGTAATTGTTAAGCGCTGAGCACGCGTTTTAACGCGCCGTGCGCACCATGGGCGGCAATGTTTTGCCATGCGTCGCCAACAGCATCGACAAACAGCGGATTAAGCGGCAGATCGCTACCGAATATCTCCTTCAGCGCCAGTAGCGCGGCCACGCGCTCAGCTTCGTTACTGGTTTCGACAATAGCATGAATTTTATCCGCCAGCGGATCGCGAATATCAATGGGCTGCCCGGCATCATCCACGCCGCTGACATAGCGCATCCAGCCGGCAATGCCCAGCGCCAGCAGCGGCCAGCGACTTTCCCGCTGTAAATGGACGCGAACGCTGTCGAGCATGCGCTGCGGCAGTTTTTGGCTGCCATCCATGGCGATTTGCCAGGTGCGGTGTTTCAGCGCCGGGTTAGCGAAGCGTTCAAGCAGGCTGTCAGCATAAGCGGTCAGATCGACACCGGTGATGCGCAGAGTAGGCGCTTGCTCATCCAGCATTAGACGACGCGCGGCTTCGCGGAATGCTTCATCCTGCATGCACTCATTAATATGCGCAAAACCGGCCAGATACCCCAGATAAGCAAGGAAAGAGTGGCTGCCGTTGAGCATACGCAGTTTCATCTGTTCCCACGGCTGCACATCCTGCACCAGTTGTACGCCTGCGACTTCCCACTGCGGCCGCCCGGCGACGAAATTATCTTCAATTACCCACTGGATAAACGGCTCGCAACTGATAGCGCAGGGGTCGAAAACGCCCAGAACATCGCTGATTTCCGCCAGCGACTCGTCTGTTGCTGCCGGGACAATACGATCGACCATGGTGGCCGGAAAACTGACATTTTCCGCGATCCAGTGCGCCAGTTCCGGTGAGCGGGTTTTTGCCATGCCCAACACCGCATTTTTCACAATGTGACCGTTATCGGGAATGTTATCGCAGGAGAGTACGGTAAACGGCGGCAGCCCGCGCTCGCGGCGGCGATACAACGCTTCAACCAGAATGCCCGGCGCCGAGTGCGGCTCGTGCGGGTGCTGAAGATCATGTTCAATACGTGGCTGACGCAGATCCAACTGGCCGCTGGCCGGGTCAATACAGTAGCCTTTTTCGGTAATCGTCAGCGAAACAATCGCCACCTGCGGTTCACAAAATTTCTCAATGATGGCTGGCAGGGAATCGAGCTTTGCATTCAGGCACTCATTGACTGCGCCGACAATAATCGGCTGGTTGCCGGTTGCGCCTTTCTCCAGCACGGTATACAGATGATCCTGCTCGCGCAGTTGCGACATCAGTACATCACCGCTGAATAAGCTGATTTCACAAATTCCCCAGTCGCCGCCCTGCGTATTCAGCACCCGGTCGGTCAACAGCGCCTGATGCGCGCGATGAAACGCGCCAAAACCGAAGTGCACAATTCGCGAGCGCAGCTGTGAGCGATCATACTGAGGTTGCTCTACCGTGGCGGGAAGCGATGCGGAAGCAATAGTCTTCATCTGTATACACCTGATTAACCAATAATTAACAACAGCAGTGTAAAGTTATATGACAGCAAAAAGAATTGGTATGCCTTAAATATCCGGGGAATGTGAGCTGGATCAATCATTGCTGTGGGAATATTTGACCCCTCCGGCTAAACATGTATGGTAGTCGTCATGCAATGATGTGTATTGGTATAACAACTTTAGAGGGTAAGGCGATGGAACAAACCTGGCGTTGGTATGGACCGAACGATCCGGTATCTCTTGACGATGTGCGGCAGGCAGGTGCAACCGGCGTGGTCACTGCGCTGCACCATATCCCGAATGGTCAGGTGTGGCCGGTTGAGGAGATTAAGGCGCGTCAGGCGCTGCTGGCGGAAAAAGGACTGACCTGGTCGGTAGTGGAAAGCATCCCGGTACATGAAGATATCAAAACCCATTCCGGCCAGTATGAAACCTGGATCGCCAATTACCAGCAGAGTATCCGTAATCTGGGAACCTGCGGTATCGATACTGTCTGCTACAACTTTATGCCGATCCTCGACTGGACGCGTACCGATCTCGAATATCAATTGCCGGACGGTTCTAAAGCGCTGCGTTTCGACCAGATTGCTTTCGCCGCTTTCGAACTGCATATCCTGAAACGCCCAGGCGCGGAAGCGGACTACAGCGAAGAAGAGCAGCGCCAGGCGCAGGCTTACTTCAACGCGATGAGCGAAGCGGAAGTAGAAAAGCTGACACGCAATATCATCGCCGGTCTGCCGGGCGCTGAAGAGGGTTATACGCTGGATCAGTTCCGTGCGCGTCTGGCGGAATATGATGGTATCGATAAAGCGCAACTGCGTGAAAACATGGCTTATTTCCTGCGCGCTATTGTGCCGGTTGCTCAGGAAGCGGGCGTACGTCTGGCGGTTCACCCGGACGATCCGCCGCGTCCAATCCTCGGCCTGCCGCGTATCGTTTCGACTATTGAAGATATGCAGTGGCTGAAAGAAGCGGTCGACAGCATCAATAACGGTTTCACCATGTGTACCGGTTCATACGGTGTGCGTGCTGATAACGATCTGGTGCGGATGATTGAAACCTTCGGCGATCGCATCCACTTTACGCACCTGCGTGCAACGTGTCGTGAAGATAACCCGAAAACCTTCCACGAAGCGGCGCATTTGCAGGGCGATGTGGATATGGTCTCCGTTGTGGCAGCGATTCTGACTGAAGAGCAGCGTCGCAAGAAAGCAGGCGATCTGCGCCCGATCCCGTTCCGCCCGGATCATGGTCACCAGATGCTGGACGATCTGCGCAAGAAAACCAATCCGGGTTACTCGGCGATTGGGCGTCTGAAAGGGATGGCGGAAGTGCGCGGCGTTGAGCTGGCACTGAAGAAAACCCTGTTCCGTGATTTGCTGTAATGTCGTTCTGATGTAAAGCAATCCGCCATCAGGCAAAAAAAAGCCACTTCATTGAAGTGGCTTTTTTCATGGCAACACGAGATCAGTCAGCGCGGCCCATGTAGCGGCGCTCTTCGATATGGATGCGGATCTTCTCACCGGTGGTCAGATATTCCGGCACCTGCACAACCAGGCCAGTATTCAGGGTTGCGGGTTTGGTACGGGAGCTGGCAGAAGCACCTTTTATGCCCGGCGCAGTTTCCACGATTTCAAGATCGACAGTCTGCGGCAGTTCGAGCGCCAGCAACTGGCCATCCCACAGCAGAACCTGCATATCCGGCATGCCGCCTTCCGGAATAAACTGCAGCTCTTCTTCAATCTGATCTTTCGTGAAGGTATACGGCGTGTAATCTTCTTTATCCATGAACACGTATTCGTTGCCATCAATATAAGAGAAGTCAACAAAGCGGCGGTTCAGGGTAACGGTATCGAGGATATCATCGCCTTTAAAACGCTCTTCCACTTTCAGTCCGGTACGGACATCGGAAAAACGCATCTTGTACAGCGTTGCTGCGCCACGGGCGCTCGGTGCCTGGATATCAATATCTTTCACAATCAGCAGTTTGCCGTTGTAATTCAGCACCATACCTTTTTTAATTTCGTTCGCTCTTGGCATTGCAAGGGTCCTGTGAGATTAAAATAACAAAAATATCGCGACAAACTACTCGCGAGGCGGATTCCAGGCAAGCGGAATCTGAGTTTTGCCTTCGGGCTGCAAAAAATGGTAGTTTGCGCCCTGTACGCGCCAGCCCGGCGCGCCATCAAAAAAGAGAGTCATTATGCAATGCCGCCCGGACTGTGGAGCGTGTTGTACCGCACCGTCCATCACCAGCCCAATCCCCGGCATGCCCAACGGTAAACCGGCCAACACGCCCTGCGTCCAGCTTGATGAACAGCAGCGTTGCAAAATCTTCGCTTCGCCGCTGCGTCCAAAAGTGTGCACCGGGTTGCAGCCGAGTCGTGATATGTGCGGCTCGAATCGCGCTGACGCGATGGTTTACCTGCTCGATTTAGAGCGCCAGACGGCGCCTTAAATATCTTTAATACGCGTCAGACAGAGCTGGGTTATCAGCGTCATTGCCAGCGCAATCCAGAACACCGTGTGATAGTTCCAGATTTCAGCCACCACGCCTGCCAGAGAGCCGGCAATAATCCAGCCGACACGCGTGGTATTAGTATAAAGGGTGGTGGCTGAACCCGCCTGACCAGGCATCAGATCCTGGAAATAGAGCATGCCAATCCCGGCGAGAATGCCGATATAAATAGCGTTCAGCACCTGTAAAGCTAACAGAAAGGCTGGCGTGTGCACCGTCAGCATTCCGGCATAGAAAAAGATCCCGGCAACCGCGCTGACGCGCATTAAAAAACGTTTACCAAAACGCTTCGCGTAGTAACCCGCAATCAGCATGGTCGGGATTTCCAGCCCGGCTGCGGTGCCCATCATCACTCCTGCCAGTTTCTCCGACAGTTGTAATTCATCGATAATAAACAGCGGCATATTAATGATGTACAGGCTATTTGTGCCCCACATCAGCGTGCAAATCACAAACAACAGAAGTGTGTCGCGGCGATGCGTGCGCGGTGCTTCCAGCACAGCCGACTTCAGTTTGGGCTCTTTGCGCATCATGGGCAGAAACAGCCACACCATGGCGCCACAGACAATAAACGCAGCGCCAGCGCAGAGATACATCACCGTAAAACCAAAGCCCATTGCCAGTGCGTAAGCGAGCGGCGGACCAATCACCCACGCCAGCGAGACCTGCGCACGCAGGATGGAGCTGAACATCACGGCTTCGCGGCCAGTATGATCCGCATGTTCACGCGCCAGAGCAAAAAGCTGCGGGTTGGAGGTGGAACCAAAACTGCTGAGGAACACGCCGACAAATAGCAAAACAAAGTAGTTGCGGTTCCAGGCAAAAAGCACGCAGGCCAACATGCCCAACAGGCAGCAGAACACAATCAGCGATTTACGATCGCCTTTGCGATCGGAACGTCCGGCAAGAAACTGGCTGACCAGAATGCCAATTACCGCGCTACCGGTAAAAAAGAAGCCAACCATCGCCGGGCGAACATGCACTTCGTTGGTTAAAAACAGGCTTAGCGTGGGGGTTTGCAGGGCACCTGCAATGCCGGTCAGGAACGCGACAATCAGGAACGCCGTCGACGTAAAATCAAACGAGCCGGGTCTGGCGGCGGCGGGAGAGTTTTGCATTTTTCATGAGATCCAATAGTGAGACGCGGAGTTTACGCCGCTGCGCCAAAAAAGCACAGCCTGCTAAGCAACATTTGCCACGAAAAATCAAAACGCCATTTCAAATCATTCTCATCAAAGCTGAATGAAGCTGAAACTCGGTTGCTGAAATTCAAATCTGCTTCAGCAAATTTGCTTAACGCGATGATGAAATGTGCAGTAGCTCTAAATTCTGCAACGCAAATTCAGAGATTTCTTGATTGCTGGGGTAAAAAGGTGAAGATTCCATGAAACGTTTCAGCGTCATCGCGTAATATCTGAACCACAGTGATGGCGCCTTATTTCTCAAGTTAGCTGAAACGATTCAATATCAGCGAGAGAGGGGTTACATGTTCCAGTTATCCGTTCAGGACATTCATCCGGGCCAGCAGGCCGGTAATAAAGAAGAGGCTATCCGCCAGATCGCAGCAGCGCTGGCAGCAGCAGGCAATGTAGCTGATGGCTACGTCGACGGCATGCTGGCGCGCGAGCTGCAAACCTCAACCTATCTTGGTAATGGTATTGCCATTCCGCACGGCACGACCGACACGCGCGACCAGGTGCTGAAAACCGGCGTCAAAGTGTTCCAGTTCCCGCAGGGCATTCTGTGGAGCGAGGGCCAGGTTGCCTATGTTGCTATCGGGATTGCTGCAAGTTCCGATGAGCACCTCGGCCTACTGCGTCAGCTGACGCATGTGCTGAGTGACGATGATGTCGCTGCGCAACTGCAATCCGCCACCACGGCTGAAGAGCTGCGTGCTCTGCTGATGGGCGAAAAACAGAGCGAGGCGCTGAAGCTGGATAACGACACCTTAACCCTTGATGTTGCAGCAAGCGATCTGCTGACACTCCAGGCGTTGAATGCGGCGCGTCTGAAAGAAGCCGGTGCGGTTAACGCGGCTTACGTTACGCGTGCGATTAATGAGAAACCGCTGAACCTCGGTCAGGGCATCTGGCTGAACGACAGCGCAGAAGGCAATCTGCTGAGCGCGGTGGCGGTAAGTCGCGCGGCAACCCCGTTCGACGTCGAAGGTGAGCAAGCTGCGCTGCTGGTCAGCGTTGCAATGGCCGATGAGCAGCCTGTTGCCGTGCTGAAGCGTCTGAGCGATCTGCTGTTAGAGAACAAAGCTGACAGCCTGCTGAATGCTGATGCGGCCACGCTGCTGGCGCTGCTGACCAGCGATGATGCGATGGCAGGCGATGTGCTGAGCGATGAATTTGTAGTGCGTAACGAGCATGGCCTGCACGCCCGTCCGGGCACCATGCTGGTCAACACCATCAAACAATTCACCAGTGAAATCACCGTGACCAACCTCGACGGCACCGGTAAACCGGCAAATGGCCGCAGCCTGATGAAAGTTGTCGCGCTGGGCGTGAAAAAAGGGCACCGCCTGCGTTTCACGGCGCAGGGCGCTGATGCTGAACAGGCGCTGAAAGCGATTGGCGAAGCCATCGCTGCCGGTCTTGGGGAGGGCGCGTAAATGAGCAGACGTGTTGCCACTATTACCCTGAACCCGGCCTATGATCTGGTGGGGTTCACCCCGGAAGTTGAACGCGGCGAAGTGAACCTGGTTCGCACTACCGGTCTGCATGCTGCGGGCAAAGGGATCAACGTTGCGAAAGTACTGAAAGATCTTGGCATTGACGTGACCGTTGGCGGGTTCCTCGGTAAAGACAACCAGGACGGTTTTCAGCAACTGTTCAGCGAATTGGGTATCGCCAACCGTTTCCAGGTGGTTGCCGGTCGTACCCGCATTAACGTGAAGCTGACGGAAAAAGACGGTGAAGTGACCGATTTCAATTTCTCCGGCTTTGAAGTGACTCCGGCCGACTGGGAGCGTTTCGTCAACGACTCACTGACCTGGCTGGGTCAGTTCGATATGGTCTGCGTCAGCGGCAGCCTGCCATCCGGCGTTAGCCCGGAAGCCTTTACCGACTGGATGACGCGCCTGCGCAGCCAGTGTCCGTGCATTATTTTCGATAGCAGCCGTGATGCGCTGGTGGCTGGCCTGAAAGCCGCGCCGTGGTTGGTGAAACCGAACCGCCGCGAGCTGGAAATCTGGGCTGGCCGCAAATTACCTGAATTGAAGGATGTTATTGAAGCCGCTCACGCGCTTCGCGAACAGGGGATCGCCCACGTGGTGATCTCGCTGGGCGCAGAAGGGGCTCTGTGGGTTAACGCTTCAGGGGAATGGATTGCCAAACCGCCGTCAATGGAAGTGGTAAGCACCGTTGGCGCAGGGGATTCGATGGTTGGCGGCCTGATTTATGGCTTGCTGATGCGTGAGTCCAGTGAACATACATTACGCCTGGCTACCGCTGTTGCTGCACTGGCGGTTAGTCAGAGTAACGTAGGTATTACCGACCGTACCCAGTTAGCCGCGATGATGGCGCGAGTTGACTTAAAACCCTTTAACTAACAGCAGGAGAGGCATAATGAAAACGCTGCTGATTATTGACTCCGAACTCGGACAGGCTCGCGCCTATATGGCGAAGACCTTACTGGGTGCGGCGGCGCAGAAAGCAAATCTGCAATTCATCGAAAACCCTGGAGAAGCGGAACTGGCGATTGTGCTGGGTAGTCAACTGCCAAACGACAGCGCGCTCAGCGGGAAAAAAGTGTGGCTGGGCGATATCAATCGTGCAGTGGCACACCCGGAGCTGTTCCTCAGCGAAGCGAAAAACCATGCCGCGCTTTACACTGCGCCGACAGCGGTAGCGGCTGCGCCAGTTGCCAGCAATGGCCCGAAACGCATCGTTGCGGTTACCGCATGCCCGACCGGCGTGGCGCACACCTTTATGGCAGCAGAAGCCATTGAAACCGAAGCGAAAAAACGCGGCTGGTGGGTGAAAGTAGAAACGCGTGGTTCCGTGGGGGCAGGCAATGCCATCACGCCGGAAGAGGTGGCGCAAGCCGATCTGGTGATGGTTGCTGCCGATATTGAAGTTGACCTGGCAAAATTTGCCGGTAAACCGATGTACCGCACCACAACGGGCCTGGCGCTGAAGAAAACGGCTCAGGAGCTGGATAAAGCCGTCGCGGAAGCGAAGCCTTACCAGCCGTCGGGTCAGGGGCAGTCTGAAAGTTCTGAAGGGAAAAAAGAGAGTGCGGGCGCTTATCGTCACCTGCTGACCGGCGTCTCTTATATGCTGCCGATGGTGGTGGCGGGCGGCTTGCTGATTGCGCTCTCCTTTGCTTTCGGTATTACCGCCTTTAAAGAAGAAGGCACGCTGGCGGCTGCGCTGATGAAAATCGGTGGTGGTTCAGCCTTCGCGCTGATGGTGCCGGTGCTGGCGGGTTTCATCGCCTTTTCTATCGCTGACCGTCCGGGCCTGACGCCGGGTCTGATCGGCGGGATGCTGGCGGTGAGCACTGGCTCCGGTTTTATCGGTGGTATTATCGCCGGTTTCCTCGCCGGTTATCTGGCGAAAGCCATCAGTAAAGGTCTGAAGCTGCCGCCGAGTATGGAAGCGCTGAAACCGATTCTGATCATTCCGCTGGTCTCCAGTCTCATTGTCGGTCTGGCGATGATTTACCTGATCGGTACGCCGGTTGCGAAAATCCTGGCCGGTCTGACTTCCTGGCTGCAAACCATGGGCACGGCAAACGCTGTTCTGCTGGGCGCAATCCTCGGCGGCATGATGTGTACCGACATGGGCGGCCCGGTGAACAAAGCGGCTTATGCGTTTGGGGTTGGCTTGCTGAGTACCCAGACTTACGCGCCGATGGCAGCCATTATGGCGGCCGGTATGGTTCCGCCGCTGGCAATGGGCCTGGCAACGCTGGTTGCGCGTAACAAGTTCGATAAAGGTCAACGTGAAGGCGGTAAAGCAGCGCTGGTTCTCGGCCTGTGCTTTATCTCTGAAGGGGCTATCCCGTTCGCGGCCCGTGACCCGATGCGTGTGATCCCATGCTGTATCGCCGGTGGCGCGCTGACAGGCGCTATCTCAATGGCGATTGGCGCAAAACTGATGGCACCGCACGGTGGTCTGTTTGTGCTGCTAATCCCGGGTGCGATTACGCCAGTTCTCGGTTACCTGCTCTCCATCGTTGCCGGTACGCTGCTGACAGGTCTGGTGTATGCCTTCCTGAAACGTCCGGAAACGGAAGTGGTTGCGAAAGTTGCATAACGTTCCAATAAATGAAAAGGCCGCTTAGCGGCCTTTTTTTTCGCCGGATGGCGGCTGACGTCTTATCCGGCGTACGGTTATGCGACGCTGACTTCCTGCTGCGCTTTCAGCCAGGCAATCTCTTCCGCCCAGATATCCGGGTTGACGGTTTCAAGGATCAGCGGAATGCCATCGAAACGCTCATCGCGCATAATCCAGCGAAACGCATCGTGGCCGATATTACCTTCGCCAAGGCTGTGGTGACGGTCAACGCGGCTGCCAAACGCGCTTTTCGCATCGTTCAGATGCATACCGCGCAGGTATTTGAAGCCAACCACACGCTCAAATTCAGCAAACGTTTCTGCCGTTGCCTGCTCGGTACGCAGATCATAACCTGCGGCAAAAGCGTGGCAGGTATCAATGCAGACGCCGACGCGGGATTTATCTTCCACACCATCAATAATCGCCGCCAGATGTTCAAACTTAAACCCAAGGTTACTGCCCTGGCCCGCGGTGTTCTCAATCACCGCTGTTACCCCTTCGGTTTGCGCCAGCGCGATATTGATAGATTCGGCGATACGCGCCAGGCACTTCTCCTCCGGGATCTGCATCAGATGGCTGCCAGGATGGAAGTTCAGCAGCGTCAGTCCCAGTTGCTGACAGCGCGTCAGCTCGTCAATAAAGGCTTCGCGGGATTTTTCCAGCGCCTCGGCCACCGGGTGTCCGAGGTTAATCAGGTAGCTGTCGTGGGGCAGGATCTGCGCGGGCGTGTAGTGATATTTTTCGCAGGCGGCTTTGAACTCGTCGATGGTCTCCGTGCTCAGCGGCGCGGCCCGCCACTGGCGCTGGTTCTTGGTAAACAGCGCAAAAGCCGTTGCCTCGATTTCAGCGGCGCGGACGGCGGCATTCGCTACACCGCCCGAGGCGCTCACATGCGCACCAATGTATTTCATAAAAACTCCTGTTAAAACCCGCCAGGGGAAAGCGTCAATAATAGCGGGTCTCCAGGGCTGGCATGTAGTGGTTTATGCCATCAGGTGATGAACGGCCAGATTAATGGCGCCGCCGCCGACAATCAGCCAGACAAACAGCAGTAATCCCATCACCAGCGGTTTCGCACCGGCATTCTTCAGCGCGCTGATGTGGGTAGTCAGCCCCAGCGCCGCCATTGCCATCGCCAGCAGCAGTGTATCCAGCGTGTTCAACGCATTCACTGCGGAAGAGGGCAGCAGGTGGAATGAGTTAAACACCGCTACGGCGATAAAGCCAAGCGCAAACCACGGGATCGTCAGCTTACTTTTTTCTGCGCCTGCCTGCGGGCTGAGTTGTTTGATGCGTGCCGCCAGCAATAATAAGAAGGGAGCCAGCATCATGACGCGCAGCATTTTAGCGATCACCGCCGCGTTTTCAGCATCAGGGCTGATGGCATGCCCGGCGGCAACCACTTGTGCTACTTCATGCACGGTAGAGCCAATCCAGATGCCATAAGTTTCCGGGCTGAACCACTGACCCAGCAGCGGATAAAGTGCAGGGTAAATAAAGATTGCCAGCGTGCCGAAGATCACCACGGTCGCGACGGCGACAGTAACTTTACTGGCCTCTGCTTTGACTACCGGTTCCGTTGCCAGCACGGCGGCCGCTCCGCAAATACTGCTGCCAGCGCCAATCAACCAACTGGTTTTTTTATCCAGCCCAAAGACTTTTTGCCCAAGAAAGCAGGCCAGCAAAAAGGTGCTGGAGAGCGTCAGCGTATCAATGACAATCCCGCTTACGCCGACATCGGCAATTTGCGAAAACGTCAGACGAAAACCGTACAGAATAATGCCAAGCCGCAGCAGATGCTGTTTGGCAAACAGTACGCCGCTGTCGCATTGCGTATGCAGGGCAGGGTAGAGCGTGTTGCCGATAACCATGCCGATAAGGATCGCCAGCGTCAGAGCGCTTAATCCCATACCTGCCACCGACGGGATTGCACCAAGCCACAGGGCGAGCCCCGTAATGACACCGCTGAGTAACAGACCGGGGATAAAACGCCAGGCCGGATGACGATGAGTCTGTAGTGTGATTTCAGTCATAACCTTCTCCTTTTGCTGGATAAAAGGGTAAGGCGCGCTGGCTTAAAGGTAAAATTGATTATATATTTATAATCAATCTTTATAAGTGGTAAGTGACCTCTATGCATATAACGTTGCGTCAGTTGGAAGTCTTCGCCGAAGTGCTGAAAAGCGGCTCCACCACGCAAGCCTCGCAGATGCTGGCGCTCTCCCAGTCGGCGGTGAGCGCAGCGCTTACCGATTTGGAAGGGCAGCTTGGCGTGCAACTGTTTGACCGCGTCGGTAAGCGGCTGGTGGTGAACGAGCACGGGCGGCTGCTCTATCCGCGTGCGCTGGCAGCGCTGGAGCAGGCAACGGAAATCGAGCAGTTGTTTCGCGAAGATAACGGCGCCATCCGCGTTTTTGCCAGCAGTACCATCGGTAACTACATTCTGCCGGAAGTGATTGCCCGCTACCGTCGCGATTTCCCCGATTTGCCGCTGGAACTGAGCGTCGGCAATAGCCAGGATGTGATCACTGCGGTAGCCGATTTCCGCGTGGATATCGGCCTGATTGAAGGCCCGTGCCACACCGCGGAGATTATTGCCGAACCGTGGCTGGAGGATGAACTGGTGGTCTTCGCGCCGCCTTCCTCACCGTTATTGCAGGGGCCGGTCACGCTGGAGCAACTGGCTGCCGCGCCATGGATCCTGCGCGAACGTGGTTCGGGTACGCGGGAACTTGTGGATTATTTACTGCTGTCGCACCTGCCACAGTTTCATCTTGGTATGGAGCTGGGTAACTCGGAAGCCATCAAACATGCGGTACGCCACGGGCTGGGCATCAGTTGCCTGTCGCGCCGCGTGATTGCCGAACAACTGGAAAGCGGTTCGCTGGTGGAAGTGCCCATTCCGCTGCCACGGCTGGTGCGCACGCTGTGGCGCATCCACCATCGCCAGAAACACCTCTCCAGCGCATTACAGCGCTTTATCAGCTATTGCTCTCTCTGATGACAGCGAGCCTGCCGACAGGCTCGCAACATCAACCATTCACTGCTTTACTTATAATTCGCCGCCTATCATGAAGCTCTCTAATATGACGTGTTTTATACCGGAAGGGGGGCGTTTCGTTTGCTACAATCGCGCCTCATTTTTTGGATGGATAGCATTTTCTTATGGTTTCCGAAATTAAAACCACAGAAGCGCCCACGCTTCGGCGTGAACTTAAGGCGCGTCATTTGACGATGATCGCCATTGGCGGTTCCATTGGTACAGGTTTGTTTGTCGCATCAGGGGCGACCATTTCTTCAGCGGGCCCGGGCGGGGCGCTGTTCTCCTATATTCTGATCGGCCTGATGGTCTATTTCCTGATGACCAGCCTCGGCGAACTCGCCGCTTATATGCCTGTTTCGGGTTCATTCTCCACTTATGGTCAAAAATACGTTGAAGAAGGCTTTGGCTTCGCGCTGGGCTGGAACTACTGGTACAACTGGGCTGTTACCATTGCCGTTGACCTTGTGGCCTCGCAACTGGTGATGACCTGGTGGTTCCCGGATACGCCAGGCTGGATCTGGAGTGCGCTGTTCCTGGCGGTGATCTTCCTGCTTAACTACATCTCAGTAAAAGGCTTTGGTGAAGCGGAGTACTGGTTCTCGCTGATCAAAGTCGCCACGGTCATTATCTTTATTGTGGTTGGCGTGATGATGATCGTTGGTATCTTCCAGGGCGATAAACCGGCGGGCTGGAGCAACTGGACGATTGGCGATGCGCCGTTTGCCGGCGGTTTTTCTGCGATGATTGGCGTAGCGATGATTGTCGGCTTCTCCTTCCAGGGCACCGAATTGATTGGTATTGCGGCGGGCGAATCTGAAAATCCTGAGAAAAACATTCCGCGCGCGGTTCGCCAGGTGTTCTGGCGTATTCTGCTGTTCTATGTGTTTGCCATCCTGATTATCAGCCTGATCATTCCGTATACCGATCCGAGCCTGCTGCGTAATGATGTAAAAGACATCAGCGTCAGCCCGTTCACGCTGGTGTTCGAACATGCCGGTCTGCTCTCTGCGGCGGCGGTAATGAACGCAGTGATCCTGACGGCGGTGCTTTCTGCGGGTAATTCGGGTATGTACGCTTCCACGCGTATGCTTTATACCCTGGCCTGCGACGGCAAAGCGCCGCGTATTTTCGCCAAACTGTCGAAGGGCGGCGTGCCGCGTAACGCGCTGTATGCCACTACGGTGATCGCCGGACTGTGCTTCCTGACCTCGATGTTCGGCAATCAGACCGTTTACCTGTGGCTGCTGAACACCTCCGGGATGACCGGCTTTATCGCCTGGCTCGGTATCGCGATTAGCCATTACCGCTTCCGTCGCGGTTACGTAGCGCAGGGGCACTCGCTGAATGATCTGCCATACCGTTCCGGCTTCTTCCCGCTTGGGCCGATCTTTGCCTTCGTGCTCTGTTTGATCATCACCCTTGGGCAGAACTATCAGGCGTTTCTCGCCGACTCCATCGACTGGGGCGCAGTTGCGGCCACCTATATTGGTATCCCGCTGTTCCTGGTGATTTGGCTGGGTTACAAATGGACCAAAGGCACCCGTTTCGTACGCTATAGTGAAATGGAGTTCCCGGAACGCCTTAGCAAATAAATTCACTCTTTTAGCCCTCGTTATGAGGGCTTTTTTTTGCCTGCCAAACATTCTCGCCCGGCAGCGCTTAGCACCGGGGTTGCCGTTATTTCAGCAAATGCTGCGCATGGAAGCGCAGATGATCTTCAATAAAGGAGGCGATAAAGAAGTAGCTGTGATCGTAACCGGACTGGATACGCAGCGTCAGCGGCCAGCCTTTCTGTCGCGCCACTTCCGCCAGCCGCGCCGGTTGCAGTTGGTCGGCAAGGAACTGATCGTTATCGCCCTGATCGATAAGCGTCGGGATCGCATCGGTCTCTGCGCTTTCCAGCATCAGCGCGCAGCTATCCCACTCATGCCACAACGCGGCGTCATCGCCCAGATACGCCGTGAACGCTTTCTGTCCCCACGGTACCTGCAACGGATTAACAATCGGCGCAAACGCCGACACGCTGGTATAACGCCCCGGGTTTTTCAGCGCCATAATCAATGCGCCGTGGCCGCCCATTGAATGGCCGCTAATGGCGCAACGCGGGCTGACGTTAAATTCCGCCTGAATCAGCGCCGGTAACTCGTCACGCAGATAATCATACATCCGGTAGTGCGCCGCCCACGGTTGTTGCGTGGCATTGAGATAAAACCCTGCGCCTTTACCCAGATCGTAGCCGTCTGCATCGGCCACTGCGTCGCCGCGCGGGCTGGTATCCGGCATCACCAGCACAATCCCCAGTTCTGCCGCGACACGCTGTGCGCCCGCTTTGGTGGTGAAGTTTTCATCATTACAGGTCAGGCCGGAGAGCCAGAACAGTACCGGCGGCGGCGTTACACTGCGCGGCGGCGGTAAAAAGATGCTAAAGGTCATCGAACAGTTGAGTACGGCGGAGTCGTGACGCCAGCGCTGTTGCCAGCCTTCGAAACAGCGGTGCTCTTCGAGCATTTCCATGCGGGGCTCCTCAGGTGTTCACGGTTAAAAATAAGTAACATCCTGGTATCATACAGATTATTCCCTTAGCTGAGTAACTTTCACTTTCGCCTGCATTTAACCTGTTGCATCATAAATACAACTTATTATTAACATTTGGAGGGGCCATGGCGCAGCGAGTAGCGCTCTGCGGCTTTATTGTGCTGGTGGTGGCGATGGGGATTGGCCGCTTTGCGTTTACCCCGCAGGTGCCGTTGATGATCCGCGACGGGCAGCTCACGCTGACCAGCGCCGGGCTGGTTGCCGCCATTAACTACCTCGGTTATCTGCTTGGCGCCTGGGATGCGATGCGCGCGCAGCGGCATATCGAGCTGCGCCTGTGGCTTGGTATCAGCGGCGCGGTTGCGCTGACGTTTCTCTCTGCGCTGGCGGATAACGCGCTGGTTCACGGCGCGTTACGGCTGGTGATTGGCGCGATGAGCGGCTGGGCGATGGTGTTGATCGCCGCCTGGAGTAATGAGCGGCTGGCGCATGCAGGTAAGCCGGGACTGAGCGCGGCAGTGTTTGCCGGCCCCGGTGCCGGAATTGCCATCAGCGGCCTGCTGGCGGTGGCGATTCAGGCGAAAGGCTTAAGTGCGGCTTCCGCCTGGCAGGTGTATGGCGTGCTGGCATTGCTGCTGGTGGCTTTGATCGCCCGCTATCTGCCGCGCCCTGGCGAGTGGCACCGCGCCGGAACACAACCGCAGCCGCTGCACCTGACGGCAAATCTGAAGCGGCTGGTGTGGAGCTACAGCCTGGCCGGATTCGGTTATATTCTGCCTGCGACGTTTCTGTCGCAAATGGCTGCGCTGCGTTTTCCCGGCAGCCTGTTCGCGCAGTTTGTCTGGCCGGTGTTCGGTGCGGCAGCGGTTGTGGGGATTGCGCTCAGTATCCTGCTGCGTCATGTGGGACACAGCCACCAACGGCTGGCGATCGTGCTGTGGTTGCAGGGGGCTGGCGTGCTGGCCGCCTGGTTGCTGCCTGGCATCAGCGGGCTGGTGTGCGGCGCTTTGCTGGTCGGCGGCGGGTTTCTTTGCGCGGTACAGCTTTCGTTGTTGTATGGGCGCGAGCTTGCACCCGATCACACGCGTTATATGGCCGGGCTGCTGACCACCGGCTATGCCGTGGGGCAACTGGTTGGCCCGATGACGTCGGCGCTCTCCACCTGGCTGACGCAGCGCCTTGAACCGGCGCTCGGTGTGGCGGCGATTGCGCTGCTGATCGGCGGCTTACTGGTATGGAAACGCAGCGCCTGAAAGGCAATGACGATTTCTATAATTATCACGACCAGGGCTGGATTATGTGCGCGACCTCACGCACAATGTTCGCTCACTTCGCCGTAACTGGCGAAGCATGCCACACCTGCAGGAGAAAAAATAATATGTCATCACTCAGTAAAGAAGCGGCGCTCGTTCACGAGGCTCTGGTCGCCCGCGGCCTGGAAACACCGCTGCGCCCCCCGGTGCGCGAAATGGATAACGAAACCCGTAAGCGCCTTATTTCCGGGCATATGACCGAGATTATGCAGCTATTAAATCTCGATCTGAATGATGACAGCCTGATGGAAACACCGCATCGCATCGCTAAAATGTATGTCGATGAAATCTTCTCCGGCCTCGATTACGCTAATTTCCCGAAAATCACCGTCATTGAGAACAAAATGAAGGTGGATGAAATGGTGACGGTGCGCGATATCACGCTGACCAGCACCTGCGAGCACCATTTTGTGACTATCGATGGCAAAGCGACGGTGGCCTACATTCCGAAAGAGTCGGTCATTGGTCTGTCGAAAATCAACCGTATCGTGCAGTTTTTCGCCCAGCGCCCGCAGGTGCAGGAGCGTTTAACGCAGCAGATCCTGACGGCGCTGCAAACGCTGCTGGGTACCAACAATGTCGCAGTATCCATTGATGCCGTGCATTATTGCGTCAAAGCACGCGGCATTCGTGACGCCACCAGCGCCACCACCACCACCTCGCTCGGCGGGCTGTTTAAGTCCAGTCAGAATACCCGCCAGGAGTTCCTGCGCGCCGTACGCCACAGCAACTGATTCGCCGGGAGCCAGACATGGAGAGAAATGTCACGCTAGATTTCGTTCGTGGCATCGCCATTCTTGGTATTCTGTTGCTGAATATTACCGCCTTCGGTTTGCCGAAGGCGGCCTATCTGAATCCCGCCTGGTATGGCGACATCACGCAGCGCGATGCCTGGACATGGGCGCTGCTCGACCTGTTCGCTCAGGTGAAATTTCTCTCGCTGTTCGCCATTCTGTTCGGCGCAGGGCTGCAAATGCTGCTGCCGCGCGGTAAACGCTGGATCCAGTCGCGCCTGACACTGCTGGTTATTCTCGGGTTTATACACGGCCTCTTTTTCTGGGATGGCGATATTCTGTTGGCTTACGGGCTGGTAGGGCTGATTGCCTGGCGGATGATCCGCGACGCGCACAGCGTGAAGACGATGTTCAATACCGGCGTGGTGCTGTATCTGATTGGCATAGCCGTACTGCTGCTGCTGGGCGCCATTTCCGGCAGTACCCCTAACCGCTCCTGGCTGCCGGACGCTGCCAATGTGCAGTATGAAATGTGGTGGAAAACCAGCGGCGGCTTTACGGAGGCGCTCAGTAACCGCGCGGATATGCTGTCGAATACGCTGCTGGCGCTGGGCGCGCAATATGGCTGGCAACTGGCTGGCATGATGCTGCTGGGTGCGGCGCTGATGCGTAGCGGCTGGCTGAGAGGGCAGTTCAGCCTTCGTCACTACCGGCGCGTTGGCGCACTGCTGATTGCGCTTGGTATGTTGATCAACATTCCGTCCATTGTTGCGCAGTGGCAGCTTGGCTGGTCTTACCGCTGGTGCGCTTTCTTTTTGCAGGCGCCGCGAGAACTCGGCGGGCCGCTGCAGGCGATAGGCTATGCCGCACTGGCGTGGGGATTCTGGCCGCAGATCTGCGGCAGTAAACTGGTGAGTGCGATTGCCTGCGTTGGCAGAATGGCGCTGAGTAACTATCTACTGCAAACCTTAATCTGCACCACGTTGTTTAATCATCTTGGTCTGTTTATGAAGTTTAACCGTTTGCAGCTGCTGGCGTTTGTGCCGCTGGTGTGGGCGGTTAATATCCTCTTCTCCGTATTCTGGCTTAAACATTTCCGCCAGGGGCCACTGGAGTGGTTGTGGCGGCAATTAACCGCTCGTGCTTCAGGGACATCATTAGAACGCACATCCAGATAACGATCCCGATCACAATCATTAACAAAATGGATGTAACCGTTTCCATTCATGTGAAGTCACTCACGTAGCATTCCTGCACCGACTGCCAGAATAGCCTCCTTACTTAACCCAGGGGGTGAGTGTGAACAGCCGCAATCCAGAAAAGGTGGGTGAAAATGATCACCATTCGTGACGTTGCCCGTCATGCGGGCGTCTCCGTCGCGACGGTTTCCCGCGTGCTGAATAATAGCGCGCTGGTAAGCCAGGATACGCGCGAGACGGTGATGAAAACGGTCGCCCAGCTTGGTTACCGCCCGAATGCCAACGCGCAGGCGCTGGCCACGCAGGTGAGCGATACCATCGGCGTGGTGGTGATGGATGTCTCGGATGCCTTCTTCGGCGCGCTGGTCAAAGCGGTGGATACCGTCGCGCAGCAGCACGATAAATATGTGCTGATCGGCAACAGTTACCATGAAGCTGAAAAAGAGCGCCACTCTATCGAAGTGCTTATTCGTCAGCGCTGTAACGCCCTGATTGTTCACTCAAAAGCGTTGAGCGATGAGGAGCTTGCAGGCTTCATGGAGCAGGTTCCGGGCATGGTGCTGATCAACCGGTTAGTACCGGGGTATGCGCACCGCTGCGTCTGCCTTGATAACGTCAGCGGGGCGGTAATGGCAACCCGCATGTTGCTGAATAATGGCCATCAGCGCATCGGCTATCTGGCATCCAGTCACCATATTGAAGACAACGATCTGCGCCGCGAGGGCTGGTTCCGCGCGCTGGAAGAGCAGGGGATTGTGGCGCCGGATAGCTGGGTTGGCACCGGCTCGCCGGATATGCAGGGCGGGGAAGCGGCAATGGTTGAGCTGCTTGGCCGCAATCTGCAACTCACCGCGGTCTTCGCCTATAACGACAGCATGGCGGCAGGCGCGCTGACGGCGCTGAAAGATAACGGCATTGCGGTGCCACAGCATTTGTCATTGATTGGTTTCGATGATATTCCCATCGCCCGCTACACCGATCCGCAACTGACGACCGTGCGCTATCCGGTGGCGTCAATGGCGCGCCTTGCCACTGAGCTGGCGCTGCTGGGGGCCGCAGGGAAGCTGGATCTGCAGGCGTCGCACTGCTTTATGCCTACGCTGGTGCGCCGCCACTCTGTTGCCGCCAGGCAAACTGTGGCTCCGATCACTAACTTATAACATTGGGTGATGTAACCGTTTTCAATCTGTGAGTAAATTCACAGTATCTTAACAACGCGCTGACTATGATGTCAGCGTCTTAGAAGCTGAAACACGATGTAACGGTGATTATTCACTTTAACTACGAGTAGTCGCTTTGAAACATCGAAGAAATCGAACTTCTGGAGCGTTACCGAACACGGACGAGTGAAATTTTTAGAGTGAACTTCGGTCGACCGTAACGTTTTAGTAACATTCCGGCCTGCCGAGCATTATTCATAAGAACTACCCTGCATATAAAAAAACCGGAGATACCATGAATAAGAAGGTGTTGACCCTCTCTGCTGTTATGGCAAGCATGCTTTTTGGCGCAGCCGCACACGCAGCCGATACCCGCATTGGTGTGACCATTTATAAGTATGACGACAACTTTATGTCTGTTGTGCGTAAAGCAATTGAGAAAGATGCCAAAGCAGCGCCGGATGTTCAGTTGCTGATGAACGACTCCCAGAACGACCAGTCGAAACAGAATGATCAGATCGATGTTCTGCTGGCGAAAGGCGTGAAGGCACTGGCTATCAACCTGGTTGACCCGGCGGCAGCGGGCACGGTAATTGAAAAAGCGCGCGGCCAGAACGTTCCGGTTGTTTTCTTCAACAAAGAACCTTCCCGTAAAGCGCTGGATAGCTACGACAAAGCTTACTATGTAGGGACTGACTCTAAAGAATCCGGCGTAATTCAGGGCGACCTGATTGCTAAACACTGGGCCGCTAACCCGGCATGGGACCTGAACAAAGACGGTCAGATCCAGTTCGTACTGCTGAAAGGCGAACCGGGCCATCCGGATGCTGAAGCGCGTACCACGTACGTTATCAAAGAGCTGAACGACAAAGGCATCAAAACGCAGCAGCTGGCGCTGGATACCGCAATGTGGGATACCGCTCAGGCGAAAGATAAAATGGACGCCTGGCTCTCTGGCCCGAATGCAAACAAAATTGAAGTGGTTATCGCTAACAACGATGCGATGGCAATGGGTGCAGTTGAAGCACTGAAAGCACACAACAAGTCTTCCATCCCGGTCTTCGGCGTCGATGCGCTGCCAGAAGCGCTGGCGCTGGTGAAATCCGGTGCGATGGCCGGTACGGTGCTGAACGATGCCAACAACCAGGCGAAAGCAAGCTTTGATCTGGCGAAAAACCTCGCTGAAGGTAAAGGCGCGGCTGATGGCACCAACTGGAAAATCGAAAATAAAATTGTTCGTATTCCTTACGTTGGTGTAGATAAAGACAACCTGGCTGAAATTGCCGGTAAATAATATTTAAGTAAGCATGTTCTCACTGGGCGTATTAATCAATACGCCCATTAATAATACGATATGCCAGGCCAACAAGGTATAATTATGGTCAGCAATAATACTCAGTCGTCAGGTGAATTCTTGTTGGAAATGAGCAATATCAACAAGTCTTTTCCAGGCGTAAAGGCACTCGATAATGTCAATTTAAAAGTCCGTCCACATTCCATTCATGCATTAATGGGAGAAAACGGTGCAGGTAAATCAACATTATTAAAATGCCTTTTTGGGATCTATCAAAAAGATTCCGGCAGCATTCTTTTTCAGGGACAAGAGATCGATTTCCATTCCGCAAAAGAAGCGCTGGAAAATGGTATTTCGATGGTTCACCAGGAACTTAACCTGGTGCTGCAACGTTCCGTGATGGACAACATGTGGCTGGGTCGCTACCCGACCAAAGGTATGTTTGTCGATCAGGAAAAAATGTACCGCGATACCAAAGCCATTTTTGATGAGCTGGATATTGATATTGATCCACGGGCGCGTGTGGGAACATTGTCTGTTTCACAAATGCAGATGATTGAAATTGCGAAAGCGTTCTCCTATAACGCCAAAATCGTTATTATGGATGAGCCAACTTCGTCTCTGACTGAAAAAGAAGTCAATCATCTGTTTAAAATTATCCGCAAGCTGAAAGAACGCGGCTGCGGTATTGTTTATATCTCCCATAAAATGGAAGAGATATTTCAGTTGTGTGATGAAGTAACCGTCCTGCGCGACGGCCAGTGGATTGCCACTCAGCCGCTGGAAGGGCTGGATATGGATAAGATCATCGCCATGATGGTCGGACGTTCGCTGAACCAGCGCTTCCCGGATAAACAGAACACACCAGGGGAAACCATTCTTGAAGTGCGTAATCTGACCTCGTTGCGCCAGCCCTCCATTCGCGATATCAGCTTTGATCTGCGCAAAGGGGAAATTCTCGGCATTGCCGGGCTGGTTGGGGCGAAACGCACCGACATTGTTGAAACCTTATTCGGCATTCGCGAGAAATCTGCCGGGACCATTAAGCTGCATGGCAAACCGATTAATAATCACAATGCCAATGAAGCGATTAATAATGGCTTCGCGCTGGTGACCGAAGAGCGCCGTTCTACCGGTATTTATGCTTACCTTGATATCGGTTTTAACTCGTTGATTTCTAACATTCAAAACTATAAAAACAAAGTTGGCTTACTGGATAATAGCCGCATGAAGAGTGATACCCAGTGGGTTATCGACTCAATGCGTGTGAAAACGCCAGGACACCGCACACAAATTGGTTCGTTATCCGGTGGTAACCAGCAGAAGGTTATTATTGGCCGCTGGTTATTAACTCAGCCGGAAATTTTAATGCTCGATGAGCCGACCCGCGGTATTGATGTTGGTGCGAAATTTGAAATCTACCAACTGATTGCCGAACTGGCCAAGAAAAATAAGGGGATTATTATTATTTCCTCTGAAATGCCTGAGTTGTTAGGCATCACTGACCGTATTCTGGTAATGAGCAATGGCCTCGTCTCCGGGATTGTTGATACTAAAACGACAACGCAAAACGAAATTCTCCGTCTTGCGTCTTTGCACCTTTAAGATCAGGGGCTCCTCATGAGTGCGTTAAATAAGAAAACTTTTCTCACTTATCTGAAAGACGGCGGTATTTACGTTGTTCTTTTAGTGTTACTGGCCATTATCATTTTTCAGGATCCCACTTTCTTAAGTCTGTTGAACTTAAGTAATATTCTGACCCAATCTTCAGTGCGTATTATTATTGCGCTGGGTGTGGCGGGCTTAATCGTTACTCAGGGTACTGACCTTTCCGCAGGGCGCCAGGTCGGGCTTGCTGCGGTGGTGGCGGCAACCTTGTTGCAGTCGATGGAAAACGTTAACAAAGTCTTCCCGGATATGGCGACCATGCCGATTCCGGTGGTGATTCTGATTGTCTGCGCCATCGGCGCGGTGATTGGTCTGGTGAACGGTATCGTGATTGCGTACCTCAACGTGACGCCATTTATCACCACGCTCGGTACGATGATCATCGTTTACGGTATCAACTCCCTGTACTACGACTTCGTTGGCGCGTCGCCCATTTCCGGCTTCGACAGCGGCTTCTCGACCTTCACGCAGGGCTTTATCGCGCTGGGCAGCTTCCGTCTGTCATACATCACCTTCTACGCGTTGATTGCCGTCGCCTTCGTCTGGGTGCTATGGAATAAAACCCGCTTCGGCAAGAATATTTTCGCCATCGGTGGTAACCCGGAAGCGGCGAAAGTCTCTGGTGTTAACGTTGCGCTGAACCTGCTGATGATTTATGCCCTTTCCGGTGTGTTCTATGCATTTGGCGGGATGCTGGAAGCGGGTCGTATCGGTTCCGCGACCAACAACCTTGGCTTCATGTATGAGCTGGATGCTATCGCCGCGTGCGTGGTGGGCGGCGTCTCCTTTAGCGGCGGCGTGGGTACGGTTATCGGTGTGGTAACAGGTGTTATTATCTTCACCGTTATCAACTACGGCCTGACCTATATTGGTATCAATCCGTACTGGCAGTATATTATCAAGGGCGGAATCATCATTTTCGCCGTGGCGCTGGACTCATTAAAATACGCACGTAAGAAATAATTCAGATATGCTTATCAAGCCCGCTTCCCGTAGCGGGCTTTTTTTTGCTTTTTTTCACCGTGTTATAGATTTTTCTTACTGAAAATAGCGCCTGATGACCACAAGAAAACTTCATGACAACTGACTTGTTAAATTTTTCATTTCAATGCTACGCTAAATTAAGGCACAGCGTTTATAAGGAGATTGAGATGAACAGCGCAGGTGTATTTCCCGCATTCCCCGTCACTGGCTGGCAGGTTGGGGCAGTAGATAACGCGCACGGCGTGGTGATGAAGTTTGGCTACAGCACATCGCCAGCCGGGCCGGGCGCATCGGTGTTCGATTCGCAGTTCTTTGATTTATCCCCCGACCAGGTCAGAAGCCTGATTTACGACCTGGAACGTTGTTTACATCAATGCGAGGACAAAGTGGCCTGACAGCTATGTTATTCAACTGCCATCTGCGGGTATTATCAAACATATCATCGGGATGGCAGCTCATTATTTCCCAAATTACACAACCGCTTTTTCCCCTCCAGATAATAATTAAGTCAATTCTGAATGCCTTCATCTGCATGGCTATTTACGCTTAAAGGAATGAATCTGTGAAAGTTGTATACGCAGCTCAGGGGCGCTTATGAATTTTGTGTATTTTAAAGTTGATAGTTTACCGTACGAAAAAAATCACCAGGCCAGTTTCTATTTAAAAGGCGTGGAGTTATTACGCGATGGCGATATTATTGCCACCCTTGGTGATATTAAAATTAGCGGATTACCGTTCTTCTATTTTTGTATTGTGCCAACGGGTTTCCGCAAAATAGAATTCCGTTTAAAAAATAGTCCACCGGCGCGCATCGTATGCAGTGTGGGTTATCTGAAGACCGGGGAATATCTGGTGAATACGCCGGACGGAGAGGTGACTTTACCGTTCAATGCGCTGAACGGATTATGGACGCTGGATCGCACGGCGCGGACCACGATTGACCACCGCGATTTTCTCGCGCGTCGTTTTACACTGATTCGTCCGGTGAAAAATACGACCCGCAACACATCAATGAATTAAACGCGCTCAGTTTTTCGCTTTCTTCTGCAATTCCATTAACTGCCCGACGGTGACTGCCGGATAGCCCTGCGCATCGTCAGGAACTTCCTGCATTGATGGAATCGGCACCAGCGGGCCGAGGAAGCGCGGCTCGCGTTTAAAGAGATAGAGATCGGCGATGGTGCCCAGCCGGGCGCCAAACTCGCGCACCCGTACGCTCCACATATCTTTGGGTGAAGGCACCGCATAACACTGCGCCTGAATCCCCATATGCTGCGCGATAAACAGTGCGCGCTCGCAGTGGAAGCGTTGCGTAATAATGATGAAATCGTTGGTGTCGAAAACCTTACGCGTGCGAACAATGGAATCCAGCGTGCGGAAACCGGCATAGTCCAGCACGATATCTGCCGGATCGACGCCTGCGGCAATCAAATCTTTACGCATGGTGACCGGTTCGTTGTAGCTTTGCAGCGCGTTATCGCCACTCAGCAGCAGGTAATTGACCTTGCCGCTGTTGTAGGCGTTCAGCGCGCCCTGAATCCGGTAGCGGTAATACTGATTGATGACGCCGGTGCGGTAATATTTTGCCGTTCCGAGCACCACGCCAACCTGACGCCAGGGAAGATCCTGCAAATCGTCATAAATATAAGGGGCGGTTTTCCAGCTCATCCAGCGATCGAGGCCAAGCGCAGTTAACAGCAGTAAGCCGATCAGGACTAACAGGCTGTAGAAAAAACGCTTTAGCATGCAGCAGACTCAGTACAGGAGTGAAATTTAACTCAGGCTACTTTACCCGTCTGGCAAGCGCAAGAAACAGACGCTCAACTGCGGGCTTTTTCATCACTGCGGGTTTTGCCCGCAGTGCGAGACGATCAAGCGAGTTGCAGGCGTTCTGGCTGATGACAGCCGATGGTGCGCAACGTGGCGGCGGTGGCATCCCACTGGGTGAGCGGCGCGTCGGCTCGTTCTGCCAGCACCGCCCGTTCAATATCGGCATAATCATAACCGTTAAGGCTCAGCAGGTTCAGCGCGCTCTGCAGCGGCGGCAGCGACGGGTTGAAGGCGGCATTTTCGGCATAACGACCGCTGAAAATCTGCCCACCACGGCACAAAATGGCCACACCGGCGGGGGAATTGGTATACGGCGCGTGGCTCTGGTTCGCGGCGTTAATTGCCGCCTGCGCCAGTTCATCGCCTTCCGGCAGGAAACCGTGATCGGCGTTATCCATCAGCAGCGTTTTGATCTCCAGATCTTTCGGACCAAACGCATCCGGCAGGTAATGGCCCAGCGTATGCGGCGCGCGACCTGGCAGATGAATATGCAGATCCAGCCCGCTGTTGAGTTCATTCATAAACTGACGACAGTGACCGCACGGCGTGTAGTTTACCGTCACAGCGGAGAGGGATTTTTCACCGCGCAGCCAGGCATGGCTGATGGCGCTCTGCTCAGCGTGCACGGATTGTTGCAGGGTGCTGCCGGCAAACTCCATATTCGCGCCGAAATACCACGTACCGCTGATACCGCGCGCGATGGCGCCGACATTGAAATGAGAAAGATCGGTTCGGGCGCATGCTGCGGCCAGCGGCAGCAGCGCAAACGCCAGCGCGTCTTCATCCAGACCGCTGGCACGTTGCAATGTTGCCACCTGCTCTGCGCTCAACATCGCGGGGAAGTGCGCATCCGCCAGCAGCGGTGCCAGTGCGGTTTGCAGGTTCTCCGTAAGCCCGGAAAAAGCAGTGTGAAAACGTGGATGCATAGCAGTGCCTCATAGCAGTGTATTGGAATCGTAGTTTACGGGGCAGAATCACCCTTATGTGTGATTCAAATCACACTGCCATTGCAACTTATGTAACCACTAACAATAAATGCGCGAAGTATCGCAAATTTTAACCGACGACAGCCAGGATGATTGGGAACAAAAATGGCGCGAGCAGGGAGGTAATGATCCCGCAAATCACCAGCGCCAGCGAACCGAATGCCCCTTCCTGGTAATCCAGCTCTGCACAGCGCGCGGTGCCCAGCGCATGGGACGCGGTTCCCATCGCCAGCCCACGGGCGGATTTGGTATGTATATGCATCGCATTCAGCAGGGTATGGCCGAATACCGCGCCCAGCACGCCGACAAAAATCACGCAAACGGCGCTGATGGCCGGAATACCGCCAATGCTGCCGCCTACGGCCATCGCGATGGGCGTGGTGACCGATTTCGGTAACACCGATGCAGCGATTTGCGGCGTTGCGCCCATGAGTAACGCGATAACAGCGCCGCTGGTCATTGCGACCACGCTACCAACAAAACAGATGGTGATGATTGATTTCCAGCGTGCGCGGATCTGGTGTAGCTGTTCATAGAGCGGAAAGGCCAGCGCGACTACTGCCGGTTGCAGCAGATCGTTCAGAACTTTGCTGCCCTGAAAATAGTGATCGTAGGGAGTGCCGGTGATTAAGAGAATGGGGATAATCACTATCATTGCCACCAATAATGGATTCAGCAACGGCATTTTGAAACGTGCGGCCAGCTTACGCGCGGCAAAAAAGACCACCAGCGTCAGGGGCAACGACCACCAGATATACGTCATCATTCTTTGCTACCTTTTTGTCCTGCTACTTTGCGTTCGCCGTGTACCAGATGCGTACTCCAGCTCACCACCAAAAAGACAATCAGCGTGCTGACAGCACAGGAAACAATAATCGGCCCGAACTGCGCCCGCAGCAGGTCGTAATACTGCATCACCCCCACGCCAATCGGGACGAACAGCAGCGCCATATAGCGGATTAGCAGGAAGCAGCCAGGATTGACCCATTTCGCCGGAAGGATTTGCAGTGCCAGCAGCACAAACATAATCAGCATGCCAATAATGCTGCCAGGAATGGTGATTGGCAGCAGCGAAGAGAGCCAGATACCTGCATAAAGACAGGCATAGATAAGCACGAAAGCACGAAGATATTGCCAGATAATATTCAATGATTTACTCATGGTGAAAGCCCTTGCTGAAACGCATTCATCATACAATTAAAGCTTAAAACGTGCTACTGATCACATCATGAATTGTGAGCATACCAAACATTCCATTTGTGAACGTCAGGCATTCTTACAAGATTTGTTGCGTGAACCTCGCTCAGTGTAGTTTTCCCGCGTAATAAAGGCACTTTCCTCACTGCAAGGGAGGCGCTACTATGTCGCCTCATTTTTTCCCGGGGTGGTCTATGCGTGTATTACTGGCGCCGATGGAAGGTGTGCTCGATTCGCTGGTGCGCGAGCTGCTGACCGAGGTTAACGATTACGATCTGTGCATTACCGAGTTTTTGCGCGTGGTCGATCAACTGCTGCCGGTAAAATCATTCCACAAAATCTGCCCGGAATTGCAGCGGCAAAGCCGCACCCCTTCTGGCACGCTGGTACGTGTTCAACTGCTGGGGCAATATCCGCAATGGCTGGCGGAAAATGCCGCGCGGGCGGTGGAACTCGGCTCGTGGGGCGTTGATCTGAATTGCGGCTGCCCATCCAAACTGGTCAACGGCAGCGGCGGCGGCGCTACGTTACTGAAAGATCCTGAGCTGATTTATCGCGGCGCGAAAGCGATGCGCGAGGCGGTGCCGTCGCATTTACCCGTTACTGTTAAAGTGCGTCTCGGCTGGGACAGCTCCGCCCGACAGTTTGAGATTGCCGATGCGGTACAGCAAGCGGGCGCGACGGAACTGGCGGTACACGGGCGCACTAAAGAAGACGGTTATAAAGCGGAGTGCATCAACTGGCAGGCCATTGGCGAGATCCGGCAGCGGTTGTCGATCCCGGTGATTGCCAACGGCGAGATTTGGGACTGGCAAAGCGCCCAGGATTGTATGGCGGCCACCGGCTGCGATGCGGTGATGATCGGCCGCGGCGCGCTGAATGTGCCAAACCTGAGCCGGGTGGTGAAATACAATGAACCGCGCATGCCGTGGCCTGATGTGGTGGCGCTGCTGGCGAAATATTCGCGGCTGGAAAAGCAGGGCGATACCGGTTTGTATCACGTGGCGCGTATTAAACAGTGGCTGGGTTATTTGCGTAAAGAATATAACGAAGCCAGTAATTTATTTTCTGAAATTCGTACCTATAAAAAATCGGAAGAGATAGCCGCAGCAATTTCGCGTGTTAAGCTGAATCCAGAATAATGTAATAATTACGCCAGCACCCGATTTCTGCGTTAGCTGAGTCACGTTTTTTCTTTATTGATAAAATAGCCGCTGGATTATTTAAAACCAGAGTGCTATTTCTGTTCGCACAACGTCAGGATTGTTACTGTTATACAGGCAAAACCTAAATTTACAGGGTTCGTTATGGCGAATTCCGGATTTAGGTTTTTTTGTTTTTATCTGGCGTATTAATGGAACGACTAAATTACTCTCTTTAATTAATCTATTCATTTGTCACCGATATCGACACCGGTTCGATAGCTATTCAGTGGCCAGTAATATAATAATGGAATGCATATTATGGCACTTTTTAAATTATCACTCCCTCTGGTTTTTATTTCCGCCTGCGCCGCGCCTGTTGGCGCCACGCCTTTTCTTGCCGATAGCCAACTCGATCTCACGCTAAAAAACGTCTGGATGTTTAACACCGGCGATCAGATGGCGTTGCTCGGCGTGGGCGATCAGAGCGCCTGGGCGCAGGCGGCGCATCTGGATTATCAAAGCGGCTGGTATCGCGATCTGCTGGGCATTGACGCCTCCTGGTACAGCGTGGCGAAACTCTCGGCTAACGCCTCATTCGCCGGGCGCGACCTGCTGCGCGACAATCGCGGCCACGCGGAAGGTTTCAATAAAATCGGGCAGCTCTACGCAAAGCTTAAGTGGGACGATGAAGCAGCGTACGCCCGGCTGTACGCGGGCTGGCGGCAGCTTTATAAATTTGGCGCGCTGAACGTGACGCGCAGCCGCGCGGCGCCGAGCAGTTGGCAGGGCATCAGTATAGAAAGCGGCTGGGGTGCGATTTCGGCGCGTGGCGCCTGGGTGACGCGTTTTTCGGAACGCGATGAGCCGGAAAAGCGCCGTTTTTACACCCTCGCCAGCAATAAGCCGATCGATCATATTGCAACAGGAGAAATCATCTGGAGCCCGTCGAAAAATACGCGAATAAGCTGGATGACGGGCGAAAGTGATAATTACCTTTTACGCCATGGCCTGGAAGCGCAATTTTCAATACCGGTTGCCGAACGGCAGAATCTCTTATTACGCGGCGTCTGGTATTACAATCGCGGGCTTAATAATTGGGAAGGCGCTCGAGGTTTTAGCCATAGTGCTCAGCATCTTTTTACGCTGGTGGGTTATCAATATCACAATATGGAATCGGGTATCGGCTGGTCAAAAACCAACGCGCCGCTGAATAATGGTTTAGGAAGTTTTTACTGGCATCTGGGGAAAAATACCCGGGGCGCATTTAATAGTCCGGCGGACGGTGAAGGAAATGATTATGTCAACGATGGCGAACAAATGCTTTATCTCTACGGTAAATATGCCTTCTCGCCGGAATTTACCGTCGGCCTGTACGGTAATTACGGTTACAACATCAATTATCAAAATACCGCATTAACTGAATGGGAGTACGGCGGATATTTCGCCTGGACGCCGAAACGTCTCGAAGGCTTTTCGCTGTTTGCCGGAATAGGTCCCAGCTACGGCTGGAAACTGAACAATGGAAAACCGTGGCTCACCGAAGATAAACGCACTTTTCATCGCGCGAAAGGCATCGGCGGTGCGGTTTCCGTGGAATACAAATTTGGTCTGCTTAACTAAAAAGGAGTTTAGCCATGAAAAAAACAGTGATGGCGTTGTTGGTAACGGCGCTGGCAGCGCCCGGCGTCCAGGCGGCGGAACGCGCCATGCGTATTTTGCTGGTCAATGATGATGGTTGTGATTCTGTGGGTACGCTTTCGCTACAGCAGAAGTTGGCGGCGAAAGGGCATGACGTCTGGATGGTGGCGCCGGCGACGAATCAGAGCGGCATCGGTTCGGCGATCACCTTTAAACCGAACAAAATCTTCGATGTTAAAAAGGTGGCGGAGAAGCGTTACTGCTTCCCTGGAACACCGGCGGATGCCGTGGATTTTGGCCTGCTCGGCGTGCTGAAGGATAACCCGCCGGATCTGGTGATTTCCGGCGTCAACGACGGGCCGAATACCGGCGTTGCGCAGCTCAATTCCGGCACCGTCGGCGCAGCGGCGCGCGCGGTACGCTATGGCTACCCGGCCATTGCCGCCAGCATTGGCTATTTACTGACGGCCGAAGAGATGAAAGCGGGCTGGCCGAGTACGCATAAATACTGGCCGGACGCCGTTGATGATGTGGTGTCGCGGGTCGATAAACTCCACGCTAAATGGCTGCCTGGCAAGCCGCTGTTGCCCGCTGGCACCGGGGTGAGCATTAACTACCCGCCGCTGGCGAAAAGTGCCGTGAAAGGTGAAAAGTACATTGGCAATGAGCGTTTTCCTCTGCCGCAACACCGCTATGTATTACTTGAGGACGGGCGGGCAAAGCAGGTGATGAGTGAGAAAGTGCTGACGCCGAGCGAAGCGGATACGGATACCGGCTGGTTAAATCGCGGCTACATCACGCTGACAGTTTTTGATGCTGAATGGAACGCGCCGCAGTACGAATCAGCGTATCAGGCGATTTTCCGTTAACGCATCGCGCGAGCAAGATCACAATTTTAATCTCCCGGCGTGTTTTTTATCGTCGGGAAACTGGTAGAGTCGGCAGCTGGATTGTTACTGCTTAGGCAGGCGAAACCTGATTGTCCGGCAACTGCCGGAGGTCAGGTTTTTTTGTTTCCGGGGCCGGAATGAAAATCGCCAAAATATTAAACAATAATGTTGTGGTTGTGCTGGATGAGCAGCAGCGCGAACAGGTTGTCATGGGCCGGGGGCTGGCGTTCCAGAAACGCCCCGGTGATGAACTGGATGAGCGCTGCATTGAGAAGGTGTTTGCTCTGCAAAGCGATGAGCTGGTGCGCCGTCTCAGCGAACTGCTCAGCCAGATCCCGCTGGAAGTGATGACCGCCTGCGATCGCATCATCGAACTGGCCCGTAGCCAGCTCGGCAAGCTGCAGGACAGCCTCTACATTACGCTGACCGACCACTGTTATTTTGCGCTTGAGCGGCAAAAAAAGGGCGCAGTGGTGCGCAACGTATTGTTGTGGGAGATCAAGCATCTCTATCCGAAAGAGTTTGCGCTGGGCCAGCAGGCGCGGGCGATACTGGCTAAACGCCTTGGCGTTGAATTGCCGGAAGATGAGGCCGGGTTTATCGCCCTGCATCTGGTCACGGCGCAGCTGAACAGCGAAATGCCGGAAGTGATGCACATCACCCAGGTGATGCAGGAAATTTTGCACATCGTGAAGTACCAGTTAACGCTGGAATACGATGAAGAGTCGCTGAGCTATCATCGCTTTGTGACGCATCTGAAATTTTTCTCGCAGCGCTTGCTGAACCGTACGGTAGTGGCAGATGACGATCTCTCCCTGCATCAGGCGGTGAAAGAAAATTATCGGCTGGCATGGCAGTGCGCGGAAAAAGTCGCGCGCCATCTGGTCAGCCGCTATCAGCGTCAGCTAACGAACGAAGAAATTATGTTCCTCGCCATTCATATTGAACGGGTGAGAAAAGAAACGCGTTAAAACAAGACACAAAAGGATTGTTACTGCATTGCGCAGGCAAAACCTGAGACTGGCTCCGCGAGGCGCTGGCTCAGGTTTTTTTTTACTCAGTCACCGCCTTCGGGCGACAGATGCAAGGGAATTCAACATGGAATATCAAGCGTTGGCGAAAGCGATCCTCAGCCACGTCGGTGGGAAGGAGAACATCAGCAGCCTGGTACACTGTGCTACCCGGTTGCGCTTCAAACTCAAAGACATCCAGAAAGCGGACGCCGAAGGATTAAAAACCAACCCCGGCGTGATTATGGTGGTGGAGAGCGGCGGCCAGTTTCAGGTTGTGATTGGCAACCATGTGAACGCGGTGTGGCAAGCCGTGCGCCAGGAGGCAGGATTAACGGACGAAACGCCAGCGGAGGCAGAAGATAAAGGCAATCTGCTGGGACGATTAATTGATATCGTTTCCGGCATTTTTACCCCGTTTATCGGCATTCTTGCCGCATCCGGGATCCTCAAAGGGCTGCTGGCGCTGGCGATTGTCTGTGGTTGGCTCACCACCGACAGCGGCACCTATAAAATCTGGTTTGCCGCCAGCGACGCGCTCTTTTTCTTCTTACCGCTGGTGCTGGGTTACACCGCCGGAAAAAAATTCGGCGGCAGTCCTTTTGTCACCATGGTGATTGGCGGCGCGCTGACGCACCCGCTGATGATCGCGGCCTTCAATGCCAGCCAGGCTACCGGTGCGGCCAGCGAATCTTTCCTCGGTATCCCGGTGACGTTCCTCAATTACAGCGGTTCCGTCATCCCGATTATTCTTGCCGCCTGGGTCAGTTGCTGGCTGGAAAAACAGGGCAATCGCTTTCTGCATGCGGCGGTAAAAAACTTCTTTGCGCCGCTGATCTGCATCGCCATCACCGTCCCGTTAACGTTCCTGATTATTGGTCCGGTCGCGACCTGGCTTAGCCAGATGCTGGCGCATGGCTATCAGACAATCTATACGCTGGCGCCCTGGCTGGCCGGAGCGTCGCTGGGCGCGCTGTGGCAGGTCTGCGTGATCTTTGGTCTGCACTGGGGGCTGGTACCGTTGATGATCAACAACTTTGCCGTCTTCGGGCAGGACACCATGCTGCCGATCCTGCTGCCTGCGGTGTTCGGTCAGGTTGGCGCAACGCTGGGCATCTTTCTGCGTACACGCGATGCGCGCCAGAAGATGCTGGCGGGTTCATCCATCGCCGCCGGGATTTTCGGCATCACCGAACCGGCCGTGTACGGTTTAACGCTGCCGCTGCGCCGTCCGTTTATTTTTGGTTGCGTGGCGGGAGCCATCGGCGGGGGCATTGTCGGCTTTAGCGGCAGCCATGCCTATTCCTTTGGTTTCGCCAACATCTTTACGCTGGCACAGATGATCCCGCCGGGCGGCGTCGATGCAACGCTGTGGGGCGGCATTATCGGTAGCGTCGTGGCGCTGCTCTTATCCAGCGTGCTGACTTTTTTTGCCGGGCTGCCAAAAGCGCCAGTTGCCGCAGAGCCGAACAGCGCGGCAATGCCTGTGGAGAATACGGTTCTGGCGCCAATGAGCGGTACGGTTCTGGCGCTGGATCAGGTGCCGGATGCCACGTTCGCCAGCGGTTTGCTGGGGCAGGGGGTGGCCATCATTCCGCAGGACGGGCGCGTGGTGGCCCCGTTTGCCGGGGAAGTGGCATCGCTGTTTGCCACCAAACATGCGATCGGGCTGCTCAGTGATAGCGGCGTTGAAGTATTGATCCACGTCGGTATAGACACCGTCAAACTGGGAGGCGGGCCCTTTACCGCACATGTTCAGGTGGGTGACAGAGTGAATGTGGGCGATCTGCTGCTGGAGTTCGATCGCGCAGCGATCCTTGCTGCCGGCTACGATCTCGCCACGCCGATTATTATCAGTAACAGCGACAGCACCGGTGGTGTGCGTACCGTGGCTGCAACCTCAGTACAGGCCGGTATGCCGCTGCTTGCGGTTGCCGGTTAATCAAAGGAGAAAGTGATGAAAGCATTTCCGAAATCGTTCTTGTGGGGCGGCGCGATTGCTGCGAACCAGGTTGAAGGTGCGTATCTGGAAGGCGGAAAAGGCCTTTCAACGTCGGATGTCCAGCCCAAAGGGGTATTTGGCGACGTGGTTGAACGCGTGGCGGGAGACAGTGCGCTGAAAGATGTCGCCATCGATTTTTACCACCGCTACCCGGAAGATATCGCGCTGTTTGCGGAGATGGGGTTTAGCTGCCTGCGCGTATCGATTGCCTGGACGCGTATTTTCCCGAACGGTGACGAAACTACGCCGAATGAAGCGGGCCTTGCCTATTACGACAAGCTGTTTGATGAACTGGCAAAATACGGCATTACGCCGCTGGTCACCTTATCCCACTATGAGATGCCGTGGGGGCTGGTGAAAAACTATGGCGGCTGGGGCAGCCGTCAGACCATTGGCTTTTTCGAACGCTATGCGCGTACCGTGTTCAGCCGCTACAAAGAGAAGGTGAAATTGTGGCTGACTTTCAATGAGATCAACATGTCATTGCACGCGCCGATGACCGGTGTCGGGTTACCGGAGAACAGCAGTAAAGAGGCGGTTTATCAGGCGATTCACCATCAACTGGTGGCCAGCGCGCTGGCCGTGAAGGCCTGCCATGAGATTATCCCGGGCGGCAAGATCGGCAATATGCTGCTGGGCGGGTTGATGTATCCGCTGACCTGCAAACCGGACGATGTGTTCGACGCGCTGCAAGAGAACCGGAGCTGGCAGTTCTTTGGCGATGTGCAGTGCCGTGGCGCGTATCCTGGCTATATGCTGCGTTATTTCCGTGATAACGGTATCCACGTTGAGATCACTGATACCGATCGCGAAGCGCTGACATCCACCGTCGATTTTATCTCGTTCAGCTACTACATGACCGGCTGCGTGACCACCGACGACGCGCTGAATCAGCAGGCGCGCGGCAATATTCTTAGCATGGTGCAAAACCCGCATCTGGCCAGCTCAGAGTGGGGCTGGCAGATCGATCCGGTTGGCCTGCGTACGCTGCTGAATATGCTGTGGGATCGCTGGCAAAAACCGCTGTTTATCGTTGAGAACGGTCTGGGCGCGAAGGACAAGGTGGAAGCCGATGGCAGCATCAACGACGACTACCGTATTACCTATCTGAACGACCATCTGGTGCAGGTGCGCGAAGCAATTGATGACGGCGTCGAAGTGATGGGTTACACAAGCTGGGGGCCGATTGACCTGGTCAGCGCCTCGAAAGCCGAGATCTCCAAGCGCTACGGCTTTATCTATGTGGATCGCGATGACAACGGCAACGGCACGCTGGCGCGCAGCCGCAAGAAGAGTTTTTACTGGTATCGCGATGTGATTACCAGCAACGGCGCAAGCCTGAAGTAATGCGAACAGGCCCGCAGGCGGGCCTGTTTTTTACCCCATCAGATGGCGGATAAACTCTTTCAGCCACATCACCGCCGGGTCGCTGCTGTGACGCTGGTGCCACAGTAGCGCCACTTCAATCGGTTCTGCATCCAGCGGCAGCGGGCTTGCCAGCAAACCGCGCGTTCTCTGCCACTCCGTTGCCAGCCCGGCGGGTACGGTCGCCAGCGCTGGCATTGTTTCCAGCAGACCTGGCAGGGCGGCAAAATGCGGCGTGGTGTAATGCACGCGGCGCTGGTGGCCGGTTTTTGCCAGCAGCGTATCGAAATGGCTGCTGGTCGCCTCGCGGTAGCTGACCATCAAATGGGGCTGAGCGGCAAAGGTATCGACATCCAGCGGCGCGTTGAGCGTCAGTTGTTGCGGGTGCCAGAGCGTGACATATGACATGGTGGTCAGCACTTCACGTTCAAGCCAGCGCGGCCCGGCGGTGGCAACGCTGATCGCCATATCCATCTCGCCGCCTTCGAGCCGCGTGGCGTCGCTGAAAGGATCGCTGGCCACCACGTTCAGACGCATACCGGGAGCCGCCTGCTGAAGCGCCGGGATCAAACGCGGCATCAGCCACATTTCTACCCAGTCGGCCATACCGAGCGTCAGCGTGACGTTCACGGTTTTCGCATCAAACGCCGCCTGCTGAAACAGCGCGCTCTGCAACTGCTCCAGCAGCGGCAGCAGCTCGCTGTGCAGCTCTTCCGCACGGGCGGTGGGCTGCATGCGATGGCCGCTGCGGATAAACAGCGGATCGTCAAACAGCGTACGCAGACGGGCCAGCACGCCGCTCACCGCTGGCTGGCCCAGATGCAGCTTATCCGCCGCAGCGGAGACGCTCTGTTCGCGAAACAGGACGGCAAAGGCGATCAGCAGGTTCAGATCGATTTTGCGGAAATCATTCTCTTTGATAGTCATTATCACTCCAATCAATTGGAGTGATAGTAGCGCTGGCGGGATACTGTTGCAACGAAAACAACAGGAGAAAAGTGATGAAACATTATCCTCTGCTGATGGCGCTGGTGGGCGCAACGCTGAACTTCAGCGCCTTCGCAGCGCAACCGCCCAGTACGCATCAGGCGCAGGCGCCGGGATATTACCGGATGGCGATGGGCGACTGGCAAATCACCGCCGTTTCCGACGGTACGGTCGCCGTGCCGTTTGACAAGTTGCTCACGCATATTTCCCCCGCAACGCTGCAATCGGAGATGGCGAAAGCCAACCTGGCGGTTGACGCCGAAACGTCGATCAACGCCTTTGTCATTAATACCGGTAAGCAGTTGATTCTGGTTGATACGGGCGCCGGGCCGCTGTTTGGCGATGCGGGTGGCCATCTTCCGGATAACCTGCGGGCGGCGGGCATCGATCCGGATGCGATAGATACGGTGCTGCTGACGCACATTCATGCCGATCACTCCGGCGGCGTGCAGCGCGACGGCAAGCCGGTGTTTCGCAATGCCACGGTGCGTGTCGATCAGCGCGATGTGGATTTCTGGCTCAACCCGGCGCATCTGCAAGAGGTTGAAGAGAGCCAGCGTCACACCTTCGCTGAATCCGAACGCTCGCTGCGCCCGGTGATCGATGCCGGTAAACTCAGTACGTTCCGCGCACCGACGGAAATCATCCCTGGTATTGACGCGGTACCTGCGCCAGGACATACGCCGGGCAGCGTGATCTATCGCGTCACCCACGGCGGTAAGACGCTGATGTTGTGGGGCGACATTATCCATGCGCATCCGGTACAGCTACCGGACCCTGACGTGGCGATCCATTTTGATGTTAACCAGCAGCAGGCCATTGCCACGCGCCAGAAAGTGCTGGCCCAGGTGGCCCGCGAGGGGGACTGGATAGCCGCCGCGCACATTGCGTTTCCTGGCATTGGCAAAGTGATAAAAGCCGATAAAGGCTACCGCTGGGTGCCGATTAACTACAGCGCGCAGGGAAATTAACCTGACGGAGGGCGCTGCACTTCAGGTTGGCTGAAGTGCAGCCACCACCCGCCTGGCATTGAAAAATCATCTTGAACACACCTGTCACCACCAGCAGACCAATCAGAAAGATAATCAGGATCACCCAAAGTAAAATCTTCAACATTTTTAACGTCCTCCATGCATACAGAAGTGCAAAGCTTAGACAACCTGCTGCATTTTTGCCTTTTTTCTATACTTAATGGTTTGCAATCACCGGAGGGCGAACGATGTCTGTTACCAACGTTGCTGTGGTCACTGCCGCAGATTCCGGTATCGGCAAGCAATGCGCGCTGATGCTGGCAGAGCAGGGCTTTGATATTGGTATTACCTGGCATTCGGATGAGCAGGGCGCGCAAGAGACGGCGCGGCAGGTGGAGGCTTTCGGACGCAGGGCCGAAACCATCCAGCTTGATCTTAGCCAGTTGCCGGAAGGCGTGCAGGCGATACAAACGCTGATTTCTCGTTTCGGACGCATCGATGCGCTGGTCAATAATGCCGGCGCGATGAGCAAAGCGCCTTTCCTGGAGGTGACGTTCGAAGACTGGCGCAGCATTTTTACCGTCGATGTTGACGGCGCGTTTCTCTGCGCGCAAATTGCGGCGCGACAAATGGTGGCGCAGGGGCAGGGCGGACGCATCATTAACATCACATCGGTGCATGAACATACGCCGCTGCCGGAAGCGAGTGCCTATACCGCGGCGAAACATGCGCTGGGCGGATTAACCCAGTCGATGGCGCTGGAACTGGTTGAGCACAACATTCTCGTCAATGCTGTTGCACCCGGCGCGATAGCCACGCCGATGAATAACATGAGCGATGATGATGCTAAACCCGGTTCGATGCCGAATATTCCGCTGGCCCGGCCCGGTACCACCAAAGAGATAGCCAGTATGGTGGCCTGGCTCTGTTCAGAGCACGCCAGTTATACCACCGGGCAGTCGTTTATTATCGACGGCGGATTTATGCTCGCTAACCCGCAGTTCAAACCTAAAGCTTAATCATGCTTTGTGCTGGTCTGGCGCTTCTTACGACGGCGCCGGAACCACCAGCGCAGGCAAACCACCAGTGCGATTGCGATGACCAGCCAAATCCAGCGTTTTACATGCTGATCGAACTGATGCAGCCACGGGCCAATCACTTCCCCGCCAACATAGCCCAGCGTGGTAAACAGTAACGCCCAGACGATCGCGCCAAGAATATTCAGCGGCAGAAAGATTTTCGGACGCAGACGGCTGGTGCCGATCAACAACGGGCCCACGATGCGAAAGCCGTACATAAAGCGCGAACCAATCACAAACAGGTACGGATGGCGGCGGATAAGCGTCTGCGCCTGATGGATTTTGTCGCGATGGTGTGAGAAGCGACGCAGTATTTTCATGCCGTAGCGGCGGCCGAGCAGATAGAGCAACTGGTCGCCAATCATGCCGCCCAGCGCCACGGAGATAACCACCAGCGGGAAGCGTAATAACCCTTGATGCGCTGCAACTCCGCCCAGCAGCGTAATGGTCTCACCTTCAGCAATACTGCCAATAACCAGTGCGGCGTAGCCATACTGGCTAATCAGATAATTGATATCCATTAAAAATAAGCCCTCCAGGTAAAACGCTTATAAGCATACACCCGACTGAGGGTTCTTGTCGGAAGGATACGTTGTGCGGCAGCGCTATTTTTACAACTGTGCAAAAAATAATCGCAAGAGTGAATTATACTTACAGTGTCGTTATTCGGGCTGTCAGCAAGGGGGCGTTATGAACCATGTCTGGGGACTGTTTTCCCATCCCGATCGTGAAATGAAGGTGATCAAAAGCGAAGACGAGACGGTTTCGCATCACTACACTCACCACGTGCTGGTTATGGCGGCGGTACCGGTTATTTGTGCGTTTATCGGTACCACGCAAATCGGCTGGAACTTCGGTGAGGAGAATGTCGTCAGGCTGTCGTTGTTTACCGGCTTCTACATGGCGGTACTGTTTTATGCACTGATGCTGGCGGGGGTGGCCGTGATGGGCCGCGTCATCTGGTGGATGGCGCGAAGCTTCCCGCAGCGGCCCAGCCTCGCGCGCTGTATGGTGTTTGCCGGATATGTTGCGACGCCGCTGTTCCTGAGCGGTATTGTGGCGCTCTATCCGCTGGTATGGCTGTGCGCGCTGGTGGGTACCGTCGCCCTGTTCTATACCGGTTATCTGCTCTATGTCGGTATTCCGACCTTCCTGAATATCAATAAAGAAGAGGGGCTGAGCTTCTCCAGTTCCACGCTGGCGATTGGCGTGCTGGTGCTGGAAGTGTTGCTGGCGCTGACGGTGATCCTCTGGGGCTACGGCTACCGTTTGTTCTGATAAAACGCATTGCTGGCGTAAATGCCAGCAATGCAATCTTCCGCAATGATTCTTCTGTGGCGACAACCCTGCATGGCGGCTATTATGCGCAGGCCAGCCTCATTATTTTCCTGATTAATGAAAGCGGTGTGCGTAACAACGTGCGTGAATAATTTTCAGAAGTCTCACCATGCAGAAATTTCGAGTCTCTTTATTAAGCCTGGCTTTATTGCTGGCTGCGCCTGTGGCGCCGTTTGCTGTCGCGAAAACCACTGCCGCGACCACTGCCGCACAACCTGAAATCGCCTCAGGTAGCGCGATGATTGTCGATCTGCAAACCGATCAGGTGATCTACTCCAGTCACCCGGATCTGGTGCGTCCTATCGCCTCCATCACCAAGTTGATGACCGCGATGGTGGTGCTGGATGCCCATTTGCCGCTGGATGAGAAACTCAACGTCGATATCAGCCAGACGCCGGAAATGAAAGGGATCTACTCCCGCGTGCGTCTGAACAGCGAAATCAGCCGTAAAAACATGCTGCTGCTGGCGCTGATGTCGTCGGAAAACCGCGCGGCTGCAAGCCTTGCGCACCACTATCCGGGCGGTTACAACGCGTTTATCGCCGCGATGAATGCCAAAGCCAAAGCGCTGGGCATGACCAATACGCATTATGTTGAACCGACCGGGCTGTCGATTCACAACGTTTCTACCGCACGCGATCTGACCAAACTGCTGATTGCCACCAAACAGTATCCGCTGATTGGGCAACTGAGCACCACGCGCGAAGAGATGGCGACCTTCAGCAATCCAGCCTATACGCTGCCGTTTCGCAATACCAACCATCTGGTCTACCGCGATAACTGGAATATTCAGTTGACCAAAACCGGCTTTACCAATGCGGCAGGGCACTGCCTGGTGATGCGCACGGTGATTAACAACAAACCGGTGGCGCTGGTGGTGATGGATGCATTCGGCAAATTTACGCACTTTGCCGATGCCAGCCGCTTACGTACCTGGATTGAAACCGGGAAAGTGCAGCCGGTTCCGGCGGCGGCGCTGAGTTATAAGCGCCAGAAAGCGGCGCAGATGACGCAGAATAGCAGCGCAGCGGGCGAGCAAACCGCGCAGAACGATTAATTACTCCGGCAGCGTCCAGTCACCGTCGTTGAGTGGACGCTGCATAATCAGCGTATCCCGCCAGTCCCCTTTCTTGTAGCCGACGCTACGCAGTTGCCCGACAATCTCAAAGCCGTGCTTTTTATGCAGCCGCAGGGAGCCGGAATTGTTATTGCCGTCGCCAACCACCGCAATCAGTTGCCGCCACGGCCCCTCTTCACAGCGTGCAATCAGGGCGCTCATCAGCGTTGAACCGATCCCGCGACCGGTCATGCTGGCATCGACGTAAATCGACTCTTCCAGCGTATAGCGATAAGCCTGACGCGGGCGATAGAACCCGGCGTAGCAGTAGCCAACGATAATGCCGTGATACAGCGCAACCATCCACGGCAGGCCATCGCTGGCGATTTTGCTCATGCGGGCACGCATTTCATCAATCGTTGGGGGAACTTCTTCGAAGGAGGCGCGACCGTGCAGCACATGCCAGGCGTACAGCGATGCAATGGCGTGCACATCGTCAGGCGTGGCGTCGCGCACCACGACAGCAGGGCCGGAGAGAATATCGACAGCAGACAATGGTGTGCTCCTTCAAAGCGGGGAGCCAGAGAAACGTTTCTCTGGCGTTTTTCGTTACTCTATTACGAAAGGAGCACACAATACAGCCTGTATTCTGGCTATTTTATCGCCACATCAGCGTGATTATCTGTCGTTAAATCCTCTTGCCAGAATTTACGCTTGGTGGTTTTTCCGATGCCGGGGTTCATGCTGTTTGTCGGATCATTTTCCCGATAAAACTGTTTTAGCGTTTCTGCGGCTTCATACAGGTGACCCACGTTATGTTCGGCAGGGTATTGCGCGCCGCGCTGGCGCAGCAGTTCAAGCATTTGCTCTTTCAGCGCATGGGCGTCGACGCCTTTTTTGACGATGTAATCCTGGTGGAAAACGTGGCACATAAAGTGGCCGTAGTAGAGTTTGTGCACCAGTTGGTTGTCGATTTCCGGCGGCAGATGCTCAAACCATTCGGTGTCGTTGCGCCTGAGAGCGATGTCGAGCGCCAGAATATCTTCCACTTCGTCGGCGTGTACCGCCTGATAGCGGATCGCCGCACCGGCGGCGGCAAAGCGGTGTAAAAAGGCTTTGCTCCCTTCCTCCGGCGTACAGGCGAAAAAGCCGCCTTCGGCGCGGGCAAAATAGTCCGTCAGCCAGTTTTGCGCTTCCGCAATGCCGTCGCCGGACATCTTCAACAGCAGATGATGCTCGTACTTATCGCGCCATGTTTTCATCCGCGACGGCAGGTGCGACGGGAAAACGGCGCTGATTTTTTGCAGTGAACGATCAATAAAGTGCGGCTTGAACAGCGGCGCTTTATCCAGCAGCGCTTCGGTGCGTCCCTTCAGGGTAAAGAACAGCGGCATTTTGTCGGTGCCGAGCTTGTCGATCATCAGGAAGGTGTCTTTACCGTAGCGTTCGGCGATGTCGTAAATATCGCGGTGCATATATTCGCCCGCCACCGGCAGATGGGCGAAGTTCGCCAGAATGTGGCGGCGGATCTCCGTTAATACGGCGGTCTGGTTGGTGCCGATATAGAACACTTGCTGCTGTTTTTCCGCCGGGAAAGTATCCAGACGCACAGCAAAAACCGCGAGTTTGCCCGCACAGCCGGAAGATTCAAACAGCCGATCCGGATCGGCGTTGTAGCGCGCCGGGGTATCGGCTTCGACATCGCGCACGCGGGTGATGTAGTCATGATCGTGGCCGTGACGCTGATCGTGGCGCACGTTATCCGCTTTGATGCGTTCGTCATCCAGCGCGCTGAGGATCTGCTCCGGCGTTTCGCCCAAATCAATGCCCAGATGGTTAACCAACTGCAAATTGCCCTGCTCGTCGATACGGGCGAACAGCGACATTTCGGTATAGGCCGGGCCGCGCTGCACCAGTGAACCACCGGAGTTATTGCAGATCCCGCCAATCACCGAGGCGCCAATGCAGGAGGAGCCAATCACCGAGTGCGGCTCGCGGCCCAGCGGCTTAAGGGCTTTTTCCAGCGAGTAGAGCGTGGTGCCCGGATATGCCAGCACCTGCTCGCCGTTATCCAGCAGGTGCAGCTTGTCGAGCCGCAGGGTGCTGATAATCACAATATCGCGGTCATAATCATTGCCGCTGGGCGTTGAGCCTTCGGTCAGGCCGGTATTCGCCGCCTGCATCAGGATGATTTTGTCGGCGCTGACGCAGGCATGCAGCACGCGCCACAGCTCCACTAACGTTCCGGGAAACACAACCGCCAGCGCATCGCCGTGGCCGGAGCGAAAGCCTTTACGGTAGCGGGCGGTTTTGGCCGGATCGGTCAACAGGTGAGAGGCGCCGACCAGCCGTTTCAGTTCGTGTAAAAAAGTGCGGTTCTCGTTTGAAGTTGCGAATGACATATTCCACTCCTTGTGGTGAGTCAGCATTTTTGTGCCTGTAATAGTAGTCCTGCTAAACCTGACGGGGGAGTGAATTCGCAGAAAAATCAGAGCTCAACTCTGCAAGACATGCCAGGATTATGGCACACTGCGTTTTTTTCGCGGTCCGTTCCGCGGTTATGGGTGAAATAAGAGAGTAAATACGACATGAAATGGCTATGTTCTGTAGGTGTCGCTGTGAGCCTCGCGCTGCAACCCGCGCTGGCTGAGGAGTTGATTGGTAACCATCCACTGACGCCGGAAGCAAGGGATGCATTTGTCACTGAGTTGCTCAAAAAGATGACGGTTGATGAAAAAATTGGTCAGTTACGTCTTATTAGTGTTGGCCCGGATAACCCGAAGGAAGCTATCCGCGAGATGATCAAAAAGAGCCAGGTGGGGGCGATTTTCAACACTGTCACCCGCCCGGATATCCGCGCGATGCAGGATCAGGCGATGCAGCTTAGCCGCCTGAAAATTCCGCTCTTTTTCGCCTACGATGTGGTTCACGGCCAGCGTACCGTCTTCCCGATTAGCCTTGGCCTGGCCTCCAGTTTTAACCTTGACGCGGTGCGCACTGTGGGGCGCGTTTCTGCTTATGAAGCCGCCGATGACGGCCTGAATATGACCTGGGCGCCGATGGTGGACGTTTCCCGCGATCCGCGCTGGGGTCGCGTGTCGGAAGGGTTTGGTGAAGACACCTTCCTGACCTCTGAAATGGGGCGCACGATGGTCGAAGCGATGCAGGGCAAAAGCCCGGCGGATCGCTACTCGGTGATGACCAGCGTTAAACACTTTGCCGCTTATGGTGCGGTGGAAGGCGGTAAAGAGTACAACACCGTCGATATGAGCCCGCAGCGTCTGTTTAACGACTATATGCCGCCGTACAAAGCGGCGCTCGATGCCGGCAGCGGCGGCGTGATGGTGGCGCTTAACTCGCTGAACGGTACGCCTGCTTCTTCGGATTCCTGGTTGTTAAAAGATCTGCTGCGCGATCAGTGGCACTTCAAAGGCATCACCATTTCCGATCACGGTGCGATCAAGGAGCTTATCAAACATGGCACGGCCGCCGATCCGGAAGATGCGGTGCGTGTGGCGCTGAAGTCCGGCATCAACATGAGCATGAGCGACGAGTACTACAGCAAGTATCTGCCGGGGCTGCTGAAATCCGGCAAGGTGACGATGGAGGAGCTGGACGATGCCACGCGCCATGTGCTGAATGTGAAGTACGACATGGGCTTGTTTAACGATCCGTACAGCCATCTCGGCCCGAAAGAGAGCGACCCGCAAGATACCAATGCGGAAAGCCGTCTGCATCGCAAAGAAGCGCGTGAAGTGGCGCGCGAAAGTATGGTGCTGCTGAAAAACCGCCTTGAGACACTGCCGCTGAAAAAAACCGACACCGTGGCGGTAGTTGGGCCGCTGGCCGACAGCAAGCGTGACTCAATGGGAAGCTGGTCTGCGGCGGGGGTGGCCGATCAGTCCGTTACCGTGCTGACCGGCATCCGCAATGCGCTGGCTGGTAAAGGCAACGTGCTGTATGCCAAAGGGGCGAACATCACCAACGACAAAGACATCGTTAACTTCCTCAATCTGTATGAACCGGCGGTGGTGGTCGATCCGCGTTCGCCGCAAGAGATGATTGATGAAGCGGTGGCGGCGGCGAAGAAATCCGACGTGGTAGTTGCGGTGGTGGGTGAAGCGCAGGGGATGGCGCACGAAGCGTCCAGCCGTACCAACATTACTATTCCGCAAAGCCAGCGCGATCTGATTGCCGCGCTGAAAGCGACCGGCAAACCGCTGGTGCTGGTGCTGATGAATGGTCGCCCGCTGGCGCTGGTGAAAGAGGATCAGCAGGCTGATGCGATCCTCGAAACCTGGTTCGCCGGGACGGAAGGCGGTAACGCCATCGCCGATATTCTGTTTGGCGATTACAACCCGTCCGGTAAGTTGCCGATGTCCTTCCCGCGCTCGGTGGGACAGATTCCGGTTTACTACAGCCATCTGAACACCGGTCGTCCGTACAATGCCGACAAGCCGAACAAATACACCTCCCGTTACTTTGATGAAGCGAACGGGCCGCTCTATCCGTTTGGTTACGGCCTTAGCTACACCACTTTCAAAGTCTCTGAGGTGAAAATGTCCGCGCCGTCGATGACGAGCACCGGCAAAGTGACCGCCAGCGTGGAGGTGACCAACACCGGTAAGCGCGCGGGTGAAACGGTGATCCAGATGTATTTGCAGGATGTCACCGCGTCGATGAGCCGTCCGGTGAAACAACTACGCGGCTTTGACAAGGTGAACCTGCAACCGGGCGAAACCAAAACCGTCAGCTTCCCGATCGATGTGAATGCGCTGAAGTTCTGGAACCAGCAGATGAAATATGCTGCGGAGCCGGGCAAATTCAACGTCTTTATCGGCGTTGATTCCGCACGCGTCAATCAGGGCGAGTTCGAACTGCGCTAATCCCTCCCAGGCCGGGCAACCGGCCTGATTTTTTCCGCTATACCTTATTCCTTTATCGTTTAGGGCTTTCACGCGACAAAGCCGCTATTTTTCGGCTACGCTTTTTTCTCAAGCTGCTGAAAAAGGCGGTAAAAAATGAGGGAAGTACAATGACAATCACCCATAAGATTGCGTGCTCACTGCTGCTGGTGGCGGCCACGAGCCTGCCGTTGCAGGCAGCGGAACCAGTGAAAGTGGGCTCCAAAATTGATACCGAAGGGGCGCTGCTGGGCAATATCATTTTGCAGGTTCTGGAAAGCCATGGCGTAAAAACAGTCAATAAAGTGCAGCTTGGCACCACGCCGGTGGTGCGCGGGGCGATTACCTCCGGCGAGCTGGATATCTACCCCGAATACACCGGCAACGGCGCATTTTTCTTTAAAGATGAAAACGACCCCGCATGGAAAAACGCGCAGCAGGGCTACGAGAAAGTGAAAAAACTCGATGCCGAACAGAATAAGCTGGTCTGGCTGACGCCCGCTCCGGCGAATAACACGTGGACGATTGCCGTGCGTCAGGATCTGGCGCAGAAAAATAAGCTCATCTCCTTAGCCGATCTGAGCCGTTACCTGAAAGAGGGCGGTGAATTCAAACTGGCGGCATCGGCGGAGTTTATCGAACGCACCGATGCGTTACCGGCCTTTGAGAAAGCGTACGACTTTACGCTGAAGCAGGATCAACTGCTGTCACTGGCCGGCGGTGATACGGCGGTGACCATTAAAGCTGCCGCGCAGCAAACCTCCGGCGTGAATGCAGCGATGGCCTACGGCACAGATGGCCCGGTTGCGGCGCTGGGGCTGCAAACGCTGAGCGATCCGAAAGGCGTGCAACCGATCTATGCGCCTACGCCGGTGGTGCGTGAAGCGGTATTAAAAGCGTATCCGCAGCTGGATGCGTGGCTGAAACCGGTCTTCGCCAGCCTGGATGAAAAAACGCTGCAAAAACTGAACGCCAGCATTGCCGTTGAAGGGCTGGATGCGAAAAAAGTAGCAGCCGACTACCTGAAAGAAAAAGGGCTGGTGAAATAAGCGCTGTTATGGAGGATTCGCGACGTTGCTATAATCGTGTGCTGCTGCTGTTGATGGTCGTCGGGCTGCTGGCAGCCTGGCTACCGTTTGTTAACTATGCGCCAAACCGGCTGGTCTCGGGCGAAAGCCGCGCCTTGTGGCAGCTGTTTCCGGCGTTCTGGCTGCTGGCGCCCTGTCTGCTGCTGATACTCAGTTTTGTACCAGGACGCGGGGCGCAAATTGGTACGCTGCTGCTGGCCGAAGCGCTGTTCTGCCTGTTGGTGTGGAGTGCGGGCAGGGCGGCGACGGAGCTGGCGCAGTCGGGCAGCGCGCTGGCGCGAACCTCGCCGGGAAGCGGGCTGTGGTTGTGGCTGGCGTTGACGCTGCTGGCCTGTAGCGACGCCATTCGCCGCCTTGTCAGCCATCCGGTCTGGCGATGGCTGCTCAATGCACAAATCTGGTGTCTGCCGCTGTTTTTACTGCTCAGCGGCGAGCTGGACGATCTCTCGTTGCTGCATGAATACAGCAACCGCCAGGAGGTGTTCAATGATGCGCTGGCGCAGCACCTGACGCTGCTCTTCGGTACGCTCATTCCCGCGCTGGTGGTGGGTTTTGCCATCGGTTTATGGTGCTACCGCCATCCGACGCGCCAGGGGCCGGTTTTCACGGTGCTCAATATCATCCAGACCATTCCTTCTGTCGGGCTGTTCGGCCTGCTGATTGCGCCGCTGGCCGGGCTGGTGCTGCACTTCCCGGTTCTGAGCCGTTTCGGCATTGCCGGAACAGGCATGACGCCCGCGCTGATTGCCCTTATTTTGTATGCCTTATTGCCGCTGGTGCGCGGCGTGGTCGCCGGGCTTAACCAGGTGTCGCAGGAGGTGCTGGAGAGCGCCGAGGCGATGGGCATGAGCGCGCGCCAGCGTTTCTGGCAGGTACGCATTCCGCTGGCGCTGCCGCTGCTGCTACGCAGTTTGCGCGTTGTGGCGGTGCAGACGGTGGGCATGGCGGTGATTGCGGCGCTGATCGGTGCCGGAGGCTTCGGCTCGCTGGTTTTCCAGGGGCTACTGAGCAGCGCGCTGGATTTGGTGCTGCTTGGCGTGATCCCGGTGATTGCGCTGGCCGTCGTCGTGGATGCGCTGTTTGGCTTAAGCCTCGCGCTGCTGAAGGTAAAACAACATGATTGAATTTAAAAACGTCAGCAAAACCTTTGCCGGACAGCAGGCCGTCAGCCATCTCGATCTGCATGTCAAAACGGGCGCTTTTTCGGTACTAATTGGCACCTCAGGTTCCGGAAAATCGACCACGCTGAAGATGATCAACCGGCTGATAGAACATGATGAAGGCGCGATTTATTTTGCCGGTGAGGATATCCGCCAGCTTCCGGTACTGGAGCTGCGCCGCCGCATGGGGTATGCCATCCAGTCGATTGGGCTGTTCCCGCACTGGACGGTAGCGCAGAACATCGCCACCGTGCTGCAACTGCAAAAGTGGTCGCGCGGCCAGCGCGATGCGCGGGTGGAGGAACTGATGGCGCTGCTGGGGCTGGATGTTTCGCTGCGCGACCGTTTCCCGCATCAGCTCTCCGGCGGCCAACAGCAGCGGGTCGGTGTGGCTCGCGCGCTGGCGGCCGATCCGGAAGTGCTGCTGATGGATGAACCTTTCGGTGCGCTGGATCCGGTCACCCGCGCGGCATTGCAGCAGGAGATGGTGCGCATTCACCGTCTGCTTGGGCGCACCATTGTACTGGTGACGCACGATATCGATGAGGCGTTACAACTGGCGGATCACCTGGTGTTGATGGATAAGGGCAAAGTGGTGCAGCAGGGGACGCCGCTGGCGCTGCTGACCGCGCCGCATAACGATTTTGTCCGTGAATTTTTCGGCCGTAGCGAGCTGGGCGTACGCCTGCTGTCGCTGCGCCAGGTGAAAGGCTATCTGCGCCGTGAACCCGCTTATGAGGGGGAACCGCTGCGGGCGGAGATGACGCTGCGCGAAGCGTTGTCGGCGTTCGTCGCTCAACAGTGCGAGATCCTGCCGGTACATGATGATAGCGGCCAGCCCTGCGGCAGTCTGCATTTCCGTGATTTATTGCGTGTGGAGGCCAGCGGTGAGGCTTCTGCGTGATCCCCTGTTATGGTTGATCGCGCTGTTTGTGGCGCTATTGCTGTGGCTGCCACACAGCGCCGCGTTGTTCAGCGCACTGTTTCCGCAACTGCCGCGTCCGGTCTACCTGCAGGAGAGCTTTGTGTTGCTGGCCGCGGCGCATTTTGCGCTGGTGGGCGTTTCCAGCGCGATTGCCATTGTACTGGGCATGGGCGTCGGCATTGCGGTGACCCGCCCGGCCGGGCGCGAGTTTCGTCCGCTGGCGGAAACCATTGCTGCCGTCGGGCAAACTTTTCCGCCGGTGGCGGTGCTGGCGATTGCCGTGCCGGTCATGGGGTTTGGTAAAGAGCCGGCGGTGATTGCGCTGGTGCTGTACGGGATTTTGCCGATTTTACAGGGCACTCTGGCCGGGATCGCCGCCGTGCCAGAGAGCGTACAAAGCGTGGCGCAGGGCATGGGGATGAGCGCGTTGCAGCGGCTGGTGAAAGTGGAACTGCCGCTGGCAGCGCCGGTGATCATTGCCGGTGTGCGCACCTCGGTAATCATCAATATCGGCACGGCGGCGATTGCCTCAACGGTGGGCGCGAGCACGCTCGGTACGCCGATTATCATCGGGCTGAGCGGTTTTAATACGGCTTATGTTATTCAGGGGGCGATTTTGGTGGCGCTGGCCGCGATTATTGTCGACCAGGCATTTGAGCGGTTAACGCGCTGGCTTAGCCAGCACCGCCACGCACAATAAACGAATAACCTGCGAGCATTACGCCGCTGATGCCGCCGATGGCCATCAGCAGAAAAACCGCGATGACGATAATTTTACCAGCCTTCATATGTGGTTCCTTTTGTTAAGGCAAGTAGTATAAAGGGAGCCGGGTTGTTGATAAAACATTAAATACCGAGAAGCGCAACGCGGTGGCCGTTTTCCTGCCATGTCAGCAACTGATGCAGTTGCGCTGTTGTCGGGCTTTCTCCGCACCACACCAGCAGCGTCTGGCCGTCAAACATCTCCGGGCGCAAATGGTTTAGCGAATGTGCCAGCACATCCACCCGCCAGCCTTGCTGGCTTGCGATCCAGCCTTCCAGCCATAAACGGGGGGTGTCGTGAATATTCCAGCCGATCACCAGCGCGTCCTGGCCGCTCTTTTTGCGCGCCAGCGCCAGAGAACTGGAAATATGGGTAATCAATATGCCATCGAGCAGGCTGAGCATCGCTTGCAGGGCGGGCTGCGGGCTCTGCAGGCGGTGGCGTAAAGGCATGATCAGATTGCTGGTCAGCGTGCTGGCCGGGTAGTCGCGTTCGTGCTCTTTGAACCACTGGTGCAACTGCTGCTGATTGCCCTGTTGCAGGTAGCGCAGGGCGGTTTCTTGCTGCTCCCGCCAGCCGTCGCGAACCCCGTCAGGTTCGCTGGAAAGCAGGGTCTGCACTTTGCTGACCTGAACGCCATTACTGATCCAGCTTTTGATTTCCCGGATGCGGTCGATATCTGCTTCGGTAAAGAGTCGGTGGCCGCCATCCGTGCGTTGAGGTTTCAATAACCCGTAACGTCGCTGCCAGGCTCGCAGCGTGACGGGATTGACATCGCATAACAACGCCACTTCACCAATTGTGTAAAGCGCCATAGTTTCACCTTTGCTTACTGGCTCCCACTTTAACTGTAGCCTCTGGCGGTCGCATGAAGTGAAATTGGCGAAAAATTGCCCGGACGGCAGGCGAAAGGTGAATCATCTGGCAAGACTTTGTGATACAGAGCACGATTTAGTATTTTTTTGCAGCGCTTCAAAGAAACGCACGGCGACTCCATGTATGTTACGCGCTTTAGTTGATGTGGTATTTGCCGGTATGTACGAATTCAATCTGGTGCTGTTGCTGCTACAACAGATGTGCGTGTTTCTGGTTATCGCCTGGTTGATGAGTAAGACGCGCCTGTTTATCCCGCTGATGCAGGTTACCGTCCGTCTGCCGCACAAATTATTGTGCTATGTCACCTTCTCTATTTTCTGCATTCTTGGCACCTATTTCGGGCTGCATATCGAAGACTCTATTGCCAATACCCGGGCGATTGGCGCGGTGATGGGCGGTTTGCTGGGCGGCCCGCTGGTGGGTGGTCTGGTCGGGTTGACCGGCGGCCTGCACCGTTACTCAATGGGCGGCATGACGGCGCTGAGCTGTATGATCTCCACCATTGTCGAAGGGCTGCTTGGCGGCCTGGTACACAGTGCATTGATTAAGCGCGGCCGTACCGATCGGGTCTTTAGCCCGTTCACCGCCGGGGCAATTACTTGTGTGGCGGAACTGACGCAGATGCTGATTATTCTGCTGATTGCCCGGCCGTTCGACAGCGCCCTGCATCTGGTGCAGAGCATTGCCGCGCCGATGATGGTCACCAATACCGTTGGCGCCGCGCTGTTTATGCGCATCCTGCTGGATAAACGCGCCATGTTCGAGAAGTACACTTCGGCGTTTTCCGCCACCGCGCTGAAAGTGGCCGCCTCCACCGAAGGGATTTTGCGCCAGGGTTTTAACGAAGAGAACAGCATGAAGGTAGCGCAGGTGCTCTATAAAGAGCTGGAGATTGGCGCGGTGGCCATTACCGATCGCGACAAGCTGCTGGCGTTTACCGGCATTGGCGACGATCACCATTTACCGGGACGGCCGATTTCCTCGGTCTGGACGCAGCGCGCCATCGAAACCGGCGAAGTGGTGTACGCCGACGGCAATGAAGTGCCGTATCGCTGCTCGTTGCATCCGCAGTGCAAATTAGGTTCGACATTAGTCATTCCGCTACGCGGCGAGAACCAGCGCGTGGTGGGCACCATCAAGTTATACGAGGCGAAAAACCGCCTGTTCAGCTCCATCAACCGCACGCTGGGCGAAGGGATCGCACAATTGCTGTCGGCGCAAATTCTCGCCGGGCAGTACGAACGGCAGAAGGCGCTGCTGACGCAGTCGGAAATTAAGCTACTGCATGCGCAGGTGAACCCGCATTTCCTGTTCAATGCCCTGAATACGTTAAAAGCGGTGATCCGCCGCGACAGCGACCAGGCCGGATTGCTGGTGCAATATCTCTCAACCTTCTTTCGCAAAAACTTAAAGCGTCCGTCAGAGATCGTCACGCTGGCGGATGAAATTGAACATGTGAATGCCTACCTGCAAATCGAAAAAGCGCGTTTCCAGTCGCGGTTGCAGGTGCAGTTACACGTGCCGGAGGCGCTGTCGCATTTGCAGCTACCGGCATTTACGCTGCAACCGATTGTCGAGAATGCCATCAAGCATGGCACATCGCAGCTGCTCGGCGTCGGCGAGATTTCCATCAACGCCAGCCAGGACGGGGAGCATCTGCTGCTGGCGGTTGAAGATAATGCGGGTCTGTATCAACCGAAAAACGATGCCAGCGGGTTAGGGATGAGCCTGGTGGATAAGCGGCTGCGCGCCCGCTTCGGTAACGACTGCGGTATCAGCATTGCCTGCGAACCGGATCTGTTTACCCGCATTACCTTGAAACTCCCGCTGGAGGAACAGGCATGTTAAAAGTGCTGATTGTTGATGATGAACCGCTGGCCCGGGAAAACCTGCGTATTCTGCTTCAGGAAGAGAGCGACATCGAGATTGTTGGCGAGTGCGGCAACGCCGTGGAAGCGATTGGCGCAGTGCACAAGCTGCACCCCGACGTGCTGTTTCTTGATATTCAGATGCCGCGCATCAGCGGGCTGGAGATGGTCGGCATGCTTGATCCCGGCAATCGCCCTTATGTGGTGTTTCTTACCGCTTTTGATGAGTATGCGGTGCAGGCGTTTGAGGAACATGCGTTCGACTATCTGCTTAAACCCATTGAGGCCCGTCGTCTGGAGAAGACGTTGACGCGCCTGCGCCAGGAGCGCGGCGTGCAGGATGTGTCGGTGCTGCCAGAAAACCAGGAAGCGCTGAAATTTATTCCCTGTACCGGGCACAGCCGCATCTGGCTGTTGCAGATGGATGAGGTGGCGTTTGTCAGCAGCCGGATGAGCGGCGTTTATGTCACCAGCCAGGAGGGCAAAGAGGGCTTTACCGAGCTGACGTTGCGTACGCTGGAGAGCCGCACGCCGCTGGTTCGCTGCCATCGCCAGTATCTGGTGAATATGGCGCACCTGAAAGAGATTCGCCTTGAAGATAACGGCCAGGCGGAGCTATTGCTGCGCGACGGGCTGACGGTGCCGGTTAGCCGCCGCTATCTGAAGAATTTAAAAGAGGCGCTGGGGTTGTAAATTCCTGTGCGATGCCTACACTGCGCGCTGGTTTATCATTTTGGGGAAAGAGATGCTTAATAACGATATCCTGCGCAGCCTGCGTTACACACTGCAAGCGGACAATAACGCGCTGGTGCGTATTCTCGCGCTGGCGGACACGGTGGTCACCGCCGAACAGATTGCGCCGTGGCTGCGTAAAGAGGATGAGGCAGGGTATAAGCCGTGTCCGGATATTGTGTTATCCGCTTTTCTCAATGGGCTGATTTACGAAAAACGCGGCAAAGATGACAGCGCGCCGCCGCTGGTGGTTGAGCGCAAACTGAATAACAACATTGTGCTGAAAAAGTTGCGTATCGCCTTCTCATTAAAGACCGACGATATTCTGGCGATCCTGACCGCGCAACAGTTCCGTGTGTCGATGCCGGAAATCACCGCCATGATGCGCGCGCCGGAACATAAAAACTTTCGCGAGTGCGGCGACCAGTTCCTGCGTTATTTCCTGCGTGGCTTAGCCAGCAAGGTACAAAAGCCGAAAGCACAGGCCTGATAAGCGAAGTGTCATCAGGCGCTATGTTGCCAGAGCGTGGTGGATAACTGCCGGATGGCGGCGTTGCCTTATCCGGCCTACACCGCTTAGCTCGCAACGTGCAAAAGCCAACCGCCCAGGCCTGATAAGCGAAGCGCCATCAGGCGCTATGTTGCCAGAGCGTGGTGGAAAACTGCCGGATGGCGGCGTTGCCTTATCCGGCCTACACCGCTTAGCCCGCAACGTGCAAAAGCCAACCGCCCAGGCCTGATAAGCGAAGCGCCATCAGGCGCTATGTTGCCAGAGCGTTGTGGACAAGATGCCGAATTACTGAACCTCTTTAAAGCCTTTCGCTTTCAGTAACTCCTCAGACTTCTGCATACTAATGCCATCCTGCACCGTGCCGGTAAACGCCGTGCCCTGCAACGCATTCAGATCGGCGTAATTCACCGCGCTGTAGTCCACATCCAGCGTCTCCTGCGCATAGGTTTGCTGGTAATCCACACTCTCTTTGATCCCTTTGACGCTCTGGTATTTCTGGCTGATCGGCCCGAGGACTTTCATCGCTTCCTCTTTGTTGCTCGCGCCAATGGCGCTGTAGTCGATCTTATTTTTCGCCGTCTGGCGCAGCACTTTGTCGTCTTTGTAGTAATAGGTCAGCGTCAGCTCGGTTCCCGGTGCCGACCAGGTAAAGGTTTTACTCTGCTCTTTCTCCCCGCAGCCGCTCAGGCTGAAGATCAGGGCAAAGGCGAAAAGGGCGGCAAAAAGATGACGGATATTCACGGTGATTCCCCTGTTTCCATAAACTGGTATCAGTATAGAAAAAAGGCGCTGATATCAGCGCCTTTGTTGTTATTTGACCTGTTGGCCGGCTTTCGCACCGCTGTCCGGGCTGAGCAGGAAGATGTCCTTGCCGCCAGGACCCGCAGCCATCACCATTCCTTCGGAGATGCCGAAGCGCATTTTACGCGGCGCAAGGTTCGCCACCATCACCGTCAGACGGCCAATCAGCGCGCTCGGGTCCGGGTAGGCAGAACGAATACCGGAGAAAACATTGCGTTTCTCGCCGTCCAGATCCAGCGTCAGACGCAGCAGCTTGTCAGAGCCCTCAACGAATTCCGCGTTCTCAATCAGCGCCACGCGCAGATCGACTTTGGCGAAATCATCAAAGCTGATGGTCTCCTGAATCGGATTGTCGGCCAGTTCGCCGGTCACCGGCGCGGCAGCCGCTTTCACTTCTTCTTTCGACGCTTCAACCAGCGCTTCAACCTGTTTCATCTCAATGCGGTTGTACAACGCTTTGAAGGTATTCACTTTATGGCCGAGCAGCGGCTGGTTGATGGCATCCCACGCCAGCGTGGTATTGAGGAACGCTTCCGCGCGCTCAGAGAGCGATGGCAGAACCGGTTTCAGGTAGGTCAGCAGAACGCGGAACAGGTTGATACCCATTGAGCAAATGGCCTGCAGATCGGCATCGCGGCCTTCCTGTTTTGCCACCACCCACGGCGCCTGCTCATCAACATAGCGGTTAGCCACATCGGCCAGCGCCATGATTTCGCGTACCGCTTTGCTGAATTCGCGGCTTTCCCACGCTTCGCCAATGCTGGCCGCCGCGTCGATAAAGGTCTGGTACAGCGCCGGATCTGCCAGCTCTGCCGCCAGCACGCCGTCAAAGCGTTTGGCGATAAAGCCCGCGTTACGGGAGGCCAGGTTCACCACTTTGTTGACGATGTCGGCGTTCACGCGCTGGATAAAGTCTTCCAGGTTAAGGTCGATATCATCAATGCGCGAAGAGAGCTTCGCCGCGTAGTAGTAGCGCAGGCTGTCGGCGTCAAAATGATTCAGCCAGGTGCTGGCTTTAATGAAGGTGCCACGCGATTTGGACATCTTCGCGCCGTTCACCGTCACATAGCCATGAACAAACAGGTTGGTCGGCTTACGGAAATTGCTGCCTTCCAGCATCGCCGGCCAGAACAGGCTGTGGAAGTAGACGATATCTTTACCGATAAAGTGATACAGCTCGGCGTCGGAATCTTTCTTCCAGTATTCGTCGAAGCTGGTGGTATCGCCGCGTTTGTCGCACAGGTTCTTGAACGAGCCCATGTAGCCGATCGGCGCATCCAGCCAGACATAGAAATATTTGCCCGGCGCGCCGGGGATTTCGAAGCCGAAGTACGGCGCATCGCGGGAGATATCCCACTGTTGCAGCCCGGATTCGAACCACTCTTGCATTTTGTTGGCCACCTGCTCCTGCAGCGCGCCGCTGCGGGTCCATGCCTGCAACATTTCGCTGAAGGAGGGCAGATCGAAGAAGAAGTGCTCGGAATCACGCATCACCGGCGTCGCGCCGGATACCACCGATTTCGGCTCAATCAGCTCGGTCGGGCTGTAGGTCGCGCCGCACACTTCGCAGTTATCACCGTACTGATCCGGCGATTTACATTTCGGGCAGGTACCTTTCACAAAACGGTCCGGCAGGAACATGCCTTTTTCCGGATCGTAGAGCTGAGAGATAGTGCGGTTTTTAATAAAACCGTTCTCTTTCAGGCGCGTGTAGATCAGCTCCGACAGCTCGCGGTTCTCGTCGCTGTGCGTGGAGTGGTAGTTATCGTAGCTGATGTTAAAGCCAGCAAAATCGGTCTGATGTTCCTGACTCATTTCGGTGATCATCTGCTCCGGGGTGATCCCCAGCTGCTGCGCTTTCAGCATGATCGGCGTGCCGTGGGCATCGTCCGCGCAAATGAAGTTCACCTCATGGCCGCGCATTCGCTGGTAACGGACCCAGACATCAGCCTGGATGTGCTCCAGCATATGGCCGAGGTGGATAGAGCCGTTGGCGTACGGCAGGGCGCACGTTACCAGAATTTTCTTCGCGACTTGAGTCATAGTAGGCATTACATCTTCTTCAGAAAAAGGGGTATCGATAGTACCAAAAGGGGAATTATCGCGCTACGCGATCGGGCGTTTTAAACCATATATGGTTCGTTCCGGGAATAATTTTTTGCAATGCGAATGGGCTCGTCTTAAAGCACATGCGCCAATATGCGCAATAATTACGCTATGTGTTAACGGCATGAATCCGTAAATGGATAATTATTACCTGTGCGGTAAACTTGCCCGCTACAATGTCGTTTCTTCAGAACAACTACAAAGGAGTCGGGATGAGTTCGCAATCCCCGGCCAAATCCCCGGAAGCTTTGCGTGCCATAGTTTCGGGAACATTGGCCAATTTTCAGCACCCAACCCTGAAGCATAACCTCACGGCGTTAAAAGCCGTGCACCATGTTGCCTGGCTGGATGGCACCCTGCATATCGAACTGGTGATGCCGTTCGTCTGGCGTACCGCGTTTGAAGAGTTAAAAGCGCAGTGCAGCGCGGAGCTGCTGCGCATTACCGAAGCGCGCGCCATCGACTGGAAGCTGTCGCACAACATCGCCACCCTGAAACGCGTGAAGAATCAGCCTGGCGTCAACGGCGTGAAAAATATCATTGCGGTCAGCTCCGGCAAAGGCGGGGTAGGGAAGTCCTCTACTGCGGTAAACCTGGCGCTGGCGCTGGCGGCGGAAGGGGCGAAAGTCGGTATTCTGGATGCGGACATTTACGGCCCGTCTATTCCGCTGATGCTGGGCGCAGAACATGAACGCCCGACCTCGCCGGACGGAACGCATATGGCGCCGATCATGGCGCATGGCCTGGCAACGAACTCCATCGGCTATCTGGTCACCGATGATAACGCCATGGTGTGGCGCGGCCCGATGGCTAGCAAAGCGCTGCTGCAACTGTTACAGGAATCGATGTGGCCGAATCTTGATTATCTGGTGCTGGATATGCCGCCAGGCACCGGGGATATCCAGTTAACGCTGGCGCAGAACATTCCGGTCACCGGCGCGGTGGTGGTGACCACGCCGCAGGATATTGCGCTGATCGACGCCAAAAAAGGCATCGTGATGTTCGAGAAAGTGGAAGTGCCGGTTCTGGGGATCGTCGAGAACATGAGCATGCACATTTGCAGCAACTGCGGTCACCACGAGCCGATTTTCGGTACCGGCGGTGCAGAGAAGCTGGCGGAACAGTATCACACCCAACTGCTTGGTCAGTTGCCGCTGCACATTACGCTGCGTGAAGATCTGGATAAGGGCACGCCGACGGTTGTCAGCCGCCCTGACAGCGAATTCACGGCTATCTACCGTAACCTTGCGGATCGCGTTGCCGCGCAGCTTTACTGGCAGGGCGAAGTTATTCCTGGCGATATCGCTTTTCGCGCAGTGTAAAACCCGCGTGATGGCGATGCGGATCTGAAGATGGCGACGTCGCAGATTCGAAGAGAGAACAGGCCGGATGGGGTAATACCGCATTCCGGCCTGCAATTTTACTGCTTCACAGAGCTTCGTAGGCCCGGTAAGCGAAGCGCCATCGGGCAATGTTGCCGGATGGCGGTGTTGCCTTATCCGGCCTACGTCTCAGCCGGTTTACTGTCCGGTCACCTGTTCATAACCATTACTGCTTCACATAGTGCATCAGCACGTAATCCCCTTCCGGTGACGAGCCCTGCGCTTCTGCGTGCCAGCCGTGGCGCTCATAAAACGCCAGCGCGGCCTTATTGTGCAGTAAACATTTCAGCGCACCGGTGCCGGTAAACGTGGTCTGTGCATGTTTGAGAAGTGCACTGCCGACCCCTTTGCCCTGAAAAGCCGGGTCAACAAACAAGTTATGCAGAAAGTTGTCGTTTTCGTACACCGAGGCGAAACCGAGCCGGTGACCCTCTTCTTCAGCGACCCAAATCACTTCATCGAGGGTGGCGGCATCAAAGTCTTCCAGTTGCCACTCACTCCCATCGAGCCAGCTCCAGCAAGCTCTCCGGGCTTGTAAAAACAGCGTACGCAGGAACGGCCTGTCACTCTCCTGCCAGCGGCGAATAATCACAGACGCTCCCTTAACGATGGTAGAAAATGTCGCCGTTATAGGCTTTGAGAATTTTGCCTTCAGCGTCGGTGATCAGCACGTAGTTGCCGCCCATGTAAGTCCAGTGGCTACCGGCTTCTGGCGCGGGCAGGTTACGCAACTGCCACTGTTTGATGTTGTACTCTTCGCTACGATACATTTCTGGCACGGTATCGCCGATATTGAATTTAGTGAAGTCGGCAACAAAGTCCTTAATTTCATACGATTGCGTGCCGGTCGCCCCCGGTGTTGCCGTCTGCGGAGCCGCAAACGCCGAGGAAGCGGTGACCAACAGCGCGCCCAGAAGCATCATTTTCGTTTTACGCATTGTTTCTCCAGGTTGTTCTTTTTACATTTCACGCAGTTGCTTATGTAGCACGCCATCATTGCCGTTAATGCGGTGCTGAGCAACCGGGAAAAAATAACCCTTTGGTAAAAAGTGTAAGCAAACCCAGGGCATAGCTGTACAGGCGGAGAGCGATTTTCGCTATCCGCTTGTAACGTTTGGGAATAATCCTGGCTGACCACTCAGCCAGCAAAGCCTTCCAGCACAATCTTGCCGACGGCGCGCTGGCTTTCCAGCAAGGCATGCGCTTTACGTAAATTCGCGGCATTAATGGTGCCGAAGTGCTCGCCGAGCGTGGTTTTCAGCACGCCCTGATCAATCAACTGCGCCACGCGGGTAAGCAGGTTGTGCTGCTCGATAATATCGCGGGTGGTGAACATCGAACGGGTAAACATAAATTCCCAGTGCAGAGAGATGCTTTTCACCTTCAACGGCAGGGCATCCAGGCTTTCCGGATCGTCAATCAGCGCCAGCTTACCCTGCGGTTGCAGCGCATTAATCAGCTGCTGGTAGTGCTCCTGGGTATTATTCAGGCTGGCGACGTGCGTCACCTGCGCAATGCCAATCCGCGCCAGTTCTTCGGTCAGCGGTTTACTGTGATCGATCACATGATGCGCGCCCAGCTCTTTCACCCACTGCTGGCTGGCAGGGCGCGATGCGGTGCCGATCACCGTCAGACGGGTCAGTTTGCGCGCCAGCTGCGTCATGATGGAACCTACGCCGCCCGCCGCGCCAACAATCAGCAACACGTCGCTTTCGTTGCCGTTCTCGTTGATGCCAAGCCGGTCAAACAGCATTTCCCATGCCGTGATGGCGGTCAGCGGCAGCGCCGCAGCCTGGGCGTTATCCAGCGTTTTCGGTTTGTACGCCACAATGCGCTCATCGACCAGTTGATATTCGCTGTTGCTGCCCGGACGGGTCAACGCGCCCGCATACCACACTTCATCACCCGGCTGAAACAGCGTTACCGCCTGACCAACGGCTTTGACCACGCCAACGGCGTCCCAGCCCAGTACGCGTGGGGTATCGGCGTTAAACCCGGCACGAACTTTGGTATCAACCGGGTTGACGGATACGGCTTTCACTTCGACCAGCAGATCGTGGCCGCTGGCCTGCGGTTGCGGCAGCTCAATATCACTGAGGAAATCCAGGTTACTGCTACCCTGCGCAGCGCGGGTAATGGCGATTGCTTTCATATGTGCTCCGTTAAGTAAGGGATTTGAGTGGGTGTGTGATTAATGGTAGTCAGGCTGATTGATATGAGAAACCATCCGAATCGGGAAGCACTTATCCTCTGGCAGTGAAAATCCTCCAACGGAGAGTTTTCGCCCAGCAGCATTGCGCAGGCGGCAAAAGGGTCGGGGAGGAGGGGAAATTGATGTTGCAGGTGATGAGATGGACTGGCGATCCCGTAGGCCGGATAAGGCGTTAGCCGTTATCCGGCAATATACCTTAATCGACGTTCGGCACCGGAATATCGGCGCTGACGCGCAGATCCTGGTCATCGAAAATCATGCAGTGCGGGCTGTCGAAGGCGAGGGTGATTTTCTGCCACGGGCGGAAATGCACATCGCCGGGCAGCAGGATCTTAATGTTGTCGTGGCCGTAGCACTGACCAAAAAGATAAGTATTGTTGCCGAGTCGCTCTACCACTTCGCACTGAAACTCCAGTTGCGTACCGCGTGTGACATTGGTGGAGAGATGCTCCGGGCGGATCCCCAGTGTCACCGTTGCCCCCGGCTCAAGGCGCGAAGTCGTGATCGCCAGCGTTAACGGATGCCCCTGCGCAAGCGTGACGGTAAGCTCGCCCGGCTGCCATGCTTTCACCGTCGCCGGCAGGAAGTTCATCTTCGGCGAGCCGATAAATCCGGCGACAAACTTGTTTTTCGGGTTGTAATAGAGCTCCATCGGCGAGCCCATCTGCTCGACGTTGCCGTAATTCATCACCACGATTTTATCGGCCAGCGTCATCGCTTCCACCTGGTCATGCGTGACATACACCATGGTGGTTTTCAGTTCCTGATGCAGACGAGCAATATGCAGGCGCATCTCAACGCGCAGTTCGGCATCAAGGTTGGAGAGCGGTTCATCAAACATAAACACGCGCGGGTTACGCACAATCGCGCGACCAATCGCCACGCGCTGGCGTTGACCACCGGAAAGCTGTTTCGGTTTTCTGTCCAGCAGATGGCCGAGCTGTAAGGTTTTGGCGACCATCTCTACCTGGCGGCGGATCTCCTCCTTCGGCACTTTGTTCACTTTCAGTCCGTAGCCCATATTTTCCGCCACGGTCATATGCGGATAGAGCGCATAAGACTGGAACACCATCGAGACGCCGCGATGCGCGGGCGCGACATCGTTCATCACCTCGTCGCCAATCAATACTTCCCCTTCGCTGACCTCTTCCAGCCCTGCAATCATGCGCAGCATGGTCGATTTCCCGCAGCCGGAGGGGCCGACAAACACGGCAAACTCGCCGTCTTCAATCGACAGATTCACATTGTTCAGCGTCACCGTGTCGCCAAACCGCTTGGTGACATTCCTCAGTCGTATATTGGACATCAACGTTCCCCGAAATTAGTAGCCGTTATGTGCTGCGATAAGCGCGTTGTCGGATGTTTTTGTTTTACGTATAACAATCAGGCGACTGGGCTGCTCAACCGCGAAAATTCATGCTCAGACTATAACTTCCAGTGATTTCGCGCCCTATATCGAATTTCCATTTCTGTTGCATCTGTCACACAACTGACAGTTAATTCTCGTTTTATTAAACGCTCAAGCGTAGCGTATAACAAATTCGATAAGGCGCGTGAATGCGTTTTAAACCCAGTAATATCAGGTGATTTTTACGCTGTCTCATCGGATGTTGCACCATAAAAACCACTAAAATGTTATACCTTGACATGAGGGTGATAATGAAAAAGAGAACACTTACCGCACTGATCCTCTCTGCACTGGCTGCCGGCCAGCTTATTAGCCTGTCGGCGCACGCGGCGACAAAGCAGCTTAACGTCTGGGAAGACATCAAAAAGTCCGTCGGTATCCAGGATGCCGTCAAAGATTTTGAGCAAAAGTACGACGTTAAAGTGAACGTGCAGGAAATGCCCTACGCGCAGCAGCTGGAAAAATTACGCCTTGATGGCCCGGCTGGCATCGGGCCGGATGTGCTGGTTATCCCCAATGATCAGTTGGGCGGCGCGGTTGTGCAAGGGTTGCTGACCCCCCTGAATCTGGACAAAGAAAAGGTTGACGCTTTTACCCCGGCGTCCATCAACGCCTTTCGTCTGGATAACACTCTGTATGGCGTACCGAAAGCGGTAGAAACGCTGGTGCTGATTTACAACAAAGATCTGCTCGACAAGCCGCTGCAAAGCCTGCCGGAGTGGCTTGACTACTCGAAAAAACAGCGCGAGCAGAACAAATACGGTCTGTTAGCGAAATTTGACCAGATCTATTACAGCTGGGGCGCCATCGGCCCAATGGGCGGCTACCTGTTCGGCAAAAACGACAAAGGCGGCTACAACCCGCAGGATATCGGCCTCAATAAACCGGGCGCGGTAGAAGCCGTCACCTTCCTGAAAAAATTCTACAGCGAAGGGGTGTTTCCGTCGGGGATCCTCGGCGATAACGGGCTGAACGCCATCGATTCGCTGTTTACCGAGAAAAAAGCCACAGCGGTGATTAATGGCCCGTGGGCATTCCAGCCCTATGAAGCCGCTGGCATTAACTACGGCGTGGTGCCGCTGCCGAACCTGCCGGACGGCAAACCGATGAGCTCCTTCCTCGGCGTGAAAGGCTATGTCGTCTCCACCTGGAGTAAAGACAAGCAACTGGCGCAGCAATTTATCGAATTTATCAACCAGCCGCAGTACGTGAAAACGCGCTATATCGCCACCCGCGAGATCCCGGCGCAGAAAGCGATGATTGACGATCCGGTCATTAAAAATGACGAAAAAGCCAGTGCAGTGGCGGTACAGGCTGCGCGCGCGACGGCGATGCCGGGCATTCCGGAAATGGGCGAAGTCTGGGGACCGGCAAATGCCGCGCTGGAGCTGAGTCTGACCGGCAAGCAGGAACCGCAGGCCGCGCTCGATGCCGCGACCAAACAGATCCATATGCAAGTTGAAGCCATGCAGGCCAGTAACCAGTAACCAGTAACCAGTAACCAGTAACCGCTTGTGGTAGCAGAACGGGAGGGCAACCTCCCGTTGTCGAAAAGGAGTCGTACGTGATTATCAGTCCCAGCGAGAATTTTGCCAAAACGCAAGCCGGGCGTCATGCGTGGTGCGGGCTGCTGCTGGCCATTGTGCCGGGCTTTGGTCAGTTTTATCATCGCCAGTGGCTAAAAGGCCTTATCTTCCTTGTCCTGCTGAGCAGTTTTACCGGCATTTTTTACGATTTTTTGCGCGAGGGGATCTGGGGGCTATATACCCTCGGCGAAGAAGTGCCGCGCGATAACTCGATCTTTTTGCTGGCAGAAGGGATCATCAGCCTGCTGATCATCGCCTTTGGCCTGATGGTCTGGTATCTGTCGCTACGCGATGCATGGATCAACGGCAAAAAGCGCGACGAAGGTAAGCCGCTGAACAGCGTGCGCAAGCAGTATCAACTGCTGCTCAGCGACGGTTTTCCCTATCTGATGATCACGCCTGGCTTCATCCTGCTGGTGTTTGTGGTGATTTTCCCGATCCTGTTCGGCTTCTCTATCGCTTTCACCAACTACAACCTCTATCACACGCCGCCCGCCAAACTGGTGGACTGGGTGGGATTAAAGAATTTCGTCAATATCTTTACCCTGTCGATCTGGCGTTCGACCTTCCTCGATGTGTTGCAGTGGACGGTGGTCTGGACGCTGCTGGCGACCACCTTGCAATGCACCGTTGGCGTGCTACTGGCGATCCTGGTGAACCAGAAAGATCTACGCTTCAAACCGCTGGTGCGCACCATTTTTATTCTGCCGTGGGCGGTGCCGGGCTTTGTCACCATTCTGGTCTTCGCCGGAATGTTTAACGACTCATTTGGCGTGATTAACAACGCCATTCTGGCTTTCTTCGGTATTGCGCCGAACGCGTGGTTGACCGATCCGTTCTGGACGAAAACCGCGCTGATCATGATGCAAACTTGGCTCGGCTTCCCGTTTGTCTTTGCCATGACCACCGGGGTGTTGCAGGCGATTCCGGACGATCTGTACGAAGCGGCGAAGATGGACGGCGCCAGCACCTGGACCCGGCTGCGTACCATTACGTTGCCGCTGGTGCTCTACTCCATCGCGCCGATCATCATCACCCAGTACACCTTCAATTTTAATAACTTCAACATCATCTACCTGTTTAACAACGGTGGTCCGGCGGTGGCGGGCGCAAACGCAGGCGGCACCGATATTCTGGTGTCGTGGATCTACAAACTGACGATGTCCTCTTCGCAGTACGCGATTGCGGCGACCATCACCATTTTGCTGTCGATTTTTGTCGTCGGCCTGGCATTGTGGCAATTCCGCGCCACCAAATCTTTTAAAAACGACGACATGGCATAAGGGAAGAAAAATGGCTAAATCACAAAGTATCCGCCGCGAGAAGTGGATCCGCCTGTCGCTCTCCTGGCTGGTTATCGCGCTGGTATCGCTGATCATTATCTACCCGCTGGTGTGGACGGTCGGCGCGTCGCTGAACGCCGGTAACAGCCTGCTCAGCACCTCGATCATCCCGGAAAACCTCTCATTCCAGCACTATGCCGATCTGTTTAACGGCCAGGTGAACTACCTGACCTGGTACTGGAATTCAATGAAGATCAGCCTGCTGACGATGGTGCTGACCTTAATCAGCGTCAGCTTTACCGCCTACGCCTTTTCGCGTTTTCGTTTTAAGGGGCGGCAGAATGGCCTGATGCTGTTTTTGCTGTTGCAGATGATCCCGCAGTTTTCCGCGCTGATCGCCATCTTCGTGCTGTCGCAACTGCTGGGGTTGATCAACAGCCATATGGCGCTGGTGCTGATCTACGTGGCCGGGATGATCCCGATGAATACTTATCTGATGAAGGGCTATCTCGATGCCATCCCGCGCGACCTGGATGAATCTGCGCGCATGGACGGCGCCAGCAACTTCCGCATCTTTATCGAGATCATCATGCCGCTGTCGAAGCCGATTGTGGCGGTCGTGGCGCTGTTCTCCTTCACCGGACCGCTGGGGGATTTCATCCTCTCCAGCACCATTTTGCGCACCCCGGACAAATACACGCTGCCGATTGGCCTCTACAACCTGGTGGCGCAAAAAATGGGTGCCAGTTACACCACCTATGCGGCGGGCGCGGTATTGATCGCCGTGCCGGTGGCCATTCTCTACCTTGCCTTACAAAAATACTTCGTCTCCGGCCTGACCTCCGGCAGCACCAAAGGATAACCACATGAAAAGATTTACACCCGCTCTGCTTGCTGTTTGTCTCTGTAGTTTGTCCGCCAGCACGTTTGCCGCCGATGCGTTAAAGACGCGCCCGTTCAGCGGCATGTCCGCCGACTTTATTAAGGGGGCTGATATCTCCACGCTGTTGGATGCCGAAAAGCACGGGGCGAAGTTTTATAACGACAAAAATCAGCAACAGGATGCGCTCGCCATCCTGAAAGCCAACGGCGTTAACTATGTGCGCTTGCGCTTGTGGGTCGATCCGAAAGATGCGCAGGGCCAGGCTTACGGCGGCGGCGATAACGATCTGGCGACCACGCTGGCGCTGGCAAAACGGGCGAAAGCGCAGGGCATGAAGCTGCTGCTCGATTTTCACTACAGCGATTTCTGGACCGATCCCGGCAAACAGTTCAAACCGAAAGCCTGGGAAAAAATGGATTATGCACAGCTAAAAACGGCGATCCACGACTATACCCGCGACACCATCGCCCGCTTTAAGCAGGAGGGCGTGCTGCCGGATATGGTGCAAATCGGCAATGAAATTAACTCCGGCATACTGTGGCCGGAAGGCAAAAGCTGGGGGCAGGGCGGCGGCGAGTTTGACCGGCTGGCGGGGCTGCTCACTTCAGCGATTGACGGGCTGAAGGAGAACCTGAAAAACGGCGAACAGGTGAAGATCATGCTGCACCTGGCCGAGGGCACCAAAAACGATACCTTCCGCTGGTGGTTTGATGAGATCACCAAACGCAATGTGCCGTTCGATGTGATTGGACTGTCGATGTATACCTACTGGAACGGGCCGATAAGCGCGTTGCAGTCCAATATGGATGACATCAGCAAGCGCTACAACAAAGATGTGATTGTAGTGGAAGCGGCTTACGGCTATACGCTGGCTAACTGCGATAACGCGGAAAACAGCTTCCAGGAGAAAGAAGAGAAAGCGGGCGGCTACCCTGGCACCGTGCAGGGGCAATATGACTATATCCACGATTTAATGCAGTCCGTGATGAATGTTCAGGGCCATCGCGGTAAAGGTATTTTTTATTGGGAGCCAACCTGGATTGCCGTACCGGGAAATACCTGGGCGACGCAGGCGGGAATGAATTATATCAACGATAAGTGGAAAGAGGGCAACGCGCGGGAAAATCAGGCGCTGTTTGATTGTCAGGGGAAAGTGCTGCCTTCAGTGAAAGTCTTTAATTAACTCTGGTGTTGTAAATTTCAGGACGTTTAATATGAATAAATTTGCGCCTTTAAGCCCGAAGGTTGTCTCGCTATTGCATGGCGCGGACTATAACCCGGAACAATGGGAGAATTACCCCGGAATTATTGATAACGATATTGCCATGATGAAACAGGCAAATTGCAATGTCATGTCGGTCGGGATATTTAGCTGGTCGAAACTGGAGCCGCGGGAAGGTGAATTTAATTTCGCCTGGCTGGATACGGTGATTGAAAAATTATATGCGGCGGGAATTCATATTTTCCTCGCTACGCCGAGCGGCGCGCGGCCCGCCTGGATGTCGCAGAAATACCCGCAAGTGCTGCGCGTCGGGCGCGATCGCGTGCCAGCGCTGCACGGAGGACGGCACAACCACTGCATGACATCGCCGGTCTACCGGGAAAAAACGCTGAAAATCAATACGCTGCTGGCTGAGCGCTATGCGCAGCATCCGGCGGTACTCGGCTGGCATATTTCCAACGAGTACGGCGGTGAATGCCACTGCGATTTGTGTCAGCAAAAATTCCGCGACTGGCTGCAGGCCCGTTACCAGACGCTGGAAAACCTCAACCATGCCTGGTGGAGCGATTTCTGGAGCCACACTTACAGCGACTGGTCGCAAATTCAGTCGCCATCGCCGCAGGGCGAAGTGTCGATCCACGGCCTGAATCTCGACTGGCGGCGCTTTAATACCGCACAGGTCACCGATTTCTGCCGCCATGAAATCGCGCCATTGAAAGCCGCGAATGCGCAGCTGCCGGTGACCACCAACTTTATGGAGTATTTCTACGATTACGACTACTGGCAGCTCGCGCCAGCGCTCGACTTTATCTCCTGGGACAGCTATCCAATGTGGCACCGGGACAAAGACGAAACGCAGCTTGCCTGCTACACCGCGATGTATCACGACATGATGCGCACGCTGAAAGGCGGCAAACCGTTTGTGCTGATGGAATCCACACCGAGCGTCACCAACTGGCAGCCGACCAGCAAAGTGAAAAAGCCGGGGATGCATATTCTGTCGTCGTTGCAGGCGGTGGCGCACGGCGCGGATTCGGTACAGTACTTTCAGTGGCGCAAAAGTCGCGGCTCGGTTGAGAAGTTCCACGGCGCGGTAATCGACCATGTTGGTCACCTGGATACCCGCGTCGGGCGCGAAGTGTGCGCGCTGGGCGAGATGCTGGCAAAACTCACGCCGGTAATGGGCTGTCGCACTGATGCGCGCGTGGCGATCATTTTCGACCAGCAAAACCGCTGGGCGCTGGATGATGCCGAAGGTCCGCGCAATAAGGGGCTGGAGTACGAAAAAACGGTTAATGAGCACTACCGCCCGTTCTGGGAAAAGGGTATCGCGGTGGATGTCATTAACGCCGACGAGGATCTGAGCCGTTATCAACTGGTGATCGCGCCCATGCTCTATATGGTGCGCGAGGGCTTTGCCGAACGCGCCGAAGCGTTTGTCGCGGCGGGCGGGCATCTGGTTACCTCCTACTGGACCGGCGTGGTGAACGAGAGCGATCTCTGCTATCTCGGCGGCTTCCCTGGCCCACTGCGCAAACTGCTGGGTATCTGGGCGGAGGAGATCGACTGCCTGGATGACAACGAACGCAATCTGGTGCAGGGGCTGGCGGGCAACGAGGCCGGATTACAGGGGCCGTACCAGGCGCGTCATCTTTGTGAACTGATCCATGCCGAGAGCGCCAAACCGCTGGCCACTTACCGGGATGATTTCTACGCTGGACGCCCGGCGGTTACGGTCAATCAGTTCGGCAAGGGGAAAGCGTGGCACGTCGCTTCGCGCAACGATCTGGCTTTCCAGCGCGATTTCTTCGCCAGCATTATTGATGAACTGGCGCTGCCGCGCGCCGTTGAGCAGGATTTCCCGCCAGGCGTGGTGGCTACCGCGCGTACCGACGGTGAAACCACGTTTGTCTTTATCCAGAACTTCAGTGCCCAGCAACAGACGATTACGCTGCCGCCAGGCTACCAGGATTGTCTGTCGGCCGCGGCCGTCACCGGCTCGCTGGTGCTGACGCCGTGGGATTGTCGTGTCGTTAGCCGCCAGGCGTAAGCCGGCGTTATGTGCCTGCCCATTCGGGCAGGCTTTTTTTTATCTAATGATAATCAGGAGCCGATGATGGTGAGTCTTAAATCCTTCCTGCACTACTTCTCTGAACCGAAAAATACTGCGGCAGTGCCCATCAGCGAGGCCGAGCTGCAACTGATCCAGCGGCTGGCGCAGGCATTTGGCGGTGCGGAGAATATTGAAAATGTTGATGCCTGTCTGACCCGCTTGCGCGTGACGGTGAAAGATCTGGCCATTGTGGATTCTCAGGCGCTGCAAAATGAAGGCGCGCTGGGGGTGATTATTCTGGGTCAGCAGGTGCATGCTATATTTGGCAAACAATCAGATGCACTGCGTAAATTACTCGATGAACATTTTTCTTCCCGCACATAAATAAAAATGGGATACCTGCAAGGGTATCCCTAAATAACGAACAGAAAAGCAATGGCAATATAAATTCTGTCAGGCAATGACCTGGCAGTTCTCGGAGATAAATAACGAGGGCAATAAATTAATATACACTATCATTCGCGTTATATCGTGGCGATAAACCTGTTCCTGCTCAAATTATTGAGCGGAGCAAACAGGTGCAGCCTACAAAGATATAACGTGAAGGATGATGTGTATTTACCACCAGGCTTCCACCTGTACACCAAAGTTCCAGGTATTATTTTTGGTGCCGTCTTCAAATGATTTTCCATCTTCCGAATCATTTAAATACGAAGCGAATACGCGTAATTCAGGCCGTGACATAAATTCCGGGCCATCTGCCAGACCCACCGCGAAGGTGTATTTTTCGCCGCTCTGTTTGTAATGGGTGCCGTTTTTATAGTCGTCTTTCTGGTAGAAACCGCCGACTTCACCGATCAGACGTACATAATTGGTGAGCTGATACTGCGCGCGACCAACCAGTGAAACCAGGCGGGTTTTGTCGGTATATTCCGTGATGTCATTGGCTGAACCGTAGGTCAGCACGTGGTTCAGCGAGAACTTCTCGGTAAGCGGAATCAGCCCGGTGTTAATCACGCGGTAGCCGCTGGCGTCGTTGACATAGTGCCACATGTCGTACCAGCCGCCGCCCTGCGACACCATGTTCTGCGCCAGCCCTTTGTTGGCGTACTGCAGCACCAGTTTGTTATAGCCGCCAAACATATCCTGGCTGATTTCGCCGGTCACCATCACGCCATCATCCGCTTCGTATAATCCGCCGTACTCTTTCTGTTTTTTGGTCGGATTTGGCATCGCGTAATCGATGCCGAACTCTGTCCACGCGCCTGACCACGGCTTCCAGCCCGCATAGCGAAGGTCAATATAGTTGATGTTAACGTCGTTATCGTTATCAACGCGGTAATCAACATCGTTAGCGTCGCCACGGATCCAGGCTACCGAGACCGCGCCAGGGCCGAAGGTGTAGTTTTCAATCCCGGCACCGGAACCCGAGATGTTCCAGTATTTGGTATCGATGATGTGCAGATCGTGGCGCTGGTAGTAACGTTTACCGCCCCAGATTACCGCGTTGGGATCGTTGGGAATAAGCCCTTTGATTTGCAGATTCAACTGGCGCAAGCCGAACTGCGCGTCGTCGCCGATGGTGGTTTCGTTGTCGTTAGAGCCATCGGAAACCATGCTCACCATGCTGTCGAGGTAAAAACTCACCTCGTCTTTTTTATACACTTCCGAGCCCAGTTCCAGTTCGCCGTAGGTATCGGATTCGTTACCCAGGCGTCCCAGCTTGTTCTTTTGCCACTCAACCTGCCCGCCATCGCCGGACACGCCTACGCCGCCGCGCAGGTAGCCGTGAAAGTCGATCGGTACAGATGTCGCAGCCAGCAGTGAAGGTGAAGTCAGCGCAGCGGCTAACGCAAGAGTGAGAGTGCGTAGCGTAGTGTTCATATCATTCCTCTTATTGTTTTGTATTACGTTCACATAAACGATGTCATAAAATGCCTAAATGTAAAAACAGGCAAACTAACGATTACGAATGTGTGATTAACTGCAAATAAATCAGCCTTTTTTGTTACCAATAGCGAATTTCTTCACAATGTTGGTTATTGTGAGCGTGATACTTATTTTTCGAAATTGAAGCAGGAGAATGTGTGGTGAGCGTTTTTTCAGGAAGCCCCTGTTACACTTGGCGCATAACAACATAAGGAACCGGACCATGAAGTCTAAAAGTGCAACGCTGGAAGACGTAGCCCGCCATGCGGGTGTCTCCTACCAGACCGTGTCCAGGGTACTCAACAAATCTGCCAATGTATCCGAAACCACGCGTTTAAAAGTGGAGAAATCCATAGAGTTATTGCGTTACGTACCAAACCGGCTGGCGCAGCAGTTAGTGGGAAAGCAGAGCCAGACCCTCGGCCTGGTGACCACTTCGCTGGCGCTGCATGCCCCTTCGCAGGTGGCGGCGGCGGTGAAACGCTACGCCAACCTTGATGGCTACCAGGTCTTGATTTCGATGATCGATGAGAACGTCAATCAAGATATCCAGTCCGCCATCAATGAACTGAAATCGCAACTGGTCGATAAAGTGATCATCAACGTGCCGCTGGAAACCGAAGAGGCCCAGCGCATCGCCTCTGACAACGATGATATTGTCTGCTTGTTTCTCGATGTCGATCCTTACAGTTCCGTGTTTAACGTTTCGTTTAATCCGGCGGATGGCACCCGCGCCAGCGTTAAGCATCTGTATGAACTGGGCCACCGTGAGATCGCGCTGCTGGCGGGGCCGGAATCGTCGGTGTCGGCGAATCTGCGGCTGAAAAGCTGGATCGATACGCTCAGCAGCTATGGGCTGAAACCGGTAACGGTATTTCATGGTAACTGGGATGCGCAGAGCGGCTACGCTGGCGCGTTACAGATGCTGCGTGAAACGCCGAATTTCACCGCCGTGTTGGTAGGTAACGATCAGATGGCGCTGGGCGTATTGAGCGCCTTCCATCAGCATCAGATTGCCATTCCCGGCGAGAAATCGGTGGTGGGTTACGACGGCACCTATGAAAGTTCGTTCTTCTATCCGTCTCTGACCACCGTTTCGCTGGATCTCGATTTGCAGGGTAAAGAAGCGGTACGCCGTCTGCTCGATAGCGGTCACGATGATGCGGCGCGCAGCTCGTCGGTGCTGCCTGCAAAACTTATCGTGCGCCATTCAACCGGCGCGTTGCAGGAGCAGGGGACCAATTTGCAGGAGATCTCCCAGCAGTTGCAGGCTATTGCGCATCAGTTGTGGAAGTAAGCGATACGCGAAGCGCCATCGGCATTGTGCCGGTAGCGCTTCGGTTTACAGCGATTACTGCGCTTTTGGCGTCAGTTTCAGAAAACGCATCATGCCAGGGCGGCGTTCAGAAGTGAGCAACAGGCGGTTGTCATCGGTAAAGTCGCGCAGTTCAGGCAGATTGCTGGTTTCGCGTTCAACGCGTTGCACGGTTTCAATGTCGAAATAGTGCGCGGCGTTGCGCAGAAAGGCGTTGTATTTGGCGAGGAAATCGTCCATCCAGTGGTGAATCTCGATGATCACCGTGCAGGATTTCAGCAGGTTTAATACCTCATCGGTCAGCAGTTCAAACTCGAAGCCTTCGATGTCGATCAGCACCAGCGCGTTATCCAGATCTTGCGTACGCAGGCTGGCAAAACTGGCGGCATTAGCTTCGCCGAGGATCGTTAGCTCGCCGACTGAGTGGTTCTTTTTCCAGTTTTCCGCAATGACGCCACGGCCTTTTTCCGTTTGCTCAAAGCAGATGGTCTTACCAATCTTGCCGGAAACCAGCATACCGATGGCGTAGTAGCCATCCGCAGCACCAATGTCGATAAAGGTTGAGAAGCGGCCAGCTTCTGTCGCCTCGATCAGATTCAGGATCTCTTTTTCGTACAGCCCCAGACACTGGGAGCCGAGATCGAGTTTTCCCCACCAGGTGTCGCGATTGAGATGTAATCCTTTGAACGGGCCATATTTCACGGTGCCCTGCAACAGGTCGAAGACCTCTAATGACATACGTTCCTGACGCTCACGAATGGTTTCGCGACGCCAGTTTTCTCTCTGCTCCAGCGTGGACTGCTGAGCGCGTTCCAGCATCGGATGGAAATAATCTGCTTCCGCTAAAATAAATTGTTCTACGTTGTTCATTTTCATTATCACCTGAGTGCGGTTAGGCGCTTATTCACAATGACTGCAAAATACGTTTACGCTCGGCGTCGTCTTGCTGGGGCGTGTAATCCGCAACCGAGCAGGAGGCACAAATGCCTTGCTTCAGCCCGAAATCAAACAGCCCGCGGCGGAAACCGCTGAGGGTTTTTGACGCGTAAATATCAAAGATTGATGATGTTGCCACGTTGCCCGCCGGTGCGAGGTTGGTCTTGTCATCTAAAAAGCTCTCACAGCACGGCTGCACTGTACCATCGTAAAAGATGGTGAATTCGCGAAACGGTTTGACGCAGGGGCTGGTGCGAATGGTTGCCGACGCGGCATGCTCAGTTAACACGCCTGCGCGATTGGTGCCATATTTGCGCCAGTCCGGCCACTGAATCTTGATTTGCACGCCGCGATGGCGGAATAAAATCGACGTCGTGTTGACCACATCATCGATGCTGAAATCCGGGTACTTATCGCCGCACTCCAGCTTATCCAGTAGCTTGGTTACCCGGCGGCGGATCGCTGCAGGGGTTTGTGTCACATTGGAAGAGGGATGCAGCGTGACGCAGATATTGTTTAACCCGCTGTCAGAGAGCGTACTCAGACGCTCGATATCGAGAAAATCACCGTTGCTGTTAAAGGCGATATGGCTATAGGGCAGCGCCTCTTTGATGAGGGTGATTTTGCGCTCCAGATCTAAATCCAGCAGCGGTTCGTTATAAAGGTTCAGAGAGATGCGGTTTTCGTAGCGGATCGATGCCAGTTCGGCGCAGATCTTCTCCAGTGCGGCCGCATCCATATAACGCTGAAGCGCCTGGCGGTTAGAGAAACTCACCGGGCAGTAATCGCACTTACGGTTGCAGTTATACGACAGCTCCAGGTTAATGATTTCCACGTGACGCTTAAACATGATCTGTTTTTGCTCCGCGGTCAGCGTCGCGCTGCGTCGGCTGTCCAGCAGGTTCTTGATGCTCTCATCTGACGCAAAGCTGATCTGCTCAAAATAATTCATGTACATTCTCCTGCCGCAACCGCATGTTGGTAGAACCCGTGCTTTGAGTTTTATAATGCATTGATATTCATGGATCTATTGCCGCATCATGCCGATGAGCTACCAGACGCCGTGTAATGATATCGGCCAGCAGGCTGAAAACCTGAGTCCGCCGCCTGATATTAATTTCCTTTAGGGGATGCGCGGGCGTGACTCGCTTGTATTAGGCTTCCGGCAGTTTAGCGTTGGGGCAGCAGAGGCTAAGGGCGTAACAAACGTGTGTTCATAAGCCTTTTCTGCGCTTAGGTGACAAGGGATAGACACCCGTCAAATCGAATGGAACCGGTGGGCTTTGGGTTGAGAGGAGGCGGCGTGAGGCCTCTTTTTTGAATGTCAGCAAAGCGTTACATCAGAGATCTCTTCTCCTTGCTCACGACAATAGTTTTGCGTCAGCGTTATTCGCAATTATCTTCTTAGCCTTAACCTAAATATCCACGCTCTTGTGCCGATAATTGTCGCAGGCCGCACCGCTTTTTGTGGGGCCGATGGTTGTATCGTTATCTTATACAAGGGTAAAAATATGTCATTACGACGGTTTTCTTTTCTTATTTTCAGTCTCTTACTCTGTATCTTCCTCATCAGTTCTACCTCTAACCTTTGGTCACTTACGCGCAGCAACCAGTCACTGGATAGCGTGAACAAAGAAATTCGCGTGGTGTTATCCGTGATCGATCCGATCAACCACAGCCGTACATTGCGGGTCAGGCTGATGGAAGCGATGATTAACGCCAGCCTTGGCGACAGCGAGAAAACCCGGGCATCACTTGAGAAAGCGCAAGAAGTGATGCAGAAAGCTTCTGCTGCTTTTGACGCTTATCAGGCGGCTTCACATATTGCGGGTGAAGAACAGTTTTCCGCTCCCTATAACAATGCCTGGCATGTTTATGTCAATGATGGTCTGAAACCGTTGATGGATGCCGCGAACCGTAATGACAGCGCGCGCTTTAATCAACTGGTCAGCGATACGATCCCGGTACTCGATCGTCAGTTCGAAATCACGCTGGATAATTTGCTGGCGTTTCGCGAGAAAAATGCGCAGCGCCTTAATAATGACGCGCAGAGCCGCTTTACCAACAGTGTGGTCACTATCGTTATCTTCGCTCTGCTGTTTACGCTGATTATCATCGCCATGTTTATCCTGATACGGCGGCGCGTTCTTTCTCCTCTTGACGCTGCGCGGCTTCACTGTCAGCAGATGGCTGCCGGAGAACTGCATAGCCCGGTGATATCGCGCTCGAAAGATGAAATCGGTACGTTGCTCAGCTCGCTGGAGCAGATGCGTCTTTCGCTGGTGGATATCATTGCGCAGGTTCGTCATTCAAGCGAAAGCGTGGCTCATGCTGCCGAAGAGATTGCCGCCGGAAATACGGATCTCTCGGCACGAACAGAGTCGCAGGCCGCTTCCCTTGGCGAAACGGCCGCCAGCATGGAACAACTGACTTCCACGGTGAAACACACCTCAGAAAATACGCACCAAGCTAACCAGCTTGCCAGCAACATGCGCAGCTCCGCGCAAGAGGGCAACACAATCGTTGAAGAAGCGGTGCTTTCAATGAAGGAAATCGAAAGCAGTTCCGGCAAAATCGACACAATTATCGGCCTGATTGAAGATATTGCTTTCCAGACTAATATCCTGGCGCTTAACGCGGCCGTTGAGGCAGCCCGCGCCGGAGAGCAGGGGCGCGGTTTTGCCGTTGTCGCCAGCGAAGTCCGCAATCTGGCACAACGCTCGTCGGTTGCTGCGAAAGAGATTAAGGAGTTGATTGAGCAGTCCGGCAATCAGGTTCAGCTTGGCAGCGAAAGGGTGGAGCGAGCAGGCGAAAGCATGAAGCGCATTATCGCTTCCGTTAAACAGGTGTCCGAACTGATGTCGGAGATTGATCTCTCCACCAATGAGCAAAGCCGCGGTATTGAGCAAATCAATATTGCTGTCGCGCAAATGGATTCCGTGACTCAGCAGAACGCTGCACTTGTTGAGGAAGCCTCTGCCGCGGCACATTCGCTGAAAGAGCAGTCGCAACTCCTTAAACAGGCCGTGGCCGTCTTCAAACTTAACTGATGGCTGAAACGGTGTCAGGCAGGCTTCGGCCTGCCTCTCTTTTTTATGGCGGCGTTCTCTTTAAAAAAGATGACGTTACGTTCCAGTTCCAGCAACGCGAGGCGTTTGAAAGGGGGTTGGGTGAGACAACAATCAGACTTCGTGAAAAAAGTGCGAAACAATGAAAATTAGGAGTTTTCCTACGATTTGATAAGCAGTAGACTATCCTTTTCCCAATTACATAACAAAATGAAATATACGATTCCAGCCAAGCTGTTCTTCGGTTTTTTAGCAGTTACTTTTGTTTGTTTAATATACTTGTTGATTAATGTGGTGATGTAAACATGAAAAATGAAACGACAGAGATAGATTTACTGGAGTTGCTTTTCTTTATAAAAAAGAAAAGTAAAAGCATCATTTTATCAATGGCGGTAGCGCTGATTTTAGCAATTATTTTTTTGTGGGTTGAAAAAGATAAAGTAGATATCAACTATGAAGTAAAAATAAACAGTGATGCTCCCAGTATGATTATTAATTGTGATACTGATTTTGATTGCAAGTCGAATTTCATTGAATCCATTATCAAAGACAATAGTGACAGATTTACCATTCAGTCAGATGAAAGAACAAAAGTAATTAATCTCACCTGGAGAGGTACAGTTTCAGAAAAACCGGTTGCTGATGCTGCCATTAAAGCGATATATCAAAAAATCAGTGCCTGGTATATCCAGGATTATCAAGCATATAAAAGAATAATTGATGATAATAAAAACAATGAGATGAATGGCACTGAACTCTATACAAAAATAGCCTTTATTACAAAGCTTGATTATTCAAAGGAAAAGGATTTTATCTTTCTCAGTAAGGGTGAAGTCAGTAAGAAATACAAGGCAGGGATATGCATAATATTATCGTTAATGCTGGGGTTTATTTTATCGACCTTTTATCATTTAACGAAAAGAAGCATTGTTGAATATAATGAAAAGAAAATATTCAAGAAATCGCAGATCGGCTAAAGAGTATAAATAGCGTGGTTACTCGTTACCCAACGTGATACCCGTGGATATATAATGTATAAACCCGCTGAGTGAAGTATCCAACAAATGATGTCCACTCTGAAGTTGCGGGTTTTTACAGTGGTAAATGGGAACAGGCTCAGCCAGATGGGTGTTATACGACACCCATTTCCTTAGCAGGGTAATTAAAAAAGTTAACTGATTTAGCTTTAATCAATACGATTGATAACCGGGAACAGCACAACATAATTATAAAAAATTCGTTTCGGGTGTTGTATAGACACTGACCACATCACCGTATTCCTTTCCTGCCCATGCTTCTTTTATCAACCTGGTGAAGGCTGATAAATGCTCGTATTACTGATCTGTAAGATGCCCACATCAGTAACGATGGGATTTTCCGCTGCTGTGTACCCGTATATTTTCTAAAATGAAAAGCCCCGCCTTTTCAGGTTCGGGGCCAGATCTGGCGTGTTTATATTTACCGTAGGCTGTACGTTAAAAAGTAGCGGCCTGCGTGCTGTTCGATGCTGTATACCCTGCCGCTGTAATCGACCCGAACCGCGTCACCGTCAACGGCGATCGCCGCCAGGGTGCCGCTGCCAGTCAAGAACGGAAAGTCGCCGTGAAGCTGCTGCACGCTGGCTCCATCGGCGTTGCGTAGGTAATACCGGTACACGGTCGGGACGGTGGCCCCGCCTTCGCTGTTCTGCGTAGTGTAAAGCCATGTGTCCGGTGCGACCTGGCGCACGCTCTGAAGCGTGTCGCCTGCTCGCGGATCTGGCTGGTAACTCAGCCAGGCGAAGATGGCCAGCGCCGCAGTTAACAGCCAATGGGCCGCATTAATAACCGTTCTGGCGTGCATATTCGATGCCCTCGCGGATCGTCAGGATTGTTTTGTAGGATCTGCCGTCCACTTATAGGGCCGATGCCTGGCGGTGATGCCATCTTCCTTTTCCTTTTCCCTTTGAATATTATGGGAATTATGTGTCGGCAACGGATTAACAATCAAGCAGTAAAAAACCGTTCTTTACGGGGTAGAGAAAGATACCTGAGATTTTAGGGGCCAAAATAATCAACGTGCCAGCATGGGTTGCGATGCGAGACAGATTCCGTTTTTATAAGGGTTGTGTCTTTGTCTTCCCGCTGGCATGATCCTGAACAGGGATTAATGAGAGCATTAATCGCAAGTTTTTGATTTTGTAGTAAATGACTCGGGGTGCCCTTCTTTGTGAAGGCTGAGAAATACCCGTATTACCTGATCTGGATAATGCCAGCGTAGGGAAGTCAGATGCCTGTCGGGCCATCACTTCTTTCACGGCCTGGCAGGAGCGAAACCATGCAATCTGATCTGCTCGATCGTGCGCAAACCGCACATGCCTTACAGCAATTCCGCCGCCATTCCCCGCTTGTTCACTGTATGACCAACGATGTTGTACAAACCTTTACCGCCAATGTGCTGTTGGCGCTTGGCGCGTCACCGGCCATGGTGATTGATCGCGATGAGGCGCAGCAATTCAGCGCGATTGCCGATGCGCTGTTGATTAACGTGGGTACCTTAACCCGCGAGCGGGGCGACGCGATGCTGGCGGCCGCTGAAAGCGCAAATGCGGCGGGCAAACCCTGGACGCTCGATCCTGTTGCCGTTGGCGCACTCACTTTTCGTACGCAATTTTGTCAGCAACTGCTTGCCCTGCATCCGGCGGCGATCCGCGGCAATGCCTCTGAAATTCTGGCTCTCGCGGGAGCGAGCGCAGGCGGGCGCGGCGTGGATACCACCGATACCGCCAGCAATGCGTTGCCCGCGGCGCAGGCGCTGGCGCGGCAAACCGGTGCGGTGGTGGCCGTTACCGGCGAAGTGGACTACGTCACTGATGGCCGTCGTACACTGATGGTCGCGGGTGGTGATGTGCTGATGACGCGGGTTGTCGGCACCGGTTGCGCGTTATCCGCCGTGGTCGCTGCCAGTTGCGCGTTACAAGGCGATCGCCTGGATAATGTGGCCGCCGCTTGCGCCTGGTTCGGGCTGGCGGGCAGCCTGGCGGTAGCGAACAGCAATGGGCCGGGCAGCTTTACGCCCGCGTTTCTCGACGCGCTCTACACACTGGGTGGGGAGGGCGCGTTATGAAGCGAATCAATGCGTTGACCATCGCCGGTACCGATCCCAGCGGCGGCGCGGGAATTCAGGCCGATTTAAAAACCTTCTCGGCGCTCGGCGCTTACGGCTGTTCGGTGATCACCGCGCTGGTGGCGCAAAACACCCGCGGCGTGCAGTCGGTGTACCGTATCGAACCGGGCTTTGTCGCTGCGCAGCTCGACTCGGTGCTCAGCGATGTGCGTATTGATACCACCAAAATCGGCATGCTGGCGGAAACCGATATCGTCGAAGCGGTGGCGGAGCGCCTGCGCCGCTATCAGGTGCGTAATGTGGTGCTGGATACGGTAATGCTCGCCAAGAGCGGCGACCCGCTGCTGTCGCCCTCCGCCGTGTCGGCGCTGCGTCAGCATTTACTGCCGCAGGTTTCACTTATTACGCCCAATCTGCCGGAGGCCGCGGCGCTGCTTGACGCGCCGCATGCCCGCAACGAGCAGGAGATGCATGCGCAGGGCGAAGCGCTGCTGGCGCTTGGCTGCGAGGCGGTGCTGATGAAAGGCGGTCATCTGGATGACGCCGAAAGCCCGGACTGGCTCTTCACCCGTGAAGGCGCGTTACGCTTTACCGCGCCGCGCGTGGCGACGAAAAATACCCACGGCACAGGCTGCACGCTCTCCGCCGCGCTGGCTGCGCTGCGCCCGCGCCACAACGACTGGGCGTCGACGGTCGCGGAAGCCAAACGGTGGCTGACGGCCGCGCTGGCGCAGGCGGATTCGCTGGAAGTCGGTAGCGGAAACGGTCCGGTGCACCATTTCCATCAGTGGTGGTAAACCGGGATCCGAAACGTGCCAGCAGATTATGCTGAAAAAAAAGGCAGCGGTGGAAAATCTCGCGTATGAGTACCAGGCTTATTTCTGCCTGCCGTAAGGCAGGTCGGGATAATCCAATTCGCTTTGCGCGAAGCTTACGGGAGCATAGCTATGACTGATATTGTGCAGTTACTTGGCAAAGACGCCGACAGCCTTCTGCAACACCGCTGTATGACCATCCCCGCTGACCAACTCTATTTGCCAGGCGGCGATTACGTGGATCGCGTAATGGTCGATAACAACCGTCCGCCTGCGGTGCTGCGTAACATGCAGACGCTGTATAACCACGGGCGGCTGGCGGGCACCGGGTATCTGTCTATTTTGCCGGTTGACCAGGGGATTGAGCACTCGGCGGGCGCATCCTTTGCCGCGAATCCGCTCTATTTCGATCCGAAGAATATTGTGGAGCTGGCGATTGAAGCCGGGTGTAACTGCGTCGCCTCCACCTACGGCGTGCTGGCCTCTGTTTCCCGCCGCTACGCGCACCGCATCCCCTTCCTCGTCAAACTCAACCACAACGAAACTCTCAGCTACCCGACGGAATATGACCAGACGCTGTATGCCAGCGTTGAGCAGGCATTCAATATGGGCGCAGTCGCCGTTGGCGCGACCATCTATTTTGGATCGCTGGAATCCCGTCGCCAGATTGAAGAGATCTCTGCCGCCTTCGAACGCGCGCATGAACTGGGGCTGGTAACCGTGCTGTGGGCCTATCTGCGCAACTCTGCCTTCAAGAAAGATGGCGTGGATTACCATGTTTCAGCGGATTTGACCGGCCAGGCGAACCACATTGCCGCCACCATCGGCGCGGACATCGTGAAGCAGAAAATGGCGGAAAACAACGGCGGCTATAAGGCGGTCAATTTCGGTTATACCGATGAACGCGTCTACAGCAAGCTAACCAGCGATAACCCGATCGATCTAGTGCGTTATCAACTGGCGAACTGCTACATGGGGCGCGCGGGGCTGATCAACTCCGGCGGCGCTGCTGGTGGCGACACCGATTTGGCCGATGCTGTCCGTACGGCGGTTATCAATAAACGCGCGGGCGGTATGGGGTTGATCCTTGGCCGTAAAGCGTTCAAGAAAACCATGGCCGACGGCGTGAAACTGATTAACGCCGTGCAGGATGTTTATCTCGATCAGAAAGTGACCATCGCATAACGGCTTTCGCCATATCCTCTCCTCTTCGGGGGAGGGGGTTAACAAGTAAAACGCAATTTCAATTAGATAAAACCCCCTTCCCGATCTTCATCACACTTCCGTAATCTTCTGTGAAAAGTGTCACGCATCCTCGTGCGCATGCCCAAAAAATGGCCAATGCTTAGCGGAAATTGTCCGAGGCTGCGGCGCATTTTTGTGCATATATTTTGTTCTGAAACAGCTTTTCAAAAACACCAAGGATACGTAATGAAAATTGAATCTGTAAATGTCACCGTCTTTCAGCACCCCACGCGCCGGGTTTCCGACAGCGCCGGGCATTCGCATCCGGGGCCGGAAACCCAGGCGAAGATGGCGATGTTAACCATCACCGCTGACGATGGCAGCAAAGGGTACGCATTCGCGCCGCCGGAAGTGGTGCGTCCTTTTGTGCTGAATGCCTTTTTCCGCAAAGTGATGGTCGGGCAGGATCCGTTTAACCGCGAGCGTATCTGGCAGGATCTGGTGCACTGGCAGCGCGGCAGCGCTCATCAACTTACCGAGCGCGCGCTGTCGTTTGTTGAACAGGCGTTGTGGGACCTGATTGGCCGCAAACTGAATATGCCGGTCTACAAACTGCTCGGTGGCTACCGCGATAAAGTTCCGGCGTATGGCAGCACCATGTGCGGCGACGATCTGGAGGGCGGTCTCTCGACGCCGGAAGAGTACGCTGCGTTTGCCGAAAAGCTGGTGGCACGTGGCTATAAAGCGATCAAACTGCACACCTGGATGCCGCCGGTCAAATTTGCGCCCAACCCGAAAATGGATGTTAACGCCTGCGCTGCCGTGCGTGAGGCGGTTGGCCCGGATATCGATCTGATGATCGACGGCTATCACTGGTACAGCCGCACCGAGGCGCTGTACATCGGTAAGGCGCTGGAAAAGCTCAACTTCGCCTGGTTTGAAGAACCGATGGAAGAGGAGAGCATGTCCTCTTACGCCTGGCTGGCGGAAAACCTGTCAATTCCGATTATCGGGCCGGAGAGCCTCGGCGGTAAGCACCACAGCCGTGCCGACTGGGTAAAAACCGGCGCCTGCGACATTCTGCGTGCCGGTGCCAACGGGGTGGGCGGTATTTCGCCGACGCTGAAAGTGGCAAATCTGGCCGAATCCTTCGGCATGGATTGCGAAGTGCATGGCAACGGCGCGGCAAGCCTCGCGGTGATTGGCGCTATCCGCAACTGCCGCTGGTACGAACGCGGCCTGCTGCATCCGTTCCTCGATTACGATCAGCCCGCGGCGTACCTCAACAGCATTGTGGATCCGATGGATGAAGAGGGTTTCGTCCATCTGCCGCAGCGTCCGGGGCTCGGCGAAGACATCAATTTTGCGTATATCGAAGCGAATACCGTCAGCCACGACTGACCCATAACAATAAATGCCCGACAGCACTGACTTTCGGGCCGCGTACGCCGGAAAAGGCGCAAGCCCTCCGGCAAAACGTACCCTACAAACGGTATACAGATGAAAAATTCCTCCCTTGCAGGCGCGTGCTTACTCGCGCTCTCGCTGATGATGGGGAGCGGCGCGGCGCTGGCGAAAACGCCGCCCGATCAGCTCATCATCGGTATGAACATGAACAACCTGCTGACGCTCGATCCGGCAGCGATGACCGGCAATGAAGTGGTCGGTATTGTGGTCAATCTCTACGATTCGCTGGTGGAGCTGGATCCGAATGAGCTGACCAACGTGAAACCGGCGCTGGCGGAGTCCTGGCAAATCAGCCCGGACGGCAAAACGCTCACTTTCCATTTGCGTCACAACGTGAAGTTTCACTCCGGCAACCCGCTGACGGCGGAAGATGTGGTGTGGTCAATGCGTCGTCTGCTGCACCTCAATCTTGCGCAGGCGTCGGTGTGGAAATCCTACGGCTTCAGTAAGAAGAACATCGATCAGCAGGTGAGCGCACCGGATGCGTATACCGTGCAGATCGTCCTGCCTAAGCCTAACGATCCACAACTGGTTATCTACTCGCTCGGCGCGCTCGGGAACCTCGGTGTACTGGATCGCAAAACCGTTGAGGCGCACGCGGCGAATAACGACTGGGGCAACCGCTGGCTGACCACCAACGAAGCCGGTTCCGGGCCGTTTATGCTGGAGACCTGGCAGGCAAAAGATGTGCTGCGTATGAAGCGCAATCCGGACTACTGGCGCGAGGAGCCGAAGCTCAGTCGCGTGGTGTTACGCCACTTTCAGGAGTCGCAAACCTTGCGGCTGATGCTGGCAAAAGGCGACCTCGACGTTGCCAACAACATGGCGGTTTCTGACATCAACGCGCTGCGTAAAGATCCTGATGTGACCGTCGAAGCGGTGCAGAAGGGTACGGTTTATTACGTGGCGATGAGCATGAAGGAGCCGCACTTTGCCAACCCGAAAGTGCGGGAAGCGGTACGCTATCTGATTGATTACCAGGGCATCAATAAAGCGCTGATGCCAGGTTACGGCGTGCTGCACCAGCGACCGATCAAAGCCGGGATGCCGTCAACGTTGCCGGATCCAGGCTACCGGCTGGATATTCCGCGGGCGAAAAAGCTGCTGGCGGAAGCGGGTTACCCGGACGGTTTCGACACCACACTGCGCGTGCTGGCAGATCAGCCATTCCTCAATATTGCCATCGCCGTGCAGTCCACGCTAATGCAGGCGGGCATCAACGCCAAAATCATCACCGGCACCGGTAACCAGATTTACGGCGCGATGCGCGAACGGCAGTTTGACATGCTGGTCGGACGCGGTGGCAGCGGCGTGGAACCACATCCGCACTCCAGCCTGCGCGCACTGGTCTACAACCCGGATAACAGTGATGAAGCCCGGCTGACCAACTTCCAGGGCTGGCGCACCAGTTTTTACGACAAACCACTCAACGAGATGATCGACCAGGCGCTGCTGGAACGCGATCCGCAGAAACAGAAAACCGAATACCAGCAGATTCAGGTGCGTTATGACCAGTTGATCCCCGCGCTGATCCCGCTGTCGCAAATGGTCGATTCGGTGGTGGTGCGCAATGAGGTGAAAAACTTCCAGTCGCACCCCTCGGCCACCACTTTCCTGCGTGAAGTCTACAAAAGCGACGCCCCCGGAGGAGATAAAGGATGAGTACAGTTCTGCTTGCCCCTGGCTCGCGCGCCAGGCGTTTGTCAAAAAGGCTGACGCAGGTGGCGGTGACCCTGTTCGGGTTACTGCTGTTGACCTTCTTTATTGGTCGCGTGATGCCGATCGATCCGGTGCTGGCGATTGTTGGCCCGGATGCCGATCAGAGCACCTACCAGCAGGTTTATCAGCAGCTTGGCTTTGATAAATCGCTGATGACGCAGTTTGGCATCTACCTGAATAACTTGCTGCACGGCAACCTTGGCAACGCGTTGCTGACCGGTAAACCGGTGCTGGACGACATTGTGCGCGTTTTCCCGGCGACGCTGGAGCTGGCGACGGTGGCGATCATTGTCGGCGCCGGGCTGGGCATTCCGCTCGGCGTGCTGGCGGCGGCGCGGCGCAACAGCCTTTCCGATTATGTGGTGCGCATTATCAGTCTCGCCGGATACTCCACACCGATCTTCTGGGTGGGCATGATGGGGCTGCTGCTGTTCTACGCCTGGCTCGGCTGGGTGGGCGGCGCAGGGCGTCTCGATTTAGGGCTCGACGGTGTTGTGCCGCATCGTACCGGGCTGATGACCGTCGATGCACTGCTGGCGGGGAATGGACAAGTGTTCTGGAATGCGCTGAATCACCTGGTGCTGCCCGCGTCGCTGCTCGGTTTTCACTCGCTGGCCTACATCAGCCGTATGACCCGCAGCTTTATGCTGGCGCAGTTATCCCAGGAGTTCATCATTACCGCGCGAGTGAAGGGGCTGACCGAACGGCAGGTGATCTGGAACCACGCGTTTCGCAATATCCTTGTGCAGTTGCTAACGGTGGTGGCGCTGGCTTACGGCTCGCTGCTGGAAGGGGCGGTGCTGATTGAAACCGTTTTCTCATGGCCGGGTTTTGGCTCCTATCTGACCGGTAGCCTGCTGCTGGGCGATATGAACGCGGTGATGGGCTGCGTGTTGCTGGTGGGGGTGATTTTCGTGCTGCTCAACCTGCTCTCCGACATGCTGTATCAACTCTTTGATCCGAGGACGAAATCATGACGGTCTCCTTCGATACGCCTGTTGCGACCACGGCGCAGGAACGCAGCCTGCGGCTAAAACGCGCGCTGGGACGTGCGGCGGGTTTTATCGGCAAGATGGCGCGTAACCCACTGACTGCCATCGGCGGCAGCATCATTCTGCTGTTGCTGATTGTGGCTATTTTCGCGCCGCTCATCGCGCCGTATAACCCGCTGGTGCAGGACTTAGACAGCGCGTTGACCGCGCCGAATGCCGCGCACTGGTTCGGCACCGACGAGTTTGGCCGCGATATCTTCAGCCGTCTGGTGTACGGCTCGCGCATTACGCTCTATATCGTTCTGCTGGTTTCTCTCACCGTTGGGCCGCTGGGTTTATTGCTTGGGGTTAGCGCCGGTTATTTTGGCGGCAAGGTCGATATGGTGCTGATGCGCGTCACCGATATTTTTATCTCCTTTCCGAGCCTGGTACTGGCACTGGCGTTTGTTGCGGCGCTGGGTCCTGGTCTTGAGCATGTGGTGATCGCGATTACGCTGACCGCCTGGCCGCCGATTGCCCGTCTGGCACGAGCCGAAACCCTGTCGCTGCGCCAGGCCGATTTTATCTCGGCGGTGCGTTTGCAGGGCGCTTCGCCGCTGCGCGTGCTGTGGCGCCACGTTGTGCCGCTGTGTCTGCCGTCGGTGATCATCCGTATCACCATGAATATGGCGGGCATCATTTTGACCGCTGCCGGTCTGGGCTTTCTTGGGCTGGGTGCGCAGCCGCCGGAGCCAGAGTGGGGCGCGATGATCTCCAGCGGGCGCACCTACATGATGGAGTGCTGGTGGGTTGTGACCATTCCGGGGCTGGCGATTTTGATCAACAGTCTGGCGTTCAACTTCTTGGGAGATGGCTTACGTGACATCCTCGATCCTCGCAGCGAATAATTCGCCGCTGCTCGATGTGCGCAATCTGCACGTCGACTTTGTTAACGGTCGCGCGGTAACGCATGCGGTGCGCGGCGTCTCTTTCACCCTCGGTCAGGAGAAGCTGGCGATTGTCGGCGAGTCCGGCTCGGGGAAATCTACCGTCGGGCGCGCGCTGCTGCGGCTGCATCCGGCAAAAGCGCGTATCCAGGCCGATCGCATGCAGTTTGGCGATATCGATCTGCTGAACGTTGATGAGGCGCAGATGCGCCAGGTGCGCGGCAAGCGTATCTCGATGATTATGCAGGATCCGAAATATTCGCTGAACCCGGTAGTCTGCGTCGGCGATCAGATCGCTGAAGCCTGGTTAACCCACCATCCGGGGAAAAAGGCCGAGGCGAAGGCCAAAGTGCTGAAGATGCTTGATGTGGTACGCATTCGCCAGCCGGAGCGGGTTTACCAGCTCTACCCGCATGAAATCTCCGGCGGGCAGGGACAACGCATTATGATCGCCATGATGCTGATTACCGATCCGGAACTGGTGATCGCCGACGAACCGACCTCTGCGCTGGATGTGTCGGTGCGCCTGCAGGTGCTCGGCTTGCTTGACGATCTGGTGAAATCGCGCGGGCTGGGACTGATTTTTATCAGCCACGATATCAATCTGGTGCGCAGTTTCTGCGACCGGGTGCTGGTGATGTACGCAGGCCGGGTGGTGGAATCGATTGCCGCCCGCGATCTTGATAACGCGCAGCATCCTTATACGCAGGGGCTGATTCAGGCCCTGCCGGAAATCCATCATCGTCGCCCGCTGCTGCCGGTGTTGCAGCGTCAGGCTAGCTGGCTTGGCGAGTAAGGAGAGCAGAATGATTAACGTGCAAAACCTCAATCTGGCCTTTGGCGAAGGGGCGAAACGCAATCAGGTGCTGTGTGACGTCAGCTTTTCCGTGCGGCCTGGCGAGATTTATGGGCTGGTGGGGGAATCCGGCTCCGGGAAAACGACTGTGCTGAAGTGTCTGGCCGGGCTGTTTACCCACTGGGACGGCGAGCTTGCGATTAATGGACAAAAGCTGGATAAGCGGCTCAGCTCGCCGCGCTGTCGGTTGGTGAAGATGGTGTTTCAGGATCCGTACGGTTCGCTGCATCCGCGCCACACCATTGGCGATATTCTGGAGGAGCCGCTGCAAATCCACGGTATCAACGATCGTGACCGGCGTATTAATACGTTGCTCGACAAGGTGGGGTTAAGCCGTGCTTTTCGCGACCGCTATCCGCACCAGCTCTCCGGCGGGCAGCGCCAGCGCGTGGCAATTGCCCGTGCGCTGATTCTGGAACCGCGCGTGCTGTTGCTGGATGAGCCGACTTCGGCGCTGGATGTGTCGGTGCAGGCGGAAATCCTCAACCTGCTGGCGGCGCTGCATCAGGAATCGCAACTTACCTATCTGATGGTGACGCATGATTTGGGGGTGATCGCGCATTTATGCCAGAAGGTGGCGGTGATGCAGCACGGTAAAATCCTCGAAACTTTGACCGTCGATGCGCTGGTCAGCGGCGCGGCGCAAACGGGGTATACGCAGATGCTGGTGCATGCCAGCCAGCAATATAGCCGTGAGATGGCACGCGAAGTGGCGGCGTATTGAGTTTTTTGTCTCGCTCCGTAGATTTGATAAGCGAAGCGCCATCAGGCAGAATTGGCGACAAACGCCGGATGGCGGCTGCG
>FOAY01000011.1:0-71091 GCA_900109485.1 Kosakonia sacchari | reverse complement strand
AGAATTGGCGGCAAACGCCGGATGGCGGCTACGCCTTATCCGGCCTACGAAGATCGGTGCTGTTGCAGGCCTGATAAGCGAAGCGCCATCAGGCATTTTTAAGCGGTTAACGCAATAACGGGCAATCTGGCGGTAACCGGCACTGCAACGCGCCAGGCAACACTTCAATGCGGAAATGCTCGCCGCTCAGCGGTTCGCCGTCGAGGTTAAAGGTAATTTCATGCGGAGCGCTGACCTCAAACCATGCCGATTTTCCGTCAATAATATGCGGGTTATCGTCCGGCTGCGTCAGGGTGGTTAACAGCGCCGGCAACAGCTCTTCGCCGGTAAAAATACGCAGATGCAGTAAGCCATCGTTAATCAGCGCCTGCGGGCAAAGCTGTTGTCCGCCGCCCGCCTGGCGACCGTTACCAATGCCAATCACCAGCGCATCGCCCTGCCACTGAAAATCCTCACCGCGGATTTCACAGCGGTCGGCCTTTAGCTTATCCAGCCGCAGAAGCCCGTGGATCAGATAAGAAACCCCGCCCAGCGCGGCCTTCAGTTTTTCCGGCGTTTCCGTGGTGATGCGGGTGCCAAAACCCCCGGTTGCCATATTAATAAAGCAGGTTTTATCGTTGACGCGGGCGATATCGATAGCCACCGCTTTACCCACGATGGCGAGCTGTAACGCTTTCTCCAGCGCTTCGGGGATCCCCGCGCTGGTGGCGAAATCATTGGCGGTGCCGAGCGGCAAAATACCGAGCGCCGGAATGTTATCGCCCGTGCAGTTCACCAGTGCTGTCGCCACTTCGTTGATGGTGCCGTCGCCGCCGCCAGCAATCACCGTATCCACGCCAAGCTGTTGCGCTTCCTTAACGTAGCGCCCGGCATCGCCCTTTTCCCAGGTGACGCGCACCTGAATATCCATACCTTCGTCACGCAGCAGCGCTATGGCGGTGCGCAGCGTTTCGTCTCCGGCGCTTTTACCGTTGAGGATCAATAAGCTTCCAGGAATTTTGCCCATATTTCTCGTCCTTATTGCATGCAATGAGGAAAGTGTATCTCACGAGCGGGAAGGGGGTAAAAAAAGCGGAAAAAAGCGTTAAAAAAAAATCAGCCTGCGTAAGGGAGATTACGCAGGCTAAGGAGGTGGTTCCTGGTACAGCTAGCATTTATGGGTTATGTTTTTCAGCGAGAGGGATAATACCCATAACGACCGGGGAGGTATGTGATCCGATTCTAAGATTTTTCCAGCCGTAAAAATAACCCTGCTAAATTACTTCGCGTGAGGATTGCGCGTTGACTGCCCGGTGAAATTGCGCATCAGCAGCGCATATTCCAGCGCCATATCCTGCGGAACCGGCAACCAGACAGTATAACCATCGCCTGGCGCGACCGGCATCGCTTCGCCTTTGGCGTTTTCCATCTGCTCAAGCGTAAAGTTGACGTTGCCCTGCGGCGTCATCAGCTCCAGGCTGTCGCCGACCGAAAACTTATTTTTCACCGCGACGGCGGCCAGATCGCCTTTACGCTCGCCGGTGAATTCGCCGACAAACTGCTGGCGCTCGGAAACCGAGTAGCCATAGTCATAGTTCTGGTAATCATCATGCGTGTGGCGGCGCAGGAAACCTTCGGTATAACCGCGATGCGCCAGCCCTTCCAGCGTTTCCAGCAGCGAAGTGTCGAACGGTTTACCCGCTGCGGCATCGTCGATCGCTTTGCGGTAAACCTGCGCGGTACGGGCGCAGTAGTAGAACGATTTGGTACGGCCTTCGATTTTCAGCGAGTGCACGCCCATCTGCGTCAGGCGTTCAACGTGGGCAATCGCCCGCAGATCTTTCGAGTTCATGATGTAGGTGCCGTGTTCGTCCTCGAAGGCGGTCATGTACTCGCCCGGACGCTGCGCTTCCTCAATCATAAACACTTTATCGGTCGGCGCGCCGACGCCCAGCGTGGGTTCGATGTTCTGTACCGGAATCGGTTCGTGAACATGTACGATATTGCCGATAGCGTCTTCTTTGCCTTCCTGAACGTTATATTCCCAGCGGCAGGCGTTGGTGCAGGTGCCCTGGTTCGGATCGCGCTTGTTGATATAGCCTGAAAGCAGGCAACGGCCGGAGTAAGCCATGCACAGTGCGCCGTGCACGAAGATTTCGATCTCCATTTCCGGCACCTGGCTGCGAATTTCGGCGATCTCTTCCAGCGACAGTTCGCGGGAGAGGATCACGCGCGTCAGCCCCATTTGTTGCCAGAATTTCACCGTTGCCCAGTTGACGGCGTTCGCCTGCACGGAGAGGTGAATCGGCATCTGCGGGAAGTTTTCGCGCACCATCATGATAAGCCCCGGATCGGACATAATCAGCGCATCCGGCCCCATGTCCACCACCGGTTTCAGGTCGCGGATGAACGTTTTCAGCTTGGCGTTATGCGGCGCGATATTCACCACCACGTAGAATTTTTTGCCCTGCGCGTGGGCTTCATTGATGCCGATTTGCAGGTTTTCGTGGTTGAATTCGTTATTGCGCACGCGCAGCGAGTAGCGCGGCTGGCCAGCGTAAACGGCGTCCGCGCCGTAAGCGAAGGCGTAACGCATATTTTTCAGCGTTCCCGCCGGGGACAGGAGTTCCGGTTTAAACATGATTTTCTCTTTCTGATGACAGGTCAGATCGCCTCAGCAGGTGAGGCGGCGGGGGAGTTCCCCTAAATTTAGGGCGGGAATTGTAGCGCCGCGCGCCGGGGGAGTAAACCTGCGCGTTAGTTCACGCGCAGATCAGTGCCGCTGGATCAGCGCATCACTGCCGCGCGGGAAAAGGTTGATGCCGAAAGCCGCTTCTGGCGATCGCTTGTCACCGCCGTCATCGTCTGCGTGCTGCTCTATTTCCTGAATCGCAGTACCGCGCCAGAACCGCTGTGGTCACTGTGGGTGGCGGCGATTTGGGGCGGATTACAGCTGGTGCGGGGATTGCGGCTCTTCGTCTTCGCTGAGCCGATCGCCCGCTGGCGCGAACAGCGGCTGTTGCGTAAATAAAATACCGTCGGGCGCGAAGCCCGACAGCGTTACGCCAGTTTGCAGGCGTCGGCTTCCCAGCGGTAGCCGACGCCGTAAACTGCACGGATAAAGGATTGTTCCTCATCCAGCGCTTCCAGTTTGCGGCGCAGGTTTTTGATATGGCTATCGATGGTGCGGTCGGTCACCACGCGATAGTCATCATAAAGATGGTTGAGCAGTTGTTCGCGGGAGAAGACCTTGCCCGGCTCGCTGGAGAGGGTTTTCAGCAGGCGGAATTCCGCCGGGGTGAGATCCAGCAGTTTGTTGTGCCAGCTTGCCTGGAAACGCCCTTCATCCACAATCAGCGGGCTTTCCGCGTCCAGCGCCTGCAGTTCGCGCTGCGGCTTGCAGCGGCGCAGAATGGTTTTGACTCGCGCCACCACTTCGCGCGGGCTGTAGGGTTTGCAGATGTAGTCGTCGGCGCCAATTTCCAGCCCCAGCAGACGATCGATCTCCTCGATTTTTGCCGTCACCATAATGACCGGCACATTGGAGAAGCGACGGATTTCTCTGCACAGGGTCAGGCCATCGGTGCCGGGCAGCATCAGATCGAGCAGGATCAAATCCGGCGGCGTCTGGCGAACATATCCCAGCACCTGATCGCCGTGGTTAATCAGCGTCGGCGCGTAGCTGGCCGCCCGCAGATAATCGATCAGCAACTGTCCCAGCTTCGGTTCATCTTCCACGATCAGAATACGCGGCGTGTTTTCATCAATGGGTAGCTCAGTCATACTTCTCTCGATTGTTCGCCTTCAAGCGGTAGTTCAACTGTAATAGTAACCCCGCCAAATGGCGAGTGCCCGGCGTGGATAGCGCCACCGTGGGCCTCCACAATATTAAAACAGATAGCCAGCCCCAGGCCGGAGCCGCCGCTGGCGCGGTTGCGCGATCCTTCCGTGCGGTAGAAACGCTCAAACAGGCGCGTAAGCTGCTCGTCAGTAACGCCCGGCGCGCTGTCGGCAAAACGCAGGATCAGTTTGCCGTCGCGGGTGGTGGACTGAATTTGCGTTTGTCCGCCGCCATCCGTATAGCGCAGGCTGTTTTCCAGCAGATTATTAAACAGCTGCATCAGGCGATCGGGATCGCCAAAGACTCTGCCACTGGTGGACTGCAAATCCAGCGACAAGTTCAGGTTTCGGCTGGCAAAACGTTCATGAAACGCGCCAGCGGCAATCTCCAGCAGCGTCACCACATCCACCGGCGTGCGCTGGTAGGCCAGCGCGCCCTCGTCGGACATTGACAACTGATGTAAATCGTTCACCAGCTTGGTTAGCGTGCCGACCTCTGCCTGTAACGACAGTACCGATTCCGGCGTAAATTTGCGTACGCCGTCCTGAATCGCCTCCAGTTCGCCGCGCAGCACCGCCAGCGGCGTGCGCAGTTCATGGGAGATATCAGCCATAAAATCGCGGCGCATTTGCTGGTTTTTCTCCAGCGTACTGGCCAGCAGGTTAAAGTCGCGTGCCAGCCTGCCCAGTTCATCTTGGCTGCCAGTCGTGACGCGCGTCGAGAAATCGCCGGAGGCCAGTTTGTGCGTCCCCTCGACCAGCCGTTTCACCGGTGCCAGCAGGCCGCGCGCCAGTGGGAAGGTGGCCAGCGCCGCCAGCAGCGTGGCGAGGCCGACAATCAGCCAACTGGTGCGACGCTGTTGACGGTCAAAATTGATGTCGGTATTGCGCGTTAACCGCTCAACCGGGGAGGCAATCACCCAGCCCACCGTTTTCTGGTTCACCACAATCGCCCGGCGGTTGCCTTCGTCCGGCACCGTGCCGCGCGGGCCGACCAGCACATTGTTGTTCTGATCGACAACCCAGAACACCGTGCGCCAGCCGCGCGGCGGCGGCGGGCCTGGCGGGCCAGGCGGCGGATCATCGTTTTCCATCCCGCGATCGGATTCGGCGTTATTGTCTGGCTCCATCCCTTGGTCCGCTGCCCGGTTGTCCGGCGCCATTCCACGATCTGCTCCGCCGTTGTCGCCCATCGCGCGATCCCGCTCCATGCCGCGGTCCGGCCCACCGGTATCTTCATGGTCGTTATCGCGTTCGAAAGATCGCAGGATCTGGAAAATCATCCGGTCGTTATTGCGCAGAAATTGCCAGTCGCCGTGCTGGGCGTACTGCTCGGCCAGCGTGTCGCTCAACAGTTGCAGGCGCTGCTCGTTGCCGCGCTTGATATAGTCGATAAACCCGCGCTCGAAGCTGATTCGCACCGCCCAGTGCATGATGATCAGCAGTACGATGCAGGTGGTCAAAATGGCCAGGAAAAGTTTGGCCGTAATACCTGGCCGCCAGAATTTCATGATTCTCTCCTGTTGCGACGGGCAATCACGACGTTCTGGCTGGCGTCATTCGGGACGCGGGCGAAGATTAACGCCGGTAGTGAAATAATCACCGCCATACTGAGATAAGCGTAAAGGAAAACATGGTGCGCCACGCCGCTGTCCGCTGAGAGATGCTGCTGGCCGAACAGGCCGAGCAGCAAACCGGCGACGGTAACGCCGATACTCATCGACAACTGCATGATCATCGACAGCAGGCTGTTGCCGCCGCTGGCCAGTTCATCGGGCAGATCTTTCAGCGTCAGGGTGTTCATCGAAGAGAAGCGCATCGAGTTAATCATTCCCTGACAGAACAGCACCACCGGCAGCAGATAGTACCAGCCGAGCAGGGCGGTGGTCATAAACAGCAAGCTCACCAGCGCCAGCCCAAGGGTGGAACAGACCAGCGCGCGGCGATAACCAAAACGGTTAACTACCTGCACAACAATCCGCTTCATGCCCATACTGCCCAGCACCATCGGGATCATCATCAGCCCGGCGTGGAACGGTGAAAAGCCAAGGCCAATCTGCAAAAACACTGGCGTCATAAACGGCAGCATGCCGCTGCCGATACGCCCGGCGAAGCTCCCGGCCAGCCCCAGTGAAAACGAAGGCGTGCGGAACAACCGCAGGTTGAACAACGCGCCATCGTTGCCTCTGGCGTGCAGCAGATAAAATAGCGTCGTCGCTGTGCCCACCGCTACCAACGCGCCAAGCTGGACGGGCGAAAGCCCCAGCCCGCGGCTGCCGTCGAGCGCCAGCGTCAGCGTTGCCATACCGCAGGCCAGCAACGCAAAACCCGCCATATCGAAACGACGGGTTTGCAGTTTATAGTTCGGCATCAGGCTCAGGGTGGCGATCGCGCCGATAATACCGACCGGCAGGTTAATCAGGAAGATCCAGTGCCACGACGCATATTCCACCAGAATCCCGCCGAGCGCCGGGCCGACCAACGGGCCGATTTGCCCCGGCAGAGTGACGAAGGTCATCGCCGCCATATACTGGTCGCGCGGGACGATTTTCATCACCGTCAGCCTGCCTACCGGCACCATCATCGCCCCGCCGATACCCTGTAAAACCCGCGCCATCACCAGTTGATCAAGGGTTGAGGCCTGCGCGCAAAACAGCGAGCCGGTGGTGAACAGCACAATGGCGACGAAAAAGATATTGCGCACGCCGACCCGATCCGCCAGCCAGCCGCTGGCTGGCAGCATTACCGCCACGGTCAATACATAGGAGACCACCACCATGTGCATATGCAGCGGGCTCTCCCCCAGGCTGCGCGCCATCGAGGGGAGGGCGGTATTCACAATAGTGGTATCCAGCGACTGCATAAAAAAGCCAAAGGCGACAATCCATAGTTGCCAGCGGATGTTTTTGGGGAGTTCATTCATTCACTAACAGGCTCTCTTTCTTTCTGGCTAAAACGCATACGCAGGCGGTCAAAGAAGAGATAGACCACCGGCGTTGTATACAGGGTAAGAAGCTGGCTCATCACCAGGCCGCCGACAATGGTGATCCCCAGCGGCTGGCGCAGTTCGGAGCCGTCACCGCCGGAAATGACCAGCGGCAGTGCGCCAAACAGCGCCGCCAGGGTGGTCATCATGATCGGACGAAAACGCAGCAAACAGGCCTGGAAGATGGCCTCTTCTGCGCTCAGGCTCCCCTTGCGCTGGGCTTCGAGGGCGAAGTCGACCATCATTATGGCATTCTTCTTCACAATCCCGATCAGCAACATGATGCCAATCAGTGCGATCAGGCTAAACGGCGCGCCAAACAGCTCCAGCGCCAGCAGCGCGCCGACGCCCGCCGAGGGCAACGTGGAGAGAATGGTCAGTGGGTGGACGTAGCTCTCGTAGAGGATCCCCAGCACGATATAGACCGTGGCAATCGCGGCCAGGATCAGGATCACCTGTGAATTCATCGTCTCCTGGAAGACCTGCGCTGTACCGGCGAAACTGCCGCGCACGCTTGAAGGGACGCCAAGTTGCGTCATCGCACGATCGATGGCGTCGCTGGCTTCCGACAGCGACGTGCCTGTCGGCAGGTTAAAGGCGATGGTCGAGGCCGCCGACAGCCCCTGATGGTTCACCGACAGCGGCGCATTCGCCGGTTGCCAGTGGGCAAAGTAAGAGAGCGGAATCGACTGGCCTTCGTTGTTGATCACATACATCTTGTCCAGCGCGCTCACGTCCTGGGTATAGCGGGGATCGACTTCCATCACCACTTTGTACTGGTTAAGCGGTTGATAAATAGTGGAGATCTGCCGCTGGCCGAAGGCGTTATTCAGCAGGCTGTTGGCCGCTTCAACGCTGATGCCCAGCCGCGACATCGTTTCGCGATCGTAAACCAGATTCATCTCCGCGCCGTTGTCCTGCTGGTCTGAGTTGACGTCTGCCAGTTGCGGCAGCGCCGCCAGCGCTTTACGGATCTTCGGCTCCCACTCGCGCAGGGCGCTGAGATCGTCCGACAACAGGGCGAACTGGTAGCTGGCATTGGCCTGCCGTCCGCCAACGCGAATATCTTGTACGGCCATCAAAAACAGGCTTGCGCCTGGCTCTTTCGCCAGTTTAACGCGCAACCGGTCAATCACCTGCTGCGCCGTTTCATGACGAATATGGCGGGATTTGAGGGTGATAAACATCATGCCGCTGTTCACGCGCGAGCCGCCGGTAAAACCGGTGACATTATTCACCGCCGGATCGTCACGGATGATTTTCATAAAATCCTGCAACTTACCGCGCATCGCCTGGAAGGAGATGCTTTGATCCGCCTGAATGCCGCCCATCAGCACGCCGGTGTCCTGCTCCGGGAAGAAGGTTTTCGGAATCGAGATATAGAGCCAGACATTCAACGCGATGGTGCCAAGCAGCACCAGACCCACCAGCCGGGCGTGGTTCAGCACCCATTTCAACGAACGGGCGTACTGCTGCTGGAGCGCAATCAGCAAACGGCCAACGCCTCTTTCCCGCGTGCGTTCGCGCGGTTTATGGCGCTTCAGCAGCCAGCCGCACATCATCGGCGTCAGCGTCAGCGAGATAACCAGCGAGATGCCAATCGCCACCGACAGCGTGACGGCAAACTCGCGCAATAGCCTGCCCGGCAGACCGGCCATCAGCAGCAGCGGCAGGAACACCGCTACCAGCGACAGGCTCATCGACAGCACGGTAAAACCGACTTCCCGCGTCCCCTGCAATGCCGCCTGCAACGGTTTCACGCCCGCTTCAAGATGGCGGGAGATGTTTTCCAGCACCACAATGGCATCATCAACGACAAAGCCGGTGGCGATAGTCAGCGCCATCAGCGACAGGTTATTCAGGCTAAAACCGCACAGGTACATTGCGGCAAAGGTGCCGATCAGCGAAACCGGCACCGCGACCGCCGGGATAAGCGTCGCGCGCCCGGAGCGCAAAAACAAAAACACCACCAGGATCACCAGCGCCACCGAGATCACCAGTGTCTGCTCCACTTCCGCCAGCGAGGCGCGAATGGTCGGCGAACGATCCTGGGCGATTTGCAGATCGATAGCGGCAGGAATGGTTTTCTGTAATTCCGGCAGGCGGGCGCGGATGCTATCCACCGTCTGAATAATATTGGCTTCCGGCAGCTTGCGGATCATCAGCAAAATCGCCGGCTTTGCGTTGGTCATCCCGGCATTGCGCACATCCTGCACCGAGTCGCTGACCGTGGCGACATCGCTTAAACGTACCGCTGCGCCGTTGTTGTAATGAATGATCAGCGGCTGGTATTCGGCCGCCGTTTTCAGCTCATCATTCGTTTGCACCTGCCAGCGTTGTGCGCCGTCATCCACCGCGCCCTGCGGGCGACGGACGTTGGCGCTGCTGATGGCGGTACGCACGGCATCGAGTGACACGCCCTGATTAAACAGCGCCTGCGGGTTGAGATCGACGCGCACCGCGGGCAGCGAACTTCCGCCGACATCAACATCGCCGACGCCGTCGATCTGCGAGATGGTTTGTGCTAGTTGCGTCGAGGCAAAATCGTATAACTGGCCCTGCGAATAGGTATCCGAGGTCAGCGTCAGGATCATGATCGGTGCGTCCGACGGGTTCGCTTTGCGATAGGTAGGACGGCTCGGCATACCGCTTGGCAGCAGGCTTTGCGCCGCGTTGATCGCCGCCTGCACATCGCGCGCGGCGCCGTTGATATCGCGGTCAAAATTAAACTCTAAAATGATGCGCGTACTGCCCAGCGAGCTGGAGGAGGTCATTTCGCTGACCCCGGCAATCCGCCCCAGCGAGCGCTCCAGCGGCGTAGCGACCGACGACGCCATCGTCTCCGGCGAGGCGCCAGGCAGCGAGGCGCTGATCATGATCACCGGATAATCGACCTGCGGCAGCGGGGCCACCGGCAGCAGCCGGAAGCCGAGGATGCCGCACAGCGTTATCGCCAGCGAAATCAAAATCGTCGCCACCGGGCGGTAAATGAAGAGGGCGAAAAACTTCACTTACGCCTCCTCTTCACGGCGCGGGAAGAGCTGTTTTACGGCCAGCGACAGGCGGTCGAACAGCAGATAAATCACCGGCGTGGTAAACAGCGTCAGCACCTGGCTGACCAGCAGACCGCCCACCATGCCGATACCCAGCGGGCGGCGCAGCTCTGCGCCCACGCCGGTGCTGAGCATCAGCGGCAGCGCACCGAGCAGGGCCGCCAGCGTGGTCATCAGGATCGGGCGAAAACGCAGCAGGCAGGCCTGGAAAATCGCCTCGCGCGGTGCCATCCCCTCTTCGCGTTCGGCGGCGAGAGCGAAGTCGATCATCATGATGGCGTTTTTCTTGACGATACCAATCAGCAGAATGATGCCGATAATGGCGATCACATCCAGCTCACTGCCGGAAATCATCAGCGCCAGCAGTGCGCCAACGCCCGCGGTCGGCAGCGTCGAGAGAATAGTGACCGGGTGAATAAAACTCTCATACAGCACGCCGAGCACGATATACATTGCCGCCACCGCTGCGACGATCAGCCAGACCGTGCTGCCAAGCGCAGACTGGAACGCCAGCGTGCTGCCCTGGAACTCGGTGCGGATATCGGTCGGGAAATTGAGGGTTTTTTCGCTGTCGGTGATCGCCTGCACCGCATCGCCCAGCGAATAGCCGCTCGCCACATTAAAAGAAATGGTGGTGGAGGGGAATTGATCGAGGTGGTTAATACTCAGCGGCGCAAAGCGTTGTTCCACTTTGGCAATCGAGGATAACGGCACCACGCCGCCGCTGCTGCTGGCCAGACGGATATTCTCCAGCGCCGCCAGCCCCGGCGTTTGCGTGGTGTCGTGTTCCAGCACCACGCGATACTGGTTTGACTGGGTATAGATGGTGGAGATCAGCCGCTGACCGAAGGCGTTATACAGCGCGTTATCAACATCCGACATGGTGATACCAAGACGGCTGGCGGTGCTGCGGTCAACGTTGACATACGCCACCAGCCCTTTGTCCTGCCAGTCGCTGCTGACATCAGCAAGCTGCGGCAGCGCTTCCAGTTTAGCGATCAGTTGCGGCACCCAGGTGCTCAGCGCGTCCAGCGAGTTTGCCTGCAAGGTAAACTGGTACTGGGTGCGGCTGACCGTGGTGTCGATGGTCAGATCCTGCGTCGGTTGCAGATAGAGCGCCACGCCGGGCACTTTTGCCGCCGCCTGTTGCAGGCGCGCAATCACTGTCTGTACGCGGTCGTCGCGCTCATCCAGCGGCTTAAGGTTGATTTGCAGACGGGCGCTGTTCAGCGACGGGTTGGTGCCATCGACGCCAACAAACGAGGTCAGGCTTTCCACCGCCGGATCCTGCAGAATAACGTCGGCAACCTGCCGCTGGCGCTGCGCCATGCTGGCAAACGATGCCGACTGCGGCGCCTGGAGCGTACCCTGAATGATGCCGTTGTCCTGTACCGGGAAGAAGCCTTTTGGGATGAAAACCCACAGCGCCACCGACAGTAGCAGCGTGCCTATCGCCACGCTGAGCGTCAGCCACGGGTGGTTAAGCACTTTCGCCAGCAGGTGGCCGTAGCCTGCAATCACGCGCTCAAAAAAACGCTCCGAAGCGCGGGAAAAACGGTTCTGCTTGCGCAGGGATTCAGCGCTCAGCATGCGCGCGCACATCATCGGCGTCAGCGTTAGTGAAACCACAGCCGAGATCAGGATTGCCACCGCCAGCGTGACGGCGAACTCGCGGAACAGGCGCCCGACAATATCGCCCATAAACAGCAGCGGGATCAGCACGGCAATCAGCGAGAAGGTAAGGGAGATAATGGTAAAGCCGATCTCGCCTGCGCCTTTCAGCGCCGCCGCCAGCGGTTTTTCCCCTTTTTCGATATAGCGCGAGATGTTCTCAATCACCACAATCGCGTCATCCACCACAAAGCCGGTGGCGATGGTCAGCGCCATCAGCGTCAGGTTATTGATTGAGAAATCGAGGAACACCATCACCGCAAAGGTGCCGATAAGCGACAGCGGTACGGCTACGCCAGGAATAATAGTTGCCGGAATATTGCGTAAAAACAGGTAGATAATCATCACCACCAGCGCGATAGCCAGCATCAGTTCGAACTGCGTATCGCTGACCGAAGCGCGGATGTTGTTGGTGCGATCGGAGAGCACCTTCACCGTGACCGATTTCGGCAGGCTCTCCGTTAACTGCGGCAGCAGAGTACGAATGTTGTCGGCGGTATCAATGATGTTGGCACCAGGCTGACGCTGGACGTTCATCACAATCGCCTGTTGCTTATTCGCCCATGCGCCAAGCCAGCTATTTTCCGCGCCCTGTTCCACGGTTGCCACATCGCCCAGGCGAATGGGCGCACCGTTCTGGTAAGCGACAATCAACTGGCGGTACTCTTCGGCGGACTGCATCTGATCGTTGGCGGAGAGCGTGACGGCGCGCGTTGGGCCATCGAGGCTCCCTTTTGCCGAGTTAACGTTGGCATTGTCGATGGCGGTGCGAATGTTTTCGCTGGTCAACCCCAGCGCGGCGATGGCCTGCGCGTTAAGTTTGACGCGCACTGCAGGGCGCTGGCCGCCGGAAAGCGTGACCAGACCAACGCCGGAAACCTGCGAAATTTTCTGCGCGACGCGCGTTTCGACCATATCTTCCACCTGCGTCATCGGCATGGCGGAAGAGGTGACGGCCAGCGTCATGATCGGCGGATCGGCCGGGTTAACTTTGCTGTAAACCGGCGGGTTAGGCAGATCGGAAGGGAGCAGGCTGTTGGCCGCGTTCATCGCTGCCTGCACTTCCTGCTCGGCAACATCCAGCGGCAATGTGAGCTGGAACTGCAACGTCACCACCGATGCGCCGCCGGAGCTTTGCGACGACATCTGTTTTAAGCCCGACATCTGGCCAAACTGGCGTTCGAGCGGCGCGGTAATCGCCGACGTCACCACATCCGGGCTGGCGCCGGGGTAAAGGGTGACAACCTGGATAGTGGGATAATCGACTTCCGGCAGCGCCGAGACGGGAAGAAAACGGTAGCCGATGACCCCGGCAAGCAGAATCGCCACCATCAATAAGGTGGTGGCGACCGGGCGCAAGATAAACAGACGGGAAGGACCTCCCGTCCGGCCTGGCGGTAGCAACTGCATCAGGAGTGCGCTCCTTTCGCCGGATGCTCACGTTTTGCGGGCATCTGCTGGGCGCTTTGCGCATCCACTACTTCCACTTTGGCTCCTTCGGTGAGACGGTCGATACCGTCCGTCACCACGCGATCGCCCGCCGACAGCCCGGCGGCAATCACCACTTTCTGGCTGTCCTGAATACCCGGCGTAACGATATGTTTGCTGACCTGGCTATTCTCATTCACCACCCAGACAAAGTTGCCTTCATTACCCATTTGCAGCGCGGCGGCAGGGATCACAACGGCATCTTGTTGCGTGGCGACCAGCATGCGCGCATTGACGAACTGGTTGGGGAACAGCGCGTCGTCCTGATTATTAAAGCGTGCTTTCAGCTTAATTGTGCCGGTGGTGGCATCGATCTGGTTATCAAGACTGAGCAGAGAACCGCTGCTCAGTTTCTGTTTGTTAGTGCGATCCCAGGCTTCCACTACCAGTGGTTGGCCAGCTTTTTGCGCCTGCACCACGGTGGCGATTTCGCTTTCCGGCAGGGTAAAGACGAGGTCAATCGGGTGGGTTTGCGTCAGCACCACAATGCCGGTGGTGTCGCTGCTGCTGATCTGGTTGCCAATATCCACCTGTTTTAAGCCAACGCGCCCGGAGATGGGCGCCGTGATGCGGCTCCAGTCCAGTTGCAACTGGGCGCTGGCGACTGAGGCTTCATCGGCTTTGACGGTGCCTGCAGATTCCGTTACCAGCGCCTGCTGGGTATCGAGATCCTGACGGGAGACGAGACTGGTTTTCGCCAGTTGCTGGTAGCGGGCCAGATCGCGGCGCGCATTCGCCAGCGTGGCTTTATCTTTTGCCAGTTGCCCCTGCGCCTGCGCCAGTGCCACTTTAAATTCGCTGGGGTCGATTTCAGCCAGCAGATCGCCGGCGTTAACCTGTTGCCCTTCCTGGAAGTGGAGCGCCATCAGTTGGCCGGAAACGCGGCTGCGAACGGTCACGGTATTGGTTGCCGTAATCGTACCGAGACCAGAGAGATAACGCGGAACGGATTCGCGGGTCGCTGTGGCAGCCTGTACCGGCGGTAGCGCGCCGCCGCGCATGCCGTGGCGACCACCGCCAGCCTGACGCTGCGTGTGCCCGGTGGCGGAAGAAGAAGGTGTAGCCTCTTGATGGCTAAAGTGGTACCACGCGGCACCTGCCGCTGCGATAACCACAACCGCAACAAGCGTGCGGCGAAAAGTGAAACTGCGTTTCATCGTTATATGTATCTCGTCCTGAAAAAACCATGACCAAAATAATACTAGTTTAGTGAGGCTTTAACGGAGAAAAATGGAGGAAATATGAAACACTGTTTAGAAACGTCGAGCGGGGATAGAAATTTGTGTTAGGGATAATATGAAGAAGAAAATCATGCCGGATGGCAATCATCCGGCAAAATATTAGCGAAACAGAACCTGCGCCCAGCGGGCAAGCCCGGCGGTGACGGAGCCAAAATCATCGCCGCCCGCAATCGGGATCCCCGGCAGCGTTTCCGCCAGCGCTTTCTTGATGATTGGCGAGCGGGCGCTCCCGCCGGTCAGGTAGATCACTTCCGGCGTTTCGTTGCTGTTTTCCAGCGCCAGTTGCACCTGCTCAATAATGCGCTGTAACGGCTGATTGAGCGCCGCTTCCAGGCCGTCCTGGGTGATGGCGGTGGCAAGATCGTCGCTGATAAACGGCAGCGGCGCGGTGACATGCGCTTCTTCCGAGAGGGCAATTTTGCTCTCTTCGGCGCTGCGTACCAGCCGGTAGCTCAGACGCTGCCGCCACACTTTCAGCAGCAGGGCGACTTTTTCCGCATCGCGGGCGTCGCGCAGCAGATCGTTGAGCAGACGACCATTGGCTGCGCTGTAAAATTCGGTTTGCGCCGGCACATCGTTGATCGCCACCGCGTTCCACCACGGCAGAATCGGTAGGGCGATGCCTTTTTCCGTCTGGCCGCCCATACCAAGCAGGGGCATCAGGCTTTTAAACGCCAGCGCGATATCCAGATCGTTACCGCCAACGCGGCAACCGCTGTGGCCAAGCAGGCTGGCTGCGCGATCCTGTCTGGCGCGCCACTGTGGGCCCATCAGCAGAATGGAGCAGTCTGTTGTTCCGCCGCCAATATCCACCACCAGCACGCGCTTCTCTTCGCTTAGCGTGGCTTCAAAATCGAGCCCTGCTGCTACCGGCTCATACTGGAACACTACATCGCGGAAACCGGCGCGTTTTGCCGCGCGCTCAAGGATCCCCTGCGCCTGGGCGTTGGCCTCATCGCCGCCGAGCCCCTGGAAGTTGATCGGTCGGCCAATGACCGCCTGGTTGATGCTTTCCGGCAGTTGCGTTTCGGCCTGTTGGCGAATATGCAGCATCATCGCGCAGACCAGATCCTCGAACAGGGCAATCTGCTGCGGTTTCAGACCGCTGGCGCCGAGGAAGGATTTCGGCGATTTAACGAAGTAAACCTCTTCCGGATCGCTCACGTACTGACGCAGCGAGGCAAGGCCAAATTGCACGCTGGCGGCGTTGACCTCAATATCTTCCTCACGGTTAAAGCTTACCGCCCGGCGCAGCAGCGCCTGGGTTTCGCTCCCCGTAGCCGGAACCTGATGGTGACGATAGAGCCATTCGCTGACGGCTTCGCGCGTCGGCGCGCAGAGCATAGATGGCAGCAGCGTACTGTTATTTTCCATGGTCAGCAGATGTGGCGCGCCATCGCGCATTACTGCAATCGAGCAGTTTGCTGTCCCGTAGTCAAAGCCTACAAACACGTGTTTATCCCCATGCCAGTGAAGAAGGGGGGCGACTTTAGCCGAATGCGGCGCGGGCGACAACCGGAATATGAAAGCAAGGCGGAAAATTCCGATGCCGTTTATGCTGTTAGCAGAAAACGAGGAGTAACTATGTACGAACTGCGCTGGCAGCCGCCCTGTGACTGGGCCTGGATGTGGGGATTTTTAGGCGATCGCGCCGTGGCGGGCGTTGAAGAGATTGATGCGACACGCTATGTGCGTTCTTTTGCCTCTGGCGAGCATCGCGGGCTGATTACCGCCGAACCGGATGAGGCGAGCGCGACGCTGAAGGTCACGCTCAGCGAAGGTTTGCAGCCGATTGCGGAACTGTGCCTGCAACGGATTCGCTGTCTGTTTGATCTTGACTGCAATCCGCAGGAGGTAACCGCGGCGCTGGGAACGCTGGGCGCCGCGCGACCAGGGTTGCGCCTGCCGGGATGCGTTGATCCGTTTGAGCAGGGCGTGCGGGCGATTTTAGGCCAGTTAGTCAGCGTGGCGATGGCGGCAAAGCTGACGGCAAAGGTTGCGCAGCGTTATGGCGATGTGCTGGATGAGCGCGGTTTTATCTGTTTTCCCACGCCGCAGCAGCTCTCTACGGCGCAAGTCGGGGATTTACAAACGCTCGGCATGCCGCGCAAACGCGCTGAATCGCTGATATACCTGGCGCAGGCAGCCTGCGACGGTTTGCTGCCGCTAACGCCACCGGCGGATGTGGAGCAGGGGGTGAAAGCCTTGCAAACTTTCCCCGGCATCGGCCGCTGGACCGCCAGCTACTTTGCCCTGCGTGGCTGGCAGGCGAAAGATATCTTTCTACCCGACGATTATCTGATCAAGCAGCGTTTTGCCGGAATGACACCCGCGCAGACGCGGCGCTACGCCGAACGCTGGCAGCCGTGGCGCTCCTATGCGCTGTTGCATATCTGGTATACGCCGGGGTGGGAGCCTGAAGTGTGATGCCTGGTGGTAGTGCATTTGTCGGCCGGATAAGGCTGTCAGTTGATAGCGAAATAACTGGTATTCAGCATCAAATCCAGCGGCTGAGCCTGCGAAATAATATCGCCATAAATCAGATCGATGCCGACGCCGGAAAGGGTATCCATCATCAGCGGCTGATTGGTCGGCCCGGCAATGCTCTTCATGCCAAGGCGCTGGGCGTGGCCCTGAATAATGGTCACCATCATCTCGTCCATCAGATTACCGTGAACGTTGGTAACCAGTTCCGGATCGAGCATCAGGTAATCGACCATATTCGGGCTGAGGCGGTTAAAAATATCCAGATCGTGCCCGATACGGCTGAGAATAATGCGGCAACCCGCCTGGCGCAGCCGCTTCAGATTGTCGAGCAGGATGTTATCTTCACGCATCAGCGCATCGGCGTGCACCACCAGATGTAACAGCCGGGCGGATAGCGGGCCGCTTTCCAGCAGTTCGAGCAGTTCATTCACCAGCGTTGTACTGGAGAGCCCGGCCACGGAAAGCGGTAGAGCAACGCCGAGCCCTTTACCCGCAACCGCAGTAGCGTGGTTACGGAAAAACTCATGGAATACGCGGCGGTCGAGAGCGCGGATCAGTTCGGGTTCGCTAAGGTCGGAACGGAAAGCATGCTCCTCCATCACTTCGCCTTCGCTGGTCCACAAACGCAGGGAGAGTAGCCAGAAGTTACAGGCTTCCGGCACGCGCGGCGACGCCACGCCGCGGGCAATCATCAGCAAATGATTGTCTCTGATCATATGCCACTGTTCATCCAGCGACAGCATGTTGCGCTCATGCTGCATCTGGCCTTGCTGCGGTTCGTACACTGTCACGATACCGCGCCCATTATTTTTGGAGGCGTAACAGGCGATATCCGCCTGCGACATCACTTCTGAAGCCTGATAGTTTGTTTCATCAATCAGCGAAATTCCGGCGCTGGCGCCGACGCGGTGCAAACGGCCTTCCCACATAAAGTGGTAGTCATTGATGGCTTCAACAATACGCCCGGAAATATACCGCGCGCTCTCGACATTACAGTCCGGCAGCAGCAAACCGAACTCATCGCCGCCAAGGCGGGCAAGAATATCGGTCGAACGCAACATGCTGAGCATCAGCGACGCGATCTCGCGCAGCAGGGCGTCCCCCGCCGCGTGCCCGGCTGTATCGTTGACGGCTTTAAAGCGGTCAAGATCGATAAACACCAGCGCATGACGCTGGTGGAATTCCTGCACTGTCAGCAGCAGGCGTTTGAGATGGTTTTCAAAACTGACCCGGTTCGCCAGATGGGTCAGCGCATCGTGCGAAGCGCTGTAGCTCAACTGCCGCAGCATTTTGCGGGATTCCGTGACATCCTGAATCACCAGCACCGAGCCGATATGTTGCCCATCCAGCGTGCTGAGCGGCGTGACGCTGTAGTGAATGTCGAAGCTGCCGCCGGTGCGGCAGTGCAGTACCACATCCTGTTCAATGGCCGAACGCGACATATCACCGCTGTGGATGTTTTCCATCACCGGACCATTATCACCAAACGTGATGCGCAGCACCGTCAGCAACGGCTGGCCGATAGCCTGTTTCTGCATCCAGCCGCTCATTTTTTCCGCCACCGGGTTCATAAAAGTGACGTTCATATCCACATCGGTACACAGCACCGCTTCGCCGATGGAATCGAGTGTAATGTGCAGGCGCTCTTTTTCCTGGAACAGCTCATCGTTCAACTGCTTAACTTCTGTCATATCCATATTGACGCCGAGCAGGCGTTCGACTTCGCCATGCTTGTTCAGCACGCGGTTTGCCAGCGCGCGAATATGGCGAATACCGCCTTTGACGCTAATGCGGAACTCCAGTTTGAAGGCCATGCGCGCCGCCAGCCCATCGCGGATAATGCGTTCGGTTTCCGGTCTGTCTTCCGGCAGCACACGTTCTAACCACAATTGCCATGTCGGTTTCGTGTGGGGCGGCACTTCGTACATCTCGAACATGCGCTTGTCCCAACTGATAATGTCCGGCTCAAGCTCCCACTCCCAGATACCAATCCCGCCCGCTTCGTTCGCCAGCGTGATGCGCTCCATCAGGCGCTTGTTAACCCACTCGGTCTGCTTCAGATCGTTAATGTCTTCGACCTGGGCGATAAAGTAGAGCGGGGTGCCATCCGTGTGGCGGACAACGGAAACGGCCATCAGCGCCCACACCAGCTCGCCGCTGCGCGTGTAATAGCGCTTTTCCATGGAATAAGTGGAGATGTCGCCGCGCACCAGTTGCTCAAGCTGTTCCAGATCGCTGTTTAGATCTTCCGGACAGGTGAGCTGCTGGAAGGTCATCTGCTGCAGCTCCTCCTGGCTGTAGCCCAGAAAATGGCATAACGCTTTGTTGGCCTGCAACCACTGTCCTTCGGTGCTCACCAGCGCCATCCCGATGGCGGAATACTCCATCGCATTTCGAAAACGCTCTTCGCTTTCGATAATGTGTTTGCGCTCGGCGCGAAAGGCGTACATCACCATGGTCATGACGTTCACCGGTAGCAGGATCATCAAGAACGGCAGCCACGGCGCGTTCATCACCACGTTGCTTTTCGGCATGGTGATGAGAGAAGGATCATCGGCAATCATCAGCGAGACCATCATGATGGTAATCAGAAAGACGAGAAAGGCTTCAACCCGCGGCAGACGTACGGCGCTCCACATCAGCAGTACAATGACCGCAGTAAACGGCCACGGCAGGTAGTGCAGCGCCAGCCAGCTTAGCCCGAGCGTGGCAGAGAGCGTAACGAGTGTTTCCAGCAGCAACTGCGGCTTACGGTGACGCAGCAGGTAGTGCGGTTTAAACAGCAGGCCGAGCGGCACCAGTGCCAGCGCACCGATCGATTCCGACAGCACCCAGACCAGAAAGGTCCGCAGGATATTGTCACCGGGCACCAGCAGACAAACCAGCACGCCGCCGACCAGCGGCGGGATAATCGCGCTGCCGACCGCCAGTCGCAGCCAGTCGCCGAGATTTTGCAGCGGGTTATACCAGGGCAACAGTTTGCGCAGCAGCACTGCGCCTATTGCGGCCTCGATAACATTGACGGCGGTATAGCGTAGATCAACCTGGCTGGCCGATAAGAGCATGACTGTCGCCGCGACATTGCCCAGCACGCAGACCAGCGCGATGCCCGGCCACATCCGCCCGGCGTGGCGGTAAAATCCCACCATAATGATGGCGGTGGGAAACCACAGCGGCGCGATAACGGTGCCAAAACGGATAAGCTCCAGCGAGAAGAGCGTAAAGATGAAAGAGAGCAGCCCTAAACTGACAAGCCGCAGCCCAGGATGTGGGGTGGTAACCAAAACGCGCTGGTGTTGTTTCTTCATTACCGCTTTATCCGCAACCCTGTGACGTCCGGAACCGCGTCCGGAGAGTGAAATTTGAATTTTGGATTATGCTAGTACAAACAATTTACAATTCCTATGCCGGGCGCTCATAATTTGACACCTTAGTGTTATTAATTACTTAGTCAGTAATGAAAACGCATCCGCCGGGTTAATTTTGAGCGTTTTAATTGATGACTGGTCAGTCAGACGGGCAAAAGCGAGCGGCTTTTTACCGTCCCCGTTTCCGCTAAGGATTCGGCTGGTATCACGACGGTGAAATCCCTATAATTGCCGCGTTTGACGTTTCGGCGTCGTCCTTCCTTTACATCCAGGTTAATCAGGTCGCTAAATTTATGACTGATCAGTCTCATCAGTGCGTCATCATCGGCATCGCCGGCGCATCTGCTTCAGGTAAAAGTCTTATCGCCAGCACGCTATATCGTGAACTGCGCGAGCAGGTGGGTGATGAACACATTGGCGTTATTCCAGAAGACAGCTACTACAAAGATCAAAGCCATCTGTCGATGGAAGAGCGTGTAAAAACCAACTATGACCACCCCAGTGCAATGGATCATAGTCTGTTATTCCAGCATTTGCAGTCGCTCAAGCGCGGAGAAGCCATTGAGTTACCGGTGTACAGCTATGTGGAACATACTCGCACCCAAGAAACTATCCGCATTGAAGCGAAAAAAGTGATCATCCTGGAAGGGATCCTGTTGCTGACTGATTCACGCCTGCGCGATGAGATGAATTTCTCCATTTTCGTTGATACGCCGCTGGATATCTGCCTGATGCGCCGCATCAAGCGCGACGTTAACGAGCGCGGCCGTTCAATGGACTCCGTCATGGCGCAATATCAAAAAACCGTGCGTCCGATGTTCCTGCAATTTATTGAACCCTCCAAGCAGTACGCCGACATCATCGTGCCGCGCGGCGGTAAAAACCGCATCGCCATCGATATCCTGAAAGCCAAAATCAGCCAGTTTTTTGAATAATACATGTTAGGCTATAGCACTGAGTGTTAAGTCCGGCCCCTGATCTTCTCAGGGGCGTGTCGCACTATTAAGGAGAATGCGCCATGCGTCTTTGTGACCGTGATATTGAAGCCTGGCTGAATGACGGTCGGCTTGCTATTAACCCGCGTCCGCCAGTAGAACGGATTAACGGGGCGACGGTGGATGTCCGCCTCGGCAATAAATTCCGCACGTTCAGCGGACACACGGCGGCGTTTATCGATCTCAGCGGCCCGAAGCATGAAGTCAGCGCAGCCCTTGACCGGGTAATGAGCGACGAAATTGTGCTCGATGAAGGCGAGGCATTTTTCCTGCATCCGGGCGAACTGGCGCTGGCGGTGACCTATGAATCCGTTACCTTGCCTGCCGATCTGGTTGGCTGGCTGGACGGGCGCTCTTCCCTCGCGCGTCTGGGTTTGATGGTGCACGTAACCGCGCACCGCATCGACCCCGGCTGGTCCGGCTGTATCGTGCTGGAGTTCTATAATTCAGGCAAGCTGCCGCTGGCGCTGCGTCCGGGCATGCTGATTGGCGCCCTGAGCTTTGAGCCGCTCTCCGGGCCGGCCGATCGTCCTTACAACCGGCGTGAAGATGCGAAGTATCGCGATCAGCAAGGCGCGGTCGCCAGCCGCATTGATAAAGACTGACTGATCTCCATTGAGGATGTGATGAGAAGAGCGTTAACAACACTGATGATTTTGCTGGTCGTGCTGGTTGCCGGCCTTTCGGCATTAGTGTTACTGGTCAATCCGAACGATTTCCGCGCTTACATGGTGCGCCAGGTGGAGGTGCGGAGCGGCTATCAGCTACAGCTTGATGGCCCGCTGCGCTGGCACGTCTGGCCGCAGCTTAGCATCCTCTCTGGCCGCGTCACGTTGACGGCCCCCGGCGCGGAAATGCCGGTGGTGAAAGCCGATAATATGCGTCTTGATGTCAACCTGTGGCCGTTGCTGTCGCACCAGTTACAGGTGAAACAAGTGATGCTGAAGGGCGCGGTGATCCAGCTCACTCCGCAAAGCGAAGCGGCACCGGAAAAAAATGCGCCGGTGGCGCCGCGTGGCAACTCACTGCCACAGGTGGAATCCGATCGCGGCTGGTCATGGGATATTGCCCGCTTACAGGTTGCGGATAGTCTGCTGGTTTTCCAGCGCGCCAACGATGAACCTGTGACGGTACGCGATATTCATCTGCAAATGGAGCAGGATGCGCAATATCAGGCGACGCTGGATTTCTCCGGGCGGGTTAACCGCAATCAGCGCGACCTGACGCTTTCATTCAGCGCGAAAATGGATGCACGCGACTATCCGCGTAATGTCAGCGCCGCTATCGATAAATTGCAGTGGCAGCTTCAGGGGGGCGATACGCCGCCGAAGGGCATTAGCGGGGCGGGCTCATTGCAAGCGCAGTGGCAAGGCGTGGCGCAGCGGCTGACGCTGAATGATGTCAGTCTGAGCGCGAATGACAGCGCCTTTACCGGCAAGGGAAGCGTAACGTTTGGCTCGCAGCCAGTCTGGGCGCTCGATGTTCAGTTCGATAATCTTAATCTGGATAACTTGCTGCCGGCGGAAGTGACGCTGAGCGGCGACGGCGTGACGCCACAGGGTCAGGAACAAAACCGCCTGCCGCGTCCGGTGATTGCCAGCGGGGCGGATACGCCGCAGTACAACGAACTGCGCGATTTTACGGCGCAAATCGACATCACCGCGAAAAACGTGCGCTGGCGCGGTATGCAGTTTGCCGATGTCAGCGGCCAGCTCAACAATAATGCCGGTTTGCTGGCTATCCCGACGTTGCAGGGCAAAATGGGGAGCGGGCAAATCTCATTGCCTGGCACGCTGGATGTGCGCGGCAAGCAGCCTCACGCCGAGTTCCAGCCGCGGCTTGAGAGTATTGAGATTGGTAATATCCTGAAAGCGTTTAACTACCCGATTGCGCTGACCGGCAGCCTGACAATGGCAGGTGATTTCAGCGGCCCGGATATCGATGCGGAATCTTTCCGCCGCGACTGGCAGGGAGAGGCGCACATCGATCTGAAAAACAGCCGCATGGAAGGGCTTAACTTCCAGCAACTGGTGCAACAGGCGGTGGCGCGCAGCAGCGATGTGCATGCGAAAGATAATTTCGACAGCGCCACCCGGCTGGATAATTTCAGCGCAGAGTTGTCGCTGGATAACGGACAGATGACCTTCAGCGATATGCAGGGTAGCTCCGCGCTGCTGGCGCTCTCCGGGGAAGGCAAGATGGATCTGGTGCAGGAGCAGGCCGATACGCGCTTTAATGTTCGGGTGCTGGAAGGATGGGAAGGCGATAGCGCGCTGATCGATTTCCTGAAAGCGACGCCGATCCCATTGCGCGTTTACGGTAAATGGCAGGCCCTCAACTATAGCCTGCAAGTGGATCAGGTGTTGCGTAAGCATTTGCAGGATGAAGCCAAACGTCGTCTCAACGACTGGGCTGAGCGTAATAAAGATTCGCAAAACAGCAAAGACCTGAAAAAGCTGCTTGATAAAATGTAACTCTCCGGCCAGTTTGGCCGGATAAGCAACGGCGCTGCCGGGCTATAAAATGCCCTCCAGCGCCAGATGTTGCAGCAGCATAATGGTCTTGCCGTCGGCAATATCGCCCGTACGGATTGCCGCCAGCGCGGTGGCGAAATCTATCTCCACCACTTCAATATCCTCTCCCTCTTCGGGCACGCCGCCGCCTTTTCCGGTGCGTTTGCTGTCATCGTATTCAGCAATGAAAAAGTGCAATTTTTCGCTGACGGAGCCGGGGCTCATCCACGCCGCGAACACTTTCTGCACCTGTTCCAGCCGGTAGCCGGTCTCTTCTTCCGCTTCGTGGCGAATGCGCTCTTCAGGCTCAAGCTCATCCAGCAGACCTGCGGCCGCTTCCAGCAAAAAACCGTGATGCTGGTTGACGAAAAGCGGTAAACGAAACTGTCGGGTGAGGATTACACTCCGCTTGCTGCGGTTATACAGCAGGATCACCGCGCCGTTGCCCCGGTCATACACTTCGCGGGTCTGGCGCTGCCACTCACCGTCATGACGGCGGTAATCAAAGGTGTATTTGGTCAGTTTTCCCCAGTCTTCAGCGAGGGGCATCGACGCAATAATGCGTACTTGTGCATTTTCAGATGACATATCAGCTCCTGTGCGGGTAAGATAGCAGCATAACGTGCATATTCGTGCATCATCAAGATGTTTCGTGCAATCAGGAGCAACGCGATGCTAACCCCACAACGTAAGCAATTGATCCTCAGCCAGCTTGCTGAAGCAGGGCAGGTGTTGTCGAAAGAACTCAGCGAACGGTTTGGCGTCTCGGAAGATACCGTGCGGCGCGATCTGCGTGAGCTGGCGGCTGAGGGTTTATTGCAGCGTGTGCATGGCGGCGCACTGCCATCTTCCGCCGCCACGGTGACATTTGCTGAGCGGCAACATTTGCAGTCTGACGCCAAGCGGCGTATCGCGCAGAAAGGCGCGCAGCTCGTCTCAGCAGGGCAGGTTGTTATGATTGATGGCGGTACGACGACCTCTGAGTTGATTACGTATTTTCCGCAGGATTTACGCATTACCGTGGTAACACACAGCCCCAGTATCGCCGTTGGGCTGGCACAGCATCCGCTGATTGAAGTGGTGATGATCGGTGGCCATCTCTACAAACATTCGATCGTCAACGTTGGCGCAGGCGCGCTGGAGTCTATCAGCCGGATACGCGCCGACCTCTTTTTTATGGGCGTGACCGGCGTACATGTGGACGCCGGTCTCAGCACCGGGGATTTTGAGGAGTCGCGTATCAAGCGCGCACTGGCCGACAGGGCGGCAGAGACCGTGGTTCTGGCCTCGCCGGAGAAACTGAACAGCGCATCGCCGTGGGTGATTGGCGATATCTCGCTGATCAACACGCTGGTGGTGGACGCGCAGACCGACGATCGCCTGCTGGCCCCGTTCAACCAGCGCGGCGTGACGGTGGTTAAAGCGTAGCCATTTATACTTCGTAGTCCGGATCTTCGTCACGCGTCAGCGGAATGATTTGCACTTTCTGCACGCGGTGGCTCTCAACTTCCAGGGTTTTCAGCAGAACATCGCCCACCTGCACCTCTTCGCCAGGTTTGGGGATCCGTTGCAGGTACTCCATCAACAGGCCGGCAATGGTGTGGTAATTGCGCTTCTCATCCAGCGGCAGCGCGATGTACTGTACCAGGTCCTCCAGCGGCATATGGCCATTGGCCGTCCAGCTGCCATCGCTGTTTTTCTGAATATCGTGGCGGGCATCGATCTCTTCCACTTCGTTAGGCAGATTCCCGGCGATGGTCTCCATCACGTCGCTGAGAGTGACAATACCTTCCACGGAACCAAACTCATCGACCACGAACGCGAAGTGGGTGCGGGCATTGCGGAACTGCTCCAGCGCCTGCAGCAGCGGCAGCGCTTCCGGGAACACCAGCGGCTGGCGGATCAGCGCCTTGAGATCCAGCGGTTCGCCGCGCAGGGATTGTTGCAGCAGATCGAGCACATGAACAACGCCAAGCAAATCCTCTTCAGCATCGCCGCCCGTAACCACCACGCGCGTATGCTGGTTTTTATCCAGCAGGGCGCGGATCTCTGCCTCCGGCGCGCTGAGATCGATATGCTCAATATCGTGGCGCGACGTCATGATGCTGCTAACCGAGCGCTGATTGAGGTTCAGCACCCGCTCAATCATGCGCCGCTCTTGCGGATTAAAGATCTGGCTGTCGTCGCTGTCATGCAACATTGAGGCGGTATCGGCATCCAGCTCAGCATCCTCTTTCCGCCCGCTGAGCAGGCGCATCACCGTTTCTGTCGTGCGCTGGCGTAGTGTCTGGTTGGCGAACAGAAAACGGCGGCGATTAAAGATAGCCAACTGGTTCAGCGCTTCAATCATCACCGAGAAACCAATTGCGGCGTACAGATAACCTTTCGGAATATGGAAACCAAAACCATCGGCCACTAGGCTAAAACCGATCATCAGCAGGAAACTGAGGCAGAGAATAACAATCGTCGGGTGGCTGTTGACGAAGCGTGTCAGAGATTTACTGGCCAGCAGCATCAGGGAAATGGCAATTACCACGGCGGCCATCATGACGGCCAGGTGGTCAACCATGCCGACGGCGGTGATCACCGAGTCGAGCGAGAAGACCGCATCCAGCACCACGATCTGGGTGACCACAACCCAGAACTTCGCGCCACGCCGCTGTGTTGGATTGTCGCTATCTTTGCCTTCGAGGCGCTCATTCAGTTCCACCGTCGCTTTAAACAGCAGAAACAGGCCGCCGAGCAGCATAATCAGATCGCGCGCGCTGAAACTGAAGCCGCGCACCGTAAACAGAGGATTGGTGAGTGTCACCAGCCAGGAGATTGAGGCCAGCAAAAGTAGTCGCATTAACATCGCCAGCAGCAGCCCGGTAATACGGGCGCGATCGCGCTGCGCCGCTGGCAATTTTTCCGCAAGAATCGCAATAAAAACCAGGTTATCAATACCGAGTACCAGCTCAATCACCACCAGCGTGATCAGCCCGGCCCAGATTGATGGATCCGCAATCCATTCCATCGTAAACGTAACACCTTCTGTGATATGACAATTGTCACAGTGCGATCATGGATAAAGCTGGATAAAATTGCAATGCCAGCCTGCGATTATTCTTAATTTATTGGATATGAGCAATATGTGTAAATTCAATTTCCTTATTGTTACTGTGATTAATTATAAGAGAAAAATTAGCAAATTAGGATATTTCGCATAAGTAATTCCATATGCAAAGATTGTCAATATACGGTTAGTCTTAAAATTCGAAAACTTTGTTCTTAAACTTATTCTTAAAAATATGTTTATCAGGGTTGGTGCCTTGCCTGCTATTCGCTTAGCTGCAACAATTCTTCCTGCATCACTCAAATATACTAACGATGTTATTTTCGTCATCGTTATTCGTTACAAATTCGATTCCTGCCGTATTTTTTCTGGTCTGCGGTCCATTGCGACCTAAAGGCCTTTAAGGGATAACTATCAATGAGTTAGAGATGTTCAGTGAATTGGTAACTGAAAGCCAGGGGCGGTAGCGTGCCTGTGGGTATGTCAATCAGCCTGGATTATTCTGTAATCGCATGTGGTTGAATAAACGCTTTTTAGGATTGATGCCAGTTATATTCTTTCGTAATTAACTGCATTCTGATTCTGTGTACAACTTGAGCGCTTATATAAATCGCACAGGATAATTACTCTGCCAAAGTGATAATTAATCAATGATGAAATCTAAAATGAAATTGATGCCATTATTGGTGTCCATAAGCTTGATGAGTGGCTGCACTGTTTTCCCCGGTAGCAATATGACTACGATGGGAAAGGATGTGATTAAACAGCAGGATGCAGACTTTGATTTAGACCGCATGGTGAATGTTTATCCTTTAACACCACGTCTGATTGAACAATTGCGCCCGCGCGTTAATGTCGCTCAACCAAATATGTCGCTCGACAACGAAATTGCGGCTTACCAGTATCGTGTAGGGCCAGGGGATGTATTGAATGTCACCGTCTGGGATCACCCGGAATTAACCACGCCAGCGGGTCAATATCGTAGCTCCAGCGACACAGGCAACTGGGTGCAGCCTGATGGCACCATGTTTTATCCCTATGTTGGGAAAGTAAAGGTGGTGGGGAAAACCCTCGCCGAGATCCGCAGTGATATTACCAGCCGTTTAGCGACGTACATTGCTGACCCGCAGGTGGACGTTAATATCGCCGCATTCCGCTCACAAAAAGCCTATATCTCCGGCCAGGTCGGCAAGTCCGGCCAGCAGGCGATCACCAACGTGCCGCTTACCGTGCTGGACGCTATCAACGCGGCGGGCGGGCTGACCGACAACGCCGACTGGCGCAACGTCGTGCTGACGCACGATGGAAAAGAGCAGCGTATTTCGCTCCAGGCACTGATGCAAAATGGCGACCTCAGCCAGAACCGTCTGCTTTATCCGGGCGATATCCTCTTTGTACCGCGTAATGACGATCTGAAAGTGTTCGTAATGGGCGAAGTGAAAAAACAGAGCACGCTCAAAATGGACTTCAGCGGCATGACGCTGACGGAAGCGCTTGGCCAGGCCGAAGGTCTCGACCTGACGACCTCCAACGCCAGCGGCATCTTCGTTATCCGCCCGTTGAAAGGCGGCGAGGACCGCAACGGCAAGATTGCCAATATCTACCAGCTTGATATGTCGGACGCCACCTCTCTGGTGATGGCGACGAATTTCCGACTCCAGCCGTATGACGTGGTGTACGTCACGACTGCGCCGGTGGCGCGCTGGAATCGTCTTATCAACCAGTTGCTGCCGACAATCAGTGGCGTTCGCTACATGACCAACACGGCCAACGACATCCAAAGCTTGCAATGATTATGTTCAACAAAATTCTGGTGGTTTGTGTGGGGAACATTTGTCGTTCCCCGACAGCAGAGCGACTGCTGAAAAAATACCAGCCCGGATTAACGGTGGCATCAGCAGGGCTGGGCGCGCTGGTCGGACGTGGCGCGGATGCTAACGCGGTGAGCGTAGCGGCAGACAATCAACTTTCTCTCGAAGGACATTGTGCACGGCAGGTTTCCGGCGTCATGTGTCGCGAATATGACCTGATTCTGGTCATGGAAAAACGCCACATCGCCAGCCTGTGTGAGATTGCCCCGGAGATGCGCGGCAAGGTCATGTTATTTGGCCACTGGGATAACGAACGAGAAATTCCCGACCCGTATCGTAAAAGTCGTGAAGCTTTTGAAGCCGTTTACACCTTACTTGACCAGTCTGCCCGCCAGTGGGTGCAGGCATTGCAAGCTCAGCAGGGATAATAATGACAGAGAAAACACACCATTCGCATTCTGCTGCTCCGGTGGTGGGCAATGACGAAATCGATATTGGCCGTTTGCTCGGCACTATCATTGAAGCTCGCTGGTGGGTACTGGGCATCACCTCGGTGTTTGCACTGATCGCGGTTGTCTACTGCCTGTTTGCGACACCTATTTACAGCGCCGATTCACTGGTGCAAATCGAACAAAACACCGGCAGTTCACTGGTGCAGGATATCAGCAGCGCCCTGTCGAATAAGCCACCGGCGTCAGATGCGGAAATCCAGCTTATCCAGTCGCGTCTGGTGCTGGGCAAAACCGTTGAAGATCTGGATCTCGATATCTCCGTGGTGAAAAACACCTTTCCGCTGTTCGGTACCGGCTGGGAGCGGCTGATGGGGCGGCAGAACGAGACGGTGAAAGTCACCAGCTTTACTTTGCCTGCCGGAATGAATCAGCAGACCTTTACGCTGAAAGTGCTGAGCCCAAAACAGTATCAGTTAACCAGCGATGGTGGTTTTGAGGCGCGTGGCGAAGTCGGCAAGTTGCTGAGCAAGCAGGGCGTGACCATGATGGTGAGCGACATTCTTGCCTCAAATGACTCCGAGTTTACCGTCACTAAATTCTCCACGCTGGGGATGATTAACAACCTGCAAAACAACCTGACGGTAGTGGAGAACGGTAAAGATACCGGTGTGCTCAGCCTGACGTATACCGGAGAAGATCGCGATCAGATCCGCGCTATTTTGAACAGCATTACCCGTAATTACCTTGAGCAAAATATCGAGCGTAAATCCGAGGAAGCAGCGAAGAGCCTGGTATTCCTTGATAAACAGCTGCCGGAAGTGCGCCACAATCTGGATATCGCAGAAGATAAGCTCAACACTTATCGCCAGACCAAAGACTCTGTCGATCTGCCGCTGGAAGCCAAATCGGTGCTCGATTCGATGGTCAACATCGACTCGCAGTTGAACGAACTGACTTTCCGCGAAGCGGAAATCTCCAAGTTGTACACCAAAGTTCACCCGGCATACCGCACGTTGCTGGAAAAACGTAAAGCGCTGGAAGATGAAAAAGCGAAGCTGAACGACCGCATTACCGCGATGCCGCAAACGCAACAGGAAATTGTTCGCTTGACGCGTGATGTCGAATCCGGCCAGCAGGTCTACATGCAACTGCTGAATAAACAGCAGGAACTGCGTATTACCCAGGCCAGTACCGTGGGTGATGTGCGTATTGTCGACCCGGCGATCACCCAGCCTGGCGTGCTGAAACCGAAGAAAGCGTTGATCATTCTCGGCAGCATTATTCTTGGCCTGATTGTCTCCGTGGTTGGCGTTCTGCTGCGCTCGCTGTTCAATCGCGGTGTGGAAAGCCCGCAGATCCTCGAAGAGCACGGCATCAGCGTTTATGCCAGCATCCCGCTTTCCGAATGGCAGAAAGCACGTGATAGCGTCAAAACCGTTAAAGGTGTGAAACGCTACAAGCAGAGCCAGTTGTTGGCAGTGGGTAACCCGACAGATCTGGCGATTGAAGCCGTGCGCAGTCTGCGTACCAGCCTGCACTTCGCCATGATGCAGTCCACTAATAATGTGCTGATGATGACCGGGGTCAGCCCCTCCATCGGTAAAACCTTTGTCTGTGCCAACCTCGCCGCGGTGATCAGCCAGACCAACAAACGCGTGCTGCTGATCGACTGTGACATGCGCAAAGGCTACACCCACGAACTGCTGGGCACCGACAACATTAACGGTTTGTCCGATGTGCTGGCCGGAAAAGGGTCGATTGAACATTGCGCCAAACCGACCTCCATCGGCAACTTCGATCTGGTTCCGCGCGGCCTGGTGCCGCCGAATCCGTCCGAACTGTTGATGAGCGAACGCTTTACGCAACTGGTGAAATGGGCCAGCAGCCGCTATGACCTGGTGCTGATCGACACCCCGCCAATTCTGGCGGTGACGGACGCAGCAATTGTCGGTCGTCATGCAGGCACCACGTTGATGGTGGCTCGCTACGCCGTGAACACCCTGAAAGAGATCCAGACCAGCCTGAGCCGCTTTGAACAGAACGGTATTGAGGTTAAGGGCGTGATACTGAACTCGATTTTCCGCCGCGCGACCGGCTATCAGGATTACGGCTACTACGAATACGAATACAAGTCCGATTCGAAATAACCAGTCCCTCACTTCAATCTTTAGCACGAACTGCTCTCCCTCCGTCCGGCGGGGGAGCAGACGTGGGGGCGAACGTGGCATGTTGAACGCATTAGGGATCGCATCATGAGCACAACAGCAAACCCATTAATTTCTATCTATATGCCAACCTGGAACCGGCAACAGCTGGCGATCCGCGCCATTAAATCGGTGCTGCGCCAGGATTACCCGCACTGGGAAATGATCGTGGTGGACGACTGTTCCGACGCGTATGAACACCTGCAACAGTTTGTTGAGGAATTGGGCGATTCGCGCGTGAGTTACACGCGCAATCCCTATAATTCGGGCGCCTGCGCGGTACGTAACCAGGCGATTTTACAGGCGCAGGGGCAGTACATTACCGGGATTGACGACGACGATGAATGGACGCCGAACAGGCTGTCGGTTTTTCTGGCGCACAAACATCTGCTCAACACCCGCGCGTTTCTCTATGCCAATGATTATCTCTGCCAGGGCGAGGTTTATGCACAACCGACCAGTTTGCCGCTGTATCCGAAATCGCCGTTCTCACGCAAGCTGTTCTGGAAGCGCAACATCGTCGGCAACCAGGTCTTTACCTGGGCCTGGCGCTTCAAAGAGAGCTTGTTCGACACGCAACTGAAAGCGGCTCAGGATTACGATATTTTCCTGCGCATGGTGGATGAGTATGGCGAACCGTGGAAGATTGAAGAAGCCACGCAGATCCTGCACGTCAACCACGGCGAAATGCAAATCACCTCGTCGCCGAAGAAATTCTCTGGCTACTTCCACTTTTATCGTAAGCATAAAAACAAGTTCGATCGCGCCAGCAAAAAATATCAGTTGTTTACGCTGTATCAGATCCGCAATAAGCGCATGACCTGGCGCACGCTGCTGACGTTGTTCTCGCTGCGTAACGGTAAACGACTGGCTGACGGGCTGCGGGGGAAATAAATGCGACTGGAAGATTTTCGCGCAAACCACTGGAATTTGCGCCCCTGCTGCATGGTTGCGGCTTACCGTATTGCTCACTTTTGCTCTGTATGGCGCAAAAAGCATGTCATCAACAATTTGTGGGCTGCGCCTGCGATCCTGCTCTATCGCTTTGTCACCGAGTGTCTGTTTGGCTACGAAATCCAGGCTGCTGCGACCATTGGGCGCCGTTTTACTATCCATCACGGCTATGCGGTGGTGATCAATAAATATGTAGTTGCGGGCGATGATTTCACCGTTCGTCACGGCGTCACCATCGGCAATCGTGGGCCTGATAATCTGGCCTGCCCGGTGATTGGCAACAATGTCGAGCTGGGCGCGAATGTGGTGATCATTGGCGACATCACTATTGGCAACAATGTCACTATCGGCGCGGGAAGCGTCGTACTCGACAGCATCCCCGATAACGCGCTGGTGGTGGGCGAGAAAGCGCGCGTGAAGGTGATCAAATGAATATTTTACAGTTCAATGTCCGCCTTGCCGAAGGCGGCGCTGCGGGCGTGGCGCTGGATTTACACCAGCGCGCGCTGCAAAAGGGTATGCAGTCACGTTTTATTTATGGCTACGGCAAAGGCGGGAAAAAAAGTGTCAGTCACGATAACTACCCGCAGGTTTACAAGCAGACGCCGCGTCTGACTTCCGTTGCTAATCTCGCGCTGTTCCGCCTGTTTAACCGCGATGTTTTTGGCAATTTGAATAACCTTTATCGCACCGTCACCCGCACGCAAGGGCCGGTGGTGCTGCACTTTCATGTGATGCACAGCTACTGGCTGAACCTTGATGATTTGGTGGCGTTCTGCCAGAAAGTGAAAGCGCACAAACCTGACGTCACGCTGGTCTGGACGCTGCACGATCACTGGAGCGTAACCGGGCGCTGTGCCTTTACCGACGGCTGCGAAGGCTGGAAAGAGAATTGCCGCAAATGCCCGACGCTGAACAACTATCCGCCGGTGAAGGTGGATCGCGCGCATCAACTGGTCAACCACAAGCGTCAGTTATTTAACAATATGTTGGCGCTGGGCTGCCAGTTTATCTCCCCCAGCCAGCATGTAGCGGATGCTTTTAACAGCCTCTATGGCGCAGGGCGCTGCAACATTATTAATAACGGTATTGATGTTGCGACCGAGGCGATTCTGGCTGAACTCGCGCCGGTAAAAGCCACCGAAGGAAAACCGAAAATCGCCGTCGTTGCCCATGATCTGCGCTATGACGGTAAAACCAACCAGCAACTGGTGCGCGACATCATGGCGCTGGGTGACCGCGTGGAGCTGCACACCTTTGGCAAGTTTTCTCCGTTTGAGGGGCAAAACGTTGTCAATCACGGCTTTCTGACTGACAAGCGCCAATTAATGAGTGAACTCAATCAGTTGGATGCGCTGGTCTTCTCATCCCGGGTGGATAACTATCCGTTGATCCTCTGCGAAGCGCTCTCCATTGGCGTGCCGGTGATCGCCACGCACAGCGATGCGGCGCGGGAAGTGTTGCAGAAATCCGGCGGTAAAACCTTTGCCGAACAGGAGGTGCTGCCGCTGGTGCAGTGCCGTAAAGCAGAAATTGCCCAGGCGGTGTTTGGCGAAAGCCTCGACGCGTTTCGCGCGCGCAGCCGCCTGGCCTACAGTGGACAACAGATGCTGGAGGAATATGTCTCGTTCTATCAGAGTCTGTAGTTACCTGCTGCTGCCGGTGATTTACCTGCTGGTTAACGTGAAAATCATGCAGCTTGGTGAGAGTTTCCCGATCACTATCGTGACGTTTTTGCCGCTGCTGCTGTTGCTCTACCTCGACAAAATCAATCTGAAAAAGTTGATGATTGCGCTGGGGGCGGGAGCCGGGTTAACGCTGTTTAACTTTATTTTTGGTAAATCGCTGGATGCCAGCAAATATGTCACTTCAACCATGCTGTTTGTTTACATTGTGGTCATTGTCGGCATGGTGTGGAGCATTCGCTTTAAAACCATATCGCCCCATAATTACCGCAAGATTTTGCGATTCTTCTATGTGGTCGTGGCAATGGTGGTGATGCTTGCGGCAATGGAAATGGCTCAGATTATTCTCACCGGTGGGAGTAGTTTGATGGAGGGTATTTCTAAATACCTCATCTACAGCAACAGTTACGTGCTGAATTTTATCAAGTTCGGTGGTAAGCGTACTACGGCGTTATATTTCGAACCGGCATTCTTCGCTCTGGCATTAATCTCAATTTGGCTCAGTATCAAACAGTTTGGTATCAAAACTCCGAAGACCGATGCTATGATTTTGGCAGGGATAGTACTTTCGGGATCGTTCTCTGGGGTAATGACTTTTATCCTGTTTTATTTGCTGGAGTGGGCATTCCAGTATCTGAACAAAGAGGCGATACGTAAAAAGTTGCCGCTGGCAATTATTTCACTTGCAGTGTTTATTGTCGGTGTGGTTTTCGCTTTCCCCTATATTGCAGAACGACTCGGCGATTTAGGGACGGAAGGTTCTTCTTCTTATTACCGTATTATCGGTCCGCTGGTGATGGTGGGATATTCACTGACCAATATTGATGGGGTAGTAAGATTTGGCTCACTTTATGAATATGTCGCATCATTCGGAATCTTTAACGGTGCAGATGTCGGGAAAACAATAGACAATGGGTTGTATCTGCTGATCATTTATTTCTCATGGTTCGCAGTGTTGCTGACAGGATGGTATTTGTTCAAAGTCGGGAAAATGATGGTAAATGCCTTTGGCAATAATCAGAATTTTCGCGTACAGCTTTACCTGTTTACGCCTATATCGTTGTTTTTTACGGGGTCAATTTTTAGCCCGGAATATGCGTTTTTAATTGTTTGTCCGTTTATTCTGCGTAAAGCGCTGAATATCGTGAATTCATGAAAAGGTGGGTCATATGCTGCTAAGTGTTATTACTGTCGCGTTTCGCAATTATGAAGGTGTGATGAAGACCTGGCAGTCTCTGGCTCACCTGGCGAAAGCGCAGAATATCGAATTCGAATGGATTGTCGTTGACGGCGGCTCGCAGGATGGTACTGCGGAATTTCTGAAAAATCTCAACGGACAATACAATTTACGTTTTATCAGCGAGCGTGACAAAGGCATTTATGATGCCATGAATAAAGGCATTGACATGGCGACGGGACGCTATGCATTGTTTTTGAATTCCGGCGATATTTTCCATGAGGAAATTGTGGATGTTGTTCGCCAGTTAGATGAAGAAAGCGAAAACGCCATGTATATTGGCGATGCGCTGCTGGATTTTGGCGACGGCAACAAATTACGCCGTAGCGCCAAACATGGCTGGTATATTTACCACAGCTTGCCGGCCAGCCATCAGGCTATATTTTTCCCGGTGAATGGTCTGAAAACATACCCCTACGATCTGCAATTTAAAGTCTCTTCCGATTACGCATTAGCGGCCAGAATGTTTAAAGCCGGTTTTCCTTTCAAGCGTTTGAAAGGGCTGGTGTCTGAATTTTCGATGGGCGGCGTATCTACCTCTAATAACGTTGAATTATGTCAGGATGCCCGCAAAGTTCAGCGCACGATATTACGAGTCCCGGGTTTTTGGGCGCAATTGTCATATATGTTGCGCTTGCGGACGACTGGCAAAGCAAAGGCCTTATATAACAAAGCATAACGCTCAAATATAGGGAATAAAGATGCAGGATTTACAAGGATTCTCCGTGCCGAAAGGCTTTCGGGGCGGCAATGCTATTAAGGTTCAACTGTGGTGGGCGGTGCAGGCGACATTATTTGCCTGGTCTCCACAGGTGCTGTATCGCTGGCGTGCATTCCTCTTGCGTTTATTTGGCGCAAAGGTTGGTAAGGGCGTGGTTATTCGCCCATCGGTAAAGATTACCTACCCGTGGAAATTAACATTAGGCGATTACAGTTGGGTCGGTGATGACGCGGTGTTGTACACCCTTGGCGATATCACCATCGGCGCAAATTCCGTGGTTTCACAGAAATGTTATTTGTGCACCGGCAGTCACGATTATCAGAGCGCGCATTTCGAGATTAACGCGACGCCAATCGTGATTGGTGAGAAGTGCTGGCTGGCAACGGATGTTTTTGTCGCGCCGGGCGTCTCCATCGGCGACGGGACGGTAGTCGGTGCGCGCAGTAGTGTTTTTAAATCGCTTCCGGCAAATGCAATTTGCCGTGGCAATCCCGCAGTGGTGACGCGCGAACGCGTTGAAAAGGTAACTCCCTAACAGGGACTATTGAGGAAAATAAATTATGTCTAAAGTCGCTCTCATCACCGGCGTAACCGGGCAAGATGGCTCTTATCTGGCAGAACTGCTTCTGGAAAAAGGCTATGAAGTTCATGGTATTAAACGCCGTGCTTCCTCATTCAATACCGAGCGTGTGGATCACATCTATCAGGATCCGCACACCTGCAATCCGAAGTTCCATCTGCACTACGGCGACCTGACGGATACGTCTAACCTGACCCGTATCCTGCAGGAAGTTAAACCGGATGAAGTCTACAACCTGGGCGCGATGAGCCATGTGGCCGTGTCGTTTGAATCCCCGGAATACACCGCCGACGTGGATGCGATGGGTACGCTGCGTCTGCTGGAAGCGATTCGCTTCCTCGGCCTTGAGAAGAAAACCCGCTTCTATCAGGCATCAACCTCTGAACTGTATGGTCTGGTGCAGGAAATTCCGCAGAAAGAGACCACGCCGTTCTACCCGCGTTCTCCGTATGCAGTTGCCAAACTTTACGCCTACTGGATCACCGTCAACTACCGTGAATCTTATGGCATGTATGCCTGCAACGGCATTCTGTTCAACCACGAATCTCCGCGCCGCGGCGAAACCTTCGTAACCCGTAAAATCACCCGTGCGATCGCCAACATTGCTCAGGGTCTGGAATCCTGCCTGTACCTCGGCAACATGGACTCCCTGCGTGACTGGGGCCATGCGAAAGACTACGTGAGAATGCAGTGGATGATGCTGCAACAGGAAAAACCGGAAGACTTCGTTATCGCTACCGGCGTGCAGTATTCCGTGCGTCAGTTCGTGGAAATGGCCGCGGCGCAGCTGGGTATCAAACTGCGCTTTGAAGGCACCGGCGTAGAAGAGAAGGGCATTGTGGTCTCTGTGACCGGCCATGACGCACCGGGCGTGAAACCGGGTGATGTGATCATCGCCGTTGACCCGCGCTACTTCCGTCCTGCGGAAGTGGAAACCCTGCTGGGCGATCCGACCAAAGCACACGAAAAACTGGGCTGGAAACCGGAAACTACGCTGCAGGAAATGGTCTCCGAGATGGTCGCGAAAGATCTGGAAGCAGCGAAAAAACACTCACTGCTTAAAGCCCACGGTTACGAGGTTGCCATCGCGCTGGAGTCTTAAGCATGACCAAACAACGTATTTTCGTGGCTGGCCATCGCGGGATGGTGGGATCAGCCATTGTTCGCCAGCTCGAACAACGTGCGGATGTTGAACTGGTACTGCGCTCCCGTGAAGAGCTGAACCTGCTGGATTCTGCTGCTGTCGATGCTTTTTTCGCCAGCAACCCTATCGATCAGGTTTACCTGGCGGCGGCAAAAGTGGGCGGTATTGTAGCGAACAATACCTACCCGGCGGACTTCATCTACGAAAACATGATGATTGAGAGCAACATCATTCACTCAGCGCATAAGCATGACGTGAACAAACTGTTGTTCCTCGGTTCGTCCTGCATCTACCCGAAACTGGCGCACCAACCGATCGCGGAAAGTGAGCTGTTGCAGGGGACACTGGAGCCGACCAACGAGCCGTACGCGATTGCCAAGATCGCCGGTATCAAACTGTGCGAATCCTACAACCGCCAGTATGACCGCGACTACCGCTCGGTGATGCCGACCAACCTGTATGGTCCGCACGATAACTTCCACCCGAGCAATTCGCACGTGATCCCGGCGCTGCTGCGCCGCTTCCACGAGGCGACGCAGGAGAACGCTCCGGACGTGGTGGTGTGGGGAAGCGGCACGCCGATGCGTGAATTCCTGCATGTGGACGATATGGCGGCAGCCAGCATCCATGTTCAGGAGCTGGCGCGCGAAGTGTGGCAAGAGAACACCGAACCGATGCTGTCGCATATCAACGTCGGTACCGGTGTGGATTGCACGATTCGCGAACTGGCGCAGACCGTGGCCAGCGTTGTCGGCTACAAAGGCCGCGTGGTGTTTGACGCCACCAAGCCGGACGGTACGCCGCGTAAATTGCTGGATGTGACGCGTCTGCATCAGCTTGGCTGGTATCACGAGATCTCACTGGAAGCAGGGCTTGCGAGCACTTACCAGTGGTTCCTTGAAAACCAGCACCGGTTCCGGGGGTAGGCATGTTTTTGAGTCAGGAAGATTTTGCCACGGTGGTGCGCTCCACCCCGCTGATTTCCATCGATTTGATCGTGGAAAACTCACGCGGCGAGTTTTTGCTCGGCAAGCGCACTAACCGTCCGGCCCAGGGATACTGGTTTGTGCCGGGCGGACGCGTGCAAAAGGACGAGCCGCTGGCGGCCGCTTTTGAGCGGCTGACCCTGGCGGAACTGGGGCTGCGCCTGCCGATGTCCGCAGGCGAGTTTTACGGCGTCTGGCAGCACTTCTATGACGATAATTTCTCCGGTAGCGATTTTTCCACCCACTACATTGTGCTGGGTTTCCGCCTGCGCGTGGACGAGCAGACGCTCGCGCTGCCGCCGGATCAGCACAATGACTATCGCTGGGGGACGCCGGAGTCGCTGATTGCCGACCCGCTGGTGCATGACAATAGCCGCGCCTATTTCCTCGACGCGCAGGGAGTACCGGGCTTATGAAAATCCTGGTCTATGGCATCAACTATTCGCCGGAGCTGACCGGGATCGGTAAGTACACCGGCGAAATGGTGGAATGGATGGCCCGTCAGGGCCATGAAGTGCGCGTGATTACGGCGCCGCCTTACTATCCGGAATGGAAAGTCGGCGAGCACTACAGCGCCTGGCGCTGGCGTAAAGAGCAGGGTGCCGCCACGGTGTGGCGCTGCCCGCTGTATGTGCCAAAACAGCCATCGACCCTGAAACGTTTACTGCATCTGGGCAGCTTTGCCCTCAGCAGCTTTTTCCCGCTGATGGCGCAGCGTAGCTGGAAACCGGACCGCATTATCGGCGTGGTGCCAACGCTGTTTTGCACGCCGGGGATGCGCCTGCTGGCCAAACTGAGCGGCGCAAAAACGCTGCTGCACATTCAGGATTATGAAGTGGACGCCATGCTCGGTTTGGGGATGGCGGGTAAAGGTAAAAGCGGTCGCGTGGCGAAGCTGGCGACCGCTTTTGAACGTAGCAATCTGCATAACGTCGATAACGTCTCCACCATCTCTCGCTCAATGATGAACAAAGCGCGCGAGAAAGGGGTGGAAGCCGACAAAATCATCTTCTTCCCGAATTGGTCGGAAGTGGCGCGTTTTCGCGATGTCAGCGAAGCAAATGTCGCGGAGCTGCGCCGCAACCTCGGTCTGCCGGATGACAAAAAAATCATTCTTTACTCCGGCAACATCGGCGAGAAGCAGGGGCTGGAAAACGTCATTGAAGCCGCTGCGCAGTTACACACCCATCCGTGGCTGTTTGTCATTGTCGGTCAGGGCGGGGGTAAGGCGCGGTTGGAAAAACAGGTGAGTGAACGTGGCCTGAATAACGTCATCTTCTTCCCGTTGCAGCCATACGACGCGCTGCCGGCGCTGCTGAAAATGGGCGATTGCCATCTGGTTATCCAGAAACGCGGCGCGGCCGATGCGGTATTGCCGTCCAAGCTGACCAACATTCTGGCGGTGGGCGGTAATGCAGTCATCACTGCCGAAGAGAGCACCGAGCTTGGGCAACTCTGCCGGGCAGAGCCTGGCATTGCGGTCTGCGTGGAGCCGGAATCGGTCGAGGCGCTGACCTGGGGCATTGAGCGCGCGCTGGCGCTGCCCAAAAACAACACGGTGGCACGTGAATATGCCGAACGCACGCTCGAAAAAGAGAGCGTATTAAACCAGTTTATTGCTGATATCAGCCCGGAAAGTTCCGTGAAGCCCGTACACGCCCGCGAAAGCGCGCAGCACGAAGGCCGCCTGAATTTTGACGGGAATGGGGATAAATCATGAGTCAAACACAACTCTATCCGGTAGTGATGGCCGGAGGCTCCGGAAGCCGTCTGTGGCCGTTGTCCCGCGTGCTTTACCCTAAACAGTTTCTCTGCCTGAAGGGCGATCTCACCATGTTGCAGACCACCGTCTGCCGCCTGAATGGCGTCGAGTGTGAAAGCCCGGTGGTGATTTGTAATGAACAACATCGCTTTATCGTCGCCGAGCAGCTGCGTCAACTGAACAAGCTGACCGAGAACATCATTCTCGAACCGGCTGGCCGTAATACCGCCCCGGCGATAGCGCTGGCGGCGCTGGCGATAAAACGCCATAACCCGGACAGCGATCCGCTGATGCTGGTACTGGCGGCCGACCATGTGATTCAGAACGAAGAGGCGTTTCGCACCTCGGTTCGCGACGCTATTCCTTATGCGCAGAGCGGCAAACTGGTGACCTTCGGCATCGTGCCGGATCTGCCGGAAACGGGCTATGGCTATATCCGCCGCGGTGGCGTCTGCGCTGGTCAGGCCGATTCCGTTGCCTTCGAGGTGGCGCAGTTCGTTGAAAAACCGAACCTGGAAACCGCGCAGGGTTACGTTGCCAGCGGTGAATATTACTGGAACAGCGGTATGTTCCTGTTCCGCGCCGGTCGTTTCCTTGAAGAGCTGAATAAATATCGTCCGGACATTTTGCGCGCCTGCGAACGGGCGATGCAGGCCGCCGATCCGGATATGGATTTTGTCCGCGTTGACGAAGAAGCGTTCCTCGCCTGCCCGGAAGAGTCAATTGACTATGCGGTAATGGAACGCACAGCCGATGCGGTGGTGGTGCCGATGGATGCCGGCTGGAGCGATGTTGGCTCCTGGTCTTCGCTGTGGGAAATCAGCCAGCACACGCCGGAGGGAAACGTCCATCACGGCGACGTCATCAGCCATAACACCCAAAACAGCTATGTGTATGCGGAGTCCGGGCTGGTCACCACCGTCGGCGTTAAAGATCTGGTGGTGGTACAGACCAAAGATGCGGTGCTGATTGCCGCTCGCAATCAGGTGCAGGATGTGAAAAAAGTGGTGGAGAAAATCAAAGCCGACGGACGTCACGAGCACCATATCCATCGTGAAGTTTACCGCCCCTGGGGCAAATATGACTCCATCGATACTGGCGATCGCTATCAGGTGAAACGCATCACCGTGAAGCCGGGCGAGGGGCTCTCCCTACAGATGCATCATCACCGTGCGGAGCACTGGGTAGTGGTGGCGGGAACGGCGAAAGTGACCATCAATGATGAAGTGAAATTACTCGGCGAGAATGAATCGATCTATATCCCGCTTGGCGCGCACCACTGTCTGGAAAATCCGGGGAAAATTCCGCTCGATCTGATTGAAGTTCGTTCGGGTTCGTACCTGGAAGAAGATGACATCGTGCGCTTTGCGGATCGCTACGGGCGAGTTTAAAAGCCAGTGCCGGACGCGGTGTTGCCCGTCCGGCAGAAAAAACAAACGAATCAATAACAAATGGCCTTTTTACGGTCAAGGCTGACTGTTGCCTTAAGAAGAGGTAATGATGGAAAAATTAACCTGTTTTAAAGCTTACGATATCCGTGGAAAGCTGGGCGAAGAACTGAATGAAGATATCGCATGGCGTATCGGCCGCGCCTACGGTGAATACCTGAAGCCACAAACGATTGTGCTGGGCGGCGACGTGCGTCAGACCAGCGAAGCGCTGAAACTGGCGCTGGCGAAGGGGCTGCAGGATGCAGGCGTCAACGTGCTGGATATCGGTCTTTCCGGTACCGAAGAGATCTATTTTGCCACGTTCCATCTCGGCGTGGATGGCGGCATCGAAGTGACCGCCAGCCACAACCCGATGGACTATAACGGCATGAAACTGGTGCGCAAAGGCGCGCGCCCGATCAGCGGCGATACCGGGCTGCGCGATGTGCAGCGTCTGGCGGAAGCCAACGACTTTCCGCCGGTGGATGCGGAAAAACGCGGCAGCTACAAGCAGATCAACCTGCGCGATGCGTATGTCGATCATCTTATGAGCTATATCAATCCGACTAACCTTAAGCCGTTGAAACTGGTGATCAACTCCGGTAACGGCGCGGCAGGCCCGGTAGTGGATGCCATTGAAGCCCGCTTCAAAGCGCTGAACGTGCCGGTAACCTTTATCAAAGTGCATAACGAACCGGATGGCACTTTCCCACACGGTATTCCTAACCCGCTGCTGCCGGAGTGTCGCGCGGATACCCGCAATGCGGTGCTGGAACATCACGCCGACATGGGGATCGCCTTTGACGGCGATTTCGACCGCTGCTTCCTGTTCGATGGCGAAGGGCGCTTTATTGAAGGCTACTACATCGTTGGTTTGCTGGCAGAAGCGTTCCTCGAAAAACACCCCGGCGCCAAAATCATCCACGACCCCCGTCTCTCCTGGAATACGGTGGATGTGGTGACGCGCGCGGGTGGCACGCCGGTAATGTCAAAAACCGGGCACGCATTTATTAAAGAACGTATGCGTACTGAAGATGCCATCTATGGCGGCGAGATGAGCGCGCACCACTACTTCCGCGACTTCGCCTACTGCGACAGCGGCATGATTCCGTGGCTGCTGGTCACTGAGCTGCTGTGCCTGAAAGGTAAAACCCTCGCCGAGCTGGTCAGCGATCGAATGGTAGCGTTCCCGGCGAGCGGTGAAATCAACAGCAAGCTTGCCGATCCGGTTACGGCTATCCAGCGCGTTGAGCAGCACTTTACGCCCGGCGCGCTGGAGATCGATCGCACCGACGGCATCAGCATCGCCTTCCCTGAGTGGCGCTTTAACCTCCGTTCATCCAATACCGAGCCGGTAGTGCGACTGAACGTTGAGTCGCGTCGCGATGTGTCACTGATGGAGGCACGAACGCAGGAAATTCTGGCGCTGTTGAATCAGTAAATCTCGGCGTTGCTCTCCCCCGGACGTGGGGAGAGTCAACATACAGGCAGGTAAAACGATGACTCATCTAAAAAAGCGCGACCGGGCCAAAACGAATGCATCGTTAATCTCAATCGTGCAGCGATTCTCTGACATCACCATTATGTTCGGTGGACTGTGGCTGGTGTGTAAATTGAATGCGTTGCCCTTTTTCTACATGCATCTGCTGATGGCTCTGCTCTCCCTTGTTGTCTTCCAGATGATTGGCGGGATGACCGATTTTTATCGCTCCTGGCGAGGGGTAAAAATCACCACTGAACTGACTCTACTGTTGCAGAACTGGACGCTCAGCCTGATTTTCAGCGCGGGCCTGCTCTCGTTCAACAACGATTTCGATAACACCTTCATGATCTATCTCCCTTGGTATGTGTTAACCAGTATGGGGCTGATGCTGAGCCGCGCGGTGATCCGCTTTGGCGCAGGCTGGCTGCGGAACCTGGGCTATAACACGCGCCGCGTTGCGGTGGCGGGGGATATGCCGATGGGTCAGGCGTTGCTGGAAGGTTTTCGCAATGAACCCTGGCTGGGATTCGATGTGGTGGGGGTGTACCACGATCCGCAACCGGGCGGCATCACCACCGGCTGGGCCGGCAATCTCGACCAGCTGGTTGACGATGCGAAAGCGGGGAAAATTCACAACGTCTATATCGCGATGTCGATGAATGATGCGGCCAGCATCAAAAAGCTGGTGCGCCAGTTGGCGGACACCACCTGTTCAGTGATCCTGATCCCGGATGTCTTCACCTTCAATATCCTGCATTCGCGGATTGAAGAGATGAATGGCGTGCCGGTAGTTCCGCTGTACGAAACACCGCTTTCCGGCGTGAACCGCATTCTGAAACGCCTTGAAGACATTGTGCTCTCGTCGCTGATTCTGCTGCTGATCTCTCCGGTACTGCTGGCGATTTCGGTGGCGGTCAAACTCAGCTCTCCCGGCCCGATTATCTTCCGTCAGACCCGTTATGGCATGGACGGTAAGCCAATCAAAGTCTGGAAATTCCGTTCCATGAGGGTGATGGAAAACGACAAAGTGGTGACTCAGGCAACGCAGAACGATCCGCGCGTAACCAAAGTGGGGAGTTTCCTGCGCCGTACCTCGCTCGACGAACTGCCGCAGTTCATTAATGTGCTGCTCGGCGGCATGTCTATCGTTGGCCCGCGCCCGCATGCGGTGGCGCACAACGAGCAGTACCGTTCGCTGATTGAGGGTTACATGCTGCGTCATAAAGTGAAACCGGGCATTACCGGCTGGGCGCAGATTAACGGCTGGCGCGGCGAAACCGACACGCTGGAAAAAATGGAAAAACGCGTTGAGTTCGATCTGGAGTACATCCGCGAGTGGAGTCTGTGGTTCGATATCAAAATCGTTTTTCTGACCATCTTTAAAGGCTTTATTAATAAAGCGGCGTATTAAAGGAAAGGTCATGAGCCTGAGAGAAAAAACCATCAGCGGTGCGAAGTGGTCAGCGATGGCCACTTTAACCATCATCGGCCTGGGGCTGGTGCAGATGACGGTGCTGGCGCGCATTATCGATAACCACCAGTTCGGTTTGCTGACCGTCTCGCTGGTGATTATCGCGCTGGCGGATACGCTGTCGGATTTTGGTATTGCTAACTCCATTATTCAGCGCAAAGAGATAAGCCATCTGGAACTCACCACCCTGTACTGGTTGAACGTTGGGCTGGGGATTGTGGTTTGTCTGCTGGTTTTCTCGCTGAGCAACGTTATTGCCAGCGTCTTGCACAACCCGGATCTGGCACCGCTGATCAAAACCCTGTCGTTCGCTTTTGTGGTGATCCCTCACGGTCAGCAATTCCGCGCGCTGATGCAGAAAGAACTGGAGTTCAACAAGATTGGCGCGATTGAAACCGTGTCGGTAATGGCGGGTTTCAGCTTCACGGTGATCAGCGCTTTTTACTGGCCGCTGGCGATGACCGCCATCCTCGGTTATCTGGTCAACAGCGCCGTTCGTACGCTGCTGTTCGGCTATTTTGGCCGCAAGATCTATCGCCCTGGCTTGCATTTCTCCCTTGCGTCGGTCAGTTCAAATTTGCGCTTTGGCGCATGGCTGACGGCTGACAGCATCATTAACTATGTCAACACCAACCTCTCCACGTTAGTGCTGGCGCGTATCCTCGGCGCCAGCGTCGCCGGGGGATACAACCTGGCGTACAACGTGGCGGTGGTGCCGCCGATGAAACTCAACCCGATTATCACCCGCGTGCTGTTCCCGGCGTTCGCCAAAATTCAGGACGACACGGAGAAGCTGCGCGTTAACTTCTACAAGCTGCTGTCGGTGGTGGGGATCATCAACTTTCCCATCCTGCTGGGGCTGATGGTGGTGTCGAACAATTTTGTGCCGCTGGTCTTTGGCGACAAGTGGAACAGCATTATCCCGATCCTGCAATTGCTCTGTATTGTTGGCCTGCTGCGCGCGGTCGGTAACCCTATCGGTTCGCTGCTGATGGCGAAAGCGCGGGTGGATATCAGTTTTAAATTCAATGTCTTCAAAACGTTTCTCTTTATTCCCGCCATTATCATCGGCGGTCATCTGGCCGGTGCGCTGGGCGTCACGCTGGGTTTCCTGCTGGTACAAATCATCAACACCGTATTGAGCTACTTCGTGATGATCAAACCGGTGCTCGGTTCCAGCTATCGCCAGTACATCCTCAGCCTGTGGCTGCCGTTCTACTTATCGCTGCCGACGCTGGTCGTGAGCTATGGCCTCGGGCTGGCGCTGAACGGGCATATGCCGCTGGCCGCCATGCTGGCGGTACAGGTCGCGGCGGGCGTGCTCGCTTTCGCGGTGATGCTGATTGTCTCGCGCAACGCGCTGGTGGTGGAGATGAAGCGCCAGTTTTGCCGCAACGAGAAACTTAAAACGCTGCTTCGCGCAGGATAAGAAACGTTTTTGAACCCCTTATGAGGTCGCTATGAAATTATTGATCCTTGGCAATCACACCTGCGGAAACCGCGGTGACAGCGCAATTTTACGCGGATTGCTGGATGCGATTGCCTTGATTAATCCTGACGCAGATGTTGACGTGATGAGCCGCTATCCGGTGAGTTCATCGTGGTTATTAAACCGTCCGGTGATGGGCGATCCGCTCTACAGCCAGATGAAAGAGCACAATAACGCCGCCGGTCTGATGGGGCGGGTGAAGAAAGTGTTGCGCCGTCGCTATCAGCACCAGGTGCTGCTTTCACGCGTGACGGACACCGGCAAGCTGCGCAATATTGCCATCGCTCAGGGCTTTACCGATTTTGTCCGCAGGCTTAACGATTACGACGCGATTATTCAGGTCGGCGGTTCGTTCTTTGTCGATCTCTATGGCGTGCCGCAATTTGAACACGCGCTCTGCACCTTCATGGCGAAAAAGCCGCTTTATATGATTGGTCACAGCGTCGGTCCATTCCAGAATGAAGCCTTTAACCAGCTGGCGAATTATGTTTTCGGCCACTGTGATGCGCTGATCCTGCGAGAAACCGTCAGCCTCAATCTGATGAAGCAGAGCGACATCACCACCGAGAAAGTGGAACAGGGCGTGGATACCGCCTGGCTGGTGGATCACCATCAGCACGATTTTGTTGCCAGCTATGCGGTGCAGCACTGGCTGGATCTGGCAGCAAAACAGAAAACCGTCGCAATCACCCTGCGTGAACTGGCGCCATTTGACAAGCGACTGAATACCACACAGCAGGCCTACGAACAGGCGTTTGCCGGGGTGGTCAACCGCATTATCGATGCGGGCTACCAGGTGATTGCGCTTTCCACCTGTACCGGTATCGACAGCTACAACAAAGATGACCGTATGGTGGCGCTCAACCTGCGCCAGTACGTTAACGATCCGTCGCAATACCATGTGGTGATGGATGAACTCAACGATCTGGAGATGGGGAAAATGCTGGCTGCCTGCGATTTGACCGTCGGTACGCGTCTGCACTCGGCGATCATCTCAATGAACTTTGGTACCCCGGCGATTGCCATCAACTACGAACACAAGTCGGCGGGTATCATGCAGCAATTGGGCATGCCGGAAATGGCGGTTGATATTCGTCACTTGCTGGACGGTTCGCTGGTGGCGATGGTCGCCGATTCGCTGGGGCAGTTGCCTGCCATTAACCAGCGTCTGGCAACAGCGGTTGCTGCTGAACGCGAGCAGGGCATGAAGATGGTGAAATCGGTGCTTGATCGCGTACAGGGGGTGAAATGAAAGTCAGCTTCTTTTTGCTGAAGTTTCCATTATCTTCCGAAACCTTTGTCCTCAACCAGATTGTGGCGTTTATCAATATGGGGTTTGAGGTGGAAATCATCGCCCTGCAAAAGGGCGATATGAACAATACCCACGCGGCCTACACCGAATACCGGCTGGCGGAGAAGACCCGCTGGCTGCTGTCGGAACCGGAAGGACGCATGGCGAAGCTGGGCTACCGTGCGCAGGCAATGGCGCGCGGGATGTGGAAATCCGCAACCTGGAAAGCGCTGAATGTCAGCCGCTATGGCAACGAAGCGCGCAACCTGATCCTGCCAGCGATTTGTGCTCTCGCCCCGCGTACCTTCAATGCGGATATTTTTATTGCTCACTTTGGCCCGGCAGGCGTTACGGCGGCAAAACTGCGTGAACTTGGCGTGCTGAAGGGCAAAATCGCCACGGTTTTCCATGGTATCGATATTTCCCATCGCGATGTGCTGAACCACTACACGCCGGAGTATCAGCAACTGTTCCAGCGCGGGGATTTGATGTTGCCGATCAGCGAGCTGTGGGCGGGCAGACTGAAAAATATGGGCTGCCCGGAGAAAAAAATCGCAGTTTCGCGTATGGGCGTCGATATGGCGCGCTTTCGCCTGCGCCCGGTTAGAGCGCCGGGCACTCCGCTGCAAATTATCTCGGTGGCGCGTCTTACTGAGAAAAAAGGGCTGCATGTGGCGATTGAAGCCTGCCGCCTGCTGAAGGAACGCGGCGTCGATTTCAAATATCGCATTCTGGGAATCGGTCCGTGGGAACGCCGTTTGCGCACCTTGATCGAACAGTTCCAGTTGGAAGATGTGATTGAGATGCCGGGCTTCAAACCGAGTCATGAAGTCAAGGCCATGCTCGATGAAGCGGATGTTTTCCTGCTGCCTTCGGTGACGGGCGCGGATGGCGATATGGAAGGGATACCCGTTGCCCTGATGGAAGCGATGGCGGTGGGCATTCCGGTGGTTTCGACGGTGCACAGCGGCATTCCGGAGCTGATTGAAGCCGGTAAATCCGGCTGGCTGGTGCCGGAAAACGATGCTCAGGCGCTGGCGCAGCGGCTTGCCGCGTTTGGCTCGATGCAGGGCCAGGATTTAGCGCCGGTGGTGACGCGTGCGCGGGAAAAAGTCGAAGCCGACTTTAATCAAAAGATCATCAATCAGCAGCTTGCCAGCCTGTTGCAGGCGCTTTGAATCGAGGTTTTATGACCGCAAAAAAAGCATCAACACCGCTCTCACGCCGCACTTTTCTCGCTGCCGGCTCTGCGCTGGCGGCGCTTCCGTTACTGCATTCGCCAGCCGCACGTGCGCTGGAACGCAATGATTCCGTCAGCATCAGCGATTATGATCACAGCGACTGGCCCGCTGCGTTAAATAAAGCCTTTAACGAGGGGCAAACGGTAGAAATCCCCGCTGGCCTGGTATGTGAAAATATCAATACCGGGATCTTTATCCCGCCGGGTAAAACGCTGCTGATCCGTGGCGCGCTGAAGGGCAGTGGGCGCGGACGATTTGTGTTGCAGGATGGTAGCCGCGTTATCGGCGAGAAAGGCGGAAGCTTGTATAACATTACGCTGGATGTGCGTGGTTCCAACTGCGTTATCCAGGGCGTTAGCATGAGCGGCTATGGCCCGATCATGCAGATTTATATTGGCGGCAAAGATAACAACATGCTGCGTAACTTACTGATAGATAACATCACTGTCAGCAAGGCTAACTACGGCATCCTGCGCCAGGGTTACCATAATCAACTGGACGGCGCGCGTATCACGAATAGCCGTTTCAGCGACCTGCAGGGCGATGCCATCGAATGGAACGTGGCAATTAACGATCGCAATATCCTGATTTCCGACCATGTCATTAAAAATATCGATTGCACCAACGGCAAGATTAACTGGGGCATCGGTATCGGGCTGGCGGGCAGTACCTACGACAATAACTACCCGGAAGATCAGGCAGTGAAAAATTTCGTCGTGGCTAATATTACCGGCAGTAATTGCCGCCAACTGGTCCATGTCGAGAACGGCAAACATTTCATTATCCGCAACGTTAAAGCGGAGAATATCACCCCCGATTTCAGCAAAAAGGCGGGCCTGGATAATGCCACGGTCGCTATTTACGGCTGCGATAATTTTGTTATTGATAATGTTAGTATGGTCAATAGTGCCGGAATGTTGATTGGTTATGGCGTGATCAAGGGGAATTATTTATCCATTCCGCAGAACTTTAAACTCAACGATATTCAGCAGGATAACAGCGGCAGTAAATATAAGCTGCGCGGTATCCAGATATCGTCCGGTAATGCAACGTCGTTTGTGGCGATTACGAATCTAAAAATGAAGCACGCGACGCTCGAGTTGCATAACAAGCCACAACATCTTTTCTTGCGAAATATCAATGTAATGCAAGATGCAGCCAATGGTCCGGCGCTGAAACTCAATTTTGACTTGCGCAAAGATGTGCGCGGACGTTTTATGGCCAAAAATGACACGCTGTTGTCGCTGGCGAATATTCACGCAGTTAACGAAAACGGGCAAAGCTCGGTGGATATCGACAGGGTCGATCAGCATGTAGTGAATGTTGATAATTTGAACTTCCGGCTACCGGCGAAGCGGTTATAAGCCGTTATTACGGGCTTTTGCGATAAATCCTGGTGATTTAACCGGGGGGTTAGGATTACATCGTTGGCCTGAACTGGACAGTCATAACACAACATAAGACTTTTTACCGATCATCATCGCTAACTTGCTGGCGAAACCAGGTTAAAGGTTTATACTTCGTCCAATTATTATAGGTGGATAGAAATAATGGTTAATTTGAAAGCAGTTATTCCGGTAGCAGGGTTGGGAATGCATATGCTTCCTGCCACGAAAGCCATTCCAAAAGAGATGCTGCCGATTGTCGACAAGCCGATGATTCAGTATATCGTCGATGAAGTTGTTGCTGCAGGGATCAAAGAAATCGTTCTGGTTACTCACTCGTCTAAAAACGCAGTGGAGAACCACTTCGACACCTCATATGAGCTGGAAGCGCTGCTGGAGCAGCGTGTTAAGCGCCAGTTGCTGGCGGAAGTACAGTCTATTTGTCCGCCGGGCGTAACGATCATGAACGTGCGTCAGGCGCAGCCGCTGGGCCTGGGCCACTCTATCCTTTGTGCCCACCCGATTATTGGCGACAACCCGTTTGTCGTGGTGCTGCCGGATATCGTGCTGGACAACGCCACGGCGGATCCGCTGCGCTACAACCTTGCCGCCATGGTGGCGCGTTTCACGGAAACTGGCCGCAGCCAGGTACTGGCAAAACGCATGAAAGGCGATCTCTCGGAATACTCCGTGATTCAGACCAAAGAGCCGCTGGATACTGAAGGCAAGATTAGCCGTATCGTTCAGTTCATCGAAAAACCGGATCAGCCGCAAACGCTGGATTCTGACCTGATGGCCGTGGGGCGCTATGTGCTTTCTGCGGATATCTGGCCTGAGCTGGAGAAAACCGAGCCGGGCGCCTGGGGCCGTATCCAGTTGACCGATGCGATTGCCAAACTGGCGGAAAAACAATCTGTCGATGCAATGCTGATGACTGGCGAGAGCTATGACTGCGGTAAGAAAATGGGCTATATGCAGGCATTTGTGCAGTATGGCTTACGCAACCTGAAAGAAGGTCAGAAGTTCCGCGATAGTATTAAGAAGCTTCTTAGCTCGCATGGCTGATAGACAGTCTGCATAACATAATTTTACAAGAGACTACCCTGCGTTTTCAGGGTAGTCTCTTGTCGTATTGAAATCCTATAGAATTCGCAGAATGTGGCCGTAACGGGTTATCGGAAGGTGCCTGTCTGCGATAATTATTGTTGTTGAGTAAGTTCTCATTTCTCGACTAGTGCTTCTGGTAGCCAAAGCCAGGGGCGGTAGCGTGCCATTTTTATACACAAATACAGTACTGAACGAGCAGGAGAAGAAGGATGTTACTTCCAGTTGTTATGGCAGGAGGAACAGGAAGCCGTTTATGGCCATTGTCCCGTGAATTGCAACCGAAGCAATTTCTGTCATTCCACCAAGGAGGGTCGATGCTACAAAATACTATCACTCGTCTTAATGGTCTCGATGCTGCTGCTCCCTTAGTTATTTGCAACGAAGAGCATCGTTTTCTGGTTGCTGAGCAGTTAAGACAGCTTGACAAACTTGCTGATAACATCATCCTGGAACCTGTCGGTCGCAATACCGCTCCTGCTATTACTCTCGCTGCATTGCATGCTATTGCCGGTGGTGAGGACCCAATACTGCTCGTACTCGCAGCAGATCATTTAATCGCCGATTCAGACGCATTCCGTTCCGTTGTTAACCACGCTATTTCTTTCGCTCAACACGATAAATTAGTTACGTTTGGGATTGTTCCAAAGCAACCTGAAACAGGATATGGCTATATCCAGCGTGGTGATATCCAACAATCTGATGGTTCCTCCGCATGGAAAATTAAGCGCTTCGTTGAAAAACCGGACAGAGAAACAGCGGAGAAGTATCTGGAAAGCGGTGAGTATTTATGGAATAGCGGTATGTTTATGTTCCGCGCATCCGCTTATTTAAATGAAGTCAGTAAATTCTGTCCTGAGATCCTGGATGTATGCCAACGATCGATGGCGCAATCGGTAAATGACCTTAACTTCATTAAATTAAATAAAGATATCTTCGCGGCGTGTCCGTCTGATTCTATTGATTATGCGGTGATGGAGCATACTGAATCCGGCATTGTTGCAGCTATGGATGCCGGCTGGAACGATATCGGTTCCTGGTCTGCTTTGTGGGAAACATCATCGAGGGATAATGCAGGAAATGCAATGCAAGGCGATGTTTTTATTCATAATTCCCACGATTGCTATATTCACAGCGAAGACAAGCTTACTGCGGCGCTGGGATTACACGACCTGGTCATTGTTAATACAAAAGACGCGCTACTGGTATCGGACAAAAACTGTACCCAGGACGTTAAGGTCGTCGTCGACTATTTAAAAAAACAATCGAGAAGCGAATATAGATTACACCCAACACGCTATCAACCTTGGGGACATGTAGAATCTCTCATCAAGGAGGCTCGTTATAACGTCAATCGTATAACTCTGTTGCCCGGCGGTGAACTCTCACTGCAAAAACATAATTATCGTGTTGAACATTGGGTCGTGTTGAGTGGAACAGCATTAATTCGCATCGATGACGAAGAACAATATCTTGCCGAAAACGAATCGGTCACCGTTCTACCTGGACAAAAACATAAAATCAAGAACCCGAAAGACATGAAATTAGAAATTTTGGAAATCCAATTTGGTAGTTATTTAGGTGAAGATGATGTGCAAAGGATTCTGTAAATGAATAAAAATATGGCAGACAAATTAACTTGTTTTAAAGCATATGATATTCGTGGAAAACTGGGCGAAGAACTCAACGAAGATATAGCCTGGCGGATTGGCCGTGCCTATGCCGAATTCTTAAAATCGAAGCAGGTTGTTGTCGGTGGTGATGTTCGTTTAACCAGCGAATCGTTGAAAATGGCATTGGCAAGAGGATTAATGGATGCTGGCTGCGATGTACTTGATATCGGACTTTCGGGCACGGAGGAGATCTATTTTTCCACATTCCACCTTGGCTGTGACGGCGGAATTGAAGTGACGGCGAGCCACAATCCAATTGATTACAATGGAATGAAGTTAGTGCGGCACGGCGCACAGCCGATCAGTGGTGATACAGGTTTAAATGAAATAAAACGGCTGGCGGAAGAAAACCAATTCACAAAAATTGTGGCGGAAAAACAAGGGCATTATAAAAAAATAGACATTCAACATGCCTACGTTGATCATTTACTTAGTTATATCGATACGAATAATTTCCGGAATAAAAAAATTAAGATCGTGATTAACTCCGGGAATGGCGCAGCAGGTCATGTTATTGATGAGATTGAACGACGTTTTAAACAACAAAATTTAATGATTGAGTTTATTAAGGTCCATCATAATCCGGACGGCACTTTTCCTCACGGGATCCCGAATCCATTACTGCCCTCATCCCGAAAGGACACGCAGAATGCAATAAGGCAGACAGGCGCAGATCTGGGCATTGCTTTCGATGGTGATTTTGATCGCTGCTTCTTTTTTGATGGACATGGAAACTTTATCGAAGGTTACTATATTGTCGGTTTGTTGGCTGAAGCTTTTTTGCGTAAAGATAAAGGCGCCAAAATTATTCACGACCCAAGATTGACCTGGAATACAATTGATATTGTCGAAAAATCAGGTGGCGTTCCGATTATGTCGAAAACAGGACATGCCTTTATTAAAGAAAGAATGCGCAAAGAGAACGCAATATATGGCGGCGAAATGAGTGCACATCACTATTTTCGAGATTTCGCCTATTGCGACAGCGGCATGATTCCTTGGTTGCTTGTGGCTGAATTAGTGTTGACAAGCGATTGTTCACTTTGTGAATTGGTTGAAACCAGAATCAAAAAATTCCCGGTATCGGGGGAAATTAACTGTAGTGTTTCTGATTCCGTTTCTTTAATCAAAAAAATAGAAGATCATTATGCGCCTTCTGCATCCGACATTAATTATATTGATGGTTTGAGCATGTCATTCGGGCAGTGGCGTTTTAATGTCCGGACCTCCAACACTGAACCTCTTTTACGTTTGAATGTTGAAGCGAAAAATAATCATACACTAATGCAACAGAAAACAAATGAATTACTGGAAATTATTAATAAATAGCACTGTTGCCAGATAGGTATACGCATATGGTTGAAGTTTTGTTGGCAGGGATCGGAGTACTACTGTTTTTCATGTGCTTAGTTCTTCCGTTACGTCATCGTTTATTAATGGTATTAGTCTCATCTGTACCTCAACTCTATCTTATTCAGATCGCAGGCGCGGATGTTTCACTGGCATTTTTGCTTCCTATATTATTGCTGCCAGAATTTATTAAAAATGCGAACATCTTTTTGGCGAAACTACCGATCCTGTCGGTATTAGTATTGATCTGCTGTAGCATTGTTAGTTTGTTATGGTCTGAAGCGAAATCTGCAGGTATACGAGATATTGCTTATTATATTGAATTTATTGTTATTGCAAATGCAGTATATGTTCTCGCACGAACCAGAGAAAATGAACTGTATAAAATTACGAATATAATGTTGTTCTTTGTATGTCTACAGGCGATAACAATTGTATTGTTCAGGTTGAATGAGACACTCGAACTGTCGATTGTCTTGTCCTCCATAAGTAAATATACCATGGGTGATAATACTCTGACTGCTTTACTTGAAGGCGTCAGAAATAATTTTTACGATCCAGTAAAAGCTGGCGGAATTTTATTTATAAATGCGAATGCCGCTGCCTGCTATGTCGGGATCTCGTCATTTATGGCTTGGGGTATCTTCAAAGCATATAAAACAAAAATATCACTGCTGATGGCAATCTTTCTTTGGGTTAGCGTATTGTTCACAGGCTCAAAGGCAGGGATATTGTTTTCAGTATTAATACCTTTATTTATTGTCTATTTAAAACTACAAAAACAAACTAAAATTTATGTTTCTTTATTTTGTGCTATTTTTGCACTTATGCTGATTAGCATTGGTATAATTTTTGGCATGACTGAACGTTACGATTTTCTCAGCCAATCAGCAGAAACAGCAGGAACGCGATATCAGATATGGGAGTATGCGTTTGATTCATTTATCAATAGCCCGCTTATGGGGCAGGGCTTTGGTGGCTGGGAAGAGAACTACAGTACATTTTCAAACTATTATTTACCCCCACATAATACACTTATTTTTCTTTGGTCGAAGTCAGGCTTGCTGGCAGCATTAATGGGATTACTTTTTATTGTAAGTTGCCTTCGGGTTGCATTTAAAGGGATTCGTAATCAGCAAGCTAATGCTAGACAATTAAGTTATTCATTTATGATGGTCATTGCCTGGCTATTTGCTCATGGTTTTGGTGAAAACTTTGGTTTGATTGGCGAGCAACATCAAATGATCATTTTGACAATCATGTTGGGAGTTTGCCTGGCAAACAACTCCCCGAAGATGTCAGCTCACAGGACGTAAAATGAAAACGATTGGTATTTTCCGCAATCAGCTTTTTAAAGGTTCAGAGGTATTTATATCTCAGCAGGCTGAGGCGATTCAGGCATATAATAAATGTTATATCGGCAGAAGAGCGCTTGGGAGTAAACCTTCATCGACAACAAGCTGGTTGCTCAATGCAAATGGCACCAGGAAAGAAAAACTCGCTGAACTCTATAATGCACTGACTACGTCAGCACAGCCTTATCTGCATATATTACAACAGCAACCTTTAGATCTGATTCATGCCCATTTCGCCATTGATGGTATTTATGGCCTGGCCCTGGCTAATAAAAGAGATATTCCTCTGATCACAACGTTACATGGTTTTGACGTTACTGTAAAAAATAAAGATTTATTGGCATCTCGATCTCCAGCCTGGATTAATTATTTTCTGCAACAAAAAAAATTAAAAAAAGAGGGCGATAAGTTTATCGGTGTCTCTGACTTCATCGTGAAACAAGCTATTCGTAATGGCTTTCCGGAAGACAAAATAATCAAGCACTATATCGGTATTGATGTCGAAAAATATCAGCCAGCAATCGCTGCAGAGCAAACCGGCATTATCTTACATGTCGCCAGATTGGTAGAAAAGAAAGGCACGGCCGTTTTATTGGAAGCGATAAAAAAAGTCAAAGCAAGTAATAAAGATGTTCAGCTCGTCATCATTGGTGAAGGTCCGCTTTTATGCCAATTACAGGCACAGACAGCCGCCTATGGTATTGATTCTAATGTCACTTTCACCGGCGCGCTGCCACATGCTGAGGTAATGACGTGGATGCGCAAAGCAAGCATGCTGGCATTACCAAGCCTAACGGCAAAAACGGGTGATGCCGAAGGTCTGGGCATGGTCTTGCTGGAAGCTTCAGTAACCGCTATTCCAGTTATTGGTAGCAATCACGGCGGAATTCCTGAGGCGATTATTGATGAAAAAACGGGCTTCCTTGTTCAGGAGGGCGATACGCAACAACTTGCTGAGCGTATCCTTTTTCTTTTGAATAATGAGGCGAAACGTTGCTCGATTGGGCGCGAAGCCAGGACATTTGTTACCGAAAATTTTAACTTGGCACTTCAAACTAAAAAATTGGAAGATATTTATCGGGAAGTGATTCATGGCTAACCAAATAATTATTTTGGCACGATCGTTACCTTTTCATCACCTTGGAGGTATGGAGATTGTTGCATGGGATTTAGCTGTGGAATTAAAAAATAAGGGATATCAGGTTAGTGTTATAACAACTGATTTTGACACAGATATTGAAAAGGAAATCGACGGGCCTGCAATAATAAAATTAAAAAATATTCCTCGAGGTAAATATTCGGCAGGTTGGTGGAAAAAAACGGCAGAAACCATGCTGGCATGGGAAAATAAGAACGAAGTCTGTGCAGTCATAAGCATTAGCGCAGGTGCTTTCGGTGTACTAAAACATAAAGATAAATTTCCTTATGCCAGATTCATCATGCAAGCGCATGGTACTTCAATGGGTGAGTTAGTTTCTAAGTTAAAAACAAAAAAAATAAAAAAAACTCTTTCCGCAGTGAAAAATATCATTGGATTTATTTCAGATGCGAAACATTATCGAGCTTTCGATTGGATTGTTGCAGTAGGTGATGCTGTTTATGACGATCTTAATGCTTTTCCAACGCGCATTATATGTACGCCGAAAAAGATTATAAAAATTGAAAATGGTATTGATCAAAATATTTTTACTGATTCGCAGTCCGAAAGAGAGCGCTTAAGAAATCTGTTTGCTATCCCGCAGAATGCATTGGTTTTTATGTCCGCTTCGCGGCTTCATGAACAAAAAGGGGTTGATACGAATATTCGCCTCTTTGCCAGCATAAAAAATAAAATCCATAATGCAAAGTATATTATCTGTGGTGATGGTCCATATGAAGCGCTGTTGCATAAAATCGTGCAAGATTACGGTCTTGCTGAGGATATTCTTTTTTTAGGTGCAAAAACCAGACGCGAGTTATCATTGATAATGCAGTGCGCTGATATTTTCTTATTTCTGACTAAGCGTATTGAAGGTTTGCCTCTCAACATTCTGGAAGCGATGAGTGCTGGTTTACCATTAATTATCTCTGAACATTTGAGTTTTGAGGTCAGTGAGAAAATTATAAAATGTAATGCGGCTTGTGTTGATAATGATAGCATGGTGGATGATATTTTAAATATGCTGTCATATGGCAGGGAGTCCTATATAAAGGATAAAAACACATTGACTTATTCCGTGGATAAATATATTTCATTAATTCAAAGTAACAACAAATGAAGAAAGCAATAAGTCAGTTACTTGGCGGAAATATGCTGTCAAAAATTCTCGGGTTAATCCGTGAAGTTTTGATGGCAAAATTTTTCGGCACCGGTGATGTGAACGGCGCATATCGAATTGCGCAAACCGGAACATTAGTGCCGATCAATTTTATGACGAGTGATAGTCTGAATTCTGCATTTATACCATTATATAAAAAATATCTAGTGGAAGATGAGCAGCGGGCATCGGTTTTCAAATGGTGCATGTTCGTTTTCTTTACATTGATATCATTATTTGTTTTTTGTCTTTTATATCTTAAGTCTGACTACTGGGTTCAGATAATGGCGCCGGGTATAAATGAAAATACGCGCCTAATGTCGATAGAATTGTTAAAAATAATGGCGATATGCTGTCCATTTTATTTGTTCTCAGGGCTAGTGAATTATATATCGATGGCTCATGGCGATTATAAGCCTTTTTCTGTACGCGCTTCGATTCAGAATGTGGGTATGTTGCTGGGGGTCGTTGCCGCATATATCTACCAGGACTTTTTGCTTTTGGCATGGGGCTTCACTTCCAGCTACATCTTCTTCAGTATTTGGGTAATATTACGAGCGCGGAAAGGAGCCCTGCTAACTTTTCCTGAACGCTTTGACCTCGAAGAAATAAAAAAAGTGATGTATAGTTTCTGGATCACTTTGCGTCCTTTATTGCTGTTGCCACTAATTCTTCAAGGCAATATAACACTGGAGCGTGCTCTGGCATCGCTCATAAGTATTGATGTCGTTTCTGCTTTGGATTATGCAAAATTTATTACGGATACAGTGGTCTTTATTCTTTCCGTACCGATCGCTTTTGCTGGTTTATCTGAGTGGTCTTCTCAACCACAAGATGTGATGAGAGAAAAAATCATTAAAATCTATCACTGGTTAGGGCTATTAGTCATTAATATGTCCTTTTTTATTTTCTACTATGCCAGGGATATTGTTATTTTATTATTTATGCGCGGTGCTTTTAACGACCACTCAGTTACTGTTACCACGCAGATTGTCCAGGGGATGTGTATTGGTTTATGGGCGCAAGTTATTGGCTATATATTTACTAAAGCACTAAGTGCACATCTTAAAAACAAACACGTTTTAATAGTGATGGTTATTGCATTATTGAGTAATGCGGTCGTTAATCTCGTAACTTATAGGATATGGGGTGCATTTGGCCTTGGGCTTGGTAATGCGGCATACAGTCTGGTGATGTTCCTATTAGGTGGTTGGTATCTGAAAATATTCAACTCACTGCTGTCGACAATATTAAAAGTAGGATCTGGGTTGCTTGTTTATTGGTGTTTGATGATGCTCGTCGGAAATAGTTTAATTGTATTTGACTCGGTTTTATTACGATTAATAATTAATGGTCTGTTCTTCTTAATTTTTGCTGCTATCTGGGCCATGCTTTTTCCGCTATATCGTAATGGCGTTAAATCTATATTAATCAGAAAAGGGATGAGATAATTTAGAAATCATGAAAAAGAACAAGCCGGTTAATGATATCGTGGTTTTATCAACTGCTGATTGGGATAATCCTTTCTGGACAAATAAACAGCATGTTACGCTTGAACTTGCCAAACGTGGACATCGGGTATTATATATTGAATCGTTAGGGTTACGCCGCCCTGGTATCAATAAGCGAGATTTATCACGTATTTTTCGTCGGGTTCTGAAAGCAATTAAAGCACCAAGGCAGGTTCGCGATAATATTTGGGTGTGGTCTCCGATATCCATTCCATTCAACCGATACAGTATCGTCAGAAAATTTAATAAGTTCATGCTTAGTAGCGCCCTGAAATTCTGGTGCTGGAAGCTGGGGATGCGCGAAAAAACGTTGTGGACATACAATCCTCTCACAACTCGTTTTTTGACCCTGGGGCATTTTTCGAATGTTATATATCATTGTGTAGACGAGATAAAAGCACAGCCGGGTATGCCCGTTGATATCTTGCAGGAGGCAGAGGAAGAGTTAGTCCGCAAAGCTGATATTGTTTTCGTAACTTCTCTGACACTCTTAAAATCGAGAAAACAATGGAGTGATAATGTTTATTATCATTCGAATGTTGCTGACTATAATCACTTTTCTCTTGCTCTCAATGAAGAAACGCGAATTCCTGAGGATCTGAAAAATATTCCTGAACCACGCATTGGGTTTATCGGTGCGATCAGTGGCTATAAAGTTAACTTTGCGCTACTGGAAAAAATCGCTGAAGCGCATCCTGAGTGGTCTATTGTAATGATTGGCACCGTTGGAGAAGGCGATCCGAATACAGACGCTACCCGTCTTACGCGGCATAAAAATATCCATTTAATCGGCCCTCGGGACTATAAGTTATTACCTAATTATCTGAAAGGGTTCAGTGCCACACTGCTTCCGAATAACATCAATGAATATACGGCTTCAATGTTTCCGATGAAGTTCTTTGAATATCTCGCTGCGGGGAAAACAGTGGTTAGCGTTGATCTGGCGTCTTTGGCTGATTTCAAAGACTATGCTCGAATCGGAAAAAATGATGAAGAATTTATTGCCAGGTTAGAGGCTGTTATCGCCGGTGACAGTATTTCTGTAGAGCAGTGTCAGGAATTAGCAAGAGAATATACCTATCAGGCTCGTACCGAAAAAATGTTTAAAATAATTGATGAGAAATGCAATGAAAGTAGCAATCGTCCATGAGTGGTTAAGTTCTTATGCAGGTTCGGAAAAAGTTGTTGAGCAAATTCTCCGCTGTTATCCTGATGCAGATATTTTTGCCGTTTGTGATTTTTTAAAGCCGGAAGATAGAGCATTTCTCAATAATAAGAAAGTTACAACAACATTCATTCAACGGTTGCCGTGGGCGGCTAAAAAATTCCAGTCTTATTTACCCCTAATGCCACTTGCCATCGAGCAACTGGATATGTCTGCTTATGATGTCGTGATCTCCAGCAGCCATGCAGTCGCTAAAGGTGTCATCACCGGGCCGGATCAAATTCATATTTCCTATGTTCACTCTCCGATCCGCTATGCCTGGGATTTCCAGCATCAATACTTACGCGAGGCCGGACTTGATAAGGGGCTGAAAGGATGGATTGCGAAATATTTACTGCATAAAATTCGTATTTGGGATTACCGTACTGCAGCTGGGGTAACGCATTTTATTGGCAATTCAAAATTCATCGGACGGCGTATAAACAAAGTCTATGGGCGCCAGGCCAGCGTGATTTATCCACCAGTAAATACGGAAAAATTTAAATTTAGTGATACCAAAGAGAATTTTTACCTTGCTGCCTGTCGTATGGTTCCCTATAAACGCGTGGATTTAATTGTCAGTGCTTTTGCTAAAATGCCCGACAAAAAGTTAGTGGTGATTGGCGATGGCTCTGAAATGGATAAAATTAAAAAACTGGCAACAAATAATATTACGCTGCTAGGGTATCAGGATGATGCTTCTCTGATTGATTACATGAAACGAGCAAAAGCTTACGTTTTCGCGGCAGAAGAGGATTTCGGTATCTCTCCTGTAGAGGCTCAGGCAAGCGGTACTCCTGTTATTACGTTTGGTAAAGGTGGCTGCCTTGAAACTGTTCGGCCTTTGGGGAGTGAAAAACCAACAGGCGTTTTCTTCTTTGAACAAACCGCGGATGCAATTTGTAAGGCTGTGCATACATTTGAACAGTATGCTGATCAAATCAGTCCGGCAGATTGCCGCGAGCATGCGCTTTATTTTTCTGAAAAGCGTTTTTGCACTGAAATGACTTCATTTGTGGAGCAGTCCTGGCGTGAGTACTCTGAAGGATTACTGAATATTCAGGCTGCGAAAACACAAAATATATACACCCACCAAGATTAATGTGTCATCAGGTACAGTGAATTTTCATCGTGCCGGGAAAATATAATGAAAAGTTTCGAATTCAAAAATCAAAAAAGAGAGTTCATTTGTCGAATTGTTTTGGCATTATCAGATTTATTCTGGCTCAATGTGGCACTGGGACTTTCTTTCCTTTCTGTAGCTACGTTCCTCGGCAGCCTTAATACTTTCATGCCGCTCGTGCAGATTGATGTCCGGATTTTCTCTCATTTTATTATGACGATGTTGTGCGTTTTATGGTTCGGGATCCGCTTGCGCCACTATGCACAGAAAAAGCCATTCTGGTCTGAGTTAAAAGAAACACTGCGCACTATCGTTATATTTTCAATTTTTGATTTGGCGCTGGTTGCATTTTCTAAATGGCATTTTTCTCGTTATATTTGGGTTTACTGCTGGCTTTATGCCATCATTTTAGTCCCTCTGTCCCGTGAAATAGTCAAGCACCTTCTTGATAAACTCGGTTATTGGAAAAAGAGCACGGTTATACTTGGGGTAGGGCGTAATGCAAGGGAAGCTTACTACGCGCTGCAAAGTGAAGAGGTGTCAGGTTTTAAAATTGATGCATTCTGTGATTTTGATACTGACATTCATACTCTGGAAGAATGCCCGGTTATACGCAATGAAGAGACATTATTAAACACGTTTAACCCTTTTTCTACACAGTTTGTAGTTGCATGTGATTATAACGAAAGTGACAAATTTGAAACATGGTTGAGGTTTCTGGCAAAACATAAATGTCGGAATATTACAATCATTCCATCATTACGTGGTTTCCCTCTGTATGGCACCAGCATGTCTTTTATTTTTAGTCATGAAGTGCTGTTGTTACAGGTGCATAATAATTTGTCAAAAGCCACTTCTCGTTTCATTAAGCGGTTTTTCGATATTGTATGTACTCTGGGTATCCTGGCAATCTCGTCGCCGCTCTTTATTTATCTATGGTATACGGTGAGCCGTGATGGCGGTCCGGCTATTTATGCACATCCCCGCATTGGTCGGCGTGGAAAAGAATTCAATTGTTATAAATTTCGTTCGATGGTAATGAATTCTCAGGAAGTGCTGGATGATCTTCTGACCAAAGACCCACTTGCACGTTCCGAGTGGGAAAAAGATTTTAAACTTAAAGATGATCCGCGTATTACCCGTATTGGCCGTTTCATCCGCAAAACCAGTCTTGATGAATTGCCGCAACTCTTTAACGTACTGAAAGGTGAAATGAGTCTCGTTGGTCCGCGGCCTGTAATACAGGAAGAACTTGAGCGTTATTCTGATGATGTTGAATATTATTTAATGGTCAAACCTGGCATGACCGGTCTATGGCAGGTGAGTGGGCGTAATGATGTTGATTATGCCACGCGCGTTTATTTTGACTCCTGGTATGTTAAGAACTGGTCACTGTGGAATGATATCGTAATTTTATTCAAAACAATAAATGTTGTGCTTTTACGGAAAGGCGCTTACTAAATAACATTTTGCTATGTATTGAGATGTCTGGAGTTTGAATGAAAGCATTTGTTTTCGTCAATGATAATGCTTCTGCATATAAAAGATATACGCAGGGAGAGATCCCTGCGCAATTCATTTATGGTGTCACCCAGTTACAGAAAATGGACTTTGAAGTTAAAGTTGCCAGTGGAAACCTTGTGAAAGATTTGCAAGATTTCGTAAAATACAAACCTGATCTTTTCTTTATGCCATTTATTAAGAGAAAAACACTTTTCTTTTTTATGCTGGCTAAATTATTTCTGTTTAAGACTAAATTTGTTGGGTGGCTGCACCTCGACATTTTTTCGCCACCAAAAAGCAAGGCGAAAAAAATCATTCATGCGCTTTTTTTGCCCATTATTGAGCGATATATACGTACCCTCGATTCAATTTTCTTCCTTTCTGAAAAAACACTGGCTGAAATTTCAGAAAAAAGAAATTTGAATCCTGCTAGATGTCATTTTATTCGCTGGGGCGGCGATAAAGAATTTTATAAGCATTTTCAGCAAGACGATCTTTCTGGTGACATTATTTCTACTGGTCGGGAAAACAGAGATCTCCCTGTCGTGTTTAATGCGTTAGCAAATACTAATATCAAAGTTGATTTTTATACTAGCGATACCAACCAGCCTGATTTTTATCATAATATTAAAGGCGACTTCAAAATTAATAAAGGTTTTTGGCAGTATAAAACATTGCTGGAAAAAGTCAGTGTTGCAAAAGCAATGATTATCCCTTTGCGGCAGGATAAAATTAATTATTGTGTTGGATTATCTTCATTGATTGAGGCTATTGCATTAGGACGTCCAGTAATAACGACTTACAATCCATACTGGTATGTCGATATCGAAGCCGAAAATATCGGAATTGTTATTCGCCAGAATACGAAAGAAAACTGGGAGCAGGCACTTAATCTACTGGCTAATAATGATGAGTTGGCACGTGAAATGTCAGCGAATGCTAGGCGCGTTTTCAATGAAATATGTGATTTTACTTTTACAGAGAAAAAACTGGCCGAACATATCAACAAACTTTTTGCGGATAAGTAAACTCTTGTGCAAGCTCGGTGGCCGCTTTACTATATAACGCTCGATGTAACCTTATAAAACAAAAGCTAATTTGATTGTATCTACTACGAGCAACATCTTTTCTGCTAGCTTTGATGTTAACGATAAATAAGTGAATTCATTATGAAGATTCTTGTTACTGGTGGTGCGGGGTTCATTGGTTCTGCTGTTGTCCGGCATATCATCAACAATACGACCGATGAGGTTCGTGTTATCGACTGTCTGACCTATGCAGGTAATCTCGAGTCTTTGGCGACGGTTGCTGACAGCGACCGCTATTCATTTTCACGCACCGATATCACCGATATGCGGAGCGTGAGTGAACAATTTACTGAGTTCCGCCCGGATGTGGTGATGCACCTTGCCGCAGAGAGTCATGTCGACCGCTCTATTGATGGTCCGGCAGCGTTCATTCAAACCAATCTCGTTGGCACGTTTACCATGCTGGAAGCCGCACGCCACTATTACTCAACGTTAGATGATGCCAAAAAGCGCACCTTCCTTTTCCATCATATTTCTACCGATGAGGTTTTTGGCGATTTGCACGGTACGAATGCGCTGTTTACTGAAGAGACGCCGTATGCCCCGAGCAGCCCGTACTCTGCTTCGAAAGCCGGTAGCGATCATCTGGTCCGCTCGTGGAATCGTACCTATGATCTGCCGACAGTAGTGACCAACTGTTCGAACAATTACGGACCTTACCATTTTCCAGAGAAATTAATCCCCTTAATTATTCTTAATGCGTTGGCCGGTAAACAATTACCTGTTTATGGTAACGGCGAACAGATCCGCGATTGGCTTTACGTCGAGGATCATGCTCGCGCACTGTATAAAGTGGTCACCGAGGGGAAAAATGGTGAGACATATTGTATTGGCGGACATAACGAACGTAAGAACATTGATGTTGTAAAAACCATTTGCACTATTCTTGACCGTGTTATCGATAATAAACCCGCAGGAATCTCCAGCTTCTCTGAGCTGATTGTGTTTGTTCCTGACCGCCCTGGCCATGATGTGCGCTATGCTATTTGTGCAGATAAGATTAAACGCGATCTCGGATGGACACCGGAAGAGACGTTCGAAAGCGGTATTGAGAAAACAGTTCATTGGTATCTGAATAATAAAAGTTGGTGGCAGAGTGTGCTGGATGGTTCATATGCTGGCGAACGAATCGGCCTGAAAAAATAAGAGGTGATAACGACGATGAAAGGTATTGTTCTGGCTGGCGGTTCGGGCACACGTTTATATCCCATCACGCAGGGTGTATCGAAACAATTGCTGCCCATTTATGATAAACCGATGATCTTTTATCCCATTTCCGTCCTGATGCTGGCGGGTATTCGCGATATTTTAATTATCACGACACCGGAAGATCTTGCTTCATTCCAGCGCCTGCTTAAAGATGGCTCCCAGTTTGGCGTTAATTTTACCTATGCGGTCCAGCCATCCCCCGACGGCTTAGCGCAGGCATTTATTATTGGCGAGAAATTCATTGGCAATGATAATTGCGCGCTGGTGCTGGGTGATAATATTTATTTTGGACAAAGTTTTGGTAAAAAACTGGAAACTGCGGCCAGTAAAACCAGCGGCGCTACCGTTTTTGGTTACCAGGTTCAGGATCCCGAGAGATTCGGCGTAGTAGAGTTTGATGAGAATTTTAAAGCGCTCTCTATAGAAGAAAAACCGTTAAAACCTAAATCCCATTGGGCCATCACAGGACTTTATTTCTATGACAATAAAGTCCTGGATATGGCTAAAGAAGTGAAACCTTCTGCTCGTGGCGAACTTGAAATTACAACGCTTAATCAAATGTATCTGGAGCGTGGCGAACTGGATGTGGAAGTGTTGGGCCGTGGCTTTGCCTGGCTGGACACGGGCACGCATGACAGTCTGATTGAAGCCTCTCAATTTATCAATACGATCGAAAAAAGACAGGGCATGAAGGTCGCTTGCCTGGAAGAAATTGCCTTCCGTAAAAATTGGCTGACTACCGATGAAATGGCTGTTCAGGCTGAATTACTTAAAAAAACGGCGTATGGGCAGTATCTGCAAATCCTGATTAATGAAAATAAAAGTTAACCATGGTCCATGAAAACCCAACAGAGTCGCGTTCAATGAAAATTTTGCTTGTCGGTAAAAATGGGCAGGTAGGTTGGGAATTACAGCGTTCCCTTGCTACGCTGGGTGAAGTTGTTGCTGTCGATTACTTCGATAAAACATTGTGTGGTGATTTGACGAATCTGGAAGGGATGGTCAGAACAATCCAGACGGTGCAGCCCGACGTAATTGTTAATGCCGCAGCACATACCGCCGTGGATAAAGCTGAAAGTGAACGAGAGCTTGCCGCGCAACTGAATGAGCATGGTGTTGCCGTGCTGGCTCGTGAATCAGCGAAACTGGGCGCACTGCTGGTGCACTATTCAACGGATTATGTATTTGATGGTGAAGGCGACCATTTCCGTCGCGAAGATGAGGCTACCGGGCCGCTTAATGTCTACGGAAAGACTAAACTAGCAGGAGAGGAAGCAATCAGGAAAGCCAACCCTCGCCATCTTATCTTTCGTACCAGCTGGGTTTATGCTACGCGCGGCGCTAACTTTGCCAAAACGATGCTGCGCCTGGCGGGTGAAAAAGAGGCGCTTTCTATTATCAATGATCAATTCGGTGCGCCGACTGGCGCTGAATTATTAGCGGATTGTACAGCCATCGCCATTCGCGAGGAGCTACGCCGCAACAATACGGCCGGGACATATCACCTGGTCGCGAGCGGTGAAACAAGCTGGTACGATTATGCCCGTTATGTGTTCGATTTGGCTAAAGCCAGCGGTCATCAATTAAAGGTTACCGAGGTAACCGCGATTCCTACGTCGTCATACCCGACGCCTGCGAAACGGCCGCGTAATTCGCGTCTCTCCAATGCTAAATTCCAGAAAACTTTCGGTGTTATCTTGCCTGACTGGAGAAAAGGCGTGGAGCGCGTGATAACGGAAGTTTTGGGTAAGTAAGAAAAGAGTTGAAGATGAAAGTCATTGAAACTGAAATCCCTGAAGTGAAGATTATCGAACCCGCGGTGTTTGGCGATGAGCGTGGTTTTTTTATGGAAACCTGGCAACAACGTAAGTTCGATGAAGTCATCGGCACCACGCACTTTGTGCAGGATAATCATTCTAAATCTTCAAAAAATATTCTGCGCGGATTGCATTACCAGACTAAAAACACGCAAGGAAAGTTAGTCCGTGTCGTTGAGGGCGAAGTGTTCGATGTTGCCGTCGATATGCGTAAAAAATCCCCTACGTTTGGCAAATGGGTGGGTGTCACTCTCTCCGCTGAGAATAAACGGCAGTTATGGATCCCGGAAGGCTTTGCACATGGGTTCTATGTAATTTCAGAAACGGCCGAGTTCGTTTATAAATGTACTGACTACTACAATCCTGAATACGAACATTCCCTACTCTGGAACGATGCCACTGTTGGCATTCAGTGGCCAATCTTTTCTCACATGAAACCTCTGATGTCGCAAAAAGATCTCAATGCGAAATCTTTTGCAGAAGCTACTTTTTTTGAGTAACGCCTTTGTTAACGCTGCAACAATAGCCGTCTGTGCGGTAACAATACCAAAGCTATCCACAAAGCTGCGGTGTTGAGTTAACATCTCTGGCACATTTCAAGCCGCGCATAAGCCGCGGTGACCACACCTGACAGGAGTATGTAATGTCCAAGCAACAAATCGGCGTTGTTGGTATGGCTGTGATGGGGCGCAACCTTGCGCTCAACATTGAGAGCCGTGGCTACACCGTTTCCGTGTTCAACCGCTCCCGCGAAAAAACCGAAGAAGTGATTGCCGAAAACCCGGGCAAAAAGCTGGTTCCTTACTACACCGTGCAAGAATTTGTCGAATCCCTGGAAACCCCACGCCGCATCCTGCTGATGGTGAAAGCCGGCGAGGGTACTGACAAGGCGATCGAATCCCTGAAACCGTATCTGGACAAAGGCGACATCATCATTGATGGCGGTAACACCTTCTTCCAGGACACCATCCGTCGTAACCGCGAACTTTCTGCAGAAGGTTTTAACTTCATCGGTACCGGTGTTTCCGGCGGTGAGGAAGGCGCGCTGAAAGGCCCGTCAATCATGCCTGGCGGTCAGAAAGAAGCGTATGAACTGGTTGCGCCGATCCTGACGAAAATTGCTGCAGTGGCTGAAGATGGCGAACCGTGCGTCACTTACATCGGTCCGGATGGTGCGGGTCACTACGTGAAAATGGTGCACAACGGCATCGAATACGGCGACATGCAACTGATCGCTGAAGCCTACGCGCTGCTGAAAGGCGGCCTGAACCTCTCTAACGAAGAGCTGGCGAAAACCTTCAGCGAGTGGAATGCGGGCGAACTGAGCAGCTACCTGATTGACATCACCAAAGATATCTTCACCAAGAAAGATGAAGAGGGTAAATACCTGGTCGATGTGATCCTGGATGAAGCGGCAAACAAAGGTACCGGTAAATGGACCAGCCAGAGCTCCCTGGATCTTGGCGAGCCGCTGTCGCTGATCACCGAATCCGTTTTCGCGCGCTACATCTCCTCCCTGAAAACGCAACGCGTTGCGGCTTCTAAAGTGCTTTCCGGCCCGCAGGCAAAACCGGCTGGCGATAAAGCGGAATTTATCGAGAAAGTGCGCCGCGCGCTCTATCTGGGTAAAATCGTCTCTTACGCGCAGGGCTTCTCTCAGCTGCGTGCCGCTTCTGACGAGCACAACTGGGATCTGAACTACGGCGAAATCGCGAAGATTTTCCGCGCAGGCTGCATCATTCGTGCGCAGTTCCTGCAGAAAATCACTGACGCTTACGCAGAAACACCGGCAATCGCCAACCTGCTGCTGGCACCGTACTTCAAGAAAATTGCTGATGATTACCAGCAGGCGCTGCGTGATGTCGTGGCTTACGCTGTGCAGAACGGTATTCCGGTACCGACTTTCTCTGCCGCAGTGGCTTATTACGACAGCTACCGTTCCGCCGTGCTGCCAGCGAACCTGATCCAGGCCCAGCGCGACTACTTCGGTGCGCACACCTATAAACGTACTGACAAAGATGGCGTCTTCCACACCGAGTGGCTGGATTAATCTGAAATCATTCGTTTGATGAATGCAAGCCCGGTTAGTGCAACCGGGCTTTTTTTCGGCCGCAGCGCGGCTTTTTAGGGCACTCGTCTTTAATTTGTTGACAATTCGACATTAAACTTCGCATCAACGCCGCTGTTGCAGGCTGGTTGTCGCCTTGACAGTCCCTCAACAGAAGAGGTAAAAACCCCAACAGTTATTGATATTAAGTGGGTGGCGACAGGTTCGCCATCTCCGGTTTCATACACTCACAAAAGTTGCTTATCGAATGAAAATAACAATCTCCGGAACAGGTTACGTTGGGCTATCAAACGGGATTCTGATCGCGCAGAACCATGAGGTCGTCGCGCTGGATATCGTGCAATCCAAAGTTGATATGCTTAACCAGAAGATTTCGCCCATCGTTGATAAGGAAATCCAGGAGTATTTGCAGAATAAGCCGCTGAATTTCCGTGCCACTACGGACAAGCAGGAAGCCTATCGCGGCGCCGACTTTGTGATTATCGCCACCCCGACGGATTACGATCCGAAAACCAACTACTTTAATACCAGCAGCGTGGAATCAGTGATCCGCGATGTGCTGGAAATTAACCCGCAGGCGGTGATGATTATCAAATCCACTATTCCGGTGGGCTTTACCCAGTCGATCCGCGAAAAATTCGGCGTGGATAACATCATTTTCTCGCCAGAATTCCTGCGCGAAGGGAAAGCTCTGTACGATAACCTGCACCCATCACGCATCGTCATCGGCGAGCGTTCTGCACGTGCTGAGCGTTTTGCCGCGCTGTTGCAGGAAGGGGCGATTAAGAAAGATATTCGCGTGCTGTTTACCGATTCTACGGAAGCCGAAGCGATCAAACTGTTCGCCAACACCTATCTGGCGATGCGTGTTGCTTACTTCAACGAGCTGGACAGCTACGCGGAAAGCCTGGGGCTGAACAGCCGTCAGATTATTGAAGGCGTTTGTCTCGACCCGCGCATCGGCAACCACTACAACAACCCGTCATTTGGTTACGGCGGCTACTGCCTGCCGAAAGACACCAAGCAGCTGCTGGCAAACTACCAGTCCGTGCCGAACAACATTATTTCGGCCATCGTTGATGCTAACCGCACGCGTAAAGACTTTATCGCCGATTCCATTCTCTCGCGTAAACCGAAAGTGGTCGGCGTTTACCGTCTGATCATGAAGAGCGGTTCCGATAACTTCCGCGCATCGTCCATTCAGGGCATCATGAAGCGCATTAAAGCGAAGGGCGTGCAGGTTATCATTTATGAACCGGTGATGCAGGAGGATGAATTCTTCCATTCCCGCGTAGTGCGCGACCTGGAGGCGTTTAAGCAGGAAGCTGACGTGATTATCTCCAACCGTATGGCGGAAGAACTGTCTGATGTTGCGGACAAAGTCTATACCCGTGATTTATTCGGTAACGACTAAAGACGAAAAATGAAAACGGCCCGTAAGGGCCGTTTTTTTATCCCTGCATGAACACCACCTCCTATGGAGGTGGTCAGCAACAAGTTGGCTCTGCCATTAATGCTACTCATGGGAAAATCCGAATCCGTTATCCCCATAACTGATAAGGATTTAACCATGAGTAGATTCCAGAGAGCATCTCATGTGCTCTGGTGTTGTCAATATCATATCGTTTGGACACCCAAGTACCGATTTCGCATCCTGAGGAACAATGTTGGCAAAGAGGTCTATAAACAGATAAGGATCTCAAGTGAACAGCTCGGGATAGAAGTGGTGGAGCTGAATGTCCAGATAGATCATGTTCATTTGCTGGTAAAAGTGCCACCACGGCTTT
>FOAY01000001.1:492268-729954 GCA_900109485.1 Kosakonia sacchari | reverse complement strand
CTCATCGAATTAAACTTCGTAATGAATTACGTGTTCACCCGTGAGACTTGGTATTCATTTTTCGTCCGGGGACGTTAAGAATCCATGTCACCTGAGTGCCCACACAGATTGTCTGATAAATTGTTAAAGAGCAGTGCCGCTGTGTTTTCGCTGCGGCGCGGGGTGTGCATATTACGCTTTCCCGCCGTGAAGTCAACTGATTATTTTCGGTTTTCTTCACCTGACAGGCCGGTGTGTTTGCCGTTGTGCCGTGTCAGTGGAGGCGCATTATAGGGAGATAATTCTGGCTGACAAGCATAAAATTCAAAAAAATTATCGTTTGATTACTTTCCAGGCAAACCGACCTTTGAATGGTAATTTTTGCCTGGTTTTTATACAAAAACGAGCCCCTGAGGGCTCGTTTTCTTTATTTTGTGACTTACTGCACTGCCACAATACGATCGTCTTTTACGACAAGCTGCACTGTTTTGCCCGGAATCAGCTCACCAGACAATATCTGCTGCGCCAGCGGGTTTTCGATCTGCTGTTGGATAGCGCGTTTCAACGGACGCGCGCCATACACCGGATCGTAACCATTCGCGCTCAACAGCTTCAGGGCTTCATCAGAGATAGTCACCGCATAGCCACGCTCTTCCATACGTTTGTACAGACGCTGCAACTGGATCTGCGCAATAGAAGCAATATGTTTTTCACCCAGCGGATGGAAGACCACCACTTCATCAATACGGTTAATAAACTCCGGACGGAAGTTCTGGCTCACCACGCCCAATACCAGTTCCTTCATATGACCATAATCCAGATCGCCAAAACGCTCCTGAATCAGATCAGAACCGAGGTTCGACGTCATGATGACGACAGTATTACGGAAATCCACCGTCCTGCCCTGCCCATCCGTCAGACGACCATCGTCAAGCACCTGCAACAGGATGTTGAATACATCCGGATGCGCTTTTTCCACTTCATCCAGCAGGATGACGGAATAGGGGCGACGACGAACCGCTTCTGTCAGATAGCCGCCTTCTTCATAACCGACATATCCCGGAGGTGCGCCCACCAGCCGAGAAACGGAGTGTTTTTCCATAAACTCAGACATGTCGATACGCACCATTGCATCGTCGCTATCGAACATAAAGTTCGCCAGCGCTTTACACAGCTCGGTTTTCCCTACCCCGGTTGGCCCAAGGAACAGGAACGAACCGATCGGGCGATTCGGATCCGACAGCCCCGCACGGCTGCGGCGAATGGCGTTAGATACCGCTTCTACCGCTTCGTCCTGGCCAATCACGCGATGATGCAGGTCATGCTCCATACGCAGAAGTTTTTCACGTTCACCTTCCATCATCCGCGACACCGGAATACCGGTCCAGCGCGCCAGCACTTCGGCAATCTCAATATCCGTCACGCGGTTACGCAACAGACGCATCGTTTTGCCTTCAGCCTGGGTTGCCGCTTCCAGTTGTTTTTCCAGTTCAGGGATTTTCCCGTACTGCAACTCCGACATCCGTCCAAGATCGCCATTACGCCGCGCCTGTTCCATCGCGATTTTCGCCTGTTCCAGTTCAGCCTTAATGGTCTGGGTGCCGGAAAGAGAAGCTTTCTCCGCTTTCCACTCTTCTTCTAATGTCGAATACTGGCGCTCTTTATCTTCCAGCTCTTCGTTAAGCATTTCGAGGCGTTTTTTACTCGCTTCGTCAGACTCTTTCATCAGCGCGCGTTGTTCCAGCTTGAGCTGGATAATGCGGCGATCAAGACGGTCAAGTTCTTCCGGTTTAGAGTCAATCTGCATACGAATGCTGGATGCAGCTTCATCGATCAGGTCGATAGCTTTATCTGGCAACTGGCGATCGGAAATATAGCGATGCGACAACGTTGCCGCCGCGACGATCGCCGGGTCGGTAATCTGCACATGGTGGTGCAGCTCGTAACGTTCTTTCAGGCCACGCAGAATCGCAATGGTGTCTTCCACTGTCGGCTCAGCAACAAACACTTTCTGGAAACGACGCTCCAGCGCAGCATCTTTCTCTATATACTGACGATACTCATCCAGCGTAGTGGCACCGACACAGTGCAGTTCGCCGCGCGCCAGCGCTGGCTTCAGCATATTACCCGCATCCATCGCGCCATCGGCTTTCCCGGCGCCCACCATGGTATGCAGCTCGTCGATAAACAGAATGACATTGCCTTCCTGTTTAGAAAGATCGTTCAGCACGCCTTTCAGACGCTCTTCAAACTCGCCGCGGTATTTCGCCCCGGCCACCAGCGCGCCCATGTCCAGCGCCAGAACGCGCCGACCTTTCAGCCCTTCCGGCACTTCACCATTAACAATGCGCTGCGCCAGTCCTTCAACGATAGCGGTTTTACCCACCCCCGGTTCACCAATCAGCACCGGGTTGTTTTTAGTCCGGCGTTGCAGTACCTGAATGGTACGACGGATCTCTTCGTCACGGCCGATAACCGGATCGAGCTTGCCTTGCTCGGCACGCTCGGTCAGATCGACGGTGAATTTCTTCAAGGCCTGACGTTGATCTTCAGCCCCTTGATCGTTCACGTTTTCACCCCCACGCATTTGTTCAATAGCCTGAGTCACCTTCGCGGTGGTTGCGCCCGCCGATTTCAGTAAATCGGTTAGCGTACCGTGAGACTCCAGCGCTGCCAGAACGAAAAGTTCTGACGAAATAAAGTTGTCACCCCGTTTTTGCGCCAGCTTGTCGCAAAGATTGAGGACACGCACTAAATCCTGAGAAGGCTGCACGTCGCCGCCGGTGCCTTCCACCTGCGGTAAACGGCTCAATGCCTGTTCAACGGCTGTACGTAGCGAGCCAGCGTTAACGCCAGCAGAGGTTAATAAAGGAAAAACCGAACCGCCTTCCTGCTTCAGCAGGGCGCTCATTAAATGAAGAGGTTCGATAAATTGGTTGTCGTGCCCCAGTGCGAGCGACTGGGCATCGGCAAGAGCAAGCTGGAATTTATTGGTAAGACGATCCAGACGCATAACTCCTCCCATAACAGGTCAAAATTGCTACTGGAGATTAAATGAGGTCATCCCTCAATTATTCAAGGTGAATGACCTGAATTATGCAAAAGAAAGTATATGCGAACTGGATCGTCTTGATTCTTTAGGTTATATCAGCCAAATAAAACTTGCCATACGGCCGGTTATCTTGTCCCGGCGGTATGAGAAAAAATCATCCTTTTGACTGAAGGTGCAGTGCTCACCACCGAAGACTTGCTGGACGCCCACCGACGCCAGACGCTGGCGCGCGAGCTGGTAGATATCAGCGAAATATTTCTCGCCGTGCGGACGAAAAGCCCGATCGGCCTCAACATCATGCGCCATAAATGCCTCGCGCACTTCTGCGCCGACTTCAAACGCCTGCGGCCCGATCGCCGGCCCTAACCAGGCGAGCAGGTTTTCCGGCTTATCGGTAAAACAGGCAACCGTCTTTTCCAGCACGCCCGCACACAACCCTCGCCAACCAGCATGAGCAGCAGCGACTTCGGTTCCATCACGATTGCAAAACAGCACCGGCAGGCAGTCGGCGGTCATCACCGCGCAAACCGTACCGGGCGTGTTGCTGTATGACGCATCGGCCTGTTTAGAGGTATAAGGCCCGCCATCGAGCAGCAGCATGTCGGTACCGTGTACCTGCTCAAGCCATACCGGTTTTGAAGGCAGCCCTCCCTCGGCAAACATACGTTTGCGATTCTCTTCCACATGCTCAGCATCGTCGCCACAGTGGGCGCCGAGGTTTAGCGAGTGATAAGGCGACAAGCTCACACCGCCGATACGGGTTGAACTGCATGACGCCACGCCTTTCGGCTGCGGCCACTCAGGGAGGATCAGTTTGGTCATAACCAGGCGACATCGTCCTTATGGGTTTCAAAATCCGCGCGCATAGCGGCAATCAAATCCACCATATCCTGCGGAATAGGCGCGTGCCACTCCATCTCAATGCCGCTAATGGGGTGGTAAAGGCGCAGCATCGTGGCGTGCAGAGCCTGACGATCAAACTTGCGCAGCGTATCGATAAATTCGTCGGAAGCGCCTTTCGGCGGACGCGGACGACCACCATAAAGCTGATCGCCCACCAGCGGATGAGTGATATGCGCCATATGCACGCGGATCTGGTGGGTGCGGCCGGTTTCCAGACGCAGACGCAGACGCGTGTGCACACGGAAGTGCTCCATGATGCGGTAGTGCGTTACCGCCGGTTTACCCATCGGGTGCACCGACATATGAGTACGCTTGGTCGGGTGGCGGCTGATGGGTTCTTCAACCGTACCACCGGACGTCATATGCCCAATCGCTACCGCTTCGTATTCACGCGTAATTTCGCGCAGCTGCAACGACTCGACCAGCCGCGTTTGCGCCGGGATCGTTTTCGCTACCACCATCAAGCCGGTGGTATCTTTGTCCAGACGGTGCACAATCCCCGCGCGCGGAACATCGGCAATCGGCGGATAATAGTGCAGCAATGCATTCAGCACCGTACCGTCCGGGTTGCCTGCGCCCGGGTGAACGACGAGGTCACGCGGTTTATTGATCACGATAATGTCATCATCTTCGTAGACGATGTTCAGCGGGATGTCCTGCGGTTCGAAGCGCGCTTCTTCTTCAATTTCCACATCAATAGTGATGCGTTCTCCACCCAACACTTTCTCTTTCGGTTTGTCGCAAATACTGCCGTTGACCTGCACGTGCTGGTCGAGGATCCATTCTTTTATTCGCGAACGTGAATAATCCGGGAACAATTCGGCCAAAGCCTGATCTAAGCGTTGACCGAGTTGTTTTTCGGACACCGTTGCGGTGAGTTGTACTCGTTGTGCCATATACAGCTTCTTCGTTAACGTTGGGTTTTACGGCTTCGCCGTTTAATATAGTGTGCTATTGTAGCTGGTCTTAGTCGGGAGCAGGAATAAAGAATCTCCCGCATAAACATTCTGAGGAAAGTCTAAACGTCATGACGCGCTTGAAATATCTGGTGGCAGCCGCCACGTTGAGTCTGGCTTTGGCGGGTTGCTCCGGTTCAAAGGAAGAGGTGCCTGATAATCCACCAAATGAAATCTACGCGACTGCCCAGCAAAAACTGCAAGACGGTAACTGGAAGGCGGCAATAACGCAACTGGAAGCACTGGATAATCGTTATCCGTTTGGTCCGTACTCACAGCAAGTACAGCTGGATCTGATTTACGCCTACTACAAAAACGCCGATTTACCGCTGGCGCAAGCCGCGATTGACCGTTTTATTCGTCTGAACCCAACCCATCCGAACATCGATTATGTGATGTATATGCGTGGGTTGACCAACATGGCGCTGGACGATAGCGCTCTGCAAGGGTTCTTTGGCGTGGATCGCAGCGATCGTGACCCGGCTCATGCGCGTGAGGCGTTCAATGACTTCAGTAAACTGGTACGCGGCTATCCGCAGAGCCAGTACATCACCGATGCCACCAAGCGTCTGGTGTTCCTGAAAGATCGTCTGTCGAAATATGAACTGTCGGTAGTGAACTACTACACCGATCGCGGTGCCTGGGTTGCGGTTGTCAACCGCGTAGAAGGCATGCTGCGTGATTATCCGGATACGCAGGCGACGCGTGATGCGCTGCCGAAAATGGAGAAAGCCTACCGCGAGATGCAAATGAACGCGCAGGCAGACAAGGTAGCGAAAATTATCGCGGCCAACAGCAGTAATACGTAAGTCTCTGAAACACAAAACGGCAGCCAGTGGCTGCCGTTTTTTATTCATTTTACCAATAGCTGAAGCGGTTTAGCCGCAATGCATCCTATCAACTATGACCGTTAATGGAGAGTTCCACAAGGTAATTTTCCCCTCTTCCTGTCCTGCCTCACAAAACCTTCCCTTTGACAAAAACCGACAAAATAATGTGATTTAAATCACGCTTTTTGACATTAGGCACGGTATGCTGAAATCACCAAGACGGAAAGACAAGAGGTAAAATTTATGACAATGAACATTACCAGTAAACAAATGGAAATTACTCCGGCAATCCGCCAGCATGTCGCAGACCGTCTCGCCAAACTGGATAAATGGCAAACACATCTGATTAATCCACATATCATTCTCTCCAAAGAGCCGCAGGGTTTTATCGCTGATGCCACTATCAACACACCGAATGGACATCTGGTGGCCAGCGCACGGCATGAAGATATGTACACCGCTATCAACGAATTGATTAACAAGCTGGAACGGCAGCTCAATAAAGTGCAGCACAAAGGTGAAGCACGTCGCGCCGCAACATCGGTGAAAGACACAAGCTTCGTTGAGGAAGAAGAAGAGTAGTCTCTACATTGAGTCCCTATCCAACGCGCCTGCGGGCGCGTTTTTTATTGACAGAGCGAAAACAGTGCGGGTACTGTACTTCGGTCGCTCAAAGGAAATTTACATGAAACTTGTGCCGTTCTTCTTCGCATTCTTTTTTACCTTCCCCAAATAGGGAGGCGATTCGTTTTGTGATAAAGAATGCGAAGACGAACAATAAGGCCTCCCACTCCGGGAGGCTTTTTTTTTAATAATAAAAGGCAACAACATGACGGCTGAAAACCCCTTACTGGATTTACGCGTAAAGATCAGTGCACTGGATGAGCAGTTGCTGACCCTGCTGGCCGAGCGCCGCCAGCTCTCCGTTGAGGTCGGCAAAGCCAAGCTCGACTCACACCGCCCGGTGCGCGATATCGACCGCGAGCGGGATTTACTGGAGCGCCTGATCCAACTGGGCAAAGCGCATCACCTCGATGCATATTACATCACCCGCCTGTTCCAGCTGATCATTGAAGATTCCGTCCTGACTCAGCAAGCCCTGCTCCAGCAGCACCTCAACAAGATCAATCCGCACTCCGCGCGCATCGCTTTTCTGGGGCCAAAAGGCTCTTACTCGCACCTCGCGGCACGTCAGTACGCCGCGCGCCATTTTGAGCAATTTATCGAGAGCGGTTGCCTGAAGTTTCACGATATTTTTAACCAGGTCGAAACCGGCCAGGCGGATTACGCCGTGGTGCCGCTGGAAAATACCAGCTCTGGTGCTATCAACGACGTGTACGATTTACTTCAGCACACCAGCTTGTCGATTGTTGGCGAGCTGACGGTGCCGATCGATCACTGTGTGCTGGTTTCCGGCTCGACGGATCTGGAGCAGATCCAGACGGTTTACAGCCACCCGCAACCTTTCCAGCAGTGCAGCCAGTTCCTGAACCGCTACCCGCAGTGGAAAATCGAATATTGCGAAAGCACCTCAGCCGCGATGGAGAAAGTGGCGCAGGCGAACTCACCGCATGTTGCTGCGCTGGGCAGTGAAGCGGGCGGCGCACTGTACGGTTTACAGGTGCTGGAGCGTAACCTGGCGAACCAGACGCAGAATATCACCCGCTTTATCGTGCTGGCGCGTAAAGCCATTGATGTATCAGAGCAGGTTCCGGCGAAAACCACGCTACTGATAGCGACAGGCCAACAGGCCGGTGCGTTGGTTGAAGCGCTGCTGGTGCTGCGCAATCACAATCTGATCATGACCAAGCTGGAGTCGCGCCCGATCCACGGCAATCCGTGGGAAGAGATGTTCTACCTTGATGTGCAGGCCAATCTCCACTCGGCAGAAATGCAAAAAGCGCTGCGCGAACTGGGCGATATCACCCGTTCGCTGAAAGTGCTTGGCTGCTATCCCAGCGAAAACGTGGTGCCGGTCGATCCGGTTTAACACTCTCTGAACAGCGGTTTCTTCATCCCTGCCACGCTCACTGGCAGGGTGAAGATAGCGCCAGAAAGCGGATAACGCGCCAGCTCTTCCTCTTCCATATTTTCCCGCGTGGTGGTGATAAACAGCGTTTTCATGTCATCGCCGCCAAAGCAGACCATCGTCGGGCAACGTACCGGTAGACGGTACTCCGCAAGCTGTTCGCCCTGCGGTGAGAAACGTGCCACACGCCAACCGTCGAACATCGCGCTCCAGTAGCAGCCTTCCACATCCATCGCCGCACCATCCGGGATCCCATCCCCGGCAGTAAACCGGCGGAACACTTCCCGACGCCCCGGTTCGCCCTGCGCATCCAGCGGCGTACGATAAATCACACCGTTGGGCGTGTCGGAGGTAAACATCCATTGCTGATCCTGGCTGAACGCCAGACCATTCGCACCGTGAATATCGCACTGCACCACTTTTGGCGTCAGATCGTTATCCACGCGCAGCAACAAAGCGCCGTTGTAATCGCCCGGCCCCCAGAATGTCCCGGCGTAAAAGCGTCCCCGGTGATCGGTGCCACCATCGTTAAAGCGCGCCAGTTGCGGGTTCGATGGGTTGTCGCACACTTTCTGTCGCAGCAGGCCGCGCGCATCCGTCAGCCAGATGGCGTTACGCATTGCCACGATAAAGCCGCCTTTCTCGCGCAACGCAAAACAGCCGACCTCTTCCGGGAAGGAGAGCACCTGGTGTTCGCCAGATGCCAGATGGTAACGATGAATTTCACCTTCCAGAATATCCGCCCAGTAAAGCGCCTGTTCTGCTTCGCTCCAGGTCGGGCATTCCGGCAGGTGGCCGGTGTAATCAAACAGCTTCTGTAACTCCGCCATTGCGCGTCCCTTAAATGAAAAAAGCCAGCGGTGACCACTGGCTTTTCAGTATAAACGGCTTTTCTTTTACTGGCGGCTGTCGTTCGCCTGGCGCAGTAATACGCGGCTTTCGTTCTGAAAACGCTGAGCGTAATCGCCAAACCAGTGCTCCACTTTGCGGAAGCTGTCGATAAAGGCCTGCTTGTCGCCCTGCTCCAGTAAACCGATGGCTTCGCCAAAACGCTGGTAGTAACGCTTGATCAGCGCCAGGTTGTTCGACGACGACATAATAATGTCTGCATAAAGTTGCGGATCCTGGGCAAACAGGCGCCCAACCATTGCCAGCTCCAGACGATAAATCGGCGATGAGAGCGCCAGCAACTGCTCAAGCTGCACATTCTCTTCGGCCAGATGCAGCCCGTAAGCGAACGTTGCGAAGTGGCGCAGTGCCTGAATAAACGCCATATTCTGGTCGTGTTCGACAGCGCTGATGCGATGCAAACGCGCGCCCCAGACCTGAATCTGTTCAAGGAACCACTGGTAAGCCTCTGGCTGACGTCCGTCGCACCAGACCACCACCTGCTTGGCAAGGCTGCCGCTGTCCGGCCCAAACATGGGATGCAGACCAAGCACCGGGCCTTTATGCGCCGACAACATCGCCTGCAACGGACCGCTTTTCACCGACGCCAGATCGACCAGAATACAGTCATCCGGCAGCGGCGGCAGTTGGCCTATCACCTGTTCGGTCACGTGGATCGGCACACTGACAATCACCATACCGGCATCGGCCAGCAGCTCGCCCGCCTGCGCCCAGTCTTCTTTTTCCAGAATGCGCACTTGATAACCCGACAGCGTCAACATTTTGGCAAACAGTTGCCCCATCTGGCCCGCGCCGCCGACAATCACCACCGGCCGCATTTCAGGACACAGGGTTTTAAAACCTTTGTCATTTTCGCTGGAGTAAGATTCACGCATCACGCGGCGCAGCACATCTTCAATCAGATCCGGCGGAACGCCGAGCAGTTCGGCCTCTTTGCGGCGGGAAGCCAGCATTGTGGCTTCACGTTCCGGCACGTAGATCGGCAAGCCATATTTGCTTTTTACTTCACCAACTTCGGCTACCAGCTCCAGACGGCGCGCCAGCAGCCCCAGCAGCGCCTTATCCACTTCATCAATTTGATCGCGCAGCGCGGTCAATTCAGCAACCATAACAACCTCTTAAGCGAAACGCGCCGCCAGACTATTGCGCAGATCTTTATCGATCTCACGCAGCAGCGCTTCGGTCGATTCCCAGCTAATGCAAGCATCCGTCACGGAAACACCATACTTCATGGCGCTGCGCGGCTGCTCAGAAGATTGATTGCCTTCATGAATGTTGCTTTCAATCATCAGACCGGTAATCGAGCGGTTGCCATCTTTGATCTGTGCCACCACAGATTCGGCAACGGCAGGCTGGCGACGGTAATCTTTGTTGGAATTACCATGGCTGCAATCTACCATCAGCGATGGTTTCAGTCCCGCCTGTTCCATCTCTTTTTCACACTGCGCGACATCCGCCGGGCTGTAGTTCGGCGCTTTGCCGCCGCGCAGGATCACATGCCCATCCGGGTTACCCTGGGTTTGCAGCAGGCAAACCTGACCGGCCTGGTTGATACCGACAAAGCGGTGCGGCATTGCCGCCGCGCGCATGGCATTGATTGCCGTAGCCAGGCTGCCGTCGGTACCGTTTTTGAAACCGACCGGCATCGACAGGCCGGAGGCCATTTCGCGGTGCGTCTGGGATTCAGTGGTGCGCGCACCAATTGCCGACCAGCTAAACAAGTCGCCGAGGAACTGCGGGCTGTTCGGATCCAGCGCTTCGGTCGCCAGCGGCAGGCCCATACTTACCAGTTCCACCAGCAGACGACGCGCAATCTTCAGGCCGGCTTCCACATCAAACGAGCCATCCATGTGCGGATCGTTAATCAGCCCCTTCCAGCCAACGGTGGTACGGGGTTTTTCAAAATAGACGCGCATCACCAGATAGAGGCTATCGCTGACCTCTGCGGCAAGGGCTTTAAATCGACGAGCATATTCAATCGCGGCTTCAGGATCGTGAATCGAGCAAGGGCCACACACCACCAGCAGACGCGGATCTTTTCCGGCAATAATGTTGGAGATGGTCTGGCGGGAGTGCGCGATTTGCGCTTCCTGCTCAATGGTCAGCGGGAAAGCCGCTTTCAATTGTTCCGGGGTGATCAAAACCTGTTCGTCGGTGATATGTACGTTGTTCAGCGCGTCTTTTTGCATGATGGCGATCCTGTATGACTCGTTTTGCGATAGGGGTTCCTCCGTAGAGGATGGCGTAACCATACCATATACGGTAAAGATTTCAATCCACAAAACGTACCGATTTCTTTACATATGCAATTTATTCCGCCTGATTATGGCGCTGAGTGTAATTATAAATTTACACTCAGCGCATTTTGCTTATGCCTGCGCGCTGGCTGAACGCTGCGCGGCACGTTTCCAGCGCAGTGCATCAATCAGTATAAACAGCAGCAAACTGCCGCCCATCACCGGCAACATGATCCCCAGCAGCAGCGCGATAACCAGCGTACCAAAACGCCCCGCCCGGCTTAAACTCAGCCAGCAAGAAAGCAAGGTTGCAGCCGGATTCACCGCAGCGCCTGCCGGTCGGCGAATCCACCACAATCGGTAGCCAACCACGATCATCACGCACAGCGCAGTGCCAAAAAGGATCAGTAATAACTGGTTCGCAAGGCCAAACAACACGCCCATATGAAAATCGACGCCCCAGCGCGTCAGTTTCGCCATTAGCGGGAAGTCGGCAAACCGCGTGCGGTCAACCACCGCCAGCGTGCTGCCATTAATCGCTACCGCATCGACCTGCGTTGGCCAGCCGCGATCGATTTCTGTCACCGTCCACGCTTTATCCATGCTACGCGGCGGGCGGATCTCCAGCTTGCTGGCAGCAATTCCGGCCCGCCGGGCAGCCCGCAACACATCATCGAATTGCACCCAATCCAGCGCCATTTCCGGCATGTTCATGCCCGCATGATGTTGATGATGTTCCGCATGCGGATCGGTCGCCATCGCTGCGCCATCAAGCTGCGTGTTGACCTGCGGCGTCATCCAGCCGAAAGCCGCCCGCAGGCTATCGACGTTGCCGCCCGCCCACTGCGACCATGTCAGACCGGTGGCGGAAAACAGCAGCATACCGACCAGCAGGCTCCAGCCGAGCACCACATGCAGGCGGCGATGATTTTGCACCGCGTTATTTATCCGCCGTTTCGGGCGCGTGAAAAACCACAGTGCAATACCGCCCAGCGCCGCCACCCACATCCATGAAGCGGCAAGCTCGCTGTAGAGGCGGCCCGCATCGCCCAGCAGCAGCGAGCGGTGAAAATAGTCGATCCACTGGCGCAGCGGCAAAATACCGCTGGTGCCGTACACCGTCATATCGCCCTTCACCTGTAACGTCACGGGATCGATAAAGATGGCGCGGTTTTCCGACACGCCAAGTTGCGGATCGGCAAACATCACGCGCGTAGTGGCGTTGTCGGCAAGGCCTGGCCGCACAGCATGCAGACGCAGGTGGCCGCCGGTCACCTGCTCAGCAACAGCAATCTGCTCAGCAAGCGGCTGGCGCGTACCGGAGGACACACCGTACAGCGCATCGCTGTAGAGAACATTTTCCAGTTGTGGCGTCGCCACATACAGCGTGCCGCTCAGGGCCGCAATGAAGATAAAAGGCCCGACAAACAGGCCAATATAAAAGTGCAGGCGTCGCAGCAAATTCAGCCACGCCGCACGCAGGGTGCAGGAAGTCATACTTTTCCTCAGGAATAGTCAACGCGTGCCGTTACGCAGGGGCGAACGGCCTTTTATACATGTCAGGAAAAGCAGAAAAGCGGCGGCGCGCGGGTGTCAGGGCAAAGCCAGGGGAAGAAGTGCCAGTGTCTGATCAGCGGGCGAGCGGGCTTCAGGCGAATGCGCAATGCACGCCCCATCAGCAGCAGCGCAACCAGCAGGATCAGGCCAGGCACATGTGCCAGCAAGACGCAGTAGCCACAGGCTTCAGCGTGATCAACAGGCAGGGAAGTTGGCGGGTGCGTTTCCGGCTGAGATGACATCTCATGATGCATCGGCATGCTCATCTCATGATGCATACCCGGCATAGCACTCATCGGATCGTGTTGCAGGGAGACGGAAATCAGCGGGGCGACGACGATCAGCAGGATCGCAAACAGCGCCAGCCATGTGGCTGAGCGTTTTGCTGCCCATTGATGAAAAGCGTTCTTCACCGCATCTCCTCCCGATCAAGGCGGCATTGTAAATTAATCATCACCGGCAGGTTAAATTATTTCGAAAAAGAAAAGGTAAACGCAGCAAAAAAAGTTAGTTAAGACGCTTTTGCCGCCACTCGCCGCATTCAACGATTTACCCTTGTTTATCAGCGTATAAAACCCTTTTTCATGCAGCGAATTGCAGCGTTATGCAACATCCGCCGCCATTTTGCCGCCATTAAGCTGCGACAGCGGGTTGAGCATCACCGCCTCTTCAAGATGATCGGGCGCAAAGTGGGCATAGCGCATGGTTTCACGGATATTGGCATGGCCAAGAATGCGTTGCAGCACGAGAATATTGCCGCCATTGGTCATAAAGTGCGCGGCGAAAGTGTGGCGCAATACGTGGGTTTTCTGCCCTTCGGCCAGCGCGATATCGGTGGTGGCCAGCATTTTGCTGAATTCCCCATAGCAGGGCTGGAACATCTGCCCTTGCAGCGGCGACAGCTCGTCAAAAAGCCACGGCGGGATCGGCACCGTCCGGTTGCGCCCGCCTTTGGTTTTGATAAAGGTGATTTTATTCGCCACAAGCTGCGCACGATTGAGGTTTTCCGCCTCGCGCCAGCGCGCGCCGGTGGCGAGGCAAATTTTCACCACCCGCGTTAAATCGGCGTGCCCGTAGCGTTCGCAGGCCGCCAGCAGGGTGATGATTTGCGGCTGCGTCAGCCACGTCATTTCTCGCTCTTTTTCGCGAAAAATACGCACGTTTTCAATCGGATTTGGCAGCGACCATTCACCCAGCCGCCGCAGTTCGTTAAACACCGCGCTCAGATATTGCTGCTCGCGGTTGACCGTCACCGGTTTCACCTTCCACTTTGCTTTGTCCGGCGTGTAACCGTTATCGATTTCGCCGCTCAGCCGCTGATCGCGATAGTGCGCCCAGGCTTTGGCGGTCAGGCGCGAAGCGACCGGATCGCCCAGCCCGCGACAGACAATCTCCAGCTTCGCCATCCGCGACTTGCCCGCCGCCAGCGACTGGCCATGCAGCTTAAACCACAGCGCAATCAGCTCGCTTAAACGTCGGCGATCCTCTTTCTCGCCCAGCCACGGCTTCTCCTGCGCCTCCTGTTTCGTCCAGGATTCAAACGCTTCGGCCTCGCCTTTGGTATTAAACTGCCGACGAATGCGCCGCCCTTCCCGTCCCTGCGGGTACAGCTCGCACAGCCACTTGCCGTTTTTCTGTTTGCTGACCGTCATTGCCGCTTACACATGTTTTTCCAGCGTGAAAACCACCACGCCGAACGGCGCAATCTCAGTCACGCCACACTCGAAATCGACCGCGTTATTCGTCAGGCGGACTTTGCCGCCCGGCAGACGCACCACATCAAACACATCCAGCGCATCGTCGATACTGATAAACCAGCGTCCGTTACCAATTTTCTGCGCCGAGGTATCGACCAGCCAGGCCGCATTCAGCCCCTCGATAAAATTCAGCCCTTCCGTCGATGACGGCGCAAGGCTGCGATCCAGCGCCCAGACGCCCGCCTCTTTCAGCTCGCCGGATTCCAGACGGAATTTCGGAATGCTCAGCACAGCATCACCTTGCGCCGCAGGAGCCGGAGCCGGGTACATTTCGCCTTTCCCGGTCGCCAGCCAGTTCAGCGAAACGCCGGTATCCAGCGCGCAGGTCACCACTACATCGCCGGGGAAAAACTCACGCCGCACCCAGGTGCTGATGGTCCCGGAGGAGATATCGAGCAGGTCGCCGAGATCTTTTTGCATCTGGAAACCATACGCGTCGAGGATGCGGCGCAGCACCGGGCGCCCGCCGGTCGATAAAATCTCATCGTACAGCGCCTTGCCTTTCGGCAGCGGCTTATCCGCTGATTTTGCATTTGCAAATTCACCGTTTACCAGCCAGTGCAAATCTGCGCCGGTATCCAGCGCGCATTTGACCACCGCCTTATAGGGCACGCTGTCGCGCTGGATCCAGCTACTGATATTGTTCGCCGGGACATCCAGTGCTTCGGCGAGCGCTTTCTGGCTGGAGACAGAATAGGACGCAGCAATACGCTCGATCACATCCTGAACACTCATTTTGTTATCACTCATGTTCACCAACATCAAAAAAGCGATTTACACAATCGCATTTGCGATTTATATTGCTGTGCATCGACCAAAATGCACAGCAGTGCAGTACATTTCAAACAACAGGAGATAATGCGATATGTCAGATGCAAAATCAACGCCGTCGCATCCGTTATCTGGCTCTCAAATGCAATCCAGGAATTTCACCCATGGGCAGATGGATGAGCTGGTCTCCGCCCTTCTCCCGACATTGCAAACCCTGATCCGCTCGGCGATGTCCGATGCCATGACGGTGCGGGATTTCGCCGCCATGCGCGGTATCAGCGAGCGTCTGGTCTGGCAATGGCTCGACGAAGGCATTCTGCTGAAGGCTCCGACCCGCGACTATTCGAGCGCGGAAAACGCCGGTAAACGCAGCCGTACGCTGATCAATGTGCAGGCCTGGCGCGACAAATTAACCCAGCAGGCGATCGACTGTCGTTATCTCGACCGTCGTTCCGGCACCTCGTTTAGCTGAATTTGCTTTTGCAAGCTCAGAATCAAACAGGAGGCAATATGGCGATCACCTCACCCACCGCAACGCTTCCGCTCAACGCCGGAGAACGCCTGAGCGGGCTGAACCATATCGCGGAAATCCGCGGCCGCTACTGGGGCGATAGCTGGCGCGAGGTGGCGCGCTTTATCGACGAGCTGCGCGACAAGCGGGACGAACACTTTGAAGAGAACAGCCGGGCGCTGGCGGCGATCTTCTTTCTCGCCAGAGTACCCACGGCGCGTCAGGCGCTTCATCCGGATGCGCTGACGCTCGAGGAGAAGCGGGCGCTGATTGCCGCGATGAACCATTTCCGCGCGGTAGTCAGCCTGTTTCCGAAACGGCTCACCATGCCGCTGTAACCCCTTTTTTCATACCTATGACGTCAACCCGTCGGGCCTCCCTTTGCCCGAATTTCAGGAGAAATACCATGCGAAAAAATATTAACCCCCATTCAGTACGCAGCCATGAAGAGATCGCGCTGCTGCTGGCAGAAGCCCGCAACAACGAACGTCTGCGCTGCGCCAGCGTTATTTCCGGGCGGCTGGAGGTGCTGGCTGCGCTTATCGCCACTCAGCGTCTTGAGTGGTGCGACGCCGCCGAGCTGCTGCGCCAGGAAGCCAGCCATATCGATAACCAGGCACAGGAGCTGCACTGATGGCCGATGAAATGGATCTCGTTCAGCAGCGTGAGCTGGACGATCGCGAGCGCTATATCCGCCAGGCGCGTAACCGCCTGCTGTTGCCCTCACGCCTCACCTGCGAATGCTGCGATGCGCCGATTCCCCAGGCCCGGCGGATGGCATTGCCCGGCGTGACCTGCTGCGTCAGTTGCCAGCAGCTCGCCGAACTGAAAGATAAACATTACCGGAGGCGCTAATTGGCGATCTCGTGGGCTTATCCGTGGAACGCGCCGCGTTCAGCGATCGCCAGCCCGTATCCCACCCACGCGGAACTGCACCGCCGCAACCGACATTTTGCGGCGGTGCAGCAGGCGCGCCACGCGCTGGCGCTGCAACCGGAGTGCATCCGCTTTCCGGTCACCCGCCGTATCGATGCGCTGGAACAGGCGCACGGCGCGGCGCGGGCCAACGCCTTTCTCTGCCACTTCTTTCACCGCGCTATCCCACGGCTAAACGCGGTGGCGCAGCGCTACCAGCACAAACCGCTTAGCTCGCGTCTCTCCAGAGCCGTATTCAATGGCCATTTTGATACCGCCATCCAGCAGGATCTGGCGAGTCGTCTGCTGGCGCTGCTGGCACGCTACAACCAATTGCCGGACCTGGCGAAAAGCGCGATTGACCGGCTGGCGACCGATATCGCGCATTTTATTCGCGGCGAACTGGCAAACATCGACAGCGCGGAAGCGGCAGAGCTGAAAACCCTGCACCGCTGGTATCTGCACGCCGGAATGATTGCGCTGCAATTTAACGTCACGCCGCCGCACTGGCAGCGGGTCACCCGTAAAGTGGCCTGCGCTGATGAGATTGCCCCGGCGGTGATCCGCCTGTTTAGCGAAGTGTGGTGGCGCGGCCATCTGCGTCGCATCGCCGCTCAGTGGCGCGAACATTTACAGATTGCGCTCGGTAACGTCAGCAAGAAAAAACGCCCCTACGCCAGCGACGATTGCGTCAGCGCCTGGCGCGAGCAGAAGCGCCGTAACCGCGAGTTTCTCAACAGCATGGAGCTGGAAGATGAGGAAGGGAACCGCATCAGCCTGATTGATAAACATGACGGCTCGGTCGCCAACCCGGCGATTCGCCGCTGCGAGCTGATGACGCGCATTCGCGGCTTTGAAACGATTTGTCAGTCGCTGGGTTATGTCGGCGAATTTTATACCCTGACCGCACCGTCAGCCTGGCACGCCACCACCCGCGCCGGCTACCGCAATCATAAGTGGAACGGCGCCAGCCCTGCGCAGACGCAGGGCTATTTCACCCGGCTGTGGGCGCGGATCCGCGCCAGGCTGCATCGTAACGGGCTGCGCATTTTCGGCATTCGCGTGGCTGAGCCGCATCACGATGGCACGCCGCACTGGCATCTGCTGCTGTTTATGCAACCGCAGGATGTCAGCCACGTGCGCGAAATCCTCGGCGACTATGCCCGCGAAGAGGATAACCACGAGTTGCGCAGCGATAAGGCGAAGCGCGCGCGCTTTCACGCCGAGGCGATCGATGAGCAAAAAGGCAGCGCCACCGGTTATGTGGCGAAGTATATCGCCAAGAATATCGATGGTTATGCGCTGGAAGGCGAGCGCGATAACGAGAGCGGCTCACCGTTGCAGGAGACGGCCTGTGCCGTTTCCGCCTGGGCGGCGCGCTGGCGTATCCGCCAGTTTCAGTTTGTTGGCGGCGCGCCGGTGACGGTGTATCGCGAGCTGAGAAAAATGGCCGATGGCGAAACAGCACGCGGCTTAAGCGTGGAATTCGCACTGGTTCACGATGCCGCCGATGCCGGGGACTGGGCTGGTTACGTCAATGCGCAGGGCGGGCCGTTTGTTCGTCGCGATGATTTGCAGGTGCGCACGCTGTATGCACCGGATGAAGAATTTAACCAGTACGGCGAAACCACGGTACGTATTCGCGGGGTGTATGACACGCAGGTCGGTACCGGTTCGCCGGTGCTGACGCGGCTGAAAAAATGGAAAATTGTGCCGAAGCGAACGGAGGTTGACCTTCAGGGCGCGCCTGCGCCCTCTTGGAGTTCTGTCAATAACTGTACGCGCTGGCCCACCAGCCGCTGTAGCGATCCACCGCCCGACAACCCGGCATTGCCAGGAAAACCCGTGCCCAACGCGTGGGTGAAGCAGAATAATGGTTTTCTTTTTCAGCAACATAGTGATGCGGTGAAATAATTTTCGCTTCCCATTAATAAACGGCCTATGATACTGTACAAATATACAGTAAAGAACTCATGAGGGGATTCATGGTGTCTGAACGGAATGAACGCGCTCAGCGGAAATGGGCGTGCGTAAGGTTTATTGCCGAGTTGTCTCTGCTCCACCATTGCAAAAAGGAAGAGCTGGAAATGGCGCTGTGGCTGATTGCTGACATGGCGGAAAGCGAAAGCGCGACCGCGCAGGAAAGAGACATTTTTTACCAGGCAGAATAGCGGCCGGAAACTCGCCGGTAACGGCGGCCTGCGCGCCAGATCATACCTGCACTGTTTCAGGCCGCCCCTCCCCACTTCACACCGCTTTCGCCCTGTTGTGCCAGCGTGCAGCCAGCGGCGACAGATAGCGTCCGCCTGCTCCGGTCTGGAGACTTAACGGTGGGAAAAATCCTTCCCGACGGTAAGAGACGCGAAAACGATGAATGTAATCACACAACAGGGCGACACGCTCGATCTCCTTTGCCTGCGCTATTACGGCTACACCCAGGGTGTGGTTGAAACGGTGCTGGCGGCCAATCCCGGCCTTGCCGATCTGGGCGTGATTTTGCCTTACGGTACCCCGGTAAACCTGCCGGAAGTGCAGGCGCCGACGCAGACAGAAACGGTGAATCTATGGGCCTGACTATCGAAAAAGTCACCTCGTCGCTGGCCTACTGGATAAGCGTCGCGCTGACCTTTTTCGGCGCGATGACGCCGCAGGATTTCGCCGCCTGGTTCGGCGCGCTGGGCGTTGCCGTCACCGTCGCCGTGAACTGGTATTACCGCCGCAAAAGCTATCTGTTCCTGAAATCCTGCGCCGTGAGCCAGGAGGTGATGAATGGGCTTACCCGTTAAACGTTGTAGTGCCGCGGCGGTGCTGGCACTGGCGGTGCTGGTGCCGGATTTCCATTTACTGCATACCTCACAGCAGGGGCTGGCGCTGATTGCCGATCTGGAAGGCTGTCGTCTGCGCCCGTACCAGTGCAGCGCTGGCGTCTGGACATCCGGCATTGGCCACACCGCTGGCGTTGCGCCAACGCGGGATATCAGCGAAAAAGAGGCGGCGGTGAATCTGGTCGCCGATGTACTGCACGTTGAGCGACGGCTGGCAGCCTGCGCGCCGGTCGCCATGCCATCACAGGTCTATGACGCGGTAGTCAGTTTCGCTTTTAACGTTGGTGCCGCTGCCGCCTGCCGTTCGACGCTGGTGTGGTTTATCAACCACAAACAGTGGCAACAGGCCTGCGATCAGCTGCCGCGCTGGGTGTTTATCAACGGCGATCGCAATCGCGGGCTGGAAAACCGCCGCGAACGCGAGCGCGCCTGGTGCCTGAAGGGGGTGAAATGACCGCCCGGCTGATTGCCCTGCTGCTCGCCGTGCTGGGCGTAATATGGCTGGTACAGCAAAACCACGCGCTGCGCAGCGCGCTTTCGCAATCCACCCGGCTTACGTACGAGCAAAGCAACACCATCGCGCAACTGAAAGCGCAGCGCGACGCCGCTGATGCGCTGGCGGCCAACAACGAGCAGGCGCAGGTGGCGCTGCGTCAGCAGCTCAATGCCGCCAGCGAACAGGCCGTGCGCCGCGAACAAACCATCACAAGGTTACTCCATGAAAATGACGCCTTTCGCCGCTGGTATAACACTCAGTTGCCTGATGCTGTGCGCCGGGTGCACCAGCGCCCCGCCTGCCCCTCTGCCGGTCACTGTTTACAACCGTTGCCCGCAGGTCAGCCTGTGTCCGATGCCGGGCAGCGATCCGCAAACTAACGGCGATTTAAGCGCCGATATCCGTCAGCTTGAGCGCGCGCTGGAGAGTTGCGCGCTGCAAGTTGAAACCGTTAAACACTGCCAGGATGAGATAAATGCTAAAACCCGACACGCTGCGCAAAGCCCTGACTGATGCTGTCCCGGCGCTGCACGACAACCCCGATACGCTGCGGCTGTGGGTGGACAAAGGCAGCAATACCGCCACGTTCGCCCCTTCGCTGTCGTTTGAAAAACAGTTCAACCTCAACGTCGCCGTCAGCGCTTTTTCCGGCGATATCGATACGATTTTTGTGCCGATCATGGCCTGGCTGCGCGACAACCAGCCGGACATTCTCACCGTCGACGCGGGCCAGCGCGGCTGCTTTAGCTGGTCGCTGACGACCAACAGCGACGGTACGCAGGATCTGCTGATCATCCTGCAACTGACCGAGCGCACCAAAGTGACGGAAGTCGATGGCGCGCTGCACGCTGAGACGCTGCCGGAGCCGCTGCCGCCAGCGCTGGTTACCCGCCCGGTTGAGCTTTATATCAACGGCGAACTGGTGAGCCGCTGGGCTTCGTAACGCCCGCAAATGCGCCCCGCGTTGTGCCAAAAGCCGGACAGCCTTGTCCGTTTTTCAAAGCCGGGGCCGCATAGCATCATTTCCGCTATGAACACACAACTCTCGCTCCAGGAAATGGCCCGCGCGCTGCGTAATATGATCCGTACCGGGATTATCGTCGACATCGACCTGACTTCCGGGCGTTGTCGAGTGCAGACAGGCGGCATCGTCACTCAGTGGTTGCAGTGGTTAACCCACCGCGCCGGACATTCACGTACGTGGTGGGCGCCCTCGGTCGGCGAGCAGGTTTTACTGCTGGCGGTCGGCGGCGAGCTCGACACTGCCTTTGTGCTACCGGGCATTTTTTCTGACGACAACCCGGCGCCTTCTGCTTCGGCGGACGCCTGGCATGTCGCCTTCCCCGATGGCGCGGTGTTCGAATACGAACCGCAAAACAGCGCGTTGAAAGTCAGCGGCATTAAAACCGCCGATATCACCGCCTCCCAATCCGTAACCGTCAGTGTGCCGGAAGTGAAGGTTGTCGCCTCCACCCGCATCACCCTTGATACCCCGGAAGTGGTCTGTACCAACAAGCTCATCACCAGCACGCTGGAGGTGCAAAAAGGCGGCACGATGAGCGGCAATATCTCGCACAGCGGCGGTTCGTTGTCCTCTAACGGCAAAGTACTGCATACCCATCAACACCCCGGCGACAGCGGCGGTACCACAGGAGCGCCTCTATGACAGTGCAATACAGCGGTTTTGACCGCACCACCGGCCAGCGCCTGACTGACACCGAACATATCCGCCAGAGCATCAGCGATATTCTGCGCACGCCTGTTGGCTCACGGGTCATGCGCCGCGATTACGGTTCACTGCTGTTTGAGATGATCGACCAGCCGCAAACCCCGGCGCTGGCGCTGCAAATTCAGGCCGCCTGCTATATGGCGCTGCTGAAATGGGAACCGCGCATCACGCTGAGCGCAGTGACAACCGAACGGCAGTTCGACGGCAAGATGATTGTCAATCTGACCGGCCAGCTCGCCAGCACCGGCGAATCCCTTTCGTTAACCCTTCCAGTGAGTTAAAACCATGCCGATTATCGATCTGAGCCAGTTGCCCGCGCCCAATGTGGTTGAGGAACTTGATTACGAGGGTCTTCTTGCCGAACGCAAGGCGACGCTCATTTCCCTGTTTCCTGCCGACGAGCAGGAGGCCATCGCCCGTACGCTGGCGCTGGAATCCGAGCCGCTGACCAAGTTTCTTGAAGAGAACGCTTACCGCGAAGTGCTGTGGCGCCAGCGCGTTAATGAAGCCGCCCGCGCGGTGATGCTGGCGTATGCCGCCGGTAACGATCTTGATGTGATTGCCGCTAACAGCAATACCGCGCGGCTGGTGATCACCCCTGCCGATGACAGCACCATCCCACCGACGGCTGCGGTGATGGAGTCTGATAAAGACCTGCGACTACGAGCGCAGCAGGCCTTTGAAGGCTTAAGCGTGGCCGGGCCGGAAGGCGCTTATGAATATCACGGCCGCAGCGCCGATGGCCGGGTTGCCGATATCTCGGTGATCAGCCCGAACCCGGCGTATATCACCATTTCTGTGCTCTCACGCGAAGGCGACGGCAGTGCCAGCGACGAACTGGTCGCCATCGTTGAAAACGCGCTGAACGCAGAAGATGTCCGCCCGGTTGGCGACCGCGTAACGGTACAAAGCGCGGAAATTGTGCCGTACCAGATTGACGCCACGCTCTATTTTTACCCGGGGCCGGAATCGGAACCGATCCGTCAGGCCGCCGAACAGCAACTCAAGACCTATATCTCCGCACAGCGCCGACTGGGCCGCGATATCCGCCAGTCGGCCATTTACGCTGCGCTGCACGTTGAAGGTGTACAACGCGTGGAGATGAACGCGCCGCAAAGCGATCTGGTGCTGGAGAAAAACCAGGCTTCGTACTGCACCGCCTGGAGCATTAATACAGGAGGCACCGATGAGTGATGACCGCCTGTTGCCCGTTGGCTCCTCGGTTCTGGAGGTGGCAACGGCAGAGGCAGCGGCACAAATCGAACGCGTACCGGTGCCGCTGCGCACATTATGGGATCCACAAACCTGCCCGGCAGAGCTGCTGCCTTACCTGGCGTGGGCGCTCTCCGTCGATCGCTGGGATTACAGTTGGCCTGAAGCCACCAAACGTAAAATTATCGCCTCCGCTTTTTTTGTTCATCAACACAAGGGAACCATTAGCTCATTACGGCGCGTGGTTGAACCGCTCGGCTACCTGATTGAGCTACGTGAATGGTGGCAGGAGAACGCCGAACCCGGCACGTTCCGGCTGGTGATTGGCGTGCAGGAGAATGGCATTACCGAGCAGATGTACCAGGAGCTGGAGCGGCTGATCAACGATGCCAAACCAGCGAGCCGCCATCTGTCGGAACTGAACATTAGCCTGAGCACCAGCGGCGAGTTTTATGTTGGCGCCGGTTGTTACCTCGGCGAAGAGCTGACGGTTTATCCTTACATGCCGGAAGAGATTGTGGTCGGTGGCGAGTATTACCCCGCTTCTGCCATCCATCTTATCGATGATGTTTATATCTCATAACCCGCCATACTGCTGAAACGGGCTGCGGCCCGTTTTTTTCATCGCACTCGTTGTGCCAGCAAGCGCCCAACTCCGCTCAATGGTGTTCGCCTGTGGCTGAACAGAAAATAGCGTCACCGTTCATTCTTCACCAAACAACCTGAGAGTTAACGCATGACTGCCAAATATTTTGCCATTCTGACCAATCAGGGCGCTGCGAGGCTGGCAAACGCCGCGTCGCTCGGCACAAAACTTAATCTCACGCGGATGGCGGTTGGCGATGCCAACGGCGTACTACCGATGCCAGACCCGGCGCAAACAAAACTGATTAACCAGCAGCGTATTGCGCCGCTGAACCGACTGTCGGTCGATCCTAATAACAGCAGCCAGATTATTGCCGAGCAGGTTATTCCGGAGACGGAAGGCGGTTTCTGGATCCGTGAAATTGGCCTCTATGATGACGAGGGTGTACTGATTGCCGTCGCCAACTGCCCGGAAACGTACAAACCGCAAATGCAGGAAGGGAGCGGACGCACGCAGACCATCCGCATGGTGCTCACCGTCTCATCAACGGCTGCCGTCACGTTGAAAATCGACCCGTCGGTGGTACTGGCGACGCGGCAGTATGCCGACGACCTGATGAACAATCATGTTAAAGCCGCTAACCCGCATGCGCAGTACGCACCGCTGGCCAGCCCGGTGTTTATCGGCACGCCGACGGTGCCGGATACGCATATCGGCAACTACGGACAGCAGATCGCCAATACCAAATATGTGCGCGATGTTATTGCTGACTACGACGGCATTTTGCCGGTGGGTTCACCTGTCGCCTGGCCGCAAGCAACCCCGCCTGGCGGCTGGTTTAAATGCAACGGCGCGTCCTTTGATAAAACCCAGTTTCCACGCCTGGCAGCCGCCTACCCGGCCGGTGTTCTGCCGGATCTGCGCGGTGAGTTTATTCGCGGTTTGGATGATGGGCGCGGGCTGGACGCCGGGCGAGCGCTGCTTTCAGCGCAGTCTGATGAGTTGAGATCGCATAACCACCGATTTATTAATGAATACGGCACGCCCACCGGGAAAATTATCGCCTTTACCGATGAAAACAGTGAAAAAGTGGATCTCACCGGGCAAACAGGTAACCGCTGCCATACCTATATCTACATGGAAAACACCGGTGGCGCGGAAACCCGTCCCCATAACATTGCATTTAACTACATCGTGAGGGCTCAATAATGTTGACCGCAATTCTGGATGAAAACCGCTTAGCCACCAGCGCCGGGGAAGTGACCGTTTACAACTATGACGCGACCAGCCGCGAATACCTCTCCACATCCGTTGAGTATCTCGCGGTGGGTGTCGGTATCCCGGCGAACGCAGCGCTTGATGCGCCGCTTTCGGCGAAAACGGGGTTTGCCGTATTCCGCAACGCTGCCGGGCAGGCGTGGGAATATATTCACGACTCACGTGGTGAAACGGTATATGACACCGCCAGCGGCGAACAAAAACAGATAACCGAACTGGGCGATTACCCGGCGAATGTCACCACGCTTGCTCCGGCTACGCCTTATGACGTCTGGAATGGTAGCGCGTGGGTCACCGATGAAAGTGCACAAAAAACCGCGCTGATAGCGGACGCTGAACAGAACAAAACGCAGCGGCTGAAGACCGCGAAAGAGAGTATCAGCGTGTGGCAGACCGAACTGCAACTCGGCATTATTAGCGACGACGACAAAGCCAGCCTGGTGAAATGGCTGGAGTACATCAAGCGCGTGCAGGCTGTCGATACCGCAAGCGCACCGGATATCAGCTGGCCTGAACAGCCGCAATAAGACCAACGGGCCGCGGCCCGTTTTTTGTCGGGTAACGCTGCGTTTACCCGACTTACCATTCCCCCCCGGCCAACCTCCAGCAGACCATTAGGGTTGTATCGCCCGGCAACCAACCCTAACTGATAGGCCCCGCCCCGATGTGCCCCGGACAATACCGTTTACTCAATCGATAACCTGAGAGTGAACGCATGACTGTAAAATATTTTGCCATCCTGACCAATCAGGGCGCGGCGAAGCTGGCGAACGCCACCGCGCTGGGCACCCAAATCCATATTACGCAAATGGCCGTTGGCGATGGCAACGGCAGCCTGCCCACGCCCGACCCGGCACAAACCCGGCTGGTTAACCAAAAACGCATCGGCGCAGTAAACACACTGACTGTCGATGCAGAGGATGCCAATCAAATTATCGCCGAGCAGGTGATCCCGGAAAACGAAGGGGGATACTGGATCCGCGAGCTGGGTCTCTTTGATGACGATGGCGTACTGGTTGCCGTCGCCAACTGCCCGGAAACCTACAAACCGCTGTTAGGTGAAGGTAGCGGGCGCACGCAGACGATTCGAATGGCGCTGATTGTTTCCTCTACCGCAGCCGTCACGCTAAAAATTGATCCGTCAGTGGTGCTGGCGACGCGCAAGTATGTTGATGACAAGGTTATCGAGGTAAAAGCCTGGGCCGATAATCTGCTGAGCCAGCATATTGCAGCCAGCAATCCGCATACTCAGTATGCGCCGATTGCCAGTCCCACATTGACCGGAACACCAAAAGCCCCCACCCCGGGACAAACGGCAAATGATACGCAACTGGCCACCACCGAATTTGTTAAAACGGCAATATCAGCGTTAAACCTGGGTGACGGTTCGGCGTTGCCGGTTGGCGTGCCCATTCCCTGGTCATCGGCGACACCGCCGACAGGTTGGCTGAAATGTAACGGCGCGGCGTTCACCGCAGCGCAATACCCGAAGCTGGCTGTGGCTTATCCAAACCTTGTATTACCTGATTTACGGGGGGAATTTATTCGTGGCTGGGATGATGGACGCGGGGTTGATGCAAGCAGAACCTTACTCAGCGCACAGAGCGATGCTATACGCAATATTACCGGCAGTATGCCTATGGTTGCCCCCTACGGGTACGAGCAGGATGCTAAAGGGGCTTTATATGGATCAAGTGGATTTACGCATGGCGGCGGTTCTGTTGCCCAGCAAGCTGGTGGGTATGGCGTGGCGTTTAGTGCATCACTTTCTGTCCCTACCGCAGCAGAAAACAGGCCACGCAACATCGCCTTTAACTACATTGTGAGGGCTGCATAATGACATCAGCAGTATTGGATAAAGCAAAAATCGCCACCACAGCTGGAAATATCACTGTTTACGGCTTTTCTGCGCAAACCGGCGAATTTACCGGCTCCAGCGAAGAGTTTTTAGCGATCGGCGTCGGTCTTCCCGCCGGTTCAACAGACGTTGCTCCCGGTGCCGTTGCTGAGGGGTATGTGGTTGTCTTTACGGGAAGCGCGTGGGAGCAGAAAGAAGATCATCGCGGGGAAACCGCCTATTCCACGGCCGATCTTAGCGCCTCAACGGTGGATTATATCGGCCCGCTTAAAGACGGATTTGTTGCCACCGCGCCCGCAACGCCCTATGACAGCTGGAATGGAAGTGCCTGGATTACGAACGTCGAAGCGCAACACGCAGCTGCGGTTAATGATGCGCAGGCGCTTCGTCAACAACATATCGATACGGCAATGTCATCCATCAGCGTTATCCAGCTTAAGTTGCAGGCGGGCAGAACGCTGAATGACGAGGAAAAAAACCGGCTCGATCAGGTTCTGGATTATATCGATACCATCAACGCCATTGACCTCTCCAGCGCGCCCAACATCACGTGGCCCACTCAGCCAGCATAATGCAACGGGCTACGGCCCGTTTTTTTGCCGCCCGCCTGTTGTTTCATCCTCGCCCCAACCCCGATAAATAGCGCTGCGCCGCTGCGGCCTGGAGAATAGCACTCACCCCAACACCACGGAGTTAAACGGATGAGTGACTATCATCATGGCGTTCAGGTCGTCGAAATCAACGACGGCACGCGCGTCATTTCCACTGTCTCAACCGCCATTGTCGGCATGGTATGTACTGCCAGCGATGCCGATGCGGCAACCTTTCCACTGAATGAACCGGTGCTTGTCACCAGCGTGCAAAGCGCCATCGCCAAAGCGGGCACCAAAGGTACGCTGGCCTCTTCGCTGCAAGCCATTGCCGACCAGGCGAAACCGGTTATCGTTGTTGTGCGCGTCGCTGAAGGCAGCGGCGATGATGCGCAGGCGCAGACGATTTCCAACATCATCGGCACCACCGACGAAAACGGCAAATACACCGGCCTGAAAGCGCTGCTGACGGCCGAAGCCGTCACCGGCGTGAAACCGCGTATTCTGGGCGTGCCGGGTTATGACACCCTGGAAGTCGCCACCGCGCTGGCGCCAGTCTGCCAGAAGCTGCGCGCCTTCGGTTATGTCAGCGCCTGGGGCTGCAAAACCATTTCCGATGCGATTAAGTATCGCGAGAACTTCAGCCAGCGCGAGCTGATGGTGATTTGGCCGGATTTTCTCGCCTGGGATACCGTGGCGAACGCGACGGCAACCGCCTACGCTACCGCCCGCGCACTTGGCCTGCGTGCGTATATCGACCAGTCCGTCGGCTGGCACAAAACGCTGTCTAACGTTGGCGTGAATGGCGTCACTGGCATCAGCACCCCGGTTTTCTGGGATTTGCAGGAATCCGGCACCGATGCCGACCTGCTGAACGAAGCGGGTGTGACCACGCTGATTCGCAAAGATGGCTTCCGCTTCTGGGGCAACCGCACCTGCTCCGACGATCCGCTGTTCCTGTTTGAAAACTACACCCGCACCGCGCAGGTTATCGCCGATACCATGGCGGACGCGCATATGTGGGCGGTCGACAAACCGATCACCGCGACGCTTATCCGCGACATCATCGACGGTATCAACGCCAAGTTCCGCGAACTGAAAAGCAACGGTTACATCGTTGATGCCACTTGCTGGTTCGACGAGAGCGCCAATGACGCCGAGACCCTGAAAGCCGGGAAACTGTATATCGATTACGACTATACGCCGGTGCCGCCACTGGAAAACCTGACCTTACGCCAGCGCATCACCGATAAATATCTGGCGAATCTGGTCTCCTCGGTCAACAGCAATTAAGGAGCCTGATAAATGGCAATGCCGCGAAAACTGAAATATATGAACGTGTTCCTCAATGGCTATAGCTATCAGGGGATCGCAAAATCCATCACGCTGCCGAAACTGACCCGCAAGCTGGAGAACTACCGTGGCGCAGGCATGAACGGTATCGCGCCGATTGATATGGGTCTTGATGACGACGCCATGGCAATGGAGTGGTCGCTGGGCGGCTTCCCGGATGAGGCTATCTGGGAACTGTATGGCGCAACCAGCGCCGATGCGGTGCCGATCCGCTTTGCCGGTTCCTACCAACGCGATGACACCGGCGAAACGGTCGCCGTTGAAGTGGTGATGCGCGGTCGTCAGAAAGAGATCGACACCGGCGAGAACAAGCCGGGCGAAGACACCGAGTCCAAAATCTCCGTCGTCTGTACTTATTTCAAACTGACGATGGACGGCAAGGAACTGGTGGAAATCGACACCATCAACATGATCGAAAAAGTGAACGGCGTCGATCGTCTCGAACAGCACCGCCGCAATATCGGCCTGTAACCCCTGCCCGGTCAGCCTGGCTGGCCGGGACTTCCCTTCGCTAACGCAATCACGAGGATTTTATGAGCAACGAAACTGATAACGTCGTTACCCTGGAAACGCCGATCAAACGCGGCGAACAGCTTATCAACGCCGTTACCCTGATGAAACCGAATGCCGGCACCCTGCGCGGTCTGAGCCTGGCGGCAGTGGCGAATGCTGAAGTGGATGCGCTGATTAAAGTGCTGCCGCGTATCACCTCGCCTTCCCTGACCGAACAGGAAGTGGCGGCGCTGGATCTGGCGGATATGGTCGCGCTGGCAGGCAAGGTGGTCAGTTTTTTGTCGCCGGTTTCGGCACAGTAAGTTTTCCGGCCAACCTGTCGGTTGACGATTTGATGGCGGATATCGCGGTGATTTTTCACTGGCCGCCATCAGAACTCTACCCCCTGAGTCTGAGCGAACTCATCACATGGCGCGAAAAGGCGCTTCAGCGAAGCGGAAACACACATGAGTAACAGCACAAATATTGACGCACTGCTCACGGCTGTTGACCAGGCGACGCGCCCGTTTAAAAACCTGCAAACGGCGAATGTTTCGCTTGCTGCCGGCATCAAAGAGACGGAGAAAAATCTGCGCGGGTTGTATGACCAGGTTGCGCAGATTGACGGGTTAACCCGGACGCAAAACGCGCTCACGGAGGTCAGCCAGCAACTGAAAGTGGCGAAAGAGAGCACGCGTGCACTGGCTTCCGAGCTGAAAAAAATCGATCAGCCAACCCAGCGACAGATAACCGCGCTGGATAAAGCCCGCGACAGCGTAAGCGCCTTACAGCAAAAACATGACAACCTGCGCCAGTCGGTAAAAGGCCAGCGACAGGTTCTGCAGCAGGCGGGAATCAGTACGCGCGCACCCGCAACGGCAAAACAACGCCTGCAAAGCAGCATTAGCGACAATACCGGGCAACTCAACGCGCAGCGGGCTGCGTTGGCGCAGGAGAACCGGCAAAAACGCGCAGAAAAAATCCAGGCGAGCCAGCAAACGATTCAGGGCATCGCCGGGAAAGTCTCTGCGGTGGGCAAAACCGGGATGTCCGTCGCCACTTCTGGCTTCAACATCGGCAAAAAACTGCTGCAGCCGGGCTATGAGCAGTCGCTGAAAAATAGCGCGCCGGCGCAGGCAGGCAGCGAAGTGAGTCACCCGGCAAGTGCGCAGGCGGGCAATCTCGGTACCGATTTACAGGCGCTGCAAAGTGCTTATCAGTCGCTGAGTGTGGATATTTTCAGTACGCAAGAATCCTCCCTGCGCCAGCTGGTGCAAACCGCAGCGGTTTATCTGGGGCAACTGCAACAGTGGGTGCAGAACAACCAGGGGCTGGTGCAAACCTTCGGCCTGATTGCCACCGTCGTGGTCGGCGTCGCCGGGGCGATTGGTACCGTGGCGGGCGTTATCGCGCCGGTCTTTACGGGCATCAGCACGCTGATCACCATCGCGACCACTTTTGGCAGCGTCTTTACCACCGTCTGCGGCGGGATTATGGCGGTGCTCGGTTCGCTCACGCTGCCGATTGTCGGCGTGATTGCCATTGTTGCCGCCGCTGCGCTGGCCATTTACACCTGGTGGGAGCCAATCAGTGCTTTCTTTAGCGGTGTAATGGCCGGGATTGGCGCCGCGTTCGCACCGCTCGCCGGACTGTTTGCGCCGCTGCAACCGCTGTTCGATGTCATCAGCAGCAGCTTACAGAACATCAAACAGCTGTTCAGCGACCTGATTACCCCCGTTCAGGCCAGCCAGGAAACGCTGAACCAGTGCGCAACAGCGGGTTTCTATTTCGGCCAGATGCTCTCTGGCTCCATCGCGCTGGTGATTGAGGGCGTAAAAATATTGGGCAGCAGCCTGAGTTGGGTACTGGAAAAGCTCGGGATTATCGATAAAAAACCGGTGCTCGAGGTACCGAAACCGCCGACAGATGCCAGCGGCAGCCAGAGCTACATTCAGCCAACCAGCGCAATGCCAGGCTTTAACAATTATCAGGCGGCGAAACCCGCTGGCGGGCATACCTTCTCCGACAACAGCAGAACGGAATACAACATTACATTACAGGGCGATGTGGCACCTGGCAGCAACAACGAACGCTATTTGCAGGATCTGTTCCGCCAGGATGCCGACAACAGGCGCAATAATGCCTTATCTCAATTCAATCCTTCAGGAGGGTTCGCATTATGATGCTGGCACTGGGGCTTTTCGTTTTCATGCGGCAGACGCTGCCGTTCCAGGGCATGAACCGTTCCTCCGCCTTCAACTGGAAAAACAACGCGCGCGTCGGCAAACGCGCGGCGTATCAGTATATCGGCCCGGGTGAAGAGACCATCAATATCACCGGCGATCTCTATCCGGAACTCACCGGCGGAGTGTTGTCGCTGTCCGCCGTACGCTTGATGGCTGAGCAGGGTGGAGCCTGGCCGCTTATCGACGGTACAGGAATGATTTATGGCATGTATGTCATCAGTAAAGTCACTGAGAACGGCTCCGAGTTTTACAGCGACGGTTCGCCGCGAAAAATCAACTTTACCCTGGAACTCACCCGGGTCGATGAGTCGTTGGTCGCCATGTTTAATAATGGAAAACAACAGCTCAGCGACGCCGTCAGCAAACTGGGGCTCCTCTGATGATTGATGCACTCACTGATGGTCTGGCCGGGGTAAAAACGCCCGCATTTATGCTGAAACTGACGAGCAAAAATGGTCCAGGCAAAGACATTACTGCCAATATCGCACCACGGTTGATGGCGCTGATGGTCACTGATAATCGTGGCTTTGAGGCCGATATGCTGACAATGACGCTGGATGATGCCGACGGGACAATCCAGATGCCGGCACGCGGCAATCAGATCAGCGTCGCCCTTGGCTGGCAGGGAGAGCCGCTCACAAATATGGGAACGTTTACCGTTGACCAGGTGACTCATAAGGGCACACCTGATTTGGTGACGATAAGAGGCCGCAGCGTGGATTTTCGCGGCAGTATGAACAGTCCGAAAGAGTGGTCGTGGCATGACACGACGCTTGGCGAGGTTGTTAAAGATATCGCCTGGCGTAATGCGTTGAGCGCGAGTGTCGCGCCCGAGCTGGCCAGTATTAAGATTGCACATATTGACCAGTCCAAAGAGACAGACGTGGGTTTCCTCACCCGGCTGGCAATGCGTAACGGTGCGGAAATTGCGGTGAAATCAGGCTCGCTAATTTTTCTTGTGCCCGGCAAATGTGTCCGCGGTGGCCGGGAGATCCCGCCAGTGACCATCGCCCGTAGCGATGGTGATATGCACGACTTCAGTATTGCTGATCGCGAGGTTTACAGCGGCATTATCGCGCGCTGGCAGGATACCAGAACGCCGAAAGAGCAGATAAAACAGGTAAAACTGACACGCAAAGCGGGTACCGGAAGTTACACCGCTGGTTCAAAAGAGAATGTCTATCTCCTGCCGACAACCTATCCCTCAAAAGAAGAGGCTATGCAGGCGGCTGAAGCGCAGTGGAGTGATACGCAGCGCAACGCAGCGGCATTTTCTATTACCCTTGCGCAGGGACGCGTCGATATTTCACCGGAAACGCCCCTTTCGGTTTCAGGTTTTAAGACAATAATCAACGACACTCCCTGGGTGGTTAAAAAAGTAACGCATGGAATTGATGATAAAGGTTTTATCAGCAAGCTGGATCTGGAAGTCCGCGTCAGTGATGTGGAATATGAATTGCAGGAATAGCGTCAAATGCGATTTACAGTTTGCATTTGCAAGTTATAAGTTTATTATTGCAGCATGTTAACAAGGGAGAACCCACCATGATGCATTGCCCGGTATGCCAGCAAGCGGCGCACGCGCGCTCAAGCCGCTACCTCAGTTCCGAAACCAAAGAGCGCTACCATCAGTGTCAGAATATCCAGTGTGGCTGCACATTTGTCACCCACGAGTCGCTGGCGCGTTACATTGTCCGACCGCCGGTGACAGAAGCCTCTCCCCATTCAACACGATAATTGCTTTCCCTCAGCCTGCGCCAGCAGGCTTTTTTTTGCCTGCCGCTGCGGCGATCCGCTGCCGCCATTCTGCCGCCATCGCCAATAAAAAAGGGGCTAGCATTACGCTAACCCCTTGTTCTATAACACGCTTTGGATGTAGCGTGTGCGTTTTATCAGTTAAGACGCTCTTTAATACGAGCAGACTTACCGGTACGCTCACGCAGGTAGTACAGTTTAGCTTTACGTACAGCACCACGACGTTTAACAGCAATGCTGTCAACTACCGGAGAGTGAGTCTGGAAGACACGCTCAACGCCTTCGCCGTTGGAAATTTTACGAACAGTGAATGCAGAGTGCAGACCGCGGTTACGAATAGCGATAACCACGCCCTCGAATGCCTGCAGACGTTTTTTGGAACCTTCAACAACCCATACTTTCACTTCCACGGTATCACCCGGACGGAAGGAAGGTACGTCCTGCTTCATCTGCTCTTGTTCAAGTTGCTTAATAATGTTGCTCATAATTTAATCTCTTATCCTGGGTAAACTGATATTCGGGGGTGTGTTACACCAGCCCATCATGTTTGTGTTGCTGTTGCGCGTGCTCTCGTTGGAACTCCGCCAGCAACCTTGCTTGCTCTTCAGTCAGAGCCAGGTTTTCCAGAAGTTCAGGTCTTCTAAGCCAGGTACGGCCCAGCGACTGCTTCAAACGCCAGCGACGTATCTCAGCATGGTTCCCCGACAGTAATACCGCCGGTACTTCCATCCCTTCTAACACTTCAGGTCGGGTGTAGTGTGGACAATCCAGCAACCCGTCAGCAAAGGAATCTTCCGTTGCCGATGCTTCGTGCCCCAGTACCCCCGGGATAAACCGGGAAACCGAGTCAATCAGCGTCATTGCTGGTAGCTCACCACCGCTGAGAACGTAATCGCCGATAGACCATTCTTCGTCAATCTCGGTTTGAATTACGCGCTCATCTATCCCTTCGTAGCGACCACACACCAGAATCAACTTCTGATTGGTAGCCAGCTCGCTAACGCCCGCTTGATCAAGCTTGCGTCCCTGAGGCGACAGATAAATCACTTTGGCGCCTTCGCCCGCCGCGGCTTTTGCTGCATGAATGGCGTCCCGTAACGGGTTCACCATCATTAACATCCCCGGTCCGCCGCCGTAAGGACGATCGTCCACGGTACGGTGCCGGTCATGAGCGAAATCACGCGGACTCCAGCTCTGGATGCTCAGCAGGCCATTCTTTACTGCCCGGCCAGTTACCCCGTAGTCGGTAATCGCGCGGAACATTTCAGGAAACAGGCTAATTATGCCAATCCACATAGCGCCGTCTTTTACCGTATATCCGGAGGTTTAAAAACCAGGATCCCAATCTACTTCAATGGTTTGAGTAGCGAGATCGACTTTCTTGATAACCTGCCCATCGAGGAACGGAACCAACCGCTCCTTGATACCAAATGCATCTTTCAGGTTTGCCTTGATGACGAGAACGTCATTAGACCCGGTTTCCATCATATCGACGACTTTACCGAGGCTGTAACCTTCAGTAGTCACTACCTGGCAGCCCATCAGGTCTTTCCAGTAGTAGTCACCCTCTTCCAGTTCCGGCAACTGCGAGGAATCCACGACGATTTCGCAATTCGTCAGCAGATTCGCTGCATCTCTGTCATCAATACCTTTCAGTTTGATGACGATGTCCTGATTGTGGTAGCGCCAGCTTTCCAGCTCAATGCTCTGCCACTGACCCGCCTTCTGGATAAACCAGGGCTGATAGTCAAAAATGCTTTCGGCGTCTTCGGTGGAGGAAAACACTCTGAGCCAACCACGAATTCCGTAAGAAGACCCCAGTTTGCCGACAATAATTGGCTCAGCAGGGACCGCTGCGGTTTGTTGCTTGCTCATCATGACCACCGTGACAGATTAAGCTGCTTTCTGTGCTTCTTTGATCAGCGCGGAAACGCGATCGGAAACGGTAGCGCCCTGGCCAACCCAGTGCTGAATACGATCCAGATCCAGGCGGGTGCCTTCTTCTTTCTCGGAAGCGAGTGGGTTGAAGAAGCCAACGCGCTCGATGAAGCGACCGTTGCGTGCATTACGGCTGTCAGTCACAACAACCTGGTAGAACGGACGCTTTTTAGCGCCGTGACGTGCTAAACGAATAGTTACCATAACATCCTCTTGTGTGAATAAAACACCAGGCCCCATCGAGGAACGGAGCCCGGCGTCATATTAAAAGCCCGAAAATTTTACTCATTTTTTGCTAAAAAGCAATCGACACGTGCGAATCTGTGAGGTGTGAGGCCGTCGGCGTTGCCGTCAGTTTGGTGCCGGCGTGCGCGCAGTCACCGGAGCGTACACGCAGTACGTGAGGATGATGAGCACACCCCGGTGCCAAAATGGCAAAAAAGCTAGGCCGTTTATTCGCGTTATTAGCGCCCAGGGAAGCCTGGCGGCATCATCCCCTTCATCCCGCGCATCATCTTTGCCATCCCGCCCTTCTTCATCTTCTTCATCATGCGCTGCATGTCGTCGAATTGTTTAAGCAGACGGTTCACATCCTGCACCTGCATACCACAGCCTGCTGCGATGCGGCGTTTACGGGAGCCTTTGATAATGTCCGGGTTGGCGCGCTCTTTCAGCGTCATCGAGTTAATGATCGCTTCCATCCGCACCAGCACTTTGTCATCCATTTGCGCTTTGACGTTGTCCGGGATCTGCCCCATGCCCGGCAGCTTGCCCATCAGGCTTGCCATACCGCCCATGTTTTTCATCTGGCGCAGTTGTTCAAGGAAATCGGTCAGATCGAAGCCGTCGCCTTTTTTCAGCTTGTTCGCCAGCTTCTCGGCCTGTGCGCGGTCAACCTTGCTCTCGATATCTTCAATCAGCGACAGCACATCGCCCATACCGAGAATGCGCGAGGCAATACGATCCGGATGGAACGGCTCCAGCGCTTCGGTTTTCTCGCCGACGCCGAGGAACTTAATCGGTTTGCCGGTGATGTGACGAATCGACAGCGCCGCACCGCCGCGGGCGTCGCCGTCCACTTTGGTCAGCACGACGCCGGTAAGCGGCAGCGCTTCATTAAACGCTTTCGCCGTGTTCGCCGCATCCTGGCCGGTCATAGCATCGACAACAAACAGCGTTTCCACCGGATTAATCGCGGCATGAACCTGTTTGATTTCGTCCATCATCGCTTCATCAACGTGCAGACGACCGGCGGTATCCACCAGCAGCACGTCGTAGAATTTCAGCTTCGCTTCTTTCAGCGCCGCGTTAACGATATCGACCGGTTTTTGCGCGACGTCAGAGGGGAAAAAATCGACTTCAACCTGCTGCGCCAGCGTTTCCAGCTGTTTGATCGCCGCCGGACGGTAAACGTCCGCAGAAACGACCAGCACTTTCTTCTTGTGCTTTTCGCGCAGGAACTTACCAAGCTTACCGACGCTGGTGGTTTTACCCGCACCTTGCAGGCCCGCCATCAGCACCACCGCTGGCGGCTGCGCGGCGAGGTTCAGGCTCTGGTTCTCTTCACCCATCGCCGCAACCAGTTCGTTACGGACGATTTTGACGAATTCCTGGCCCGGCGTCAGGCTTTTGTTAACTTCATGACCAACCGCCTTCTCTTTTACGCGGTTGATAAAGTCACGCACTACCGGCAGCGCAACGTCCGCTTCCAGCAGCGCCATACGCACTTCGCGCAGGGTATCTTTGATGTTGTCTTCGGTGAGGCGTCCACGGCCACTGATATTGCGCAGCGTGCGCGACAAACGATCGGTTAAATTATCAAACATTGTCTCTCGCCTGAGGTGATACGGTTGGCCGCCAGGGCGACGCATTACAGAAATTTGCCCGAGTATAACATGAAGACATTGCTCCTGTATGTGATGCAACTGTTGGAGCCAACGTCGCCTGACGTTATACTGCTTTTCTTTCTTCTTCAGTCAACTGCCGACATCCCTATGCCCGTTTTTGCTCTGATCGCTCTTGTTGCCTACTCAATCAGCATCGCGCTGATCGTTCCCGGTTTGCTGCAGAAAAACAGCGGCTGGCGGAAAATGGCTATTCTTTCGGCGGTGATCGCGCTTATTTTCCACGGTTTCGGCCTGAAAGAACGGCTGTTTCCGGACGACGGCGGGCAAAACCTCAGCTTGCTGAATGTCGGTTCGCTGGTCAGTCTGATGATCTGTACGGTGATGACGATTGTCGCCTCGAAAAATCGCGGCTGGCTGCTGCTGCCGATTGTCTATACCTTCGCGCTGATCAACCTCGCCTTCGCGATTTTCGTGCCGAACGAGTACATCACACACCTGGAAGCGACGCCCGGCATGCTGGTGCATATCGGCCTGTCGCTCTTCTCTTATGCCACACTGATTATTGCAGCAATGTATGCCCTGCAACTGGCCTGGATCGACTATCAGTTGAAAAACAAACGGCTGGCTTTCAGTAGTGAAATGCCGCCGTTGATGGTCATTGAGCGCAAGATGTTCCACATCACCCAGGTCGGCGTGGTGCTGCTGACGCTGACGCTCTGTACCGGCCTGTTCTATATGAAGAACCTGTTCAGCATGGAGAATATCGACAAAGCCGTGCTCTCTATTATTGCCTGGTTTGTCTATATCGTCCTGCTGTGGGGCCATTACCATGAAGGCTGGCGCGGTCGCCGGGTTGTCTGGTTCAACGTTGCGGGCGCGGGTATTTTAACGCTGGCCTACTTTGGCAGCCGCATCCTGCAGCAGTTTGTGAGTTAACGCCAAAAGGAGTTCCCCCTGGAACACATCTCTACCACGACGCTGATCGTTACCCTGATTATCATGGTCGTGGTTTCAGCCTATTTCTCCGGTTCTGAAACCGGGATGATGACGCTGAACCGCTATCGTCTGCGTCACCTGGCCAAGCAGGGCAACCGCGCGGCCAGACGCGTCGAAAAACTGCTGCGCAAGCCCGATCGCCTGATTAGCCTGGTGCTGATCGGCAACAATCTCGTCAATATTCTCGCCTCGGCGATAGGTACTATCGTCGGGATGCGCCTGTACGGTAACGCCGGTGTGGCGATTGCCACCGGCGTACTAACATTTGTGGTACTGGTGTTCGCCGAAGTCTTGCCGAAAACCATTGCCGCACTCTACCCGGAAAAAGTCGCCTTCCCCAGCAGCTTTCTGCTGGCGCCATTGCAGGTGATCATGCTGCCACTGGTGTGGCTGCTTAACGGCGTCACCCGCGTGTTGATGCGCATGGTTGGCATCAAAGCCGATGTGGTGGTCAGCGGCGCGCTCAGCAAAGATGAATTACGCACTATTGTTAACGAATCGCGCTCGAAAATCTCGCGCCGTAACCAGGACATGCTGCTGTCGATCCTCGATCTGGAAAAGGTGAGCGTTGATGACATCATGGTGCCGCGCAACGAAATTGTCGGTATCGATATCAACGACGACTGGAAAGCGATTGTTCGCCAGCTCACTCACTCACCGCACGGCCGCATTGTGCTGTACCGCGATTCGCTGGATGACGCCATCAGCATGTTGCGCGTGCGCGAAGCCTACCGCCTGATGACCGAAAAGAACGAGTTCACCAAAGAGGTGATGCTGCGCGCTGCCGATGAAATCTACTATGTGCCTGAAGGGACGCCGCTCAGCGTTCAACTGGTGAAATTCCAGCGCAATAAAAAGAAAGTCGGGCTGGTGGTCGATGAGTATGGCGATATTCAGGGGCTGGTGACGGTAGAAGATATTCTCGAAGAGATTGTCGGCGATTTCACCACGTCTATGTCGCCAGCGCTGGCCGATGAAGCCACGCCGCAAAACGACGGTTCAGTGATAATCGACGGCAGCGCCAATGTGCGCGAACTGAATAAAGCCTTTAACTGGCACTTGCCGGAAGACGAAGCCCGTACCATTAACGGTATGCTGCTGGAAGAGCTGGAAGAGATCCCGGCCGTTGGCACGCGCGTGCGCATTGAGCAGTACGACATCGATATTCTCGATGTGCAGGACAACATGATTAAGCAGGTAAAAGTGATCCCGGTGAAAACGCTGCGGGAAAGCGTGGCCGAATAAAATGAAAAACCCTCTCCGGATGGAGAGGGTTTCAGATCGGGATTAACCCTTAGCTTTGGCGACGGTAACCATGGCTGCGCGAATAGTACGACCGTTTAAGGTATACCCTTTCTGCATCACGCCCAGCACGTTGCCAGCGGCGATCTCATCGGATTCCACCATCGCAATCGCCTGATGGACGTTCGGATCCAGCGGAACGCCGGTATCAGCAATCACTTCAACGCCGAATTTCTTCACCACATCCAGCATGGATTTCAGCGTCAGTTCGATACCCTCAACCATCGGTGCCATTTCGGCATTGTTCCTGTCTGCGACTTCGAGCGCGCGATCCAGGCTATCCACCACCGGCAGCAGTTCGTTGATGAATTTTTCCAGCGCGAACTTATGCGCTTTTTCAACGTCCTGTTCGGTGCGGCGACGCAGGTTTTCCATTTCCGCCTTCATGCGCAGGACCGTTTCACGCTCGCGGTTTTGCGCTTCGGTTAACTGCGCTTCAAGGTTCGCAATTTTCTCATCGCGCGGATCCACCTGCTCAGCAGAATCGTCAGACTCAACAACTGCCTCAACTTCGTCGTGCTGTTCCATGATAATTTCTTCCGGGGCTTGCCCGTCAGGCGTTTTCTGTTCTTTACTACTCATGAATTTCTCCGCGTTTTTTTGCATTCATCTCGCTAACCTGGCTTATTATGGGGATCAGTTTCCGGGATTCAAGGGAACGTGACAGATTGTCATCATTCATTCGCCACAAGGACCACCAGAACATGACCCTCCATTTCAAGTGTATTGGTATTGTCGGGCATCCACGGCACCCTACCGCGCTGACCACACATGAAATGCTCTACCGCTGGCTTCACGAAAAAGGTTATGACGTCATTGTCGAACAACAGATTGCCCAGGAATTGCAGCTCACGAATGTGAGGACCGGCACACTGGCGGACATTGGTCAGCAGGCCGACCTGGCGGTGGTGGTCGGCGGCGACGGCAACATGCTGGGCGCGGCGCGTACGCTGGCGCGCTATGATATTCAGGTGATCGGCATCAACCGCGGCAATCTCGGTTTTCTTACCGATCTCGATCCGGACAACGCCCAACAGCAGTTGGCCGATGTACTGGAAGGGCATTATATCGCCGAAAAACGCTTCCTGCTGGAAGTTCAGGTCTGCCAGCAGAGTTCCCTGCCAGAGTGCCAAAAACGGATCAGCACCGCCATCAACGAAGTGGTACTGCACCCGGGCAAAGTTGCGCATATGATTGAATTCGAAGTGTATATTGATGAAGTCTTCGCGTTCTCTCAGCGTTCCGACGGGCTAATCATCTCCACCCCCACCGGATCGACCGCTTATTCGCTCTCTGCCGGCGGGCCGATTCTGACACCGTCGCTGGATGCGATTACGCTGGTGCCCATGTTCCCGCATACCTTGTCGGCCCGTCCGCTGGTGATTAACAGCAGCAGTACCATCCGCTTGCGCTTTTCCAACCGTCGCAGCGACCTGGAGATCAGTTGCGACAGCCAAATTGCGCTGCCGATCCAGGATGGCGAAGATGTGCTGATCCGCCGCAGCGACTATTACCTGAATCTGGTTCACCCTAAAGATTACAGTTATTTCAATACATTAAGCTCAAAACTTGGCTGGTCGAAAAAATTGTTCTGAAATTCGCCGTCAGGGCTTTACTGTATATAAAACCAGTTTATACTGTATGAAAACACAGTTATGGTTTTTCATACAGGAAAGCAACCATGTTGGCACAACTGACCATCAGTAATTTTGCTATCGTTCGTGAGCTTGAGATCGATTTTCACAGCGGGATGACGGCTATTACCGGCGAAACCGGGGCGGGTAAATCCATTGCCATTGACGCACTCGGGTTGTGCCTCGGCGGCCGTGCTGAAGCCGACATGGTGCGCGCAGGCGCTCCGCGCGCCGATCTGTGCGCCCGCTTCGCGCTGAAAGACACGCCCGCCGCGCAGCGCTGGCTGGAAGAGAATCAACTGGAAGATGGACGTGAGTGTTTACTTCGCCGCGTTATCAGCAGCGACGGGCGCTCCCGTGGTTTTATCAACGGAACGGCGGTGCCGCTTTCTCAACTCCGCGAACTTGGCCAACTGCTCATACAGATTCACGGCCAGCACGCGCACCAGTTGTTAACCAAATCAGAACACCAGAAAAGCCTGCTCGACGGTTATGCCGGTGAGTATGCACTCACTCAGCAAATGGCCGAACACTACCGTACCTGGCACCAGAGCTGCCGCGAACTGGCTCAGCACCAGCAGCAAAGTCAGGAACGCGCCGCCCGCGCCGAACTGCTGCACTACCAGTTGAAAGAGCTGAATGAATTCCACCCGCAGCCGGGTGAATTTGAGCAGATCGACGAAGAATACAAACGTCTCGCCAACAGCGGTCAACTGCTTTCCACCAGCCAGCATGCGCTGAACGTGCTGGCCGATGGCGAAGAGGTCAACCTGCAAAGCCAGCTCTATACCGCCCGCCAGCTTTTAACGGAGCTGGCAGGCATGGATTCGCGCCTTTCCGGCGTGCTGGATATGCTGGAAGAAGCGGCCATTCAAATCAGTGAGGCCAGCGATGAGCTGCGCCATTACTGCGACCGCTTAGATCTCGATCCCAATCGTCTGTACGAGCTGGAACAGCGCATCTCCCGGCAGATCTCGCTGGCGCGCAAGCACCATATCTCCCCGGAAGAGCTGCCTCAGTTCCACCAGTCTCTGCTTGATGAACAGCAGTTACTGGACGATCAGGCTGACTCCCAGGAGACGCTGGCACTGGCGGTAACGCAGCACCATCAACTGGCGCTGTCCAGCGCGCAGGCGTTGCATACCCAGCGCGTGAAATATGCGCAGGAACTGAGCGAACTGATCACCGAGAGCATGCACGCGCTTTCCATGCCGCACGGCGTGTTTGTCATTGATGTCGATTTTGACGATCGTTCGCTGACGGCGGAAGGCGCAGATCGTATTGAATTTCGCGTCACCACTAACCCTGGTCAGCCGCTGCAACCAATCGCCAAAGTCGCCTCCGGCGGCGAGCTGTCGCGCATTGCGCTGGCGATTCAGGTGATCACCGCACGGAAAATGGAAACCCCGGCGCTGATCTTCGATGAAGTGGATGTCGGTATCAGCGGACCAACGGCGGCCGTAGTCGGCAAGCTGCTGCGTCAACTGGGCGAATCGACTCAGGTGATGTGCGTTACGCACCTGCCGCAGGTTGCCGGTTGCGGTCATCATCACTTCTTTGTCAGCAAAGAGACCGACGGCGCAATGACCGAAACGCATATGCAACCGCTGGATAAACGCGCTCGTCTGCAGGAGCTGGCCCGCCTGCTCGGCGGCAGCGAAGTGACGCGCAATGCGCTGGCAAATGCCAAAGAGCTGCTGGCGGCGTAAACTTTTCGGTAATATGACGGTCTGAGTTCTCGACAAAATCGACAACAGACCAGCCCACAGAGGTTTTAAACTGGCGAAAGGTCTATTATCATCGGCATATTACATATGAGCCACGTATTGTTCGGGCCCGAAAAGGAATCAAATCACTATGCGCTGTAAAATGCTGACTGCTGCCGCAGCGGTTCTCCTGATGTTGACCGCTGGTTGCTCTACCTTAGAACGCGTGGTTTACCGCCCTGATATCAATCAGGGGAACTACCTGACACCAAACGATGTTTCCAAAATCCGCGTAGGTATGACGCAACAGCAGGTTGCTTATGCACTGGGTACGCCAATGATGAAAGACCCGTTTGGCACCAATACCTGGTTCTATGTGTTCCGCCAGCAGCCGGGCCACGAAGATGTCACGCAGCAGACGTTGACGCTGACCTTCAACAGCAATGGCGTGTTAACCAATATGGATAACAAACCTGCTCTGACCAAAAGTTAAGGTAGCAGAAACGCAAAAAGGTGCTCAGTGAGCACCTTTTTGCGTTTCTGCCCGCTGGCGACGCAGTTCTTTTGGATCGGCAATCAGTGGACGATAAATCTCCACGCGATCGCCCTCATGCACCACATCATGCAGTTTCGCCGGACGGCTGTAGATGCCGACTTTATTGACCTTCAGATCGATATCGCTGCGCAACTCCAGCAGACCCGACTGGCGAATCGCCTGCTCAACGGTCGCGCCCTCTTCCAGCATCACCCGTTGCAGATACTGCTTTTCTGGCAGTGCATAAGCCACTTCGACGGCAATTTTACCCGACACGGTAAACCTCTTTCGCACGAAGAGTAAACGCTTGAACCATATTGGCCGCCAGCTCTTTAAAGATGCGGCCAAACGCCAGCTCAATCAGCTTATTGGTAAATTCAAAATCAAGCTGAAACTCAATGCGACAGGCATCGGCGCTGAGCGGCGTAAATTTCCAGCCACCCATCAACGATTTAAAAGGTCCATCGACCAGATGCATCAAAATGCTTTGGTTAGCAGCCAGCGTATTGCGCGTGGTAAACGTTTTGCTGATCCCGGCTTTGGAAACATCGACCGCCGCCGTCATCTGCGTCGGCCCGGCTTCCAGCACCCGGCTGCCGGTGCAGCCAGGCAAAAACTGAGGATAGGACTTCACATCGTTCACTAACTGATACATCTGCTCCGCGCTGTAAGGCACCAGCGCAGTACGGCTAATCTGAGGCATAAGGTTTTCCGCATTCACACAATCGTCAAATAATACCATTTCCGTCGGATGAAAGGAAAACGCTAAGCCGGAACTCATGCTAAGATAACGCGTTAAACCTCACAGGACGCAATGAGGTCAGTTTCAGATATCAGATTACCGGATGGCTTCACGACATTATGACGAAGAAAAAAGCACATAAACCAGGTTCAGCCACCATTGCGCTGAATAAGCGCGCCCGCCATGAATACTTTATCGAAGAAGAATTTGAGGCCGGGCTGTCACTGCAAGGCTGGGAAGTAAAATCCTTACGCGCAGGTAAAGCGAACATTGGCGACAGCTACGTTATTCTGAAAGACGGCGAGGCGTTTCTGTTTGGCGCGAACTTCACGCCATTAACCGTTGCCTCCAGCCACTATGTTTGCGACCCCACGCGTACCCGTAAGTTACTGCTGAATCAGCGCGAACTGGATTCCCTCTACGGCCGCATTAACCGCGAAGGCTACACCGTCGTCGCGCTGTCGTTGTACTGGAAAAACGCCTGGTGCAAAGTGAAAATTGGCGTAGCGAAGGGTAAAAAACAGCACGATAAACGCTCCGATCTGAAAGAGCGCGAATGGCAGCTGGACAAAGCCCGCATCATGAAAAACGCCGGGCGCTAACCACACAGCCCTCTCACACCGGGAGAGGGCAACGCGCTTTCCGGCTTCCCTTCTTTACCCCGCAAAAGTTTTGTTCACAAATGACGCTTCGATAGAACAAATGCCGCTCAGAATATCCTCAACTCGCATTATCAGGCCGTTTGCCGCGATATGGACTGGTATGCTGCGTCATAAATCTGTTATACTCAGCGAACACTTTTGGGGCTGATTCTGGATTCGACGGGATTTGCGAAACCCAAGGTGCATGCCGAGGGGCGGTTGGCCTCGTAAAAAGCCGCAAAAAATAGTCGCAAACGACGAAAACTACGCTTTAGCAGCTTAATAACCTGCTGAGAGCCCTCTCTCCCTAGCCTCCGCTCTTAGGACGGGGATCAAGAGAGGTCAAACCCAAAAGAGATCGCGTGGATGCCCTGCCTGGGGTTGAAGCGTTAAATCTAATCAGGCTAGTTTGTTAGTGGCGTGTCCGTCCGCAGCTGGCAAGCGAATGTAAAGACTGGACTAAGCATGTAGTACCGAGGATGTAGGAATTTCGGACGCGGGTTCAACTCCCGCCAGCTCCACCAAATATACATGGACAGTGGCAGGACAGAGTTTTAAAAAACAGTAAGTTAGCCACTTATCCCGGACGGTGACCGGACACCAAAGGGACAAAAAAGGATACGTAAAGGAGCCGCGGCTCCATAGACATGAAAAGGCCCGCTAATGCGGGCTTTTTTATATCTCCACGTTTTACATCACCGGACAGTCATCAAACTCCAGCGTTCGCATGTCGTTTACCGCGTGCGTGACTACACCAAAAATCCCGTCGTTCTCATCGGCAGTTTCCGGATCTATTCTCTCCGCGCGGCCGTCATCCAGCCGTTCAAAATACCGGTAAGGATGCAGCCGGAATCTGCGCAGGTGGAATTCACCTGCCAGGCTGCACACCACCACCGATCCATCACACGGTGTCAGCGAACAATCGATAATGAGCAACGCCCCCTGCGTGATACCCGCGCGCCAGTATGTGTTACCAGCACGCATAAAATAGGTTGCATGCGGATGCGCGATAAACTGCTTATCGAGAGAAATCCGGTCTTCAATGTAGTCCTGGGCAGGTGAAGGGAATCCCATAATTAGATCCCCCCGTTCGGGTTGAACATAAACCAGAGTCGGTCCTCGCCGTGATGCGGAGTGATGTCACGAAAGTTACGGGTATGCGACTTGATCCAGTCGTTCGCCTGCGCAAGCGTCCAGTGAAAGTTAACGGCGGCGAGCAGGCGTACAAACTCGCCTGTCGTGACAACACGACGGCCCGATGGTTCGCAATGTATGGCCTGATGAAAAGCGAAAGGAATATCCTGGCGGCGTGGCATGATCTGAACCTCTCAATTTATACTGTATATATAAACAGTAGTTATTTTTGAGGCGCAGATCAATACCGCTTCGGTTGTCGGGAGCCGGTAAAAGACTGGTTTTCTTTTGGCAATAAACAGTTAGGTAGAGGAAATATTTTTCATGCCAGATTTTCAGGAGCCAGCACCTTTCAACCCGGCAATCTCAGCATTAAGCGCATCAACTTTTGCACTCAGAGCCTTGATGGCGGCCAGTGCATCCATCAACAACGGGTTAAGATCGAGAGTCATTTTCCCCACGCCATCAGCCGAGTGAACGTATTGAGGATCGATATTCTCGACTTGTTGAGCAATAACCCCGCGGCGTTCCGCTGCTGATTCATCATCTTTATAGGTAAAGCGCTTAAACTCCATGGCGTTGATATTCGCCAGCGCCTCATTAACATCGAGATCGCCAAGGACGTTCTTAAGGTTAATATCTGATGTACCTACAGCCTGCATCTGTGTCCAGGGATATGTTGAGGCGGATGCGTTATAGGCACCTTCAGAAATACTTCTGATGTAAAACCCTGTACCATTAGCGGAGATGAAATACATCTGACGTCTAGTTGCATCATATCCTGTAATAACACCGCTCCCGGCTGACTGTGGCTTCCATCCAGCGGCACTTGACTCACCATAGAGGCCAGACATTAATAACGGTATTACCGTCTGTCCGGTATTACTTGGTATTGTTCCAAGTCCGTATTGACCCTGTAACATGACATTACCGTTAAACCCGAAATCAGTATTGAGTATGGCCACATTTCCTAGCCCCAAATCGGCTCGCGCGGTAATTGCTGTTCTGGCAGTAAGAAGGTTAGTCCATGACGCTGATTTATCAGCCAGGTCATTCAGGTTGTTGGCCTTTTGAAGAAGATTGTCCGCGTTAACGCTGGCGGCTGCTGCCTGTGCATCCGTTTTGGCCTGCTGTGCTGCTGTGTTGGCCGCCACCGCATCCGTTTTGGCCTGCTGTGCCGTTGTGTTTGCAGCAGCTGCATTTGTGGCCGCCTGGCTTGCAGTAGCAGCATCGCCTGAAACCTGACTCGCCTTAGTGTCAACATCCTGCCGATCTGTTGCTACCTGCTGAGCATCTGCCGAAACCTGATCTGCAATCTGCTGCAACCCAGCTGGATCAATATCAGCCAGGAGATCACTGATTTTCTTCCAACTCGGGCCGGTGAAGCTGGAACCATCCGGAAGGATTACGGTGATATCTCCGCTGTCACTGAATACGGCCTGCCAGTTCTGTTTGTCACTGTTTAATCCGCGCAGCGCCTCTGTGGTTTGCGCCACCAGCGCAGCAGTAATCTGGTTCTGCGCGGCACGCGGAACGGCTGACCATGCCACCCCCGACTGTGTTGGTCCGGGATAGTTGCTGATGAGCGTCAGGGATGTTGCGCTCTCTACTGATTTGACAGGTAGCGTGTAAGTGATACCGCCGACTGTGGCGACAATAAAATCACCGGCGGTCAGGTCTGTAGCAAATGCTGTTCCACTTCCACCCACCGAGGCAGAATTATTGGTTAGGGTTAAAGTTCCTGCTGACATATTTACTCCAGTGTGATGAAATGAAATCCTTACGAGAAAATTTAAAAAGACACCATGAAAAAAATACACAGCATTGTTTTCATAATGATGTTATCTGCCTGCTCATCCGGAACTTATAACTATGTTATGGACTATCCAACAGATGCGGCAAGGATATCTTTAGGCGGTAAAGTAGAAACAAAAATCGATTGCGATATAAAGCAAGTTGAAATTATTTCAGATACAAGTGATGGCATCTTTTCAAGGCATATTAAAAATAGGGTTAGAAGCATCTGTTATAATAAAAAAGGTGTGATGTATATCACATATTTATTTGATCCTATTCGTGGACCGCAACAGGATATATTATCCACTCAACCAAACAGGCGCTTTGCAGGTTAGTAGCCAGTAAAAACAGCTAATGGTATCCGCAGGCCTGTGCTCTGGAAGGTCTGCGCCCATGTTTTTTGTAATTGTGATACATACCTTGCAAGAAGGTTAGCGCCATCCCACTTTATCATTAATCCTGAATAGCCTGTCGTTTCACCGTCATATGTCACATTGCCGGGGCAAGAATTTATAAGTATCCATGGGGAAAATGATACGGCTTTAACAAAAGTATTATTCGTTAAATCATATCCAGCAGGGATATCTAAAAAATCGATAATCCTCGGTGCTTTTGATGCTGTAACTGCTGACCACACAAGAGATCCTGTAGCATTAAAAACATCGAGATACCCACTCTCTATTGCTACATTCCTTCTTGTTCGCATAACTCTTCCTGCATTATCTTCAAAAAAGTCAGCGCCGGGCATACCGTACCGACCAGAGTTCATTTGCATCCACCTTAATGAACTTCCGTCATTCCAGAACTGAGAGTTAAGATAGCCAAGCGTTGTACCATTACCAAAAGCGCTCGGAACAATTATCGTTCCCTTGTCTGTTACTGATCCTGTATTGCGTAGATCGTAAATAGATGTAGTGCGGTTAGATGAATCAACCATCAATTTTCCGTCACTATTATAAGCTTCGAATCCGCTCATTGAAAATTATAGATCTCCACGTTTATTGAATGAGAAATGTTTAATCCATTTACCGGGAAGAAAAATGCATTAAAACCTCCATTATAAGCGCGACAAAAATACTCATTTGGAGTATTCATTGATGATCCTGTTATTACGACTATTGTTCCATCCGCTGAACATGCGGCATAAGACATATTTTTAGTAGTCTGTCCGGGAGAAAACGTGATGCTGGCTGTTCCAATAAATCGTAGGTTGTAATCAGATAGATCAACAACGAGACGTCCTAAGCCGTCCCAGCACTGTAAACCCTGAGCCATTACCATAACCCCATTCTGACACGCAGCACATTATTGCTATCATAAACCTGAATTAAAGTATTGGTTATGATTAACCTGCCACCTCCCGCTACTCCGTTTATTTCAAATGTTCCTGTCTTATCCAGTTTCCACCCCGCTGAACCGGCAACATAGTTATTTGACTGGATAAAGTTACCTATTTTGGCGTTTGTAATCGTCCCGTCCTGAATGAATGCGCTGGACATAAAAACCTGCCCGTTGATCACCGCGAAGGGCGAATATTGCGTGGTACCGCTGCCGCTCATCAGTACGAACTGATTGGCATTGAAGCCAATGCGCGTCACGACTGGCTGCCCTGCCTGCGCCAGCACGGCGATCGACATCCCGGCGTTATACATCACATCATTTATCCGGACGCCGGTCTTCAGCGTATAGATAGCCGTAGCGCCATCGGCGTCCACTACCGCCGTGAGCTTGTCTTCCAGCGTTGCGGTAACATCGTCTATCTGCGCCTGCACCTGGGTGGACAGTTCCGCCATCGCATTATCGACTTCGGCGATCGTCGTTTTCACGACCAGAATATCCGCCCGCACTGCTCCGTACTGCGCCCACTGGTGCTCAACGGTGCTGTTATTGGCCAGCGCATTTTGCAGTGCGGCTTCCAGATTGGTATCAATGTCGCTGGTCAGCCGGTCACCGTCGGCGGAAGTGAGGAAATCACCGGTAACATCCCCCAGGTAGTCAGAAGCCTGGTCGTTTACCATCCCCCTGATCCAGTTGGTATAGCCGGATTCGTTGCCGGTTTTATCGACCAGTTGCGCGCGATACCAGAATTCCTGCCCGACTTTCAGCCCGAGCTGGGTGTATTCAGCCGACGGGTAAGGGACATCGGAAAGCAGCAGCGGATCCGAAAAATCGCTGTTGGCTGTGTACTGAATTTCCGTTTTCAGCGTATCAGCGGTGTTGGCGGGGAATCCCCAGTTAAGACGGATCCCCCAGTTAATACCCGTCGCCATAAAACCAACCGGCTTCGGCGGGTTACCTTCTTTCCCTGTCAGCGTGGTTTCGGTTGAGTATCCCCAGCCACTGGAGATTTCAGCGGCGTTGATGGCGCGCACTCGCACCAGATAGCGTCCCGCATAAATGCCCGGTACTTCAAACGAGGTGGTGGAGCTGCGCGGCACGTTAACCCAGTTGCCGTCATTGCGGCGCCACTGCGCTTCATACGCGATCGCATTGGCCGTGTCCGTCCATGAAACGCGCATGGTCTGAACGCTGATCCCCTGGTTCACCACGGAATAACTGTCGATAGCGATATTATCGGGCGCTGCCTGGCTGCCCGGCGGCACGACGCTGACGGGGCGGCTGTCGATAATCGCCCCGGTATCGATACGGGCATATTTATCCGGATCGTGAGCCGCGCCGGTGATGGCAAACGTGCCATCATTATTATCGGTCACACTGACAACACGGTACTGCTGCGCATACAGCTCGTCGGATTCCACAATCCACACGCTTTCAGCTTCCGGAGTTTCGCTGTAGGCAGTGGTTACCGTGACCACTTCTCCATTAACGGCCTGAATGGTACGGCTCTGCGCAGCACCGGAAGGCAGGTTGAGAAACAGCCGATAACCGGCAACCGCATCAGGCGCTCTGTCCAGGGTGATTACCCTGCCGTTAACTGCGCTGATACGTCCGCCGGTAACCTTGCCTGACAGGTTCTCATCGGCTACCGCGATGATGTAGCCAGGCTGTGGGATCATTCCATCCAGCCCCACGGAGAAAGAAACCACCCGGTCTTTGTTGTTGGTGAGGATCCCCCAGCGCCCTTTTCGGTTCGCTTCTGACTGGCGGGTACAGCCGATCGCTGTCATCTCAAGTTGGTTAAAGCCTTTGTAGCGGGAGACAAGCTCCTGCTCAAAAACAGGCTCCATCGCATCAGCATAGCTGTTATCAGGATCTGACCAGGAGACCAGCGCGCTGGTATAACGGCTTTTCGTCGTGCTGCTGCTGTAGCTGAATCGGCCATCGATGACGTTTGCTTTAGTGTAGCTGTAGTCGACATCGCGCGGCATATCCGCCAGGGTAACAATCTGGTTGCCGCCCCAGTAGGTCATCCCCCGGAAGATAGCGGCGAAGTCACGCAACACCGTATAGGCATCGTTGCGATCCTGAACATAGACGTTACAGATATAACGCGGCTCGGTGCCGGTACCGCCTTTACCATCCGGCACCGGCGCATCGCAATACTGCGCCACCTGATAGAGCGTCCATTTGTCGATGTTCTCAGCCGTCAGGCGATCTCCCAGGCCGAAACGGTCAGAGACGACCAGATCGTAAAAAATCCATGCCGGGTTATCAGTCCATGCCCATTTAAAGGCACCGGACCATGTGCCAGTGTAGGCGCGTGTTTCCGGGTTGTAATTGTCCGGCACGCGGATCACACGTCCGCGCGGTTCACAGGAAATCTGCGGAATGGAGCCGTTGAACTGGCTGGAGTCAAACTCGATATAGAGCAGTGCAGTATTGGGATAGCGCAGTTTGGCGTCGATAACTTCCGTGTAGCTCTGGAGTGTCATCGTGTCGCCGATTTTTGCGCTGTTGGCATCAGCTGTAATTTTTCTTACCCTCACAGTCCAGGACGTGGCGCCGGAGGGCAGATCGATACGGTGGCTGCGTTCGTAGCCTGATGTGGTTTTCCCGCTGACAGCGGTGTTTGTTTTCGTGACAAAGGCACCGCCATCCACCTGGAGATCAATCGCGTACTGAACCTGGTTACCCACCAGATCGCCATCATCTTCCTGCTTAAAGAGTGACGGCCATTTCAGACGCAGGCGTACTGCAGAAAGCTGAGAGTTGGTAAAGGTGTGTGTCCAGGCGACTGAGCTTTTAATCTCGATACCGGCGCTGATCTCATTCTCGGTACCGGGAATGCCCTGAATATAACTTTGCGCCTGGGTACCCGGACGAAACTCCCACGTCACCCCGCTGAAATTTGATGAGCCGTTAGCATTCAGCAGCGGCGTGCCGTCGAGAAAAATACTCTGCCCGGTGAGCTGTCCGGAAAATTCCCCCTCGCCCAGCGCGACAAGGATCTTCGCCTTCGCGACAGACTGGAGATCGTCAGGCTGTTCTGTGGGCGTGCGGGAACTGGAGCTGCCGCCTTTGCGCCCCTGAATTTTCGTGTTTGCCATATTGCGCCCATAAAAAAACCGCCCGGAGGCGGTGATTAAGCGAAGAGAATTTTATTGCTGATCTTCGACGTAAATACCGGCGGAAATAATCGCACCGCCGATACGGCGTTTACCGTAAAGAAGCGGTACCGGGTAACCCTGGGCAGCGGTATTCGTCACGCCGCCAAATGCGTAAGATGCCCTGTTATCGGAATCCTGTTTGCTGGCCAGTCCGGCGGTCTGTGGGGAAAGCATCTGTATAATGCCACCAGCCATCAAGCCAATACCCGAGCTGATTAAAGCACCACCTACAGGCGCAGCCATGCCCCAACTTAAGCCAGTAACTACTACGCCAACAACGACCAGTACCGCCCCGAGAATAGTTTGCAGAAGCCCGGATTTTTTGCTCCCCATTACCACCGGAACAATTCTGATAACCTCACCAGAAACAGGGAAGCCGAGATCATCAACACCGATATTTTTCTTGCCGCGAAAAACAGCATACGTCAGGCCACGGCGCTTACTGGAGATCATAAACTGCTCAAAGCCTTTTACCGTGGCAGCCAGCGCGCGGGTTGCTTCATGGGTGGTGCTTATTAAGCGATGATGCACCTTACCAAATGTCTTGCCGAGGATGCCGCCCAGTTCGATTCTGGTCATTATTTCCTGCATGATTCACCCCTGCTATAAAAGGTCTTTATACCGCAGAATTTTCATCGTTCTTTCCCGCCAGTAACCGCCCCACGGTTCACGATTACTCAGTCGTCCGTACAGATGGTGCAGCATCATGTTGCCTTCCAGCAGGATCGCGGCATGGTTCCACTTACTGGCCTGCACCTGCATGATCAGCACGTCGCCAGGGGCTGGCGCGCCAGTCACCTCCCGGAATCCGCATTCGTACCAGTTGTCCTGGTATAAATTATCGGGATACTGGTCTTCCCACCACGGATAATCGACCCGGTAATCAGGCAGTTCAATACCGTGCGTCTGCCGGAACCAGCTCATCACCAGCCCCCAGCAGTCGTAAACGCCGAGCACAAACGGGCGCTCCAGCAGCGGAAGTTCGCCGCGCGGCAGGATGGTACGGAAATCGCCCTCGGGCCAGCTTACGATGTGCCACGGGAGCGCACTCAGATCACATTGCGCCTTGTCGGCCTCGCTGGGCTGGGTGGTTGCATCGGGATGACTGTGGACGATCGCCGTTACCGTGCCCCGGTCTTCTGCTGCAGCATAGTCCTCCGGGCTGAGGACAAAATTGTCCTCTGGCTTCTCCGCTATATTGCGGCACGGAAAATAGCGCGCCACCCGGCTTTTCTGCACCACCAGACCGCAGCACTCGCGGGGATATTCGGCGGCGGCATGCGCCATAATGGCATTAATGATTTTCTGCTGCATATCAGCTCCGGATCAGCGATGTGCCGGGGAAACCACCAAAGGGAAGCTCATTATTTTCACCGAAACGGGGTTTACATCCACTGTCCAGCAATCCGCTGCACTCATCGAGAGAAGGATCGCTAACAGAATTGCCATGTTTATCGAAATAGCGCGTCCCGGCGTAATCACAGCCGTTACCGGAACGGTACTGCCCGCGAATGCACCAGGTACAGAGCGAATGAAGCTGGCGCGTCGGGATCATCAATCCCTGCAAATCCATCGGGCTGGAAAGCGTGAACTCCACGACCTCGTTTGTTTCGCTGCTTTTCGCATCGATGTACCAGACCTGCATTTTGTCCTGCAACGGATCGGCTGTCGGATTTCCCTCTGCAAAGTTCTGCGCGTCGAGGTACTGCGCCAGCGTGTCGTGGATGGTGACTTTCGCCTGCAGCATGTCATCGTAGGCAAGGCAAAGCGCGGTGATCGATGCATCGAGGTTAGCAACAGACAGCTTCGGTGATGCGCTGCTGCCACTGGTTGATGCTTCAATCCCGTCCAGTTCATACGGCCAGGCTTTGTACTCGTTACCCTGCCACCAGATGGATTTCGCCGGCAGCAGGGTTTCATCACCACCCGCCGCGTTAATTTCCGCCTCGGAATGGGGTATGTTGTGGCTGTGGAAGCGCAGAACATCACCCACACCGAAGGCCGAACCATCAACCTCGATAAGACGGATAGCGTTGCCCGGCTCCAGTTTTTGATAGTCGCTGTTTAAACTCATGGTGCAAATGCCTGTTCAAAAGTTGCAGAGAGGTTGTATTTTCCGGCACCGAGCGCCGTCGGCTTATAGGAGTTACAGCGGAATAAGCCGAGGGGCTCCAGCGGTGGTCGCCATGAAAAAGATTTTGTCCCGGCATGGCGATCCAGAAATGCTTTTATATCGGCGATATAGTCTTCAGCTCCGGTAAATTCCACGGTCCATTTTTGTGACCGTGGGTTTAAGCCATCTCCGGAAACCTGCTGGTAACCATCACCGAACTGCGCGGAACGGGTACGAAAGTTGACTTCCTCTTCAGCGTTGATACGGGCGCACCAGGTAAATTCCTCAATAGCCATCAGCGGCCCCCTTTAGCCAGATTCCAGATTGAACCACCCGGAGACAAATCACGCCGTTGCAGCTCGCGGTAACGCTGATCAACATAGGTACCAATATCACGCGCGAAATTCTCATAACCACTGGTACCACTTGTGTTCGTGTTGCCGTTGCTGTCGATGTGAATGTTTACCTGCGGCGCACCGCCGGAAGGCGCGGCGCTGTTCACCCCGGAGCCAACCGCCCGTACACCCAGAGAACCATCTGAAGCGCGGGTCAAAGGCATAATGGCTTCAGGTCCGGCTTCAGCGAACACGCCAGCCCCCTGGGCGAAGGCAAATAGCTGTGGTGAGTTGTAGACGCCGTTACTGTAGGCGCTCAGCGATGGCGAATCGTAAACGCCTCCCAGCGCATTGAACTGGAAGTTAGCCGCAGCCGACTGGATGGCCGTTCCGCTGCTTGCTGTGGATGCCGCACTGCCGCCAAAGAAGCTGGCCACCCCACCAACGAGAGAGCCCAACAGACCGGAAGAAGATGACGAACTACCCATTGCGCTGACGACAGCCATTTGCAGCGCCACCTTTTCGATGATTTGAAGAACAGAGATCCCCCACGATTTCCAGGAGACTTTGTTACCTTCAAGCATCGAGGTGACATTACTGAAAGCGCCGTCCAGCGACGACTTGACGCCATCAGAAACGGTACCGGCAATATCAGTCATTTCGTCGAACCAGTTGTTGTAGCCCTTCGAAACGCCATTGCGCCAGTCGGCTTCTGATGCTGCTATCGCTTTGTATTTTTTATCCAGCGCATCCAGTGCTGCGGTACGTGCGGCAACTGCCGCGGCACCACCATCAGTATTTGCGAATACACGATCAATCTGCTGTGTTTCATCAAATCGCTGGCGCTGTCTGTCACTCATCCCGGCCGTTTCGGTTGTCAGCGCTGCATCATCGTTAAATTTGCGCGCGGCTTCCGTCAGGTCTTTCAGCGCATCAGCCTGCTCACGCACTTTTTTAACGTGATCGTCAGCCAGTTGCGTCAGCCTGGCAAGCTCAGCGGACTGGGCCTGAATGGCTTTACGCTGCTCATCCGTCCATTTTGCGCCGGTCTGGTTAGCGGCGGCATAAAGCTCGGCAGCCTGCTCACCTTCAGTAGCCCGGACTTTTTGCACCTCAATGGCAACACTTAAATCCGCCAGTTTTCGGCTGTACTGCTCAGCCTGGGCTGCTGCTTCCCTCTCTGCTTTGTTTTGCGCGTTGGTGGCAGCGGTGGCATCTTTCTTCGCCTGCGCCGCTGCCGCATCTTTTTTTGCTGCCTGATCTTTGTTGTAGATGTAGGTCGTATACAGCGCACCGGTGAGCTTGAGATCTTCCGCTTCATAAACATACTGCTGATGAAGTTTCTCCAGTCCATCCATACTCGCAAGCACACTATCCCGGCGCGACTTTTCCAGGGCGGTCTGTTGCTGTGGTGTGGCGCTGGCGGTCGATACTACAGGCCCGGCATACTGCGGTGGCGTTGCGCCTGCCGTAGCCGACATTGACCGGTTAAGAAGGTCATACGCACCTTTAAGAATGGAAACGGCACCAGCCTGTTCAACAGCTTTTTGCGTTGCCAGATCGCTCGCCTGGTTCACCAGCTTCTGTGTGGCTTCAACTTTTGATGCGGCCTGCTCGCGTTCATACTCAAGCTTATTCAGTTGGCCCGTCAGCTCGATATTTTTGGCGGTAATGTCCGCCTGATCCATGAACGTATTCAGATACGTCATGCGCGGAGATTTATTGTAACTCTCCTGAATCGTAGTCAGCGCCGACTGGCTGTCTTTAACCTTTCTGATCTGCTCATCAAGATCGGCCAGGTCTTTCTTCTGCGCTGCCAGTGACGCGCTGGCGTCAACGGCCGTTGAGCGCAGCCCGGCAACGGACATTTTCTGAAGTTTGCTGTTGATGTCGTCAAGGTTATCGGCGAACGCAACAGCCTCTTTGTGCACCTGCTGGGTATGCTCGTACAGACCATACATCGCCGCACCAGCGCCGATGATAAGGCCCGGCCAGCCGCCAAGGATCCCAAGCACGCCAGAGCCAAGGCGGGACATGAGCGATGCGCTGTTGGTGAGGTTGTTAACGGCACTGCTGCGGGCTGAGATGGCATTGTTAAGCCCGGACTGCGCAGCAATCAGGTTGCGTTCGGCGACAATCTGCGCCTCAATGGAAACTGCGGCAGCCTTTGCCTGCTGGGCACGATAAACCGCCTGACGCGCAGCGGCGACACTGACCTGCGCACCGCGAACCTGAGCCTGAGCCAGCGCCACTTCTGCGGCGGTGTTTCTCGCGATCTCCGTTGTCGCACTGGCGACACTGCCGACCATATTGCCGAAAAAGCGCGCGAGGCCGATCCCCACCAGCGCGCCAGCAGTATTGGCAACGGTATCGATATTTTTAGCCAGCCCGTCGAGGATGCCGGAAAGTGTTGAGGACGCACCGACTGCGTTATTTGCCCCGCCAACCCACGCCATAAAGGCGTTTTCAACCTTCTGCGCAGAACCGCTGATACTGGCCGGCAGGGTGTCAAATTCCTTGCGCAGCAGACCAACATTGGTCAGCAACGGCATGATTTTTTCGGTAGTCAGTTCACCGTTATTAGCCATATTGCGCAGGCCGCCGACGGTCGTACCCAGCCCGTCAGCAAGTAATTTCGCCAGACGTCCGCCGCTCTCCATGATGGCATTAAATTCTTCGCCGCGCAGTACGCCAGAGCCCAGCGCCTGGCTCAACTGGGTGATCACTGAGCTGGCCTCTTCCGTACTGGCACCTGACAGTTTCAGCGAGGTGGCGACTGTTTCGGTCACTTTCGCCACGTCAGCGGAGGCATATCCAGCATCACGCAGGGAAGCGGCGATGCGGGAATACAGGTTAGCGTTCGCCTCAAACGATGTGCCGGTGCGCTGGCTGATATCCATCAGAGTGCGCTGGGAGGTGGCAAAGTCATCCGCGCCTGTGGAAGCAAGGCGCAGACGTCCGCTTAGCTGGTTCCACGTATCGGCATAGTGAACCAGTTGCCCGGTGGCAAATGCACCCGCAAACGCGCCAGCGACACCCGTCGCGGTGGCCTTAATCGACGCCAGCTCACCATTCAGGGCAGCAATAGAGCGCTGCGTGTCACGCGTGGTCGCCGCCGCTTTCTTACCGCCATTCTCCATTGTTTTGTAATAGTCCGCCCCCATGCGTGAGGCGCGGGCAATTTCGGACTGAAACGAGCTGGAATTGGCTGAGATTTTAATGATGAGTTCGCGCAGCGTAGCCATTTTTCACCCATAAAAAAGCCCGCGCGCGGCGGGCATTAAAGACCGGAAATCCACTCTTCGAGTTCGCTGATTTCCTCTGTTTCATCCTGCGGCCCATATTTCAGCATCAGATTAACCATTTCGGCTTTACCGCCCTGAGCGTTAAAAACCGCAGTTGAAATCTGCGCAGCCTGGGCATCGCCACGCCAGTCGCCGATCGGGCTGACGCGATCAAAGGCAATCCACATTTTCAGCTCACTGGCGGTAAGAGTCTGGCGCAGTTCATGAAGCGTCCGCCCCAGCCGAAGCGCCAGCGACATCAGAAAGAACGTTATCGGCTCCTTTACTTTTTTTCCGCTTCTTCCTGCGACGTCACAAGTTCAAGGGCCTGACGCAGCAGGCGGGCATGCACAGATCCATAAATTTCAGCCACGGTGTCACGATCTTCATCGCTGAATACGCGGGCCTTTGTCTCATCCAGCAGTACATCGAGAAAGAGGATCACATCCGCTTCCTTGTTGCGGATAAATTTCTCGGTTTCAGAAAGGGGATTTTTTTCATCATCCGGCGTGGTGCCAACAAAATCGCGGAAAGTCGCCCATGCCTGACCGGATGGCTCGCGCAGGGTAACTTTCACCCCGCCCCACTCAGGAACGGTGACGGTTTTGGTGCGATAGGCCGACGTCGCCGACAGCGCCAGATCGCGCAAAGAGGATGTTGGATTGCTCATTATTTTTTCTCAGAAAGGAAAGCAGGAAAGAAAAAGCGGCCGTAGCCGCTCTGGATCATGAACCCTGGCTCACGAGGATGAGTTTCGATTTGCCACGCACGCGCAGCGAGTAGGTTGCGCCAACAACACCAGCGGTGGCGGCAGACCACGAACTCTGGCGCACTTCCGCCAGGATGTAATAACCATTACCCGAAGCAAAAGTGATTTTGAAAGCGCGTAATTCGTCATTGTCATACGCGGTTTGCAGAGCCTGCTGCGCCTCTTCATCACCTACCCAGTTGCGGGTAATTGTCATTTCTGCAGGTGCAGCAAGGCCGTTAGTCTGCTCCTGCTCGGTGGAGCAGAATGTCGTTACATCAATGTCACTTTTCTGACCACCGGTGTACGAGATTTCTTTCGAGGCACAGGACGCTTCGAGGAAAGTCACGCCGACACCAGGAAAACCGGCGGCATTAAAATCATCAACGCTTACCGGGGCAGAAGAAATGCCGATCGTAAGGCCAATTGTCTTGTCATATTTGCTGGTCATGTTTGCTCCAGGCATAAAAAAACCGCCTTCAGGCGGTCATGGATTTAAGGGATGGGTGGATTACTGAAGGACATGGACTTCAAGTGTTGCCCGGCGCAGGCCGGTATCCGGCTCGTAGCCACCAGTTTTGCTCATCTGTGTGAACCCGAGCGGCACAAGCGCGGCAATCACCTGCTCACGCAGCGCCCTGGCTTCGTCAACAGTACGGGAATATACATCGACCTGAAGCGCGCTGTTCTCTTCCGCCGGTCCGCAATACGTGTCGCCATAAACCTGATCCACCAGCGTGAAGGTGATCCACGGCGGTGCGACAGAGGGCGCCCCCTGCTCATTCAACGGCACAACATCGGGATAAACCTGCCCGTCAGCCAGCGCGCCAATCAATGCGAAAACATCAGATTCGGTCATTTTGACAGCGCCTCATCGATCGCCTGGTTTGCCCGCGCAAAAGCCGCCCTGGTGGCATCGTCCAGCCTGGCGTCATAGGCAGGACGGATAAACGGGACCGGAGCGGAATGGGAGGTACCCAGCTCAACAAAACGCCAGTAGTAAGCATTACGGGCATTGCTGGCCTTCATCGAATTATCACTGTTGCCGGTGCGCGGATTACGACCTCGCACATGAACACCGGAAGAAATATCACCATTGCGGTCACGCTGGGTGATCACCACGATGTTTTTCTTCAGTTTCCCGGTTTGCACCGGGGCGCGTTTCACCGCTTCATCTTTAAAAACGGTGGCTCCCGCACGCGTGGCATCGCGCATCACCTTGCGGTTTTCGGCTTTACTCAGCGCCGCCAGATCGTCAGCTATATCAAGCAGGCCGGAAAAATCCAGTTTTGTATCGATCACGGCTTCACCCCCTGCTTACAAAGAATTTCGAGTTGGGAGGCCTTCGAATCGGCAATCGGTGGCGCGGCCACATCGAGGACCTGGCCTTTATAGGGACCGGTCAGCACCTTCAGTTTTGATGCGGCAGTGATATCGGTACGGAAGCGAACCCATACACGGATCGTAGCCTCAGCTATTTCAGCACCACTGGCGACCAGTTCGCGACCGCTGATACCTTTAACCTCAGCATAAATATCGCTGCCATCCTGCCAGACAGTCTCTGGTTGCCCTGATGGGGTTCTGACAGAGGTAAAGTTCATAATGCGCACGCGCTGATTCAGTCTTCCCGCCTGCATATCACCTCCTACAAACCGTAAATGCGATGCGGCTGAAGCAGTGCTTCTGTTGCCAGCGGGATTTCTGAAGTGATATTGCCGATGTTGACCGCCTCGCGGTTTGCGTACCAGTGACCAATCAGCAACAACATCGCGGTGCGGATATCATCGTCGAGCAACAGGCTATCGGGATCATCAGCAAAACCAGGCTCAGTATTGTCTTTATAAAGCTTACGGCGCGTCCAGGTTTCAACGTAGCGCGCCGCGGCGCCTGTAAAGATTTCAAGCAGGTCATCGTCTCCCGTAAAATCATCATCGATCCGGCAATGCTTTCGCACTACGGACAGTTCAATAAATTCCATAGACTCAACGCCTTAAAGAAAGGCGACCATCAGGCCGCCAGGTAACTTAGCTGCCGGATGCGCCAGTGAAAGTACCGAAGATGAAGCCTTCAGGACGCTTGACGGCCAGCGCCAGACGTTCTTCGCAGCGAATCGAGATCATGTTTTTCTCAAAGTCGTCGGCGTTTTCCGTGGAAATAACAACGTTCGCATCCTCACGATCAAAGATCTGCGCTGCCGTGCTGAACGCACCGCACAGGAACTTATTACGGAATGCGGTTGCTTCCGTGGCAACCACCGGCATACCCCACAACGTCGGGCCTGTCAGCGCTGACGGGTTAGCCAGGATATAGCGGCCCAGGCTATCTTTGGTCAGTTCGATTTTCGCCCAGTCGATGAAGTGCAGCACATGGCCGTCGCACGGTACGCGGGCAAGCTGAACCTGCAGCATTGCCAGGCGCAGATCATCAATGCCGTTCTGTTGCTCCACATTGAAGGCGGGAACATACGCTGTTGCCTGCGGGATAATGCCTTCCAGATGCGCGCCGGTGCCGTCACCGAAAAGAATTTCCTGCTCTTCGACGTATTTCAGGCCGTAGTTCATTTCCACATCGATCATTGACTGTAACGACGCAAAATCGTCCAGGATCTGCTTGGACGCTTTGAACAGATGGGCGATAGTGCGGACCGGCGTGATTTTTTCCGCAAACTGAATATCGCTGTATGGCTTTGTCGTATTTTCCGGAACAGCCGCCGCGTTGTTGGTAAAGCCGGTCTGCTGCACCCAGTAAAGGGTATTGGATGCCGTGCGACCAGGGGCGATCAGATCACGGATAAACAGGCGCTGTTTGAGGCGATCCAGAATACCAATCTGACGGTCAGGCGCGATAACCTGCCCCGGCAAATCCGGTGTGGTCAGTGCTGCCTTAACCGGAACGCTGAGGCGCTTACCACCACCCACGCTGGCGGCAAAGGTTTTTAACGCTTCAGAAGAAATCACCTGTTTACCGACGGTTTCTACCACGGTTTTGGCATTTGCCAGCGGCATCTGCGCAACCTGCTGTTCCAGCTCACCCAGGGCAGCCTTCAGGGTCTTCTCTGCCTCCTGCAGGGCATGAAACTCGACAGCCATCTTATCGACCGTCTCTTTGGTTTCGGCAGACAACTGACCGGTTTTCTTCGCTTCGTTCAGCGCCTCTTCTGCTTTGGCGTTGAATTTGCCGGTGGCCTCTTCAATGCTGGCAGTGACTTTTTTCAGAATATCGTTTACTTCAGACATAGCGGATCCTTATTTGACTAACGCAGCCAGGGCGTTTTCAAGAGATGAGATGGTTTCGGGTTTAATGTCGTCGGCAGCGCCCGGCGTACCGTCAGTGGGGGTGGCAGCGCCAGACATGCCACCGGTTAAGGCTTTGATGAGTTTCCGGCGCTCAGCGCGCGGGGTGTTGGTTTTCGCCAGCAGGGCATCGAGTTTGCGCAGCGCCGCTGCGGGCGACTCGTCGTCGGTGGAAATTTCGTCGGCAGAAAGCAGGCTGTCGGCAAAACCTTTATCAACCGCCTCGCTGCCGCCGATATAGGTTTCGCCATCCATCATTGATTCAATGTCAGCCGTTTTCAGGCCGCTGCGCGCGGAGTAGATATCGGCCATCGCTTTATCAAAGGGCACCATCTCGGTAGCGACTTTCTCCAGGTCGTGCCGGTTTCCCATCGCGACCACCCAGCAGTTGTGGATCATCAGGAAAGCACCCCGCCCGATTTGCACTTCGTCACCGGCCATCGCGATAATGGAGGCAGCGGAGGCGGCCAGGCCAAGCACCTTCACCGTGACCTTTCCTTCGTATTCACGAAGCAGGTTATAAATTGCCAGGCCTTCAAACATATCGCCGCCCGGGGAGTTGATATTCACGGTGACGTCAGCACCATTCATGGAGCGCAGCGCGCCAGCGATACGACTGGCAGAAACCCCGTCGCCCCAGAAGTCTTTCCCGATTACGTCAAAAATCGAGATGGTATTGTCATTGCTGCTGGCTGCACGGATGCCGCCGTTCCAGCGTTCCAGCGCAGAGGCCGGGAGATCCGGTTTTTCACGCGCAAAAGGCCGCCCCTCCGGCGCTGCCGGAAGGCTTCTGATTGTCATGGGTTCTCCTAGGCCGCCTGTTTCAGCGGTGACTGTTCGAAAGGTATGTCAGGGAATACGTGGTTATGAAGACTGCGCAGCGCCATAGCCTGCGCGGCGGTGCTGTTCTGCTTCAGATCTTCCAGCGGCGTCAGGTTGAGCTGAACCGTATAGATATCGCCGCCTTCAATAGGCGGCATATTTTCCAGCCGGCGAACGTCATTTCGCGACATCCAGCCATTCTGCAACGCACTGGTGTAGTACGCCGCGCGACCGGCGCTGTCAGCGCGCAACAGGCCTTCAACACTGAACTCGGCAAAAACGTCCTCTTCACCACCAAGCAGGCACCGGGAAATCTCCTGCTCGATATTCACCAGCAGCGGGCGCAGCGTGTGGGTTAAAAATTGCAGGTTCATCCCTTCCAGGCTGGACGCCCAGCTACTTTGTTTGGTCGTGTGCCCGACCATAAACGGTGGAACGCGAAACCAGCGGCAGATCTCTTCAATGCTGAAGGATCGTGATTCAAGCATCTGGGCGGCTTCCGGGTTCATGGTGACGTTCTGATATTTGAGACCGCCCTCAAGGACCATGATTTTTCCCGCGTTTTTCGAGCCGGTAAAAGCCTGCATATAACCCCGCAGGCGCTCGCGCTGATCTTTATCAAGCGCCTGCTCAGCAGAAAGAAAACCTGAACTCTGTAGACCGTTTTCGAAAATCTTGGCGGCGGACTCTTCCACCGCCATCGCGGCACCAATAACATCACGCCCGGCCATCATCGGCATCATGCCGCAGACACCATCCAGACCGAAACCGCGGATATGCATCAGGTTCTTTTCCGGGATCACACGCTGCGTGCCGTTTTCGGTGTAGGTGTATTGCAGCCGCCCGGTATTCAGGCGTTTCACCACCATGTTCTGCGGAAGAAGCGGAACCAGCGAAACCAGTTTAGGGCCGATAAACAGTTTTTCGACGAAGGCGTTACCACGCAAACAAACGCTGGCCACCAGCATCAGCATGAATCGTGATGGCGTCATTTCAAGGTTCGGGCGGCGACAAAGCACCTGATACACCGGGTTACTCTGCGCCAGTTTTCGCGATCCATCCGCCTGGCGCTCATAGATCTTAAGTGGCAGCGTTGATATGGATTCACTCAGCAGGCGCACGCAGGCCCAGACAGCCGAAAGCTGAATGGCTTTATCTGCCGTCACCACCTTGCCGCTACTGCTTGTTCCGTACCACTCCTGCCAGAATGTCCCGGTGGTAAGGCTGATGGGTACGCCCAACCAGTTGAGCAGAGCGCTTTTCACCCTGCCCGGCTGCTTATTTTTTTTCATCAGAAACCTACCATGATGGGATTTTCAAAGAAGCCGTTAAGATCCTGTCGTGTCTCCGGCAGCATCGCGCGGCCGATATCCATGATCAGAGCTGTGGCCCCGTCGATTTTGTTTTCGTTGTGCTCCTTGATCGGCCGCACCACATCATCGTTACCCGGCAGATGTTTACCCACCACGTTGGAAATACACCAGGTCAGAATCGGGTGGCCGTCGTGGTGGAATCGCCCCGCCTCGATCGCCGCCTCCAGCTCCTTCATCGGATCCGACATGTTGGTATAATTCTGGATAATGGTGATGGGACTAAGCCCCTCATCGGCCAGATGGTGTGAAAGGTTGGTGGCACCATGAGGGTCAATGGCTGACTCCTCGACCGGGTTCTGCCGGTTTGCCGCTTTGGCCTCTTCCAGAATGACGCGGTAATCAATTTCAGCACCTTCCGTTATCTGGAGATGGCCGCTGTTAACCCATTTCTGGAAACGTTCTGCGGTGCGCTGCTGATCCGTATCGGTGCTGTAAACCGTGTCATAGGGCACCCAGAAGCGCGGCGCCACACAGTAGTAATGTCGTTTGCCGTCAATGTCTCGGGTGAAGATCCTCACCATGCTGTTCATATCCAGCTTACGCGCCAGGTCAAAAGCCAGGTAGCAGGGCTGTCCTTCGAACTGCTCAAGGGTGAGCGTTTCATCCTCGCAGTTGCGCCAGCTCACCAGGTTGAAATAGGCCGCACGGGCTGACACCCAGATATTCAGGTGTTTCGTTTTGAACACGTTGGCCTGGCGGGCGTTGTTCATGGCTCTTTTCTGCTGGCTGAGCAGGAAATCGCTGTAGACCGACACCCCCATATTCGGGTTTGCCTTGCGCAGTACCGCAGGGTCTGTCCAGTCGTCACCTTCATCTACGGTGTAGATCACACCGAAAAGCTCATCGTTGGGAACCGTGCCGTTAAGCATCTCGATCACTTCGCGGCGCTTGTCGTAGCATGGACCTTCAATGTTGTAGCCAGCAGTGGTGATTGCCCACATCAGCGGCTGACGCCGGGCCCCCATGCCGGTCAGCATTGTGGTGTACAGCGCATCGGTATCATGTTCGTGATACTCATCAACAATAGCGCAGCTTGGCGACGCGCCGTCGCCGGGGTTACCGATCAGTGGTTCGAAGCGGGCGCCATCCTCCGGCCGGTTCATATTTGAGGCATTCACCTCGACGCCAAACGCATCACACAGCGCCGGGGTTCGTTTGCACATCAGCCGGGCCGGTCTGAATACCTCCCAGGCCTGCTTTTCAGTCGTGGCGCCGGAATATACCTCCGCGCCAAATTCGTCGTCACAGGTGAAGCAGTAAAGCGCCACCCCCGCCGAAATCGCTGATTTACCATTCTTACGGGGGATCTCTGTATAAACCTCCCGGAAACGGCGCAGCTTAGTGCCCTTCACCACCCAGCCAAACGCTGAACAGACGATAAAGAGTTGCCAGGGCTCCAGCGTTATCGGCATGCGTTTAAATGCCCATTCTCCCTTTGTATGCGGAAGAAGCTGGATAAACTTTGCGGCCTTTTCTGCCAGATCCTTATCAAAGCGGTAACGGAACTTCCGGGTTTTCTCTTTTGCCAGATCGTCAAGATGACGCTGACAGGCGTCGATGACATACCGGCACGCCGCCACCCTTCCCCGCACGATGTCGCGGGCGTACTGATTTGCGGCGTTCACGTTCGGGTAGGATTTACGGGTCATAAGTTTTTGAATGGGTTATCAGACTGTTTTTTATTTGCCCCGATAAGGCGCTGGCGGCTGCTCGGGTCGAGCCCCAGCATTCCGCCAAATGATGCCATCTGGCGCATCGCCTCGTTGAGCACCGTCAGTGCAGGGTTCTTTATCGGGCCACCCATTGAGCCAGCCATTACAATGCCGTGCGACTTAATATGCTCCTGCGCCTGGCGGGAGTTCGAATAGGCGATGCAGAACATTTCAAGGTTATGCAGATCGGTGGCGCAAAGTACCTGTTGAGCGCAAAGCTCTTTCGCGACCATACGCCACATTGTCGCGGCGTTGTCGTCCAGCCACTCCGGCGGATCAACACCAGTGATCGGCGTGAATGAGGGTTCAGCTTTGTTAAGGGCGCGCTTACCAGGATTGCCCGCCAGCACCTTCCTTGAAACAGGCTTTGCCCGGCGCCCGGATCGCCCCGTCGCTCCAGCCATAGATGCTCCGGTTAATTTTTATATTTCGCGGGTATGAAAATCTGACTGAGGCGGCGGTCCCCACAAGACACGGGCCTGAACTTTTTACCCGCCCTCCCCTGATGATGAGAATCGTTATCATTCACATCGATATAGTTGCAAATGCAACCATTTTATTGATATCGAATCTCATTTGAATCTTTCACGTCCAGTCTTCGAACGATGGCACGGCCAGCACAGGCTTTCGAGGTTTGACAGGTCGTCAGTCCCACCGTTGGCTTTGGCGATGATATGGTCAACTGTCTTTGCCGGTGCGATCAGTGCATTTCGTTTGCAGTTCTGGCACAGGTGTTTGTCACGCTTCAGAACCTCAGCCCTGAGCACGTCCCACTTGCTGCCGTAGCCACGCTGGTGGCGGCTCTGCCCGCGCTGATGCTGTTGCCAGCCTTCGTTGCGGTGCTGCTCACAGTAACCCGATCTGTCCGTGGTAGTTCCGGCGCATCCGCGCTTGCGGCAGGCGCGCGGTATCGCTGCTGGCATTATGCAACCCTCCATGCGCGGCGCCGCTCCGTCCTCGCCTCACCATCAGGATGGCGCTCGACGGGTTCTCCATCGGCATGATCGACAAGCGACCAGCATGGATACACCACCGGCGCACCCCATGCGTCACCAAGCGCGAAGTCAGCAGGCTTGCTGCTGTCCCAGCGTGACAGCACCTTTGGCAGATGCTGAGGTGGAACACTGTAGCACACGCCATGAATGAGCTGAGGCAGCGTGATAAAGTCGGCGCGTGTTCTGTCGGCAGCAATCAGCCGCTCGGCTATCTGCGCCTGATACTGGGGCGGACGTCCTGTGCCCAGATAGAACGAGCACAGGTCATTAGGGAATCGCGCCAGCCAGTCAGCAACCTTATCAGTGAAGCCATGAGCGGGCAGCGCATCTTCTTCCAGCACAACCACACGGCATGGCTGCCGAGCAGCCCACGCCAGTGCGCGGCGGTGATTCCAGTTGGCGCCATGCTGACCTTCATCAATCAGCAGGTGAGCCTGCAAACATTCAGCCAGAAAAACAGCCGTGGCGCGGCGCAAGTGATGACCGACGACCACGAACTTTATTTGTGCTGCCACCATGCCACCTCTTTACCAATACCGTTTGTTTTGAACACCGTATGCACGGCCGGGCCGGTCACGATGCGATCACCAAAGCGTTTCGCCACTATGCCAAAGGCCAGCATATCGCCGACAGCTGCCGGTGCTTTCTCGGTCTTCCAGAAGCGCTGACATTCAAGCAGGTAGTACAGCCGCACGATGCTATGAGCAAAAGACATGACGTCTTCGCGCAGGCCGCCAAGCAGCCCGGCGTTAAGCATCACGTCATTGCGGTGCTGGTCGATGAAGTCCTGATAGATGCGCTCCTGATGATGCTCGCGCGCCCAGGCGTCAGCGTAGGTTTTCGGCTCGGAACCGACATAAACCATACCGGGCACCATATCCGCCCACGGTTCCCGCAGCATTTCGACATCGGTACCGTCAGTACACCAGACGAAGCGATAATGCGGCGCTGCGCGCAGAAACTGCCAGATATGCAGCCAGCGCCTGAAATAAACGTTCATTGCCACTTCCGGCACGGGAACCAGGCTGACGCCCGGCGGCGTGGATGAAAGCTGGTCAGCCAGCACCACTGGTTCGGCACCCTTTATAGAAGCAGCCCACCGCGCCAGCAGCCCGTAATCTGCCGTCATACGCTCATTGCGCTGGGGGTCGGGCTGGCTGGTTAACAGCGTGGTGATCACCACATCATTCTGCTGGCGGTACTCTGCATAGCCGGTATACCCGGTGTCGCGCCGCTCGTTATGGATCTTAACGTTGCGCTTCACCTGCTCTTCACGATCAGGACGCGGTACCGAGCGTTCAACCTGCTCATGCTCATCCAGCGAGTGAATGAGCTTCTCAGAACCAACCACATCAGCGAACGCCCATGACGTCAGACCGGCGTTATGGATCCGCAGTGCCAGATCAGAATGCTCATACATGCCGCGACCATATACCGCGTCAAAGCCACCGACGCGCTCAATCACACTACGGTGGTAATAAAGCATTACGCCGCGCTGGCCAGTGTAGGCAACATGCTGCTCATCGCGGTACAGCACTGCAATATCGTTGAGCTTGCGCGCGCCAGCCAGATCAAGGAACTGGTAAGCAAGATGAGGCTCGGGGGAGTCGATATAAGGCAACCACCAGCCATCAGCAACCGGCCATGCGTCATCGTCCCACAGGAAAAGATGTTCGCACCCGGCATCCATCAACGCCGTAAGGCTGGCATTTTTCGAAGCCACAATACCCAGTGACTTATCCTGCCGGATCAGTTTCACACCATCTGGCACCGCTGCTGGTGGCTCCGAACCATCGTCAACGACAACCACCAGCGCACCAGGAGGAAGATGCCTGAGTTGATGCTCCAGCGCCTGACTCAGTACACCAGCGCGGTTATGTGTGGAAATGGCTATGCCGATGCGGCTGGTGGTCGTGTTGCAGACAGGCGCATATTGGACACCATCGATAGTGACCTGCATAAAGCTTCCTTTTAGATGTGAGCCTGCCGCATGGGGCCTGCAGCCCGAGATAACAGCTTTCCCCAGGCTCACGACTGAAAGACTCTCGATTGTTTAGCGCATGCGAAGCGCAATAAAAAACCACCAACGATTGCTAGTGGCTTATATGTGGGAATTATCACAGGCACTCAGTGAATGCCTGCTGTAATGCCCGCTATTCGAGGGAAACGCCCAACGCTTCGAGGAGTTCATTTTTTTCCGCTATGCGGCGATCAAGCTCGTCAAGAACATATGGGCGGATATTTTCGATGAAAGTATCATCCTGATAGGTTGACTGGATAGTTATGCCAAGACCTGTACCACCAGCAATAATGCCCCGTGCACGTTGCAATTCAGCAACCTGCATCGAAATGCTGTATGCTTCACTTAGATGTTTCACCTGCATTATGAAATCCTCAGCAGTCAGCGTCAGGGCGAGCAACAGCGCGGCAGGCCCACATGCAGGCTTCCTGCATTTTGGTGCGCGCGATCGACAAACAGCGACCAGCTTCATAGGCTTCAACAGAATGATTGCCGGTCATCGACAGTTCATCAGCTACCCAAGCCTTTTGTTTCTCAAGCAGAGTGTTAAATTCGCGAGCGGCCTGCTTGAGTTCATTCATGTCACCGATTTCTTTCGGGCCAAGTGTGCGGTAGCCCTTAACGGTGCTGCCGTCCTGCGGTTTTGCTTCGCTCATTGCGATACCTTTGGTGTTGGTTGTTGGCGCTGGTGCTCGATAACACGTATACCAGCGAAGTTGTTATTGCCCTGCTCGATAGTTGCCAGTAGTGGCTTGATCCACAGCACCGCCTGGCAATATGTCAGCCCGCCGGGGGCAACGGCACCACCATTGGCTGGGTCAGGTTCGCCGGAATCGGCGTGCATTGCGCTGGCACGTAAACGGTGCGTGTATTCGAGCAGCCCGTCAGCGATATGAGCAGGAACAGGCAGATCACAGGTTTTCTCACGGCGAAGAATCTCCCGGTATTCAATTACGGTGTTTTCGGCATCGCTGGCGACCGCAGCATTAGCCCTGGCTGCTAACTGCGCCACCTGATTAAAGCGATTCACGTTGAATACCTGAGTGGCTATCACCTGTCCTTGCAACGCGTTATCTGACTTCAGCACGCGCTTTTCGCTCTCCGATACGCTGAGATCCGCCCGAGTTTTCATCAGTAATGCAGCCAGCAAAGCCACCAGTGCTATCGCCGACAACTGGAGCCAGTAGCGTTTTAACAGTGACGAGATCACGATAAGAACAGAGATTTCTCTGCCTCGCGGCGACGGGTAAGGCCATCCAGTACCTTGCCACCAGCCTTATTCCAGCGCGGAAACTCATCAGCAGCGCCGCGGTAGTCACCGGCATTCAGCTTTTTCAGGAGCGTGGACGTGGAAAGCGCGCGCGTCCCGAGGTTGTAGGCAAACGACACCAGCGCATCGAACTGGCCCTGCGTCAGTTTGACTTTTACCAGCTTCGACACGTCGCTCTCGTAGCTCACCAGCCCGGTTTTAAGCAGGCGTTCGGCAGTTTCTGGCTTGATGATCATGCCCTTACCGATGGGTTTGCCATCCACCGGTTGCGTCCAGCCATAACCAATCGTCCACACTCCGACGCTGTCCTGATATGCCTCAAGCCGCAGACCTTCAAACTGCTTAATTAACGCGATCCCTTTATTGCTGATTTGCATCATCCACCCCTGCTTTTCTGGCGGCGAAGCGTTTGATAAAGCCGCCGATAAAATCCGTACCTACGTAACCAATAAACACACTGGCGATGTATGACAGGTTTTTAGCCAGACCGAAGAAATCCAGCAGGTCACGGGCAAACCAGGCGATCATCGCGCACATGGTGGCATCGATAAGCGTTTTCATGATCGGGCCGCCGTTATAGCGACCCCGGAGATACGCCATTGCAAACGCCAGCATTGCGCCAATACCCTGCTCTTTTGCAGCCAGTAGAGCAGCAATGAAATCTTGTTTGTAAGGCATTTTCATAGTCTCTCACCTCGCGTTGGTTGCGGGTGCTGTGTGCATGGAAGGGGATGGCCTTCGGGTGCTTATGAAAAGTGAAAGTGGAGAGTGATTCCCGAGGCCAGAAATGAAAAAACCCCGCAAGGTAGCGAGGTTTTAAATTCGTTTTAAGTTCGTGTCTTAGTGACCACTCTTAACACGTTAAATCAAAAAATGCGGACCGCACTAGAACTTTTTTGAGATTTTTCGATAATTACTGCCTCATCCATATCAAGCCTGATATCAAGCATAGAGAGACACCCCTCGATAAAGCCCTCAGCCAGCATCATTTCGATGCGGATCTGTTTCTCGCTCTTTTTGCGGTTCTTTGCCATCTGGCGCTTCGACACCATAAAAACGTAATGCCCGACCAGCAGGTGGTAGTCATAAGGGCGTTTTTTCAGTAGCCGGGCCATACATCCTTCAATCACCAGACCGTCATCGTCTGAGCATGTGATACGTGTTTTACTCGCCTGAGGCAGCAGGCCTTTGAACCCGGCGGCGATTGGCGAATAATCGACATTGCATGAGTCACTAGCCGCCCATGCTCCCCACAAATCCAGTACCTTTTGAATATCACGCATCAGTCATCTCCACTTTACGCCAGCACGCCGATGGCCAGCGCGCGATCTAATACCCGAAATACCAGCACAAGCTGGCTGCCATATTTTTCTTCAAATGCCACGGTGTCAGCGTGCAACTCGTCGTGATGTGCTCTGCAAAGCGGGATCACAAACAGGTCGTGCGCTTTTGTACCCATTCCACCCTGCCCGTGGCCGATCAGGTGGTGGGGGTCGTCTGCCGGGTTGTTGCAGCACATGCATTGCTGCGCTTTAACCCAGCGGGTGTACTTCTCGTTTACCCAGCGGCGGCGCTTTGGGCGCAGCATGTAGGATTCAGGCGTCTCCGGATCGATGCGCAGCGCCAGCACCTGCTTTGCGGTTTCCTGGACCATTTCGCGGGGTGAGGGCAAACCCGGTACCAGCTCAGATTCACGGTAAACGTGCTTTATCTCCGGTGCTGGCAGGCGCAGCACACGCCGGGCGGCGCTATCCGGCAGAGCATCGGCGAGACCTTCGCGCGCCAGCCACCAGCAGAACTCGGGCAGCGTCAGCGTGTGGGACTCATCGAAACCGAGTTCGTGGCGCGCGGCGCGCAGGATGTAGGTAGCGGCATTAGCTCTGGCGATGTCCGCCAGTGGCTCGCTGCTTTGCTCGCGAAGCAGGTTATCGCAGTGCCAGCACAACCGGATCGCGCCCGGCGCATGGCGCAGTATGGTCATGTTCTCGTCATGCCAGTATTCATGCGGCCACTGGCAGCCGCTACCGTCTCGGAGCCAGCTTTCCAGACCGTTCAGGCCGCCAGCGCGGACCAGCACCGCTTCGTTATCAAATACGCCCGCCAGCGCAGGATCTTCCGCCAGCGGTTGCTCTGCTGGTGGCAGTACGCCGGATGGCATGCCCGCCAGCCGCTCCGGCTCGTTCTCCAGCAGCATGCGCCCGCGGCGGAAATACACCAGCAGGCTGGCACCCGGCCGGAAAATTACCAGGCCAAGATCTGGGACTACGATCGGATTCAAAAGCGCCCTCACTCGGCATCCCCCTGTGCTTTGTAAGCTGTCCAGAGACCGCCGATCCATTGAACGCCCTTCGCCGTAAAACGCGCCTGGCTGAAAGCGTAATTAGAGGTATTGGTGGTGCCGGTCTTCACCTCAAAGCGTTTCGCCTCGATGTGCTGGTGGTGTGGCGTAAGCGCGCCGCCGAGGCGGTACATGATCCCGCGATCGATGAGGAACATACGAAATTCAGGCTCTTTGGCGTTAAGCAGTTTTGCTACCTGACGGAACGACATGGAACCGTTCGCCGAGCAGTAGCGATCAACAAATTCAACCTTCGGCGCTGCGGCGGCCAGTTCCTGCTTAAGCTGTTGCTGCTGTTCAGCAAGGTCGGCAGCGAGGCGCAGCGCTTCAGGCAGTGACTTCGGCACCTGCATAGCCTGCTGGCTCTCCAGTTCCTGCCAGCGGTCTACCAGGCGGGCGGTAAACTCTGGCGACAACTGCGCGACCACCACATAGCTGTCGCGCTTGCCTACCAGATAAACTGATGCTGATTGCCCTAGGTGATTTTTAACTTCCTCCGTTGGAGGGAGTTGAATAACACCGCGCTCTGCCAGGCGCTCGATGGTGCGCTTAACATTATCGTGTCGGGACTCGACCAGTTCAGAAATCTCATAGCTACTCATAGTCAGTTCCTGACCTGTCAGCAATGAGTGATGATGTGAACAAACCTGTGTTGCGTTCATCTGTTGCATGCGTATCTCCTTAAAGCGGCTGCAACCGCGGTAATACGGAATTTTCACGTAGTTTCTGAGTTGCTAATTTGCAACTCGGTTTTAAACCTGGTGCGTTCGTTACCCAATTTCCGGGTAACGGAAGGCGGAATTCCGCCCTCGACATCACTAACGGGATGGCAGAATGTTCTTTAAAGATCATTTATCCACCCTTTTATTTAGTGGGGTGATCGTGATCTCCACCCTGCCGCCCTTCACTACTGGCCCCCATTCCACCAGCATGCGCTTTACCTGGCTGTCGTCTTCCCACACTCCGGCATGCGTCAGCGCGTCAAACAGCGCTTTGTTGTAGTTGTCGATATCCCGGCGGCGGGCGTCTGGCGGGTACAGGGTGATCTCTACTGCTGCAAGTTCGGTTGACGGTTTTGGCAAACGGCGTAACTGCTCGATGATTGCCGCACATGCCGCGCTTTGATATTTACGCCCCTCAGCGCTGATAAGGTGACGACCGGCCAGCGGCCCCTTGTTCGGGGCGCGCCAGTAGGTGTTTACGCTTGGCGGGAATGGCAAAGTCAGTTTCACTGGTTACCTCCCAGGATGGCGACGATGTCAGATGCGTCACCGCGTGTGCTGCCTTTACTCGATATCGCCCGGCGGGCGCTGACGTGATGCAGGTCAAAGCCGTGGCGCTCGTAAAGCTCAATGACGCGCGGGGCCGTTGAGTTGCTGATCAGCACCGTGGCGCCACGCTGGTTGGCAGCCACACAGCACCGGGCAAGTTCCTGCTGGTCATCCCATCCGAAACCACCAGCGGCATAGTTTGTAAAACCATCGGTCCCCGGCAGCGGCTCATATGGCGGATCGCAGTAAACGACATCGCCATCACCGGCCAGCGCCAGCGTGCGGCGAAAACCGGCGTTCATGAAAACGCAGTTGTGCGCCATGCTGGCAAACGCTTTTATCTCTTCTGCCGGGAAGTACGGGGCGCGGTATTTGCCGAAGCCGACATTAAACAGGCCATCGCGGTTATAGCGGATCAGACCGTTAAAGCAGTGGCGGTTGAGGTACAGGAATGCGGCTGCGCGCTGTGGCCCGGTCAGCAGCTGCGTGTTGAATTCCAGGCGAACAGAGCAAAAATCCTCTTCGCTGTTCATCTCGGAAAACATCCGCTGCGCCAGCTCAGTCACCAGTTCAGGCACAACGGCAAGCATCTGATAGAGGTTGATCAGGTCGCTGTTAACGTCCGCCAGCAGGAAGGAGGCATGCTTATCGGAGTTGAGGAACACCGAACCGCCGCCGACGAACGGCTCTATGAGGCGCTTACTGGCAGGGATGATGCGATCCAGTTGAGGCAGCAGGGAATATTTCCCGCCAGCCCATTTAAGCATCGGTCTTTGCCAGGCGCGCGCCGCGGATTGCTCAGATGATTGTGGCAAGGCAATAACGGTTTCACTCATAACGCACCTCCGGCAGAAGTTTCATCCCAGCGGCTTCCGGCACCGTCAGCGACGCCACGTGTCATACCGGAAAGACATTTTGCCCGGCGCTGTGCATAGCAGGCTCTGGCCTGCGGCGTTTGCGCGCAGTCGAAGGCTTGGAGCCATACTGTCGCGGCGCGGCGCATTAACCCCCTGGCCTCCAGATCAAGCGCTTGTTGTGCCAGCGCTACCGGGCGGCCAGTTTCGCCTGGCGTCATCTCGGCGTCAGTGAAATACAGGAACATGCGACCATAAGGCTTACGCTTCAGTTGCCCGATGGTTACCAGTCTCTCAAGGGCGCGCTGCACGGTCCGGATATCAAGATGGTTCAGACCGCAACAAACTTCGATGGAGGTGCATTCGCCATTTGCGCGGATGTATTCAAGGACTTCTGAAAAAGCGCTCATGACCGGAACCCCGCGTTTTCTGGCAGCGAATAATCAACGTTCTGGAAACTTGCGCCCGGACCGGTGCCGGTGATTAACCAGCGACCGTTAACGCGTTCCGGACGACCAGCCTCAGTCCATTTGGTTGCGCCCTGGAGATAACCGGGGAATTTTGTCGGCAGGAAAAGCGTTGTCGGGCGCAGGTATTCAGCCATCTGCAGATCCTGCCCCCACTTCGCTGTGGCATATTCAACAACCAGGATTAGGTCATCAGTCGTAAACCCTTCCCCCAGCCGGGCACGGATATGCTCCATCGAGGTTTTTCCAACCTGATAACGTGATCCGGTTTTCTGATTCAGGTGAGTCAGAACACGTTTAGCCTGATCCGTGATCAGCACTGCCGGGTCGGGTTGCGCAGCAACCTGACAAGAAGGTTTTTTATTTGACGGATCAGTAGTTGGATCTAATAACGGATCGGGGTCAACCGTTGACCCCTCCCCCTCCAAATTTTGACCCCTTAATTTAACTTTTTTTGACCCCTCAGTTTTTGAGTGGTCAGAATCTGAGGGGTCAATATTTGAGGGGTTAAATTTTGAGTTAACTTTCGTCCTGGCCTGTTTGACTGACTGACGTGACTCATCAGCCGCCGCCTCTATTTTTTCAACGTTGAGCTGGTATCCGTTGGAAATATCACGACCACCGGCTTTGCGTGGAACAACCGTAAGCCAGCCATCCTTCTCCAGTTCCTTGATCGCTGCTGCAACAGTATTTTTGCTCTTTGCACCAACCTGACGGCGAATTGTGTCAACAGATGGCCAGCTGTATCCCTCGTCACTGCTGAAATCAGCCAGACGGGCGATCACTGCCTTCCGTGATATCGGCTGGATGTCACATTCCCATACCAGCCCATGTAATTTACTGCTCATGATCGCCCTCTATTTCTCTGAATTTACGCTGGAACTGCTCAAGCGGGCTGAAGCATTCATGCTCGTAGCCTTGCGCTTCACGAAGATAGATAACGCGCTGCCTTTCTGGCTCCCATCTGATGACCCGTACCGGGATTCCGCGGTGGTCTCTGAACCGCCGGTTAATTTCAGCCATTCTTCGCGCCCATGCTCGTTCATAGTGGCAAACGCCTCTACCATTCCGGCGGCGCGCTGGTAGTTGTGGTCTACATAGACACCGCGTACTCTTTCCACATAGCCGAACGGCGCATTACGCCCCACCAGCGGTGGACAGCGGAATTGCTTAGTTGGCCTGTATCGGTTTAAACTGTTCATGCGTTGGTATCTCCACACTGATCGACACGCCACGACGCCGGGAGCTGCAACTCGCCGGCGTCACCCTTTTCTGGAAGGCAATAAACGCGCAAGATGAGGTTGAGGAACGTCATCAGCGTGACGCGGAACTGGTAGGCAATATCATTCAGGCTTTGCCACTCACCGTGCGTAACCACCCCATCATCGATGTATTCGCGATACGCGCTGACCAACTCACCGAGTTGCCCAACAAGTTCAGCCAGCTTCAGGCCAATCTCTTCGTTTTCATCCTCTGGAACCGCTCCAGATATATGGATCCCGTTGTCCGTTTCGCGAGAGAACGCATCGGCTATGTAACTAACCCCAGCAGCTTTTTGCAGGACCATCGCCCAGCCCATCGGGAAGATCTGATCGCCACCAGCGCGCAGGCGGTTAAACAACGCATCCTCGGTCACATCAATAATTTCTGCCGCTTCCGCATAGCCGCCAGGCAGTGCGGCGATAGTTTTGCGTATTGCGGCCACCAGCCACGCTGGTTGTTTTTCTACTTTCCAGTGTTCATTACCCACGGTTAACCCCTTGATTCTGTGGTTATGCTTAAACTGCTGATTCGTTATGCTTACTTCTCTCAGTGGCGCGGAGATATGCCCAGTCAACGTCTGGACGCAGATCTTCACAGGTCACAATTCCGGAAGTGGCTTTTTCGATTTCTGGGCAGCGCTCAGCGGGAACCTGACGAATGCCATTAGCCCATTGAGAAATAAGAGATACATTGACTCCAATGTCCTTCCCTAATTGGGTAGCTAAGCCCCGGCGCTGTTCGGTGAAAATTTTAAGGTTCATAAATGCTCGCTTTGTTGAATGTAACGACATGAATATAGCGAAACGCGAAATTACAAGCAAGGAATTAAGCGTTACGCGCATTTACCATTTTTGCGTTTTGCTATGTAATTCAGACATGAAAGATATCGACGAAGTTAGGCGAGAAAATATGCGCCTCTTAGAAGCGGAGTTGGGCGGTCCTACTGAGGCCGCTAATCGTATTGGAATGTCTCTAGCCCAATTCACCAATCTGAAAACTGGAGCAAAAGATTCTAAGACGGGCAAACCACGAGGGATGCGTAAAAGCACGGCGCGGCGCATTGAAGAAGCATCTGGAAAGCCTATTGGTTGGTTAGATATAGATCACACCGCAACAATAATTAGCGAAAAATCAACATACTCAAATATCAATGATTTATTCGCCAGCGCGCTTCCTGAGCAGCAAGCTGTTGCCCGCTATTTTCTACTTAGATGCAGCGATCAATCGCCTGAATGGGTCGATAGCGATGCCAGGGCTTATGCCGACTCTCTGGAATCAAAAGCAAAAAGATGGCTTGAGGAAGGTGGTAATCTGATAAAGCCTAAGAAAATCAAAGCTTAAACTGGTTTGGTCTGATGGTGCGCTGATTGATATTTAAACTAGGTGGCTATACATGAATTACAAAACAGACAAAGGTGATCAGGAAATAGTTACATCGGTAACGCTTAAAGATCTTGCGGATTTTATTGTAGCCAAAAAGGCATCAAGTGGAAAATTCATGGCATGCCCTTTCTGCGGGCATGACTCCTGGAGCATCCAACCAGATTTAAAGAATAACCAAAAACCTATCATTTTAATGATGCCGGTGCTTGGTAACAACGCAGCCTCAATGTGGTTCTTCCCTTTTTCCTGCACGAATTGCGGTCATAATATCAATTTCAATGCAAAAACCGTAGCAGATACAATTGCGATTATGCGAGGCAAGTAATCATGATGCCGTTTGCTACTGAACAAAAGGCCGTTGTATTTCCAGTACACGGGAGACTGTATGATTCACATGGTGATTATTCTCGTGCTATGATGGTTAACGAATCATCAGAGTCCGGGGCTTTCATGACAAGCGAAGAAGGTGATTTATTATTCAATATCAAAGCGATAGAAGATTCTATTAATTCTGGCTTTTTGAGTGAGCCTGAATGGGTTATAACTGATCAAGATTTTATAACATGGGTGAGAGGATTTTCTACGGATGGCGAGTAATGTTTCCTATTCGAAAAACTTTCTCAAACTTGCTTCGCACCTATCAGATGAAGAACTCTTCAAAATCAGGCATTTTGTTAACGCAGCTTTAGGCGCGTCATCAACGCAACTCCCGGGGCGAAATAAACCATCCACTCACGTTAGCCCGCGACATTTTAACCGCAACAAACTTATCCAATATGCAATCGATAATGATCTGTGGCATTACCATGTTGGATACACCAAATACGACACAAATAAGCCATACGGTGACTGGACTTCGTCTCATATTTTGCACTATCAAAACCAACAACCCGACTTAAAGTTAGTTCACTATGATAGTCATCCTCCCTTTCGTCTCCCATTAAAAGCATTCTTGATTTAAGCCCACCCATCTTAGTCAAGTAGCCAACTTTTTTAGACGTCAAAACCAATCCCACTTCGGTGGGATTTTTTATCTTAGATTTTTGCGTTTCGCTAAAATAATCTTGACAATGTTTTTCGCGTTTCGCTATATTAAATCCATCAACAGCGAATAGGCAGGACGCCCACGAAGTAGCCGCTCCGGGCATATGAAGAGCCGGATGATTCGCAGGAAAGTTTTCGGCTTTCTGGAGGTGATGAATGCTATTAGGAATACTTATCGCAAAAGCGCTCGCAGTGATGGTAGTTCTGGCGTTTATTGTCCTGATTTCATTCACCATATCCGAATATCTGGATGACTAATTTCGTCACCAGAAATGAAGTAGTACGGCGTATGGCACATGCGTCGCAGCGGTCCGGTGGGTTTCCTTGACATTATCCCTGACCCAAGCGGGTAGCCGGAATGTGCAAGCCAGGCATGCACAAAGCGACTCACCATCGCGGCGATTCGGTGTGACACCTCGGAAGAGACGAGGAAATCAGCCATTCACGCTAAGCATCGCGCCCGGTGCTTAGCGGGACTGGAAGAGTTACCACTTGGAGACGGTCCTTATAAATGTCCTGGACAGTGGCGCTGACGACGGAGCGATAACCGAAGGTCGCATGCCCGACTGAAGGCATTGACTACCCGGAAAGATGGGGAGCGTGAAAGGCTAAAGAGGCGGCTCTTTCATGGTGATCCCGCCTAGTTGGTGAAGCTTCGTGTCTGCGAAACCATTCCAACCGCGCTGGCTGTAAGGTCAGCACACAACATGAAAGCGCACTCCTTCTCATCGGTTGTGGATGGCAGGTGTGAATAAACGGGAGTGCGCTTCCAGTTGTGGTGAATGCGCAGGCTGATGCGCTCGGTAGCGGAAGTTGCCTTAAATGGTACTTGGTGAGCCGCGTAAAGTTGACGATGCACCATGAGCCGATGGGAATCGGTAAGCCGGAGATTAGCACCGGCCACCACAAACTATAAAAATGCCAACTGGTAGTCGTTTGGCGGCGTCTGATCTCTCCCGTGAGGGCGCCGCAATTTTTTACGCAACACAAGAGAGCATCACCGCCGGGACGGCTCATTCCCCAATCCCGTCGGGCAATTTCCTAACTGAAGGTTTTGCTGATGCTCTCCTGTGTTGTGTGGAGATACTAACCGGCGGTGTCTGCCGCCATTAAGAGGGTAAGACCGATGGATAATGAGCGTTTGACCAATATCCCCGACTTCTTCGGGGAACTCGACGGCGGCGTGTTCGAAACCAAAGTGGCAGCAGCATTGAATGAAGTTGCCCTGGGTGTGCTGAACAATGGCAACAAAGGGAAAGTCACCCTGACCTTTGACTTATCCCGCCTCAGCAACTCAATGGAAGAAAAGCGCGTTGAGATCGTTCACAAGCTGGCATTCGTGAAGCCTACGCCGCGCGGCAAGTCCTCCGAAGAGGACACCACCAAAACCCCGATGTACGTCAACCGCGGCGGGAAGCTCACCGTATTGCAGGAAGACCAGGGGCAACTGTTCACCCTTAAGGGTCAGCCAAACGAGGCCCAGCGCTAACCGGCCCGGTCATTAACCATTTACGCAAGGAAAAACCATGTCTCAACAAGTCGATTCAACCGCCATCACTCAGATCCGCGATATGGTTCTGAGCCAGTTAGTTGAAGAAAAACTGGCTGGCGCTGACTGCCCGGCGGTCGCCCTGCCGAAAGATGTCGGCGTGGAAAGTCTGGAAAGGCTTTACGCCAGCCGGTTCCGCTTCCGCGGGAAAATGGAAACCCAAAGCATTGAAGATTTCGTCCGTTACTCCAGTGCCTACGCTGCTGAAGGCACCCGCTGTTTTATCAATGCTGACAACATGGCGGCGGTATCTGTATTCAACCTGGGCACGCTGGAAAATCCCGGTCATGCAGATAACAAAGCTGTTCTGGTACTGAAACGCACCTCACCTTATACCGCGCTGCTGAAAATTAACGGCGATCGCAACAGCCAGAAACAACTGGCCGAATGGCTGGAGGACTGGTCGGAATACATCACCGGTTTTGATGGCGACGGCGAAGTTATCGACGCCAAGCGCGCGGCAGCGGCTGTTCGCAAAATTACGATCGACGCGATCCGCAGCGCGGAATATGAAGATCAGGACTTCAGCGGCAAGCGGTCTGTTATGGAAAGCATCGAAGCCAAGAGCAAAGACATTATGCCGGCGGCGTTCGAATTTAAGTGCATCCCTTATGAAGGGCTTGCCGAGTACCGCATCAAGCTTCGCATGAGCATTCTTGCCAGCGACAGCCCGGTGCTGGTCCTTCGTATCACGCAACTCGAAACCTACGAAGAAGAAATGGCCTCCGAATTCCGCGATCTGCTGGTCGAAAAATTTAAAGATAGCGCCGTGGAAACATTTATCGGCACCTTCGGCGCTTAATTTCTCTGCTGCAAATGCCCCCGGTGCGGGGCATTTCTGGAAGCGAAATAAATTTAATTATCGCCACCCGGCGAGGGATTCTTGCATCCAAAAATCGCGCGTTGCAGCGCGCAAAGGAGATACAACGCAATGAAAGAAACCTTTATTCAGACCTATACCGGCAAGAAATTTGACTATCTGACCGCCACCGTTGACGTCATTGATATCGAAGATATTGCGACTTCTCTCTCCAATATCTGCCGGTATTGCGGTCAACTGCCAGAGTTCTACAGCGTGGCTCAGCACTCGGTTCTGTGCAGCCAACTGGTTCCCGCTGAATTCGCTTTCGAAGCCCTGATGCACGACGCTGCCGAAGCCTATGTGCAGGACCTGCCCGCGCCGCTGAAAGCGCTCCTTCATGACTATCGCCGTATGGAGCAAATGGTAGATGACCTGATCCGCGATAAGTACGGGCTGCCTCGTGAGCATTCACCAGCGGTTAAGCGTGCTGACCTCATCATGCTGGCCACCGAACGCCGCGACCTGGAAATCGACGACGGTACACGCTGGTCAGTGCTCGAAGGAATTCCGGCGTCAGACGTCATCGATATTTGTCCGCTTCGCCCAGGACAGGCCTATGCCCTGTTCATGAACCGCTTTAACGAACTGATGGAGATCCGCAAATGCGCATGAACGCCAAAGAATTAATCGCTGAGGCCCGCGTTACAGCGCCTAGCCTGCCACCAGCAGCAGCGAAGTTAATGTCCGACATGGCTGATCGCCTTGATGTGCAGTATGCCGTGATCCGTGAATCCCGCGAGCAGGCGCAGAAACTGGCGGCAGAAAGTGACTTTAACCTGCATGGTGCGGCCCGTGAATTGAATACGTCATGGATGATGCATAAAACCATGATGGGCGCACAGGCTGCGCTGCTCTGCCTTTCTCAGGGTGATATCCGCAGCGCCCGCGACTGGCTGGAAGGTACGACCGATGAGGCGTTTATCGAAATGCCCGACGATATGACACCTGCCGGTTTACAGGCCTGGTTCGACAGCAACATGACCAGCAATGACGGCGGTAATGGGTTCCTCACTCAAGAAGAGGCTCTGGAAAAACTGCGCCAGCGCGCCCCCGCTACCGACGCAGCAATAGCAGAACTGCGCGCTGAACCTTTACAGAGTTACGCGGACAGCATCGCAACGCGGATGAAAGATAAGACACTATCCATGCGCCAGAAAGAGCGGCTCCATTTTGCCTGGGCAGACGTTACCGCTCGTATTGCTGAATTGCACAACGCCCAGCTCCGCCAGTCCGTGCAGGTGAAGGGGGTGCAATCGTGAGCGAGCAATTAAACCCGGGCAATGTGTATGTCGAAATTTCGCGCAACCAATCTGGTGGCTTGTCGCTTTGCGTTGGAAACGATGATTACGGCTATCGAATTTCAGGCGATAAGGTGGGTGGCTGTTCAACGCTGGAACGCTTTGAAGTCGATGCAGAAGAACTGATTAAACAAATCCGAGCACATATGGCGGTGAAAGGCAACACAGGAGAAGGCCATGACTAACAACGACGATCTGGCGCTGAAGCTGAAAGCAGCGGCAGAAGTGATAGCGACTGAGCACTACACAGATGATCAGTGGTTCCATTACCTGCGTCTTGCTCATCACAGCAACATCCTATCCCTGCTGGCAGAGCGCGCCGCAGGCCCGGCAGCGCCGGTGGTTGTGCCTGATGAACGCGAATCGTTCGAGCAATGGTGGTGTGTCTACGCTGACGAGCCTAAGGGCTATGTGGAAGGTCAGCGCACATCAATGGGTGGTTACTACAACGAATTCATAGATCGGGCATGGCACTCCTGGCAAGCCTGCCGCGCCGCCATGCAGTCGTTCGGTAATTCCGAACAACTCAAAGCCGAACCTGTAACGGCGGCTAACACGTTGCCGGATGGCTGGATGCTGGTGCCAGTTGAGCCTACTCCTGAAATGCGTGAAGCATTCCACACAGCCAACGAAGAGGCGGAATCTGGTGATTTTGACGTATGGAGTCCAGACCATCAGTGGCACGCAATGCTCGCCGCAGCCCCGGCCGCGCCTGAGCATCAGTCTGATACCACTGTCGGTTATGTAAGTCCTCGCGAAGCTGTAAGGCGTGCGCACGCAAGGTGGTCACATGTAACATTTGGCAATGTCGGCCCGGTAGGCCCGCTTAAACACCTGGCGAAAGAAGCGATCGAAGCCGCTGAAGCGCCGGATGATTTAAGCGAGTGGGCTGATATGCAATTCCTGCTTTGGGATGCTCAGCGCCGTGCCGGTATCAGTGACGATGAAATTACTGCGGCGATGGAAGAGAAGCTGAAAGTGAACATGGCACGCCAGTGGCCGGAGCCGAAAGACGGCGAACCGCGCCTGCATATCAAGCCTGAGCAGGAGGTGTGAGGTGGAAAGAATCACATTCGTCATTGAGTTTGAAGATGGTAAAGCGCCTCCAGTTCATGCGTACATGGAGGCTTTCGGCGGCAAGGTTGTAGCGGTTGCATTTCGCGACGCTTTAGAGGAACCAGATCAGGACGAGGATGACGACTGATGCCCAGCAAACTGAAATTGCGGCGACAACGGCGCTTGCGTGATGACATGCTCTGGTGGCGCGCCGAAGCTATGGACTGTAAAGCCAGACTGCTGGAACTGGCTGAAGAACTGTATCAGGCCAGGCATCAGCGCATAGCGATGCCGGTACTGGTGCCAGCCAGAATCATTAAGCAGTTGGCTACGGCCACCAGCGAACCAAAGATTTGTGTCAAATGCAACGACGGCGCCCGCGATGGCTGCTCGTCTTGCGCGTATAAAGTCAGTTAGCCGGTTGCAGCCGGTGTGGAGAATCTATGCTGAACCTCGACTGTGTTCCCATCTCGACGTATTGCAAAGAAACTGGAGAAACGGCAGAGGCCATCAACAAACGATTACAGCGTGGCGTTTGGTTTGAGGGTATTCAGGTTTTGAAAGTGGAAGGCGTAAAGGAAAGATGGATTGATTTGAGTGAGGTAGCTAAATGGGCAAGGCAGAGTCGCCAAAACTCCCGCGCGGGGTGACCGTAAGGAAACATAGCCAGGGTGAGACGATCAATATTACTTTCACGTATAAGGGGGTTAAATGTCGCGAGCCACTTTCAAATCTGGAAGTCAATAATAAAAACCTGAAATACGCCGAGAGAACCCTCGGCGAAATTCATAATAAAATTGAGCGAGGCACTTTTATTTATGCTGAATATTTTCCTCGCTCAGCGAGACTTAAATTATTCGGTAATGCAGCAACTGGTAAAACAATAAAAATGTACCTTGATGAATATCTCTCTATATGTGAGACGCGCAAGTTATCACCATCCACTATTGGCGGTTATAAAAAATGCCGTAGTGCTTTAAGCGACCTTCATTCATTTCCGGCTAGTGAGTTAACACCGGCCGCGATGAAAACGTGGATTCAGAACCGTTCAACGACTTTGAAGACTATAAGAAACCAGCTTTCTTTTTTGCGATCTGCCCTTGATGAGGCGGTGACCGATGGTGTCTTACAGATTAACCCGGTATCACTGGTTACCGCTTCCCGGTACCAAAGCGATAAAGCCAATTTTGACAGTGACTATATAGTCGACCCACTTTCACCTGCCGAAGTGGATGCCCTTCTCTCGTCAGCCGGTAATAAGCAGTGGGAAAATCTGTTCATGTTCGCCATTCAGACTGGTTTACGGAGTTCCGAACTCTGCGCGCTGCGCTGGCGTGATATCGATTTTATAGGGAAAACTGCGCACGTTCAGAGCGCCAGTGTCGTAGGGGTGATCAAGGGGACAAAAACGAAGGCGGGTACACGTAAGGTAGAACTTAACGAGCAGGCTATGGCGGTGCTGGCGTCACAGAAAGCGTTCACATTCATGAAGGACGCAACAATATTTGAGGATCCGAAAACAAATAAACCCTGGGCAAGCGCTGACGCTATCCGTAAAAAAGCCTGGGTGCCGACACTGCGAAAGGCAGGCATACGTTATCGAAATCCGTATCAAACCCGGCATACATTCGCGACCCGTCATATCAGCCAGGGCGCCAACCTTTTCTGGCTCGCTGGTCAGATGGGGCATAAGGGGCCAGAAATGCTTTTCAGGCACTACGGATCGTATTTGAAAGAGTACGACGGTAACACGGAAAAAAGACCCAGGCTGGTCGGTGGCGGGACACGAAAGGAGCCGTAAATGAGCCGCAGAAAATATAACTAAAAATAAATAGTGATATTTCAGTTAGTTGCTAAATTACGGACACGGGTTCAACTCCCGCCAGCTCCACCAAAATTCTCCATCGGTGATTACCAGAGTCATCCGATGAAGTCCTAAGAGCCCGCACGGCGCAAGTCCTGCGGGCTTTTTTGTGCCTTGAATTAGTCCCGCGAAGTCTGATGCCAACTAATTAAATCCGAACCTTTTAGGCACCTTGTTAGGCACCTCATAAAGCTTTATTGTTTTTGAGGTGCCTAAAACTATGGAAACCCGGCAATGGCAAGACAAACCAAACCTCTATCCGTTAAGGAAATCGAATCAGCCAAACCCAAAGAAGCGGACTATGTTCTCTATGATGGTGATGGCCTTGAGCTACTCATCAAATCCAGCGGAAGTAAAATCTGGCAATTTCGCTACATTCGCCCTGTTACCAAGAAACGTGCGAAAAAGAGCATAGGCCCATACCCGTCAGTTACGCTTGCCGATGCCAGAAACTATCGGGCAGAGTCTCGCTCTCTCCTTGCGAAACAAATCGATCCACAGGAACATCAGCAAGAACAACTTCGCAGTTCGCTTGAAGCTAAAACCAATACTTTCCAGCTCGTAGCTGAACGATGGTGGAATGTGAAGAAAGCCAGCGTGACAGAGGACTATGCCGACGATATCTGGCGCTCTCTTGAAAGAGATGTCTTTCCAGCGATTGGCGACGTCAGCGTTACAGATATTAAAGCTCATACACTGGTTCAAGCCGTTCAACCTGTTCAGGCCAGAGGAGCATTGGAAACCGTCCGTCGCCTGTGCCAGCGCATCAATGAGGTCATGATCTATGCCCAAAATACAGGTCTGATTGATGCGGTGCCCAGTGTCAACATTGGCAAGGCCTTTGAGAAGCCGCAGAAGAAGAACATGCCAAGCATTCGACCGGATCAACTACCTCAACTGATGCAGACAATGCGAACAGCTAGCATTAGCCTTTCCACTCGCTGCCTGTTCATGTGGCAACTTCTTACTATTACCCGCCCTGCCGAAGCGGCTGAATCTCGCTGGGAAGAGGTAGACATAGAAGCGCGAGAGTGGAAGATTCCTGCAGCACGCATGAAAATGAACCGCGACCATACTGTTCCATTGTCAGATGAAGCAATTGCGATACTGGAGATGATGAAGCCGTTAAGTGGAAATCGAGAATTTATCTTTCCCAGCCGCATCAAGCCAAACCAGCCGATGAACAGTCAAACCGTTAACGCATCGCTGAAACGCGCAGGTTTTGGTGGGGTGCTCGTTTCACACGGTTTGCGATCTATTGCCAGTACAGCTCTCAACGAGCAAGGTTTTCCGCCTGATGTGATTGAGGCTGCATTGGCCCACGTGGATAAGAATGAGGTTCGCCGTGCTTATAACCGCAGCGATTACCTGGAACAGCGTCGCCCGATGATGCAATGGTGGGCTGACTTCGTTATGGCTGCAGATCGCGGAACTATCATTGAGGTGGGGATAAAAGGAATACGGCTCGCTGGATGAAAAACATACAGACAATGTTTAGTTGCAGTTTAGTTGTATTAGCTCAGATTTGACCTGACACAGATATGGCACAGATCTAAACCTAATCTGACACACAGCTCTGTGCCAAGAATAGGCGTTCTGCTGTTTATTTTCACATTAAACCCCGCGCTCTTTGGACGTTCAGGTTATTCGGACCAGCTCTGCTGATAGAACGTCGGTACAGTGACAAAAGTGAAACGAGAATATTTTTTCGGGTATAATGTAGCCACGTCCTCGTGGTGTAGCCAGTTTTATGCTCGCTTATCCATTGTCGGCCGTGAACTGCAATTATGGAGGGATATGATGAACATTTCCCAACTCAAAGCGCTTCAGCAGTTTTACGCTGATGCTCTTGCAAAGCACGCGACGCTACGTGCGCCGAGCAAATTTCAGCTTGATTTACAGGCTATCTTGTTTGGTCACCATCATCGCGTAACTGAAATTTTAGCTAAGTTGCTTTAAGCAGCGGCTATCTGTTGTTAAGGCTGCTTATGCAGCCTTTTTTGTTCTCTTCGTTTAATCCCCGCTCTTACCTAGACACAACCGCCGTTCTGTCCTGTTCTGCTGGCTGCGCGGGATCTGGTCTGATACCATATTCTTAATAGGTAGTGTGACGACATTTCTTTCGTTCCACTTAAAGGTAGCGTTGATGTTCAGATACAACCATCATTACCTGTATAACTATATGATAAAAAGGATATAAAATGGAAATTGCTTGTGGGAAATGTGACGCCCAAAATAACGTTGACGATGTAGAATACAGTAGCAATGGTTCATCTGGAAGCCACACAACCTCTTACACCTACTCAGCCAATTTCATCTGCTGGCGCTGTAAGCGTGAAAATAATGTCACCATTCACACTGACGAAGTAGATGATACTGGAGAAGTGTTAGATTCTCATATCACGTACAACTAGTAGTACGCTATGTTTTCTAAGGTCGCACTAGCGGCCTTTTTTATGCTCCTCATTTAACTCCCCCGCGCCGTTAGACATTCAGCGTATTATCTCCAGTTATCAGCCACTTACCCCCGACCTCTGTGCATAAACCACATCTGGTGCCCCTCTGCCACTTCTTGCCGAGTTGATAGCCCGTGCAGCGCACAGTTCGTGCTTTTTAACTTAGACACATCAGCACATACGGAAATAATGTCCAGTGAAGACGCCAGGCAGTTCGGAATTAATCATCTTGACGTTTTAATCCGCATAGTTTCTAAAAATTATATGTCAGTTCCTCGCTCAAAGCACACTGTCAGATTTGATTATGTGCTGCCAGTGAAAACCGTCAGTTCAAGTCTGAGCAAATACAGTTTTGGTTAAAGCTCCGCCTTCTATGAAGGCGCGTGGATTTCATCTTTAAAAACGAGTTGCTCATAGGCGGATACTTACCGGTTTCGGCTGTTTAAATGTACCCCTTCACCACAATGCCAACGTCCATTTGGGTAAAATCAATCCACGCGGTTATTTTTCATGTTCTTTTGTAACGAACTCTCCAATACATTTCGTAAATCATCATATCTCTTACACCATGTTAATATTGCATTATAAAGATTATCGGTTTTCAAATTTATTTTGTTGTGGTTGGTGTTGTTGTGGTTGTTAACAAAAACCTCAAGCTGACCTACGACAGCGCCAATGGCTGCGGCTTTAGTTTTCCATCCTTCTGCTGGGCAGTTTACTTTAAGTAACCGTTTCAACTCATCCCGTGCGGGTGTTAAAGCCGAGCCTGTCACCTCCCCTCCCTTCTTTCCATGATCTTGCTTTTTCTTTAACGCCAATTCAGCAGTCTCTACACGGTCAGCATATAGCCCAGCCCCCTGCCAGACTCCACCACAACCAGCTGCTCTTGCCATAAATAGCAATCCTTCACGCCGGTGCCCAGAGGAATAACAATACTGCCCCCAGTGGTAAAAGAAGAATGCAATGGCAAGATACGTTCCAAACTTTCCATTCCATTGTGCAGAAAAATTAGCATCGTAAAGCATGCATTCAAAATTATCACCCATGATATAGCCGCCTTCCTCCTTGAATTTATTGATTTTTTCTTTTGCTTTACTCTCGCACCGGTCACGGAGTTCATTGTAACTACTGACATCATCATGACTACCGCTGAAGCAAGACATAAAACGCTCAGCTTCCTTCTTTACTGAATCAAAAATGCCATCCAGAACACTATCGTCTGTCATGCCAACCTCTCTTAAAACGTCGTATTCCACAGTTTTTTTTTACTTTTGGTACATATCTGGATCCCATTTTGCCCTCTCGGTAAAGTTAGCCCCATCCATACAGGGCCAACAAGGAACAAATCGGTATGAACTCTCAACACATTAAAATCCTTCGTATGTCTAGCGTTGTCAACAAGATAGGTGTAGCCCGTTCTACCATCTACGACTGGATTAACCCCAAGTCACCACGATATGACGCCACATTCCCTAAACAACGTCGCCTGGGCATGCAATCTGTCGGCTGGCTTGAGTCTGAATTGGATGAGTGGTTGCTGAAACGTCATCTGGCATCATCAACTACTATTGCCGAACGACCATAAATACAGCGTTATCTGCTGTCCACTTATCAATAACACGTGATAAACAAGAGTACTAATAATAAATTGATTATTAAATCGCTAGTGTATTTCAGCCTCATTTGAGACATACACATCTTAATTACTAACGATGTATTAAAAATACTATAAATCATAATCATGATTAGTGAGTAGCTCTTTATTTATCATGCAACATGATTGACTGTGATAAGAGTCTTATTATGGCTATTTGTAAAAGAAATAACTGTACGCTCTCAATTGGTGAATTACCTGATGAGCGGAAACTGCGCTTATGCCCAAAACATTATCAGGGTAAGCTATCTAATGCAGCTAAAAGAGCCCAAAGGTGGGGGCTGACGTGTCAGTACCCATCCTGTGGTATTAGTCTGTCTGGTACTCGTAATCAACGGTATTGCTGTATTGAGCATCGTAATAAAGACAGAAGGCTCGTAGATGACGATGCCATTGTCAGTCTGGTAAAACATTCTTACTGGATCAACGTGGAGTCTATGCTGAAGAATAACCCCCTCGGGCTGGGGAGTATCACCGGTCCGGCGGATATTGCGGAACTCATCAGGTTATACGAGCGTAAGGCAGGCCACCAGAAGGCGTATAACACGCTAAACGGATATAGGGTTTGTGACTCATCCGGTGGAGCAGTAAAACGTCCAATCCCCTGGCTGGAGCTGGAATTATGCCATATTTACCCCAATTCCAAAGGAGGTGCCAATACCACATGCAACATCATTATCGCTCCATCATTGATTAACAGAATGATGAAGGACTCAGTACCTGTTTGTATCGCCAGAAGAACATTCTGCGGCATAAAAGCAGCAGGTTCATTCTTGCCTGTTAAATCTACACTATTGAAATCGCTCACAGAGCAATACAGCCAGGTTGAAGTTCAGGAAGCTTTAAACCCAGTTAAACATATTACATTTGCAGACCCTAGTGTATCACGCAGGCTGTTTGGTACAGATATTTATGCTTACCCACCTTTACTAAAACTTTTAAAGGAGGAATCATCGCGCCTGGAACTCTGGGATTTAGGGGAATCTATTAATCATATTGAAAGTAGTCACTGGCTGTTTGCTGGTCCTGCAAATGAGTTATTTTCTGTCGCTGCTTTTCATGCCATGTTAAATGGAGATGCTGATAACTTACTTGAGATATTTTCCGGGTTGCACGAAGACGTAATGGAACGTGCCAGGCAAAAAGAGACTTTGAATCATGCATATTATCAAAGCACTCTGGACCAGTATATGTCCCATCATTTTCGTCTTGACTTGCATAATCAAGAAGCCTGCTTTTTATTTTACAACACATTTTTCACAGTGCCACCACTGGACAAACATGGGGCTTTAATCTTACCTCATCAATTCTAATGCTAAGTTGCGTACTAGCATCTGTCACCTTACTGAGGATAGCTAAAACCAGCTAAAACCGGCTTTATTTCAACTTAAAAATGGACAAAACCGGCCTATTGTTAACGCAAAGAGGTCAGATTTAACAAATTCGAAAGGTGGCATCATCATGCGCTTTACCACCTTTCTTGTTCCGATCCTAACGAACACTTTCCATGCATCTTACTCAGTGAGTTCTTCATTTATATTTCAACTATTCACCCACAAATAAACTATAGCACTGGAATTAAAATCGGCGTTAGCCATCCAAGTGAAAAGCATAGGTTACCAAACACCACGAAACAATACATAATAACAAAAAAAATGGAAGTTCATTAATATTTGAGAAATACATAATCACCATGAACCAGTACAAAACAGGGAAACAGCCAAACTGACAAATCATCATTATATTGATAATATTCAGATACGATAAAAACTATTATAGCTGGTTCTGTCCTCGATATTTCCAGACACGCCCTGTCCGTATACATTTTTATAGAGCATATATTAACCATTTTCGATGACACATCCGTGCAATAGCCCCTTTTACAGTGTGACCTCACATCACACTGACTGAGGACGGATAATGGCTGTCTACCGTAATGACCCTGATTTGAATCTGTTGGGCCAGTGCAGCAATGACGAGTTGCAACTTCTGGTTTCCATCCTGACCACTGACCCACGCGACGGCGACACTCGCTGGACAGAGGGGTTGACCAGTACCCCGGAGTTTCGTCTGCTGGCACCAGACCATCGCCGCTACTGGCAACTGATAGCCGCTGAGTTCCAGCGTTACGGCGCAAATACCCTGGCGAGTCTGGTCCGGCTGGGGCAAGGCGTGACCTATCGGGAAATTCTCGTTGATGTCTGTGACAAGCTTGATGTGAATTACAACCAAAAAAGTACTACCGAAACCATTGAGCTTGCTCTGCTGATGAAGGTACTGGAAAAGAGCCTGGATCAGATGTCACCGGAAGAGCTGGCTGCTTTTTCCCGCAATATGCATCTGGATCTGACAAACCCCACGCCCCAACTCATTCTTATCGCCGTTCAGGCTGCCATACGGACTTCCTCGCTGGCTGCGCTCGAGCTGGCAACGATGTTGTCTGCCAGTGTCATCACCTCCCTGGGCGGTATTGCCACCTGGGGAACGGTTGTGGTCGCTTCACGCACACTTTCCGTACTGGCAGGTCCTCTTGCCATCGCACTGAGTTCAGCGTGGATGATTTCCGGCAACACTGGTCCGGCTTATCGGGTCACGATACCCGCCTGCATCATTGTGTCCTGGCTGAGACAGCAGCACCTTTCCCGCTAACAACTTTTTACTTTAACCTTCAGCCCCGACAGGCTGCTATTTGCGCAGGAAGCATCCCTCATGTCTGAACAGGAACAACGCTATGACCGCCTGGCAAGCCGTCTCGCCATACTGGTCAGCCGCCTCTTTATGGGAGAAACGCTCAATGTCAGGCAACTTGCTCAGGAGTTTGGCGTCTCTGAGCGTACCGTTCAGCGTGACCTGCGTGAACGACTGCGCTATATCGACACGGAATATATCGACGGTCACGTCAGTCTCCGGGATGCCCGTGGCCCCTTTCGTACCAACAGCGACATTATCCGTTTTGCCCAAATAACCAGGGTGGCACATTACTTTCCGGCACTTGACCCTAAGTTGTTGTCGGTCCTGCTCGACAACGGTCAGGACTCCCCCTGCATTATCTGGAATGCGCCACCCCATCAGGCTCCGGCGTTGTTTGGCGGTTTCCAGGTCATTATCCAGGCCATCATCAGCAGTCGCCGCATTCATTTTTTGCACCACGGACACCATCAGTCCGCCGTTGCCCCTTACCGGCTTATCTGTCTGGAAGGCGAGTGGTACCTGACAGCAGTGACTGGCGAGCGGATTCAGGTATTTACCCTTTCAGCCATCACCGATGTGGTCATGACCATCGGGGGATTTACCAGAAGCAGCCATATCCGGCGGATTTTTGAAGACCCGCGATTTATTCAGGCCCTGCCGCATTTTCAGTACATCAGTGGGCTCATACGGGAATGAACCCGCATGTTCATTCGTCAGTCCCCCAATTTCCCTAACAGAAGGAGTTCATCTTGAAAAGTGTATCACTCAGCGCCCTGGTACTGGCAGGCAGTCTGCTGCCAGTTATGGCACAGGCATCTGGTAGTCAGGATACCTGGACCCGTGGATGGGGCCAGGGAGTATCAGAGTTTGTTATCAACGGGGAAGGTCAGTCGCAGCTGTCTCTGAGTTGCGAGGATTACGGCTCGCAACCTGCGACAGTCATGTTTACTGACGCCAGCGGACATCAGGTCAGTATGGATGAAGATAAAAGCCTTCAGGTCAGTATCGACGGTGGAGCACTTATTGATATCAGCGAATCTGGCAGTCGCGTGGGCGGTAATAACCTGGCGCTGGCCTGGGCTCAGTTACGTAATGGCAAGCAGGTCTCAGTGACAGGAGACGGTGTTAAGCCTGCCACATTCACGCTGGCCGGTGCGGCTAAGGTACTACCGGCATTAGGGACACACGGCTGCGTGGGTAAAGATGCACTCTAGCCTGTATCTGAATTTAACGGCTGTTGATTACGTTATTTTTAAAAGGAACAGTTTATGAAATTTAAACACATGCTGGTATCCGCACTGCTTGCATTGTCAGCCCAGGCGCTGGCAGAGCCAGCGCCACCCATCAAAGTGGAAACCAGTAACAACATTCACCCTGCCGGAACACGCTACGTCACTGTCGTGGTCACCTCACTGGATGACAGTATCAAAGTTGAAAACGTAGACGTTAACCGCGGTAACTGTCGTATCGATAACCAGAAATACCTGTCTTCAAAAAATAAGGAAACCATTCTGCCTGCCACCCTGCGCTACGGGCAGTCCGTCAGAGTGAGTTTTTATAATAATTGCGTGGCTTCAGAAGTCGTCGTCACCACTGACAAGGGGGGATGGCGTTACACCTACCACTGAGCCACTTTCCTGTATCAGCTTCCTCAAAGAAATCTTCACTCCACCAGAGGGCTGCCGCCAGGCAGTCCGGAGCAAACCCTATGACCTTTCTGAAAATGCTGGTGACGGCCCTGGCCCAAGCACTGACCTGGTGCGGCGGCCATCAGGCCCGGCAATTTATTGAAATTCGCCTGCGTCAGGCAGGCTACGATGACAGCAGTATTGATACAGCCAGAGAAGCGGTCACATTGCTGGTCACAGCGCTTATCACCGCCCTGATGGCGCAGATACTGAAGATTCTGGATACGCTGTAGTCCCGCCCGCCCTATCCGTTGATTGAGAACAACACATCCAGCCCCTGCCTCCTCACGGAGCAGGGGCTTTTGCTTTTATGCCTTCAGATTAATCAGATGAGGAATCAACTATGCGATTAGCCAGCCGTTTTGGCCGGGTGAACCAGATTCGCCGCGACCGTCCCTTAACCCGCGAAGAACTGATGCAGCATGTCCCCAGCGTCTTCGGGGAAGACAAGCACGACTCCAGAAGCGAAAAGTACACCTACATACCCACCATTACCCTGCTGGAGAATCTTAAACGCGAAGGGTTCCAGCCATTCTTTGCCTGTCAGTCACGAGTGCGCGACCAGAGCCGACGGGAACATACAAAGCATATGCTGCGCCTGCGTCGTGCCGGTCAGATAAACGGCCAGCAGGTGCCGGAAATCATCATTCTGAATTCGCACGATGGCGCATCGAGTTTTCAGTTGCTGCCGGGGATATTCAGAAGCGTCTGCACCAATTCGCTCGTCTGCGGACAGTCGTTTGGCGAGATCCGCGTGCCACACAGGGGTGATGTTGTCGGGAAGGTGATTGAGGGGGCTTATGAGGTTCTCAGCGTCTTTGACCGGGTGGAAGAGAAACGCGACGCCATGCAGTCCCTGCAACTACCGCCACCAGCACAACATGCACTAGCTAAAGCGGCGCTGACATACCGTTTTGGGGAAGAGTACCAGCCAGTAACCGAAGCACAAATTCTTACTCCCCGCCGCTGGCAGGACGAGAGCGATGATCTGTGGACCACATATCAGCGCATTCAAGAGAACCTAATTAAAGGCGGTCTATACGGGCACAATGCAAATGGGAGGTGCGCACATACTCGTGCGATCAAGGGTATTGATGGCGATGTGAAACTTAACCGTGCCTTGTGGATGATGGCTGAGAATATGCTGCAGCTTACCTCATTCTAAAAGCACGCAATCGGCAGGCCTCCAGAGAATGACCTTTGCATAGCAAAATGACATAATACTGGACAAGTTTACAGATACCTGAGGTTAATGGTCATCATGAAAAGTTGGTACAATTTCTTGCTCGCATCCATTTCACCACCATGGTACCCATACGATTCGACTGAGAGTAGCGTTAAGATATGAGATCCAGCAATCAAGAACTCTTTGAAAATTATGATGAATTCCCCGAGGAGCAGCATGAGGGGGTCAAAGGAACTCTTTTGATAGGAGACGCGCTCACCAAACTTAAAGAGTTACCTGATAAATCAGTTAGATGCTGCATAACTTCTCCTCCTTACTGGGGGCTACGTGATTACGGCATCCCTGAGCAGATTGGTGCAGAACCAGACCTAAATGAATTTCTCGACAAGCTGGTAGAAGTTTTTAGAGAGGTTCGTAGGGTTCTGACCGATGATGGCACCTTTTGGCTCAACATTGGTGATAGCTTCACTAGTGGTGGAAGAACATGGCGTCAAAGTGATAAAAAAAATACTGCAAGAGGAATGGACTACCGTCCGCCTACCCCTCCGGGGCTAAAACCCAAAGATCTTATTGGTGTTCCATGGCGATTAGCCTTCAAATTACAAGATGATGGCTGGTATCTGCGAACAGATATCATCTGGCATAAACCCAACGGTCAGCCAGAGTCTGTTAAAGACAGACCAACAAGAGTGCATGAGTTCATTTTCATGTTTTCCAAGAAAGAAAAGTATTTCTACAATATTGATGCTGTACAAGAACCAAGTGCAGATGGAAAAACAAGAAGAAGACGTTCTGTCTGGAATATTCATACAAAGGGTTTTAAAGGTGCCCATTTTGCTGTTTTTCCAACAGAGTTAGTCAATGTATGTATGCGGGCAGGTAGTGACATCGGTGATACGGTACTTGATCCTTTTATCGGGTCAGGCACCGTAGGTGTTGTAGCTGAAGAAACGGGGCGAAATTGGATCGGGATTGAACTCAATGAAGAATATGCCGAGATTGCCAAGAATAGACTCAAGACCGTCTGAACTTCCAAGTTGCGCGAACATGGCACAAAGATTTGTCTAAGTGTTTTATTTGAAGCTTGCGCTCAGTTCCGCCATCAAAATAAAGTTTGAATTTTACATAGCCCACATCATCATAGACCGTACAGTAACCAGGCATAGGGACTTGCCTGCTTTCTGTGCACAACGTTAACTCACCATTTACAGATTCCAATAGTAAGCGTTTTGGTATTTCAATGAGCTCATAATAGTTATAATCACCTATCTCCTTGAATCTAAGAGAGAAAATCCTATCGTAGTTTTCCAAATGATTAAACATTCGTTGCCGTAGCCCGGATAATGACTCAATAGTAGCAGTCCACTCCCCCTTTCCTAACTCCATAAACTTTGATATATGCAAGGCATCCATTTTCAGCTGTCTATCGGCTTGTGTTTTGAGTGACCATTTTTCTCCGTTGACGGTCAAATCTTCTCCCGGATTTCCTCTTCTAGACAATGCAGCATTTTGCCCGCATTCATTTAGCACCCGAACCATAGCGTGTTCAAACTTGTCTTTTGTAAACGCTTCTGAAGACAAAGCGTGATGGACGAGCAAAAGCCCAGCAAAATGATGAGCAAAATCCTCATCAAATGGGCTTTGATCGTCTGTGGTAACTTCAACTTCCCTTTGTAGGATAGTCGCCATATCCGAAATCAGATGTAAATACCCATCATCGAGCGGTGCAATCAAAGAACCTATCTCATTGATTAATTTAAATTTTTCTTCCATTTTTTACTCCCAACTACTTTTAAGACATCTAGGGTATTTTCTTTACACTTTAGAATCAATTAATTAACGCAAAATAAACTTGAATATCAATGAATTACATTACCCCTACCCAGCCAACTTATAATATTTTATAGCGTAGCCAGTGGGATTGAAGTCTGCCCTCGGATCTAAACCATCATATATGTATAACTGTAATAGAGACATCGACACAACACTTTTATAATTTGCGATAATTTACCCAACATCATATCGAATGCAGAGACATCACATCAATAATTGACCAAGGATTGAGTAGGCGCGAAATGATCTTCGTGACCATCTTTTATCTCCGTCTTCTGCACCACGCAACATCAGATTAACCTCCGAACCATCATCTTACGTACATAAGCGCCAGCCCTCAGCGGACGGCGCTTTGCTTTATATAAGGACAATAGAATGTCAGAACCTACTTTCACCGTTGCATTCGGATCCCCTGCAGCACGCCGGATCCCGCGCCATTCTCGCCATTATTGACTGAGGGTAAGATGGAATACGCTGCATTGTCCCGTCTAGATGCCCTGTGGGACGCGCTGACACAGGTATCCGTCAAAGAGGATGAGGACGACGTGGTTATCAGCGTGCCCTTTTTACACTTTTCGGCAGGCACAGGCATCACAACAGTCTGGGCATGGTTCGAAACCATGAACCCGGCCTTTACCGTGGCCCATAAGCTGTATGGCAGTCCCCCTCCCTGCCGCAGTAACCCCTGTCCCCATTGACCTTCCACCACAGACCCCAGAGAGCATCATGCCCATATCGCCTTCCCCGACATGCAATGCCTTACCGTTAATCACTCAACGGACTGTTAAACGGGCGTTATCGTTACTTGAGCACCACCTGCGCGAGCCGGGTGTGCCTTTCACATCCACCAGTGCCACCCGTGACTGGCTGCGCCTGCACCTCGCCGCACTAGAGCGTGAAGTGTTTATGATGCTGTATCTTGACAATCAGCATCGCCTTATTGCTCATGAAATCCTCTTCACCGGCACCATCAGCAGTACCGAAGTCCATCCCCGCGAGGCTGTCAAACGCGCCCTGTACTTCAATGCGGCGGCGGTGATTGTCGCCCACAACCATCCTTCCGGTGACCCCACCCCCAGCCAAGCAGACCGGTCTATCACGCAACGCCTTATACAGGCACTCGGCCTTGTAGACATCCGCCTGCTGGACCACCTGGTCGTGGGAGGCATGGACATCGTCTCATTTGCCGAGCGCGGCTGGCTTTAGGGAGAGAATAACAATGAAAATCATCAGCAAACGTCAGGCAATGGCGATATACCGCCAGCATTCTGAGTCCCGGCTGTTTCGCTTCTGTACCGGAAAATATAAATGGTCCGGCAGTATCTGCCATTACCTCGGCAGGGAAGTGCAGGATATCCGGGGTGTGCTGGCCGTGTTTGCTGAACGCCGACAGGACCGCAACGGTCCGTATGTGATCCTGCGCAGCGTCACCCTGAATTAACTCACCGTTAAGGAGTACTTACATGAAGAAAGCAACCCGTGTAATCAACCATATCATCGCGGAACCCTGGTGGGGCCTCAGACGCAACATCACGCCGTGTTTTGGTGCACGGCTGGTACAGGAGGGTAATCACCTGCATTACCTTGCTGACCGCGCCAACATTACCGGGACATTTAATGACGCAGATTTACGCCATCTGGACCAGTCATTTCCGGTACTGATGAAGCAGATGGAGCTCATGCTGACCAGCAACGAACTCACGCCCCACATTCAGCGCTGCATCACGCTCCACGCAAAAGGGCTGATATGTGAGGCCGATACGCTCGGCTCCTGTGGTTATCTGTACATCGTAATTTATCCGACATCTGCAACAACCGCATAAACCCCGAACACTTTTCCTTCGTCAAACCAGCCAACAAAGAGCGCAAACCATGCAAAAACAATCCCTGTCCCTTCAAAGGGCGGCATCGTCACGTCTGTCATCAGTCAAAATCTGGCAAAAATTACTGAAGTATCTGCTGGAGCAACACTACGGCCTTACCCTCAACGACACACCGTTTGGCAACGACAGTGTGATCCAGAAACACATTGATGCAGGAATCTCACTGTGTGACGCGGTGAATTTTATCGTGGAAAAGTACGACCTGGTGCGTACTGACCGTTACGGCTTCAGCGTGACAGAGCAGTCTCCGTTTATCGGCAGCATTGATATGCTCCGCGCCCGGAAGGCTACCGGGCTGATGACCCGCAAGGGATATAAAACCGTTACTGACATCACAGGTGGCAGATTCAGCGGAGGGAAATAATGACGTTAGCCCTGATCGTTGACGCCGACACCGTCAGCGATCAGCCCCTCAGGGGCTAGTACAACGTCTGGCGCTTTTATCAGATCTCCATCAGTTGATACAGATGTTCGCTCAGACAGCGGGTATGGCGGTAACACCTTAGCGGAGATATCTGTCTGCAGTAGAAGAGAGTGCGGCAGGACGCCACCAGAACACCAGGGGCCGCATCATCTGCCAGGAGAGAGCTTAATTCCGGGGCGTTCAGTAAAATGAAACATTTCTCCGGGAGCATGCCACCGGCATTCCCTTTCGGAAAATAACCGCCCAGATACAGTAACACGGCCAGCAGGCGAAACTGTCGGGTGAGTACCGCGTCGGTATCCCGGTAATGTACGGCTATCCACAGGCATTCCCGCAGCATAAATCGCCGGATCCGTCGGGTGAGGTCACCGCCTTTGTCATACCAGTGTTCTACGATATCCCTCGCAGAGCGAATGGATGCATTACCCGTTGTCGCAGTTTGCCACGACCGTGCCAGAAGCGTTGCGATATCCATGGATTAACGCCGCACCTGCGAAACAGCTGCGGAAGTATTGCGGACACCGGGCAGATAAATATTGCGGATCAGCTTCAGGAGGAAAAAGACATCGCTCAGGTTGCTCACGCCGGGTACCAGATGGCGAAAGGCTATCCGCGCACGAAAACGCGCCCGGACCGCCTGCCGGTCACTCACCCTGCGCCGGTACAGGCCCAGAAAGTGACGGCTTTCCACCAGCGCATGCCTGACCAGCGCTCGTCTGACTGAGCGGTACTGCGTCTGTGTGCTGAGTGCCAGAATATACGCAATTACATCGGTATAACTGACAGCCCGGATATCGTAATAATCCGGGCGGTGGGTAATTGACGCCGGGTTATTCACCCACAGGTAATCCTGTCTGTCAGAGAAATAAAACCGGCCATCTGCGGCGGCAAGCTGTATCGTCCAGAGAATGTCCTTGTGGCTTTTCCCTTCCTGGAATCGCAGGTCATGCTCGCGAATGTACGATGAACGGATTATCTGCAGCCACAGATAATGCGGCCATTCCCTTTGACTGACGCAATGGCGTATCCACTGCTGACCCGTCAGCGTCTGACCGTAAGGCTGTCTGCGGTGAACGGGATGCCGCAGATGTCCGGCGCTGTCTGTATGCCGGGCATTGAAAAGGACGACATCGGCCTGTGCTTCGCGGGCTGTGCGCAGCCGTTCCTGCAGAAAATCTGCCGCAACCCGGTCATCCGCATCCAGGAACACCACCCATTCGCCACGGTGAATCGCCAGTGCAGCATTACGGGCAGCATACACACCCTGATTTTCCTGACGAATGAGAATTAGTCGTTCATCTGTAATGGCGCTGAGTACCGTCCATGTTTCGTCGGTTGAACCGTCATCCACAACAATGATTTCAGTACTGAGCGTTGTTTCGCCAAGCAGTGTATGGACCAGAACTCCGATGCTGTCAGCCGCATTAAAGGCAGGAATGATGACGCTGATATCGATGCTGATTTTCATTGAACAAAGGGAATGTAAGCAGAGGGAAACTTCAGAGCCGTCACCCCATCAGGGGCAATAACCTGCCGGGTAAAAAACATTATCAGGAAGAGCGTTCCGGTGATTTTTGTACAGGTGTGGTTATCACTCGTTTTTCTCTGATTTCCAGGTTAACCACCATCAGACAGTCATCGCAGAATTCTTTATCCAGCCCGAAAATCCGGTCCAGAACGCCTCTTTTCTTGTTACATCTGGCACATCTTTTCATTCCATCACCTGCTGTCGCATTCCGGTGCTGTGCCCGCAGGACAAAACAAGGCCGCCCGCCAGAAGACAGGAAATAAATTAGTAAACAATACGTTAAATGAGTTTTTGGGAATTTATCACGGGCACTACCGGGCTGGATAATTCATTTTGCAGATCAATTTTTACCAATCGATCGGTTTAATCGATCATCTTTTTCACCCTGCTTTACACGCTATCCGGCCCCGGTACACAAAACTCAATCGCCTTCATTGCGTATATTTTCCATTTATGGAGATACTTAATGGCAATTGAAGCCAAGGATATTAACTGGCCACACAGATGTGATTTGATCCACCAGCATTGAACGTATCATCACAAGTGGTGATTCTGGGCTAAAACAGATAGGGATACTGATTCGTCAGCTTGATAAGCTTTCCCGAGGGAGCCCCTGCAGTGACGGCGATGTAGTGGATCACTGGGCAATAGGACAAAGGCATTCCTTTAGCTGTTGGCTGATACAGCCGTTAGAAAGGGCCTATGCCCCCAATAGAGATCACAACATGTGGTGCGTTCTGATGCTGAAATCAGGAATGCTGACGCCAATGGATACTGAGGCTCTTTCGTGGGTAAAGCACCTTGAGGAGGGCGACCACTACAGCTTGAATGATCGGCTATTCTGGCGAAAATTATTGTTAAAACAACAAATTTCACCTCTTAAGCAAGCTTAACGACCATCATATCCTGTAGCTTGTTGATGGTCTTCCATATGTTACGTTGTAGAATGCGAATGATCATTCATCAATTTTCTTTTTATCATCTTGTTCTGCCCCATCGTTCTGCTGCCAATCATTCGCAATCTTTTTCCAATCTACATTACGCTCTTGTAAACTCCCATCGACATTCTTAGGCAAACCCTCTCCTGACCATACAGCCCAAAAGTCCGGATCATCTGATCTTGGACGATGGTGTTCAGGTAGTGCATTCATTTGAACCAGTACGGGCAACTCCGAAGCCCAACCAAGCAAAATGGCATTTCGGGAAGGTAGTGAGGGCAGATCGCGCAGTAGTCCTCGTAGGTTGTCAGGAACTAACTTTTGCACTAACTCTTGATCTCTATCGTTGCTAATGCGATGCAACAGATAGCTGTTGCATTGGGAGAGTACTGTTGGTGACAGCTCGCTAGGACGTTGCGAGGAGAGCACTAACCCTAAACCAAATTTGCGGCCTTCACGTGCAATTTTCTCGAATACCTGACAACAGATTGCGGCAGAGTTCTGATCCTCAGAGTCGTCTTTATAACGCTTGATAAAGGTATGCGCCTCTTCCATGACAAGTACTGTGGGTAAGGTTTTACCGTGATTTAACTTACGGTAACGCTGCAAGGATTCCAGAGTCATTCGGGCAATTACTGCTGTGATGATATGCACCACTTCGGCGGGAACCAACGATAGATCGACAACGGTAACAGTTCCGTTAGAAGCTTGATTATCACCAATGTAATTACTTAACCAATCGTCTAATGACAGAGCGGTTGCATCACCAGAGACTATTTTCATTCTGGAGTCGGAGAGAATTGTGCGGATACGCATTAACATTGTCTCGATATACTCGGAAACTCCGAGTAATTCTGCTGTAGCCTCTACGCTTCTAAGCAGTTGGTCACCAGTGAAAGGGCGTGGCACGTCAGCATCGATAGGGAGTATATCGTTACAATTACCGCCAAAAACGGTGTGCGCCTCCTGCAGCAGCGAAAGAAGTTCATCAATTTCTACACGTGTAAAATCGTATGTTGGATATTGACCGCTTCGAGCACCAATTAATATTGAAAGTTTGCCCTTAACAGCATCAAGCTTAGCTTTCTCGACTTCCGTAAAGGAGTCATCATCATCTAATCCTTCCTGCCATTTTTTGAGCTTCTCAAAGAAGTTCTTCGGATGGGGAAAGTTTGCCCATGGACTACCAGAATTCCGAACCAGCAATAAAATACTTACCAGTGTACGTAAATAACGACGCATCTCATGACTATGGGTAACAACGCCAGTTAATCCCCCGTCCCGAACCGAACGTAATGCCTGAATCAACGTTGGGCGTTGAACTTTAGTACTGGCTTGAGTGAAAGCGCCCCATTCAGCAGTATTCCAGAACCATATTGGTATTTGCAGTTGCTCAATAGCGTCGCTTGGTTCAACCGCAAACACGCGAACCTTACTCATATCGCAAAAGGTGTGAGCATATTCACCGTTTGGATCAAGAACGATAAAGCGGGCATTCGGGTCCGCTCCAGCTCGTGCTTTACGAGCTTCGTCCATGGACCAACGGATTAATCCCGCAACTGAGCAGGATTTTCCACTACCAGTATTTCCGAGTACTGCTAAATGGCGGCCAAACAGGCGATCTGGGTCAATTTTAACCTCAGCATTGGCAGCCAGAGGGCTTGTACCAATCTTAATCCTACGGTTGTCACCGGATTCGACAATTGCTCTCAATTGGCTGGGAGTAGGTAATACGACTACATCACCCACAGTAGGGTAACTTTCGACACCACGACGAAAATGGAAAATTTCCTTACCGTGATCATCCTTACCTTCATAAGCTAACACTCCAAGCGGATTTAAGCTCATTTTGCGCAATGGATAAGGTAAGTCCACTAATCCAAAATCTTGCATCCCCTTACGTTTAGGGTATTGAGAACGTTCTATCGTAATCCATTCGATCTGGGCAACTAGATGCCCCTCATCACCGGGAATCAGCACGTAACCGTTAATGCGAGGAAATGGACGTGGTGTACCGGTATTGAGGGCAACACCATCTGGAGCTTCTATGTCTATTAGCACCCTAATTTCATCGGGAGCGACGAAATCTATTGAGCCAATACGTAGCGAATCAGCATATGCCAAAGGAGATAAGCTCATCATTGTGCCCCTTCTGTTATCCCGTTCTCAGGCGGCTTCTTATCCTCTAAATTTGACGTTCCCCATCGTTGTTTGAGTAACTCGCTCATGCGGAAAGTTGTTTTATCAATAGCAGCTTTGGGGAGATAATTTTCAGTCAAGATTGCTATGTCAGCTAATGCAGGTCCAATCAACAAGCTTATCTGAGATGGTCTTCCCATCTCTTCGTATGTCTGCATGATGCGGTCAAGAGGATCATCATACGAGATGATCACTAAGTGTGTGGAAGGAATAGTCAGCATATCGCGGATTACTCTGTTGATATGCTCATCGCCAAAACTGTAGCCATAGGTTACTAATGTGCTGTTCGGACGGCATACTGCAGCAGCAAGATCTCGGAATAACTCAACATAAGGGTAATCGGCAGTTTCTCTGTCTTTCGCAGCATTAGGATAAATCATCAATTGATGAGCTGTGGCTCCGGCAAGACCTGGTGCTTTTAAATATGGTTCTGTACTTTCCGCGCCGAAGGGCAAGCCAATACGGTGGATATCCTTCTTCGTTTGTACCCAGTCAACCGAACCGTGCAGTTTGGTATAGCGAGCCACCCCCTCCAAGTAACGTGGCTCCCCACGAATGCCGGGCGGATTGTAGTGCATATCTAAATCTAAACGTGATGAACGGAAAATAGGCATCAAATTGCCCAAAAAACGATCTAATAAATGCAATCCAGCCAATTCAGCGCCAGCTTCAATGAGCCGATCATAGTTTGTTGTGAAAATATTTAGGCGATCCCGTACCCCGGTACGGCTGGCAAAACTCATCAGAAAAGTAATGAGAGTATTGAATGCCTGCTCTCGTTTGTGTTCTTCAGCAAGCGCAATACCTTCTTCACTCTTCAGAATTGAATGTGCGAAATCTTGCATACCGCTTTTGAGCTCTGCACGAAGAGCTTCAGCCTCAGGTTTTTTTTGCAAAATCTCAAACCCACGAAGTAACTCATTAGCAACTCGCAGTTGATCTTCTAGATTGCCTTCTTTGCGCCCTGCTGCGAAGGCTGCTTTCTCTGCTGCTTGATTAATTTCGTTGCGATGGCCGCTAAGTGACAGAGTGTTCATGCCTGCCGCCCCTTTACCGGCAGCTAGATAGTGAATCGCGTGTGTTAAGCCGGAACCAGCTAATAGGGAAAGGTGCTCTGACTGAAACAGCGACGTTAGCCAAGGTTCAATACGGTTGCGTAACTCTTTAATACCAAAACAATCAGAGCTTAGCCAAGAAGCTTCAATATCTTCAGCCAACTTATATTTAGTAGTCTGATTTCCATCAACAACGAACTGTAACGGATAGTGATCATCACGAACTTTAATTATGTTGATGGCTGGCACGTTCTTCTTATCTTGGGAAGCGGGGAAGGTATCTGCTTCATCGTTATCAGATGGCACTGAAGGTCCATTAGCATTCACGATTACTGCTCCTTAGTTGTGCATATTTGAGATCAGTACGTTATGTGCATAACCAGTATTTTCTGGCGGAAATTTTTAGAGTTATGGGCTTAACTTTTCTTCAGGTGAGGTCGCAACAATTCTTCAATGGCTGTGCTGTGTGTTGCTCACAGTTTACTACTCGTTTTGCCTAAAGACTGGAACATAATCAACATTTATTTGTGAAGTTCGACTCCTTTGGCAAAAAACTGTATTAAATCGCAGCGGGTTCAACATACACTTCAGAGTCATGAAAGATGACTTGAAGAGAGATGCCCATTAGCGGTAAATCTTATCCAGAAGAGTTTAAAATTGAAGTGGCAAAGCATGTCAGTTGATCGCGGTCATTCTGTTTCCAGTGGCTACTCGACTTGACATCACCATGCAAAATCTTTATCTCGCCTTCTTTTTCTCATCAAAGGGAGAAAAAACTTTTAGGCACCTAAATAGGCACCCAAGAAAAGTTGAACTAGCATTTATTCAAATAAATTCAATTCATTACAAAACCAATTCAGACTCCGCCAGCCCACCAATTAAAACAAGGGGTTACGTGAAAGCGTAGCCCCTTTTTGTTGTCTATGTCCACTTTACGTCCACTGCGGTCCATAGAGATAGAATGCAGCCAACACTCTCCCCTCATGATGGTATCCTGGGGCATGACAAATATGAGTGGCCGTTAAGACCGAGAAATTGGCCTACCACTATGATGTGCTGAGTGATTGGGTATAGATCAGCGCCTATGTCCATTTACGATGGCGTATGAAAAAGCATCTGATTAAGTGAAATGGGAAGGCACTCACAAACTTTCTTAAAAGACTTTTTGTCCCTAAAAGGGATTATAGTAATAAAATACCGCTTGAATTTATGATAAAAAAATCAATAACATATAACAAAAACACCATATCAGTATCTCAATTATGTCGCATGAATTTTCTGTTTTGCCTTTTCATAATTTCCTCATTGTTTAACCGGTCAGAAAAGCTGATTATAATTACCTAGCGCTCTTAACTTTCCGTTTTACCGATTGCATCTTACATACAAGGTGATCTCATGAAGTCAATTTTTCATGGATTTTATAGTACAAATGACGAAAATTTGAGCAATATTTGGTCATCAGCCCAGACATTATTTGTGTTTGATACAAACTGTCTGTTTAATCTTTACAGGTGCGAGGATCATACAAGAGAAGATATACTCGGTGTTATGACGGCATTAGAAGCAAGAAGCTGGATACCATTCCAAGTCGGGTATGAGTATCAAAGAGGAAGGAGAAGTATCATTGAAGGGAGTATAAACAGCTTAAGTAAAATAAAAAGTGAGCTACAGAAAATTGGCACTCAGAACATATTATCTTCTGTAGGTATAAAAAAACATCTTTACAACAGTCTGAGTGATGAATTCTCTGATTTACAACAAGAAATAAAAAAATCCATTGATAGTTATATAGAAAGTAAAATTGAACCACGTATAGAATCAAAAAAATCAATTTCTAACCATGATTTCATCCGTGACAGCATTGACTCCATAATTCTTGATAAGATCGGGCCAATCCCTACACAAGAACAAATCGATGATATTGATAAACAGGGTAAGCAACGATACGATAGAGAACAGGCTCCTGGTTTTAAAGATGTATCAAAAGAAAGCATATCTTATTTTTCTGGCATAAAACTTCAAGACAAATATGGCGATTTATATCTGTGGATGCAATTAATTGAAAAGGCAAAATCGGAAGAAATTAAAAACGTTATATTTGTTTGTGACGACAACAAGCCTGATTGGTGGTATTCAATCTCTGGTAAAACACATGGTCCCTTAGAGTCGCTTAAAACTGAAATATGTAGAGCCGCTAATATTGAAAATTTCAGAATGATTAGCCAAATAACTTTTCTACACGAAGCAAAGAATAATTTACGGGACATTATAATTCGTGATTCTTCACTAAAAGAAGTCGAAGAGCTATCTAACAAACCATTAATTACCGGAGATAACAGGACAGCATCAGAAGAAGATGAAAATTACTGGTCATTATTTTTCAATGAGAAAAATGCAAACTCAAAAACAGATGTATCAAAAATAAATAAATTAGACTCTATAAAATACAATCACAACGAAGGTTACGAACTTCTTTACCATATAAAACACACCATAGGAGCAGCCGAGAAAACAGTAACTGAAGGATTTAGAATATTAAGTGACCTAGAATTGAAAAAAATAGAATTACTAAACATCATAGACTCTGAGCTTTATTATAAAGTAACAAACTCATTAAAAGGAAATATTAATTTACTTCAATTACTTGGTTTTGAAATAGAAAAACGCATTGACGGCTTGAATGTCCTAAATAGCTCAGTAATAGATTCACTTTATAATAACATTATGAAAGTTAGGGCTGAAACTCAAGCACAAATAATGATCGCTTACGATTATTTATCACGATTAGAGAAAAAGGACTAATTAAGCAACTTATTTAACATGTAACTCATAAGCACTTGGCCGTTGGTTAAAACCCAAGAAGAGTTAAAAAATTAGTTTTAAAAATAAAAGTTAAGCCACATTATAACTAAGTGGCTTTTTCATTTTGGCGGTCAGTGCCCCCTTTTCGTCCCCACATAATTCCCATGACAGTGCAACGGATCGCGGCTTCTGTATCCAAAAGGAATTTTTATAGATCTCCTCTCACTAAATGCAAAGAATGAAAAAACTTTTCTCAGTATCTGGAAACCCGCTCGAAATGTGGTGTAAACACCTGGAATAACGACTAACAGATCTAGAGTACATGTTGGTGGTGGAAACAGCGGCGGTTGGCTTCGGTGTTAATAGAGAGGATGATTCAGATAGCACACATCCTGGCCACCTTCATGCAACCATATCATTAGAAAGCACCGCCTTTTAGCTTTTACTCTTATTTAATAAGCCCCACCTACTTTTCTATTGTTTTCTGAGTAAGATGTGCTAATTCAATTTTTAAATGTCCTTCGACTTTCCCAGCTGCAATTACACAATTTAAAATAAAAGCATTTAGCTCGGCGAATTTTTGAGCAATAGCATAGATTTCTCGCGATGTGTATCTATAGTACTCGGTCATGAATGGACCCCCATTATCTTCATTTAAACTATCCATGAAGGTTGAGTTACGCCCAGTATTATACGAGGCAGGCAAAAGAAAATTTCCTTTGTTTTCATTATTAATCCAAAAACAACGTACGACCCCATGAGCTATCTCATTACGTCTCTCACTCGCCTTTTTATGTGATTCAAATAAAAGTTTATACGGCTTTGCTATTCCACATGGATAGTTATGATCCCCGAAGTAAACTCGCGCTGCCTCCTCCAGGGCTTTCCTACGCCCGTCACTACTTTCAATTGTCCCAAAAGCACGCCTTAATGCAGTACTGGTTATAGCGTTATCAGAGCTGCAAAAAACCAAATACAGTCTGAACATCTCATTTTCAAGAGTTTCCCATTGAGACAAAGCCATACCCACCGCATGAAAAATGATATCTTGATTTTCATCACCTACACTGACATTTTTCAATTTATCTCTTGTCCAATATCCTTTTTCTATAGCTGGAGATGTCAAATTTATGTTCTGTGCTTCAAATTTCATAAAACGTTCGAACTCATTATCCATTTTTATCCTCTGAATATTCATCTAAGCACCTTTTCATTGAGACTTATGGTGTCCTAAACATGGTTAGAAATTGGTAAACTATGTTCTTGCTATCTATCATCAAAGCACTACTTATCTTATGGATTCAAGCGAAAGCATTTACATCATACGATAACGAAAAAATTTCATTTCTACATTTTATCCTAACCGCTTGGTAACCCTTGTCTGCCGTGATCACTCCAGTTCACGCATCGGTTTTCCACACGCATAAAACGATCTTCGCAATTCACCTAAAATTATTTTTTTCTTTTTTTTCTGGTAGTTACAAAGCAAGATAAACTCTCCTCTGATCTTCAAAACTGAAAAAACCTGAAATTCTTTTCAATCTTTTCAGTCTGGCTTTTCCCGCAAGCCGCCAGCAGTGGCGAGGGCTGGCGGTGTGATTTGTAGAAAAATTAAACTGAAAAATTTCCCTGATCCAAAACCCGCAGGCGGGTGCGGTGTAGTGCCGTTTTTGTCTGCGGCGGCTTTATTTTGTCGGCGCGTGACTGCGTCAGCGAAGCGGGACGGGTGTGATCGTGTTGACGGGGTGCGTGGTAATGGTGCGAGGCGTGACGCGCTCAGAACGCGCTGTAGCGCGTCTGGTGAGGGGTACAAAAAAGCCCGCAGGGCGCGGGCTATCGGGAGGGGATCAGGCGATGATGCCCTGGTATTTGCTGCGGGTCTGCCCCGCTTTGCCAGCCGTCTGCGTAAAGGCGCTGGCGTTGGTCGGCGTGCCGGTGTCGGGATGGGTGTGGCTCGCGCACTGCTGCGCCAGGTCTGCCAGCAAATCAATGGTGTCCAGCATCATGGCCAGCGTGTTCACGCTTTCGCTGCCGATATGGACAGTCGCGCCAATCACCTGCTGACCGCCAGCGGCCACGGATTTACGCAGCGCGGCAATTTTCTCCGTCAGTGTTCCGGCAGTTTCAACGCTGATATTCCCGGCCACGGTGGTGGACTGTCTGCCGGTGATATCCGTCTGCGCGTCACCCTTTACGCTGGCCAGAGAGTTGCCCCACAGGCCATCGCAAAATCGCCAGTTGTCATGTGCTGAATGTGCCCGGCCATCAGCTTTCCGTTATCCGCCATGCCTTGTTCCAGCGCAGTAATCCATCGCCAGGATTCCCCCCTCAGACCCTCAGGCAATGGAGCGCAACACGCCGCCATCCACGCGCAAGGCCGCGCCGGTCGTCGCCGAGGCTTGTTCCGAAGCGACATAGACCACCATGTTGGCGACCTCCTCTGTGGTGGCGAAGCGCTGGATCAGCGTGGTCGGGCGCATCGTTTTCAGGAAGTTCTGCTCGGCCTGCGCTGGCGTGATGCCTTGTTCCTGCGCGGTGGTCTTCATCCAGTTGGACAGGATTTCCGAATCGGTCGGGCCGGGCAGTATCGCGTTGACGGTGATGCCGCTGCCAGCGACGAGTTCGGCCAGCCCGCGCGACACCGCGAGCAACGCGGCTTTGGTTACGCCGTAGTCGATCATTTCCCTGGGAATGTTCAGCGCCGACTCGCTGCTGATGAACACCACGCGACCCCAGCCACGCGTTGTCATCTCAGGAATGTAGTGGCGCGCCAGGCGCACGCCGCTCAACACATTGAGCTGGAACAGGTCCAGCCATTCGGAATCGACCTGGTCGAAGAAATTGTTCGGGCGCGCGGTGCCAGCGTTGTTGACCAGGATGTCGGCGTCCGGCGCATGCGCGATCAACGCCGCGCAACCATCCGGCGTGGCGACGTCAGCGGCGATGCCATCCAGTTCGGCGAGCGGCAACAGCGCGCGCATTTCGCGCAGCGCGGCGTCCACGCGCGCCTGCGTGCGGCCATTAATCACCACCGCCGCGCCGGAGCGCGCCAGTCCTTCGGCAATCGCGCGACCAATACCGGCGGTGGAGCCAGTGACGATGGCCTTGCGGCCCTTCAGTTCGATGTGCATGGAATTTTTCTCCGTTCGAATGTTGAAAATGTCAGTCTGCTTTCTTCGCCACTTCGGCTTCAGCCGCATGTGCGAGGCGTTCGACCCAATCCTGGTGATAGCGATACAGCGCGCCGGGATATTGGCGGCCGATCACGTCGAGGAAGAATTCGCCTTGCTGTGTCTCTTCGGTCAGCACATGGCAGCCTTCGGCCATCGGTGTGATGACCCAGCCGTGGTAAGCGCTGGAATCCGTTTCGTCGCCATCGACGGTGGTCGCCCATGCCAGCCGACGGTTCGGCACGCACTCGGTCACCGTCAGTGACATCGGGTAGCCGACCGTCACCCGGTGGTAGCGCGTGCCCAACTGCAATTCCGGTTCGCCGGACAGGATCTCCACCTGGTCTTCGGCAGGGAAATAGCGTGACCAATGCGTGGCATCAACCAGCAGTTTCCACACCGCTTCCGGCGGGGCCTTCACGTCGATGTCGTTGAGCGCGTAAAGGGATGAAACGCCCGGGTGATAGCCTTCGGGCCAGATGACTTTGTCGATCATGTGTAATCCTCGATGTTGTCGGAAGGCTCAGGCGAGCTTGACCAGGTCCTGGAAAATCAGTGGTGCCCACGTATTGCCGCGCGCCTGCACCAGCGCGCCGCCTTCGGCGAGCTTGCCCAGCCATACCGGCGCGAAGCCGAGGCGTTCGGCCAGCACCGCGACCGGTGGCACCGCGTTATCGTCGTCGCTGGACAGGAACACCACACGGTGCCCGCCTTCGATATTCGGATCGGCGGCCAGTAAACCGGCGGGCAGATGATTGAAGCCCTTCACGACATTCGCACCGGCAAACGCCCTGGCGATGACGCTGGAAGAGGGCAGGCCGCCGAGTTCTTCGACGGGCACGCCGTACGCATTGGTCACGTCGATGATCGTCTTGCCTTGCCAATTCGCTAGCAACCTGGCGACGGTCATGTGTTCCGCGAATGGCACGGCGAGGAAGATGACGTCTGCCTGCAAGGCGTCCTGCAATGTCCAGGGCAAGACGACCGAACCGATTGCGTGTGCCTGCGGTGCCAGTGCTTCAGGTGCGCGTCGGCTGGCGACGGTGACTTCAATGTTCTGACGAGCGAAGGCGCGGGCAAGTGCCTGCCCCACAGCGCCAAAACCGATGATCGAATACGACATGAAATTTCTCCTGACACGAATGTTTGTGTGAAGAGGATGCTAATTTAATTCCGTTTTGATTATAATATGCGCATTCTTCATAAAACTTATTCCGGAAAAGAATGGATAGATTTCAGGAATTAACTGCCTTCATCGCCGTGGTCGAGACCGGCGGCTTCTCTGCGGCAGCACGTAAGACGGGTGATTCGCAATCGGGGATCAGCAAGGCGGTGAATGCGTTGGAGAAACGTCTTGGCGTGGCGCTGCTCCATCGCAGTACGCGCAAGGTGACGCTGACCGAGCAGGGGCAGAAGTACTACGAACGCACCAAGCCGTTGCTCGACGAAATCCAGGTGGCCGATGGCGAATTGACCAGTAGCGTGCAGACCGTATCCGGCCTGATTCGCATTGCTGCGCCTTCAACGTTCGGACGGCTGCATGTGCTGCCGCTGATCCCCGAACTGCTGTCGCAGCATCCCGGCTTGCGCGTCGATCTGGTGCTGTCCGATGCGTTGCGCGACATGGTCGAAGACCGGATCGATCTGGCCATCCGCATCAGCCAGATCAATGATCCGGATTCCGTGGTGCGACGCGTGACGGGCACTTCGCTGGTTTGCGCCGGCTCCCGCCGCTACTTCGAACAGCACGGCATTCCCGGGACGCCCGCCGATCTGGCCGACCACAACTGCCTGATCTACGGCGAAATGACCGAATGGCCGTTCACCGGGCTGGAAGGGCGTTTCAGTGTTCCGGTGCGCGGCAATCTCTCGTCCAACAGTGTCGAAACCATCCTGGCCGGCGTGGTGGCTGGCGTCGGTATCGGCCTGTTCCATCGCGCATCGCTGGTCGGCGAGTTCCAGCATTCGGATGTCATCACCGTACTGGATGAATTCATGCACGAGCCACGCGACGTCAGCCTTGTCTGGCCGAAGCGTCGGTTTGTGCCAACGCGCGTGCGCCGTGCGACGGACTTTCTTGCTTCGGCGCTCTCGAAACGTATCCAGGCGGTGGTCTGATCCGGACCTGTTCGCAGCCCGGATCAGACCACCGCCACAAAAGAGAAAAGCGGTCGGGTATAATGTTGTTTTACTGTCATCATAAAATAAGCCAAACAACAACGGGATTGCTGAAAAATTGCGCGCTAAAAAAGAGACGCACACTTAAAAAATAATGAATACATTTGTTTAATTGATCGGCCGTGGCCGACAATTATTAACCCTGAGCATCCATGGCAATTTTTATTTAACCAGCCACGCTTACTTTAGCGTTACCTTATAAAAAATAGGGTGATTCTGCGGGTTGGTTACCGTCAGGGTTGCGCCATGAGAATCAGGATCATAAATCAGGCGAGAAGCGCCCAGCCTGACTGAAAACATCCGGCTGGAGGTTTCAGGACTGGAAGGCATTGCTAAAACACTATCTGTAAAAAAATAAACAGATGCGATAATGAGTGAAAATGCTGAAATCCTTTTCTTCACGTGACACCCTGTATAAAAATCGAAGAGAAAACGCTAAATCATTGCTTCCGGCACGCTCTCAACCTGAGGGGAATTACCGGTTTAATTTCCAGGCAGAAAAAGTGAGCTCATCGAAATGAACAATACCGTTCACCACCGTCATTATTTATGCAGCAATAGCATCATATTATAAATAACGGCAACCCATGCTCTGGCACACAATAACAACAACGCCAATAAGAAGAATTTTTTCCATGTAGTTATTTAGCGATCTTATAAAATACAAAAACGTTATTTTCGAACTACAACCACCATCACATTAAAATAGCGCTCAGCAATAATGGATGTAAAAAATCATGACATAAATAATAACAAAAGAAAATCAGTCGAATTCATTGGGGGAATTTAATAAAAAAATAAAACTCATTCACATTAAGATTAATTATTGATGATAGGATTTTTAAAATCATTACAATACAAACACCTAACAGGTTGCATCAGTAAATATGACACCTCACTTTTCTGTCAGGAAAAAAGAAAAGTCGTCACCCTCAGCCAGCCCATTCTTATTTTAAAAAAATATTCCAGATTATTCTTTTCCCCAGGCCGGATAAACCAGGCCACATTTTACGCGTTTGATCATCGTCTGCCCGAAGCCCGTCTGGCACCATAAAATAAAAAACCCGACAGATCTGAACCCGCCGGGGTTTGCATCCAACCTGTGCCCGCTAAATGACAGAGCGCAGCAGTTTCTACCTCACGCCACTTCCGCGCCATTCACCCCCATAAACTGGCGGATGCGCTGCAGCGCCGGTGTCGCTTCGCCGTGGCGGATATTTTCCGGCGTGGTATCGGCCTGAATAGTGCCGTTATCCATCAGCACCACGCGGTCGGAAATCGCCAGCGCAAAATCCATTTCGTGGGTCACAATCACCATTGTCATCCCTTCCCGCGCAAGATCGCTTATCACTTTCAGTACTTCGCCAACGCGTTCCGGATCCAGTGCCGAGGTCGGTTCATCGAACAGCATGATGTCCGGCGACAGCGCCAGCGCGCGGGCAATTGCCACCCGCTGCTGCTGCCCGCCGGAAAGCTGGTGCGGATATTTGTTCATATGCGCCAGCAGGCCGACTTTATCCAGCAGCCACAGCGCCTGCGCACGCCGTTCGGACTCCTGCTCCGGCTGCTGGTGATAACGCTGCGCCAGCATCACGTTCTGCAAAATGGTGTAGTGCGGGAACAGGTTAAAGCCCTGAAAAACCATGCCAATGCGGCGAATGCCCTGCTTACGTAAGCGGGAGTGGCGGTTGTCGCCAGCCTGAATAAAACTCTCACCGAACAGCACAATCTCACCGCTGTCCAGCGTTTCCAGACCGTTGATACTGCGAATAAGCGTGGTTTTCCCGGAACCGGAAGGCCCGATCACGCTGACCACTTCGCCGGGCGCAACCCGCAAATCAATATCCTTAAACACCGGGTTTTGCCCCCAGGTTTTCTGGATCTGTTTCATCAACAGCGCGTCAGGCGCGCCGTGCTGTTCTCCGGCCTGACGTTTGGTCAGCGGCACGGCCTGCTGGCGCAGTGCGTCAAGCTGGTTATCATGCAGGGTTTGCGGGGTTTTCACCTGCACGTTCGCCCAGCGTTCCAGCGCCTGGAACAGCAAACTGAAAACGGAAACGATCAGCACGTAATAGACCGCCACCGCCGCCAGCGTCTCCATCACCAGAAAGTTTTCCGCGTAGAGCCGCTGCCCGGTCATCAGCAACTCTGGCAGAGAAATTACCGACACCAGCGAAGTCTGTTTAACAATGGTAATAAACTCATTCACCAGCGCCGGTAACGCAATGCGCAGCGCCTGCGGGATCACCACCTTGCGCTGAATGCCGAGGTAGCTGAAACCCAGCGCATGGCCAGCCTCATGCTGGCCCTTCGCCACCGAAATCAGGCCGCCGCGGTGGATCTCCGCCATATAAGCCACTTCAACCAGAATGGTGGCAAGCAGCCCGGCAAAAAAAGCATTGCCGAGCACCGCGCCGCTGGCCGGAAACATCTGCGGCAGGTTGTAAACAAACACCACCAGCACCAGCAACGGCACGCTGCGAAACAACCAGATGTAGACCTGGCAAACGCTTTTCAGCCAGAGAGGGCCGGATAACCTGGCGCTGGCGACCACAAACCCCAGCACCAATCCCGCGCACCAGGCAAGCACGCTGAGTTCCACTACGGTGACGCTGGCTTGCCAGAATGCCGCCATCGAAAACAGTGAAAAGAAGTAGTCCCAGTTAAATGTCATGCGTGCCGCTCCCTTATCTGGTGAGGCCAGGCGCTATCAGCGCGCCTGGGTTTCGGTGATGCCATAACGGGCGTATTTCTGCAGCAGCGCGGCGTATTTACCGTTTTCACGCAGGGCGTTCAGCGCGGCAGTGATTTCGGTTTTCAGCGCGATGTTGCCTTTCTTCACATAAATCCCCAGCGTCTGCGGATAAATCGTCTGCGGCGAGGTGATTTTGACGCGGCCATTGCTGCGCTCGGCGAACATACTCACCGCCCCGGCAATATCCACCTGCGCCTGCACATTGCCGGAAAGTAGCGCCTGCAACGTCTCCGGCGCGGTGGGGAACTCTTTCACGGTGATGCGTTCTTTGCCGTTTGCTTTGCAGTAACTTTCCGACAGGTCACGCAGCTTGGTCACCCATGAAGTGCCCTGCTGCAAACCGACGGTTAAGCCGCACAGCTCCTGTTCGGTTTTTGGCGCGACCTTGCTGTCGCTGCGCACCATAATGTAGGCCCCGGTATCGGCATAAGGAATGGCGTCGGCCTGCGCGGTGCGCCCTTCGGTGATGTACAGCGCGGAAATCACCGTGTCGTGACGATTGGCGTTCAGCCCGAGGATCAACCCGGCGAATTTGGTGTCGGCCAGTTGCAGTTTGAGGCCCATTTGATCGCTAAGGAGCTGTGCAAGCTCAGCATCAAAACCAACAATTTTATTATCCTGCCAGGATTCAAACGGCGGATAGGCCACTTCCAGCCCGACTTTCAGTTCACCTGGCGTCAGAATGCCGTCTGCGGCGCTGGCCGCCGACATGCCCGCCATCAGCGCCGCTGCGGCGCAAAGCCCACGTAACATTTTCATTTTTTTCATACCCCTGCTCCTGTAGAAAGCCGCCGCCGATGATGTGCATCCGCAAGCTGGCAAAGTAGTTCAAACATCATGGTGGCGCCGGTCAGGCTGGTCAGATTGCCCTGATCGAACGGCGGCGAGACTTCCACCACATCGGCACCTACCAGATTTAACCCCTGTAATAAACGGATCCCTTGCTGCCCCTGTAGCGAGGTCAGCCCGCCGATTTCCGGCGTTCCGGTGCCCGGCGCGTACACCGGGTCCAGCACATCGATATCAAAACTCACATAGGTCGGCTGCTGGCCCACGATGGCTCTGGCCCGCGCCATGACATCCGCCATGCCCTCTTCGGCCACCTGCTCCATGCGAATTACCGTGATGCCGTTCTCTTCGGCCCAGCGATGATCTTTTTCACTAAACAACGCGCCGCGAATGCCAATCTGCACGGTGCGTTTCGGATCCAGCACGCCCTCTTCCACCGCGCGACGAAATGGTGTGCCGTGGGTAAAACGCTCGCCGCCGAAATAGGTGTCGTTGGTATCGGAATGTGCATCAAAATGGATCATTCCCAGCGGCTGCTCACGCCCTAACGCCCGCAAAATGGGTAACGTCGTCAGGTGATCGCCACCGGCAGTCAACGGCATCACCTTTTGCTCATGCAGCGCACGATACCAGGCTTCGATCAGCGCCAGCGTGTCCTGTACATCCAGCGGGTTGACCGGTACATCGCCTAAATCACCGACGCGGGCCAGGTCATACGGCGACTGAAAGGTCACCGGATGCACCCGCCGTACCAGGCTGGAGGCATTGCGTAATTCACGCGGGCCGTGCCGGGTTCCCGCCCGGTTGGTGGTGCCGCCATCCCACGGCACGCCGACCACGCCGATATCGAGCGATGCAATTTGCGCGCCAAACGGCAGGCGAAAAAAGGTAGGCAGCCCGCTGTAGCGCGGAATTTCGCCGCTTTGCGGCTGCGGGTAATCCACTGGCGTTGAATGATTCACAGATGTTTTTCCCCCTGATAATGAACACCGGGCAACACACACAACATTTCATACAGCAGGTTGGCGCCAAGCTGCGCCGTGATCCCGCTGATATCGTAAGGCGGAGAAACCTCCACCAAATCGCCGCCAATCAGGTTCAACCCGCGGCAGCCACGTACAATCTCCAGCGCCTGAATCGCGCTCAGCCCGCCGACTTCCGGCGTGCCGGTGCCCGGCGCCCAGGCGGGATCGATGCTGTCAATGTCATAGGAGAGGTAGACTGGCCCGTCGCCGAGCATTTCGCGGATCTCCGCCATCAGCGGCGTCAGGCTTTTGTGCCAGCACGCTTCGACCGGAATCAGGCGAAACCCCTGATCCACGCCCCACTGGAAATCGCCGCTGGCATAGCCCTGCGCGCGCTGGCCAATCTGCACCACGCGTTTGCAGTCCAGCAGCCCCTCTTCCACCGCCCGGCGGAAGGTGGTGCCGTGGGCAATCTTCTCGCCAAACATCTCGTCATTGGTGTCGGTGTGGGCATCCACATGAATCAGCCCGACCGGGCCATGCTTTTTGGCAAGCGCGCGCAGGATCGGCAACGTCAGCGTGTGATCGCCGCCGAGCGTCAGCGGGATCACCGGCCACGCATTGAGTTCGCTATAAAACGCTTCGATAAGATCGACAGACTTCGGCAGGCTGTAGGTATTGATCGGCACATCGCCAATGTCGCCCACCTGCAACGACTCAAACGGCGCAGCGCCGGTCGCCATGTTGTACGGACGAATCATCACCGATTCGCTGCGGATGTGTCGCGGGCCATAGCGGGTACCGGCTCGCTGCGACGTACCGACATCCAGCGGAATGCCGACAAACGCCACATCCAGCCCGGCCGGGCTATCGCAGTACGGCAAACGCATCATAGTGCTGCGCCCGGCGAAACGGGGCATGTCGTTACCGCTTTGCGGCTGGTGAAAAAGAGTTTCCATGCGGACTCGCTCCTCGCAATACAGGGTGTGTTGCGAAGATAGTGCCCGGGGGGAAACGGCGAAAAAATAGCAAAATACAAAAAATTAGTTTAGAAAAGTGAAAACTAATTACGCGCAAAAAAGAGGGCAATCGACTGTCATGGCTGCAAAATTTCCCAATCTGCGGTTAATGCATATTTTCGTCACCGTGGCGAAACATCAGGGCTTTGCCAGCGCGCAACAGGATCTCAACCTGACGGTATCAGCCATCAGTAATTACATGAGCGAGCTGGAAGAGAAGCTGGGTTTTGTGCTGTGCCGCCGGGGCCGGGGAGGTTTTGCGCTCACGCCGAAAGGCGAAGCGTATTTGCAGCAAAGCATGACGCTGCTGAATACGCTGGAAAACTTTGAGCGCTACACCGCCTCGCTGCGCGGCGAACAGGGCGGAACACTCAACCTTGGCGTCATCGACTCGACCATTACCGACCCGATGCTGCCAATCACCGATGCGATTGGGCAGTTCAGCGATCTCTTTCCGCTTGTGCATCTGAATCTGCAAATCAAAAACCCGAACGCCCTGCTGCACGGCATTTTAAATAATGAACTGGATATCGCCGTCGGCACCTTTTCATTACAGGGAAACAGCGTGGTTTCGCACCCGCTGTACCGCGAGCAGCACTGGTTATATTGCAGCGATCAGCACGAATTATTCGGCGTGCGCCATCCGACCGTCGCGCATATTTCGCAGATGCGCATGGTGACCCGCAGCTACTGGAGCGCGGCTGATTTGGGTAAAAAAGGCTTTAAACAGAGCGTGGCCAGCGTGGAGAGTATGGAAGCGCAGTTGATGCTGATCCTGTCCGGGAAATACATTGGTTATTTACCGGAACACTACGCGCTGCCGTGGGTGCAGCAGCAACGCCTGCGCGCCCTGCTGCCGACCGATTACGGCTATCAGGCACCGTTTTCCTTGATATTCCGCCGCGGGCGCAGCAAAGAGATCCTGATCCGCACGCTGCGCGATTTGCTGCGCAGCGCGTCGAAATCGTGGAAAACGCGGCGTTAGGAGCCAGTATGTCATGACGATAATGTTGCTTGTTTTATACCTGTTCCGGGCACATGTTTATCGCATCGACATATTCCATGGATATGTCGATAAAATCACGTTTCTTAAACATAAGATCGTAACTCAACTCTGCTATCGACTTATGGAAGGCTTGTCAGATAGCTCTACTCAATTCACGCATATATTACAGCGACGAAAACAGGCCATAAAAAAGGCGCATCCTGCGCCTTTTGTTCGTTGATTACCGCATCCCCGGCCCCTGATACATACCGCCACCACCACCACCGCCGTGACCGCCACCGCCAGGGCCACCACCGCCGGGTCCCCACGGTCCCCAGGGGCCAATACAACCGGTCAGCGCACAGGCGCTGGCTAACATCAGCACTGCAAAAACCACTTTTTTCATATCCACTCCTCAGGGACATCACGGGTAAAACAAAACATTATTCGGACGGGCTGGCATGCCAGCCGCCGCCGAGCGCGGCAATCAGTTCAACGCTCGCCACCCACTGCGTACTCTGTAGCGACAGCAGGCTCTGCTGCTCGCTCAGGCTGCTGTTTTCGGTAGTGGCTACGTCGAGGTAATCAATCATCCCTGCTTCATACTGGTTGCGGGTTACGCGCGCAGATTCCTGCGCGGCATCGGAAGCGCGCTGCTGCGCGGCAATTTCCCCTTGCAGGGTATTCAATTCCACCAGCTCGTCTTCCACTTCCTGCAACGCTTCCAGCACCGTTTGCCGGTAGGTCGCGACTTTGCTGTCATACGCCGCGCGCGCCTGATCGACTTGTGCAGACGTCGCGCCGAAATCGAGCAGCGTCCCGCTCAGCGATGGCCCCAACGACCAGACGCGGTTCGGCAGCGAGAACAGGTTCCGAATAGCAGAAGCGCTGACGCCGCCGCTGGCGCTTAAGCTCAGATCCGGGTAGTAACCGGCCACCGCCACGCCAATCGCCGCATTGGCCGCGGCGACGTTACGCTCGGCTTCGGCAATGTCCGGTCGGCGCTGCAACAACCCGGCGGGCAAGGCTTGCGGAATGGCGGGCATCGTGGCGTTGAGTTTTGCCACCGGCAGGCTGAAATCGGCAGGCGCTTTACCCAGCAGAATGGCGATGGCGTGCTCCAGTTGCGCGCGTTGCCACTGGTAGTCCTGCGCGGTCGAGCGGGCGCTTTCCAGTTGCATTTGCGCCTGCGCCAGCGTGCCGCGCGATTCGCTTCCTGCCTGATATTTGTTGTTGATGACCGTCAGATAGCGTTCATAAGCGGCAACGCTGCGCTGGTAGAGGGCGATTTTTTCGTCCATCACCCGCAGTTCGAAATAGTCCTGCGCCAGTTCGGATTGCGCGCTCAGCGTCATGTTTGCCAGCTCAGCCGCGCTGGCTTCGGCGCTGGCGCGGTTCTCTTCCAGCGTACGCCGCTGTTTCCCCCACAGATCCAGTTCCCAGCTGGCGCTGAGTTCCGCCTGGTGCGCATTGGCGGTGCTGCGCTGCCCGTTGCTCTGGCTGCTGCTGCGGGTGGTGCTGGCGTCATAACTGACGGAAGGGAATAGCCCGGCGCGCGACTGCGCCGCCAGCGCTAACGCCTGGCGATACAGCGCGGCGTAACTGGCGACGTTCTGGTTGGAGAGGCTCACCTGGCGCAGCAGCGCGTCGAGTTGCGGATCGCGGTAAACCGCCCACCACTCGCCTTTACGGGCAGCATCCTGCGGCGTTGCCTGCTGCCAGCCGCGCGCCTCTTTGTAGTGAACCGGCAGCGCCATTGACGGGCGCTGATAGTCCGGGCCGACGGTGCAACCGCCAAGCAGCAATAAGATGACCGGAGTCAGACGTAACGACATTTTCATCAATCAGGATCCTGCATGGCGCAGACGACGCCACTGACGGCGGGTCGCGCGGCTAAGCGTATCAAGCCAGAGGTAAACCACCGGCGTCGTAAACAGCGTCAGTAGCTGGCTGAGCGCCAGACCACCGGCAATTGCCAGCCCCAGCGGGCTGCGTAAATCGGCATCGCCGCCGCTGCCCAGCGCCAGCGGCAAGGCGCCAAAAAAGGCGGCAAGGGTGGTCATCATGATCGGGCGAAAGCGCATCAGGCAGGCCTGCACGATCGCCTGCTGCGGTGTCATTCCCAGCCGCCGTTCGGCATCCAGCGCGAAGTCGATCATCATGATGGCGTTCTTCTTGACGATGCCAATCAGCAGGATGATGCCGATCAGGGCGATCACCGTCAGTTGGGTATTGCTGAGCAGTAACAGCAGCAGCGCGCCAACGCCCGCCGACGGCAGCGTGGAGAGGATCGTCAGCGGATGGATGTAGCTCTCATACAGCACGCCCAGCACGATATAGATCGCCGCCAGCGCAGCGACGATCAGCCACGGCATCGTGGCCGCCAGTTCTTCAAAGGCTTTCGCCGTGCCCTGGAACCCGGCCTGAATCGACGCGGGCAAACCGATTTTCGCCATCGCAGTTTTAATCAGGCTCTGCGCCTGCTCCAGCGAGACGCCATCGTTGAGGTTAAAGGCTACCGTGCTGGTCGCCGACTGCCCCTGGTGCGCCACCGACAGCGGCGCATTCCCGCTGACAATCGAGACAAACGCCGCCAGCGGCACGCGGTCGCCGTCGTCATTAATCACAAACAGTTCCTGCAATATCGCCGGATCGCGGGTGTAGTTATCGGCGAGCGTCATCACCACGTGGTACTGGTTCAGCGTGTGATAGAGGGTGGCGATCTGCCGCTGGCTGAACGCATTATTCAGCAGGGTATCGAGCATGCTGACGTTGACGCCGAGGCGGCTGGCGCGATCGCGGTCGATCTGCAACACCACTTCCTGGCCGCCAGTCTGCGAGTCGGAATCCACGCTGTTCAGTTGCGGGATCGCCGCCAGCGCCGCCTGCACTTTTGGCGTCCACTCACGCAGCAAATCGAGATCGTCGGCTTGCAGGCTGTATTGATAACTGGCGTTGGCGCTGCGCCCGCCAATGTGCAGATCCTGCGCCGCCATCAGGAACATTTGCGCACCGGGCACGTGGCTGGTTTGCCTGCTAAGCCGGTTGGCGATTTCAGTCGCGGTGGCGTCGCGCTGGCTAAAATCCTTCAGCCGGACAAAGAAGTTGGCGCTGTTGCGCGAACCGAACATGCCGCTGCCCATCGATGACATCACGCTGTCCACCGCCGGATCGGCCTCGATCAGTTTGGTGAACATCTGCACTTTCGGCTCCATCGCCTGAAAGGAGATATTTTGATCGGCACGCACCGCGCCCATCAGTAGCCCGGTGTCCTGATCGGGGAAGAAACCTTTCTGCACCACACTGTAGAGAAACACGTTGAGAATGACGGTGAGCAGCAGGCTTAACATCACCACTTTCTGGTGCGCCATCACCCACGTCAGCCGCCGCGAGTAGGCCGCCAGCAGGCGGTTGAGCTGCTTTTCAATCCACTGGTACAGCGGATGACGGCGTTCACTGACGGCGGGTTTGGCTTTCAGCAGCCGCGAGCACAACATTGGCGTCAGGCTGAGGGAGACGAACATCGAAATCAACAGCGCCACGCTGAGCGTCACGGCGAATTCGCGGAACAGCCTGCCGATAATGCCGCCCATCAGCAGGATAGGAATAAACACCGCCACCAGCGAAACGGTCATCGACAGTACGGTGAAACTGACCTCGCGCGCGCCGCGCAGGGCCGCACGTAACGGGCTAAGCCCCTCTTCGATATGGCGAGCAATGTTCTCCAGCACCACAATCGCGTCATCGACGACAAAGCCGGTGGAGATAATCAGCGCCATCAACGAGAGGTTATCGAGGCTGTAGCCGAGCAGATACATCACCGCACAGGTGCCAATCAGCGACACCGGCAGCGCCAGCGCCGGGATCAGCACCGCCTGCGCATTGCGCAGAAAGACAAACACCACCGCGATCACCAGCAGCACGGCGATCAGCAATGTCTCTTCGGTGTCATACAGCGATTCGCGCACCGTACCTGAACGATCGACCACCACTTTGAGCTGCGTATCCGCTGGCAGCTCTTTCTCAAGCTGCGGAAGCTGCGCTTTCACCGCATCGATGGTCTCCAGCATATTGGCGCCCGCCTGGCGCTTGATACCCAGCATCACCGACGGGCTGCCGTTGAGGAAACCGGCCTGGTATTTATCTTCGATCGAGTCATAGACGTTGGCGACATCGCTCAGGCGCAGCGCTTTGCCATTCTGATAGGTAATGACAAGCGAGCGGTACTGCGCAGCTTTGTCGAGCTGGCCGTTGCCATCCACCACCCAGGATTGCGTGTCGCCCTGCAACATGCCTTTCGGCAGATTGGTGGTGCTGTTGGCGACAGCCTTGCGCACGGTGTCGAGTGAAATGCCGTACTGTGTCAGGCGCTGCGGTTGCAGATCGATACGCACCGCGGGCAAGGCGCTGCCCATCAATGACACTTCCCCAACGCCTTTCACCTGCCCGATGGCCTGCTCAATTTTGCTTTCCGCCAGATCGTAGAGTTCACCCGGCGAGCGCGTCGCAGAGGTCAGCGCCAGCATCACGATCGGCGCATCAGACGGGTTGGCTTTGCGGTACGTCGGCAGCGACTCCATGCTGCTCGGCAGCAGGCTACGCGCGGCATTAATGGCCGCCTGCACGTCGCGGGCGGCGCCGTTGATGTCGCGGTCGAGATCGAACTGCAAAACAATGCTTGCCGATCCCTGCGAGCTGCTGGAGGTCATCTCGGTAATACCGGCGATCTGCCCCAGCGAGCGCTCCAGCGGCGTGGCAACGGTGGCCGCCATGGTTTCCGGGCTGGCACCGGCAAGGCTGGCGCTGACCATAATGGTCGGGAAATCGACCTGCGGCAGCGGCGCGACCGGCAACAGCCGGTATCCGAGGCTACCCAGCAGCAGGATCGCCAGCGTGATCAGCAGCGTGGCGACCGGGCGGAAGATAAACAGACGCGTCAGGTTCATGATTTCGCCTGCTGCCGACGTTTTATCCAGCGGTTACCGCGCGTGGCGAGAGCGTCAAACCACAAATAAATCACCGGCGTGGTGAACAGCGTCAGCATCTGGCTGACCACCAGCCCGCCGACAATCACCAGCCCCAGCGGCTGGCGTAGTTCCGCGCCCGAACCGGAAGCCAGCATCAGCGGCAGCGCGCCAAGCAGCGCCGCCATGGTGGTCATCATGATCGGTCGAAAACGCAATAAACACGCTTGATGAATCGCCTCGCGCGGGCTGAGCCGCTGCTTGTACTCCGCCTCCAGCGCAAAGTCGATCATCATAATGGCGTTCTTTTTCACGATGCCGATCAGCAGGATCACGCCGATCAGCGCAATCAGGCTGAAATCGGACCCGGCCAGCATCAGCGACAGCAAACCGCCCACCGCCGCCGATGGCAGCGTGGAGAGGATGGTCACCGGATGGATAAAACTTTCATACAGGATGCCGAGCACCACATACATGGTGAGCAGCGCCGCGAGGATCAGCCACAGCGTATTGCTGGTGGCGCTCTGGAAGGCGTCGGTTTCACCCTGGTAGCGCAGGGTCATGCTGGACGGCAACGGCAACTGCTCGCTTACCGCAGCAATCGCTTTTTGCCCGTCCTCCAGCGAATAGCCATTGTTCAAATTGAACGAAATCATCGCCGCCGGGAACTGGTTCAGGCGCATATGCATCAGCGAACCGGTGCGCTGGTGGATGGTGGCAATCGAGGTCAGCCGGACCATGCCGCTGGTGCTGCTTGAGGTCGTGCTGGTCGAACTGCTGCTGGTTGAGCTGGTGGACGACGAAGTACTGGTCGAGCTGCTGTCTGATGACGAAGAGGAACTGCTGGTTGACGGTTGCAGCCAGACATCATCAAAAGAGGCCGGTGATTGCTGATACTGCGGCGCGACTTCCAGCACCACGCGATACTGGTTCGACTGGGTAAAAATGGTCGAAACCAGCCGCTGACCAAAAGCGTTATACAGCGCCGTATCCACATCGGAGGCGGTAATACCAAAGCGGGCGGCTTTATCGCGATCCAGCGAAACATACGCCACGCGCCCCTGCGATTGCAGGTTGCTGACCACGCCGTTAAATTCCGGGCGCTTTTGCAACGCCGCCATCATCTTCGGCGCCCAGGTGAGCAGATTTTCGCTGTCGGCATCATCAAGGGTGAACTGATACTGGCTGGGCGTCACCTGGTCGTTGACCGTCAGATCCTGCGCCTGTTGCAGATAGAGCTGAATGCCCACCACCTGCTGCGCCGCCTGCTGCAACTGTTTGATCACCACCGGCGCTTTATCGCTGCGCTCGGCGAACGGTTTCAGGTTGATCTGCAACCGTCCGCTGTTGAGGCTGGTATTGTTGCCATCAATCCCAATGGTTGACGAAAGGCTCTCCACCGACGGATTTTGCAAAATTACTTTCGCCAGCGCCTGCTGACGCTTCGCCATTTCATTGAACGACACGTCCTGCGAGGCGATGGTCACTCCCTGAATCAGCCCGGTATCCTGCACCGGGAAGAAACTTTTCGGAATGGCGATGTAGAGCACGGCGGTCAGTGCAAAGGTTGCCAGCGCCACCAGCAATGTTAACTTGCGGTGGTTAAGCACCACGGTCAACAGGCGGTCGTAGTAATGAATTAACCGGTCAAACAATTCCCCGCCCTTGCGGGAAAAACGCGACTGCTGTTCCGGCGGAATATGCCGCAGCAGGTAAGCGCAGAGCATCGGCGTCAGAGTCAGCGACACCAGCATCGAAACGAGGATCGAGACCGCCAGTGTAATGGCGAATTCACGGAACAGCCGCCCAACCACATCGCCCATAAACAGCAGTGGGATCAGCACCGCAATCAGCGAAAAAGTCAGCGAGATGATGGTAAAGCCAATCTGCTGCGAGCCTTTCAGCGCCGCCTGCATCGGCGTTTCGCCCTCCTCCAGCCGACGGGAAATGTTCTCTACCACCACAATCGCATCGTCAATAACGAAACCGGTGGCGATGGTCAGCGCCATCAGCGACAGGTTATTGAGGCTGAAACCGGCGAGGTACATCACGCCAAACGTGCCCACCAGCGACAGCGGCACCGCGATGCTCGGAATGAGCGTTGCCGCCACGCTGCGCAGAAACAGGAAGGTCACCATCACCACCAGCGCGATCGACAGCATCAGCTCAAACTGCACATCGCTGATGGAGTCGCGAATGGTCTGCGTGCGATCCGAAAGAATGCTCATCTTCACGCCATCCGGCAGCGCCGCCTGAAGCTGCGGCAGCCGCGCTTTGATGCTGTCCACCACCTGAATCACATTCGCGCCGGGCTGGCGCTGCACGCTGATGACAATCGCCGGGCTGTTATTGGCCCACGCCGACTGGAAGCTGTTTTCCGGCCCCTGCTCAATATGGGCAATGTCCTTCAGGCGCAGCGCGGCACCGTTCTGATACGTCAGAATCAGATTGCCGTACTCCTGCGCCGTGCGCAGTTGGTCGTTAGCATCGATGGTGACCGAATGGTACTGGCCGTCAAAGCCGCCTTTCGAGCCGTTGACGTTGCTGTCACCGATCAGCGTATTGACGTCTTCCAGCGTCAGGCCGTGCGCCGCCAGCGCTTTCGGGTCCATCTGCACGCGAATCGCCGGTTGATGGCCGCCCGCCAGCGTCACCATACCGACGCCGGAAATCTGCGACAGTTTCAGCGCCACGCGGGTGTTGACCAGATCCTGCACGCTGGTCAGCGGTAAAGTGTCCGAGCTGGCCGCCAGCGTAATGACGGCGTTATCCGCCGGGTTCACCTTTTTGTAGGTCGGCGGATTCGGCAGGTCGCTGGGCAGCAAATTGTTGGCGGCGTTGATGGCCGCCTGCACTTCCTGCTCGGCAACGTCCAGCGACAGATCGAGCGAGAATTTCAGGGTGATGATCGACGAACCGCCGGAACTGGAGGAGGTCATCTGGCTGAGCCCCGCCATCTGCCCAAGCTGGCGCTCCAGCGGCGAAGTGACGGACGAGGCCATCACATCCGGGCTGGCGCCAGGGTAAAGCGTGGTCACCTGAATCGTCGGGTAATCAACCTGCGGCAGCGCCGAAGTTGAGAGAAAACGGTAAGCAAAAATGCCGCTGATCAGCACGCCGACCATCAGCAGAATGGTAGCGACCGGACGTTGAATAAACAGACGGGACGGGTTCATTTCGCGCGGGCCGCCGCCGTTTTCGCCGGGCTGTCATCCACGACCGACACTTTGCTGCCCGCGCTGAGACGATCGATCCCTTCGGTTACCAGCCTGTCGCCCGGCGCAACGCCTGTGAGCACCACCTGCTGGTTATCCTGCCAGGCCGGACCGGTCGTCACCGCTTTGCGGGTAACGGTATTGTCTTTGTTGATCAGCCAGACAAAGGTGCCATCGCTGCTCAGTTGCAGCGCCTGCGACGGCACCACCGTGGCCTGTTTTAGCACGCGGGTCTGCAAGCGCAGATTGACAAACTGGTTGGCGTACAGCGCTTCGTTCTGATTGGGGAACAGGGCTTTCAGGGTCACCGTACCGGTGCTGGTGTCGATCTGGTTGCTGATGAATTTCACCGCGCCCTCGTCCAGCACGCTGTTGTTGTCGGCATCGAAAGCGGTCGCCGGTAACGTCTGGCCGCCGTGCAGCGTTTTCGTCAGTTCAGGAATATAGCTTTGCGGCACGCTGAAGGTCACCGCCGCAGGCTGCATCTGGGTAATGATCACCAGCCCAGTGGTGCTGGAGCTTTGCACCATATTGCCCGGATCGACCAGCCGCAGGCCGACGCGCCCGCTGACCGGCGCGGTAATGCGCGCGTACTCAATGTTCAGTTGCGCGCTGGCGATCTGCGCCTCGTCGGACGCCACTGCACCGCGATACTGGCCAACGGTAGCGACTTGCGAATCGAGATCCTGGCGCGCCAGCGAGTCCTGCGCATACAGCTTGCGATAGCGCGCCAGCGTCAGCTCTGCGCTTTGCAGCAACGCTTTGTTTTCGCTTAATTCGCCCTGGTACTGTTTCAGCGTCGCCTGGTAAGTGCGCGGATCGATCTGCGCCAGCAACTGCCCGGCTGCCACTTTTTGCCCTTCGGTGAAGAACACTTTTTCCAGTTGCCCGTCCACCCGGCTGGTGACGGTGACCGACGCGTTGGGGACCACGGTGCCAAGCGCATTCAGGTAGACCGGCACATCCGCCGCGCTTGCTGTACCGCTATGCACCAGCGTGGTTCCGCCCCCCCTTTTCGCCATCGGCCCGCCCGGGCCTCCTGGACCGCCGCCCGGAGGGAAATCGCCGCCCGGCCCTTTCCCCATCGGCAGCAGACGCCACACCACACCGGCTGCAATCAACACCAAAATCAACACTATTAGCCATTTGAGCCAGCGGGAGCCATCGCTCGGGGATACGTTCGTTTTCATTGAATTCTTCTGGTGGACGGGAAAAAAGTCGCTGCTATCCGGCCAGGGAAAAACCTGCCGCCGGTTATGCCCGGTTAAACTCACATGAAATTATGAAGATAATTACTTTGGCAATATTTCAATTTATTTCAATATAATTCAAATCAATAATATGAAGAAAATAAATCAACTTTAATAATATTAAACAGTTCTTTCCCTGCTGTAACAAAAATACAGAATGCTCTCACAGACAAATAAAAATATCTCAGTCTGGCCGCCAGTTTCTTTATCAGCAGCTCCATAACCCTACCATTATCGAAGCTATTTCCCATATTCAGGCGCTTATCCCCCCCGAATAATACTCCCGCATCGGGAAAACATAATTTATGGACAATTGAAACAATGAAAATTAAATCATTGGCATTACTGATATGCGCAGTACTCCCCTCTTTCTCTGCGCTGGCGGAAAATATTCCGGTTATTCAGATCGCGTGGAAAGGCAATGCTTACCCGGCCATTATGGTCAAAATGAAGGCCGCCTCCGGCCTCACTCGTCAGCAACTGCCCGCGCTGTTAGCGCTCGACGATTCGTCTCTTAGCGTTAACGCGGCATTTAAGCACGCCACCGCGCGCGGGACAGAAATAAGCGAGTTGCAGGCGCTGGATGCGAAGTACGGTTTTGACCGCTACCTGCGCATTGCTATTCCGGACGAACGCAAACGTGATATCGCCTATATCAACGGCATCGTCGAAGAGCTGAAACAAAATGCCAACGTCGAAGTGGTTTATCCGGAAGCGGAACTGGTGTCGCACGAAGATGCCGTAAAGGCAGAGCGAACCGCGAAGCAACTGAAGGTTATCGATTATCGCTCGTTACAGTATTACACCAAAGGGCCGAATGACTCTTCCCCCTCCTACAGCCTCGGCGGCGTGAACCGCGACAGCGTAAATCAGTTTGAAGGGCATGACGGTTCCAACGTCACGATTTTGTCCCATGAGCTGGGCATGTGGAACCAGAACCATATCAACCTGCCCAAAGCAGCCTTTATTCTGGGTACACCGACTGACAACCTGAATACGACAGACCATGACACCGCTTCGGTGGGCATCATGGCGGCGACGGATATCGGCGCGGGCGTGAAGGGCCTGGCCTGGAATACGCGCATGGCATACGCCGCAGCGGGCAGCGACCAACTTTATAACGCTATTCCACGTCTGCAAGCCGGGGACGTGGTGCAGATTGGCTTTGAGATCGCCGGTGGCCAGCAGGTCGGTTGTGTCGATGCATGCGCTCTGCCGCTCGAAAGCCAGCAGGCGTACTTCGATGTGCTGAAAGCGCTGACCGACAAAGGCGTACACGTGATTGAGGCCGCCGCCAACGGCAATGTTGACCTTGATAACAGCGCCTTCGGCGGCCTGTTCGATCTCAAAAAACGCGATTCCGGCGCCATTCTTGCGGGCGCAATCAACCCGGTAGACAGCATGCGCGCCAGCTTCAGTAACTACGGTAGCCGCGTCACCAGCGCAAGCTGGGGTTTATATGTCACCAGTACTGGCTATGGCGATCTCGCCAGACCGAATGCCAACGAAACTTACACCTGGCAGTTCAGCGGCACCTCGTCGGCAAACCCGATTATCGCCGGGGCCGTCGCCAGCCTCTCCAGTATCGCCAAAGCGCACGGCAAAACGGTTACGCCGCGCCAGATGCGCGACATCATTCATGACACGGGCACTCCGCTTGCGGGCACTACCTCCACGCTTATCGGCACCCAGCCGGATATGGGCAGAGCGGTAGAGAAGATCCTTGAGCTGGACGGCGAAGTCATCTCCGGTGAAGCGCCGGTTATCAGCGTCGATCGCCCCACCATCAATACCGTTGCCACCAGCACGAGCTGGAGCTATCCGGTGACCGCCAGCAGCGATCAGGCCAACGTCTCCTGGGAGTGGACATTCATTTCCGGCGACAGCAGCATCCGCCTGAGCAATACCAGCAGCGACAGCACCACGATTATCGTCCCGGGCAACGTGGGCGATACCCAGGCGCGTTTCCAGGTGACGGCGACCAACGCCAGCGGTAAATCCTCCACCACCGACGTCGCGATCGTTGTTACGCAGCCGACGGTGGTTATCGTCGGCGTGGACAGCATGGACACCAACAGCCCGGCCAGAATGTTCGCGCAGGCAAACTTTGAGCAGGCGAGCTACGCCTGGCAGTTGCTGAAAAATGGCCAGCCAGTGACTGGAGGCATCGATCAGAACGGCCAGATCAAAGCCGGTCTGCCTGCCGGCAACTATGTGGCAGAAGTGACAGCCACCAATACCACGCAGGGCACGCGCACGGCCACTACCCGCCACAGCATTAACGTGACCGGTGAAGCGGTTCAGAACAACGATGCGGCCTTCATTCAGGCATTGCAGATGGCGATTTCCGCCACCGATAACGAACGCAGCGTGACCTTCAACGGCAACGTCACTTCCGCACAAGCGGCGACCAGCACGCCGTCTTATCACTGGGCGCTGCCAGCGGGCGCACAGGGCAGCACTGACGGCCTGCCTTCCCAGCGTTTTACCATCAATAAAACCAGCCAGTCGCAAACGCTGACGGTGAATGTCACGGTAAACGCCGGTACTGAATCCCGCGTGCTGACCAGGACGCTTACCGTTCCGGCGCTGACCAGCAACGGCGGCGAAAACGACAAAGCACCGGTCCTTAACGTCGATCGTCGCATTATCAACACCGTTGCCAGCAATATGGCCTGGAACTACCCGGTTGTTGCCAGCAGCGATCAGACCAACGTCGCCTGGGAATGGAAATTCATTTCCGGTAACAGCAACATTCGCCTCAGCGGCAGCACCAGCGACCGAACCCTCATCTCTGTACCGGCAAATGCGGGCGACACGCAGGCACGCTTCCAGGTAACGGTCACCAACAGCAATGGCAAAGCCACCTCCACCGAGGTTTCCATCGTGGTAGCGAAACCGGCAGTGGTCATTGCCGGGGTGAATAGCATGGATACCGCCAGCCCGGCGAAACTGTATACCCAGGCGAACTTCGAGCAGGCAGGCTATGCCTGGCGTCTGCTGAAGGGCGGCCAGGTGGTCAGCAACGGCATCGATCAGAGCGGCCAGATCCAGTCCGGTCTGACGGCAGGTGACTATGTGGCTGAAGTGACCGCCACCAACACTGCGCAGGGCACCCGTACCGCCACCGCGACACACGCGATCAAAGTGACCGGTGAAACCGTGCAGAATAACGACGCCGCGTTTATTAACGCGCTGCAAATGCCGTTCTCCACGACCGATAACGGCGACAGCGTGACCTTCAACGGCTACGTCACTTCCGCAACCGAGGCAACCAGCGCGCCAACCTTTAGCTGGGCGCTGCCAGCAGGCGCGCAGGGCGGCAGCAACGGCCAGGCGTCCCAGCGCTTTACCGTCGCCAAAACCAGCCAGCCGCAAACCCTGGCAGTGAATGTCACGGTGAAAGCCGGAACGCAATCCCGCGTGCTGACGAAGACCATCACCGTTCCGGCGAAAGAAGTGCTGAACACCGATGCCGCGTTTATCAACGCGCTGCAAATGTCACTCTCTTCCACCGATAACGGCAACAGCGTGACCTTCAACGGCAACGTCACTTCCGCACAAGCTGCAACCAGCGCACCGACCTATACCTGGGTGCTGCCGGCAGGCGCACAGGGCGGCAGCAATGGCCTGGCGTCCCAGCGCTTTACCATCGCCAAAACCAGCCAGCCGCAAACCCTGGCGGTGAATGTCACGGTGAAAGCCGGAACGCAATCCCGCGTGCTGACGAAAACCATCACCGTTCCGGCGAAAGAAGTGCTGAACACCGACGCCGCGTTTATCAATGCGCTGCAAATGTCACTCTCTTCCACCGATAACGGCAACAGCGTGACCTTCAACGGCAACGTCACTTCCGCACAAGCTGCAACCAGCGCACCGACCTATACCTGGGTGCTGCCGGCAGGCGCGCTGGGCGGCAGCAACGGCCTGGCGTCCCAGCGCTTTACCATCGCCAAAACCAGCCAGCCGCAAACACTGGCGGTGAATGTCACGGTGAAAGCCGGAACGCAATCCCGCGTGCTGACGAAGACTATCACCGTTGCGGCGCAGGCCAGCAATGATGACGGCGGCTACCCGCAGTGGGCCTTCGGCACCGCGTATAAAGCCGGTGATGTGGTGACGCACAAAGGCAAAAACTTTGAGTGCGTTGTTGCAGGCTGGTGTTCTCAGGCCGGTGAGTTTTCTCAGATGCATTACGAGCCGGGCGTCGGTCTGAACTGGAGCCTGGCATGGAAAAACCATAACTGACCTGTTTTAACCCTGGGGCGGCGCATTTGCCGCCCCTTTTTTCTCCGCCGGACATCCATTAAACGGAATTAACGCAATGAAAATGACATCCCTGGCGCTGATGATTTGCGCCAGCCTCTCCTCTTCTGTGGTATGTGCAGAAAACCAGCCGCAGAGGAATACTGCCTGGGAAGGCAATGCCTATCCCGCTATCGTGGTCAAAATGAAAGCCGCGTCGAGCCTTACCCGCCAGCAACTTCCCACGTTGCTGAACCTGAACGATGAATCGCTTGATGTCAGCGCGCAATTCCAGCACAAAACCACGCGTGGCGCGGAGCTGAGCGAATTGCAGGCGCTGGATGCGAAATACGGTTTTGACCGCTATCTGCGCATCGCCATTCCGCAGGATAAAATGCGCGATGTGGCGTATATCAACGACATCGTGAATTCGCTGAAAGAGAACCCGCATGTTGAAGTGGCTTATGCCGAACCGGAACCTGTCGCCTTTGACGAAGGTACGGCAACGCGCAGCACCGCCGCTGCTGTAGGTGATTTTCGCGATCAGCAGTATTACGCGAAAGCGCCGAATGAGTTTGGCCCCAACCGCCGCCTGGGCGGCGTAAACCGCGACAGCGTCAATCAATATGCCGGGAACGACGGCGCGAACGTGACGCTGGTCTCCCATGAAATTGGTCTGTGGAATCAGAACCATATCAACCTGCCGAAAGCGGTCTTTACCGTAGGCTCTGCCACCACAACCGGCAGCTCGATGGATCATGACACCTCCTCCGTTGGGGTGATGGCCGCCACCGATATCGGTGCAGGCGTAAAAGGGCTGGCGTATAAAGTGCGGATGGCGCACGCCGCCTCCGGCAGCGGAAACCTCTACAGTGCGATCCCGAAATTACAGGCCGGGGACGTTGTGCAGATCGGTATTCAAATCAGCGGCGGCGAAATTACCGGCTGCCAGTACGAATGCTGGCTCCCGATGGAGTACTACCAGGATTACTTCGATGTGATAAAAGCGCTGACTGACAAAGGCGTACACGTTATCGAAGCGGCGGCGAACGGCACGATCAACCTCGATCACGGCGCACTGGGCGGCAGGTTTAACCTGAATGTTCGCGACTCCGGCGCAATCCTGGTCGGCGCGGCCAACCCGGTTTATGCCACGCGCGCGAGTTACAGCGGATACGGCAGCCGCGTGGACAGCAATAGCTGGGGCTACTATGTCACCACCACCGGCTACGGCGACCTCGCTTACGCACCGAACGCGAACTATACCAATACCTACAGCGGCACCTCTTCCGCTAACCCGATTGTTGCCGGTGTCGTCGCCAGCCTGTCGAGCATTGCGAAAGCGCACGGCAAAACGGTTACTCCACGTCAAATGCGCGAGATCCTGCGCGAGACCGGTACCGCACTTGCGGGCGGTGCCGTCAACCAAATTGGCACCCAGCCGGATATGGGCAGATCGGTAGTGAAGATCCTCGAACTGGACGGTGAAAACAACGTCGAAACAGCGCCGACGATCACCCTCGATCACAGCACAATTAATACCGTTGGCAGCAGCCTGGCCTGGAGTTACCCGGTTGTCGCCACCAGCGATCAATCCGGTGTGAGCTGGGAGTGGAAATTCGTCTCCGGCAACAGCAATATCCGCCTGAGCAGCACCATCAGCGACCGCACCATTATTACGGTGCCGGGAAATCTCGGCGATACGCAGGCGACATTCCAAGTGACCGCCACCAACAGCAGCGGTAAATCCAGCCGCTCGAATGTCACCATCAACGTCGCGAAACCGAGCGTCACTGTCACTGGCGCAACCAGCATGCTCGCCCACCAGCCGGTGAAATTGCAGGCGCAGGCGAATTTTGAGCAGGCGAGCTACAGCTGGCGGCTACTGAAGAGCGGTCAGGTTGTCAGCAATGGCATCGATCAGACGGGCATGATGAAAACCGGCCTGCCAGCAGGCGACTATGTTGCGGAAGTGACGGCGACCAGCTACGTGCAGGGTACACGCACGGCCACCACCGCTCATCACATCAAGGTGACCAGCGAAACGCAGAACACCGATGCCGCGTTTATTAACGCGCTGCAAATGACGCTCTCCTCTACGGATAACGGCGACAGCGTAACCTTTAACGGCAGCGTGACCTCCGGCGCAGCGGCGACCAGCACGCCGTCTTACCACTGGCTGCTGCCAGCGGGCGCGCAGGGCAGCGGCAACGGCCTCTCTTCCCAGCGCTTTACCATCGCCAAAACCAGCCAGCCGCAAACGTTGTCTGTGAACGTCACGGTGCAAGCCGGAACGCAATCCCGCGTGCTGACGAAGAGCATCACCGTTGCGGCGCAGGCCAGCAATGATGACGGCGGCTACCCGCAGTGGGCGTTTGGTACTGCGTATAAAGCCGGTGATGTGGTGACGCATAAAGGCAAAAACTTTACCTGCGTTGTTGCAGGCTGGTGTTCTCAGGCCGGTGAGTTTTCTCAAATGCATTACGAGCCGGGCGTCGGTCTGAACTGGGGCATGGCGTGGAAACTCGCTAATTAAGTCATCCAGTTATCAAAGGCGATGATATCAGTCATCGCCTTTTTTATGCATTTTGTTAATACCGCGCAACATCTGAATTTATATTCCGCCAATAAATAACAGCCTATTAAAATTCATTAACATTCTTCCTGTAACTTCATTTACGCAAACACATCAAATAGATAAGAATGTATTTCCTTATCATTTAGCGCCGCTAAATTAGTGATACCAGGAATATTCACCAAATAAATGTACCCCGTTGAAACAGCGGAGAAAACCACCTCAACCCTCAATTTAAACTGACGAAATGCCTACTTTTTTACTTTCAATTGTATTGTTAGCCATCATTCTTTTGTGTATCCTTATTTTCGTCTTAAGAATACTCCCTTAAGAAACTACTCAATAAGCGCACTATGATGCGCCGTAGTATGAAGTTCATTTATTATTAAATTGTTATTTATTTTTTTATTATCGAAATAAGTGGTTGCTCGCTTTTATTAAATTAAGAAAAACATCGTTAACAGATTGTTGAGATGTTGTTCTCAGGAGCAAACACATGCACGAACAAAAAATGAATGAGCAAATGCAGTCTATTGAGGATCTGAACCTGTCCTATCTGTTACTGGCACAGCGTCTGATTCGCGAAGATAACATTGCGGCAGGTTTTCACCTCGGGTTGAACGAAACCACGATGGAAACCATCAAGGGCTTATCGCTTCCGCAGCTCATTAAATTGTCATCAACCGGTCAGTTGATTAGCCGACTGCGTATTGATGATGAAGCACTGATTGCGTGTTTGACAAAAGAATCCCGTATCGATGCGCTTCAGCGTTATCATACTGGCATTATTTTATCGAGCAATTTGCTTTCTGAAGACAACGAAAGTAAAGCCGCATGAGGGATGACATGATGTGTGATAAAAGCATTATGTCTGAAATCAGGGACGCGCAAATCGCCATTGAGTTAATTACTTTTGGCGCCAGAATGCAGGTTCTGGAGAGCGAAACTGGCCTCAGTCGTCGCAAGCTGTTAAAACTTTATAAAGAACTGAAAGGCTGTTCACCATCAAAAGGTATGTTGCCGTTCTCTGCGGACTGGTATATGGCCTGGGAACAGAATATTCATTCTTCTATTTTTTATAATATTTATTGTTTTATCAAAAAATCTGTTTCTGGTCGCCCGGTAGAACTGATGCTGAAAGCATACCGTATTTATCTGGCGCAAGGTTTAGCGGATGCAGAGGAAAAACCGGTACTGGATCTCACGCGGGCGTGGACACTCTTACGGTTTATTGATAACGGCATGATAAAACAGACCGAATGCAGCGAATGCAAAGGGAAATTTGTCACCACGCCAGAACATATGTTTAACGGTTTTACCTGTAGCTTATGTGTTCCGCCATCGCGGGCCATGAAAAAAAGCGACAGATTAAATCAGTCAGCTTCTGCGTGAGTTTGTCGGGATAGATATTAATACAGTGCTTGAAACGTTTTCGGCGGCCTCGCATATTCAGGAAGTTCCTGAAAATGCGAGGCCGTCGCGTTTTATGATTATTCGGTAAACATACCGCGATAATAGGTAGGACAAATATTCAGACGCATCAGAATATCACGTCGGTGAACATAAGCCGTTTTCAGGCTGATCCCCAGTGAGTCCGAAACCTGCTGCGCGCTGGCGCCACAGGCCAGCATACGAAGCACTTCACGCTGACGCAGCGTAAGCAGCGGCGTAGTGGTTCTGCGCTGAGGAAGTCTGTTTTTTCTCGCCAGGTTGCTTGCCAGAAACTCAAAGATTTCCGTCATTGACGCATGCAGTCCCATTACCGGAATCTCCGGTAATAATGCGGACAAGAGTGAATTACCGCTATCGCCTAATAATACACAGGGTAAATCTGCATTTTCCTTGCGCATATTATCAAACAGATGCGACATATCCCCGACGTTGGTTGCATCTGTCGCAATCCCTACCACCAGCCGTAGTCTGTTATTTTTCACCTGGCGCATCTCGTCCGCGCGGCGAATATGGAAGACCTTCAAACTGGGTCGATAGAGTTTAATTAACTTGATTAGACCTGATGCAGCAAAAATATCCCCACTGTGAACCAACACATGTGCGGCTGCTAATGATAATTTTCCGTTCATAGCCCCCGGGCCTGTTTTTTACGTCACCTCATGTGAACGCAGGTTGTCAAAAAAACGCAGGGCTTATTGTCCCTGCGTGTGTTAACCGAACCCTTTCAGGATGATGAAAAGGGTGTCGAAAATGCCCGCCATCATGTTTTCAAAGAAGGGGGCAAGCGTGTACATCACCAGCGACATGGCGACCATGCCGACAGTCAGCGAGACGGGAAAACCGACGATAAAAATAGAAAGTTGCGGTGTCAGACGGTTCAGCAACCCCAGCGTGAGGTTGAGGCACAGCAGCAACGTAATGACCGGCAGACCGAGCATAAAACCGTACTGAAAGATCATGCGGCCCGCGCGGACGATCTCCATCATCCCCGTGGCACCCATCGGCGCGGCGCTGACCGGGAACGCGTTGAAGCTGCTCGCCACCACTTCCAGCAGATAGAGGTGACCATTAAAAACGAGGAACAGCAGCGTCACGCACAGGTTCAGCAGACGGGCCACCACCGGCATATTGGTGCCGCCGCTCGGGTCGTAGACCATCGCCATCGACAGCCCCATTTGCATGCCGACTAACTCACCGGCATGGCGTACCGCGACAAAAATTAACTGTACAGAGAGGCCAATCGCGATGCCGATGATCAGCTGCTGGCAGCCAGCCATCAGGCCATCCAGCGACGCAATCGCAATGCCTGCGTCGGGTAACTGCGGCGCAATTAAGAAGGTTGAAACCAGCGCCAGCGCAATTTTGATGCGCGCATTGACCTGTTTTTCACTGAAAATCGGCGCGGTGCCCAGTAGCGCGAGAATGCGCAGGCACGGCCAAAAGTAATGATTTACATACGGATACAGGCTGGCCAGAGAGAGCGTAAGCATGGTTAACGAAGGCTGGCAAGCGAGCTAAACAAACCGTGCATATAATCCACCAGCGTCGCCAGCATCCACGGCCCACAGGCAATCAGCACCACAATAATCGTCAGGATCTTGGGGATAAACGACAGGGTCATTTCGTTGATCTGCGTCGACGCCTGCAAAATACTGACAATCAGGCCCGCAGCCAGTGCGGCTAACAATAAAGGCGCAGCAATCAGCAGCCCAACTTTGGTGGCCTGAAACGCCAACGACATTACACTTTCCGGAGTCATTCTCTTCTCTCACTTAGCGGAAAAAACTGTCTGCCAGCGAACCGATGATCAGCTGCCACCCATCCACCAGCACAAACAACATCAGCTTGAACGGCAGAGAAATTGTCGCCGGAGGAACCATCATCATCCCCAGCGCCATCAAAATACTTGCCACCACCAGATCGATAATCAGGAATGGGATGAACATTGTGAAACCAATCTGGAAGCCGGTTTTCAGTTCGCTGGTCACGAACGCGGGCACCAGAATGCTCATCGGAACATCCTCTGGCGTATTAAATTCAGCGGCTTTCGCAATACGGGAAAAGAGCGCTAAATCCTTTTCACGGGTCTGTTTGAGCATAAAGGCGCGCAGCGGCTGCGATCCTTTCTGCAACGCCACTTCCATGGAGATTTTGTCCTGCGACAGCGGCAGCCAGGCTTCGTCATAGATGCGGTTAGCCACCGGCGACATGACGAAAAAAGTCAGGAACAGCGCCAGTCCCAGCAGCACCTGGTTAGGCGGCGTACTGGCCGTGCCGAGCGCGTTGCGCAGCAGACCGAGCACGATCACGATGCGGGTGAACCCGGTCATCATCAGCAGCGCCGCAGGCAAAAACGTCAGCGAGGTCATTAACACCAGCGTTTGCACCGGCAGCGACCAGCTTTCGCCATTCGCGGAATGGGTAAGCATGATGTCGTTATTTGCCGCCCAGGCGAAATGGGCTGGCAGCAGGATCCCTGCCAGCACGGCGCCAAGGCCAATCACTCTGGATGTCAGACGAGAGGCGTTTTTCATGACTGGCTCCTGGTGGCGCGCTGTTTAAAACACCGAAGCAAAGAGGCCTGAAAGTCAGAAATCACCGGCATGGCCGTGCTGCTCTCTTGCTTTTCCATCGTCATCAGAGGCGTGATGCTTTGTTGCGTCACCCCCAGCAACAGCCATTTATCGTCAACCTCAACCACTACCAGCCGCTCACGCGAACCTATGCTCTGGCTGTGTTTCACTGCCAGCAGGTTATGGCCTTTAGCGACGCGGGAAGCCACGCCTGTGCGACGGAGAACCCATGCAACCGCCACAATCATCACCAGCACCAGCGCCAGTGAACCAACGATATTTCCCATGGAAATCGGGAAGGTCGCCGCTTCTGTGGTATGCGGCGCAACAGTATTCAGCGTCTCGGTATTCATTAGCGGCTCAGGCGATGCATGCGCTCAGAAGGGGTAATAATGTCGGTAATACGAATCCCGAATTTATCGGAAACGACAACCACCTCGCCCTGAGCAATTAAATAACCATTAATCAAAATATCGAGCGGTTCGCCTGCCAGGCCTTCCAGAGAAACAACGGAACCTGGGCTAAGTCTTAACAGCTCTTTAATTGTCATTTTCGTGCGCCCGAGTTCCACGGTCATTTTCACCGGGATATCAAGCACCAGATTTAAATCGTCAGTAAAATTCACCACAACATCTTCTTTTTCTGCAGATTGCATGGCTGTACCGTTTTCTGCGGTCAACTGTTCACTCATCGCGTCGCCCCAAAGATCGTCAAGCGATGATTTTTTTGCACCAGCAGATTGTTCAATATCGCTCATGTGACGATCACTCCTTCTTAAACGCTGATAATGTTGAATCCATCAGAGTTTCGACCCGGATGGCATATTGATTATTGGCAAAGCCATATTTACCTGACATAACAGGGACATCATTAACAAAACCACCGACATCTTCTGGTTTATCCAGAGGAATAATATCTTGTGGTTTCAGACTCATAATTCTGGAAAGACGAGTCGAAATTTCGGCGAATTTAACCACGAGCTCCAGCTCGGTATCCCGCACCTGCGTAGCCAGCGAACTGCGCCACTGATTATTTTCCTGCTGCGAGTTTTCCAGCGGCGGGTTAGTTAATAATTCACGCAGCGGTTCAATAATGCTGAACGGCATACAAATTTGTAATTCACCACTGTGCGAACCAATATCCACGTGGAAAGGCGTGGTAACGACAATATCGTTCGGTGAAGAGGTAATATTGGTAAACTTCACCTGCAATTCTGAACGCACATATTCCGTTTTGATTTTGTAAATCGAACGCCAGGCGTAATCGTACGCTTCCTGAGCCATCGCCAGCATGCGCTGGATAATGCGCTGTTCTGTCGGCGTAAACTCGCGGCCATCGGCTTTGGTCGGGAAACGGCCATCGCCGCCAAACAGGTTATCCACCGCCATGAACACGAGATTCGGCGAGAAGACAAACAGTGCCGTACCGCGTAGCGGATGCATGTTCATCAGATTCAGGTTGGTCATTACCGGCAAATTACGTGCAAACTCATGGTAAGGCTGAATCTTGATATTCCCGACGGTGACATCCGGGCCACGACGGAGGATGTTAAATAACCCGATACGAAACTGGCGGGCAAATCGTTCGTTAATAATCTCTAATGAGTGCAGCCGTTCACGAATAACGCGGCGCTGCGTATTAGGATCATAAGGTTTAATATTATCAGCTGCGGTTAATGATGACATAGCCTCGATGCTACTGTTGCCAGCATTAGGGCCACCATTCAGCAGGTTATCAATTTCATCCTGAGATAAAAGGCTATCAGACATAATCACTACCGTAAGATAAATGCATTAAACAATACGCTTTTTACCATCACGCGCTTTTTTCCTGGCAGTGATTCACTCACCACAGCCATTATTTTTTCAGAAAGTTTTTTCTTTGCGTCATCGCTGATAAGATCTTCGGCTGACTGCTGAGAAAAAAGCACCAGCAAACGACTACGTACATCCGGAAGATTTTCAACGAGAATGGCTTTCGATTTATCGTCCTGCAAGCGCAAGGTCAAACCAATATACAGAACCCGATCGTCGCCGTGGCTATCTGGTTTCAGGCTGACGGTAAACGCTTCGAGATCTTCATAAACCGGAACAATATTCTCTTCGTGTACCGCTGATTCATTTGGGCCTTTTATATTGGCGATTTGTGAATTCAGCTTTTTAATTTCAAAATAAGAATATGTCGCAACCGCACAGATACCAACGGCAATTAATAAGATGAGCAAAGTCAGCAGCGGAGAACGCTTCCCGCTATTAGCAGATAATTTCTTTTTCGACATTTAATAATTAGCTCTGTAAAAAATAAATCAAGATTCAGCGAGTTGCCGGACTTGATGGGATGCGAATATAGTAATACAGCACCCACCAAGTACAATTCATTGATAAGCTGAAATTATTGCCAGTAACTTACTATTTAAGGCAATAATATCAGGCAAAAGTATTGATTCCGCTGGAATATATCAGCGTACGCGGTGTTGAAATGCGCTCTTCCGCCGCAGAAACGGCCATTTCGGACGACTCTTTCTCAGACTTTCCTTGCCCGGAACGCTCACCCGATGGCGCATCGCCGGTCGAGGAGAAGCTTTCGGCACCAACGCTGCTCTGCCCAAGCTGGATGCCGGATTCCTGCAGTTGCGTACGCAAATGCGGCATGGCGGACTCCAGCGCGGCGCGTACCTGATGATCGCCAGTGACAAAGTGCAACTGCGCCTGATCGTTATTTAAACGCAGGCTAATCTGCAACGATCCCAGATCCTCAGGATGCAGGCGCAGCTCCGCATGATGAACACCATCACGGGTGAACACCGCAATCTGCTGGCCCAGCGATTGCTGCCAGGCGGGCGTTCCCACTTCGGCTTGCAGCGTGCCGGTGACCACTTTGTCGCCCGGCACCGTCGTCACTGGCTGGCTGACAGGCGTACTGACGTGGGCGGGATGCGCGTACTGGATCGGCTCAGCCGTTAAAGCGGAGTGCGGTTTCGCGGCGGTATTTTCGCTGGTGACAACCGGCTGTGCGGCAGCCTCAGCGGTTTTCGCCGCCTCTGTACTCTCCGCCGTCACCGGTTTCGCAACCGGCACCTCTGCCGTTTTGGCGGCTGCCGGTTTGGCGATGTGCAACGTTGTCGCCAGCGGCGACACGCCGCTATCCTGCGCCGGAAGTTTCGGCTGGGTGTCGTTCAGCAACGTAGCAGCGCTCTGCGGGATGCCCGCCGACATCTCGCCGCTCAGCTCACTGCCCGGTACGGCGGCGACCAGCGCAGCAGGATCCTGCACGTCTGAAATCGCCTGCTGGCCCGCTTGCAGGGCCGGATCCTGAGGCAACAGTTCCTGCGGCAACGTCATAGCTGGCGTTAACGGCAGCGCGTTATCCGGGGCGATCGCGGCCGGTAACGGGTTCAGTTGTGCGGCGTCGCCCTGCAAATCCGCCAGCTGCAACTCTTTTGTGCCGGGCTTCTTTTTGATCCCCTGTGGCAGGGGATCTTTTTCATCTATCTGCTGCGGTTTGTCAGCGGAGAGCTTCTTTTTCAGCTCCGTCGAAAAGCGATCATCCTGCGGGGCAGAAATCGACGCCGATTGTTGTCCGTTATTCCCGCGGGTGGAGGTAACAGGTTGTTGAATAATCATCTTATAACTGCCTCTGGCTGGCTGCCCGGCGAGCAAATTCATCCATCATTTTTTGCTCCAGCCGGTTCTCTTTTAATAATTGCTGCTCGTCGGCACGATCTTTCAGTGTCTGGAACGCATTCAAACGCCGCTTATCCTGTTTCCAGGCATCTTTCTCACTGTCGACCTTGTGCTGACTGACGGAAACGCGTCTCACCTGCTGCGCGACGACGCCATCCAGCGAAGCGAGAAAATTCTGCTGCGTCTGCAAGCTGAGAATCGAAACACTGCGGGTACGGACAGAATCCTGCAACTGCTGGCGGTACTCGTGCGCGTAGGTGTGAAGCTGCTCCAGGCGAGAGGTTTCCTGTACGAAGCTCTGCTGCGCGCTGCCCAGCCTGATTGCCGTGTCATTGAGCTTTTTTTCTGCTAACTCGCGAAGGTGATCCATCGGACCCGGTTTTGCCATTAGTTCCTGCCTTATTCCGGAAAGAGCGTAGAGAGCGCGTTATATGACGCCTCATATTCACTGGACTCATGTATCCCCTGGCAGAGGAAATCCTGCATTTTGGGGTACTGCACAATCGCCTGATCCAGCAGCGGATCGCTGCCTGCGGCATAAGCGCCCACGCTAATCAGATCGCGGTTGCGCTGATAAGCAGAGAGCATCTGTTTGAAACGTTGCACTTTTTTATAGTGTCCCGGTTCAATCAATTCGGTCATCGCACGGCTGATGGAGGCTTCAATATCAATCGCCGGATAGTGGCCCGATTCCGCCAGACGGCGCGACAGCACTACGTGGCCATCAAGGATCGCACGGGCAGAGTCGGCAATCGGATCCTGCTGATCGTCGCCTTCGGTTAACACCGTATAGAACGCGGTGATCGAGCCGCCGCCCTGCGTGCCGTTCCCGGCACGTTCCACCAGCGCCGGTAATTTCGCAAACACAGAAGGCGGATAACCTTTGGTGGCGGGCGGTTCACCAATGGCGAGGGCAATCTCACGCTGCGCCATTGCGTAGCGGGTGAGTGAATCCATGATCAGCAGCACATCCAGCCCGCGATCGCGAAAATCCTCCGCAATACGCGTTGCGTACACTGCGCCCTGCATACGCAGGATCGGCGAGACATCCGCTGGCGCAGCGATAACGACCGAGCGCTTAAGCCCCTCTTTACCGAGGATATTTTCGATGAAGTCTTTGACTTCGCGGCCACGCTCGCCAATCAGCCCGACCACGATGACATCCGCTTTGGTAAAGCGCGCCATCATGCCGAGCAGCACGCTCTTCCCTACCCCGGAACCGGCAAACAGCCCCATACGCTGGCCGCGACCGACGGTCAGCAGGCCGTTGATCGCCCGCACGCCGACATCCAGCACGGTTTTAATCGGATCGCGTTGCAGCGGGTTAAACGGCGCGGTAAACAGCGGGCCTCTTTCGGAAGAGCCCGGCGTGGGCAAGCCATCCAGCGGACGAGCGCTGGCATCCAGCACGCGGCCGAGCAGCTCCGGCCCCAGCGGTAAAAGCTTGCCTTTGGTATCGCCGCCATGCGCATAGACGCGCGCGCCCGGCAGTACGCCTTCCACGTTTTCCAGCGGCATCAGATAGAGCACGTTGCCGCTAAAACCGACTACCTCACTCTCGACGCGCTGCACGCCCTCTTCGCTGTCACGTTCGACAATGCACAACGTACCGATGGGCAGCTTTAACCCAACCGCTTCCATCACCAGCCCGGTAGCCCGCGTCAGGCGACCATACTGGCGATACGACGGCAGCGCTGACATTCGCTGTTCAGCGCGCGCAATGCCATCCAGCCACGTTTTCAGCCGCGCCGTCATAAGGAGAACTCCTCGCGGCTCAGGGTACAGAGCGTATTCCAGCGGGTTTCCACGCTGGCATCGAGATCGCCGCTGTCGGTTGAGATCCGGCAGCCGCCAGGCAGCATCTGCGCATCGAGACAGAGTTCCCAGCCGCGCGGCTCAACGAGGGCTTTCAGTTGCTGCAACACGCTTTCCGGTTCTTTATCGCTGACCCACAGCTTCACACTGCCCTGCTGTAAGCTATCTTCACTCAGCAGTTGCTGAATACGCGTCATCAGCCACTGGTGCGCATTCGCCGTGAGCGCGCTTTCACCCAGCATGCTGCGCGTCGCCATTAAGGCCACCTGTACCAGCCGCGAGGTCATCACGCTATCGAGGCTATCGAGAGTAATGTTAAAATTATCAATCAGTTGCGCAAGCTGCGCCAACTGATCCTGCTGACGCTGCTGCTGTTCGACCAGCCCCTGCGCAATGCCCTCTTGCAGACCCTGCTGGAACCCTTCGTCATAGCCCTGCGCTTTGCCCTCTTCAATACCGCGCGTCTGGCCCTGGGCATAACCTTTCTTCTCGGCCTGCTGGCGAAGACGGGACAACTCAACCTGCATGGCGGCTTCTGTTGCCGGATCCGTTGCGGCGCTTGTCGGGCGGAATTCAGGCTCTACACTGCTCTCATCGTGCAGGAGGTTTTCCGGTTTCCACGCCAGCCATTGCGTATTAGACATAGGCATCGTCGCCTCCACCGATCACGATCTCGCCACTCTCGGCAAGACGACGAACCACCAGCAGAATGTTTTTCTGTTCCGTTTCGACCTGCGACATACGTACCGGCCCGCGGGAAGCCAGATCGTCGCGCATGATATCGGCCTGACGTTTCGACATATTGCGGAAGAACTTGTCGCGCAGTTCATCGTCAACGCCTTTCAGCGCCACAATCAGCGATTCACCATCGATATCCTGCAAGATGCGCTGAATACTGCGGTCTTCCATCTCGACGAGATTTTCGAACAGGAACATTTCGTCGATAATTTTCTGCGCCAGCTCCTGGTCGAATTCGCGCACGGCGGCAATGGCCGCATCTTCCTGGTGCGATTTCATCAGGTTGAGGATCTCCGCCGCAGGACGAACACCACCCATCTTGTTGCGCTTGATATGCTGACCGTGCAGCAGCGAGTTGAGCACTTCGGTCAGTTCCTGCAACGCAACCGGCTGTACGCCGCCAAACGTGGCGATACGCAGCATAATGTCGTTACGTTCACGCTCATCGAAGTTCGCCAGTACATCGGCAGCCTGGCCGCGTTTCAGATGAACAAGGATGGTGGCGATGATCTGCGGATGCTCATCACGGATGAGATCGAAGACCATCTGCGGTTCCATAAAGTTAAGCGTCTCAATCCCGTTGCTGCCATCTGACGAATCGAGCAGATCTTCCAGCAGCGCGTTGGCACGCTCCTCGCCCAGCGCTTTCACCAGCACGCTACGCAGATATTCATTGGTGTTGACATCCAGCGCAGCGTACTCGCCGGAGTCGCGACGGAATTCGCGGACAACGGACGAAAGCTGTTCATGGGTGAAGCTGCCCATGGAGACCATGGCGCTACTGATCATCGTCACTTCGTGGGTACTCAGGTGCTTAAAGACTTCCGCAGCCCGCTCGTCACCGAGCGTTAGCATGAGGACAGCGCTTTTCTCGGCGGCATTCATGATGATTTCTTTTCCTTATTCAGCCACTGGCGAATAACCAGCGCGATAATCTGCGGCTCCTGCTCGGCGATCTTACGCAGGTGCTGGGTTTCCTGTTCGGTCTCCATGCGCTGCTGTGCTTTTGCAGTTTCGTGGTGCTGTTTCTGACGTTGCTGTGCTTCCATCTCCGCCTGACGGGCTTCTTTTTCCAGTTCCAGACGATGCAGCAGCAGCTCCTGATGCTTGATCCAGAACGGTTGAACCGCTTTGCGCCACAGGATCCAGGCAATGAGCGCCACGAAGAGGTAACGCGCGCCGGAGAACAGCAACTTAATGAAATCAGGTTGCTTCCACAGCGGTACGGGGGCTTCCGTATCGGCATCGGTGAACGGGGTATTAACGACGTTGAGGGTATCGCCACGTTTGTCGGAGTAACCCATCACCTCTTTGACCAGACCATTCACCTGATCAAGCTGCGCTTTGGTTAACGCGGTCGTTTTACCTTTGCCATCCGCCACGTAATTCACCACCACCGCGACAGAGAGGCGCTGCACCGTGCCGGTATTACGCTTGATGTGCGTCAGCGTTTTATCCAGCTCGTAGTTGGTGGTTTCATCGTTCTGTTTGTTGTAAGGCGTAGTGGTGGTGGTTGTCCCGCCCTGGCCATTGGCTGGCTGGTCAATCGGCGCGGTAACCGCCGCAGGCGGCTCGTTGCTTAACGCCCCCGGAACGCCGCCGACGCTGTTTTTACCGCCCTGCTCCGCGTTGCTGCTCTGACGGCTGCGGATGGCCATGTTCTCAGGCCGACTGTTAGGCTGGTACTGCTCGGCAGTTTGCTCATGCTGAGTAAAATCAATCTGCGCCGTGACCTGCGTTCTGACATTCTGCGCGCCGACAATCGGCGCAAGGATCGCCTGAATACGGTTCTCATATTCGGATTCCACTTTGCGGGTATATTTCAGCTGCGTGGTTTGCGTGGCCTGTTCGCCACTCTGCGTCATCAGATGTCCGCTTTGATCGACGATAGTGACGCGATCGGCGCTCAGCCCCGGCACTGCGCTGGAGATCATGAAGGTGATCGCGCTGACCTGTCCGGCATCCAGCTTACGGCCATTGAGCAGATTCAACGTTACGGACGCAGACGGCTGTTTTTTATCGTGCACAAACAGCGATGGCTTCGGCATGGCCAGATGAACGCGCGCGGTACGCACCGGACCTAACGTCTCGATAGTGCGTGACAGCTCGCCCTCCAGCGCGCGCTGGAAGTTAACCTGTTCGTTAAACTGGCTGATACCAAACTTTTCCTGATCCAGCAGTTCAAAGCCAACAGAACCGCCTTTCGGCAGCCCCTGCTGCGCCAGCTTCAGGCGCACCTCATAGACTTTGTCCGCCGGGATCTGAATAGAACCGTCATGTTCGGCAAAACGATAAGGTATCTGCATCTGCGTCAGTTGGGTGACGATCTCGCCGCCGTCCTGTTCGCTGATGTTGTTGTATAAGATGCGGAAGTCCGGCTCTTTCGCCCAGAACATCAATGCAATCACAACAGAAATAGCCGCCGCAGCAGCGATGAAAAAAATGATTCTGGGATTACGCCAGATATTTTCAAGCATCGTCTTAATATCATCGATGCCTTTCTTTTTATTACCGTTGTTAGTGGCAAGCATGCCAATTTCCTGTGACAGTGAAAGGAGGCTATATAAATGAAACCCTATAGCGGCTCAGCGTTTCGCGTATGTAATAAAGTCGTAAATCGTTATTCCGCAGGATATTTCCTGGTTGCGTATTATCTACAAAATGCGATGTTTCTTAAGTGGTGATAAGCTGAAACTTGTGTCGGCTTTTCACATTATGTTGTTGTCTGACCACATGTTAGGATTGCCGCAATTAATAGAAAGGTGTTTGTTATGTCAATAAATATGAGCAGCAGCATACTGGAGCAGATGCAGAGCCAGACCCGTCAAATTACCGGCGCGTCTTCGCTGAATCCATTTGCTTCTGCTAAATCCACTGAGAATAATCCATCCTTCTCAGATATTTTATTTAACAGCGTAAATTCAATTAGCCAGATGCAAAACCATGCCAAAACCCAGGCGGAAGGCTATCTGTCAGGCGTCGAAGGCATTGGTTTGAACGACGTCATGGTTTCCATGCAGGAATCTTCGCTGGCATTAAATATTGGTGTGCAGGCAAGAAATAAACTTGTTAATGCCTATCAGGAAATAATGAACATGCCGGTTTAATACCGGCCATTATCTTAATAACCCCGAAATGAATTAACCATTTCGTTTCATCTTATTAATAACTGATTATTTTGCTGCGTACCTGAGCATCGCTGAAAACCCGGCAGGGGTACTACCGCTTATTATGATAAATAACTGGAACATTATGAACCCCGCAACCGAATCCAATCAGTCTGGTCAGAAACAACTTACGCACAATGAAATAGAAAGAATTAGCGCGCTGATATATCAACGTGCGGGCATTGTTCTAACTCCGCAAAAACGCGACATGGTTTATAACCGCCTGTCACGACGCATCCGCGTGCTGGAACTGAAGGGATTTACCGATTACATCAATCTGCTGGTCGCCAATCCGGAGAGCGATGAATGGCAAGTCTTTATTAATGCATTGACCACCAATCTGACCTCTTTTTTTCGCGAGGCTTACCACTTTCCGATCCTGGCGCGCCACGCGCAGGCCAGAGGCGGTATGTACAACGTGTGGTGTGCGGCCGCCTCAACCGGTGAAGAACCGTGGTCCATCGCCATGACGCTGGAAGAGACACTGGGCCGCAGCATTACCGGCCCGCGCGTGCTGGCAACCGACATTGATACCGATGTGCTGGAAAAGGCCGGCCAGGGCGTTTACCGCCTGGCGGATATCGACAGCCTGAGCGAACAGCAGAAGAAAACCCATTTCCTGCGCGGCACCGGCGCGCAGAAAGAGCTGGTGAAAATCAAAGATGGATTACGCCATGCCGTTCAGTTCCGCCAGCTAAACCTGATCGATCCGCAGTGGGACATCCAGGGCAATTTTGACGCCATTTTCTGCCGTAACGTGATGATTTATTTCGATCATAAAACGCAGGAAAAACTGGTCATGCGCTTCGCAAAAATGCTCAAACCCGATGGTTTGTTATTTCTGGGGCACTCGGAACATGTTAACAGCGCTAACAGCCCATTCCGTCTGCTTGGGCAATCTGTCTACCGCATCGCAGAGTAAAAATTATGAACAAGATTAAGGTGTTGTGCATTGATGATTCGTCTCTGATGCGCAGGATACTGACGCAGATGGTCAATGAGCAACCGGATATGGAGATGGTCGCGGCTGCGCCGGATCCGATTATCGCCCGCGATCTGATCAAGCAACACAATCCGGATGTACTGACGCTGGATGTCGAAATGCCGCGCATGGACGGGCTGGAGTTTCTCGATCGTCTGATGCGCCTGCGTCCGATGCCGGTAGTGATGCTTTCATCATTAACCAGCAAAGGCTCCGATATTACGCTGAACGCGCTGGAGCTGGGCGCGGTGGATTTTATTACCAAGCCGTCGATGGGGCTGCATGACGGAATGGGGCAATACAGCGAGATGATTGCCGACAAAATTCGCATGGCGGCCAAAGCGCAGGTTCGCCGCCGCGAAGGACAACCGACCGCGCCGCGGGTGATTCAGGCGCCGCGCGCAGGCAACGATAAGATCATTGCGATTGGCTCATCAACCGGCGGAACCGAAGCGCTGCGCCAGATCCTGATGTCGATGCCGCAGGGTTGCCCGGGCATCGTTATCGCACAACACATGCCGCCGGGATTTACCCGCTCATTCGCCGATCGCCTGAATAACTTGTGCCAGATTTCCGTGAGTGAAGCGACCGAAGGCGAGCGCGTGCAGCCAGGCCATGCGTATATTGCGCCGGGCGGATTTCACATGGAGCTGAAGCGCAGCGGCGCAAGCTACCAGATTGCGCTGAACAACGGCCAGCCCATTAACCGCCACCGTCCGTCGGTGGATGCGTTGTTCCACTCTGTCGCTCGCTGCGCCGGTAAAAATGCCCTTGGCGCCATCCTCACCGGTATGGGCCACGATGGCGCCGCAGGGTTACTGGCGATGCGCCAGACTGGCGCGTGGACCGTCGCCCAGAGCGAGCGAACCTGCGTGGTATTCGGCATGCCGCGAGAAGCGATTGCCCTCGGCGGCGCCTGCGATATCGCCGATCTCGACCAGATTAGCCAGCAACTTCTCAACCATGCTGTCTGTGTGGCTCGCAGAGTCTGAGCCCTGGTTTCTCTCACCGTTCAATGACTTAACCTGGAAATAAAAAATTATGGCAGATACCAATTTGCGCTTTTTAGTGGTCGATGATTTCTCCACGATGCGCCGTATTGTTCGCAACCTGTTGAAAGATTTGGGGTTCAATAATGTTGAAGAGGCAGAAGATGGCCTGGATGCGCTGAACAAACTGCGCGCCTCCACCTTCGATTTCGTCATCAGCGACTGGAATATGCCCAACATGGATGGCTTACAACTGCTGACGGAAATTCGTAACGATGCCGCTTTCAGCAAAATGCCGGTGTTAATGGTCACCGCTGAAGCCAAGAAAGAAAACATTATTGCCGCCGCCCAGGCGGGTGCCAGCGGCTATGTCGTGAAACCTTTCACGGCGGCGACGCTGGAAGAGAAGCTCAACAAAATTTTTGAAAAGCTTGGGTGGTAATCGATGGACAAGATGGCACAAACACAATCGACTGACGATTTTAAAAATCTCTTTTCGCGCGTTGGCCACCTGGCCCGTCTGTTACGCGACAGCCTGGTAGACCTTGGGCTGGATCGCACCATTGCCGATGCGGCAGAAGCTATCCCGGATGCGCGTGAACGTCTGGATTATGTCGTCGGTAAAACCGCCGAGGCCGCCGAGCGCGCACTGACCAGCGTCGAGCAGGCGCGTCCTTTACAGGACGAACTGGCCGAACGCGCGGAGCAGTTGTCCGCTCGCTGGGACGGCTGGTTTGCCGCGCCGGTAGAGTTAGCCGATGCGCGCGAACTGGTGGCGGATACCCGCAGCTTCCTCGCCAGAACGCCGGGCCTTGCGCGTAATACCAATGACCAACTGATGGAAATCATGATGGCGCAGGATTTCCAGGATCTTACCGGCCAGGTGATTCGCGGCATGATGTCGCTTATCGAAAGCGTCGAGAAAGAGCTGATTCTGGTGCTGCTGGAGTATCTCCCGGAGGAGGTCACCGGTCTGAAAGAGGTCGATACGACGCTGATGAACGGCCCGCAAATCGACCAGAACAAAACCGGCGTCGTCGCCAGCCAGGATCAGGTCGATGACCTGCTCGATAGTCTGGGTTTCTGATGACCGCCTCGCCCGCCGGGATGAGGCACTAACGGGAGGCCAGCGGCAGAGAATATGTCCGAAGAAAGTGATGTAGAAAAAACCGAAGAACCCACACCCCACCGAAAACAAAAAGCGCGTGAAGAGGGGCAAATTCCGCGTTCGAAGGAGCTGAGTTCGCTGCTGATGTTGTTGGCCGGGTGGGCGCTGCTGTTATCCGGCGGGCAACATTTTGCCCATAACCTGATGCAGATCCTGCACAACGGTCTGATGCTGAACAGGCTGCCGGTGACGGATCCCCGCTCCATGCTTCAGCAGGCCAGTTACCTGTTCTCGATGATGGCCAGCGGGCTGCTGCCGATTTTGCTGGGGTTATTCATCACCGGGCTGCTCTCTCCCATGCTGCTGGGCGGCGTGAACTTCAGCGGCAAGTCGCTGAAAGTGGATCTTGCGCGCATGTCGCCGATGAAAGGGCTGCAACGCATGTTCTCGGCGCAGGTGCTGTCAGAGATGTTGAAAGGTTGCCTGAAAGTGGCGCTGGCCGGTTGCGGGTTCACGTTGTACGTCTACAACAACCGACCGCACTTTATTCAACTGGTTAACGCCTCATTCCCAACCGCAGTGAGCGGCGCCATCGGCATGATTTTTGACTGCCTGCTGATGGTGATTTTCTTCCTGCTGCCGGTAATGGGTTACGACGTGTTTTACCAGATCACCAGCAACCTGAAAAAACTGCGCATGAGCCGTCAGGAGATCCGCGACGAGTTCAAACAGCAGGAAGGCGACCCGCACGTTAAGGGCCGCATTAAGCAGATGCAACGCGCTGCCGCCCGTAATCGCATGATGACGGACGTACCGAAAGCCGATGTCATCGTCAACAACCCGACGCACTACTCCGTCGCGCTCTCTTATAAAGAAGGCGGGATGGGTGCGCCAACGGTACTGGCGAAAGGCGCGGGCGAAGTTGCACTGAAAATTCGTGAACTGGGCGCTGCGCATCGCATTCCGATGCTTGAAGCGCCGCCGCTTGCCCGCGCCCTGTATCGCCACTGTGAGATTGGCGAACAGATCCCCGGCGAGCTTTATAGCGCTGTCGCAGAAGTTCTCGCCTGGGTCTACGGCCTGCGGCGGTGGCGCGCCTCTGGCGGAGTTCCGCCTGTACAGCCCAGGGATCTTCCGGTTCCTGAGTCGATGGATTTTGCAAATGAGAGAAACTAATGGCCAGTATCGCCAGTAAATTACGTTTACCCGCATTTAAAGAGACACAGTGGCAAATTCTGGCTGGCCCGGTACTGATCATGCTGATTCTGGCGATGATGGTACTGCCGCTGCCGGCATTCCTGCTGGATACGCTGTTTACCTTCAATATCGTGCTGTCACTGATGATTTTGTTGGTGGCGATGTTTACGCAGAAAACCCTCGAATTTTCTGCGTTTCCGACCGTGTTGCTGTTCTCCACTCTGCTACGCCTGGCGCTGAACATTGCCTCCACGCGTATCATTTTGATGGAAGGACACACCGGCGCGGCCGCTGCCGGACGCGTGGTGGAGGCGTTCGGCCACTTCCTGGTGGGCGGTAACTTTGCCATCGGTATCGTGGTCTTCGCCATTCTGATCATCATTAACTTTATGGTTATCACCAAAGGTGCCGGGCGTATCGCCGAAGTGGGCGCGCGCTTTGTGCTGGATGGTATGCCGGGCAAACAGATGGCAATTGATGCCGATCTCAACGCCGGGCTGATTGGTGAAGCCGAAGCGAAGCGCCGTCGTAGCGAAGTGACGCAGGAGTCCGATTTCTACGGTTCAATGGACGGTGCCAGTAAATTCGTGCGCGGGGATGCCATCGCCGGGCTGCTGATTATGGCGATTAACGTCATCGGCGGGCTGGCTATCGGCGTGCTTCAGCATGGGCTGAGCGTCGGCGAAGCCGGTGAAACCTACACCTTGCTGACTATCGGTGACGGTCTTGTTGCCCAGATCCCGGCGCTGATTATCTCTACCGCCGCAGGCGTGATTGTTACCCGCGTGTCCAACGAGCAGGATATCGGCGAGCAGATGGTCGGGCAGTTGTTTAACAACCCGAAAGTGATGCTGCTTTCCGCTGCGGTGATTGGTCTGCTGGGGCTTATCCCGGGGATGCCGAACTTTGTCTTCCTGCTGTTTACCGCCGTTCTGCTGGGGCTGGCATGGTGGATGCGTGGTCGTCAGATGAAAGCGCCTGCCCGTAACGCCACGCGTGAAGATAGTGATAAAGCCAGCGCGCAGGCGGCCAACGATCAGGCCTCTGCGGAAGCCTCGTGGGCCGATGTGGAAATGGAAGATGTGCTGGGGCTGGAAGTCGGTTATCGCCTGATCCCGCTGGTGGACAGCGCGCAGGATGGTCAGTTGCTGATCCGCGTGCGCGGTATCCGTAAGAAATTTGCCCAGGATATGGGCTTCCTGCCGCCGCCGATCCATATTCGCGACAACCTCGATCTGGCACCAGGCGAGTACCGTATTCTGCTGAAAGGCGTTGAGATTGGTCGCGGCGAGATCGAACCGGAACGCTGGATGGCGATTAACCCTGGCTACGCCGAAGGGGAATTGCCGGGTACGCCGTGCGAAGATCCGGCGTTTGGTCTGCCAGCGTGCTGGATCGACGAAGTCTTCCGCGAGCAGGCGCAGATTCAGGGGTATACCGTGGTCGATCCGGGTTCCGTTATCGCCACGCATCTTAACCACGTGATCTCGCTGAATACGGAAGAACTGTTCAGCCGCCAGGAGACGCAGCAACTGCTGGAGCGCATTAATAAAGAGATGCCGAAGCTGGTTGAAGATCTGATCCCGGGCGTGATCTCCCTGACGCTGTTCCACAAAGTGTTGCAGAATCTGCTGGCCGAGCGCGTCTCTATCCGCGATATGCGCACCATTATCGATACGCTGGCCGAATATGTTCCGCTACAAAACGATCCGGACGAACTGACTGCGCAGGTGCGCATCCGTTTGGGCCGCGCCATTACGGCACAGTGGTTCCGCACGGATAACGACATCAAGGTGATTGGTCTGGATACCACGCTGGAAAAACTGTTGATTCAGGCTCGCCAGAACGGCAGCGCGATCGAACCGGGTATTGCCGACAATCTGATGAAGCAGGCCGAACGCGCCATCACCGACCAGCAAGCGATGGGCATTTCGCCGGTACTGCTGGTGAATCCGGGGCTGCGCCTGATGGTTTCACGCTTCCTGCGCCGCGCTTTCCCGCAGCTGGCCGTGATGTCAACGCTGGAAATCAGCAGCAACAAAACGGTGCAAATGACCACCGTAATCGGTACACATTCATGATACCTGCCGCTGCTATTTTGGGCATGGCGCTGGTATTGCCAGCGCATGCCGCACCTTCCAGCGGTGCCTGGAGCGATACGGCAGCGGGTGGCAGCACCCGCACCGGCAAGCAGATCGTACGCGGGCGAGCGTTAAGCTCGCCTTCTGCGATCCCGGCGTCGGCAAAGGTTACCCGTGTTTCATGGCGTATTACGCTGCTGGCTCCGCCGCCGCCAGGGCTGGAAATCAAGCTGTGCCGTCGCGATCGCTGCTTACGGCTGCCTTCCCTGGCCGGGCAACGCAGCATCACTTTTCCGCTCTCCGCAACGGGTGAATTTCGCTTTATTTATACGGTGAATAAGCGCGGCCCGTTACGACCCGCCCTGAATGTTGTCAGCCAACAGCTAATCGTTAATTACCGCTAAAAGAGAAGACTAAGGCCATCAGTAAGTCACTTACTGATGGCCTTATTTGTTTAATGTATTGAAGAGGTTTGCTGACTGGAGTAGAGCTTACTGAACGTGGTTCCACGATGTATTGAAGACAGATTCTGTTTTAGAACATGAAGGCGCGCCTGCAATTTCCGGGTTATTTCCCCCTCGTTTTCCACCATCTGCTTTAATACCTTCTTCAGGTTTTCTCTTTCCGCAACAGATAGATCATCGGCGCTGACTTCCATAATGTCCTGCTTTTTCAGCATATAGCCAGCGGCCATTTCGACAAGCAGGTCCCATTCTTCTTTCGCTGCCATATCCAGCAGCGTTAAATTCATCTGGTATAATTCAACGATAATTTTTGGCAGCCCCTCATCCATAATTCACCCGACGCTGTGTTGGTTCGATCTCTTTCCATGTCATGGCCAGTTTCATTAATAGCGCATCGATGTGCTTTAATTTCTCCGGCTCGTTACGTAAATTCGCCTCTAATAATGTCCGCGACATATATTCGTACATTTGCTCCAGTTCTGCGGCAATATGTACGCCCTTTTCGTGATCGAGCGCGGCGCGTAAACCGTTATCAATAATATTGATCGCTTTAGAGATCATCTTGCCACGCTGGGCGACGTTGCCATTCTCAAAATAGATATTGGCTTGCAGAATGGCGCTGTGCGCGCCGTCGAACAGCATAGAAATTAACTGGTGCGGCGTGGCGCCAGAGAGCTTACTTTGAAGACCCACCTGCGCATACGCCTGGCTCCCCTGTGCTGCATACATGTTTATCACTCCTGTTGGCAGGCCGCGACGGGCCTGCGCCATGAAAAATTAGAGGGTTGAAAGCAGTGACGTTAACTGACTGCTCATGTTGTTCAGATTCGACATCATGGTGTCGAGATTCTGGAACTGCACACGGTAACGTTCGACCTGTGCGTCAATCAGCTTCTGCGTCTTGTCAATCTGGGTTTGCGCAATTTTGGTTTGCGACTCCAGGCTGTCGGTGGTGGTTTTAATCAAACCGTCCGTTTTGGTCTTCGAATCGCCAACGTAGCTGGTGATGATGGAGTCCAGCGCCGAAGAGAGCCCTTCGCTGTCGCCACGGCCGGAGAACATCAGGCTGATTTGTTCCGGATTATCGGCAATCGCTTCATCCAGCGTGTCTTCATCCAGCGTCATCTGGCCGGTTGCCGAATCAATTTTGATGCCTAAATCTGCCAGCGAGCCGTAATCTGCCCCGGCATCGCCGTAAACGCCATTGACGGTGGAACGCACCTGGCTGACCAGGCTGCGCAGCGTGGAATCCCCCACCAGCGAGCCGCTGCCGGAGTTTTGCGTCGCCACTTCTTCATCGCCCAGGCTGGAGGTATCCGCCGCGACATATTTGCTGTCAGCGGTAGTCTCAGCAAGCAATGCATTGTATTGCTTAACAAAATCCTGAAGACTGGTTTTGATGGCCGAGGTATCCGAGGTCAGCGTCAACTGCTCAGCGTCGCCGTTTTCCGATACTTTTTTCAGGTTCAGCGTCACGCCGTCAATGATGTCGCTGATGTTGTTGCTGGAGCGCGTATAGTCAGAGCCATCGACGCGCAGTTTGGCATCCTGGGCATCGGAAACGGCGATCATATTGTCGTTTGCGCCGCCATCGGCAACCACAGAGCCGTCATCATTAACATGCTGGCCGCCGCCGGAGGTGTTCAGCACACCTGCCAGTGTATTATCACCGTCAACGCTGACGGTTATTTCGCCATCGGAGCCGGTCTTTTTCGAACTCAGCACCAGCTGATAGCCGTCATCGGTACGCTGTACGGAAGCCGTCACATCGCCTTTCTGTTTATTGATCGCTTTGGCAATCTGGTTCAGCGAGGTTTCATCATCCGCCAGCTCCACTTCCATGGTCTTGCCGTCATTCTGCGTGATGGTCACGGTACGGCTGCCGCCGGTGGTGTCGCCCAGCATGTCATCCGCGCTGGCTTCCGGCTGGGTTTTCAATTTATGTGCCGTCGCGAGCTGTGAAATGGTCACCGAATGGCTGTCCGCCTGCGCGCCGCTGCCAGCAACGGCAGTAAAGGCTTCATTGGCGCTGACGTTCATTTTATTAAATGCATCAGAACCCATGGTGGTAACGCTTTTTTGCAGATTCGACAGCAGGCTGGAGATCTTACCCCATGCTGAAATCTGCGACTTATAGCTGTTCTGTAGATTGGTATAAGGTGTTAAACGTGATTGCTCGCCGGCTTTCAGCTGTTCCAGCATTGATGCCGTATCGATCCCGCCAGTACCTACACCTAATGATGATATTCCCATGTCGTCTCCGGTCGGAAAGGTCATTTTGTTGAGTGAATTCTATTAACCAATCGGCCTGGGAAATAAAAAGATGAATATTTAATAAAGGAACTATATAGAAGGAAGAAAAAACTCAGCGCTGCAGGAAAAATTCGCTAAATCGAAAAGGGAATATAACGTCAGTTGTGCGCGCAATTCATATCTTCAATATCAGAATCGGCTGAAATAGCAGCTAAAAAATAGCCAAGTCATTGTTTCCTGAAATTCCATCCTGGTACTCAACAAATCTTTCCGCAGCAAAAAATTTCAGTCCTTTTTTAAAGGGCCGATTTATTTAGTATGCGAGACAACTTACGCATAACCATAATCCATGTGAACAATTGAGTATTAAGGAATAAACATGTCCCAGGTTATTAACACTAACGCCCTCAGCCTCGTTGCACAGAACAACCTGAATAAATCTCAGAGCTCTCTGGGTACCGCTATTGAGCGTCTGTCTTCTGGTCTGCGTATTAACAGCGCGAAAGACGATGCAGCAGGTCAGGCAATCTCTAACCGCTTCACCGCGAACATCAACGGTCTGAGCCAGGCTTCCCGTAACGCCAACGACGGTATCTCTATCGCACAGACTACTGAAGGCGCGCTGAACGAAATCAACGATAACCTGCAGAACATCCGTCGTCTGTCTGTACAGGCTCAGAACGGCACCAACTCTGATTCTGACCGTCAGTCCATCCAGGACGAAATCAACGCACGTCTGGACGAGATCAACCGTATCTCTGAACAGACTGAGTTCAACGGCGTGAAAGTACTGAGCAAAGATCAGAAACTGTCTATCCAGGTAGGTTCTAACGACGGCCAGAATATCGATATCCAGCTGAACCAGATGAACTCTGACACTCTGGGCATGGCAGGCTTCACCATTGCCAGCGGCGTGGATGCAAGCTCTCTGACCGATACCACCACTATCAGCGTTGACGTTGATGTTGCTGCTGACATGAGCAACGTGGCTGACACCAGCGGTACTCCGGCATCTGTTGATGATGTTGTTCAGGGTAACGACGGTAAAGTGTACGTTAAATCCGGTTCTAACTACTACGAAGCAAAAGCAAACGCCGCTGGCGATGGCCTGGAGTTCGACTCTTCTACCACTGCAGCTACCGGTGTTAGCATGGGCGCAAGCTTAGCGGGCGAAAGCGCTTCCGTTGAGCAGACTGCAGACCTGGCTGGCGTGGCTGGTAGCACCCTGAAAACCGACGGTGAAGGTAACTACTACCTGGCCGACGCTAACGGTAACCTGACTGAAGCGACTGCTGATGCAGCAGGTGCTGTAACTTCCGGCGCGGCTGTTGATACCACTGTAGCAACTGCCGATCCGCTGACCAAAATCGACGAAGCGCTGTCTCAGGTTGACGAACTGCGTTCTGGTCTGGGTGCGGTACAGAACCGTTTCGATTCTGTCATCAGCAACCTGAACAACACCGTTAACAACCTGTCTGAATCTCGTTCACGTATCCTGGATGCTGACTTCGCTTCTGAAGTTTCTGAAATGAGCCGTGCGAACATTCTGCAGTCTGCAGGTACTTCTGTACTGGCACAGGCTAACCAGGTTCCGCAGAACGTACTGTCTCTGCTGCGTTAATTCGCGCTGTTCAGTGGGGCAACCCGCCGAATGCAAAGACCGCCCTCTCCGGGCGGTTTTTTTTTGCCCCTTCACATGCCCCTTTTGTTGATATGAACAGGGGAATGCAAACGTGCCTTATCGTCGCAACCTGATGCGCCCGTAACAACGGCGGGCCGGTGGTTCAGACGAGCCAGCTTAATAACAAAGTGGCAAGAATGACCGTTGAAGCACCACCAATGCGGGTGGCGATTTGCGCGAAGGGCATCAATGCCATTCTGTTGGATGCCGAGAGGATCGCCACATCCCCCGTACCGCCGAGGCCGCTATGGCAACTGGTCACTATCGCGGCTTCCACCGGATACATATTCAGCCATGTGGCAATGAAATAACCGCTGAGCGCCATGGCAATCACCACTGAGCCACACACCACCACGTAGCCCATTGAGAATACCGCGACCACGCTTTCCAGCGGCACATATAACATGCCGAGGCCAATCATCAACGGCCAGACCAGTGCTGCGGAAACAAACTTATAGCAACTGTGCGCGCCCTGCTCCATGGATTTTGGGATCACCTGTGCGTACTTGCACAGCACGGCAATCAGGATCATCAGCACCGGACCAGGAATATGCACCAGTTTTTCAAACAACCCGCCGACGATAAAAAAGGCGCATATCATCAACAGCCCACCGCCCATCAGTTGAAAATCGGTCTGCTGCACCTCCTGCGTCTGTGCGAAGACGCGGTTGTCCTCATCACTGCGGATCAACATACCGTTGCCGGTCAGGGAAGGACGGCGCATCCCTATCCGCGACAGCACGCCAGCGCAGATAATGGCAAAGATATTGCCCACCACTGCTGCGGGTGCCAGTTGAGCAACATACACATCCGGCGTTTGCCCGAGAATGGCGGAATAGGCCAGTGACAGCGGTAATATGCCTTCGCCGATGCCACCGCCGATAATGGGCACGATGATAAAGAAAAAGGTGTGATACGGCGTGTAGCCAAATACTGTTCCTACCAGCAGCCCGGAGAGCACCGCGACCACCGTACCAGCCACCAGGGGGACAAACATGCGGATCATACCCTGGATCAGGATCACCCGATTCATGCCGAGAATGCTGCCAACAACCAGACAGGCAATGACAAAATAAAGCAGGTTGGCTTCTTTCATCAGCAGATGGACGGTGGCTAAGGTATGCGCTTCAAACAGGCCAAAATAAACCAGTACCGAGGGCACCATCAGGCACAATATTGCTGGCCCACCGACGTCCTTCAGCACCGGCAACATCCGGCCTATTTTGGCAAAGGCAAAACCAAGCGTCATGATCACCGCCAGGCCGCCAATCATGTTTTTCGGCAATAAACCTGCGGTAGCTGAGATGGCGACAATCGAAGCGATACCGATAAAGAGCAGCAAGGGTACGGCGCCGACTTCAAGTCCATGCAGCCGCGAAAGTTGTGCACCCGCAGGGGATACGTCAACAGAGGAAGAGAGAGGATTATCTTTCATTATTTTCACCTGATTCGCTATTAATAATTAACAGTGGGTCAGGAATAACCGCTGGGTTATTCGTAATAGGATAAAATGCTTGAAAAAATAAGGCCAACAAAATAAAGATTGCTACCAGGAAGTTATGATTGAATAAATAACATAATCTTCGGTCTGTAAAGTGAGCAACGGTTACTGCTTATTGAATTTGTGAGTGCCGTAGTAATTCACATTTAAATAACTTAAACAGGCCATTCGTAAATAAAATAATCGCGCGGATACATGCATCAGATACTTCTAATGAAAATATAAACTTAGCACCTCAACATTTCCATTTAATTAAAGTATCCCTTTTGAAACTAATTAAAACATACGAAGTGTGATTCTAATCACCTTTGGCAGTAAATACGATAGATAGAGTTCTGCCTGAAAACTATTTAATTAAAACAAAAACAGGACATTTTATGCCTTCACTACTCTTACAATCTTTATTTCCTTTAGTATTTATCATGTTACTAGGGTGGCTAAGTGGAAAATTAGGGTATACGCACCGTAAGGATGCCACTGTATTAGCAACAGTGGTGATTCGCTTTGCATTACCCTTTCATCTCTTTATCGGCGCACTGAACACCAACCCGGACAAAATCAAAAACTTCTCGTTTATGGCTGTGCTGGTGATTGGTCTGATGGGCTCTTATTTACTGACGCTGATCCTGTCGCGTTACGTTTTTCGTCATGATATCAAGACCAGTGCAATACAGTCTTTGGTTTGCGCTTTTCCTGATATGGCCTATTTTGGCGCGCCGGTACTGGCCGTGCTGATTGGGCCGGAAGGCTTTTTAGGCGTGCTAATTGGCAACTTAGTCACCAGCGTATTAATGATTCCGTTGACCATTATCTTAATTCGCATGGGTGATAAAGATACCGATATTGAAACGCTACATCCGGGCAAACTGATTATGCAGAATTTACTGCGGGCGGTGCGTAACCCGATTGTCTGGATCCCCGTATCCGGTGTCGTGCTGAGCCTGGCCGGTGTGCAGTTACCGCATCTGTTGAGCGCGCCGATTGAGATGGTTGGCAAAATTGCCGGTGGTCTGTCGCTGTTTGCCCTCGGTCTGCTGTTTTACGGTGAGCGTCCGTCGCTGAATCTCCAGACCTTTACCAATATCAGCATCAAAAATCTGATCCAACCCGCCATGATGGCAGTAGCCGGGCTGGCATTTGGCCTGAGCCACACCTTAATGCAGCAGGTCGTAATTATTGGTGCAACACCTTCTGCTATCGCTGCGGGCATGTTCGCCCTGCGCAGTGACACCTATATCGAATCCGCATCCTCTTCCATTCTTATTGGCACTGCGATCGGCGTATTAACTGAGGGCGTGATGATCTATTTGATTTCTTGAGCCTCTTTTCTGTTATCCCCGATACATCGGCAGCCGTGCCGTTATTATTTAGTCAGGAGCAGCAATAATGTTACGCAAAGAAACGCTTTATACGCCTTATAATGGCGCTGTGTTACTGGAAAACCCATTACTTAATAAAGGGCTGGCATTCACCGATGATGAACGTCTGGCCTTTAATCTGCATGGATTATTACCGCATAACGTCGAAACCATTGAAGAACAAACAGAACGTGCATGGAAACAATTTTGTCATTTTAAAAAAGACATTTCCCGCCATGTTTACCTACGCAATATTCAGGACACCAACGAGACGCTGTTTTATAACCTTCTGCGCTGTCATATGCAGGAAACATTGCCGATTATTTACACCCCAACGGTTGGCGAAGCCTGTGAGCATTTTTCTGAGATTTATCGCCGCGCCAGGGGATTGTTTATCTCATGGCCGGACCGGCATCGCATCGATGAAATGCTGCAAAGTTTTTCGCGGAATGATATTCGCGTGATTGTGGTTACCGATGGGGAACGCATTCTCGGTCTTGGCGATCAGGGCATCGGCGGAATGGGGATCCCGATTGGAAAACTCTCGTTATATACCGCTTGCGGCGGAATTGACCCGGCATCCACGCTGCCTATCATGCTGGATGTGGGTACCAATAACAGCCAGCATCTTGAAAACCCGCTGTATATGGGGTGGCGTCATCCGCGAATCAGTGACGAAGACTATATCGAATTTATGGATATGTTCATTGAGGCCATCAAAGCGCGCTGGCCAAATGTCCTCCTGCAATTTGAAGATTTTGCCCAGAAAAATGCGACCAAACTTCTGAACCGTTACCGCCACCAGCTGTGCTGTTTTAATGATGATATTCAGGGAACGGCAGCGGTCACCACCGGTACGCTGATTGCCGCTTCGCAGGCTGCGGGAATGCGCTTACGCGATCTGCGCGTGGTTTTCCTCGGCAGCGGCTCCGCCGGCTGCGGTATCGCGGAAAAAATCATTGCCTTAATGGTCGATGATGGTCTGACACCGGATGAAGCCCGCAACAACATTTTTATGATCGATCGCTTTGGCCTGTTGACAGATGACATGCCTAATTTACTGGATTTCCAGCAAAAACTGGTCACGCCGCGTCGTCTTATCGCCGACTGGGATACCGATTCCGAGAATATGTCTCTGCTGGACGTGGTACGTAATGTCCATCCCAACGTGCTGATTGGCGTTTCCGGGCAACCCGGTCTTTTCAGCGAAGAGATCGTGAAAGAGATGCATCGTCACTGTTCTCGTCCCATTATTATGCCGTTGTCAAACCCGACCTCGCGCGCTGAAGCACAGCCCCGGGACTTGATTGAATGGACGCAGGGAGCCGCGCTCATTGCAACGGGAAGCCCTTTCGAGCCGGTCTTTTATCAGGACGAATCGTACGAAATAGCCCAGTGCAACAATGCGTATATTTTCCCGGGGCTGGGTCTGGGCATACTGGCCGGTAAGTTAACTCGCGTCACCGACACCATGCTGAGCGTGGCCAGCAAAACCCTTTCCGCGTTCTCCCCATTGGCGAATACAGAGAAAGGGGGGCTTCTGCCGCCAGTCGAGATCATTGAAGCCGTATCGAAAGCTATCGCCCTCAAGGTGGCTCATGCGGGTCAGCAGGAGGGCGTCGGCCCAATGATGAGTGAAGAGGAATTAACAACACGCCTCGATAATATTTACTGGGATGCACGCTATAAGGCGTACAAACGCGCATCCTTCTGATAATCAGCACGGCAGAGCGAGCAACACTCTGCCGTGCATTATTCAGAGTTACATTAACTAAAACCGATGCGTTGAGGAGAAAAAGCCATTACGCCCGGAATATTTTGCATGATAAAGCGCATCATCAGCGAATTCGATAAGCGTTGTCTCCTTGCCTTTCACTGCCGGACCGGGGCCAGAAGCAATACCAATACTGACGGTTACTATTCCGAATGGGCTATATTCATGAGGGATATTTTCCTGACAAATAGTTTGAATGATTTTTTTGGCTTTCTTTTCTGCCGCGATCAAATCTGTTGCCGGAAGAATAACGACAAACTCTTCTCCGCCGTAGCGGGCAACCAGCGCAGAGCTGCCTTTGATTGTTTTTTTCAGGGTTGTTGCAACCTGGCGTAAACAGTCATCGCCAGCTAAATGGCCGTAATTATCGTTATATTTCTTAAAGTAATCGATATCAATGAGCATTAAAGATATTGCATGATTATTTACGGCGCATTGTAATACTTCGCGGGGCAGCGCCTCATCGAATTTTCGACGGTTCGCCAGCCCGGTTAAACTGTCTTCAGCCGCCATAGCCTTTAATTTCTTGTTTGCAGTCATGAGTGATTCAGTGGTTTTTGACAGCTCACGACTGGCGCGCACCCGCCGGTGGATATCCCGCAAAAGAAAATAGCCTGAAGTTATAACGCCGCCCATCAGGAAGATAACAACCACAATCAGAATTTCTGATTGTTTTTTCCAGGGCAACATGCCTTCATCGATACTTACGGCGACAGTGGTGACTAAGCCATATCGTTTGTTTTTTTGAAATGCATACATCCGTTGTATATTGTCAAAACGAGAGACACTTCTTGCGGTGCCGGAATTACTATTTTTCAGGTATGTGGTAAAAAGCGGCGAATCGGAAATAACCCGACCAATATATTTTTCATCAAAAGGGTAACGTATCAGCAATATTCCGGACTCGCTTGTTAATGCAATAGCACCAGAATGGCCAATATCGATCTTGCCAAACGTTTCAAGGAAATTTTCAATATTAAGCGTGAGAACGGCGACACCGGCAAACAGGCCCTGGTGATCTTCCAGCCTGCGACTGAGGGTTATTACCCATTTCCCGTTCGTCCGGCTGACGACCGGAGGGCCAATAAAAACTTTTTTGGAGGTATTATTCTGATGATAGACAAAGAAAAAACGGTCTGCGCTATTGACGCGGCCAGAAAACCTTTCGTGTAATGCTATGAGTTTATTGCCAGTAGCATCATAAATAACGACATTATTGAGTTGTTCCAGTAATTCATCCTGACCCGCCAGAATTTTCTTTATATTGATAACCTGGTTTTTATCTTCACCATAAATTTCCGTTATGTCAGAAAGATTCTCTATGAGCATCTCACCTTGCCGGATAACGCCCTCAGAATAAAGATTGAGAGTATGGCTTAAATTCGAAACATTGGTATTAAGATCGTTGATGGTCTGTGTACGAGTAATCCAGATATGGAAGGATAAAATTACCGACATCACGAAGAAGACAACAGCAAGAATTGTCAACCCAATAAAAAGCTCTCTCTTCATTATGATTTACCACCAGCCCAAATCACGTCTTAAATACCTGCATTACTGAGAACCTTTATCATTAAAAATATAAACCCTGGCAGAAAATCGTTGTGATCAGCAGGCAAATACATTTTCTTATTCAACGTTAAAGATTAACACCTGCAGCATAGCTGTGCTTTGCTTATTAATAAAGTGTTATATGAAAGATTCATAAAGTCATCTTATTACTATTAAAGCAAGAATGAGCATAATTTCTCACAGTCTGGAATTAGCACAGGAATGCAATTGAAAAATATTCCGTTATGTGTCGTCTAATTTGCTGAATCGTAAGGTGATTAAAAGGATTCGCGCCCGCCAGTCGGCATTAACGCTATAAACGGCGAAACAACATCACCAATATACTTTCCTGTGCAAAACCAGCCCTTTCCAGCCCAACACCATGACGATCGTCCCTTTGACCGCCACGGTGTTGAAGCAAGTTCATTGCCTGGCTTCACTCATCCACGCTTTCAGGGTAAGAGAGTAAAGCCGGCTCGGGGCGCAGTACATTACTTAAACAGTTTCTGCACAAACTCCGCATACGCCGGACGCCAGACATCCATTTCATGGTTCAGGCCGGGGTACACTTTGTAATCAAACTTAATGCCCTGTTTCTCCAGCTCGCTCTTCAGCCCGGCGATGTCTTTTCCGGTAACGGAGTCCTTTTCACCGACAACAACGGTGAAATTATGCAGTTGTTTATTAATTAACGCCGGTTTACTGAACTGCGCGCTAACGCCCGCGTCAGGTACCGTTGTGGTGGTGACACCGCTAAACGTCGCCAGCCAGCCGAAGCTTTCAAGGTGGTTCATCCCGGAAACCAGCGCCTGATATCCCCCTTGCGACAAGCCTGCCAGCGCGCGTCCGCTTGCGTCTTTGCGGGCATTAAACCGCGTATCAACCAGCGGAATAATATCGTGCATCAGTTCGCGATCTGCCGCTTTGGCATTAAGGGGATAAAATGTTTTGCGGCGATCTTTCGGCGGAAAATTCTCCGGGATCGCCTGCACAATGTCGGTTTCGGTATCCGGCACCACGACCAGCATCGGTTTGATTTTCCCTTCGGCCAGCAGGTTATCCATGATCTGCGGCAGACGTCCCTGATCGATTGCGGAAAGGCCGGTATCGCCAAAACCGTGGTAGAAATAGAGCACCGGCAGCGGTTCGCCTTTTCCGTTATAACCTGGCGGCGTCCAGATATAGACCCGCCGCTCGGAGCCCAACGCTTTCGAGTGGTAAGTCACCGTCAACAGATCGCCATGAGGAACGGCGCGATCGTCGAGAATACTGCCCGGCACCAGAATCAGACTGGTATTCACCTGGCGCTGCGGCTTCGGAAAACGGCTTCCCGTATCCACCGAGCGGAACCCATCGACATCGAAATAGTACTCATAGAGGTTCGGCGCCAGCGCCGCGCTTTTCCAGGACCAGACGCCGCTGGCGTCTTTGCTCATATCATGCGAAACATAGCTGTCCGGGGTGGAACCTGTGATCACCGAGACCCGTTTAGCGCCCGGCGCGAAAAGGCGAAAGGTGATGCTCTTATCCGCGTTAACCTGCGTCACATACTGGCTGACCGGCACCGACAAATCAGGCGTCACCGGAAAGGGCGCAGCAAAAGCCGGAACAGCCGCGCTGCCCAGCAGAGCGGTAATGGCCAGCGTCAGACAAGCGATGTTTCTTTTCATATCACTCCCTCGTTTTTCACATTTATGCAGATTTATCGACCGGGCATTACCACCAGACCTTAGCCTGAACACCTGCGGCAAATAGTTTATTTTTCTCGAAAGCCGCCGTTGAGATTACCCTGTTCGCTGCCCGGCGAATAAATGGCGGTATCACAAAAAAGCATTTCCGTATGGAATTCAGGCATTCAGACGTTTCTTATCGACGTATTTGGTCAATTTTTTCAGGGAAGTGGAAATACGTACTCAAAGCGGGGTTATAACGAATGATCGCTGGAAGCCATAACAAGACACGCGGCGTTTTTTACTGCGCCTTTCAGACTCAGGCCCATAATTACATCAATAAGCCCCCATAAAAAAAGCCTCTCCGTTGACCGGAAAGGCTTGTGAAATAAAAACGCAGAAAGAATTAATTGAAGCCGTTATCGGCCACTTTATCGATCAGTTCCATCTCATCACTGTTCAACAGTTTTTCGATATCCACCAGAATCAGCATCCGCTCGCCCATCGAACCGAGGCCCAGCAAATATTGCGTGGAGAGCGCCACAGTATATTCCGGCGCAGGTTTAATCTGCGCGGCGTCCAGCGACAGCACATCGGAAACACCATCAACGACAATACCCACCACGCGGCTGCTGTTCAGGCTGAGGACAATCACAATGGTATTGTCATCAAAATTGGCCGACTCAAGCGCGAATTTCACCCGCAGATCGACAATCGGCACAATCACGCCGCGCAGATTGGTGACGCCTGCGATAAAGTCCGGCGTATTAGCAATACGCGTCACGCGATCGTAGCCACGGATCTCCTGCACTTTCAGGATCTCAATGCCGTACTCTTCATTACCCAGACGGAAGGCGAGGAATTCATGCCCCGCGTCATCCTTCAATTGCTTTTCTGTATCAGTTAAGTTCATTTAATAACCTTTCAACCTGTGATTCAGGCACCATTGTCAGCGCATCTCTTTTTTTGGCTAATGTCGTTAACACGGCGACATCCAGTATTAACGCCACGCTGCCGTCCCCCAGAATGGTGGCGGCAGAAATGCCCGGTATTTTGCGGTAGTTCTGCTCGAGGTTTTTCACGACCACCTGATGCTGACCGATCAGTTGATCCACCAGCAGGGCATAACGATTGCCCGCGCTCTGTACAATCACGGCAATCCCCTCGCTGATGTCGTAATCCGCTTCGTGAATGCCAAAGAGTTGTCCCAGTTCGACAAGCTGCAAATACTCATCGCGCACCTGCAACATCCGCTCGCCGCCAGTCATACGGTGCATCTTGGTTTCAGAAAGCATTAACGATTCCATCATGCTGCCGAGCGGCAACACATAGATCTCAGAACCAATGCGAACCGACATGCCATCGAGGATTGCCAGCGTCAGCGGCAAAATAATGCGGATGGTCGAGCCTTTACCCTGCTCAGAATGGAGGGTGATATGACCGCCCATCTCCTGGATATTACGGCGTACAACGTCCATACCCACGCCACGACCGGAGATATCCGTCACTTTTTCTGCGGTGGAGAACCCGGCGGCGAAAATCAACATCCACACATCTTCATCGCTGATGTTTTCGCTGATCGACATGCCCTGAGCCTGCGCCCGCGCGAGAATTTTTTCGCGGTTCAACCCGGCGCCGTCATCGCTTACTTCAATAATGATGTTGCCACCATGATGTTCCGCAGAGAGCACCAGATTGCCCTTATCCGGCTTGCCGTTGGCGCGACGCACATCAACCGGTTCAATTCCGTGATCGAGGCTGTTACGCACCAGATGCGTCAGCGGATCGACGATCTGTTCGATCAGGCGTTTATCCAGCTCAGCGGAGCCGCCTACCAGCGTCAGCTCCACCTCTTTATTCAGTTTCGCCGCCAGATCGTGAACCAGACGCGGGAAGCGGCTAAAGACGTAATCCATCGGCATCATGCGGATAGACATCACCGATTCCTGAAGGTCGCGGGCATTACGCTCAAGCTGAACAATGGTATTGAGCAGGGTATCGTGGCTTGATGCATCGAGGGTGCCGGAAAGCTGCGACAGCATCGCCTGCGTGATGATCAGTTCGCCAACCTGGTTGATGATCTGATCCACTTTTTCCACCGCTACGCGGATGCTGCTCGCTTCCGGCGCCTGCGGGCGGTTGCGTGAAGATTCCGGTCGCGAAGGACGCGGCTGTGCTGAGGCGCCAGTAACAGGCTGCGCAACCGCGCTGCTTTCTGTCACTTCCGGCACGGCAGCCTCCTCAACGGTAACCGGAGTGGCGGCTTTGGCCGGCGCCGGGGCTATGGTTATCTGCTCCGGTTCCAGAATAAAGCACAGCACCGCCTGGATATCGTCGGCGTTGGTGGTGGTTTGCAATACCAGTTGCAGAGCGCCGTTTTCGCGCTGCACATCGCTGATGCTCCCCAGATTCGCCAGCTCTTCCAGCAGCGGATCCTGATCCTCATCTTTCACCTTTTGCAGCACGATGAGCAGGCGCGGTTCGCCCTCTTCGGCTTCCACCGGCACCGCGACGGCTGCGGCCGTCACTGGCGCGACGATAGCCGCCGGGACAACCGCCGCAACGGGCGGCTGTGCTGCGTGGTCGTTAGCAATTTGCCGTAGCGCTTCGCAAATATACTGATAGGCCTCCTGATCCGGTTCAGAGGAGGATTTGTAGGCGTCCAGTTGATCCTGCATGATGTCCTTACCTTCCAAAAACAAACTTCGAATCTCTTCGGTAATCCGCAACTTGTCGCTACGAACATCGTCGAGGAGATTTTCCAGAATATGCATCGTCTGCTGCAGCGCAGAAAAACCAAACGTACCGGCTCCCCCTTTTATCGAGTGGGCGGCGCGAAAAATGGCATTCAATACTTCTCTGTCTGGCGACAGCAGATCGAGGTCAAGCAGGTGCTTTTCCATGTCGGCCAACAGCTCGTCAGCCTCATCAAAAAAAGCCTGATAAAAGTCGCTGATATCCACTTAGTTATTCTCCATGGCCGTTTTAACGGTTGATTCAGTTGCAGGCGCGGCTGCGCCCTGCTCCGCTTTTTTACTGTCATCCAACAGAGAGACAGGGTCACGTAGCAGCACATCTTCCTGCAGGATTTGTTTGGCACGATCCTGGCTGAGCACCAGGATACTGATACGCCGGTTGATCGGGTCGTCGGCGATCGTCCCTGGCTGCACCATGGTGTCGGCGGTACCAATCACCCGGATAAATTTGTTACTGCCAAGCCCGGCGCTGACCAGAATGCGACGCGAGGCGTTGGCGCGATCGGAGGAGAGCTCCCAGTTGCTGTAACCCGCTTCACCGTTGGCATAGGGCAACGCATCGGTATGACCGGTCATAATGATGCGGTTAGGCAATTCATTCAGCACCGGAACCAGAGCCTGGAGGATATTCACCATATAACTCTCCGGCACCGGGCTGCCGACTTTAAACATCGGGCGATCGGCGCTGTCGGTGATCTGAATGAGCAGACCATCATCGGTCAGCGAAAGCCGTAAATTCGAGGTGAAATTGTTCAGACGTGGATCGGTTTGAATCAGGCTTTGCAGCTTGTTTCTGGCGCGTTTCAGATTCGCTTCACGCTTTTTCTCATCAATTTTATTCAACGTCTTTTTGAAGACTTCCCCGTCGTTCTTCACGGGATCGTCCCCGCCGCCGGGGATCATACTGTCGCTCAGGCTGGCTTTATCACCATTCGCCAGCGTGTTTTTCAGCGGGACTTTGAAATATTCAGCGATCTGCATGCGCTGCTCCGGAGAAGAGGATGAGAGCAGCCACATCACCAGGAAAAAAGCCATCATCGCGGTCATAAAGTCCGCGTAGGCGATTTTCCATGAGCCGCCGTGCGACTCATGTTTTTTTCGGTTGAATTTGCGGACAACAATGGTTGCGGCTGACTTTTTCTTCACGTTGCCTCTCCCGTCGGTGCGGAAGATGAAGAGGAGCGAACTTCGCGAACGTGCTCATCAAGTTCAGCAAAACTCGGGCGCTCAGTCGAATAGAGCGTCTTACGGCCGAATTCGACGGCGATCTGCGGCGCATAACCATGAATGCTGCACAGCAGCGTGGTTTTAATGCACTCCAGCATTTTCAAATGCTCGGCGCTACGCTGACGCAACAACGTTGCCAGCGGCAGAACCATGCCGTAAGCAATCAGGATGCCGAGGAAGGTACCTACCATCGCATGGGCAATCAGTTCACCCAGCTCCGCTGCCGGGCGATCCGCCGCCGCCAGCGCATTGACCACGCCCATCACCGCCGCAACGATACCAAATGCAGGCAGCGCATCGCCCACAGCATTGATACTGTTCGCCGGAACATCATGTTCGTGTTCGCAAGTCTCTATTTCCTCATCCATCAGCGCTTCCATTTCAAAGGCATTCATATTGCCGCTGATCATCAGACGCAGGTAATCGACAAGGAAATTCATGATTTCGGAATCTGCCAGCAGGCGCGGATAGGCGGAAAAGATGGCGCTGTTTTGCGGATCTTCGATGTCGTTCTCCAGCGCAACAACCCCACTCTGACGGCTTTTGGACAACAGCAGATACATCAGCGCCATTAAATCCATGTATAACGCTTTGGTGTAATACGAACCCCGAAATAAACGAGGAAAAGATTTCATGGTCGCGCGGATCGCTTTGCCATTATTCCCCACCAGAAAAGCACCCAGGCCGGCGCCACCGATGATTAATAATTCAGTCGGCTGAAAAAGTGCGCCGAGATTACCGCCACTGATAGCAAAGCCACCAAATACGGCTGCAAATACCACGACATAGCCAATAATGACTAACACGTTAACTCCTTAATAATCTAAACGTCCGTTTATCATCTTTATTCCATGCATATAAGCGCGTAGCCAGGCATGCATCGCTGCCATTATTCACGGGGTGGTGATGTACATAGCAGGAGACCGATATTTACCGGTACCGATCCATTAAAAAAACTTCCGGGCTGACACGTTTAATTGCTCGCGAAGGCGGAAAACACAAACTGCAAGTGTATATAGCATCGGGGTTCTCCTGCGTGGTAACAAACGAACCACCACAAGAGCAACATTCCGTATGCCTGATCATGCCGCAATCAACAAATCGTAATAACGTCCATGCGCGAGTAATACCGAGCACAGGTTTTTTATCTTTGCCGCTAAGACTATTCTCAAGATACAGACGATAACCTTTCAGCATTGTTTCAACAGGACGGCCACCCTCGGTTTTTTCCAGATAACGATAAATATTATAGAAAATCGATGAGTGAATATTCTGTTCCCAGGACATATACCAGTCAGCGGAAAACGGTAACATCCCCTTCGGTGGTGAACATCCTTTAATCTCTTTATAGAGTTTTAAAAGCCTGCGGCGACTTAAACTTGTTTCGCTCTCGAGGACTTGCATCCGTGCACCAAAGGAAATCAATTCCACGGCGATTTGCGCATCCTTTATTTCAGAGATGATGCTTTTTTCACACATAGATATTTCCCTGTCATGCCGCCGGACGTTCTTCCTCGGCAAGAGAATTAAGTAACTCTGTAGACAAAATGATTCCAGTATGAATGTTTTGTAAAGCATCAATACGCGAATCTTTCGTCAGACAGTCGATAACCATATCGCTGTCAATGCGTAAACGGCATATTAGCTGGCCTGTTGATGAAAGTTTAATAAGCTGTGAAAGCGATAAATCTTTCAACATATCAATTGTTGATTCATTCAGCCCAAGGCGAAATGTAGCGGATAATTTGTCTTCCATAATTAACCGCTGCGCCAGCAGCAGGTAAGAAAGATTGATATCACGGATACATTGCAGTGGCTCGTCAAACGCTGTCACATTCATGGTAAACGTACCCTAATTATTCCCACCCGCGATCTTCCAGGCGGGCCCGTAACCGTTTAATGGTTTGGCTGTGCAGTTGGCTCACGCGTGTTTCCGTAATTCCCAGCAGCACGCCAACCTCTTTCATATTCAAATCTTGTTGATAATAAAGATTCAGCAGAGTTTGCTCTCTTTCCGGCAACGCTTTGATCTCATTGCTGACTTGCTTTGTCAGATCGCCTAACAGCGCATCATGCAACGGGTCTAAGTGATCCTGTTCCATCTCTTCCAGTTCAAGACCATCTGCCAGCAACTCCTGGAGTTCATCCAGCGAGCAGAGCATGCTGGTGTTCGTATCTGCCAGCGTCTGCTGATACTCCTGCAGCGACATTCCCATTTCCGCTGCAACATCCGCTTCCGAAGCAGCAGCACCGGTGCTCTGTTCCACCCGCATAATCGCGGCGGAGACTTCGCGGGATTTACGGCGAACGCGGCGAGGAACCCAGTCATGTTCGCGTAATTCATCCATAAATGCCCAGCGAAGGCGTTGTGCAATATAAACACTCATCTTGACCCCTTTCGTCGGGTCAAACTGTTCTACTGCATCCAGAAGCGCAATGGCGCCTGCCTGAATTAAATCGTCAATATCAACGCTTGATGATAATTTGGATTGTAATTTCAGTGCTTCGTAGCGGACTAAATAACCATATTTAGGCCATAGTTGTTCTTTCTGAATTGTGCCGTCAGAGCTATAAATCCCATTCACTATAACCATTCCCGAAGTGCTATTAATATATTTAAATTATTATTAATAATCGCCAAATCAAATAGCCCGATAAGCGAACGGAAAGTGAAACATACCCCTTATTTACGCTGAGGCGGCACAACTGAAATTAAAAGGTTTCCCATTCACCTTCTGTTTTTTGCGCAGGTGTGAATTCACGAATAACCGGAGAATTAACCACGCGGGGAATTTCAACCTTATTTCGCTCACGTGCTACAGCCGAAACATGATGCTCATTCACCGTAAACTCCGCGACAATCTGATCGAGATTACGGGCATGCTGTTCGACATTCGTGGCCGTGCCTGCCGCCTGCTCAACCATCGTGGCGTTCTGCTGCGTGACGAGATCCATTTCGTTGACCGCCTGGGCAATCTGGTTGATGCCGGTGCTTTGCTCTTCAGAAGCAGAAGCGATTTCCGCCATAATATCAGTCACCTGTATAACAGACTTCACGATCTCCTGCATTGATGTACCGGCCAGTTGCACTTCCTGCGAACCGGTATTCATATTCGCCACGCAGGTGTTGATCAGCTGACGGATCTCTTTGGCAGCATCGGCACTGCGTTTTGCCAGGTTACGCACTTCACCAGCAACCACGGCAAAGCCACGGCCCTGTTCCCCGGCGCGGGCCGCTTCCACTGCCGCGTTAAGCGCCAGGATGTTGGTCTGGTTAGCAATGCTGTCAATAACGCTGTTGATGTCGGCAATTTGACGGGAGTTAACCGTAATTTCTTCCATGATGCGCTCAAGATTGCCCATCACTTCACCGCCGCTTTGCGCGCTGCTGCTGGCACTTTCCGCCAGTTGTTTCGCGCTGTGGGCGTTGTCGGCGTTCTGACGCACGGTGATTTTCAGCTCTTCCATGCTGGCCGCGGTTTGTTGCAGCGCGGAAGCCTGCTCTTCGGTACGTGAAGAGAGATCGTTGTTGCTGTTGGCGATTTCCTGCGCATTACCATAAATATGCTTCACGCCGTTACGAATACCGTAGACGGTATCTGTCAGCGACAGGCGCATCTTTTCGACTTCAATCAGCATCTCGCCAATTTCATTTTTTGCACCAATATCAATCGTTTCGCTCAGGTTTCCGGTAGCAATCGACTGGAAAGACTGTTTCACCTGCTCCAGACGGCGGAACAGCGTTCTCTTAAGCCACTGGCGGGAAAGGAAGGCACACAGCAGAGCCACAACCAGCGCGACGACCGTGAAAATAATCATTTTCTGAATGTGCCCGTGCGAGGTTTCACCGTACTGCTTGAGCAGGCGATTCGAGTAATCTACGTATTCAGAAACGCGATCCTGCAAGGCAATACGTTGATTGGATTCCGCCAACAGGTTACCGTGATAGTTGCCTGGATTGGTGATAAATTCCTTTTTATTCAGCGTAGTAGCAATAACTGCTTCAAAGCCCTGCTGAATACCATGGCCGATTTTTTTCTCGGTTTCATCATCGAAAGGCGTGGTGACGAAGGTGTTCACCTTTTTTTGTGCATTAGCCAGCGTGGCACTGATCTCAGTGATATCTTCTTGTTTTATTTCCTGATGAAGCATGACGGCCAGCATCATGGCATTCACACGGGAAACGCTACTGTTGACGCTGATTAATGCGTCATTAAGCGTATCAATTTTTTTATTCGCCGCGACAGTGGCATCGAAATTATCCGCCGCAGTCAGTGCATTACTCATTCCATAAGATGAAACAAAAATAATACAGACAACAATAACACCGAGAACAATGCTGATCCCGGTTGAAATTTTTAACTCTTTAAACATAGAGAGACCTTTGAAGTAAAGGAGCGCCACAAAATATCTTTTAACGATATTTTTTCCGTGTGGTTTTAATTTCGCTCCTGCCGATAAACGATAAAAAAAGTACCGCGAGGGTTAACCAACGATGTTGAAGATATTCAGTTGTTGCATCGACTGAAAAACTGTCATCGATGAATTCAGCGCGAACTCAGACATTTTTGACTGTGACAGCAGCGTGATCATCGAATCCCAGTCGGAACCTAATGTCTCTTGCAGATGACTTTGGGTGTCAATCCCCAGCGCATCCGCGCTGAAACCGAGCGTTTCCAGTTGCTGTAAGTTGGTGCCGACGACGGCGCGCACTTTACCGAGGTTATCGATGTTGCTCTTGATGCTGCGGTTGGTGCTGTCCAGCGTATCCTGCAATGCCTGACGATCGGCATCGTTAGTCACCGGCTGCTGCAACGCTGAAATGGCCGCATCCAGCGAGGCAAACAGATCGTCCGCCGTACCGCTCATAAAGACATCGCTGCCGGTATGACCGACCTGCATTTCGGTGCTGTCAGAAACCACTTGCGTCATCGCCGTGTCGCCGCCAACGTAAGTGCCATCATCCTGGAAAGGCGCGGAACCGGTTTTGTAACCGCCGAAGATATAGCGGCCATCGCTGTTTTTGGTGTTCGCCAGATCCAGTAAGTTGTCGCGGATCCCCTGCAATTCCGTCGCCAGCGCCTGACGATCTTCATCAGAATAAGCGCCATTACCTGCGGCGACGATTTTTTCGCTCAGATCTTCAGACAGCAGATTGGCAATCGAGCCGAGAGTGTTATCTTCCTGGCCCAGCGCGTCCTGCGCGTAGGTGCGCGCCATATCGAACTGGCTCATTCTCGACAGCGCGCTTTGCAGCGTTACCGCCTGTGAAGCGCCGGTCGGATCGTCAGACGGCGTCAGCAGCGTTTGCCCGGCAGACAAGCGGCTGGAGAGATCGTTATAACCGGTCATCGCCTTCGACAGGCTGTCAATCCGGCTCTGAAACATAAACTGTGTGCTAAGACGCATCATTTATCCCTGTAGAGTGGATAGCGTGGGCCAGCCAGGCTGGCCGCAGGCTTAACGGATACTTAAAATGGTGTCGAAAATGGTGGTCGCTGTTTGTAATACCTGCGCATTCGCCTGGTAGTACTGAGAGAACATCTGCATATTGACGTACTCTTCATTCATATCGACGCCGGAGACCGACTGCTGCTGCAGCGACCACTGATCGTAGACTTTGGCGGAGGTGGTAATGTCGCCCTTCAGCGCGCTCACCGATGAACCGACGGAGCTGACCAGGCTGGCATACGCGCCCGACAGCGTCATCTCGCCTACCACTTTTTCATCTTTAATACCGATTAACGCGAGGATGTTTTCGTTGTTACTTTCCTCTGTCGGATCCGCTGAAGAAGAGGCCGCAATTTCATCGCCATCGGTAATGGCAACGGCGATGCGGTCGGCGGCACCATCGGTCGGGTTAAGCGTAAAGCTGTCGCCCGGCTGCGGCGTACCGCCTGGCATAATGGAAATACCCTCGAATTCAAGTTCGCCATTGCCGCCAATGGTCGGCGTGATGGTGCGCCCGTCACGGGTGGTTACCGTCCAGTCGGTGCTGCCCGGCCCGTTATAGACCAGTTGGTAATCTTGCGATTCCACTGCCGTGATATCGGTAAAAGAGACATCCAGCGAGCCGCTGCCCGCATTGTCGGTATTGCCTACCGCCTGCGGGTTGCCGATGGAGAAAATGTCGCCGCCCGCGTTGCCGTTCAGATCGTAACCGTTACCGTTCACTTCGTTGAACTTGTTCGCCATTTGCAGCGCCAGCTGGTTTAGCTGATCGCGCGCGGAAACCAGATCTTCATTACGGAATTTAAACAGCCCGCCCAGCTTGCCGGAGGTCGCATTTTCATCCAGCGCCAGCGCATTGCCGGAGGCATCGACATAGGAAACCACCGTCTGCGCCGGGTTTTCTGCGGAAGTGCTGGCCTGCAACTGGTACGACTTACCGCCGCTGACCAGCGCCATCCCGTTCCCCATCGAAACATCGACAGTACCGGTCTCTTTATTCTCGCTGACCTTAATACCGATATTCTGGCTCAGCTGGTTTAATAACTGGTCGCGCTGATCGAGTAAATCGGATGGCATACCACCGGTCTGCCCATGAATCTTCTCAATCTGCTGATTCAGTTCGGCGAGTTGTTTGGTATAGGCATTAATATCCGTCACGGTCTGATCAATTTGTGTATTCGTACTTTTCTCAAGACCGTTTAATGTTGAGCTGTTTGAACGATATTGGTTAGCAATGGCATTAAATTGCGCCAGTACGCCCTGACGTGCCGCAGGATCAACCGGATCTTTACTCACGGCTTCCATGGCTTCAAACAGACCATCCATGCTGGTTGAAATATTATTGGTACTGTCGCCCAACATATTATCAATTTGGCTAACTTGTTCGTAACGACCCGTTAATGACATATATTGGGTGGATGCGCCGCGTACCTGATTGCTAATAAAACCATCATAGGCGCGCTGCACGTCGCCTGTTTTGACGCCGTAGCCGAAGAAGCCGTAATTTGTGGATTTACCACCCGCTTCTCCCAGAATAATATTCTGTCGGCTATAGCCTGATGTCGTCGCATTGCTCAGGTTATTACCGACGACATTCAATGCGTTTTGCGCAGCACTCAGCCCACTTTGGGCAAGATTGAATAAATTCATAAATTATCGACCATGATCGGAAGAGGAGATCCATTATCTCCGGTAAAAATAGGCTCTATATATTTAATCGGCCCGCTAAGAATTCACTAAAGCCCGTGGCTTAAAATAATGAAGAAAAATCTGACGACCACGCATCTACCGCCTGATTCACATGCTGTCTGACCTGCTGAACAATATTAATGAGTTTTTTCGCATACGCCGGATCGGTCGCGTAACCTGCGGATTGCAGTGCTTTCGCGGCTATTTCCGGAGAATCTGAATTAACAACATTTCTATAACGCGGATTACTACTTATTAACGATGTATAATCGGCCAGCGCGTCAGCATAAGAGTCATAAACTTTAAATTTCGCTTTTACTTTTTGCGCGACGCCATTCTCATATTCTGTAGTGGTAATTTCCGTGGTTTCCCCCTCCCAGTTACTTGTCGCTTTGACACCAAACAGGTTATGGCTGGGTTTACCGTCATTGGTCATAATTTCCCGGCGTCCCCAGCCCGATTCCAGCGCGGCCTGCGCAATAATCAACTGATGTGGGATCCCGCTCATCCGCGCCACTTTCATCGCTGGCGCCATCAGGCGTGAAATAAACCCTTCCCCGGAAACGGCCGCCGTTTTAGGCTGCACCTCTGCTTCCGGTTCTGGCGTATTTTCCACGTCGGCGTTCACCGCTGGTAGCCCAGAATGCAGCGGCGCGACAAGCATTTGCGCCGGGCTGATACTCAGCGGCACTTCCTGCGTTGTCGTCACGTTGCCCGCACTCGCGGCTTTACCGGTCATCTGCTGGACCATCAGATCCGCAAAGCCCATTCGCCCTTTATCAGCGATGTTCTGCGCCACCTGTTGATCGTACATCGAGGTGAACATCTCAGACTGCTGGGTGTTGAACAGGCCATCTTTGAACGAGGCCTGGCGCATGCTTTTCAGCATCATCTGCACAAACAGCCCTTCCATCTGTTTCGCCGCCGCTTTAAGCCCGTCTGGCGAGTCATCCCTGACCGCCAGTTTCAGCTTATCAAGCGAACGCGCATCAAATGCCGCCCCCTGCGAGACGCTTGCGCTATTCATTAGTTGATCTCCAGACGCGCCCGCAAGCAGCCTGCGGCTTTCATCGATTGCAGAATCGCCATCAAATCGTTTGGCGTCGCGCCCAGACTGTTCAGCGCTCTGACCACATTGTTCAGATCGGTGCTGGTGTTAACCCGTTGCAGGGAGCCATTTTGCTCACGCACCGACAACTGCGTATTCGGCGTCACCACGGTTTGTCCGCCCGCCAGCGGCGTGTTCGGCTGGTTGACCTGATTGGTTCGGTTCACTTCGACCGCCAGATCGCCCTGCGCAACGGCACAGGAATCCAGCGCCACGCGACCGTTGATCACCACCGAACCGGTACGAGAGTTGATAATGATCCGCGCATCGCCCGCATCAACACGCAGTGGAATGTCCTGCACTTCGGCAAGAAAACGCACGCGTGACGCGCTGTCTGACGGTGCTCGCAGGCTCACCGTACGGGAATCCTGCGCGCTGGCGCTGCCAGGGTAGCGTCGGTTGATGGCGTCGCTGATCTGCTGCGCGACGGTAAAATCTTCATTATTCAGTTGCAGCATCAACGTGTTCTGCCCGGCAAAACCTGACGGGACGCTACGCTCTACCGTCGCGCCGCCGCTGATGCGGGCGCCGTTAAGCTGATTGACCTGCACCCGGCTGCCGCCTGCCTGCGCACCCGCGCCGGAGACCAGCAGGTTTCCCTGCGCCAGCGCGTAAATCTGGCTGTCGGCCCCTTTTAGCGGCGTCATCAGCAGCGTGCCGCCGCGCAGGCTTTTCGCGTTACCCATCGAGGAAACCACGACGTCAATTTTCGCGCCTGGCTGGGCAAAAGGCGGCAATTCGGCAGTCACCATCACCGCCGCCACGTTTTTCAACTGCATGTTGACGCCTGCGGGCACCGTAATGCCCAGTTGCGACAGCATGTTGTTCAGGCTTTGCGTGGTGAAAGGCGTTTGCATGGTCTGGTCGCCGGTACCGTCCAGCCCAACCACCAGGCCGTAGCCCATCAGTGAGTTACTGCGAACGCCTTCTACCGTCGTCAAATCGCGGATACGTTCTGCGCTGGCTGTTGCCGGCAACAGCAGGCAAAGCAGCGCCATAAAGCAGGTTAAAAAAGCAGTTTTCATCATCAATTACATCGGAGAAAGGTTAAGGAACAGCCGCTGCAACCAGCCCATTTGTTGTGCTTCGTTGATGTAGCCATTGCCCACATATTCAATGCGCGCATCAGCCACCTGGGTGGAAACAACCGTATTGCTGCCGCTGATGGTGCGTGGGTTCACGATGCCGGAAAAACGTATAAATTCAGTACCCTGGTTGATGGCGATCTGTTTTTCGCCCACCACCGCCAGGTTGCCGTTTTCCAGCACCTGTTTCACCGTGACGGTGATGGTGCCGCTGAAGGTATTTTTCGCCGCCGCGCCGCCTTTACCGGCAAAATCGTTGCTGCCGCTGAACGAGGCGTCCGCCTTCCCGCGCCCGACCAGCCCGGACATAAAGCCAGGCACAGCCGTAACGCCGACATCCGTCGAGCCATCACGCGAAGCATTGGCGGAAGAGCTCTTGCTGGCGCTGACGTTCTCTTGCAGCACGATGGTCAGCGTGTCGCCGATGTTTCGCGGACGGCGGTCTTCAAACAGCGGTTGATACCCATAGTTCATCGCCTGCCCCGACTGGAAAATCGAGCCATTGACCGCCGCCGCCGCAACGGGTGCGGGCGCCGCGCTGGTTTCGCCATCCACCAGCGGCTTTTGCGGGATATACGCGCAGCCCGCGATCACAAACGGCAGAATGAGGGTCGTTGCCAGACGACGGAGCACAGGCAGAGAGCAAAGGTGATAAGTCATCTCAGTCACTAAAAGAAAAGCAGCCGCGAGTGAACCCGCGGCTAAAGATCAAAGTTGAGTCAGGCGTTGCAGCATCTGATCAGAGGTGGAAACCGCTTTACTGTTGATTTCGTAAGCGCGCTGGGTCTGGATCATGTTGACCAGCTCTTCCGCTACGTTAACGTTGGAGGTTTCCACGTAGCCCTGTTTCAGGGTGCCGGCACCGTTCAGACCTGGGGTCGATTCATTCGGTGCGCCGGAGGATTGCGTCTCGCGGTATAAGTTTTCGCCAATGCTTTCCAGGCCGGAATCATTGATAAATGACGACAGCGTCAGCTGCCCTACCTGCTGCGGCGCAGTCTGCCCGGCGACCGTGACGCTGACCGTGCCATCGCTGCCGATAGTCAGGCTTTGTGCTTCCTGCGGAATGGTAATTGCAGGCTGCACCTGATAGCCGCTGGAGGTCACCAACTGGCCATTCTGATCGAACTGGAACGAGCCATCGCGGGTGTAGGCGGTAGTACCGTCCGGCAACAGCACCTGGAAGAAACCGCTGCCTTCAATCGCCACATCTTTGGTGTTGTTGGTCTGCGTCAGGCTACCCTGGCTGTGAATACGCTCGGTCGCCACCGGACGGACACCGGTCCCTAACTGCAAACCAGAAGGAATGGTGGTCTGTTCGGAAGACTGCGCTCCCGGCTGGCGCAATGTCTGATAAATCAAATCTTCAAACACAGCGCGCTGGCGTTTAAAGCCGTTGGTGCTGACGTTCGCCAGGTTGTTGGAAATTACATCCATATTGGTTTGCTGAGCTTCAAGGCCCGTTTTTGCAATCCACAGGGAACGGATCATTCTCTTTCTCCTCGCCGGGGTTAACCGGCGCTCAATAGCTGGTTGGCGCTTTTTTCGTTGTCATCCACGGTGGTAATGACTTTCATGTTCATGTCAAAACCACGGGCCGTTGCGATCATCTCCACCATTGATTTCATCGGGCTGGCGTTGCTGCCTTCCAGCATGCCGGGCATCAATTTGAGATTCGCGTCGGCGGGAAGCGTCGCCGGGGTAGTCGGATCGGCAACGTGAAACAGACCGTCATCGCCGTTTTTCAGCAGCGCCGGAGAGGCATTCACCATCTTCAGCCGCCCAACCTGCGCAACCGCAGTCGGTTCATCGCCCGCACCCAGCGCGGTGATCGTGCCGTCCGGCGCAATGGTCAATTTGGCTTGCGGCGGCACGGCTACCGGGCCGCCATCGCCCATCAGCGGCATACCGCGAACCCGCAGCGTGCCTTCGGCATCCACTTCAATGTTGCCGTCTTTGGTATAGCCTTCGCTGCCATCCGGCAGTTGTACCGCCAGCCAGCCGTTCTGCGGCAGCGCAACATCCAGATCGCGCCCGGTCGGATTAATGGCCCCCATGGTGTCATCGCTCCACGGCGTGGAGGCCGCCACCATCGTGCGGGTTTCAACCGACGGGCCGTGCACCGGAATAGCGCGATAAGCCGCTATCTGGGCGCGAAAGCCGTTGGTTGAGGTGTTGGCCATATTGTTTGCGGTTACCGCCTGGCGATTAAGCGCCGCATTTGCGGCGCCCATCGCGGTATATATCGCGCGATCCATAAGACGTTACCCTTAGCCCAGGTTAACCAGCGTTTGCAGGATGTCAGACTGGGTTTTGATGGTCTGAGAGTTGGACTGATAGTTGCGCTGGTAGACGATCAGGTTGACCATCTCCTGGCTCAGATCCACGTTGGAGGCTTCCAGCATGTTGCCGTTCAGCGAACCCAGGTTGCCCGTATCGGCGATACCGATGACCGGCTGGCCCGACTCCGGCGTTTCCGCCCAGCAGTTGTTACCCTGAGAAGAGAGACCGCCCGGGTTGGTGAAGTTGGAGAGCACGACCTGGCCCAGCAACTGGCTCTTACCGTTGCTGTAGGTTGCAACGATCTGTCCGTTATCACCCACGTTGTAGCCGTTCATCATTCCCGGCGGGTAACCGGTGGTGCTTGGGCTGTCCATGGTGTTTTCGGAAGCCTGCTGGGTAAGACCAGAGAGATCGATGTCGAAATTCAGCGCATCGCCGCCCTTATAGGCCGCGCCCTGCACGTTCAAATCCGCCGGGTTAGTGATCAGCTTGCCGGAGGTATCGAATTCCAGATCAACCTGGCCCGGCGTCGCGCCCGGTGCAGTAGAGTCAACAGAGTAAGCCGTCCACTTGTTATCAGCGGTTTTAACGTAATAGACGTTAATGGCATGCTCGTTGCCCAGGCTGTCGTAAGCGTTAACCTGGGTGGAATAGGTGTAGCTGTCGCCATCTTCCGGATCGAACGGCGTGGTGGTTACAACGTCGTTGCCGGAGTCGAGGTTACCGCTGATCGAGCCAGCATCAGAGGCGCGAGCCGGCATCTGACCGGTAGGGATCTGAATCGGCCCGACCGGTGAACCCTGCTGAATTGCAGGCGGGGTGCCAGTGGCCATATAGCCCGTCAGACGCATGCCCTGGCTATTAACAACATAACCATTCTGGTCGGTTTCAAACTGACCGTTACGGCTGTAAAACACGTTGCCCGCCTCGGTGACCATGCGGAAGAAACCGTTGCCCTGGATACCCATATCCAGTTGGCTGCTGCCTGCGCCCAGAACACCATCGCTGAAGTTCTGGTTGACACCGGCAACCTGAACGCCCATGCCGATCTGCGAGCCGGCAAAAACGTCTGCAAACGCAATCGCGCCTGATTTAAACCCTACGGTTTGGGAGTTAGCAATGTTGTTACCGACAACATCGAGTGCCTGAGAAGCGGCATTCAGGCCACTAAGACCTTGAGAAAAACCCATTTGATAAATTCCCTGTACAGTGATTGCACAAAACTAGAGGTGAAAATTATTCGATGAGGAACACATCGCTCAGTGAGGCTGTACCATCGATACCCAATTGCAGTTCCGCACCGCTGGCGGTGAACGCAACGCTCTGCACTTTTGCAGGCTTCAGCGCTTCAACCTCAGGTGTATTTCCGTCGGCATTCGTCGCGGAGTAAGAGACGGTGAACGTGGTATCGCTCAGCGCGCGCGGATCGGCAGGCTGGAAATCGCCCAAATCGTCCAGCGTGTACTGATGAACACCCGCTTTCACGTCCTTCATCGTGGTGGTGTACGCATTACCGGCGGAGTCGGTCAGCGTGACGGTGATTTCATCCGCATCGCTGCCAAGGTTGAGGCCCATTTTCTGGTTGCCGCCTTCAGCGGTGGAGACCACCGGATCGCCTTTGATCATGATGTCGCGCCCAACCCAGTCCGCTGAGTTCATCTGCTGCATACCGGCAACCAGCACGCCCATGCTATCCATGGTGCTGTTGAGCTGCTCGACGCCTGCGGCGGTGTTGAACTGCGCCAACTGCGAGGTCAACTGGTTGTTATCCATTGGCGACGTCGGATCCTGGTTCTGCATCTGGGCGACCAGCAACGTCATAAAGTTATCCAGCAGCTCATTGGCGGTGGAGTTGGTGCTGACACCGCCAGAGCCCGACGACTCAGACGTAGAACGAGTTTTCGCGGTCGTCGCGGTCGTCGTGCTCTGGTTATTCATTACGGGTGAAACAGACATAACAATCCTTATTGTCCTAAGGTCAGCGTTTTCAGCATTAACGTTTTTGCCGAATTCATCACTTCAACGTTCGCCTGATAACTGCGGGAAGCCGAAATGGTATTCACCATTTCACCGACAACATCGACGTTCGGCATATGTACGTAACCTTTGTCATCCGCTAATGGATTCGCAGGTTCATACACCAGACGATCCGGATCGTTAGACTCGGTAATACCGCTAACTTTTACGCCGCCAATATTCTGACCGACAGCATTATCGACATTAAATACAACCTGTTTGGCGCGGTAAGGTTTACCATCCGGCCCGGCTATACTGTCGGCATTCGCCATATTACTGGCACTTACGTTAAGTCTTTTTGACTGAGCGGACATGGCTGAGCCAGAGATATCGAAAATACTAAACAGCGACATGAGAATGATTAACCCTGATTAATGACACTCATCATATTTTTAATCTGAGTGCTGAGAATGGTTAAACTCGACTGATATTTCACATTATTATCAGCAAAATTAACGCGTTCACGATCCATATCCACCGTATTACCATCCGCACTTGGTTGGTCAGGAATACGGTAGAGCAGTTGCCGATCGTCCATTTTCGGCGCGACGCCAGGAATATGATTCCCGGACGTTAATGATAATGACAATGGGCCATTATGTTGTGTTTCCTGACGCATCGCATTTTTCAATTGCTTAGAGAAATCAATATCTCGCGCCTGATATCCTGGCGTATCGGCATTCGCAATATTAGAAGCCAGAATATCTTGCCGACGGGACATCAAACTCAATGCCTGCTGCTGGAAACGTAATTCATTATCAAGTTTGTCAAACATGAAACGACTCGCCCTCGTTCGGGAAATGATTATGGGCATAGTCTAAGAGACAAGCAGATAATTCTAAACTTTAAAAACCCGTCAGAAGTAAGCGCATTTGGATACTTCAAAAAAAGAAGGATGACAAAAAGATAACGTAGATATAGGCGGCAACATTAATAGCGGGAATAGCCAGCAAAAGTGTCAGCATTTTACTCAGCAATAAAAGACGGACTCCATTACAATCAAATAACTATATCCGACATTATTCATATTATCACCAGGGCCGTGTTTGTTATGCCTATTTCATTAAGTAAACTCTCATGCACTTTATTAATGTGCTGGGGGTTATCTCTGTCCCCGGCGCAGGCAGCGACCAGCGAACTGCAAAACCGAATCGCCAGTCTGTTGGCTGCTAATAATGAAGGGCAAAACCAGCCGACGTTTCATATCACCATTTTGACGCCCGAAACGAGACTCGCGAAGCTATGCCCTGAGCCGGACTTGCGCCTTATCGGACATCCGGCGCGACTGACCGGAAACCGCAGCGTGGCGGCCCGCTGCGGGAATAAGCAGCAATTTATTCAGATAAAGGTAAATGCCATCGGCAAATACTGGGTCGTTGCTCGCCCGCTCACCGCCGGTCAGGTCATCACTGCGCAGGATATTCGCCCGATGGAGGGTGAACTGGCCAACTTACCCGCCGGTCTGCTGTTCGACGCAGAAAAGATTATCGGCTCCACCCCTACGCGAACGCTGCATCCAGGGCAACCGCTGGCGGCCAACCAGTTGCGCCACCGCTGGGCGGTACTGGCGACCCAGGAAGTGGATATCACCGCGCCGGGTGAGGGTTTTATGATCCGCGCCAGGGGGAAAGCGCTGAATAACGGCGGGCTGGACGATCGCGTCCGGGTACAGATGCGTAATGGGCAGATTGTGACTGCCGTTGTGACTGGCGACGAGAGGGTAAGTATGAACATGGACAATTGATTTCAGTTTTATTGCCTGCGTGCCGACTTATGTATTAAAGGCCCACGCAACGCATTAAAACCAGGAACAGTATGAACATAGAACGCACCCGGCAGGCGAAGCCTGTCCAGGCAACCAGCATGCAATCTCATTCTGAGATACGCGACAAAAACGCTCAGGCTTCTCAAGCGCGTAAAGACGCCGCCGGAGAATCCAGCACCCAGGTCAAACTCAGCCAACTGACCCAACAGTTCAAATCGGATACCAGCCGGGATATCGATACCGCACGCGTTGCCGAGATCAAGGCCAAAATGGATGCCGGTGAACTGACCCTCGACAGCGACAAAATCGCCAGCGCGCTGGTGCGCGACATCTTCAATTTCTCTTAATACAGAGTCTGATGTAACGATGGAAAATTTTACCGTTATTTTGCACAACATGGTGAAGCGGCTGGACGAACTGGACAGCACGCTCGCCGAAGAGAACCGCCAGTTAAGTCAGGCGCAAATCAATCCGGTCTCGCTCCAGGTGATCTCGGATAACAAGAGCCGACTGTTAGCGGCGATCAACTTTTATGATGAACAACGCCGTCAGGAAGAGACGCAGTTGCGGATCGCGCCTCCCTTTATGCGTCATCGCGAACCTGCCGCTCTGTGGGAGCGTATTACCCGCGTAGTGAAAAAGTGTAATGAGCAGAACCAGCAGAGCTATCAGCTGCTGGAGATGCACATGAAACGGGTGAGCGACGTGAAGAAGCTGGTAAGCCAGGTGGCCTCTTCACCGATGTACGGCGCAAGCGGCGGCAGCGGCCAGCAGGATGCAGGCACGATGTACCGTATTTCGGTGTGATGCGCTGTCTCTATTGATGGTACAAACAGCGGGAAAGTGTTTCCAGATGTTTCAATCGGTTTGATAACCTTACGACACCGGGTCGCATTAAAGCGCAAAACCGCTTTTTTTGATCCTTTTTTTCCGGTTAAAAATTCTGATTCAGCATAATCGAGCAACATTAAATAAAAAGGCACGGTAAATAAGGGGATATTCTGTGCCTTTTAACGCGCTTTGCAGAGAGAAGTTGCTTAAAAATAATGTTTACGCGCAGCATAAAAATAGCGAAAATATCCCTGTCGCGAAAATTCTGATACCGCGCCCGCGTATTAGTTTAGTAGTAGTTGCGATTATCCATTCTTATCATGCGATATAAACCACTTCTTTCGATTTGCCACCATTTGGTGGCATTTTTTTATCTATCAATAAGTTATGATAGAAAACAAAAACACATCATTATAAAGCCGAATAAAAATAGCGGTATTTATTCAATTACAAAAGAGGGAGTAAATGACAGGAGATATATAAAAATGCAAACACCAAAAGATGCCATTAAGGCACCTATTTGTTCGTCATAGAATATATTTATCAGAACGTGAAGATTGGTTAATTTAATAATTAACAGAACACGTGGCCCGTATTTTATGTGCAGAATGCGTTGCCGTCCAGCCGAACTTATGGCGGTTCAACACAGCGTAACACATTGTTTTAATACAACATAAAAGCAAAAATGCACATTACAAACCCAAACCAGTAGCGGAAAGTATCGCTGCGCATCGATCTCCCGCCAAATAACCGATTTTAAAAACCACAAGAAAGCACATCAGCGAGATATAACACTATCATGGTGCGTCTGTGGCAACACCTTCCTCTGTATCAGGCTCATCGGTCCACAGGCGAGTAAAATCCGGCCAGCACTGTGAGTAGCAGCGAATCCCCTGAATTGAGGGCGGCGCCATCAGCCGGTAGCGTTGCAGGAACTGGGGCACGATCAGGCTACGGCGAATCATAAAACGCAGCAGGCGCTGAATGCGCTGGTGATAAGCCGCCGCAGACCCGGCATTGAGCATATCCAGCGTGCTGATTGCACGCTGCCACTGTTCCGTTCCCCAGAACCAGCGCCAAATCACGCTGTGACGAAAGCGCTCCTCCATTGAAAACTCCGGGTAGTGGCCAAAGCGCATAAACGCGAAGCAGATATCCTGCTCTTCCCAGATATTATCCTGCAACAGCCAGTGGGTGACGTTCACCGGCGTGACGTTGAGCCGACACCCGCGATAGCTCAGGCTCTTCTCCAGCGCACCGACCAGCCTCGTCATTTTCGGCGAACGAAAATAGATCAGATTAAGAGTGGCAGGGAGCTTCGTTTCGACGTAGCTCTCCTCTTCTTCTCGCATCCACTCCGGCAATGGGGCAGCATTTTTCTCATTCTCGATAAAGGCTGCGCTAATTGATCGCGCGAGAACGCGGATCGTCTTCTGCTGCTCCGGGCTCAACCTGGCACGCAGCATATTAAAGAAGAGATAGTAAAAAGCATCGGCGCTCTGCTGGCAGGTCACGGCGTCCGGCGTCAGCAGCGAGCGGGGAGTATCCAGATGAACTTCGAACGGCAGCGGCAGGCTGTTCAGCGGCGTATTGAATGTCACTTCCGCCGCCTGCGGTGTTTCGCCGTACCAGTTGGCAGCGCGCGAGAGAACCATCCGGGTATTGTTGTGCTCACTAACGCGAAACGGCCCCAGCCCTATCACGCCATTCTCAGGGTGCGGCAAAGCATAAACCGGGTTAGCCAGCCGCCAGGGTAGCATGATATCCGGCTGGCGCAGCGTCAGCGTCAATACATGACCGCGCAGCGTTGCCGACACCACATGCGGCAGGCCCGGCCCGCCGACATAGCGTTGCAGCACAGCTAACAGTTGTTCCGGAGCAACCGGCTCGCCGTTATGCCACACCAGCCCGCGCCGCAGCATAAAACGCCAGCATAAACCATCGTCACTGACGCGTACCGTATGCGCCAGCCCGGGAACCGGCTCGCGCTGTTCTGGCAGGTGGTGCATTAATCCATCGTGCACCATCTGCAAAACATGACGTCCGGCCCTGTCGACATGTACTGAAGGAACCGGCGTCAGCAGCGGGCGATAAAAAGAGATGACGTAACGGTAACCATCTTCAGAAGCCTGCGTTTCAACCGTCGCAGGGGTATTTTTCGTCTCCGCCGCCGGATACTCTCCGGCGATCAAGGTTTCCATTGCCGCCGTGGTCATCCGGCACTGCAAAACACCCAGCGCGCCACGTCCCGGCCGGGAACTCCAGGCAAGCCAGCCCTCTTCCTGCATCTCACTCAGCAGTGAGCGCGCATAACGTGACGTGCAGGCCAGGGTTTCAGCAATCTGCGCCAGTGATAATTCGTTAGGATAAGTGCTGTACTTATTAAGCAGACGGTTATATCGGCGCAGCAAACTACTTTTTTTGGCGGCGGAATTAAAAATCATTGACTTTTACCATAATGACGCGACACAACCAGAGGAAATCAGCGTTTCTGAAAGGAAACAATTTTAATTATAGCCTATTTTTCGCACATTAAGACTATTCTCAATTGAAGCAATGAATAGCTTCCCTGTTAATTATTCCTAATAGATAACATAATGAATTAAATGACTTTTTTAAAAAAGTAATTTTCAGTACAAGAAAAGGATTTTAACGTAAGCGGAACACCTTAACGAGCGGGATGACTGACAGCATAGCGTTTTTCTTTTTTGCCGGTTAATTGATTAGGAATTATCACATCATAAATGCCTTACTTATATTTAGCAGCCATGAAATACACCCGATGAATAAATGAAAGCCCGGTGCGGCACAACCAGGATGGAGAAAATTTTCTGCCCGGCGAAACTTTTCCCTCTGCACCGACGAACTGTCTATGAGCGTTAACGTTCTTCACACTTATGGAGCGCAACATGACCCCGATAAAAAAACTCGTGCTTAGCTTTACTGCCGCTGCCCTGCTTAACATCGCCAATGCCCACGCCGCCCTGCCCGCCGGAGCACAAGCGCCGGATTTTCAACTGCAAGGTGCGCTGGGCGGGAAACCGCTGACCTTCTCCTTGCAGCAGGCGCTGAAAAAAGGGCCGGTGGTGCTTTACTTCTTCCCGGCGGCGTTCACTAAAGGCTGTACCATTGAAGCGCATGACTTTGCCGAAGCCACTGACGATTTCAAAAAGCTCGGCGCCACGGTAATTGGCGTTACCGCCGGAAATACCGATCAGGTGGACGAGTTCTCGAAGCTGGAGTGCCGCGATAAATTCGCCGTCACCGCCGATCCGGGCGCGAAAGTGGCCGCCCAGTACGAGACGCTGATGCAGATGAACGGCAAAACCCTTTCCGATCGCACCTCGTTTGTCATCGCCCCGGATGGCAAGATCCTGCTGAGCTACACTGACAGAAATCCGGAAACGCATATTCAGAAAACAATGGAAGCGGTGAAACAGTACGCCAATGCGCATTCCTGATGCGCTGTAACCCTCCGACTTGCAGAGAATCGCTATGTTGACCGCTATGCTCGCCGCCTTCGCAGGCGGCATTATTCTCAACTTTATGCCCTGCGTGTTTCCGATAATCTCGCTGAAAGCGCTGGGCCTAATTCGTCACACCGGAGGCCCGGCGCAAACCCGTCAGGAAGGTTTCGGTTTTCTGCTCGGCACCGTGGTGACGATGATGATACTGGCCGGAGTTTTGCTGGCATTACGCGCGGGCGGCACGGCGGTCGGCTGGGGTTTTCAGCTCCAGTCACCGCTGGTGATCGCCTTTCTGGCGCTGGTGATCCTCGGCGCGGCGCTGAATTTGCTCGGCGTATTTGAGGTGGGCCTCAGCCTGCAACGCGCCGGAGAGATCGAGGTTGAACGCGGCGCATTTATCCGCGCGGCGCTGACCGGCGCACTGGCGATCATTGTCGCGACGCCTTGCGCCGCGCCGTTTATGGCGGGCGCGATTGGTTATGCGTTAGTGCAGCCGCCCGCCGTTGCGCTGGCGGTATTTTTCGCGCTGGCGCTCGGGTTTGCCGCGCCGTTCAGCCTGATTTCGCTGTTTCCGTCGCTCGGCAAATGGCTGCCGCGCCCCGGCGCGTGGATGAATACGCTCAAACGCGGGCTGGCGTTTCCGATGTTCGGCGCTTTCGGCTGGCTGGTGTGGGTGCTGGCGCAGCAGGCGGGGACGACCGCGCTGGCGGCGATTCTTGCCGCATCTGTGGTGGCGAGTTTTGCCGCCTGGCTGTACGGTATGGCGCAACAGCGCCGCTTTGCCGGACGCGGGCATAAAGTGTTGTTTGCCACCACGGCGGTGTTGCTGCTTGCCGCGATTGTGCCGCTGCCATCGGTGGTGAAAAGCGGTAGCGCGCTGCCCGCAGCGCAAGTTGCCGAGGTGAAATGGTCACCGCAAACGGTGGCGGAGAATCGCGGGCATGGCAAAGCCATCTTTGTCAATTTCACCGCCTCGTGGTGCATTACCTGCCAGGTGAATGAGCGCACGTCGCTCTCCACTCAGGCAGTGAAAACCGCGCTGGCGCAGACCGGTACGCTCTATATGGTGGCCGACTCCACGAAATTTAATGCGGATATTGATGACGCGCTTAACGACCTGGGCCAGGGCAGCCTGCCGCTCTATGTGGTCTACCCGGCGGACGGCAGCGCGCCGAAGATCCTGCCGCAAGTGCTGACACCCTCGATCGTGGTGAATGCGCTGAATCAGGCGAGCGGGAAAAAAACCTAAAGGCGGATTATGCAAAAAAGTGAAGCCGCGCGTGACGAATGGCCACGCCTGATGGCGCTTGCGCAGGCAGGCGACCAGCAGGCTTACACGCGGCTGCTGAAAGCGCTGGTGCCGGTGATCCGCACGCTTGCCCGCAGGCAGATTGCCGACGAGGTGCTGGTGGATGATGTCATTCAGGATGTGCTGCTTACCGTGCACCGGGTACGTCATACCTACGATCCCGGCGCCCCTTTCCTGCCGTGGCTGATGGCGATTGCTCATGCCCGCACCGTCGATGCGCTGCGCAAGCGCGGTCGCCACTGGCAGCGGGAAGTGGAAAGCGAGGACGATTCACTGCTGATTGCCAGCAGCGAGCCGTCGCAGGCGCCGGAAGAGCTGTCGGCGCTGCTGAATCAGCTACCGGACCGCCAGCGGCAAGTGATCGAGCATGTTCATCTGCGGGAGATGAGCCTTGCGGAAACCGCGACGCGCAATAACCTGACGGTCTCCGCCGTGAAGTCATTGCTGCATCGCGCCCTGAATAATCTTCGTCGGTTGGGAGCACATCATGGCCGATCATGACCTGTTAATTGAGAAGTTAAGCCGCTCCATCGCGCCGGTAAAACGCCCCTGGCAACCCGGCTGGCGCGTGATGGGCTGGCTGGCGACGGCGTTACCGTGCGGTATTGCCGCCAGCTTATTGCTGAACAGAACCCTGACCGACTGGTCGCAGAGCGACGCGGCGTGGGTTATCGTGCAGTTGCTGTTGACCTTTGTCGCCGGAACGCTGGCGATTCGTAATGCTTTTTTGCTGAGCATTGCCGGGCAGCAGCCGCTTAGCTGGAAGTGGTTTGCGCCGCTGTTTAGCCTCTGGTTCGCCAGCACGCTGAGGAATCTGCATCTGCACTACTCGCTGGCGCCTGCCGCTAGCGTTGAAGGGCCGAATTGCTATCTGTTTATGCTGGTGGTCAGCGCGCCGATGATGGCGATTGTGATTGGTTATCTGCACCGCACCCGATCGCTGTTCCCGGCACGGAGCCTGGCAGTGGCGGGCGCGGGCGTGGCCTGTATGGCGCTGACGCTGCTGGCGTTTTGCCATCCGGCGCACATCAGCGCGCCGGATCTGTTAATGCATTTCGCCGCCATTTTCACCATTATCGCTGGCACCATTGCGCTGGGTTACCGCTGGGTGGCATTACCCTGGTGAACCGCTTTTCGGGAAGATCCATAGCTGTTCGGCGGGCAGCACCAGGCGGTAATTCTGCTCGCTGCGCGGCTGAGTACCGTAAACGCGCAGCACAAAATCATCCCCCTGCGTGCGGAACAGATATTCCCAGCGGTCGCCAAGGTACATGCTGGTAAGCATCGGCAGTTCCATCGAGTTGTCCTGCGGTTGATCGCTTAACCGCAGGCTTTCCACGCGGATCACTGCCGTCGCCGGTTGGCCCACCTCGACACCAGGCCCAGCCACGCCCCACAGCGCCCAGCGCGCGCCTTCAATACGCGCCTTGCCGTTCACCACCTCGGTAACGTTGCCATGCAGGCGGTTATTGCTGCCCATAAATTCAGCGGTAAACAGCGTCGAGGGCGTGCTGTACATCTCTTGCGGTGTGCCCTGCTGTTCGATAACGCCATTGTTCAGCAGCAGGATGCGGTCAGAAATCGCCATCGCTTCATTCTGATCGTGCGTCACCATCAGCGCCGATAAACCGAGTTTGACGATCAGCTCGCGCAGGAATACCCGCGCCTCTTCACGCAGCTTGGCGTCGAGGTTTGACAGCGGCTCATCCAGCAAAATGACCGGCGGGTTATAGACCAGCGCCCGGCCAATCGCCACGCGCTGCTGCTGGCCGCCGGAGAGTTGATGCGGATGGCGTTTGCCAAGCGTTCCCAGCCCGAGTTGATCCAGCACCGTTTGCACCCGCTGGGCGATCTCCGCCGACGCCACTTTGCGCAGTTTCAGCGGATAAGCCACATTCTCGAATACCGTTTTATGCGGCCACAAGGCGTAGGACTGGAACACCAGCCCCAGATTGCGCTCCTCGGCAGGCACTTCACTGCGCGGATTGCCGTCATACACCACATTGCTGCCAATGGTGATGCGCCCCTGACTCGGTTTTTCCAGCCCGGCGACGGCGCGCAGCAGCGTGGTTTTACCGCTGCCGGAAGGGCCAAGCAGTGAAACGACTTCGCCCCGGTTCAGTTGCATGGAGACGCCTTTCAGTACCGGATTGTCGCCATAGGTCAGATGCAGATTATCTACAGCCAGCTCAATCATGTAATTTCACTCCAAAGCGCAGGGCCACGCCAAGACCGATGACCACCAGCAGAATATTGATAAACGACAGGGCAGCGACGATATCAATCGCGCCTGCCGCCCACAGCGACACCAGCATCGAGCCGATGGTTTCCGTTCCCGGAGAAAGCAGGTAAACGCCGGTTGAGTATTCACGCTCAAAAATCAGGAACATCAGCAGCCAGGAGCCGATCAAACCGTAGCGCGACAGCGGCACTGTAACGTGACGGGTTACCTGCCCGCGCGACGCGCCGGTACTGCGCGCCGCCTCTTCCAGCTCCGGCCCAACCTGCAACAGCGTGGAGGAGATCAAGCGCAGACCGTAGGCCATCCACACCACGGTATAGGCCAGCCAGACGCTGAAGATGGTGGTGCGCAATGAACGCAGCCAGACGATCAGATTGTCGCGCAGCCACTGCGCCACCGGCAGCCCGGAGAGCCAGCCGTTTTTCAGCGACTGATCCAGCCACATCGGCAGGAAAAGGAACACCCATAAGAACGCCAGACCGGCCAGCAGCCCAGGCACGGCGCGCGGCACCAGCACGCTATAGTCGAGAAAGCGCGTGACGTTATCCTGCTTGCGGTGCATCGCAATGCCGACGAACAGATAGCAGACCACCGCCAGCGCGCCGCCAATCACGCCAATGGCCATCGAGTTGACGATGGCGCGCAACAGGTTCGGCTGCTGCCAGATACTACGGAAGGTATCGAGCGACAACTCATCCCACAACGACACGCCGACGCCCCAGTTGGCAATAAACGCCCGCAGCACTACGCCGATCAATGGCACGCCAATGGTCACGGTAAGCCACGCCACCACCACCATTCCCGCCACCCAGCGCCATTTGCCGAGCGGCAGCGCGCGCGCCTGCGAGGCTTTGCCTTTCATGGTGACGAAACGGCTGGCGGTGCGCATCAACCTGCGCTGCAACATCACCAGCGGAATAGTGATGCAAATCAGCACCACCGCCACCGCCGCCATCAGGTGATACGATGGCGTACCCAGTTTGTTGGTCAACTTATACAGATACGTTGCCAGCACCATGTTGCCTTCGGGATCGCCAAGCACCAGCATCAGGCCGAACACTTCCAGACCGAGGAAAAAGAGCAGCACGCAGGCATACAGAATCGAGGGGCGAACCATCGGCAGGCTGACGGCGGTCATCACCTGAAGCGGCGATGCGCCAACGGTGCGCGCCGCCTCCTCGACATCCGAGCCGACGCTGCGCAATGCCGACGAAATATAGAGATAAGCGTGCGGCACATGGGTTAAACCGGCAATCACCACAATGCTGAACATCGAGTAGATGTTCCACGGCACAAAACCGATGAGTTCCTCCGCCCAGCGCGAGAAAAAGCCCACCGGCCCGGCGGCGACCACATAGCCAAAACCGAGCACCATCGGCGAGACAAAAATCGGCACCAGAATCAACGGCTCGATAAACCGGCGGCCCGGCAAATCAGTGCGCACCATCAAAAAGGCGAGAATGCCGCCGAGTGGAATCGCAATAATCACCAGCCCGAAAGCCAGAATGAAGCCGGATTTCAGCGCCAGATAAAAATCAGGATCGGTAAAAATAAAGGCAAAGGATTCAAGGCTGAACTCTTTGCTGCGGGCGAAAAAGGGTGCAGAGAGGAAGCTCTGCACCACAATAAATAACAGCGGGATATAAATAACCAGTGCGGTAATTAATACGGTTACGCCACGCGGCAACCCCTGCCATTTTCTGCGCACGATATTCATAAATCATCCCTTTACGCTCTGCTACGCAAAGCAAAACGTTGTGCATCGCAGCGACGCACAACGGTGATGGAGGTTATTTGGCGGCGGCTTCGCGCCACTGTTTAATAAATTCCAGACGTTTTTTCGGCTCCAGATATTCCAGCAATGATTCATCTACCGGGATCGGCTTCAGCGCCTGCCCCAGCAGTTTGGTCATACCATCAATATCGTTTTTGCCTTCAATATCCTGGCGCAGAGAAGGAATATCCGCCTGGTTGGCGAGAATGCTCTGCCCTTTTTCCGACAGCACATAGTCAAACCACAGTTTCGCCGCGTTGCTGTGTTCCGCTTCCGCACTGATAAACGACACGCGCGACAGCACCAGCACATAATCTTTCGGGTAAGAGATACCGAGCGATTTATCCCCTTTGATGCGCGCTTCAGCGTACGAGCCAAGAATGTTGTAACCAATCAGGTTTTCACCCGACGAGACGCGCTCCATCATGGTGCCGGTGGAGGATTGCACCGTCAGACCGCCTTTGGCGATATCACCCAGATGCGCGAAATAATCTTTGTCGCTTTTCTTGTCCTGAACGGCGAGCATAAAACCGAGGCCGGACTTTTCAATATCGTAGGTGGTGACTTTATTTTTGAATTTGTCGCTCTGCGCGGCGATTAATTTCGCCAGCGCGCTGTGGGAATCGGGAACATCGCCAGCGGGAATCAGCCGTTTATTATAAATAAACACCACCGGTTCATAGGTGGTGCCATAAGCTTTTTGCTGCCACACCGCCCACTTGGGTAATTTCTCTTTTTCCGGGGAAGCATATTCGGCGGCATAATCCGTCGCCAGCTTCAGCGCGGTATCCATTGATGAACTCCAGACCACATCGCCGCTGCCGCTGCCGGAGGCCTGCTCGCTGAGATAGCGGTTATACAGCTCGGTGCTGTTCATATCGTTATATTCGACTTTAATTCCCGGATATTGCTCCTCAAAGCCTTTAATCAGCGGGCCTGCGGCTTTGGTATCCGTTGTCGAATAGATAACGACTTTGCCCTCTTTCGTCCCGGCATCGACGATTTTCTGATACTCCGCCGGATAGCCCGCAGGCACCGCCGCCAGCGCAGAACCAGCAAATATGGTGGCCAGAACGGCGGCCAGCGTTGCAATCTTCCCTTCCATACAACCCCCTGGTATTGTTTTTGAAACACAAAATTAACATATAGACCGTGCACCAACCGATGCAATAAAGTTGCTTGTTTTTTCTGACTTTTGTGACGGTGGCGTGATTTAAATATATGCTGTTTCCGCGCGGAAAATAGCAGGCAGAGAAACGGTAAATATCCGCTTAATATCATGCTCTGGCCGCTTTCCCGTGCAGAAAAATAGCCAAACGATGTCGGGCGAAATATCGCAAAAAGCGCCTGTTTCCGTTGTTTATTCTGTTTATCTTTCCCGGCAGGATGCATCGCTTGTGCTGTCCGATTACTGCAAACTCAGCCTGCGCTCACCGCCCTAACCCTAAGCGAAACCTTCGCGTTCATTATTTGTTCGCCTGTTCGTCATAAAACGATCATCTGTTGTGCCGTTAATGGTCGCCAGTTGAATGACAAAAACCGGAAGACTTATGAACAGCGCGTTGGCAGAACTTTCTGAACACCCCTATTCGCCTCTGCATCAATTAAACACCGTGCCGAAACAAAAGGTGTTGAGCGTCAGGAACTTGCGCAAATCGTATAACCAGCACCAGACCGTGCTGGACGATATCAGTTTCGATCTGCACAGCGGCGAGATGGTCGGCGTGATTGGCCGCTCCGGCGCGGGTAAATCAACGCTATTACATGTACTGAATGGCACGCACAGCGCCAGCGCGGGCGAGATCTTAAGTTTCTCCGATGATGAGGGCGAGCCGCGTGATGTCTCGCGTCTGAAAGGCCGTGCGCTCAATCAGTGGCGCAGCCAGTGCGGCATGATTTTCCAGGACTTTTGCCTCGTTCCGCGCCTGGATGTGCTCACCAACGTGCTGCTTGGCCGTCTGAGCCAGACCTCAACGCTAAAATCGCTGTTTAAAGTTTTCACCGATGAAGACCGCGCGAAAGCCATCGCCCTGCTCGAATGGCTGAACATGCTGCCGCATGCGTTACAGCGCGCAGAGACGCTCTCCGGCGGGCAGATGCAGCGCGTGGCGATTTGCCGGGCGCTGATCCAGAACCCCTCGTTATTACTGGCGGACGAACCTGTCGCTTCGCTGGACCCGAAAAATACCCAGCGCATCATGGACGTGCTGCGCGAAGTGAGCCAGCAGGGCATCAGCGTAATGGTCAACCTGCACTCTGTTGAGCTGGTGAAAGAGTACTGCACGCGGGTTATCGGCGTGGCGCAGGGACGCATTATTTTCGATGACCACCCTTCCCGGCTGACACAGGATGTTCTGCAGGTGCTGTACGGCGATGAAATCAGCCAATTGCATTAATTATTCCTTCCAATGAGACAACACAGGCAATGACAATGAAAAACACTATTTCTGGTGCATTACGTTTATCTGCATTGATGACAGCTCTTCTGTTGGCATGGCAGGCTTCTGCCGCTGAGCAGCCGAAGGAATTGAATCTGGGGATTCTGGGCGGGCAGAACGCGACTCAGCAAATCGGCGATAACCAGTGTGTGAAAGAGTTTCTCGATAAAGAGCTGAACGTCGATACCAAACTGCGCAACTCCTCTGACTACTCCGGCGTGATCCAGGGGCTGCTGGGCGGGAAAGTTGACGTGGTACTGAGCATGTCGCCTTCCTCTTACGCCTCGGTGTATATCAACAACCCGAAAGCGGTCGATATCGTGGGTATCGCCGTTGACGATAAAGATCAATCGCGCGGTTACCACTCCGTGGTGATCGTGAAAGCCGACAGCCCGTACAAAAAGCTGGAAGATCTGAAAGGCAAAGCGTTCGGCTTTGCGGACCCGGATTCCACCTCCGGCTACCTGATCCCGAACTACGCGTTCAAACAGAAGTTCGGCGGCAATGCCGACAACAAATACAACAACTACTTCTCCAGCGTCACCTTCTCTGGCGGTCATGAGCAGGACATTCTCGGCGTGCTGAACGGCCAGTTCGCGGGCGCGGTCACCTGGACGTCAATGGTGGGCGATTACAATACTGGTTACAGCACCGGCGCCTTTAACCGCCTGATCCGTATGGATCACCCGAATTTGATGAAAGAGATCCGCATCATCTGGGAATCGACGCTGATCCCGAACGGCCCGATCCTGGTGAGCAACAGCCTGCCGGCGGATTTCAAAGCCAAAGTCATTACCGCCGTGAAGAAACTGGATACCGATAATCACGCCTGCTTCGTGAAAGCGATGGGCGGTACACAGCATATCGGCCCGGGCAGCGTGGATGATTTCAAACAGATTATTGAGATGAAACGCGAGCTGGTGACTGCACGCTAATCGGCACGCCATGAAATAAGCCCCTGCGTCGAACCAGGGGCTTTTATTCGATTGTCATACAGGACGCGATTGCAACGCATGAACACGTCGAATACGCAGTTTGAGCACTATTACCAGCAGGTCAGAGCGCGCCAGAAGCGCGACACGGTGGCCGGGTCGTTACTGCTGCTGGCGCTCTGGCTTGCCGCCGGGAACGCCGCCGAATTTAATATTTTTACCATCTGGCACTCGCTGCCCAACTTCCTCGATTACATGCTGGAAACCGTGCCGACGCTGCACTGGTCTGTGCTTTTTGCCGACAGCCACACCAAAGGCTCGCTGGCGTATTGGGGTTATCGCCTGCCGATTCAGTTACCGCTGATTTGGGAAACCCTGCAACTGGCGCTGGCCTCAACGCTATTCTCTTTTGTCATCGCTGGCGTGCTGGCTTTTCTGGCGGCGGGCAACACCTGGTCACCGCCGCCGCTACGCTTTGCCATTCGCGCGCTGGTGGCGTTTTTGCGCACCATGCCGGAGCTGGCGTGGGCGGTCATTTTCGTGATGGCATTTGGTATTGGCGCGATTCCCGGTTTCCTCGCGCTGGCGCTGCATACCGTCGGCAGCCTGACCAAACTGTTTTATGAAGCGGTGGAAAGCACGCAGGATCGCCCGGTACGCGGGCTGGCCGCCTGCGGCGCCACGCATCTGCAACGCATCCGCTTCGCGCTGTGGCCGCAGGTCAAACCGATTTTTCTCTCCTACGGCTTTATGCGCCTGGAGATTAACTTCCGCTCCTCCACCATTCTCGGTCTGGTTGGCGCAGGCGGCATCGGCCAGGAGCTGATGACCAATATCAAACTCGACCGCTACGATCAGGTCAGCATTACGCTGCTGCTGATCATCATTGTGGTTTCGGCGCTCGATACCCTCTCTGGCCGTTTGCGCCAGTGGGTGCTGGAGGGGAAAAAATGACAAGCTGGCAAGCCGTACCGAATGTGACCTTAAGCCGTAAACTGCACAGTGATTTGTTCAAAGCGCAGGGGCGCTATCTGCGCCGTCTCGGCCTGATTGCGCTGGCCGCTGCGCTCTACTACCTGTGGTTTTTTATGCAGTTCGGCATTCCGCTCGATCAGGCGCTTAACGGCATGCAGCAGATTGGCCGCTATCTGCTGCGCATGTTTGTCTGGCACGATTTCCTCAACTGGCCGTTTGGCTACTACTTCTCGCAGATTGGCATCACGCTGGCGATTGTTTTTGCCGGTACGCTCACCGCCACTATGCTGGCGCTGCTGCTCTCCTTCCTTGCCGCACGCAACATCATGCGCGGCGGGTTTCTCGGCGCGGTGGCGTTTTGTATGCGCCGTCTGTTCGATATTTTGCGCGGCATCGATATGGCGATCTGGGGGCTGATTTTTGTGCGCGCCGTTGGCCTCGGGCCGCTGGCCGGGGTACTGGCAATCATCATGCAGGATACCGGCCTGCTTGGCCGTCTGTATGCGGAAAGCCATGAAGCGGTGGATCGCTCGCCGGGGCGCGGTATGACTGCCGTCGGTGCGAGCGGCCTGCAAAAGCACCGTTTCAGCACCTTTACCCAGTCATTCCCGACCTTCCTCGCGTTGAGCCTCTATCAGATCGAGTCCAACACCCGTTCGGCGGCGGTGCTGGGGTTTGTTGGCGCGGGCGGTATCGGCCTGATTTATGCCGAAAACATGCGGCTGTGGAACTGGGACGTGGTGATGTTTATCACGGTGATTCTGGTCGCGGTGGTCATGCTGATGGATATGGCATCGGCCTGGCTGCGCCGACGCTATATCATCGGTAAAGCGGTGCCGCTGTTTAAACCGGAGTAAGCTGCCAGTTAAGTTGCGGCCAGCGGCGCAGTTCTCCTTGCGCCGCCAGCTGCGGGCAGGGATTCACCATAAACACGTGGTTGGCGTACTCACAAAGCGGCAAATCGTTAATCGAGTCGGTATAAAACGTCACCGCTCCACGATGTTGCGGGTGATGAACAAGGAAGTTTTCGAGGCAGGTGATTTTGCCCTGCTGATAGCTCGGCGTCCCGTCAATGACCCCCGTGTAGCGCCCGTTATCGGTTTTCACTTCTACGCCAATCGCGTGCGCAATGCCCAGCACCGGCGCAATCGCCTTCACCAGTAAACTGACCGACGCAGAGATAATCAGCATCGGCTGGTTGCTGGCCTGCAATTCCCTGATTAACGCCCACGCCTGCGGGTAGATGCGCGGCACAATCTCCGTTTCCACACACAGCGCCACCATGCGCTCCACCCGCGCCACCGGGAAATCGCGCAGCGGCGACATGATCAGCGCCACATACTCGTGCAGATTCATTTCGCCGCGCGCGTAATCCTGCATCATCCGCTCTTCATGGCGCAAATAGTCCACACCATCGGCAAACCCTTCGCGCACCAGGTAGCGGCTCCACAGCGTACTACTGTCACCGGAAATCAAGGTGTTATCGAGATCGAAAACGTACAGCGGTTGCGGCATTGTCGCGTCCAGAGTAAGGAAACCCGCCCTGCACCTTAGCAAAAAAAGATGACAACTTAACGATGCAGTTGATTTGCTAAACCGGTTTAGTTAAGTTTTATCGATTATTTTAAAGCGGGAGAGAGTTATGTCAGCACGAGTCTGGTGTCTGGGCGATGCCGTGGTGGATTTACTGCCGGAAGGCGCGGGGCGCTTGTTGCAGTGCCCCGGCGGCGCACCCGCGAATGTGGCGGTCGGCATTGCGCGTTTGCAGGGAAACAGCGGTTTTATCGGCCGCGTCGGTGACGATCCTTTTGGCCGCTTTATGCGTCAAACCCTCGACGCCGAACAGGTGAATACCGCGTTTATGTCCACCGACCCGGCGCAGCGCACCTCCACGGTGGTGGTCGCGCTCGATGAAGTGGGTGAGCGCTCATTTACCTTTATGGTTCGACCGAGCGCCGATCTGTTTCTCGCGGTAGATGACTTACCGCCCTTTCAGCGCGGCGAATGGCTACACTGCTGCTCGATTGCGCTCTCTGCTGAACCGTCGCGCAGCACCACGTTTACGGCGATGACGCGCATCCGTGATGCCGGGGGATTTGTCAGCTTCGACCCGAATATCCGCCACGATTTGTGGGCCGATCCAGAGCAGTTACATGATGCGCTGAGCCAGGCCTTCACGCTGGCCGACGTGGTGAAACTCTCGGAAGAAGAGCTGGCCTTTTTTAGCGGCCAGGCGGATATCGACGCCAGCATGCAGCAATTGGCCGAACGTTTCGCCATCCCGCTGTTGCTGGTGACGCAGGGTAAAGCGGGCGTCAAAGCCTGCCTGCGCGGCGCGCTCAGCGCCTGGTCAACGCAGCCGGTTGTCAGCGTCGATACCACTGGTGCGGGAGATGCGTTTGTTGCCGGGTTGCTGTGGGAACTGGCGCAGCACGGGCTACCGGATAACCAGGCGCAACTTGGCGCACGTCTTGCCACCGCGCAGCGCTGCGGGGCGCTCGCCACCACGGCGAAAGGCGCGATGACCGCCTTGCCCTATCGTCATCAACTGGAGGAATAACCCACCTGAGTGCCGCTTCGTTTTGCGAGCCGTCTCACAATCACTAAACCGGTTTAGCAAATTTGATTGCGTGAAGAAATTAGCCTTGCGTATGATTCATCACCTAAACCGGTTTAGCAAAAAAACAATCCTGTGATGATAGCTCTTCCTTAGGGATGCAAAATGATGAAAAAAAGCACGCTTGCCGTAACCCTTGGTTTGATATTCAGCTCTGGCTCTGCACTGGCTGCCGATCCCAGCATGAGCAGCATAGAAGCCCGTCTTGCCGCGCTGGAACAGCGTTTACAGGCGGCAGAACAACGCGCAAATGCCGCAGAAACCCGCGCCAAAGTGGCGGAAAAACAGGCGCAGCAACTGGCTGCCGCGCAGCAGCAGACGCAAACCACCACCAGCCAGGTTGAGCAGCGCACCGCCAAACTGGAGCAAAAAGCCACCGATGAAGGCGGGTTTGAATTCCACGGCTACGCCCGTTCCGGCCTGCTGATGAACAACTCCGCCGCCAAAACGCAGGGCGGGCCAACGGTGACCCCGGCAGGTGAAACCGGCGGTCATGTTGGTCGCCTGGGTAACGAACCGGATACCTATGTCGAGATGAACCTCGAACATAAACAGACGCTGGCAAACGGCGCGACCACGCGCTTTAAGGTGATGCTGGCCGACGGGCAAAAAACCTATAACGACTGGACCGCCTCCAGCAGCGATCTCAACCTGCGCCAGGCGTTTAGCGAAATCGGCCACCTGCCGAGCTTCACCGGCGCATTTAAAGACTCCACCGTCTGGGCCGGTAAACGTTTCGACCGCGATAACTTTGATATCCACTGGATCGACTCCGATGTGGTGTTCCTCGCCGGGACCGGCGCCGGGATCTACGACATGAAGTGGAACGATGACACACACAGCAACCTGTCAATTTACGGCCGCACCTTCGGCGACATTGAGAACAGTGAAAACACGGCGCAGAACTATATTCTGTCGCTGAACAACTTCTACGGCCCGCTGCAACTGATGGTCAGCGGCATGCGCGCCAAAGATAACGACGATCGTGTCGATCTCGACGGTAATAAAGTGAAGGGCGATGCCGCGAATACCGGCGTGCATGCGCTTCTTGGCCTGCATAACGACAGCTTCTATGGGCTGCGGGAAGGCTCAGCGAAAACCGCCCTGCTCTACGGCCACGGGCTGGGCGCAGAGGTGAAATCGATCGGTTCCGACGGCGCGCTGCTGCCGGAAGCGAACACCTGGCGCCTGGCCAGCTACGGCATTACGCCGCTGGGCGGCGGCTGGCATATTGCACCGGCCGTACTGGCGCAAAGCAGTAAAGATCGCTACGTCAAAGGCGACAGTTACCAGTGGGCGACCGCCAACTTGCGCCTGATTCAGGGGATCACCGAAAACTTCGAAATGCAGTACGAAGGCAGCTACCAGTACATGGATCTGCGCCCGGAAGGCTACAACAGCCGTAACGCGGTGAGCGGTAGCTTCTATAAACTGACCGTCGCCCCGACGCTGAAAGCCAGCGACGTCGGCGAATTCCTCAAACGCCCGGAAATCCGCCTGTTCGCCACCTGGATGGACTGGGATCACCGCCTGGATAACTACGCCAGCGATGATGCCTTTGGCAGCAACGGCTTTAAATCCGGCGGCGAGTGGAACTTCGGCGTCCAAATGGAGACCTGGTTCTAATGAGTTCGGCCCCTGCGGGGTGCGGGGGTCGTCTCAACCGGGTTAACACCACAATAACGAGAACACAGAGGTTGCTATGGATTTTGCACAAATTGCCCGCGCGCTGCTGCCGCTGCTGGGCGGTAAGGATAACATCGCCAGCGCCGCGCACTGCGCCACGCGCCTGCGCTTAGTGCTGGTGGAAGACGCGAAAGCCGATACCGCAGCGATCGGCAAAATTGACGGTGTGAAAGGCTGTTTTCGTAACGCCGGGCAGTTGCAGATTATTTTCGGTACCGGCGTGGTGAATAAAGTCTACGCCGCGTTTATCGCCGAGGCCGGGATCAACGAATCGAGCAAGTCAGAAGCCGCCGATATTGCCGCGCGCAAGCTCAATCCGTTCCAGCGCATTGCCCGCCTGCTGTCGAACATTTTCGTGCCGATTATCCCGGCGATTGTCGCCTCCGGCTTGCTGATGGGGCTGCTGGGAATGGTGAAAACCTACGGCTGGGTGAACCCGGACAACGCCCTGTACATCATGCTCGACATGTTCAGTTCAGCGGCATTTATCATCCTGCCGATCCTGATTGGCTTTACCGCCGCCCGCGAGTTTGGTGGCAACCCTTATCTTGGCGCGACGCTCGGCGGCATTCTGACGCACCCGGCGCTGACCAACGCCTGGGGCGTGGCGGCGGGCTTCCATACCATGAACTTTTTCGGTATCGAAGTGGCGATGATCGGCTACCAGGGAACCGTTTTCCCGGTGCTGCTGGCTGTGTGGTTTATGAGCCTGCTGGAGAAGCAACTGCGCCGGGTGATCCCGGATGCGCTGGATCTGATCCTGACGCCGTTCCTGACGGTGATTATCTCTGGTTTTATCGCCATGCTGGTTATCGGCCCGGCGGGTCGCGCACTCGGCGACGGCATCTCTTTTGTTCTCAGCACCTTGATTAGCCATGCAGGCTGGCTGGCCGGCATGCTGTTCGGCGGGTTCTATTCAGTGATTGTGATTACCGGCGTGCATCACAGTTTTCACGCGATTGAAGCCGGGCTGCTGGGCAATCCGTCGATCGGCGTCAACTTCCTGCTGCCGATCTGGGCGATGGCTAACGTCGCGCAGGGCGGTGCCTGTCTGGCGGTGTGGTTTAAAACGAAAGATGCGAAGATCAAAGCCATTACCCTGCCTTCGGCGTTCTCGGCGCTACTCGGCATTACCGAGGCGGCGATTTTCGGTATCAATCTGCGCTTTGTAAAACCCTTTATCGCCGCGCTTATCGGCGGCGCGGCAGGCGGCGCATGGGTGGTTTCGGTGCATGTGTATATGACGGCAGTCGGCCTGACGGGCATCCCTGGGATGGCGATTGTACAGGCCAGCTCGCTGCTCAACTATGTTATCGGAATGGTGATTGCATTTAGCGCCGCGTTTGTTATCTCTTACCTGCTGAAATACAAAACGGACTCCGAATAATGGCTTCAACCCCCCTGCTGCCTGCCATGTTGCAGGCAGTAATGAAAGGCCAGCCGAAAGCGCTGGCCGACCCGCACTACCCCGCCTGGCACCTTGCGCCGGTGACCGGGCTGCTTAACGATCCGAACGGTTTTATCCAGTTCGCCGGGCGTTATCATCTGTTCTACCAGTGGAATGCGCTGGGTTGTCAGCACCTGCACAAATGCTGGGCGCACTGGAGTTCGGCGGATTTAGTCCACTGGCAGCATGAACCCATCGCGCTGATGCCCGACGAAGAGTATGACCGCAACGGGTGCTACTCTGGCAGCGCCATTGATAACAATGGCGTGCTGACGCTGTGCTACACCGGCAACGTGAAGTTTGACGACGGTTCCCGCACCGCGTGGCAATGCCTGGCGGTACAAAACAGCGACGGCGGTTTCGACAAACTCGGCCCGGCCATTCCTTTGCCGCACGGCTACACCGGCCATGTGCGCGACCCGAAAGTGTGGCGGCACGACGGGCAGTGGTACATGGTGCTGGGCGCGCAGGATTTACAGTTGCAGGGCAAGGTGCTGCTGCTGCGCTCAGAGAATTTGTGGAACTGGCAAAACCTCGGTGAAATCGCCGGTAGCGGCCTGAACGGGCTGGGCGATGCGGGCTATATGTGGGAGTGCCCCGACATGTTCACCCTTGGCGAGCGCACCTTCCTGATCTGCTGCCCGCAAGGTGTGGCGCGCGAGGAGAAACGCTACCTCAATACCTACCCAAGCGCGTATCTCAGCGGCACACTGGATTACGCCAGCGCGCAGTATCAGCACGGCGAGTATGCCGAACTGGATGCCGGGTTTGAGTTTTACGCCCCGCAAACCACCCTCGCCGATGATGGCCGCCGCCTGCTGGTCGGCTGGATGGGCGTACCGGATGGCGAAGAGATGTTGCAGCCAACCGTGGCGAATGGCTGGATCCACCAGATGACCTGCCTGCGGGAACTGACTGAACATAACGGTAAGCTGTATCAACAGCCGGTGGCTGAACTACAGGCGCTGCGCGGTGAAGAACAGCGCTATCGCGGTACAGCAGAAGCAATGCCAGCGCTGGAGGCAGAGCAACTTGAGCTGGTGCTGGAAAGCGCGGGCGGATTAACGCTGAATTTCGCCGATACGCTCATTCTTGAGTGGCGCGCCGACGAACTGCGTCTGGCCCGCCGCAGCCTGCAAACCGGCGAGTGGCTGTACCGTTATTGGCGCGGTAGCGCGCAGAAGTTGCAGATCCTTTGCGATCGCTCAAGCGTGGAGATCTTTATCAACGCGGGCGAAGGGGTGATGAGCAACCGCTACTTCCCGACGCATCCGGCGCAATTAACCCTGCGCGGAGGCGCAGAAGTACAGGCCCACTACTGGTCGTTACGTTCTTGCATGGTAGAATAAGTGCTTGTTTCCTTAAACGATGCAAAACCGTGCGAAAAACAAAACGCGTTACCATCAGTGATATCGCTGCGCTGGCGGGGGTGTCGAAAGCCACTGCCAGCCTGGTGCTTAACGGCCGCGGCAAAGAGCTGCGCGTGGCGCAGGAGACGCGCGAACGCGTGCTGGCGATCGCCCAACAGCATCATTACCAGCCGAGCATTTATGCCCGTCTGCTGCGCGAAAACCGCAGCCACACGCTGGGGCTGGTGGTGCCGGAAATCACCAACTACGGTTTTGCCGTTTTTTCCCATGAGCTGGAAAACCTCTGCCGCGAAGCCGGCCTGCAACTGCTGATCGCTTGTACCGACGAAAATGCCAGCCAGGAGACCGTGGTGGTCAATAACCTGGTCGCGCGCCAGGTGGATGGCCTGATTGTCGCTTCCAGCATGCAGAGCGACAGCGACTACGTGAAGCTCAGCGAGCAGTTGCCGGTGGTGCTGTTTGACCGCCACATCAATGACACCCGGTTGCCGCTGGTGATCACCGATTCGCTGACGCCGACGGCGGATTTAGTCGAACGCCTGGCGCGGGCAAACCCCGATGAAATCTATTTTCTTGGCGGCCAGCCACGGCTTTCTCCCACCAAAGATCGGCTCGCCGGATTTATGCAGGGGCTGGAGCGTGCGGGCGTAACGCCGCGCCCGGAGTGGATTATTCACGGTAACTATCACCCGAGCAGCGGTTACGAGATGTTCGCCGCGCTGTGCGCCAGGCTGGGCCGCCCGCCGAAGGCGCTGTTTACCGCCGCCTGCGGACTGCTTGAAGGGGTGCTGCGCTATATGAGCCAGCATCACTTGCTGGAGAGCGAAATCCATATCGCCAGCTTTGACGACCATTACCTGTATGATTCGCTGTCGTTGCACATCGACACCGTCGAGCAGAACGTGCCGCGTCTGGCGCAGGATTGCTTCGAGATAATCACCCAAATGATTGAGGGCAACGAACCGGCAATGCCGCAGCGCGTACTGCCCGCGACACTGCGCTGGCGTCATGCACAGTAAATAGCGGCCCGGAATTCAGATAGTTGGCCCGGTAACAGAACAAAAGCCCCGATGGGGCTGTTGTTTAATGGGCGGCAAGTTCACGAAAGAAATCGGGATTTGCCTGAATTGTTGCCAGTACCTTGGCTGCCAGGCCTGTCGGGTTACGCCGTTTGGATTCCCAACTTTTAATGGTATCAACGCTGGTTCCCAGCGCTTTCGCCATCTCACTTTGTGAAACGTTGAGTTGCTCTCTAATCGCTTTTACATCAGCGATTTCATAGCGGGTGACATTTGCCGGCGCTTTAACCCCATTTTTGATGTCTACAGCCTCTTCCAGAGAGGTTTTTAGCTCGTCAAAAAAATGCATGTCACACCTCACCTTTCAGTAATTTTGCTTTATCTGCCGGGTAAACCTCGACGTCTCAATAAACTCCAGTGCATGATCCAATAGCACACCTCCCTGTTCAGGTACATAGTACACCAGAAAGAGGTACTATGTACACTCACATGGGAGAAGCTATCACGCTCATAACCTTGTGCGACTAATTAAACGCCACGCCCTTCGTGGGCTGCTGTAATTTGCCAGGCGGCTGCAACGAACCGCAGCTATTGGGCTGCGGGGCGTTTTCCATCACGCCGCGGACAAACTTCAGTTCATCGGCGAAAGCGACGTTGACGGTGCCGTTATGAGTAATGCCGGGATAGGTTTTCCACTCCACCGCATTGCCGCCTGCGCACAGCGCGGCCACTGCGGCGTATTGATGGTGCGGCGATAAGGTGTGATCGGCGAGACCCGTGGCGGCAAACAGCGGTGCCGGGAAGGCTTTGACCGGCATATCGGTTACCGGCAGCAGCGCATGAGTAACCTGCGCGGAACCACCGATAAATGCCGCGCTACCGTCGAGTTTTTCGCGGCGCTCATAGCGGCCCAGCTCGCTCATACAGGCGGTTTTCGCCAATGCCAGCAGCTTCGCCCCCTTTTCTGTTACCCATTTCTCAGCGGGCGGCGCGCCATCCGGCAGCGAGCCGCCAATCAATCGTAACATCGTAAAGCGTGACGGATCGCGGTTGCCCGGACGCGCATTGCCGGGTTTCACCGGCCCATCCGGAAACGTGGCCACCACGCCCGTGGCAAGGGTGGCGCGCAGTTTCAATTCCGGGGCGTAATCCGGCGCAATCAGGCTGGCGCCAAGCGACGCGCCCGATCCCTGCGACTGGCCGCTGATCACCAGGTTATTCGCGAGCTGCTGCGGATACGCCTGTCGCGCCGCGCGTACGCTGTCGAGTATCGAACGTCCTTCCGCTTCCCAGTTCATATACGGATGAGGCCCCGGCCCGCCAAGCCCCTGATAATCGGTGGCGACAACCGCAAAGCCCTGCTGGAGCCACTGGTTAATATAGTGCGCATCCCGCGCTGTCGGGTTAGTCCACGACGGCGCACAGCTATCGGCAACGCCCAGCGTACCGTGCGCCCAGGCGAGAACCGGCCAGCCTCCGGCCGGTGGATTGCCTTTCGGGAACCAAAGCGCGCCGCTGACCGGCACAATTCCGGCGTTCCAGCGTTTATCGCGCGAGGTATACAGAATGCGTTGCGCTTTGCTGGCTGCGGTGATTTCCGGCTGTGCGGGCAGCGGCTCTTCGCGCAGCATCATGCCGGGGTTCGCAGGCAAAGATCCGTCCCAGATGTAGAAAGGTGAAAGCGATTGATCGCCTGCCGCAGGCCCGACGGGCAAGACATTACTCCAGGCGCTCGCGCCATTAACCCAGACGCTGACAGCGCAGAGCGCATATTTCAAAACCTTCACATTCTTCTCCGGAAACATGGCCACACACTGCCCTCAGTAAACGAAGGTGTTGAGGAGAATTCAAACCAAAAGTGTTAAGGATTTATTCAGTGCTTGAATTCTTCCGCTCTTTATTTTAGATTTATCTAAATTTAGAAAAAACTAAACAACCATGACCAAACCCGATATTCCGTTACTTCAGAAACAGGCAGAGCAGGCATCCGGCTTGCTGAAAGCGATGAGCAACCCGCACCGGCTGCTGATCCTCTGCATGCTGTGCGACGCGCCGGGCACCTCTGCGGGTGAACTGAGCGCCATTACTGGCCTTAGCCCTTCAGCGACGTCGCAACATCTGGCGCGGATGAAAGAGGAAGGTCTGGTTGAAAGCCTGCGCCAGGCGCAGCGGATCAACTACTTCATTAAAGATGAAGCGGTTGGCAAAATTATCAGCACACTCAAGGGGCTGTACTGCCCACAGGAGTAACTATGTCTTATACCCGGATCTCTGCGGCTGACGCCCACGCACAGCAAGCGGCAGGCGCACTGCTTATCGATATTCGCCAGCCTGATGAATTTCGCCGCGAGCACCTGCCCGGTGCCGTCTCACTGCCGCTGGAAGCATTGCTGAACGGTGCGCCGATTGCCACCGACTCGCCCACACAAACGGTGATTTTTCATTGCCAGTCCGGCAGACGTACGCAGGAAAATGCCGATGCGCTGGTACGTGCCGCAGGGCAAGTGCCGGTGGCCATTCTCGAAGGCGGGCTAAGTGGCTGGAAGCAGGCGCACCTGCCGACGGTGGAAGATAAACGCCAGCCGCGTCCGCTGATGCAGCAGGTGCAAATGGTGGCGGGCAGCCTGATCCTGCTCGGCGTGATACTCGGTTACGCGGCGCATCCGGGCTTTTTCCTGCTCTCCGGTTTCGTCGGCGCAGGCTTACTGTTCGCCGGAATCAGCGGCTGGTGCGGCATGGCGCTGCTGCTGGCGAAAATGCCATGGAACAAAGCGTGAAAATATGTGCATTTATCTGCCGATGAGGCGACAGCAACCGCTGTCGGTCAGCGCACGGCAAACCGGTGGTGCTCACCGTTGAAGCAGAACGGATGCACGCGCAAGGCTTTGTTTTCTATCAGGCCGATAACAGTGTGTGGTTGACGGAAAGCGTACCGGTTGCGTTTATCCGCCAATAACGGCTTGCCTGGCGTTTCTCCTCTGGGTCAAATGAGTGATATATTTCAGAGCGTCAATCCAAGGAGACGCCATGGCGGAATTTGATTCACTTGCGCAGGAACTGCTGGCGCAGGCAGAGACTGAACAACAGCGACAGCAGGAACGCGACCGGGCATTACTCGATCAGGTGCTTGAAATCTACGGACAAAAGTATGTGGCCGAGCAGTTGAAAAAGGCGGGCAAAGCGGAATGGAGCCGTGAATCGCTCAACCGTTGGATAAACGGTAAAGGCAGCGTAAAAACGCTGACCGCCGCCGAAGAGGCGCAACTGCGTGCGCTGCTCCCCTCGCCCCCCGCTCATCACCCCAACTATCGTTTCCGTTTTATCGATCTCTTTGCCGGTATTGGCGGTATTCGCAGCGGGTTTGAAGCTATCGGCGGGCAGTGCGTGTTCACCAGCGAATGGAACAAAAACGCGGTGCGCACCTATAAAGCCAACTGGTACAACGATAAGTCCACGCACACCTTTAATCAGGACATCCGCGAAGTGACGCTGAGCGGCAATCCTGCCATCTCTGAAGCCCAGGCTTACGCCCATATCAAACAGCAGATCCCCGAGCACGACGTGCTGCTGGCGGGCTTTCCCTGCCAGCCTTTTAGCCTCGCCGGGGTAAGTAAAAAGAATGCTCTTGGTCGCGCCCACGGTTTTGAGTGCGAAGCGCAGGGAACGCTGTTTTTCGACGTTGCGCGCATTATCAAAGCCCGCCGTCCGGCGATCTTCGTGCTGGAGAACGTCAAAAACCTTAAAAGCCACGACAAAGGCAAAACCTTCAGCGTGATCATGAATACGCTGGATGAACTGGGCTATGACGTGGCCGATGCCGATGCTTCCGGCAAAGACGATCCGAAAATCATTGATGGCCGCCACTTTTTACCGCAGCACCGCGAACGCATTGTGCTGGTCGGTTTTCGCCGCGATTTACAGCTCAGTGAAGGCTTTACCCTGCGCGATATCGACCGCTTCTACCCCACGCAGCGCCCGACCTTCGGCCAACTGCTCGACCCGACGGTCGACAGCAAATATGTGCTGTCACCAAAGCTCTGGGAGTATCTCTATCGCTATGCGCAAAAACATGCGGCAAAAGGGAATGGCTTCGGTTTCGGGCTGGTGGATCCTACCCATGCCGCAAGCGTGGCCCGCACGCTGTCGGCGCGCTATCACAAAGACGGTTCAGAGATCCTTGTCGATCGCGGCTGGGATAAAGCGCTGGGTGAAGCTGATTTCGGCAATGCAGAGAACCAGGCGCGCCGTCCGCGCCGCCTGACGCCGCGTGAATGCGCGCGTCTGATGGGTTTTGAAAAAGTCGGCGAACAGCCGTTTCGCATCCCGGTTTCCGACACGCAGGCTTACCGCCAGTTTGGCAACTCGGTGGTGGTGCCGGTATTCGCCGCCGTGGCGAAATTGCTGGAGCCGCGCATTGCGCTGGCAGTAAAAAAACACCGCAACAAGCTGTAACGCACTTCCCGGCATGTGATATGCCGGGCACTTATTTAAGTCTTATTTAAGCGTTTAAAAAGCGATTATAAAGTTACCTTTGGCCAGGCCGATATTAACAGAGCAATCCCGACTCTCTCACGGACTATGGCCATGCTCAAAAATATACGGGTTATTACCGGCATCATTATTGCTCTTTCGGTATTTTGTCTTCTCCAGTTGGTCACCGGGGGACTTTTCTACTCTGCGGTCAATAATGACAGGCTGAACTTCCAGAACACCGGAGTTCTTAACGCGCAGCAAGAAAACTTAGGCGACAGCGTTAACACGCTGATCAAAACGCGCGTCACTGTTACTCGCGTGGCGATTCGCTTTTTGAAAAACCAACGCGATCCGGCCTCCCTTGCCAGCATCGATAAGCTCCTCACCACCGCAACCGACTCGCTCGGCAAAGCCGAAGGTTATTTTAATAACTACAAAAATACGCCGCGCGTGGCGGGCCAGGACAGCGCATTAGCCGACGAAGTTTCGCAGAACATCAGCAAAATGCATGACGTTTTGCAGCAGTCGATCACCTTCCTGCGGGCCAATAATTACGAGGCTTACGGCAACCTGGATGCGCAACAGGCGCAGGATGATATGGACGCCAGCTATACGAAGTGGCGGGCAGAAAACAACACCTTCCTGCAAGCGGCGGCACAGCAAAACCAGAACAGCTTCACCAGTATGCAGTGGACGCTGGGCGTCATTTTGCTGGTGGTGATTGCGGTAATGGTCATGATCTGGCTGGGTCTGCAACATCTGCTGCTGCGACCGCTGCACAGCATTATGGGGCATATTCGCGCCATTGCCGGGGGCGATCTGACACAATCGATCGCCGCCGAAGGCCGCAACGAGATGAGCCAACTGGCAACCGGACTGCATGAGATGCAATCAGCGCTGGTGCAAACCGTCAGCGCGGTGCGTAACAGTTCTGATTCGATCTACACCGGCGCCAGCGAGATCTCCACCGGCAACAACGATCTCTCCTCCCGCACCGAGCAGCAGGCGGCTTCGCTGGAAGAGACTGCGGCCAGCATGGAACAACTCACCGCTACCGTGAAGCAAAACACCGATAACGCCCGCCAGGCATCGCTGCTGGCGAAAAATGCCTCCGATACGGCGGCTCGCGGCGGTGAAGTGGTCAGCAATGTGGTGCGTACCATGAGCGAGATCTCCGACAGCTCCCAGCAAATCGCGCATATCACCAGTGTGATTGACAGTATCGCCTTCCAGACCAATATTCTGGCGCTGAACGCTGCGGTGGAAGCCGCCCGCGCAGGCGAACAGGGACGCGGCTTTGCCGTGGTGGCCGGTGAGGTGCGTACGCTGGCAAGCCGCAGCGCACAGGCGGCAAAAGAGATTAAGACGCTGATTGAAAACTCGGTGAACCGCGTAAATTCTGGCACCACGCTGGTTGCCGAAGCGGGCGATACCATGAAGGAGATTGTCAACGCGGTGACGCGCGTAACCGACATTATGGGTGAAATCGCTTCCGCTTCCGATGAGCAGAGCAAAGGGATTGAGCAGGTCAGCCTTGCGGTATCGCAGATGGACAGCGTTACGCAGCAGAACGCCTCGCTGGTGCAGGAATCCGCTGCGGCATCTGCGGCGCTGGAAGAGCAGGCCGAGCAGTTGCGTCAGGCAGTGGCGGTGTTCCGCGTGAAGGGGCACAGCGCGCTGCTGAGCAAAAAATCCGGTACGCCAAAACCGACAGCGCTGCGCCCGGCCACGCCGACGGCAACTTCCGGGGACAGCAACTGGGAAACGTTCTGATAACGTCGAAAAGGCGCGATACTGGTTATCGCGCCGCTACACATTAATCGCGGGTCTGCACCCAGAAAGCGTGAATCAGGCCGGGAACGTAGCCCAGCAGGGTGAGCAGGATATTGATAATAAATGCCCAGCCAAAGCCTTTGCCAAGCAGCACGCCGAGCGGCGGAAGAATAATCGTCAGGACAATGCGCCAGAAACCCATGTTGCCTCCCGTGCAGAAAAATTTCAGGTAATTGAAATAAAAGACTTTCTCTTTAAGAGTAGACACTCTGCACTGTACCGCCACTTCCACCACGCGCTTTTACCCTCTTTTACGCTGTACCCCCTACAGCCTCCAGGCTAAGGTTAGAGACACAACAAATGAGAAAGGAGGAAGGTATGTTTTCTGTCGGCGATATTGTGCAACCGCGCGTTGGCGGGCCAAAACTTAAAGTGCTTGAAGTTCATCAGGATCAAATCGTTGCGGTTCCCGTCCACGACGAGACGGCAGACAAAATTACGCTGAAAGCGGAAGATGTCTCGCCGTATAAAGAAGACGGCGATTTCGGCGTCTGCTAATCCCTCAGCGGTGGGCGTCCCCCGCCGCTCTGGCTATCATTTATGCAAAATATAAGCATAAATAATCACACTTCATATCAGAACTAAACTCCACAAAAACACCTTTATCAGCATAAAAAATGCTGTTGGTTATTTTATCCGCAATACGGAAGCAGAGTACGCTAAAACGCGCCGTGTATTTCCCCCTCAAAGTGCTGCATTTTTTCTCACACCATCCATAAGCTTTTGATATTGAATAAATTTAACAACCACTCCAGTTAAAATAATGAAATGGGCAGAAAACGCGCAAACACAGAGCACTTTATCCAACAAAGAAAATAAAATAAAAATTTATAGCTAGTTGTTAGTTTCAAACCAGATGGATACTCTATCCGCATTAATTCAGCCACTTCAAAACGCTAAAAGACTCGTTCATTCGCCTTTTCGTTGATTCTCAAGGAGCAGCACCATGTTCTCTTCGCAGTCTCGCCTGCGTCACGCCGCAGCAGACACCTTTGCGATGGTTGTCTATTGTTCGGTAGTGAACATGCTGATTGAAATATTTCTCTCCGGAATGAGCTTCGAACAGTCACTTTCATCGCGCCTGGTCGCCATCCCGGTGAACATTATTATTGCCTGGCCTTATGGTTTGTACCGCGATGCTTTTATGCGTTATGCACGCCGTATTAGCCCTTCAGGCTGGATGAAAAATCTGGCGGACGTGCTGGCCTATGTCACCTTCCAGTCGCCGGTTTACGTGGCGATCCTCTGGTCGGTAGGTGCGGACTGGCATCAGATTGTTGCTGCGGTCAGTTCCAATATCGTGCTGTCGATGATGATGGGTGCCGTTTATGGCTACTTCCTCGATTACTGCCGCCGTCTGTTCCGGGTGAGCAGTTACCACCAGGCCAAAGCCTGATAGCGGATGGCAGGCAATGCCTGCCATCGTTTAGTGCTGTTCGCCAAATAATCCTTTCAGAAAACGTTCCAGCGCCACGCGCGAACTGAATCCGTGCGGAATGCCGTAATGCTCCTGGGAATCGCCGCCAAAATAGAGCGGGAAATTCTGGTAGTGATCGCACAACTTGATGTCCGAGGCGGGTTCCGCGAGCGACGAACTGCGTTCTTTCAGCGTGGGGTGGATCACCAGCGCCGTACGGCCCATTCGCGCTTCGCGATTCACATAAACATAATTTTCACCGCGACGATAACCATAGGTTTTTGGCGTCGCCACATCCATTGTAAATCCCACGTTTTCCAGAACGCGTGCCACTTCATCGGGTCTTAAGTACATAGATTTTCCTCGTCATCTCTTTACAGCCTCGCCACCTTACATGACTCAGCATTGACCGTGATTCAGAAAATTCCACAAACGGGCGTGAAAGAAGTGATTGCCGCAAGGCCTGAAAAATTATGGTCTAAACTAAAATTCACATCAAAAACGAGGGAGGATCCTATGTTTAACAGACCGAATCGCCGTGATGTTGATGAAGGCGTCGAGGATATCAACAACGATGTCAGCCAATTAGCCGATAGTCTCGAAGAGGTGCTTAAATCATGGGGCAGCGACGCCAAAGACGAAGCGGAAAGCGCGCGTCGTAAAGCGCAGGCGCTGTTAAAAGAGACCCGCGCACGTCTGCATGGCCGCAACCGTGTGCAACAAGCTGCGAGCGACGTCGTGAGTTGCGCAGATACCTTTGTGAAAGACAAACCCTGGTGCAGCGTGGGTGCTGCCGCCGCCATCGGTATTTTCATCGGCGCGCTACTCAGTTTGCGTCGCTAAACCCGCTCTTTTCGCAAAACCCCCTGCCCGGCTAGCCCGCGCAGGGGTTTTTATTTGCCCTCGCATCGCTGTATCCCTGTGTAAAATGTGTACAAATCACCCTTACCCATTGTGTCCATCCTTTGGGCAAAGCCTATGATAATTTCCTATATATTGTGTGGTTGCATCTTTCAATAACTACATCTAGTATTCTTCTCAGTAGTACACACACTAACTGACGCGAACCTTCGCGCCGTTCTTCCATTTTAAACGGAAACACGAATTATGCGCATTACCATTTACACTCGAAATGATTGTGTTCAGTGCCACGCCACGAAACGTGCCATGGAAAGCCGTGGCCTGGCGTTCGAAATGGTGAACGTTGACCATGTGCCCGAAGCAGCCGATGAGCTTCGCGCGATGGGCTTTCGTCAGTTACCGGTGGTTGTCGCCGGGGAAACGCGCTGGTCCGGCTTTCGCCCGGATATGATCAACCGCCTGCACAGCGCCCCCAACGTGGCCAGCGCATGAGTACCCTCGTCTACTTCTCCAGCAGCTCCGAAAATACGCAGCGCTTTATTACGCGTCTTGGGCTGCCGGCGGTACGCATTCCGCTCAATGAGCGGGAGCGCATCCAGGTAGACGAACCTTATATCCTTGTGGTGCCCAGTTATGGCGGCGGCGGAACGGCAGGCGCAGTTCCCCGCCAGGTGATCCGCTTTTTAAACGATCCGCATAACCGGTCGTTAATTCGCGGCGTGATCGCCTCCGGTAACCGGAATTTTGGCGAAGCGTACGGTCGCGCAGGCGATGTGGTGTCGCAGAAATGCGGCGTACCGTATCTCTACCGTTTTGAGCTGATGGGTACGCAGCAGGACATCGACAATGTGCGTAAAGGAGTGAGCGAATTTTGGCAACGACAACCGCAGAGCGCGTGAAACACGAAACGCTGGATTACCATGCGCTGAATGCGATGCTGAATCTTTATGATAAAGATGGCCGCATTCAGTTTGATAAAGACCGAGAGGCGGTTGACGCCTTTATGGCGAATCATGTGCGCCCCAATACCGTCACCTTCAGCAGCCAGGATGAACGGCTGAACTGGCTGGTAAGCGAAGGGTATTACGACGCTGCCGTGCTGGCGCGCTACGATCGTGCTTTCGTCGTCGGTCTGATTGCTCACGCGTACGCCAGCGGTTTTCGTTTTCAGACCTTCCTTGGCGCATGGAAGTTTTACACCAGCTACACGCTAAAAACCTTCGACGGCAAACGCTATCTTGAGCACTTTGAAGATCGCGCCTGCCTGGTCGCGCTGACGCTGGCGCAGGGCGACCAAGCGCTGGCGCGGCAACTGGCGGAAGAGATCCTCTCTGGCCGTTTCCAGCCCGCAACGCCAACCTTCCTTAACTGCGGAAAACAGCAGCGCGGCGAACTGGTTTCCTGCTTCCAGCTGCGCATTGAAGACAATATGGAATCGATTGGCCGCGCGGTGAACTCGGCGTTGCAGCTTTCCAAACGCGGCGGCGGCGTGGCGTTTCTGCTCTCCAACTTGCGCGAAGCGGGCGCGCCAATCAAGCGTATTGAAAACCAGTCTTCCGGCGTGATCCCGGTAATGAAGATGCTGGAAGATGCCTTTTCCTACGCCAACCAGCTTGGCGCGCGTCAGGGCGCGGGCGCGGTTTATCTGCATGCGCATCATCCGGACATTTTGCGTTTCCTCGATACCAAACGTGAAAACGCCGACGAGAAGATCCGCATCAAAACCCTGTCGCTGGGCGTGGTGATCCCGGATGTCACCTTCCGGCTGGCCAAAGAGAACGCGCAGATGGCGCTGTTCTCGCCTTATGATGTCGAGCGCCTGTACGGCAAACCGTTTGGCGATGTGGCGATTAGCGAGCTGTATGATGAACTGCTGGCCGACGATCGCGTGCGCAAAAGCTACATTAACGCCCGCGACTTCTTCCAGACGCTGGCGGAGATCCAGTTTGAGTCCGGCTATCCGTACATTATGTTTGAAGACACGGTCAACCGCGCGAACCCGATTGCCGGGCGCATCAATATGAGCAACCTGTGCTCGGAGATTTTGCAGGTCAACAGCGCTTCGACATTTGATGAAAACCTCGATTACGCCACGACCGGCCACGATATCTCCTGCAACCTGGGTTCGCTCAACATCGCACACACCATGGATTCGCCGGACTTTGGCCGCACGGTGGAAACCGCCATTCGCGGGCTGACGGCAGTGTCCGATATGAGCCATATCCGCTCTGTACCGTCTGTTGAGACCGGCAATGCCGCCTCGCACGCCATTGGGCTGGGCCAGATGAACCTACACGGTTATCTTGCGCGCGAAGGCATCGCCTATGGCAGCCCGGAAGGGCTCGATTTCACCAACTTCTATTTCTACACCATCACCTGGCATGCGCTGCATACCTCGATGATGATCGCCCGCGAGCGCGGCCAGCATTTTGCCGGTTTCCCGGCGTCGCGCTACGCCAGCGGCGAATACTTCAACCAGTACCTGGAAGGCGACTGGCAACCGAAAACAGAGAAAGTCCGTGCGCTGTTTGCCCGTTCCGGCATCACCCTCCCCACGCGCGAGATGTGGCAGCAACTGCGTGAAGATGTGATGCGTTACGGCATTTATAACCAGAACTTACAGGCGGTTCCGCCGACCGGCTCCATCTCGTACATCAACCATGCGACATCGAGTATTCACCCGATTGTGTCGAAAATTGAGATCCGCAAGGAAGGCAAAACCGGGCGCGTTTACTACCCGGCGCCGTTTATGACCAATGAAAATCTGGCGCTGTACGAAGATGCGTATGAGATTGGCCCGGAGAAGATCATTGATACCTACGCCGAAGCCACGCGCCATGTCGATCAGGGGCTGTCGCTGACGCTGTTCTTCAAAGACACCGCCACCACGCGCGATATCAACAAAGCGCAGATCTACGCCTGGAAAAAAGGCATCAAGACGCTGTATTACATTCGCCTGCGCCAGCTTGCGCTGGAAGGCACTGAGATCCAGGGCTGCGTGTCCTGCGCGTTATAAGGAGAAAAGGATGAGCCAACTAACACGTATCAGCGCGGTGAACTGGAACAAAATCCAGGACGATAAAGATCTGGAAGTGTGGAACCGGCTGACCAGCAACTTCTGGCTGCCGGAAAAGGTGCCGCTGTCGAACGATATTCCCGCCTGGCAGACATTAAGCCCGGCAGAGCAACAGCTTACCATCCGCGTTTTTACCGGCCTGACGCTGCTCGACACCATTCAGAATACCGTTGGCGCACCGGCGTTAATGAGCGACGCGCTGACGCCGCATGAAGAGGCGGTTTTGTCGAACGTCAGCTTTATGGAAGCGGTGCATGCCCGCTCCTACAGTTCGATTTTCTCCACGCTATGCCAGACCAAAGATGTCGATGCCGCGTATAGCTGGAGCGAAGAAAACCCGGCGTTGCAGCGCAAGGCGCAGATAGTCCTGCAGCACTATCGCGCCGATGAGCCGCTGAAGAAGAAGATCGCCAGCGTGTTTCTGGAATCTTTCCTCTTCTATTCCGGTTTCTGGCTGCCGATGTACTGGTCAAGCCGCGGCAAACTGACCAACACTGCAGACCTGATTCGGCTGATCATTCGCGACGAAGCGGTGCACGGTTACTACATTGGTTATAAGTATCAGAAAGGGCTGGAGAAAGTCAGCGCAGAAAAGCGCGAGGCGTTGAAGAATTTCGCGCTGGATCTGCTGATGGATCTCTACGATAACGAGCTCCAATACACCGAAGATGTGTACGCGGAGAGCGGCTGGACAGAAGAGGTGAAAGCGTTCCTCTGCTATAACGCCAACAAAGCGCTGATGAACCTCGGTTATGAAGCGCTCTTCCCGGCGGAAATGGCGGAAGTGAACCCGGCAATTCTTGCCGCGCTTTCGCCGAATGCCGACGAAAACCACGACTTTTTCTCCGGCTCCGGCTCCTCCTATGTGATGGGGAAAGCCGTCGAAACCGAAGACGAAGACTGGAATTTTTAACCGCCCGCGCCTCTCCCTTTCCGGGAGAGGAATATTCCCGCCAATATTCTTTTTTAAAAACCCGCCTGCGAAAAAGGTTATTGCTATTACGCGAATATCTGCGTATTTCTTCGGCATAATAATCAAACAGGCACTACACTGTAATGTCCTTGTCATTTTCACCTGAAGCACGCCATTTCAGGTGCGATTTCGCGATGAATACGAAAAAATTATCATCCGCCGTCAGCCCTTATCTCATGGGAAATAGAGACGATTCTGCAAACGTCAAATTCCGCAGGCCCGGCAATTGAGGGTTGTCTCAGATTCTGAGTATGTTAGGGTATAGCCAGTCAATTATTCTCATCAGGTATTATATCGACAATAAATAACAGGAACTCTTTTATTGCATGGCAATTAAATTAGAAGTGAAGAATCTTTATAAAATATTTGGCGAGCATCCGCAGCGGGCTTTCAAATATATTGAGAAAGGACTTTCAAAAGAAACGATTCTGGAAAAAACGGGTCTGTCGCTTGGCGTTAAAGACGCCAGTCTGGCCATTGAAGAAGGCGAGATATTTGTCATCATGGGGTTATCCGGATCGGGTAAATCCACTATGGTACGCCTTCTCAATCGCCTGATTGAACCCACCCGCGGACAGGTGCTGATTGATGGCGTGGATATCGCCAGAATATCAGACGCCGAGTTACGCGAGGTGCGCAGGAAAAAGATTGCGATGGTCTTCCAGTCGTTTGCGTTAATGCCCCATATGACGGTGCTGGATAATACCGCATTTGGTATGGAATTAGCGGGAATTGCTCCGCAGGCGCGACAGGAAAAAGCGCTCGACGCCCTGCGTCAGGTCGGGCTGGAAAATTATGCGCACGCGTATCCGGATGAACTCTCCGGCGGTATGCGCCAGCGTGTTGGTCTGGCGCGCGCATTAGCCATTAATCCGGACATTCTATTAATGGATGAAGCCTTCTCGGCGCTCGATCCATTAATTCGTACGGAAATGCAGGATGAGTTGGTAAAACTGCAAGCGAAACATCAGCGCACCATCGTATTTATTTCCCACGATCTGGATGAAGCCATGCGTATTGGCGACCGGATTGCCATTATGCAAAATGGCGAAGTGGTACAGGTCGGTACGCCGGATGAAATATTGAATAATCCGGCCAATGATTATGTGCGCACCTTCTTCCGCGGCGTGGATATTAGCCAGGTGTTTAGCGCGAAAGATATTGCGCGTCGAACGCCGGTGGGTTTGATCCGTAAAACACCAGGTTTTGGCCCGCGCTCGGCGCTGAAATTGTTGCAGGATGAAGACCGTGAATACGGTTATGTGATTGAACGCGGCAATAAATTTGTCGGCATTGTCTCCATCGACTCCCTGAAGGCGGCGCTCAGCCAGAACGCGGGGATCGAGGCGGCGTTAATTGACTCCCCGCTTGCGGTGGAGGCGGAAACGCCGCTCAGCGAGTTGCTCTCCCATGTCGGACAGGCGCCCTGCGCCGTGCCGGTCGTCGGTGAAGAACAGCAATACGTGGGCATCATCTCGAAACGGATGCTGCTGCAGGCTTTAGATCGCGAGGGGGCAAACAATGGCTGATCAAAATAACCCGTGGGATAGCGCGCCAGCAACCGATAGCGCGGCGCAGTCCGCAGATGCCTGGGGCGGCGGTTCTGCCGCACCTGCCGACGGCAGCGGCGCCGACTGGCTGCACAGCGCGCCTGCACCCGCGCCGGAACATTTCAACATTATGGATCCGTTCCATAAAACGCTGATCCCGCTGGATAGCTGGGTGACGCACGGGATCGACTGGGTAGTGATGCACTTCCGCCCGGTATTCCAGGGGATCCGCATCCCTATCGACTATATCCTCAGCACTTTCCAGCAACTGCTGCTGGGGATGCCCGCGCCGGTCGCGATTATCGTGTTCTCGCTGATCGCCTGGCAGATGAGTAGCGCCGGAATGGGGATTGCCACGCTGGTATCGCTGATTGCCATTGGCGCGATTGGCGCCTGGTCGCAGGCGATGGTCACGCTGGCGCTGGTGCTGACCGCGCTGCTGTTCTGCGTGGCGATCGGTTTGCCGCTGGGGATCTGGCTGGCGCGTAGCCCACGGGCGTCGAAAATCATTCGCCCGCTGCTGGATGCCATGCAGACCACGCCGGCGTTTGTTTACCTGGTACCGATTGTCATGCTGTTTGGTATCGGCAACGTGCCGGGCGTGGTGGTGACGATTATCTTCGCCCTGCCGCCGGTGGTGCGTCTGACCATCCTCGGTATTAACCAGGTTCCGGCGGATTTGATTGAAGCTTCACGCTCATTTGGCGCCAGCCCGCGTCAGATGTTGTTCAAAGTACAGTTACCACTGGCCATGCCTACCATTATGGCGGGAATTAACCAGACGCTGATGCTTGCCCTCTCCATGGTAGTGATCGCCTCGATGATCGCCGTTGGCGGGCTTGGCCAGATGGTACTGCGCGGTATTGGCCGCCTCGATATGGGGCTGGCGACCGTCGGCGGCGTTGGGATCGTAATCCTCGCCATCATCCTCGACCGCCTGACGCAGGCTGTCGGCCGCGATTCCCGCAGCCGTGGAAATCGTCGCTGGTATCAAACCGGCCCGCTGGGTCTGCTGACCCGTCCATTCGCAAAATAGACCTGTTTCCCGGCGCCCGGCGCCGGGTTAGCACGTCCCACCTGAACAATAAGGAACAACGATGCGACATAGCGTACTTTTTGCCACAGCGTTTGCCACCCTTGTCTCTACCGGCACATTTGCTGCAGACCTGCCTGGCAAAGGCATCACCGTACAGCCCTTCCAGAGCACCATTTCTGAAGAAACCTTCCAGACGCTGCTGGTCAGCCGCGGGCTGGAAAAACTCGGTTATACGGTGAATAAACCGAGCGAAGTGGATTACAACGTCGGTTACACCTCTCTTGCCGCTGGCGACGTCACCTTTACCGCCGTTAACTGGCAGCCGCTGCACGACGACATGTATGCCGCTGCGGGCGGTGACAGCAAATTCTATCGTTCCGGGGTGTTTGTCACCGGCGCGGCGCAGGGTTACCTGATCGATAAGAAAACCGCCGAGCAGTACCACATTAAAAGCATCGATCAGCTTAAAGATCCGAAAATCGCCAAACTGTTCGACACCAATGGCGACGGCAAAGCCGATCTGACCGGCTGCACGCCAGGCTGGGGCTGTGAAGCAGTAATCAATCACCAGATCGACGCTTACGGCCTGAGCAACACCGTGGTGCATAATCAGGGCAACTATGCGGCGATGATGGCGGACACCATTACCCGCTTCAAAGAGGGTAAACCGGTGCTCTATTACACCTGGACGCCGTACTGGGTGAGCGATGTGCTGAAGCCGGGTAAAGATGTGGTCTGGTTGCAGGTACCGTTCTCTTCCCTGCCGGGCAAGCAGAAAGATATCGACACCAAACTGCCGAACGGCATGAACTATGGCTTCCCGGTGAATACCATGCACATTGTCGCCAACAAAGCCTGGGCGGAGAAAAACCCGGCAGCGGCGAAATTGTTCTCGGTGATGAAGTTGCCTATCGCCGACATCAATGCGCAGAACGCGATGATGCATGAAGGCAAAGCCTCTGAAGCGGATATTCAGGGTCATGTTGACGGCTGGATCAAAGCCCACCAGCAGCAGTTTGACGGCTGGGTAAAAGACGCGCTGGCCGCGCAGAAGTAATCCCTCCTGATAAAGCGCCATTCGGTTTATGCCGGATGGCGCTTTCGCTTATCCGGCCTACGCGCCATATACCGCCAGAGGTGCAAATCCGGGCACCACCCGTAGGCCGGATAAGGCTGTGCCGCCATCCGGCAATCAAAGCGCCGTATGCCGCCTGAGGTGCAAATCCGGGCACAGCCCGTAGGCCGGATAAGGCTGTGCCGCCATCCGGCAATCAAAGCGCCGTATGCCGCCAGAGGTGCAAATCCGGGCACCACCCGTAGGCCGGATAAGGTTGTGCCGCCATCCGGCAATCAAAGCGCCGTATGCCGCCTGAGGTGCAAATCCGGGCACAGCTCGTAGGCCGGATAAGGCTGTGCCGCCATCCGGCAATCAAAGCGCCGTATGCCGCCAGAGGTGCAAATCCGGGCACCACCCGTAGGCCGGATAAGGTTGTGCCGCCATCCGGCAATCAAAGCGCCGTATGCCGCCTGAGGTGCAAATCCGGGCACAGCTCGTAGGCCGGATAAGGCTGTGCCGCCATCCGGCAATCAAAGGCGCCATCGGCTTTTCCCCCGATAACTGCACAGATAACAACACGCCCTCTCAAGCAATTGACTATGATAGGTTGCTGAAAAAACCTTACCTGACTACGCATTCCTATGACACAAGCAAACCACGGTCTTAGCCCGGCGCTGATTGCGCTGATGTCCGTCGCCACCGGCCTTGCGGTCGCCAGCAATTACTATGCACAACCGCTGCTCGACACCATCGCTCATGCCTTTTCGCTGTCGCCTAATCAGGCGGGCTTTATTGTCACCGCCGCCCAGCTTGGCTATGCCGCTGGCCTGCTGTTTCTGGTGCCGCTCGGCGATATGTTTGAGCGGCGCACACTCATTGTGGTGATGACGCTGCTGTCGGCGGGCGGCATGTTGATTACCGCCAGCAGTTCGTCGCTGAGCTTCATGATCCTCGGCACCGCGCTGACCGGGCTATTTTCCGTCGTCGCACAGATCCTCGTGCCGCTGGCCGCAACATTAGCCACGCCGGATAAACGTGGCAAAGTGGTCGGTACCATCATGAGCGGGCTGCTGCTGGGGATTTTACTGGCGCGCACCGTTGCCGGATTGCTCGCCAGTCTCGGCGGCTGGCGCACGGTGTATTGGGTCGCCAGCGTGCTGATGGTGCTGATGGCGCTGGCGCTGTGGCGCGGTCTGCCGAAGCTCAAACAGGAAACGCACCTCAATTATCCGCAACTGCTCGGCTCTGTTTTTACGCTGTTCGCCGGTGATAAAGTGCTGCGCACTCGCGCCCTGCTCGGCTGTCTGAGTTTCGCCAACTTCAGTATTCTCTGGACGTCGATGGCATTCCTGCTGGCCTCACCGCCGTTCAACTTCTCCGAAGCGGTCATCGGTTTATTCGGCCTGGTTGGTGCGGCGGGCGCATTAGGCGCGCGTCAGGCTGGCGGTCTGGCGGATCGCGGTAAATCGCATCTCACCACCACGGGCGGTCTGCTATTGCTGCTGCTTTCATGGCTGGCCATTTGGCTCGGCCACAGCTCGGTTATCGCGCTGATTGTTGGCATTATTGTGCTCGATCTCACCGTGCAGAGCGTGCATATCACCAACCAGACGGTGATTTACCGCATCAAACCGGATGCGCGTAACCGCCTGACCGCCGGTTATATGACCAGCTACTTTATTGGCGGCGCGGCAGGTTCGTTGATCTCGGCCTCCGCCTGGCAGCATGCGGGCTGGACGGGCGTCTGCGCGGCGGGCAGTACGCTGGCGCTGTTGAATCTGCTGGTCTGGTGGCGAGGGTTTCACCGCCAGCAAGTGGCGAGGTAAGCAAGCGCTCACATTTACATCATTCCACTAAAAACCGGGTGTTAACGAGTCCCTCAGTCTGTTAAGGTTATAGGACTTGTTTATCCCGGTTATATTAACGTGGGTGATATATAACAAACACTATGGATAGTTTAGCAATACCTCCAGACGCCGAGCCAGTGAGAGTAGCCACGCTACAGGAAGGCATCAAAGACAGTCTTCCCATCGTTTTAAGCTACATCCCCGTTGCATTTGCCTTTGGTATGAATGCCAGCAAACTCGGTTTTTCTCCTCTCGAAAGCCTCTTCTTCTCCTGCATTATCTACGCAGGCGCCAGCCAGTTTGTGATTACCACCCTGCTTGCTGCGGGCAGCACCTTATGGGTTGCCGCGCTGACCGTCATGGCAATGGATGTTCGCCACGTGCTGTATGGCCCGTCGTTACGCAGCCGTATTCTGCAACCGCTTAAAAATCCGAAAACCGCGATCTGGGCCTTTGGCCTGACGGACGAAGTGTTTGCCGCCGCAACCGCTAAACTGGTGCGCGATAACCGTCGCTGGAGCGAAAACTGGATGATCGGCATCGCGTTATTCTCGTGGCTCTCCTGGGTTGCGGGGACGGTGCTGGGCGCATTTTCCGGCAGCGGCCTGCTGGAGGGATATCCGGCGGTGGAATCGGCGTTAGGTTTTATGTTGCCCGCCCTGTTTATGAGCTTCCTGCTGGCATCGTTCCAGCGTCGCCAGACGCCGAGCGTCACCGCCGCGCTGCTTGGCGCGCTGGCCGGTTTAACGCTGTTCTCTATCCCTGCGGCGATCCTCGCCGGGATCGGTTCTGGCTGCGTCGCCGCGCTGGTGCAGGCGTTTTATCAGGGTGTTCCCGATGAGGCATGAAATTTTATTGCTCGGTCTGCTGGTGGGCTGCGTTAATTTTTTATTTCGCTATCTTCCCCTGCGCGTTCGTGTCGGGCGACCAAATCCGACAAAACGCGGGGTCGCTGGCATCCTGTTGGACACCATCGGCATCGCCTCTATTTGTTCATTGCTGGTGGTGTCATGCGTACCAGAAATTATTCATGACGGCCGCCGCCTGTTGCCAACGCTGATTGGCTTCGCGGTACTGGGCCTGAGTTTCTGGAAAACACGCAGCATTATTCTCCCCACGCTACTGAGCGCGCTTGCGTACGGAATCGCATGGAAACTGCTGACGGATGCATAGATGAGGCAAATTTATTAGCAGCAATAATACATTTACTTTATTTGTCACTGTCGTTACTATATCGACTGCAATTAATGAGGTCATACACAAATGGATAGTTCGTTTACGCCCATAGAGCAAATGCTTAAGTTTCGCGCCAGCCGCTATGAGGATTTTCCGTTTCAGGAGATTTTGCTCACCCGTCTTTGCATGCACATGCAGGGTAAGCTGCTGGAAAACCGCAACAAAATGCTGAAAGCGCAGGGTATTAACGAGACGTTGTTTATGGCATTGATCACGCTGGAGTCGCAGGAAAACCACAGCATTCAGCCGTCTGAATTGAGCAGCGCGCTGGGTTCTTCACGTACCAATGCCACACGTATTGCCGATGAACTGGAAAAACGCGGCTGGATCGAGCGTCGCGAAAGCGATAACGATCGCCGCTGCCTGCATCTGCAACTGACCGATAAAGGTCATGAATTCCTGCGTCAGGTTCTGCCCCCGCAGCACAACTGTCTGCATCAACTGTGGTCTTCCCTGAGCGAAGCGGAGAAAGACCAGCTTGAGCAGATCACACGCAAGTTACTTACGCGTCTCGACCAGATGGACGAAGACGGCGTCATTCTTGAGGCGCTGCGCTAACGCGACAAGCCGCTCGAATATCCAGGATATAAGAATATAAGGGCCAGCCTGATGCTGGCCTTTCTAACGGAAGGTCGGCTGTGCCGACATCAAAAAATAAGATCGTGGAGAAAAGCATGAGCGCAAATGCGGAGAGTCAAACCCCGCAGCAACCGGTCAAAAAGAAAGGCAAACGTAAAGGCGCCCTTCTGATGCTGACCTTGCTCTTTGTTGTTATTGCCGTGGCATATGGGATTTATTGGTTTTTGGTACTGCGTCATTATGAAGAAACCGATGACGCTTATGTAGCAGGTAACCAGGTGCAAATCATGGCGCAGGTATCCGGCAGCGTGACAAAAGTCTGGGCTGACAATACCGATTTTGTAAAACAGGGAGATGTGCTGGTTACGCTGGATGCCACCGATGCGCAGCAGGCGTTTGAAAAAGCGCAGACGGCACTGGCAAGCAGCGTTCGTCAAACCCGCCAGTCGATGATCAACAGCAAGCAGTTGCTGGCGAGCATCGACGTGAAAAAAACCGCCCTCGCCCAGGCGCAGAGCGATTTAAACCGTCGTGTTCCACTCGGTACTGCCAATTTGATCGGCCGCGAAGAGCTGCAACACGCCCGTGATGCCGTAACCAGCGCCCAGGCCGATCTGGACGTGGCCATTCAGCAATACAACGCCAATCAGGCGATCGTGCTTGATACGCCGCTGGAAGATCAGCCAGCCGTTAAGCAAGCCGCGACGGAAGTCCGCAATAGCTGGCTGGCGCTGCAACGTACGAAGATCGTCAGCCCCATCACCGGCTACGTTTCGCGTCGCGCGGTACAGCCTGGCGCACAAATCAGCCCAACCACCGCATTAATGGCCGTCGTTCCGGCCACCAATTTGTGGGTGGACGCGAACTTCAAAGAGACACAGCTTGCGCATATGCGTATTGGCCAGACGGCAACCGTGGTCAGCGACATCTATGGCGATGAAGTGACCTACAACGGGAAAGTGGTCGGCCTCGATATGGGCACCGGCAGCGCGTTCTCACTGTTGCCTGCGCAAAACGCGACCGGTAACTGGATCAAAGTGGTTCAGCGCCTGCCGGTTCGTATTGAGCTGGACGCCAAACAACTTGCCGATCATCCGCTGCGTATTGGCCTCTCTACGCTGGTGAAGGTCGATACCGCCGATCGTGAAGGTCAGGTACTGGCAAGCCAGGTGCGTAGCAGCCCGGCGTATGAAAGCAACGCCCGGGAGATTAGCCTTGAGCCGGTCAACACGCTGATCGAAAACATCGTGAAAGCCAACGCCGGTTAATCTGAGGTGAGTGCAATGCAACAGAAACCGCTGGAAGGCGCGCAGCTGGTCATTATGACCATTGCGCTGTCGCTTGCGACCTTCATGCAGGTGCTGGACTCCACCATCGCTAACGTGGCGATTCCCACGATCGCTGGCAACCTTGGCTCGTCGCTGAGCCAGGGGACATGGGTGATCACCTCTTTTGGGGTAGCGAATGCCATCTCGATTCCGATCACCGGCTGGCTGGCAAAGCGCGTCGGGGAAGTAAAGCTGTTCCTCTGGTCAACGGTGGCCTTCGCTATCGCCTCATGGGCGTGCGGCGTCTCCAGCAGCCTGACGATGCTGATCTTCTTTCGCGTGATCCAGGGGATTGTCGCCGGGCCGTTGATCCCGCTCTCCCAGAGTTTGTTGCTGAGCAACTACCCGCCCGCCAAACGCTCCATCGCGCTGGCGCTGTGGTCAATGACGGTGATCGTCGCGCCGATTTGCGGGCCGATCCTCGGCGGTTATATCAGCGATAACTACCACTGGGGCTGGATCTTCTTTATCAACGTGCCGATCGGCGCGCTGGTGGTGGTGCTGACGCTGCAAAGCCTGCGCGGCCGCGAGACGCGAACCGAACAGCGACGCATTGACGGTATTGGTCTGGCGCTGCTGATTATCGGTATCGGCAGTTTGCAGGTGATGCTCGACCAGGGCAAAGAGCTGGATTGGTTTAACTCGACGGAGATCATCGTGCTGACGATTGTCGCCGTGGTGTCGATCAGCTTCCTGGTGGTCTGGGAGTTGACCGATGAAAATCCGATAGTCGATCTGTCGCTGTTTAAGTCGCGCAACTTTACCATCGGCTGCCTCTGCATCAGCCTCGCCTATATGCTCTATTTCGGCGCGATTGTTTTGCTGCCGCAGCTATTGCAGGAAGTCTATGGCTATACGGCAACGTGGGCGGGCCTGGCCTCCGCGCCTGTCGGGGTGATCCCGGTACTGCTGTCGCCGATTATTGGCCGCTTCGCCCATAAGCTGGATATGCGCCGTCTGGTGACCTTCAGCTTTATTATGTATGCGGTTTGCTTCTACTGGCGTGCGTATACCTTCGAACCGGGAATGGACTTTGGCGCTTCCGCGTGGCCGCAGTTTATTCAGGGTTTTGCCGTGGCCTGTTTCTTTATGCCACTCACCACCATTACGCTTTCCGGGCTGTCGCCTGAGCGACTGGCGGCGGCATCCAGCCTGTCGAACTTTACTCGTACGCTGGCCGGTTCGATTGGGACATCGATCACCACCACGCTGTGGACTAACCGGGAATCGCTGCACCACGCTCAGCTTACCGAGTCGGTCAATCCGTACAACCCCAACGCGCAGGAGATGTATAACCAACTGCAAGGCATGGGGATGTCGCAACAGCAGGCGTCCGGCTGGATAGCGCAGGAGATCACTAATCAGGGGCTGATCATTTCCGCCAATGAGATTTTCTGGTTCTCGGCGGGCATATTCCTGATCCTGCTCAGTCTGGTGTGGTTTGCCAAACCCCCTTTCGGCGCCGGTGGCGGCGGAGGCGGCGCGCACTGATTTTTGCCGCGCCTTGTCCAGAACGCGACAGTGGTTGTCAGTTCCGATAAAGCAGCGCTCCTGAAATCGCTTCACGATGGTGAAAAGACAACAGGAGCGCATCACATGCTTAAAAATCCCGCAGAAAAATATTCCCCGTTCATCCCTTTCGCCCTGCCCGATCGCCGCTGGCCGGAACAGCGCATTAGCCATGCGCCGCGCTGGCTTTCGACCGACCTGCGCGACGGCAACCAGGCGCTGGCAGAACCGATGGACAGCGCACGCAAACTGCAATTCTGGGACCTGCTGCTGGCGTGCGGCTTTAAAGAGATTGAGGTGGCTTTCCCTTCGGCCTCGCAAACGGATTTCAACTTTGTTCGCCAGTTGATTGAAGAGCAGCGCATTCCCGACGATGTGACGATTCAGGTGTTAACCCAGGCGCGGGAAGATTTAATTCACCGCACCTTTGCTTCGCTGCACGGCGCCAGACAGGCGACAATTCATTTGTACAACGCCACGGCGCCGCTGTTTCGCCGCCTGGTATTTGGCATGGAGAAAGCGCAGATTGTTGAGCTGGCGACGCGCTCCACGCAACTGATTCGCCAGCTGTGCGAAGAGAATCCGCAAACGCGCTGGCAGTATGAGTATTCGCCGGAGACGTTTTGCTTTACCGAAGCCGACTTCGCGCTGGAGATTTGCGAAGCGGTGGCCGATGTCTGGCAACCGTGCGCCGAACGCCCGATGATCATTAACCTGCCGGCGACCGTTGAAGTCAGTACGCCGAATGTTTATGCCGATCAGATTGAATATTTCTGCCGCCACTTCAGCCGCCGTAGCGACGTGTGCATCAGCGTGCATCCGCATAACGATCGCGGCACCGGCGTTGCCTGCGCAGAGCTGGCGGTGATGGCCGGAGCCGATCGCGTTGAAGGCTGCCTGTTTGGTAACGGTGAGCGCACCGGTAATGTCTGCCTGGTAACGCTGGCGATGAATCTCTACAGCCTGGGGATCAGCCCGCAGCTCGATTTCAGCGATATGCAGCGCGTAGTGGAAGTGGTGGAAAGCTGTAACCAACTGCCGGTACACCCGCGTCATCCGTGGGCTGGCAGCCTGGCCTATACCGCGTTTTCCGGCTCGCACCAGGATGCGATCAAAAAAGGGTTCGATGCCCGTAAAGCCGGTAGCCGCTGGGAGATGCCCTACCTGCCGGTCGATCCGCAGGATATTGGCTGTAGTTATGAAGCGGTGATCCGTGTAAACAGCCAGTCCGGGAAAAGCGGTAGCGCCTGGCTAATTGAACAAAACCATGGCCTGAAACTACCACGCGCCCTGCAACAGGATTTTAGCCAGCATGTGCAGCAGGAGACGGATAAACACGGCAAAGAGATGACGCAAAATGCGCTGTGGCAACTGTTCCGCAACCGCTACGGTCTTATACCTTCGCCGCCGCTGTCGCTGCAACGCTATCGCAGCGACAGCCAGCAGGATGGTCAGTTACGCCTGACGGCGACGGTCATGCGGGAAGGTAAAACGCGCGAGCTGACCGGCAGCGGCAATGGCCTGCTTTCGGCGGCGGCCAATGCCATCACTCCGTGGCTGGGCACACCGTTTGTCATCAAGGATTACCACGAGCATACGCTTGGCGCGCGCAGCGACAGCCGCTCGGTGGCGTATATTCGCTGCCTGTACCAGGATGGCAGCAGCCGCTGGGGCGTGGGGATTGATAATGATGTCGCACGCGCCTCATTACAGGCGTTGCTGAACGCGGTGGGCTAAAGGGAAGGTTCGCGGAAGTAGTCGCTGGGTGAGACGCCCATCACCCGGCGAAACATCGCCGTAAAGGCGCTGTGGCTGCCGTATCCCAGATCCAGCGCCACACGCAGTACCGATTGCCCTTGCGCCAGACGCAGCAGCGCCGCCAATAAACGGGCGCGTCGCACCCATTCGCCATAACTTAGCCCTGTTTGCTGCTGAAAATGCCGGTTCAGCGTGCGCTCGCTCATGTTCGTCAGGCTGGCGGACTGCGCGCTGCTCCAGCTTACTCCCGGTTCGGCGCGGATCTGTTCGCATAGCTGGCGCAACGCTGCGCTTTGCGGCTCCGGCAGGTGAAACGGCAGCACCGGCATGGCGCGGATTTCATCCAGAATCAGTTCATAGATGCGTTCATCACGGCTGCCGGGCGCATACTCCGGGGCCAGATCGAACGCAGCGACGATGAGTTCACGCAGCAGCGGCGTGATCTGCACGATTTGGCAGGACGCAGGCAGATCGGCGCGGGCCAGCGGATCGATAAACAGCGTGCGGGCTGCAACGCTGCCGGTAATGCGGATAGCATGCTCTGTTCCGGCGGGTAACCACACGCCGCGACCCGGCGGAACCACCCAGCACCCGGCAGCGGTATCCACGCGCACCACGCCGCTCAGGCTATGCAATAGCTGCGCGCAATCGTGCTGATGCCACGGTTCGCTGTCGCCGTGCTGATAATCATGGGCGAAGGGATGCAGAGGACGGTGCGTAAAGGAGAAGGTTAAGGTGGTGGTCATCGGGTTGCCGCTGGGTGGCGAGAAAGCAGGCCCGGTAAGCGAGCTACCGGGCGCTACAATGACAGCACTAGATGTGCAGTTCCTGCAATTTTTCTTTCGGCAGGGCCAGCTCTTCGTTGCTGTTAACGCGGACATCGCGGTCGAGAATGTGACGGGCGATTTCCTGCGCTTCTTCCAGCGAGTGCATGGTATAGGTGCCGCACTGGTAGACGTTCAGTTCCGGGATCTGGCTCTGTTCTTTCACCTTCAGCACATCGGCCATCGCCGCTTTCCACGCATCCGCAACACGCTGCTCATCCGGCGTACCAATCAGGCTCATGTAGAAGCCCGTGCGACAACCCATCGGCGAAATATCGATGATCTCAACGCCGTTGCCGTTGAGGTGGTTACGCATGAAACCCGCAAACAGATGCTCAAGCGTGTGGATCCCTTTTTCCGGCATGACTTCTTTGTTAGGCACGCAGAAACGCAGGTCGAATACGGTGATGGTATCGCCATGCGGCGTGTCCATGGTCTTGGCTACACGGACAGCAGGGGCTTCCATACGGGTATGATCGACAGTGAAGCTATCCAACAATGGCATTTAGTCACCTCCGACAGTGATTTTTTTTAAATAAAAATGAACTCTTCTTTTTCATGCGAGTCTGAGTATATGAAAGACGCGCATTTGTTATCATCATCCCTGACTTTCAGAGATGAAATTTTGGCCACAGCAATGTGGCCTTTTTCTTTTCTGTCAGGCGTGACGCGCGAGCAACGCTTCAAATGACTCGGTATCCCCGGCTTCAATCTCTGCCTGACGCGCCAGCGATGCTTTGCACTCGGCGATAAAATCTTCCTCATGCAGGATTTCCAGCGGCTCTTCGCGAAGCTGTGAACGATACTGATCGCCCAGCGCTTTGCCGGTGCCGCCAATGCCGTTATCGATCATCGAACGCAGGATGCGCGCCGAGAAAGTGAGATCCGGATCGTCGAAGCTGGCGACCAGTTGTTCACACACCTGCTCGTATTCGTTGCCACCGTACACGCCATCGAGCGTCTGCGCCACTCGTTTCAAATCCCGGAACAGATCTTTGCCGACCTTCGCCAGCGGGAATTGCGCGGTTTCACAGCCAATGCCCAGCGTCAGGCCCGGTTTACGCCCTTCCAGAATCACGCGATTCCAGTTTGTACGCGTACACAGCAGTTCGTCGCTGCTCATCTCCGGCGCATCGGCCAGCACGCACCAGACCATAAACAGATCGAGGAAGCGAATCTGCTGCTCGTCAACGCCAATCGCCGTGAAGGGGTTGATGTCCAGCGAGCGCACTTCAATATATTCAATGCCGCCGCGCAGCAGCGCATCCGACGGCGTTTCACCTCTGCGGGTCACGCGTTTCGGGCGAATCGGCGCATACAGCTCATTCTCGATCTGCAAAATATTGGTATTGATTTGCAGATACTTATCGTCTTTCTTCAGACCAATTTTAGCGTACTCTTCCGAAGGCGTTTTTATCGCCCGCTTCAGCGCCACCACATAATCGTGCAGATTATTAAAGGTGATGCCCAGGTTGTTCTGCGATTTATTGGTATAGCCCAGATCGCTTAAGCGCAGCGATGTGGCATACGGCAGGTAATACATACCGTTCGGCGTTTTCTCAAACGGCAGCGTGGTCGGTTTCCCTTGCAGGAACGACGGGCAGATCGCCGGAGACGCACCAAACAGATACGGGATCACCCAGCCAAAACGGTAATAGTTACGGATCAGGCGGAAATAGCCGTCGGATACCGTTTCTTTATCGGTACCGCCGCTTTTCGCTTCCCAGAATGCCATCGGCAACGAGAAGTTGTAATGCACGCCGGAAATGGTTTGCATCAGCGCGCCATAGCGGTTTTTCAACCCTTCGCGATAGAGCGTTTTCAGGCGACCAATGTTGGAGGTGCCGTACTGCGCCAGCTCAATCTGCTGGCCGTCTTTGATATAGCACGGCATACTCAGCGGCCACATCCGCTCGTCGCCAATCTGGCGCGCGGTGTAGCGATGAATATCGCGCATGATCGTCAACATATGGTCGATATCGCCATCGACCGGCGTAATAAACTCCAGAAGCGCTTCCGCAAAATCAGTAGTGATCCACTGATGAGTTAAGGCAGAGCCGAGCGTCGCCGCATGACCGGTGGTCGCCAGCGAGCCATCTGCGTTTACGCGCAGCGTCTCACGTTCAAGACCGCGTTGGATCCCCTTTACTGCCTGAGGATGTTTTTCCAGCCAGGACAACGCCTGTGATACGTCCGGGATCAAGTTGACCTCCCGCCTGTAATAATCATTTTATTAAGCATAATTGTAATGGTTGACGATTAAAGGTCACTCACTCAGTCCAATTAGTGCCACCACGTCATACCCTGTAGCGTTACCAGGGCTATCGCCACATAGCGTAACGCCTTGCCAAGGCATAAAAAAAACAGCACTGGTCCCCATGAAAGGCGCATCCAGCCCGCCAGCAGACACAGCACATCGCCTATAACAGGCATCCAGCTCAGAAGCAGCGCTGCCGCGCCGTAACGTCTGAGCCAGTGAGTCGCTTTTTCCTGCCAGCGCGATGTTTTACGCTGCGGAAAGAAACGCCCAAGAATAACGTTAGTCAGCCCTCCAAGGCTATTGCCCATTGTTGCTATTACTACGAGTAGCCAGGGCTGACTGACACCAGAGAGCAGCATCGCAATCAGCACGACCTCAGAATTGCCGGGCAACAGCGTGGCGCTGAGGAAGCTACTGGCAAACAATGACAGGAGCGACAGGCTGTCACTCACAATAAGCGTACATCAACTGCGTCCATACCAGCGGCCTGCGCCGCCTGGATACCGAAATCTGCATCTTCAAATACCACGCATTGCGCCGGTTCCACGCCCATTTGTTGGGCGCAAAGCAGGAAAGTATCCGGCGCAGGTTTGTGATTTTTAACATGATCGGCGGCGACAACCGCATTGAAATAGTGACGCAGACCAAGGTGCGCCAATAGCGCTTCCGCAATAGCGCTTTCACTGCCGGTTCCCACCGACATGGGGCGACGGCCGTGCCACTCTTTTACAACATCGATTAATGGCAAAGGGCGCACTGAATCCAGCAGCATCGCTTTAACCGCTGCGGTTTTCTCCTGCGCCAGCGCATGCGGATCGAGATCGCCCTGATTAGCTTCAATGATGAACTGCGCGATACGCCAGGTCGGTGAGCCGTTTAGCCCGACCATGGACTGCTCGTCAAAACGCATCCCGTAACGCCCCAGCACTTCATGCCAGGCTTTACGGTGGGTCGGCTCGGTGTCCAGGATGGTGCCATCCATATCAAAAATCAGACCAGCGTAACGTTCGTACATCATGTTCTCACAAAGCGGATAACAAACAGTTACTTTAACGTAAACAACGTTTTTTGTCGCTGCTGGTAAGAGAAAGCTGAGATGCCTTTACTGGAAGGAGGTTCGCAGAATATGTTTTTTCAGAAGAGGTGGAGTTTGTAGAACATGAAGTGGAGATTTTGCAGAGACGGTGCATCCGGGAGGATGACTCGTCTTTCGACTCGCCCTGCGGGCCGTTGCTGATGCAACGTTATCCCCCCTGGTGCAAGCGGTTTTATCCGCCG
>FOAY01000001.1:107913-491673 GCA_900109485.1 Kosakonia sacchari | reverse complement strand
AAATATGGTGCATCCGGGAGGATTCGAACCTCCGACCGCTCGGTTCGTAGCCGAGTACTCTATCCAGCTGAGCTACGGATGCAAAATGGCGGTGAGGCGGGGATTCGAACCCCGGATGCAGCTTTTGACCGCATACTCCCTTAGCAGGGGAGCGCCTTCAGCCTCTCGGCCACCTCACCACACGCCTCTTTCGAGTGCTTTGAAGAACTTGTTGAGAGCTCATCGTCGCTGCGTGGCGCACATATTACTTTCTGGGACTTATAAGTCAAACAATTTTTCCAGCCCCTGAATCGTTTGCACACTTCGCAGTCAATTAGCCTGTAAAAAGGCCAAAAAGGATGTTTTCTCAGCAGAATTTCCGCCGCTTCGCTGAAGAAAGACAAAAACAAGCCTGCCACGAAAACAGGAGTCTGATACAAAAAATCAGCGGGGTTGAAATAAAAAGGAAACCTGGAGAGGAGAAAATCTGGAGGAGGTGTTGCGTCTCGCCGTACAACCGCGAGACGCATAATAGCATCAGTAGTTGGACTGCTGTGATTTTTCAGCCTGGATACGCTGGTAGATCTCTTCACGGTGAACAGATACTTCTTTCGGGGCATTAACGCCAATGCGTACCTGGTTACCCTTAACCCCTAAGACAGTCACAGTGACCTCATCCCCAATCATGAGGGTTTCACCAACTCGACGAGTCAGAATCAGCATTCTTTGCTCCTTGAAAGATTAAAAGAGTCGGGTCTCTCTGTATCCCGGCATTATCCATCATATAACGCCAAAAAGTAAGCGATGACAAACACGTAAAGTGTAAGCAGTCACGGCATCACATTCTGTTAAACGTAAGTTTAGCCGATATACACAACTTCAACCTGACTTTCTTGTTATCAACAGCGTAGTGGCAACAAGGCCATAATCGGTAAGATTATGGCCTGTGCATTCGCTTTGTAGTTATGACAGTTTTGCGCTTACCCAGTCTTTAACACTGGCAAGAGCAGCAGGAAGCGCAGCCGCATCGGTACCACCGGCTTGCGCCATGTCCGGGCGTCCGCCCCCTTTGCCCCCAACCTGCTGGGCAACCATACCAACCAGATCCCCTGCTTTCACACGGTCAGTCACATCCTTCGAGACGCCCGCAATCAGAGAAACTTTCCCTTCAGCCACAGTGGCGAGAACAATAACAGAAGCGCCCAACTGGTTCTTCAGATCGTCCACCATGGTACGCAGCATCTTCGGCTCAACGCCTGCCAGTTCGCTGACCAGCAGTTTCACGCCGTTAAGGTCAATCGCTTTGCCGGACAGGTTAGCGCTCTCCTGCGCTGCCGCCTGCTCTTTAAGCTGCTGCAACTCTTTTTCCAGCTGACGCGTACGATCGATAACGGTACGCACTTTGTCGCCGAGGTTCTGGCTATCGCCTTTCAGCAACTGCGCGATATCGTGCAGTTGGTCGCTCTGCGCATGCAGGCTGGCAATCGCACCTTCACCGGTCACTGCTTCGATACGACGCACGCCAGCGGCAGTGCCGGATTCAGACACAATGCGGAACAGGCCGATATCACCGGTGCGGGAAGCATGCGTACCGCCGCACAGTTCGGTAGAGAAATCGCCCATGCTCAGTACCCGCACGCGCTCATCGTATTTCTCGCCAAACAGCGCCATCGCGCCATTCGCTTTCGCGGCTTCCAGATCCATGATGTTGGTTTCGATCGGCAGGTTACGGCGAATCTGCGCGTTCACCAGATCTTCCACTGCGCGGATCTCAGACGGTTTCATGGCTTCGAAATGAGAGAAGTCAAAGCGCAGCGCTTTGTCATTCACCAGCGAGCCTTTCTGCGCGACGTGGGTGCCAAGAACGGTACGCAACGCAGCATGCATCAGGTGCGTTGCAGAGTGGTTCAGGCGGATGCGCGCGCGACGCGCTTCGTCAACTTCCGCTTTCACGCCGTCACCCACTTTCAGAGTCCCGGTTACCAGCTTGCCGATGTGGCCAATCGCCTGACCATATTTCTGCGTATCCTGCACGGCAAACGCAAAACCGTTGCCTTTCAGTTCGCCTTTATCGCCAACCTGACCGCCGGATTCTGCATAGAATGGCGTTTCATCAAGCACGACAACCGCTTCCTGGCCTGCAGCAATCGCGTTCACCGGTTTGCCATCGACAAACAGTGCAGTCACTTTACCGTTCAGTTCAAGGTGATCGTAGCCTTTAAATTCTGAGGCGCTATCAACGCGGATCATCGCGTTGTAGTCCGCGCCAAATCCGCTGGATTCGCGGGCGCGGCGGCGCTGCTCTTCCATGGCGGCTTCAAAACCGGCTTCATCAATTTTCAGGTTACGTTCGCGGCAAACGTCCGCTGTCAGATCCATCGGGAAACCGTAGGTATCGTACAGACGGAAGACCGTTTCGCCGTCCAGCGTATCCCCTTTCAGTTTTGCCAGTTCTTCGTCCAGCAGCGCCAGACCGCGCTCCAGAGTACGGGCAAACTGCTCTTCTTCGGTTTTCAGAACCTGTTCAACCTGCGCCTGCTGGCGTTGCAGATCTTCACCGGCAGAGCCCATCACAGCGATCAGCGGCGCAACCAGTTTATAGAAGAAGGTGTCCTTCGCGCCCAGCATGTTACCGTGGCGGATAGCACGACGGATGATACGACGCAGCACATAGCCGCGGTTTTCGTTCGATGGGATTACGCCGTCAGCAATAAGGAATGCACAGGAGCGAATGTGGTCCGCGATAACGCGCAGGGATTTGTTGCTCAAATCCGTCGCGCCGGTCACTTTCGCTACGGCTTCGATCAGCTTAACGAACAGATCGATTTCATAGTTGGAGTTCACATGTTGCAGTACGGCTGCCACACGCTCCAGGCCCATACCGGTGTCCACTGACGGTTTCGGCAGCGGTTCCATGGTGCCATCGGCCTGGCGGTTAAACTGCATAAAGACGATGTTCCAGATTTCGATGTAACGGTCGCCATCTTCTTCCGGACTACCCGGAGGGCCGCCCCAGATATGGTCGCCGTGATCGTAGAAAATCTCGGTACACGGGCCGCACGGACCGGTATCGCCCATCTGCCAGAAGTTATCAGACGCGTAAGCGGCGCCTTTGTTATCACCGATGCGAATAATACGCTCACGCGGGATACCAACTTCTTTTTCCCAAATTTCGTAGGCTTCATCATCCGTTTCGTACACCGTCACCCACAGACGCTCTTTCGGCAGGTTGAACCAGTTTTCACCGGTCAGCAGTTCCCATGCATACTGAATAGCATCATGTTTGAAGTAATCGCCGAAGCTGAAGTTGCCCAGCATTTCAAAAAAGGTGTGATGACGTGCAGTGTAACCGACGTTTTCCAGGTCATTGTGTTTACCACCGGCACGGACACAACGCTGTGCCGTGGTGGCGCGGGAATAATTACGTTTGTCGAGCCCAAGGAACACATCCTTGAACTGGTTCATCCCTGCGTTGGTAAACAGCAAAGTCGGGTCGTTATTTGGCACAAGGGAGCTGCTGGCAACTACCTGATGTCCTTTGCTATGGAAAAAATCGAGAAACGCCTGACGGATCTCAGCGGTGCTCTTGCTCATAATTATCCTGAAATCAAGCTAACGAAATATGGTAACCAGCCGCCGCCATGACATAGCAGACGCGCCAGTTACTGGAAAAAGTGGGAATAAGATAAGTTTTCTTTAGTGCGAAGTAAAATCCCGTATGCGCTCAGTCGGCAAAATTTCGCCATATCTCCTGAATATCTTCCTGCAAAAAGCCACGATAGAGTAAAAAGCGTTGCACCTTTACTTTCGCGACAAACTCCGCCGGCAGTGGTTCTCCATACTTGCGCAACGCCTGATCGCGGGCGCTGGCGACCCAGTCGACATCGCATTCACGCATCGCCTGCTCCGTCGTTTCCCGCGCGATTCCTTTTTGATTCAGCTCCTGGCGAATACGAACCGGCCCATAGCCTTTGCGCGCCCGGCTGGCGATAAACTGACGCACGAAGCGGGCATCATCGAGAAAGTGGTGCTCAAGACACCACTCCACAATCTGCTCCACCTCTTCTTCCGTACAGTCGAGCTCCTCCGGGCCGTTTTTTCCCATTACCGGCGCCGTCAATTTGCGGCGAAACTCTTTTTCGCTGTGATCGCGCATCGCCAGAATCCGCATCGCCCGATCGCGCAAACGGGGAAGAGCAGAACGGCGGGGAGTATCATCAGACATGGCTCATTCCTGTGGTCGCAGAAAAGCAAAAGGGCTGCATCAGCAGCCCTCGATTGCGGTTCAGATTATCAGAAATCTTCGTTGGTTTCTTCAACGTCTGCGCCGTTGCTATCCACCGAGAATTCCGCAGCGGAATTCTGATTACTGAGCAGAATCTCGCGTACTTTTTTCTCGATCTCTTTCGCCGTTGCCGGGTTCTCTTTCAGCCAGGTTGTTGCATTCGCTTTACCCTGTCCGATTTTTTCACCGTTGTAGCTGTACCAGGCACCCGCTTTTTCGATCAGCTTCTCTTTCACGCCGAGGTCAACCAGCTCGCCGTAGAAGTTGATACCTTCACCGTAAAGGATCTGGAATTCAGCCTGTTTGAACGGCGCAGCGATTTTGTTTTTCACCACTTTCACGCGGGTTTCGCTGCCGATAACGTTGTCACCCTCTTTTACCGCACCGATGCGACGGATATCCAGGCGCACAGAAGCGTAAAACTTCAGCGCGTTACCGCCGGTGGTGGTTTCCGGGTTACCGAACATCACGCCAATTTTCATACGGATCTGGTTGATAAAGATCAGCAGCGTGTTGGATTGTTTCAGGTTACCGGCCAGCTTACGCATCGCCTGGCTCATCATACGTGCCGCGAGGCCCATGTGGGAGTCGCCGATTTCGCCTTCGATTTCCGCTTTCGGCGTCAATGCCGCAACGGAGTCGACAACCAGCACGTCAACTGCGCCAGAACGCGCCAGCGCATCGCAGATCTCCAGCGCCTGCTCACCGGTGTCCGGCTGGGAGCACAGCAGATTGTCGATATCAACGCCCAGCTTACGGGCATAGATAGGATCCAGCGCGTGCTCCGCATCGATAAACGCACAGGTTTTACCTTCGCGCTGCGCTGCGGCAATCACCTGCAATGTCAGCGTGGTTTTACCGGATGATTCCGGCCCGTAGATTTCGACGATACGCCCCATCGGCAGACCGCCTGCGCCCAGCGCGATATCCAGCGAGAGCGAACCGGTGGAGATAGTTTCCACATCCATAGAGCGGTCTTCACCCAGACGCATGATGGAGCCTTTACCGAATTGCTTTTCGATCTGACCCAGTGCAGCTGCAAGCGCCTTTTGTTTGTTTTCGTCGATAGCCATTATTACTCCTGTCATGCAGAGTGAAGCGCGTTACGCCCCGCGGTGAATTACTGTTCTGTTGTCGCAATTATACTGTATAGTCATACAGTATCAAGTTTTTTGTAGAAAATGTTGCCAGAGGGTTTGCAGCGCATAAGCCGTCGCCTGCCTGCGTACGGATTCGCGGTCGCCAGGAAAGCATTCGCGCCGTGTAATCCCTTCCCCGCTGACGCTGGCAATGCCAAACCAGACGGTGCCGACCGGCTTCTCCTCACTGCCGCCGTCCGGGCCAGCGATACCGCTGATCGAAATAGCATAATCAGCACGCGCGGCTTTCAGCGCGCCAATCGCCATTTCCACCACCACCGGCTCGCTCACCGCGCCGTGCGCATCCAGCGTGTCGGGCTGCACGCCAATCATTTGCGCTTTTGCTTCATTACTGTAGGTAACAAAGCCACGTTCAAACCAGGCGGAACTGCCGGCAATATCGGTGATGACTTTTGCAACCCAGCCGCCGGTGCAGGATTCCGCCGTCGTTAGCGTTGCGCCGCGCGCTTTTAACGCCTGCCCGATACGCTCACTCAGTTGCATTAATTCAGTGTCCGTCATGATGGCTCCCGTGCACAAAAAATCGTGGCGGAAAAGATACCACTTTCCGGGCAAATGTGGGGATGGCTTAATGAATTTACGAGGAGGCTTCCGAAAAAAGCGCGGTAAAGGAAATGGCGGCCCGAAGCACAGGCCCGGCCGCCGTGTAATTCGCCGGATGGCGGTTGGCTTATCCGGCTTACTGGAGGTTATTTCATGCTGTTCGCGATGGTGTCAACGTTATGGCGAAACGCTTTCTGATAAGTATCCGCCACGCCGCCTTTCGCGCTCAGCGCTTCCGGATAGAGTTCACCGCCCGGCTGCGCGCCGGTCGCACTGGCAATCTGTTTCACCAGACGCGGATCGAGCTGGTTCTCCATAAACCAGACGTGAACGCCATCGGCTTTGATCTGCTTAATCAGCGAGGCCACCTGCGCTGCGCTGGCTTCGCTCTCCGAGGAGATCCCCTGCGGCGCCATAAACTCAACGTTGTAGGCACGAGCGAAATAGCCGAAGGCATCATGGCTGGTCAGCACTTTGCGTTTCGCCTGCGGGATAGCGCTGAAGCGCTCTTTCGCCCAGCTATCCATTTGTTTTAATTCGGCGATATAGCGCTGGCCGGACGCATTGAGCGCGGCTTCATCTTCCGGATCGGCTTTCACCAGCGCGGCCAGAATATTTTGTGCATACAGCGCACCGTTGGCGGCGCTGTTCCAGGCGTGGGGATCGGTCACGGTTTTACCATCCTCTTCCAGCGTATGCGTGGATACGCCGGTTGAAGCCACCACCAGTTGGCCTTTAAAACCGGAGGCCTTCACCAGCCTGTCGAGCCAGCCTTCCAGCCCTAAACCATTCACCACCACCACATCGGCTTTATTCAGCAGCGCGCTGTCTTTCGCCGAGGGTTCAAAGGTGTGCGGATCGCCATCCGGCCCGACCAGCGTTGTCACCTTTACATGCTCGCCGCCCACTTCTTGTGTAATGTCGCCCAGAATCGAAAAACTGGTGACCACATTTAACGTTTTTGCCATCGCGCCCTGCGCCATCAAGCCCAGCGCAAGCGCCAGTATCACCCCTGTACGTTTCATCATTTCCCCTTGCTACGTTAAAAGCGCGCGCAGGCTTTGAGCCAGCCCGCTGCGCGTGCCAAATAAAACGGAAAAAAAGAACACCGCGCTGGCGGTCAGCACGATGGCAGGGCCAGCAGGCAGCCCCGCCATCCACGATAAACTTAAGCCCAGCCAGGCACAGAGCGCGCCGGTCACCGCCGCCAGCAGCAGCAAGGCTGGTAGCGTGCGCACCCAACAGCGCGCCGCCACTGCGGGCAACATCATGACGCCCACCGCCATCAGCGTGCCGAGAACCTGAAACCCGGCCACCAGGTTTAATACCAGCAGCGCCAGAAACAGCCCGTGCAGCAACCCCGGCAAGCGGGATGCATTCACCTGCAAAAACGCACTGTCGAACGCTTCGCTGACCAGCCCGCGATAACCCACCGCCAGCACGATCAGCGTCAGGCTGGCGACACCCGCGACAAACAGCGCCGCATCACTATCCACCGCCAGAATCGAACCAAACAGCAAGTGCAACAGATCGACGTTCGAGCCACGTAACGACACCAGCGTGACGCCCAGCGCCAGTGAGCCGAGATAAAAACCGGCAAAGCTGGCGTCCTCTTTCAGCGGCGTACGTCGGCTGACCCAGCCGGCGACCAGCGCCACGGTGATGCCCGCAACGAAGCCACCAATACTCATCGCCAGCAGCGACATGCCATTCAGCAAGTAACCGACCGCCACACCCGGCAGAATGGCGTGCGAGAGCGCATCGCCCATCAGGCTCATACGACGCAGCAGCAAAAAGACGCCCAGCGCCGTGGTGCTGACCGAAAGCGCCATGCAAACCACCAGCGCGCGGCGCATAAAACCAAATTCAATAAACGGCTGGAAAAAGAGATGCCAAATCATGCGCTGCACACCTCAGCCGTCGCCTGAGACTGCGCGGATGCGCCCCACTGCGCGGCTTTTTCGCCAAGGCGCAGGGTTTGCGGAAAGTAACGTGCTACGCGTTCACTATCATGCAACACCGCCAGGATGGTCTGCCCTTCGCGATGCATATCAACGATTTGTTCCATCAATACCTGCGACGTAATTTCATCAATGCCGGTGAAGGGTTCATCCAGCATGACCAGCGGCGCGTTCTGTACCCAGACGCGGGCAAATAACATGCGCTGGAATTGCCCGCCGGAGAGCGTATCAATGGTTTCACGCGCCATGGCCGTTAAGCCCACGCGTTCCAGCCCTTGTGCAACCCGCTTACGCGCATCACGATTCAGGCCGCGAAACAGGGAGATACGCGGCCAACAGCCCATGCAAACCACATCCTGAACGGTGAGCGGAAACTGTGATTCCAGCGCGTGACGCTGCGCCAGCCAGCCAATTGTCGGGCGTGACGGTTGCCAGCGCAGCACGCCGCTCACCGGAGGTAAAAATCCGGCCAGCGTTTTGAGTAATGTCGATTTGCCGCAGCCGTTAGCGCCGACAATAGCGGTCATACTTCCGCGCTCCAGCGTGCCGCAGAGCGCAGGGGTAATTGCCAGCCGGTCATATCCCGCCACTAAATGGTCAAGTTCAATCATGGCAACGTGACCGCCCAATCAGTCAGGAGCCAGAGCACCAGCAATAACGCGACGGCCAGCAGCAACCGGGTCGCACCAGACAGAGAAAACAGAGTTACGGGGATCATCGATACGCCTCAAATATGTTATAACGTAACAATAAACATTCACGGCGTTGATGTAAATGCAGAGGCGAAACGGGAGTGCGTCGAAATGTTTCAGATTCCTCTCCCACAGGCTATCTCTTGATCAGATCTTCGCAAGAGCCATTTACGCTCATGTTTTTCCCATGGATGGGAAAAAGGTTCAAAAAAATCCCCGACGACCACATCAGGGATTTGAGTATCAGAAACAGAAAAGGGAAGGGGGAAAAACGCGCTGTCCACATAAGATACCGTTCGTGTCACGTCACATTCAAACGATCATATTCTTTGCATAACAACCACTTCACGGGGACATCCTCCTCAATGGTCGGAAAACGCCCGCCAGGTTCGAGGAAATAGTTATCGCGCTTATCGTCATTCACCATCGAAATCTCCCAACCGAGAACAAGCGTTTTCTCAGCCCAGAAACGGTGATACAAACGCGGCGGCAGACACACCCCCTGCCCCGGTTTTAACACCAGCGTCTCGCCGGGCTTAAACGTACGTTGCCGCCCGTCCACGCTCACTTCAACCGTGCGCCGCTCGTCAAACAGCGCCTCATCCGTCGCCCAGCCGAGCTGCATACACAAATCGCCGCGGCCCCGGTTCAGAATGTCTTTCATCTTATGGGTATGAAAATGCCACGGCGTCTGCTGCTCCTGCTGAATTTGCAGCATCTTTTCGGCATACGGCTTTGGGTACGCTCTCGAATTCAGCGCGCCGTTACGCAACGTCAGTAGCGTCAGGCCAATCTTGTTGAAATCACTCCGGCCAAAATCGGTGATATCCCAGCCCAACTGCAGATCCAGCACTTCGCCCCACTCCCCCAGCGGCTGCTTGCGCCAGGCATCGGCGGTAAAAAATGCAAACTCCGGCAGGCACACCCCGAACGTCTCGGCGATGGCATGAGCTTTATCAATGGCATAGTTAATCTGTGAACGTTTCATTCTGTTCTCCCGGTTCGAATGGCAAGCCAGGCCGCGCCACGCATGCCGCTGCTGTCGCCGTGATGGGCTTTCACGATGGGGGTGGAGAAATGATCGGTAAAAACGAAGTGGGCCACGTCGGTGTCCAGGTTCGCGATAAGCAACGCCGCATTCGACAGCCCGCCGCCAATCACAATCACACCTGGATCGAGAAGATTCACTACCGTCGCCAGAGTGCGGGCAAGCTGCTGGCGAAACCGCGCTACCTGCCGCACGGCATCGGGCTCCCCCTGCTGCGCCAGCGCCACAATCGCATCGCCCGTAAGATGCTGCCCGTTAAGCCATTGATAGCGTTCGCTCAACCCCGTCCCGGAGACAAACGACTCCACGCAGTTATCTTTACCGCAGTAACAGCGCACTGGCGGCCCATCGAGTTGCTCGCTGTAGCCAGGCAGGGTGATATGTCCGCACTCGGCGGCATTCCCCCACGCGCCAACAAACGGCTGGCGGTGAATGGCTATCCCGCCACCGCAGCCGGTACCGAGCGTGATACCGAACACGACTTCATGCTGCTGCCCCGCACCGTCACAGGCTTCCGACAAAGCGAAACAGTTTCCGTCGTTTGCCATCACCATTGTCTGCCCCAGCAACTGCTGGAGATCCGTCTGCAACGCGCGACCATTAATCACCTGGATATTAGAGTTCTTAATCAGACCGCTCAGCGGCGAGACGCTGCCCGGCAGGGCAATCCCCGTCATCATCGGCAGTTGTATGTCATGGCTAATCTGGTCGATAAAGGCGACCACCGATTCCACAAACTGCGGATAACTCGCTTTCTGCGTCGGGCAACGGTAACGGGCTATTTCCTGCCCCTGTGCGTCCATCACCACCGCCGCAATTTTCGTGCCGCCGATATCCAGCCCCAGGTAGTACATATCTCTTTCCTTATTGCGAAAGAGGCGGGCGAACCCGCCTCAATGGCCTTAGTAGAGTGACGCTTTCCCGGTTGATCCAAACAGCTTCATTTTGTGGCGGATCACATCTCGCGCAGCGCTGATCGCATCCGGATAGATCACGTTCGGATCCCACCAGGTTTCTCTGGCAAGGATCTCACGCACTTTCTGGAAGTAGGCGTACTTCATGTCGCTGGAGATATTGATTTTGCCCACCCCCAGGGTCACGGACTCGGCGATTTCTACATCCGGGTTGGCCGAACCTCCGTGTAGTACCAGCGGAATATCCAGACGCCCGGCAATGTCGCGCAGAATGTTCATTTGCAGCTTCGGCTGCATCCCTTTCGGGTAGATACCGTGTGCCGTCCCGATCGCCACCGCCAGAGTATCTGCCCCGGTGCGGGCAATAAAATCCTCTGCCTGTGCCGGGTCGGTATAGGTCACTTCCGACACGCCGCCTTCCACAGACGTACCCGTCTGGCCGATGGTGCCCAGTTCCCCTTCCACCGAAACGCCCACCGCATGCGCCAGACGCACCACTTCTTTGGTCAGCGCCACGTTCTCCTCATAGGGCAGCAGCGAGCCGTCGATCATTACCGAGGTGAACCCGCACTGGATTGCCCGAAGCACATGCTCGACCGATGCGCCGTGATCCAGGTGCAGGGTGAACGGCACCGGGCTGCGCATGGTGATATCGCGGACATAGCCGAAAAAGCTATCCCCGACGAAATCGTGTTCGCTGGGGTGGATAGAGATAATTGCAGGCGTGTTGGTGGCTTCCGCCTCTTCCACCACCGCGCGAATGAAGCAGCTGTCCGCCACGTTGAACGCACCAATGGCGAAACCGTGTTGGCGGGTGGGTTTCAGTAACTCTTTCATCGAAATTAACATGTTAATTCTCCAGTTTCAGGGTGTAGCAAGCCCTGCCGGTGCATCGTTGCAGAGGCATAGAAGGCGTGACAGAAAAATGAATCAGGCTTTGCCGATGGCGCCGCTGGCCTGCAGATACGGGATTATGGCTTCCTCGCTGGCCTGTTCCATGGCCATCAGCACATCCACCAGTTCGCGAGAATTGTCATGACACAGGGTATGCAGCAGCGCGGCTTTCCCGGCTTCGAACACCGCAGCGCCGACGTTGATCTTGGCGACGCCAAAGGACGGACAGCGCTGCATCTGGTCAAACGGGGTTCCGCTGCCGCCGTGCAATGCCAGGGGTACCGTCGATTTGCGAGCCACCTCTTCCAGGCGCTGAAAATCGATGGCGGGCGTGATGCCGGAGGCGTACATGCCGTGCGCGGTTCCGACTGACACTGCCAGAAGGTCAATCCCAGTCTGCTGGATAAACGGCTCGACGTCGGCGGCCTGGGTCATCAGATCCGCATTGGTGGCGTGGTCGTAGCGCGGTGCATCGGCCAGATGGCCTAACTCCCCCTCCACACACAGCCCGGCGCTGGCGGCCAGTTCAACCACCGCGCGGGTCTGACGGACGTTCTCTTCCAGCGGGAAGGCGGACGCATCAATCATCAGCCCGCTAAACCCGGCGCGAAACGCCTGGCGAATGCGCACGGGATCTTTCCCGTGGTCCAGCGCCAGTGTGACCGGCACCGTGGCCTCCTCGGCCAACGCTTTTACCACCGCCACGGCAACCGGTGCCGGGAAATGGGCAAGATGCTCCTGATACAGGTTCAGGATGATCGGTGCGCGGTGTTTCTCGGCAACCCGAACCGCCGCACGGGCGCTTTCCAGGTTCATACAGTTGATAGCGAGCAGCGCATAGTGTTCACACCAGGCTTTGGTCACCATGCTTTTCATATCGGCAAACATAGGGTCTCCGTTTATTCCAGGGTGAAGGTGATCTCTTCGTCTTTCAGTTTCTTATCGCTGAGTTCGTCAAACTCTTCGTCACGCTCAGTCACCGGTTTCTTCCACAGCGACAGCATCACGCCGCAGATAACCGTGCCGATCCCCAGCGCCAGGCAGAACAGCAGCGGATGGGTAAACAGCGGGACCACGAACATGCCACCGTGCGGCACCGGGCTTTCCACGCCCCACACCATGATCAGGCCACCCGCAATAGCCGAGGCCACCACACAGGAGCCGACCACGCGCAGCAGGTCACGCGCCGCAATCGGGATAACCCCTTCGGTAATCATGCAGATTCCCATCGGGAAGGCGGCTTTCAGCGCTTCACGTTCAGCGCGGGTGTATTTGTGGCGTGTCAGCAGGAACGAGAGGGTGATGCCGAACGGCGGAATAATAGAGCCGACAAACTTCACCGCTTCCGGCCCGTACACACCACTCACCAGCAGCCCATCGGCGAACAGCGACATGGTTTTGTTCACCGGGCCGCCGAAGTCGAACGTCGCCATTGCACCGAGGATGGCCCCCATCAGGAAGCGTGAACCGCCCTGCATCGATTCCAGCATGTGGATCAGCGCTTCCTGCAGCCAGGCGATGGGTTTGCCGATCAGCGTCATCATCAGCAGGCCGCCGATAATGGTGCTCAGCACTGGCAGCACCATGATGGGCATCAGACCCTGCATTGATTTCGGCAGGCGAATATAGTGTTTAAGCAGCAGGGCGGTGTAACCCACCAGGAAACCACCCAGCATCCCGCCAATAAACCCGGTATGAATCTGCCCGCAGACAAAGCCAACAATCAGGCCCGGCGCGAATCCGGGACGGTCAGCAATGGAGTAGGCAATGGCGGCGCTGATCAGGGGTACAATCAACCCCATTCCCCAGCCGCCAATCTGATTGAGCATCCAGGGGATGGTGCCCGTTTTTTCTCCAACGTTTGTGCCGCCGAGTACCTGGCCGAGGGCAATACAAATGCCCGCTGCCACAATTAACGGAATCATCCACGAGATGCCCGTCAAAAGATGTCTTTTTATTTCCTGCGAAACAGGAACTTTATTTTCACTCATGTGACCTCCAGATAAGGATCACGCATTAGCTAATGATTTCTCGACCTTTTCAAGAAACTGAACGGGTGATTTAATGACAATTTCGGTTTTAACTCGCACGATGCGTTTATTAATGAAGCGCTCTTCTCCTTTTATTTTGACATCGACCGCAAGAATAACGACGTCGGCTGCGGAAATATCTTCCGCCAGCAACTCATTTTCAGTACCGATAGTGCCCTGAGTTTCAACTTTAATATTATGCCCAAGCGCTTTCGCGCCTTTAATCAACTTCTCGCGGGCAATATACGTATGTGCAATTCCTGCCGTACAGGCAGCGACACAAACAATATTCATAACATACCCCACTTTTTATTTAGCAAACATCGGATTCAGCATATTGACTAAATAAGTCAATAATCTTTTGTGGACTGCTCTCTTCAAGTAATTGCTCGATAACTTCTTCATCCGCCAGTGCACCTGCCACCTGAGAAAGCAGGCGAATATGCGTCGTATTTTGATCTTCAAGCCGTACAGCAAATAAAATAATGCAGCGCACGTTACTGCCATCCAGTGTTTCCCAGGGAATATCGTGGTGTGTGCGTCCAATCGCCAGGGTGGTATTAACTACCGCCGAGGATTTACCATGGGGTATCGCGATATGATTTTCGAAGCCGGTCGACCCTTCTGATTCACGTTGCCAGACATCCTGAATAAACGTTTCCCGGCAACTAATCGCGCCATCTTTTTGTAAAAGGTCGGTTAATTCCTCAATCGCCTCCGTTTTATTCGTAGCTTTCATATTTAAAATAACGCGATTCGTATTCAGGATTTTTGTTATGTCCATTAAACATACCTCATGGATTCAGATATTAATGTTCGACGACCAGAGACGTCGCACGATGCAATTTTTCCGTAATAACCGTTTCCGTCACGCGCTTAATATCGGCGTCATTAAAAAAAGCGGTGACGTATACCACTGGCAGAGCAATGGTCGGCAGATTGATCGTCGAGACAACCAGTTCAATATCTTCCGTCAGTACCGACGGCAAGCTCCCCGCAGAGACCACGCCAACGATGGTCCAGTCCGGGAAGGCGCGCAGAATGCGGCTTTTCAGCAGATGCGAGGTGCCGACACCCGTCGAGCAGACCAGCAGTACGCGCTTACGGGCAATCTGTCGCTCCATCGCCGCCTGGAAATGCACGGTTAAATAGCCGACTTCATCTTCCGATACCGCCTGCTCGCCCCAGCCGCTGAACACCCGGTTCACCGCACACTGGGTCAGCCGCCAGACGTCCTGTAACTCGCCTTTGATATCGTCCAGCAGCGGGTTACGAATACAAATCTGGTAATTGAGACGGTTAATCAATGGTTTAATGTGAATCAGCAGCCCGTCGTACAGCGCGATGTCCTGGCTAAAATCGCTGTCGACCATATCGGCAAAGGTTGCGATAAGCCGGCAGGTAATCAGCCGGGCCTCATCGCTGGAGTGCATATGGCCAATCACGCTGACGTCGTTATGCTCTTCGATGACCACGCCGGAAGAGATAATATATTGATAAATAAACCAGACTTCGTCTTCCGGCAGCGGATGGGCAATGCGTGTTTCGATACGCTGAATCATGCGGCTGGCAACGGAAAAGATGTTTTCATCGAAGACGCTGGCGTTATCGTCCTTTTTCGGCAGCGCATTGCCGCGCGTAATGCGGTACATCATGATCAGGATATGAGTAAAAATATTGACGTAATACGGCTCGCCCAGCGACCAGCAGAGATCGTTTTCCATCTCCTGTAATAATGACTGAACGAATAAAACGTCTTCTTCGCCAAAATAATTGACCAGCGCGTTATAACTTCCCGGGTCGAGGCGGGAATAGATCACGCTGCCCGGTTCGTTATGGTTAATGATGCCATTAATCAGCGATGCCATCGCCTGACGCACACTACTTTCGCTGCCTTCGATATGCGTTCCGCTCTGGCTACGAATCAACGTCAATCCCAGCGGAGTAATCCAGGATTCAATCACTTTCAGATCGTTAACGATTGAAGCATTGCTGATAAAATAGCGTTCCGACAATTTGCTGATGGACGTTTCATGTGGCGTTTCGCTTAATAATTGTGAGGCTATTTTCACTCGCCGGGAATTGTTCATCATGCCATCGGTATCGTCACCTTCCACACTAAGCAGCTGCTCGAGATGCAACAGGTCCGTTATATTATCTGCGCTTAACATGACCCCGGCACCGGCACGTTTATTTATGCCAATACTCCATTCTGCCAGCCACGGCTCCAGTATTCGTAAATCGCGTTGAATGGTTTTTTCCGAAACATTTAAGTATTCAGCGATTTTTAACAAGGTAATAAATTCCCTTCGTGGAAGAAGGAATTTCAATAATCTGTTTTGTCGCGAGGTAATCATTTGCATTATTTACCCTTACGCAGATTAAAAATAATTAAGAAGCTCTGAACAGATAAGCTCCACTTGCAATCCGTGATGATAAATATAAGAGGGCATTGAAATAACGACAATACTAAATCGTGTCCTGCCTTCCGGACAGAGAATAAGACAAGAAGGGGAATCTAAGAGATATTTCCAGCGCAGATCACACTTTTCACGCTAATTAACGTGATAGCGCTCGCAAATATGGGGAGGATAAAAAATTTAAATTAGATAATTCTTTTGCGGATGTCCGGCGTTGCCCGTGTCAGGTTCAAAAAAAACCCCGACGACCACATCAGGGATTTGTGCATAAGAGACAGCCCGCGGGAGGGGAAGGGATCAACGCACGCGCGCTAGCGCTACAGCCTGGCCGAGCTGCCAGACCGCCATCGCGTAGTGGGTGCTGTGGTTATAGCGGGTGATGGTGTAGAAGTTCGGCAACCCGTACCAGTATTCATAACCAGTACCAATATCCAGGCGCAGCAGGCTGGCCTGTTGATGATCGCCCAGCGGCTGCTGCGGTGTTAAACCTGCCGCTGCCAGTTGTCCGACGCTGTAGTTGGTTTTAAAGCCATTCTCCAGCCCCGCCGCCTGGCCGTTGGCCGGTACGGCCACCAGATCGCCTTTCACCCAGCCGTGCTGTTTGAAGTAGTTCGCCACGCTGCCGATGGCATCGACCGGATCCCACAGGTTGATGTGACCATCACCATTGAAATCAACGGCAAACTCTTTATAGGAGGAAGGCATAAACTGGCCGTAGCCCATCGCACCGGCGAAAGAACCTTTCAGATCGAGCGGATCATCGCTCTCATCGCGCGCCATCAGCAGGAAAGTTTCCAGTTCGCTGGCAAAGTATTGCGCGCGGCGCGGATAAGCAAAGGCCAGCGTCGCCAGGCCATCCAGAATACGGGTTTTGCCCATCACACGGCCCCAGCGCGTTTCCACGCCAATAATGCCGACGATGATTTCCGGCGGTACGCCATAGACCATCCACGCGCGGTTGAGCGCATCTTCATACTGGTTCCAGAACGCCACGCCGTTTTGCACGTTATCCGGGGTAATGAACTGTTTGCGATAGCGCAGCCAGGCGCCATTCGGCCCCGTCGGCCCGGTGTATATCGGCGCCTGTTTATCCATCAGGCGCAGCACGTAGTCCAGACGTTTCGCCTGCGACAGAATTTCGTGCAGTTGCTGGCGGTCAAAACCGTGTTTGCTCACCATCATATCGATGAACTGTTCAGCAGCCGGATTATTGGCGAAGTCGCCGCCGGTCATCACTACCGAATGCTGCGGCTCCAGCAAAAAACCGCCGGAAGGCTTAGGTGATACGGTTTGAGGGGTTTCGGCAAGCTGGGGTTTACTGCTACAAGCACAGAGCACAACAAACGCAGGCAGCAACGCTGCGTAATAACGCTTCAACATGGGACATCCATTTTAAACGAATTCAGCCAGGAGCAAGTATGGTAAAGCATCTGGCTACCGACAAGGAAGCGACATCAAGCCTGCGCGCACGATCGCACCCCACTTTTTCTCTTCTCATTGCGCGTTCATTTAAAAGCGGCGCTCTTCGCATAATCTTTCACAATGATCATTTTTTCTTTCATAACGAGATCTAAATAACACATTTAAACCTTTCATCATGATTATGATAGCGCACAGCTAAACAACAAAACGACAACCCTACAGGAGAGAACAATGGAAACCATCACGCATGGTGCCGAATGGTTCATCGGGCTGTTTCAGAAAGGCGGAGAAGTTTTTACCGGCATGGTGACCGGTATTCTGCCGCTGCTGATAAGCCTGCTGGTGATCATGAATGCGCTGATTAACTTTATTGGTCAGCAGCGAATTGAAAAGCTCGCGCAGCGCTGCGCGGGCAATCCGCTGACCCGTTACCTGCTGCTGCCGTGCGTCGGCACTTTTGTCTTCTGCAACCCGATGACATTAAGCCTCGGGCGCTTTATGCCGGAGCGCTACAAACCCAGTTATTACGCTGCGGCGTCTTACAGTTGCCACTCAATGAACGGTCTGTTTCCGCACATTAACCCCGGCGAGCTGTTTGTCTATCTCGGCATCGCCAACGGCCTGACCACGCTCGGTTTACCATTAGGCCCGCTGGCAGTGAGCTATCTGCTGGTTGGCCTGGTCACCAACTTCTTCCGTGGCTGGATTACCGATCTCACCACGGCCATTTTCGAGAAGAAAATGGGTATTCAACTTGAACAGGATGTCCAACTCGCCGGAGCAACATCATGACCCGCATTGTGATTGAAAAAGGCGCTGGCGGCTGGGGCGGCCCGCTGGAAATCGACGCCAGCGTTGAGAAGAAAATCGTCTATATCACCGCCGGAACGCGTCCGGCCATCGTTGACAAGCTGGCGCAACTTACCGGCTGGCAGGCGGTGGACGGTTTTAAAGAGGGCGAACCGCCGGAAACGGAGATCGGCGTGGCGGTGATTGACTGCGGCGGCACGCTGCGCTGCGGCATCTACCCGAAACGGCGCATCCCGACGGTGAACATCCACGCAACGGGGAAATCCGGGCCGCTGGCGCAATACATCCTTGAAGATATCTATGTCTCTGGCGTGAAAGAGGAAAACATTCATCTGCAGGGCGAAGCGGCCACGGCCAAACCGGCCGCCCGGCGGGATTACGACAGCAGCAAAAAAATCACCGAGCAGAGCGACGGGCTGCTGGCAAAAGTCGGGATGGGCATGGGCTCGGCTGTGGCGGTGCTGTTCCAGGCCGGGCGCGACACCATCGATACGGTGCTGAAAACCATCCTGCCGTTTATGGCCTTCGTCTCGGCGTTAATCGGCATCATTATCGCCTCCGGTCTCGGCGATTGGATCGCCCACGGTCTGGCACCGCTGGCCAGCCATCCGCTGGGTCTGGTGACGCTGGCGCTGATCTGCTCTTTCCCGCTGCTGTCGCCGTTTCTCGGGCCAGGTGCTGTGATCGCGCAGGTGATTGGCGTGCTGATCGGCGTACAAATTGGTCAGGGGAATATCCCACCGCATCTCGCCCTGCCCGCGCTATTTGCCATTAACGCGCAGGCGGCCTGCGACTTTATCCCGGTCGGTTTGTCGCTGGCAGAAGCCCGCCAGGACACGGTTCGCGTCGGTGTGCCCTCGGTGCTGGTCAGCCGCTTTTTGACCGGCGCGCCAACGGTACTGATTGCCTGGTTTGTTTCCGGTTTCATTTATCAGTAAGGAGGTGACATGAGTGTTATTTATCAAACCACCATTACCCGCATTGGCGACAGCGCAGCGGATGCGCTCAGTGACAACATGCTGATTACCTTCAGGGAAGGCGCCCCCGCAGACGTCGCCGAGTTCTGTTTTATCCATAACCACGGTGCGCTTAGCGGCGCACTGCTACCCGGCGCGCAATTCGAGCTTGGCGAGCAGCATTACCCGGTCACCGCCGTTGGCGATGTCGCCGAACAGAACTTGCGCGAACTGGGCCATATCACCCTGCGTTTTGATGGGCAAACGCAGGCGGAATACCCCGGAACTGTACATGTCGCAGGCCCGGTGCCGGACACTATCGCCCCCGGCTGCATTTTGAAATTTGTCGCTTAAGTCGTAAGGAGAAGAGTATGAAACAGGTTGCCGTAGTCATTGGCGGAGGACAAACCCTCGGGGCGTTCCTGTGCCGTGGGCTTGCCGCAGAAGGATACCGCGTGGCGGTAGTGGATATTCAGAGTGATAAAGCGGCGAATGTCGCCCGGGAGATCAACAGCGAGTTTGGCGAAGGGATGGCCTATGGCTTTGGCGCGGACGCCACCAGCGAGCATAGCGTGCTGGCGCTGGCGCGCGGCGTGGACGAAATTTTTGGCCGTGCGGATCTGCTGGTCTACAGCGCCGGCATCGCCAAGGCCGCATTTATCAGCGATTTTGCGCTGGGGGATTTTGACCGCTCGCTACAGGTCAACCTGGTCGGCTATTTCCTCTGCGCGCGCGAGTTCGCCAAATTGATGATTCGCGACGGTATTCAGGGGCGCATTATCCAGATCAACTCAAAGTCCGGCAAAGTGGGCAGCAAACACAATTCCGGCTACAGCGCGGCAAAATTCGGCGGCGTCGGCTTAACCCAGTCGCTGGCGCTGGATCTGGCGGAATATGGTATTACGGTGCATTCGCTGATGCTGGGCAACCTGTTGAAATCGCCGATGTTCCAGTCACTTATCCCGCAATACGCCAGCAAACTGGGCATTGCGGCTGGCGAGGTCGAGCAGTACTACATCGACAAAGTGCCGCTGAAACGCGGCTGCGATTACCAGGACGTGTTGAATGTGCTGATGTTTTACGCCAGCCCGAAAGCCTCTTACTGCACCGGGCAGTCGATTAACGTGACCGGCGGCCAGGTGATGTTCTGATAGTGCATGCGCCATCTATTGCCTGATGGCGCTTCGCTTATCAGGCCTACGCATACTGTCTGAGGACGGAACACCGTAGGCCGGATAAGGCGTTAGCCGCCATCCGGCAATCACACTGACCTGGAGCAGCAGCAAAGGAGAATAAGATGGTTTCAGCCCTGATCACTGTCGCCGCTATCGCCTGGCTCAGCCAGCTGGCGCTTGGCGGCTGGCAAATCCGCCAGTTCAACCGGGCGTTCGACGCGCTATGCCAGCGCGGACGCGTCGGCGTTGGCCGCTCCGGCGGGCGCTTTAAACCCCGCGTCGTTCTCGCCGTCGCGTTTGATAAGCAGGACTGTGTTTGCGATACCCTGCTGATGCGCGGCATTACGGTTTTCGCCCGCCCGGCAAAAATCAACCATTTAATCGGTGTGAAAAGAGAGGAATTAGAGCCTGATGTGATCTTTCCCCATGATCCGGCCTGTCAGAATGCTCTATCATTAGCGCTTAAAATGAAACATTGATAATTTCGTTGTGAACGCTATTAGCTTGCGAAATTATCATTTCGCAACGTAACGCAGGATATCAGCGCCAATGAAACCACGTCAGCGTCAGGCGGCTATTCTTGAGCATCTGCAAAAGCAGGGAAAGTGTTCTGTTGAAGAGCTGGCAGCATACTTCGACACCACAGGGACGACCATACGTAAGGATTTGGTCGCACTGGAGCATTCCGGCGCGGTGATCCGCACCTATGGCGGCGTGGTGTTAAATAAAGACGAAGCCGATCCCCCCATCGATCACAAAACGCTGATCAACACCGTACAAAAGGGGCTGATTGCCGAAAAAGCGGTCACCTATATTCATGACGGCGACTCGATCATCCTCGACGCGGGCAGCACCGTATTGCAGATGGTGCCGCTGCTCAGCCACTTTAATAACATCACGGTGATGACCAACAGCCTGCACATCGTCAATGCGTTATCGGAACTGGATAACGAGCAGACCATCCTGATGCCCGGCGGTACCTTCCGCAAAAAATCCGCCTCGTTTCACGGCCAACTGGCGGAAAACGCCTTTGACCATTTCAGCTTCGACAAGCTGTTTATGGGCACGGACGGTATCGATCTGAACGCAGGCGTCACCACCTTCAACGAGGTGTTCACCGTCAGCAAAGCAATGTGCAACGCCGCACGGGAAGTGATACTGATGGCCGACTCATCCAAGTTTGGCCGCAAAAGCCCGAACGTGGTGTGCAGTCTGGAAAGCGTCAATAAACTGATCACCGACGCCGGGATCCCGGCGGACGTTCGCGCCGCGCTGGAAGCCAAGGGCGTCGAGGTGATCATTGCCGGAGAAGATCATGAGTGAGTCGTTAATTAATGCCGGGCGTCAGACCCTGTTACTGGAGCTGCAGGAAGCAAGCCGTCTACCGGAGAGGCTCGGCGAGGCTTTCGTCCGCGCCGCCGAAACGGTGCTGAAGTGCGAAGGTAAAGTGATTGTTTCCGGCATCGGCAAATCGGGGCATATCGGCAAAAAAATCGCAGCCACCTTTGCCAGCACCGGCACTCCGGCCTTTTTCGTGCATCCGGCAGAAGCGCTGCACGGCGATCTGGGCATGATTGAAAGCCGCGACGTGATGCTGTTTATCTCCTACTCCGGTTCGGCAAAAGAGTTGGATCTGATCCTGCCGCGGCTGGCGGAGAAATCCGTCGCCCTGCTGGCGATGACCGGTAAACCGCGCTCGCCGCTGGCGCTGGCCGCCGACGCAGTGCTGGATATCTCCGTTGAGCGTGAAGCCTGCCCGATGCATCTTGCACCGACCTCCAGTACCGTCACAACGCTGATGATGGGCGATGCGCTGGCGATGTCGGTAATGCAGGCGCGCGGCTTTGACGAAGAGGATTTTGCCCGCTCCCATCCGGCAGGCGCGCTTGGCGCGCGGCTGCTGAATAAAGTGCATCATCTGATGCGTAAAGAGGAGCAGATCCCGCAGGTACAACTGACGACCAGCGTGATGGAGGCGATGCTGGAGCTAAGCCGCACCGGTTTAGGTCTGGTGGCCGTTTGCGATGCGCAACGTCAGGTTAAAGGCGTCTTTACGGACGGCGATCTGCGTCGCTGGCTGGTGGCAGGCGGCGCATTAACCACCGCCGTCAGCGAAGCGATGACGCGCAGCGGCATCACCTTAGACGCCAACAGCCGCGCGGTGGATGCCAAAGAGCACCTGATGCAGCGTAAAATCGCCGCCGCCCCGGTGGTGGATGACGCGGGAATTCTGGTGGGCGCCATCAACCTGCAGGATTTCTATCAGGCCGGTATTCTTTAACGCTTCAGCCCCAGACGTTTCGCCAGCCGGTGCAGGTTGGCGACGTCCAGTTCCAGCGCCCGGGCGCAGGCCGCCCAGTTCCCGCCTCGCTCTTCCAGCGTCCGGGTAATCAGCGCCCGCTGGAAATCCTCAGTGGCATCGCGCAGATTCTGCCCCGCCGGTAACGCCGAAGCGGTTTGTACCACCGGCGTCTGTTCATCGCTGAGGGCAAAATGTCGCGCCTCCAGCACCACATCGTCGCTGTTGCGCGTCCCGCGCGCCAGAATCACCGCGCGGTGAATGGCATGTTCCAGCTCGCGCACATTGCCCGGCCAGCCGTAGCTGAGTAAATGCGCACGCGCGCCGGGGCTGAGCGCCACTCTGCCGAGACCCAGACGCAGACGGCACTGCTCGCAGAAGTAACCCGCCAGCAGCACCACATCGTCGCCCCGTTCACGCAGCGGCGGCACCGACAACGGGAACACGCTAAGACGATGATAGAGATCGGCGCGAAAACGTCCGGCCAGCACCTCTTCACGCAGATCGCGGTTCGTCGCCGCCAGCACGCGCACATCCACGCGCAGGCTGCGATCGTCGCCGACACGTTGCAGATCGCCATACTGCAATACCCGCAGCAGCTTGGCCTGCAATGAGAGGGACAATTCACCGATCTCATCAAGAAACAGCGTGCCGTTATCCGCCATCTCAAACTTGCCGCTGCGATTGCTGATGGCTCCGGTAAAGGCGCCTTTCACGTGGCCGAACAGTTCGCTCTCGGCCACGCTTTCTGGCAGCGCTGCGCAGTTGAGGTAAACCAGCGGGCTGGCTGCCCGCGCGGAACCTTCATGAATCGCCTTAGCCACCAGCTCTTTCCCGGTGCCGGTTTCGCCGCTGATCAGCACGTTAAGATCGGATGCGGCAACAATATCGATCTCTTTTTTAAGCGCCACCATACCGGGCGATAAGCCGATCATTTCGCTGCGCGCCACCGGCTCAAACGCGGCGGGCGCGCCGGGCAGCATATTCTGGCTCTCCAGTTGCTCAATCAGCAGCGCATTGTTCAATGCCCCTGCCGCCAGCGCCGCAATCAGCCGCAGCTCTTCGTCGCTGAAGGCGTCGAACTGATCCGGCGACATACCATCCAGCGTCAGTGCGCCAATCAGGTTCTGCCCGGCAAACAGCGGCAGCCCGACGCAGGCATGCACTTTCAGGCTCTCCTGGCCGGGGATCAGACCGTCATAAGGATCGGGCAAACCGCTGTCGGCCGGAAAACGCACCACATCCCCCGCGCGGGCAATCGCCTCCAGCCGTGGGTGCCCCTCCAGCGTAAAACGCCTGCCGAGTACGTCCTGCGCCAGCCCGTCGATAGCCAGCGGAATAAATTGCCGTGCTTCATAACGCAGTAGCGCAGAGGCATCGCACGCCAGCACCTGGCGCAGCGTGGCGATCAGCCGCTGGAAGCGATCCGCATGGCCGATACCGCTCTGCAATTCAATGGCGATTCCCGCCAGCACATTCAGCGAAAAACTCATGCTTACCTCACTGTCTTTTTGACAATGCATAGTGTCATATTGACTGTAAACATCATAGTCATAATGACAGCTATTTTCTCATTAAAAACAATAAAACTATTAAAAATCAATAAAATAAAAAATTGGCACGCCCTTTGATATTAGCCATACATCGAACTGAAAAAAGTACAGGACATTTGATATGGCTATTCATGTAAAAAACAACATTCATTGGGTTGGGCAACGTGACTGGGAAGTGCGCGATTTTCACGGTACTGAATACAAAACGCTGAAAGGCAGCAGCTACAACAGCTATTTGATCCGCGAAGGCAAAAACGTGCTGATCGATACCGTCGATCACAAATTCAGCCGCGAGTTTGTGCAGAACCTGAGTGCTGAGATCGATCTGCAACGCATCGACTACATTGTGATTAACCATGCCGAAGAAGATCACGCCGGTGCGCTGACCGAGCTGATGTCGCACATCCCGCATACGCCGATCTACTGCACGGCGAATGCGATCGACTCGATTACCGGCCATCACCATCACCCGGAGTGGAACTTTAACGTCGTGAAAACCGGCGACTCACTGGATATCGGTAACGGCAAACAGCTTATCTTCGTCGAAACCCCGATGCTGCACTGGCCGGACAGCATGATGACCTACCTGACCGGCGACGCCGTACTGTTCAGCAATGACGCTTTCGGCCAGCACTACTGCGACGAACGCCTGTTTAATGATGAAGTGGATCAGGCGGAACTGTTCGAACAGTGCCAGCGCTACTACGCAAATATCCTGACGCCGTTCAGCCGCCTGGTGACGCCGAAAATCACCGAAATCCTCGGCTTTAATCTGCCAGTGGATATGATTGCCACCTCGCACGGCGTGGTGTGGCGCGATAACCCAACGCAAATTGTCGAGCTGTACCTGAAATGGGCGGCCGATTATCAGGAAGATCGCATCACGATTTTCTACGACACCATGTCCAACAACACCCGCATGATGGCCGACGCCATTGCGCAGGGCATTAACGAAGTTGACCCGCGCGTGGCGGTGAAAATCTTTAACGTCGCCCGTAGCGATAAAAACGACATTCTGACCAATGTGTTCCGCTCGAAAGGCGTGCTGGTTGGCACCTCGACCATGAATAACGTGATGATGCCGAAAATCGCCGGGCTGGTCGAAGAGATCACCGGCCTGCGTTTTCGCAACAAACGCGCCAGTGCCTTTGGCTCCCACGGCTGGAGCGGCGGCGCGGTAGATCGTCTCTCCACCCGCTTACAGGATGCCGGGTTTGAAATGTCCGTCAGCCTGAAAGCCAAATGGCGGCCGGATATCGACGCGCTGGAAGTGTGCCGCCAGCACGGGCGCGATATCGCCCGCCAGTGGGTGCTCTCTCCTTTGCCGGAAGCGGTAAAACCGGCCTCAACCACAGCACAGGAAGCCTGCGCCTGTGCCGCAGGCGCAGCCGCGGAACTCGGCCCGCGCATGCAGTGCAGCGTCTGCCAGTGGATCTACGATCCAGCAAAAGGCGAGCCAATGCAGGATGTTGCGCCAGGTACGCCGTGGAGCGAGGTTCCGGATAATTTCCTCTGCCCGGAATGTTCCTTAGGCAAAGAGGTATTTGACGAACTGGCAACGGAGGCAAAATGAGCGCAGGTATTGTGATTATCGGATCGGGCTTCGCCGCCCGGTCGCTGGTGAAAAACATCCGTAAACTCGACAGCACCGTACCGCTGACGCTGATTGCCGCCGACAGCATCGATGAGTACAACAAACCGGATCTCAGCCATGTCATCAGCGAAGCACAAAGTGCCGATGATTTGCTGCGCCAACCGGCGGGGGAATTTGCCGAGCAGTTTAACCTGCGGCTGTTCCCGCACACGGTTATCACCGCCATTGATGCTGAGGCGCAGGTGGTGAAAAGCGTCGATAAACAGTGGCAGTACGACAAACTGGTGCTGGCGACGGGGGCAAAAGCCTTCGTTCCGCCGCTGCCGGGGCGCGAGCACATGCTGACGCTCAACAGCCTGCAAGAGTACCGCGCCTGCGAAGGCCGGCTGCGCGATGCCGCCAGCGTGCTGATTGTCGGTGCCGGGTTGATTGGTTGCGAGCTGGCAATGGATTTTCGCCGCACCGGGAAAACTGTCGCCCTGCTGGATAACGCCGCCAGTATTCTGCCTTCGCTGATGCCGCCGGAAGTCAGCAGCCGTCTGCAACATAGCCTGACGTCGCTGGGCGTGCGCCTGCTGCTCTCCTCCCGTTTGCAACAACTGACGGCAAGCGCGAACGGCATTTGCGCACAGCTTGAGGACGAACGCCGCATAGAGGCGGATGTGGTGATTGCCGCCACGGGCCTGTCGCCGGAAGTGTCGCTGGCACAAGCCGCCGGGGTGGAAACCCGCCGAGGCATCGTGGTTAATGCGGCGCTGCAAACCAGCAACCCGCAGATCTATGCGCTTGGCGACTGCGCCGAGATCAACGGCAGGGTGCTGCCTTTCCTGCAACCCGCCCAGCTCAGCGCCATTACGCTGGCGAAAAACCTGCTCGGCAACAGCGCGCAACTGGCGCTGCCCGCCATGCTGGTGAAGGTAAAAACGCCGCTGATGCCACTGCAGCTGGCCGGAGAAACCGCCCGCCGCGACCTGAACTGGCAGATTACGACTCACCCCCAGGGCATGGTGGCGAAAGGGCTCGATGCCGATGAGAAACTGCGCGCCTTTGTGGTCAGCGAAGAGCGCATGAAAGAGGCTTTCGCGCTGCTTAAAGCGCTGGCGCTATAGTCCGCGCAGCGGCAACCAGCCCCTGGCCGAAGGCAATTCCGCCGTCACCGGCCGGGAGCTGGTGCGGGAAGAGCAAGGTGAAATCAGCAAGCCAGGCTTGCAGGCGCGCCTTCAGCAGGCGGTTATGCAGTACGCCGCCGCTGAATACCAGCGTCTGAATACCGCGTCGCTCTGCCTGTTCGCGGGCAAGGCTTGCCAGCCCCTGCGCCAGCGCGTCGTGAAACGCCCACGCACGCTGCGCGGGTGATGCCTGCCAGCCCAGCCACTGCCGCCAGAAGGTGGCAAGATCAAGCTGGTTTCCGCGTAGCGGCAGCGTGACGGGATGATCAACCGCAGAGATGGACGCCGCCAGCGCTTCAAGCCGACAGGCGGCTTCGCCTTCATAACTCAGGTGCAGCGGCGCGCAGCCCAGCGCGCAGGCCACCGCATCAAATAAACGTCCGCAGGAAGAGGCCAGCGGCGCGTTGATGCCGCGCTCAATGGCGCGCGCCAGCAGCGGCCAGTTTTGCTGCCGGAGCACAGCGGTTTCCGCGTAATGTTGCCACTCCGGCACAAACGCCAGCATCTGCGCCAGCAGGTTGCGCCACGGCTGCCGCGCAGCCAGATCGCCGCCCGGTAAAGCCACCGCCGGTAAGCCGCCAAGGCGCTCGCATTCGCGATAATTGACGCGCAAACATTCGCCGCCCCACAGCGCGCCGCCCTCCCCCATGCCAATACCGTCCAGCGTCAGCGCAATCACATCGCCGCCATCAAGCGGCCAGTTGTGTTCGCCGAGACACGCTGCGGCATGCGCATGGTGATGCAGCACCGTTTGCAGTGGCAATCCGCTGCAATGCGCCCACTGGCTGGTGCGATAAGCGGGATGCGCATCGATGACCAGTTGCTGCGGAGTGAAGTCGTAAATCGTCTGCATCAGGCGCAGCGCGTTGCGCCACTGCGTTTCCACACCTTCATCGCTGAGATCGCCAAAGTGCTGACCCGGCACCGCAGCTTCACCGCGCAGCAGACAAAAGGTGTTTTTCATATCCGCGCCAAGGCACAGCAGCGGCGGTATGGCGTTGAACCCTTCCGGCAGGCTCAGCGCATCCGGCACGTAGCCGCGCGAACGGCGCAGCATCTCGCCGTTTGCCCGCAGCACGGAGTCATCCATCCGTTGCACAATGTCGCGATTGTGCAGTAAAAACCCACCGGCAATTCCCGCCAGATCGACCAGCGCCTGTTCATTTGTGAGGGCGGGCGGTTTGCCGCTGAGGTTGCCGGAGGTCATCACCAGCGGGCGCTGCAAACCCTGCGCCAGCAGATGCTGCAACGGATTGGACGGCAGCATAGCGCCCACTTCATCCAGGCCCGGTGCCACGGCATCGCATAAACCGTCAACGGTGGATTTCGCTACCAGCACAATCGGCGCGGCTGGCGTGGCGAGTAAACGCTGCGCATCGGCGGGTAACCCAGCCGCATCCGGCAGCATCACCGCCAGCGGTTTCGCCGGGCGGCGTTTACAGGCACGCAGATGCTGCACCGCCGCCTGGTTATGCGCATCGCAGGCGAGGTGAAAACCGCCCACGCCTTTGACAGCCACCACGCCGCCGCTTTTCAGCAGTGAAATCGCGGCCTGCAATGCCGCTTCGCCAGTGGTTTGCCAGACATCGCTGCGCCACTCAAGCTGCGGGCCGCACTGCGGGCAGGCAACGGGCTGAGCGTGGAAACGGCGATCGAAGGGATTGCGATATTCGGCTTCGCAGTCCGCACAGAGCGGGAACGCCGCCATCACCGTATAAGGCCGGTCGTAAGGCATGGCATTGATAATGGTAAAGCGCGGCCCACAATGGGTGCAGTTGATAAACGGGTAACGGTAGCGGCGCTCGCGGGGATCGTTCATCTCCGCCAGGCAGGCGGGGCACGTCGCCGCATCGGGAACAATTTGCGTATTCATGGCACCACCCGCACTCTGGCGGATGGTGAAATCTTGTGGTGGCGATGACCAGTGGAACGGGGCGCTGACGACGCGATCGATGCGTGCCAGCGGCGGGCAATGTTGCTGCAACAGGGTGACGAAATCACCGGCATCGCCGAGCAGGCGAACTTCGACACCCTGTGCATCATTACAGACATCACCTTTGCAACGGTGCTGCTGCGCCAGTTGCCAGACAAAGGGGCGAAAACCCACCCCCTGAACTTTACCGTATACGCGTAAGCAAACACCGTTGCTGGTTGTCATCGCATCATTGCATCGCCGCGTTGAGCAAGCGATTCTTCATCTGTTGATAAGAACTCTGAGTGTACTCCTCGGCCCAGCGCTGATCGTTGATCGCACTCACCCGAACGGCGCAGTATTTGGTTTCCGGCGTTTTGGAAATCGGATCCAGATTATCCTGCGTCAGTTCGTTACAGGCGCCAATCCACCACTGGTACGTCATATAAACGCTGCCGTTGTTGATGCGTTCGTTGACATCCGCGCGGGTGATCACTTTGCCACGGCGTGATTCCACCCACACCAGTTGCCTGTCTTTCACGCCCAGCGCTTCGGCGTCGGCCGGGTTGATCTGCACAAAGCCCGGTTCGTCTGCAAGGGTTTGCAACGCGGCACAGTTGCCGGTCATCGAACGGCAAGAGTAGTGACCCACTTCACGCACAGTACAGAGCACCAGCGGGAATTCAGCATCCGGGCGCTCTGCAGGCGCGCGCCACGGCGCGGCGAAAAGATGGCCTTTGCCGTCCGGGGTATCGAACTTATTGTTCTGATACAGGTACGGCGTACCCGGATGATCGAGGGTCGGGCACGGCCACTGAACGTGTCCCATGTCGCCCATTTTCTCGTAGGTGACGCCGTAGAACAGCGGGCATAACTCGCGCAGTTCATCCCAGATCTGCTGGTTGTTGTCATAGTGCATCGGGTAGCCCATCTCGGTGGCGATCAGGCTGATGATCTCCCAGTCACGTTTGACGTTGTACTTCGGTTCAATGGCTTTTTCGAAACGCTGGAAGCCGCGATCGGCGCAGGTAAAGACGCCGCCGTGTTCGCCCCAGGAGGTGGCAGGCAGCAGCACATCGGCTTGTTCGGCGGTTTTGGTCATAAAGATATCCTGCACCACCACAAAATCGAGTGCTTCGAAACCCTTACGCACCAGCCCCAAATCCGCTTCGGTCTGCAACGGATCTTCGCCCATGATGTAATAGGCTTTCACCTTGCCTTCCAGCGCCAGATGCGGCACTTCGGTAATGCGGACGCCGACTTTGTCATCCATCACTGCCGGATCGATGCCCCAGGCTTTGGCAAATTTGGCCCGCACCTCCGGGTTCACCACATCCTGATAGCCAGGGAACTGGTTGGGGATCACGCCCATATCGCACGCGCCCTGCACGTTGTTCTGGCCGCGCACCGGGCCGACGCCGACATTTTCACGCCCAAGATTCCCGGTCAGCAGCGCCAGGCTGGAGAGCCCTTTCACCACATCCACCGCCTGGCCGAACTGCGTCACGCCCATGCCCCACATAATGGTGGCGGACGGCGCTGCTGCGTAGGTGCGCATCGCCTGGCGAACCTGTTTCGCCGGCACGCCGGTCAGATGCTCCACCGCTTCCGGCGCATAGTCTTTTACCGTTTCACGATAGGCATCCAGCCCGGTAGTAAAGCTGGCGACATAATCTTTGTCGTACAACTCTTCTTCCAGCAGCACATAGCCGAAAGCGTTGACCAGCGCCATATTGCAACCGTTTTTGAGTTGCAGATGCTGATCGGCGATACGCGCGGTCTCAATGCGGCGCGGATCGCAAACAATGATTTTGGCCCCTTTCTGTTTGGCTTTGATCACCCGGCGCGCGACGATCGGGTGCGAATCGGCGCAGTTATAGCCAAATACCAGCAGGCAACTGGAGTTTTCGATATCGCCGATAGAGTTACTCATCGCACCGTTGCCAAGCGTTTCCTGCAAACCGGCCACCGACGGGCCGTGGCAGACGCGGGCGCAACAGTCGACGTTATTGGTGTTGATCACGCCACGGGCGAATTTCTGCATCACGTAGTTGGTTTCATTGCCCGTACCGCGAGATGAACCGGTGGTCATAATGGCGCGCGGGCCATATTTGGCTTTGATTTCGCTGAAGCGCTTCGCGGTATAACGGATCGCTTCATCCCAACTGACGGGGGTCAATTTGCCGCCTTTTTCATAACGGATCATTGGCTGAGTAAGACGCGGCGTCAGCAGTTTGGTGTCGTTAAGGAAATCCCAGCCGTAGTAGCCTTTCAGGCAGAGTTCATTCTGGTTGGTGTGGCCGTTGGCCGCTTCTGCGCGGATGATTTTTCCGTCGTCGACAACCAGTTTCAGTTTGCAGCCCGCGCCGCAGTATGGGCATACACTTGTGATTTTTTTCATCAGTAACAGACCTGTTAAAAGTGAAAGTCAGAGGGTTTAGAACACCAGAGAAACAGCGCTGTCCAGCGCGGCGCGACGACGTTTCTCCGCGCTCATCTGTTCCAGTAAATTACGATCGACACAGACCAGCGCTTTCGTCGGACATGCCTGTATACAGGCGGGACCGCTTTCGCTGTGGTGGCACAAATCGCATTTGTTGGCTTCGGCTTTTTCGGCGCGAACATTCAGCCCAGCGCCGCTATGGCGAATAACCGGACGCACAACCACTTCCATCGCGCCGTACGGGCAGGCCACGACGCAGGTTTTGCAGCCAATACAGCGTTCCTGCATCACATGCACAAACCCTTCGTCACGGCTGATGGCACCGTTCGGGCAGACGTTGGCGCACGGCGCGTCTTCGCACTGACGACAGAGTGTCGCTGTCGAGACGTTCACGCCTTTGACGACATGGATACGCGGTAAAAAGCTCTCAGGGGTGAGCGCCGCGCAGTCCTGGTTTTCCTGATGAGACACCACGCAGGCGACCTCGCAGGTGCGGCAGCCAATGCATTTTGCAGCGTCCGCCATGATAAATCGGTTCATTATCTTCTCCGGCAATGTGCTTTATCCCGCCGGAATATTCATAAAACGTGCCAGTTTTTAATTTGCTGTTATTTAAGGAAATTTAAAGAAGCATTCGGTAAGGATGGCTGTCATCGACACTTCTGTCGATGACAGATGTCGAGGTCAGGCGTGCGGGCCGGAAATTAGTGAGTCACGTAACATTAATTCGCCGGGAAAGGTTTGCTGATAAGTAAAGTCGCCGCCATCGAGCATAAAGATTAAGCGGTTAATCGTCTCTTTGATCATTTCAGTGACCGGTATTTTCACGCTGGAAAGCGCCGGAACGGTAAATGGCGCCATCGCAATATCATCGAAGCCAATCACCGAAACCTGCTGCGGCACCGTTATTTTACTGTCGTGTAACTGTTTAATTGCGCCAATCGCCATGTCGTCATTACTGGCCACCAGCGCGCTAAATTCAACGTTTCGCGATAATAATGTCTGCACGCCCTGCGCGCCGCTGACTGGCGTCCATTTCCCTTCAACAATCAATTCATTACGCAGTACAATGCCCTGCTGCGCCAGCGCATCTTTATAACCGGATAAACGTTCAATACCGGTAGGAGAATCGAGCGAACCGGTAATAAACGCAATATCACGATGACCATGCGAAATTAATTGCGACACCGCGCTAAAACTTGAGGCTTTTTGATCGGAATAAACACAGTGGCTGCTGTTTTTACGTAAACGGCGGTTAAGCACCATTATTGGCTGCGAATGACTGTCGATAATTTTATCCATTTCATCGACGCTTAAAAAACGCGGATAAATAATGATCGCATCACAGCGTAAATCGAGCAGATATTGAATCGCCTGGCGCTCCTCTTCCGCGCTGTGTTTTCCGTCGGCCAGCAGTAACTGGCGGCCTTTGTCCTCTGTCATTCGGGCGGCATGGAACAGCAATTCGCTAAAATAGACGCCGTGGTAGAGGGTGTTAGTAACCACCAGCCCCAGCGTCTGGGTTTTACTGCTCGCCAGGCTACGGGCCAGTAAATTCGGGCGATAGCCGCTCTCGGCAATGGCCTGAAACACGCGGTCTTTCGTCTCTTCGCTGACATATCCTTTGCCCGTCAGGACACGCGAAACGGTCGCTTTCGACACGCCTGCCCGCTTCGCCACCTCCAGCATTGTCGCCATCTTTTCCCCCTGAAAATGTTATGAGCCGAAGTGTACTTCAGGCGTTGCGTTTAATGGAACTCTTTACGCCGCACAACGATTTCACACCCCGCAATCTTATAAGTGATCGTTATCACGATTTCAAAAATTGGCGCTTTTTAGGCCTTGTTAACTACAAATAAACTCTTCATGATTTTGTGGAACCGGTTACCTATTTCATGTTTCACAGCCGCCAGGCGCGACTGTGAGCCAGTACCTTATTGATAAAACAGGATAATACCTCCATGGCAAAGAATTATGCGGCGCTGGCCCACTCGGTGGTCGATGCGCTGGGCGGCGCGGAAAATATCGCGGCCGTCACGCACTGCATGACGCGCCTGCGCTTTGTGGTGAAAGATGAGACGCGCGTGGACAGCCCGACGCTGAAAAGCATCAGCGGCGTGATGGGCGTGGTGCGTAACGACAAACAGTGCCAGGTGATTATCGGCAATACTGTCTCCCAGGCCTTCCGCGAAGTGGTCAGCCTGCTGCCGCAAAACATGCAGCCAGCGGAAGAACCCTCCACGCAAAAACTGACGCTGAAGCGCATTGGCGCGGGCATTCTCGATGCGCTGATCGGTACTATGTCGCCGCTTATTCCGGCGATCATCGGCGGCTCGATGGTGAAACTGCTGGCCATGGTGCTGGAGATGACCGGCGCGCTGCCAAAAGGCTCCTCCACGCTGACCATTTTGACGGTGATCGGCGATGGTGCCTTCTTCTTCCTGCCGCTGATGGTTGCGGCGTCTGCGGCGGTGAAATTCAAAACCAATATGTCGCTGGCGATTGCCATTGCGGGCGTGCTGGTGCATCCGAGTTTTATTGAACTGATGGCGAAAGCCGCGCAGGGCGAGCATGTCGAATTCGCGCTGGTGCCGGTGACGGCGGTGAAATACACCTACACAGTGATTCCGGCGCTGGTGATGACCTGGTGCCTGTCGTATATCGAGCGCTGGGTCGATCGCATCACCCCGGCGGTAACGAAAAACTTCCTTAAACCGATGCTGATTGTGCTGATTGCCGCGCCGCTGGCGATTGTGCTGATTGGCCCGCTGGGTATCTGGATCGGTAGTGCTATCTCCGCGCTGGTATACACCATTCACGGTTACCTCGGCTGGCTCTCCGTCGCCATCATGGGCGCGCTGTGGCCGCTGCTGGTGATGACCGGGATGCACCGCGTCTTTACGCCGACCATCATTCAGACCATTGCCGAAACCGGCAAAGAGGGCATGGTCATGCCGTCTGAAATTGGCGCGAACCTGTCGCTTGGCGGCTCTTCGCTCGCTGTGGCGTGGAAAACGAAAAACCCGGAACTGCGCCAGACTGCAATGGCGGCAGCGGCTTCCGCCATTCTGGCGGGGATTTCCGAACCGGCGCTCTACGGTGTGGCCGTTCGCCTGAAACGTCCGCTGATCGCCAGCCTGATTAGCGGCTTTATCTGCGGCGCGGTTGCCGGGATTGCCGGGCTGGCCAGCCACTCGATGGCCGCGCCGGGCTTATTTACCAGCGTGCAGTTCTTCGACCCGGCCAATCCGATGTCTATCGTCTGGGTATTTGGGGTGATGGCGCTGGCCGTGGTGCTGTCGTTCGTGCTGACCTTACTGTTGGGTTTTGAAGATATTCCGGTGGAAACCGCGAGCAAACCGCAGGCAGCACAGCCAGTCAATGTTGAAGAAGCACGCGCCTGATTAACAAAAAAGAGGTTACGCATGTCAGTATTTCCGCAAGGATTTTTATGGGGCGGCGCACTTGCCGCCAACCAGTCGGAAGGGGGTTATCTGGAGGGCGGTAAGGGGCTGACCACCGTCGATATGATCCCGCACGGCGTCAACCGCCTGCCAGTGAAACTGGGCCAGGAAAAGCGCTTTCAGCTGCGTGACGATGAGTATTACCCGAGCCATCAGGCGATCGATTTTTACCATCGTTATAAAGAAGATATCGCGCTGATGGCAGAGATGGGCTTTACGGTATTCCGCACCTCTATCGCGTGGAGCCGTTTATACCCGAAAGGGGATGAACTGACGCCAAATCCGGAAGGCATCGCCTTCTATCGCGCGGTGTTTGAAGAGTGCAAGAAGTACAATATTGAGCCGCTGGTGACGCTTTGCCACTTTGATGTGCCGATGCATCTGGTGATTGAGTATGGCTCCTGGCGCAACCGTAAAATGGTGGAATTTTTCACCCGCTACGCGCGCACCTGCTTTGAGGCGTTCGACGGGCTGGTGAAATACTGGCTGACCTTCAACGAGATCAACATCATGCTGCACAGCCCGTTCTCCGGCGCGGGCCTGGTGTTCGAAGAGGGTGAAAATCAGGATCAGGTGAAGTACCAGGCCGCGCATCATGAGCTGATTGCCAGCGCGCTGGCGACCAAAATCGCTCATGAAGTGAACCCGCAAAACCAGGTGGGCTGCATGCTGGCGGGCGGTAATTTCTACCCTTACTCCTGTAAACCGGCCGATGTGTGGACCGCGCTGGAAAAAGATCGCGAAAACCTGTTCTTTATTGATGTACAGGCGCGCGGCAGCTACCCGGCCTACTCTGCGCGTGTGTTCCGCGAAAAAGGCGTCAGCATTGTCAAAGAAGCGGGCGATGACGAAATTCTGAAGAATACCGTCGATTTCGTCTCCTTCAGCTACTACGCCTCACGCTGCGCCTCGGCGGATATGAATGCCAACAACACCAGTGCCGCCAATATCGTGAAATCCCTGCGTAACCCGCATATTGAAGTGAGCGAATGGGGTTGGGGTATCGATCCGCTGGGTCTGCGCATCACCATGAACATGATGTACGACCGTTATCAAAAACCGCTGTTCCTGGTGGAAAACGGCCTCGGCGCGAAAGATGAGTTTAATGCCGACGGCGAAATCGCCGACGATTACCGCATCAGCTATCTGCGCGAGCATATCCGCGCAATGGGCGACGCTATTGAAGACGGCATTCCGGTTATTGGTTACACCACCTGGGGCTGTATCGATCTGGTGGCCGCTTCCACCGGCGAGATGAGCAAGCGCTACGGTTTTGTCTATGTCGATCGTGACGATACAGGCAACGGCACGCTGGCGCGCAGCCGGAAAAAGTCGTTCTGGTGGTATAAAAAAGTGATCGCCAGCAACGGCGAAGATCTCGATTAAGCCTGTCACGCAACCGGCCTGCGGATTTTGCAGGCCGGGTAAAGGTCAGCCTTACCGCTTCTCATGGGCGATCAGCCACGCTCTGCGCGCAATGCCGCCGCGACAGCAAACAATCTTAAAAACGCCGCCTTGCCTTCCGCGGTAATGGTCACTTCACGGTAGCCGGGCGTTCTGTGCAGCCAGCCCTGCTGTTCGAAGACGATAAGCAGCGCGGCGCCCGCATCGCCGCCAAGGTGGAAACGCCGTTCGCTCCAGTCCAGGCACGCGCTACAAGGCTTGCGGCGAGTATGCGGATCGAGCGTTACGCCGATCTTTTCCAGTTGCCGTTTACCGACATTCGTTACCGCGCTGCCATCGTCAGTGATCCAGCCTTCACGCTGCAAAAACGCGTAGATGTCCACTGCGATTTCACCGGCAAGATGATCGTAACAGGTGCGTGCCTGCCGCAGTTCCGGCGGCGTGCGGCTGGTCAGCGTGCGCCCTGCGCGCATCGACACGCCCATCATATTTTCCAGCAGCGCAGCGACATCGCTGCCCGCCAGCCGGTAGTAGCGGTGTCGCCCCTGCGAAACGCAGACCAGCAGACCATGATTTAACAGCCGGTTCAGGTGAGCGCTGGCGGTCGAAGGGGCAATATCCGCCACGGTGCTCAGCTCCGTTGCCGTCCACGCCCGCCCGTCCATCAGCGCGCAAAGCATCCGCGAGCGCGAAGGGTCGGCCATCGCACTGGCGATACCGGCAAGCGCCTCTTCCAGCGCCAGCGTGTTGCCGTGTGCCACAGGTAAACCGGGTAAACTCATGTCGCTATCTTCCAGGGTTGCGTGACCTCGCGGGTCAGCGGATCGTTGTCGGTCAGCAGAATCAGGCGATTATCATGATCGCTGTACTGCACAAGAATAGTGATGCCATGTTGCGCGATCGTGCGGGCAATAGCGCCTAACTCACCGGGCTTTTCCTGCTTCAGCTTACGGATCACCGGCTGCGCTACATTGCGCACGGTAAATCCGGCAGCCTCCAGAACCTGACGGGCACGTTCGCCGTCGGCCACCAGAAAATGGGCATGGCTTTCATTTCCTGTGCTAAAAACACCGCCGCCTTCCAGACCAATGCCGTTTTTACCCAGCGTTTCACCCAGTTCTGCCAGCCCGCCGGGCGCGTTATTAAGCATAACGTGAATATCATACATAGTCGGTCTTCCCGGCTGTGGATGAATAGTCGCGAAAAACCTGTGCGACACGAATACGGTAAAACGAGAAAATCGAGCGCTGCCCTTCCGCCTGCGCCGCCCGATGCAGGACGTTGCCCTTCCATGCCAGCACCGCCTCTTCATCCCGCCACCAGGATAATGACAAAATCTTCCCTTCCGTGCTCAGGCTCTGAAAGCGTTCAATGGCGATAAAACCCTCGATTTCTGCCAGTTGCGGCTTAAGTTCCGCCGCTAATTGCAGGTAACGATCCTGCTTGCCAGCGGCGACATCGGCTTCAAACAGTACAGCGATCATAAGCGCTCTCCATCAGTGTATGTGCCGCCAGTTTACGCAGTGCGACACACTATGCTTCGGCCTGCAACGAAATATGCGTGCCCAATATTATGGCGTGATTTCCCTCCCAGTTTTCCATGAAACCGGTTGCGCGGCGATCTAACCAGGCTAGCATGAAACCGGTTTCACCCAGTTACACCTACTCAGTCACCGATAATAAAAGGTAAATAAAAATGGCCGTTATCAGGGATTACAATAAGTTAGCGAGTGATATCCTGCGGGAGGTGGGTGGCGAAGAGAACATCAGCAACTTCTCCCGCTGCGCGACCCGCCTGCGTCTGGTATTAAACGAAACGCCCGCTACGGCGAAAGCCAGCATCCAGAGCCTGCCCGGCGTTATCGCCGTGGTGGAGAGCGGCGGTCAGTTCCAGGTGGTCATCGGCACCCATGTCGCCGATGTGTTTAACGCTTTGAGCGGCATGGTGAAAGAGAAAGAGGGCGGTGCCGCGCAGCCGAAAACACGCTGGCTGGATGCGGTTATCGCCACCATGTCGGCGGTGTTTGCCCCGATTGTCTATATCCTTGCCGCCGCCGGGATTTTGCAGGGGTTGCTGATCCTGCTGGGCCTCGCGGACGCGGACATCAAAACCACCGGTACCTTCGCCATTCTTAACTTTATGTCCTGGACGCCGTTTGCCTTTCTGCCGGTGTTTATCGCCATTACCGCAGCGCGCCATTTTAAATGTAATCCGTTTATTGCCGTGCTCTGCTGCTGTGCGCTAATCAACCCGGAGTGGACGGCGCTGGCCGGGAAAATCGCCGCCGGTAGCGAAGTGAAGTTCCTCTTCTTCCCGCTGGCGGAAACGGTTTATACCTCATCGGTGCTGCCGCCGCTGTTCCTTGTCTGGGCGCTGTCCTGGTTTGAACGCCGCGTCGAAAAATGGCTGCCGGAAGTGATAAGCCCGCTGTTTACCCCGCTTCTCTGCTTTGTGGTGATCGTGCCGCTGACGCTGGTGGTGATTGGGCCGATCACCAGTTGGGCCGCGCTGGGCGTTGCTCATGGCTATAACACGCTGTTCCATGCCGCTCCGGCCGTTGCCGCTGCGATCATTGGCGGCGTATGGCAGGTGATCGTCATTTTTGGCGTTCACTGGGGGATCACGCCGGTGATCATGGCGAACTTCGATACCCAGGGGTATGACTCATTCCAGGCTTATCAGACCATCGCGGTGATTGGCCAGATGGCCGCAGTGTTTGGCGTGTTTATCAAAAGCCGTAATAAGGCGCTCAAAGCCACCTCGCTTTCTGCGGGCGTTACCGCCATTTTCGGCATCACTGAACCCGCCATTTACGGCGTGACGCTGCGCTTTAAAAAACCGTTTATCTGCGGCTGTATCGGCGGAGCAATTGGCGCGGTGGTCGCCAGCCTGTTTGGCAGCCTCTACTACGCTTATGCGGCGCTGCCCGGCCTGTTCACGCTGGTGAACGCAATTAGCCCGGATGCGCCAATGTCGTTTATTGGCGAACTGGTTGGCGCAGGTACCGCGATTGTGCTGACCATTGTGATGGTGCAGTTTGTCGGTTTTGAAGATCCGCAGGAAAGCGCTGAACCCGCGCCGCTGAAGGTCGGTTCATTACAGATGCTCAGCCCGATTAAAGGCGAAGTGATCGCACTGGAAAACGTGCCCGATGAAGCCTTCGCCGGAAAAGTGCTCGGCGACGGCGTGGCGATCGTTCCTCACGAAGGCAAGGTTGTTGCCCCGTGTGATGCGCAGGTCGCCACATTAATTGACACGCATCACGCTATCGGCCTGATATGTGATAATGGCGCAGAATTACTGATCCATGTTGGTCTGAATACCGTTAACCTTCAGGGTCAATACTTTACGCCGCTGGTGAAAGAGGGCGACAGAGTCACCGCTGGCACGCCGCTGCTGGAGTTCGATAAAGCGCGCATTGAGCAGGCGGGTTACGATCTGACCACGCCGGTGCTGGTGGTGAACAGTGATGAATTTACGCTGACTCGCCATCAGTCGCAGGGCACCGTCAGCCCCGGCATGCCGCTGATGTCGCTGGAGACAGGAGCGCAGCCAGCATAATAACAAGAGTGAGGTCGAAAAATGGTAACGATACTGGATGTCGCCAGGCTGGCTGGCGTGTCGAAAGCGACGGTATCGCGCGCGCTAAATGGCAAAGTTTTTGTCCGTGAGGAAGTGAAGGAACGCATTTTCCAGGCCATTGCCGAGACGGGCTATCGTCCCAACCAGCTGGCGCGCAATCTTGCCAATAATAAGACCAACTCGGTGGGGCTGGTGATCACCAATGGGCTGTATAACGGCCCGTTTTTCGCCAGCCTGACTTACCACGCGGCGACGAATAGTGAAATGCATGGCCGACAACTGGTGCTGGCAGACGGTAAACACAGCGCGCAGGAAGAGCGCGACGCCATCGATCTGCTGATGTCGCTGCGCTGTGAAGCAATCATGATTTACCCCAAATACCTGACGGTCGATGAGCTGGACGCAATTATCGATAACAGCCAGACGCCCATCGTCGTCATCAACCGTGAACTCTCCCGCCACCGCAATCAGTGCGTGTTTGTCGATCATCAACAAAGCTGTGAAACGATGATGGCCCACCTGTTAGCGCAGGGGCATACGCGTATTGCTTTTGTGACCGGTGTTGAAGGTTCGCCAACCGGGGAAAAACGCCTGGCGGGGTACCAGCAGGCGCTGCGCCGCGCCGGTATTGAACCCGACCCGCAACTGCTGGTACATGGCACATGGTCTACCGACAGCGGTTACGCCGCAGGGCGTGAACTGCTAGCGCGCAAGGTGCCGTTTACCTGCATCCTCGCGGGCAATGATGATATGGCGATTGGCGTGGCGAAAGCCTGTCTGGAAGCGGGGCTGCGCCTGCCGCAGGATGTGTCGCTGGCCGGGTTTGACGATTCGGTGCTCGGTAAGTATTACAACCCGTCACTCACCACCATTCATGTGCCGATGGAGGCGATGATCCGTCACGCCATCGACATCCTGTTGACGCCAGGCGAGCACGCGGCCTGTTCACACGAAGGTGAACTGGTGCGCCGCGAGTCGGTGGCGCCCCCCAAATAATTGCTCTTTACGGCTAATTGCCGGATGGCGGCGATGCCTTATCCGGCCTACAAACCGATGACTTACCCGGCCTACCGGCGCGATCCCGTAGGCCTGATAAGCGCAGCGCCATCAGGCAGCCCTCCGGCGCAGAAGTTACGCGCCAATACCGTTCAGTTTTTCCAGCGCTTCCGGCGGCAGTACGAGGTTCGCGCTCGCCAGGTTTTCCTGTAAATGCTGCGGCGACGACGTGCCGGGGATCAGCAGGATATTCGGCGAACGCTGCAACAGCCACGCCAGCGCCACCTGCATCGGCGTTGCGTTAAGCGATTGCGCCACCTCGTTCAGCTCACCGGATTGCAACGGCGTGAAACCGCCCAGCGGGAAGAACGGCACGAACGCAATGCCCTGCGCGTTCAGGCTATCCACCAGCGCATCGTCGTGACGGTTAGCGACGTTATACAGATTCTGCACGCAGACAATCGGCGTCATTTTCTGTGCGTCGGCCACCTGCTTCGCCGTAACGTTGCTCAGCCCGATATGGCGGATCAGCCCGCGCTCTTTCAGTTTGATCAGCGCCTCCAGCGGTGCTTCCAGCGGCCCCTCTTCCGGCTCGTGCACACCAAACATCGAACGCAGGTTGACGACTTCCATCGTCTCCAGACCGAGATGACGCAGGTTATCTTCCACCGCACTGGTCAGCTCTTCGGCGCTGAATGCGGGCAGCCAGTTGGCTTTATCATCACGACGCGCGCCGACTTTGGTGACGATGCATAAGTCGTCCGGATAAGGATGCAGCGCCTGTTTAATCAATTTATTGGTGACATGCGGGCCATAAAAATCACTGGTGTCGATATGATTCACCCCGGCAGCAATGGCATCGCGCAATACCGCCAGCGCCTTTGCTTCGTCCGCAGGCGGACCAAACACGCCAGGACCAGCCAGTTGCATCGCACCGTAACCCAGACGACCAACCTGACGATCGCCAAGACGATAAGTAAGCGTGGATTGAGACATGGAAAACCTCCTGTGCGTTAAGTAACCCGATTGTAGGAGCTGTACGGCTGTGCAACAATCCAGCAAAATTAATACACACTGTACGGTTAACCGAACAATGAAGCTGGATTTCGCCCTGTTAAATGCCATTGTCGCGGTCGCCAACGCCGGAGGCTTCCGTGAAGCCGCGCGCGTGACCGGTTCAAACCCCTCCCGCCTGAGCGACGCAGTGCGCCGCGCCGAGCAGCAACTCGGCGTACGGCTGTTTAACCGCACCACCCGCACCGTGGCGCTGACCGAGGCAGGCAGAGCGCTGATGGAGCGCCTGCAACCGGCAATGAGCGAAGTGGATGCCGCGCTGGACGCCATCAACCGCTATCGCACCACGCCGAGCGGCACACTGCGTTTGAATGTCCCGGTCAGCGCGGCGCGGCTGGTTCTGCCCGCCATTGTCCCCCCTTTTCTGGCGCAATACCCGGATATTCGGCTGGAGATCGTCGCTGAGAGCAACGTGCAGGATGTGTTTCGCGACAATTGCGATGCGGGGATCCGTTACGACGAAAGCCTGGAACAGGATATGGTGGCGCTGCCCATCGGCCCGCGCCGTCAGCGTTTTGCCGCTGCGGCGTCACCGGCCTATTTACAGCGTTACGGCCTGCCGCAGCACCCGCGCGATCTGATTAACCACAACTGCATTCGCGGGCGCTACGCCAGCGGCGTGATGCCGGAGTGGGAATTTACCCGAGAGGGTGAAACCCTGCGCATTCAGGTGAATGGTTCGCTGGTGGTCAGCGTCGGCAGCGCGGTGGATCTGGCGGTACAGGCGGCGATTGCCGGTAGTGGCATCATCTATCTGTTTGAAGAGTGGCTGCGCCCGTCGTTCGAAAGCGGCGCGCTGACGCCGTTGCTGGAACCCTGGTGGCAATCATTTAGCGGCCCGTGGCTCTATTACAATTCACGGCGCTTAATCCCTGCGCCATTACAGGCGTTTATCAATTTTATCCGCGCGCAGGAGCAAGCCACGGATATATAACGCAATGATCGGAAGATCTGTCTACACTTGAGAAAACAAAGAAAATCGAGGATGCCCTATGATCTTCCCGGCCATGCCAGTCAATGAAAGAGAGCGGCTTAAGTCTTTGTACATGATGGATCTTTTGGATAAAAAGGATGATGAACGTTTTGACCGGCTCACCCGCACGGCAAAGACCACCTTTGATGTCCCCATCGCGGTGATAAGCCTGCTCGATCGCGATCGTCAGTGGTTGCTGTCGCGCAGCGGCATCGATACCCACGAAACGCCGCGCAATCTGTCGTTCTGTGCGCATGCGATCCTCGAAGAGGGCGCTTTTATTGTCAAAGATACCCTTGCCGATCCGCGTTTTGCCGAAAACCCGTTTGTTGTTGGCGAACCGTGGGTGCGCTTTTACGCGGGTTGCCCGGTGCGGCTGCCGGACGGCGCAATTGCCGGAACCATCTGCATCATCGATACCTATCCGCGCCCGTTTTCCAGTGCGGAAATCAACACCCTGCTCGATTTCGCCGCCATTGTGGAAGATGAGTTTCTGATCCTCAGCATGGCAATGACCGATTTGCTGACCAGCATGCCCAACAGCCGTGGCTTTTACCGCTCTGGCGAGAAACGTTTTGCCTGGCTCAAAGAGCATAAAAAAGATCTCACCCTGCTCTATTTCAGCATCGACAACCTGAAATCGATCAATGAATTGCTGGGGAATAAAGAGGGCGACGAGGTGGTAAAAACCTTCGCCAGCAATCTGACCAAATGCCTGAAAGATCAGGATATTGCCGCCCGGCTTGGCGGCGGTGAGTTTGCGGTGCTACTGGTGAACACACCGACACACAACGCTGATGCGTTTCTCTTCGATCTGCAATCACGCATTGATGCCATCGACCGTCTTTCCGGCAAGAATTATCACATCAACTACTCGCACGGCATTATTGAAAACGGCGGCGATAAGTACACCACGCTGCACGGCATGCTGGAAGATTGCGATAAGGTGATGTACTCGGAAAAACGCCGTCGTTAATGCAGCGCCGGAAGCCCGGCGCTGTTTATAGCGGCTCGAACCCGCCGTTGCCTTCCCAGCCAGCCAGCCGCTGGTAAATTGTTTCTACCGCCGCTTTCACCGGCGGCGTCATCGGGTAGTAAAAACCGACAATATCGGGCTGAATGCCGAGAAAAATCACCTCGCCAATATCCTCTTTCAACTGATCGATCAGATAGTTGAGCGGCATATTGTGGGTGGTCATCAGGAACATTTCCGCAATGTCATCGGGATCGACAATGCGCATCTCGCCGGGGTTCAGCCCCATATCGGTAGCATCCACAATCAGCAACCGCGTCGGGCGCAGCTCGCGGATCGCCACCACGTCGTTTTCCGGTGCGCTGCCGCCGTCGATCACTTGCCAGTTTCCCTGCGGATTTTCCGCGCACATCTGCGCCAGCAACGGGCCAGCGCCATCGTCGCCCATCATGCTGTTACCCACGCACAGCAGTACATCAGTCACGTAATCTCCTTACCATCAAATAGATAGCGCTTTCCTGGTAGATGTCGTGCAGCATCGACAGTAGCGCCCTGCTCCAGGCCTGCTGCTGTTCATTTTGCCCGACCAACGCCCGGTCAAATGCGTTGGCCAGCATCATTACGTGCGTGCTGTCGATAACAATCTCGCCGTAACGCGGCACGCCTTCCATTTTTCGCCGCGCTTCACTGCCGCTCTCCAGCGTGCCGATCCACGCCAGATAAGCCTCCCACGGGCAGGAAAGCGCCGTTTCCAGGCAATCGATCACGCCAAGATGGTGACCAATCGCCAGAGAGTAATAGACCACCTGTTGCGCCTGCGGCGGCGTGGCATCGTTCTCATCGACAAATTTCCGCCGCAGTTGGCTAAAGGCCACCGTCTCGCTCATCAGATTTTCGCCTCCTGCACCACCTGAGTCAGGTGGCTGACAATTTCGGTCAGACGCGGATCGTTCTCCTGCGCTAACCAGCGCACCACTTCATGTTCGCCGATGCTACGCAAACGCAGGTAATCATCGGCGATCTGGCGGCCATAGCGGTAACCCGCGAGGCGACGCGCGGTGCGATCCACTTTCACCCGCAGCGGTTGCACCATGTCCGGATGCAGGATCTCTGCCGGTTGATCGTCCTGCTCGCCAGGCAGACGGGCGTGAATTTTCTGCTCCAGCAGCCCCAGCGCCATGGCAAAACCGTACAGCGTGGCGGCAGGCGTTGGCGGGCAGCCGGGAATATACACATCCACCGGAACGATCTTATCCGTGCCGCCCCAGACGCAGTACAGGTCGTGGAAGATACCACCGCTGTTACCGCACGCGCCGTAGGAGATACAGATTTTGGGATCCGGCGCAGATTGCCAGGCGCACAGCGCCGGTGAACGCATCGCGCGGGTGACGGCGCCGGTAAACAGCAGAATGTCGGCATGGCGCGGCGAAGGCACGACTTTAATACCGAAGCGTTCAGCATCGAACAGCGGCGAAAGCGTAGCGAAAATCTCGATTTCACAGCCGTTGCAGCCGCCACAATCCACACGATAAACGTAAGCGGAGCGTTTGATTTTATTCAGCAGCGAGGCTTTCATGCTGGCGATGGATTCCTCCACCGTCATCGGTAGCGGAATACCGTCCGCATCACGCGGACCTAATAGCTGGCTCATTAGCTGGCCTCTCTCATATGGCGGGTCAATTCGACGCGGTCGGACGACACCAGGCATTTCTGGCGTTTGCAATCCGGGCAGGTCTCAAAGCTGGCGCGGTGCTGCTCGGCACGGGTATCACCGTTATGCGCCAGCAGCGCAATGGCGTAATCGATCTCTTTCTGCACCGCGAAAGGCCGTGCGCACTCGCGGCACTGACACAGCTCGTAGCGCGACTGTTGCAGGAAATCGGCTTTGCTCCACACCGCCAGTTCGTACTCCTGAGAGAGCTTAATTGCTGCCGTCGGGCATACTTCTTCGCAGCGGGCGCAGAAAATGCAGCGCCCGAGATTAAACTGCCAGGCCAGTTCGCCGGTCGCCAGATCGGTTTCCACCGTCAGTGCGTTCGACGGGCAGGCATTGACGCACGCCGCGCAGCCAATGCACTGCTGCGGATTGTGCTCTGGTTTGCCGCGGAAGTTTTTATCCACCGGCATCGGCGCAAGCGGATACGCGCTGGTTGCCGTCCCGGTTTTGATCACTTTTTTGATAAAGGTAAACATCGCTAGCGTTCTCCCACTATTTCAACGGCGAGTTTTTACGCTCGATCCCGTAACGCTCCAGCTCTTTGTACGGCACGACCTTGCTTTTCTTCTTACGCACATCCACCACCGTCATGCGGTCGGTGCAGGAGTAGCAAGGATCAAGGCTGCCAATAATCAGCGGCGCATCGGAAACGGTGTTGCCGCGCAGCATATAGCGCAGCGTTGGCCAGTTGGCGTAGGTCGCCGCACGGCAGCGCCAGCGATAGAGCTTCTGGTTGTCGCCGGTCATACTCCAGTGGATATCATCCCCGCGCGGCGCTTCGGCAAAACCAAGGGCAAAACGGTGCGGAATGTAGGTAAAGCCTTCAACCATCAGCGGGCCGCCGGGCAGGTTATCCAGACCGAAATCGATCATGTTCAGCGCGGTCAGCACTTCGTTGATGCGCACTTTCAGGCGGGAAATGACATCACAACCCTGCTCGCTGTGCACGGTCATCGGCAGCAGGCCGTAACCGGCAAACGGATGATCGGCGCGGGTATCGCGGGCGTGGCCGCTGGCGCGCACCATCGGGCCGACATTACTGAAATCACGGGCAATTTGCGGATCAAGACGACCAATACCCACGGTGCGCTGCTCGATATTCGGCGTGCTCATCAGCACATCAACCAGCTCCATCACATCGCGGCGCATCTGCTGCGCCAGCGCGCGCGTCTGCACCATATCGTCTTTCAGCATGTCGCGGCGAATGCCGCCAATCAGGTTCAGACCGTAGGTTTTACGCGCCCCGGTGAGAATTTCCGCCATCTTCATTGACGTTTCGCGCACGCGGAAAAACTGCATAAACCCGGAGTCAAAACCGACAAAATGGCAAGCCAGACCGAGGTTTAACAGGTGCGAGTGCAGGCGTTCCACTTCCAGCAGAATGGCGCGGATCATTTGTGCGCGTTCCGGCACCACGATGCCCATCGCGTTCTCTACCGAGGTGGTGTAGGCGGTGCTGTGGGCAAACCCACAGATGCCGCATACGCGATCCGAGAGAAAGGTGACTTCGTTGTAACCCATGCGGGTTTCCGCCAGTTTTTCCATCCCGCGATGCACATAGAACATGCGATAGTCGGCATCGACAATGTTCTCGCCATCCACAAACAGGCGGAAGTGGCCCGGTTCATCCGACGTAACGTGCAGCGGGCCAATCGGCACTACGTTGTTTTTCTTATCGCCGAGTTCGTTGATGAATTCATAAGTTTCCGCGTCGGTGGTCGGCGCGGGACGCTGGCGATAATCCATGCTGTCTTTACGCAGCGGATAGAGTTCGTCCGGCCAGTCATCCGGCAGCACCAGGCGGCGCTCATCCGGCAAACCGACCGGTACCAGGCCATACATATCGCGTACTTCGCGTTCGCCCCAGACTGCCGCTGGCACGCGCGGCGTCACCGACGGATACTCCGGTTTCAGGGCATCGACTTCAACGCGCACCGTTATCCAGCACTTGACGCCCTGCTCCATCGACAGCACGTAGTAAACAGCAAAGTGGCCGTTCAGCTTGCGTTCGTCGTTACCAAACAGCACCGACAGCCAGCCGCCCTGCTGATAGTAGAGAAACTCCACCACTTCCGGCAGGTAGTTCACTTTCACGGTAATAGTGATTTGGTCTTTGGTCTGCCACGCTTCATCCAGCACCACGCCGGGAAATTTCTCGTGCAGGGCAGCCAGATAGTGTTGACCGATTTTTTCTTCAGACATGCATAAACTCTCTTAATACGTCGCCAGTAAGGAGACGAACGCTAAAAAGGCAACGCCGAACCCGGCCCAGGTGACGCGTGACGTGGCGGCAAAACGCAGGCGCGCCATGCTGTTTTCAAACAGGGCAATCACCAGTACGCCAACGATTAATTTCACCACCGCCACCACCAACGCCAGCAGCAGACCCGCCGTGCTGAAGCTGCTCATCTGCCCCCACGGCAGAAAGACGCCGACAAACATTTGCAGCACCACCAGCTGTTTTAAGCTGATGCCCCACTTCAGCAGCGCAAAGCCGCTGCCGCTGTACTCCGACAGCGGCCCTTCCTGCAACTCCTGCTCCGCTTCCGCAAGGTCAAACGGCAGTTTGCCCATCTCGATAAAGGTGGCGAACGCGCAGGCGCAGAGCGCCAGAAACAGCGGGATTGAGGCCGCGCGCGGCCAGTGGTAAACGGTGTCGGTGATATGGCTGATATGGGTGGAGCCCGCCACCAGCGCCGCCACCCACAAACCGAGCAGCAAAATCGGCTCGACCAGCACGCCCAGCATCGCTTCGCGGCTGGCGCCGATACCGGTAAACGGGCTGCCGGTATCCAGCCCGGCAATGGCAAAGAAGAAGCGGGCAATGGCGAACAGATAGATTAGGGTTATCAAATCGCCCAGCAGCGGCAGCGGCGAGTTCACCGTGACCACTGGCAAAGCCGTCGCAATGGTCAGCATCACGCCCACCATCACAAACGGCATCAGGCGAAACACCCAGCCGGATGCCGCAGGCGCAATACTCTGGCGGCCCAGCAATTTGAACAGATCGCGGTACTCTTGCAGCACGCCAGGCCCGCGGCGATTGTGCAGCCGGGCGCGCGCCACGCGGCTAATACCGGACAGCAGCGGCGCACAAGCAAACAGCACCAGCGCCTGCAATAACGCATACAGAAAACTCATCATCAGGCTCCTCGGGAAATCACCACAACCACCAGCACCGCCAGCTCAATCAGCGCCAGCCGACGAAACAGCAGCGGAGCCGCGTCGGTACGCCAGCCGGGCAGAATCAGCGTGGGTTCCAGCCATTTGCGCAGCTTCAATACCGGGGCAAATGCGGCTTTTACCGGCATGGCAAAACCGTGGGCGGTGATCACCATTGAACCTTCATGATCGTAGCCGCACACCCAGGCGCTTCCACGGCTGCGGGACGGCAGACGATCGCCTTTAAACAGCACCATCAGCAGCAACGGCAGCAGTGGCATGGCAATCAGCAGCAGCGTGATCATCGGTTGCGACACCACCGTGTTCGCGGTGTGCAGCGGCAGCGGTACGGCGGCATACAGACGCGGCAGCAGCCACGGCGCAGCAACGCCGCCAATAACGCAGCAGAGTGCCAGCACGGCCACGCTTGCGGTCATCAGCCAGGGAATGGATTGCGGGTTTTCCGCCTGCGGGGTGCGCGGCGCGCCAAGGAAGGTGACGCCATAGACTTTCGCCATACACATCACCGCCAGCGCACCGGTTATCGCCAGGCCGACAGCCAGCAGCGGCCCAATCAGTTGCAGGACAAAGTGGCCGCTACCGCTCAGGCTGAAGAAGGATTGATAAATCACCCACTCACCGGCAAAGCCATTGAGCGGCGGCAGCGCCGCCATCGCCATCAGCCCGACCAGCATCGCCAGCGAGATAAGCGGCATTTTTTTGCCGATGCCGCCCAGTTTTTCGATATCGCGATAGCCGGTGCCAAACCACAGCGCGCCCGCGCCAAGAAACAGCGTGCTCTTAAACAGGCTGTGATTGAAAAGGTGATACAGACCACCAACCAGCCCCAGCGCCATCAGCGCCGGTTGCTGTAATGCCAGCCCGGTTACGCCCGCGCCAAGGCCGAGCAAAATGATGCCGATGTTTTCCAGCGTGTGATAAGCCAGCAGGCGCTGAATATTGTGCTCCATCAGCGCATACAAACCGCCGACAAAGGCAGTGATCATGCCGAACACCAGCAGCACAACGCCCCACCACAGCGGCGGCTGGCCGCTCAGCAAGGAGAAACTAAGAATGCCGAACAGCCCGACTTTCATCACCACGGTAGAAAAGAGTGCGGCGGCCGGCGCCTGCGCGCTGGCATGCGCCTGCGGCGCCCAGGCGTGCAGCGGAATAATCCCCGCCAGCAGACCAAAGCCAATCACCCCCAGCAGCCAGACACCGCTGCTCAGCGGTTGCCCGCTAAGCTCAACAAAATCGAGCGTGTGATAACGCTGCCAGATAAACCAGCAGGCCAGCGCCAGCAGCACGGTGCCCAGTCGCCCCATGGCGAACCACAGTTTGCCAGAAGCGCTGCAACCGGTAAGAAACACCGCGCTCAGCGCCATGATTTCGCTCATCACGACCAGCTCACCCAGGTTCGCGGCGCAGACGGCGCACAGCGCGGCGGCCAGCAGCAAATTGATCAACAACCCGTTGGCTTTCACCGCGTCATGGCGGTGCCAGTGGATGTTATAGAGGCTGATAAGCAGGCCGCAGAGGCCGAAGGTGATCACCCACACGGCACGCAGCGGCGTGACCAGTAACGGGTACTGCAACAGCGTCAGGTTGCCGGAAACGGCATCGGCGCCCAGCAGTGACAACAACCCGGCTGCGGTCGCCATAGCGCTACCGATTGCGCCGCCAAGCCCGGCCAGCCAGCCGCTAAGAATTTTCGCCCGCGTAAACAGGTACGCCAGCGCAGCAGCGCAGATAAACACCGCCACCGCGCCGTTGAGCAAAGAGAGGATCGTCATTTTGCACTCCGGTTAAGCTGGGTAAACAGCGATAAATCGCCGTAGTCCGTATTGAGGGTCTGCTCGCGTTTGCGACGGCTGGCGCGGGCGATGTCGAGGTTATTGACCAGATGCAGCGCCTTGGTCGGGCACATCCGCACGCAGGCCGGGCCTTGATCATCGAAATGGCAGAGATCGCACTTCACGGCGATAGCCCGCACGCCGGGCACCCAGTCCAGCAGCGTACTGACGCGCGCAGGCGCAGGCGGCGCGGCGGGCGCGAGCGGCGAGTTAACGTTGGCCGGAATATCCAGCGGGCGGCTACCGGCAAATTCGATAGCGCCAAACGGGCAGGCAATCGCGCAAAGTTTGCAGCTTACGCACAGGCTTTCATTTAACTGCACCGCGCCATCGACGCGATTAATGGCGTTTACCGGACACACGCCCGCACAGGGCGCGTCTTCGCAGTGGTGGCACTGCTGCGGCGCGGATTCATGTTCATTACGCATTACGCGCAGCCGCGGCATCGACTGCAAGCCATACGCGCGATGCGTCTCCGCGCAGGCCGCCTCGCAGGTGTGGCAGCCGATACAGAGCGCCGAGTCGGCAATTACAAAACGGTTCACCAGCTAATCCTCAGGTGATTCACCCAGTCCGGGCGGTCATTTTTGACGAAATCAGTCGCACGACGTGTCACTTCGACACATCTCGACACCCAAACTCAGGCCAGCGCAGACGCGTGCGCGCTGCTGGCAAGAAGAGAGAGGTTGATGGGGGTATCGTTTTCCACCGCCGCGTACAGGCTGTCGTAAACCGTGGCGATTTTTTCCAGATAGTGCTCCAGCACTTTTTCGCGATCGTGGGTGCTGATAACGCCGTCCACTTTGCCGTCGCAGGTGAGCTGCGCCTGTGCAATCAAGCGCTTATCGCTGCCATCTTTATTGGCAATCGCGTATTCGAGGGTATGGCCGTTAAAGCCGCCGGTCAGCGAGACGGTGACTATGAAGTGGCCGAACAACTCAAAACAGAGTTGCTGCTCTGGCGCACAACTTATTGCATGGTGCAGGCGCGCTTTTGACAGCGTGATCCCCTGAACCAGCGCGTTACAGTAACTGCGCCACTCCTCCTGCAGGAGATGGTGTCGCCCGGCAATGTAATCTGCCTTTTCGCTAATTTCCCAAATCGTCATGTCTGCTTACCTGATTAATTGAAACAACGGCGGTAAAGCATCATCCATGCCAAAATTTAATTTATTGATTAATAAAGGAATAAATAAAAATATTCGTTAATTTCGACGTGTCATCTCGACAGGTTCGACATCGTCACGGTGTCAAAATCACTCATGGCACTCTTATTGCATTAACGCGGCAACTCATAAGGAGGGATTATGCATGAGATCACTTTGTGCCAGCGGGCGCTGGAAATTATTGAACAACAGGCTTCAGCGAACGGCGCGCGTCGGGTCACCGGCGTCTGGTTAAAAGTGGGCGCATTTTCCTGTGTCGAAACCGAAGCTTTAACGTTTTGTTTTGATCTGGTGTGCCGTGGCAGCCTGGCTGAAGGTTGTACACTGCACATCGAACAACAACAAGCGGAGTGCTGGTGCGAGTCTTGTCGGCAGTACGTCACGCTGCTTACCCAGCGAGTTCGCCGCTGCCCACAATGCCACAGCGACCAGTTGCAGATCGTTGCCGACGATGGAATGCAAATTCAGCGCCTGGAAATTGAGGAGTAAACAATGTGTACAACATGTGGTTGTCAGGACGGTAACCTTTATATCGAGGGTGACGAACATAACCCGCACTCTGCGTTTCGCAGCGCACCGTTCGCCCCTGCTGCGCGCCCTGCGCTAACTATAACCCGCATCAATACCGGTGAGTTCGCCCCAACCCAATCGGATAACGGCGATTTGCATTACGGTCATGGCGAAGCCGGCACCCACGCGCCGGGCATGAGCCAGCGCCGGATGCTGGAAGTGGAGATCGACGTACTGGATAAAAATAACCAGATCGCCGCCCGCAACCGCGCCCGCTTTGCCGCCCGCCAGCAACTGGTGCTGAACCTGGTCTCCAGCCCTGGCTCCGGCAAAACCACCCTGCTCACCGAAACCCTGCAGCGCCTGAATGCGCGCGTACCCTGCGCGGTGATCGAAGGGGATCAGCAAACCGTCAACGACGCCGCGCGTATTCGCGCCACCGGCACCCCGGCGATTCAGGTGAATACCGGCAAGGGTTGCCACCTGGATGCGCAGATGATTGCCGATGCTGCGCCGCGTCTGCCGCTCGACGATCGCGGCATTCTGTTTATTGAAAACGTCGGCAACCTGGTGTGCCCGGCGGGCTTCGATCTGGGCGAACGCCATAAAGTGGCGGTGTTGTCGGTGACCGAAGGGGAAGACAAGCCGCTGAAATATCCGCACATGTTCGCCGCCGCCTCGCTGATGCTGCTCAATAAAGTGGATCTGCTGCCGTACCTCAATTTTGACGTCGAGCGCTGCATCGCTTATGCCCGTGAAGTGAACCCGCAGATTGAGATCCTGCTGGTTTCCGCCACCAAAGGCGACGGGATGGACGCCTGGCTCGACTGGCTGGAGACGCAACGATGTGCATAGGCGTACCGGGGCAAATTTGCGCCATTGACGGCCTGCAAGCCAAAGTGGACGTCTGCGGCATTCAGCGCGACGTCGATTTAACCCTGGTCGGCAGCCACGATGAACACGGCCAGCCGCGTCTCGGCCAGTGGGTGCTGGTGCACGTCGGTTTTGCCATGAGCGTGATTAACGAAGCCGAAGCGCTGGATACTCTGGCGGCGCTGCAAAATATGTTCGATGTCGAGCCGGATGTCGGCGCGCTGCTCTACGGCGAGGAGAAATAATGCGTTTTGTCGATGAATATCGCGCCCCGGAACAGGTGATGCAGCTGATTGCCCATCTGCGCGAACGGGCGTCTCATCTCAGCTATACCGCCGCGTGTCCGCTGCGCATTATGGAAGTGTGCGGCGGCCATACGCACGCCATCTTTAAATTCGGCCTTGACCAGTTACTGCCGGAAAACATCGAGTTTATCCACGGGCCGGGCTGCCCGGTGTGCGTGTTACCGATGGGGCGCATCGATACCTGCGTGGAGATCGCCAGCCATCCGGAAGTGATCTTCTGCACTTTCGGCGACGCCATCCGCGTGCCGGGGAAAAAAGGCTCGCTGTTACAGGCGAAAGCGCGCGGTGCCGATGTGCGCATCGTCTATTCACCGATGGATGCGCTGGCGCTGGCGGAAAAAAATCCGCAGCGCAAAGTGGTGTTCTTCGGCCTCGGTTTCGAAACCACCATGCCCGCCACGGCGATCACGCTTCAGCAGGCGAAAGCCCGCAACATCAATAACTTCTGGTTTTTCTGCCAGCACATTACGCTGATCCCGACGCTGCGCAGCCTGCTGGAACAGCCGGACAACGGCATCGACGCTTTCCTTGCGCCCGGCCATGTCAGCATGGTGATCGGCACCGACGCCTACACCTTTATTGCCGAAGAATTTCGCCGCCCACTGGTGGTGGCCGGGTTTGAACCGCTGGATCTGTTGCAGGGCGTGGTGATGCTGGTGGAACAGAAAATCGCCGCGCAGAGCCGGGTGGAAAACCAGTACCGCCGCGTCGTGCCGGATGAAGGCAACCGACTGGCGCAGGCCGCGATTGCCGATGTGTTTGCCGTCAGCGGCGACAGCGAGTGGCGCGGGCTGGGGGTGATTGGCGAATCCGGCGTACATCTGACGCAGGCTTATCAGCAGTTCGATGCCGAAGCGCACTTTCACCCGGCCGCGCAGCAGGTGTATGACGATCCGCGCGCCCGCTGCGGCGATGTGCTGACCGGCCGCTGCAAGCCGCACCAGTGCCCGCTGTTTGGCAATACCTGTAATCCGCAAAGCGCCTTTGGCGCGCTGATGGTCTCCTCAGAAGGAGCCTGCGCGGCCTGGTATCAGTATCGCGCTCAGGAGTGTGAAGTATGAATGAAGTCCAACTCGCCCACGGCAGCGGCGGCCAGGCGATGCAGCAGCTTATCAGCCAGCTCTTTATGGAGGCGTTCGCCAATCCGTGGCTGGCGGAACAAGAAGATCAGGCGCGGCTGGATCTGGCCACGCTGGCTGCCAGCGGCGACAGGCTGGCGTTCTCCACCGACAGCTATGTGATCGATCCGCTGTTCTTCCCCGGCGGCAATATTGGCAAGCTGGCGGTGTGCGGCACCGCCAACGACATCGCCGTCAGCGGCGCGACTCCGCGCTATCTCTCGTGTGGTTTTATCCTTGAAGAAGGCCTGCCGATGGCGACGCTGAAAACTGTCGTCGACAGCATGGCCGCCACCGCCCGCGCGGCCGATATCGCGATTGTGACCGGCGATACCAAAGTGGTGCAGCGCGGCGCGGCGGATAAGCTATTTATCAATACCGCCGGGATTGGCGCGATTCCACGTTCGATTCGCTGGGCGGCGCAGTCGCTGCAACCGGGCGACGTACTGCTGGCAAGCGGCACGCTGGGCGATCATGGCGCCACGATTCTTAATTTGCGCGAAGGGCTGGGGCTGGACGGGGAGTTGTCCAGCGATTGCGCGGTGCTGACGCCGCTTATCGCCACCCTGCACGATCTTCCCGGCGTAAAAGCGATGCGCGATGCCACGCGCGGCGGCGTGAATGCGGTGGTACATGAGTTTGCCGCTGCCTGCGGCTTCGGTATCGAACTCAGCGAAGCCGCATTACCGGTGAAACCGGCAGTGCGCGGCGTTTGCGAGTTACTGGGGCTGGAAGCGCTGAACTTTGCCAACGAAGGCAAACTGGTGATTGCCGTACAGCGCGAGGCCGCAGAGCAGGCGCTGTCACGTTTACGCGCCCACCCGCTTGGCGCGGATGCCGCTATCATTGGTGAAGTTGTTGAACGTCAGGGCGTACGCCTGGCGGGGCTGTACGGCGTTAAACGCCTGTTAGATTTACCCCACGCGGAACCGTTGCCGCGTATTTGCTAATTTTTTGTTTTTTATTATTTTTTTCACACCTGCGAGTGTGTTCCTGGATGAGTAATATGTCGTATACACCGATGAGCGATCTCGGACAACAAGGGTTGTTCGATATCACCCGTGTTTTGTTACAACAGCCGGATATGGCGTCACTCAGCGAAACGCTGGCCCGGCTGACCCGCCAGGCGGCACTCGCGGATAGCGCGGCGATTGTGCTGTGGCATGCAGACAGCCACAGCGCCAGCCGCTACGCCGTCAACGCCCCTGCAAACAATGCAACTTATGAGGATCATCTACTGCTGGCCGGCGGGCCGGTCAGGCACATTCTTTCCCACCCGCAGGCGCTCTATTGTAGCGCGACCACGTTTGCGGAAACCTGGCCCGCGCTGACGCAGAACCGGCTCTATCCGCCGTTTGCGCACTACTGCCTGCTGCCGCTAGCGGCGGAGGGGCAAATTTTCGGCGGCTGCGAATTTTTTCGCCGCGACGGGCAACCGTGGAGCGACAAAGAGAGCGAACGCCTGCACACCCTGGCGCAAATCGTCGCCGTGGTCGCCGAGCAGCTCCAGAGCCGCGACAACCAGACGCCGGATTACCAGTTATTGTGTCAGGAGCGGGACGATTTTCGCATTCTGGTGGCCATCACCAATGCGGTGCTCTCGCGGCTGCATATGGACGAGCTGGTCAGCGAGGTGGCGAAAGAGATCCACTACTATTTCGGCATCGACGCCATCAGCCTGGTGCTGCGCGGCAGCCGCAAAGGCAAGCTGACTATCTATTCGACGCACTACAAAGATGAAGTGAATCCGAAGCATGAGATTCAGGAAGCCGACGAAGAGGGAACGCTGACCGAACGGGTGTTCCGCAGCAAAGAGATGCTGCTGCTCAATCTGCACGAGCGCGACAAACTCGCGCCCTACGAGCGGATGCTGTTTGAAACCTGGGGCAATGAGATCCAGACGCTGTGCCTGCTACCGCTGATGTCCGGCAAAAATCTTCTCGGCGTGCTGAAACTGGCGCAGTGCCAGAAAGAGGTGTTTACCCAGGCGAATCTCAAGCTGCTGCGCCAGATTGCCGAGCGCATCGCCATCGCCGTGGATAACGCGCTGGCGTACCAGGAAATTCACCGCCTGAAGGAGCGGCTGGTGGATGAAAACCTGGCGCTGACCGAGCAGCTAAATAATGTCGATAGCGAGTTTGGCGAGATCATCGGCCGCAGCCAGGCGATGTTCAGCGTGCTGAAACAGGTTGAGATGGTGGCGCAAAGCAACAGCACGGTGCTGATCCTCGGCGAAACCGGTACCGGCAAGGAGCTGATTGCCCGCGCGATCCATAATCTCAGCGATCGCAACAGCCGCAGAATGGTGAAGATGAACTGCGCCGCCATGCCCGCCGGGCTGCTGGAAAGCGATCTCTTTGGTCATGAGCGCGGCGCGTTTACCGGCGCCAGCACCCAGCGGATTGGCCGCTTCGAGCTGGCGGATAAAAGCTCGCTGTTTCTTGATGAAGTGGGCGATATGCCGCTGGAGCTGCAACCGAAGCTGCTGCGCGTGTTGCAGGAGCAGGAGTTCGAGCGGCTCGGCAGCAATAAGCTGATCCAGACCGATGTGCGGCTGATCGCCGCCACCAACCGCGATCTGAAACAGATGGTCGCCGATCGCGAGTTCCGCAGCGATCTTTATTACCGGCTCAATGTCTTTCCGATTCATCTGCCGCCGCTGCGCGAACGGCCGGAAGACATTCCGCTGCTGGTGAAAGCTTTCACCTTCAAGATTGCCCGCAAAATGGGCCGCTGCATCGACAGTATTCCGGCGGAAACGTTACGCGTGCTGAGTTCGATGGAGTGGCCGGGCAACGTGCGCGAGCTGGAGAATGTCATCGAACGGGCGGTGCTGCTGACGCACGGCAATGTGCTGCAACTTTCGCTGCCGGAAATCACCGTTCCACCTCCGCCGGTAGTGGAGCCTGCTGAAGTGGCTCGCGAAGGCGAAGATGAGTACCAGCTGATTGTTCGCGTGCTGCGCGAAACCAACGGCGTGGTCGCCGGGCCAAAAGGCGCAGCGCAGCGGCTGGGGCTTAAACGCACCACCCTGCTTTCGCGCATGAAACGTTTAGGTATCAATAAAGACGCACTATGTTAAGCTGAAAAAACATTCAACATATCCATACATAATGGAGGGCTTATGGCAGTTTCAGCGCGAAATCAGTTAGTGGGCAAGGTCAGTGCTACTTCTCACGGTGCCGTGAATGATGAAGTGGAACTCACCCTCGACGGCGGCGCAAAGCTGGTGGCGATTGTCACCAGCAGCAGCCAGGCGGCGCTGGGGCTGACGCCAGGCAAAGAGGCAATCGCGCTGATCAAAGCGCCGTGGGTGACGCTGGCGACGGAAGACTGCGGGCTGAAATTCTCCGCCCGCAATCAGTTCGCCGGGAAAGTCACCTCGGTGACCGAAGGCGCGGTCAACGCCACGGTGCATGTGCAGACCGATGCCGGGTTTGAGCTGGTGGCGGTAGTGACCAATGAAGGCGCGCAAGATCTGCAACTGGGCAACGGTAAACGCGTGATTGCGCTGATTAAGGCGTCGGCGATTTTGATCGCTACGCGCGCCTGAGTGCTGCCGCAGTTGTAGGCCGGATGGCGGCTCCGCCATCCGGCGTTTTTGGAAGATCGTGGAAGGGTTCCGTTCACCGCGGCCCCGCGGGAAATCGGTGCTGCGCACTATGCTCATCTCCCGAGTACCCGACGGCGGTCGGCTCAAACCGTCGCTTCCGTATCTGTGCTTATAAAACTACGGCGTCGCTGTAAGGAAACATCTGCCAGAGCATAATGGTAGGCCCGGTAAGCGCAGCGCCACCGGGCACGGTCTCAGAGCTCGATGATTATGTCACCCTGTTTTAACCAGCGCGGTGCTTTCATCATATCGGCAAAAAAATCGACCAGTCTGTACAGCAAATCCCGGAGAACGCTTTCGGGTTCAGGCGCGAGCGTGCCGCTCATCAGCAGTTGTGTCAGGGTCTGACAGTAGCCACACAGTTGGTCGGCTTCTGGCTCAAATAGCGGGAGGTGGCCAGGAAAATGTTCAACGGTCAGACTGGCTTTTAAATGTTCCGGAACAGGATCGAGCAACGTGGGTTGCAGCAGGTTAAGACAGGCAGAAAGCCTGCCGCAGAGTGCCATTTTCTGTTGCGGATCGTCGCATTCCGCCAGCACTTCGGCAAAACGCTCGCAGTTATCCGCAAGCTCAGTGAAATCCGTGCTGTGGCTGAACGGCGAGGTAAATAAGGCGTGAGTCAGGGTTGGTGTCGTGTTCATAAAAATGTCTCAAGTGAGTGATGATGCTAACCGCCACCAGAGGTTCCAATCTCATTGGTGGCAGAACCGAACAGGGTTGGAACTACCGGACTCACAGACCAGCGCGTCTCTCGACGCCCCCATTCGGCCCGCCATTGAGGTGTGACCAAACGCACGACATACAAATATGTCGCCTGTGAGTGAGCAGGGTTCCAATCCCGACGCCTGATTTTGCAGGCGCGGAGAGAACATAGGACTAACACGTACAGGCGGCAAGGGATTATAACTAACCTGATGAAGGGATTACCATTCCCGGAAGCAGCTTCGCAAAATCCGTGCATAAAAGCATTCAAATACAAGATGCCTGCGAGTCAGGCACCATTGCCGGATGGCGGCTCCGCCTTATCCGGCCTACGCAATCCAGCAATATCCCGCCATACCGTAGGCCCGGTAAGCGCAGCGCCATCGGGCAACATGCCGGAAAATCGATTTATTTCCGCCGATACTTCTCCGGCAAATCCGGCACCGGGCGTTTATCGTCAATCAAATGGCGCACCGTCAACAGCGGATGCCGCCATAACATACGCGGCCCCGCCCAGCGCATAATCTGCTTCATCTCTTCGCGCTTTGCCGGCTGGTAACAGTGCACCGGGCACTGCTTGCAGGCCGGTTTCTCTTCGCCGAACACGCACTTATCCAGCCGTTTTTCCGCATAAGCGTACAAATTCGCATAGTGCGATTCGCTGCTGACCGCATCCGGGCAGGCACGCTGATAGAGCGCGATCATTTTGCGGATGGTCAGTTTCTCCCGCAGGATCCGTGGACCAGACATACACAATACCCATCAATTAAGATGCATTCATAATACATCTTAATATTACTCCGTTGCACCTCATTAGTGCGCTTTTTGCGCAATCATGGGGGCTTCTTCCCCTACTCTGCGCCGCAGCGCGCGTGAGCGCCCGCCTGCAAGAGTGGCGCGTTTCTTGCCTAACTGACTGTTTACCCGAGGAGACGTTTTCCCATTCATTTCACAAGGTATCGCTATGGAATTGAAATGGTTCGAAGATTTTCTCAGTGTTGCCCGCAGTCTTAGCTTCACGCGCGCCGCCGATGAGCGGCACATCACCCAATCCGCCCTGAGCCGTCGCATCCGCCAACTGGAAGAGTGGCTTGGCGTCCCGCTGTTCGATCGCAAAACTTATCCGGTCACGCTGACGCCGGAGGGCGAAGCCTTTCACGCCACCGCCAGCGAAACCGTGTTCGCCATGACCCATCTGCGTAACGATCTCAACCAGCGCTTTCGCTCGCGCACAGCGGTGTTGCGCTTTGCTATGCTCAATACCCTGTCGCTGACCTTTTTCCCGGACTGGATCCAGCGCCTGAATCTGCAACAGCAGCTTGGGTATATCCGCATGTGCAACTCCAAGCCGAGCTTTGTCGAGCACATCGCCACGCTGCACAGCGGCGAAACCGATTTTCTGCTCACCTACGCCCACGACGCGGTATCGCTGATCCGCCAGCTTGCACCTTACCCGATGATCCATTTAGGCCGCGAATGGGCGATTCCGGTCTGCCGACCGGACAGCGGCGGGCAGCCGCTCTACCCCATCAACCCCAACGGACGCCCGATCCCGTGGCTGAGCTACGGCAGCCACTCCTTTTTCGCCCATGCGCTGGCGCAAATGCTGAGCGAGCGCCCATTGCCGCTGGAAGCCGTGTATGAAAACGGCATGTCGGCCAACCTGAAAGCGATGACGCTGGCGGGCGGCGGCGTCGCCTGGCTGCCGCTAAGCCTTGTCCACGAGGAGCTGTCAAACGGCACGCTGGTGCGCGCTGGTAGCAGTGACCAGGAGATCAAACTGGCGATCCGTCTCTATCGCCAGCCGGTGCTGCGCAACCCGCAGGCGGAACAACTTTGGCAGTTGATCCAACAGAGCGAAACCGCCCATGCCGCCTGATGGCGGCAGACTATGCAAGAACGGAATAGCCAGTGTGAATTGCTCATTGGCCTTTTGCGAACAGTTGCCCTCATTCTGGTGGTACAGCGACGTTAACGCGTGCGCATTATGCCGACCAACCAAACTGGGGAGTATCATGGAAAACAAAGCGTTAGTCTGGAAGTGGGTAGAGAACTATCAGCACGATTTCTGCGATCTCAGCGATCGTGTATGGGGTACGCCGGAGATCTGCTACACCGAATATCGCTCGGTGGCCGAACATACCGCGATGCTAAAAACGCAAGGTTTCCGCGTGACCGAAAACGTCGCCGGTATTCCTACCGCGGTGATGGGTGAAGCGGGAAGCGACGGGCCGATCATCGCTTTCCTCGGTGAATACGATGCGCTGCCCGGCCTGAGCCAGGCCTCCGGCGTCGCGCACTACTCGCCGCTGCCGGGCAACGGTCATGGCCACGGTTGCGGGCATAACCTGCTCGGCTCCGGCGCCATGCTGGCGGCCACCGCGCTGAAAGCCTGGCTGGAAGAGACCGGCACGCCAGGCCGGGTGCGTTACTACGGTTGTCCGGCGGAAGAAGGCGGCGCGGCGAAATCCTTTATGGCGCGCGCGGGAGCTTTCGATGGTGTTGATGTGGCGATAACCTGGCACCCCAGCGCACATCATGAAGTGGCGAAACCGCTGTCGCTGGCCAATACCCGCATGGACTTCTTCTTCACCGGCCGCTCCTCCCACGCCGCCGCTTCCCCGCATTTAGGCCGCAGCGCGCTCGACGCCGCAGAATTGATGAACGTGGGCGTCCAGTTTCTGCGTGAGCACGTACCGCAGGATTCCCGCATCCATTACGCGATGCTTGATTCCGGCGGCATTGCGCCGAACGTGGTGCAGGCGAAAGCCGCAGTGCGTTACGCCATCCGCGCCCGCGATGTCCACGCCATGTTTGAGCTGAACGAACGCGTAAAACGCGTGGCGCAGGGTGCGGCGCTGATGACCGACACCAAAGTGGAGATCAGCATCATGAGCGCCGTCTCTAACCTGCTCGGCAACCGTCCGCTGGAAGAGGCGATGCAGCGCAATCTGGAAAGCCTTGGTACGGTGCCGTTCGACGACGCCGACATGGCCTTTGCCGCCGAAATCCAGGACACGCTCTCCGCAGAGGAGATTGCCAGTTGCTACCGCAAAACCGGGATTAAACCGGCAAACCCGAAACCGCTCAGCGACTACATCATCCCGCTGGATACCCACGGCGAAGTGATGATCGGTTCCACCGACGTCGGCGATGTGAGCTGGGTGCTTCCGACCGTGCAGGCGCATATTCCCACCATGGCGATTGGCACGCCGGGCCACTCCTGGCAACTCACCGCCCAGGGCAAAATGCCAGCCGCCCACAAAGGCCTTGCCCATGTGGCGAAAGTGATGGCCGCCACCGCCGTCGATGTGTTGACCGACAAAGTGCTACTGGCGCAGGTGAAAAAAGCGCACTTCGAGCAGGTGAGCGAAAAACCGTATCACTGCCCCATCCCGGAAGAAGTGATGCCGCCCATCCAGCCACGCCCGCCCACGTTATAAGGATATCCGACATGAAATTCACCCCGATTGCCGTAGCCGTGGCACTGACCAGCGCCGTCAGCCTTAATGCTCAGGCCGCCACGCCGCCGGATTCACTGGTGATGGCATGGAATATTGACGCCATCAGCACCTGGGATCCGGCGCAGATTGGCGAAGTGGTGACCAGCGAAATCTACGCCAACACCTGCGACGCGCTGGTCGATTTTGATGTGAAAGATGAGAAGAAACTGACCCCGGCAATGGCGAAAAGCTGGGATGTGTCGCCGGATCGCAAAACCATTACCTTCCATTTGCAGGACAACCTGAAGTTCCCGGACGGCACGCCCGCCAGCGCAGGCGATCTGGCGTGGTCCATACAGCGGGTGGTGAAACTCGGTTACGGTAACGCCGCACAGATCACCGAATATGGCTTTAACAAAGAGAATGTCGACAGCCGCATTACCGCGCCGGATGACAAAACGCTGGTGATGATGCTGGATAAACCCTACCCCACCAGCCTCGTTTTACAGGCAATCGCGGCCAATAACGTCTCGTCGCTGCTCAACCGCAAAGTGGTGGAAAAAGAGGCCGTGGAGGGCGACTTCGGCCACAAATACCTCACCACGCACACCGCCTGCGTTGGCCCGTATCAACTGGTGCGCTGGAACGCCGGTGAAGGCGTGATGTTGCAGGCCACCGATAACTACTGGGGCAAAGCGCCGGTACTGAAACGTGTACTGATCCGCCACGTTGCCGAAACCGGCACGCAGCGCCTGCTGCTGACGCAGGGCGATGTGGATATTGCCCGCGATCTGTCGGCTGACGATCTGAAAACCCTGGATGAAGGCGGCAAAGTCAGGGTGGACAAAGTCCTGAAACCGCAGCTCTTTTTCTGGACCTTCAACAATGAAGATCCGATCTTCAAAAATGAAAAAGTGCGCCTCGCCATGCGCTATCTGATCGACTACGACGGCTTAGGCAAAAGCGTGATGCCTTACCTCGGCGTACCGCGCGCGAGCTTTGTACAGCTTGGCGCTTTCGGCGCGCTGGACGAAAAGGAAGGCCAGCCGTTCAAACTCGATCTGGCAAAAGCCAAACAGTTACTCACCGAAGCCGGTTACCCGAATGGTTTTAGCGCCTCGGTGATTTTCGGCACTCTTGCCCACTCGGCGCCCATCGCGCAAAGCATCCAGCAAAATGCGTCGAAAATCGGCGTCAAGCTGACGCTGGAGCGCATGGCGAACGCCCAGTTGTTTAGCCGGGCGCGCGGACGCGAATTCCAGAGCGCGATGATGGCGTGGCAAACCTCCGTGCCAGATGCCTACGGTAATGCCTCAAGGCTGGTATTTAACCCGGATAACCGCAAAGAGGCGCGCGCCACGCAATATCCAAGCTGGCGCGCTGCTTACTACGACGCACAGATGAACCAGAAAGTGGAAGCCGCCCTGCTGGAGCCGGATGACGCCAAACGCAGCGAGATGTATGCCGCATTGCAGAAAGAGGTGATGGAGAAAGGGCCGATGGCGATCATGTTCCAGATGTACAACAGCGCGGGCATTAGCCCGGCGGTGAAGAACTGGACGTGGAACGGTTTTCGCGTCTGGTACGGTGACGCAAGTAAGTAATGGAGGTTGCTGATGTCTCAGGTTATTGCACCGACCACAACCGATAACACTCCGCCGCCGTGGATGCGCCTGGCAGGCCGTCTCTTTCGGGGAGCCCTTTCCATCTGCTGTACGCTGCTGGGGCTGGCGGCGCTGACCTTCTTTATCGGTCGGCTGCTGCCTATCGACCCGGTAGTGGCGGTGATTGGCGATAACGCCAGCCACGAAGCCTACGAGAAGATGTATGCGCAACTCGGGCTGAATCAGCCGCTGTGGAAACAGTTTGTCGATTATGTCTGGCAGCTGCTGCACCTGGATTTCGGCACCGCGCTGACCACCAGCCAGCCCGTGGCGCAGGATATTGCCCGCGTCTTTCCGGCGACGCTGGAACTGGCCACGGTGGCGGCGATAATTGGCGTCGGCCTCGGCATTCCCGCCGGGGTCTTCGCTGCGATGTACCGCAACTCATGGTTTGATCATCTGATCCGTTTTGTCGGTTTGCTGAGTTACTCCACGCCGCATTTCTGGCTGGGATTGATGGGGCTGCTACTGTTTTACGCCACCCTTGGCTGGATCGGCGGGCCGGGACGCATCGACTTTATCTACGAATTCGAGCTGCACCCGGTCACCGGATTCTGGCTGCTGGATAGCGCCCTGAACGGCAACTGGGCGGTATTCAAAAATGTCTTCAGCCACATCATTCTGCCCGCCTCGATCCTTGGGCTGAGCGCACTGGCGTATATCAGCCGTATGACCCGCAGCTTTATGATCGAGCAACTCTCCCAGGAGTACATCATCACCGCCCGCGTCAAAGGCTTGTCCTGGGCGCGCTGCGTCTGGGTACACGCGTTTCGCAATGTTGCTGTCCCGGTGCTGACCGTGGTGGCGCTCTCCTGGGCGTGGCTGCTGGAAGGGGCGGTATTGACGGAAACCGTCTTCGCCTGGCCCGGTTTTGGCCGCTACCTGACCAACGCTCTGCTGGCGGGCGACATGAACGCCGTGGTCGGCTGCACTCTACTGACCGGTGCGATTTTTGTCGCCCTTAATCTGCTGTGCGATCTGCTGTACCGCATCTTCGATCCGCGCACGCGACGGGAGGACCAATGACCGATTCGAGCAAATACCTGCGCGCCCATCCGCGCCAGGGGCTGCGCGCGTGGCTGCGCGATCCGGCGCCGCAAACCCCGTTACAGGCCAGAGTTCAGCTTGCCTGGATCCAGTGGCGACGTTTTTGCGCCAACCACTCCGCGCTGTTTGGCCTGCTGGTGTTGCTGATCATCGTTGCCGCCGCGCTGTTTGCGCCGTGGCTGGCAAACCACGATATCTACGCGCAAAACCTGGCGCTGCGTCTGCAACCAGCGAGTACAGAACACTGGCTCGGCACCGATGAACTGGGGCGTGACATCTTCAGCCGCCTGCTGTATGGCGCGCGCATCACGCTCTATATCACCGGGTTGACGGCGCTGATTATCACCCCGCTCGGGCTGGTGATTGGCGCCACGGCGGGCTATCTCGGCGGGCGCGTCGATATGCTGCTGATGCGGCTGGTGGATATCTTTCTTGCCTTCCCCAGCCTGATCCTCGCACTGGCGTTTGTCGCCGCCCTCGGCCCCGGCATTGAGAACGCGATTATCGCCATTTCCCTCTCCGCCTGGCCGCCGATTGCCCGTCTGGCGCGCGCTGAAACGCTGGCCATCCGCAAGATGGATTACATCGCGGCGGTGCGCTTACAGGGCGCATCGGCGTGGCACATCATTTCGCGCCACGTGATGCCAATGTGCCTGCCGTCAGTGGTGGTGCGCGTCACGCTCAATATGGCGGCGATTATTCTCACTGCCGCCGGGCTTGGCTTTCTTGGCCTTGGCGCGCAGGCACCCAGCCCGGAATGGGGCGCGATGCTGGCCTCCGGGCGCGAATTTATGCTGAACAATGGCTGGATTGCCGCCATTCCCGGTTTAGCGATTTTGTTTACCAGCCTGGCCTTTAACCTGCTCGGCGACGGCCTGCGCGATGTAATGGATATCCGCCATGAATAATCCACTGCTGGAAGTAGAAAACCTGAGCATCCTGTTTAAAGGGGCGCACGAAGATAACCTCGCGGTGCGCGACGTGAGCTTTCAGGTCGGGCGGGAAAAGGTCGCGATTGTCGGCGAATCTGGTTCGGGGAAATCGCAGACCTGCCGCGCCCTGCTGAAACTGACGCCGAAAATCGGCCATGTGCGGGCCGCCAAAATGCGTTTCGGCGAGATCGATCTGCTGAACGCCAGCGAACGGCAGATGCGCACCATTCGCGGCAACCGCATCTCGATGATCCTGCAAGACCCGCGCTTTTCGCTGAACCCGTTAATGCGCATTGGCGATCAGGTGGCGGAAGCCTGGCGTTTACACCGTCGCGTCAGCAAAGAGGAAGCCCGCGCCCGCGCGCTGGAGATGCTGGAATCGGTACATATTCGCGATGTGGCGAAAGTCGCCCGCCTCTACCCGCACGAAATCTCCGGCGGTATGGGGCAGCGGGTGATGATCGCCATGATGCTGATCCCGGAACCGGATCTGATCATCGCCGACGAACCGACCTCCGCGCTGGATGTAACAGTGCGCCGCCAGGTGCTCAGCATCCTTGATGAGCAACTGCAACGTCGCCAGACCGGGCTGCTGTTTATCACTCACGATTTAAACCTGGTGTCGCGTTTCTGCGACCGGGTGCTGGTGATGTACGCCGGACGCATTGTCGAAGAGATCCGCGCCAGTGAACTTGACCAGGCCTGCCATCCCTATACCCAGGCGCTGCTCGCCAGCCAGCCCCGGCTGCGCGAACCGGTAGAAACGCTGCGCGTGCCGACGCGCGATCCCGCCTGGTTAAACGGCCCCAGTTACCGCGATGGAGTAGCCCAATGAACCCGATCCCGACAACAGAACGCGCCATTGAAATGGTTAATCTGGCCATCGCTTTTGGTCAGGGTAACCAGCGCCGCCAGGTGGTGAGCGATGTCAGCCTGATGCTGGCACGCGGTGAAAGTTACGGTCTGATTGGCGAATCCGGCTGTGGCAAATCCACCGTGCTGCGCGCACTGGCCGGGCTGAACCCGGATTATCACGGCCATATTTTGTTTAATAACCGCGAACAGCAGCCGCACCGCGATAAAGCCTTTTACCGTCAGGTGCAGATGGTTTTTCAGGATCCGTATGCCTCGCTGCACCCGCGAAAAATGGTGTGGGCCAGCCTGCGCGAGCCGCTAAAACTGCACGATATGGATCGGCATGAAGCGCGGATCAGCGATGTGCTGCATGCGGTCGGTCTCTCTGATGCTTTTCGCTACCGCTATCCGCACCAGCTCTCCGGCGGCCAGCGCCAGCGCGTGGCGATCGCCCGTGCGCTGATCCTCGAACCGTCGGTTCTGCTACTTGATGAGCCCACTTCCGCGCTGGATGTTTCCGTACAGGCAGAGATCCTCAACTTACTCAGCCGCATGCGCCAGCAGCGCAACCTGACCTACCTGCTGGTCACCCACGATTTGGCAGTGGTTACCCACCTTTGCGAACGCGTTGGCGTGATGTATCAGGGGAAATTGCTGGAAGAGGTCAGTGCGGCGCGTTTACGAAAGGGCGATGCGCAAGAAACCTATACCCGTGAGTTTCTCGCGGCGAGTGAAGCGTGAGCATAAACGCCATCTGGCGTCTGAAGGAGTGGGCATCATGACACTGATCGAAAAACTGGCGCACTGGTGCGCCGCACCGCAGCCCTTTAGCGAGCGGGCAAAAACGCTGGCGCGCGAAGCCATTACCGATACGCTGGCCTGCATGGTCGCCGGGCGGAATGACTTTTCCACCCGCGCGGTGAGCGAGGCGTGGCGCGATTCGCCGCGCAGTGCCGCACAGGCGGCGCTGGTGAACGCTACCGCGGCCCACGCCATCGACTATGACGATAATTTTACGCCGGGAATGAGCCACGCTTCCGCCGTGCTGATCCCGGCCCTGTTACCGGTGGCGCTGGCGCAGAACAGCAGCGGCGCAGAGCTGATTGCCGCTTATCTGGTGGGTTTACAGGCGCAGGCGTTTATTGGTGAAGCGACCGGTTACGGCCATTACACCGCCGGATGGCACGGCACATCGACAATTGGCTGTATCGGTAGCGCCGCAGGCGTGGCGGCGCTGATGGGGCAAGATGCGCCAGGCATTGCCCGCACATTGAGCATAGCGGTCAGCATGGCCAGCGGCGTAAAAGGGCAGTTCGGCACGCCACTCAAACCGTTTCATGCTGGTATGGCCGCACGTAACGCAGTTGAAGCCGCAACCCTTGCCCGCACCGGGATGCACGGCAGGATGGATATTTTTGAATGCCCGCAGGGTTTTGCCGAACTCTATGCCGGAACGCTGAGCCTGCCCGGCTGGCTTAACGACCGCCAGCATGTGATTGAACGCGTCGGCGTCATGCCGAAAAAACACCCCTGTTGCGGCTCAACGCACCGCATTCTGGATGCAATTGCCGATTTGCAGGCGCAACAGCTCTTCCATACCGATGAGGTTGAACAGGTGCACTGCCAGGTGGGCATTGCCAACTGGCGCAACCTGGCATATCCGCAGCCCGTTGACGAGATGCAGGCGCGGTTTTCCATGCCTTACTGCGTAGCGGTGATGCTGGAAAAAGGGGCGCTCAGCGTTTCAGATTTCACGCCAGAAGCCGTTACCGCGCAGGCCGATGCGCAGAAACTGGCGCGTATTACCATGAGCCACTGGACGGCAGAGCAGGAAAATGAAAACGCCGCGCTGCCGCATACGCTGACGGTAACGCTCAAGGATGGCCGCACGCTTCGCCATTCGCGCTGGCAGGCAAAAGGCGTGCTGGAGGAACCGTTCAGCGAAGCGGAACGGCAGGCGAAGTTCCTCGATTGTTGCGCGCATCTGCCCGATGCGCAGGCGCTTTACGAGCAATTAGCGAATCTGGAACAAACGCGCGATATCGGTTTTCTGCGCCGGATGATGGTCACCAGCGTCTCTTCGCTACAGGGTGATGCATAAGCACAGCATCGCGAACGGGGAGATGGCGCATCACGCTATCTCCCCGTCGCTGAGCCTTGCCAGACCGCCGGAGATGACAAGCCGAAAACCGCTAATAGACATCCCGCAGGTAGCGTTTCGCGCGCGCCAGTGCCGCTACCCAGTCGCTGGCCTCATCGGCGCGCATGCCGCCAAAGGTTTGCGCCACCTGCTTTAGCGCCGCATCGACATCTTTCGCCATCTGGCTGGCATCGCCGCAGACATAAAAACAGGCACCGTCGCACAGCCAGCGCCACAGCTCTGCCCCCTCTTCCACCATGCGATGCTGCACGTAGATTTTTTCCGCCTGATCGCGGGAAAACGCCGTGCTCAGTCGGTGCAGAACGCCGTCGCGCTGCCAGGCTTCCAGCTCTTCCTGATACCAGAAATCCGTTGCCGCATGCTGCTCGCCAAAAAATAACCAGTTGCGGCCTGCGGCAGCGGTGGCCTGCCGTTCCTGTAAGAAGCCGCGAAACGGCGCGATACCGGTGCCCGCGCCGACCATAATCACCGGCGTTTGCGGGTTGGCAGGCAGACGGAAGTGCGGCGACGAGTGAATAAATACCGCCGCACTGGTCGCACGATCGGCGAGAAACGTCGAGCAGACGCCGCCGCGCTGATTCCCTTCGCCATAACGCACCGTCGCGACCGTCAGCGCCACCTGCTGCGGCGAAACCTGCGGGCTGGAAGAGATAGAGTAAAAGCGCGGCTGTAAACGGCGCAGCACCGACAACCACGTCTGCGCCGGGGCGCGAACCGGGGACATTTGCAGCAGATCGCTAAGCCGGCGTCCCCACAGCCACTGCGATAATTCCTCGGGGTTGTCGAGCCGCGTTTTTAGCGCCGCATTGCCGGTCTGTTCACAGACAAACCGCACGATTTCCGGGGTGATGCGCGTGATATCCATCTCGTTGGTCAGCGCTTCATGCAACGTCATTTCGCCTTTATCGCTCAGTTGCACCGGCGTTTGCGCGTCCAGTTCCAGCAGGCGCAGTATTTTATCAACCTGTTGCGGGCAGTTGATCGGCCAGACGCCGAGCGCATCGCCCGCCTCGTAGTGCATGCCGCTGCCTTGCAGATCAAAAACCAACTGGCGGATCTCTTTTTGTGCCAGCGGCGCATTCAGTCGCTGGTTAACCACCAGCGGAACGGTTAACGGTTGATGGCGGCTAAAGCCGGGCTTTGGTTGCGTTTCGCTGGCTTCAGCGATGACCTCACCGAGCAGCGCGCCCTGCACCGCTTCCAGCCACTGCTGCGCGGGCGCATTATCGCCCGCATCGCATTCATGACGCGCCACCAGCCGCTGCGCGCCCAGCGCTGCCAGCCGGGCATCGAGCTTGCGGCCAAAGCCGCAAAACCGATCGTAGCTGGCGTCGCCAAAGGCCAGCACGGAAAAGGCGGTAGCGGTGAGTTCTGGCGCACTGTCGCTTTCCAGCGCCGCCCAGAGTGCTACGCCGTTATCCGGCGGATCGCCATCGCCAAAGGTACTGGCAACCAGTAATACGTGCGAGGCAGCGGCAATATCGGCCACGCCGACGCTCTCCATCCCGCGCAGTTTTACCGCCTGCCCGGCATCGAGAAAATGCCCGGCGCAGCGGCGGGCAAAGGCCTGCGCATTGCCGGTCATCGACGCCCACAGCACCAGCAGCACGCCCGGCGTGGCTTGCGCTGTTATGGCCGGTTTTTCGGTTACCACCGGCTGCTGCGCGCTGCGCGTCAGCGCGACGGCGGCATGTTTCAGTTCCGGTTGCAGTGAAATGGGATCGACGGCATCGCTGGTCACCGCGTTGATCGCCAGCTTGTCACCAAACAGATCGTTCCAGTGAAACGGCGCAAAACAGGTGCCGGGGCTGACCCGATCGGTGATCACCGCAGGCAGCGTTGCCAGACCGCGCCGGGAGCGAATATCCACCTGTTCGCCCGCGCGAATGTTAAGCCGTTCGGCATCCTGCGGGGCGATTTCAACAAACGGACCGGGGTTGAGCTGATTGAGCATCGGGATCTTCCCGGTTTTCGTCAGGGTGTGCCACTGATGCTGGACACGCCCGGTATTCAGCACCAGCGGAAATTCGTCGTCCGGCATCTCCACAGGTGCCAAATCCGGGCAGGCGAAAAATTGCGCCTTGCCGCTGGCGGTGGCGAAACGCACCCGCGCCGTGGCGGAGTGCTGAAGATAGCGAATCGGGTGGCGTTGCGCAGTGTCACCCGGCGGACACGGCCATTGCAGCGGCATGTCGCGCAGCCGCGCATGGCTGGCACCGCGAATGTCATAGCCGGTTTCCGGGTTATACGACTGGCGGATCTCGTCGAAGACTTCGGCGGCGCTGGCATAGGTAAAGCCATCGGCATAGCCCATTTCACAGGCCACGCGGGCGATGATTTGCCAGTCGGCCAGCGCCTCGCCCGGCGGTAAAACCGCCTGCTGCATCAGCGTCATGGTGCGTTCGGAGTTGATCATCACCCCTTCGGCTTCCGCCCACAGCGCGCCCGGCAGCAGAATATCGGCATAGCGGTTAGTTTCGGTATCAAGAAATGCATCCTGGGTGATAACCAGTTCCGCCTGTTGCAGCGCGGCAATCACCTGCTGGCGATTGGGCACCGTGGCGACCGGGTTGGTGCAGATTATCCAGCAGGCTTTAATTTTCCCGGTGCGCATCTCGTCGAACATCGACACCGTGCCGTGGCCGCTATCGCTGCGCAGTGAACCCGGCGGGCGCTGCCAGAGCTGCTCGACAAAGGCCCGGTCTTTTTCCACCAGCAGCGAGCGCTGGCCGGGCAGTCCGGCGCCCATATAACCCACTTCGCGCCCGCCCATCGCGTTTGGCTGCCCGGTCAGCGAGAAAGGGCCGCTGCCGGGGCGGCAAATCGCCCCCGTCGCCAGATGCAGATTGCACAGCGCATTGGTGCTCCAGGTGCCGTGGGTGCTCTGGTTCAGCCCCATTGTCCAGCAACTCATCCACTCCGCGGCTTCGCCGATCCACTGCGCCGCCTGGCGAATATCGGCCTCTGCCAGCCCGGTACGTTCGGCCACCTGCTGCGGTAAATAGTCCTGCAAGAAATCCGGCATCGCCTGCCAGCCTTTGGTGCAATGTTCAATAAACGTCTCGTCGATCTGGCCGTTCTGCACCAACAAGCCGAGCAGGCCGTTCAGCAAGGCGAGGTCGGTGCCGGGTTTGATCTGCAAAAACAGCGAGGCTTTCTCCGCCGTGGCGGTGCGGCGCGGATCGACGACAATCAGTTTTGCCCCGGCTTTGACCCTGTCCATCATGCGCAGGAACAGGATCGGGTGGCAGTCGGCCATGTTTGCACCAATCACCAGAAAGAGATCGGCGCGATCGAAATCATCATAAGATCCCGGCGGCCCGTCAGCGCCCAGCGACAGCTTATAACCGCTGGCGGCGCTGGCCATGCACAGGCGCGAGTTGGACTCGATATGTTGCGTACCGATAAACCCCTTTGCCAGCTTGTTCGCCAGATACTGCGCTTCCAGCGACATCTGCCCGGACACATACAGCGCCAGCGCATCAGGGCCGTGATTATCGATAATGGCGCGCAGCCGCTGGGCGGTTTGCGTGATGGCGCTGTTGATGCCGACCGGCACCGGCTCCTGCTGGCGCGAAGTGCGCAGCCATGCGCGATCCAGCCTGCCCGCCGCGGTAATCGCCTGCGCGCAGCTTTTGCCTTTGGTGCATAAACGCCCCTGATTGGTGGGGTGCGTTTTATCCCCCACCACATTGATAATGCGCTGGTTTTCCACTTCCATAACCAGCCCGCAGCCTACCCCGCAATAAGGGCATACACTTTTTATATCCATTTTCGCCCCCGTTGCGGCTTATGACGCTTCGGCAATCGCCGGGAAAGTGCTCGCGCTCAGCGGCTGGCGATGAACCCAGATATGCCCGTCGATAATGTTGACCGGCCAGACGCGTACCCGCAGCGTGGCATCGTCGAGGCTGACGCCGTCGCACAGCCGGAAACGCTGTTTGTAGAGCGGCGAAATCACCATCGGCTCGCCCTCTTTATCACCCACCAGACCGCGCGCCAGCACATTGGCTTCGCTGCCCGGCTCGCGGTTGTCCAGCGCGAAAATCTGCGCCTCGCTTGCGGGCAGATGGAACAGCGCAATCTGCTGCTGCCCAAGACGCGCAGCCACCCCGCTATTGGCCGGAATATCCGCCACCGCGCCAACATGAACCCATTCGGCTTCGGCCAGTGGCAGCGTTGTCGCTTGTGCGGTTTTTTCCTCGCTTCTGGCCGGGCGGATCTGCCCGCGCTCCGGCACCATCACCACTGCTTCATCCGGGCGATCGCTGTTGAGGAAGCCGCGGAACAGCAGACGGTTTTCCGCGTTATCCAGCGTGGTTTTCCATTCGCACTGGTAAGCGTCCACTACCTGCTGCATTTCACGCTCCAGCTCCGCGCCAATCTCCAGACTGTCGTGCAGGATCACCTGTTGTAAGTACGCAAGCCCGCCTTCCATATTGTCGAGCCAGGTGCTGGTGCGTTGCAGGCGATCGGCGGTGCGGATATAGAACATCAACACGCGATCGATGGTGCGGATCAGCGCCTCGCTGTCGAGATCGCTGGCGAACAAGTCCGCATGGCGCGGCTTCATACCGCCATTGCCGCAGACATAGAGGTTCCAGCCTTTATCGGTAGCGATCACGCCAATGTCTTTGCCCTGCGCTTCGGCGCATTCGCGGGTACAGCCGGAAACGGCCATTTTGATTTTGTGCGGCGAGCGCAGCCCCTTGTAGCGGTTCTCAAGGGTAATCGCCATGCCGGTAGAGTCCTGCACGCCGTAGCGGCACCAGGTAGAACCGACGCAGGATTTCACCGTGCGCAGGGATTTGCCGTAGGCGTGGCCGGTTTCAAACCCGGCGGCGATCAGCCTCTCCCAGATCGCCGGCAGTTGCTCCAGCCGCGCGCCAAACAGATCCACCCGCTGGCCGCCGGTGATTTTGGTGTAGAGGTTGTAACGCTGCGCCACTTCGCCAATGGCGATCAAACCTTGCGGCGTGATTTCGCCCGCCGGAATGCGCGGCACCACCGAGTAAGTGCCATCTTTCTGGATATTGGCGAAGAAGCGGTCGTTGGTATCCTGCAACGGCAGATGCTGCGGTTTGAGCAGGTAATCATTCCAGCAGGAAGCCAATAAAGAGCCGACCAGCGGTTTGCACACTTCACAACCGTGTCCCTTGCCAAAGCGGCTAATCAGTTCATCGAAGCTGCGGATCTCATGCAGGCGGATCAGGTGATACAGCTCCTGGCGCGACCAGGCAAAGTGTTCGCAGAGATCTTTTTTCACCTCGACGCCAAGCTGTTGCAGCTCGTGCTCCATCACTTGTTTCAGCAACGGTACGCAGCCGCCGCAGCCGGTTCCGGCTTTGGTGCAGCTTTTTATCGCCCCCAGTTCGCTGCAACCGCTGGCGACCGCCGCTGCGATATCGCCTTTGCTGACGTTGTGGCAGGAGCAGATTTGCGCGCTGGCCGCCAGCACCGCCACACCGAGGCCTTTCGGCGCATCGCCGGAACGGGCGGGTAAAATCAGCGTTTCCGGCTGCGCGGGCAGCGCCATACCGTTGAGCATCATTTGCAGCAGCATGCTGTAACCCGCGCTGTCGCCAATCAATACCGCGCCGAGCAGCCGTTTGCCGTCAGCGGAAACGACAATTTTCTTGTAGATTTCGCGCGGGCCATCGGTCCACTGATAGCTCTGGCAGCCTTCCGTTTTACCGTGCGCATCGCCGAGCGACGCCACTTCAACGCCGAGCAGCTTCAGTTTGGTGCTCATGTCCGCGCCGGTAAATGGCGTGTCGCGCGCCGCCAGCGTGTCCGCCACGCTGCGCGCCATCTGGTAACCGGGCGCCACAAGGCCGAAAATCTGCCCGTTCCACAATGCGCACTCACCAATGGCGAAAATTGCCTCGTCGGAAGTGCGGCACTGGTCATCAATCACAATGCCGCCGCGCGGCCCTTTTTGCAGTTGCGCGCTTTCTGCCAGCTCATCGCGCGGGCGAATACCGGCCGAGAAGAGCAACAGATCGGTTTCCAGCCAGCTACCGTCGGCAAAACAGAGGCGATGCAGCGCCTGTTCGCCATCAACGATCTCCCGCGTCTCTTTGCGGGTGTGCACCTGCACGCCAAGGGCTTCGATCTTGCGTTGCAGCATCATCGCGCCGCCTTCATCAAGCTGGACCGCCATCAGGCGCGGGGCAAACTCCACCACGTGGGTTTCCAGCCCTAACTGACGCAGCGCATTGGCCGCTTCCAGCCCCAACAATCCGCCGCCGATCACCACGCCGCGTTTGGCGTTTTTCGCCTGCGCGGCGATAGCGTCCAGATCGTCAAGCGTGCGGTAAACCAGGCAGCCAGGGCGGTTATTGCCGCTGATCGGCGGCACGAAGGCGTAAGAACCGGTGGCGAGCACCAGCGTGTCGTAATGCGTTTCTGTGCCCTGTTCGTCGCGCAAACAGCGACGTTCGCGGTCGATAGCGACAATTTTGCAGCCGCTGCGCAGAGTGATGCCACTGTCGGCAAAAAAACCGTCGCTGACCAGCGAGAGCGATTCGGCGCTGCGCCCGGCAAAGTATTCCGAGAGGTGGACGCGGTCATAAGCGGGCAGACGCTCTTCGCCGAACACCACGATGTCGTAGTGCTGATGCAGCTCGCGTTCCACCAACTGTTGCAGAAAATAGTGGCTGACCATGCCGTGCCCAATGACGGCTAAAACCGGCTTTTTCATCATCTGAATCCTTATCGAACGAGTGACAGAGACATCAGGCCGCTTTCGGCTGCTTCTCGTACAGAAATTGCAGAACTTGCTGGCGATAGCGCTGATACTGCGCGTCATCAGCCAGCGCCACGCGCGAACGTGGGCGCTCCAGCGTCACGTCCATGATTTCGCCGACCGTTGCCGCCGGGCCGTTGGTCATCATCATCACCCGATCGGAGAGCAGCACCGCTTCGTCAACGTCATGGGTGATCAGCACAATGGTGGTGCGCAGGCGCTGTTGGATCTCCATTACCGCATCCTGTAAATGGGCGCGGGTTAAGGCGTCCAGCGCGCCAAAGGGTTCGTCCATCAGCAACACGGCGGGTTTCATCGACAGCGCGCGGGCAATGCCGACGCGCTGCTTCATGCCACCGGAAATTTCGTGCGGGCGCTTGTTCCAGGCGTGGCTCATCTGCACCAGGTCGAGATTGTGCATAATCCACTCGTGCATTTCGGCTTTGCTCATTTCACCGCGAAACACCTGGCGAACGGCCAGCGCCACGTTGTCATAGGTGGTGAGCCACGGCAGCAGCGAGTGGTTCTGAAACACCACGCCGCGCTCCGGCCCTGGGCCGTCGATTTCGCGGTTATTGCACAGCAGGCCGCCGCTGGTCGGCCGTGTCAGACCGGCAATCAGGTTTAACAGCGTTGATTTCCCGCAGCCGGAGTGGCCAATCAGGCTCAGGGTTTCACCGGCGTGGATATCAAAGCTGACGTTATCCAGCGCGAGAAACTCGCCGCTGCGGGTGTTGAAGCGTTGGCTGACCTGCTGAACCTGAATAATCGGATGGGTACGCATCGTGGCCTCCTTAGCGGCTGGTGTAGTTAAAACGGCTGGCAATCCACATCAGCCCCTGTTCCAGCAGCAGGCCGATCACGCCAATCACCACGATGGCGATAATGATGTTTTGCACATTGAGGTTGTTCCACTCGTTCCAGATCCAGAAGCCAATACCGATGCCGCCGGTCAGCATTTCTGCCGCCACAATCACCAGCCAGGCAATGCCAATCGACAGGCGCATGCCGGTGAGAATGCCGGGCAGCGCGGCGGGCAGCAGGATTTTGCGCATGATGGCGAACTCCGAAAGCTTGAGCACCCGCGCCACGTTCAGGTAATCCTGCGGGATCTGCCGCACGCCTTCGGCGGTGTTGAGGATCATCGGCCAGATCGAGCAGATAAAAATCGTCCAGCTGGAGGCCGGTTCAGCGCGCTGAAACAGCAGCAAACCAATCGGCAGCCAGGCCAACGGGCTGACCGGGCGTAGCAGCGAGATCAGCGGGTTGAGCATATTGGCGACAAACCGGAAGCGGCCAATCAAAAAACCCGCCGGAATGCCGACCAGCGCCGCGAGGCCAAAACCGACCGCCACGCGCTGCAACGAGGCCAGCACGTTCCAGCCAATGCCCTGATCGTTCGGCCCGGCGATATAAAACGGGTCGGCAAAGATCGCCAGCGCCGCCTGCCAGGTTTGCCACGGCGTGGGGAAGTTTTTACTGTTGAGCGCCGCCACCTGCCACAGGCAGACCAGCAGGCCAATCCCGAGCAGCCCTGGCAGTACGCGCTCCATCAGCGGGCGTAACAGCGGTGAACGGCGCGCTACCGGTTTGGTAGGCAGCGTCACAATTTCGGCTGCCACACGCGGTTGCGCCGTCTCTTCGCGAGGAAGGGGGATAATCTGCGCCTGGTTTTTCATAAGCGACCTCCTATTTCTTTACGCTAAAGCCGCTGGCATAGGCGGCAGGGTTGCTGCCATCCCAGCGAATGCCATCGATCAAGACGCTGCTGCGCATGTCGCTGCCCGGCAGCGGGACGTTACCGACCGCCGCAGCAGCCTGTTTGTAGATGTCGATGCGGTTAACCTTGCGGGCAACGCCGAGGTAATCCGGATCGCTGGTGAGCAGCCCCCAGCGTTTATGCTGGGTGAGGAACCACATGCCGTCGGAGAGCCACGGATAGTTGACGGAGCCGTCGTGGAAGAAGCGCATTGCGTGCTCATCCTTCCAGCTTTTGCCCAGGCCGTTTTCGTACTGGCCGAGCATGCGCCCGAGAATGGTTTCCTCTTTGGTGTTGAGGTAAGCGCGCCCGGCGATGACCCGCGCCGTTTCGCGGCGGTTATCGTCGGAGGCGTCAATCCAGCGCGAAGCCTCAAGAATGGCGGCGGTCAGTGCGCGGGCGCTGTTGGGGTTTTTCGCCACCCAGTCCGCACGGGTACCGAGCACTTTTTCCGGATGATCCGGCCAGATATCCTGAGTGGTGGCGGCGGTAAAACCGATGCCATCGCTGATGGCGCGCTGGTTCCACGGTTCGCCCACGCAGTAGCCAACCATGTTGCCAATTTTCATGTTCATCACCATTTGCGGCGGCGGCACGACTACGCTGCGAATGTCGGTGAGTGGATTGATGCCTGCGCTTGCCAGCCAGTAGTTGAGCCACATGGCGTGCGTGCCGGTGGGAAAGGTCTGGGCGAAGGTGTAAGTCCCTGCCGGGCTGGCGGCGATATGTTTTTGCAGCGTGGCCAAGTCATTAACGCCCGCCTCATGCAACTGGTTCGCCAGCGTGATCCCCTGCCCGTTCTGGTTGATGGTCATCAGCGCCGCCATCTCGGTTTGCGGCCCGGAAAGCCCCATTTGCAGGCCGTAAAGCTGGCCGTAGAGAATGTGCGAGGCGTTCAGTTCGCCGGAAACCAGCTTGTCGCGTACCGCCGCCCAACTGGCTTCTTTGCTCGGTACAATGGTGATGCCATATTTTTTGTCGAAGCCTTTAACGGCGGCCATCACCACCGAGGCGCAATCCGTCAGCGGGATAAAACCGACGCGGATTTCGCTCAGTTCCGGCGCATCCGAGCCAGCGGCCCATGCGCGATTGAGTGCCCCCGGCAGTAGCAGGCTGCTGCCCAGCGCCGCGCTGCCCAGTAAAAACTGCCGACGGGAAACCGTCATACTTTTGTTGCCATCGCTCATTGCCACCCTCTTGCTCACCGTTGCGGATGCAAAAAAAAACGGCGTCCATAAGCCTGTGCAAAGCTGCACGCTTATGGACGCCGTTGTCCGGTTGACGCGGCACCGACCGCCGTTGGCCGATAGTGCGTCTAAATTAATTTCTCAATGGATAAAGCAAGGGCTGTGCCAGAATGCGTAATCACGCTTCAACCGGCGGAATTTAACGCTTTGCGCAAAATTCGCCCGTTTGCCGGGCACGTTTTCGCACTGCCGGAGAGCACCTTTCGCACCCCGGATGTGCAGCTACTCCTTTGGGGGTAGAGGAAAAACATCCGCGACCGCCAGCATCGCACCGGCTATCTCCACCAGCTTTTTGTTCTGATTCATCGCCATGCTGCGCAGGGTTTTATAGGCCTCTTCTTCGCTGAGCTGGCGATGCTGCATCAGCAAACTTTTGGCGCGCTCAATCTGTTTGCGTTCGTTGAGCGTTTCCCGTAGCGCCGCCAGTTCGGTATCCAGCGCCTGTAAGCGGCGCGACTGCTGCTGCACCAGCGTTAACAGTGAACGCCCGAGCTGTGGGCGCACGCCGCCGCTCTCCAGCCAGCCGTGATTGTCGATAAACACCGAATAGCGGCTCTCTTCCTCTTCCGGCTGCGGCATCAGGCTTTCGATATCGGCCTGTTGCTGATGGCTGGCCTGTTCAGCGGCGGCAATGCGCGCGCGGCAGTGCGCCATCAGCGTTTGTGCCAGCGCATCTTCCTCAATTTTCATCGCATCAATGCGTTGCGTGGCGAGCGCAAACCAGCGCAAAACGCTGTCCGCGGCAAATCCTTCACGCCCGGTACAGGCAATGCGCCGCAGGCGCTCAAACTGGCTGTCGGTCTGCATCTGCTGCCAGCGCAGCCGGTGTTGCTCATCGGCAAAATCGGCAAAGGTGGCGAAGCAGCGCTCCTGGCGCTCAATCAGATCGAGCAGCTTTTGCCGGGTTTCCTCGCTGAATTGCCCGGCGGCAAAGGCGGCAGCGGCGATGGCCCGCTCCTGCCCGGCAAACTCTTTCCCCTGCATAAAGCTGAACATGGCGATCAGCGCGCGGGAGATGTCCGGTTCGGCGGCGGTATCGGTGAGTTCAAACACCAGCGACAGCAAATGGCGAATGATGTCGTTAAAGAAGCTCATCGCCTGCGGCAGCGGCAGTTTGCGCTGGCGGATTTGCTGGCGCAGCGCGGGCAGCAGGCTGAGCGCGTAGATCACGCTGGCAACATGGCTGAACAGGCGGCTGGCCTGCGGGCTGGCGGCAATCTGGCTCTCCAGCGTATCAAGTTGCGCCAGCAGCGGCGCCTGCGCCCCGGCAACGTCGCGCTCGCGCAGGGAAAGCTCATCGGCAAACTGCCCTTCGGCCGCGCAAAGAAACATATTTGAGGTGCCGCGCTCGCGTTGCAGCATATGCACCAGTTGGCTGATTTTGCCTACCAGCTCACCGCGTTGCAGCAGATAACGCAGGCTGTTCAGCTCACACTGGCGTGATGCCAGTAAAAAACGGATGGTGGTTGATGAGTTGGCAATCATGCGCGTACTCCCCGGAAGTCATGCCGGGTTAATGCAAGCAACGCGCCAGGACGAAAAGCCCGCCTTATACGCTGGCCTGCACCATCGCGATAATCACCGCTTTCAGCTCCTCTTTAGCTTGCGCTTCGGTGATTGCGCCCTGTACCGCCGCCCATGACAACCCTTCCGCCGCACCGAGCATCGCCCACAAGGCAGCATCACGTAACGGTTTTACGCAAAATGGCGCAAACAGCGCGCGGCACTTCTCTATGAAATCGACGGCATACTCCTGGCGGATTTTTTCCAGCTCCGGCGTGCCCGCCAATGCCGCCAGTACGCTGGGCATTTCGCGCCCTTGCAGCAGTACGCATTCGATATAGGCGGTGGCGATCACCGTCGCCCGCGGCGCCAGTTCGGCGTTGGCAGTGCGCAGCGCATCATCCATTTTTTGGTTCTGCCGCTGATCGTATTCACGATACAGCGCGGCCAGCAGGCCGGAGCGGCTGGTGAAATGGTCGTAAACCACGGGCTTGGTGACACCAGCAAGCTCAGCAAGATGGCTTAGCGTCAGCGCTTCCGTGCCTTCATCGCGAATGATTTGCCAGGCCACCGCCACCAGTTGAGTAAAACGCGCTTCCCGCGTGAGGCGCTGCCGTGTACCCGTTGCGGTCATCTCTTTCTCCGTTGACAAGGTTATATACCACTAGTAACTTACTATTGGTAGGTTACTAGTGGTATATAAGATTACGTCCGTTCATCGCGGATGGCAACCGAGGAGGTTTCATATGCACGCTTTGATCGTGGTATCACACCCGCTGGAGAGTTCATTGACGCACGCTCTGGCGCAGGCGGTCGCTGAAGGTATTCGCCAGCAGGGGCAGCACAGCGCGGAAATCGCCGACCTGGCGCGAGAAGGGTTTGACCCGCGCTTTTCAGCAGCGGATGTCGCCGCCTTCAATCAAACCGCGCCGCTGCCCGCCGATGTCCTCGCCGAACAGGCGCGTATCGATAACGCTGATGCGCTGGTGCTGGTGTTTCCCATTTACTGGTGGACGATGCCGGGGCTGTTAAAGGGCTGGATCGATCGCGTCTTTAGCAACGGCTGGGCCTATGCCGAGAGCGGCGAAGGTAAAGTGATTAAAAAGCTCGGCCATTTGCCGATCCACCTCGTCGCGCTGGGTGCTGCCGATCGCCAAACCTTCGAAAAGCATGGTTATGCGCAATCCTGGAACACGCAAATCGCGCACGGTATTTTTGATTATTGCGGCGCGCCGGTGCTGACCAATGCCACGCTGATGCTACCGGATCTCGCCAGCGCGGAAGCAGCATTGCAACAGGCGATTGAGATTGGCCGCAACGTCTTTAACCGCTGAGTTTTAGCCGCCGCTCTCCGGCGGCTAACTATTTATTGGGGAGATTTAACAGAACGCTGCGGAATAAGCGCGGCTAAATAACTATTTACCCCCCCACCGCAAAATGCTTCAGGCAAAAAAAACCGAACATGACTGTTCGGTAAGATATTTCAAGCGCGTTAGTACTACCGGATCTCATTATTGTCCGCACGTTTTACTCTCAGTCAGCAACAAAACGCTTAACAATCTGTGCCTTTCTTATTGGCGTATATCATTATTAGCAAAACGAGCTTTTCTGCTTTAAAGCGAGAAAAATTACCGCCAGACATGTATTCAGACAAATATAAAAAACAGAAACCAGGCGTTACGTTTATATACATTTAAATAAATTAAGCGCACAAATCTCTAATTCTGGAAACAGAACTGTCATATTTGGAAATTACTATGCCCGCGCTAGTAGTGAGTAGCGTTCCCGAGGAAAAAATAAATGAATACTAAATTAAAAATGCTGACAGCCTCGATCGGTGCAGCAGTGGCATTGATGTCTTTCGCAGCGCAGGCAGAAATTACTCTCCTGAAACAGGATCCACAGGCCGACGACCCGCTGAGCCGTCTGAACTTTACCGTCGGGGGATCTATCCGCCCGCAGTTCGATAACGCGATGGGCAACAGCGACAAAGGCTCGTACAAACGTAACGGCTATGATGGCGGTACCCGTTTTCGTTTCGCTTCCGACTACTATCTGTTTGATGATATTAGCTGGATTAACTATTACGAACTCGGCGTGAACATTCCGGCGCTTTTTGACTGGGATAATCACTATGCCGAAGGCACGCGGAATACCACCCGCCGTATGCTTTACACCGGGCTGAAAAGTAAAACCTGGGGCACGCTCACCTACGGCCAGCAGAACAGTATTTATTACGATGTCGTGGGTGCGAAAACCGATATCTGGGATTACGACATGAAGGCCCAGGCGCCGGGCAACGGTATCAACGGCGACTACGACGGCTCTTATCGTTCACGGAATATGCTCAAATATAAGAAAACCGTTGGCGACGCGGATATTTATGTTTCTTACCTGTTCAATGATTCCGACTATCTGCCGGGCAACGGCACGCGTTACAAACGTAAAGGCGGCGGTTCGCTGGGCCTCGATTATCACCTGACCGACACCCTGACATGGGGTACGGCGTGGAACTACACGCGTGCGGAAATGCGCCTGCCGTCAACGGACGACAGCAAAACCTACGATCAGAACATCCTCGGTACCGCGCTGAGCTGGACGCCGGATAACTGGACCTTCTCCTTCGGCGGCGGCTGGTATCAGAACTTCCTGCTGACCAAAAAATCCGACGTGCAAAACTACTTCGCGGGCGATGCGTGGGGGATTGAATACTTTGCCGGTTATAAAATCCCGGTGGGCCAGTACGCGCTTAAATATGTTCAGCCGTACGTGATGGGCGACCGTTTGCAATACACCACTGGCCGCGATTATCAGCGTATTGATAACGGCGTCGGTGTGACTTTCCAGCTGGATTATGGTTTCCGTGTCGATTACGAACACGTGTTTACCTCCAGCACCGACAACCTGAGCGATATGAATATCGTGCGTCTGCGCTACGACTTCTGATCCTCGCCCCCGCGCGCCGGTGCGGGGGTTTTTCCCCATCAACATGTTTCCGCGGGTATTGAATTTCTTTCCTGCACTTCCCCTGTCGCAAATTTCCCACCCGCTAATTCCTCAAACTGTGAAGATGAACATAGCGCCAGGTCAACCACAGACAATTTTGGCAAGTTGAGAAATATCCTAAGCCAGACGCGTGCCGTATACTTGTTTTGGATACAGAAAAAAGTCCTCCCGCTTCGCGGGGCAGCCATTGCAGGAAGCCCTAACGCAGCCTGCATCGGATCTGGCCGACAGAGAATCGCACATTGAGGGGCGCATGATGGAAAAAAAACGTATTTATCTGTTTTGTTCAGCGGGTATGTCAACGTCGCTGCTGGTGTCAAAGATGCGTGCGCAGGCGGAAAAATATGAAGTACCGGTCATTATTGAAGCATTTTCTGAGTCTCTGGCCGCAGAAAAAGGGCCGCAGGCGGATGTGGTATTGCTCGGCCCGCAAATTGCGTGGAAATTAGCGGACATTCAACAGTTGCTGCCGAATAAACCGGTCGAAGTGATCGACTCGCTGCTGTACGGCAAAGTCGATGGTCTGGGCGTGCTGAAAGCGGCCGTCGCCGCCATTAAACAAGCCGCCGCCAATCATTAAATTCTCTTATTACTGAGTTATTCCCTCACACTGCGCCGCAATAACCTATTGCGGTATTTAAGGGTATTTTTCTATGAGTAATGCGATTGCTTCACTTGAAAAGATACTTCTGCCTTTTGCGGTTAAATTAGGAAAGCAGCCTCACGTTAATGCGATTAAAAATGGCTTTATTCGTTTAATGCCATTAACGCTCGCGGGCGCGATGTTTGTATTAATTAATAACGTATTTTTAAGTTTTGGCGAAGGATCGTTTTTCTATTCGTTAGGCATTCGCCTGGATGCCTCGACCATTGAAACGCTCAACGGTTTAAAAGGCATTGGCGGCAACGTTTATAACGGCACGCTGGGCATTATGTCGTTAATGGCGCCGTTCTTTATTGGTATGGCGCTGGCGGAAGAACGCAAAGTCGATGCGCTGGCCGCCGGATTATTATCCATTGCCGCTTTTATGACCGTCACGCCTTATAGCGTCGGCGAAGCGTATGCCGTTGGCGCAAACTGGTTAGGCGGGGCGAATATTATTTCCGGGATGATTATTGGCCTGGTGGTCGCCGAATTGTTTACCTTTATTGTGCGGCGCAACTGGGTGATTACCTTGCCGGAGAGCGTGCCCGCTTCGGTGGCGCGTTCGTTTTCCGCGTTGATCCCCGGCTTTATTATTCTGTCGCTGATGGGCATTGTCGCCTGGGCGCTGACGCATTTCGGCACCAACTTCCACCAGCTGATTATGGATACCATCTCCACGCCGCTGGCGTCGCTCGGCAGCATTGTCGGCTGGGTGTACGTGCTGTTTGTGCCGCTGCTGTGGTTCTTTGGTATTCACGGTTCGCTGGCGCTGACCGCGCTGGACAGCGGCATTATGACGCCGTGGGCGCTGGAAAATATCGCTGTTTATCAGCAGTACGGCTCCGTCGATGCGGCGCTGGCCGCTGGAAAGACGTTCCATGTCTGGGCCAAGCCGATGCTGGATTCCTACATCTTTCTCGGCGGCAGCGGCGCGACGCTCGGGCTGATTATCGCCATCTTCTTCGCCTCCCGGCGGGCGGATTATCGCCAGGTGGCAAAACTGGCGCTGCCTTCCGGCCTGTTCCAGATTAACGAACCGATTCTGTTCGGCCTGCCGATTATCATGAACCCGGTGATGTTTATCCCGTTTATTCTGGTGCAGCCGATCCTCGCTGCCATCACCCTGCTGGCCTATTACAGCGGCATTATTCCACCCATTACCAACATCGCACCGTGGACGATGCCAACCGGGCTGGGCGCTTTCTTCAATACCAACGGCAGTATCGCCGCGCTACTGCTCGCACTCTTCAACTTAGTGATTGCCACGCTGGTGTACCTGCCTTTTGTGGTGGTCGCCAACAAAGCGCAGAACGTGATTGAGCAGGAAGAGAACGAAGAAGATATCGCCGCGGCGCTGAAGTTCTGAAGCCTGGGCGGTGGCTTGAGGAAAGTCCTTAAGCCACCGCCCGATGTAAAACGCGTAAGGAGTTAACCATGCAGCCACAGATCAACACGCAGGGAATTAAAACGGTTCGCGAGCAGCAGCTCTTCAACGGTAAAAATTTCCACGTGTTTATCTACAACAAAACCGAGAGCGCGAGCGGGCTGCATCAGCATGATTACTATGAATTTACGCTGGTTCTCACCGGCCGTTACTACCAGGTGATCAACGGGAAACGCGTGCTGCTGGAGCGCGGCGATTTTGTGTTTATCCCGCTCGGCTCGCACCACCAGAGTTTTTACGCGTTCGGCGCGACGCGCATTCTGAATGTCGGCATCAGCAAGCCGTTCTTTGAACAGCACTATCTGGCGCTGCTGCCCTTCTGCTTTGTCGCTTCGCAGGCCTATCGCACCAGCCATGCTTTCATGGCCTATGTCGAAACGGTTATCGCCTCGCTGAATTTTCGCGAAAACGGGCTGGATGAATTTATCGAAGCCGTCACCTTCTACGTGATTAACCGGCTGCGCCACTACCGTGAAGAGCCGGTCATGGATGACGTTCCACAGTGGCTGAAAAGCACCGTCGAAACGATGCATGATAAAACGCAGTTTGGCGAAAATGCGCTGGAAAATATGATCCAGTTGGCTGGCAAATCCCAGGAGTATTTGACCCGCGCCACCCGCCGCTATTACCGCAAAACACCGATGCAGATTATTAATGAAATCCGCATCGATTTTGCGAAAAAGCAGCTGGAAATGACCAACTATTCGGTGACGGATATTGCCTGGGAGGCCGGCTACAGCAGCCCCAGCTTGTTTATTAAAACCTTCAAAAAAATGACCTCATTTACGCCCAATAACTATCGCAAGCGATTAACGGAAATCAATCAGTAACGGTGACGGGCGCTTTTCATTGCCCGCCGTCCTTCATGACCGAATTCAAGGGAGAATTTATGAGCCAGAAATTAAAAGTCGTCACCATTGGCGGCGGGAGCAGTTACACCCCGGAATTACTGGAAGGTTTTATTAAGCGCTACCATGAATTACCGGTTTCTGAATTATGGCTGGTTGATGTCGAAGAGGGGCAAGAGAAGCTGGATATTATTTTTGCTCTCTGCCAGCGCATGGTGGAAAAAGCGGGTGTACCGCTGAAAGTCTATAAAACGCTGAACCGCCGGGAAGCATTGCAGGGCGCGGATTTTGTCACCACACAATTGCGCGTCGGCCAGTTGAAAGCGCGCGAACTCGATGAGCGTATTCCGCTCAGCCACGGTTATCTGGGGCAGGAGACTAACGGCGCGGGCGGCTTGTTTAAAGGGCTACGCACCATTCCGGTGATTTTCGACATTATTAAAGATGTGGAAGCGATTTGCCCGAACGCGTGGGTTATCAATTTCACCAACCCGGCAGGAATGGTTACCGAAGCCGTTTATCGCCATACCGGTTTTAAACGTTTTATTGGCGTATGCAATATTCCCATCGGCATGAAAATGTTTATCCGCGATGTGCTGAACCTTGCCGACAGCGACACGCTGGCGATCGATCTGTTTGGCCTCAACCATATGGTGTTTATCAAAGATGTGCTGGTCAACGGCACCTCGCGCTTTGCCGAACTGCTCGACGGCGTCGCGTCCGGCAGGCTGAAAGCCTCGACGGTGAAGAACATTTTCGACCTGCCGTTTAGCGAAGGGTTAATTCGCGCGCTCAATCTGCTGCCCTGCTCTTACCTGCTTTACTACTTCAAGCAGAAAGAGATGCTGGCGATTGAGATGGGCGAATATTACAAAGGCGGCGCGCGGGCGCAGGTGGTGCAGCAGGTTGAGAAGCAACTGTTTGAGCTTTATAAAGATCCGGCGCTCAAAGAGAAGCCGAAGGAGCTGGAGCAGCGCGGCGGCGCGTACTACTCCGATGCCGCCTGTGAAGTGATTAACGCCATCTATAACGATAAGCAGGCCGAACACTATGTGAACATCCCGCATCACGGGCACGTAAAAAATATTCCGCCGGAGTGGGCGGTCGAGATGACCTGCATTCTCGGGCGCAACGGCGCAACGCCCCATCCGCGCGTGACGCAGTTTGACGAAAAAGTGCTTGGGCTGATTCACACCATTAAAGGTTTCGAAGTGGCGGCCAGCAAGGCGGCGCTGAGCGGTGAGTTTAACGATGTGCTGCTGGCGCTCAATCTCAGCCCGCTGGTGCATTCGGATCATGATGCGGAACGGCTGGCGCGTGAAATGCTGCTGGCGCATGAAAAGTGGCTGCCCAACTTTGCTGAGTGCATCGGCAAACTGAAAGCGTCACAGCATTAAGGGACGGCTATGGAACGCTTATTGATTGTTAACGCCGATGATTTTGGTCTCAGCAAAGGGCAAAACTACGGCATTGTCGAGAGCTTTCGTCACGGCGTGGTGACATCCACGACCGCGCTGGTCAACGGCGCGGCGATTGCGCATGCGGCGCAGCTGAGCCGTGAATGGCCCGCTCTTGCGGTAGGTATGCACTTTGTACTGACGCTGGGCCAGCCTTTAACGCCAATGCCCTCCCTTGCCCGGCAGGGCGAACTGGGGAAATGGCTCTGGCAAATGGCCGAAGCCGATACGCTACCGCACGCAGAAATCGCCGAAGAACTGGAGAGCCAGTACCAGCGCTTTGTCGCGCTTTTTGGCCGTGAACCGACGCATCTGGACAGCCATCATCATGTGCATATGATCCCGCAGATCTTGCCGATTGTGGCGCAGTTTGCCGCCGCGCGCGGGCTGCCGCTGCGCCTCGATCGCCCGGCGCTATTACCCGCCAGCGATTTGCCGGTTGGGCTTCGCAGTACAGAGGGTTTCAGCAGCGGCTTTTATGGAGAGGCGATTTCTGACGCGCTCTTTTTGCAGGAGCTGGATGCCTCAGCCGCGCGCGGCGAGGATTCGCTGGAGATGATGTGCCACCCGGCGTTTGTCGATAATATCATCCGCCAGAGCAGCTATTGCTACCCGCGTTTAACCGAACTGGAGGTGCTGACCTCGCTGTCGCTGAAATACGCGATTGCCGAACGCGGCTACCGGCTCGGCAACTTCCGCGATCTCGAATAACACCCTTTGCGGCGCGCGCTGCGCCGCATTTTCTCTCTGGCCGCTGATCGCAGCTTCGCCTTTCATTCGAAATTTCACGCACTCTTTTCATGGGTTTAGCACCTTAAACGTATCCGCCTGTAAGCAAATATCCTTTATATCTTCACTTTTCCTCGTATATTTTTTCGCCTTCTGTTTGCTATCCTCCCACATGAGAATGAACGTTCATTACTGAGGTTTGCAAATGGCATTGAAAAGAATAATGGTGGCCGTGCTGGCATGTCTGATTGTCGCCTGCGACCAAAAACCGGAAACGAATGCAGGTGCGATGACAGCCCAGGTTGGCGTGGTCACGCTGAAGGCCGAACCGGTAACACTATTCAGTGACCTGACAGGGCGCGTCACTGGTACCATGGTTTCTGATGTTCGCCCACAAGTCGAAGGCATCATCAAGAAACGGTTATTTAAAGAAGGAGACGATGTTGTCGCGGGCCAGGTGTTATACGAGATTGACCCGGCAACCTACCAGGCAAGCTACGATGAAGCCGTCGCCCAGTTACAGAATGCAGTGGCGATTGTTAACAGCAGCAAACTGAAAGCCGAGCGTTATGCCGCGCTGGTGAAAGAGAATGGCGTATCGCGTCAGGATGCGGATGACGCAATGGCCACCTACAAACAAAACGTAGCTTCCGTCGCGCAGTATCGCGCCGCCGTGGAGAGCGCCAAAATCAACCTCGGTTACACCAAAGTCAGAGCGCCGATTTCCGGCCGCATTGGTATTTCCTCCGTTACGCCTGGCGCGCTGGTCACCGCCAGCCAGACCACGGCGCTGGCAACCATCCGCACGCTTGATCCGATTTACGTCGATTTGACGCAATCGAGCACGCAACTGCTGAAACTGAAAAAACAGCAGTTGCAGAGCAGCGACAATACGGTTCCCGTTACCGTGACGCTGGAAGACGGCAGCCAGTATCAGCATCCCGGTAAACTGGAGCTGACCGAAGTCTCGGTTGATGAGTCCACCGGCAGCGTAACGCTGCGCGCCGTCTTCCCGAACCCGGAACACGATTTGCTGCCGGGCATGTTTGTGCGCGCCACCGTCAGTAACGGCGTGCGCAGCGAAGCGATCCTTGCGCCGCAGCAAGGGATCACGCGCGATGCCAAAGGCAACGGCTCTGCGCTGGTGGTGAATAAAGAGAATAAAGTGGAAAGCCGCGAGGTGGTTACCGACCGGGTGATCGGCAATAAATGGCTGATCACCAACGGGCTACAAAGCGGCGACCGGTTAATCACCGAAGGCACCAGCAAAGTGCAGGCGGGCATGACAGTGAAAGCGGTGGAAGTCGGCGCTACCGAATCCAGTGATGGAAACGGAGGGAAGTAATCATGCTGTCTCAGTTTTTCATCCGTCGCCCGGTCTTTGCCTGGGTCATCTCGATTGTCATTATGCTGCTTGGCATTATCAGCATTAATAACCTGCCGATTGCGCAGTACCCCGATGTTGCGCCGCCGCAGGTCAGGATCTCGGCCACCTATACCGGTGCGTCTGCGGAAACCCTGGAAAGCAGCGTAACGCAGGTGATTGAACAGCAGCTGACCGGTCTGGACGGCATGCTCTATTTCTCCTCCTCCAGTACCGCGTCCACGGGCCAGGTCAGAATCACCGTCACCTTCCAGCAGGGTACTGACCCGGATATTGCGCAGGTGCAGGTGCAGAACAAAGTCCAGCAGGCGGAAAGCCGCTTACCGGATGCGGTCACCTCGCAAGGCGTGACCGTGGAGAAAGCGCAAAGCGACTTCCTGCTGGTCATGGCGCTGTATGACAAGACCAACAAAAGTACCTCTTCGGATGTCTCTGACTACCTGGTCAGTAACATGGAAGATGTGCTGGCGCGCGTTAATGGCGTGGGTCGCGTGCAGGTGTTTGGTTCGGAATATGCCATGCGTATCTGGATGGACCCGAACAAGCTGGCCGCTTACTCGCTGATGCCTTCCGATGTGGAAACCGCGCTGGAAAACCAGAACACCCAGGTCTCATCCGGGCAGTTAGGCGCGCAACCGGCCAGCGGTGAGCAGCAACTGGTCGCCACCGTGCGTTCACGTTCGCGTCTGCAAACGCCGGAACAGTTCCGCAATATTGTGGTGAAAACCAAAACCGACGGTTCCGTTGTCCGCTTAAGCGATGTCGCCCGGGTTGAAATGGGCAGCGAAGATTACAGTTCCAACGTGCTGGCCAACGGTCACCCGGCTGCGGGTATCGCCATTCAGTTGGCCTCCGGTGCGAATGCGTTATCCACTGCGGAACGCGTTAAAAATACCGTCAATGAGTTCCGCAGTACCATGCCTGCCGGTTACGCCATTGACTATCCGCTCGACAGTACCGACTTCGTCAAAATTTCCATTGAGGAAGTGGTGAAAACCCTCGCCGAAGCGATCGCCCTTGTGGTGGTGGTGATGTTCCTGTTCCTGCAAAACCTGCGCACCACCTTGATCCCGGCGATTGCCGTGCCGGTGGTTCTGCTGGGGACTTTCGGCGTGCTGGCGGCCTTCGGCTACTCCATCAACACCCTGACGATGTTCGGGATAGTGCTCGCCATCGGCTTGTTGGTCGATGACGCCATCGTGGTGGTGGAAAACGTCGAGCGCGTAATGCGGGAGGAAGGGCTGCCGCCGCGGCAAGCGACAGAGAAATCGATGAAGGAAATCACGGCGGCGCTGATCGGTATCGCCATGGTGCTCTCCGCCGTGTTCCTGCCGATGACCTTCTTCAGCGGTTCCACAGGGGTGATTTACCGCCAGTTCTCCATCACCATCGTCTCGTCAATGGTGCTGTCGGTGATCATCGCGTTAACGCTCACCCCTGCCCTGTGCGCCACGCTGCTGAAACCGCACAATCATGAAAATGCCGGTAAAGGTTTCTTCGGCTGGTTCAACCGCAGCTACGAGAAAATACAGGAGCGTTACCACCAGCGCGTGGCGAAAGTCCTGCATGGTCCGGGCCGTTATCTGGCGCTGTACGGCGTGCTGTTGATCGGCTGCGCAGTGATGTATATGCGTCTGCCGACCGGCTTCCTGCCGACCGAAGACCAGGGCTACATCATGGTGCAGTACACGCTGGCGCCCGGTGCGACGGAAAACCGCACCCTCGAAGTGCGTAAAGAGATCCAGAAATACTTCCAGACCAAAGAGAAAGATAACGTCAACGTCAGCATGCTGGTCGATGGCTTCAGCTTTGCGGGTAGCGGGCAGAACGCCGGGGTGGGCTTTATCGCGCTGAAAAACTGGGATCTGCGTAAAGGCGCAGAGAACAGCGCCGATACGATCGCGAAGCGGGCGATGATGAACCTCTCCTCGATCCGTGATGCGCAGATCTTCGTGCTGACGCCACCGTCAGTAAGCGGCCTGGGCCAGTCGAACGGCTTCACCTTTGAGTTGCAGGCACGCGGCGGCACCGACCGCGATACGCTGCTGAAACTGCGTAACCAGTTGCTGGCCGAAGCGGCGAAGGATCCGACGCTCTCCAGCGTGCGCCCGAACTCACTGCCGGACTTACCGCAAGTGCAGGTCGATGTGGATGACGTGAAAGCGCAGTCGCTGGGGGTCTCCGTCAGCGATATCAACAGCACCCTCGGTTCGGCCATCGGCGGAACGTATGTGAATGACTTCTCGGATCGTGGACGAGTGAAAAAAGTCTACATCCAGGGGGATTCCGCCTTCCGCAGTAAACCGGAGGATATCGATAGCTGGTTCGTTCGCGGCACCGACAGCGATGGCAACAGCACCATGGTGCCGTTCTCGTCGTTTGCTTCTGCGCACTGGATTTATGGCGCGGATGCACTCTCCCGCTATAACGGCCTCTCTTCCTATGAGATTCAGGGGCAATCCGCGCCTGGCAGCAGTTCAGGGGAAGCGATGAACACGATGGAAAAACTGGCAAAAGCCCTGCCAGCCGGTGCCACCACCTATGCGTGGAGCGACCTCTCCTACCAGGAACGGCTGTCCGGGAACCAGGCGATGTCGCTGTATGGCATTTCGCTGATTGTCGTCTTCCTCTGTCTGGCGGCGCTGTATGAAAGCTGGTCAGTGCCCTTCTCCGTCATGATGGTGGTTCCGCTCGGGGTATTTGGTTCCCTGTTAGCCATCACGCTGCGCGGGCTGGAGAACGATGTCTACTTCCAGGTGGCGCTGCTGACCATCATCGGCCTGTCGGCGAAGAACGCGATCCTGATCGTGGAATTCGCCGAGGAAAACTACCGGCGAGGCGAAAACCTGGTGGCGGCGGCGATTCACGCGGCCACCACGCGTTTACGCCCGATCATCATGACATCGCTGGCGTTCACCGCCGGTGTACTGCCGCTGGCTATCTCAACCGGCGCCGGCGCTAACAGCCGAATCGCCATCGGGACGGGGATTATCGGGGGGACAATCACCGCCACCTTGTTGGCCATTTTCCTTGTTCCTATGTTCTTCGTGCTGGTCAGACGCGTATTCCCATCCGTGCCGGAGGAGTACAAAGCAGTGCGCGAAACGACAGAAAAATCAGGAGAATAAGATGTCAGCAAGACTTTTGGCAGCATGTGTACCGTTTCTGTTAGCGGGCTGTATTTCGCTGGATCCCCACTATGACAGGCCAACCGCGCCGGTCAGTGGCCAGCTTCCTGCCGGGGAGGCCTATGCTTCCCTGAAAGGCACCCAGGGGAATAACTATCGCGATATCGACTGGCAACAGTACATTCTCGATGCCCGCCTGCGCCAGGTGGTGGCGATGGCGCTCGACAGCAGCCGTGACCTGCGGGAAGCGGTTGCCAGCGTGAAATCCGCGCGGGCGCAGTATGGCGAAGAGCGTTCTAATCTCTTCCCGACCATTAATGCCGGGCTGAGCGGCACCCGTTCCCGCTCGCTCAGCAGCACCGGCACCGGGAATCAGACCGCTCTCACTTCCAGCTATGAAGGCGATGCCAGCACCAGCTCGTTTGAGCTGGATCTGTTTGGCAAAAACCAGAGCCTGACGCGCGAGCAGTATGAAACCTGGCTGGGTACCGTCGAAGGGGCGCGCAGCACGCGCCTGACAGTGCTCTACAACACGGTGGATTACTGGCTGACGCTGGCGGCGGATAAAAGCAATCTGGCGATTGCCAAAGAGACTGCCGAAAGCGCGCGGCAATCGATGGAAGTCACCCAGGCGCAGCTTCGTCACGGCACTGCATCAATGGTGGATGTCTCTTCCGCCGCCACAACGTACCATTCGGCGCTCGCCGATGTGGCGAAATACCAGACCAGCGTGGCGCAGGATAAAAACGCCCTCGATCTGGTGGTTGGGCGGGCCGTGCCGGATAACCTGATCCCGGAAAACATCGATGCGGTGGCGAATGCGTTCAAAGAGATCCCGGCGGGCATCTCTTCCGACGTGCTGCTTAATCGTCCGGACGTGCTGGAAGCCGAGCATAATCTGAAATCGGCCAATGCCAGCATTGGTGCGGCGCGGGCGAATTTCTTCCCGAGCATCTCGCTGACCGCCAGCGGCGGCGCGGCAAGCAGCGATCTGTCGTCGCTGTTTAAACGCGGTGCCGGAGTGTGGTCCTTCTCGCCGAGTATTTCGCTGCCCATCTTTACCGGCGGCTATAACATTTCGCAGTTGAACTACACCAAGGCGCAGAAGGAGTACTACGTAGCGGCCTATGAGAAATCGGTGCAGACAGCCTTCCAGGAAGTGGCCGATGCGCTGGCGCGTCGCGGTACGATTAACGATCAACTCACCGCGCAAAAAAATAATACCAAAGCGTCCGAAGAGTATTACCGGCTGGCGGATCTGCGCTACCGCAATGGCGTGGACACCTGGCTGAACGTACTTGATGCCCAGCGCACGCTATACACGGCCAGAACCTCGCTGGTCAGCGTGCAGCAGGAGTATTTCAACAACCTGATTACGCTGTACAAAGTGATGGGTGGCGGCACAGCGCTGGAAGAGAAAACGGCAGCACTACAGCAGCGTTAAGACACTGGTAAGCACCCGGCAGAAGAATACTCTGCCGGGTGTAAAGAGAGTCTGTTCGATACTTGTGACACACCGGGAAAGGCAACCATGAAAAAACACACCTGCACCTTATTTGTCTTACTGAGTCTTTCATTCAGTACAATAGCGGCACCTTTTGGCGATCCGCACCGCCCAGGCCCCGCGTTGCCGCGCGATAATGCGCCCCTGACCATATTACCGCCGGCGGCGGAACTGATCGTGATTGGTGGATTAACCTACTACCTGCTGAATGGTCTCTATTATCAAAAACAGGATGGTCGTTATGTGGTGGTCGACCGACCTTCTGGCGGCGCGATGTCGGTGCTGGACTACAACGGCAAACGCTATTACGTAAAAGATGGTCACTATTACCAGCGCAATATCGATGATGAGTACATTGAAGTGCCACGGCCGGCCGGCCTTTAATCTTAATGCTCCTGTGGACAGTCAAAGCGACCACAGGAGCAATATTTACCCGTCCGCAGGTAACTTATTTTGGCGACAAACAAACAAGAGCAACGCGTAAATGAACGCCGACAAATAATCATTGAAGCGGCAAAGACGTGTTTCAGCGAGCACGGCTTTCACGGGTGCAGTATGGCTGAGTTGTTCAGCCGGTCAGGTTATGGCGCTGGCCAGCTTTATCGTGATTTTCACAGTAAAGAGGCGCTGATTAATGAGGTGGTGAAAAGTGTCGCGGCACAATGGCGAGCGTTTTTATTTCGCCAGCTACGGTCTGATACGACGCTGAGCGATCTTCTTAATATTGAATCCGCTTTCTGGTCCGGCTGGAGTCAGCGCGAACACGCGTTATTGCTGGAAAGTTATTCGGAAGCATCAAGAAATGAACAGGTGCGAAAAATATTAACTGACGAAGAAGAACAGACCATTAATTATCTGGCCGGAAACAGCGGGATTCTGAATAGCGAAACGCAGCGACCGTTTAGCCGGGCGCAAATTCGTCTGTTGCTGGCGATTATCGATGGCTTTATTTGTCGGGTCGTTTATGACCAGCAACTCAATGAAAATGAGCTGCGGCGTCTTAATACGCTGATTTTTAGCAACCCACCGAACGCCTGAAGGAAACTGAATTATTTCGCATGTACCAGCTTATGCAAAATCGCATTAATCATCTGGCGTAATTCGTTATCGATGACATAGCCTTTTCTGCCGCACTGCACAATGACGCCATCCAGCAGCATGCTGATGACATAATGGCGGGTACGAATAATCGACTCATCCACCGTCGGATGTTGCTGTTTTTCGCGCTGGACAATATCATCCTGTAACGCCTTATGCGCCTCCGCCACCAGCTTTTTGTAGCGTGCGCTGCGGGTCGCCACGGAGGCGATATCCATCAGCATAAAGATATTATCCTGCAAATCCGCCCAGAAAGCCGATTCCTGGAATATATCTAACGGTTGATTCTCATCATGCCCGGGTTTGTCATTTATGTGGCTTCGCATATTATTAACAATATCGGTCACCAGTGCTTCAATGATGCTGTCTTTATTTTCAAAATAGCGATAGATAAGCCCGGCGCTGACATTAGCACAGGCTGCGATATTTTTAATGGAGGCATTATGAAAGCCTTTTTCTATCATGCAGGTTCTGGCGGCGCGGAGTATAAGTTCGTGACGATTCATTGTCTGGCTCCGAAAATAAATACCATCATATAATGAAATGTTAATAACGCCAAGTCAGCCAAAAACAGAATAAAGAATTTACGACCGTCATCACGCAAATAATCGGAAGCGGGAAAATGAATTAACGAAGCGCAACGCGCTCCGTATCATTATTCAAAATCAGCGTGCCGTTTAAACATACTGTTGCTGGATTCGCCAAGCTGCGCCATCAGTTCAAGAATCATCGCGTCACAGGTAATGAAACAGAGCTGCTCGAAAGCGGAACCCATCGGCTGGGAAAACGCGCCTTCAGCGCGCGCATTCTCTGTCTTTGCCGTGCCTGGCAATACCAGTACGCAGGTTGCCAGGCGGCCAATGGAAGAATCTGCGTTCAGGGTGATCAAGGCCACATCCACCCCGCTTTCCACCGCTTTTTGCGCCAGGCTTTTCAGGCTGCCGGTTTCGCCGCTGCCGGAACCGATAATCAATAAATCCCCCGGTTTGCTGTGCGGCGAAGAAATTTCTCCCACCACGCTGACGGAAAAACCAAGATGCAAAAGCCGGTTGGCGAAACCACGGATAGCAATGCCGCTCCGCCCGGCGCCCTGCAAAAAGATATGGCCCGCTTTTCTGATATGCGCAATAAACTGCCCGGCCTGCGCGTTATCAATGCTCTGCGCGTTTTGCGCCAGCTCATTTAAAATACTGCGGATGTTTTGCTGCACGCCCATTTTCTTTTCTCCTGAAGCCGTTGCGATACCTCAACCCGACACAAGAGCATACCGGGATCTGCGCAGAAGATAAGCAGCAGAGCGTAAAATCTTCCGCTGCCGTGATGCCGCCGTGGTTATCTTTTTGCCTCCGCCCAATGAAACAGAGAGGGAAATATCTTCATTAAAAATAGAAAACACGCTTAATATTTAAAAAAGCACGCACACACAAATACAAAAAACCTCTTCAAGAAAAGCCATCACCCATATTTCTGACATCAGACAAGAAAAACATATAATAATTTATGGTGATAACACCAGTTTATTTCTCACCGTTCCTCACCATTTTTAGGATTCTATCTTCTTAATTCAATCTGGAGATCGTGTAAATTCCAGAATCGTTAGAAAAATAACCGGGAAATAGTGTGCAAACTGGATAATTACTGCACCTGTTACTACCGGGATGAATAATTATTTCTTAGGGACACCTGCCGCAAGGAATGGAATCATTATTGATGGATATTAAAAAGACCACCTCGGGATTACTGATCCTGACGCAGCTATTACCTGTCTGGCATCCGCTGGCAAACGCTGCTCTTCCCACCCCCTCTTTAACCACTGACAGCCAAAACAACGCGGAAAACCGTTTTTCTGCTGCAACGATGGCCACTGGCGCAGCGTTGCAAGCGGATGACCAGTCCGGGGCTTTGAAAAACCTGGCGCTGGGCCATGTTTCCGGCGCAGCCAACAGTGAAGTGCAGGCCTGGCTCTCGCAGTTCGGCACCGCTCGCGTGCAACTGAGCGTCGATACCAAAGGGAACTGGGACAATAGCTCATTAGATTTTTTGCTGCCGCTCTATGACGGCCCGAAGAATATCCTGTTTGCGCAGCTCGGATATCGTGCGCCGGAGGGGCGACAGACCGGCAACCTGGGGCTCGGATGGCGAACGCTCTATGGCAACTGGATGTACGGCGCTAACCTGTTCCTCGATAACGACTTCACCGGCAGCAACCGCCGCGTGGGTTTCGGGGCTGAAGCCTGGACCGACTATCTGCGACTGAGCGCGAATACCTATTTCGGCCTCACGGGCTGGCATCAGTCGCGGGATTTCGCCAATTACGATGAACGCCCGGCGGACGGCTGGGACATTCGCGCCGAAGCCTGGCTGCCTGATTATCCGCAACTGGGCGGCCGTCTGGTGTATGAACAGTATCGGGGAAATCACGTGGCGCTGGTTGATAAGAACAACCGGCAAAATAACCCACGCGCGATTACCGCAGGGCTGAGCTGGACGCCCGTGCCACTGTTGACGACGGGAGTGGATTATCAGACAGGCAGCGGCATCAACGATACCCGCTTCTCGCTGATGTTACGTTATCAGCCGGGCGTTTCGCTGCGCGAGCAGCTTAACCCGGACGCGGTTCGTATCATGCGTAGCCTGGCAGGAAGCCGTCACGATCTGGTCGAGCGTAACAATGCGATTGTGCTTGATTACCGTAAGCAGGAGATGATTACGCTGGCGTTACCGACCAGGCAAAGCGGCAACGCCGGTGAAACGATCGCGCTGGACGCCATTGTCACCGCAAAACACGGGGTGAAACGCGTCGAGTGGGATGCGCCGGATCTGCTGACCGCTGGCGGTAAAATTAACGTGACGGGCACCACCACGGCCACCGTTGTTCTGCCACCGTGGCAGAGCGGCAACAACACCTGGCCCATTCGCGCCGTGGCCTGGGATAACCAGGACAACAAATCAAACCGTGCCAGCACAGAGGTGACGGTGAACCCGCCTGTCGCCACCATTCAGAGCAGCGATCTGATCGTTACCCGTGATAATGCGCTGGCCGATGGCACCGCCACCAACGCCGTGAAGGCAAAAGTGACCGATGGTAACGGTAACCCGCTCGCCGGGCAGACCGTCACGTTTAGCGCCAGTAACGGGGCGAAAATCGTCACGCTCAGCGGAACAACTGACGCAGACGGGGTCGTAGAGACAACGCTGACCAGCACCCAGCCGGGAAGCGCTATCGTCACAGCCTCACTGGCAAGCGGCGCGGCAACGTCAGTCAAAACCACCTTCACGTCGTCGACCAGCGCGGTGCTGAACAACATGACGGTCACGCGCAATAATGCGCTGGCCGATGGTAACTCTGCCAACGCTGTGCAGGTGGAAGTGACCGACGGGAACGGCAATACCCTGGCCGGAGAAAACGTAACCTTCACCGCCAACAATGGCGCGCAGGTCACGACGGTGAACGGAACAACGGGGGCTGACGGGCTGGCCTGGGCCACGCTGACCAATACCACCGCGGGCACCACAACGGTAACGGCGGCGTTAAGCAATGGCACCACATCGTCGGTGGATACCAACTTTAGGCCGGTGATCAGCTTTATCCTCAGCGACATGACCGTAACGCGCAATAATGCGCTGGCCGATGGCAGCGATAAAAACAGCGTGCGGATAGTGGTTACCGACAACAACGGTAAGCCGCAGGCTGGCCAGAACGTTACCGTGACGGCGAACCACGGCGCAATGGTTTCAGCATCAACCGCGACCACCGACAGCAATGGCGTTGTCACTGTCGATCTGACCAGCCTGCAGGACGGCACCAGTACGGTAACGGCAACGCTGGACAACGGCACCCGCCGCCAGGTCGATGTGGAGTTCGAATCCCGTATAACGCGGGCGCAGGTTAACCTGATGACCACCAAAAACAATGCGTTGAGAGACGGCGTTGATAAGGACGAAGTGGAAGCCACGGTGCTGGATATCAGAGGAAATCCAATCGCTGGCGTTAACGTCGACTTTAAAACCCAGGACACGCTCAGCCAGGTGTTGACCTCCCAGGCGACGACCGATGCCAATGGCACAGCCAGAACGGAAGTGGTCTCGCTTTCGGCGATAAAAAATACGGTCATCGCTTCACTGGATAACGGCAACGAAGCGACAAGCCAGGTGAATTTCCTCATGCTGCAAAGCATTTTCAGTATGGTAACGGATTTTTCTCCGGCTAACGGCGTGGATAAGAACGTCTTCGCGGTGAAGCTGGTTCGCCCCGATAACGGACAACCCGTCGCCGGTCAGACGCTCACCCTGAGCACCACGGATCCGATGATCCTGTCAACGACACATACCGTAACGGATGCCAACGGAACGGCAACCATCAGCGCGACCAGCGCCGTACCTTCCGGTACAGCGGGCTTTAGCGTCCGGGTAAGCAATGTTGCCTGTTGCAGCATCACTTATGACGGTATTCACTTCAACTAACCGCAGCGCATCCGGTAAGGGCGGAAAACGCCCTACTGGTTAACGCTCCCCCAGGTGACGGACAACATTGCGTTTGCCCGTCACTTTTTTTTGCGCCTGATACTGTCATTCTGACCGGATATGAACGCCAATTGACTGGATGTGTTGCTGCCTGAAATCCGCAGCGGGTTACCCTATTGCTTTCCCGCGACGAGAGATAAGGATGCAGAGATGAAACTGTTCAGCCAGAACTTCAGTAATGGTGATGTTATTCCCGGAAAAAACGCCTTCGCCGTGCCCGCCAGCGAGGGGCATATTACGCTGTCGCAGAATGCCAGCCCGCATCTTGCCTGGGATCCGATCCCGCCTGGCACGAAATCACTGGTATTGCTTTGCCACGATCCGGATGTTCCTTCCCGCGGCGATGACGTTAATCAGGAGGGGCGCGTGGTTTCCAGCACGCTGCCACGCATCGATTTTTATCACTGGATTTTGCTGGATATTCCCGTCACGCAGCAGGAACTGGCAGAATCAGCGTTCTCTTCCGGCGTGACGCCAAAAGGAAAAACGGCAGCCAGCTTGCCAGCAGGTTATCGCCACGGCATAAACGACTATTCGCTGTGGTTTGCCAGCGATGCGCAGATGAGCGGCGACTATCATGGCTACGACGGCCCGTGCCCGCCGTGGAACGATGAAATCGTCCATCGTTACGTGTTTACGCTGTATGCGCTGGATGTGCCCAGCCTGCCGGTGGATGGCGCATTGACAGGACAAAATGTCCGTAAAGCCATAGAATCGGTGAATGTCCTGGCGCAAGCTGAATTGGCCGGACTCTACTCGCTTAACCCGACAGTTCGTTAATCAAGGTTCCGCTATGCTTCAGCCCCCGATGGTAGAAAAAGAAACACATGAGCTGCTGAATATCCAGCCCGTCGGGGGCCGCTCCTTTTCTGCACCACGTTTAATCAATCGGGACAATCTCTGCTCACTCTCCCGCCCGCTGCTGCGCAATAGCCAGAGCACAAAGGATTTTTATTTTCCGCAGGCCACTCTGATTATTATTTTGTCGGGTTCGCTGGTTCTGCATACCGGTCATTCAACGCAAATTCTGACGCCGTCAACGAGCGCATGTCTTATTGCACAAGATACCTGTATCGATATTGAAAAATATCCTGACAGTGACGGCCAGCCTTTCCAGTCATTATTTCTGACCATCTCGGCAAACGTCATTCGCGAGTTTGCCAAACGCTATACCGACGTTATTTCCCGCGCCAGTACCGTTACTGAAATCGCCGTTATTCCGTTGAAGAAAGCACTTATCGATTCGCTTTTTACTTTACAGACGAGCCTTAACCAGCCGGAACTTGATGATAACCGTCTGGCATTACGGCTACTGGATCTGCTGTTGGTGCTGGCGGAGTACGGCCACTGTTTTTTACCGCTGGCGAAACGTTCTGTCACCCTGCAACTGCGGGAATTATTGCAAAAAGCGCCGGAGCAACACTGGACGGCGAAAGAGGCGGGAAAGCGGCTGGCGATGAGTGAGTCAACATTAAGACGCCGACTGTCGGGTGAACATTCCCGCTTCGAAACACTGCTGCTGGAAACACGAATGATGCATGCAATGTTCCTGCTGCAAACCACTTCCTTCACCCTGCAATGGGTCGCAGAACAGTGCGGCTATCTCTCTTATGCAAGATTTGCGGAGCAGTTTAAAAAACGCTTTTCGACGCCGCCTTCCCGGGTCCGCTAACGTTTTTTCAACCTTTTCATATTATTTTTTAAATGATATATCGGGCAGAAAGGCGCTTTATTCCTCTTTTTTCGTTTCCGGGCTGAGGGTTATTTCGACAAGGCTATTTCGGCAAGGCTTGTGGAAAGTCATTCACTAAAAATCGCAAATGAAAATAATGTGAAGCTAATTTTGTGCTGATGATCATATTTTTTAAACAAGATAATTTTTCTCGCACAAATTTATAAAACGAAAAATACACAGTTATTACACTCAAAATTCCGAATAACCCCCTTACCTAAGAATAAACATTATGAAACATATAAAAACAGTGGTGAAACAACCTGTAATATCTGCATTATCCGGAGTCTTATTCCTTTGCATGCAACCCAGCCTTGCCCATGCGGCGGACGCCTTCAGCGCCGATTCCCCGTGGATGTTTGGTGACTGGGGTGGAACCCGTACCGAGCTACAGAAAGAGGGTGTCGATTTCCAGGTGAATTACACCATGGAAGCCGCATCAAACCTGGCTGGCGGCTATAACACCTCAACGACGGCGCGCTACAGCGATCAGCAGGTGTTCGGCGTTAATCTCGATCTGCAAAAACTGCTCAACTGGCAGGATACCGAGTTCCAGTTAACCATCACCAACCGTGACGGGCAGAATGTCGCCGATCAGGTGGCCGATCCGCGCACCGGCATGCTCTCTTCCCCGCAGGAAGTGTACGGGCGCGGGCAGACCTGGCGTCTGACACAGTTCTGGCTACGTAAAGGCTTCTTTGACGATGTGCTGGATGTGAAAGCCGGGCGCGTGACCGTTGGCGAAGATTTCGATAATTTCGACAGTAAGTTCCAGAACCTGGCGTTCGGCAGTGGCCAGGCGGGTAACTGGCGCGGCGATCACTGGTACAACTGGCCGGTTTCCCAGTGGGGCGGTCGCGTGCGTATTAACTTCACGCCGGAAGTCTTTATGCAGGTCGGTTTCTACAACCAGAACCCGTATAACTACGATCGCGGCGACGGTTTCCGTTTTGAATTCAACCCGACCGAAGGTAACCTGGTTCCGGTAGAACTGGGCTGGAAACCGCTGCTCGGCGCGGACAAACTGCCGGGGAATTACCGTATTGGTTACTACTACTCCTCGACCAACGACAATGTTTACGGCTCATGGCGCGATGGCAGTTATCAGGATACCGCCCACTCTTACGGCGGCTATATCCTCGCCCAGCAACAACTGACCGCGCAGGGCGGCTCCAGCGATCGCGGTATTACGCTGACCGTTCAGGCGGTGATGAACGACCACAAAACGTCAAAAACCGACAACTATCAGTCGATTGCACTGACGTGGAAAGGGCCGTTTGACGCGCGTCCGCAGGATGAGATTGGTATCGGCGCAGGCCGTATCCATATCAACTCCTCCTACACTCGCCTGCTGGGCGACGAGAACCGCTTCAACGGTGAGACGGACTACAACAGTCTGGCCTATCTGCCGGTTCAGGACGGTTCCGAGTACAACTACGAAATCTATTACAACATTCAGGCGACGAAATGGCTGCAAATTCGCCCGAACCTGCAATACATTTCCGCACCGGGCGCTGTCAGCCAGGTTGATGACGCCTTTGTTGGCGGCGTGACGGCGAACATCAACTTCTGATCCCCCTAAAGCAAAAATCCACGCTACGGCGTGGATTTTTTTGCGTTTAAGACAAAGAAGGCGACTTGCCCAACTGCATAAACAGCCCGAGCCAGTCTTCCATATGCCAGGTTTTTGTCACGCGCTCACCGTTAAGTTCGTGCATCTCATGCAAACGGATGCGCACAAATTTCCCCGTCGCTTCCATCCCCATAAACGTCCCCTGATGCGTCCCGGTAATCTCCGCGCGAACGGCAATCTTACCGGGAAGCTGCATCAGATCCTGAATGGCAATCTGCACATCGGGAAAAGCCGCGATAAAGCTTCTGATGATGGGCTTTAGCCCTTGCGGCCCGGCAGCCTGGCCGGGAGCCAGCGGAATATCCTGCCAGTCTGGCGTCACCGCTTCATCGAGCAGATCGGGGTTTTGCAGGCTAAACGCCTGATAGATTTTTTCCACAGCCTCGCGCTCACGCGCAAGACGATTCGCTGTTTCATTATGGTCTGACATCACTACCTACCTCGCAGGCTGACGGTTTTGCATTGGTTTATTTGCCGTACGCCGCTAGTATCACATTCGCGATATAAATAAATAAAACAAATATAAGATATAGAGGAGTATTCGTTTTATGGATTTTAGAGGACTTGATCTGAATCTTCTCGTCGCCTTTAACGCGCTGATGGAGGAGCAGAATGTCACCCGCGCCGCCGGTAAAGCCTCGGTCAGCCAGCCGGCAATGAGTGCCGCGCTTGCGCGTCTGCGCACCCATTTTGCCGATCCGCTGTTTATTCGCAGCGCCAGCGGATTACTGCCCACGGCAAGAGCGAAAGAGATCCATCTGCATGTCGGCCGCGCGCTGGACGAAATTACCCACCTGCTGGCGCCGGAAGAGGCGTTCAGCCCGCATAATCGAAGCATGGCCTTCACGCTTGGCATGTCGGAATACCCGCTGATGGTGTTAATGCCGACGATTATGCGCACGGTCAGCCAGCAGGCGCCGGACGTAACGATCCACGTGCGCACGTTTGTCGATCGCGATCAGTCCGTGGCGATGCTTGATAGCGGCGAGGTCGATCTGGTCATCGGTATCGTGCCAACCCAGGCGGAAAAACGCATTCTGTCGCAGCCATTGATCAGCGATGAGTTTGTCACTCTCGTACGTCGCGACAGTGACGCCGCCCGTGACGGCATGACGCTGGAACGCTATCTCGCCATGAAGCATATTCTGGTCTCGCCCGAAGGCAATCACTACGGCCTGGTGGATGAGCAGCTCCATAAGCAGGGGCTCAGCAGAATGGTACGCCTGACGTTACCCACGATGTCGGCCGTCTCGCGGATTATTGCGCGGACCAGCTATGTCGCGACGGTACTTCGCCGCAGCGTGCTGGTGGATGAAGCCCATGATGATATTGTGCTGCTCAAGCCGCCGCTGGCGCTGCCGGAGATTGCGTTTCACCTGCTGTGGCACCGCCGTTCGGATGGCGGTAACGCGCACCAATGGCTGCGGAAATTAATCCATGCGCAATTCAGTGAAAGCAGCTCGCGCGCTGAATGAATCGCCGCCGGTCACAACAAATCGCCTAACGGCTGGCGCAGAGGAAATTCCCTGCGCGGCAACAGCGACCGCATGACCCGTTTATAAACAGAAATAAAAATGCGCGTCCGATAAATACATCGCCTGTCACCATAAGACAAAACGCATTATTTATATGTATCGGGATAAAAACTTATATTTATTTTTGATATTTTGATTGTTGATATTCGGCAAAGCAGTCAGCGCAAGGCTGGCAAGCAATAATATAAGATATACGCTGATAAATAATCAAAAGATATATAAAGGTAAAAATTATCATTTAAAAGCATGTCAAAAAACTGTCATAAAAAATACACATTCACTTGCAGGAGTATCCAGCATGACAGTTTCGCGCGTTATTGCCACTATCGGCCCCGTTTCAAATAACTCCGCCACATTACATAGTCTCCGTTGTGCAGGGATGTCTGTTGCCCGGCTGAATGGTTCGCATAACACACCGCAATGGCACGAAGAAACCGTTAAATTATTACGCGAAACGGTGCCTGACGTACCTATTCTGCTTGATATTCCCGGTCGCAAAATTCGCACCTTACAATTAGCGCATGAACCCTCTTTTTTACGTCATGACACGATTATTCTGACCACCGATATTACGCATGACGGTTCGGAAAAAGTGCCGGTTGGCTATGCCAGATTGCATGAGAAACTTTCCGCCGGCGATAAAGTCTATGCTGATGATGGCACGCTCTCTTTCGATGTAACCCGCATTGACGGGCAGGATATCTATTTACGCGCCAATATGGATGGCACGCTGCGCAGCAGAAAAGGCATTAATGTTCCGGGGATCGATCTGGGGCAATCGCTGGTCACCGAAAAAGATAAAGCGATGATTGAATTCGCCCGGTCAATCGGCGTGGATTATGTCGGCATCAGTTTTGTTGAAAGCCGTGAGCATATTGAAGCGATACGCGCGCTGATCGATGGCCCAACGCCGCGAATTGTCGCCAAAGTAGAAAATAGCGGCGGGATTCAGCATCTTGAAGAGGTTATCGATGCGGCGGATGTCATCATGATTGATCGGGGCGATCTTGCCGTTGAAACGTCAATCGATCACGTTGCGCTCTATCAAAAACAGATACTTTCTGCCGCCGCCAGGGCGGGAAAACCGACCATTGTCGCCACCGAAATGTTGCACAGCATGATTGAGAATCCGTTGCCGACCAAGGCGGAAGTCAGCGATATCACTAACGCGGTGCTGGATGGCGCAACGGCGGTAATGCTGTCAGGCGAGACGGCCATTGGCCGCTACCCCATTGAAGCGGTAACGCGGATCAGCAGAATCGCCTCGCTTGCCGCCGCTCAGCGGCCGGAGCCTGCAGCGCAGCCGCAGATCGTTGCGCAGAATGATATTCGCACCGCGATTCGCGCGCTCGCGTCGGCATTGCCGCTCACGCGATTAATCGTTCTTTCACTGAGCGGTTATTCTGTGCGTATTGCCGCGCTGTCCGGTACCGGATTACCCATCATTGCCATTGGGAATAACGAACAGATTACGCGTAGCTGGAATTTATTACCGGGCGTGACCAGCATTGCACTTGCGGATGATTTTTCACAGATCGCATTTGATGAAAATATTTTGCTTCCCAACCTGCTTAAAGAGAAGCTCATTAATGAAGATGATTATGTCGTTTTCGTCAATTCACAGCAGGAAGATCAAACAGCGGTTGGGAATCAACTGAAGACATTAAATGTGCGCGCATGGCTACAGCAATCTGCAGCGAATAACCCTGTTGCTGAGGTGGCCTGAGATGGAACAGCACTATTTGTATCTGATCGTCATTATACTCTTCTCGGTGATTCAGTCCGTCTTTGGTATGGGACTATTGGTTTTTGGCACGCCGACGCTGTTACTGCTGGGCTATGATTTTTCATCCGTATTAGGGCTGCTGCTTCCCGCTTCGGTATTGGTCTCTTTTACCCAGGTGTTGTCTGCCCGAAGTCTGCCCTTCAGCCGGGCAGAAAAAAGCAATATGGTCATTTGCGGTATTGCGGTGCTTATCGCCTTAAGCTTTGTCTTATCGGCGGGCTTCAAATTCAATATTGATCTGATCGTTGGGTTATTATTGCTCTTCTCTGCCATTACGCGATTAAGCCCGGCATTTCGTACCGCCATCAGCAACCAACTGGTAAAGCACCAACAAAAATACGTTATTTTGATGGGGCTGGTTCATGGGCTAACGAATATGGGCGGCGCGGTACTCGCCCTGTATGCCTCATCAACCCAAACGGAGAAAATCGGCGTTCGCTCCACCGTCTCCCGTTATTATTTGCTCTTTGGCCTGATTCAGCTCGCAACCCTGGCGCTGCTTCGTCCTGCGGCATTAAGTATTGAAGGTCTTATAGCTGCTCCCGTGGCCTTATTTATCTACTGGGCGGTGGGAAATTTACTCTTCCGTCGGGCAAGCGCGCCGCTTTATGAACGTCTGCTGACTGGTTTTATCGCCATTTACGGTCTGGTGGTACTGACGAAAGGATACATTTGAGAAATGATAACGACGTTGTATTCCCTTGCACCGGTGATGTTCCTGATTGTGATGGGATTTGTACTGCGGGCCAAAAACCTGCTTGATCATCAGTTCTGGCTGCCTTGCGAAAAGCTTAATTATTTCTGGCTGTTTCCGGCGCTGATGTTTTCTCAGGTGGCGACGGCGAGCCTGAATGATTTCCCGGTCAGGCCAATCGCATGGTCGATTCTGGGCGCCGTAGTGATTGCCGCAGTGTCACTCTGGTTGTGGCGAATATGGCGAAGCCAGCCGGGAACCGTATTTTCTTCCGTTATTCAGGGCGCGCTGCGCCCTAACACCTATATTGGCGTTGCGGCGGCGGCGGCCACTTACGGCAGTACCGGGTTGACGGTCACATCTATCAGTATCGCCGTGGCCATTCCCCTGCTGAATGTCGCGTCTATCATCATCCTGATGCATTACGGGCAGGGGAAAAGGCCAGGCGTGTGGCAGATAGTCAGGGCGCTGGTCCGTAATCCGGTGATTATCTCGGTGGTCGCGGGGCTGGCGTTTAATGTCAGTACGCTCAAACTTCCGGATGTGATCGGCAATATTCTGCATATTCTCGGCGGCGCATCGCTGCCGCTGGGCTTGCTGGCGGTGGGCGCGGGGCTCGATCTTAAAGCCGCGCGCTCGGCGCACGGGCCGGTATTGCAGTCGTCGTTTGTGAAATTATTACTGGTACCGCTTATCACGCTGTTTATTGGCGTTGAATTGGGGATTTCCGGTCCGGTACTGGCCACCGTCGTCCTGTTTAATGCCCTGCCCTGTACGCCTTCCGCCTATATCATGACCAAACTTCTCGGCGGCGATCATCGGCTTTCCGCCGGGATTATTTCCGTGCAAACGGTGCTGGCGGCGGTGACCATTCCCTTTATTCTGATGCTGACCCAACTGTCACCGAACTGAGGGATAAATCCGCTTCATATCTGGCCCAGCGCTCTTCCAGCCACCGGGCGGCTTCCGGCTGCTTACGCAGCGTGGCCAGCCCGCTTTCGCAAAGCGCGCTCGCCTGCTGATAAAGCTGCGGATGTCCGGCGGTTAATACGCGCAATAATCGCTTCATTTCCAGCAGATATTTGCGCGCAAACAGCGGATCGCGCTCGACCACCAAAGCGGCATTATCAATTAAATCGCAGAGTTTAATCGTCTGCGCCTCCGGGCACGCTCTGGCGCTGTGGAGCAAATTGGCGTTCTTGCGCGCGATGCGCTCCCCGCCCGTCCGGCGCGTGCGCACATCCGTCAGCATTTCAACATACTGCGCGACGAGCGGACCAAATTCAGCCTCGATAACCTGCGGCGAAATATCCGTATCTTCCACCACATCATGCAGCCAGGCGGCGGCAATCATCTCTGCGGAAGGGGCAACGGACATTAATATCTGTACGACGGACGCCGGATGCACAATATAAGGTTCACCGGTGAATTTCCGTGTCTGGCCCGCGCGTTCATGCGCCTGGGTAGCAAAGAGTTGTGCTTTACGCGTTAATTCCATTATTCCTCCTGAGCGAGGCTCCATTATTGAGGATTTAACGCGCTGCGCCAGCTTAAAACGTTATAAGGTAGAATTAAAACGCACTCAGACTCCGCCGGTTTTATCTCTGCGGTGATTCCACAATAAATAGAATGAAATTAGCGGCTGAATAACGATCAGCAAATAAAATCGCCCATTAAAAAATCTGCATTGCTTATGCAAAACAAACATAACAACACGCTGTTTTCTCTGCCCGGTTTAGTGTGAATATATCCATTAATAGCGCAGGAGGAAAAATGAGCGTGGATTCAGGTTCCATTGAGAAAGAAAATTCGCCGACCGTCGAGAAGCCGCAGAGCCGCAAAGTGCTGGGCGCAACCGGCCTTGCTCACCTTTTTCATGACGGCGCGACGGATATGCACTATGTGCTTTTTGCTCTCTGGCAGCAGCAATTTGGGCTTTCAATGGCGCAGATCGGTTTACTGAAAATGCTGTTTTCTGGGGCGATGTCGGCGTTTCAGATCCCATCGGGAGAACTGGGCAGAAAATACGGCGAGCGGAAAGTGTTAATTGGCGGCACGCTGCTTTTAACCGTCGCGCTGCTGCTGTATGGAACCTCAGAAACGCTGATACAGCTCATGATATTGATTGTGATCGGCGGCCTTGGCGCCAGCGTTCAGCATCCGCTCTCCTCGAGCTTTATTACGCGATTTTATCCCGCTCCGCGCGCCCGTATTGCGCTCAGCACCTACAACTTTTTCGGCGATGTGGGTAAAGGGATCATCCCCAGTACGCTTTCTGCCTGCCTGTTGATTATCACCTGGGGAACGGCGCTGCAGTTGATTGCGCTTTTGGGTTTCCTCGTCACTCTCGGTCTCTATGTGTTGCTGCCCGCGGATGGCAAAAAACCGCAGGTGGCTACGCTGGCGGGCAAAGAGGCGACACAGCAAAAGCAGCCTGCCTCCAGCGCAAAACTCCCTGAGCCGCTGCGCAAACGCGCTTTCACTGCGCTGTGCGTGATTGGCAGTATCGACAACGCCACCCGTACCGGCACGCTGACATTCCTTCCCTTTTTAATGGCCGCGAGGGGAGCTTCCGCAACGCAAATTGGCTTTGCGCTGACCTTAATTTTTATTGGCGGGGCATTTGGCAAACTGGTTTGCGGGGTGCTGGCGACAAAACTCGGCGTTATCAAAACCGTCGCGGCCAGTGAGATCATTACGTCAGCCATTGTACTGGGAATGACGGTTGCCCCTTTGCAGGTAAGCTGGCTGCTGTTGGTTCCGCTGGGTATTGCGCTGAACGGAACGTCGTCCATTCTGTATGGCAGCGTAGCCGAACTCGCCAGACCGCATCAGCAAACCCGCGCATTTGCTATTTTCTATACCGCATCGTTGGGATGTGGCGCGCTCATGCCAGTTATCTATGGCCTGGCAGGCGATGCGATTGGGGTGAAACAGACATTGATCGTTGTCGCGCTACTGGTACTTTGCATATTGCCTTTGCTCATTCCCATCAGAAGTGCGACAAAAAATGCCGGACATCTGCCGCGCTAATGAAAGCCGTCGGGACATACGCTAATGGCAGGAAGGACGCGCGATCGGGTATAGAGAAGGTGGCTCAATACACCCGTTGCATAGCAACCCGGCGCTGCGGTGCCAGCCCGGAGATCGTCTCTGCTACCAGTAGCGCTTTTAGCCGTGGCGAAAGCGCCTCTTCTTGCAGAATTTCGAACCCCAAAGAGGCATAAAAAGGCGCGTTAAAGGGAGCATAACGATCGGTCGTTAACGAGGCGCCGGTTAAACCGCGAGCCTTACCTTCCGCCAGAAGCGCATTTATCAGCCGCCGACCAATTCCCTGCCGCTGCCAGTTCGGGTGCACATCTGCTTCGGCGATATGCAGCCAGTTCTCCGTAATATAAGCCCCGGCGAAACCTACAGGGATATCCTCTGCTGCGAATGCCGCGAAGAGGATTCCTTGCTCGCTCAGCCTGCTGAAATCATCCAGGCTGGTCGCAACCGGCGCACCTGCCACCGCGCCGGTGCCACGCAATGTTTCAAACGAGGCGAGTTCAATTGCCCTTAATGCCGCCAGATGCTCGCTCTGTGCCGGTTTGATAGTAATATCTGTCATCGGGTTATCCTTATGAACATGGCCGGTAATGTCGCCCTCTCCTTTCAGCGATGGAGCCTTAAGCGTCGCCACGCAGCATCTTGCGCCCTTTCAGGAGTAACCGGCAGGCTAGCGATAAAAATAAAGTAGCGCTGCCGCACGAGCCTGGTTCATCACTCTGGAAATACAAATGAGTTGAGGACGTGATCCTGCCAGACACCGTTTATTTTCAAACAGGATGCGGCATATCTCTCTATTACAAAACCCAAACGTAAATTTTTTCGCATGACGATCAGTATTAACGTGAAAAATAGCAGTGAATATAATCAGCCAGCGGACTCATTAATTTTGTACATAAACGTTGTGCCGTGTAAGGTGTTTTCAATCGACTTTGCATAACAAGGGATTACCCCGGCTATCTGCCACCCCAGGGAAAGATATAAGTCGCTGGCCACATCTCCAGTGCGTGTATCCAGTACGAGTAAAGAGAGGCCTTTTTTCCAGGCCATCTCTTCCGCACGATTCATTAATTCTCTGGCAATCCCCTGACGACGAGCCTGCGGATGAACGAGGAGTTTGGATATTTCAGCACGATGGCGGCCATTAGGAATACCACAATAGTTAACGATAACGGTTGCGGCTAAAAAGCCATTATCGCGGGCGATTAATAACTCGCAATCGTGGCTGGCAAGACTGTAAATTTTATCTTTCCAGAAACGGTCAATAGCCTGGCGATCATCGGGATCGGTAAAACCGACGCTGGCCCCATCTTTTACACAAGACTGCAATACGTCACCTAATTCTGGTAAGCATTGATGAGCCTGTATAGCACTGAGAAGTTCATATTCAATCATGATTTACATATCACCAAAATATAACGTGCGCCGAGGCTCTGATGAGCGCGGAATGATGAAGAACCTGATAAATGAAAACGCAAACTGTCGCCTTCTTTTAAACTCCATTTTTCAGTGTTCATCGTAATAGTTAATTCACCTGCATATAACCATAAATATTGTTCAAGCCCCTGAACGGGAGGGCTTGAATATTCAATGAAAGCGCCAGGGCGCAATTTCCCCTCGATCATCTCGCATCTGAACTGATTAGAAGGCGGTAATAACATGCGTCGCTCAAATCCATTAAGCTCATCCTGCCACAGGGGGTGTTGCTCTGCCCTGAACAGATTATCTGCTGCCTGTTCAATCTCGCTTATCAGCCGGGACATCGTCATTCCGTATACAATACAGAGCTGGTTGAGAACCTCCGCAGTCGGGCTGACTTCACCCCGTTCAATGCGTGATAAGGATGCCCTGCTGATGCCTGACGCAGTGGAAAGCTCGTCAAGCGACCAATTGTGTTGTAAGCGCAGCGCAGCCAGACGTGCGGCTAATCTTGCTCTGTAATCCTGGTTGTTCATGTCATTTCTCTTATTTGAGATATAATTCCCACAAAAGAGAGATTACTGATTACTCAAACCCTGTCAAGCGCTATTGCAAATAGTGAGCGCGAATGCCGCTGGCTTCCACACCGACCGTGAGCGGAAACGAAATATCTTCGAATGCTTGATACTGGCCTTCTCTTCGTTTCCAGTCTGAGGGGTTCACACCCGCGCAATGTACCGTAATACGGATCTCTCCGGGTCCGGGATGTGGAACCGTTATGTCCTCGACTTTCAACGCATCAGGCCCGCCGAAAGCGTGATAACGGATTGCCTTCCTCCTGACCGACTGCTTCGTGCCAGGAGCGGATATCGAGAAAGTTATGGCACGAACCGGACAGATATCTAAAAGCACATGATCCGCCTGGGTGGGATACTTACAGTATTATCGCCAGCCATCCATATTACTCAGAGACTGAAGCTAATCTCCACAGACTGAGTACTGCGCTCTGCCTCTCCATGGTAAACAGCCTCGATGTTGTTACCATCAGGATCGAGCACAAAAGCCGCGTAGTACCCTGGATGGTAGGTTCGTTCGCCAGGCGCTCCATTGTCACGCCCACCATGAGAGAGTGCCGCATGGTAAAAAGCATCCACCGTTTCACGGCTCCTGGCCTGAAAAGCCAGATGATGTCGCCCTGTCAACTGACCTGCAGAGGCTGGACTTTTTACTGACGAAACGACAAGTTCATCTGCCCAGATATAATCGTCATCTGTATTTATTACAGGGATCTCCAGAACAGACAGTACAGCTGAGTAAAACGCTTTACTTGTTTCGAAGTTGTTTACTACAAGCTGGATATGGTCGATAAGCCTGCCGCGATGTAGCCGATAATTTTCCATGGGAAATTTCCTCAGTCAGTCGCATCGACTGGCATTTATCCGTTTTCTAAAAAGAACTATTCCTCAATTATACCGTTGATCCTGTATTTCTTTTTTCACTCTGGAGCGTATTCGGGGTCAGCGTGTTGAATCAATCCTCCTGCCCCTCCAGTGATACGCGCCATCTCACGAATCATGCTCGCAGACACGTCCGGCACTATCCTCTATTGACATCGTAGTTATGGACAATGCCGTATACTGCTTTGTCAACCGCCGCGGATATCTCATCTTCGCTGCGGCCTCCGTTGATAGCAACATGAGTACCGAAAATGAAATATGGAACTGACTGAACACCGGTTGCAGCGGAGTCAGCCGCCGCTGGTTCCACCCTTTCGGGCCATATCTGATCCTGCGCAATAGCAAGAGCTTCATCGCGTTCAAAACCATGAGATATGGCGATGTCTGCCAATACATCAGCTTTACCAATATTCTTCGCATGCAGAAAGTAAGCTTCGCTGATCGCGAGCGCGAGTTGGTGCTGCGTGCCACGATCTCCCGCTGCCATGATGATCGCATGTGCCGCCTGCTTTCTCCTTCTTCAACTATTGGATCTGCCGGTACCCGTGCCTGAACACAAGATAATTTTGCTCAGGGTCATGAATTTAAGCCATCGTCGCCAGCAAGGATTTCACCGTCGCGTCTGTCTTCGCTAAGGCGGCCTGTGCCGCTTCCGGGCCCTGCACTGTGCCCTCGATGCGGATGAGTTCGACGTCGGTCAATCCAATGAAGCCGAGCATGTGCAGAAGATAGTTGGTCTGGAAATCGAAAGGTGCATAGACTCCCTCCGAAAATACACCTCCGGCGGCAGTGACCAGATAAACCTTCTTGCCGGTCAGCAGACCATGGGGTACGCCTGCTTCGTAACTGAAGGTGATGCCCGGCCAGGTGATGTTGTCAATCCACGCCTTGAGCTGTGAAGATGGACCGAAATTCATCATGCCCGATCCAAGCACAATCACGTCGGCGGCACGCAACTCATCAACCAGTTCCATGGCGCGTTCGACAGCCTTAGACTCTTCTGCTGTGCGCACATCAGGAGCCATCACGCGGCCCTTGATGTAGGCCGACGTGATGTGCGGCACCGGGTTTGCGACAAGGTCGCGAACGGTCAGCGAGCCCCCCAGTTGCATCCGGATGCCATTGGCAATTTCAGTGGCGAAGCGTGTGGAAAGACTTTCAGCCCCGCGTGGACTGGACGTGATCAGCAGGATTTTGCTCATGGTGGCTCCTCATATGGTATAAAATAGATACCAGGTAACATTTGCAACCTTAGTTATCTATCGATACAGAGGATACTAAGATTCCTGTCTGCATTTAACAAGAAGGCACATCCATGTCACTGAGTCACAAAAATTTGCCCGAAGCACTGCCCGCCCCCAATACGGGAGGCTGCCAAGCCACCCGCGAAATACTGGATCGCATCGGCGACAAATGGAGTCTTTACATTATTGCCTCGCTGGCTAATGGGAAGCGGCGCTTCAACGAGTTAAGGCGCAATATCGAAGGCATCTCCCAACGCATGCTGACGCTGACTTTGCGTGGTATGGAGCGCGATGGGCTTCTTACCCGGACGGTCTATCCAACCATTCCGCCACGCGTCGAATACGAACTCACCGAACTTGGCCGGACGCTGTTAGTGCCTGTGATGGCGCTTGTGAATTGGGCAAACGACAACCGATTCACCATCGCCGAAGCACATAAACGCTTCGACGACGCGCGCGAACCGGATTCGGTATAAGCCAGAAGCGTGATTAAGGCGGTGATTGCAGCCATTTGCTGGCCGAAATAGAAGTGGGGGATAAAATAAGTCTCTGGCAAGAATTGACCCAACAGCTTTATGAAAGCTGGTCAATTCCATTTTCTGTGATACTGGCCGTTCCGTTGGGGCTTATCGGTGCGCTTATTGCTGTTCGCGCTGCCAGTATGACCCCCAGTCCAATCTGGTAAATGTTTGTTTAAAGCCCCGGAAGGGGCTGAACAAACGTTAACTATGGTGCCGGGGGAACTGGCGGCGTGGGCACGGGCGGCAGTTCCCTCACTTCCAGCCGGACTTCATAACGCTTCCCATTTTCCAGCGCCGGAAGATTTTTAACCACATTGTTTAACGCATCGACCGGGGTGGTGGTTTGCTGGACGACACCATACACGAGTGCTGCAGGGCCCTGCATGGGCGGGCTATCCCTTTGTAAAGGCGGCGGTTTTATATCACCCTCCGTTGCAGCATTAACGGAAAAAGTGCAAACCATAAAGGCAGTGGCAAAGAATATCTTCGTTAATTCTCTCATGCTGTTCTCCACGTTTTGGTTAAAAAAGCTTCACCAGAGGGAAAATAGCCCGCCAACAAGAAGGGAATGTGAATGCGTTTCGCAAGAAAGGAAAATAGCCAGACAACGTCGCGATGTAATTGCCAAAAGCGGCGTCGTGGCAGGCGTTTCGCGCCGACCGCCATATATCATCTGCGTCACGCTTTTAGCTTGCAAAACGGTGGTGAGCGTCGCATATAGACCGTAGTTGCTTGTATCCGATGCGTTAATCGGGGTGTACTAATCAACGGGGAGCATGTCACAAACCTGGAAATTACCTTTTAGCCACAATCCGCATTTCCACCAGTGCATTTTCTGGAATGAATTCTGATACGCCGATGGCGGACCATGCCGGGTAGGGAGCCTTTATATACTCATCTTTTACTTTAGAAAAAACGTCTATATGTTTTTTTAGATCAACGTGAAAAGTGGTCATCTCAAGTATATTTTCATAGCCCAAACCGGCGGCTTTCAAATAAACACCCAGCTTATAAAACGCATCATGAAATTGTTCTTCAGGATGTTCTTATCTGTGCGCATATCGCTCAAGCCCTTACTGCCCTTTATGCTGGCCGCTTCGTATCGAAATTTATGCTGTGCAGAATGCAACAGAGCCTGGTTTATCGACCATCAGCCCATTTCTGTTATCTGCGGCAGTAACTGCTTTATCACTTCCACAGCGCTTCTTACCCTTTGAGGTATAAAACGGGCATCCGGGAAAACCGCGTAAAGGAATCGGTCTGGCAGTCGCCATTCAGGCAGAACGGGAACCAGCAAGCCTGACTGCACCGCTTCAGCAGCAAGGGGAAGCTGCATGCCACCGACACCGATACCTGCCTGGATCGCCTGCAGTAGCCCTTCGCTGGTATTGGCCCGAAATACGGTATTCACCATCAGATTCATTGTTTCATCACCTGAAACTAACCGTAGCGGCGCGTCAAGTGCGATACCACTAAACCGGATATGTGGCTTCTGAGCCAGCTCATCCACTGAATGAATGTGTTCAAATTCCGGGGCAGTATAAAGCGCCGTCGCGATGCGGCCCAGTACGCGCACGGCATGTGACTCTGGTGGCTCGCTCGCCAGCCGCAGCGCGACATCAACCCCTTCGCTGACCAGATCGGCAATGCGATCATCAAATGAGAGCTCAAGGTGTAACTCTGGGTGCGCTTTTTGCAGGGCCAGAAGATGAGGAAGAAAAAGCCGACCTAAACCGCTCGGCAACTGCACATGGACGCGGCCTTGCCAGTGCTGGCCCACAGGGTTGAGGTTGATTTCTGCTTCCCGCATCGCGTCCAGCAAAGGTGTCATATCACGTCTGTACCGCTCTCCCTGCTCAGTAAGCGCCATTGCACGCGTCGTACGGCGCAGCAAAACCACACCAAGCTCTGCCTCCAGTGCGGCAATTTGCTGGCTTACGGCAGATTGCTTCACGCCAATCTGGCGCGCGGCGGCCGAAAATGAGCCAGCCTCTGCCACACGCAAAAAGGTGGCGATCGCATTGAGCTTGTTATTCATTTAATGATTTTACTTATAAGTGCCATCAGTTTCATGGGATATGAGCAGAAAAATTAATATATCACACTCTCTGCGTCACTTTATCTGGAGAAACCTATGAATATGACTCGCACAAACAACGTCGCGCTGGTCGCCGGTGCCAGAGGGATTGTCGGTAGCCAGCTCGTGAAAACGCTGCTGCACCGTGGCTGGGAAGTGATTGGCCTGAGCCGTAATGCATCATCGCATCCGCAGAACATCCCGCTCGTCAGCGTTGATTTGCTGGATGAAAAGCATACTGCGCGGGCGCTGCGGCCCTTAAGCAGTGTCACGCATATCTTTTACAGCGCCTGGATAAACGCGGAAAACTGGACGGAAATGGTGGAGCCCAACGTCACTATGCTGCGTAACCTGGTCTGCCATACGGCGATGATTTCATCGTTAAAAACAGTGAGCCTGATACAAGGGTATAAAGTCTATGGCGCACATCTTGGGCCTTTTAAAACGCCTGCGCGTGAAAGCGATCCCGGCGTTGCGGGAGCGGAATTTAACGCGGCACAACTCGCCTGGCTCAGCGATTATCAGCAAGGGCGAGGATGGTACTGGAATGCCATCAGACCGGGCGTGGTGGGCAGTGCCCTGTCGGGCAATACCATGAATCTTGCCTTGAGCATTGCACTGTACGCTTCGCTTTGTAAGTCACTCAATCTACCGCTCCGTTTTCCAGGTTCGGAACAGACCTGGCGCAGTATTGTTGACTATACGGACGCCGGGTTGCTCGCCGATGCAACCTTGTGGGCCGCCACCTCATCATCCGCTGAAAATCAGGCTTTTAATGTGAATAACGGTGATGTCTGGAGATGGAGCGAACTCTGGCCCCTCATTGCTCGCTGGTTTGAGCTTGAATGCGCGCCGCCCGTCAGACTTTCATTTCAGCAGATGTTCAAAGATTATCAGCCAGCCTGGCGCGAACTGGCCCGGCACAACGGTCTGGCAGAGACGAACATTTTGCAGGTGAACGACGGGCAGTTCGCCGACTTTGTTTTCAGTTGGGATTACGACATGTTTGGCGATGGCAGCAAGCTGCGTCGTGCAGGGTTCTGGCGCATGCAGGCTACGGATGAGATGTTCTTCAGTCTGTTCAGACAATTCAGAGCCGCGCGCATTATCCCTTAACTCATAGGCTGTTCCCGGAGAAGGCCGGAGTTCAGATATGTGCATTCTCAGGCCCTGAACAACTCGCCTTCGTATAAGAAACAGGCTCAGACTGGTCGTTCATAGGGCACGGTACACAGCACTCCGGGGTTGTTGTTAAAGAAAAATATGACCCATCATTAAAGCGCCCCTTAATTTTATGAGGGCGCTTTTCATTAATTATGTTTGAACGCGTTAAATTTATGGCATGGACGTAGAGTCGTCGGATTCACTGCTCTTGGATAAAACATCCTTCAGGAAACGCATCGCGTTACGTAAAGCCTGGTCGGCTTCGGGCAGTGTGCCGGCCAGCAGGTGCCAAACATGGAACATGCCCGGCCAGACTTCGAGTGTCGTGCGTACGCGTGCTTCCCCTAAGTTTGAAGCGAGTTTCATCGCGCCATTCAGCATGACCTCATTCTCGCCGATCTGTATAAGTATCGGGGAAAGCCCCTGCACATCGGCATAAACAGGAGAAGCATCAGGATGTGTTGGCAGCTCACCGGCAAGGAATTCCCGCGCTAATCGGGTGAGAAAATCGATGCTACAAAGGGGATCGATGCCATCACGGGCGGTAGCAGCCAGACCGCTATGGGTCAGATCTGCCCAGGGTGAAAAAGCCACTCCCGCAGCGGGGAGCGGAATACCCGCGTCACGGGCCTTGCGCATCATTGTAATAACCATTGCCCCACCCGCTGAATCGCCAACGAGAACCAGATTTTTGGGATTGATACCCCTGTCGAGTAGCGCGCGATAAGCTGAAAAGACATCCTCTATCGGTGTCGGGAACGGAAAATCAGGGGCCTGCCGGTAGTCCGGAACATAGACTGTGGCGTTTAAAGCTGTGGCAATACGGCCCGTTAACCCCCGATACGCCTCCACACCACCATGCACATAGCCGCCGCCATGAATGTAAAGCACCACACTGCTTCCAGCATGTTCATGACTCTCGCTGACCATTGTCGGCATATTGCCTGGCGTGAGCGTCTTATAAGAGACGCCACTGACAGCAGGAAAGATGCTTTCCAGGCCCTGCATATATTGTTTACGCACATCAGGCCAGCACTCTTCAGACTGACCATACAGCTTCTGCACTACCGGTCCGGCAGCGGTGATCCATCCATCCAGAACATTTTGCGCATTTTTCGACAACATTGTTGTGCCCTTATTTAATGGAAATTCTACAATAAAACCTTAACTAATTTATTGACGAAAAGGTTCCCCAATGACGGGTAGAAAAATCGCTCCGACAAATCTTGCTGGTTCTGCTCTGGATATGGGTGCACTGCGGGTCTTTGTCGCTGTTGCTGAGGCGGGAAGTTTTGTCGCCGGGGGTAAAGCCATGGGTTTAACGCGTTCTGCTGCAGGTAAAGCAATAGCGCGGTTAGAAGCCTATCTCGAGACAAGGCTTTTTCAGCGCACCACGCGTCGCTTATCTCTCACCACTGAGGGGCATGAATTCTTTAACCGTTGCTGCAGGCTACTGGAAGACTTAGAAGAAGCCGAAGCCAGTATCCGCCAGAATTCACCCTTGCCAAAAGGCATCCTCAGACTCACCGTGTCAGAGGGATATGGAAAAATGGTGATACTGCCTTTTATCCAGGCATTTTTAGACAACTCACCGGGTATTAGCATTGAAGTCAGTTTCAGCGATCGGGTTGTCGATCTTATAGAGGAAGGTTTTGATCTTGCTATTCGGGTAGGCGATGGCGCTACGAGTCATCAATATATAACGCAGGTTATCGACAGAACGCGGCCGCAATTGTTTGTATCACCGGACTATCTCAAACAATGGGGTACGCCGGAATCAGTTGCCGATCTTAAAGCTCATCGCCGTCTTGTCTACGGTTTGGGAGCGGCGTCTACCGGATGGAACGTAGTTGATAAGGAGCATGGGCGAATAACGCTGAACGGCAGTAACCATGTCAGGTTTGACAGCGGAGATGCAATACGCATAGCAGCCATAGCAGGATTGGGTATCGGTTATTTACCTTCCTTTATGATTGACAGAGATATTGTGGAAGGCCGATTAGTACAACTGCTGCCTGCAACACAAGGTGAAGAAATTGCTATCCATGCTATTTATCCCAGCCGTAGACATCTCTCTCTTCGCGTGCGGGCTTTCATTGATGGTCTTAAAATTTTCCTGAGTAACATTAAAAATTGACTGTTTAGTCCTTAAAAAGCAATGCCTGGCTGAGCGCTATGTCCTGATAATACTTGTGACTTACGCCATGACAAGCTTCGCTTCGGGCCAGAGCGCCCGCGTTCCGCTCAAAGCGGATATCGGCCAGCGTGTCAGTACGCTTTGTGCCAGAAGCGGACTTCGCAAACATCACTGTTCAATAAGAAGGTAACAGGTCATAACGTATGTGCTTCATTGCTTGCCTTCCATCAATTCAAGCGTCTGCCCATCGGGGCTTTGTACATATATTACTCTTGTTCCCTGCATGGGTCCTGACAAGACTGTCTGAGGTCTCCCTGGCGTCTTCCAGCCATAGTCCGATATTTTGCTCAAGAGCGTATCAAGATTCTCGACCATAAACGCAAGGTGAGCGTAGCCTGGGATGTAGGGGGCTGAAGGCTCTTCAGGCTGTTCAATGTTATTGTATTGCAGTAATTCAATCTTAATGCCAGCCAGTTCAAGCAAAGCCATTCGTACATCAGCTCCCCTTGCGCCTGTTACTTCATCAATAATAGGTCCAGACATTTTTCCTTCGCGTAATAACTTTCCTCCGAGAATGTGAGTCCAGAAGAATAATGAGTCTTCAATATCTTTAACTGAAAAACCGACGTGATTAGCACTTAAGATCATGAGATTGCCAGCTCCTGTTGATTAAACGCGACTACGTTACAAGTCTGTATATATCATAGAAAAACTGCGAATGTCCGCTCTTCGCTGTGAGTTCAACCGATGGATGCAACACATTGGTTAAAACGCTCTGCGGGTGATTCATAGTCCAGCGTTTTTCTTGGCCTCTCGTTGAGCTGCCTGGCGACACTGTTTAGGCTTTATGGCGTTCGACCGGAGACGTCATTAACATGAAAAATGGAAAATTAACTTTATGGCTAAGATTAAATACAACCTGGCCCGTGGAAGCGATGTCATCCGTGATGGTATGTACCTTGAACTGTCTGAGGCTGGAACATCCCCGCTTCGGCAAATTGCTGAAGTCTTCTATTCCGATGTAACTCATGAGTTCTCTTTTTCATGCTACGAAGGATGTATCCCTCTGGAAGAGATTGAAAAGCTCATTCATGAAGCGAAAAAATTGCTTCCGCCAGCAAAGCAGGAATCATGATGGGCCTGAACGTCTGCTGAGTGCCAGCAGCGGGCATGAGTTAATGCGCTGATTATTCAAATATTCAGGCCCTGGCGGAAGGAAGCAGACCCGCAATCCTGTATCCCTCGATGAGTTCATCAAAAAGCTTAATATCGTTCCGGCTTCTGGCCATCAGTTGAGCGCCGGCGATAGCGGAAAAAATCGCACCAGCCCGGATTTTGCTGCCTTCTGACTCTGTGATACCCGCCTCCAGCAGTTGCCCTGCCAGCCAGTCGATGTTGATGTCGGCAAACTTCTGAACTTCCACCTTCACCGCTTCAGGCAGGTCATCGTATTCAGCGGACATAAAACTGCCCATGCAGAGCCGGTTTCCGCTCTCCAGCGATCGGCGGAATATATAAGGGTAGCGGCTCAGACTGCTTAACGCGTCGCCTGCTGATTCCCTGAGTATTTCAAGGTCACGAGCCGTGTCTTCCCAGTAGCGCTGAGCCACTGCCGCACCGAGCTCGGCCTTGCTGGGAAAGTGATAGTAGATGCTGGCCGCTTTGATCCCCACCTCATCCGCCAGTCCGCGAATGTTCAGACCGGTGTAACCATGAGCCTGGGCCGCCAGACGGGCAGCATTAAGAATTTCATCCCGGGATGTTTTGCTCATCGTTTTATTCCTCGCAGAGTGTGATGCAGCAATTCTAACATTTGTTAGGTAGGTATTGACAGCTTTGTTGTGCGGGGGTTACGCTCCACCTACCAATCGTTAGGTAGATTTATTTTGCTGAGAGGATTTATCATGAGCAAAGACATTTTTTATTCAGATGCCACCCGCCTGGCGGACATGATCCGTAACCGCGATCTTTCCCCTGTCGAAGTTATGCAGGCGCATATCGACCGTATTGCCGCCACCAATCCGGACATCAACGCGGTCGTGTCGCTTGCAGAGGACGCCATGAAACAGGCTGCCGCTGCAGAGTCAGCCGTCATGAAAGGTAAAGAGCTTGGCCCTCTGCACGGCGTCCCTTTTACCGCCAAGGATTCCATTGATACCGCAGGTGTACTGACACAGCGCGGCTCACCCATTTTTAAAGGCCGTCGTCCTGCTGAGGATGCAACCAGCGTGGCGCGTCTTAAAAAGGCGGGCGCTATCCTGCTTGCCAAAACCAACCTGCCGGAATTTTCATACTGGATTGAAAGCGATAACCTTCTGTCCGGCCGCTCTAATAACCCCTGGGATCTGACCCGTACGCCAGGAGGTTCAAGTGGCGGTGAGTCCGCCGCTATCGCCGCGGGCATGTCCCCTCTGGGGCTGGGCACTGACCTGGCCATCTCAGTACGTGGGCCGGCTGCACAGACCGGCATAACCTCCATGAAAGCCACGCACGGTAGCGTGCCTATGACGGGCATCTGGCCGCGCGCACCTCGTCGGTTCTGGCACGTAGGCCCGATGGCCCGCTCAGTGCGCGATATTGCCCTGGCGTTTTCTCAGCTTGCAGGACCAGACGGTCATGACGCTTTCTCCAGCAATGCGCCGGCTTATTCTGATGGGCTGCCGCTTGTGACATCCCGTCCGCTGCGCATTGGCTGGATGACCGGTCCGGGCTTTGGTCCGGTTGATCCGGAAGTGGCAGCGGTGGTGAAGTCCGCTGCGGATTCACTGAAGGGACCGGGCGTCGTCGTGGAGCACGTCGGTATTCCTGCGCTGGAGCGGGATTTTGCGCTGGACGTGTTTAACCGAATCCACGTTATGGAGATGAAGCCTGCATTTGCTGCGGCAACGGCTGGTCGAAGCTCCGATGAACTTTACAAGATGGCAAAAACGATGCTGTCACTGCCTGATACATCCATGTCTGAATTTATTGATGCGGAGCAGGCGGCTGAAAAGTTGCGTGACGGGTTTGCGGAATACTTTTCACAATATGATGCGCTGATCACGCATGTTCTCCCCATTCCGGCGCACAAACACGGCGTGGAGAAATTTATCATCGACGGTCAGGAAGTGGATGCCACTTATCTGCAGGGTGCCACGGTACCGCTGAACGTGACAGGTCTGCCGGGCGTGGCGCTGCCGTTTGGTAAAAGTCATGAAGGATTGCCCATCAACGTGCAAATTGTGGGTAAATGGCACGATGAGCGAACCATTCTTCACATTGCTTCCCTGCTGGAAGCCGTCAGTCCGGTAAATGGCTCTCACCCGTCACTGTAGAAATGAAAAAGTCCCGCGAGTACTGCGGGGCTTTTTAACGTTCCCGATTAGGTTCGGGAATAAGCTCAGCCGACTGGCCTGTTTTTCGCTCATAGCAGACCTGGCTGCTATCAAGGCTGTCCGTTACTGATTGCCTTAACCAATATGTTGACTCGCTGATCGCGAAATTCGGCTCTTATTCTGCCGGATCGCTCGAGTTCAGATAATCCATGGAGTGCCGCCCAGTAAGTCTCTGCCACATCCTGAGGATCACCGCCATAAGGTGAAACGGTTTCCACCAGGACGGCGAAAGCCGCTTTCAGCTGGGGTTTAGTGTCTGACTCAGCAAAATGCAATTCGGATGGCAACACAAACATAGCCTCATAAAGCGCGGGTCGGGAGAGCGCAAAATCGAGGTAGGCATAAGCAACGGACTTAATAGACGCGTCAGCGCTGTTAGCCGATTCAGCAGCCTTGCTGAGTGCTTCAGCCAGCTCGGCAAAACCCTGAAGGGCTACCGCCGCAACGATAGCGTCGCGGTTTTGAAAATGCGAATAGAGTACCGGCTGACTGTATTCGATCTCCTCCGCAAGGCGCCGGATAGTGACGGCATTCCACCCTTCCCGTTCGGCTATTTCGCGCGTCACCGTGATGATTAACGCTTCACGCTCAGCCCGCTGCCGGGTTTTTCTGTCTGTAACACTCAACTCTGTACCCTGATAAATGGCCAACTTGAAATTAATAATATCATCACTTGAAAATATAGCAACGCTAGTTTAAATTCCAACACTACACACCAAGCGCATTTCCATTCACTGGAGTTAACATCATGCTTTCGACAGCTATTTCAGCACTCATCGCCACCGCGGTAATCGGAATCGGTCTCTTCTATATTGTTAACCCGCGAGCTATAACGCCCAGTTTTGGGCTGCCGCTTCCTGACACTGGCCCCAACACGACCTGGTGGCTGCGGCTCAAAGGCGTACGCGATTTGACGATGGGGTTGTTGGTGATAGCCAGTCTTGTATGGGGTTCGGCACATGAGACAGGCGCGTTACTACTGATTGCGGCAGCGATACCTACAGGCGATATGCTTACCATCCTCGCGGCCAGAGGCGCTGTAGCGAAAGCGCTCGGTATACATGGTCTGACAGCAGCCGTAATGGTTATGACCGGGCTCGCTGTGTTAACTGCGGGCATTCATTTATGACCAACTTATTGATAGGGATACTGGCTGGGCATTTTTCCTTGCAGGCGTGGTCAATGCGATCGGAACCCAGTCTACACGGCGCGATTTCGCACGCTGGGGCTATCCAGAATGGTGGGGGAAGCTAGTTCAGATATCGTCCTGATACTTACTCTGTTTCCTGTTGAGGGACGACACTATTAATCCTGCCACTGCCGCTGCCAGTCCGGATAACGCGGCAATACCCATAGCCCATCGGGGACCGATATTATCAGCCACCCAGCCCGTGATGGGTGCGCCGATCGGCGTGGCTCCCATAGCAACAGCAACCCTCAGCGCCATCACCCGCCCGCGCATGACCGGCGCGGTTGAAAGCTGCATCAGGCTGTTCGTGGCATTGGTGAAAAACATGGCTGCAACCCCGGTGACGACAAGTGACGCCGCAAAAAACCCGTAATCAGGAGATAATGCAGCGGCGGCACAACCACATGCGAACACACCGGCACTGACCACCAGATGGCGGAATTGAATGCGGTCATAACCCGCATTCAGTAACGCTCCCGCGATGGTTCCCGTGGCGATAACGGATGACAGAAAACCATAGCTGGCAGCATCAGCATGGAAGATCCTTATCCCCATAGAAGAGAGGAATATGGGGAAATTCAGACCAAATGTTCCGATAAAAAAAAGCATCAACAGAATCGCCATCAGATCCGGGCGCCCACGGACATAACGCAGGCCTTCGGTAAATGCGCCCTTGCGCCGCGATGCCCTGCCGGAAAGATTCAGCTCTGTTTTTCTCAGGAAAAACAGTGACGCCAGGATGCCCAGAAATGAGAAACCATTGATCAGAAAGCACCATCCGGTTCCGGCAGAGGCGATGAGCACGCCTGAAACCGCAGGACCGATAAAACGTCCGGCATTAAAGGACATCGAATTCAGCGCAACGGCATTGGAGAGATCGCTTTCGCCGACAAGCTCTGACACAAATGTCTGGCGAACCGGGGCGTCAACCGCCGTAATAGTGCCGAAAAGAAAGGCGAACACATACAGATGCCATAGTTGAATAATCCCTCCCACCGTCATCAGGCCAAGCGCGATCCCCAGCCCTCCCATCGCTCCCTGAGTGAACATCAGTAACTTCCGCTGGTTAAACCTGTCAGCCGCTATGCCAGTCCATGGCAGGAAAATAAAATGCGGGGCAAACTGCAGCGCCATCACCGTTCCCAGCACGGAGCCGTTATGGGGCGTCAGAACAACAAAAACCAGCCAGTCCTGTGCGGTACGCTGCATCCAGGTTCCGATATTCGACACCAACGCCCCGGCAGCCCAAAGCCGGTAGTTAAAATTACGCAGCGATCGGAAAACAGCATTGTTGAAAGGTTTCATTTTTGGGGTGGATTATTTCCACCATGAAACTGACCAAAATGATGGGCAGAAAAAAGGGCTATAGCCGCTATACCAACAAAAAGAGCCATCGCGTCCGGCCAGCGGGCGATATCAACCCGGCCTAAATGGATAAGCAGCAGCCAGGCCAGTAACAGATTGGCCAATCCCCACAAAACATTGACCATCGATGAGGAAAGCCCTTTACCGGGAGGTGTGGCAAAGGGTGACTGAAACGCTCTGCCCAGAACGCCACTGATAACATGGGGCACGGCGTTCATAAGCAACATCCCCCCCACCCAGCAGAGACAGATAATGTAACAGGTTCATTGATTCGTCCTGTTTTCCAGCGCGCTGAGGATATCGGCTGTCAGTGCTGTTTCGCCAAGCCGGGGAAAAATATTCTCTACACTCCAGTTATGCGCTTCCGGTCGGCTGTCGGCCATAGCATCAACGGGCAACAGCACATTGAAACCGCAATCCCAGGCCTGCCGTGCTGTGGCTTCCACCCCGGTACCGGTTGATACACCGGTGATGATGACCTGGGTTACGCCGAGAGATTTCAGATGGGATTCCAGCGCGGTTGTGGAGAAGGCTCCCCAGCTGTATTTGGTCACGATAATATCTGAAGGTTGTGGGGCAATCTCTTCAATGAAGTCGGTGAAGCCCTCCGGCAACGTATCGGGCAGACTGCGGCGATCGTCCCGTCTTCCCGGCGGTATACCTGCAACATTGACCAGCACAACAGGTAAATGACGCTGACGAAATGCCTTTATCAGGGCTGCGCTGTGCTCAACAACGGCGGAAATTGACGCGTTGTAAGGCGTGCCAATAATGCCTTTCTGCAAATCAATAACAATTAATGCCGGGATGGGATCGAGTTCAGTCAGGGCCATATCTGCTCCGGAAAATTCGTAATATTAAAAAACGTTATTTCTCCACAAGCCGTTGCAACAAGCCGATAGCAGCCAGAACCTGCCGCTGCTCTTCTTCCGTCAGATGTTGTGCAACTGCGCGGCTTAGCCAGTCCTGGCGTGCAGATCGTCCTTCCTGAAGGATGGAGAGGCATTTATCCGTTAACGAAATAATGATCTGCCGGCCATCCTCTGGATCCGCCGTTCCTCTGACAAGCCCCTTTGACTGCAAGGCTGCAACAAGCGTTCTCATCGACTGATGACGAACGCCCTCCGCCCGTGCCAGAGAAGAGATCGTCATTGGACCTTCTTTTTCCAGCCTCAGCAGGGCCGACGACTGACCGGGGCTCAGATCACTGGTATGCCCTTCTTCACGCAAGCGTCGCTTTAGCATGCTGAAAAGCTGCCGCAGCTCAGCGGCAATGGCTGAATTGACAGCATCACTGTCGGTGTGTTTTTTCATAGTCATGAAATCATCTTAAATATATACAGCTAAACTGTAAAGTTAAACTGTATTTCTGTTTCATGTCCTGACGCTGTTGGGCTGCTTCATTTTTCTTCGGGCTGGTATGTGCGCGGCTGCTCCTCGCTCAAATGAGACAATCATCATTCGCGATGACGTAATAAAGCGTCTCCGGGGCGTTACATGGCCGAACGTCACAGGGAAAGACGGCCAATGAAACGCTGAACAACGATGTTGCGCAGGCGTTTCCTGCGCAGATTCAGGCTACTAAATACGACGCGTTTTTGGTCGTGCAAGCAGACATGATTCCCGCTCTCACTTTTTGAGTGGGTGTGAAAAATCACATAAACCGGTCTGCGCCGCCTGAAGCTTCAATTGTCTGCCCGGTAACAAACTGATTTCTGTCAGAAAGCAGAAAAGCAGTAATCGATGCAATGTCTTCAGGAAGCCCAAAGCGGCCTACCGGGGTCTTCTCTTTACCCAGTAATGCCATAACCTCGTCGTCCGTTTTGTCAGCCAGTTCAGGACGGCGATTGCGGACATTGGGTAGCATATTCTGCGCCCAGTTATCCGTCGCGACAGCACCAACACCAATAGCATTCACCAGAATGCCATCTGCGGCCACACTCAGCGCTACACTACGGGTCAGGTTGTTGATAGCGGCGCTCAGCGCATGTGAGACGGTAAGTTGCGGGTTGGGATAGATGCCGCCAATAGAGGAAATATTGACAATACGCCCCCAGCGTCGTCTCTGCATTGCGGGTATCACCGCCTTGCAAAAGCGTCGCATGGCGGAGAATTTGGTCTCCGTCATTAATTGCCACTCCTCTTCCGACGTGGTTAACAGCGTGCCCGCATGGGCTCTTCCGGCATTATTCACCAGCAAATCAATGCGCTGAAAAACCTTTTCTGCGTGTTCAACCACCCGCGAAGGTAGGTTGGGATCCGTCACATCCCCGGCGACAGGCAGCGCCGAAACACCATATTTATCGGTGATTTTTTTCGCCGCCAGGATCAGCTCAGGTTCTCGTCTGGAAACCATCACTAAATGCACACCATTGGCGGCCAGTTCTTCACAAATACTGAAACCAATCCCGGTTCGCGCTCCGGTTACCAGAGCCACTTTTCCTGTCAGTTTTAAATCCATGGGTTGCTCCTCAAATTAAGCACTGTTAACAACATAAGAAGGATTAGTAACCGATCTTAATTTTCAGAAGCTTGTGCGACGGAATTCAGACGTCTGAAGAAAACGGCCAAAGCGTTGAGAGCCACCTCTGCTTATTCTGCAAAAAAGAGTGAGTTTAGAGCGAGGAGTGACCAGTGCGTACGGACAACCACGAGCTGGGCTGGTGATGATGGGATTATTAACAGCCGTGAGACGTCAATCTTCAGGTCGCCAGTCGGGCACATAGCGCCAGAGCATGTCTGACATCCGTCGCGCTCTCTGAACCATCGACATCATGTAAAACGTTTTCTATTAACCGTTTAGCCGCCAATCCTTCCCCGGCCTCCGCCTGCAACGTTGCCAGTGAATAAGCAATACGCAGGGCCCAACCGTGTGCCTGTTGCTGACGCGCCTTGTCCAGTGCCTGCTCTAACAACAGGCGTTGCTCCTGCAGGGGTAACTGCGTGGCGGAAAGACGCATCAGCTCAGGCGCGCACCAGTTTTCATGATCCAGACTGGCGGTTTGCTGCGATATCCCGGTATCAATTTCCGACAACAACGGGGAGTATTGCCAGTCTAATCCCATCGCACGCAACGAACTAAACAGTGTGCTTTGGCTCACATCGGTATGGCTAAACCGTTTTGCCCAGACAAGAAACAGCTCGCCATAGGTCTTCCAGAAATACAAATCATGCTTTTCTGCCAGAGCAATAAGCCAGTTTGCGGCCTTCACAACCCAGCGCGGATTGCGATCCAGTGCGGCTGTCATACAGGCACCTTCAGCCAGCGCGCAGCAAAGCGAGCAGGCATGCTGTAAACGAGCGGCTTTTTTCACACCGCGCCATGCCATCTGTTTTGCGGCCCGATACTCACCCTGAACCCAGAGCAAACGAGACAGAAAAGCCATACCGGCGCTCTCTTGATCAAGACCGAAACGAAAAGAGTGGCTTACGCTCTCCTGCTCGTACCAGGCCAGCGATTGCAGCAGGTAATTGCGACCGACGGCATGCAGCCCTAAAAAATGCAGTGAAACGCCGAGAAGACGTAGCCCGGTCGCCTGCGCCTCAGCGTCTTTGATTTCGCGTGCGAGATCATACAGTGATTGCGCATGCTGAAGAGAGGTATTCAACTCGCCCGTGCGCAAGCAATACAGCCATAACCCGTAATGCGCCTGCAAACGTATCTCTTTGTCGTCGAGCTTTTCTGCCAGCGTCAGTGCGGTTTGCCAGGCTGAATGGGTTTCAGATGTCGGGCCTTTTGCCCAGGTTGATGCCTTACCCGCTGCGGCGCAGAGATGCATTCTCTGGCGTAACGTTAAAACAACCCGCGAGCTATTTTCATATAACAGAGGAGAGATATGACGCTGGCATTCATCATAGAGAGAATATTCAATCCAGAAAGGCGTCATCGCCTGTAAGACTGCCAGCCCTGTAGAGGAATCGCGCCCCTCAGTGAAGGTTTGCTGTAAAACACTGCGCAAATCATTAAGGATGTGACGATAACACTCCCGCCACTGTTCCGTTGGCAGCACCAGCCAGTCAGCCTGGGCCTGCTCCACCAGGGTTTTATAATAATCGGCAAAACGGAGCGAAAGCTCTTCATATTCATCCTGTTGCCGGAGTTTATTGCAGGCGAAATGGCGCATGGTTTCCAGCAGACGAAAACGGGTTACAGGCACCTGGCTACTGACCTGAATCAGCGAGAGGGAGAGCAACCGCTGCACATCGTCAATCACCTGCCAGTGATGCTTGTCCTTTGTCACCAGAAAATCAGTGACGGATTGCATACTGAACGTGTCGGTGAAGATGCCCAGCGATCTGAATAACCGCTGTTCGCGTGCGTTGAGTAACTGATAAGTCCATTCCAGCGTCGTCACTATTTTCTGGTGTCTGGGAACCAGTGAGCTGTGCGTATTGCTCAATAGCTGGAAACGGTCCTCCAGTCGGCTATATATCTCGCTGACGCTCATCACGGGCAAACGGGAGGCGGCAAGTTCAATGGCCAACGGCAAGCCATCAAGATGACGGCATAATTTGCCAATCAGCGACAATTCACGGTCTGAGGGATGAAAATCATGTCGGTTGGCCTGTACGCGCTCGATAAAGAGACGGACGCTGGCAAAAGAGAGTAGCGTGTGATTATCGCTGTCTGTCCGTTCAGGTATTTGTAATGGCGGTAATAAATATTGTTGCTCGCCAGCAATCTGTAATGCCACCTGGCTGGTCAATAACAGCCTGCTCTGGGGAGCCGCATGCAACAACGAGGTTATCACGGGCTCCAGTTCATTAATTAAATGTTCGCAGTTATCAATCAGCAATAAACAGCGGCGTCGCGCAAGCTGTTGCCGTAAATCGGCATCATGATGCACGCTGGCTAATGGAAGATGTAGCGCCTGAGAAAATAGAGATAACAAGCTGGAGGCTTCGGTGATATGCGCCAGTTCAACCACGCCTGTTCCCTCCGGAAATTGCGTGCGCACAAGATTGACAACTTCCCACGCCAGACGCGTTTTCCCCACGCCCCCGGAACCGGTAATCGTGACCAGAGGGTGGTGATTTAATAATGTACAGACGTCCTGCACGGCCTGGTCACGCCCTAAAATCGATGTCAAAAAAGGGGTAACAACAGGCTCTGGCAGCTCTGGTTTCGGGGGTATTTTAAGCGATAAACTATTGATATTAAAGCGGTAACCACAACCGAATTCAGTGACAAGTAGATGCCGATCGTGACCCAGAATGCGACGTATAGAGGAGATTTGCGCCTGAAGATTATTTTCTTCGACAATTTCATTTCCCCACACCTGAACAAGTAAAGCCTCTTTACTTACCGCTTTACCTCCAGCCCGCAACAGCACAACCAGAACATCAAACGCTCTGGCAGAAATTCTGACAGGCTTACCCCGGTGTAACAAAATCCTGAGCTGGGGCCAGATTTGCCATTCGGCAAAGTGCATCTCATCGGTTGTTATCATGGTGTTGAGATCTTCTGTTTTGACCATCACACATTCACTGTGCGCAGAGAACGTCATTATCAGTGCTGCCCGGCCTGTATTTCGCCAGCGTCATTCTGAACCGCGTATAAAGAGAACCACGGCACCACTGTAACATAGCCTTTTCTACCGCTTTAAACGTCAGTGGCTTTGCCTGTTGTTTTCCTGCCATAAAGACTCCGTTATCATGCTTACTCCGCATTCCTGGGAAAACCTTCAGAATGCTTGTAAATGAGGCAAGGCGATACGCAACAAGAATGATAAAAATCGCCGGCTCGTTAAAATTTAAGCACATGGACATCATAAACTGATGAGTACACTAGAGAATTTCGACGCGCATACGCCAATGATGCAGCAGTACCTGAAGCTGAAAGCACAGCATCCGGACATTCTGCTGTTCTACCGGATGGGCGACTTTTACGAACTGTTTTATGACGATGCGAAACGCGCTTCGCAGCTTATGGATATTTCGCTGACCAAACGCGGCGCATCTGCTGGCGAGCCGATCCCGATGGCCGGTGTTCCGCATCATGCGGTGGAAAACTATCTGGCGAAGCTGGTGAGTCTTGGCGAATCCGTGGCGATTTGCGAGCAAATCGGCGATCCGGCAACCAGCAAAGGTCCGGTTGAGCGCAAAGTGGTGCGCATCGTTACGCCTGGCACCATCAGCGATGAAGCGCTGTTGCAGGAGCGTCAGGACAATCTGCTGGCCGCCATCTGGCAGGACAGCAAAGGTTTTGGCTATGCCACGCTGGATATCAGCTCCGGGCGTTTTCGCGTCAGCGAACCGGCCGATCGCGACACCATGGCCGCCGAGTTGCAGCGCACCAATCCCGCCGAGTTGCTCTATGCCGAAGACTTTGCCGAAACGGCGCTGATTGAAGGCCGCCGCGGCCTGCGCCGCCGTCCGCTGTGGGAATTCGAAATTGATACCGCCCGCCAGCAACTGAACCTGCAATTTGGCACCCGCGATCTGGTCGGTTTTGGGGTGGAAAACGCGCCGCGCGGCCTGTGCGCAGCCGGTTGCCTGTTGCAGTATGTCAAAGATACGCAGCGTACTGCCCTGCCGCATATTCGCTCCATCACCATGGAGCGCCAGCAGGACACCATCATTATGGACGCCGCGACGCGCCGTAATCTGGAGATCACGCAGAACCTGGCGGGCGGTGTGGAAAATACACTGGCCTCGGTACTTGATTGCACCGTAACGCCAATGGGCAGCCGCATGCTGAAACGCTGGCTGCATATGCCAGTCCGCGATACAAAAGTGCTGACGGAACGTCAGCAAACCATCGGCGCACTACAGGATCACTGCGGCGAACTGCAACCGGTGCTGCGTCAGGTGGGCGATCTGGAGCGTATTCTGGCACGTCTGGCGCTGCGCACTGCGCGTCCGCGCGACCTGGCGCGTATGCGTCACGCTTTCCAGCAACTGCCGGAACTGCGCGCGCAACTGGCGGAAGTGAAAAGCGCGCCGGTGCAGGCACTGCGCGAAAAGATGGGTGAGTTCAACGAACTGCGCGAGCTGCTGGAACGCGCAATTATCGATGCGCCGCCGGTGCTGGTGCGCGATGGCGGCGTGATTGCGCCGGGTTATAACGCCGAGCTGGACGAATGGCGCGCTCTGGCGGATGGCGCGACCGACTATCTTGACCGGCTGGAGCTCCGCGAGCGCGAACGCCTCGGGCTGGATACGCTGAAAGTGGGTTATAACGCGGTACACGGTTACTACATCCAGATTAGCCGCGGGCAAAGCCATCTGGCACCGATCCATTACGTGCGTCGCCAGACGCTGAAAAATGCCGAACGCTACATTATTCCGGAACTGAAAGAGTACGAAGACAAAGTTCTGACCTCGAAAGGCAAAGCGCTGGCGCTGGAAAAACAGCTTTATGACGAGCTGTTCGATCTGCTGATGCCGCATCTGGCCGACCTGCAACAGAGCGCCTCTGCGCTGGCGGAACTGGATGTGCTGGTGAACCTGGCCGAGCGCGCTTATACCCTGAATTACAGCTGCCCAACCTTTATGGACAAGCCAGGCATCCGCATTACCGAAGGGCGCCATCCGGTAGTCGAGCAGGTGCTGAAAGAGCCGTTTATTGCTAACCCGCTGAATTTATCGCCGCAGCGCCGGATGTTAATCATTACCGGGCCGAACATGGGCGGTAAAAGTACCTATATGCGCCAGACTGCGCTGATTGCGCTGCTGGCCTATATCGGCAGCTATGTGCCCGCGCAAAAAGTCGAGATCGGCCCAATCGACCGCATCTTTACCCGCGTCGGCGCGGCAGACGATCTGGCCAGCGGACGTTCGACCTTTATGGTAGAGATGACCGAAACCGCCAACATCCTGCATAACGCCACGGAAAACAGCCTGGTGCTGATGGATGAAATTGGTCGCGGGACATCGACCTATGATGGTCTGTCGCTGGCATGGGCGTGTGCGGAGAGTCTGGCAAATAAAATCAAGGCATTGACGCTGTTCGCGACGCACTACTTTGAGCTGACGCAACTGCCGGAAAAAATGGAAGGCGTGGCCAACGTGCATCTCGACGCGCTGGAACATGGCGATACCATCGCCTTTATGCACAGCGTGCAGGACGGCGCGGCCAGTAAGAGTTACGGCCTGGCGGTCGCGGCGCTGGCGGGCGTGCCGAAAGAGGTGATTAAACGCGCGCGCGGCAAATTGCGCGAGCTGGAAAGCCTGTCGCCGAATGCGGCGGCCACGCAAATAGACGGCACGCAGATGTCGCTGCTGGCTCCGGCAGAAGAGACCAACCCGGCGATGGAAGCACTGGAAAACCTCGATCCGGACAGCTTAACGCCGCGTCAGGCGCTGGAATGGATTTACCGCCTGAAGAGCCTGGTGTAAGGCGCTGATTGCCGGATGGCGCTGACGCTTATCCGGCCTACAGATCGTAATCGACCTCGCGAAACGTAGGCCGGGTAAGGCGAAGCCGCCACCCGGCAACAACTCCGGACACGCGGCAACAACCCCAGGCATGCTGCAATTGCCGGATGGCGCTTATCCAGCCTGGACGTTTTCCGCGCTGTGATCAAATCCGGCCTGTCATTCTGTGCAGGCCGGGTTACATGCAGTTACCGTTGATTTTCTGCCAGCAGCGGCGGAATCGTCGGCACCTGCGGCGCATCATCCATATCTTTCTGCGTTATACGAAACGCCTGTGGATAGTGCTCGCGGCTGGTACGGCGCAGCGGCTCGGTATCACGCCAGGTGTATAAACAGTGCTGGCACTGGTACACCGTCCAGACCCCTTTTACCGGCGACGTCGCCATGATTTCAATGTGCGCATCGGCACAACGTGGACAGATCATTTTTCGCTCCTTATTGTTGGCGGCTCGCCAGCATGGCGGTCAGTTTTTCAGCCCATTCTTTGGTTTCCGGCAAATCGCGTACCGGCTGGCTGTAGTGGCCACGGTTATCCGGCGCAACCGGCGTGGTGGCGTCGATAATCAGTTTGTCGGTGATCCCGGCCGGGCTTGAACCCGGATCGAGTTCCAGTACCGACATATTTGGCAACTGCACCAGATCGCCTGCCGGGTTGACTTTCGATGACAGCGCCCACATCACCTGCGGCAAGTTAAACGGATCGACATCTTCATCGACCATGATCACCATCTTCACGTAACCGAGTCCGTGCGGCGTGGTCATGGCGCGCAAACCCACCGCGCGGGCAAAGCCGCCGTAACGTTTTTTGGTGGAGATAATCGCCAGCAGACCGTGGGTATACATGGCGTTTACCGCCTGCACTTCCGGGAACTCGGCTTTCAACTGCTGATACAGCGGCACACAGGTTGCTGGCCCTATCAGATAATCGATTTCCGTCCACGGCATGCCAAGGTAGAGGGATTCAAAAATCGGTTTCGTGCGGTAAGAGACTTTATCGATGCGCACCACCGTCATGTTGCGCCCGCCGGAGTAGTGGCCGGTGAACTCACCGAACGGCCCTTCGATCTCGCGCTTACGCCCTTCGATCACCCCTTCAAGGATCACTTCCGAGCCCCACGGCACATCGAAACCGGTCAGCGGTGCAGTGGCAATCGGATACGGGCTTTCGCGCAATGCGCCCGCCATCTCATATTCCGACTGATCGTATTTCAGCGGCGTGGCGCCCATCAGGGTAATAATCGGATCGTTACCGAGTGTAATCGCGATGGGCAGATCCTCGCCGCGCTCTTCCGCTTTATGCAGATGCAGCGCAATATCGTGCATCGGCACCGGTTGCAGGCCGAGTTTGCGTTTGCCCTTCACTTCCATGCGGTAGATGCCGACGTTCTGCTTGCCAAAATGATCGGGATCGAGCGGATCGCGGGAAACAACACAGGCTTTATCAAGGTAAAAACCGCCATCGCCATCGTTCAGGCGGAACAGCGGCAAAATATCGAACAGATTGATGTCATCGCCATCGACGCTGTTCTCCGCCCACGGCGGATTGTCACGACGTTCCGGGGCGACCGGGAACTTATCCCAGCGACGGATAAATTCGTCAATCTGCTGCTTAACCGGCGTGTTCGGCGGTAATCCCAGCGAAATCGCGTGGTTCTGCCAGGAACCGATAGTGTTCATCGTGACGCGGGCATCAACAAAGCCGCGGATATTATCGAACCACAGTGCGGGGGCGCCTTCGCCAATGCGGCCGGTCGCGTTCGCGGCAGCGGCCAGATCCGGCTCGGCATTCACCTCTTCACTGATTTTCAGCAACTGTCCTTGCTCATCCAGCGCCTGTAAAAAACTGCGTAAATCATCAAAAGCCATTATGCATTCTCCTGTAAATAATTCTGTGCCGCCTGCAACCCACCCCAGCGCTTCGCCTGCGGCAGCGAAAGACCGAACTGATCCAGCACGCGGGTGACAATATGCAGCGTGACGTCGTCAATCGTTTGTGGGTGGTTGTAATAAGCGGGTATCGGCGGAACCATGGCGACACCCAGGCGAGATAATGCGAGCATATTTTCCAGATGGATGGCGCTCAGCGGCGTTTCACGCGGCACCAGCACCAGCTTGCGCCCCTCTTTCAGCACCACATCGGCAGCGCGTCCCACCAGCCCTTCGGCATAACCTGCGCGAATGCCTGCGAGCGTTTTCATACTGCATGGAATGATGATCATGCCGTCGGTATGAAACGATCCGGAGGAGATGGTCGCCGCTTGATCCGCCGTGTTATGGCAATGATCCGCCAGCGCAGCAACCTCACGCGGGCTAAAAGGGGTTTCCAGTTCAATGGTCGTTTTTGCCCATTTCGACATCACCAGGTGCGTTTCTACCTGCGGCATCTGCTGCAATGCCTGCAACAGTGCAACCGCCAATGGCGCGCCCGTCGCACCGGTCATTCCGACAATCAGCTTCATTCACCACCTCAATATTGTTCGTATACGAACGTTGCAAAATACACTACGCCTGCAAAACGATCCTGACAAGGCATCCCAAAACGTTGCGGCACGAAACGTGAAATTGACGATCGTTATAAAGCAACGTATAAGCCGCTATGATAAGAAGAGGATCATGATGGAGAGCGCATATGAAATTAAGGAACGAAGCATTTCACCTGCTGCGCCAGCTTTTTCAACAGCATACCTCGCAGTGGCAGCAGGCGCTGCCCGAGTTGACTAAGCCGCAATACGCGGTGATGCGCTCAATTGCAGAAAACCCTGGCATTGAGCAGGTTGCGTTAACGGAGGTGGCTGTCAGTACCAAGGCGACGCTGGCGGAGATGCTGAGCCGTATGGAGAGCCGGGGATTAGTGAGGCGGGAAAATGATCCGGCGGATAAGCGTCGGCGGTTTATCTATCTGACGCCGGAAGGGGAAAGGCTGCTGGCAAGCAGTATTCCCGTCGGCAACGGCGTGGATCAGGCATTTCTTGGCCGTCTGAGCGCCGAAGAGCAAACCGCTTTTTCAGCGCTTATCAGAAAGATGATGGATAAAGCATAACCGCAGAAAAGAAAAAGGCCGCGTCATCTGCGACCGGCCTTTTTGGCTTGAAAGGATGCTTATTCGCGGAACAGCGCTTCGATATTCAGCCCTTGCGTTTGCAGGATTTCGCGCAAACGACGCAGACCTTCAACCTGAATCTGACGAACACGTTCACGGGTGAGGCCAATTTCACGGCCCACATCTTCCAGTGTCGCAGCTTCATAGCCCAGCAGACCGAAACGACGCGCCAGCACTTCACGCTGTTTGGCGTTCAGTTCGAACAGCCATTTGACGATGCTTTGTTTCATATCATCATCTTGCGTGGTGTCTTCCGGACCGTTGTCTTTCTCATCGGCCAGGATATCCAGCAGCGCTTTTTCAGAATCGCCGCCTAACGGCGTATCAACTGAGGTAATGCGCTCGTTGAGACGCAGCATACGGCTTACGTCGTCAACCGGTTTGTCCAGCCGTTCAGCTATCTCTTCCGCACTCGGTTCGTGGTCCAGCTTATGGGATAACTCACGCGCGGTACGCAGATAGACGTTCAGCTCTTTAACAATGTGAATGGGCAGACGAATGGTGCGGGTTTGATTCATAATCGCCCGCTCAATGGTCTGACGAATCCACCAGGTTGCATAAGTTGAAAAACGGAACCCACGTTCAGGGTCAAATTTCTCAACGGCACGGATCAGCCCCAGGTTACCCTCTTCAATCAGATCCAGCAGCGCCAGACCACGATTACTGTAACGACGGGCAATCTTAACCACCAGACGCAGGTTACTTTCGATCATGCGACGGCGGGAAGCAACGTCACCGCGTAGTGCGCGGCGTGCAAAATAGACCTCTTCTTCGGCCGTTAATAGTGGGGAGTACCCAATTTCCCCAAGGTACAGCTGAGTAGCATCTAATACACGCTGGGTGGCACCCTGCGACAACAGCTCCTCTTCAGCCAGGTCGTTATCACTGGGTTCCTCTTCTACTAAGGCTTTTTCGTCAAAAACCTCTGCTCCGTTTTCATCAAATTCCGCATCTTCATTTAAATCATGAACTTTCAGCGTATTCTGATTCATAAGGTGGCTCCTACCCGTGATCCCTGGGCAACGCTCCTGAAAACGCCTCATTGCGCCCGTTGCAGCGGCATCTGCGCGCACTGCAACGGCTCAAATGGGGGGTCTTCAACAACCTTGCACCGATTTATCGCTGCGGCAAATAGCGCAGCGGGTTTACGGATTTCCCCTTGTAACGAATTTCAAAATGCAAGCGTGTAGAACTGGTTCCGGTGCTACCCATGGTAGCTATTTTTTGCCCCGCCTTAACTTCTTGTTGTTCCCGGACCAGCATTGTGTCGTTATGGGCGTAGGCACTCAGGTAATCATCGTTATGTTTTATGATGATCAGATTACCGTAACCGCGCAGCGCGTTACCGGCATATACAACGCGCCCATCTGCGGTCGCGACAATAGCCTGTCCTTTGCTGCCGGAGATATCGACGCCTTTATTGCCACCTTCGGTAGCAGAGAAATTGTCGATAACTTTGCCCTCAGTCGGCCAGCGCCATGAAGCAATCGGCGAGCTGGTAGATGTACTGCTGGCAGTCGGTTCGGTTGAGCTTACAGAAGGTGCCGTAACAGGCGCTGTGATGGTTGTCGCAGGCTTGTTGTTTGGCAACATTTTGTTAGCACTTTGTTCACCTGAATCCTCAGAATACGTAATTGTCGGTTTCGAAGCAACCACTACGCTGGAATTTTGTGCAGGTTTTGAGACTATTCCTTGTGCTGATGCATCAGCCTGAGTAATGGCATTTCCACCCGTAATTGGCGTACCGGATGCATTACCTACCTGCAACGTTTGCCCGACTTCAAGGTTATAAGGCGCGGCGACATTATTACGCTGCGCCAGATCACGGAAATCGTTCCCGGTAATCCACGCGATATAAAATAGTGTATCGCCACGCTTCACCGTATAGGTACTGCCGCCGGTATAGCTGCCTTTGGGAATATTGCCGTACTGGCGGTTATAGACGATGCGCCCGTTAACGGTTTCAACAGGCGTCTGCGCCACCGGCTGAATCTGCGTTGGCTGCGCGCTCGGGCGCTGCACAGGCTGAATTTGCTGCTGCGATGATGTGCCAAGTTTTGGCGGTGGCGTGATCAACATTCCGGAATTGCCGGAACTGGAATTTGAACTGGCGTTGCCGCCAACAGAACTGACCGGGGCCGGAGCATTAGTGGAATTTGAACACCCTGCCAGCCACAGCGAAACCAGTGACAATGCCGCAATACGGCTTACGGTGAATTTCGGGCTTCCCGCGCTCATTTATCCCCCAACAATATATAGATAACCAATGACTTAAAAATAACCGCGACGCCTGGCGGCAAATGTGCCCACCATACGCTGTTACGGCCTGAAAATCCCAGGGAAAACTCTGTAACTCAGGCCAGTTCGCCTCTTATCAGCGGAACAAAGCGCACCGCTTCCACAGTATCAATAATAAATTCGCTTCCCCGCCGACGAACGCGCTTCAACTGCTGCATTTCGTCGCCTACGGGTAAAACAAGAAGGCCGCCATCATCCAGCTGCGACATTAATGCGGCAGGGATCTCCGGCGGTGCGGCAGTCACAATAATGGCGTCAAACGGAGCGCGAGCCTGCCACCCCTGCCAGCCATCACCGTGACGAGTAGAAACATTGTGTAGATCGAGCTGTTTCAGGCGGCGGCGCGCCTGCCATTGCAGGCTTTTGATGCGTTCAACAGAACAGACATGGTGTACCAGACGTGCCAGAATCGCCGTTTGATAGCCGGAGCCGGTGCCGATTTCCAGCACCCGCGACGCGGGTGTCAGATCCAGCAGTTCGGTCATTCGCGCCACCATATACGGCTGCGAAATGGTTTGCCCCTGACCAATAGGTAACGCGACGTTATCCCACGCTTTGTGTTCAAACGCCTCATCGATAAATTTCTCGCGTGGCACTTGCGATAACGCCTCAAGCACCCGCTCATTTTTAATGCCCTGCGCGCGTAATTGATTGAGAAGATCCTGTACGCGTTTACTCACCATTGCGAATTCACCCCGACACGATCCAGCCAGCCCGACACCACATCATGCGCGCTGTATGCTGTTAAATCTACATGCAACGGCGTGACAGAGACGTAGCCTTCATCCACGGCTGCAAAATCCGTATCCGGCCCGGCATCGCATTTTTCCCCGGGCGGACCAATCCAGTACAGCGTGTTACCACGCGGATCCTGCTGCGGAATAACCTGATCGGCCGGGTGACGGCTACCGCAACGGGTAACGCGAATACCTTTGATCTCATCGAGCGGCAGATCCGGCACGTTGATATTGAGGATCCGCCCGGTACGCAGCGGCTCGCGGCTGAGCGCACGCAGAAGAGAGCAGGTAACGGCGGCTGCCGTTTCATAATGGGTATGCCCGTTGAGCGAGACGGCCAGCGCCGGAAAGCCGAGATGACGCCCTTCCATCGCGGCCGCAACGGTGCCGGAGTAGATCACATCGTCGCCGAGATTCGGCCCGGCATTAATGCCGGAAACCACCACATCCGGGCGCGGACGCATCAGCGCGTTCACCCCAAGGAAAACGCAGTCGGTCGGCGTGCCCATCTGTACGGCGATATCGCCGTTTTCAAAGGTAAAAGTACGGAGCGAGGATTCGAGCGTCAGTGAATTAGACGCACCGCTGCGGTTACGATCGGGCGCGACCACCTGAACATCGGCAAACTCGCGCAGCGCTTTTGCCAGCGTCTGGATTCCCGGCGCGTGGATCCCGTCATCGTTACTCAGCAATATTCGCATAATCACCCGATGTGTTAATAAGTTCCCTGACCACGCTGGTGGCAAAACTTCCCGCCGGGAGCCAGAAACGTAACTCGACAGTGACATCATCCCACCAGTTCCAGCAAAGCTTCTGCGGATAGAGCAGCATCGCGCGGCGCGCGGCTTCGACTTTTTCCCGCACCAGCAGCGCCTGTAACTCCGGCGCATCGGCAACCGCCTGTTGCTCAAACGCCAATGCTGCGCGCTGCGCGCCCCAATCGCCGCTGCCCGGTAGCGCGGCGGTAATCATTAAGGTTTGCGCATCGACGCGTGCCTGCAATTCCGCGCGCTCTTCCTCGCTGGCGACAAACCAGCTACCGCGCCCCGCTAATTGTAGCGCATCGCCGTCAACAACTTGATTAAAGTCTGTTTTTTTCAATCGTTCGTTGACGATTTGATTAAACAACGCGCTGCGCGCCGCCGACAGCCAGAAACTGCGTTTATTACGGTCGCGCACCGGCGCAGCGCTCTGCGCCCAGCGCAACGCGCCCTGCAAATTGCTGCCGCCAATACCAAAACGCTGCGCGCCGAAATAATTCGGCACACCTTTTTCACCGATGGCCTGCAAACGGGCTTCCACATCCGCCCGATCGCTCACTTCACGCAGCACCAGCGTAAACGCGTTGCCCTGCAATGCGCCCAGCCGCAGCTTGCGCTTGTGGCGGGCATACTCCAGCACTTTACAGCCTTCAAGTGCAAACGCGCTGAGATCCGGCATCGTATTGCCCGGCACGCGGGCGCACAGCCACTGCTCGGTCACCGCGTGTTTATCTTTTTGCCCGGCGAAGCTCACTTCGCGTGCATGAATTTTTAAGAATTTTGCCAGCGCATCAGCCACAAAACGGGTGTTGCAGCCATTTTTCAGAATACGCACCAGAATATGTTCGCCTTCGCCGTCCGGTTCAAAGCCGAGATCCTCCACAACGACGAAATCTTCCGGGTTGGCTTTGAGGAGTCCGCTGCCTGCCGGTTTGCCATGCAGCCAGGTCAGGTTGTCGAATTCTGTCATTTTGCCGCCTTCACCAGCAGCGCGACCGCTTCACAGGCAATGCCTTCGCCACGCCCGGTAAAACCGAGTTTCTCGGTGGTGGTGGCTTTGACGTTGACATCATCCATATGGCAACCGAGATCTTCAGCAATGAAGACGCGCATCTGCGGAATGTGCGGCAGCATTTTCGGCGCCTGGGCAATAATGGTCACATCAACGTTACCCAGCGAATAGCCCTTCGCCTGAATGCGTCGCCAGGCCTCGCGCAGCAGCGCGCGGCTATCGGCGCCTTTAAATGCCGGATCGGTATCCGGGAACAGTTTGCCGATGTCGCCCAGCGCCGCCGCCCCCAGCAGCGCGTCGGTCAGCGCGTGCAGCGCCACATCGCCATCAGAGTGCGCCAGCAGCCCTTTCTCGTAAGGAATGCGTACGCCGCCGATAATAATCGGGCCTTCGCCGCCAAAGGCGTGTACGTCAAAACCGTGTCCAATACGCATTATGCTTTCTCCTGAAGGTCTGAAAGGGTCAGATAGAATTCTGCCAGCCGTAAATCTTCCGGTCGGGTCACTTTAATATTATCTGCGCGTCCGGCAACCAGTTCCGGGTGGAATCCGCAATACTCCAGCGCCGACGCTTCGTCGGTGATCGTCGCGCCTTCATTCAGGGCGCGAGTCAGGCAATCGTGCAGCAGTTGCAGCGGGAAAAATTGCGGCGTCAGCGCATGCCATAAATCATTGCGCTCGACGGTATGGGCAATCGCCGTTTTTCCCGGCTCCGCGCGTTTCATGGTGTCGCGCACTGGCGCGGCGAGGATGCCGCCGACGCGGCTGGTTTCGCTGAGCTGTAATAGCCGGTTTAAATCGTCCTGGTGCAGACAAGGACGCGCGGCATCATGCACCAGTACCCACTGCGCGTCGCCAGCGGCCTTTAAGCCCGCCAGCACCGAATCGGCGCGTTCTGCGCCGCCGTTCACCACGGTAATCTGCGGATGCTGCGCCAGCGGCAGACGGGCAAAGCGCTCGTCGCCTGGACTGACGGCAATAATCACCCGGCTAACGCGCGGGTGGGCAAGCAGCGCATCTACGGCGTGCTCAAGAATGGTTTTGTGGCCAATGGAGAGATACTGCTTAGGACATTCCGTTTGCATGCGGCGGCCGAATCCGGCGGCCGGCACCACGGCACAGACGTCCGGAATTAGTGCTGACATGTCGTAAACCCGGGACTGTTTATCGATTATTTTGTGTGTTTTGATTCTGATTCTGGTTTTGCGCTGACCCCGGAGTACGCTTTGACGAGTCCGGCACCAGACGATAAAACGTTTCGCCCGGCTTAGTCATGGTTAATTCATTGCGTGCGCGTTCCTCAATCGCTTCCTGACCGCCATTGAGGTCGTCAATTTCGGCGAAAAGCTGATCGTTGCGCGATTTTAATTTGGCGTTCGTCGCCTGCTGTGTCGCCACATCTTCGCTGACGCGGCCGTAGTCATGCAGACCATTCTTGCCGAACCACAGCGAATACTGTAGCCAGACCAGTAAAGCCAGCAATAGCAGCGTTAGTTTACCCATCCTGCCCCCTGAAAAACGGCACCATCATCCCATAACTTTTCGTCAGACTCCACTCCGGGGCCGGGCGATGCCGCGCAAGCGCCAGACTTTATCATAAATGTCTTCCGAACCGTAGCCGGACACATTGCCTTAATGAGGGTTACGCTTTGACGTATGGCCGCTAGCCCAGCAACCACATAAACAGCACGCCAAACATGGCGGCGACCGTCAACAGCGTCGCCACGCTGCTGTAGAGCAACCGGCCACCGAGCAGCGAATGCAATGCAATGCCGACCACCACGGAGACGGGCATCAGCGCGAGGAAAAACGGCCAGGTGTAGAGAAAGAAAAATAGCGTGTTGGAACCGTAAATCATAAACGGGATCGCCAGCGCCAGCAGCCATGCAACGAACCCCACCACGGCCCCGGGAAAAGACCATGTGGTTTCGTCGGCGGTCGCAGGGAGTGACGGCGACCGTGTGAGGGTGATGTTCTGACTGTTACGCATATCGGATCCTGTTGCCTGTACGACCGGTAAACAGGAGATACGCGCGCAAATTCAGGAAGCGCAAAATCCACGCCGGGATGCCTGAAGAGGGCGCGTATCGCCAGTACCGTCTCAGGATCTGATAATATCGCTCTCCCGGAGGAGGTCTAATAATTGGCTGACCAAATTTGTTACCAATTGTTCACCCTGCAGATGAACTTCAGGCGATTCGGGCGCTTCGTAAACCGAATCAATGCCGGTGAAATTACGCAGTTCACCGGCGCGCGCTTTCTTGTACAACCCTTTAGGATCGCGCGCTTCGCAAATCGCCAGTGGCGTATCGACAAACACTTCGACAAAACGCCCTTCCCCCAGGCGTTCACGCACCATCTGACGCTCAGCGCGATGCGGCGAAATAAAGGCCGTCAGCACCACCAGCCCGGATTCCACCATCAGTTTGGCCACTTCGCCGACGCGGCGGATATTCTCTTTGCGATCGTCATCGCTAAAACCGAGATCGCTGCACAAACCGTGGCGCACATTGTCGCCATCCAGTAGATAAGTGCTGACGCCCGCCTTATGCAGCGCCTCTTCCAGCGCGCCAGCGACCGTCGATTTGCCAGAGCCGGAGAGCCCGGTAAACCACAGCACAACCCCACTGTGACCGTGGAGCTGCTCGCGCTGTTCAGGCGTTACCGGATGGGCATGCCAGACGACATTTTCGTCATGCAGAGCCATTATTTGCCTCCCAGCAGATCGCGCGCGCCCCAGTGCGGGAAGTGTTTACGGATAAGCTGGTTCAGCTCCAGTTCAAACGCGCTGAACTCCGAAGCGCTGGTTGGCTGTTCAATATGAACATCACGCACCATACCCGCGCCCACGGTCACGTTGCTCAGCCGATCAATAAAGATAATGCCGCCGGTGACCGGGTTTTGTTGATACGCGTCCAGCGTCAGCGGTTCATCAAAGGTCAAATCAACCAGGCCAATGCCGTTCAACGGCAGACTCTCGACCTGGCGCTGCGTCAGATTGTTGATATCCACCTGATACTGAATAGCATCGACGCGCGCGCGCGTCTTTTTGCCCGCCACTTTGATGTCAAAGCTCTGGCCCGGCTGCAACGGCTGTTCCGCCATCCACACCACGTCAAGCGACGCGCGCTGCACGGCAGGCAGGGTTTCCTGCGCATCAAGAATCAGGTCGCCGCGGCTGATGTCGATCTCATCTTTCAGCACCAGCGTAATGGCTTCGCCCGCAGCCGCTTCCTGTAAATCGCCATCAAACGTGACGATGCGGGTAATGGTCGATTCCACGCCCGACGGCAGCACTTTGATGCGCTGGCCAACACTCACTACGCCGGATGCCAGCGTACCGGAGAAACCACGGAAATCGAGGTTCGGACGGTTAACATACTGCACCGGGAAACGCATCGGTTGGGTATCCACCACGCGCTGAATCTCGACGGTTTCCAGCACTTCCAGCAGCGTCGGGCCGCTGTACCACGGCATTTTTTCGCTCTGGCTGGCAACGTTATCGCCTTCCAGCGCCGACAGCGGCACGAAGCGGATATCCAGGTTGCCCGGCAGTTGTTCAGCAAAGGTCAGGTAGTCCTGGCGAATGTTTTCGAAGGTCTCTTCGCTAAATTCCACCAGATCCATTTTATTCACCGCCACCACCAGATGCTTAATGCCCAGCAGCGTGGAGATAAAGCTGTGGCGACGGGTTTGATCCAGCACGCCTTTACGCGCATCGATCAACAAAATCGCCAGATCGCAGGTGGACGCGCCGGTGGCCATATTGCGGGTGTACTGCTCGTGCCCTGGCGTATCGGCGATGATAAATTTGCGCTTCTCGGTGGAGAAATAGCGATAGGCCACATCAATAGTGATGCCCTGCTCACGCTCCGCTTGCAGGCCGTCCACCAGCAGCGCCAGGTCGAGTTTTTCGCCCTGCGTGCCGTGGCGTTTGCTGTCGTTATGCAGCGTAGAGAGCTGATCTTCATAGATCTGGCGGGTATCGTGCAGCAAACGACCGATCAGGGTACTTTTCCCGTCATCAACGCTGCCGCAGGTCAGAAAGCGCAGCAGGCTTTTGTGCTGCTGGGCGTGCAGATACGCTTCGACGCCGCCTTCATTGGCAATTTGTTGGGCAATAGTGTTATTCATGGCGGCTCCTTAGAAGTATCCCTGACGTTTTTTCAGCTCCATCGAGCCGGCCTGGTCGCGGTCAATCACGCGGCCCTGACGTTCACTGGTAGTGGAAACCAGCATCTCTTCGATGATCTCCGGCAGCGTTTGCGCGGAAGATTCTACCGCGCCGGTCAGCGGCCAGCAGCCGAGCGTACGGAAACGCACCATCCGCTGCTCGATCACTTCGCCAGGTTGCAGATCGATACGGTCGTCATCGATCATCATCAGCATGCCGTCGCGCTCCAGCACCGGGCGCTCTGCCGCCAGGTACAGCGGAACAATGTCGATATTTTCCAGGAAGATGTACTGCCAGATATCCAGCTCGGTCCAGTTCGAAAGCGGGAAGACGCGAATGCTTTCGCCCTTGTTGATCTGGCCGTTGTAGTTGTGCCACAACTCCGGGCGCTGATTCTTCGGATCCCAGCGGTGGAAACGGTCGCGGAAGGAGTAAATACGCTCTTTGGCGCGTGATTTCTCTTCGTCGCGGCGCGCGCCGCCGAAAGCAGCGTCAAAACCATATTTGTTCAGCGCCTGCTTCAGCCCTTCGGTTTTCATAATGTCGGTATGTTTCGCGCTGCCATGCACGAACGGGTTAATCCCCATCGCCACCCCTTCCGGGTTTTTGTGCACCAGCAGTTCACAGCCATATGCTTTGGCGGTACGGTCGCGGAATTCATACATCTCACGGAATTTCCAGCCGGTATCGACGTGCAGCAGCGGGAACGGCAGCGTGCCCGGATAGAAGGCTTTACGCGCCAGATGCAGCATCACACTGGAATCTTTGCCGATGGAGTACATCATCACCGGGTTGGAAAATTCGGCGGCCACTTCGCGGATGATATGGATGCTTTCCGCCTCCAGTTGTCGCAGGTGAGTGAGTCGTTTTTGATCCATAACCATTCCTTAAGCCAGTTTAATCACGGAGGCGTCAAAGGCGTCCGTTGCTGTCGTATGCCGGAACCAGGCGAGCTCGCGATGCAACTGCACCACTTCGCCCACCACCAGCAGGGCGGGCATCGGCGCAGCATGCGCCAGTTCCTCGAGTTGTTCTAGTGTGCCGGTAGCAACCTGTTGCTCCGCGCGCGTACCGCGAGAGATCACCGCCACCGGCGTGGTTTTATCGCGCCCGTGAGCAATCAGTTGTTCGCTGATCTCTGCCGCTTTCATGGTGCCCATATAAATCGCCAGCGTCTGGCGGCTTTGCGCCAGTTGCGACCAGTCGAACGGTACGCTGTCGGCTTTATAGTGGCCGGTGACAAATGTTACCGACTGGGCAAAATCCCGGTGCGTCAGGGGAATACCTGCATAAGCCGTCGCGCCGGATGCCGCAGTGACGCCCGGCACCACCTGAAAAGGAATGCCGGCTTCTGCCGCCGCCTGTAACTCTTCGCCGCCGCGGCCAAAAATAAACGGGTCGCCGCCTTTCAGCCGCACCACCGTTTTACCTTCGTGCGCCGCATCCACCAGCATGCGGTTGGTCTCATGCTGCGCTACCGCATGGGAACCGGCACGTTTACCGACGCAGATTTTCTCTGCATCGCGACGGGTCAGCTCCAGCACTTCATCGCTGACCAGATGATCGTAAAACACCACGTCGGCCTGCTGGATCACCTGCAAACCGCGCAGCGTCAGTAATCCCGCATCGCCCGGCCCGGCGCCCACAAGGATAATCTCTCCGCTACCCGAACCCGGCTGAGCCAGTTCGGCTTCGAGCGCTTTTTCGGCGGCGGGTTCATCTCCGGCGGCCATCAGGCTGGCAAAACGCCCACGAAAAGCGCTTTCCCAGAAGCGGCGACGTTCATCCGTGGTGCGACGAAAGGTTTTAATCCGCGAACGCCAGCGCCCGGCCACTTCCGCCATGCGGCCCAGATTGCCCGGCAGCAGCGCTTCAATCTTTTCACGCAGCAGACGCGCCAGCACCGGCGCGGTTCCGCCAGAGGAGATCGCCACCAGCAGCGGCGAGCGATCGACAATCGACGGGAAAATAAAGGAGCACAGCGGCTGGTTATCCACCACGTTGACCAGCTTGAGGCGCGCATTCGCCGCCGCAAAGACGCGTTGATTCAGCGCCGAGTCATCGGTTGCCGCAATCACCAGCAAAACAGCATCCAGCTGCGCCTCGTCAAATTCGGTCGCCAGCCAGTGAATCGCCTGGCTGTCGGCAAGCTGTTGCAGTTGCGGTTCCAGCCGTTGCGCGACAACCTGCACGCGTGCGCCAGCGCGACGCAAAAAGGTGATTTTGCGCGCGGCGATTTCGCCGCCGCCAATCACCAGTACGGGGCGGTCTTTTACTTCAGCAAATATCGGCAGGTAATCCACAAAGCAACTCACTTACAGCCAGCAATAGTGCGACTATAGGTGGCGGTTCCGGGCGAATGAAATTACGAATTGGAATGAGTAGTTCCGCAAAGGAATAACGCAGTGGCAATACAAATATCAAAAAGTGCTTAAGGCGAGCATTTTCGGCAGGTTAAGAACAAATGAAATTGTGTAAAGCCGGTCACAGTTTCATACTAAGCGCGTCAAAAAAATTGCTGCATAAAGGACTTTCTATGTTTTCCGCATTGCGCCTCCGTACCGCTGCCCTGGCGCTCGGCGTATGCTTTATCCTTCCGGCTCATGCCCGTACGTCCCAACCCGGTGAATTTGCAAACGAGCAGGCTCGCCACATTGCCACCCTCTTTCCTGGACGCATGACCGGCACACCGGCTGAAATGCTCTCCGCAGACTATTTGCAGCAGCAGTTTGCGCAGATGGGCTACCAGAGCGATATCCGCAAGTTCAAAACCCGCTACCGCTACACCACCAAAGATAACCGGCAGAACTGGCAAAATGTCACCGGCAGTACGGTGATCGCCGCCCATGAAGGCACGCTGCCGCAGCAGATCATGATTATGGCGCATCTTGATACGTATGCGCCGCGCAGCGATGCCGATGTCGATAACAATCTGGGCGGCCTGACGCTTCAGGGCCTGGATGACAACGCGGCCGCGCTGGGCGTGATGCTGGAACTGGCGCAGGTGCTGAAATCCGTACCGACGCAGTACAGCATCCGCTTTATCGCCACCAGCGGCGATGAAGAGGGCCATCTTGGCGCGGCAAACGTACTCGCGCGGATGAGCGAGCAGGAGAAGAAAAATACCCTGCTGGTGATCAACCTTAATAACCTGATTGTCGGCGACAAGCTCTACTTTAATAGCGGCAAAAATACCCCGGCATCGGTCCGTAAACTGACGCGGGATCGTGCGCTGGCTATCGCTCGCGCTAACGGTATCAGCGCGATGATAAACCCCGGTCTTAACCCGGATTATCCGAAAGGCACCAGCTGCTGTAACGATGCCGAGGTGTTTGATAAAGCGGGGATCCCGGTGCTGTCGGTGGAAGCCACCAACTGGTCGCTCGGTAAGAAAGACGGCACGCAACAGCGGGCGAAATCAAAAAGTTTCCCTGATGGCGTCAGCTACCACAACGCGCGCATCGATAACCAGCAGTTCCTCGATCAAGCCCTGCCCGGCCGTATTGCGCACCGCAGCCGCGAGGTGATGCGGATTATGTTACCGTTAACCAAAGAGCTGGCCAAAGCCGGTAACCCGTAAGCACTCAGGCGTCCTGAAATCAGGGCGCCTGTTCTTCTGCGGCAACATCGCGCCCGTTTCTTTCGCAAAAAGCCTTTGCGAGCGTTATCACAGGAGAACGCGCGAAGCAGGGAATGCTCTTTTAAAGAAAGAAGTTACGCCGTAAGCTTCTGTCCGGAACGCCCGTATGAGGCGGGACTCCATCGGATGACGGAATAAGAGCAGATGAAAGCGGCACGCCAACAAACCATCATCGATCTGTTGAGGCATCACCAGAGCCTGACAACCGAAGCATTGTCAGTGCAGCTCAACGTCAGTAAAGAGACGATTCGCCGCGATCTCAGTGAATTGCAGGCGCAGGGAAAAGTGCTGCGCAATCACGGGCGCGCCAAATCTCTCCACCGGGAAAACCAGGACAGCGGCGATCCCTTTCATATCCGCCTGAAAAGCCATTACGCCCACAAGGCCGATATCGCCCGCGAAGCGCTCGGCTGGATAGAGGAAGGTATGGTGATCGCGCTGGACGCCAGCACCACCTGCTGGTATCTCGCCCGCCAGTTGCCGGATTGCCATCTCCATGTCTTTACCAACAGCCACCCAATTTGCCAGGAGCTGGGCAAGCGTGAACATCTGCAACTGATCAGTTCCGGCGGCACGCTGGAGCGCAAATATGGCTGCTACGTCAATCCGTCGCTCATCTCCCAGCTCAAAGCGCTCGATATCGACCTGTTTATTTTTTCCTGCGAAGGGATAGACAGCAGCGGCGCGCTCTGGGATTCAAACACCTACAATGCCGGGTTCAAATCCATTCTGCTAAAACGCGCTGCGCAGTCGTTACTGCTGATCGATAAGAGTAAATTCAATCGTTCGGGAGAGGCGCGAATTGGGCACCTGGATGATGTGACGCATATTATCTCTGACAGCAAACTCGCCTGAGCCGGACATTGCCCGGCTCAGCTGCTTTTAACGCTCGTCGCGACGACCGCCGACGGCCGCCCACATACGGCGCACATGTACCGTGACTTCTTCGCGATCGTGGTACAGCTGGCGCGCCTGAATTTGCGCCGCGATATTATGTTCATCCAGCTGCTGCTGGATATAGGCGAGGTTATTTGACACCTCTTCGTAGCGCTTTTTCATCGGCAGCTTCAGGTTGAAAATGGTTTCGCGGCACCAGCCCTGAACCAGCCACTGCGCCATCAGCGCGGCGACTTTCGCCGGTTTCTCCACCATATCGCACACCATCCACGAGATGTTACTGCGGTTCGGCCGGTAGCGGAAACCATCTTCCCGCAGCCAGGTGACCTGCCCGGTATCCATCAGGCTTTGCGCCATCGGGCCGTTATCCACAGAAGCCACCCACATATTGCGTTTCACCAGTTGATACGTCCAGCCGCCCGGACAGGCGCCGAGATCTACCGCGTACATGCCGTTGGCCAGGCGCTCATCCCACTCGTCCGCCGGAATAAAGACGTGGAACGCCTCTTCCAGTTTGAGGGTTGAACGGCTCGGCGCATCCGACGGGAACTTCAGGCGCGGGATGCCCATATAGAACGGCGAATTGTTATACGAATACGAATAACCGGTATAGCAGCAGCCCGGTGCAATAAAGAAGATATGCACCACCGGGCGTTTCGGCGAATCGCTGCGCGCCAGCACGCCCGCTTCACGCAGCGCGCCGCGCAGCGGTACGGTGAACTTGCGGCAGAACTTCATCAGCTCTTTGCTTTCGTTGGTATCGGCCACCTCGACGCGCAAATCCCCGGCTTTCTCCACCACGCCCTGCAACATACCGACGATCGGCGTAATGCGATCTTCCGGCGGCAGATCGCGCAGCAGCTCGCCCACGACAAACATCTGGCGGGCGAAAATCAGCGAACTGAACGGCAACTCGCGCGCTACTTTGTCCGCGTCATTTTCCTGATAGCACTCGAACACGACATAGCCCGAATTCTCTTTCACCCGCGCAAAACCAAACACCTCAAGGCGGCCGGCTTTATCGGTAATTTCGGCTGCACACTCTTTCTCAAAACCCGGGCGGCACAGCAATACCACTTTATTCATGAACAACGCCCCTACGTTTCAGACGAATTGCGCCAATCAACATCAATGCCCAGCCGATTAAGAAACAAACCCCACCGACTGGCGTAACAAACGCCCACAGGCGTAAATGCGAAAGCGCCAGGCAATAGAGGCTGCCGCTAAACAGCACGGTGCCCAGCGCAAGAAAAACACTGCTCCAGTAAAACCAGATGCTGATGCGACGCTGCATCGCCACCGCCAGGCCCAGCACGGCCAGCGTGTGGAATGCCTGATATTCAAGGCCGGTCTGGATCCAGCTCATCTCCGGCACACCCAAAGATTTACGTAAAACGTGCGCGCCGAATGCGCCGAGCGCGACAAACACAAAACCGCTCACCGCGGCGAAAATCAACATAAAACGGCTGGTCATGGGAGTACCCTAAAAAGTCATACGCGCCACGCGCGCGCATTAATGTTCATAACGGAAACGGAATTTTTCCTGTTCGCTTGCCGCTTTGGCCAGGATCCACTGACGAAAGGCGGCTATTTTACCCAGTTCTGCCTGACTGTCATGACAAACCAGATAAAACGCATTCTTACTGACCAGAACATCATTAAACGGACAGACCAGCCGGCCTGCCTCGATTTCGGACTGCGCCATTACGTTGTTGGCCAGTGCGATCCCCTGTCCGTGGATGGCCGCCTGAAGCACCATAGAGCTGTGGCTGAAAATGGGTCCCTGCTGAACGTTGAGGTTAAGACCTAATTGCCGCGTATAAGTTTGCCAGTCGCGACGCGATGCGTCGTGCAATAACGTGTGGTGCGCTAAATCTTGCGGCGTTTTCAGCGCCTTATCGCCTGTCAGCAACAGCGGCGAACAGACCGGTAGCAGATATTCGGCGTACAATTTTTCGACGCGCATTCCCGGCCAGTTACCGCGACCGTAAAAAATCGCCACGTCGACATCGTCCGCCAGTTTATCTTCCTGACGGTCAACGGCCTGGATACGAACGTCAATTCCCGGATAAGTTGAGTTAAAGTCGGAGAGCCTTGGCACCATCCACTGGATGGCAAAACTGGGGAGCAAACTGACGGTGAGCGCGCCTTTCGCACTGCGCGCCTGCAACTTGCGGGTGGCTTCCGTCAGTTGGGAAAATATCTCTTTGATATCCTGAAAATAGCTCTGCCCCTCTTCGGTCAGCAGCAGCGAACGGTTGCGTCGGCGAAAGAGCTTGAGCCCGAGAAAATCCTCGAGAGACTTGATTTGGTGACTTACTGCGGCCTGCGTCACAAAAAGCTCATCGGCTGCGCGCGTGAAACTTAAATGACGTGCGGCGGCATCAAAAACGCGTAATGCATTCAGTGGTGGTAATCGCTTGGACATGGTCTTCAGGCTTAGATGTAAAGGCAATTTAACAAACAGGAAACAGTGTTTAACCTATTAGTTTTTTTTATCTGAGCCATTATAAATTGTCCGTTGAGCTTATACCAGCAAATACCTATAGTGGCGGCACTTCCTGAGCCGGAACGAAGAGCTTTTTTGGAATGCGTGTTCTGAAGGGCTTTTGGCTTACGGTTGTGATGTTGTGTTGTTGTGTTTGCAATTGGTCTGCGATTCAGACCCTGGTAGCGACGCTACCCCTTTTTCACTTCCTGTACATTTACCCTGTCTGTCCATAGTGATTAATGTAGCACCGCAAGATTGCGGTGCTTTTTTTTACCCCACGTTTAGCGCTTACTTATCCAGCGCGACCATCTCTTTCACGTCGGTACGGTTGATCTGCTGTTCGTTGCCGTTAGCGTCTTTATACGAAATCAGGCCGGTCTGATCGTCAGTTTTCGGTTTCCCTTCCGAGACGATCGTGCGTCCATCATTGGTATGTAACGCGTAATTCGGACCGGAACAGGCGCTCAGGGCAAAAGTAAGCATACATGCAGAAATAATTGCGGCAGTCTTCTTCATCTTCTTCTCCTTCTGGCAATTAATGCTGTGAAACACTCTTAGTGGAAGAGTCTTAAACATTTACCTAACACTATTTAGCATAACCTGCTTACATCTCCCTGCCAGGACAAACAGACAATTCCGATGGAGCGCAACGTTCTTGCTCCGACAGAAAAATTGCGCGACGATCGCGCTATTGATACGAGGAATCGCATGAACGCATTTAACCCATCGCACTTTCGCGCGCAGTTCCCGGCGCTGGCCGACGCGGGCGTCTATCTGGATAGCGCCGCCACCGCCCTGAAACCGCAGGCGGTAATTGATGCCACACAACAGTTTTACAGCCTCAGCGCCGGTAATGTGCACCGCAGCCAGTTTGCCCAGGCACAACAGTTAACCGCACGCTACGAAGCTGCGCGCGATCAGGTCGCCGCGCTGCTCAATGCGCCTTCCGGCAAAAACATCGTCTGGACACGCGGCACCACCGAAGCCATCAATATGGTCGCGCAATGCTACGCGCGCCCGCGCCTGCAAGCGGGCGATGAAATCATTGTCAGCGAGGCGGAACATCACGCCAACCTGGTGCCGTGGCTGATGGTGGCGCAACAAACCGGCGCGCGGGTGGTGAAACTGCCGCTCGGCGCCGATCACCTGCCGGATATCAACCAACTGCCGTCGCTTATCACCTCACGCAGCCGCATCCTGGCGCTGGGGCAGATGTCCAACGTCACCGGCGGTTGCCCGGATCTGGCGCGGGCGATTACGCTGGCGCATGCGGCAGGCATGGTGGTGATGGTCGATGGCGCGCAGGGCGTGGTGCATTTCCCGGCCAACGTGCAGCGGCTGGATATCGATTTCTATGCATTTTCCGGCCATAAACTCTACGGTCCCAACGGTATCGGCGCGCTGTATGGTAAAGCGGAATTGCTGGATGAGATGACGCCGTGGCTGGGCGGCGGCAAGATGATCAGCGAAGTGACATTTGACGGCTTCACCACTCAGCCAGTGCCGTACAAGCTGGAAGCCGGTACGCCCAACGTGGCGGGCGTGATTGGCCTCAGCGCGGCGCTGGAGTGGCTGAAAACGCTGGATATCGCCCAGGCGGAAAGCTACAGCCGCGGGCTGGCGACGCTGGCAGAAGATCAACTGGCTAAACGCCCGGGTTTCCGCTCCTTTCGCTGCCAGGATTCAAGCCTGCTGGCCTTCGATTTTGACGGCGTACATCACGGCGATATGGTGACACTGCTTGCGGGCTACGGTATCGCGCTGCGCGCCGGTCAGCACTGCGCCCAGCCGCTGCTGGCCGCACTTGGCGTCAGCGGCACCCTGCGCGCCTCATTTGCACCCTATAATACACAACAGGATGTAGACGCGCTGGTGCAGGCAGTGGACCGCGCCCTGGAAATATTGGTGGATTAATGACAAGCCCGACTTTCGCCGGACACCCGTTCGGCACGACCTTGACCGAAGAGACACTGCGCCAGACGTTTGGCGCTCTGAACCAATGGGAAGATAAATACCGTCAGTTGATCATGCTCGGTAAGCAACTGCCTGCGGCATCGGAAGCGCTGAAAGCGCAGGCGCGGGAAATTCCCGGCTGCGAAAATCGCGTCTGGCTCGGTTCAACGCTGAGCGCGGAGGGAACGATGCATTTCTTCGGCGAGAGCGAAGGCCGGATTGTACGCGGATTGCTGGCCGTGCTGTTGACGGCGATAGAAGGCAAGCGCCCGGACGATCTCATTCATCACGATCCGCTGGCACTGTTCGATGAACTGGGGTTACGCACCCAGCTGAGTGCGTCGCGTAGCCAGGGGCTGGCGGCGCTGGTCGCCGCCGTGCAGGATGCAGCCCGTCAGGCGCTGGCCTGACGCTCCGCTTTTGCCATCAATTTTTTCAGCGCATGGGAGACCGCAATAAAACCAAAGGTTGCGGTCACCATCGTTGCAGCACCAAAACCGGCTGCGCAATCCATACGTTTCGGCCCTTCCGCCGTGCTTTTCATCGCACAGACTGAACCGTCCGCCTGCGGGTAAACCAGCGCTTCGGTGGAGAATACGCAGTCGACGCCGAGCTTCCCTTTGCTGTTCTTCACCACGCCAAAATCGCTTTTCAACCGCTCGCGCAATTTTGCCGCCAGCGGATCCTGAATGGTTTTCGCCAGATCGCTAACCTGGATCTGCGTCGGATCGATCTGCCCCCCGGCTCCGCCCGTGGTCACCAGCGGGATCTTATTGCGACGGCAGTATGCAATCAGCGCCGCTTTCGGGCGTACGCTGTCGATCGCATCGATTACATAGCTGTAGCCCTGGCTCATCAGCTGCGCAACGTTGTCGGCAGTCACAAAGTCATCCACCACCGTCACCCGGCACTCCGGGTTGATCTGACGAATACGATCCGCCATCACTTCCGCTTTTGCGAGGCCTACGTTATCGCGCAGGGCATGGATCTGCCGGTTGGTGTTGGTGACGCAAACGTCGTCCATATCGATCAGCGTGATCGCGCCGATGCCCGTTCGCGCCAGCGCTTCAGCCGCCCAGGAACCCACGCCGCCGATGCCGACCACGCAGATATGCGCATCGGCAAACCACTGCAACGCTTTCTCGCCATATAAACGCGCCGTGCCGCCAAAACGCTGACGCCAGGCATCGCTGATTACTGCTGACATAAAACAGACCTCAAAGAAAACAGAAAACCCTCTTCCGCAGGCGAAAGAGGGTTGCAGAGTGTATCACACTCAGCCGCTGAACACGCCGCCGCTGGTGCCCGTGCCTGGGGCGTTTTTCAGCACCCAGACCCGGCCATAATGGTTATACCAGCCAGCGCGGTGACCGGCATCCGGGCCAATGCCCTGATAGATATCAAAGTGCTGGCCTTTGATAGCGCCGCCGACATCCAGCGCTACCATCAGACGCAGCTCATACTGACCGTTGAATTTGCCTTTATTGTCCAGTTGCGGCACTTCCGCCAGTAACGTGGTACCCGGCGGAATAATGCTGCGATCGGACGCGACAGATGCACGACCAATCAGCGGCACCGCGCTGGCGCCTTTCACCGGCGCCCAGGATTGCGGTTTAAAGAAGACAAACGAGGCATTCTCTTCCAGCAGCGCACGCACTTCCGCTTCACTGTGTTTTTCACCCCATTCGCGGATGGCCTGCATCGACATATCTTCTTTCTTCACTTCGCCGCGATCGATCAACACTTTGCCGATACTGCGGTAAGCATGGCCATTTTTCCCGGCGTAACTGAAGAAGTTAAGCGGGCTGCCATCGCCAAAATCGATATAGCCGCTGCCCTGCACATCCATAATAAAGTTGTCCATCAGCGAGTTGCTGTACGCCAGCACATAGTTGTCGCTGAGCGCACCGGCATAGATTTCCGCGCGCGATGGCAAGCGGCCGCGTTTGGGCGGCATGCGATAAATAGGGTACTGGAACTCGCCCTGGCGCGTGTGGCGCGCCTGCACTACCGGCGTGTAGTACCCGGTAAATTGCACGTTTCCGTAGTTATCCGTGCCTTCCATCTGCCACGCATCAAGGCCGTACTGGCGCAGCGTGCGCGTATCGCCGCCTGACATCAGCCAGGACTGGAGCGCATTATAAAGGCCGCTCTGGCTGCTATAGAGGCGCGGAGAAGCGGAACGGATTTGATTAACCTGCTCGGAGAAGTCTCCGGCGTTGATTGGCGCACCGACGGCGTCAGGTTGATTGACCAGGGAAAAAGGCTGGGAAAACTTTCCGTCTTTATACTGTTGACCGCGATCGGTCGGTTTGGAGGAACAAGCGGCAAGGATTGCGACCATGGCGCCTGTGAGTACGAACTTAGCCCAACGTCCTTTCATTATATCTCGTCTTCTGATTAACCTGCAGCGGGGTGAAGATAACAAACCCTATTCACTAAAGAAATGCGTCAGCACAACCCATCGCCAATTTCGCACAAAAAACAAGCTGATTGTATTGTTTTTACACACAATCCCGGTAATTCATCGAATTAGTCAAAAAAAAGGTTGCATCAATAAGTTTGCAGAGTATAGTGCGCATCCACGGACGCGGGGTGGAGCAGCCTGGTAGCTCGTCGGGCTCATAACCCGAAGGTCGTCGGTTCAAATCCGGCCCCCGCAACCAATTAAAATGTGAAGAAAAAAGTTTACATGATGGAAGTGTAAACAGACGGACGCGGGGTGGAGCAGCCTGGTAGCTCGTCGGGCTCATAACCCGAAGGTCGTCGGTTCAAATCCGGCCCCCGCAACCAACACAATAAACACCTTAACGGGTGTTTTTTTGTTTCTGCGGTCCGTAAAAAAATGGCACCTTTCAGCGCCACTCTGTTATCCCCTTCTCGCCAGCGTCGCGCCATCCGCGAAGTAGGCTTTAATCCCCGCCAGAATCGACTCCGCCACTTCCTGCTGGAATTTGGCCGTCTTCAGCTTGCGTTCCTCTTCCACATTACTGATAAACGCGGTCTCGACCAGAATCGACGGAATATCCGGTGCCTTCAGCACCGCAAAACCGGCCTGTTCCACCTGATTTTTATGCAGATCGTTAACGCTGCCGAGCTTGTTGAGCACGGCTTTGCCGAACTTCAGGCTGTCATTGATGGTCAGCGACTGCACCATATCGAACATGGTGTGATCGAGATAACGGTCGCCGCTTTTACTGACGCCGCCAATAAGGTCGGAAGCGTTTTGCGTCTCCGCCAGATACTTTGCCGCCGTACTGGTCGCCCCTTTGGTCGAAAGAGCAAATACCGAAGAACCGCTCGGCTGACGGCTGGTGAAGGCATCGGCGTGAATCGACACAAACAGATCCGCACGCTGTTTTTGTGCTTTGGCAACGCGCACTTTCAACGGGATAAAGACATCCTCGTTACGCGTCATGTAGGCTTTCATATTGCCTTCTTTCTCGATCAGCGCGTACAGACGGCGGGCAATTTGCAGCACCACGTCTTTCTCGCGGGTACGGTATTTCCCCATCGCCCCCGGATCTTCGCCACCATGACCGGGATCCAGCATAATAACGATCGGCCGATCGCGCCCCGCTTTCCCCGGCTGCGGGCCGCTATCCTGCTTCGGCATCTGCTGTTCAAGATCGCCTTTGTTGTACTCTTCCAACAGCGCCAACAGCGGATCCTGCACATCTTTCGCATTCACCGGATAGAGATCCATCACCAGCCGCTCTTTGAAGCCAGCGACCGGCGCCAGCGCGAACAGTTGCGGCGCAACATCCTGTTTCAGCTCAAACACCATGCGCACAGTTTGCGGATCAAACTGACCTACGCGCGCAGATTTGATGAAGGGATCGTCGCCGCGAATCTGCGTCCCCATGCCTTTCAGCACGGAGTTAAGGTGTACGCCTTCGAGATCCACAACCAACCGGTCAGGGTTACTCAACGTGAACTGCTTGTATTTGATGACCTGGTTCGATTCCACCGTCACGCGCGTATAGGTAGACGCCGGCCAGACGCGCACCGCCACCACCTGGCTTACCGCTGCCAGGCCAATCTGGCTTACGCTTAATAACCACATGGCCCCCGCCCCTTTTAATAACCTGCGGCGGCTCACCGATGATTGACTTCCCGACATGCCTCTCCCGAGCAATTTTTCGCTAAATAATGCTATTCGTCAGAATTGACCGAAAACTTTAACGAATGATGCATAAACTGTCATCTATTAAAGGGTAAACATATGTCTGCTCAATGGCTTCGCCGGGCCAACTTTATTGAATGACGACAAAATTTGCACTTGCGCCAGGCGGCAGAAAAGAATAAAAATACACAATTTACGAATAATCATGCATTGAGGACAGGCCGTGGTAAGAGAGCGCAGAACCGAACTGGTACAAGGATTCCGCCATTCTGTTCCCTATATTAATGCCCATCGGGGAAAGACATTTGTGATTATGCTCGGCGGTGAAGCCATTGCGCACGAGAATTTTTCCAGTATTGTCAATGACATCGGCCTGTTACACAGCCTCGGCATCCGGCTGGTGGTGGTGTATGGCGCGCGTCCACAAATCGACGCCAACCTTGCCGAACATCATCATGAACCGATTTACCACAAACACACCCGCGTTACCGATGCAAAAACCCTTGAACTGGTTAAGCAGGCGGCAGGCCTGTTGCAGCTCGACATCACGGCGCGGCTGTCGATGAGCCTCAACAATACGCCATTGCAGGGCGCGCATATTAACGTGGTCAGCGGCAACTTTATTATTTCCCAGCCGCTGGGCGTCGATGACGGCGTAGATTATTGCCATAGCGGACGTATTCGCCGTATTGATGAAGAAGCGATCCATCGCCAGCTCGACAGCGGTGCGATTGTGCTGATGGGGCCGGTCGCGGTGTCGGTCACTGGCGAAAGTTTTAACCTTACCTCCGAAGAGATTGCCACCCAGCTTGCCATCAAGCTGAAAGCCGAAAAAATGATCGGTTTTTGCTCGTCGCAAGGGGTAATGAACGACGAGGGCGATATTGTTTCCGAGCTGTTCCCGAACGAAGCGCAGGCGCGCGTCGAGGCGCTGGAAGCAAAAGGAGATTACCACTCCGGCACGGTGCGTTTCCTGCGTGGCGCGGTCAAAGCCTGTCGCAGCGGCGTGCGGCGCAGCCACTTGATCAGCTATCAGGAAGACGGCGCGCTGTTACAGGAGCTGTTCTCCCGCGACGGTATCGGTACGCAGATTGTGATGGAGAGCGCCGAGCAGATCCGTCGCGCCACCATCAACGATATTGGCGGTATTCTCGAACTTATTCGCCCGCTTGAACAACAGGGCATTCTGGTGCGCCGCTCCCGCGAACAGCTGGAGATGGAGATCGACAAATTCACCATTATTGAACGCGATAACCTGACCATTGCCTGTGCGGCGCTTTATCCCTTCCCGGAAGAGAAAATCGGCGAGATGGCCTGCGTGGCGGTACACCCGGACTATCGCAGCTCATCGCGCGGTGAAGTCCTGCTGGAGCGTATTGCCGCGCAAGCGAGACAGATTGGCCTGAGCAAACTGTTTGTGCTGACCACGCGCAGCATTCACTGGTTCCAGGAGCGCGGCTTTACCCCGGTGGATATTGATTCGCTGCCGGAGACCAAAAAGCAGATGTACAACTATCAGCGCCGTTCCAAAGTGCTGATGGCCGACCTTACCTGAAAGCTTGCCCCCGCGCGCTGCGGGGGCGTTACTCTACTTCGCTGAATAACGCATCCAGCCCGCTGCGCCGCTCGGTGCGAGTGGCAATGGCCTGCGCCAGTACGCGCTCGTCCGCATAGAGCGACAGCCGCCTGCGCGCACGGGTGATGGCGGTATAAACCAGCTCACGCGTGACGACCGGTACAAACTGCCCCGGCAGGATCAACGCCGTATGATCAAACTCCGAACCCTGCGATTTATGCACGGTCATTGCCCACGCCGTTTCATGCTCCGGCAGGCGGCTGGGCTGCACGGATTTGATGCTGCCATCCGGCAGCGGAAACCAGACGCGGATCCCCTGCCCCTGCTCCAGCGCTATACCGATATCGCCATTAAATAAGCCCAGCGCCGAATCATTACGTGAGATCATAACCGGACGACCGTGATACCAGCGCGAATGCGCCGGGCGTGAAATCTGCCGTTTACGCAGCAGCGCCAGTTCCAGACGCTCATTCAGCCCGCTGACCCCAAACGGTCCTTCGCGTAATGCGCACAGCAACTGGTATTCGCTAAACGCCGCGATAATCTCCTCCGGCGCGGCGTTGTCATGCACTCGCGACAAATAATGGCCATAGCCGGCGAGCGCGTCGTCGATCATTGCCTGATACTCTTCTGCGCTCTGCAGCGGTTTACGCTCGATATCGCCAAAGCCCTGGCTGAATACCGCTCTGGTGGCATTTTTATCGCCCCGATTGACCGCCGCCGCCAGTTGGCCAATGCCGGAATCACTGCCAAAACGATAGCTTTTTTGCAGCAAACACAGGCTGTCGCGCAGCGTGCTGGCGCAGTGCCCTTCTCCGGCGGGAACCGTTGAGCCAGTTAAGCGCGAGAGCTGCGCCGCACGCTCCGGGGTATAGCCAGCGTTCACCCACGCGCAGATATCACCCAGCACCGCTCCGGCCTCTACCGAGGCCAGTTGATCGCGATCGCCAAGAAAGATCACCCGGGCCTGCGGCGGCAGCGCATCGATCAACCGCGACATCATTGGCAAATCGATCATTGAGGCTTCATCGACCACCAGCACATCAAGATGCAGCGGATTATCAGCATGATGCCGCAGGCGCTGGCTGCCCGGCTGCGCGCCAAGCAGACGGTGCAGCGTGCTGGCTTCGTCCGGCAGCATCGCTTTCTGTTGTTCCGTCAGATCCAGCTGACGCAGCGCATTGCCCAGCGACTCGGTCAACCGCGCGGCAGCTTTGCCGGTCGGCGCGGCCAGACAAATGCGGCATTTGCCGCCGTCCACCATCTGTACCAGTGCCGCAAGCAGTTTTGCCACAGTCGTGGTTTTCCCGGTTCCCGGCCCGCCGGAAATCACCGAAATACGCCGGGTGAGCGCCACGGCTGCCGCTACTTTCTGCCAGTTTATTTCGCCCGTTGTCGGGAAAAATGTCTCCAGTACCTGCGTCAGCCGGGTTTCATCCACATCGGGCTGGCTCTGCCGTTCGGCAAAAAATGCCGCCACCTGTCGTTCGTTTTGCCACATGCGGTTCAGGTAGAGGCGATCCCCCCTCAGCACCAGCGGCGCGGGCGTTTCACCGTCGCTGACTGCATGCGATGACAGCAGCGTTTGCCGCCAGTCGTCAGGGTTTCCCGCCTGCTCAAAAAGTTGGCTAAAGATCGTTCCTGCGCTGGCATACGCTTCAGGCGTCAGGCGCGAAAGCGGTAAACAGACGTGTCCTTCACCGGCGTCGTGGCTGAGCAGCGCCGCTGCCAGCATCACCGCCGGTTCCTCTTCCGTTGCCACCGTCAGAGCGAACTGCACATCCAGCGGGCGCAACAGTTTCAGCTCTGCCGCTTCACGTAATTGTGCTGTCATACTCATGGCATCGACTCCTGCATCTCTCCGGCAAATAACGCATCCATCTGTTCGATCAGTGCCGCGTCAGGACGCGTGGTGAAGATACCCTGCTGCGGGTTTTGCGCCTCAACGCCGCGCAAAAAAAGGTAGATCACGCCGCCGAAATGCTGTTCATAGCGGTAATCCGCGATGCGGTGGCGCAGGTAACGATGCAGCGCCAGGCTATATAATTGATACTGCAAGTCGTAGCGGTGCGCCTGCATTGCCGTCGCCATCGCCGCCTGCGTATAGGCCTCCGCGCTTTCGCCCAGCCAGTTGGATTTGTAATCCAGCAGGTAGTAGCGTCCGTCGTGGCGAAAGACGAGATCGATAAAGCCTTTCAGCATGCCGCGCACATCGCGGAAATCGAGCGGTGGACACCCTGCCGACAGCGGATCGTAGCGCCGAATTAGCGCATCCAACGCCTGAGCGCTCATCGCCTGCGTCACAGGCAAGTAGAACTCCATCTCAACCTGTTTCTCCTTCGGCGTAAGCTGGCTTAGCGAAATGCCCGTTCCGGCCAGCGGCGCATGCAGCACGCTCTCCAGCCAGCGGCTCAGTACCGGCTCCCAGTGTTCTTCGTAACCCCCCGCCAGCACTCTTTCCGCCACCCATTGCGGCGAGATTGGCTGGGTAAAATCCAGATCTTCAAACAGGCTGTGTAAAAAGGTTCCCGGCGCGGCGCCACGCGGAAACTGGTGCGGCGTCAGCATCGGTTCAACCGCAACCTCACGCTCACCGGCCGCATCGATATCCAGACGCGGCAGCAGATCCTGGGCGATGCCGTGAGCACGCTGCTGCAAGCCGGAATAGCTGGTCACGCGCCAGTCGTCGGCAATTTTCCGCGTCACTTCCCGCGCGCTCAGTGCGGGCAGCGCCGTTTGCGGTAACTGCCAGCGGGCGCTATCGGCAACGGGCGGCGTGCAAAGGGCGATATCGTTATTGCACAGCGCCTGCAATGCACGCTGCAAACCGGCAGCATCAAGCGCTTCACCTTTCTGAATCAGCCGCCCAAGTGCGCTCTGGTGGAAATCAGTTTCGCCCGTTTTGCCGCCGCGACGGCGAATCAGCGGCGCGATCCCCAGACTGCAATGCCAGACCGAACGCGTTAATGCTACATAGAGCAGGCGCAAATCTTCCGCAAGGCGCTCGGTTTCCGCCAGTTCGACGCTCTCGTCACCATGGCTTAAATCGAGCATCGCCGCGAACGATTCGCGGTCATGGTAGAAACCCTGATCCTGGACGCGGAAATTCGCAATAAACGGCAGCCAGACCAGCGGGTATTCGAGGCCTTTCGATTTATGGATGGTGACAATCTGCACCAGATGTTTGTCGCTCTCCAGACGCAACTGCTCGCTGGAGGCATTGGCATTCGGTTCAGCGATGCGCTGCGCCAGCCAACGGGTAAGTGCATGCTCACTTTCAAGCTGCGTTCCGGCTTCCTGCAACAGCTCGCTGATATGCAGAATATCGGTTAATCGCCGCTCACCGCCAGGCGTCGCCAGTAGATTCTCTGCCACATTGCGCGCGCTCATCAACGTGCGCAGCATCGGCATCACACCGCGTTTTTGCCACAGTTCGCGGTAGTGAGAGAACTCTTCAACTTTCTCATCCCACGCCTGTTCGTCGAGATTCAGCGCTTCAATATCCTGCGCGGTCAGCCCCAGCATGGAGGTGGCTAACGCGCTACGCAACGTGCTCTCCCGCTCCGGTGCCAGCACGGCATGCAACAGCCACAACAGCTCCTGTGCTTCCGGCGTGTCGAACACGCTGTCGCGGTTAGAGAGATAGACGGAGGGAATATCCAGCAGCATCAGGGCATCGCGAATCAGCGACGCTTCGTGGCGGCTGCGCACCAGCACGGTAATATCCGAGGCTCTGACCGGGCGCACTTTCTCATGCTCGCCCTCACCTTCGTACAACAGCGCCTCGCCCTGCTGGCCAGCGCTCAGCCAGTCGCGGATCTGCGAGGCGCAGAGCTGTGCCATAAAACCCTGGTAATCGCCGACGCCAACACCTTCGCCCTCCATCAGCCACATGTTCATGGCTGGCTGCATTTCTCCACGAAAGGTAAAGCGCAGACCCGCATTTTTAGCGGCGGATTTAACCGGCAGGAAGGGGATCTGGCGAAACATAAAGGCGTCTTCCATCTGCATAAACAGGCGGTTAACGCTGGCGATCATTCCTGGCGACGAGCGCCAGTTGGTATCAAGGGTATAGCGAGCACTCACTTCATCGCGCGCTTTCATATAGGTAAAAATATCGGCGCCGCGAAATGCGTAGATAGCCTGCTTCGGGTCGCCAATCAACAGCAGGCCGCACTCTGGCTGCCCATGCCAGATACGGCTGAAAATACGGTACTGCTGCGGATCGGTATCCTGAAATTCATCGATCATCGCCACCGGGAAGCGTCCGCGGATCGCAGCGGCCAGCGCCTCACCGTTCGGGCTGCGCAATGCGCTATCCAGGCGGCTCAGCATATCGTCAAAACCCAGCTCGCCGCGACGACGTTTCTCTTTCGCCACCGCCTCACGGATTTCACGCATTGCGCTGGTCAGCACCAGATCGTCAAGCGTTAACGGCTGAGCCAGCAGTTCCTCGATAGCGACAAAAAGCGGATGTTCCGGCACCACGCCATCGGCTTTAGTGCGTTCGGCAAGGAAAGACTGGGCAAACTTCTCCAGTGCCTCCGGCAGGAGGTAACTACGCGTCTCTTCCTGCGCCCAGGCGGACACACGCTCAATATACTTTGCCTGGTTGCCACGGTTGAATTTGCGCCGGTCGATACCGGACGCTTCAATCACCGGCTCCACTTCGGCAACTGCGGCATTCCACTGCTGCTTGATGGCATCAATCCGGGCGATAATGCGCTGGTGGCGGGAAACCAGCGTTTCATCCGCCGACGGTGGGGATTTGATTTGCGGCGCTTCGCCCTGCAGGTAGCGATCGATCGCCTTCAGCAGTTCCTGCGGCCCTTTCCACGAGGCATGGATCGCCTGGGCAATCTCACGCGGCAGCGGGTAGCAGTGACGCCGCCAGAAATCCGCGCAGGCCTGATAGCGCAGCAGAGATTCATCTTCCACCAGTTGCTGTTCAAACAGCATGCCGGATTCGAACGCGTTCAGGCTGAGCATGCGCTGGCAGAAGCCATGAATGGTAAAGACTGCCGCTTCATCCATTTGCCGCTCTGCCAGCATCAGCCAGTACGCCGCCTGCTGCTTATCGGCAATCTCCTCCAGCAAACGGGCATACAGGGGGTTGCTGCTGCTTTCCCGCAGGCAGGCAAGGCGTAGCTCATGGATATTACTGCGGATACGGCCACGCAGCTCTTCGGTCGCGGCCTCGGTGAAAGTCACCACCAGCAGCTCTTCAACGCTGAGTGGTCGCGGGAAGGCGGCATTGCCGCCCAACCCTAATAGCAGCCGCAAATAGAGTGCGGCGATGGTGAATGTCTTGCCGGTGCCCGCCGAGGCTTCAATCAGGCGCTCGCCGGTAAGCGGCAAGCGCAGGGGATCAAGGGTCTCAGCAGTGGTTTCACTCATCTTTCTCGGTCATCTTCGGTAAGGATTGCTGCAGGGCGCTGACGCTGTCCCAGACCTTCCAGCCTTGTGGTTGAGCATATTCCGCTTTCCCGCTCTGGCTACCGGAGATCTGCGACAAAATCGCCATGCCTTGCGGCTCTACCACCGCCTGATGGAAGAAGTCGGCAAGTTTCTGCGGCGTCAGCAGTTTTATCTGAGCGACTACTTTATCACGTGAATCGAAGCGCATATTGCCGCGATCAAAATCTTTGCTGAGTTTGGAAGCCTCTTCACCTAACGTTTGCGGCGCTTGCACTATTTGCGCAATCACCCCCTGCTGGATTTGGGCAAACTCTTCCGGTTTCATCGCCCGCAGCTTCGCTTCCGCTGTCGGGAAGAAGGCCTTGTAGCGCTCCCAGAGATACGCTGGTTGCTTATCATTGCTCTGTAACAGGAAACCCATGCCCCACTGACGGCCAACGCTCATCGGGAAAGCAAACACAGCGTAACCAAGCTGTTCCTCGGTGCGTAACTGGTTATAGAACCACGGCTGTACAATTTGCCCCAGCATCGCGCTGTAGGCCGAGCTGCTGTACTCATCAAAACCTGGCGGAACGAACACCGCGGCCAGCGCGGAATCCGTGCTGTTACCCGCTTTTTCAAAGCTCACATTCTGCTGTTTATCAACCACGACGTCCTGGTTGCGGCACCACACGGTACCATTGGCACCCAGCTGTTTTTGTACCGCATGAGCAAGGTCTTTCGCCTGCTGCTCACCGAGGTTGCCGACCACGAGGAATTCCGGACGCGCATTGCTCTTCAGCGCATCGCGATAGTGCAAAATGTCCTGCAGGGAGATCGATGGCAGCAGCGCACGACGATCTTCACGCAAGAAGTACGGCACCTGCGACAGCATCTGCACTGGCATAATCGCCTGATCAAAGGCTTTACCCTTCTCTGCCGAATCCATCATTTGCGCGTACCAGGATTTGGCCTGCGCAAGCTGTTCTTCCGTAGGCGTATAGCTGAAATAACCGCTCAGCAACGCCTGGAAAAGCTGCGGCAGGCGCTGGGTGTAACCATTGGCGTTAAGCATCAAGCCATTGTTGGCATTGGTGGAAAAAGTGATCCCGCCGACAGCCGCCTGGTTGCTCAGCTGATCGAGCGCGAGCCCCGCCAGATAGTCATTCAGTGCGAACATCACCTGGCTTTTCGCGGTATCCATCGCCTGTGGATTACGCAGTACCACGCTGACATCCGCCTTCGGTTCGCTGGCAAAATAGCGGCTCGGCATATACACCACGCGCAGCGTCGGCTCATCGACAATCAGTTCGGGATGCTCGTACTGCTTCTGCGGTTTGATCAGCGTGAAATCATCCGGAATATAGGGGTTCAGCTCGGGGAATTTCAGCGTAATGTCGCTCTCCCGCTTCTGCCAGTCAGCAAAGGTTTCCGGGGAAATTTTATCGACCTGATAAGGCGCATCGACAAAATAGGCCGTTTTATTGTGCGGCTCATCCGGGCTGATATACCAGATGCGGGCATTTTGCGGCGTCATTTCGTCAAGACGCGCCTGCACCGCTTTGGCATCAAACTGGTCAGCAATGTTTACTGAATCCAGCGTATGCGCAACCGGTACGCGGATCATTGTATCCGCCAGCCACTCAACATAATCCATATCGCGGGTAATGGAGGGGTAGCGAAAATCAAGGTCAAGAATATGGGAAAGCTCGTCGAAATAGCGCTTATCGATACCTTTTTCACGCAGCAGTTGCAGATAGCTGAAAATCGCCGCTACCACCTGATCGCGATTCGCCTGACCTTTGTCTGTCAACGTCGCGGAAATCGCCAGCACGCCGCTGTTGCCGTTGACCACTGGATCGGAGTCGCCACGGATCCCTTCAACCAGCCCCTGGCTTTGCAGCCAGTCAGAGAGCGTGCCCGGACTACGATTGCCAATCAGGTAAGTGATCAATTCGTCCGTTTTACTGCGAAACGCAGCGGTGTTGTTATCGATACGGAACTCAACGCGCAGCACTTTGCGCGGCACCGCCGGAACATAGTGAATGATGACACCTTTCTGCGCATCGGTGACGACGGGCACGGTGATTTCCGGCTTCGTGATGTTTTTATTCGGCACGCGGCCATAGGTTTGCACCGCAAGCGTCGCCAGTTCGCTCAGCGGACGATTGCTGTAGATGACCGCTTTCATTAGGTTCGCTGAGTAGAATTTATCGCGAAACGCCAGCAGCGCCTGGTGTACCGGGCTGCCCGGTTTGTCGCTCAGCGTTTCAAGATTGCCGCCGGAGAAGCGCGCGCCCGGGTGCGCCGGGTTAATGGTCTCCGCGCTGACCTGCGCCATCCGCATCCCGTCACGGGTACGCGCCATGGTCAGCTCGGCGTTGACCGCGTTGCGTTCGCGTTCGCCATATTTTTTATCCAGCATCGGGGCAGCAATCGCATCCGCCAGACGATCAACGGCGCCGTCCAGCGCGTTATTTTCCACTTCGAGGTAGTAAGCGGTGCGGTAAGGCGCAGTACTGGCATTATGGCTGCCGCCATGCAGCTTGAGGTATTCGGCAAGGCTGTCCGGCTGCGGGTATTTTTTGGAACCCATCAGGGTCATGTGTTCCAGGTAATGCGCAAGGCCAGGATGGGAATCAGGATCCTCCAGCGATCCGATCGGCACGACCAGCGCGGAGAGCGATTTCACCGCCTGCGGATCGGATACCAACAGCACAACCATGCCATTATCGAGACGAATCGCCTGATACTGACGGGTATCTTTATCGCTCTTGCGGATAGTTTCCTGAACCGGTTGCCAACCATTGTCGGCCTGACTGAATGGCGCCCAGAGGGCAAAAAACAGGACGAAAACTTTTAACCAGGTGCTGCGGGGCATTCACGAACCTCATCATTAACGTTTCCGGCGGCTCCAGTAACTGTGGAACTGCCAGATATACTCGCGCTGGCTTTGCCAGCACTCTTGTTATATCAGTCCGTGACCGTCGCGCATAATAATGGATGCTTACGACTTGCGCAATTTTTATACAGTCAGTCGGACTGATTATGTCGATAAAGCGGTAACAGGAAACGGCGCGCCTGTTCGGTGATTTCAGCGTAACACTCTGGCTCAAGGGTACGCCACAACCGCTGATACCATATATCTTCACCTTCACCGCGAACCATCATATTGCCCTCCCAGGCTTGCAGAAATTTGCTTTGCGCTTTCTGTAGCGTTTCCTCGTCCATTAACATGGCATCATTTGCGGCGTCATAACAGGCTTTTATCCACGCGCCGCCGCTTTCCGGCACCAGCAGTAGCGGTTTCGTCATCCCTTCCCGGTAGCCGTCGATCATCAGCGCCAGAGAGTCCATCGCCTGCTCTGGCTTCAGTGGCGGGAATCGCCACTCGCCTTCTTTACGCACAAACAACCGGCTTTCGCCGGTGCCACCGCTGGCACAGTAGACAAGATGCTCAAGCCAAAGTTGCAGCCCCTGAGAAACGCTCAATAAAGAGGGACGCCAGCGTAGCAAGCCATCCGGCTGCACACGTGACAACCAGCCTGTCAAATGCACGCCCGCACAGTGAAGATCGATCTCCTGGCTTACGGCAGGTTGACGATGCTCGATAACACGACCAGCAAGTTCCTGCATCTCCTGGCACTGGGTTTCCCAGATGATTTCGCCAAAGGCGCCATAAGGCAGCAGGCCCGCAGCGCGATAACGGCGGAATAATTTATCTTCGTCCTGCTGCTCCACTAATGTGTTGAGCAGTTCAAGATTCAACTGATACCGGTCTAAACCATCAAGGATAAACGGCTCGGCATCAGGGATCTCACTCTCTTCCGGACGGAAATTGACCCGTAAACGCATCTGGAAAAAAGCCCTTACCGGATGCGCCCAGAAGCGCTGCAACTGATCAAAGGAGAGCGTCTCCAGCGGCTGACTTTCCAGCGTCTGGATAAACGGTGAATGCGCCTGGCCCTGCGAACTCGCCGCAGGCAGCCATTCGCGGGCATAACTCTGCCACTCGTCAGCAGTAAAGTTCGCCGGATCGAATGGCATACGGGTATGTAAATGCGTGATATGCGCTTTCACCCGACGCTCGCTGTCATCGCAGTTCAGCGCTTCGTCCCCCACCAGACAGTGGCTTTGGCCAATGTAATCGACCAGTTCCTGCACCAGCACGGAAGGGAAACGCTCTTTGTTATCCTGGATAGAACGGCCGATATAGCTGATATAGAGCTGCTGCTGCGCCGAAATCAGCGCTTCCAGGAAGAGATAGCGGTCGTCGTCGCGTCGGCTGCGATCGCCGCGCTGCGGCTTCTGGCTCATCAGATCAAACCCCAGCGGCGGCAGCGTGCGCGGGTAAACGCCGTCATTCATGCCTAACAGGCAAACCACCTTAAAGGGAATGGAACGCATCGGCATCAGAGTACAGATATTGACCGGACCGGCGAGAAAGCGCTGGCTAATACGCTCCTGATCCAGGCGTTGTGCCAGCTCATCACGGAGTAAAGAAAGCGGGATCGCTTCGCCATATTTCGCGCCAACGCCCTGAGCGATGATCGCCTGCCACTCCTGCTCGATCAGCGCCAGCGCCGCTTCGGTATCTTGATCGGGCAGGAAAAAGTCATTGAGCATATCGCGGCAAACCGGAAGCCACTCCTCCAGCGGACGCGCTTCAGAAAGCCCGCGACGCCAGATATTCAATTGCATCAGTAGCGTTGCCAGATGCCCTACCAGTTCAGCAATCAGTCCACTCGATTCATCATATGGCAGAACGGATTGCCATTCGCCGTGGCGGCTCTCCATGGCATAACCGATGAGCATACGCGTGAGGCCAAACTGCCAGGTGTGTTGCCCGGTCGGCGGTAGCTCAAGCTCGCGCACGTTGTCATCGTCCATGCCCCAGCGAATACCTGACTCATTAACCCACAGTCGCAGGTAACGCAGCCCCTCTTCATCGATGTTAAAACGCGCAGCCAGAACCGGAACATCCAGCAGCGCCAGCACATCTTCAGAAACAAAGCGGCTGTCCGGCAGCGATAGCAGGCTAATAAAAGCCTGCAGCGCCGGATGCGCCTGCCGGGCGCGGCGGTCGGAAATTGCATAAGGAAGATAACGCTCGCCGCTGGCGCTGCCGAAAACGGCCTGGATGTAGGGGCTATAGCTGTCAATATCCGCCACCATCACCACAATGTCGCGCGGCGTCAGTTCCGGATCGGCTTCCAGCATCGCCAGTAAACGATCGTGCAGGATCTCTACTTCACGCTGCGGGCTATGGCAGACATGTACCGTCACGCTGCGATCGTCGGGCGCGAGCGTTCGCTTTTTGTCGCTGTGGGCAAACTCTTCCGCAGTCACGCCCGCCACGGCGCTGTTTTGCAACTCAAGGATGTCGTACTTCAGGTTTTGCAGCAGAGAACCGGGCGTGATATCGACAAAAGCATCCAGTTCCTCGTAACGATCCATGCCTGCCAGCAGAAAAATGTTATCGCGCCCCAGTTTTCCCCACGAGGCCAGCAGCGGGTTGCCTACATCCTGTTCACCGTCGTCATTAAACAGACCACCCGCGTTTTGCGTATCGCGAAACAGCGGAAACAGGCGATCTTCACGGTGATGGCGGCGCTGGCGGGTAACCAGCCTTGCCAGAAATGCGGGATCTTTAATATCCCCCCAGTAGTAGCGGCAGGGATTGGTAAACAGCAGATGAACATCAATGTGCTTACCCAGCGCCTGTAGAGCCTGCAAATAGACTGGCGGCAGCGCAGAAATACCGCAGATGAAGACGCGGGACGGCAGACCTGCGGGCGGCGTCTGTGCCGATTCGAGTGTGTTGATAAAACGTTGATAGAGATTGGCGCGGTGCCAGTGAGGCTGGCCGAGCGCAGCGGTATGTTCCACCAGGGCACGCCAGAGCGGAGCCTGCCACTGTTGCGCCTCGCCCAGCCCCTCAACGGTTTCGCCCGCTTCCCAGCGGGTCAGCCATTCCGGACGATAGACAAGGTACTGGTCGTAGAGATCCGCCACGCGCGACGAAAGCTGAAACAGTTTGCGCTTGTCGTCATCATCATTCAGATAGTGACGCAGCATGAAGAACTCTTCACGCTCCAGCATATCCGGCAGCAGCGACATGAGCTTCCAGCTCATGCTCTGCTTGCTAAAAGCGCTCTCTTTGGGAATGTCATCGAGTACGCAGACAAACATGTCCCAGATGAAACTTGCCGGGAGCGGAAAGGTGATGTTGGCAGCGATGCCAAACTTTTGCGCCAGCGTCATCTGAAGCCATTGCGCCATACCGGTGCTTTGCACCAGAACCACTTCCGGTTCAAAGGGATCGTCGAGCCTGTCTCGCTCAACGATAAACTCCATCAATGCTTCCAGCACATCCAGGCGATTGGAGTGGTAAACCCTTAACATAAGCGCTCCTGACTACTGACTGTTCGGACAAAATAATCGCGTCATCTGTCCCTGCCTGCCCACTGGCGAGGTAACGGTGACGTTGATGCTGACACATCCCTCTGTCATTGTCTGCCCCCGGTTTACCTGCCAGCCGGGCGGCAAAGGCAGTGCGTCAGGTTGTGCCTGTTGCCATGCATATCGCCACAACTGACGCCACTGGCTGGCGGACCAGAACCCTGACGCCAGCGCCCGATGATAACCGCCCAGTGCAGTAACCACCATCACCATCAGCAGCATCGCCAGCAGTACTTCCGTCAGGCTGAAACCCTGCTGCTTGTTCAGGGAAGCAGACATAGCGCCACCTCGTTTAGCGGACAAAAATCACTCCAGCCATGCGGCAAAAAGCGGATATTACTACCGCTTACTGCCCCCAGATGCCACAGTGCATCCTCTTCGTTCGCAACAATCAGCAACGCAGAATCATCGCTGAAAATGCGCAGGCAACTGCGCCAACCCGCGCCGGCAGGTTGGCGGCACTGTAACAAGGGTTGTGATGGCCATACCTGATGTTGCGCCCACGCCATCGCCGAGTGGATTTCAGCAATATTGCGTAATCCGTGAATCTCACGATTTACGCGCCACAAATGGCTGGAAAGCTGCTGATTCAGGCCATTCAACATCAGGCTTCCGAGCAGCAGTAGCAGCAATACCAGCGCCAGCGATGACATTCCCCTTTGACGATTCATAAGTTATATCCAGTGACGTCCAGCACAGCGTTCACCGCCGTTCCGGCATCGCCGGGAAGAGAGGCGGCGAGCGCAACGCTAAGCTGCGGGACATATCCTGTCGTCTGGCGCAGGGTCACGTTAAAACGCGAGATGGTCATCTGGGCAGGATCGGTCGTTTTTTCCCAGCCCCGTCCGGTACAGGACGTTGCGCCACGCAATGTCTCCAGTGCGCCATTTTGCAGGCGAAACCCCGTTTGCTCCGGTTCGCTGCTCGCGGAAGATTCCCAGCGTCCGTTACTGTTGGCATCCCACTGCATTATCACGCACTCTCCGCTACTGCTGATAACCAGCGGTTGGCCAGTGCAGCTGCCGTTGCAGTAGCCCGCCCGCTGTAACTGTTTTGCTACCGCCCAGAGCCGTTGCCAGAGATCGTCCTCCAGCGTCTGGACACGAGTCTGTTGCAAAACGGCGGCTTGCAGTGCCGGTAAAAAGCGGGCCGAAGCCAGCAGCAATATGCTGCCGATAGCCATTGCCAGTACGGTTTCCAGCAGTGAAAAGCCCCGTTGACTGTTCAACATTGATCGTCCTTCGCGTTCTGACACATTCTGATGCGCCCCCAGGCTGAGACCACGATCCGCCACTCTCCGGCGCTGCTGCGCACGCGAATATGTCCCGGCCATGCAGTGTTGCGCAAACCAAAGAAACCGAGCGATGGCGTCACCTCCAGGAGCGTCACCTCAGGCCAGCCAGGCATAACGGCGAGCGAGCCAGGCGTGGCGCAGCCCGTTGAGGGCGTATTGAGCAGGCACCAGCCATCGCCTTCCCGTGCCGAATAAACCCGTTGCGCCTGGTTATGCCAGTTAGCCTCTTCGCGTAACCGTTCCAGAAAGTGGCGAACTTGTAGCGCGGTCTGCCATAGCCGCTGTTGCGCCTGCCAGTGCTGCCAGCCCGAAAGCCCCATACCGCTCAGGATTGCGATCAGCGCAACGGCGATAAGCGTTTCAATCAGGGTAAAACCCGCTTCGTTTTTCATGGCGGCAGTGTGCAAGCGGTGGATGTTCAGGTCGAGGCAGAAAAGAGAAAATTACGAGGCGTTATGAGAGAAAAAAGTGCGCTTGCAGTGGCTTGCACAGCGGTTGCGAACAGCGCCGAAAAACCGTTTTTTGATGAAAAAAAACCGGCGCATTACTGCACCGGTTGTGTCATGTTCAGCCTGGTCAGACAGCGACCGGCGCTTTAATTGCCGGGTGCGGATCGTAACCTTCAATGTCGAAATCTTCGAAGCGGTAATCAAACAGCGACTCAGGCTTACGTTTGATCACCAGTTTCGGCAGCGCGCGGGGTTCGCGGCTGAGTTGCAGATGCGTCTGCTCAAGGTGGTTGCTGTAGAGGTGCGTATCGCCTCCCGTCCAGACAAAATCACCCGGCTCCAGATCGCACTGCTGCGCCATCATATGTACCAGCAATGCATAGCTGGCGATATTGAACGGCAGCCCAAGGAACACATCGCAGGAACGCTGATAGAGCTGACAGGAGAGCTTGCCGTCCGCCACATAGAACTGGAAGAACGCATGGCAAGGCGCCAGCGCCATTTTATCCAGTTCGCCGACGTTCCAGGCCGAAACGATAATGCGGCGAGAGTCCGGATCGTTTTTCAACTGGTTGATAACCGTTGAAATCTGATCGATATGGCGGCCATCCGGCGTTGGCCATGCGCGCCACTGTTTACCGTAAACCGGGCCGAGATCGCCCTGCTCGTTGGCCCATTCATCCCAGATGGTGACGTTGTTTTCACGCAGATAAGCGATATTGGTATCGCCCTGCAGGAACCACAGCAGTTCATGGATAATTGAACGCAAATGGCAGCGCTTGGTGGTCACCAGCGGGAAGCCTTCCTGCAGATTAAAACGCATCTGATGGCCAAAAATAGACAACGTGCCTGTCCCGGTGCGGTCGTTTTTCGGGGTGCCTTCGGTCAGCACCTTTTGCATCAATTCTAAATACTGTTTCATGGTTCCTCAGGAAACGTGTTGCGGCGAACGATGGCGGTACGCCCAAATCATCATAATAGCGCCGGCGACAATCATTGGAATGGAGAGGATCTGCCCCATGCTGATGTACTGCACCCATTCGCCGGTAAACTGCGCGTCGGGCTGGCGGAAAAATTCAACAATGATACGGAACGCGCCGTAGCCAATCAGGAACAAGCCGGATACCGCGCCGGTCGGGCGTGGTTTGCGGATAAACAGGTTAAGGATGATAAACAGGACAACGCCTTCCAGCGCCAGCTCATAAAGCTGTGACATATGGCGTGGCAGCACGCCGTAGGTATCAAAAATCGATTGCCATTCCGGATGCGCTGGCAGCAACGCAATATCTTCCGCACGCGAGCCGGGGAACAACATAGTAAACGGGAATGAGGGATCAACGCGGCCCCATAATTCACCATTGATAAAGTTTCCCAGGCGTCCGGCACCCAGACCAAATGGGATCAGCGGCGCAATAAAATCAGAGACCTGGAAGAAGCTACGTTTAGTACGACGCGCGAAAATTACCATCACGACAATGACGCCAATCAGGCCGCCGTGGAAGGACATGCCGCCATCCCACACGCGGAACAGATAGAGCGGATCGGCAAGGAATAGCGGGAAATTATAGAACAACACGTAGCCGAGGCGGCCACCCAGAAATACCCCCAGGAAACCTGCATAGAGCAGATTTTCCACTTCGTTTTTCGTCCAGCCGCTGTCCGGACGGTTCGCCCGACGCGTAGCCAGCCACATTGCAAAAACGAACCCTACGAGGTACATCAACCCGTACCAGTGCAGGGAGACGGGTCCAATGGAAAAAATCACCGGATCAAAATCGGGAAAACGCAGATAGCCACTGTTCATCTGTCACCACAACTTGTTGTTCTTCCGCCGAAAGTGGACAGCGGTTTACATACGCGGCCGCAACCGGCGGCCGCTCCAAAGGGGCGAATCATAGCATAAGGGGGACGCATGAGTTGCGCCGAAGTTGTAAAAGATATGTATAGTCAAACAGCCACGCACTTATTTTACATCTGAATAAGCAAACGCTTAAATCCCGCCGCGGATCAGGCCACCCAGCCCGCGACGCTCCATAAAAGCGGCAATCTGATGGCGAACTTCGGCGGTTAACTGCGCCTCAAGCGTGCGATTTGCCAGCATCTGCGCCTCTTCAGCATCAATGCGCCGCAGCAAATATTTGATGCGCGCGACCGAACGCCCGTTCATCGACAGATGGCGATAACCAAGGCCTATCAGCACGGCGACACACATTGGATCCCCGGCCATTTCACCGCACAAGCAAAGGTCGAGACCTAACCGTTCTGCCTCAGTTGATACCATTGACAACGCACGCAGCACGGCCGGATGCAGGCTGTCATACATTGTCGCTACGCGGGTATTGTTGCGATCCACCGCCAGAATATACTGCGTCAGATCGTTGGTGCCGATGGAGATAAAATCAACGCGGCTTGCCAGATGCGACAACATAAACACCATTGAAGGCACTTCCAGCATCACGCCAATACGCGGGCGTGGAATGGCGTAGCCGATCATCTCTTCAACTTCGCGCCCAGCGCGTTCAATGAGCCGTTTGGCTTCATCCACCTCGTCAATACTGGTGATCATCGGCAGCAGAATACTGAGATTGCCGGTCGCCGCATTAGCGCGCAGCATGGCGCGCACCTGCACGAGGAAAATTTCCGGCTGATCGAGCGTAATACGAATGCCTCGCCAGCCAAGACAAGGGTTTTCCTCGCTGATGGGCATATAGGGCAATTGTTTATCGGCGCCAATATCCAGCGTACGCAACGTCACCGGCTTGTCGTTGAACATTTGCAGCATGCCCTGATATTGCGCCACCTGCTCCTCTTCCGATGGAAAGCCGCTTTGCAGCATAAAGGGAATTTCAGTGCGGTACAGCCCGATACCGTCGATACGGCTGCCGAGTTTCTCTTCATGCTCCGGGCTTAAGCCAGCATTGAGCATCACTTTCACCCGCTCGCCACTTTTAAGCTGCGCCGCCAGATTGACATCATCTTCAGCGAGACGACTGAGCTCATTCTCCTCAGTGATAAGACGCTGGTATTCCTGTAGCAGAACCGGTTCTGGATCCACCAGTAATTCGCCACGATAACCATCGACAATCAGCGTACGGCGGTGCAGCGCCGAAGGCTGGATATCCGCGCCCATCACCGTCGGAATGCCGAACGCGCGCACCATAATCGCGGCATGGGAGTTGGCCGCACCGTCGCGCACCACCACGCCAACCAGCCGATCGTGCGGCAACTCTGCCAGTGTGGTTGCCGAAAGCTCATCGGCGACCAGCACAAAGCGCTCCGGCCAGGTATTCGGCCCCTGAATATTGTCATCAAGGTGGAACAGCAGGCGCTGGCCGAGTGTCCGGAGATCGCCGGCGCGTTCTTTCAGATAACCATCGCTGAGCGCGGCGAACTGTTCGGCGAAACTTTCAATCACCGTTTTGACCGCCCATTCGGCCACCACGCCTCTGTCCACTTCTTCGAAGAGCTCTCGGCGCAAACGCGCATCGGAGAGCAGGTGGGAATAGAGATCGAAAATCGCCGCCGTCTCTTTTTGCGCACCGGCGGAAAAACGCTTGCTGTAACGGCGGAATTCGTTGGCAGCCTCTTCCAGCGCGCTGGTCAGCCTTTCGCGCTCAAGCGAGGTATCCAGCGTCGATGCCGGATAAACCTGCTCCATCAGCGGCAGGGTTTGATCCATCCAGCCTTCGGCAATGGCAACCCCCGGCGAAGCAGGCAGCGCACGAATACGAGTCTGCCGATACTGACCAAACAAGGCATTTAATTGTGACTGGGAAAGGATCGCGGCGACCTGGGTAGCCAGGGTGACAAGAAAGGACTCTTCGCTTTCATTGTACTGGCGCAGCTCACGCTGCTGCACAACCAGTACGCCAAGCAACTGGCGGCGCTGGATAATCGGTACGCCGAGAAACGCGCGAAAACGCTCCTCTTTTACCGCAGGAATATATTTAAAGCTGGGATGTTTCTGCGCATCGGCAAGGTTGATAGGCTCCGCCAGTCGGCCAACCAGGCCTACGATCCCCTGATCGAATGCGAGCGTGACAGTGCGGCCACGCGGCTTTTTTAAGCCGCGCGTCGCCATCAGATAAAAACAGCGCCTGTCGTGATCTGCAAGATAGACCGAGCATACTTCGGTTTCCATCGCCAGACACACGTCGGTAACCAGTATCTCCAGCGCTTCGTTAAGACGCGGCGCGCTGGCAACTTTCTCAACTATTTCTCGCAGTCGGGTGAGCATAATGTGGGTGGCTTAACCTCGTTTACGTCGCCAGGCAGGTGCGTTCTGTGGCTTAGGAGGCGTTTCCTGAAGCGCTAACACCGCACTTGCAAACTCTTTCATCACCCGCCGGTAGACGTCGCGTTTAAACGAGACTACCTGACGAACAGGATACCAGTAGCTTACCCAACGCCAGCCATCAAACTCAGGGGTGCTACTGGTTTGCATATTGATTTCTGCATCATTACCAATCAACTGCAAAAGAAACCATTTTTGTTTCTGGCCGATACAAACCGGCTTTGTGTCCCAACGCACCAAACGTTTCGGTAACTTGTAACGCAACCAGTTACGGGTAGAAGCAAGGATACGAACATCTTTACGACTTAAGCCCACTTCCTCGAACAGCTCCCGGTACATCGCCTGTTCCGGGGTCTCTCCAGGGTTGATTCCCCCCTGGGGAAATTGCCATGAGTGCTGCCCGAAACGTCTGGCCCACATCACCTGGCCCTGTCGATTGCAGATTACGATTCCCACATTTGGGCGGTAGCCATCGTCATCAATCACCGGACTACCTCAAAATAAACCTGAATGACGAGATTGTTTCACACTCCCGGAAAACGGTAAACCACTCTATGACAGGGATACGAACGGATAACGATTGAATAACTCACAGTTTGCATAAGAGTTATAAACACCATCCCCTGCCTCAGACGGGTTTTATTCACCTTTTCTGTGGATAGAGTTGTGAAAAAGTATGGAATTACCCAGGGAAAACCCAGAACAGTCTGAATAACCCATTTATCGGGTATAAAAATAAAACCCAGTGATTCATTTAGTTAAGTGACTTATCACCGGATTTTTGCAGCATAATGTGACGATCATCACTCTCAGGATCCTGACGCTGATGAAAGATCGAACAGAGTCGTTTTTATCCACAGATTATGCCAATAAGTTAGACGTATTTTGTGCAGAAATTCGATTTTCATCGCACGTCAAGGCTGTAAATGGAAACAGTAGTAAGAGTTTTCACCAGTTATCCCATTTTTCTGTGGATAACATGGTGTAAGATCCTGTTCATTGCCAGTGACCAGATTTGGAAAACCTGACGGGCTGTTGCGCAACACATTGCAGACATAAATAAATTATCTTTTAAATCATTGCGTTGCCTATATTCCACCGAAAACGGTAAACTGGCAGACTACAGTGGAAAACTACTGTCTGTTTTTTAATCAAAAGGTTAGTGACATGCTCGCGTTATCTCCCTTCACTTCGCCACCAGAATCCGAAGCGCAGTTACTGGCTCAGGCACAGCGTCTGGCAGGCTATTCGCTTGGCGAACTGGCGTCGTTAGCGGGGTTGCCAGTGCCGCGCGATCTGAAACGGGATAAAGGCTGGATCGGTGTGTTGCTTGAGCTATGGCTGGGCGCCAGCGCCGGAAGCAAACCCGAGCAGGACTTCGCCTCGCTGGGCGTCGAGTTAAAAACCATTCCGGTGGATAACCAGGGCCGCCCGCTGGAAACCACCTTTGTCTGTGTCGCGCCACTCACCGGGAATAGCGGCGTGGTGTGGGAAACCAGCCATGTCCGGCACAAGCTGAAACGCGTGTTATGGATCCCGATTGAAGGTTCGCGCGAGATCCCGGTAGCCGATCGCCGGGTCGGATCGCCGCTGCTCTGGAGCCCCAATGAGGAAGAAGAGCAGCAGTTACGCCAGGACTGGGAAGAGTTGATGGATCTGATTGTGTTGGGCCAGGTCACGCGTATTACCGCCCGTCACGGCGAAGTACTGCAATTACGTCCCAAAGCCGCCAACAGCAAAGCGCTGACGGAAGCGATTGGCGAACACGGGGAGCCTATCCTCACACTGCCACGCGGTTTCTACCTGAAAAAGAACTTCACCAGCGCGCTGCTGGCTCGCCACTTTTTACTCTCCGGATATTAATTTTTTGCCACAGCCTCACCGACGCTTATAATTAGCGCTTCTTTTTTTGTAGGACTTTTATTGATGTTATTTGCATGGATCACCGATCCTAACGCCTGGCTTGCGCTCGGTACGCTGACGCTGCTGGAGATCGTATTAGGGATCGATAATATTATTTTCCTCTCTCTGGTTGTTGCAAAGTTACCTACCGCACAACGTAGTCACGCCCGTCGGCTTGGGCTGGCCGCGGCAATGGTGATGCGGCTGTTGCTGCTGGCCTCTATTGCCTGGGTAACAAGGCTGACGCATCCGTTATTCACCCTTTTTGATCACAGCGTTTCGGCGCGTGACATGATCCTTTTTCTCGGCGGATTGTTCCTGATCTGGAAAGCGAGCAAAGAGATCCACGAGTCGATCGAAGGTGAAGAAGAAGGGCTGAAAACTAACGTTCACTCCTTCCTCGGCGCTATCGTGCAGATCATGCTGCTGGATATCATTTTCAGTCTCGATTCGGTGATTACCGCAGTGGGTCTCTCCGATCATCTGTTCATCATGATGGCCGCCGTCGTGATCGCTGTAGGGGTGATGATGTTTGCCGCACGTCCGATTGGCGAATTTGTCGATCGCCATCCGTCGGTCAAAATGCTGGCGCTGTCGTTTTTGATTCTGGTCGGCTTTACGCTGATCCTCGAAAGTGTTTCGATTCATGTGCCGAAAGGTTACATCTACTTCGCGATGTTCTTCTCTATCGCCGTCGAGTGGCTTAACCTGTTGCGTAACAAGAAAAATCCGCTGTAAGCAAAGTGCTTCCCCGGCCGGGGAAGCACTTTTCATTTCTTTACCTGCTCTAACCGCTATTTTCAGAAAATCTCCCTTTTCCAACGCGAAACAGCGGGTTATTACTAGACTGTGTGTGACGCATGCTATGAGAGGGTCTGAGCGATGAAAAAATGGGCGGTGATTATTTCTGCAGTAGGTTTAGCTTTTGCGGTTTCCGGATGCAGCAGCGATTACGTAATGGCAACAAAAGACGGCAGAATGATCCTGACGGATGGTAAGCCGGAAATTGATGATGATACCGGGCTGGTCAGCTACCGCGATCAGCAAGGCAACAAAATGCAGATTAACCGTGATGATGTCTCCCAGATTATCGAACGCTAAGAAATACCTTTAAAGGTCAGTGACCTGCTGACCTTTTTGTGAATTTTCCCTTTCCCTTTTGCTTCCCCTCTGCCATGTTTATAGTCCTTTGTCAGGACTACTGACGTTGTATTTTTGAGGAAGCCGGCTATGCAGTATCACCGTATCCCCCACAGTTCGCTGGAAATCAGCACCCTGGGGCTGGGCACAATGACGTTTGGTGAACAAAACAGCGAAGCCGACGCCCATGCACAGCTCGATTACGCCGTCAGCCAGGGAATCAACCTGATTGATGTCGCAGAGATGTACCCTGTTCCGCCACGCCCGGAAACGCAGGGTTTAACCGAAACCTATGTCGGCAACTGGCTGGCAAAACGCGGCAACCGCGAAAAGCTGGTTATCGCCTCCAAAGTCAGCGGCCCAAGCCGCAACAATGACAGCGGGATCCGTCCGGATCAGGCGCTCGATCGTAAAAACATCCGCAGCGCGCTGGATGAAAGCTTAAAACGTCTGCAAACCGATTATCTCGATCTCTACCAAGTTCACTGGCCGCAGCGCGCCACTAACTGCTTCGGCAAGCTGGGTTATAGCTGGGTTGAGAGCGCGCCGGTCGTAACGCTGCTGGAGACGCTGGAAGCGCTGACTGAGTTTCAGCGCGCGGGCAAAATTCGTTATATCGGCGTCTCGAACGAAACCGCCTTTGGCGTGATGCGCTATCTGCATCTGGCGGAAAAGCATGAGCTGCCGCGCATTGTCACCATCCAGAACCCGTACAGCCTGTTAAACCGCAGCTTTGAAGTCGGTCTTGCGGAAGTGAGCCAGTATGAAGGTGTAGAACTGCTGGCCTACTCTTGCCTCGCCTTCGGCACGCTGACCGGGAAATATCTCAACGGGGCGAAACCCGCAGGCGCACGCAACACGCTGTTCAGCCGCTTTACGCGTTACAGCGGCGAGCAGGCGCAAAAAGCGGTGGCAGCCTATGTGGATATTGCGAAGCGACATAATCTCGATCCGGCGCAGATGGCGCTGGCGTTTGTCCGTCGCCAGCCCTTCGTCGCCAGCACCCTGCTGGGCGCGACGACGATGGAACAGCTGAAAACCAATGTGGAAAGCCTGCATCTGGATCTGAGCCAGGATGTGCTGGCAGAGATTGAAGCGGTTCACCAGGTATATACCTACCCAGCGCCGTAAACTTACCGGCGGCGCTGCCAGAACCATAGCGCCGCTATCGCCAGCGCAAAGATCACGCCAAAGCCGACGCCCGTTGCCACTACCGGCGCGCCGGCTTTTACCGCCAGCGAGTACAGCCCCAGCATGAGCAGCATGGCCATGTTTTCGCCGAGATTCTGCACGGCAATCGCATTGCCCGCCCCGACCGACGCTTTACCAATCGCCTGTAGCAGCGCATTCAGCGGCACGACAAAAAAACCGCCCAGCATGCCGATCAGCATCAGAACGCCGTAAGCAGGCAGCAAAGCATGTTGTAACGAAAACAGCACCACCGCAACGCCAATCAAAACCCCTGCAGGCATACAGCGCGCAACAGTTTCCAGCGTGACCAGCTTCGCCGCCAGCCCGGCACCAACCACAATCCCGACAGCCACCATCGCGTTCAGATAGGTCGGCGTGGCGTTGTCAGTAATACCCAGCGCCACCGGCACCCACAGCACCAGCAGGAAGCGCAGCGTCACACCCGCGCCCCAGAACAGGCTGGTGCCAACCAACGAGAAGCGGGTTTCACCGTTGCGCCACAAACTTTTGCAGGCGCTAAAGAAGCTGTGCGTCATCGGCGTAAAACGCCAGGACTGCCCCGGCCGCGCAGCGGGCAGCTTCGGGATCAGCAAATTCGCGACGACCGCGCCCGCATAAACCAGCGCACAAACGCCCAGCGCAGCAAGCACATGCCAGTCGGCCAGCACGCCGCCCGCCACCGAACCGAGCAGAATGGCGGCAATAGTTGATGACTCCATCAGCCCATTGGCTTTAACCAGTTTATCCCCGGAGGTGATCTCGCCGAGAATTCCATATTTCGCCGGAGAGTAAGCCGCCGCGCCAATGCCCACCAGCAGATAGCCGACAAACGGATTCACGCCAAAGCAAATGCTCGCGGCGCCCAGCAGCTTTAAGCCGTTCGCCATCATCATTACCCGGCCTTTAGCGAAACTGTCCGCCACCTGGCCAACAAATGGGGCGAACAGGATGTAAGCACCCACAAACACCATTTGCAGGATCGGCTGGCTCCAATCCGGGTAAAACTCGGCCTTCAGCAGAGCCAGCGTAGCAAACAGCAGCGCATTGTCGCCAAATGCCGAAAGGAACTGGGCGGCGATCACCGCCATCATTCCACGCGACCACAGCGAGGCGTTGATCTCAGGTTTAAGCATGTTGGGTTTCCGCCTCGTCAACCATCGTTTTGAGCGTGACAAAATCAGGTTTACCGCTGCCCAGCACCGGCAGTTGCTTGAGATAACGAATGTCGCGCGGTACCGCCAGCTCAGGGATGCCCTGTGCACGCGCATACTGCAGAAGTTTGTCGCGCGTCAGCGATTCATCGCTCGTAAACATCACCAGCGCTTCACCTTTGCTGGCATCGCTTTTAATTACCGTGGCATGCATTTTCTCCGGCGACACCGCCAGTGCCAGCTGTTCCACCGTCTCCAGCGAGATCATCTCACCGGCAATTTTGGCAAAACGCTTCGCACGCCCCTGAATCTGCACAAACCCCTGCTCATCAAAACGCACAATATCGCCAGTGTCGTACCAGCCAGCTTCCTGCTCGCCGTGAATATTCTCCGCCGACGGCGCTTCCAGCACACCGGGGTTTTCTACCCGCAGATAGCCGGTCATCACGTTCGGCCCTTTCAGTTGCAGGCGTCCGCCCTCTTCAATGCCTGGCACCGCCATCAGACGCGCATCCATTCCCGGCAGAATACGGCCAACCGTGCCCGGTTTCGCCGCCATCGGCACGTTAATCGACACCACCGGCGCACATTCGGTCACGCCATAACCTTCCAGAATGCGCAGGCCGAATTTGTCCTGCCACAACTGGCGCGTGCTCTCCTGTAACTTCTCCGCGCCAGCCACGACATAACGCAGGCGGAAAAAGTCGTAAGGATTGGCGAAACGCGCATAGTTGCCGAGGAAGGTCGAGGTACCAAACAGCACAGTACAGTTGCGGTCATAGACCAGCTCCGGCACCACGCGATAGTGCAGCGGGCTGGGATAGAGAAACACTTCCGCCCCGGTCAAAAGCGGCGTAAACAAGCCGACCGTCAGGCCAAACGAGTGGAACAGCGGCAGTGCCGACATAAAGCGGTCGTTGGCGGTAAAGTCAGCGATGGTTTTGATCTGCTCAACGTTAGCCAGAATGCTCTTGTGACTATGCACCACGCCTTTCGGGTTGCCTTCAGAGCCGGAGGTAAAGAGCACCAGCGCCGGATCCTCCGGTTTCTGCGCCACCTGCGCTTTTAACGGCGTCAGCAAGTGGCGGAAAATCCACACTTTATCTTCCAGCGTAACATCGCCCTTCAGATCTTCCAGATAGACCCAGCGCACGTGGGTAAGCTGCTCCGGCAGATGCCAGAGCTTGCCTTTATCCATAAAGGTTCGCGAGGTGAAGATGGTGTTGATTTGCGCTGCTTTGATGGCGCTGCCAAGCCCTTTCCCCCCGGCAGTGTAGTTCATCATCGCCGGAATTCGGCCACGGGCAATCGCACCGAAAATGACCGCCGCGCTGATGCCTGCGTTAGGCAGCATCAGGCCAATTTTCTCCCCTTGCGCACTGTATTTTTCCAGGATGCGCGCAACGAACAGCGTCTTGGTGAGCAGCTTGCGGTAGCTGTCGGGAGTAAAGTTGATGTCTTCGACGCAGGGCTTGTTGGCGCCGAAACGGTACTGCGCGGCGAGGAACGCTTCAAACAGCGTTTCGCGCGGGCGCACGGCCATACGCGCTTCCATCATGATTTGGTGCAGCATCTCACCGGCGATTTTGCGGCGATCGCGGGCGCGCGGTGCCTCCGGCATCGGTAAAGATGTTGGCGGCAGAATATGCAGCGTAATACGCGGGAACAGGCGCTGTTTAACTAACCCTTTCAGGCGGCTGAAATACGTCAGCTCTGCGCCATCAATACGCAGCGGTATGACCGTTGCGCCCGATTTAGCGGCGACAAAACCCGCGCCGTCATAGATTTTCATCAGTGAACCCGAGAGCGAAATGCGCCCTTCCGGGAAAATCACCACCGGGCGACCCTGCTCGATCAGGCGTACCAGATATTTAATCGACATCGGTTTGGTGGGGTCGAGAGGAACAAAGTCAACAATGGGGCGGATCCAGCGCATATACCACTGGCTGCTGATCGAGGAATAAACCGCAAAAACCGGGCGTACGGGCAGGAACAGCGCCAGCAGAATGCCATCAATAAAGGAGACATGGTTAGGGGTAATCAACACACGTTCGCCGTGTAGTGCTTCAGTGCTGCCGGTCAACTGCACCCGGAACAAAACGCGAAACAGCCCGCGAAAAAAGCCCAGTAGCATCTCAACTCCTTTTGCCAGAGAAATAAGTAAGTTTGCAAATTGTGGCAGATTACACGAGAAGTGCCGGAGGAGAAATTCAGGGCAAAAAAAAACCTGCGCGTCCGCGCAGGTTGGTGCAAGAAATGAGTACGAAGAGCGTACCGAATAAATCACCAATCAATACCTCTGGGATCTTGATTGTGGCGTTGGCGAGGGCCTATCGCCAGCGGGAAAAAGCAAGGGAATGAACCGAAGTGAAACGAGGTGTGTAGATTCGCTCTGCTTGTTACAACACAGGCAAAAAAAAACCTGCGCATCTGCGCAGGTTGGTGTAATTCGAGTATGCAACCCGGGGGCTGCTCTCACCTATCAATACCTCTGGGATAACCACTCTGTCATGAGGGAGAACGTGCCACCAGCAGACAATCGAAACAGCTTTGCGCAAAGTGTAACTAAAGGTTTTACCTGTATTAATCGGCAAAACTTTTTTGTGTAACGGTTCCACAGCTTTCCGCCGCGTCAGTTCACGTTTGCACATCGCCATCGGGTAGCTGCCTTGATTAGCCCTCTCTTTTCCGTAACACTACGCTGTGTGTAAACGTTTACCCCTAAGGAAGGTGCGCCATGGCGACCATTAAAGATGTAGCACGGCTGGCAGGTGTCTCCGTTGCTACGGTTTCCCGTGTGATTAACAACTCGCCAAAAGCGAGCGAATCCTCACGGCTGGCGGTGCAGAGTGCAATGGATGCGCTGAATTATCACCCGAACGCCAACGCCCGCGCGCTGGCGCAGCAATCGACGGAAACCGTCGGTCTGGTGGTCGGCGATGTTTCAGACCCCTTTTTCGGCGCGATGGTGAAAGCCGTTGAGCAAGTCGCTTCCGCCACCGGTAATTTTCTGCTGATTGGCAACGGCTACCATAACGAAGAGAAAGAGCGCAAAGCCATTGAGCAGTTGATCCGCCACCGCTGCGGCGCGCTGGTGGTACACGCCAAAACCATCCCCGATGAAGAACTGGCTTCGCTAATGAAGCAAATTCCTGGCATGGTACTGATCAACCGTATTCTGCCGGGTTTTGAACAGCGCTGCGTGGCGCTCGACGACCGCTACGGCGCGTGGCTGGCAACTCGCCACCTGATCCAGCAAGGCCATACGCGTATTGGTTACCTCTGCTCAAACCACGCCATTTCCGACGCGGAAGATCGTTTGCAGGGTTATTACGATGCGCTGAAAGAGAATGGCCTGCCGTGCAATGACCGGCTGGTGACCTTTGCCGAGCCGGATGAAAGCGGCGGCGAGCAGGCGATGACTGAACTGTTAGGTCGCGGCAGAAACTTTACCGCCGTTGCCTGTTACAACGATTCGATGGCGGCGGGCGCAATGGGTGTCCTGAATGATAATGGCATTGATGTGCCGGGCGAGATTTCGCTGATTGGCTTCGACGATGTACTGGTGTCGCGCTATGTGCGTCCCCGGCTGACCACCGTTCGTTACCCGATTGTCACCATGGCGACGCAGGCCGCCGAACTGGCGCTGGCGCTGGCGGAAAACCGTCCGCTGCCGGAGATAACGCATCTGTTTAACCCGACGCTGGTGCGCCGCCATTCGGTGATTGCGCCGCAGGAGAGTTAACGCGGGTTGCCCTGAGTCTGATTGCTTGCCGGAAGGCGTTAACGCTTATCCGGCCTGCATATTCTTCTGCGTTGAGCCAAAAAACTCACAACGCAATGCGATACAAATGCACATGCGTGTTCGGATAATCCAGCCCGTCGCCAATATACTCCCAGCCGTAGCGCTCATAAAAATCGCGACAGGCGGAATAGAGATGTAACTGGCTAAATCCCATTGCTTTTGCCTGCACCATCATATGCTGCTGTAGCTGCCCGGCCAGCCCCTGCCCGCGCACGCTTTCTTTTACATACAGCGCGGCCAGCCACGGGAAGAGATCCTGACGGCTGATCAAATCGCAACGCCACAGCCCCACGGTCGCCAGCAGTTCATCGCCGTCAACCAACACAAACGTCAGCGGTAACGCACCCGGCGTCTGGCTGTGATCAATAATGCTGGCAAAAAAATCGCGCGGCAGAGAATCGCCAAACTCATGCCACAGCCACTCGATAACCTGCGGCGCAAAGTGCGGCGCTTCGTAGAGAGGAAGGATTTTCACATCAGTTTTCCCTGGAAGATGGGGACGGATTCAAACAGATAGCCGTCGAAGTCTGGCGCATCTTCATCAGAGAGCTCCAGCAGGCTTTTTTTGACATTTTCCAGATGCTGCCACATCGACTGCCATGCACCCATCACATCGCGGCGACGCACCGCTGCCAGCAGCGTTTGCCGGTCGCCCAGCCATTTCAGGCGATACGGACGGCTGGCGATATGCACATTAAATTGTTGCCACAGCGGGCTGCTGTCCATGTGGTGCCAGATGCTCTCCACCGTTGCCAGCAGCATCTGGTTTTGCGAAGCCCCGGCCAGCACCAGATGAAACATCTTGCTGTTGTCCTGGGTGGTGTCATTCAGGGCGATGGCGCGCTGCTCCTGTTCGAGAATGCGCCGCAGATTGTCAACATCCGCCCGCGTCGCCATAGTCGCCGCAAAGGCAGCAATATTGCTCTCCAGTAGCTGGCGCGCTTGCAGGATCTCGAACGGGCCAACATCGCTACTGAGAAAGCGCTCTTCCTCGTTTTCATGGGCCTGCGGGATACGCATCACATAGACGCCCGACCCCTGGCGAATATCCACCGTGCCCTGCAATTCCAGCATCAGCAGCGCTTCGCGCACAATGGTGCGGCTGACGCCATATTTTTCGGCGATATTGCGCTCCGGCGGCAGGCGGGAGCCAACGGGATAATGCCCCTGGATGATTTGCTCGCGTAAATCCTCGCCAATCTCCTGGTACTGTTTTTTTTCCGGCGGAACGACGGCCTTCTCCACAATATCACCTGCACTTATCAGTTATTGCGCGCTATCTTACTTCATCATCAAGGGTAAGGGTCAACCGGCGCTCATCGCTAAGCGCGCGGAACCAGCGCAGCGATTTTTTCGCCCGCCGATCGCGGTTGTGTTGCAGATCGATCTCTACCAGCCCATAGCGGTTTTTAAAGGCGTTCATCGGCGAAACATTGTCGGTAAACGCCCACAACATATAGCCGTGGCAGTTCGCGCCCGCTTCCCGCGCCCGCAGCGTCTGATACAGATGCGCGGCGATGAACTCAATGCGGTAATCATCCTCGATGGTTCCTTCGGCATTGCGAAACAGCCCTTCGTTCTCCACGCCCATACCGCTTTCCGCAACAAACCACGGAATGTTGCCGTACTCGTTTTTGATGCGCATCGCCATGTCATAGATGATCTCCGGCAGGATCTCCCAGCCGCGCGATTTGTTCATCTTTCTGCCAGGCAGTTCAAACGGCTCATAGTAATACGCCGGATGGAAGGGTGTCTCCGGGTGCCAGGCGCGCGACGGCGCTTTCACACGGTGCGGATAGTAAAGATTGATGCCCAGTTCATCGACAGTGTTGTCGCGGATGATCGCCAGTTCCTCTGCGCTGTAATCCCATTTAACGTTGTGTTTTTCCAGCAGATCCACCAGTTCCTGCGGATAGTGGCCTTTCACCAGCGGATCGAGAAACACGCGGTTATAGAAGAGATCGTAACGCTGTGCCGCCAGCACATCGTGCGGGGCGCTGGAACGCGGGTAAGTCACTTCCGGGTTGAGAATGCAACCGACGGTTCCGGCGTAACCCTTCTCGCGAAATAGCTTCACCACCTTTGCCGTCGCCAGGTTTTTGTGGTGATTCCACTGCATCCAGGTGCTGGTGTTCTGCTCATACGGCCAGCGCAGCGCATCAAGGTAGACGCGGGTTTGCACCACAATCGGCTCATTAAAGGTAAACCAGCGCGTCACTTTATGGTGGAAGCGCGCAAACACTTTCTCAACGTACAGCAGATAGAGTTCAACCACTCTTTTCGATGCCCAGCCACCGTACGTTTCCAGCAGATAACCCGGCAGCTCGTAGTGCTCCAGGCAGATCATCGGCGTAATGCCGTGGCGCTGCATCTCATCAAAAAGCTGGTCGTAATAGCTGGCGTAACTCTCATCCACCACGCCCTGCTCGTAATCGGTAAGAAAGCGCGACCAGTTGATCGAGGTACGGTAGTGGCTCAGCCCCGCCTGCTTCATCAGTTGCACATCTTCGCGAAAACGCTGGTAGAAATTCGTTGCCACCGCCGGGCCATAACCTTCATGCCAGACGTGGCGATCGTTTTTGTACCAGAGATCGGGCCACGAATCCTGGCCCGCTTTTTTCCCTTCCCAGCCTTCGGTTTGCCAGGCCGATGCCGCCGCACCCAGAATAAACGACGGCGGGATGGCGATGGTTTTTGTACTCATAACATCCTCAGGCATTGTTAGCGGCTTGCGCCTGTAATTGCGCCTGCTCCGCGCGGCGGGAGGCGATCTTCACAAACGGCAGATAGATAACGACGGCAGTAACAATGCAGATTAACTGGGTAACTACCGCGCCCATCGAACCGGCAGTGGAGAGCCAGGCATTGATCAACGGCGGCGTCGTCCAGGGCACCATCACCACGGCTTTCCCGGCAAAACCGGTGACCGTCGCGAAGTAGCCGATCGAGCCGGTCACCAGCGGGGTGATAATGAACGGAATGGCGAGGATCGGGTTCAGCATGATCGGCATACCGAAGATCACCGGCTCATTAATATTGAAGATCCCAGGCCCTATCGACAGCTTGGCGATCTCTTTCATCTCTTTGCGTTTCGTGGCGATCATTACCGCAATCAGCAGGCCGATGGTCAGGCCGGAACCGCCGATACTCATGTACACATCCCAGAACGGCATGGTGATGATGTTCGGCACCTCTTTCCCCTGCTCAAAGGCGCTCATATTGACGGTGATCGCCCCCAGCAGCAACGGCTCGCGGATCGGCTTGATCATCTGGTTGCCATGAATACCGATCACCCAGAACAGTTGCGCGACAAACATCAGCAGCAGAATGCCGGGCAGGCTTTGTACCACGCGCTCCAGCGGTTGCTGCACCACCTGATACACGGCGTCATACAGATACATGCCGGTCACCTGATGGAAGACGAAGCCGAAAGTGGCGATAAGCGTAGTGGTAATGATCGCCGGGATCAGCGCCGAGAACGAGGCGGAAACGTTCGGCGGCACGGTATCCGGCATTTTGATCTTCAGGCTCTCGCGGTTTTCCAGCCAGCAGTAGACTTCCACCGACAAAATGGCGATAAACATGCCGAGGAACAGGCTGCGGGTATCGGAGAACTGGCGCAGCAGCACATCTTTCACCACGTGCATCTGGCCATCCACCAGCATCTCGACGGTGGTGGGCGTCACGCAGATAAAGCAGATCACCGCCAGCAGGCCGGGAAACAGCGACTTGATGCCGTTAATGCGCCCCAGTTCAATACCAATTAAAAACACCGCGCCAATGTTGAGGAAGTTCAGCGTGGCATAGTTAAGGGCGCTGGTGATCGGTTTTAGCGCGGCGAGAAACGACAGTGTCTGGAAGCTGGCGAGCCCGTTTTTCGGGTCCAGCACCATGTTGGAAATCAGCACTGAAAACGCGCCGACAATAATGACCGGCATCAGCGTAATAAACGACGATTTGATCGCCATGATATAGCGATAGCTATTGAACTTCGTGGCGAAACTACCCAGAGAATCAATGAGTTTTTCTTGTAGGGCCATAGGGTCACACCTCAGTTAAGGGGGGCTTTTTTTATCGGTACAGGTATACAGCCGGATTCCATTTGGCATACCAAAAATAGCGATAGCATGGGAAAAGTTCTGTGACCCGGCTCGCAAGCCCTCTACTGGTATTCCAAAACGAAGCGATTAGCCACATTGGCATACCACCTTAGCGTTTTCAGGGATATTTCCGCACTTAAGCCAAACCCGCCCGCCGCGCCTTAACCCGTTAAATGAGTGTGTTAAACTGCCTCTCATTAATGCGGAGAGCTTGTCATGGTCACAATGCTGGATGTTTCACTGCGCGCAGGCGTGTCGAAAGCAACGGTTTCCCGGGTGCTCAACAAGACGGGGCAAGTCAAAGAGAGCACCCGCGCTCAGGTTTTTAAAGCGATGGAAGAGCTGGGGTATCGCCCCAATTTTCTGGCGCAATCGTTGGCGAATCGCACCAGTAATAGCATTGGCCTGGTGGTCTCCAGCTTTGACGGTTTCTATTTTGGCCGCCTGCTACAGCAGGCTTCGCGCCGGACGGAATTTCACGGTAAGCAACTGATTGTTACCGACGGTCACGACACGCCGGAGCGGGAAACGCTGGCGGTGCAGATGCTGGCGGACCGGCGCTGCGACGCCATTATTCTCTATACCCGTTTTATGAGTGAAAAGAGCATCCTGCGTTTGATCGATGAAACGCCAATGCCGCTGATTGTGATCAACCGCAAATTAGCCCAGGCGCATGACAAATGTGTCTTCTTCGAGCAGCAGGATGCCGCCTTCCAGGTGGTGGATTATCTGGCGAATCTTGGTCACCGTGAGATCGCCTGCATCACCGTGCCGATTCATACCCCCACCGGCAAAGCGCGACTAATGGGGTATCGCAAGGCGCTGGAAAAACACGGAATTAACTGGGATGCGGGAAGAGTAAAATACGGCGACGCCACCATGACGCGCGGCTATGAATTGTGCCGTGAGATGTTGCAGGAAGGGGCGCATTTCAGTGCCTTGTTCGCCTGTAACGATGACATGGCGCTCGGCGCGTCGAAGGCGCTATACCAGGCTGGTTTGCGCATTCCGCAGGATATTTCGCTGTTTGGTTTTGATGATGCGCCCAGCGCCCGCTGGCTGGAGCCTGGGTTGTCAACGGTCTATCTGCCGATCGATACCATGATTACCACCGCTATCGATCAGGCGATCAAACTGGCGAATGCCGACGAGATTGAACCGATCCCCCCGTTTACCGGCACGCTGGTATTGCGCGATTCAGTAGCGGCGGGACCGTATCAGGATTAGAACTGCTCCAGCGCCAGCAGCTCGTCGATGGTCTGACGGCGGCGGATCAAGCGCGCAACGCCATGATCAAATAGCACTTCCGGCAGCAGCGGGCGGCTGTTGTAGTTTGACGACATCGATGCACCGTACGCGCCGGTATCGTGCAGCACCAGATAATCCCCCGCTTTTACCGCAGGCAGCGCGCGGGTTTCCACTTTCCCGCCCTCTTGTTGGGTAAAGACATCGCCGGATTCACACAGCGGCCCCGCAACCACAGTGTCGATAAGTTCAGACTGACGCAGATCGCGGCCATCGCCAGCCAGCGCGGTAATGTGGTGATAGCTGCCGTACATCGCCGGGCGCATCAGATCGTTAAAACCGGCGTCGATCAGCACAAAATGGCGGCTGCCCATATTTTTCACGCTGCGCACCTGCGATACCAGCACGCCGGATTCCGCCACCAGGAAGCGTCCCGGCTCGATCTCCAGTTTCACCGCATGGCCGAGATGCTTCGCGATTTGCTCGCGCGCAGCATTCCACAAGCCAAAATAGTGCGCCGTATCAACCTGATCTTCCCCTTCATGATAAGGAATGGAAAGCCCGCCACCGGCGGAGATAGCTGGCAGATCCTGGCCGAAATCCACCACCTGGCGCACCATCGCGCCGCACACTTGCTCAAGATGGCCGTAATCAACGCCAGAACCGATGTGCATATGAATGCCCGCCAGTTTTAGCTGATAGCGCTGCATCACCGCCAGCGCCGCATTGAGATCGCTGTACCAGATACCGTGTTTGCTGTTTTCCCCGCCGGTATTGGTTTTCTGGCTGTGGCCGTGACCAAAGCCCGGGTTGACGCGCAGCCAGACGCGATGGCCCGGCGACACGGCGCCGAGCTGTTCCAGCATATCGACGGAACCGGCATTCACCGCAATGCCCAGCTCGCTGACGCGCGCCAGCGTGGCGTCATCAATCACATCGGCAGTAAAAACAATATCGTCCGGATGCGTTTGCGGATCGTAACCCGCCGCTAATGCCCGCTCGATCTCGCCCAGCGACACCGAATCGACTTTCACACCCTGCTCACGCATCAGGCGCAGAATATGAATGTTTGAGCACGCCTTTTGCGCAAAACGCACCACATCAAACGCGCTGAGTTTGGCGATTTGCGCGCGAATAATTTGCGCATCATAAACCCATACCGGGCAGCCAAATTCAGCAGGCAGCCGCAGCAGGTTTTCGGCATTCAGGTCGGTATCGGTCTGGTGTAGTGAGCGTGGCATGGTGAACTCCGTCAGCAATTTTTACTGATTACGCCACACCACGAAGGGAATAAAAAATATCGTTTTATCGCCACTCTATGCAAAAATGATATGGATAACCCACAGCAACGGAATTCCGCGATGCCAGCCGTTAACTTGCGCCATATCGAAATTTTTCACGCGGTGATGACCACCGGCAATCTGACTGAAGCCGCCGCATTGCTGCATACCTCGCAGCCGACGGTCAGCCGCGAGCTGGCGCGCTGTGAAAAGGTGCTGGGGCTGAAGCTGTTTGAACGTTCGCGCGGGCGTTTGCATCCTACGGTGCAAGGGCTGCGGCTGTTTGAAGAGGTGCAGCGCTCGTGGTACGGGCTGGACCGCATTGTCAGCGTCGCCGAAAGCCTGCGCGAGTTTCGCCAGGGGGAACTCTCCGTCGCCTGCCTGCCCGTCTTCTCACAGTCTTTTTTACCGCTGCTGTTACAACCTTTTCTCGCCCGCTATCCGGATGTCAGCCTGAACATTGTGCCGCAGGAGTCGCCGCTGCTGGAGGAGTGGCTGTCGGCACAGCGCCATGATTTAGGCCTGACCGAAACGCTGAGTACGCCAGCGGGCACCGAACGCACGCCGCTGCTGACCTGTAATGAAGTGTGCGTGATGCCGCAGGATCACCCGCTGGCCAGCAAAACGGTGCTGACGCCCGCCGATTTTCAGGGGGAGAATTACATCAGCCTGTCGCGTACCGACAGTTACCGGCAACTGCTGGATGCGCTGTTTACGGAACATCAGGTGAAGCGGCGAATGGTGCTGGAAACCCACAGCGCCGCCTCGGTTTGTGCGATGGTACGCGCGGGCGTTGGGCTTTCGGTGGTTAACCCGCTGACGGCGCTGGATTACGCCGCCAGCGGTGTCGCCGTGCGCCGTTTCAGTATTGACGTGCCCTTTACCGTCAGCCTGATCCGCCCGCTGCATCGCCCGGCGTCGGCGCTGGTGGATGCTTTCGCGCGCCATTTACAGGCAGCCATGCCGCTGATCGCCCAGCCGCTGGCCGCCATGCTGGGCGACTCTTAAGAGAGCATAAAATTCACCGCATCGGCTGCGTGCAGCGTGGCGGTGTCAAACACCTTAATCGGGCTGCTCTTTTCCGGTATCAGCAGGCCAATCTCTGTACAGCCGAAAATCACCCCTTCAGCACCTTCACTCGCCATCTGTTTGATCAAATTAATAAAATAGTAACGCGACTCATCGCTGAATGTGCCAAGGCACAGCTCTTCAAAGATGATTTCATTCACGCGTTCGCGATCTTCCGGGCCGGGTACGCAGGTTTCGATACCAAACTGTCTTTCGAGCCGCCCGCGATAAAAATCCTGCTCCATGGTGTAACGCGTGCCCAGCAGCGCGACGTTGCGCATGCCCGCGCTTTCAATAGCGCGCCCGGTGGCATCGGCAATATGCAGGAACGGAATATGGCAACGCTCTTCAATTTGCCCGGCCACTTTGTGCATGGTGTTGGTACAAAGCACAATGGCCTGCGCACCCGCCTGCTCCAGACCCGCAGCGGCCTGCGCGAGGATTTCGCCCGCTTTGTGCCACTGCGCCGTTGCCTGGCAGGCTTCGATTTCGTGAAAATCCAGGCTGTGCAGCAACAAACTGGCGGAGTGCAGACCTCCCATCCGGGCTTTCACACCCTCGTTAATCAGGCGATAGTAAGGTATGGTCGATTCCCAGCTCATCCCACCCAGCAGCCCTATCGTTTTCATAGCGTTTCTCCGTCCGGTTTTGCAATCAGTCAATCAAAGTTGTGATCGACTTTCAACTTCTCTGGCCTCGCGTTTATTTTTGCGCAACGCTGAGATAAATTATTTTGAAACAACGTTTCACTAACTCTTTTCTTCACTACAGGACAGCCCGATGTTTATCTTCCATAAAGAGACTCAGCTTGACGATCTGGGCAACGGCGTAACGCGTCGTATCCTCGCCCATGGCGGCAAAATGATGGCGGTCGAAGTCATGTTCGAACAAGGTGCCATCGGCCCGCTGCACAACCATCCTCACGAACAGCTCACGTATGTCTTATCCGGTGAGTTCGAATTTACCATCGGTGATAAGAAACATATCGTCACCGCAGGCGATACTCTTTATAAGCAACCGCACATTATGCACGGCTGCGTCTGCCTGAAGGCGGGAACCCTGCTCGATACCTTCACTCCGGTGCGCGAAGATTTCTTAAAATAATGATAGTAAGCACCCTAATTAACGCCCCTATTATTAGGGGCGTTTTTTATTTCCCACAGTCAGTAAAATAATTCGTCAGATAATCGTTTTCATTTTGAATGGTTTCACTCTGCGATACTTAATCCGCGACAACATTACGCGTTTATTTCCCCTGGATGATTCTGTAAACCCGGTGTTTTTCGGGCGAAAAACGCTACCACCTCACTTTATTGAAACATCGTTTCGACTTTGATCACATTTCGCGAATTAATCGAATGACGCGAATTTAAAACCCAATAAAATATTTTAAAACGATGTTTTACAAATCAAGAATGCATGTTCAGCCGTTATTAAAACCAGGGGTTTTACCAATAATTTCTGTGAGTTAGACCTCCATAGCGCCAGCCACGGCAAATATTGTGAGCAAGCGCACATACAGACGCTGTTTTTATCCCCGCGGCTACGGCGGCGGGAGAAAGTAACTCTCCGAATCCGTATTACACATTGTTCGCCAGGTAGGTATGTATGAATGAAAACAGACTACTGGGATTGGCCTGGATATCGCCCTACATTATTGGGTTGATAGTCTTTACGGCTTTCCCATTCATTTCATCATTCTTTCTCAGTTTTACTGAGTACGATTTGATGAGCCCGCCGGTATTTAACGGCATCGAAAACTATCGCTACATGTTTACGGAAGATACCCTCTTCTGGAAATCGATGGGCGTGACTTTTGCCTATGTCTTTTTGACCATCCCGCTGAAGCTGGCCTTTGCGCTGGGTATTGCCTTTGTGCTGAATTTTAAACTTCGCGGCATCGGCTTTTTCCGTACGGCTTACTACATTCCATCCATTCTTGGCAGCTCTGTCGCCATTGCCGTGCTGTGGCGCGCACTGTTCGCCATTGATGGCCTGTTGAACAACTTTATCGGCGTGTTCGGCCTGGATCCGGTGAACTGGCTGGGCGAACCGTCGCTGGCGCTGATGTCGGTGACGCTGCTGCGCGTATGGCAGTTTGGCTCGGCGATGGTGATCTTCCTTGCCGCGCTGCAAAACGTCCCGCAATCCCAGTACGAAGCGGCAATGATCGACGGTGCCAGCAAGTGGCAGATGTTCATGAAAGTGACCGTACCGCTGATTACGCCAGTGATTTTCTTCAACTTTATTATGCAGACCACGCAGGCGTTCCAGGAGTTTACCGGCCCGTATGTCATCACCGGCGGCGGCCCGACCTATTACACCTATCTGTTCTCGCTCTACATCTACGATACCGCCTTCAAATATTTCGATATGGGTTACGGTGCGGCGCTGGCCTGGGTTCTGTTCCTGGTTGTGGCGGTCTTTGCCTCCATCGCCTTTAAATCCTCGAAATATTGGGTGTTCTACTCTGCCGATAAGGGAGGCAAAAATGGCTGATATCCAACATCTCACGCCGGGCATGAAGGAAGCCGAACGTGAAGTGGCGCGCACCCTGCGCCGCGAGAAAATCAGCGCCTGGATCCGCTATACGATCCTGCTCTTTGTCGGCCTGTTAATGCTTTACCCGCTGGCGTGGATGTTCTCGGCGTCGTTCAAACCGAACCATGAAATCTTCACCACGCTGGGGCTGTGGCCGACGCACGCAACGTGGGACGGTTTTATCAACGGCTGGAAAACCGGGACGGAATACACCTTCGGCCATTACATGCTGAATACCTTCAAGTATGTGATCCCGAAAGTGATCCTGACGATCATCTCTTCAACGGTGGTGGCTTACGGTTTCGCCCGTTTTGAGATCCCGTGGAAGAACTTCTGGTTCGGTACGTTGATCGCCACCATGCTGCTGCCGAGCACCGTGTTGCTGATCCCGCAGTACCTGATGTTCCGTGAAATGGGCATGCTCAACAGCTATATGCCGCTCTATCTGCCGCTGGCTTTCGCCACGCAAGGTTTCTTCGTCTTTATGCTGATTCAGTTCTTACGCGGCGTGCCGCGCGACATGGAAGAAGCGGCACAGATCGACGGGTGTAACTCCTGGCAGGTGCTGTGGTACGTGGTAGTGCCGATCCTGAAACCGGCCATTATCTCCGTCGCGCTGTTCCAGTTCATGTGGTCAATGAACGACTTTATCGGGCCACTGATTTACGTCTACAGCGTGGATAAATACCCGATCGCACTGGCGCTGAAAATGTCCATCGACGTGACCGAAGGTGCGCCGTGGAACGAAATTCTGGCAATGGCGAGTATCTCCATTCTGCCGTCCATCATTGTCTTCTTCCTGGCACAACGCTACTTCGTACAGGGCGTAACCAGCAGTGGAATTAAAGGTTAAGGGGTTATCATGGCTGAAGTGATTTTCAACAAACTGGAAAAGGTCTACTCCAACGGCTTCAAAGCGGTACATGGTATCGACCTGAAAATTGCCGACGGTGAATTTATGGTGATTGTCGGCCCAAGCGGCTGCGCCAAATCCACCACTCTGCGCATGCTGGCAGGCCTTGAAACCATCAGCGGCGGCGAAGTGCGCATCGGCGAGAAGATCGTCAATAACCTCGCACCGAAGGCGCGCGGTATTGCCATGGTGTTCCAGAACTACGCGCTCTACCCGCATATGACCGTGCGGGAAAACCTCGCCTTCGGCCTGAAGCTGAGCAAGCTGCCGAAAGATGAGATCACCAAACAGGTGGATGAAGCGGCGAAAATCCTCGAACTGGAAGAGCTGATGGACCGGCTACCGCGTCAGCTTTCCGGCGGCCAGGCGCAGCGTGTGGCGGTCGGCCGCGCGATTGTGAAAAAGCCGGATGTGTTCCTGTTCGACGAACCGCTGTCGAACCTCGACGCCAAACTGCGCGCGTCCATGCGCATCCGTATTTCCGACCTGCACAAGCAACTGAAGAAATCCGGTAAACCGGCAACCACCGTGTATGTCACCCACGATCAGACCGAAGCGATGACCATGGGCGATCGCATCTGCGTGATGAAGCTCGGCCATATCATGCAGGTCGATACCCCGGACAACCTCTATCACTACCCGAAAAACATGTTCGTGGCGGGCTTTATCGGCGCGCCGGAAATGAACATCAAACCGGCAAAAATTGTGAAGAAGGGAGATCAACTGCATATCACCCTCGGCCACGAAACGCTGGCGCTGAATGCGCGTCAACAGGAGAAAGTGGCGGGCTATGCCGACAAAGAGGTGTTCTTCGGCGTGCGTCCGGAATTTGTCTCCGTTGCCGATGAGCCGTTCGATGAAGACTGCGGCAGCGGCGATCTGGTGCGTGTCGAAAACATGGGGCACGAGTTCTTTATTTACCTGAAAGTCGCTGACTACGAGTTAACGGCACGAATTCCTTCCGATGAAGCTAAGCCAATGATTGCAAAGGGACTTCATCGTAAGGTGTATTTTAAGTTTGATATGAATAAGTGTCATATTTTTGACGCAAAAACAGAACAGAACATTTCCCTATAAAAACGAAATTCTTCGGGACGCGTCGAGGCGGCAAGTCAGTGCATCCCTACCGGGGTGCGCAGGCGCCGTCAACAACGCGGCAGCCTGAAGAATGAAGTTTAAACAAACTCTGGAGTATAAAAATGAAAAAAGTGCTTATAGGCGCCGTTATCTCCGCAACTCTGGGCATGTGCGCTGTACCCGCAACTGCTGCTGATAATGTTGACCTGCGTATGTCCTGGTGGGGGGGCAACGGCCGTCATCAGGTCACATTAAAAGCGCTGGAAGAGTTTCACAAACAGCATCCGAACATTAACGTTAAATCCGAATACACCGGCTGGGACGGCCACCTCTCCCGTCTGACCACACAAATCGCTGGCGGCACCGAGCCGGATGTGATGCAAACCAACTGGAACTGGCTGCCGATTTTCTCGAAAAACGGCGAAGGCTTTTACGATCTGAATCAGGTGAAAAACATCATCGATTTGAGCCAGTTTGACGTCAAAGAGCTGCAATCCACCACCGTTGACGGCAAGCTGAACGGCATTCCGATCTCCGTTACCGCGCGCGTCTTCTACTTTAACGATGAGCAGTGGAAAAAAGCGGGCGTCGCTTTCCCGAAAACCTGGGATGATCTGTTAGCCGCAGGCAAAACGTTCGAAAGCAAACTCGGCAAACAGTATTACCCGGTAGTGCTGGAGCACCAGGATACGCTGGCGCTGCTGAACTCTTACATGGTGCAGAAGTACAACATTCCGGCCGTTGACGAAAAAGCGAAGAAATTCAGCTACAGCAGCGAGCAGTGGGTGGAATTCTTCCAGATGTATAAAAAACTGGTCGATAGCCATGTGATGCCGGACACCAAATATTATGCGTCGTTCGGTAAGAGCAACATGTATGAGATGAAGCCGTGGATCGAAGGTGAATGGGCCGGTACTTATATGTGGAACTCCACCATCACCAAATACTCCGACAACCTGAAGCCGCCAGCCAAACTGGTGCTGGGTGATTACCCGATGCTGCCAGGCGCAACGGATGCGGGCCTGTTCTTCAAACCGGCGCAGATGCTGTCGATTGGTAAATCCACCAAACATCCGAAAGAAGCGGCAGAAGTGATCAACTTCCTGCTCAACAGCAAAGAGGGTGCGGAAACGCTGGGGCTGGAGCGTGGCGTGCCGCTGAGCAAAGCCGCAGTACAAACGCTGACCGCCAACGGTGCGATCAAAGAGAACGATCCCTCGGTGGCGGGTCTGCGCCTGGCGCAGTCTCTGCCGACCAAACTCTCTGTGTCGCCGTACTTTGACGATCCGCAAATTGTTGCCCAGTTCGGCACGGCGATTCAGTACATCGATTATGGTCAGAAATCCGTGGAAGAAACGGCCGCTGATTTCCAGCGCCAGGCTGAACGTATCCTGAAACGCGCGATGCGCTAACGTTTTTCCGTCACGACATACCCTGCCCGCCCGCGGCAGGGTATTTTTTTATCTAAGGAGCCGCAGATGGCAAAGGGGAAAATTGTTCAACTCACCTACCGTCGCCAGCACGATGAAAAAACGGGGCACGAGGTTATCCGCCTGACGCCGCCGCACATTATTTGTCACCGTAATTACTTCTACCAAAAATGCTTTACCCGCGACGGCGGGAAACTCCTTTTCGGCGGCGCGTTTGAAGGCCACTGGAACTACTATTTACTGGATCTCGCCCGTCACGAAGCAACACAGTTAACCGAAGGCGCCGGGGATAATACTTTCGGCGGCTTTTTATCGGCGGACGATCGTTCGCTGTGGTATGTGAAAAACAGCCGCGAATTGCGGCGCGTTGATCTGCTCACCCTGGAAGAGCGCATCGTTTATCAGGTGGATGACGACTGGGTGGCTTACGGCACCTGGGTGGCGAATTCCGCCTGCACAAAACTGGTGGCTATCGAAATCAAGAAAAGCGACTGGCAACCGCTAACCGACTGGCAAAAATTCCGCGACTTCTACTTTACGCAGCCGGAATGCCGGTTGATCCGCATCGATTTACACAGCGGCGAACGCGACACGTTGTTGCAGGAAAAACGCTGGCTCGGGCATCCGATCTACCGTCCATTTGATGATTCAACCGTGGCATTTTGTCATGAAGGGCCGCGCGATGTGATTGATGCGCGCATGTGGCTGATTAATGAAGATGGCAGCAACCTGCGTAAAGTGCGCCAGCACCAGCCGGGAGAGAGCTTTACCCATGAATTCTGGGTACCGGACGGCTCCGCGCTCTATTACGTGGCGCATCAGGAGAACGATCCGCAGCGCTACCTGTTCAGCGCCGATCCGCAGACGCTGGAAAACCGTCAGTTAATGGCGATCCCGCCCTGCTCACACTTGATGAGTAACGAGGATGGCAGCTTAGTGGTGGGCGATGGCGCGCCGCACCATACCGGCGATATTCATCTTAACGATCCGTTTATCTGGGTTTTCAATATCAACAGCGGCGAGCAGACCGCAATTTGCCAGCATAACAGTAGCTGGAAAGTGCTGGACGGCGACCGCCAGGTGACGCATCCGCATCCGTCGTTTACGCCGGATAATCAATGGGTGCTCTACACCTCGGATGCCGAAGGAATGCCCGCGCTCTATCTGGCGCGGGTGTAATGGTTATTGCGGGTGCGATCGTTATTGCCCGGTAGCATCGTTATTGCCCGGTAGCATCGTTATTGCCCGGTGGCGCTGCGCTTACCGGGCCTACGAGTTTGGTTTCGGATTCGGATTCGGGTTCGGGTTCGGGTTCGGTTTCGGGTTCGGTTTCGGTTTCGGTTTCGGTTTCGGGTTCGGTTTCGGTTTCGGTTTCGGATTCGATCGTGTAGGCCGGATAAGCGCAGCGCCATCCGGCAATTTCAAACCGTTAAACCCCAATATCCCGCAGCTTCTCGCCGGACATCAGACGACGCTCGATATGCTCCAGCGTGACGTTTTTGGTTTCCGGCACCAGCCAGAACGTGACGCCGACAAACACCAGATTCAGCGCCGTATAGAGCCAGAACGTCCCGGCCGCGCCAATCGCATCCAGCAACGTCAGGAAACTCGCGCCAATAATCATGTTCGACACCCAGTTAGTGGTGGTGGAACAGGTGATACCAAAGTCACGGCATTTCAGCGGCTGGATCTCCGAGCAGAGGATCCACACGACCGGCGCGGCGCTCATCGCATACCCGGCAATGCACATCATCGTCATACCGACCGACAGCCAGGACAAGCTGCTGGACGCCGTGCCGTTATCAAACTGCATCAGGCAGTAACCGAGGATCAGCGTGCCAATCGCCATCACGCTAAAACCAATTTTCAGCGCCGGTTTCCGCCCCGCTTTATCCACCGTAAACACCGCGATAAAGGTGGCGAACATAAAGGTCAGCCCGACCACCAGCGTGGCGATCATCTGCTCCTCAGTGGTCGTAAAACCGGCCATTTTAAAGATGCGCGGCGCGTAATACATGATGATGTTCATCCCGGTAAACTGCTGCATCGCCTGCAACAACATGCCGAGGAACACCGCGCGGCGCACATTGCGGTTGGTTTTAAATAACTGAAAACCGCCCTGTTTCAGTTTCAGGCTTTCGCGGATCTCGTTCAGCTCCTCGCGGGCTTTTTCCGAGGTATCGCGCAGCATCCGCAGCACCTCTTCCGCTTCGATATGCCGCCCTTTCTGCGCCAGCCAGCGCGGGCTGTTGGGGAGGAAAATCACCAGAATAATCAAAAGCACCGCTGGCAACGCCAGCACGCCGAGCATCGCCCGCCAGTTGCCGCTGTAGCTGAACGCCGTATCGGAGAGGAACGCCAGCACAATCCCCAGCGTGACCATCAACTGGTACATGCTGATCATCTTGCCGCGCACGTTTTCGCTTGCCATTTCAGAGAGATAAAGCGGTGCAGTGTAAGAGGCGATCCCCACCGCAATGCCCAACAGCACGCGAGAAAGGAGCAGCATTTCCACACTACCGGCAAACGCCGAACCGAGTGAACCGGCCACAAACAGCACCGCACCAACCATCAGGCTGTATTTACGCCCCAGGCGGAACGAGAGCCAGCCGTTAAACAGCGCGCCCAGCGCCGCGCCGAGCATCATGCTGCTCACCACCCACTCTTGCAGGCGGCTGCTCAACGTAAAATGATCGGTAATAAACGGCAGCGCACCGGCGATTACGCCAATATCAAGGCCAAACAACAGCCCGGCGACCGCTGCCGAAACAGAAACAAACAGGTTCATCCGCCGGGTATCACGCAACGCGCGCGGAAGTATTACAGAGTCATTACTGATAGAAGCCATTTTTTCCCTGCCTGTACAAAGTAAGGTGTTCTATGAAAGTAAGCCAGCAATCGCAGGAAGCGTCAGTGAGGAACTCGCGAAGATATGGATAAAATCGCTGTGGCACTGTGTTTTGTGATGGAGTTTACAATTTTGAAAATATAGTTTAAGCACTAAACTAATTTTAACAATATGATTTATATGATATTTATAAACAAGAATGTGATTTCAGAATAAATTGATATGGATTTTTCAATCAGACACATATGGACAAACTTTATGCAGGTATAAAAAAACCTGCCCGCAGGCAGGTTTTATCAGGCTCCGGCAGGTGAATTAACGAGCCAGCCAGCCGCCATCAACGGCCACGGTGTAACCGTTGATATAGTCAGATGCTTTCGATGCGAGGAACACCACCGGCCCTTTCAGATCGCTCGGCAGACCCCAACGCGCAGCCGGGATACGATCGAGGATCTCGGCGCTGCGCTGCTCGTCGGCGCGCAGTTGCTGGGTGTTATTGGTCGCCATGTAGCCCGGCGCAATCGCGTTGACGTTGATATTGTGCTTCGCCCATTCGTTAGCCAGCAGACGGGTTACGCCCATCACGCCGCTTTTTGACGCGGTGTAAGACGGAACGCGGATGCCGCCCTGGAAGGAGAGCATGGAAGCGATGTTGATGATCTTGCCGCCGTTGCCCTGAGCGATAAAGTGTTTCGCCGCCGCCTGAGACATAAAGAACACGCTCTTGATGTTCAGGTTCATGACGTCGTCCCAGTCCCGCTCGCTGAAGTTGATCGCGTCTTCACGGCGGATCAAACCGGCGTTATTCACCAGAATGTCGATCTTGCCGAATTCAGCGACCGCACGTTCCAGCAGTGCCGGAATGCCGTCGATCTTACGCAGATCGGCGGTCAGGCTGAGAAAACGACGGCCCAGCGCGGTCACGCGCTCGATGGTTTCTGTCGGTTCAACGATGTTGATGCCAACGATGTCGCAGCCTGCTTCCGCCAGACCCAGCGCCATCCCCTGACCGAGACCGGTATCGCAACCGCTCACCACCGCAACCTTACCTTGAAGAGAAAATGCATCCAGAATCATGTTAGTTCCTTAATCTATCAGCGCCTGTACCGGACAGGCATGGTTTTATGCTGCCCGCAATTAGCGCAGATCTTTTACAGCGACGTGATCCATGTCATCAAAGACCTGGTTCTCACCCACCATTCCCCAGATGAAGGTGTACGCACGCGTACCAACACCCGAGTGAATGGACCAGCTTGGAGAAATGACGGCTTGCTCGTTGTGCATCACGATATGACGCGTTTGCTGTGGTTCTCCCATCATGTGGAAGACGCAGGCATCTTCTTCCATGTTGAAGTAGAAATAGACTTCCATGCGGCGTTCATGGGTGTGGCACGGCATGGTGTTCCACAGGTTGCCCGGCGCAAGCTCGGTCAGCCCCATGCTTAACTGGCAGGTTTCCAGCACGTCCGGCACGAAATATTTATTGATGGTGCGGCGGTTACTGGTGAGCGGATCGCCAAGGGTGACCGGCGCGACATCCGCAGGGGTCACTTTTTTCGTTGGGAAGGTCATGTGCGCAGGCGCGCAGTTGTAGTAAAACTTGGCCGGTTTTGCGCTATCGACGCTGGCGAAAACCACCTCTTTCGCGCTTTTGCCAACGTATAGCGCATCGCGGTGACCAATTTCATAGCACTGGCCGTCAACGGTAATCGTACCTGGCCCGCCAATGTTGATGACGCCCAGCTCACGGCGTTCGAGGAAATAGGTCACGCCGAGTTGCTTGCCCACTTCGCCGCCGACAGAGACGCTTTTCTGTACCGGCTTAATGCCGCCAACAATGATGCGGTCGATGTGGCTGTAGACCATGGTGTATTCGTCATCAACGAACACTTTTTCAACTAAAAACTCATTGCGCAGGCCCTGGGTATCCAGCGTTTTGGCGTGCGCACTGTGGATGCTTTGTCTGACTTCCACAATAACCTCCGACGTAAATTTTGACCGAAACGGCACCAAACGGAACTGGAAACGTCGTTCCGTTTCTTCTTTAGATGCATCTTATCCCGGCTAAAACATGTTTTCAATTATGAATAAAACAACGTTTCAATTTTTCTGCCGGTTATTATGAAATCTGTAAGTGCGATCACGATTGTTTGGCGTTGACAGCGCCAACGGAGGGTTTTCTTTACATCTTTAGCTTGAAATTAATAATACCAAACAAGAAGTTAAGCTGACCTTTGAATTCCGGCAGCCGATTGGCACTTTTCCTGTTTAAAATCAAAGTTCGCCTTCGCCCGGCGTTTTCTTGTCTCCCTGGCCTGCGCAAGAGCTGGAATTTTCTTATAAAGTGCGTCAGCAATCACACATGTTGAAACAATGTTTTGATAATTTAATACCCTATTTTTAAACTTATGAGAATCAGTGGTCATCATTGGGACGCACGCTTTCCCAGCAGACCCGAAAAAGGAGCGAAATAATGGCGAAAGGCATGCGGGTAAAACTCAATTATGCAGTCAGCCGCGATCCGGATACCGGCGCGGAAGTCACCCGCTTAACCCCACCGGAAGTGACCTGTCACCGGAATTACTTTTATCAAAAGTGTTTCTTTAATGATGGCAGCCATCTGCTATTCGCCGGTGAATTTGACGGACACTGGAACTACTACCTGCTGGATATCGCCAAAGCCGAAGCCATTCAGTTAACGGAAGGCGCGGGCGACAACACCTTCGGTGGTTTTCTCTCTCCGGATGACAGCGCGCTCTACTATGTGAAAAACGATCGTACCCTGCGCGAAGTGAATTTGCAGACGCTGGCGGAGCGTGAAGTTTATCGCGTGCCGGATGAGTGGGTCGGTTACGGCACCTGGGTTGCCAATAGCGATTGCAGCAAACTGGTGGGGATCGAGATTGCCGCCAGCGACTGGACGCCGCTGAATGACTGGAAACTGTTCCATGATTTCTTCCATAAAGGGCCGCACTGCCGCCTGCTGCGTGTCGATCTGCAAAGCGGTGCAAGCAGCGTGATCCATGAAGAGAAAAGCTGGCTCGGTCATCCCATCTACCGTCCGTTCGACGACAATACCGTCGCGTTCTGCCATGAAGGTCCGCACGATCTGGTGGACGCTCGGATGTGGCTGGTGAACGAAGACGGCAGCAACGTGCGCAAAGTGAAAGATCACGCGGAAGGCGAAAGCTGCACGCACGAATTCTGGGTGCCGAACGGTTCCGCGCTGGTCTATGTCTCGTATCTGAAGGGAGAACAGGGCCGCATGATTTACCGTTTCAACCCGGATACCAGCGTCAATGAAGCTGTTATGCCGATGCCTGCCTGCTCGCATCTGATGAGTAATTTTGACGGCACGCTGCTGGTTGGCGATGGTTCCGGTACGCCGGTGGATGTAAAAGATACCAGCGGTTACACCATCGACAACGATCCTTATTTGTACGTTTTCGACGTGGCGCAAAAAGGCTATTTCCGCGTGGCGCGCCACGACACCTCATGGGCGACTTTTGCCAACAGCCGCCAGGTGACTCATCCACATCCGTCGTTCACACCGGACGACAGCGCGATTCTGTTTAGTTCAGATAAAGACGGCAAACCGGCGCTCTATATCGCGAAACTTCCGGAACAACGCACTTTATTGCAAGCATAGATTTTGAGTAAGTGTTTCTGTAACTGGCCTTGCCCTCTTCGGAGGGCTTTTTTTTATGCCTGTAACATCGAACCTGAGCTTCTCCGTAGGCCGGATAAGGCGCAGCCGCCATCCGGCAAATCCCCTTCCGTGCGCATTACACGCCGGATGGCGCTAACGCTTATCCGACCTACAACAAGACGGTATTTTTATATTCTCGTGAATGTATGCCCTAAATAATTCGCGTTGCAGGAAGGCGGCGACGCAGCGAATCCCCAGGAGCTTACTGAAGTAAGCGACTGGGGTTCGCGAGGAAAGCCAACGCACCTGCAGCGCGAAGTATGACGGGCATATGACGAACATAAAAATCCCCGGCCAAAAGCTCCGGGGGAATATATTGAGGGTAATGCAGACAATCAGAAAGAGTACGCTACACCGACGCGGAAACGGGTCTGGCGTTCGTCAGTGGTTTTCACGCCGACGTTGCCGACTTCCACATACGGAGACCAGTTTTTATCCAGTTTATAGGCCACTTTGGCGTTGTATTCGTTGGAATAGGTTTTGTTGTTCTCGCGAATAACATCTTCGGTGCTCTTGGCGTAGACATAGTTCAGCTCAACGCGATAATCGCCCATCGCCCAGCCGATCCATGCATCGAATTTGTTGACCTTGTTATCAACGGTGCTGGAATCCGGGTTACGTGTGTATTCATAGCGGTAACGGCCAGCAATATAAACGCCGTTATCGAAGCTGTACTGCGCGTGAATATAGGGTTTATAGATAGAGTTGGTATCTTTACTTTCGATATTAAAACCTGGTGTTAACGCAATATTCTTGGTCGCTGCCCAGCGCCAGTTAATGGATTCTTCGTGACCGTTACCGACGATTTCCGTTAGCGGTTTATCCGCATCGTCGCCGCCCGATTTCCATTTCGCTTCGACACCAAAACCGACGCCATTTTCAAAGCGATGAGAAACCGCAACGCGATCGGCGTTTGAACCGCTATCGATGTATTCATGACGTAAGTCTACAGTGACCGCTTGTGAAGCGAAGGACGCGCCAAGGAGTGAAGCAAGAGCCAGAGATTTTTTAAACATGAGTTACCCCAAGAAATTAAAATTGTGTTCCATTTTTATGGAATTCTATTTTATTTTTACGGGAACTTTATTTTAGTGATCGCGATCGTAAATATTCACCTGCAACTGAACTCTGTATAACGGCGTGATGAATATCAATAAATTCCAGTTAAAAACAGCAACAAACAAGGTCAAGATCACACCATTTTTCTATTAACGGTTGTCTTACATAGTTAAATACAAATAAAAAACACAATGCAAAACATAGATCTACAACCAAAAACCGCTAATAATAAGCCAGCTTATTTTGATCATTTCAAATTGTAACGCGGGGGATAATATAGATATAGAGATTTAAATAAATGCTTTAATTAAATCGAGCGTGTTATTAGTACGAGAAAGAGAGGTTTTATTTTAATTGAAACAACTCATGCGATGAGCGTCACAAACAATAAAGCCTTCCGGGCGGAAGGCTTTATTCGCAATAAGGAAGAGATTAATCGCGTTCAACGGCCAACGCCACGCCCTGCCCGCCACCAATACAGAGTGTCGCCAGCCCTTTACGGGCATTGCGCTTTTGCATCTCATGCACTAACGACACCAGGATTCGGCAACCGGAAGCGCCAATCGGATGGCCCAGCGCAATAGCGCCACCGTTGACGTTTACGCGCTTCTCATCCCATTCGAGGATTTTCCCCACCGACAGCGCCTGCGCGGCATACGCTTCGTTGGCTTCGATCAGATCGACATCGTCAAGCTGCCAGCCAGCGCGCTCCAGACAGCGGCGCATGGCATAAACCGGCGCGATCCCCATCAGCGCCGGATCGACGCCAACGCTGGCAAAGGCGCGAATTCGCGCCAGCACCGGTAAATTCAGTTCGGCCGCTTTGCCTTCGCTCATCATCAGCACGGCAGCAGCGCCATCGTTCAGCGGCGAGGCATTTCCGGCAGTAACTGAGCCTGTCTGTTCAAAGGCGGGCGTCAGTTTCGCCAGCGCTTCCGCAGTAGGATCGGTGCGCGGCTGCTCATCGGTTTCCACCAGCAGCGGCTGCCCGTCTGCGCTCTGCGTCTTCACCGGGACAATTTCGTCACGAAAACGGCCGGCATCAATTGCCGCACGCGCTTTATGCTGCGAGCTTAACGCCCACTCATCCTGCCGCTCGCGGCTGATGCCATACTCGCGCGCCAGATTCTCGGCGGTAACGCCCATATGATAATCATTGAACGCATCCCACAGGCCGTCATGCACCAGGCTGTCAATCAACTGGCTGTTACCCAGTCGCGCCCCGGTACGGCTGTCGGTCAGAACATGCGGCGCGCGGCTCATATTTTCCTGGCCGCCCGCGATCACCAAATCCGCCTCGCCGCACTGAATCGCTTGCGATGCCAGATGCAGCGCCTTCAGCCCGGAACCGCATACGTCGTTAATGGTAATGGCGGAAACGGTATTCGGCAGGCCGCCTTTGATGGCCGACTGGCGGGCAGGGTTTTGCCCGGCCCCGGCGGTCAACACCTGGCCTAAAATCACTTCATCAATATCCTGTGGCTGTACGCCGCTGCGTTCCACCAGCGCCTGCACCACCAGGCTACCCAGTTCTACGGCAGAATGGCGCGACAGCGCTCCCTGAAAACAGCCGATCGGCGTACGCACCGCCGCCACAATCACGACATCTTTCATTGCTGGCTCCCGCAGTCACTGAACCCGGCAATAGTAGTGCATTGTTAATGAGTGTTAACGCAGATGTTTAAAATTGGTGAGATTAATCACAAGGAATAAGAGAAGGGGCAGAAGGAAATGGCGCGCGGCCAGGCAAGACCGCGCGCGAAGGGGATCAGTTATTAACCGGGATCACCGCACCTTTATATTTGGTACGAATCCAGTCCTGAATCTCTTTGGAGTGCAGCACATTCACCAGCGCCACGATATCTTTTTTCTTCTCGTCGCCGCGGTGTACGGTGATGATGTTGGCATACGGGTTGTTTTCACCGCTCTCAACGGCGATCGGATCGTGTACCGGATCCAGGCCCGCATCGATGGCGTAGTTGGCGTTGATCACCACCGCATCGCCTTCGTTGTTGTTATACATCTGCGGCAGCAGCGCCGCTTCCACGTTCGGCAGGAACTTCAGTTTTTTCGGGTTCTCAACGATATCGTCGATGCGCGCCGTCACTTTATCCACGCCCGGTTTCAGCTTGATCACGCCCGCTTTTTCGAAGATCGAGAGAATACGCCCCTCTTCAGAAACGGCATCACGCATGATCACTTTGCCGCCTTCCGGCAGGTCTTTCAGCGATTTGTATTTTTTAGAGTAGATACCAATCGGCTCGATATGGATCGCACCGGCGCTGACGAAATCATAAGATTTGTCGCCCGCATGATCTTTGATAACGCTGTTCAGGTACGGAATGTGCTGGAAGTAGTTGGCATCCAGTTCGCGGCTGGCCAGCGCGGTGTTCGGCAGAATGTAATCCTGGAATGGTTTGATCTCAAGATCGATGCCCTGCTTCGCCAGAATCGGTTTCGCCTGCTCAAGAATTTCCGCGTGCGGCACGTTGGATGCGCCGACGGTCAGTGTATCCGCCCAGGAGGAGAAGCTCAGAACGCTAAGGGTTGCTGCGGCAATCAGTGTCAGTGTTTTTTTCATGATGGTGGTTTCCAATAATTATCGTTTATCTAACAGAGAAGTGATCACGTCGCCGCAGAACTGAATAATGAAGACGATGATAAGGATAGTCACCGTCGCCACCAGCGTGACGTCGTTGTGGTTGCGCTGGAATCCTTCCAGATAAGCAAGATTGCCCAACCCGCCCGCGCCAATAACCCCGGCCATGGCGCTGTAGCTCACCAGCGCGATCAGCGTCACGGTAATACCGGACACCAGCGCAGGCGATGATTCAGGCAGTAATACCCGAAAGACCAGTGTGCTCAGCCACGCGCCCATTGAACGCGTCGCCTCAATCACCCCTTTATCCACCTCGCGCAGCGCAATCTCGACTAAACGCGCGTAAAACGGCGCCGCACCGACAATCAGCGCGGGCAGCGCGGCATTCGCGCCGAGAATGGTCCCGACGATGGTTTTGGTAAAAGGAATCAACAGCACAATCAAAATGATGAACGGGATGGAGCGGAAAACGTTCACCAGAATTGAAATCACGCTATACAGCGTGCGGTTCTGGAACAGCCCGCCGCGCGCCGTCAGAAACAGCGCCAGCCCCAGCAAAATACCCAGTACGAACGTTGCCGCACCGGAGAGCGTCGTCATATATAACGTCTCTTGCGTCGCCGCCCAGAGTTGTTCCCATTTCAGATGCGGGAAGAAAGAGTCAGCCATGTGTTACGACCTCGCTTGCAATATCGGTGTTGCGCAAATCCGCAAGGATATTGTCCAGTTGTTCCGGGGTCGCCTTCACGTGCACCCATAATTGTCCAAAAACACCGTGCGCCGTCTGCGACATCTTGCCGTGCAGAATATTGAACGGCAGACCGTAACGCAGCGTCAGTTCACCGACGATCGGCTGGTGCGTACTGTGGCCGGTAAACGTCAGCTTAATGACCGTACCGTCGAGATCGCTGTTCAACTCCGGGTTGAACGTCTCTTCTTCTTTATACTGGCTTACCTGGCGCACAAACTGGCGGGTAATCGGCTGCTGCGGATGGGTAAAGACGTTCAGCACGTCGCCCTCTTCCACCACTTTGCCGTTCTCCATTACCGCGACCCGATCGCAGATCTTGCGCACCACGTGCATTTCATGGGTGATCAGCACGATGGTCAGTCTGAAGCGGCGATTAATATCCAGCAGCAGATCGAGGATCTGATCGGTGGTTTGCGGATCCAGCGCCGAGGTCGCTTCATCGCACAGCAGCACGTCGGGGTTATTCGCCAGCGCGCGCGCAATGCCAACGCGCTGTTTTTGCCCGCCGCTAAGCTGCGACGGATAAGCATTCTCGCGGCCTTTCAGCCCCACCAGCTCGATAAGCTCCGCCACGCGGGCCTGAATTTTCGCTTTTGGCGCACCGGCAATCTGCATAGAAAAGGCGATGTTTTCGCTGACCGTGCGCGACCACAATAAATTGAAGTGCTGGAAGACCATGCTGATCTTCAGACGCGCCTGGCGCAGGGCTTCTCCCTTTGCCTGTGCAATGTCCTGACCGTTAATCACCACGCTGCCGCTGGTCGGCTTTTCCAGCCCGTTCAGCAAACGGATCAGCGTACTTTTCCCGGCGCCGCTGTAGCCGATAATTCCGTAAATTTGCCCCTGCTCAACCGTCAGATTGACGCTGTCGACGGCGGTAATCAATGCCTTTCCCTGGTCGAAAATTTTGGAAATATTCCTTAGCACGATCATTCGTTGGTGTTTCCGTTTGGCGGTTTAGCAGTATGGATGTCCAGGTGATAATAATCAGCCGCAGTTATATTTCAAATAACTAAATATCACTCTCTTATAACCAAAAGCGCTAAAAGCGGCGGAATGCGCAATTTGGCCATAAGGATTTTTTTCGCAATCTATTACCGAAAAACGCATAACTCCGGCAAAGAAGCGACAAAAAGTGCATGAAATCAGCGCAAAACGGCGTTTTTTAGCTATTAACACGTCCGGACGACTATACGGCTCTCCTTCCTGATGGCTAAACAGAGCTTTATATTTCCGTTTGTTCTAAACACCGAATAAAGATTCTTTAAAAGCGAAAAATGACAGACCTATCATCCGCTCATCAGTTTTTTCCACGGGTGAATACACAATGTCTGTCTTCCATTCAGTAACCGAATTGATCGGCCACACGCCGCTGTTGCAGTTGCATAAACTGGCAAGCGGCCCCTGCGAATTATTTCTCAAACTGGAAAACCAGAACCCCGGCGGTTCGATTAAAGACCGCGTGGCGCTGTCGATGATCAATGAAGCAGAACGGCTGGGTTTGCTGGCGCCTGGCGGCACGATTATTGAAGCCACCGCCGGAAATACCGGGCTGGGGCTGGCGCTGATCGCCGCGCAAAAAGGCTATTCGCTGATCCTGGTGGTGCCGGACAAAATGAGCCGCGAGAAGATTTTCCACCTGCGCGCGCTGGGAGCAAAAGTGGTGCTGACGCGCTCCGACGTCAACAAAGGCCATCCGGCCTATTACCAGGATTACGCCCGCCGTCTGGCGGAGGAAACGCCGGGAGCGTTTTACATCGATCAGTTCAATAACGAAGCCAACCCTCTGGCGCACGCGACCACCACCGCACCGGAAATTTTTGCCCAGCTCGACGGCCGAATCGACGCCATCGTTGTCGGTGTCGGTTCCGGCGGCACGCTTGGCGGTTTACAGGCCTGGTTCGCGCAACACTCGCCGCACACCGAGTTCGTCCTGGCGGATCCGGCAGGATCGATCCTCGCCGATCAGGTTGAAACTGGCCGTTATGGCGAGCCGGGTTCCTGGCTGGTTGAAGGTATCGGTGAGGATTTTATTCCGCCGCTGGCGCAGATCGATGGCGTGCATAAAGCCTTCCGCGTCACCGACCGTGAAGCCTTTGCCACCGCACGCGAATTGCTGCAACAGGAGGGTATTCTGGCGGGATCGTCTACCGGCACCCTGCTCAGCGCCGCACTGCGTTACTGCCAGGCGCAAACCTCGCCAAAACGGGTGGTCACTTTCGCCTGCGATAGCGGCAACAAATACCTGTCGAAAATGTTTAATGACGACTGGATGCGCCAGCAAGGTCTGCTGACGCGCCCGTCAAATGGCGATCTCACGGATTTTATCGCCCTGCGTCACGACGAAGGCGCCACCGTGACCGCCGCGCCGGAAGATAGCCTCGCCGCCGTGCTGGCGCGCATGCGGCTGTATGACATTTCGCAACTGCCGGTACTGGAAAACGGCCAACTGGTCGGCATCGTCGATGAGTGGGATTTGATTAGCCACGTGCAGGGCGACAGCCAGCGCTTCTCCCTGCCGGTTCGCCAGGCGATGACGCGTAACGTAGAAATTCTCGATAAGCATGCGCCGGAAAGCGCACTGCGCAACATTTTCGATCGCGGCCTGGTGGCGGTGATCGCCGATAACGGCCGCTTTGTCGGCCTGATAACCCGCAGCGATGTGCTGACTACCTGGCGCAACCGTCTTGAACAATAAGGAAAATAAAATGAAAAACCTGGCAACGCAAAGCGTCCACAGCGGCGTCTTCAATGACCAACACGGCGCGGTAATGCCGCCGATTTATGCCACCTCCACTTTTGCTCAGCCTGCGCCGGGCCAGCACACCGGCTATGAATATTCGCGCAGCGGCAACCCGACGCGCCACGCGCTGGAAACGGCTATCGCCGAACTGGAAGGCGGCACACGCGGTTATGCTTTTGCCTCCGGTCTCGCCAGTATCTCCACGGTACTGGAACTGCTGGATAAAGACAGCCATCTGGTGGCGATTGATGATGTCTATGGCGGCACGTATCGCCTGATTGAAAACGTGCGCCGCCGCAGCGCCGGGTTGCAGGTAAGCTGGGTGAAACCGGACGATCTGGCCGGGCTGGAAGCCGCCATTCGCCCGGAGACTAAAATGATCTGGGTGGAAACGCCCACCAACCCGCTGTTGAAGCTGGCGGATCTGGCCGCTATCGCCGACATCGCCAAACGCCACAACGTACTGAGCGTGGCGGATAACACCTTCGCATCGCCGGTGATCCATCGCCCGCTGGAGCTGGGTTTCGATATTGTGGTGCACTCCGCCACCAAATACCTGAATGGCCATTCGGATGTGGTTGCCGGTCTGGCGGTCGTCGGTGATAACCCGCAACTGGCGGAAAAACTCGGTTACCTGCAAAACGCCGTCGGCGGCGTGCTCGATCCGTTCAGCAGTTTCCTGACGCTGCGCGGCATTCGCACGCTTTCCCTGCGCGTGGAGCGCCACAGCAGCAACGCGCTGGCGCTTGCCCGCTGGCTGGAGCAGCAACCGCAGGTGGAAAAAGTGTGGTTTCCGTGGCTGGAATCCCACCCGCAGTATCAACTGGCCCGCACGCAGATGGCGCTGCCGGGCGGCATGATTTCCGTGGTGGTGAAAGGCGACGATGCGCGGGCAACGGAGATCATCAACAAATTAACACTGTTTACGCTGGCCGAGAGCCTCGGTGGCGTTGAAAGCCTGGTCAGCCAGCCATTCAGCATGACGCACGCCTCAATCCCGCTGGAACAGCGGCTGGCGAACGGCATTACGCCACAGTTGATTCGCCTGTCGGTGGGTATTGAAGATGAAAAAGATCTGATTGCCGACTGGAAACAGGCGCTGGCCTGAGACGTTAAAAGGGAGCCTGATAACTCCCTTTTAGCTGGAAGAGGTATCCCGCGCGGAAACGACCTGGTTGCGTCCCTGTCTTTTCGCCGCATAGAGTGCGGTATCAGCCCGATGGATCAGGCCGCTGGCAATCATATGCAGCGGTTTATCCTCACACTCCGGCTGCCCGGCCTGCAATGTCGCCACGCCAATGCTGACGGTAATAAAGCCGATGGGGCTGGCGTCATGCGGCATCTGTAGCGCGCTGACACGACTGCGCACGCCTTCAGCCATCCCCATCGCCTGCGCCAAATCGGTGCCAGGTAAGATAATCAGAAACTCTTCGCCGCCATAGCGGCTGACATTATCGAGGCTGCGCAGTTGCGATGAGGTCAGGGTTCTGGCAACGATGCGCAGGCAGTCATCTCCGGCCTGATGTCCCTGGCTATCGTTATAGTTTTTGAAGTAATCGATATCCGCCAGACAAACCGACAGCGGAAAATCCTCCTGCAACGCGCGGGCGATCTCCGCCAGCAGACACTCATCCATATAGCGACGGTTAAACAAGCCGGTCAGATGGTCGATCTGGGCGTATTGTTGCAGCACTTTATTCGCGCTGGCGAGCTTATGCTCTGCATGACGACGCTCGGTGATATCCACCCAGGTCACCGATAAACCGACGACCGCATCCATCGCATCGCGTACCGGAACCGACTGAATATCGTAGCAGCGATCGCGCCAGCCGAGTTCGCGCGAAGGCAGCTCTTCGCCCTGGTCCGCAAGGGTAAAATCGGTGAGAAAAAAGGGCCAGTAATCAGGCATCAACTGCTGAACATGGCTTTCAAAACCCTGCGGCACCGTGTCCCCTAACAGCTTCGCCATCGCTTTGTTGGACATCACCATTCGCCCCTGGCGATCGATCATGCACAGCGCCACCGGCGTGGTTTCGTAGATGGTTTCCAGTTGCAGAACCCGCTCGCCAAGGTTGGAGATATTGCGATCGATGCCGCGATAACCGCGCAGTTCGCCCTGCTCATCAAACAGCGGAACGCCGCTGGTCTCAAGCACCACAATGCTGCCATCTGCACGCTGGTTACGGTTTACCAGGCCGGAAAAAGCCCGCTTTTCCATTACGATCGCACCAAACGCGCCTGCCACGCGTTCGGCTTCCCCCGGCGGCATAAAATCGAAGGGCGTTTTGCCAATGACCTCTTTCGGCGACACGCCAAGCAGCTCCGTGACCACCTCGGAAGACCAGGTATAACGTCCCTGCGCATCCACTTCCCAAACCCAGTCTGAATTATTGTTCAGCAGTTCGAAGAGGTGTCCGGTATCTTCATCCTGGTGATCAACTTTTTTTTCATTATTCATGATCTTGTTCCGCATGACCCGCTATGCGCTTAACGATTCTTTGGTGAGCGAGATAGCGTTTCTCGCCGATCCCTGCGTCCTGATATTCACCCTGCCAGAATGCGCACAGGTCGCAAGAGAGCCACCATAATATAACTACCTGTAATACATAAACTGCCGACTATGCATAAGAAAGTGAATCAGATTCGCACGTATTTGCGTAATGGCTGGCGGCGCACCCCGATCCTGCGGGTCTATTGCGACCGTACCTGCGCCGTCATCCATCAAGAGCAGCCATCATAGCTTCGTTGCGCAACATTGCGTCAGGCTTTTTCGTTATCGCCGCTCCGTATTCGCCGCAGGCGGTATTTATTTATGCAATCACCGTTATTAACGCTGAATAATAGAAAGTAGCTATCACTATAAATTAATTATCCCAAAGCTAAATTTACGCGTGGAATTTTCATTTTTTACAGGTAAGATAATTTTTCTTCACTTATTAAGTATAGTCGCCAAAGAAATATCAGTGAATGGTATTTCTATATATACAAGTGAATTAATAAACATCATCTATAAAACAAAAAATGACGCCCAGCCTGCTGGCGCGCCATCGTTCATCGTTTTTCATACATGCCCGCCCGGTAAGGGCTGGCATCGGTTTATTATCGACCTGGGTAATATTTCATTATGGACATCGACACGAGCAAAAATAAAACCACCAGTACCAATCCTGCACGGCAAGCGCATCGTCAAATGTCATGGGGAATGTTATTTTTCTGCTTATTTCTGGTGGCACTGAAATTCTTCAGCTAGGCGGCAGGATAATATTATCAAGAAAAGAAATAAAATAATCCCCCGGCACTGGACGCGCACCGGGGGTTATTCCGGCCTGATATTCCTTTCAGGCCTGGGCCACTGCTACCTTGCGATTTCACTCATAACGCATTTCGGGCTGTAACCGGCTTTGCACCCACCCCGCCAGCGCAGAAGCATTCAGGGCGCGGGAGTAGAGATAGCCCTGGGCAATGTCACACTGCAAATCGCGCAGTTGATTACGCTGCTGCTCGGTTTCCACCCCTTCGGCAACCACGGTCTGATGCAGACTTTGGCCGATTTTCACCACCGTAGTGGCGATGGCTTTCATTTTGCTGCCTTCGCTGAGATCGCGCATAAAACTCTGGTCGATTTTCAGCTCCGTCATCGGTAAATGCGCCAGACGCGACAGGCAGGAGAAGCCGGTGCCAAAATCGTCCATCGACAGCCCGACGCCCAGCTCGCGCACCGCGCAGATCACTTCCATCGTTTCCGGGCGTTTGTCCATCATAACCCCTTCGGTGATCTCAATGGTCAGGCAGCTTGACGGAATGCGGTATTGCCGGAGCAGATAAGAGATGTAATGCGGCAGGCTGCTGTTATAAAAGTTGATCGGCGAAAGATTTACCGATACCACCGGCACATGAATGCCGTTACTGCGCCATTCCGCCATCTGGCGGCAAGCTTCATGGAGTGTCCAGCGACCAATGGCTTCAATCTCGCCGGTCTCTTCGGCCAGGGTGATGAATTTTCCTGGGGGAACATCACCCAGTACCGGATCGGTCCAGCGCGCCAGCGCTTCCACACCATAAAGCTCACCATTCTTCAGCCATATTTGCGGTTGATAGTGCAAATGCAGCAAATTGCTGGCGATGGCGAGCTTCAGTGCCGCCGCCAGTTTTAAACGTTCCTGATCGACCTGATTCATCTCGGTGCTGAAGAACAGGTAACCGCCGGACGCCGCCGCCTTCGCCAGATGCGAAGCGTGGTTGGCATGTTTGATCAAGCCATCGCGCGAAACGCCGTGATCCGGGTACAGGCTGATACCGGTGCTGACCGTCACATTCAGCGCCAGATCGGCAACATTAAACGGCATACGGAACAGCGCCTGGATCTTCTGCGCAATGCTGGTGGCGCGGGTGTAATCGCAATCCGGGATCACCAGCACAAATGCATCGCTGTCGGCGTGGCTGACAAACCCCTGGCGGGAGAACTCCGTCATCAGACGTTGCGCAATCGCCACCAGCACGTTATCCCCTGCGGCGTAGCCCAGCGCATCATTGACGTCTTTAAAATGATCGAGATCGAGGAAGAAAAACGCCGCGCGATCGCACACGCTGCTGGCCAGCGTCTGATCAATATACTGGTGCAGCGCGCCACGATTCGGCAGCCCGGTAAGCCGGTCAAATGTCGAGAGCTTTGTGACGCGTTCCTGATCGATGTGCACGACAATGCGGCAGGGAGAACCGATGTTGCCGCTACCTTCATAGCTAATGGTCGCGGCCAGCGATGTCTCTTCACCGGTAGCGGAGATCACCGTTAACGCACGCTCACTTTCGGTGCCCGTCGGCATCACATCGAGTGAGCCGAACAACGGAATCGCGGAGGCTTTACACCCCAGCACAGAAATTCGCGGATAGCCCCATAATTTCTCCGCCGCATGATTAAAGAAAAACACGGTTTCCATACTATCCAGTAGTACGACAGCATCGTGAACATTTTCGAGTGCGGCAAGCATATTATCAGAGCCGAAAATATCATTTTCAGAATGCATAATCTTTTTTCTTAAAGAAGAGTTCGTCGACATCCTAATTGAAAAAATAACCAGGTTCAATATCAACCAACCGCAATATTAATAGAGAACGTTATTTATAGACAAACTCAATATATACAATGCAATTTATCGTTAAAGAAAAAACGCATACGGACGATAAATAACAAATGATTAAAAAAAGGAGGATTATGGATAAATAATGAAGATTGCAACTTTTCGTAATTATTAATTAAAAGACTGACTCTCCGCACAGCGATAATTTTTTCCTCTATGCTGGCGATAATGCCCATGCAGACTGGGTTTGCTTCACGATGCAGTTATAAATAAAGGTGTTATTTATAGATGCATTAAATAAGTTCATTGCCATTTATCGATAACGTCACTTGACCTTAACTGACCGCCGCCGACAGTATATAAGGAAATTCTCATTTAAAGCGCAAGACGGGAGTTTTTATTGACGCCGTCTATTTAGCTTTAGCGCCCTGCACAATCGCACGGTAATAGAGAAGGCGTATTGCTTATTATAGTTCGTATTCAACACATCGGGGTCAGGCAAACACTATGTACGATGATTTAGGTTCTTTGGCTGAAAAACTGAAAATGTCCGGTGTTTCTTTCCAGGAAATGACTGAAGATGGTGAAACAATGCAAGCAGTAACCACAACAGCAGTAGCCCCCGGCATCAGCAATGAAGTGCAGGAACCGACGGTTGCCGTCAGCCCGGCTGCAAACCGTAAGGATACCAGCCATGTCAGCGCTCCGGCGGGCATTCCGGCTAACACCCTCTCCTGGCCGAAAAGCAAACCGGTACCCGTTGCCGCGCCGGAAGCCTTCGCGACACCGGCTGGCGGTATTCTGGACAGCGTTGCGGCCATCAGTCGCCCGGCTGAAGTTGAAATTCGCGAACGCAATCCTGTTCGTCTGGATATGTTATTTACGGTCATTGGTAAATAAATGCCAACAGGTGAAATCGCCGTGTGGCAATAATAAAGCACGATTTATCATCGTCCTGCCAGCCAATAATGGCGCTATTTTTCGCGCAACAAAGGTGAGTCGGCCAGGTTGTGAATTTTAACAGGTCACCGGAACAGTTTTGTGCCGGTCTGCCTTTATTCTATTCTGTGCAAGATTATAAACATGAAAAAAATCATCAGATTTATTTTCACGCTGGTACTACTTTTATTATCGCTGCTGGTGGTCATCACGCCGATGAACAGCGATAAACAATACCTCTTTGGCCTGAGCGTGATGGCTGCCGTATTAATTCTTGGGCGGGTGAAAGGAAAAAAAGCAGTGTTAGCGATGCTGACACTCTCGGTACTGATGTCCACGCGCTATATCTGGTGGCGTGCCACCACAACGTTGCATTTCGATTCAACGCTGGAAATGTTGCTCGGCAGCTTGCTGTTCGCGGCAGAAATATATTCGTGGACGATTCTGTTGCTCGGTTATATTCAAATGGCCTGGCCATTAGAACGCCCTATTGCGCCATTACCGCCGGATAAATCGACCTGGCCGACGGTTGATATTTATGTGCCGTCATATAATGAAAGTCTCGATGTCGTGCGCGATACCGTGCTGGCGGCGCAGTGTATTGAATATCCGCAGGACAAAGTCAAAGTCTATATTCTTGACGATGGCAAACGCGATGAATTCCGCGATTTCGCCGCCGAAGCGGGCGTCCATTACATCATCCGCCCGGATAACAGCCACGCGAAGGCGGGCAACCTGAACCACGCCATGACCCTCACCCAGGGTGAGCTGATTTGCGTGTTCGACTGCGACCACGTTGCCACCCGCGTCTTTTTGCAGGCCACCGTCGGCGAGTTTTTCCGCGATGAAAAACTGGCGCTAATCCAGACGCCGCACCACTTCTACTCGCTCGATCCGTTTGAACGCAACCTGACGGCAGCAAAACGCGTTCCGCACGAAGGGGCGCTGTTCTACGGCCCGGTACAACAAGGCAACGACAACTGGAATGCCACCTTCTTCTGCGGCTCCTGCGCGGTGATCCGTCGCAGCGCGTTAAATGAAGTGGGCGGTTTTGCGGTAGAAACGGTGACCGAAGATGCCCACACCGCGCTGAAATTACAGCGTCGCGGCTGGAACACGGCATTCCTCGATATTCCGCTGGCGGCCGGGCTGGCAACCGAACGGCTGGCGCTGCATGTGAACCAGCGTATTCGCTGGGCGCGCGGCATGACGCAGATTTTCCGTATTGATAACCCGCTGCTCGGGCGCGGCCTGAAGCTGACCCAGCGCATTTGTTATCTCAATGCGATGCTGCACTTCCAGTATGGCCTGCCGCGCGTGGTGTTCCTCACCTCGCCGCTGGTGTTTATGTTGTTCAACCTCAACATTATCTCGTCATCTGCGACGCTGATTTTCGCCTACGTGCTGCCGCACCTGGTGCTCTCCACCATGGTGAACTCGCGCATCACCGGGCGTTATCGTTACGCGTTCTGGGGCGAAATCTACGAAACGGTGATGGCATTCCACCTGATCCTGCCGACGCTGCTAAGCCTGATTTCACCGCGGCTGGGGAAATTCAACGTAACCGACAAAGGCGATCTGACGGACCGCGACTACTTCGACGCGCACACCGTGCGCCCGCTGATCATCACCACGCTGCTGATGGTCGGCAGCATGATCTGGGTAGGCGTGCGCTACTTTATGCACGACTACGCCGGGATCGACCCGCGCGTCATTCTGTTCAATATTGCGTGGGGCACTTTCAGTACCATCATTTTGCTGGCCTCGATTGCCGTGGCGAAAGAGACCAAGCAGATCCGCAAAACCATCCGTATTTACGCCCGCCTGCCGGTGACCGTGCTCTTTTCCGACGGCTCGCAAATGCAGACCCGCACCTTTGATATCTCGATGGGCGGCGCGCGCGTGGCGCTGGTGAAAGGGGAAGATCTGAGCAGCAAAACCCCGGTCCATATCGAACTGGGTCTGGGCGGTGAGATTGCCCATGTGCCTATTCTCTCAGCGGGTACCGGCGTCGGCGATATTCGTCTGGAGTTTGACACGCTGCCGCTGAGCGAGCGCCGCAAGCTGGTACGCGTGGTGCTGTCCCGCGCCGATGCCTGGTATCGTCCGCCGCATGCGCCGGATCGCCCACTCGCTTCCTTTCTGGGGATTTTGCAGTGCGTGTTTGAGCTGTTTTTCGGCCGCAAAAAAATGGCGGGCGGTTTTAACAGCCAGATGAAGGTCGTCGCGAAAAAGCAGGAAGAGGTTAACAATGCGTTGTAAGCCTATCGCACTTGCCACCCTGCTTGCCTGTTCGGTGAATACCCCGGCGTTTGCGCTCTCAAGCGATAACGACGCGCCGCCAACACTGCCAACACCGCTTTCGCTGCAAGGAACAACGCCTGCGCTGGCGCAGGTGGCTGTGGCGAATACCAGCAACCAGAATATCGCCAGCACCCTGAGCTTTGGCGATATGGGCGCAACCGGCGGGCTGACGCTCTCCGGCCAGCAGTTGCAAAACGGCGTATCGTTCAACCTGCCGGGCGATCTGGTGATCACCGACGCACACATCAGCCTGAATGTGCAGGTCAACCGCAGCGATGTCAGCGGCGAAAACCTGCAACTGATGCTGAATGGTCAGCCGCTGGGCGCGATCCCGCTCGATCAGTTGCAGCAGGATAAAGGCTACTGGCAACTGGATGTCCCGGCCTCGATGGTCGCCTCCAGCAACAACCTCAGCTTCCAGCTGAAAACCGGCGACGACATTATTAATAATGTCTGGAGCTGCCAGCGCCCGCTGCCCGCAGATTATAAAGTGACGTTACAGCCGGAATCATCGCTGAACTATCAGGGATTGTGGCTGAACGTCCGCAAAACGCTGGGCACATTCCCACGCCCCTTCGTCGATATCAAACAGACCAAAGATCAGGCGATCAGCATTGCTTACCCGGCGACGCCGGATGCAGATGTGCTGACCGCGTCAGCGATTGTCGCCTCGCAGTTTGGCGCATTAAGCAACGGCAAACCCAGCCGCTTTGACGTGCAGTACGATGTCCTGCCCGTCGGCAACGGCATTCTGATTGGCAAACCGGGCCAGACCATTGGCGGCGTCACCCTGCCGGAAACCAACGGTGCGGCGTTGCAGGTGATTGATAACCCACAAAACCCGGCCTGGAAACTGCTGATCATCAGCGGCCACAACGAAATGCAGCTACGCCAGGCGGCGTGGCGTCTGACATTACCGGCGCTGCCGGACAGCGACACGCTGGATGTGCCGACGCTGAAAATCCCCCAGCGAGCCGCCTATGATGCGCCGCGCTGGATCAACACTGAACACCCGGTTGCCGTGCGCTCGCTGCTGACGGATGAGGGCGCGCTGATTGCCCACGGCGTCTGGCACGGCGAGAACCGTCTGCCGTTTCGTACTGCGCCGGATCTGTTCCTGTGGGATGGCTCCTCCGTACCGCTACACCTCAACTACAGTTTTGCGCAGAAAAACTGGATTGACGATCAGGACTCCTTCCTCAACGTCAGCCTGAACGGCGAGTTCCTTAAACGTCTGCCGGTCAGCAAAGAGGGGATGCTGGCACCGGTGCTGTCGATGCTCGGTTTATCGCAGCGCCAGCAGAGCGCGGTGGTCAATATCGATCCGCGCGCCATTCTCGGCAGCAATCAACTCGGTTTCTGGTTCGGCCTGAAAGCGCAGAAAAACGCCCCCTGCAACGCCATGGCGGATGAGAACATCCAGAGTCGGATTGACGGTGATTCAACCCTCGATTTCAGCCGCGCCTGGCACTTTGGCAAGTTGCCGAACCTGGCGTGGTTCAGCGGCGCGATGTTCCCGTTCACGCGCCAGGCTGACCTCGCGCAAACCACGGTGCTGATGCCTGCGCATCCCACGGTTGATGACGCCACCGTACTGCTCAACCTGATGGCGCAATCCGGGCGCGACACGGGCGTTACCGCCAACTATCTGCACCTCTATACCGGCCTGCCCGCTCAGGAAGAGGCGCAACAGCAGTTGGCCGACAGCGATGTGCTGGCGATTGGCAGCCTGAGCAACGGCGAGATGCTGAATCCGCTGCTGCAAAACAGCGCCTTTGCGTTGAACGAAAATACGCTGGAAGTGAAAATCGCCAGTGCCGTAAGCCGCGTGTTATCGCTACTGCGCGGCGACCAGGCGCGCACGGATATGGATGCGGCTGAGTACCTCAGCGACAACAATCAGTGGCGCGGCCTGCTGAGCCTGCGCTCGCCGTGGAACGCACAGCGCGTGGTGGTGGTCGCGACAGCAACCGACAACCACCAGTTGGCGCAACTGGCGGAAGACATGAACAAACCGGCCTTTCTCTCCACCGCCGGGGGTGATTTCACTGCCGTCAACAGCGCCGGGGAGATCAAAAGCTGGCGGGTGGGCGAGCAGTTCACCAGCGGCAACCTGCCCGGTTATATGAAAATTTTGTGGTTCGCCAGCGAGCATATTTTCTGGCTGGTCGCCCTTGCCTGCCTGATTGCTGCGGTTTCCGGCCCGATGCTGTTCAACCTACTTCAGCGCCACGCCCAACAACGCCTGCAGGATAAGACGAAACAATGAAGACGCGTAAACAACTGACGCAGGCTTTTTACCTGCTGTGCCTGGTGGGCGCCAGCCATCCTGCCGTCGCTGCCGATACCGCTGACGCCAGCGCGAATGCGGCCGCAGTGAAAAAACTGCTGGCGCAGGCCAGCTACTGGCACAGCAAAGCGCACGACGATATGGCCATCGATGCGCTGCAAAAAGTGCTGGCTGCGGATGATAAGAATATCGACGCCATGTATCTGATGGCGCTCTATCAACTGCAACAAGGCAACGTGCAGCAATCGGAAGTGTGGCGCAAAAAAATCGCCGATATTTCGCCGCAGGATCCGCGTCTGAGCGCGCTGACCAGCGCCAATACGCTGCGCAATATTCCGCAGGATAAACTCAACGCGGCACGCCAGTTGGCGAGCCGTGGGCAGATTAAAGAGTCTATTGCCGCCTGGCGCACGCTGTTTAACGGCAATCCGCCACCGGATGACGTAGCGCTGGAGTATTACCAGACCATGGCCGGTGACAGCGCCAGTTGGGGCGAGGCGGTCGCCGCCATGCGTCAGCGTGCCAGCGTGATGCCGGACGATGAACCCACGAAAAAGGCGCTGGCGATGGCGCTCACGTATCAGGAATCCACGCGCCGGGAAGGGATCGCCCTGCTCAGCACGCTTGCTGCCGATGATAAAAGCGCCGACAAAGCCTTGCAGCAGGCGTTGATATGGCTGGATGCCAAAGCCAGCGATCTGCCGGCGTATACCGCCTGGGCGCAGCGCCATCCGGAAGACAGCGCGCCGATGGATCACTACCGTAAAAGCGTGGAAGGCGATGCCACTAAAGCGGGCTTTGATGCATTGAACGGCGGCGATCTCGGCAACGCCAAAGATCGCTTCTCCGAAGCGCTGCAAACCCGCGCCAATAACGGCAACGCACTGGCCGGGATGGGCTATGTCGCGCTGCGGCAGAACAACTTTGCCGATGCCGAGAAATTCCTGCGTCGCGCGGCGCAAGAAGATGCCAGCAACCAGAACAGCGCGCAGTGGATAAAAGATGCCGATAACGCCCGTTTCTACGCCGCGCTGGGCCAGGCCCGTAGCCTGAGCCAGAAAGGCAGTTACGACCAGGCGCTGGCAAGTTTGCAGAGCGGCGACAGTAGCGATGAAAACCAGCAGCAGGCGGCGGGCATGTTGCGGGCCGATATCCTGCGGCGTCAGGGCAAGCTGTCGCAATCCGAAGAGGTATACCGCCAGTTGCTGGCGCAGCGTCCACAGAATACCGATATCCGCACCGGTTTGTGGTGGGTGCTGAAACAGCAGAATAAACAGGCAGAAGCAGACGCCATGCTGCAAACCCTGCCCGCCAGTCTGCGTATCCGTTATGCCGCCGTGGGCGATAACGGCGACAACGAACGCAAAGCCGCGCAGGCCGCGTTGCAGGCCGGAAACAGCTCACGGGCGATGCAGATCCTGCAAAATGCCTCCGGCAAATACCCGCGCAATGTCTGGCTGCAACTCGATTACGCCCGCGCACTGCGCAAAGCGGGCCAGAAACAGCAGGCCTCGGCGTTGATGTCTGGCGTGGCGCAACGCGACAGCAGCAACAAAGAAGCGCTGTATGCCGCTGCGGTCTATGCCGCCGAAGAGAGCGACTGGTCGCGCGCGCAGAGCCTGCTCGCCCACGTACCGCGCAGCAGTTACAGCGCCGATATGAGCGCACTGAACACGCGCGTGCAGATCAACCAACAACTGGATATTGCCCGCAACTATCTGCGTCTGGGCAATGCGACAGCGGCGCGCAATTCGTTACTGGCGCTGCAACGTAATCCGCCGCAATCACCGGTCGATGCGGGCCGCCTTGCTGAGTTACTGATGCAGAGCGGCGACAGCACTGGCGCGCTGCAACTGGTACGCGATAACCAGGCGCAGGGGTTACACGGATCGGTACTGGATTATGCCGGGCAGATCCGCGTCCTGAACCAGGCCGGGCAGTTTGCCGAAGCTGAAAGCATCCTCAACGCGCCCGCCCTGCAAAACGGTGCCAGCGAGCAGGAGATGAGCGCGATCCGCTTAGGCGGCTTGATCGTTCGCGCCGATCGTCTGCGGGAAAAGGGGCAAATCGGCAAAGCCTGGTCGCTGTTGATGCCGGAACTGCAAAACAATCCGACCAATACCGATCTGCTGCTGGCCGTGGCGCGCGTCTACCAGGCCGATCATATGGATGACAAAGCCACGGAAATCTATCAGTACGTACTGCGTAAGTCGCCACGGGATAAACAGTCGCTGACCGGAATGGTGAATATGGCGCTGGCCCGCGGCGATAACGACGAAGCGCGGCGAACCTTTGCCGGGCTGGAGCCGAGCCAGGATGCCGATTATATGCTGCTGGCCGCGCGCGTGGCGGCGGCCAACGGTGAAAACCAGCGGGCGATGTCGCTGCTGCGCACTGCCCAGTGGCGTCTGCAACAGGGCGGTGATGACGATAGCGATGAACTGAGTTCGGTGATGTCGCTGCCGTCGCCAACGCGCCAGGCGCAGCTCACGGCAATGAGCGGTATCAACACCATGATGCGCGATCTGCAAGAGAAGAGCGCCACCTGGACCAGCGGCGGCATTTCATTGCGTAGCCGTAATGGCGAATCGGGTCTTGGCGCGCTGGATGAAGTGCAGGCGCCGCTGATCCTCTCCGGCGCGGTGGGCGACAGCACACGCCTGAGCCTGAACGTCACGCCAACATCGCTTAACGCTGGCGAGATGTCCGGTGAGGCGGCGAACCGCTTCGGTTCCGGGGCGCTGGAACATGCGGAGAAACTGGCGGAAGCGGCGGCCAGCACCAGCACAACGACCACGTCGACCAATGCCTCCAGCCAGGGTTCGCAGCAGGCAAACGGTGTGGCGGCAAGCCTCAGCCTGAGCGGCGACAGCTACAAACTGGATGTCGGCAGCACACCGACCGGCGGCGAGTTCACCCGGCTGGTGGGCGGCGTGGAGTGGAACCCGAAACTGACGCAGAACAGTTCGCTGAACCTGAAAGCGGAACGCCGCGCCGTCACCGACAGCCTGCTGTCGTATGTTGGGGTGAAGGATAAGAGCACCGGCGAAAGCTGGGGCGGCATCACCCGCAACGGCGTTTCGGCGCAGTACGCCTGGGATAACGACCTGATCGGTCTTTATACCCGCCTGGGTTTCGATACCTACGTGGGGACAAACGTGCCGACCAACCATGCGGTCACCGCACAGGCGGGCAGCTATCTGCGGCCCTGGAAAACCAGCGACAGCGAGCTGAAAGTGGGGGTGAACGTCAACTATATGAACTTTGACCGCAACCTGAGCTATTACACCCTCGGCCAGGGCGGTTACTTCAGCCCGCAAGATTTTATGGCGGTATCGCTGCCGGTGACGCTGACGCGCCACATTAACGACTGGGATCTGACGCTCAATGGCGCGGTGGGTTATCAGTCTTATAAACAGGATAAGAGCGATTACTTCCCGGGCCACAGCAGCCTGCAATCGGAATTAAACAGTTACGCCAGCGACGATGACGATGTGGACGCCGTCTACAAAGCCACGTCGAAAAACGGCATTGGCTATACGCTGGGCGTGGATGCGCGTTACCACCTCAGCGACAACCTGGCTCTCGGTGCGAACTTAGGGTACGACACCTTCGGCAGTTATAACGAAGGCAAGGCGTTGGTGTATTTCAAATATTACGTCGATCAAGACAAATAACCCGTGGGATAGATGATGTTTAGCAATCAGGACACTTATTTACAACGCAATTATCAGGCTGGCTGGCATGACCTGGTGTATCTGTTTTTTAACGAATACACCGAAGGCCGGGGTGATAAAGATCCCGATGCCCTGAGACGTATCGGCCAGATGATGGCTCAGTGGTATCCCATCGATGGCGCCTCCACGGTGAACGAACTGGAAGCGAGCATTAATCGGGTGCTGGAGCTGTTCAACTGGGGCTTTGTCAAAATGGCGCCCGCCCAGCGTGAACTGATCCTGCTGCACTGCGCGTGGCCGCATGCACCGGAATACCGTGACGAAGCGGGCTGGCGTCGCGCCAGCGCCTATGTGCTGGAAGGCGCGTATTCGCAGTGGCTGGTGTCACAGGGCGCGGGCAATCAGGTGCCGGTGCGCTGGAAGGATAACGCCACCGAAGACGTGCTGATTTTCCGTTACGCCATTAACGAATGACGTCGCAAAGGCATATCCACCCTATATCAACGATCAGGTGACCATCATGTTTAATGAAATCATGGTTTCAGGCAGGAAACTTGAAATCGAAGCAGTTAATTATATGGAGGATAATGCCTTTGTTTCGCTGGTTCTCGATACCTCCGGCCAGCTTATTCACGCCAGCCCGTTTTTCTATCAATTAACGGGTTTTAGCCGTGATGAGGTGCTGGGCAAAGTATTGTTTCAGTCGACGGATGAAACGGTGGCTGTTTCACTGGCGATGGCGATTGGTATGGCGAAAAAAACCGGCGATAACTGGCAGGGCGAAATATCGCAGCCGAAAAAAAACGGCGAGATGCTTTGGCTTGATACCCGCTTAATGCCGCGTCGCGATGAAAATGGTGAAATATTTGCCTTTATCCTGCTGGGATTTGATATTACCCGGCATATGGCGATCCGCGAGAAATTACATTTTCGCGCGCACAATGATGCATTAACCAAAACCCTGAATCGCCAGGGTTACTATATTCGCAGCCGCAAAAAAATCCGTGCCGCTAACGCGCGCGGCGCGCAGATTGTGGTGGCGATACTGGATCTCGATAACTTTAAAAATATTAACGACGATCTGGGGCATGCGGCAGGCGATGAAGTGCTGCGCTGCTTTATCAGCCGGGTAAAACAGTGTATTTCCCGCACCACACTGCTCGGCCGGCTCGGCGGTGACGAATTCGCCCTCACCTATATTGATGGCGTTGACGAACCGGCCGGTCGCGGCGTGCTGCAATTAATTGTCGAAGCCACGCGCCAACCGATGTATTTGCATTACCTGCAACAAACCGTGGAATTATCGGTGAGTATTGGTGTTGCCAGTTATCCGGAACACGGGCCGAATTTTTCCTCTATTTTAAAAGCCGCTGATACCGCCCTTTATAAAGTGAAGGCGCAAGGCGGTGATGATTTTATTAACTACCAGGTTCCAGGCGTAAATGAATCGGGTGGCATCATCAACAGCGTTGTGTGTTGATTTTTAAACAGCAAAAATAAATAACAGGAAACAATTATGTTAAAGGCTGTAATCCCAGTGGCAGGGCTCGGTACGCGTATGCTTCCGGCAACCAAGGCTATCCCGAAAGAGATGTTACCGATCGTGGATAAGCCGCTTATTCAGTATATCGTGCAGGAGTGCTACGCCTGTGGGATCCGGGAAATCGTACTGGTGACGCACTCGTCCAAAAACGCCATCGAAAACCATTTCGATACCTCCTTTGAACTGGAGTCGCTGCTGGAATCGCGCGTGAAAAATCAGCTGCTGGAAGAGGTGCGTACTATCTGCCCGGCGGGCATGAACATTATGCATGTGCGCCAGGGCCACTCGAAAGGTCTGGGCCACGCGGTGCTGTGCGCGCAACCGCTGATTGGCGATAACGACTTCGTGGTGGTGCTGCCGGATGTGTTGATCGACGACAGCCATTGCGATCTGTCGCAGGATAACCTGGCAGCGATGATCGATCGCTTCACCACGACGGGCGCCAGCCAGTTAATGATTGAAACCGTTAACCACGAAGATGTTTCCCGCTACGGCGTGGTGGATTGCGGCGGCATGAACCTCCCGGCGGGTGGTTTTGGTCTGGTAAAAGGCATGGTGGAAAAACCGGCCGTTGACGAAGCGCCGTCCGACATGGCGGTAGTTGGCCGCTATGTGCTGTCGAAAGAAATTTGGCCGCTGCTGCGTAAAACGCCGATCGGCGCAGGCGGCGAGATCCAGTTGACCGATGCTATAGCCATGCTGCTGGAGAACGCGCCGGTGGAGGCTTACGCCCTGACCGGCAAATCTCACGACTGCGGCGACAAGATTGGCTATATGAAAGCCTTTGTGGAGTACGGCTTACGTCACGGCGCGACCGGCCCGGCTTTCCGCCAGTGGTTGCAGAATGAATTGACGTTAAAACCCGTGGCTGACGCCGTTGAACGCATCGCCGAAGCGGTATAACGACTGAGCCGGTAACAGCCCTATTTTCACCACAGGATGTCTCATGTTAAGAACCACCTGGCTCATGCCGTGCCTGCTATTGTCGCTGGCTATGACCGCTTTTTCAGCCCGCTGTCAGGACAGCAACTGGGGGCTGTTTAAACAGAACTACCTGAGTCAGGATGGCCGCATTATCGACCATGAAAATGGCGATATCAGCCATTCGGAAGGTCAGGGATATGGCATGTTACTGGCCGTCGTTAACGACGATCCCGCCACATTTGAAAAAGTGTGGCGCTGGACGCGCAACACCTTATTACGTCCGTCGCTGTGGCTGTTTGCCTGGCGCTACGATCCACACGAACGCAAAGTGACGGACGATAATAACGCCAGCGACGGCGACACATTGATCGCCTGGGCGTTATTACTGGCTGGCAATAAATGGCACGATGAGAGTTATCTCACCGCCTCGGAAAATATCCAGGATGCAATTATCAACTGCCTGGTGATTGAACAGGATTCCCGGACACTACTCCTGCCGGGCCTCACTGGGTTTACCAAAGACGACGGGTATATTATCAACCCGTCCTATTTTGTCTTTCCGGCCTGGGAGAGTTTCTGGCGGCAACGGCATAACGATATTTGGTTAAAACTGAAAAGATCGAGCCTCGAATTACTCACTAAAGCCCGTTTTGGTAAGAGCCAACTGCCCAGCGACTGGATTTTTGTTAAGAATAGTGGTGAAGTCATGCCTGCCGCGAACTGGCCGGCAAGATTCAGTTACGATGCGATTCGCATTCCGCTTTATTTAAGCCTCAGCGATGCGCAGCAGCATTCGATGGAGAATTTTCGTCATTTTTGGGCGGGCTACACTCGCAATGACACGCCCGCGTGGGTGGATGTCTCAGACAACGAACGGGCAAGTTATCCGATGTCTGGCGGCATTCTGGCGGTGCGTGATTTAACCATGGGCGACTATCCACAAATGGAAACGTCTTTGCGTTCGGGTGAAGGTTATTATTTGTCTGCATTACATATGTTGTCGTTATTTGCGGCTTCGTTAAAGACGCATTAGTGGTATTACACGCAATGCCCGGCGCGGGAGTGCGCTGGAGTCGGGCAGGATGCCGCTGAAAGTGAAAGCAATAATAAAAACCATCAAATCTCATGTACAGGCATGAGGGGGAAACCTGATGACCGAGTTGAAAATAATAAGAAGTCATTTACACAGCACGTTGCTACAGGTGGGCTCTCAACGACGCGGAAATTTGCGCCCCGGGGACCATAATGAACATCCGTAATCTTGAGTATCTTGTCGCGCTGGCGAAGCACCGACATTTTCAGCGCGCCGCTGAAGCCTGCAACGTCAGCCAACCGACGTTAAGCGCTCAGTTGCGTAAACTGGAAAACGAACTCGGTTTACAACTGCTGGAACGTACGACGCGCAAGATCCGCTTTACGCAAACCGGGTTGCGGCTGGTTGAGCAAACCCAGGTGGTGCTGCGGGAGATTGAAGCGCTGAAAAATATGGCCAGCAGCAGCCACTATCAGAGCCTGATGCAGACGCTGGATGTCGGCATTATTCCGACGCTGGCACCCTATATTTTTTCCCATCTGAATGCCGTTTGTCGCGAGAATTTCCCGGAAATTGAGCTGGAGATCCACGAAGCGCAGACCAACCAGTTGCTGCATATGCTGGAGTCCGACACCATCAAATGCGCAATCATGACCTCCAATAAAGACACCAGTAAATACGTTGAACTGCCGCTGTTCGACGAGCCGCTGGTGCTGGGCGTCAGCCATCAACACCCCTACTCGCGCATGAACGAAATCGATATGGGGCATTTGAAAAATAATAAGATTCTGATGATTGATGACGGTAACTGTCTGCACAGCCAAGTGCTGCGCTACTGCTATCAGTTTGAGTTGGAGCCAGATTCACGTTTTGTGGCGATGCACCTGGAAACCCTGCGGCGCGGCGTGGCGTTTAATCGCGGCGTATCGTTCTTCCCGCTGCTCTCCACCCAGCAAGGGAGTAACGAAAATGTTCGTTATATCCGCTGTGTCAGCCCGGAGCCGAAACGTAAAGTGGTGTTGATATTTCATCGCAGCGATCCGATGCGGAAGAAATATGAAATTCTGCGTAACGCGATCGCGCGCTATATGGAGCGCTACCTGGTCGACTATAACGCGATGGCGTAATGCTAACGACGCGGCGCTGAAGCTGCGGCGGAATCATGATTATGACGGCAATCTTGCGCCTGCGAGGTTGCCGATTTTTTTATCAGCCCCTGCAGTAATTCTTCCGGTAATAACGTGCCCCGGTGGTACATCTCTTCGATATTCAGCCACAGGCTCACCAGCATAATGGTGTAATCCGCCACTGAGGCGGGCGCATGCAGAGGGGCCATAAAAGGAAAATGAACCAGCAGTTGCTGTTTATCCTCTTCCGTCACCACACCGTGATGCCAGGGCGCAGAGAGTTGGCGATAAACGTCGGCTTCCTCCAGCGAACAGGCCCAGCTCAGGCGCACGGCAATGGTTTTCACGAACGGCGGGATCAAAGCGTTTTGCTCCGCAAGCGGAGCCAGACCCGGCGTAAGACCGTGACAGTGCGATTCAGCGTTCATTTTTTTCCTCAATGCCTGGCGGGTAGTAAACTATATTCATCGACCCGTGCGGAAAATACTTTAGGCTTATTATTTAAAATAGAGAATAAAATGAAAATGATCCATACGGATTGTCTGAAATCTTAAAAAAAATCATATAAAGCAATGGGTTATTTTACAACCAATTATTGATAGCATCGATCTAAAATAGCCTTTTTGATTTATTCTATAAATTAAACCAGGCCATTAATCGATTCATCCTCAGGATTATTGCGCTTATTTCATTATTTACGTGAAAATCTTTCCCCTGCCATCTGCAGGTTTAATGACGTTATCAGCGAACGGATTCCGCACGAGGCGTTTTTTACCGACAAATACCGCGCTTTATTCCATCTATTTGCTGCATCAATGGATGAGATCCTGTGCTCTGATAACCTGATATTTTTCCCTTTGCCGCTCACAACAGGAACAGTGACTCATGGATCCGTTTCAGAAAATTTTGCAGTCTACGCTCGCCCGCACAGAGAGCGTGCCGCAGACCACCACGCCGCCGACGTTGCCGGAAACGGAGCGCGCTCCCTGGACTGCCACCGTCACGGCGGAAGATTTTCTGGCGCTGGCTAAAGCACGGCGCACCATTTATACGCTGGGCAAAGATCTGCCGGTCGCCGAAGAGACGGTGATCGATACCATTAAAGAGGCGATTCGCCAGGCGCCCTCGGCGTTCAATTCACAAAGTTCGCGCGCGCTGATCCTGTTAGGCAAAGAGCACGATCGCTTCTGGGGGCTGGTGCGCGAGCAACTGCGTAAAGTGATCCCGGCGGAAAGTTTCCACGCCACTTCTGACAAACTCGACGGCTTTACCGCCGCTGCCGGTTCGGTGCTGTTTTTTGAAGATCAGGAAGTGGTGACCGCGCTGCAACGCCAGTACATCGCCTATGCGGATAACTTCCCGATCTGGTCAGAACAGAGCAGCGGTATTGCCCAGTATGCTGTCTGGCTGGCGCTGACCGAGAAAAGCATTGGCGCGAACCTGCAACACTACAACCCGCTGATCGATCAGGACGTGCGCGAGACATGGAATATTCCGCCGAGCTGGAAACTGCGCGCGGAGATGAACTTCGGCAGCATTACTGCACCTGCCGATGAGAAAACGTGGATTGATGATGACCGGCGTTTTATCGTCGCCAGATAATGCACTGTAAATAGCTGCCTGCGGGCAGCTATTTGTTTTTAGGGGAAATCTGTCGCGCAAAGGAGATGGCCTTTTTCCTGCGTGAAGATCTGGAGATGTACCACATCAAGAACGACCATCTGGTCTGCTCCGGAGAAAGCGCCTGACAGGAAACCCTCCGCGCGATTGTGCGGCGCGGAGGGCGGAGCTTACTCGTCGAAGAACCAGTAGCCCTGATTTACCAGCCAGGCCAGCTCTTCGGCAAAGTCCGGGTTGTCCAGCGCGTTACCCAGTTCTTTCTGCCCGATCACCGTATAACGGCACAGCGCGTCGGCGGCCTGCGGCTCGGTCGTTTCCAGGCATTCGCTGTTCACAAAGAAGCTGTCGCCGATGTGCAGCACGCGCAGCCCGCTCAGGCGAGTCAGCACCTGCCCTTCCTGCAACGCCGCAACAATCTCTTCGCCGCTGTAGTCGTCCGGCTCCGGCGATACATCCAGTTCGTGGCGCGGCGTGGTAATAAAGCTGCCAAACCACTGCTTGAAATGTACTGGATCGTTGATCATGTCGATCATCATGCCGCGCAGGCGAGCGAGTTCATACTCTTCCACCCGTCCCGGATGTTCACGACAGGTTAAATCCGGATCGCTGTAGTGCTCGTTACCGAGATCGTTTTCCAGCGCGTAGTCGGCAAAGCTGCTGATCAGATCGCGACCGTTCGGCCCACGAAAACCGATCGAGTAGTTGAACGCCGTTTCGTGAGTGAAACCATCGTGCGGGAATCCAGGCGGAATGTAGAGGATATCGCCCGGCTCCAGATCTTCATCAATGATCGGTTCGAAAGGATCGACGTGCAGCAGCGCCGGATGCGGGCAGAACTGACGCATCGGCAGCTTATCGCCCACGCGCCAGCGGCGGCTGCCCATCCCCTGAATAATAAACACATCGTACTGGTCGATATGCGGCCCAACGCCGCCGCCCGGTACGGAATAAGAGATCATCAGATCATCAAAGCGCCACTCCGGCAATACGCGAAACGGCTTCACCAGTTCGGCGGACGGCGCGTGCCAGTGGTTTACCGCCTGCGCCAGCAGCGACCAGTCGGTTTCGCCCAGATGATCAAACGCCTCGAAGGGGCCATGCCACGCCTGCCATTGCCCATTTTTGTGACTGACAATGCGGCTGTCGATTTCCGGTTCCATCGCCAGACCAGCCAGTTCATCAGGCGTGATCGGGTCAACGAAGTCCTGAAAGGCGCGCTTCAGAACGACAGGTTTCTTTTGCCAGTATTTTTCAAGAAATTCCGGCCAGTTCAGGTTGAGTTGGTAAGCCATGGATTCACACCAGTAAGAATGGACACCGGTAGATTATAAAGAGCGCGACGGGTTGCCCGCCTTGTCATTGGTCAAGCGCATGCGGGACTTATGACGGCGCAATATCCAGCTGGCTCAATACTGCAAGCAACGCATCCACCTTCGGCAGTAGCTGTTTGCGTCGCGGCCACACCAGAGTCAGCGCCAGCCCTTCCGGTTGATGCTGGGGCAGAATCGCCACCAGCTCGCCGCGCTGCAATTGCGTATGCACCAGCCAGGTGGGTAACTGACCGACGCCCAGCCCGGCGCAAATCGCCTGTACCTGTGCATCGACATCACCCAACGCCATGCGCCAGGGCACCGTGCGCCACTCCGGGTAACCATCGGCGGTGGTGAAGATCCAGGGTTTGCTGCTGCCATCGACCCGCTCGTAGAGGATCGCTTTATGCCGCAACAGTTGCGCCTCATCCTGCGGCGTGCCTTCACGTTGCAGGTAATCGGGCGATGCGCAAAACACCATCTTTTCGCGCCCAATGTGCCGACAACCCAGCGAGGCGGGCAGTTCAGAGGTTTGGCCAATACGCACGGCAACATCGATTCCCTCTTCAAACAGATCGACGAAGCGATCGGAAAAGGTCAGGCTGAGTTCAATCTCCGGGTGCTGCTGGCAAAAAGGGATCAGCAGTGGCATCACGCCCAGCCGTCCATAAGTGTTCGGTACCGCCAGCCGCAAACGACCGGAAGGGATGGTGCGGTGCGCCGCCAGCACCGATTCTGCTTCCGCTAAATCTTCCAGAATGCGCAGGCAAGTCTGGTAATAAGCCTGCCCGGCGTCGGTTAACTCCAGCCGCCGGGTGGTACGCTCCAGCAGCCGCGAACCCAGCCGGGCCTCCAGACGAGCGACGCTTTTACTGATCGCCGACCCCGTCAGATGCAGCCGTTCGGCGGCAGCGGTAAAGCTCCCTGCTTCGATGCAGGCGACAAAGGGGATGATATCTTTAAGACGTTGGTCGCGCATAGATTGGTGAATTCAGTTCAGTAATAGCGTGAATTAATACCAGAGATAAGAAATAAATTCTTCATTAGTCTGTGCTCATCACTATAGAGGAGAACATGCATATGCAGAAGAAAGCATTAATTGTCGGCATCAGCGGCGTTATTGGCCGCGCACTGGCCGAACAATTGCTCGGCGAAGGGTGGCAGGTTTCCGGATTGTCACGCGGGCGCGGCGATGTTCCCGCAGGCTGCACCAGCCTGACAGCGGATCTGACCGACGCGGCAGCCGTGGCTGCGGCGCTGCAAACGCAGCAACCGGATGCGCTGTTTTTCAGTGTCTGGGCGCGCCAGGAAAACGAAAAAGCCAATATTCGCGTCAATGGCGCGATGGTGAAAAATGTTATTGAAGCGCTGGGTGAACGGCTGGCCGGGAAACACGTGGCGCTGGTCACCGGCATGAAGCACTACCTTGGCCCGTTCGAGGCCTATGGCAAAGGCAATGTTCCGGTCACGCCGTTTCGCGAGGAACAGGGCCGCCAGGGGGTGGAGAATTTCTATTATGCCCAGGAGGATGAAGTGTTCGCCGGGGCGCAAAAATATGGCTATCGCTGGGGTGTTCATCGCCCGCACAGCATCATTGGCTATGCCGTCGGCAATGCCATGAATATGGGGCTGACGCTGGCGGTTTACGCCACGCTTTGCCGGGAAAAAGGCTGGCCGTTTATCTTCCCCGGCTCGCCGGAGCAGTGGAACGGCGTGTCGGACGTGACGGATGCAGGCCTGCTGGCAGAACAACTGAGCTGGGCGGCACAAAGCGAAAACGCGGCAAATGAAGACTTTAACGCCGTCAACGGCGATGTTTTCCGCTGGAACTGGCTCTGGCCACGGCTGGCTGCTTATTTTGCCATTGAAGCTGCGCCCTACCCGGAAAGCATGCAACCGCTGGAAGGAAGAATGCAGGATGCGCAAGCCGCGTGGACAGAGATTGCGGCGAAGCACCATTTGCGCGAGGCGGATATCAGCAAACTTGCCTCCTGGTGGCATACCGATGCCGATCTTGGTCGTCCAATGGAAGCGTTCGCCGATATGAGCAAAAGCCGCAAAGCGGGCTTTACCGGCTATCGCAGCACGCTGGATGCGTTCACCGCGCTGTTCGATCGCCTGAAAGCGGAAAATATTATTCCGCGCTAAGACAGAATGCCCGGAGGGCGCAACGCGTTCCGGGCGCAGTGTTAGTTAAGTTTAGCGCGAAAACGGGCTACTTTCGCCCGATTACCGCACAGCGCCATGCTGCACCAGCGGCGGCGATGTGCCTTGGTGCGGTCGTAAAACCAGAGTATGCACTCCGGATGCTCGCACTGGCGAACATACTCAAATTGTCCGTGGGTGATTAGCTCTGCCGCCTGCTCGGCCACCGGTGCCAGCGCCCGTAGCGACGTATCCCGTTGATACAGACGCTGGATCTGTAACGCGCCTTCGGCGTCAGTATTCACCTGCAAATAGCTCTGCGCCTGCGCCAGATAACCATTAAGCTGCGCCAGCGACGGCGTATGGCCGCTTTTTTTCTCTTCTACCAGTTGCAGGATCAACGCACGCAACTTACGCGCTTCAGCCAGCAGCTCTCCCGGTTTCGCGACAAAGGTCTCTGGCAGTTTTCCCTGCCCGCTCTGTTGCAGCCAGTTTTTGACATCCTCATCGGACTGCCAAAAGTCGTGCGTGCCTTGCTCCGCCCAGGCCTGCGTATTGATAAAGTCCAGCGCGCCTTGCTCGGCGATAAACCACGGGCCTTCGGCGCCTGTTGTTGAGGGTGCTGCCATTTTGCGACTCCGGTGAGGTATTCTTCTCGTCATTGTAACCGATAAAATTAATTTTACACAGTTACATTAATCCACCATACTCAATCCCGACGTAACCACTTAAATATTACTTTAACGGTTTCAAATGAGGTATTGATATGGCTGGCAACACGCATTTCCCTGTTCGTTATCAGTTCGTTGACGCCGATGGCGTCCGGGTTTTCTACCGTGAAGCAGGTACGCCGGGTAACCCGGTACTTTTGCTGCTGCATGGTTTTCCCAGCTCATCACACCAGTATCGAGAGCTGATCCCGCTGCTGGCGGATCGGTTCCACATCATCGCTCCGGATCTGCCGGGGTTCGGTTTTACGGAAGTGCCTGCTGAACGGAATTATGTTTACCGTTTTGATGCGCTGGCGGCGACGATGGTGGCTTTTGTCGATGCGCTGGATCTGCAACGTTTTGCGATGTATGTCTTTGATTACGGCGCGCCGACCGGTCTGCGTCTGGCGCTGCATTACCCTGAACGCATCAGCGGGCTCATTTCGCAAAACGGTAACGCCTATCTGGAAGGATTAGGGGATGCATGGGCGCCAGTACGCGCTTACTGGGATGCGCCCAGCGCCGAAAACCGCCAGGCGGTGAATGATGCGATTTTGCATTTAGAAGGCACGAAATGGCAGTATCTGCATGGCGTTAGCGACCCTGCGCGGGTTGCGCCGGAAGGTTATCAACTGGATGCCCTGTTGATGGAGCGGCCCGGCAATAAGGCGATCCAACTGGATCTGTTTCTGGATTACGCCAATAACCTGAAACGTTACCCGGAATTTCAGGCTTTCTTCCGCGCCTGGCAGCCACCAGCGCTGATCATCTGGGGCAAACACGATCCGTTCTTTATTCCGCCGGGGGCTGAAGCCTGGAAACGCGATAACCCCAATGCGGTGGTCGAACTGCTCGATACCGGCCACTTCGCGCTGGAAACCCATGCCGGTTATATCGCGCAACGCATTCGCGTAGTTATCGGCGAAGCGCTGGGCTAAAGAAAGTGTGCGCCCACTTACCGTGGGCGCGGATTGTCAGGCCTGAGTCTGAAACATGATGGTGTCCGAAGTAAACGAGCCATCTTCGCCGATCAGGAAGTGCTGCTTCACCTCTTCTGACGTTTGCTGTTGCAGAAAGCGAATTGCCGCACGCAATACTTCCGGCGTTTTCATGCGTTCAACCCACGAACTGTATTCCAGCGTCAGGCGATCGGTTAACAGCTTATCGACCGTCATCCCGCTCTGCTGCGTCATTTGCAGCCACTCCGCCGCCGAGTAATTGCGCACGTGAGATGGATCGCGCAGCACTTCGATGGTTTGCAGCCAGATATCCAGCACCGGACGGCCCGGCGAGGCAATATCCATTAAGATAAATTTACCGCCCGGCTTCAGCACACGTTTCACCTCACGCAGCGCCAGCGCAACATCGTGCCAGTGATGGGCAGAGTAACGGCTGATCACCACATCAAACGCGCCATCGGCAAAGGGCAATTGTTCGGCCGCGCCATGCACCGTGCTGATATTGCTCAGTTGACGATCGCGGGCCGCCTGACGTACCACGTCGAGCATTTTTTCCGACAGATCGTAAGCTGTCACTTCACGGACGACGCCCGCCGCGACAAAACTGGCGTGCCCGGCGCCGCAGCCCAGATCCAGCACCGCGGCAGCAGGATTTTCACTGAGCCACTCTGCCAGCCGCACCAAATCTGCGCCCTGCGCGTGAACCTGGCTGGTGAGGTAGGCCTGCGCCTGGTCACCAAACTGTTGCTTCGTTAATTCATGATGATTGACCGCCATTCTCTTTTTCCTTTTTTCGCACGACAAAAATTTGCTCTTTGCCGACTATACGACCCTCTTTATAGGGGTACAATATGGCTACTTATACTGGTATTAATGAGTACCACCATGGAAAATACGCTCTTTGCCGGGCCAAAAACTCTCGGCGCTTTTTTACGTGCACAGCGGGAAAAAACCGCGCCGGCCGATATTGGCCTGCCTGCGCAAGGTCGGCGGCGCACCCGCGGATTACGCCGGGAAGAAGTGGCGCAGCTCAGCGGTATCAGCACCACCTGGTATACGTGGATTGAACAGGGGCGCGACATTGTCGTGTCGCCGCAAACCTTGTCGAATATTGCCGGCGTATTAAAAATGACGCAGGCGGAGCGGAAGTATCTGTTCCACCTGGCGCTGCAAAACGATCCGCAGGAAGAGCATGTCATTACCGTGGAAGAATCGGTGCTGGCGACGGTGAATCAGGTGCAGTGCCCCTGTTATTTGCTGGATGTCACCTGGAATATGGTGGCGTGGAATACGCCCGCTGAAGCGCTATTTAGCGGCTGGCTGGATAAGGATACCCAGCCGAATATGATGAGTTTTATGTTTCGTCATCCCCTTGCGCAAACGCTGGTGGTTGACTGGGAGACGCGCGCCAGCCGGATTGTCGCGGAATTGCGTGCCGATGCGATGCACTATCCGCACGATCAGGGATTGAATCATTTAGTGCAGAGTCTGAGTAATGACAGCGAACTGTTTCGCACCTTCTGGTCGCGCCAGCAGGTGGTGGTGCGCGAAGGCGGCGAACGCGTTTTTCACCATCCGCAGCAAGGGGAGTTGCATTTCCGGCAGATAACCTGGCAATTAACCAGTAATCGCGCAATCAAAATGATTATGTTAATGGCGGAATAATGCAGAATAAAAAAAGCAGATCAGAAATCTGACCTGCTTTTTTTTATTTACGGAATTCGACAGTATTCGAACCAGACTGGATAAACGCAGCGATATTATCAAATGTGTTCATTGCAGATTTGCAAAAAATACATTTAGCACCGACCGGGTTTTTCTCAGTGACATCAAAACTGGAAATTCGGTATTGCGACCCGTGGCAGCACGGGCAGCGAAAATGGATACGATTCGTAATGGTAAATCCTTAGCGCGGAACCACGTTGGCCGCAGCCGGACCTTTCGGGCCGTTTTCGATAGTAAACTCAACCTCTTGATTTTCTTCAAGAGTACGGTACTCATTGCTCTGGATAGCAGAGAAATGTACGAATACATCTTTGCTGCCATCTTTCGGAGTAATGAAACCGAAGCCTTTCTCAGCGTTGAACCATTTAACGATACCGTTCATTTTAGTAGACATGCTTGTTACCTTCTATTTTGTTCGCCGAATGCGGCAGTAATGGTCTGAGACATTATTTTTATCAGAGTGTAAAGCGAAGACCCAAAAAGAAGTAGCAAGGAGGTACTTAGAGATGAGAAAGACTTTAGTGAACTGCTGGAGATAATGATTTATCAAACCGACGACGCATTAACTCATGGTTGCCCTTATTACGCAAGCGTTAATTTTAAAAAATTTGTCAGCGCCTTATTTCACCCGCATAACCAAACACCTCGGAAACTCTCCTGCCGACAACCGCAAACCAAACGGCTTATGTGTGAAGCCGATCGCAAAAGCAGGTGCAGGCAAACGCTACTATAAATACTAGTATGGCAGTTGAATGTTTTCTTTTAGAGGTGGCAATGAGCATGCAAATGACAATGCGCTGGTTTGGACCAGTTGAAGACAAAATCCCGCTGGAATACATCCGCCAGGTACCGGGCGTCGAAGGGGTGGTAGGTGCATTGTACGATGTGCCGGTAGGTGAAGTATGGCCAAAAGAGAAAATCAACGCGCTGGCCGGGCAAGTCCGTGATGCCGGGCTTAAGATGGAAGTCATTGAAAGTGTTAATATTCACGACGATATTAAGATCGGTCTCCCCAGCCGCGATCGGCTGATTGCCAATTACCAGCAAACCATCCGCAACCTTGCAGAAGTTGGGGTAAAAGTCATCTGCTACAACTTTATGCCGGTTTTTGACTGGATGAAGACCGAGATGAATTACGTGCTGCCGGACGGCTCGCTGACGATGGCGTTCGAAAAGAAAGGCATCGATAAAACGCTGGATGAAGTGGTTAAAGAAGTGCTGGAAAATTCCAATGGCTTTGCGCTTCCGGGTTGGGAACCAGAACGTCTGGCAAAAGTACAGGAGCTGTTTGCCAAATATAAAGATGTCGACGATAAGAAATTACGCGAAAATCTGGTTTACTTCCTTGAGCGCGTTATTCCGGTCTGTGAAGAAGTCGGTATTAAAATGGCGATTCACCCGGACGATCCGCCGTATTCTATTTTTGGCCTGCCGCGCATCGTTAAAAATCGTGACGATCTCGACTGGATTTGTAATGCAGTCGATTCTGAAGCCAACGGTATTACCTTATGTACCGGTTCGATCGCCGAGGATCCGGATAATAACGTGTGCCAAATCCTGGCCGAATTTACACGCCGTAAACGTATTCACTTTGCGCACGTGCGCAATATCAAACTGATTAAAGATAAAGATTTCTATGAATCCGCGCACTTATCCCGCTACGGTTCACTGGATATGTACGAAGTCATGAAAGCCTTGCATGACAACGGGTTCAACGGTTACATCCGTCCGGATCACGGGCGTTTCATCTGGGGCGAAACCGGCCGTCCAGGCTACGGCCTTTACGATCGGGCACTCGGCGTAACCTATTTACACGGGCTTTGGGAAGCACTCGAAAAACAAAACTAATTTTATTCGGGCCGGTGGTTCCACCGGCTTTTCTTGATAGCCAATCCGTAAGGTATTCTCTATGTCCCCGCTGTTAGCCTTATTCTGGGTGCTGGTAGGTATTGCACTTTTGGTTTTGATGAACCTGAAATACAAATTTCATAATATTTTCGCGCTGCTGATTGCCGGTATATTTGTCGCAATCATGGAAGGCATTCCACTCGATAAAATTGTGTCTGTCGTTCAGGACGGTCTGGGCAGTATTCTCGGCCATCTTGCACTCATTATTTTGTTCGGTGCGATTATCGGTAAATTTATGACCGAATCCGGCGCCAGCCAGAGGATTGCCGATAGCGTTATTGAGCACTGCGGCACACGTTTTCTCACCGTCGGTTTAATGTTTATTGGCGTGATTTTCGGCATCGCCATGTTTTATGAAGTCGCCTTCCTGATTGCCATGCCGCTGGTTTTGAACATCGCCAAAAAAGCCCATATTCCCTATATGAAACTGGTCGTGCCAACGGTGGTCGGCGCAACCATGGGGCACAGTTTGTTCCCACCGCAGCCAGGGCCGGTCGCGCTGATCAGCGCGTTTAATGCCGATATTGTGCAGGTCTATCTGTATGGCATTCTGGTCATTATTCCGGCGCTGTTTTGTGCCGGTATTTTATTGCCGAAATATTTACCGGGAATCAAAACGATTCCGCTGAATTCACTGCTAAAACCCGTGGAGGAAAAAACAGACCAGGATTTGCCGCCGTTTAGCATCAGTATTTTAATTCCGCTGATCCCGGCGGTACTGATGATTGTGGCCTCGCTGGTAAAAGGCCTGATGCCCACTGGTTCGGAACTGGTAAAAGTCTGTACCTTTTTCGGCAGCGCGGAAATCAGTATGCTGCTGGCAACGCTCGCGGCAATCTGGTTTCTCGGCATTAAGCGCGGCATGACACCGGACGGAGTGACCAATTGCGTCAGCGACGCGATTGCTAAAATTGCCAACGTCCTGTTTGTTATTAGCGCCGGTGGGATCCTGAAGCAGGTGATTGTGGTTTCCGGCGTTGGCAACCATATCGTGGACATTATGAGTAACGTCCCGCTGTCACCGTTTATCGTGGCGTGGATCATCACGGCCATCATCCGCATTCTGACCGGGCAAGGCGCAGTTGCGGCGATTACCTCTGCAGGGATCGTCGCGCCAATGGTTAGCGCTTTTCATTTAAATCCCGCGTTGATGTGCCTGGCCGTCGCCTGCGGCAGTAATACCATTACGCTGATGTATGATGGCGGCTTCCTGCTGTTTAAAGAAACCTTTGGCATCTCCATGAAAGACACCTTTAAAACCTGGGGGCTGCTGGAACTGATTAACTCGGTTGTCGGGTTAGGCATGGTGCTGCTGCTCAGCCTGTTTATCGCCTGACGTTTGCACTTGGGGAACAGGGAAGTCCCCGCCAAAATAATCCGCCCTTCTCATTCGCCATGCTACGTTTATCAGCAATAACATCCAATCCGGCCAGCCAATGTAACGACATCTCATTGTAAACACACTTTTTTCATCGTGTAGTGCATGCTGCACGCGGAGCTTTGTTTGCCTGAGAATGTTAACAATGAATACGTTATGCATCGCAAAGTGCGCTGGCGCTGGTGATGACCGTACTGATTCGCTACCGACGGTAGCGATGAAGGGTGGGCACCGGCTAACACCGGTGCACATTTTTATGCGCGAATGTCGTCATATTCACGAGTTTTATCAAACTCGTGTTTGGCAAACGGGCACAGTGGAATAATTTTACGGTTCTCGGCCCGCATTTTTTCCACCACGCGCGCCACAAGCTGTTTACCCACGCCTTGCCCTTTCAGGCTGGGATCAACATCAGTGTGTTCAATAATACTGAGATGTTCGCCCGTCGGCACAAATACAATCTCGGCAACCTGCACGCCCTGGGCGTCGTTGACGTAAAATTTGTTGTGACCTTCCAGTATTTCCATCTTTTCTCACTCAGTTATGGCGGTATTTGAGCGCACCGCTTGGGCAGGTATCAATCACGTTGATCACCGTCTCAACATCCACTTCGTCCGGAGTGATCCACGGTTTACGTTTCAGGTTAAAAAGCTTCGCATTACCGCGTACGCAGTTTCCTGAGTGTTTACAAATGGCCGTATTGAAGTAAACATCAATTTTTTCACCGGCATACACGCGATAACCCGCGTCCAGTAGATCTTTATCCACGACATTGCCTCCGCTGTTTTTATCGGGCGTTGAAGACATCATAACCTTGTTACAGGATTGTGAATATCGTGACGCAAGATATGGAATCCCTCATCAGCACCCGGCTCGACAAAATAGCGGGTGATCGCTTCAAACTGTGCATCAGAAGCAGCAAAATCGTGGTTACCCGCCGCATTCCGCCGCCGCAATCGCGCTTTGCACTCCTCATCCGCCAGCGGCAAATAGTGCAGGCAATGCGTCGCGCCTGAAGCGTGAATCAAAGACGTCATCCATTGGCGACTGGCAAGCGTATTCGCGGGAAAATCCAGCACGACGCTGACACCCGCTTTAAGCAACGCCACGGTATGCGGACCGATAGCGTTCCTGAGCTTTTCCGAGTAGTGAACATAGTCCGCCACGCTGCTCATCACATCCTTAAACAGCAACGCCAGCCAGCGATCTTCACTTAAGAGCACGGTGCCCGGTGTTTTTGCCAGTTCAGCGGCAAGCGTCGATTTACCGGACGCAATTTTGCCGCACAGGATATGCAGGGTTGGTGCAGAATGCGCCATTGTTCCTCCTTTATATACGCGACTTTTATCAACCGGGCCCGTCGCTGGCCGCAGCAAGCAACGGCACAATCAGATCGCTTAACGGCGTTGGAATACCCCGCTTACGCCCGTACCGCTGTATAACGCCGTTACGGATATCCCATTCAAGCACTCGTCCGGCCTGGCGATCGGCGAGAATAGAGGTACCCAGATCCGCCGGTGCACGATGAAAAACATCAACGATCTCCTGCGGCACGTCATCACTTAATACCGCACCTTCCGCACGCGCCACCGCAAGACATTCGCACAAATAAGCTAATGCCACATCTGTAATATCGGAACGTGAAAACATTCCGGCGCGACGCCCTGACAGCACCATCAAGCCCGCAACCGCATTCTGCAACAATTTGCGCCATGCAATAGAGGTGAAATCAGCAGCGAGATCGACTTCACAGCGCGTGCCCTGCAATACCTCGACCACACGTTGGGCTGCTGGCGTATCGGGCAATGTCAGACGTGGCTTAGCGCGCAGCCAGACAGAGGCATCGGGTTCACGCTGTGCGGGGAACCACACTACTGATGGCAGAACCGTCGCACCTGCAACATAAGCGGCGAATTGTATTTTCTGCTCAACACCATTTTGTAATACGCAGACCACCGTATGCTCGTCACACAAAACATTCAGCCAGGCCGCTGTGGCGTCCAGTTGCGTTGTTTTCACTGCGACAAACACCAGATCAAACGGCTGTTTGATTTCGGCAGGCTCGGTCAACACCGGGCCCGGTACAATAATGCGCCCCTCGTCAAAACGTAATTCGAGCTGCGGATGCGGTGTACGTCCACAAATTACAGGAGTTCGACCTACTTCGTGCAGGGCCGCGACAACAGTCGTTCCGATGGCCCCCGGCCCAATGAGGGCCACTTTAGGATTTTCAGAAATCATGAACTTCCTCCAGGTGATCTTTCACTGCCCTTGCGTCTCTATAAAAGGATGAAAAACAATACCACCGGCAATCAACACGGTGACAGATGCTCTGCTTATCACGCTCAAATCGGTATCGTCTGGTGGTTATAAATACGCTTAATCTAATACAACTTTTTTACAAGTGTACGCCAGATGCTCTCAGCCGCCCCTTGTTTCGATAAAGCATTAAAAGCCTGCGATCGGCGATGGACTCATGACAGGATGGAGAGAAAAGCGTCAACAACGTATTCGTATTTATTACCTATTCATTTTCTCGGAAAAAAATCTTAATTATTAGTTCTTAAAACATCATCACCAATTACACATAAACAATTAAGAACCATTTAAAAAATCATATTAGTTTATATTTGTAAAATATTCGTAACTATATAAAATCATGATAGAAAAAACGTCACAATAAACATCTGCGCATCATTCAAAACTGTCTGCAAATGCTGTGAATGAGGTTTAATTTAATTGATCTCGTTACTCCGCCTGTAATATCATCCTGGTATTGCAACAGCTAAATTGTTACCTACTCTGTTTTTATGGATGTCGAAAACAGAGCTTGTCCCTATTGACATTTGACAAGGAAGATATTTGTGGGAGTATTCAGTTACAAAGACCACGGAGAAGAAGAAACAGCGCATTATTTTATAACACGCTGATAATGTTAACAAAGCATGACAATAATACTGATGATGGTTTCGCTGACAACCTGGGGTTTTATGTTCCCACGAACAACCTTCGTTACGGATTGATGGAACGCAGAGTGGCTCAATCTTATTGAGTATCGACGCTCACGCTCCCGACCTTGATTCGGAATCTATGTTAATTGAAGCGATGAATAATTCAGACTGGTCAGCAGCATCTGATAAAAATCGAATAACATTACCAGTCTGAATAATACACCTAACATTTACTGAATTTATGAAATAATTAACGCCATGAAACTCTTTTCTCATAAAATGACCGCCATATATTGTATGGCATTGGTTTTTATCACCGGTTGCCGTGATGAAAATAAAAAAAATCTGCAAGGGTATATTGAAGGTGAGTTCGTCTATATCTCGTCTGAAAGTTCCGCGCGGATTTCAAAATTGATGGTTAAGCGTGGCCAGCATGTTACCGCAGGACAAACTTTGATTGTTCTGGATGATGATTATGAAAAAAAACAGGTCGAAATAGCGAATCAAACGCATGCAAGCGAGGTCTCGACTCTGGCCGATCTGGGCAAAGGCGGTCGCGATGCCGAACTGGATATTCTGAAAGCACAGCTCTCACAGGCGCAGCATGACGCCGAAGTGTCCCGCTCGAAATTTGGCCGCTACCAGAAGCTGCAATCCAAAGGCTACGTGTCCGAGCAGGAACTTGAGCAGTCCGAAGCAGATAACAAAATGAAATGGGACAGAGTGCAGGAATTGACCTCACAACTGAAAAATAAATCCCTGCCTTCGCGCGCCGATCAAATTGAGGCTCAAAAGGCCAGAGTGGAAAGTTCTTTATTGCAGGTCAAACAAAGCCAAATCGCGCTGAACAAACGCATTTTACGCAGCGCCGGTAGCGCCAAGGTTTACGACATTATGTATCACACTGGCGAAGTGGCCTCGCCTGGTGCGCCGCTCATCTCATTACTGCCGGAAGAGACCATTAAAATCCGCTTTTTTGTCCGCAACCCGCAGCTTTATAAAATCACGCAGGGTATGCAAATCGCAGTCAAAATCGAAGGCCGTGAAGAGCCAATGGCAGCAAAAGTGACCTATATTTCTCCCAAAGCTGAATTCACGCCACCGGTTATTTTCACCTCTGCGCACAAAGAGCGAATGGTCTTTATGATCGAAGCGATGCCGATCGAACCGGGCGAAAAGCTCCATCCTGGCCAGCCCGTCGAGGTCATATTATGATGGATTATTGCATCAAACTTCAGAACGTGAATAAGTCATTCGGGACCAAGCATGTCGTAAAAGATCTCACGCTGAATATCCCTACCGGTAAAATCACCGGTTTTCTCGGGCCAAATGGCAGCGGGAAAACAACAGCAATGCGCATGATGTGCGGGCTACTGAAGCCGGACAGCGGTTCAGGTAGCTGTTTTGATTTCGATATTTTTAAACAGCGAGAGTCCATTAAACCGATGATCGGTTATATGACGCAGTATTTCTCACTGTGGGAAAATCTTACGGTCCGGGAAAACCTGCTATTTCTGGCCAAAATACGGAATATTCCCCAACCAATAAAACGCGTCGAAGAACTTATCAACGAATTTGCTCTTCAGCGCTTTCGGGATGTTCTGACGCACCATTTATCCGGTGGCTGGAAACAACGCGTCTCGCTCTCGGCCAGCATCTTGCACGATCCGAAGATAATATTGCTGGACGAACCGACGGCGGGTGTCGATCCGTATGCCCGACGGGAATTCTGGAAAATTTTGCATTATCTTTCCAGCAAAGGCATGACGATTCTGGTCAGCACGCACTATATGGACGAGGCTGAACGCTGTAACCATCTGGCGTGGATGTCCTATGGTAATTTGCTGGCTTCTGGTTCTGCCGAAAGCATTATTCAATCCCAGGGGCTGACTACATTCGCTATTAAAGGTCCGAATCTGCACGATCTGGAATACCGCTTCAGCGATATCGACGAGATTGAACAAACAGTGATCTTCAGCAACACGCTGTTTGTTACCAGCAAACAGAGCAACACACTTAATACTATCGTTGGCGCCTTGCCCGATAACTACCACGTTGAAAAAACCGCCACCACACTTGAAGATTCGTTCGCGCATTTGATGAAACAGGCTGTACCAATATGAATAGATTAAAATTGATATACGAGCGCGTCATGGCAATTATCGTGAAAGAGATCTTTGAGCTACGCCGCGACAAGGTCAGCTTGCTGATGATCTTTGCGATTCCTTTGCTCAACCTCTGTATTATTGGTTTTTCGGTAAACACTGACCCTAAATTTGTACGCACTGCGCTGATCGATCACGACGTCTCATCCTTTAGCCGTACGCTGGTAACCGGGATGACCAATACGGATTATTTTGCCATCCAGCGGGTTACCAGTGAGCAAGAGGCCGATAAGCTTTTCCGTGAAGGCGCAGTACAGCTGGTGGTCATTATTCCAGCTGGATTTTCCAGAGATCTCATCGCCGCCAGGAAGCCGCAACTGTTAGTCCAGACCGATGCCAGCGATCCCGCGGCCACGGCAAATGCTACACAGGCACTGACAACACTGCTTAATGATGTGTTCAGACACGATACGAAAAACTTACCGGGCCTGCAAAAAGAGAGCACACAACTGGTCGATGTTATAGTGCATAAGCTCTATAACCCGGAGGGAATAACCCGCCTAAATATCGTACCTGGGCTTGCAGGGGTCATACTTTCCATGATCCTGATTCTGATGACCAGTCTTTCCATCATCCGTGAAAGGGAGAAAGACTCCATCATGCATATCATCAATTCGCCAGTCACCGCATGGGAAATCATGCTGGGTAAGGTTTTCCCCTATTTTTGTGTTGGTCTGTTACAGGCTGCGTTTATCGTTATGATGGCGGTTTACGTCATGGACGTTCCGGTCATGGGATCGTTTATTTCCCTGGCATTTCTGCTAACGATTTTCATCATTCTCTGCCTGGCAATCGGCGTCATATTTTCTACGATCACGAAGAGTCAGCTCCAGGTGATGCAACTGGCTTCGTTTTACTTTTTATTATCGACCATGCTTTCCGGTTTCATGAATACGTTCTATGGCATGCCTTTCTGGTCGCAACTGTTGGGTTCAGTACTTCCGCTCACCTATTTTTTACGCCTTGTCAGAGGGATTATGCTGAAGGGTTACGCTCTGAACGAAATGGCACCTGATTTCATGTCGCTGTTATTTCTTACCGTATTCTTATCGTTACTCTGTTGCATTCTTTTTCATCGCGTGGTTAAAAAGCTGTAGATCATCATTGATAAACGCGTTATCTGTTCTTATTTTTCCCATCCATAATGTGGTTGTGCGTTGCTCGCGTCAGCCAATAATATGGAAAAGAACTCAAGCATCCGTTATGAAAATACTTATCGGATGCTTGCCATTCGTCCAGCCTCCCTTCTATAAAATGTCATCAAGCTAAACCTGTCACTTTTTCAGTTATCGCACGCACGTTATTACCTGCCTTTTTAACAAGCAATGAGCAATCGAAAATCAAAATCCACCAATAGAATAAATTATCTACTGACACACCCTATAACTTGCCACATCAATATTTACTCACCCAACAACTCCATTAATCATAACAAACAAATAAAAAACATTTAGTCCGTAAGCTGTTATTAAATGACCTTAAATAAACATACATAACATACATTAAAATTCCTGCTCGCGCCTGCCACGCCTTAACCTACCCGCTGAAAAATAAGGTCTTTTTTATATAAGAGACAATACAGACAATTATGGCCAAATAATAATTTTCTTAAAAATAGAGCAACTAAGAAAACACATCTTTGCAATATAAAAAACTGCATATAGAATTCTCACTGCAATCACGAGATGATTCTGCGTAATGTAAAAGTCGTAGCTGAAAATCATAATACCGTATAAAAAACTGCGGCAATAAAAATGATAAAACAGCCTGCGATTACCTCTGACGCGCTACACAAATATATCTTTTATATACCTGATGATAATCATTAGATTCGTCATCTTTATTAAACAAGGACTATGTTATGAAAAATCTGAAAACTACCGCACTGGCATCATTTGTCGTACTGGCATTATCTTCTATTTCTTCTGTAAGTGCAGCTGACGGTACAATTAACTTTACCGGTGAAATTACCGATGCAGGCTGCAACACTTCTGTTAACGGTTCCAGCGCTACGACTGGCGACGTTGATATGGGTAAAGTTGTAAAAACTTCCTTTAAAGGTGTTGGTTCAACTGTTGACGGTTCTGCAAGCAGCACCGGTTTCACCATCGAAATGGATGACTGCCCGTCTACCGTAACTTCTGTAACCTTCAAGTTTGACGGCCAGAACGAAAATGGCGACGACACTGTTCTTGCTCTGACCGCAGGCGCTAACTCCGCTACCGGCGTTGGCATCCAGCTGTACGATAAAGATCGTAATGTAATCCAGCTGGCTAAAGCTTCCGCACCGTACACCATTACCAACACTGGCGCAGGCAGCACCAACTCCCTGCCGTTCTACGCCAAATACATCCAGACTCAAAATACGGTAACCACCGGTCCGGCAAACTCTGTTGCGACCTTTACCGTTAACTACTAATCACCTTTGGCCTGTTCCCGCGTGGGGACAGGCCTCTTTTTCAAAAGATGTTAGCCATGTTAAAAATATCTGCATATGCATTTTCCCTTATTTTTTGCTGCGCTTCGGCACAGGCTGGCGTGGTGCTTGGCGGCACGCGCATTATTTATGAAGAAGGGAAAAAAGAAGTCTCCATCGACATCGAAAATAAAGGTTCAGTGCCTTATCTCATTCAATCCTGGGTTGAAAATAAGGACGGAGTGAAAACCGGGGATTTTTTAGTTACTCCGCCATTATTCCGTCTTGATGGTGATAAAAAAAATGCATTACGCATTTTTAAATTGGTAAAAGAACTCCCTGGCGACCAGGAATCACTCTTTTTCCTTAACGCAAAATCTATTCCCGGCGGCATGCCGGACAGTAATACGTTGCAGATTGCAATCCGCAATCGTTTGAAACTTATTTATCGCCCCGCCGCTTTAAAAAAAGAAACGCCAGAGAACCGCACTGAGGAATTAACCTGGAGCAGAACGGGTAATAAATTAAAAGTAACAAATCCCACTCCGTATTATCAAAATTTTATGTTTATCAAAATCAATGATAAAGACATTGAGCTGAAAGATAAAAGCTACGCAGCTCCTTTTACAGATACCTGGTTTGATATTGGTGCCATCAATGGTAATCAAGTTAGCTGGAAAATCATAAATGATTATGGTTCGGCTGGCCCTCTCCACAGGAAAAATTTATAATAATACATGAGGTTATTAAAATGAAAGATGAGTCTTTCAGCGTCAATTATAAGACGGGGTTAAGCCTGTTGATTCGCGTTACTCTTGTGTCATTTTTTTTTTCGGATTGTGTCGCAGCCCAAAGCTTCTTCAACCCTGAATTTTTAAAAAACAGCGATCAGCAAAATGAAGTTGGCGACCTCTCTTATTTTGACATGGGATTACGCCAGAGCCCTGGCACTTACCGTGTTGACATTTGGTTGAATGGTAAAGCAATTGAAACGAGTGATGTTGAATTCAGGGCCCAAAAAGATGAGACAAGCGATACCATTGGGCTGTCGCCTTGCCTTAATCTGCCAAAATTAATTTCATTAGGTTTAAATGAAAATTACATCAAGCAGAATGTCTGGCTGGCAAAAGATCCTCAGCGTTGTGATATTCTTTCACTTATTCCAGAAGCTACGGCACAGTATGATACGGAACACCAACGTCTTAATTTAAGTATACCTCAAGCCGCATTAGTCCGTAAAAATCGGAATATTGTTCCTCCTGAACAATTTGATCAGGGTATTCCGGCATTTCTGCTGAATTATAAATTTCTGGCCAGCCAGACAAGTTCCAATCAAACCTCTGCCAAACAGGATAGTTACCACCTGAACCTGCGGCCGGGCCTGAATATTGGAGCATGGCGTTTACGCCATTATTCCACCTGGTCAAGAACAACCGATAATTATCGAAACGATGATTCGTGGGATAACATTTATACCTACGCGCAGCGCGATATTATTCCGTTACGTAGTTCTCTCGTTTTAGGCCAGAGTACGTCACCGGGAGATATTTTCGACAGCGTTGGTTTTACGGGTATGCAACTGGCGACAGACGAGACAATGTCTCCTGAAAACGTTACCGGCTATGCTCCAATCATCCGGGGTATTGCTAAAAGCAATGCCAAAATCGTTATTCGACAAAACGGTTACCAGATTTATGAAACCTATGTTTCTCCAGGTGCATTTGAAATTGATGATTTGTACCAGACAAACTCTAACGGCGATTTACAAGTTACCGTTCAGGAGTCCGATGGCAGCCAGCAAATCTTTACGGTACCTTACGCCTCGCTCCCCGTCATGCGACGTGAAGGCAGTCTCAAGTACAGCCTGACCTCTGGTGTTTATCGCACCTACGACAACAGCATTGCTAAAACGCCCTTTACGCAGGCCAGCGCCAGCTATGGCTTACCATTTAATGCCACCCTGTACGGCGGGATTCAGGCTGCGTCGAAATATCAGGCGCTGGCTACAGGGATTGGGAAAAATATGGGAAAGATTGGCGCAGTGTCAGTTGACGTGACGCAGGCGTGGTCAAAAAAACAGGATACCGCTAAAAGCGATGGTCAATCCTGGCGTATTCGCTACAGCAAAAATGTTACCCAGACAGGTACCAATTTCGCTATTGCGGGTTATCGATACTCAACCTCTGGTTTCTACACGCTCGCTGATGTGCTGAATACGTATCGCGATGATCACCGCAGATATCAGATGTATCGCGTCAGAAACCGTACTGAAATGAATATCAACCAGAACATTGGCGATCGCCTGGGCTACATTTCCTTAGGCGGAGTCATTGAAGATTATTGGGATAATAACCGGCAAAACAGATCGATCAGTACCAGCTACAGCAATAGCTGGAATAATATCAGCTACAGCCTTAACTATAGCTATGTGCAATCCATACAGAACAGAGGGCGTTTTGAGAAAACGTATAATGATCAGATAATTAGTCTGACGGTAAGTCTTCCTTTCGATCAATGGCTGCACACCAATCATAGCCTATATGCCTTTAATAACATGAATATCGCCAAGCCTGGCGAGACCTCTTTTATGGCTGGCCTGGCCGGTACCGCGCTGGAAGAGAATAACCTCAACTGGAGCGTTCAGCAGGGCTATGGGAATAAATCGAATGCCAGCGGCAACCTGGATCTTTCGTACCAGGGAACCTATGGCGAACTGGTTTCTTCCTATGGCTATAGCCAACAGTCCCGTCGCCTCAGCTATGGCGTTTCAGGGGGAATGGTTGTTCATGAACGCGGCCTGACGTTAAGCCAATCGCTTGGAGAAAGCGTGGCTCTGGTTGAAGCGCCAGGAGCAGCGGGAACCAGCGTGTCAAACCATACCGGCGTGAAGACAGATTTCCGGGGTTATACCGTGGTGCCGTACGTTACCCCGTACCGTCTGAACGATATCGTACTTAACAGCGAAACGCTTCCCGATAACATGGAGCTGAACAGCAACACGGCGACAGTTGTACCAACGCGCGGCGCGGTTGTGCGTTCAAGTTTTGCAGGCAAAGTGGGGATAAAAGGATTTATCAGGCTACTGGATCGTTCAGGAAAAATTCTCCCCTTTGGTGCGACGGTAACGCTGCAGAATGCAGAAAATAACGTGTCCAACTTCGTGGGTGAAGATGGGCAAGTCTATTTAACGGGTCTGAGTGAACAGGGTTCTCTTCTCGCGAAATGGGGTAATGAAGCCAATAAACAGTGCAAAGCTTCTTACGACTTCCGTGATACCCCTATGCCACCAACCGGCATCCAGCAGGTTGAGGCTGTCTGCCAGTAAGATTTCAGGAAAGTTAAGATATGAAGAGATATGTTTTTATCGCATCGGCAGTGATGTTATCACTATTCCATTCAGCTTCGGCCTGGGCTGTTGGATGTAGAGCCACAGCGTCTGGCATGGGAGTGGAAGGTAATAAACTTGAGTACCGTCTGAATAGTCCCTTAATTGCCATTGATCCGAATGCCCCCATCGGGCAAATATTATGGACCCGCAATATGGATACTTCGGGAAGGAAATGGAGTTGTAACTCCACGGCGCAGCGTCCATATACCTCAGCAATGGGCCCGGCGTATTCAACAATTATCGGTAGCAATTCAAGAGGGAATATTTATTCGACGGGTGTCGAGGGGCTTGGTATTCAGATCAGCGATCTCTACCAACCCAACAGAGTTGTTCCCAATAAAGCCTGGCCTACAGCACCACAAACCTCAGACTGGACAAGTAACAGCTACACGCGTATTGATTTTATTAAAGTTGGCAAGATTGGTTCCGGTAGTATGCCCAATGGTCCTATCGCAACATATTCAATGGATGGGGTACCCGTTATGACAGTTTCTGCCTACAGTTCAACATTAAAATTTAAAAGCTGTACTATTGGTGGTGGTTATAATCGCACAATTAATCTGGGAAGACTTAATTTCCGTGATATAAACCCCACATCGAAAGATGTCCCTTTTACATTAACGCTCACCTGCCAGGCGGATTCTGTTCCTGCATATGTCCAGTTTGATGCGCTCAATGGCAGCAGCGGTGACGGTTTATTAAACATTGATTCAAGCGTTGCGAATCCAGCGACGGGTGTTGCGGTAGAAATTGTTGATGCCTATAGCCACGCACCGTTAAAATTTGCACAAGAAACCAAATATCACATGAACAACGAAACAGCAATTTATATCTCACTGGCTGCCCGTTATAAACGTATTGCATCCACGATTACGCCAGGCCAGGCTAATGCAGGGATGACTATTACTATTAACGAGCGTTGACCTTATTTTAAAATCTTAAACAGCACACATACTATTTAGCAATAAGCATTTTCAGGGCCTGAATTAAATATTAAATGACCGGATTTCACAAAATTTAAGTTGTTTTTAAGACATGACATCCTGAAAATAAAAACCATCAGCACGGAACTCATTACCGAAAGCTGAATTTTGTCAGTTGAAAAATTTGCAATACTACAATTATCTGAAAACACAATTAAGGTAAATTTTATGAAAACTTTATCTGTTCAAGACATGAATAATGTCTCCGGAGCTTATTCCTGGAATAGCTGGACATCTATTTTTAGTAACGCTGTTGAAGCCGTTGCAAGCGCAGCCATGGGTGCAGCGATGGGTTTTGCCGGCGGTGCAGTCATCGGTGGTAAACACGGTGGTGATGGCGGCGGTATCCTGGGCGTTGGTTCTATCGGCCAGGGTGTTGGTATGATTGGCGCAGGCGTTATCGGTTGTGTTGCATTCGGTATTGCTGCGACCATTGTTGGCTTTAATAAAACCTGGGAATACAGCCAGAAATTCATGGATGGTATTTTCAGCGGCACATTTGTTCCGTGATTAAGATTTAAGTTTAGATTTCAGGCCCGACATGTTCGGGCCTTTTTTAACTGTCAGGTAATATGCCCATGAGTCAAAAATTATTCAGGCAAGAAGCCGTAGACCACCAGAGAAGCTACTGGAAAGGCAAGGTCATTTTATTTAAAGGCATATCACCTTTTATTATTTCTGCGTGCTGCACCGCTTTTATGGTGATACTTATTGCCATGCTTTGCTTCTTTAAATTCACGCAGCGTATCGATGTCGTTGGCGAAGTGATTACCCTTCCCCATCCATTAAATATTTCATCACCGCAGCCCGGTTTTATATCTCAACAATTTATTCAGGTTGGTGATACTGTAAAAAAAGGTGACATTCTTTTTGAGCTGGATGTATCTAAAAGTACCAATGCGGGTAACGTATCTGATACGAATATCTCGATGATAAAGGCTAAAATTGCCAATGCCGAAGAAATCATCAATAAACTGAAAGTGAACAAAGATGATTTTATCGCTACAACACAACGGCAAATCCAGCGTTATGAGCATTCACTTGCGGAAACTGATGGACTGTTAGCTACCGCGAAACAGGGTTTAACGAAAATGGAAGGCGCGCTTCAGAACTATAATCAGTATCTGAAGAAAGGACTCATTAATAAAGATCAGTATAATAACCAGCATTCCCTTTATGTACAGCAGCAGAATGCCTTTCAGTCATTATCGACGCAGAAGATGCAGCTCGAACTGCAACTCACCCAGTCGCGCAGTGATATCACGGTTAAATCGGCAGAACTGGATAACCAGATTGCATCACAATATAACCAGTTAAGCGATTTCCAGTCTCAGCTTATTGAAACGAATGCCAATGGAAAAATTCTGGTAAAATCGACCATTGCTGGCAGAGTGGAATCCGTTGCGGTTACTCCGGGCCAAATGGTTGATGCAGGAAGCAGTCTGTCCCAGGTCAAACAATTAACAGATGTTAAGTATTATTTATTATTATGGCTTCCCGACAACAGCCTGCCGTATGTGAAAATCGGCGATACTGTGAATATCCGTTATGATGCATTTCCTTCAGATAAATTTGGACAGTTTTCCGGGAAGATAAAGTCAATATCATCCATGCCAGCGACACGAAGAGAGCTATCGGAATATAGCATTGGCCAGACAAATACTAATTCCCAGCTAACGTTATACAAAGCAATTATAGATATCAAAGAAAATGAATTTATTTATAAAAATAAAAAACTAGCATTATCAAATGGCCTTAAAGCCAAAAGTATTGTCTTCATGGAAGAAAGACCACTTTATCAGTGGCTGTTCTCGCCCGTGTATAAAGTTGCACAGAGTTTGACAGGGCCAAATAATGAATAAAGCTATTCTTGATACTATATTTAAAAGAATCAATTTCTCTATTAAAAATAAAGTACCCGTGATTATTCAGTCTGAAGCGGCAGAGTGCGGCAATGCTTGTTTATCCATGATCTGCGGTTACTACGGTAAGGACATTGATCTCTTTAATTTTCGCAATCGCTATGGTTCGCCCGCGCAAGGGGCAACATTAACCGATATTAACCAGGTTGCGCAGACCGCAGGGTTGAAAACACGCGCCCTCTCACTCGACATGGATGAAATAAAAGAGCTGCGCCTTCCTTGTGTCCTGCACTGGTCATTGAATCACTTTGTGGTACTGGTCGCGATAAAAGGCAAACGCTTCGTGATTAACGACCCGGCAATGGGTCGGCGTGTTGTTCATCAGAAAGAGATGTCTGAGAATTTCAGCGGCATCGCCCTCGAAGCGTGGCCCGACAGCCATTTCAAACAGGAAAAACAGCGCTCGCGGCTCAAATTGCTGGATTTAATGCGCAATATTGTCGGCCTGAAATCGGCGCTGAGTAAAATCTTCATGCTTTCCATTGTCATTGAGGCGGTCAACCTTCTCATGCCAATGGGCACGCAGCTGGTCACCGACCATGTTATCACCGCCCATGACAACAACCTGCTGCTGGTGATCTGCGCCGGGCTGCTGTTTTTTACCCTATTCAAGACCGCAGTCAGCATGATAAGGGCATGGGTATCACTGAAGCTAAATACGCTAACCGATATTCAGTGGAAGACCAGCTTTTTTGATCATCTGCTGAGCTTGCCGCTCGCCTTTTTTGAAAAGCGCAATCTGGGCGATATCCAGTCGCGATTTTCTTCTCTGGATACCATCCGCGCCACTTTCACAAATAACATTGTGATGGGAACGATCGACTCCATCATGACCGTGGGCGTGTTGGTTATGATGAGTCTGTACGGTGGTTGGTTGGTCTGGGTCGTGCTCGGCTTTACCCTGTGTTACGCGGCGATGCGAATTATCACTTACAAATTTTACCGTACGATCAGCGAAGAGCTGATCGTTAAACGCGCGCGTTCAGGTTCCCATTTTATGGAGACGCTGTACGGTATCGCGACCATAAAATCGCTGAACCTTAAAAACCGCCGCTCTCAGCACTGGCTCAATACTAATATCGACGTCAGCAACGCCAGCCTGCGGCAGACGCGCTTTGATATGTTATTCGGCGGCATCAACACTTTTATTAACTCTGTCGATCAGGTTGTCATTCTGTGGCTTGGCGCACTGATGGTAATGGATAACACCATGACCATCGGTATGTTTATGGCGTTTAACGCCTATCGTGGCCAGTTTGCCCAGCGCGCCTCGTCGCTTATTGACCTGGCAATGCAGTTCAAGATGCTGTCGCTGCATAACGAACGTATTTCAGAAATTGTCTTCAGCAAACCGGAAGCGGAATCACCGCCGCGGAAAGTTTTTGAGGACAGCGCTGGCGTGCCGCTGCAGGTTCAGGATTTGTCGTATCAATATGACAAACTGACCAAACCGGTGTTTTCCAATGTGAATATTAGCGTTGCTGCGGGCGAATCCGTGGCATTAATTGGTGCCTCCGGAATTGGTAAAACTACTCTGCTGAAAGTGATGTCCGGCCTGCTTACACCCGATCATGGCGATATTTTCGTCGGTGATTTTGACGTCAAAAAAATCGGTGTAAATAATTACCGCGCCTGTACTGCCTGTGTATTGCAGGAAGATCGTCTTTTTTCAGGTTCTATTGCCGATAATATTTCCGGCTTTGAAGATAATGCCGATCAGCAACTGATTGTTGAATGTGCCGTAAAGTGCAATATCCATGAAGAGATCATGCGCATGCCTATGGGTTACGAGACGATTATCGGTGAATTAGGCAGCGGCATCTCGGGTGGTCAGAAACAACGCTTATTGATCGCTCGCGCACTTTATCAGAAACCCAATATTTTATTTATGGATGAGGCCACCAGCCATCTTGATGCAAATAATGAAAGAATGATTAACAACGCGATTGAGTCATTAAATATTACGCGCATTATTGTGGCTCACCGTCCGTCCACTATTGCCTGCGCAGACAGGGTTATTGATCTTTCCAAAATATCATCGCTATAAAGGAGAATGATAAATGAATATGTTAAAGGGAATAAACGCGGGAGTTATTAACTCGGCAGATGGTATACCTGTAATTGCGCTGAAGATGATTGATTCTGGCGATAGCGAGCAGTTACTTTTATTGCCACCTAACCTATTGCAGGAGGTGATGTTTGCTCTGTTTAGCTGCTATCGCTCTTTACATCGGATCTACCAGCAATCGCCTGACCAGATCCGCGAGCAGGTGAACACTCACTCACAGACGTTGAGTACCAATGTTCCGGCCATTTCTCTCGATGAGGTACAAAGTATCAGCGCAGAACGTTGCGTAGCGAACTTTGTGCTCAAGCAGCGGCAGGACAGAATTAATTTCTTGTTCTTATTACAGAACGGTGAAAATCTGTTACTGGCCTTAGACTATACGCAAACAGAATATGTTCTCAGCCTGCTGGCAAACACCATCAAGAGCACGGGTAACGAGCAATTAATGGCGCTGTGTTTGACTATGAATGACTTTATTCCTTTTTATGTCACCACCTTTAATAAGGGTGAAAATAAAGGGATCGATTACAATCAATTTTCGGTGCCAGACTGGAAATCAGAGACCTTCGACACATTTCATTCCATTTTATTTATCCAGCCGGATGGCACAATTGCCTGTGGTGCGATCATTAAAGCAGAACCGGCATTCCCGGCAGGTCGTATTGAATTCATTGCGCAAATCTTATTGCAGAATAATAAAATGCTCGTGCCCTATAAGAATCACACTATGATTATCGATCATAACCGGCTGGATATACCTGCGGGCAATGAGAGTATGGAAACGTTATTACGCGCGCACATAGCTCATCGGACAACGAAACTGGGATAACCGGCTAACAGTGGAATATGGAGCGGTGAAGAGACATCGCCGCTCCAGAAATTTGCCAGCCCAATAAGTTTATAAACGACAACGGGATGTTGCGTTTAATGACGCTCTAATACCCTTCTCTTCTTCGTTCCATTCGCAAACGCGTCAATTCAGGAATATCTTCACATGATGAGCGCTTCAGCATAGCCTTGATGTGGTCTTTCGCTTAGGCTGTTTCCTTCCGTGGACAAACAGGGACAGCTTCCTCATCGTGGATAACATCCTGGTTTTGAAAGCAATCGTTGTGGCAATTCTTGCCCTGTGGGCAATTGATGTACTCAGAACAAAGCGAAGAAAACAGCACAGCGACCCCGCGATTGCCGAGGCTAACGCCAGAGAACGCCATGACTGGCGCTATTTCAGATGGGGTTTCCGGATAATGCAGATCGCATGTGCGCTCTATTTCATCTTGTCAGCGATAAAATTCATACTGGCGTAGTCAAGGTCGCCCGGTTCAGAACATCGATTACGCGCCATTTTTTAGAGCGCGATAACGAGACGGAACAGTTAACCGCAGAACGTTGTTCCTGACGACATATCATCAACAGCATCGCTTCGCAGCCAGCAATAATCATGTTTCAGGGAAAGTTTGTGGGGAAATACAGCAGGAGATTCTGGAGCGGGCGAAGGGAATCGAACCCTCGTATAGAGCTTGGGAAGCTCTCGTTCTACCATTGAACTACGCCCGCGTCGAAGTGCGTAACGCATTATAGTCTTTACGCACCGTCTGGCAAGATACACCTGCGCTAACAGGTTAATTTATCGTCTGTTAGGCGCATTTTTAACATTTAGGGGCGCTGCCCTGCGGCGGTAAATAACGCAGCGGATCAATCGCCGTTGCCCGGTAGCGCAGCTGGAAGTGCAAGCGAACGGAATCCGCATCGCTGCTGCCCATGGTAGCGATCTTCTGCCCCGCTTTCACGTTCTGTCCGTTATTCACCAGCATCGTATCGTTATGCGCGTAAGCCGTAATGTAATCTTCGCTGTGCTTAATCATGATCAGATTACCGTAGCCACGAAGCTGGCTGCCAACGTATACCACCTTCCCTGCACCAGCAGCATAGATGGCTTGCCCGCGCGAACCTGCGATATCAATCCCTTTATTGCCGCCGTCGGACGTGGAGTAACCCATAATCACTTTCCCGCTGGTCGGCCATCGCCAGCAGCGTTGCCCTACCGGCGGCCATGAAGATTGCGGCACGGCGGAGGATGGCGTGACTTTGGCGGTTTTCGTGCTGGTTTTACCCGAGGATGCGCTGGCTTTAGAACCATTAACCTTCAACCGCTGCCCCACTTCGATGGTATATGGCGGGGAGATCCCGTTTAGGCTGGCGAGATCTTTCACGCTGGTTCCGGTAATGCGTGAAATACGGTACAGCGTATCGCCCCGCTTCACCGTATAGGTGGAGCCGGAATCACTGCCTCCGGAAGAGGATTTCCCGGCGCAACCTGCCAGCAGCAAGGCGATCGCCAGGCAAAAGGCAATGCGGAACGGGTTACTCATCAGGCGTCCTGCGCGCAAAACAGATCCTCGATTAAAATAAATGGCGACCTATGATAACAGCCACAATCCGGATGCCAATACTTTCACGATGAATGGCGCGGCATCGGATAGCCCTGAGCAATGATTTCCATCATTTCCGGCAGATACGGCATCGCCGGCATCTTCACCAGCGCCGGGTAGAATACCTGCGGCGACGGAAAAACATCCACTACGTGGCAGTTCGTTAATTTGGCTGCATCCACCTCTGATGACGGCAGCAGCGTCGCCGCAGCGAGGCCAGACTCCAGCCATTCCAGAATCACGCCAGGCTGGGTGATATGCATGATCACCCGTGGATTCCCACCCGCTTTACGGAACAGGTCGATTAACATCTCATACGTTCCGGCATCTTTTGCCCGGTGCAGCAGCACCAGCGGAAATGCCGCCAGCGCCTGGTAATCAAATGGGCTCGCTGGCCTTTCAGGCAAACACTGCTTGCTGATCACCGCAACCAGCCGTACCGGATCGAAGGAGACATAATCAAAGCCTTCACTGCGGTAGGGGCGCTGGATCAACGCCAGATCGATCGCACCTTCGTTAAGCATGGTTTCCAGATGGCTGGAATCCGTTACCGAAATATTAATCTCTGCATCAGGGTGACGCTTATAAAGCTCCAGCAACAATGGCTTGAAATACGATTGAAAAAGATGGGTTAAGCCGATTCTTAACTGGAATTTTTCTTTATTGGCAATGGCGACCGTTTCGCGGGCGGTGTCTTCAACCTGGCGTAATATTTCGCATGCTTTACGATAAAGAAAATATCCGGCATCGGTTGGCTCAATACGATTTCCCTGGCGGGTAAACAGTGAAACCTGTAGCTCTTCTTCCAGTTCCTGAATCCGTTTACTCAGTGGCGGCTGCGCCATATTCAGCACTTTCGCGGCCTGGCTTACGGACCCCTGCTCTACAACGCGGCAAAAATAACGCAACCTTTTCAAGTCCATAAAACTTTACTCCGCGATACCCAGGCGCTCAGTATCACACTTAGCGCAGCAAAGGAAAAGTCTGCTTTTCTAATCAAATTAGAAACCTAAATTTAACAATTTTATAAACAGTACTTTTTTGATCTGGTCTGAATCAGGAAAACGGTATTTGTTTAATGTTCCCTGGAAAAATAAGGTAGCCACCGACAGTAAACCTTTTTTTTCGATGGAACAGACTATGTCAAATAGCGAAAATAAAAATACCAGCGGCGTTACAGATTTACGCTCGGCGATTGAATTATTAAAAACACTGCCCGGCGAATATGTCGAAACCGATACTGAAGTTGATCCACACGCGGAACTTTCCGGTGTTTACCGTTACGTTGGCGCAGGCGGCACCTGCCAGCGCCCAACACGTAAAAACGGCCCGGTGATGATGTTCAACAAAGTGAAGGGCTTCCAGGATATCAGCGTGGCTATCGGCCTGAACGGCTCGCGCAAACGCGTCAGCCATTTCCTCAACTGCGCGCCGGAAAAATTGGGCCACCTGCTGAAAGATTCCGTGCAGAACCCTATCCCGCCAGTACTGACCAAAGACAATGCTGTCTGCCAACAGGTGGTTCATCTGGCCAGCGACGCTCACTTCGACCTGCGCAAACTGCTACCAGCACCAACCAATACCGAAGAGGACGCCGGCCCGTACATCACAATGGGTCTGTGCTACGCTTCCGATCCTGAAACACACGAATCCGATATCACCATTCACCGCCTTTGCGTGCAGAGCCGCGACGAGCTGTCGATGTGGTTAACCCCGGGTCGCCATATCGATGCATTCCGCATGAAAGCGGAAGCCGCCGGGCAACCACTGCCGATCTCGATCAGCATTGGCGTCGATCCTGCTATCGAAATCGCCGCCTGCTTTGAGCCGCCAACCACCCCGCTGGGTTATGACGAACTGAGCGTCGCCGGTGCCCTGCGCGGCAAGGCTGTAGAAATGGTGCAGTGTAAAACCATCAACGAACGCGCCATTGCGCATGCGGAGATCGTTATCGAAGGCGAACTGCTGCCGAACGTACGTCTGCGTGAAGATCAGAACACCAATACCGGTAAAGCGATGCCTGAATTCCCGGGCTATACCGGCGAGGCCAAAGATGCGCTGCCGGTAATCAAAGTCAAAGCCGTCACTCATCGCTATAACCCGATCTGGCGTACCACTGTTGGTCCAGGCGAAGAACACGTCAATATGGCGGGCATCCCGACGGAAGCCAGTATCCTCGATATGGTGGGCCGCGCAATGCCGGGCAAACTGCTCAACGTATTCGCTCACTCGGCGGGCGGCGGTAAACTGCTGGCGGTGATGCAATTCAAGAAATTCTCCCCGGCGGATGAAGGCCGTCAGCGGCAGGCAGCCCTGCTGGCATTCTCTGCCTTCCCGGAACTGAAACACGTGATTCTGGTTGATGAAGACGTGGATATTTTCGACAGCGACGATGTGCTGTGGGCGATGCAAACCCGTTATCAGGGTGATGTCGATACCGTCACCATTCCTGGTGTTCGCTGCCATCCGCTCGATCCGTCTCAGATCCCGGCTTACAGCCCGAGCATTTTGCAGCAGGGAATGTCCTGCAAAACCCTCTTTGACTGCACGGTGCCGTTCCATCTGAAAAGCCACTTTGAACGCTCGAAGTTTAAAAAGGTTGATGTGAAACGCTTCCTGCCAGATTTCGAGTAAGGGGAACAATGTGGCGGCATCTCAACGCATCATTGTCGGCATTAGCGGTGCTTCTGGTTTTCAGTATGGCGTAAAGGCGCTTGAGCTTTTACGTACGCAGGATCCTGAAGTCCATCTGGTTATCTCAAAAGGGGCGGAAAAAACCTGTGAGCTGGAAACGGACTATCAGCTTGATGAGGTGATGGCGCTGGCAGATGTGGTTCACCCTATTGGTAATCTTGGCGCAGCCATTTCCAGCGGATCGTTTAAAACAATGGGCATGCTCGTTGCCCCCTGTTCCATGCGTTCGCTGGGCTCCATCGCCAACTGCCTGACAGATAACCTGCTGACCCGGGCCGCCGACGTGGTGCTTAAAGAGCGCCGCCGTCTGGTGCTGCTGGCGCGCGAAACGCCACTTAACCTCGGACACATTCGCAACATGCAGGCAGTGACAGAAATGGGCGGGATTATTTTCCCGCCGGTTCCGGCGCTGTACCAGCGCCCGCAAACCACTGATGAAATCATTACCCACAGCGTCAGCCGCGCGTTAGACCTGTTTGGTATTGATGTGAAAAACCTTCCGCGCTGGGGCGAGGGCAACCTGGTTCATAACGCGTAATCATGCAGGAAACATTATGTTAATTGGTCCTTATGTGAATGGCGCTGCCGTTATTGTCGGCGGTTTGCTGGGTTCACTTGTTGGCAAGCGTATTCCGGAGCGCGTGAAAGTGGCGCTGCCCCTGACCTTTGGTCTCTGTTCGGTCGGTCTTGGCATCAACCTGGTAATAAAAGTGAAGTTCATGCCTGCCGTGGTTCTGGCGATGGTGCTGGGCGCGGTCATTGGCGAAGCGTTCTTTCTGGAAAAACAGATCGGCAGAGCGGCGGGCACAACGCGCGGCTTAATCAACCGCGTTTTCCCACCGGTTCAGGGTCTGGGACACGATGAGTTTACGGAGAAATTTGTCGCAATTCTGGTGCTGTTTTGCGCCAGCGGCACCGGTATCTTCGGTGCGATGCATGAAGGCATGACGGGCGATCCCTCCATCCTGTATATCAAAACGGTGCTCGATTTGTTTACCGCCGCCATTTTCGCCACCATGCTGGGCTTCTCAGTAATGACCATCGGTTTACCACTGATTGCCGTGCAGGTTGCGCTGGCAACGCTGGCGGTTTACATCCTGCACATGATCACCCCGGACATGATGGGGGATTTCTCCTGTGCAGGCGGGTTAATCATGGTCGCTACGGGGCTGCGGATTTGTAATATAAAGCCGTTCCCGGTGGCGAATATGTTGCCCGGACTGGTACTGGTAATGCCCTTTTCCGCTCTCTGGGCAAAACTTTTCGCCTGATAGTTGGTTATAATCGCGTTTGCCCGGTGGCGCTGTGGCTGGCTGGTTTGCAGGGATCGTGTTCCCTGTAAACTGGCTAAGTCCAGCGCCACCCGGCGTTTTACGTTCGGGAGCCATTATGGGTACACAAGAGCACGTTATTTTAGTGAATGAGCAGGGAGTGGTAACCGGTACGCAGGAAAAGTACGCCGCACATACATCGCAAACGCCGTTACATCTGGCTTTTTCATGCTGGATTTTTAATGCCGCAGGACAGTCTCTGGTGACACGGCGCGCATTAAGCAAAAAAGCCTGGCCAGGCGTCTGGACGAACTCCGTTTGCGGGCATCCGCAAAAAGGGGAAACCACCGAACAGGCTCTTATTCGCCGCTGCCGTTATGAAGTTGGCGCCGGAGTCGAGCACATTACCGCCATCGCACCAGAGTTCCGTTACCGTGAAACCGATCCTTCCGGCATCGTGGAAAACGAAATCTGCCCGGTCTTCGCCGCGCAAATCACAACGCCGTTGACGATTAACTACGATGAAGTGATGGAATATCAGTGGGTGGATCTGGAGGCGTTATTACAGGCGCTCAATGCTACGCCCTGGGCTTTTAGCCCGTGGATGGTGGCAGAAGCAGCCACTGCGCGGGCCGCGTTCAGAGATTTTGCCGCCACATTGCAGGTATAAAAAAGCCCCGACGTTGTTCACGCCGGGGCTTTTTTTATCGCTGAGCGATTACTTCACCGGACGCATTGCCGGGAACAGGATCACATCGCGAATGGTGTGGCTGTTGGTAAACAGCATCACCATACGGTCGATACCAATGCCCAGACCCGCCGTCGGCGGCAGGCCGTGTTCCAGCGCGGTCACGTAGTCTTCGTCGAAGAACATCGCTTCGTCGTCGCCCGCATCCTTCGCTGCAACCTGGTCAGCAAAACGCTGCGCCTGATCTTCCGCGTCATTCAGCTCGCTAAAGCCGTTACCAATTTCACGACCGCCGATGAAGAACTCGAAGCGATCGGTGATTTCCGGATTGACGTCGTTACGGCGCGCCAGCGGGGAAACTTCCGCCGGGTATTCCGTAATAAAAGTCGGTTGAATCAGATACGCTTCGGCCACTTCCTCGAAGATTTCGGTCACGATACGGCCCAGACCCCAGCTCTTCTCAACTTTGATACCGATGCTTTCAGCAATCGCCTTCGCGCTGTCGAAGCTATCCAGATCCGCCATGTTGGTTTCCGGACGGTATTTCTTGATCGCTTCGCGCATGGTCAGTTTTTCGAACGGTTTGCCGAAGTCGAAAACTTCATCGCCGTAAGGCACTTCGGTTTTGCCGAGGATGTTCTGCGCCAGCGTGCGGAACAACGATTCGGTCAGTTCGATCAGATCGTTATAATCCGCATACGCCATATAGAGTTCCATCATGGTGAACTCAGGATTATGGCGAACGGAGATACCTTCGTTACGGAAGTTACGGTTGATTTCGAACACGCGCTCAAAGCCGCCAACCACCAGACGTTTGAGGTACAGTTCCGGCGCGATACGCAGATACATGTCCAGATCCAGCGCGTTGTGATGGGTGATAAACGGACGCGCGGACGCACCGCCCGGGATCACTTGCATCATCGGCGTTTCAACTTCCATAAAGTCGCGGCCCACCATGAACTGGCGAATACCGGCCAGGATCTGCGAACGCACTTTAAAGGTATTGCGGGATTCTTCGTTAGAGATGAGATCCAGGTAACGCTGGCGATAGCGCGCTTCCTGATCCTGCAAGCCGTGGAATTTATCCGGCAGCGGACGCAGGGCTTTAGTCAGCAGACGCAGTTCGGTGCAGTGAATGGAAAGTTCACCGGTCTTGGTTTTGAACAGCTTGCCGCGCGCGCCGAGGATATCGCCGAGGTCCCATTTTTTGAACTGCTCGTTATACACGCCTTCTGCAAGATCATCGCGCGCAACGTACAGCTGAATTCGACCGCCCACATCCTGCAAGGTTACGAATGAGGCTTTACCCATAATGCGGCGGGTCATCATGCGGCCAGCAACGGCCACTTCAATGCCCAGGGCTTCCAGTTCTTCGTTCTCTTTGCCATCAAATTCAGCGTGCAGCTTGTCAGAGGTCTGGTCACGACGGAAATCGTTCGGGAACGGCACCCCCTGCTCGCGCAGTTGCGCCAGCTTCTCGCGGCGGGTTTTCAGTTCATTGTTAAGATCGACTGCCGCGTCAGCGCCCTGTGCTTGTTGTTCAGACATGTTGGTTCCTCATAACCCTGCTTTCAAACTTGCTTCGATGAATTGATCCAGGCTGCCGTCCAGCACCGCCTGCGTGTTGCGGGTTTCAACCCCGGTACGCAGATCTTTGATGCGGGAATCATCCAGGACATAAGAACGGATCTGGCTTCCCCAGCCGATATCGGACTTGGTGTCTTCCATCGCCTGTTTCTCCGCATTTTTCTTTTGCATTTCCAGTTCATAAAGCTTCGCTTTCATCTGCTTCATGGCCTGGTCTTTGTTTTTATGCTGAGAACGGTCGTTCTGGCACTGCGTTACCAGCCCGGTCGGAATATGGGTAATACGCACCGCGGATTCCGTACGGTTAACGTGCTGGCCGCCCGCGCCGGATGCGCGATAGACGTCAATACGCAGATCCGCCGGGTTAATCTCGATATCAATATCGTCTTCCACTTCCGGGTAGACAAACGCGGAGCTAAAGGAGGTATGACGACGGCCGCCGGAGTCGAACGGGCTCTTACGCACCAGGCGGTGAACGCCGGTTTCGGTACGCAGCCAGCCGTAGGCGTAATCGCCGATAATCTTGATGGTCACAGATTTAATACCCGCGACTTCACCTTCAGACTCTTCGATAATTTCAGTTTTGAAGCCGCGCGCTTCCGCCCAGCGCAGATACATGCGCATCAGCATGCTCGCCCAGTCCTGCGCTTCGGTACCACCGGAGCCCGCCTGGATATCCAGATAGCAATCGGCGCTGTCATATTCGCCGGAGAACATACGACGGAACTCAAGCTGTGCCAGCTTCTCTTCCAGCCCGTCCAGCTCGGCGACCGCTTCGTTAAAGGTTTCTTCATCGTCAGCTTCTACCGCCAGCTCCAGCAGGCCGGAGACATCTTCCAGCCCCTGCGACATTTGATCGAGGGTATCGACGATAGCTTCAAGTGAGGAACGCTCTTTGCCCAGCGCCTGTGCGCGCTCTGGCTCATTCCAGACATCCGGCTGCTCCAGCTCGGCGTTTACTTCTTCCAGACGCTCTTTCTTGGCGTCATAGTCAAAGATACCCCCTAAGAACGTCGGAGCGCTCCGTGAGGTCCTGAATACGATTTTTTACCGGGTTAATTTCAAACATGGTCTGATTTCTTTTAATGGACTTGTCAAAATGCGGTGATAAGGGCGGGAGTTTACCGGATCCACGCCCTTTTTTGTAGCGAATACTGGCGCTAAAGTGGCCAGAGATTTTCGATGATAAGCTGTACGCTACGATTCCCGCGGAACTCGTTGACATCAAGTTTATAAGCAATATTCACCTGCCGCACGCCGTTGTCCGGCCAGCAGGTGGTATCGACGTTAAACGCAATGCCATCAAGCAGCGGGCCGCCGCCAACCGGCTCGAGCATCACCTTCAGGTGACGCTCGCCCACCAGCCGCTGTTGCAACAGTCGAAACTCGCCATCGAACAGCGGCTCCGGGAACATTTGCCCCCACGGCCCGGCTTCACGCAGCATTTCGGCGACATCCAGCGTCATCTCTTGCGGCGTCAGCGGGCCGTCAGAAACAATTTCGCCCTGCAACAGCGCCGGATCCAGCCATTCCGTCACCAGCTCGCCGAAGTGCTGTTGAAACTCTTCGAAACGCGGCTCTTCGAGCGTCAAACCGGCAGCCATCGCATGACCGCCAAACTTAAGCATCATGCCAGGGTAGAGCATATCCAGGCGCTCCAGCGCATCACGCATATGCAGCCCCTGAATCGAACGCCCGGAACCTTTCAAAACGCCATCGCCAGCAGGCGCAAAGGCAATTACCGGCCGATGAAAACGCTCTTTGATACGCGAGGCGAGAATCCCCACCACGCCCTGATGCCATTCGGGATGGTACATCGCCAGCCCGCCGGGCAGCGTATCGCGGCTTCGTTCAAGCTGCTCGCACAAGGTTAGCGCTTCGGCCTGCATCCCTTGTTCGATCTCTTTGCGCGTCTGGTTCAGCGCATCCAGATCGTTAGCCAACTGACGCGCTTCGCCGAGGTTATCGCATAACAGCAGCGCGACGCCCACCGACATATCATCCAGCCTGCCCGCCGCGTTCAGGCGTGGACCCAGCGCAAAACCCAGGTCGCTTGCCGCCAGTTTCTGCGCGTCGCGGTTGGCGATTTCAAGCAGCGCTTTGATGCCAGGACGACAGCGCCCGGCGCGGATCCGGCTCAGGCCTTGCCAGGTGAGAATACGGTTGTTGGCATCAAGCGGCACTACGTCTGCTACCGTTCCCAGCGCGACGAGATCGAGCAATTCCGCAAGATTCGGCATTGCCAGCCCGCGCGATTCAAACCAGCCGTTATCGCGCAGAAAAGCACGTAGCGCCAGCATCAGATAAAAAGCGACACCGACGCCCGCCAGCGATTTCGACGGGAAATCACAGTCGCGCAGGTTGGGGTTCACGATGGCTTCCGCATCCGGCAGGGTATCACCTGGCAGATGGTGATCGGTCACGACCACAGGAATACCCAGTTCGTGCGCCCGCGCCACCCCGGCATGCGAGGAAATACCGTTGTCCACTGTCAGGATCAACTGCGCGCCGCGCGCATGCGCCTGATCGACCACTTCCGGGCTGAGGCCGTAACCGTCGTCAAAACGATTCGGCACCAGGTAGCTCACATTTTCACAGCCCAGCGCACGCAGCGCCAGGACGCTGAGCGCCGTGCTGGTTGCGCCATCGGCATCAAAATCGCCGACCACGATAATGCGTAAACCTTCGCGCAGTGCGTGATAAAGGTGCGAAACCGCCTCATCAATACCGGTAAGTTGCTGCCAGGGCAGCATACCTTTTACGCTGCGCTCCAGTTCGCTGGCCTTACGCACGCCGCGGCTGGCGTAGAGCCGACGCAGTAGCGGCGGTAAGTCTTCCGCCAGTTCCGCAGAATCATCCACCTTGCGGCGGCGAAGTTGTATCTGAGCTTTCACGCGTTTTATTTACCGCCGGTGGCTTGCTGATGTTTGTCGAGGAAGGCTTTCATCTCAGCCGGTGCCTGATAGCCCGGAACAAGGTAGCCATCGTTCAGCACAATGGCCGGTGTTCCGTTGACGCCAAACTGCACGCCCAGCGCGTAGTGGTTAGCAATATCAATATCGCAGCTGGCCGGTTTGATGCCTTTGCCATCCATCGCGTCATCAAAGGCTTTATTACGATCTTTGGCACACCAGATTGCTTTCATCTGGTTTTCGACTTCACTCGGCACGCCCTGACGCGGGAACGCCAGATAGCGGACGGTGATGCCCAGCGCGTTGTAATCCGCCATCTCACTGTGCAGTTTCTGGCAGTAGCCGCAGGTGATGTCGGTGAACACGGTGATCACGTGTTTTTCTTTCGGCGCTTTGTAGACAATCATCTCTTTTTCCAGCGCGTTCAGGTGCGGCAACAACATTTGCGTGGTGACGTTTACCGGCTGCGCGCCGCTGACATCGTACATCGGCCCCTGGATAATATGTTTGCCGTCTTCGGTCACATACAGCACGCCGCTGTTGGTCAATACCGCTTTCATTCCGGCGACGGGAGCGGGCAATATTTCAGAACTCTGCACACCCAGTTTTGCTAACGACTGCTTGATAGCGGCGTCGTCAGCATGCGCAACGCCAGAAAAAGCCGCTGCCAGCAGGGTGAACATAATCAAACCATTTTTCATAAAACATCCTTTAATTATCAGCAATCACGCCCGCGGGTGATGCTGTTCATGAAGCTTACGCAGCCGCTCGGTGGCCACATGCGTATAAATTTGCGTTGTAGAAAGATCCTGATGCCCCAATAGCATTTGCACCACGCGCAGATCCGCGCCGTGATTAAGCAAATGCGTGGCAAAAGCATGACGTAAAACGTGAGGGGAAAGCTTTTCGCTGTCAATCCCCGCCAGCACGGCATAGTGCTTGATACGGTGCCAGAAAGTCTGGCGCGTCATCTGCTGAGCGCGCTGGCTGGGGAACAGCACATCAATCGATACGCCGTTCAGCAGCCACGGACGCCCGTGTTCAAGGTAGTTTTCCACCCAGTACACCGCATTTTCACCCAGCGGCACCAGCCGTTCTTTATTACCTTTACCAATCACCCGCAACACGCCCTGGCGCAGGCTGATATCGCTCATGGTCAACCCGACCAGTTCAGAGACGCGTAGCCCGGTGGCATATAAAACCTCAAGCATGGCTTTATCGCGTAACTCCAGCGGTTGGTCAACTACCGGTGCCTGTAAAAGTCTCTCAACCTGCGCTTCCGTTAAGTCTTTCGGCAGACGCTGCGGCAGCTTCGGCGAGGCCAGTTGCGCGCTGGGATCGTCGCTACGGATTTTCTCCCGATACAGGTACTGGAAGAGTCTTCGCACGGCGCTGAGCAGACGCGCTGAACTGGTCGCTTTGTAGCCGCCATCCACGCGTTCGGCCAGCAGCGCCTGTAAATCATCGCTTCTCGCCTGCGCCAGGCTACTTCCCCGATGATGCAGCCACTCGGCCACGCCTTGCAAATCGCGGCGGTAGGCGCTGAGCGTATTGTCCGCCAGATTGTTTTCCAGCCAGAGCGCATCAAGAAATTGTTCGATACGTGCGAAATCCTGTTCCATTGAAACGCCTCCGTTTCTCAATCGCTGCATTATGCCTGATAGCCGTACGATTCTGGTACACTGCTCACAAAGACACATCCGGAATTGAGAAGTTTACGTTATGAATATTGGCCTGTTTTACGGTTCCAGCACTTGCTATACCGAAATGGCGGCGGAGAAAATCCGCGAAATTATCGGGCCGGAACTGGTAACACTGCACAATCTGAAAGATGACGCACCCGCACTGATGGAGCAATACGATGCGCTTATCCTCGGCATTCCGACCTGGGATTTTGGCGAATTGCAGGAAGACTGGGAAGCCATCTGGGATCAGCTTGATGATCTCAATCTTGACGGCAAAATCATTGCGCTGTACGGCATGGGCGATCAGCTCGGCTACGGCGAATGGTTCCTTGATGCGCTGGGCATGCTGCATGACAAACTGGTGCCCAAAGGCGTGACGTTCATCGGCTACTGGCCGACGGAAGGCTACGAATTTACCAGCAGCAAACCGGTGATTGCCGATGGTCAACTGTTTGTCGGCCTGGCGCTGGACGAAACCAATCAGTACGACCTGAGCGATTCGCGCATTCAGTCCTGGTGTGAGCAAATCCTGACAGAGATGGCGGAACGGCTGGTTTAAAGGCTGCCATTTCCCCCTGTTAATGCAGCCCCTGCGCCGGTTTTTGTGATATCACCCGGCGCAGATCGCGCCACTCCTGCGCATCCATACTGTCTGCCGCCAGCCATAAATGTTGACGACGCCCATCCTCTTCACAGCGCAAACGCAGCATCATTCCACCGCGTAACATCCATGGCGTTCCGATGATATCCCATTCCACACCCTGCCAGCGCAGGCGGGAATCCAACAGCAGCTTGAGTTCGCCATGGCAGGCATTGATCCGCCGCTGGCTGCGCACGCAATCAAAAACCACCAGTGACAGCAACAGCAGCCACAGCGGTGTGTAACTCAAAGGCCAGGGCATCAGCAAAATGAGTGCTGCACCCAGACCGTGGAGCAAAAGCGAGATCCATTGTGCGCGCCAGGAGACGCGTAACTCAGATTGCCACAGGACCACGATCCCGATTCCGTGTCTGGATTAACTGCACCATTCTTTGTAACCCCGCGTCCTGAGGCTTTCCATGATTCATTAACCAGTTGAATAAATCAGGATCGTCACTTTCCAGCAGACGAACAAACAGCTGTTTGTCGTCATCGCTCAGCGTGTCGTACTCATGTTCGAAAAAAGGCATGATTGAGATATCGAGTTCACGCATTCCACGGCGGCACGCCCAGTGGATACGGGCTTTGTTGTTAATATCCATGATCTTCTCCCTGCATCAGAATAATGGCCCATTGTAACGTGTTTTTAATATTCCTTTTGCGGAATATTTCGCTTCGCGGGGACGCTTCCAGCATTAATCGCACCCACTGCAAAAATATCATCACGCTGCGTAATGCTTCGCAACGCATGCACAATGGCACAAAACGCATGCTTTATTACTTGCAATGAACAACGGCTCTTTTACCATTAAGAACCAACACAGCGTTAAGCTAATCAGGACATTAATATGCCTTTTACTCCGTTTCCTCCGCGCCAGCCGACCGCATCATCACGTCTGCCGCTGACGCTTATGACGCTCGATGACTGGGCGCTGGCAACGATTACCGGCGCAGATAGCGAAAAATACCTGCAAGGCCAGGTGACCGCCGATGTCACCACGATGACGCCTGAACAGCACCTGCTGGCGGCACACTGTGATTCTAAAGGGAAAATGTGGAGCAATATGCGGTTGTTCCATTTCCAGGAAGGTTTTGCCTGGATCCTGCGCCGCAGCGTGCGTGAAGCGCAGCTTCGTGAACTGAAGAAATACGCCGTATTCTCCAAAGTCGCCATTGCGCAAGACGATGAACACGTGCTGCTGGGCGTGGCCGGTTTTCAGGCGCGCGCAGCACTGGCGAATCTCTTTACCACCCTTCCGGACAGTGAAAAACAGGTTGTGCAGGAGGGGGATACCACCCTGCTGTGGTTTGCGCATCCTGCCGAGCGTTTCCTGCTGGTAACCAGCGCCACAACGGCGCAACAAGTGGCCGAAAAGCTGCGTGGCGAAGCGCAGCTTAATAACAGTCAGCAGTGGCTGGCGCTGAATATCGAAGCGGGCCTGCCGGTTATTGATGCGCCAAACAGCGGACAGTTTATCCCACAGGCCACTAACCTACAGGCGCTGGGCGGCATCAGCTTCAAAAAAGGCTGTTACACCGGCCAGGAGATGGTGGCACGAGCAAAATTCCGCGGCGCCAACAAGCGCGCATTGTGGTATCTGGCAGGGACAGCCAGCCGGGTGCCGGAAGCGGGAGAAGACCTTGAGTTGAAGATGGGAGACAACTGGCGCCGTACCGGTACCGTGCTGGCATCTGTGCAGCTTGATGACGGACGCCTTCTGGTTCAGGTGGTGATGAACAACGATATGGAACCCGGCAGCGTGTTCCGCGTGCGCGACGATGCGAATACGCTAAGCATCGAGCCGCTGCCTTATTCACTGGAAGAGTAAACGCGCTAAGCCGGGGCGGAAATCGCCACCGGCTCTGACTCAAAGCTGTCCGACGTACAAATAAATTGCCAGGAAGTGGCAGACACTGCCGCCCAGCACGAAGCCGTGCCAGATCGCGTGGTTATAAGGGATGCGTTTGCAGACGTAAAAAATCACGCCGAGCGAATAGACCAGGCCGCCCACAGCCAGTAGCGTTACGCCTCCAACTGACAGGCGCGTGGCAAGCTGATAAATCACAATTAGCGACAGCCAGCCCATGGTCAGGTAGGTCACCAGCGACAGCACTTTAAAACGATGGGCAATGGTAAGTTTAAATAAGATCCCCAGCAGGGCGAGGCTCCAGATGACAATCATCAGCCCACGCGCCAGCGGCGAGTCCAGCCCAACCAGCAGAAACGGTGTATACGTTCCGGCAATCAGCAGATAAATGGCGCAGTGGTCAAATTTCTTCAGCCACGCCTTGGCACGCTGGTACGGAATGGCATGGTAAAGCGTGGAGGCAAGGAACAGCAAAATCATGCTACCGCCATAAAGCGAGTAACTGGTGATAGCCATTGTACTGGCTTTTGCATCTACTGCCTGTACCAGCAGCAGCACCAGCCCGACGATACCGAACACCAGCCCAATTCCGTGGCTAATGCTGTTGGCGATTTCTTCTGCCAGTGTGTATCCCTGTGCGATTAAGGGTTTCTTGGCCATAGCTAACTCCGGGAGAACTCAAAAAAAAACATTGCGTCAATAGAGTAACTGAGAATGATTCCAGTGCACACCTGTACGCTAAAAAAAATTCATATCAATCATATTCGCAGCATTTAAGCCGACGGCTAGCGTTACAACTGTTCATCCCTCTCGCAAGGAACATACGCCCATGAAACGTGAATGTAGGATGAAAGTATGAAGCGGAAATGACAATATGCAGGCCGCTAAATCAGATTCTTATACCGGGGACAAAACTCAGGGCAAGCCAGTCGGAGTTATGGCAGCATGTGGTTACGCAATTGCACGCCGGCTGGCAACGTTAACAAAGAGCAAAGGACACCACCGTGACGATGTTTACCCACTCCGCCATCGCCAGCCTCAATAATCTGGAGATGATGGTCTATCACTACGTGGTCAAAAACCGCGACAAAGTGATGTATATGACGATCCGCGAGCTGGCCGATGCAGCGGGCGTCTCCACCACCACGGTGCTGCGCTTTTGCCGCAAGCTCAACTGCGAAGGCTATTCGGAGTTTCGCGTCCGCTTCAAATTATATTTAGAGCAAAATAAGTTACCGCAAGCGAATCTTGGTGCCAGTGAAGTTATTAGCTTTTTTAAAAGTGTAAATAACGATGAATTTGATGCGCTGCTGAATAAAGCCGTCGATATAATATTATCCTCAGAGCGTATTATTTTTGTTGGCGCTGGCACATCTGGTGCGCTGGCAAAATATGGCGCCCGTTTTTTCTCTAATATCGGAAAGTTCAGCAACCATATCGACGACCCTTATTTCCCGGTCACCAATGATATGGCAAAAAATGCCCTGGCGATTGTCCTTTCTGTCTCTGGCGAAACCGAGGAGATCCTGCGTTTTGCCGGGCAATTCAGCCTGCATCACTGCAAAGTGCTGTCTATTACCAGCCATGAACAGTCGCGCCTGGCGAAACTGGCGGATTTTAATCTCTCCTGGCATATTCCTCCCACACGTATTCCCGGCGGCTACGATATTACGACGCAAATCCCGGTCATTTATATTCTGGAATCGCTGGGGCGCAAGCTGGCTAAGAAAATAGCATAAAAAAACAGGGCGTTTTTCTGGTGTAACAAATTACCCGACCGGTAATTTGTTATATCGTGACATTTAATTCACCTTTGTTAGACTCGTTAATAGCCAATATGACGAGAAGAGCGAAGATGAAAAAACTGACCTTACCAAAAGATTTTTTATGGGGCGGCGCCGTTGCCGCGCACCAGGTTGAAGGTGGCTGGAATAAAGGCGGTAAAGGCCCAAGCATTTGCGACGTGCTGACCGGCGGCGCACACGGCGTACCGCGCGAGATCACCACCGAAGTGGTGGCCGGGAAATATTACCCGAACCATGAAGCGATCGATTTCCATGGTCACTATAAAGAAGACATCAAGCTGTTCGCCGAGATGGGCTTTAAATGCTTTCGCACCTCGATCGCCTGGACCCGCATCTTTCCCAAAGGGGATGAGCAGCAACCTAACGAAGAAGGGCTGAAATTCTACGACGATATGTTCGATGAACTGCTGAAATATAACATCGAACCGGTGATCACCCTCTCCCACTTTGAGATGCCGCTGCATCTGGTGCAGGAATATGGCGGCTGGACCAACCGTAAAGTGGTCGATTTCTTCGTACGCTTCGCGGAAGTGGTTTTCGAACGCTACAAGAGCAAGGTCAAATACTGGATGACCTTCAACGAAATCAACAACCAGCGTAACTGGCGCGCGCCGCTGTTCGGCTACTGCTGCTCCGGCGTGGTCTATACCGATCATGAAAACCCGGAAGAGACCATGTACCAGGTACTGCACCATCAGTTCGTCGCCAGCGCCCTGGCAGTGAAAGCGGCCCGCCGCATCAACCCGGAAATGAAAGTCGGCTGCATGCTGGCAATGGTTGCGCTCTATCCCTTCTCCTGTAAGCCGGAAGACGTCATGTTTGCGCAGGAATCAATGCGCGAGCGCTATGTCTTTACCGACGTACAGCTACGTGGTTACTACCCGTCCTATGTGCTGAACGAATGGGAGCGCCGCGGCTTCTCTATCAAAATGGAACACGGCGATGAACAGATCCTGCGTGAAGGCACCTGCGATTACCTGGGTTTCAGCTATTACATGACCAACGCGGTGAAAGCGGAAGGCGGCAGCGGCGATGCTATCTCCGGCTTCGAAGGCAGCGTGCCGAACCCGCACGTCAAAGCCTCCGACTGGGGCTGGCAGATCGATCCCGTCGGGCTGCGCTACTCTCTGTGCGAACTGTATGAACGCTACCAGAAACCGTTGTTCATCGTTGAAAACGGCTTTGGCGCTTACGACAAAGTCGAAGCCGATGGCAGCATCAACGATGACTACCGCATCGATTATCTGCGCGCGCACGTTGAAGAGATGATGAAAGCGGTCACTTACGATGGCGTGGATCTGCTGGGCTATACGCCGTGGGGCTGCATCGACTGCGTCTCCTTCACCACCGGCCAGTACAGCAAGCGTTACGGCTTTATCTATGTGAACAAGCACGACGACGGTACAGGTGATATGTCCCGCTCCCGCAAGAAGAGCTTTAACTGGTACAAAGAGGTGATCGCCAGCAATGGCGAAAAGCTGTGATGCTTTGAGATATTGCCGGATGCCGGCGGCACAAAGCATCGTGGGCTAACCAGAGCGGGACAAGTTTTCTCTGTGGCGTGCTCAGTAAAATGGCACGCGGGTTCACGGCGCTCTCGTCGCCGGGTCGGCAAGCAATGTATCGGCGATATCCAACATTGCGCGCAAGCGGTCCATATGCCGGAGATCCTGGTGGTAGCCGACCCATATCTCTCTGGATGGCAGTTGATCCTCAGTCTGAATACGTTGCAGACCGGAAACGGCGTCTCCCAGTGGTCGTGGCAACACGGCCACTCCCATCCCCTGCAAGCACATTTGTGCCTGAACAGCCCGGCTTGTGCTGGTGAAAACACGCCTGGAGCGGGGAAATCTGTCGAGCAACCATGTGACGTCAGGAAAATGTGACTGGGCGGTGTTCATCAGAATAAGCCCCACTGACGCCGGATCGTTGCGCATTGTCTGTGCGGTTTCAGGCGTACCGTAAAGACCATAGGAAATGGTCATCAGGCGACGCTGGACAATGTCCGGTTCGGTAAAAGGCACGAGACGAAAGGCCACATCCGCATCGCGCCGGGATAAATTAAGTAAGCGGTAGCTGGCGATGATCTCCGGTACCACGGCCGGATGACGCCGCGTCAATTCGGCCAGCACCGGTGCCAGCACGTAGCCCGCAAACCACTCGGCACATGAGATCCGCAAAACGCCTTCGAGCCGTTGGTGATTACCCGCAAGGCGCCTTTCCAGTGCCAGCGCGGAATTTTCCATCGATTCCGCCAGGTTCAGCACCGCGTCTCCGGCATCGGTCAGCACCAGCCCCTCACGCGTGCGGCGAAACAGCGGCTGTTGTGCCTCATCTTCGAGCGCTTTGATCCGTCGGCCCACCGTCGGATGGCTCACGCCCAGGCTTCGGGCGGCCTCGCCGAACGATCCCTTGCGGATCACCGCCAGAAATATCCGTACGTCGCTCCACTCCATACCCGCTCCCGTTCAAAAATGAACATCAAATATACATAAATGGCAGTTCCCTAACAATTATGCAGGCATCACCATAACGTCTCTTCACTGAACAGGCTGCTATGGCCTCATCCGGGATCTGAAAGTATGAACAAATTAAAAAACAAAGTTGCCATCGTCACAGGCGCATCCAAAGGTATCGGTGCCGGGATTGCCCGCCAACTGGCGGCGGAGGGTGCGAAGGTTATCGTCAACTACGCCACCAGCAAAACCGGTGCAGATAGCGTGGTTGCGGATATCGAAGCCGCAGGCGGACAGGCCGTGGCGGTCGCCGCAGACGTTACCGATAAGCGTGAGGTTGAGGCGCTGGTTAGCTCGGCGATTGAACATTTTGGGCGGCTGGACATTGTGGTGAATAACTCAGGGATTTATCAGTTCGCCCGGATCGAAGAGACCACCGAAGCGCTGTACCGCAAGCAGTTCGACATCAATGTGCTTGGCCCGCTACTGATCTGCGCCGCCGCCGTGCCGCATCTGGAGAAAGGCGGGAGCATCATCAACATCAGTTCGTTCGTCACACGCGTGTTCATGCCAGAGAGCGCCATTTATAGCGGCTCCAAAGGTGCGATTGACGCCATTACCGGCGTACTCGCGCGCGAGCTTGGTCCGCGCGGCATCCGCGTTAACGCCGTTAACCCTGGTCTTATCGAAACTGAAGGTACGCACGCTACCGGGGCGATGGGTTCGGACTTCCAGACCTGGAACGAAGCGCAGACGCCGCTTGGTCGTATCGGTCAGGTGCAGGACATCGCGCCGATCGTCTCTTACCTTGCATCAGACGACGCAGGTTGGGTGACCGGCGAGGTCATTATGGCGTCTGGCGGCATGCGCTGACGCGCCGCAATTCAATAAAGGCTGCCAGGGCGTTTGGTCAGGCAGTTCGCAGGCAGGAGAGCGCCGGGGATACCTCCGCACACGAATCCACATGTTTCATTTGATCTACCCATTTTGCTTGATTGGAAACCGCAGGGTTTCCGGGAGGGGCTATGTCGGCACATAATATGACGCACGCTGAACCTCGTCGCTGGGCGATGTTCGTTATCTTACTGGTGGGAGCCTTCCTGCCACCGCTCGATTTTTTTATTGTTAATGTGGCGCTCCCGTCAATCCAGAGCGATTTAGCCTCTTCGTCTTCCGCGGAGCAACTGGTTATCTCATCGTATGCCGCAGTGTATGCAACCACGTTAATCACCGGTGGGCGGCTGGGTGATCTGTATGGTCGTGGCAGGATGTTTTTCCTTGGGCTGATGGGTTTTGCGGCGGCATCACTGTTGTGCGGGATCGCCGGATCGCCGTGGGTATTGATTGTCGGGCGCGCACTTCAGGGCGCTTCGGCCGCCGTCATGGCACCGCAGGCGCTCGCGTCCGTGCAGGCCATTTTCCCTGAAACAGAGAAGCCGTTAGCGCTGGGTTTATATGGTGCCGTGTTTGGCCTTGCCTCCGTTATCGGACAGGCGCTGGGCGGCATCCTGATTACATTGAATCTGTTCAACCTTGGGTGGCGGGCCATTTTTCTTGTTAACCTGCCGGTGGCGCTGCTGGTCATTGTTTTTGGTATTCCATTGCTGAAAGAGACACGGGCGCCACATGCCCGCAAACTTGATCCCGGCGGCATGCTGCTGGCAACAGCAACGTTAAGCGCGCTGATTATTCCGTTGATTGAAGGCCGTGAGGCGGGCTGGCCCTGGTGGACGTGGCTGTTATTCCTTGCGGCTCCGCTGCTGGCCTCGCTGTTATGGCGTTATGAAATACGCCTCAGCCGTCATGGCGGCTCACCGCTGCTGGATCCTGTCGCGTTACGTGCGCCTGGGCTGGGTTGCGGGTTGGCGATCGCGCTGTTGTTCTATTCTATCGCCGCATTCTTTTTACTGTTTTCGGTTTATCTGCAAAGCGCACTGCATGTCGATGCGCTGACGGCTGGCCTGATTTTTCTGCCTTTTGGCGCCGGTTTTCTGATTGGGCCGTTGCTCACCCCGTACCTGCGGCGTTTTGCCGGAAATTACCTGAGCACGATCGGGATGGGATGCGAAACCGCCGGGTTAGCAGGACTGGCATGGCTGGTGACCGCAACGGCGACGGGCGTGACTCCCGCAATGACGCCACTCGCCGCGCTACTGTTTATCACCGGTTTTGGCCAGGGCCTGGCGATGCCAATGCTAATGCGCATGCTAACAGGCCGTGTCGCAGCGGAATTTGCAGGCATGATTGCCGGCATCACCAGCTCGGCTTTGCAGGTTAGCACCGCGCTCAGCGTCGCAGTGATGGGCGGCATTTTTTACAGCATTGTGGGCGACAGCCATAGCGCGACGGATATCACCCATGCGTTTGTCGTCGCAGTCCTGACAATGGCGTGCTGCCTCGGCGCGGGAGCAGGGTTAAGTATCAGGCTTATCCGGCAACCTGTTGGGTTAACGCCAGTGACGAAGGGTTTTCCCTGAGCTGTTGCAGCTCAAAACATAACGGGCATCGCAGTATGTGAATCATGGAAAACGTTCAGTTGCGCCTTGCCTACCGCGGCGCCCGTCACTACTGCAATCGCTACGGTTCTCCCAATAGAAAAGGGCGCCGAAGCGCCCTTAAAGGATAGCTGAATCAGTGAATTACTGATATTCGCTCATCGGTACACAGGAGCAGAACAGGTTACGGTCACCGTAGACATCATCCAGACGTTTGACGGTCGGCCAGTATTTGTTTGCGAAGCCTGCCGGGAACACGGCCAGTTCACGGGTATAACCGTGGTTCCACTCCGCCACCAGTTCATTCTGGGTGTGCGGCGCGTTCACCAGCGGGTTATCTTCCAGCGTCCATTCGCCCTGCTTCACGCGGTCGATTTCGCCACGGATCGCCAGCATCGCATCGATAAAACGATCCAGTTCGACTTTGCTTTCCGATTCTGTCGGTTCCACCATCAGCGTACCGGCAACCGGGAAGGACATGGTCGGCGCATGGAAACCGTAGTCGATTAAACGCTTAGCGATATCCAGCTCACTAATCCCGGTCTCTTCTTTCAATGGACGAATATCGAGAATGCACTCATGCGCCACGCGGCCATCACGCCCGGTATACAGCACCGGGAACGCCTCTTTCAGACGGCTGGCGATGTAGTTAGCATTGAGGATCGCCACCTGGCTAGCCTGCTTCAGCCCTTCCGCGCCCATCATCCGGATATACATCCAGCTAATCGGCAGAATCGACGCGCTGCCAAACGGTGCGGCAGAAACCGCCCCCTGGCGCGTCAACATGCCTTCGATTTGCACCACGCTGTGCCCCGGAACAAACGGTGCCAGATGCGCTTTCACGCCGATCGGCCCCATACCCGGGCCGCCGCCGCCGTGCGGAATGCAGAACGTTTTATGCAGGTTGAGGTGGGAAACATCCGCGCCGATAAAGCCCGGCGAAGTGATGCCCACCTGGGCGTTCATGTTGGCACCATCGAGGTAAACCTGGCCGCCAAACTGATGCACCACTTCGCACACTTCACGGATCGTCTCTTCATATACGCCGTGAGTGGACGGATAGGTGACCATAATGCAGGAGAGGTTATCACCCGCCTGCTCAGCTTTCGCGCGCAGATCGGCAAGGTCGATGTTGCCGTTTTTATCACAGGCAACGACCACCACCTGCATCCCCGCCATCTGCGCCGACGCCGGGTTAGTGCCGTGCGCGGAACTTGGGATCAGACAGATATCACGATGACCTTCGTTGCGGCTTTCGTGGTAATGACGAATGGCCAGCAGACCTGCGTATTCGCCCTGCGCGCCGGAGTTTGGCTGCATACAGAGCGCATCGTAACCGGTGAGCTTGACCAGCCACTCGGAAAGCTGAGTAATCATCTGATGATAACCTTCAGCCTGTTCCGGCGGGCAGAACGGATGCAGTTCCGCGAATTCCGGCCAGGTGATAGGGATCATTTCGGCTGCCGCGTTCAGTTTCATGGTGCAGGAACCCAGCGGGATCATCGCCTGATTCAGCGCCAGATCTTTGCGTTCCAGAGAGTGCATATAGCGCATCATCTCGGTTTCGCTGTGATAACGGTTGAACACCGGGTGCGTCAGGAACGCATCATCGCGCAGCATCCCCTGCGGAATGGAGCGGCTATCAAGCGCAACATCTTTGTCCAGCGCATCAATATCCAGACCATGATTGTCGCCCAGCAGAACACCAAACAGCGCCAGCACATCTTCGCGGGTGGTTGTTTCGTCCAGCGTAATACCCACCGCGTTCAGAATGTCGCTGCGCAGGTTGATCTCTTGCGCCTGAGCGCGCGCCAGCACGGCGGCTTTATCCGCGACCTCAACGCACAGCGTATCGAAGTAGTGCGCATGACGCAGTTTCAACCCCTTATGCTGCAAACCGGCAGCGAGAATGTCGGCCAGGCGGTGAATGCGGCCCGCAATGCGTTTCAGCCCTTCCGGGCCGTGGAACACCGCGTACAGGCTGGCGATATTGGCCAGCAGCACCTGTGAAGTACAGATGTTAGAGTTGGCTTTCTCGCGACGGATATGCTGTTCGCGGGTCTGCATCGCCATGCGCAGCGCGGTGTTACCGGCAGCATCTTTGGAAACCCCGATAATGCGCCCAGGCATGGAACGTTTGAATTCATCTTTGGCAGCAAAGAATGCCGCATGCGGACCGCCGTAGCCCATCGGCACGCCGAAACGCTGAGCGGAGCCAAACACGATGTCGGCGCCCTGCTTGCCTGGCGCCGTCAACTGCACCAGCGCCATAAAATCGGCAGCGATGCTGACCACGATTTTGCGGGCTTTCAGCTCCGCAATCAGTGCGCTGTAATTGTGTACTTCGCCGGTGGTGCCAACCTGTTGCAGCAGAACACCGAAGACATCCTGGTGATCCAGTACTTTGTCGGCCGCATCAACAATCACCTCAAAACCGAAGGTTTCGGCGCGCGTGCGCACGACATCTAGCGTTTGCGGGTGCACATCATCGGCAACGAAGAAGCGGTTAGCGCCTTTCAGTTTGCTCACGCGCTTCGCCATCGCCATCGCTTCAGCGGCGGCGGTCGCTTCATCCAGCAGGGAAGCAGAGGCGATATCCAGGCCGGTCAAATCCAGCGTCACCTGTTGAAAGTTAAGCAGCGCTTCCAGGCGCCCTTGCGACACTTCCGGCTGATACGGCGTATACGCGGTGTACCAGCCTGGATTTTCCAGCATATTACGCAGGATCACCGGCGGTAACTGCACTGCGGTGTAGCCCATGCCAATGTAAGACTTAAAGCGCTTGTTGCGGCCCGCGATGGCTTTCAGTTCGGCAAGCGCGGCGAATTCGCTGGTAGCGTCACCCACCTGCGGCGGCGCGGCGAGCTGAATATCTTTCGGTACGATCTGCGCAATCAGGGCATTCAGCGAATCTGCCCCTACGGTATTCAGCATCTCCTGCTGTTGCGATGCGTCCGGGCCAATATGCCTGCCGATGAATGCGGTACGATTTTCAAGCTGACTTAACGTCTGAGTCATGAGCGATGGTTCCTGAAACGTGCGGTGAATCGTATATGTTGCTAACTCTATTGCCCGGTGGCGCTTACGCTTACCGGACCTACGTACACCTGTAGGCCGGATAAACGCAGTGCCATCCGGCACAACATTACTCGTCTTCTAACAATGCGGCGTATGCCGTTGCATCCAGCAGCGCAGCAACTTCCGATTCGTCACTGGCTTTGATTTTGAAGATCCAGCCTTCGCCGTACGGCTCGCTGTTAACCAGCTCCGGAGAGTCATTTAGCGCATCGTTAACGGCGACGATTTCACCGCCGATCGGCGCGTAGATATCAGAAGCGGCTTTTACCGATTCGGCAACGGCGCAGTCATCGCCAGCGCTAACGGTCGCGCCCACTTCCGGCAGATCGACAAACACCATATCACCCAGCAGTTCCTGAGCATGTTCAGTGATGCCAACGGTATAGCTACCGTCTGCTTCTTTGCGCAGCCATTCGTGTTCTTTGCTGTATTTCAGTTCGCCCGGTACGTTGCTCATCTCATTCTCTCCAGATAAAAATTACGTTACGCGACAGCTTTGCCGTTGCGCACAAAAACAGGTTTGGTCACTTTGACCGGCATTTCGCGGTTACGGATCTGCACAATTGCCGTTTCGCCAATTCCGGCCGGAACGCGCGCCAGTGCAATACTGTAACCAAGCGTCGGCGAAAAGGTCCCGCTGGTGATCACACCTTTTTGCACGTTGCCGTGCGCGTCAGTAAAGTGCACCGGTAACTCATTACGCAGCACACCTTTTTCCGTCATCACCAGGCCAACCAGCTGTTCAGTGCCCTTTTCGCGCTGTAGTTCCAGCGCTTCGCGACCGATGAACTGGCGATCCTGCGGTTCCCAGGCGATGGTCCAGCCCATATTGGCAGCCAGCGGAGAGATGCTTTCATCCATCTCCTGGCCATACAGGTTCATGCCCGCTTCCAGGCGCAGCGTATCGCGCGCACCAAGCCCGCAAGGTTTTACGCCCGCTTTCAGCAGATCCTGCCAAAAGCTGGCAGCTTTTTCGTTCGGCAAAGCAATCTCGTAACCCGCTTCACCGGTGTAGCCGGTGGTCGCGATAAACAGCTCGTCCGCTTCAACGCCGAAGAACGGTTTCATTCCCTCAACCGCGCTGCGCTGCGCATCGGTAAACAGGCTGGCGGCTTTCGCCTGCGCGTTTGGCCCCTGAACCGCGATCAGCGACAGATCGTCACGGACGGTGATATCGATGGCAAAAGGTTCGGCGTGTTGGGTGATCCAGGAGAGGTCTTTTTCGCGGGTGGCGGAGTTTACAACGAGGCGGAAGAAGTCTTCGGTGAAGTAGTAGACGATCAAATCGTCAATCACGCCGCCCGAGGCATTCAGCATGCCGGTGTAGAGGGCTTTACCGGGCTTCGTGAGTTTGGCCACATCATTTGCCAGCAAATATTGCAGAAACTCCCGGGTGCGGCTGCCTTTCAGATCGACGATGGTCATGTGCGAAACATCGAACATCCCGGCATCGCTGCGCACTGCGTGGTGCTCATCAATCTGCGAGCCGTAATGCAGCGGCATCATCCAGCCATGGAAATCCACCATGCGGGCGCCGCATAGCGTGTGTTGTTCATACAAAGGGGTCTGCTGAGCCATCTTGTCCTCGTCGAATAAGCTGCGCTATCACGTTTTTCGGCGGCGTTCATTTCGCCAAAACGACCAGCGTCAACGGCCATTTCGGACGCCGACGCAAACGTTATCTTTTGCCTGAACTTAACACTGAAAGCGGCACTTAACCATAAGAGAAAATGGGCCATCACATTAGCTTATGACCGGGTTAGCTAAAAACAGCAGCAGAGTTTTATGCTGGCTAAAAACAAAATCACCCAAACGAAACATCAATAAAGCGACGACGTTGCGCCTTATTTCAACATTTCACTCCGCAAAAGCATCATTTTTTCTGCAGCGGGAAAAATCATACATGAGTAAATCTAATCCGAAAAACGAGGTGAAATTAGAATATTTCAAATGAGGCAGGAAGTCCCCTTCCCGTTTGCGGGAAGGGAAATGTGATGGAGTTAACGTAACCACTCCGGAAGGTCATTCAGGCCGAGCGCCTGACGCAGCAATTGTGTTTTTACCCCAGGAAGGGTATCCGCCAGTTTCAGACCAATATCACGCAACAGTTTCTTCGCCGGGTTCGACCCGGCAAACAGTTCGCGGAAGCCCTGCATTCCCGCCAGCATTAGCGCCGCACTGTGCTTACGGCTGCGCTCGTAGCGACGCAGATAGAGATGCTGGCCGATATCTTTGCCTTCGCGGCGCAGACGACGCAGCTCGGTAATCAATTCCGCAACATCCATAAAGCCCAGATTCACACCCTGCCCGGCCAGCGGATGGATGGTATGCGCAGCATCGCCTACCAGCGCCAGACGATGGCCGGCGAAGTGGCGCGCATAGCGACCGGTGAGCGGATAAACCTGACGCTCGCTTTCCACACTGCACAGACCAAGACGATTATCAAAGGCCACACACAGCGCCTGATTGAACGTCTCATCGCTGGCCTGTTGCAGCGTTTTCGCCTGATCCGGCGGCAACGACCAGACGATCGAGCACAAATGTGGATCGTTCAGCGGCAGAAACGCCAGAATGCCATCGTTATCGAACACCTGCCGCGCTACGGCCTGATGCGGCTCCTCGGTGCGAATGGTCGCCACCAGCGCATGATGGTGATAATCCCAGAAAGTTAGCGGAATATCCGCTTTGTTACGCAACCAGGAGTTCGCGCCGTCAGCCCCAACCACCAGCCTGGCCGTGAGCATCGTGCCATCTTTTAAGGTGAGAAATGCGTCGTTCTCACCCCAGGCCACCTGCTGCAATTCGGCTGGGGCAATCATGGTGATATCCTGACACTGCTGAGCTTTATCCCACAGCGCCTGGTGAATCACTGCATTTTCAATAATATAGCCAAGATGGGGATAGCCCATACTTTGATCGTCAAAGGTGATGCGGCCAAAGCTGTCTTTGTCCCACACTTCCATACCGTGATAGCGCCCCGCGCGGTGGGCAATGATGTTTGACCACACGCCAAGATGCGTCAGAAGTTTTTCGCTGGCGGCGTTAATCGCCGATACGCGCAGCGCCGGTGGTGCATCTTCCGCCAGCGGCTGCGGAACATTCTGCTCCAGCACCGCAACCCGTAAACCGCTCCCCTGCAACCCGCAAGCCAGCGCCAGACCCACCATGCCGCCGCCGACAATCGCAACATCAACACTCTGCACTCTTTGCTCCTTTGATTAACGGGCCACCCAACCGAGGGTACGCTGCGCCAGCACATCGCGCGCCGGCGTAAATAGTTCCATCGCCATCAGCCCGATATTGCGCCCGACGACAAGCGGCGCCCAGCGGTTGGCAAACAGATGCACCAGCCCGTCGGTAACGCCGATGGTGGCGCTTTTGTCCGACTGACGCCGATGACGGTAGCGCGTCAGCACCGGATAACAACCGACATCTTTCTGCTTCGCCCATGCCTCTGCCAGCGTTTCCGCCAGCGTCATGACATCGCGCATGCCGAGGTTAAACCCTTGTCCGGCAATAGGATGCAGCGTCTGAGCCGCATTGCCGACCAGCACCGCGCGATGAGAGACCGGCGATGACGCGTTAGTCAGCGTCAGGGGATAAACGCTGCGTTTTCCGGCGTGCTCAATACGCCCCAGACGCCAGCCGAAAGCTTTTTGTAGCTCATGGCAAAACCGTTCGTCAGACCAGCCAGTCACCTGCTGCTGTTTTTCCTGTGGATGGCACCACACCAGTGAACAGCGCCCCTGCGACATCGGCAACATCGCCAGCGGCCCATGCTCGGTGAAGCGTTCAAATGCGCGTCCCTGATGCGGAACTGAGGTGGTGACGTTGGCGATGACCGCAGCCTGGTGATAGGGCGTTTTCTGCCAGAGAATTCCCAGTTGCTCGCCCATGCCCGAACGGGAACCGTCCGCCGCAACCAGCAACTGGCCAATAATCAGCTCACCGCTTTCCAGTGTTACCGATACCTGCTGCTCATTACGGGTAAAGCTGCTGACCCGATCGGGGCAATGCAGCGTCACGCCCGGCGCATTTTGCAGCAAGGTAAAGAGCCGCTGGCCGATATCATGCAGTTCAACCACCTGGCCCAGCGCCTCAAGGTGATAATCCTGCGCATCCAGCGTGACAAAACCGGCGTGACCACGATCGCTGACGTGAACAGTTGAAATGGGCGTTGCACAGCGGGCTATCGCCTGCCAGATCCCGACGCGCGCAAGCTGCTGGCACGTGCCTGCCGCCAGCGCAATGGCACGGGCATCAAAACCAGGATGATGGTGAGCACCCGGCGCTGTAGCCTCCACCAGGTGAACCGGTAATTTCCCCTGCGTCAGATGTGAAATGGCCAGCGCGAGCGTCGCACCGGCCATGCCGCCGCCAACAATAATCACACTCATGAACGGCTCGCCGCCATCAGTGCTTCAATATCATCCGCCTTTTTAACCACGCTGGCGGTGAGATTCTCGTTACCCTCGTCGGTAATAACGATGTCATCTTCCACGCGAATACCAATGCCGCGATACTGCTCGGGAACATCCGCATCCGGGGAAATATAGAGGCCCGGCTCAACGGTCAACACCATGCCTGGCGCCAGCTCGCGCGAACGATCCTGACCGTAAACGCCGACGTCATGAACATCCAGCCCCAGCCAGTGGCTTAACCCGTGCATAAAGAATGGGCGGTGGGCATTTTTTGCGATCAATTCATCAACTTCGCCCTGCAGAATGCCAAGCTTCACCAGACCGGTGATCATAATGCGCACCACTTCGCCGGTGACGGCCTGAATGGAGGTTCCCGGACGAAACAGTTCCAGCGCACGTTCCAGCGATGCCAGCACAATGTCGTAAATTTCACGCTGCGCCGGGCTGAATTTCCCGTTTACCGGGAAGGTGCGGGTAATATCTCCGGCGTATCCCCTGTATTCACAGCCAGCATCAATCAGCACTAGATCACCGTCACGCATCTGGCTTTCATTTTCGGTGTAATGCAGGATGCAGCCGTTATCCCCCGAACCGACGATGGTGTTATAGGACGGGAAACGCGCGCCGTGGCGGTTAAATTCATGCTGAATTTCACCTTCAAGCTGATATTCAAACATTCCTGGGCGGCAAACCTGCATGGCGCGGGTATGCGCCAGCGCGGAGATCTTCCCGGCGCGACGCATCACCTCGATCTCTTCGGCCGATTTAAACAGACGCATCTCGTGGACGATCGGGCGCCAGTCGGTCAGCGTGGCGGGCGCGGTCAGATTCTGCCGCGCGCCTTTGCGCAGCTTCTCCAGCGCAGTGAACAGAATGGTATCCGCGTACTCATACTCACCCTGCGCGTGATAAACCGCGTCGAGGCCATTGAGCAACTGGTAAAGGTGCGTGTTGATCTCCGGGAACGCCAGCGCACGTTCGACGCCCAGTTTTGCTGGCGCGGCTTCCTGACCAAGACGGCGGCCAAACCAGATCTCGGCGGTTTTATCACGCACGCGGTTGAACAGCACGCTATGGTTGTGGGTGTCATCGCTCTTTATCAGCACCAGCACCGCTTCTGGTTCGTTAAAACCGGTGAAGTACCAGAAATCGCTCTTCTGGCGATACGGGTATTCACTGTCTGCGCTGCGGGTCGCTTCCGGCGCGGCAAAGATCAACGCCGCGCTACCCGGAACCATCTGCGCCAGCAATGTCTGGCGACGACGGAGAAACTCAAGCTGTGTCATGACACCTCCTTCCTACAAGACGAATTAATGTAACGTCGGCTTACGCACTTCCGGCGCGGTCGGCTGCGGGTGCGTGAACGTGTCGTGGCACAGCAGCGCAGCAACGCGGACGTATTCGATGATCTCTTCAAGCGACATTTCCAGCTCTTCCTGATCTTCGTCTTCGTCATAACCCAGTTGCGCGATGTTACGCAAATCATCAATCGCTTCGCCGGTTTCGCCAGTCACTTTGTCGAGCTTCGGCTGCGAGACGCCTAACCCGAGCAGGAAATGGTTTACCCAGCCGGCCAGCGCATCGGCTCTGTCGAAAACGCTGACGTCATCGCCTTCCGGCAAATAGAGTTGGAACAGAAAGCCGTCGTCTTCCAGTGAATCGCTGGTTGCCGCATGCATTGCCCGCAGCGCCTGTGCCAGCTCATGACCAAAAGCCAGCCCGTCGTTAGTTAAATCATGCAGCAATGGCTGCCAGGAGCTGTCATTGTTGCCACCGCAGATCATCCCCGCGATAAGCCCATGCATTTCGGCAGGAAGCAGCCCCACGCCCTGTTGGTTGAGCAACTGGCCTACATCGTTGTAACCAGGTATTTCGTTCTGTATAGACATACGCATTCGTCGTCGTTGGTGGGAATATTCATGATATGCTACCACTTTGGCCCCTGGTGATATACCCGTGATACTTCACGTTACATGCCATTGCATGTGGCATGAGTAATTAAGGTATAGACGCAAAAAACTTGAAAGTGCTCACCAGGCTAGCTTATAGTGTCGCCCCTTCGCAGCCCAGGACTCGGATGCGAAGGCAGAGCGCAGTCAAACAGCAGGAAGGTGGCATGTCTGCACAACCCGTCGATATCCAAATTTTTGGTCGTTCACTGCGAGTGAACTGCCCGCCTGAACAGAGGGACGCTCTTAACCAGGCTGCGGAGGATCTGAATCAGCGGTTGCAAGATCTGAAAGTTCGCACTAGAGTCACAAATACTGAGCAGTTGGTGTTTATCGCCGCGTTGAACATCAGCTACGAGCTGACTCAGGAAAAGGCAAAAACCCGCGAGTACGCAGCCAACATGGAACAGCGTATCCGAATGTTACAGCAGACCATCGAACAGGCATTGCTTGATCAGGGTCGCATAACAGACAGGCCGGGGCCTAAGTTTGAATAACACTTCAGGATCAACTGTGGTAGAGTGATCGTGAAGACAAAATTTCTCTGAGATGTTTGCAAGCGGGCCAGTCCCCTGAGCCGATATTTCATACCACAAGAATGTGGCGATCCATGGTTGGTGAGCATGCTCGGTTCGTCCGAGAAGCCTTAAAATCATGACGACGCATTCACCTTGAACCAAGGGTTCAAGGGTTACAGCCTGCGGCGGCATCTCGGAGATTCCCTTCTTTTTCTACCCAAAACCATGACGCAACTTCCTGATTTTCCCTCTTCACGACAAGAAATCCGCAAACTTATCCGCCAGCGTCGGCGTGCGCTAAGCAGCGAGCAGCAGGCGCACTTTGCCCAGCAGGCCGCCGCGCGCATGATGGCGTATCCGCCCGTCGTGATGGCGCATACCGTGGCGTTGTTTCTCTCTTTCGACGGTGAACTTGATACCCAGCCATTGATTGAACAGCTCTGGCGCAGCGGAAAACGGGTTTACCTGCCGGTGCTGCACCCGTTTAGCCCGGGCAATCTGCTCTTTCTGCATTACCACCCGCACAGCGAACTGGTGATTAATCGCCTGAAGATTCAGGAACCGAAACTGGACGTGCGCGATGTCCTGCCGCTTAATCAGTTGGATGTATTGGTTACACCGCTGGTGGCGTTCGACGAACAGGGCCAACGTTTAGGTATGGGCGGCGGTTTTTACGATCGCACACTGCAAAACTGGCGTGCTTACAACTTACAGCCCGTGGGCTACGCGCATGACTGTCAGGGCGTTCAGGCTCTGCCGGTGGAAGAGTGGGATATTCCGCTACCTGCGGTAGTCACACCATCAAGAGTGTGGGAGTGGTAAAAGGTTTCCCCTCCCTTGCGGGAGAGGAAAACACACTACTTATCAGAACAGCAGACGGGCGCGAATCGTACCGGGAATCGCTTTCATGCTCTGCAACGCTTTTTGCGCGACGTCTTCATCCGCTTCGATATCAACCACGACATAACCCATATACGGCGTTGTTTGCAGGTACTGCGCCGCGATGTTGATATTCTGGCTGGCGAAGATTTGGTTGAGTGCAGTCAGCACGCCAGGACGGTTTTCGTGGATGTGCAGCAAGCGACGGCCACCGTGCATCGGCAAAGAAACTTCCGGGAAGTTAACAGCCGACAGCGTAGAACCGTTGTCAGAATATTTAATCAGTTTACCAGCCACTTCAAGACCGATATTTTCCTGCGCTTCTTGCGTTGAACCGCCGATGTGCGGCGTCAGCAGCACGTTGTCAAATTCGCACAACGGGGAATCAAACGGGTCGCTGTTGGTGGCGGGTTCCGTCGGGAAGACGTCAATTGCCGCACCGGCCAGATGTTTGCTTTTCAGCGCATCGCACAGCGCCGGAATATCGACCACCGTGCCGCGAGAAGCGTTGATCAGCAGTGCGCCCGGCTTCATCAATCTTAGCTCTTCAACGCCAATCATATCTTTGGTTGACGGGGTTTCCGGCACATGCAGGCTCACCACATCGCTCATGTTCAGCAAATCGGAAAGATGCTGTACCTGCGTGGCGTTGCCCAGCGGCAGCTTGCTTTCAATATCGTAGAAGAAGACGTGCATCCCCAGCGATTCCGCCAGAATGCCCAACTGCGTACCGATATGGCCATAGCCGATAATGCCGAGCTTTTTACCGCGCGCTTCGTAGGAACCGACCGCCAGTTTGTTCCAGATACCGCGGTGCGCTTTCGCGTTCGCTTCAGGAATACCGCGCATCAGCAGTAACAGTTCGCCAATAACCAGTTCCGCCACGGAACGAGTGTTGGAGAACGGCGCATTGAACACCGGAATACCACGCTTTGCGGCAGCGTCCAGATTCACCTGGTTAGTACCAATACAGAAACAGCCCACCGCGACTAGTTTTTCCGCCGCAGCGATAACATCTTCGGTCAGTTGAGTACGGGATCGCAGGCCGATAAAGTGGGCATCACGGATGGACTCTTTAAGCTGCTCGGTGTCCAGCGCGCCTTTGTGGAATTCAATGTTGGTATAACCCGCCGCGCGGAGGCTATCCAGCGCTTTCTGGTGCACCCCTTCGACGAGCAGAAATTTAATCTTGTCTTTCTCCAGTGATACCTTTGCCATTTACCCGACCCTGTTTTTTGTCTTGACTGTGATGTTGTGCGAAATGCAGTTTTCTTCAGTCAACATATCAAAAAAAACTATTGCAGCAATATGAACGTTTGCGTGCACACTCTGAAGAAATGTCATCCAGCGAGAAATGGCAGATAAAAATGCTGTTAAAGCGAGGAATGATGGCAGGTAGTGCATAGCCAGCGGATAAATGTGACACATATCACCAAATTTACCGATCGCGTTTTTTTACAGGGAGGCGAGCGCCTCCCCGTCAGATCATTTTATGATGGTTTTCACACCGTCGGCGGTGCCGATCAGCGCCACATCCGCGCCACGATTGGCGAATAACCCTACAGTGACTACGCCCGGGATGCTATTAATGCTGTTTTCCAGCGCAATCGGATCGATGATCTCCAGCCCATAAACGTCGAGGATCACGTTGCCGTTATCGGTGACAACATTCTGACGATATTCCGGGCGACCGCCCAGCTTCACCAGTTGACGCGCAACGGCGCTGCGCGCCATCGGGATAACTTCCACCGGCAGCGGGAATTTCCCCAGGATATCAACCTGCTTGGATGCATCAGCGATACAGATAAATTTATCTGCTACCGAGGCGATAATTTTCTCACGCGTCAGCGCTGCGCCGCCGCCTTTGATCATCTGCATCTGGCCGTTGATTTCGTCCGCGCCATCAACGTAAATACCCAATTTATCCACTTCATTGAGATCGAACACGGTAATGCCAAGACTTTTCAGTTTCGCGGTGGAGGCATCCGAACTGGAAACCGCGCCTTCGATCTGGCCTTTCATCGTGCCGAGCGCATCAATAAAGTGCGCCGCAGTGGAGCCAGTGCCTACGCCGACAATGGTTCCGGGCTCAACATACTTGAGTGCTGCCCAGCCCACTGCTTTTTTGAGTTCATCCTGCGTCATGGTCGTTCGCCTGTGGTGTGAAATTTCAGGCGCATTATAGACCACCCTTCGCCTAAATGTCCCTGTGACCCGTGTCACATTACGCGACGTCCAATTTCGTCTGATTCTAATAAAAATTTATGTCATAGTGCTGAGTAATCATTTTTCAGGAGATTGGCCGAGCAATGAAACGTCCGGACTACAGAACCTTACAGGCGCTTGATGCGGTCATTCGTGAGCGTGGGTTTGAGCGCGCCGCGCAAAAACTGTGTATTACTCAGTCCGCCGTGTCGCAGCGCATAAAACAGCTCGAAAACATGTTCGGCCAGCCATTGCTGGTTCGTACTGTTCCGCCGCGTCCCACCGAACAAGGGCAAAAACTGCTGGCGCTGTTGCGTCAGGTCGAGCTGCTGGAAGAAGAGTGGCTGGGCGATGAGCAAACAGGCTCGACGCCGCTACTGCTGTCGCTGGCGGTCAACGCCGACAGCCTGGCAACCTGGCTACTGCCTGCGCTGGCGCCGGTACTGGTGGATTCGCCCATCCGGCTGAACTTGCAGGTTGAGGATGAAACCCGCACCCAGGAGCGACTGCGTCGCGGCGAGGTGGTTGGTGCGGTCAGTATTCAGCCGCAGGCGCTGCCGAGCTGCCTTGTCGATCAACTTGGTGCGCTGGATTATCTGTTTGTCGGTTCCAGAGAGTTCGCCGAACGCTACTTTCCTAACGGCGTGACCCGTTCCGCGCTGTTAAAAGCTCCGGCGGTAGCGTTCGACCATCTGGATGATATGCATCAGGCATTTTTGCAGCAGTATTTCGATTTACCGCCGGGCAGCGTACCCTGCCATATCGTGAATTCATCGGAAGCGTTTGTGCAACTGGCGCGCCAGGGCACGACCTGCTGTATGATCCCGCACCTGCAAATCGAGAAAGAGTTGAAGAGCGGCGATTTGATCGATCTGACGCCAGGCCTGTTACAGCGCCGTATGCTCTACTGGCACCGTTTTGCGCCGGAAAGCCGGATGATGCGCAACGTGACGGATGCGCTGCTGGAGTATGGACACCGGGTATTAAGGCAGGATTGAACAGCGAACCTCTCCCCGACCGGGGAGAGGATGAACAACGTTACTTCGCCGCAGTCGCCGCTGGCTGCTCAGCCTGAGCAGGCTCAAGCTGGAACACCACATCAACCTGATCGTCAAACTGAATCGTCGGCTGCTCGTAGGTTTCCTGGGCGGAAACCGGCGCGGCATCCGCTTTCATCATCCGGACCATTGGGCTGGGCTGATAATTAGAAACATGGTAGCGAATGCTGTAAACCGGGCCGAGTTTAGCATTGAAACCGGCGGCCAGCTGCTGCGCCTGACGGGTCGCATCATCAATCGCCGCTTTGCGCGCTTTATCTTTGAAGGACTCCGCTTGCGCAACGCCCAGCGACACGGAGCGAATCTCATTCAGACCCGCTTTCAGCGCGCCATCCAGCAGTGAGTTAAGTTTATCCAGCTCGCGCAATGTCACTTCAACCGTACGCACAGCGCGGTAGCCTTTCAGGATGCTTTTGCCGTTCTGGTAGTCGTAATCTGGCTGGGTGCGTAAGTTTGCGGAATTAATATCTTTTCTGGCGATACCATTTTTCTCAAGAAAACTCAGGTATTGCGCAACGCGGTCATCGGCCTGTTTTTTCGCTGATGCGGCGTCTTTTGCGGCGACGTTCACTTCAATCGCCAGCGTGGCAATATCCGGAGTTGCATCCACGCTTGCCGTGCCTGAGGTGACAATATGCGGGCCGTCAGGCAATTCGTTTGCCTGTACCGCCATTGCGCTAAAACCGACTGCCGCCGCCAGGGCCATCACTTTAAATTTCACAGTTGCTCCTCCATGTTGCGTTAATACGTCCGAATACGCAGACGCCTTGGCAGCAAGCTTAGCGGCTCAGCGTGAATTGTCCATCGGACTTACCCTAACTGAATAATCCCTGCACATGACGGATACCTTCACACGCAAGCTGGAAGGCAATAAACCACATCACCAACCCGACCACGGTGTTGATTACCCGCTGCGCTCTCGCCGTGCGCAAACGAGGAGCAAGCCAGGCGGCGAGCAACGCAAGGCTGAAGAACCACAGGAAAGAAGCGCTCATCGTGCCCAGCGCGAACCAACGCTTTGGCTCCGCATCCAGTTGGCCGCCAAGGCTACCCAGCACCACAAAAGTGTCGAGATAGACATGCGGATTAAGCCAGGTTACCGCCAGCATGGTCGCAATGATACGCCAGCGCCCCTGGCGTAACGCTTCAGTGCTTGCCAGTTCCAGATTACTGCCCAGTGCCGTTTTCAGTGCGCCAAAACCGTACCATAGCAGAAACGCCACGCCGCCCCAGGTTACCAGCGCCAACAGCCACGGGGATTGCATCAACAGCGCGCTACCGCCAAACACGCCAGCACAGATCAGCGCCACATCGCTCATCGTGCATAAAAAGGCGGTCATGATGTGATACTGCCTGCGGATCCCCTGGTTCATCACAAAGGCGTTTTGCGGCCCAAGCGGCAGGATTAACGCAGCCCCAAGCATAAGGCCTTGAAAGTAATAGGATAACACGTCGTAATTCCATCAAATTGTTTCGGAAGCAGACTATAGCGCGGGAATATCATTAGCGGAAATTGATAATTTTAATCGTTAAGTAGCAATGCTAATGTTGGTGAGTAAAAAGAAGGCCGGCGATGCCGGCCCGCATCTTACTGCTCTGTCTGCTCGTGGGAACGTTTGAGGTTTACGTCCATCTGCGGGAACGGGAAGCTGATGCCATTCTCGTCAAAGCGACGTTTGATCAGCTCCAGCACATCCCAGTAAACGGCTTGCAGATCGCTGCTCTTACTCCAGACACGCACCACAAAGTTAATGGAGGACGGCCCCAGTTCATTCAGACGCACCGTCATTTCGCGATCTTTGATGATGCGTTCATCAGCCTGGATAATGTCAGTCAGAATGCGTTTCACCTGGTCGATATCAGAATCGTAAGCCACGCCGATAATAAATTCGTTGCGACGCACCGGCTCACGCGAGAAGTTCACGATATTTCCGGCAATGATTTTACCATTCGGGATCACCACGATACGCCCGTCCACCGTACGCATAGTGGTGGAGAAAATCTGCACCTGCAACACGGTTCCGGCAACGCCGCCCAAATCGACATATTCCCCCGAACGGAACGGGCGGAAAGTCACCAGCAGCACGCCAGCCGCGAGGTTCGAAAGCGAACCCTGCAACGCCAGACCGATGGCTAAACCGGCGGCACCCAGTACGGCAATCACTGAGGCTGTTTGTACACCGACGCGACCCAGCGCGGCAATCAGGGTAAAGGCAATAATGCCATAGCGCACCAGCGCGGAGAGAAAATCAGCTACGGTGGCGTCGATGTGTCGCGCAACCATCACGCGATTAACCGTATTCGAGACAATACGCGCCACAATCATACCGACAATAATGATGGCGATAGCCGCCACAATGTTAACGGCATAGCTCAACAGCAGCGCCTGATTGTTCACCAGCCACGAACCTGCGTCATTAATGCTGTCAACAACGTTAAGATCTTCCATTCGTGCTTCCTTATGTTGTTCCAAAATGGGAAAACCACCCCTTCGAGCAAGGAGAGATCCCTAAAGGGTAAACAAAAAGCCGCATTTACGCCAAGTCGATCACACTTTGTGCTCTACGCCAGCTTATTGAAATGGCAATAAAAAAGACCCGCAAAATGCGGGCCTTTTCAGATAAAGCAGCGAAAATTACAGAACGTCTACGGCGTTCAGTTCTTTGAAAGCCTGCTCCAGACGAGTCACCATGCTGGTCTGCGCTGCACGCAGCCATACACGCGGATCGTAGTATTTTTTGTTCGGCTGGTCAGCGCCTTTCGGGTTGCCCAGCTGGCCCTGCAGGTAGCCTTCGTTTTCTTTGTAGTACTTCAGGATACCTTCCCAGGTCGCCCATTGGGTATCGGTATCGATGTTCATTTTGATAACGCCGTAGCTTACGGAGTCTTTGATTTCCTGAGCAGTAGAACCGGAACCGCCGTGGAATACGAAGTTCAGGCTGTTGTGCGGCAGGTTATGTTTTTTGGAAACATATTCCTGAGAGTCGCGCAGGATAGTCGGGGTCAGTTTCACGTTACCCGGTTTGTAGACACCGTGTACGTTACCGAAGGAAGCTGCGATGGTGAAACGCGGGCTGATTTTGTTCAGCTCAGTGTAGGCGTAATCAACGTCTTCCGGCTGGGTGTACAGTGCAGAAGCGTCCATGTGGCTGTTGTCCACGCCGTCTTCTTCACCACCGGTGCAACCCAGTTCGATTTCCAGAGTCATGCCCATTTTGGACATGCGCGCCAGATATTTGGAGCTGATGGCAATGTTCTCTTCCAGAGACTCTTCAGAGAGGTCGATCATGTGAGAAGAGAACAGCGGTTTACCGGTTGCTGCGAAGTGTTTTTCACCCGCGTCCAGCAGACCGTCAATCCACGGCAGCAGTTTTTTCGCGCAGTGGTCAGTGTGCAGAATAACCGGCACGCCGTAATGTTCTGCCATCTGATGAACATGGTGCGCACCAGAGATTGCGCCGAGGATTGCCGCGCCCTGAGGCACGTCAGTTTTCACGCCTTTACCGGCAATAAACGCAGCACCGCCGTTAGAGAACTGAACGATAACCGGCGCTTTAACTTTGGCTGCAGCTTCCAGAACGGCGTTGATGGAATCAGTACCCACGCAGTTAACCGCTGGCAGAGCAAAGTTGTTTTCTTTAGCTACCTGGAACACTTTCTGAACGTCATCACCAGTGATCACGCCAGGTTTTACGAAATCAAAAATTTTAGACATGTACGTAGTCCTGTATCTTCGGCCGTTTCAGCTCGTCATAATTCGTGCTGCCAGTGCACTGGCTTCTCTCGCGCCTCCAGTTACTCACTATGGCGAGTTTTTGGAGTTTCGCTGCGTCACCGTCTTCTGGCAGCGCGAATTATTTAGAGCAACAATTGAATCGTTTTGAAAATCAGGCGGGGTTATCCCGCCTGAACAATTTTACTTCTTAGCACGCTCTTCGAGCATGGCTACTGCAGGCAGAACTTTGCCTTCCACGAATTCGAGGAATGCGCCGCCGCCAGTAGAGATGTAGGTAATCTTGTCAGCGATACCGAACAGGTCGATAGCAGCCAGAGTGTCACCGCCGCCTGCGATGGAGAACGCGTCGCTGTCGGCGATAGCGTTAGCCACGATTTCAGTACCTTTACGGAAGTTCGGGAATTCAAACACACCAACCGGACCATTCCACAGAATAGTTTTGGCATTTTTCAGGATTTCAGCCAGTTTTTCAGCAGATGCATCGCCCAGATCCAGAATTTGCTCATCATCTTTGATGTCATTTACGGATTTCAGGGTTGCCGTTGCAGTTTCAGAGAACTCGCTAGCAACGCGAACATCAGTCGGGACCGGAATATCGCAAGTACTCAGCAGACGTTTTGCTTCATCAACCAGATCCGCTTCGTACAGGGATTTACCTACGTTGTGGCCCTGAGCAGCAACGAAGGTGTTAGCGATACCGCCACCAACGATCAACTGGTCAGCAATTTTGGACAGCGAATCCAGAACGGTCAGTTTAGTGGAAACTTTAGAACCGCCAACAATAGCAACCATCGGACGAGCCGGTTCTTTCAGCGCTTTACCCAGCGCGTCCAGTTCGTCAGCCAGCAGCGGGCCGGCGCAAGCTACGTCAGCGAATTTGCCGATACCGTGAGTAGAAGCCTGCGCACGGTGAGCAGTACCGAATGCGTCCATCACGAATACGTCGCACAGCGCAGCGTATTTTTTCGCCAGCGCTTCGTCGTCTTTCTTCTCGCCTTTGTTGAAGCGAACGTTTTCCAGAACGACCAGTTCACCGGCAGCAACTTCAACGCCGTCCAGGTAATCTTTAACCAGACGTACCGGGTTGGAGAGTTTGTCTTTCAGATAGTTAACAACCGGCAGCAGAGAGAATTCTTCGTTGTACTCGCCTTCGGTCGGACGACCCAGGTGGGAAGTTACCATCACTTTCGCACCCTGCTTCAGCGCCAGTTCGATAGTTGGCAGGGAAGCACGAATACGCGCGTCGCTGGTGACTTTGCCATCTTTAACCGGCACGTTCAGATCAGCACGGATGAAAACGCGTTTACCAGCCAGATCCAGATCGGTCATCTTAATTACAGACATGGTGAATCCTCTCAATGATTCTTAAAGTTTTGCGAGCGCTGTCGCGCCCTACCTGAAACCAATAGCCGACATTGCTAACGTCGTGTCGAGCATCCGGTTAGCAAAGCCCCATTCGTTGTCGCACCACACAAGGGTTTTAATAAGGTGCGCACCACTTACCCGCGTCTGTGTGCCATCAACAATGGCGCTGTGCGGATCGTGGTTAAAATCGGTTGAAACCAACGGTAATTCCGTATAATCAACTATACCATGAAATGTCCCACGCGCTGCTTTTTGCAGCAACATGTTGACTTCCATAGCTTTTACAGGTTTCTTCACCGTTACGCTCAGATCGATCGCGGTCACATTAATTGTCGGTACGCGCACCGCTATCGCTTCAAATCTGTCATTAAACTGCGGGAAAATTCGCGTGATGCCCGCCGCCAGTTTGGTATCTACCGGAATGATCGACTGGCTGGCCGCGCGCGTACGCCGCAGATCGGGGTGGTAAGCGTCAATCACTTGCTGGTCATGCATCGCGGAGTGAATGGTTGTCACCGTTCCCGACTCAATGCCATAAGCATCGTCGAGCAGTTTTATGACCGGAATAATACAGTTTGTCGTACAGGAGGCATTAGAGACCAGAAGGTCTTCAGAGCGAAGGGTTTCCTGGTTGACGCCGAAAACAATCGTTGCGTCGAGATCGTGGCTGCCAGGATGGGAAAAGAGCACTTTTTTCGCGCCCGCCGCCAGATGCGCCTCGCCATCCTCACGGCTGCCGTATACGCCGGTACAGTCGAGCACCACATCGACACCCAGTTCGCGCCACGGCAGCGCCGCAATTGAGCGCTCATGCAGGATGCGAATTACGTCGTCGCCCACAAACAGTTGCTCGCGCTCCTGGTGAACATCCCAGGCAAAACGCCCGTGGCTGGTGTCATATTTCAATAAATGCGCCATGCCCACAGCATCGGCCAGTTCATTGATTGCCACCACGGTGATTTCCGCCCGACGCCCGGATTCATATAAAGCACGAACCACGTTGCGCCCAATGCGACCGAAACCATTAATCGCTATGCGTACGGTCATAATTCTCCTGCAAGGCTAGCTGGCCTGAAGTGGATGACAGAGTAATCCAGCCACCACAGAAGGGGAATCCTCGCCTGCCTTAAACTGCGTCTGTTTGGTTAATTGTCGAACATTTAATCGACTGAAACGCTTCAGCTAGAATAAGCGAAACAAGGAATAAAAGGAATGATTGTCCAGACGGTTTCGCCAGTAATCTGACTTGCATCACATTTTCGCAGGAATAATCAACGCGGCCAAAAGGTACTTTCGTGAGGAAAATAACTGACAAACTGACAGAAAGAGAATGAGCGCAACAAAGCGTCCCTGCATGATCGGCTGATGAAGAAAGGCAAAATCCTTTCTGGCGCTGATTAAAACCAGCTCTGCTCCGGCGTCTTTGGCTCACTGCGTTCTGCGCGCGGCATCTCAACCGACAGCGAAGAGAGTTGCTTAGCCCACAGATCGGCCACCCACTTCACGCCCTTCGCGGTGAAACGCGCCTGAGACCAGCTACGTTTGTTTTCCCCGACGCCGCCATGGACGGTGAAGTAACCTTCGTCAATATGGTACGGCTGTGGCATCAACGTACCGTTTACACGCTGCATAATATTGCGCTCAAGCAAAAAGCCCCGGAACAGAGACTCTTTCACGCGCAGCATTTTGCAAAGCTGACGAAAACCAAGCGACTCTTCAACCCTGACATAGCGATCAAAGAACTCAGCCTTTGGGGCTGAGAGAGCAAGTAACTCTTCCGCTCGCTGACGCTTTTCGTACTGCTCAGCCCAGGCGCGTGCCGCCGCAGCAGGATTCGTAAAATCGGGCAAACTGATAAGTTTCTCTTTCTCCTGCCAGCGATCGAGCATTTCTGCCGTAAAGGTCGGCGAGAGGCGCGAAACCGTCAGCAATGAGTCCCGTTTATTAAGCAAAAATTCTTGTCGCATCTCGCCTTCTCGCTCGTACGGGTGCTCGTTCACCGGCTGGGAAAGCCGTTGCGCGGTTTCCAGACTTTTCACCATCCGCTTCACTTCGCCATGCGTCACGCCTGTCAATTTTGCGATTTCACGGCTGCTGATTGTCGCCAGTACAGGCTGCGAATTGAGATTTTCACTAGGAATTATCATAGGTTCACTCCTTACTCACACTCACCCTGGATAATTTGCAGAATTATTATACAACTTACTGGATGCATATCCAGTATATTTTTCATGCACGGATCAATGCCGTTTTCGTCGAGTGACTAAGAAGAGAGTGCCGGGTCAGGAGGAAGAAGATTAGAGGGATAACTAAATGACAGATGGCGCCTCGCTTATCCAGTCTACCTATTCCGCAACCCGTAGACTTGATAACGCATAAGCGCCATCCGAAATGACTTTTAATGCAGGCCCGGCAGGCAGAGCGCCGCCGGGCAAGAGTGATTACAGCAGCGCTTTCGCTTTTGCCACCACATTGTCAACGGTGAAACCAAACTCTTCAAACAGCAGCTCTGCCGGAGCAGATTCGCCGAAGGTGGTCATACCCACCACCGCGCCGTTCAGGCCAACGTATTTGTACCAGAAATCCGCAATGCCGGCTTCGATAGCCACACGCGCAGAAACCGCTTTCGGCAGCACGGATTCACGGTATGCCGCATCCTGTTTGTCGAAGGTGTCGGTCGATGGCATGGACACCACGCGCGCCTTCACGCCTTCGGCGGTCAGTTTTTCATAAGCAGCAACGGCCAGTTCCACTTCAGAGCCAGTAGCGATCAGGATCAGTTCCGGCTGACCGGCACTCTCTTTCAGCACGTAGGCACCACGGGCGACATCGGCCAGTTGCTGTGCCGTACGTTCCTGCTGCGCCAGGTTCTGACGGGAGAGGATCAGCGCCGTCGGACCATCTGCACGCTCAACGCCATATTTCCACGCCACTGCGGATTCCACCTGGTCACACGGACGCCAGGTACTGACGTTCGGGGTCAGGCGCAGGGAAGCCACCTGCTCGACCGGCTGGTGCGTCGGGCCGTCTTCGCCCAGACCGATGGAGTCGTGGGTGTAAACCAGCACCTGACGCTGTTTCATCAGCGCCGCCATACGCACCGCATTACGGGCATATTCAACGAACATCAGGAAGGTTGAGGTGTACGGCAGGAAACCGCCATGCAGCGAGATACCGTTGGCAATTGCCGTCATACCGAACTCGCGCACGCCGTAGTGAATGTAGTTACCGGCAGTGTCTTCGTTAATCGCTTTCGAACCGGACCAGATAGTCAGGTTGGATGGCGCCAGGTCAGCGGAGCCGCCGAGGAATTCCGGCAACAGCGGACCGAAAGCTTCAATGGCATTCTGCGACGCTTTACGGCTGGCGATTTTCGCCGGGTTAGCCTGAAGCTTCTCGACGAACGCCTGCGCTTTGGCATCGAAATCAGACGGCAGTTCGCCCTTCATACGGCGGGTGAACTCAGCGGCCTCCTGCGGGAAGGCTTTGGCGTAAGCGGCGAATTTGTCGTTCCACGCCGCTTCTTTGGCCTGACCGGCTTCTTTCGCATCCCACTGCGCATAGATTTCAGACGGGATTTCAAACGGCGCGTATTTCCAGCCGAGCGCTTCGCGGGTCAGAGCGATTTCAGCATCGCCCAGCGGCGCGCCGTGGGAATCGTGGGTACCGGCTTTGTTCGGCGAACCGAAACCGATGATGGTTTTGCACATCAGCAGCGACGGTTTATCAGTAACAGCACGGGCTTCTTCCACCGCACGTTTGATGGCGTCCGCGTCGTGGCCGTCAATGCCGCGTACTACGTGCCAGCCGTAAGCTTCAAAGCGTTTCGCGGTGTCATCGGTGAACCAGCCTTCAACATGGCCGTCAATGGAGATGCCGTTGTCATCGTAGAACGCAACCAGTTTGCCCAGTTTCAGCGTACCGGCCAGGGAGCAGACTTCATGGGAGATGCCTTCCATCATGCAGCCGTCGCCCATAAAGGCGTAGGTGAAGTGGTCAACAATGTCGTGTCCCGGACGGTTGAACTGCGCCGCAAGGGTTTTCTCAGCAATCGCCATGCCCACGGCGTTGGCAATACCCTGCCCCAGCGGACCGGTGGTGGTTTCCACACCGGCGGTGTAACCCACTTCCGGGTGGCCCGGCGTTTTCGAATGCAGCTGACGGAAGTTCTGCAGCTCGGACATCGGCAGATCATAGCCGGTGAGGTGCAGCAGGCTGTAAATCAGCATCGAACCGTGGCCGTTGGACAGCACAAAGCGGTCGCGATCGGCCCAGGCCGGATTCGTCGGGTTGTGGTTCAGAAAATCACGCCACAGGACCTCGGCGATGTCCGCCATACCCATCGGGGCTCCCGGGTGACCGGATTTGGCTTTCTGTACCGCGTCCATGCTCAGCGCACGAATAGCATTGGCAAGCTCTTTACGTGAGGACATTTTGACTCCAGATCGGACTGTTAAGGGCTGTTCCCGTAACGACTTGACGACAGCGCGTTTTGGGCTACGCCGGAAAAAAGTGCCAACAATGTAACCCAAGCGGCATGTCATGTACATGGAGCATCCTTTTGCCGATTCAGAAATCTCTGGAAGCCGCTCGCATGTTGCGCAATCTACTCGCCTGGCGCTCTGTCTCTTCCTTATACTGACAATCTGCAGGTTCGTCTTGAACCGGCGTAGTTAGCAGCATATTGACTCAACCATTACGGAAAATAACAAATGAAAATTCGCCCGCTTCTCTTTGCTCTGGGAATAACAACCGTCCTTGCCGGTTGCCAGAATATGGACTCAAATGCTTTTCTCAGCTCCGGCGCGGAGGCTTTCCAGGCCTACACGCTGAGCGATGCGCAAGTAAAAGCATTAAGTGATGACGCCTGTAAACAGATGGACAGCAAAGCGACCATCGCGCCCGCCAGCAGCACCTACAGTCAACGCCTGACGAAAATTGCTGCCGCGCTCGGCGATAACATCAACGGCCAGCCGGTCAACTACAAGGTTTATGTGGCAAAAGACGTGAATGCTTTTGCCATGGCAAACGGCTGCATCCGCGTCTACAGCGCGCTGATGGATATGATGACCGACAACGAAGTCGAAGCGGTGATCGGCCACGAAATGGGCCACGTTGCGCTGGGCCATGTGAAAAAAGGGATGCAGGTGGCGCTGGGTACCAATGCGGTACGCGCAGCCGCAGCATCGGCAGGCGGTATCGTCGGCAGCCTGTCGCAGTCGCAGCTCGGCGCACTGGGCGAACAACTGGTAAATTCACAGTTCTCCCAGCGCCAGGAATCCGAAGCGGATGACTACTCCTACGATCTGTTGCGCAAACGCGGCATCAACCCGGCAGGGCTGGCGACCAGCTTTGAGAAACTGGCAAAAATGGAAGAGGGTCGGCAGAGTTCGATGTTTGACGATCACCCGGCATCGGCGGAGCGCGCGCAGCATATTCGCGATCGCATGGCCGCAGACGGAATTAAATAATCACCCTGGGAGGCAATATCCGTTCAACGTATTCTGATAAAAAAACCCTTCCGCGCCTGCTGGCGGGGAAGGGTTATATTTCATCGTAGCGTCATTGCTGCGTTATTCATCTTCCAGATAGGTGTAACCGTAGAGGCCCGATTCGAACTCTTCGAGGAACTGCTGTTGCAAAGCCTCATCCAGACCGGTCTGTTTCACCTGATCGCGGAACTGCGTCAGTAGCGTGTTCGGATCGAGCTGAACATACTGCAACATATCCGCCACCGTATCCCCTTCATCTGACAGTTCAACTTCCACACTGCCATCCGGGAAGACAAACACGTCAACCGCTTCGGTATCACCAAACAGGTTATGCATGTTGCCGAGGATCTCCTGGTACGCGCCCACCATAAAGAAGCCCAGCATTGGCGGGTTCTCCGGATCGTACTCCGGTATCGGCATAGTGGTCGCGATACCGTCGCCATCCACGTAATGATCAATGGCGCCGTCGGAATCACAGGTAATATCGAGCAACACCGCGCGGCGTTCCGGCGCATGGTTCAGCCCTTCCAGCGGCAGCACCGGGAACAGTTGATCGATACCCCAGGCATCCGGCATCGACTGGAACAGCGAGAAGTTGACGTACATTTTGTCCGCCATACGTTCCTGCAATTCGTCAATAATCGGGCGATGCGCGCGGTTGCTCGGATCGAGCTGCTTCTGCACTTCATGGCACATATTCAGATAGAGCTGCTCGGCCCAGGCGCGTTCTTGCAGGCTGAAAGTGCCAGAGGAATAGCCGACATGAATATCATGCAGATCCATCTGGCTGTCATGCAGCCATTCACGCAGAGAACGGCGAGTACCAGGCTCGTGCATCTCCTGCCAGGTTTCCCACATGCTTAGCAGCGCACGCGGCGCATCTTCCGCCGGTGGAGTCGCTTGCGTGTACTCGTTACGTTCGACGCCAATAATGTTAGAAACCAGCACGGTGTGATGCGCCGTCACCGCGCGGCCGGATTCGGTGATCACTGTCGGATGCGGCAGACCATTTTCTTCGCAAGCATCGCCAATCGCCCAAATGATGTTGTTGGCATACTCGTTCAGGCCATAGTTTACCGAGCAGTCGGACTGCGAGCGTGTACCTTCATAATCCACGCCCAGACCGCCGCCGACATCGAAGCACTGGATATTGACGCCCAGCTTATGCAGCTCGACGTAGAAACGCGCGGATTCACGCACGCCCGTCGCGATATCACGGATGTTGGCCATCTGCGAACCAAGGTGGAAGTGCAGCAACTGAATACTGTCGAGACGCCCGCGCTCGCGCAGGATCTCCACCAGTTGCAGCACCTGCGTTGCCGCAAGGCCAAATTTCGATTTCTCGCCGCCGGAGGATTGCCATTTGCCGGAACCTTGCGATGCCAGACGCGCGCGTACGCCGAGGCGCGGCACCACGTTCAGGCGTTCAGCTTCTTCCAGTACGATGGCGATTTCGGTCATTTTCTCAATCACCAGATAGACCTTGTGGCCCATCTTTTCGCCAATCAGCGCAAGACGAATGTATTCACGATCTTTATAACCGTTACAGACAATCACCGAACGGGTCATACCGGCATGTGCCAGCACGGCCATCAATTCCGCTTTGGAACCGGCTTCCAGCCCCAGCGGTTCGCCGGAATGGATCAGGGATTCAATAACACGGCGATGCTGGTTCACCTTGATCGGATAAACCAGGAAGTAATCGCCGTTGTAGCCGTAGGACTCACGCGCGCGTTTGAACGCGGCATTAATCGAGCGCAGACGGTGTTGCAGGATCTGCGGGAAGCAGAACAATGCGGGCAAACGTTGCCCCTGTGCTTCACGTGCTTTTACCAGCTGTGCCAGGTCGACACGGGCTTCCGGGACGTCCGGATCCGGGCAAACGCTGATATGGCCCAGCTCGTTGACGTCGTAGTAGTTATTGCCCCACCAGGCAATGTTATAAGTACGAAGCATCTTGCTGGCTTCCTGGGAGCTCATCGCAACCTCCTGCATGGAACGTAGTACACCCTGTTCGCCCGCTGACGAAGGCGAAAACGAAGACATGTCGTCAGACATAGCGAACCTCAATCTATAAAAGTGTATACCCTGCGCACATCACGCTGAGCAATTGCCGAAGCGCGAAGAGACACGGGTGTAAAATAGTTGACTACTATCGCAGTGACACATAGCGATAACAACCCATAAACAGCCTGGCTTAGCCTGATTTCAGCCCAACGCCACGCCTGTGCGACCGGTTTCTTTTTCATATCATTGTAAAACACGCATCCGAACGTCTGTATGACAGCCCGGCGAAACCACGAGAAAACCCCTGTATTAGCAGGAGAGCCCTTGTTCAGGTATCACAACGCCTTACCGGCCCTGGAGTCCTGGGAAGCGCCGAAATGGGTATAACATCGGCAGGTTTGCAGATTAGAAATGCAGGTTGCGGGGAATAAACGCACGCCAGAACGGCGCGACAGATTCTGCGGAAAACAACGGTTCATTATCTCTTATCACCTCCAACGCAAGCCATAGCGACCCGCGACAAGCCAAAGCCCTGAATCAACTGCTTAACCCGGCTGGAAGTGGCGACACGGCGTTTTGGCCGTGCGCTTTTTTTTAAGAGCCGCGCGCCGCGTTTTATACCGACAACGGGGTGAAAATGCAAAATAAAAAAGCTGTGTTTGCCGCATTGTCAGGAAAAATTTCCGTCACTATTTGTGTCAGGATGAGGCAGGGATCAAAAAAAGGCTGGAAATGGGTTCAACAAGTGACCTAAAATAGCCGTCCAGATGTTAATCCATCCAGATTGATTAACTCTCAGACTTCTTGTGCCATCATCTGCAATCTGCGCCGCCAGGCGTGAAAACATCCGGGCACAGAATTCGAGCTAACCGTATTACTCCAGGGTGAAAACTTACTATGGCAAAACACCTTTTTACGTCCGAGTCCGTTTCTGAAGGGCATCCTGACAAAATTGCTGACCAAATTTCAGACGCCGTGCTGGATGCCATCCTCGAACAGGATCCGAAAGCGCGCGTCGCATGCGAAACCTATGTCAAAACCGGTATGGTGCTGGTTGGCGGTGAAATCACTACCAGCGCATGGGTCGATATCGAAGAGATCACCCGTAACACCGTACGCGAAATCGGCTATGTGCACTCCGACATGGGCTTTGATGCCAACTCTTGCGCCGTACTGAGCGCCATTGGTAAGCAATCTCCGGACATCAACCAGGGTGTTGACCGTGCCGATCCGCTGGAACAGGGCGCAGGCGACCAGGGTCTGATGTTTGGTTACGCAACCAATGAAACTGACGTATTGATGCCAGCACCGATCACCTACGCCCACCGTCTGGTAGAGCGTCAGGCTGAAGTGCGTAAAAACGGCACCCTGCCCTGGCTGCGCCCGGACGCAAAAAGCCAGGTCACTTTCCAGTATGATGACGGCAAAATCGCCGGCATCGATGCTGTCGTTCTGTCTACGCAGCACGCTGAAGACATTGACCAGAAATCGCTGCAGGAAGCGGTTATGGAAGAGATCATCAAGCCGATCCTTCCAGCCGAATGGCTGAACGCCTCCACCAAATTCTTTATCAACCCGACCGGCCGTTTTGTTATCGGCGGCCCAATGGGCGATTGCGGTCTGACCGGCCGTAAAATCATCGTTGATACCTACGGCGGTATGGCTCGTCATGGTGGCGGCGCGTTCTCCGGTAAAGATCCGTCGAAAGTGGACCGTTCCGCAGCTTATGCCGCACGTTACGTGGCGAAAAACATCGTTGCTGCGGGTCTGGCCGATCGTTGTGAAATTCAGGTTTCCTACGCTATCGGGATCGCAGAACCGACGTCCATCATGGTGGAAACGTTCGGTACTGAGAAAGTGCCGACCGAGCAACTGACGCTGCTGGTTCGTGAATTCTTCGACCTGCGTCCGTACGGTCTGATCCAGATGCTGGATCTGCTGCACCCGATCTACAAACAAACCGCTGCATACGGTCACTTTGGTCGTGAAACTTTCCCATGGGAAAAAACCGACAAAGCCGCTCTGCTGCGTGAAGCTGCCGGCCTGTAATAATCCGTTGACAGTTTTCCTCTAAAGGCCAGCCTCGCGCTGGCCTTTTGCATTTCCCGCCCGGTTATTTCCGCTGTCTATACTGTTTACGCCTGCCTGGCTTTTTTCTGAAAGCGATTACACCTCACCGCTTCGCTGATTTTTTTCAGAGTTTTCCTTTTGAAAAAGGAGTGAAGCAAAGTTGTTACATTACGTTTCGGCTTAGTCTGAAACTACACCTTTGCACTCACCTTCCAGCGTAAACAATCCTATAATATTTAACACTTTTATTTACATTACCGGCCTTATCGTAATGTAACCGATTACACTCATGTGATGTAAATCACGTAATTTTGCCGGTAACTGGCCTACTTTTGTCACCGGAAAACCAATACACCAATGGAGGGCATCATGCCTGACAATAAAAAACAGGGGCATTCAAATAAGGCGATGACCTTTTTTGTTTGTTTCCTCGCTGCACTGGCAGGATTACTTTTTGGTCTGGATATTGGGGTTATTGCAGGTGCGCTGCCCTTTATCACCAAAGATTTTCAAATTAGCTCACATACACAGGAGTGGGTGGTCAGTTCAATGATGTTCGGCGCAGCCGTCGGCGCTGTCGGTAGCGGCTGGCTCTCCTGGCGCCTGGGACGTAAAAAAAGCTTGATGATTGGCGCCGTACTGTTTGTGGTGGGTTCCCTGTGCTCTGCCGCCGCGCCGAATGTGGAAGTGTTGATTATTTCCCGCGTGCTGCTTGGCCTGGCTGTCGGGATCGCCTCCTATACCGCGCCGCTCTACCTTTCCGAGATCGCACCGGAAAAAATTCGCGGCAGCATGATCTCGATGTATCAGTTGATGATCACCATCGGTATTCTCGGCGCGTATCTCTCGGACACGGCTTTCAGCTACAGCGGTGAATGGCGCTGGATGCTGGGCGTGATCATCATTCCGGCGATTTTGCTGCTGATTGGCGTCTTCTTCCTGCCGGACAGCCCGCGCTGGTTTGCCGCCAAACGCCGTTTCCACGATGCAGAACGGGTGCTATTACGCCTGCGTGACACCAGCGCGGAAGCGAAAAACGAGCTGGAAGAGATCCGCGAAAGCCTGCAAGTGAAGCAGACCGGCTGGTCGCTGTTTAAAGAGAACAGCAATTTCCGCCGCGCGGTGTTCCTCGGCGTGCTGTTGCAAATCATGCAGCAGTTCACCGGTATGAACGTCATCATGTACTACGCACCGAAAATCTTTGAACTGGCGGGCTACAGCAACACCAACGAGCAGATGTGGGGCACCGTTATCGTTGGTCTGACCAACGTGCTGGCAACCTTTATCGCTATCGGTCTGGTAGACCGCTGGGGACGTAAACCGACGCTGGTGCTGGGCTTCCTGGTGATGGCTGTCGGAATGGGGATCCTCGGAACCATGCTGCATATCGGCATCCATTCGCCGTCAGCGCAGTACTTTGCCGTCGCCATGTTGCTGATGTTCATCGTGGGTTTTGCCATGAGCGCCGGTCCGCTGATCTGGGTGCTGTGCTCCGAAATCCAGCCGCTGAAAGGCCGCGACTTCGGTATTACCTGCTCCACCGCCACTAACTGGATTGCCAATATGATCGTCGGTGCAACCTTCCTGACGATGCTGAATTCGCTGGGCAATGCCAATACCTTCTGGGTTTACGGCGCGCTGAACCTGCTGTTCATCGTACTGACCCTGTGGCTGGTGCCGGAAACCAAACACGTTTCGCTGGAGCACATCGAGCGTAACCTGATGCGCGGCCGTCCGCTGCGCGAGATCGGTTCCCACAATTAATAACCCTTCAGGCTTCCTCTGCGGAGGAAGCCTCTGTTTTGCCTGTTGCACTCGCGCTTCACCGATCCTATTCTCTGCAACTATGAAAACTCCCCGTCTTCCCATCGCCATCCAGCAAGCCGTTATGCAGAGCCTGCGGGATAAACTTGCCCTTGCGAACCAGAAACTGGGGCGCAGCTATCCCGAACCTAAAGTGGTGTATCAACAGCGTGGCACGGCTGCGGGCACCGCCTGGTTGGCGGATTACGAAATCCGTCTCAACCCCGTGCTGCTGCTGGAAAACCAGCAGGCATTTGTTGAGGAAGTGGTTCCGCATGAGCTGGCGCATCTGCTGGTGTGGAAACACTTCGGCCGCGTTGCGCCACACGGCAAAGAGTGGAAATGGATGATGGAGAGCGTGCTTGGCGTTCCTGCCCGCCGCACGCACCAGTTCGAACTGGAATCGCTACGACGCAATACTTTCCCATACCATTGTCGATGCCAGCAGCACCAGCTTACGGTACGCCGACACAACCGCGTGCTGCGCGGCGAGGCCGTTTACCGCTGTGTACGCTGTGGCGAACCGCTCATTGCCGACGCGACTAACTGAATCCATTAAGAAATTTTCTGCTCTTACTGATTGCATCAGACAACGCCTTCCGCTACGTTGCGAACTCGTTTCACAGGGAGTTCGCTATGTTTCGTCTTGTCTCACTTTTCATCGCACTGATCGCCATTCCCGCTTTCGCAGCGGATGGCATAAACAGCTTTGCCCAGGCAAAAGCGGCGGGAGCCAAAATTAACGCCGACGCACCGGGCGACTTCTACTGCGGCTGCAAAATTAACTGGCAGGGTAAAAAAGGCGTGGTTGACCTCGCTTCCTGCGGTTACACGGTGCGAAAAAATGAAAACCGCGCCAGCCGCATTGAATGGGAACATGTGATGCCTGCGTGGCAGTTCGGCCATCTGCGCCAGTGCTGGCAGGATGGCGGCCGGAAAAACTGCGCCAAAGATCCGGTCTACCGCAAAATTGAAAGCGATATGCACAACCTGCAACCCGCCGTCGGTGAAGTGAATGGCGATCGCGGCAACTTTATGTATAGCCAGTGGAATGGCGGCGATGGCCAGTACGGCCAGTGCGGTATGAAGATTGATTTCAAAGCGAAGCTCGCTGAGCCGCCAGCCCGCGCCCGCGGTGCGATTGCCCGTACCTACTTCTATATGCGCGATCAATATCAGCTCAGCCTTTCACGCCAGCAAACGCAACTGTTTACCGCGTGGGATAAGCAGTATCCGGTGACGGAGTGGGAATGCACGCGCGATGCGCGTATTGCCGAGGTGCAGGGCAACCACAACCCTTACGTGCAGCGCGCTTGCATGGCGCGAAAGAGCTAACCTACACTAGCGACAACTGATTATTGACAGGTGCAGCGGCGCACTTTCTACCCATGAGCCGCTGCATCGCCTGACAGACGGAATTTCAAAACATGCGTATTCCCCGCATCCATCACCCTGAACCTCTTCAGCCGGGCCATGAAATCGCGCTGAGCGAAGATGCCGCAAACCACGTTGGCCGCGTGCTGCGTATGGGGCCGGGCCAGGCTATTCAACTGTTCGACGGCTCCAATCAGGTGTTCGACGCCGAGATTGTTCGCGCGGATAAGAAAAGCGTGATGGTCAACATTTTGCGTAGCGAAGTGGACGACCGTGAATCCCCGCTACATATCCATCTGGGCCAGGTGATGTCGCGCGGCGAAAAGATGGAATTCACCATTCAGAAGTCGATAGAGCTGGGTGTAAGCCTCATTACGCCACTTTTTTCTGAGCGCTGCGGGGTTAAACTGGACGCCGAACGCCTGAACAAAAAGCTCCAGCAGTGGCAGAAAATCGCTATTGCCGCCTGCGAACAGTGCGGTCGTAACCGTATTCCGGAAATTCGCCCGGCGATGGATCTGGAAGCGTGGTGCGCCGAAGAAGATGCCGGTCTGAAACTGAACCTGCATCCACGCGCCAGCCAGAGCATCAACACGCTTCCGCTGCCGGTTGAGCGCATTCGATTGCTGATAGGCCCGGAAGGCGGCCTCTCTGCCGATGAGATAGCCATGACCGCGCGCTATCAGTTTACGGACATTTTGTTAGGGCCACGCGTACTGCGTACAGAAACTACGGCACTTACCGCCATCACCGCGCTTCAGGTCCGCTTTGGCGACCTGGGTTGAAAGGAGAAGCAGAATGATCAAGCTTGGCATCGTGATGGATCCCATCGCGGACATTGACATCAAAAAAGACACCAGCTTCGCCATGCTGCTGGAAGCACAGCGCCGCGGCTATGAGCTGCACTATATGGAGATGGCGGATCTTTACCTGATCAATGGTGAAGCCCGCGCCCGCACCCGCACGCTTTCCGTCGAACAGAACTACGACAAATGGTACGAATTCGGCAGCGAGCAGGATATTGCGCTGGCCGATCTGGATACCATCCTGATGCGTAAAGATCCGCCGTTCGACACCGAGTATATCTATGCGACCTACATTCTTGAGCGTGCGGAAGAGAAAGGCACGCTGATCGTTAACAAGCCGCAGAGCCTGCGCGACTGTAATGAAAAACTGTTCACCGCCTGGTTCCCGGATCTGACGCCGGAAACGCTGGTTACGCGCAACAAAGCGCAGTTGAAAGCGTTCTGGCAAAAACACACTGACATCATCCTTAAACCGCTGGACGGCATGGGTGGCACGTCGATCTTCCGCGTCAAAGAGAGCGATCCGAACCTGTCGGTGATTACTGAAACGCTGACCGAACTGGGCAGCCGTTACTGCATGGCGCAAAACTATCTGCCGGCGATCAAAGACGGCGACAAGCGCGTGCTGGTGGTTGACGGTGAACCGGTGCCTTACTGCCTGGCGCGCATTCCGCAGGGCGGCGAAACCCGCGGCAACCTGGCGGCGGGCGGCCGCGGCGAACCGCGTCCGTTAAGCGAAAGCGACTGGGCTATTGCGCGCAAAGTTGCGCCGGTGTTGAAAGCCAAAGGGCTGATTTTTGTTGGCCTGGATATTATCGGCGACCGTCTGACCGAAATTAACGTGACCAGCCCGACCTGCGTGCGTGAAATTGAGGCTGAATTCCCGATCTCCATCACCGGCATGCTGATGGATGCTATCGAAAAACGTCTGGGTAAATAATCTCAGCGTACAGGGCGGGAAGGATCCCGCCCATGACAGCATTGCCAGGTGACAGCTTTGCGCTTTCCCCCCATACTAAGCTGTCGCTTTTTTGAACCAGGAAACAGAACCTCTGACAATGAATTTACAGCATCACTTTCTTATTGCCATGCCTGCCCTTCAGGATCCTCTCTTTCGGCGCTCGGTAGTCTATATCTGCGAGTACAACGACGAAGGCGCAATGGGGCTGATTATTAATAAGCCGCTGGAAAACCTGAAAGTTGACGGTGTCCTGGAAAAACTCAAAATCCAGCCAGAAGCGCGGGATCCGGCCATCCGCCTGGACAAACCGGTGCTGCTGGGCGGCCCGCTGGCGGAAGATCGTGGTTTTATCCTGCATACGCCGCCCGCCACATTCGCTTCCAGCATTCGCGTTTCGGATAACACCGTAGTTACCACCTCACGCGATGTGCTGGAAACCCTTGGAACGGCAGAACAGCCGAGCGAAGTGCTGGTCGCGCTGGGGTACGCCTCGTGGGAAAAAGGGCAACTGGAGCAAGAGATCATGGATAACGCCTGGCTCACCGCCCCGGCCGATCTCAATATTCTGTTCAAAACGCCGATCGCCGACCGCTGGCGCGAAGCGGCAAAACTTATCGGTATCGATATCTCCACCATGCCTGGCGTAGCGGGGCATGCCTGATGAGCGGAACCTTGCTGGCCTTTGATTTTGGCACCAAAAGCATTGGCGTCGCCATTGGGCAACGCATCACCGGCACGGCGCGTCCGCTCACCGCGCTGAAAGCGCAGGACGGCACGCCAGACTGGAAGCTTATCGAAAAACTACTGAAAGAGTGGCAGCCGGAAACGGTCATCGTCGGCTTGCCGCTCAATATGGATGGCACCGAACAGCCGCTGACGGCGCGCGCACGCAATTTCGCCAATAAAGTGCACGGTCGTTTTGGCGTGAAAGTTACCCTGCATGATGAGCGGTTAAGCACCGTAGAAGCCCGTGCCGGTTTGTTCGAACGCGGCGGTTTTCGCGCGCTCGACAAAGGCAGCGTTGATTCTGCCTCCGCCGTGATCATCCTCGAAAGCTATTTTGAGCAGCACGCCTGATCCCCGCTTCAATTCGGTTTCGTAACAACCTCACCTAAATAAAGCCGCGCGTCGACCGCGGCTTTTTGCCGATCGTTTTCACAGTTTCTGACCGCCCTTTTTGCATTTCCATTACTGTTTCTATAAAAGAAACATAACAGAGCGATAAATCTGTCAGGCCTTTTCCGTCAGATGGCTGGCCAGCGTATGAAGTGCCTGTAAGCGGGTTTCGACCTCAGCGTCTTCGATGTTCCACATCCCGGCAAAGGCCAGCGCCGCAGAGTGCGCGCCGAGGGGTTTGGCCATCGACACTTCGCCATCGTCATGATGCCAGACCACATGACCATGCTGACGCTGCAGAGCGACATGCGGGCCAAGCTGCTGCCACTGCTCGTCAGTAAAGCGTTTTTGCAGTTCGTCATCGCTTTCCGCCGCCAGCAGCGCCATGCCGATGACGGATTGCCAGGCGGGCAGCATATGAAAACCGGCCAGCGCCTGGCTGACCTGGCTACCGGGTTCGGAGTGATAGATATAGATGACCTGATCCTCCCACAGCACGCCCATCGCCACCACGATGTCTTTCGGGGCGTAGCGTTCAAGCAAAGGGAGCGCCTGGGAGAAAAGCGCCGAGCCGCGAATCGCCTGCGCCGCCAGCGCATGAATGCCAGGCCCTGGCAGATAACGTCGCTGAGCATCCTGCATGGTCAGGCCGATCGACGCCATGGTCATCAGCAACCGGTTGACGCGCGTGGTGTTAATGCCCATCAGACGAGCCAGCTCGCGGCAACCAATGGCGCGACCACTGGAAACCAGGTACTGCAGGCAGCGGATACCGTCAATCAGGCTTTGGTTAGGTTGTGAGGACATTCAGGATTCGCTTATCAGGTTGCTCAAAATTCGATTTTACCGTCAGTAAAGAAGGATACAAGATTATGAAGATCTTTCCCCATAGCGAAGCGAGAACCTTTCCGACGCAGCATCTGCTCTGCGATTTATTGGTCGCAGGCGGCGGCCTTGCTGGCCTTTGCGCCGCGCTTGCGGCTGCCCGCGACGGCTTACAAGTGGTGCTGATTCAGGACAGGCCAGTGCTTGGCGGGAATGCCTCCAGCGAAGTAAGACTGTGGGCGAATGGTGCCACGTCGCATATGGGGAACAATAACCGCTGGGCGCGCGAAGGCGGCATCATGGGCGAAATCATGGAAGAGAACCTCTGGCGCAACAAAGAGGGCAACCCGGTAATGTTCGATCTGGTCCTGCTGGATCTGGCGAAAAGCCAGCCGGGGTTAACACTTTTACTCAATACCGCCGTTTATGAAGTGGAAAAAGAGCAGCAGCGCATTACCCAGGTCAAAGCCTTCAACCCGATCAACGAAACCTTTTACAGCGTAAATGCAGCGCAGTTTTGCGACGCCACCGGCGATGGCGTGCTGGGTTTTCTGGCGGGCGCAGAGTATCGCGAGGGCGCTGAAGACGCACAAGAGCTGGGCGAGAAGATGGCGCCGGGGGATCATTTCGGCCATAAGCTGGGCCATTCGATCTACTTCTATACCAAACAAACTGATGGACCGGTCAACTTTGTACCGCCCTCTTTTGCGCTGCAAGATATTACCAAAATCCCGCGCTACAAGCGGCTGACATCAACGCTGAACGGTTGCGATCTGTGGTGGCTGGAGTGGGGAGGCCGCCTGGATACCGTGCATGAAAGCGAAGAGATCAAATGGGAGCTGTGGAAAATCGTCTGGGGCGTCTGGGATCATATTAAAAACTCCGGCAACTTCCCGGAAGCCGCGAATATGACCATCGAATGGGTGGGCGCTATTCCTGGCAAGCGCGAGAGCCGCCGCTTCCTTGGCGATCATTTACTGTGCCAGCAGGATATTATCGAACAACGCGATCACTACGATGCCGTGGCCTACGGCGGCTGGTCGATCGACCTGCATCCGGCGGATGGCGTTTACAGCACGCACGACGGCTGCCGCCAGTTTCACAGCAAAGGCACCTACACCATTCCATTTCGCTGCCTTTATAGCCGCTCGCTGGACAATCTGTTCCTCACCGGCAGGCTGATTTCCGCCTCCCATGTCGCGTTTGGCAGCGCCCGCGTGATGTGCACCTGCGGTCTGCTGGGCGAAGTGGTGGGACGCGCCGCCGCACTTTGTAAAGCAGAGCACTTTACCCCGCATGAACTGGCGGAGCCTGCGCACATCGGCCTACTGCAACAGCAGTTACAGGCTAATGGCTGCTATATTCCACGACGCTGGTTGAACGATCCAGCGGCCGGAGCGGAAGTCAGCGCCAGCAGCGAATACCAACTGACTGAACTTCCCGCCAGTGGTCGCTGGCACGCATTAACCGGGCGGATGGCGCTACTGCTGCCGATACAGGCTGGCGCAAAACTGCCGGATATCGCGCTGTTCCTGCGGGCCAAAACGCCGCAAACGCTGGCAGTATCCCTGCTCGGCAGCGCGCGAGCCGGAAATTTTACTCCAGATTATCAATACGCCGAGTCTGTATTGCAGGTTTCCGGCGAAGGCTGGCACACCTTGTCATTCCGCTGGCAGAGCGAGCGCGACCAGTATCTGTTTATCGCCTTCGAGGCGCAGGATGCGATCGAAATCGCCCTGACGGATACCCATCTGCCCGGCATGATGACGGTATTTAACAGCCTGAATGCACGCGTGGCGAAACACACTCGTCAGATTGTCGATGGCGATTATGGCGTTGACGAGTTCGACTTCTGGCTGCCGCGCCGTCATCCGCAACAAATTATGCCTGCCCTGCGCTTCAGCCAGCCGTTAACAGCCTGGAACGTCCAGAATGTGCTTAACGGACGCCTGCGCCCGGAGCAGCAGCTCAACGGCTGGACGCCGGATGCTAACGACCCAACACCGGAGATCGTCTGGCGTTGGGCCACACCGCGCCAGATCCGGCATCTGACGCTGGTGCAGGACAACGACTTTGATAACGCCATGGAGTCGGTGCAAATGGGCCATCACTACGCTGTGACGCCACACTGTATTACGCACTACCGCCTGTGGGTGGACGATAAACTCCTGGCTGAAGTGCGGGATAATCACCACTCCGTCTGCCAGCACCGGTTCCCCGAACCGCTGACAGCATTGAGCGTTCGGCTGGAAATCCTCGCGACAGCAGGCGCTCTGCCAGCGGTTTATTCGCTAAACGTGCGTTAGCCACCCCTGCTGAACGCGCTGCTGATGGCTTTGCGCAAAGGTCTGCATGCCCGCCTGCAGCCCGGTCTGCATCACACCGGGCAACTGGTGTGTTTTGCCTTCGCGGATCAGATTCGCGACCGCCGGAGAATTAATCAGCAGTTCAAACAGCGCGATCCGCCCTCCCCGCGTGTCTGCTTCCAGCCTCTGCGCCAGCACCGCTTGCAGGCTTCCGGCCAGTTGGCTGCGCACCGGATCTTTCTCCTGCGCCGGAAACGTATCCACCAGACGTTCCACCGCCTGCGCTGCCCCACGCGTATGCAGCGTGGCCAGCACCAGATGCCCGGTCTCTGCGGCGGTTAAAGCCAGACGGATAGTTTCGCTGTCGCGCAGCTCGCCCAGCAGGATCACATCCGGATCTTCACGCAGTGCCGCACGCAAACCGGCAGCGAATGAGCGACAGTGCTGGCCGATCTCCCGCTGCTGGATCAAGCACCGCTTGCTGGTATGGACAAATTCGATCGGATCTTCCAGCGTCAAAATATGTCCGTCTTGATGTTGGTTGAGGTGATCAACCATCGCCGCCAGCGTCGTGGATTTGCCGCTGCCGGTGGCGCCGGTAACCAGAATAAGCCCGTTATCCCGCTCCAGCAGTGTGTTCAGCGCGGCGGGCGCATCCAGTTCTGCGAGTAATGGGCTGCTTTGCGCCAGCAGTCGCAGCGCCAGCGAGACGCCCTGATGATGGCTGAACGCGCCCGCACGCAAGCGCTGTCCGCGCGCGGTGGTAAGGGCGAAATCAACCTGCCCCTGTTCTCGCCATTGCTGCTGCAGCGCGCTGCTCAGATGCGCATTGATAACCCCGCTGACATCAGGCGTGGGAAAAGGCGCAGGCACCAGCCGTCCCTGCTGTCGCCAGCGTGGTGGACAATGACTGCACAGGTGTAGATCCGAGACATTATGCTTTACACTAAGCTCCACTATTTCATCTATATCCATAACGCTATCCTGGAAACATGAACGATATTGCGCACAACCTGGCACAGGTCCGGGACAAAATCTCCGCTGCCGCAACACAATGCGGCCGTGCTCCAGCAGAAGTTACTTTACTTGCAGTGAGCAAAACTAAGCCTGCGAGCGCTGTCGCAGAAGCCATCGACGCCGGACAGCGCGCGTTTGGGGAAAACTATGTTCAGGAAGGGGTCGATAAGATCCTTCACTTCCGCGAGGCGGGCGTGGAAGACCTGCAATGGCACTTTATCGGGCCGTTGCAGTCCAACAAAAGCCGTCTGGTAGCCGAACATTTCGACTGGTGCCACACCATCGATCGTTTGCGGATCGCCAGCCGCTTAAGCGAACAGCGTCCCGCCGACCTGCCGCCGCTGAATGTGCTGATTCAGGTCAACATCAGCGACGAGCAGAGCAAATCGGGCATTGCCCTCAGCGAGCTGGATGCGCTGGCGGCACAGGTCGTTGAATTACCGGGCATTTGCCTGCGAGGTTTGATGGCGATCCCCGCGCCGGAAACGGAGTACGCGCGGCAGTTTGCCGTAGCACGGCAAATGGCTGTAGCATTTGAAGCGCTCAAAACACGTTATCCAACGGTGGATACCCTGTCGCTGGGCATGACGGACGACATGACCGCCGCCATTGCGGCTGGCAGCACGATGGTGCGCATCGGGACAGCTATTTTTGGTGCGCGCGATTACACGAAAAATTAAGGAATACTGAGGAACGCCATGAAGACGTTGACTTTCCTGCTCTCGACAGTGCTTGAACTTTATACAATGGTTCTGCTGTTGCGCGTCTGGATGCAGTGGGCACGCTGCGATTTTTACAACCCGTTTTCGCAGTTTGTAGTGAAAGCTACACAGCCGATTGTCGGGCCGCTGCGCCGTGTCATTCCGCCGCTGGGGCCGCTGGATAGCGCCTCGCTGCTGATCGCTTTTGTACTCAGTCTTATCAAAGCGATCGTGCTGTTTATGGTGATCACGTTCCAGCCGATCATCTGGATTTCCGCGCTGCTGATTTTACTGAAAACCATCGGTCTGATGATTTTCTGGGTGCTGCTGGTCATGGCAATCATGAGTTGGGTTAGCCAGGGCCGTAGCCCGGTCGAGTACGTTTTAATACAGTTGACGGAACCGCTGCTGCGCCCAATCCGCAATCTGCTGCCAGCGATGGGCGGCATCGACTTCTCGCCGATGATTCTGGTGCTGCTGCTGTACGTCATCAATATGGGGATTGCGGAGCTGCTGCAATCCACCGGCGATATTCTTCTGCCGGGGTTGTGGATGGCACTATGAGTGCCGTTTCGACCTGTGAAGAGGGGCTGGTTTTGCGGCTGTACATTCAGCCGAAAGCCAGCCGTGACAGCATTGTTGGCTTGCATGGCGACGAACTGAAAGTCGCCATTACCGCTCCGCCTGTAGACGGCCAGGCAAATGCACACCTGGTCAAATACCTCGCAAAGCAGTTTCGCGTGGCAAAAAACCAGGTGGTGATTGAAAAAGGCGAGCTGGGCCGCCATAAGCAGATTAAAATTACCCACCCGCAACAGATCCCGACGGAAGTCGCGGCGCTAATCGATTAGGATCCACTATGCAAAAAGTTGTCCTCGCGACCGGTAATGCCGGTAAAGTGCGCGAGCTTGCCTCGCTATTGAACGATTTCGGCCTCAACGTGGTCGCACAAACTGAACTGGGCGTTGAGTCCGCAGAAGAGACCGGGCTGACGTTTATTGAGAACGCCATCCTCAAAGCCCGCCACGCGGCGCAGGTTACCGGTTTGCCCGCCATCGCTGACGATTCCGGCCTGGCGGTTGATGCATTGCAGGGCGCTCCGGGGATCTATTCGGCGCGCTATTCCGGCGTGGATGCGACCGATCAGCAGAATCTGGAAAAGCTGCTCGATGCGCTGAAATCTGTCCCGGATGAACACCGTACCGCACAGTTCCACTGTGTGCTGGTTTATCTGCGTCATGCGGACGATCCAACGCCGCTGGTGTGCCACGGTTGCTGGCCCGGCATGATCGCGCAGCAGCCGGCTGGCAGCGGCGGTTTTGGTTACGATCCGATTTTCTTTGTTCCTTCCGAGGGTAAAACCGCGGCGGAACTTACCCGCGAAGAGAAAAGCGCCATTTCCCATCGCGGCCAGGCGTTAAAATTGTTACTGGAAGCACTGCGTAATGGCTGATTTGCCACCTCTGAGCCTTTATATCCATATTCCCTGGTGCGTGCAGAAATGCCCGTACTGCGACTTCAACTCGCACGCACTGAAGGGCGAAGTGCCGCACGACGATTACGTTCAGCATCTGCTGAACGATCTCGATGCTGACGCGCCCTGGGCGCAGGGACGCGAAATAAAGACCATCTTTATTGGTGGCGGCACACCGAGCCTGCTGTCCGGCCCGGCGATGCAAACGCTGCTGGATGGCGTGCGCGCCCGGCTGCCGCTGGCGGCCAATGCGGAAATCACCATGGAAGCCAATCCAGGCACCGTGGAAGCGGACCGTTTTGTCGATTACCAGCGCGCGGGCGTGAACCGTATCTCCATCGGCGTGCAAAGCTTCAGTGAAACCAAGCTTCAACGGCTCGGGCGAATTCACGGCCCGGAAGAAGCAAAACGAGCAGCGAAGCTGGCAAGCGGGCTGGGGCTTCGCAGCTTTAACCTTGATTTGATGCACGGCCTGCCGGATCAGTCGCTGGAAGAGGCGCTGGACGATCTGCGCCTGGCCATTGAACTTAACCCGCCGCACCTGTCGTGGTATCAACTGACTATTGAACCCAATACGCTGTTTGGCTCGCGCCCGCCGGTGCTGCCGGATGACGATGCGCTGTGGGATATTTTCGAGCAGGGGCACCAGATCCTTACCGCGGCTGGCTATCAGCAGTATGAAACCTCAGCCTACGCGAAACCGGGTTATCAGTGTCAGCATAACCTCAACTATTGGCGCTTTGGTGATTACCTGGGGATTGGTTGCGGCGCGCACGGTAAAGTGACCTTCCCGGATGGACGCATTCTGCGCACGGCGAAAACCCGCCATCCGCGTGGGTATATGCAGGGGAAATACCTTGATAAGCAGCACGATGTTGAAGCACAGGATAAACCGTTCGAATTCTTTATGAATCGCTTTCGCCTGCTGGAGCCTGCGCCGCGTGCTGAATTCACCCGCTACACCGGGCTGGATGAAAGTACGATACGCCCGCAGATCGAGCAGGCGCTGGCGTTAAATTATTTGCGTGAATGCGACACATACTGGCAAATAACCGAACACGGTAAGCTGTTTCTCAATTCTCTGCTTGAGTTGTTTCTGGCTGAATAAAAACTTTGGCCCTCTGCACGGAACGCAGAGGGCTGAAAGCGCTACAGATATATTAATGGTTCCGCTGATACAACGCCTGGCGCACTAATACCACCGCGCTGGCAATAACCCCACCACACAACGCGGCTAAAATAGTAAGTAAAACCCGGCGCGGCCCATCCCTTTTGGTAGGAAGCGATGGAGAAAGCTGGTATTTAAACGGCGTGAAGGTGATATCTTTAATATCCAGTTTGTCCAGTTCCGCCAGGCGATGTTCACGATAACGGAAATCCGCATTAAGCCGGGTAACATCGGCAATCGACTGTTCGATTTTAAGTTTTTCAGCAATGCCATCAGAACCCAGAGCAATCGAATAATCCGGGTCATCCTGTACGGATTGCCCATTACTGTAAACCGGACGTTTAATACCGGCAGCATTGGCCACTTCCAGCGAGTAATTTAGTCGCCTCAACTTGGTGTCATGGAGCGTATTCATCCGCTCACGCTCCATCGCCAGCGACTCCCTCTCCGTATCCTTTTTTAAATCCACTTCTTCACGCAGATAATTTAATGTTTCTTGAACAACCAAAGCAGAAATATAACTGATGTAGCTGTTAAGAATTTCCTTAGCCTCGCCAGCCGTCGGGGCGGTGAAGCTTAGCGTCCAGGACTGGTAAGGCACGTTATCAGCGCTTTTCCCCGGCGTGTTATTGACCGCCTTGATCTTCCCGGACAGCAGTACAATGCCGCGGCGCAGCTCTTCGGCATCAGGATTAGAGGCCATCAGCTTACCGACCACCAGCGGAGACGATGCCAGGAACTCTTCGCGCAGCGATTCAGAATTAAACTTTTTCAGGAACAGGTTAAATACTTCTATCTTATCAAGGGAAGGTTTAACATCGAGAACCTGCAAAGTAGAAAGCGCCTTTTGCAACTGGCTCCATTGCGGTTTTTCTGCTGGCGTGATTTCTGCCTGGCTGGTCCATTTTGGCGTTAATAACGCACTAATAAAGAATCCGGCCAGAGAAAATATCAGAATAGTCGAGATAATAATTCGCTTGCTTTCCCACAAGGTGTTAATTAAATCGAGCAGATCAATCTCTGTATTTGTTTCCCTCTCAGCAAAGTCCTTATAGGTTGAGGCGTCATCTTTCGATTGGATATGTAGTGATGTCATACAGGTAAGCATCGCGTCCATGATGTGAAATTTGATATTATCACCAACATGAAAACTCTCAAAGAAAAATAACCCCCTTGTTTCAATCACATTAATACCCATGGCAATTCATCTTAATTAATATTATAAGACAGATTGAAAGACTTTCAGGGATATAATATAGCGAGTAAAATAATAAACCCGACCAATATAGCCGGGCTTTATTTGACTATTCCGAAAATAAAAAACTATAACAGCGGCTCACTTCAATCCGGCGGTTAACGCTTTGCGGTTTTCTTCCAGCGAAACGACGCGCTTACAAACGTCTTTGCCAAACTGCTGAAAATCCGCTTCCTGGTTTTTCCACTCATCCTGAATAGCCGTCTGCAAACCGCCGAGGCTCCCCAACACGCTCTGTAGCGGATTACCGCCGCTCTTCAGCACGGCTTTAGCACCCATTTCGTTGATGCTGTCCTGCAAAATACCGCCCATTGCCTGGTTCACCAGTTGCTGACCATTGGCGCGCACTTCATCAATCGCTTTGTAGTGGAATGTCAGGCCATCGTTGCGGTGTTCAATAATGCGGTTCATCTGATCTTTCAGCTGCGCATCCAGCTTGGTCAGACGGTTGCGCATGCTGCTGTTCTCTCCCACCTGTTTGACGATGATCGTATCCAACGCTGCGCGGCTTTTCTCCACGCGGCTGCGCGCGCCATCGTCAATCCACGGCAGAGCGCTGCGCAATTCGGCCTGGTAATCCTTCGCCTGCTCGCGCTGCGCAGCAGTTAGCGAAGGCTGTTTGCCATTAAACATGACATTGCCGTCCGGGGTGATCACCAGGTTACCGTTCTCACCTTTCACCTGCACCGTTTGCGGGCTAATGATTACATCGTCACGCGGCGTCACGCCACATTGATAATCAGCCTGAGCCGCAAATGCGGTAACCGTAAGAGCCGCCGCCAACAGCGTTTTGCGCATCATAAAAAACTCCTGTAGAGACAAAACGGGCCAGCTAATGCTGGCCCCTTATGCTTTATTAGTCCCACCAAACGTCGAAAAGTTCGCTGACGCGTACCTCGCTCAGTTTGCGGTCTTCCAGCCACTTACGCACAATGGCCTGATGTTCTTCGGTACATTTACCGATTTCCTGCAAACAAATCAGACCGTCCCAGGCCAGATAACCACTGCCGTCAAACGCCAGCTTATTCGGCTCGATCACTTCCTGAATAAAGTCATCAACGGTTTTATCGATCTGCTCTTCGCTGGTGCCTTCCGGAAAACGCCATGCAACGGAAAAACCCAGTTCCTGGAACTCGTCGATATGCATTTTTTTACGCAAGCGACGACTGCGGTTTGTTGCCATTATTTCACCCTCTCGAACATTAAGTCCCATACGCCGTGACCAAGACGGTGGCCACGCTGTTCAAATTTAGTCACTGGACGCGAATCCGGACGCGGCACAAAGTCATTCGTCGCCGACAGGTTTTTATAACCGTCGATAGAGGACATCACTTCAAGCATATGTTGCGCATAGGCTTCCCAGTCAGTCGCCATATGGAACACGCCGCCCAGCTTGAGCTTGCTTTTCACCAGTTCAGCAAACGGTACCTGAACGATGCGGCGTTTATTATGACGCGCTTTATGCCACGGGTCAGGGAAAAACAGCTGCACCATATTTAAAGAATTGTCAGGAATCATTTTATGCAGCACTTCGACCGCGTCGTGGCACATCACGCGCAGGTTCTCAACGCCCTCTTCATGCGCAGAAGAGAGGCAAGCGCCGACGCCCGGCGAGTGCACTTCAATGCCAAGAAAGTTCTGTTCCGGACGCATTTTCGCCATCTCCACCAGCGAAGCGCCCATGCCGAAGCCAATTTCCAGCGTAACCGGTGCCGTGCGGCCAAACAGCGCAACGAGATCCAGCGGCTGTTCGCTGAACTCAACGCCCATCACCGGCCAGTAATTTTCCAGCGCGTGCTGCTGCCCCTTGGTCAGGCGGCCCTGGCGACGGACAAAGCTACGAATCCGGCGCAATGGGCGGCCGTTTTCATCAAATTCCGGTGAAATGACGTCGTTATTCATAAAGTGATCTGCTCGTGAGAGTGTTCAGGAAACGGGCATTATCCAAAGTTAATCGCATGATGCAAGCACCGGAAAGTTCCGGTTTACAGGCCAGCGCCTCTGTGCTGCAATCTTCGCCCCTGACAACGCGATTCTGGTGACCATGCAAGCGTCTCAATTTTCAGCCCAGGTTCTGGACTGGTACGATAAATACGGGCGAAAAACCCTGCCCTGGCAAATTGAAAAAACGCCTTACAAAGTATGGCTGTCGGAAGTGATGTTGCAACAGACGCAGGTTGCAACCGTTATTCCTTATTTCCAGCGTTTTATGGCCCGTTTCCCGACGGTGACCGATCTGGCAAACGCTCCGCTGGATGAAGTGCTGCATCTGTGGACCGGGCTCGGTTACTACGCCCGCGCCCGCAATCTGCATAAAGCCGCGCAGCAGGTGGCGAACCTGCACGGCGGTCGTTTCCCGGAAACCTTTGATGAAGTGGCCGCGCTTCCCGGCGTTGGCCGCTCTACCGCAGGCGCGATCCTCTCGCTGTCGCTGGGTAAACATTTTCCCATCCTCGACGGTAACGTTAAACGCGTGCTGGCACGCTGCTACGCCGTTGCGGGCTGGCCGGGTAAAAAAGAGGTGGAAAAGCGGCTGTGGGATATCAGCAGTGAAGTCACACCGCCGAAAGGCGTGGAGCGCTTTAACCAGGCGATGATGGATCTTGGCGCTATCGTCTGTACCCGTTCCAGACCGAAGTGCGAATTGTGCCCGTTGCAAACCGGCTGCGAAGCAAAAGCGGCACAGTCGTGGGCGCAATATCCCGGTAAAAAACCCAAACAGACGCTGCCTGAACGCACGGGCTATTTCCTGCTGATGCAGCATAAAGGCGAGGTTTATCTCGAACAGCGTCCGCCCAGCGGGCTGTGGGGCGGTCTGTTCTGTTTCCCGCAGTTCAGCGATGAAGCGGGGCTACGCGACTGGCTGGCGCAGAGGAACATTAGCGCCGATAATCTCAGCCAGCTTGTGGCGTTCCGCCATACTTTCAGCCATTTCCATCTGGATATTGTGCCTATGTGGCTTGGCGTGTCCTCGTTCTCATCCTGCATGGATGATGGCGCGGGTCTCTGGTATAACTTGGCGCAACCGCCATCCGTCGGTCTGGCGGCTCCCGTGGAACGCCTGATACAGCAATTACGCGCCGAAGCGAAGTAGCGCGGCGCGCAAGTAGAGAGGATTTTTTATGAGCAGAACCATTTTTTGTACCTTCCTGCAACGCGAAGCAGAGGGGCAAGACTTCCAGCTCTATCCGGGCGATCTGGGTAAACGCATTTATAACGAGATCTCGAAAGAGGCCTGGAAGCAGTGGCAGCAAAAGCAAACCATGCTGATTAACGAGAAAAAGCTCAACATGATGAATACCGAGCACCGCAAACTGCTGGAACAGGAGATGGTGAATTTCCTGTTTGAAGGTAAAGACGTGCATATCGAAGGCTATACGCCGCAAGAGAAAAAATAAGCAGCTGAACACCTGCACGGCTGGCAATGTCGCGAAACAGGGAGATATTGCCAGCGCCCGGGCGTCACAGGCGCGTTTCCCCCAACACAACTGCATCCGGAATGATGAAAAAATTTTTAGCGCTAGTGATGATCGCGCCGTTACTGATTTCTTGTTCCAGCTCTAACAAATCGGGCGAAGCCTATAACGAAGCCTGGATTAAAGACACTAACGGTTTTGATATTTTGATGGGGCAGTTCGCCCACAACATTGAGAATCTTTGGGGATTTAACGAAGTCCTGATCGCCGGGCCGAAGGACTACGTCAAATACACTGACCAGTACCAGACGCGCAGCCACATCAACTTTGATGAAGGTACCATCACCGTCGAAACGATCTCCGGCACCGATCCGGCCGCACATCTGCGCCAGGCGATTATCAAAACCCTGCTGATGGGTGACGATCCGGGATCTATCGACCTCTATTCCGACACCGATGATATCCCGATCTCCAAAGAACCGTTCCTCTATGGCCAGGTGCTGGATAACAACGGCGAAGCGATCCGCTGGGAGTGGCGCGCGGCGCGCTTTGCGGATTACCTGCTGCAAACCCGGCTGAAAAGCCGCAGCAACGGCTTACGCGTTATTTATAGCGTGACGCTCAACCTTGTGCCGAACCATCTGGACAAACGTGCGCATAAATATATCGGCATGGTGCGCCAGGCCTCGCGGAAATACGGCGTCGATGAGTCGCTAATTCTGGCGATTATGCAGACTGAGTCGTCGTTTAACCCGTACGCGGTTAGCCGCTCTGACGCGCTGGGCCTGATGCAGGTGGTACAGCACAGCGCCGGGAAAGATGTCTTCCGCGCGCAGGGCAGATCCGGTACGCCGGATCGCAGCTATCTGTTCGATCCGCAGAGCAATATTGATACCGGCACCGCGTATCTGGCAATGCTGAATAATGTCTATCTCTCCGGTATCAGTAATCCGACATCCCGGCGTTATGCGGTGATCACCGCCTATAACGGCGGTGCGGGCAGCGTACTTCGCGTCTTTTCCAGCGATAAGATGCAGGCCGCCAATATCATCAACACCATGACTCCAGGCGATGTTTACCAAACCCTGGCCACCCGCCATCCGTCGGCGGAATCCCGTCGCTACCTCTATAAAGTCAATTCGGCGCAGAAAACCTGGCGTCGCAACTGATCCTGTGCCTCTTTCGTGCGTTTGTGCGAAAGAGGCATAAGGTATTCGTCTGCGTGATGCAAACGGTTGCGCTAAAGTGTGATATCCGTCACCATATGTAAATGCAATCAGAGGAAGTTTGCATTTTTATGTCGGGCATAACAAATTCACCGCCCAGGTGATGATAGAATCCTGACACATAACAATATTAATTGTGCCCATTCCAACATCTGTCCGTCTCCTTTGTGAGGAAATTAGCATGAATCTTAAGCTGCAGCTGAAAGTCATTATCTTTCTGCAGTTCTGCCTGTGGGGAAGTTGGCTGACGACGCTTGGCTCGTATATGTTCGTCACGCTGAAATTTGATGGTGCATCTATTGGTGCGGTGTATAGTTCGCTGGGCATTGCCTCGCTGCTGATGCCGCCGTTGCTCGGTATCATTGCCGACAAATGGCTGAGCGCGAAATGGGTTTATGCTCTGTGCCATCTGGTCGGTGCGATCACTCTGTTTATTGCCGCAGGCGTTACCACGCCGGGCGCGATGTTTGCCATTATTCTGCTTAACTCGCTGGCCTATATGCCAACGCTGAGCCTGGTAAACACCATCTCTTACTTCCGCCTGAAATCCGCCGGGCACGATATTATTACCGATTTCCCGCCAATCCGTATCTGGGGCACCATTGGCTTTATCCTGGCGATGTGGGCGGTGAGCTTCTCCGGCTTCGAACTGAGCCATATGCAGCTCTATATCGGTGCCGCGCTGTCGCTGGTACTGAGCCTGTTCTCCCTGACGCTGCCGCACATGCCGGTGGCGAAAAGCACCGAGAAACAGACCTGGGTGGAAATGCTGGGCCTGAACGCTTTCGCGCTGTTTAAAAACAAGCGTATGGCGATCTTCTTCATCTTCTCGATGATGCTGGGCGCCGAGTTGCAGATCACTAACATGTTCGGCAACACCTTCCTGCACAGCTTCGATGCCAATCCGCTGTTTGCTAATAGCTTCATCGTGACCCATGCGTCGGTGATGATGTCTATTTCGCAGATCTCCGAAACGGCCTTCATCCTCGCGATTCCGTTCTTTATGAGCCGCTACGGCATAAAGAACGTAATGATGATCAGTATCATCGCCTGGGTGCTGCGTTTTGGTCTGTTCGCTTATGGCGACCCGACACCGTTCGGCACCGTGCTGCTGGTGCTGTCGATGATTGTCTACGGCTGCGCGTTCGACTTCTTCAACATCTCCGGTTCGGTGTTCGTTGAGAAAGAGGTTAACCCGGCGATCCGCGCCAGTGCGCAGGGTATGCTGCTGATGATGACCAACGGCTTCGGCTGTATCCTCGGCGGTATGGCCAGCGGTAAAGTGGTAGAGATCTACACCACCGCAGGCGTTACCGACTGGAAAACCGTATGGCTGATTTTTGCCGGTTATTCGCTGGTGCTGGCTTTTGCCTTCGTGACACTGTTTAAATACAAACATGTGCGCGAACCTGCGGCAGTCGCGCAGAAAGCGTAAGACAAAAAACCCGGCCTGAGCGCCGGGTTTTTTATACCTTTTTCCACATCTTCGGCCTGTTCCTGCCGGGTAAATCCATAGACCGGGTAATCCAGCACCATCCGGCAATGGTTGCAGCCGCTATCCCAACCGACTTATCTGGCCGGGAAAGACCCGGGTACATAACACCACCCGATACTGCGTTATGGAAGTTGCGCCAACACGTACGCGACCGCCAGCAAATCGGCGCTGCCGCCGGGGCTTAAGCGCCGGGCCATCAGCGCCCTGTCCATTTCAGACAACGCATCGTTATCCCAGCCCGCCGCCAGTAAAGTCGCCGCATAATCCTGCACGTAGCGCAGCCCGGCAATGCCGCCGCGCGACACCAGATTGCTGTCCGGGTTTGCCGCCATCAGGCGCAATAACGCATGCTGCAGCCGCCGCTCGCCCTGCTCCTGATGCCAGAACGGCAGCACCGCGCGGCGCACCGTGGCAAAACCCTGTTCGGCCTCGCCACGAGCGCCGGTAAGGCCATATTCCAGAAACTGTTTCTCACCTGCCGTCACGGCCTGCGGCCGGGCTGCCAGTTCACGCGCCACCAGCCCGCGACAGATTTCACTGACCTGCCGACACAACGTTTCAGCCTGTAGCGGCCGGCGTTGTCCCTGCAATCGTCCGGCGGCAAAACAGAGCAGACCCAGCGAAAAAATCCCGCCTTTGTGGGTATTCACCCCACCGGTGGCAGTAAACATCGCCTGTTCGCACGCAATGCCAGCCGGTCGCAGCAGGCGCAACTGGGCTCCTGCCGCCTTGTGGGCATGTTCGCGCCCGGCCTGTTCAAAGACGGAAAACCATGGCGTGATGGCTGCAATGCTGCGTAAAAACAGCGCATGATCCATATCCTGGTGCGAGCCGTTGTTCGCCCGGTCCACCAGCCCCGGTTTCGGCGTGAGATCCAGTTCGAGGCGCAGCGCCCGGGCAGCAAGCTCCGGTACGCTGATAACCGCGGATTCAGTCGCGAGCAAACCAGCCATCAATCAGTTTCTCCACGCGGGCAACCACTTCATCCACCGGGTGGCGGCGCGAACGCGCGCAGCCGTGCGCCGGCTCATCGCACACCAGGCAACGGCGGGTATTCAGATCCAGTGAATGCCGTCCGACCTGTCCCGCTTGCGGGCACAGCACGTCAAAGTCCCACAGACGTCCCAGCGGATGCGTCTGTTCCATCTCAACGCACTGCGCCTTGATTTCCACCGCCGGATGCGCGACGCACCACAGGGCTTCTGCGCCGGTCGGCAGCCACAGCACCTGCCGGTCCAGCACCTGCCAGCGGTTCTGCCACAGCAGTTGATCGCAGGCCTGTAACGCCACCCCCATGGTATTGCGATAGCGAATACTGTCTTTTACCGCGCCGGGCGTCACCAGTGTCAGTGAAATGACCGGTTGTTGATAGTGAGCGAGCCAGTCAGCCTGACGCGCTGCACGGCTATCTTTCGCCGCCAGCAGCGCTTCAAGGCTGACGCCCGGTCGAACGGGCGTCAGTGTCGTCATGTATTTTCCTCTTTAACCTGACGGACAACGTCAATGACGGTGCCATCACGGTAGCGGATCACCCCGACAATACGGTCAGTAAAGGCGATCGGTTTAGGTTCACCGGTCAGCGAGATGGCGCGTTGATACAGTGCTTCGATATCAACAATTTTCAGCCCCGCCGCCAGCAGGCGTTCGCGGATTTCCGGACGCGCCGGGTTCACCGCAATCCCGTGGTCAGTCACCAGCACATCGATGCTTTCCCCGGGCGTCAGCAGCGTGGTCACGCGTTTCACCACCGTCGGAATACGGCTGCGCAGTAACGGCGCCACGACAATAGTCAGGTTTGCTGCGGCCGCCACATCGCAGTGACCGCCGGATGCGCCGCGCATCACGCCGTCTGAGCCGGTAATCACATTGACGTTAAACTCCGTGTCGATCTCCAGCGCGCTGAGGATCACCACGTCCAGTTGGTCGCAGCTGGCAGCTTTGCCGCCGGGATTGGCATAGACATCAGTCGAGATCTCAACGTGGTTCGGGTTACGGCGCAACGATGCCGCCGCTTCGCCATCAAAACACTGCGTATCCAGCAGTTTGCCGATCAGCCCTTTCTCATGCAGATCCACCAGGCCGCCGGTGATACCGCCGAGCGCGAAACTGGCCTTCACCCCGTGGCGTTCCATTTTCTCTTCCATAAAGCGGGTCGCCGCCGTCGCCGCAGCGCCAGAGCCGGTCTGCATGGAAAAGCCATCTTTGAAATAGCCGGAGTGCTCGATCACATCCGCCGCATAGCGCGCGATCATCAGTTCACGCGGGTTGCTGGTGACACGCGCCGCGCCGACGCTGATTTTTGCCGGATCGCCCACGCTCTCTACCTGCACAATCAGATCCACCTGATCCTGGCCGAGGCTGGCGGGCATATTCGGGAACGGCACCAGCGCTTCCGTCAGCAGCACTACTTTGCGGGCAAACTTCGCATCCACCATCGCATAGCCCAGCGAACCGCAGCAGGATTTCCCCTGTGTGCCGTTGGCGTTGCCAAACTCATCGCTGCACGGTACGCCAAGAAAGGCAACGTCAATCTTCAGTTCGCCATCCTGCAACAGTTTGACGCGCCCGCCGTGGGAGTGAATTTGTACCGGTTCCGCCATCAAACCGTGAGAGATGGCATCCGCCAGCTTGCCGCGCATGCCGGAGGTGTAAATGCGGGTAATCACACCGCTCTCAATGTGTTCGATCAGCGCATCGTTGCAGGTCATCAGCGAGCTGGAAGCCAGCGTCAGATTTTTGAACCCCAGACGCGCCAGCGTGGCGACAACATGGTTAATCACCCGGTCGCCTTCGCGAAAAGCGTGGTGGAACGAGATGGTCATCCCGTCTTTCAGCCCGCTGCGGGCGATGGCGTCTTCCAGCGTGGCGCAGAGTTTGCGCGTGTGTTTGCTGTTAACGTCCGCCAGCCACGGCGTGGCCGCATGGGCGCTGTCGAAGGGTTTTAATTCACGCAGATGGGGAAAATTAACGTGAAGAAGCTCTGTCTGATTCATTGTTCTGTCCTTACCGACGCACGCCGGACGCGGCCGCACGTTCCAGCACCATCTGCGCGTGATTAATAATCGGGGCGTCGATCATTTTGCCGTTCAGCGAGACGACGCCAAGCCCGTTGCGTTCACCCTCTTCCGCCGCTTCAATAACCCGCTGCGCGTGGTCAACTTCCTGCTGCGTTGGCGCATAGGCGTTATGCAGCAGATCGATTTGCCGCGGGTTGATCAGCGACTTGCCGTTGAAGCCCATTTTGCGGATCAACTCGACTTCGCGCAGGAATCCGGCTTCGTCGTTAACGTCTGACCACACCACATCGAAAGCGTCGATACCGGCGGCTCGCGCGGCGTGCAGCACGGCGCAACGGGCATAAAACAGTTCGGTGCCATCGCCGCGTTCGGTCTGCATATCCATCACATAGTCAAAAGCGGCCAGCGCGATGCCGATCAGGCGCTGAGAGCTGCGGGCAATCGCGACGGCATTAATCACGCCGATCGCGGATTCGATGGCTGCCATCACGCGGGTCGATCCCACTTCACGTCCGCAGGCCAGCTCGATACGTTCGAGGTGACGTTCCAGTTCGTAGATATCTTCCGGGGTATCCGTTTTCGGTAAGCGCACCACATCCACACCGGCACGAACGACCGCTTCCAGATCCGGCAGGCCAAACGGCGTGTTCAGCGGGTTGATACGCACCACGGTTTCGATGTCCTGATACATCGGGTGTTGCAGGGCATGAAATACCAGCAGGCGCGCGGTGTCTTTTTCACGCAGGGCGACGGCGTCTTCCAGATCGAACATGATCGAATCCGGACGATAAATAAACGCGGTGGAGAGCATGGCGGCGTTAGCGCCCGGCAGAAACAGCATGCTACGACGGAGTTTTTTCACAGCAGTTTCCCCCAGTCGATCTCGGTTCCTTCCGATGCGCGCAGTACCGCACTCTGTAAACGTGCGCGGATAACGCAGTCAAGCGCGCCTTTGTCTTCAATGATGATCAAGCCCTGGTGAACCGACATTGCCCGCAGTGTGTCGTTCACCACCTTGCGGATCTGATCGCCAAACTGCTTGATAACCTCGCTGTGAACAACGACTTCCAGCTCGCCTTCGGCGGGGGCTATTTTCACCATCAGGTCGCTGGACTCCATGGTTCCGGCCAGCGCCTCCCTCACAATTTTCATATTTAGATTCCTGATTTTTAAACAGCTTCCGCGCTGTAGTGGGATTCGAGATGCGCGAAAGTGGTATCCGGTACAATTTCCCGAATACGGGAAAACTGGTGTGTTTGCAGTAAACGGCGCACTTCAGACGCGGAGATGGCATTGCCGGTCGCTTTAATGCGCGGAATCTCCACCACCTCCACCGCCCCGGCCAGCAACTGATGCATGGTCTGGTTGTACTGGCGGGTGATGTCGCAAAAAGGTTCGCTGCCGATAAAGCGGTGGGTGATCCCCAGCGCCGGCGCGATGTAGTTGCGGAAAATCAACAGGTCTATTTCGCTCCACGCCTGTTGCACTTTGCCGGACTCTTTCAGGAAATAAGCCGGGAAAGTGGCGCGGGAAATAATGTATTGAGAGCCTTCGTGAACGATGACATTCGGCAGATGCGCCACGCCCGCTTTCACCATCTTCAGGCGTGCGGCAAAGGGGAAGAACGAAGCGTCTTCGCGTACCACGAACAGGTGCAGCCAGTCGCAGGCGCGTGCGGCCTGCTCCACCAGGTGGCGGTGCCCCAGCGTAAAGGGATTGGCATTCATCACAATCGCGCCGATGCGTTTGCCCGGCATGCGATCAACCCGCAACGTGCGGCAGTAACGCTGGATCCCCGACGGGGTATTCTCCATCAGCACCGCGTTGTTGCCGCTTCGCGCCACCGGCCAGAAGCCGCTGTGGCGAAAACGTTCCAGGTTGCAGGGGCGCGTGCAGAGGAACAGATGAAAATGCCCCCGCGCCAGCGCCAGATGGGAAACCTCTGCCAGCAAGCGCGCACTGAGATTCTCGCCGCGCAGCTCTTCATCCACTGCAACACACTTGATGACGTTGGCGGCCAGGCCCGCACAACCCACCAGCCGGTTTCCCGACCAGGCTTCAACGAAGGTGGTGATGTCGCTGTCCATGCCTAATCCGCTGTCTGCGAGCAACGTGCGGATTGAGGCCAGCCGTTGAGTATTGCCGTTGACTTCCGCCACGCGGAAGTCGATGGAGGGTCGTGCCTGCATGGTGTTGCCTTCGTCCTTAGTGTGCCGCCGTCAGCGAATGGGCTGGCGCTGGCGCATCAATAATCACATTACTGAGGTGACCGATATTCTCGATCTCCACTTCGATGCGATCGCCCGCTTTCATAAACAGCGGCGGGTTGCGTTTTTTGCCGACGCCACCCGGCGAGCCGGTGATGATGACATCGCCCGGCGTCAGGCTGGTGAAGGTACTGATGTACTCGATAAGCTCGGCGACCTTATGGATCATGCTGGCGGTGTTATCGTCCTGCACCATGCGGCCATTCAGCCAGGTGCGGATCGCCAGTTGATGCGGATCAGGGATCTCATCCGCCGTCGTCATCCATGGGCCGAAAGCGCCGGTTTGCCGCCAGTTTTTCCCGGCGGTAAACCAGGTGTGCTGCCAGTCGCGCGCCGAACCATCCATGTAGCAGCTGTAACCTGCAACGTGGCTTAACGCCGCCTCACGGGAGATGTCTTCCCCGCCTTTGCCGATAATCACTGCCAGCTCGCCTTCATAGTCGAATTCGCTGGAGTGACGCGGCTTCAGTACCGGCGCGTTATGGCCGGTTTGCGAATCCGCAAAGCGAACGAAGAGCGTCGGTGCCGGGTTATGCTGATCAAACTCTTTGCGCTTTTCGGCGTAGTTCATGCCGACGCAGAGAATTTTGGCCGGGTTATCGATGACCGGCAAAAATTGCAGGTCGTCGAAGCGGATATCCGGCGTTTCACCGTTCAGTTGTTGCGCTTCATTCAGCGCGTTGGCAGCGAGCAGTGATTTCAAATCACCGTAGCGATCGCCCAGACGCTGCCCCAGATTGATCACGCCATCAGCCTTGACGATGCCGTAACTCCGGATCCCCTGATGGACAAAGCTTGCGAGTTTCATATCAGTTCCTGTAACACTTGAATCAAACGAGGAAATTGCCGAGCACCAACAGCGATACCGAGACGTTGATCGCGCCGCCGATACGGGTAGCGATCTGCGCGAACGGCATCAGGCTCATGCGGTTACCCGCCGTCAGGATGGCAACATCCCCTGTACCGCCCTGGCCGCTCTGGCAGCAGGAAACGATGGCCACATCAATCGGATGCATGCCGATCTTTTTGCCCACGAAAAAGCCGGTGGCAACCAGTGCGGAAACGGTACTCACGATCACCAGCAGGTTGTTGATGGTAAACGCGTGAACCAGCTCTTCCCATGGCGTGATAGCCACACCGACGGCGAAGAGGATGGGATAGGTAACGGAAGTCTGGAAGAATTTGTAGACCACCTGAGAGCCTTCCAGCAGGCGCGGAGAGACGCCGTGCGCCAGCTTGATCAGAACGGCAACGAACAGCATACCGACCGGCGCAGGCAGGCCAATCAGCTTGTGGCCGAGCATACCGATCATGTACAGCAGCACAGCCAGCAGCGCGCCAGCCGCGATAGTGGTGACATCGGTTTTACCGGAGAAAGCCGGTGCAGCCGGAGCCGGTTCATCACCGTTGCTGCGGTTCGGCATTAACTGCCCTTCGCCGGTCAGGTGCGGGAAGCGTTTACCCAACTGATTCAGACAGCCAGAGATGATGATGGCAGTCAGGCCGCCGAGCATAACCATCGGCAATACACGACCGAGTGCAACGCCCTGATCCATATGCAGCAGCGTCGCGTAACCGATGGAGAGCGGGATCGCGCCTTCACCGACACCGCCCGCCATGATCGGCAGAATGATAAAGAAGAAGATCTGGAACGGTTCCATACCGAGCGCCAGGCCCACGCCCATCCCCACCAGCATGCCGACGATTTCACCGCACAGCATCGGGAAGAAGATACGCAGGAAGCCCTGGATCAGCGTGGTACGGTTCATGCTCATGATGCTGCCGACAATGATGCAGCAGATGTAGAGATAAAGAATGTTGGTGGATTTGTAGAACTTGGTGGTGGATTCCACGACCACATCCGGCAGCAGGCCGTAGTAAACCATCGCCGACGGAATAAAGGTGGCGCAAATGGCCGCCGCGCCCAGTTTGCCGACGATCGGCAGACGTTTGCCGAACTCACCGCAGGCAAAACCGAAGAATGCCAGCGTGGCGACCATCACCACGATATCGCTCGGTAACTTACCGCCCAGGCAGTCAACGGCAATTAATGCACCGGCTAACAGGAATAATGGCAGCGGAATAATCCCAATTTTCCAGGTATCCATAATGTGCCACCATTTTTCTTTCAGTGGTTTCTTTTGAATCTCAAGCGATTCAGAGGTAACAGAAAATGAATCGTCAGTTGTGCTCATAATTAAGCCCCTTGGTTATTTTGTGCGTACAGAGTAAAGGGCTAAAAACGCACTTTATGTGAGGGAATGCATAATAAAATCGTTGTTTTAATGGCACCTATGGTTTTTATGGTTTCTTTTATTTTGTGTGATTCATCGCTTATTTATTACTGTGGTTTTTATGGTTTTTTTATATATAAATACAACTTAATAACATTTCCAAAAAAGAATATTTAACAGGGCATTTTTAAGCACCAGACCACGCTGTGCAAGGGATCACAAGTTTCCAGTAAACTCCGCACTCATGTTAAAAAAGATGCTACATTGGCGCATGGTTGGCTGCTGTGCGTGATGTCATGAAAGTCTCTTTCCAAATCAAACTTTTTATTTCACTGGTGCTTTTCTTCTCCGGTCTCTTCGTTTTATTAGGCGTTTATTATTACAAGGACGTTGGTCGCCAGCTATACCAGGAGATGAGCGCAAGAGCCAAAATACAGGCGGAAGAAATAGCGATCATTCCGAATTTACGCCAGTCGGTTGCCAATAAAGATATTCGAGCCATCGCGCAATTTATGCATAAAGTAGTGGCGCACAGCGATGCAAGCTTTATTGTTATCGGCGATGACAAAGGGCTGCATCTATTTCACTCAGTGCATTCTGATGTCGTCGGAAAAACGTTGATTGGCGGCGACAATGCCGAGGTACTACAGGGAAAAAGTACAACGACCATTCGCAAAGGAGGGCTGGGGATTTCACTACGCAGCAAAGCGCCAATATTTGATGATACCGGGCATGTGGTGGGGATTGTTTCCGTCGGCTACCTGACCAGCTATCTCGACACGATCACGCTGGGTAAAGTGATCAACATTTTTATCGCCGCAGTGCTGTTACTGGTAGCGCTGTTTGTTTTTTCCTGGTTTTTTACCCGCAGCATCAAAAAGCAGATCTTCTCACTGGAGCCGCGCGAAATTGGTCTGTTGGTTCGTCAGCAGAAAGCGATGATGGAGTCGATCTACGAAGGGGTGATCGCCATTGATAGCGAATTGCGTATCGAGGTGATTAACCAGGCGGCGCGTAAACTGCTGGGTTTAAGCCAGCCGACGCGTGCACTGCGCGAGCAAACCATCGCCGAAGTCATTGCGCCAGTGCCCTTTTTCGCCCGCGAGGTGATGCTGGAGAATGACACGCACGATGAGATTTGCCGGTTCAACCAGCTGACGGTCATTGCCAGCCGGGTGCGCATTATGCTGGAGAATAAGTTGCAGGGCTGGGTGATCACCTTCCGCGACCGCAATGAGATCGACAGCCTCAGCGCACAACTGAGCCAGGTAAAACGCTATGTCGATAACCTGCGCATTATGCGACATGAGCAACTCAACCGTATGGCCACGCTGTCGGGGCTGCTGCACATGGAGCGTTACGACGACGCCATTCGCTATATTCAGGCGCAGTCGGAGCATGCGCAGGAGCTGCTGGACTTTATCTCATCGCACTTTAGTTCGCCGACATTGTGCGGCCTGTTGTTGGGTAAAGCGGCGCGCGCCCGCGAAAAAGGCGTCGAACTGGCGTTTGATCCGTCGTGCCGGATGGATCGCCCCTGCCGCACGCTGGGCGAGGCGGAGTTGATTTCGATCATCGGCAATCTGCTGGATAACGCCATTGAAGCGACACAGCGCGCAGAGTTGCCGCACGAGCCGGTCGAGGTGCTGATCCTGCAGCATGAACACGAGTTGATTATTGAGGTGGCGGATCGCGGCGTGGGGATCGCGCCGGAAATCCGTGAGCACATTTTTGAGCGCGGGATAACCACCAAACGCCGTGGCGATCATGGCATCGGGCTGTACCTGATCGCCAACTATGTCGCGCATGTCGGTGGTTCGATTGAGGTCTCGGCCAACGAACCGCGCGGCACCATTTTCTCTTTGTTTATTCCTGAAACGGGCAACGTACTGCGTCCCGTACCGACCCTGGAAGATCAGAATTATGCAACATGAACTGATAGACGTGCTGATAGTGGAAGATGAACACGCCCTTGCGCAGCTTCATGCGGAGCTTATCGGCAAACATCCGCGCTTGCGGCTGGTGGGGATCGCCTCGTCGCTGGCAGAAGCAAAAGTCATGCTGGACAGCATGCAACCGCAGCTGGTTCTGCTGGATAACTATCTGCCGGATGGCAAAGGCATTACGCTGATTAGCGATACGCAAATTATCCGCGCCAACTGCTCAGTCATTTTTATTACCGCTGCCAGCGATATGGATACCTGTAGCCAGGCGATCCGCAATGGCGCGTTCGACTATATCCTCAAACCGGTGTCGTGGAAGCGGTTGAGCCAGTCGCTGGAGCGCTTTGTGCAGTTTGCCGATCAGCAGCGGGTGTGGAAAATCGTCGATCAGCAAAACGTCGATTCACTCTATCAATTGCAGGCCAAAAACTACCGCCAGGATAATGGCAGTAAGGGCATTGAGGAGAACACGCTGGCGCTGGTGCAAAAGCTATTTGCCGACGAAGCCGAACGCTGCTTTTCCGTTGATGAAGTGGTCAGTGAAACGGGATTAAGCAAAACCACCACCCGTCGCTACCTCGAACACTGCGTGGAAGCGGGTTTTCTGGTGGTCGAGATGCAGTACGGAAAAATCGGCCACCCGCGCCGGATGTATCGCCGGGTGGCCGCGTAATGCTGTCCCTTACCGGACAAGGGAGCGAGGTTACTTCAGCACATAGCCGTACAGGCGTTTGATCCCGTCGGCATCGGTTTCGGAATAGACGCCCTGCAACTCCGGTGAAAAGCCCGGTAGCAGATTGACGCCCTCTTCCAGCGCCAGGAAGTAGCGCTGGACGGCCCCGCCCCACACTTCACCCGGCACCACGCACAGCACGCCCGGCGGGTAAGGCAGCGCGCCTTCAGCGGCGATGCGCCCTTCTGCCTCGCTGATACGCACCAGTTCAACGTTGCCGCGAATAAACTCGCTGTTGGCGTCCTGAGGATTCATCACCACCGCTGGCAGGCTTTCTTTGCGGAACATCGCTTTTTGCAGATCCTTCACATCAAAGCTGACATACAGATCGTGCATCTCCTGGCACAGCTCACGCAGAGTGTAATCGCGGTAGCGCACCGGGTATTTGTTAAAAATGGTCGGCAGCACATCGGCGAGCGGCGTGTCATCCTCAATATGCTGTTCAAACTGGCCGAGCATCGCCACCAGCTGTGCCATCTTCTCTGCGCTCTCGGCTGGCGTCAGCAGGAACAGGATCGAGTTGAGATCGCACTTCTCCGGTACGATGCCGTTCTCGCGCAGGAAGTGCGCCAGAATAGTCGCCGGAATACCAAAATCGGCGTATTCCCCGGTTTCTGCATCGATGCCTGGCGTGGTCAGCAGCAGCTTGCAGGGATCAACAAAATACTGTTCGCGCGCATAGCCCTCAAAGCCGTGCCATTTGTCACCCGGCTCAAAGCTGAAGAAGCGGCGTTCGCGGGCAATCACCTCGGTGGGATGATCCTGCCACGGGCGACCGGCGATCTCTGGCGGCACAAAAGGTTTGATCATTTTGCAGTTGGCAATGATCGCCTTGCGCGCTTCGATCCCCAGCGCCACGCACTCGGCCCACAGGCGGCGTCCGCTCTCGCCCTGATGGATTTTGGCGTTCACATCCAGCGCGGCGAACAGCGGATAGAACGGGCTGGTCGAGGCATGCAGCATAAAGGCGTTGTTCAGCCGCTTATGCGGGCAGAATCGCGCCTGGCCGCGCAGATGGTTATCCTTCTTATGGATCTGCGAGGTTTGCGAGAAACCGGCCTGCTGTTTGTGCACCGACTGAGTAACAAAAATACCCGGATCGTTTTCGTTCAGATCCAGCAGCAGCGGCGAGCAGTCCGCCATCATCGGGATAAACTGCTCGTAACCGACCCACGCGGAATCAAACAGAATGTAATCACACAGGCTGCCAATCTTGTCGATCACCTGACGGGCGTTGTAGATAGTGCCGTCGTAAGTGCCAAGCTGGATCACCGCCAGGCGAAACGGACGTGGCCGATCGGCCTTATGCGGTGCGACATCGCGGATCAGATCGCGCAGGTATTTCTCATCGAAACAGTGATCGTCGATGCCGCCGATAAAACCAAACGGGTTGCGTGCCGCTTCCAGATAAACCGGCGTGGCTCCGGCCTGGATCAGCGCGCCGTGGTGATTGGATTTATGGTTATTGCGATCGAACAGCACCAGATCGCCGCGGGTCAGCAGCGCGTTGGTCACCACCTTATTAGCAGCGGATGTGCCGTTGAGGACGAAATAGGTTTTGTCAGCGTTAAACACTTTCGCCGCGAATTTCTGCGCATGCTTTGCCGATCCTTCGTGGATCAACAGATCGCCCAGTTTGACGTCGGCGTTACACATGTCGGCGCGAAAAACGTTCTCGCCGAAAAATTCATAGAACTGGCGTCCTGCCGGATGCTTTTTGAAAAATTCACCGTGCTGATGACCCGGACAAGCAAAGGTGCTGTTGTCCATTTCGACATACTGGCGCAGCGTATCGAAAAACGGCGGCAGCAAATTGTCTTCATAATCGACGGCTGCGGCTTCCAGTTCCAGCCACTCCTGATCTTTGCCAGAGATAACCGCCGTAATGCCTTCCGGCATATCGACCGGCTCAGCGGAGAACAAGAATACCGGCACGTTAAAACCTGTCCGTTTGAGCAGCGCCAGAATGCCGCTACGACTCTCCGCCACTGTTATGACGACTGCCGCCACATCCGTAAAGTCGGTACTCTCCAGCGTCACCACTTCGCGGTGGGTGGAAAGCAGGGATACCAGCTCGCAGCTGACGGCAATTTTCATCGATTTCATAAGCACGAATACCCGTTTCAGGGGAGTAAAAGGCCCCGGACGAAGCTGCTGCTTCGCCCAACGAACGTGTCTGACTGGAGCCAGCTCCAACCGCCAGACATCAGTAAAAGCAGAACGTCTCTGATCTTACTGTTGTCCTACAGTGAGCGTGCGTTACCCTCACCGCATGGTGAGTGAAGTAGGCGATAAAATGAGACGGGTGCCCGTTTGCGCAAGCGCGCAATCTCTCTGGCTAACGGCTGAATGGTGCGTCATCAGGCGGCCCCGTTTAGGTGGAAGAAAATTCGCGCAATCATGGCACCTTTCCCCCACTGGCGCAACCAACGCAGCCTCAACCGCGCATAAAAATGCTATTCTGGGCCGCATATTATTCAGTTATATGAAACACAGGAGTGATGGCGTGTTAACTGGACCTTTTATCAATGCCGCCGCCATATTGATCGGCGGAACAATTGGCGCCTTGCTCAGCCACCGGCTGCCGGAGCGAGTGCGTAATTCAATGCCGTCGATTTTTGGCCTGGCCTCGTTAGGTATCGGCATCCTGCTGGTCATTAAGTGCGTGAACCTGCCGGTGATGGTGCTGGCGACGCTGGTGGGTACGCTTATCGGCGAGCTTTGCTATGTCGAGCGTGGGATCAGCGGCGGCGTCAACGCGCTGCGCAATCTGGTGCAAAAACGCAAAGACGGTGAAGCCAGCAGCGCGCATGAATCTTTTATTCAGAGCCTGGTGGCTATTATTATTCTGTTCTGCGCCAGCGGCACCGGGATCTTTGGTGCCATGCGTGAAGGGATGACCGGCGATCCGAGCATTTTGATCGCCAAAGCGTTTCTCGATTTCTTTACGGCGGTGATCTTCGCTACCTCACTGGGTTTTGCCGTCGCGGTGATTTCCGTGCCGATGCTGATTATTCAACTGACGCTCGCCACCTGCGCAACGCTGATCCTGCCGCTAACCACACCTGCGATGATGGGCGATTTCACCGCCGTGGGCGGTGTTTTACTGCTGGCGACCGGGCTACATATTTGCGGCATCAAGATGTTTGCGGTGGCGAATATGCTGCCTGCGCTGGTGATTGCGATGCCCATATCCGCGCTGTGGACGGCATTTTTTGCCTGAGCCAACGAGCAGCATCAACAAAGTGGTGATAGATTGTGCAGTCCGCTGCGAATTAAAGAAATTTCGTTGACGGAGCGTGGGGAATCAGGTTTAATGCGCCCCGTTGCCCGGATAGCTCAGTCGGTAGAGCAGGGGATTGAAAATCCCCGTGTCCTTGGTTCGATTCCGAGTCCGGGCACCACTATTTAAAGAACCCAGCCTATGGCTGGGTTTTTGCCTTTCTGTTTCCGGACTCTCCATCGAACTTCGTTCGATTATTCGCCGCAAGCGGCTCACCCCTTCGGGGCCAGCGCGACAAGCGCGCTGTTCAACGCCTGACGGCGTTAGTCCAAGTCCGGGCACCACTATTTAAAGAACCCGCCCAACAGGCGGGTTTTTGCTTTTCTGCTTCCGGACTTCTACGGTCAGCCTGCTTACGGCGTACGGTGCTGATTATGTGGATCTGCCTGAACGTTACCGGGCGAAAACGTCTCAAGTGAAAAATTGCTACGAAAGAAGTGTCTATTCAAAATCGGTAGCTTTCCACAGACCTCTCTCGCCATAGCGAGTCCAGAACTCAACGAATTCTGAGTAATAGTTCTCGTGTAAAAATTGCCAAATAGATAAAGAAATGTCTTTTTTTGCCGATAATTATCCACGCAAAAAAAACATGAAGAGAAATACACCAAAAAAATATTATTGAAGCGGCAATGAGTCACGTAAAGAGTTGACTATAAAAATGACATTTTAATAGAGTGAGCATTAACAATGAAAAAATGGATTAATCCTGGCTTTGTTTTTACATTATCATTTTTCATCTCAGGATGTAACACACTGCTGAAACCTAATAATTTATATGACTCTCATATTTATGGAAAAGAATATAACGAAGATAAACATAAATTTTATGATTATGCCAGTTATTCTGGTCCGATTTTTGCGATAGGATATGACAAGAGTACTGGATTCGTCAGGGATGATGGCGGACCATGGCATTGGGTTGGACAAACTGGCTGGGTAACTAAAGAAAACTATAGTGAAAAAATGCAGCCATTCATTAAATTTTTGGAATGGTCTGGCTTACCCAAACCCGAGCAAGAGTCAATAAGGCTAAAATATAACAGCGAAGCTGCTATCAAAGATACTGATATTGAATTTCGCTACTTTACTGATGGCTCACCGGCGTTTGTTGACCTTGCATACACTCGTAATTGGACTTTAGATAATATGATCTTTGACCGCAGAGCAGACTATTACACTGTTCACGATATTAATAAAATGGTAGCGATGATTAATTCTGTACTGGGAGTTAACTGAGAGGTTCTTCGGGCTGTTTTACTCAGTAATCACTTGCAACGTCCCTCTTGATTAAGGATAGCGTTGCATCGACCCGTTGAACTCACAGCGAGAAGTGGACATGCCAGACGTCTTCCCTGGGGCCATGGATCCAGTTCCTGAGGCGACCTTAGCGATTGTCTCTTATCGCCGGCAGATGCAAACCGCAGTTGTTTTAATTTACGGCTCACCCGGCCAAATACAAAACGCAAGCGGCGGTAAAATCACCCTTGCTATTATTGTAAATTTACTATACTCGACCAAATAAGTACGATTATTCGGTGAAGATTCAGAAGGTTGTTTCTTTCGCCTCTGTCTCATATGCACTCAGCAGAATTAAGGCAGGTTGGTGTGATTAATTTGATACACACTTTTTTTCGAAAAACGCCTGGACTGGCGATACTTTCTTTCTGTTTTTTTCACGTAGAGGCGCAGGCCGTTGACCCCCTATTGAATAGCCCGGGGCAGACAACTCAAATGGAAAAATTGTCTGACAGGCAGGCGCGCGGAATGCTGGTGGCGGTCGAGCAGGCGACGATTTCGAGCGATCTTGCAGGGCGTATAACGGAAATGCCTTTCCGGGAAGGAGAGTCGTTCAAGAAAGGCGATCTGCTGGCGCGTTTTGACTGCGCTATCTATCAGGCCCAACTGGCAGCCTCTCAGGCTGCCGCCCGGGCAGCTGAAGCCGAACTGAATCAAAATCAGCAGCTTGCACAAATGAAATCCGTCGGTAAATACGCCGTATCCTTATCCGCTGCGCGTCTGGCGCAGGCGCAGGCGGAAAGCCAGGTGTATCAGATTCAGGTGACCCGCTGCCGCATACTGGCGCCGTTCGACGGCCAGGTCGTTAAGCGGCGCGCCCAGGCTTACGAAAGTGTAGCGGCGGGCGCGCCTGTACTTGATATCGTCAGTAATCGTCGTCTGGAGATTGATCTGCTGGTGCCATCCCGCTGGCTCTCAATGCTCAAGCCGGGGCTGTCCTTTACCTTTACGCCGGATGAAACAGACAAGCCACTGCGCGCCAGCGTATCCCGCCTGGGTGCGCGTATTGATGAAAGCAGCCAGACGTTGAGTCTGACAGGCGTTATCGACAGCAACGACAGCCCCCTGATGGCCGGTATGAGCGGTACGGCAAACTTCCCGGAGCAACAGTGAGCAACGCGCCCCCTCTTCCCGGCGAACGTATCTTCGCCCAGTTTCTCGACATTGAACATCAGGCCCGCTCGGCGGAAACGCCCGAAGCACTGGCTTACTGCATCGTTAACGACAGCCAACCGTTGTTCGGATTTCGTCATGCTGCGCTGGTGATCAACGGCACGGTACGGGCGGTTACCGGCGTCACCCAGCCGGCTCCCCACGCGCCGTTCGTGGCGTTTATTGAGCGGGCCAGCGCACAGTTACAACGTCATGCGCAACATGCTCAATGCGCCGTTGTCCAGGCCGCGTCTCTTGATCAGCAAAGCCGTAATGACTGGCTTGCGCTTTCTGCTCCTGAAGTGCTGTGGGCGCCGCTAAAAGATCGCAAAGGCAGAGTGTTTGGCGGGATATGGTATGCGCGTGAGCAACCCTGGCAAGATGCTGAAACGTTGTTGCTTGAACAGCTGGCACATGCTTTTAGTCATGCCTGGCTGGCGCTGGAACCGCAACCGGTCTGGCGGCGCCCGCGCTGGCGCTGGAAGCTGGCGCTCCCCTGTGTGCTTCTGGTCGGCTGTCTGTTTATTCCTGTCCACCAGTCGGTGCTTGCTCCGGCAGAAGTTATCCCACTGAACGGACGCGTTGTTGCCGCCCCGCTTGATGGGGTGATTCAGGCTTTTGCGGTACAGCCTAACCAGAGCGTACATAAAGGTGACTTGCTGGTACGTTTTGACGATACGACACTGAAAGCGCAGGCGGACGTGGCCGAACGTGCGTTAAACGTGGCAGAAGCAGAATACCGTGCTAATGCACAACGGGCTTTTCAGGATACCGATTCCAAAGCGCGACTGGATTTTCTTGCCGCACAGGTCGAGCAAAAGCGCGCTGAGCGTGATTATGCCAATGCTTTACTGAGTCGCACTGAAATTCGTGCCGAGCGGGATGGTATTGCTGTTTTTGCTGATGCCGAACGCTGGGTGGGTAAACCAGTCCGCACTGGCGAACGCTTGCTGGACCTGGCCGATCCTGCCTCGGTATCGTTGCGTATCGAACTCGATGTCGGTGATGCTATCCGTCTTAAACCGGATGCCCCCATCACCCTCTTTCTCGATAGCGATCCGCTGACACCGCATGGCGCGTTGCTGGATCGTGTTGCTTACGAATCAGAACAAACGCCTGCAGGAAATCTGGCGTACCGGCTTGATGCCCGTTTCACCGGAGAGCCGCCGCGCATTGGTTTACGTGGTACGGCTAAAGTATCGGGCGAATACGTGCCCCTGGCGGTGTATCTGTTCCGGCGCCCGCTTGCCGTTTTACGCCAGTCGGTTGGTTTATGACAAACCAGGTAATGAACCGGATCCTGCCCGCGCTGCGGCGTGACCTGCAACTGGTGGAGTCAGCGAAAGGGCTGGACGGCGCGCCGCAATGGGTACTGGCCGATCCCGTGACCGGGCGTTATTTCACGCTGACGCCCTCAGCGATACGCTTGCTACGACACTGGCCTTTACGCCAGCCCGGCAAGGTGCTGGATGCGGCTAACCAGGAGCCGGGTTTGCCCTTGCATGAGAAAGAGCTGGAACAGCTGTTGCGCTTTCTGCGCAGTCACGATCTGATAGCCGCCAGCGACCCGCTGCAACGCCAGGGGTATGCCATTAAAGCCGCAGCACAACGGATCAGTTTGTGGAAAACTCTCCTGCACCAGTATCTCTTTTTCCGCATTCCGTTATGGCGTCCGGACCCACTGCTCAGCCGTTGCTGGCCAGTGCTGCAACGTTACGGCCTGCCTGTACTGCGCGTTGTATTACCATGCTTCTTGCTGCTGGGGGGCTTTCTCGTCAGTCGTGACTGGGTTCGTTATACCCAGACCTTTCCGCATATGTTCAGTCTGCAGGGAATGGCGGTCTTCGGCATGGCGCTGGTCTTCGCCAAATTTTTTCACGAGCTGGGGCATGCGTTTATGGCGAAACGCGCGGGCTGCCGGGTACAAACCATGGGGGTGGCGTTTATTGTGCTGTTCCCCCTGTTTTATACCGACGTCAGCGATGCCTGGAAACTGAAGGATCGGCGCGCCCGATTATTGATCAGCGCAGGCGGTATTTTGGCGGAGCTGATCCTCGCCTGCATTGCGTTGCTGACGTGGGCGCTGCTGCCCGATGGTCCGCTGCGTACGGCAGTGTTTATGCTCTCCAGCGCCACCTGGGTCACGACGCTTGTGGTCAACCTCAATCCGCTCATGCGTTTTGATGGTTATTTTTTACTGAGCGATTTCTGGCGAGTAGAAAATTTGCAGGATCGCGCCTATGCCTTATGCCGCTGGCACTTGCGTGAAATTTTGTTTGCTTATGGTCACCCGCCGCCGCAAACCTGGTCGCCTGCTTTACAGCGCAAGCTTCTCCTGTGGGGCTATGCCTCGTGGATATGGCGCTTTTTCCTGTTTTTTGGCATTGCGCTGCTGGTGTACCACTTTTTCATCAAGGTCATCGGCATCATGTTAATGCTGGTGGAGATTGGTTGGTTCATTGCTCTCCCGGTGTTGAAAGAAGCCTCTATCTGGTGGTCTATGCGTAAAACTGCTCGCCCCGCCAGGCTGCTGTGTTCGGGCCTAATCCTGATGTCGCTCCTTGCTGTCCTGCTGTTCCCGTGGCACGGCAGTATCCATATTCCGGCGGTGCTGGAAGCGGAAAATGTCAGCGTACTTTACGCACCGAGCGCTGCCCAGGTGCGTGCGTTGCATGTCCGTGACGGCCAGCAGGTAAAGGCGGGCGACGTATTGCTGGAACTGACCTCGTCGGATCTGGATTATCGCCTTGCTATTGAACGCCAGCAGATCAGTGTCCTGCAACAGCAGCACCAGCGGGGCGCAGGACGGCAGGAAACCGCCAGCGAAACCCAGGTGCTTGACCGACAACTGGCAGAGTCGCTGGCCCGTTACCGCGGGCTGGATGCGCAGCGTCAAAGGTTATCGATCACCGCACCGCAGGCGGGACAAGTGAGAGACGTGGCGCGGGATATGACAGAAGGACGCTGGCTGCCCACCGGTTTCCCCCTGCTGCGGGTGGTTGAGCAAGGCGCAGGCAAAGTGCAGGGCTATTTGCCCGAAGATACCCTCACACGTGCGAAAACCGGCATGACAGGGGAGTTTATTGCTGACGATCCGGCCTACCCGCGCCTTGCGGTCCGCTTAAACGATATTGCGCCCACCGGCACAGCCTGGTTACAGCAAGAGATGTTAGCATCCGATCGTCACGGCCCTATCGCTGTCCGTCGCGACCGCGATCACAACCCGCAGCCAGTGCAGGCGCAGTATCGCGTCCGCTTTGTGGTGCAGGACGGCCAATTCCAACCGCCGCAACAACCGCTTCGGGGCAGCGTCATTCTGCAAGGGGAAAAAGAGTCGATCCTGGGCGCCGTATGGCGACGGGTCGCGGCACTTGGGATTCGCGAGAGCGGATTCTGATCGCCTCACCCAGGAAAAACCGCTTTTCGGCGGCTGCAACAAAAAAGATTAAGAATATATTCTTGAATCTATAAGACAAATCTCATTTGCCTGGCTATGTTTTGATCGTGGCCAGACATTCCAACACAACACCGTTCTGTTGCCACACACCCGTAACCCCCCATTTTCTGGGGCTAAATAGCATGATGACTGTTATCCGATGGGCTTAGCTGTGTCGTGAAGCCGCTTTCTGGCAAGGAGAGATCTTTATGAAACGCGCTCAACATTTGCTTACAAAAACTACCATTGCCGCTACTCTGGGAATCGTTTTTTCGCTGCCGCAGTCGGCTTTCGCCTGCAACGGGGCGGGTGATGAATTCATTGGCAGCGTGTGTTATATGGCTATCCGGTATTGCCCGGAAGGCTATTTACCTGCTGACGGCAGAACGTTAAACGTCAATGGTTACCAGGCGCTGTATTCACTGATTGGCAATATTTACGGCGGGACGGCGCCAACAACCTTTACGCTGCCTGATCTACGCGGCAAAACCATGATTGGTACGGGTACGGTAGCGACACCTTCAGGTAACGTTACATATACGCTCGGCAAAGCCATCGGACAGGAAACCGCCGTTGGCAGCGGCAACAGTTCAGTCATTCTCAACGCTGCGCAAATTCCGCCGCATACCCACCCAGCGACGCTTTCGCTAAGCGGAAACAGCACGTCGGTCACCCTGCCCCTTACCGGCAGCATTACAAACCTGCCGTTTAATGCGGTTGCCAGCCTCGGCGTGACCGGCATTGCCAAAATCGGCTCATCAACCACCAGCGGTCGAACGGTTAACCTGGCGGACAAAAGCCTGTTAACGTCCGTTAGCGGACCCGCCGCCTTGCTTTACGCGCCAGCAGGTGCGGCCAATGACAGGCAGTTAGGGCCGGATGGCAGCGTAACAGGGACCGCAAGTGGCTCCGTCGCCGGAACAGCCAGCGGCGGTCAGTTGTCAGGATCGGCGACCGGTACGGTCACCCTGCCGTTAGCCGGTACGGTCAATGTGGGCGCCAATGTCACAACGCCTAATCCGGTTACGGTGCCAGTGTCGGTATCGGTACCCGTGCGCGATCCGTCTCTGCCCCTGACCGCCTGCATTGCAGTGACAGGGCTTTATCCGGTTAATCCAGGCTGATTCACCTCGGGTGATGGGCAGTTTTTTGCTGCCCATCACACGCCATTGGCGGAACAGAGACGAGAACAGCACAAAATGCAAATATATCTATTCATTTACATAATTAAGACATAAATTGCATTTCAGAAACAAATTGAAATGATTACCCGCAACCTGGCGTCGCTGAGTCCATGGCATGCGGAAATGATGACCGGAATGTTTTTCGTATGCTGGGGTATCTCTATGTTATGGCGTGATCTTTTCAGTAACCGTCGCGTAGCCCGTCAACAACGCAACCACTCTCCCCGTCCCGTTGAGATGATGCCGTCCGTCCCGCTGGGGTATGCGCTTGAGCCCAGGATGATGTTTGACGGTGCCGTTGCCGCAACGGTGGATCAAACCGCCACTGCGCAGGAGACCACACCAACGGCAACCCCAGACACAGCAACACATGCCGACGATAGCCACGCACAGAGCGGCGACAGCCAGACCCAGGCCGCCAGTCAGGACACCACCACCGATAACACGAAAGTCGCGGTCGCAGGCGATAGCGCGCAACCTCACAAAGAAGTGGTGTTTGTTGATACTTCGGTGGCGAATTACCAGACACTGCTCAACCAGATGCCCACGGGTGTTGATGTGGTTTTGCTGGATAGCAGCAAAGACGGCCTGTCGCAGATGGCAGAATGGGCGCAAACGCATAGCGGCTATGACGCGATTCACATTATCAGCCACGGTGCGGAAGGCCGTCTCTATCTCGGGGATTTGACGCTGGACAGTTCCACCCTCGCATCGCGCCAGAGCGATTTGAGTACGCTTGGCGCAGCATTAACAGACAGTGGCGACATTCTGCTGTATGGCTGTTCGGTAGCATCGGGGGAAGGAACGAATTTCATCAGTACACTTGCCAGCGCGACCGGCGCAGATGTGGCAGCCTCCAGCGATCTCACGGGCAGTGTGGCGAAAGGCGGCAACTGGTCGCTGGAAAAAAGCGTTGGCAGTGATGGGATCCAGGCGGATGGGCTAGCGTTCAATGACTACAACGAGCTGTTAACTCTCGTCACGTTTGATAACAATGACCTGAATAGCGGTAGCGGGGTCTTCAACAAAACGGTCAGTTCCGTAGGGTTCACCTTTACCGGCCCGGATGGGTATTCGTTCTCTAATAACTACGGCACCAATTACAACGTTTTCCCGGATAGCGCCGGAAATCCAACAGGCGACGCGACCAAACTGACGATTGAAGTTGCCTCCGGTTATACCTTCGACCTTACCAGCTTCAGTTACTACACTTCGATGAATGACACCATTACCGTCACCTTTACCTATGCCAACAACACCACCGTCACCGGAACGCTGGTAGCCACCGCGAATACCAGTATCACCCTCTCGAATTTCACTGTGTTCCGCGACGCGTCAAATAATCCCCTGACCTCTTCCGCGAACGACGTTATCAAAGTGGTGATTTCCAGTGCCAACGGAACAGGCGGATTCGACTTCGGTACCAACAATTTTGATATTTCCGACGTCAAGGCGATTGTGTTGTCAAATGCCACCTCTACCGTAACAGCCGGCCCCTCAGGTGAAGCCACCACGTTCTCCACCACCGCAACGTCAGCAGCCAGCGCCGTCTCGCTGATGGACTTCACGATAGCCGATCCGGGAACGTCCGATGGTCTCGCCACCAACGTCAGCGCTTTTTACGCGACAGTAAGTGGAACCGCCACCTCGTCGGAACTGGCGAAGATGAGTTTCTTACTCAACGGACCGGACGCCACCAACGTGGTCGGCACGTACGACAGCAGCACCGGCAGAATCACCTTCTCCGGGCTGAACCTGTCGATTGCCGATGGCGGCAGCGAAACCTATACCATCAAGGCGTATTACAACGACAATACCAGCAGTAACGATCTCACCGATCACCACACCGTGGTGTTGTCCGTAAATGCCAGCAACTTTACCGCCGTCTCCGACGGTTCAACCTTCGCCAGCAGTCAGGCCAACATTACCAACGGCAGCGGTGCCAGCATTGATATTGCCGCCACCAAACTGATTTACAGTCAGTCGCCATCGACCTCAGTGGTCAGCGGTGTGAATTTCACCACCCAGCCCGTTGTGATCGCCGTTGACGATCGCGGCAACATTGACACCGATTTCAGCGGTTCAGTCACACTGAGCGAGAATGGCAGCGGTTCACTCACTGGCACTACCTCCATCACCGCTTCAAACGGCATAGCCACCTTTAGCGGCGTGAAATACACGTCAGCCAGTGATGCAGATGCCAACTTTGTGCTCACCGCCGCTGCGGGCAGCCTGGTGAGCGCCACGTCTGCATCCATCAACCCGGATGTGGTTGCCACAAAGCTGGTCTTCACCACACAGCCGGTTCCCACCACCATCCAGGATGGGCAAAGCACCAGTTTTACCACCGTACCGGTCGTCCAGGCAGTCGATGCCAATGGGATGGTGGACCAGGATTACGCCACCAATATCGTGCTTTCGGTCACTGACCCAAACGACGGAACCGTGGATGGCACAGTCAACAGCTTTACGGTCACCTCCGGCGATCAGGACGCCAGCAGCACCACGGTAACGCTGACGCCGTCGGGCGGTATCGCCACTTATAGCGGCCTCGTGATCATGTATACCAACAGCGGCAGCACCAATACGCTGGCGTTACGGGCTACATCAGGCAGTTTGACGGCGATTAACAGTTCGTCGATCACATCCGCAACCAATTCCGCGCCGATCTTCAGCAACCTGAACGGCGGCGCGACCTATACCGAAAACGGCAGCGCCGTGGTCATCGACAGTGATGTTACCGTTGCCGACACCGAGCTGGATGCACTTAACAGCGGAGTGGGCAACTACAATGGCGCGTCGATCACTGTTGCCCGCAACGGCGGTGCCAGCAGCAATGATATCTTTGGCAATAGCGGATTACTGGGCACGCTCACCCAGGGACAAAATTTCACCTATAACGGTACAACGATAGGCAGCGTCACCACCAATTCGGGCGGAACGCTGATGCTGACCTTCAACAGCAACGCCACCTCCGCCATTGTGGATGCGGTACTGCAGTCCCTGACTTACACCAACAGTTCTGACGATCCCCCCTCCAGCGTGACGCTGGGCTGGACCTTTAATGACGGCTCTATCAACAGCAGCGGCACTAATCAGGCAGTGTTGAGCATCACACCGGTTAACGATGCGCCAGTGATCGGCAATACGTCAGTGAGCAAAACCGTCAATGAAGACAGCGCCCAGACCTTTACCGCCGCCGATTTCGGCTTCAGCGATGTGGACAGCGGTGACACCCTGCAATCCATCACCATTGTCAGTGCGCCTGGCGCGGGTGAGCTGTTTATCGATGCCAACAGCGATGGCGTGCGCGGCGTGGGTGATACGTTGCTTGGTAACGGTGCGGTGGTCAGCGCGGCCAACATCGGCAAACTGACCTTCCGCCCGGCGGCAAATGCCAACGGTGCAGGTTATGTGGCCTTTACCTGGACCGTGAGCGATGGCACCGCGTCATCGGCCAACGTCGGCACCATGACCCTGAACGTTACGGCAGTAAACGATGCGCCAGCGATCAGCAACACGGCTGTCAGCAAGACCCTCAATGAAGACAGCACCCAGACCTTTACCGCCGCCGATTTCGGCTTCAGCGATGTGGATAGCGGTGACACCCTGCAATCCATCACCATTGTCAGCGCGCCGGGCGCGGGTGAACTGTTTATTGATGCCAACAGCGATGGCGTGCGCGGCATTGGCGACACGCTGCTTGGTAACGGTGCGGTAGTCAGCGCGGCCAACATCGGCAAACTGACCTTCCGCCCGGCGGCGAATGCCAACGGTGCAGGTTACGCGGCCTTTACCTGGACCGTCAGCGATGGTACCGAGTCGTCTGCCAACGTCGGCACCATGACCCTGAACGTCACGGCGGTGAACGATGCGCCAACGTTGTCTAACGGCGTGACCGTCACCCTGACCACGACCAACGAAGACAGTACCTCCTCAGCCACAACGGTCTCCTCATTGCTCAGCAATGCGGGCTACGGTGATGTCGACAGCGGTGCTGCCAGCGGTATTGCCATTACACTGACCACGGGTAACGGACACTGGCAATACTCCACCGACAGCGGCGCTAACTGGTTCAATATCGGTACGGTGTCCGGCTCGTCATCGCTGTTGTTGGCGTCAACTGCACAGGTTCGTTATGTACCGGACGGGGCCAATGGTGAAACCGCGACGTTTGCTTTCAAAGCGTGGGATCAAACCAGTGGTTCTGCCACAGCGGGAGCCAGCACCGGTCTTGCCGATACCGCCACATCCGGGGGTAGCAGCGCGTCCTCGAACACCAGCGCGCAGGCCTCCATGACAGTGACCAGCGTCAATGACGCCCCTATAGTCGGTAGCACCATCGGCAGTCAAAGCGCCACAAAAGACGCCGCATTTAGCTTCGCCGTTCCCAACGGGATATTTGTTGACGTCGACACTGGCGACACGCTCACGTTTACCGCCACGCTGGCCGATGGTTCGGCGCTGCCCGCCTGGTTGAGTTTCAACCCGTCGACGCGCACCTTTTCGGGGACGCCAGCCAGAAGCGACGTCGGCAACCTGAGCATCCGGGTCACAGCAACGGACAGCAGCAGCGCCACGGTCAGCACAACGTTCAGCCTGGCCGTCAATAACAGTAACCTGCCGCCGGTTGTTGCCACGCCCGTTGCCGATCAGGCTGTTGCACAAGGCGGCAGCTTCAGCTTTACCGTGCCGACGGGCACGTTCACCGATCCGGACGTGGGCGAAGTCCTGACGCTGCGCGCCACGCTGGCAGACGGTTCAGCGCTGCCCGGCTGGCTGAGCTTTAACCCGGCGACCCGTACCTTTTCCGGTACGCCCGCGAATGGCGATGTCGGGAATCTGTCTATTCGGGTCACGGCAACGGACAGCGCCAATGCGTCCGCCAGCACCACCTTCGGGCTGAACGTCACCAATGTTAACGATGCCCCGGTGCTATCCGGCGCGCTGAATGCACAAACCGCGACACAAAACAGCAGTTTCAGTTTTACCGTCCCGGCGAACCTCTTCACCGATCCGGATGTGGGCGACACGCTGACACTGCGTGCCACGCTGGCAGACGGTTCAGCGCTGCCCGGCTGGTTGAGCTTTAACCCGGCTACCCGCACCTTCTCCGGTACACCCGGTACTGGCGATGCCGGAAGTTTATCCATCCGCATTACCGCTACCGACGGCAGCAACGTATCGATCAGTACGGCCTTTAATCTGACGATTGCGGCCAGCAGCACTAGCGCTGGCGACCCGGAATTCCTGATGAATCCCGGCGGCTCCCAGCCGTCAGCGACGCCTCCCGCACCAATGATCACAGTGGTCGCCAATGCGCCCGTAACGTTAGGCGCGTTGTTCTCCCCGCCGTCGCTCGGCGCACTGAACACCGCAGGAACAGCAGATGCCTCGACGGCCACGTCGACGATTTTCCAGTCATCCCAGCGGACAACACCAGACAACACGCCGGTCAGCCAGGTTGCGGGCACGTTTGCGCAAGGTACCGCCTCCAGCAGCGCCAGCCTGTTCGAAAGCTCCCTTGGTTCGTTCCCCAGCTTTAACAGCGGCGGAGCATTGGGGGGAACATCTTCACTGGCGGGGATGTTTTCGGGAAGCAGCCTGCCTTCTCTGTCGCCGATGGCGGTGTTCTCCGGAGGGAGCTGGCGCAACATCAATGCCAGTGATGGCACGGGTACGCCCATCGCCGCACTGATGCACTTCGCTCCCGATCTGGAGTGGCAATTACACCGTATTGGAGACGATGCGCAGCAGCGGTTGGTAGCCATTGAGCAGGCATTGAGGGATGTCGGTCAAATCACTGAAGACAAACAACGCACATAAACGCGCCTAAGGGTCAGGCGTAGGAACAATAACAACAAGAGTCAGCAGGGGTGGAATCGTGTTAAAGGGTCGGAAACTTTTCAGTCTGAGTCTCATCGTGGTAGCCATGAGCGGCTGCGCCGTCAACAGCCAGCCGGTTTCCAAAGCGGAAGGTGAGCAGCGTATTCAGCAGGACAAGATCGCTATGTTCAGCAAGCAAGAGCCGGTGACAGCACCGATAACGCTCTATGATGCTATGGCGAGGGCGCTCAAATACAACCTGGAAGCCCGTCTTAAAGTGATGGAGCAGGCATTATCGCAACAGCAACTGGAGCTTGCACGCTATGACATGCTGCCGCAAATTGCCATGTCGGCAGGCTACGTTGGCCGCAGCAATACCAGTGCATCCAGCAGCCGAAGCGTTGAAACCGGGCGACAGTCGCTGGAGCCGTCCACCTCGCTGGATCAGAACCGTGATGTAGCCGATCTGACCATGGTCTGGAACGTATTAGATTTTGGCGTCAGCTATGTCAGTGCCAAGCAACGGGCCGATCAGCGTTGGATCGCCGATGAACGCAAACGCAAGGTTGTGCATACCATTATTCAGGATGTGCGTTCTGCCTACTGGCGGGCCGTAGCGGCAGAACGCCTGCTGGGCCGCATCGACAGCCTGATCGACCGGGTTAACCAGGCGCGTGAAGCCAGTGAGCATATGAGTGCACAGCAGGTGGGCGATCCTGTCGAAGTGCTGAGTTATCGCCGCACGCTGATTGATGCCGTACGTCAACTGGAAGAGCAGCGTCGGGCGTTATCGCTGGCGAAGACTGAACTGGCGACATTAATGAATTTGCCACTGGACACTCATTATACGCTTGCCTTGCCGACAAAAGAGGAGATGTCGGCTCCTCAGTTGAATGTCGATTTCGCCACCCTGGAACAGACCGCGCTGTTAAGTCGCCCGGAACTGAAAGAGCAGGATTATCAGGTGCGTATTCACGCGGCTGAAACGCGCAAATCGCTGCTGCGCATGCTGCCGGGGCTGGAAGTCAGCGCCGGAGGTCACTATGACAGCAACTCGTTTATGGTGAATCAGAGCTGGGCGGATGTAGGCGTGAAGGTCACCTGGAATCTGTTTAATCTGCTGTCCGGGCCTGCGGCTTATAAAACAGCAAAAGCCAATGAAAGCGTTTCGGAGGTTCAGCGTCAGGCCATGTCGCTGGCCATCATGGCGCAACTGTACGTCGCCCGCGCGAATTTCAATGAAGCGCAGCGCCAGTACAAAACCAGCGAGGAGTTGAACGACCTGGATGGTCAGATTGCCGGGCAGTTGAGAAACCGCTACAAGGCAAACAGTATCGGCGAGTTGCAATTAATTCAGGGGGAACTCAATGCGCTAAACGCCAACCTTCGCCAGGATCTTGCCTACGCAGAACTGCGCAACACCTATGGGCAAATACTCTCCACTGTTGGGCTGGATTTGCTGCCCAAAACGCTACCATCTGACCGCCTTACCGATATAAGCAAAGCGTTACGTCAGTCAGAAAATAACTGGCAACAAGGCAACATCAGCGCTATGCAGTCCTTCTGAATCGCAGAGTTTTCTGGCGTCTGGAAACAGGCGCCAGCCTCAAAGCTAAGAAACCCTGGCGGAATATGTGTAATGCAATGACTACATTGGCCAGGGACAAATGACTCACAGTATTCTCTTTTGCACACTCTGCAGCTCAGATAACCTGCAGCATATCCAGCATCTGAATCACTGTAAGCTGAAACTTGCTTTTAAACTGCTGTCACAAAACCTGACTTAAAATATTTCCCGCAAAAGCATCCGAATTACCGTGGAAGAAAGAGTTGACCTCTGTTGTTGATGTTCTGGCGTTGGCAAAATCTTTATATTTAATAATCGCGTTATTGTTGAACCCCGATCTGAATTCACTTGCCCAGGTATTAAGGTACTCGGTAGAAGGAAAAACGTTATCAAATTGTCCGCCGGTCGGATCAATGGCAATTTTGATACCCTCCTCAGGGCAAGCAACAACCACATAGTGTGTTTTAGGAACCGTATCGTTTTTGTTAAACCAGATATACATCGCTCTGGTAAAGTGCGGAATATTTTGATAGTTCAGCATCTTTTCTACTCGTTGTGCGCAGTCAAAACACTTCTCTCGCGGGGAGAGCATCATCGACTGAATTTCATCATCGTTACTCATATAATTATCGATATCTTCGGGCGTTGATAACCCTGCTCCCCCTCTCAGCCCCGTATAGGGCGCCAACATCCAGACCTGTTTCCCGCTAAAAAAATCCTCTCGTCCATTAATTATCCGACTTTCCGCCAGGGTGGTTTTCTTTAGCGTGGCAATATGCGCTCCGCTATCCCGATCTTTAACATGGAATTCAGCCGGATTTTCAGGGTTAAATTGCCCCATGACCTTGTTTTGATGTCCATCATTAGATAAAAAAACAACAACATCATAGCCAAAGGGTAATTGTTCTCCATTTTTGTATACCGAATTTTTTATCGGGTCGTTCTTTTCAGGAACGTCAGGATACGCGTCTGCTGCCGTACGGGGAGGTGATTGATTCGCCTGAGTATTTTGAAGATGACTATTCGCATGATCAGAGAGTTGTACAGCAGTAAAATCAGCGGAAATTTTCATAGCGTATTCCTGATATTTAACAGATAAAGGGTCTGATTACGTCTTCCCAAAATATAAAGCTGTATCAGAAAGTGATTTACCCCCCTTCCCTGGATGGTTAACGACATGACACTACTCCTCCGACTGCCAGTCGACTTCATTTTTTAACGTCTGGCGCAGTCGGGAAAGCCGGGATCGCACAGTGCCGACAGGAATCATTAATTCGTCCGCGACTTCCTGATAACTAATATCGTGATCGACAATCAACTGAAGGATCTGCTGGTAATCCGGCGGCATCCTGGCAATATGCCTTAATACCTTGTGCAACGTATCTTTATATTCCGTAATATCATCAGGAAGATCGCTTTGTGTTAACACATTGTCGTTCAGTTCATCATGTAAATAACTTACTTTGAGCGACTTATAGTGATTTTTCACCAAATTAAGGGCAATACCAAACATCCAGGTTTCAGGCTTTGATAATCCTCTGAATCTATGACAATTGCAGAGGACTTCCAGCCATGTTGACTGTACTAAATCTTCCACATCAGACGTATTCGCTACCCGCTTGTGAATAAAATTATAAAGCCGCTTCTCATTTTCACGCATCAGAATCTCCCAATAAGCAGGATTTAAATTTCCCTCTAATGCTGCAGGTTCAAAACAAAAAATTGCTGACATAATCGCATCCTCATTATTAGCAAGCGAATCTTTCATAGCAAAAGACATGCCACGCCAAAAAATGAGCCAACGTCTTATTTTTCTTAAAAAAAGCAAATACCCATAAAATATTCATGGGAATAAACAAGCACACCTGGGCGCTTATTTTTACGCAATTTCTTGCACAACCCCTATTAAGAAAAAACACAATGTAAATATTCACCCGTACAGGGAACCGGGAAAGAAACGCCATTACACATCAGTAAGCATGCAAGCCGAGGCGTAAGTGCAATGAATATGAAAATCCCACAGCACTATTTACACAGACAGCCGCAGGAACTGAGGCAGCAAGAGAGCCTGCTGGATGCGTTAAGCCCGGACGAAAAGAGCCAGCCCCGCGATCCCAGTGTGAGAACGCGGCAAACCCGCGTCGCCAGTGCGCCGGGAGATATCGCCACGTTGCTGGCTGAAAAAAATGAAATGCAACACAAACGCGATGAACAACGAGTCCTGAGCCGCAATCAGATTCGTGGTCGCGTTGCGCTGACGAAAATCGAGCGCCTCACCGATCTTTACCAACTGCTGGAGAGCCCTGATCCTGCCGCCCGGCAACAGCGCCAAACGAAAATTGAACAACTTTTATCCAGCGATAACGCCCCTGACGCCGGGCAATGGGTTGCGGTAACAGAGGGCGATCCCGTGCTGGCAGATACGCTACTGCGTGCCGCGTTGAGTACTGCGCAACGCCTGGGGCAACAGGAGAAAATTGAGGCAATCAACACGGCATTAAAAACGCTGGAGCAGACGTTTGCACAAGAGATCGGCGCGGGTATCAATACGGCAGAGGCGATCGCGGCATTCACCACGCATCCGGAACATAAACTGGCCATGCGCCAGCTTTACTACAGCGCAGTCATCGGCCAGCAGTCCGTGGAAACCCTGTTTGATGTCTTGCTGGAAAAGTTCGGTAGCAGCCGCTTTGAACTGGCATTACGCACCATGAAACGCGCGTTGGCGGACGATATCGCCGCCCTGGCCCCCTCCTCACCACGCAGAGCTTTACACCACATTGCCGCTGCGCTGAATGACGCCAGCGCTATCAGTACCACGCTGGTGATGGTTGAGGATTTTCTTGTAAATCTGAAGGGAAAATTCGCTGACGTCACCACGCCCACAGATTCGCTTATCCGTTCTCTGATAGGTATGTGCCATAGCGGTTTTCAGTCTCACCAGTTAACGCAATTAGGCCCACAGATTGTTGGCCAGAACCCGCTCCATCAATCCTTTTTTTACAACCAATTCCTGATGTTGGTGGTAAAGCTCCCCTCCACGCTGTGGAAAAACGATCCAGCCGATCAACAACGGGCAGTAAAAATGGTGCGCATGCTCACCAGTGAATATCGCGCCTGGGAAGAGAAGGTTCGCCCACGCGCGGCTGCGAGGGTGAATGAATCCAAATGAACATGTTGTTTGTCGTCCTGAACAGGATCGCTATCAGCGCCATGCAGCGTTCGGAAATTGTCGGTGCCACTATCGCGCTGGCGGTGGTTTTTATGCTGATCATTCCGTTGCCATTACCACTGATCGATACATTAATCGCTATCAATATTAGCGCCTCGTGCCTGCTGATTATGCTGGCAATGTATCTGCCGAAACCGCTGGCATTCTCAACATTTCCTTCCGTGCTGCTGCTAACCACGATGTTTCGCATGGGTTTGTCGATATCCACGACGCGCCAGATTTTGTTGCAGCAAAATGCCGGACATATCGTTGAGGCTTTTGGCAACTTTGTGGTGGGAGGCAACCTGGCGGTAGGGCTGGTGGTGTTTTTCATCCTCACCGTGGTGAATTTTCTGGTGATAACCAAAGGCTCGGAGCGCGTGGCGGAAGTTGCCGCTCGTTTCACCCTCGATGCCATGCCCGGCAAGCAGATGTCTATCGATAGCGATCTGCGCGCCGGCTTAATCACCGTGCAACAGGCCAAAAGTAAACGTGAAGATTTAGCGAAAGAGAGCCAGTTGTTTGGCGCGATGGATGGCGCGATGAAGTTCGTGAAAGGTGATGCTATCTCTTGCCTGGTGATCCTGTTTATCAACCTGGTCGGCGGCTTTTGCATTGGCGTTTTGCAATCAGGAATGGATGCCAGCGACGCCATGCATATCTATTCTATTCTGACCATCGGCGACGGTCTTATTGATCAAATTCCGGCATTATTGATTTCTCTGACCGCCGGGATGCTGATTACCCGTGTTTCCGGCGATGAAGAGGTGATTGATAACAATATCGGCCGCGAAATCACCCAACAACTTACGAGCCAGCCGAAAGCGTGGATTATGGCGGGCTGCGGTATGTTCTGCTTTAGTCTCTTGCCGGGTATGCCCACGCTTATCTTTATCGTCCTGGGAGCCATTACCCTGGGCTCCGGTTTGTTTCAAATCTGGCGCGCGCGCATACAAGTACAACAACATTCCGTCCAGCAGATCGCGCCGGAAACCAACGGCGAAGAAGATCTGCGCACCTTTAATCCCAGCCGTCTCTATTTGCTTATCTTTCCCGCTTCCCGCATCGGCGATCCGGCGGTAACCGCGCTAATCGAGGATATTCGCCGTCTGCGCAACCGCATTGTTAACCAGTTCGGCTTTACTCTGCCGGTATTCAATATCGAGTACAGCCCGCAACAGGCGGAGGATGAGTTTCGTTTCTGCATTTATGAAGTCCCCAAAGTGATTGGCACTCTCGTCAACGGGCGACGGATGATCGACAAAAAGTGGCAGGAGGAACTGGGCGATAACGCCGATGCGCAGCCAGGCAATGCGCTACGGAATGAAAACCAGTGGCTATGGTTAGGGGAAACGCATCCGCTACTGCAACGTGAAGATGTGGTCTCCTGGGACGCGCATCAGATGCTGTTGGCGCGGATGGAAGAAGCACTGTTTGCCAGCGGGTCGCGCTTTATTGGCCTGCAGGAAACCCGGGCAATCATGACGTGGATCGAGATGGAACAGCCTGAACTGGCGCAAGAGTTCCAGCGTATGTTTCCTCTCCCCTTGTTCAGCACCGTCCTGCAACGCCTGGTTTCCGAGCGTATCTCGTTGCGCTCGGTGAGAACGATCTCCGAATCGCTGCTCGGACACAGCCAGAACGGGCGCGACATCGACATGCTGGTTGATCAGATTCGTATCGATATCAAAGAACATATCTGTCACCAGTACGCGCAGAATAACAGCATGCAGGTCTGGCTACTGACGCCGGAAACCGAAGAGGTTCTTCGCGATAGCCTGCGCCAGACGCAAAACGAGACCTTCTTCGCCCTCGATCAGCAGCATTACGCAAATTTGCAGGAGCAACTGCGCGATATCTTCCCGCCGTTTCGTGCATTTAATGGCGTATTGCTGACGGCCCAGGATTTACGAAGCCCGCTGCGCTTGCTGATTCAGAATGAATTTCACCATGTTCCGGTCCTCTCCTTCGCCGAGTTGCAGTTCAACCTCCAGGTCAGCGTGATGGGGCGCATTGCGCTCAGCAGTACGCCTGATTCCTTCGACGCATAAGGAGCCCATCATGTTCGAGCTACGAGTTCTGAATGGGTTACAGGAAGGCGCGGCACTGCCACTGAGCGGCGAATCATGGTCAATTGGTAACGCCGCGGAACGGGAACTTCAGCTATCTGATAACGGCATTGAACCTCTTCACTGCCAGCTTGCATTGACGGCTGAGGGCTGGAAACTCACCCCCTGTGCAGGCAACGTTGGTAACCCTCAGGGTGAAAAGAGTGATGTTCCGCTGCTGCTCCAGCCGGGTGATATTTTTACGCTGAATGGGATCTGGCTCAGCCTTGACGACGCGGCCTCGCCGTGGAAAAAGGCTCCGCCAGGCGGCCCCGTCATCGCGGTTACCGCGCAAGATAATACACCGCCAGCAACCAGTGCGGCACCGGTGAGTTTCGCGTCTGTCCTGCCGCGCTGGGCACAGATCGCCGCCATGACGCTCTTGCTGCTGCTGACCGTCACAATCACCAGTTGGATTCTGCAACCCGGCATGGCGCAAGAAAATGCTAACGAGTCCCTGAACGTCCGGCCATTGCTGAAAGACAACGCCGCATTGCGCCAGGTGCTGGTGCAAAAATTACGTGAACGCGAGCTGTGGCCGCAAGTACAACTCATTTCCAGCAACAAGGGCATCACCCTGAGTAGCGAGCTATCACCGGAGCAACTGCCGGTCGTTCGCCGCATGGTAAAAGCGATCCGCGATGAATATCAGCTTGGCGTCGCGCTGAATGACGATACCCGACTGAAAAACATTTCCCTGCCCTTTCGCATTATCCAGATCACGTCCGGCCTGCGCGCCAATATCGTCACGGAAGGCGGTCAGCGCTTGTTTATCGGAGACGAACGCGACGGATGGCGCCTGACCGAAATTACGGATGACCATGTGAAATTCGCAGGCCGGGAAAACATTACGGTGAAATGGTGATGAATATGACGGTGCTGGAAAACTGGTTTGAGGAACGGCTGAATGCACTAACACAGGTGTCGGCGGTTTCAGCACAGGGCAAGATCACGGGTATTAACGGTATTTTGCTGGAAAGCCGTTTTCCACAGGCGCGGATTGGCGATCTGTGTCGCATCAGCCGCACGCAAGATACGGAAATCATGGCGGAAGTGGTCGGTTTTAACCCCAGCCATACCTTACTTTCCGCGCTCGGCCCTCTTGATGGTATCGCCCAGGGCGCACGCGTCACGCCGCTGTTTCAGCCACACAGTATTGTGGTATCAGAGCAGCTCGCTGGCAGCGTGCTTGATGGTTTTGGCCGCGCGATCGATGAAAAGAGCCTCTCCGCCTTCGCGCTTGCCAGTGAGAGTGACAATACCACCCGCGTTCTGGCTGATGCGCCATCGCCAACAGAACGTCCCCCCATTGATACCGCGTTGCCCACCGGTATTCGCGCCATTGACGGCATATTGACTATCGGCATCGGTCAGCGGGTTGGCATCTTCGCCGGAGCCGGCTGCGGTAAAACCACGCTGCTGGCGGAAATCGCGCGTAACACGCCCTGTGACGCCATCGTCTTTGGAATGATTGGCGAACGCGGACGCGAGCTGCGTGAATTCCTGGACAACGAACTGGACGCGGCGTTACGGGCCCGCACCGTATTGGTCTGTTCGACGTCCGATCGCAGCAGTATGGAGCGCGCCCGTGCGGCCTTTACCGCTACGGCTATCGCCGAAGCGTTTCGCGATCGCGGCAAAAATGTGCTGCTCATTATCGACTCGTTAACGCGCTTTGCACGCGCCCAGCGAGAGATTGGCCTTGCGCTGGGTGAGCCGCCGGGACGAGGCGGTTTGCCCCCCTCTGTTTATACCTTGCTGCCGGGTTTGCTGGAACGGGCCGGGAAAACGTCGCGCGGCGCAATTACCGCGCTCTATTCAGTACTGATAGAACAGGACTCGATGAACGATCCGGTGGCGGACGAAGTGCGATCGCTGATCGACGGGCATATCGTTCTGGCGCGTCGTCTCGCCGAACGCGGTCACTATCCGGCCATTGATGTGCTCGCGAGCCTGAGCCGCACCATGGGCAACGTGGTGGAAAAAGAGCACGTCAGCGACGCATCGCGTATCCGCCAGTTAATGTCGGCGTATCAGCAAGTGGAAATGCTGATACGCCTGGGGGAATACCAGCCAGGAAACGACGCCACCATCGATGCCGCCGTCCAGATGCAGGATGAGATTAATGCCTTTTTGCGTCAGGCCAACCATGCTCCCAGCGATTTCGCTCTCACCCGTCAACAATTACAGGAAGTCGCTCATCATGCGCCGTCACATTGATACTGAAACGCCAGCTGACATCGATCCCCGCGAACAGGAATTACAGCGTGTTCTTACCGTGCTGTTGCCGATCCGTCAGCAGCGCCTGAACCGTAGCGAACGCCTGCAACGCAAACAGAAACAGCAGCTACAGCAAAGCCAACAGACCTACCATCACGGTACACAACAGTTGCAGCAGAGCCAGCAGCGCTATCAGCAAACGGTGGACGCTTTTGCCAAAGCGCATCAGGGGAAAAGCGAGCCGCAGAGCCAGTTATACGACGCGATAAATACTGAGCAACGGCAGCGAACCGACATGCTGTGCCAACAACAGCAGGTCATCCTGCTGCACCAGGAGATGCAGAAGCAGCAATTGCTGACGGATGACGCACAGCGCGAAGTGCAACGCAACCAGCGTGACGTCGAGAAAATCGAATATCTGCTGAAAATCAGCGGGGTGACGAAGCCATGATCAACAAACCTTCGCGCCGCCTTGCGGACTGGCACGACGCGGAACAAAACAGCCAGCCCACTCGCGTATCACCGCTCCCCGACAAGAATTTCCCGCGCCAGAAACCGCCTGCACACCCGCAGCCACAAAGGGCTACGGTTCACCACGCCACGCAAACGCCGATGAAAACGCCTTCCGGGGTTGCGGATAACGCACCGCTGGGGCGTGACAAAGAGGCGTTCAGCCAGTGGCTCAACGCAGAAGATGCGCCGTTGGCTCCGGCCACACTGTGGTTGCCTGGCAATCCTGATGCATTACCCCAGGCAGCGCAGGAAATGGCGCCCACGGAAAGCGCGCAAGCCACCGTGCTGTGGCAACAAATTGAACCTGCGCTTAGCCAGAATCTGGCGGCGCAAGCCGCGTTTCCGGCCCGCTTCAGCCTGCTGCTGCCGCTGTTGGGCGAGGTGCAAGCGCATGTCGGCTTACTGAGCGACGGCGGGATGGATATTGCGCTCGGCTTTTCGCCCTCGTTGTATGACCGCGTGCGCGGCAGCGAACTGAGCTGTCGCGAGGCGCTGGCGCGCCGCACGGGGAAACGGATACGTCTGCGTTTTCAACATCAGGATACGTTGTCATGAAAATCGATTTTACGCCGCAAACCTGGGACGAAGCCCGCGCCCGCCTCTGGCTTGGCAGCGGCTGGCGTTATCCGTTTACCCTCGGGGAGAGGCAAGGCGAGCTGTATCTGCTGCCCGCGCCTGAAAGAGACGAAGACGATGGACTGGCGCGTAGCTTTCACAGCGACGCCGGTCTGCTGATCTTCAGCCATCCCTCGCCGCTGCTGACGCTTCTGGCTAACTGCCCGGCGCTGATGGGGGAAGATGACAGTAATGACGACTGGTACTGGCCTTTTTTCAGTCAACAACTCAGCACGCAAATTATCGACTTATTTGGCCCGTTGACGAGAGTACTCACCGAGGCAAAAACGGCCCCCGGCTTAACGCTACGGCTGCATGCCTATCTTGGCGAAGAGCACGCCTGGAGCAATTTGCGCGTCACGCCACAGACATTGCAGCAGTTGGCCAATCGCCCCGGCTGGCAACGTCGATGGAATACGTTGCATCACGGAATACCGCTGAGCCTGCCGCTGCTCATCGCTACGCTGACACTCTCTGTACGCCAGCTTGCGGCGCTGCGTTGCGGCGATCTGCTGATGCCTGGGCGTCTTTTTTTTACTCCGCAAGGCCAGGGCTGCGTGACGGTCGCCCGGCAACAATTCCAGGGGCAACTGACAGCCACTTTTACGTCAGGCGAACCCGATCGGTTTCTCATTACATTGAAAAAGGAGTTAACCATGTCTCACTCTCAGGAACCGTTGTTACCGGAAGACGATCGGGACGTTAGCGCAGCGGGAGCCAATGAAGAAAAACAAAATGTAGATGTTTCTCCAGAGAAAATGCCAGCGCACGACGCCAGTTTTGACGAACTGCCGCTTGAGCTCACCCTGCGTTGCGGCACGCTGAAACTGACACTCGGCGAACTCCAGCAACTGGACGCGGGTTCAACGGTACTTGTCGAGCATGCCTCGCCGGGAGAAGCCCTGTTGTGCCACGGCAATTTCCCGCTGGCAAAAGGCGAACTGGTGAATGTTAACGGTAGCCTGGGGCTGCAAATCACCCGCGTTCTCTGCAACCAACCGCATGCGGCAGACGGCTCGCTATGACCGAAAATATTAGTTCATTCAATCCGTTGGAGCTGGCCATTTTACTTGGCGCGCTCTCGTTATTGCCGTTGGCATTGATGATCACCACCAGCTTTCTGAAGATTTCAATGGTACTGATGCTGACGCGCAACGCGCTGGGCGTACAGCAAGTACCGCCGAATATGGCGTTATACGGCATTGCGCTGGCAGCAACGCTGTTTGTGATGGCCCCCGTTTTTAACGGCATGCAGGAACGCTTCAAAGAACATCCCATCGAAACCAGCACCGCAGAAAAGCTGGAGGAGAGCCTGATGTACGGCATTCAGCCGCTAACCGCGTTTATGAGCCGCAACACCGATCCTGATGTGGAGACGCATCTGATGGAAAACAGCCAACGTATGTGGCCTAAAAAGATGGCAGACGAAGCGATACAGAACCGCGACAACCTGCTGCTGTTAATTCCTGCATTTGTCCTGTCTGAGCTGCAAAACGGCTTTAAGATCGCGTTCCTGATTTTCATCCCGTTTGTGGTCGTGGATCTGATCGTGTCCAACGTCCTGCTGGCGCTGGGGATGCAGATGGTCTCCCCGATGACTATCTCCCTGCCGCTGAAAATCCTGCTGTTTGTGATGGTAAGCGGCTGGACGCGATTACTGGATGGCCTCTTTTATAGCTACCAGTGAGGCGGGCATGGATATTATCTATATGTTTAAGCAGGCAATGCTGATGGTGGTCATGCTCTCGGCACCGCCGCTGGCGGTTGCGGTTATCGTCGGGGTCATCGTTTCGCTGTTGCAGACGGTGATGCAACTTCAGGATCAGACGTTACCCTTCGCCATTAAGCTGGTGGCGGTGGGCGCGACGCTGGCGCTTTCAGGCCGCTGGATCGGCGTACAGCTTATCGATCTGACGCAATCGGCGTTCACCATGATGTCCGCCGCAGGGTCGTTATAATGCTGGTGCCGATGATCGACTCGCTGTTTACCGCCATGCTGGCGCTGGGGCTGGGTATTGCGCGTATTTTCCCTTGCGTACTGATTGCGCCGATTTTTGCTTTCTCCACGCTAAAAGGCATGGTCCGCACGGCCATCGTGGTCTCTCTGGCGCTTTTTATTACGCCCACGATCGTGCCGCAGATATCTGCCTTATCGCTCAGTGCCTGGGCGATGGTTGGGCTGGCGCTGAAAGAGATCGTCCTCGGCCTCGTTCTTGGGCTGTTGCTGGCGTTGCCCTTCTGGTTATTTACCTCGGTCGGCGCATTGTTCGACAACCAGCGGGGCGCACTGGCTGGCGGGCAGCTCAACCCGACGCTGGGGCCAGACGCCACGCCCCTCGGCGACATGCTCCGGCAGTGGTTTATCATGTTGCTCATTCTGAGTTTCGGCCTGCGTCTGGTGACGCAGGTTATTTGGGACAGCTACAACGTGTGGCCGGTCGATGCCTGGCTTCCGGCATTCAGCCAGGCGGGTTTCGCCGAACTCCTTAAGCGCATCTCCGGTATGTTCGTCGATATGGTGTTGTATGCCGGGCCGCTGGTGTTGCTGCTGATGTTGCTGGATTTTTGCATTGGTATTCTCAGTATTTACAGCCCGCAGCTACAGGCCACGGTTCTCACCGCCCCGGTGAAATGCCTGGCCGGAACACTGTTTTTTATTATTTACCTGCCAACGCTTGAATATCTCGCCAGACACCAGTTGCTGTCGCTGCACGATCTTATCCCGCATCTTTCGCACATTCTGCCGCCTAAAAGGAAATAGTGATGGGAGAAAAAACCGAAAAAGCCACTTCGCAAAAACTACAGGACGCACGTAAGAAAGGCCAGGTTAGCCAGAGCCAGGATATTCCCAAACTGCTGGTGATGCTCGGCGTGATGGAAACCGTCTTTGCATTGATGGACGACAGTATGAGGAAGCTGGTCGCGTTAATGTCGCTACCGCTCCGGCGGCTGGATCAGCCTTTTGTACTGGTGGTGGGAGAAATTGTCAGCGCCGCACTGCTGACACTTCTGGTGTTCTTTATGCTTACCGTCGGCGTGGTTATTCTGCTGCGTATTCTCGGCGGCTGGATCCAGTTTGGCCCCCTGTTCGCCACCGAAGCGCTGGCCCCGAAGTTTTCTGCACTTAACCCACTCAGCAAACTGAAGGAGATGTTCTCCGCGCGCCAGTTTATGCAGATCCTGACCAGCCTGTTAAAAGCCATCATCATCAGCGTGGTGTTCTGGCTGCTTATCAAACCGCGATTGCCGCAACTTGCCGCCATGTCGGACGGCTCGCTGATCGGTTTCTGGCACGGTGCCGCCGCCATGTTAAAAACGCTCTCCCATACCATTATTGGCGTGTTGCTGGTGTTCGCCATCGCCGATTTCTCGGTGCAAAAGTATTTTTTCCTCAAGCAGAACCGCATGAGCCATGAGGATATCAAGAATGAATACAAGCAAAACGAAGGCGATCCCCACACCAAAGGACACCGGCGCCAGTTGGCGCGCCAGCTGGCGAATTCACCGCCCAAAAAAGTGACGCCCAAACAGCTGGAAAAGGCCGATGTCCTGCTGGTAAACCCTACCCATTTCGCGGTGGGGTTGTACTACCGGCCGGATGAAACGCCATTGCCGATACTCCTGTTCAAAGCAGAAGACAAAGAGGCTCAGGATCTGATTACCCTGGCGCACCAGGCCAATATTCCTACGGTGCGTTATATCTGGCTGACGCGCACGCTATTTCGCACGACCGATGAGGGGAGTTATATCCCGCGTGAAACGCTGAAAGCGGTAGCGCAAATTTACCGCTTGCTGCGTGGCCTCGAAGACCATCTTCGCGGCGAGTTAATCGAATTCGACGAAGAGTAAAACACGACCGACAAAAACGGGCCGGGTGTGATTTCCCGACCCGTTGCGAGTGCCCCGATCCCGGGTTTCAGGAGAGTAATTTTAAGGCATCCTGTTTTATGTTGCTGGCATACAACTGCGCATCCGCATTGACCAACGCGGAGATGATAGGTGAAGAACCCTGAGGTGCGGAAATCGTGCCGCCAGTCATCACCATCTGTAGATCATTTTTCGCGATCTGGAACTGTTTCAGTGAATCGTTGCTTAATGGTTTGCCATCTTTAAGCGCGTCTTCCCAGCTTTTGGGGTTCTCCGCGCCGTTCGGGCTAGTGGGGTTGCCGAAAATTTCCGGGTGCTGATCCATAAATTTACCCAGTTCAGCTCTGATCTGCGGCGAAGCGCCAGCAACTTTTCCGCCGCTGTAAAGTGCCCCCTCGACACCTTTTACCGAACTGGCACTCATATCCATCAGCGCGCCCAGTCCCGCTTTATTGGCCAGTTCAAAACCCATGATATTGCCGAGTTGATTAAAATCCCGGCTGTTATGCAGTGACAGCATATTCTGTAGCGGCATCCCGCTGATGCCTTCCATCATTCCCTTGGCCAGCCCCTGGTTGAAAGCATTCATTTCATGCTGGCCCGAACTCATCGTAAAGGGGCTGTTATGCGGCATAATGCCCATGTGTCTGAGCACCTGATCCATGAGGTTGTCCCGCAGAGAGGGTGCACCTGACTCATGAGAGTGTCCCCCACCAGAAAACAGACTGTTGGTTAATTTTTCAGCGAGATTGCCAATCATCGATTCACCCATATTTTTCAAAAGATTTGCCGCTGCTCCCTGCGGTGTAAGGCTGACTAACGGTGATATCTTGTTAAGCATCCCCAGCGTTCCACTAATTAATTGACTCATAGCGTTAACCTCATATATCAGGATGATTGCACTTCAGCGAACAGGAACCAGGGAGTAATCCTGTGTACCATTACGCATATCCGTCGGCCACCAGATGACCAGTTGGTGACTCGCCGACAAAGGACGGCACTGGGCTGAACCGCAGCCATTGCCGTGATAAGAAGAGCAGTGGGACAGCAGAGCGCACAGCAGCGCCAGCATGAATAAACGCAGCCTCATCGTGGCTCCTTACGTTCTGCAATGGGGGACAATAGAGAATGGCGGGAACGGCGAGCGCCATCGCGCGTCTGCCAGGCGACGTAAACTTCCGCCGACGCTCCCGGTTGCAGTAAAGCGCCCGGCCATACTGCAACGGCCAGCACTTCATCGTCGCGGCATACCGCCTCATCAAAACGCAGGGGTTTCAGGGTGATGTTTCTTATCACGCCGACCGTTATCTGTATGTTGCGGTTGCTGTACCACTGACTGCGCGAAACGTCGTACTCAATACCGTTGAGGTTGTCGCATAACCCCGCCAGACTGACTCCTTCTCCGCCTGCGCTAAAACCGAGCGGTATTTTATCTTCCGCCAGATCGCGCATCGCATTTTCGACGTCACCTTTCATGGAGACGTACTTCTGCCGACGCTGGACCTCACTCATCGCGTCGCTCAGTTGGTTGCGTGATTCATCACCGATATAGCGGGTCGGATCGACCTGATCCCCCACCAGGTGCGGCGTGATAATAAACAGTCGTTCGCGTTGCGAGGTTTCATGCCGGGTATAGGAAAATAACGCGCCAATAAAGGGGATGCTGCCCAGAATCGGGATGCGGCGGCTGACATTGCCGGTTTCGCGCGAGTGGAAGCCCCCCATGACCAGCGAACCGCTCTGTTGCACCAGCGCCTGGGTACTGACAGTCGCGCGCTGCGCACCGGTCGCCTCGCCTTCGGCGCCCCGGTCCACTTTGCCATCCTCGATATCCACCACCAATTGAACCGTCCCTTTACTGCCGCTGCCGATGGCACGCGGCACCACCTGCAAGCTGGTCCCGGCAGTGACAGGTTCGATATCCACGACGCGCTCACCGGTAGCGGTAATGAAAGCGGTGTCACTGAGATCGATCACGGCGGGCTGGTTTTCCAGCGTCAGTACCGATGGATTGGCGACAATTGAGGCATTTCCCTCCCCTTCCAGCGCCTGAATCTGCGCAAAGAAACGGCGGTAATCCGTGACAAAAAGCGTGCTGCTGCCTTGCAACATTGAGGAACCCACAGTCACATTGCCGAAGGTGCCGCCAGGGTTGGCAGAGAGTGTCGAAAGGGCGTTACGGTCGACATCCACGATCAGCGCGTCGATCTCCACCAGCTTTTGCGGGATGTCGATTTGCGACACCAGCGCCCGGTATTGTTCACGACGTTTAGGATCGTCGCGCACTAACAGCGCGTTGTTACGCACGTCCGCTGAAATCATCGGGTTCATGCCGGGAACGATGGGATCGTCGTCATCGTTAATACGCGTGTCCTGACTTTGCACTAATTGGGATAAAATGCTGTCCGATTGTTCTTCAAACGCGCTAGTGGTGGCTTTGTGGCCGGCATCGTCCCCCGCACGCACGCCCGATGCAGTCCGGGGGTTTTTCTTGCCAAGCAACTCATTAATGATGCTGGCCACGCCCGGCACAAGTAGCGTTTTGTCGCGGTATTTAATCTGACGATCGGCCACTGAGGCATAGCGCAGCGGGAAAACCATCATCTCCTTATTCTCTTTGTTATCCTTATCCTGCACGCTGAAATCGTTCACCAGGGAGACATATTCCGGCGGTCCGGTGACCAGAACGACGCCATCATCCGGCAGTTCGCCCCAGCCGAATTTCGGCTCCAGCAGGCCAATACCTTCCAGCGCCTGTTTCAGGTCGGGCGCGGCATCGGCCGAGATATGAATGCGCTTAGAAACCTGCGACGATTGCGGACTGATATAGAGCGTGTCGTTGTAGACAAACCACTGGAATCGATACTCCAGCGCCAGACGGTCAAGAAAAGTGGCGGCACTGTCGGCGCGCAGCCGCCCATTAACGGTGCTGTCCGGGATTTCACCCAGATGCAAATTCACGCCGTGACTGCTGGCGAAATCCTGCAAAACCGTACGCAAGGGTGTCTCCTGCGCCGCGTAAGCGTAGGCGCCGTTTTGCCATTCGGCAGGCACCCGCGCCAGGGCGCTATTTGCGTAAATACCCAACGCGCTCGCCAGTAAAAACAGGATGACGCGTAACAAACGAGCAAACGCATGCAAGGCGTCGCTCTCCCTGTCTTCGCCCCGGGTAAGGAGTGTTCTCAGCATTATTGATGCATCCCGAATGATGTTGACTGCGCAGTACAAGAACGGCTCAGAAACGAGCCGTTCCGGGCATTAGTTAATCGAGTCGATAATCTCTTTACTCAGATTGTGTTTCAGGGAACCAAGCTGGCTTGCGGTGTAATTCGCGGCGGACTCTTGCAGCAGTTCCTGTTTAAAGGCCATGACATCGCCGACCCCCGGCCCGCCTTCCAGTGAGAGTGTCCCTTGCGCAAATTCAGCAACCGAGTGGTGAACGCGCGCCAGCTGCAAATCCAGATTTCGTTGAATATCGTAGGAATTACTCATACTTTCCTCCTTTGGGTGGATATCACTTAGTAAGTGGGAAGTTTTCCTGAAAGTTCCTTGCGGCAAAAAAATTATGCCTGCAGCGTGTTCAGCAGCCGTTGTTGCAGATGTTCCCAGTTCACACTGAGTTCACCGTTGGCGGTTTGTAATCGCAGTTGATGTGTTTCAAGCGCGTCGTCGGTCTGAAGGAGCCAGTCGAGGCTTGCATGAGCCTGCAACCAGTTGCCGACGGCATCAAACTGGGAGGGATGGCACCAGAGCGTGGCGCTGCGCCCTTCTTCATGTTTCTGCGCCTGTAATATCTGGCGCAACAGGGCGCTTATTTTTTGCTCTTCACTGGCCCGGGCAAACAGATGAGCGAATACAGCGCTGACCAACTGCTGCGCCTGCGACACCAGCTTTTCCTCCTGCTGCGCTCGCGCCTGCCGCCACTCTTCAAGCACGGCTTCGGCGTTTTGCAGAAACTGCATCTCGCACTCAGCCCGTGCTGCCAGTACCTGTCGTTCAGCCTCTTCACGCGCAGCCGCAAGGATCTGCCCGGCCTCCTGTTCCGCCTTGCGCAGCAACGCCTGAGCCTGCCGATGTTCATCCAGCACTTCGCGGGGCACTATCGTGCCCTCGTCAGCCGTCAGCGAGGGAGGCAGAACAATTTCTCTAACTTTCCACATGCGACGCCTCATTTTGCTGCTGAGTGCGCCAGATAACCGCATCCCATAATGTCTGGAGCTTGTTGCCGGGTAATGGGCGCGAAAACGCGGGAAGCTGGGTGACAGTCTGCTGATCAAAACAGAAACGCAGCCGTAGCCAGGTGGAGACGGGAAAGAGCGATGCCAGTAAAACCAGCGCCATTCGACAAGGTTCAGTCGTGAAATCCAGCGCTGACGGTAGCCACTGTTCCGGACGCAGCGCTTTGCTAATGCGCAGGCACCAGAGGCGCTGCTCATCATCCAGATCCGCGGCCATGCTGTGTTGCTGGCAAATTTCACTCGCCAGCCGCAACATTAACTGGCGTTGCGAGGCGCCCGCCTGCCACAACGCCAACAGACGGGTATCCGGCGCACCCGGCAACGTGTCGGGTACGCTGAGCTGATGCGCCATTGCCGTATGGTGAAAGCGGGATAGCCGGGTACGCCACTCCGGAGCGAGGCGGAAAAAAGGCAGGTAGTGCCAGCTGGTATCTGCTTCAAGCCAAAAGCCCCGCATCCACCATTCAAGCCACTCGATTTCCATATCGCGCATCATTTCCGTCTGCCCGAATCCGCTACCGACGCCGCAGCCAACTTTTTCTTTGCCAGCCGTTTCTGAATGCGTGGTTTCAGCACCATCACCGCGCCGGTGAGGAGCAGTAACCCCAGCACAATAAAGAACCCCTGCTTGACCGTAGCGTATTCAGACAACGTAAAGCGAAATGGCCCAAGGATGACCTGTTCAATATGATCGTGGTACACCTCGGCAGGGACAAAAACGATAGAAATTACGTCATCGCTTTTTCCCGCCAGCCCAGGAATGCTGGCCGCCACCAACTGGCGAATTCTGGGTCTAATGCTGTCGGGATCCAGATCGGGCGTGTGTTTAATAAACACGGAAGCAGAAGCGGGCTGTACTGGCTCGCCAGGCGCTACGCGTTCCGCCAATACGACGCTGACGCGCGCCACAACCACGCCGTCGATTTGCGACAATGTGGCTTCCAGTTCCTGTGACAACGCGAAGATATAACGCGCCTGCTCTTCCAGCGGGCTGGAGATAATGCCGCTTTTTTGGAATTCCTCCCCCAGATTGGTCCGGGCCTTATGCGGAAGCCCACTGGTATTCAGAATTTGCACGGACCGGGCGATGTCATCGCTATCAACCCGTATCGTTACGCCCTCTTTATCAATCTGCTTATCCACCGCGATATTGTAGCGGGAGAGTTCGGCAATGATGTCATTAGCATCATTTTCAGAGAGTCCGGTGTTCAGCACGACCAACGGGTTACATCCTGTGAGCGAGAGGGCCAGCAGCGCAGCCAGAAGTGATTTTCGCCAGAATTTTTGCATGATGCGATCACTGCATGTTGGTGAGTTTTTCCAGGCCCTGAACTGTTTTAGACACAATTTTGGCGTTCATCATGCTTTCCAGATAGTAGTTGGAAAGCTGGCTATCGACCTGGTTCAACACCAGCGGGTCGGTCGAACGGGAAGCCTTACGCAGCGCGCTATCCATGCTTTTTTGATCGCTTTCAAGATTGTTGAACGCAGAAGAGAGCTGGTTGAAAAGATTGCTGGTGCCATGTGCGCTCAATGAAGCCGTCTCGGCTTCGGGCTGCTCAAGGACGGAAGAGAAAAAAGCGACATCGCCGCTCTCGGGTTGCATCCCGGCCGGTGCCAGAGCGTCATTAACCGGCAAAACATGTTGTGATGCAGAAGAGGTGATCTTCATGGTAAGTACCTCAGCAAATTAAAAAAACAGGGAACCCATGAGAAAGGGCTCCCTGTTGCTTTAAAACTGAATTTTGTTCTGCGCCAGCGAGCTGATCATTGTCGTCACTGAGTTCGCATAACCCGATACGAATGCGTTTTTACGATCGCGTTCTGCTTTAGCCACATCATCCTGCATGGATTCACTTTGTACATTATCCATCTCAGACTGGTACTGATTACGCAGAGCATCGCTGTTACCGCTACTTACACCGTTAGTCGTATTGCTCATGACCTTACTCCTCATCAGATTTAGGATTGAATGACGTGTCATTCATCTGTTGAGTATTGCGGCCAGCTGACGCGTTCCCGCCGGAATAAAAAATTAATCCAGCCGGGACGAAAGAGATTTAATGCGTTGGTATAGCGTGCGTCGCGGTACGCCCAGTTCATTAGCAGCGCTCACGATGCGATTGGAATGGCGGATCAGGCAATCTTCAATCAGACAATATTCGATGCGCCGCATGCGGTCGCGCAGGCGCAGACACTCATGCTCCGGGCAACTATCATTGTTCAACGGCGGTATTCCGAGCACAAACCGTTCTGCCGCACCACGCAGCTCGCGAATATTCCCCGGCCAGTTATGCAACAATAAGCGCTCCACAAGTTGTGTGGACATCTTTGGCAATGCACACCCCAGCCGTTGTGCTGATTCATCAGAAAATTTAAGGAAAAGCGGAATAATACATTCAATTCGCGTGCGCAAAGCGGGTAACGCAATCTTTACGGCGGCCAGACGGAAATAGAGATCCTGGCGGAAAAACTTCTTTTCAACCAGCTCATTCAGCGGCTTCTGGCTGGCGACAATCACACGTAACTTCAGCGGTACGCTTTGTGTGCTTCCAAGCCGGCAGATGGTACGGCTCTCCAGAACACGCAAAAATTTAACTTGCAGGCTCAATGGCATACTGTCGATTTCATCAAGAAACAGTACGCCATCATTGGCGCTTTCAATATAACCCGCACGAGAGTGGTTGGCCCCCGTATAGGCGCCCGCAGTGACGCCGAATAGCTCGCTTTCAGCTAACGACTCAGGAATAGCCGCGCAGTTTATCGAAACAAAACGACCCTTTAACCCGGAGTTATTATAGAGTCGCTGAGCCAGGGTATCCTTCCCGGTACCCGTTTCCCCCTCCAGTAATAAATCGACGTTAAGCGGCGCTATGGTGTTTAGTAAAGGCATTAAATCACGATGAATATCCTCCATATAATTGAGTTCATCGATTTCTTTTGCATCACCCAGTACTACAGGTAACTCCATTATTGTTCTTGTTGCCATTTCATCTTTTTTCATATAGCTCAATTCCGGACCAGTTCAAACACATAACAAATTATTAGCGCTTGCTTATTGTTAACAATTCATCACTTAAATACTCATCCGCAAAACAATAAGAATCATCTTATTTAATAAATAAACCGCAACAATAGGCAGAGCAATCCCCGATAAAAATATCAGGGGATGTTTTCAATAAAAAAATAAAACCAGTAAATCTCCCTTCAGGAACCAGCATAACTATTAGCTATATTTATAAATAGCATAAAATATCCTGATGGAATATCCGTCAGTACGGTAAAAACAGGAGTATTCACCGTTACCCACCCTAACAAAACTGAAATAAAAACCCAAAAATAAATAAAAACAAAGCACAAAAAACCAATAATTAAAGTAATTTAAACATTAAAGACCAACTCAATAGGATTCAGCTATTGATTGAGCACAGGATAAACGTGATAAAATAAAAATAGTGTATTAACATCCAGCAATTAATTAGCTTTAAATGTCACATTTAAACTAAAAACTGGAGTAATATTCCATTCGTCATGCAAATAAAACATATAAATTCATTATCATTTTAAATGTATTTTTTACTTTCATCAGAATTAAGAATAATCACGCGCAATCTAAAAAGTGTCTTTGAAATACACTTTATCCCGCTAAAATGACAAAAAGCAAAAACATCATGCAACCTATAACGTCCCCCTATCGACACGCAGGATTGCAGGTAAGTACAGCTAAAAATAGACAGTTAAATAATGGTGCAGGCAAGCCTCATATTTTTATTAACGGATTTAGTCTGATTTATTATCAGGAAGTGAATATCAGGCACTGTTCTGTACAATCCCGGATGGGAGATAAGATATTACCTCAGAGGAATAAGCATCCTTTGTTACTTAATTCCTTTGACGGGAAAGATAATAATGAAATTATGCTCGAGTAGTGGCCCATATTGAATTATTTATCAGGTAAATTTCCAGCCTCGTCATCCCTGACATGACACCATTGTGATCCACTTTCAACAGGGTTTATGGCGCTTCGTTTTGAAACATCTCTCTTCTTCTGATTGCTGCTCTAGCCATAGCTGATCATCGGTTAGCTTTGCCCCTGCTACTCAGAATAAGGAGGCAGAGGATCGTCAGTGTACGGCTGCGCATCGAACTCAGTATATGCAGGCGCGCTTTCTCCCAGGAAGCCCGGCTCGTCAAAGACAGAAGCAAAACTATCTTGCCGCTCATTCGCATTTGCGTAGTCGTTTTGCTGGAAGGGATTAATCCGGCCCGGCTGAAATGGGCTCAGCGGCCGGGGAAGTGCATCTGCACGGGAAGGCGCGGCTGGCAATGGTTTCACATCAGACCGCGAGGCAGCCGCGCTGGCTTCCCTCTGTACAAAGGGATTAATCCGGCC
>FOAY01000001.1:0-107438 GCA_900109485.1 Kosakonia sacchari | reverse complement strand
CTCTGTACAAAGGGATTAATCCGGCCCGGCTGAAATGGGCTCAGTGGCCGCAGAGTCCGTTCCGGCACATCTGGATCTTGCCCTGGCGTTGCAGTATTTTCTCCTGACACAAAGTGATGATCCATCTCAGTTGCCGGAATCTGCATCGGACGAAATATATTAGAGAGCGAAACTGTCATAGGCCACCTCCCGGTGGAGAGTGTAAATACAATACTGTTAGTGAAAGCAGACCGGGTTTAGTTTCATCCTTTTTATATTTCCTGACTTACCAGGCGTTCAGCGAGCATCTCGCTTTGATACTGATTCTTTTCCTGTAGCAACTTAATGTAGATATTTTTAATTTCACGTGCATAGCGCATCCGCAGCGTTTGCCGGGCGGGAGAAGAGCCCGCGTTATACATGCCGACGGTGTTCCAGGAACGACCATAATGTTGAAAAAGACCATGCAATACCCACGCGCCTGTCGACACGCAGGTACAAGGCTCAAGCAACAAACGTTCGGGCGTGATCCCCAGGCGAGCCAGACGGGCAAAATGCGTACTGTTAATCTGCATCATACAAACATCCTGCGTATGGTTACGATTAGCCTGATTTACGGCGGCAGGATTCATTCCGGACTCTTTAATCGCTATTGATTTGAGAAGCACAGGCGAAATACCAAACGCCCGTCCGACAGTATTGAAACAATCGGCGTGAGCGAATGACGAGAAGCAAAATGTGAAAAGGCCAATTTTCAGGAGTTTCATTTTTCTTTTCTCAACGGACGGTATTTCTGGGTGGCATTCGGTCAGGGAAAGTTCCGACAGAGAAAACAACAAATAAATAAGTGGGAACCAGCTCGATGGTGCGGTCACTTAAGCTATATAAAACCAAACCATGCTTAATTGATGGATTGTGGCTTTGTCACCACTTCGTTGAGGAATATCCTATGCAAATTACGTCAAATGCATCCCACTCCCCGCTTACTGACATTCCCGATGCAAATTTGTCACCGGCAGAGGATGGGAAATTCTCAGGAAATCATATTTACCGGGCAAGCGCGAACGCTTCAATCGCACCGCGGCCTGTCGATTTCAGTGCATCACCGCAGGAGAGTGGGGTCGATAAACCGACATCTCCGGCAGGTTCTTTCGAAGGGAGTGCGGCGAATTCCTCCGAAGCCCTGGTGAAAATGATGCAAATTATGCTGACTGAACTGATGCAGCTACTTTTTAAAATGCTCGCCAGCTTTCAGGACCCTTCGACTGGCCAGCCGGGCGGAAGCTCTGTTGACGGAGGAGGAGAGAGCAGAACCCCTGCGTTCAAAATATTACCGAGTACGACATCGCCAGCAATGGGATCTGGCAGCCCGGTTAATGATACGCCCCCTGCGAATACAGCGGCAGAGACGTCAATGCCTGGTTTGCCGCAACAATTACAGCCGTTCAGTAAGGAATATGCCGATGCAGCAAAAGAAACTGGCGTTCCTGCCAGCACTCTGGCTGCGCTGACCTGGACAGAATCACGCGGCAATGTCCAGGCGACCTCGACCAACCCCGGTAACGGGGAGACGGATGGCGGTATGAATCAGATAAATCCGGATACCTACGAGGCGATGCGCCAGAAATACCCGGATAAATTATCCGGCGATGCGAACGATCCGCACAACCAGATCCTCTGCTCCGCCCTGATGTTGCGTGATTATCAGCAACAGTTCGGCGGGAATATGGATGCAGCGTTACGCGCATATAATTCCGGGCCGAATCAGGTCAATCTGAATGACTTATCCCTCGTGACGCTTGGTAACCCAAACTATATCAATGAGGTTAACAGTACGGCTGAAATTATTGCATCCGGCCAGGGTACTGTCCCGGCTTGACCATTGACGGACTGTTTATAAAAAATTGCCCATATAACAACCTGACATAATAAAAGAGTGGTGAATTTTACCTTGACTTGCCTGGCTGTCATATTGATAAGCCACTCACCGTACGACTCAGGAGGTTAACTACAACGGGCCTTGATAGCAGCAATATTAGTTTCCAGGGTTTTGGGGTCATATTCAGCTAACTGGAAATTAAAGCCCTGATAATTACGCGAGTTTAAACGCTCAAGGCGCAGCATTTTCGGATTGCTGTCAATATCAAATAGCTTTGCAATATGTTCGGGATCTATATTGCCATGCGCCATATTTATAAAGTGCGCATTGATATCGTTCAGCGACAGCGGGTGTGAAGCTTTTTTATTCATCCAATCCCTGAAGCGCAATGGGCGTGTTGCACCATCGCCTAAATCTGACTGATAAAGAAACGCATCGCGTTGTGGTTTCGCATTGTCAGGAAGATCAATTACGTAGGCATGTCCTAACCGTGAGTCGTTAACGCGCAGAACAAAATGCTTATCGGCAGGTAAGTTGACTAATTGCTGCTGAAGCTGTGGCAGGGATAGCGTTTGCCCTCGCTCGAAATCGTAGCTGAAATGATCGGTATCGAGGAACAGCTTCATCACGTTATTAGCCGTTACGCCACAGACTGGCTCATTGATGCGCTTGCTGCTCCCCAGCATCGCTTCCACCTCCATTGTTGAGCATCCCCACTCTTTGGCTGTCTGTTCGATATTGTCATCGATCGCTTTCAGCAATGCGGACGGGCTTTTATGGTGGATGGGTATAGCGTTGTCAATACTGTTCAACAACACGTTAGCCCTCAAATTCAAGGAACTTAATATGGCAAAATCCAGAACGTATTGGGTTGAGAGGTTATATACGCTGCGCGAAGACGAAATATCTTTTTGAACGGCCAGACTTTGCGGGTTGGCATAAACGTGCATGTTTAAATCAGGATGATTCGAATAAAAATGAGGGAGTGCATTTTTCATCGTGGCCTGTTCCTGCCATTGAACCATCATGGTTATAAGGCTAAATAAGAATTAGTGGCAAAATACTTCCCTGATAAACTCATGCTCCTCCTCATATTCGTGAAAGTGACGTAACACCACTATTTCCGTGCAAATACATGGGTATTCCCTTCATTTTCAATGTCATTTCGCATTATTATATTGCATACTAAAATACTCAATACCGAACAGCGTTCTGTATTTTCGCCAGGTATTATAGATGAGTAAAAGTTCAGACAGACTATTCAATTTTAACTTATGCAGAACAATGTTTTTATAATTACTGGAAATTTTTGAATTAAAACTAAACAAGGAGGATATTTCATAATTTGTTTTGCATGCCAAAAGTGCCAGCAGAACATTGTTTTCAACGTTGCTCAAATGGGCCTTTCTTATTCTTGGCTCATTTAAATTTCGTTGAAAGAGCTCCAGTTCGTAACTAATGTCTTGTAAAGGGGATGATTTATGCACCCGTCTCACAAGAGGGGAAAATAAACATAAAAAAGACGAATCATCACCATTAACAATATAATGGAGAAGTTCTTTTTGTAGAAGAAGAAGATATTCATCACCGCGATCATATAAAACCACGTCCATGCCATGAAAATGACTTATTTTTGAAAAAGACTTCATTCCCATAAGAACATACCGATCGAATGAAATAACATCCATTGACAAAACCCTTACATGATTTTTTAAATACATACCCTGACGCTCAGTTAACATATGTAATATATGATGACATCAGGAGGCAATTTTATTGCAAAACTTATAACGGGCTTTCAAAATAGCGGCTAAAAAAATCGAAACATGCTTTGAGATAGCATGCCGGAATGTCAAAACTTGCGTACTGTAACTTACTGCGAAGTTTATCCAGTGCTGTGTTTACGTCGGCTCAATAAATAATCTAAGCACAACCCATCAATTTAATTCGCAAATTAAATAAAAACTTAATGGGATCACAACATCGTCACCGGATAAGTTTCTCTAACTGAGTGTAAGTCTCGTCATATTAGTTCCAGGCATTTTTGTATTTTTATCTGAGAAAGGGAATGCAGACACAGGAATTGCGCAGAGAGGCTTCAGTGAGCCCGATCTGGAGGCATAACCCCCTTCTTTAAAGGTGGATATTTGCTTTCAAATACAACCCGCCTGTTAATACCCATAACCTGTCTGAACATCGACATGATCCACCGTCTATGCCAAATACCCAGCGCAGCAAGGATATGTATGAGATAGCCACTAAGCAGCTAAATAGCACCTCCGAAAAATATCAGCAAATACAGCAAAAAGCTCTCGAGCATCTCGTTAGTTTTTCGGAAGTTGATATTGCAAACGCGCTACTGACTTACCAGGATGTGTAGGGTGATAATTATTTGATGAATGTCGCCTGCCTGGGATATAAAAAACTTGATAATGGCAAACCCGGTTTTAGTATCACAGTCAGTTACAGCGCGCGGCGCTCGCGGGTCTGATGTTCGGTATAACGTCATGCGCCAGGACACGTTTCCTCATTATTAACGCTTTTTTTGCTACACCGCGATATTCCCCTGCGGCACGGGTTAACCACATGCAACCCATGCCGGAACAGATAACAGAGAAACGGGAATGTTATGAGGGAGTTTAAGCCACAGTTAATCGGTCGCTGGAACGCCTGGCCGCTTCATTATTCACACGGAAAGTGGATATCGCCTGCGCCAGCGCGCTGGCTTGCAGCTCCAGTGAATTGGCTGCGGCTGCGGCTTGTTCAACCAGCGAGGCGTTCTGCTGAGTGACACCATCCATCTGCGAAACGGCAAGATTAACCTGATCGATCCCGGTGGCCTGTTCGCGCGAAGCATGTGATATTTCCGCAACGGTATCAGTAACATGTTTAACGGACGTCACAATCTCACGCATGGCAGCCCCCGCCCGCCCGACCTGCTCAGTCCCCGCGTTGACCCTGTCCGTTGAGTTCTGGATCAAGTCTTTAATCTCTTTAGCCGCTGAAGCGGAACGCTGAGCCAGCGTACGCACTTCACTGGCAACGACCGCAAAACCTTTCCCTTGCTCACCGGCTCTGGCGGCTTCAACGGCGGCATTGAGTGCCAGAATGTTGGTCTGGAAAGAGATGCTGTCAATCATGGAGACAATGTCAGCAATTTTGCTGGAGCTTGTCGCAATTTCGTCCATGGTCTGCACCACTTCCGATACCGCTTTTCCGCCCGATTCGGCAATTTCTGACGCTTTAAGAGCCAGCAAATTCGCCTGGTACGCGTTGTCAGCATTCTGCTTCACGATGGAGGCAAGCTGTTCCATTGATGCCGCTGTTTCTTCAAGCGAGGATGCCTGTTCTTCCGTGCGGGATGAAAGATCTAAATTCCCTGCGGCAATCTCCCGGGAACCCACATGTATTTCATCCACCCCGTTTCGAACCTGCGCCACTAAATTGCGCAGGCTCTCCTGCATACCACGAATAGCGTTGAGAAGTTTGCCGATTTCATTATTACCGGCCACCTGAATATTTATTGTTAAATCACCTTTGGCAACGGTATCAAGATGTTCAATAGCATAGTTTAGCGGCCGTAATATCACATTACGAAGAACATACAAAACAGCAACACTAATTAAAAGAGCAAGCAACAATCCCACAAACATCACCCATAATAACTGCTGGTATTGTCTTTGTTGCTCATCCATCAAATTATTAACAGTTTCATTGGTGTTTTTTTGATATTTTTCGAGCGCGGCTGAGAAACGCCCACCGGCTTTATCAATTTGCTGTACGTTAACGTCGTAGTAACCTTGTACGTCCCCAGCCTTAAGCAGTTGCTCAGCTTTTTCAAGGAGTGTATTCAGCGCGCCAGCCGAGGTAACCAGCTCGGTTTTTATCTCTTCATCCCGGCTATCCATCACCGGCAGAGTTTCAAATTTTCGCAGGTTGACCAGCATCCTTTCGTGAGTGGTCTGAATATTTTTAAATACCCAATCTTCAGTTTTTCCCTCTTTTAACAAGCTTGCATAGACCAGCGCAAAACCGGCACGCGTACGGGCCGAGTCTTTGTAGATATCATTAACCAGGATCACCCGACTGTCAGAATTGTGAATAAATTCAGTCGTGTTTGTTGAACGTGTAAATGCGAAAAAACCTACAGATGAGATAGCCACAATAATCAATACAAATATCGATATTGCACCTGACAGCGCCACCCTGACAGAAATATTTTTCATTAATAGATCCTTACCTGCGTGTTCCGTAAACCCTCATGTTATCGGTAACACATCATCGGCAAGGCCGCTGGATTGTTTAATCTCTTTCTGTAAATTTTTTAAGTCTGCCGTTGCGCTCCTCTTACAGGCTATTAGCAGCTGGCTGCGGTAAGAAAAAAACTTAAAAATGAATACTGGCTGCAATTAAGCTTGTGCTACATCGGAATAGCGCGTTTACTTCCGCAGTGTTTACAAACGCGATGGCTTTCGACCATTAGCAACATTAACCAATCAGGAGGGGAAATGCATACGTTGGGAATGATTACCGGTGCAGCAATTGTGTTCATTATTTATTTTTTGGTTAAAAAAAGACGCCATTCTGTCTCAGGCAGCAAAGCGCAAAAAAAGGATTAAACTGTTTTATCGGGGTCATTTCCTGGCCCCATAGCACGCGACTTCTTTTCATGTAGTGCCGCGAACCGGCCTTTCCCACGGCAGCCGACAATCGTTAAACCCGTTTGGCTATAAAAGAATATTTCCCTGCCGATAATTATATTTCTTATCCTCTGAAGAAATTACTGATATTCGTTGCGCCCTCTACTCATATTTTCTCGTTTTCCTTGCCAGTAAACTCCCACCATTATTTAACGCAAGGAAAGGGTTTTCCATGAAAATTAAAATTATCGCGCTGGCCGTGGCGCTTTTCAGTGCCAATAATGCATTGGCTACCGAAAATATCTCTCTTGATATGTATCGTCAGTTATTACCCAAAGATTCCTCAGGCCAGATTGATTATGACCTGCATCTGGCGGATAAATTGTCGCTGCCGTATCACTGCAATATTAAGCAAGACAGTGAAGGCCGTTATGAAATCGATCTGGATAACTGCGAACACCATGACCTTGACTGGAAAAAAGATCGCTCCGGCGTGGTGAAACTGGATCTGCTGGGTGATAGCTCCGATGCCACCATGGTTGAACATAAACTGTGGGCGATGGCTTTCGCGCAGGCCTATGTCAGCACCATGATCCAGATGCAGTTCGGGCTGGACAAAGAGAACGGTACCTTTGATTTGCAGCGTCCTTTCGGCGTGGGTGAGAGCTTTGGTAACTATTTCGCGCGTAATATGGGGCCGAACTACTTTGTCTCTAAAGGGCTTCAGGAAAGCTCATTAGGCCGCGATCTTCCGGCGCCATCGGAAGAAGGGGATGACGGCGTGCTGCAAATTGAATATCCGGGCAGCGCCTGGAGTGAATTGCAGGGAACGGGCGGCGGCGGTTTCCCGCGTATTTTTGGCATGATGCAGCCGAAAAAAATCCTCGACTCCTTCTCCGGCCCGGCACGCAATATTATTGGTTCAGCCGTAACCAGCGGCTTTTATAACGGTTCAGTGATTGGGATTAACACCGGTTCTCTGCCGTGGGATAAAAATAAGACCGATACGACAGTGCGTATTCAGGACTTTATTCAGGGCAGTAAGGATAAAGATACATTAGCGATGGTAATGAGCTACATGTACAACCGTGGCCCGTACTCCGTGAAAGAACTGCTGCTGAAAAGCGAGCAAAGTTTCCAGCATTGTATGGCGCTGACAGATCATCTGGAGAGCGATCCGGCCTGTTTCGTTCAGTTGAATGATTTCGGCACTCGCTATATTCGCCAGATCCCGTATGTCACTCAAATGCTTAACGAAGCAAGCCTGAAAGAAGAAACCCGCTATGAAACGCAACTGACGCGCCTTGATGTCAGCAACTACGTTGATCTGCTGGCACGCTATGGTTTCTACAGCAATGCAGAGATGGCGAAAGCCAAGCCTGCCGCGATGGCCCGCTTCGATGAACTGGCGAAAAACGGCGAGATTTCCTGGTCTCACGATTTTGCCAAAGTTCTGGAAGCGCTGATGGTGGAACTGCCGGTCACCCAGTTTGCCGAGAAGAGCGCCATTGACGAGTCGCTGGTTTCCACACTCACTAACAGTGACGACCAACGTCTGTTCCTCTCCGTGGCGGATAATGTGGGCACGATTGTCTCGCACGACTGGCTGGAGCCGAACGCTAAAATCGCGCTGATGCCGGGTAGCCAGGTGCAGCAGGCCGCATTTGAAAATGGTGCAGGTATGGATTGTGCGACACTGATCCAGGATCAGCTCAGCAGCCTGGACGGTGCGGCACCGGTGCATATTTTCATTCAGCAAGAGAATGGCCAGTGTTCGATCAGCCAGGAAGGGGATGAAACCCCGTCCGAAAAACCGGGCGTTCCGCAGAACGTTCAGGCCAGCAATATCACCACCACCACTGTCACTTTAAGCTGGAAAAAAGTGGCCGGTGATGTCGCTCGCTATCAGGTATACCGTAATGGTGAACTGCTCGAAAGCCCGCAGTCAGAGTCGTTTACCGACAGCAATCTGAAGCCAGGCACTGCGTACGTTTACCAGGTCGCGGCAGAGCTCAGCAACGGTTTAGTGTCAGAGCTCAGCGCTTCGCTGAATGTGAAAACGTTAGCGGATGATGCGGAAGAAACGCCAGCGCCGGGTGATGTTACGCCGTGGGCAGAAGGCACCGTATATAAAGCTGGCGATCGCGTGTCGTTCAACGGCAAAACCTATTCCTGCCTGCAAGCGCACAGCGCTATTGTCGGCTGGGATCCGGTCAGCGCTCCGGCACTCTGGAAGCTTGAAAGCGCCCGTTAATAGCGCGCGTTGGCAATAAAAAAAGCCCGGTACGCAAGTATCGGGCTTTTTTGCATGGTGAGAGAAAATCAGAACAGCGCTTTGCCGGAAGCGTCCTTGACATTCGCTTTCCAGGCGGCACGAACCTGGCTGGTTACAGAATCCGGCAGCGGCGCATAATCGAGGCTGCTCGCAATCGCGCTACCGTTTTTGTAAGACCAGTCGAAGAATTTCAGCACTTCTGCGCCTTTCGCTGCGTCATCCTGTTTTTTGTAGACCAGGATAAAGGTCGTGGAGGAGATCGGCCACGCGTCTTTGCCTTTCTGGAAGGTCAGATCCTGGGCGAAAGATTTACTCCAGTCAGCCCCTTTGGCGCTGTTGCTGAAGCTCTGCTGCGACGGTTCAACCACTTTGCCGTCGGCATCAAACAGTTTGGTCCAGGTCAGGTTGTTCTGTTTGGCATAGGCGTATTCCACGTAACCAATAGAACCAGGCAGGCGCTGTACAAAAGCGGCTACGCCGTCGTTGCCTTTACCGCCAAGACCGACCGGCCAGTTAACGGTTGAACCTTTACCAATTTTGCTTGCCCAGTCTGCGTTCACTTTAGACAGGTAGCTGGTGAAGACGAATGACGTGCCGGAGCCATCTGCACGACGCACAACGTTGATATTGGTGTCCGGCAGTTTTACTTTTGGGTTCAGCTTAGTGATTTCCGGATCGTTCCATTTTTTGATGGTACCCAGGTAGATATCACCCAGCGTTTTACCATCCAGAGTCAGCTCGCCGGATTTCACACCCGGGATGTTCACCGCCAGCACCACACCGCCGATCACCGTCGGGAACTGGAACAGGCCGTTTTTTGCCAGATCGTCATCGCTCATCGGGGCGTCGGATGCGCCGAAATCAACGGTTTTTGCAATGATCTGTTTGATACCGCCAGAAGAACCAATCCCCTGGTAGTTGACCTGAGAACCCACTTGTTTCTGATATTCAGCGGCCCACTTTGCGTATACCGGAGCGGGGAAAGTACCGCCTGCGCCAGTCACATTGGTTGCTGCGAAAACGGTAGTCGTAGAAAGCGCAAGTGCTGCGGCCATCAGGCGAACAGATGCATTAAACGTTGCCATAATCTCTCCAAAAACGAAAAAGTTGATAGATTTTTGAATAATTTTGCGGACGGAGGGAAGGATAGAGCGCTTATATGACAATTTTGTGTCATGACAAAAAATAGAGCGGCATCAACCAGCATAAAAAAACTCCGGGCAGTAACCCGGAGGAGTGAATGAAAAGCGAAATAAAAATGAAATTAACCTAAGGGTTAAAATGTGCAACCCGGCAATCATAGATTGAGCGAAGTTGCAGTAGCCGGGGATTATTAAATAGTGAAAAAATCGCAGCTATATGACAAAAGCGTCGAAAGAGTGTAAGTGTATTTTTCTACGCATGACCATATTGTTACATTTTCCACAAGGCGACGCTGACGATATTTACCGCCGCCCGGAAGACTTTTCATCCTGTTATTTTCCGGGCGGAACTTTACTTACATCAGTTATTTCCGCAGCGCCACCGCGTTATTTAGCGTGACCGGTTCAGACTGGCCCGCAGAATCTTTACACCACAGTTTTTCATAGGCATAACCGGTCAGATCTTCCACCACCGCCCGCGCTTGCGGCGCAACATTCTGTTTCAGACCGTTCGCTTTCAGACGATCAAGTTCATCAACGAAAATCTTATGCGTGCGCTTATTCAAATGGAATGTCAGCGCCTGCCACAATGCCACCAGCAATAACCCAACAGTGCCGACAAACAGCAACATCACAATGGTGGTCACCGCTTCCTGCGGCTGTACCTGGCTGCCTTTAACGAAGCCGCCGCTTTGCAGCAACAGACCGACAATAAAGGTGGCAATCGCAACGGTGGTTTTGCGTGAGAAGGTCATGACGGCGGCAAACAGCCCTTCCCGGCGCTGGCCGGAAATCATTTCGTCAATATCCGGAATGAATGGGAAAACGTTCCACGGCGTGAACTCCAGCACACAGCGGCCAACCTGATACACCCCGGCAAGAATCACCAGCAATACCACTTTGTTCTCCGTCGGGAACTGGTACACCAGGAAGAAACCGCCCAGGCACAGGATCATCACGCTGTAGGCGAAAACATAAAGCCGCGATGGGCCATATTTGATCATCGCCACACCCGCCGCCAGCGTTACCGGCAGCCCAACGATACTCATCGACAGCAGGGTTCCCGCCAGTGAAGAGGAGACGTGCAGGCAGTAGACGCAGAAGAAAACAAACACCGTGTTATAGACATCTTTTGCTGTGAATGAGAACAGATAGATCGCCAGATGCTTACGAAAAGCCCGCACTTTGAGCGTTGAAGCGTAATCTTTAAACAGGGTGAAAAGCGCCTGTAATTTCTGGCTCGCGCTGGTCGGCTGGTAGCCTTTTTCCATCTCCGCCAGCATTTCCGGCGTTAATTCACGTTCCCAGGTGACTCGCCAGGAAATAAACACGCAGAGCATAAACAGAACGGCAAAAACGATACCGTTAATCAGATAGGCATCGGCGTTTTTCTCCCCCAGCCAGCCAATCAACAAGCCGGGAATAAACGTAGCGAGGAATGTACCGGCAGCAGAAAGAAACATACGACAGGTAGAAAGTTTAGTGCGCTCATTAAAGTCTTTGGTCATTTCCGAAGGCAGCGTTTCCCAGGGAATAAGCACCATTGCCGCGATAACTTCAAATGCCAGATACACGGCGAGATAAAAGAGAAAATTCATCCCGTCGAGCCACAACAGAATATAAACCAGCATTAATGGCGCGCCGATTAACAGGAAAAACCGGCGGCGTCCAAATTTCTTGCCGAAATAGTTTTTGTAAAAGTGGTCGGTAAAGCGCCCCATAAATAAGCTGACGATAGCATCAACAATACGGGCAATCGCCACGATCGACGCCGCTTCAATCGGCGATAAGCCCACGAAGGTGGTATAGAAAAAGAGTAACCATGCACCAATAACGGTAAATGCGCCGCCGCCCATAATATCCGTCATGCCGTAGCCGATACTGACGGGAATGGTGACTTTCCGGTTTTTGCGGATCATAGCGTCTCTCCGCGTTTATGCAGCTTACCCGCCAGCGGGAAACCGTTAACCCAATGAGTTTGTTGTTTATTTTTCATGGACATCAAAACTCCGTAAGCGAATCTTCATTCAACCATGTCCAGCCTGAAGCCGGGATCGTTAAGACAAATACATCACGGCTTTCACGGTATCGCCCTTACGGTTTTTGTGTCTACTACCATACAAGATAAGGTGTTTGAATTGTGACCGAAGGCTAAGGGTGTAGAAAAAAATCTCCTAAAAAGGCAGAAATGAGAGGTGAAACGCAATTTCAAAATGGATTTTGGTGGGGTGAGAAAATAAAAAACCCGCCGGTTTTCAGGCGGGTTCTAATCCGGTACGCACAGTTCATTCCAGTAGCTGTAGCGCATCACCAGATGGAAGCGCTCATTTTTCATCGTAAATCCATACAGAAGGATGATAATCAAGGCCATAGAGCAGACCGAATGGGATCATCAGCGCCACATGGCGACCAGAATCATATTCCCCCTCCTCCACGTGCACTGGCAGCACAGGAGCAAGGCGCTCAAGCCACTGTTGCAATATTTTCTTCATTCGCGAGTTCTCCGGCTAAGGTTGACCTTTTCAGTTAAGCGCAAACGCTTCCATAACCCAAACGAGAATTTTTGCGCTGGATTGCCGAAAATCGCATATACCGCAGCTGATCATTGTCGCGAACAGCTGGCGATATAGGTTCGCCATCTGACGCACCTCATTTAAAACGTTTATTGATGAGAATGACCTTCATTGCGGGATATAAAAAAGCCCCTGCGCGATCGCAGAGGCAAGGCTGTGTCCGAGCCATCAAACGTATTAGTTAAATACCATACCGCCATCAATCAGCAGGGACTGACCGGTCATATAGTCTGAATCCGGCCCTGCAAGATAGGAGACGCAAGCTGCCACATCTTCAGGTTCTGACAGGCGCCCAAGCGTGATGCGTTTGGCGAACTGTTCGGTACCGTAACCGAGCGGTTTGCCCGCGGCTTCAGAGACCTGGCGATCGATTTCGGCCCACATCGGGGTTTTCACGATCCCCGGACAGTAACCGTTAACCGTAATGCCCAGCGGCGCCAGATCGCGCGCGGCGGTCTGGGTTAAACCGCGCACGGCGAATTTGCTTGAGCTGTAAACCGCCAGTTCCGGGTTGCCGACATGCCCGGCCTGCGAGCAGGCATTGATGATTTTGCCACCGTGTTTTTCCGCTTTAAAAGCGCTGACCGCCGCCTGAATCCCCCAAATCACGCCTTTGACGTTGATGTTATAAACCTTATCCACCACTTCCGGGGTGATCGATTCAATAGGCGTTGAAGGCGCAACACCTGCGTTATTAACGATGACATCAAAGCCTTTTAGCTTGCTTCTGGCCTCTTCCACCGCGGCAAAAACCTGTTCGCGATCGGAAACATCGACTGTCACAGCAATCGCGCTGCCCTGATGGCTGTTGATCTCGTCGGCCACGGCTTTGGCGGTGGCGGCGTTATAGTCGGCAACGGCGACGGCAAAGCCATCTTTCGCCAGACGCAGCGCAATGGCTTTACCAATTCCCTGACCGGCACCGGTCACGAATGCGACTTTTTTCATCACTTCTCCTTGGTTATTCAAAGAATCTGGTTAAGGTTGAGCTGGCCCATCAGCAGCGGGTTATCGCTGTAATCCACCGGAATGGCGACGACTGCCGGGCCATCTGTGTCCATCGCTGCACGCAGGGTCGGTTCAAGTTCCGCCGTGCTCCCGACGGCAAAACCTTTCGCGCCAAACGCTTCGGCATAGGCTTTAAAATCCACCGGGCCGAAATTCACCCCGGAAAGACGCTGGTATTTTTTCTCTTCCTGAATCGCCACCATGTTGTAAGCGTTATCCACCCAGATGATGTGCAGCACATTCGCGCCGAGACGCACAGCGGTTTCCAGTTCCATGCTGGATTGCAGAAAACCGCCATCGCCGGAAACCGACACCACTTTGCGCCCAGGGTTAACCAGCCAGGCGCCAATCGCCCACGGCAAGGAGACGCCCATCGTCTGCTGGCCGTTAGAAATCATCATCTGGCGAGCGCGGAAGCTATAGAGATAGCGGGCGATCCAGATGTGAAAACTGCCCATATCGACCGTCAGCGTTACGTCGCTATTCACGATGTCCTGCATCGCCCGCACAATGCGCAGCGGATGAATGGCGAACTGGCTAAGCTGTGCGCCTTTGCGATTGAGCAAATCGCGCTGGTTGCAGCGATCAATCAAAATCTCCGACGCGCGCGGGGTGAGGATGAGCGGTTTTTCAATCTTCGCCGCCAGTTTGTCCAGCGTGCTGGCGATGTCGCCAATCAGCTCAACATCCGGAATATAGTTGCGCTCTTCATAGGCGGGCAGCACATCAATATGCACCAGTCTGGCGTTGCCGGTATTCCACATCGCAGGTTCATATTCCACCGGGCTGTAACCAATACAGATAACCAGATCCGCCAGATGCAACAGCCGATCCCCGGCCTGGTTATTGAATAAGCCAACGCGTCCGGCGAAACGGCTGAAATGTTGCTGGTTGACTGCGCCTGCCGCCTGGTAAGTGCTGGTGACCGGAATGTGGCTTTTTTCCAGCAACAGATGTAGCGCCTCGATATTCTCCTGTCGGCTGGCCATCAGCCCCAGCAAAAACACCGGGTTTTCCGCTGCGGCGATCATTTTTGCCACGTCGTTAATCATCGCCTCCGGCGCAGCGCCTAATGCGGGAGGCGAACCGGCGGGCAGGATCGCGCCGCTGGCGGGCCGATCGGCAATATCCTGCGGCAGGCTGACAAAAGCGCTGCCTGGTCGCCCCTGTTCCGCGGCGCGAAACGCATTCGATACCACTTCGGCAATGGCATCAGAAGAAGGGACTTCTACGGCGTATTTGGTTACCGGGCTAAACATCGCGACGGTATCCATGCTTTGGTGCACCAGTTTGGCTTTGTCGGCGCGTTTAACCGCGCCGCCCAGCGCCACCACCGGATCGCCTTCGCTGTTCGCGGTCGCCATGCCGGTGATAAGGTTGGAGCAGCCAGGCCCGGAGGTGACCAGCGCCACGCCCGCCTTGCCGGTAATACGTCCGACCGCACCCGCCATAAAGGCGGCGTTGGCTTCGTGACGAACCGGAATGATTTTGATGGATGAATCCAGAAGGGAGTCAAAAACTTTATCGATTTTCGCGCCTGGAATGCCGAAAACCTGTTTAACGCCCTGAGCTTCCAGTTGTTTCACCACCATGTCGGCGCCATGCGCCCACTGCTGCGTATGGTTTTCATTGCTCATTAGTCACTCCTTTGTCTGTGTCTCAGCTTTCTACCGAACGAATTGCGGCATCGAGATTATCCGGGTGCAGATCGGCCTGAAGAAACGCCTCATCCGCGGGCAAATCAACCATCAGTTGGTGGATCTCACCGAAGGTCAACGTGCCGTGATCCAACTGATAATCCAGCAAATGGCCACCGCCGCGCCGATCGTCGGTAATAAAGTGTTCGTGATAACCGGCAACATTGATTCCCTGCATATGCTGCGGCGTGCGAAAGCCAACCAACACGCCCGCGCGGCTGTTAAAGCGAAAGACCGGCTGATCGTCGAGCACGTCGGTCATCGCCCGGTAAGGCGGCATCTGGCGCGGCACGGTGCGGGTATGCGCATGGCGAAAATGGCCCTCAATGCGCAGGGCGCAAAAGAGGTTGTCGGAAGGAATCTGTTTATCAATGATCTCGTGCAGTTGTTGCCGGCTGACGGGAGCATCAAACTGCTGGCTGTAGCTCGGCCGGAACCAGGTCATCACGGCGAACGGCGTTTTTTGCTCGGGGCGCGCCTCCCTGGCGCTGCCATCTGCACGCAACTGATAGACTTCGCTGTTGAAGGCAATCAGTTCGCCATCCAGTTCATTAAACGTGCCGAGTCCAAAATCGCCGTGATTGAGTAAATCCTTAATCGTGGTATTTCCTTCGTAAACCCCACTTAATAGCGCACTCATTAGCGATGTTTGATATATCACACATTCAGGTTTGCTTTTAGAAAAAGCACGAATTGTTTCAGTTAAATTTTCTTTGCAGGAACAATCATTTAGATTAGTCATCCTCTAATACCTCATTGAGTAGACCTTTAGAAAAGCTGATTAAATATTGACTCGTTTCAGCGAGAGATTCCAATATACAAACCATCAAGGTTTGAGATGTTTTCGATATGGAACTTCGTTATCTACGCTATTTTGTCGCCGTTGCGCAGACGCAACATTTCACCCGCGCGGCGGAAATACTGGGCATGTCGCAGCCGCCATTGAGCCAGCAAATTCGCCGTCTTGAGCAGGAAGTGGGAACGCCGTTATTTCACCGTTTAACGCGCGGCGTGGAACTCACCGATGCGGGCGAAGCCTTCTACGAAGATGCCTGCCAGATCCTCGCCTTAAGTGATGCCGCGCTGGAAAAAGCCAAAGGCATCGCGCGGGGGATCAACGGCAAACTCTACCTTGGCGTGACCAGTTCCAACGCTTTTCACATCCGCATTTTTGCCGTGCTGCGCCAGTTTCAGCATGACTATCCGCAGGTCATGCTCCATCAGAAAGAGGACAATATGGCGACGCTCATGCAGGAGCTGGATGAAGGGCTGATCGACGTCGCTTTTGTGCGCCTGCCCTGTGAAAACAGCAAAATATTTAATCTGAAATTGATTGATGAAGAGCCGATGCTGATTGCGTTGCACCGCTCACATCCGCTGGCTGATGAAGCCGAACTCGCGCTGTCGGAGCTGTGCGACACGCCTTTGGTGATCTTCCCGCAGGCGGTAGCGCCGGGGCTGTACGAACTGATTTACAACGCCTGTCTGCGCGCCGGCATCGATATGAGCCACCCGCAGCAGGCATCGCAATTCTCTTCATCGCTGAGCATGGTCAGCGCAGGATTTGGTTTCGCCATTGTCCCGCAATCCATGTCCTGCTTTAGTCATCCGCTGGTGACGTTCCACCGCATCAAAGGTGAAGTGTTGAAAACAGACGTGGCGCTGGCGTGGAGGAAATTTGAGCGTTCACCGGCGGTGAAGCGGTTTATTGATAACTTCTGAACAAAAACGCCCGGTCTGCGCCGGGCGCGTGGCGTTTAGCTGCGGTGCGTATTGACCACCTGACCGATCCCTTTTCCTTCCAGCGCTTCGTGCGGATCGGCAAAGAAATCGATATTGAAGTACGTGTCATCGGTAAGTAATTCAATGTGATGCCAGTATTGCGGTGGGCTGATGCCAAAGTGCCCGGCCTCAATCACCACTTCCACTTCCGGCGTGGTGTCGTGCTCACCGGCAAAACCGAAATACTTCACCGCGCCCTGCATCACCGACAAACGGCCATAAACGCCCTTTTTGGTATTGTGATGGGTGAGCAGCGCCTGCGGTACCGTCTCTTTCGTCCAGAAAGGTGTAGAGCGGGTATGGCGGAAGTGAAGCGGAATTTGATAGGCCATCATGAACCTCCTGAAGCGTCGTATTACCAGCCACACACATTGGTTTCTTCATCCGATTCGTAGCCACGGACAATGTTAATCAACTCTTTTACCGAATCGGCAGCATTAAGCGGATCTTTCAATGCATCAAGGCTGGAAAATTCTTTATCGACAGAAACGCCATTATTGTTGTTCGTGACCGTCAGAACATATTCACTGTTATTTTCGCTAAACCCGGCAGTCAGCTCGGCAACCGCTTCTACGGCGACATCCGGTACATATAGCGACATCGGCTTCAGCCATATTTTTTCTTTCGTTTCATGCTTGCCGGAATGAGAAATCGCTAAAGAATAGCCTTTATTTTCAGTCGTCATGATAAATACCTCACTCTTCTAGCAAAATTTTCGGGTCAACATAGAAATCGACGCTGAATATTGTGTCGTCGGTTAATGCTTCAATATTGTGCCATTTTTCCGGCGGAAAGACGGCAAATTCCCCGGCATTGATCGTCACGGTTTCTACCGGTTGCGGGCTGGTTTCATCCGCGTAGCCGTTATAGCGGATCGCCCCTTGCGACACGCTCAGTCGCGGGTAAACACCCTGCCGGGTACCGGCGTCCAGGTGGCGTTTCCAGATAGACGCCGGGGCGGTTTCTTTCGTCCAGAACGGCGTCGTGCGGGTGTGAACATAGTTTGCGGGTATGGCGATACGTTGCATGTTTCATCCTCAAAGTTCTCAGCAAGCGGTGCTCACCGGGAGGGGAAAAGCATATGTTGCATATCATATACCTCTTTTAAAATTTGTGGACTACTTTTTTTAGTGGCTATTTCCTGATGATTTTCGCTACTCAAAAAGGGTTATTGTAAAAAGCCATCAACAGGGTGAAAAATAGTCTCATTACGGCTTCAAATATAATGGTAAAGGGACAATGAAAAGCAAATCAAAACTCAACTCATTCTATTATGGCTTTCCTGTTTTTATGGTCACAACGCAAGACAGTGAAGGGAAAAATAATATCTGCGCCGCTTCATCATCAATTTCACTTGGCGAGAAAATTATTATCGGAATAAGTAAAGGTAGCAAAACACACAGTAATTTAGTTGCCGGTTCCGATGCGGTGATCAATATTCCCGATCATACCTTGTGGGAGAAAGTTGAGCAGGTTGGCAGGTTGACCGGCGGCGATACGCTATCGGAAAACCAGACCAAATGGGGCGTGGAAATCTGCCATGATAAATTCGCTAAAGCCGGGCTGACTGCGGAAGCCTCGATTGACGTGGCACCGCCGCGTATTGCTGAATGCCCGATTCAGGCGGAATGCCGTTTAGTGTCCATCAGCGATAAAGGCCGTTTTATTCTCGCCGAGCTGGATATTGTCAATCTGTGGGTAGAAAACCCACTCTTAGGTGAAAACGGCATTGTCGATTCCACCCAATGGAAGCCGCTTATTTTTAATTTCCGCGAATACGACACCGTTGGGGATGCGCTGGGCTTTAACGTTAAATATGGCAACTGATGACGATAATTGCCCCCGTTACCGGGGGCAATACTTAAAAATTTACTCCAGCAGGGTTTTATCCCAGCCATCGAAAATCGCGGCCAGGCTGTATTGCGCTGCGTTCGCCTTCGTGAGCTGGTAGCGCGCGCCGCCCTGCCCGGCACCAGGCCCGCGATTGTCGGATTCATAAAAACGGCTATCTTCCGGGTAGAACCAGATTTTATTTCCGGCTTTATCTTTGCCGGACATTTTGTCCCAGCCGTAAATATGGTCATCAATCTCGCAGTGAATAAACGCCGCCAGGCCAATGGCATGCGGATCGGCATAGCGCCCGTCACTGAATTCAGTGGTTGGATGCCACGGACGCCCGAGCGCAAAGCTGTTTGCCGGTACACCCGGCTCTTTGCTTAATTTACTGTTGATAATAAACAGGCCAAATTTCTGATCGATCTGGGTGGCGGGCGCGGTGATATAGCCGTACGGCGGGTCGGTATCATTACGGTTGCGGGCAATAATGTCGCAGCGGTCAAATACCGCAATGCCAGGGCCAAAGATAAAATCGACATGACCGCTCACTTCACAATCGGTGAAATAGCTGCGGCTGCCGCTTTTGCTGTAGAACGTGTCCTGATATCCCTCCAGCCGGACATGGCGGAAACGCGCCTTATCCGCGCCTTCAGAAATCATCAGCGCGACCGCCTGCGTATCTTTTAGCTTTTTCGGATCGGTATCCGCCAGCGCGGCATTGGCCGGAAAATCAAAGCTGTTGCGGATGGTCAGGTTCTCGATCGTCACGCCGGTGGCGCGGATCTCCACCGTGCTGGTACGCCCGGTTCCCCACTTTTTCCCGCTGGCATCCAGCGCGCCCGCCGGGGTATTCGCCTCAATCTGCGTCCGATCTTTTGACTGCCCCACCAGCGTGACCGGTTTTTCAATCACCAGCCGCTCGTTCCAGCGTCCCTCTTTGATCAGAATGCGCCACGGTGTACCGCTTTTCGGCGCAGCGGTCAGCGCCTGGCTGATGGTGGCAAACTCACCCGCCTGCGGCGTGGCGGAAACGACCGCGTTCCACTCTTCTGCCAGCGCAGTGAACGGGCTGGCGCCAATACAGGCCAGCAACAGCGCGGAATAGTGCAGTGTCTTCATCAAAACTCTCCTTCGTTTTTCAGTGTGTCAGCCAGCGCGCACAACGAATGTGTCTGGCGAATTTGCCATTACGGGCAAACAGCCTGACAGCACAGTAAATTCCGGAGGGTATTGCCCAGGCATTCTCCTGAAAACAGATCCTCCCGGCCTCGCAGCACCGGCGTAATCGAGAGTTTCTGTTTCCTGGAAAAGGTGAACTTAACAAAATGCCGGAACGCGCAATGCATATCCGGCTAAGAGAAGGTGTTAATTATTATAGAGATAAAAACAAAACGAAGTTTTACACATTAAAGAACATTGTTTTGAGATCGAATTCAAAAATATGACAGAGGACAAACAAGCCCGCTGCAAAGCGGGCGGGCGATCACAAAGCAAACACGCGCGCGCAGCCGTTAATCTGGATATTGACCTTCATACCCGGCAACCAGCCTGGCCGCGTAACGGTCTGCACGGTAATGTGTTCGTCTGTATGCGCAAAAGCGAGCGTCAGCGCGGAGAGGTAACCGACGAAATCGATATCCACGATGTGCGCCTGCGGCAGACACGTAGCGCTATCGCACGGCTCGACGCTGATTTGCTCCGGGCGCAGCATAATGCGCCGCGCGCCGGATGCCGACGCATCATCAACCGGAATGTCGCCAAGCTGGCAGCGCGCTTTCCCTTGCGCCACCTCGGCTGGCAGAATCAGCGCGTCGCCTAAAAATAGCGCTGTTTCTTCATCCGCTGGCTGCGAATAGACCTCAAAGGGCGAGCCAATCTGGGCAAAGCGCCCGTGGCGGATCACCGCAATCTGGCTGGCGAATGACAACGCCTCTTTCTGATCGTGCGTGACCAGAATCGACGCCACGCCCGCCTGAGTCAGTAAATCTGCCGTCGCTTTACGCGTGGCGGCACGCAAACCGGTATCCAGCGCGGAGAAAGGTTCATCGAGCAGCATCAGCGACGGCTGCTGCGCCAGCGCACGCGCCAGAGCGACGCGCTGCTGCTGACCGCCGGAGATTTCATGCGGCCAGCGCTGGGCCAGTTTGCTATCCAGCGACACCATCGCCATTAACGCCTCCACGCGCGCACGCTTCTCATGCCGGGAGCCGCTCAGCCCCCAGGCAACGTTTTCCCCCACGCGCAAATGCGGGAACAACGCGCCTTCTTGCGGGACAAAACCAATTTTACGTTGATGGGCGGGAACAAACTGATCGCCAGCAAACAGCGGCTTTCCGTGCATCATCATCTGCCCGCTGTCCGGCCGCTCAAACCCGGCAATCAACCGCAGCAATGTGGTTTTCCCCGAGCCTGACGGGCCAACAATCGCCGTACGGCTACCGGGTGGAATAAGCAGGTTCACACTGTCCAGCACACGTGCGGAGCCAAAGGATTTGGAAATATTGTTCAGTTCTAACATCTTAAAGACCCGACAGTTTTTGTGATTGCTTATAGAGAAGGCCGGTCAACGGCAGGGAAATCAAAATCATCAGCAGCGCGTAGGGCGAGGCCGCAACATAATCGATCTCGCTGGTGAGCGCCCAGAAACCGGTCGCCAGCGTGCGGGTGCCAAGCGGTGAAAGCAGCAGCGTGGCGGTCAGTTCATTGCTGACGCCGAGAAAGACCAGCGCCGCCGCAGCCGCAGCACCTGGAGCCGCCAGCCGCAGCGTGACGCTCAACAGCGCTCTGCCGGGCGACGTGCCAAGGCTTTGCGCCACCTGTTCCAGCTCCACCGGCGCTTGCGCAATCCCGGCGCGCAGATTGATGAGCGCTCTGGGCATCAGCATCAGCATATACGCCAGAAACAGCGTGACTTCGGTTTGGTAAATCGGTCGGGCGTAATGGATAGTGACGGTGACCAGCGCCAGCGCGACAACGATGCCCGGCAGCGAACTGGTGACGTAGTTACACCCCTCCAGCACGCGGATCAACGGACGCGGATGGCGCACCGCAAGCCAGGCCGTCGGCAGGGCAAACGCGGTTGTCAGCAACGCGCCGCAAAATGCCAGAAACAGCGTCTGGCGCAGAGAGAGCCACAAATCGGCACTGGACCAGTTCGCCAGCCCGCCAAGCCACAGCCAGCGGGCAAGCACCACCATTGGCGTGCCGAGCGCGAGAAGAGCCATCACCAGCATCAGCGCGAATCCGCACGCCGAACTCCCACGACGAAGCACAAAGCGATGCTGTTGGCGCGCTGCGCCTGCGCCAACGCGGGCATAACGCGCTTTACCGCGCGCGGCGGTCTCCAGTAATAACAACGCCAGGCAGCAGAGAGCGAGCACACCCGCCAGCATGTTGGCAGCCGGGCCGCTAAAGGTGGACTGAAACTGGTCATAAATGGCGGTGGTGAAGGTATCAAAACGGATCATCACGAACAGGCCATATTCCGCCAGTAAATGCAGCGCAACCAGCAGCGCACCGCCGCAAATCGCCAGCTTGAGTTGCGGCAAAACCACGCGGAAAAAGATGCGCCACGGCGGCGTTCCCAGCGAGGCTGCAACATCTTCAAGACCCGGATCCAGCCGACGTAATACGGCGGCCACTGGCATGTAAATAAAGGGAAAATAGGCCAACACCGCGAGAAAAACGGCGGCGGGTAAACCGTTGAAACCCGGCGCGACGCTAACCCAGGCATAACTTTGCACAAACGCCGGGATCGCCAGCGGCGCAACGGCCAGCAGCGACCAGACGCGCCGCCCAGGCAGCGTGGTTCGCTCCGTCAGCCAGGCCATGGCAACACCTGCCGCCACACAGGCCGGAACGGCGCAGGCGATCAGTAAAAAAGTGTTGTTGAGCAGCTCACCAACGCGCGGGCGAAAAATGAGCGCCTTCACCGTCGGCCACCCGGTATCAATACCCACCCCAATAACAAATCCCACGGGCAGTAAAGCAAGCAGTGCCGCAAAAGTGGCTAATACCACCAGCACCCCGGAAGGGCGGCGCCGGACGGTTTGGCTGGCCGCGCGGCGTGTCGCCGGAAGACTCAAACTGGACATAAGACGCTCATTCATACCGCAATTACAGGAGACCGGCCTCGGTCATTAACTCGCTCACTTTTTTGCTGTTCAGCGCAGAAGGCTCAACTTTTGGCGCATCCAGTTGATTCAGCGGCACCAGTTTCGCGTTGGAAGCCGCGCCCGCACCAACGGCATATTCAAAAGCGGTATTGGTACGCAGCATATCCTGCCCGGTTTTACCGGTGATCCACTTGATGAAGGCCTGCGCCTGTTTCTGGTGCTTACTGGAGGCTAAAACACCGCCGCCGGAAATGCTGACGAAAGCGCCCGGATCCTGATGTTTGAAGTAGTGAAGCTGGGTGTTTTTGCTGTTTTCGCCGGTTTTGGCCTGATCAACAAAGTAGTAGTAGTGGTAGATAACGCCGCCATCAATCTGCCCGGCATTCACCGCTTTTAAGACGGTGCTGTTGCCTTTATAAGGCACGAAATTAGTTTTCATGGCTTTCAGCCAGTCGAGCGTGGCCTTTTCACCTTTCAGCGTGAGCATTGCGCTGACAATCGCCTGGAAGTCCGCGCCTGACGGAGACGCCGCCCAGCGGCCTTTCCATTCCGGTTTGGCTAAATCCATCATCGATGCCGGAAGCTGCGCCGCGCTGATTTTTGTCGGGTTATAAACAAACACCGTGCTGCGCGCGGCAATACCGATCCAGCGACCATGCGCCGGGCGGAACTGCGCCGGAACCTGCTTCAGGGTGTCGGCATCCAGCGGCGCGAACAGGTTGGCATTATCGACCAGCGTCATTGCCGGTGAGTTTTCGGTGAGGAAGACATCAGCCGGAGAAACCTTTCCTTCCTGAACAAGCTGGTTGCCCAGCTCCGTGTCGCCGCCGTTACGCAGCGTCACTTTAATACCCGTTTCTTTGGTGAATTCATCAACCCAGGATTTTGTCAGGTTTTCATGCTGCGCGTTATACACCACGATCCCGTCGTCGTTAGTGGCGGCAGATGCCGCAGACGCAGCGAAAACCGAAGAGATGACCAGTGCGATTGAACAGAACGGCAAAAAGCGATTCTTCATCCTCATTCCTTTTAAAATAAGTGTAATAGCCAGTGCATGCGACCCGGCAGAAGTTTAATACTAGCAAAGGTGAAATGAGAATCGAAATAATTATCAAAAAGAGTGTTTCAAAATTAAATACCATAAAAATGCGAATAACTAAATTAATCTTCGGTTATTAACTACAGGATATTCTTAAGATTAAGACAACCTTAAGTTACGAAGAAATATTTCATCTATTATTAAGCATGAGGTTCTGGCAACCGTTGATTTTCTTTGAGAGGATAACAAATTAGCATCTGAACACGCGGAATAAAATACAGGCATCGCATAACAGCCTGAAAAGGTAAACAAAATAGCTATGAAAAATAAAAAGATAGATACGATGGCAAAAGTGGCTATGCGCAGCAGAGGCTTGTCGGTCAAGGAGAGACGCGTTCGCTATCAGGGGAAAATTTTCACATTTAAATATGTATCCGGCCACTATGAAGTGTTCTTTAACGATGAAAAGGTCGATGTTATCGAAACAGAAAACATCAATCAGGCGATTGCCGACTACAAAGAAAAACACAACAAAACCAAACGCCAGATACCGTAAAAATTAACCACATAATTAATGTGGTTGTGCAACTCATCTTCATCATAATAACCCATCGTTTACCCGGCATATTCCTCACACAGCCAATATTAAGCCTGCTAAGTAAGTGGTGCATTCTGCCGTCAGTGAAAACAGCAGCGATGTACCTTCTCTCGCGGGCGAACGCCAGACAGCCGCAATCCTCAGCAATAAATAGCTGAAGCAAAATGACATCGATACTGACTTAAACTAAATACACACCAACACGTTTACGATATTCAGCTCAGGCCGCCCATAACATATAAGATATATTTTATGGATAAATTCTGAATAGCCTTTGCCTTTATTACGGACTTACCGCCAGAGGATTATTCCAGATCCGTCGGCTGTGATTCTCCGGGAGTGAATTCCTGCACTTCCTGCGCAACCTTTTTCGCTTCCTGCTTGCGCTGCACATGTTCGCTGTTTTCTTTCGCGGCGCGGGCGATGTCTAATTCCTCCTGCGTCACTTTTTTGCCGGAAAAGGCGTCAATCATTTCCGTACTGCCGTCAGGATATTTAACAACCGTTACCAGACGCCCACCAAATTGCGGAATGCCGGTCATCGCCAGCGAATAATCAATTTGATGATTTTCGACTTCTTTCTTTTCTTCGAGCTGCTGCTCCGCCTTTATACCCTTCGCCTCTTTATGGCTTTCGGCGCGGCTGGAGAGCGTGACTTTGGTACTTTCATCCTGATGAGATTTGTTACCCGCTCCGCTTTCAGTGGTGGTGTGTAGATCGGCTTTGGTGGCCGTATTTTCTTGTGTTGCATTGGCAAGGTGCGTGGCTGCCTGAATCGCCTGAATCTCCTGCATCATTATCTCCGCTGCTGGTTACCCGGATAATTCGCTAATGACTCCTCCGATCTGAGTCGAAAAAAAACCCTCATAACGATTATCGACAGCAGAGAGAAACGGATTAATAACAAATAATGATGAAATAATCAGCGCTACAGACAAAATGTAAATAAGCAAATACAGATCAATCACATTAATAATTTACGTTAGGGTGGATTTATTAATTTGAATATTATTTAAGTTATCTCTTAAAAGTTAATTATGTACATTGCAGCAGTGTTTATTTCTTATTGTTAAAACATTCATGTGTGGAAATGCTATAGCCATCGACCACTGCACGATAACCGCATCCGACGCCAAACGAACTCCCCACGCCTGCTGCATGCTGCTACTCTCAAACTCTCACAAAATGAAAAACAGCAGGAGTGACCATGAGCCAACAACCTTTACATGCCGCACCGCTAAGCTGGGGCCACGGCCCCCGGACTTTCGAGATCTTTATCGAACCCACCTGCCCCTTCTCCGTCCGGGCGTTTAACAAACTGGACGCGCTGTTAGAAGCCGTCGGCGAAGAGAACGTGACGGTCAAAATTCGCCTGCAATCACAGCCCTGGCATCTCTTCTCTGGTGTGATTGTGCGCTGCATCCTGGCAGCTTCGACGCTGCCCGATGGCAAAAACGCCGCGTATAAGGTGCTGCACGCGGTTGCCGATCATCGTGAAGAGTTTGAATTTACGGATCATTGCAGCGGTCCGAATATGGATGCCACACCGCAGCAGATTATTGAACGCATTGAAAACTACAGCGGCGTACAACTGGCAGAGGCTTTTGCTCGTCCGGAGCTGCAAAGCGAAATCAAATGGCACTGCAAATACGCGCGCCAGAACGGCATTCATGTTTCCCCAACCTTTATGGTCAATGGGCTGGTGCAGGCCGATCTTGGCAGCGGTGATGACATCAGCGTCTGGGCGCAGCGCATCCTTGCCTGACCCCGCGACCACTTATACTCACTTAACACTTCAACACATTAACGAAAAGGCGGACCAAAATGTCAGACAACTACCAGCCACCGAAGGTCTGGACGTGGGATAAATCCGGCGGCGGCGCTTTCGCAAATATCAACCGCCCGGTTTCCGGCCCGACGCACGACAAAACATTGCCGGTGGGCAAACACCCGCTCCAGCTCTATTCGCTCGGCACGCCGAATGGTCAAAAAGTCACGATCATGCTGGAAGAACTGCTGGCAAAAGGGGTTAGCGAGGCGGAGTACGACGCCTGGCTGATTCGTATCGGCGAAGGGGATCAATTCTCCAGCGGTTTTGTCGACGTCAACCCGAACTCCAAAATCCCGGCACTGCGCGATCACAGCACGACGCCGCCGACGCGCGTGTTTGAATCCGGCGCGATCCTGCTGTATCTGGCAGAGAAATTCGGCCACTTCCTGCCAAAAGATCCGGCAGGACGCACGGAAACGCTGAACTGGCTGTTCTGGTTACAGGGCTCTGCGCCGTTCCTCGGCGGCGGCTTTGGCCATTTCTACAACTATGCGCCGGTTAAAATCGAGTACGCCATCAACCGCTTTACCATGGAAGCCAAACGTCAGTTGGACGTGCTGGATAAACAGCTGGCCAACCATAAATTCATTGCGGGTGATGAGTACACCATTGCCGATATGGCGATTTGGCCGTGGTACGGCAACGTGGTACTTGGCAATGTATATGACGCCGCAGAATTCCTCGATGCAGGCAGCTACAAAAATGTGCAGCGCTGGGCACAGGAGATTTTCGCCCGCCCGGCAGTGAAACGCGGTCGCATCGTTAACCGTACGTTCGGCGCGCCGAACGAGCAGCTGCACGAGCGCCATGACGCCAGCGATTTCGATACGCAGACCGAAAATAAGCGCAACGCCTAATCTTCCTCGCCGGGCGGAATGCCGCCCGGTTTCTTATCCCGCTGCCAGCTCGTCACTCTCCATTTGTCGAAGCGCCGCAAGCGTCGCCAGCGCCTCCTGCTCGTCAATAATGCTCATGGCAAAGCCAACATGCACCAGCACCCACTGGCCGAGCAATTGGCGCGGCGATTCTTCGCACACCAGCGCAATATTGACATCGCGGCGCACACCACACACATCAACCTGCGCCAGTTGATGAAAATCGTCGCCAACGGCCACCACCTGGCCCGGTACGCCTATACACATCGTTGCCTTACTCCACTTCAATACTTTTGATCTGCACGCCGTCGCTGTGCTCAATATGCAACGTCGGGCAGTGACAGCGCGGACATTCATCGTGCCGGGTGATCTCTACCGACGCGCTACAGTTCCAGCACCACGCCTGGGCGGGTTTATGGATGATATGCAGCGTGCATCCCTGTGCCAGCGTATCGCGACAGGCAATATCGAAACCGAACCGCAGGGCGCTCTCTTCGATACAGGCCAGCGCGCCGATTTCCAGCCAGACGCCGGTCACGCGCTGCGCGCCGTGCTGCTTCGCCTGCTGTTCGATAATTTCTACCGCATTCTGGCACAGCGATAACTCATGCATGCTGCGCGCCTCGCTGGCCGAACAGCAGCGCGCGGCGGCTTACGCTGGCATCCGTGACCGGTAGCGAGAGCACCATCTTCAGGCAGTTATCCGCCAGTTGTACGCCCTGCTGCGGGCTGAGATCGGGCGTTAATGGCGACATCAAGGAGCAACTCAGATACTGCCCCAGCGCCGGTAATTCGCCAACGGTAAAGGTCATCTCGCCGTAGGGCAGTTGCAACCCCAGCCGCTCGCTGACGCGCCGCACCGGCCAGCATTGCTGTGGGCCGGGATAGATGTGCAAGCTCAGCATCCACGGCGTCAGCACGCAGCCAAGCCACTGGTTTTCAAACAGAGTAAACGGCGTGGCGTACACGTCCATTTGCGGATGCACAAACGGCAGCCCCTGCATTTCATGGGCGGCAATCGCCTTAAAAGCCAGCTGCACTTCGCGGTGCGGCGAAACGTCAAATCCTGGCAATTCATCATTGTGCATGAGCAGCCTCCCGTGGCGTCAGCACAACGCCGGATTCAGCCAATGCATCAATCACCGCCGCCAGCGCGCTATCAAGGCAGGCTTCCACCACCGGCGTCATGCCGATATGCGGCTCCAGCGAGGCTGGCGTAACGCCAATCAGCGTCAGTTTCGCCGGAAACTCACCGGTAAAACGCAGCGCCGACAGTACGTCCGCCAGCCCTAACTGGTGCGGAGAAATTTTATTGCTGAACAGCGTCGGCACTTCGTCATCACGCAGGATGATGACCCTTCCAGGCTCGCTTTTCCGGCTGACGATCGCGTCGGCAATAATCAGGTGATCGCGGTTAGCCATCGCGTCGAGCAGCTCCATTCCGGCGGTACCGCCATCCAGCGCTTCAACCTCTTCCGGCAGATGGAAGCGCTGCGCCAGCGCTTCCACAACCCGTACGCCAATCGCTTCGTCGGTCAATAAAATGTTGCCGACGCCCAGCACTAAAATCGACATCACAGCACCTTCACCGACACAACGTCATTGCCGTCCGCGTCCAGCACATGCACTGCGCAGGACATACAGGGATCGAACGAATGCACGGTGCGCACCACTTCCAGCGGTTTTTGCACGTCCGCAACCGGTGTGCCCACCAGCGACAGTTCGTACGGCCCGGCGTCATCATTAAAGTTGCGCGGCCCGGCATTCCAGGTCGATGGCACAACCGCCTGATAGTTGGCGATTTTACCGTCTTTGATCACCACCCAGTGGGAAAGCATGCCGCGCGGCGCTTCCAGAAAGCCGACGCCTTTAAACTCGCCGCTCTGCGGAATGTCGGTTTTCGCATAGGTCTGCGTGTCGCCTTTGCCGATATTATCGATCAGCGCCTGATACTGATTTTGCAGCACGCCGTGCAGTTCGCAGGCGTGAACGGTGCGGCCAATAATGCGCCCCAGCGTTGAATGTAGCTGCGCCACGCCGATCGTTTTGCCGGTTAATTTCTGGTAGATAGCGACAATATCATTCAGCTTCGTCGCGGTGGTTTCGTGTTTCGCTGCCAGTTTGCAGAGCATATTGGCCAGCGGACCCACTTCCACCGTTTTGCCGTAAAAGGTGGGCGATTTCACCCAGGAATATTTGCCCTCTTCCTGCCAGCCGGTGTACTGCGGCAATGTCGTGCCCTGCCACGGCTCCTGCGGCGCCTCGTCTTTGTACCACGCGTGTTTCGCGCTCTCCTGGATCCCTTTCACCATAAACGGATCGTCACCGGTGGTGATCGCCCGGAAGGTGCTGAGATCGGCGTTTTCGATATACCCGCCGGGGAACAGGAAGCTGCCGTTGTTCGCATCGGTGGGAAATTCCGGCGTGCTGAGGTAATTCACCGCGCCTTTGCCGAGCGACAACCACTCGGGATAGAACGCGGCAATGACGGCGGTATCAACTTTATAAACCTGCTCAATAAAGCCCTCGAGGCGATCGATAAACGACTTCAGGTACATCAGGCGTTCAAGGTTCAGCACTTCAATGCTGTCAAGGTTGATCGGGTTGGCGACACCGCCGACCGCCAGGTTCTGGATATGCGGCGACTTGCCGCCGAGCAGCGCCACAATGCGGTTAGCATCGCGCTGGCACTCCAGCGCTTGCAGGTAGTGTGCGACAGCTATCAGGTTCACTTCCGGCGGCAACTTCATTGCCGGATGTCCCCAGTAACCGTTGGCAAAAATACCCAACTGGCCGCTGGCGACCAAAGCTTTGATCTTATCCTGCACCGCTTTGAACTCGCCTTCGCTGTTCAGCGGCCAGTCAGAGATCCCGTGCAGCAGCGCGGCGGCTTTTGCCGGATCGGCCTGCAACGCCGAGGTGATATCCACCCAGTCGAGCGCCGAGAGCTGATAAAAGTGGACGATGTGATCGTGGATCGAGTGCGCGGCAAGAATAATATTGCGGATGTACTGCGCATTCAGCGGCACATTGACCTTCAGCGCACTTTCTACTGCCCGCACCGAAGCGATCGCGTGAATGGTGGTACACACGCCACAAATACGCTGCATGATGATCCAGGCATCGCGCGGATCGCGATCCTTCACAATCTCTTCCATTCCGCGCCACATGGTTCCCGATGACCAGGCCTTTGATACGACGCCGTTTTCAATTTCGCAATCAATGCGTAAATGACCCTCAATGCGGGTCACCGGATCGATGGTGATACGTTGACTCATGCTTCGCTCGCCTCATGTCGCGCAGGTGTTTTTAACGGAGGAATAATCGGCAACAGACGTATGAGTAAGATGTATGCACAAACTTCAATTGCCACAAAACCAATAGAGATCAACAGCTCCTCCCCGGTCGGGAAGTAGCCGTATCCGTTGCCGGGATTGAACGCCAGCAGCGAATAGGAGAGCCGCCACAGCGCGCAACCTAACAGCATGCTGAGAGCAGCCAGGAACAGAACGCGGGAATCGTTGCGCCAGCGGGAAATGCGCAGCGCCAGCAGCGGGAAGGCCAGCAGCGCCAGTTCCAGCCAGAATATCAGGCTGTAAAAATCCCCGGCGAATGCGTAATGCCACTTGCCGCGCCAGCTGATTTCACCGACGCGCAGCAGCAGGAACAGCGCCAGCAGAACGCTTATCACGCCCATCAGTTTATTGAACAGGCGCTTCTCATTCGGGCCGTTGCCGCGCAGGCTGGCCTGCATTAAGGAGCCTTCAAAGATAACGATCGAAAAGCCCATAATAAAAGCGGTCAGCAGTGAGAAGAGCGGCAGCATTTCGTAGCTTTGCCACAGCGGATAAACTTTGTATCCGGCGGCAATCATCAGCGATCCCATCGATGACTGGTGCATCGTCGGCAACAGCGCGCCAAGGGCGATGATAAAAAACATCACCTTATTCAGGCGGCGCAGCGAAACCTTCCAGCCGAGCCTTTCCAGCAGCGCAGGCGCAAATTCCAGCGCCATCACGCCGATATAGATGGTCATACAGACGGCCGTTTCGAACAGCACCGAATTAACGTTGAAGTATCCGGGAATGTAGAAATAGGGCAGATTCCAGTAACGGCCAACATCAATGGTGATGGATAACCCACCCAGCGAGTAACCGAACAGGCTGCACAGCAGCGCCGGACGCACCAGCGGATGATAATCGCCGCGGTTGAAGACATAGACCGCCCACGCCAGCGCCCAGCCACCGCAGGCGAAGCCGGTGCCGATCAGCAGGTCGAAGGCGATCCAGATCCCCCACGGATAACCGCCGTTCAGATCCGAGACCGATCCAAGGCCGAAGATCAGACGTTTGAGAATAAAGATCGCGCACAGCACGATCAGCGGGGCGAACAGTAGCACGGGTTTGCTCAGCAGCTTACCGCCCATGGCTTGTGGATCATGACTCATGGTCATCCTCCTCGTGGTGCTCATTCTTCGTATTGCGCCGCACCAGCGCCGTCAGACCTGCCAGCACCGCCAGCGGCAACATCATGCCTTTGTACACCGTATGCTGAACGTGTTCGGATCGCGCGCCGGTCGCCAGGGAGTCCAGCGCCGGTAAACCAAGATCCGTATAAGGCACGCCTGTCAGCACCAGCACCTGCGTGCCGCCGCCCTCTTTCTCGCCGTATAAGTGCGGGTAATAGTGCGGGACATCGTGAAGGTAAACATCGTCGGCATGCAGCGTCTGACGGGGATAGCGATATTCGGAACCCGGCTTCAGCGTGAGGCGTTTTTTGGCTTCGGCCAGCAACTCCTCGCGGGTGCCGTAAATCACCGCCCCTGCCGGGCAAACTTCCACGCAGCCGGGAAGCTCGCCTTTATCAAGGCGCTCGACGCCTTTCTGATTGCAGAGCTGGCATTTGTGGATCTGGCCGAACGGGTTGTCGTAATCATATTTCGGCACGTCGAAAGGACAGGCGACCATACAGTAGCGGCAGCCGGTACAGACATCCGGGTTGTAGTGAACAATGCCGGTGACGGCGTCTTTCTTCAGCGCCTGTACCGGGCAGACCGACACGCAGTTAGCATCCACGCAGTGCATGCACTGCTTTTTGATGTAGGCATAGCCATTTTCGGCCTGGTCTTTGTTTTGCCCGTTACCGCTGTGCCAGACCTGAATAATGTTGTTGGTATACGGAGAGAGTTTGTCGTTGTTCGACCAGGTTTGTTCACCCTGCGGGTTAGGCACCGGCGAGTTGATCGCCTGGCAGCGTGAAACGCAGGCCTGGCAGCCGACACAGAGCGTCGAGTCATATAGCATTCCCAGCGCTCCGGGGATCGGCGGTCGGTTTTGCGCAGCGGCAAAACTGGCGGACGATCCCCCCACCAGCAGCGCCCCGCCGGACGCCACTTTGAGAAAATCACGTCTGTTCACGGCTATTCTCCCTGCGAATCAGCGTCGTTTTTCTTCTGTTGCCGCCCCAGCTCGCGCACCGTCATCACGCCAACGCCCGCCACCAGACCGACTACGCCACCCAGCAGGCCGACGGCCGTTGCTGACACCGTGCCGCCCTCTTTCAGTTGCACGTCGGGTTTTTCAGCGCGCGGTGTGGGATTTTCGACATGGGCAAGCTGAGAGATGCCTTTATGAAAGCCAACGCCTTCTTCATTACAGCCGTAACAAGGGTGACCGATAGCAACTGGCCATGCGCCACCAACATCGCAGAACTGTAACGTCGAGCAGTTACCCCAGGTTTCCGGGCCTTTACAGCCGAGGTGATAAAGACACCAGCCCTGCCGGTGCCCGGCATCGCCGAACTCTTTTGCAAAACGTCCGGCATCAAAGTGTGGGCGGCGTTCGCAGTGTTCGTGGATCAAGCGCCCGTAAGCAAACGCGGGCCGGTTTTTGCTGTCCAGCGCCGGGGGTTTGCCAAAGGTGATGAGATGCGCCACGGTAGCGAGGAAATTTTGTGGGTTCGGCGGACAGCCAGGAATATTAATCACCGTTTTCCCCGGCAACACCGCCTGCAAACTGACCGCGCCGGTAGGATTCACCCCTGCCGCCGCCACACCGCCCCAGGCGGCGCAGGAACCAATCGCGATAATGGCGGCGGCGTTTTCTGCCGCCTTGCGAATATGGTCAACAATAGGCTCGCCGGCCACCATGCAATAAATACCACCGTCTTTCATCGGAATGGAGCCGTCAACCACCAACACGTACTGGCCTTTATACTGCTCCAGCGCATGGTGTTTGTTCTCTTCAGCCTGATGCCCGAACGCGGCGGAAAGCACTTCGTGGTACTCCAGCGAAATGGTTTCCAGCACAAGGTTTTCAACGGTGGGATGAGTGGCGCGAAGCAGCGATTCGGTACATCCGGTGCACTCCTGCGCACCAATCCAGACAACCGGAGGACGTTGCGGATGGCTGATGGCTTCTGCCATCTCTGCGGCCGCCTTGCCGCTCAGCCCCATCGTGGCCGCCAGCGCGGCACACAGCTTCATAAAATCACGACGACTCACACCCTGGGATGCTAAATGTAAATTATCTCCTGCCATTTATTTTTTATTCCTCAGCCCGAACTAAGAATATTCTCCATCCAACAGGAAGAAGAGTGCTGCGATCGCTCCGACAATTAAGCACATAAAAATCAGGGGCATTATGCAAAAATGAGACGGGGATTACATTACACGGACTGGGTGTAGGGGTATTAGGGCACAAATGAACAAAAAAAAATGAAAGTCACCCTCGACAAAAGTGACCTTCACAAAAGAGAACTACATATTGAGCGAAGCGTATTGTTATGTTTCGAGGCGGTATCCCGCCATAAAAAATCGGATCACCGTGCTGGAGTGATTCTCGCGAAAGAAGTCCATCACCATCTCTTTATCCAACCCGTAGCGGCGAGTGAGAATGCCTGCTTCCCACGCGCTGAGTTGTCGATCGCCTGTCTTTTCAAACATGCGGTGCGAAAACCCAAGGACAAAACCCCGCTTATAGTCCGGGCAGAAATGCGCCACATTGCTGGCGCTATCCGCCTGTGCTGCATTCAGCCCGGCCATTAAACCTTTACCAAAATGGTTTTCCATCGTTATCACCCCTAATCGCTATATAAAAAATTATATAACGATCTGTTGCGGGGGTGATAGCGCTGATTAAAACGCCACCCATTCGTCCGACGATGCGGCAGATTTAGAAGTGGTTTTGCGCGACAAATCCGGTTTTACCAGTGCTGTCGTTGCTGAGTTATTCTGCTCGTTACTGGAAAGACGGAACTGCTGAACAGAACGTTGCAGCTCTTCGGTCTGACGCTCCAGCGCCGCCGCTGCCGCAGAGATCTGCTCCACCAGCGAGGCGTTCTGCTGCGTTACGCTATCCATCTGGCTGATCGCGACGCCTACCTGAGAGATACCTTTACTCTGCTCCGCAGAGGCCGAGGCAATTTCTTTCATAATGGTGGTCACTTCGGTCACGGCCCGCAGGATACTTTCCATGGTGGTGCCGGTGTCATTAACCAGTTTCGCCCCTTTCTCAACGCGGCTGACTGAATCGGCGATCAGCGTTTCGATCTCTTTCGCCGCACCCGCACTGCGGCTGGCAAGGTTACGAACTTCCCCGGCGACGACGGCAAAACCACGCCCTTGTTCACCCGCGCGCGCCGCTTCAACCGCAGCGTTCAGCGCCAGAATGTTCGTCTGGAAGGCAATGCTGTTAATCACGGTGGTGATCTCAGCAATTTTCTTCGAGCTACCGGAAATTCCGTCCATTGTGCTGATGACGTCTTTAACCAGCGCGCCGCCTTTGCTGGCGGTGGCTGAAGCCACTTCCGCCAGTTGACTGGCCTGACTGGCGTTATCAGCATTCAGTTTGACCGTTGAAGTCAGTTCTTCCATGCTGGCTGCCGTCTGCTCCAGCGCGGCGGCCTGTTCTTCGGTACGGGAAGAGAGATCATTATTGCCGGAAGAGATTTCACTCGCCCCGCGCCAGATATTTTCGCTACCGTGGCGGATACTGCTAACCGCTTCACGCAGGCTATCTTGCATCGCCAGCAACAGCGGCACGACTTTGCCGACGCAGTTACGACCAAAATCTTCCAGCGGCTGGCTGAGATCGCCCTGCGCCATCAGCGTGAAATGCGCGCGGATACGATCCAGCGGGCGCACCAGCATGGCGACCAGATAGCGGTCGGTAAAGAGCAGGATCAACAGGCCAATCACCATCGCTGAAATAATTGCCACGCGAGTGGTTTTCGTCTGGCTATCGACGACAACGCGCGTCTGATCGAGCATCTCGCCCGCGGCTTTATTAAAGCTTTCGGTCGCCGCCCCAAAGCTGCGGCTTAAACCCGGCGTGACATTATTTGCTTGCTGGCGATAGGCGTCAGTCGTTCCCTGCTGCGCCAGTTGAAATTGCGGCGTGATCCCCTGCTCCAGCAGCGCCTGCCAGTTACTGATCACTTGCTCAGAGACTTTCTCATCTATCGGCCCTGGCGAAATCGCTTTAAACGCCGCCAGATAACGGGTCATATTGTCCAGCGCCTGTTGAACCGGCGCCATATCCGGCGAGCCACCCGCAGCTTTGGCTTCCATTACGCGGCTAAGACGAGTCACAAACCGAAAGTACTGATCATTGCCCTGGCTAAGCAGAGTCATCTGTGACACTAACTGGCGATCCACCTCATTGCCGTCGGCCACTTTTGACAGAGAAAAAACGCTATACAAACCGACGCCTGACCACATCACGCCGAAGATCCCGAGGATCGCCAGCATAACGGCTCGTATAGTAAAGTTACGAAGCATACTCATAATATTATCCTTGCGTGAAGGTACATTCTCGCCTGCGGGCGAGAGTTATCTCCGTTATCGGCATGGACAAGAAAATTCTGCATGGTAAAAGTGAAAAAAATGATAAAAAAAATTTCACCCTTCTTTTTTTTCGTCAGCCTGCATCGGGGCCGTACAGAATCTTATTCTGTCTCATCATTGGGTTATTAATCGTTGTCATCACCACGGCGTTTATTTACAATAAATAAACATAAGTCATTGTTTTTTAACAAAATAAAAATAAAAATTAATCAGCTAATTATTTCTATAGGTAATGATTTAAAAATCCTTAATTAATAATATGGAAAAGAGAATTTCCTCGTTGATATATAAAAAAAGAAAAATTCAAATGTTACCTAAAGTTAAAATAAGAATTTTTAAAAAGTTAAAAAATGAATAAAAAAACACAGGAAAATAATGTCTTCAATAATGAAAAAAGAGGTTTTAAAACAAATAAAAATGATGATTAAGGAGCATTAAAATTTATTTTAAGCATGGTTAACTGATTATTTATTATTCTGACGACAGTGATGCTTTTTAGCACTTACTGGCGCGGACATCGCGCCGTAAGCCGCATGCACACTGGCCTGAAGCGATACAGCAGTGAACCCGACAACGCAATCATGCACCCGATTTCAGCCGCTGTGAGAAGAAAGGCTTATATTCGGCGCGGTATCCGTGCTATTTCCGATCGCTCACTGGCATTTCGCCCGAAAGTTTTTTCGCAGATATTTATCCAGGAATTTTCGCAGAAGAACAGCAACACCTAACGTAAATTAATAGCGCAGTTTTACTTACAAACCGGATAATAAAAATGCGCCATTATCTTTGCATAATGTGTCTTTTGCTACTTAACAGCATAAAAATCCGTAATAGCATATTCAAGCACTATTATAAATCACTAATTTATTATTAACGAAACATTCCTCTACTGGCGATTTCCTGCTCTTTTTGCGGGAACGATCCACTCAATGCAGATATTTTTCGAACCATCCAAGGGTTCGTTGCCAGGCCAGTTCCGCCGCCGCATGATCGTAGCGCGGCGTTGAATCGTTATGAAAACCGTGGTTAACGGCCGGGTAGATGTAAGCTTCAAACACCTTGTGGTTGGCCTTCAGTGCCTGTTCATAGGCAGGCCAGCCTTCGTTAATGTTTTTGTCCAGTGCAGCGTAGTGGAGCAGTAACGGCGCCTTGATTTTTTCCACCCCGGCGACGGGCGGCTGGCGGCCATAAAACGGCACCGCACAAGCCAGCTCCGGGTAAGCAACTGCCGCTGCGTTAGCAACGCCGCCGCCGTAACAAAAGCCGGTGATCCCGACTTTGCCAGTGGCATCCGGATGCTTTTGCAGAAACTCAATGGCGGCAAAGAAGTCGTTCATCAGTTTTGTGGGATCGACTTTTTGTTGCAGCTCGCGTCCTTCATCATCATTGCCGGGATAGCCGCCGACGGAGCTTAAACCATCCGGAGCCAGCGCGATGTAACCGGCCTTGGCAACGCGGCGGGCGACATCTTCGATATACGGATTCAGCCCGCGATTTTCATGCACCACCACGACAGCCGACACTTTGCCCGTCGCTTTTGTCGGTTTAACCAGATAACCGCGAACATCGCCGTGACCGTTGGGCGATGGATAGGTAATGTACTCGGGGCGAATATCCGGATCGGTAAATTCGACCTGCGTTGCCAGCGCGTAGTTGGGCTTGAGCAGATTGAACAGCGCCAGCGCGGTCATGCCGCCGACCGTGTATTTGCCAGCCATCTGTAAAAACTCGCGCTTGTTGATCTTGCCGTGCGCGTAGTAGTCATAGCAGTCGAGCAACTCTTGCGGGAAATCTTTCGCCGTCAAACGCGTCATTCTCTGTCTCCTCCATTTAGCCACTCTAAGCAAAGCATAGCGTTACGGTTTTTGCCTAAAAAATGCGCAGGTATAACCATAACCTTTTGATAAGCTGAAAACGGACGTAAGATAAAAACGCTGTTTCGATTTTCATATAAAAGCCAGATAAGAAAGGAGACATCATGCCCGGTTTCGCCAATCCGAATCGCTACGAACAGATGCAGTATCGATACTGCGGTAAAAGCGGCCTGCAACTGCCCGCGCTTTCTCTCGGTTTGTGGCACAGCTTTGGTTATGGGCAGGCGCGGGATTCGCAACGCGCCCTGCTGCGTAAAGCCTTTGACCTTGGCATTACCCACTTTGATTTAGCCAACAACTACGGGCCGCCGGCGGGCAGCGCGGAAGAGAATTTTGGTCGCCTGCTGCGCGATGACTTCGCCGCTTATCGCGATGAAATCATTATTTCCACCAAGGCTGGCTACGATATGTGGCCTGGCCCGTATGGTTCCGGCGGCTCGCGTAAATACCTGCTGGCCAGCCTCGATCAGAGCCTGAAACGCATGGGCGTTGAATACGTGGATATCTTTTATTCACACCGCGTAGATGAAAAAACGCCGATGGAAGAGACCGCAGCAGCGCTCGCCCAGGCGGTGCAAAGCGGTAAAGCGTTGTACATTGGCATCTCTTCTTACTCCACTGAACGTACGCAACAGATGGCAGCATTGCTGCGCGAGTGGAAGATCCCGCTGCTTATCCATCAGCCTTCGTACAACCTGCTGAACCGTTGGGTCGATAAAACCGGCCTGCTCGATACGCTGGAAGATAACGGCGTGGGATGTATCGCGTTTACCCCGCTGGCGCAGGGGCTGTTAACCGGCAAATACCTGAACGGCATTCCGGAAGGTTCCCGTATGCAGCGTGAAGGCAAGAAAGTGCGCGGTTTGACGGAGAAAATGCTGACACAGAGCAATCTCAACAGCCTGCGGTTACTCAATGAGATGGCGCAACATCGCGGGCAGTCGATGGCGCAAATGGCGTTGAGCTGGTTATTGAAAGATCAGCGCGTTACCTCCGTGCTGATTGGCGCAAGCCGTCCGGAGCAAATCGAAGAGAACGTACTGGCGCTGAATAACCTGACATTCAGTGAAGAGGAACTGGCGCAAATCGATAAGCATGTTGCCGACGGCGAGTTGAATCTGTGGCAGGCATCGTCAGATAAATAACAAAAAAGCCGGGTAGCGCTGCTTGCCCGGCTTTCCGCCCTCTTACGGCTTTTATCAGTGATTATGGCGCGTCAGGCGATCCAGATACCCCATGACGAAAGCAGACAAAACAAACGTCAGATGAATTATCACGTACCACATCAGTTTATTGTCCGGGACGTTTTTCGCGTCCATAAACACACGCAGCAGATGAATCGAAGAGATCGCCACAATGGACGCCGCCACTTTGTTCTTAAGTGAAGTCGCGTCCATTTTGCCGAGCCAGTTCAGCTTCTCTTTGTGCTCGGCGATATCCAGTTGCGACACGAAATTCTCATAACCAGAAAACATCACCATCACCAGCAAGCCACCCACCAGCGTCATATCCACCAGCGATAGCAACGTCAGGATCAGATCGGCTTCCGCCAGGTTGAAGACATTGGGCAGGACGTGAACAATCTCCTGAAAGAATTTCAGCGTCAGTGCAAGTAAAGCGAGGGAAAGGCCAAAGTAGACCGGGGCGAGCAACCAGCGCGAGGCGTACATTGCGTTTTCCAGAAAGCGTTCCATGTAGCGTTAGTGTCCTGTCAGATAACGAAACCGACGCCCAGTATATCTCAGGATGGCAAACACTTTGCAACACCTGGCCGGGCGGGGTTACACATCCTCCGGGTTCACCCACGGCCGCTGATTCTCAGGCCAGACCAGCACCACCAGCGCCGGATAGGCTTCCATACTGAACTCGCGAAAACACTGGCGCAGATTGAGGACATCCAGATCGGACTGCGAGACTTTTTCACCGTTGACACAGCGTTTTTTTATATTGTCGTAATACTTATACACCGCTGAATTGAGATCGCTACAGCGACGCTGTGCTTCAAATAAACCCGGCGTACTATTTAATTCCGCCATGTTCATACGTTTAATTGTCGCATGAAGAAAATCAATATATTCATGGTTGACGCGCCAGTACCATACCGGAGTAATCGCGTTCATTAATACCGAAAAATGATCTTCGCCTTCCTCTTTTGACAATGGCTGATACTGCGGAGGGCGATTGTCAATTTCACTAAGGGGAGGGTTTTTATTGTACTCACGCATCAATAAAAGTACGCCGCCCGTCAGCAGCAATATAGCAATAACAGAATAAAAAATACTGTTCATGAGCAGGCTCCTTTTTTTTGATTTTAAAAGTGCGCCGTGATATTGTCAACGAACCTCACGCCCGCACTCCCTCTTCCTTGTTGATATTAAAGGACATTAGAAATGCTTCCCGAGAATCTTGTCCCGGCACGATTTCATATTTCTACTGCTGAAACCAGCCCTGGAGAAGAAGGAACAGAAACTAATTTAGCTCAGGGGAAAACAACCCTCGCCGATCATGCCAACGATATATTAGCTAATGCCAGCCGCGGTGGGCAGTCAAGAAATATGTTACTTGAAGAGCGCGATCGCCATATAAAAGAGCGTCTGTTGCGGGTGGTAAAAATCGAGACATTCGCTCGTCTGCTTAATGACTTACAAGAAGAGGGCGAGATTGAACCCCAGGTATTAAGTCAAATAATTACCGAAAAAACGCAGCAAATTAATGAAAACGGGAATGAGATTTGGCTTAACCTGATTACTCGTGAAAAGGACGGGCCACTATTTTATAAGCTTGGGGATGAATAACATGAGCGATGTCGATAATAATGTTTATTTAACTTTAATTGACAAAAATAGCGATGAATTTATCTTAGAGCACAATAAAGAGGCGCTGATACTCAGTAAAAATGAAACCATCGCCCGTATTGCCCGTGAGCTGGTTTCCATTCCTGCGGCGCTCGTGCGCCTGAAATGGCAGAACCGCCGGGAAATCTACCCGTTACAGGTAAAAGAGGAAATTTACGGCGCGGTGATCAATGCCATCATCGAGCTAAAGCCGGAACTGCGCGACAAAATCATGGGGCGGCTGGAGGCTAACTACCAGCATTTGCTGGCGCGGGAAACCGCAACGCTGCGCCTGACCCGCAAACTCAGCGACGGCGAATACCATACGACGACGGTCACCACCGTCGCGCCAGAGGCAGGCAACCAAAAAGCCGCGCCGGAGAAGCAAGAAAAAACCGCAGGCACAAAATTAAAATAAGCGCGTCGCCTTTTTTATTCCCCACATATATCAGACATAAAAAAAGCTGGCCTTTGCCAGCTCTTATCACTCAGCACCGCGTTTAGTGTGCTTTAACCGTCTCTTCACCCACCAGACCGATTTTGAGATAGCCCGCCTGATGCAGGGTATCCATCACTTTCATCATCGTCTCGTAGTCCACGGTTTTATCCGCACGGAAGAAGATCGTGGTGTCCTTTTTGCCTTCCGTTACGGCATTGAGCTGGTTAACCATCGTCTCGTCGGTTACCGGATCGTTGCCGATGAACATGGTGTTATCCGCTTTCACCGACAAGTAGACCGGTTTTTCCGGGCGCGGCTGCGGCTGGCTAGTAGAGGCCGGAAGATTCACTTTTACATCAACGGTGGCAAGCGGCGCGGCCACCATAAAGATAATCAACAGCACCAACATAACGTCGATAAACGGCGTCACGTTGATTTCATGCATTTCGCCGTTATCATCCAGGTTTTCGTTAAGACGCATTGCCATAGAGCATCAACCTAAACGTAATTTTGACGCGGTGCGAACCGGCTGCGCATTGCTGGCGGCCAGGTCAAGATCGCGGCTTTGCAGCAGCAGAACCTGCGCGGCAACATCGCCAAGCATGGCTTTGTAACTGCCAATCATGCGGGCAAAGACGTTATAAATTACCACCGCCGGAATTGCCGCTACCAGGCCGATAGCCGTTGCCAGCAGCGCTTCTGCGATACCCGGCGCCACAACAGCAAGGTTAGTGGTCTGCGTCTGCGCAATACCAATAAAGCTGTTCATGATGCCCCAGACCGTACCAAACAGGCCGATAAACGGTGAAATCGCGCCAATCGTCGCAAGATAGCCGTTGCCGCGCCCCATATAGCGACCTGTTGCCGCAACACGGCGTTCAAGACGGAAGCCAGTACGCTCTTTAATGCCGTCGTTGTCTTCGCTGCCTGCGGATAACTCCAGTTCATTCTGGGCTTCATTAATTAATGACAGGCTCAGACTTCTGGCGTGGAAAGAGGAGGCAATTTCGCTGGCCTGATCCAAAGAACGCGCTTCAGCCAGTTTCTGCTGCTCGCGCTTAAGGCGGCGCTTCTGCGAGATCATTTCTGCGCTTTTACTGAAGAACAGCGCCCATGTAGCGACTGACGCGAGAATCAGGCCGATCATCACAATCTTTACGACGATGTCAGCATGGTGATACATACCCCACACGGATAGATCCGTCTGCATCAAATTATTACCCACTGTGTATCTCCGAGACGCAAATCACAAAATCTGCACGTAATAATATCAAAATGCCACCGAATTGATAGTGGTTCTCATTAGTATTTACATAGTGCCGTAAAGAGAGGCCTGTTTCTTTGCGCTAACACAGTAAACGCCCGCGCAAGGCACGGAATGCGAAAAAATTAACGCTCTGCCGCCAACATGGCGATGCATCAACGTGCAATCATGGTAGTCTGGACATCCAGACGTATAAAAACAGGTTGAGCAACAATGACGGCGAAGCATATAGATACCGCTCTGGTAAACGCAGGGCGCAGTAAAAAATACACGCAGGGTTCGGTGAACAGCGTTATCCAGCGCGCGTCTTCACTGGTATTCGACACGGTTGAAGCCAAAAAACATGCCACACGCAATCGCGCTAATGGTGAATTGTTTTATGGCCGTCGCGGTACGCTGACGCACTTCTCCTTACAGGAAGCGATGTGCGAACTTGAAGGCGGTGCGGGCTGTGCGCTTTTCCCCTGTGGAGCGGCAGCGGTGGCCAATACCATTCTGGCGTTTGTCGAACAGGGCGATCATGTGTTGATGACCAACACAGCCTACGAGCCAAGCCAGGATTTCTGCACCAAAATTCTCGCCAAACTGGGTGTCACCACCAGTTGGTTTGACCCGCTGATCGGTGCCAGTATCGTCAAGCTGATCCAGCCCAACACCAAAGTGGTGTTTCTCGAATCTCCCGGCTCGATCACCATGGAAGTTCACGACGTTCCGGCTATCGTTCAGGCGGTAAGAAGCGTCGCGCCAGAGGCAATCATCATGATCGATAACACCTGGGCGGCGGGGATCCTGTTTAAGGCGCTGGAATTTGACATTGATATCTCCATTCAGGCCGCCACTAAATACCTGATTGGCCACTCCGACGGCATGATCGGCACGGCGGTATCGAATGCACGTTGTTGGGAACAACTGCGCGAAAATGCCTATCTGATGGGGCAAATGGTCGATGCCGACACCGCCTATATGACCAGCCGTGGTCTGCGCACGCTGGGCGTTCGTTTGCGTCAGCATCATGAAAGCAGTCTGAAGGTTGCCGAATGGCTGGCAACGCACCCGCAAGTGGCACGCGTTAACCACCCCGCACTGCCTGGCAGTAAAGGCCATGAATACTGGAAACGCGACTTCACCGGCAGCAGCGGTCTGTTCTCGTTCGTGCTTAATAAACGCCTGAGCAACGAAGAGCTGGCGCAATATCTCGACCACTTCAAACTGTTCAGCATGGCCTATTCATGGGGCGGCTATGAATCCCTGATTCTGGCAAACCAGCCAGAACAGCTTGCGGCGATTCGCCCGGATGGCGGCGTCGATTTCAGCGGAACATTAATCCGTCTGCATATCGGTTTAGAAAATGTTGATGATCTGATTGAAGATTTAGTGGCAGGTTTCCAGCGCATCGTGTAAACCTGACGTTCGGGGCAGCAAGGCGGAAATTTCTTATTTCTTGCGCCCCGGATCAAGGTGTTTCAGGCGAGTTGGAGTACAATAGCCTCCTCTACGCAGTACCACAGGAAAGTCCATGGCTGTTATTCAAGATATTATTGCTGCGCTCTGGCATCACGACTTTGCTGCGCTGGCAAACCCACATGTTGTCGGTGTCGTTTATCTGGTGATGTTTGCTACGTTGTTTTTAGAAAACGGCTTGCTTCCTGCCTCATTTTTACCGGGCGACAGCCTTTTACTGCTCGCTGGCGCACTGGTTGCGCGCGGCTGCATGGACTTCATCTCCACTATCGCGATCCTCACCACCGCTGCCAGCCTCGGCTGCTGGCTGAGTTATCTGCAAGGGAAATGGCTCGGCAATACACGGGTGGTAAAAAGCTGGCTGTCACATCTGCCGGTGAAATATCACGAACGGGCGACTTATATGTTTGACCGTCATGGTCTGCTGGCGCTGCTGGCCGGTCGCTTTCTTGCGTTTGTGCGCACGTTGCTGCCTACCATGGCGGGTATTTCCGGCCTGTCGAACCGCCGCTTCCAGCTGTTTAACTGGCTGAGCGCGCTGCTGTGGGTTGGCGTGGTGATGTCGCTGGGCTATGCCATCAGCATGATCCCTTTCGTCAAACGTCATGAAGATCAGGTGATGACCTTCCTGATGCTGCTGCCGCTGTTCCTGCTGGTAATTGGCCTTGTCGGCGCGGTCACCGTGGTGCTGAAGAAAAAGTATTGCAGCGCCTGATTCGCCCCTCTCCGCTCCCGGAGAGGGTAAATTACGCGCCCTGTATCAGGCGGATCCTTGCTACATCTTCCCCCGGCGTCAGGCCGAAATAACGCTTAAATTCGCGGCTGAATTGCGACGGGCTTTCATACCCTACGCGTATTGCCGCCGCGCTGGCTTTCATCCCGTCATGCACCATCAGCATCCGCGCTTTGTGCAGGCGGAATGTTTTCAAATACTGCAACGGCGACGTGCTGGTAACGGACTTAAAGTTGTGGTGAAACGCCGAGACGCTCATATTGGCTTCCGCCGCGAGCTGATCCACGCTGAGGTTTTCCGTGTACTGGCTTTCAATACGTTTCAGTACGCGGCTGATCAGGCTGAAATGCGTCTGACGGCTGACCAGCGCCAGCAGCGCTTCGCCGCGCGGCCCGGTCAGTACGTGGTACAGCATTTCGCGGATAATCTGCTTACCGAGAATACGGGCGTCCAGCGGATGCTCCATCACATCCAGCAGACGTTCTGCCGCGCAGAGGATCTCCTCTGACAGCACCGCCGAGTTGATACCGCTGGCCGCAGCGCCCGGGTGGAAATATTCGTCTTCACCAATATCCATCAGCAGCTCCTGCAATTGCAGGATATCGACATTTAAGCGCAGCCCCGCTAACGGCACCTCCGGGGTAGCAAAGGTTTCGCACTCAAACGGCAGCGGAACCGTCAGCAGCAAATATTCATTGGTGTCATAACGGAACACCCGTTCATTGATATAACCAATTTTATGGCCGGAAAAGAGAAAAACGATCCCTGGTTGATACATCACCGGCGTGCGGGTTCCCGGCTGCGTACCGTACAGCAGACGAATATCTGGCAACCACTCAGCCAGGCGGTTTTCGTTAATTTTCAGCCGTTTAATTTTTTCTGTCAGTTGCAGGCAAATCTCTTCACGCTTCATTTTTCGCTACTCCGGCAAGACATTTTGACCAGCACAGTGTGCAGAGTTTTGTGCTTTTTCTCCAGATGCATGGAGAAACAGGCAAGACATCGGCAGGAATGTGCATTGAGAGAGTGGGCGCGCACGCCCACAATAACCGTCATCAGGCAGTCCGCTGCCTCTTTTTTTCACCTCTAGTAAGAAGGGAACGAGCAATGAACAACTTCAATCTGCATACCCCGACCCGCATTCTGTTTGGTAAAGGCGCGATTGCCGACCTGCGTGGGCAAATCCCAACTGGCGCGCGCGTGCTGATCACTTACGGTGGCGGCAGCGTGAAGAAAAATGGCGTACTGGATCAGGTTTACAGCGCGCTGGAAGGGCTGGACATTGTTGAATTCAGCGGTATCGAGCCAAACCCGACGTACGAAACCCTGATGAAAGCCGTAAAAATCGTCCGCGAAGAAAACGTCACCTTCCTGCTGGCCGTGGGTGGCGGCTCTGTGCTGGACGGCACCAAATTTATCGCCGCTGCGGCAAACTATGCTGACGGCATCGATCCGTGGCACATCCTGCAAACCGGCGGTCGCGAAATCAAAAGCGCTATTCCGATGGGGTCCGTGCTGACACTGCCCGCTACCGGCTCTGAATCCAATGCTGGCGCCGTGGTTTCACGCAAAGCCACCGGTGACAAGCAGGCATTCCACTCGGCGTTCGTCCAGCCGGTGTTTGCCGTACTGGATCCGGTTTATACCTACACTCTGCCGCCGCGCCAGGTGGCGAATGGTGTGGTCGATGCGTTCGTGCACACCGTTGAGCAGTACGTCACTTATCCGGTGAACGGCAAAATTCAGGATCGTTTTGCCGAAGGTATTCTGCTGACGCTTATCGAAGAAGGCCCGAAAGCATTGCAGGAACCGGAAAACTACGATGTTCGTGCCAACGTGATGTGGGCAGCGACACAGGCGCTGAACGGCCTGATTGGCGCGGGCGTACCGCAGGATTGGGCAACCCATATGCTGGGCCATGAACTGACCGCAATGCACGGGCTGGATCACGCGCAAACGCTGGCGATTGTGCTGCCGGCGCTGTGGAATGAAAAACGTGAAACCAAACGCGAAAAACTGCTGCAATATGCAGAACGCGTATGGAATATCACTGAAGGTTCCGAAAATGAGCGCATTGATGCCGCAATCGCAGCCACCCGCAACTTCTTCGAACGCATGGGCGTACCGACGCGCCTTTCCGGCTACGGCCTTGACGGTAGCTCCATCCCGGCGCTGCTGGCGAAACTGGAAGAACACGGCATGACGCAGCTTGGCGAACATCACGATATCACGCTGGATGTCAGCCGCCGTATCTACGAAGCGGCGCGCTAAGCACTGAAAAGCCCGGCTTCCGTTTTTGGGTTTTTCGACCACACTTAATGCAAACCACCTTACCGGGCCTGTCCCGGTAAGCCTATTGAAAGGAGAAATGCATGACACATCCCACCGTGATTAAGCTTTCCGATGGCAACCTGATGCCGCAGCTCGGCCTTGGCGTGTGGAAAGCAAGCAACGAGGAAGTGGTAACCGCCATTCATAAAGCGCTGGAAGTGGGCTATCGTTCTATCGATACCGCAACGGCCTACCAAAATGAAGACGGCGTTGGTAAAGCATTAGCCAGTGCAGGCGTGCCGCGTGATGAACTCTTTATCACCACCAAACTGTGGAACGACGATCATAAACGCCCAGCGGAAGCCTTGCAGGAGAGCCTGAAAAAACTCCAGCTCGACTATATCGATCTCTGGCTAATACACTGGCCGGTTCCGGCAATCGATCATTACGTGGACGCCTGGAAGGGCATGATCGAACTGCAAAAACAGGGGCTGGTGAAGAGTATCGGCGTGTGCAACTTCCAGATTCCTCATCTGCAAAGGATCATCGATGAAACCGGCGTAGTGCCAGTAATCAACCAGATCGAGCTGCACCCGCTGATGCAGCAGCGCCAGCTCCATGCCTGGAACGCCACGCATAAGATCCAGACTGAATCCTGGAGCCCGCTGGCGCAGGGCGGCGAAGGAGTGTTTGATCAGAAAATTATCCGCGATCTGGCGGATAAATACGGTAAAACACCGGCGCAGGTAGTGATCCGCTGGCATCTCGACAGTGGGCTGATAGTGATCCCGAAATCGGTCACTCCGGCGCGTATTGCCGAGAACTTCAACGTCTGGGATTTCCGTCTGGACAAAGATGAGCTGGCGGAAATCGCCAAACTGGAACAGGGTAAACGGCTGGGGCCAGACCCGGATCAGTTCGGCGGTTAACGTCCTGTCCGATTTACTGATAAACAAAACCCGGCGTTTTTTGCCGGGTTTTTTTATGGCTCTTAACGAACGCGCGGCGCGCGCTTTTTCGCCGGTGCCGCAGCGGCGCTCTTGCCGTTACTGCGCTGGTGCACAATCGGCGTGTGTTTGGTCAGTGCCGGGCGCGACTGGCGATTCTGGCGGCGTGCTTCGCGCATCTCGTCCATCGTCGGCGCAGGCACCAGGCAATCACGGCGTGAACCGATCAGATGCTTTTTGCCCATGGCTTCCAGCGCTTCGCGCAGCAGCGGCCAGTTCGCCGGATCGTGGTAACGCAGCAGCGCCTTATGCAGACGACGCTGTTTATCCCCTTTCGGCACCACCACTTCCTCGCTCTTGTAGTCGATTTTCGACAGCGGGTTTTTGCCGGTGTAATACATGGTGGTTGAGTTAGCCAGCGGCGAAGGATAGAAATTCTGCACCTGGTCGAGACGGAAACGGTGGCGTTTCAGCCACAGCGCCAGGTTCACCATATCCTCATCACGCGTGCCTGGGTGCGCCGAGATAAAGTACGGGATCAGATACTGCTCTTTACCCGCCTCTTTCGAGTAGGTATCGAACAGCTGTTTAAAGCGATCGTAGCTGCCCATGCCCGGCTTCATCATTTTCGACAGCGGCCCCTCTTCGGTATGCTCAGGAGCGATCTTCAGGTAACCACCCACGTGGTGCGTCGCCAGTTCCTTCACATAGCGCGGATCTTCCACCGCCAGATCGTAACGCACACCAGAGGCAATCAGGATCTTCTTGATGCCTTTCAGGCTGCGTGCACGGCGATAGAGATCGATGGTCGGCTGATGGTTAGTGTCCATGTGCGGACAGATATCCGGATAAACACAGGAGAGACGACGGCAGGTTTGCTCCGCACGCGGCGATTTGCAGCGCAGCATATACATGTTGGCCGTCGGGCCGCCCAGATCGGAAATCACGCCGGTAAAGCCCGGCACCGAATCACGGATCGCTTCGATTTCATTGATGATCGAATCTTCAGAGCGGCTCTGAATAATGCGCCCTTCATGCTCGGTGATGGAGCAGAAAGAGCAGCCGCCAAAACAGCCGCGCATGATGTTGATCGAAAAGCGGATCATCTCGTACGCCGGAATACGACTCTTACCGTATGACGGATGCGGCACGCGCTGGTACGGCAGTGCAAAAACGCTGTCCATCTCTTCGGTGGAGAGCGGAATCGCTGGCGGGTTGATCCAGATATAACGATCGCCATGTTTTTGTAACAGCGCACGGGCGCAACCGGGGTTAGTTTCATGATGCAAAATACGCGACGCATGCGCGTAGAGCACCTTGTCGCTTTTTACCTTCTCGTAGGAAGGCAACAGCACATAGGTTTTCTCCCACGGTTTCGGACGCGGCGGCTGGACGGTGACGCGCTTCACTTCCTGCGCCTGCGGTACGACCGGTTTATTATCCGCGCACGGCAGATCTTCACCATAAGGATGTGGGATTGGATCGATTTTGCCCGGCGTATCCAGACGGGTGGAATCCACCCCGCTCCAGCCCGGCAGCGCTTCCTTAACAATGATCGCCGTATTGCGAACATCGCGGATCTCAGCGATCGGCTCTCCGGCGGCAAGGCGGTGCGCCACTTCAACCAGCGGGCGTTCACCGTTGCCGAACATTAGCATGTCCGCTTTGGCATCGATCAATACCGAGCGGCGCACGGTATCAGACCAGTAATCGTAATGCGCGGTACGGCGCAGGCTGGCTTCGATACCGCCGAGGATCACCGGCACATCTTTCCATGCCTCTTTGCAGCGCTGGGTATAAACCAGCGTGGCGCGATCCGGACGTTTACCGGCGACGTTATCCGCCGTGTAGGCATCGTCGTGGCGCAGCTTACGATCGGCGGTATAGCGGTTGATCATCGAGTCCATGTTTCCGGCGGTTACGCCGAAGAACAGGTTCGGTTTGCCCAGACGCATAAAGTCGTCTTTGCTGTTCCAGTCCGGCTGGGAAATGATGCCGACGCGGAAACCCTGCGCTTCCAGCATTCGGCCGCAAATCGCCATGCCGAAGCTCGGGTGATCGACATACGCATCGCCGGTAACCAGAATAATGTCGCAGCTATCCCAGCCAAGTTGATCCATCTCTTCGCGCGTCATCGGCAAAAAAGGCGCAGGGCCGAAGCAGGCCGCCCAGTACTGGGGCCAGGAGAAAAGGTCTCGATCCGGCTGGATCAGGGATATTGCGCTCATCTTGCTTCCAAAATTGGTAAAAAAATAATCAAAGGCCGGCGATTATACGCCGGATTGTAGCGGGAAATGAAGGAGTATTACGCGCTTGTTTCCGGCACCCGAAAAGCTCAGGAAACATAAGCCTGATAAGTGCGTTATCAGGCTGTGGAATTTACGCCGACGGGTTGACCAGCAGTTGCCCCACCGAGCCGCGATCGGCCATTTCCAGCGTCTGGCTCTGGAACTGAAAAGGAAAGTGCGGCCATGAAGGCTGGCCGAACCACACCAGCAGTTCAACCTGCCCGTCGATCCACACCGTATCTTTCCAGCCCCGATCTTCCGGGAACGGCAATGCGCCATTTACGTTGCGCACGAGGAACATCACGCCTTCAATGTGGAACGACTGCGGCATCTCTGCGCGCACGGTCCAGCGTTCCCATGTCCCTTGCTGAGCGGTGATATCAATACGCTGCGTGTCCCACAATTGACCGTTAATGCCCGGATCGCTGCCCAGCGTAATATCGCGGCTGCGCGTCGGCGTTCCGGCCAGGACATCGGACGGCAGCAGGCGCATCGGCAGCGTATCAGTCACCAGCGGCAGCAGCCCGGTCGGACGCAGCGTCAGCACCAGCGTGGAGATCAAAATGCTGGAGGGTTCAAAGATGCCGCGCAGTCTGTCCATCAAACTCGCCGCCTCGCCGCAGGTGATCGACACTTCATCGCCGTTGGTCATATCCACCAGCACTTCGCGACGCTCGCCGGGCGCCAGCGACAGTTGTTTCACGGAAACGGGCGCAGGTAAAAAACCCTGATCGCCCGCAATCACATGCAGCGCGCGGCCATCGCTCATTTGCAACTGATAGCGTCGGGAATTGGAGGCATTCAGCAAACGCAGGCGCACCCATCCGCGCGAGACCTCAACATACGGGCTTTGCGCGCCGTTCACCATCAGGGTATCGCCGACAAATCCGCCGCTTCCCGGCTCGCTGTACTCCGGCGTACCGAAGTTATCCAGCCTTTTGTCCTGAATAATGACCGGAAAATCATCCACACCGTAGTGGTTCGGCACCGGCAGCGATTTGCTGATTTCATCTTCCACCAGCCACATACCGGCAAGGCCGCTGTAAACCTGTTGAGCACTGCGGTTCGGCGTGTTGGCGTGATACCACAGCGTCGCCGCGCTCTGGCGGATCGGCAGCACCGGCGCCCAGTCGTTGTTCGCCGTCATCATCCGCGCGGCACCGCCCATCAACGGGCCAGGCACCTGCAAACCACTGACGGTCATGGCGACATTCTCCGCCAACCGGTTACTGTAAATCAGCTTAACGTCGTCACCGTTCCAGACGCGAATGGTCGGCCCCAGATAACGCCCGTTAATGCCGGAGACCTGCGCGCGGGTACCGGTAGCAAATGACCAGTGCGCGCGTTGCAGTGTCATAAACAGCGGCTGGCCGCGTCGCGACTCCAGCAGAGGAGGAACCGGCAGCGGGGGTTGCTGCCCGGCAGCATTTGCCCTCAGCGGCACCGCGCCTGCACAGAGCGCAACTCCTGATGCCTGAAGAAACTGACGCCGACTGAGTGACATATTTGCTCCGTGTAAAACTAACTCAATACGCCGAAAGCGATACCGCCGCCGGACTTGCTTTGTGACGAAAGATTAAACCCGACCGGCTGCTTCGCGTTCGGCAACTTCTTTATCCAGCTCTTCAATCTTTTTGGCCATCAGATCATGGCAGTGCATCGCCAGTTGGCGAACCTGATCCTTACCAAACTGCGCCACATCAATAGGCGGCAGCATCTCAACAATCGCCAGCCCGTTGCGCAGGCGGTTAAGGTTGATTTTATTAGAGGTGGTGGAAACGCAAACCGGGATAATCGGCACGCCCGCCGCAATCGCCGCATGAAACGCGCCGGTTTTAAACGGCAACAGACCGCGTCCACGGCTGCGGGTGCCTTCCGGGAACATCCAGACCGAGATATTGCGTTTCTGGATCTGTTTCACCACCTGAGCAATGGTACCGTGCGCTTTCGCACGGTTATCACGGTCGATCAGCAGGTTACCGGCCAGCCAGTAAAGCTGGCCGAAAAACGGGATCCACAGCAGGCTCTTTTTGCCCACTGTCACCGTTGGCGGCAGCACAATACTGGACGCCGTAACCATATCGTAGTTGTTCTGGTGGTTGGCGATGTAAATCGCGTTGCCGAATTTCTCAGCGCCCGGCGGCAAGCGGGTTTCCACTTTCAACCCAAGCACCGGCGCAAGGCGACCAAACATATGGCCGAACGTGGCGACATGCTTAGGATTACGCGGACTAAACAGACAGTAGATTGACCCGAATACGCACACCAGAATGGAATAAATAACAACGATGATCATACGAAAAATGAATAGCATAGCGACCTCTGAAGCCCATACCTTTGAGCATAATATCCATGCCTGCAATGACGCTAAAACAGGCTGTGCCACCAATGACCATTACCTGGTCTGGACTTTTGTGTTATGCGGCCTTTAAAACAACGTATTGTTAATCGCAATACACGAATAAACAACGCTTTTACGGGAAATTTTACGTGTACATGCGCCCCTCCAGGAAGGAGAGGCGCACACTTTAGGAAGATTATTCTTCGCTATCGCCTGCCGTCGGACGGGAAGGTGCATCAATCTCCACGCGGTCGATTTTCTGCAAGCCGCGCATCAGCGTACCGCGGCGTCCGCGCTCGCCCTGCACTTTCTGCAACTCTTCCGGACGCAGTTTGATTTTACGTTTGCCGACGTGGATGGTCAGCGTGCTGAGCGGCGGCAGCAAATAGAGATGCGCCAGGCCATCAACACCTTTCGCCGCATCCGCCGACGGGATGCCGATGATCTTGTTGCCTTTGCCTTTCGACAACTGTGGCAGCTCGCTCACCGGGAACATCAACATGCGCCCTGCGGTGGTGATAGCCAGCAGCATATCGTCATCGTTATCGATCGCCAGCGGCGGCATCACTTTCGCCCCATCCGGCAGGCTGATCAGCGTTTTCCCGGCGCGGTTACGCGCGACTAAATCGTTGAAGGTGCAGACAAAGCCGTAACCAGCATCGGAAGCCATCAGCAGCTTCTGATCGTCGCTACTCATGATCATATGCTCAACCGTCGCGCCCGGCGGCAGCGTCAGCTTACCGGTTAACGGCTCGCCCTGGCCGCGCGCAGACGGCAGCGTAATCGGATCGATAGCGTAGCTGCGCCCGGTGGTATCAATAAACACCACGGGCTGGTTGCTCTTACCTTTCACCGACGCTTTCCAGCTGTCGCCAGCTTTGTAGCTCAAACCCTGCGCATCGATGTCATGGCCTTTGGCGCTGCGTACCCAGCCCATTTGCGACAGCACGATAGTGACCGGCTCAGACGGCTGCATGTCATGCTCGTTCATCGCTTTCGCTTCTTCACGTTCATGCAGCGGCGAACGGCGATCGTCGCCAAATGCCGTGGCATCCGCCTGCAACTCTTTCTTCAGCAGATTGTCCATCTTGCGCTCGGAAGCCAGGATCGCCTGCAGCTGATCGCGCTCTTTTTCCAGCTCGCTCTGCTCACCGCGAATTTTCATCTCTTCCAGTTTGGCGAGATGACGCAGTTTTAACTCAAGGATCGCTTCCGCCTGCGTTTCACTGATGCCAAAACGCGACATCAACGCCGGTTTCGGCTCATCTTCAGTACGAATAATTTCGATCACTTCGTCGATATTGAGAAACGCCACCAGCAAACCTTCAAGGATATGCAGGCGCTTAAGCACTTTCTCCAGACGATGGTTCAGACGGCGGCGTACGGTATCGCGGCGGAACGCCAGCCATTCGGTCAGGATCTCCAGCAGGTTTTTCACCGCAGGACGACCATCCAGACCGATCATGTTCAGGTTGATGCGATAGCTCTTTTCCAGATCGGTGGTGGCGAACAGGTGATTCATCACCTGCTCCATATCCACGCGATTAGAGCGCGGCACAATCACCAGACGCGTCGGGTTTTCATGATCCGACTCGTCACGCAGATCGTCGACCATCGGCAGCTTTTTATTGCGCATCTGGGCAGCAATCTGCTCCAGCACGCGCGCGCCGGAAACCTGATGCGGCAGCGCCGTGATCACTACCGCGCCATCCTCTTTTTTCCACACCGCGCGCATGCGCACCGAGCCGCGACCATTCTGGTAAATTTTACGGATTTCAGCGCGGGAGGTGATGATCTCTGCTTCGGTCGGATAATCCGGCCCCTGTACAATATCCAGCAGTTGATCGAGCGTGGTTTTCGGCTGTTCAATCAGGGCAATGGCGGCTTTTGCCACTTCACGCAGGTTGTGCGGCGGAATGTCCGTCGCCATCCCGACCGCAATACCGGTGGTGCCGTTCAGCAGGATGTTCGGCAACCGTGCAGGCAGCATTTTCGGCTCCTGCAACGTACCGTCGAAGTTCGGCACCCAGTCAACGGTGCCCTGCCCCAGTTCACTGAGCAGCAGTTCGGCGTATTTCGACAGGCGGGATTCGGTATAACGCATGGCGGCGAAGGACTTCGGGTCGTCCGGCGCGCCCCAGTTGCCCTGGCCATCCACCAGCGGATAGCGGTAGGAGAACGGCTGCGCCATCAGCACCATCGCTTCGTAACAGGCGCTATCGCCGTGCGGGTGGTATTTACCCAATACATCGCCGACCGTACGGGCGGATTTTTTAAACTTCGCGCTGGCGTTCAACCCCAGCTCTGACATTGCGTAAACGATGCGGCGCTGAACCGGCTTCAGGCCATCACCGATAAACGGCAACGCACGATCCATGATGACGTACATGGAGTAGTTCAGGTATGCGTTTTCCGTAAATTCATGCAGCGCAAGGCGCTCTGCCATATCGCTCATTAATCGAGATTCCTCAACGTATGCGACCGCCTGTGCGGCGGCAATATTGCCGCAGATACTACCTTATCTGCGGCTAAGAGTCATAGCGATGAGCGATTTTTCGCGCGCAGCAGGCGCTTACGGAGTGACTTTACGAATCTCTTTGACGTCGATTTCCACTGAATTCCAGTCCTTATCGACTTCGCCCTGAATTTCGACCGCATCCTGTGGCCCGACCGTCACGCCGTTCCAGCGCTTATGGCTAATCTCGATATTGATGGTGCCGGTTGCATCCTTAAATAAATAGGTATTGTCAGAGAGGCGCTCGACAATGTTGCCACGCAGCGTAACCCACGCATCGTCACGCAGCGACTTAGCGCTTTCGACGGTGGCTTTGCTGCTGTCCGGCCCGGTAAATCCACCGCTCTGCTGCGTGGAACCCGGACCGGTAAAGCCCCCCTGATTCGCCGCGAAAGCGGGGGCGGAACACAGTGCAATAGCGGCGATAATTGCAGAAATCTTCTTCATCTTTTCTCTCCCTTTTCCTGTGGTTTCCGCTCATTTAACCTGCAACTTCTTAACAACTTCTTAAGGGGCGAAAAGAAAAATTTCCGCTGTACATTACTTGTCACAAGCGGTTTAACTGCATGAAAGTCGAGTGAGAAAGGAGGCGATGTGCGCATTTTATTGATTGAAGATGACACGCTCATCGGCGATGGCATTAAAGCCGGGCTGAGCAAAAAAGGATTTAGCGTTGACTGGTTCACCGAAGGCAAGCAGGGTCAGAGCGCACTGTTTGCCGCGCCTTACGATGCGGTGATCCTGGATTTAACGCTGCCAGGCATTGACGGGCTGGATATTCTTCGCCACTGGCGCAGCCAAAAACGCAGCGAACCGGTATTGATCCTCACCGCCCGCGATGCCATTGACCAGCGGGTCGAAGGTTTGCGCCTGGGCGCGGATGATTATCTGTGCAAACCTTTTGCGCTGGTCGAAGTCGCCGCCCGGCTGGAAGTGCTTATTCGCCGCACCCACGGGCAGACGCAAAGCGTGCTGCGACACGGCCCGGTAACCCTTGATCCGGCCAGTCTGATCGCCACGCTGGAGGGCGAAACGCTGGTGTTAAAGCCGAAAGAGTTTGCCCTGCTGGAGCTGTTGCTGCGCAACGCCGGACGCGTGTTGCCGCGAAAATTAATCGAAGAGAAACTCTATAACTGGGACGATGAAGTCTCCAGCAACGCGGTCGAAGTGCACGTCCATCATTTGCGGCGCAAGCTCGGTAGCGCGTTTATCCGCACCGTTCATGGCATCGGTTATACGCTGGGAGACGCATGAAAATCGCCCGTCCACTGAGCCTGCGTCTGCGCCTGACCATGTTCTTCTTTCTGCTGGCGATGGCGGCCTGGCTGTGCGCCAGCCTGGTGGCCTGGGATCAGACGCGTTCAAAGCTCGATAACTTGTTCGATACGCAGCAAATGCTGTTTGCCAAACGCTTAAGCGTGATGGAATTTGAACAGCTTAAAAACCCCGCGCCACAGATCGCCAACAAGAAGATCAAACACGGTCATCTGGACGATGACGCGCTGGCATTCGCCATCTATTCAACCGACGGCAAAATGCTACTGCACGACGGCGAGAACGGCAAAGAGATCCCTTACAGCTATCGGCGCGAAGGTTTTGATAATGGCCATTTGCGCGACGATGATGAACGCTGGCGTTTTCTCTGGCTGACCGCACCGGACAATACCTTCCGCATTGTGGTTGGCCAGGAGTGGGAATATCGCCAGGAGATGGCGCTGGACATCATTACCTCCCAGCTCGCGCCCTGGCTGGTTGCCCTGCCGTTAATGCTGATCTTACTGATCGTGCTACTGAGCATTGAATTGCGGCCGCTAAAAAAACTGGCGCTGGCGCTGCGGCATCGCGCGCCGGATCTCGCTCAACCCCTCAATACGCAAGGCGTGCCCAGCGAGGTGCGGCCGCTGGTCGATGCACTGAATCAGCTGTTTGCCCGCACGCACACCATGATGCTACGCGAGCGCCGCTTCACCTCTGATGCCGCGCATGAGCTGCGTAGCCCGCTGGCGGCGCTAAAAGTACAAACCGACGTGGCGCAGCTTTCCGATGACGACCCCGAAGCGCTGCAAAAGGCGCTCTCCCAGTTGCATCGCGGCATTGATCGCGCCACACGGCTGGTCGATCAGTTACTCACCTTATCAAGGCTGGATTCGCTGGATAATCTGGCGGATCTCGAAACCGTTGCGCTGGAGAATGTGCTGCAATCGGCCATCATGGATATCTACCACCCGGCGCAGCAGGCGGGTATTGAAGTGCGTTTACATCTGAATACGCCTTCCGTCAGCCGCGAAGGCCAGCCGCTGTTACTCAGCCTGCTGATCCGCAATCTGCTGGATAATGCGATCCGCTACAGCCCGCCGGGAAGCACGGTGGATGTCACGCTGGATACCCACTCACTGACCGTGCGGGATAACGGCCCCGGCATGAGCGAGGAGATGCAAAAGCACGCCGGTGAACGTTTCTACCGCCCGCCAGGGCAAAGTGCCACCGGCAGCGGGCTCGGTTTGTCGATTGTTAAACGCATCGCCAGGCTGCATCACATGTCGGTTTCCTTCAGCAATCATCCTGACGGAGGCTTTGTCGCGCAGATAACGTGGTAGCGCGATTATTGCCCTCAACGTAAAAGTCTTTGCACATTTTGCCAATTTTTCCGTACCGATGTTCAGGGTAACATTGCCGTCATTCGATTTTGATTGAGGACATCCCATGAGCAATATTCTGATTATCAACGGTGCGAAAAAATTCGCGCACTCCAATGGTCAACTGAACGACACCCTGACCGAAGTCGCGGAAAGCTATCTGCGCGACCTCGGACATGATGTTAAAACCGTGCGTACCGACGGCGATTACGACATCCAGGCTGAAGTGCAGAACTTCCTGTGGGCCGACACCATTATCTGGCAGATGCCGGGCTGGTGGATGGGCGCGCCGTGGACGGTGAAGAAATATATGGACGACGTGTTCACTGAAGGTCACGGTTCACTGTACGCCAGCGATGGCCGCACCCGTTCCGATGCCTCTAAAAAATACGGTTCCGGCGGTCTGATTCAGGGCAAAACCTATATGCTGTCGCTGACCTGGAATGCGCCGATGGAAGCATTCACCGAGAAAGATCAGTTCTTCCACGGTGTTGGCGTTGATGGTGTTTACCTGCCGTTCCACAAAGCGAATCAGTTCCTCGGTATGGAAGCGCTGCCGACCTTTATCACTAATGACGTGATTAAAATGCCGGACGTGCCGCGTTATATCGCAGAATATCGCAAGCATCTGGCGGAGATTTTTGCTTAACTGTGTAGCTGGACTTAGAAGGAGTTAGCCAATTATGTTGACAGTTATTGCCGAAATCCGTACCCGTCCGGGGCAGCATCATCGCCAGGCGGTACTCGATCAGTTCGCGAAAATCGTTCCTGTTGTGTTGCAGGAAGAGGGGTGTCACGGCTATGAGCCGCTGGTCGATCACGCTGCGGGCGTTAGCTTCCAGGCTACTGCGCCAGATTCCATCATGATGGTGGAGCTGTGGGAAAGCGTGGCGCATCTTGAAGCGCACCTGCAAACGCCACACATGAAAGCGTGGAGCGAAGCGGTCAAAGGCGACGTGCTGGAAACGCATATCCGTATTCTGCAAGCGGGTCTTTGAGTATTCCACCTCACCGCGCGGCGAGGGAAGTGACGAAAGCCGGATAAGCGCAGCCGCTATCCGGCGTTTTTATTTCTGGCAGTACAGTTTCCAGCTCTGCGAAAAGCGCGCCAGCGCCTGCACATAGAAGTAATCCCCCCAGCTACAGCATTCATCCATCCCTTCGCGATATCGCCGCGCGGGTGGGATTTTCTGACATCACCTGGTTTCAAAACGCCGCTGACTGTTGCCCGTGGCGCGCTTTTGCTATGGTGAGGCACTGATAATTCTGCGGAAAAAGACGTATGGAACGGCTGGATTGCGATCGCATGTTTGTGGCGGTGATGGAAACGGGCAGCTTTACCGGCGCGGCGCTACGCTGCGGTACCAGCCACGGCCAGGCGTCAAAACTCATCTCCCGCCTGGAACAGGAGTTGGGCGTTAATCTGCTGCGGCGCAGCACCCGCTCGCTGACGCCAACCGAAGTGGGGCTGGCCTATTACGACCGTATCCGCCAGTTGCTGATTGATTACGATGCACTAAACGATGCGGTACGCAACATCGCCAATGCGCCCTCCGGCTTGCTACGCATCTCTGCGCCCGTCACGTTTGGCACTTCCCAGCTCACGCCGCATCTGGTGGCGTTTGCCCGCCGCTACCCGGAAATCGAACTGGATGTCAGCTTTGCCGACCGGCTGGTCAACGTGGTGGATGAAGGGTTTGATGTTGCCCTGCGCATCGGCGCGCTTTCCGACAGCAGCCTGGTGGCCCGCCGCCTGTGCGCGATCCGCAATGTGGTGGTCGCCTCGCCGGATTACCTTGCCCGGCAGGGTGAGCCCACGCACTGGCAGCAGCTTGAGCAGCACAGCCTGATTGTTGATACCAACTTCCGCGATCCCTGGCACTGGCCTTTCCTCGATGAGCACAAACAACTGCATCTTCAGCCGGTGCGCGGACACAGTAAATTTTCCAACGCTGAAGTGTGCCTTGAAGCCGCCTGCGCCGGCCTGGGCGTGGCGCGCATCCCGGTGTTTGTCGCCGGTAAAGCGTTGAAAGAGCAGCGCGTAAAACCGGTGCTCACTGCCTTTGAAGCCCCGCCGCTGGCGCTGTTCGCCGTTTATCCGCCTGCCCGTTACCTGGCGCAGAAATCCCGCGTGCTGATCGATTTTCTGGTGGATGCTTTCTCGCTACAGCCGGAATGGGAACAGGGGTGGTGATAATTTCCAAAATGGAAATAAACATCCCTGTTTTACGCGGATAATTTTCCAACAGGAAAGACTTTACACTCCTCTCATCAACTGACTGAGAGGAACACCACCATGTTTGACCAACGCACTACTCCGTATGCCGCACTGATTATGCGCCTGGCGCTCGGTATTCTGTTTCTGGCGCACTTTAGTCTGAAATTTTTCGCTTTCACTCCGGCGGGCACCGCGAAGTTCTTCGCCTCGCTCGGTCTGCCAGGCTGGCTGGCGTATATCACCATGGCGGTTGAACTGGTCGGAGCGATTGCCCTGATCCTCGGTATTTACGCACGTATTGTGGCGATTGTGCTGATCCCGATTCTGCTCGGCGCTATCTTCACCGTTCATGGCCCGGCCGGTTTCTTCTTTACTAACCCGAACGGCGGTTGGGAGTTCCCGGCCTTCTGGATTGTTGGTCTGTTAACACTGGCGCTGACCGGCGACGGCAAATTTGCCCTGAAACCCACCCCGGTAAAAGGCTAACGGAGGCGGCATGCTGATTGAGGGTAAATGGACGGCCGACTGGCACCCGGTTCAGGCCACCGACGAGAAAGGCGGTTTTGTTCGCCAGACTTCCAGCTTTCGTCACTGGGTGACTCCGGACGGGGCACCCGGTATCACCGGTGAAGGTGGATTCATCGCCGAACCTGGCCGTTACCATCTGTATGTGGCGCTCATTTGCCCATGGGCCTCGCGCACGCTGATTGCCCGCAAGCTGAAAGGGCTGGAATCGGCGATCAGCGTGTCAGTGGTTGAACCGTGGCTGCTGGATGAAGGCTGGCACTTTGGCGACTACCCAGGCGCTGACCGTGACACACTGAATCAGGCAGAATGGCTGCACCAGCTCTATACCCGCGCCGACCCGCGCTTTACCGGGCGCGCAACGGTGCCGGTGCTGTGGGATAAGAAAACGCATACCATTGTTAATAACGAGTCGGCCGACATTGTCCGCATGCTGAACAGCGGCTTTGGTTCGCTGGCAAACAACGCGGTCGATCTCTATCCGGCGCACCTGCGCGATGAGATCGACCAGTGGAATGCGGAGATCTACCCGAACCTCAATAACGGGGTCTATCGTGCCGGTTTTGCCACCACCCAGGTGAGTTACGAAGAAGCGGTGAACGATGTGTTCAGCCAGCTTGATAAGCTGGAAAACCACCTCGCCCGGTGCCCGTTCCTGTGCGGCACGCAGCTTACCGAGGCAGACATTCGCCTGTTCGTCACGCTGGTTCGCTTCGATGCGGCTTACCACGGATTGTTTAAATGCAATCTGCGTAAGCTGGCGGAGTATCCGCATCTGGATCGCTATCTGCGCGAAATGCTGGCGGTTCCCGGTATTCGCGAGACGGTGAATATTGACCATATCAAGCAGGGTTATTACTCGATTAAAGCCCTCAACCCCAATGGTATTGTTCCGCAAGGGCCGGATTTATGCGCTTACGGGCTGTGACAGGAAGCAATGATGAAAAAACTGATTGTGCTGTTGCATGGCGTCGGTAGCCGTGGCTCGGACTTGCAAGGGCTGGGGAAATACTGGTCGCAAACGCTCGACGATGTGATTATCGCCACGCCGGACGGGCCGTCGCCTTTTGATATGGGGCCGGGTTTCCAGTGGTTCAGCGTTAACGGCATCACCGATGAAACGCGCGCCGCGCGGATTGCCGAAGCCCGCAGCGCCTTTAACGCCGCCATCAATGGCCTGCTGGAGAAATACGATGTGCAGCCCGGACGAGACAAGCTGGTGCTGAGCGGTTTTTCGCAAGGGGCGATTATGTCGCTGGATGCGCTGGTCAATGCCCGGTGGCCGCTGGCAGCGGTGGTGGCGTTTTCCGGTCGTCTGGCCTCGGCACAACCGTGGCAACCTGCGCCGCACACGCCAGTGCTGCTGGTGCACGGTGCGAGCGATCCGGTGATTCACTATCAGCAGAGCCAGCGCGCTGCCGAACAGCTTGGCGCGGCGGGTGTCGATGTTGATACCTATTTTGAGCCTGGCGTGCCGCACACCATTACGGCGAACGGTGCGATGAAAGCGGTGAACTTCCTGCGGCCGCTGCTTAACCGCGTAGATTAAGAGAGCAACAGGGATGCCGCCTGGCATCCCTTGTTTTACGCCACCAGTTGCTGCATGACCTTGATAAACGCGGATGTCACCTGCTCTTCCTGCGCGTGACGCCCCTCTTCAATCACCCAGCGTCCTGCGGTCATCACCCTTTTTATCGGGTTCGTCGAACAGGCGAAAATCCAGCGGTTCAGACGTTCACGATCGCCTGAGGCGGCAAGGAAAGGATCGCGACTGTCGAGCAACAACATATCCGCGCGCTCGCCTGGCGCCAGTTGACCAATCGCCTGCCCCAGCGCGCGGCGTCCGCCCTGCAATGCGCCCTGATACAGCACATTGCCGATATAAGGTTCATCCGGCAGATGGAGCAAGTTGCGCCGCCGTTTGTTTAACCGTTGCCCGTACTCAAACCAGCGCAAATCCTCGCTGACGCTGACGCTAATATGGCTGTCAGAGCCAATCCCCCAGCGCCCTTGCTGTGCAAGATAGTCTGGACCCGGGAAAATACCGTCGCCAAGATTGGCTTCGGTGGTCAGACACAGGCCCGCCACTGCGCCGGAAGCGGCAATCTGTTGGGTTTCCTGCGGCGTAAGGTGCGTGGCGTGAATCAGACACCACTGCTCATCCACCGGCATATGCTGGTAAAGCCACTCCACCGGACGCAGCCCGGACCAGGCAACACAGTCATCGACCTCTTTTTGCTGCTCGGCAATATGAATATGCACCGGCTGCGGTTGCGGACAGGCGTTGAGCACGCTCTGCATCTGCTCCGGCGTAACGGCCCGTAGCGAGTGGAAACACAGCCCGGTACGCTGCATCGGCTCAGCGGCAAGCTGCGACGTCAGCGCCTCATGCAGCGCCAGATAGCCTTCCGTATCGTGAATAAAGCGGCTCTGTCCGGCGGTCGCTGGCTGCCCGCCAAAACCGGCGAAGCTGTAAAGCACCGGTAGCAATGTCAGGCCAATGCCCGCCGTTTTCGCCGCTTGCGAAATACGCAACGCCAGCTCGGCAGGCTGCGCATAAGGTTTTCCGCCGCGATCGTGGTGCAAATAGTGAAACTCGGCCACCGAGGTATAACCGGCCTTCAGCATTTCGATGTACAGATAGCTGGCGATGGTTTCCAGCTGTTCGGGGGTGATTTTATCCACCAGCCGGTACATCAAATCGCGCCATGTCCAGAAGCTGTCTGCCGGATCGCCCACCACTTCGGTCAGCCCGGCCATGGCGCGCTGAAACGCGTGCGAATGCAGGTTTGGCATGCCCGGCACCAGGAAACCGTCCAGGCGAATTGTGTGGTCGTCTGGCTGACTACCGCTTTCCAGCGCGGTGATGATGCCCTGTGCGGAAACCGTAATGCGGACATTCTCCGCCCAGCCCTGCGGCAACAATGCTTTTGCCGCGAAATATACCGTCATATATCCCCTCACCGCCTGCCGTTATAGAAGATGTATATACATGTTTATATATATACATCCAATTGTGCGTAGAGTAAACTTCAACGGTCATCCGGCCGAGGAAAGGGTTAATGGAGCAAAGCGAAATTTTCAAAGCAGTCGCAGGCGAGACGCATCTCGATCAGCCCGCCCCTTTCTATGAAAGGGTGAAGAGCATGATCAAAACCAATATCCACAGCGGCGCCTGGCCGGTGAACTACCGCGTGCCGTCCGAAAGCGAGCTGGTCAGTCAGTTTGGCTACAGCCGGATGACCATTAACCGCGCCCTGCGTGAACTGACCGCTGAAGGGCTGCTGGTGCGCATGCAGGGCGTTGGCACCTTTGTCGCCGAAGTGCGCGGGCAGTCGGCGCTGCTGGAAATCAACAACATTGCCGATGAGATTGCCAGCCGCGGCCATCGTCATCACGCCAGAGTGCTGGAGCTGACCCAACTGCATGCGGATGCCCAGCAAGCGCTCTCCTTTAATCTGCCGAAAGGCAGCCGCCTGTTCCATTCGCTAATTTGTCATTATGAAAACGGCGTTCCGGTGATGCTGGAAGACAGGCTGGTGAATGCGCTGATTGTGCCGGACTATCTGCAACAGGATTTCACCCGTATCACCCCGAATGCCTATCTCTCTTCCATCGCGCCGATTGTCGAGGGCGAGCATATTATCGAAGCCGTAAACGTGCCCCGCAGCGAGTGCGTTTATCTGGAAATCGATGAGCACACCCCCTGCCTGCAAGTGAACCGCCGCACCTGGACCGGTCGTCAGGACAAGAAAATCGTCACCAGCGTGCGCCTGGTCTATCCGGGTTCGCGCTACCGCCTGGAAGGAAGTATGCGCAAATGAAGCTGCTGCCTTATAGCGGCTACGCGGAGATGCGCTGGAAAAATGGCCAGGGTGTCACCCGCGAAGTGTGCCGTTTTCCCGCCAGTGAACAGTATGACTGGCGCATATCGGTGGCGACGATCCGCGAAGACGGCGCGTTCTCACGTTTCTCCGGCTACCTGCGAAATATCAGCGTGCTGGAAGGTGAAGGCATGTTTCTGACGGTTGATGACCAGCGCAGCGCGTTAATTGCACCGTTTCAGGCGACGGATTTTAATGGCGACAGCGAGGTGTTTTGCGAGGTTGTCGGCGGTCCGTTACTCGATTTCAACGTGATTTATCGCCGTGAAACCACCCAGGCAACGGTGCGCTGGCTACGCGATGGCACATGGCAACATCAACAGGGAACGATGCTGCTGTTCAACGCCGGAATTTTGCTTGATGTCACCGTCGAAGGTGAACGCCATACCCTGCAACATTACGACAGCCTGCTGATCGATAACCCGGCGACGGTTGCCGTTAACGCAGGCAGCGACACGCTTTTCGCCTGCGTGACGCTGATATCCCGTTAACGCCCGCTAAACTGCGGCGTCTGCCGGTTCTGAAACGCCGCCAGCCCGGCGGCGCGATCTTCACTATCGGCAATCAGCGCCGAGAGCGCCCGCTCATAAGCCACTCCCGCACTTAATGGCATTTCGTAGCTGGCCAGCACCGCTTTTTTGATCATCGCGGCCGCCAGCGGCGCGGCTTTGGCGATTTGTCGCGCGACGCTTAGCGCCTGCGTTTCCAGTTCATCAGGCTGAACCAACTGGCTAATCAGCCCCGCCTGTCGCGCCTCTTCGCCGTTGATGCGCCTGGCGCAAAGCAGCATCTCCATCGCCAGCGATTTCCCCACCGCGCGCACCAGCCGCTGGGTGCCTCCGGCACCCGGAATAATGCCGATGTGGCTTTCCGGTAATCCAAACTGTGCCGAGGTGTCGGCAATAATGATGTCGCACAGCAGCGCCAGCTCCAGTCCACCGCCGAGCGCGTAGCCTGAAACGGCAGCAATTAATGGTTTTTCGATGGCGGCAATACGATCCCATTTCTCGCTAAAACCGCTGCGCCATAAGGTGATGGCGGAAGCCGACGCCAGCGTGCCGGTATCCGCTCCGGCGGAAAAGGCTTTCGGGCCGCCCAACAGCACAATGGCGCGCACCTGCGGATCCTGCTCAAGCTGCTGAAGCGTGGTGACCAGCGCATCCAGCATCTCTGCGGTCAGGGCGTTATATTTCTGCGGGCGGTTCAGCGTAACAACGGCAACGGCGTCTTCGTGGCGGCACACAATATCATTCATTGTCCGTGCTCCTCGCCGTCAGGCTGGTGACGATCTCTTCACGATGACGCATTGCCGCCGCCGCGCTTTGCCCGTCCCAGCAATAAAAGCCTTCCCCGCTTTTCACTCCCAGTTGTTTCGCCGCGACTTTCTCCAGCAGCCAGGATGGCAACACCGTGCTGTTATCCAGCGCGGGCAGCAGTATTCCGGCGACTTTCTCGACCGTGTCCAGCCCGGCGAAATCCATCAGTTTCATCGGCCCCATCGCCGCCCAGCGCGGTGCCAGCGTACGCTGTACCGCACGGTCAACATCCTCAACCGAGCCAATCCCGGCGCTCACCAGGTAGAGCGCCTCGCGCAGCATGGCGTATTGCAGGCGGTTGATAATAAACCCCGGAATGTCCTGGTTCACGGTGATGGTCTCTTTACCAAGCTGTTCGCACAAATCGCGAACGCGCTGGCAAACGTCGTCAGCGGTTTTCTCGCCGCGCACAATTTCAATCATCGGCATGGTATCGGCCGGGTTAAACCAGTGCATACCAATCAGCCGCTGCGGGTTACTGAGCACCGATGCCAGCTGCGTGATGGAGACGCTGGAAGTATTCGTCGTCAGCAGGCAGTCGGCGGAAACCTGTGGCTCAATGAGGCTGAACAGATGCTGTTTGAGCGCTACATCTTCCGCCACGTTTTCCGACACTATATCCGCTCCCGCCAGGCAACTTTCCAGCGACGTGCTGTACTGCACATCGACCTGAGCGACCCGCGATTCGACGATCGCCTGCGCTTTATCCAGCGTTTCCTGCGAGCGGGAATAGAGACTGACGCGATAACCCGCTCGGGCCATCACGACAGCAATGCGTGCGCCCATGGTTCCGGCGCCAATCACCGCCACTTTATTCATTCGCGACATGCTGTTCTCCCCTAAATCACGCCCTGCGTTTGCAGTTGCGCGAGTGTTGCCTCATCCATACCCAGCACTTCACGCAATACCGTGAGCGTATGTTCCCCCAGCACCGGCGGGATCAGCGCCGGTTCGCCCGGCGCTCCGCTCATTTTCACCGGCTGCGGCACAATGGAGATCGCGCCTGCGCGCGGGTGCTGGATCTGTTTCACCAGTTCGCGTTCCTGGGCGTAATCGCTGTCGAGAATCTGGTCGAGGCGCAGCACCGGCGAGGCCGGAACGCCAGCACGATCCAGCACTGCCTGCGCGTCGCTGACGCTTTTATCTGCCAGCCAGCGTTCAATCTCTTCGCGCAAGGGCTGTTGATGCGCCAGCCGCTGCGGATCGCTGGCAAAGCGAGGATCGTCCACCAGCGCGGGATTTCCCATTGCGCCGGCAAGCTGGCGGAAGAGTTTGTCGTTGGCGACGGCAATAACGATATGTCCATCCTGCGCCCGGTAGCTGTCCATCGGCGCGCTGATCGGGTGCGCATTACCGAGCCGCCCGGCGCTGGGCTGGCCGCCGAGCCACTGGGTTAACGACACCATTTGCAGCGTCACCATGGTATCGAGCATCGAGACATCCAGATGCTGGCCTTTGCCGGTAATGCCACGCTGAAGCAGCGCCGCCAGTACCGCCCAACTGCCGTACAGCCCGGCGACCACATCACCAATCGCATCGCCAACGCGCGTGGGTTCGCCGTTTGCCCAGCCAGTCACCTGCATGATGCCGCCAATCGCCTGGATGATATGGTCGTAAGCCGCTTTATGCGCCAGCGAGCCTTGCTGACCAAAGCCGGAGATGCTGACGTAGACCAGCCGCGGATTGATGGCCTGTAGCGTCGCGTAATCGATCCCCAGCCGCTGGGTTACGCCAGGGCGAAAGTTCTCCACCAGCACGTCCGAACAGGCGACCAGCTCTTTGAGGATCGCCAAGCCCTGCGCGCTTTTCAGATCCAGCGTGACGCTTTTTTTGCCGTGATTGAGCTGCATAAAGTAGCTGCTCTCGCCGTTGATATGCGGCGTAAAAGCGCGGGAATCGTCGCCGCTGCCCGGCATCTCGATCTTGATAACTTCAGCGCCAAGATCGTTAAGCAGCGAGGCGCACCACGGGCCCGCCAGCACGCGCGACAGATCGAGTACCCGTATGCCACTGAGCGGCTTAATAGCTTCACTCATCAGCCCCCTCCTTAATCAGTACAGCGAGCTGGCGGCTCAGTTCGCCATCCGCGATCAGATCCCGGACGGCGTGCATATCCGTGTACAGCGGCGTGTCGGTTTCACGAAACGCCACTTGCTGGCGCACCGTCGACAGCGTCAGTTCCGCCCCCACCGAGGCGCGCAGCGGGCGGTGAAATTCAATCGCCTGACAGGCGCACAGCAGTTCAATCGCCACGATATCCACGGCGTTTGCTACCGCCTGCATCGCTTTTCGCGCCGAGGAGACGCCCATACTGATATGGTCTTCCTGCCCGGCACAGGTGGAAACCGTATGTACGCTGGCGGGCGCCGCCAGGCTGCGGTTATCCCCGGCGAGCGCGGCGGCGACATACGGCGGGATCATCATCCCGGAATTGGCCCCGCTTTTGCCGACCAGAAACGCCGGTAAGCCGCTGAGATGCACGTTGGTGATACGGTCAGAACGCGCCTGCGACGCCGTGCTCAGTTGTGCGATAGCCACCGCCAGCGCATCGAGCGCCAGCGCCAACGGCGCACCGTGACCGTTGCCGCCAGGCAAAATCACCAGCGCATCGTCTTCGATTAAAAACACCGGGTTGTCGGTCACCGAATTGAGTTCAGTGGTGACGATATGACGGCAATGCGCCAATTGATCGCGCACCGCGCCATGGATTTGCGGGATGCAGCGCAAGCTGAGCGCATCCTGTACCCGGTGGTCGCGGTAACGCTGAAGGATCTCGCTGCCGTGCAGTAAGCGGCGCAAAATCTGCGCCGTTTCTTGTTGCCCGTCATGGGGACGCAGAGCGTGCAGACGCGCGTCATAGCCGCGAGTGTTGCCTTTCAGCGCTTCGAGACACATGCCGCCAGCCATATCCGCGACCGGCAGCAACTGTTCGAAATCCCGCACCGCCAGACAGGCCAGTGCGGTAATTTCGTAGGTGCCGCTGATCAGCGCGTGCCCTTCGCGCGGGCCGGGAATGCGCGGCGCAATTCCCGCTTTCGCCAGCGCTTCAGCGGAGGGCAACAACTTGCCCTGATACCAGCACTGCCCTTCGCCAAACAGCGATAAGCCGATATGCGCGGTAGCAATCAGATACCCCACGGAACCGCTGGCAGGCGACCACGGCGTCACCTGCCGGTTCAGCATCAGACACATCCGCTGTGCCAGTTCAGCGCTGACGCCGCTGTAGCCCTGCAGCAGCGATTTCAGCATCACCGCCATCATCGCCCGCACTTCCCGCACCGACAGATCCGGCCCCATCCCGCAGGCATGGCTGCGCAGCATATTGAGCTGCACGCTGGCAATTTGATCCGCAGAGAGACGCTCAGTCACCAGGTCTCCCACGCCGGTCGTCAGACCATAAATCACCTTCCCTTCAGCAATCGCGTTGTGAATGTAGCCGCTGACCTTATCCATTTGCGCCAGCGCATCATCAGCCAGAACAACCGGCGCGCCATCGGCAATGCGCACCAGTTCATCAATGGTGGTGGCAGCAATGCCTAAGGTGACCGCATCCGCCTGCGGCGTGGAAGAACGGGTTGTTGTCGTCATCTCGCAGCCGTTCCTTACTTGCTCAGTTGGTGTTTAACCAGCCACTGGTGCGCCACATCATCAATGCTGGCGAACTCAGCAAGCTGTTCGTTCATGGAAATCAGATCTTCGGTGGTGAGCTGCGCGGAGATTTTGTTCAACGTGCTTTCAATGGTCGGGTTCAGCGTACTGCTGGCGACAATCGGCACGATGTTCTGCGCGGCAAACAGGTGCTTCGGATCTTCCAGCGCAATCAGGTGATCTTTTTTGATCTCCGGCGTTGTGGAGGTCAGGTCAGCGACCTGGATCTGGTTGTTTTTCAGCGCCGTCAGCGTCAGCGGGCCAGCGACATCCAGCACTTTGAAGGTTTTGAAATTCAGACCGTAAACGTCACGCAGGCCGGGAACGCCTTCATGACGGGTTTTCCACTCCGCCGGGCCACCAAGCACTAACTGCGCCGCGACAGGCTTCAGATCGTCGATGGTTTTCAGTTTGTATTTGTCGGCCGTTTTCTTGGTTACCGCCAGCACATCGCTGTTCTGCGCCGTGGAAGTGTTGAGCATTTTCAGTTTTTCCGGCAGCTTAGCGGCCAGCGCTTTCGCTACATCTTCCGAGCTGTGCGCTTCGTTTTTCTCATCCAGGTAGCTCAGCAGCGCGCCGCTGTACTCCGGGATCACGGTGATGGAGCCGTCCAGCAGCGCCGGGATATAGACTTCACGGCTACCGATATTGAGTTTTTTCTCAACTGGAATATTTTGCGCTTCCAGCGCCCCGGCGTAGATGGTCGCCAGTAACTGGTTTTCCGGAAAATCCGCCGAACCAATAATCACTTTCTGACCGGCATCAGCAGCCCAGACAGAAGAAGCGACAGACAGCAGCGCGGCACTGAACAACGTTAAATAGCGTTTCTTAATCATCTTATTAACCTTCTGTAATTAAAGGACTCAACATCACTGGTTTTTGGTTTTCCGGGTGATGCCCGGTGAAACCACGACTTTCCCTGAAAGCGAAAAAAAGAGATCAATGATCAATGCCAGCAGCGCGACGAGGATGGCCCCGGCGGTCATCTGCGCAAAGTCGTTGGCGGCGCGCCCGTCGATAATCAATCGCCCCAGGCCGCCGAGTGAAACGTATGCCGCGATGGTCGCGGTGGAGACAATTTGCAGTGCAGCGCTGCGGATCCCGGAGAGGATCAGCGGCATTGCGCAGGGCAACTCGACCTGCAACAGCACCTGAAGCGGCGTCAGACCAATCCCTTTTGCCGCGTCATGCACACTGGGATCGACAGAACGGATGCCCGCATGTACGCCCAGCGCCACTGGCGGTAGCGCCAGCACCACCAGCACGATAATGCAGGGCAAAACAAAGGCCATATCCGATTCGAAATAGCCCGCCAGCAGGATCACCAGCAAAATAATCAGGCCAAAAGAGGGCAACGAACGCAGGGCGTTGGTGGTGCCAATCAGCAGCGCCTCCCCTTTCCCGGTATGGCCGGTATAGCAGCCGACCGGAAAAGCGATGGCAACGGCAATCGCCAGCGCCGCCGCGCTGTAACCGATATGCTGCAACAGCAGCGGCACAATGCCGTCGTCGCCGTACCAGTGGCTGAGATCGAGAAACCATTCACTCATCAGTTATCCCCTTTGTGGTTGCCAGCGGCTTAAAGAGCGGGTTATCGCCACCACCAGGCAATCCAGAATGAAGGCCAGCACGATGCACAGCACAATCCCGGCGATAATCGGGGTGAGGAACTGAAGCTGAAAGCCCTGGGTAAACAGTGAACCCAACTGCGGCGCGCCAATCAGCGCGGCAACGGACACAATGCTGACGTTAGAAACCACCGCCACGCGCAGCCCGGAACCGATCACCGGCACGGCAAGCGGCAGGTCGATCTGCAAAAATTGCTGGAGCGGTTTGTACCCCAGCGCGAAAGCGGACTGGCGGGTATCTTCGGCGACGGAATCCAGCCCGTCGCACACGGTTCTTACCAGCAGCGCGAAGCTGTAAATGGTCAGCGCCACCACCACGTTGATCGGGTCGAGAATCTGTGTATTCAGCAGCGGCGGCAGCAGCACGAACAGCGCCAGCGAAGGAATGGTGTACAGCAGGCCGAACAGGTTCAGCACGATCCCTTTCACTTTCGGCAGGTTGTTCACCGCCCAGCCCACCGGGATCGCCAGCAGCAGGCCGATCAGGATCGGCGTAATCGACAAATAGCAGTGCCAGAGCAGCAGGTTGAGGATCCTGTCGCTTTGCCCCCACAGCCAGTCAAATCTCATAGCGCCTCCTGGGTCAGCGACTTGCAGGCATCCAGCACATTTTCCAGCGCCAGCGATCCCAGCGGGGCAAGCTGTTCATCAACCACCACGGCGCGATGGCAGGGAGAGCTGAGCGCCGAATCCAGCAACTGGCGCAGCGTGCCGCCCTGCGGAGAAAACGTCGCGCCGAGATTCACGTTTTCCGGCGCAATCACCGTGACCTGCTGATGCGTGTCAAACCAGCCGCAGGCTTTGCCCTGCTGCGTCACCAGCAGCCAGCGTTGCGCGCTGACACCACGCGCCTGCGCAAGGGTTGCGCCCATTTCGATGGCCGGTTCCACCTGCAACGCCGTCAGCGGTGCGGAGGTATGGAAACTGAGTTTGCGATAACCGCGGTCGCGGCCAATGAAGTCGGCAACAAATTCGCTCTGCGGCGCATTCAGCAATTCGCCCGGCGTCGCCAGCTGCGCCAGCTTGCCGCCGGGTTTCAGCACCGCAACGCAATCACCCAGTTTCATCGCTTCATCGATATCGTGGGTGACCATAATGATGGTCTTGCTGACCTCTTTCTGAATGCGCAGAAACTCTTCCTGCAACTGTTCACGCACCACGGGATCGACGGCGCTGAAGGGTTCATCCATCAGCATAAATTCCGGGTCGGCAGCCAGCGCGCGCGCCACGCCGACGCGCTGCTGTTGCCCGCCGGAGAGCTGCCACGGGTAGCGTTTCGCCAGCTGTGGCGCCAGACCGACCACTTCCAGTAATTCCGCCGCTCTGGCCCTGGCTTTGCTTTTCGCCGCACCATTAAGGATGGCGGTAGTGGCGATGTTATCGATGATGGTTTTATGCGGGAACAACCCGGCATTCTGGATCACGTAACCAATGCGCCGACGCAACTGCACCACATCCATCTGCGCGGTGGATTCGCCATTAAGCAAAATCGTGCCGGAAGAGGGTTCGACCAGCCGGTTGATCATGCGTAATGAAGTCGTTTTGCCGCAGCCCGACGGCCCTACCAGCACGGTAATTTTGCCTCCTGGCGCGACAAAGTTCAGGCCATCGACCACGACGGTACCGTCGTCGTAATGCTTGGTCACATTGTTGAAAGTAATCATCGTTACGCCTTATGGTCATCATTTGCCGTCCCGTTGTGACGGCGATGCAAAAATGCTTTATGTATATCCTTGTATGTACAACTTGCAAGCCATGTGCCATAACGTAATCGCAACATATATCGATAAATTAAAAATCATATAAAACAATAATATAATAATATTTCGTTAATAAAATCAGTATAACCGGGCGGATTAACCCTGCTTTATTGCCCTGGTCTCTCGCCATAAAACAGCGCATAGATGCACTTAAAATGATCACTTTTCTGCCGTTAAGCACAATAATGGTGCAGAAAAGCGCGCTAAAATCCTTACCCTCAGCACCATGCAAAAAAGTAAACAATTACAACTTACTGTTTTATATAGACAATAAATAAATAGATCAAAGTGGCACCATATGTGCTTATCATGTATATACAAGACAACGTCAGTAAGCATTTATTCTGCTATCAAACAAAGAAGGTAAACCGCATGAGTAGTGAATTTTCCCGTTATCGTGATGTTGAGATCAGAGCGCCGCGCGGCACGACATTGAATGCGAAAAGCTGGCTGACCGAAGCGCCGCTGCGCATGCTGATGAACAACCTTGATCCCGAAGTCGCGGAAAACCCGAAAGAGCTGGTGGTTTACGGTGGGATTGGACGTGCAGCGCGTAACTGGGAGTGCTTTGACAAAATGGTGGAAGCACTGAAGCAGCTTAACGATGACGAAACGCTGCTGGTGCAGTCCGGCAAACCGGTCGGCGTGTTTAAAACCCACAGCAATGCGCCGCGCGTACTGATCGCCAACTCCAACCTGGTTCCCCACTGGGCTACCTGGGAGCACTTCAACGAACTGGACGCCAAAGGGCTGGCGATGTACGGCCAGATGACCGCAGGCTCCTGGATCTACATCGGCAGCCAGGGGATCGTTCAGGGCACCTATGAAACCTTCGTCGAAGCGGGTCGCCAGCACTATAACGGTTCGCTGGTCGGCCGCTGGGTGCTGACCGCCGGTCTGGGCGGTATGGGCGGCGCACAGCCGCTGGCCGCCACGCTGGCGGGCGCCTGCTCGCTGAACATTGAGTGTCAGCAATCCCGCATCGATTTCCGCCTGCGTACCGGTTATGTGGATGAGCAGGCAACGGATCTGGACGATGCGCTGGCGCGTATTGAACGTTACACCCGCGAAGGCAAAGCTATCTCTGTTGCGCTGCACGGTAATGCGGCGGAAGTCTTACCGGAGCTGGTTAAACGCGGTGTTCGTCCGGATATCGTGACCGATCAAACCAGCGCCCACGATCCGCTGAACGGCTATCTGCCGATTGGCTGGCAGTGGGAAGAGTATCGCGAACGCGCGAAGACAGAACCCGCAGTGGTGATTCAGGCGGCGAAAGCCTCAATGGCGGAGCACGTTAAAGCGATGCTCGCCTTCCAGCAGCAGGGCATCCCAACCTTCGATTACGGCAACAATATTCGCCAGATGGCGAAAGAGATGGGCGTCAGCAACGCCTTTGATTTTCCGGGTTTTGTGCCCGCCTATATTCGCCCGTTGTTCTGCCGCGGTATCGGGCCATTCCGCTGGGCTGCGCTCTCCGGCGATCCGGAAGACATCTATCGCACCGATGAAAAGGTGAAAGAGCTGATCGCGGATGATGCGCATCTGCACCGCTGGCTGGATATGGCGAAAGAGCGCATCAGTTTCCAGGGCCTGCCAGCACGTATTTGCTGGGTTGGTCTGGGGCAGCGCGCGCGCCTGGGGCTGGCGTTTAACGAAATGGTACGTCGCGGCGAAGTCTCGGCGCCGATTGTCATTGGCCGCGATCACCTGGACTCCGGCTCCGTTGCCAGCCCGAACCGCGAAACCGAGGCGATGAAAGATGGCTCCGATGCGGTTTCCGACTGGCCGCTGCTGAACGCCTTGCTTAATACCGCCAGCGGCGCAACCTGGGTTTCCCTGCACCACGGCGGCGGCGTCGGCATGGGCTTCTCACAGCATTCGGGGATGGTTATCGTCTGCGATGGTACGGATGAAGCGGCAGAACGTATCGCCCGCGTACTGCATAATGATCCGGCGACGGGCGTGATGCGCCATGCCGATGCAGGCTATGATTCCGCTGTCGCCTGTGCCAAAGAGCACGGCCTCAACCTACCGATGATTACCAGGTAAAACCGGCGGCGCGGTGATTGCCGCGCCGAACCATGACGGGAGAACGCGGATGCGCATTTTATGGCGTCACTGCCAGATTGCCAGCATGGAAGCGGGCAAATACAACCTGATTCCCCATGCGGCGATGATCACCGATGGCCCGCGCATTGTATGGCTGGGCGAAGAGGGAACGCAGCCGGACGATGCAATTGATCGTGAAGTGGATCTGCACGGACGGCTGGTTACGCCAGGGCTAATCGATTGCCATAGCCATAGCGTGTTTGGCGGCGATCGCAGCCAGGAGTTTGAGATGCGCCTCAACGGCGCGAGTTACGCGGAGATCGCCGCAGCCGGCGGCGGCATTATCAGTACCGTGAATGCCACCCGCCACGCCAGCCAGCAACAACTGCTGGAAAGCGCCCGCAAGCGCATTCACGCGCTGCGCAAAGACGGCGTTACCACGCTTGAGATCAAATCCGGCTACGGCCTTAGCTTCGCCGACGAAGGCAAAATGTTGCAGGTGATCCGCGCGCTTGGCGCAGAAATGCCGCTCACTGTCTTCAGCACCTGCCTTGCAGCGCATGCATTGCCGGTCGAGTATCAGGGACGCCCCGACGACTACATCGACGAGATTTGCCAGCACTGGTTGCCCGCCTGGCACGCACAAGGGCTGGTCGATGCGGTCGATGCTTTTTGTGAACATCTGGCCTTTTCACCGCCGCAAGTGGAGCGGGTTTTCCACAAAGCGCAGCAGCTTGGCTTGCCGGTAAAACTGCATGCCGAACAGCTTTCACTGCTGCACGGCGCAGGGCTGGCCGCCCGCTACAACGCGCTTTCCGCCGATCATCTGGAGTATTTGTGTGAAGAAGATATCGCGCTGATGGCGCAGCACGGCACCACGGCCGTTCTGCTGCCGGGCGCCTTTTACTTTTTACGCGAGAGCCAGCAGCCGCCGGTGGCGCTACTGCGTCAGCATCAGGTGCCGATGGCCATTTCCAGCGATCTGAACCCGGGCACGTCACCGGTGTTGTCTCTGCGCCTGATGATGAATATGGCCTGCACGTTGTTCCGTCTGACGCCTGAAGAAGCGCTGGCGGGAGTGACCTGTCACGCCGCCCGCGCATTAGGTATCAGCGATCGCTGCGGTACGCTACAGGCAGGTAAAGAGGCCAGCTTTGTCGCGTGGGATGTCGCTCATCCGGCAGAACTCAGCTACTGGCTGGGTGGAACGCTGTCGAAACAGGTTATTTATCAGGGGGAGGAAGTGTGGCATGACTAACGGATTCGAATTACATCAGGGTCGGCTGCCGCTGCTGATCAGCATGCCTCATCCCGGCACGCAATTGACGCCGGAGATCGCGGGCGCTCTTACCGCGCGGGCGCAGCGCCTGGAGGATACAGACTGGCATATTCCGCTGCTGTATCAGCCGATTCGCGAGCTTGGTGCCAGCGTGCTAAGCGCCAGGTATTCCCGCTATGTCGTGGATTTAAACCGCCCGGCGGATGACAAACCGCTATACAGCACGGCGACCACCGGCCTGTTCCCGGGGACTTTTTTTGACGGCGAGCCGCTGTTCGAAGCGGGCAAAGCGCCGGATGACGCCACGAAAGCCGCCATTTTGCACAACATATGGCAGCCTTATCACCAGGCACTGGCGCAAGAGCTGGCGCGGTTGCGCGACACCTTCGGCTACGCATTGCTGTGGGATGCGCACTCCATCAAATCGGTGGTTCCGCGTCTGTTTGAAGGCAAACTGCCGGATCTGAATTTCGGCACTGCCGATGGGGCAAGCTGCGCGCCGGAGCTGAGCCGCGCATTGCTGGACTGCTGCGAGGCGTTTCCGCACTACAGCAAAGTGCTCAACGGCCGCTTTAAAGGCGAGTATATCACCCGCCATTACGGCGCACCGCAACAGAACATCCATGCGGTACAACTGGAAGTGGCGCAGTGCTGCTACATGGATGAGACGAGCTTTGCGTTCTCCGAAGAGAAGAGCGAACGCTTTCGCGAACTGCTCAGCGCCCTGATAAACACGGCGCTTGCGTGGGGCGAACAAAACCTGAGCCGCTAAATAAAAAAGGGATGCGCTAAGCATCCCTTTTTCGTGATGGGGGTTTATCAGGCTTCGATATCGGCCATATCGCCTTTTTCTTGCAGCCAGTTGCGGCGATCTTCGGAACGCTTTTTGGCCAGCAGCATATCCATCATGGCGGTGGTTTGCTGCTCATCTTCATCGCTGATGATCAGCTGTACCAGACGGCGGGTGTTCGGATCGAGCGTGGTTTCACGAAGCTGCATCGGGTTCATCTCGCCCAGCCCTTTAAAGCGCTGCACGTTCGGTTTGCCTTTCTTGCGCTTCAGTTGCTCCAGCACGCCGGTTTTCTCTTCTTCCGTCAGCGCGTAATACACCTCTTTGCCGAGGTCGATACGGTACAGCGGCGGCAGCGCCACGTAGACGTGACCCTGCTTCACCAGAGCGCGGAAGTGACGCACGAACAGCGCGCACAGCAGCGTAGCAATGTGCAGGCCATCGGAATCCGCATCGGCGAGAATACAGATCTTGCCGTAGCGTAACTGGCTGAGATCGTCGCTGTCCGGATCGATGCCGATCGCCACGGAAATGTCGTGCACTTCCTGCGAGGCCAGCACTTCATCCGAAGAGACTTCCCAGGTATTCAGGATCTTACCTTTCAGCGGCATGATCGCCTGATATTCACGATCGCGCGCCTGCTTGGCGGAGCCGCCCGCCGAGTCACCTTCCACGAGGAACAGTTCGGTACGGTTCAGATCCTGCGCGGTGCAGTCCGCCAGTTTACCCGGCAGCGCCGGACCGCTGGTCAGCTTTTTACGCACCACTTTTTTGGCGGCGCGCATGCGACGCTGGGCGCTGGAAATCGCCATTTCGGCCAGCAGTTCAGCAATCTGAATATTCTGGTTCAGCCACAGGCTGAAAGCATCTTTCACCACGCCGGAGACAAACGCGGCGCACTGACGGGAAGAAAGGCGCTCTTTCGTTTGCCCGGCAAACTGCGGATCCTGCATTTTTACCGACAGCACGTATGCGCAGCGTTCCCAGATATCTTCCGCCGAAAGCTTCACGCCGCGCGGCAGAATATTGCGGTATTCGCAGAACTCGCGCATGGCATCCAGCAGACCCTGGCGCAGGCCGTTAACGTGCGTCCCGCCCTGCAAGGTCGGGATCAGGTTGACGTAGCTTTCCGTCAGCAGCTCGCCGCCTTCCGGCAGCCACAGCAGCGCCCAGTCCACCGCTTCGGTTTCGGCAGAGAAGTTGCCAATAAACGGTTTTTCCGGCAGCGTCGGCAGGCCGTTGACCGCTTCGCACAGGTAGTCGTTCAGGCCATCCTGATAACACCAGCGCTGCTCAGCGTTGTTCACTTCATCTTTGAAGAGGATTTCCACGCCGGGGCAGAGTACAGCTTTTGCTTTCAGCAAATGCGTCAGACGGGAAACCGAGAAACGCGGGCTATCAAAGAAGGACTCATCCGGCCAGAAATGAACGCTGGTTCCGGTATTGCGTTTGCCGCAGGTACCGATAACCTGCAGATCCTCGACCTTTTCGCCATTTTCAAACGCAATGCTATAAATCTGTCCGTCACGTTTTACCTGCACTTCCACGCGACGCGACAGGGCGTTCACCACGGAAATGCCAACGCCGTGCAAGCCACCGGAGAACTGATAGTTCTTATTTGAGAATTTACCGCCCGCGTGCAGACGGCAGAGGATCAGCTCAACGGCCGGAACGCCCTCTTCCGGGTGAATGTCCACCGGCATGCCGCGCCCGTCGTCGATAACTTCCAGCGACTGGTCGGCGTGCAGGATCACTTCCACGCGTTTGGCGTGCCCCGCCAGCGCCTCATCGACGCTGTTATCAATGACTTCCTGCCCGAGGTGGTTCGGGCGAGTGGTATCGGTGTACATCCCCGGACGGCGGCGAACCGGCTCAAGCCCGGTGAGTACCTCTATGGCATCAGCGTTATAGGATTGCGTCATGGTTTGTTCGTAGATAGTGACCGCATCGTTTCCCTGTTGGCTCAATGCAGCCCAAGGAAATCGATAATCTGTGTGAAATGATTCTCAAAGCCCACAAAGGCATGATTCCCGCCCTCTTCTACAGTCTGGCGACAGGCATCGTAATAGGCCACCGCCTGGCGGTAATCGAGCACTTCGTCCCCGGTCTGTTGCAGCAGCCAGATAAGATCCGGCGCTTCAAGCGGGTCAACTTGCATCACTTTGAGCTCGTAAATATGGCGAGACTCTAGCACATATTGTTCCCCAGTGTAGGGATTCTCGTTATTGCCGAGGTAATTGGCCAGTAACTCAAACGGGCGCACCGCCGGGTTGATCACCACCGCTGGCAGCATAAAGCATTGCGAGAGCCAGGTTGCGTAGTAACCGCCCAGCGACGAACCGACGACGCCAAGCTGCCGCCCGCCCTGCTCCAGCACCAGCGACTCCAGCAATTCGGCAGCCGCGGCGGGATAAGGCGGCAACTGCGGCACCAGCACGTCGATGTCGGGATAGTGCTGCGACAGCCATTGCGACAACTGCGTAGCCTTCGCCGAACGCGGCGAACTGTTAAAGCCATGCAGATAGAGAAGAGTGGACATTAGTAGCCTTCTGAAGCCGTATCGGGGCGGAACTGCGTGCTCTCCAGCCGGCAGACTTCGGTATGCAGCGTTCCGTCATCGTACAGATCCAGCCAGCGCCAGCCCGGTGCAATGGTATCGAGCGTAAAGTTGGCGCAGTGCGGTTTGAACTGCACGCAGGTTGACGGCGTCGCCAGCAGGCGGCGGCCATTCCAGTCGAGATCCAGCTCCTGGTGAATATGCCCGCACAGCAGGTGGCGCACTTTCGGGAAGCGCTGAAGCACATTATTCAGTTCGCCCGCGTTACGCAGGCTGTGCTGATCGAGCCAGCTACAACCGGATGGCAGCGGATGATGATGAAGCAACAGCAAGGTGTGCCGCTCCGGGCTGTCGGAAAGTTTATTCTCCAGCCACTCAAGCTGAAATTCGCTCAATTCGCCGTGTGGGACGCCAAATACCTGGCTGTCCAGCAGCAGAATTTGCCAATGATCGCCGATAAATACGCGTTTTGCCGGTGAAATCCCCGCGTCCTGCAACGCGCTGTACATGGCGGGCTGGAAATCGTGATTACCCGGTAACCAGACGCAAGGCGCAGTGAATCTTGCGATGCCTTCAGCAAAATGCTGATAAGCCGCAGCGGAGTGATCCTGTGCCAGGTCGCCGGTGGCGACGATCAGATCGCAAGGGCGCTGCTGGGCCTGGATAGCGTCCAGTACCGCCTGATAACTTTCCCAGGTATTGACCCCTAACAGCGTCTCGTGCTTTTCGGCAAACAGGTGAGAATCAGTAATTTGTAAGACCCTGACTCTGGACTCACCGGCCAGAGAGAGGTTTAACAGGCTTTCCAAATGGTGTCCTTAGGTTTCATGACGCTAACAAACCGGAATCGCCATTGCTCCATGTGCTAAACAGTAACGTAGCCAATCGGCCAGAAACTGATTAATTTGATGCTTTTCGTCGCGTTGATGCAACTTTTTATTAGGATAATCATAACGTGCTTTGAAACGAAAGATATGCTGACTTGAACACACTTCAGCGACCATCGCATCGTGGTACAGGCGCACCGTCATGGACGGCAGGCTCCAGTAGCTTACGGCAGGTACCGTCTGTTCGATTTCAACCAGCGTCGTATAACGCGTCGCTTCTACAATCGTTAACCGGTATTGTGCGTTAGTCACCTGATAGCTCACCGTTTGGCCCGCTTCATCATTACGCGGCAACAGACGACGCAATTGCGCGAAATTGGTTTCGCACAGGCGCATCATTTCAGGGAAGTCAGGTGTATAGCGCTTCATTTTTTCCACTCGTTTCGTAAGCTCTCATGATGCAGTTGCAGCCATTGCAGGGCGATGACAGATGCTGCGTTATCGATTTTCCCCTCTTCTACCCACTGGTAAGCCTGCTCCCGGCTCACCACATGAACCCGAATATCTTCGTTTTCATCCACCAGACCATGCACACCTTCAGCCTGAGTGGCATCCACTTCACCGACAAAGACGGCAGAACGCTCGCTGGTGCCGCCAGGGCTTGCCAGATAGCTCAATACTTTTTTTGCGCGCCCGACGGTTAACCCCGCCTCTTCAACAGCTTCGCGGCGCACAACATCTTCTTCGGTTTCGCCCTCTTCAATCATACCGGCGACCATCTCCAGCAGCCACGGGCTTTCGCTGGTATCGAATGCCGCAATCCGGATCTGTTCGATCAGCACAACTTCGTCACGCACTGGGTCAAAGGGTAGCAAGACTGCGGCGTGACCGCGTTCAAAAATTTCACGGCGTACTTCGCCGCTCATCTCACCATTAAATAAACGGTGGCGAAAGCGGTAAAGATCAAGCGAAAAAAAACCGCTATAGAGTGTTTCTCGTGCAATAATTTCTACATCGTTTTTTGTGAAAGTCATTTCGGGGGATATTGGCTTACTCATTGGCGGCATCTCATTCGAAAATAATGACAAAAATCTGGATTTCAGACCCGTTTAATTACTGTTGCAAGCGCTATATGGTACATTGGTGCAAATTTATGCCAATGGCACGGAACGCCAAGCTGAGGCGATGCCCGTTTCTGCTAGAATCGGCGATTATTTTTTCCCAATTTAGACCAGCGCTAATACTGCTTCACAACAAGGAATGCAAATGAAGAAATTGCTCTCCCTCCTTATCGGTCTGAGCCTCACCGGTTTCAGCACCATGAGCCAGGCAGAAAACCTGCTTCAGGTATACCAGCAGGCTCGTTTGAGTAACCCCGATCTGCGTAAATCCGCCGCCGATCGCGATGCCGCTTTTGAGAAAATTAATGAAGCGCGCAGCCCTTTATTACCTCAGCTCGGTTTGGGCGCTGATTATACGTATACCAATGGCTTTCGTGATAGTAATGGCGTCGATTCAAATGTAACCAGTGGCTCTTTGCAACTGACGCAAACTATTTTTGATATGTCGAAATGGCGCGCGCTGACGCTGCAGGAAAAAACGGCTGGCATTCAGGATGTCACCTGGCAAACCGATCAGCAAACCCTGATTCTGAATACGGCGACTGCCTATTTTAACGTGCTGAGCGCGATTGATGCGCTCTCCTACACGGAAGCGCAGAAACAGGCGATTTACCGTCAGTTGGATCAAACCACCCAGCGCTTTAACGTTGGCCTGGTCGCCATTACCGACGTACAGAACGCCCGTTCCCAATATGATACCGTGCTGGCGAACGAAGTGACCGCCCGCAACAATCTCGACAATGCTCTGGAATCACTGCGTCAGATCACCGGCAACTACTATCCGGAGCTGGCGTCACTGAATGTCGACGGCTTTAAAACCGACAAACCGAAGCCGGTGAATGCCCTGCTGAAGGAAGCGGAAAGCCGCAACCTGACGCTGCTGCAGGCGCGTCTGAGCCAGGATCTGGCGCGTGAGCAAATTCGCCAGGCACAGGACGGCCATCTGCCGACGCTTAACTTAACGGCGTCCACCAGCGTTTCGAATACCAAATACAGCGGTTCCGCGACACGTGGCAACGCAATTTCCTCCTCTTCCTATGCGGATCGGGACATTGGTCAGAACTCTGTTGGCCTGAGCTTCAGCCTGCCGCTTTATAGCGGTGGTTCGGTAACGTCACAGGTTAAACAGGCGCAGTACAACTTCGTTGGCTCGAGTGAACAGCTGGAAAGCGCGCATCGTAGCGTCGTACAGAACGTGCGTTCCTCTTTCAACAACGTGAACGCGTCTATCAGCAGCATCAACGCCTACAAACAAGCGGTTGTTTCGGCCCAAAGCTCCCTGGATGCGATGGAAGCAGGTTACTCCGTGGGTACGCGTACCATTGTTGATGTGCTGGACGCGACCACCACGCTGTATAACGCCAAACAGCAGCTCTCCAGCGCACGTTATAACTACCTGATCAATGAGCTGAATATTAAATCGGCGCTGGGTACGTTGAACGAGCAGGATTTGCAGGCGCTGAACAACTCGCTGGGTAAAAACGTCTCCACGACGCCGGAAAGCGTCGCGCCGGAGAACCCGCAGCAGGATGCGAGCGTTGATAACTTCAACGGCAATGTACAGCCTGCCGCCGCACGCACCAGCGTTAAACGTTAATTAATCAGCATCGATCCGCAACGGGGGCAATCCAGCCCCCGTTTTTACGTAAGGCAACGTAAAGGCCTCCCCTCCTCGCTTTAACTTCAACCACTCATCCTCTATCCTGAGCGTTTTACATATGCCTTTGGGATCCAGGAAGATAACAATGAAACGGACAAAAAACATCCAACACGCGACGTTCCGCAAAAGCTGGAGCGCACGTCATTTAACCCCTGTCGCACTGGCGGTAACTGCCGTTTTCATGCTGGCAGGCTGTGAAAAAAGCGACGAAACGGTTTCCCTGTACCAGAATGCGGACGATTGTTCGTCGGCAAACCCGGGGAAAAGCGCTGAGTGTAAAACCGCTTACAACAACGCGCTGAAAGAAGCAGAGCGTACGGCGCCGAAATACGCGACGCGCGAAGACTGCGTGGCAGAATTCGGCGAAGGCCAGTGCCAGCAGACGCCGGTTCAGGCTGGCATGGCGCCGGAAAATCAGGCGCAGGCACAGTCCGGCGGCAGCTTCTGGATGCCGCTGATGGCAGGCTATATGATGGGCCGCCTGATGGGCGGTGGCGCAGGTTTTGCCCAGCAGCCGCTGTTCAGCTCGCGTAATCCGGCAAGCCCGGCTTATGGTCAGTACACCGATGCATCCGGTAAAGGCTATGGCGCAGCGCAGCCGGGCCGCACCATGACCGTACCGAAAACGGCTATGGCGCCAAAACCGGCGACCACAACCACGGTGACCCGTGGCGGCTTTGGTGAGTCTGTCGCGAAGCAGAACACGATGCAGCGCCGCGTAAGCGGTACGCCGACCCGCTCAATGGGCGGTTGATGGTCATGGAAAGAATCGCAATTACCGAGCGCCCGGACTGGCGCGAAAAAGCCACCGAATATGGTTTTAATTTCCACACCATGTACGGAGAACCGTACTGGTGTGAAGACGCTTACTACAAGCTGACGCTTGCTCAGGTTGAGAAGCTGGAAGAGGTTACCGCTGAGCTGCACCAGATGTGCCTGAAAGTGGTGGAAAAAGTGGTTGCCAGCGACGAGTTGATGGCCAAATTCCGCATCCCAAAACACACCTGGGGCTTCGTACGCCAGTCCTGGGCAACGCAGCAACCGTCACTCTATTCGCGTCTCGATCTTGCCTGGGATGGCGTGGGTGAACCCAAATTGCTGGAGAACAATGCCGATACGCCAACGTCTCTGTATGAAGCCGCTTTTTTCCAGTGGATCTGGCTGGAAGACCAGCTTAACGCCGGAAACTTGCCTGCGGGCAGCGATCAATTCAACAGTCTGCAAGAGCAGCTCATTGCGCGTTTCGCCGAGCTTCGCGAGCAGCACGGTTTCCAGTTGCTGCATTTCACCTGCTGCCGGGATACCGTTGAAGATCGCGGTACCGTGCAGTATTTGCAGGATTGCGCGGCAGAAGCGGAGCTGGCGTCGGAGTTCCTCTATATCGAGGATATCGGCCTTGGCGAGAAAGGCCAGTTTACCGATCTTCAGGATCAGGTGATTGGCAACCTGTTCAAGCTTTATCCATGGGAATACATGCTGCGCGAAATGTTCTCCACCAAGCTGGAAGATGCCGGTGTTCGCTGGCTGGAACCCGCCTGGAAGAGCATTATTTCCAATAAAGCGCTGTTGCCGCTGCTGTGGGAGATGTTCCCCAATCATCCCAATCTGCTGCCTGCGTACTTTGCCGAGGACAATTATCCGCAAATGGAAAAGTACGTCGTGAAACCGATTTTCTCCCGTGAAGGCGCAAATGTGTCGATCGTTGAGAACGGGAAAACGGTTGAGGCGGTTGAAGGGCCGTACGGCGAAGAGGGCATGATTGTGCAGCAGTTCCACCCGCTGCCAAAATTCGGCGACAGTTATACGCTGATCGGCAGCTGGCTGATCAACGATCAACCCGCAGGAATCGGCATTCGTGAAGATCGCGCGCTGATCACCCAGGATCTGTCACGTTTCTACCCGCATATCTTTATCGAATAACGTAAAAGCGCATCTCCGTGATGACCATAACAACCCGGCCAAACGCGCCGGGTTTGTTTTTACAGGCCCAACCGCCATCCCTAAAGTACGCCAAACAGTTTCGGCAGAAACAGCGAGATCGCCGGAATATACGTCACCAGCATCAGTACCAAGAACAGAATCGCATAGAACGGCAGCATCGCTTTCACCACCTGCTCGATCTTCTGTTTACTCACCGCGCTGGCGACAAACAAGACCGATCCCACCGGCGGTGTAATCAGCCCAATACCGAGGTTAACCAGCATGATCATGCCGAAGTGCACCGGATCGATCCCCAGCGCATTTGTCACCGGCAGCAACACCGGCGTGAGGATCAGGATCAGCGGCGCCATATCCATCAACGTGCCAATCAGTAACAGCATGATATTAATACACATCAGAATAACGTACTTGTTATCTGAGATACTGGTGAACGCTTCGGTGATGCGGGCAGGAAGCTGCATATAGGTCATGATCGCGCCGAATGCAGCGGCAAAACCAATCAGGATCATCACAATGCTCACCGTTTTTACGGTGCGATACATTAGCTTCGGTAACTCCGACCATTTGTAATCGCGGTAGATGAACATCGTGACGAAGAAAGCCCACAAGCAGGCAATTGCCGCTGATTCCGTGGCGGTAAAGATCCCCGAGAGGATGCCCCCCATGATGATCACCACCGTCATCAGCCCCCATAGCGTATCAACAAAAATCTTTAACGCCTGGCGAAACGGTACGCGCTCTCCTTTCGGATAACCGCGTTTGTGGGCAAACGCCACGCACATCACCATCAGGGTAAAACTCAGCAGTAACCCCGGCAGGATCCCGGCGATAAACAGCGCAGCAATCGAGACTGTGCCGCCAGTTGCCAGCGAATAGATTACCGAATTATGGCTGGGCGGCGTCAGGATCGCCTGTACCGAGCCGCTGGCAGTTACGGCCGCAGCAAAATCGCGCGGGTAACCTTTTTTATCCATCTCCGGGATCATCACCGAGCCGATCGAGGCAGTATCCGCCACCGACGATCCGGAGATCGCGCCGAAGAATGTCGATGCGACGATATTCACCAGCGACAGGCCGCCGCGAATAAAACCGACAAATATATAAGCAAAATTCACCAGCCGGCGCGCAATACCGCCCTCGGCCATGATCGCTCCGGCGAGAATAAAGAAAGGGATCGCCAGCAGTGAGAACTTATTGACGCCGTTGGTCAGTTGGATCATTACAGCTTCCAGCGGAATATCGATATACCACGCGCCCAGTACCGCGCTGATCCCCACGGCATAAGCGACCGGAACACCCACCGCCAGCATAATGGCTAACGTAAAAACGAGAATAAATGCATCCATAAACATTCCTTACTGGATGATCGGATTAACCCGACGAGCCCACCATCACCACCGGGCGGTGATATTGCGCGCCACACAACATCTTTTCGAGAATAAACAGCAGCGTGATTGCCGAACCGATCGGCAGCGGTAAATAGGTTTCACCGGCGGTAAAAAACGGGAATTCAGCGACAGGCTGCTGCCATAATTCGGCACACAGCGCGCTGCTGTACCAGAGAATAAAGAGGCTAATCGCCATCAGCATCAGGTCGGCGACCACAAAACAGATCTTACGCGCGCGCTCGTTTAAGCGGTCAGTGACCATACTGACGGCGATATGTGAACCCGCGCGGTAACTTACCGCTGCGCCGACAAAGGTAAACGTCACCATGCAAATAATGGCGATCGGTTCCGGCCAGGATAAAGCGCTGTTCATCACGTAGCGCGCAAAGATCCCCACCGGAATAATCGCCACCATAATCAGTAGCGCAATACCGGTGATCCACATCGATATTCGGTAAAGAATATCCATCAACAACGAATAGCGTTCAGCCATAACGATTTTCCCGCGGCAGAAAATAAAGATATAACCAATAATTATCGGGGCAAGGTTTCCCCTGCCCGTCGCCTTTATTGCACGTCTTTAATGCGGGTCATCAGATCCTGATGGTCTTTACCGTATTTATCGCGTACCGATTGTGTCGCCTCGTAAAAAGCAGTGGTATCCATCTCATGGAATTGCACGCCGCCCGCTTTCATGGCTTCCAGCGACTTCTCATTGTAGGTTTTCCACAATTCACGCTGTTCAGCCTGGGCTTCTTTCGCCAGCTTGAGAATCAATTCCTGATCCTCTTTTTTCAACTTATCCCATTTAACTTTAGAAAATAAAAACAGTTCCGGAATAATAAAATGCTTACTCCAGGTGTAATTCTTCACAACGGGTAAATAGTTATGCGCAACAAAGGTTGGAGGGTTATTTTCTGTGCCATCAATCACGCCGGTTTGCATACCGCTAAATACTTCGCTAACGCCCATGGCGACCGAGTTGGCGCCCATGGCTTTCAGCGTATCGAGCGCAATCGGGCTACCCTGCACGCGGATTTTCATCCCTTTCAGGTCTTCCGCTTTCGTGACGGGTGCTTTGGTAATCAAATTACGCGTACCGGCATCCATCCAGCCAAGGAATACTAACCGCGATTTACTGCTCTCCGACAGGCGATTGCCAATCTCCTGGCCAATCATTCCGTCGAGCACTTTATGCATATGATCTTCATCGCGGAAAATATAGGGCAGCGTAAAGACATTGATCTCCGGTAATATTGCCGCCACTGGCGTCATCGACACGCGAATAATATCTATTGCGCCGATTTGCGCCTGCTCAATAACCTGTTTCTCATCGCCTAACACACCGCCAGGAAAGGTTTTAATATCCAGTCGGCCGTCCGTAGCTGCACTGAGTTTTTCCCCCATATGTTTTACCGCAACAACATTAGGGTAATCCGCGGGGTGGACATCGGCGGCACGAAAAGTTTGGGCTAAAGAGGCGTGAGAGATAAACAGCAGAGCGGAACTAATACAGACTTCTAGTAAGGTTTTCGCTGAATTCATATTTCCGTGTCTCCAGAGGTTTACTGCTTTTTAGGTAAATAAGAGCGACCACGAACAAGGGTTCGAGGTACAACACCAGATAATTTTTATGGGATTGTCTGAGACATTAGACTCTTTGAGAGTAGTCACTCGGCGGGATTCTTGCGACGATAATGTTCACAAAAAAGAGTAAATTCAGCACAGCGTTTTATTTTTGCAGCACAGGTCTTTTTATTTTCAAAAAAACCGTATTTCAGTTGTGATTTTTTGCGATCTTCCTCGAATTTCTCCACATCCAGGAGAATGAAAAGGGTGGCTGTCAGAGCCACCCTCCATTTTAACCCACCTGAACCGAAAGCATACTCAGCGAACCCATCTCAATACCGTCCACCGGAATAGTAATGGCCTCGGTGCCGTTCCACGCGCCCAGCACGTACAGCAGCGGCAGGTAGTGATCCGGGGTTGGGTTAGACAACGATCCGCCTTCATGATCGAGGTAATTTACCAGCGGATGCTGCTCAATCGGCCCCTGCCACGTGAGGTTCGCTTTCACATAATCGTTGAACGATGTCGCCCACGGATATGGCGTATTTTCGCCATGCCAGCGCGCGGTACGCAGGTTATGCACCACGTTGCCACTCGCCACCAGCATAATGCCCTCATCACGCAGCGCCGCCAGCTTGCGGCCCATCTCAAAATGCCATGCCGCGGGTTTCGTGCTGTCGATACTGAGCTGCACCATTGGGATGTCGGCATTCGGGTACATTTTAATCAGCACGCCCCAGGAGCCGTGGTCAAAACCCCAGGCTTCCTTATCAAGCACAACGGGCACCGGCGCCAGTAAATCAACCAGGTGCTGAGCCAGTTCCGGCGATCCCGGTGCCGGATAATGGGTATCGTACAACGCCTGTGGGAAACCACCGAAATCATGAATAGTTTTCGGCGCTTCCATCGCGGTAACGCCAGTACCGCGGGTAAACCAGTGGGCGGACACCACCACAATCGCTTTCGGGCGCGGCAGCGTCTCGCCTAACATTCCCCAGGCGCGGGTATAAACGTTATCTTCCAGAACATTCATTGGGCTACCGTGGCCCAGGAACAGTGCTGGCATACGAGGTGCAGACATGGTGATATCCTTACTGAGTGTGTCAATTTGATAACGACACATTACGCCTTTTCATGGTGCGAAGAACTCAGATAACCATGATGAAGATCTTCAGTAATTTTGAATGTAAGCATCAAGTAAAGATAAGGCTCCGGCCTCGCTTTTCAGGTAACAAACTCTTACATTAATGAGAATGATTATCATAAAGGAGTGATTCATGTCAGTACCGTTGATTCTGACCATCCTGGCTGGCGCTGCGACCTTTATCGGCGCGATTCTTGGCGTAATAGGCCAGAAACCATCAAACCGCGTACTGGCGTTCTCACTCGGCTTTGCTGCCGGAATCATGTTATTGATTTCGTTAATGGAGATGTTGCCCGCTGCACTGGCGACGGAAAATATGTCACCGATGCTCGGTTACGGCATGTTTGTCGTGGGCCTGCTGGGGTATTTCGCGCTGGATCGCATGTTACCCCATGCGCATCCGCAGGATTTAATGCAGGGTACACAGAGAACCTTCCCGCGCGGTCTGCGCCGTACCGCCATTTTGCTGACGCTGGGTATCAGTCTCCACAACTTCCCGGAAGGCATCGCCACCTACGTCACCGCCAGTAACGACCTGGAATTAGGGCTCGGTATCGCCTTTGCAGTCGCATTGCACAATATTCCTGAAGGACTTGCGGTTGCCGGGCCGGTTTACGCGGCGACCGGTTCAAAACGCAGCGCGGTATTCTGGGCGGGGATCTCAGGGCTGGCGGAGATCCTCGGCGGCGTCCTGGCGTGGTTGATCCTCGGCAGTCTGGTCTCGCCAGTGGTGATGGCCGCCATTATGGCAACCGTCGCCGGGATTATGGTGGCATTGTCGGTGGATGAACTGATGCCGCTGGCGAAAGAGATCGATCCCAACAACAATCCCAGCTACGGCGTGCTGTGCGGTATGTCGGTGATGGGCTTAAGCCTGGTGGCGTTGCAGGCGATGGGATTTAGCGGCTGAGAATCGGGTTGCTCTTGCTGAGGGCTGGCGCGTCTTATTCGCCCTGCCCAACGCGGCGAGTTTTCTTCAACTCTTCGAGCACCCGTTGATACGCTTTATAGATCGCTTCGCGATCGTGGCGGCAGGCTTTGCAATGACGTTTAAGTACGTGGACATAGCCGAAAACGACGATGACAATCGCCAGAAGCCAGTACCATGAGATAAACATATTGCCTCCCTTATTTCCAGCAAACATTGGTTAACAAACCAATGACAAAATAGCGTTAACTTAATGACTTATAAGTTTTTAAACCTGTTTTTCATGCCCGTAGAGCAGGTACCACTTTATAAGTAGCCCCGTGGAATTTCAATGTGTGAATATTATAAATGCGACAAATATTGACGCAGGACAGGCAAAAAAAATCCGCAGCTTTCGGCCGCGGATTTTTTTATCACTAACGCAAGTTAGCTGGCTTTGCGCTCATGTTCCTGGCGGTAGGCCACCAGATCTTCAATGGTCACAACAGCCATATTGTGCTGCTTAGCAAATTCGATGCACTCCGGCGCGCGCGCCATTGAGCCATCATCATTGGTTAGTTCACACAGCACGCCCGCCGGTTTAAAACCAGCCAGCGTCACTAAATCGATCGTTGCTTCAGTATGGCCGCCGCGGGTCAATACGCCGCCCGGCTGCGCGCGCAGCGGGAAAACGTGGCCTGGACGGTTCAGATCGGAAGGTTTCGCGCCATCGGCAATCGCCGCGCGAACGGTGGTAAGACGGTCAGCCGCCGAAACACCGGTTGTCACGCCATGCGCCGCTTCGATGGTAACGGTAAAACCGGTGCCGTAAGCACTGGTATTATTCTCGACCATCATCGGCAGATCGAGCTGTTTACGGCGCTCGTCGGTCAGGCACAGGCAAACAATGCCACTGCCGTGGCGAATAGTCAGCGCCATCTGCTCAACGGTCATGGTTTCTGCGGCGAAAATCATGTCGCCTTCATTTTCACGGTCCTCGTCGTCGAGCACCATCACACCACGGCCTTCGCGCAGCGCGGCGAGAGCATGTTCAATACGTTCGAAAGGCGTGCCAAAAGAAGAAAGCAGCGTCTGATTCATGGTAAAAGACCTCAATAAAGTTATGGTTACCAGAATCAGGGCAGTCTTAGGAGTGTCGCAATGCGGCAAAAAAATAACGCGAGCGGGCGTCATTGCCCGACAGATTCGTTACTCTCTCCCATCCGGACTTTAACCGTCGGCCCCGGAATTACACCGGATCTGCTGACCTTCAAACGTTAGCCTGAAGCGCTCGCGGGCTTTCAGCATCTGCTGATTTACCGCCGGTGGGGAATTTCGCCCCGCCCTGAGAATAAGCGGGATAACTATAACGCCATTGATAATCTTCGGCAATGCATAACCTTCAAACAATTCTGGTTTATCACCTGGGGTTATCACACTACAATGACTTATTGAGCCTATCCGAGCAGGGAACCTAAAATGATTGACCCAAAGAAAATTGAACAGATTGCGCGTCAGGTCCACGAATCCATGCCCAAGGGGATCCGTGAGTTCGGGGAAGATGTGGAAAAGAAAATTCGTCAGACATTGCAGGCGCAGTTAACCCGCCTGGATCTGGTGAGCCGCGAAGAATTTGACGTGCAAACGCAGGTATTGCTTCGCACCCGCGAGAAACTGGCGCTGCTGGAGCAACGCCTGAGTGAACTCGAAAACCAGGGTAAAAGCGCAGAAGTCAAACCCGCTCCGGCCATTCCACCGGTAGACGATCAGGCGTAATTATTTTTGCGCCGAATGGCGCGAGCGCTTTCCGGGCCTGCTCATTATGCAGGCCCGATAACAGGTTTAATCGCCCTGCTTCTGGATCTTTTTGATGATATTGGTGGTTGAACAACCATCTTCAAAGTTGAGCACCAGCACTTCCCCGCCGTTAGCCCAGACTTCTTTACTGCCGGCAATATCTTCCGCTTTGTAGTCACCGCCTTTTACCAGCAGATCCGGCAGGATCCCGGCAATCAGACGCTGCGGCGTATCTTCTTCAAACGACACGACCCAATCCACCGCTTCCAGCGCGCTCAGCACGATCATGCGCTGCTCCAGCGGGTTGACCGGACGGGTTTCGCCTTTCAGCCGTTTGGTGGAAGCGTCGCTGTTAACCGCAACAATCAGGCGATCGCCGAGCTTGCGCGCATTCGCCAGATAAGAGACATGCCCGGCGTGCAGAATGTCGAAGACACCGTTCGTCATCACCACCTTTTCACCGCGCTTACGCGCCGCAGCGACTGCCGCTTTCAGATCTTCTTCGCTCATCACGCCGAAGCCGGTTTCTGCACGGCCGCGCACGGCGTTTTCCAGCTCGATAGGCGATACCGTTGAGGTACCGAGTTTACCGACCACCACGCCTGCGGCTGCGTTCGCAAAGTAGCAGGCTTCTTCCAGCGAATTACCCGCCGCCAGCGTTGCCGCCAGCACGCCAATCACCGTATCGCCGGCACCGGTTACGTCATACACTTCCTGCGCCTGAGTCGGCATGTGCAGCGGCGCTTTGCCCGGTTGCAGCAGCGTCATACCTTGCTCGGAGCGGGTCACCAGCAGCGCAGAAAGGTCGTAATCGGCAATCACTTTCATGCCGCGTTCGACTATCTCGTCTTCGTTTTTGCACTTCCCGGCCACCGCTTCAAACTCCGACAGGTTCGGGGTCAGCAGCGTAGCGCCGCGATAGCGCTCAAAATCAGTGCCTTTCGGATCGATCAGCACCGGCACGCCCGCTTTACGCGCCAGCGCAATCATCTGCTGAACGCTGGACAGCGCACCTTTGGCGTAATCAGAAAGCACCAGCGCGCCAATGCTGCCGAGCGCCTGGCTGATGCGCTCATGCATCGGCAGGGGATCGACGCCTTCAAACCCTTCTTCAAAGTCCAGGCGGATCAGTTGCTGGTTGCGCGACAAGACGCGCAGTTTGGTAATGGTGGGATGTGTGGGGACAGAAACGAAGTCGCATTTTACATTGACATCCGCCAGCGCCTTGCTCAGCGCGCGCGCCGCATCATCAATACCGGTCAGACCCACCAGACGCGCCGTTGCGCCCAGCGAAGCAATGTTCATCGCCACGTTCGCCGCGCCGCCCGGGCGTTCTTCAATCGTATCGACTTTCACCACCGGCACTGGGGCTTCCGGAGAGATGCGGCTGGTTGGCCCGTACCAGTAACGGTCCAGCATCACATCGCCAACCACCATTACACCCGCCTGGTTAAACTCTGGCAGCGTCACTTTCATTCCTGTCTCCTGAGAGATACAAAATTTGCGCGCGATAATATCACACTTACGCCTGGGCGCACGGTTCCACCAGCCACTTGTCCCAACTGGTTTTGATCAGCTGGCGTTCGGCGACAAAACACGACAACGCCACATGCCCCGGCAACTCCTGTAATGCCAGGTGGTGCAACGCATCGCGCAGCGTGGTGTAAGCCTGCGTCAGCGCCAGCGCTTCCTGTTCATCCATGATGTTGTTCTGCGCCAGCCCTTCCAGAATGCGCACGTTATCAGACCAGCGCGTCAATTTCGGTTTGTCATGCGCATAGCGCAGCACCAGGTACTGAGCAATAAACTCAATGTCGGTAATGCCGCCTTCATCGGCCTTCAGATCGAAGCGATCTTTATGCTTGTTGCCAAGATGGGCGCGCATCTTCTCGCGCATCTCACGCACCTCGGTTTGCAATGTTGCGCCATCGCGCGGGCTCATCAGAATATCGCGGCGAATGGCATCAAACTCCACGGCCAGTTGCGGATCGCCGTACACCACGCGGGCGCGCGCCAGCGCCTGGTGTTCCCACGTCCAGGCTTCATTTTTCTGGTAATCCGCGAAGGATTCGGTGGTCGTCACTAACATTCCCGCCGCGCCGGACGGGCGCAGGCGCGCATCCACTTCATAGAGAATGCCGGACGAAGTACGCGTGCTGAACAGGTGCATGATGCGCTGGGCAAGGCGCAGATAGAACTGGCGGCCATCGATCTCCCGCTCGCCGTCGGTCATCACATCCATCGGGCAATCGTGCAAAAAAACCAGATCGAGATCGGAACTGTAACCCAGTTCCCAGCCGCCCAGTTTACCGTAACCGACCACGGCAAACCCGCGCCCTTCCCGCTCGCGCAGATGCATTGGCTGGCCAAAACGCGCCACCATTTGTCCCCACGCCTGCTGCACTACCGCATCGATAATCGCTTCCGCAAGCCACGTCAGATGATCGCTCACTTTCATTACCGGTAGCGTACCGGCGATATCCGCCGCGGCGACGCGCAGCAACTGCGCCTGTTTAAACTGCCGCAGCGCTTCCAGTTGTTGCTCTTCATCATCCTCCGGCACGCGGAGCAGATATTGCCGCAGTTCATCGCGGTAGGCGTTCATCGCCGTCGGCTGATAAAGCGTAGTGGGATCAAGCAGCTCATCGAGCAGGATCGGGTAACGCGCCAGTTGGCTGGCCACCATCGGCGATGCCGCACAAAGGGAAATAAGATGCTTCAGCGCGCCGGGGAATTCGCTCAGCAACTCAAGATAAGTGGTACGCGTAATGATGCCTGTCAGCAGCGGCGTCAGGCGCGACAACGGCACTGGCGCGTCGTCGCGCGAGCAGACATCGCTCAGCAAATGCGGCATCAGATGATCCAACACCTGGCGCCCGCGCGGGCCGATGGTGCGCTTATCCATCTCTTTACGGAAATCCGCAATTAGCGCCACTACGCGACGGCGATCGTCATCAGAAAGATGCGCCAGCACCGGCGTGGTGTCATCTTCCTGCAGCGCATCCTGCCACAGTTCACGCCAGTTTTCGGAAAGCACATCTTCCGGCGAGTCGCTCTCGTCGTCGCCGATCAACTCATTGAAGACACGGCGTACAGCGGCCATATGCGTTTCCAGCGTGCTGCTGAGTTCATCCCAGCTTGCCACGCCCATTCCCCAGGCCAGACGGGCGCGGTTGAGATCGTCGCCCGGCAAGGTCTGCGTCTGTTCGTCATTAATGCTTTGCAGCAGGTTTTCCAGACGCCGCAACCAAAGGTAGGCCGCCCGTAACCTGCCAGCTTCGCCTTCAGGTAACAGGTGCAACTGATCGATGGCTTCCAGCGTTGGCAACAGCGAGCGGGATTGCAGCGCCGGTTCACGGCCGCCGCGAATCAACTGAAAAACCTGCACGATAAATTCGATTTCACGAATGCCGCCCGCGCCGAGCTTAATGTTGTCTTTCAGGCCACGGCGGCGCACTTCGCGGGCAATCATGCCTTTCATATTACGCAGCGACTGGATCACGCTGAAATCGATATAGCGGCGGAAAACAAAGGGACGCAGCATGGCGCGCAGCTCACGCGCGTGTTCACTGTCGTTATCGCCCATAATGCGCGCTTTCACCATCGCATAGCGCTCCCAGTCGCGCCCCTGCTCCTGGTAATAATCCTCCAGCGCGGCAAAGCTGAGCACCAGCGGACCGCTATCGCCGAAGGGGCGTAAACGCATATCCACGCGGTAGACAAACCCATCCTGCGTTGGCTGGTCGAGCACCTTGATCAGCCGTTGCCCAAGGCGGGTGAAGAACTGCGCGTTATCCAGCTCGCGTCGGCCGCCACGGGTTGCGCCGTTTTCCGGCCAGGCAAAGATCAGATCGATATCGGAAGAGAAATTGAGTTCGCCGCCGCCAAGTTTGCCCATGCCTAAAATCAACATCGGCTGCGCAACGCCTTGCGGGTTACAGGGCGTTCCCCATTCGCGGCAGCAGGCGTCGTACAGCCAGTCGCGCGCGGCGACGATCAGCGTTTCCGCCAGCACGCTCAGTTGTTGCAGGACATCTTCTTCTGCCACCAGCCGCAGTGCCTGCACCCAGGCAATACGTACCATCACCCGACGGCGGAACTGACGCAGAACACGCATCAGCGCCGCTTCATCCGTGACATCCCGCAGTGCCGCGCTAAGCCATTGCGCGTAGTGCTGCCACTCCGTTGCCTGCGGCGGCGCGCTTTCCAGCTCAGCCAGCCATTCAGGATATGTGATGATACTGTCCTGAACAAAATCACTAAAAGTGAGTACTGACTGCGCCTGTGCACTGAGTGGCTGCGCGGTTAGCGACTCCGGCAGACGGGAAAGCACAGTGTGCCAGTGCTGCGATAACGGCGAGGCATGCGGCATCCGAAGTATCCTTTAGTTAGCGTTTTCCGCTGTGCAGCCAGAACGGCTCCTGCGTAATTGCGGTATTACGAAAGTGTTCGATCTCGATTCTCTGGCGCGTGTCAATGGCGTGGTACAGCCCCTGCCAGTTCTCCAGCCATTCGTTTGCCAGCGCGCGATCGTAATGGCCCGCCAGCAGCAATGCGCTGTCGATGTCACGCGCCAGGCGCGGCAACTGGTCGCGATAGCTGTCACCCAGCGGTTGCGCGAAAGCTTTTTTCAGCTCTGCCGCGATGCGCGAAAGATGTACATCGGCGAAGCGTTTAAATGAATCGGCAAATTTTGCCTGCGCTTTTTCATCAAGGAAGGCGCGCCAGCCCTGCGTCACCAGCCACTCGGTCAACAGCAGTTTTGCCATTGCCGAAGGCGCATCCCACACCGCTGTAGCGGCAGAACCCGCCGAAGTCAGCGTGGCTTCCACCTGCGTCAGTAAATCACGTAAGTGAGCGCTCGCTTTACGCGGCACAATACCGCCAAAAAGCGCCAGCGTATGGCGGATTAACGCAATTGCACGCAGCACATCCTGCTTTGCCGCGTTGTTGTCGCGCACCCACAGCTCTTCATGGTATTGCCACTGGGAAAGCGCCAGTTCCAGTGCGGTAGCAAAAGCTTGCTCAACGCTGGCCTTCGGGGCCGTTTGCAGAATGGCCGTTGGACGGCGCTCACGTGGAGCATTGCCCTGCGCCAGATGGTAACCGCGCGCCGCTTTGCTCAGGCTTCCCTGACGCAAAACGGAGAGCGTCACTAATTGGCGCGCCAGTTTAAGGATATCCGCGGGATCGCCACTCAGCAGCTCCAGCTCCAGCTCGCAAATCGGCTCGGCGGATTCCCCGGCTTTTACTTCGCCGAGATCAAGGCCAATCTCAATTCGGCTCTCACCCACATTGACCAGCCATTTTTCACGGTAAAAATCGGTGCTGAACAGCGGACGTGTACGCGCCTGTAAATCGGCAGGCAGCTCGCCATCCGGCCATACTTCGGCAGGAAAGCGCGACAGATCAAGCTCCGGGCTGGTAAGCGGAATATTGTATTCAGGACGCTGATGTAAACCGCCAATCACCCGTCCGGCAATTTTCATCGTCATCTCATACTGGCCGTCAAAACCCCGGATGCGCAGCCCCATATCATGACCGCGCAGCCAGTTGTCCGGTGTCTCATAGTAAATATTCAGTAACTGGCTGGCGGCGATATGTTCTTCGGTCAGCGTATGCAGATGGTGACGAAGCGTTTCCACGCTGTCGGCATTAACGATAAACTTTAATTCGATTTCCTGAGCCATGGCCTTGCACTTATGGTTATGTCACATCAGTGAAAATTTCGGCGAACTAACGCCCCTGATGTTTGTCAGTAGATAGTATTGTGTGCCAAATTGCCATGCAATGCGCAATTTGCTGGGTGCAAAAGTTCGTATAAGCGCGCAGTTTGACCCGGAAGATTCCGATTGATGCCACCTGCCGGGTGTCGTCAGACTGATGTCACTGTTTCCCATTCACATTTAACGAAAATAATGACTGCCTGATGCCAAAATTACGCCTGATTGGATTGACCCTGGTTGCACTGAGTGTGTCCGTTGGGATCCACGCTGAAGAAAAACGGTATGTTTCCGACGAACTGAATACCTGGGTACGTAGTGGCCCTGGCGATAACTATCGCCTTGTCGGCACGGTAAATGCCGGCGAGGAAGTGGCTCTGCTGCAACAAAACAACGATTACGGCCAGGTGCGCGACAGCACCGGGCGCACCTCCTGGATCCCGCTGAAAGAGTTGAACGTAGAGCCGAGCCTGCGCACTCGCGTACCGGAGCTGGAGAACCAGGTCAAGACGTTGACCGATAAACTGAACAATATCGATAACACCTGGAACCAGCGCACGGCTGAAATGCAGCAAAAAGTGGCGCAGAGCGACGGGGTGATCAACGGCCTGAAAGACGAAAACCAGAAGCTGAAAAATGAGTTAATCGTCGCGCAGAAGAAAGTGAACGCGGCGAATCTGCAGCTGGACGACAAGCAGCGCACCATCATTATGCAGTGGTTTATGTATGGCGGCGGCGTGCTGGGCGCGGGTCTGATCCTCGGCCTGCTGTTGCCGCATATGATCCCAAGCCGCAAGCGCAAAGATCGCTGGATGAATTAAGGACATTCGCCATCTTCTCTACACTTACGTATTATCTGTCGACTTATGTGTAGAGGAGAGTGGCGTGAAGAGTTATCTGGTCGGTGGTGCTGTACGTGATTCGTTGTTAGGCCTGCCAGTCAAAGACAGAGACTGGGTTGTGGTCGGCGCCACGCCGGAAGAGATGCTCAACGCGGGCTACCAGCAGGTCGGTCGCGATTTCCCTGTGTTCCTCCACCCGCAAAGCCGCGAAGAGTATGCGCTGGCCCGCACCGAACGTAAATCCGGCTCGGGTTATACCGGGTTTATCGTTCATGCCGCTCCCGATGTCTCCCTTGAACAAGATTTACTGCGCCGCGACTTAACGGTCAACGCACTGGCGCAGGACGAAAACGGGCACATCATCGACCCGTTTAATGGCCAGCACGATTTGCGTAACCGCATTTTGCGACATGTCTCCCCGGCGTTTAGCGAAGATCCGCTGCGCGTGCTGCGCGTTGCCCGCTTCGCAGCCCGCTATGCTCACCTCAGTTTTCGTATTGCCGACGAAACGATGTCGCTGATGCGTGCCATGACCGATGCTGGCGAACTGGCGCATCTGACCACAGAGCGCGTCTGGAAAGAGACCGAAAATGCGCTGCATGCCCGTAATCCTCAGGTCTATTTCCAGGTGCTGCGCGACTGCGGCGCGCTGAAGGTGCTGTTCCCGGAGATCGACGCGCTGTTTGGCGTGCCCGCTCCGGCGAAGTGGCACCCGGAAATCGACACCGGCGTCCACACGCTGATGACGCTGACAATGGCCGCGATGCTTAGCCCGGAAGTGGACGTGCGTTTCGCCACGTTATGTCACGATCTGGGAAAAGCGCTGACGCCAAAAGAGCTTTGGCCGCGCCATCACGGCCACGGCCCGGCAGGCGTCAAGCTGGTCACAGGGCTGTGCCAGCGTCTGCGCGTACCGAACGAGATCCGCGATCTGGCAAAACTGGTGGCAGAGTTTCACGATCTGATCCACACCTTCCCTATTTTGCAGCCCAAAACCATTGTGAAGCTGTTCGACTCAATTGATGCGTGGCGTAAACCGCAGCGCGTAGAGCAAATTGCCCTGACCAGCGAAGCCGACGTACGCGGGCGTACCGGTTTTGAAGCTTGCGACTATCCGCAAGGACGTTTACTGCGTGAAGCGTGGGAAGTGGCCCGTGCCGTTCCAACCAAAGCAGTGATTGAAGCCGGTTTTAAAGGGGCGGAAGTTCGCGAAGAGTTGACGCACCGCCGGATAGCCGCGCTGGCGGAGTGGAAAGCCCATCGTTGCCCTCAGCCCGCAGACTGAGGGCGCGAGCCTTAGAAGAAGACCAGGTACACCGCCGCTGCAACAATAAAACGGTAGATCGCGAACGGGATAAAGGAGATGCGTTTAATCAGCTCCAGGAAGGTTTTAATGGCGATCAGCGCGACAATAAACGCGGTGATGAAACCGACGGCAAACATCGGAATATCGCCCGTGGTGAGAAAACCCATGCTTTTGTAGAGATCCAGCGCGGTTGCGCCCAGCATCATGGGTACAGCCAGCAGGAAAGAGAACTCCGATGCGGCATAACGGCTAACACCCATCAGCATCCCGCCGGAAATGGTCGCCCCGGAACGGGAAAAACCCGGCCACAACGCCAGACACTGGAAACAACCAATAATAAACGCCTGGCGATAAGTCATATCGTCCACGCCCTGCGCGCGCGGCACTTTCGGTTTCAGCACTTCTGCGGCAATCAGCAGGAAACCACCGACCACCAGCGCATAGGTTACGTTGAGCGGGTTAAACAGTGATTTGATGGTGTCATGGAATACCAGCCCAATCACCACTGCCGGAATCATACCTAAAATGATATGAATCAGAGAAAGGCGTCCCGTACCGGTGCCTTCATGCGGTTGCTTGCCGAAGTGAATGCCAATTAAACCAAACAGGCGTCGCCAGAACATCACGACAACCGCCAGAATCGAGCCCAGTTGAATCACAACCTCGAACGTTTTTGCTGTATCGCCTTCAAATCCCAGCAAATGCCCGACGATAATCATGTGACCCGTACTGGAAACCGGCAGGAACTCCGTTAATCCTTCAACGACACCCAAAATGGCTGCCACCAGCAGCGAATGCAGATCGCTCATCAATAAACCCCTAAAAAAGATATAAAAAACGGCCCCCCGAGGAGTAGCCGTAAATGGCCATCATCTATGACCTGAATACTAGCGCTTGGTTTAATTATTATGAATTTAAATAGTTTCTTTCAGATTTAACCCACGCTCAATAATTACGCCGACGCTTTGCGCCCGCGCCACGGCACCTGGTTTGCTTAGTTTGATGCGTATCCACGGCGACTGAAAACGCGCCAGCAGCAGTTCAGCAACCTCTTCCGCAACACGCTCGACCAGCGCAAAACGCCCGCCTTCCACATGAGCGACAACCACCTCGGCAATATCGGCATAGCTGAGACAATCATTTACATCATCGCTTTTCGCCGCCTGGCGGTTATCCCAGGCCATTTCGATATCGAACACCAGCTTCTGCTCAATGGTCTGTTCCCAGTCGTAAACACCAATGGTGGTGATTACCGAAAGCTGCTCAATAAATACAATATCCATCACATTCCACCCGCAGTTTGTTTCAACACTGTGCCGCCAGGCCCGATCTTTCCTGCGCTCTGGCAGATTTTGCGCATTCACTGGATACCACTTTCCAGAATTTATGCGTATTATCCATCGATGCAGAGAATAAAACGACTTTTTCACAACGGAACAGCGTCATGAGTGCAATCGCGCCTGGAATGATCCTCCTTGCGTACCTTTGTGGCTCAATCTCCAGCGCCATTCTGGTCTGCCGCCTCGCAGGTCTTCCCGATCCGCGAGCAAGTGGTTCCGGCAATCCCGGAGCGACCAACGTTTTACGCATTGGCGGCAAGGGAGCAGCCGTAACGGTACTGATTTTCGATATTCTGAAAGGAATGCTGCCCGTCTGGGGCGCTTACGCGCTTGGCGTAACGCCGTTCTGGCTGGGGCTTATTGCTATCGCCGCCTGTCTTGGTCATATCTGGCCGGTATTTTTTAAATTTCATGGTGGCAAAGGCGTAGCGACGGCGTTTGGCGCGATTGCGCCGATAGGCTGGGATTTAACGGGCGTCATGGCGGGAACCTGGCTTTTAACCGTGCTGTTGAGCGGTTACTCATCGCTGGGCGCGATTGTCAGCGCGCTGATCGCGCCGTTTTATGTCTGGTGGTTCAAACCGCAGTTCACCTTCCCGGTGGCGATGCTTTCCTGTCTGATTCTGCTGCGTCACCATGACAATATTCAGCGCCTGTGGCGCCGCCAGGAAACCAAAATCTGGTCGAAGCTGAAGAAGAAGAAAAAAGAAGAGTAAGCCCGGCGGCATCTCAGCAACCGGGCAGTCGCGGCTTATGCCGCTGGCAGATCCGCCAGTGGCCAGCGCGGACGAACCGTTACGCCGAGCCCGGCATCATTTCCTGCTTTCAGACGTACCATGCCCGCATAGGCGATCATCGCGCCATTATCGGTACAAAACTCCGGACGCGCATAAAAGACTTCGCCGCGACGCTTTTGCATCATTTCTGCCAGTTTTGCCCGCAGAGTGCGGTTAGCGCTCACACCGCCCGCCATCACCAGACGCGTAAAACCGGTCTGATCCAGCGCGCGTTTGCATTTGATCATCAGTGTATCAACCACCGCATCCTCAAACGCTCGTGCAATGTCGGCACGGGTTTGTTCGTCATCGCCATTGGTACGAATGGTGTTCGCAGCAAAGGTTTTCAGCCCGGAAAAGCTGAAATCCAGCCCCGGACGATCGGTCATCGGGCGCGGGAAGACAAAACGGCCTTCCGTACCCTGCGACGCCAGTTTTGACAGCATCGGCCCGCCAGGATAATCAAGCCCCAACAGCTTGGCGGTTTTATCAAATGCTTCCCCTGCGGCATCGTCAATTGACTCACCCAGCAGTTCATAATGGCCAATGCCGGTAACGCTGATGAGCTGCGTGTGCCCGCCGGAAACCAGCAGTGCCACAAACGGGAAAGCCGGCGGGTTTTCTTCCAGCATCGGTGCCAGCAGGTGCCCTTCCATATGGTGAACCGGAATCGCCGGGACATCCCAGGCGAAAGCCAGCGAACGTCCGACCGTCGCGCCAACCAGCAGTGCGCCGACCAGGCCGGGTCCAGCCGTGTAGGCCACCGCATCAATATCTTTTGCCGCCAGCCCGGCTTCTTTCAGCGCGGCCTGAATCAGCGGCACGGTTTTACGCACATGGTCGCGGGAAGCCAGTTCCGGCACCACGCCACCATAATCAGCGTGCAGTTTTACTTGACTATACAGTTGGTTGGCTAAAAGCCCTTGCTGGTCGTCATAAATTGCGATGCCAGTTTCATCGCAGGATGTTTCAATGCCCAGTACGCGCATGGATCTGTTTACCTCTTTGCAATACCGCGCAGTGTAGGGCGAATGCCGGTCGATGTAAAACTTTGCTCACCCCAAGTGAGGAGTTCGTGTATACTCCTCACCCTTACAAAAGTCCCTTTCAAAAAGCGCGTCGGTGCTTTACAAAGCAGCAGTAGTTGCAGTAAAATTCCGCACCATTTTGAAATATGCTGGTGTGAACGCCAGCGGCAAACCGAATTAATCAAAGGTGAGAGGCACATGCCGGTAATTAAAGTACGTGAAAACGAGCCGTTCGACGTAGCTCTGCGTCGCTTCAAACGTTCCTGTGAAAAAGCAGGTGTTCTGGCGGAAGTTCGTCGTCGTGAGTTCTATGAAAAACCGACTACCGAACGCAAACGCGCTAAAGCATCCGCAGTGAAACGTCACGCGAAGAAACTGGCTCGCGAAAACGCACGCCGTACTCGTCTGTACTAATCTTTTGAGAGCAGCATGCTCTCAGATTTAGACCGAGTTGTAGTTGTAAGGCCGTGCTTCCGAAAGGAATGCGCGGCTTATTTTCGTTTATAACCTGATATAACCAGCGTGATTTGCGCCACATTCAGCGGCCTGAAGAACGGGGGGTTATAAAAGATCAAAACGGGGCCTATGGCTGGACGAATCCCACGTGTTTTTATCAATGACCTGCTGGCGCGCACCGACATCGTCGATCTCATCGACGCGCGTGTAAAGCTGAAAAAGCAGGGCAAGAACTACCACGCGTGTTGTCCATTCCATAATGAAAAAACCCCTTCTTTCACCGTAAACGGTGAAAAACAGTTTTATCACTGCTTTGGCTGCGGCGCGCACGGTAACGCCCTCGACTTTTTAATGAACTACGACAAGCTCGAGTTCGTGGAAAGCGTCGAAGAGCTGGCCGCCATGCACAACCTTGAAGTGCCTTTTGAAGCAGGCAGCGGGCCCAGCCTGATAGAGCGCCATCAACGGCAAACGCTCTACCAGTTGATGGACGGGCTCAACGCATTTTATCAGCAATCTCTGACGCAACCTGCCGCTGAACCGGCGCGCCAGTATCTGGAAAGGCGCGGTTTGAGTAGCGAAATTATTGCGCGTTTCGCCATTGGTTACGCCCCTCCCGGTTGGGACAACGTGTTAAAGCGTTTTGGCGGCAATAGCGAAAACCGCAAATCTCTGATCGATGCCGGCATGCTGGTAACGAACGATCAGGGGCGCAGTTATGATCGCTTCCGTGAACGGGTGATGTTCCCCATTCGCGACAAGCGTGGCCGGGTGATTGGTTTTGGCGGGCGTGTTTTGGGTAACGATACTCCCAAATACCTCAACTCCCCGGAGACCGATATTTTCCATAAAGGCCGCCAGCTGTATGGCCTTTATGAAGCGCAACTGGATAACGATGAACCTCAGCGCCTGTTGGTCGTCGAAGGGTATATGGACGTGGTCGCGCTGGCGCAATACGGCATTAACTATGCCGTTGCTTCGCTGGGCACATCGACCACGGCGGATCATATCCAGTTGCTGTTCAGAGTGACGAAAAACGTCATCTGTTGTTATGACGGTGACCGGGCGGGTCGTGATGCCGCCTGGCGTGCGCTGGAAACTGCGTTACCTTATATGAGTGACGGTCGTCAGCTACGTTTTATGTTCCTGCCGGATGGTGAAGATCCGGATACGCTGGTGCGTAAAGAGGGCAAAGCGGCGTTCGAAGCGCGGATGGAGCAGGCTCAGCCGCTCTCCACGTTTTTGTTTAACAGCCTGTTGCCGCAGGCGGATTTGACAACGCCGGATGGCACCACGCAACTTGCCGCGCTGGCGCTGCCGTTAATCAATCAGGTGCCAGGCGAGACGTTACGCATTCAGCTTCGGCAGCTGCTGGGGAACAAGATTGGTATTTTCGACGATGCACAACTTGATCGTTTAATGCCAAAACAGGCGGAAAACAGCGCTCCGCGCCCCGCTCCGCAGCTAAAACGCACAACCATGCGTATACTTATAGGGTTATTGATCCAGAACCCGGAGCTGGCATCGGCGGTTCCGTCGTTAGAGGGACTGGATCAATCCAGGCTCCCCGGGCTTGGCTTATTTGCAGAACTGGTCAACACTTGTTTGTCACAGCCAGGCCTGACTACCGGGCAGTTGCTGGAGCACTATCGCGGCACCAAAGAGGCTGCAACCCTTGAAAAACTGTCGATGTGGGACGATATAGCAGATAAGGAAATCGCAGAAAAAGCGTTTACCGACTCGCTCAATCATATGTTTGATTCGATGCTTGAACGGCGACAGGAAGAGCTGATAGCTCGCGATCGTACGCACGGTTTAAGCAGCGAAGAACGCCGGGAGCTCTGGCAGTTAAACCAGGAACTGGCGAAAAAATGAATTCAACGGCTTAAGTGCCGATAACCGATCGGGTTGATCCCGACAGCCGCGATGAGGGCCAGCGGCAAAAATATAAATACACCCTCGCGTTAAATGTTGGCTGTTTATTTCGCCGACCGACACCAACCCTCATGAATTTAAGTGTGGATACCGTCTTATGGAGCAAAACCCGCAGTCACAGCTGAAGCTTCTTGTCACCCGTGGTAAGGAGCAAGGCTATCTGACCTATGCCGAGGTCAATGACCATCTGCCGGAAGATATCGTCGACTCCGATCAGATCGAAGACATCATCCAAATGATCAACGACATGGGCATTCAGGTGATGGAAGAAGCACCGGATGCTGATGATTTGCTGCTGGCTGAGACCACTGCCGACACGGACGATGACGCTGCCGAAGCGGCTGCGCAAGTGCTTTCCAGCGTGGAATCTGAAATCGGGCGCACGACCGACCCGGTTCGCATGTATATGCGTGAAATGGGTACCGTTGAACTGCTGACCCGTGAAGGCGAAATTGACATCGCCAAACGTATCGAAGACGGGATTAACCAGGTTCAGTGCTCTGTTGCCGAGTACCCGGAAGCCATTACCTATCTGTTAGAACAATACGACCGCGTCGAAGCGGAACAGGCACGTCTGTCTGATTTGATCACCGGCTTTGTCGATCCGAATGCGGAAGAAGATCTTGCGCCTACGGCAACGCACGTCGGCTCTGAGCTCTCCAGCGAAGAGATGGATGACGACGATGAAGACGAAGATGAAGAAGACGACGACAGCGATGATGACAACAGCATCGATCCTGAACTGGCACGTGAAAAATTCGGCGAGCTGCGTACCCAGTACGAACTGACTCGTGACACGATCAAAGCCAAAGGCCGCAGCCACGCTGCAGCACAGGAGGAGATCCTCAAGCTGTCTGAAGTCTTCAAGCAGTTCCGTCTGGTGCCAAAACAGTTCGACTACCTGGTGAACAGCATGCGTATCATGATGGATCGCGTGCGCACTCAGGAACGCATCATCATGAAGCTGTGCGTTGAACAGTGCAAAATGCCGAAGAAAAACTTCATTACGCTGTTCACCGGCAATGAAACCAGCGAAACCTGGTTCAATGCCGCGCTGGCGATGAACAAGCCGTGGTCCGAAAAGCTGCATGAAGTAACGGAAGAAGTTCAGCGCAGCCTGCAAAAACTGCAACAAATCGAAGAAGAAACCGGCCTGACCATCGAGCAGGTAAAAGATATCAACCGTCGTATGTCCATTGGCGAAGCGAAAGCGCGCCGTGCGAAGAAAGAGATGGTGGAAGCGAACCTGCGTCTGGTTATTTCTATCGCCAAGAAATACACCAACCGTGGTCTGCAATTCCTCGATCTGATTCAGGAAGGCAACATCGGTCTGATGAAAGCGGTTGATAAGTTCGAATACCGCCGTGGTTACAAGTTCTCCACCTACGCAACCTGGTGGATCCGTCAGGCGATTACCCGCTCCATCGCGGATCAGGCGCGCACCATCCGTATTCCGGTGCATATGATTGAGACCATTAACAAACTCAACCGTATCTCCCGCCAGATGCTGCAGGAAATGGGTCGCGAACCGACGCCGGAAGAGCTGGCCGAACGCATGTTGATGCCGGAAGATAAAATCCGCAAAGTGCTGAAAATCGCCAAAGAGCCAATCTCCATGGAAACACCGATTGGTGATGATGAAGATTCGCATCTGGGTGATTTTATCGAGGATACCACCCTCGAGCTGCCGCTGGACTCAGCCACCACCGAGAGCCTGCGTGCGGCAACGCACGACGTTCTGGCCGGTCTGACCGCCCGTGAAGCGAAAGTGCTGCGTATGCGTTTCGGTATCGATATGAACACCGACCACACGCTGGAAGAAGTGGGTAAACAGTTTGACGTTACCCGCGAACGTATCCGCCAGATCGAAGCGAAAGCGCTGCGTAAGCTGCGCCATCCGAGCCGTTCTGAAGTGCTGCGTAGCTTCCTCGACGATTAATTTGTCGCATCGTTATGACGAAAGGCTCCCAGCGGGAGCCTTTTTTATCCCTGCATGAACACCACCTCCTATGGAGGTGGTCAGCAACAAGTTGGCTCTGCCATTAATGCTACTCATGGGAAAATCCGAATCCGTTATCCCCATAACTGATAAGGATTTAACCATGAGTAGATTCCAGAGAGCATCTCATGTGCTCTGGTGTTGTCAATATCATATCGTTTGGACACCCAAGTACCGATTTCGCATCCTGAGGAACAATGTTGGCAAAGAGGTCTATAAACAGATAAGGATCTCAAGTGAACAGCTCGGGATAGAAGTGGTGGAGCTGAATGTCCAGATAGATCATGTTCATTTGCTGGTAAAAGTGC
>FOAY01000021.1:34151-69427 GCA_900109485.1 Kosakonia sacchari | reverse complement strand
AAAAGAGGTGTGAAGGGAAGGCTCTCAGAGTCTGGACTTAGTACGCCCCTATGGGGCGTTATCAATGCCACCTGCTATGCAGGTGGTTTTTTACATTGCGCTTTTATCGCGTCAATATGTTCATCTTTGCCGGACCATAATTTATTCAGCCATTGCTGAAAACCGCGTTTAAAATTCTTGTCGTTGACGTAATCGCCATGCAGTTCTTCATTCACCGGCAGCAAATTAATACGTACGACAATGCGCGTCAGCTTGCCGCTGAGCATATCAAAGAAAGGCGTCTTATCATTTTCCGGGTAGCACAAAGTAACATCCAGCAACTTATCAAACTGTTCTCCCAGCACGTTTAGCGCCATAGCCATACCGGCCGCTTTTGGTGGTAATAGATTTTTGAAGGGGGAACGTGTCTGGCGACGTTTTTCCTCGGTAAAGCGCGAGCCTTCCACGAAATTCACAATCGTGGTGGGATGATAGCGAAACTTCTCACATGAGCGCCGTGTGGTTTCCACGTCTTTGCCGCGGCGTTCCGGGTGACGGAGCAGATAGCCTCTGGAATAGCGGCGCATAAATGGCATATCCAGCGCCCAGCAGGCGAGCCCAATAAAGGGTACCCAGGCGAGTTGTTGCTTAAGGAAATATTTATTCGTCGGGATATGTTTGCGAAACAGCACGCATAACACCACGATATCTGCCCAGCTATGGTGATTGCAGATCAGCAAATACCAGTTCTTTTTATTCAGTCCTTCCAGCCCTTCAACATCCCATTTTAAATGTGGATTGAGATGCAGCAGCCATGAGAGGCCTACACACCAGCAATACATCATGAAATTACAGAAGGCTGAGATTGCTCTCCACAATACTGGCACTGGAAGCAGCAGCTTGAGTAAGCCGGCAACAATAATCGGCACGGAGCAAAAAATAGTAACCAGTATGGTAAGCAGGACACTCATAAACAGAGTGAATACTGCAAGCAATCTCGACATAATTAAAGTATTCAGAAAGTTAGCTGCTAAAGGCACACAATAAAGAAGAGTAAGGCGCTGATTTTAGCAGAAAACCCAGTGCAGGAATGCTTAAACCTTGCTGGTAATACCCGGTGCCTCTGGAATAGAGAATGCCGATTGACTTTTCTTATATCCACATAGAGTAAATTGCCATCAAAAGACAATAATGATCTTTTATCTTTGCGTAACTGATTAAATCTAAAGTGATTGTGTTTTTTTACGATCGACAGAAGGGCACAAAAATCCAGCCGGGCAGAAATTATTCACAAACTTATCCACAGGTTTATTGTGCGAGCGATCCCGACGATCGCGAAATCTTTTCCGGCAAATACCGTGAAAAACTCATGTTTTCTCCCTGTCTGTGGCATCCTTTAGCTATAAATTGATAAACAGGCACGGACATCATGGTTCAGATCCCAGAAAATCCCCTTATCCTTGTTGACGGCTCGTCTTACCTCTATCGCGCATATCATGCGTTCCCGCCGCTGACCAACAGCGCCGGAGAACCCACCGGTGCCATGTACGGCGTGCTGAATATGCTGCGTAGCCTGATCCTGCAATATCAGCCGACCCATGCCGCCGTAGTATTTGATGCGAAAGGAAAAACCTTCCGTGATGAGCTATTTGAGCATTACAAATCCCATCGACCTCCGATGCCAGACGATCTGCGTGCGCAAATAGAACCGCTGCACGCCATGGTTAAAGCGATGGGCCTGCCGCTATTGGCGGTTTCTGGCGTGGAAGCGGATGATGTGATCGGCACGCTGGCGCGAGAAGCCGAGAAAATGGGGCGCCCGGTGCTGATCAGTACCGGTGATAAAGATATGGCGCAGCTGGTAACGCCGGGTATCACGTTGATCAATACTATGACCAACACCATTCTCGGCCCGGATGAGGTTGTCACCAAATATGGTGTACCGCCTGAACTGATCATCGATTTCCTGGCGCTGATGGGCGACTCCTCCGATAACATTCCGGGTGTTCCTGGCGTGGGTGAGAAAACCGCGCAGGCGCTGCTACAAGGGCTGGGTGGTCTGGATACGCTGTATGCTGAATCAGATAAAATTGCCGGATTGACCTTCCGTGGCGCGAAAACCATGGCCGCGAAGCTGGAGCAGAATAAAGAGGTGGCGTACCTCTCTTATCAACTGGCGACCATCAAAACCGATGTCGAACTGGAACTGACGTGTGAGCAACTGGAAGTGCAGCAACCTGCGGCTCAGGAACTGCTTGGGTTGTTTAAGCAATATGAATTCAAACGCTGGATAACAGACATCGAAGCCGGTAAGTGGTTGCAGGCGAAAAGCGCGAAACCCACGGCCAAACCGCAGGAAACCATTGTGGTGGAAGCGGAAGCTGATATGCCGGTCGCCACACTCTCTGCGGAACAGTACGTCACCATTCTTGACGAAGAGACGTTGCAACAGTGGATCGCGAAACTGAAGCGCGCGCCGCTGTTTGCCTTTGATACCGAAACGGACAGCCTCGATAATATCAGTGCTAATCTGGTTGGCCTCTCCTTTGCGATTGAACCAGGCGTCGCCGCTTATGTGCCGGTCGCGCATGATTATCTTGATGCACCTGACCAAATCGCCCGCGATCGTGTATTAGAACTGCTTAAACCGCTGCTGGAAGATGAGAATGCCCGCAAAGTAGGGCAGAACCTGAAATACGATCGCGGTGTGCTGGAAAACTACGGCATTGAGCTACGCGGGATCGCGTTCGACACCATGCTCGAATCCTACACGCTGGATAGCGTTGTCGGTCGCCACGATATGGACAGCCTGTCTGAACGCTGGTTGCAGCATAAAACCATCACCTTCGAAGAGATTGCCGGCAAGGGCAAAAACCAGCTCACTTTTAACCAAATCGCTCTGGAACAGGCGGGGCGCTACGCAGCGGAAGATGCTGATGTCACGCTGCAACTGCATCTGAAGATGTGGCCGGAGCTGCAAAAAAATGCCGGGCCGCTGAATGTGTTCCAGAATATCGAAATGCCGCTGGTGCCTGTGCTCTCCCGCATTGAACGTAACGGCGTCAATATTGATCCTGCGGTGCTACATAAGCATTCCGAAGAGCTGACATTGCGCCTGGCTGAGCTGGAGAAAAAAGCGCACGACATTGCAGGTGAGCCATTTAACCTCTCATCAACCAAGCAGCTGCAAACCATTCTGTTTGAAAAACAGGGGATTAAACCGCTGAAGAAAACGCCGGGCGGCGCGCCTTCAACCTCAGAAGAGGTACTGGAAGAGCTGGCGCTGGATTACCCGTTGCCGAAAGTCATTCTGGAATACCGTGGGTTGGCCAAGCTCAAATCAACCTACACCGACAAACTGCCGCTGATGATTAATCCAAAAACCGGGCGCGTGCATACCTCGTATCACCAGGCGGTGACGGCAACCGGGCGTTTATCATCTACCGATCCAAACCTGCAAAACATTCCGGTGCGTAATGATGAAGGGCGACGCATTCGCCAGGCGTTTATTGCGCCGAAAGATTATGTGATTGTCTCGGCAGACTACTCGCAAATTGAACTGCGTATTATGGCGCATCTGTCACGCGATAAAGGCCTGCTGTCAGCCTTTGCTGAAGGTAAAGATATTCACCGGGCGACCGCCGCTGAAGTCTTCGGCTTGCCGCTGGAAAGCGTAAGCAATGAACAGCGTCGCAGCGCGAAAGCGATCAACTTTGGTTTGATCTACGGAATGAGCGCCTTTGGTTTGTCCCGACAGCTTAATATTCCGCGCAAAGAGTCGCAGAAGTATATGGATCTTTACTTTGAGCGTTATCCTGGCGTACTGGAGTATATGGAGCGCACACGAGCACAGGCGAAAGATCGCGGTTATGTGGAAACGCTGGATGGCCGTCGCCTCTATCTGCCGGACATCAAATCCAGCAATGCCGCCCGACGCGCAGGAGCGGAGCGCGCAGCAATCAACGCACCGATGCAGGGTACGGCGGCCGATATCATCAAACGGGCAATGATCGCCGTGGATGGCTGGCTGCAAAGCGAAAAACCTCGGGTGCGTATGATCATGCAGGTACACGATGAACTGGTGTTCGAAGTGCATAAAGATGATGTTGATGCAGTGTCGAAAAAGATCCATGAACTGATGGAAAGCAGCACCACGCTTGATGTGCCTTTGCTGGTGGAAGTGGGGAGCGGGCAAAACTGGGATCAAGCGCACTAAGCGTTCGGTGAATAAGGGGCTTTTTCTGTAAGTAAGCAACATATCGCCGACAGTTTTGTGACAATCATTAGAATTCCATATGTAAAAATTGAAAAGAAATTACAAAAAGTGCTTTGTCCGGATCCAAAAAGGGAGTAGAGTTATTTGCGTAGGGTACAGAGGTAAGATGTTCTATCTTTCAGACCTTTTACTTCACGTAATCGGATTTGGCTGAATATTTAGCCGCCCCAGTCAGTAATGACTGGGGCGTTTTTTATTGCGCGAAAGAAAAAGCGCGGCGGACGCCGCACCTGAGGATTATGCGTCGGTTTCTTCAACCGGCGGCAGGGAACTGAACCAGCCATCCAGTTTTTCACGCAGCTTATCCACGCCCTGTTTTTTCAGTGAAGAGAATGCTTCTACCTGCACTTCACCGTTAAAAGCCAGCACCGCTTCCCGTACCATATTTAGCTGCGTTTTACGTGCGCCGCTGGCCAGTTTGTCCGCTTTGGTCAGCAGCACGAGAACCTGCAAGTTGCTCTCTACTGCCCATGAGATCATCTGCTGATCGAGATCTTTTAACGGATGGCGAATGTCCATCAGCACCACAAGCCCCTGCAAACACTGGCGTTTTTCAAGATATTCACCCAGTGCACGTTGCCATTTGAGTTTCATCTCTTCCGGCACTTCGGCGTAGCCGTAACCCGGCAAATCGACGAGGCGCTTGCCCTCGGCAACTTCAAACAGGTTAATCAGTTGCGTACGGCCGGGGGTTTTTGAGGTGCGCGCCAGGTTTTTCTGTTGAGTTAATGTGTTAAGCGCGCTCGATTTACCTGCATTGGAACGGCCGGCAAAAGCCACTTCAACGCCAGTATCGGCAGGCAAGTGGCGAATATCAGGCGCACTGGTGACAAAATGCGTCTTTTGGTAATTCAGGTTTGTCAAAACGGTCGTCTCCATCATCAAAGCATGCGGCGATTATACCTGAACCGGAACAAAAGGCTGTTTTTCTCGCCAGAAACCTGTCTGGCAGCCGTAAGCCATTACCGCGCCATGTGTAAGATATTGGCCCTTCCTGCTATGCGAACTTTCAGAGAAATTTCAGGTTGATAAATGGATAAGAATATTTTAATCAATAACTTATGGTTGAAGAATAGTCTGAAACTGGCGTTTTAAGTCCTGTTAATGCTTGTCTGTGTAGCTCAGAAGGGTAAAGTAACCCACACAAGGCAGGAGGCCTGAAAGGGAAGGAAGACTCAAGGATCGAGGGGTCTGGAGCGCCAGGAGGCGAAGACCACAGGATAACGTCAGGAGATGTTTGCAAGGAAAGGGACCTCAACAGGGAACGTTCTTAGCTGAAGGATAAACAGGGCACGTTGACAGCAAACAGGGAACGTAAAGCCCGTTACGGGCTGAAGGTCAAGAAAAAAGGCGACGGTTTACACTGTCGCCTTTTTTCTTTGCTTGCTTTCTGCTAGATTCCGCCGCAATTCTATACTGAAGAAAACGACTTAAGACGACCATTATGAAAAAACCGTCCTCCAATCCGCGCAATAAAGTGCGCCGCAAAACCCGTGAAGAATTGAATCAGGAAGGCCGCGATCGTAAGCGCGAGAAAAAGCATCGCGGTAATGTCTCTGGCAGCCGTGCGAACAGTGGCGGTGAGTCTTCTGGCACCGGTAAAGGCAAGTTGCAGAAAGACCCGCGCGTTGGCAGCAAAAAACCGATCCCGCTGGGTGTCACCGACACACCGGTCAACAAGCAGCACAAACCTAAGAGCGAGAAACCTATGCTTTCACCGCAGGCTGAGTTGGAGATGCTGGAAACGGATGAGCGCCTGGACGCGCTACTGGAACGTCTTGAAGAGGGTGAAACCCTGAGCGCTGACGATCAAGCGTGGGTTAACGCCAAACTGGACCGCATCGATGAGTTGATGCAGAAACTGGGCCTTTCTTACGATGATGATGAAGACGAAGAAGAAGAGGAAGGCCGGGAAGATATGATGCGCCTGCTGAAAGGCGGCAACTGATCCTTTTCTATGGGCTTTCCCGTCCTGCTTATAACCCTTCCGGTTATATGTTATCTGGTGTGGTTATTCGTTAAACTACAGCGGTTGTCGCAGCGCAAAGTGTGGCTGCGCAACCGGCTTATGACCCGCAACGAGGTCAGGCCGGGCCGCCGGAACCGCCAGCGGCGTCATCGGAAGGAGTAAGCAATGTCAGAGCAAATTATCGACTGGGATCTGGCCCTGATCCAGAAATATAACTATTCCGGGCCGCGCTACACGTCCTATCCCACCGCGCTGGAGTTTTCAGACGCTTACGGCGAAGAGGATTTCCGCCAGGCGGTTGCGCGTTATCCTGAGCGGCCGCTGTCGCTGTATGCGCATATTCCGTTTTGCCACAAGCTTTGCTACTTCTGCGGCTGCAATAAAATCGTCACCCGCCAGCAGCATAAGGCCGATCAATATCTCGATGCGCTGGAGCAGGAAATTGCCCATCGCGCGCCGCTGTTTCGCGGTCGCCACGTCAGCCAGTTGCATTGGGGCGGCGGTACGCCAACATACCTCAACAAAACGCAAATCAGCCGCCTGATGGGGCTGCTGCGCAGCCATTTTGATTTCAATACCGACGCAGAGATCTCTATTGAGGTCGATCCCCGTGAAATTGAACTCGATGTGCTTGACCATTTGCGTGCGGAAGGTTTTAACCGCCTAAGTATGGGCGTGCAGGATTTCAACAAAGAGGTGCAAAGGCTGGTCAACCGCGAGCAGGACGAAGAGTTTATCTTTGCGCTGCTCAACCATGCCCGCGAGATTGGTTTTACCTCAACAAATATCGATCTGATTTATGGGTTGCCGAAACAGACTCAGGAAAGCTTCGCCTTTACGCTACAACGTGTTGCAGAGCTTAGCCCGGATCGCCTGAGCGTCTTCAACTATGCGCACCTGCCGACGCTGTTTGCCGCGCAACGCAAAATCAAAGACGCCGATCTGCCTTCGGCGCAACAGAAGCTCGATATTTTGCAACAAACCATCGCCTCGCTGACCGGCTCCGGTTATCAGTTTATCGGTATGGATCACTTCGCCCGCCCGGATGACGAGCTGGCGATTGCCCAGCGCGACGGCGTTTTGCACCGTAACTTCCAGGGCTACACCACGCAGGGCGACAGCGATTTGCTGGGGCTGGGCGTTTCCGCCATCAGCATGATCGGCGACAGCTATGCGCAAAACCAGAAAGAGTTGAAGCTCTACTACCAGCAGGTTGACGAACGCGGCGATGCGTTGTGGCGCGGTATTGCGCTTACCCGCGACGACTGTATTCGCCGTGATGTGATTAAAGGTCTGATTTGTAATTTCCGGCTGGATTTCAGTGCGACGGAACGCGCATGGGATCTTAATTTCCGCGACTATTTTGCTGAAGATTTACGCCTGTTAGCGCCGCTGGTGAACGATGGGCTGGTGGAGATGAATGAGCAGGGGCTACAGGTCACGCCGAAAGGGCGTTTGCTGATCCGCAATATCTGTATGTGCTTTGATGCGTATTTACGCCAGAAAGCGCGTATGCAGCAGTTCTCAAGGGTAATTTAAGTGAAAGCGTTATCAGGCCAGGGCAAAAACCACTGGCCTGAAACGCATAGCGCCTTGCGGCGGCGGCAAGCGAAACTAGCTAAACAGCCCAACCAGCGCGGCGCAAAGTACAGCCGCGATGGCCGTTTGCGGTGTGTGGCTTGCAGATGCGCCAGCTTCGACGCCCGCACTGACCACACTGATAATTGATTCCAGCATCATGAACTCCCCCGTGAACGGGCAAGATCATACTTCACTGCGATAAACAGTAAAGCGCAAAATAGCGTCAATTTGCGGCTGAGATTCATAATTTACATTTCACCCGCACGTTACTCCATTCCCAGCTCTTTCAACTTGCGTGTCAGGGTATTACGTCCCCAGCCAAGCAAGCGCGCCGCTTCCTGTTTATGCCCCTGAGTATGGCGCAGCGCGGTGGTCAGCAATGTCCGTTCCATCTCCGGTTGCGCTTCAGAAAGCAGGTTTTGATGTCCGGAACGCAATGCCCGATCGGCCCACTGCGCCAGCAGCGTTGCCCAACTGTCAGGCAAACTCTGCGACGGGCTGTCCGGCACCGTGGTTTCAAACAGTTCACTGGGCAGATCCTGGATCAGTACTTCCTGGCCCGCAGCCATCACCGTTAACCAGCGACAGGTGTTTTCAAGCTGACGTACGTTACCCGGCCAGGCCAGACGCGTGAGCGCTGCTTCGGTTTCCGGATGCAGCTGTTTGGCTTCCACGCCCAGTTCGCGTGCCGCGACCTGCAGGAAATGACGTGCAAGGCGAGGAATGTCCTCCCGGCGTTCGCGCAGCGGCGGCAAGTGGACGCGAATAACGTTCAACCGGTGGAACAAGTCCTCACGGAATTTGCCTTCCTGAACGCGCAGCTCCAGATTCTGGTGCGTCGCCGCAATAATGCGCACATCAACCTTTACCGGCGCGTAGCCGCCGACACGATAGAACTGACCATCGGCCAGCACGCGCAACAAACGGGTTTGCACATCCAGCGGCATGTCGCCAATCTCGTCGAGAAACAGCGTCCCGCCATCGGCCTGTTCAAAACGCCCCTGGCGGATGGTGTTCGCACCGGTAAAGGCACCTTTCTCGTGGCCAAACAGTTCTGATTCAATCAGATCTTTGGGAATTGCCGCCATATTCAGAGCGATAAACGGCGCTTTCACTCGCGGGCTATGGCGATGCAGCGCATGCGCCACCAGTTCTTTACCGGTCCCTGATTCACCGTTAATCAGGACGCTAATCGACGAGCGCGACAGGCGGCCGATAATGCGAAACACATCCTGCATCGCCGGCGCTTCGCCGATAATATCGGTGGTCGGGCCGCTGGCCTGTATATTGCGCGGCTGCTGCTGTTCCTGATAATGGCTGATCGCACGTTCAACCAGCGCGACGGCTTCATCGATATCAAAAGGTTTGGGCAGATAATCAAATGCCCCTTGCTGATAAGCGCTTACCGCCGCATCCAGATCGGAATGCGCGGTCATAATGATGACCGGAAGCATTGGATGGCGCTGTTTGATCTGTTTTAACAGTGCAAGTCCATCCATCCCTGGCATACGAATATCGGAAAGCAGTACATCCGGGGTTTTGGTGGTGAGCGCATCAAGCACTTCATTGGCACTTTCAAATGTTGTACAACTCAAGCCTGCCCCGCTGAGCGCGCGTTCCAGCACCCAACGGATGGAGCTATCGTCATCAACGATCCAGACTATCCCTCGTTGCATAAACACCTCTACTTCCGAATAGGCAGAAATACCGAGAATTCGGTATGACCTGGCCAACTGGTGAATTCAATTTTGCCAGAATGTTGATCAATCAAACTGCGTGCGATAGATAATCCCAGCCCGGTGCCGCCCTCACGCCCGCTCACCATGGGATAGAACAGCGTATCCTGGAGATGCGACGGAATACCTGGGCCGTTATCTTCCACATCTATTCTCGCCGCGAGGCGATAGCGAATTCCGTGCAGCGTTAACTGGAAGGCGGTACGGGTACGCAGAATAATTTCGCCCCCTTCCGGCCCCAGCGCCTGCAAAGCGTTGCGGACGATATTCAGTAAAACCTGCTCAATTTGGTCTGGATCGTGGGCCAACTCCGGCAAACTCGGATCGTAATCGCGAACCAGCGTTACGTTCTCCGGCAGTTCCATCGACACCAGTTTCACCACGCGTTCGGCAACTTTGTGAATGCTTTCGGTAACATGCATTCCCGGCTGCTGTGGGCCTAACAGACGATCCACCAGATTTCGCAGACGGTCGGCCTGCTCAATAATGACTTTGGTGTATTCCATTAGCGCCGGATCGGGCAGCGCTTTGCTCAGCAGTTGCGCCGCACCGCGTAACCCGCCAAGCGGGTTTTTGATTTCATGCGCCAGTCCACGCACCAGATCACGCGCAGCCACCTGTTGGGCGTGCTGCAATTGTTCCTGGCTCAGACGTCGCTGATTATCCATTGGCGCCATTTCCAGCAGGACTAAACCGTCCGGTAAACGTTGCGCCGTCAGCGACAAAATATGTGAGCGGCCGTCGATCACAAGAGTCACTTCGTTATCGGTAAATCCCTGACCTGCATGCAAACTTTCACGCATCAAATCGATATTCAGTGAAAAATAGCTCAGCAGTTCAGGCAGCGGTGTGCCGAATAATTTACGCGAGCTCTGCGCCAGCAATTGCTGTGCCGCAGGGTTGGCGTAATGCACCGCCAGTTCGTCATCAACCAGTAAAATACTGTTGATCAAAGAATTGAGGATCTGCCCAGCATCGGGCAGCGCGCCGCTTGCCATTTAGCAGTCTCCCGGAGATATGCACTAATTTAGTGCAGTATAGCTTTTTATAGGTAAAAAATGCGTCAGAACAGAGTGTTGGTGGAGAAAAAAGCCCATCCAGGGATGGGCTAAAAGTTCCACGGCAACAAATCCTCTGGCGTCTTTCTCGCCGTTGCTGCGTTGGCTGCCTTCGCTCACCCCGGTCACATAGTTATCTATGCTCCCGGGGATTCGCTCAGTTGCCGCCTTGCTACGACAAGAAATCCGCCGAGTATTTAATTTATTAAACGCTGTAATACAGTTCGAACTCTACCGGGTGCGGCGTCATGCGAACGCGGTCGTTCTCTTCCAGACGCAGCGCGATGTAAGCATCGATAGCGTCGTCGGTGAACACGCCACCGGCTGTCAGGAACTCGCGGTCAGCATCCAGCGCGTTGAGCGCTTCTTCCAGAGAGCCTGCAACCTGCGGGATCTCTTTCGCTTCTTCCGGCGGCAGGTCATACAGGTTTTTGTCCATTGCTTCGCCCGGGTGGATTTTGTTTTTAATACCATCCAGACCGGCCATCATCAGTGCTGCGAAGCACAGGTACGGGTTAGCCGCCGGATCCGGGAAGCGCACTTCGATACGACGTGCTTTCGGAGAGGCAACGACCGGAATACGGATAGAAGCAGAACGGTTACGGGCAGAGTAAGCCAGCATTACCGGCGCTTCGTAACCCGGGACCAGACGTTTGTAGGAGTTGGTGGTCGGGTTAGACAGGGCGTTGATAGCTTTAGCGTGTTTGATTACGCCGCCGATGTAGTACAGCGCCATTTCAGACAGGCCTGCGTATTTGTCGCCAGAGAACAGGTTAGTACCGTTCTTGGACAGGGACATGTGGCAGTGCATACCGGAACCGTTATCACCGAACATCGGTTTCGGCATAAAGGTCGCGGTTTTACCGAAGCGGTGAGCAACGTTATGTACCACATATTTGTAGATCTGAATTTCGTCCGCTTTTTTGGTCATGGTGTTGAAGCGGGTAGCCACTTCGTTCTGACCAGCAGTTGCCACTTCGTGGTGGTGAGCTTCAACAACCAGGCCCATCTCTTCCATCACCAGACACATGGTGGAACGCAGATCCTGTGATGAATCAACCGGCGGAACCGGGAAGTAACCGCCTTTAACAGCCGGACGGTGACCTTTGTTACCACCTTCGTATTTGGTGGAGGTGTTCCATGCGCCTTCGATATCATCGATAGCAACGCTGGAACCGGAAATAGAGCTGCCGAAACGAACGTCGTCAAACAGGAAGAATTCCGGCTCTGGCCCAAACAGAACGGTGTCTGCCAGACCGGTAGAACGCAGGTACTCTTCAGCGCGTTTCGCGATGGAACGCGGGTCGCGATCGTAACCCTGCATGGTGCCTGGTTCGAGGATATCGCAACGGATGATCAGCGTTGTTTCTTCGTAGAACGGGTCAATGACAGCGGTAGTCGCGTCCGGCATCAGCACCATGTCTGATTCGTTGATGCCTTTCCAGCCACCAATCGAAGAACCATCAAACATTTTGCCTTCTTCAAAGAAGTCAGCATTAACCTGATGGGCTGGGATAGTGACGTGCTGTTCTTTACCTTTGGTATCGGTGAAGCGCAGATCAACAAACTTCACTTCGTGCTCATTCAGCATCGTCAAAACGTGTTCAGCGGACATACTTAAACTCTCCCGGATTTGTCATTGTCGTCGTGGTAACGAGGTCTTCAAATACTGCGTGAAACCTGGCGTAGTTGCCGTAAAATAGATAAAGCGAAATCTATGCCAACTTTTAAATGCCCCTCAAAAGGCGTTATTATGCCCGGTATAGTGCAAAAGGGCTGCACCATGATGGTTAAATTGCACCAATATAGTGCTTTCATGTGAACATTAAGCACCTTATTGGTGCAATTTTTTGTTAGCGGCCCTTTTAACGCTCCGTGAAAGCGATCACAAAGCAACTCTGCAATACTTGTTTGCGGAGGATGTTTGTGATCCTGTTTTGTCCTTCGATTAATACGTGTACAATAACGCGCTATTTCTAATGCCTGAGGCAAAGTTGTGATCGAAAATCTGCGTAACATCGCCATCATTGCTCACGTTGACCATGGTAAAACAACCCTGGTTGACAAGCTGCTGCAGCAATCCGGTACGTTCGACGAACGTGCTGAAACTCAAGAGCGTGTGATGGACTCCAACGATTTGGAGAAAGAGCGTGGGATTACCATCCTCGCGAAAAACACCGCTATCAAATGGAATGATTACCGTATCAACATCGTTGATACCCCTGGGCACGCCGACTTCGGTGGTGAAGTTGAGCGTGTGATGTCCATGGTCGATTCCGTGCTGCTGGTGGTTGATGCGTTTGACGGCCCGATGCCGCAAACGCGCTTCGTGACCAAAAAAGCATTTGCCCATGGCCTCAAGCCGATTGTGGTAATCAACAAAGTTGACCGTCCTGGCGCGCGTCCGGACTGGGTTGTTGATCAGGTCTTCGACCTGTTCGTTAACCTCGACGCGACCGACGAACAGCTGGACTTCCCGATCGTTTACGCTTCTGCGTTGAACGGTATCGCGGGTATGGACCACGAAGACATGGCTGAAGACATGACCCCGCTGTATCAGGCGATTGTTGACCATGTACCGGCACCGAACGTCGATCTCGACGGGACCCTGCAAATGCAGATCTCTCAGCTCGACTACAACAACTACGTTGGTGTTATCGGCATTGGTCGTATCAAACGCGGTAAAGTGAAGCCGAACCAGCAGGTTACTATCATTGATAGCGAAGGCAAAACCCGCAACGGTAAAGTCGGTAAAGTGCTGACCCACCTGGGTCTGGAACGTATCGACAGCGAAATCGCCGAAGCCGGCGATATCATCGCGATCACCGGTCTGGGCGAACTGAACATCTCTGACACCATCTGCGACCCGCAGAATGTGGAAGCGCTGCCGGCACTGTCTGTTGATGAGCCGACCGTAACTATGTTCTTCAACGTCAACACCTCTCCGTTCTGTGGTAAAGAAGGTAAGTACGTGACTTCACGTCAGATCCTTGACCGCCTGAACAAAGAGCTGGTGCACAACGTTGCGCTGCGCGTTGAAGAAACCGAAGACGCTGATGCATTCCGCGTTTCCGGTCGTGGTGAGCTGCACCTGTCTGTTCTGATCGAGAACATGCGTCGTGAAGGTTTCGAGATGGCGGTTTCCCGTCCGAAAGTTATCTTCCGTGAAATCGACGGCCGTCGCCAGGAACCGTTTGAAAACGTGACGCTGGACGTTGAAGAGCAGCACCAGGGTTCTGTCATGCAGGCGCTGGGCGAGCGTAAAGGCGACCTGAAAAACATGAATCCGGATGGCAAAGGCCGCGTACGTCTCGACTACGTGATCCCAAGCCGTGGCCTGATCGGCTTCCGTTCTGAGTTCATGACCATGACTTCCGGTACCGGTCTGCTGTACTCCACCTTCAGCCACTACGACGATGTTCGTCCGGGCGAAGTTGGCCAGCGTAACAACGGCGTACTGATCTCTAACGGTCAGGGTAAAGCGGTAGCGTTCGCGCTGTTCGGTTTGCAGGATCGCGGTAAGCTGTTCCTTGGTCACGGTGCGGAAGTTTATGAAGGCCAGATCATCGGTATTCATAGCCGTTCTAACGACCTGACGGTAAACTGCCTGACCGGTAAGAAACTGACCAACATGCGTGCGTCCGGTACGGACGAAGCAACGGTTCTGGTTCCGCCGATTAAGATGACCCTGGAGCAGGCTCTGGAGTTCATCGATGACGACGAACTGGTAGAAGTGACCCCGCTGTCTATCCGTATTCGTAAACGTCACCTGACGGAAAACGATCGTAAACGCGCAATGCGCGGTGCAAAAGAAGAGTAATTTCTCCTCTTTCTCCGTGAAAAAGCCGCTGATATTCAGCGGCTTTTTTTATGCCCGCATGTGAGACGGCAAACTATTCAATTTCACACTTTACCGCTACAGTTAACTCTCCACGGCTGGCAAGGAGAGAGAAATGCTCTATATCTTTGATTTAGGTAATGTGATTGTCGATATCGACTTCAACCGGGTGCTGGGTGCCTGGAGTGATTTCAGCCGTGTGCCGCTGGCGAATTTGAAGCAGAGCTTCACCATGGGCGAAGCTTTTCATCAGCACGAGCGCGGTGAGATCAGCGACGAAGATTTTGCCAAAGCGCTGTGTGAAGAGATGGAAATGCCGCTGAGCTACGAGCAATTTTCCACCGGCTGGCAGGCGGTGTTTGTCGCTCTGCGTAGCGACGTTATCGACATCATGCACAAGTTGCGCGCGCAGGGGCATCGCGTGGTGGTTTTGTCGAATACCAACCGCCTGCATACCACTTACTGGCCGGAGCAATATCCCGAAATCCAGGCTGCTGCCGACCATATCTATCTTTCCCAGGAAATGGGAATGCGTAAGCCCGAAGCGCGCATTTATCAGCAAGTATTATCACTTGAAGGTTTTTCTGCCGACGATGCCGTTTTTTTCGATGACAATGCTGACAATATCGCGGGTGCAGAACAGTTGGGTATTACCAGTATTCTGGTGACGGGCAAAACGACGATCCCCGATTATTTCGCGAAGCAGTTATGCTAAAAAACGTTCGGCAGCATGCCAGACATCGCGCGCGTGCATTGTGGTCATGGTTGAAACTGCTCTGGCAGCGCATCGATGAAGATCATATGACGACGCTGGCGGGGAACCTCGCTTACGTCTCGTTGCTCTCGTTGGTGCCGCTGCTCGCCGTGATAGTCGCGCTGTTTGCTGCATTTCCAATGTTTTCTGAAATCAGCATTCAGCTACGTCATTTTGTGTTTGCCAATTTCATCCCGGCAACCGGCGATGTGATTCAGAACTATATTGAGCAGTTTGTGGCGAACTCCACCAAAATGACCGCTGTCGGTGCGTGTGGGCTGATCGTGACATCGCTGCTGTTGATGTACTCCATTGATACGGCGCTGAACACCATCTGGCGCAGCACTCGGATACGCCCGCATGTTTACTCATTTGCGGTGTACTGGATGATCCTCACGCTTGGGCCGCTACTGGCGGGCGCCAGCCTTGCCATTAGTTCCTATTTGCTGTCGCTGCGCTGGGCCAGTGAACTGAACAGCATGATTGATGATGTGCTGCGGATTTTCCCGCTGATTTTATCCTGGCTCTCTTTCTGGCTGCTTTACAGCATTGTACCCACGACGCGGGTGCCTAACCGCGACGCTATTATCGGTGCCTTTGTCGCGGCGCTGTTGTTCGAATTGGGCAAGAAAGTCTTTGGCCTCTATATCACTATGTTCCCTTCCTACCAGCTTATTTATGGCGTGCTGGCTGTCATCCCGATTTTGTTCCTCTGGGTCTACTGGACCTGGTGTATCGTCTTGCTAGGTGCAGAAATAACTGTCACTCTCGGTGAATACCGAAAACTCAAAATAGCCGCACAGCAAGAAGAAGCAGACCAACCATGATTGCATTAATTCAACGTGTTTCCCGCGCAAGCGTTAGCGTGGCGGGCGAGGTGACGGGCGAAATTGGTCCGGGACTTTTAGTGTTGTTAGGGGTCGAAAGGGAAGACGATGAACAAAAAGCGAACCGCCTGTGCGAGCGAGTGCTGGGGTATCGCATTTTTAGCGACGCTGAAGGAAAAATGAATCTTAACGTCCAGCAGGCGGGTGGGAGCGTGCTGGTGGTGTCGCAATTTACGCTGGCGGCGGATACCGAACGCGGCATGCGTCCTGGGTTTTCCAGAGGCGCCGCGCCGGATAAAGCGGAAGCGCTGTATAACTACTTTGTTGAACGTTGCCGCAGCCAGCAGATGGAAACGCAAACCGGGCGATTCGCTGCCGATATGCAGGTTTCGCTGGTCAACGATGGTCCTGTCACATTCTGGTTGCAGATATGAGCCAGCTTGCGGCGTGGCCCAGAGTCACAAGAGAGAACACCGCTATGTATCACCTCCGCGTACCGCAGACTGAAGAAGAGTTAGAGCGTTATTACCAGTTCCGCTGGGAAATGCTGCGCAAACCCCTGCATCAGCCAAAAGGTTCCGAACGCGATGCATGGGATGCAATGGCGCATCACCAGATGGTGGTTGATGAAGAGGGCAATATGGTGGCGGTCGGCAGGCTGTATATCAACGCCGACAATGAAGCCTCGATCCGTTTTATGGCCGTGCACCCTTCTGTGCAGGATAAAGGGCTGGGTACGCTGATGGCGATGACGCTGGAATCCGTTGCTCGCCAGGAAGGGGTGAAGCGGGTGACCTGTAGCGCCCGCGAAGATGCCGTAGAGTTTTTTGCCAAGCTCGGGTTTATCAATGAAGGGGAGATCACCGCGCCGCAAACGACGCCGGTGCGCCATTTTTTGATGATCAAACCCGTGGCCACGCTGGACGATATTCTGCATCGCGGCGACTGGTGCGGGCAGCTACAGCAAGCCTGGTACGAGCATATTCCGCTGAGCGAAAAGATGGGCGTGCGTATTCAGCAGTACACCGGGCAGAAATTTATCACTACCATGCCGGAGACCGGTAACCAGAACCCGCATCATACGCTGTTTGCCGGCAGCCTGTTTTCGCTGGGCACGCTGACTGGCTGGGGATTGATCTGGCTGATGCTGCGCGAACGCCATCTCGGCGGCACCATTATTCTGGCTGATGCGCACATTCGATACAGCACGCCAATTAAAGGTAAACCCAGCGCGATTGCCGATCTCGGCTCACTAAGCGGCGATCTTGATCGCCTGGCGCGCGGGCGTAAAGCGCGCGTTCAGCTTCAGGTTGAGCTGTTTGGCGAGGGTAAGCTGGGCGCGATTTTCGAAGGGATTTACATCGTGCTACCCGCGAAACCTTTTGGCCCTTATGAAGAGGGCGGCAACGAAGAAGAGTAAAACTCTGCGCCTGTACTCACAGGCGCATCATTTACTTTGACGTTCTGGCCACGCGTGCGGCCACGTCTTGTATGACATCCCGTGCGCTCTGGCTGATACCGGCAAGCTGGAAGAAGCCGTGAATAACGCCGAGGTAGCGGGAACAGGTACAGGTTACGCCCTGATCCGTCATATGCTGGTATAACGCTTCCCCTTCATCGCACAGCGGATCGAACTCCGCCGTAATAATGTGTACCGGCGGCAGACCTGCGAAATCATCGCGCCACAGCGGGCTGACATCCGACAGCAGGCGGTCAGTGTCGCCAAGATACATTTCGTAGCCTGACAGCAGCGCATCACGGGTGATTACATAATCAGAACCGTTAAAGGTATAGCTGTCGAAGTAGGCCGTGGCATCCAGCATTGGGTAGATCAATACCAGTTGCGCGGGTTGCCAGACTGCCGCCGCCTTTAATCGTAGCGCGGTGACCAGCGCCAGATGCCCGCCTGCGCTGTCGCCCGCCAGCGTAATTCGTTGCGGATCAACGTTGAGGCGTTCGGCATTTTTCCATATCACCTCTGCACCCTGTAGCGCATCATCGTGCGCGGCAGGCCAGCGATGTTCCGGCGCGAGCCGATACTGCACGGCAATCACCCGACAGCCGCTGTACCACGCTAACTGGCGCAACTGGTTATCATGCGTGGCGAACCCGCCGCTGATAAAGCAGCCGCCGTGGTAATAGATCAGTGCAGGCAGTTTACCGTTGGCCTCTAGCGGCGAGAACACGCGTAGCGTCACGCCTTCAAGCGTAACGTCTTCAACCCGAACGCGGGTTTCCGTTTCCCCGGCAAGCGACGTGCTGGCGATATAACCCGCGCGCCGTTCATCAATACTCCTGGCGCGCGCCGAGGGGCGCCCGGCGGCGATAAAGTCGCTCACCAACCCGGCAATGCCTTGTTCCAGTGCCATTCCGTTCACCTTTATCTGTATAAATATCCAGTTTTATAGCCTGGTTTTTATGAAATGGGAACGGCTGATTTTGTGGAAAGCACAAATTTGGAAGGCTGCTCGTAAAGCCGGTTTATAACTTTTGAACCCGCTTGTTTTTGCCGAAAGTGGCGGTATGGTGTGCTACGAAATGTGCTGAAATCATTAACGTTTGCGGCAGATTACGGTGAGGAGCGCTAAATTGGGGCAGGAGCAGAATAGCAAGACTGACATGAAAACAATGGCAGGCCGGGTAAGCACAGCTTACCGCGACCTGTCAGGATTATTCCCCTTCGCCCGGGAAGAGGAACGGGTTGATAGAGCTACGGGCGAAACCTTCCTGCTCCATGCGGGCATCAAGCACCAGCGAAGCTAAATCATCGGCCACCGGTTCGACGTTCGGGTCTTTTTCCTGGTACAGGATCTTCAGGTAAGTGCCGCAGTCGCCGCAGCTTTCAGCTTTAATGGCTGCCTGCTCATTATCCAGCGACCAGTAGTGCAGATCGCGGGTCTGCTCGCAGTTGCTGCATTTGACGCGCACCACGTGCCATTCGGTTTCGCACAGATTGCAGTGCAGGTAACGCAGCCCCTGCGTTGTGCCGATATGCACTACGCTGGAAACAGGCATGGCGCCGCATACCGGGCAGAACTGGCGCTGTTCACCATATTCAGCACGGGCTTTTCCTGGAATCAGGCTGGCCATTTGCGCCCAGTAGAGCGACAGCGCGGCCCAGATAAACGGCGATTTATCGCTGCTCACAGCGGCGAAGTCAGCAGCAAACAGCGCGCTGGCCATCGTTTCCAGTTCCTGTGCGGAGGCCTTTTCAAGGTTCTCAATGACCGCCAGCGCCGGGCCGCTCATCTCCGGCTTCAGCTCGGCGATGAGCGAATGCAGCAGCTTGTGCCAGTGCGTATCACGCGGCAGCACGTGAATATCAAGCGGCGGTTTACCCTCTTCAGCGGCTTCTTTAATGCGCGCTGTCAGGTCGATATGCAAGGGGTGGTCGTACAGCACCACTTCCTGGGCATGGGCGATAAGCGCAGCAAAACGCAGATAATCACCCAGCGGGTTACTCTCTGCAAGTTCGCGCAGACGCTCTGCACGGCGGTTGTAGAGATTTTTCAGTCTGGGGAATAATAACGGCGGAATAACATCCGCCGTGCGTTTATCGCTCTTCTCCAGCTCATCTTGCGGGATTATGCGAATACTCATTCAGTCGATTTTTCCGTTGTCTTGCGAACTTCCCGGTACCAGCGCGGGTGATGTTTCTTCGCCCACGAGCTGGTGACCCAGCCTTCCACCATTGCGGTTATGGTGCCTTTAACCCACAGGGCGGCGTAAATATGCACCATAATAACCACAATTAACGCGACTGCGGCAAATGAATGCACCATCAGCGCTAATCGGATTAGCGGAATAGGGAACGCTGGCGCGAAGTAAGGGCGCCAGATAACCACGCCGCTTACCAGTAGCAACACCAGGAAAATAATCGCCGCCCAGAACACGCATTTCTGACCGAAGTTATATCGCCCGGTGTCGCCCACTTCCTCATTGACGACAATCTTACGAATATTCTTCGCCCAAAAGATATCATCCCTATTGATGAGGTTATGGTGCCAGTAGCGGAAAAACATGATGATAAACGACGCAAACATCACCACGCCGACGAACGGATGGAGAATGCGCGCCAGCTGCGGCGTACCGAGAATTCCCATTAACCAGTTGAAGGACGGGAAGAAAAACCCCAGCCCGCTCACCGCCGCCAGCACGAAGCAGAAGGCGGTGACCCAGTGGTTAATGCGCTCCGGTGCCGTGTAGCGCACGATGGTGTCACGTTTTTTCATTTGCGCACCTCGTCTTTTTCTTCATGCAGGTTATCGTCTTCCTCTTCTGCACGGTTCGGACCGACACCGACATAGTGGAAGATGCTGGCCGCGAAGGTCGCTGCAAAGCCGACCGCCGCAAGTGGTTTCCAGATTCCTTTCCAGAACTTCACGGTTTCGCTGATCTGCGGATTCTCCGGCAGGCCGTGATACAGATTCGGCTTGTCGGCGTGATGCAGCACGTACATCACATGTGTTCCGCCAACGCCCGCCGGATCGTACAGCCCGGCGTTATCGTAACCGCGGGTTTTCAGCTCCGCGACGCGTTCGCCAGCGAGGGTTTTCATATCCTCTTTGGAGCCAAAGTGGATAGCGCCGGTCGGGCAGGTTTTCACGCATGCCGGTTCCTGGCCCACGGTGACACGGTCAACGCACAGCGTACATTTGTAGACGCGGTTGTCTTCCGGGTTCAGACGCGGTACATCGAACGGGCAACCGGCGATGCAGTAACCGCAGCCGATGCATTGCTCAGACTGGAAGTCGACAATGCCGTTGGCATACTGAATAATAGCGCCTTCTGACGGACATGCTTTCAGACAGCCAGGATCGGCGCAGTGCATGCAGCCATCTTTACGGATCAGCCACTCCAGTTTGTCGTTCTGTTCCACTTCCGAGAAGCGCATAACCGTCCAGGATTTCGCGGTCAGATCCGCCGGGTTGTCATACACCCCGACGTTATGTCCCACTTCATCACGGATGTCGTTCCACTCGGAACAGGCCACCTGACAGGCTTTGCAGCCAATACAGGTGGTGACGTCGATAAGTTTCGCCACTTCCTGCTGGTGATCCCGCGCCTGTGGCGCGGGCGTGAAGCCGTTAGTTGCGGAACGACGGATGATGTCTTGCGATTGATAAGCCATAAGTCGTCTCCGTTACACCTTTTCCACATTCACCAGGAACGCCTTGAATTCCGGCGTTTGGGTGTTCGCATCGCCGACGAACGGCGTTAACGTATTGGCGATAAAGCCTTTCTTCGCCACACCTTCGTAACCCCAGTGAATCGGAATCCCGATGGTATCGACATCTTTGCCGTTCACTTTCAGCGTGCGGATACGCTTGGTCACCACCGCTTTGGCTTTGATATAGCCACGGTTGGAGGAGACACGAACCGTATCACCCTGAACGATGCCCAGCTTGCCCGCCAGCTTCTCACCGATCTCCACAAACTGTTCCGGCTGCGCGATAGCGTTAAGCAGCGCGTGCTTGGTCCAGTAGTGGAAGTGCTCGGTCAGACGGTAAGTGGTGCCGACATATGGGAATTTATCCGCTTTACCCATGGCTTCCATATCGTCTTTAAAGACGCGGGCTGCCGGGTTGGATACGACGTTCGGGTGCAGCGGGTTCGTGCCCAGCGGCGTTTCAAACGGCTCGTAGTGTTCCGGGAACGGCCCTTCAGCCATCTTATCGATAGCGAACAGGCGACCCATCCCTTCCGGCTGCATGATAAACGGCCCAACATCGCTGCCTGGCGCGGCAGTGCTGTAGTCCGGAATATCCACGCCGCCCCACTTCGCACCGTCCCACTTCAGCAACTGACGCTTCGGATCCCACGGTTTACCCTGCGGATCGGCTGAAGCACGGTTGTAAAGAATGCGGCGGTTAAGCGGCCACGCCCACGCCCAGCCCAGCGTATTGCCAAGGCCTGACGGATCGGCGTTATCGCGACGTGCCATCTGGTTGCCATCCGGCGTCCAGCTACCGGCGAAGATCCAGCAACCACTGGAGGTAGTGCCGTCATCGCGCAGCTGAGCAAACGAGCTAAGCTGCTGGCCTTTTTTGACGATCACCGCGCCCGTCGCCGGGTCGATAATGTCTGCCAGTGCTTTACCGTTGCTCTCCATCGCCACTTCTTCCGATGCCGGTTCGTGCGGGGTGGAGTAGTTCCAGGTCATATTCAGCACCTGTTCCGGGCACGCGCCGCCCTCTTCGGCATACATCTTACGCAGACGCGTAAAGATACCGGCGAGGATCTCGCCATCGGTCACAGCTTCGCCCGGGCCGTCAGCGCCTTTCCAGTGCCATTGCAGCCAGCGGCCGGAGTTCACGATCGAGCCGTTCTCTTCAGCGAAGCAGGTTGAAGGCAGACGGAACACTTCGGTCTGGATTTTCGCCGGATCGACATCGTTCGACTCACCGTGGTTTTGCCAGAAGGTCGAGGTTTCGGTGTTCAGCGGATCGATGGTCACCAGAAATTTCAGTTTCGACAGCGATGCCACGACCTTGTTCTTGTTCGGGAACGAGGCCACCGGGTTAAAGCCCTGGCACAGATAGCCGTTCACCTGGCCTTTGTACATCATGTCGAAGTACTGCAGAACGTCGTAACTTTTGTCCCACTTCGGCAGCCAGTCAAAGCCCCAGCTATTTTCCGCCGTGGCCTTGTCGCCAAAGAAGGCTTTCATCATCGAAACGAAGAATTTCGGGTAATTACCCCAGTAGTTCACCTGGCCTTCCAGCAGCGGTTTCGGCGTGTTGGCGGCAAGATAAGTCTGGAGATCGGCCTGTTTCTCACTCGGCAGCGTCATATAGCCCGGCAGGCTTTGTGACAGCAAACCAAGGTCCGTCAGCCCCTGAATGTTGGAGTGACCGCGCAGGGCATTCACGCCGCCGCCTGCCATCCCCATGTTCCCCAGCAGCAGCTGGATCATCGCCATGGTGCGAATGTTTTGCGCACCGACAGAGTGCTGCGTCCAGCCCAGCGCGTAGAGGAACGAGGCGGTTTTGTCATGCACGCTGGTTTCGGCGATGTATTCGCACACCTTCAGGAAATCCGCTTTTGGCGTCCCGCAGATGTTTTCAACCACGTCCGGCGTATAGCGAGAAACGTGCTGTTTCAGCAGGTTCCATACACAGCGCGGATGGGTGAGCGTGGTATCGCGTTTGGCGAAACCTTTCTCATCCAGTTCGTAGTTCCAGCTGGTTTTGTCGTATTTACGTTTATCCGCGTCATAGCCGGTGAACAGGCCATCTTCGAAACCATAATCCTCCCGCACGATCAGGCTGGCGTTGGTATAGGCCTCGGTATATTCGCGGTTATATTTTTCGTTGGTCATCAGGTACAGCAACACGCCTGACAGGAAGGCAATGTCAGTACCGGAACGAATCGGCGTATAGAAATCCGCAACAGAGGCGGTACGCGTAAAGCGCGGATCGATAACAATCAGTTTCGCGCCATTATGGATCTTGGCTTCCATCGCCCAGCGGAATCCCACCGGATGTGCTTCAGCCGCGTTCCCACCCATCACAATGATAAGGTTGGCGTTCTTTATGTCGACCCAGTGGTTGGTCATCGCACCGCGACCAAATGTTGGAGCAAGACTTGCTACCGTTGGTCCGTGTCAGACACGCGCCTGGTTATCGACGGCTAACATGCCGAGTGCGCGGGTGAATTTTTGCGTTAAATAGCCCGTTTCATTGCTGGACGCGGATGCGCACAGCATCCCGGTGCTCAGCCAGCGGTTGACAGTGGTGCCTGCGGCATTTTGCGCGATAAAGTTGGCATCGCGGTCGGCTTTAATCAGCTTCGCGATGCGGTCAAACGCATCATCCCACGTGATGCGCTGCCATTTATCGGAGCCTGGCGCACGGTATTCCGGGTATTTCAGGCGGCTTTCCGAGTGGATGAAATCCACCAGACCTGCGCCTTTCGGGCACAGCGCGCCACGGTTTACCGGATGATCCGGGTCACCCTCGATATGAAAGATTGACGCTTTGGCGTTCTTGGCACCGTCGCCGAGACTGTACATCAACAGCCCACAGCCGACGGAACAATATGTGCAGGTATTACGGGTTTCACGGGTGCGCAGCAGCTTATACTGCCGTGTTTCCGCAAGTGCGATATTGGGGGCAAAGCCCAATGCCGCAGCCGTTGTTCCTGCCATACCGCCAGCGCAGATCTTAAAGAACTGCCTTCTGCTGACCTGCATGGTTTGCTCCTGGTTCGACATTACTCTTATCGTTTTTTCTTTGCGGTGGTTTTCGCAAAGGTTCAGAATTGCTGGTAATCCCTCATCCTGGGGGGATTAGCAACGAAGATTACTACAATGTAGGTAGGTCAATTCTGCGGTAAGTTCCTCAGAATCGCTGCTATTCCCTCTTTCCCCCAAGGGATATACGCAAAGAGTACCATATAGTTGGTACGCTTGTTTGATAACGGTTAAGACAAAGTGAACGATTTGCACCCTAAAAAGCACGAAAATGCAACATCAGTCACAGGGGCCCGTGAGATTTCCCTGTGGAAACGCACCGATTTACAGCAGACGCAGCCCGATATGCTGGCGGAAGAAGTTCCTGTTGCGCTGGTCTACAACGGTATCTCCCATGTGGTGATGATGGCCTCGCCAAAAGATCTCGAATGGTTCGCGATTGGCTTCTCCTTATCCGAAGGGATTATCGAAAACCCGGCGGAAATTTACGGCATGGATGTGGTGCCTTCCTGTAACGGCCTTGAAGTGCAAATCGAACTCTCCAGCCGCCGTTTTATGGGGCTAAAAGAGCGACGTCGCGCGCTTGCCGGGCGAACCGGCTGCGGCGTATGCGGCGTGGAACAACTTAACGATATCGGCAAGCCGATAGCGCCGCTGCCGTTCACGCAGCGCTTTGACCTGGCGTTACTGGATAACGGGCTGGCGCATTTAACCGATTTTCAGCCTGTCGGGCAGTTAACCGGTTGTACGCATGCGGCGGCGTGGATGTTACCCTCCGGCGAACTGGCGGGCGGCCATGAAGATGTCGGGCGTCATGTAGCGCTGGATAAGTTGCTTGGTCATCGCGCGCGTGAAGGTGAAGCGTGGGAGCAAGGAGCGGTGCTGGTGTCCAGCCGCGCCAGCTATGAAATGGTGCAAAAATCGGCGATGTGCGGCGTTGAAATTCTGTTTGCGGTATCGGCGGCGACAACGCTGGCCGTGGAAGTGGCGGAACGCTGCAACCTGACGCTGGTCGGTTTTTGCAAGCCGGGCAGGGCGACGATCTATACCCATCCACAGCGTTTAATTGTTAATCAATAATTTTGAAAGATGAGAACAAATCCTTCCGCTTTTTGTTGTGAGTGAACAGGTCTAGTATTTATTTCATCGAGGCACAACGCCTCACTCCAACAAATTAACGTAAGGATTTATATCATGAAAAGCATCAAAACTTTTGTCGCTGTTATCGCTCTGTCTGCTTCTTTCGGTTCTTTCGCTGCCCAGTCTGTAAGCGTAACTGACACCACTCTCAGCGGTGCAGAAGCACAAATCGCCGCTCAGGCTCAGCAGGCAGGCGCTTCTTCTTACCACATTACCGAAGCTTACAACGGCAACCAGGTTCATATGACTGCCGAGCTGACCAAATAAATTGCAATATTGTCGAAAGAGCGCCTGCGGGCGCTTTTTTTTAATGCATACCCGCCAGGCGCAACAGCGCCGTCACCACAGCCGCCGAGATAATCACCACAATGAGCGGCATCTTTCGCCAGGCCAGGAAAAGGGCAAACAGCACGCCCAGCACGCGTGCCATTCCGGCAAAATGATCCCCTTCATAGAGCATGGCCGCCAGCGCGACCGCGAACAACAACGTCGTTGCCGCATCGGAAAGTAGCGCCTGTGAGTGCTCTGAGAGCGCCAGCCTGCTGCCGAGTTTTGCGCCGCCGAAGCGCATCAAATACGTGCCAACGGAAAGAACCGCAATGCCGCCGATAATTAAGGAAACGCTGGCCATTATTTCTTCCTCGTCAGTAAACCCAGTAAAGAGAGCAGCACCGGTAAGCCGACCGGGGCGAAGGGAACGGTTGCCAGCGATAACAGAGCGCCGCTGGAAGCGCGGATAAGCGTGGTGCGTTTTTTCAGCGCCGGTAACACCAGCGCCAGCAGGATCGCCGGGAATACGGCGTCGAGCCCGATGGTTTCTGGCGCTGGTAATAGCGTGCCAACCGCCGCGCCCACCAGTACACCCGCAGGCCACAGCAGCGCGACGCCCAATCCGCACAACCAGTAAGCGGCCTTACGCTGTTCCGGTGTGGGTTGCGACAAACCGAACACCACGCTTTCGTCATTCATAATGTGGCAGCCGAGAAATCCCGCCGCCCGCTGACCGACCAGTTCACGCACCGTGACACCAAAAGGGATATGGCGGGCATTCACCAGTAATCCGGCAACGGCGGCTGCCAACGGATTACCGCCGCTGGCAACAATCCCGATAAACATAAACTCGCTGGCGCCCGCCAGTACCAGCGTGGAGAGCGCAAGCGGCACCCACAGCGGAAAGCCGTAAGCCATCGCCAGCGATCCGTAGGAGACGCCGACGACGCCAACCGCCAGGCAAACAAGGAATATTGCTTTGATGGTATCGCCTTTTAGCGACGCGAAGTGTTGGGTAAGCATCTCATTTTAGCCATATCGAACGTTTATCCATTATAATGAACACATCAGGATCGTTTTTCAAGAAGAACGATTCGTTCGATTAAATGAACGTTTGGGGTCGTGTATGACACAACCAATTAGCATCATAGCCAAAAGTCTGGTGCGCGAGCGTCAGCGAACCGGCTTTTCGCTGGCAGAAATTGCCCGCCGTGCCGGGATCGCCAAATCTACGCTGTCTCAACTGGAAGCCGGGAATGGCAATCCCAGCCTGGAAACATTGTGGGCGTTATGCGTGGCGCTGGATATTCCCTTTGCCCGCCTGCTGGAACCGCAAAGCCCGAAAACACAGGTGATTCGCCGCGGTGAAGGCACCAAAGTGATTGCCGAACAGGCTAATTATCAGGCGATTTTACTGGCTGCCTGCCCGCCAGGCGCGCGGCGCGATATCTACCTGCTACTGACGCAGCCGGGCGCGGACCGTATTTCGCATCCTCATCCGCAGGGCTCTGTTGAGCATATTATCGTGACGCAGGGGCGCGCGCTGGTGGGGCTAACCGAAGCGCCAGAGGAGTTAGGTGAAGGGGATTACATCTGCTACCCAGCGGATCAGGAGCATATTTTTAAAGCGCTGGAACCGGATACGCAGGCTATTTTAGTGGCGGAACAGAATTAATTATAAATTCTGCTCATAAAGGGTTTCTTATTTCAGGAAGGGGCTATATGCATTAATGCCACCAATCCTTCCTGATCTTAATGATTTATTTTTGACATGCTTTTTATGGCGGGTGAGAAATATAGATATATTCCTAATATTTTATTCTATATTTTTGTTTTTATGCGGGTGTGCAGGCACCTCTTACCAGTTTAACTCGTTGTTGTAATTATGTTTTTGTTTTTAAATTGTTATTGGTGTGAATAATATTTCTTGTTTTATTGTCTGAGCGGATGCTAATTCAATTTTTGTTTTATTTTTACTTATTTTCCTGCGTTTACAATAGATAGTCCGTAGGTGTACTTTTGTATTCGGATTTAAGATGTTTACCGTCCTGGAAAACATCTTGATATGGAATGTCAATTTTAAATTAAGGTCTTTTTATGAATCGTATGAAAGCTATTTGTGCGGCAACGGCTGTTTTTGCTTTTGGTTTAAGCGCTTCCTCTTTTGCTGCAACGTCAAATAATACTGTGCGTTTTATGGGTGAAGTAAGTGAACAAACCTGTAATATTACTGTAAATGGCAGCAGCTCCGCTCCGGTTGTTCTTCTGCCGACCGCTGCAAAAACTCAATTGGCTAATGCAGGCGATACCACCGGCGAAACTCCGTTCACTGTAATGCTGTCTGGTTGCGGTGCGCAAACATCTAACGCAAGCGTTGTTTTTGTTGCAAATGATGTTGATGGTATGAATTTGAAAAATACCGCGACCACTTCTCCGGCGGCAAATGTTGCGATCCAATTAATGGAAGGTACTACCGCGCTGGATTTCGTGGGTAATAAAGCTCAGACCGCTTCTCAGTCTGTTGGTGGCGCAAATACCAGCGCAACCTACGATCTGACTGCGCGTTATTTTGCAACCGGTGCATCTACGGCGGGTACTGTAGAAGCTCAGGTGCAGTTTGCCGTAACTTACATGTAATATCCTTAAAAGCGCTGCCTCGTGCAGCGCTTGTTATGGGGTTTAAATCAGCATGTCGAAACATAAAATATTATTCGGTTTTCTTTCCGCCTTTCTTTTTTCCTCCGCACTCAATAGTGCCTCGGCCAGCGTGACGATGCTCGGAACTCGTATTATTTACAATGCGGAGATTAAAGAAAAATCGCTTGATTTCACTAATGCTGGCGACAACCCTTTTTTAGTACAAGTGTGGACGGATAAAAATAATCCTAATTCAACAGCAGAAACGGCCGACGCTCCTTTTATTGTCATGCCCTCGATATTTCGTATTAATTCGCACGCACAACACAGTTTGCGGTTGAAATTTACGGGAACGGTTTTACCACAGGACAGGGAGTCCCTTTTTTGGCTGAATTTTCTGCAATACCCGGCAAAAAGTGCCGCTGCTCAGGGTAAAAATTCTTTAACCATGCTGGTGAAAAGCCGTATCAAAATATTTTACCGCCCTTCCGGCCTGGTGGGTGACGCAAATAAATCACTCGATGAGTTAAAGGTCGGCGTCCAGGGTAAAAAAATCGATATTAAGAATACCAGCCCCTGGCATATTTCCATTGTTAGTGCATTCGTTGTGGATGGAAAGAAAAAAACGTCCATTACAACGACAGGCATGATTACGCCGCATTCTACTGCGCAATGGATATTACCCACGGGCGCAGGTGATAAATTAATAATTAATGCGATAAATGATTACGGCGGCGTATTTAGTAAAACCTATTCATTGGTTCGATAACTCCTGCTTGATGATATAAATATATTTCTCAATTCTGGTGACTATAATGCCTCTGCATTCAACCTGCTTTCGCGCTTTTATAGGGCTGATTTTTGTTTTGCCCTTTTCAGCATCAGCGGAAGATGAGGGTTTCTATTTTGATGCCTCTTTGCTAAGGGGAAGTGGTTTATCAGTTGAGGATTTGCAACGTTTAAATAAAAACGAAATGATCTCGGCAGGGCGTCACTCACTGGATATTTATCTTAACGGCAAGTTTATTACGCACAGTGAAATAGAATATTCCCGCCGGGGGGAGAATATTAGCCCCTGCCTGCCCCGGGAATTATTAACAACGTTAGGTCTGAAGGCCTTCACGCCCGTAATGAAATCATCATGCTACTGGAATGATGATGAAGTGATGAAGGGCGTCACTATCAAAGATGACCTTGCGCAATTGCGTATGGATTTGAGCGTGCCGCAGGCACTGTTGAAATCCGTTCCCCGGGGCAGCGTCAGTGAAGCAAGCCTTGATGCCGGGGAAAGCATGCTGTTTCTGAACTATATCGCCAACCAGTATCACGTGAAGTCGCGGCAGAGCGGCGCAGGTAGCATGGACTCCAGTTGGCTGAATTTTAACGGCGGTTTCAACCTTGGGCTGTGGCGCTATCGCCAGCAGTCCAGTTTGAGCTACAGCAACGAAGAAGGCAGCCGCTGGAATACGAACCGTCGTTATCTTCAGCGTGCCATTTACCCGTTGCGCAGCGAATTAATGGTGGGCGAAGGCTATACCAACGGGCAATTTTTTTCCGGGATGAGTTTCCGGGGGCTCCAGCTTTTATCGGATACGCGCATGTTGCCGAATTCGCGCCGGGGCTATGCGCCCGTTGTGCGCGGGATTGCCAACACGAACGCGAAAGTCACCATTTTGCAGGGTAAATCCACGCTGTATGAAACGACTGTCGCGGCGGGCCCGTTTACGATCGACGATCTCTACCCGACAAATTTCGCCGGTGATTTAACGGTTGTCGTCAATGAAGCGGATGGCAGCGTAAATACTTTTATGGTGCCTTTCTCGGCACTGGCTGAATCTATGCGCCCTGGCTCCTCAGACTATGTTTTCACGCTGGGGCAGACGCGGGACGTGGGCGATAAGAATGTATTCAGTGAAGTGGTCTGGCGGCAAGGGCTAACGAACGCGTTTACCCTCAGCCTCGGCAACCAACTGGCATCTAACTATATGAGTTATGCGCTGGGCGGCGTCTACACAACCTCCATGGGCGCTTTTGGTTTGACCAGCCTGTTTTCCCACGCATCCCTGGCGGATGAGGGTGCCCGAAGCGGCTGGTCGTTACGGGCGAACTACAGCAAATTCATTCCGCAATCGGGAACATCGTTTACGCTCGCCGGTTATCGCTATTCCACCGACGGGTATTCTGAGCTGTATGACGCTTTAGGTTCTCGTGAGGCTTACAAACATGGTAATCAGTGGCAATCACTAAGCTGGAAACAGCGCAATCGTCTGGAGATCTCTGCGGGCCAGACATTAGGCGATTACGGCAACATTAACCTCTCAGCATCAACGCAGACTTACCGCGATAATAAAAAGCGCGACAAACAGCTTCAGTTCAACTGGAGTAAAACCTTCGATTATGGCATTGCGTTGAATCTCGGGGTGGCGCGTACCTATAACGTTACGCCCGATAGCGTAAGCAGTCAGTGGCAAAACAGCGGCAACGAACACGCGATCTCTTTGCGTGATCAGATTCAAACACTGTGGTCGCTCGCGGTCTCTGTACCGCTTGGCACCCAACGGTCCTCACCTATTCTTTCAGCCAGCGCACACCGCAGCAACAACAGCGACGGTTCCGATGGTGGCTATCAATCAACATTGAGCGGGGTGTATGGCGACAAAAATCCGCTGAACTACAACCTGAACTATTCAACCGATGACAAAGGCGAGCAGTCGGTGTGGGGCGGCGGTTTGCAGCGGAATTTTTCTTTTGCTAACGCCGGAATTTCCTGGTCATCGTCACAAAATTACTGGCAAGCCTCCGCCTCACTACAGGGTTCGGTCGTTGCGCATAAAGGCGGCGTGACGCTTGGACACTGGGTCGGCGACAGTTTTGCCCTGATAGATGCGCCTGGCGCCAGCGGCGCGGAGGTTATCGGCGGACAGGGAGGGCGCGTCGATGCGTTTGGTTACGCCATTGTGCCTTCGCTCGGCGCGTACCAGTTCAATAGCATTGGCCTCGATCCCCGCAATATGAGCGATGACGCCGAACTGCAAACTTCGCAGCAGCGTATTGCGCCGTATGCCGGCGCGACGGTACGAGTGCGTTTTAACACCCTTAACGGGCAGGCGATGCTGATTACGGCGCAACGGCAAGCGAATGAACCGATCCCGATGGGGGCCTCGGTGTATGACGGCTATGACAACTATCTGGGCATGGTGGGGCAGGCTAATCAGATTTACCTGCGTTCCGGTGAGAAAAAAGGGGAGTTGCAGGTGCGTTGGGGAGAAGGGGCTCTGCAGAGCTGCCGTATTGCCTGGCGTGCCACGGAACCCCGGCAACCACTGCTTTTGATGGGTCTGCCTTGTCGTTAATTGACGGAGCTGTTTATGATCTTTATGCGCATTATTTTACTGAACATTCTTTTGCTCGCGAGTTTGTCCGCGAGCGCAGTGTGTAAAAAAGGGCCGGATTTCGTCCGTACCGAACTGGATTATTGGGGTGTTGGTCTGTCGCTGGGCACCGTTAACGTCACCAGTCTGTCGATCCAACCCGTTGGCTCACCGCTTGGTTCAAGCATCGTATCATTTGCGAATAACCCGCGTTATAAAGGCCCGGACAGCGTTTTATGGGTCTGTGATATTGCGGATAAAAATAACATCTTCGAGATCATTGCCACCAATGGTGACGATCGTAACGGTGGTTTTTTTGATTTGGGCGCAGCCGATGGTTACCCTGGCTACTATGGCACGCTGTTTAGCCATGTGGGGTTACGTCTGACGCATGTGAATTCGGGCACGGTGTTTGCCCGTAACTTTCAGCGTATCCCGATGAAAAATTACGCGGTTTCGGCTGACGGCAAGCAGATTTATATCCGGGTCAAAGACTTCAGCCCCATTCGCGCCGAGCTGATTCGCGTGAGTTCCACCTCGCCCAGAGGGGTATCGCCAACGGACTGGTGTGGACGTTCAACCCAGCTCACATCTGGCGTGTATAGCTGCAACCAGCCGAATGGTTATGTCTCTTTCTGCTCGCCTGGCAGCACGGATGCCTACTGCGATGTGGGTGATTCCGCCTACGACTGGAATGGCTGGTTGATGGATAACTGGATGGCGGTGAATATGGGTACCGCTACCGTTCCGGGCGCAATACTGGTATCAACGCCAACCTGTGTGGCTAAAAGCGCCACGCCTGTGGTGCTATTCCCGACGATTTCTGTTGCTGATTTAAATAATGGGAAAAAGGCGCAGGCCAATTTTAGCGTCAACATTCTCTGCGAAGGCGCAATGCAAAGTGGTACTGCTGCGGGTATGACGGCGCTGGCTTTTCAGACTACCCACTATGGTTACACGATCGCAGAGTTGCTGGGTCTGGTGAATCCATTGGGGGGAGTGAGCCACTTGCTGTCCGATCGCTATGGCTATCCAGGCATTGCCATGGGTGTTGGTATCCAGATAGCGAATGCCAGCGATGGCGTACCACGCAATCTGCTCGGCTGGTACTGGTGTTCGCTAAGCGCCTGCCGCTTTGGCAATACCAGCGGCTGGTACTCTGTGCGAGATGGGGCAACGCAAATCTCTAATGGCGGCTCATCGGGACTGAGTGAATATATTGTCCATTTCAATGCGTCCCTGACGCGCCTTCCGGGTCAGACGGTCACACCGGGCAAAGTGGATGCCAGTGCTTATGTGGTGGTGAAAGTCCAATGAGAAAGCATGTTAAAACGGTGGCGTTAGCGGCGCTGTGGGCGGTTGCATTTTCCTCTCACGCCGGACTCATCGCATCCTCAACGCGGGTGATTTTTAAAGAGGGGCAGACGCAACAGAGCCTGATGCTGGTAAACACCAATAGCTGGCCCGTAATGGCGCAAAGCTGGGTGGATAACGGCAACACGAACGTGACGATGCCCGATCGCATTAAAACGCCGTTTGTTGCGGTTCCGGCGCTGTTCAAATTAGAACCGCAGGCGATGCAGGGGCTGCGGCTGATCTATAACCAGCAGGAATTGCCCCAGGATCGCGAATCCGTCTTCTGGCTGAACCTGTATGAGATCCCGCCCAAATCCTCGACGATTTCGCCGCAGGCGCAGAGCGTGGTGCTGACCATGAATACGCAGATGAAAATCTTCTGGCGGCCGAAAAAAATTGGCGATCCTGAAAACATTGCGGAAAAAATCAGCTTTCATCAGGAAAAAAACGGCAAAGATATTGAGATCGTGTGCCATAACGCTTCACCGTGGCATGTCTCATTTGCCGGCATTTCGCTACTCGCTGGCGGCAAAACTTATGCCGCCGGGCAGCAGCCGGACATGATGGTTTCGCCCTTCAGCGAAAAGCATTATTTCGTTGAAGCGGCAAACCTGGCGAGAAATTTACCGCTGCGCGTAAAAGCTGAACTGATAGACGATCTCGGGCAGGTGACGGCCAGGGAGTTCCCGCTTCAGTGATCCCCTCCCATAACAGAGAGGGGAACAGGGCTCAGGCCAGGTAAAATACTTCTTTCAGCTCCGCGCTGATCGGGCTGTTATCCGCGTTGGCGGGCATCACGTCGCGCATATATTTCCACCAGCGCTGGCAAACGTCGGTGCTGGCGACCGCATTCCAGCGCTCTTCAGACTCAATTTCCACGGTGGCGAACAGCAGATGGCGCGCTTTATCGAGATAGATCGCGTAATGGTGCGCGCCACCTTCTTTCAGCGCCGCTTCCAGCTCCGGCCAGATGGGATTATGGCGACGTTCATACTCTTCATGGGCCTCAGGATTAACCTGCATCACAAAGGCTTTACGGATCATAACGCCTCCAGATACAGCTCGCGGACTTCATCGCGGCTGGCGGTACGCGGGTTGCACGGGGCGCATGGATCGGCCAGCGCTTTATCTAGCCAGCCTTCGATATCCGCTTCAGTCAAGCCCAGTTTGCTAAAACCGGAAGGAATGCCCACGCGCACGCTGAGGCGGCGAATCGCGTTGATGGCCTCCATGCTGGCGGCTTCATCGCTCATCCCTTTGGTATCAACGCCCATCGCCTGTGCAACGCGGGCAAAACGGGAAACGGCGTTCGGGCGGTTAAAGTTTTCGATAATCGGCAGCAGAATGGCGTTGCACACGCCGTGCGGCAGGTTGTGGGTCGCTCCCGGTTGATGCGCCAGCGCATGTACCAGGCCAAGACCGGCGCTGTTAAAGGCCATCCCGGCAAGATACTGGCCGTAAGCCATCTGCTCACGCGCTTCGAGGTTATGCCCGTCATCCACCGCTTTCGGTAGCCACAGGTTGATCAGGCGAATCGCTTCCAGCGCGTTGGCGTCGGTTAACGGATGCGCGCCGACAGAAACATAGGCTTCTACTGCATGCGTCAGCGCATCCATTCCGGTGGCGGCGGTTACCGAAGCCGGAATTTCCAGCATTACGCTGGCATCGTCAACGGCGATGTCGGGGATAATATTGGGATCGATAATCACCTCTTTGACTTGTCGCGCCGAGTCGATAATCACCGCGTTACTGGTCATTTCTGCTGCGGTACCGGCCGTGGTATTGATCGCCACCAGCGGTACGCCGGGGTTTTTCACTTTGCCCACGCCCGAGTAAGCGGTGGATGGCCCCGGGTTGGCGGTAAGGATTTTCACCGCTTTGGCGGTGTCGATCGGGCTGCCGCCGCCGAAGGCAATGATGTAATCACAGGCGGCGTTCCGGTATGCGGCATACCCTTTTTGCACCAGTTCTTCCGTTGGGTTCGGGAACACCTCATCAAACAGGTGATACGCCATGTTATGCGCTTTCAGCGCAGCAAACAGGCTGTCCAGCAGGCCCAGTTTTACCAGTTGTCCATCGGTGACAATCAGCGCTTTACCCCACTGTTTGTTCGCTACCAGGTTGACCATATCGCCGATTGCGCCTGCGCCATGCAGGCTGATTTTGGGTAGGGCTAACATAAAGCTCATCGTGACTCTCCTTAATTTGCTGTGATTTTTCCGGCGGCAATACTCCATGTCGCCGGGGGAATTCTTGTTGCCCGGTGGCGCTGCGCTTACCGGGCCTACGG
>FOAY01000021.1:28165-33941 GCA_900109485.1 Kosakonia sacchari | reverse complement strand
GCTTACCGGGCCTACGGGACCGCTGCGATTTTTGCCCGGTGGCGCTACGCTTACCGGGCCTGCAATTATCTGCGGGGCGGTTTTGTAGGCCGGATAAGGCGCAGCCGCCATCCGGCAATCAACGCCGGTTTACATACGCCTGCGCTGCATCACGCGGCGGGTAATGATCGGCAGCGAAATCACCACAATCAGCATCGCGCCGACGATAATCGACATCACAATGCCCGGTACATTGAGCAGGCTCAGGCCGAAGGTCACCAGCCCCATCAGGAAGGCGGCGATGATGACGCCGACCATGCTGCCGGAGCCGCCGAGAATATTGACGCCGCCCAGCACAGCCATCGTCACCACTGAAAGCTCCCAGCCGAGCGCCAGCGTCGGGCGCGTGCTGCCAAGGCGTGATGTCAGCAGTACCGACGCCAGCCCCGCCATCAGACCCACCAGCGCGAAGAGGATCAGGTTGTGGCGCTTCACATTGATGCCGGAATACCACGCGCCGGTCGGGTTGTTGCCTATCGCGTAGGTGCGGCGGCCAAAGTTGGTTTTGTGTAGCAGGAACGCAAACACAACGGCCAGCACGATAAACAGGACAAACTCAAACGACAGCGCGCCCCAGACATAGCCCTGGCCAAACCACGCGAAGCTCTCCGGCCAGCGGTTCAGCGCCTGATCGCCAAGCAGAATGTAAGTGATGCCGCGATAGAGACTCATGGTGCCGATGGTGATCACAATCGATGACAGGTTGAAACGGGTGACGAGAATGCCGTTGAACAATCCGCACAGCAGACCGACGCCAAGGCCCACCGCGACCAGCAGTGGCGTCTCCATTCCTGCCTGCGCGCAAAACCCCATTACTGTAGAGCTCAGCGCCATGTTGGCGGCGACGGATAAATCGATCTCGCGCGCGATGATCAGCATTGCCATCGGCAGGACAATGATCGCTTTTTCGGTAAAGTTGAACGTCGCGTCAGAGAGGTTCCAGATATTGAGGAAGTAGGGCGACGCGATGGCATTCGCCACAAATACCGCCAGGGTCACGGCCAGCAAAAAACCTTCCCAGCACAGCAGGCGCTGGAGGAAAGGTGAGGTGGCTGGTGCGTTTTTCACGGCATCGGAAGTCAATATTTTGCTCATGATTTCACCGCCTGTTTTTGTCGTGCCAGCGCCGCATCACGCAGGATCAAGCGGCCTTTGCGCTTGTTGGCGCGTTCATTCAGCAGAACCGCAATGACAATCACCGTGCCGGAAATTGCCATCTGCCAGAAGGGAGAAATACCGATGACCGGCAACGCGTTATTAATCACGCCAAGGAATAATGCGCCGAACAGACAGCCAAGCACGCGCCCGGTGCCGCCCATGGTGCTGATGCCGCCAATCACACAAGCTGCCACCGTCTGCAACTCAAAACCGTTAGCCACATCGACATACGCCACCGCAAAGCGCGAGATCCACAAATAGCCGCAAAAGCCCGCCAGCGCGCCGGAGAGGCAGAAGCTGACAAACTGCATCTTGCCGGCGTTGATCCCGGTGTAATACGCGGCCGTCGCGTTGCCGCCTGCGGTATAGAGCGCCCGCCCGGTACGGCTGTAACGCAGGAAATACCCCACTAGCAGTAGCGCGGCGACAGCGCACCAGCTCAGCACCGGTAAACCCAGCACCGACGCGCGCGGCAGGCCGAGAAAATCCGCGCCCATCTGGTTGGAATTCACCCAGCCGCCGCCGGAGAGTAAGAAGATAATGCCGCGGTAGATGCTCATGGTGCCGAGCGTCACCACAATGGCCGGAATACCCAGTTTCCACACCAGCAGGCCGTTGATCATGCCCATCAGCAGACCGAGCAGCGTGGCCAGCAGCAGCAACGACCAGACCGGAACCTCCGGATGATGGAAGTTGATCAGCGCGACAATCATGCCGGTCAGCGCGAGGTTTGCCGCCATCGACAGATCGATACCTTTGGTCAGCAGCACCATCATTTGCCCGAGCGCGAGAATGATCAGAATGGCGGTATCGTTGAACATCTCTACCAGGTTGCCGGGGCTGATAAACGAAGGCACACGGCTGCCGATACTCAGCACCAGCAGCACAATCACGCCGCCGAGCAGCGCTTCGCGGTGTTTAAGCAGTTGTTGCCACATTATGCTGCCTCCTTCCCGGCACCGCTGGCGGCGCTGACAATGGTTTCTGCCGTGGCGTCGCCTGCGTTGTATTCCGCCACCATCAGCCCTTCATGCATCACAATCACCCGATCGGCCATGCCCATCACTTCCGGCAACTCGGAGGAGACCATAATCACTGCCAACCCGTGCGCCACCAGTTCCGACATAAACTGGTGCACCGCCGCTTTTGAGCCGATATCGATTCCTTTAGTCGGTTCGTCGAGGATGATCACGTCCGGATGGGTGGCGAGCCATTTACCGATCACCACTTTTTGCTGATTGCCGCCGGAGAGCGTTTCTACCGCCTGTCTCCAGCTAAAGGCTTTCACCTGCAAACGGCGCGCGTACTCATCGGCCAGCGCCCACTCTTTCGCCTCATTCAGCACGCCGTTGCGGTTCAGCTTGCTAAGCTGCGGCAGGCTGATGTTCTGCGCAATCGACAGCTCGATAATCGCCCCCTGCTTTTGCCGCTCTTCCGGCACGCAGACAATACCGGCCTGAATGGCATCCGCTGGCTGGCGGAACTGCACGGATTTGCCGTTGAGGATGATTTCGCCGGAAGAGGGGCGTGAAACGCCGGAAAGCGCCTGCATCAGCTCGGTACGCCCGGCGCCGACCAGGCCGTAAAAGCCGAGGATCTCGCCTTTACGCAGCGAAAAGTTGATATGGGCAAACTCGGTGGGATGACACAGATCGCGCACTTCCAGCACCGTTTCGCCCGGTTCGCACGCCACTTTCGGCCAGCTCTGGCTCAGCGTGCGGCCAACCATCATCGCCACCATGCGCTCTTCGGTGATCGCCTTTATCGCGCCGGAATCAACATAAACGCCGTCGCGCAAAATGGTGTAGTGATCGGCCAGTTCAAAGATTTCATCGAACTTGTGCGAGATAAACAGGATCGCTTTGCCTTCCTGTTTCAGGCGCTCGACGATTTGGTAAAACTCCAGGATCTCATGCTGCGAAAGCGCGGCCGTGGGTTCGTCCAGAATCACCACCTGTGCGTCAAAAGAGAGCGCGCGGGCAATCGCCACCATATGGCGCTGGGCAATGCTCAGGGTTTTCAGCGTGGCGCGCGGATCGATTTGCACTTCCAGCCGGGCGAGAATATCCCGCGCCTGCTGGTGCATGGCGGGCCAGTCGAGTTTTTTCAGCAGCCCTTTATAAAGATACTGGCCGACAAAAATGTTCTCGGTCACTGACAGTTCATCAAACAGAACTGTCTCCTGATGGATAGCGGTGATCCCCACTTTGTGGGCGGATTCCGGCGTCGGCAGCGCAATAGGGATCGCTTTATAGAGGATTTCACCTTCGTCCGGTTGATAAATGCCGGTCATCACTTTGACCAGCGTTGATTTCCCTGCGCCGTTTTCACCGATCAACGCGGTGACTTTGCCGGGCCAGAGATCAAGCTGCACATTCTCAAGAGCACGCACACCGGGGAAAACCTTGGTGATGCCGTTGAGTTGAAGGAGTGGTGTCATGATAGTTCTCCATTACAGGGGAATTTGTAGGGCGGGTAAGCGGCAGCGCCACCCGCCGTCTTGCCGGATGGCGCTACGCTTATCCGGCCTACAAATCTCATCAGAAGATTTTTGAGAACTTATCAATGTTGCTGGCATCGTAGACAAACGGCTCCGCCATTGCGCCGCTGCCGTCAGCATCGAGCTTCACTTTGCCCAGTTTGCCCATGCTGGCTTCCTCTTTGGTCGCCGTGCCTTTCACTAAATCATCCGCCAGATAGGTGGCGGCATAACCGAGATCGATCGGGTTCCAGATGGCGAAACTTTTGCTGGCGCCGGATTTAATTGCGCCTGCCATTTCAGACGGCAGGCCCAGACCGGTGACATACACTTTGCCAATCTTGCCCTGGTCTTTTACCGCCTGCGCGGCGGCGACAATGCCGACTGACGACGGCGATACGATCACTTTCAGATCGGGGTACGACTTCAGCAAACCGACCGCTTCGCGGTAACTTTTATCCGATAAGTCATCGCCGTAGGCGACGGTCACCAGATTGACGGACGGGTATTTCGGCAGCACTTTTTTCATCTCCGCAATCCAGATGTTCTGGTTGGTGGAGGTCGGTGTGGCGCTGAGAATAGCAACGTCGCCTTTATCCACATTCAGCGCTTTCAGCGCATCGGCGGCGAGTTTGACGTTGGTTTCGCCGATCAGGGCGTTATTGGAAGGATTCAGATGGATCTGGCGGCCCGCTTTCGCCACGCCGGAATCCCATGAAACCACTTTGATACCGCGCTGCATCGCTTTTTTCAGCACCGGCACCACGGCGTCCGGATCGTTGGCTGAAATGGCGATCGCATCCACCCCCTGGGCGATCAAGCCATTCAGCACTTCGATCTGCGCTTCGGCCGTGGTGGTGGTCGGGCCGGTATAGATCACTTTGACATCGCCTAACTCTTTGGCCGCCTCCTGCGCGCCGGTATTTGCTGCTTCAAAAAAGCCATTGCCTAAAGATTTCGCCACGAGGGCGATTTTTACTTCAGCGACAGCGGAACCGGACAACGCCATGAGGGCCACGGTGAGGATCAAGCTAGCTTTTGTTTTCATTGCTTTTACTCCACGAGTTAGATTCCCGTCGTCTTTCGCATTGCAGCGCACCGCGAAATCTTCAGGGAAGAGTTGTTTTGCAGGTGACAGAGTTCGCCCCGTCTTTGTGCGGGGCGCGATGTTGTTATTTGTACAAATCCAGCGCCGATTGCAGCGGGGTGACGTCAAAGCGTTTGCCCAGCGCAATCAGTTCTTGCTGACTAATGGTTTGCTTCATTCCGCCCATGGAATAGATTTTCACCAGCACCTCTGCCGACTTCTCGGCGGTGTCAATCAGGCCAAAGGTTTCGTCGAGCGTCGGGCCGCTGCCGAAAACGCCGTGGAACGGCCACAGTACCAGCGAATGTTTCTGCATTTCTTCGGCGGTCGCCTGGCCGATTTCATCGGTGCCGGGCACCATCCACGGCAGAATACCGACGCCATCCGGGAACACCACCAGGCATTCGGTGCTGCCTTCCCACAATTTGCGGGTCATCAGATCGGACGTGTTTTCCAGCACATAAGTGAGTGCAATCAGGTTGGTGGCGTGGCAGTGCATGATCACGCGATCTTTTCCGCCGGTGATCTGCATGCGCTGGCAGTGTGACAGGAAGTGAGCGGGCAGTTCCGAGGTCGGTACCGCTTCAGACGTCAGCCCCCACAGAATGTGGTAGCCCGCGCCATCGCTGTCCACTTTCACCACGCCTAAGTTCGCTGCCGGATCGAGCTGCACGTTGCGAAAGAATTTGCCGGAGCCGGTGACAATAAACGGCGTGTTCGCCAGCAGCGGCATCGGCTGGCTGAGCGCGATATAGCGCGGTTCCTGGTGGAAATCTGCCTCAAAGGGCGCAATATCCGCATCATCGAGACGCAGAGTCAGGTTGCCGCCGTTACGTTCGTCCCAGCCCTTCAGCCAGGCATCGGAGGTGGCTTTGATCATCCCCTGGACGAACCAGGAATTAATAATGGTCTGCATGTATGGAGTTCCTGTTGGTTCTGTTGCCGGATGGCGCTGCGCTTATCCGGCCTACGTGAATCGGTTTCTCTGTGTAGGCCGGATAAGGCGCAAGCCG
>FOAY01000021.1:0-27842 GCA_900109485.1 Kosakonia sacchari | reverse complement strand
TACGCCTGTTTTTGTAGGCCGGATAAGGCGCAAGCCGCCATCCGGCACATCGTTACTGGCGCTGGCGTGATACCGCTTGCTCATATGCCCGCACGCTGTCCAGCCACTGGCTGCTGGCTGGCGTGTCATGGCGCTGGCAATACATCTCCCATACGGCCTGCCACGGCAGGGATTTTTGCTCTTCCAGCAGTGCCAGGCGGGCGGTGTAGTCGCCATCGGCTTCCAGTTTGCGCAGCGTTTCAACCGGCTCCAGCAGCGCGCGCAGCAGGGCTTTTTTCATATTGCGGGTACCGATGACCCACGCGGCGATGCGGTTGATCGAGGCATCGAAGAAGTCGAGACCGATGTGCACGCGGTCAAACAACTGGTGGCGCACGATCTCGCTGGCGATGGCCTGGGTTTCGTCATCCAGCAGCACTACGTGATCGCTGTCCCAGCGCACCGGGCGGCTGACGTGCAGCAGCAGGCGCGGCACATAAAGCATGGCGGCGGAGATCTTGTCGGAGATCACTTCTGTCGGGTGGAAGTGACCTGCATCGAGGCACAGCGCGGTCTGCCGGCTGGTGGCATAGCCCATGTAAAACTCGTTGGAACCAACGGTGTAGCTCTCTGCGCCAATACCGAACAGCTTGCTTTCGACGGCGTCGATATGGTGCGCCGGGTTGAGTTTTTCGCTGAGCGCTTCGTCCAGCGCATTAAGCAGACGCTGGCGCGGCGCCAGGCGGTCAACGGTGACATCTTTCATGCCGTCCGGGATCCAGATATTCATTACCGACGGTGTGCCGAGTTGTTCGCCGAAATATGCCGACACGCGGCGGCTGGCTTTGACGTGGTCAATCCAGAACTGGCGGATTTCATCGTTAGCGTGGGAGAGCGTAAAACCGTCGGCGCTCAGCGGGTGCGAGAAGCAGGAAGGATTAAAATCCAGCCCCAGTTTGTTCGCTTTCGCCCACTGCACCCAATTTGTGAAGTGTTCCGGTTTGATCTCATCGCGGCCAACCGGACCGTCGGCTTCGAGGTAAATGGCGTGCAGGTTAAGGCGTTTCGGGCCGGGGATCAGGCTCAGCGCCTGCTCCAGATCGGCGCGCAGTTCACTGGCATTGCGTGCTTTGCCCGGGTAGTTACCGGTGGCCTGGATACCGCCCGTCAGGCTGCCTTGCGGGTTTTCAAAACCGGCGACGTCATCGCCCTGCCAGCAGTGCATGGAAACCGGCAGGCGATCGAGCTGGCGCAGCGCCTCCTCGACATCAATCCCCACAGCGGCGAAGCGCTGTTTGGCAATTTCCCAGGCGTGTTCAAGTTGAGTGGTCATGCGCAAAGCTCCTTTGTCTGTCGTTTTTGCTGAAAGCGCGCGACGTAACGGGCGATTTCATGGTCAGGATTAGGGGTAAACGTGATCAGGTTGTGGTTGCTCGCCACCACCTGACGGAAATCATCAACGTTGCTCAGTTCATCCAGCGTCATCAGCTGAATGCCGATGTTGCCGAGCGTGGAGGCTTCCACCGGACCGGCCACCACCGGCAGCCCGCAGGCATCGGCGCAGAGCTGATTCAGTAGCTGGTTCTGGCAACCACCACCGACGATATGCAGGCGGCTGAAGGGCTTGCCGCGCAGAAAGGCCAGTTCGGCAAGGATGTCGGCATAGAGCAGGGCGAGGCTGTCGAAGATGCAGCGCGCCAGTTCGGCAGCGTTCTGCGGCACGGGCTGGCCCGCTTCCCGACAGGCGGCCTGAAGTTCAGCGCTCATGTTCTGCGGGTTGATAAAACGATCGTCGTTCGGGTTGATAACAAACCGGCAAGGCGCAAGCTGTTCGGTGGCAGCAATCAGTGCGGACAGATCGCTGACCTGTTGTTCTTTCAGCACCCGTTGCAGCAGCCACAACCCCATAATGTTTTTCAGCACGCGGTAGCGCCCTTCCGCGCCGCCTTCGTTGGTGATATTCGCCGCCAGCGCGTCATCGCTGGTGTATGGGGTTTTGCTCTCAAAGCCCATTAATGACCAGGTGCCGGAGGACAAATAAGCTGCGTCTTTATCCGCCAGCGGCGAGGCGATCACCGCGCTGGCGGTATCGTGGCTGGCGACGGCGATCACCGGAATTGCATTGCCCTGCGGGCAGATCCAGTGACCAATCACATTGCCGGGATGTGTCGCGGTGCCAAACCAGCCAGCCGAAACGCCCGCCCACGCCAGCAGCGTATCGTCCCAGTTATCGGTGTTGATATTGACCAGTTGCGTGGTGGTGGCGTTGGTGTATTCCCAGTTCAGTTGGCCGGTCAGACGGTAGCTAAAGTAATCGGGGATCAGCAGCGCATGCGCGACCTGGTCTATCAGTTCCGGCTGTTGTTCCGTCAGCGCGCGTAACTGATACAGCGTGTTGAAGGGTAAAAACTGGATGCCGCTGCGGCGATAGATATCGGCTTTGCCGGGACTCTGCATCGCACGCTGCATTACGCCATCGGTGCGATCGTCGCGGTAAGCAATCGGCAGACCGACGCGCTGGCCTTCGCGGTTGATCAGAATGTAATCGACGCCCCAGGTATCGATGCCGATGCTGTCGGGTTGAATGCCTTCTTCGCAGACCTTCAGCAGGCCGAGACGAATTTCACTTTCCAGGCTGTCGATATCCCAGCAATCAAAGCCGTCCACTTTTTGCAGACAGTTACTAAAACGGTGGATTTCGCGAAGCGAAAGGATGCGCTGCTGGCTGTCATAACGCGCCAGCATGACACGTCCGCTGGAGGCGCCTAAATCAACTGCGACACAGTGGCGAAAAGTCATGATTGGGGTCCTTCTTAGAGTCATTGCAGACAGTCTAAAAAAGAGGGATAAGGCGTACCTTCTCGCTACTGACAGCCGCCAATTGCCGCTGGCAAGAAAGCAAAGGTGAACGTGAGAAAGTTCACAGTTTCCAGTAATGGCGGGGATTTAAGCCATTGTGACCGTTGCCACATTTCCCGATCTTTCCGGTCGTTTCTTGAAAAAACGGCAAGCTATGCGCGAAAAGCTGTCGAAAATTTAAGGTGAGGTTGATAACCCTTAATTACTATTTTGAGAAGGTTTCTCATTAGTGGGGCAATCATGACCGTACTTCATAGCGTGGATTTTTTCCCGGCAGGTCAATCACCTGTTGCCATTGAACCCCGGCTTCCCCAGGCGGCTTTCCCTGAGCATCATCATGATTTTCATGAAATTGTGATCGTTGAACACGGCACCGGGATCCACGTTTTTAATGGTCAGCCTTTCACTATCAGCGGCGGCACCGTCTGTTTTGTCCGTGATCATGATCGGCACTTATATGAGCATACCGATAACCTGTGTCTGACCAATGTGTTGTACCGTTCGCCGGAGGCTTTCCAGTTCCTTGCCGGTTTGCACCAGTTACTGCCGCAGGAACAGGATGGCCACTATCCGTCGCACTGGCGGGTGAGCCAGCAGACGCTGGCGCAGGTGCGCGAGATCATCGGGCAGATGGAAAAACTGGATCCCGAAATGGATACCCACGGTATTGCGAACCGCGAGATCCTGTTTATGCAGTTGCTGGTGATGCTGCGTAAAGGGAGCCAGCAGGAGGGCGCTATCAGCAGCGATGCCCGCCTCAATCAACTGATGTTATGGCTGGAAGATCACTTCGCCGAGGATATCTGTTGGGAAATGCTGGCCGACCAGTTCACGCTCTCTTTGCGCACGCTGCATCGCCAGTTGAAGCATTCAACGGGCCTGACGCCGCAGCGCTATCTCAATCGGTTAAGGCTGACCAAAGCGCGGCACATGTTGCGCCACAGCGACGAGAGCGTAACCGATATCGCTTTCCGTTGCGGATTTGGCGACAGCAATCACTTCTCAACCCTGTTTCGCCGCGAATTCAACTGGTCGCCCCGCGATATCCGCCAGGGGCGCGATACGCAGCTTCAGTAACGCGAAGGCTGTCACCGATTTGTCGCCGAAGATCCGCTAATAATTTCAGGTTGTTCAAGGCAGAGGTGAGTGTGTGGCAGGCCAACTGATTCTTCGCAAAGCGGATTTCTTTCCCCGCGCCGGACAAGCGGTAGCGGTGGCCGATCGCTATCCGCAAAATGTCTTTGCTGAACATACCCATGAGTTTTGCGAACTGGTGATGGTGTGGCGCGGCAACGGCCTGCATGTGCTGAATGACCGCCCTTACCGCATCACGCGCGGCGACCTGTTTTATATCCGCGCTGAAGATTGCCACTCTTACGCCTCGGTCAACGATCTGGTGCTGCAAAATATCATTTACTGCCCGGATCGATTGACGCTTAACCTCGACTGGGCGGCGCATATTCCCGGACTTAACGGCACGGCAAGAACGCCGCACTGGCGGATTGGCAGCACCGGCATGGCGCAGGCACGGCAGGTGATTGCGCAGCTGGAGCATGAGAGCGCCAAAGCCGATCCGCTGGCGAATATGATGGCGGAAACGCTGTTTGCCCAACTGGTGATGACGCTCAAACGCCACCGTTTTGCTATCGATAACCTTGCGGCGACGCACAGTGAGACGCTGCTTGATAAGCTAATTACCGCGCTCTCCGGCAGCCTGAATCGCAGCTTTGCGCTGGAGCAGTTTTGCGAGCAGGAGCAGTGCAGCGAGCGCGCGCTGCGCCAGCAATTCCGCACCCAGACCGGGATGACCATCAACCACTACCTGCGCCAGTTGCGCATCTGCCATGCGCAGTATTTGCTTCAGCATTCCGAGCAGATGATTGGCGAAATCGCCATGCAGTGCGGGTTTGAGGACAGTAACTACTTTTCGGTGGTGTTCAGCCGGGAAGTGGGGATGACGCCAGGTCAGTGGCGTCATCGTAGCCGGGTTGCTGCCTGATTAGTTCGCCATGCCGAGGCCGACGATATTGGCGGCAACAATGATCACCACGCAACCAAGGCTCAGCACGCTCACCGGCTGGCGACCCGCGTTCTTCCACTCTTTCAGGATCAGCCCGACAATGCCGCCGCACAGCACGTAGAAGCTCATGTGCAGCATCCAACTGATGTAGTCATACTGCGCCGGAATGCGGGCATGGCCCCAGGCGTAGAAGAAGAATTGCAGATACCACATCAAACCGCCCAGCGCCGAGAGCAGAATGTTGCTGATGATCAGCGGTTTTGCCAGCGAGAAGTCGGCTTTTACCGACAAGTTTTTCAGTTTTGCCAGCCGAATGAAGCAGAAGCCGAGGTTAATCAGCGCGCCGCCGCCCATGATCACCACATAACTTGGCAAGGCGGTGTAGAGCGGATCGATGCCCAGCGCCGCAGCGGCTTCGTGCATCGGTTTGGCGGCGTTCATGGCAAAGGACATTCCGGCGGAGAACACGCCGCACATCACCGCCAGCGTCAGCCCTTTTTTCAGGTTGAACTCTTCGGCTTTAATGCCCATTTTGCGCTCTTTCAGCTGGCCTGCGCGGGTCACAATCCCAACGCCTATCAGCGCAACCAGCACGCCAAGCAGCGTCATTCGACCGCCATCGGTGTTGATCAGAACGTCAAAATTACCGTTGATAATCGGCGTCATTAGCGTACCGACAATCAGCGTAATGCCGATGGCAATGCCAATGCCCATCGACATGCCGAGGTAGCGCATGGTGAGGCCGTAGTTGATGTTCCCGATTCCCCACATTGCGCCGAAGAGAAAGACCGGTAGCAGGGTGGAAGCGCTGAACGAGCTGTAATAAGCCCAAAAATCAGGCAGTAACAGCGCGCTGATGGTCCAGGGAAGAATCAACCAGGAGACGATGCCGCCGATTGACCACATGGTCTCCCAGGACCAATTTTTAACCTTCTTGAACGGGGCATAGAAACAGGCTGCACTGGCCGCACCTATCAAATGCCAAAGAATACCCATCGTAATCGCGTTACTCATTTTCTCATCCTCTTTGTTTTTATCGTCGGGATACGAGCAGCCGACCTGATGAGTGTAAAAATCAGTCAGGAGATTAACCTTGAGGCGTTTGCCGCGATAGACGGCGAGCTGGCAATGAGCGCGTGATGGAGGTGAGCAGCTTCACAATTTCAATAACATAACCAAAAGTTATAACCTTATAAAAACTACGGCATTGATAAACATTTTCAATATCATTTAATTAACTATAATGATCCGACTGCTTACTCGGCATTAACATATATGCCGCCAGACAATAATGGAGATGAAAATGAGCTATACACTGCCCGCTCTGCCGTACGCGTATGATGCCCTTGAGCCTCATTTCGACAAGCAGACGATGGAAATCCATCACACTAAACATCACCAGACTTACGTAAATAACGCGAATGCCGCGCTGGAAAGCCTGCCGGAGTTCGCCAGCCTGTCAGCTGAAGAACTGATCACCAAGCTGGATCAACTGCCGGCAGACAAAAAAACTGTTCTGCGTAACAACGCAGGCGGTCACGCTAACCACAGCCTGTTCTGGAAAGGCCTGAAAAAAGGCACCACCCTGCAGGGCGATCTGAAAGCGGCTATCGAGCGTGATTTCGGTTCCGTAGACAACTTCAAAGCTGAATTCGAAAAAGCAGCCGCCACGCGCTTTGGTTCCGGTTGGGCCTGGCTGGTGCTGAAAGGCGACAAACTGGCGGTGGTTTCTACCGCGAACCAGGATTCCCCGCTGATGGGTGAAGCGATCTCTGGCGCGTCTGGCTTCCCGATCCTGGGTCTGGACGTGTGGGAACACGCTTACTACCTGAAATTCCAGAACCGCCGCCCGGACTACATCAAAGAGTTCTGGAACGTGGTGAACTGGGACGAAGCTGCAGCACGTTTCGCGGCGAAAAAATAAGTTTGCTTTCCCCCTCGCGCTAGCGTGAGTCAAAACCCCGTCAGGCCTGGCCGTCGGGGTTTTTTTACGCCATTTCTAACGCGCAAAACTAAAAGGAACGCTGATCTGAAAATAATGAAATATTGTTTTGTTATGATTGTTTGATCACTTTTCTTCCGCCAGACCCGGTCTACCCTCTCTTCATCCGCGCTGCTGTTGTCCCGCAAACATAGCGAGTCAGCGCTCAAAAAATCGGACGTTTTTTGACAGGTGAAGATATGCAAATCAAGCGTGCAATCGAAAAAATCCCTGGCGGGATGATGCTGGTTCCTTTGTTCATTGGCGCTCTCTGCCATACTTTTGCGCCCGGCGCGGGAAAGTACTTTGGCTCATTCACTAACGGTATGATTACTGGTACGGTGCCGATTCTGGCGGTGTGGTTTTTCTGTATGGGCGCTTCCATCAAACTGAGCGCTACCGGCACGGTGTTGCGTAAGTCCGGCACGCTGGTGGTGACCAAAATTGCAGTTGCCTGGGTGGTGGCTGCTGTCGCCTCACGGTTGATTCCTGAACACGGCGTGGAGGCGGGGTTTTTTGCCGGGTTATCGACGCTGGCGCTGGTGGCATCGATGGATATGACCAACGGCGGGCTGTATGCGTCAATCATGCAGCAGTACGGCACCAAAGAGGAAGCCGGTGCGTTCGTGTTGATGTCGCTGGAATCCGGCCCGCTGATGACGATGATTATCCTCGGCACCGCGGGAATCGCCTCGTTCGAGCCGCACGTGTTTGTCGGCGCGGTGCTGCCTTTCCTGGTGGGGTTTGTGCTGGGTAATCTGGATTCGGAATTGCGGGAGTTTTTCAGTAAAGCGGTGCAGACGTTGATCCCGTTCTTTGCTTTCGCATTGGGTAACACGATTGATTTAAGCGTGATTGCGCAGACCGGTTTGTTGGGGCTTTTGCTGGGGCTGGCGGTGATTGTGATTACCGGTGTTCCGCTGATTATCGCCGATAAACTGATTGGCGGCGGTGATGGTACGGCAGGGCTGGCGGCCTCCAGTTCTGCGGGCGCGGCAGTAGCAACGCCGGTGCTGATCGCCGAAATGGTGCCGGACTTTAAACCGATGGCACCAGCTGCAACCGCGCTGGTGGCAACCTCGGTGATTGTCACGTCGATTCTGGTGCCGATTTTAACGTCCGTCTGGTCTCGCAAGGTGAAATCAGCAGAAGCTGAAGTGGTGATGCGTAATGCGGTGAAATAACGGTTTGCCCGGTGGCGCTACGCTTACCGGGCCTACAAAACCCCCCGACCGAAGTGTAGGCCGGGGGCGCTGCGTTTACCGGGCCTACAAAACCCTCGACCGGAATGTAGGCCGGATAAGCGTCAGCGCCATACGGCAATGCAGTCACTTTCCCGTTATGGTCCAATCCCAAACACCCGATCGATAATTTGGCACTGCGTTTCATTCAGCGTGCCGCCAAAATTGCGTGAAACCGGCGTACAGTAGCCAAACTTGCGTGAAACCACGGTTTTGATGGTGGTAACGAAGTCGTCGCCAATGGCGTAGATCGCCATAAATTTGCCAATTTCCTGCTGGATTGCGTGCAGCGTCGGCAAATCGCCCTGTCGCCACGCCTCCCGCGCCTGGACAAACAGTTCCGGCATTACATTATTCAGCCCGGAAATGACGCCCGCGCCGCCTGCCAGCAGATTGGGGATAAAGTACTCGTCGTAGCCGCACAGCACGGCAAAATCTTCACGCACCTGCGCGGTGGCCTGAATCATATTGCGGGTATGCGACTGGCAATCGACGGTATCTTTGATGCCAGCAAAATCCGGGAATTCCGCGGCCAGCGTGGCGACCAGCTCCGGCGTCAGATCGCAGCCGGTACGTGCCGGAAAGTTATAGGCGAACCATTTGCCGCTTATCGCTTTGCCCAGGGCGCGGAAGTAGCTCAACAGTTGATTTTGCGTTTGCCCGTAATAGTAAGGCGGCAGCACCATGACTGCATCATAGCCGGTGCGCCAGGCTTCATCAGCCATCCACAGAATATCGTTAAAGCAGGTGGAGGAGACATTGGCCACCATCGTTATCGGCGACATCCCGCGGGCTTCACGAAGCAGCAGCAGCCGCTCTTCCAGCGAGAAGGAGGCAAACTCGCCGATGCTGCCCATCAGCAAGACCACATCGATTTTCGCCGCTGCCAGCCTGGCAATATGCTGACTCAGCGCGCTAAGGTCTGGCTTCCTTTCGCTGTCCATTGGCGTGATGGAAGGGCACCAGACACCGGAGAAAGATGTTTCGCGGATCACGTTGTAACCTCCTTGATTAATGAAATTGCGTTTCAAATACTGTGTTAAGTGATAGCACGCCCGGCTGGTGCGGATCGGCATGAATGTCGCATTTTTGCAGGTTAGGTCAGCAAACAAATGTGATGTAATAGTGTGATGACGACGAGTGGGCGGAGGGAACATGCAATATCAGGTAGACGTTTTTACTGGAAAAATAAGGGATTATGACGGCAGTCGGCCAAGCGCGATTGCGAAATTGCAGGTGGAAGGCGAGCTAATTCTCACGGAACTGGGCATCGCGGGTGACGAGCAGGCGGAAAAAAGTTACCACGGCGGCACCGATCGCGCGTTGTGCCACTATCCGCGTGAACACTATGCCCACTGGGCGCAGATGTTCCCGGAGCAGGCCGCGCTGTTTTGCGCGCCAGCGTTTGGCGAGAACCTCTCAACGGAAGGGCTGATCGAGCAGAACGTGTTTATCGGCGATATTTTTCGTTGGGGCGATACGCTGATTCAGGTGACGCAGCCGCGCTCGCCCTGCTTCAAACTTAACTTCCATTTCGGCATTAGCGACATTTCCGCACAGATGCAGGCCAGCGGTCGCGTCGGCTGGCTTTATCGTGTGGTTGTTGCGGGGAAAGTATCGGCAGAAGCGCCGCTTGAGCTGCTCTCTCGGGTCAGCGACGTCAGCGTGTATGACGCGGCGGCGATTGCGTGGTTTCAGCCGTTTGATGATGAACAGTATCACCGTCTGCTTTCGGCTGCGGGGTTATCGGCGAGCTGGACGCGTACCATGCAGAATCGACGCACTCACGGCAAGATTGAGGATCAGTCGCGCCGACTGTGGGGAAAATAAAAAAACGCCCTCTGCGATGAGAGGGCGTTTTTATCAGGCGCGTTTGTACAGCGGTAGCCAGAGCGTTAAGCGTAACCCGCCAAGCGGGCTGTCGTCCGCCTTCACCCAGCCGCGATGCTGCTGAATAGCCGTTTCGACAATCGCCAGCCCGAGGCCCGTGCCGCCGGATTCGCGATCGCGCGCTTCGTCGGTGCGGTAGAACGGACGGAAAATCTGTTCCCGATCTTCCGGGCTGACGCCGGGACCGTCATCGTCCACGTTAATGGTGATGCCGTCTTTATCCACCGCAAAGCTCACTTCGATTTTGCTGTGCGAATAGCGCAGCGCGTTACGCACGATATTCTCCACCGCGCTTTCCAGCGCACTGGGGTTACCGTACAGCGGCCACGGTCCTGGCGGGAAATTCACCGTGAACGATTTGCCCATCTGCTCCGCTTCGAAGGCGGCGTTATCCAGCACTTCGTTCCACATCTGATTGGCTTTCACGGTTTCACTGACCAGCGCGTTTTTCTGCTGATTGCGCGACATCACCAGCAGATCGTTGATCATGCTGTCCAGCCGCTGTGCTTCCGTTTCGATACGTTCCAGTTCTTTACTTTCACCGCTGCGACGACGCAGCAGCGCAGTACCAAGCTGTAAACGCGTCAGCGGCGTGCGCAATTCATGGGAGATGTCGGACAGCAGGCGCTGCTGGGCGGTCATCATGCGTTCCAGCGCGGTCACCATCTGGTTAAAACTGGCCCCGGCGGCAAGGAATTCCTGCGGCCCGGCTTCCAGCTCCGGGTGCTGTCGCAGGTTGCCTTGTGCGACTTCATCCGCCGCGTTTTTCAGTTTACGCGCGGGTTTCGCCAGGCTCCACGCCAGCCACAGCAGCAGCGGCGAACTGATAAGCATAGTGACGATCAGCAGCAGTAACGGGCGGTCAAACAGCAAATTGATAAAGTCAGATTGTGAGTTGCTGGCAGGGCGGATGAGATAGAGCTGATAGTTGTCTTCTCCGTCGCGAACGGAGAAAGGCCCTACCATCTCAACCCGGCCATACTTTTTCTTCTGCGGATGGTCTGAGTTATCCGCCTGGCCTATAAAGTTGCGGATAATCTGCATTTCGTTGCGTTCGGCGCCAATGACGCGCCCTTCGCTGGTGACCAGTAGCAGGCGTTGACCCGGCGGCGCCCATTTGTCGATAGCGCGAAACAGCCTGCGCCACCACATCAGGTCGTTCGGCGGGTCATTTGCCAGTTCTGCTTCAACATGCTGTTCAATCATCACGCCCTGACGCTGTTCGCTGTCCAGAAGCTCCGTCATTTGACGGGAATCCAGCTTCGGCACCATCAGCACCAACATTAGCACCAGCGCCAGCGTTAACCAGAAAATGGCAAAGATGCGGGCGGTCAAACTTCCTATCATGAAGCGGAGACCATCAAATAACCGCGACCACGCAGGGTTTTAAACCATGGATGTCCATCTTTGCGATCCGGCAATTTGCGGCGCAGGTTGGAGATGTGCATGTCGATGGCGCGATCGAACGGCGTCAGGCGTTTACCCAGCACTTCCTGGCTCAGATGTTCACGTGAAACCACCTGGCCTAAATGCTGAGCCAGCAGATAGAGCAGGGTAAATTCAGTGCCTGTAAGTTCCAGTGAGTGCCCGTCAAAACTGGCCTCCTGGCGACCCGGATTGAGGCTCAGGGCATCCACTTCCAGCGTGGGTGAACCGTTGTCGCTGCTTTGTTGTTGCTCGCTCCAGTGGGAACGGCGCAGGATCGCACGAATACGCGCGACCAGTTCACGATCGTTAAAGGGTTTCGGCAGATAGTCATCCGCGCCCAGCTCAAGGCCAAGGACGCGATCGAGCTCGCTGCCGCGCGCAGTTAACATAATTACCGGTGTCTGGTGTGTCTGGCGTAGCTCTTTAAGTGTGTCGATACCGTTTTTCTTCGGCATCATGACATCGAGTAAAAGCAAGTCGATGCTGTCGTCGAGGAGGTCGAGTGCCTGCTCTCCGTCATGGGCAACGAGCACGTTAAAACCTTCCATGTCGAGTAGCTCCTTTAACAAGGATGTAAGCTCTCGGTCATCATCTACTAAAAGGATTTTATTCATTGTTTAACTACCTCCGAGGCAGAAATTACGTCATCAAGAGTCGCTAATCCATGACTTTACGTTGTTTTACACCCCCTGACGCATGTTTGCAGCCTGAATCGTAGACTCATTATCGTTGAATCGAGAGATGAAAAGGTTACTGGAGCAAATGATGCGCATCGTTACCGCTGCCGTCATGGCCTCAACGCTGGCGTTAAGCACTGTTAGTCGTGCTGCTGACGTTGAAACAGGCGATAACTGGCACCCGACTGAGGGATTTGCGCAGCGCAGTGTTCAGAGCCATATGTTTGACGGTATTAATTTAACGGAACACCAGCGTCAACAGATGCGGGATCTCATGCGACAGGCGCGGCACGATCAGCCTCCTGTTAATGTTAGCGAAATGGAGACAATGCATCGCCTTGTCATCGCAGAAAAATTTGATGAAAACGCTGTGCGCGCTCAGGCAGAAAAAATGGCGCAGGAACAGGTAGCTCGTCAGGTTGAAATGGCCAGAGTGCGCAACCAGATGTACAACCTGCTCACGCCGGAGCAGCAAGCGGTTTTGAACCAGAAGCATCAACAACGGATGAACCAGTTACGCAGCGTAGCGCAAATGCAGCAAAGTTCACCGATGACCGAGTTAAGTAGCAGTAGTACCAGGTAACAAACCCTGTTTTTCCTTGCCATAGACACCATCCCTGTCTTCCCCCACATGATGTGGGGGTTTTTTTTACCAATTATTTACGCATCGTTCTAAATAAAAGAGCTTCTCGCTGGCTTGCGCTTTCACTTTCTTTTCAAGCTGCGCTGAGATAGGCACGGTTCGCTTTTTGCCGTTTTTAGTTTTCAAAAAGGTAACCCTGCAACTGGCTATCTGCGCCGGTTTTAGAGTGGCTACCTCTGTCCATCTTCCGCCAGTGCTAAGGCAGAGGAGAGCAACGAGCAAAGCATCTCCGGTCAAAACTCCTGACAGTCGTTCAATTTCTGACTTGCCCAGAAACGTCATTTGAATCGTGCCGCCAGAGGTTCCAACGGGAAAAGCCGCCGTATTTGGAGGTACTAAAGGGAGCCGGGTCGAAGGTCACCGCAGCGAGATACTCTACAGTAAGGAAACCGGGAAATATGTCGCTCGCACCTGCTTGCGAGTGATCAGAAAAGCCAGCCAGGTAAAGGAGTGTCTTTTAAAACTGGCTGGTACGAGTCGCAATTTAGATAATAAATCCTTCGAATTTATGGGCGTTATCCACAAGATAGGGCGGGAATTTATCTTTTGTTAATTCCTGCCGCTCCATTTTGCGGTCACGCCCCCATATATCCTTTGCGTTGGTAAGGGCATCAATAATATGATCTTTATTATTGAGATGGGGCAGATCATACTCAGTATGCGAGATCGTAGACATCTTCTCCGAAATGCGCTCTGGATTCATAATCCATGAGAAGTGCCAGCCAGCATCAGGTATAACCTCATGTCGGAGTTTAAAGAGAGTTTTCGAAATAAAACCTTTGCTCAGGCAGGACTTCTTAATATTTCTGAAGTCTTCCGGCTTGCCTTTGAAATACCCTTTTAAATTGTGCAAGGTCGTCGCTCGTGGCAGTTTACACAGTCTTTTACTGCCATCAGGATTAAATACCTGTAAGTTAAACTGGTAATTATAAAAACCCATATAAAGCGTCGTGCAAAGTTTTTTAGGATTAATTGCTCTGATGGCTTCGGGAGAAAATATTTCGTCAACGTCAGAGACCAGGATTAGATCATCATCCTGCGCATACTTAAGACCTTGCATAATAGCGTTTCTCTGCGCAGCTTCGTTAGCCCAGGCATCGACTTCGTCCGCAACCCCATTCATTTTTTTCTTAAGAGGTTCCTCATCATGGACGACATAGATAATTTTGTCTTTAAAGCGGGCAAACTTTTCAATCTTGAAGTGCAGATTTCTTGGCTTGCCGGTAAACGTATGAGTTGATTCCACAATAACAAAGCGATCAACAGCATCAACGAGAGTATTCAAACGAATGTCAAGCAACATGTCTTCATCGTAATACAAAAAACAATCATAAATCATGTTGGTATTCTCTAATTATTGGGTCGAGCAGTGAGTTATCCGTAATTCAATAATTCAGAATTCTCGTATATTGCATATGGTTAGTAAAGGAAACCAACTGTAAAAAATGGATTCCGGAACTGAATGAATCCCATAAGTTAAATACCGGCCTGAAAGCTCTGCTGACCCGAAACCGAAAAGTGAAGGTGAAGCGCAAGCCCAAAGAGTAGCGTTTACCTGCCATTACGCTGGGAACCCAAAAACGAGGGAGTCCACATCGGCCGTGTATGCTCAGCGGCGCAAAAATCTGATTTTCTCCTGAGATAACCCAAAGGTGGGCCATCCGCACAATTCAGCGGTTTCGCCTGGGTTAGGATTTTAGGGAAGCAATGTTGCTTTTTTTATCTGAGGACTTTCAATGGATAATTATCACGTAACGAAAGAGGGTGATAAGTGGAAGTTGCAAAAGGAAGGGAACGATCGCCCCAGTAAAACGGCTGACACAAAGGCTGAACTCATCACTAAAATGCGCGAATTTATGAGCGATAAGCAAGGCTCAGTGAAAATTCATAAGCAAGATGGTAAGTTCCAGGAAGAGCGAACATATCCGCGAAAAGATGACCCTAAAAAATCGAAAGGGTAGAGAATTGAAGCCGCCACATTTGGCGGCTTCTGTCATTTGGCCGCTATCAACGTACTGTTTGGTTTTCCGCTATTGGTCAGCAGATGAACCGACAGCTAAGATTTTTGCACAAATTCCCCCGCTTAATTTCCCCATCACCGGGGATACCATCCGTTATAATTCCCGCAGGACAAAGCAGGAGCGTTTATGAATCAATCCTATGGGCGGCTGGTTACCCGGGCGGCAATCGCGGCGACCGTCATGGCATCGTCACTACTGTTAATTAAAATTTTTGCATGGTGGTTCACCGGGTCGGTCAGTATTCTGGCGGCATTGGTGGATTCTCTGGTGGATATCGCGGCATCGCTGACCAACCTGTTAGTGGTGCGTTACTCCTTGCAGCCCGCTGATGAAGAACACACTTTCGGGCATGGTAAAGCGGAGTCGTTGGCCGCGTTGGCGCAAAGTATGTTTATTTCCGGTTCGGCGCTGTTTCTGTTTTTGACCGGTATTCAGCATCTGGCTAACCCCGAGCCGCTTCGTGCTGCCAGGATAGGTATTACCGTCACGCTAATCGCGTTATTCAGTACTGTGATATTAGTCACTTTTCAGCGCTGGGTGGTGCGTAAAACCCACAGCCAGGCGGTGCGGGCGGATATGCTTCATTATCAGTCTGATGTTATGATGAACGGTGCAATTCTCATCGCGCTTGGTCTGTCCTGGTACGGCTGGCACCGGGCGGATGCGCTGTTTGCACTGGGGATTGGCAGCTATATTCTGTATAGCGCGTTACGCATGGGGTATGAAGCGGTTCAGGCGTTGCTGGACAGAGCGTTACCCGACGAAGAGCGCCGGGAGATTGTCGATATCGTCACTGCCTGGCCAGGCGTTAGCGGCGCGCACGATCTTCGCACGCGGCAGTCAGGGCCGACCCGCTTTATTCAAATACATTTAGAAATGGACGATAACCTGCCATTGGTTCAGGCGCATCTTGTGGCTGAACAGGTAGAGCAGGCCATTCTGCAACGTTTTCCGGGATCGGATGTCATTATTCACCAGGATCCCTGCTCAGTCGTACCTCAGGGACGTTAAGCACAGCGGTGCATTCGTATTTCATTGTAAAAAAGTGAGCCAGACCCGTTTTTTGTGTATAAATTACCGCCATTTGGGCTGACCTGAATCAATTCAGCAAGCAGTGATTGATATACTATTTGCAGCATAGTTGTTCGCTCCCGTGGGGAGTCGCTTCGGGCCACAGAATTTATTTTGCATTCCTAGTTCAGAGGTAGTCATGATTAAAAAAATCGGTGTGTTGACAAGTGGCGGTGATGCGCCAGGCATGAATGCCGCGATCCGCGGGGTCGTCCGTGCAGCATTAACAGAAGGTCTGGACGTTGCAGGTATCTATGATGGTTACCTCGGCCTGTACGAAGACCGCATGATCCAACTCGACCGCTACAGCGTGTCGGATATGATCAACCGCGGCGGTACATTCCTCGGCTCTGCCCGCTTCCCGGAATTCCGCGAAGAGCATGTCCGTGCCGTGGCTATTGAGAACATGAAAAAACGCGGCATCGACGCCCTGGTTGTTATCGGTGGCGACGGTTCTTATATGGGCGCCAAGCGCCTGACTGAAATGGGTTTCCCGTGCATTGGTCTGCCGGGCACCATTGATAACGACGTTGCGGGAACGGACTACACCATCGGTTATTTTACCGCGCTGCAAACCGTCGTTGAAGCGATTGACCGCCTGCGTGATACCTCTTCTTCCCACCAGCGTATCTCCATCGTTGAAGTGATGGGCCGTTACTGCGGCGACCTGACTCTGGCTGCGGCAATTGCCGGCGGCTGTGAGTTTATCGTTCTGCCGGAAGTAGAATTCAACCGCGAAGATCTGGTTGCAGAAATCAAAGCGGGTATCGCCAAAGGTAAAAAACACGCGATTGTGGCGATCACTGAGCACATTTGCGACATTGACGAGCTGGCGAAATATATCGAAAGCGAAACACAGCGTGAAACGCGTGCGACCGTTCTCGGCCATATTCAGCGCGGCGGCTCTCCGGTGCCTTACGACCGTATCCTGGCATCCCGTATGGGTTCTTACGCGATTGAACTGCTGCTGCAGGGCTTTGGCGGTCGCTGCGTCGGTATCCAGAACGAAAAAATGGTTCATCACGACATTATCGACGCTATCGAGAACATGAAGCGCCCGTTCAAAGGCGACTGGCTGGACTGCGCGAAGAAACTCTTCTGATCGCATGAAAATGCCCTCGGTATGAGGGCGTTTTTTTAGGTTTATTTATTCCGCATAGTTATAGCCAATCTTTTTTTATTCTTTAATCATTGATTATCTTTCTGGCACGCTGGTCTCATCAAAATACACAACCAAAGAGAGTGGGCGATGAATAAATGGGGCGTGGGAATAACTTTACTGCTGGCTTCCACCAGCGTTCTGGCTAAGGACATCCAGTTATTAAACGTGTCTTACGATCCAACGCGTGAGCTGTACGAACAGTACAACAAAGCGTTTAGCGCGCACTGGAAACAAGAGACCGGCGACAATGTCGTGATCCGTCAATCTCACGGCGGCTCTGGTAAACAGGCGACCTCGGTAATTAACGGCATTGATGCCGATGTCGTGACGCTGGCGCTGGCTTATGACGTTGACGCTATCGCGGAACGCGGTCGCATTGATAAAGACTGGATCAAACGCCTTCCGGACAACTCCGCGCCTTACACCTCAACCATCGTCTTCCTGGTACGCAAAGGCAACCCGAAACAGATTCATGACTGGAACGATCTGGTGAAACCGGGCGTTTCTGTTATTACGCCAAACCCGAAAAGCTCCGGCGGCGCACGCTGGAACTATCTGGCCGCCTGGGGCTACGCTCTGCACCAGAACCATGGCGATCAGGCAAAAGCGCAGGAGTTCGTGAAAGCGCTGTATAAAAACGTTGAAGTGCTGGATTCCGGCGCGCGCGGTGCGACCAGTACTTTTGTTGAACGCGGCATTGGCGATGTGCTGATTGCGTGGGAAAACGAAGCGCTGCTGGCAACCAACGAACTGGGCAAAGACAAGTTTGAAGTCGTGACGCCGAGCGAATCGATCCTCGCTGAGCCAACGGTTTCTGTCGTTGATAAAGTTGCCGAGAAAAAAGGCACCGAGAAAGTGGCTGAAGCCTACCTGAAATATCTCTACTCACCGGAAGGCCAGGAGATCGTTGCGAAGAACTTCTACCGTCCGCGCGATCCGCAAATTGCCGCGAAATACGCGAGTGAGTTCCCGAAACTGAAACTCTTCACCATTGATGATGAGTTTGGTGGCTGGACCAAAGCGCAAAAAGAGCACTTCTCTAACGGCGGTACGTTCGACCAAATCAGCAAACGTTAATCCCCCGCACATCGCCCTCTCCTGAGGGCGATGTCATTTTTGCCCCTGCGTAAAATCCAGGATTTCCGACTTAACTGCTGTTTTACGCTATCATTCCGGTTCTTTCAGCAAAGGAAGCGGAAATATGAAAACAGTACGTCGTCTTATCATTGCCCTGTTAGTGCTGGTTGTTCTGGCGGGCGCGGGAACTGCATACTGGTTTAAAGGTCGCGGCAACCCGGACGCGCTACGGCAGATCATTATTGGGCAATGCCTGCCAAATGCCCGCGAGCACAATTCGCCCGCTCCCTGTGCGCAGGTGAACCTGAAAAGTGGTTACGTGCTGATGAAAGATCGCAATGGGCCGCTGCAATTTCTGTTGATGCCGACTTATCGCATCAACGGCACGGAAAGCCCGCTGCTGCTGCAAGCGACAACGCCAAACTTCTTCTGGCAGGCGTGGCAATCCCGTGACGTGATGAGCAACCTGCGCGGCAGCGAAGTGCCGGATAATGCCATCTCTCTGACCATCAACTCCCGCTTGGGGCGTACACAAAACCACTTTCACATTCATATCTCTTGTCTGCGCCCCGATGTACGTCGTCAGTTAAATGACAATGCAGCACGCATTAGCAGCCAGTGGCTGGAATTCCCGGGCGGTTTGCTCGGACATCAATATTTGGCCCGCCGCGTGACGGAAGCGGAGCTGGTGCAACGTAGCCCGTTCCTGATGCTGGCGGAAGAAATCCCGGAAGCAAAAGCGCATATGGGGCGTTTTGCGCTGGCGATGGCGCAACAGGCGGACGGCTCGTTTGTGCTGCTGGCAACCGAGCGTAATCTGCTGGCGCTTAATCGTGCTTCTGCGGAGGAAATTCAGGATCATCAATGCGATATCCTCAAATAACCCCACTATAATTCGCATTTACTCTACCTGCCTGTCGCCGTAGACTTGCTGAAAAAATCTACAGGAGACAGGCATGTCGCTCTGGCTTACTCACCCTCTGTTCCTTCCCTCGTTAATTGTCGGCATCACCATTGTGCTGTGGGCGACCTCGCTGTTACCGGAGTTTATTACTGCGCTGCTGTTCTTTACGGCAGCGATGGTGGCGAAAATCGCGCCGCCGGAAGTGGTCTTCGGTGGGTTTGCTTCTTCGGCATTCTGGCTGGTGTTCAGCGGCTTTGTGCTGGGCGTGGCGATCCGTAAAACCGGTCTGGCGGACAGAGCCGCCCGCGCGCTGTCATCGCGGCTGACAACGTCATGGCTGCAAATGGTCGCCAGCGTCGTGCTGTTGAGTTATGCGCTGGCTTTTGTGATGCCGTCGAATATGGGGCGCATTGCGCTGCTGATGCCGATCGTTGCAGCGATGGCGGCGCGATCGGGCATTCAGGAAGGTACACGTTCATGGTACGGGCTGGCGCTGGCCGTCGGTTTCGGTACGTTCCAGCTTTCGGCCACTATTCTGCCCGCCAACGTTCCCAATCTGGTGATGAGCGGCGCGGCGGAAGGCTCTTATGGCATTCATCTCAACTATCTTCCCTATTTGCTGTTGCACACGCCGGTACTCGGCATTCTGAAAGGCGTTATTCTGATTGGCCTGATCTGCTGGCTGTTTCCGGGGCAGCCGCAGGCGCCGCGTGAAGAGGCAATTTCTGCGCCGATGAGCCGGGAGGAGAAACGGCTGGCGTGGCTGCTGGCTGTGGTGCTGACGATGTGGGTGACGGAGAGCTGGCACGGCATCGGTCCGGCGTGGACCGGGCTGGCGGCGGCCTGCGTCACCTTGCTGCCGCGCATCGGCTTTATCAATGGCGACGAGTTTTCTACCGGGGTGAATATCCGCACCTGTATTTACGTTGCCGGGATTTTGGGCTTAGCGATCACGGTGACGCAAACCGGTATCGGCAGTGCGGTCGGGGACGCGTTGCTGAGGGTGATGCCGCTCGATCCGGCTAACCCGTTCACCAGTTTTCTCGCGCTGACGGGCATCACCACGGCGCTCAATTTCATTATGACCGCCAACGGCGTTCCGGCGCTGTTTACCACGCTGGCGCAGAGTTTTTCTGACGCAACCGGATTCCCGCTGTTGTCGGTCATTATGATTCAGGTGTTGGGTTACTCCACACCGCTGTTGCCGTATCAGGCGTCGCCGATTGTGGTGGCTATGGCGCTGGGGAAAGTGCCGGCACGAGCGGGAATGCTGCTCTGCTTGGCGCTGGCAGTGGTGACGTATCTGGTGTTATTGCCGCTGGATTATTTGTGGTTTAGTTTACTGGGGCGTTTGTAAAAAAGCCCGGTGGCGCTAACGCTTACCGGGCCTACGGTTTTGTAGGGCGGGTAAGCGAAGCGCTACCCGCCACTTACCGCGCAATTACGCCTGTTTTGCTGCTTCTGCTGCTTTGACGATCACCGCGAAAGCGTCAGCTTTCAGGGACGCGCCGCCAACCAGCGCACCGTCGATGTCCGGCTGGGTGAACAGCTCTGCGGCGTTGCCGGCGTTCACGGAACCGCCGTACTGAATGATCACTTGCTCAGCCACTTTCGCGTCTGCTTTAGCAATGTGGTCACGGATAAATTTGTGCACTGCCTGCGCCTGCGCCGGAGTTGCAGATTTGCCGGTACCGATCGCCCAAACCGGTTCGTAGGCAATCACTGCGCCTTCGAACGCGCTCGCGCCCTGGGTTTTCAGCACAGCGTCGATCTGGCGTGCGCAGACTTCTTCGGTTTTACCCGCTTCGTTTTCTGCTTCGGTTTCACCGATGCACAGTACCGGGATCAGGCCCTGCGCTTTCAGTACGGCGAATTTTTTGGCGATGAATTCATCGGATTCTGCGTGGTAAGTACGACGCTCAGAGTGGCCGATGATGATGTATTTTGCGCCGATGTCTTTCAACATTTCGGCAGAGGTTTCACCGGTGAAAGCACCAGACAGGTTAACGTCGACGTTCTGCGCGCCCAGGATGATGTGGCTACCGTCAGCAGCATGTTTAGCCAGATCCAGGTACATTTCCGGCGGTGCAATCGCGACTGCACAGCCCGTTACGCCAGCCAGCTCAGTACGCAGGTTTGCAACCAGTTCGTTTACCATGTGGCGGCTGCCGTTCAGTTTCCAGTTACCCATCACTAAAGGATGTCGCATTTTTACTCTCCACGCGCTTGGCGAATTAAGGAATATGGCCGCCCTTCAGGGCAGCATGGTCTGTGAAATAGTATAGAGATTCATCCCCTGAAAGGCTTTGCTTTTTGTCATTTATTGTTATCTTCAAGCGATTCAGATAGCGTCAGCTTAATCGGTTCAACAGCGAAGGTCAGCCCCTTTTCGCCGTTATCTGCCACCACATAACGTACTGCGCCTTCTGTTTCCGCGTAGTACGCTTTGTTTTTGCCGTTGTTCAGCAACTTTTGCAGCTTTTGCCCGCTTTGCGCGCTGGTCATTGCCGGGGAAAACGCGCGAATTATCGCCGCCATATACTCCTGGGCTTTCGCTTTCGCCGCCTTTTGCTCTGGACCCTGTACCGGCAGCCAGGTGATTTGCATCGATTTTATTTTCAGCGTACCGCGCTCCAGCGCTGTCGATGCATAAAGGTTGTCGTTAATTTTTGTTGCGGCGCGCGTCAGGTTCGCTTGATCGTTGCGGCCATCGACAGCGCGGAACTCGTTCAGTGTCAGCGTCGGGTTGTCAGCATTAAATTTTTCCCGGAACTGGCTGATCGACTGGTCGAATGTCGGCGCGCCCGGCAGCAGATAGGGCGCGGTTGCTGTGGCAGGCGTCTCTTCCGCCCACACCGGGGAGCCGAAGACCAGCGCTGAGAAGAGCAGCCAAATCGGGTAACGCCATGCTTTCATTACATCGCCCTCTCTAAAGTGTGCTCACGATTAAAACGATATCGGGCTGGCTTGTCAAAAACTCCCGCTGCCAGGGTAAACTACGCAGCATTACGATAATAAGGAACCTTACATGGGCATACAGCAGTGGTTGTTTTCGTTTAAAGGGCGCATTGGTCGACGCGACTTTTGGGTCTGGATCATTCTCTGGGTAGTGAGCATGACAGTGCTGTTTGCGCTGGCAAACAGCGGAATGCTCGATTTCCAGATGGCCGCGTTTATTCTGGTGTGCCTCATCTGGCCGACTGCCTGCGTAATGGTGAAACGTCTGCACGATCGCGGCCGTCATGGCGCGTGGGGATTGCTGATGGTGCTGGCGTGGATGTTGCTTTCCGGCCACTGGGAAGTGCTGAACGGTACGCTGGAATGGGCGGTGGGACGTCTGATTCCGGTGGTGATTATCGTCATGATGCTGATCGACCTGGGCGCGTTTGTCGGCACCCAGGGAGAAAACAAATATGGCAAAGAGACGCTGGAAGTGAAGTACCGCTGATTACCAGTAGTGTTCCGCGGTGATATGCCCCGGTCGGCGGCGCAGGTGCTTGGTCATTTGCCGGGAATCTTTAAGGAGTTGTGTGGTATCGCGTACCATCTGCGGGTTGCCACACAGCATCACATGGCTGGTTTCGGTGTTCATCGGCAGCCCGACGGCTTCTTCCAGCGTACCGCTTTCAATCAACGCCGGTACGCGTCCGGTCAGCGAACCGGAAATCGTCTCCCGGCTGACTACCGTCTGAATACGCAGTTTCCCTTCATAACGCTGCTGCAGCTCCAGCATCAGCGGCAAGTAGCTGAGATCCGCGGCATAACGCACGGCATGCACCAGCACCAGATTTTTAAAGCGTTGCAGATCCTTGCCTTCCTGCAAAATCGACAGATACGGCCCTATAGCGGTGCCGGTGGCCAGCATCCATAGCGTTTCGCAGTCCGGTACTTCCTCAAGCACAAAGAAACCGGCGGCTTCGCTGACAATTTGCACCTCGTCTCCCGGTTGCAGGGCCGCCAGGCGCGGGCTGAGTTTGCCTTCCGGCACGGTGACAAGATAGAACTCGAGGTCGGGGTTACCCGGCGCATTGACGTAAGAGTAAGCGCGCTGAACTCGCTCGCCGTCAATTTCCAGACCAAGCTTGGCGAACTGCCCGGCAGTGAAGGGGTGAACGGGGGCATGAACGGTGAGGCTAAATAGCGCATCGGTCCAGAACTGCACCTTAGTGACTTTTCCTGTTACCCATTCCGCCATGGTTTTCTCCTGTTCAGTTGCGTTGCCTTATCTTCGTGCCTGTGGAGGGAGATTTCCAGCCCGTGCGGGCCGGAAAGCTCAATTGAACAAATAGTCTTACAGGATGTGGCGTTGCACATCCGGATCTTTACGATCGAGGTAGTGGATGGACTGAATGCGGCGAATGGTGCGCGATTTCCCGCGGATCAGCAGCGTTTCCGTGGTGGCGATATTACCTTTGCGGGTAATGCCATCCAGCAGATCGCCTTTGGTGATGCCGGTTGCCGCAAAAATCACATTATCGCTACGCGCCATATCATCCAGACGCAGCACGTTGCCCGCCTGAATGCCCATGCCACGGCAGCGTTTCAGCTCCTGCTCGCCGATGCGGCGGTTCTCTTCGCTGTCGCCTTTAACCTGATGGCGTGCCAGCAGACGTCCCTGCATGTCGCCATCCAGCGCGCGGATCACCGCTGCGGAAACCACGCCTTCCGGCGCGCCGCCGATACCGTACAGCACATCGACTTCGCTATCCGGCATACAGGTAAGAATGGATGCCGCCACATCGCCGTCGGGAATGGCGAAAACGCGCACGCCGAGCTTTTGCATCTCTGCAATCGTTGTGTCATGGCGCGGTTTGGCAAGGATGGTGACCGTCAGTTCAGTCAGGGGCTTATTCAGCGCGGTGGCGACATTACGCAGGTTATCCGCCAGCGGTAGATTGAGGTCGATAGCGCCTTTTGCGCCAGGGCCGACAATCAGCTTTTCCATGTACATATCCGGCGCATTCAGGAAGCAACCCTTATCGCCGACAGCCAGTACTGCCAGCGCATTTGCCTGGCCCATTGCGGTCATGCGGGTGCCTTCAATAGGATCGACCGCGATATCCACGGCGTCGCCTTTTCCTGTGCCGACTTTCTCACCGATAAACAGCATCGGCGCTTCATCGATCTCCCCTTCGCCAATGACGATGGTTCCGTCAATGTCGACATTGTTGAGCATGATGCGCATAGCGTTCACCGCTGCGCCGTCCGCCGTGTTTTTATCGCCACGTCCCAGCCATTTGTAGCCAGCCAGCGCCGCAGCCTCGGTAACGCGGGAGAATTCGATGGCAAGTTCTCGTCTCATAACACACTCTGTAGTGAAAGAAATTGCACAAAGTTTATCACAGGGAGAGGGGGGAGAGGATTGATCCCCTCCCCCAAACGGGAGAGGGGAGAGGAGGCAGGATTACTCGTCGTGATCTTCCCACGCCAGCGCGCGTTTGACGGCTTTTTTCCAGCCGCTGTAACGGTAGTTGCGCTCGGTGGTTTCGATGCCAGGGCGGAATTCACGTTCGATGACCGCTTTTTCCTGTAATTCATCGAGATTCTGCCAGAAGCCGACCGCCAGACCCGCAAGGTAGGCGGCGCCCAGCGCCGTCACTTCGCGCACTTCCGGGCGTTCTACGCGGGTGCCCAGAATGTCGGACTGGAACTGCATCAGGAAGTTGTTGGCCACCGCGCCGCCATCCACACGCAGCGCGTGTAAACGAATACCGGAGTCTGCCTGCATCGCTTCCAGAACGTCGCGCGTCTGGTAGGCGATCGATTCCAGCGTGGCGCGAATGATGTGGTTAGCGTTCACACCGCGCGTCAGGCCGAAGATTGCGCCGCGTGCGTACGGGTCCCAGTATGGCGCGCCGAGGCCGGTAAAGGCAGGAACCACGTATACGCCGTTGGTGTCCTTCACTTTGGTAGCGAAATATTCAGAGTCGAATGCATCGCTGATCAGCTTCATTTCATCACGCAGCCACTGGATGGAAGCCCCCGCCATGAACACTGCGCCTTCCAGCGCATAGTTCACTTCGCCTTTCGGGCCGCAGCCGATGGTGGTCAGCAGACCGTGCTCGGATTTCACCGCTTTCTCGCCGGTGTTCATCAGCATAAAACAGCCGGTGCCGTAGGTATTTTTCGCCATCCCTTCTTTCACGCACAGCTGGCCAAACAGCGCGGCCTGCTGGTCACCGGCGATCCCGGCGATAGGAATACGCGTACCGCCTTTACCACCAATGTTGGTCTGACCGTACACTTCGGAGGATTTGCGCACTTCCGGCAGCATGGCGCGCGGGATATCCAGCGCATCCAGCATTTTGTCATCCCAGTCCAGCGCGTGGATGTTAAACAGCATGGTACGCGAGGCGTTGGTGTAATCGGTCACGTGAACGCGGCCCTGCGTCATTTTCCAGATAAGCCAGGTATCCACGGTGCCGAACAGCAGTTCGCCGCGTTGCGCACGTTCACGGGAGCCTTCAACGTGATCGAGGATCCACTTCACTTTGGTGCCGGAGAAGTACGGGTCAATCACAAGGCCGGTGGTGTTGCGCACGTACTCTTCCATGCCGTCGCGTTTGAGCTGCTCGCAAATCTCGGCGGTACGACGGCACTGCCAGACAATCGCGTTGTAGATCGGTTTGCCGGTTTCGCGTTCCCAGACGATGGCTGTTTCACGCTGGTTGGTAATACCGATGGCGGCGATTTCGTCGGAGTTGATGTCTGCCTTCGCTAACACTTCGACCAGCGTGGAGCTTTGCGATGCCCAGATTTCCATGGGATCGTGCTCAACCCAGCCTGGCTTAGGGTAAATTTGTTCAAATTCGCGCTGTGAAACGCTGATGATGTTGGCGTCGTGATCCATCACAACCGCGCGGGAACTGGTAGTACCCTGGTCGAGCGCAACGATATATTTTTTGTCAGTCATGGTTAGAGTCCCGTAGTCACATTACAGCGAAGCTTTTTGTTGAGTCGTGGAGGCAGTGCCTTTTTCTTCCGCCGCCTCACTGGTTCCTGACGGCAGGTGGCGGCCAATCAGTTTACGATAACCGAATGCGCCAAGCGCCGCGCCTACGATCGGCCCGAACAGCGGGACGAGGAAGTAGGGAATATCTTTGCCGCCGGTAAAGGCGACGTCACCCCAGCCTGCCAGCCAGGCGAAGGTTTTCGGGCCGATATCACGCGCAGGGTTCATGGCGAAGCCGGTCAGTGGCCCCATCGACGCGCCGATAACCGCAATCAGCAGGCCAATCAGCAGGGGTGCCAGCGGCCCGCGTGGAATGCCGTTGCCATCATCGCCCAGCGCCATGATGACGCCCATCAGAACAGCGGTAATGACCATTTCAACTGCGAAGGCCTGCACAAAGTTTATGTGCGGGTTAGGGTAGGTTGAAAAGATACCCGCTAAATCAAGACTTTCGACGCTGCCGCGCACCATATTGTGCGTATGTTCGAAGTCGAGGAAAAGATTGTAGTAAAGCCCGTAAACAAGTGCCGCTGCGCAAAACGCGCCGGCAAACTGCGAAATGATGAAGGGAACTACTTTGCGCCCGTCAAAACTGGCGAAGAGCCATAGTGCGATCGTTACCGCGGGGTTAAGATGCGCGCCGGAAACCCCTGCAGTCAGGTAGATGGCCATAGCCACACCAAGACCCCAGATGATGCTGATTTCCCACTGGCCGAAGGTGGCACCTGCCACTTTCAGCGCTGCGACACACCCGACACCGAAAAAAATCAACAACCCGGTTCCGAGAAACTCGGCGATGCACTGGCCTTTTAAGGTTGATGTCTGACTCATAATCGGATCCTGCTAAAGAGTAATGGTTATTGTTAGCATGGGGCCAACGTCTCCCATGATGTCGTGTAGACATAGTGTTAATTTATCGTTAACGAGCAAAAACGAGAAATATCGAAATTAAAATGTGTGTACTGCGTCAATAAAATGAGCGTTTTCGCGCGAATTGGGGCGTTTTTGTGCCATATCGAAATGTGAGCTGAATCATTTTTGTAACTTCACTATTAACAATGTAGAGATGGGCACCGCTGTTGCACCAGGATGAGGACGAAAAGTGTTGCAAAGCGCAAACAGCGCGGCTCCGCGCTGGACAGGGGCTGGTGTGATTCATACAATCGTGGACAAGCGAAATGCGCTCATTTTATTAAGGCGTCGCCGGTGTTAGGGACGAAGATTTACCTATCAACGCCTTGCAACTCAGGAGAGGTATGACAATGTCATTAGAAGTGTTCGAGAAACTGGAAGCGAAAGTGCAGCAGGCGATTGATACCATCACGCTGTTGCAGATGGAAATCGAAGAGCTGAAAGAAAAGAACAATAGTCTGGCGCAGGATGTTCAGGCTGCACAGCATAGCCGCGAAGAGCTGGAGCGCGAAAACAACCAGCTGAAAGAACAGCAGCACGGCTGGCAGGAGCGTTTGCAGGCGCTGCTGGGCCGCATGGAAGAAGTCTGATTACGTTTTATCTTTCGCGGCGTTGGCTGCGCGCATTCACCCCGGTCAGGCTATCTATGCTCCCGGGAATTCATGTGATTGCCGCCTCGCTACAACGTGAAATTGTTCGGATCGGCCTAAGTGAAGCGTTGTCTGACGCAAAGAAGAAGGGCGCCTGATGGCTAATGCCGATCGTTTAAGGATCGGTTGACCGATCCGGTGGCTGATGTAAAAAGGGTTCATGTCTTCACATGGACCCTTTTTCATGGAACTTTCACAGGCCCTTGGCATTATTAATCTTACCGCTCCCGATGAAGTTCAGAGTCTTGCCGACCTCCTTTCCCCCGCTCTTATTCAGCAGGCCTTTACCCTCACGGATACCGTGACGCTACGTAAGCGTAAGCTTCCCCTGGAATCCATGGTCTGGCTGGTTATCGGTATGGCTATTTTCAACAA
>FOAY01000016.1 GCA_900109485.1 Kosakonia sacchari | reverse complement strand
AGAGTATTGCACAGCGCTGGAATATGCAGGGCGACTAAAAAGGGTGTAAAAAACCACCTGCATAGCAGGTGGCATTGATAGCGCCCCATAGGGGCGTACTAAGTCCAGACTCTGAGAGCCTTCCCTTCACACCTCTTTTAGTTGAAGTTGGCTCTCTTCAACTTCATGCTTTTCCTGGTACTTCACGTACTTTCTTATCATTTCTTCGTTTATACCTACGGTATCCACGCAGTAACCCCGTGCCCAGAAGTGATTGCCCCACAACTTATTCTTCCGTAAGTAAGGAAATTTACTGAACAATCGAAGGGCTGTTTTACCCTTTAAGTGACCTATTACATGGGAAATCGAAAGCCGTGGCGGCACCTTTACCAGTAAATGAACATGATCTAGCTGGACATTCAGCTCCACCACTTCTATCCCGAGCTGTTCACTTGAGATCCTTATCTGTTTATAGACCTCTTTGCCAACATTGTTCCTCAGGATGCGAAATCGGTACTTGGGTGTCCAAACGATATGATATTGACAACACCAGAGCACATGAGATGCTCTCTGGAATCTACTCATGGTTAAATCCTTATCAGTTATGGGGATAACGGATTCGGATTTTCCCATGAGTAGCATTAATGGCAGAGCCAACTTGTTGCTGACCACCTCCATAGGAGGTGGTGTTCATGCAGGGATAAAAAAAAGCCGACAATATTGTCGGCTTTTAATACTGCATTACACGTTAAGCAGTTGCTGTCCGCAGGCTTTCACGCTTGCCAGCAGAACTTTAACGTCCTGCAGACACACCGTCGGGTTCAGCAGCGTCAGCTTCAGGCAGGTGATGCCATCGGCTTCCGTTACCCCAACGTTCGCCGCCCCGGAGGCCAGCAACGCATCGCCAATGCGCTGGTTCAACAACGCAACGGCAGACATATCATCACTTTGCGGACGGAAGCGGAACAGCACGCTGGCAAGCTGCGGTTGCATCACCAGTTCCAGTTGCGGCTCCTGCGCGACAAACTCTGCCACCTGCTGCGCCAGCGTTACACCATTATCAATGATTTCGGCGTACTGCTTTTTACCCAGCGCTTCAAGGCCCATCCACAGTTTCAGCGCATCGAAACGACGGGTGGTTTGTAGAGATTTCGATACCAGGTTCGGTACACCGTGCTCTTCGTCAAAGTCCGAGTTCAGGTAAGCCGCCTGGTAACGCATCAGTTGATAGTGACGCGGATCTTTCAGCAAGAACGCGCCGCAGCTGATGGTCTGGAAGAACTGCTTGTGGAAATCGAGCGTGACGGAATCTGCTAACTCAAGGCCGTTCAGATAGTGACGGAATTTCTCAGACAGCAGCAGCGCGCCGCCCCAGGCCGCATCCACGTGCATCCAGGTCTGGTATTCCGCCGCCAGCGCAGCAATCTCCGCTAACGGATCGATAGCCCCGGCGTCGGTCGTGCCAGCGGTCGCAACGATCGCCAGAACCTGTTCGCCGTTGGCTTTCGCCTGCGCCAGCTTCGTCGCCAGATCGTTGAGATCCATGCGGGAGAACGCATCCGTCTTCACCAGCGTCACGGAACGATAACCCAGCCCCATCAGCGCCATATTTTTCTGCACGGAGAAGTGGGCATTTTCAGAGCATAATACTTTGATTTTGCTCAGATCGCCCGTTAAGCCATCCTGCTGAACTGAGTGGCCCTGGCGCGCAAAAAACGCATCGCGAGCCAGCATCAACCCCATCAGGTTGCTCTGGGTGCCGCCGCTGGTGAACACCCCGGCATCGCCCGGCTGGTAACCCACCTGAGCACGCAGCCATTCAATCAGCTTGATCTCAATGATGGTGGCTGAAGGGCTTTGATCCCACGAATCCATGCTCTGGTTGGTGGCGTTGATCAGCACTTCCGCCGCCTGGCTGATCACCAGGCTTGGGCAGTGCAGATGCGCAACACATTGCGGGTGGTGCACAGAAAGACTGTCTTTCAGGAAGTACTCAACGGCGCGCTCAATCGCGGCCTGGTTGCCCAGGCCCTGAGAAGTAAATTCTAGATTGATGCGCTCACGCAGTTGCTCAACCGTTTTGCCCTGGTACATCTCAGGTTGTTTCAGCCACTGCACAACCGCTTTTGTGCTCTGCTCAATGGCGTCCTGATAGGCGGCAATACTTTGCGCAGACCCGGATAGAATCGGATTTACATCAGACATTCAATTGCTCCGATTAAACAGGCTTAACGCCGGCTGCCAACAACGCGTTCTCAAACTTGTCGAGGAAGATTTCCAGCTCGTCATTGCTGATCAGCAGCGATGGCAGCAGACGCAGCACGCAACCGTTACGGCCGCCGCGCTCCAGAATCAGACCATTTTCGAAGCATTTTTTCTGCAACAGTGCAGAAAGTTCGCCGTCCGCCGGGTAGCAGCCCATGTGATCCTGCGCTTCGTTCGGCTTGACGATTTCAATACCGATCATCAGGCCCAGGCCGCGCACGTGACCGATAACCGGGTAACGTTTTTGCAGCCCGGCCAGTTTGTCTTTCAGCCAGACGCCCTGCGCTGCCACTTTGTCGGCAATATGGTCGTCTTTCAGGATTTTCAGCGTCGTCAGACCGGTCGCCATCGCCAGCTGGTTGCCGCGGAACGTTCCGGTGTGGTGGCCCGGCGCCCATGCGTCGAACTGTTTTTTGATACCCAGTACGGCCAGCGGCAAACCGCCACCAACAGCTTTAGACATCACAATGATATCCGGCTCGATACCGGCGTGTTCGAAGGCGAACAGTTTACCGGTACGCGCAAAGCCCGCCTGCACTTCGTCGATGATCAGAACAATGCCATGTTCCTGCGTCACTTTACGGATGCGCTGTAACCACTCGACCGGCGCCGGGTTCACGCCGCCCTCGCCCTGTACGGCTTCAAGGATCACCGCAGCCGGTTTACGCACACCGCTTTCAACGTCGTTGATCAGGTTTTCGAAGTAGTAGGTTAACGCTTTCACGCCAGCTTCGCCGCCGATACCCAGCGGGCAGCGGTATTCGTTCGGGTAAGGCATAAACTGCACTTCCGGCATCATGCCGTTAACCGCTTCTTTCGGCGACAGGTTGCCGGTCACCGCCAGCGCGCCGTGGGTCATACCATGATAACCGCCGGAGAAGCTGATCACGCCGGAACGGCCAGTCACTTTTTTCGCCAGTTTCAGCGCGGCTTCTACCGCATCTGCACCAGAAGGACCGGTGAACTGCAGGCAATACTCTTTGCCCTGGCCCGGCAGCAGCGACAGCAGATAAGCAGAGAACTCATCTTTCAACGGCGTGGTCAGATCCAGCGTATGTAACGGTAAGCCACTGGTAATGACACTTTGGATGCTTTGCAGAACTTCAGGATGGTTATGACCCAGCGCCATGGTTCCTGCACCTGCGAGGCAGTCAAGATATCGATTATTTTCGACATCAGTGATCCAGACGCCCTGCGCTTTGGCAATTGCCAGAGGCAATTTACGCGGATAACTCCTTACATTGGATTCAAACTCGGCCTGTCGTGCCAGGAAGGTTTCATTGTTCTGAGGTAATGAATTTGCATTCAAAGTATCAATACGGACTTTATCCGTCATCATATCACTCCTACAACCAGCGCGACCTTGCACACTGATTGAATAATGGTTTATGGGATTTACTCAAAAAAAAACGCGGCTAATATAAGTTTTTTTAACGCCGGACTCAATCTTTTATTTTCAAGGTAATTATCGATAATTTCCTTTAAAATCAATAAGAAAAATAATACCGCTCAGAATTTTCATTAGTTTATTTGTAAGTAATTCTGTTACAAATAGCCATGAGGAGCACCAACGAAGGGTAAAAGGCCTGGAATTATCGCTCTGCGCGCTGGCTTTTTATCCTGCAAAGCACGCTCTCGCCATTAATAACGGCGAAAATTAACGGTTAACGCGTTATTTTTCAGTTCTGGTGCAGAAAGCGTAAGGAAAATATCGATTCAGGCGGGCAAATCACTTAATATGCCCGCTCCAAATTTCCCTGTGCGGCGAAACATTGAACAAAGCGCGGCGCATTGTAAACAGGAAGTCAACGATTTAAGCCATAAAGCGCATCACCCGATAACTTGTGACAGGCAATACCGGTTATCGACAACGGGAGCAAATCCTGGGTTGTCATCAGAAATGTTCGCGGGCGGACATTTCGTAAGGCAAATACCACCGGGCAGCCGGACGGGTTATTTCACCTTATGCCGAGAATGAAAATTTTCTTGCCATGAATTCATGGCGCCCTGATATGAGATTGTTATGACTCGCACTTTTCCACACATCGTCGTTGCCAAATTCGGCGGCACCAGTGTTGCTGACTTTGACGCGATGAGCCGTAGCGCCACCATCGTTCTTGCCGATAAAGATGTCCGTCTGGTTGTTCTGTCTGCGTCTGCGGGCGTGACCAATATTTTAGTCGAGCTTTCTGCCGGTCTGGATAGCCGCGAACGGCTGGACAAAATCGAAACCCTGCGCACCATCCAGTACAACATTATCTCCCGCCTGAAACAGCAGGATGCTATTCGCCAGGAGATCGACCACCTGCTCGACAACATCAGCCGTCTGGCGGAAGAAGCCTGTACTGCCGCCTCGGCCGCGCTCAGCGATGCACTGGTCAGCCACGGCGAATTGATGTCCAGCCTGCTGTTTGTCGAGGTGCTGCGCGAGCGCGATGTCGAGACAGAATGGTTTGATGTCCGCAAGGTGATTCGCACCACTGACTGCTTTGGTTGCGCAGAACCGGTGCTGGATGCCACCGCAGAACGCGTTGAAAGACGGCTGCGTCCGCGTACCGAGCAGGCATTAGTGGTCACGCAGGGGTTTATCGGCCGTGAGGCGAATGGTCAAACCACGACGCTTGGCCGCGGCGGCAGTGATTACACCGCCTCGCTGCTGGGTGAAGCGCTACACGCTGCACGCGTGGACATCTGGACCGACGTCGCCGGGATCTACACGACCGATCCGCGTATCGTCTCCCAGGCACAGCGTATCGAGCAGATCTCATTTTCCGAAGCCAGTGAAATGGCGACCTTTGGTGCAAAAGTGCTGCATCCGGCGACGCTGCTGCCGGCAATGCGCAAAAATATCCCGGTTTTTGTCGGTTCAAGTAAACATCCTTCTGCCGGTGGCACGCTGGTCTGCCGCGATGCCGAAAACCCGCCGCGTTACCGCGCGCTGGCCATTCGCCGTCAGCAGACGCTGATGAAATTACACTGCGAGCAGGGGCAGTCCGCCTGCCACTTTTTAGCGGATACTTTCGCGCTGCTGGCGCGCCACGATGTAGCGGTCGATTCCATCACCACCTCAGAAACCAGTATCGCGCTGCTCCTGAACGCCACCGGTGCCACCTCCGGTGAATCCAGGCTGCTGACCACCTCTCTGCTCACCGAGCTGTCGTCGCATTGCCGCGTGGAAGTGGAAACCGGCCTTGCCTTAGTCAGCCTGATTGGTAACTCGCTGTCACAGGCTGAAGGCGTCTGCCACGAGGTGTTCGCCGGGCTGGGAAATCATCCCGTGCGGCTGATTTGCCACGGCGCGTCACGCCACAGCCTCGGTTTTCTGCTGCCCGCAGATGCCGCAGACGACGCGGTAAAAGCCTTACACCGCCGTCTGTTTGAATAACGGCGATTGATAAGCCCAGCGTCGTGCTGGCAGACAACCCGCTCTGCCAGCACGAAAAATAAGACACGGCCTGCTCCACTGGCCGCTGGGGCGATCATCTCAGGCTGTAAACGATGCCGGGGAATAAGTCGTCGGGCATTGCCGCTTTACAGGCTTTCTTGTACCCTTCCCCACAACTTATCTCACCTGTTGAAAAGCAGAAATTACCGGACTTCACATGGCTGCTCACACGTCGAAAGATCCCCTGCATGGCGTCACTCTGGAGATGCAAATCAACGCGCTGGTCGCCCGTTACGGCTGGAACGAACTGGGTAAACGCATCAATATTAATTGCTTTAAAAACGAACCCAGCGTTAAATCCAGTCTCAAGTTTCTGCGCCGGACGCCCTGGGCGCGCGCAGAAGTTGAGGCGCTGTATCTGGATTCCCTGGAGGATAGCGCCCCGGTCAACAAGGATGAGCCCACCTTCAATCCGTGGACCCGCAGTCGAATCATCAAATAAGAGCTAATAAGATGTCCCTTAAAAAGTCAGTCGTCCTTTTTGCTACTGCGCTTTTACTGGTCAGTTGTTCTTCCAAACCACCTAAATCTCTTGTCACGCCGCTACCGCCGGTGGCGACACAGCCGCTGCCTGCAACGGCAACAAATTCACAGCCGGTTCGCGGCGTCTGGCTGGCGACGGTTTCCCGCCTCGACTGGCCGCCGGTCAACTCGGTGAACGTCAGCAGCGCCGATACGCGCATTCGCATGCAGCAGCAGGCGCTGGTGCAGAAACTGGATAAGCTCAAAAGCCTTGGCATTAATACCGTCTTTTTCCAGGTGAAACCGGACGGCACCGCGCTGTGGCCCTCTAAAATTTTGCCGTGGTCAGATATGCTGACCGGTACGATTGGTCAGGATCCGGGCTACGATCCATTGCAGTTTGTGATTGATGAAGCGCACAAACGCGGCATGAAAGTGCATGCCTGGTTTAACCCGTACCGCGTGGCGGTTAACACACAGCCTGAGACCATCGCGGCGCTTAACCGCACGCTCCCTTTGCACCCGGCCAGCGTCTTTGTGCTGCATCGCGACTGGATCCGCACCGCCGGTGACCGGCTGGTGCTCGATCCTGGCATTCCCGATGCGCGTGACTGGATCACCAGCATCGTGGCCGAAGTGGTCGCCCATTATCCTGTCGATGGCGTGCAGTTTGATGACTACTTCTATACCGAAACACCCGGTTCGCAACTGAATGACAACCAGACCTTTCAGCAATATGGCCAGGGCTTTAGCGCCAAAGCGGACTGGCGGCGCAACAACACCCTGCTGCTGATTGAGCAGGTTTCCCGCACCATTAAACAACTGAAACCGGGCGTCGAATTTGGCGTCAGCCCTGCCGGTGTATGGCGCAACCGCTCTTTCGATGCGGCAGGATCCGACACGCGCGGCGCGGCGGCTTACGATGAATCCTTCGCCGATACCCGTCGCTGGGTGCAACAGGGCTTGCTGGACTATATCGCCCCGCAAATTTACTGGCCCTTCTCGCGCAGCGCTGCGCGGTATGACGTGCTGGCAAAATGGTGGGCCGACGTCGTCAAACCCACCCATACGCGCCTGTATATCGGCATCGCGCTGTATAAAGTGGGTGAACCGTCGAAGATGGAGCCGGACTGGATGGTCAACGGCGGCGTACCGGAACTGAAAAAACAGCTCGATTTAAACGAATCGCTGCCGCAGATTAGCGGCACCATTTTGTTCCGCGAAGATTACCTGAACCGGCCGCAGACGCAGCAAGCGGTCAACTATTTGCGCGAGCGCTGGGGGGAATAACTCCCGCTGGTTAACAAGGTGGGTCCACGAAGAGGCGTTGCATGCTGGATTTAATCAAAGAAAATAGTGTTCTGGTGTCGATCATCTCATTATGCGTGGCAGCCCTCTCGCTGACGCTGAATAAAAGGAACTCCCGCATGACCAGCTACAATTCACGCGGGAACTATATTGTCTATTTCAGCAAAATCGCGGGCTTGAATAAGTTTTTTACCCCCTCTGGTTTCAGCGTAAAAATCTATAATTCCGCCTTATCCGATATTATCGAGCTCGATCATAAAATTCATATCACCCCGTTGCTCGGCGGTATCCGCCGGGCGCAGCTTTTTGACGGCCTCGAAAACCGCAATAATCTCGGTATCAGCAAAACGATCTATCCGGCATTTAAACGTGCGCGGAAAATAAAATTTCCGCGCCGTTATGCCCACGATGATCTTTATAGCTTTAATAGCTCGCCCTTTTTCGCCTGGTTTTCAGCCAGCGGTAAACATGCGGTATCCGCCAACCCGGTAGACAGAAAACTCAACAGATACCATAGCTATATCGAAATTACGGATTACTCCGGCCACAGCGAAATTTGGTATTTTTCCTTTTCATTACACTTATCTAATCTCGATACCGATTTTGTAAAAAGCGACAACTGGAAACGGCTCAGGGATGATGAATTGAGCCATTTTAAATATTATCGCTTTGCAGATTTCACGGTTATTGCGCCTGTCGATCTGTATAAAAATCTCGTTACCGCTTTAACGCTGCAAAAGCCCTTATCTGAAATTCGCGGCTGCAATGAGGAATACGAAAACTCAGACAGGCTGATGCAAAGCGGTTATGAATCATTAGAGTACGAACTGCAACAATATGAGCTGCGGGAATATTACTATTTCCTCAGCAAAATAAAGCAGCACCTCAGTTTTTAAGCATTGCGCGCACGTTCGTCCTGGTTTGCTGCACGGACGAACGGCGTTTCATGCCTTATGGATCTTCCGTCAGCGCCTCATAAACGCTGCGCAAGCGCGAGCGCAGATACAGCACGGCTTTGTGTTTGCGGGAAAGTAACGCCTGCTGGCTGGCGCCGCACTCCTCCGCCAGTTCTTTATAGCTGTAACCGTACAGCTCCGTTTTCTCGAACACCTCGCGCTGTGCGGACGGCAGCTCGGCCAGCGCCTGCTCCAGCTCCTCCCACAGCAGCGTTTTCAGGTATTCCTCTTCCGGGGTTTGCGGCACACCGAACAGCGTTTCCGCCAGTTCATCTTCGGCAACATCGCCATCATCGTCAGTGAAAAAACGGGATAACGGCAGTTCCCGTTTTTTGCGCGCCCGATCGGTCATTTCATTGCGCGCCGCGCGAAACAACCAGGCCGCGACATTCTCCACCGGCTGCTCCACCTGCATCAGTTGATACGTCACTTCCTGCAGGATGTCATCGGCATCGTCCCGAACCGCAGTGCGACCACGGATAAAGGCTTTCAGCCGCGATCGGCAGGCATTAAGCGCTGCCATGAGCAGTGATTCCCCCGCCACACCGGCTTTCATTGTGTTCACTCTGCGTCCGGCGTTTTTGGGCGGTTATCGTCAGGCTGAGCGCGATCTTCCGCCTGCTCATCGCGATATCCGCGCCAGCCGCAGTGACCGCGATGTCCGTGACGACCAAAACCTTCGCGACGATGACGAATAAACTCTTCGCGCTGCTCCGGCGTCATCTGCATCCAGCGCTCATGCATACGGCGATGCGCCCGCGCCATGCCAAACATCCCCGGCCGAAAACCGAGGCCGCCGAACAAAATGCGGCACAGCACCAGCACGCCCAGCGCCTGCCAGAAGCCAATGCTTTTTACCCCGAGGATGGCGGGCAGCAGCGCATTCCACAGCGACATCACCAGCAGCCCCAGTATGACGACCAGCGCCACACCGAAAATCACATGTTTCATCATGCGCTGGCGGCCAAAACCGTGTCCACGAGTGTGCCCATGCATATCAAAATCTCTCATCTTCTTCGTTCCTCTTACCGTAGCGGATTGTTGCAAGTGATGGGGTAGACGAATGAGCGATGAAGATATTGCCAGGAAAATGAAATTTTTTCTGCTGCCAAACGCCTCCCCATTGAAAAAAATGACAATATTATTGTTAGCGTCATCACTTTGTTTTATGGAAAAATTAACTATTCATGTTATTTTTCATTATATTGAAAATAATCCCGTGGCTAATTCTTAATAATATTAAGCACACCTAAAAATTCATATATTATATATAATATGTCATTTTTCTGGTCTCGTATGCAACCGCTGGAAATTAATGGTTATTTTAAAATTAATGTTTTAATAAACATTTTTATATTTGCAAAGGCCGCTCCCCCGTCTATATTTTTTTGAGTTAGTCGTTTCGCTAGTTTCCAACCAACAAAGGAATTATCTAATGACTGATTTTGCACGGTCAGTTACGGTTGATATCGCAGATACCAGCCCGGCGACACTGACGCTAAATTACGTTCGTCTTAACGGTGGGCAGTGGCAAAAAACGCCAGAACCCGGTTCAACCATTACTCCAGCCGGAGAAGTCGAGTATGTGAATGGTGTTGAGAGCAATTATGAAACCCTTGGCGGCCAAATTGTTCTGACCCCCGCCTCAGGTGGGCTTATTACTATCAAATGGGACTGGTCTTTTGGTTCAGGTGTTTCAGGCGGCGTCAGGACGGAATCTTTAACCGGACTCGCAGTCAGTTACCAGTGGATCAATACGCAATCAAATCATCCTAAAATGCAGGTCACGATCAGCGCCGATACCGCAGCAAAATTACTTCGTGCTCATAAATGAATGAATACTGGCAGGGAATATTTTCCTGCCAGTATTATCTGATGAGGATTGCAAATGGCAAGTAATATAACTGCTGGCAATTTTGCACAAAATAAAAATCTCGCCATTGCACTGGATAATAATTCGGCCACGACATTAACGCTGATGCTGGCCAGCGTTAATCAGGGAGCCTGGGCTGGTTCGCCGCCAAAAAATGGGTCAACCTACCCGCCCGCTAATTATTTTTATGCCGTTAATATTGCTGCAAATAGTTATGACGCACTCAGCGGCTCCGTAAAATTTGAGCTCGCCTCAGGGGGATTCCTCATAGCGCAATGGACCTGGGAACCCGGCGCGCCCCTGCGCGTGGATGCCTACTGCGATAGCTATCAGGTACAGATTGATTACAACACCATTAATTCACAATCAAACTCGGCGACGTTCCAGATTACCGTCACTAACGAATAAATTACCCATGCTATTCAGGGGGAGTCATGTCCGGGGCTGCGAGCACAAAATTTTCGTTTTCCATTACGTTTCCAGACCAGGGTGGAGGAACAAACTCTGCCGTCGGTCCTTTTATTATTCCTCCGCGATTTAAAAATGCCACCCCGAATAACGATCTGGCGTTGTACTTTTCAGGATATTGCGTCCCCGCCACAACCTCAGCCACCAAAGGTATTCAGCCGGGCGAAATACCGCAACAGAAAGCGTTTGGTTTAAGTTTTACGCAGTCAGGAAGCCCACCCAATCCGGTAATAAAAATAGTGCAGATAACCGTAGTTAAACAATATATTTTTAGTGCCCAGACTGCCGATCGTGAAATATTACTCACTTCATTTCGCCTGTTTGCCGGGCAACTTGAAAAACTGGAAGTTTCGCTTTCCAGTGCGACTGGCGGGCTTTTACCCAGCGTCACAGAAGCGTTGCTTTATCAAATTGCACTCAATATGCCGTTAACATTAAGTGAATTACTGCAATTCACTTATCACTTTAATATTAATGATCAATATATTGATCTGGAGCCGGGTTTTTCACTGACCATTGCCGCTGCCGGATACCAATATATTGCGCCTCCCGCCAGCCCTGGCTATGGATTGAATGCGTTTACCCTGTCCGGTACGCAAACAGTCAGCCTCGGCTGGCAGCAAGACGGAAAATTATCATTCAACGGCTTTGCCTCCCGTTTTACGCGCGGTGTTGAGTTATCTCCGCCGACGCCACCCGATGAGAACTACCCGTGTCTGATTTTCGCCGCCAGCCCCATCGATCTTCAGTTAAGCGGCAATGCCCGCCGACACTGGCGGCTGATTACACCGTCATCGCTGCCGTCGCCGCAGAACGTGGATAACAGCGGCACCAGCAGCGTTGATAGCGCGTTGTTACTGGGCGCTGACACCTACACCGATTTAGCGGCGGCCACCGAAGCGGCGATTGGCGGTGGGCAATTTTGTATCACGCCGGACGCCGACAATAACCCGATTGTGGCCATCGCATTTACCAGCCGGGTTTTTGTCACGCCCGCTATCGGTATCTTTGTCAATGATATTGCCCAACAGGTTCCGGTGGGGACATCGATGCGCGACATTGTCTTTCAGTATTTGCTGGTTCCGCCCGCACACATTGTCACTTCCGGTTCGAATGTCGATAGCACATCGCTGAGTTGCAAATTACAACGCTGGGTGGCCAATAGCGAAAAACCCTTTTCCTCCACCTCTCCCGGCCCAACGGTTCAGGTCGACTATTTTGATTTCTCGCCAGACAGCACTTCAGGCCTGCCGCTGAGCGGGCCGGACGGCGACGTATTCGATATTCCGCTGTTAAAAGGCGATCGGATTTATGTCGGCCCGAAAGATGGATATCAACTTAGCCTTACGGAGTAGTACACGCGCGCTTCTTGTTCGTCAGCACCCCAGGTGAGGGCCAGGAAATGAACAGCACTAAAAATTATTTTACAACGCTTCCCGTGAGCTTTCTGTTGCTGTTGGTCTGCACAGAGGGGTATGCAGCCGTTACGTTTACCATCCGTTCGCAAAACTTTCTCCATTTGGGATGGGGAACATCCGCTGTGAATAAAAATAAATGTCTTGCGCTTGACGAGATGATGCAAGCCAATGACGTGATTATTATTCAGGAGTTAATGCAGCACGCTGATCCCTGTCCTGCTGAAACCACAAAAAATAAGTTCCAGTTTATCGTTAATTCGACGGGGTTGGGTTCCAGTTCTTATAAAGAGTATTACGGTTTTTATATCAAACCGCCGAAAATTAGCTTTACCAATGATAGATACCAGGCTGGTGGAACCTTTGAGCGACCGCCTTATGCCATTGGACTGAAAGTCACCGTCAGTGCCACCAGCAAATATATCTGGGTCGGTAATATTCATTCTATTTTTGGTAAAAGAGTACAGCAGCGATACGACGAGGCCGTCAGAGCAGGCGTTTTTTATCAGGAAATGATAAATGAACCAATAACCGGCGCGCCCGTAGCAACTGAATATCCCTTTATTATCGGCGGGGACTGGAATATTCCCCTTAAAAATAAAGCCGGGAAATACACTAAAGGCTTCGAGTGGCTGCAAACGAACGACGCGGAGGGAGCCCCGAACGTCCCAACGTCACTGAGTGCAAAAGGCAAACGCGCCAGCGCCTACGATCATTTTATTTATGCCGATAGCCTCACGGTAAATAACGTTCAAATTCTGACAAGCGCTTCCTTCGCCTCGGATCTCTCATGGCGTCAAAACGTGACCGATCACCTGGGAATTAGCGCAGAGGTAACCATCCCATGACTCCTCTTAATGTCTCGCGCTTGCTTCGTCAATCAGCATACTTACTTGCCACCTGCTGTCTGGCGATCCCGTTAATGGCGTACGCCGATAAACCGAATTTTTATGTGCCGGAAGCCTGTAAAGGTAAGGCAAGCGGCGCCGGGCTGGAGAATCCTTCCGACGTGCTGCCGCCGCAAGTCACGGCGTATTATGTTGATCTTGTGACTCCGGATATCGTATTTCTCTCCATCGATAGCGTCTCCCCGATACCGGATAGCAAGTTTTGGTCGGCGAATATCACTATTCCACCTGTCACTAAAAACAAAAACGGCTACAAGGGCGAGTTTATCCTTGATGTCTCTTATACCCCGCTATTGAACGTTTTTGTGGAAAAAAAGGCGAGTTCCCCTGGCGTTAAAGCTTTTACCCTGCCAAGAGCCGCCACGCTACCCAAGGACGCAGAACTTCTTCCGGTCGTGGATGTGACTATTTATAACGAAGATCATAGCGCAACGCTTGCAGGCGCCTTTGTGCAATTTCACTCCGCCTCTATCACCGCAGCAATATTTGGCATGGATGACACATCCCCGACGCTAACCGAAGAGGCGGATGACAATGGGATCATCAAGTTGCAGTGCATGATTTTCCTCGATGGTGCGAACTGGGTCACTGTCTACGATAAAGATCACGACTACCGCTACGATGCCCCGCTGGAGCTCACTAACGCCGCAGGCGTGTTAAGCACCACACGCGTGACAAAAAGTGGGGAGGAGTAAAATGGCTCATTTCGTGCCGTGTTATGCGGGTTCGCGTTTGTACATCGCGCCGGGCGGCGAAAACTGCTTTGGTGGCTTTTTACTCTCAACAGACGTCACCACGCTGCCTGACAGCCTCACCGTTGAACAGGCGCTTTATGCGTACCACGGATGGTTTGTCCAGCTTCCCGCCACGGCCATCACGGATCTGGCGGCATTTGAGCAAAAAGCGCAGGTCTGGTTTGGCAACTCAGCGCGAAAGGATGCGCTGGCGGCCTGGTTCACCAGCATTGCGGGATTAACCGCAACCGTCCTGTTTGCCCGTAAAAACGGAACCGACGTGACCCTCCTGCGCACGGCGGAAGTGCCGTTCGGCAATTTTGCCCTCTCATTGCCGAAAGACAGCACGATAGTGGCGTCAGCACAAGCGTTAACCTTTAGTCGCGGTACGCTGCTGGTTACCCCCACCGGCGAGCGAACCCCGCAGCCGTTCGCCCTCGATCATCTCGGGCTGGAATTGCTGAATGACGCCGCACCGAATAATGTGCTGTCGCTGGCGTTTTCCGTCACCAGCGAAGCCGCAAGCGATATTCTGGATATTGGATTACGCAGTTTCTCTGCGCCCGCAGAGGGCGGCTATACCCAAACCGCACTGTACCGAATCTTTAATTTGCAGGATGCGACTTCGCAGTTGACGCTGCAGGGAACCATTGATCCCCTCGCCCCCTGCGACACCACGCGCTCCTTCCTGCAACTGTCCAACGGTGCGCTTTCGCTGCCCACGTACTATCAATCCGCGGCAGGCGCAGCGGTGGAAGTAAAACCGCTCGCCAGCGCCGGGCTGGTCTTTACCGAACGGCTGGCGGCGGTCGATGCCAGCGGTCAGCCCGTCATTCTGCGCGGTAACCAGTCGCTGTATCTGACGCCCGCTGGCGAGTTCGAATTTCTGCTCTCGTCGCAGGGGCAAGCCGACGCCACGGCCGCCTCGCTGCAAAATGCACTGATGGGCGGATTATCCTCTGTCGAGTATTTCAAATATACCGGTAACCCAATACTGGCGTTCACACCCCATCAGGAGGCATTTGCCCGCACGTTGCAAAATGCCGCCCCCGGACGCGATCGGGTGTTCGGTGCTCTGACAGGCGCCGGGAAAACATCATGGGTGACACTGCAAGCCGCGCAAAGCAGCGAATACTTTGCCCAGCCCGACAGCTCGGTCTTACACCAGGCCCCTGACTCTGCCGCCGACGGCGATTTTCTGACCTACCTGCCCGTTTCCGTCGGCAACGTTGAGGACCAGCAAACCCGCCTCGCCCGCGCTGATCACGGTGATTCGCCTCCCGTCGCCTTCCCGCTGGCGCCCTACCGTTCGGTTAAAGCCACCAATATCTCCGGCTCTGATATCAAAAATATGGAGACTCAGGTGTTGTCGCCGAAACGTCGCACCGTTGTCCAGACGCTGATTCAGACAGGAGAAAGCGCCGAGCGTTTACGCGCATCGCTGCCTTCGCCGCCTTTCTCAACGACACCGCAGGGATTACTGCTGGCGCTGGGTGAGGACGCGACAGGGTTAACCTGGCAGCAACTGACGCTGGGGCAATCCAGCGCGGCAAACACGCCGCCCCATCGCGCCGACAGGCTACTGTTGAGCCACGTGAACGGCGAACTGAAATCCGCATTACAGACGAACCAGCTTTTTCTGGTTATCACCGGCGCCGAGATCATGAGCCAGTGCGCGTCGATTCCCTATTCCCTCACCGCTGTGCGGCAGCGGCAGCTCGCTTTGCAGATAACGGATCCGGACGTCAACGCGAAACTTGCCGCGATGGTGCCCACGCAGTGGCCCGATTTGGCAGCCCTGCACGCCGATCTGGCGGCCCGATTTACGCCGGAACAACTGGCAAACGTATTCGATACCGTGCGCAATGCTCTGGGTGATTTCAGCCTGTTTGTTGCAGACTGGGAATTCGATCTCTCGCCGTGGCGCTGGGTCAATTACAACACTCTGTTGCTGTTCAAATTCTGTAATAAAAAGCTGTCGCAACTGGTTGACGATACGGCGCAATGGGCGGACGCCGATCGTTTCAACAGCTCCGCGGATGGCACGAGACAACGGATTCAGGCGATTTTTGCGGCGGCCACCGAACGCGTTGCGGCCGGTGATGGTGATTTGTCTTACTTCGTTAATACGGTGATGGAGAGCGAAAGCTGGAATGGCGTTCTCGCTCTGAACGCCCAGGTCCCGCTGACCGGGCTTCCGCCACAGCTTGAGGGGCTGGCCGCCGGAATTGATGTCTCGCGTTTTCAGGCGCACCACATCGGTATTTCCGTCACACCGATCGCTGCAGGCCAGAGCACCTGGACCAGCCACCCCAGCTCGGCCTTTGGCCTGATTGATTATGAAGACAATGAACACCTGTCAGGAAACACGCCTTACGACTTCAAAGTCCTGTCGCTGAAGGTGGCGATAGCCAACTCAGGAATTGTCTCGTTTTCCAGCAAAATCGAACTGCTCATCAACCAGCTCTTTGAAGAGCCCGCCACACAGTATTCATCGTCAAGCGGCAATAATCTTTTGCTGTACGGCGTTTATCAAAAATCCGGCAACAGCGGAAGCTATCTGTTCACGACCGCGGATCACACCACCTACGGCATAACCAGCCAGATCCTTGATGCCGTCGGTATCCGGGCGGCAAGTTTTGTTACGGCCAGCGGCGGTAAAGCCGACGCGGAGAACAGCACAACGCGCACAACGTTTGCACTCAATGGCACAATCGGTTTCTTGCAACAGCCGCAGTTTGACCTGCTTTCCTATGGCGCCGCCACGCCAAATCAGGGGAATGGTAATGTGGAAGGGTTGGCCTATTCCGGCCTGACAATCGAGATGACCTTTGATCCTGCGACGCCGCAGTACCGGCAGTTTACGTTTAATGCCCAGCCGCTGTTGCCAGATGCCAACGCCAGCCACGTCCGCGCACAAAGCCTGGCGGCACATTTCCCCATGAAACTCACGGCCCTGATTCAGGGGACGGGAGACGTTACCCCCGACAAAATGGCGTATATGCCGGTGGATTCACCCCTCAACGGTATAGCGATGACCGCGCCGTGGTTTGGGTTGCAATATGAACTGGATCTCGGCTCGGCGGGCGCGCTGGCCGCCAAAATCGATTTCACCGCCGGCCTGCTCCTCGCCTGGTCTCCGGCGAGCCAGACGCGTCAATCCGGGATCTACATTGGCCTGCACTTGCCGGGAGTGAAAGGCGGAGAGCGCGCCATTCCGATTGAAGGCGTACTCAAACTGGTTTTCGCCGACGTCACCTTTCTGGTGGATCCGCCAACCTACATTCTCAAGCTGGGCGATATCGCCCTCAAACTCCTTGCCCTGAGCTTTCCGCCAAACGGGCAAATTGATCTTTTGATGTTTGGTAACCCGGATGCGCAGACCAGCGGCGCACTGGGCTGGTACGCCGCCTGGGTGAAAAACGGCGCAGGCGGCGCGGGGGGAAAACCGGCGCAGCGCCTGACACAGCTGCACTCAGAATCCGCACTTTCCCAACTCCAGCAGCGACTTCTGGCGGCACAGAGGAACCAATAATGCCCGGCAAAAAAACGCGCAACACGCCATCCAGCATCGATACGCCGATTCAGAATCTGTGGAATACCCTGCTGTCGGCAGGTTACCTGTCAGCCGATCAGAAAAAATTCAACCTGCCGGCCGCCAATACACTGCACTCAGCGCCTGTCAGCGCGCTGCTGAATGATGCGGATCTCTTTCCCACCGCCTCACTGGTGATGACCCTTAGCGGGGTGCAACCACCGGGCGACGGTAATACGATTGTTCTGACGGGGCAAATTGACGGTAATTCCTTCAATGTTTCCCAACCGGCAGCCAGCGCCACCTTTAGCGTAACGGCGAACGGCGTCGCGCAACTCAGCGTCAGCACTCACCTTCCCGATAACAGCGCTGTCTTAGGCACCGCGTTTCCGGGACTGAAGCCTCACGATAAAAAACACACCGTTTCTGCCGCGGCTATAACCCTGTTCCGCAATGCCGTGTTTACCGCCTCGTCCTCCGATGCCGGCACTGGCGTCACGTTCAGCGGGCAGCCGGTCGCCGGTTCCAGCTATCAGGGAATGTGGAAAACCCATCCCGCCGCGATGCAGGGGAGCATCAGCCAGTGGCCGACAAGGGACCGCGCGCTGCCGCCTGCCTTTGTGTTGCGTTCGGAGCCTGTTGACGCCGTTCCGGCTGCCGGATTGCTACCGCTAAAAGCAGGGTTACTGTTTGTTTCATCACCAGCCGACGATGATACCAGCCACGGTATCGCCACCTTTGATGCCGGAACGCTGGCGCTGTCGGGGATTGAGTTGCATTTCCCTCTCCTCGATGACGGCGATCCCCTTGCGCTGAGCAACGATTCGCTCGCGGTCTCTCTGAGTTCGATCGCCGATATCGCCAGCCTGCTGATGGGCGAAGTCGCAGATGCTCTGCTGCCGAACCGGTTTCCGCTGGGAACAGATCTACTTTTGCAAGAACTGGCGTTCACCCTCGACATTACGGCGTCCAGAACGTTACAGGTGTCGGCGACGGTCAAAGCCCACACGGAAATCCATTTGCTGCCGCTCAATCTGGCAGTGCTGGAGAGTGTCATTTTCACCTTCAGCGTGGGCGTCGATCTCTCGGCATGGATCGCTATCAATGGCCTGTTCAAACTCAATGGCCAGGAACAACTGAGATTTTACGGTGGGTTAAGTTTCTCTGTACCCGGCGGTAGTGACAGTGTCACGCTTATGGCGTACAACAACGCCGAGATCGATATCCTGCAATTACTCAATATCGTCCCCGGTTTGCCGACACTGCCAGAGTCGGGAATTGTTACCCCGGCGGGGGGATTATCGGCGCAGATCCAGCCCGCTACCGGTGCCTGGCTGTTCAGCGGAACCATTGCGCCCAAATCGGGGGCCTGGACACTGGAGTTTGGTCGCGGCATCAAAGCCGTGTCGCTGAAAAGTTTGCGCCTCGATCTGGAGCGGACGCCGACCAACTTAACCGCCACCATTCAGGCGCATACGGAATTTTTGGGGATCCCGTTTATCGTCAGCGCGCAGACCTCGACGCAATCCAAAGCCTGGATTTTTGAGGGGCGCATGATCGCAAGCAAGCCGGTGAGCCTGATCAGTGTTGCCAGCCAGCTGCTGCCCTTCATTCCGCAATCCCTGCCGACGGACATTACGCTGAATGCGCTGCAGGTGAAGTTTAATACCGCCGCCAACACCTTCATGGTACAGACCACCCTGCAATGGACGCTCGACTTCCTGCCGATCAGTATTACGGCCGATCTGTTGATCAGGTCGGACCGCGCGAAAGCCAGCGATCCGGCAAGCTATTCCGGGCAGTTAACCGGCATTGTTGATATCAACAACATGATCCTCACCTGCTCTTACATCTTTAGCCCGACGACAACAGACATTATTTTTGCCTACCGCAACCTCAAAGTGGTTTACCACAAGGACGACACCGATCCCTACGTGGCGGTGAGTCTGGAAAAGAGTAACGTGGGCGATCTGTTTACGTTTCTTCTCTCCTTTGCCCAGCCGGGGCGGAATATTGCACTGGGCGAACCCTGGAATGCGCTGGAGAAAATTTCGCTTCCCAATCTGACGGTCAACGTACATCTCAAAACCCGCAAAATTAACGTCAGCATCGGGCTCAATGTCGACCTCGGGTTTATCAAGATTACGCAATTCACCCTCACCTATGTGAAACAGTACGGCAAACCCAAATTCAATCTTGAACTGAGCTGTGAATTTCTGGGCCAGCGCTACGGAGGCGATAATAAACCGCTAAGCTGGGATCCGCTTAATCAGGCACCACCAGTGGTGCCCGGCGCGGGTACGCAGGTTTTCGACCTAGAATATCTGGGCATCGGCCAGCGCATGACCCTGCGCGGCGAGATGCCCACCACCATGGATGGGGTGATCAAACGACTGGAAAACGCACTGATTCCGGTGGGGAATCCAACCCGGAACCCGGCGAATCAGCTTCCGGGCCTGAGCTATGACGCCGGTTCAGACTGGATGATCGGCACGCGTTTTACGGCCATGTCGACCGTGTCATTAAGTATGGTGTTCAACGATCCGCGCGTTTATGGCCTGCTGATCCAGCTAGCCGGTTCACGCGCTGGCCCGCTGGCGGGTCTGCGTTTTGAGATCCTCTATCGCAAAATCAGCGACAATGTCGGCGTATACCATATTGAACTGACGTTACCCGACACCATGCGCCATCTGGAGTTTGGCGAGGTTTCCATTACTCTGCCGATTGTCACTGTTGATATCTTTACCAACGGCAATTTTCGTATCGACGCCGGTTTCCCTCCGTCGCTCACCGACTTTTCCCGCAGTTTTTCGGTACAGGTCTTTCCGTTTATCGGCTACGGCGGTTTCTACTTTGGCGTTCTCAATGGCGAAACATCCACAACCATACCGCGCATATCCAACGGCAATTTCACCCCGGTTATCGAATTTGGTTTTGCCTTGCAGGTCGGCGTCGGGAAAACGCTGTCGCTGGGCATTCTCTCCGGCGGTATCAGCATCACCGTCGGCGGTATGCTGCAAGGCACGCTCTCATGGTTCAATCCCATCGATCAGGCTTTAGTGCCTGAAAACTACTTCCACCTGCGCGGTGCGCTGGCGGTTATCGGCCAGGTGTATGCCACCGTTGACTTCGGCATTATTCAGGCCAGTGTGTCGCTCACCATTTACGTCTCGGCGGCGATTGATGTCGAAAGTTATCGGGCGATCCTGCTGAGCGTCAGCGCCGGGGTTCGCGTTAAAGTCAGTATCAAAATTATCTTTATCCGTATCAATTTCAGCTTCTCGGCGACGATCACGGAAACTTTCCCGATTGGTTCAAACCGCCAGACTCCGTGGATACTTTCCGCGCCCGCCAATACCGGAGTACAACGCAGCCTCTATCGCGCGAAAAGCCCGTTCATTCGCCAGCCGCAGTATGGTCAACTTCGCCTGCGACCGGCGAGAACGATGATGGCCCGCCATATCTTGTCCCGCTATCGGCATAACGCAGGCGCACCTCTGTGCGTTAATGTGACGGCGATTCCCTTGTTCTCCCAGGCGATTGCCGATGATTTTGCCTTTTCCGGCGCGCCGACGGTTCCCTTTGCCGGGAAAAACCCGGTGCTGGCCCTCCTGCTGGGGATTGAAACCTCAACGGATGCGGCCAGCGGCACAAACCAGTTGCTGAGCTTTATGTCCGACTGGCTTTCATCGCTGATTGGCGATGAACATGCCACGCTCTCCGCCGCTGTCGTCGATGAGATCCTTGATGCCCTCAAAGCGCCGGATGCCGTAACGGAAATTTTTAGCTATACCAACCTGGTACACCTTTTTGACAACCATCATATTCAGTTCACGCTGCAACCGCGCCCGCAGCAGGCGCAGGCCGACGGCAGCGAACTGCCGATGGCGCTGATGGCGATGATCCCGGAATTGTCGCTGGAGACGCCGGACTACACGATTAACTTCCTCACCGATCGCATCCCTGCGGCGGGTTACGAGCAGCGGATCCAGGACTATTTTGCCGAGCTGGCCGCGCAGTTTGCTGAACGCCAGGGCTGGAACAGCAATAAAACCCAGGACGCCAGTCAACCAGACAGCATGGCGCGGCTGATCTTCCGCTACTACTTCCTGATGGTGGCGCGCAGTCTGCTGCAGCAAACAAAAAGTTTTATGGCCGAAGCCGAGTGGCCGTTATCGGAGAAAGAGGCCGCTCATGCCTCACTCCAGACGCTGGCCAACCGTTTCAACAACAATTATACCGTTCGCGCAGGGGAAGATTTCCCCGCCATCGCCGCCCGCTTCAGCGTAACCCCGCAGGCGCTGGAAGCCGCCAACCCGCAATTTGAGGGCGCCGCGCCCGTCGCAGGCGATACGCTGTTCATTCCTGCGCCCGCCGTCAGCTACATTGCGCAGCCGGGGGACACACTGGAAAGTCTGGCGGCCTGTTTTGCGCTGGAGCCGGACGAGCTCCAGCAGGCAAATCCGCAGGTGAATTTCCACCCGCTGGCAGGCGGAACTCAGCTTGCCATTCCGGCGATGCGCATTCTGCATAAAGTGCTCGACGGCGAAGTGGCCGCGACCATTGCCGCCGAGTTTGGTCTTTCGCTTCAGGCATTGCGCGCCGCCAATCCGCAGGTGAATTTCAACCCGCTCAAACCCGGCACCCTATTATTAATCCCCCTCACCGTCAGCCCGTATGCCATTGCGGAGAGCAATCAGCAGAAAGCAGGCAAACTGCGGGCGGGCACGCTGCTGCCGCTGGGCGATATTCCTTTTCTGACACAAAATGGCGACACCTTTGCCAGCCTCGCGGCGCGGTTTGGCGCAAACGATGTTGCACTGGTTGCCAGCAACCAGAATGTGCCGGGGCTGCTGCGCGCCGCACAAAAATTGCCGCTTGGCGATTTCACCTGGACCAGCAGAGACGGCGACAGCCTGAATGGCGTCATCGCCTACTGGTATGCGCGTAACACCGATTTCAACGCCCAAAATTTGCTGGCTGACAACCCCACATTGCGGCTTGCCGCGCCGCAAACTCTGAACATTCCGCAGCTAAATGAAAATGACAAACGGGTAACTCTGGAGCATGAGGAGCGCGTGCAGGATTTTCTGCTGGCGAATAGCACCACTCTTGACGTGCTGATCGCCAGCAACAATGCGATTGCGCTGGCGACGGGCCAGACGCTGCAATTGAAAAACATCGTCGTTGTCGCCAGCAATAGTTTCCTGCTTCAGTACACGGCAGGCAGCGGTGAGACTCCGTTGCTGCTGGCGCAACGGTTCTTTGAACCCTCGCCCTCCGCTCAGGCTGCCGCGCTGCTCAGCATCCGGCAGTGGAACGGGAATATTGCGGCGGAAAGCCCCTTCGCCACCGGTAGCCTCGTGGTGATCCCGTACTTCACCACGCCGGGCAACATTTGCCGCCAGTTTGGCATCACCCTGGCGGAGCTTTGTCGCCGCAGCACGCTGTTAAGCGACAGCAACCTGCTGGCAGCAAATGTCGCCCTGCTGGCTGCGCAGGTCACACACCGGGTTGTCGCAAACGAGACACTCGCGGAGATTGCGCAAAACTACAATTTATCGCTGGAACAGCTCACCGGGCGGATTGCCACCCTCGGCGGCCTGTTTGCCGATGAAGCGAAAACCCTCGCCGTCAAGGCGATTCCGGGGTTCCGCCGCTCACTGCTCGCCAGCGTGCTGGCGCAAACCGGCAACTACACCAATGCCCTTAACATGTCGACGCGGTTTATGCTCAATGGCTTACGCCTGCCGGACCCCGACTTCCCGCAACAAGGCAGCCTGGCGATAAACACCCCGGCGGCATACCCGCTGTATGCGCTGGTTGGGCAGGAGTACCCGCTGGCGCCGCCAGATGCGCAAAAAGGGTATACCCTGACGCTGACCGGCAGCGATGCCGGGTGGATCAATATTCCCGACGGGAAACTGGCAATCCCCCTGCTCGCTGAAGAGATGGCACGCATTGCCGAACTGGCGACGGCTGAGCTGGATACCGCCAATATCATCAGCCAGGCGATTCCGCTGTATAGCTGGTTGCCCGATCGGCAGACCGTCTCCGCCACCGCAATATGGGCAACCGAAGAGGTGCCGGAAGGCATTACGCTACCGTCGCAGCGGGTGAACACGCCGCGGATCTGGAGCATGCCTGACGCATTGATTCGCGCCATCGCTGAAAGCCCGGATCGCAGACTGCCTTATCGGGGCTGCTTCGGCACCCCATTGCCCGATGGCAACATCGACACCACCGCGCTTCAGGCGGCGCGATACGCGACAGCGATTGATTTCACCATCGAGAAACCCGATGCCTCCCGCCCCGGCATGTATCTGCTCTCCGGTACCGATCAAGCCGGATTGCAGCGGGTATTAAACCTGTGGACTTACCTGAAAAATAACGACGCCGTGGGCGCAACGCTGTATCTGGCCTATCGCGAACAGCAGGCCAGCAACAGCAATGGAACGCAAACCAGCGATCGGCTTGATCGGGCAAACAGCTTCCTGCTGAAGACCAACCTTTCGACAGAGAGTCACGGCGAGTTCCAGACACTGCTGCGCGCAAACTCTGCGGTGATGCTGAACGACGGTCTGATTGATGCGTCGCTGGCCAACCTGACCGATGAAGAGAGCCGGAATTTTTTACAACTGCTCTGGGAATGCTCGGTGGTCAAAAACGGCGGTTACTACCTTTACTACCAGAAGGAAGATGGAACGCCAGGGCTGCCTGGCTCACTGTTTAGCGATGGCAAACAGGCCTCGCTGCAACTGATTGTGCTACTGAGCAATCAGACGGCGGACGCCGACATTGCCCGGTCGTTTAACAATATTTTGATTGTTGGCGATAACGTTGACCAAAGCGCGAACAGTATCTTCTTTGAAGCCGCGACACACATCGTTGTCGAGGGCGACACGCTGAATCGCATTGCGACGAATGCGCCGCCCATCCTGGCGCTTTCCGGGCAGTCGCTCGGTGAAATCAACCAGCTCATCATGGGTGTATTACGCACGGGAAGCGAGGTGGCAGGCCAGATAGTCTTGCCCTCCGACAGCATCAGCGCGATTGCCCTGCGCGCGGGAAAAACGGTCGCGGAGATTGTTGCCTCGCTGGCCGATCGGCCAGCGATATTACGCACCGGTGCCCGCTTGATGCTGGCGGGAAAACCCGTTCAGCCCGTGAAAGACGGCGATACGCTGGCGACCATCGCCAGCGAGTATGATTTTCTCGATCCTGCGGCGTTGGTTGCCCTGAATGCGCACCGAACACCGCTGCTGGCAGCAGGCGCCAGCTTTAACCTGCCCGGTGGGGAACGCTATATCCTCCAGGCCGGAGATACCTTTTTCTCCATTGCGCAGGCAAAACAACAGGATCTGTCGCTGCTCGGCGATCTGAATGCCACTGCCCCGATCCTGCTCGCTGACGCCGTCATTACCGTCGCGGCCAATACGCTCAAATTGTGCGCCAGCCTGCCGCCAGGCCATGCAGGCTTCATGCTGCAACGCAGCAATCCGCAAGTTGAGAGCGCGGCGGAAACAACGGCATCGGCACTGGGGACGCTCTATAACCTGGCCGGATTCCAGCTGGCCGCGAATGCAACGCTTAATGCCTCAAATGAAGGGTTACCGGCAGGGCCAACCAATGACACTGACGAGAGTCTCTGGCAATACCGCCAGATTCTGTCGCTTATCGCTTTCGCCCGGAACAAAAGTAGCGAGGGCAATGTCGCCCTGCCGTCTGCCGCGCAAAGCCCCTACCGCGCTGTCAGTGCGGGCGGTCAGGCGGATATCACGCTCTGTTTACAGGATATTCTCGGCAACCGTACGGTCGGCTCATCGCTTCCGACCGCCCATTCCCCAACGGGGTACACCGACGAACTGCTTGGTCCTGGCGCCTGGCCATCCGTGAATACCACTTACCGGTTCCAGCCACGAGATGGCGGCGGCGCGCTGGCCGTGACCGCGCAGCTCTCTGCAACGCCCTTCCTGCCGGATGCTTCCGCCGTGCCTGTGCGGGGCGGGCTTCCGTCCGGGAAACTGGTGACGGCGGCCGCCAGCAGAGCGCAGCAGGCGCGTCTGCAATATCAGACGGCCAGTTGGCAACTCCAGCAGCCCGATATCACCGCCCGCTTATCGACAACACTTGGCGAACTGGACGATAACGCGGCGTTAAGCCTGGCGCTTCGCTACGATCTGCTGGGCCTGGCAAACTCAGCCTGGATCTTTACCGGCATTGCCGCCGGGATAGAGCCAACCCGGATTACGCTCGGGCCGGAAACAGCGCTGAAAAATTTTGCGGATGTGCTCAGCCACTACCCGGCAAGCGGGGAAATGGTGGCGAAAATCAATCAGTACCTGCGGGCGGATCTGCTGTTTGGCGCGGCGACGCCGCTTATCGTTCCGCATAATGTCCTGACCAAAGCGGGCGACACCCCGCAGGCGGTGATTGATCACCTCGAAGATGCCATCGATTTAACCACTCTCGGCCGTAATAACATGCAGCTCGCGGTTGCCGTGGATACGGTGTTCAGTACCGCCACCCGCAGCGTTGTTCTGGATGTGGCGGGTCAATCGCTCAATGCGCTGGCGCTCAGTTTCGGTTGTGCGATCGCCACCTCGGCGGGGAATGTCCCCGGTATGGCCGCGACCTGCCAGTTGCTGGCGCTGGGTAACGATGTGGTGCTTGGCTGGTCGGATCCGGTCAGCGGCAATAGCTGGCAGTATGGCCCCGACGCCGAAGAAAACCGCTCACTGGCGTCGGCAGCGGTGTGGTTCGCGCAGCAGGTTAAAGCCAGCCAGCGGCGTGAAAACATCAACGTTACGGTGGATGATGTCGCCGTTGAGAATCAGTTTGTAAACGGCATTTTTGCCAGCGGGCAAACGCTGTCCATCGCCTCTGTCATCGCCCATTCCGGCGATACCATCGCCAGCCTGCTGGCCGATTTTGGCGCACCGCAGGGCAAGCAGAACGATCCGCTCGCAGACTTCATGGCCGCCAATGCGAATGTGCCCAATGTCTGGCCGGTCAGCACGGCCCTGTACATTGAGGATACCGCGCTGATCATTGAGGAGGGCCAGACGCTGGAAGCACTGGCGCAACAGGCAGCAATATCGGCAGGAAGTCTCATTGCCAACAACCTGCATCTGCCGTTTAACAGCGCCACCAGCATGCTGATCCCCTTCAGCGGCGACAATCAGGAGATAATGGCAGGCAGTCTGTTGATTGCCAGCGGCCAGCCACTCTCCGCAATCGCCAGCGCACTGGCGGTGAGTAGCCGGGATTTACTCACCCTTAACGAGACGCTGCCAGCGCTCTTCTCCGGCAGCCCGATTGGCAGCATTACGCCAGCGCTCAGCGATACCCCGCAGGATCTCGCCCGAGGTCTTGCTATCACCGTAGGGGAACTGGCCGACAGGATTGCTGATGACGCCGGGGCGCTGCGTAGCGGCGCGCTGCTCGTCACCCCTGCCGTACGATCGCGGGAAAGCGAGACTATCAAGGCCGTCGCGTTGCGTCTGAACTGCACGTCTGAAGCGCTGATTGCCGCCAATGCTTGCCTGCCCGGCTGGATAACCGCGGGCCAGAGCATCATGGTTGATGGTGCGCCGTACCGGGTCCAGGATAATGACACCCTGGCGTTACTCCTCGCCCGTATTAATGAGGCTCGCCTCTCCAGCCGCCAGCCTCCGCTCTCCACCGTGGAATTCGCCGCTGTTGCGCAGGATTTGGCGCTCTCTGCGCGTGCGATTATTACGCCCGTGGTGATCCTGCAACTGTCGGCGCAGGTACGGCCTTATGCTGAGCGGGCGATCCAGAATCTGGGCGTCAGCCTCGCGATTTCACGCGATCCGACGATGATGGCCGCCGGGTTCGATTCAGCGCCGCTGATGGTTTCGTCCACCACATCCATTACCGCCGCGCCTTTCTCCGCCAGTGACAATCTGCAATCTCTTACGCAGTTTGCCATTGATTTTGAAAACGCCTTCAGCGGCCTGAAGCTGGCGACCGGCCCGCAACAGACGCAGGGAAATACGCTGCTGAAACAGGCATCGATGCGGGCAGCGGTCAATGGCGGCGCGACGCAGAGTAAAGAGAAGAGTTTGTGGGTGGCGAATTTTTCCGATCGCGGCAGTTATGTGAATTATGCGGTTGATGCCCAAAGCGCCCGCTATTTCGCCCTGCCGCCGCTGACCACGCTTGCGTGGAACGGCAATGCTCAACAGGTAAGCTACAGCCCGCAACAGGGGCTGGAATGGGGTTCCGGCACCACCGCATTCCGCGCGGCAGACCCGGAGCAATGGCAACAACAGTTGTTCTCTGCCATTGATTTGGTGTTGTCGCCAGAGTATGCGGTTGCCGGTGCCAATCACCCGAAAACGCGCACCGCTATCCAACAGGTCATCACGGCGAAACAGCAGATCGCCAACGGCGTGGCGCAGCGAGTACAGCCCATTATCAGCGGTGATAATCAGGGGCAGACGGAAGCCATTAACGCCATGGAGCAGCAATTACTTGTGGCCCTGAGCAGCGCATCAACGGTGCAGTCGCTGATTCAACTTGATCTCAATGTCACGGGCGACGGCGCACCGCCGACGGCCGATATAGCCAGTGCGCCCCAGCTTTCCGGCAAATTAACCACCCACATCGTCAACACGCAGCAGATCGTCGCCAATAACGATGCTCCGCTGGTGCCGCTTGCCGAAATGACCGGGGTATCACCGCGCTATCTGGCGACCCTCCTCGCGACGACGCGCAACATCATCCGGCCTGATTTGACGATTGCCCGCAAAGATCAGCCCGACAAAATCTGTGTGACGAGCGCCAGCGATACGCTCAGCAGTATCGCGCAGGCTCTGGAGCTGCCACTTTATGAACTGGCCGGAAACAGCAAAATCCTCGACACTCCGCAGCCGCTGTTTTTGCATGACACGGCGATTAACGTCACCCCGACGACCGCGCCACAGACGCTGACTACCCTGACCAGCGTGGCCAGTTGGGCAAATACCACCCTCGCAGATGTGATTGTGGCAAACCAGCAACGCACAGACTTTTTTAGTGCCGGTTCAACCCTCACCCTGGGCTCCAGGTCATTTACCCCCTCGCCCGGCGATACCCTGGAAAAGATCGCGCTGTTCTTTGGCGATGTTGAGACTTTTGCCACGCAACTGGGCAGCGTGGATGCCGGCAGCCTGAGCGGGCATTATCAGCTCAATGACAGCGCGCCGCCGCGTGGCCTGACGCTGGTTCCGCAAATCTCGCTGTCGACCGCGAAAGTCGCGCTCGCACAGGGCATTACGCGGTTAACCACCGCGTTTGGTGTTAAAGATCCGATGGTTCAGCGTAACGTCACCCTGCAACTGGCGTATCAGGTTAACCAGCTTGAGTTTGACCGTCATGGTATCGCCGGGGTGCACGGCTACCAGGATTCAAGCTGGTTATCATTTATTATTCCGCTGGAAAATGTCGCCCACACTGATGGCCAGATTGGGCAGTTGCAAATCCCGGTGCCGTTAAGCAGTTATCCGCAGCCTGCCGTGGTTTCCAGACAAACCGCGTCGGCCGCCACACCCGCAGAGAATGCCGTCGCGACACTGGCGCAGTGGGATTATGCCTTCACGGCGACCCGCCAGTTTGCCGCCCAGGATCAGGCCACCTTCGAGATCCTGTTTAACCAGCCCGATGATGGGGTGAGTTCGCCGCTGGTGCGCGATTCACGCTATGAGCCGATCATTACGCTGCTGGCCGCTTTTTCTACCGTGTGGGACGCCATCGCTTCCGACCTCGCGCAGTTGCAGGACGCAACCCAGCAAGCCATTCCGCTTCCGGCAATCAATGCGCTAAACGGGTTAGCCAGTTTCGCGCAGAAAATTGGCGACGCATGGGCCAATCTGCGTAGCGTTGCGCCCGATCTCAAAGGATTGCCGACGCGCCGTTATCTTTATCTGTTGTCGATTCTGACCCCCAATACACCAACGGTGATCTCATCAATCAGCCTCGAACGTCTTGAACAACGCAGCGATTTCGGCAGCGAACCGGATGATTTTCTCTTCACCTGTTCAGCGGCTTTTGCGGCCGATCTGGATAAGCGGATCATCCCGGCGGCGCTGGAGACGCGCATGGCCGAGTTCGGATTCCCACCCGGCGCGGAGAGCTATGTCACCGTCGGAACACCGGGTTCAGACTGGATGATCTACGCCCCGCAGGCCACCCAGCGTTATGCCGGAGGCAAAACCGTGACGGCCCCGCAGACCTTCCGTTTACAGCGAAAAGCCGACGAAGAGACAATCCTGCTTTCGCGGCAGATCCTGTGGCCTGCAATCGATACCGGTGCAGGGCAGCGTTTTGTCAGCCATCAGATGGGGAATCGACTGATTTACGATCTGCCGCAAGAAGGGCTGCCGATCAGCGATCTGCTTACCCTGCCGATGGTTTTCTATCGTCTGAATATCATGGGGCTACAGGATGCGTGGGGAGGCACGTCGATTGCGCGCAATGCTAATTTGCTGGCCGGTAAGCGCATCAACCCCGACTTTATCTACCAGACGCCGCTGGCCATGTTCCCGACGCGTATCTCCCCGTTGCTGGCGGATACCACGGTGACAACGCTGGCGGGAGAAACACTGGAAGAGGCGCTGGCCACGTTGTTCCAGACGCTCACGGCAGGCCAGGCGGCCATTCTCGGCGCATCGCATCGCGCAATGCGTATCGCGGCCTGCTGGTGGTCAGGCGCCGATCCGTCACAGGATCCATTGACCACGCCACTGCGGGTGAGCACGCCGTTAACGCTCTCGCCGCTGTATGCGTTTGACGTGGCCTCCGACTGGAAAACGGGCCACTACATTTCCCGCCTGGCGCAACAAATGCAAAAACAGGCTGCGGCGCTGGGGGTAACACCGCGCGCACCAGGGCGCTGGGTTGTCGATATTCTGATCTACAGTTACCAGGAGGATCAAAACGCGAAAGCGCTTACCGCGTTGTTGGATATCAGAAATAAAACCTACCAGGCAAGCTGAAATAGCGCCAACGAAAAATGCCGTTAATTTAATTAACGGCATTGACTTATTATTGTGCGATGTTTTGCCAACGGTAAAGAAATACACCATCGCTATTTAAATATTATTTCAGCAAAATATAGTGATGCTTTTGCGACCACTTAATGTTCATATTTAAACCACTGCGCCAGGTAAATAAATTAAACAAGCATTTAAAATATCACATACAATACCCGGCAATTTATTGCGTGGTATTTTCAGGAGCCTGGTGATGAAAAATGCCCCCCTCAACCTTCCCGCTGGTTATTTTGGCATTGTGCTCGGTATTATCGGGCTGGGCTTTTCCTGGCGCTTTGCCGCCACTTTTTGGCCGGTCACACTGTGGCCTGCGAATACGCTGATTATTCTGGCTATTGTTATCTGGGTGCTGCTGACGCTGGCGTTTTTCACCCGCCTGTTGCGCCACACCGGCACGCTGCTCGAAGAGATTACCCATCCACTAAAAAGCAGTTTTGTCAGCCTGCTGCCCGCCACCTCCATGCTGGTGGCGATCGGTCTGACGCCCTGGTGCTACCCGCTGGCACTGGCGCTTTTTCTGCCCGCCGTCATCTGCCAGCTTGCCTATGCCGCCTGGCAGACGGCCGGATTATGGCGTGGCACCCATCCGAAAGAAGCCACCACGCCGGGGCTTTATCTGCCAACCGTCGCCAATAACTTTATCAGCGCCATGGCCTGCGGCGCGCTCGGTTTTAACGATGTCGGGATGCTGTTTCTCGGCGCCGGGCTCTTCTCCTGGCTCAGCCTTGAACCGGCGATCCTCAGCCGCCTGCGCAACCTCGATGAAATGTCCCCTGCGGTGCGTACGTCGCTCGGCATTCAGATGGCGCCCGCGTTTGTCGCCTGTAGCGCATGGCTCAGCGTCAACGGCGGCCAGGTTGATGTATTCGCGAAACTGCTGTTTGGTTACGGGCTGCTGCAAATGCTGTTTATGATCCGCCTGATCCCGTGGTACAGCGCCCAGCCGTTTAACCCGTCGTTCTGGAGCTTCTCCTTCGGCATAGCGTCGCTCGCCACCACCTCTATCCGGCTGGGGCATGCCGCGCCCGGCGGCGCACTCTACTGGATGTCATTCCCGCTGTTTATTGCCGCCAATCTGGTGATTGGCCTGCTGATGGTCAAAACGTTTTCCCTGCTGCTGCAAGGAAAACTGCTCGTTCGAAGCTAAACGGTTGGGCGTCAGCCGGTTAAGCCGCTGACGCCCTAAGGTTTAAGGCCGCCGGAACAGCACAATGCTGCGGCCATCAAGTTCAAAATCCTTCTCGCGCGTGATCACCACGCCGGGTTTGACCTTCTCAGACGTTGACAGCTCCAGCACCCAGCCGCCTTTGCCAAACTGCGGAATGCGAAACGGCACCGTACCTTCGAACGGGTTGAACAGCATCAATACGTCGTGCCAGATCCCTTCCTGATCCTGCAAATCGGCGCGTCCGATATGCACGCCGAGCGTCGTTCCCTCTTCCCACTGCTCCGGTTGCTGGAAACCGCCACCGGCATTGAACCAGACAATCTCCATCCCGTCGCGCCAGTTTTCCCGCCGCAGCAGCGGCTGTGACGCACGCAGCGCAATCAACTGGCGGGTAAATTCACGCAGCGCCTCGCCCTCGCCCTGAATCTCATCCCAGTGGATCCAGGAGATTTCGCTATCCTGGCAGTAGCCATTGTTATTCCCCTGCTGGGTACGGCCAAACTCATCGCCTGCGAGGATCATTGGCGTGCCGTGCGAGAACAGCAAGGTGGTGAGGAAGTTCCGCTGCTGGCGGGCGCGCACCGCGAGAATGCCTTCATCGTCCGTTGGCCCTTCCGCGCCATAATTGTATGACCGGTTGTCGTTATGCCCGTCGTTATTGTCTTCGCCGTTGGCCTCATTGTGTTTGTCGTTATACGACACCAAATCGCGCAGCGTGAAGCCATCATGCGCCGTAATAAAGTTGACGCTCGCCCACGGGCGACGACCGCGCTGATCGTACAGATCGCCGGAGCCGAGCAGACGCGCGGCGAAATCCGTCGAGACATTATCGCCCTTCCAGTATTCGCGCAGCGTATCGCGGTATTTGTCGTTCCACTCCGCCCATCCCGGCGGGAAACCGCCGACCTGATAACCACCAGGCCCGATATCCCAGGGCTCGCCGATCAGTTTCAGTTTCGACAATACCGGGTCCTGCGTCATGGCATCGAAAAATCCGCCGCGCTGATCGAACCCTTCCGGCTCGCGACCGAGAATAGTGCCAAGATCGAAACGAAAACCGTCGATATGCATCGATTCTGCCCAGTAACGCAGGGAATCCATCACCATCTGCAATACGCGCGGGTGCGAGGTATTCACCGTATTGCCGGTACCGGTATCGTTGATGTAATAACGGTGTTGATCGGGCAACGTGCGGTAGTAAGAGAAGTTATCGATCCCTTTGAAAGAGAGCGTCGGGCCAAGCTCGTTGCCTTCCGCCGTATGGTTATAAACCACATCGAGGATCACTTCGATCCCGGCGTCGTGAAATGCCCGCACCATTTCGCGAAAACCCTGAATACCGCGCGGGCCGTAGTAGCGCGAGGCTGGCGCAAAGAAGCCGAGCGTGTTGTAACCCCAGAAATTGCGCAGCCCTTTATCCAGCAAATGTTGATCGTCCGGGAACCAGTGCACCGGCAGCAGTTCAACGCTGGTAATGCCAAGGCTGCGGATATAGTCAACCGTCGCCTTGTGCCCCATGCCTTCAAAGGTGCCGCGCAGTTCCGCAGGCAGCGCAGGATTAAGCTGGGTAAAGCCTTTGACATGGGTTTCGTAGATCACCGTACGCGGCCAGGCAATATTCGGGCGGTTCTGATCCTGCCAGTCAAATTCCTGCGTATCGATAACCCGGCACTTTGGCGTAAAGGGGGCGCTGTCCTGCTCGTCAAAGGTCAGGTCTTTATCTTCATGGTTGAGATCATAGGCAAAGTGCGCCGCATTCCATTCGATATCGCCAGCCAACTCACGCGCGTAAGGATCAATCAGCAGTTTATTCGGGTTAAAACGGTGGCCATTTTCCGGATCGAACGGGCCATATACGCGATAGCCATACAGCGCGCCGGGTTGCAGACCGGGCACATAACCGTGCCAGATCTCATGCGTGTTTTCCGGTAGCGTCAGCCGGGCGATCTCCGTCTTGCCCGTGGCATCGTACAAACAGAGTTCTACGCGTTCGGCGTGCGCCGAAAAAAGCGCGAAGTTAACTCCCTCGCCATCGAAATTTGCTCCCAATTGCTGGCCGTGCCCTGCCGTAATGTAAAAATCAGACATGGTTCCCTCTCTGTTTTAACAGTGTTACCTGATATCACAATGCTGAATACCGCTTTACGCACTCACCAGCGCCGCGAAGGTGTAGCCGCCAATAGAACGCAGATGAACGCTGTCGCTCAGGGCGAACTCTTCCCCACTGAGAATGTCGCGCCAGCGACGGTTCGCCAGCCCCGCAGGCAGCGACACCACTGCACCGGCCAGGCTGCCATCCAGCGCGCCGAACAGCAGGCGCGGCGCCAGCACAATTAACGCCGCGTCGTTATCCTGGCGGGCAAAAGCAATGATGTTGTCCGCCTGCGGGCCGGAAGTGGTCAGCGGCAGATAGTCGCCGCGCTGAAAAAGCCGGGGTTTCTGCTGGCGTAACTGCAACAGCCGGGCGATAAAAAACTGTTTCAGTTGCCCGCTGTTCCAGCTCTCCTGCGAATGCGGATCGGCCTGCTCTTCATCGCTCAGCAGCCGTTCCAGCTCCTCATAATCCGGTTCCAGCCGGTTATCCGGATCAACCAGGCTGAAGTTCAGCGCTTCGCTGCCCTGGTAGATATCCGGCACGCCCGGCGCGGCCAGTTTAATTAAGGTCTGTGTCAGGCTGTTGACCAGCCCGGCGCGAATAAATGGTTGTAAGGCGGCGGTGAAATCCTGCAAAAATGCCTGATTCTCCGGGGAAAGCAGATGGCGGGCATAACCGAGTACCGCGTTTTCATAGGCGTCGTTGGTTTCGATCCAGTCGGTGCGCTGCTTCGCTTCGCGCAGCGCTTTTTCCAGAAACTCAATAAACCGCGACTCCAGCGCCTGTAACCCCTGCGCATCATCCGCCTGTAATGTGGCTGGCCAGACGCCCGCCAGCGCCTGATAGATCATCCACGCCACTGCCGGTCTTGGTGCCGGGCCATCGTCGAGCAGCACCACTTTTTCGCGGTTGAGATGCCGCCAGCGCGTCACACAATCCGCCCACTGCTGCGGCGCTTCGGTCAGCGTATAGAGCCGGGCGCGGGCATCTTCTCCGCGTTTGGTATCGTGCGTGGAGGTTGCCGACAGCGCATCCGGCTGCTGTTCAAGCCGTGTCTGCATCTCGCGGTGAAAACGCTGTAATGAGAAGGTGCGCGGCAACGGTTCTGCGCCCACTTCATTGAGCGCCAGATCCATGTTCTGGCGAAAGAACAGCGTATCCTCCACCGCTTTCGCCATCAGCGGCCCGGTCAGTTGCTGGAAACGGGTACGAAAATGCGCCGCCTGATGCAGCATGCTTTTCGCCACGTCGCCCTGCAGGATGCGGATGATAAAATCCAGCGCAGCCGGGTCCGGCGCATGTTCGCTCCTCCTGACCCAATCGACCACTTTTGCCAGCCGCTCAGCGTCGGCTGGCGTCAGGCCTTGCGCGGTGCCATAGGTGCGATAAACCGGAAAGGCAATCAGCAATTCCCGCAGCGCCTGGCGCACCATTTTGGCCTGCGGCACCGGAATTTCAGCGTGGCCAATCTCTACCGCCAACCGCACCAGCGTATTGAACTCGCCAGCGAAATTGCGATCGACCATTAACCGCTTCGCGGCACGCAGCTCTGCGTGCATATCGACAGCTCTGCCCGTCACCTGATGCCAGGCTTTACGCAGGGAGTCGAGCTGCTCGTCGTCCACCAGCACATCCGACAGCGCGGCGATAAACTCATAGCCGGTCGTACCGGAAACCGGCCAGTCGGCGGGCAGTTGCTCCCCCTTACCGAGAATTTTTTCCACCGTGATATAGCACTCCGGCCCGGTCTTCTGGCGCAAACGGCGCAGATATCCCAGCGGATCGGCCAGCCCGTCAATGTGATCGACGCGCAGACCGTCAACGACACCGCTGTTCACCAGTTCGAGAATCAGGCGATGACTGTCGTCAAATACCGCTTCATCTTCAACCCGCACGCCAACCAGCCCGGTTATCTCAAAAAAGCGTCGGTACGACAGATCGCTTGCCGCCGTGCGCCAGCAGGTTAAACGCCACGGCTGAAGCTCATGCAGCGCAATCAGATCGCGGCTGTCGCGAAGCGCCAGCACCTCTGTTTCGCGCCCCTGCCAGCTTTCCGCCACCAGCGGGTAAACGCTGTCGAAATAGACAAAAACGGGATGGCCGGTTTGCGGATCGGCCTGAACGGTGAGTTCGCCCTTTTCCACCACCGTGGCGAAATCGTCGCCGAGAAAAGGCAGCGTCAGCGGTCGCGACCAGTCAATATCGAAATGGCGCGCGTACGGGCTGTTCTGCCCCTGCGCGATGACATCGCGCCACCACGGGTTTTCCAGCGAGGCGGCCATATGATTGGGCACGATATCGAGAATTAACCCCATCCCGGCGCCCTTCAGCGCCGCCGCCATGCGCATAAACGCATCGCGACCGCCCAGCGCCGGATCGATCTCATTGGCGTCAGTCACGTCGTAACCGTGCGTCGAACCGCGGGTGGCGGTAAAAATCGGCGAAGCGTAAAGATGGCTGATCCCCAGCCGTTTGAGATAAGGGATGCGGGCAATCGCCCGATCAAAGGTCATGCCATTACGAAACTGAATCCGGTACGTTGCGGTGGGCGTGCTCATGCTTCTCTCCCTGCAAGACGAACGATAATGGCATTGGGCGCCAATTCAGGTTGCGCCTGCGGCAAGGCAAACAGCGTGTTACCGGGCATCACTGGCAGCGGCTGCGGCGTGTCGCCCAGATTCAGCGCCAGCGAGAGCGTCCCCTGCGGGAAGCGCCAGCAGATGGCGAGAAAACCGGGCGCGGTAGCCAGCACCTCGCCCTGATGGCCGCCCGCCTTCGCCAGCAGCGGCACAATATGTTGCTGACGCAGCGCCAGCAGTTGCTTTGTCAGCGACAGCCACGCTTTGCCCTCGGCGCTGTTCGGTGTTTGCCAGTTCAGCTTCGAGCGTGCAAACGTGGCCGGGTCATTTGGATCGGGCACCGTTTCGCCGTGTCCGACATGGCCCGCGAACTCCTTTGCCCGGCCTTCGCGCACGGCCTGCGCCAGATCGCCGTGGAAATCGGTAAAAAAGAGAAACGGCTGCGTTTCGCCATACTCTTCGCCCATAAACAGCAGCGGAATATGCGGCGACAGCAGCAACATCGCCAGCAGCGCGCGGGTGCGATCCGCTCCCGCCAGGCTCAGCAGCCTTTCGCCCTGCGCCCGGTTGCCGACCTGATCGTGGTTCTGAATAAAATCGACAAACGCCGTAGGCGGCTGCCCGCGGCTGTCAACGCCGCGCGGCTCGCCGCTCTGCGGTGAGACTTCTCCCTGATAAGCGAACCCTTCCGTCAGCGCCCGCGCCAGCAGTTGCTCGGGGCGATCGGCAAAATCCTGATAGTAAGCGTGCGTTTCGCCGGTGGCTAATACGTGGGCAACGTTATGCACATCGTCGTTCCACTCGCCGCTAAACAGCGGGATCTCGCCCGCGCTGCCGCGCGGATGCAGGGCAATAATGTTGCGGCAATCTTCGGTGGTGAGATGCACGGCACGATCCGGGATCGCTGCGCGAATGCGTTCGGCGATCTCCACCAGCAGATGCTGCTCCGCGCGGTCTTCGATTTGATCAATGGCATCAAACCGCAGGCCATCGAGGTGAAACTCCGTCAGCCAGTAGAGCGGCGCTTCTGCGATATAGCGCCGTACGGCGTCCACTTCATAGGCAATGCCCGCGCCCCACGGCGTTTCGCGTTCCGGGTGGAAAAAATCCGGCGACAGCAGCGGCAGATAGTTGCCTTCCGGGCCGAAGTGGTTGAGCACAATATCGAGCACCACCGCCAGGCCGTAACCGTGCGCAGCATCGACAAACGCTTTGAAATCATCCGGCGAACCGTAGGCCGCATGCGGCGCGTAGAGTAAGACGCCGTCATAACCCCAGCCGCGATCGCCGCCAAACTGCGCAACCGGCATCACTTCAATCACCGTGATGCCCAGTTCCGCCAGGTACGGCAGTTTTTCGATGGCCGCCTGAAAAGTGCCCTGCGGGGTGAAGGTGCCGATATGCAGTTCGTAGTAAACCGCCTCTTCCCAGCGGCGGCCCTGCCAGTGCGCATGTTGCCAGCGGTAGCGGGCGGGATCGACAACCAACGACGGGCCATTAACATCCCGCTGTTGCGCGCGCGAGGCGGGATCGGGGATGGCTCTGCCATCTTCCAGCACATATTGATAGGGTGTTCCGGGCGTAAGATCGGGAACTGTGGTTTCAAACCAGCCTTTGCCGACCGGCTGCATCGCGATATCGTTAGCAGGAAGCCGCAGCGTGATACTCTGCTGGCCTGTTGCCCACAAACGGAAGCGCACCGTGCCTTCGCCGATGTCATCGGCACCCCAGCTTTTCGCAAAAGATTTCGACTCCATGCCTTCTCCTCTCCACGATGTCACGAGAAACAATCATAGACGATATTCGGAAAAGCCAGCGGAGCGGCGGTCAGAGAGAGTGCGGCCGGAGAACGAATTGCCTCCGGCCAGGCGGGATTACGGCTGCTGTTTCTTCTCAGCGGCCTGCACTTCGCGATACCAGCGCGGATGATGTTTCTTCGCCCAGCGACGGCTCACTTTGCCTTCAATCATGCCGGTAATCGACCCTTTCACCCAGAATGCCATATAAATATGCACCAGGATGGCAAGGATCAGCACCACGGCCGAGGTGGCGTGGATCAGCAAACACCAGCGGATCAGCGGGATCGGAAAATAGTGGGCAAACCACGGCCGCCAGATAACGATGCCGGTCGCCAGCAGGAGCGAAATCATGCTCATGATGGTCCAGAACATCATCTTCTGCCCGGCGTTATATTTGCCGACATCCGCCACTTTATGCTCGTTGCCTTTCAGTACCTCAACGATCCCTTTGATCCACGGCAGATCCTGTTTATCGGGAATGTTGTGATGCACAAAACGCACGAACATCACCATCAGCATCAGGAAGATAAACACGCCAAAAAACGGGTGCAGAATGCGCCCCATCTGCGGCGTGCCGAAGGTTTGCGTCAGCCATTGCAGCGACGGAAAGAACAGCGCAACGCCGGAAACCGCCACGAGGAAAAAGCAGATAACCACCGTCCAGTGACACGCGCGATCGATAAATTTGGTGCGCAGGATCTTACTCATCATCGTTCTCCTCGTCGTCCGTCTCTTTGTTCGGCCCGATGCCAATGTAATGGAACAGCAGACCGGCAAAGGTAGCGATAAATCCGGCGGCGGAGAGCGGCTTGAGAATACCCTTCCATAAATTGACCGGGAGATCGATCTTCGGTTCGTTGGGCAAATGGTGATACAGCTCCGGCTGGTCGGCATGTTGCAGCACATACATCACGTGCGTACCGCCAACGCCCTGCGGATTGTAGACGCCCGCCTGCGGGTAGCCGCGTTTTTGCAGTTGCGCCACGCGCGCCTCGCCCAGCTCCAGCATTTCGGCTTTGGTGCCAAAGTGAATCGCCCCGGTCGGACAGGTTTTTACGCAGGCAGGCTCCTGGCCGACGCTGACGCGATCGACGCAGAGTGTGCATTTGTAAACCCGGTTATCCTGCGGGTTAAGGCGCGGCACGTTGAACGGACAACCGGCAATGCAGTAACCGCAGCCGATACAGTGCTCAGACTGAAAATCGACGATGCCGTTAGCGTACTGAATAATCGCCCCTGCCGACGGGCAGGCTTTCAGGCAGCCTGGTTCGGCGCAGTGCATGCAGCCATCCTTGCGGATCAGCCACTCCAGTTTGCCGTTCTGTGTGGTTTCGCTGAACCGCATCACCGTCCAGGATTTCGCGCTTAAATCAAGCGGGTTGTCGTAAACCCCGGCGCAGTAACCCACGTCGTCGCGAATATCGTTCCACTCCGAGCAGGCCACCTGGCAGCCTTTGCAGCCGATACAGGTGGAGACGTCGATCAGTTTTGCCACTTCCGCGCGGAAATCCCGCGCCTGCGGCGGTGGCGTAAAGCCGTTAGTGGCTGAACGTTTGATAATGTCTTGTGATTGCATGGACATCGCTTCGCTTCCTTACGCCTTCTCAATGTTCACTAAAAACGCCTTGTATTCCGGCGTTTGCGAGTTGGCATCGCCGACCGACGGCGTCAGCGTATTGGCGAGAAAGCCTTTGCGCGTTGCCCCTTCAAAACCCCAGTGACATGGAATGCCCACGGTATTGATGCGCTTGCCGTCGATGATCAGCGTCTGCAAGCGTTTGGTGACCACCGCTTTGGCTTTGATGTAGCCGCGTCGGGAACTGACTTTCACCACATCGCCAGCCACAATCCCCTTCTCCTGCGCCAGCGCTTCGCCGATCTCAATAAACTGATCCGGCTGGGCAATAGCGTTCAGCCGCGCATGTTTTGTCCAGTGACGGAACAGCTCGGTGATCGAATAGGTCGTGGCGACATACGGGAAGGCATCGGCTTTGCCCATATTGGCTTTATCGGCTTCAAAGATGCGTACCACCGGGCTGGAGACCACCGCCGGGTGCAGCGGGTTGGTGCCAATTGGCGACTCAACCGGCTCGTAGTGTTCCGGGAACGGGCCGTCGTTCATCTTATCGAGCGAGAAGAGACGCCCGACGCCTTCCGGGTTCATGATAAAGGGCCCGACATTGCTGTCCGGCGCGGCCTGGCTGTAGTCGGCCACGTCCATTCCCGCCCAGCGCTGGCCGTCCCAGTGCAGCAGCGCGCGTTTCGCATCCCACGGTTTCCCGGACGGATCGGCGGAAGCGCGGTTATAGAGAATACGGCGGTTGGCAGGCCACGACCACGCCCAGCCTGGCGTACAACCCAGCCCGTACGGATCGCTGTTATCACGGTTCGCCATCTGGTTGCCTTTCGGCGTCCAGCTACCGCAGTAGACCCAGCAGTAGCTGCTGGTGGAGCCGTCCGCGCGTAACTGGGCAAAGCTGCTTAACTGTTCCCCTTTTTTGGCGATCAACACGCCGTTGTCGTCGTACAGATCGCGCAGCGCTTTGCCGTTGGCTTCACGGGCAATCTCTTCCGGTTGCGGATCGTACGGGTCGGCATAATCCCAGCTGACATTCAGCAGCGGAGCGGGGTTGGCACCGCCCTCCTGCTGGTACAACTCGCGCAGGCGCATAAACAGTCGGCCAAGGATTTTGGCATCGTGCAGCGCTTCACCTGGCGGCTCAGCCGCGGCCCAATGCCACTGCAACCAGCGCCCGGAGTTGGCAATCGAACCATCTTCTTCGGCAAAACAGGAGGATGGCAGGCGGAACACTTCGGTCTGAATATCAGCCGGGTTAACGTCGTTCATCTCGCCATGGTTCTGCCAGAAGGTGGAGGATTCGGTCGCCAGCGGATCGATAACCACCATGTATTTCAGTTTTGCCAGTGCGCGGGAGGATTTGTTTTTATCCGGGAAGGCGGCCAGCGGGTTGAACCCCTGCACAATGTAGCCATTGATTTTGCCTTCCTGCATCATTTCGGCCTGGGTCATCACATCGTACAGACGGTCCCATTTCGGCAACCAGTCGTAGCCCCAGTTGTTCTCCGCCGTGGCGTGTTCGCCCCAGAAACTTTTCATCATGCTGACGAAAAACTTCGGTGTGTTCTGCCAGTAGTTGACTTCATTCACGCCCAGCGACGGCGGCGTGATTTGCGAAATATAGGTCTGGTAATCCGGCTGTTTTTCCGACGGCAGCGGCATATACCCCGGCAGATTGGTCGACAGCAGGCCAAGATCGGTATAGCCCTGAATGTTGGAGTGACCGCGCAAAGCATTCACCCCGCCGCCCGCCATACCGATATTGCCGAGCAGCAGTTGCAGCATCGCGGCGGCGCGAATAATCTGCGCCCCGGCGGAATGGTGCGTCCAGCCCAGCGCATAGAGAATGGTGGCCGTGCGATCCGGCTTGCTGGTGCTGGCCAGCACGCCGCAGATATGGGTGAAATCCTCCACCGTGGTGCCGCACAGACGGCTGACCATTTCCGGCGTGTAGCGATCAACGTGGGCTTTCAGCAGATTCCACACGCAGCGCGGGTGGCTGAAGGTATCATCACGCAGCGCATTGCCCTGGGCATCGAGCTGATAGAACCAGCTTGCTTTGTCGTACTGGCGTTTGCTGGCGTCATAGCCGCTGAACAGACCGTCGTTAAAGGCGTAATCCTCACGAATGATCAACCCGGCGTTGGTGTAGTGGCGCACATACTCGTGCTGAACCTGGTCGTGTTCAAGCAAGTAGCGGATGACGCCAAGCAGAAACGCGGTATCGGAACCGGCGCGGATCGGCGCATAAAAGTCCGCCACTGCCGCGCTGCGGTTAAAGCGCGGATCGACCACCAAAACGGTGGCATCATTTTTGGTTTGCGCTTCCACCACCCATTTAAACCCGACCGGGTGCGCTTCGGCGGCATTCCCGCCCATGATCAGCACCACGTTGGCGTTTTTAATGTCCACCCAGTTGTTGGTCATCGCGCCGCGACCAAAAGTCGGTGCCAGCGCCGAGACGGTCGGGCCGTGGCACAAGCGTGCCTGGCAATCAATCGCCACCATCCCCAGCGAACGGGTGAATTTACCGTCCAGAATGCCGGTTTCATTGCTGGCCGCCGAAGAGCACAGCATGGCGGTGGTGGTCCAGCGATTGACCGTCAGCCCCTGCGCGTTTTTCTCAATAAAATTGGCGTCGCGATCTTTTTTCATTAATCGCGCAATACGATCGATGGCCTCGTCCCAGGAAATGCGCTGCCATTTATCTGATCCCGGCGCACGATATTCCGGGTAACGTAAACGTGTTTCGCTGTGAATATAGTCCAGCACCCCTGCACCTTTTGGGCACAGCGAGCCGCGGCTGACCGGGTGATCCGGATCGCCTTCAATATGATAAATACTCTCGTGAACGTTTTTCGCATTATCGCCGAGGCTGTACATCAGCATTCCACAACCGACTGAACAGTAGGTGCAGTTATTTCGCGTCTCTTTTGCTTTTAAGAGTTTATATTGACGTGTTTCCGCCTGAACGGAAAAAGATGATAAGAATCCGAGAGATGCGACAGTCGTGCCTGCCATACCGCCCGCGCAGATCCGAAAGAACTGCCTCCGGTTGAGCTCCATGTGTCCTCCAGCTTAAACTTAAGACATGAAAAGGGACGGAGATTATAAGGATATTCTCACTACATAACCATTATCCATTTATGGTTATTTTTGCGGTTTTTTCGGGGCAAGAAGGAATTTAACTTAAAAAGGACAGCGGTTATTTATTCCGCTGTCGACGGATTATTTGATCGCGGAAAATATCGTTTTCCCGAGGCTGGCAATGGCCGCATTACTCTGTTTTAACGTCGCCTTCGTGTTCGTTATATAAATAACTACGATACGAGGAGAGTGATTTTCCGGCCACACCACACTGATAATTGAACGCGAACCAAAATCCCCGGCGCCGGTTTTATCGGCAATGGTCCATCCGGCAGGCAGCGTCGAGCGCAATAACGTATCGGCGACCTTATCCTCACGCATCCACTGGATTAACTGCGCGCGTGAACCGGGCTTCAGCGCCGTTCCCAGCGTCAGTTTTTGCAACGTCCGGCTGACGGCCAGCGGCGTGGTGGTATCGCGTAAATCACCCGGTATCGCGCTATTCAGTTCGGGTTCAAAACGGTCCATTCGCGTGACACTGTCACCTAATGTTTGCAGATAATGGGTGATAGCCGCCGGGCCACCAAGCTTATGCGCCAGCAGATTGCCAGCGGTATTGTCGCTGTAGCTGACCGCCGCACTGCACAGTTGCTGCCAGTTGATGCGCGCCGGGGCGACAAATTTCTCCGTCACCGGCGAGTACGCCACCAGCGCCGAACGCGGGAACTGCGTGGTGTCCGTCAGCGCCAGCTCGCCGTTATCCACCTTGCTGAGTAATGTGCCGCACAGCAGCGCTTTGTAAGTGCTGTTCAGCGGAAAACGCTCATCCCCACGGTAGCTCGCCGTTTTACCGCTGGCGGTATCCATCACGGCCACGCCGATGCGCGCGCCAAGCTGCTGCTCCTGCAAACGTACAGCATCGGCCAGTTGGGCAGAGTCCATGGCAGCGGCATGCACCGACGGCAAACAAATCAACAGCAGAGAACAAATTGATTTCGGTGAGAAAAACATAGATATAATCCCTGACTATGCGAAGCGATACATTGAATGAAGAGATGAATAATACAGCATTACGCTACCGCGCGTTCGGAGAACCGTTAACCACGCTGTACGCCGAAACCACCCCGCTGCTGCCCTGCGCGCCGGGCATGCTTCGCGTCAAGATGTTGCTGGCGCCGGTCAATGCCTCGGACTTGATCCCGATTACCGGCGCCTACAGCCACCGCATTACCCTGCCTGCGATTGCCGGATATGAAGGCGTCGGCGTGGTGTGCGAAACCACGCCAGAAACCGCGCATTTACTGGGCCAGCGCGTGCTGCCATTACGCGGCCAGGGCACCTGGCAGCAGTATGTTGACTGCCCGGCGGAACTGGCCGTGCCGGTTCCCGATGATATCGACGATGCCCTTGCCGCCCGCGCGTATATTAATCCGCTGGCCGCGCAAATGATGCTGGCGCACTATCCGCCGCAAGGCCAGCATGTGATAGTGACCGCCGCCGGTTCCGAATGCGCAGGCTACCTCGCGCAGTGGGCCAGACAGAGCGGTGCGAAAAGCGTGACCGGGATCTATCGCTCCGCCGTGCATGCCAGCAGGCTGGCCGCAAGCGGCGTGATCCCACTGCCTGAAACGGACAGCGTCGCCATTCGCCAGGCGGCGGCGAAAGCAGGCGTGGTGTATGACGCCACCGGCGGCGAGCTGGCCGAGCAGTTATTGCAGGCGTTGCCGACCCACGCGCAGTTTATTAGCTACGGCCTGCTCTCCGGGCAGCCGTTCGGCATCCAGCGCCGCCTGCCGGTGGTGCACTGGTTCCACATCCGCAACCACCTCGACTCGCTTTCCGCCAGCGCCTGGCAGCAAACGTTTAGCGACATCTGGACGCGGCTGCGCAAAAACCCGCCCGCTGACGTCACGCTGTTCCCGTTTGCCGACTGGCAACAGGCCATCGCGTTTTACCGCCAGCCGGGCCGGGTAACAAAACCGCTTTTGTCGATGCGCTGAGTTATGTGCGGTCTGCGGAGTACGCCAGCGCACGCTGGCCTTCGATTTCACGCAGCCGCGCGCCCAGCGTCGCCACTAAATGATCGTAAGCAATGCTGCCGAGCGGCACCCGCAGCGGCGGGTTTTGCCTGTCAGCAACGGCGATAATCGCCTCGACCGTACGATCCGCATCACCGGTAATGGCGAAATCACCGCTGGCAATGCCGCGCCGCACATCACCTGCGGGCGTGGCATCATAAATCTCCAGCGGCTGGGCATGATCGAGGCCGCCGCCAAAACCGGTCTGCGTCGGGCCGGGTTCGGCAATCACCACATCAATCGCAAAGGGTTTAACTTCCTGCGCCAGCGACTCAAGAAAACCTTCAATGCCCCATTTACTGGCGTGATAGAGGCTGAAATTGGGATAGGCCACCTGCCCACCTTCTGATGAAACCTGCACAATTCGCCCGCCGCCCTGCGCCCGTAGCCACGGTAGCACCGCGCGCACCAGTTGGATTGAGCCGGTCAGATTGGTGGCGATTTGCCGTTCGATCTGCGTATCGCTGACCTCTTCCGCCGCGCCAAACAGCCCGTAACCGGCATTGCTCACCACCCGGTCAATTCTGCCGAGCGTGCTGAAGGCGCGGTCGATTTCCCCACGCATCGCCGCGGTATCTGTCATGTCAAAACGGCAAAGATGCAACTGCCCGCCGTACTGTGCCTGAAGATCGCTCAGCACATCGGCGCGACGAACACAGGCCGCAACGCGATCGCCGCGCGCCAGTAATTTTTGCGTCATCGATAAACCCAGCCCGGAAGACGCGCCGGTAATCAGCCATGTCAACATAGTGACCTCCTGAAGTGAGTGGATCTGTAGCCTACACCGCCGCCGGTGCTAGAATAAGACTCACCAATCGACATGAAGTGGTGCAAAAAATTCAACAATGAAAAATGTCAGCCTTAGCGATTTGAAAGCGTTTCTCCTTGTGGCCCGTTTGCAGAGTTTTCAGCAGGCCGCGGGAGAACTGGGTGTTTCCCGCTCGGCGCTCAGCCACGCCATGCGTGCGCTGGAAACCCGGCTGGGCGTCCGGTTGTTGCACCGCACGACCCGCAGCGTGTCGCTTACCCAGCAAGGCGCGGCTTTTCTGCAACAGCTCGATCCGCTGCTGAATGCGCTGGACGATGTGCTCGACAGCACCCGTTTCCAGCCGCAGGAACTGCACGGCACGCTGCGCATCAACGCCAATGAAGGCGGCGCGCGCTGGCTGTTACAGCATGTGGTGGTGGATTTTTTACGCGCGCATCCGCAGGTGGAGCTGGATCTGGTCACCGATGGCCGTCTGGTGGATATCGTGGCTGCCGGTTTCGACGCCGGAGTCCGGCTGGCGGAAGCGGTGCCGCGCGACATGATTGCCGTGCCGTTTGGCGGCGACATCCGCTTTATCACCCTTGCTGCGCCCGCTTACCTTGAACAGGCAGGAACACCGCAAACGCCGGAAGATTTACTGCAACACCGTTGCATCGCGCAGCGTCTGCCGGGCGGCAAGCGCTATCGTTGGGAGTTTATGCGCGACAATAAGCCGCTAACGCTGAATGTGCCCGGCACGCTGTGTCTGGATAACAGTGCGTTGATGGTGGAAGCGGTCGTGCTGGGGCTGGGCATCGCCTATGTGCCGGAACCGTATGCCCGCCAGGCGCTCAACGACGGGCTGGCGGTGCAGGTTCTTGAAGCGTGGTGCCCGCCGATTGCGGGATTGTGTCTTTACTACGCCAGCCACCGGCACGTTCCGGCGACGCTCAGGGCGTTTATTGCCGCAATACGCGCCGTGGCGTAACCGCTTTTTTGCATTAACCGAAAGAGTGACCGCCAATATTGAGTATTTTCACAATCCGCTCTTTTTCCTGAATCATAAAAAAAACACGGTCTTCGTCACTTAAGCGGATGCTGAAGAGCTGGATACCTTTTTTCTGTTTGACCTGTTTATAACAAAATTTACTGCCCATTAATTTAGCGGCATCTCGCGGATGGTTTCCGGCACGAATAAGCCGCCGCCACATATAGTAGTTTTTCATGTACAGCGGCTCAACGTGGATATGTTTGTTGAGCCGATATTTGCTCCTTGGCTCCGTTTCATCAATTATCCATTTTTTACTTTCACCGACCGTACCTAATTTACTGACATGCTTTCGGTAATGTTTAACAGAGCCGGATAGTGAAGAGTACCGCGAAGATGACGGCGCTGTATATGCTGAATGAGAAAAACTCCCCACTGATTCAGCATCGTTTTCGTCGGCAGTAAAATACTCGTCTTCACTGGCGGTAAAGTACTCCGAATCTGAAATAATGCTCTCCAGATCGTCATCATTTAATTCAATCAAATACATGTAAACCTCGGCACATTCCATTGTTAAAGGCGTTGCAATAGAGATCTGCAACTATTAAGTATATTCTGAGCAAATACTAGCAATGGGGAGCAAAATCGGGCAAGGCGTGAATAATATTAAGACGCCGGAAGATGCGTTATCTCTCTTATTAAAATAAAAAAGATTGCTAAGCATCGCTCTCCGAGGACATCTGATACGCCTGTATTCGCAAATTTCGTGCGTTTTCCCGCGCCCGCCTGCCATACTTCGGGCTGCACAGAACCACACCGGAGGAGAAATGCTGATTGCTCAGCTCAGTGATATTCACGCCGCGCCCGACAACGACAACCTCGCGCGGCTGCATAACGCCATTGACTGGCTGCTTGCCCTGCAACCTGATTTGCTGGTGGTGAGCGGGGATTTAACCGACGATGGCTGGCACGAAGGCTATCTGGCGATTGCCGGGGAACTGCAACGGTTGAACTGCCGCACGCACATCATTCCGGGCAATGCCGACGATAAAGCGGTAATGTGCGCCAGCCTGCCCGCCTTTGCCCGTCATAGCGCCGCTGACGCAATGCATTTTTGCCAGCAGCTTGACGGTGTGGCGGTCATTGGCCTGGATGTGACCGTCGCGGGCGAAAGCCGGGGCGATATCCGCCCGCATCTGCCGTGGCTGAAAAACGCGCTCGCCGCCAGCCCGCAACCGGCGCTGCTGTTTTTGCATCAGCACTTGTTCCCCAGCGGCATCGCGCCGCTCGATAGCGCGATGTGTGATGGCGCAGAGGAACTGCGCCAGTTGCTTAACACCCTGCCGTTCCCGCCGCTGGCGCTGTGCAGCGGGCACGTTCACCGTCCGATGAGCGCTACTTTTGCCGGGATTCCGGCTTATATTTGCGGCTCCATCTGCCCGGCGAACCCGCTGATGCTGGATGCGCAACGCCTGCCGCCAGTGAGCGATCCGCCTGCATTGATGATCCATCAGATCCGCAATCGTCGCCTGGTAAGTCATTTTGTTAGCGTTTAGCTAAACCTACTTCGGGTAAAAACAGCGTCGGAATAATAGTGAATGTAAACACGACATCAAAGTTACCTGGCTTGCCGGTTTGCTATAAGCCAGAAGCGGACATTGATCCAGCTTAAATTCGTAGATAAATACAGTTATGCCGGTCCATATCCTCTCCATCATGTGTGCAACATAAATCAATAATCCTCTGTCAGGATAGTTATTCTGATAAGGAGAGGATATGAATAAAATAAATTATCACATTAAGTATATTGAGTATTGTTTCAGAAAGTTTAGCAGTTTTTTTACTACAGATATTTCATTTCATACAGCCAAACTTAATAAAACATCGGGGACTTATTCAAACTTAAGTAATCCATTAACACTAAACGAGAAGATTTGTCATCGACTCGTGTTTGATCACAACCCCTTTTATACAATGCTCGTTGATAAATTTGCCGTCAGGGAATATGTGGAAAGACGCACGAATTTAGTTAAACTAATTCCGTTGGTTGGCATCTATAATAGAGTTGAAGATATCAACTTCGACAACTTGCCTGCTAAATTTGTGCTGAAATGCAATCATGATAGTGGTAGCACAGTTATATGCACAGACAGAGCGAACTTTGAACCCGCGAAAGTGTTAAACAAGTTAAAACTTTCACTTAAAAAGAACATGTATTATACAACCAGAGAATGGCAATATAAGAATATCTCACCTGTCCTTATCTGCGAAATGTATCTTGATATATTTTCAGATAAGGACAGAAACGTCACCCCGGAAATGTTAAGGATACACTGTTTTCATGGCGTAGCCTGTTTCATTGAAGCTGATTTCACTGATGACAATGGTTTCGCATTCATCAATGTATATGACAGATCGTGGAATTTACAACCCTTTCAGATGGAATATCCAAATACTCCAACCCCGGTTAAGGAACCTGAGTCATTTCATAAATCCGTAATTGCTGCCCAGGAGTTGGCAAAAGAAATAAACTATTGTCGTGTCGACCTTATGTTAAAAGGACAAGATATCTATTTTAGCGAAATAACGTTAAGTCCTAAAAGAGGTAAGCTTAAAATTACCCCAGCGATATGGGATGCTAAACTCGGAAATATGTGGAGTCTATCTCTGGCTAACAACAGGCTCAATTGAGCCTGTTTATAATCATCCTTTGACAGGCCATGACAGCTTAAAAAGCGAGCCGTTTTCTCGTGTTAAACTATAGCTTACGTTTCCATCGTGAGCACGCATAATGGCTTTTACTACTGATAGTCCTAAACCGCATCCCTCCGGGTTAATATTTTTGGCATACTCTCCTCGCTGAAAAGGCTGGAATAAGGAACTCTGGAGTTCTTCAGGAATTCCAGGGCCCTTATCCTGAACGATTATAAAATTATCATTTCCCATAATACCATTCTTAACTAAAAGCGTTTGCGATGTGGAATACTTCAACGCATTGTCAAAAAGAACGGTCAGACACTGAATAATGCGTAAAGGATCGCAGACGCTACGTTGATATTTAAGTTCAGCTATGATTTTGAATTGTTTAGTTTCAAAGTCCGGCAAAAAGGTATCAAGCGTATTCGAAATCGTTGCCTCAAGATCGACTTCACTGAGCATTAGCGAGTATCCAGCCCCTCCTGAGGAGCTCACGACACGAAGATCTTCTATTAAGTTGGTCAGACCTTCAGTTTGTTTAAGGAGGTTTCTGAATAGCGTCGGTCCTGGCTCGAAAACGCCGTCAACCAGCCCCTGAAGCCTTCCTCGCAAAATAGTCACTGGCGTCCTGAGTTCGTGAGCGATTGCAGCATTCCATAAATTTCGCTGAGTATCCAGGGTCTGTAATTTTTCCGCCATTTCATTAAAATCATTGACGAGATTATTCATCTCACCCAACTGAGAACTGCTACCAGATGCTCTTGCGCTAAGGTTTCCCTGAGAGATTTGTTTCAGACTATATGCCACGGCATTTAAGGGCTTTAATATTCTTGCAGACAGTTTTACGGTAAAAAAGAGTGAAACGACCAGACTGGTAATTGAAGCGATCAAGATCCACATCCAATCAAGTAAGGTCATATTATCTTCGTTTCCCGCGGTCATCCCACCCGGCAGGTAATCAATCAAGAAACTATAGAATAAATAGGAACCAAGTACGGTGATGGCAATAATAACAAATGTTAACGACAACATATGAGTCAATATCTGACGGCTTAGAATTGTTTCTTTGTTCATTTATTGTTGCCCAACCGGTAGCCCAACCCTCTGATGCTTTCAGGAACGCCTTTAAGGCCGGCATGTTCAAGCTTTTTCCGAAGCTTGCTCATATGACTGTCTACGGTGCGATCCAGCGAGTCCCCCTCAGGCAAACATGCATCGAGTAATTCTTCACGCGAACACACTTTTCTCGGATTTTTAGCCAAATAGGTCAGAAGATTAAATTCAGTAGTAGTCAATACTGGCGCGGAAACCTCATCTTGCACAGTGATTTCAACATAAAATTCGTCGGGATAAATTGTAAGAAAAGGCGTTCTTAAAGGCCGTGACTGAGTAACTTCTGCATTCGGTCTGGTTCTGCGAAGTACTGCTTCAACTCTGGCAATAACCTCTGATGGATTAAAGGGTTTTATCACATAGTCGTCTGCCCCGAGCCGCAGGCCCATTAGTTTATCAACGTCTTGATCCAGTGCTGTAACCATGATAACGGGTACATTAGTTTCCTTTCTCAACGTGGTCAGAACATTCCAGCCATCATACACGGGCAGGTGAATGTCCAATAACAGTAGGTCAGGTTTGCGTAGACGGGTTAGATTGATTGCCTGCTCGCCATCTTCGGCTCTTAAGGTTTTCATTCCTGCTTTATGTAAATAGCCTGTCAGTATGGCGGCGATGTCATCATCGTCTTCGGCGACAATGATCAGATTGTTTTTGTTCATATTTTCTTCCAGAGTACCGATGACAGCGTGTATTTTACCTTGAAATACCGTTTATCGTCATTTTAAAGGTTATTGGCTCAATTATTTCTGTTAACTATTTTAAGACGACATGTTCTGACAATACCATTTTGAAAAGGTTTCATAAAAAATTTATTAAGTATGGAGTTGAGTTATTCGACTCTCCATCCTGGCTACACAATTCTTAAATAAAGAATCAATATTGTGATGCAATAATCCTTAACTGAGGTATGGCAAATTAGGATTACAACCATCCATTAGTACATACCTGGGCCAGGGAAAGTATATATATGCTATCGCGTAAGGAGAGTTATTATGGGGGTGGCGGTTAATTTTCGCCGTGAGAATTTCATGGCCTCACTTTTATTTTCCTTGATTTCATGGGCGTTATTATATTACTGGCTTTGTATTATGCACTCTATTGGTGAAAAAGTAGCCTCTACTATACTATCATCATCGTTAATCCGTGCTTTGATAATCACAGCAGTATTCTCTTTTATTATTCAGAAAAGATCAGGGGTACTAAGAGATTTTGCCATTATTACATCCGGGATAATTTTCATATTTCTAAGTAGCATTGCCATACTTAATTTAATTTTAAAAACCACATCAGATTTTTATGATTTGATTTTTTATTATGAATGCTTTTTGCTGGTCTTTTTTTGTATCACTCCTATACATTTGCTCATCAGGATGATTTGATTTCACACAATGCTGTGATGTATTTACCTGATTACATTGGTCGAAAACACAAAGTGGCATGAGGGTTTTAGTACACATATCCTCCATAAACTATCCATCCGTGGTTCACATCATTACGTTATGCTCAGAGAATAATTTAGTGATATCTATTCAGTAATGTGATGAGCCATGTTGAATTTTTACCCTCTGTATGTTGACTGGAAGTACATCTGATGCCGCACTTTTTCATTGAACGACCTATTTTTGCATGGGTTATCGCTCTGTTTATTGTCCTGACTGGAATATTGTCCATTCCTCGTTTACCGGTAGCGCAATATCCTGCTGTTGCGCCACCGAGTATTATTATTTCAGTCAGTTACCCAGGCGCCAGCCCGGATGTAATGAACACTTCCGTCGTGTCACTGATTGAACGTGAAATATCTGGCGTTGACAATTTACTGTATTTTGAATCTTCCAGTGACACCACTGGTATGGCGTCAATTATGGTAACGTTCAAACCCGGAACCGATATCAAACTTGCCCAGATGGATCTGCAAAACCAAATTAAAATTGTGGAGCCTCGCTTGCCGCAGTCTGTAAGACAAAATGGGATAAATGTTGAGGCGGCCAATTCCGGTTTTTTGATGATGGTGGGACTAAAATCCCAAAGCGGAGAATATCAGGAGGCTGATTTAAGCGATTATTTTGCCAGAAATGTGACGGATGAACTCCGGCGCGTATCCGGTGTAGGGAAAGTCCAACTTTTCGGCGGAGAAAGGGCACTTCGTATATGGCTGGACCCGATGAAATTACACGGCTATGGGCTTTCTGTCACTGATGTATTAACTGCCGTCAGTCAACAAAACGTGATTGTTTCTCCGGGCAGAACGGGAGATGAACCTGCGACTCGCGAACAAAGGGTTACCTATCCGATAACCGTCAAAGGGCAACTCTCTTCGGTTGAGGCGTTTCGCAATATCACGATTAAATCAGAGATCTCCGGCGCTCGTCTGACATTGGCCGACATTGCTCGCGTGGAATCCGGGTTACAAAGTTATGCATTTGGCATTCGTGAAAACGGCGTGCCGGCAACGGCTGCCGCCATTCAGCTTTCTCCTGGTGCAAATGCTATTAGCACCGCATCGGCTATCCGTGCGCGGTTAACAGAACTGTCTGGTGTACTTCCCGAAGGGATGGAATTCACCGTGCCTTTCGATACAGCGCCTTTTGTGAAGCTTTCTATCCTGAAAGTGGTTGAGACATTTATCGAAGCTATGATTCTGGTCTTTTTCGTTATGCTGCTTTTTCTTCACAAGATTCGCTGCACGCTTATTCCTGCGATTGTGGCACCTGTGGCGCTGCTTGGCACCTTTACCGTTATGTTATTAAGTGGTTATTCCATCAATATTTTGACCATGTTTGGCATGGTTCTGGCCATCGGGATTATCGTCGACGATGCGATTGTTGTCGTAGAGAATGTTGAACGCCTGTTGGAAGAAAAAAACATGTCTGCACAGGAAGCAACGCGAGAAGCGATGCGTGAAATTACCCCGGCAATTATTGGCATTACGCTGGTGCTTACGGCGGTATTTATTCCTATGGCTTTTGCCAGCGGATCCGTTGGTATTATTTATCGACAGTTCTGTATTTCGATGGCGATATCCATTTTACTGTCGGCATTCCTGGCCCTGACATTAACTCCTGCGCTGTGTGCAACCTTGCTCAAGCCTCATCGCAGTCATCAAGGTAAAAGCACAACATTTTCAGCATGGTTTAACGCTCGCTTTCATCGCCTGACCTTATTTTACGCCTCCGGTCTGGGCTTTGTTCTCAAGCGTTCCGGCCGCATGATGGTAATTTATGCTGCTTTATGTTTAGCATTGTATGCCAGCCTGTCTTCCTTGCCTTCGTCATTTTTACCCGATGAAGACCAGGGCTATTTTATGTCGTCAATCCAGCTCCCTTCTGATGCCACGATGCAGCGAACGCTTAAAGTTGTCGATATATTTGAAGACGAAATCGCTCACCGTCAGGTGGTGGAAAGTAACATTATGATTCTGGGATTTGGATTTTCGGGCTCAGGTCAGAATTCGGCCATGGCGTTCACTACGCTAAAGGACTGGAAGCAACGCGAAGGGACGACTGCGCAGGATGAAGCTGACTATATTCAATCCAGAATGGCAAACGTGCCTGACGCAGTTACGATGAGCCTGCTGCCTCCGGCGATTTCTGATATGGGAACCTCATCCGGGTTCACTTATTATTTACAGGACAGAGGCGGTAAAGGTTATCAGGCGCTAAAAAAGGCTGCGGATAATCTTGTTATGCAAGCAAATCAGAATCATCAACTGGCTGATGTCTATATTGATGGGCTTGGTGAGGGAGCTAGTCTCACTCTTAATGCCGACAGAGAAAAAGCGGAAGCCATGGGCGTGTCGTTTGATGAGATTAATCAAACCATTTCCGTCGCAACGGGTTCCAATTATGTCAATGACTATACCAATAATGGTCGGGTTCAGCAGGTTATTGTCCAGGCGGATGCTCCATACCGGATGCAACCAGAGCAATTATTGGCCTTGTCGGTCAGAAATCGTCTGGGACAGATGCTTCCGTTATCCACTTTTGTGACACTTTCGTGGAATGTCGCCCCGCAGCAATTAAATCGCTATCAGGGATATCCTGCCATACGCATAACCGGAAGTGCCGCTCAGGGGAAATCGACGGGTACCGCAATGGCTGCAATGGACAAACTGGCTGAGCGCTTACCGCCGGGGTTCGCAGGGAAGTGGGCGGGTAGTTCGTTACAGGAAAAGGAGTCCGCTGCACAGCTTCCAGGTCTCATTTTGTTGTCGGTACTGGTGGTATTTATGGTGCTGGCAGCACTTTACGAAAGCTGGTCCGTTCCCCTTGCGGTAATGCTTGTTGTTCCTCTGGGACTGCTCGGCGCTGTGCTGGCCGTATCCGTTGCGAATATGGCTAACGACGTTTTTTTTAAAGTGGGCCTGATTACCCTGATTGGACTTTCCGCCAAGAATGCGATTCTGATTATCGAATTTGCGAGGCAATTAATGGCTCAGGGAAAAAACCTTATCGATGCGGCATTAATCGCCTCGAAGCAGCGTTTGCGCCCAATACTGATGACATCACTGGCATTTACATTAGGTGTTGTTCCATTGATGCTTGCCAGCGGAGCCAGTGACAGCACCCAGCATGCTATTGGTACTGGTGTTTTTGGCGGGATGATTAGCGGAACGCTACTGGCTATTTTCTTTGTCCCGGTATTTTTCGTCGTGATAACCCGATTTACTGGAATGCGAAAAAATAGACAGAAGAATAACCGGAACGACTAATATCCCCCTCTTTCCCAGCCAGTTAAAAACTTGCGTATAGCTTGACTGGCTGGCATTACATCATCAGGAACATTATTTGAGGTCATCATGAGCATCATTATCACCCCAAGATTGATTATTCGTCCTTTCCAGGGAAAAGATGCGCCAGCGCTTTTAGATTATCTCTCTTCTCCGCGAGCCCCTTGTTTTCAGGATGAAAAGTTGCATTCAATGGCAGAGGCGCAGTGCGAAGTGGCTAAACGAGCCAATGACCCAGGACAGTTTGCCGTTTGTATAAAAGATACGGATGCGTTAATCGGACACCTTTTTGCGGACAATAGCAGCGAGCCGGACAGCAACACCTGGTCGGTTGGCTGGCATTTTAATCAACGTTATGAACGTCAGGGATATGCGACAGAATCGGTTGCTGCACTGTTTGATTATTTATTTAATGAAAAAGCCGCAAGGCGTTTGTACGCCTGGGTTGAGGATTATAATCTGGCCTCTCAAAAGCTATGTGAACGCTTGCATATGCGACGCGAAGGTTGCTTTAAAGAGTTTATCTCTTTTGTAAATGAGCATGGTGAGGACAGATATGATGACACATATATCTTCGCGTTACTGAGCAAAGAATGGACTAAGTAGAGAATCAGGCTGAATGTCTGCTTTTCGCCGTGAGTAGTCTGTTAGCCCCGTTTTGTTTAAAAAACAGGCTTAGCGTAGGATCTGACAGCTTACGCTTTCCCGCTGCCGCACACATCTCTCAGTTTTCGTAGCGCTAAATATTACCGTTGCGAAAATACTGATGAGATAGCGCCATTATTTGCTAACGCATAGGCCTTTTTCATTCCTCCACTCACCGTGCCAATAATATTTTTAGGATTTTTTCAGGAAATAAAATATTGCATTACCGCTGGGATATTATAAAAAGAAAAACGCCACTGTACGGCTATTTTAATTACTGGCGGAATAAAGGAATAAATATTCCGTTCATCTTTATCCTATGGAGGAATAATTTAATGAGCAACCATCCAAAATATACCTGCTCACCCGGTCACACGCGTCTTATTAGTACCGGGGTTTATCTCCCGGAAGGCCGGATAAGTTCCCGGGAGCTGATGGAACAACTCGATTCATCGCAGCGCTTCGGCCTGAATCGCAACTGGCTGGCGCGTCTGACCGGCGTGCGGGAGCGCTGCGTCGCCGCTGATCATCTGCAACCGTCCGATTTGGCCGTACGTGCAGCGCGTGATGCGCTGGCGCGTGCCGAAATCAAATTAGACGATATTGACGCGTTGATTTTTGCCGGTGTATTCCGCGATTTCCACGAACCGGCAACCGCACATATTGTGGCGCATAAGCTGGGCGCAAATATTCCCACCGCGTTTGATGTCAGTAATGCCTGTCACAGTTTTGAAGATGCCCTGCATATTATGGATGCGCTCATTGCGGCGGGCCAGGTTAAATACGGCTTAATTGTCACCGGAGAAACCAGCTATCGCATGCGCCATGAAGCGATAAACAGGTTGCAACAGACCACGGACCGCGAACTTTTTATGGAGCTTTGCGCGGGGTTAAATGTCGGTGATTGCGGCGCGGCAATGATCGTCGGGGCGAAAAAAGATCCGCATGTCGGCTTTATGGGATTTATGAAAGAATCCCGCTCGCACTATTATCACTACAGCACCAGCGGCCCGGCCTGCTGCGATCATTTATTAAAGGTGTGGATGACGCCGCTGGTGGACGAAGCCATCAGCATGGGCGAAGCGATGTTTCCGGCGTTTATGGATAATCTCGGCTGGAGCCGCAACGAGATTAAAGCCTGCGTTTCACACCAGGCCTCGACCTCGCAAATCCAGAGAATGGCCGGTTATATGGATGTGGACCCGGCCCTGTTTGTGGAAACCATCAGCACCATGGGCAACCTGATCAGCGGCAACGCAACCGTTGGGCTGCACTTACTGGCAGAGCGCCAGCAGCTTAAACCGGGTGACAAACTGGTTCTCGTCGGTGGCGGCAGCGGCATTGTTGGCAGCCATATGGGGCTAATCTGGGGATAAACGAATACGCGCAAGTGCCTTTCAATTGTGCGCCGGGGGCAAAACCTCCGGCGTTCACCTTACTTTTCCCCTTCCCAGTAATCCACGCCCTCGCCGCGAAAATCAACCCGGCGAAAATCTTCCTTGCCGTTGATGCGCGCTCTGGCGAGAAATTTATCGGCGTCGGGGTATTCGCAAATTTCCGGACTTTCCATGGTGCTGATCGAGAGATAGCGCAACGGTTGATCGGACGTGTTGATAATCTGATGCGGCCATGCCTTTCCCGGTGGAATACAGATCACATCACCCTCTTCAATCGCCCGTTCCTCATCGCCAATGCGCAGTGTTCCGCGCCCGTTCAGCACGATAAACATCTCTTCCTGCGCATGATGCAGATGAAACGGACAGCCGCGTTTACCCGGCGGCAACGTATCGATTGACGCGCCAAGCTTGCTGGCGGCGGTGCCTTTGGTCAGCGAGCCGCCCAGGGATTCATACAGCGGCGGGCGAACAAAATGTTCCATCTCAATGGTATTAAAGTTGCGGATAACAAACGGTATGGCGGTATTCGCACTCATAAGCTGTTCCTGAAATAAGGTGACACCTCAGTATTGGAACGACCCATTCTGCCTGTCAATTTGTTCAGCCAGCATTTGATGGAAGATACGCGTCGCCATCGACAGCGTGCGCTGGCGCGGCAGGCAGAGATCCACTTTCACCGTGCCCATCAGCGGATCCGCCAGCGGCACGGCGACAAAATCCTCGTGCCCGGTGGTGTCGTTAACGTTCAGTTGCGGCAGGATTAACAGCGCCAGCCCTTGCCGTGCCAGCGCTTTCTGCACTTCCAGCGAACTGGCGATATAACACAAATCAAAATGCAGACTCTCCCGCCGGGCGGCGGATTCGAGCAGTTGCCGCACCGCATAGCTGGCAGGCGGAATAGCAAGCGGATGACGCGCAAGATCGGTGAGCCTCAGCAGGCTTTTCGTCGCCAGCGGATGGTGCGCCGCCATCAACACTTTGTGCTGCAACGCACAGTAGTGCGTCACCTGCAACTCCGCGCTGACCGGCATATAAAACGCCAGCGCCACATCGGCCTTACCGCTGATTAATTGTTCGGCGACATGCGGCGCACTGCCAATATCAATGTCAAACGAAACCGCAGGATAACGCTGGCGGAAGGTGCAGATAACCGGCGCGATAAACGCGGCGATCAGGCTCTCTGCCGCGCAGATACGCACCGTGCCGGACACCACGCTTTGCGTACTGGAGATGCGCTCTTTCACCGCATCCAGTTCGCGTAAGGTGGCATCCACGGCCTGGGCGAGAAACTCCCCTTCCCGCGTCAGTTTGATACCGCGCGGCGTGCGCTCGATCAGCGGCGCGCCATAGTGGTGTTCCAGAATATCGATTTGCCGCGTGACAGCGCCCGGCGCGACAAACAATTTATCGGCGGCATCACGCAACGAACTGGATTTCGCCACCTGGCTAAAATAGCGCAGCGCGCGTAATTGCATATTTTCCCCTCCCTGTATTGCCGTTATTACACCCTTTGCCACCTTATTACGCCGGTGTTCAGATTGACAAATCAGCGGGGCAATCATTTATTTTTCCTCGCCTCTGCACTGTAAACAGGCACGACGAACAATAATCGTGCAAAAACAGGATTGGTTTTTATCTTGCAGGGAGAAAAAACAGTTTAATAATCATCAGGATGATATGTGTTATGCGAAAAATATTTGCGCACTGCTAACGAAATGAAAGCACAGTTTAAGTGCAGCGCCGCGACAGATATTTTCTCTCAGCCAATACAGATCGTCGGATAAAAACAAGAAATTCAGATAATTCAATAAACTAGAGAAAGTAATACTATTTTCTTATTTATATTGCCCGCCCTTCAGTGAGCACATTTTTTACGCACTGCTCCTGCACAATTGTGATAGTGAACATTATCTGTGCTTGTTATATCTCAGCCATGTTGTTAATTCGTCTCAACCCCTGAGGAAGACTGTTTATGGCAAACGAAATAAATCCCGCCGCTACGCCGCCAAAAGCGACGCGTAAAGAAGTGATCGCCGTTGTACTGGGTGCCGCCGTCGAGTTTTTTGATTTCAGCGCTTACGCCACCTTTGCCGTGATGATCGGCCATGCTTTCTTTCCCTCGGATAATCCGTTTACCAGTTTGTTATTGTCCGTTTCGGTATTCGGCATCGGCTTTATTGTCCGCCCGCTGGGCGCCATTTTTATTGGCAGCTACGCCGACCGCGTTGGGCGCAAACCGGCAATGTTATTAACCATGGTATTTATGACCATCGGCACCGGCGGCTTAGTCTTCCTGCCGGGATATGAAACCATTGGCATGGCCGCGCCGGTTTTACTGGTCCTGGTGCGCATGTTGCAGGGGCTGGCCTGGGGCGGCGAAGCTGGCCCGGCAACCACGTTTATTATGGAAGCCGCGCCCGCCGGTAAACGCGCCTTCTACACCAGCTGGCAGATTGTCGCCCAGGGTCTGGCAGGCATCAGCGCGGGCGTGATTGGCTATACGCTTACGGTATTGCTGTCACCACACGATCTCGCCGCCTGGGGCTGGCGCGTGCCGTTCGCTTTTGGACTGTTGATCCTGCCTATCGCCATCTACCTGCGCCGCAATCTGCGCGAGACGTATCAGTCTGACAACAGCGAGGCCAGCCACTCCACCGGCAGCCTGCTCGGCGAAGTGGTGAAGAACTATCGCGGGCTGGTACTGACCGGGATTTTTATCCTCTCCGGCAGCACCATCACGCAATATTTCCTCAACTATATGACCACTTACGCGCTCAACGAACTGGCGTTTACGCCGGGCAGCGCCATGGCGTCCACAATTCTGATTGGCGTCTGCGTAGTGGTCTTTTCGCTGGTCGGCGGCTGGATGGCGGATCGCGTTGGCAGAAAGATGACCATCATCGCCCCGCGCCTGATCCTGCTGCTGTTGTTACTGCCGGGGCTTGAGATCATCAACACCTGGCGCAGCGAAATGGTGTTCTACAGCGTGATCACCGTCTTTGCCGCCCTGCAATGCATCAGCGGTTCCGGCGTGCTCGTCGTGCTGTGCGAAAACTTCCCGAAATATGTGCGTTCCACTGGCTTTTCTATCGCCTTTGCCTTTGGCATTACGCTGTTTGGCGGCACCGCGCAGATTGTCTTTTCATGGCTGATCAAAGTGACCGGCAACCCGGTTTCTCCCGGTTACTACCTGATTGCCGCCAATATTCTCTGTCTGGCCGCCACCGTCATGCTGAAAGAGCGTAAAGCTTCGCAGCCTTTGCTGGCGCGCCGTCGCACCACCGTTCAGTAATCAAGGAGGAAACCATGAAAACCGTCATGAACTGGCAAGAATGGGCATCACACGATGCCACTGCGCTGGCAGAACGGGTGCAGCAAGGTGAGATCAGCGCCGCCGAACTGGCGCAGCAGGCGCAAGATGCCGTCAGCCTGATCAACCCGCAAATCGGTTCCGTGGTGGAACTGTTTGCTGATGCGATCGCCGCGCCGCAGACCGATGGCACGCGGCTCGACGGCCCGTTTCGCGGGGTGCCATTTTTGATGAAAGATCTCGGCCCCGGCGTGAAAAACCGTCTGCAGGAGCAAGGCTCGAAATTTATGCAGGGCAACCGCCCGGCGGAAGATGCGTTTCTCACCACGCAAATCCGCGCCGCCGGGTTGAACATTATTGGCCGCACCACTACGCCGGAGTTTGGTGTTTGCGGCTCGGTGGAAAACCCGGAAGTTTATGTGACCCGTAATCCCTGGAACCCGGCCTATACCACTTTCGGATCGTCGGCCGGTTCTTGCGCGTCAGTCGCGGCAGGGATTGTACCGCTGGCGCACGCCACGGACGGCGGTGGCTCGATTCGCATCCCGGCGGGTTCCCACGGGCTGATTGGGCTAAAAAGTTCGCGCGGCGTGTTATCCATCGCCCCGGCGCTTTCCGATATCACCGGGTTTGTTTCCACGCAGGGCTGCGTCAGCCGCAGCGTTCGCGACACCGCGCGGTTTATCGACAGTTGCCGGGGCGGCGCGGCGGGCGAGTTTATGCCCTACTGGGAAAGCAAACAGCCGTACAGCGAGATGATTAAGCAGGATCCGGCACCGCTGCGTATTGCCGTTTCCCACGAATGGGGCCATTACCGTTCCGATGCACATTTTGTCAGCGAGCTGGAGCGCACCGTGCGTTTGCTGGAAGAGCTGGGCCACCATGTTGAGTGGGTGACGCCGCAGGTTGATTTCGCGCAGGCGTTTGAGGCGCAAACCACCTGCTATATCAGTAATTTTGCGCAGTTTATTCAGCGTCTGCTGGAGAAAAAAGGGCTGAGTTCGCCGCCGGAGTCGCTGGTGGAGCCGATCAACATTCGTCTCTGGCAGAAAGGCATTGATATGTCCTACAGCGAACGCTGGAAAATGCAGGACGCTTTTAACACCGTCTCGCGCGATTTGGGGCGTTTTTTCCAGCAGTGGGACATGATCCTGACGCCGACGTTTTCCAAACCGACGCCGCTGCTGGGCGAGAAAAAATACCTGACGCTGAGCGATAACCCGGATGTGATGGACTGGTTCTACACCCTGTGGGATATCTTCTCTTACACCCCGCTCGCCAGCCTGACCGGCACCGCCGGGATCTCGATCCCGCTCGCCTGGCAGCAGTCCGGCATTCCACTGGGCATGCATTTTCAAACCCGCCAGGCCAACGACGGCCAGTTGCTACAGCTCGCCGCCCAGCTTGAACGCGCGCTCGGCGGCAGCTTTATCCGCAACAACGTGCCGCAGGTGCATGTGAGCCGGTGAATGCAGTCTGGTTGATTGGGTATTCATTCAGCAACATGCCTGATGGCGCTACGCTTATCAGGCCTACGCTAGACTACGGTATCTGTAGGCCCGGTAAGCGTAGCGCCACCGGGCATGGATCAGAACGCCCTGATGGCGCAGCACGCATTAAATAGATTATTTACTCAATAGCTCTTTGTTGGCGTACTTACGCTTAAACAATTGCAGCAGCCCTTTTACCGTGACATCTAACTGGCTGCCCTCTTCATAAATGGCAGGCACGACATAATTGGCGCGTTCCTCTGCTATTAATTTTTCAACTTTTCCCTGCGTTTTTGCTGTCTTCCATTTCTCCTGATCAAAAACGGCAAGTGAGACACCGCCCTGATAGCGGACCATTTTCATTGACGGAATATCCGTATCGCCATCACCGAAATAAATCATTCGCTGAAACGGGATCTCTCGCAGTTCAGGCTCGATAAATCTGTTTACCGCTTCATTATCCCAGGAATTATCAATCCCTTTATTTATGCGAAAAAGAAACTGTGTTTTCGTCGTGTAATTAATTGCCTGGGCGGGCCAGATAGCTAAAGTGCCCTCTGCGGAATAGTGATATTTACAGGCGAAAATCATGCGAAATTTGTCACCAATTTCTGTTCCGCGAATCATCGCATCCAGCCCGCTGGAGATAATGTAATGCGAGAGTTGCAGCCCGTTGTCATCCGCATATTTGTTAATCCGGTCAAACCAACCCGCAACCCCAGGATAGAGCGGAATGGATTTACCATGCTTTTTGAGATTATTAATGCTCAGTTCTTGTGGGTTTGTCTGTGATGCCTTTTCAACTAACAACCCAAGATAAGAAAGGATTTCATCTCCATCATTTTCTTGTGCGCGTTGTTTGACCTCCTGCCAGAATGCACCAACGTTATTGATCCCCAAAGCAGGCATAAGGCCGTGTTGCGCACAATCTCCGTCAGCCAAAGTGCCATCAAAGTCATAAACCAATGCACACTTCATAATATGTTCCTTATAACCAATGAAAGTACAGTTTATCTATTTTCGTCTCATCCTGGTGGTCTTTAAACTCCGGATGAAAGATGGGTGGGGCTTAAGGCAATTCAGGACACAAAAGAATATCTGATAACCATAGAACAAAGCATAATTGTGGACCAGAGAATAGCAGCAGATTATTAGTTTTAATATTCTCGTCGTGGTGCAGATATATCGGAATACCAAAAAATAACGCCATGCGTATTACTGCATGGCGTTTCTTCATTATCCCAATCGCCGGTAAGCGCAACATTACCGGGTAAAATTTACCCCTTACTCCCCCGCCATGCGCTGATACTGGGCGAAACGCTGCTTTGCGTCCTGTTCGGTTTGCTCGAAGAGTTGATCCGCCAGCTCCGGCGCAGTGCGGCCCAGCGAGGCGTAACGCACTTCGCCCATCAGGAAGTCGCGGAAGCTCTCCTCCGGCTCGTCGGAGTCGAGAATAAACGGATTCTTGCCCTTCGCCATCAGCTGCGGGTTATAGCGCCACAGATGCCAGTAACCGGAATCCACCGCGCGTTTTGCTTCGCGCATACTGCATCCCATCCCGGCTTTCAGACCGTGGTTGATACAGGCCGCATAAGCGATAACCAGCGACGGGCCAGGCCACGCCTCCGCTTCGGCAATAGCCCGCAGCGTCTGGGCTTTATCCGCGCCCATCGCCACCTGCGCGACATACACATTGCCGTAGCTCACCGCCATCATGCCGAGATCCTTTTTGCGCGTCCGTTTGCCTTCGGCGGCAAACTTGGCAATCGCCGCGACCGGCGTCGATTTCGACGACTGCCCGCCGGTGTTGGAGTACACCTCGGTATCAAACACCAGGATATTCACATCCTCGCCGGAGGCCAGCACATGATCGAGGCCGCCAAAACCGATGTCATACGCCCAGCCGTCGCCGCCAAAAATCCACTGCGAACGTTTAGCGAAATAGTCGCGGTTCTGGTACATGCGGTTCAGCAGCGGATCGTCGCCCTTCTCCTGCGCCAGCAGTTCGCTCAATTGCTCGCCGCGCTCGCGCGTACCTTCACCGCGATCTTTGCTCTCCAGCCACTGACGTAACGCCTGCTGTAACGCCTCGCTGCGCGGCGCGGCCAGTGCGTCCATCGCATCACTGGCGAGTTGTTCACGCACCGCGCGCCCGCCGAGCATCATCCCCAGGCCAAACTCAGCGTTATCTTCAAACAATGAGTTAGCCCATGCCGGGCCTTGCCCTTTATGGTTGGTGGTCCAGGGAATTGACGGCGCGCTGGCCCCCCAGATCGACGAACAACCGGTGGCGTTGGCGATCATCATGCGATCGCCAAACAACTGCGTCACCAGCCGCGCATACGGAGTTTCACCGCAGCCCGCACAGGCACCGGAAAACTCCAGCAGCGGGGTTTCAAACTGGCTGCCTTTGACCGTGGTTTTGTTGAACGGATTGCTTTTGGGCGACAGCGCCAGCGCATAATCCCACACCGGTTGCATCGCTAACTGGCTCTCCAGCGGCTGCATCGTAAGGGCTTTGCCCTTCGCCGGGCAGATATCGGCGCAGTTGCCGCAGCCGGAACAATCGAGCGGCGAAATGGCCAGATGATAGTCGTACTCTTTCGCCCCCTGCGCCGCTTTACTCAACAACGCGACCGGCGCAGCCTCGCGCTCTTCCTGATTCAGCAGCGCCGGGCGAACGGCGGCATGTGGGCAGATAAAGGCGCACTGATTGCACTGGGTACAGCCTTCGGGGTTCCACACCGGCACCTGCAACGCAATGCCGCGTTTCTCCCACGCCGCAGTTCCCGTCGGGAATGTTCCGTCCTCCATACCGACAAAGGCGCTGACCGGCAGTTTGTCGCCGTTCTGCCGGTTCATCGGTTCGAGGATGTCGCGGATAAAATCCGGCATCATCCGCGTCTCTTCCACTACGTCATCTTCCAGCGTCGCCCAGCGTTCCGGCACCATCACTTCCTGAATGGCTTCCATCCCCAGATCAATGGCGGCATTGTTCATATCCACCACTTTTTGCCCTTTGCTGCCGTAGGATTTCTCGACCGCCTGCTTCAGATAATCAGACGCCGCTTGCGGATCAATAATCCCTGCCAGTTTGAAGAATGCCGACTGCATCAGCATGTTAAAGCGCCCGCCCAGCCCCAGTTTGCGGGCGATATCCACCGCGTTGAGGGTGTAAAAACGGATCCCTTCGCGGGCGATATAGCGCTTCATACTGTTTGGCAGCCGCGCCTCCAGCTCTTCGCCAAACCAGGTGCAGTTCAGCAGGAAGGTGCCGCCAGAGTTCAGCCCTTCCAGCAGATCGTACTTATCGACGTAGGATTGCTGCGAGCAGGCGATAAAATCCGCGCGGTGGATCAGATACGGCGAGGTAATCGGCCGTTCGCCAAAACGCAGGTGCGAAACAGTAATACCGCCGGATTTTTTCGAATCGTAGGCAAAGTAGGCCTGCGCATACATCGGCGTTTTATCACCGATGATCTTGATGGCGCTCTTGTTGGCGCTGACCGTACCGTCGGAACCCAGCCCCCAGAATTTACAGGCGGTGATCCCCTCGCGGGAAACGTGGACCTCATGAGAAGGCACCGGCAGCGACGTGTGTGTCACATCGTCGAAAATCCCCACCGTAAAGCCATCTTTCGGCAGCGGTTTTTTCAGGTTCTCAAACACCGAGACAATATGTCCCGGCAGCACATCTTTACCGCCAAGCGCATAGCGCCCGCCAACAATCAGCGGCGCGTCATGCTGGTGATAAAAGGCGTTTTTCACATCCAGACACAGCGGTTCCGCCTGCGCGCCTGGCTCTTTGGTGCGATCGAGCACCGCAATACGTTTAACGCTTTTCGGGATTTTGGCGAAGAAGTGCGACAGCGAAAAAGGCCGGAACAGATGCACCGTCACCAGGCCGACTTTTTCGCCGCTGTCGATCAGCGCGTCCACCACTTCGGAAATGGTGTCACATACCGAACCCATCGCCACAATAATCTGATCGGCATCGTCTGCACCGTAGTAATCAAACAGGTGGTATTCGCGACCCGTCAGGCGATAGATGTCCGCCATGTAGTTTTCGACGATCTCCGGCAGCGCATCGTAGTAGCGGTTGGCCGCTTCCCGCTCCTGGAAATAGATATCGGGGTTTTGCGCGGTACCACGAATCACCGGATGATCCGGGTTCAGGGCGTTACGGCGAAAGCGGTTCAGCGCGTCGGTATCCAGCAATGGTGCCAGATCGTCATACTCCAGCACTTCAATTTTCTGGATCTCGTGAGAAGTACGAAAACCGTCAAAGAAGTTAATAAAAGGCACGCGACCTTTAATGGCTGAAAGGTGCGCCACCGCCGAGAGATCCATCACCTGCTGAACGTTGCTCTCTGCCAGCATTGCGCAGCCGCTCTGGCGAACCGCCATCACATCCTGATGATCGCCGAAAATGTTCAGCGAGTTGGTTGCCAGCGCGCGGGCGCTGACGTGAAACACGCCGGGCAGCAGCTCACCGGCGATTTTGTACAGATTGGGGATCATTAACAGCAGCCCCTGCGAAGCGGTATAGGTGGTGGTCAGCGCCCCGGCCTGCAACGCGCCGTGTACGGCACCGGCGGCGCCCGCTTCTGACTGCATCTCCATTAAACGCACCGGCTGGCCAAACAGGTTTTTCTTGCCGTCAGCCGCCCACTGATCGACGTTTTCCGCCATCGGCGTTGAGGGGGTAATGGGGTAAATCGCGGCGACATCAGTAAAGGCATACGAAATCCATGCCGCTGCCGCGTTGCCATCCATTGTTTTCATCTTTCCGAACATTGCTCATTCCTCGACTGTAAGAGGTCATCTCCCTACAGCCGTTGCACAGCCTGTGCCAGCTCACTTATTTCTTTATAAACAAAGCATTAACGGCAACCGTGCCAAAACGGTTGCATGAAACAAGACAGTGGACGCGACATCCTGTTGAACTGCCGACAAAGTGTCGCACCGGCGTGGGTGGTACCCCGACGTACAGAAACGATGTGCGGAATTGTTCTGTTTCGAACAATTGGTAAGGCGATTGTTTACTCTTTGTCCCTCTTTTTGCGACAGCGAAAACATCAATGCTTTTAAAATCAACAAATTAAATGAAATGGCACGGCTGGTATGTTCCCTGCACAACAGAGTGAGGCAATTGCCACTCACACAACCAACAGGAGAAACACCATGACCATGCGTCAATGCGCCATTTACGGCAAAGGTGGTATCGGTAAATCCACCACCACGCAAAACCTGGTCGCCGCGCTGGCGGAGATGGGCAAGAAAGTAATGATCGTCGGCTGCGACCCGAAAGCAGACTCCACCCGTCTGATCCTGCATGCGAAAGCGCAGAACACCATTATGGAGATGGCGGCTGAAGTCGGCTCCGTGGAAGATCTGGAGCTGGAAGATGTGCTGCAAATCGGTTACGGCGATGTGCGCTGCGCAGAATCCGGCGGCCCGGAACCAGGCGTTGGCTGTGCTGGTCGCGGGGTAATTACCGCCATCAACTTCCTGGAAGAAGAAGGCGCCTATGTTCCCGACCTCGATTTCGTCTTTTACGACGTGCTGGGCGACGTGGTGTGTGGGGGTTTCGCCATGCCGATTCGCGAAAACAAAGCGCAGGAGATCTACATCGTCTGCTCCGGCGAAATGATGGCGATGTACGCCGCCAACAACATCTCTAAAGGCATCGTGAAATACGCCAAATCCGGCAAAGTGCGCCTTGGCGGGCTGATCTGTAACTCCCGTCAGACCGACCGCGAAGATGAGTTGATCATGGCGCTGGCGGAAAAACTCGGCACCCAGATGATCCACTTCGTTCCGCGCGACAACATCGTGCAGCGCGCTGAAATCCGCCGTATGACGGTGATTGAGTACGATCCGAATTGTAACCAGGCCAACGAATACCGCACGCTGGCGAACAAGATCGTCAACAACACCAAAATGGTCGTGCCAACGCCCATCACCATGGACGAACTGGAAGAGCTGTTGATGGAATTCGGCATTATGGATGTGGAAGACACCAGCATTATCGGTAAAACCGCCGCAGAAGAAAACGCGGTTTGATGCACGCCCGCCTACAGGAAGACAACTATGAGCAATGCTACAGGCGAACGTAATCTGGAGATCATCCAGGAAGTGCTGGAGATCTTTCCGGAAAAAACGCGCAAAGAACGCAGAAAGCACATGATGGTGAGCGACCCGGAGATGGAAAGCGTCGGGAAATGCATCATCTCCAACCGTAAGTCGCAGCCCGGCGTAATGACCGTGCGCGGTTGCTCTTACGCCGGTTCTAAAGGGGTGGTATTCGGGCCGATCAAAGATATGGCGCATATCTCCCACGGCCCGGTCGGCTGCGGTCAGTACTCCCGCGCCGGGCGGCGTAACTACTACACCGGCGTCAGCGGTGTGGATAGCTTCGGTACGCTCAACTTTACCTCCGATTTTCAGGAGCGCGATATCGTGTTCGGCGGCGATAAAAAGCTGACCAAACTGATTGAAGAGATGGAGACGCTGTTCCCGCTGACCAAAGGGATCTCCATTCAGTCCGAATGCCCGGTCGGCCTGATTGGCGACGACATTGAAGCCGTTGCCAACGCCAGCCGCAAAGCCATCAACAAACCGGTTATTCCGGTGCGCTGCGAAGGCTTTCGCGGCGTTTCCCAGTCACTCGGTCACCACATTGCCAACGACGTGATCCGCGACTGGGTACTGGATAACCGCGAAGGCAAGCCGTTTGAAGCCGGTCCTTATGACGTGGCGATTATCGGCGATTACAACATCGGCGGCGATGCCTGGGCTTCGCGCATTTTGCTCGAAGAGATGGGCCTGCGTGTGGTAGCGCAGTGGTCCGGTGACGGCACGCTGGTTGAGATGGAGAACACGCCGTTCGTCAAACTCAACCTTGTGCACTGCTACCGCTCGATGAACTACATCTCCCGCCATATGGAAGAAAAACACGGTATTCCGTGGATGGAGTACAACTTCTTCGGCCCGACCAAAGTCGCCGAGTCGTTGCGCAAAATCGCCGATATGTTTGATGACACCATTCGCGCCAACGCCGAAGCGGTGATCGCCAAATATCAGGCGCAGAACGACGCCATCATCGCCAAATACCGTCCGCGTCTGGAAGGCCGCAAAGTGCTGCTGTATATGGGCGGTTTACGTCCCCGCCATGTGATTGGCGCTTATGAAGATCTGGGGATGGAAATTATCGCTGCGGGTTATGAATTCGCCCACAACGATGACTACGACCGCACCCTGCCGGATCTGAAAGAAGGCACCTTGCTGTTCGACGATGCCAGCAGTTATGAACTGGAAGCCTTTGTCAAAGCGCTGAAGCCGGATCTGATCGGCTCCGGCATCAAAGAGAAGTACATCTTCCAGAAAATGGGCGTGCCGTTTCGTCAGATGCACTCCTGGGATTACTCCGGCCCCTATCACGGTTATGACGGCTTTGCCATCTTCGCCCGCGATATGGATATGACGATCAACAACCCCGCGTGGGGCCAGTTGACCGCGCCGTGGCTGAAATCCGCCTGATTTTAATCCTGCTATCCCGTCTGTTCACCGATTTGTGGCGCGGGAGGAGAACACCATGAGCCAAAGTGCTGAGAAAATTCAAAACTGTCATCCGCTGTTTGAACAGGATGCGTACCAGATGCTGTTTAAAGATAAACGGCAACTGGAAGAGGCCCACGATCCGGCGCGCGTGCAGGAGGTCTTTCAATGGACCACTACCGCCGAGTATGAAGCGCTTAACTTTCAACGCGAAGCGCTGACTATCGATCCGGCCAAAGCCTGCCAGCCGCTGGGTGCGGTACTGTGCTCGCTGGGCTTTGCCAATACCCTGCCGTATGTTCACGGCTCCCAGGGATGCGTGGCCTATTTCCGCACCTATTTTAACCGTCACTTTAAAGAGCCGATTGCCTGTGTTTCTGACTCGATGACGGAAGATGCGGCAGTATTCGGCGGCAACAACAACCTGAACACCGGGTTGCAGAACGCCAGCGCCCTCTACAAGCCGGAAATCATTGCCGTCTCCACCACCTGTATGGCGGAGGTCATCGGCGACGATCTGCAGGCGTTTATTGCTAACGCCAAAAAAGATGGCTTTGTCGACGCGGCGATCCCGGTGCCTTACGCGCACACGCCAAGCTTTATCGGCAGCCATATCACCGGCTGGGACAATATGTTTGAGGGCTTCGCCCGCACCTTTACCGCCGATTACAGCGGGCAACCGGGTAAGTTACCGCGTATCAATCTGGTCAGCGGATTTGAAACCTATCTCGGCAATTTCCGCGTGCTGAAACGCATGATGGAACAAATGGAGGTGCCGTGCAGTCTGCTTTCCGATCCTTCCGAAGTGCTGGATACCCCGGCTGACGGGCATTACCACATGTATGCGGGCGGTACGACCCAACAGGAGATGCGCGAAGCGCCTGACGCTATCGACACCCTGCTGCTGCAACCCTGGCAACTGGTGAAAACCAAAAAAGTGGTGCAGGAAAGCTGGAACCAGCCCGCGACCGAAGTGCAAATCCCGATGGGGCTGGCCGGCACCGACGAATTGCTGATGACGGTAAGCCAGTTAACCGGCAAAGCCATTCCGGATAGCTTAGCGCTGGAACGCGGTCGGCTGGTGGACATGATGCTCGACTCCCACACCTGGCTGCACGGCAAGAAATTCGGCCTGTTCGGCGACCCGGATTTTGTCATGGGGCTGACCCGCTTCCTGCTGGAACTGGGCTGCGAACCGACGGTGATTCTGTGCCATAACGGCAGCAAACGCTGGCAGAAAGCGATGAAGAAAATGCTTGAAGCCTCGCCGTACGGCAAAGAGAGCGAAGTCTTTATCAACTGCGATTTGTGGCATTTCCGCTCGCTGATGTTTACCCGTCAGCCGGACTTTATGATCGGCAACTCCTACGCCAAGTTTATCCAGCGCGATACGCTGGCGAAGGGTGAGCAGTTTGAAGTGCCGCTGATCCGCCTTGGGTTCCCGCTGTTCGATCGCCACCATCTGCACCGCCAGACCACCTGGGGTTACGAAGGGGCCATGAGTATCCTCACCACGCTGGTCAATGCGGTGCTGGAGAAAGTCGACAGAGAAACCATCAAGCTCGGCAAAACCGACTACAGCTTCGATCTTATCCGTTAACCATCACAGCCCCGCCTTGCGCGGGGCTCAGGGAGGCACTATGCCGGTCGTTACTATTCGCCAGCGCGGCGCGGATCTCTACTGTTATATCGCCAAACAGGATCTGGAAGCGAAAATCCTGGACGTTGAGCACGACTCCCCGGAACGCTGGGGCGGAGCAATTTCTCTTGAGGGCGGTCGCCGCTATTACGTCAATCTGCAACCCGGACGGCCCTCATTTCCCATTAGCCTGCGCGCCACCCGCGACGCCCTGGTATAAGGAGATGCGCAATGTCCGACAACGATACCCTTTTCTGGCGGATGCTGGCGCTGTTCCAGGCGCTGCCGGAACTGCAACCCGCGCAAATCATGGCGTGGCTGACCGGCGACTGCGATGAGGCGCTGACGCCGGAGCTGCTGGCCTCGCTGGATCAACGCCATCTGGAGCAGCGCTTTCCGCATGAGGAAGCCTTAATGTCCGCCGGGCGCTGGGCGCGGGTGAAAGCGTGCCTGAAAGGCGATCTGCCCGCCCATTTGCGCGTGATCGAGCACGCGGCACGTCGCCCGCAGTTGATTGTCGCCTTCTGCTCGCAGGATGGGCTGGCAATCAACGGTCATTTCGGTCAGGGGCGGCTGTTTTTTGTTTATGCCTTTGATGACCAGGGCGGCTGGCTGTATGACTTACGCCGTTACGCCGCCAGCCCGCAGGACAAAGAACCCAACGAGAGCCGCGCGCAACTGCTCGGCGATTGCCATCTGCTGTTCTGCGAAGCGATTGGCGGCCCCGCCGCTGCCCGCCTGATCCGCCACAATATCCATCCGATGAAAGTCGCCCCCGGCCAGACCATTACCTCGCAGTGCGACGCCATCAAAACGCTGCTCAACGGGCAACTGCCGCCGTGGCTGGCAAAACGCCTTGAGCGCGCCAACCCGCTGGAAGAACGGGTGTTCTGAATCCATCCCCTTCGGGGGATTTTTTTTGCGTGAACATTGCGCCAATTGTCTGCTTTGTTGCAAAACCGACACTTTTTTTCTCTTAAAAATCAATCACTCATTGCTGGCTCGCGAATTGCACCTTCTGCTACAACCCAACCAGATAATGAGGTGATGATGAAGGGGAACGAGATCCTGGCTTTGCTCGATGAACCTGCCTGCGAGCACAACCATAAACAGAAATCCGGCTGCAGCGCGCCGAAACCCGGCGCAACAGCGGGCGGCTGCGCCTTTGACGGTGCGCAGATCACCCTGCTGCCACTCTCCGATGTTGCCCACCTGGTGCACGGCCCCATTGGTTGTACCGGTAGCTCATGGGATAACCGTGGCAGCTTCAGTTCCGGCCCGACGATCAACCGGCTGGGTTTTACCACCGATCTGAGCGAACAGGATGTGATCATGGGGCGCGGCGAGCGCCGCCTGTTCCATGCTGTGCGTCATATCGTCAACCGCTACCACCCGGCCGCCGTCTTTATCTATAACACCTGCGTTCCCGCGATGGAGGGCGACGATATCGACGCCGTCTGCCAGGCGGCAGAAACCGCCACCGGCGTACCGGTGATTGCCGTTGATGTCGCCGGGTTTTACGGCAGCAAAAATCTCGGCAACCGGCTGGCCGGTGAAGTGATGGTGAAAAAGGTGATTGGCGGGCGTGAACCCGCGCCGTGGCCGGAAGATACCCCTTTTGCCCCGGCGCACCGCCACGATATCGGGCTGATTGGCGAATTCAATATTGCCGGGGAGTTCTGGCACATTCAGCCGCTGCTCGATGAACTGGGTATTCGCGTGCTCGGTAGCCTCTCCGGCGACGGGCGCTTCAGTGAAATCCAGACGCTGCACCGGGCGCAGGTCAATATGCTGGTCTGCTCCAGGGCGCTGATCAACGTCGCCCGCTCGCTGGAGCAGCGCTACGGTACGCCGTGGTTTGAAGGCAGTTTTTATGGTGTTCGCGCCACCTCTGACGCCCTGCGTCAACTGGCGGCACTGACCGGAGACCGCGATCTGATGCAGCGCACCGAACAGCTCATTGCCCGCGAAGAACAGCAAACAGAGCAGGCGCTGGCCCCGCTGCGCGAGCGCCTGCGCGGGCGCAAAGCGCTGCTCTATACCGGCGGCGTGAAATCCTGGTCGGTGGTCTCGGCGCTCCAGGATCTGGGCATGGAAGTGGTGGCGACCGGCACGCGCAAATCCACCGAAGAGGATAAACAGCGCATCCGCGAACTGATGGGTGCCGACGCGCTGATGCTGGATGAAGGCAACGCCCGCTCGCTGCTGGATGTGGTTTACCGCTATCAGGCGGACATGATGATCGCCGGGGGACGCAATATGTACACCGCCTACAAAGCGCGGCTGCCGTTCCTCGATATCAATCAGGAGCGCGAGCACGCCTTTGCCGGCTACCGCGGCATTGTCACGCTGGCCGAACAGCTCTGCCTGACCATGGAAAGCCCGGTCTGGCCGCAAACCCATTCCCGCGCACCGTGGCAATAAGGAGCCTGCAATGGCAGAAATTATCCGTAGTAAAAAGCCGCTGGCCGTCAGCCCGGTAAAAAGTGGCCAGCCGCTGGGCGCGATTCTGGCAAGCATGGGCTTTGAACAGAGCATTCCACTGGTTCATGGTGCCCAGGGGTGCAGCGCCTTCGCGAAGGTCTTTTTTATCCAGCACTTTCACGATCCGATCCCGCTGCAATCAACAGCAATGGACCCGACATCGACCATTATGGGCGCCGATGAGAACATCTTTACCGCGCTGAATGTGCTGTGTTCACGCAACAACCCGAAAGCAATTGTTCTGCTGAGCACCGGCCTTTCCGAGGCGCAGGGCAGCGATATTTCGCGCGTGGTGCGCCAGTTCCGCGATGAATTCCCGCGCCATAAAGGGGTGGCGCTGCTGACCGTTAACACGCCGGATTTTTACGGCAGCCTGGAAAACGGCTACAGCGCGGTGCTGGAAAGCATGGTTGAACAGTGGGTGCCGGAAAAACCGCAGCCGGGTGTGCGCAATCGCCGCGTGAACCTGCTGCTCAGCCATTTGCTGACGCCGGGCGATGTCGAACTGCTGCGCAGCTATGTCGAGGCATTTGGTTTGCAACCGGTGATGGTGCCGGATCTCTCCCAGTCGCTGGACGGCCATCTCGCCAGCGGGGATTTCTCGCCGATTACCCAGGGCGGCAGCAGCCTGCGGCTGATTGAACAGATGGGACAGAGCCTCGGCACTTTCGCCATTGGCGTTTCCCTCTCCCGCGCCGCGCAGTTGCTGGCGCAGCGCAGCCACGCGGAGGTCGTCACGCTGCCGCACCTGATGACCATGAGCCAGTGCGATACGTTTATTCATCAACTGAAGCGCCTCTCCGGGCGCGATGTTCCGGCGTGGATCGAGCGCCAGCGCGGGCAGTTGCAGGATGCGATGATCGATTGTCATATGTGGTTGCAGGGTGCGCCCGTCGCGCTGGCCGCCGAGGGCGATCTGCTTGCCGCCTGGTGCGATTTCGCCCGCGATATGGGCATGGTGCCCGGCCCGGTGGTCGCGCCGGTGAGCCAGAAAGGGTTGCAGGATCTGCCGGTCGAAAAAGTCATCATCGGCGATCTGGAGGATATGCAGGATCTGTTGTGTGAAACGCCTGCATCGCTGCTCGTTTCCAATTCTCACGCCGCAGATTTGGCCGGGCAGTTCGACATTCCGCTGGTACGCGCCGGTTTCCCCCTGTTCGACCGTCTGGGCGAATTTCGCCGCGTGCGCCAGGGTTACGCCGGGATGCGCGACACCTTGTTTGAGCTGGCGAATGCGCTGCGCGATCGCCACCATCATCTTGCCGCTTATCACTCGCCGCTGCGCCAGCGTTTTTACGAACCCGCATCTTCGGGAGGTGACTATGCAACATGTTAACCGACAATTCAGCACCATCTGCGACAGCGAATGGTCGATGAGAGTGGCCTTTGCCAGTTCCGATTACCACCATGTCGATCAGCATTTCGGCGCCACGCCGCGGCTGGTGGTGTACGGCGTCAAAGAGGATGACGTCACCCTGCTGCGAGTGGTGGATTTCTCGGTACTGCCCGGCCATCAGCAGGAGAAACTGACCAGCCGGATTAACGCGCTGGAAGATTGCGTAACGCTCTACTGCGTGGCGATCGGCGAGGCGGTTTTTCGCCAGCTTTTGCAGGTCGGCGTGCGCGCGGTGCGCGTTCCGGCAGAGACGACGATTGTCGGGCTGTTGCAGGAAATCCAACACTACTGGTACGACAAAGAGCAGCGAAGAAGTGCGCGCAGCCGCAATCCCGATCGCTTTGCCGGGCTGCTGGAGGAGGATGAGTGGCAGGAAGAGGATGAGCGCTAATTCCTTTTCTGTGTCAGCTCTGTGACAAAGCCAACATAAAACTGCGACATAGTTCGCGGTTTTATGTCAGGCATCAAAATCATCCCATTGAAATATAACGATTTCATCTTCTGGTACTGCTTTTGCTTGAACGATATTACCCGCTGTTGATTGACGCGGTGTAATGCGCTCCGGCGCGTTCCGTCATACATACTGGGAGCCAAAAGCATGTGGAATTACTCCGAGAAAGTGAAAGATCATTTTTTTAATCCCCGTAACGCCCGGGTGGTGGAAAACGCCAACGCCGTGGGTGATGTGGGATCGTTAAGCTGTGGCGATGCGTTACGGCTGATGCTGCGAGTGGATCCGCAAGATGAAACCATTCTTGAGGCCGGGTTTCAGACCTTTGGCTGCGGCAGCGCAATTGCCTCTTCTTCCGCCTTAACGGAACTGATTATCGGCCGCACGCTGGCGCAGGCCGAACAGGTCACCAACCAACAGATTGCCGATTATCTTGACGGTTTACCGCCGCAAAAAATGCACTGCTCGGTCATGGGCCAGGAAGCGCTGCGCGCTGCCATCGCCAACTACCGCGGCGAAACGCTGGAAGATGACCACGAAGAAGGCGCACTGATTTGTAAGTGCTTTGGCGTGGATGAAGGACAGATTCGCCGCGCGGTGCTCAGCAACGGGCTGACCACGCTGGAAGAGGTGATCAACTACACCAAAGCGGGCGGCGGCTGTACCTCGTGCCATGAAAAAATCGAACTGGCGCTGGCCGATATTCTCGCGCAGCACCCGCAGGTCGCCGTGCCGGTTGCGACGACCAAAGATCCGCACTGGCAGGAAGTGGTTGATGCCATCACCGAACTGCGCCCGCATATTCAGGCCGATGGCGGCGATATGGCGCTGCTCAGCGTGGCAAACCATAAAGTCACGGTCAGCCTCTCCGGCAGTTGTAGCGGCTGCATGATGACCGACATGACGCTCGCCTGGTTACAGCAAAAACTGATGGAACGCACCGGCTGTTATATGGAAGTCGTGGCCGCTGAAGCCGCAGCGTATTAACCGAGGGGAAGAAGATGAAACAGGTTTATCTAGATAACAACGCCACCACGCGCATCGATCCGATGGTACTGGAAGCGATGATGCCCTTTCTGACCGAGCATTATGGTAACCCGTCTTCGATTCATGATTTCGGCACGCCTTCCCGCGCGGCCCTTGAGCGCGCACACCAGCAGGTTGCCGCCCTGCTTGGCGCCGATCATGCCAGCGAGATTATTTTCACCTCCTGCGCTACCGAAGCCACATCAACCGCGCTGCACGCCTGCGTTGAACTGATGCCGGAGCGCCGGGAAATCATCACCACTGCGGTAGAACACCCGGCCACGCTTGCCGTCTGCGAACACCTGGAGCGCCAGGGTTACCTGATCCACCGCATTGGCGTGAATAGCGACGGCGCGCTGGATATGGAGCAGTACCGCCAGGCGCTCAGCCCGCGGGTAGCGGTGGTGAGCGTGATGTGGGCGAACAACGAAACCGGCGTGCTGTTTCCGGTAATTGAAATGGCGGCCATGGCGCAGGAATACGGCGCGCTGTTCCACTGCGATGCGGTGCAGGTGGTCGGCAAAATTCCGCTGGATATTGGCCGCACGCAGATCGATATGCTCTCCTGTTCGGCGCACAAACTGCACGGGCCGAAAGGCGTCGGCTGCCTCTATCTGCGGCGCGGAACGCGTTTTCGTCCGCTGCTGCGCGGCGGCCACCAGGAGCGCGGACGTCGCGCAGGGACGGAAAACATTGCCGGGATTGTCGGCATGGGTACGGCCTGCGAACTGGCGCAGATCCATCTGCCGGGCGCCGCCTCGCTGGCGCACCTGCGCGATCGGCTGCAGGAAGGACTCATCGCGCAGGTGCCTTCGGTGATGGTGATGGGCGGCAACCAGCCGCGCGTACCCGGCACCACCAATCTGGCGTTTGAGTTTATCGAAGGGGAAGCCATCTTATTGCTGCTGAACCAGGCGGGCATTGCGGCGTCGAGCGGCAGCGCCTGTACCTCCGGTTCGCTGGAACCTTCGCATGTCATGCGGGCGATGAACATTCCTTACACCGCCGCGCACGGCAGTATTCGTTTCTCGCTGTCGCGCTACACGCGTGAGAAAGAGATCGACTACGTGATCGACACCCTGCCAACGATTATTGCCCGTCTGCGGATGCTCTCGCCCTACTGGCAGGAGGGAAAACCCGGGGCGGCTGAATCGGCATTTGCGCCGTTATACGGCTAAGGCGGCGAGCATGAATGTGCTTATCAACGACACCACCCTGCGCGACGGCGAACAGAGCCCTGGCGTTGCTTTCCTCGCCAGCGAGAAAATCGCCATCGCCGAGGCGCTGTTTGCGGCGGGCGTTACCGCGCTCGAAGTCGGCACCCCCGCGATGGGCGACGAGGAGCGCCAGCGCATTTTGCAGGTGCGCCAGCATTTGCCCGCCGCCACGCTGATGTCCTGGTGCCGGATGAACCGCGACGAGATCCGCCAGAGCGCAGATCTCGGTATGGACTGGGTAGATATCTCCCTGCCCGCTTCAGACAAGCTGCGCCAGTACAAGCTTCGCGAGCCGCTGCCGCAGTTGCTCGATAAGCTGGGTACGCTGATTGCACACGCGCGGACGCTGGGAATGCAGGTCTGTGTCGGCTGTGAAGATGCCTCGCGCGCCAGCGATCAGACACTGAACCAGATTGCCGATATCGCCCGCGAGGCGGGTGCGAAACGGCTGCGTTTCGCCGACACGCTCGGCCTGCTCGATCCCTTTACCACCACCACCCGCATCCAGGCGCTTGGCGAATACTGGCCGGGCGAAATCGAAATGCACGCGCACAACGATCTGGGGCTGGCGACCGCCAATACGCTGGCGGCGGTACGCGCCGGAGCTACCAGCGTTAACACTACGGTGCTGGGGCTGGGCGAACGCGCAGGTAATGCCGCGCTGGAAACCGTTGCGCTGAGCCTGAGCCGCTGCCTGCAACGGGATTGCGGCGTTGATTTTACGTGCCTGCCGTCCCTGTGCCAGACCGTGGCCGACGCGGCACAGCGGGCGATTGACCCGCAGCAGCCGCTGGTCGGCGCGCAGGTGTTCACCCATGAATCCGGCGTTCATGTCGCCGCGCTGCTGCGCGATCGCGAAAGCTATCAGGCGATTGATCCGGCGCTGATGGGGCGCGAGTACCGGCTGGTGCTGGGCAAACACTCCGGTCGCCAGGCGGTGGATGGTGTCTTCGCCCGCATGGGGTATCACCTCGATACCCTGCAAATCGATCTGCTGCTGCCGGCGATCCGCCGCTTTGCCGAGTGCTGGAAACGCACACCGAAAGAGGATGAGCTGGTGGCACTTTACGATGCGCTGTGTGGGGAATCCGCACACTTTGCGAGGGGCTGACGATGGAGTGGTTTTATCAAATCCCCGGCGTGGATGAGCTTGATACCGCCGAGTCCTTTTTTGAATTCTTCAGCGTGCCGTATGATCCGCTGGTGCTGCGCCACTGCTGTCTGCCGGTGCTGCGGGAGTTTCACCAGCGGCTGCGGCAAAACGTACCGCTGCGCAATCTGCTGGAAGAGGCGCCCCGCGCCCCGTGGCTGCTGGCGCGCCGGTTGCTGACGGAGAGCTATCAGCACTACCTTCCGGAGCATACCTCATGAGACAAAAATTCGATTTTGGCGAAGAGGTGCGCGTTACCCGCGCCATTCGCAATGACGGCACCATGCGCGGCTTTGCGCGCGGCGACCTGCTGGTTCGTCGCGGCAGTACCGGTTTTGTCCGTGAATGGGGCACCTTTTTGATGGATCAGATTATCTATCAGGTGCATTTTCTCGATGACGATTTGGTGGTTGGCTGCCGCGAGCAGGAGCTACTGCCGCTTTCCGTGCCGTGGCACGCCGGGCAGTTTCAGTATGGCGATCGGGTTGCCTGCCGCCACGCGCTGTCGGTGAATGGCGAAGTGGTGATCGCCGCCGGAGAGCATGGCCGTATTGAAGGAACGGACCAGGGAGAAAGCGGAGAGAGTTACACCGTCACGTTTTCCGGGCGCTGGTTCCGGGTGCCCGCCAGCGCCATGATCCTGCTGGAGGCCGACGCATGACGCCGTGGCAACGCTTCGCCCGGCGACGGCTGGCAATGACGCGCTGGCAGTGCGAACCGGAGCACATTCCTGCCGATCAGCAAACCGCGTTTGACGATGCCTTCACCCGCCAGTGCCAGCTGGAACAGGCGGTGGTGGAAGTTGCTGCCGGTGACCCCCTGCCGGATAGCGTGTTGCAGAGTGTCGCGACCTCGCTGGCAAGCTGGCTGGATGACGGGCATTTTTCTGCTGACGAGCGGCAGACGGTGATCCGCCATCATGCCCGCATGGAGTTACAGTTCACCGAGGTTGCCGGACGCGCCCCGCTGCCGGACGATTTGCAGGTGCTGGCCTGGTATCAACAACATCAGGCGCAGTTTATGCGCCCGCCGCAGCGGCTGACATCTCATATTCTGCTGACCGTCGATAACGACGATGCCGCAGTACAGCGCCAGATCCGCCGTTTTCATCAGGACATTAACGCCTCGCGCCAGGCTTTTGCCCGGCTGGCACAGCGCTACTCCCACTGCCCCAGCGCGCTGGAAGGTGGACGTCTGGGCTGGATAAGCCAGGGGTTGCTCTATCCCGAACTCGACGCCGCGCTGTTTGCGCTGGCGGAAAATGGCCTCAGCGCGCCCATCGAAACCCGTCTCGGCTGGCATCTGTTATGGTGCGAAGCAATTCGTGACGCCGCGCCGATGCCGCAGGAGGAAGCGCTGGAAAAAGCCAGAGGCTATTTGATTCGTCAAAACCAGCAGCAGTACCAGCGCCAGTGGCTGGCGGCGCTAACCCGCAGCGTGGTGGCAGATTAATTTCACCTGTAGAACATTATTGCCTGATGGCGCTAACGCTTATCAGGCCTACACGGCTAACGCTTATCAGGCCTGGCTGTCGAACCTGTTATCTTGCTGCCGGGTAAACCGCGTTACCCGGCCATATCACTTACAAAAATACCGGCTTAAGCGTTTCCAGCCAGGCATCCACTCGTTCGTCGGTCAGGTCATACTGATTGTCCTGATCGATCACTAAGCCGACAAATTTATCCGCTTCCAGCGCCGATGAGGCGTTGAATTCATAGCCTTCATTCGGCCAGTGGCCGACAATCTGCGCGCCGCTGTTTTTCAGCGCCTCATACAGCGGGCGCAGGCCGCTGACAAAGTTATCCGGGTAACCTACCTGGTCGCCAAGACCAAACAGCGCCACGGTTTTGCCGCTCAGGCTGTTGCTCTCAAGCTGGGCGACAAACTCTCCCCATGACGCGTCCTCACAGCCAGCATCCAGCCCCGGCAGTTGCCCGTCGCCGAGCGTCGGCGTCCCCAGCAGCAGTACCGGATAAGAAAGAAAGGTGTCGAGATCGGTACGGTTGATATTCACCGGCGCATCGGCCGCCGCACCCAGTTTTTGGTGGATCATTTTGGCAATCTTGCGGGTTTTGCCCGTGTCGGTACCGAAAAAAATTCCAATGTTAGCCATCGCGTGCTCCTGTGAGAAAAAGTGTGAATCCGCCCTGAACAGGCGGCTATCACCGGAGATATTGCGAAGACTGTGCCAGTTTTTTTGCCGGGCAATGGCTGCACTGTATTGGCCAGTTATGCACCAGAGCGGCGCTTTTTTATCCACCCATTTGGCCGCTGCCGCGCACAGCCAGAGGGCAAAAGGGTAAAAATCGGCGGCAAACAGGGATCTGGATCAATCTTACAGCGAGTAACAAGGGCCAAAGGCGCACCCTTTGCATGGTTAATGAGTGTCCGTTTATGTTCGGACGAAAGTCGACAGGTGGCACAAATTGTCATAACTGCGACATTCCCATGTTGACCACAGGAGTTTGTGATGACCCTGAATATGATGATGGACGCCGCAGCGCCCGCCGAGATCGCCGGAGCGCTCTCACAACAGCATCCCGGGTTGTTTTTCACCATGGTTGAACAGGCTCCCGTCGCCATTTCACTGACCGATGCCGATGCCCACATTCTGTATGCCAACCCCGCGTTTTGCCGCCAGTCGGGGTATGAGCTGGAAGAGTTGTTGCAGCAAAACCCGCGCCTGCTTGCCAGTAAACAGACGCCGCGTGAAATCTACCAGGATATGTGGCACACCCTACTGCAACACCGTCCGTGGCGCGGGCAACTGATCAATCGTCGCCGCGACGGCAGCCTGTTTCTGGTGGAGATCGACATCACCCCACTGTTTAATGCGTTCGGCAAACTCGAACATTACCTGGCGATGCAGCGCGACATCAGCACCAGCTACGCGCTGGAACAACGGCTGCGCAATCATATGACGCTGACCGAAGCCGTGTTGAACAATATTCCGGCGGCGGTCGTGGTGGTAGACGAGCGCGATCAGGTGGTGATGGATAACCTCGCCTACAAAACTTTTTGCGCCGATTGCGGCGGTAAAGAGCTGCTCACCGAACTCAATTTTTCCGCCCATAAGGCGGAGCTGGCGCAGGGGCTGGTGCTGCCGGTAGCGCTGCGCGGCACCGTGCGCTGGTTGTCCGTCACCTGCTGGGCGCTGCCGGGCGTCAGTGAAGAAGCAGGCCGCTACTTTATTGATAGCGCCGTGCCGCGCACGCTGGTGGTGATCACCGACAATACCCAGCAGCAGCAACAACAGGAACAGGGGCGTCTCGATCGTCTGAAGCAGCAGATAACCAGCGGTAAATTGCTGGCGGCGATCCGCGAATCGCTGGACGCCGCGCTGGTGCAACTCAATTGCCCGATCAATATGCTGGCCGCCGCACGTCGTTTAAATGGCGACGATCACAGCAATCTGGCGCTGGATGCCGCCTGGCGTGAAGGCGAAGAAGCGATGGCGCGGCTGCAACGTTGCCGTCCGTCGCTGGAGCTGGAAAGCCCGGCAGTCTGGCCGCTCCAGCCGTTCCTTGACGATCTGCGCGCCCTGTATCACACCCGCTATAACCAGGGCGAAAACCTGCAAATTGAGCTGGAATCCCCCGATCTGGTGGGCTTTGGCCAGCGAACACAACTGCTTGCCTGCCTGAGCCTGTGGCTCGACAGAACGCTGGATATTGCCGCTGAGCTACGTGATTTCACGGTGCAGACTCAGCTTTACGCCCGCGAAGAGAGCGGCTGGCTGTCGTTCTATTTAAACGACAATGTGCCGCTGACTCAGGTGCGCTACACCCATTCCCCCGATGCGCTCAATGCCCCCGGTAAAGGCATGGAGCTGCGGCTGATCCAGACGCTGGTCGCCCACCATCGCGGCGCAATAGAACTGACCTCCCGCCCTCAGGGAGGCACCTGCCTGACCCTGCGTTTCCCGTTATTTCACTCTCTGACCGGAGGCTCACTATGACTCAGCGAACCGAGTCGGGTACAACCGTCTGGCGCTTTGACCTCTCCCAGCAGTTTACCGCCATGCAGCGTATCAGCGTGGTGTTAAGCCGGGCGACAGAGGTCGGGCAGACGCTACAGGAAGTGCTGTGCGTGCTGCACAACGATGCCTTTATGCAGCACGGGATGATCTGTCTGTACGACAGCCAGCAAGCGATCCTTAACATTGAAGCCTTGCAGGAGGCCGATCAGCAGCTTATTCCCGGCAGTTCGCAGATTCGCTACCGTCCGGGTGAAGGGCTGGTGGGCACGGTGCTGTCACAGGGACAATCTCTGGTGCTGCCCTGTGTCTCCGACGATCAGCGTTTTCTCGATCGCCTTGGCTTGTATGATTACAGCCTGCCGTTTATCGCCGTGCCGCTGATGGGACCCAACTCGCAGCCCATCGGCGTGCTGGCCGCCCAGCCGATGGCCCGCTATGAGGAGCGCCTGCCCGCCTGCACGCGTTTTCTCGAAACCGTCGCCAATCTGGTGGCGCAAACTGTCCGCCTGATGACACCGCCCAGCGTCGCGCCCTCACCCCGTGCAGCCGCCGCACAGATCGCCAGCCAGCGCGGGTGTACACCGTCGCGACCGTTTGGTTTTGAAAACATGGTCGGTAAAAGCGCGGCCATGCGCCAGACGCTGGAAATTATTCGCCAGGTATCACGCTGGGACACTACCGTGCTGGTGCGTGGCGAAAGCGGGACCGGTAAAGAACTGATCGCCAATGCTATCCACCACAATTCACCGCGCGCCGCCGCGCCGTTCGTCAAATTCAACTGCGCGGCGCTGCCCGATACGCTGCTGGAGAGTGAACTCTTCGGCCACGAAAAAGGCGCGTTTACCGGCGCGGTACGCCAGCGCAAAGGCCGCTTCGAACTGGCGGATGGCGGTACGCTGTTTCTTGATGAGATCGGCGAAAGTAGCGCCTCGTTTCAGGCTAAATTGCTGCGTATCTTGCAGGAAGGCGAAATGGAACGCGTCGGCGGCGACGAAACGCTGCGGGTGAATGTACGGATCATTGCCGCCACCAACCGCAATCTGGAAGAGGAAGTGCGGCTGGGGAATTTTCGCGAAGATCTCTACTATCGCCTTAATGTAATGCCGATCTCCCTGCCCCCGCTGCGCGAGCGCCAGGAGGACATTGCCGAGCTGGCGCACTTTCTGGTGCGCAAAATCGCGCAAAACCAGAACCGCACGCTGCGCATCAGCGATGGCGCGATCCGTTTGTTGATGAGCTATAGCTGGCCTGGAAACGTGCGTGAACTGGAAAACTGCCTTGAACGCTCGGCGGTAATGTCGGAAAGCGGGCTGATCGATCGCGACGTGATTTTGTTTCACCACCGGGAAAATCTGCCAAAACCGCCGCAGCCCAGCGCACCGCGCGAAGAGAGCTGGCTCGATCAGAACCTCGATGAGCGACAAAGATTGATCGCCGCGCTGGAGAAAGCCGGTTGGGTACAGGCAAAAGCAGCGCGGCTGCTGGGAATGACTCCTCGCCAGGTGGCTTACCGTATTCAGACAATGGACATCACCATGCCGAGAATGTAGCGCGGGCTTTTGTGACATTCAGCACATTGTCAGCCAAACGCCACAAACTCGACAAACAGACGACGACACGGTGAATTTAAAGCATTCATTTTCAGTAAGTTACATTAATGGTAAGCGGTACAGGTTTTGCAGCAGGAGGTTATGACCACACAACCAAGGTACGCCCATGACTTCCTGCTTATCCGCCGCTGGCGGTTCACGCTGTCACACCGGGCAGCGCGAACCTTTATCTGATGTCGTTGCCGGTAAGGTGGCGTCGCACCCCTGCTACTCGCAAAACGGCCATCACCGCTATGCCCGTATGCATCTGCCGGTCGCGCCTGCCTGTAACCTGCAATGTAACTACTGCAACCGCAAATTTGATTGCAGTAATGAATCGCGCCCCGGCGTCTCGTCATCCCTGCTGACGCCGGAACAGGCGGTAGCCAAAGTGCGCCATGTGGCTGCGGCGATCCCGCAATTGTCCGTGGTGGGCATCGCCGGGCCTGGCGACCCGCTGGCCAATATTCAGCGCACATTCACCACCCTGGAAATGGTGCGTGAACAGCTCCCCGATCTGAAACTTTGCCTCTCAACCAACGGGCTGATGCTACCGGATGCGGTAGAGAGACTGGTGAATGTTGGCGTTGACCATGTCACGGTAACGATCAATACGCTGGATGCCGATATCGCGGCGCAAATCTACGCCTGGCTGTGGCTCGACGGTGAACGCTACAGCGGACGTGAAGCCGGTGAGATCCTGATTGCCCGCCAGCTTGAAGGCGTACGCCGCCTGACGGCGAAAGGCGTGCTGGTGAAGATCAACTCGGTATTGATCCCCGGCATCAACGATGGCGTCCTCAGTGATGTCAGCCGCGAACTGCGCGCCAGCGGAGCCTTTATTCATAATATTATGCCGCTGATTGCCCGCCCGGAGCACGGTACGGTGTTCGGCCTGAACGGGCAGCCGGAGCCGGATGCGCAGATGATAGCCCAGGTGCGCGAGCGTTGCGGCGAGCTGATGCCGCAGATGACGCACTGCCAGCAGTGCCGCGCTGACGCGATTGGCATGCTCGGTGAAGATCGCAGCCAGCAGTTTGCCCTGACGCCGGTTGAAGAGTCGCCGCAGCCGTGGTTGCCGACGCTTTATCGCCGGGCGCAGTTGCATGCCAGCATTGCCACGCGCGGCGAATCGGAAGAACCGGATGCCTGCCTGGTGGCGGTCGCCTCGACGCGCGGCGATGCGATTGATTGCCACTTTGGTCATGCCGATCGCTTTCGCATTTACAGCCTGTCGGCGGCGGGCGCGGTGCTGGTCAATGAGCGCTTTACGCCGAAATTTTGTCAGGGAAGCGACAACTGCGAACCGCAAGACAGCGAGGCGCGGATGGCCGCGGTTCTCGATCTGCTGGCCGATGTGAAAGCAGTGTTTTGCGCCCGTATCGGCTACGCGCCGTGGCAAAAGCTGGAAGCGCGCGGCATTCAACCCTGCGTCGATCACGCCTGGCAGCCGGTTAACGAGGCGCTGACCGGCTGGTGGCAGCAGTGGCGGAAAAATGCTCAGCCCAATCCCGCGTCACGGGGGGTGGCATGATGCCTGTTCACGACTGGCTGCGGCGTTTGCTGTGGCTCTATGCACACGGAGAAGGCTGTTATCCGCTGATGATGGGCCTGCGGGCGACCGAATGGGATGCCCTGCAGGCGCAGTTCGATCCCCCTACGCAGCCGATGCCCGCCGACTGTTTGCTGCGGCAAAAACTAATGACCGAGCTGAATGCCACCCGCAGCGACGAACAGCAACAACTGGCGCAGTGGCTGGCGGGCTATATGGCGCCAGGCGCGGCGCCGATGCACAACATTATCGCCAGTGTTTCACTGGCCTTTAATCATCTGTGGCAGGATCTGGGGCTAAGCTCGCGCCAGGAGTTGCGCGAGTTAATGAGCGACTGTTTTCCTCTGCTGGTGGAAATGAACAGCGAAAATATGCGCTGGAAAAAGTTTTTTTATCGTCAGCGCTGCCTGCATTCTGCTGGCGAGCTTATTTGCCGCTCCCCAAGTTGCGATGCCTGCTGCGAGCGTGCGTTCTGTTTTGCCCCTTCCTGAAAATATTTCACGCGGCCCGCTAACCTTAAGTGAAACGGGCCACTTCTGCCGTGCATTTCTTATTTGCTGCCCTATATTTTTTAACATTGAAAGCGAAATATCCCGCAACAATCACAGGGATCATGTAGCCGTGATGTTACTGTTACTTATATAGTTGCATCACGAAGATAAGAAGTACGCAGGCACGCGAGGTGGCAAATGTACTCTTTTGTAGCCAGACAGGCGATTTTTGATAACCAATTGAATACCGTCGGTTACGAACTGCTCTTCAGGGACAGTATGGATAACCGGTTCCCGGATGTTTCCGCCGAGCAGGCCACTACACAGTTGATTGAAGAGCAATTTCTTAGCGCTCCGCTGGGGCGTAAAAACGACAACAGCACCGTATATGTCAATTTCCCCTACCAGTTGCTGGTTCAGGGGCTGGCGGAGACCCTGCCAAAGAACCGCGTGGTAATTGAAATACTCGAAGATGCCAGCCCGGATCGCTCATTGCTGGAAGCGGTAAAACGTATGCATACCCAGGGCTTTCGCATTGCGCTGGATGATTTCAGCCCCGGTAACGAATGGGATGCCTTTATTCCGTATATCGACGTGATTAAATTTGATATAAGGAGAAGCCCGCGCGAGGAAATCGGCCACTATATTCGCACTCACCGCGAGTCGTTACGTCATGCTGTATTACTGGCTGAGAAAGTGGAAACCTATGATGAATTTGAATCCTATAAAAAATTGGGGTTTCATCTTTTTCAGGGTTATTTTTTCAGCAAGCCGGTGGTTACCAAACGGAATAAACTGGTACAGAACCAGGCATTTGCCCTGAAATTAATGCAGGAAGTGAACGTTGAATCGCCAAATCTTAATAAAATTGAAGAACTGTTAAAACGCGATGTCACGTTGTCGTTTAAAATTATGCGCTATGCGCAAAATATTCTTTATAACACCCGTGGCGTGAGCGGTTTCCGTAGCCAGTCGCTGCGCGATATTGTTGTTTATCTTGGCATTAATGAAATGCGGCGCTTTGTGTTGATGGCCTGCCTGACCTCCTTCGACAACGTGACCAATACGGAAATTTATTATCTGAGTCTGATCCGCGCTAAATTCTGCGAACTGGTTGCAGAACGGACTTCCGCCGCCAGTCTCAGCAATGATGCCTTTATGGTCGGTCTGTTTTCACTGCTGGATGTGATCCTCGGCTTGCCGCTCGCAGAGTTAATGGGGCAAATCGCCGTATCGCGGGAGGTCGCAACCGCGCTGGAAAAAGAGAGCGGTAAGCTCTATCCGTTTGTGCAACTCGCGCGTCTTTTCGAGCTAAGAAGATGGGAAGAAGCCAGCGACATTAGCCACGAAATCGGCCTGCCCAATTCCGCCGTCGCAGAGTTAATGAACCAGGCGACAAAATGGGCAGATGAACTGCCTTTAAGCCTGTCGCATTAATTTTCGCCCCTATTTTTCAGTGTGCGGAAAATAATCTCTTTCTGCACACGCCCACTGCATGAAACATTATTTCAATCCACACAAATACAAATCATTTACATTATTAACAGGCGAAATGGCTTTATCCCAAATTACGCGTTACGATGTGGGCTTTTGCACAATTACCTCAGTAAAATGTGATATTGATCAGATAAATAAATCAATAAAATCCCAAAAGCTGCCGTTATTAATACTATCTCCCTTCACGCAGCGTTGAATTATGAAAAAATTTGCACAAGCCACCGTACTGACTAAATTGCTTCTCGGTTTCTCCATCCTCATTGTCATGATGTTACTGCTGGGCATTGTGTCCATTTATCAGCTCAATATGAGCAAAGATCACATTGATCAGTTCCGTAAAAACCGCATGCCGGGCGTGCGCTATACCCTTGAAATGCGCGGCGTCTTAGCTGAAATGCGCTTACAGCAGGTGCAGTACATCGCCTCGACAACGCCGGAATCGCTGGAGCAGCATCGCGGCGAATTGCTGCAAAACCAGGAAACATTCCTGCGCGCGCAGCAGGCTTACGCCAATATCTCCGCGCACGATCCACAAGAGATGCGCGCCCTCTTCGCCACGGTGGTCGATAACTTTAAAAACTTTATCGATGTGAACGCCAAAGTTATCGAAGAGATGAAAAACGGCAACGCCGCCGAAGCCTCCAAAATCAGCGGCGCGGTGTCGGCGAAATACCGCACGCAGTTGATGAAAGACCTCGCCACGCTGGTGGATATGGAAGTTGCGCTGGGCAATGACGCCGGAGAAGCCTCGCAGACGGCTTATAAACAGGCGATCTATATGCTGAGCGGTTTACTGCTGCTGGCGCTGATTGCCACCGGCGTGATTGCCCTGTTTATCTCGCGTAACCTGGCGCGCCAGCTTGGTGGCGAACCGGCTTATGCAGTGTCGATCATGAAAGAAATTGCCGCAGGGAATCTGGGTACCCAGGTCAAACTGCGCGACAACGATACCCAGAGCCTGCTGGCAACCATCAACTTTATGAATGCCCGGCTGGCCGGGATCATTAACGGCATTATCGACGGCAGTGAATCCATTTCCCACGCCGCCAGCGAAATCTCCGAAGGCAATAATGATCTGTCGCAACGTACCGAAGAACAGGCCGCCTCGCTGGTGCAAACGTCGTCGAACATGCAGCAAATCACGGAGAACGTGAAGAGCAACGCGGAAAACGCCCGTAAAGCGAGCGACCTGGCGCGTCAGACGTCGCAGACCGCAGTTAAAGGCGGTAAAGAAGTGGATGACATGCTGAAACGCATGCATGAAATTTCAGCCAGCTCGCAGAAAATTGTCGACATTATTTCCGTGATTGAAGGTATCGCTTTCCAGACCAACATTCTGGCGCTGAACGCCGCCGTTGAAGCCGCCCGCGCCGGAGAACAGGGTAAAGGCTTTGCCGTGGTCGCCGGTGAAGTACGCAACCTGGCGCAGAAAAGCGCCGAGGCCGCAAAAGAGATCAAACAACTGATCGAAGGCACGGTGGATAAAATCACCGACGGCTCGCGCTACGCCGACACGGCCAGCCGGGCGATGGAAGAGATTGTCACCTCGGTGAACAAGGTGACGGATATCGTTGCGGAGATTTCCGCCGCCTCTACCGAACAGCATCAGGGCATTAAAGAGATCAGCGTCGCCATCGACCAGATGGATCAGGTGACTCAGCAGAACGCCACGCTGGTGGAACAGGCCGCCGTTGCCGCGCAGTCGATGACCGAGCAGAGCGAAGGCCTGCGCGATTCCGTGCGTTATTTCCAGTTGGCACGCTAAAACCGCTTGCAGGCCCGCCCGCCGGGCCTGCTATTCGCTGATGATCGCTTTAGGCTCCATAAACGCCGACAGCCCCCACGCCCCCATCTCCCGCCCGATGCCTGAATGTTTAAAGCCGCCAAACGGCGCGCGCGGTTCATGTGCCAGCGTATTGACCTGCACACGGCCCGCATGAATTTTTGCCGCCACGCGCTGCGCCCGTTCACGGTCTTCTCCCAGAACCAGCGCACTTAACCCGTATTCCGTATCATTAGCGATAGCCACGGCATCAGCCTCATCCCGGTAGCTCATCACCGTCAGCACCGGCCCGAAAATCTCTTCCCGCGCGATGCGCATCTCGTTTCGCACATCGCCAAACAACGTTGGCCGCACGAACCACCCTTGCCCGCCGTTTTCCGGCCGCCCTTCACCACCCGCCAGCAACCGTGCACCCTCCTGCACGCCGAGACGAATATAAGATTGCACGCGCTGCCACTGTTTTTCGCTGACCATCGGCCCGACGGTGGTTGCCGGATCGCGCGGATCGCCAACGTTTACCGCCGCCATCGCCTTCGCCAACGCAGCTTCGAACTCGGCTTTGCGCGAGTGCGGAACCAGAATTCGCGTTCCGGCAATACAGGCCTGGCCGCTGTTCATCAAACCGGCCTGGATCGCCAGCGGTACGGCTGTCGCCAGGTTGGCGTCATCGAGAATAATCGTCGGCGATTTACCGCCTAACTCCAGCGTTACGCGTTTAAAACTCTCTGCGGCGTTGCGCAGAATCGCTTTTCCGGTCGCGGTAGAGCCCGTAAACGAGATTTTCGCCACATCCGGATGACGGCTAATCACCTCGCCGACCACGTCGCCCCGCCCGGTGACAATATTAAATACGCCCGGCGGCAGCGCGGCCTGATGCAGCGCATTTATCACCACCTGCGTTTGCAGCGCACTCATCTCACTGGGTTTGACAACCGCCGTACAGCCCGCAGCCAGCGCGGCGGCCAGTTTGCCACAGATAAATCCGGCGTTGCTGTTCCACGGCGTGATAAGCCCGGCCACACCCAGCGGCGTCATCTCCACCTGCGCCAGGCCAATCTGCGAGCGAAACGTAAAGGCCTTTAATGCGGAAATCGCCTCATCAACCACGGCGACCGGAAAGCGGGCCATCCAGACGGCGCGAGTTTCCGGCGCGCCATATTCCATGACGATCGCTTGTAATAGAGCCTGCTCGCTGGCGGCCAGCGCATCGCGCATTCGCGTCAGCGCCGCCACACGCTCAGCCACGGTCGTGGCGGACCAGCCAGCAAACGCCGCTTTTGCCGCCGCTATTGCCCGCCGCGTATCCTCTTCATTGGCCAGACGCACCTGACCAATCACGTCGCCCGTCGCCGGGTTAAAAAGGTCGAATAGCTCAGTACCCTGCGGGGTGACCCATTCGCCGTTAATCGAAATCTGTTCTACCCGTTGCATCGAAACCTCCTTCAGGACAGTGGGCTTAGTGTGGCACAGCTTTATCGCGCAGATAATCCACGTTATCCTGCATGGGTTGTTTCGAAATTCGGGATAATCTATGCATCGTTCAGGGTTAATTGAGCTGGAAGTGGTGATGGCGGTGATGCGCCTCGGCAGTTTTCGCGCGGCGGCACAGGCGCTGAGTATGTCGCCAACGGCGGTCAGTAACGCTATTGCCGGTCTGGAAAGCCGCCTTAATGTGCGACTTTTTCATCGCACCACCCGCAGTGTGGCGTTGACCGAAGCCGGAGAGCGCTTTGTGACGCGGGTTGGCCCGGCGCTGCGTGAAATTCAGCAGGCGGTGGATGAGATCCACAGCCTTCCGGCGGAACCCTCCGGCACGCTGCGCATCAATATACCGCAGGCCGTTGGTCAGCTTTTCCTCGATGATATTGTGGTGCGGTTTCTGGCCCGCTATCCGCTGATGCGCCTCGAAATCACCAGCGAAGCACGGACGATTGATATTGTGGCGGAGGGTTACGATGCCGGTATTCGCCTTGGCGAATCCGTTCCGCAGGATATGATTGCCGTTCCGCTAACGCCAGATATTCGCATGCAGGTGGTGGCGACGCCAGAGTGGTTCGCCACGCACGGTACGCCGCAGACGCCGGATGATCTTTATCAACACCAGGGCATTTGCATGCGCATGGCAAACGGCGGGATTTATCGCTGGGAGCTGTCACGCCACGGGCAGCATTACGCTCTGGCGATCCCGCCCAGGCTTGCCACTTCCGATTTTTTTACTTCGCTTACGGCCGTTCGCGCCGGGCTGGGTGTCGGCTTTCTGCCGGGATTTTATATTGCAGAGGATTTACGTACCGGGCGGCTGGTGAGCGTGCTGGATGAATGGACACAGCCGTTTCAGGGGCTGTGTCTTTACTATCCCGGACATCGCCATATCCCGGAGGGATTGCGGGCGTTTATCGACTTTGTCCGGGCGGGTTGATCACTCCAGATGCGCACGATCCAGGCCATAGGCCTTATCCAGCGCGCCCGGCAGCGTGCGTGACGCGATCATCAGGCGATTCCAGGCATTGATAATGGCGATGGCAAATGTCAGTTCAGACAACTCCACTTCGCTGAAATGTTCGCGCGCTTCGCGGTACAGCGCATCCGGGACACCATCGACTCCGGGCTGGGTTAACGCTTCGCTCAGCGCCAGCGCGGCTTTCTCTTTTACGGTGAACAGCGGCGACTCGCGCCAGATAGCCACATGGTAAAGACGCAGTTCGCGCTCACCGTGCAGTTTGGCCTGTTTCACATGCATATCCAGACAAAACGCGCAGCCGTTGAGCTGTGATGCCCGAATATCGACCAGATTTTTGAGGGTGATATCCAGGCTGCTGCTGTGCGACGCCTGGCTGGCATCGGACAGGGTTTTGATCAACGCCGGAACGGTCTGGAAAAGATTGATGCGGGTGCTCATGTTTTTTGCCTCGTAGAGTTGTTCGACCGGGGTTATATTACTGCCTTATGCCGTAGTAAAAAGATGCAAAAACCGAAAATAAAGGTAGGACATGAAGCCGGGCTATAAGAGCATTTATGAGCAGTATCGCCACAGCATTGTCAGTGGGTTACTGAAGCCTGGCGACAGAGTTCCCTCCGTGCGCGTGCTGGCCAGCGAGTTAGGCGTGGCGCGTAAAACCGTCGAAACCGCATGGGCGATTCTGGTCGGTGAAGGTTACCTTATCAGCCAGGGTGCGCGCGGTACGCGGGTGAACCCCGATCTGATTTTGCCGGCGCAGAAACCGGCTTCAAAGCAACCGGTTGGCGAAGAAAAACCGCCCGCCATGATGGACGTGTTGCGCGACCAGCAAGGATTTTTGCGCCTCGGCATTCCGTCGCTGGATGCCTTTCCCTACAAGAAATGGCTGCTGCTGTGCGGCAAAGCGGTGCGCTCCATGCAGCCGCTGGAGATGACCAATCCCCCGCTGGCGGGCTATGCGCCGCTGCGTGAAGCCATCGCCCATTATGTGAATGTCTCGCGCGGGTTATCCTGCACCGCAGAGCAGGTGTTTATTACCAGCGGTTACAGCAATAACCTGCGCTTGATCCTCAATACGCTGGCGACAGACCGTGACAAAGTGCTGTTCGAAGATCCCGGTTACTTTTTTGGCCAGCAGGCGCTGAAACGCGCCGCCGCCAACCTGCACTTTGTGCCGGTTGATGATCAAGGCATCAATGTCGATTATTTACTGCGTTATCACCATGATGCTCGCCTGCTATTTGTGACACCGTCACATCAAAGCCCGCTTGCGGTTACGTTGTCGCTGCCGCGCAAACATCAGTTGTTGAAGTGGGCCAGCCAGAATGGGAGTTGGATCATCGAGGATGATTATGACGGTGAGTTTCACTATACCCGGAAAGTCCTTCCGGCGATGAAGAGCCTTGATAGTGATGATCGGGTCATCTATATGGGGACATTCAGCAAGACGGTGATGCCCGCCCTGCGCATTAGCTACCTTGTGTTACCCCGCGCCGCGCTCGCCCGTTTCCATGAAACCGCAGCGCTGACCGAAAGTGGCCAGCCGGTACTGACACAAAAAATTCTCGCCGCCTTTCTTGGCGAAGGCCACTTTTATCAACATCTGAAAAAAATGCGTACGCTCTACTCGCAGCGCAGAAAGAACGTGCTAACCGCGCTGGAGAACATTTATCCGCACCTGTTCAGCGTGGAAGTCAGCGATGGCGGCATGCATATTATCGCGTTTTTACGCACCAGCACGCAGGATGTGACGCTGGCGGAGATCTGGCAGCGGCATGAATTGCAGGTCAGCCCGCTGTCGCGCTGGTATAACCAGACCAGCAAGCGCTACGGCCTGATTATTGGCTATACCAATGTGCGTTCGTATGCGGAAGCAGAAGCGTTATTGCAGCGCCCGTCTATAGAAACACGGGCGCTGCTTGGCGGGCAGTAGAGTTCAGGGCAAGCTACTCACGAAGGAGAGATCCCACGCCGTAGCGAGAAGAGATAAGCTGACAACCAACATTACGGCCAGCGATATCGTTCTGTCTGAGTTTTCCATCGCGCGTCCCTCTTTATGCTGAGTAATGTCATTAAAGCGAAAAATGCGTAATGTGTCTTACTCTGACATCTGAAAGTTTAGGTCAGCTGATAATTTTTGTCTGCGGTCATTTTGTGCGGTAGCGTTTTTTCGCCCTGCATCTGCAGCAGATCGATCTCGATAGCGTTGCAAATCGCATCCAGCGGCAGATCGTTATCTTCGACGCCAAACGGCTCTTCCAGCTCTTCTGCCAGCGTATCCAGTGAGATAAAGGTGTAAGAGATCAGCACAGAAACAAACGGCGTCATGTAGTGCAAATCCACCACCAGCGCAAACGGCAACATAATGCAGAACAGATAGACCGTGCGGTGCAGAATCAGTGAATAAGCAAAAGGCAGCGGCGTGGTAAAAATGCGCTCGCAGCCGGAAAGCACTACGGACATATCATGCAGCCGCTGCGTAATGCTCTGGAATAAGATGTCGGAAAGCGCCCCCTGCGCACGACGCTCGCCCAGCCACTCCGCCATGATCAGCAGGATGCGGTTCGCGGGCGAATGCGCCTCCAGCACCACCTGCAACTCTTGAGCGGTTAAATATTTCGCCAGCGTTTCCGCCTGCGGTTTACGCCGCAGCGTCATGCGCAGGCTGTGGGCAAAGGCCACCTGAAGACGAATAAAGTGCGTAATATCGCGTTCATTCGGTAGCGTGGTTTTCACTTCCCGCAGCAATGAGCGCGAGGCAATCATCAATTGTCCCCACAGTAAACGCGCTTCGCTGTAGCGCGAATAACAGGCGTTATTACGAAAACCGAGGAAGATAGCGATAGCAACGCCGAGAATGCTGAATGGCGCGACGGTCAGTTTGATGCCCAGCGAGGTATACCAGGGAAGCATCAACACCACAAAGATGGAAAGCAGGAAGTTCATGAAGAGACGTGAACTGATTTTCGGCAGAACCGAACCGTGCCAGACGAAAAGACGGGGAAGCCAGTGTTGTTGTGGTCGAACGATCATTATGTAGTTGCAGGTAAATGGGAGCGCTGCGCTATTAAACGTGATCGCAATCACAGTTGCAAGTTTGCTAAGGAATTGTGACGAAGAATCAATCTGGTCGACGATAACTGGCACAGAAGTTACTGAAACCTGTTATACAACTCTAAATAAGTATGTTGTAACTAAAATGAGTGTAAAACATGCGGCATAAAAAAACCCGGCCGCAGCCGGGTTCCCCTATTCAGCGTTTGCCGCTTAGCACAGCGGTTTTACCGCTTCACGCATGCCACGCAGCAGAATCGCATCCAGATCCAGCGACACCTGTTCCACCAGGCCTGCGATTTTGCTCAGATCCTGTTCCCAGTGTTCGCTGACGGACAACACGGCTTTCACCAGTTCGCTGGTGCTGATCTGGCGATCGCCATGCTGGCTCCAGAGCTGCTGGTAGCGTTCGATCCAGTGCGCATCATCCTGTACCGGATACGGCTGGCCGTTACGCTCACCGCGGTAGAATGCAATCAGCGCAGCAAGGGCGAAAGTCAGACGCGCAGGCAGTTTGCCGGTCACTTTCTGCCCTGCCAGCAACTGCGGCAGAATACGGGTCCGGAATTTGGTCATACCATTCAGCGCAATCGACAGCAACTGATGCTTGATGTACGGGTTGCGGAAACGCCCGGTCACGGCGCTGGCGAACGACTCCAGCTCATCGCGCGGCAGATCGAGCACCGGAATGATCTCTTCATAAATCGCTTTTTCAACAAACGCACAGATTTCGCTGTCGTTCATCGCTTCGCCAACGGTATCCAGACCAGCCTGGAATGCCACCGGTACCAGCGCGGTATGCGCGCCGTTGAGGATCGCCACTTTACGCTCTTTGTACGGCTTAATGTCGTCAACAATCAGGACGTTAAGCGGCAGTTTGTCGAGACGCAGTTCGGAGGCCAGTGATTTCGGCCCCTGGATTACGAACAGATAGAAGTGCTCTGCGGTATCGAGGAAACTGTCGAGATAGCCCAGCTCGGCTTCCAGTTTTGCCACTTCATCACGCGGATAACCGGTTACGATGCGGTCAACCAGCGTGGAGCAGAAATCGTTCGCCGCATCCAGCCACTGGATGAATTCTGCGCCCAGCGCCCACTCCTGCGCATAACGCAGTACCAGTTCACGCAGCGCATCACCATTGTAATCAATCAGTTCACACGGAATGATCACCCAGCCTTTATCGGCCGCGCCAGAGAAGTGGCTGAAACGTTCGAACAGCAGACGGGTCAGTTTTGCCGGGTAGCTGACGGCCGGCGCATCGTCGAATTTATCGCCCGCATGGTAGCTGATACCGGCTTCCGTGGTGTTAGAGAACACAAAACGGATATTCGGGTTGTGTGCCAGTCTCAGGAACTCATCGTACTGACCATAAACACTGATTTCGCGGTTAACAGAGCGGATAAGACGCGCATCGCTCACCGCTTCGCCCTGCTCGTTCAGGCCGCGAATAATCGTGGTATAAAGGCCATCCTGCGTGCTCAGCGACGGCGGGAAATCACTCTGGATCGGGCGAACGACCACCACACCGGCGTCAAGGTCGGTGTGCTCGTTCAGCAGATCGATTTGCCAGTCAACAAAAGCGCGCAAGAAATTCCCTTCGCCGAACTGAATAATGCGTTCAGGGTATTCAGCGCCGGGAAAGTTGCGACGGTTTAATGTGTTCACAGTGGGTTCCTTTTTTGATTAGTCATACAACCTTGGGAGATTGGTGTAATAACTTATCAGACTTTTCGACCATGAAACCCTGTTTTGATCAAAATGGGCCGTCTTATTAGACCAAATTAGATAAACTTGTAAAGATTTGTCGTACCCGTCACATTTCCGTCCCGAATCAGTGCATAGCGCGGCATTTCGCCGGCGCATTGCCAGCCAGATTGTTGGTAGAAATGTTCCGCGCCGCTGCCGGTGGAGGTCCGTTTTCCAGCACCTCGCAAAGGGAATCACCAGGGGAAGTGAGCGTCTCGCTCGGACAAGGATAAGTGGTTATTTTAATTCCTTGTAAAACAACCACTCTCTTATTTGCCTGCCTGCAACACACGTGCCGCAGTACCAGGTTTTTGTGAAGGTTTAACGGGCGCGGTTGCTATGTGTTTTCATGGCGTACATTTTCTGATCCGCGTCTTTAATCCACGGGTGCAGCTCGCCATTGCCGTTGTGATCAAACTCGCTCACGCCCCAGGAAAAGTGCAGCTTCCACGCTTTTCCGGAAGTCTGGTTCCACGCTTCAACCTGTTCGACCAGATGCTGCATAGCGATCCACGCCCCCTGCTCGTCGGTGTCGGAAAAGACAATGGCGAATTCGTCACCGCCATAACGCACCCGCAGATCGGCTTCACGCAGGCTGGCGGTCATCACCGAAGACATCGCTTTCAACGCTTCATCGCCTTCGGCATGTCCCCAGGTGTCATTAATCTCTTTGAAGTTGTCCAGATCGATCCACGCCAGCGTTAGCGGCTCTGCCCGGCGGCGCGCACCGTAAATGGCAAACTTCGCCAGGCTGTCGAAACCACGGCGGTTAAACAACCCGGTGAGTTCATCGGTGGTGGCCGCGCTCATCACCGCAAATTCATCTTCGACGATGGAGGCGAAATCTTTCAGGCTATCCAGATCCACATTGCTTAATTCGCGCGGCTCTTTGTCGATCAGACAAAACGATCCCACCACCGCGCCATCCGGCAGGTGCAAAGGATGCCCGGCATAGAAACGGATATGCGCCTCACCGGTGACCAGCGGGTTGCCGGAAAAACGCTCGTCGAGGGTAGCATCAGGAATAATCATCGGCTCAGCGCAGAGGATCGCGTGGCCGCAAAAGGAGATTTTGCGCGGCAGCGTATCTTTCGGGAAACCGTCACTGGATTTGAAGTGCATAGTCTCTTCGTCAATCAGCGTAATCAGTGCCGCCCGCACGCCGAACATTCGCTTTGCCAGCCGGGTCAGGCGGTCAAGGCGCTCGGTGACGCCGCTGTCCAGCAGTCCGGAATCACGCAGAGACGCCAGACGTTTATCTTCATCTGCGGGGATAGCAGGTATTTTCATAGGATGCCGATCTCATCATTTACTGGCTGTTTCCGCAAAGGTATGAAAAAACGGTCGTTCAATCGCGGGATACAGCATTAAGCTTAGCCTATTCAGCACGTTTGTCAGTGGGAGTAGATCTGGTTTTTACCCAGTCTTTTTGCCTGGTACAGCGCGTCATCCGCCGCTTTTAACCAGTCAGTTACGTCATTCATGCCCGGAAGCGCGCTGGCAATGCCAATGCTTAAAGTGCATTTAAAGGCATATTCCTGCACGACTGTCATCACGGCCGCCGCATCCATAATACGCGTTGCGACGGCATGCGCCTCCTCCTGCGGCGTGTCCGGCAAGAGGATCACAAACTCATCACCGCCCAGCCGCGCGGGCGTATCTGTTTTGCGGGTGGCGATATGCAAAATCTTCGACACCGCCACCAGCAGGGCATCGCCGACCTTGTGACCAAACCGGTCATTCACCTCTTTGAAGTTGTCAATATCGATAAACATCAATGACGAGTGGCCCGGCGCAGTGCGCAATTTGTCCAGTTCATACTGGATACGCTTTTCCAGCAGGCGGCGGTTCGCGATATCGAGCAGCGGATCCATCATCGCGATGCGCTCCAGCTCGCGGCTTTTCATCCGCAATTTCACCGCCATGCTGTCGGTCAGTACGCTGAGCGCCAGCATATAAATGCCAATCAGCGGCAGTGTGGCGAACATCGTGCGCTGGGTGACCAGCACATCGAACGGGGTACCAAGCGCAATCCAGCTCAGCATAAATACCGCCAGCAGCGCCAGCGCCGCTTTGCGCATCAGAACAAAACCGCCCGCTGATAAACGATCGGTAAGCAGAATGGTGGCAATCACCACTGACGGCAGCGGATTCACCGCCATCAGCGCGATCCACAAACCGCCCGCGCCCGCATCGATCACCAGGTTCTGGTGCTCAATTTGCAGCGGCAGTTGCGCTTTGCGCGCGCGCAGGAAAGCAATAGTCGGCCAGAGAAAGGCATTCGCAGCGAGGAGGAGAATACACCACAGCGGGCGCTGTAATTCGAGCAGAACGGAAAGAATAGGGAAAAAGCACAGCAGTGTTCCCAGAATACGCATCAGATACATTCGCCTGACAAAACCACTGCCAGCAACACGCTCATTTTTATTCAAATTGTCTGACCCGATCATGTCGCGTTATATTCCGCTACGTACAGGAGTCAATAGTATTAACCTTAAAAATGAGTAGCAAGCAATTTAATAAGTTAAGGATATTAATTGCTTCTGCCATCAATTGCGGAGTTAATTATCAAGCAGCACTGGCGCGGTCGCGGTAGGTTTCGCCGCCACATCGCTCCGGGTCGTGCGATTTCGTCCCTGTTTTTTCGACCGGTAGAGATTTTCATCAGCGGTCGCCAGCAGCGCATTAAACCTCTCCGTTAACTGCCAGGCATCGGTTTTGCCGCTGCTGATACCGATACTGACCGTCAAATGCAGTGTCTGCTGCCGCCACTGGAAGGGATGATTCGCCACCGAAAGGCGCAGCGTTTCCGCCAGTTGCACACCCTCTTGCGGATCAAGGGTGGTTGCCACCACCACAAACTCTTCGCCGCCCATGCGCGCTACCATCCCGCGATTGCCCAACACCCGCTGGATCTGCTGCGCAAAGGAAGCCAGAACCTGGTCACCGCACTCATGGCCATAGCTGTCATTCACGCTTTTAAAATAGTCGATATCCAGCAACATCACCGATAAATGCTTATCGGCAAAGCGTTTGTCATCGTGGTTCAGCGCTTCATACAGCCCCGAACGAGAATAAACGCGGGTGAGAAAATCGAAATCCGCGCGCAGAGAAACCTGGCGCATCAGGCGATTAATCGCCTCGACGCTGACGGAGACAATCACCGGGCAGATCGCCATGGTGGCAATCCCCAGGCGCGCAGAGAGCATATGCGGGATCTCCATCGGCGAGGCGATCGAGATATCAATCACGCTGCTGGAGACGAGGATAATTTCCACGCCGCCGGTCAACAGCGTGATCAGCGAGGTAAACGGCAGGGAATAGCGTACCGCGCACCAGATCAACGCCGGTAAGGGAAACGCCAGGCTACCCGCCCCGCCGATCGCCACCGACGCAATCACCGAGACGACAACGGCGACAACCGGCATGCCCCGTCGCAGGGAGAAGTGCAGCGGCTTGCGCGGCCAGCTCATGGTCAGCACACCCGGCAGGATCAGCACGCCGGTGGAAAACTGTTCGCCAAACCAGTCGGCCAGCAACGGCCAGAACCCCTGGCCGTTAATGCCGACCGACCCTATCGCGCCGAAGAAACCGCACAGCAGCGCGGCCAGCAGGCAATAACCAAACAGCATCAGGGCACTGCCCGGCTCCGGCGTCTTAATCATCTGGCGTCGTTTTGCGCCAATAAGCTGCGCCATAGTGATGATAAACACCATGTTTGAGAAGTTGATGACAAGCGACGCCATGCCCCAACTGGTGGTGATCGCATCGTAAACCAGCATCGCGGCGTAGCTAATAAGATAGTAATGCCAGCGGTGGAGAAAAGCGTAGCGGGCAAACACCCCGGCCATCACCGCATTGAGCGGCCAGAACAGCGACAGCTCTTCGACCAGGCGCATCATCGCGCCGAGAAAATAGAACAGGGTGGTCAGGATAAAAATAACGACCGCGTTAGTGAGCGGAGCCTCCTCCCGCAACGGGCGGAAAGGGGTTGAAAAAAATGCACGCATCTCATCTCAATCCATATCACTGGCAGGAGCCACATTCGGTGAATCGTTTAATCCCCTGCGGGAGGCGCCGTACTTAGCGCGGCGAATTCATCTGGATAACCAGCCACTGGTAAATGACGTCAACAATATACTGTTGTTGCGTTTCTGTTAATGGGTAACCGCGCGCGATATGGTGCCACTTCTCCAGACAACCACGACAGCAGGTGGCCGTTGCGTGCTGGGCAATAAACACCGGATGGCCGCGCATGGGCGTCTGCTTGCCATCATTTTGCGGTTCAGCGGGTGACAGCCGCTGCGCGACGAAATCTGCCGCGTGGCAGGCAATCACCTCCGCGCCTTTATCCATACAATATTGTCGCTCTTTCACACCCAGGCGGAACCGGGAGCGAAAAGTGGAACGCTCCAGACGCGCAAACAGTGGTGCTAAATCAGCCATCAGTACACGGATCTCCCCAGTTTTTGCGTTAACGCCTCCAGCACAGCGACCCCGGCCAGCGAGTTTCCCGTGGCGTCCAGCTCCGGGCTCCAGACGGCAATCACCATCTCTTGCGGCACAACCGCCACGATCCCGCCGCCCACGCCTGACTTCGCCGGTAAGCCGACGCGCCAGGCAAACTCACCGGCATTCTGATACATGCCGCTGGTCGCCATCAGCGCATTCACCTGTCGCGCCTGTCGCGCGGAAACCACGGGGGACTCAATATGCGCGGCATGGCCGCCATTGGCAAGAAACAGGAAGGTTTGTGCCAGCTCCGCACAGCTCATTTTGAGTGCGCAGTAGTGAAAATAGTTCTGTAAAACCGTCGTGACATCGTTATGGAAGTTGCCGAAAGATTTCATCAGCCAGGCGATGGCGTTATTGCGCGCCGAGTGTTCCAGCTCGGAGCGGGCCACCGCGCTGTCGTAGGCGATATCCGGCACGCCGGAGAGTTTGCGCACCACTTCCAGCATCCGCTGGCGCGGCGCGCTGAGACGGCTTTGCAGCATGTCGCAGACCACCAGCGCCCCGGCGTTGATAAACGGGTTGCGCGGTTTGCCCTGCTCCATCTCCAGTTGCACCAGCGAATTAAACGGCTGACCGGAGGGATCTTTACCCACCCGCTGCCAAATCTCCTCTTCCGCATAGTGGTTCATCGCCACTACCAGACTCAGCACTTTAGAGATCGACTGAATGGAGAAACGCTCATCGGCATCCCCCGCGCGGAAATGCTCGCCGTTAACGGTGCTGACCGCTACGCCCAGCTTGTTGCCGCTGATCGAGGCCAGCGCCGGAATATAATCGGCGACCTTGCCTTGTCCCAGCAGCGGACGAACCTGCGCAAGCACCGCTTCCAGAACCTCATTTCCCATCACCGTTGCCACGTTAACCCCTTGCCCACAGGCCAAAAATGGCCTGCGAGTATAGCAGAGCTACCCGGCGGCGTCAGGCCGGAAGACGAAAACGCGCAACCGCTTGCAGTAGCTGGTGAGAGTCATGATGCAACTGCTCGGAAGCCTGGGTGGCGGTCGAGACCAGTTCATCGGTACGGCGGGACACGCTGTTCAGTGAGTGCAGGCGGCGTGTCATCTTGTGAATGCTTTCCCCCTGGCTCAGCGTGGCGGCCGATATTTCGCTCAGCACCGCGCTTAAATGCGCCACCAGCCCGGTCACCTTTTGCAGGTTATCCTCCAGCCGGCTGACGGCAGCGGTGCCGTCGTTAATGCCCTGCAATGAGTGGTTGATCAGTTGCTGAATGGTTTGTGTGGAGTGGCTGCTTTTGCGCGCCAGCAGCCCGACTTCTTTCGCCACTACCGCAAAACCGCGGCCGTGATTACCGGCGTGCGCCGCTTCAATCGCGGCATTCAGCGCCAGAATATTGGTCTGGAAAGCGACGCCATCGATCAGCGACACAATATTGCGCATCTCTGCCGAGCGTTCGACGATTTCGCGCATCGACTGCGTCACCGTATCCATCATCCTGTCGCCGCCTTCCGCCACTTTGCGCGCTTCATCCGCCTGCTGACGGGCCTGCTCGGCAAAACCGCTGTTGCCCTCGACATGCGACTCCAGCGTGGCGATATGTTCCGTCACATCGGTCAGTTCTTGCGCCTGTTTCGCCGACTGTTGATACAGCGACTGGTTGCCTTCCGCCAGGCTGCCAATGGTCTCAACCATTGACGAGGTGGCATCACTGACCTGCATCACCAGTTGTTGCAGACCCTGCTGCATCGTGCCGATGCTCATGCCCAGTTGATCGATTTCGCGGTTAAAACGCTGGACCGATGGCAGCGGCGTGCCCAAATCCCCGGCGGCAAGCACATTGATATGCGCAATCAGCCTGCGCAACGGCGTAATGACCCAGCGCGACATGGCGAACCACACCAGCACGGCAATCACCAGCAGCAATGCCGGAACCAGCATGAAGACATGTTGCAACTGCGCAAGCGTTGACATCAGCGCCTGTCTGCCCTGCTCCGCACGTGTTTCGCTGGCCTGCTGGAAGCGGGCGTAGTTGTCGTTAAAATCGGCCTGAAACGCCTGCGCCGGTACGGCGAAAAACGCGTCAATCGACTGGGTTTTTACCAGCCCGTCCGCCTGCTCTTTCAGCGCGCCATAAAACATCTGGTAGCTGTTAATCAGCCCTTCGTCTTTCGGTGGATTGAGCGCCAGCCAGGCCTGCCAGGCTTTTTGCGAATCGTCGAGCGCTTTTTTGGTTTCGTCCATCAGGCTGTGCCAGCTGCCATCCGAGCCGGTCTCTTTATCCTGCATAAAATAGACGCCTGCGCGGTTCAGCAGATCGCTGGCGGTCAGCAGCGCGATGCGGGCTTCATCGACCCGTACCTGTTGCAGATGCGCCTGCTGGTTCCGTTGTTCGCTGGTTTGTGCGTCGCGTAACGACGCGGAAAGGACGATGGATGAGGTGATTTGTAGCGCGGAAAAGAGACCGATGATACAAAAAATTCCGGCCAACAAACCAAACTGTCGTGGAGCAATACGCCGAAAAATACGGCGGAAAATTTGCATTAAGTTCATGATATTCTTCTATAACCACAAAGTTGCTGTGAGTCTACAAAAGGATCATGACACTCCCATGACAGCCAGAGGTGACGCGCCCCGCCGGGGCGCGCTTAGCTTACAGCCGGTCTTTCCACACGGTCTGGATGTTGCAAAATTCATGCAGACCGAAGTGCGACAGCTCGCGGCCAAAACCGCTCTTCTTCACCCCGCCAAAGGCCACGCGGGCATCGCTGGCGCTGAAGCCATTGATAAACACGCCGCCGCACTCCAGACGTTCAGCAAACTGCTGCGCCTGCGCAGAATCAGCGGTAAAGACCGTGGCCGACAAACCGAAATCACTGTCATTCGCCAGTTGCAGCGCATGCTCCGCATCGCGGGCAATGCTGATGGCGGCGACCGGGCCAAACAGCTCCTGGCGGAAAGCCGTCATCGCTGGCGTCACCTGCGTCAGTACCGTGGCCGGGTAATAATTGCCGCTGCCCGGCACTTTTTCCCCACCGAGCACCAGCTTCGCGCCCTCTTTTATACTGGCCTGTACCTGCGCATGCAGTTCATCGCGCAGATCAAAACGCGCCATCGGGCCAAGGTAGTTCTCTTCGACATCCGGCGCGCCCTGTTTCAGCGCCGCAGCCGCGGCAACGAATTTCTCGGTGAACGTCTGCGCAATGCCCTCTTCGACGATAAAGCGTTTGGCCGCCGCACAAACCTGTCCGGTGTTCTGATAACGCCCGGCCACTGCCGCTTTCACCGCCAGATCCACATCGGCATCGTTGAGCACAATAAAGGGATCGGAGCCGCCGAGTTCCAGCACGCATTTTTTCAGCGCCGCACCGGCCTGAGCACCAATTGCCGCTCCGGCGCGAACGCTGCCGGTCACGGTGACGGCGGCGATGCGCGGATCGTTAATCGCCTGGCTGACGCCTTCATTGGTGGCATTCACCCAGCCAAACACCCCATGCGGGAGCCCGGCCTGCACGAAAATCTCCGCTATCAATTGCGCGCATCCCAGCACGTTCGGCGCATGCTTCAGCAGGTAGCTGTTGCCTGCCAGTAAAATCGGCACCGCACCGCGCAACACCTGCCACAGCGGGAAGTTCCACGGCATTACCGCCAGGATTGGCCCCAGCGGACGATACTCAATCGTGGCGCGATGCTCTTCTACTAACGTTGCTTCGCTGCCGAGCATTGCCGGGCCATGATCGGCATACCAGTCGCACAGCGCGGCGGATTTATTCACTTCGCCGCGTGCCTGCAAAATGGGTTTGCCCATCTCCTGGCTGATCATCTGCGCCATCTCTTCACCCCGCGCTCTGAGCGCTGCGCCGAGATCGCGCAGCGTTTGCGCACGCTCAGCAACGGCGACCTGCCGCCACTGGCGATAACCGCTGGCTGCCAGTTCAAGCGCGGCATCCACCGCTTCGCGGCTCGCCCACGGCGTTGCGCGCAGGGTTTCCCCGGTGGCCGGATTGACTGAAATCGCATGTGTTGTCGCGGAAATTGACATAACGTCTCCCATAAAGGTGTTCAGGACTTGCGCAATAGTGGCCGAGTTTGCTATTTCTGAAAACTGAATAATATTAACTCCAGTATTCACAATGAGAGAATGGTATGGACTTAACACAGCTTGAGATGTTTAACGCGGTGGCACAGACCGGCAGCATTACCCAGGCGGCGCAAAAGGTGCATCGGGTGCCGTCCAACCTCACCACGCGCATTCGCCAGCTGGAGTCCGATCTTGGCGTCGATCTGTTCATCCGCGAGAACCAGCGCCTGCGGCTTTCGCCCGCCGGGCACAGTTTTCTGCGTTACAGCCAGCAAATTCTGGCGCTGGTCGATGAAGCGCGCATGGTGGTGGCAGGTGACGAACCGCAAGGGCTGTTCTCACTCGGCGCGCTGGAAAGCACCGCCGCCGTGCGGATTCCGGCGACGCTGGCGCAGTATAACCAGCGCTACCCGCGCATTCAGTTTGATCTTGCCACCGGCCCTTCCGGTACGATGATCGAAGGCGTGCTGGAGGGGCAACTCAGCGCCGCGTTTGTTGACGGCCCGATTATGCATCCGGGGCTGGAAGGTATTCCGGTCTACCGCGAAGAGATGATGATCGTCGCGCCGGTCGGCCATGAAACCATTACCCGCGCCTCGCAGGTCAACGGCGCCAGCATTTATGCTTTTCGCGCTAACTGCTCCTACCGCCGCCATTTTGAAAGCTGGTTCCAGGCCGATCGCGCAACGCCGGGCAAAATCCATGAGATGGAGTCTTACCACGGTATGCTGGCCTGCGTGATTGCCGGTGCCGGGCTGGCGTTGATCCCGCGCAGCATGCTGGAAAGCATGCCCGGTCATCACCAGGTAGAAGCCTGGCCGCTGGCGGAGAACTGGCGCTGGCTCACCACCTGGCTGGTGTGGCGGCGCGGTGCGAAAACCCGCCATCTCGACGCGTTTATTGCATTGCTTAACACCGATTCACAGGATCGATAAGAAAAGCAGATCGCGGCCCCGCAAAACGATCCCGGCATCAAGTTCATCAGCATTTTCATGGTCGGTAAAACTGGCGGAGCACTGCTGGTCACGGGCGTGGCGTTCCATTTTATGCAACAGAGTAAGTCGGGAAAGAGCCCTACCGCAGGCTGGGGAGAAGTGCCAGTATCCGAATCAGGTGGTGCCAGAGTGCCCACCTTAAAAACCACATCACCCTTATAACGGTATCAGAGGAGCATGCATGACCTTTCGCAATGGCCTTACTTCGCTTCTTCGCCCTGAAGATTCTGTACTGGTTTTGATTGATCACCAACCTTACCAACTCACCAATCTGAACAGCCACGATCCACACGCGGTGGTCAACAATTCCGCCGCGCTGGCGAAAGCCGCCAGGGTTTTTGGGGTTCCGACAATCCTGACCAGCGTGATTGCCGAACGTGGCGGCCTTATTTTTCCCCAAATCACTGACGTATTCCCCGACCAGGAGGTGATAGATCGGACTTTCATTAATACCTGGGAAGATCCAAAGGTGGTGGATGCCGTTAAGGCAACGGGTCGCAAGCAGCTCATCATCGCTGGCCTGTGGACCGACATTTGTGTCGCGATGCCCGCAATCCAGGCGGCTGGCGAGGGCTGGGATGTGACAGTCATTACTGACGCATCGGGTGCGGTGTCCGTCGAGGCGCATCAGGTGGCCATACTCCGCATGACCGCCGCCGGGGTAAATATGATGACCTGGCTGGCGCTGGCGGCAGAGTGGCAGCGGGACTGGGCAAGGACGGAGAGTGCCGCAGAGCTGAATAAGGTGATCATTCAGCACTCAGCGGGCAGCGGTATTGCCTACTTGTGGGAACAGCAACTGCTTAACACCCCGGTTCCGGGTAGCGCAGGTTAAAACGTGGGGCGAAGCCGGGATTACTCCGGCTGCGCCCTGCCGATCGATGGCAACGACCTGTATGGGTTCCCAGTGGCTTCAACATCAGCCTCCTCCCTGAATTTGGCGACATCATAAGAGCTACCATGTCCTGCAAGGATGATCGCCGTGCGGCTAAGACGCTCAAAAAATGGACACATCAGTGCTGGCTGACAATAATGGAACACGGCTTTTCCAGGCACGGCAAGACGCAACAGGGGGAACGCTTCATGGACATTGATGATCTGCTCACCTTCGTGGAAGTCGCTGATACGGGAGGTATTTCGCCTGCCGCACGCAGGCTCGGCGTATCCAAATCCATTGTCAGCCGACGGCTTGCCCGGCTTGAAACGGAGCTTAGTACCCAGCTTCTTGCCCGGACAACGCGTGGCGCCGCGCTAACGGAAGCGGGTAGTACGTTTCGGGAATATGCCGCCAGGGCCTGTGCCGAGATTGAGGCAGCAAGGGAAACCCTCCTGCCCACCGGCGATCTTCGTGGCCGTTTGCGGGTGGCCGTATCGCTCTCTTTCGGCCCCGCAGACTTCGCCCCGGTCCTGGCGAGAATGGCGCTAAACCACCCGCGGCTCCATATTCATCTTTCCTTTAGTGACCGGTTCGTTGATCTCATTGCTGAAGGTTTTGATTGTGCCATCCGGGTGGGTTATCTGCCGGATTCCAGCTTGATGGCAAGACGCGTCGGACCCATTTACGGAAAACTCGTGGCGAGCCCGCAGTACATTAAAATGCACGGCACGCCTGATAATCCCAAAGAGCTGGTCAATCATCACGCGCTGATGCAGGGAACGGAAGCCTGGCAATTTATGGATGGGAAGAAGATTGTGACGGTGAACCCTCAGGGGCGTTTCAAAGCCGACAACGCGACAGCCCTCGCTGCTGCTGCAATCGAAGGGCTCGGCATCGCCTGGCTCCCTGATGGCGTGACCCGCCCCTACGTTGCCTCGGGCGCACTGGTGCCGATAATGACACGCTATCCACCGCCGCCGGCGGGCATCTATGTTGTTCGCCCGCCAGGCCAGCATCCGGCACAGAAAGTCAGAATTCTCACTGACATGCTGATCGCATGTTTTAAGGATCATCAGTAATCGGTCGGACGTTTTTGCCGGTATAACCTGTACTTTTCGCCTGTAGCCACCAGAAACCGTTGCGATGATTTGATCAGCGCTGCGCTGTAACTTTCATACAAGTAATGTTATCAGGTAAAAACCCGCCGCAGTCATGAGCAGCGACCCCACCACGTGCACCAGTACGGAAGTGAAGGCCCATAAGTAATTTCCCACCTGCAGTAATGTGAAGACTTCCACCGAGAACGTTGAAAAGGTGGTCAGCCCGCCACACAGACCGGTAACGATCAGCAGTTTCCAGGCAGGATCCAACTGAGGGTGGCGCATAAAATAGGCCATTGCGGCACCGATAATAAAAGCCCCCAGCAGGTTAACCACCAGAGTTCCGGGCGGAAGTGAAGGAAAGAAACTGTTGAGCTTAACCCCAAAAAACCAGCGGATGACACAACCCACGGCCCCGCCAATCATAATTGCTGATAACTGACCCAATGCGACACTCCCCACCTCAGATGAATATAAACTGAAGGAGGTATGCCGGACTTAACCGGCATACACACCTCAAATGCCGTGATGATTTCGGTCAACCACGGCGAACAAATGCCTTAATACCCGCATAGCGGGCTTCACTGCCCAGTTCCTGCTCAATGCGCATAAGCTGATTGTATTTTTCAATGCGTTCACCGCGGCAGGGTGCGCCGGTTTTCAGATGCCCCGCCCGCAGCGCCACTGTCATGTCGGCGATAAACGTGTCCATGGTTTCACCGCTGCGGTGCGAAATAAAAGCGCCCCAGCCGTTTTCATGACACAGTGAAACCGCGTCGAACGTCTCGCTCAGCGTACCAATCTGGTTGAGTTTGATGAGCGCCGCACTGGCCAGGTTTTCTTCAATACCCCGGCGGATATACTTCACATTCGTGACGAAAAGGTCGTCACCGACCAGTTCGGCGCGTGCGCCCAGTTTCTCGTGCAGATGTTTCCAGCCAGCCCAGTCATCCTCGGCGAGCCCGTCTTCAAGCAGGACAATCGGGAACTGGCTCATCAGTTCTCCATAATAATCCGTCATCTCTTCAGCGCTCAGGGCGCTGTTTTCGGTGCGAAGATGATATTTCCCGTCACGGTAAAATTCGCTGGATGCCGGGTCCATACAGATACTGATATCTTCCCCCGGCCGGTAACCGGCTTTCTCAATGGCCTGAACAATGAACTCCAGAGGCTCACGATTCGAGGAGACAGCCGGGGCAAATCCCCCTTCATCACCCACCGCAGCGGAGAGGTGTCGGGACAGAAGGATCTGGCGCAGAGCCTGATAGACCTCACTGCCCTGACGAACGGCCTCAGCCAGCGATGACGCACCGTGCGGCGCTATCATAAATTCCTGAAAATCGGCGCCCTGACCGCGGGCATGAACGCCACCGTTAATAATATTCATGCACGGAACCGGCAGAAGGCTGGCGTTGAGTCCGCCGAGATAGCGGTAAAGTGGCTGACGGGTGACCTGAGCAGCCAGTCTGGCCACCGCCAGCGAAACACCCAGAATGGCATTAGCGCCGAGCCGGCTTTTAGTCTCCGTGCCGTCCAGCTCCCGCATCAGATTATCCAGTCGCCGCTGCTCCCGCACATCGGTTCCCCTGACGGCGTCGCAGATTTCTGTCTCCACTGCCTTAACGGCATCACGTACCCCTTTCCCACCAAAGCGCTTTGTATCGCCATCGCGGCGCTCCGTTGCCTCTCTTGAACCGGTACTGGCACCGGACGGTACCGACGCACGCGCCATCTGCCCGTCAGAAGTAAACGCGTCCACCTCAACAGTGGGATTACCGCGAGAGTCAAGAATTTCGCGGGCGGTGACTTTTTCAAGTAGAAAATTCATACAATTCTCCTGTAGCTCAGTCGTGAATGTGTTTAATCAGAACGTCCACGTTCAGGTGGTTAACGTATTCAGCCGAACGGGACGTCAGTGCTCCCATAAAACGGTTCCGGTGGCCTGCAATCACCAGGTCCACACCGGTGTCGGTGATGCATTTCTGTACATCTTCAAAACGCCGCATGGTGACCAACTCACGTGCGTCAACATGTTCAGCCACAGAGGACGTCAGCTCACTGAACAGCGCCTTCGCCTGGACAACATCTTTTGATACGGCATCGTCCATCAGGCCGTCCGATACGTAGTTCATCTCCCGATAGTCATTACAGATATGAGCAAGTGTGATTTTCATTTGCAGCAGACGGGACAGAGTTGCCGCCAGCGCGAGAAGGGGTACGCCATCCTCTTTCCCCTGAACAAGAACAAGTGCATGTGTGTAGATTTTCATGGCTGTCTCCGGCTTTGACTGAGGAAGTGTTCCAGCCAAGGCAGAAGCTGTTTCTTCCGGCTGACCATGCCCGGTACGAAGCATGGAGCCGCGTTGATACCCTCCGGCCCGGCAAAATAGAGTGAGGAGCAGCATTCATGGATATCGGTCACCATCAGTACGATAAGCCCGGCTCCCGCTGTCGCCGCCATCTGCGCCATCGCATTTTGCAGGGCATCCAGTACGGGAGTGACCTGGTCAGGTGAACTGACCTCCAGTTGTGCGATACGCACATCCGTCCCGGCGAGCGAAAAGGCCTTCAGGTCTTTATTCAGAAGCTGCTCTGCTGACTGTCCGGTGATGTCGGTTTTGGCTGTCAGCAGCCCACGGGCAAACGCCCTGCGTTTTATCCCCGACAGGACGCAGAGTTCAGTGGCTGTACGGATATCGTCTTCCGTCGTGGTGGGTGAGCGCAGATTGACGGTGTCGCTTAGCAGCGCGCCAAGAAGCAGGATGGCGTGAGTCGGGGGCATCGTGCGGCGCATTTCTGCATCCATCAGCAGCCAGAGTACTGTCGCGCTGCTGCCTGCCGGTTTAATCCAGACCTCCGGCGGTAGCTGCGTGACCAGACCGCCCAGCCGGTGATGGTCGATAATCCCGATGATATTGCTTTGAAGAAGGTCGGCAGGCGCCTGTGCCGGTTCGGTAAAATCGACCAGCCATACCTGTTCACCTTTCAGTGGAATATCGAGCAGGGGCGGCAGGGTTAGCCCTGCAGATTCAAAAATATAGCGTGTTTCAGGGTTCGCTTCACCGGGCCGCCAGGCACGTGCGGGACGGTTACACCGGTTGAGCCAGCCCGCCGTCACGGCTGCGGTGCAGATAGCGTCGCTGTCAGGGTTAAGATGGCCAAAAACATTAATCAAAGATGTATCCCCGTTAAGGGAAGTACACAGGCCGGAAGGATTTATCGACGGCCTGACATACCTCCTGAAAATCAAGAGTCATATCAGGCGTCATCAGCCCCGGACGGGGCGGTTGGGAAAGGTGGAACGCCATCACCTTGCACGCAGTATAGGTCAGAAAAACAACGCTGTCAGCCACCATTTTGGCTGGTTAATATTTATTCCCGACAGTCAATCGCCACGGGTTCAACAACCATCTCCCAGGGTACCAGGGATGATCGCCCTTTAACCCGGAAGGACAGCATGGAGTTCGCTTAAAGGAACGGCCTTTGCGAAATACCATCCCTGTACGCAGCACTCAGGTACATTTTCTTTAAGGAACTGATACTGCATTTCAGTTTCCACTCCTTCGAAGACCACTATTTTAGGAATGTTTTTAAACATCTCGATTAAACCAGGAAGGATATGTTTATTGATGGATTCAGTCCCTATCGAGTCAGTTAATGATTTATCAATTTTAATTTCATCCACGTCAAGCAATGAAAGCCAGTTCAGATTTGAATAACCGGTTCCGAAATCGTCAAGTGCAAACATGATACCGGTACCCTTAAAAAAACCCATAGCTTGCTTGATATCATCTGTTCCGAAACTTTGTCTTTCCGTGATTTCAAGAATAATAGACTCACCTGCGACGTTTTCTTTTTTTAACGTGCTCAGCAGTTTTTCACGGAATTCCGCAGAACAGATATCAGCACAACTCACGTTAATACTTAAAGTGATATCGTTGTTCAGCAATATAGGTGCACACTCTCTGATGGCATGCTCAACCACATACTGGCCAATCTTGTTTATTAAGCCATTTCTTTCCGCGAGCGGAATAAATATATCAGGGCCAATATATCCTATTTGAGGATCCGTCCAGCGCAAAAGCGCCTCCACGCCTGTTATATTCCGGTCTTTAACTTTGTAGATGGGTTGATAAACGAAATGTAACTCCCGATGTAGAATTGCATTTTCCAGTCGCGTAAGTAATGATTGTTTATGTGATAAGTTATTAACATATAGAGTGCCAATCAAAAAACCGATAATAAAGGACAGACTAAATAAAAACACCAGAATATAAGTATTATTTTTGAAAAAGAGCGAGAGTGAGGTTCCAGCAATAACACAAACATCATTCACACTATTACAGGAGTGCTCAGTAAAGTACAACAAAGAATGCGTTTTATTATGCTCTATCGATTCCAGTAATTCCGTATTTTTCCCGATCATGAAAAAATGATTTTCATGTTTAAAATCACCTATGACGGCATCAAAACCCATTTTATTGGCTTCCTCCCAGAAACGCTGGAAGGCAAAAGGAGAGACCGTTATGGCGAAGTTATCAGTATAAAGAACATTTGCGGTAATGTTCTCCTCTATAAAAGCATCAAATACCCAAGTATAGCTTCCCCGATTAACCTTATTTCTGAATAAATTTAAAGAAAGCGGTGAATTCAGTTTTCCCCAAAGGGCCGAGCAGATAATTTTCTCATCATCGACATAGGCGATATCCTTAATCAGCGGGTAAGGCCAGAGCCGTTTTCGCAGCACATTCAGGTACTGGCTACTGCATGGCTCATAGACTGCGAACTCCTGCCGAAGCCCGTCAATCAGTTTTACCTGCGCGATCAGACTGTCGGCGCGCGCCAGAATTACATCAGCATAATCTTCAATTTTTTCATGGATATAGTAATAATAGACCCCTAGTCCTGCCCCGTACAGGACGCCGAACGTTAACACTATTGAAAGCGTGTAGATACCGATCCTGTGGTGGATAATTTTCAGTATTTTCAGTGGCATTGTTGACAGCATCCCCCTGTCATTATGGTTATTCGGCGCGAACGCTTTGTAGAGTCTCGACCATACTCCAGCCATCGTATTGTGACATGAGAGGTAAACAGCAGTTTTCGTAATTATCGGCCGTACGGTTCGAGACTTTATCAGTAATGTCCACCCTTTCCCTCTTGCGGCGATACCAATGATCCTTACCGCGAATATAATCCACTCATAATCAGGAATAACCGGCTTCAGTCTGGCTGCATATTCTGGCAACCGGCAGACTTCTCAGTAAATTCTGACGGGGTCATTCTGCCCGGCGCAGGCGTAGAGCTTACCGAGCATTGCAACGTTGCAAAGCTTCGGCAGTTCGAAATGAACGGGGGGTTATAAAGCCTGTCTGTGTGGAAAACAGAAAATATCACCTATTCCAGCGGGGGGCTTTCCGTTAACTGTGCCGGGTTCCTTTGGCCTTGTCGCACCTCAGGAGAAGGCAGGAAACGCCTGTCTTCTCCGGGTTCCCTTTTTCTGGCCCGTCCGGAACATGTTACCGGACGACCAGAACAGGACATTTGGCGTGTCTCACCACTGCTGCCGCGTTTGAACCTAACAGATAGGTAGAGATATCAGGCCGATGGGAGGCAATGATGATTAAATCCGCATTAATCGAATCGGCGAGCTTGAGGATTTGATCCTTTGGTGATCCGGTTACAACATGGGTCTGGATCTTTTCGGCTGGCAGTTTAAATAGCTGAGCAAGCTCATCCAGTTTTGCTAACGCCGCCTGCTGGATTTCTTTCATTTTCGGCATTTCAACCGAATAGGCCAAACCCAACGTTGAATAATACGGTAACGAGGGGATAACTGTGAGAAAATGCACCCTTGCGGTATTCATCACAGCGTGTGCCTGAACAAAGGGTATGACCTGGCGAGTCAGGTCTGTTTCAGAAATATCGATAGGAACCAGAATAGAATTGTACACGTTAGACCTCCTGTTTTATTTTGTTTAGCTGAGAATAGTCTCTGTACAATTAAAAAATGTGTACCTGCTGCCAAAATTGGATTCTGTTTCAGTCGACCTGCTCTCTATTGATTCATGCACAACATTGTGAGTAATGAACGCTCGGGGGTCAGAGTTCAGGATCTGAAGCAAAGCCATTAAGCAGCCCGGCAAGAGCGGCCATTCCCCAGGTAATGCCCGCCCTGCGCGATCATTGCATTTTCAGTACAATTTTTCCGACGTTCAGACCTGACTCCATGCGCTGATGAGCAGCAGCGGCTTCCGACAAGGGATAAACGCTGTCAATAACGGGTTTCAGGACACCCTTTTCAAAGCTCGAAAGCCAGTGTTCACGGAATCTGCGGGACATCGCATGCTTAACATCCTGTGAGCGTGATTTCATTACAGTGCCCGTAATCTGGAGATGCCGGTATAAGAGTCGGTCGAGTGGAATTTTTGCGTTATCGATACCGCCCATTATGCCAATCTGGATAAGACGTCCGCCAAAATCGAGCGTATTGATGTTGCGTTCAAAATAAGGCGCACCAATAAAGTCCAGAATAAGATCCACGCCCTTCCCATCCGTTAATTTGCTTATTACCTCTGAAAAATCCTCCTTCTCATAATCAATTAGCCAGTCCGCACCTAACTTGCGGGCCTGCTCCTGATTGCCAGCCTTTACCGTTGTAAAAACGGTGGCACCGGTAGCATGCGCCAGTTGCACTGCCGCACCTCCAACCCCGCCAGCCCCGGCGTGAATAAGTACTGTTTCCCCGGCCTTAAGTTTGCCCAGATGGATCAGGGCCTCATGCGCGGTCACAAATACCTCGGTAATGGCGGCGGCCTGAATATAGTCGAGCCCATCAGGAATGGGCATCGCCATCCGGTAATCGATGCGGGAAAACTCTGCATACGCACCGCCGCCGACAATTCCCATTACGCGATCGCCAGGTTTGTAGCCTTCGACTGCATCACCAACCGCAACAACTTCACCGGCAACCTCCAGCCCCATAATGGTCGAATCACCAAAATCAGGGCGGCCATACCCTCCTTTACGGTGAGTTAGATCTGCACGATTTACGCCGGCAGCATGGGTTCGTATCAGAAGGTCATTCGGGCGCAACAGGGGTTTTTCAACGTCTGTCACTTTCAGCACGTCCGGCGTGCCAAATTCTTCAAATGTAATAGCTTTCATGTTCATCTGTACCTTTGAGCAAGAGATTTCTGTCGCCCGCGTTTAGTCAGCAGACGGGCGATGCGTTATTTGCTTTCTGAAAACGTGGCGTTCGCGTAAGCAGAGGCGGTGATTGCCGCCGGGAAACCTGCGTAAAATGCCAGATGTGTTATCACTTCACTCAACTCTGACTCAGTCAGGCCGTTTTCAATGCCGCGACGAAGATGCGCCGGTAATTCATTTGCGTGATTCAGCGCAATCAGGCAGGCGATGGTAATCAGGCTGCGATCGCGCGGAGCCAGCGCCGGATCGGCCCAGACGGCTGAATAAAGCGGATGTTCAACAAAATCAGCCAGTTTAGGTGTAAACAGACGGGCTGCTGCACGTGGGCTGGTAAAATCAATGGGTTTCATAAGGGTTATCTCCGTCAAAGATTCAGATCTGGCTGATAAATTTATTGGTCAGATACGGCGCGATGCCTTCACGTCCACCTTCTGAGCCATGTCCACTCTCTTTCATGCCGCCAAACGGTAGTTCTGTGGCGATGATGCGGTACTGATTAATGCCAATCATCCCGGCTTCCAGTCCATCCCCTACCTCCAGTGCGGTACGCGCGCTGGAGGTAAAGGCATAGGCCGACAAGGCGTAAGGCAGTCGGTTGGCTTCTTCCAGCCCATCCTTGATGGTGTCGAACGGACGCATGATGGCTATCGGGCCAAAAGGCTCTTCATGCATGATACGGGCGCTCATGGGCACGTTTGCCAGTACGGTGGGTTCAAAGAAGAAACCAGCACGGTTAATACGTTTGCCGCCGGTCAGTACAGTGGCGCCCTGCGCGACAGCATCCTCAACCAGCGCAGCCATTTTCTCCAGTTGCCTTTCGTTAGCCAGAGGGCCAACCTGAGTGCCTGGCTCCATGCCATCGCCAATGACAAGGTCTTCTGTGGCTGCAACAAAGCGCTGCACGAAGCGTTCGTAAGCGTTGCGCTGCACAAGAAAACGCGTCGAGGAGATACAGATCTGCCCCGTACCGCGGAAACGATTTGCTGCTCCGTTCGTTGCCGCATCCTCAATATCTGCATCTTCAAAGACAAGCACCGGTCCGTGGCCGCCCAGCTCAAGCGAAATAGGTTTAACGCCTGCAGCAGCGCGTTCAGACAGTAATCGTCCGACGGGAACGGAACCGGTAAAGGCGACTTTGCGGATAATTGGCGAAGCAATAAGCTTTGCGGAAACCTTGTCGGGTACGCCAAAGACAATTTGCAGCACCCCTTTGGGTAAACCTGCATCATTAAGGCAGCGTGCCAGCGCCAGTGCGGTAGCGGGGCTCTCTTCACCAGGTTTGAGGATCACGCTGCAGCCTGCTGCCAGTGCGGCTGAGAGTTTGCGGGCCGGTGTGATTGCCGGGAAATTCCACGGGGTAAAAGCGGCTACCGGACCAATTGCCTGTCGTTTTACCAGTTGCTGTACGCCGGGACGGTTAGCCGGAACAACGCGTCCGTCAATACGTCGTGCTTCTTCTGCGAACCACTCAAAATAATCGGCGGCACGCTGGACTTCATCACGGCTCTCACTAAGCGGCTTGCCTTCTTCCAGCGTCATCAGCGTGGCAATGTGTTCTGCACGCTCGCGCATCAAATTTGCGGCTTTTTTCATAATGCGGGCACGTTCATCAGGCACAGTGTTGCGCCATACGTGGAAACTTTCGCCTGCGGTGATGAGCGCCTGCTCCAGATCCGCATCTGTTGCCAGCGGCAGGCGGCCGAGCGTTGTGCCATTGGCAGGGTTGATAACCGCTGAGGTATCCCGATCGCCAGCGGTCAGCCACTGGCCATTGATGAAAAGATAAAGTGAATCATATTGTTGCGTTTGCATGGGCTTCTTCCTTCTGGACATAAACGATGATGTTTGTCTGGTGAGGAGAAGCTTAAGAGTGAAGTGTATTGCTGATAAGATAGCCATTACCCAAAACAGCTATGCAAAGAATGCACAGATGCAGTCAGAAAAATTTGCTGAGTTTTTAGGCGTATTTGTCGATGTGGCGCGGGAAAGTAGTTTTTCTGCCGCAGGCCGCCGCCGTGGCCGTACCCCCTCTTCTATAGGCCGTCAGATAGATGCGCTGGAAACCTACCTTGAGACGCCACTGTTTTTGCGTTCTACCCGCCATCTGACGCTGACCGATGCGGGCGAAGCCCTGTTAATTCGTGCGAGGCAGATCCTGGATTCACTGGATGATGCACGCCAGGAGCTTTCCTCGATGAAAGGCGATGTAACAGGCACACTACGTGTAGCCTGTTACCCGACGTTTGGTAAGCGCTATGTATTGCCGGTGATGGGGCAACTCGCCCGCCAGTATCCTGAACTGAGCGTCGAACTTGACCTGACGGAGAGGATTGCCGATCCGGTGGCGGAGCGGCTGGATTTAGTGATACGCATTGGCGATATGTCAGACAGTACGTTGATTGGTACGCGCATCGCAACACAGACACGTGTGCTCTGCGCCAGCCCTGACTATCTCTTACAGGCGGGTACGCCGCATCATCTCTCCGAAGTCAGGACCCATCGCCTCATTGATAAGTTGCATGGAGGCGATCTTTTGCACTGGAGCGATATTCTGGGGCATCCGGCCCGCAGTAGTCTTACCCATCCGGTTTTCGGCTGTGACGATTTTGAAGCAATTCGCCTTGCCGCTATTGAAGGCCTGGGAATTGCTTATCTTCCCGACTGGGTTGCGGGTCCTGATATTAAAGCCGGCTTACTTACGCTGTTATGCCCGGAGTGGGTCGAACATCCGGCAGCCTCCACAGGAATATATGCTTTACGGGCGCTAAGAAACCCGCCTGCGCGAGTGAGTATCTTTATGGATGCGCTGCGCTCCTTTATTGGCAAACCCTGTATTTGGTCCACCCGATAATCGCGCGGAAGGATATCGGTCGACAAAGACACTATTTTTGCCAGAAGGCACTGTCCGCTTTTCGCTTAGCGCGAGCGGACGGCATCTCTTTTAGGGGGTCCGCCTCGTGCCAGAGGCGGACATTGCTGACATCAGAGTGTGTTAATCAACGGTGAGCAGGTCAGAATACCAGGTAATCATTTTGTCCGGTCAATAACTGCGTCCAACACAGGATCGTGACCCATAGCATAATCGATAAATGGGACTGCTATTTTTACTTCCGGCGCAAGACTGATGGTGCTTTGAGCAAAGACGGCTGCAGGCCAGTAACAATCGATGTTACCGGCACAGCCCTGTTCAAAATCCTCGAACTTAGTGCTATAGAAAACCTGAATTCTGGAGTTCGGCAGTGTTATGGTTTCTGGTTCAGCCCAAAAATGACCGTTGTCACCCATTGTTTCACCTATCAGAATTACTTTGGCAGGATTAGCGCGTTTTAGCGTGGCAACGGTGACCAGTGCAGCTGAAAAAGTAGCACGACTCACAAGCACAAATATTTGTCCGTCATGTGGAAGAAGCTTCGGTAATGTTTGCGAGAACAGCATTGTTTCGAAGAAATTCCCTCCATTATTCAGCCGTAAATCCACAACAATGAACCTGGGTTTTTTTGGCACAACCTGTTTTTGTATGACTCCAAACAATAATGCATCGGCAAGTGAATCTTTCCCCATGCTATGAATAAAATTACTACGGATATAGAGTATTTTTTCTCCGTCACCAATCCACTGCACAGAAAGGGGTTCTGGTTTTCCATATCCAGGTGAGCGTTTTTCGGCCTCATCCAGCACATGTGCCCAACGGTTTTCCTTACCTTTTTCATCAGGAATGAGTGAGGACCATCCGAAAAGTATGGGTTCGCGGGCGTCATAATAATCTGGCTTACTGACACTTAAGCTAACTGTTTTTGTTTCGCCATTCCTCAGACGTAGTGTCAGGGGAATGCTGCTTTGTGACGACAAAACACCTATGCGGTCCAGAACCATTTTGCTCGTCAGATAGCTCGCACTTAGATAACGGATCCGCTGATCTGTGCCCGAAATATAAGGTGCTACACGCTCAAGGCTCTCAATAGTTGTCAGTTGCCCAAATTTTTCAATACGTGAACCAAGAATGGATTCATAACCAGGAGCGACACTCAGTATGTAAAGCCCGTCAGAAAACCACCATAACTTTATTGGCAGAGAATCCAGAAGGTGTCCTACCATGGGAGCTGTGTGCCCATTACGTGGAATAGCAACAGCCTGCATGACATCCAGAACCAGGTCTGCTGGCGATGCTGTCGCAGCTCTTGTCACAGCATTATCTATAAACTTATTAAAGGTTACGCGCTGTGATGGATTAAAGCTCTTTTCCAGAGGCGCCCATTGTGCTCTGAGGAATAAAAGATCTTCCTGAATCTGTGCAGGTGTCAGATTTGGCATCGTTGTGTCTGGCCTGGGCAACTCCCAGGCCAAAGCCGGACTGGCTAATAAAACCGCACTGCCGAGGATAAATTTTCTACGATTCATGTGCATAAAGTTTAGTTCCGCGTCCGTCTTAATCCTCTGACACCACAGTTGAAATCACAGAAGAGAAAAAATCCTGATTCTGTATTCTTGCGATTTGGTGGACTTGTCGATGCATCCCACCGGATACAATGCCACGCGCGAAGATGGTTGTGAACGTCTGCTGTTCACTCCTCGCGGGCCTCACATCGCCAAACATCCCCTCTCCCTACCCTGAGTGAAACCCTCTTACGCCTGGCAATAAATCCTGGAGGCGTTTCCAGCCTGTGGGCGTCAGCCCGGTCAGTTTTCGGAAGATCTGCCGAAAGTAACTGGTGTCATTAAATCCGCACTGGCGAGCGACTTCGGTTAGCGACAGCGAATTATTGATCAGCAATTTATCCGCCATCAGTACGTGCTGGCGATGAATGGCGTCCGTCAGCATCAGGCGGAAAACACGGCGGTAGACGCGTCCCAGATTGTGCGCACTGCGCATGAAGACACCGGTATAACTGCCAGAGAGCCAGAAGCAGACCTTGCCCTCTTTTATTGATTTTTTCGCAAAGAATCCGCTCCCGATGGTAAATTAGACAAATCTTAGAGCAAGAAATAAGGGGAAAAGAGTGAGTACTCAGCAAGCGCCGCAGCTTGAAACAGAACGCCTGATTTTAAAGCAATTTACACTCGAAGATTTCCAGGCGCTCATGGAATGCTGGGCGACGCCTGAAATGGTTAAGATTAATGGCGGAGAGAGTCCGACACCGGAAATGGTCTGGACCCGTTTATTACGCGATATCGGGCACTGGCAGATGTTGGGTTATGGTTATTGGGCAGTATTTGAAAAATCAACAAACCGTTATGCGGGTTCATTTGGCTTTCAGGATGCTCATCGTGATATCACGCCTGCTCTGGAATACCCTGAAGCCGGATGGACGTTAATGCCAGAAGTACATGGCAAAGGTTATGCGACTGAAGCGCTGGCCGCAATTTTACGGTGGGCCGATAATACATTTTCCTCTCCAGTGTGCTGTATTATTGATGAAGAGAACAAACGTTCAAATTATTTAGCTGAGCGCTTTGGTTTCCAGTTTCAAAATTATATTAACTATCGTGGTAAGCAGGTACGACTGCTTGTACGCCAGAAAGCGCTCAATTCGGCGTTGTAAATTTAGTTCTTAACTATCGCTCCTCGCTTATAGCGGGTCTGGATTTGCTGCTTAGCGCCAGAAGCGATACGCAAAGCCATCCTCTGATCCGCTCACAAACGCGTGAATAACGCGTTATCAATACAGCCCTGCCCGATTAACGTGGTACGCACGGCCTCAATAAGCGGGGTATGCGGTTCGTGGCCCAAAAAAGCGGTCAGTTTTGCATTGTCCATCTGTATTGGCTGTGCCCACAAATAGCGCATCTCCAGCATTTCATGCAGTGTGGTGTTGAAAGGTGCCATCGCCAGGACGAGCCACCAGGGAAATGATTTTACCTTCGCATTAACGCCCGCAAGTTGCGCGACACGCTGTATGGCTGCGGCCATCGCCGTGCCATCGGGATCCCAGTGCCCCCGCATATGAAAACAGGCAAACGGTTCGAGTTGATCCCGACGCGCTAACAGCGCAACCAGGGTTTCGGCGACATCCGGAAGGTAGGCCCATTGATGGCCTGCTCCGGCTTTACCCGGGTTTTTAATTATCCGGGGGAGTTTACCTGGCGTGATCCATCCCTGTGAAAACCAGTTATTGCCTGCGTCAGGGCCAAAGAAATCACCGACCCGCAGAATCAGCACCTTTCCGCCACGCTGCGCGTAGGCGTTCAGTGCCTTCTCCATTTGCACCCGTATTGCCCCTTTTCTGGTGACAGGATTTTGGGGAGAATCCTCCCGCAAGAGTGGAAAGGCATCCGGACCGTAATTGTAAACGGTGCCCGGAAGAACGATTAATGCACCCTTTCGCTCTGCGGCATTGATGGTGTTCTGTAACATGGGCAAAACCAGTTGTTCCCAGTTTCGATAACCCGGCGGATTAACCGCATGGACAATCACACTACACTCTGACGCCGCCGCCATGACTTGCTCTGCATTCAGCGCATCACCGTTTATCCATGTCACACTCCTGTGCTCTTCATTCTGCGGAGCGTTGCGGCGCAATGCGTGAACGTCCCATTTTTCACGGATGAGTTTACGGGCGATTTCGCTGCCGATTCCGCCTGTTGCGCCCAATATGAGTACCTTGTTTCTGTTTTTCATAACCTTGCCTTTGCCGGATGTCTGCTTGACATCGTAGTGCCTGCGCGAGCTAAATGTAATTGCATAACATCAGGCAGCAGGTATGCATTTTTGTATGAATATAAATATTCCATGGGAATGGTATCGAACCTTCCTGGCGGTGATGAAAGAAGGCTCCCTGTCGGGGGCAGCCCGCATGCTTGCCATTACCCAGCCCACAGCAGGGCGCCACGTAGCGGCACTGGAATCCGCCCTTGGTCTGGTTTTGTTTACACGTTCGCAGACGGGTCTGCAGGCCACGGATGCGGCGGTAGCCATTCAGGGCCATGCGCAGGCGATGGAAAACACAGCCAGTATGATTGAGCGAACGGCAGCCAGCTTCAGTACTCACACCGCAGGGTTGCATGGCGTGATTCGCGTTTCTGCGAGCGAAATTATCGGCACGGAAGTTCTTCCTCCGCTGATTGCACGCATTAAAGAGGATTATCCGCAGCTTACAATTGAACTGGTGCTGTCTAACCGAATGCAGGATTTATTGAACCGGGAAGCGGATATTGCGATACGCATGACCACACCGGTGCAGGAGCAACTGATTGCACGCCGGTTAGGCAGTATTGAAATTGGCCTGCATGCATCACATTCCTATCTGGCACGCCATGCCGCACCGGAAAGTATTGACGCGTTGTTCACGCATGCGCTTGTCGGCTTTGATAAAATGACGCCCTTTATTTTACAGGCGCTGAAACACTATCCTCAGTTAAATCGTGAAGTATTTACCTTACGTACTGATAGTGATGTGGCGCAATTGAACCTTATTCGCGCAGGTGCGGGCATAGGGATGTGTCAGGTTCAACTGGCTGATTTTCCTGTCCCATTAAAGAGATTGATGCCTGATTTCTTTGCATTTCATCTCGATACCTGGCTGGTGATGCACGAGGACTTGCGCCACAGTAAGGCCTGTAAAACGGTGTTCGATATTCTGGCTGAGGGCTTACAGGCTTATATCAATAATGTAGGTTTGTGACAGTCCCGCCAGGGGAACCGGCGCAGCACAGGAAATCAAGGCTTAACGCTCCCGCTCTGAACCTGGAGCCGATACTGCCTTGGCGTCCGCTGATAATGTTCCCGGAACGCCCGGCAGAATGTTGACTGCTGCTGGAAACCAAGATGCAGGGCAATTTCAGTAATCGAGTGATTGGTTTCGGTCAGTAATTCGCGGGCGATAACCATTTTTCGATACCGTATATACATGCCTGGCGACATACCGGCTATTTTTTTAAAACCCCGCTGGAAATGCCACGCAGAATATCCTGATTTTTGCGCTAACACGCCCAGCGGCAACGGCTCTGCAATATTGCACTCTATCCACTGGAGAATATCCTGAATGGTTAAACTCATCAGGGATAATGAGCTCTCTTTTCCCATTTCCACACCTTTTTATTGGCAGCGTCAGGGAAATCCGTCACGCAATAGATATCCCTGACTAAAAAATCATTGTGACCGTAAATCTCAGCCTGGCCTGCTATTGCCTTAACAATCCTCAACAATCAAATAGACCGCATTCAATGGCCCATGAACGCCCACCACTTTAATAAGCTCAATATCCGCCGTCGAACTTGGCCCGGCGATAAGATTGATACAGGAAGGGAGAGATTCACCGGACTGCACCCGCTGCTGCAGAACCTGAGCCAGCTGTGTAACGCCAGCCAGTAAGCGGCTCTTATAAAGAATAAATAACGTGGTTGGAGGAAGCAGGCTAATGGCGCGTCCTTGCAAAGGAGAAGAAAACAGGACTACGCCGCCGGTTTCACAAAGCCCGTATTCGGCAAAAACCACGCCGATATTGGCGGCGGCGGCGTTGCGCAGGTTTTCTTCACTGCCTGGCGAGGCCCAGCACGTTGTCGGGAAAGCGTTCTGCAAATGCGCCGTAACGCCCGCTTCTACCAGTCTGGCGTCGCCGCTCATCACTATCGGGCCGCCGCCGTATTGTTGACAGATCCGTTCGACAACCTGGGGAAGCGTGGCCTGTGGAGCCAGTTCGCAGTGAGCCTGCATCACCTGTGTCGCATATTCCATGAAACTCTCGCAAGGCTGCTGCTGAATCTGCCCGGCATAGCGGCTTTTCAGCGGCGCAGAGTGCGTCACAGGCAGTGGTTGCGGGATTTGACGCGGCTCGCGGCCGAGCTGTTGGGCGAGCTTTTGCATGAAGGCATCGCGGTTTTCCATTATGCTTCCTCCCCGTTTTTACGCTGCTTTTGATGCGTTTTAAACCAGCTGCGGAAACTTTCGCCATCCGCTTCGGGCAAATCGCGGGCCTCCGTCCATTTGCGGATAGCCGCGATGCTAAAAGGCATCTTCCCGTTGTGAATCATCAGTTGCGCGGCGCGTGCGCCCGCGACCATCCCGACCTTCCACAGCGCGTGATGGCGGTTAGCGTAATTGAACAGATGGACGGTATGCCTCTCCATTGCGGGCGTCATTCCGCTTTCCGCCAGCGTGCGTCGATGCTGCAGGATCAGTGAAGACAACGGAATACGAACCGGGCAGACGTCATCGCAGGCCGTGCATAACGAGCAGGCATAAGGCAGGTTTTTGAAATCGTCATAGCCGCCGAGCAACGGCGAAAGCACCGCGCCAACCGGGCCAGGATAAATCGAGCCGTAGCCGTGCCCGCCGATATGGCGGTAGGCCGGGCAGGTATTCATGCAGGCACCGCAGCGTATGCAGCGCAGGATATCCTGAAAAGGAGACCCCAGCACCTGCGAGCGACCATTGTCGACAATCACCAGATGGAACTCTTCAGGCCCGTCGCTTTCCGCGCTTTTTTTCGGCCCTGTAAGCCAGGTGTTGTAACCCGTAAGCCGGGCGCCCACCGCGTTGCGGGCCAACATGGTCAGGATGATGTCCAGCTCAGCAAAGGTGGGAACCACGCGCTCCATACCCATCACGGCAATATGCGTTCGTGGCACGGTGGTGCAGAGCCGGGCATTGCCCTCGTTGCTCACCAGGCTGAGCGTCCCGGTTTCCGCTACTGCAAAGTTGCATCCGGTGATGCCGATATCGGCGTTAAGGAAATCAGCACGGATCTTCTGGCGAATAAAGCGCGTCATCGCTTCCGGGGTATCGGTGCCCTCGTAGCCCAGTTTCTCGCGCAAAATGCGCTGAATTTGCTGGCGGTCTTTATGGATGGCAGGAACAACCACATGCGAAGGTGCATCTTTGGCGAGTTGCAGAATATACTCGCCCAGATCGGTTTCCACGACCTCCATGCCTGCCCCTTCCAGCGCGGCATTCATCCCGATCTCTTCGGTGACCATCGACTTTGATTTGACGATTTTGCGGGCCTGCTTCTGCTGCGCAATCTGCAAAATATAACGGGTGGCATCTTCACGGGTGTCGGCAAAAAAGACGTGGCCGCCATTCGCGCTGACCTTTTCACTCAATTGATAGAGATAAGCATCCAGATTCTCGAGAACATGGGCGCGGATTTCTGCGGCGCGTGAACGCCAGTCAGGCCAGTTTTCAAGTTCATCGATCATTTTCTGCCGATTGGTGCCAATGCGATCCTGCGCGTTGGCAACGGCATGGCGCATCACCGGATCGTCAATTTGCTGCTGAACCCGATCATAAAAAGGGAGGTTACTGGTTTTGAGAAACATGTTGCTTCCTTAGCGGCTCATCAGCACGTCAGCAATGTGGAGCACACGAACGTTGTGGCCTTCGCGCTGCAAGCGCCCGCCAATATTGATAAGGCAACTGGCATCCGCGCCGATCACATAATCCGGTTTCGCTTCCATAAGATGCGCGACCTTTTCCTTCACCATCTCACCGGAAATCTCGGCCATTTTGACCGAAAAAGTACCGCCAAAACCGCAACAGGTTTCCTGGGCGCTAAACGGGACGATTTCCAGTTCACGCACTTCACGTAACAACGCCAGCGGTTCATCGCGTACGCCCAGCTTACGAAACAGGCTGCATGAAGGATGGTAAACGGCCCGTCCCGGCAGGCGCGCGCCGACATCCGTCACACCAAGCTGGTTAACAATAAAGGAGGTCAGATCGACCATCCGGCTGGCAATCTTCGCCGCGCGCGTTGCCCATTCAGGTTCATCGCTCAGCCAGTCCTGATAGTGGCGAATCGCGTTCATACAGGAGCCAGCGGGAGAAATAATGGGATCGTCGTTGATTTCAAGCGCAGCAATCTGCGCTTTCATGCCCGGCAACGCATCGGCAATGTAGCCGCTATTAATGGCCGGTTGACCACAACACCCCTGCTTTTCCGGAAACTGGACATGACAACCCAACTGTTCGAGCAGCAATACACTGTTGCGGGCCATGCGCGATTTAAGCGCGTCGCCGATGCAGGTAACAAAGAAATTAACGTTCATATTATTTAGCTTCCAGTGAATATAACGGCAGAGCCTTTTTTAATTCAGAAGACGGTGATGGCGTTTTTGCTCGCCTTATAAATATTGTATTTAGCGAGCCACGCGCAGCCCGCCGGTTACGCCACGGCTTAACACCAGTTGCCAGAGCTGAATATTTCTGGCGCGAAATGCCCCCGCACAGGCGGTGAGATAGTAGTTGAACATGCGGTGAAATTTCGTTGAGTAATTGCCGGATAATTGCGGCCAGGCCTGATTAAAGCGGCGATGCCAGGCCATCAGGGTTTTATCGTAATCAGCGCCGAAATTATGTAAATCTTCGATAACAAAATAAGGTTCGCTGGCCTCAGCAATTTGTTTTACCGAGGGCAGACAGCCGTTAGGAAATATATATTTATTGATCCAGGCATCAACGTTATGTTGGGTTTTATTTGAACCAATGGAGTGCAGTAAAAAAAGCCCTTCAGGTTTCAGGCAGCGATCCGCAACCTTAAAATAGGTGGCGTAGTTTTTCGGGCCGACATGCTCAAACATGCCGACCGAGACGATACGATCATATTGCCTGTCCAGATCGCGGTAATCCTCGAGCAAGATGCGAATATCCAGCCCGGCACTTCGGCTTTCGGCATAGGCTTTTTGTTCTGCCGAAATCGTAATACCTTCAACGCTCACCCCATAATGGCGAGCCGCATATTCAGCCAGACCACCCCAGCCGCAGCCAATATCCAGCAGCGTCATACCGGGCTTGAGTTGCAGTTTTTCACAGATTAGTGCCAGTTTATTCTCCTGGGCCGCACACAGTTCATCGGCGTCTTTCCAGTAGCCGCAGGAATATTGCATATGGGGATCGAGCATGCAGCCAAACAGATCATTGCCCAGATCGTAGTGCGCTTCGCCAACTTGCCAGGCGCGCCGGCGCGACTGAGGATTCGTGATCCGCGCAAAGGCGATGCGAAGCAGATCGGCAAAACTGGCGGGGCGCTGTTCGTCCAATTGGGCGCGGAGCAGCTTGTCAAAAAACACATCGAGCTGTTTGCAATCCCACCAGCCCTCCATATAACTTTCGCCCAGGCCGAGAGACCCCTGCTGTAACACGCGTTTAAAAAAACGTGGGTCGTGTACCCGGATATCCCAAGGGTCAGATCCATTAATCACAATGCCAGCCTGCGATAGCAGTTCCTGCACGATCCGCTGCCAGTGGTCTGGTTTGCCGATCGCCTCGACGGTACATTCGTTAGCCATCATCTTTCCTTCAACATAGCGTGTGCCAGCCGTAACCCATCACTCCAGTCAATACGTGCGAAAAGGCTTAGCGCTCAGGCAGATGGCTGGTAAATTATTCATGACAGGCGAAACATTTTTATAACCCCGTCATTATTCAGTAAACCCGCCCTGCCTGCGCTGTGCTATCAAGACAAACTTCATCGAATAGAGGTCAGGTTGTTATGTGCTCTAAGCTAGTGTTACCACCGCCTCAGCCCATTTGCGGCCAGCCCGCGCCGGTACTGCTGACCCTGCCTCGCCCGGTTTACTTTCGCAGCTACCCTTTGTCGGGCGATACGGGTGTGGACAGACATGAGCACCCGTTCGCCGAATTTCTCTATGCGCGGAAAGGCAATATGCGCGTGGAAATTGAAGGCAAGACGCTGGTGGTTCCCGTTCTTTATGGCGTCTGGATACCGGCCCATGTGCCGCACCGTATTCTTGCCGGTAGCGACGTGTTGCTGGAAAGCCTCTATGTGGAAGCCGATTTCGCGACCATCGCCTTCAGCGGCAGCAAAGTGGTGGTGGTCAGCGATTTCGTGCGGGAATTTATCCACTACGCGACGCAGAATGTGCCGGAACAGTATGAGTATGAAGGCGAAGATGCGCAGCTTGTGCAGGTACTGATTTCGTTACTTCGGCGGCTGCCGGACGCCGGTCTGTCGATATCGTGGCCAGGCTCGCCGTTGCTGATGAAGGTATGCAGCCAGATCCAAAAAACGCCGGGTGAAGCGCACAGCATTGAGCAGTGGGCCTCCTGTAGCGGGATGTCGGTGCGCACGTTTTCGCGGCGTTTCAAAAAGGAGACCGGCGTGGCGTTCAGCGAATGGAAAAAACGCGTGCGCTTGCTTGAATCCGTGGTGATGTTAAAAAACAACCGAAGCGTCACGCAGGTCGCGCTGGATCTTGGCTATTCAAGCCCGGCCGCATTTACCTTTGCTTTTCGCGCCATGTTCGGCGTGCCGCCCACGCGATATTAATGTACAGATGTGGCAACGCCACAACCCGGGCTTTCTGACGCCTAACCGCATGCGCGGCAAGGCATTCAGCTCAACGCTTTCTCCATAAAAATGCTCAGCGGATCCGGCTGATACGGCGCAAATGCATCGCGGATCTGGTAGCCACAGCGCTGATACAGTTTTACCGCCGCATGCTGCTCGATGCCGGTTTCCAGCCGCAGCGTATGACAGGCGCGCCCCGCCGCTGCCTGTTCCAGCGCGGCTATCAGTTTTTCCCCCAGTTGCTGCCCACGGTGCGTGGGATCGATAAATACCCGCTTCATCTCACCGCTACCGTCGTGGTTCAGCACCACCGCGCCGCAGCCAACGGCCTGCTCCAGATGGAGGATCTTGCGCAGAATCAGCGTCCCGTCAGGCAGTGAGGCCAGATCGAGCAGATGGTTACTTTCCGCCGGATAGAGCGCCGCCTGGTAGCGATCAAGCTCAGCAATCAGCGCTATGACATCGGGTTGTGTAGCAGAGGCATCAACAATACGGTACATCGTGTGCTCCTTGTTGTTATCACCTTGTAAAAATAACCGCGCAAAGCCCGGATGCTGTCATAGGAATCATTTATATCTCCGGCGCAACGTTGCATCACGGGGAGAAGTAACGGTAATTTACGCCCATATCTAATCTGATAATGGAACTTGCATGAATACCAAAGCCCGTAAGGTGATGATTATCGGCACAGGGAATGTCGGCGCGTCCGCCGCGTATGCCCTGCTGAACCAGAACATTTGCGAGGAGTTGATCCTCGTCGATCTCAATCAGCAGCGCGTGGAAGGCCACGTTCAGGATCTGGCGGATGCCGCCGCGTATATGCCCGGCATGATGACCCTCTCCACGCGCCCGGTGGAAGAGTGCGCCGATATCGACATTGCGGTCATTACTGTCTCGGGCGGCCCATTGCAGCCGGGCCAGACGCGGCTGGATGAGCTGACCAACACGGCGCGGATCGTCAAAAACATCGTCCCGGCAATGATGGCCAACGGTTTTAACGGTATTTTCCTCGTCGCCACCAACCCGTGCGACATCATTACCTGGCAGGTTTGGCAACTCTCCGGCCTGCCGCGCAGCCAGGTGATCGGCACCGGCGTCTGGCTGGATACCACACGCCTGCGTCGCACGCTGGCGCAAGCGCTGGATATTGGCGCGCAGAGTATTGATGCGTTTATTCTCGGCGAACATGGCGATACGCAATTTCCGGTGTGGTCGCACTCGTCGGTGTACGGTTCGCCAATTGCCGATGTCTACCTGCGCAAAACCGGGCAATCCTTAGATTTCGACGCGCTGGCAGACAAAGTGCGCCGCCACGGCTTTGAGATCTACAACCGCAAAGGCTGCACCGAGTACGGCATTGCCGGAACTATCGCCGAGATCTGCCGCAATATCTTTACCGGCAGCCACCGCGCGCTGGCGATCTCCTGCATTCTTGATGGCGAATACGGCGTAAAAGATGTGGCGATTGGCGTGCCTGCCGTGCTGACACAAAGCGGCGTTCAGCAGATTATTGAGTTACAACTGGAAGGTGACGAAGTGGCGAAATTCAACCACTCCGTCGCGGTGATTAAAGCTAATATCGCCCGCCTGCCCTGAAGCCCGTGCGGTTAACCGGCAATGGTTAGCCGCCCTGGCAACACCTCAAGCTGCTGGCGGATCTCCGGGCTGAGTTGCGCATCAGTGATGATATCCGTCAGCGAATCGAGATTCGCCACGTTAAACAGCGACCACGCGCCATATTTGCTGCTGTCGGCCAGTAGAACCCGCCGCTTCGCATTGACGATCAGATCGTGCTTCAGCGCGGCTTTTTCCTCCGTTGGCGCGGTAATACCACGTTCAAAATCCCAGCCGTTGCAACTGACAAACGCCCAGTCCGGCCAGATATTTTGCAACAGCTTGCGTCCGTGCTCGCCAATGCACGACTGGCTGGAATCATCAATGCGTCCGCCGATAATCGTCACTTCAATCTGCTTAAATTCCGAGAGAAACAGCGCGATATGCAGGTCACTGGTGATCACCCGCAGCGGCAGATGGGTTAACTGGCGCGCCAGTTCTATCATCGTCGTTCCGGCATCCAGCACAATGGCGTCGCCCGCTTTCACCAGCGCCGCCGCCGCGCAGGCAATGGCGTGTTTCTCCGCCAGGTTACGCTGCATTTTCTCGCTGGTGGTGGGCTGCGAGGGGATAAACCGGTTCAGCGTCACGCCGCCGTGAGTGCGGCTGATGACGCCTTCCTGATCGAGTTTAATCAAATCGCGGCGAATGGTGGCTGGCGAGGCATCGGTTGCCGCGACCAGTTGATCCACCGTCACCAGATTGTGACCTTTCAGGTAATCCATTATCTGCTCTAACCGGTTATATCCCTTCATATTATTCCCGTGTAATTTGCATAGCTAACTGGATGGATACCGCCATACTTTCTGCTTTCGCTTTGCCGCGCCAGGCGATATCAAATGCGGTGCCGTGATCCGCCGAGGTACGGATAAAAGGCAGACCCGCGGTGATATTAACGCCATCGTAAAATCCCAGCAATTTTAACGGAATATGTCCCTGATCGTGGTACATCGCCACCACCATGTCATACATCCCTTCGTGGCACTGCATAAACACCGTATCCGGCGGGCACGGCCCGGTAACATTCAGCCCTTCTGCTTTCATGGCTTCCACCGCCGGGCCGACAATGTTGATCTCTTCATCGCCAAACAGACCGTTTTCACCAGCGTGCGGGTTAACCCCGGCCACGGCAATGCGCGGGTTATCGTAGCCGACACGCTTGAGGAACGTATCCGCAACGCGAATCACGGTTTTTACGCGATCCTGATTGAGGGTATCGAGGAACTTCCGCAGCGCAATATGCGTGGTGATGTGGATCACTTTCAGCTTATCGGTGTAGAGCACCATCGCGTAATCTTTGCTGCCGGTCAGGTGCGCCAGCAGTTCGGTATGCCCAGGATAGTGGTGCCCGGCAAGGTACAGCGCCTCTTTATTCAGCGGCGCGGTAGCGATCGCTTTTACCTCACCGTTCATCGCAAGCTTAGTTGCGCGTTTGATGCAGCGGTACGCCAGATCGCCCGCCTGCGCCTGCACCACGCCCGGTTGCAGCGCATCGGCATCCTCCAGCGGCTCATCGATGACGTTGATCACGCCCGGCGCAAAACGAGCGTCGGCAACCTGTTCAATCACCTTCAGTTCCGCACGCGGCGTAATATTCATCGCCAGAATGCGCTGGAAGGTGCGCGCGCATCCCACCACCACCACTGGCGCACCGGATAACGCTCCTTCGACCAGCGATTTAATAATGATCTCCGGGCCAATACCCGCCGGGTCGCCCATCGTTACAGCAATGATATTAGTCACTCGATTTCTCCTCGATAAAATGCAGAACCTTAAGCAAGGTCGTTTTGTCGCCAAAGCCACCCGCCCTGGTCATCACCGGTCGTTGCCACTCGCAACCTGTAAAATAGCCCCAGGGCACGCAACCTGCGGCTCGCCCCTGAATATGAAAACCCCTCGCGCCCAGCGCCTGCGCCACCGCCACCGCGACATCGCCGCCGGAAAGATAGAGCGCCGCAGGCGTCACTTCACTCAGCACCTCGCGCGTTAATTGCGCCAGAAATGCGCAAATTTGCTCACCCAGTTCACTGCGGCTCAGGCCGCGACGGGCGCAAAGCTCAGTAATTTGATGACGCGCCTGCACATCCGGGCAGGTATGCACCAGGCAGTGATCGCCAGCACGCAGCGCGGTAATAATCGTCTGCCGGTACGAGGCGCTCTCTGCGCCCAATGCCGCATCAACATCAATCAGCAGACGCGTCACGCGCGGGTGCGTTGCGGCCTGTTCCAGTTGCTGTTGAGCGATTTCGCTCATAGAGCCAATTATCGCCAGCAGTGCCGCCGGTTTTTGCGGTGCCAGATGGCGTGCCAGCGCATCGCACAGCCCGGCGGAACCCACCAGCAGCGGCGGCGTGGCGGCACGTGTCGTCTGGGCAATAATCAGGTCAAGATCGGCGTCGGTCTGCGCATCCACCACCAGTAACAGCGGCGCTTCCACGGTCGCCAGCGCCAGTGCTTCCGCCAGTTGCGCCGGTTGCAGATAGCGACATTCCGCCGCGCTGTGCGCCGCCAGCAGGCTGCCGATATCCGCGCTTTGCACCGGTGTTTTCGGGTCGCTGGCAAATTCGGTTTCCGTCAGCAGCACGCCCTGCACATAACACTGCCCATTGCGGGTGGTGCGCCCGGCCTGGGGAAACGCCGGGGCGATAACGGCCGCCGTTGCCTGCCGCGCCTGCATCATGGCGGCTACTTCCGCGCCAACATTGCCGCGCAGGGTGGAGTCGATTTTTTTCACTAACCAGCGCGGCGCGTAATGGCTGTTGATCTCCATCGTCAGCGTGTGAATGCGCCGGGCGGCATCCACAGCCGTCAGCGCCCGGCTGTCGCTGTTATAGATCAGCGCCTGCGCCTGGCTTACGTAACCGGCCGTCAGTGCCACTTCAACGTGCATGCCCCTCTGCGCCAGGCTGACACCGGCGTCGTTCGCGCCGGTGAAGTCATCCGCGAGGATCACCACCTCTTTCACCACCAGTTGTTCGTTCATCCCTTCTCCGGGTCATTATGCTCTGGATATGATTATATTCAATCATGATTGATTATATGTGAGCAAGATCAACTTAATCAGTTTGCGAATAAATTATAAATTTAGGCCATGTAGTGACGGTGATTGCTATCTGATGATTGAGATTAATCACCATAACAGAGACAGGAGAAGGTCGTGGTAACCATTAACAGCACACTGATTAGCGGCGCGGGGGCGATTCCGGCGATAGCTCCGCTGCTGACCGGTAAAAAGAACGTCCTGCTGGTCAGTGACGGCAACATTATTAAGCTCGCAGCGACACAACAGATTCGCGCCCTGCTGGAGAGCGATGGCAGACATGTGCAATTGATTGACACTGTGCCGCCGGAGCCGAGCCAGCATGACGTCGCGAAAATTGTCGGTGCATTACACATCACCGCATTTGACCTGGTGGTGGGCATTGGCGGCGGCAGCGTGCTGGATGTGGCGAAGCTTCTCTCCGTACTGTGCCACCCGGCGTCACCCGGCCTTGCTGCGCTGCTGGAAGGCGAGAAGCCGACGGCGCGCATCGGCTCGCTGTTGATCCCGGCCACTGCCGGTACCGGCTCGGAAGCCACGCCGAATGCGATTCTGGCCATTCCTGAACAGGACACCAAAATCGGCATTATTTCACCGCTGATGCTGCCAGATTACGTGGCGCTGATCCCGGAGTTGACCACCAGCATGCCCGCGCACATTGCCTCCTCGACCGGCATCGACGCGCTGTGCCATCTGATTGAGTGTTTTACCGCCACGATCGCCAATCCGGTGAGCGATAACGTCGCGCTGATCGGCCTGCACAAGCTGCTGCGCAATATCGAAACCGCAGTCAATGAGCCGCACAACCTCAATGCGCGGCTGGAAATGCTGTGGGCCTCTTATTACGGCGGCGCGGCCATTACCCATGCCGGAACCCATCTGGTGCATGCGCTCTCCTATCCGCTTGGCGGCAAATACCACCTGCCGCACGGCGTGGCGAACGCCATTCTGCTCGCGCCCTGCATGAAAGTGGTGCGCCCGCACGCGGTGGAGAAATTCGCGCAGGTGTGGGATCTGCTGCCGGATGCAGACACCTCGCTGAGTGCAGAGGAGAAATCCCATGCGCTGGTGGCATGGTTTGCCGCGCTGGTGAAGCGCCTGAATCTGCCGGACAACCTCGAAGCGCTCGGCGTGCCGCGTGGCGATATCCCGGCGCTGAGCGACGCGGCGCTCAATGTTAAGCGGTTGATGAATAACGCGCCCTGCACCGTCAGTCACGAGGATGTACAGGCGATTTATCAAACGTTGTTTTAATGCATAACGTGATTGCCGGATGGCCAGCCGCCATTCGGCGCAAACAGAGGAATTGTGATGAACAAACCGATAAAAGGCGTACTGACCGCCATTGTCACGCCTTTTGACGCCGCAGGCGTTTTCAACCCGCAGGCGCTGAAACAGCAGATTAATCGCCAGCTCGACGCCGGAAACGGCATCTTTTGCGGCGGCACCAATGGCGAATTCTTCGTGCTGAACGCACAGGAAAAAGTGGCCGTCACCGCCACCTGCGTCGATGAAGTGGCCGGTCGCGCGCCGGTCGTGGCGCATATTGGCGAGATCTCGACGCGGGAAACCGTTCGTCTGGGCAAAGAGATTGAAAAGCTCGGTGTCGATGCTGTTTCGCTGATCACCCCCTGGTTTGTACCCCTGAAACAGGATGAACTGATTGCCCATTACACCGCCGTGGCGGACGCGTTAAGCGTGCCGGTTTTTCTTTACAACATCCCGGCGCGTACCGGCAACACTATCGAACCGCAGACCGCGCGCACGCTGGCGACACACCCAAATATCATCGGCATCAAAGACAGCGCGGGCAGCTATGAGAGCCTGAGCGGTTTTTTGCATGCGGTCAGCGATATTCACGGTTTCGATGTGTTAAACGGCCCGGACTCCCTGATCCATCAAGGGTTCGTCGATGGCTGTTCAGCCTGTATTTCCGGGCTGGCAAACGTTGCGCCGCAGGCTATCAATGCCATCTGGTCACGTTTTACCGCCGGAGATATCGCCGGTTCCCGCGCGGCGCAGGAGCGCGTCACCGGGCTGCGCACTGACCTGTACAAGGTGGCATTTTCCCCCGCCGCAGTCAAAAAAGCATTACAAATCATGGGATATGACGTTGGCGACAGCCGTTACGCCGTCACGTTTAGCGAGCAACAATTACAACAGATCCGCCAGATAGTGACGCAATACCTTCACTGATTGCGGAGTCATTCGTCATAAGAAAACCGGGCGCGACAGGCGCCCCGGATTCACTCGCCCTGAAGAGAGGCAAAGATGAACACCTTTACATCTCAAGATACCCTCATCATCGTCGGCATTGTGGTGGCCTACATTCTGTTCACCACCTGGCTGACATTCCGTTTACGCAGTAAGAACACCGGCGATTTTATGGAAGGCTCGCGTGCGATGCCCGCCTTTATCGTCGGCATTCTGTTGATGTCTGAATACATCGGCGCAAAATCCACGATCGGCACCGCGCAGGCGGCGTTTGAGGATGGTTTTGCCGCCTCCTGGTCGGTGATCGGCGCGGCGATTGGCTTCCCGCTGTTTGGTTTTCTGCTGGTAAAACGCATCTATAACACCGGTAAGATCACCATCTCCGGCGCGATTGCCGAGAAGTACGGCAACAGCACCAAAAACATCATCTCCATCATCATGATCTACGCCCTGCTGCTGGTGAACGTCGGCAACTACGTCAGCGGCGCGGCGGCGATTTCGACGGTGTTGAAAGTGAATCTGCCGGTGGCGGCGTTTATCACTGCCATTGTCAGTACTTTTTACTTCGCGTTCGGCGGCATGAAAGGCGTCGCCTGGGTGACGCTGCTGCACAGCACGCTGAAATATTTCGGTGTTCTGGCGATCATGGGCTTTGCCTTGTCGAAAACCGGCGGTTTCACGCCGATGATCGAACACATGCCGAAATATTACTGGACCTGGGACGGTAACTTCGGCGCCAGCACTATCTTTGCCTGGCTGATCGGCACTATCGGTTCCATTTTCTGCACCCAGTTCGTGATTCAGGCGATTTGCTCGACCAAAGATGTGAAATCGGCGAAGCGTTCCACCTGGGTGGCATTCTTCTTCTGCCTGCCGATTGCGCTGGCGATCGCGGTGATTGGCGTGGCGGCGAAATACCTGCACCCGGAAATCAACAGCCTGTATGCGATGCCGATTTTCCTGCAGGATATGAATCCGTGGGTTGCCGGTTTGGTGACAACGTCACTTGTTGCGTCCATCTTTGTCAGCGTCAGTACCGTTGCGCTGGCTATCGCCTCGCTGGTGGTAAAAGATTTTTACGTTCCCTACCGCAACCCGACGCCGGAACAGGAATTTAAAGCCACGCGCTGGCTGTCGCTGCTGATTGGTTTCCTGCCGCTGATTTTCGTGCTGTTTGTCCCGGAAGTGCTGAAGCTCTCCTTCTTCACCCGCGCTATTCGCCTGTCGATTTCCGTGGTCGCCGTTATTGCTTTCTATGCGCCGTTCTTTAAGAGCACACGGGGCGCGAACGCCGGGCTAATTGGTGCCTGCGTGGTGACCTCAGTCTGGTATCTGCTCGGCGATCCGTTTGGCATCAATAATATGTATATCGCGCTGATTACCCCGGCGGTGATCATGGTGCTGGACCGCCTGATCCCCAACAAAGCACAGCAAAAAGCCGCTTCTCACGCGTCTCAATCCGTTCAACATAATGGAGTTTGATATGTCCGCTACTAATCGTGATGGTGTTTTACGCCCGCAGCCGCACGACGCGCGCGTTATCACAGCGATGCTGCCGTCGCCCTGCCCGCAAAACCATGCGGCGAATATCCTGCCACTGCCGGATGGCACGTTACTCTGCGTCTGGTTCGGTGGCTCTCAGGAAGGTGTCGCGGATATTTCCGTCTACGGTTCACGCCTTGCGCCGGGTGCGCAGCGCTGGAGCGACGCGGTGAAACTCTCGGACGATGCGACGCGCTCCGAGCAGAACCCGGTACTGTTCCTCGCGCCGGATAACACGCTGTGGCTGCTGTGGACGGCCCAAATCTCCGGCAATCAGGACACCGCCATTGTGCGCTACCGCCAGTCGGCTGACTTTGGTGCAAGCTGGGGGGAAATCGGCACGCTGCTGGACAAACCCGGCACCTTTATTCGCCAGCCGATTACCGTGCTGGAAAATGGCAACTGGCTGCTGCCGGTGTTCTATTGCCGCACGCAGCCGGGGGAAAAATGGGTCGGCAATGACGATATCAGCGCAGTAAAAATCTCTGCCGATCGGGGGAAAAGCTGGCGCGATGTCGACGTACCGCAAAGCCTTGGCTGCGTGCATATGAATATCACCGCTCTGCCCGGCGGTACGCTGGTGGCGCTGTTTCGCAGCCGCTGGGCGGACAATATTTATTACAGCCACTCCACCGATGGCGGCGAAAGCTGGTCGGTGCCGGAACCAACCGTGCTGCCGAACAACAACTCGTCGATTCAGGTAACCACGCTCACCGATGGTGCGCTGGCGCTGGTGTTTAACCACATGAGCGCCGCCGGAGCGACCGAGCGCCGCGCCTCGCTTTATGATGAGATTGACGATGGCGACGGGCGCAAAGAACCGATGGTCACCCGCGGGCGCAGCGCCTTCTGGGGCGCACCGCGCGCGCCGATGACGGTGGCAATCTCGCCGGATGGCGGTAAAAGCTGGCCGTGGCAGCGCAATCTGGATGAAGGCGATGGCTACTGCATGACCAACAACTCGCAGGAAAAACTCAACCGCGAGTTCTCTTATCCCAGCATCAAACAGGGCGCGGACGGCGATCTGCACATTGCTTATACCTGGTTCCGTCAGGCCATCAAATATGTGCGTATTTCTCCGGCGTGGGTGAAGGAGTAACCGATGATTTTAGGCAATCTGAACGCCCTGCCGCAGGCCGGGCTTCCCGTCGCGCTGCGCGACATCCTTGCGCTACCGCAGTGCTCGCTGGCAGCGCTGCAGGCGCACGACGACGGGCGTTTGCAGCCAGAACAGGCGGCGTGGTTTTGCAATATCGGCCCGGCGAATACCCAACCGCAGGCGCAGCGCCACACCGAATATCACCAGTTATGGGCAGATATTCAGGTGGTGCTGACCGGCGAGGAAATGATCAATGCCGGAACACAATACGTGGCGCAGGAGAGCGATGAACAGCGCAAGCCGGATTTGTATATCACCACCACCGCCGCATTGCCGGTGAGCGTGACGCTGCGCACCGGGGATTTCGCCGTGTTTCTTCCCGGCGAACCGCATCAGGCGCTGTGCGCGGTGAACGAGCCGATGACGGTGCGTAAAGCGGTATTCAAAGTGCCGCGCGCGCTGCTGGAGGGTTAACACCATGCCGCATGCTGTGGTTACTGGCGCCAGTTCCGGGATTGGCGAAGCGATTGTTAGCTGGCTGCTGGAACGCGGCTGGCAGGTCACCGGGCTTTCACGCTCACGGGTTGAACGGGCTACTTCTGCGTTTCACAGCCTGCAAGTGGATTTAAGCGATGAACAGGTGTTGCGCCAGGTGCTCGCCGAGATACAAACGCCGCAGGCGGTAATTCACGCCGCCGGAATGATGGCGGCCGCGCCGCTTGGCGAGCTGGATGCGACAACCAGCCAGCGCCTGTGGCGGCTGCATGTGCAGGCCGCCGAAACGCTGGTTAACCACTTTGCGCCGCAGCTACAGCCAGGCGGACGGATTGTGGTGATTGGCAGCCGTACTTCGCGCGGTGCCGCCGGGCGTTCGCAGTATGTCGCCACCAAAGCGGCGCTGGTCGGGATGGTCAGAAGCTGGGCGGCAGAGCTGGCGCCGCGCGGGATCACCGCCAATGTGGTCGCGCCAGGGGCCACGCAAACGCCGATGCTCAGCGCGCCAGGACGGGAAAGCTCGCCGCCGAATGTACCGCCGATTGGTCGGCTGATCGCGCCGCAGGAAGTCGCGGCGCTGGTGGGGTTTGTGCTATCTATGGATGCCGCAGCCATCACCGGCCAGGAACTGGTGATCTGCGGCGGCGCATCATTAGCATAACAATGAAATGCCGGATGGCACTGAGCTTATCAGGCCT
>FOAY01000009.1 GCA_900109485.1 Kosakonia sacchari | reverse complement strand
TGGGATATCTGAAAGGGAAAAGCAGCCTGATGCTTTATGAGCAGTTTGGAGATCTGAAATTCAAATACAGGAACAGGGAGTTCTGGTGCCGGGGATACTACGTAGATACGGTAGGGAAGAACACGGCGAAGATACAGGACTACATAAAGCACCAGCTTGAAGAGGATAAAATGGGCGAGCAGTTGTCGATCCCTTATCCGGGTAGCCCGTTTACGGGCCGTAAGTAACGAAGTTTGATGCAAATGTCAGATCGTATGCGCCTGTTAGGGCGCGGCTGGTAACAGAGCCTTATAGGCGCATCTGAAAAACCTCCGGCTATGCCGGAGGATATTTATTGCCATCGGTGGTTATGTGCAGAGAAACATTAATCCGGTAACCAGAGTTGCGCCTGGCGCAGCAGGCTTTCACCGTTCCACATACCGTTTTCCAGCACGTACAGGCGCAAATTATCACCAAGTTGTGCCGCCGCCGCTGCATCAAGCAGGTGGTTTTCAATGGCTTCGCGCCAGCTTCTTGCGCGATTTTCGACGCGCGTAACGCCAGCAATGCTCTGTGTGCTGATGATATCGCTGCAAATCACCGGCACGCCGCAGGCACCATATTCGAGTAGACGTACCGGGCTAAGCGCCCGGTTCCACGGCGTATCGGCCAGCGGTTCCACGGCGAGATCGAGATTCAGGCTGGCCAGTTTTTTCGCAAAATGCTGCGGGTGAACCGGGGCATGGAATTCGCTGACCCACTCCTGAAGGGAAGGCGGACAGTAGCCATAGAATACCCATTCAACCCGATCGGCTAACTGGCTGACCAGCTTATGAATCAGCTCCAGATCGCCGGTATTCGCCGCGGTTCCGCACCAGCCGATGCGCGGCTTCTTACCCACGCCGCGCTGGCTGGATAACCCCGACCATTGCTGCGGCGAAAGCCGCGTCGGCATCACGCGGATGTCGCTGTGCAAACCCGCGCACTGTTCGGCCAGTTCATCGCTGGCGACGATCAGGCGATCCACATGCGCCAGCGTACCGCGCAGCGCGGCGAAAATATCCGGCGGCAGATCGTTACGCTCCTCGGCATTGACCGGTAAGCCAGGCAACCAGCAATCCAGATCAAAGATTTTAAACACCGATGCCGCCTGCGGCAGACGGCGCAACCACTCCTGCGCGCCGTCGCTGATTTGTCGATGGACGATCAGCGCATCCGGCGCAAAGCGACTGATATCGGTATAGGTGCTGGGGTGATAATTAATTTGCCCTTCGACAACGCCCGCGTTATTCAGTAATGCTAACGGCGCATCCAGGCGTAACCGGCTGCCGGGCTGGCTTTGCAACGGAAACGCTACCAAACGTGGCAGCGGCTTCCAGTGCAGTGGCTGCCAGCTTTTATTACTGCTGGCTTCAAACTGGAATCCCGCGCCATCGAGCGACAGATTCGGGTTATAGGCCGGATCGTTGGCGATAAGCGGCATCCATTTGGCGTACATGGTGTCCTGTTCGGCCATAAAGCGCTGGCGTTTTTTCTCCTGCACGGTCTTATCGACCTTCTTCTGGCTGACGCTGCCTTCGTGCATGACGAGGGCATGCGGCGTCCACACCGTCAGATAGCCCGCTTCACGCACCTTCAGGCACAGATCGACATCGTTATAGGAGACGGTGAAGTTCTCTTCATCGAGCCCGCCGACCTGTTCATAGACCGATTTGCGGATCAGCAGACACGCGGCGGTGACCACGTTGTAATTCTGGTCAACCAGCAGACGATTCATATAACCGGCGCGGTTGTTTTCGCTGCCGATAAAGGGGTGATCCGCCGGGCCACGCAGCCCCAGCACCACGCCCGCGTGCTGGACTTTGCCGTCGGGGTAGAGCAGCTTCGCGCCGGTGATCCCCACTTCCGGGCGTAACCCATGATTCAGCATATGATCCAGCCAGTTTTCGCTGATCACTGCCGTATCGTTATTCAGCAATACCAGGTATTCACCGCGCGCTTCCCGCGCGGCCATATTGTTGATAGCGGAATAGTTAAACGGATGCGGATAGCGCAATACGCGAATGCGTTCCGGATCGATAGTCGAGATCCCCTCCAGCCACTGCAACGCTTCCGGCGTCTCACTGTTGTTATCCACAATCAGCAGTTCATAGTTGCGGTAGCGCGTCTTCTCCAGCAGGCTGGTGACGCAGGTGCTGAGAATAGTCAGCTGATCTTTGGTCGGGATAATAATCGACACCAGCGGTTGTTGCTGATGGTTATAACGCAGGGCATACAGCCCCGGATGCGTTGCCACCACCGTACCCTGCGCATAGCCGCGATTGTGCAGATGCTGGGTCAAAATCGCTTGCTCTTCCGGTTGGCTGGCCTGCACCGGTGGATGACCAATCACAAACGGTTCCGGCAGATGACCCGCAAAGCCCATCCCTTTTTGTTCAATCAGACGAACAATAAACTCAAACTGCCAGGCCTGCGGATACGCCGGATTAAATCCGCCCGCTGCCAGAAGCGCTTCACGGCGGAAAATCCAGTGGCGGGCCATCTCTGCCGGGTAGCTGAGCAGTAAATCGAGGTTGAAATCCGGGCGCATCGCGGTGGTAACGATCTCGCCATTCTGCGAGTAGAACTCATCGCCATAAATCGCATCGCAGCCGGAGGCGCCATCCAGCGCCAGATCGAACATCAGCATGCCGCTTTCAAGCAGCACTTCACCGGCGTCAATGAACATCACCCAATCAGACGGCTGGCTGGCGATGTACTGATTGATGATCTCAACCTGATTATCTTGCCGCGCGATAAGCGTCGGCGCAGGAAGATCGGCATGCTGATCCGCGATGATCACCGCATTCAGCGTTAGCCCAAACCCGGCGTAGCGCTGCAGGCTTTGCAGCGTTGACGTGACGGCATCAGGGTGATGCCCGTACTGCGAGATAAAAACGGTTAACGTCTGCTGCGTGTTGCGCGCTTGCTGGAAAGCGTCCACCAGCGGCCGGAACTGCGGTTGCAGGCGGCGTTCGTCGAGCCATTTGTTGATCTTGTTGCTGTAGAACCGGCGCACGGAGATTTGCAGCGAGTTATGCAGCGCATGCAGCAGGTTTTCCGTCTGGAAACGCTGCTCGCCGTGCATCAGCGCGACTTTGACCTTTTCATTCTCTTCTTTATTACCGCTGTACCAACCCAGCTCTCTGACAATTTGCGGCATCCGGGTATAGGTTCGGTTAATGACATCGCCATATTTCCCGGTATGCACGAGCTGACTACTCTGGTTCTCTGAGACGCGGAAAGCCGAGAGCGTTTCAGCGACAAAGGCCAGATTGCCGAGGCGCAGTAACTTCAGATACAGCGTCATATCGGTCAGGAAGTAGAGGTTCTCGCCAAGCAGGGTAAAGAGGTCATCACCGAAGGAGATCAAATCTTCGCGATAGCACAGCACGGAGCTGGGTTCGCCGATAAAGTTCACCGGATGATCGGCGAAAAACTTCACCACGTCCGGGCCATCCAGAATCACATCGGCAGCAAAAGGAAAGGCGGTCGCCGCGATATCGACCAGCGGGGTGCCATTTTCATCAACGCGAACACGACGTGCGGAAGCCATGCTGTTGCCGGGGGAGGATTCCAGCGCCGCAACGAGCCGGGTGATAGCGTGTTCGAACAGAATGTCATCATCGTAGAGAAACTTAATGTATTTACCACTGGCCTGACGCACGCCAGCCAGCACGTTGCCTTCTTCCCATAAACGGACGCTGTTTTTGGTGTAATAGATAGGCGTTTTGGTGGTTAATGCATAACGCTCGCAGGTGAGACGAATGGTGTCGTCGTTGCTGTCGTCATAAATAATGACTTCGCAATTTGGCCAACTCTGATTGAGCGCACTGGCGAGCGTTGTCGCGAAGAATTCGGGCTTGTAAGTCGGGATAACAATACTCACCAAAGCGCATTCGTTCATTTTTTTTCCGTTATGTGAGCAGCAGTTTGAGCGCATCAACACGTGATGCGGCAACGAGGTAATGATGACCTGGTTTCTCAGGCGTGAAATTTCACGGATTTTCTTTATCCCGGACAATAATAGCAAAGGGAGGCAGGTGTCTTGCGGGCCTAATTGGCATGGGAAATGCCCCTTGTTTACCCAATAGATTCACTTTGGTGCCTGTAACATCAAAGTCATCTCTGGCTTGTTCAGGTTCATTTTATGGACAATAACATCTTCGTCACCAGCCCACTGTTGCCGCCTCTGGAAGAGTTCATTCCCTATCTGGAAAAGATTTGGCAGAACCGCATCCTCACCAATGGCGGGACATTCCACCAGCAACTCGAAGAAGCACTGGCGGAATATCTGGGTGTGAAATATGTCTGTCTGTTCGCCAATGGAACACTGGCGTTGTTGACGGCACTCCAGGCGCTGCGTATCACGGGTGAGGTGATTACCACCCCTTACTCATTTGTCGCTACCTCGCATACTTTACTTTGGAATGGCCTGACGCCAGTTTTTGCGGATATCGATCCGCTGACCTACAACATCAACCCGGAACGCGTTGAAGAGCTGATTACGCCGCAGACGACAGCGATCATGCCGGTGCACTGTTATGGCGTACCCTGCGACGTGGATAAGATCCAGCAGGTGGCGGATGTTTACGGCTTAAAAGTACTTTATGACGCCGCGCATGCATTCGGCGTGAAGAAAAATGGCGTCAGTATCCTGAATCACGGCGATCTTTCGGTACTCAGTTTCCATGCCACGAAAGTGTTTAACACCTTCGAAGGTGGCGCGATTATCTGCCATGATTCGCGGACGAAGCAACGTATCGACTACCTGAAAAACTTTGGTTTTGCCGGTGAAACCCGCGTGGTTGCGCCCGGCATCAACGCCAAAATGAATGAAGTGGAAGCGGCATTCGGTCTGTTGCAGTTAAAACATATTGATCAGGCGCTGGCCGAACGCCAGGCGCTGTATCAGCACTATCTTGAGCTGCTCGATGGCGTTGCAGGGCTTAGCCTGCTTACCGTACCCGATGATGTGAGCTGGAACCACGCGTATTGCCCGGTATTGATTGAACCTGAGTTTGGCATCAGCCGCGATGCGCTGTATGAAGCGATGAAAAGTGAAGGCATCTTAACCCGTCGCTACTTCTACCCTTTAATTAGCTCTTTCAGTATGTATCGCGGTTTTGCAACCTCGCAAAAAGAGCATTTACCCTGCGCGAACGATATCGCGGAGAAAGTGCTTTGCCTGCCGATCTACCCAGGGCTGGAGCGGGAAGATCAGCAGCGTATTGTGGATGTTATCCGCCGTATGGCGCGCCCTGTCGCAAACAATGTTGCCATGATTGCTGCGGGGGGTTTATGAGCCATCCAGCAACGGCAATGATCCTCGATGCCGGATTTGCCTCGCTGCCTTTGCAGCAGGCTGTCAAAGCTACGGGCTTTACCACGCTGGTGTGCAGCGGCAAAGCGCAGGATGCGGGGATGAAGTTCGCCGATATTGCGCATGTGCAGAATTATGCTGACGCCGATGCCGTGCTGGCGGTGGCGCGCGAACAGAAAATTGCCGCGATTTTGCCCGGCGTGACCGATGTCTCTTATCTGACCGGTAGCCGCGTGGCTGCCGAACTCGGGCTGGCCGGTTTTGATACGCCGGAGGTCAGCGACACGCTGTTTCTTAAAGATCGTTTCCGCGCCTGGGCCGAGCTGAAGGGGTATCCGATTCCGCGCGCGGTTAACGAACCGGAAGCAGCGCGTGATTTGCCTTTTCCGCTGCTGGTTAAGCCGATTGATGCCTATAGCGGGATCGGTATTACGCTGGTGCACGAGCCGGGCGCATTGCCGCAGGCGATTGAACTGGCACGCGGCGCTTCCCGTAATGGCCACTGCGTCATCGAAACCTTCTGCGAAGGCGCGTTATACAGCCACTCGGCATTTATTCGCGGCGGTGAGATTGTTTGTGAATTTTTCGTCGATGAATATTGCACCGTTTATCCCTGGCAGGTGAACAGCAGTAGCCTGAGCCTGACGCTCGCTGAAGCGATGCGCGATCGCGTCAGCGAATGTATGCAGACGCTGGTGCGGGAACTGCAACTGGTTGATGGCTTACTGCATACGCAGTTCATTGCCAACGAACATGATTTTTGGCTGATTGAGTTAACCCGGCGTTGCCCGGGCGATCTCTATTCACGTCTGATTGAGTTGTCCACCGGCGAAGCCTATTCCACTGGTTTTGTCGCTCCCTTTATTGGCCGCGAATCCGCATTCAGCGCGCGTCGCCCCGCACATCAGCGAGCCATCGCCCGGCATACCATTTCCAGCGATGCTGAAAGTCACTTTGTCGGCTATCGCTTTGCCCCGCTGGCGGCGCGAATTATTGAAACTATCCCGCTGAAGTTACCTGGCGATCCTCTGTTGCCCGCGCCGCGCGACAGGGCAGGGCTGGTTTTTGCCGAGTTTGAGGATTTCGCCGAACTGGCGCGGCTGACGCCACAGCTCAAAAACTATTTTTCTTTTAAAACGATTTAAGGACTGGATTATGGCCAAGCCTTTGCGCCTTGCATTCATCGGTGGCGGTATCAATTCCGCCATCGGCATGACACATAAAATCGCCAGCCAGATGGACGGGCACTTCCAGTTGACGGCGGGCTGCTTCAGCCGTGATGAAAGCATCAATCAGCAAACCGGAGCCGCCTGGGGACTGGAGAAGCGCGCGATTTATCAGGATGCGCTAGTGATGCTGGAAAAAGAGCATCAGCGCCTTGATGCAGTGGTGGTACTGACGCCGACGCCTGCGCACCGCGACATTTTACTGGCGTGCCTGGAGTATCCGCTGCCGATCATCTGCGAGAAGGCGATGGTGGCAACGGTGGGTGATGCGCAAGAGATTCAGCAGCGGGTTGATGAGGTTAATAGCGCGCTGTATGTGACGTTCAACTATACCGGCTACCCGATGGTGCGCGAATTGCGCCAGCGCCTGCTGAGCGGTGGGCTTGGACGAGTTCAGCAGGTGATGGTCGAAATGCCGCAGGAAGGTTTTAGCCGCTGCCGCAATGATGGCAGCGTGACATTGCCGCAACTCTGGCGTCGAGTGGACGGCGAAATCCCGACGGTATCGCTGGATCTCGGGGTTCATGTGCACCAGTTGGTGGAGTTTCTCACCGACAAACAGGCGCTGGATGTTTACGCCGTCAACAGCACGTTTGCGCGTGTGCCGAACGTGGTGGACACCGTCAATATCATCTCGCGGTATACCGACGATATGGTGTGTAACTACTGGTACGGTAAAGCCGCGCTCGGTTTCCGCAACGGTTTGCGGATCCGCATTTATGGTACAGAAGGCAGCGCCGAATGGTTGCAGATGGAGCCGGAGTATCTGCGCCTTGCTGATATTCACGGCAACGTGCGTATTGTCGATCGCACGGCGGGTGATAACACCATCGCCAATCTGGATCGTTACTGCCGCTTTAAAGCCGGTCATCCGGCCGGTTTTATTGAAGCTTTTGCCAACTACTACTGCGATATCGCCGCCGCTTTGCGTGGCGAAGCAAACAGCTATGCGATTGGCTCTGCCACCGCATTGCAGGGATTGTCATTCCTGGAAAGCGCGAACAGAAGTGCGATTGCGCAGCAAAAAATAGTGCTGTGATTGGCCTTTTAACGTCGCCCTGAAATCGCTTTTGTTTATGTAGAATTGGCAAAGGCAAAAGTGATTTATAGATATTATCGATGAAATAGCGTGAATGGCTGTTCGTGTGCGGATGACGACCTGCGGGTTATTTAGCGCAAAAAAGCGGAGACATTTTTGTTCCGTAAAAGCGTGACGGTCGATTATGAAGCAATAAAGGCGAAACTGTGTCCTGAGGGTTATACGGTTTATGGTCATAATATCATCAAGTTAGACCGCACGACGCAAAGAGATTTGCCCGGGAATTACATTCTGCTTGTCTGCTATGTCTGCAGCGAATTAGATGCGCGGGTAGTGCAAATGGAGAAAGTATTTTGCAGGTTGGGTGCTAATTGATTGATAGAAATATCGTTACGCTTTACGCCGCGGAATTTTGCCAGAAAAACAAACCGCTTCTGTGTAAATTCTGTCATTTTGCCGATGGCATAAAAACCATGACAGACAGATTGTTTTTTTATGCTTCAGGGTATTGATGTGCCGAGGGAGATTTCTGGTAGATCTTTTGCTACAAACCCTTGTTTGTCAGAAGGTTTAGCGTGCCTACAAACTGATGAAGCGTACGTTGACTATTGTGTCGATGCTGGTGAGACGTTTCTGATGAGACCGGGAAGCAATATGTTAAAAACACAGCGAAAATTTTGGTCTTTGAGACGCAAGAAAAGAATTTCGTCAGGTGCGCAAAACACCAGCGTAAATCACAAAAGTAAAAAACGAACGCGATGTTTCAATTTATCTACAATATTTCAGATGATTATCGATTTTACCTGCGCGGACACCATCCGGCGCAGGCTTTCGAGCTAGTATTAAATGCATTACCGTCGAAACGTGTGGCGTTATAAAGGCAAATAACCCCCCATTTCACCCACTATTCATCCGATTAAAACCACTCCAGAATCGGATAATCATGCCGATAACTCAATTAACGCAGGGCTGTTTATCGTGAATTCACTCTATACCGCTGAAGGTGTAATGGATAAACACTCGCTGTGGCAGCGTTATGTACCTCTTGTGCGTCACGAAGCATTGCGCCTCCAGGTGCGATTGCCGGCGAGCGTGGAACTGGACGACCTGCTACAGGCGGGCGGTATCGGTCTACTGAATGCTGTAGACCGATATGACGCTCTGCAAGGAACGGCATTTACCACTTACGCAGTGCAGCGTATTCGTGGGGCGATGCTGGACGAATTGCGCAGCCGTGATTGGGTGCCGCGCAGCGTCCGGCGTAATGCCCGCGAAGTGGCGCAGGCGATGGGGCAACTAGAGCAAGAACTGGGGCGTAACGCGACGGAAACAGAAGTGTCGCAGCGTCTTGGGATTCCTGTCGAGGAATACCGTCAGATGCTGCTCGATACCAACAATAGCCAGCTTTTTTCCTATGATGAATGGCGAGAAGAGCACGGCGACAGTATCGAGCTGGTGACTGACGATCATCAACAGGAAAACCCGTTATTCCAGCTAATGGAAAGTAATTTGCGTCACCGGGTGATGGAAGCGATTGAATCTCTCCCGGAGCGTGAACAACTTGTCCTGACGCTGTACTACCAGGAAGAGCTTAATCTCAAAGAGATTGGCGCTGTTCTTGAAGTAGGAGAATCGCGGGTAAGCCAGCTCCATAGTCAGGCTATTAAGCGCTTACGCACCAAGCTGGGTAAGTTATAGGTTGGTGATCCTGCATCGCCCCTGGTAAATGCCGAACAACGCATTGACAACCAGGAGTTATCATGACGGTGCAGCAACCTAAAAGACGGCCTCTAAGCCGCTACCTTAAAGACTTTAAACACAGCCAGACGCATTGCGCTCATTGCCATAAGTTGCTCGACCGCATCACACTGGTCCGCCGGGGCGAAATCGTAAACAAAATTGCGATTTCCCGGCTGGATATGCTGTTGGATGAAGCGGCCTGGCAACAAGAGCAAAAAGAGTGGGTTGCACTGTGTCGTTTCTGCGGGGATTTGCACTGCAAAGAGCAGAGCGATTTCTTCGATATCATCGGGTTCAAACAATATCTCTTCGAACAGACTGAGATGAGCCACGGTACGGTGCGCGAGTATGTCGTGCGTCTGCGCCGGCTTGGCAATCATCTGAGCGAGTTAAACATCTCCCGTGATTTACTCAATGAAGGGTTCCTCGACGAAAATCTGGAGCCATGGTTACCCGCGACCAGCACCAATAATTATCGGATAGCTTTGCGCAAATATGCTCAGTTTAAGACGCAGATGCGTTTTACGCCGATGCAAAAAATGGCCGTCGGCGCGAGATCTGATATATATTAAAAAAGAATAACATGTAGTGAGTCATTGCTTGTGATTACGTTTTTCCAGGCAATGCACTGCTACAGCCAATTCTTTTATCGGGGTAACTATGAAACTAGCACTTCTGGGACGTCGGGCGCTGATGGCCGTTATGGCCGTCACGCTGATGGCGGGGGTAAGCGCAAAAACATTCGCCGCGGAAAACCTGCTGAATAAAGTCAAAGAGCGCGGCACGCTGTTAGTCGGTCTGGAAGGCACGTATCCGCCGTTCAGTTTCCAGGGCGAAGATGGCAAGCTGACGGGTTTTGAAGTGGAGTTCGCCGATGCGTTAGCGAAGCATTTGGGTGTGAAAGCCGCTCTGAAGCCGACGAAATGGGACGGTATGCTGGCCTCGCTGGACTCGAAACGCATCGACGTGGTGATCAACCAGGTAACCATCTCCGATGAACGCAAGAAAAAATATGATTTCTCCACGCCCTATACCGTCTCCGGTATCCAGGCGCTGGTGAAAAAAGGCAATGAAGCTGGCATTAAAACCGCAGCCGATCTGAAAGGGAAAAAAGTCGGCGTTGGTCTGGGTACCAACTATGAAGAGTGGCTGCGCCAGAACGTGCAGGGCGTCGATATTCGCACCTATGATGATGACCCGACGAAATACCAGGATCTGCGCGTTGGCCGTATTGATGCAATTCTGGTGGATCGCCTTGCGGCGCTGGATCTGGTGAAGAAAACCAAAGATACCCTGGCGGTGGCCGGTGATGCATTCTCGCGTCAGGAGTCTGGTGTGGCGCTGCGCAAGGGTAATGAAGATCTGTTGCAGGCGATTGATGCGGCCATTGCCGATATGCAAAAAGATGGCACGATGAAAGCGCTGTCGGAAAAATGGTTTGGAACAGATGTGACGAAGTGATCGTTCCTCGTTAAAAAAGGCGCTTAAAAAAGCGCCTTTTTTATTTCATCTCTGTAAATGTGCATAATAAAAACAATAACAACGTTATCCGGTCTTCGGAGGTTTTATGTCTTTGCACAACCTGACTCGCTTTCCACGTCTTGAATTTATTGGCGCACCGACGCCGCTGGAGTACCTGCCGCGCCTGTCCGATTACCTTGGGCGCGAGATTTTCATCAAACGCGATGATGTAACGCCGATTGCGATGGGCGGCAATAAGCTGCGCAAACTGGAGTTTCTTGCGGCTGATGCGCTACGTGAAGGCGCGGACACGCTGATCACCGCCGGCGCGATTCAGTCTAACCATGTGCGTCAGACCGCTGCAGTGGCAGCGAAACTGGGTTTGCACTGCGTTGCGCTGCTGGAAAATCCCATTGGTACGAAGGCAGAAAACTATCTCAGCAATGGCAACCGCTTGCTGCTGGATCTGTTCAATGCGCAAATTGAAATGTGCGATGCGTTGACCGATCCGGCTGCGCAACTGGACGCGCTCGCGACGCGGGTCGAGGCGCAGGGCTTTCGCCCGTATGTGATTCCGGTCGGCGGTTCGAATGCGTTGGGTGCCATGGGTTACGTCGAAAGCGCGCTGGAAATTGCCCAGCAGTGCGAAGGCGCAGTCGCGCTGTCGTCGGTGGTGGTGGCCTCCGGTAGCGCCGGAACGCATGCCGGGCTTGCTGTCGGGCTGGAGCAGTTGCTGCCAGATGTCGAGTTAATTGGCGTTACCGTTTCGCGCAGCGTGGCGGATCAAAAACCCAAAGTTGTGAGCCTGCAGCAGGCGATCGCCCACGATCTGGAGATCAGCGCGAACGCCGATATTGTGCTGTGGGATGAGTACTTTGCCCCGGGTTATGGCATGCCAAATGATGAAGGGATGGAAGCCGTGAAGCTGCTGGCGCGCCTGGAAGGGATTTTGCTCGATCCGGTCTATACCGGTAAGGCGATGGCGGGTTTGCTCGATGGCATCGAGCAGAAACGTTTTAAAGACGATGGCCCGATCCTTTTCGTTCATACCGGCGGCGCGCCAGCGCTCTTCGCCTACCATCCGCACATCTGATCCGCAGGCAGCATTCTGATGCAAGAGAGCTTACAGCTAGTTATCGATTCCGCCCCTTATCTGCTCAAGGGTGCAGTGTTCACGCTGCAATTGAGTATTGGCGGCATGTTTTTTGGTTTGCTGCTGGGTTTTGTGCTGGCGCTGATGCGAATGTCGCCGCTGCTGCCGGTACGCTGGCTGGCGCGTTTTTATATCTCGATTTTTCGCGGTACGCCGCTGATTGCACAACTTTTTATGATCTATTACGGCCTGCCGCAGTTTGGCATCGAGCTGGATCCCATCCCGTCGGCAATGATTGGGCTTTCGCTTAACACGGCAGCGTATGCAGCGGAAACCTTGCGAGCAGCCATCTCGTCGATCGATAAGGGGCAATGGGAAGCGGCCGCCAGTATCGGCATGACCTCCTGGCAAACGCTGCGCCGCGCGATCCTTCCGCAGGCCGCTCGCGTGGCGCTACCGCCGTTGAGCAATAGTTTTATCAGCCTGGTGAAAGATACTTCGCTGGCGGCAACCATTCAGGTGCCGGAGCTGTTCCGTCAGGCGCAACTGATCACCTCACGCACGCTGGAAGTGTTCACCATGTATCTGGCGGCATCGCTGATCTACTGGGTCATGGCGACCGTGCTCTCCACGTTGCAGAACTATTTTGAAAACCAGCTTAACCGCCAGGAGCGTGATGCAAAATGAGTGCTATCGACGTTAAAAATCTGGTGAAAAAATTCCATGGACAAACCGTCCTGCACGGTATCGATCTGGAGGTGCAGGAGGGGGAAGTGGTGGCGATTATCGGCCCTAGCGGGTCCGGTAAAACCACCTTGCTGCGCAGCATTAATCTGCTGGAACAGCCGGAAAGCGGGACGATCCGCGTGGGGGCAATCACCATTGATGCCTCTCGATCCTCTGGCGAACAGAAAAAGGCTATCCGCCAGTTGCGCCAGCATGTCGGGTTTGTGTTCCAGAACTTCAATCTGTTTCCGCACCGTACGGTGCTGGAGAACATTATTGAAGGGCCGGTGATCGTGAAGGGCGAAGCTAAAGAAGAGGCTTGCGCGCGGGCGCGTCAGTTGCTGGAAAAAGTGGGGCTGAAGGGGAAAGAGGAGAGTTTTCCGCGTCGTTTGTCCGGTGGCCAGCAGCAGCGCGTCGCGATTGCCCGTGCGTTGGCGATGCGTCCTGATGTTATTCTTTTTGACGAGCCAACCTCTGCGCTCGATCCTGAACTGGTTGGCGAAGTGCTGAACACCATTCGCCAACTGGCGCAGGAGAAACGCACCATGGTGATTGTGACCCACGAGATGAGTTTTGCCCGCGATGTGGCGGACAGGGCGATTTTTATGGATCAGGGGCGCATTGTGGAGCAGGGGCCGGCGAAGCTGCTGTTTTCCCAGCCGCAACAACCACGAACCCGGCAGTTTCTGGAAAAATTCCTGATGCAATAAACATGGCGCGATTCTGCCTGCCTGTTTGCTGAATCGCGTTAATTAACCTTAACCTAAATTTTTCTGGCGAAATTAATGGCATGTTGATGCTGAGGTTATTTTTCGCGTATATCCCTGCAATTATCCAATAGCCATGCAGTTTTTCCTGTCGGTTACCCGCGTTAAATCCGGCAGCCTGTGCATCTTATTTCCACATTATCCGATATTTTATATTTATAATTAAGTTTTATGTGTTAGCTTAATGTATACATAATAATGATTATTAAAACCAGGGGTATTACCGGTCGGTATGCAGGATAAAGACTTTTTTACCTGGCGGCGCGAAATGATGTCGCGCTTCCAGGAGATGACAACGGCTAAGGACGTTTATACAGAGTTACAGCGGCAAACACAGCTGCTGGAGTTTGATTATTTCTCACTGTGCGTTCGCCACCCGGTGCCCTTTACGCGGCCCAGGATTAGCGTTGAAACAACGTATCCGCAGGCCTGGATGCAGCATTATCAGGCGGAGAATTACTTTGCCATTGATCCGGTGCTTAAAGCCGAAAATTTCATTCAGGGCCATTTGCCCTGGAATGACAAGCTCTTCCAGGATGCGATGGTTTTGTGGGATGCTGCGCGGGATCATGGCCTGCGAAAAGGGATCTCGCAGTGTCTGATGCTGCCTAATCATGCGCTGGGTTTCCTCTCGGTTTCGCGTAGCAGCCTGTCTGGCAAAATGATGTCTGAAGATGAGATGGAACTGCGGTTGCAGACGCTGGTGCAGCTCAGCCTGCTGGCGCTGACGCGACTGGAAGATCAGATGGTGTTGACGCCGGAGATGCGCTTCAGTAAGCGTGAACGCGAGATACTGAAATGGACGGCGGAAGGCAAGACCTCGGCGGAAATCGCCATGATTTTGTCGATCTCTGAGAATACCGTCAATTTTCACCAGAAGAATATGCAGAAGAAATTCAATGCGCCGAATAAAACGCAGATTGCCTGTTATGCTGCGGCGACCGGAATGATTTGATTATTCACTGCCACGAATCAGAAATCAGCCGGCTGTCAGGTTACCTGACAGCCGGTTTTTTATTACTGGCGGTAAGCTTGTTTAATTTGCTTAACAGTGCTGGAAAATACTGCTGCCTGAGCTTCATTTTCCATTTGTTCAATTTGCTTTTCCATTTTAAGGATGACGCGGCCCGCATCCGCCTGGCCCATTGCCTGCAACATCAGCGTTAACAATGATTTCAGGCAAGAAACTTCCTGCGCCAGATCCTTTGCATTTTCAGCAGTGGAAAAATCAGGTGTGCTCAATTTATTTTCCTCGTTACGTAGCCGCGCCGTTGCGCGACGATCACTGTCAAAGCGGCGGAGTATACCACAACCCGGCCAAAACAATGCAGTGGTTGTTTTTTGATCGTTATTGTTTGGTTTATTAGATTAAACTCTTTGCAATAAATATCAGAATTTTCTATTAGCGAGGAATATATGTTTAAACGGGGTTTAAGCGTAGTTAATTGTTGTTACATGTCGCTAAGATAATTCCTGTGAAAGTGAAAGCCTTTTGGGCAACTTTATGAAAAATGCGGTTTAGACTTTCTTCCGCAACGCCTTGAGAACACGGAAACACTTTCCACATTTTGTACAGCTTAATTTCCAGAAACGAGAACAAAATCGAAAAGTGCGGGTTATTTTACCTTTCATTATTGGATGAAAAACCGTTAATATACGTCTAATTAGCTTTCAGCAGCGTTATCCCTCTTTTCGGAGATACTCCATTGATCAACGTACTACTTGTTGATGATCATGAACTGGTGCGCGCAGGGATACGACGCATTCTTGAAGATGTTAAAGGCATAAAAGTCACGGGTGAAGTCAACTGCGGTGAAGATGCTATCAAATGGTGTCGGGCCAATTCCGTTGATGTCGTCTTGATGGATATGAGCATGCCCGGAATCGGCGGCCTTGAAGCCACGCGTAAAATTGCGCGTGCTAACGTCGACACCAAAGTCATTATGCTTACGGTTCACACGGAAAACCCTCTGCCAGCGAAAGTCATGCAGGCGGGTGCAGCCGGTTATCTGAGCAAAGGCGCCGCGCCACAAGAAGTGGTGAATGCCATTCGCTCCGTGCATTCCGGACAGCGCTACATCGCCTCTGATATCGCTCAACAAATGGCACTCAGCCAGATTGAACCTGAAAAAACGGACTCGCCGTTTGCCAGTTTGTCTGAACGAGAATTGCAGATTATGCTGATGATCACGAAGGGTCAGAAAGTGAATGAGATTTCTGAACAGCTCCATCTGAGCCCCAAAACGGTGAACAGCTATCGCTACCGAATGTTCAGTAAATTGAACATTCACGGTGATGTCGAATTGACGCACCTCGCCATTCGCCATGGTCTGTGTAATGCGGAGACGTTGTTAAGTCAGTGACTGAAGTTTTCGATTCAAAAGCCTTCCTCAAAACGGTGACCAGCAAACCCGGCGTTTATCGTATGTATGACGCCGGCGGTACCGTTATCTATGTTGGTAAAGCGAAAGATCTTAAAAAACGCCTTTCCAGCTATTTCCGCAGCAATCTTGCCTCACGAAAAACCGAAGCGCTGGTCGCGCAAATCCAACAGATTGATGTGACGGTAACGCATACCGAAACTGAGGCGCTGCTGCTGGAGCATAACTACATCAAGCTTTATCAGCCCCGCTATAACGTCTTGTTGCGGGATGATAAATCTTACCCGTTTATTTTTCTCAGCGGCGATACGCATCCTCGGCTGTCGATGCACCGCGGTGCGAAACATGCGAAAGGGGAGTATTTCGGCCCGTTTCCGAACGGCTATGCCGTGCGCGAGACGCTGGCGCTGTTGCAGAAAATATTCCCCGTCCGCCAGTGTGAGAATAGCGTTTATCGCAACCGCTCCCGCCCGTGCCTGCAATATCAGATTGGTCGCTGCCTGGGGCCGTGTGTCGCAGGACTGGTCAGTGAAGAGGAGTATGCGCAGCAGGTTGAGTATGTTCGCTTGTTCCTTGCCGGAAAAGACGATCAGGTGCTGACGCAACTCATCGCCCGCATGGAGAAGGCCAGCCAGGCGCTGGAATTTGAAGAAGCCGCGCGCGTGCGCGACCAGATTCAGGCGGTACGGCGGGTCACGGAAAAACAGTTTGTCTCTAATACCGGCGACGATCTTGATGTTATCGGCGTGGCGTTTGATGCCGGCATGGCCTGTGTACACGTGCTGTTTATTCGCCAGGGGAAAGTACTCGGCAGCCGCAGTTACTTTCCCAAAGTACCTGGCGGTACGGAGCTGGGCGAAGTGGTGGAAACGTTTGTGGGTCAGTTTTATTTGCAGGGCAGCCAGATGCGAACTCTGCCTGGCGAAATCCTGCTGGATTTCAATCTCAGTGATAAAACGCTGTTGGCCGATTCACTCTCTGAGCTGGCTGGTCGCCGGGTTAATGTACAGACTAAACCGCGCGGCGATCGCGCGCGCTATCTCAAGCTGGCGCGTACAAATGCTGCCACAGCACTTAGCACCAGGCTTTTGCAGCAGTCGACCATTCATCAGCGTCTGGCCGCGCTGGCCAGCGTGTTACAACTGCCAGAAGTGAAACGGATGGAGTGCTTTGATATCAGCCATACGATGGGCGAACAAACAGTCGCGTCATGTGTGGTTTTTGATACCAATGGGCCATTACGCGCGGAGTACCGCCGCTATAATATCACCGGTATTACTCCCGGCGATGACTATGCGGCAATGAATCAGGTCCTGCGTCGCCGTTACGGCAAAGCGATTGAAGAAAGCAAAATTCCGGATGTGATCCTTATTGACGGTGGCAAAGGGCAACTGGGGCAGGCGAAGGCGGTTTTTGCCGAGCTGGATGTCCCGTGGGATAAGCACAAGCCGTTGCTGCTGGGTGTCGCGAAAGGCGCCGATCGCAAAGCCGGGCTTGAAACGCTGTTCTTTGAGCCGGAAGGCGAGGGGTTTAGCCTGCCACCGGACTCTCCGGCGCTGCATGTTATTCAGCATATCCGCGATGAATCGCACGATCATGCGATCAGCGGTCACCGGAAAAAACGCGCCAAAGTGAAGAACACTAGTTCGCTGGAAACGATCGAAGGCGTGGGGCCGAAGCGTCGCCAAATGCTGCTGAAATATATGGGGGGATTACAAGGATTACTCAATGCCAGCGTTGATGAAATCTCAAAAGTGCCGGGAATCTCGCAAGGACTGGCAGAAAAGATCTTCTACTCGTTGAAACATTAGGGGCTCTGTAGCACCATAGAGCGAAAATTTACGGACAACAGACAGTTAACGCCACTATGCGATTGAATATTCCTACGTTGCTTACCCTTTTTCGCGTCATCCTGATCCCTTTTTTTGTGCTGGCGTTTTATCTTCCTTTTTACTGGTCACCGCTCGTTTGTGCGCTTATTTTTTGTGTCGCCGCGATAACCGACTGGTTTGACGGTTACCTGGCGCGCCGCTGGAATCAGAGCACCCGTTTTGGCGCCTTCCTCGATCCGGTTGCCGATAAAGTGCTGGTCGCTATCGCGATGGTGCTGGTGGCTGAACATTATCATACCTGGTGGGTTACACTGCCTGCGGCTACCATGATCGCCCGTGAGATCATTATTTCCGCTCTGCGTGAGTGGATGGCGGAGATGGGGAAACGCAGCCGCGTAGCGGTATCCTGGATCGGTAAAGTGAAAACCACCGCACAAATGATGGCGCTGGTAGGGTTGCTGTGGCGTCCAAATATCTGGGTTGAATATGCAGGCATTGCGTTGTTCTTCGTTGCTGCCGGGCTGACATTATGGTCAATGCTGCAATATCTGAACGCAGCACGTGGCGATCTGCTTGAACCTTGATCGTATCGTCGTAATTTTCAGCAAACGATCCGGGTTTTGAAAAATATCGTTGACTCAGTGCGTCAGGTAAGTAGAATGCAACGCATCGGAAGGCAGCGTAGCTCGCCAGAAGATAGAAAAATCAAGTGATTAGAACAAAACTTGATAATGCGGGAATAGCTCAGTTGGTAGAGCACGACCTTGCCAAGGTCGGGGTCGCGAGTTCGAGTCTCGTTTCCCGCTCCAAATTAAAGCATCGGCTAAAACAGCAGGTGCTGGCTGAAAAGCATAGAGATTCACGGCGCGTTAGCAAAGCGGTTATGTAGCGGATTGCAAATCCGTCTAGTCCGGTTCGACTCCGGAACGCGCCTCCAATTTCTTCCCGAGCCCGGATGGTGGAATCGGTAGACACAAGGGATTTAAAATCCCTCGGCGTTCGCGCTGTGCGGGTTCAAGTCCCGCTCCGGGTACCATGGGAAAACAAGAATAAAATCAATGATAAGCAGTGTCGTGAAACCACCGAAAGGTGGTTTTTTTGTGCCTGTTTTTCAGGTTTTATAATATTACCGGACTCAAGCGAAGCGATTTACATCGCCTGCGAAAATGTTCAAAGCGTAATTGTGTCAGAGCTTCTGAAATAAAGTCTGCTGGCTGTTTTGGTATCATCCGCTCCGCACAAAAAACCGCATGAGTAATTTCGCGCGGTATTTTCTGGCTTAGCCCACTTCGGGTAGCAAACCGGCGACGATTAAAAACTGAATGACGATAACTGCAATGCCACAGGCGAAAATCAGGCACAGCATGGGTTTCCCGCCGGGAACACGGTAACTGTGTTGCGAATTATGCTTCCGGCTTTGCCAGGCCAGCATTGACGGTAACAGAAGTGCCAGCACGGAAAGCGCGACACCGGCATAGCCCAGCGCCATCACAAATCCGCGCGGATAAAACAGTGCAAAGGCCAGCGGCGGCAGAAACGTGAACATTCCACTTTGCAGGCGTCCGACAGCATTGTTACGCCGCTGAAACAGATCCGCGAGATAATCAAATAATCCCAGCGACACGCCGAGGAAAGAGGTTGCCAGCGCCAGATCGGCAAACAGGTGAACTGCCAGTTCCACATGCGGCGAGGCCACCACTTCGCGCAATGCTTGCAGCAAGCCGTTTAATCCTGCCTGGCTGGCCAGCAGCCCCATAAACGTTGACGAATCAATACTACCAAGCGTTGCGAGCTGCCAGAAAATATAGGCCACCAGCGGAATGGCGCTGCCGGTGATAAAGATCTTACGCAATTTGCGGATATCACCACCCATATAACTGACGATGCTCGGTACGCTACCGTGAAAACCAAACGAGGTGAAGATCACCGGAATTGCCGACAGCGCCAGTCCTTTTTCCAGCGGCATGGTCAGCAAATTCGCCTGGTGAACGTGCGGCATTAACAGTGCCAGCATCACCACAAGGAAGAGGAGCTTGGCGCTGAAAAGAAAGCGGTTAAACAGATCGACAAGCGAAGTACCGGCACATACGACACCACCGGCAACAAGCGTGAATAGCAGCACACCGGCGACTGGCGAAAGCGCAACGTTAAACCACTGGCTGATGCTGGACGCCAGCAACTCTCCGGCGCCGCTGATGTACGCTGCGGTCAGCGCGTACATTAAAAACATCATACTGAAACCTGTTATCCACTGCCCATAGCGGCCAAGATAACGTCTCGCCAGCGACCCAAGACCGGTATCGGCGGGAACATGCTGATAAACCTCCAGCAAGAGCAGGGCGGTGTAACACATCACTGCCCACAGCGCGATAAGTAACACGAAAGTGGTGGCAAACCCGACGCCAGCTGCTGCCAGCGGCATTGCCAACATCCCTGCGCCGATCGTGGTGCCGGCGACGATAAAAACACTGCCAAGTGTTCGATTCTTCACGCTTTCCTCTGCAATAAAACACACTACTAGCCCAAACTGCGGCGCAGATTAAGATAATTCAGTAGTTTCGTCAAACGACCGTTACATAAAGTGTAATGATATCTTTACGATGGTTTCCGGTCCCCTGCACAAGCAAATCCCGATGATGAAACCTCTGCTCTGGGGTTAAAGGAAAATGAGTGGATTATCGAAAACGTTGAGTGGTTAACCGATCTCTTCTTCGATCACGGCATCGCGCTGGAAACGGAAACTATCGCTACTTCTGGCAGGCGGTAAATAGGCTGGGCTGGCGCTGCACCAGATGCATGTAAACCTGTCTTAACGCAACATCTACAGGCAATGTTGTGTTTATGATGCATCTTTTGCGAGGAGGATTTATGGCATCAATACATGGCCACGAAGTACTGAATATGATGATTGCATCAGGCGAACATTACACCACAGAGAGCCTCGCGGCGGCCATTACCGCCCGCTTCGGGGAAACGGCGCGTTTTCATACTTGCTCGGCTGAGGGAATGACGGCGGCGGAACTGGTGACATTTTTAGCGTCGCGCGGAAAATTCATTCCGGCTGAAGAGGGTTTTTCCACTCACGAAAGTAAAATCTGCAAACATTAATAAAAACGGCGGTAAAAAGTATTATTTACCGCCTGCGTAATTAATTCTGCGTATCCAGCGTCGCCAGTTCTTTATCGATGAAATACAACCCTTCGCCGCTTTTACCCGCCAGCGTTAATTTATCGATAACCGATTTAAACAATTTCTCTTCTTCGTGCTGTTCGGCAACATACCATTGCAGGAAATTAAAGGTTGGATAATCCTGAGTGGTCATGGCAACGTGCGCCAGTTCATTAATTTTCTGCGTGATCAGTTGTTCATGTTCGTAAGTGGCGCGAAACAGCACATCCAGCGAGGCATAATCGGCAACCGGCGATTCGATAGTATTGATGCGCGGCAGGCTGCCGGTATCCGTAAGGTAGTCAAACAGACGCTGCATATGCGTCATCTCTTCCTGCGCGTGGCGGCGCAGGAACGCCGCGGCGCCTTCAAAGCTGTGGTAGCTGCACCATGCGCTCATCTGCTGATAAAGCAGGGAAGAAAACAGTTCCAGATTCATTTGTTCATTTAGTTTTTCAATCATCTCTGCTTTTAACATGGCGCGGCTCCGGAAAATATAAAAATAGAATAGTAGAGCGGCCACTATAATTTGTTATTTAATTATTTGCAAAAGGTTAAATGAAAAATGATTTATTAACGAAGTGAATGAGAATAACACGCATTGCAGTGGTTAATTAAATAAATGAGAATTGTTTTGATTATTAATAAATGTGAAGGCCAGCAGGATTGCTGGCCCGGAAATTACCAACTACCCGTGGTATGGGAAAAGGCCATGCCGCGGCACTGATATTGAATAGTGACTTTTGTATTCATGCAAACCGAACCGCTGATCAGGCTACACGTTTCGATCGGTTGGCCGAAAGGCACTGCCGTGGCGTAACCCATCTGTTGGCACTGCTTGTTAGCCGTTCCTTGTGCGGTGTATTGATCGTAATTCGCGGTTTGCATCATCGACTGGTTATAGCTCAGACGCACCAGCCCACTGGTGGTATCCACACTGCTGACTTCCGCCTCTTTGGTGAGAGTACAACCAGCAAGCAGCAGCGAAGCGGCAACAAAAATTTTCTTCATGAAATCACTCTGATTCATTTTGGCATGTTCTCATCTTAACGTGCGGATCGGAGGACAATCGGCAGAATAACCCGTGGAACTGGCGCTACTAATCGCGACGGCGAAACGACGGGGGATTGATGCAAAACTGTGAACCCGCTTTTGATTTTTAAAACCATTTTTCATTAAATTTGAAAGTATGTTTGGCAGGTAGTATGGTTTAACCAACCTTTGCTATCTGAAGCATGTTCACAGGAGATCAAAAATGAAAATTGCACTGATGATGGAAAACAGTCAGGCGGCTAAAAATGCCATCATTCTGAAAGAGCTGAAAGCCGTTACCGATGAAAAAGATTTCCCGGTGTTTAACGTCGGCATGAGCGACGAGAATGACCATCATCTGACCTACATCCACCTGGGCATTATGGCGAGTATTCTGCTGAACGCGAAAGCTGTGGATTTTGTCGTCACCGGCTGCGGTACCGGGCAGGGTGCGCTGATGTCGCTGAACATTCATCCGGGTGTAGTGTGCGGCTACTGTATTGATCCCGCGGATGCGTTCCTGTTTGCCCAGATCAACAACGGTAATGCGTTATCGCTGCCGTTTGCGAAAGGTTTTGGCTGGGGCGCGGAACTGAACGTGCGCTTTATTTTTGAGAAAGCTTTTACTGGTCGTAAAGGGGAAGGTTATCCGCCGGAGCGTAAAGAGCCGCAGGTGCGTAATGCCGGGATCCTGAACCAGGTGAAAGCCGCGGTGGTTAAAGACAATTACCTCGATTCCCTGCGCGCCATTGACCGTGAACTGGTGAAAACGGCCGTCTCCGGCGAGCGCTTCCAGCAGTGCTTCTTTGAACACTGCCAGAACAAAGAGATTGAAGCGTTCGTTCGCGAAGTGCTGGCCTGATAAAAACCCGCCGCAGCTGGACTGGCTGCGGCGGTCCCTTTACGCTTTTTTCCTCTGTGATACGGCGCTACCGGCATCCCTGGTCAGGCGCAACGTATCAAACATGCCAACCAGGCAAATCAGCGCGATAAATACAAACGCCAGCCGGAAACTGCTCCCTTCAACGCCGGTGATATGCAGCCACTCACTGACATGTTCACCAATACGAATACCAATTGCACCAAGCGTGATACCCAGGCCGACAGCCAGTTGCGTGGCGGTACTGAACAGCGTATTGGCATAACTCATTTGCGGTGACGGAACATCGGCAAAGGCGAGGGTGCTGACGCCGGTAAACTGTACCGAGCGGAAGACACCGCCCAGGAACAGCACCACAAAGGTGAGCCAGACAGGCGTTGCCGGGGTAAGAAACGCGCAGGCCAGCAGCGCCAGCACATTCAGCGCGCCGTTAATCAGCAGCAATTTTTTAAAGCCCAGCCAGCGAATCAGCGGTGTCGTGGCGGGTTTGATCGTCAGATTACCGGCAAATACCGCCAGCACCAGCAGCCCGGCGTGGAACGGATCCATACCAAAACCGACCTGGAACAGTAGCGGCAGCAGAAATGGGACGGCGCTTATTGATGCGCGAAACAGCGAGCCGCCGTACATCGTCACGCGAAATGTCGGCACCTGCATCGCATCCAGCCGGATCATCGGCCATTGCGCTCGCCGGAAATGGCGCAACGTAAAGGCCAGCGTTAAACCGCCCAGAATCAGCAACCCGCTGGTCAGTACGCCTTGCGGCTGCTCAGCGCCTAAATCCTCCATGGCATACACCAGGCTGACCATCGCCACCGACGTAGCGATAAATCCCGGCAAATCGAACGGGCGTCGCTCCTCTTCACGAATATTGGGAATGATGCGCAGTGCCAGCAAAATCGCCACAATCCCCAGCGGCACATTAATAAAGAAGATCCAGCGCCAGTCAGCGTAATGCGTAATAAATCCTCCCAGCGGCGGGCCGATGATCGGCGCGACCAGCGCGGGCCAGGTTAGCGTGGCGATGGCGGTAATAAGCTGATGTTTTGGCGTGGTGCGCAGTACGGCGAGGCGCCCAACCGGCACCATCAATGCGCCGCCGACACCCTGCAAAATACGCATGCTGACAAACATCTCTACACTGGTCGACAGCCCACACAATATCGACGCAATGGTGAAGATAGCCAGCGCCAGCGAAAAGACATTGCGCGCGCCAAAGCGATCGGCAATCCAGCCGCTGGCCGGGATCAGCACTGCAAGGGTAATTAAATAAGCGCTGATGCCGATGTTCAGCGCAACGGCTTCGACACCAAACGTTTTTGCCATATCCGGCAGGGCGGTAGCGATTACCGTGCCGTCGATAAACTCCATAAAGAAAGCGCCGGCTACCAGTAGCGCAGCGGGAGAAAGACCTCCAGTCTTCCGCAAAAGGGTGCTTTCACTCATTGTGGGTCTGCCATTTGCAAAAATAATTGAGAATGCTAAAAAAATTTTTAGCAGTGTTAACTGCAGGATTTATAATTAAATTTTTAACAAAGCTACTGCATTTTCATTTTTTGAAACGTGATTTCTATCACATGGTGATTGATTTTTGTGATGAAGGTCATATTATGTACGCATTGAGACGTAACACCTGCATAACAAATCGCCGGAGCAAAAAATGAAACTGCGTAAAATTCTGAAGCACATGTTTGAAACCTACTGCAAAACTTTCAAAGACGTACCGCCAGGCGCTATGTTCTGATGATAAAAAAACCTGCTAAAGCAGGTTTTTTTATGCCTGTCGCCCGGCGGCCAGGCCTACTCATACGCATGAATTCCCGCTACTATGGCGCACTTTATTAAAGGAGCGCCTATGTCACAGAATCTCACCACTGACCAGGAACTGGTATCCGATATCGTTGCCTGTCAGCTCGTCATCAAACAGATCCTCGACGTTATCGACGTCATCGCGCCGGTTGAAGTGCGTGAGAAAATGTCTCACCAGCTTAAGAGCATCGATTTTGCTACCCACCCGGCCGCGACCGACCCGGTTACCCGCCGTGCAATCCAGAAAGCTATCGCCCTAATTGAACTGAAATTTACCCCTCAGGGTGAAGCTCACTGAGTACTCTGCCTGGCAGGGATGTGACGCAGCGGGAATTATGAAACGCTGTTTTGGTCAACAATAACCCCACTTTAATCAACCCACCTTCAACGTAAGGAGTCGGACATGAAAAAAGTGGCGGTGTTGTTGGCACCCGGTTTCGAAGAAGCAGAAGCGATTATCACCATTGATATCCTGCGTCGCTTAAATATTGACGTCGAAACGCTGGCCTGCGCGGAGTCCCGCGCGGTGGTCAGTTATCACGCTATTCCGATGGTTGCAGACAGCACGCTGGCTGAGCGTCAGGCAAAGCTGTATGACGCCATCGTCTTACCCGGCGGGCCGCAGGGCAGCGTGAATCTGGCTGCCAGCAAAGCGGTGGTGCAATTTGTTGAACAGCACGACGTTGCCGGCAAGTTAATTTGCCCCATCTGTTCCGCTGCTGCGCGCGTGCTGGGCGGCAACGGCTTGCTGAAGGGCCGCCGCTATGTCTGCTCCGGCGATCTGTACGAAACTGTCCATGATGGTGAGTATGTTGACGCGCCAGTGGTGGAAGATGGCAACCTGATCAGCGGTAAAGGCCTCGGGCTGGCTTTCGATTTTGCGCTGACGATTGCCGCGCGTTTGCAGGGGGATGAAACTGCGGCGCGCAATCACGCCGATCATATCTATTATAGCTGGTGATTTTTTTGCCCGGATGCGCCCTGCATCCGGGACAAGGATAAGCTGGCTGGTGTTATGGATTATCCTGCTTTTGCCCTTTCTATTTGTCTGACAAATTCGGCTAATTTTATGTGTTATATCGCTGAATTTATGTACAGAATTACTGTAATTCTGCGGTGTGATGCCGCTCTCCTATGGAGAATCAATTTCCCGCTAAAACTACTTCCAGCACAGGTGTCCAGGGATGTGCGGACTCTAATGCCTTGTTTTATTAACTTTTAAATGAACCGGTAGTTATTTTTCCCTACATAAAAGAAAGCTAAAGCTGGAGTTTACCATGCACAAATTCACTAAAGCGTTGGCGGCCATCGGTCTGGCTGCCGTTATGTCACAATCCGCTATCGCTGAAACGATGAAGCTCGGGTTTCTGGTGAAACAGCCGGAAGAGCCCTGGTTTCAGACTGAATGGAAGTTTGCCGACAAGGCGGGCAAAGATTTAGGTTTTGAAGTGATTAAAATCGCCGTCCCTGATGGTGAAAAAACGCTGAACGCCATTGATAGCCTGGCGGCCAGCGGCGCAAAAGGATTTGTTATTTGTACTCCGGATCCCAAACTTGGCTCGGCGATTGTCGCCAAAGCGCGGGGTTATGACATGAAAGTCATTGCGGTGGACGACCAGTTCGTCAACGCCAAAGGCGAACCCATGACCTCGGTGCCGCTGGTGATGATGGCGGCGAGCGAAATCGGCGCGCGTCAGGGTGAAGAACTCTATAAAGAGATGCAAAAACGCGGCTGGAATGTGAAAGAGACGGGCGTCATGGCGATTACTGCGAACGAGCTGGATACCGCTCGCCGCCGCACGACCGGTTCTATGGACGCGCTGAAAAAAGCCGGTTTCCCGGAAAAACAGATCTACCAGGTGCCGACAAAATCTAACGATATTCCCGGCGCATTTGATGCCGGTAACTCCCTGCTGGTACAGCATCCGGAAGTGAAACACTGGCTGGTGCTGGGCATGAATGACAACACCGTGCTGGGTGGCGTGCGTGCGACAGAAGGCCAGGGCTTTAAAGCGCCGGATGTCATCGGTATTGGTATTAACGGTGTCGATGCGGTAAGTGAGCTGTCGAAAGCGCAGGCGACCGGCTTCTTTGGTTCGCTGCTGCCAAGCCCGGACGTGCATGGCTATAAAACCAGCCAACTGCTCTACAACTGGGTCACCAAGGGTGTTGAACCACCGAAATTTACGGCTGTAACGGATGTGGTGCTGATCACCCGCGAGAACTTCAAAGAAGAGCTGGCGAAAAAAGGACTGTAATTCTCTGTTGATTGTGCTCCCCGCGTCAGGCGGGGAGCCAGATGTACAATGAACTGCTTTACGGAGACGTTATGCAACAGTCTACTCCTTATCTCTCTTTTCGCGGCATCGGCAAGACGTTCCCCGGTGTGAAAGCGCTCAGCGAGATCAGTTTTGATTGTTACGCCGGGCAAATCCACGCCTTGATGGGTGAAAACGGCGCAGGTAAGTCGACACTGTTAAAAATCCTCAGCGGCAATTACGCGCCGACCACCGGTACGCTGGAAATAAAAGGTGAGGAAGTCACCTTCGCGGATACCACGGCAGCGTTGAATGCCGGGGTGGCGATCATCTACCAGGAGCTGCATCTGGTGCCGGAAATGACCGTCGCGGAGAATATCTATCTTGGCCAGATCCCGCACAAGAGCGGCATTGTGAACCGCTCGTTGCTGAATTACGAAGCCGGTTTGCAGCTTCAGCATCTTGGGCTGGATATCGATCCGCAAACGCCGTTGAAATATCTCTCCATTGGTCAGTGGCAAATGGTCGAAATTGCCAAGGCACTGGCGCGCAACGCCAAAATCATCGCCTTTGATGAACCCACCAGCTCTCTCTCGGCGCGTGAGATCGACAACCTGTTCCGGGTGATCCGCGAGCTACGTAAAGAGGGGCGGGTGATCCTCTATGTCTCTCACCGCATGGAAGAGATTTTTGCGCTCAGCGATGCCATTACCGTCTTTAAAGATGGTCGCTATGTGCGCACCTTCACGGACATGCAGCAGGTCAATCATGACCAGTTGGTGCAGGCGATGGTTGGGCGCGAGCTGGGGGATATTTATGGCTGGAAACCGCGGGAATACGGGGCCGAACGCCTGCGGCTGGAGCAGGTTAAAGCGCCAGGCGTACGAACGCCCATCTCGTTAAGCGTGCGCAGCGGTGAAATTGTCGGCCTGTTCGGGCTGGTGGGCGCCGGGCGCAGTGAATTAATGAAAGGCTTATTCGGCGGGACGAAAATTACCGAAGGGCAGGTCTTTATCGACGGCGAGCAAGTCAATATCACTAAACCGGCGCATGCCATCCAGGCGGGCATGATGTTATGCCCGGAAGATCGTAAAGCGGAAGGCATTATTCCGGTTCATTCGGTGCAGGAGAACATCAATATCAGCGCCCGACGCAAATACATTCGCGCAGGTTGTCTGATCAATGATGGCTGGGAAAGTGAAAACGCCGAACACCATATTCGTTCGCTCAATATCAAAACGCCTGGCGCGGAACAACTGATTATGAATCTCTCCGGTGGCAACCAGCAAAAGGCGATTCTTGGTCGCTGGTTATCGGAAGAGATGAAAGTCATTTTGCTCGACGAGCCGACGCGCGGCATCGATGTCGGGGCGAAACATGAGATCTACAACGTAATTTACGCGCTGGCTTCCCGCGGTGTTGCGGTGCTGTTTGCCTCCAGTGATTTGCCGGAAGTGCTCGGCGTTGCCGATCGCATCGTGGTGATGCGTGAAGGGGAAATCGCCGGTGAACTGCTTCACGGTCAGTGTGATGAACAGCGGGCGCTGAGCCTCGCGATGCCGAAAGTTAGCCAGGCTGTCGCCTGAGTGAGGAGAAAATGATGTCATCTTTAACTACGTCCCGCACACCGAAATCCTCGCTCAGCTTTGGGCGGATCTGGGATCAGTTCGGCATGCTGGTAGTGTTTGCCGTGCTGTTTATCGGCTGCGCGCTGTTTGTGCCGAACTTCGCCTCTTTTGTCAATATGAAAGGGCTGGGGCTGGCGATCTCAATGTCCGGCATGGTGGCCTGCGGCATGCTGTTCTGCCTTGCGTCCGGGGACTTTGACCTGTCGGTCGCATCGGTCATCGCCTGCGCCGGGGTAACCACGGCTGTGGTGATTAACATTTCGGAGAGTTTGTGGATCGGCGTATTTGCCGGTTTGCTGCTCGGCGTGGTCAGCGGTTTTATTAACGGCTTCGTGATTGCGCGTTTGAAGATCAACGCCTTGATCACCACGCTTGCCACGATGCAGATCGTCCGTGGGCTGGCGTATATCATTTCCGACGGTAAAGCGGTCGGCATCGAGGATGAACGTTTCTTCACCCTCGGTTACGCCAACTGGCTGGGGCTGCCCGCGCCGATTTGGCTGACGGTTGGCTGCCTGATTATTTTTGGCTTTCTGCTCAATAGAACCACGTTTGGCCGCAATACGCTGGCGATTGGCGGTAATGAAGAAGCGGCCCGCCTGGCGGGTGTTCCGGTGGTACGCACGAAAATCATCATCTTTGTGCTCTCCGGCCTGGTCTCAGCGGCAGCGGGGATTATTCTTGCTTCGCGCATGACCAGCGGCCAGCCGATGACGTCGATTGGCTATGAGCTGATTGTTATCTCAGCCTGCGTATTGGGTGGTGTATCGCTGAAAGGCGGGATTGGCAAAATATCCTATGTCGTTGCCGGGATCCTGATTCTGGGCACTGTCGAAAACGCCATGAACCTGCTGAACATCTCGCCATTCTCACAGTATGTGGTGCGTGGTTTGATCCTGCTGGCGGCGGTGATTTTCGACCGCTACAAACAAAAGTCTAAACGCACCGTCTAAGCCTTAACACGCAATTTTAGACACAACCTTATAGTTTATCCCCCCACCTTACCAGCCGCTAATCCGGCTGGTAAGTCATGCTTAAAATGGCGAGCAGCGTCACACTGTCTATACTTACATAGCTAATGATAATGAGATGTTATTGAAGAATGGCTCTCATCAAAGACTGTAAGGAGGAAACCAGGGTGGAAGACGCATTATCTGTACCGCCTCTCTTTTCCGGGAATTTTGCCTTTTTTTTCGATTTGGATGGCACCCTCGCTGACATTAAACCACACCCGGATGATGTCTCTGTTCCGGACGCTGTGCTGGCCAGGCTTTCATTGCTTGCTGAGATGAACAGCGGGGCACTGGCATTGATTTCAGGGCGCTCAATCGCTGAGCTCGAGCAACTTGCCAAACCGTGGCGTTTTCCTCTGGCTGGTGTGCACGGGGCAGAACGCCGCGACATCAAGGGTCATACCGAACGGGTAACATTACCGGAAAATATCGTACAACCGCTGGAGCATTCACTCCGGCACGAAGTGGCATCGCTTAACGGTGTGGAACTGGAAGCGAAAGGCATGGCATTTGCTTTGCACTATCGTCAGGCGCCGCAGCATGAAGACGCGGTTTTTGCGCTGGCAAAGCAAATGGTCGCGCGCTACCCGCAACTGGCGATGCAGCCAGGGAAATGCGTGGTGGAGCTTAAACCGTCCGGCATTCATAAGGGAGCGGCTATTACGGCATTTTTAGAGACGCCGCCTTTTGCTGGCCGCATACCGGTTTTTGTCGGTGATGATTTGACGGATGAGCATGGGTTTAAAACGGTGAATGCGCTGGGAGGCGAATCAATCAAAGTGGGTGCTGGCGAGACGCAGGCAAAATGGCGTCTGGACAGCGTAAATGAAGTTTATCAGTGGCTTGAACGTATCACTGACCATCAACAAGAAAAACAACAGGCGCTAACAAACAGGAGAGATGGCTATGAGTCGCTTAGTCGTAGTATCTAATCGTATTGCTCCGCCTGACAACAAAAAGGCCAGCGCTGGCGGGCTGGCCGTAGGGATTCTGGGAGCGTTAAAAGCCACAGGCGGGCTGTGGTTCGGCTGGAGCGGTGAGCTGGGGGACGAGGACCAGCCGCTAAAAAAGGTGACAAAAGGGAATATCACCTGGGCATCGTTTACCCTCAGTGAAGCGCATTACGAACAGTATTATTCGCAATTCTCCAACGCCGTTTTATGGCCAGCTTTCCACTATCGACTCGATCTGGTGAATTACCAGCGTGAAGCCTGGGAGGGTTATCAGCAGGTCAATGCGCTGCTGGCGGATAAACTGCTGCCGTTACTGAAAGACGATGACATTCTGTGGATCCACGATTATCACCTGCTACCGTTTGCCAGCGAACTGCGTAAGCGCGGTGTGAATAATCAGATTGGTTTCTTCCTGCATATCCCTTTCCCGACGCCGGAAATCTTTAACGCCTTGCCGCCGTATGCGGAGTTGCTGGAAGCGCTCTGTGATTATGACCTGCTCGGTTTTCAGACCGAAAGCGACAGACTGGCGTTCCTGGATAGCCTGTCTATGAAGACTCGTCTGACCAGTCGCAGCGGTAAAGAACACGTCGCGTGGGGAAAAAATTTCCGCACGGAAGTTTACCCGATAGGGATTGAACCAGACGAGATTGCCAAACAGGCTGCCGGGCCGCTGCCGGCTAAACTGGCACAGTTGAAAAATGAACTTAAGAATGTGAAGAACATTTTCTCTGTGGAGCGGCTTGACTACTCCAAAGGCTTGCCAGAGCGCTTCCTTGCCTATGAAACGCTGCTGGAGAAATTCCCCCAGCATCACGGAAAAATCCGCTATACGCAGATTGCGCCAACCTCCCGTGGCGAAGTGCAGGCTTACCAGGATATTCGGCACCAACTGGAAACCGAAGCCGGGCGAATCAACGGTAAATATGGCCAGCTTGGCTGGACGCCGCTTTACTATCTGAACCAGCACTTTGACCGTAAAGTATTGATGAAAGTCTTCCGTTACGCCGAAGTGGGATTAGTGACGCCGCTGCGTGACGGCATGAATCTCGTCGCGAAAGAGTATGTCGCGGCGCAGGACCCGGCCGATCCGGGGGTGTTGATACTGTCGCAATTTGCCGGGGCGGCGAATGAGCTGACATCGGCGCTGATTGTGAATCCTTACGACCGCGATGATGTCGCTGCGGCGATGGACAGGGCGCTAAGAATGCCGCTGGCAGAGCGCATATCGCGTCATGCAGAAATGCTTGAAATCATTAAGGAGAATGATATCAACCACTGGCAGCAGAGGTTCCTTCGTGATTTAAAGCGCATCACGCCACGTAGCGCACAAAGCCAGCTACAGCATAAAGTGGCGACCTTTCCGAAGCTGGCTTAACGTCAGCGGCGCTCCTGCTGTCGCAGGAGCGCTTCACGCTCCTAAAGGCACCAATAAAACATCCACTTCACTGGCATGAACAATGCTCTTTGCCGCACACGCTGCGCGGGCGAGGAACGTTTGATTGTGATTACCGCAGACCACCAGATCGACACCCTGTGTACGGCAGATATGCAAAATATGTTCGCTTAATGTGCCCGAGGCGATGAGCGCCTTTTCGATAGGGTAACCTGCCTCGCTAATGAGTTGATCCAGAAATTGCTGCGTCTCTTCCTGCAACACTTCACGGACATTTTCCATCATCGGGGCAGCAAGCTGGTTATAGAGTTCAGGATCGGAAGCTAAGGTAATAAGGGAGATGCGGGCATTGAAAGGGCGGGCAATATCAATGGCTTTCGCCAGTAAACGCCGGCTTTCGGGCGTCACCGCAACGGCGACCAGAAGATGAGCATATTGCATTTCTCACTCTCCACGACAAATCAAATTTTTTTCACCATTACTCTGTTTCAGCACTCAGTGCAACCCGGAATTATTGCAGGGATGTGAAGGGTATCATAAATATTCATTAATTATTCTTATGCTAAGACTTTAACGCATATTCCTGCATTTAACCGATTTTAAAATCTTATCTAAAATTTAAAGAATTTAAGATCAAATTGTTAAACTATCAATCACAATAACTAACAATTTTGAAATGATTACCTGGAGTAATTAATTAGCACCTCTGAAAGCTTAATTTGTTGTTTTATATGCTTTTTTAATTTTATATCTGCAATAGAAACGTTTCGTTAACGATGAATGTTGCAAAACATTACTCCTCAGACCAGTTAGCAGATTGCAGCCCTGGTTTTGCATGAGTATTCGGCCAAATGGAATAAAAAAAGCGGCTGACAGAACAAAAAAGCATCAAATCACAAGCGGGACTGATAGATTTATTACCCATAATCCGTTAAATTTTGTGACGTAGATCACAAAAATTTCAAATTTTTGTTCGGGTCAGATTGTATGTGTCAGCACCTACGAGTACAGTTGCGTCGAATTAGGAAAAATCTTAGTTCTTTGTAAGAAATGATTAAGCACGTATCAAGGCCATTACATTTGAGCGAAGTGCCGCGAGTGCGAGATTTTAAGTCAGTTATGCATTTAGCCTTTCTTTTTTATACCGGTTTTTTCCGGCGACATCACGGGGTGCGGCTTAGCCGCATAAGATACAAGTTGGTTATTCGGGATGGGAAAAATGCATACATCCGAGTTGCTGAAACATGTGTATGACATTAACTTGTCGTATCTGCTTCTTGCTCAGCGTTTAATTAGCCAGGACAAAGCGTCCGCAATGTTCCGTCTTGGCATTAACGAAGAGATGGCGAACACATTGGGTGAATTAACTCTTCCACAAATGGTAAAACTGGCTGAAACCAATCAGCTTATCTGCCAGTTCCGTTTTGACAGCCACCAGACTATTACTCGTCTGACCCAGGAATCACGCGTGGATGACTTACAGCAAGTCCACACTGGGATTTTACTTTCAACCCGCCTGCTGAGTGAGTCTTCACAGACCGGCGATGCGGCAAGAAAGAAAAGGGCTTAACCATGGGCGAGAAAAGCATTGTTCAGGAAGCCCGCGATATTCAGTTAGCAATGGAACTGATTTCGCTGGGTGCACGTTTACAGATGCTGGAGAGTGAGACACAGCTTAGTCGTGGTCGTCTTATTAAACTCTACAAAGAGTTACGTGGTAGCCCGCCGCCGAAAGGTATGCTGCCATTCTCCACTGACTGGTTTATGACCTGGGAGCAGAATATTCATGCATCCATGTTCTGTAACGCCTGGCAGTTTTTGTTAAAAACAGGCCTGTGCAGCGGCGTTGATGCAGTCATCAAAGCGTACAAACTCTATCTGGAACAATGCCCTCATACCGATGATGGGCCGCTGCTGGCGCTGACTCGCGCCTGGACACTGGTTCGTTTCGTGGAAAGCGGAATGCTGGAGTTGTCTCGCTGTAATTGCTGTGACGGTAATTTTATTACGCACGCACACCAGCCTGTTGGTAGCTTTGCCTGTAGTTTATGCCAGCCGCCGTCCCGCGCGGTAAAAAGACGTAAACTTTCCCGGGATGCTGCCGATATTATTCCACAACTGCTGGATGAACAGATCGAACAGGCTGTTTGACCGAAACAGGTGGAAAACACTCCAGCAGCGGTGCAGTAATGCCGCTGCTTTTTTTTGCCTGAAATTCGGTTTAACCCTCTGAAATGTTTATCCCGAGCCTTAGTCATTAGCAGAAGGATGATGTCGTGCTTATCGTATTAGGTTACCTGGTTGTTCTTGGTGCAGTCTTTGGCGGTTATATGATGACCGGCGGAGAACTTGGGGCACTTTATCAACCGTCTGAACTGATCATCATCGGCGGCGCGGGGTTAGGTGCATTCATCGTTGGTAACAATGGCAAAGCGATCAAAGGTACGATGAAAGCCATGCCTTTGCTGTTTCGTCGTTCGAAATACACCAAAAGCATGTATATGGATTTGCTGGCTCTGCTTTACCGCCTGATGGCGAAATCGCGTCAGCAAGGGATGTTCTCGCTCGAAAGAGATATTGAGAATCCGAAAGAGAGCGAAATTTTCGCCAGCTATCCGCGTATTCTTGCGGATGCGACGATGCTTGAATTTATTGTCGATTATCTGCGTCTGATCATCAGCGGCAACATGAACACCTTTGAAATTGAAGCGCTGATGGACGAAGAGATCGAAACGCACGAAAGCGAAGCCGAAGTGCCGGCGAATGCGCTGGCGATGGTGGGCGACTCGCTGCCCGCGTTCGGTATCGTTGCGGCGGTCATGGGGGTGGTGCACGCGCTGGCCTCCGCCGATCGTCCGGCGGCTGAACTCGGCGCGCTGATTGCGCATGCGATGGTGGGGACATTCCTCGGCATCCTGTTGGCGTACGGTTTTATCTCTCCACTGGCCAGCGTTCTGCGCCAGAAGAGTGCGGAAACCGCCAAAATGATGCAGTGCGTCAAGATCACCTTGCTGTCGAATCTTAACGGTTATGCACCGCCGATTGCGGTCGAATTTGGCCGTAAAACGCTGTACTCCAGCGAACGTCCGTCGTTTATCGAACTGGATGAACACGTCCGTGCGGTCAGAAATCCTAACCAACAGACCACGACCGAGGACGCATGAAAAATCAGTCCCATCCGATCGTCGTAGTCAGACGAAAAAAACATAAAGGTCATGGCGGTGGAGCGCACGGCTCCTGGAAAATTGCCTACGCCGACTTTATGACGGCGATGATGGCGTTCTTCCTGGTGATGTGGTTGATCTCCATCTCCAGCCCGAAAGAACTTATTCAGATTGCGGAGTATTTCCGTACGCCGTTAGCAACCGCAATTACGGGTGGGCAGCGAATTTCAAACAGCGAAAGCCCGATTCCGGGCGGTGGCGATGACTACACACAGCAACAGGGCGAAGTGCAAAAACAGCCCAACATTGACGATTTGAAAAGACGCATGGAGCAGTCGCGGCTGAGTAAGTTGCGCGGCGATCTGGATCAGTTAATTGAAGCCGATCCCAAACTGCGCGCGCTGCGTCCGCACCTGAAAATCGATCTGGTGCAGGAAGGGTTGCGTATTCAGATTATCGACAGCCAGAACCGGCCGATGTTTAAAACCGGCAGCGCGGAAGTCGAACCGTATATGCGCGATATTTTGCGTGCTATTGCGCCAGTACTGAATGGCATCCCTAACAAAGTGAGCCTTTCGGGCCACACCGATGATTTCCCTTACGCCAATGGCGAAAAAGGGTACAGCAACTGGGAGCTTTCCGCCGATCGTGCAAACGCATCGCGCCGTGAGCTGGTTGCTGGTGGGCTGGATAACGGCAAAATTCTTCGGGTTGTAGGTATGGCGGCGACAATGCGCCTGGCGGACAGAGGTCCGAATGAAGCAATTAACCGCCGAATCAGTCTTTTGGTACTTAACAAACAGACTGAAGAAGCCATTCTGCATGAAAATGCCGAAAGTGAGAGTGCGCCAATAAGCGCGATTACAGAGCCAGAACCTGCGGTCGGAGCAGCACCTGCATCCACACCGGCGGCTCCGGCAGCAGTTCCCACATCGCCACAAGCCAATCCGAGGTGATAGCGTGAGCATGGATATTAGTGATTTTTATCAGACATTCTTCGATGAGGCCGACGAGTTGTTGGCTGATATGGAACAACATTTACTGGATTTGGTGCCAGAAGCGCCGGATTCGGAACAGCTCAACGCCATCTTTCGTGCGGCGCACTCTATTAAAGGAGGCGCAGGTACATTTGGTTTTACCATCCTGCAGGAAACCACACACCTGATGGAAAACCTGCTTGATGAAGCCCGGCGTGGCGAAATGCAGCTTAACACCGACATTATCAACCTGTTTTTGGAAACCAAAGATATTATGCAGGAACAGCTCGACGCTTATAAAAGCTCGCAAGAGCCGGACGCCGCCAGCTTCGAATATATCTGCAATGCCCTGCGCCAACTGGCGCTGGAAGCAAAAGGAGAGGTCGTTGCTGCCCCTGCAAATGGCGCAAAACTCTCCGTTGTGGATACGGCTGCGCTGGAGTCCGAAACCGCTGCTGCGCCAGCTGCCGAAAGCGACGGCAAACTGCGCATCGTCCTGTCTCGCCTGAAAGAGAGCGAAGTTGCACTGCTGGAAGAAGAGCTGGGTAACCTCGGAACATTGAGCGACGTGGTGAAAGGGACTGATACCCTGAGCGTGACGCTTGATGGCGGCGTCAGCGAAGACGATATAACCGCGGTATTGTGCTTCGTCATCGAAGCCGATCAAATTGCGTTCGAAAAAACCACCGCAGAGACAGCTCCCGCGCCTGCGGCAGTTGACGCGGTTGAGCAAGTGGTTGAAGCGCCAGCGCCAGCGCCTGTTACGGTTCCGGCGGAGAAACCAGCGGCTCCGGCGCTGAAAGCGGTAGCGAAAGAGCAACCTGCTGCTCGTGAAAAACCGGCGCGCGCCAGCGAATCAACCAGTATCCGTGTAGCGGTTGAAAAAGTTGACCAGTTAATTAACCTGGTCGGCGAACTGGTGATCACCCAGTCGATGCTGGCTCAGCGCTCGAACGAGCTGGATCCGGTCACGCATGGCGATCTGATCACCAGTATGAGCCAGTTGCAGCGCAACGCCCGCGACCTGCAGGAATCGGTGATGTCCATCCGTATGATGCCGATGGAATATGTCTTTAGCCGCTTCCCGCGTCTGGTGCGCGATCTGGCGAGCAAGCTGGATAAACAGGTTGAGCTGACCCTGCAAGGTAGCTCGACGGAACTGGATAAGAGCCTGATCGAGCGCATCATTGACCCGTTAACGCACCTGGTGCGTAACAGCCTCGACCACGGTATTGAAACCCCGCAAAAACGTGTCGAAGCCGGTAAATCGCCTATCGGTAACCTGATTCTTTCGGCGGAACACCAGGGCGGAAATATCTGCATCGAAGTGACTGACGACGGTGCTGGTCTTAATCGCGAGCGTATCCTGGCGAAAGCGATTTCGCAGGGAATGGCGGTCAATGAAAACATGACCGATGAAGACGTCGGCATGCTGATTTTTGCCCCGGGCTTCTCCACCGCAGAGCAGGTTACCGACGTTTCCGGCCGCGGCGTGGGCATGGACGTGGTAAAACGTAACATCCAGGAAATGGGTGGCCACGTTGAAATTAAATCCAAACAAGGCACCGGTACGACGATCCGTATCCTGCTGCCGCTGACGCTGGCAATCCTCGACGGGATGTCAGTAAAAGTGAACAACGAAGTCTTCATTCTGCCGCTGAACGCGGTGATGGAGTCGCTGCAACCGCGTGAAGAAGATCTGCACCCGCTGGCCGGTGGCGAGCGCGTACTGGAAGTACGTGGTGAATACCTGCCGCTGGTTGAGTTGTGGAAAGTGTTTGACGTGATGGGGGCGAAAACTGAAGCCACGCAGGGGATTGTCGTTATTCTGCAGAGCGCAGGTCGTCGCTATGCGCTGCTGGTTGATCAGTTGATCGGTCAGCACCAGGTTGTGGTGAAAAACCTGGAAAGCAACTATCGCAAAGTGCCGGGTATTTCTGCCGCCACCATCCTGGGCGATGGTAGCGTTGCGCTGATCGTTGATGTGTCAGCGTTGCAGGGGTTGAATCGTGAACATCGTATGGCGCACACAGCCGCCTGATTAAGTAAAAGGTATAAAACATGACCGGTATGAGTAATGTAGCAAAACTGGCTGGCGAGCCGTCAGGACAGGAATTCCTGGTATTCACTCTGGGCGATGAAGAGTACGGCATCGATATTCTCAAAGTGCAGGAAATTCGTGGCTACGATCAGGTGACCCGTATCGCCAATACCCCGGACTTTATCAAAGGCGTGACCAACCTGCGTGGCGTGATCGTGCCGATTGTTGACCTGCGCGTGAAGTTCAGCCAGGGCGACGTCGAGTATGATGACAACACCGTGGTTATCGTTCTGAATCTGGGACAGCGTGTGGTTGGCATCGTAGTGGATGGCGTCTCTGATGTGCTTTCCCTGGCATCGGACCAGATCCGTCCGGCGCCGGAATTCGCCGTCACCCTGTCCACCGAATACCTGACCGGCCTCGGCGCGCTTGGCGACCGGATGCTGATTCTGGTGAACATTGAGAAACTGCTCAACAGCGATGAGATGGCGCTGCTGGACATCGCGGCAACGCACGTCGCGTAACCGGAATACAAGAGCGGATGACTCCCTGGTCATCCGCTTTTTTTCTACACTTTCCTGTCCATTATTTTGTCTATCCTTCATTGCCACTAAACAGTGCGTTAAATCCTTCTAATTGATTATTTTTACTGATAAAAATCTCTCTTTTGCATAGTCATTCTTTTTGAGGCTTTTCAGTCATTAAACCGCTATCGAGCGACATTAACGTTGACTGACTGTAGCGCAGACCACGCCGCCGCAAGGAACATACAGTGATACCCTGACCGTGGACATTGCATTTTAAGTTACTATTTAATTCCCTTTCGCAAATGTAAAGTTCCCTGACCGCATGCCGATAACACCATTAGGAACATATCGAAAAGGTGTTGCATGTTGAACCGTATCCGCGTCGTTACTCTGCTTATGAGTGTGCTGGCAGTGTTTGCCCTGTTGCAACTCGTATCAGGGGGGCTTTTTTTCTCGTCCCTTAAGCAAAACCAGCAGAGTTTTGCTGCCTCTAATGACCTGCGTATGCAACAAACTGAGCTGGGTAAAGCCTGGGAATTAATGCTGCAAACGCGTATCAACCTGAGCCGCTCGTCGGCGCGTATGTTGCTCGACCCGAGCAACCAGCAAAGCAGCGCCAAAACCGACCTGTTGAACAGCGCGAAAGCCTCTCTGGCGGAAGCGGCAAAACATTACGATGCCTTTCATAACATGCCATCGCTGCCGGAAATGGATGCGGCGCGCCAGACGCTGGATGAGAAATACCGTACCTATAATGCTGCGCTGACGGAGCTGGTTCAGTTTCTGGAGAGCGGCAATATCAACGGCTTTATGGCGCAACCAACTCAGGGGATGCAAAACGCCCTCGGTGACGCGATGTCAAAATATGCCGCACTGAGCGACAGCCTCTACCGTAATGCCTGGGAGCAGAGCGTCAGCGATTACACCTTTGCGAAATGGCAGATGGCGATTCTGGCGCTGGCATTGGTGATTGTACTGACCGGCGTCTGGTACGGGATCCGCCGTATTCTGTTGTCGCCATTGTCATCGGTCATCGCGCATATCCGCGAAATCGCGGGCGGTAACCTGACGCATACGCTGACGATTGCCGGTCGCAGCGAAATGACGGAACTGGCGCAAAGCGTCGATCATATGCAGAACGCGTTAATCGATACCGTTACCAACGTACGCCAGGGTTCGGATGCCATTTACTCCGGCACCAGCGAAATTGCAGCCGGAAATAACGATCTCTCGTCGCGCACCGAAGAACAAGCCTCGGCGCTGGAGCAGACCGCTGCCAGCATGGAAGAGCTGACGGCGACGGTTAAGCAGAATGCTGACAACGCCCGTCAGGCTTCGCTGCTGGCGCAAAGTGCGTCGGAAACCGCCGAGCGCGGCGGTAAAGTCGTCGATGGCGTGGTGAAAACCATGCACGATATCGCCACCAGTTCGCAGAAAATCGCCGACATTATTGGTGTGATTGACGGTATTGCCTTCCAGACCAATATCCTGGCGCTGAACGCGGCAGTAGAAGCCGCACGCGCGGGCGAGCAGGGCCGGGGATTTGCCGTGGTGGCAGGGGAAGTCCGTAATCTGGCCAGCCGCAGTGCCCAGGCGGCGAAAGAGATTAAAACCTTAATTGAAGATTCCGTTTCCCGCGTGGATACCGGCTCTGTGCTTGTGGAGAGTGCCGGTGAAACCATGTCGGACATTGTTAGCGCCGTCACGCGTGTTAACGACATCATGGGTGAGATCGCCTCGGCATCGGACGAACAGAGCCGTGGCATCGATCAGGTTGCGCTGGCGGTATCCGAGATGGATCGCGTCACGCAACAGAATGCGTCACTGGTACAACAATCGGCAGCCGCAGCCGCAGCCTTAGAAGAACAAGCCAGTCGATTGACGATGGCGGTATCTGCTTTCCGCCTTTCTTCTGTATCCGGCAAACCGGCGCAGCGTGCCTTAACTCCGGCAGCAGGCAGCGCTAAGACCCCGGCGCGGAGTCGCCAACTTGCAACCGGACAAGAAGATAACTGGGAAACATTTTAGCAGTTCTTAACCGCGGACATTTTTCCGCCAGATGGGGCGTTAATGTTTAATCGTATTCGTATCTCGACAACACTTTTTTTGATTTTGATTGTGTGTGGCATTTTGCAGGTCGGCAGTAACGGATTGTCCTTCTGGGCTTTTAAACAGAGCACATCGCATTTACAGGAAGTAGCGAACAGCAACCATCAACGCAGCGCTCTGATGCAAATTCGCGCCACGTTGCTTGAAGCGAGTACATTGCTGAATAAAGCGGGTACGCTCACGGCATTAAGTTATCCGCCGGATGATATTAAAGCTCTGATGACGCAGGCAAAAGCCAGCCTGAAACTGGCAGATGAGAAAGAGAAAGAGTTTCTGGGCATTGCCGCAATCACGCCTGCGGGGCAGAAATTGCAGGACGGGACGAAAGCGACATATACCGCATGGCGCAGCGATCTGGAGCATCAGGCCACCTGGCTTGAAAATAACCAGCTATCAGATTTTATGACCGCGCCGGTGAAGGAGTCGCAGGACCAGTTTGACGCGAATTTTAACGCGTGGGAAAAGCACATAAATGAGTTTGCCGAGCAGGCACGGCAGGACAGCGAAAGCAACTATCACCGTTCGGCGGCCATTTTTATTGCGGTGGTGATCCTTGCGGCGCTGATTACCAGCGTTGCGCTGTTCTGGTCACGCAAGATGATTGTTCAGCCGCTGGCGATCATCAGCAGCCACTTTGACAACATTGCGGCAGGCAATCTGGCGAAGCCGATTGCCGTTAACGGACGTAATGAAATTTCGGCGATCTTCGCCAGCCTGAAAAAAATGCAGGCAGCGCTGCGTACTACGGTCAGCGATGTGCGTCAGGGCAGTTACGCTATGCATACCGGTATTTCGGAGATTGCTTCGGGCAACAATGACTTATCGGCGCGCACTGAACAGCAGGCCGCTTCGCTGGCACAAACCGCCGCCAGCATGGAGCAGCTGACTGCGACGGTCGGGCAGAACGCCGATAACGCGCGTCAGGCTTCCGGTCTGGCGCAGAGTGCGGCGGAAACCGCGAGAAAAGGTGGGCAGCAAACTACCAGCGTGGCGAGTACCATGCAGGAGATTGCCGGCAGCTCGCAAAAAATTGGCGATATCATCAGCGTGATTGATGGCATCGCGTTTCAGACCAATATCCTCGCGCTGAACGCCGCAGTGGAAGCGGCGCGTGCGGGTGAGCAGGGCCGCGGATTTGCCGTGGTGGCAGGGGAAGTACGTAACCTGGCCAGCCGCAGCGCCCAGGCGGCAAAAGAGATTAAAGGTCTGATTGAAGAGTCGGTATCCCGTGTTCAGCAGGGTTCTGCGCTGGTGGATACCGCCGCGCAGACGATGACGGAAATTGTCCGCTCGGTGACGCAGGTCAACGACATTATGGGCGAGATCGCCTCCGCGTCGGATGAGCAGCGTCGTGGCATTGAGCAAGTTGCGCTGGCGGTCAGCCAGATGGATCAGGTCACACAGCAGAACGCGGCGCTGGTAGAAGAGGCCGCTTCCGCGACCGATCAACTGGCAAACCAGGCGGATAATCTGACCTCGTTAGTGGCTGTATTTAAGATTGAAGAGCACATTGCATTACCCGAAGTGGCACCGCCCAAAGCCGTGCCTGCTGCATCCTGAAATTAACCTGGTTGAGAAGGCGCTATGACATCATCACTGCCCACAGGGCAAACGTCATCAATACTGCAACAGATGACACAGCGCCTGGCGCTGTCCGATGCGCATTTCCGTCGGATATGTCAATTGATCTACCAGCGCGCGGGGATCGTTCTTGCAGATCATAAACGCGACATGGTGTACAACCGCCTTGTTCGCCGTTTACGCACGCTAGGGTTGGATGATTTTGGTCGCTATCTGAGCATGCTGGAAGCGAACCAGAACAGCGCCGAGTGGCAAGCGTTTATCAACTCGCTGACCACCAATCTCACCGCATTTTTCCGGGAAGCGCATCACTTTCCGGTACTGGCTGAGCATGCGCGTAAGCGCTCGGGTGAATACCGCGTATGGAGTGCTGCGGCCTCTACCGGCGAAGAACCTTACTCGCTGGCGATTACCCTTGCCGATGCGCTGGGTATGGCGCCGGGTCGCTGGAAAGTGTTTGCCAGCGATATCGACACCGAAGTGCTGGAAAAAGCACGCAGCGGTATTTATCGCCAGGACGAGTTGAAGACCCTCTCGCCACAGCAGATGCAACGCTATTTTATGCGTGGAACCGGCCCGCATGCCGGGCTGGTACGTGTACGGCAAGAACTGGCGAATTACGTCGAATTCACCACCGTGAACCTGCTGGATAAGCAGTACAACGTTCCGGGGCCTTTTGACGCAATTTTTTGCCGTAACGTAATGATTTATTTTGATAAAACGACGCAACAGGACATTCTGCATCGTTTTGCTCCGCTGCTTAAGCCGGACGGATTACTGTTTGCCGGGCATTCGGAGAACTTCAGCAACCTCGTGCGCGAGTTCAGCCTCCGTGGGCAGACTGTTTATGCGCTGAGTAAGGATAAAGCATGAGTAAAATCAGGGTGTTGTCCGTCGATGATTCCGCATTGATGCGCCAGATCATGACAGAAATTATCAATAGCCACAGCGATATGGAGATGGTGGCGACGGCGCCAGACCCGTTGGTCGCCCGGGATTTAATCAAAAAATTCAACCCGGATGTCTTAACGCTGGATGTAGAAATGCCGCGCATGGATGGGCTGGATTTCCTTGAGAAATTAATGCGTCTGCGGCCAATGCCGGTGGTGATGGTCTCCTCGCTGACCGGTAAAGGCTCGGAAGTGACGCTGCGTGCGCTGGAGCTGGGGGCGATTGATTTCGTCACCAAACCGCAAATCGGCATTCGTGAAGGCATGCTGGCCTACAGCGAAATGATTGCTGAGAAAGTGCGCACCGCTTCGCGTGCGCGTATTGCTGCGCATAAACCGATGGAAGCGCCCGCGATGCTGAAGGCTGGCCCGCTGCTCAGCTCGGAAAAATTGCTGGTCATTGGGGCGTCAACCGGAGGAACAGAGGCAATTCGTCATGTACTCCAGCCATTGCCGCTCTCAAGTCCGGGTATTCTAATCACTCAGCATATGCCGCCGGGCTTTACCCGCTCATTTGCTGAGCGTTTGAACAAGCTCTGCCAGATCAGCGTCAAGGAAGCGGAAGATGGTGAGCGCGTTCTGCCGGGACACGCGTATATTGCTCCGGGCGATAAACATATGGAGCTCGCGCGTAGCGGGGCAAACTATCAGATTAAAATCCACGATGGACCGCCGGTTAACCGGCATCGTCCGTCGGTGGATGTGCTGTTTCATTCGGTCGCGAAACATGCGGGGCGCAACGCCGTAGGTGTGATTCTTACGGGGATGGGTAACGATGGCGCGGCGGGAATGTTAGCAATGCACCAGGCGGGAGCCTGGACCATCGCGCAAAACGAAGCAAGTTGTGTGGTGTTCGGCATGCCGCGTGAGGCCATCAATATGGGTGGCGTCAGCGAAGTGGTCGATCTTAGCCAGGTAAGCCAGCAGATGCTGGCGAAAATCAGTGCCGGACAGGCAATACGTATTTGAACCAGGAGTAATTTTTTATGGCGGATAAAGAGCTTAAGTTTTTGGTTGTGGATGACTTTTCCACCATGCGTCGCATTGTGCGCAACCTGCTGAAAGAGCTGGGATTCAACAACGTCGAAGAGGCGGAAGACGGTGTTGATGCGCTGAACAAATTGCAGACCGGTGGTTTTGGTTTTGTCATCTCCGACTGGAACATGCCGAATATGGATGGTCTGGAATTGCTGAAGACTATCCGTGCCGACAGCAATATGGCTTCCATGCCGGTGCTGATGGTGACGGCTGAAGCGAAAAAAGAGAACATCATTGCGGCGGCGCAGGCTGGTGCGAGCGGCTACGTGGTGAAACCGTTCACCGCAGCCACCCTGGAAGAGAAGCTCGGTAAGATCTTCGAGAAACTTGGCATGTGAGGACCGGACTATGTTGCAACCTTCAATAAAACCTTCTGAAGATCATTCTCCCAGCGACATTATTGCCCGCATCGGTAGTCTGACGCGCATGCTGCGCGATAGCCTGCGCGAGTTGGGCCTGGATCAAGCGATTGCCGAGGCGGCGGAAGCGATTCCGGATGCGCGCGATCGCCTGGATTATGTGGTACAGATGACGGCGCAGGCCGCAGAGCGTGCGCTCAACAGCGTGGAAGCCTCTCAGCCTCACCAGGATGAGATGGAAAAAAGCTCGAAAGCGCTGAGCAAGCGCTGGGACGAGTGGTTCGAGAACCCAATTGAACTGGCAGACGCCCGTGAACTGGTGACCGATACCCGCAAGTTCCTCGGTGAAATTCCGGGTCATACCAGCTTCACCAACGCCCAGTTGCTGGACATCATGATGGCGCAGGATTTCCAGGATCTGACCGGTCAGGTGATCAAGCGCATGATGGACGTTATCCAGGAGATCGAACGTCAGTTGCTGATGGTGCTGCTGGAAAACATCCCGGAGCAGTCTTCGCGCCCGAAACGCGAAAACGACAGCCTGCTCAATGGTCCTCAGCTCGACGCCACCAAAGCGGGCGTGGTGGCAAGCCAGGATCAGGTGGACGACCTGCTGGACAGCCTCGGCTTCTGATTTGTCGGCACATTCCCCTCCAGACAGCCTGAAGGGGAAGTTAGCGCACCAGCGAAAAAGGGAAGGGATACCTTCCTTTTTTTATTGCAGGAAGATATCGCCCACTGCGAAGAGATTCGACAGCGCATGCAGCACTATCGGTATCAGCAGCCCGCCTGTCCCGAGTCGGACGACACACAATAGCGCAGAAAAAATAAACAACTGAATAAACGTGATCGGCGCCTGATATTGCATATGAATGGCGGCAAACAGTAACGAAGTCAGCATAATACCGACTTGTTGCGGCACTTTTCCCCATCCCAGGCTGGCATTGAGCAAAAAGCCGCGAAAAATAATCTCTTCACTCACCGGGGCTATCAAACAGGCGGTGAATATCCACGCCCAACGGGTTAACCCCGTATACCCTTCCAGGGAATCCAGCCACGGCTCAGGCTGCTGGAAGAGTTTTTCCATTACCAGCATCGCCACCAGCGCCAGCAACGGCGCGGCAAGGTTTCGCCACGCCAGCGTGCCGAAAGGCAGCAGCTCGCCTTAGTGACGTCCGTAATAACGCCACAGCAGCAGCGAGCAGGGGAGCAACAGGGCACCATGCAGAAACGGGCCATCGAGGCCATTTTGATAAAGACGAATAAAGCCCGGAATGTAAATAGCGAAATAGAACAGGCTGTAATAGATAACAAACGCCGCGATGCACACCGCAGTATGCGATGTTCGGTCCGATTGTGTTGGCATAAAAAAGTCACGTCCGTGCAGGGTGATACGCGAAGCCGACCATTATAAAGGAGATTGTCTGCAATTCTGTTTAGTCGTTAACAATCAGGACAGGCCGACAAAAAATGGCGTTTAGGCAGGATTTTTTACAGGGCATTGCTGTTTTGTCCTTGTTTCAGGCGCGTGGATGAACCCTGAAGGGCATTCAAATGGCGAAAACCCCCTGTTTTTATGCCTTACTCTGCCCATTAGATACCCTTGACTCTGGCAATATGTTGTCAAATCCGTAATCCGTGGATGCAGGCCGTGGCCTCTGAAGACAACGAAGACAAAACAGAAGCCCCCACAGCGCACCGACTAGAAAAGGCGCGTGAAGAAGGGCAAATCCCCCGATCGAAAGAGCTGACATCACTGCTGGTGATGCTGGTGGGTGTTTGCATTCTGTGGTTTGGCGGCGAGATGTTTGGGCGACGGTTATCGATGGCGCTCGCTTCCGGGCTGCGCTTCGATCATAAAATCATCAACGATCCGGGGCTGTTTGTCGGGCAGGTTATCATGATGCTGAAAACGGCGCTGATGGGGATGCTGCCGCTATTGACTGGCGTGGTGATTATCGCGCTGATTGCGCCGGTGATGCTGGGAGGGCTGGTTTTCAGCACCAAGTCGCTGGCGTTTAATTTTTCCAAGCTCAATCCGCTGAGCGGTCTTGGTCGTCTGTTTTCTTCTCAGGTAGGCGCGGAACTGCTTAAAGCGTTAATGAAAGCCCTGCTGATGGGCAGCGTCGCCGGGATATTCGTCTGGCACCACTGGCCGGATATGATGCGCCTGATGAGCGAATCGCCGTTAACAGCGATGGCCAGCGCGCTTAATCTGGCCGGGTTGTGCGCGCTGCTGGTGTCGCTGAGCATCATCCCGATGGTTGGTTTCGACGTTTTCTGGCAGATCTACAGCCATTTGAAAAAATTACGCATGTCGCGCCAGGATATTCGTGACGAATTTAAGCAGAGCGAAGGCGACCCGCATATCAAAAGTCGTATCCGCCAGATGCAGCGAGCCGCCGCTCGTCGCCGCATGATGGCCGATGTACCGAAAGCCGATGTGATTGTCACCAACCCGACGCACTATGCCGTCGCGCTGCAATATGACGAAAATAAAATGAGCGCGCCGAAAGTGGTGGCGAAAGGCTCCGGCCTGGTAGCGCTGCGTATTCGCGAGTTGGGTACGGAAAATCGCGTACCGATTCTGGAAGCGCCGCCACTGGCGCGTGCGCTTTTCCGCCATGCGGAAATTGGACAGCAGATCCCAGGCCAGCTTTATGCGGCGGTAGCCGAAGTGCTGGCGTGGGTATGGCAGTTGAAACGCTGGCGACTGTCAGGCGGACAACGACCTGTTAAACCTGAGAATCTTCCGGTGCCTGAAGCGCTGGATTTTATGAACGAGAAGGACACTGATGGCTAATCTGGTAGCAATGCTGCGTCTGCCCAGCAATCTGAAATCGACCCAATGGCAAGTGCTTGCCGGGCCTGTGCTCATTTTGCTTATTTTGTCGATGATGGTGCTGCCGCTGCCGGCGTTTGTCCTCGACCTGCTGTTTACCTTTAATATCGCGCTGTCGATCATGGTGCTGCTGGTGGCGATGTTCACCCAGCGCACGCTCGAATTCGCCGCTTTCCCGACCATTCTGCTGTTTACCACGTTGCTGCGCCTGGCGCTCAACGTGGCCTCCACGCGTATCATTCTGATGGACGGGCACACCGGTGCCGCCGCCGCAGGCCGCGTGGTTGAAGCCTTTGGTCACTTCCTGGTTGGCGGTAACTTTGCCATTGGTATCGTGGTGTTCGTCATCCTCGTGATCATCAACTTTATGGTTATCACCAAAGGTGCCGGACGTATCGCGGAAGTGGGCGCGCGCTTCGTGCTCGACGGGATGCCCGGTAAGCAGATGGCGATCGATGCCGACCTTAACGCCGGGATCATCGGCGAAGATGAGGCGAAACGCCGTCGTTCGGAAGTAACGCAGGAAGCCGATTTCTACGGTTCGATGGACGGTGCGAGTAAGTTCGTTCGTGGTGACGCCGTCGCCGGTATTCTGATCATGGTGATCAACATCATCGGCGGTCTGCTGGTGGGTGTGCTGCAACATGGCCTGTCGATGGGCGATGCGGCGGAGAGCTATACCCTGTTGACCATCGGTGATGGCCTTGTCGCGCAGATCCCGGCGCTGGTGATTTCAACCGCAGCGGGCGTTATCGTCACGCGCGTCAGCACCGATGAAGATGTCGGCCAGCAGATGGTTGGGCAACTCTTCTCTAACCCGCGCGTTATGTTGCTAAGCGCCGGTGTGCTCGGTCTGCTGGGGATGGTGCCTGGCATGCCGAACTTTGTCTTCCTGCTGTTTACTGCCGCGCTGCTCGGGCTGGCCTGGTGGTTGCGCGGACGTCAACAGACGGCACCTGTCGAAGCGGCACCGATGAAAGTACCGGAAAACACGCAGGCCGTGGAAGCGACCTGGAATGATGTGCAACTGGAAGATTCCCTCGGCATGGAAGTGGGTTACCGCCTGATCCCGATGGTGGATTTCCAGCAGGACGGCGAGCTGCTGGGGCGTATCCGCAGTATCCGTAAGAAATTTGCCCAGGACATGGGCTTCCTGCCGCCGGTGGTGCATATTCGCGACAACATGGATCTGCCCCCCGCGCGCTACCGTATTTTGATGAAAGGGGTGGAAATTGGCAGCGGCGAAGCCTATCCGGGCCGCTGGCTGGCGATTAACCCTGGCACGGCAGCCGGTTCGCTGCCGGGCGAGCAGACGGTCGATCCGGCTTTTGGCCTGGCAGCAATCTGGATCGAGAGCGCGCTGAAAGAGCAGGCGCAAATCCAGGGCTTTACCGTGGTGGAAGCGAGTACCGTGGTAGCAACGCACCTCAACCACCTGATTGGTCAATTCTCGGCGGAACTGTTTGGCCGTCAGGAAGCGCAGCAACTGCTTGATCGCGTAAGCCAGGAGATGCCGAAGCTGACCGAAGATTTAGTGCCGGGCGTGGTGACGCTGACCACGCTGCACAAAGTGTTGCAAAACCTGCTGGCGGAGAAAGTGCCTATCCGCGATATGCGTACCATTCTCGAAACGCTGGCGGAGCATGCGCCGCTGCAAACCGACCCGCACGAACTCACCGCAGTGGTGCGCGTAGCGCTCGGCCGTGCGATTACGCAGCAGTGGTTCCCGGGTAATGATGAAGTGCAGGTGATTGGCCTTGATACACCGCTGGAACGCCTGCTGCTGCAAGCACTGCAGGGCGGCGGCGGCCTGGAGCCGGGTCTGGCCGACCGTTTACTGGAGCAGACTCAGGAAGCGCTGGCGCGTCAGGAGATGCTCGGTGCGCCGCCGGTGCTGCTGGTCAACCATGCCCTGCGTCCGTTGCTGGCGCGTTTCCTGCGCCGCAGTCTGCCGCAACTGGTGGTGATGTCGAATATGGAGATGTCCGACAATCGACATATCCGCATGACAGCAACCATCGGGGGTAAATAATGCGTTATCTCGCTCTGCTTATCGTCGCACTGCCATTGTTCGCCAGCGCGGCGGGCGAAGGCGCCTGGCAAGCCAGCAGCATTGGCATCCGGCTGGATAACCGGGGCGTAGCGGCGTCGTCACGACCATTAGGGCCAACGCAGCCGGTTGATGGGTTAATAACGGAAGTCTCCTGGCGCTATGAGCTGAACGGCCCGACGCCAGCGGGATTGCTGGTGCGTCTCTGTTCGCAGACGCGCTGCGTGGCGCTCGATGGCCAGAGCGGTTCAACGCGCGGTTTGGCGGATGTACCCGCTGCCGAACAGTTACGTTTTGTCTGGGAAGTGCCGGGCGGCGGGCGTTTGTGGCCGCCGCTGAATGTCCGCAGTAACCAGGTCATTGTGAATTACCGTCAGCCTGCCAAAAGCTAGCCGCTTCGCTGGCAATAAACTCAATCGCTTAGCTGTTTTTTTAGCCTTCGATCCCGCCATCAGAGCGGGATTTTGCTATCTGCCACTCATTTTTGACCACGCCTTTTGAAGCATTAGAAACGCTGTTTTATAAATCAGTGATGCGCGTATCGACACTCTTTGCATTTTTGCCAGTTACGCCTTTTTGCTGGCAGAAACAGAAAGGTTTCCTGTTGCACATCCTCTTACTTTAGCCGTGTAAGAAATTCCTTTGACTAAGCCGGATCGTCAAAGGTCCCCAATAATGAACAGGGTTGACGGCAATGAAAACACGTAAAATTGGACTGGTTAATTATCTCGCCTACGGTTCTGGCGATTTTCTGGGAGCGGGCACGACCGCGTTGACCGCAGCATGGTTACTCTATTTCTACACAACCTTTTGTGGTCTGACACCGATCGAAGCGACATTTATCTTTGCTGCCGCAAGGGTGCTGGATGCTGTCGTGAGTCCGCTGATGGGCTTTTTGACCGATAACTTCGGTACGACCTGGCTGGGCAAACGCTTTGGCCGCCGTAAATTCTTTATCCTGCTGGGTATTCCTTGTGTGTTCAGCTACTCAATTATGTGGGTAGGGGACATGAGCTTTTGGTATTACCTGCTGACCTACCTGCTGTTTGATGTGGTCTACACCATGATTCTGGTGCCCTATGAAACGCTGGTGCCGGAAATGACCGATGACTTCAAACAGAAAACCAAATTCTCCGGCGCGCGCATCTCGATGGCGCAAATGTCAGCGATTCTGGCGTCATTCCTGCCGGGGATCCTGCTGACGCATTTCGGCAAAGACAACCCGATCTCTTTCTTCTATGCCAGCCTGGTGTTCTCGGTGATGTGCGCCATGATGCTGACGTTTGTCTGGTGCTTCACCTGGGAGCGCCCGCGTGAAGAGTGGACGGAAGCGGCGCTGCGCGCGGAAGCGGAGAAGAAACACCTGACTCTCTGCCAGAGCCTGAGCCGCCTGTTTGTTGAACTGAGCTCAACGCTGCGCATCAAAATCTTCCGCCAGCACCTGGGCATGTATCTCGGCGGCTATATCGCGCAGGATGTGTTCAACGCCGTATTCACTTACTACGTGGTGTTCGTGCTGATGCAGGAAGCCTCGGTGGCATCCAGCCTGATGGGCACCATGGCGATCTTCCAGTTCATCGCGGTTATCGCCATGATCCCGCTGTGTATTCGCTTTGGGCCTGCGCCGTCTTACCGCATGGTGGTGACGCTGTTCGGTCTGAGCGCCGCGTCTTACGCCGTGCTTTATTACACCGGTTTGAGCGACGTGTACTCGCTGTTGCTGCTGGTTTCTGCCGTTGCAGGGCTGGGCCGTGGCGGTATCAACTATGTGCCGTGGAACATCTACACCTATATCGCTGACATTGACGAAGTGGTCACCGGCCAGCGTCGTGAAGGGATTTTCGCTGGCATCATGACGCTGACGCGCAAAGCCTCGCAGGCGGGTGCAGTGATGCTGGTGGGGATCGTGATGCAGGCATCCGGTTTTGTCTCCGGCCAGAAAATCCAGGCACCGGAAGTAAGCCACACCATTCTGATGATCATGTGTTTTGGCACTATCGCGGTGCTGTGCTGCGGTTTCCTCGTTTCCCTGCGCTTCAGGCTGAACCTGAAAACGCACGGCGTGCTGCGTGAAGAGACGGCAAAAATGCGCCAGAGCGGCCGTGCGATGCCGGAATGCATTACCCCGCAGGCGCGGGAAACGGTCGAGATGCTGGCGGGAATGCCGTACGAATCCCTGTGGGGCAATAACAATATCGGCTATCTGAATCGCAATAAACCTGCCGCCCCCTCCCTGAAAGACGCGTCTCTGAAATCGACTTACAACTGAGGTTAAGAATATGAAGGTTTGGCCTGTCAAACACAGCCCGTTACTGCGTCAGCCGGAGCGTTTTATCGCCCGTGATGAACTGAAGGCGTTGATTCGCAAGATTACCCACAATCTGGTCAACATTCACGATACCACTGGCGAGTTTTTACTCCGTCTGGATGATGGCCGCGTGATTGACAGCAAAGGCTGGGCTGGCTGGGAGTGGACGCACGGCGTCGGGCTGTACGGGATGTATCAGTATTACCGCCAGACCGGGGACGAGACTATTCGCGAAGTGATTGATAGCTGGTTCGCCGACCGTTTTGCAGAAGGCGCAACCACCAAAAACGTCAACACCATGGCGCCGTTCCTGACGCTGGCGTACCGCTATGAAGAGACGCGCAATCCAACGTACCTGCCGTGGCTGGAGAGTTGGGCGGAGTGGGCGATGAACGAGATGCCGCGTACCGATCACGGCGGTATGCAGCACATTACGCTGGCAGAAGAGAATCACCAGCAAATGTGGGATGACACCCTGATGATGACGGTACTGCCGCTGGCGAAGATCGGTAAGCTGCTCAACCGCCCGGACTATGTGGAAGAGGCGGTCTATCAGTTTCTGCTGCATGTGCAAAATCTGATGGATCGGGAAAGCGGGTTGTGGTTCCACGGCTGGAGCTACGAAGGACAACATAACTTTGCCAAAGCGCGCTGGGCGCGCGGCAATAGCTGGCTGACCATTGTGATCCCGGATTTTCTTGAGCTGGTGGATCTGCCGGAAAATAACGCGGTGCGCCGCTATCTGGTGCAGGTGCTGAATGCGCAAATCGCCGCGCTGGCGCAGTGCCAGCATGAGAGCGGGCTGTGGCATACACTGCTGGACGATGCCGATTCCTATCTGGAGGCGTCGGCTACCGCTGGGTTTGCCTACGGTATTCTGAAAGCGCTGCGTAAACGCTATATCAGTGCTGATTATTCTGAGGTGGCAGAAAACGCGGTGAAAGCGATCGTTGGCAATATTTCGCCGGAAGGGGAGCTGTTGCAGGTTTCGTTCGGCACCGGCATGGGCAGTAATCTGGAGTTCTACCGTCAGATCCCACTCACCTCTATGCCGTATGGCCAGGCGATGGCCATGCTCTGCCTGACGGAATATTTGCGTAAATATTTCTGAGTTCGCTATGCGTAAAATAAAAACCGCTCCTGTTTATCGTGAGCGGTTTTTATCTGGAATAATCCGAACGGTTTTTATGATATTGAAAATAATTAATCCGAATGTAATTAATAAAAACATTTATCATATGAATAATTAAATTATTTATTCGGTATTAATAAAAATGTGATTAAGAACACACTGTATGAATTCTGTATCGTCTACTTTTAATTTGTGTTTGAGATTTATCTAATACGCAAACAAGGAGGTGAGAATGGGTGAAATAGTGGGTGGCTATGTTATTGACCCTGCGGTGAACATCAATGAAAAGGGAATGACGAAAGATCAGGTATCCCGCTTTGTAACAGCGTTTGAAGGGATCGTTGGAGCGAAATATTTGCCGCTAATGTATATTGGTAGTCAACTGGTTGCCGGCCATTTGTACGCTTATATTGCTCAACGCACTTTTATTCATTCCCAGTCAGTAGAGGTTACCCTGGTCAAGGTCGTTATATATGAGTCATTTGACAATGAATTAGCTATCCACTCGATTAGTGAGATCTGAACCATATTATCGTCATGATAGTGATTGCTCTTTGAAATAAACATCCTGTTATTGTTGACTCTGTCATTTATTGAGTATGCGCGTCTGTTCAATCTTAGCCAGATTGTAACAAACAGTCCGCCTCTGGTGAGGCGGACAATTTTTTTACATTCTGTCGATGGTCTCAATTCCCAGCGTATCCAGCCCCAGCTTCAGCGTTTTCGCCGTCAGCAGCGCCAGTTTCAGACGGCTGTTGCGCACCTCTTCATTCCCGGCAGAGAGAATCGGGCAGTGCTCATAGAAACCGGAAAACAGACCGGCCAGATCGTACAGATAGGCGCACATCACGTGCGGCGTCCCTTCACGAGCCACAACATTCAGCGTCTCTTCAAATTGCAGCAGGCGAGCCGCCAGTTGCGATTCGCGCTCTTCGCCGATGGTAACCGGTGCATTTTCAAGCACGCTCTCTTCAAGACCCGCTTTGCGGAACACGGAGAGTACGCGTGTGTAGGCATACTGCATATACGGCGCGGTGTTGCCTTCAAACGCCAGCATGTTATCCCAGTCGAAAACATAGTCGGTGGTACGGTTCTTCGACAGATCCGCGTATTTCACCGCGCCGATGCCCACCGCGTTGGCCAGTTTTTCCAGCTCGTCTGCCGGCATCTCCGGGTTTTTCTCGGCAACCAGACGACGGGCGCGCTCCAGCGCTTCATCCAGTAGATCGGCAAGTTTCACCGTACCGCCGGCACGGGTTTTAAACGGTTTGCCATCTTTGCCCAGCATCATGCCGAACATATGGTGCTCCAGCGGTACGGAATCCGGCACATAACCGGCTTTGCGCACGATGGTCCACGCCTGCATCAGATGTTGGTGCTGACGGGAATCAATGTAGTAGAGCACGCGATCGGCATGCAGCGTTTCATAACGGTATTTGGCGCAGGCGATATCGGTCGTGGTGTAGAGGTAGCCGCCATCCTTCTTCTGGATGATGACGCCCATTGGTTCGCCTTCTTTGTTTTTGTACTCATCAAGGAACACTACGGTGGCGCCTTCACTTTCTACCGCCAGGCCTTTCGCTTTCAGGTCGGCAACGATGCCAGGCAGCATCGGGTTGTAGAGGCTTTCGCCCATCACATCTTTGCGCGTCAAGGTAACGTTTAAGCGCTCATAGGTTTGCTGGTTCTGACTCATGGTGATGTCAACCAGCTTGCGCCACATTTCACGGCAGTATTCGTCGCCGCCCTGCAGTTTCACGACATAGGCGCGCGCACGTTCAGCGAAGGCGGCATCTTCGTCGTAATGTTTTTTCGCTTCGCGGTAGAAACCTTCCAGATCGGCCAGCGCCATTTCACCGGCATTTTCCTGCTGCTTCAGCTCAAGATACGCAATCAGCATGCCGAACTGCGTGCCCCAGTCGCCAACGTGGTTCGCGCGAATAACGTTGTGGCCGAGGAATTCCAGCGTACGTACGGAGGCATCGCCAATAATGGTTGAGCGCAGATGACCAACGTGCATCTCTTTCGCCACGTTTGGCGCAGAGTAGTCAATCACAATGGTCTGCGGCTGCGGCTGTGTCACGCCCAGGCGTTCCGATTTCAGCGCCTGGTTAACTTCCGCCGCGAGAAATTCTGGCGCGAGGAAGATATTGATAAAACCGGGCCCGGCGATTTCAACTTTGTTGGCAATCCCGTCGAGTGAGAGATGAGACAGAACCTGCTCAGCCAGTTGTCGCGGCGCCATGCCCAGTTTTTTAGCAACTGCCATTACACCGTTAGCCTGATAGTCGCCAAACTGAACTTTTGCTGACTGACGAACCTGCGGTTCGCAATCGGCGGGCGCACCTGCCGCAATCATGGCCTGACTGACTTTTTCTGAGAGAAGAGCCTGAATATTCACCGGGATACCTTACGTTTAGGACGCGACACAAGCGGGGCGCGTCCGGGTGTTCATTAAAGGCGGGAGTATACTGCAATTGCCCGTTGGCGTCAGCACCGCGTCGCGCGCGGTCTGTGCAGAAAATCATCTACTGGCGCGCAGAAAGCCAGGCAGTTGGTTAGCGGCGTATAACAAGGTAGATTATGCGCTTTGCGATGACATACGGGCACGGCTTATGAACAACTGGCAAGAAATTGAAGAATTGCAGGATATTGTCGCGGATCTGCCGCGTTTTCGCGACGATTTGCAGGCGCTAACCACGCGATTAGGGCTGGTGATTGCGCCACTTCATGCCGACCATATTTCTCTGCGCTGCCACCAGAACGCCACGGCGGATCGCTGGCGGCGCGGGTTTGAACAGTGCGGTGAACTGCTGTCGGAAAATATCATCAACGGTCGCCCGATCTGCTTGTTTAAATTGCATCAGCCACTGCATGTGGAGCACTGGGCATTTACGGTGATTGAACTGCCGTGGCCGGGCGAGAAACGCTATCCGCACGAAGGCTGGGAGCATATCGAAATTGTCCTGCCTGGCGCGCCGGAAACCCTGAATGCCCGCGCGCTGGCGCTGCTGGCTGATGAAGGGTTAAGCCAGCCGGGTATCGCCGTGAAAACCAGTTCACCAAAAGGGGAACGCGAACGTTTGCCAAACCCAACGCTTGCGGTAACCGACGGCAAAGTGACGGTGAAATTTCATCCGTGGACCATTGAAGAGATTGTCGCCAGCGAGCAGTGATGCTCGCAGGTGTGAGGGCGCGCAGATCCGCAATTATATAAGCGTGCCATGATGAATAAAGGGAGGAGCTATGGTCTTACTGGAAATCTGTTGTTACGGCGTTGATGACGCGGTGATCGCCCAGCAGCAGGGGGCAGATCGCATCGAGTTTTGTGCGGCGCCGAAAGAGGGCGGGTTAACGCCATCCGCCGGTGCGCTGAAAAGCATCCGCCAGCGCGTGACGATTCCGGTGCATCCGATTGTTCGCCCGCGCGGCGGCGATTTTTGCTACCGCGCCGATGAATTTGCCGCCATGCTGGAAGATATCCAGCTGCTGCGCGAACTCGGTTTTCCCGGTCTGGTAACGGGTGTACTGAACGAAGACGGGCAGGTCGATATGCCGCGCATGCAGGAAATTATGTCGGCGGCGCAGGGGATGGCGGTAACCTTTCATCGCGCCTTCGATATGTGCGCCAACCCGCATCAGGCCTGCGATGCGCTGGCAGAATTAGGCGTTCTTCGTATTCTCACTTCCGGTCAGCAGGCGTCGGCAGAAAAAGGACTTTCATTAATTAGGGAACTTAATGCCCGCTCTGGCGCTCCAATCATTATGGCCGGTGCTGGTGTGCGTCCGCAAAACCTGGAAATATTTCTGGCTGCGGGGGTTAAAGAGGTTCACAGCTCGGCAGGACGCTGGTCAGCGTCACCGATGCGTTATCGCAACAGTGGATTATCGATGTCGTCGGATGCCCAGGCGGATGAATATGCCCGCTACGGTGTTGACGGCGCGGCAGTGGCGAAGATGAAGCAGATCATGGCGCTTCACCGCCCGTAATAGTTTTTACCGCGCATCATGTCGCCCAATATGATGCTTGCTTGTACCAGGCCCCTGCCATTAACAGGGGCCTTTTTTTGTCTTAGGGTTTGCGGGCAATCAGTACGGCGCGCAGCGGCGCCGGATAGCCTTCGACAGTTTTCGTGCTGTCATGCGGATCGAGGAAATCCGCCAGCGATTCGGTCACCATCCACGGTGTCCGGCGCTGCTCCTCGGTGCTGGTAACGCACATATCGGCGATACGCACATCGACAAAACCACACTTCTCAAGCCAGTTTTTCAGCGCCAGCGCAGAGGGAATAAAGTAGACGTTGCGCATTTGCGCGTAGCGATCGCCCGGAACCAGAACCGTATGCTCATCGCCTTCAACTACCAGCGTTTCCAGCACCAGCTCGCCCTCTTTCACCAGTTGATCTTTCAGTTGCCACAGATGTTCCAGTGGCGAACGGCGGTGATAAAGTACGCCCATCGAAAAGACGGTGTCGAACGCGTTCAGCGCCGGAAGTTGCTCAATCCCCAGCGGCAACAGGTGCGCGCGGCGATCGTCACCCAGCAGCTTACGAACTGCTTCGAACTGACATAAAAAGAGTTGCGTCGGATCGATCCCGATAGCCAGCGACGCTCCGGCGCCAATCATGCGCCACAGGTGATAACCGCTGCCGCAACCGACATCGAGAATGGTACGCCCGCGTAAGTCTGACAGGTGCGGCAGCACGCGATCCCACTTCCAGTCGGATCGCCATTCGGTATCAATATCAATGCCATACAGAGAAAACGGCCCTTTGCGCCACGGCATCAGGTTGCGCAGCAGCGTTTCCATGCCCTTGAGCTGACCGGCGCTCAGCGGCTCATCACTTTGCGCCGTCACGCCATTGAGCAGATCCAGCTTTGCTGGCGTAAGCTGCGGCAGAAATTCGACCGCATTGTTCCACTGTTTAAACTGCCCGTGCAGGGCCTCGCGCTGCCAGGCGGAAATTTGCGGCGGCAGCGTGTCGAGCCAGTGCGCTAACGGGCCAACGGCAATTTGCTGATAAAAACGGCCAAACTCGATCATGCCTTCTCCGCCTTCAGTGCAACCAGCGAGCCGAAGTTAAAGCACTGGAACCACAATTCGCTGTGTTCAAACCCGGCGGTATGCAGGCGCGCTTTATGCGCCTCGACGGAATCTGTCAGCATGACGTTTTCCAGCATGCTGCGTTTCTGGCTGATCTCCAGCTCGCTGTAACCGTTGGCGCGTTTAAAGTCGTGATGCATATTGAACAGCAGTTCGCCGACAGTGCTGTCTTCAAAACTGAATTTTTCCGACAACACCAGCGCGCCGCCTGGATTCAGCCCCTGATAGACCTTTTGCAGTAGCTTCAGGCGATCGTCCGGCTCGAGAAATTGCAGCGTAAAGTTGAGCACCACCATCGAGGCATTTTCGATCTGAATATCACGAATATCGCCTTCAATCACCTCAACGGGCGTCGGCGCTTTGTAGGCGTCAATATGGCGACGGCAGCGTTCGACCATCGCAGGCGAGTTATCCACGGCGATAATTTTGCAGCCATCCTGATGAATGTTGCGGCGTACCGACAGCGTGGCGGCACCGAGTGAACAACCGAGATCGTAAACCTGCGTGGCGGGCTGCACGAAGCGCTCTGCCAGCATGCCGATCATCGAAATGATATTGGAGTAACCCGGTACGGAACGCTGGATCATATCCGGGAAGACTTCGGCTACCCGTTCATCGAAAGTCCAGTCGCCCAGGCTGGCGATAGGCGCAGAAAAAAGCGTGTCGCGGTGAGACATAGTGTAAATATCCGGGAAAACAAAGGGGCGTATTGTGCGCTAATGCAGGGAGAAAACCAACTCCCAGGGCATATACCACAGATTGGCCAGCACCATCAGCAACAGCGAACAAAAGGTTGCGCCCATACCAGAACGACGCCAGCGAACCAGACGATGGTGGTATCCGTAATAATGCATCAGGCGGCCGACAATCAACATCAGCCCGCAGATATGCACCATCCAGATTTCCGCGCCGTCCATCTCCATGAACAGCAACAACAGTAGCGCGACTGGAATATATTCCACGGCATTACCATGAATGCGTATCGCGCTTTGCAGTTCACTGAACCCGCCGTCGCCATAACTGACGCGATACTGTGAACGCAGCCGGATAACATCAAAAGAAAACTTCAGCAGCAATAATGCACCCAGCACGGCGTAGAGCGCGCTAACCATACTAACTCCCTTTACGATGATGGCGATGGCTTCTCAATGATAGGTGCTTCACTCAAAAAAGAGAAGATTGCTGCGGCAGGGAAGGCGCCGCGCCAATCGTAGGGACGGCGGCGTAAAGATCCTGCCACAGCGTCTCAACCAGTTCGGGTGCCTGGGCGATATCCGGGGTATGCAGGAAAAGATACGGTGTGGTGGTCTGCTCCCATAGCGGCAACTTTTCCAGCCAGACGGCGAAAAGCTGCCGATTCTGCGCCATATTGTCGCTACCGATGAAACGCACCATCGGATGATGGGCGGTGACCAGCGCATGTACCGGCACTTTCGGTTTTTTGCGCTGGGCTTCAATCACGGCTTCACTGTGCGCAATTGCGCTGTGCACCGGACGGCTGTCGAGGATCACGCGGTTGACGCCGCGGGCATGCAAACCCTGGTTAAGGGCTTTCTCCTCTTCGCCTTTGGCGAAAAAGAGCGGGTGGCGCACTTCGACGCCGTAGGTAAATTCCTCGGGAAGCGCATCGAGAAATGCCCACAGTGCAGGCAGGTCCCGCGGTGAGAAAACGGCCGGAAGCTGTAACCAGTACTGGCCTATTCGCCCTGCTAACGGCGACATGCGGCTGAAAAATTCCGCTGTCAGATCGTTGCAATTCCGTAGCGCCGCCTGGTGCGAAATGGTGGCCGGAAATTTAAAACAGAAACGAAAATCATCGTTGGTCTGCGCGTACCAGCGCGCGACGACCTCCGCTTTGGGCAGCGCATACAGCGTGGTGTTGCCTTCGACACAGTTGAAGTGGCGGGCATACGCCTCAAGACTGTCAATGCCAAGGCGCACCCATTTCGGGTGCGCCCATTGCGGCAGGCCGACATACATCATAACGCGCTGAGGATCTCGTCCGTGCTGCGCACGCGGCTGATCCGCGGGAAGATATTTTTCATGCTGCCCTGATGCTGTTCGGCATTCGCCGCGCTGCAAGCATCTTCAGCAAGCACCAGCGAGAAGCCAAGTTCCCAGGCGTTACGGGCGGTGGATTCCACCCCGATATTGGTGGAAATGCCGCACAGCACAATGGTGTCGATACCGCGACGGCGCAGTTGTAGCTCCAGATCGGTGCCGTAAAAGGCACCCCACTGACGTTTGGTGACTTCGATGTCGCTCTCTTTTTTCCCCAGCGCCTGCGGGTAAGTCCACCAGTTGTCCGGCAACGCATGACCGCCTGCCGCGGCGTCAACCGGTTGTTTCAGCGCTTCGGCGAAATCAGCTGACCAGCCCACGCGCACCAGCACAACAGGCGCACCGTTTGCACGAAATTTTTCCGCCAGCGCAGCGGCGCGTTTTACCACGTCCTGTGCCGTGTGAGGACCACCGGCGAAAGGCAGAATCCCTTCCTGTAAATCGATCACCACCAGAGCGGTTTTCTCAGCATTGAGCTTCAGCATAATAACTCCTGAAAAATGAATGACGTCGGTGGATACCTTACGCGTTCTGCACGCCAGCGCGGTTTACAAATTTTGTTAAATTTTGTGAGAATGCGCAATAAGCGCGCAGCAAACGTGCGTACAGTCAGTAGCGGGCTTATCGTTGGTCAGAATTTCCAGTATAATAGCCCCCTTTTTTCATCCAGTAGTGACATACGAAAATAGCTGCCACCAGAATGCCTGCCGCGCAGGTGACAGGTCGCGCGCAGCTAATTTAAGGGATATCTCATGCGTACAGTATATTGCGGGCAGCTCAATCAGTCCCATGTCGGACAGCAAGTAACGCTTTGTGGGTGGGTCAACCGTCGTCGTGACCTCGGTAGCCTTATCTTTATTGATATGCGCGATCGTGAAGGCATCGTGCAGGTGTTTTTCGACCCGGACCGTCAGGATGCGTTCCAGCTCGCCTCTGAACTGCGTAATGAGTTCTGTATTCAGATTACCGGTACCGTTCGCGCCCGTGACGCGAAAAACGTCAACAAAGATATGGCTACCGGCGAAGTTGAAGTGTTCGCCACCGAACTGAACATCATCAACCGTTCTGACGTGCTGCCGCTGGACTCCAACCACGTCAACACCGAAGAAGCGCGTCTGAAATATCGCTACCTCGATCTGCGTCGTCCGGAAATGGCGCAGCGCCTGAAAACCCGTGCGAAAATCACCAGCTTCGTGCGTCGCTTTATGGACGATCACGGCTTCCTCGATATCGAAACGCCGATGCTGACGAAAGCCACGCCGGAAGGCGCACGCGACTATCTCGTACCTTCACGCGTGCATAAAGGCAAATTCTACGCGTTGCCGCAGTCTCCACAGCTGTTCAAACAGCTGCTGATGATGTCCGGTTTTGACCGCTATTATCAGATCGTCAAATGCTTCCGTGACGAAGACCTGCGCGCTGACCGTCAACCGGAATTTACCCAGATTGATGTGGAAACCTCTTTCATGACCGCGCCGCAGGTGCGTGAAGTGATGGAAGCGTTAGTGCGTCAGCTGTGGCTGGAAATTAAAGGTGTTGATCTGGGCGATTTCCCGATCATGACCTTTGCTGAAGCCGAGCGCCGCTATGGTTCTGATAAACCGGATCTGCGTAACCCGATGGAACTGGTGGACGTGGCGGACCTGCTGAAAGCGGTCGAATTTAAAGTCTTCTCCGGCCCGGCAAATGATGCAAAAGGTCGCGTTGCCGCGCTGCGTGTGCCAGGTGGCGCACAACTTAGCCGTAAACAAATTGACGACTACGGCAAATTTATTGAAATCTACGGCGCGAAAGGCCTGGCGTACATCAAGGTCAATGAAGCGGCGAAAGGCCTGGAAGGCATCACCAGCCCGGTGGCCAAGTTCCTGAATGCTGAAATTGTCAGCGCGATCCTTGAGCACACGGGCGCGCAGGACGGCGACATGATCTTCTTCGGCGCGGACCACAAAAAAGTGGTTGCTGATGCACTCGGCGCGCTGCGTCTGAAGCTCGGCAAAGATCTGAACCTGACTGACGAAGCGAAGTGGGCGCCGCTGTGGGTTATCGACTTCCCGATGTTTGAAGATGACGGTGAAGGCGGCCTGACGGCGATGCACCATCCGTTCACCTCGCCGAAAGACATGACTGCTGCCGAGCTGAAAGCGGCGCCGGAAGATGCGGTGGCTAACGCCTACGACATGGTGATCAACGGTTACGAAGTGGGCGGTGGTTCTGTTCGTATCCACAGCGGCGAAATGCAGCAGACGGTGTTCAGCATCCTGGGGATTAACGAGCACGAACAGCGCGAGAAGTTCGGCTTCCTGCTGGATGCGCTGAAATACGGTACGCCGCCGCATGCAGGTCTGGCATTCGGCCTGGATCGTCTGACCATGCTGCTGACCGGCACCGATAACATTCGTGACGTTATTGCCTTCCCGAAAACCACGGCGGCAGCCTGTCTGCTGACCGAAGCGCCGAGTTTTGCTAACCCGGCCGCGCTGGCGGAGCTAGGCATTGCGGTGGTCAAAAAAGAGACCCCGGAGAATAAATAAGATGCCATTCAAGCATCCCGTTTCCGTGCTGGTGGTGATTTACGCGCAGGACACGAAACGGGTGCTGATGTTACAGCGACGCGATGACCCCGATTTCTGGCAGTCGGTAACCGGCAGCCTGGAAGCGGGGGAGAACGCAACGCAAGCCGCCCTGCGTGAAGTAAAGGAAGAGGTCGAAATCGATGTTGTCTGTGAGCAACTGACCTTAGTCGACTGTCAGCGCACGGTGGAGTATGAAATCTTTAGTCATTTACGTCATCGCTATGCGCCGGGCGTAACGCACAATACCGAATCCTGGTTTTGTCTTGCGCTGCCCCATGAACGTCCGATTGTTTTTACCGAACATCTGACGTACCGCTGGCTTAATGCCCCCGCAGCGGCGGCATTAACCAAATCGTGGAGCAACCGGCAGGCGATTGAAGAATTTGTTATTAACGCCGACTAAATTTCCCCGGAATTTTAGTTCTCAGGAAGGCGGCAAAGCCGGACGTTGCCAGAAGCTTACCCCGGTAAGTGACTGGTGCGGATGGAGCTGCCAACTCACCTGAGGCTGAAAGGCGAAGGGAAATGGCTTTATTGGAGAGTTTTTTATGGCAGGTCACAGTAAATGGGCCAACACCAAACACCGCAAAGCAGCACAGGATGCCAAGCGCGGTAAGATCTTTACCAAAATCATTCGCGAGCTGGTTACAGCTGCCCGTCTGGGTGGCGGCGATATCGGTTCCAACCCGCGTCTGCGCGCGGCGGTGGATAAAGCGTTGTCCAACAACATGACCCGCGACACCTTAAACCGTGCTATCGCGCGCGGCGTGGGCGGCGATGACGATGCGAACATGGAAACCATCATTTATGAAGGTTACGGCCCTGGCGGCACCGCAGTAATGGTTGAATGTCTGAGTGACAACCGCAACCGTACCGTTGCCGAAGTGCGTCATGCTTTCAGCAAATGCGGCGGTAACCTGGGGACTGACGGCTCCGTAGCTTATCTGTTCAGCAAAAAAGGGGTGATCTCCTTTGAAGCGGGCGACGAAGACACCATCATGGAAGCGGCGCTGGAAGCCGGTGCTGAAGACGTGGTGACCTTTGATGACGGCGCTATCGACGTCTATACCGCGTGGGAAGAGATGGGGGCCGTGCGCGATGCGTTGGAAGCGGCTGGCCTGAAAGCGGACAACGCTGAAGTGTCGATGATCCCGTCTACCAAAGCCGATATGGATGCAGAAACTGCGCCGAAACTGCTGCGTCTGATCGATATGCTGGAAGATTGCGACGATGTGCAGGAAGTCTACCATAACGGTGAGATCTCCGATGAGGTTGCGGCGACGCTGTAATGTCGCTGACTAAATCACCCCAGGCCGGAGGCGCATAATGGCGATTATTCTCGGTATTGACCCGGGTTCGCGCGTCACCGGTTACGGTGTGATCCGCCAGACAGGAAGGCAACTGACCTACCTAGGCAGCGGTTGCATTCGCACGAAGGTCGAGGATTTACCGTCGCGCCTCAAGCTCATTTACGCAGGCGTGACGGAAATCATCACCCAGTTTCAGCCGGATTTTTTCGCCATCGAACAGGTGTTTATGGCGAAAAATGCCGATTCAGCGTTGAAACTTGGGCAGGCGCGCGGCGTGGCTATCGTTGCTGCCGTCAATCAGGATCTCCCCGTCTTTGAGTATGCTGCCCGTCAGGTCAAACAGACGGTTGTCGGTATTGGCAGCGCGGAAAAAAGCCAGGTGCAGCACATGGTGCGAACCTTGCTGAAGCTTCCGGCCAATCCGCAGGCGGATGCCGCTGATGCGCTGGCGATTGCCATTACGCATTGCCATGTCAGTCAGAATGCCTTACAGGTGAGCAGTACGCGGCTTAATCTTGCTCGCGGAAGATTACGCTAACAAGCGCCAGTTAACGGCGCTTTTTTTATAACAGCGAGCGGATTTTCTGCGCATCCTCTTCCTCCGATGGGTTATAAACCACCATCGTCAAATCGGGTTGTCCTTCAACAGAAAAACTCGAATATTCCAGCGACAACTTGCCGACATTGCCGTGCAGCAGAATTTTGGTGCCTTCTCCCATCCCGCCAATATCATTGCTTCGCCATAGCTCGGCAAATTCAGGAGAGGCTGAACTCAGCTCCTCTACCAGAGGACGGATCTCCGCCGATGCACCTGCACGGGTCGCATCGGCACGGAACGCCGCCACCAGATAGCGCGCCAGCGCGTACCAGTCGTTCTGGGCAGCGCGAGCCTGCGGATTAAGGAAAATGCGGCGCAGAATATTGCGCTCCTGCGCGGGTAACGTTGGGTAATCGGATAAAACCACGGTGGCGGCTTTGTTCCATGCCAGCACATCCCAGGTGGCATTGCGGATCAGCGCCGGGCTGAAGGGCATGCAGTCCAGTACCTTTTGCAGCCGTTCGGTCACTGTGCCGGTCGCTGCGTAATGTATGCCAGGCGCGCGCCCGAGGGCCAGATGAAAAACATGCTCCCGTTCCCGTTCGGAAAGGCGCAGCGCCTGGCAAATTCTGTCCAGCACTTCTGCCGATGGCGTGCCGCCGCGTCCTTGTTCAAGCCAGGTATACCAGGTGGCGCTAATACAGGCCAGATGCGCGACTTCTTCCCGCCGCAGCCCTGGCGTGCGTCGGCGTGCGGTGTGAAATCCCAGCGCGTTGGGATCCAACTGCGCGCGGCGGGATTTCAGGTAACTGCCCAGATCTTTTGGCTGAGTAACGCTCTGCATCCTGTTAGTCCTTATACCACGATAAAGTCACTACTTTTCTCTATCACGGATATTTATAAGGATAACGGCGCGAGTCAATATCAGGAGGCACACGCATGCATGTTTTTCTGACTGGCGCGACCGGATGGGTCGGCGCAACAGTGGCGGCTGAGTTACTGGCCGCCGGGCACCAGGTAAGTGGCCTGGCGCGAAATGCAGACAAGGCGCAGGCACTGCTTGCCGCCGGCGGGCAAGTGGTTCACGGGACGCTGGACGATCACGACGTTCTTTTTGCGGCGGCGGCAAAAGCCGATGCCGTGATTCATACTGCGTTTAATCATGACTTTTCGCGTTTTGCGCAGAATTGCGCGCAGGATCAACGCGCAATTGAAGTACTGGGAGAGGCGTTACTCGGCTCCGATCGCCCGCTATTGGTGACGTCGGGGCTGGCAAGACTGGCGCAGGGGCGCCCGGCAACGGAAGCAGACAAGCCGGGTGAAGAGCCAGACTATCTTCGTCGTTCCGAACAGGCGGCGCAGGCGCTGGCTGAAAAAGGGGTACGCGCGGCGAGTATCCGCCTGGCGCCTACCGTGCACGGCGTCGGCGATCACGGCTTTGTACCCATTCTGATCGCGCTGGCAAAACAAACCGGCGTTGCCGCCTGGCCTGCCGGAGCGAACAATTGCTGGGCGGCGGTACATCGGATTGATGCAGCGAAAGTCTACCGGCTGGCGCTGGAAAGTGGCGTGACACAGCCGGTTTACCACGCGGTCGCGGAGGAGGCGATTGCCATGCGCGATATCGCCATTGCCATCGGCAAAATGCTTGGTTTACCTGCCGAACCGCGTGAAGCCGCACATTTTGGCTGGTTCGCTAATTTTGCGGCCGGGGAGATGTCAGCATCAAGCGAACAGACGCGCCAGGTGCTGGGCTGGCAGCCAACACAGCGTACGCTGTTAGACGATCTGAGCGATGAGGCGTATTACGCCCATTCCTGAACCGCGCTCGCGCTTTTCTTTCTATATTAGGCTGGATATCTATCCAGCCTTTTTTTATGATACAGCATTACACCTTAGCCCATAGCGCAGGAGCGTCACGTGATAGGCAGACTCAGAGGCATCATTGTAGAAAAACAACCCCCGTTGGTTCTGCTGGAAGTGGGAGGTGTGGGTTATGAAGTGCACATGCCAATGACCTGTTTTTATGAATTACCGGATGCCGGTAAAGAGGCGACGGTTTTCACCCAGTTTGTGGTGCGTGAAGATGCGCAGCTGCTGTACGGTTTTAACAATAAGCAGGAACGCACGTTGTTCCGCGAGCTGATCAAAACGAATGGCGTCGGGCCGAAACTGGCGCTGGCGATTTTGTCCGGCATGTCAGCACAGCAATTTGTTAATGCCGTCGAGCGGGAAGATCCGGCTGCGCTGGTCAAATTGCCGGGTATCGGTAAAAAGACCGCCGAGCGCCTGATTGTCGAAATGAAAGACCGCTTTAAAGGTTTGCATGGCGATCTCTTCACCCCGGCGGCCGATCTGGTTCTTACCTCTCCGGCCAGCCCGGCAGCGGATGACGCAGAGCAGGAAGCGGTTGCTGCGCTGGTGTCGCTGGGATATAAACCTCAGGAAGCCAGCCGGATGGTTAGCAAGATTGCCCGCCCGGATGCCAACAGTGAAACCCTGATCCGTGAAGCGCTGCGCGCGGCGTTGTGAGGTAGAGGATGATTGAAGCAGACCGTCTGGTAGCCCCTGCCAGTACTGATGTGGAAGAGGTTGTGGATCGCGCTATTCGCCCGAAAATGCTCGATGAGTATATCGGCCAGCCGCAGGTTCGTTCGCAGATGGAGATTTTTATCCAGGCGGCAAAACTGCGCGGCGACGCACTCGATCATCTGCTGATTTTTGGTCCTCCCGGCCTTGGAAAAACCACGCTGGCGAATATTGTCGCCAACGAATTGGGCGTGAATTTACGCACCACTTCCGGCCCGGTGCTGGAAAAAGCGGGTGATTTGGCGGCGATGCTCACCAACCTCGAGCCGCACGACGTACTGTTCATCGATGAAATTCACCGTCTTTCACCGGTGGTGGAAGAAGTGCTTTATCCGGCGATGGAAGATTACCAGCTCGATATCATGATCGGCGAAGGTCCGGCGGCGCGTTCCATTAAGATCGATCTTCCGCCTTTTACGTTGATTGGCGCGACAACGCGCGCGGGGTCACTGACTTCGCCGCTGCGTGACCGTTTTGGCATTGTGCAGCGACTGGAGTTTTACCAGGTGGCCGATTTGCAACATATTGTCGGTCGCAGTGCCCGCTATATGGGGCTGGAGATGAGCGAAGAGGGCGCGCTGGAAGTGGCGCGTCGTTCTCGCGGTACGCCGCGTATCGCCAACCGCCTGCTGCGCCGCGTGCGCGATTTTGCCGAAGTGAAACATGATGGCGATATCACGGCTGAAATCGCGGCGAAAGCGCTGGATATGCTGAATGTTGATGCGGAAGGATTCGACTATATGGATCGCAAACTTCTGCTGGCAGTGATTGATAAATTCTTCGGCGGTCCCGTCGGGCTGGATAACCTCGCGGCGGCTATCGGTGAGGAGCGGGAAACCATTGAAGATGTGCTGGAACCGTATTTGATTCAGCAAGGTTTTTTACAGAGGACTCCGCGCGGGCGCATGGCGACGGTGCGGGCCTGGAATCACTTTGGTATCACCCCTCCGGAAATGCCATAAACAAAAAGGCCGGAAAGCGTCTGCTTCCGGCCTTTTACATCAGTGGCAGCAGCGGATGATCTCAGCCGACTGCGCCCGATAATAGTTAGCTAACGGGTTTCTTCGTCATACTGAAGATAAACAGCAGCGCCGCGCACAGCACGACAGACGGGCCTGCTGGCGTATCGTAGAAGGCGGAGAAGGTCAGGCCGCCGGTCACCGCAATCATCCCGACGCCTACGGCAATCGCCGCCATTTGTTCTGGCGTTCGCGCGAATCGGCGTGCTGTCGCCGCCGGGATAATCAACAGTGAAGTGATGATCAGCGCGCCGACAAATTTCATGGCGACGCCAATGGTCAGGGCGGTAACCAGCATCAGCAACAGTTTGACGCGTTGCAGTTTCACGCCGTCAACAAATGCCAGCTCCGGGCTAATGGTCATCGACAGTAAGTTGCGCCACTGCCAAAGCAGGATCGCCAGCACCACCACCACGCCAGTGGCAATAACTATCAGATCGTCCGGCGTCACCGCCAGCAGATCGCCAAACAGATAAGCCATCAAATCGACGCGAATGTTCGACATCAGGCTGACCACGACCAGACCGAGAGACAGCGCACTGTGCGCCATAATGCCGAGCAGGGTATCGATCGCCAGTTGCGGGCGTTTCTCCAGCCACACCAGACCAGCAGCCAACAGTAACGTCACGGCAATAACAGCGTAGAAGGGATTCACATCCAGCAGGAGACCAAAGGCAACGCCAAGTAAAGAAGCGTGCGCCAGCGTGTCGCCAAAATAGGACATCCGTCGCCAGACGACAAATGAACCCAGCGGCCCGGCAGCGCAGGCAAGCATAATCCCGGCCAGCCAGCCGGGCAGTAACAATTCAATCATGAGTGTCCATTACCCTGGCGCAGAACAATGCGGCCCTGCAGATCGTGGCGGTGGTTATGGTTGTGGCGATAAATGCCAAGCTGTTCCGCACCGCGATGCCCGAACATAGAGATAAATTCCGGATGCATGGAAACCACTTCTGGCGTACCTGAACAGCAAATATGGTGATTAAGGCACAGGACTTCATCCGTTTTCGCCATCACCAGATGCAGATCGTGGGAGACCATCAGTACTGCACAGTTGAGCTCTTTACGCAGCTGATCTATCAGGTTGTAGAGCGCGACCTGGCCATTAACGTCTACGCCCTGGGTTGGCTCATCCAGCACTAAAAGCTGCGGGCTGTTAAGCAGGGCGCGAGCCAGCAAAACACGCTGCGTTTCGCCTCCGGAAAGCTTTTGCATCGGAGCACCCACCAGATGTGCAGCCTGTACGCGTTTCAGCGCCGGAATTATGTCGTCTTTGCGGGTGCCGGGGCGCAAACGCATAAAACGGCCTACCGTCAGCGGCAAGGTGGCGTCAAGATGCAATTTTTGCGGCACATAGCCGATACGCAGGTTCTTTTCACGCTTGATCATCCCTGCATCCGGTGCTACCAGGCCCAGCACTGCGCGCACCAGCGTAGATTTACCCGCGCCATTGGGGCCGAGTAAGGTTAAAATTTTTCCTGCGCGTAAATTGAGCGAAATATCAGACAGGACGCGCCGTTGACCAAAAGCAACGGTGACATTTTCGAGCGTTACAAGATTCGTCATAGCATTTAACAGGTTGCACAAGTTGTCGGATGTTATAATATCACACCCCACATACTCATTACGATGAACAGTTGCATTATGTTACATAAAAATACGCTTCTTTGCGCAGCGCTATCTGCTGCTCTTTTCGCCGGTACAGCACAAACCGCTAATGCCGATGTGGTGGCTTCACTCAAACCATTAGGATTTATCGCTGCTGCCATTGCCGACGGGGTGACGACTACCGAAGTGCTGCTGCCAGATGGTGCATCCGAGCATGATTATTCACTGCGTCCTTCAGATGTAAAACGCTTACAAAACGCGGACTTAGTTTTTTGGGTCGGCCCGGAGATGGAAGCCTTTATGGCGCGTTCCGTACAACAAATTTCTGAGCAGAAACAGGTGTCGATGGCCGGGCTTGCCGGTGTAAAACCGCTGTTGATGAAAGGGGCCGATGAAGACGAACATGAGCATGGTGATGATCACCACGATGGCGAAAAAAGTGACGAACATCACCATCACGGCGATTACAACATGCATCTGTGGCTTTCCCCAGAGATTGCGCGGCTGTCGGCGGTTGCAATCCACGATAAATTAGTGGAAGTTATGCCGCAAAGTCGAGCCAGGCTTGACGCCAACTTGCAGGCCTTTGAGGCATCATTAACTCAGGCGGATAAGCAAGCTGGTAACGAGCTGGCACCGCTGAAAGGGAAGGGGTATTTCGTTTTTCATGACGCCTACGGCTACTTTGAAAGACACTACGGGCTGACCCCATTGGGGCACTTTACCGTCAATCCCGAAATTCAGCCTGGTGCGCAGCGTTTACATGAAATCAGAACACAGTTGGTTGAGCAAAAAGCCACGTGCGTTTTTGCTGAACCACAGTTCAGGCCAGCGGTCGTTGAAGCTGTTGCCAGAGGGACATCCGTTCGAATGGGAACGTTGGATCCACTTGGAATCAGTATCAAGTTAGGCAAAGAGAGCTATCCGCAGTTCCTTGCCCAACTTACTCACCAGTATGCGAGCTGCCTGAAAGGAGAATAACGAGGAAGTGAATACGTGCAACAGATAGCCCGCTCTGTCGCTCTGGCATTTAACAGTCTGCCCCGACCCCACCGTGTCATGCTGGGGTCGCTTACAGTTCTTACACTCACGGTCGCCGTCTGGCGGCCTTACGTTTATCATCCCGAAGCCACAGCCCCGATCGTGAAAGCGATTGAGCTGCCGAAAAATGAAATCCGCTCGTTGTTGCCGGAAGCCAGCGAACCTATCGATCAAACCACTTCTGATGATGTGGATGATATCCCGCAAGATGAACTGGATGATAAAACCGCCAATGAAGTTGGCGTTCACGAATATGTGGTTTCTACCGGCGATACGCTCAGCAGTATCCTCAACCAGTACGGCATTGATATGGGCGATATCAGCCAGCTTGCCGCTGCTGATAAGGAACTGCGTAATCTGAAGATTGGTCAACAACTTTCATGGACGCTCACCGCAGATGGCGATCTGCAACGCCTGACGTGGGAGATGTCCCGCCGCGAAACCCGCACATATGACCGCGTCGATGGCGGTTTTAAAATGAGCAGCGAGATGCAGCAGGGCGACTGGGTGAATTCGGTGATGAAAGGTACGGTTGGCGCGAGCTTCGTCGCCAGCGCCCGTGAAGCCGGTTTAACCAGCGCTGAAGTCAGCGCGGTGATCAAAGCGATGCAGTGGCAGATGGATTTCCGTAAGCTGAAAAAAGGCGATGAGTTTTCCGTGCTGATGTCCCGCGAAATGCTGGAAGGTAAACAGGAACAGAGCCAGTTAGTCGGCGTTCGCCTGCGTTCTGACGGCAAAGATTACTACGCCATTCGCGCCGAAGACGGCAAATTTTACGATCGCAATGGTAGCGGGCTGGCAAAAGGTTTTATGCGCTTCCCGACTGCGAAACAGTTCCGCGTCTCGTCAAACTTTGATCCGCGCCGTCTGAATCCGGTTACCGGACGCGTTGCACCGCACAAAGGCGTCGATTTTGCTCTGCCGCAGGGCACGCCGGTGCTTGCCGTCGGCGATGGTGAAGTTGTGGTGGCGAAACGCAGTGGCGCAGCGGGGAACTACATTGCTATCCGCCACGGTCGTACTTACACAACCCGTTACATGCATCTGCGTAAACTGCTGGTAAAACCGGGTCAGAAAGTGAAGCGCGGCGATCGCATCGCCTTGTCGGGTAACACCGGCCGCTCCACCGGGCCGCATTTGCACTATGAAATGTGGATCAACCAACAGGCTGTCAACCCGTTAACGGCAAAACTGCCGCGCACCGAAGGGCTGACCGGTTCGGATCGCACGGATTATCTGTCGCAGGTGAAAGAGGTTATTCCGCAATTGCGTTTTGACTGATTCGCTTAACAAATATGCGTTCGAAGCCGGTGCCTGCTGCGCGCCGGCTTTTTCTTTTGTGTGAAAGATAACGCCTCGCTACACTATCTCCTTATCCTGAGTGACTTGATTTCTGGCCTGCGGACGATGCATGGAAACGAAAAAAAATAACAGTGAATATATTCCGGAGTTCGAAAGTGAATTCCGTCACCCGCGCAACTGGGGCGCGTGGTTGGGCGTACTGGCATTTGCTGGCGTAGCGCTGGTTCCGCCTTCGGTACGCGATCCCCTGCTGGGGAAACTGGGCCGTCTGGCAGGGAAATATGGCAAAAGCGCGCGTCGTCGCGCACAGATCAATTTGCTCTACTGCTTTCCTGAAAAAAGCGAAGCCGAAAGAGAAGCCATCATTGATGAGATGTTTGCTACTGCGCCACAGGCAATGGCCATGATGGCGGAACTGGCGATCCGTGGGCCGGATAAGGTGTTGCCGCGCGTCGACTGGCAGGGCAAAGATATTATCGATGAATTGCAACGTAACAACGAGAAAGTGATTTTCCTCGTGCCACACGGTTGGGGCGTGGATATTCCGGCGATGCTGATGGCTTCGCAGGGGCAGCAGATGGCAGCGATGTTCCATAATCAAGGTAACAAGGTCTTTGATTATGTCTGGAATACCGTTCGTCGTCGCTTTGGTGGGCGTTTGCATGCGCGCAACGATGGCATTAAGCCTTTTATCCAGTCGGTGCGCCAGGGCTACTGGGGTTACTATCTGCCGGACCAGGATCACGGCGCGGAGCACAGCGAGTTTGTCGATTTCTTTGCCACCTACAAAGCAACGCTTCCGGCCATTGGCCGCCTGATGAAAGTCTGCCGCGCACGTGTTGTACCGTTGTTCCCGGTCTATGACGCCAGAACGCATCGTCTGATTATCCAGGTGCGACCGCCGATGGATGATTTGCTGACAGCGGATGACAACACGATCGCCAGGCGCATGAATGAAGAGGTGGAGGTGTTTGTCACGCCTCGTCCGGAACAATACACCTGGATCCTGAAGCTGCTGAAAACGCGCAAACCCGGTGAAACAGAGCCTTATAAGCGCAAGGAACTGTTCCCGAAGAAATAAAAAAAGGCCTCTCCAGCGAGAGGCCTTTCGCTTTTCTGGCTGCCGGCTATTCGACGGTCAGAATACGTGTGGTATTGGTGGTGCCCACGGTGCTCATCACGTCACCCTGCGTCACGATCACCAGATCTCCGGAAAGCAGGTAGCCTTTGTCACGCAGCAGGTTAACGGCATCGTTAGCGGCTGCAACGCCTTCGTTAACGCTGTCGAAATAGACCGGCGTTACGCCACGGTAGAGCGCTGTCAGGTTCAGGGTGCGCTCATGGCGGGAGAGGGCAAAAATCGGCAGGCCGGAGCTGATGCGTGAGGTCATCAGGGCGGTGCGGCCGGATTCGGTCATGGAGATGATAGCGGTTACACCTTTCAGGTGGTTGGCCGCGTACATCGCCGACATCGCGATCGCTTCTTCAACGTTGTCGAACTGAATATCCAGGCGGTGTTTAGAAACGTTGATGCTTGGGATCTTTTCCGCACCCAGACAAACACGCGCCATTGCCGCTACGGTTTCAGACGGATACTGACCGGCGGCGGTTTCCGCAGAGAGCATGACGGCATCTGTACCGTCGAGCACGGCGTTAGCAACATCCATGACTTCCGCGCGGGTTGGCATCGGGTTGGTGATCATCGACTCCATCATCTGCGTGGCGGTGATCACTGCACGGTTCAGTTGACGGGCGCGGCGGATCAGCGCTTTCTGAATACCGACCAGTTCCGGATCGCCGATTTCAACGCCGAGGTCGCCACGGGCAACCATCACGACATCAGACGCAAGGATCACATCGTCCATCGCATCCTGATCGCAAACGGCTTCCGCACGCTCGACTTTCGCGACGATCTTCGCGTCGCAGCCTGCATCGCGCGCCAGGCGGCGGGCGTAGTTCAGGTCTTCGCCGCAGCGCGGGAAAGAGACAGCCAGATAATCAACGCCGATCAGCGCCGCGGTAACGATATCCGCTTTGTCTTTCTCTGTCAGGGCTTCAGCGGAGAGACCGCCGCCCAGTTTGTTGATGCCTTTGTTGTTGGAGAGCGGTCCGCCGACAGTCACTTCGGTGAACACTTTCATACCCTGAACTTCCAGCACTTTCAGCTGTACGCGACCGTCGTCGAGCAGCAGGATATCGCCCGTTACCACGTCGGCTGGCAGGCCTTTATAGTCGATGCCGACTTTTTCCTTGTCGCCTTCGCCTTTACCCAGGTTGGCGTCGAGCAGAAATTTATCGCCAACGTTCAGGAAAACTTTGCCTTCCTTGAAGGTGGAAACGCGAATTTTGGGGCCCTGTAAATCGCCAAGGATAGCAACATGACGTCCCAGTTTTGCCGCAATCTCACGTACCTTATCCGCACGTAATTTATGATCTTCAGGTGTTCCGTGTGAGAAGTTCATACGCACCACGTTAGCGCCAGCAGCGATAACCTTCTCAAGGTTGTTATCGCGGTCAGTGGCCGGGCCTAAAGTGGTTACGATTTTGGTCCTGCGAAGCCTTCTGGACATGTAATACTCCGTTGACTGAAACAACTTGGTGTTGCGTGAACATGAATTCGGCCATTTAGCGCCCCGCTGTGAAGGGCAATGCGCCTGACCGAACAGCGTAAGAGGTTACTGCTTTGTTATTAACTATTAGTGGTTATCGCTTTTGATAAGCAGCTCCTTATCAAAGCGCGATTCTTTCAGGGCTTCTTTGACTCGCTTCAAGTTATCCCTGAATTTTGCGCCGCGGCGCAAGGTAAAACCGGTGGCCAGCACGTCAATGACGGTCAGTTGCGCAAGTCGGGAAACCATGGGCATATAAATGTCAGTATCTTCCGGGACATCAAGCGTGATAGCAAGCGTTGCCTCGCGCGCAAGCGGCGTCCCTGCTGAAGTCAGGGCAATGACCATGGCGTCGTTTTCGCGCGCCAGTTGCGCAAGCTCAACGAGGTTTTTTGTTCTTCCGGTATGGGAAATCAGCACAACCACGTCATCATCGCTACAATTCATACAACTCATGCGTTGCAGCACGATGTCGTCGGAGTAAATCACCGGTACGTTGAAGCGGAAAAATTTGTTCATGGCGTCGTGCGCAACGGCGGCAGACGAGCCGAGACCGAAAAATGAGATTTTTTTCGCCTGGGTCAACAGATCGACGGCGCGATTGACGGCGGCCATATCCAGCGACTGTCGGACGTGATCGAGGCTGGCCATTGCCGATTCAAAGATTTTTCCGGTATAGGCTTCTACGCTGTCATCTTCGTCAACATTTCGATTAACATAGGGCGTGCCATTGGCGAGACTTTGCGCCAGATGCAACTTGAAGTCCGGGAAACCACGCGTATCAAGGCTGCGGCAAAAACGGTTCACCGTCGGTTCACTGACATCTGCTTCCTGTGCCAGCGCAGCGATGCTGGAGTGGATGGCCTGGTCCGGAGCGGCGAGGATGACTTCCGCGACCTTCCGTTCGGATTTGCTAAGGTGTTCCAGCCGTGACTGGATTTTTTCCAGCATATTCATGGGTGATAAAGCGCTCATGGTGAAACGATTACACTGATAGATGGAATCGTGATGCGTTTTAAACAGATATTACCCCCGCGGGAAGCAGAAATGTAAGTGGTGATGAGAAATGATGTTGTTTTTTTTCATTACATGATCAGAGTCAGATTTTATCGTCTGTTTCCTGGGCAAATATCCGGCTTTTTCAGGGCGAAAAAACAGATTTTTTGTCACAACAAAATAACGCACGTCCTGACAATGCGTAACAGTTTCGGGAATTACGTAAACGCAGTACAGTGTACTGTAATAAAATTACAACTAAGGCCTGGCTAACGCTCCAGGACAGCCAACTGAGGAGATTGACATGGCGGTAGTACAAACAGCCCAGGCGTGTGACCTGGTCATTTTCGGCGCGAAAGGTGACCTCGCACGCCGGAAATTGCTGCCTTCACTGTACCAACTGGAAAAAGCGGGGCAGATCCATCCGGATACACGTATCCTGGGGGTCGGCCGTGCCGAGTGGGATAAGGAAGCCTATACCAAGGTTGTTCGTGAAGCGCTTGAAACCTTTATGAAGGAAAAAATCGACGAAAGTCTGTGGGATAAGCTGAGTGGTCGTCTGGATTTTTGCAATCTGGATGTCAACGAAACCTCCGCATTCAAACGTCTTGGTGCGATGCTGGACCAGAAAAATCGCACGACTATCAACTACTTTGCCATGCCGCCGAGCACCTTTGGCGCCATCTGTAAGGGGCTGGGTGAAGCGAAACTGAACGCGAAACCGGCGCGTGTCGTGATGGAAAAGCCGCTGGGTACATCGCTTGCGACATCGCGGGAAATTAACGATCAGGTGGGCGAGTTTTTCGAAGAGTGCCAGGTATACCGCATCGACCATTATCTGGGTAAAGAGACGGTACTTAACCTGCTGGCGTTGCGTTTTGCTAACTCCCTGTTTGTTAACAACTGGGACAACCGTACCATCGATCACGTGGAAATCACCGTGGCGGAAGAGGTCGGTATCGAAGGCCGCTGGGGCTATTTTGACCAGGCCGGGCAGATGCGCGATATGATCCAGAACCACCTGTTGCAGATCCTCTGCATGATTGCCATGTCGCCGCCGTCCGATCTGAGCGCGGACAGTATTCGTGATGAAAAAGTGAAAGTGCTGAAATCGTTGCGCCGCATCGATCGCACTAACGTGCGCGAAAAAACCGTGCGTGGTCAGTACACCGCCGGGTTTGCGCAAGGCAAAAAAGTGCCCGGTTACCTGGAAGAAGAGGGGGCGAACAAATCCAGTAATACCGAAACGTTCGTCGCTATCCGTGTCGATATCGATAACTGGCGCTGGGCCGGCGTGCCGTTCTATCTGCGCACCGGTAAACGTCTGCCGACCAAATGTTCAGAAGTTGTGGTTTACTTTAAAACGCCAGAACTGAACCTGTTCAAAGAGTCCTGGCAGGATCTGCCGCAGAACAAACTGACCATTCGCCTGCAGCCGGATGAAGGTGTGGATATTCAGGTGCTTAACAAGGTTCCTGGCCTGGATCATAAACACAACCTGCAAATTACCAAACTCGACCTGAGCTACTCCGAAACCTTTAATCAGACGCATCTTGCTGATGCTTACGAGCGCCTTCTGCTGGAAACCATGCGTGGTATTCAGGCCCTGTTCGTGCGCCGTGACGAAGTGGAAGAGGCCTGGAAATGGGTCGATTCCATCACTGAAGCGTGGGCAGCAGACAACGATGCGCCGAAACCGTATCAGGCAGGTACCTGGGGACCGGTTGCATCGGTGGCGATGATTACTCGCGATGGCCGTTCATGGAACGAGTTTGAGTGATTTTCTTGCGCAAATGGCATTCCATTTTACCGGTAACATGATCTAACACAGATATCAGAATAATTTTTCACCTTTCAGGCCCCGACTGGATTCACCAGCGGGGCTTTTTTTATTACACTGGCTGAAGCGATTTTGCCTTTGGGGCGCGGCGTTCTGGTGTTTACAGTCTGATAACGAAGGCTTATGGCATTGTTGACGCGGTTCCCCGGACAGATAAATTTCAGGAGCCTTTATGAACTCAACAATGTTACGCGTAACAAATCGCATTATTGAACGTTCGCGCGAAACCCGCTCAGCCTATCTTGCACGCATCGAACAGGCGAAAACGAACACTGTGCGCCGTTCCACACTGGCCTGCGGCAACCTGGCACACGGCTTTGCGGCCTGCCAGCCTGACGACAAAGCCTCCCTCAAAAGCATGTTGCGCAACAATATTGCCATTATCACGTCCTACAACGACATGCTTTCCGCTCATCAGCCTTACGAAGTCTATCCGGAGATTATCCGTAAAGCGTTGCATTCGGTGAACGCAGTAGGTCAGGTCGCGGGCGGCGTTCCGGCAATGTGCGACGGCGTAACCCAGGGGCAGGACGGTATGGAACTTTCCCTGCTGAGCCGCGAAGTGATTGCGATGTCGGCAGCGGTAGGGCTTTCTCACAATATGTTTGACGGCGCGCTGTACCTCGGCGTGTGTGACAAAATTGTCCCGGGGCTGGCCATGGCGGCGCTGTCATTTGGTCATTTACCGGCGGTGTTTATCCCGTCTGGTCCGATGGCGAGCGGTCTGGCGAATAAAGAGAAAGTACGCATTCGCCAGCTTTATGCGGAAGGCAAAGTCGATCGCATGGCGCTGCTCGAATCAGAAGCCGCCTCATATCATGCGCCAGGTACCTGTACGTTTTACGGCACGGCAAACACTAACCAGATGGTGATCGAGTTTATGGGCATGCAACTGCCTGGCTCATCGTTTATCCATCCGGATGCGCCTCTGCGCCGTGTACTGACTGAAGCGGCAGCCCGCCAGGTGACCCGCCTGACCGGCAATGGCAACGAGTGGATGCCGCTCGGTAAAATGATTGATGAAAAAGTCGTGGTGAACGGTATTGTCTCGCTGCTGGCGACGGGCGGCTCCACCAACCACACCATGCATCTGGTGGCGATGGCGCGCGCCGCAGGGATCATCATCAACTGGGATGATTTCTCCGATCTTTCTGATGTGGTTCCGCTGCTGGCGCGTCTCTACCCGAACGGCCCGGCAGACATTAACCACTTCCAGGCGGCTGGCGGTGTGCCGGTGCTGATGCGTGAACTATTGAAAGGCGGTTTGTTACATGAAGATGTTCACACCGTGGCGGGCTTTGGCCTGACGCGCTACACCCAGGAGCCGTGGCTCAATAATGGCGAGCTGGACTGGCGTGACGGCGCGGCTGCGTCGCTGGATGCTGATGTCATTGCGACCATCGAACAGCCGTTCTCGAAACATGGCGGCACCAAAGTGCTGAGCGGCAATCTGGGGCGTGCGGTGATGAAAACCTCAGCAGTGCCGGTCGAAAATCAGGTTATTGAAGCGCCAGCGGTGATTTTTGAAAGCCAGCATGATGTTTTACCGGCCTTCGAAGCAGGCCTGCTGGACCGTGATTGCGTGGTGGTTGTCCGTCATCAAGGGCCAAAAGCGAACGGTATGCCAGAATTACATAAACTCATGCCACCACTTGGTGTATTATTGGACCGCCGTTTCAAAATCGCACTAGTTACCGATGGACGGCTGTCAGGCGCATCAGGTAAAGTGCCGTCGGCGATCCACGTTACCCCAGAAGCATACGATGGCGGATTGCTGGCGAAAGTGCGTGATGGCGATATTATCCGGGTTAACGGGCAGACAGGCGAGTTAACGCTGCTGGTTGATGACAACGAACTTGCCGCACGTCAGCCGCATATTCCTGACCTGAGCGCGATGCGCGTGGGCACAGGCCGCGAATTGTTCGGCGCGCTGCGGGAGAAACTCTCCGGTGCGGAGCAGGGCGCAACCTGTATCACTTTTTAAGACGATAAGATTTAGTTCTGGCGAGAGAAAAACTCTGATGAAAAACTGGAAAACGAGTGCAGAAGCAATTCTGAAAACAGGTCCGGTAGTGCCGGTGATTGTAGTGAACAAACTGGAACACGCTGTGCCGATGGCAAAAGCGCTGGTTGCTGGTGGCGTTCGCGTACTGGAAGTCACCCTGCGTACGGCTTGTGCGATGGATGCTATCCGCGCTATCGCAAAAGAAGTGCCCGACGCAATTATCGGTGCCGGTACGGTACTGAACCCGCAGCAGCTGGCGGAAGTCACCGCTGCTGGCGCGCAGTTCGCTATCAGCCCGGGCCTGACCGAGCCGCTGCTGAAAGCCGCGACCGAAGGTACTATCCCGCTGATCCCGGGCATCAGCACCGTTTCTGAATTGATGCTGGGCATGGACTACGGCCTGAAAGAGTTCAAATTCTTCCCGGCGGAAGCTAACGGCGGTACTAAAGCGTTGCAGGCGATTGCGGGTCCGTTCTCTCAGGTTCGTTTCTGCCCGACTGGCGGGATCTCACCGGCTAACTACCGCGATTACCTGGCGCTGAAAAGCGTGCTGTGCATCGGCGGTTCCTGGCTGGTTCCGGCAGATGCGCTGGAAGCGGGTGATTACGATCGCATCACTAAACTGGCGCGCGAAGCGGTAGAAGGCGCGAAACAGTAATCTCGCGGGCGGGTGTTTACCCCCGCCTTGTGCAAAAAATCCCGGCAGGCGATGAGCGCCTCCGGGCTTTTTTTAGCCCTTAACCTGAACTGCCGCCGCAGCGGCAACCGCGCGTTCTACAGCCGTTTCGACACTTTCAGCCACGGCCAGCGCAACGCCCATGCGGCGAGAGCCGTCGATTTCAGGTTTCCCAAAAAGACGCAGTTGCACGCCGGCGGCGAGCGCATTTTGCACGTTATCGAAGGTTACATTCTGGCTGCTCAGGCGTGGCAGGATCACGGCCGAAGCTGCCGGGCCGTACTGGCGGATGTCGCCAATCGGTAAACCGAGAAAAGCACGGACATGCAGCGCGAACTCCGAGAGATCCTGGGAAATCAGCGTCACCATCCCGGTATCATGCGGGCGAGGGGAGACCTCGCTGAAAATCACCTCATCGCCGCAAACGAACAGCTCAACGCCGAACAGCCCATAGCCGCCCAGCGCCAGCACGACTTTGCTGGCAATCGCCTGCGCGCGCTCCTGTGCCAGCGGCGACATCTGCTGCGGCTGCCAGGATTCGCGATAATCACCGTCTTCCTGGCGGTGGCCGACCGGCGCGCAAAAATGGACGCCATCAACGGCGCTGATGGTCAGAAGCGTGATTTCAAAATCAAAGTTAACTACGCCTTCGACAATCACCCGTCCGGCACCGGCGCGGCCGCCCTGTTGGGCGTATTCCCAGGCTTTCGTCAATTGCTCTGCGCTTTTAATAAAGCTCTGACCTTTACCGGAGGAGCTCATCACGGGTTTGACAATACACGGCAAACCAATCTCAGCGACGGCATCGCGAAAAGCCGCTTCACTGTCGGCAAAGCGGTAGCTGGATGTCGGTAACTGCAACTCTTCCGCTGCCAGGCGACGAATGCCTTCACGGTTCATGGTCAATTTTGTGGCGCGGGCACAGGGCACCACATGCTGACCTTGCGCTTCCAGTTCCAGCAGTGTGTCGGTGGCGATAGCTTCGATTTCTGGCACGATAAAATGCGGTTTTTCTTGTGCGACCAGCGCCTTCAACGCATCACCATCAAGCATATTGATCACATGTGAACGGTGCGCCACATGCATAGCCGGCGCATCGGCGTAGCGATCAACTGCAATCACTTCAATGCCCAGTCGTTGACATTCAATGGCTACTTCCTTACCCAGTTCGCCAGAGCCGAGTAACATCACGCGAGTTGCTGCCGGGCGCAGCGCAGTACCTAAAAGAGTCATAGCATCTTACCGTTGGGAAAAAAACTGGGCGCAGTATAAACGAAAACGTTTGCGTCTGTCTTTTATCCCTTGCGATGCTTTTTTCATCGCGCTATTATACTGTATAAATACACAGTTGAATGAGGCTGCATCATGGCGGTAGAAGTTAAATACGTAGTCATTCGTGAAGGTGAGGAAAAAATGTCTTTTGCCAGCAAAAAGGAAGCTGATGCTTACGATAAAATGCTCGATCTGGCGGAAGTGCTGGGCGACTGGTTAGGTACCGGCCCGGTAGCACTGGAAGATGAGATGCGCGATCAAATGGCGCTGTGGCTTGCCGAACAGAAAGACGCGCTGAGCGGTATTCTGAAATCCGGCAAATTGCCAGGCGCTGAAGCGGAAGAACCTGCCGCAGCGGCTGCTTCTGATGATGCTGAACCGACAGACGCAGTGGATATTAAAAGCGCGCAGAAGCGCGCGAAAGTGGCTTGATCTTGCACTGCCAGCAATTTGTACCATGCTTTTGACTGGACAAGTCCGTACCTGGAGATAAGCATGAAAATAGCAGGAGTTTTTACAGGTCTGCTTTTGCTGGCAGGCAGTACCATGGCGCACGCTGCAACGGATAAAGCGGTAAAGTTTCCTTCTTGTGAAGGCCTTGATGCCGATGGGATCGCGGCCAGCGTTAAGCGTGACTATCTGCAAAATCGCATTGTGCGCTGGGCAGACGATCAAAAAAAACTGGGGCAGGCCGATCCGGTTGCCTGGGTGAATCCGAAAGAGATCGTCGGCAAGGGTGATAAATGGACGGTACCACTCACGGTTCGCGGTAAAAATATGGATATTCACTACCGCGTGGCCGTTAATTGCAAAGCGGGTACGGCAGAGTACCAGCCGCAGCCGTAACGCAATACTTTTCTCATCTTTTGCCGCGACAGACACTTCCTGACATCCCCCTCGCTTACTCTGGTCAACCACACATTGATAAGCGAGGGCATTATGAGTTGGTTGAATCAAATACAGTCGTTGCTGGGTTCGAAAGATAATACGGATCCCTCATCTTCGGGCGAGCAGAGATTACATAACCTGCTGGCGCCGGGTGCTCTGGGTGGTCTTGCCGGGCTGCTTGTCGCCAGTAAATCCTCACGTAAATTTCTTGCTAAATACGGTACCAGCGCACTGCTGGTTGGCGGCGGCGCGGTCGCTGGTACGGTGCTGTGGAATAAATACAAAGACCGTATCCGCAACGCGCATCAGGGAGAACCGCAGTACGGGCAGCAGCAATCTCCGCTGGATGTGCGCACGGAGCGCCTGATCCTGGCCCTGGTTTTTGCGGCGAAGAGCGATGGTCATATCGACGATAAAGAACGAGCCGCTATCGAACAGCAGCTTCGTGAAGCCGGGGTGGAAGAACAGGGTCGGCGGCTGGTTGCGCAGGCAATCGAACAACCGCTGGATCCCGCGCGTCTGGCGCAGGGCGTACAGAATGAAGAAGAGGCGCTGGAACTCTGGTATCTCAGCTGTGCCGTCATTGATATCGATCACTTTATGGAACGTAGCTATCTGAATGCATTGGGAGATGCGTTACAGATCCCGCAGGCAGTTCGTGAGGAGATAGAAGAGGATATAAAGCAGCAAAAACTTACCGCTTGATTCTGATTACAGTGTGGTTTCGCTTGCATCACGCGCGGGTTTTGCCAACCTTACAAGAGTGTTAAACAAAAAAGATCAATACTATGTCGCCGAAAGCAAAACAGATCCCACACGCTATCACCACGCATGGCGATACGCGCGTTGATAACTATTACTGGCTGCGGGACGACACCCGCTCGCAGCCAGAGGTGCTTGACTATCTGCATCAGGAAAATGATTACGGCCGCAAAATGATGGCGTCGCAACAGGCGTTACAGGATGAGGTGCTGCAGGAGATCATCTCACGCATACCGCAACGTGAAGTTTCTGCGCCCTATGTCAGAAATGGTTATCGCTATCGGCACATTTACGAACCCGGTAATGAGTATGCAATCTACCAGCGTCAGTCGGTGCTGAGCGCAGAGTGGGATGAGTGGACGGTGCTGCTGGATGCCAACCAGCGCGCATCACACAGTGAATTCTATACGCTCGGCGGCCTGGAAGTTTCACCAGACAACGCCATCATGGCGATAGCCGAAGATTTTTTATCGCGCCGCCAGTATGGTTTGCGTTTTCGTAACCTTGAAACCGGCAACTGGTACCCGGAAGTGCTGGATAACGTCTCACCGGATTTTGTCTGGGTTAATGACTCCGAAACGCTCTACTATGTGCGCAAGCATGCAACCACGCTGTTGCCGTATCAGGTGTGGCGCCACACCGTCGGAGAACCGGCGCAGCAGGATGAGCTGGTGTACGAAGAGCAGGATGAGACCTTCTATGTCGGTTTAGGCAAAACGACCTCGCAGCACTACATTACAATCCACCTTTCCAGCGCGACCACCAGCGAAGTGCTGCTTCTCGACGCAGAGCTACCGGATGCGCAGCCGCTCTGTTTTTTGCCAAGACGCAAAGAGCATGAGTACAACCTTGACCATTTCCAGCACACTTTCTACCTGCGTTCTAACCGCGAAGGCAAAAACTTTGGCCTGTATCGCACCAAAGTGCGCGATGAAAGGCGCTGGGAAGTGCTGATCCCGGCGCGCGAACAGGTGATGCTGGAAGGGTTTACGCTCTTCAGCGACTGGCTGGTGGTTGAGGAACGGCAGCGCGGTTTAACCAGCCTGCGGCAGATCAACCGTAAGACGCGGGAAGTGGTGGGCATTGCGTTTGACGATCCGGCATATGTCACCTGGCTGGCGTATAACCCGGAACCAGAAACCTCGCGTTTACGCTACGGCTACTCGTCGATGACCACGCCGGACACGCTTTTTGAACTGGATATGGATACCGGCGAGCGGCGCGTGCTGAAGCAGGTTGAAGTCGCGGGTTTCGATGCTAGCCACTATCGCAGTGAACACCTGTGGATCCACGCCAGAGATGGCGTCGAAGTCCCGGTCTCGCTGGTTTACAACCACACCTTATTCCGCAAAGGTGAAAATCCGCTGTTGGTCTACGGGTATGGATCCTACGGCGCCAGTATGGATGCAGACTTTAGCAGCAGCCGCCTGAGCCTGCTCGATCGGGGCTTTGTGTTTGCCATTGCCCACGTACGCGGCGGCGGTGAGCTGGGGCAATCGTGGTATGAAGAGGGAAAATTCCTCAACAAGAAAAATACCTTCAATGATTTTATTGATGTCACCGATTCGCTGCTGGCGCAGGGATATGGTTCGCCGCTCTTCTGCTACGGCATGGGGGGAAGCGCTGGCGGTATGCTGATAGGCGCAGTCATCAATCAACGTCCCTCGCTATTTCATGGTGTGATTGCCCAGGTGCCCTTTGTCGATGTCGTGACCACCATGCTGGATGAATCTATTCCGCTGACCACCGGTGAGTTTGAAGAGTGGGGGAATCCGCAGGATGAAACCTACTATCACTACATCAAGGGCTACAGCCCTTATGATAACGTCGAGGCCCACGATTACCCGCACATGCTGGTAACGACCGGGCTGCATGATTCGCAGGTGCAGTACTGGGAACCGGCGAAGTGGGTGGCAAAACTGCGCGAGTACAAAACGGATAATAACCTGCTGCTGCTCTGTACCGATATGGATTCCGGGCACGGAGGGAAATCCGGACGTTTTAAATCCTATGAAGGCGTGGCGCTGGAGTATGCTTTCCTGATTGCCCTGACGCAGGGCACCTTACCCGGACACGGGGTACATTAATCGTCGCCGAGATAGTGCTTTAACGTCAGTCGCAGTTCCGGGCTCATGCGCTCCAGGTTATTGAACAGCCAGCGCAGATAACCCGGATCGCGGTCGGCGATCTCAGACACTGCTTTGCCGCGGTATTTGCCGAATGTGAAAGTGGTTACCAGCGCCGGGCGGCCGGTCACGGTCGCCATCTGATCCGGTGTCCAGCCGGAGACCTGCATAATGTCGATGAGCAACGCGGCGGTGATATAGCAGTCGTATAACGCGCGGTGATGATGCAGCCCCGGCGGCGTCTGTACGCTCAGTTTGCGGGATTTATACAGCGCCATGTTGCTGTATTTAATTCCCGGCCAGAGACGGCGCGCCAGCTTCATGGTGCAGATCCATTCGCCCGGCATTTCTGGCAGCACGCGGCGGTCAAAACTGGCGTTATGCGCCACGTACCAGCTGCTGCCATAGTAGTGCGGCACAATCTCTTCAATCCACGGCTGATTCGCCACCATCGCTTCTGTTATATGATGGATGGCCATCGCCTGCGGACTGATAGGGCGATCGGGCCGGACCAGATGGCTCTTCGGATTGACTATCTTTCCGTCAACCACGTCAACGGAGGCTATTTCCACCACCCCGCCTTGCAGGTCGCAGGTTTCGGTATCGATGACACGTAACATAACCGGCTCCGTTATTTAGCTTTAGGCTCATAAGGCAGACGCGAAAGCGAAACGGAAGCCAGACGATGAGCGATTAAACGCTCGCGAAACCAGTTACGCAGGTGCTCCGGCTGTTCACGCTCCACGGCTTCCGCAATCACCGGCATGTTGTAGCGTTCTTTAAAGGCAACGCCCGCGGCAGCAAGATCGACATTGACCTTGTCCATCTCGTCCTGTTCAAGCTGCGCAAGATTGGTAATCATGATTTTCTCCTGGGTTCACGCGGCAAAAGTTACTAAGCCTGTCGCAGAAAGACAAGTGCACCGACAATGATACTCGACGCGAATATTGTACAGGGTTATTCTTTTCCCTAAATGTATAACAAAAAGGAATGAACTCTATGTCCATCTCTTCGTATGCACACTGGCGAACAGCGGTGCTCATCGCCAGCCTTTTTACGGCACCTGCAGTGCTGGCACATGCACATCTCAAGGGGCAATACCCGGCCGCCGATGCGGCGGTAACCGCTGCGCCACAGGCGCTAACGCTGAATTTCTCGGAAGGCATTGAACCGAAATTCAGCGGCATCTCGGTAACCGGTGCGCAGCAACAAATTATCCGGACCGGCGCAGTAAAGCGCAATGAGAATGACAAAACGCAAATGATCGTTCCGCTGGAGCAACCGTTGACGCCGGGCAATTATACCGTTAACTGGCACGTGGTTTCCGTTGATGGGCACAAAACCAGCGGCCAGTATCACTTTTCTGTGAAGTAACCAATGCTGGAGACCGCTTTTGTTGGGTTGCGATTTGTGCATTTCGCCACCCTGATGCTCTCGTTTGGCTGCGCGCTGTTCAGCGCGTGGCTGGCTCCGCGCAGCCTGGAGCATCTGATGACCCGCCGCTTTCTTCCTCTTCTGCGTGGATGTTTATGGCTGAGCGCCCTTAGCGCGATCCTGATGTTCGCTTTCCAGGGCGGATTAATGGGGGAGGGATGGGGAGATGTCTGGCAACCGTCGACCTGGCTGGCGGTAGCGGCGACTGGTTTTGGCACGATCTGGGCGTGGCAAATCATTTTTGCCCTCCTGACGCTGATAAGCCTGTTCCTTCAGCCTCAACAACAGCGGCGCATCTTCGTGCTGCTGGCGATCCAGTTTCTGCTGGCAGCGGGAGTCGGGCACGCTGCAATGCGTGAAGGGGCGCTGGGCGTTCTCCAGCGTGGCAATCATGCGCTGCATCTGCTTTGCGCGGCGATGTGGATCGGCGGGCTGCTGCCGGTACTGTTTTGCATGCGCCTGGCTCATGGGCAGTTACGCCCGGCGGCCATCTCAGCCATGCTGCGTTTTTCCCACTATGGCCATTTTGCGGTTGCGGGCGTGCTGGCAACGGGTGTGGTCAATACGCTATTGATCGAAGGTGTCGCGCGCCCCTGGCAAAATGACTGGGGGCGGATGCTGTTGCTGAAATGTGCGCTTGTGGCCCTGATGGTAGTAATTGCCCTTGTGAATCGGTATGTTCTGGTGCCGCGTCTGAATCGGCATCATGATGCTGCGCGGCAGCGATTTATCATCCTGACCTGGGTCGAACTGGGGTTGGGGGCGCTTGTGCTTGCCGCAGTGAGCCTTTTTGCGACATGGGAACCTTTTTGACTGAACCTGGCGGAAAGAATGAAAAAGAACTTATTAGGGCTGTTAATGCTGACATGTTCAGGTGTGGCGATCGCTGCACCGCAGGTGATCACCGTCAGCCGCTTTGAAATGGGCAAAGACAAATGGGCATTTGATCGCGAAGAGATCATGCTGACCTGCCGTCCCGGACATGCGCTTTATGCCATCAATCCCAGCACGCTGGTGCAATACCCGCTGAACGATGTGGCGGAAAAGCAGGTCGCCAGCGGCAAAGCCAGTGGGCAGCCGATCGGCATTATTCAGATTAATGATCCCGCAAAACCCGGTGAAAAAATGAGCCTTGAACCGTTTATTGCCCGGGCAGAGAAACTTTGTTAACTGGCAACATTAACTGACTAATATTCAATAAAAAACCGCAAGCCTGTCCGAGCAAGTCTTGCGGTTTTCGCATTTTTTAACGTGACGGTTAGCGAATTTTTCTGACCACTTTTGTCGCGGACTGGAAAAGCTGACGCCGTCATCTATTCTTAAAGTGCCAGGCGACTTAGCCTGCATTAATGCCAACTTTTAGCGCACGGCTCTCTCCCAAGAGCCATTTCCCTGGACCGAATACAGGAATCGTATTCGGTCTTTTTTTTATCTGCCCTTTTTACAGGCAGTTACAGCACAAAGCCCGAAAGCGACCCATGCTGGTCAGAATTTTCATGTTCGGACTTTTCAACTTTATACCAGAATAAATTCCTTTTTGCCCAGTTTATCGAAAATCTTTCAACGTAACATTTGTCCCGCTTTTTGCGGATTTATAGTCCAGGAAAAGAGGTAAATATTGATATTTTTCAGCCGGTAAGGCGCGGACACACCCTGTTTTTCAATCTCCTGCCCATAGTCAGCCACAAACCGATCAACGACGGATTGCCTATGCGTACCTCTATGATGGACAACAGCCTCTCGGGGTAGAGTTAAAATCTATACAATCACAAAATCTTGTCCAAATTTTGACAAAAATTATTTTGATTACTATTTTATTTCAATTGTTTATCGGTTGCTTTCTTAAGCGATTAAGTAGCGAGAAGAGATAAAACAGACGCAGCAGAAGCCCGGTATCCACGCACACTTGATGTTGCAGAGAAAAGGAGCGCACATGAAATTCTGGCCCGTTTTGACTGGCGTAGCGATTGCACTGACGCTGGTGGCTTGCAAGTCGCCCACTCCGCCGAAAGGCGTACAGCCCGTGACCGGCTTTGATGCCAGCCGCTATCTTGGCAAATGGTACGAAATCGCACGGCTGGAAAACCGCTTTGAGCGCGGCCTGGAACAGGTCACCGCGACCTATGGCCAGCGCCGCGACGGGGCAATCAGCGTGCTGAACCGGGGTTACGATCCGCAAAAGCAAAAATGGCGTGAGAGCGAAGGCAAAGCGCTGTTTACCGGGTCGCCGACAACCGCCGCGCTAAAGGTCTCGTTCTTTGGCCCATTCTATGGCGGCTATAACGTTATTGCTCTCGATGACGACTATCACTACGCGCTGGTGAGTGGGCCAAACCGCGATTACCTGTGGATCCTTTCACGCACGCCGACCATTCCGGATGCGGTGAAGCAAAATTATCTCGCGATTGCGCAGCGTCTGGGTTTCCAGGTCAATCAACTCCATTGGGTTGTGCAAAGCGACTAGCGCAGGAACCCGCTCTCCGCAGGTTGCAGAAAAGCCGGAGAGCGGCTTATGTTCATAATGATCGCGGCATCAGAGCAAAGCGGGCAGGTTTGCCTGTCTTAACCGTCTAGAACGTATAAAGAATGGCCAGCACGCCAGTCCCTTCGTTACGGCGCTGCACCAGCGGGCTGTCTGCGGCATGGTCGTTCAACCAGCTATAACCGACGCTGATCATTGCTCCCCAGTGTTCATCAAATTGATGATTCCACGTCAGGTCGCTGTTCACCCCATAGAAACCCGCCGCTGCCGCATAGCGAGCGTATCCGCTACGCAGACTTTGCTCTCTGCTGACGCCATAAAAGGTGTTCATGTAACGGCTATCGCCAAACAGCGCGGCAGACTGAAAAGCCAACGTATCGCTGGCGGTTTGCAGCGGAATTAACGCCAGTGATGTCTGGTATTGCACACCCTGGCCGTCGGTCAGGGGAAGGGTGGCTTTGCCTTCGATGTTAAGCCATGGGGTAATGCTCCAGCCGACAGCCATTGCCGTATTGAGGGTGGCATCAATGTTACCCATCCCTTTTAAATTGTTTGCGCCATCGCGCCAGCCGGAGTTGCTATCGTCACGTCCCAGCCCATAACCGAGCGTATGTTCGAAATAGAGTCCGTTATCGGCCTGTAAGTCGTAGCCCAGCCCTTTTTGCGAATCAAAAAAGAGCGCATTCCAGCGTGCCTGTATCACAGGAACCATTTGCAGGCGTTGTTTGTCTGAGCCACTGTAGCGAGGGGCATATTGCCCCCCGATGCCAAGGGTGAACGCATTTTGCGCGGCGGTATCGTCATCAGCATGGGCTGAAAATACGAAGGCGGCCAGTAATGGGCTGCTCCTGTACAAGGCGGTTTTTATCGATATCATCATCACATCTCGCTTATTGGGGAACATGCTGTTTCGGCAGGGTTTTACCATCTTCTGAGCGCGGAATATATCCGGCTCATATCAATAAACGGTCAGGAAAGTGTTAAGAAACGGTCAAGGTGAGCAAATGCTGTCCCGAAAAATTCTTGTGATCGAAGACGATGTCGATGCGGCAAACGTGCTGGAAGCCTACCTGCGTCGTGAAAATTATGATGTATCATTGACCGTCGATGGCCTTAGCGGGCTTGAGCTGGCGCAACGCTGGAAGCCCGATCTTATCCTGCTGGACGTGATGTTGCCGGGAATGAATGGCACGGAAGTGCTGGCGGCTCTACGGCGTAAAAGCGATGTGCCGGTGATTATGGTGACGGCGATGGGAGACGCCCCCGATCGCATTGGCGCATTGCGCTACGGTGCGGATGATTATGTTGTGAAACCCTACCATCCCGGCGAAGTGGTCGCGCGCGTTCAGGCGGTGCTGCGGCGCGCTGGCCGCACAGAAACGCGTGAAGAGATCCTGCGCTGGCAACATCTGGAAGTGAACACCACCGCCATTACGGCGGCGGTCATCCAGCCGGATAACAGCGAGCGTTTTCTCGAACTGACGCCAGCCGAGTTTTCGATTTTAACCACCTTGCTGCGCCATCCCACGCGACCTTTTTCACGCCAGTTCCTGCTTGAGCAGTGCCTGCCGGAAAGCGAGGCGCTGGAAAGGGTCGTCGATACCCACGTTTATAATTTACGCAAAAAACTTGAAAGTGCGGGCGTAACGGGCGTTTTAGCCAATGTGCGCGGGATCGGCTACAGGTTCCGCCAGCCATGAAAACATCGGTGCATCAGTCGCTCTGGCGCTGGATTTGCGGGCGCATCCTCGCGCTGGCGATCGGCTCTGTCATTATCATCGCGTTATGTATGTGGTTGCGTTACGCCGTGCAGAATTTCTGGGCGCTACACCATATGCCCGCCCCGGTGCGCGCCGAGTTTCTTGCCCTGAAAGAGAACCCGCAACTCAATCCGTCGCGCTTCCACGATATTGTCGATACATGGTGGGGGCTGAGCTATTCCACGCCCTCCATTGCCTCTGCGGACTGGATAATGGTCGCCGTGCTGGTGCTGGTGATGATCCCCTTTATTGTCATTATGGGGCTTCGCTATGCGCGGCCGCTGGCGCTGCAATTCAGCCGACTGCGGGATGCGGCCGATGAAGTCACGCACGGCCAGTTCGGCAGCCAGGCGGAGCTGGTAAAAGAAGCGCCTGAGGAAATGGTGCGATTCGCCAGCGACTTCAACAGCATGACACGCCAACTGGCGAGATATGATCGCGAGCTTCGGGCTTCGCATGTGGCAATGGCGCATGAACTGCGCTCGCCGCTGACGGCCGCCATTGGTCGTTTGCAGGGCATGCTGGATGGGGTGTTTGAACCCAGCGAAGCGCAACTGGAAATGGTGATGAAGCAGTTGCAGTATCTCAGTCGGCTGACGGATGAACTCCACCTGTTATCGCTGGCTGATGCCGGGCAGCTTACGCTTACGCTCCAGCCGGTGTCTCTGGCGGAACTGTTAAATGAGCGCGCAGCATGGCTGAAACCGCTGGCAGATAGCGCCGGTCTGACGATTACCGTTACTGCAAGTGCGCCTTCGATGTTTATCGGTGACGCGTTCCGCCTGGGGCAGGTTTTTACCGTCCTGATGGAAAATGCGCTGCGCTATGGTCGGCGGGACGGCCATTTATCCATCGTTCTTCAGCAACAGCATAATCTCTACCAGATTGATTTTGAGGATGACGGGCCGGGCGTGACGGCAGATTTTCTGCCGCTTATGTTTGAGCGCTTCACCCGCGCAGAAACATCGCGGGCGCGACATTCCGGTGGCAGCGGCCTTGGGCTTTCCATTGCTCGTGCCATCTGCCACGCGCATGGCGGCAGCATTAGTGCTTCATTACCGGAAAAAGGCGGCCTGAAAGTTAGCATCTCGCTTCCCACGGACGCGGCGGGATAATTCACCCGCTCTTGATGGATTCTTGACGAAAACTGGAACGAATCTCGACGCAAGCCGGATTCAATAACGCCATTACCGATTCGGAGTGGCGTTATGTCAGAACAATTTAGCGATTATCTACGTCAGAGCCTGCATCATCTTTTTACTGTTGCACGCACGATTTCCCTCCTTTCTCTGTTTCCGCTACTGCTTCTCGCGGCGGCACTGCCGTTGTTGACGGGATGCGGAGAGAAACAGACCGAAAAACCTGCGCCGCCAAGGCCCGTTCGTTATCAGATTATCGGGGCGGCATCCGCACATCCGCTGACGGTGCGCACCGGGGAGATCCGCGCCCATGATGAAACGGCGCTGGCTTTTCGCCTCGACGGGCGAATGGTCAGCCGGCTGGTCGATATTGGCGATCGGGTGCATGCCGGGCAGGTGCTTGCCGCAATTGAAAGTGAGACCGGGAAAAACCAACTGACCAGCGCCACCGCCGATGTGGAAAGCGCCCGCGCCGCCGAACGCGTTGCGGCACTTAACCTGAGCCGGATGCAGAAGCTCATGCCTTCCGGGGCCATCGCCCGCACTCAGCTTGATAGCGCTCTTGCCGACTGGCAGGAGGCCGCATCCCGCCTGAAAAGCAGTATCGCCGCGTTGCACACTGCGCAGGACAATCTGGCCTGGACCCAACTGACGGCGCCTGCCGATGGGATCATCACTCGCGTCAGCGCCTCGGCGGGGCAGGTCGTCAGCGCAGGGCAGACGATCTTCACGCTGGCGACCAGCGATGCGCGCGATGTGGTTTTTGATATCGCCGATCCGCAGCGTTTGCCGGCGTCATCGGCAAACGCGCTGCGGTTTCCGGTGGCTTTGCTGGCAAACCCGGCTATCCGCGCCAGCGGAAAATTGCGGGATATCAGCCCGCAGGCCGATCCGCAGACCCGCACCTGGCAGGTCAGGGTGACTTTAGAGGCGCCGCCTGCGGCGATGGCGCTGGGAGCCAGCGCGACCGTTGAGATACCGTCAGCGATGCCAGGCGGCTATACCGTACCGGCATCAGCACTCAGCCGCTTGGGCGATCAACCGGCGGTGTTTATTATCGACGGGCATGGACAGGCGCAATTACGCGCGGTCACGCTTGCCGGTTACTCTGCAACATCCGCCGTGATTGCTTCAGGCGTGGGCGTGGGCGACAAGGTCATCACCGCAGGCGTCAGCAAACTGCGCGCCGGTGAACCGGTGATTGCCGGGGAGCCGCAGCCATGAAGCCTGTTGAACCGCGCTTTAATCTTTCAGCCTGGGCGCTGGCACATCAGCAACTGGTAAGCTTTTTTATGCTGCTCATTATCGCGACCGGTGTGCTGTGTTACGAAAACCTGCCGCGTAATGAAGATCCGGCCTTCACCATCAAAACGGCGGTGGTCTCGGCACAGTGGCCTGGCGCCACGGTTGCGGATACCACGCGGCTTGTTACCGATGTGCTGGAGAAGAAACTCCAGGAGATCCCGTGGCTGGATTATATCGAAAGCGAAACCCGGGCTGGCAGCGCCGTTATCTATGTCAATCTGCGCGACGATACGCCGCCGCGGCAGGTGCCGGATATCTGGTATCAGATCCGCAAAAAGATGCAGGACATTGCCTCTTCGCTGCCTCAGGGCGCGCAAGGCCCGGCGGTGAATGATGAGTTTGATGACACCTTTGGCACCATTTATGGCTTCACGGCGGAGGGCTATAGCGCACGTGAACTGCGCGATCGCGTGGAGGCGATCCGCCGCGGCCTGACGTCGCTTCCGGACATGGGCAAAATGACCCTGCTGGGTGAACAGCAGGAACAGATAGTGATTGCCTTTTCACCCCGGCAACTGGCAGGAATGGGGCTGGATATCCAGCAGGTGAGCGATGCACTGGCGGCGCAAAATGCCGTCGAACCGGCCGGGACACTTCGTACCGGCAAAGATAATGTCGCGCTGCGCGTCAGCGGCGCGCTGACCAGCGAGGAGAGCCTGCGGGCGATCACTCTGCACATTAACGACCGCTATATTCCGCTGACCGATATTGCCACTGTGAGCCGCCAGATTGCCGAGCCGCCTGAGCCGGTGTTTCGCGTCAACGGCCAGCCTGCGCTCGGGCTAGCTATTTCGATGGCCGCCACCGGCAATATGCTGCGTTTCGGCCAGGCATTGAACGCAAGAATGGCAGAGGTTGCGGCGCAGTTGCCCCATGGCATTGAGATGGTGAAGGTGGCAGACCAGTCGGCGGTGGTGAGCGACGCGGTCAGCGGCTTTGTCCGGGTGCTGGTTGAGGCCGTGCTGATTGTGCTTGCGGTCTCTTTTGTTTCGCTGGGAATGCGTGCGGGGCTGGTGGTTGCCGCTGCGATACCGCTGGTGCTGGCGATGACCTTTGCCGGGATGATGCTGGCCGGAATCGGGTTGCAGCGCATTTCTCTGGGCGCGCTGATCATTGCACTGGGGCTGCTGGTGGATGACGCGATGATCACCGTGGAAACCATGGTTGCCCGGCTGGAAGCTGGCGAGTCGCGCAAAAGCGCTGCTACCTATGCATTCAAAACCACGGCGTTTCCTATGCTCACCGGAACGCTGGTGATGATCGCCGGTTTCATCCCCGTTGGCTTTGCCGCCAGCAGCGCCGGAGAATACTGCTTCTCGTTGTTTGCGGTGGTATTGATGGCCTTACTCTGCTCGTGGGTGGTCGCCATACTCTTCTCGCCGCTGACCGGCACCTGGTTGCTGCCAGCCCACATCAATGGGCACGATCGCGGCACAGGACGGCTGGCGCGTGCATATCGGGCTTTGCTGGCGTGTGTGCTGCGCCACCGTTTATCGACTCTGGTGATTGCCGTTGCCGCACTGGCGCTGGCAGCGATCGGTACACGCTGGATGCAGGGAGAGTTCTTCCCGGCCTCGGATCGCCCGGAGCTGCTGGTCAGCCTCTCCCTGCCAGCGAATGCCTCTCAGCCGGAAATGGAGCGGCAAGCGGAGCGCCTGGAGAAGGCGCTCAAGGGGAATGCGGATATCGATCGCTACACCACCTATGTCGGTTCCGGCGCGGTACGTTTTTATCTGCCGATGGATGTGCTGCTGGATAATGAAAACACCGCGCAACTGGTGGTGGTGGCGAAAAATCTGGCGGCGAGGGATCGCCTGCACCAGCAACTGACGACGCTGCTGGCCAGCCAGTTCGCCGATCTGACCACCCGTGTTTCGCCGCTGGAGTTAGGGCCACCTGTTGGCTGGCCGGTGAAATACCGGGTGAGCGGGCCGGATTATGCGCAGGTGCAACGGTTTGCGCATCGCCTGGCGGCAGAAATAGGTACTTCATCACTGACTCGCGAAGTGAATCTGACCGCTGGCGAGCCGGAGAGGACGATCACGCTTCAGGTCAACCAGACAGCAGCGCGGGCGGCAGGGGTTTCATCAGAAAGCATCGCGCAAATGCTGAATACCGTCTGGTCCGGCAGCACGGTGACCACGGTGCGGGATAACGATCGCCTGGTCGGGGTGGTGTTGCGCGGCAACGATCGTGAACGGCTGGATTTTGGCACGCTGTCGACGTTGATGTTACCGACAGCAAAGGGCACAAAAATTCCGCTGAGCGAAGTTGCCACGCTGGCCTGGGGCGTGGATGATCCGGTTATCTGGCGTCGCCAGCGTCTGCCCTTTATCACGGTGCAGACCGATCTGGCACCCGGCGTGCGTGCAGAAAGTGTGTCGGCTGGCCTGCGTTCGATAGTGGATAAACTGCGCGCGCAACTGCCTGCCGGATACCGCATCGAAGAAGGCGGGACAGCGGCTGAATCCGATAAAGGGAACCGCTCGGTGTACGCCGTGCTTCCGGTGACGCTCATTGTCATGCTGACGTTGTTAATGCTCCAGTTGCAGCGTTTTTCCCGCATGCTGCTGGCGCTGCTGATGGCCCCGTTTGGTCTGCCGGGGATTGTGCTGGCGATGCTACCGACGGGAACCCCGATGGGCTTTGTGGCATTGCTGGGGGTGATTGCACTGGCGGGGATGATTATTCGCAACGCGGTGATTTTAATCAGCGAAGTGGACAGCAATCTGGCGCAGGGAATGGCCGCAAACGAAGCCATTGTGGCGGCGACGGAGCACCGGGCGCGGCCCATTATGTTGACTGCCTGCGCCGCGATCCTCGGGATGATCCCTATCTCGCATCAGGTTTTCTGGGGGCCGATGGCCTACGCGATTATCGGCGGGCTGATTGTGGCCACGCTGGTCACGCTGACCGTGTTACCCGCAGCCTTCAGCCTACTGCTGAGTTGGCATAAAACTGCGGGCGGGGCGGAAAGCAGCCATTAGCCTTTTCAGGCTATCAGGGAAAATCTGGCCGATAGCTGAAAGCCCGCACGTGCCAGGCGGGAGCTTTGCCGCTCCCGTTCAGCCGCGCGGCCGTGAGCCGATATCCAGGCGGAAAAAATCGATCAGTAAGCGCATTGCCGGTGCCATAAAAGCGTTGCGCGGATAGTAAAGAAAGAACCCCTCTTCATGTTTATGCCACTGCGGCAGAACGTGAATCAGCGTTCCTGCTTCGATGGCGGCATGGACTTGCTGCTGTTCCAGGAGTGCCAGCCCGACGCCTGATTCAGCGGCAGCCAGCTGCACATTGATATCGTTGACGGTTAATGCGGCATCGACGGCAACCTCGACCTTTTCATTACCGCGTTGCAGTTTCCAGCGATACTGCGCGCCATTCTCGCTCCAGCGATAATTAATCAGGCGATACTGGCTGAGGGCTTCAGGCCGCGTGGGAGGAGGCTGCTCGCTGAAACAGGAAGGCGCGGCGACAATTACCATTTGCAGATCGTCGGTCATGCGCACTGCAATCATGTCTTTTGGCACGCGGTCTCCGGTGCGGACCCCGGCATCAAACCCGGCGGCCACCACATCTTCAAGATGATCATCAATGACCAAATCAAGTTGGATGCCGGGATAAAGCGACATGAACCGTTGCAGCTTCGGCAGAATGGCGCGCTGCACGGCCAGACGTGACAGATTGATGCGCAGCTTGCCCCGCAGCGCCGGGCCCGTTTCGCTGACGGCCTCAACGGCGCTCTCCAGCGCCTGCATCGGCGCAGAGAGTCGGGCAATAAAATCCAGCCCGGCTTGCGTCGGTGAAACGCTGCGCGTGGTGCGATTGAACAGGCGAACCTGTAGCCGGGTTTCAAGCGCGCGAATGGTATGGCTCACCGCGGACGGGGATAGCCCGAGTCTCCCGGCGGCGCGGCGGAAGTTTTTTTCCTCGGCGACCGCCAGAAAAGCGACCAGTTCCGTGTATTCGGTTCCTTTCACATTGTTGCTCCTCATTCACCAGTTCATGCGGATTATAAGGTATTAATTCGCAATCCCGGCGCTGTCAGAATGCAAAACAGATTAATAACCGAGGAAAAGAAGTGATGCAGACCATGAAACGCTGGGAAATGAATCAGACAGGGCGTGATGCGTTAGCGCTGAATCATGTTGCCCGGCCACAGCCTGCAGCGGATGAAGTACTGGTAAAAGTGATGGCGGTAGCCCTCAATCATCGGGACCTGATGATCATTGAAAATGGGCGCGGTTTACCTCTGCGTTTTCCCTTTACACCCGGTTCCGATCTTTCCGGTTGTGTGGTGGCAACCGGCGCGAATGTGACCCGCTTTGTGCCTGGCGATGAGGTGATTTCTGTCTTTACGCCGGAGTGGCAGGATGGGCCGCGGCCGGGTAACGCACGTGAAATGGCTTACCGGACACTGGGCGGATTTTATCCTGGCGTGCTGGCGGAGTATGTGGTGATGAAAGAGAACTGGCTGGTACGCAAACCGGCTTCTCTCGATCATGTACAAGCCAGCACGTTACCTTGCGCCACGCTCACCGCCTGGTTCGCGCTGGTCTAACGCGGCAATATTCAGCGTGGTGAAACGGTGCTGATCGAGGGAACCGGCGGCGTGGCGCTCGCCGCACTGCAGATTGCCCGCATGAAAGGGGCACGCACCTTGCTGGTGACCCGAAGCAGCAAATGTGAACAGGCGAAACAGTGGGGCGCGGATGAGGTGATCGATCGCCAGCAGGATGCTGTGGCAACGGTACTGGCATTAACCGCCGATCGTGGGGTGGATCACGTGCTGGAGCTTGTCGGCGGCAGCCATCTGGGTCAGTCCGCCGCAATGGCGGCGGTGGGCGGAAAAATTTATCTGATTGGTGCGCTGGCGGGTTTCGAGGTTTCTTCGCCTCTGGAACCGTTGCTGTTTAAAGATCTGCATATTTATGGCATTGGCACCGGCCACCGGCGGGCGCTTGAAGATCTCTGCGCTGCCGTCGACCAACAGGGATTTGCACCGGTGATAGACCAGCTTTATCCGCTGGAAGCACTGCCAGCGGCGCTGGCGCATCTGGAGCGTGGTCCGTCAGGCAAGATAATTATCACCATGGAAAATAAGACAATCGGGTGATTGCGTCTTGCGGAATTATTATTCGGCAATAATATTTTTGTTGTAAAAAATATAAACGGGTAGGGTAAATTATCGCCCGTTTATATTTATTTCAGCATCAGCGCATGCATTTTTTCTGTCACATCATCCAGTAACTCAAAACGACGGCGATATTCCGCGCGTTTTTTACTGGCGATACTTTCCAGCGACTTACGTGAAAAACTCAGCGGTAAACGCCAGCGCCAGGCATTATCTTTTACCCCTTCAATCGACGCCCAAAATTCATCATAGCTGGCATGGAAATGTCGTCCTTTGCTCAGACGATAACGCAGCGCGCGAAAGACATGTCCGTTATCGCTTACGCCATAAATTGCCGAAACGCCGGTCAGCGTGGCGAGCTGGCTCAGTACTTCAAGGGCGATTTTTTTCGGGAATACGCCGTGGCAGGCGCGGGTCGCCAGTTTAATCACCTCATGGCTGACCTCTTTGCGCGGGCCTTGCAGACCGCCAATGACCAGAATTTGCTGCCCTTTTTCGCTGATAACGCTGAACGTCGCGCTGGCCAGTAACGTATTGTCGCCATCGCACAACCAGAGTGTGCTTTCCCCTTCGCGCTCCGCTTTGCTGGCGTTAGAAGCATATACCGTGAAATGCGCATCATCTTTCCCTGTAAAATCAATAATCTGTGTGGGTTCTGTCGCGCTGAGGGCGGCGGCCAGTCGCGGTGATACGTTGTTATCAAGCCAGTGGTAGTGGTTGATAATGGCATCGGCACGCTGCGCGGCATGTAAACCGCGCGTCAGATACTGACGGTGCGATTTACTCGGCAGTGTGATTTGCGTCGCCAGCAGCCGATCGAAATCCGGGCGGCGGGAAAGCGCATTAAGCATGCGGTTGGTGGCCGACCAGAACAGCAGCGAACGCAGCAGAAACTTAAGGCGATACTCGCGCTTTTTCCAGATCGGGCCGGGCACAAGGCGGCCACTCACCAGATCGCCAATAATGTGTGAATTATTATTTGGTTTAAGTATTGTTGATTGACTAATATTCGACACGGTGAGTGGCCTCTAAATAATGTATTGATATTTTAGAGGCCTGGAAAATACAAATTAATAGGCGCCTTTGTTTTATTTCTCTTTCATTTAACCTTTATTTAATTAACAGGCTTTGTGTGATTATTATTCCATCTGTCAAGGATTTTCCTATACTCATAAAAGGGGGGGAATTATGTATCAACGTCTTGATGGAGAGCGCTGGCGGCATATCTGGCTGGTCGGCGATCTGCACGGTTGCCACCAGCGTTTAATGCAGGCGCTGCGCGCGCGCCAGTTTGATCCATACCAGGATCTGCTGGTGTGCGTGGGGGATTTAATCGATCGCGGGCCGGATAGCCTGCGCTGCCTGGCGCTGCTCAAAAAACAGTGGTTTAAGACCGTGCGCGGTAATCATGAGCAGATGGCGATTGATGCCCTGCGTTTTGGCGATATGGCGATGTGGCAACTCAATGGCGGTAGCTGGTTTAGCGCCCTCAGCGAGGCGGAACAGCAAGAAGCGCTGGCCGCGCTGCGCACCTGCGCGGAATTGCCTTATATTCTGGAGCTACGCTGCGGCGGCGCGGTGAATGTCATCGCGCATGCGGATTACCCGGCTGAAGAGTACCAATGGGAACAGGCCGTGGACGGCGAATCGGTGCTGTGGCGACGCGACAGGCTCAACCAGTGGCTGGCAGGCAAAGGGCAGCGAATTGCGGGAGCCGATCATTTCTGGTTTGGTCATACGCCGCTGAAAGCGCGCGTTGACAGGCAAAACCAGCACTACATCGACACGGGTGCTGTCTTTGGCGGTGAGTTAACGCTGGTGCAGTTGCAGTAGCTAAAAATCGCTGAATTCATTGGCCGGGTGCCAGAAACCATCAATAAACTCTTCGACGGGAAAACAGCCGCCATAGCGTATGCGTTGATTGTCCATGGCAACAAGGCACTGCTGCTCCGTATTAAACACATCGACTACGATGTCGTCACACCCTCCGTCCAGGTAGCAAACGAATAAGACCAGCGCGAACATTCCATCCCTCAGTTCCGTACAACGTAACGATAAGTGTAGGGGATGAATTCAGGCAGGGGAAATCAGGCAGGTAAATAACCCGTCTTACGGACGGGTTTCCATTGGATCAGGCAAGGCGCATAACCCAGGTGTCAGATTGTTGATCGTAATGCTCGCGATAAAGGACCGAATGTTCGCCGTTAAGGAGCGCGGGAATGCTGGTGTCCGCGTCCCAGGCATCAAGTTGCATGCATAAATCCGGATCGGAACTACAGGGGATATGTAACGTTCGCTCCCCCTGGTTCTCTCCCTGCAACTCGGCATCATCGATTTCGAATGCGCCAATGCGCACGCTGGTTTTCGTCATAATGCTCTCCGTTGAACGTTGAAATGTGGTACGACCAGTGTGGTCGCCCAAATTTGAGCCTGGTACAACACGGAGAAAGATGCCAGTCAGAAGGTGCGATTTTTTTGTGTACCGTCACGCATTGCTGGCAAACAATCGGCCATCACGCACCAGTTCACGCGGATAACTGTTCTTCAGCCGCGATCCCACTTTTTTCGCCAGACCCAGCGGTTGCCCCTGGAAAGTGACAATCACATCGTCACGCGCGGGCAGGGTTTGCGGGTAAATATCGCGCCCGCGATACCACTCTTCCGCCTCGGCCAGCGTCAGCGAAAACGCCAGCGGGTTATCCTGGCCCGCCAGCGCAATCACCGCTTCGTGCTGCCAGCGATACCCTTTGTTGTGCGTTTCTGCCAGACGCAGGCCAATGCGCGAGAAGCGGACTTTGCCGATTAACGGCTCAATGTCGGTCGGAAACAGCCACAGCTCTTTATCGCGCTGCCACAGGCGCAGGTTTTCGTCCCAGCGTAAGCCGACGGCAGCGGCGGCCGTTGCGACCTGCGCCGCCTCTTTTGCTTTCAGCGGCGTGAAGGGGAAATTACCCACTTTGTACGTCGGCGCAGGCAAAGGTTCTACCGCCGCTGTTTTACGCAGACGGGCGACAAAAAAGCCTTCGCAGTCGTAAATTTGCGGGAATACGTGCAGGAAACCTTCCGCGGTTAAAGCGCGAGCGGCACCGGCAAACAGTCCATCCAGCGGCAGAAATTCGACGGCGTCCGGGTACTGCTCCCGCAACCAGTGGCAGATGGCTTCATTTTCGTCGCGGTTGAGCGTGCAGGTGGAATAGATCAGCGTGCCGCCGGGGCGCAGCGCGTGAAAAGCGCTGTCGATCAGTTCACGCTGCGTGGCCGCAATGTCCAGATTGCTGGCGATGGACCAGTTTTTCAGCGCATCCGCATCTTTACGCACCACACCTTCGCCGGAGCAGGGCGCATCAAGCAGAATAGCGTCGAACATCTCCGGCAGCGCCGGGCCGAATACGCGGCCATCAAAGTGGGTCAGGGCCACATTGCGGATGCCGTTGCGGCTGATATTGGCATGCAACACTTTGACGCGGCTGGCGGAAAATTCGTTGGCCAGGATGGCACCGGAATTATTCATCCGCGCGGCGATCTGCGTGGTTTTGGAGCCAGGCGCGGCGGCTACATCCATCACGCGCTGCGGCATTTCGCCATCGGCAAACAGCGCGGCAACCGGCAACATTGAGCTGGCTTCCTGAATATAAAACATCCCGCTCAGGTGCTCAGCGGTACTGCCCAGCGGCAGCGCCTCTTCATCATCGCGCTCGATCCAGAACCCTTCCTCGCACCACGGTACCGGCGTCAGTTGCCAGCCATAAGGGGCGACAAGGGTGAGAAAATCGGCGACCGAGATTTTCAGCGTGTTAACGCGAATGCTGCGGCGCAGCGGGCGCTGGCAGGCAGCGATGAACTCATCGAAAGAGAGATGTTCTGGCATTGCCAGGCGCATTTGCGCGAGGAATTCGTCAGGAAGGTAGACAGCGTTTTGAGCCACGGGGCGCACCACAAGGAGAAAAACAGGCGCGCAGTGTAGCATAAAGGCTCCGGCGCAAAAACGCCGGAGCAGGCAGGGTTAGCGGGGAAGGGCGGTGCCCCATTCGCGCCACTCTTTCGGTTCACTTTCCAGCAGCAGGAAGTGTTTACCCGGCTGCGCTTTCGGCGCCAGCGGCGTTTCCGGCGGCGTGGCGAAAGCAATACCGCCGCGAATGAACTGATTGAATGTCCCGGTTTTGACGACGCCACCGACCAGGCCGAAATCCAGCGTATAACCGGAAGCCAGCCAGAATACCGTGTTGTTACGCACCAGATGCTGATAGTTTTTGCTGATGCGCATGGCCACCATGACGCGATCCGACAAGGTGCCCAGCGTCATTCCGGTCACCGTACCTACCTCGATTCCGCGGAACAGCACCGGCGTGCCGATATTCATTGAGCCTACTTCCGGCGCTTCAACGATAATGTTCAGCCCATCGAGATAGCGGGAGTCGGTGATCGTCGCTTCTGAAATTTCAAAGTCGCGGCGCATATCGCCCCGGCCCGGTTCGACGTTGATATAAGGCTGCAACAACGTATCCAGATGTTCGACGCCCGCCGCCGATATTTGTGGCGTGATCACCGAGAAACGCGAGCCGTTGCGCGCAAAGTTGCGTACATATTCCGGATAGAGTACTGCGCTGGCCTGCACTTCGTTTTTATCGGTGATCAGGTGCAGCTCCTGGACCTGGCCGATATCGATGCCCAGATAACGGATCGGCATACCCGCCGCGAGTTTCCCGGCATCATACGCATGCAACGTGATTTGCCCGCCGACGGCGCGGGCCGCGGTTTCTGAGGCGTAAAGCTGGCGCTTCTCGCCCTTTTTCAGTTCCCGGTTCGCGCCGCTCAGGTTGTCAAAGCTGATGGCGCCTTTGATGGCGCGTGAAAGGGGCGAAGCCTGAACCGTCAACCCGCTGCCGTTAAGCTGCACTTTCGCACCGCCCTCTGCCCAGAAGACGCTGTTGCTGGTCAGCAAATCGCGATATTCCGGTTTGATATGCAGATCGATATCAAAGGCATTGGCGCGCGGGCGCACGGTGATCACTTCACCCACTTCAAACTTGCGGTAGAGAACGACCGATCCGGCCTGGATGTCCGGCAGGGTATCCGCCGTCAGCGTCAGGGTCGTGGTGGGCAGATCGCCGAGGCTGTTTTCCAGCGCTTTATCGAGGTTAGCAAACAGTGGATAGCTCTTTTTCATTTCGCCTTTCACGCCGGGCAGAATGCGGATGCCACCGTTCACCCATTCGTTGGCGCTGGCAGCGAGAAACTCAACGCCATCCAGCCCGACTTTGACATCGATGCGGCTGTTCACTACGAATTTACTGTCGCCGTGGACCAGGTCGCCATATTGCGGATCGATAGCGATGGCAAAGGTTACGCCCTGATTCGTCAGTTTACGCTCCAGCACCTGGCCGACTTTGACACCATGCAGCACCAGCGGTTGTCCGGCATCGATGCCATAGCTTTCCGGCGCGGTAAGCGTCAGGGTAATGACTCCCGGCTCCTGCAACAGGTTCTTATCCGCTGGCAGCACGACAAATTGATTGCGCGGCTGGCCTTCGCCCGGTATCAGCTCCAGCGTACTGCCGGTCAGCAGCGAACTGAGATTGGTATCGCTGAGGGAAATTTTGGGATTGCGCATTTCGATACGCGTATTGTCGCGCAGCAAATTAACAACGCTCGGATCGACGGTCATTTCACCAGTGACCGTCCCTCCCGGATTGAGGTCGATTTTGGTCAACTGACCCACTTCCAGCCCCTGATACATCAGCGGCGTCGATCCGGCCTTCAGCCCCTGGCCACCGGGCAGGTCGAGCTTCACCAGTACGCCGCGCTGGCTGTGCGCTAAATCTTCATATAAGCCGTACTCATCATCCTGAACCGCAGGCTGTGATTCATCCGGAGAGTCAAAAGCAATCGCGCCATTGACCAGCGCCGCCAGGCTTTCAAGCTGCACTTTCGCGCCACTCAGGCCGACATCGGCTTTCACGCCGGAGACATTCCAGAAGCGGCTGCCTTTTTTCACCAGATTGGTGAAGCGCCGCTCGATCAGCACGTCGATTGTGACGCCCTGTTTATTGGTGTTGATCGAATAGTCGTAAACGCGGCCGACCGGGATTTTGCGGAAATAGACCAGCGAACCGCTGTTCAGCGCCCCGAGATCCGGCGCATGCAGATGGATCATCAACTCGCCATTGTTCAGCCGGTATTTCGGCTGCGTATCCAGCGCGGTGAAATGATCCTGCGGGTCGCCCTTGCCTGGCATCATGCCGATATAGTTGCCGCCGACCAGCGCATCGAGGCCGGAAATCCCTGCCAGTGAGGCTTTGGGCGTGACCAACCAGAACTGCGTTTCGCTGCGCAGCGCATCCTTCATATTCGATTTGATACTGGCGCGCACTTCGATTTTTTTCAGATCGTCGCTGAGACGAATGTCCTGGACAGTCCCGACCTCGACGCCCTGATAGCGCACCGGCGTGCGCCCGGCGACGATGCCGTCAGCTGACATAAAATCGATGGTGATGGTATTGCCGCGATCTTCGTAGCTGCTCCAGATAAGCCAGCCTGCAATCAACAGCGCGATAACCGGTAACAGCCAGAACGGCGAAATGCGCCGTTTCGTTTTAATTCGCGCTTCAGTCGGCGAAGCGGGGGTTTCCTGACTCATGTGCATCCCAAAGTAAGCGGCTGTCCAGCCATTCCACAGCAAGAATAGTCAAAATTACCGCCGCGCCGAAATAAAACGCGGCTGGTCCCATGGTAAAAGCGAGTAGCTGGTCGCGATTAATCAGTGACATCATCAATGAAATGACAAACAGATCGAGCATCGACCAGCGCCCAATCCACGTCACGAAGCGCAGTAACAGAATGCGAGTGCGTAACCCCTGTTCAAATTTAAAATGGATGCTGACAAGCAGTGTAAACAGCACAATCACCTTGGTAAACGGCACCAGAATACTGGCGATAAATACCACGCCGGCCACCGCGACATTGCTGTGAGCGAGCGAAATAATGCCGGAGAGAATGGTATCCTCCTGACGAGAACCATTCACGTAAATTATTGAAATCGGCAGCAGGTTGGCCGGGAACAGCAAAATAAAAGAGGCAATCAGCGACGCCCAGCACTTTTGCAGGCTCTGCTTGCGTCGATGGATGAGCGGAATGTGGCAGCGTGGGCAGCGCCCCCGGATATCAGGAAAACCGGTGAAATGGCAGCCCAGGCACACTTCCAGCTTCGGATCCGGCCGCTTTGCGGGCCGTTGAGGGTAGAAGCGCTCCCAGAGTTGCTCCACATTGAGATGGATTAAGGTCATGATGCTGAGAACGACCAGAGAGCCAAAAGCAAACAGCCCAATGCCTGGCTGCAGGAAGGCGTAATCCTGCACTTTGATGGAGGCGACGCCGACGCCGACCAGATAGATATCCAGCATCACCCACTCTTTGAGCCTCTCCAGCATTAATAGCACCGGGCGCAGGTTCATTCCCAGAATGTTGCCCAGCCATAAATAGGCGATGGCGGTTACCAGTACCAGCGGCGCGCCAACGCTGCAAAAAAGCACCATGGCAGCGGTGAGCGGCGAGCCTTGCATGGTCATTTGCCAGATCCCCTGCAGCAGGTTGGCATCGATACGCACACCGAGTAAGTAGAGATGCAGCAGCGGTTCGCCCCAGGCAAAGGGCATCAGCAAGATCATCGTGATGGCCATTGCGCCGAGGCGGGTTAATGACCAGTCGCGACCGTCGCGGACTTTCGCATCACAGCAGGGGCAAAATGCACTTTGGTACGACTTCATAACCGGTAACGCAAAAAGCGTATCGCATTGCGGGCAGCGCTGATAATGTGCGCGTGGCAGAGCTTCACCGACCTGATGAACGGCAATTTTTTTGGCAGGTGTGATGCGTTGTATCTTGAGAGCCATTGCATGCTTCAGAAAAGGTTTGAATAAAACTATCTTAACTCATGAATGGAACATCTTGAGCATCAACGCATTTAATGCTTATTTTAATAGGCTAAGCAGTTTCTCAAAGTTAGACAGCAAAATGGTCAGGTAATGAACAAAACAGAATTTTACGCGGATCTTAATCGCGATTTTCAGGCGTTAATGGCAGGTGAGACCAGTTTTTTAGCTACGCTGGCAAATACCAGCGCGCTGTTGTTTGAACGTCTTGAAGGCGTGAACTGGGCCGGTTTTTACCTGTTGGAAGGCGACACGCTGGTGTTAGGGCCGTTCCAGGGCAAGATCGCCTGCGTCCGTATCCCGGTAGGCCGGGGCGTTTGTGGAACGGCAGTGGCGCAAGCGCGTGTGCAGCGCGTGGAAGATGTTCATCAATTTGACGGACACATTGCTTGTGATGCCGCCAGTAACGCCGAAATCGTACTGCCTGTCACGGTGAATAATCAGATTATTGGCGTACTGGATATCGATAGTGTCGTCTTCTCTCGCTTCACGGCTGAGGACGAACAAGGGCTCAGCGAGCTGGTTTCACATCTGGAAAATGTCCTCGCGGCGACCGATTATCAAAAAATCTTCGCCACCGTCGCAGGATAATCAGCGGATAACGTAGCATTTACTGAATGCGTCATTATAATGACGCCTGTTCATGCCTGCGCTTGTTGGCAACGTCCGTTGTAATCAGGAAATTTCATGGAAAATCAACCTAAGTTGAATAGCAGTAAAGAAGTTATCGCTTTTTTGGCCGAACGCTTTCCTCACTGTTTCAGTGCTGAAGGTGAAGCACGTCCCCTGAAAATCGGTATTTTTCAGGATTTGGTTGAGCGCGTTGAGGGTGAGATGAATCTCAGCAAAACCCAACTTCGTTCCGCTTTACGTCTTTATACTTCAAGCTGGCGTTACCTGTACGGTATCAAAGCTGGCGCGGCTCGCGTCGATCTCGATGGCAACGCCTGCGGCGTGCTGGATGAGCAGCACGTAGAGCACGCTCGCAAGCAGCTTGAAGAAGCCAAAGCGCGTGTTCAGGCGCAACGCGCTGAACAGCAAGCTAAAAAACGAGAAGCTGCCGCTGCTGCCGGTCAGGAAGACGCACCGCGTCGCGAACGCAAAGCCCGTCCGGCTCCGCGTCGTAAAGAGGGTGCCGAGCGCAAACCTCGCACTGACAAACCTGTCGCGAAAACGCCACGGGCGCCGCAGCAGGAAGAGCGCCATACTCCTGTTTCAGATTTATCTGTACTGAGCGTGGGCCAGAACCTGAAGGTGAAAGCGGGGAACAATGCGATGGATGCTACGGTGCTGGAAATCACCAAAGATGGCGTTCGCGTACAGCTTAGTTCGGGTATGTCGATGATCGTACGCGCAGAACATTTATTGTTCTGAAACGGAGGCCTGGCCTGGCATGAACACTTTGTTTAAGCGCACAGCGTTAGCGGGTCTGTTATTCGTAACAGGCCATGCGTTGGCTGTGGAAGATATCACCCGTGCCGATCAAATTCCGGTTTTGAAGGAAGAGACTCAGCACGCGACGGTGAGTGAACGGGTTACCTCACGTTTCACCCGTTCTCACTACCGCCAGTTCGATTTGGATCAAGCTTTCTCCGCGAAGATCTTTACCCGTTACCTCAACCTGCTCGACTACAGCCACAATGTGCTGCTGGCCAGCGATGTTGAGCAGTTTTCGCAAAAGAAAGGCCTGCTCGGCGATGAGCTGCGCAGCGGAAAACTGGACGTTTTCTACGACCTGTACAATCTGGCGCAAAAGCGTCGATTTGAACGTTATCAGTACGCGCTGAAAGTACTGGAACGTCCGATGGATTTCAGCGGCAACGACACCTTCAACTTAGACCGCAGCAAAGCGCCGTGGCCGAAAGATGAGGCGGAGCTGAACGCGCTGTGGGACAGCAAAGTTAAGTATGATGAGCTGAGCCTGAAACTCACCGGGAAAGATGATAAAGAGGTCCGTGAGACGCTGACTCGCCGCTATAAATTTGCGATTCGCCGTCTGGCGCAGACCAATAGCGAAGATGTGTTCTCGCTGGCAATGACCTCATTCGCCCGTGAAATCGATCCGCATACCAATTACCTCTCACCGCGTAATACTGAGCAATTCAATACTGAGATGAGCCTCTCCCTTGAAGGTATTGGCGCAGTGTTGCAGGGCGACGATGATTACACCGTGATCAACTCGATGGTGGCGGGCGGTCCGGCGGCGAAAAGCAAAGCGATTACCGTTGGCGATCGTATTGTTGGTGTCGGCCAGACCGGGCAGAACATGGTCGATGTCATTGGCTGGCGTCTCGATGATGTGGTGGCGCTGATCAAAGGGCCGAAAGGCAGCAAAGTACGCCTCGAAATCTTGCCGGCAGGTAAGGGGACGAAGACGCGCATTGTGACGCTGACGCGCGAACGCATTCGTCTGGAAGACCGTGCGGTGAAAATGTCCGTGAAGACGGTCGGCAAAGAGAAAGTCGGCGTACTGGATATTCCGGGCTTTTACGTTGGGCTGACTGATGATGTTAAAGCGCAACTGCAAAAACTGGAAAAACAGAACGTCAGCAGCGTGGTTATCGATTTGCGCAGCAATGGCGGCGGCGCGCTGACTGAAGCGGTATCGCTTTCCGGTCTGTTTATTCCGTCCGGCCCGGTTGTGCAGGTGCGCGATAATAACGGCAAAGTGCGCGAAGACAGCGATACGGACGGCGTGGTCTACTATAAAGGCCCGCTGGTGGTGCTGGTTGACCGCTTTAGCGCCTCGGCATCGGAAATCTTTGCGGCGGCGATGCAGGATTATGGTCGCGCGTTGATTGTTGGCGAACCGACCTTCGGCAAAGGCACCGTTCAGCAGTACCGCTCGCTTAACCGTATTTACGATCAGATGCTGCGTCCTGAGTGGCCGGCGCTGGGTTCGGTGCAATACACCATCCAGAAATTCTATCGCGTTAACGGTGGCAGTACGCAGCGCAAAGGCGTGACGCCGGATATTATTATGCCGACCGGCACGCAGGTGACGGAGACCGGGGAAAAATTCGAAGACAATGCACTGCCGTGGGACAGCATCAATGCTGCCACCTTTGTGAAGTCCGGTGATTTGAAACCGTTCGGACCGACGCTGCTGAAGGAACACGAAGAGCGTATTGCGAAAGATCCTGAGTTCCAGTACATCATGAAGGACATTGCGCGTTTCAATGCCCTGAAAGATAAACGCAATATCGTATCGCTCAATCTGGCGCAGCGTGAGAAAGAGAATGCCGAAGATGATGCAATTCGTCTTTCGCGCCTCAACGACCGCTTCAAGCGTGAAGGTAAGCCGTTGCTGAAAAAACTGGATGATCTGCCGAAGGATTATCAGGAGCCGGATCCGTACCTCGACGAGACGGTACATATCGCGCTTGATCTGGCTCATCAGGAAAAAGATCGGCCAGCGGAAGACCCCGCCCCCGCGAAGTAATCCCCACACAGGCACAAGAAATTGTGCCTGTTTTTTTACATCTCTTTACTGGCGTAAGCATTATGCTACAAAATGTAAAGTTGTGTCTTTCTGGTGACTTACGACACCCTGATGCTTGAAAATGGCGCGTATACCCATACGATGTGGGTAACCGCATTGTGCGTTTTGTTAAGTTGAGGTTAAAAGAAAATTATGATGCGAATCGCGCTCTTCCTGTTGACTAACCTGGCCGTGATGTTGGTGTTCGGCCTGGTGCTTAGCCTGACGGGCATTCAGTCGAGCAGCGTTCAGGGCTTGATGATTATGGCGCTGCTGTTTGGTTTTGGCGGTTCGTTCATTTCGTTGTTGATGTCGAAATGGATGGCGCTGAAATCGGTGGGCGGTGAAGTGATCGAACAGCCGCGTAACGATATGGAACGCTGGCTGATGGATACCGTGGCGCAACAATCTCGCCAGGCGGGCATCGCCATGCCTCAGGTCGCTATTTATCATGCACCGGATATTAACGCCTTTGCGACCGGCGCGCGCCGCGATGCTTCGCTGGTGGCAGTCAGCACCGGGTTGTTGCAGAACATGAGCCGCGACGAAGCCGAAGCGGTGATTGCCCACGAAATCAGCCATATTGCCAACGGTGATATGGTCACAATGACGCTGATTCAGGGGATCGTGAATACCTTCGTGATCTTCATTTCGCGTATTATCGCGCAGGTTGCAGCCGGGTTCCTTAGCGGCAATCGCGATGATGGCGAAGAGAGCAACGGTAACCCGATGATCTACTTCGTAGTTGCGACCGTACTGGAGCTGGTGTTCGGTATTCTGGCCAGCATTATTACTATGTGGTTCTCCCGCTATCGCGAGTTCCATGCTGATGCCGGTTCTGCAAAACTGGTTGGTCGTGAGAAAATGATTGCTGCGTTGCAGCGTCTGAAAACCAGTTATGAGCCGCAGGAGGCGAGCAGCATGATGGCGTTTTGCATCAACGGTAAATCTAAATCGCTGAGCGAGCTGTTCATGACCCACCCACCGCTGGACAAACGTATTGAAGCGCTGCGTTCTGGTGAGTACCTGAAATAACGTAGCGGCAGAAAATACAAAGCGCGCCAACTGGCGCGCTTTTTTATCATCCCTGGTGATTGATTACTCTGCTTTCGGCTGCGAGATCCGCAGTCCGCTGATGATGGCCGCTACGGTAGCCAGCGTCCCTGCCAGCAACAATGAAACATGCGTGCCGTGGGTGTTAAACATATTGAACATTAATGCCACCAGCGCGGCGCCGGAGCTTTGCCCCAGCAACCGTGCCGTTCCGAGCATCCCACTGGCGCCACCGCTGCGTTGACGCGGCGCAGCGGTGATAATGGTGTGGTTGTTTGGTGACTGGAACAGACCAAAACCGGCACCGCACAGCGCCATACGCCAGATAATATCGATATCTGCCGGTGATCCCGGGAGAAGCGCCAGCGCGAACAGCCCGCATGCCATCATCACCAGCCCTAAAGCACCCAGTAACCCGGCATGCACGCGCTCAATCAGATAACCGGCCAGCGGCGCCATAACCATAGTCGCCAGCGGCCATGGCGTCAGCAACAGGCCGGTTTCTACTTCACTACGCCCAAGTACGGTTTGCAAAAAGAAGGGCAGGGACACCAGCGCCAGCATCTGCGCGCAGAACGAGCAGATCGACGTGCCGATAGAGAGCGAAAAAAGTGGAATGCGCAGTAAGTCGACTGGCAGAAGTGGCACCGGCAGCCGCAGCTGTCGGCGTACAAAGAACCCGCCGATGATCAACAACGCAACAATTTCGGCCACCACGAGTGTGGTTGATTGCCCCTGGGCAAAACTGCTCAGCGCGGTAATCAGTAAGCCAAATGTTAATGCATTCATTACAGCGCTTGGCAGATCAAATTTGGGCTTTGAAGTGCGCGCTGCATTCGGTGGTAAGAATTTCATTGCCAGCAATAGAGCAATAATGCCGAGCGGCACGTTAATCAGGAATAACCACTGCCAGGAAGCCACGGAGAGAATGGCGGCGGCGATTGTCGGCCCGGCCGCCGATGAAACCGCGACCACAAAAGAGTTAATACCCATACCGCGCCCGAGGCTACGGTGCGGGTAGATGAGACGAATGAGCGCGGTATTCACGCTCATCAGCGCCGCGCCGCCAAACCCTTGCGCCACGCGCGCCAGCGTTAATGTCAGTAATGAGTCAGAGAGTGCGCAGAGCAGAGAAGTGAGAGTGAAGAGTACCAGACCACACTGATAAACCCGACGGTAACCAAACATGTCGCCGAGAAAAGAGAGTGTGAGCAGGGAGACCACGATCGCAATCTGGTAAGCGTTAACAATCCAGATAGAACTTGCGGGTGAAGCGTTGAGATCGCGTGCGATGGTTGGTAACGCGACGTTGGCAATAGCCCCATCAAGCACTGCCATTGCAATACCAATAATAATGGTCAACACTGCGCCATAGCGCAGCGGGACGGGGAGTCCGTCCAGAGAAGATTTATCCATATGAATTTCAGGGTTAATGTCACACAGTTATTTGTATAATGATTCTATCATCTGCATTCCGGCTTTATGTCGCAGATTTGTAACGGGCTTTATGTCGCAGAATTGTAACGAAGTTGACAAACGTGCATTGCGGCGACTGAGCGACGAATTTATAATAAAAACCGATTCTGAATTTTATAAAACACACGCGATGAGGTGATTAATGGCTATCGCAGATTTGGACAAGCAGCCAGATTCTGTCTCTTCAGTATTGAAGGTATTTGGCATTCTGCAGGCGCTCGGTGAAGAGCGTGAAATCGGCATCACCGAGCTGTCGCAGCGTGTCATGATGTCGAAAAGCACCGTCTATCGCTTTTTGCAAACAATGAAATCATTGGGTTATGTTGCGCAGGAAGGGGAGTCTGAAAAATATTCTCTGACGCTTAAGCTGTTTGAACTGGGCGCTCGTGCGTTGCAAAACGTGGATCTGATCCGCAGTGCGGATATCCAGATGCGTGAACTCTCTCGTCTGACGAAAGAGACCATTCACCTGGGCGCACTCGATGAGGACAGCATTGTTTACATCCATAAAATTGATTCGATGTATAACTTGCGTATGTATTCGCGCATTGGTCGCCGCAACCCGCTGTACAGTACCGCTATCGGTAAAGTGCTGCTAGCGTGGCGCGATCGTGAAGAGGTTACGCAGATCCTTGCAGGGGTTGAATACAAGCGCAGCACCGATCGTACGATTACCAGCACTGAAGATCTCCTGCCGATGCTGGATGTTGTGCGTGAACAAGGCTACGGCGAAGATAATGAGGAACAGGAAGAAGGCCTGCGTTGCATTGGCGTACCGGTTTTCGACCGTTTTGGCGTGGTCATCGCTGGTCTGAGTATCTCTTTCCCGACGCTGCGTTTCTCTGAAGAGCGGCTGCATGAATACGTGGCCATGCTTCATCAGGCTGCCCGCAAGATTTCCGAACAGATGGGTTATAACCAGTATCCGTTCTGACAGACGAAAAAAAACCGCCATATCGGCGGTTTTTTTGTTTCGATACTAGCCGTTGTCGATAACGGTGTCGCTTTTACGGATCAGAGGGCAATTTGCCAGCCCGAAAAAACCATTGTCCGAATGTACATATTGTGCGGTACTGGTGCCACGCGCTGTTACATATTTACATTGTAATCCCAGCCCACCAGCATTTTCATTACTGCCAATCAGCACCCCATAACCGCTCAGCAGAAGCCCAATCCACAGTAGTGCTACAACGATAACGGCGCGAATAAGTGTTCGCATATCAGCTCCTTGCTTCATACTAAATCATATCTTAAAGCTACCTGATTCACTGACTGAAACAAGTCATGCATTCCGAAAAATTGCGAATAGAGATACAGTTAGTCGCGGTTTAATGTTGCCATGCTAACCTGGTTACACCTTACAATGTACTGGAGAGTGGAGTGAGAAAATATAAGTGGCTGATCCTGATTGTCGTGCTGGTAGGCTGCCTGCTGCTCTGGACTCAAATGCTTAACGTGATGTGCGATCAGGATGTACAATTTTTCAGCGGCATCTGCATCGTCAACAAATTCATCCCCTGGTAATGGTAATTTCTCAGTGAATGATTTCCTTCCTTGACGCCAGTGGTAAAATGTCGCGTCAACATTGAGGTGGTGAAATGAACGAAGTTATAAATTCGGGCGCGCTTAATATTGCGTCTATTGTTGTTTCTCTGGTGGTTCTGCTGGTCGGGCTGGTTCTGTGGTTCTTTATCAATCGCGCCAGCTCGCGTACAAATGAGCAGATTGAGCTGCTTGAAGCGCTGCTGGATCAGCAAAAACGGCAAAATGCATTGTTGCGCCGTCTGTGTGAATCCAACGAGCCCGAAAAAGAACCGCAAACTGCGCCTGTTAAAGCGCAGGAAAAAGAAGAGGATGAGGATTTCATCCGTCTGGTGGCTGAACGCTAACAGCGCAGGAGGGTGAGATGGTCTGGAAAAACCCCTGGTATAATCCTGCACTTTCTCATCACTCCCCTGATGGGTTCATCAATACGACGCCCGTCGAACATCAACCCGATGACGTTAAGCGCTGGCGCAATGAGCGCAAGGCCGCCGGGCTTCCCCGTCCTCCCGCTGATGGCTATGACCGTTTTATCGAGCAGTGGTGGCAGAAAACGGAAATTACTGGCGACAGCGACGGGTTGTGGTGGCTGGGCCATGCCAGCATTTTGTTACGCCTTCAGGGGCAATACCTGCTCACCGATCCTGTTTTCTCCCGCCGTGCTTCTCCCGTCCGTTTTGCTGGCCCGCAGCGGCGTACACCGCTTGCGCTTGCCATTGCAGATGTTCCACAACTGGATGCGATCCTGATTTCCCACAATCATTATGATCATCTGGATACCTGGACGTTGCGCGCGTTATTGCGCCGTTTCCCTGACGTGCAGTTCTTCGTCCCGCTTGGATTGGGAGCGCTGATCCGCCGCCTGGGCGCAAGGTACGTAACGGAACTGGACTGGTGGCAAAGTGTGATATTTCAGGGAATGGTCTACACGGCGGTGCCTGCACAACATTGGAGCATGCGAACATTATGGGACCGCAATCGTTCATTATGGTGCGGTTGGGTGGTTGAATCAGCAGAAGGGCGGTTCTGGTTTGCTGGCGATACGGGATACACTCCGGAGCTGCTCACTATTCCGCAGCGTTTAGGCGCGCTGGATGTTGTCGCATTACCGGTAGGTGCCTACGCGCCGCGCTGGTTTATGTCGATCAACCATATGGATCCGCAAAGTGCTGTCGCGTTATGGCAACAATTGGGCAGTCCGCTGGCATTTCCAGTTCATTGGGGCGTGTTTGAACTGGCTGATGAATCCCTGGATCAGCCGGTGAAGGAATTGCAACTATCATTAAGCGAAGCGGCAACGGATAATGATAACTTTAGAATCCTGAAAATCGGTCAGTATTTATCCCTCGGTTAATACACCCGCTTCGTTCCAAAAGTATTGTGTTTTTAAATAACATGGTTTTATTTTTATCGAAACGTTTTTATTGCCTTTTTATGAGGCAATGTCATCATAAATTCATTATTTTGGTGCAGGGCAAAGCTTATTTGCACAACAACTATCCAGAGTAAACCAGGGGAAATAGTTTCCTCTGTTGTCTTAATAGTTTAAGAATCTTCCTGGATGATAAAAAAGCATAACTATGCGTAAAAAGTTCTTACCATATACGCTATATGCATAGACATATTGTGGCTTGTTTGAACGCATGGAACCTGTTGAGCAATGGTGAAAAATCAGCTATTGTCGATGCATGAGGATTAAGGCCTGGCGACTGTTATAGCGTTCATTGTAATGCATAAAAGTGCAGAAGAAGCTTTGATAACCTTAGAATTTGTGCGGCGGATCCAGACATGTTTAAAAATGGCTTGCCATAATTTACATATTGTGTGATAACACGTTTTGGGTCAATCGAGGTACAGTTCTGTTTATGTGTGGCATTTTCAGTAAAGAAGTCCTGAGTAAACACGTTTCGTTGAATACAGCTTCTCTGCCGAACCTTATATTAGTGCCTCAAGCAGTAATGTCTCAGTTTTCTCAGTCAATGCCTGCGGGCGAAGTATATACATTAAGGAATTTTGCAAATGGCAAAGATTAAAGGTCAAGTTAAGTGGTTCAACGAGTCTAAAGGTTTTGGTTTCATTACTCCGGCAGACGGCAGCAAAGATGTATTCGTACATTTCTCTGCAATCCAGGGTAACGGCTTCAAAACTCTGGCTGAAGGCCAGAACGTTGAGTTTGAAATTCAGGACGGTCAGAAAGGCCCGGCTGCAGTTAACGTAACTGCTATCTGATTTCGACACCTCTGAGCTTGTACGCGCTTTGCGCGTTAAAGTCAGCCATAAAGCCTCGCACTTGTGCGGGGCTTTTTAATTTCCTCGTGCGGTAAATGGCGGTACACTTTCGCCCTTTAAGAAATACCCTCCGGAGTTTTTATGCCTTTCAGTTGCCCGCTCTGTCACTCGCCTTTACAGCGTCGCGAGAGCGCCTTCGTTTGTCCGCAGCGTCATCAGTTCGATCTGGCGAAAGAAGGTTATGTGAATCTGTTGCCGGTACAGCATAAACGTTCCCGCGATCCCGGCGATAGCGCGGAGATGATGCAGGCGCGTCGTGCATTTCTGGATGCCGGACACTATCAGCCGCTGCGGGATGCCATCAGCGTTCTGTTACAGGCCAGATTGCCAGAGCAGGCCGACGCGATACTGGATATTGGCTGTGGGGAAGGGTATTACACTCAGGCCTTTGCTGCGATAGCCCGACACCACGGTGCAAAAACGTTTGGGCTGGATGTCTCCAAAGCCGCGATCCGCGCGGCGGCAAAACGCTACCCGCAGGTTATGTTTTGTGTAGCTTCCAGCCATCGTCTGCCGTTTGAAGATAAGAGCATAGATGCACTGGTTCGCATTTATGCTCCCTGTAAAGCGGAAGAACTGGCGCGTGTAATTAAGGCCGGTGGTGTAGTTATTACCGCTGCTCCCGGGCCTCGTCATTTGCTGGAACTGAAAGGGTTAATCTACGACGACGTAAAACTGCATGCTGAAAACGCGGGTGCAATAGAAGGGTTTAAAGTCGTAGAAACCCGCGCGCTGGCTTATGAGATGAGCCTTACCGGTCAGGAAGCGGTGGCTTTACTACAGATGACGCCCTTTGCATGGCGCGCGAAACCGGAAGTCTGGGAAAAATTAGCGGCAATGGAACGCTTCCGCTGCCAGACGGATTTCAGTATTCACTGCTTACAGCGGGAAGATTAACCGGCGAAGTGGCTCCACAGAATCTGTGCGCCAATACCGATCAGCACAATACCGCCAAGAATTTCGGCCCGTTTGCCCAGCAGCGGGCCGATAAAACGACCAACCATCATCCCGAGCGTCGACATAATCAGCGTCGCACAACCAATTGCCAGCGCGGTGGCGATAATATTAACCTGCAGGAAAGCCAGACCGACACCAACAGCCATTGCGTCCAGACTAGTGGCAATGGCGGTCGTAACCAGCAGCCAGAAACCATGACGATGCGGCGTTTCCGCTTCGCAACTGTCATCGCCGCGTACGCCTTCAATAATCATGCGCCCGCCAAGAAACACCAGCAGCACAAACGCGATCCAGTGGTTCCACTCCAGCACAAACTGGGTGGCCAGCATACCGAGGCCCCAGCCGATGAGCGGCGTCAGCGTTTCAATGGTGCCGAAAATAAGACCCGTGCGCAGTGCTTCAGAGAATTTAGGTTTATGCAGCGTCGCGCCTTTGCCGATGGAAGCAGCAAAAGCATCCATGGACATGCCAAAGGCGAGAAGAATAGTGGCGGAGAGATTCATCGTGACGTCCTGACCGGGAATTCCATAAACACATCACTGCCCCCAGTAAACAGCAGTTAATGTGCCAATGGTCTCGCCTGACTGAAACAGATTCAGTCCGTACGCGCCACGTTTTGCAACGAGTATGTTGACACGTACATTTCCGGATAAGCAGAAATCGGCTACTCCCCAACGACGGACGCACCTTAACATATTTTGAGAATATAAAACAACAACCGAAAAATATAATTCAGATAACTAGTTGATAACGATTTGCATTTAGATTTATAGGTAAAAATAACGTTAATAAATATAAGTACATCCCCCCCGAAATATAGCAATGGCTATACATTAGCTTATTTTTTATGCGGGTAAATATAGGGTTTGCTATATCTTAACTCATTGAGTATTAACAATAACTTTATAAATTTTCTCGAGGTCGTCGATATTTCGCACACGGATAAGCAAGCGTCGCTGCTCTAATTGCATTACCAGCACACCATCTTCCGATAAATTCATCTCTTTAATACGGTTATATTCAATCCATGCATTGGCAAAGAAAAAACCACGCTCTTTAAAGATGATTTTCGGTGCGCGGATCCAAAAAAGATAAATACCGAGCAATGCCAGCGCAGATAATAACCACAGTGTTAAAGAGGAACCGCCATTAATCGTGTTGTTGTAAATCAGGATCGCCAGCAAGCCAACGAAAATAGCGCCATCAGTGCGGCTTCTGCGCAGCAGGGGAACGGTCAGCAGCGATGCGCCCTGACGACGCGGCATGACGAATTCGTCATAGAGGGCGAAAGCAAACAGGGCGGCGACAAACGCCAGCAGAACGCTATCCGTAACGGTCATTGTTCCTCCTTAAAATAAAAACCGGGGGCGGTAAGCCCCCGGTTAACACATACCCGGTTACAGGCCCAACAGGCCAATCGCGTAACCTACAATCCCGATGATAAAGAAGCCGACGATAATCCACAGCGGGTTTACTTTCTTACGCAGTAGCCACATACAGGCGAAGGTTAACAGCAGAGGCACCAGGCCCGGCATCAACTGGTCAAGAATGGTCTGTACGGTAGTCACCGTCGTTTTACCGGTCTGGTCGGTGATCTCCGACACAACCAGCGGAATGTTAACGTGTGTCCACTTGTTCACCAGGGCGCCCATGACAAACAGGCCGAGGATTGAGGCCCCCTCGGTCAGTTTCTGCAGGAAGCCGCCACCCATATCTTTAACGATGTCGATACCTTTACGGTAACCGTACGCCACGCCGTAATAGCGTGTCGCCAGGCGGACAATATTAAAGAGGACAAAGAACAGCAATGGCCCGAGCAGGCTGCCGCTCATGGCAATACCCGCACCCAGTGCAGCAAATACCGGACGTACAGTTCCCCAGAAGATCGGGTCGCCCACACCGGCCAGCGGTCCCATCAGACCCACTTTAATACCGTTGATCGCGCCATCGTCGATCTCCGCACCATTAGCACGCTGCTCTTCCATTGCCAGCGTAACGCCGAGTACCGGCGCGGCCACGTACGGATGGGTGTTGAAGAATTCGAGGTGGCGCTTAATTGCCTGACGGCGTGCTTCGTTATTCTCAGGGTAAAGGCGTTTAATGGCCGGTACCATTGAGAAACAGAAGCCCAGCGCCTGCATACGTTCGAAGTTCCATGAACCCTGGAACAGGTTAGAACGAATGAACACACCACGAATGTCACTCTGGGTGAGTTTTTTCTCAGTCGGAGTTTTAGTCATATCAACCATGTCGTTCACCTGTTAATCCAGTTCGTTATCAAGATCGTTATTACCCGCCGCCGGAGCAGAGCCACCTGCGGAGCGGTTATATTTCGGGCTGAGCTGAATGTAGAGAATCGCCATTACCGCACCGATAACACCCAGCGATACCAGGTTGAAATTGGTAAAGGCGGCGGTTACAAAGCCGAGGTAGAAGAATGGCATCAGGTAGCCTGCGCGCATCATGTTGATGACCATCGCATAACCTACCACCACAATCATGCCGCCGGCGATATTCAGACCGCTGGTCACCACTTCAGGAATGGCGTTCAGCATGCTCTGCACTTCGCTGGTGCCGACAGAGATGGCGACAATCACCGCCGGAATGGCGATACGCATGGCTTGCAGGAACAGGGAAGAGACGTGGATCCACGAGAGCGCGGTCAGGTTGCCGTTTTCAGCCGCCTTATCCGCCGCATGCTGGAAGCCTACGGTGATAGTACGAACGATAATGGTCAACACCTGGCCCGCAGCGGCCAGCGGGATGGCCAGCGCGATACCGGCACCGATACTTTGATGTCCGCCAATGACCAGAATGGTAGAAATGATCGACGCCAGCGCGGCATCAGGGGCAACTGCGGCACCGATGTTCATCCAGCCCAGCGCAATCATTTCCAGGGTACCACCAATGATGATACCGGTTTTCATATCACCCAGGACGATACCCACCAGCGTACATGCCACCAACGGACGGTGGAACTGGAATTCGTCCAGTATCGACTCCATACCGGCGATACATGCAACCACGAACACCAGCACAATCTGAAGAGTGGTAATCTCCATTGTACTTCTCCTATAGCTAAATCAGACGTAAATGTGAAAACTGAGTTAATCAGGCCGCCGCGGTTAGTTCGCCACTTTGCTGATCAAATCCATCATTTTCAGTTTCGGATCGTTTGAAACTTTACGGACTTCCAGTTCGATGCCGCGTTCGTTCAGTTTTTTGAATGCTGCGATATCTTTCTCATCGACCGAAACAGCGTTATTCACCTGGGTTTTGCCCTGGCGATACGCCATACCGCCAATATTGACGCTGGTGATTTTCACGCCGCCTTCAACAACGCGTTCCACATCAGTCGGGTTAGTGAATAACAGCATGACGCGTTCACCCGCATATTTTGGGTTGTTGTAGACGCGCAGCATTTTGGCGACATCCACGACATGCGCAGTTACGCCGGGAGGGGCAACCTGGGTTAACAGGGTTTTACGTACGGTATCCGCTGCCACTTCATCGCTGACGACGATAATGCGCGTGACATTGGTCTCTTTGGTCCAGCGAGTTGCCACCTGGCCGTGGATCAGACGGTCATCGATGCGCGCAAGGCCGATAACCATATAATCATTCGGCCCCATTGGCTTCGCAGGCGCTGCTGCTTTTGTCGCCGCAGGAGCAGGAGTTGGTTTTTCAACAGGTTGCGCTTTCAGGGCTTTCACCCCCTCACGTCCTGTTTCGACGGCTAATGCTACCAGTTCGTCGAAGGTCGGGTTATCGTCCCTGGCCATCAGTGTTTCCACCAGCATCGGAACGTTCACGCCGGCAATGACCTCGTAATGCTCTTTATCGACGACAATACGGCTGGCAGCGTTAAACGGACTACCGCCCCATGTATCGACGAGAAATAGCACGCCCTTGCTGGTTTCCAGTTTCTCCAGTTGCGCGTTGTACTTTTCGATTAACGTTTCCGCATTTTCACCGGGAACGAAATCAATCCAACCGACGTTCTCCTGCTCGCCCAGCAGCATTTCGGCGGTTTTCAGCAGTTGTTCCGCGGCCCAACCATGTGTGCCTATAACAATAGCAATGGTCACTTGCTACCTCCTTCTTCTTGTCGTTAACACACCACTAATTGATGTATTGTGGAATCTGTCCCGGTAAACCGAATCGATTCAGATATAAGGGTTAAAGCAAAAGACTAATTTCCGTCGTGAATTATTTTAGATAGTGAAAAAATAATTTATGTGATGAAGATCCGTAATTTAGGTTTCGTGTACATGAAAATTCGGAGCGCAAAATATCCACATAATTTGCAAAGTCTGGTAAATCTTTGCCAACAATAAATGCTCTCTGTTATGTTTACCGTTCGTTTAATTAGTCAGGAGTAAAGGGCTGTAGCCCACCGTATGGACCGTCACCGACGTCAGTTCACCTTTAGGCCTTTCAGTGCCGCGCATTCCGGCGTTTTCCGCCACTTTCCTAATATGTTCAATGCCATCACGCCTGTGCATACTCGCACATTATTGCGTCACGCTTGTTGCAGGAGCCTGTCATGGAATTCTTAATGGATCCCTCGATATGGGCGGGATTGTTAACGCTGGTTGTTCTGGAAATCGTACTGGGTATTGATAACCTGGTGTTTATTGCCATCCTTGCCGACAAACTACCGCCCAAACAGCGTGATAAAGCACGCCTGCTCGGTCTGTCGCTCGCGCTGGTCATGCGCCTTGGCCTGTTGTCGCTGATTTCATGGATGGTAACGCTGACCCAACCGCTTTTCTCCGTGGGGAGTTTCAACTTCTCCGGTCGCGATTTGATCATGCTATTTGGTGGTGTGTTCCTGCTGTTCAAAGCCACAACGGAGCTGCATGAACGGCTGGAAAACCGCGAACATGATGGCGGGCATGGAAAAGGCTATGCCAGTTTCTGGGTGGTGGTCCTGCAAATTGTTATTCTTGACGCCGTTTTCTCGCTGGATGCCGTGATCACCGCTGTCGGTATGGTGAACCACCTGCCGGTCATGATGGCGGCGGTCGTTATCGCTATGGCGGTCATGCTGCTGGCTTCGAAACCGCTAACGCGTTTTGTTAACCAGCATCCGACGGTCGTCGTGCTCTGTCTGAGCTTCCTGCTGATGATCGGCCTGAGTCTGGTGGCCGAAGGCTTTGGTTTCCATATTCCGAAAGGCTATTTGTACGCGGCGATTGGTTTCTCCATCATCATTGAGTTTTTCAACCAGGTTGCCCGACGTAACTTTATTCGCCATCAGTCGAATTTACCGCTGCGTGCGCGTACAGCAGATGCCATTTTGCGTCTGATGGGCGGTCGTCGCCAGGCAAGCCCGCAAATCGAAACCGATAGCAAAGCCACGGTGCCGGTGCCGGAAGGCGCATTTGCTGAAGAAGAACGTTATATGATCAACGGCGTGTTGACGCTGGCGTCCCGTTCGCTGCGCAGTATCATGACGCCGCGCGGCGATATCAGTTGGGTGGATGCCAATCTGAGTGTCGATCAGATCCGTCAGCAACTGCTCTCGTCACCGCACAGTCTGTTCCCGGTATGCCGTGGCGAGCTGGATGAAGTGATCGGTATTGTTCGCGCGAAAGAGATGCTGGTGGCGCTGGAAGAGGGGGCTGATGTCGCCGCTATCGCTGCGGCCAGCCCGGCCATTGTGGTGCCGGAAACGCTGGATCCTATCAAACTGCTGGCGGTGTTGCGCCGGGCGCGCGGCAGCTTTGTGATTGTAACGAACGAGTTTGGTATGGTGCAGGGGCTGGTCACGCCGCTGGATGTGCTGGAAGCGATTGCCGGTGAGTTCCCTGATGCGGATGAAACGCCGGAAATCGTGGCCGATGGCGACGGCTGGCTGGTGAAAGGCACCACCGATTTACATGCGTTACAGCATACGCTCGGCATTGATAACCTGGTCAATGACGACGAGGATGTCGCGACAGTGGCCGGTCTGGTTATCTCTGCCAAAGGGCAGATCCCACCGGCGGGCGAAGTGCTGGAAATCGCGCCGTTACACATCACCGTCGTCGAAGCCAACGACTATCGTGTGGATCTGGTACGCATTGTTAAAGAGCAGTCGGAACACGACGAAGAGGAGTGATCCTCAGCCCGGCGTGAAAGGCAAAGCATGACCGTTTTGCCGCGTTGACGGGGTCTCCCTGTGCCCCGCCAGCCACGCCGGGAATGCCTTGATGGGCATTGGCTCGGCATAGAGAAAACCCTGCAATGTATTCACCCCCTGCTGCCGCAGATGCTGCGCCTGTAGCGGGGTTTCAACCCCTTCGGCCACCAGTTCAATATTCAGCCTCTGCCCTAACGCAATGATCATATCGGTGACCGTCGAATTAATGGCATCGGTGCCGATGGTTTTGGTGAAGGATTTATCAATTTTCAGCACGTCGGGGTGCAACTGTTCCAGCCAGGCCAACGAGCTGTTGCCAGTGCCAAAATCATCTATCGCAATTTTTACCCCCCGGCGTCGAAGGTCCTGCACCATTCGCGAATCCATTTCGAATAGCACATCGCGTTCCGTCAGTTCGATAATTAATTGCTGCATCGGGTGGTGATTAAACCAGAGCTGATTTAAGTCCCGCAGCAGTTCGCCGTTGCGTAAATGGCTCGGGGCCGCATTAATACCAATATGGAAATGGACATCGTCGGGGAAAAAATGCAGTTGCTGTTGAATCTCCGTCAGTACGTAGCGGGTCAGCGGCGCGATGAGGTTATGTTCTTCCGCTATCGAAATAAACACTTCCGGCGAAATCCAACCCTGGCGCGGGTTATGCCAGCGCAGCAAGATCTCTACGCCATCACACTCTAATGTGCGCGCTTTCAGCAACGGCTGACAGAACAGTTCAAATTCGCGTCCGGCAATCCCAAGGTTGATCTCGCGGGAAAAACTCATGCGGCTGGCGGTGGCAAACCAGGCGATAAAGCCGGTCAGCAGACTCATCATCAGCGCCAGCGGCAGTTGCGACGGCAGATGTAATAATGCGAGTTTCGCCGCGCCCGGCCCGCTCACGCTGACGCTGAAAGGGAAATTCGTTGATACGCGCTGGTACGCTCTTTCATTACCCAGCGGTGGCAATGTGGTCATGATGCCTTTGCCATGCACCAGATGTTTGCCGCTTACGCTCAGCACAGCGTGCGTGATCAGCGGCGCCTGCGGTTCCAGCACTAAATCGCTCAGCAGATCGATATTGACTGCTTCAATGACGCCATCCTGCCCGTCTTCAGAGGTGGGATACCACATAATCAGTACCGGGCGACCCTTTAGCAATGTCTTGTCCGTCGAGAGCATCAACAGAGGTTCCCGGGTGGGAAGGAACGATTGCACCTGCTTTATTGGCACATCGCGGTAACCAAAAATACTGGAGCAATAAAGAATACCGTCTTTGATCAGCGCGACAGCACGCACGGTTTGCAGGCTGGCCGCCTGTTTGCGTAATTGCAAATGCACGCTGGCGCAGGGTTGACCAACCAGTGGAATCAACGTATAGCGGCCTGCCGCCAGCGGCAGCAATAATTGATCAAACGTATTTACAGCATGTTGGGTAAAGGCGGTAATACGTTGATGATTTAAATTCCGCTCCGAAATAAAACGAAAAGTCAGCGTAAAAATAAGTGCGACAATAGCAACCGACACGGAGACAATCGTGCGCCGCCGTCGATATCTTTTAATGATCCGTTGAGCCGTCTGCATGCCATTGTCGCCTGTGAGCTCCCCGACGTGAAATCCTTGCCAGGATACAGAAAGTGTAGTGGGGAATTAACTTAGCGACGACAAATCGGAGAAATATCATTCCACTGGCGCAATAGCGCGCAAAAAAACGCCGTTCAGTTGAACGGCGCGGAATTATTTAATCACACTGTACTTTGATGGCCAGACCGCCGCGTGACGTTTCACGGTATTTGGCGTTCATATCCTTGCCGGTCTCGTACATCGTTTCTATCACCTTATCGAGGGAGACGCGCGGCGCGCTGGTGCGGCGCATCGCCATTCTGGTGGCGTTGATCGCTTTCACGGAGGCAATCGCGTTTCGCTCAATGCAGGGAACCTGTACTTGCCCGGCGACCGGATCGCAGGTCAGACCAAGGTTATGTTCCATACCGATTTCCGCCGCTACGCAAACCTGCTCCGGGCTGGCGCCGAGCAGTTCAGCCAGACCCGCCGCCGCCATGGAACAGGCTACGCCAACTTCGCCCTGACAACCGACTTCCGCCCCGGAAATGGAGGCGTTCATTTTGTAGAGCGTGCCGATAGCGCCTGCGGCGAGGAAGTAACGGATGTAGATATCCGGGCTGACGGATTCAATAAAGTGATCGTAATAGGCCAACACGGCAGGCACGATACCGCATGCGCCATTTGTCGGCGCAGTCACCACGCGGCCCCCGGCAGCGTTCTCTTCGTTCACCGCCAGCGCGAACATGTTCACCCAGTCGACCACGTTCATCGGATCGTGGGAGAGTTTATCGCTGGCGACCAGCAGACGGCGCAGCGCGGAAGCCCGGCGCGGTACGCGCAGCGGCCCAGGCAGCACGCCTTCGGTGTTCATGCCGCGATCGATACAGGCGCGCATGGTTGCCCACACATTGCCAAAATAGTCTTCGATCTCTTTTTTCGAGTGCAGTGCCAGTTCGTTCTGCATCACCATGCCGGAGAGGGACAAGCCCGTCTCTTTGCAATACTCCAGCATCTGAGTGGCGGATTTGAAGGGATAGGGCACATTGACGGCGCTGACCGTCTCCTGACCAAAATGCTCTTCATCGACGATAAAACCGCCGCCAATGGAATAGTAGGTTTTGCTGTACACCACGTTATCGCCATTCCACGCTGAGATGCGCATACCGTTTTCATGTAGCGAGAGGTTATCACTGTGAAAACGCATGCCGTCATCCTGCGGGAAATCCACTTCGTGGCGGCCTTGCGCCAGCAGCAGACGACCGCGAGTCTCTACGTCGCGGATAAACGTGGGGATAGCGTCGATATCGACGGTGGCAGGTTCATTACCCGCAAGGCCCATAATGATGGCGATATCGGTATGGTGGCCTTTCCCGGTGAGGGAGAGTGAGCCGTAAACGTCCACCGCAACGCGGGTAACGCTTTCCAGCAATCCTTTTTCGACCAGATCATCGACGAACTGCTTCCCGGCCTTCATCGGGCCAACAGTGTGGGAAGATGAGGGACCAATCCCCACCTTAAACATGTCGAATATACTAATCACATTAACGCTCCTGACAGGGTTACCGGCGTTCCAGTAACGATGTAATAACTGCGCATAGTGTAAGAGGGATACCCGCCGTCAGCTTAACTATTCACATGAATTAAACTAATGGCTAACCCTGATATTACTAATAGCGCGCACGTTGTCACAAAAATGTTATGTGTAAAGTATAGTCAAGGCTTGCGGCCAATTTGCAGCGCCAGCGAACGAATAATTCCCGCCGTCATGCCCCAGACAAAATAATGCTGATACCAGGAGAGCCACACGCGATGCGCGTTACCGTGGCGATGGATGTCGAGCGGATGGTAGCGTCCAAGCCGCAGCGCTTCGGCCAGCGGCATTTCGAAAACCGCCGCCACTTCATCTTCGCTGGCATGGTAGTGAAGATCTGGCGGAATAATGCCCACCACCGGCGTGACCTGAAAGCCGGTGACACTATCGACCGGCGGCAGAACGCCGATGACTTCCACCGCATCGGGAGGAATCGCCACCTCTTCCTGCGCTTCCCGCAGCGCGGCGGCAATCAGCGATGCATCGGTACTGTCGACCGCGCCACCGGGAAAAGCGACCTGACCGGCATGTTTACGCAGCAGCGGCGAGCGCTGCGTCAGCAGCAGGCCTGGCTGCTGGCGCCGCACCACCGGTACCAGCACGGCGGCCTGGCGGGTATTCATCACCGCCGGATTGAGCTGGGGACGTAACAGTTGAAAACGTGATAAAAAATCATCCAGAGTTAAAGCCGCTTGCTCCACGAATCATCTCTCCAGTTGTCGCAGGATACGATTAACTTTATCAAAAGTTTCCTGATACTCCGCTTCTTCCAGGCTGTCGGCGACAATCCCGCCGCCCGCAGAGCAGTATATTTGCCCGTCACAGGCGGTTAACGTACGGATGGTAATGCTGGTGTCCATATTGCCGCAAAAGCTCAGATAACCAATGCTGCCGCACCAGGCATTACGCCGCTGTGGTTCCAGGGTATCAATAATTTCCATGGCGCGAACTTTGGGGGCGCCGGTAATCGAGCCGCCAGGGAACGCTGCCCGCAGCAGATCGCTGGCGTGGCGCCCCTCCGGCAGCTCTGCCGTGACGGTACTGACAAGGTGATGGACGGCGGGGAAGGCTTCGACGACAAACAACTCCGGCACGCGCACCGAACCCGGCGTCGCCACGCGACCAATATCATTACGCATCAAATCGACGATCATCAGATTCTCGGCGCGATCTTTCGGCGAGGCGGCGAGTTTCTGCGCCTGTTGCGCATCCGCTTGCGGATCGGCCAGCCTTGGCAGCGTACCTTTGATCGGCCGCGTCTCAATGTGCGAACCGTCAAGACGAATAAAACGTTCTGGAGAAAGGCTTAATATGGCGCCCTGCGGCAGGCGTAAAAATGCGCTGAATGGTGCGCGGTTTTCGCGGTTAAGGCGGGTAAATGCCTGCCACTCATCGCCCGTATAGCGTGCCTGAAAGCGCTGAGCGAGGTTAACCTGGTAACAGTCGCCGCTGTGCAGCCACTCCTGCACCTGGCGGAATTTTTCCCCGTATTCGGCGCGGCTCATATTTGCCTGCCACGGTGACGTCAGCCGGAAATCGTCCTGCTGCGGCGCGCGTTGCGCCTGCAACCAGGCGAGCCGGGCATCGACATCGGCATGGCTCAGCAGCGTAACCCGCTGCAACCGGTGGTCTACGACCAGCGCCCAGTCATAAATGCCAACGGCCATATCAGGCAAGGTAATATCCGCCTGCGCCCGCTGCGGCAGTTTTTCGAAACGGCGGCCTAAGTCGTAGCCAAACAGGCCGAGCGCGCCGCCCTGAAAGGGCAAGTCCGGGTTGTGTGCCGGACGCAGATTGTGCGCATCCAGCTGTTGTTGCAGCAATTGCAATGGATCGCTGCGGCTTTTATGCCTACCGTTAAGTGAGGTTATTTCTCCGCAGGTCGTGATTGTGGTTAGCGGATCGGCAACCAGAATATCGAAACGGTTATGCGGATGCTCGGCGAGACCGGAGTGCAGCAACATCGCCCAGGGCTGCTGGCTAAGGGGCGCAAAGTAGTATTCGGCTGCGTCGTGGCGCCACGGTAACGTAATAACGGCGGGGGATAACGTCTTCATTGATCCTCATCTGCGTCTTCGGCTGGTGAATTGTGCGGACGCATGAAATAATTAGCGCCAATAATTTAGCAGGAGTTCACGATGTTTGCAGGTTTACCTTCCCTCAGCCACGAGCAGCAGCAAAAAGCCGTGGAGCGTATCCAGGAGTTAATGGCCGGCGGCATGAGCAGCGGCCAGGCGATTACGCAGGTTGCAGAAGAGTTGCGCGCCAGCCACACGGGCGAACGGATCGTGGCGCGCTTTGAAGACGAAGAGGACGAGTAATTACAGCGCGGCGATGATTTTGATTTCCACTTTATAGCGCGGGTTCATCAACTTTGCCTGCACGGTGCAGCGCACGGGCGCATGGCCCGCAACAACCCACGCGTCCCACGCTTTATTCATCGCGGCGAAATCGTTGCCATCGGGCAGAAAAATAGTGGCATCGAGGATGCGTGATTTGTCGCTGCCTTGTTTTGCCAGCACGGCATCGATTTGCGCCAGCGTATTTGCTGTCTGCTCAAACGCATCGGCGTCCAGATTTTCCGGCACTCCGGTGTAATAAAGGGTCTGGTTGTGGATCACCACATCAGACCAGCGATCCGCCGCGTCAATACGCACAATTGTCATAACACACCTTCTTATTTTCCATACAGTCGCGGGCAAGAGTGCCACAAAAACCCGGCTGGCGTAAATCCGCCCACCCTGACATAATCACTGTCGATTTAACCAGGGGGTAGTGTGACGGACGATTTTGCAACAGACGGCCAACTGGCCAAAGCGATACCGGGATTCAAACCGCGTGAACCGCAGCGCCAGATGGCGCGCGCCGTGATGCAGGCCATCGACAACACCCAGCCGCTGGTGGTAGAAGCTGGTACCGGCACCGGGAAAACGTACGCCTATCTCGCGCCCGCCTTACGCGCCGGTAAAAAAGTCATTATCTCCACCGGTTCAAAAGCGTTGCAGGATCAGCTCTACAGCCGCGATCTGCCCACGGTAGCCAACGCGCTGGAATTCACCGGGCGTACCGCACTGCTGAAAGGCCGCTCCAACTACCTCTGTATTGAACGCCTGGAACAGCAGGCGCTGGCCGGCGGCGATCTGCCGGTACAAACCCTCAGCGATGTAATTCTTCTGCGCTCCTGGTCAAACCAGACTACCGATGGTGATATCAGCACCTGCGTTAGTGTCGCGGAGGATTCACAGGCCTGGCCGCTGGTCACCAGCACCAACGACAACTGTCTGGGCAGCGATTGCCCGATGTACAAAGATTGCTTTGTGGTTAAAGCGCGCAAAAAGGCGATGGATGCTGATGTGGTGGTGGTGAACCATCATCTGTTTCTCGCCGATATGGTGGTGAAAGAGAGCGGCTTCGGTGAACTTATCCCGGAGGCTGACGTGATGATTTTCGACGAAGCGCACCAGCTTCCGGACATCGCCAGCCAGTATTTTGGCCAGTCGCTCTCCAGCCGCCAGTTACTGGATCTGGCGAAAGATTTCACCATTGCTTATCGCACCGAATTAAAAGATACCGCGCAGCTGCAAAAGTGCGCCGACCGGCTGGCGCAAAGCACGCAGGATTTCCGCCTGCAACTTGGTGAGCCCGGCTATCGCGGCAACCTGCGCGAATTGCTGGCCGATGCCAATATCCAGCGCGCGCTACTGCTGCTCGATGATGCGCTGGAACTTTGCTACGACGTGGCGAAACTCTCCCTTGGGCGCTCGGCGCTGCTTGATGCCGCTTTTGAGCGGGCGACCACTTACCGCGCGCGGCTCAAGCGTCTGAAAGAAATTAATCAACCCGGTTACAGCTACTGGTATGAATGCACCTCGCGCAACTTTACCCTTGCGCTGACACCATTGACGGTGGCGGATAAGTTCAAAGAGGTGATGGCGCAGAAAAAGGGGAGCTGGATTTTCACATCGGCGACGCTTTCCGTGAATGACGATCTGCATCACTTTACGGCGCGTCTCGGGATCGACGAGGCGGAATCGCTGCTGCTGCCGAGTCCTTTCGATTATCAGCATCAGGCGCTACTGTGCGTGCCGCGCAATCTGCCGCAGACCAACCAGCCTGGCTCAGCCCGGCAACTGGCGGCCATGATGCGCCCAATGATTGAAGCCAACAATGGCCGCTGTTTTATGCTCTGTACGTCGCACGCCATGATGCGTGAACTGGCAGAGCAGTTCCGCGCCACGATGAGCCTGCCGGTATTGTTGCAGGGCGAAACCAGTAAAGGCCAGTTGCTGCAACAGTTCGTCAGCGCCGGTAACGCGCTGCTGGTGGCAACCAGCAGTTTCTGGGAAGGCGTGGATGTGCGTGGCGATACGCTGTCGCTGGTGATCATCGATAAACTGCCGTTTACCTCGCCGGAAGATCCGCTGTTAAAAGCGCGCATGGAAGATTGCCGTCTGCGCGGCGGCGATCCGTTCGATGAGGTGCAACTGCCGGATGCGGTCATTACGCTGAAACAGGGCGTTGGGCGTCTGATCCGCGACATCGACGATCGCGGTGTGCTGGTGATTTGCGATAACCGCCTGGTGATGCGACCCTACGGCGCGGTGTTCCTCGCCAGCCTGCCGCCCGCGCCGCGCACGCGCGATATTCGTCGCGCCGTTGAATTTCTTGCTGCGCGCCCGGCGCAGTAATTTGCCGGGGACTGTGGTAAGATGCGCGCCATTTTGTTTTTCATGGATCGCTATACCCATGCGAATTCTGGCTATTGATACCGCCACAGAAGCCTGTTCTGTCGCCCTGTGGAACGATGGTACTACCTTCGCTCATTTCGAACTTTGCCCACGTGAACATACCCAACGCATCCTGCCGCTGGTCAGGGATGTGCTGGGTGACGCCGATCTTAAACTGACGCAACTTGATGCGCTGGCCTTTGGTCGCGGGCCGGGGAGTTTTACCGGCGTGCGTATTGGTATTGGCATAGCGCAGGGCCTTGCGCTGGGCGCCGAACTGCCGATGATTGGTGTTTCAACGCTGGCAACAATGGCGCAGGGCGCATGGCGTAAAACTGGCGCAACCCGCGTACTTGCCGCGATTGATGCGCGTATGGGTGAAGTCTACTGGGCGGAATACCAGCGTGACGAGCAGGGCGTCTGGCACGGCGAAGAGACGGAAGCGGTGCTCAAACCGGAAGCGGTGAGCGAACGCCTTCAGCAGCTTGATGGTCAGTGGGCAACGGTCGGTACCGGTTGGCCGGCATGGCCGGAGATGGGCAACGGTAATGCGCTGACGCTGACAGACGGCGAAATCCTGCTCCCGACTGCAGAAGATATGCTGCCGCTTGCGCAACAACTGTTCGCCGCACAGAAAACCGTTGCCGTGGAGCACGCTGAACCGGTTTATTTACGTAACGAAGTGGCATGGAAGAAACTTCCTGGCCGGGAATGAATCTCAGTAATAACAACTGAGTGAAGGAGTCGCATCATGGCGGGTCAAAAAAAAGTTATGCGCTGGTTGCTGGCAGGATTGGCAACGGCGGTGTTGAGTGGTTGTGTTTCTGTGCCTGACGCGATTAAAGGAACCAGTCCCACGCCGCAGGACGATTTAGTCCGGGTGATGAGTGCGCCGTCGCTGTACGTCGGCCAGGAAGCCCGCTTCGGCGGCAAAGTCGTTGATATCCAGAACCAGCAGGGGAAAACCCGGCTGGAGATCGCCTCCGTACCGCTCGACAGCGGTGCCCGTCCGGTACTGGGTGAGCCATCAGTCGGGCGAATTTATGCGGAGGTAAACGGCTTCCTCGATCCGGTTGATTTCCGCAATCAACTGGTCACAGTGGTTGGACCGATTACCGGCACTGCGGATGGTAAAATCGGCGACGCCCCTTACAAATTTATGGTGATGCAGGCGACCGGTTACAAACGCTGGCACCTGACTCAACAAGTGATGATGCCGGCTCAACCGATAGATCCGTGGTTTTGGGGGCCGCCTGGCCGACACGGATGGCGAACAGGTTATCCTGGCTGGGGCTGGTACCCGCCAGAACCCGCCCGTGTAGAGACCATCGTGACAGAGTAATCTCTTGTTTTATTGAATAAATGAGACAGCGGCTAAGCCGCTGTTTCTGTCTGTGGCTGTGTATAACAAAAATAATTAGTGACGGGCTTCGCAACCTTCAGTTCGCTTAATTAATAAACTGGTACGCTGAGTTAATATTATGTTAACGGCTTGTTTATTAAATGGGGTTGTGATGACCAGAAATACTTATTTCAGAGGTGATGCATTGAAGAAGGTTTGGCTTAACCGTTACCCCGCCGATGTTCCGGCGGAGATCAACCCCGACCGTTATCAATCCCTGGTAGAACTTTTTGAACACTCCGTCGTGCGTTACGCCGATCAACCCGCCTTCATCAACATGGGCGAGGTGATGACCTTCCGCAAGCTGGAAGAGCGTAGCCGGGCGTTTGCCGCTTATTTACAGCAAGGCCTGGGGCTGAAAAAGGGCGATCGCGTCGCGTTGATGATGCCAAACCTGCTGCAATATCCGGTCGCGCTGTTCGGCATTTTGCGCGCGGGCATGATTGTGGTGAACGTGAATCCGCTTTACACCCCGCGTGAACTTGAGCATCAACTGAATGACAGCGGCTCTTCCGCGATTGTGATTGTCTCCAACTTTGCGCACACCCTGGAAAAGATCGTTGAGAAGACGCAGGTACGTCACGTCATCTTGACCCGCATGGGCGATCAGCTCTCTCCGGCGAAAGGCACGCTGGTGAACTTTGTCGTCAAATATGTGAAACGTCTGGTACCGAAGTATCACCTGCCGGATGCCATCTCTTTCCGCCGCGCGCTGCAAACCGGCTATCGCATGCAGTACGTTAAGCCGGAAGTTGTCGCCGGGGATCTGGCGTTTCTGCAATATACCGGTGGTACAACCGGTGTAGCAAAAGGGGCGATGCTCACGCATCGCAACATGCTGGCGAACCTGGAGCAGGTCAACGCAACGTACGGGCCGCTGTTGCACCGCGGCAAAGAGCTGGTCGTCACAGCGCTACCGCTGTATCACATCTTCGCGCTGACCATGAACTGCCTGCTGTTTATTGAACTGGGCGGGCAGAATCTGCTGATCACCAATCCGCGAGATATTCCGGGGCTGGTCAAAGAGCTGAGCAAATATCCGTTCACCGCAATGACTGGCGTGAACACACTCTTTAACGCGCTGCTGAACAATGAAGAGTTCCGCTCGCTGGATTTCTCCTCGCTGCATCTTTCCGCTGGCGGCGGTATGCCTGTGCAACAGGCCGTTGCCGATCGCTGGGTGAAACTGACCGGTCAGTATCTGCTTGAAGGCTACGGCCTGACGGAATGTGCGCCGCTGGTGAGCGTCAACCCGCATGATATCGATTATCACAGCGGCAGCATTGGCCTGCCGGTGCCGTCAACGGAAGCCAAACTGGTAGACGACAACAACAACGAAGTGCCGCCGGGCGAGCCTGGCGAGCTGTGCGTAAAAGGGCCGCAGGTGATGTTGGGTTACTGGCAGCGCCCGGATGCCACGGATGAAATCATCCAGGACGGCTGGCTGCATACCGGTGATATTGCGGTGATGGATGAAGAGGGGTTCCTGCGCATTGTCGATCGCAAGAAAGATATGATCCTCGTCTCCGGCTTTAACGTCTATCCGAATGAAATCGAAGATGTGGTCATGCAGCATGCCGGGGTGCAGGAAGTTGCCGCCGTAGGGGTTCCGTCCGAAAACAGCGGCGAAGCGGTGAAGATCTTCGTAGTGAAAAAAGATGCGTCGCTGAGCGAAGATGCATTAATCGCCTTCTGCCGTCGCCAGCTCACCGGATATAAAGTGCCGAAGATGGTCGAATTCCGCAATGAACTGCCAAAATCGAACGTTGGCAAGATCCTGCGGCGAGAATTGCGTGACGAAGCGCGTGCCAAAGTGGACAATGAAGCCTGAGCTATGCCTTAGTCGCCTGTACGCCGGTTAAGCCGGCGTTTTTTATGGGCGCAAACTAAAGAGATGATGATTTGAATTACCAGATGATAACGACGAATGACGGCCTGGCTACGCTGTGTGAAGCCGCCAGCGCGTTCCCGGCCATTGCCCTGGATACCGAATTTGTCCGTACCCGTACCTACTATCCGCAGCTCGGTTTGATCCAGCTTTTTGATGGTGAACATACGGCACTGATCGATCCGCTGACCATTACCGAGTGGGCGCCGTTTCGCGATCTGCTGATCAACACGCAGGTAATCAAATACCTGCATGCCGGCAGTGAAGATCTGGAAGTGTTCCTCAACGCATTCGGCGTGCAGCCGCAGCCGATGATTGATACCCAGATCCTCGCCGCATTTTGCGGCCGTCCGCTGTCATGGGGATTTGCCGCGATGGTGGAAGAGTTTACCGGTCTGACGATTGATAAAAGCGAATCCCGCACCGACTGGCTGGCGCGGCCGCTGACGGAGCGCCAGTGCGATTATGCCGCCGCTGACGTCTGGTATCTGCTGCCGATTGCCGACAAGTTGATGGCGGAAACCCGCGCGGCCGGGCGGCTGGAAGCGGCGCTGGATGAGTGTCGCCTGATGATGCAGCGTCGCCAGGAAGTGCTGGCCCCGGAAGAGGCGTGGCGCGAGATTGGCAACGCCTGGCAGCTGCGTACGCGCCAGCTGGCCTGCCTGCGTCTGCTGGCAGATTGGCGTCTGCGTAAAGCCCGTGAGCGCGATCTGGCGGTTAATTTTGTGGTGCGCGAAGAGAACCTGTGGGCGGTAGCGCGCTATATGCCTTCCAGCATGGGCGAACTGGACAGTATCGGCCTTTCCGGCAGTGAGATCCGTTTCCACGGCAAAATGCTGCTGGCGCTGGTTGCGCAGGCTCAGGAGCTGCCGGAAGAGGCGTTGCCGGAGCCGCTGCTCAATCTGATGGATATGCCGGGTTATCGTAAAGCATTCAAAGCGATCAAAGCGCTGGTGCAGACTATCAGCGAAAGCCACAATATCAGCGTTGAGCTGCTGGCTTCCCGTCGGCAAATTAATCAGTTACTGAACTGGCACTGGAAGCTAAAACCGCAGAATACGTTGCCGGAATTAATCAGCGGCTGGCGCGGGGAATTGATGGCCGATCAACTGAAAACATTATTAGTGGAATACCCGAATTAATAGCTGTAAATAATTACAGTGTTTCGCTGAAATAAACAAAAAAGGCAGAATTTCTTCTGCCTTTTTTAATGCCCGGAAAACGGGAGCTTTATTTCGTTTCTTCCGTTTCCGGCAGGGTAACGTTAAGTTCCAGAATGGAAATATCGTCCCCTTTTTGTTCCAGCTGCACGGTTACCATTTCCGGATCGATTTGCACGTACTTGCAGATCACTTCCAGAATATCCCGCTTGAGCTGCGGTAAATAATGGGGTTCCGCGTCACTACGACGACGTTCCGCAACAATAATTTGCAGGCGCTCTTTCGCAATGCTGGCTGTATTCTTTTTTCTGGAGAGAAAAAAGTCGAGTAATGCCATAACTTATCCTCCGAACAGGCGTTTGAGGAAACCTTTCTTCTCTTCTTCGATGAAGCGGAAAGGGCGTTCTTCTCCCAGCAGACGATCGACGGCATCGGCATACGCTTTACCGGCGTCAGCATTGGTATCCAGAATCACAGGCTCACCCTGGTTCGATGCGCGCAGCACGGATTGATCTTCCGGGATCACGCCAACCAGTTTGATACGCAGAATTTCCAGCACATCTTCCATGCTCAACATGTCGCCACGGTTCACACGACCGGGGTTATAGCGCGTCAGCAGCAGATGTTCTTTAATCGGCTCTTCACTATTTTCCGCGCGGCGAGACTTGGAAGCCAGAATGCCGAGGATACGGTCAGAGTCGCGTACAGACGAGACTTCCGGGTTAGTGGTAATGATCGCTTCATCGGCGAAATAGAGCGCCATCAGCGCACCGGTTTCGATGCCCGCCGGGGAGTCGCAGACGATAAAATCGAAGTCCATTTTCTTTAGATCTTCGAGCACTTTATCCACGCCATCGCGGGTGAGGGCGTCTTTGTCGCGGGTCTGCGACGCCGGGAGAATATAGAGATTTTCCGTGCGCTTATCTTTAATCAGCGCCTGGTTCAGCGTGGCATCGCCCTGAATGACGTTCACGAAATCGTACACAACGCGGCGCTCGCAACCCATGATCAAGTCAAGGTTACGCAGCCCAATATCGAAATCGATAACTACGGTCTTTTTGCCCTTCTGGGCTAAACCAGTAGCGATGGCCGCGCTGGAGGTGGTCTTGCCAACGCCCCCTTTACCCGAAGTAACAACAATAATGCGTGCCATAGGAGTTCCTTGTTAAAAGGGCTTAATTTAAGGGTTGAATTGTCAAAGCGTCGTTAATTAACTGCAAACGCGCCGCTTTGCCATAAAATTCGGCCGGGATTTTATCGCTCAGCCAGTACTCTCCCGCAATGGAGACCAGCTCCGGCGTGAGATGTGTGCAAAATATTTGTGCTTCTTTATCGCCGCTGGCACCCGCCAGCGCGCGGCCGCGCATCATGCCGTAGACGTGGATATTGCCGTCGGCAATTAACTCTGCGCCTGCGCTAACGTGGCTGGTCACAATCAGATCACAGTGTGGTGCATAAATGCGTTGACCGGAACGAACTGGCATATCAACCAGGCGTGTTTTTGTGACCGGAGTAACAACCGGCGCGGGTTCCGGGGCGCTGACCTGACGCGGCGCTTTCTCTTTGCCTTCTGTCAGTAAGGGAAGCCCGGCGCGTTCGATTTCTGCTTTCAGTTCGGTATCTTTACAACCGCTGATGCCGACAACGCGCAGCCCGGATGCGGCAATAGTCTTTTGTAACTGGGGCCAGTTAACCGGGCCTTCCAGCGCAGAGACATTAACAACCACGGGGGCATGTTGTAGAAAAGCAGGAGCCTGAGCGATTTTGTCTTCTAACGCCTGACGAATAACCTCGGGTTTTGCATCATGCAAGTGAACCACTGATAAGGTAAAACTACTGCCTTTTAGCTCGATGGGCGTGTTTGACATCCTGACCTTACTCATTTTGCTATTATCGCTCGCACACGGAGCAATATTCCGAAGACTATCAGGCATGTTATAGTCACTATTATATTCAGGCAAGTAACCACCCGCTAATTCCGAGTAAAAGTATGTTTTGTGTGATCTACCGAAGTACCCGACGCGATCAGACTTATCTGTATGTCGAAAAAAGAGACGATTTTTCCCGCGTGCCGGAGACCTTAATGCAAAGCTTTGGTCAACCGCAGCTGGCAATGATTTTACCCCTCGATGGGCGTAAAAAACTGGTCGGCGCTGATTTGGAAAAAGTAAAAGAAGCACTGACCACTCAGGGCTATTATTTGCAATTACCGCCGCCGCCGGAAAATTTACTCAAACAGCATCTTGCTGATAACGACAAACAATAATCTCCTCTCCCACAGCGGCAGAATTTTCTGCCGCTGCTTATTTTCCTTGCGGCTAAAGCCGTAACATATTGAGATTTGACAAACCGTCAGGCGGCGCGGATAGTCATTTTTCGCTCATGTTCAATGTGTTACTTAGGGGAAAAACATGTATCAACATCATAACTGGCAGGGCGCACTGCTGGATTACCCAGTGAGTAAAGTGGTTTGCGTTGGCAGCAACTATGCGAAACATATTCAGGAGATGGGGAGCGCCACCCCTGAAGAGCCGGTGCTGTTTATCAAACCGGAAACCGCGCTGTGCGATATCCGCCAGCCGCTGGCTCTGCCGCAGGATTTTGGCTCGGTACATCACGAAGTTGAACTGGCCGTGCTGATTGGCGCCACATTGCGCCAGGCAACGGAAGAGCACGTCAAAAAAGCGATTGCAGGGTACGGCGTTGCGCTCGATCTTACGCTGCGCGATCTGCAAGGCAAAATGAAGAAAGCGGGGCAACCGTGGGAAAAAGCCAAAGGCTTTGATAACTCCTGCCCGATCTCCGGTTTCATTCCCGCGGCGGAATTTACCAGCGATCCGCAAAATACGCCGCTCGGGCTGAAAATCAACGGTGAAGTGCGCCAGCAGGGCACCACGGCGGACATGATCCACAAAATCGTGCCGCTGATTGCCTATATGAGCCGTTTCTTTACGTTGAAAGCGGGGGATGTGATCCTGACCGGTACGCCGGACGGCGTTGGCCCGCTGCACAGCGGCGACGAGCTGGAAGTCAGTTTCAACGGTTTTTCTCTGTCGACCCGCGTTCTGTAAGGCGATTTGCCGCCTTAATCCGGCGGCAAAACTTGCATCCGCATGCCAGACTGGTTATAAGGTGCACCCTGGATTTCAATGGCGGATTTCATCATGAGCGACACTCCTTTCTGGCAAAGCAAAACCCTCGAACAAATGACCGACGCGGAGTGGGAATCGCTGTGCGACGGCTGCGGTCAGTGCTGCCTGCATAAACTGATGGATGAAGACACCGACGAAATCTACTTCACCAACGTGGCCTGCCGTCAGTTGAATATCAAAACCTGCCAGTGCCGCAACTACGAGCGGCGCTTCGAGTATGAACCGGACTGCATTAAGCTGACGCGTGAAAATCTGCCCACCTTCGAATGGCTGCCGCCGAGCTGCGCTTACCGTCTGCTGGCTGAAGGGAAATCGCTGCCGCTGTGGCATCCGCTGCGTACCGGGTCGAAAGCGGCGATGCATGCGGAGCGTATCTCGGTACGGCATATTGCGGTGAAAGAATCGGAAGTCCAGGACTGGCAGGATCATATCCTCAATAAACCAGAATGGGCGGATTGATCTGCCGAAGTGTCTGTCACGAAAATAAAGCGTTAATTTATTACGCTGCAATTAACGGCTCTTCACCTTCACGTTTTATATATCGTCGAAATATCGCCAGAGATATTCAGTGAAATTAATGGCGTATGTAGTCAATTAAATCTGAAGCGAAGCGCCAGATGCGCTTTCCCTGTTAAGGCAAGTAATGCAGTGAGGCATAAAAAAACGCTCCCGAAGGAGCGTTTTTTTAGCGACCGAACAGATCGCGTTTTTTCGGTTTGAACGGCTGGGCAATCAGTACCAGCAGCGCAACAATCAGATAAGCAACAAAAATGCCCAGCAGCCATTGCGGCATGTCCAGCGTCAGAAACTCCCACTGACGTTCTGCACAATCACCTGTAGCAACAAACACTTGCGGCAGCCATTTATTGAGCGGCAGCCACGCAGGAAAACGCGCGGCGAAATCGCAGGTCATAAACGGCGAAGGGTGTAACTGAATCATCGTATGCTCCCAGGCGAGCTGGATACCGCGAATAGCGCTGTAAATCCAGATAACCAGAGCGACATAGCGGAGCGGCGTTTTAGGTGCTATGGCACCCACAATACCTGCGCCCATCACACCGAATAGCGCACAACGTTCATAAATACAAAGCACGCAGGGTTTCAGCAGCATCACATGCTGGAACCACAGCGCGACCATTTCAAGTGCAAACGCAGTAAGTGCCATAAGAATCCAGGCACCGCGCCCACGCGAGCACTCATTTAAATATCGCAACATAATCTTTTCCCTGGAGATGCGTAGACAACGCAGTGTAAACGAAATCATTGTCGAGGCCACTAGCAGGCATCAAAATAATACGTAATCGAATGTTTATCATGCGGAATGTCAAATTGGGAATAAACTTGCTGTTATTTTGCGCGAAACAAAATATTGATAGATTCTGGTTTGTTTCAAATGAAAGGCATGCGGAAAACGGGGTTAAGCCTTGTAAAATCACGAAAATGGAGATGCGATCCCCTTTTTTCTTCTTGCCGTACGCTACCTGCCCCGGACGGGGTCTGGTATGATGAGTGTCCTTTGCTTAGCTGTGTAATGGAAATTTGTCTATGGTCATTAAGGCGCAGAGCCCGGCGGGTTTCGCGGAAGAATACATTATCGAAAGTATCTGGAATAGTCGCTTTCCGCCAGGATCGATTCTTCCGGCTGAACGCGAACTCTCTGAACTGATCGGCGTCACTCGTACCACGTTGCGCGAAGTGTTGCAGCGTCTGGCTCGTGATGGCTGGTTGACTATTCAGCACGGCAAACCCACGAAAGTGAATAACTTCTGGGAAACATCGGGGCTGAATATTCTCGAAACACTGGCGCGTCTGGATCACGAAAGCGTTCCTCAACTGATCGATAATCTGCTGTCGGTGCGTACCAATATCTCAACAATCTTTATTCGTACGGCATTCCGTCTGCATCCGGATCAAGCGTTGCAGGTATTGGCCAAAGCGCGCGAGGTGGAAGATCACGCCGATGCGTTCGCCGATCTGGATTACAACGTTTTCCGTGGGCTGGCGTTTGCCTCCGGCAACCCAATCTATGGGCTGATTCTCAACGGCATGAAAGGGCTGTACACCCGCATCGGGCGTCATTACTTCTCCAGCCCGGAAGCCCGCAGCCTGGCGCTTGGTTTTTATCACCAGCTTGCTGAAGTGTGCGAACAGGCGCAGTACGAAAAAGTTTATGAGCTGGTGCGTCGTTACGGCCATGAAAGCGGTGAAATCTGGCACCGTATGCAGAAAACGATGCCTGGCGATTTAGCATTGCAGGTTCGTTAAGCAAAAAAACCCTCTGCGAACAGAGGGTTTTTTCGTTACAAGCTGCTCTGCCGGGGCGGGCATCTTTCCAGCAGTTCCACGCTGCCATCTTCATTTTGCTGCTCCAGCAGCACATCAAATCCCCACAGGCGATGCACGTGTTTCAGTACTTCCCGGCGGCCTTTATCCAGCGGTGCGCGGTTATGCGGAATATAACGCAGCGTTAATGAGCGATCGCCGCGCAGATCGACATTCCAGACCTGAATGTTGGGCTCCAGATTGCTGAGGTTGTATTGCGACGACAGGCGGGAGCGAATTTCCCGGTATCCCTCTTCATTATGGATTGCCGCGATCTCAAGGTAGTTATTGCGATCGTCATCCAGCACGGTAAAGAAGCGAAAATCACGCATGATTTTCGGCGACATAAACTGGCTAATGAAGCTTTCATCTTTAAAATCGCGCATGGCGAAATGCAGCGTTTCCAGCCAGTCGGAACCGGCAATATCCGGGAACCAGTAGCGGTCTTCGTCCGTCGGCGACTGGCAAATACGCTTAATATCCTGGAACATGGCAAAGCCAAGCGCATACGGGTTAATTCCGCTGTACCACGGGCTGTTATAGGGGGGCTGGAACACAACGTTGGTGTGACTGTGCAGGAATTCCAGCATAAAGCGGTCGGTCACTTTCCCTTCATCGTAGAGATGGTTGAGGATGGTGTAATGCCAGAACGTCGCCCAGCCTTCATTCATCACCTGCGTCTGTTTTTGCGGGTAGAAATACTGGCTGACTTTACGCACGATGCGCAGGATCTCACGCTGCCATGACTCCAGCAACGGCGCGTTCTTCTCCATAAAATAGAGCAGGTTCTCCTGCGGCTCAGACGGATAGCGGCGCGTTTCGGCGATGGTTCGCTCCTCTTCGCGTTTCGGCAGCGTACGCCACAGCATATTCACCTGGCTTTGCAGATACTCCTCGCGGCTTTTCTGCCGGGCTTTCTCCTCCTGCAACGAGATTTTTTGCGGACGTTTGTAGCGATCCACCCCGTAGTTCATCAACGCATGGCACGAGTCGAGCAGCTTTTCGACTTCATCGACGCCGTACCGCTCTTCGCAGTCGGTAATGTATTTCCGCGCGAAAATAAGGTAATCGACAATGGAACTGGCGTCGGTCCAGCTACGGAACAGGTAGTTATTCTTAAAGAAAGAGTTGTGCCCATAGCAGGCATGCGCCATCACCAGCGCTTGCATGGTGATGGTATTTTCTTCCATCAGATAAGCGATACACGGGTTGGAGTTAATGACAATCTCGTAAGCCAGCCCCTGTTGCCCGTGTTTATAGAGCCGTTCGGTTTCAATGAATTTCTTACCAAACGACCAGTGAGGGTAGTTGATCGGCATACCGACGCTGGAGTAGGCATCCATCATCTGTTCTGAAGTAATGACTTCAATTTGATGCGGATAGGTATCCAGCCGATAAAGTTTTGCCACCCGGTCGATTTCGGCCAGATAGACATCCAGTAGATCAAAAGTCCAGTCGGGTCCATCACTCAGACGAATAGAGTCCTTATTCATTGAGTCAATCGTAGCCATTAGCGCGCCCTCATTGTTAGAACACTCTCTGTATGGAGCGTCTCATTTCAAGCATAGAACACGCAATCAATTCTGTACGGAAGGGCACTTTTTTGTTCGCGAATTTTGAACCTGCCACAGGTCTTAATAGCCGCTTTTGCAAAATTTTATACTGCGGCGAAATGCCGCACAGCAGGAGATGCTAAATAATCGCAGGCCTTGTGATACGGCGAAGCTGTGAGGAGTGTCACCATAAAAAAGCCATATGTTGAATAATATTTTCATCTGGGTTATCAATTTGTAATTAGACGATCGTGCTTTACTCACAGGAGAGGGATATGCGAGTTGTTGTATTGGGAAGCGGCGTTGTGGGCGTCGCCAGTGCCTGGTATTTGCGTCAGGCGGGTCATGATGTCACGGTGATTGACCGCCAGCCGGGTCCGGCACAGGAAACCAGCGCCGGTAATGCCGGGCAGATTTCTCCCGGTTATGCCGCTCCCTGGGCCGCGCCGGGTGTGCCGCTGAAGGCCATCAAATGGATGTTCCAGCGCCATGCACCGCTTGCTATCAGCCTTGACGGCACCTCATCGCAACTGAAATGGATGTGGCAAATGCTGCGCAACTGCGACGCCCGGCACTATGCAGAGAACAAAGGGCGTATGGTGCGGCTGGCAGAGTACAGCCGCGACTGCCTGAAGCTGCTACGTGAAACTACCGGTATTCAGTATGAAGGGCGGCAGGGCGGCACCTTGCAGCTCTTTCGCACCGCCGCACAGTATGAAAACGCCACCCGCGACATTGCCGTGTTGCAGGATGCAGGCGTTCCTTACCAGTTGCTGGAATCCGCGCGTCTGGCTGAGGTAGAACCTGCGCTGGCGGAAGTGGCGCACAAATTAACCGGCGGCCTGCGTTTACCGAACGATGAAACCGGCGACTGCCAGCTTTTTACCCAGCAACTTGCCAGCATGGCAGAGCAGGCCGGGGTGGTCTTCCGCTTTAATACGCCGGTGGATCGTCTGCTGTATGAAGGCGAAAACATCTATGGCGTGAAGTGCGGCGAAGAGGTGGTAAAAGCCGATGCGTATGTAATGGCCTTCGGCTCGTGGTCAACCGGGCTGCTGAAAGGCATTGTTGATATTCCGGTATATCCGCTGAAAGGCTACTCGCTGACGATCCCTGTCGCGCAGGAAGACGGCGCGCCGGTTTCCACTATCCTCGACGAAACTTACAAAATCGCCATTACGCGGTTTGATCAGCGCATTCGTGTCGGCGGCATGGCGGAAATTGTCGGTTTCAACACCGAGCTGCTGCAACCGCGCCGCGAAACGCTGGAAATGGTGGTACGCGATCTCTTTCCGCGCGGTGGTCGCGTTGAAGAGGCGACATTCTGGACCGGCCTGCGCCCAATGACGCCGGATGGTACGCCGGTTGTTGGCCGTACGCCGTATAAAAATCTGTGGCTCAACACCGGCCACGGTACGCTGGGCTGGACCATGGCCTGCGGTTCCGGTCAGTTGCTCAGTGATTTAATGTCCGGCAAAACGCCCGCTATTGCGGCTGACGATCTCGCTGTCGCCCGCTATTTACCCGGCTTTACCCCGGCACGCGCACAGCATCTGCATGGCGCTCATAACTGATAAATATAAGGAAAAATGATGTCTCGTCCGATTCTGGCCACGCTGGGCTTACAGGCGTTAGGCAATAACTTACAGGTCGTGCGTCGGGCTGCGCCAACAGCGAAGGTCTGGTCAGTGGTCAAGGCGAATGCATACGGTCACGGTATTGATCGCGTCTGGCGTTCGCTTGCCAGCACGGATGGTTTTGCGATGCTGAATCTCGAAGAGGCCATTTTGCTGCGTGAACGCGGCTGGAAAGGGCCGATTCTGATGCTGGAAGGTTTTTTTCACGCCGATGAATTACCGCTATTCGATAAATACCGGCTGACCACCAGCCTGCACAGTAACTGGCAGATTAAGGCGCTACAAAATGCGCAACTGCAAGCGCCGCTGGATATCTATCTGAAGATTAACAGCGGCATGAATCGCCTTGGCTTTATGCCGGAGCGCGTGCATACGGTGTGGCAGCAACTGCGGGCGATTAACAACGTAAGCAGCATTACCCTGATGTCGCACTTTGCCGAAGCCGAACGCCCGGACGGCATCGCCGGGCCGATGGCGCGTATTGCGCAGGCGGCGGAAGGGCTGGATGCGCCGCGATCGTTGTCCAACTCCGCGGCGACGTTATGGCATCCTGAAGCGCATTTCGACTGGGTGCGTCCGGGGATTGTGCTGTATGGCGCATCGCCCTCCGGTCAGTGGCAGGATGTCGCCAACAGCGGTATCCGACCGGTGATGACGCTCAGCAGCGAAATTATCGCGGTGCAAACGCTGAAAGCGGGCGAAACGGTCGGTTATGGTTGCCGCTATCGCGCCAGTGAGGAGCAGCGTATCGGTGTGGTGGCCTGCGGTTATGCCGATGGTTATCCGCGCATTGCGCCTTCCGGCACGCCGGTACTGGTCGATGGGATCCGCACCGCAACGGTCGGCGCAATTTCGATGGATATGCTTACGGTCGATTTAACGCCTTGCCCGCAGGCTGGTATCGGTACGCCAGTCGAACTGTGGGGCAAGGAGATAAAAATCGATGAAGTCGCTGCGGCGGCTGGCACGGTTGGGTACGAACTGATGTGCGCACTGGCGCCGCGCGTGCCTGTTGTGACGGTGTAACTTACTGCGAGGCGGTTATTCCGCCTCGTCTTCTGCCACTCTGACGCCCACTTTTAACACCGCGTTGTCGGCTTTTTCGGCCACCGTCCAGATCATTCCGGCAAACTCAACCTGGTCACCCACCACCGGTGCTGCACCCAACAGTTGTTGAACAATATCGCCCAGCGTTTGCTGGTTATCGCGGTGCTCAAGCCCTTCCTCCAGACCGTAAATAAGTGCCACGTCAGCAAATTTGGCATCGGCTTCGAGGATAAAATCGCCAAAGAAACGCTGATCCAGCGCGACCGGCGGCGACTGGCTAAACAGCTTGCCGAGCGCTGGCAGATCCCGCTCGCGACCAATGACACACAGCACATCGCCTTCCCGCAACCGGGTGCTGCCGGTCGGATGCAACAGGCTGTTACCGCGAAACAGCGCCGCAATGCGCGTCTCTTCCGGCATGTGCAAATCACGCAGCGCCGCGCCCACGCACCATTTATCGGCGCTGAGCTGGTAGACGAACTGCTCGAAGGGATTATCCGGGTGAATATCCAGCCCCACGCGAGAAACGGGCCAACCGACCGGCGGCACCACCACTTTGGCTTTTTTCGCTGCCCACGAGAGCGACGTTCCCTGGAACAGCAGCGAGATCAGCACCACGAAGAAGGCAACGTTAAAGAACAACCGCGCATTATCCAGCCCGGCCATCATCGGGAAGGTGGCGAGAATAATCGGCACGGCGCCGCGCAGACCCACCCAGCTGATAAACACGCGCTCACGCAGATTGAAACCACGAAACGGCAGCAGGCTGGCGAATACCGACAGCGGACGGGCGATAAAAATCATCCATGCGGAGAGGATCAGGGCAGAGACGGCAATCGGCAGCAGATCGGACGGCGTGACCAGCAGGCCCAGCACGAGGAACATGGCGATTTGTGCCAGCCAGGCCAGGCCATCGAAGTTTTGCAGAATCCCGTAACGATTGCGGATCGGCCGATTGCCCAGCACAAAACCACATAAATAAACGGCCAGAATGCCGCTGCCGTGCAGGGCCGTCGTCAGGGAAAAAACCAGAATACCGCCGCTGAGCGCCAGCAGCGGGTAGAGACCCGGCGGCAGGGCGATACGGTTGATCATCTGTTGCAGCAGGTAGCCGCCCGCGCCGCCCAGCAGAATGCCGAGACCAAACTCCTGCACGATATGCACCAGGAACATCACATCAAGATCGGCTTTGTGCTTCTGGATCATCTCAATCAGCGTGATGGTCAGGAAGACGGCCATCGGATCGTTACTGCCCGACTCAATCTCCAGCGTGGAGCCAACGCGCTCGTTCAGCCCTTTGCCTCCCAGCAGCGAGAACACCGCCGCCGCATCGGTGGAACCGACAATCGCGCCAATCAGCAACCCTTCCATCAGGTTGAGCTTGAACAACCACGCGGCCATCATGCCGGTAAGACTGGAGGTAACCAGCACACCGACAGTGGCGAGCGAAAGCGCAGGGCCGAGCGCGACGCGAAAGGAGCTGGCGCGGGTTCGCATGCCGCCATCCAGCAAAATAATCGCCAGCGCGAGGTTACTGACCATATAAGCCAGCGGGTAGTTATCGAACGGGATCCCGCCGATACCGTCAATGCCGGCTAACATACCGATGACCAGGAAAATGACCAGGATAGGAATACCAAGGCGGGAAGAGAAAGAACTCAATAAGATGCTACAGGTTACAAGAACAGAACCCATAATAAACAGACTAATTATCGCCTCAGCGTCCAATGTGGTGCTTCTCCTTAATCCTCGCCAGTGGGAATCCCCCGGGCCAGAAACCCAGGGTTGGTAACTTCAGTTCATAATAACGGCAGAAACAGTGTTTTAATAAGAACATTAAGCACTTTTTTTACCCGGAGATCACAGGATGACCGGTCAGCGTCAGGCGTGTTTTATCAGTATGTTGCAGTTGGGCTGACGCGCCTAACGGCAGGGTTACCGTTTGCGGCTCGTGACCGAAGGCCAGACCGCTAATGACCGGGATAGTCAGCTGCGAACGCAGGTAATCCACCATCTTTGTAAGATTGTAGCCCGCATCGTAATCGTTAGGTTGGGCGTGGGAGAAACTACCGAGAATGAGCGCCTGTTGCTGCGCCAGAATACCGGCGTGCAGCAGTTGTAAAAGCATGCGCTCAACGCGATAAGGATGCTCATTAATATCTTCCACCACCAGAATGCCGCCCGGGATTGACGGCAACCACGGCGTGCCGATAAGTGAAGTCACCATCGCCAGATTCCCACCCCACAGCGTGCCTTCAACATGGCATTGCGGGCCAACGCCGTTCCACTCGATGCTGAAGGTCGGGCTGGTCAGCGCGCGCCAGAAGTGCTCCTGCGTGAATGCATCCAGCGTGTCTGCGCCAAAATTACCCGCCAGCATCGGCCCGCTAAAGGTAATCACCTTGCCGGTTGCCAGCAGACCAAGCTGGATCGCCGTAAAATCACTGTGGCCGCATATCAGCAGCGGTTGCTGTTGCTGACGCGCCGCGATGCCCTGCCAGTCAATATCAGCCAGCAAACGGCTGGCGCCATAGCCGCCGCGCACCGCCATCACAATCGTATTGTTGCCCGCCAGGGTTGCCAGTGCGTTGATGTCGGCCAGACGCTCTTTATCGCTGCCGGCAAACCGCTCGCTGCGCCGGGTGATGACGGATGGATTGGCAATGTGATGCCCCTGCTGCGTCAGACGTTCGACGGCAAGTGCCGCCGCGTGCTGATTAATGCAATAACCGGAAGGGGCGATCAAATGGATGGTGGGCATGGCATTTCCTTGCTGACATCTATAGGGAAACAGTTATCATGCCGCTAACCTGTATCGTTGTCATCCGCAGTGATGAGCACCTCGAAGAAGGATTTGTTGGCGTGAAATTAAGATGGTTTGCTTTTTTAGTGGTACTTTTGGCCGGATGTAGTTCAAGACAGGATTACCGCCAGCCGGACTGGAATCCGGAAGTGCCGGTGAAACGGGCGATGCAATGGATGCCGATCACCGAAAAGGCGGGCGCGGCGTGGGGTGTCAGCCCACGGCTGCTGACGGCGATGATTGCCGTGGAATCCGGGGGAAACCCGAACCTGGTGAGTAAATCCAATGCGGTGGGGCTGATGCAACTGAAAGCGTCAACCGCCGGACGTGAAGTCTACCGCTATATGGGCTGGAGCGGTCAACCCTCCAGCAGCGAACTGAAAAATCCCGAACGCAATATTTCCATGGGCGCGGCCTATTTAAGCATTCTCGAACACGGGCCGCTGGCCGGGATCCGCGACCAGCAGGTGATGCAGTACGCGCTGGTGGTCTCCTACGTAAACGGCGCCGGAGCACTGCTGCGGACGTTCTCGTCGGATCGCGGCGAAGCGATTGATGAAATCAATGATTTGAGCGCTGACGCTTTTCTGAAGCACGTGGCGGAGAAACACCCCGCGCCGCAAGCGCCGCGCTATATCTGGAAAGTACAAAAAGCGATGGATGCGATGTAATCAGCGCACCCGGCTGGCGCGTTCGCGCGCCTCGCGCTCCAGGGCGAAGATAATGCGCTGGAGCTCGCGCTCAACGCCGGGGCTGACATTCAGAAAGCGGAAGCTCAGGCGTGGCGTAACGATGGTGCTGTTTTTCCCGTCCACCACTTTGCGCTCGCCGATGGCAATCAGCTGTGCGTCAAAATAAAACTGCCCCCAGGACGCCATATCCAGTTCCACCTGCGAAAAGCGCATGCCCGGTTGCAGTGCTGCGGGTAATTCGCCATCCAGCAGGGCGCCCATCCCCCCCAATGAGAGGTCGAACAGGCGAAAGCGGATCTCGCTTTTGTCCGGCATCAACGCTTTACAAAAATAAGCCGGATGGAGCGGGGCGCTGATGCGGAAATATTCACGGCGCTGAATAAACCACAGCGAATCCGGCAGCGAGGTAATAAATGCCGGCAGCGCCTGGAAATCACCGGCTGCGAGCCCGGGCAGTGTAAATTCAACTTTGGCGCCTTGTGTTTCAGCGGTAATGGTCACTTTCCCGGCACGCTGCACTGCGTTGTTCTCATACTCCTGGCTACCAAAATCCATCACCAGCTCTTCCGGATTGACTTCCAGTATCTTACTGATGAACTGACCGCTGCCCCAGGTAATACAGACAGGCACCTGGCTTTTTTGCAGATCGCGCAAAACACCCAGTACGGCCAGAGGATTTTGTTTCAGGAACTGCTCACTGTAATTGCTCACGCCGAATGGCTCCTTGATGACTGACACACCGTCGTTGGGTTATCGGCAATTTCAGAGAGAACTTAATACAAATACTGCGAAAAATTTTCCCCGGAGAGTGGGATTAAGTCTGTGAGATGAAAAAGTTTTGTCGCCGACAACTATACTGTAGCTAATGCGCCGCCGTTGTGGTGCGTGCGTGTAAACGAAACAGGCAGAAGGAGAAAGTAAAATGGGCATTCTCGCGTGGATCCTTTTTGGTTTGATTGCTGGCATTGTTGCTAAATTAATCATGCCCGGACGGGATGGCGGTGGATTTATTCTGACTTGTATTCTGGGGATTGTGGGGGCGGTAGTTGGGGGCTGGCTGGCTACAACATTTGGTTTTGGCGGCGATATTACCGGCTTTAACCTGCACAGCTTCCTTGTTGCGGTCGTTGGCGCCATCGTTGTGCTGGCGGTATTCAGGCTGTTGCGCAGAGATTAACACTTCCGCTTCAGTAAAAAGGCCGCAATCGCTGCGGCCTTTTTCATGTTTACTGCGCGGCTTTTTGTTCGGCAGGCGCAGGTTGTTGCGAGGCGGGCGCAGGTTGCGTTTGCGGTACGCTGTCGCAGGGCTTCTCTTTCGGGCATACCAGATCCAGCATTTTCAGCGTGACGCCGTTAGTCCAGCCAAAGCCGTCCTGCAGCGGATACTCGCCGCCACCGCCGCCCGTACCGGTGGTGCTGACATCATATTTTTCCACCAGTTTTTTCTCGCGGTCGTAGGTGTGCTGAACATTGGTCAGAAAACGCCAGCTCACCTCCTGAGAAAGTTTCTGCTGCTGGTAATTTTGCAGCCCCTCGGCGGCAACCCATTGCAGCGGCGCCCAGCCGTTAGGCGCATCCCACTGCTGCCCGCTATTCACGGTGGTGGTGGTGATGCCGCCGGGTTTCAGCAGCCGCGCTTGCGTGGCGGCAGCCACTTTATCCGCACGATCCTTCGCTGCCGCGTTGACAAACAGCGGGAAGAGCGCCGCTGCCGTGAGCTGGTTTCTGACCTTATGGGTTTTCAGATCGTAATCCGCGTACCAGCCCTCTTTTTCATTCCACAGATTGGCTTCAATGCCTTTCTGCCGCGCGGTGGCAAGGGCTTCATACTGGGTGGTCTTTGCGGCATCACCGGAAACCTGATAGCCGCGGGCAAGCATTTTTTCCATTTTGAACATCAACGCATTCAGATCCACGGGCACAATGCTGGTGGTGCGAATGGTACCGAGCTGCTGCGGGTTATCCATCCAGCGCGAACTGAAATCCCAGCCCGAGGCAGCAGCGGAACGCAAATCGCGATAGATCTCCGTGGCAGGGCGGTTGGGGTTATTTTTCGCCGTCGTGACATCATCAAGCCACGATTCCGGACGCGGCGTATCGCGGTCGTCCCAGTAACGGTTTAACACGGTTCCGTCATTCAGTTTCACCACGCGCTGGCTGGCCTGGCCTGGTTGCAGGCTATCGACGCCTTCCATCCAGTAGCGATACTCTTTTTCCATCTGCGGCAGCCAGGTTTTCAGCGCCTCATCGCCATCATGGGTGGCCAACAGTTCGACCATTAAGGCGAAAAATGGCGGCTGTGAACGGCTCAAATAGTAGGTGCGGTTGCCGTTGGGAATATGTCCCCAGGTATCAATTTCGTGCGCGAAGTTGGTCACCATATCGTTGATCTTGTCCCAGTGTCCGCTTTCGGCGAGGCCCAGCATCGTAAAGTAACTGTCCCAGTAATAGACTTCGCGGAAACGACCGCCAGGCACGACATAGGGTTTTGGCAGCGGCAGCAGGGAATCCCACTTACCGGCGCTATCGGTTGTGCGTGTCAGCACGGGCCACAAGCCGTCAATATGCTCGCGCAGGCTCTGCCCTTCAGGCGGAACATAGGCCTCGCCTTCTTTCGGTAAGGTAAAGTTAACATCGACGAAGTGGCGCAAATCGAAGCTGGTCTGGTTACGCTGCATACGGTAATCCGCCAGGATCATCAGCGGATCGCCTTTGGGGACGGCGTCTGCAAAGGTTTTTTGATCGGGAAAGAGTTTGGCGCTTTGCACATCATTAAACAGCGGGCCGAGCAGAATATCCGGTGATTGCTGTGCATTCGGGGCATCTGCGGACAGCGCCTGGGGAACCACAGCAAGTAGTGCTCCACCTAAAACGACGTGCATTGCCAGCAACAGCGAACGCGGCTGGCGCATAACAGGTTTTATCATCAATCATTCTCCTTGAGCTGGCGCATCACGGCACCGCTGACATCAATCTTGTCCAAACCTTAGTCGAATATCAGATAAATCGCGTGCTCCGTTTGGCATTTTGCACGATTCCAGACTATTTCCCCGTCTGGTAACGACGAAAATGCGGTTTTTTTCCGCAGAAGTGTGACGAAAGTTGATCAATACGGCTGGGTTATTTTTTAGCGATCAAATATGCCGGGAAGTAAAAAATGGACAATATTGCGGCAAATCAACATGGCTGAAAGGTTTCATTTAATGTGAGTTCAAAAGCATTAAGTATCACTAAACCATTTCATACGAAGAATGTTTCTGCTCAAAACAATACACGATACCTCTATGAAATAGTTTTGTGCGTGACTATGTGCGTCCGGCAAATAGATGACTTTTGCTCAATATATTTCTTCAATACTGACAAAAGAATCCGAAATAGGGCGTAAAAGCTCTTAAACCCTGCCTTTTATCTGGAATTAAGGCTACCAGATATTGTAGTATTTATTCGTATATTTATGATTTTAGGATTACTCTTATCACATTATTTTCAGTATATGCTAAGAAAAGAATGATAGGTATTATCTATTTAATTTCAGTAGGTTATGGATTTGTATTTTAATAACCTGGCGTGATGGACTGCTATCTTTAATAATTCTCTCCTCAAGTGAAATTTTTTCTTGAGAATTGTCCTAATTTGCAAAAAAATTAAATAATCCTATTTCAACAGGTCGGAGATCATATTGAATTGAATAATCCTATCTGTAAAATCGTGTCATGATAGTCAATGAAAAGTAATAATATTGCGGCCTTGCTTTGTGCAGGCTCGTGCGGTAGCTATGCCTTTTATTCATTATCACGGCGTTTTGATGGAAAAGGATGAAGTTATTTAGAGCGATTTAACTGCTACTTTCCGAAACGCTCCAGGTCAACACAGTAATATATTTGCAATGGAAAAAACTCTATGAACATGCGAATGGTCTTGGCTCTTCTTTTTGTCTTTGGCGTTAGCGGGTGTAAAGCGCCACCGAAACCGGCTCCAGGCGACGACACCATTGTTACCAGTGAAGTGAATGGCGTTACCTTAACTCACCGTTATGCAGTCCTTGCTCCAACCGAATTTACCCCCGTTAACCAAAACTATCGCGCGCTCTATCCGGCTTCCGTGATGAGCAAACCGGATTTCGGCGGCAAAGTGATCCGCCAGCTTGAAGCCGGTAAAACCTATGTTGTTCTGGGACAGGTAGAGCACTTCTGGATGGCGCTGGCCGATGAAGGGAAAGAAGAGCTGATTGGCTATGTGCCGATGCGCGCCGTGGTGAAAAGCGAGCTGTACGACAAAACGCTGCGTGAAGACCGCCGTCGCAGAGTTGCGCCGAAAAAACAGACTTGCGTGACGGTAGACGGCAGCGGCAAAGCCTGCAAAAACGCTAACTCAGGAACCTGGATCATCGATTAATCCAGCCGTGACGAGTGCCAGATATGAATAATAATGCTGTTGTGCGCCAGTTATGTCTGGTGTTTTTCTTTGTGCTGGCCACCCTGGCCAGCGGTTGTGGATCTTCTTCACACAGCGTACCTACCAGCTATAACCTTCAGTTCAGGGCTCATCCGCAAATCAATGAGTCCGCTCCTCTTAAAGTCAGGGTTCTGCTGTTGAAATCGGACGCCACGTTTATGTCTGCCGATTTCTGGTCGCTGCAAAATAACGCTGACAGCGTGCTGGGTGCCAACCTGCTCAATAGTGATGAATTTTTCCTGATGCCCGGTCAGTTGTCGAAAACGCTCAGTGGCAAAAGCGCGCCGGAGGCGCGTTACATTGGTGTGATCGCGGAATATCAGGCACTGGATGGCAAGAAATGGCGTATCTCCCTGCCGCTTCCGGTGCAGGGCGAGAGCCACTTCTACGAATTCTGGAAATCCTCTGAGGACGAACTGGAAGCGAATCTTTTCCTCGACATCAACGGAATTCGCGTCATTTCCAAATAGCGCCAGCCTAAACAGGAAAACAGTATGAATAAAGCAGAAAAGGTCATATGGACCGAAGGTATGTTTCTGCGTCCTCATCATTTTCAGCGTGCGGAAAGTTACCTGCAACATCACATTCGCGAGTGGGGAACCCTGCAACGCCCGTACCTTTGGGGCTACCTGGATCTTGAACTGGATGACGCGATGTTGCGTCAGGGCTGTATCGCCCTGAGCTCTGCCAGTGGTTTGCTGCCGGACGGCACTTTTTTCTCTTTCCACGACGCACGCCAGGCGCCTGCGCCGCTGGCTATCCCGGACAACACCAGCAATGAGCGCGTGGTGCTGGCGTTACCGGCGCGACGCGGCGGCCGTGACGAAGTTATTTTCAGTGAAGAGAAAGATTCGCTGGCGCGTTACGTCACCTGGGAAAGCGAAGTGGATGATGACAACGCCATGTCCGTCGGACCGGCTGCCGTGCAGTTTGGTCGCTTGCGTCTGAAACTGATGCTGGAAAAAGATCTGAGCGCCGAATGGACGGCTATCGGCGTGGTTCACGTACTGGAGAAGCGTAACGATAATCACGTTCGCCTCGATACGCATTATATCCCGCCAGTACTCAATGCTATCAATAATCCGCTGCTGTATGGCGCGCTCAAAGATCTACAAAGTTTGCTGCTGCAGCGCAGTCAGCAAATCGGCCAACGTCTGCGTCAGCCGGGGCGTTTTAATACTTCGGAAATGGTGGAATTCACACTGCTGGCGCTGATCAATCACCACGTTGGCGAGGTGGCGCATCTGAAAACGCTGCCGATGATCCACCCGGAAGATCTGTGGCGTAGCTGGTTGCCGTTTGCCACAGAGCTGGCGACCTGGACAGCAGCGCGTTCGCCGGAAGAGACGCTGCCAGTTTATAACCATGATGACCTCGCGGGCTGCTTCAGCAAACTGCAATTGATGCTGCGCCAGGGGCTGTCGCTGGTGATGGAAGAGCACGCTATCCAGCTTCCGCTCACCGAACGCACTCACGGCCTGAATGTCGCCACGCTGCCGAATACCAGCATGGCACGCGAGTTTGGCTTTGTGCTGGCGGTCAAGGCCAGCGTGCCGGGCGAAATTCTGCAAACCCATTTCCCGGCGCAGATGAAAGTCGCCCCGGTCACCAAAATCCGCGATCTGGTACAGCTCCAGTTGCCTGGCATGATGCTGCGCGCCATGCCGGTCGCGCCGCCGCAAATTCCGTGGCATGCCGGTTACAACTATTTCGAGCTGGAAAAAGGCGGCGAACTCTGGAACGAAATGGAGAAATCGGGGGCTTTCGCACTGCATCTGGCGGGCGAATTCCCGGGTCTTGATATGGAGTTTTGGGCCATCCGTAGCCCGACTGAATAAGAGAGCGAGCGCACAATATGCAGGAACAAAACGCCGCCGGCAGTGATGCCGCTCTGGCAGGAGCCAGTGGTAACAACCCTTTGGTCGCAGCGGCAAACCCGCTACTTAATGCGATACCGCAAATCCGCTATTCGGTCTCCCATGACGATCAGAGCGGTTTGCGTCAGCATTTAATTGATGAGATCCGCCGTTTTGAAGTGCGCTGCCAGCAATCCGGGCTGGCCTACGAGGTGATCGTGGGCGCGCGCTACTGCCTCTGTACCGCGCTGGATGAAGCCGCAGCGCTGACGCCGTGGGGCAGCCGTGGTGTCTGGTCCGGCAGCGGCCTGCTGGTGACATTCCACAACGAAACCTGGGGCGGGGAGAAGTTCTTCCAGCTACTGGCGCGGCTGTCGCAAAACCCGCGTGAGCACATCGCATTGCTGGAGCTGATCAACTTCTGCCTGCTGCTTGGCTTTGAAGGCCGATACCGGGTGATGGACAACGGCCGTACGCAGCTGGAAACCATCAAGCAGCGCCTGTGGCAGATGATCCGTGGCGTGCGTGGTAACTATCCGCCGCCGCTTTCGCCGCACCCGGAAGATCAACCGGTGATGCGCAAACTCTGGCGTCCGGTGATCCCATTATGGGCCTGCGTCGGGCTGGCGGGCTTCCTCGCCTGTCTGTTCTATATCGTGCTCAACTGGCGGCTTGGCGATAACACCAGCCCGGTGCTGGCGAAAATCTATCAGACGCAACTGCCGGAAGCGACCATTGCCCAGCCAGCGGTGAGTGCGCCGCCAGTGCTTAATCTGCGCGCCTTCCTGCGCCCGGAAATTCAGCAAGGGCTGGTGGCGGTGCGCGATGAAGCCGATCGCAGCGTGGTGACCTTAAAAGGCGATGGGTTGTTTGCCTCCGGTTCGACGGTGGCGCGCGACAGCTATGAACCGGTGATCGACCGCGTCGCCCAAGCGATGAACAATGTCAGCGGCCGCATTCTGGTGGTCGGCTTTAGCGATAACGTGCCGATCCGCAGCGCGCGATTCGCCTCTAACTACGAGCTCTCTCTGGAGCGTGCGCGCTCGGTGCAGTCGCTGCTGCAAAAACATCTGTCGCAGCCGGAACGCGTGAAAGCGGAAGGGCGAGGGGAGATGAACCCGATCGCGCCGAACAACACACCGGAAAACCGCGCCCGCAACCGCCGCGTAGAGATTACTTTGCTGGTGTCGCCGGAAAATACGGCCGCCGAGCTGAACGGACTGCCGCAAGGAAACTAAAGGATGAATATGTTGCTTTCATTGCTGACCAACCGCATTTTGTGGGGTTTCCTTGGCGTGACGGGGCTGGCTGCCGTGATCTGGATGATCGGCCCGCTGCTCTCCGTCGTCGACTCCCGCCCGCTTGAGTCAGAGCAAAACCGCATGATCACCATTGCGGTGATGTACCTGATTTGGGTTCACAGCCACATTGTGCCGCGCCTCTATAATGCCTGGCTCAACCGCAAGCTGATGGACAACCTGAAAAGCGAAGAAGCCAAAGATCCGCTCGAGCGTAAGCGCCTGAACAGTGAAGATCAGATACTCAATGAGCGCTTTGAAGAGGCCGCACAGGTACTGAAAAAAGCCCACTTTAACCAGCCGGGCCAGCGCGGACTGTGGACGCAGCGCTTCAGCACTCAGTATCTGTATCAGTTACCGTGGTACGTGATCATTGGCGCGCCGGGTTCCGGGAAAACCACTGCGCTGGTGAACTCCGGCCTGCAATTCCCGCTGGCGGATCGCTTTGGTAAAACCGCGCTGCGCGGCATCGGCGGAACGCGCAACTGCGACTGGTGGTTCACCAACGAAGCGGTGCTGCTGGATACCGCCGGTCGTTACACCACGCAGGAGAGCGAGCAGATTCAGGACGCCAGCGAATGGGCGAAATTCCTCGGTCTGCTGCAAAAATACCGTCGTCGCCAGCCGATAAACGGTGTGATTGTAACGATCAGCATCGCCGATCTGCTGACGCAATCCGCAGAAGCCTCCCGCGAACAGGCGCTCAATTTACGCCAGCGCCTGACCGAGTTGCATGAACAGTTGGGCATTCGTTTCCCGGTTTACGTGCTGATAACCAAAGCCGACTTGCTGAAAGGTTTTCGCGCCTATTTTGCCGGTTTTGACAAAGCGCAGCGCGACCAGATCTGGGGTTTCACCTTCCCGTGGGAAAAAGCCAGACTGGCGGATTTTGACTTGCAGGGCAGTTTTCTGCAGGAATTTGCCCTGTTACAGCAGCGGCTGGATGCGGCGCTGCCGGATACGCTGTTGCGGGAAAGCGATGCGCAGGCGCGCGCGGAATGTTTCCTGTTTCCGCAGGAGTTCGCCGCACTTCGCCCGCTGCTCTCTGACTACCTGAACACGCTGTTTGCCCGCTCTAACTTTGAAACCGAATTCTCACCGCGCGGTATCTACTTTGCCAGCGGCACGCAGGAAGGTCTGCCTTTCGACCGCGTGATGGGCGAACTCAGCCGGGCGCTCTCGCTGCCGCAGGGGAAAGCCGGGGATAACTGGGATTCGGTGAGTAAAGAGGCGCCGGTCCCGGGTGGAAAAGGGCAGAGCTTCTTTATCAAGCATGTGCTGCAAAACGTCATCTTCCAGGAAGCGGGGATTGCCGGACAAAACCGCTGGTGGGAGCTACGCAGCCGGGCGGTGATCTGGTCCGGTTATGCGGCGTTGCTGGCGCTGCTGATTATTATCAGCGCCTTGTGGCTGACCAGCTACGGCAATAACAAAGATTACCTTGATGAAGTGCAGGCCAAAGTGCCGGCGCTGGATCAGGAGATCAAAGCGCTGCGCAGCCGCCAGCAGGGCGATCTGTTTGCCATGCTGCCGCTGCTGAACGGGCTTTCCGCGCTGCCGCAGAGTGACGCGTTCGACATCAACAATCCGCCGATCACCCGTCGTATGGGATTGTATCGCGGTAATGATGTGGCTGATGCCTCACAGACGCTGTACCAGAAAGCACTGCAACAGATGCTGTTACCGGAAGTGGCGATGCGCATTACCACCTGGCTGCGCAACGATAACGGCAGCGATGTGGAATACAGCTACGAGGCGCTGAAAGCCTACCAGATGCTCTATCAGCCGAAACATTACGACGGCAAATTCCTGCATTCGTGGGTGATGCTCAATCTGGAGCGCAATCTGCCGCAGAACGTCACCAAAGCGCAGATCCGCCAGCTTGAATGGCATTTGACGCAACTGCTGGAGCCGCAAATTCAGTCGTCGCCGTACGCTAAAGATGAGGCGTTAATCAGCCGCGAGCAGGCAATGATTAACCAGCAACCGCTCTCCACGCGTGTTTATGGCCGACTGAAACGTCTGCTGGAACATGATGACAACCTGAAGCCGGTTTCGCTGGCTTCACTGGGCGGGCCGCAAAGCGAGCTGGTCTTTTCGCGTAAAAGCGGCAAGCCAGTGAGCGAAGGTCTGCCGGGGCTGTACACGCCGGACGGCTACTGGAATACCTTCAACGCAAAGATTGCACCGGTCACCGCTTCCCTGCATGAAGATGATAGCTGGGTACTGGGTGCGACCACGCAGCCGGAAGACAAACAGCAGACGGATAACGCGGTGCGCCAGCTCTACGCCCGCGACTTTATCGCCCTGTGGGACAGCTTCTTAAGCGACATTCAGCTGAATAACAGCGCCGATCTGAATCAGCGCATCAATACGGCGCGCTTGCTCTCCGGCAACAACTCACCGCTGCGTCGGCTGGTGCTCAACCTGAGTCAGCAACTGAAACTGACGCGGGATGAGCCGGAAGACGCTGAAAAAGCGAAAAGCGCTGGCAGCGCTAACCGTGGTACGCAGATGCTGGAAACTCTGTTCAGCAACCACGATGGCGCAGCAGAAACCACCAATGCCGCAGTCAGCCAGACACCGGAACAGCGCGTCACCGAGCACTTTGCGCCGATTATCGAACTGGCACAGCCGCTGGAAAAGGGCGGGAAAACCATCGTCTTTGATGATTTTCTCAAGCAGGTTGATGAGCTGTACCGCTATCTGACCGCCGTTCAGGATGCTGCCAACAGCGGGATGCCTCCGCCGGGTGGTGAAGCGATCAGCCGTTTACAGGCCAGCGCCGGACGTCTGCCTGGCGGCCTGCAAACCATGTTCAGCAACATGGCCGTAGGAGCCAGCAGCGATACACAGCGCCGGGATCTGGAAAATGTTCGCAAGCGTATCAGCGTTGAAGTGGGCAGCTTCTGCCGTCAGGCCATCGCCGGGCGTTATCCGCTGGTGCGCTCAGCCAGCAGTGAAGTGACGCCGGACGATCTGGCGCGCATGTTCGCGCCGGGCACCGGTCTGATGGATACCTTTTTTCGCGATAATCTGACCAATAAAGTCGATACCACGCAATCCACCTGGCGCTTTATGCCGGGTATCGACGGCAAAACGCTGCCGGGCAGCGAAGGTGTGCTGGTGCCGTTCCAGCAGGCGCAGTCTATCCGCGATGCTTTCTTTGCCAATGGCAGCACCACGCCGTCGTTTCGTACCACCGTGCGCACGGTGCGTATGGATAACACCATCCTGACCATGACGCTGGATGTGGACGGGCAAATCCTGCGTTACAGCCACGGGCCGCAGGCGGTACAAATCGTTAACTGGCCGGGATCGGGCGGAACCAACCAGGTGCGGATGCAACTCGGTCTGGCCAGCGGCACCACCGCGACGCTGGTCACCAACGGCGCGTGGGCACTGAATCGCTTTTTCGATAAAGCCCGCGTCAGCCCCGGCAGTAGCAGCCTTAGCCGCCAGGCGACATTCACCGTTGACGGGCATCAGGTGACGCTGGAGTTTGCGCCTAACAGCATCCGCAACCCGTTCCAGCTTCCCCGTTTCGCATGTCCTTGAACTGCAAAGGAACGCCAATGACGATGACTTCAGCAATTAGCTGGTACGGAAAACTGCCGAGTGCCGGTGATTTTTTACAGCGCCGCTTTCCCGATGCGCTGCAACGGCAGTGGTCCCACTGGTTCCAGGTGGGGTTGATGAACTGGCAAAAAGAAGAACAGCGCGCCAGCGATCGCCAGTTCGGCAATGCGCCGGTGTGGAATTTTGTTGTCCCGCCCATGCTTGGCGGGCAGCAGGTGCAAATGGGCTGTCTGCTGCCGGGCCGCGACAGCGTCGGGCGCCAGTATCCGATTTGCGCGCTAATGGCGATTAACCCGCTGGAGTGGACGCCGCGCCATCTGGCGCAGGCGGGCGACTGGTATCAGCAACTGGGTCGCACGCTGCTGCACGCAATCCGCAATGGCTACTCGCCGGAACAGCTCGACCAGGCGCTACTTTCGATTCCGCCCGTGCAACTGGTTGCGCCGGAGTCGCGCTCGGAAATTCTTGATGTGATCGGTTACGAAGGCGACGGCGAATCGACCATTGGCTGGAATCAGGCCGCCGAATGTTTTGACCCGTCGCGCCAGATCAGTTTCTGGTGGACCAACCGCAGCGACGGCTATCCGCTTTATACACACGTACACAGCGGCAATTTTACCGGGCAGCTCTTTACGCTGCTGTTTGACCCGGCGGGGGGCGCAAGACCCGGTCGCCACGGTCTTTACCCACCGATGTTTGAATAAGCAGGTTGCGGATGACGATTGACTCTTTACTGGCTCCGGTCACGCCGGAGCAACCGTGCGGCGAGAATCTGGAGTATGACGCCGACTTCCAGGCGATGGAGCAGGCCAGCCTCGGTAAAGCCGAGCAGCAGTTCGGCAGCACGATCATTCCTGCCGAACCCGCCGACTGGAACCGCGTGGAAAAACTGGCCACCTCGCTGCTGGAACGCACGAAAGATATTCGCGTCATGCTGGCGCTGACCCACGCATGGACGCGCCGTCGCGGGCTGGAAGGCTACGCAGACGGCTTGCTGCTGCTGGGCCAGGCGCTGGCGCTGTACTGGGATCAGCTCTGGCCGTCGCTTACCGATGGCGGTGAATTTGATCCCTTCTACCGTATTAATGCGCTGGCTGCGTTGAGCGACAAATCCGCGCTCACCACCACGCTGCGCCAGTCGATACTGTTACGCAGCAATGGTGATGAGCTGAACGTGCGCGATGCGCAGGCGCTGCTGGATGGCAGCAAAACCGAATGCGCGGGTTACCCGGGCGGTCGGGTGCGTTTGATTGATGAACTGGTACGCGGCGGTCAGCCCGGTATTGAAGCTATCGGGCAGATTGAAGGGCGCCTGCAAACCATCCGTACATGGCTGCTGGAACAACTGGGCGAAAGCGGGGTGCCGGAAATGGAACAGTTACTGAAAACAGTCAGCATGATTGCCGGAGCAAGCCGCACTTCCCGTGGCGATGAGCAGCCTGCGCCGTCCGCAGGGGAGGAGCAAAAAACCCCGGCACCGCAGGCGGTTGCCGCACCGCTCGCGGCGCACGCCGACTGGCGCACGGCGCAGGTCACGACGCGCGCCGACGCACAGTTGATGCTGGAGAAAGTGAAGCAATACTTTACTCAGCATGAACCGAGTCACCCGGCACCGCTGATGATCGATCGCGTACAGCGATTAATCGAACTCGATTTTATGGAAATTATTCGCGATCTGGCGCCCGACGGCGTAAGCCAGTTGCAAAACATCTTTGGGCGTCAGGAGTGACGCGTACCGTGTTATGACGACAGGCGCGTCGCCGGCCGTCAAACCTTCACCGCGCATATTCGATGGAGAACATCATGCCAATAAGTAACAGTGGTCAAAAATTTATCGCCCGCAACCGCGCGCCGCGCGTACAGATTGAGTACGACGTGGAAGTTTATGGCGCAGAGCGCAAAATCCAGCTTCCGTTTGTGATGGGCGTTATGGCGGATCTGGTCGGGAAACCGGTGGAGAACTTACCGTCTATTGAGGAGCGTAAATTCCTCGAGATCGATGTCGACAACTTCGATGAGCGTATGAAAGCACTGAAACCGCGCGTCGCCTTCAACGTGGATAACACGCTGACGGGTGAAGGCCGGTTGAACGTCGATCTCACCTTCGACAGCATGGATGACTTCCTGCCGGATGCCATCGCCCGCAAAGTCGAGCCGCTGAACAAACTGCTGGAAGCCCGCACGCAGCTTTCCAACCTGCTGACCTATATGGACGGGAAAAACGGCGCGGAAGAGCTGATCGCCAAAGTGTTGCAGGATCCGACGCTGCTGAAATCCCTTAGCCAGTTGCCGAACAGCGACGAGAACGCGCAAGGCAAAGAGGAGTAAACCATGAGCAATCCTTCGCAACAACGTGAACAGCAGGGCGCCCAGGCCTTCAGCCAGGACGAATTTAGCTCGCTGCTGAACAAAGAGTTCCGCCCGAAAACCGACCAGGCGCGTTCTGCGGTCGAAAGCGCGGTGAAAACGCTGGCGCAGCAGGCGCTGGAAAATACCGTGACCTTCTCCAACGACACCTACCGCACCATTCAGAACCTGATTGCCGGTATCGATGAGAAGCTGTCGCAGCAGATTAACCAGATTATCCACCACGAAGAGTTTCAGAAGCTGGAGAGCGCCTGGCGCGGACTCAGCCATCTGGTGAATAACACGGAAACCGATGAGATGCTGAAAATTCGCTTTATGAGCATCTCCAAGCAGGAACTGGGGCGTAACCTGAAGCGTTTTAAAGGCGTCGGCTGGGATCAGAGCCCGATCTTCAAAAAAATCTACGAAGAAGAGTACGGTCAGTTCGGCGGCGAACCGTTTGGCTGCCTGGTGGGCGATTACTACTTCGACCACAGTCCGCAGGATGTTGAGCTGCTCGGCGAGATGGCGCGTATCGGCGCGGCGGCGCACTGCCCGTTTATCACCGGCACTGCGCCAAGCGTGATGCAGATGGAGTCCTGGCAGGAGCTGGCGAACCCGCGCGATCTGACGAAAATCTTCCAGAACACCGAATACGCCGCCTGGCGTTCATTGCGTGAATCGGAAGATGCCCGTTACTTAGGTCTGGTAATGCCGCGTTTCCTCTCCCGTCTGCCGTACGGCATTCGCACTAACCCGGTGGATAGCTTCGATTTTGAAGAAGAGACCGACGGCGCGAACCACAACAACTACACCTGGGCTAACGCCGCTTACGCGATGGCGACCAACATCAACCGCTCCTTTAAAGAGTACGGCTGGTGCACCTCGATTCGCGGCGTCGAATCCGGCGGGGCGGTGGAAAATCTGCCGTGCCACACCTTCCCGAGCGACGATGGCGGCGTGGACATGAAGTGCCCGACCGAGATTGCCATCAGCGATCGCCGCGAAGCGGAGCTGGCAAAAAACGGCTTTATGCCGCTGATCCACCGTAAAAACTCTGACTTTGCCGCCTTTATCGGCGCGCAGTCGCTGCAAAAACCGACCGAGTACCACGATGTCGATGCCACCGCCAACGCGCGTCTGGCTTCCCGTCTGCCGTATCTCTTCGCCTGCTGCCGTTTTGCGCACTACCTGAAGTGCATTGTGCGCGACAAAATCGGCTCCTTCCGCGAGCGCGACGAAATGGAACGCTGGCTGAACGATTGGGTGATGAACTACGTCGACGGCGACCCGGCGAACTCCTCGCAGGAAACCAAAGCGCGTAAACCGTTGGCAGCGGCCGAAGTGCAGGTGCAGGAGATCGAGGACAACCCAGGTTACTACGCCGCGAAATTCTTCCTGCGTCCGCACTACCAGCTGGAAGGTCTGACCGTGTCGCTGCGTCTGGTGTCAAAACTGCCATCGCTGAAAACCAAAGAGGCGTAAGCAGAAGGTGCCGCAGGCAGGGTGTGCCTGCGGCATGAAGGATTTCATGACAGAAGGATATGCGATGAATCTATACCGAATAGCTGTTAGCGGTCTGCTGGTTTTCTCAACCCTGGTTTTAGCCGAAACACAAACTTATCAATACCCCCGGGCTCAATCATTGCCGGAAGATGATACCTCTGTATTTCCACGCGATCCGTCTCTGTTAACCGGGCACGATGTGAATCTGACTGCCGAACGTTTTTTTAATGCCTGGAACAATAAAGGTAACGAGCGCGAACGTATCAAAGCGGATATGTATTTTCTCGGCGTGTTGGATGCAACGGAAGGGAAAGCGTGGTGTGGGTATAAGAAGATACTGCCGGGTTCTGCCCATGAGTACGTTTTCTCACGTCTGGCAAAGCTGAGCACTGAACAGCGTAAGCAATCTGCCGCCAACTTTATTGTTGAGTCGATGACGGAATTTCTGCCTTGCAAAAAAGGGAGCCAAAAATGAGACCGTTATACGAGCAATTAAAAAAACAGCATTACTCATCAAATGATACCCGTGCAGGATATGTTGCTCCCGAAGTTTTATTTTCAGAAATTGGCTATGATTATGCCGATTTAATACGGCAAGGCGAACAATATAAGAATACCTGTGCCGTAAGAATGAGTTTGGCTCTGCTGAAATGTAACATTGAATTTACCGGGCGTTTTACAATAAAAAGTGGCCCATATAAAGGTAAGAAATTTGAAATGGGCGCCAAATTGCTGGCTGACCAATTAAATCGGGCCGATGTTTTTGGTAAGGCAGAAATCTACACTGATAAAGTCCAGGGCGGGCGAGCACTTTTAAAGCGCCGGGGTGTGGTGTTCTTTAATAAAATTGAGGGTTACGGTGGGGGGCATATCGATATGCTGGAACCGCTGACCAGCAACTCTTTCCTCTGTAACTCAGACTGTTATCCGTATTGTCAGGAAATATGGTTTTGGGAATTAAAATAACAGTTGGTGGCGTACAAGGAGTTGACCTGTGAATTCACCAAAAAACATCGCTGAAGGGATGACAAAGGATTGTTTTTACTGGTTGCTATTGTTGCCGCATCCATCGCTATTTACGCCGTCGCGGAAAAAATAAAATCGAAGATTTAATTTTTCCGATAAAACTTAATGGAAAGGATAAAAGCAACAATCACGACGAGTAAAAATACCGCCTTGCCGAAGAGAGTTCCTGAGGCGGCAAGTGTGAAAGTTTCATAGCGGGCGACGTTAAGCACTGACTCAATAATATCAATGAAAGTGTAGATGCCGATGACCGCGAAAAAGCAGATGAATAACAGCGCAATACCCTTTTTCATTTTCTGACCATCCAGGTTAATAGAAGATAAAGGGGGATTTTAGGTAGCGCTGTCAGCGTTGTCTAGTGCCAGGCGGACAACAACAATGACGAGTTTTCAATTTCCTGCAATACGCGGGAAAGTGAAAAACTGTACAGCCCCCGGCTGTACAGCAACGAGGCAGAGGTAAAATATGGACGGTTTTATTCGGCCCCATGCTTACCCGTTTGCCATATAAGCGCTTTTTCGAAAGCAATATTTATCATTAACGAAGAGTAAATATTATGGCTATTGATATGTTTCTGAAGGTCGATGGAGTTACGGGTGAATCTAAAGACTCTAACCACACCGGCTGGACTGATATCACATCTTTTTCCTGGGGCGCTTCACAGCCAGGAAATATGAGTGTTGGCGGTGGCGGCGGTGCCGGTAAAGTCAATTTCAACGACCTTCACGTAAATGCACTCATTGATAAATCCACGACGGCTGTCCTGAAACACTGCGCCAGCGGTAAGCACCTGTCCAAGGTTGAGCTTTCCGTCTGCAAAGCCGGTGGCCAGCAGGTTGAATACGCACGTATCACGCTGGAAGATGTGCTGGTGACGTCTGTTCAGTACACCGGTGCGGATAACGGCGACACCGTGGGTGTGACCTATGCATTCCAGGCTGCGAAAGTGAAACAGCAGTACTGGGAGCAGTCCTCTTCCGGTGGTAAAGGTGCTGAAACCAGCGCTGGCTGGAACATCAAGGAAAACAAAGAAGCGTAATGCTGCTGTTTTTTTGACGCGCATTACGACAGGCACAGAGTACCGACTCTGTGCCTGTATCTCAAAGACGTTGTATCTGATGTCTGACAAAAAAGTTATTTCTCGATCCACTCCGCGCAGGGCGAATTTATGGTGCATCACCAGAAATAATGAATGCGTGTAGTAACGAAATAGGTTCTAAGAAAGAATCTGCAACTGGAAACCGTCAGGTATTCAGAAACGGCCTGTTTGAGCAGTAAATCGTGCGAAAGATATGAGATAAGGAATACAGCAATGAGCGCACAACGCACTATTGCTCCCGGTTATACCGTTGTTCAACAACCCGGCACATTAGATTTTCAGGCCCGACTGCTATATAGCAATCCACAAAGCGAAGCTGCTCGCTATTTTATGCAGATAAACGGGGACACGCCGTGGTTAAAACCTGGACAAATGCTCATTATTGCTGACCCGCAATCAGAAAATAAAATGATGCTGGGGCAGTTATGTCTGGCAAAAACAAAAGTGAATAATGTGCTGAATAGCCTGAGCAATGATGAGGCTGATTTTTTTAATCGTAACTATGCAACGATTGCCGCCCTTACTAATATTATGGATAAATCATTGGGCGTGGCAGGCGATGCAGGCGAGCGCTATTTCAAAGAAATAGGATCTAAATTAAAAGCGATCGAAACGGCGTATCAAAACCAGTTCAGAACGAGCGGGGCTTTGATTGGGGAACAATTCGTTGTAGAAAGAAAACGTCTCTTCGGAGAACTTAGTCAGCTTCTAAATAAGTTATCCCGATTAGCATTAAAATTAAAACCATACGAAGATTTGCGACATGCACTCGGGCTTTCCAGCCGTTCGATCGTGCATGAGTGGACGACTGCGGGAGTCGGTGGCATCAAAGGCTATTCCACCTGGATTGAGAACGCCGCAAAATCGGCTCGTTTCATGAAGATGGGTGGGTGGGTTGCTATCGGTTTCGCTGGTATGAATTCCACTAATGAGGTTTACCATGCTTGCACCGCTGGTCGTGAAAATGAATGTGTTAAGGTGGCGGTAAAGGAATATAGCAAGTTTGGCGCAAGTATAGCTGGCGGCATTTATGGTGGTACAATGGGCTCACTGGCTGCTGGTGCTGTTTGTGTTGCACTTGGCGTTATGAGCGGTGGATTAGGCTATCTGGCCTGCTCAATTGTTGGTGCCGCTGTGGGCGGGTATCTGACAGGCGAAGTTGCGGGGACTGTAGCAGGTAAAAGTGCAGAATTTATTGTGGATAAAGTATTATGACAATGCAGTTGGCACTGATTATTCTCAATATATTATTTATTTTGTTGTTATTGATCATGACAGTGGTAACGTCGCGATATTTCAAAAGGCATGAAGTTTCGTACAACGAATTATTGACTGAATACAGAAGTAACGGATTTGACCTGGATCTGGTTACAAATTACTCATCTTTTTTTGGCTCGTTACTGAATCATCATAAAATCATTTATTTCGTCAGATTGTACAAAGGCGTAAAAATGAAATTCGCGCCAGATCGCAATGTCCAGCCTGAAGCGTATGCCTATATTCAACAATTACCTCAAGAAAAAATAGGCTGGATACTCAGACTTCATCGGCTGTACATGATCCAACATGCAATTACAGGGTTCTGGCTTTGCGAGATGTTAATTTTTATTTATCTTTACGGCTGATAATATCTTTGTCGGAAACGATTTTAGAATGCCTAATTTGGCGGTATTCAAACGCAGCCGCTTTATGGAAAACGGCGCCGTTTGAGTGCACATAACTCCAGCAGGAATATGCTATGCGATTCACGATTATTACCAGTAAACCCGGTCATCAGCCGCCGCAAAGCCGCTGCGACTTTTATCCGCCTGGCGGCACTATCGGCCGCGGCACTGATAACAACCTGGTGCTGCCGGATAACGACCGCTCCATTTCTCGCTTACAGGCGATTGTTCATATCGCTGGTAATGGCGAGTGTCGCATCACCAATCGCGGCAATGTGACCCGCGTAGTGCTGAATGATATTCCCCTGGAACGTGGCCGTCAGGTCGAATTGCAGGATGGCGATATTCTGGGCATTGATGAATACCGTATCGAAGTGACCGAGCTGATTCAGGATACGCAACCGGTAAGCCGTATGGCGGAGGAGATGTATCCGAAGCACGTTCAGCCGCAAGTGGCCAAACCTGCGCCCGCCCCGGAGCCGAAAAGCACAGCGGAAAACGCCCCGGCGTCAGTGCCCACGGAAATCTGGGACAGCCTGATGCAGGAGTTCTCCATCTCCGACAGCATCTCCAGCAACCGGGCGAAAACGCCGGAAGCGCAAAATCTTAACCCCTTTGCCGCGCCGAAAGAGCCGGAGCGTAACCCGGAAGATCCGCTCTCACTGTTGAATAACAACGAGCCGCTGGTGACGCCGAAAACCCTCGCCTCCGATCAGCTGTTTAACGATGAACAGCTCTTTAAAAATGACAGCATCTTTAACGACGCCACGCCATCCACGCTGGTGCCGCCGGTTGATCGGGCCGCACAAAAACCTGCGCCGGAAGCGGATGAACTGGATCCGCTGGCGCTGTTTGGCGGCGGCAGCACTTCGGCGGCACGCAGCGACGATCCGCTTGGACTGTTAAGCGGCGCAGTGCCGCTGGCGCATGCCGATGAGATTGTTCCGGCGAAACCCGCTGAGCCAATCATCACCGATCCGCACAGCGCGACGCCGCCGCAACAGCCGCAGCCGATCATCACCGAACTGCGCGCGGAAGATCTCAGCGGCACGCCGCTGTTCGTCGATGATGAGCCGGAACCGGTGTCGGAGCCGCAGGACTATGCGGGTATCACGCTGCCGACGCCACAAGCGGTACAGCGCAGCGCGGCGCAAACGCCGAAAGGGCGTCTGCGTATCGATCCGCTCCAGAGCAACAACGAATTGCGCAGCGCGCCAGCCGTCAACAATGGCGACAGCAGCGATGTACTGAAAGGCGAGCTGCTGGACGCGTTACTGGAAGGTATGGGGCTTGGCGATATGCAGCCGGTGCCGCAGTTTGATAAAGAGAACATGCGTCAGCTCGGCCAGATGCTGAGCATGTTTTCCCAGGGCACCGTTGCGCTGTTGTCCTCGCGCTCGATTCTGAAACGCGGCGTTAAAGCCGATATGACCATGGTGCTGGATGACGCCAACAACCCGTTCAAGCTGCTGCCGTCGGGCAAAACCGTGCTGATGCAGATGTTTGGTACGCGGATGCCTGGCTTTATGCCGCCGAAAAAGTCGGTGCGCGATGCGCTGATCGACTTACAGGCGCACCAGTTGGGCATGATTTCCGGTATCCGCGCGATTATCGCCGCGATGTTGCAGTCGTTTAACCCGGAACAACTGGAAGATGACGCCAAACGCGACGGCGCCACCGCGCGTCTTGGCATGCTCTCGAACCGTAAAGCCGCCCTGTGGGACTACTTTGTACGTACTTACGCGCAAACGGCGGGTGAAATTGATGATGACTTCCATACCCTGTTTGGCGAAGCGTTCCTCCACGCTTATGACATGGAGGTTAACCAGTACAAAGACTCACAAAGCGGATCGGAAGAATGAATATCAGCACGGCTTCCATATCCCGACAGGGCGAACGTGCCAGTAATCAGGATCAGACCGGGGAGAACATCGGCGAACGTGCCGCCTGCTTTGTGGTATGTGACGGTATAGCCGGGTTACCCGGCGGCGACGTAGCGGCCGCACTGGCGCGTAATACCATCATCAGCCGGTTTGATGGCGATGAGCACCTGAATGCCCAGTACATTCGGCAGTACGTCAACGATGCTAACCGCGCTATCCGTGAAGAGCAGAAAGCAGTGCAGGATTATCACCGCATGGGCACGACCATGGTCAGCCTGTTTATCGACCGCGATTATCAGCTTGCCTACTGGGCGCACGCGGGCGACAGCCGCCTGTATCTCTTTCGTCGCGGCTGGCTTTATCATGTCACCACCGACCACAGCCTGGTGCAGCAGATGAAAGATGCCGGGCATCAGACCGAAGGCATCAACGGCAACTTGCTCTACTTCGCGCTGGGTCTTGGTGAAGATGAACGCGAGCCAAGCTACAGCGATGTGGTGCCGATTGAAGATGGCGATGCCTTTTTGCTCTGTACCGATGGCTTCTGGCACGGCGTCAGTGAAGAGCAGATGCAACAGTCGCTGCATATGGTGAATACGCCGGACGAGTGGCTGACGCTGATGAATCAAATCCTGCTGAAAAACAGTGTCGGGGCGCAGACCCAGCAGGATAACTATAGCGCCGTAGCGGTGTGGATGGGCACACCTCAGGAGACGACGCTACTGCATACGCTCTCTGAAGCCGCCCAGTTTTTCCCTCTTCGTGATTGATACAGCTTACAAGGACTTTTATGAAACTTTGGCTACCGGGTTTGGCTCTGCTGGCGGTGTGTGGCAGCGTACAGGCAGAAAACTACCGCATCGTGCAGTCGCCTTCGCAAAAACTGGATGTCTGGATCGACAACATCGCGGATAACACGCCGAAAAGCTGGTGCAGCAAAACATTGCCGCTGCGTATTGTCGCCAGCGGCGATAAAAAACCAGCCGTACTGAACAACTTTCTACCGCGTCTTGGCGCACTGCTGCAAAACCAGTGCGGCACGCTGACGCAGGTGCACTGGAAATTGACCGACCCGCAGGGCGCGACGCTGGCTGAAGGGACGGCCGATAAAGCGAAAGAGTGGGCGCCGGTCGTCACCTCGACGGGCGCAACTTCAACTGCCTCCACTTCCACATCCGCCACCCTGACGCCGCCGACAGAGCGCGCTGAAGATCTCTCCCCGGCCGCTAACCGTACGCCGTGGCAGGAATTTACCCTGCAGGACGGATGCCATCTGCGCACCTTCTGGCAGGGCGATGCCAGCGCGCCAGCGCTGTTTATTCCGGCGAAAGAGGATGGCAAATGTGAGAAGGGCGGCTGGCTGAACGGGCGCAGCGAAGTGACGCAGATCAGCAACGGCAGCGAGAAAAAGATCACCATGACCTTTGTTCACGGTTTCCCGGTGAGCGGCCTGAGCGACAGCGTTGACGCCGATCGTCTGCTGATTACCACCGTTAACAACGAACGCATGGTCGTCAGCGAAGGCAGTCTGGCGCAGAGCTGGATGATCCTGCCCTACGTTAATAGCCTCAACGGCTGGCAGGCGAACGGCACGGTGGCGGTGGAAATCTCCCGCGATGTTGCCAGCGATGCCAGCCGTTTGCAGGCGCGCCTTGATGAAGTGCGTAAAGCCTGGACGCCGTGGTTTGAACCGGGTACGCACCTCAATATTCTGCTGATCGATTCGTTGCACCCGCAACTGCGCGATCCGGCGGTCGGGACTTACAAGACCCTGAACTAAGGAGCGGCGATGAACACCTTGTTGCAACAACTGGCGGGCGAGTCCCTGCATGAGAGCCTTGCCCGGCTGGAAAGCCGCATTCGCACCCAGCCAGGCGATGCCGATCTGCGTGCGGCCTTTGCCCAGCTTCTCTGTCTCGACGGCAACTGGCCGCGCGCGCTGGCGCAACTGAAAAGCTGGCAGGCGCTGAAACCGCAGGCGCAACCGACGGTAACGCTGCTGGAGCAGGCCATCAACGGTGAACGCCAGCGTGCCGACGTGATGGCCGGTCGCGCCCGTCCGGTCACGCCAGATCAACAGTGGCCGTGGCTGGCGTCGATGGTCAGCGCGCTGGACCCGGAAGCCACTGAACCTGGCGCGCACCGCGAAGCCGCGCTGGAGAACGCCGAGGCGAACCCCGGCCAGTTAACCACTCAGGATGGCGAAACGCATACTTTCGACTGGCTGATGGATGGCGACTGCCGTTTTGGCCCGGTCTGCGAAGCGATCGTTAACGGCCGCTATTTCTGGCTGCCGTTCAGCGCGATTGCCGCTATGCAGTTTCAGCCGCCAGCCAGCGTCACCGACCTGGTGTGGCGCCATACGCTGGTGCGTTTGCAGGATGGCAGCGAACAGGTGTGCCAGATCCCGGCGCGTTATCCGCTGGATAGCGAAGCCGAAGACCGCTTTAAACTCGCCCGCGTCACCGAGTGGCAGGCGTTACCGGGCGATGCGCCGCACTTCCTGGGCCACGGACAAAAAGTCTGGCTCAACGACAGCGCCGAGTTCTCGCTGCTCGATCTGGTCACGCTGAGTTTCGACACGGCCGTTGCAGATGAGTAATTCCGCCCACGATGAAGAGAGCGATCTGCTGCGCAGCGGCTGGCGCTCGCGACGCGGCAAAGAGACCGTCGGCGCGCGCGACAAAATGCAGCCGTCGCTGCTCGAGCGCCTCACCGATGACGCGCCGGACAAAGTTCAGGAGCCGCAGAACAGCAATCTGGTCTCCCATTCCACGCTGCGACGCCACGTGCTGCGTGATTTGCAGTGGTTGTTCAATACCATCAACAACGAAGCGCAGCAGGATCTGAGCGGCTTTGACGAAGTGCGTCGCTCGGTGGTCAATTTTGGCGTGTCACCGCTGGCGGGCAAGCGGATGTCGGACATCGAATGGCAGGATATCCAGCGCAAGCTGACCAACGCGATTTTGCATTTTGAACCGCGCATTTTGCCGCAGGGCTTACAGGTTCGCTGCATTTCCGATACCCAGTCGCTGGATCTGCACAACGTGTTGTCGATTGAGATCAAAGGGCGCTTGTGGTGCGTGCCGTATCCGCTGGAGTTTCTGTTCCGCACGGATGTGGATCTGGAAAACGGGCATTTCGAGCTGAAAGACGCGGGGTAATCATGGACAGCAAATTACTGGAGTACTACAACCGCGAACTGGCCTGGCTGCGCGAAATGGGCCAGGAGTTTGCCGGGCGCTATCCGAAAGTGGCCGGACGCCTCGGCATGCGCGGCATGGACGTTGCCGATCCGTATGTCGAACGCCTGATGGAGGGCTTTGCCTTCCTGACCTCCCGCGTGCAACTGAAAATGGACGCCGAATTTCCCCGCTTCTCCCAGCGTCTGCTGGAGATGGTGGCGCCTAACTATCTCGCGCCGACGCCGTCGATGGCGATTGCGGAGCTGACGCCGGACAGCGCGAAAGGGGATCTGAGCAACGGCTTTGTGGTGCCGCGCGGCACCATGATGGACAGCCAGGTGATGAAGAAGAATGGCGTCACCTGTAGCTATACCACCGCCCATGATGTCACGCTGTTACCGCTGAAAATCAGCCAGGTGGAACTGGGCGGCGTACCTGCCGATCTGCCGCTGGCGAACGTTGGCCTGAGCCAGCGTGGGGCGCAAAGCGCGCTGCGAGTTCGTGTGAGCTGCGACGGCCCGGTCAACCTCGGCCATCTCGATTTCGATCGCCTGGAACTGTTCCTCAGCGGCCCGGATATGCAGGCGCTGAAACTGCTGGAACTGCTGATGGGCCACCAGGTGGGCATTGTTTGCCAGGCCAACAGCGCCGGTGCGTCGTTGCAGGTGCTGGCCGATGACGCATTGCAGCAGGAAGGCTTTGCCGCCAGCCAGTCGCTGCTGCCGGACGATCTGCGCAACTTCGACGGCTACCGTCTGTTGCAGGAGTATTTCGCCTTCCCGCAGCGTTTTCTGTTTATCAGCCTTCAGGGGCTGCGTTCGATGGTGGCGCAAAGCGGCGATGCCACCTCGTTCGATATCATCATTCTGCTGGATAAAGCCGATGGGCAACTGGAGCGGGTGGTGGATAAAAACCACCTTGCGCTGCACTGCACGCCGGTGATTAACCTGTTCCCGAAAGTGGCCGAAAGGCAAAAACTGAGCGAAAACCAGCACGAATACCACCTGGTGGTGGATAACATTCGCCCGCTCGATTACGAAATTTACGCGGTGCGCAAAATCCACGCCAGCGTCGATGGTCAGCGCGATGAGCAGACGTTTCGCCCGTTCTGGAGTAGCTGGAGCCAGGATGAAGGCAACTATGGCGCTTACTTCTCCGTGCGCCGCGAGCAGCGCGCGTTATCGGAACATGCGCAGCGCTACGGTACCCGTACCGGTTATATCGGTTCCGAAGTCTTTGCCTCGCTGGTCGATGAGCAGCATGCGCCGTGGCGCGAAGATTTACGCTACATCACCGCGGAAGTGCTGTGTACCAGCCGCGACTTACCGCTGATGTTGCAGCAGGATATGGGGCAGTTCGTGATGCCGGATTCGCTGCCGGTGAAATCCCTGCACCTGCGTAAAGGCCCGACGCCGCCGCGCCCGGCGCTGGCGGAGGGGTTAAGCACCTGGCGGTTGATCAGCCAGCTACAGATGAACTATCTCAGCCTGATGGACGGTGACGACGGTGAAGGCGCGGCCGCGTTGCGCCAGCTTCTGGGCCTGTACACGCGGCTGGCGGAAGCGCCGGTGGCGCGCCAGATCGACGGCGTGCGCCACTGCGTGCTGGAACCGGTACACCGTCGCGTGCCGGAGCCGGGGCCGATCGTGTTTGCTCGCGGCATTGGCATTACGCTGGCGGTTGATGAGCAGGCGTTTTCCGGCTTCAGCCCGTGGCTGTTCGGCAGCGTGCTGGAGCGCGTTTTCGCCCGACTGGTGGGCATGAACAGCTTTACCGAGTTCACCCTGAAAAGCCAGCAGCGCGGTGAAATCGGCTACTGGCCGCCGCGCATGGGCAAGAGGGCGCTGATATGAGCGAAGCCCCAACCAGCGCGCCGCAGATAGTCCGCGCCAGTTCGCTGCCGGAGGCATTCTGGCAGAACGTGATGGCCACGCCGTGGCGCTACGATCTGTTCAGCCTGCTGCGGCGTATTGACGCCCGCGGCGGGGAACGTTACCCGCTCGGGCGCGCGCCGCTGCCGCGTTTTGAATCGGTGCGCATCGGGCAAAAACCGTCGCTGGGCTTTGCACCCTCGACCCTCGCCGACGTGCGTAAACGCGACGGTTCGCCGCTGTACGATATCGCCATTCTCAGCTTCGGGCTGTTCGGCCCGAACGGTCCGCTGCCGATCCATCTGACGGAATATGCCCGCGAACGCATCGATCATCACCAGGACGAGAGCCTCAGCGCCTTTGCCGATCTGTTTCACCACCGGCTGTCGCTGCTGTTTTATCGCGCATGGGCCGATGCGCAGCCGACGGTGTCGCTCGACCGGGGCGACAACAAACGTTTTGAACAGTACATCGCTTCGCTAATCGGCATGGGGCAACCGGGGCAACTGGAAAAAGGCAGCCTCAGCCCGCATGCGCGTTTTGCGCTGGCCGGGCATCTGACGCGCAACGGACGCGATCCAGAAGGGCTGGAGAAGATCCTGCGCTGCTATTTCAATGTGCCGGTGTCCATCGTCGAAAACGTGCCGCAGTGGATGCCGCTAAGCGAACGCGAACGTGCGCGTTTGCAGGGCGGTCGCCATGCGCCGCGCCTTGGACAGTCGGCCTTTCTGGGTAAAGCCGTGCGCGATGTGAGCCATAAGTTTCGCATCGAAATTGGCCCGCTGACCGCCGAAACTTACCGGCGTTTCTTGCCCGGTGAAAAAGCCGTGACCGAGATGCGCGACTGGGTGCGCCAGTACCTGGGCATCGAATATGAGTGGGCGCTGCGCGTGATCCTGCGCCATGAAGATGTTGCTGGCGCCACGCTTGGCGGTGCAGGTCGCCTGGGTTACAGCGCCTGGCTTGGCGCTCAGCCGCAGCCGCAACCGCGCGGAGATTTGGTATTCAGCCCGGAAGGATAACCTTTCGTCTTATTCATCTGACGTGACAACTAACGGAATTTACAATGTCGGAAATTAGCCGCGCCGTCCTGTTCGGCAAACTCGATACGCTGTTATTTACCTCGCTGGAAAGCGCCACCGCGTTTTGCAAACTGCGTGGCAACCCCTACGTCGAACTGGTTCACTGGCTGCACCAGTTGATGCAACAGTCGGATGGCGACCTGCAACAGGTGATCCGCCACTTTTCGCTGAATGAAGAGGCGCTGACGCGGGATATCGTTGCCGCGCTCGATAAACTGCCGCGCGGCGCGAGCTCTGTCTCCGATCTCTCGGAACATATTGATACCGCTGTTGAGCGGGCGTGGGTTTACGGTTCGCTGAAATTTGGCGTCACGCGCATTCGCGGCGGCCATCTGCTGGCGGGGATCCTGAAAACCTGGAGCCTGGCGACGGTGTTGAAAGGCATTTCGTCGCAGTTTGAGCGGGTGAGCGCCGATGCGCTGCTCGACAACTTCGAAGCGATTTTCGCCAACAGTAAAGAGACGCAGCAGACGGCAACCGCCGTTGGCGATACCGCCGCCGCGCCGCAACAGCAGGGCACGCTGGCGCAATACGGCCAGGATCTGACCGCCAGAGCGCGCGACGGCAAAATCGATCCGGTGGTGGGCCGCGACGAAGAGATCCGCCAGATGGTCGATATTTTGATGCGTCGCCGTCAGAACAACCCGCTGTTAACCGGCGAAGCCGGGGTCGGAAAAACGGCGGTCGTGGAAGGGTTAGCGCTGCGCATTGCCGCAGGCGATGTGCCGGAACCGCTGGCGAACGTGCAACTGTGGCTGCTGGATATCGGCATGCTGCAGGCGGGTGCGGGCATGAAAGGCGAGTTCGAAGCGCGGCTGCAAGCGTTGATCAACGAAGTGCAATCCAGCCCGACGCCAATCATTCTGTTTATCGACGAAATTCACACCCTGATTGGCGCAGGCGGCCAGCAGGGCACCGGCGATGCCGCCAACCTGCTGAAACCGGCGCTGGCGCGCGGACAGTTGCGTACCATCGGCGCGACCACCTGGGCGGAATATAAGAAATACATTGAGAAAGATCCGGCATTAACCCGCCGCTTCCAGACCGTACAGGTTGCCGAGCCGGATGAAGAAAAAGCGGTATTAATGCTGCGCAGCACGGTTTCCGCGCTGGAGAAACACCATCGCGTGTTGCTGCTTGATGAAGCGGTCGTTGCCGCCGTGAAGCTGTCTCACCGCTACATTCCGGCGCGTCAGTTACCGGATAAAGCCGTGGCGTTGCTCGATACGGCCTGCGCCCGCGTCGCCGTCAGCCAGAGCGCGCCGCCGCCACAACTGGAAGATTGCCTGCACCGCATTGCCGCGCTGGAGGTGGAGATTGAGATTGCCAACCGCGAAGCGAAAATGGCGGCTGGCGACAGCGGGCGGGTAGAGAAATTAACCACCGCGCGTCAACAGCAGGAACAACTGCGCGAGGAACTGACGCAGCGCTGGCAGCAGGAGCAGGCGCTGGTGGATGCCATCATCGCGCTGCGCGCGCAGTTGCACACCGCAGCCGAAGAAGAGTTGGCCGGTTTACGTGACTCGCTGGCGCAGCAGCAACAGGCGCTTAAAACATTGCAGGGCGACGCGCCGCTGCTGTTCACCTCGGTTGATGCCAACGTGGTGGCGGCGGTGGTATCCGACTGGACCGGCATTCCGCTGGGACGGATGGTGAAAAATGAAATCGACGCGGTGCTGAAACTGGCGGATACGCTGAATGAGCGCGTGATCGGCCAGCGTCACGGTCTGGAGTTGATCGCCAAACGCGTGCGCACCTCGCGCGCCCGCCTCGACGATCCGAACAAACCGGTCGGCGTGTTTATGCTCTGCGGCCCTTCCGGCGTGGGTAAAACCGAAACTGCGCTGGCGCTGGCGGAATCGCTGTATGGTGGCGAGCAGAACGTTATCACCATCAATATGAGCGAGTTCCAGGAAGCGCACACCGTCTCGACGCTGAAAGGCGCGCCTCCGGGCTACGTTGGTTATGGCGAAGGCGGCGTGTTAACCGAAGCCGTGCGCCGTCGCCCGTACAGCGTGGTGCTGCTGGATGAGATCGAAAAAGCGCATCCTGACGTGCATGAAATCTTCTTCCAGGTGTTTGATAAAGGCTGGATGGAAGATGGCGAAGGCCGCCATATCGATTTTCGCAATACCATCATCATTCTGACCTCGAATGTCGGTACCGAGTTGATTACCGGCATGTGCGCCGATCCGGAACTGATGCCGGAACCGGACGCGCTGCGCGATGCGCTGCGTCCGCCGCTGTTGCAGGTTTTCCCGCCCGCGTTGCTTGGGCGTTTGCTGGTGGTGCCTTATTTCCCGCTCAGCGACGAGATGCTGGCGCAGATTGTGCGTTTGCAGCTTAAGCGTATTCAGCGCCGTCTGGAGGAGAACCACGGCATTGTCTCGGAAATCGATGACAGCGTGGTCGGACAGATTGTGGCGCGCTGTACCGAAGTTGAATCAGGCGGCCGTATGGTGGACGCCATCCTTACGAACACTTTGCTGCCGATGATGAGCCAGCTATTACTCGACGCCAGCGCGCGGGACGAGCAATATAAGCGCTTACGTGTCACGCTCGAGCAGGGTGAGTTTCACTGTCAGTTTGCGGCGTAAAGCCATTATCAAGAGAGTTTTCCACTATGACGGATCACGATAACAACCGGAGTGTACCGAACGCACTGCCGCCAGGATATCGCTTCAACGAGTTCGAAATTAAAGAAGTGATTGGCGGCGGTGGTTTTGGCATCGTCTATCGCGCCTGGGATCATCAGCTTGAACGCACCATCGCGATTAAAGAGTTTATGCCCTCTTCACTGGCTGTACGCAACGACGACATGACGCTGGTGCTGCGCAGCGAGCGTTTCAGCAAAGCTTTCACCGCCGGGCTGAACAGTTTTATCCAGGAAGCGCGTCTGCTGGCGCGTTTTAACCACCCGAACCTGCTGCACGTGCTGCGTTTTTGGGTGCAGAACGATACCGCTTATATGGGCACGGTGTTCTACAGCGGCACCACGCTTTCCCGCCTGCGCGAGAAAAACCCAACGCTGATTAACGAAGCCTGGATCCGCCGCATGCTGCCGATGCTGCTGGGTGCGATCAAAACCATCCATGACGAAGGGTATCTGCATCGCGATATCTCGCTGGATAACATCCAGATCCAGGATAACGACTTGCCCGTACTGCTCGATTTCGGCTCCGCGCGCCGCAGTATTGGTTCGGTTTCGGACGAAACGGAAACCATGCTGCGTCCGGGCTATGCGCCGATCGAACAATACACCGACGACAACGAAAGCGAGCAGGGGCCGTGGACCGATATTTACGCCCTCGGCGCGGTGCTGCATACGCTGATTATCGGTTCGCCGCCGCCGGTCAGCGTGGTGCGCAGCATTCAGGACACCTATATGCCGCTGACGCAGCGCAACCTGCCAGGGTACACCCCTTCGCTGTTGCAGGCGGTGGATCGCGCGCTGGCGTTGAAAATGGAAGATCGCCCGCAGACCGTGGATGAGTTTGCTGCGCTGATTGAGATGCCGGTTGCCGGGCTGGGGGATGTGCTGAGCATTAAACCGCCTGGCACTATGCTGGTACCGGTTGAAGAGGCAGAAGAAAAACCGGCGACGCCGGGCTGGCAGCGCTACAAGTTGCCAGGCCTGGTGGCGGCAGGCGTGATTGTCGGCATTGTCGCCGGGGCAATGTTGTTCGGCGGCAGTTCAGCGCCGGAAGATGCCGCGGCGCAGACCGCCAGCGTGACGCCGGAAGAACAACCTGCGCCGCCAGTACAGCAGCCTGTGCGGGAAGCGCCTGCCGTACAGACGCCTCCGCCCGCGCAGACCGCAGCGCCGGTGGTCAGCCAGACGCCGGTCGCGCAACTTTTTGTGCGCATGAAAGAGGGCGAAAAACTGAGTGTCAATGGCGAAGCACAGTCGGTTTCTCCGGCGACCAATGGGTTTGCCTCACTGAAACTGCAACCCGGTCATTACGAAGTACTCCTGCAGGGAAATGGTCAGAGCCGCAGTCAGACCATCACCATTGCTAAACCGGGCACCTGGTTAATTAATCCACAACCTTAATCAACACTATTTCGCCGGGTAATATTGTGCCCGGCAAAACGCGGGGAGAATTATCTCCCCCACATCTCTTTCGCATTACAAATAATGTGATGTCGTCCTGTATCGATCGTTACGGTTGTATCGCCCGACATATTAAAAAAGACAGAGCCATGAATTTATTAACACACAGCAATAACGGTGACAGTGAATTTACGTTTGTCGTGTCTCGAACCAGTGCTCAACCCGATGATAAAGTTCATACCGTCGCCGCAAAAAAAACACGTGAGCTGGAAATAACCCTCACAGATTTTCATCTTGAATCTTCACAAATGCTGGAAGTGGATGGTTATCCCGCCGTTGAACTTTTTTATCAATTCAAAAATGATAACCGCGTTATTTATCAGCGTCAGACGCTCATTTTACTGGATGATGCGGTCGCCGGGAAAAAGATGGTTAGCTATGTAGGCACCTGTCCAGGTGAATTCAGTGAATATCATCAAAAACAATACCAGGAAATAATCCAGAGCATTAAATTTCATCGCGCAAAATAAAACATATCAGTGATGCAGTTATTATCGCTGAGATAAACTTAATTACGGATGCTACGTTATGGTGAACAGAATATCGGTCAGGCTGCCCGTTGAAGGGCTGCTTTTCTGGAAACTCGCCGGGCGCGAGGCGCTGTCGGAGCCGTTTACGCTGGCGCTGACGGTACTGGGGACGGACGCGCGCATCGACCGCAGCAGGCTGCTGGGCCAGCCGGTGACGGTGACGGTCCCGACGCAGACGGGTACGCGCTACTTCAACGGGAAAGTGACCCGCGTGGCGGTGAGCGCGACGGAGCTGTCGGGCGCGCGCTACGCGGTGTACCAGCTGACGGCCGAGCCGGATGTGTGGCCGATGAAGCGCGACCGCAACCTGCGCATCTTCCAGGGGCAGACGGTGCCGCAGATTGTGAAAACGCTGCTCGGTGAATACCAGGTCAATCTGGAAGACCGGCTGACCGGCAGTTACCGCGTCTGGGATTACTGCGTGCAGTACCAGGAGAGCAGCTTCGACTTCATCAGCCGCCTGATGGAGCTGGAAGGAATTGCTTACCACTTCAGGCATGAAGCCGACAGACACACGCTGGTGCTGACCGACGCCGCCTCCGAATTTAAACCCTTCCCCGGTTACGAAACCCTTCCCTATCACCAGACGCCGTCCGGCGGCAGCACGGATGAAGAGGGCATCAGCCAGTGGGCGCTGGAGGACAGCGTCACGCCGGGCATCTACAGCCTTGACGACTATGATTTCCGCAAGCCGAATGCGTGGCTGTTCCAGGCGCGGCAGAACCCTTCGTCACCGCAGCCGGGGAGCATTGACGTGTATGACTGGCCGGGGCGTTTTGTCGAGCACGGCCACGGCGAATTTTATGCCCGCATCCGCCAGGAGCGCTGGCAGGTGGAGCACCAGCAGATTCAGGGCACGGCCACGGCGGTGGGCGTGGCGCCGGGCAGCACCTTCACGCTGTATAACGCGCCGTTTTTCAGCGATAACGGCGACTACCTGACCACCGCCGCGACCTACTTTTTTGAAGAGAACCGCTACGCCAGCGGCAGCGACGGGGAAACGGAGCACCGCATCGACTTTACGGTGATCCCGTCATCGGTGGTGTACCGCCCGGCGGCGGTGACGGCGTGGCCGCGCACCTACGGCCCGCAGACGGCGAAAGTGGTCGGCCCGCAGGGCGAAAGCATCTGGACGGACAAATATGGCCGGGTGAAGGTGAAGTTCCACTGGGACCGGCAGGCGAAGGGGGATGACACCAGCTCCTGCTGGGTGCGGGTCTCCAGCGCCTGGGCAGGCCAGGGTTTTGGCGGGGTACAAATCCCGCGCGTCGGCGACGAAGTGGTGATTGACTTCATCAACGGCGACCCGGACCGGCCGATCATCACCGGGCGCGTCTATAACGAAGCCAGTATGCCGCCGTGGGCGCTGCCCGCCGCCGCGACGCAAATGGGCTTCCTCAGCCGCTCGAAAGATGGCTCGGTGGATAACGCCAACGCCCTGCGTTTTGAGGACAAAGCGGGGGAGGAGCAGGTGTGGCTGCATGCCGAGCGTAACCTTGATGTGGATGTTGAGAACGACGAAAGCCACACCATCGAAAAGAATCACACGCATTTTGTTGGGGAAAACGAGACGCTGCGGGTGGTGAAAAACCAAAATACTGGCGTCAAAGTCAACACGGTGAATTTGACTGGCAACGATCGTCAGGATAAAGCGTGCAATACCTTTATTCTCTCAGCCGGGAACACATTGCGTCTGGAGTGTGGGGAGAGTGCGATTGAATTATCCAGTGATGGGAGCATCAATATCGTTGGTAATGATTTCAATTTCACGGCGAAAAAAAGTGCGCAAATTAATACCACTGGGGGAGAACTTCATTTAAATCCTGACGGCGGTTCGGCTGCGATAGTCGCACCCGGGTCAGGACATCAGGCGGCCATTCAGCAAGAAGTCGAAAGTTTTTTTGTTATCAACAGCAATAAATAAAGGGATACAGAAATGGCTGATTATATTCTCCAGGAAGCAACGCTGGCGCTCCCGGATGTGTTTAAAGATCGTACCATGAATTTATTTACGCTGAATGATAATGGTGCAAGTGAGTTTACTTTCGTTGTATCCCGGGCCAGTGCCAAAAAAGACGAAAATATTCAGGCGGTGGCGGCGAGAATCTTGCGTGAGATGGAAATTACTGTTCCGCAGTTTCAGCTTCAATTGTCCCGACCTGTAACGGTTGATGGTGAACCTGCGATTGAACTTTATTATCAGTTCAAAAGCGATGGCGCGCTTATTTTTCAGCGCCAGACCGTGGTCTTATTAGATGAACAGCCAACCGGGAAAAAAATTGTTTGTTACATTGGTACTTGCCCTGATGAATTCAGTGATTATTACCAGCGGCAATACCATGAGATTATTCAGAGCATTAAATTTCATCGCGAGCGTGAAACAGAACCTGAGCAGATGTTACAGGCTGATGATCAACGGATATTCTTTGCGCTTGATACTGAGACAAAGCATCTAAGTGCCTTTGAGGGTATACAGGCACTTTATCAACACTTGCCTTTGCAACGAGCACGTGAAGGTGCGTTTTTGCTCTATGCGCAGGATGGACAGGCACTGAAGATCGCTCCCGTACCCGGAAGCCAGCCAGTACGCTATGCATTGTGGACGCTTCCTGAGGCCGGTGGGCACAACCTTGGGCAGCAATTGTCTATTTGTCGTACATTCACTGGCGTTGCTGGACTGGATTCCGCTGAGGGGGTTCGGCGCTTCCTTGCACATGGCAGAGATGGCGTGAATCATGGCTGAGTATCAAGCCGCGCGCGTTGATGATCCCATTGCTCATACAGCGTCGAAAGGCTGGATGATCGCTGGCCTTATCGGCGGTGCTTTGTTGGGCGCGGCTGCCGTAGCGGTAACCGGTGGCGCGGCACTGGTGGCGGTCTCCGCTGTTGCCGCCAGTGCTTGCGCGGGCGGCGGTTTGGGCGAAGTTTTAGGCAGTATGTCATGGGCGCCCAGACATGTGACCGGAATGCTGAAGGAGGGGTCTCCTGATGTCTTTATAAATAGCCGTAAGGCAATCCGCGCGCACCTCTCTCTCGGTGAGTGCGATGAGCATAGTGGTAGCCCACAGCGAGTTGCTGAAGGTTCTATAAAGGTATACATCAACAACTATCCTGCTGCGCGTCTCGGCGATCGTTTGACCTGTAGTGCGGAGATATTCCAGGGCTCAGTTAACGTTTTTATCGGCGGCGCAAAAGTACAAACGGATGATATCAATCCCGAAATTCCGGCGTGGGTGAACTGGGTGATGTTAGGGGTTGGAGCTGGTGCACTAGCGGTAGTTGCCGGACCGGTAATTGCTTTGTTAAGTACCGCAGGGGGAATGGCGGGAGGCACGCTCGGCAACTATATTGGCGGTAAGATCTTTGGCGAGGGCAGTGACGGCCAGAAATGGAGCATGCTGGCTGGTGGGCTCATTGGCGGTGGCCTGGGGGCTAAAGGTGGAGCGAAGTATAACGCCTGGCGGACTGGTAAACCGTTAGTCGACTCTGCACCTACCGTATCCGCTCGCCGTGCTGAGCTTAATGCAAAATTTGAACGAACCGGCAATTTAAACAAAGATATCAACATCCGTGGTAATCGAAAAACTGTTGAAGATTTTATGCGTAAACAGGGCGTGGAAGAGGAAAAAATTGATGCCTATATGTCGGGTATTAACCTTGAAGAAAGGGTTTCGGTCGAAACCATTAATCGCGGAAAAATAGCTTATCAGAATCAATCGCCGGGAAACTGGCAAGGTAACTGGTATTCTATGAATGAAAATACTCCACCGACCAAACTTGGAATAAACCCTGTTGGTCAAGTACGTGGCACAACAGATATTGTTCCTAAAGAGGTTATTGCTTACCAGGCGCAAGAAAAAACAGTGATGTTAAGGAGTACAGCGACCCCCGCTCTCGATACCTGGTCTGTGCCGGGTAAACCTTTCCAGACGGATGGTGGTGGAATACAATGGTTTTCAATGCAACGAGAAATGTGGATACCTGTTAAATGACTGAATTAACTGCCTTAGATTATGTGGAAAAAGCTTTAAGATTAGCTGTTAAAAGATATAAATCGATTAAAAGTAATCCAGCCGCTGGTGCGCTTGAGCCTATGTACAATTCAATTGTTGCTCAGCTTGAATATTTGAGGGATGTTGTCAATGGAACGCAAAAAGACAAAAGTAAGTTACGCGATCTGACGTTTGGTATCTATGCGGTTAAAGAGTTTGAAACATCTGATGAAATTTTCTTTGAGCGCTTAACTGACGCTTTTTATATTGCCGCGCAAATACGCAAGGGATTAAAGATACAATTGCCACATCAGGTTAATAAGAATTTTTTTGAAAAACAAAAGAAACTTTCCAGCTTATATCCAGATGATTTTTCTGTGTAGGTTTCCATAATAAAACAAACGGTGTATGTCTGTAATAAACACAGGCTGTGTTGTATGTTATTAACCCTACCGCGATAACCTTTTTCTGCTTTTTATCTGCATAACATCTCAATTTCCTTATCTTTTTTTCTATTGTTGAGATGATTTCGCTCACCCGTGGAGATCACGATCTTAGCGTAAAAACTTTTTGATTTTTTATCATCTACATCCCCACAGCAGGCAAATGGCGGGCTTGTGGTTTCGGGCTTTGAGGAAGTTGCCGAATGGAGGCTACGAAGTTGTTATCTCTATGAGGGTCAGAAAAAGTGTTTGCTATCAGATGCATAGCTTGAAAAGGGAGGTATATGATTGAAGCTAAAATTATTTACTCGCAACGCGGGGATTTTGTTCTTATGAGGTCCGCTAAAGGTTGGATTATTTCAGTGCTGATTACTGGTTTTTATCCAAATTCACATTTTGATGTGAGTAAACACTTTTTCCTGACAGATGAAGAAATAAAACATAAAGATGACGTTGATTATCTAAAAAATTAGCTGAGCTGATCAGAAAAAACTGGGGTCTATTTTCTGATAGAGAGATAAATAATATAAGAATTAAGCGATAGGGTTTTGCAGTTTGTAGTGCATGATAAATCGAGATGTGTCATGAATTATATTAATAGAATATCCTTTAACCCATGGGATTATACTCTTTATCAAATAATAGACGGTGGTTTTGTACTGAAAGTGATTTTTTCTGAAGGTGTATATAAAGTAGATATCGAACGATATTTTTTGTTTGCTGCGGATGAAATTATTAAGCCACTAGATACTGAATATATGAAGGTATTGTTAGAAAGTATCCGTTGTGATTACGCACGATTTCAGTCGCAAGAAATAACAAAGAGTCAGTTTCAGACTGGCTTTGCTATTGTGGATAAAGATAATGATTCTGTTTGATATTTTTTTTCAGGTGATAATGCTCTTGTTTCGGCCAGGTTAGAAATTGATTATGGAGTTTATAACCTGAAGGCAGGTGCTGTGTATGAATAATGTTAAAGTTATTTTCAAAGAACAGGGTGATTTCTTTATCCTGCAAGGAACTGATGGCTTGTATGTTTGTATGATTTGGCCGGCCGGTCATGTTGATGAAGAAAAATGTTTTAAACTGAAAGATGACGATTTAATAAAGTATCCTGATTGCCATGATATGGTTCTTTTGGCTAAAGAAATTCGTAATAATTATAAATCATATAAAGCGCAAGAAGTACCTGTTCCGGATTTCTAACTCATGGCTGCTATTCGGTGAGCGTAAAGAATGGCTTGGTTATTACTGTGATAATAAAAAATTGGCTTCGAAATCATAAGTGGCGAAGTGAATGCGATTAACATGAGCTACGGTAATAGCTGGAATATCGTTGAGTGAACAATCCCGTGGGGAATAAATCTCTTCAGGCGGCTATATGAATAATCCTACAGCGCGAGAGTATATCGATAAGGCATTATCGCTGGCGTGTAAAAGGCATCAGACCATGTCAGAAAATTCAGCTGCCGCGGCGCTTGAACCAATGTATGGTTCTGGCGTTGAGCAACTATCTTATTTACATAACATTGTTGGCGGTAGCGAAAGTGACAAAAACAGAATAGCAGGTGAGAGAATTATCTGTGGATTTGTGGCGGAAATAAATTCGATGAGAACTTTCGAACCTCCATTTGAACGCCAGACTTTAACGGAAGAGATCAAAAGTTGTTATATCGCAGAAGCAATGAAAAAAACGAAGCATTCGAATTTTGTAATTCAGTTTGTCTAATTTTCCCCTAACAAACGATAAAACCCTCATTTAACAAAACCCCCGACGCGTTCTTCCGCCGGGGGGTTTATCATTTAACGCTGGCTACAGCCTGCGCACTGTTTGTTCTGGATCTGCTGGAAGAAATCGTTACCTTTGTCATCCACCAAAATAAACGCCGGGAAGTTCTCCACTTCAATCTTCCTGATCGCTTCCATACCCAGTTCCGGGTAAGCCACGCATTCGAGGCTCTTAATGCTCTGCTGCGCCAGTACTGCAGCCGGACCGCCAATACTTCCCAGATAGAAACCGCCGTGTTTGGCACAGGCATCGGTTACTTGCTGGCTGCGGTTGCCTTTCGCGAGCATGATCATGCTCGCTGCCTTGAGATTGCAGCAGATCCACGTAGGAATCCATGCGTCCTGCGGTGGCTGGGCCGCGTGATCGCAACAAGCCGCAGATTCAGGTCAGTTTCCGCTACGATCCGCTGGGACGACGCATCAATAAAATGCGCCGCCAGTTGCGCGCAGGCGAACCCAGTGGGCGTGCCGTTACCACGCGTTTTGTCTGGGATGGCTTGCGCCTGTTGCAGGAAATTCACGACGATGTACCGCTGACGTATGTCTACAGCGATCAGGAGAGTTACGATCCGCTGGCGCGAATCGATGGCATCAGCGACCCGGAAATCTACTGGTTCCACAATCAGCCAAACGGTTTGCCGGAGCGACTGACGGATGCCGAAGGGGAGTTGCGCTGGGAAGCGCAAAACAGCGCGTGGGGCAAATTGTTGCGTGAGACGCCGCTTCAGGCACCGGAATATGCCCAGAACCTGCGCATGCAGGGGCAATACCTGGATCGTGAAACCGGCTTTCACTACAATCTTTTCCGCTACTACGACCCGGACTGCGGACGCTTTACCCAGCAGGACCCGATAGGGCTGGCGGGCGGGATAAACCTGTACCAGTATGCACCGAATGCGCTGGGGTGGGTGGATCCGTGGGGGTTGAGTAAGTGTAAAGATCCTTCTAAAGAAGCGACAAAATGGCAGGGGCCTCATAATCGCGATTATCCCGGCATTGATGTTTATGAAAATGTCACTCTAAAAAAAGGCACAATTTTGTATGCATTATATCCTAATGGCGATCAACTCCCGGCTTACACTGTAACTCATCCCACAGTAAGGCAGTACAGAGGAAACCCAATAGGTTATCATGAAGCGTTGCAGGTTAAGCTGAATCCTGATTTCCCAACCAGAACACAAGTGAAAGCTTATTATGTTTCTGAGGACATTTATGTGGCCAGAGGACGCGCAAGTGCAAATTCCCAATGGGGAGATGGTGGTGGATTGCAGTTTTATATTCCTGAAGAGGTGCGCAGTAAATTAATTCCAGGAAAGGTTATAAACATATGAATGTGATGAAATTAGATTTTTGCACTGGCGCTTTATCTATTGGTAATAATGAGTTAAATATTGATGGCTACGATAAGTTTATTGCGTCTGATTTATTTAAAAATAACACTCAACTTAAAAAATGGGGGCGTTTTTATTTCATTCTCCCGGAAGTAAGTTGGCTGGGTGGGGGGTTTTATTTGGAAATAAGACCTTCCGTAAATAATATCCCTCCATGTATATATATGATTGACAGAGATAGTAATTTTTTTCAATCACTTAATGATTGGAATAAACGAGCTGACCTATCCATGATAAAAAAGGAAGAGTCAAGGTTAATCCAATGGATGAGAGATCATATAAAAGGAGGTAATGAACGTGCAGTGACTAATCCTCCTTATGGTGTTGAGTGGGTATATGAATGGGGAACTATATCTGTTCAATGCAATACGCATACATTTGATTGCGGAACTTATATAACCTGGAATGATGCAAAGGGCGTCATCAGCAAATAGTTGCTTTCCCGCCGACATGTGGAAGCCTGTCCGCAACTGAACGGTATCCGCTGGCAGTACGACGTCCACGGCCGCACCGTGGAAAAAGACAATGGGCAGACGCGCTGGCATTACCGTTACGATGGCGAACATCGTTTAACGGAGGTCATTAGCCAGCCGCGTGATCGCAACAAGCCGCAGGTTCAGGTCAGTGGGGTGGGTGGATCCGTGGGGGTTGAAACGTTCCTGTAAACCTAACGAACCCACGAAAGCGAATGATCATAATCAGGCAGCTTTTGGCAGACAATGGCAAGGACGTGGCATATATAAAGGCCGTGACTTATGGTTTTACACCATGCGGAAATATTTATGGTGGAGCTCCAGGCATACCGTGTAAAACGAGATGCAGTAGCAGGTACAGGAAAAGCATTAGCGCAAGATCCTATTGAATTTGGTAATGGAGATGGAACCCAATTTTTCTTATCAAACTATAAGAGCGTACTTGAACCAGTAGGTGCCCCATTTGATATCGGACCATAATTATGAAAATAGATAGTAGAACAGGCTTGTTGCAATTTAATGGGGGGTTGAGTCTCGCGTCATTTATGACTAAAAAAGAACTCATGGGAATCGATGATTTACTTTGGGAACCATGGCCAGATAAAAAAGAGCAAGCCGTTTCCTATAGAACCATATTTAATATAAAGAGAAATAAACAAGTTGATATTTATCTTATCGTCAGCTTTGTTCGGCCTGATGATAGTGAGGCTACGATAGCGAGTTGGCGGTTCGCTCCGGAAAAGTGGAAAGTAAATCATGAGCTTTCGCATGAAATAATAAAAACATAAAATCATAAACATGAATACAAGCACTCTGTTCACAGTATGCGTCCGTGCCGTGTCGACTGGCTATCGAGCTATTAACTGACTGAATTTACTGCCTTAGATTATGTGGAAAAAGAATTAAGGTTAGCGATTAAAAGATATAAAACGATTAAAAGTAATTCAGCCGCTGGTGCGCTTGAACCGATGTACAATTCAATTGTTGCTCAGCTTGAATATTGAGGGATGTTGTCAATGGAACGCAAAAAGACAAAAGAAAGTTACGCGATCTGACGTTTGGTATCTATGCGGTTAAAGAGTTTGAAACATCTGATGAAATTTTCTTCGAGTGCTTAACTGACGCTTTTTATATTGCCGCGCAAATACGTAAGGGATTAAAGATACAATTGCCACATCAGGTTAATAAGAATTTTTTTGAAAAGCAAAAGAAGCTTGCCAGATTATATTCAGATGATTTTTTTTGTGTAGGTTTTTATAATAAAACAAACGGTGCATGTCTGTAATAAACACAGGCTGTGTTTCATGTTATTAACTCTGCCGTGATAACCTTTTTTCTGCTTTTTATCTGCATAAAATCTCAATTTTCTTATCTTTGTCTCTGTTGTTGAGATGATTTCGCTCCTCCCGGAGATAACGATCTAAGTGTAAAAAATTTTTGATTTTTATCATCTCCATTCCCACAGCGAGAAAATGGTGGGCTTGTGATATCTGGCTTTGATTGCTACCCGGAGGGAGGTTGCCGAATGGAGACTACCATATAACTTGAAAGCGGGAGGGGTATATGATTGAAGCTAAAGTTATTTACTCGCAACGAGGGGATTTTGTTCTTATGAAGTTTGATAAAGGTTGGATTATTTCAGTGCTGATTCCTAACTTTTATCCCAATTCACATTTTGATGTTAGTAAATATTTTTTATTAACAGATGATGAAGTTACTCATAAAGAGGATATCGAATATTTAAAGAAACTTGCTGAGAACATCAGGAAAGACTGGGGCTCATTTTCTAACCGGGAAGTTTCGGACGTTAAAATAGTACGTTAAACATTTCAGATAAATAATAATTGTCGAGGTCATATCCATAAAAGCAGTCGGCCGGGGGCGATGATGAATTATAAGGTGTTATCTTTCAGTCTCTGGCGTTGGTATATCTTTTTTTATTTATACTATCTTTTTTTATAAAAAACTGGTTTATATGCCGGTTTTTCATGCCTGGATGTAAATCAGATCTCGCGAGCGGGTGATATTCACCGATTTTTGATATGCGGAGCAAAGCCCTGGGCCGATCTCCTAAAAAACACCCGGCGGGTTTCCCTGCCGGGTGTTTTCACATCTTAACGCTGGCTACAACCTGCGCACTGTTTGTTCTGGATCTGCTGGAAGAAGTCGTTACCTTTGTCATCCACCAGAATAAACGCCGGGAAGTTCTCCACTTCAATCTTCCAGATCGCTTCCATACCCAGTTCCGGGTAAGCCACGCATTCGAGGCTCTTAATGCTCTGCTGCGCCAGTACCGCAGCCGGGCCGCCAATACTTCCCAGATAGAAACCGCCGTGTTTGGCACAGGCATCGGTCACTTGCTGGCTGCGGTTGCCTTTCGCCAGCATGATCATGCTCGCGCCGTGGGATTGCAGCAGATCCACGTAGGAATCCATACGCCCTGCGGTGGTTGGGCCAAGAGAACCGGAAGCATAACCTTCAGGCGTTTTTGCCGGGCCTGCGTAATAGATCGGGTGATCTTTCACGTACTGCGGCAGCTCTTCGCCGTTGTCGATCAGCTCTTTCAGTTTGGCATGGGCAATATCACGCGCCACGATGATGGTGCCGTTCAGCGACAGACGAGTCGATACCGGGAACGCGGAAAGCTGCGCCAGGATATCTTTCATCGGCTGATTCAGATTGATTTTCGCCACATTGCCTTCGCCCTGCTGGCGCATGGCTTCCGGAATATACTGCCCCGGATTGTGCTCCATTTTCTCAATCCAGATACCTTCGCGGTTGATCTTCGCTTTGATATTACGGTCAGCGGAGCAGGAGACACCCATGCCGATCGGGCAGGATGCGCCGTGACGCGGCAGACGGATCACGCGGATGTCGTGGGCGAAGTATTTGCCACCAAACTGTGCGCCGAGACCGAGGTTCTGCGCTTCCTGCATCAGTTCCTGTTCCAGTTGCACATCGCGGAACGCCTGGCCGTGCTCGTTACCTTCAGTCGGCAGACCATCATAGTAACGGGTTGATGCCAGCTTCACGGTTTTCAGCGTGGATTCAGCAGAAGTGCCGCCAATAACAAACGCAATGTGGTACGGCGGGCAGGCTGCCGTGCCGAGAGAGCGCATCTTCTCAACCAGGTAGTTTTTCAGTTTCGCCGGAGTGATCAGCGCCTTGGTTTCCTGGTAGAGATAGGTTTTGTTCGCTGAGCCGCCGCCTTTGGCGATGCAAAGGAACTTATACTCATTGCCATCCACGCTGTAGAGATCGATCTGTGCCGGCAGGTTGGTGCCGGTATTCACTTCTTTGTACATATCCAGCGGCGCGTTCTGTGAATAGCGCAGGTTATCTTCGGTGTACGTGTTATACACACCGCGAGCCAGCGCCGCTTCATCGCCGCCGCCGGTCCATACGCGCTGGCCTTTTTTACCCATAATGATGGCCGTGCCGGTGTCCTGGCAGGTCGGCAGCACGCCCTTGGCGGCGATTTCGGAGTTACGCAGGAATTGCAACGCCACGTATTTGTCGTTTTCGCTTGCTTCCGGGTCAGTCAGAATGGCCGCAACCTGTTTCTGGTGGGACGCGCGCAGCAGAAAAGAGGCATCGTGGAAAGCCTGTCGCGCCAGCAGCGTCAGCGCTTCGGGTTCCACTTTTAAGACTTCCTGGCCGTCAAAGTCGGCGATAGAAACGTGTTCACGGCTCAGCAGATAATATTCCGTATTGTCTTTCGCCAGCGGGAACGGATCCTGATATACAAAAGGTTTGTTCGACATAGCTCATTACTCCATAAAAATAAACCGCCGGGAAAACCCGGCGGTTGTGAATCAGAACATCATGGTAATCCACGGATAACCAATCAACAGCAGGGCGGCGAGGAAGATTGCACCGAAGATGGTGCCCAGACGCCAGTAGTCTTTGGTCGGCAGGTAGCCGCTACCGTAGTAAATCGGGCTCGGGCCAGTACCGTACGGCGTGATGATGCCCATCACACCCAGAGAGGTACACAGAACCAGCACAACCACTTCCATATTGATACCCGGGATGGTGGCGGCAATGGTCAGCATCGCCGGCAGCAGGGCAGTGGTGTGCGCAGTGGTGCTGGCAAACAGATAGTGCAGCAGGTAGAACGCCAGCAGCAGGGCAATGGTTGCCATCCCCGGAGAGATACCCGCCATCAGCAGGCCGCCTTCTTTACCCAGCCAGGCAATGAAACCGGTGGAGGAGAGGCCATCGGCCAGCGCAACCAGGGTGGCGAACCACACGAAGGTGTTCCAGGCCGGTTTGTTGCTGGTAATGTCGTTCCAGGTCAGTACGCCGGTCCACAGCATCAGGACCACAACCAGTAAGGCAGCCAGAGCCGGTTCAATAAAGTCGGCAGCGAAGATCCACATCAGCAGCGCACAGCAGACAAACACCAGCAGCAGGATTTCATTACGGGACATTTTGCCCAGTTTTTCCAGCTCGCGGCTCGCCCACAGCGGCACTTCATCATTCACTTTGACTTCTGGCGGGTAGAACAGGTAAGCCAGCAGCGGCATGGTCAGAATCAGCAGCACGCCGAGCGGCAGGAAGGCGATAAACCAGGTCCCCCAGGAGATGTTAATCCCGACGATGCTTTTCACCAGCGCCAGCGCCAGCAGGTTCGGCGCCAGAGCGGAGAGGAACATAGAACTGGTGATACAGGCGGCGGTGATGGCAACCCACATCAGATAGGAACCAATGCGGCGTGCGCTCGGATCGTTCGGTTTTGAACCGTACAGCGGCGGCAGGTTGGCAATAATCGGGTAGATAGTACCCCCGCTGCGCGCGGTGTTAGACGGTGTGAACGGTGCCAGCAGCAGATCGGCGAAGGTGATAGCGTAACCGAGCGTCAGGCTGCGGCGGCCAAGGTATTTCACCAGAATCAGCGCCAGGCGGCGACCGAACTGCGTTTTATCGTAACCAGCGGCGAACATAAAGGCGCCGAAGATCAGCCAGACGGTAGAGTTACCGAAACCGCTCACCGCCCATTTAAAGGACTGGCCTGCGAGCTTGAATTTCGGATCGGCTAACTGCTCAGGGCTAAACAGCAGCCACTGACTGCACAGCGCGATGACCACCACGCCGGTCAAACCGATAACGGCGCCCGGCAGCGGTTCGAAGATCAAACCGACGATCACGCCGACAAAAATAGCGAAGTAGTGCCACGCGAAAGGCGGTAAGCCCTCCGGCACCGGAACAAATAGCAGGAGCACTGCGACGATAATCGGCAGCGCCATCATAATCAGGCGGTTTTTATTTCCGCCTTTCGCACTGGCTGCACTGGCAGACGGCGGTGTTGTCGTTTTCTCTTTCATAGTGAGCATCTACAAGTAGTTAAAAATTCGGGGTCGGTAGCAGATTTCAATGTCACTTTATTTACTTACATAAGTTACTTTAGTTCTTTATTGTGACTTTTCATATTCTGCCGGGTTTTTTCTAACGCATCTTTATCTGCATTAAATTAAGAAAGTTTCTGTTTTTATATATTGCGCTTCCACTCGCTAATGCTCTTGATTGAGATCAAAAAAACGCAAGCGCCATAGGTTTTTTTTATATATTTTCAATACCCACATAGCAGTATGTGGTTATTCTGTGAGAAACATCTCAATTGTTAAATATTGGTGCTGATAATAAATCTCATTTATCGATTTTTCCGGCTTAACTTATTGATAACATGGTTCTTGTTTGGCCTTTGGATACGCTTTGCTCCGTTGATTAAGTAATCGCAATGTTACCGGTAATTAATATGATGTGAATGCATTATTTAAAATTGATAATACAGTAGAGGTAGTGCTGTTATTAAGGTGGTTAAATAGTTTTTTAACTAACGTAATTAATTTTGTAAGTAGAATTAGAGGTATATTAAATACACGACAAATGGATTGCCAAACGAAAATAAAAAATAAATCCGTCACCGAATTCAAAGTTTATAAATTTAGATTTGGAGTTAAATATGACCAGCAACGAGCGCATCCTCAGCCCCTTTACATTACCAAACGGCGTAGAACTGAAAAACCGTTTGTTAATGGCTCCGATGACCACCTGCACCGGTTATTACGATGGTACTGTCACCAGTGAACTGGTTGAATATTATCGTGTACGTGCCGGTAGCATTGGGACAATTATCGTAGAGTGTTGTTTTGTTGACGATCTGGGTCTCGCATTCCCCGGCGCAATTGGTATTGATAACGACGAAAAAATTGCTGGTCTGGCAAAAATCGCCGAAGCCATCAAAGCGGAAGGCTCTAAAGCGATCCTGCAAATTTACCACGGCGGCCGCATGGTCGAGCCGAAACTGATTGGCGGTCGCACGCCGATTGCGCCAAGCGCGATTGCCGCTCCGCGTGACGGTGCCGCCACGCCGGTGGCGATGACCACGGCGGAAGTGGAAGCGATGGTGGTGAAATTTGGTGAAGCGGTACGCCGCGCCATTCAGGCCGGTTTTGACGGCGTGGAAATCCACGGCGCCAACACCTACCTGATCCAGCAATTCTTCTCACCGAACTCGAACCAGCGTGATGACGAGTGGGGCGGCAGCCGCGATAACCGCGCGAAATTCCCACTGGCGGTGCTGGATATCACCCACAAAATGGCGCGTCAGTACGCGGATGATGCCTTTATTATTGGTTACCGCTTCTCGCCGGAAGAGCTGGAAGTTCCCGGGATCCGCTTTGATGACACCATGTTCCTGCTGGAAAAACTGGCGGCGCGCGGTGTCGATTACCTGCACTTCTCTGTTGGCGCGGCGCTGCGTCCTTCTATTAATGACACCAGCGATCCGACGCCGTTGATTGATAAATATTGCGCGATGCGCTCTGACGTACTGGCGCAGGTTCCGGTGATGGGCGTGGGCGGCGTGGTTAACGCGGCTGAGGCAGAGCAGGGGCTGGATCACGGTTACGATCTGATTGCCGTGGGTCGTGCCTGTATCGCTTATCCGGACTGGGCGGCACGCATCGCTAAGGGTGAAAACCTCGAACTGTTTATCGACAGCACCCAGCGTGAAGCGCTGAATATTCCGGAACCGTTGTGGCGCTTCTCGCTGGTGGAAGCGATGATCCGCGACATGAGCATGGGTGAAGCGAAATTTAAACCGGGTCTGTTCGTTGAAACGGTACAGGACGACACCAGCGAAATGGTGATTAACGTTAGCCTGGCAACCGACCGTATTACCGGTATCGAACTGGCCTCTGCGCCGCAAAGCGTAGAGTTCACCAGCAGCTTTGAAGAGATCCGCGATCGCATCCTCGATGCCAATTCGCCGCATGTCGATGCTATCTCCGGCGCGACCAGCCAGAGCGAAGCAGTGAAAAAAGCGGTGTCGAAAGCGATGCTGAAATCCAGCAAAGCGCGCGTGGCCGAAGAGGGCGGCGATGTCACAGCAGTGAAAAATTATGACGTCGTGGTCGTGGGCAGCGGCGGTGCAGGTCTGGCGGCTGCGATTCAGGCGCACGACGAAGGCGCGAGCGTGCTGATCGTTGAGAAAATGCCGACCATCGGCGGTAACACCATTAAAGCCTCTGCCGGGATGAACGCGGCAGAAACCCGCTTCCAGCGCGTAAAAGGCATCCAGGACAGCAAAGAGCTGTTCTTCGCTGAAACGCTGAAAGGCGGCGGTGACAAAAACAATCCGGAACTGCTGCGCCGCTTTGTGGAAAATGCGCCGGAAGCGATCGAATGGCTGGCGCGTCGCGGCATCATGCTGAACGACATCACCACAACTGGCGGGATGAGCATCGACCGTACGCACCGTCCGCGTGATGGATCGGCCGTCGGCGGTTACCTGATCAGCGGCCTGGTGCGTAACGTCACTAAGCGCGGTATCGATGTGATGCTGGATACCTCCGTCGAAGAAATTCTGTTCACTGAGGGTGAAGTGCGCGGCGTGCGTCTGCTGAATGACGAGCAGGAAACCCTGAACGTGCAGGCGAAAAGTGTGATTGTGGCGACCGGTGGCTTCAGCGCCAACAGCGCGATGGTCGTGAAATACCGTCCGGATCTGGAAGGTTTTGTCACCACCAACCATAAAGGCGCAACCGGCGGCGGTATTGCACTGCTGGAACGTCTGGGTGCCGGAACCGTGGATATGGGCGAAATCCAGATCCACCCGACCGTTGAACAGAAAACTTCCTATCTGGTTTCTGAGTCCATTCGCGGCGGCGGTGCGATTCTGGTCAGCCAGCAGGGCAAACGCTTCTACAATGAGATGTCGACCCGCGATAAAGTCTCCGCGGCAATTATCGCGCTGCCGGAACATTACGCTTACATCGTGTTTGATGAGCATGTCAGAGCGAAAAACAAAGCGGCCGACGAGTACATTGCGAAAGGCCTGGTGACCAGCGCCAGCTCTCCGCGCGAACTGGCGGACAAACTGGGCATTGACTATCATGCGTTCCTTGCCACGCTTGAACGTTACAATGGCTTTGTCGAAAAACAGCACGATGAAGATTTCGGTCGTACCACCGCGCTGCGTGCGCCGATTAACGAAGGCCCGTTCCACGCCATTCAGATTGCGCCAGGCGTACACCACACCATGGGCGGTGTGACCATCAACACCGAAACGGCAGTGCTGAATACCGCGCATCAGGTCATTCCGGGCGCGTATGCGGCGGGCGAAGTGGTTGGCGGTATCCACGGCGGTAACCGTATCGGCGGTAACGCGGTTGCGGATATCATCATCTTCGGTTCGCTGGCCGGGCATCAGGCGGCGGTTCGCGCCAAACGTCGTTAAACGCTGTAGCCGGGCGACCGGCTATTCACAGCACTGATAATCAGAGCCGTCATCAGGTACTATTACCGGGTGGCGGCTTTGTTGCAGATAGATTGCCTAAATCTTCCCGACTGAATCCGCTGGCAAGCCTGTTAGCCGGTCACCCCGTCAATGAAGGAGAGTGCGATGTCTGATAACCGTGTCTGGAGCTACTCTGCGGTGCTGATGGGTTCGCCCATCCTGCTGAAACTCTTCTCCCACGATGAAGCGCTCGCGTCGCGCGTTTTTTCACTTATCAAACAGTACGAAGATCTCTTTACCGTTAACCGCGCCGATTCGCAGGTAATGGATATCAACCACGCCGCCGGGCGTCATCCGGTCGTCGTCAGCCGCCCGGTGTATGAACTGATCAAATGCGCCAAAGCCGCCAGCCAGTTGCCGGACAGCGCGTTTAACCTGGCGATCGGCCCGCTGGTGAAACTGTGGCGCATCGGTTTTAAGGGCGATTCCGTTCCGGCGGCGGATGAGATTGCCGCGCGGCTGCGCATCACGCGCCCGCAGGATGTTGTGCTTGATGATGCCGCCGCCAGCGTGTTTCTGGCGCAGCCTGGTATGGAGATCGATCTCGGCGCCATTGCAAAAGGGTTTATCGCCGACCGGGTGCGCGATTACCTGCATCAGCAGGGCGTTAGCGACGGGCTGATCAACCTCGGCGGCAATGTACAAACGCTGGGATCGCCGCAGGGCGGCTGGACCATCGGGGTGAAAAAGCCCTTCGCCGCTGCCGATGCGCTGGTGGGTTCGATTGAAGTGGTGAATAAATCGGTGGTGACATCCGGCACCTATGAGCGCTATTTCGAGCAGGATGGCAAGCTTTGGCACCATATCCTCGATCCGCGCAGCGGCTATCCGCTGAATAACGAACTCGACAGCGTGACCGTGATTTCCACCGACTCCCTCGATGGCGATATCTGGACCACGCTGCTGTTTGGGCTGGGTATTGAAAAGGGCTGCGCATTGCTGCGCCAGCGGCAGGATATTGAAGCGATTTTTGTCAGCAAAAACCGCGACATTACCCTCTCATCGCGGCGTCAGTTCCGCTTCACGCCGCTCGACGACAGCTACCGGCTTACTGACTGTACTGCTTAAGCAGGCTGTACTGTTCAGCAATCAACTGATAGCGGTAAACCGGTCGCCCGGTGGCGCCATAGTGAATGGTGGTGTAGAGAATATTAATCTGCGCCAGCCAAATCAGGTACTTACGGCAGGATACGCGGGAGATATTGACCGCATTTGCCAGTTCATCGGTTGAAAACTCGATACCCGGATGGGCGTCAATCCACTGACAAATGGTGCGCAGGGTTTGCGCGGTCAGCCCTTTTGGCAGACGGCGCGTGTCAGCCACTTCCGGTGCGCCGCCGTGCAGCAGGCGATCCACATCCGATTGCTCATAGTAAGGGCGCGCATCCATCAGCTTGCGCTTTTCGCGCCACGTAGTGAGCGCCTCTTCGAAACGCGGGAACTGGAACGGTTTAATTAAATAATCGACCACACCGTAGTGCAGTGAAGTCTGAATGGTGGCGGCATCGGCAGATGACGTAATCATAATGACGCCGATAGCGCGCCCGCTGGCGCGAATAATTGGCAGCAGATCCAGCCCGCTGTCCTGTTGCATATACACGTCCAGCAGCACCAGATCGATATTGCGCAGCGGATCTTTAATCATCTCCTCAGCCTGATGCAGCGACGACGCAGTTCCGCAGCACTGAAAGCCGGCAATCTGCGTCACATACATGCGGTTCAGTTCTGCCACCATGGCATCATCGTCAACAATTAATACATTTATCACGCTGTCTTCCTTTCACTATCCCAGGGGAGATGGACAAAAAATTGGGTAAATACGCCGGGTTCTGATTCAACGGTCAGGGTTCCGCCCAGCTCGGTAAGCTGCTGACTGGCAAGAAATAGCCCAACGCCACGGTTATCGCCTTTGGTCGAAAAACCTTTCCGGAAAATAACATCAATGTTGTCCGGGGCAATGCCAGGACCATCGTCGCTGACCTCGCCGACAAGCCAGCCATCCTGATAATGCAGCAGCAGGCTGACTTCGCCCTCCGCTTGCTGGCTTAACGCATCGAGCGCGTTTTCTATCAGGTTACCGAGCACTGTTACCAGCACGGTTACCTGTTTTTCGTTCGGATTATCCGGAACCAGGCTTTCATCAGCCAGCGTCAGGGTCACACCGCGCTCTTTCGCCCGGTTGAGCTTACCTAACAGAAAACCGGCGACCACCGGCGATTTAATCCGGTGCTGAATGGCGCCGATATCGGTCTGATAATTCTGTGCCGTTTGCAGCACATAATCCTCCAGCTTGTCATAACGCTTCATATTCAGCAGGCCGAGGATCACATGCAATTTATTCATAAATTCATGGGAGGTGGTGCGCAGGGCGTCAACATAGTTCACCATCCCGTCCAGCCGTTGTAACAACTGGCTGACTTCTGTTTTATCACGGAACGTGCTGATAGCACCGATAATCGTGTTCTGGCTGCGCACCGGCACGGTATTGCACAGCAACAGCAGGCCATTACAGCCCAGTTCACGATCCTGAATCGGCACTCCGGTTTTCAACACCTCCAGCAGATCGGCCAGCAGCGGCGCATGCCCGGCAACGCCATCGGCGGCATTGGTCAACAGCATCTGTCGCGCGGCGTGATTAAGCAGCGTCACGCGCCCGTCGGCATCCACCGCAATCACCCCTTCTTTAAGCGACTGTAACATTGCCTGGCGCTGCTTAAACTGCGCGGAGATTTCGTACGGTTCCAGCCCCAGCAGAATACGTTTCAGCACCCGCACCAGTTGCCAGATACCAAGATAGCCAATCAGCGCGCTGAACAGCAGCGTCCACATCACCGCCCAGCGGCTGCGGTTTACCTGATCCTGCACTTTGCTGAGTGAAATGCCGACCACCACCACGCCAATTTGCCGATAGCGGTTGTCATAAACCGGCGTAAATACGCGCAGCGCCGGTGCCAGCGTACCGCGGTTCACCGCCACATTCTCTTTGCCACGCAGCGCGGGCTGCAGGTCATCGCCGATAAAACTCTGCCCGATGATCGCGGCATTCGGATGCGAATAACGAATTCCCTGCATATTGGTAACGATGGCGTAAAGCAGGTCATTGCGCGCGGTTACCGCCGAAGCCAGCGGCTGAATCACGTTGCTGTCCGGCGGCAACAGCAGACCGCGTTTGATCTCCGGCGCATCAGCTAGCGTGCGGGCCACTGCCAGCGCCGTCTCTTTCACCCCATCGCGCGTGGCGTTGCTGATTTGCCAAAACCACAGGGCAAACGCCAGCAGCAACACTGAGCCGGTGACGCTGCACACCATCAATGTCACCGTGGTGCCGAGCTTCATCGGACGTTTGCGCGGTTTTATCGCCGCAGGCGCTAAGTCACTCATGCCAGATCTGATTCTCTCTCTTAATAAGAATCTTATTATCACCGATGGCGACGATTTCATAAAGCCGTGTGAAAAAAGGAAAAGTGCCCAATCCGGGGCGGGAAGCGTGACCTCATTCGCAGGTATAACAAATAAATAACCTTATAGTGTGTGTGGAACCATTCAGAAGGAGCAGGGTATGAGCAATAAGCCAAACGGTTCAGTAATGGAACGCCGCCACACAGAGACAGCCGATATCGACAGGCTGGCAACGCAGGATATGCTGGCGCTCATCAACCGCGAAGACCAGGCGGTCGCCAGCGCGACAGGGGCCTGTTTACCGGAGATCGCCCGGCTGGTGGATAACGCCAGCGCCACGCTAAATCGCGGCGGTCGGGTGGTGATTGTGGGCGCGGGGGCGTCCGGGCGTACCGCGTTACAGATGGTTGCGGATTTCGCGCCGGACGCGCACCCACAGCTCATTGGGCTGATGGCGGGCGGCGCGGAGGCAAAAAGGCAGGATCAGGAAAAAGCGGCGGCGAACTACGCGCTGGGCGTTGCCGATCTCCAGGCGATCCGCTTTGGTCATCAGGACATGCTGGTGGCGCTGTCGGTCAGCGGGAAAACGCCGTGGATGTGGGGCGCGCTGCGCCATGCCTGGTCAGTTGGCGCGTGCATTGCGCTGCTCAGCCACTGCCGGGAGAGTGAAGCCGCGCAGATGGCGGATATCGTGATAGCGCCGGAAACGGGCGCGGAAGTGATTGCCGGTTTTAACGAACCGAAAGCGCGCCTGGCACAGCAGCAGATCCTCAATATGCTGGCGAGCGGGTTGGCTGTCCGCACCGGGCGAGTCTACAGCAATTTGCGCGTTGACCTTAAGCCGGACAATACGCACTGGATCGAGCGACAAATCGCGCTGGTGATGGCGGCGACGCAGTGCAACCGCGAACAGGCGAAAAGCGCGCTGGCCGCCAGCGATAATGACTGCCGTACGGCGATTCTGATGCAACTGACCGGCCTGAACAACGCGAAGGCGCAGGATTTGCTGGCGGAAAATCACCAGAGCCTGCGTATTGCCCTGCAGGAAGCGAAACCGCATCTGGTGGAAGCCTGATATTACCGCCCGCCAGACGCTGCGCTGGCGGGTTTTTCCGCATTTATTTTCTACAGCATAATTTATTATCTGGCGAAAATCGGCTTGATATTTCTTCGCTTTAAAATAAATCTTCGCGATATTAATTCCACACACTTTATGTCACTGCTTTTTTTAATTTAAAAAACCAGTTGGCTATTGATGCGGGTATTTAATGAAGTTGTGAATGATATTTTAAAATAACGTAAAGATGCGTTAATATCGGTTTTCACAAATCACACTTGCTATGTAACCTAATCAATATGCCTGCAATTAAAAAGACAATTATATCGCTGAGCGCCGTTGCGCTGCTCGTCAGTTCCGCGACCAGTGCCTGGGCGGAAGAGAATCAGAAAACGGACTTCCTGCTGATTGGCGGCGGCATCATGAGCGCTTCTCTGGGGACCTGGCTGCAGGAATTACAGCCGGAGTGGAAACAGGTGATGGTCGAGAAACTCGACGCTGTCGCACTGGAGTCGTCGAACGGCTGGAATAACGCCGGGACGGGTCACTCCGCCAATATGGAACTGAACTATACGCCGCAGCGTGCGGACGGTTCTATTGATGTCAGCAAAGCGCTGGAAATTAACGAGCAGTTTATGATTTCCCGCCAATTCTGGTCGGCGCAGGTTAAACGCGGCGTATTAAATAATCCGCACAACTTTATTAATTCCACCCCACACATGAGTTTTGTCTGGGGCGATAACGTCGATTATCTGGCAAAACGTTATGCGGCTTTACAGCAAACCACGTTATTCCAGGGCATGAAATTCTCCACCGACCATCAGCAAATTAAACAGTGGGCGCCGCTGGTGATGGAAGGGCGCGATCCAAATCAGAAAGTGGCCGCCACCTGGACGCCAGTGGGGACGGATGTGAACTACGGCGAAATTACCCGCCAACTGGTCAGCAGCCTGAAAAAGAGCAGCAATTTCTCCCTGCAAACGTCCTCTGAAGTGACCGACTTTAAACGTAATGCCGACAACTCCTGGCATGTCACCATCAAAGATGTGAAAAGCGGCAACGAGCACACCATTGATGCGAAATATGTCTTTATCGGTGCTGGCGGCGGCGCGCTGAAACTGCTGCAAAAAACCGGTATTCCGGAAGCGGATAACTACGCAGGCTTCCCGGTCGGCGGTTCCTTCCTGATGACCGAAAACCCGGCAATCACCAGCCAGCATCTGCAAAAAGTGTACGGCCAGGCTTCTGTGGGCGCGCCGCCGATGTCGGTACCGCATATTGATGCCCGCTTTATCGATGGCAAACGCGTGGTGCTGTTCGGGCCATTCGCCACTTTCTCTACCAAGTTCCTGAAAAACGGTTCGTTCTTCGATCTGCTGAGCACGACCACGACCAGCAACTTTATGCCGATGACTCACGTAGGCCTCGACAACTTTGACCTGGTGAAATACCTGGTCGGTCAGGTAATGCTGAGCGATGACGATCGTTTTGCGGCGCTGAAAGAGTACTACCCGCAGGCGCGTAAAGAGGACTGGAAACTGATTCAGGCTGGTCAGCGCGTACAGATCATCAAGAAAGATGAAGAGAAGGGCGGCGTGCTGAAGCTGGGCACGGAAGTGGTGGTCGATCAGCAGAAAACCATTTCTGCGCTGCTGGGCGCGTCGCCGGGCGCGTCTACCGCTGCGCCGATTACGCTGAACGTTATCAAGAAGATGTTCCCGCAGCAGTTCAACTCAGCAGAATGGCAGAGCAAGATCCGGGAAATCGTACCGAGCTACGGCCAGGAGATGAACGGCAACGTGGCGCTGACGCAGAAAGTGTGGGATGACACCGCCGCAACGCTGCAACTGACGAAACCGCCGGTGATTCAGATGCCAGAGAGCGCAACGCCGGAAGCGAAACCGGCCGCGCCAACAACGGAAAACGCGCCGCAACACGACATGGCGCTGTAAAGACAAAAGCCCCTTGCGAGGGGCTTTTTTCGCGCAGCTTACTGCGCTTTTGCCTTGTTCAGTTCGATACGCTTGATCGGGCCGACAATTACCACGAAGCTGAAGATGGCAATCAGCGCATGAACGGCCACGAACACCAGCGCCCACTCAAAATGGCCGGTCGCTTTCACGATGTAGCCAATCACCACCGGCGAGATAATCCCGGCGAAGTTACCGCACAGGTTAAAGAAACCGCCCGCCACGCCGGCCATCTCTTTTGGCGCGGTATCCGACATCACCGCCCAGCCCAACGCGCCAATGCCTTTCCCGAGGAAAGCCAGCGACATAAAGAAAACCACCAGATAAATCGAGTCCACGTAGTTACAGAACACCATCACCATCGAGAGCAGCATGCCGAGCACAATGGGCGTTTTACGGGCAATCGACAATGATTTGGTGATGCGCAGAATACGGTCAGAGATCACGCCGCCCGTCAGGCCACCGAGGAAGCCGCAAATAGCCGGGATCGCGGCGATAAAGCCGACGGTTTTGATATCCAGCCCTTTTTCCATCGCCAGATAGAGCGGAAACCAGGTAATAAAGAAGAAAGTTAAAACGTTAATACAGTACTGGCCCAGATAAACGCCGAGCAGCATGCGGTTGGTGATTAATTGTTTAAATGCACTAAAGTCAAATGTCGGGCCGGTTTTAACTTTGCTCTGATCCATATCTACCAGCGCGCCGCCCTGGCGAATGTACTCAATTTCTTCGCTATTAACACGCGGATGATTTAATGGATTATGTACCACTTTCGCCGCGGCAAAAGTAATAACGATCCCCAGCGTACCCATAAAGATAAAAATAGATTGCCAGCCATAATTGAGCGTCAGCCAGCCCATAATTGGCGCGAAAATAGCTGTGGCGAAATATTGCGCGGAGTTAAATATTGCGGCGGCGGTGGCGCGCTCTTTTGACGGGAACCAGGCCGCAACAAAACGGCTGTTGCCGGGCATTACGGGCGCTTCAAACAAACCGACAAGAAACAGCAAAAGGGTAAAGCAAATAATTGCGCCGAAGCCGTGAAAAATCTCCACGCAGCCTTGCAGCAGCGTGAAGACTGACCACATGCAAAGGCCGCAAAGATAAACTTTTTTCGACCCGAAACGGTCAAGCAGCCAGCCGCCAGGAATCTGCGCCAGGCAGTAGGCCCAGGCGAATGCGGAGAATACCCAGCCCATCTGGCCGGGGTTAATGCCAAGCGCAGCAGACATATCTTTACCGGCAATCGCCAGCGTCGAACGGTCACCGACGCTCACCGCAGTAATAATAAAGAGGATAATAACGATATGCCATCTGACATTCGTTTTTTTGGCGTGCAAAACGCCCTCAAGATTATTAACTTGACTCATGAGAAACCACCTTAAACTTAAATGAAATCTAAAAATGTTAATATGAATTCATTCCAGCAGGTGTTACTGAAGTGCATTCACTATTAACATTGCAGAAACGTCTTATGCTATTTATTTACTCCGTTAGTGTGACAATGATTTTACCGATCATTATTCATCAGGCAAAGATTAGGAGTATCGCCAGGGACAGACAATGTGCATTTGCATAACAAAGCCGATTCTTTTTGCTTTTCTGTACGTTATATCTTTTTTGTTTGAAGTTGATCACAAAAAATAGCGCATAAAAAATAAAAAACGCGATCGCTACTGCGTTTTTTCCCTGGTAATAGCAACGCCATCCGCATTGACAACCCAGGGCTTCCGGCTGACGATGGTTTTCTTCCCGCCTTTAACCTGTAAGGAGTGGTAATGAAAACGGCTGTCGCTTTCCGTCATGTCCCCTTTGAAGATTTAGGCACGCTGGCCGATACGCTGCATTCTCTCGGCTACGAATGTCGCTATATCGACACACCGGTTGAGTCATTTGCCCATCTTGATCCGCAGGCCGCCGATCTGCTGGTGGTGCTGGGCGGGCCGATCGGCGCGTATCAGCAAGCGATTTATCCCTTCCTCAGCGAAGAGCTGCGCCATATTCGTCAGCGGCTGGCGCACGGCAAACCGGTACTCGGTATTTGTCTTGGCGCGCAGCTCATCGCGCGGGCGCTGGAGGCGGAGGTTGCGCCAATGGGCGTGACGGAAATTGGCTATGCGCCGCTGACTCTCACTGCCGGAGAACACAGCGATCTGCTGGCGCCGCTGGCGGATCTGCCGGTGCTGCACTGGCACGGCGACCGGTTTGCCATCCCGCAAGGGGCGAGCCATCTGGCACGCAGCGCGATCTGCGATAACCAGGCCTTTCTCTATGCGCCGCATGCGCTGGCATTGCAGTTTCATCCGGAGGTGAGCACCATCGGGCTTGAAGGCTGGCTGGTGGGCCACGCCAGTGAGCTGAGTCATGCTGGTATCGATCCGCGCCAGCTTCGCGAGCAGGCCGCGCAATACAGCCCCGCGCTGGCTCACGCGCTTTCGCAGGTGATTAGCCGCTGGTTAACGCCGCTCGCGGGGTAGTGGAATTTAACTTCCGCGAACGTTCTGTTCGCGGGAAAGTTCGTCGCGGAACACCTTCTTCCACCGATATTTCGCCCGCCATCCGGGCGAAAAAAATAAGCGTAATACTTTCGGTTAATAGGCCCACTCACGCCTGAGAATAACTATACAGAATATTCCAGGGAAGAAGGAAAAGTGTCTCTATTTACTTTGAAGCGCTCGCTAAGTATATTTCATCCCGTGCCTATCTTTGTCTTTCTCTTTCTCTTTGAGAATATGCACAGTTTAGTACCTGCATTTTTTAACTTGCCGTACTGACGTTATTCATCCCGTCAGTACGGCTTTTTTTTTGCTTTTCATCCTGCTGATTACACGCCGGTTTTACCCTGACGACAACCACGCGCCTGATGTATCAGTCTGTTAAGCTGCGCACCACGCGCCATGACTAAAAATATTCTGGCTACAGAATATTCCCGCAAATAAGAAAACTGTCTGTATTTACAGAAGGATCGTTGGTTTATATATTTCCCGGACTGTGTTTTTCTTTGTTTATTTTTGTTCGGGAATAAACAGGTATTTTACACTGAATGATTTCAATTGATCGCGCCGATGGAATTACGGATGCTGGCGCGGCTTTTCATCCTGGAGATTTAATAGTGAAAGCAAAACTGATTGCCGTTGCATTAGCGGCGGCGTTTATCGTGCCGATGGCGACCATGCAAACGGCTGCCGCCAGCGAGGCTGCTGCGCGTATTGTCAACGGATCGACGGCAATAGCCGGTGAATTCCCTGATTTTATTACCATCAGCAAAGGCACGACGGTGGCGGACCATGTCTGCGGCGGCGTGCTGGTCAACTCCCGCTGGGCGGTTACGGCGGCGCACTGTGTTTCGCATTTTGATACCAGCACGGCGAGTATCATGGTGGGGATGGAAAGCTACACCCCGCTGGTGAAGAAAGACCAGGTTTCCATCGAGAAAGTGGTTATTCATCCTGACTATGACACCACCACGCTTGGCGGCACGGCGAAAAACGATCTGGCGCTGATTAAGCTGTCCCGTGCGGCGAACAGCAGCAATTTCGCTACGCTGGCCGGTTTAGACCCGGAACAGGATCCGCCTGCCGCACTGACCAATATTCCGCTGACGGCAGTGGGTTTTGGCGATAATGCAAATGGTGTGCGCCCGAATGTGCTGAATAAAAAACCCTGGTCGCTCTGCCGGATAAGATGTGCACCGACGTTCCGGCGGGCTACCCGGCAACCAACCAGGATCCGGCTTTCCACGTCTGCGCAGGTAGCGGCACGGCGGGCGGTGATTCCGGCGGCCCGCTGTATGCCGATTACAACGGCAACCGCTATGTCGTGGGCCTGGTTTCCCGTAGCTTAATTGCCCCGGCAGAGCAGTTCACCCGCGTGAGCAAATTTGCCGAGTGGATCAAAGCGACGGCGGTAGAGTAAGTGACTGAATAGTATGGCCGTTTCGGCCATACTATTTTGCCAGCCGTCGATACAGGGTGCTGCGCGAAATGCCGAGTTTTTTCGCCGCAAGGCTCATATTCCCCTGCGCTTGCGCAATGGCGCTCTGTTCGTCGCTGGGTCGTTGCTGCGCTGGCACGGCGTGGATTTCGCCGGGCAGATCGGCGAGCATAATCCGATCGCCATCTTCTGCCAGCGCCATTAATACCCGCAGCTGGCTTAACAACTGACGCACATTGCCCGGCCACGGCCGGTGCGCGAGCGTGTTCACCACCTCATCGCTTAACGTCAACCGACGGCTGGCAGCACCCAGTTCGCGCCACAATTTGTGGATAAATCCCTCTTTATGTTGCCATTCACGCAGTGGCGGAATGCGCAGATGAAACTCCTGAATGCGGTACAGCAGATCCTCGCGAAACGTGCCTGCCTGCACCCGCGCGGCCAGATCCTGATGCGTTGCACAGATTAAGGCGAAATTCACATCCCAACTGGTATTGGCACCCAGCGGCGTCACTTTTTTCTCCTGCAACACGCGCAGCAGGCGGGTTTGCAGCGCCAGCGGCATATCGCCGATCTCATCAAGAAACAGCACGCCGCCATCCGCTTCGCGGCATTTGCCGATATACCCTTTCGGGCTGGCGCCGGTAAAGGCGCCGGGAACATAGCCGAACAGTTCTGATTCAATCAGATGTTCGGGTAACGCGGCACAGTTGATGGCGACGAAATTGCCCGTATGCCACTGGCTGCGGCTGTACAACTCGCGCGCCAGATACTCTTTGCCAGAGCCGGTTTCACCGGTTATGCACAACGCAATCCCGGCATTCACAATGCGCAGCGCCTTCTCTTTTTCGATACCGTGCTGCTCTGTCTGCTGCGCGCTGCCGCGTCCGCTAAAACGGCGGGCTGGCAGCGTCTGGCGGGCATAGAAACGCTGATGAGTACCGGTTTCCAGCACCGTTTCACCGGCGCGTAACTCAAGGCCGGGAAACAGCGCATCCAGCTCAAGTGCGCCAAAATGGCCGCTGGTCAGGGCGAAAGCATCCATCGCCAGCTTATTGGCGCCGAGCAGCGTGCGATCGTCAAAAATCAGCAGCAGTTCCTGCGCCGTGCCGAGGATTTTTTCATCATGATGCAGGCTTAATAACCAGCGATTAGCACCCAGCGCGCTGGTGGCCCAGGCGTGTTCTATCTGGCATATCGTGCGGCGGATCAATGCGGCGGCATCATGGCGCGGTGTCATCGCCGGAGTAGAAAGATCCAGCACTCCGGCAACCTGGCCGTCGGGGCGAAACACCGGCGCGGCTGAGCAGAATAACCCGGCGTTACGGCTCAGATAGTGTTCGCCGCCAGCCACTTCACAATGCTGCTGGAGCGCCAGCGCGGTGCCGATAGCGTTGGTGCCGCGCGCATGTTCGCCCCACAGATTGCCGGGCGACAGCGCATAGCGCTGCGCTTTGTGCAGAAAATCGCTGTTGCCGTGCGTTTCCAGCACCAGCCCGGTCGCGTCGGACATCACCATAATCGACGGGTGTTTGTTCAGCTCCGGCCGCAGCCGCGCCAGCAGAGGCGCAACCAGGTGTTTCACCCAGCCATTTTCCGCACGCGCATCTTTCAGCATCGCGTTAGCCACCCATGGCTGGGTGTCATCATCCCGTGCCAGCCCATAGTTGAGGCTACGTTGCCAGGAATCCTGCAACTGGCAAGGCAGACCGGAACGGGTTGTTGGCAAAGCGTCTACGCGTGTCGGCATGTTACTCTCCGGCAATTACAATGTTACATTTGTGTAGCATAAGAGTGTCTCGTGTGTAGCGACGTGCGACACAATTCCTGTACTCGCTACTCGTCATTTTTTTGCCGTTTGGTACGGTAGATCTTTAAATCTTCCTGTTATTCCTTGTTTTAAAAAAAGAAAATCCAATTACCCTTATGGCAGCAGTAATCTGGCATAAGAAGTGCTTATGTTCCTCTGTCCGCCCTGGCGCGAGACGCCTCACCTGTACCGATAATAAAAGAGGAACATCTGATGAAATACGCTCACCCTGGCCTTGATGGCGCGAAAGTCTCTTTTAAACAGCGTTATGGCAACTATATCGACGGAAAATTTGTAGACCCGGTAGAGGGCGGCTGGTTTACCAATACCTCGCCGGTAACCGGACAGGTGATTGCCGAATTCCCGCGTTCGGGCGCGGTGGATATAGAGAAGGCTCTGGATGCAGCGCATGCTGCCGCCGACGCCTGGGGAAAAACCAGCGTGCAGGAACGTTCGAATGTGCTGCTGGCGATTGCAGACCGCATTGAAGCCAATCTGGAAGTGCTGGCGTTAACAGAAACATGGGACAACGGGAAACCCATCCGCGAAACGATGGGGGCGGATATTCCGCTGGCGGTTGATCACTTCCGCTACTTTGCCGGTTGCATCCGGGCGCAGGAAGGCACAGCCGCCGAAATCGACAGCAATACGGTGGCTTATCATATCTATGAGCCGCTCGGCGTGGTCGGGCAGATCATTCCGTGGAACTTCCCGATTTTGATGGCGGCCTGGAAACTGGCGCCTGCGCTGGCGGCGGGTAACTGCGTGGTGCTGAAACCTGCGGAACAAACGCCGCTCGGCATCTGCGTGCTGATGGAGCTGATTGGCGATCTGCTGCCAAAAGGCGTGCTCAACGTGGTGCATGGTTTTGGTACGGAAGCGGGCGAACCGCTGGCGCGCAGCAAACGCATTGAGAAAATTGCTTTTACCGGCTCGACGCCGATTGGCCGCCACATTCTCTCCTGCGCGGCGGAAAACATTATTCCCAGCACCGTCGAGCTGGGCGGTAAATCACCCAATATTTACTTTGAAGATGTGCTGAATGGCGATGCTGAATTTATCGATAAAGCTGTCGAAGGTGTCGTGCTTGGCTTCTTTAACCAGGGTGAAGTCTGTACCTGTCCGTCCCGCGTGCTGGTGCAGGAATCCATCTATCCGCAGTTCGTGGAAAAAGTGCTGGCGCGTATGGAAAACATCCGCAAAGGCGACCCCTTTGATACCGAGACAATGATTGGCGCGCAGGCTTCGCAGGAGCAGTACGACAAAATCCTTTCCTATATCAACATTGCCCGCGAAGAGGGGGGCGAAATCATCACCGGCGGCGAGCTGATCAAGCACGGGGATGCGCTGCAAAACGGCTTCTATATTCAGCCGACGTTGATTAAAGGCCATAACGGCATGCGCTGTTTCCAGGAGGAAATTTTTGGGCCGGTGCTCGGGATCACCACTTTCAAAGATGAAGCTGAAGCGCTGCGTATCGCTAACGATACCGAATTCGGCCTTGGTGCCGGGGTGTGGACGCTGGATATCAACCGCGCATGGCGCATGGGGCGCGGCATCAAAGCCGGGCGCGTGTGGACCAACTGTTACCACCTTTATCCGGCGCATGCGGCTTTTGGCGGGTACAAAAATTCGGGCGTTGGGCGTGAAACGCACAAGCTGGCGCTGAGTCATTACCAGCAGATTAAAAACCTGCTGGTCAGCTACAGCGGAACGCCACTGGGTCTGTATTAATCTATCTCATCAGGACGAGGCAAAGATATGCAACTGAAAACGATGAAAGCGGCAGTGGTTAAAGCATTCGGGCAACCGCTGGTGATTGAAGAGGTGATGGTGCCAGCGGTAGTGCCGGGCAAAATTCTGGTTAAGATCGAGGCGACCGGCGTTTGCCATACCGATTTGCATGCCGCAGAAGGCGACTGGCCGGTGAAACCGAATCCGCCGTTTATTCCCGGCCACGAAGGCGTTGGGCACGTCGTCGCAGTGGGGCCGGGCGTGACGCATGTGAAAGAGGGCGATCGGGTTGGCGTGCCGTGGCTTTACTCTGCCTGTGGGCACTGCGAACACTGCCTGAGTGGCTGGGAGACGTTGTGTCACGGGCAACAGAACTCCGGTTATTCGGTAAACGGCACTTTTGCCGAATATTGCCTGGCGGACGCCAACTATGTCGGCATCCTGCCGGATAACGTCGAATTCCATGCGATTGCGCCCATCCTCTGCGCCGGGGTAACGGTTTACAAAGGGCTGAAGATGACGGAAGCCCGCGCCGGTGAATGGGTGGTTGTCTCCGGGATCGGCGGTCTCGGTCATCTGGCGATCCAGTATGCCGTGGCGATGGGGATGAATGTGGCGGCGGTGGACATTGACGATGGCAAGCTCGAATTTGCCCGTCGGCTCGGCGCCTCGGTGGTGGTCAATGGGCGGGAAGAGGATCCCGGCAAGCGTTTCCACGCCGAGTTTGGCGGCGCGCACGGCGTGCTGGTCACGGCGGTGTCACCAAAAGCGTTTGAACAGGCAACCACCATGATGCGCCGTGGCGGGACGATGGTGTTGAACGGGCTGCCGCCGGGTAAATTCGACCTCTCGATCTTCGATATGGTGCTGGATGGCATCACCGTGCGCGGCTCCATCGTGGGGACGCGCAAAGATCTGCAAGAGGCGCTGGATTTTGCCGGGCGCAATAAAGTACATGCGGAAATTTCCGTTGAACCGCTGGAGAACATCAACAGCATCTTTGATCGGATGCGCGCCGGGAAAATAACCGGCCGCATTGTGGTGGATATGTCGTTGTAATGGTGTAGTGATAAAAAACGGGGCGCTATGCCCCGTTTTGTTACTGGAGTGAGTCGGCAAATGCCGCCAGATCGCGGTTGAAACGCTGCGGTTCTTCTAAAAAAGGAGCGTGTCCCGAATCGGCGTACAGCAGCGTACGTATATGTGGATTTACGCTTCTGGCCCGCGCCAGTGAAGCTTGTGGGTTCACCAGTTGGTCTTTTTCCCCATAAATAAACAGTACCGGTACTTTTGCTTTGCCCAGCCCCTGCGCAAGTGACACTTTCATTTGCGGCACCGCGCGTTGCATTGTCCACGAGGCCAGCGCAGCGTTAGCCAGCAGACGCTCAAACGTGGCGGTATCGGGTTGCTGGTGGAAGCACAGACGCAAGAAATCCCGCTCACCCGCCAGATGTGTTTTCAGATCCGCTGACACCATATCCTGATAAACCTGCGGGTGAGCCGGTATTTGCTCTGGTGTAAGTTCTACCACGCCATCGACATACAACACGCCAGCAATCTGCTTATCACCATAGGCCGCCAGATAGTGGCTGTTGACGGCGCCCCCCAGCGACCAGCCCACCAGAAGCGGCTTGTTTGCGCCGCTGCCGTTGATCACGGCGGCAACATCATCCGCCCAGCGACGGTTTTCGGTATAAGCTGTTGCTTGTTCCGGTTTGCCTGATAAGCCATGGCCGCGCAGGTCGAAACTGATCAGGCGAAAGCGCTGCAGGGCGGGATCCTGCCACTGTTTCTCCCAGTTAAGGTGGCTGCCTAACAGCCCATGAATAAAGATGATGGGCTGACCGTCTGCTGCGCCGGTTTCCTGCACAGCCAGCGGTACGCCGTCTGACGAGACGACGGTATAGTGTTTATCCTGCGCGTACAGTGAGGCGCAAAACAGCAGCAGGATGAAGGCAAGGTAATGGCCACGCGATAACAGCATAAAATGTTCCTCCGGTTAACGTTTCGTGGCTATCCTCAACCTTTACACTGGTGTCAGAGTCAAGCAGCAAACGAGGAGGAAAAATGCTATCGATTGGCGAACTCGCCCGGCAAACGGGCGTCAGCGTGCGCTCTATTCGTCACTATGATCGGTATGGGCTGTTATGTTCTACGCGGGCCTGTAATGGCTATCGGTACTTTTCTGCGCAGGTGGTCGGGCAGGTGCGTCAGATCCAGCAATTGATTGCTACCGGGTTTAGCCTGGCGGAAATCGCCACCTTCCCGGAATGCATGCGCAGCACGGAAGGCGCCGCATTTTGCCCGCAAACCCGTGAATTGCAGCGTAAACGCCTCGGTCGCATTGAAGCGCAAATCGCCACCCTTGAGCAGCGCCGCGCACAACTGCTCGCCGCGCTGAGCGGCAGCGACGAGCAATAAAAAACCACGCCGTAGCGTGGTTTGTTGAGTGCGACGGATTATAAACCGCGCTGCGCCATCAGTTTCGTCAGGTCCACCAGTCGGTTGGAGAAGCCCCACTCGTTATCGTACCAGGCGAGGATTTTCACCAGATTGCCGCCAATCACCAGCGTCGACAGGCCGTCGATGATGGAAGAGCGCGGATCGCCCTGATAATCACTGGAAACCAGCGGCTCATCGCTGTAGCCGAGAATGCCTTTCAGCGGCCCGTTGGCGGCGGCTTTGCGGAAAGCGTCATTCACTTCTTCCACGGTTACATCGCGTTTCAACGTCACCGTTAAGTCGACGATCGACACCACCGGTACCGGTACGCGTAGCGAATAACCGGTCAGCCGTCCGTCCAGTTCCGGGATCACTTTACCGAGCGCTTTCGCCGCGCCGCTGGAGTAGGGCACGATGGAGAGCGCCGCGGCACGCGCGCCGCGCAGATCTTTTTCCGGCTGGTCGTGCAGCGCCTGGCTGTTGGTGTAAGCGTGGGTGGTGTTCATCAACCCGTGTTCAATACCAAAGTTCTGGTGCAGTACCTGGGCGGCAGGCGCCAGCCCGTTGGTGGTGCAACTGCCGTTGCTGACCACGAAATGACGCGTCGGATCGTACTGCGTGTCGTTCACGCCGAGCACGATTGTCAGGTCATCATTTTTCCCCGGCGCGGAGATAATCACCCGTTTTGCGCCGCCGTGGCTGATATGTACCGCAGCTTTTTCGCGATCGGTAAAGAATCCGGTGGCTTCAATCACAATTTCCACACCGACATCGCGCCACGGAATATTCGCCGGATCGCGTTCACTGAAAACGCGCACCGCGTTGCCATCAACAAACAACTGGCCTTCGCCTGCTTCAACCGGAACCGGCAGCGTGCCGAGCAGTGAATCGTGTTTCAGCAGATGGGCGAGGGTTTTGCTGTCCGTCAGATCGTTGATCGCGACGATCTGAATCTCTGGGTTACCGAGCGCGGCGCGCAGTACGTTGCGCCCGATCCTGCCAAAACCGTTAATGCCGACCTTAACCATGATTGACTCCTTCTTTTTCGTGTCTGGAGTCACTTTAGAGCGGTAGCGTTTTGGCGTAAAGGACGGATAAGGATCACTTTACGCCATTTTGCGGCAGTGGAAGCGCTGGCGATACTCGCCGGGGGTAAGGTGCAGTTGACGTTCAAAGATGCGGCGCAAGTTGATGCTGGTGCCGAAACCCGTGGCAGCGGCCACGCTCTCCAGCGTTTCGCGGGTTTGTTCCAGGCGATGTCGTGCAGCGGCAAGCCGCGCTTCGGCAACATAACGCGCCGGAGGAACGCCGGTTTCACGGGTAAAGACGCGGGTGAAATTGCGCGGACTCATCGCCACGCGTTCGGCAAGTTTTTCGACCGAGAGATCGTCGGTCAGATTTTCCAGGATCCAGCTTTGTAACTCACTGACCGGCCCGATACTCTCCGTCTGTTGCAGATGGTAGCGGCTAAACTGCAACTGGCCGCCGGGACGACGCAAATACATCACCATATCCTGCGCGACGTCGCGGGCGAGGGTGAAACCATAATCCTCTTCGACCAGCGCCAGCGTCAGGTCAAAACCGGAGCTGACGCCGCCGGAAGTCCATATCGGCCCATCCTGAATATAGAGCGGGCCGCTTTCGATTTTGACCAGCGGATAGCGCGACTGCATGGTCTCGAGCAGCCGCCAGTGGGTGGTGGCGCGCCGACCGTCAAGCAGCTCGGTTTCTGCCAGCAGCATCGCGCCGCCGCAGATGGAAGCCACTCTGTCGGCATGGGGGGCGGCAAGACGCAGCCAGTCAACGACGGCGGTGCCTTCCTCTTCATTGGTTCCGCGTCCGGTGATCATGATGGTATCCCACGGCTCGCGCGGGTCCAGCTCCGGCAGACGGAAATCGGCCAGCAGATTCAGGCCAGACTGGCCGTGGATTACCTGGTGCGGCTGTGTGGTGGCGATGCTCACCCGGTAACGCGGCTGTTGGGTTTCATCGGCATGCAGGCGATTGGCCTGCATCAGAATGTCGGCAATACCGGCGGCTTCAAATAACATGCCGCCATCGGGAACGATAATCAGGAATCTCTTCATGTCCTGAAAAGTACGCTTATCACATTATAAGTCAAGATGCGGACAGAATTTTAAGCGTAAGAGCTGACCCTGATCCAAATCTGAAAGGCCGTTAATGAGAAGCAAACGAATTTCCAAATCGCTACTATAACTACAGTACAGGATTTTTATCGGTCGCATCTCACGCGAGGATTTATCCATGGCAATTGCAAAAGCGTATAACTTAAAGCAGGCATATCAAATGATTACCTCTGGTAAGCAGATGGAGGTGGAGCTGGCATTTGATGTTGATGCCGATGCCTTCTTCATGCTTTCTGCGAATTATGGCGACAGCGGCGCAAAAATTACCCGCCATAATAACCATTTTGTACTCAGGCGCGATCAAGAAGAGACCTCAACTTCTGACTGATTTTTAACTCTATTTTTTGCAGGCCCGTTTTGGGTGACATAAATAATGGTGTCGCCCTGGTGCTTATTTTTTCTGAAACCCCGCCGTCATCTCTGCGTTACATTCCTGCCGTTTAATGGCGCAAGCCTGCCCCGAAGGGGATTTCTCGCGGTGTCTGGCTTCATCAGTTATTACTCTTTGATCGCGGAGCGCGGTCAGCAAAACTCGTTATCAACAGTTTCCCCGGTATCCATACCGGGATTTTTTTGCTTGAAGCGACAGGTGACACTGTCACGAAACAGATGGCAGGCATAATAAATATCCTCCGGCATAGCCGGAGGTTTTTCAGATGCGCCTATAAGGCTCTGTTACCAGCCGCGCCCTAACAGGCGCATACGATCTGACATTTGCATCAAACTTCGTTACTTACGGCCCGTAAACGGGCTACCCGGATAAGGGATCGACAACTGCTCGCCCATTTTATCCTCTTCAAGCTGGTGCTTTATGTAGTCCTGTATCTTCGCTGTGTTCTTCCCTACCGTATCTACGTAGTATCCCCGGCACCAGAACTCCCTGTTCCTGTATTTGAATTTCAGATCTCCAAACTGCTCATAAAGCATCAG
>FOAY01000010.1:91630-208022 GCA_900109485.1 Kosakonia sacchari | reverse complement strand
GCGAACCGGAATAAAAGGCGCTGGCGCGTAGACAGGCAACATCCATTGATCAAAATTTTCACGCGTAATTGACGTAGACATAGCGACCTCATCCGGTAAATAAAAAGTTGAATAAATGTTAATGAATATGAAAGTTTTCGCTGTAAATGTAGATTGCACAGTTCGTGCCAGCCAGCGATAAAAATGCATAAACGTCCTGACACAACGAAATATCAGTAACTTACAACCGTTCTCTATTCACATAAAGTGCATAAAAAGTGAATAATTTTATATCCAGGCGAGGTGATAGGCGATCGGAGGCGCGGGTTTATGCAATAAGAATATTTAATTCTGGAACTGTGATCATCAGCGAAATTAATTTTCATGCTCCGCCCCATTTCGGCGCATTGCGCACCAAATCAGGGCAACTGGCGCGCTTTTTGCTCATTGGCAACAGCAATATCAATAAGTGGCGGTGGTTAAATGTAAATTCTGCTAACATCTGTGCATCTTTTTACTGCTAAGTGGCGGCGACTATGAAATTTGTCTCTTTTAATATCAATGGCCTGCGTGCCCGGCCTCATCAACTGGAAGCGCTTGTCGAGCAGCATCAGCCGGATGTGATCGGTCTGCAGGAGACAAAAGTCCATGACGATATGTTTCCGCTCGAAGAGGTGGCGCGTCTGGGTTACAACGTCTTTTATCACGGACAAAAAGGTCACTACGGCGTTGCGCTGTTGACCAAAGATACGCCGGTTTCCGTACGTCGAGGCTTTCCCAACGACGGCGAAGAGGCGCAGCGTCGCATTATCATGGCGGAAATCCCGTCGCCTCTCGGCAATATCACCGTGATTAATGGCTATTTTCCGCAGGGCGAAAGCCGCGACCACCCGCTGAAATTCCCGGCGAAAGAGAAGTTCTACCAGGATCTGCAAACTTTCCTCGAAACCGAGCTGAAAAAAGAGAACCCGGTCCTAATCATGGGTGATATGAATATCAGCCCGACGGATCTGGACATCGGCATTGGCGAAGAGAACCGCAAGCGCTGGCTGCGCACCGGTAAATGCTCGTTCCTGCCGGAAGAGCGTGAATGGATGGAGCGCCTGAAGGGCTGGGGTCTGGTGGATACTTACCGCGAAGCAAACCCGGAAACCAACGATCGCTTCTCGTGGTTTGATTACCGCTCCAAAGGCTTTGATGACAACCGTGGCCTGCGCATCGATCTGCTGCTGGCGAGCCAGACGCTGGCTGAACGCTGCATCGAAACCGGGATTGATTACGACATTCGCAGCATGGAAAAACCGTCCGATCACGCGCCGGTATGGGCCAAATTTAAGGTCTGATGCCATGACGTCTGGCAATCCGTGGGTTACCGCGCAGTGGCTGGACGATTTACTGCAACACAATCCGCCCGCCGACACATGGCGGCTGCTGGAAGTCGGCTATAACGCCGAGCCAACCTATCGCGCCGGGCACATTCCCGGCGCGTATTACATTGACACCCAACTTGTCGAAAGCCTGCCGCTGTGGAATGTGCTGCCGCCCAACATACTGCGCGCGGTGCTGTCCCGTTACGGTTTACGCAGCGATATGACCGTCATTCTCTACGGTCGCGGCAACTACGCTGCCGAGCGGATGGCGCATATTCTGCTGTACGCGGGCGTTAACGATGTCCGCCTGCTGAATGGCGGCTGGCAGAGCTGGCAACGCGCAGGGCTGCGGCAAGCCATCGACCTGCCGCCCGCCCTCACCGCGCAGGATTTCGGCGCGCCGCTCCCTGCACGGCCACACATTTTACTTAACCTGGCGCAAACCCGGCAACGAATGGCGCAGCCAGAAACCGTGCTGGTCAGCGTGCGCAGTTGGGCTGAGTTCAGCGGCGACACCAGCGGGTATCACTATATTTCCAGCGCTGGCGATATTCCCGGGGCGCGCTGGGGCCACGCTGGCGGCAACAGCCAGTTTATTACGGATTACCATCATCCGGACGGCACGGTACGCTCCCCGCAGGAGATTGCCGCGCTGTGGCAACAGCAACACATCAGCGCCGATCAACAGGTGATTTTTTACTGCGGTACCGGCTGGCGCGCATCGCTGGCATTTTTGCTTGCCCGCGCGCTCGGCTGGCCGAAGATCGCCGTGTATGATGGCGGCTGGTTCGAGTGGAGCCAGCAGCAGAAAATGGAACAGACGGATGACAACCCTGAAAACAGTTGAGGTGGTCGCGGCGATCATCGAACGCGATGGCAAAATTTTGCTGGCGCAGCGCCCGCCGCACGCGGATCAAGCCGGGCTATGGGAGTTTGCTGGCGGCAAGGTGGAAAGCGGGGAAACGCAGCCGCAGGCGCTAACGCGTGAGCTGCGTGAGGAACTGGGCATTGATGCCCTGCCTGCTTGTTATGTCGCCAGCCACCAGCGGGAAGTGTCCGGGCGGATGATCCATCTGCATGCGTGGCACGTTGTTGCCTTTCACGGCGAGCCAACCTGCCACTATCACAGCGCCTTGCTGTGGTGCGAACCCGCGGACGCCCTGAAACAGGCGCTGGCGCCAGCGGATATCCCGCTACTGGAAGCGTTTATGGCTTCACGCGCCGCCAGACCAGCGGATTAGTGGAAATCGCGTGTTCATCGCGCTGGCACTGTAACAACACGCCTTCGGCTTTCACCACCGCGCCTTCACTGTAATTTTGATTGCCATACACGCAGCACTGGATGCACGGTTGCGTGGTTTGCGTCTGCCCGCCGGAGCTAAAGACTTCCGGAGGGACATTCACTTCAATTCCCGCTGAGGGTAAACGTTCGGCCAGCGCGCTACCCGCCGCTACCACCAGTAATGTTGCTGCTATCCACGATAAACGGGCCATAACGGTTCCTTTCTGATTGACGCCATGTATTACTATAACGGATCTATTTCCCACAGCTTTAGTTTCCTCGGTCATCGTTTTTCGTTATGACACTGCGCACATTATTAATTTGCCTGGTGTGGGGAGTTTTCCCTTGCGGCATGCGCCCTTACGAATGTTATAGTCCGAAAGCGCCCGTTTTTTGCGCACCACAACCACAACAAATCCACCTAAAAATAAGAGACGCTTATATCTATGGATCAGACCCACTCTCTTGAATCCTTTCTCGGTTATGTTCAGCAGCGCGATCCGCACCAGCCGGAGTTCGCCCAGGCCGTGCGTGAAGTGATGACTACCCTCTGGCCGTTTCTTGAAGCTAACCCGCGCTATCGCCAGCTATCGCTGCTGGAGCGGCTGGTTGAACCGGAACGCGTGATCCAGTTTCGCGTGGCCTGGGTTGATGACCGCAACCAGGTGCAGGTCAACCGCGCGTGGCGCGTGCAGTTCAGCTCCGCCATTGGTCCCTACAAAGGCGGGATGCGTTTTCACCCGTCGGTAAATCTGTCGATTTTGAAATTCCTCGGCTTCGAGCAGACCTTTAAAAACGCGCTGACCACCCTACCGATGGGCGGCGGCAAAGGCGGCAGCGACTTCGATCCGAAAGGCAAAAGTGACGGCGAAGTGATGCGTTTTTGCCAGGCGCTGATCGGCGAACTGTACCGCCATCTTGGCGCGGATACCGACGTTCCGGCGGGCGATATCGGCGTCGGCGCGCGTGAAGTCGGTTTTATGGCCGGGATGATGAAAAAACTCTCCAACAACACTGCCTGCGTCTTCACCGGCAAAGGGTTGTCGTTCGGCGGCAGTTTGATCCGCCCGGAAGCCACCGGCTACGGACTGGTTTACTTCACCGAAGCGATGCTGAAACGCCACGGTCTCGGTTTTGAAGGGATGCGCGTGGCGGTTTCCGGTTCCGGCAATGTGGCGCAGTACGCCATCGAAAAAGCGATGTCCCTTGGCGCGCGTGTGATCACGGCTTCTGATTCCAGCGGCACTGTCGTTGATGAAGCCGGTTTTACGGCGGAAAAACTGGCCCGGCTGTGTGAAATCAAAGCCAGCCGCGATGGCCGGATCGCCGATTATGCGCGGGAATTTGGCCTGAACTATCTGCAGGGCCAGCAACCGTGGTCCGTGCCTGTCGATATCGCGCTGCCGTGCGCCACGCAGAATGAGCTGGATGTGGATGCCGCGCGAGTGCTGATTGCCAACGGCGTGAAAGCGGTGGCCGAAGGAGCGAATATGCCCACCACTATCGCGGCGACCGAACTGTTCCTTGAAGCAAACGTGCTGTTCGCGCCGGGTAAAGCCGCCAACGCGGGCGGCGTAGCCACTTCCGGGCTGGAGATGGCGCAGAATGCCGCGCGTTTAAGCTGGAAGGCGGAAAAAGTGGATGCCCGTCTGCACCACATCATGCTGGATATTCATCAGGCCTGCGTCGAATACGGCGGTGAAGGTAAACAGACGCACTATGTGCGCGGCGCCAACATCGCCGGTTTTGTGAAAGTCGCCGACGCGATGCTGGCACAGGGTGTGATTTAACCTCCCAGGCCGGATAAGGCATTTATGCCGCTGTCCGGCAATGCCTGATGGCGCTTCGCTTATCAGGCCTATGAAACGACTGCGTCACCGCCCGCCTCTGCTGATGGCGGGCGTTTTTTATTCCGTCCTTTAGCAAACGTTTTTTTCTTCTCACCGCCCGGCGTAACCAGGCCACGGAACTGACGCACCGGCGTATTACGCGCCTGGTGGATCAGTTCATGCAGCGTACTGACCAACGGCTGCATGAAGTCCTGATAGCGACACTCTTTTTCGCTGATTTGCGTCAGCACCGACTCCCAGTGCGCCGTCATATCCGGTCTGGCCGCCATTTCCGGCAATGAATGGATCAGCGCCCGCCCCGGTTCGGTGGAGTGAATGTAGCGCCCTTTTTTAACCAGAAAACTGCGTTTAAACAGCAGTTCGATAATCCCGGCGCGTGTTGCTTCCGTCCCCAGCCCGTCGGTGGCGCGCAGGATCTTTTTCAGCTCTTTATCCTGCACAAAGCGGGCGATACCGGTCATCGCCGACAACAGTGTGGCGTCGGTAAAGTGGCGCGGCGGCTGCGTCTGACGGGCTACCACTTCGCCCTTCTCGCACAGCAGCTCGTCGCCTTTCGCCACCACCGGCAGCGGCGTGCCATCGTTCTCCTCGTCGCGCTCTTTCGAACCCAACAGCGTTCGCCAGCCCGCTTCCGCCAGGAAACGCGCTTTGGCGATAAACTTGCCGTTGGCGATATCCAGATCGATCTGGCATTTGCGGAACACCGCATCCGGGCAGAACTGCATCAGATACTGGCGGGCAATCAGGTTATAAACGTTGGCTTCGTTATCGCTGAGGTTCACTTTCGACGCCCGCGCGGTCGGAATAATGGCGTGGTGCGCATCGACCTTTTTGTCGTCCCAGCAGCGGTTGCGCGTATCCGGGTTGACCACCGGCTGCGGCAGCAAATCCGGCGCATGCGCGCCAATCGCGTTCATCACCGCATGGCGCCCGGCAAAGTGCTCTTCCGGCAGATAACGGCAATCCGAACGCGGATAAGTAATCAGCTTGTGGGTTTCGTACAGCTTCTGGCAGATATCCAGCACGTTTTGCGCGCTGAGGCCGTAGCGTTTCGCCGCTTCAATCTGCAACGCCGACAGCGAAAACGGCAGCGGCGCCAGTTCAGATTCGCGCTTATCGTTATACGCCGTAACCAGCGCCGGCTGGCCGGTAATGCGGCTGACCACATGTTCCGCCAGCGGACGATGCAGCAGCCGCCCTTCCTCATCCTGATACGGCTCGCAGGCATCGCTCGGCTGCCACAGCGCGGTAAAGCGCTCCCCGGCAGGCGTGACGATATGCGCTTTCACCTCAAAGAAATCTTTCGCCACGAAGTTTTCGATCTCTTCGTCGCGGCGCACCACCAGCCCGAGCACCGGCGTCTGTACGCGGCCGACCGAGAGCACGCCCTGATAACCGGCGTTGCGCCCCAACAGCGTATAAGCGCGGGTCATGTTGATGCCGTACAGCCAGTCGGCGCGGGCGCGAGCCAGCGCGGAAACGCACAGCGGAATAAACTCGCTGTTGGCGCGCAGGCGTTCGAGCGCGCGCTCCACCGCCTGCGGGTTGAGATCGTTAATCAGGCAGCGTTGCACCTGCTGGCGCTTTTCCGGCGCCAGTTGCAGGTAGTCGATCACCTCGTCCACCAGCAACTGCCCTTCGCGATCCGGGTCACCGGCGTGTACCACCTGCTCGGCATCCGCCAGCAGGCGTTTAATGACATTGATCTGTTTCAGCACCGACGGGCGCGGTTGCAACTGCCATTTTTCCGGCACAATCGGCAAATCCGCCAGATTCCAGCGGGCGTAGCGGCTGTCGTAGGCATCCGGCTGCGCCTGCTCCAGCAGGTGACCGATACACCATGTCACCACCTGGCCATTACCGCACTCAATATAGCCGTCGCCTTTGCGATGCGGTTTGGGTAACACATCGGCAATGGCGCGGGCCAGACTGGGCTTTTCGGCAATAAATAACCGCATGAATTAACGGATCTCAATCATCGGACGACCGCCGCGAGCGCTGACCAGCTCGCCAATGGCGCTCAGTTCAATGCCATACTCTGCCGCCGTGGCTTTCACGTCGTTTTCCGCTTCCGGCGACACCGCCAGCAGCAGGCCGCCGGAGGTTTGCGGATCGCACAGCAGATCGCGCACGGGCGCAGGCATTTCACCCATCAGATGACCATAGCTGGCGAAGTTGCGCTGCGTGCCGCCCGGCACGGCGCCGTTGGCAATATACTCTTCGACGCCCGGCAGTTTCGGCACGGCCTGATAATTCACCTGCGCCTGCACGCCTGCGCCCTGGCACATCTCGCTCAGATGGCCGAGCAGGCCAAAGCCAGTGACGTCGGTCATCGCTTTCACCCCGTCGATATTCGCAAAGGCCGCGCCAGCACTATTCATCCGGCACATCACTTCCGTTGCCAGGCCGACATGCTCCGGCTTAAGCAGGGATTTTTTCTCAGCGGTGGTGAGTACGCCAATGCCCAGCGGTTTGGTGAGGAACAGTTTGCAGCCCGCCTGCGCGGTGCTGTTTTTCTTCACGCGCTCTGTCGGCACTACGCCGGTAACGGCGAGACCGAAAATCGGCTCCGGCGCATCGATAGAGTGACCGCCCGCCAGCGCAATACCCGCCTGCTGGCAGGCAAAACGCCCGCCGTCGATCACTGCACGGGCAATTTCCGGCGGCAGTTTATCGAGTGGCCAGCCGAGGATGGCAATCGCCATGATCGGTTTTCCCCCCATCGCGAAGACATCGCTGATGGCGTTGGTTGCCGCAATGCGGCCAAAATCGAACGGGTTATCGACGATAGGCATGAAAAAATCGGTGGTACTGATAATGCAAGTGCCGTTACCGAGATCGTAAACCGCGGCATCGTCGCGCGTTTCATTACCGACCAGCAGATTCGGGTCGAGGAACTTCGCCTGCTCGCTGTGCAGAATGGTATCCAGCACTTTGGGGGAAATTTTACAACCGCAACCGGCTCCGTGGCTGTATTGCGTTAAACGAATGGTTTGCTCGCTCATGGACATCTCCTGTCATTGCAATCCCGCTATGGTAGCGCCCAAACGGCATGGTGGTAAGTCTGCGTGTCTCAATTCACGCGCTGTTGCTCATTAAGCGAACGAATAACTGCATTTCGCTGCTGAGTATGTCGCCACATAACATCACTGAACTCAATACATCGGCCATTTTGCGATGCAGAGCAATTTTTTAAACTGTGAGTTTATTTATTACTGTTATATGACAGAAATATTACTTATCTTTTCACCTGAGGATGTCATTGATAATTAAAGGAATCACTAATGAAAAGACGTTTAGTTACCCTCTGCATTGCCAGTTTGTTCTCTGTTAATACCTTTGCGCTTGTCCCTGCGGGCAACGATGCCACCACCAAACCAGACCTTTACTACCTGAAAAATGCGCAGGCGATTGACAGCCTGGCGCTGCTGCCGCCCCCACCGGAAGTGGGCAGCATTGCGTTTCTCAACGATCAGGCAATGTATGAACAAGGCCGCCTGCTGCGTAACACTGAGCGTGGCAAACAGGCTGCGGAAGACGCCAATCTGAGCAGCGGCGGCGTCGCCAATGCCTTCTCAACGGCATTCGGTTCACCGATTACCGAAAAAGATTCCCCGCAGTTGCATAAGCTGCTGACCAATATGATTGAGGATGCGGGCGATCTGGCGACACGCGGTGCTAAACAGAAGTACATGCGCATCCGCCCGTTTGCCTTCTATGGTGTGCCGACCTGCAATACCAAAGAGCAGAATGAACTGTCGAAAAACGGCTCCTATCCTTCCGGACACACCTCAATTGGCTGGGCAACGGCGCTGGTGCTCGCAGAAATTAACCCGCAGCGTCAGGATCAGCTCCTCAAACGCGGCTACGATCTGGGCCAAAGCCGGGTGATCTGCGGCTACCACTGGCAGAGTGATGTTGATGCCGCGCGGATCGTCGGTTCTGCCGTTGTTGCCACGCTGCACACCAGCCCGGCATTCCAGCAGCAATTGCAGAAAGCCAAAGCGGAGTTTGCCGCGAAGAATAAGTAGCGAATCCATAACGCAGGCCGGCCAGGCGTTAGCGCCATCCGGCCTTTCAAGCGTCACGAGGCTAGTTGCCGGGTGGCGCTTTCGCTTTATCTGGCCGGTGAAAATAGATGCGGTGATTAAAAACGCGTGACGAACGGAGCGATGTCAGGAACCGTAACGGTGGTGGAGGCTTTCAGTTGTGGCGTGCCGAGATACAGGAAGCCGACGATTTTGTCCTGCTCGCGGCAGGCAAATGCCTCGCGCACCTGCGGGCTATCGGTCAGCGGGCCGGTACGCCAGATACCATTGAACCCCTGCGCCAGCGCCGCCATCTGCATCGCCATCACGGCACAACCGGCAGAAAGTAGCTGTTCCCACTGTGGCACTTTATGATCCACTTCACATTTGGCGACCACGGTAATAATCAACGGCGCGCGCAGCGGCGAAGTGCGCGCTTTCTCAATGCCCTTCTCATCCTGGCCCGCCGCAATTGCGCCCTGCTCCAGCACTTGACCCAGGCGTTCGCGCCCTTCGCCGTCGATAACGAAAAAGTGCCACGGTTGCAGCGTACCGTGATCGGGTGCGCGCATACCGGCACGCAGAATGTTATCCAGTTGTTCACCTGCTGGTGCCGGTTCCGCAAGGCGTGACGCGCTACGACGGTTGACGAGCAGTTCAAGTGCATCCATTAGTTAAACTCCTGTATTGAAATTTATTCTTAAAATTAACACGGACGTAGAATTTGTTACAGCGCCGCAGGCGATTCCTGCTGACAAGAGGCGGCGGGATAATTAGGATAACCACACTTCGCCGCCCGGGCAGCGGCGGCCTAAACAAACCAGGGAGAATACATGCGAACACTTTGGCGTTTTATTGCCGCTTTTTTTCGATGGAGCTGGCGATTGCTGAACTTTATCCGCAATCTGGTGTTGAATTTGTTCTTTATCCTGCTGGTGCTGGTGGGCGTCGGGATCTGGATGCAGGTAAGCGACAGCAAAACCGAGCACAGCAATCGCGGCGCATTACTGCTGGATATCACTGGCGTAGTGGTCGATAAAACTTCAACCAGCGGACGTCTTGGCGCACTGGGCCGCCAGCTCTTTGGCGCCAGTTCCGATCGCCTGCAGGAGAATTCGCTGTTTGATATCGTTGAGACCATTCGTCAGGCGCAGAACGATCGCAATATCACCGGTATTGTGATGGATCTGAAAAACTTCGCCGGTGCCGATCAACCCTCAATGCAGTACATCGGTAAAGCGCTGCGCGCGTTCCGCGACAGCGGTAAACCGGTTTACGCCATCGGTGATAACTACAGCCAGGGCCAGTATTACCTTGCCAGCTTCGCCAATAAGATCTGGCTGTCGCCGCAGGGCGTGGTGGATCTGCACGGTTTCGCCACCAACGGCCTCTACTACAAAACGCTGCTGGATAAGCTGAAAGTCACCACGCACGTGTTCCGCGTTGGCACCTATAAATCTGCCGTTGAACCATTTATTCGTGACGATATGTCGCCTGCCGCGCGCGAAGCGGACAGCCGCTGGATCAACGAGCTGTGGCAAAACTACCTTAATACCGTTGCTGCAAACCGCCAGATCACGGCGCAACAGGTCTTCCCTGGCGCACAGGCGATGCTGGACGGCCTGCGCAAGGCCGATGGCGACACGGCAAAATACGCACTCGACAACAAGCTGGTGGATGAGCTGGGTTCCGCTGCCGACGCTGAAAAAGCGATGGTCAAACAGTTTGGCTGGAGCAGCGAAGATAAAGACTTCCGCGCCGTCAGCATGTATGACTATCAGACGAAGAAACCGAGCGATGTCGGCGGCACCGTTGCCGTGATCTTCGCTAACGGGGCGATCATGGATGGCGAAGAAACGCCGGGGAATGTCGGTGGCGATACCACGGCCGCACAGATCCGCGACGCGCGTCTTGATCCAAAAGTGAAGGCGATCGTCCTGCGGGTGAACAGCCCTGGCGGCAGCGTCAGCGCCTCCGAAATCATCCGCTCTGAACTGGCGGCGGCAAAAGCGGCCGGTAAACCGGTGGTGGTGTCGATGGGCGGCATGGCGGCATCCGGCGGCTACTGGATCTCGACCCCGGCGAATTACATCATCGCCAATGCCAGCACCCTGACCGGCTCGATTGGTATTTTTGGCGTGATCAATACGCTGGAAAACAGCCTCGATACCATTGGCGTGCACACCGATGGCGTCGCCACGTCGCCGCTGGCGGATGTCAGCATGACCAAAGCGCTGCCTGACGAAGTTCAGCAAATGATGCAACTGAGCATCGATAACGGCTACAAACGTTTTATTACGCTGGTCGCCCAATCACGCAACAGCACGCCTGAGCAGGTCGATAAGATTGCCCAGGGCCATGTCTGGACGGGCCAGGATGCGAAAAACAACGGTCTGGTTGATGCGCTGGGCGATTTCGACGATGCGCTGGCGAAAGCCGCGGAACTGGCGAAACTCAAGCAGTGGCATGTGGATTACTACGAAGAAGAACCGAGCTTCTTTGATCGGGTAATGGACAGCATGACTGGCTCCGTGCGCGCGATGCTGCCGCAGGCGTTGCAGGCTTACCTGCCTGCGCCGCTGGCCAGCGCTGCGCAGGAAGTCAAAGCCGAAACGGACAAGCTGGCGGTCTTTAACGATCCACAAAATCGCTACGCCCTCTGTCTGAACTGCGCCAATATCCGCTAAACTCACCTCACACGTCCCCTCCACCGGAGGGGATTTTTTTAGATGCGGCAAGAACGAAACCATGCAAAAGAAATCGATTTACGTTGCCTACACCGGCGGTACCATCGGTATGCAACGCTCAGAACACGGTTATGTGCCGGTTTCCGGCCACCTGCAACGTCAACTGGCGCTGATGCCGGAGTTCCATCGCCCGGAGATGCCGGATTTCACCATTCACGAATATGCCCCGCTGATGGACTCTTCCGATATGACGCCGGAAGACTGGCAGCATATTGCTGATGATGTGAAAGCGCACTACGACGAGTACGACGGTTTTGTCATTCTGCACGGCACCGACACCATGGCGTACACCGCGTCAGCCCTGTCGTTTATGCTGGAAAATCTTGGCAAGCCGGTCATTGTGACAGGGTCACAAATCCCACTCGCCGAGCTTCGCTCCGACGGGCAAATTAATCTGCTGAACGCGCTGTATGTGGCGGCAAATTTCCCGATTAACGAAGTGACGCTGTTCTTCAACAATCGCCTCTATCGCGGCAACCGCACCACCAAAGCGCATGCGGACGGTTTTGATGCTTTCGCTTCGCCGAACCTGCCGCCGCTGCTGGAAGCCGGTATTCACATTCGCCGCCTCAATACGCCACCTGCACCGCACACGACGGGAGAATTGATCGTGCATCCTATCACCCCGCAGCCGATTGGCGTGGTGACGATTTATCCAGGGATCTCCGCCGATGTGGTGCGTAACTTCCTGCTTCAGCCGGTAAAAGCATTGATTCTGCGCTCCTATGGCGTGGGAAATGCGCCGCAAAACCGCGAGTTCCTGAAAGCCTTGCAGGATGCCAGCGCGCGCGGCATCGTGGTGGTTAACCTGACGCAATGTATGTCCGGCAAGGTGAATATGGGCGGCTACGCCACCGGCAACGCCCTCGCCCACGCCGGGGTGATTGGCGGTGCGGATATGACCGTCGAAGCCACGCTGACCAAACTGCACTACCTGCTGAGCCAGCAGCTTGATGCGGACGCGATCCGTACCGCCATGATGCAAAATCTGCGCGGTGAACTGACGCCGGATGAATGAGGAGGCTTGTATGACGCAACGTGCTCTGCTGTTGGTCGATATCCAGAATGATTTTTGCGCCGGTGGCGCGCTGGCCGTGGCCGAAGGTGACAGCACCGTGGATATCGCCAATACCCTGATCGACGGGTGCAAATCACGCGGTGATGCGGTACTGGCAAGCCAGGACTGGCACCCCGCCAATCACGGCAGCTTTGCCAGCCAGCACGGTGTTGCGCCGTTCAGCACCGGCGAGCTGGACGGCTTAGCGCAGACGTTCTGGCCGGATCACTGTGTGCAAAACAGTGACGGCGCGGCGCTGCACCCGCTGCTGAATCAGCAGGCCATTGATGAGGTGTTCCGCAAAGGTGAAGATCCGAACATCGACAGTTACAGCGCGTTTTTCGATAACGATCACCGCAAAGCCACGGCGCTGCACGGCTGGCTGCAACAGCACGGGATTCGCGAGTTAATCGTGCTGGGGCTGGCCACCGATTACTGCGTCAAATTCAGCGTGCTGGATGCGCTGAAGCTGGGTTACGAGGTCAGCGTCATCACCGACGGCTGCCGCGGCGTCAATATTCAGCCGCAGGACAGCACGCAGGCATTTATGGAGATGGCGTCAGAAGGCGCCACGCTCTATACGCTGGCGGACTGGCAGGAAACACACGCCTGAGGGCATAGCCGGATGGCGGCTGTTGCCTGTCCGGCTTACGGTTTTTCAGGCCAGAAAAGGCAAGGCCGCCCTCCGGCATTGCGCAACGCTTATGACTTAAATGTCGCTATCGGCTTCGGCGCAATGCCGAAATCCTCTTTCAACTGCTGCTTACTTTTCATCACCATCTGCCCGTTGGTGTCGATCGTCATATGCTGCGCCTGCGTGTTGTTGCGCGCCTGCCATAACATCACTAGTTGCAGGCTGTTCTCTTTTTGCTCCGGCGTCAGCGCCACGCCGTCTGGCCATTTTCCTAATTCAACGGCCGTCGCCAGTCTCTGGTAGATCTCCGGCGTCATACTGTTAACAATTTGTTCAAGATCCATATTACTCATCTCCGTGGAATAATAGCTGAATCGATTTTTCAACCACGAGTCCGGGCACCGTCTTCATCATCCGTGAAACTCAGCGAAGCGGAGTTTACGCAATAACGCTCCCCCGTCGGCTGCGGGCCGTCCGGGAAGACATGGCCCAGATGCGCATCACATTTCCCGCAGCGGATTTCTATGCGCTGCATACCGTGGGAATAGTCATTGATGTAGCGGATCGCGTCTTCACTTACCGGTTCGAAAAAACTCGGCCAGCCGCAGCCGGAATCGTACTTGGTTTGGGAGTTGAACAGCGCAGCATCGCACACCAGGCAGTGGTAAACGCCATCGCGCTTGTTATGCAGCAGATGGCCCGTGAAAGGGGGTTCTGTGCCGTGATTTTGCGTTACATAAAACTGCATTTCAGTCAGTTCTTTTTTCAGGTCGTCTTCGGAGGAATTATTCGCCATATGCTCACATCTCGCGGTAAAAGTAAGACCATTTTTTCCAACGATTCTAACAAAACATTAACACTAGGGTGCTAACTTTTGTTCTAAACTTAGCAGTTGCGGTAAAGCAGCCAGGTAATTGTGATACGTTTCACATTTTTATCCTGTCTGGCCTTTAAAATCCCACGCGGCGCCTCCACATGGGGAGGATGCTCAAAGGAAGAGTGAGGCGAGTCAGTCGAACAAAGGTTATGCGGAGGATTGATTTGTCGCAATGATTGACACGATTCCGCTTGACGCTGCGTACGGTTTTTGTAATTTTACAGCCAACCTTTTATTCACTAACAAATAGCTGGTGGAATATATGACTATCAAAGTAGGTATCAACGGTTTTGGCCGCATCGGTCGCATTGTTTTCCGTGCTGCTCAGGAACGTTCTGACATCGAAATCGTTGGTATCAACGATCTGTTGGACGCTGAATACATGGCGTACATGCTGAAATATGACTCCACTCACGGCCGTTTCAACGGTACCGTAGAAGTGAAAGACGGCAACCTGGTTGTTAACGGTAAAACCATCCGTGTTACTGCTGAGAAAGATCCGGCTAACCTGAAATGGAACGAAATCGGCGTTGACGTTGTTGCTGAAGCTACCGGTATCTTCCTGACCGACGAAACTGCTCGTAAGCACATCACTGCTGGCGCGAAAAAAGTGGTTCTGACTGGTCCGTCCAAAGACAACACTCCGATGTTTGTTCGTGGCGCGAACTTCGACAAATATGCTGGCCAGGACATCGTTTCTAACGCATCCTGCACCACCAACTGCCTGGCTCCGCTGGCTAAAGTTATCAACGACAACTTCGGCATCATCGAAGGTCTGATGACCACTGTTCACGCAACCACCGCAACTCAGAAAACCGTTGACGGCCCGTCTCACAAAGACTGGCGCGGCGGCCGCGGCGCATCCCAGAACATCATCCCGTCCTCTACCGGTGCTGCTAAAGCTGTAGGTAAAGTACTGCCGGAACTGAACGGCAAACTGACTGGTATGGCGTTCCGCGTTCCTACCCCGAACGTATCTGTTGTTGACCTGACCGTTCGTCTGGAAAAAGCAGCGTCTTACGAAGAAATCAAGAAAGCCATCAAAGCCGCTTCTGAAGGCCCGATGAAAGGCGTTCTGGGTTACACCGAAGACGACGTTGTATCTACCGATTTCAACGGTGAAGTTTGCACTTCCGTGTTCGATGCTAAAGCAGGTATCGCACTGAACGACAACTTCGTGAAACTGGTTTCCTGGTACGACAACGAAACCGGCTACTCCAACAAAGTTCTGGACCTGATCGCTCACATCTCCAAATAAGTTGAGATGAGAACATGATCTGAAAGAGCGACTTCGGTCGCTCTTTTTTTTGTTTTCAAGACAGAGGACTGCGTTAATGATTACAAAAATTTTTGCCCTTCCGGTACTCGAACAAATTACCCCAACGCTTACCCGCCGTAAAATGGACGAACTGGATGTGTTAGTCGTTGAACATCCGCAGGTTAAAGCTGCTTTTACCTTACAGGGCGCGCATCTGCTCTCCTGGAAACCGCAAAGCGAACAGGAAGTCCTGTGGCTGAGCGGCAACACCCCGTTTAAAGATGGCGTCGCAATCCGTGGCGGGATTCCGGTGTGCTGGCCGTGGTTTGGCCCGGCAAAACAGCAAGGGCTGCCTGCGCACGGTTTTGCGCGCAATCTGCCGTGGACGCTGAAAGCGCATAACGAAGATGCAAACGGCGTGGTGCTGACTTTTGAACTGCAAAGCAGCGATGCCTCGCGCAAATTCTGGCCGCACGACTTTACTCTGTATGCACGTTATAAACTGGGCGCAACCTGCGAAATTGAACTGGAAGCCCACGGTGAGTTTGAAACCACCTCTGCCCTGCACACCTACTTCAACGTTGGCGATATCGCCGCGGTGAAAGTGAGCGGCCTGGGCGATCGCTTTATCGATAAAGTGAATGACGCAAAAGAAGATGTGCTGGCCAATGGCGTACAGACCTTCCCGGATCGTACCGATCGCGTCTATCTGAACGCTGAAGGTTGCAGCCTGATTCATGATGCCGCGCTGAATCGCACGATTGAAGTGACCCACAGCCATAACGCCAACGTGGTGGCCTGGAACCCGGGTCCGGCGCTCTCCGTCAGCATGGCCGACATGCCGGACGATGGTTATAAAACCTTTGTCTGCGTGGAATCGGTCAATGCGACCGTCGCGCAAAAAGCAACCGCCGAAAAACCGTCCCGCCTGGCACAAAGCATCCGCGTGGTTAAACGCTGATCCGCTGCCTACCCTCTCCCGCCGGGAGAGGGTTAAAGCACGTCCTTACACCACATCGAGCGGCGTTTTACGGTTGGGTGCCGGAAACGCGTTATTGAGTCGCGCCAAATCATCCGCACTGAGCACGATTTTCAACGCTGCCGCATTTTCCTCGACGTGCGCCACACTCGCCGCTTTAGGAATGGCCATCACCCCCTGATGGCTGATGACCCACGCCAGCAGAATTTGCGCCGCGCTGGCGCGGTGCGCATGGGCGATATCCTGCACTACACGGCTTTCCAGTAAACCATCCCGCAGACGCCCGGCCTGTGCCAACGGGCAATACGCCATGACAGGCATCGCCTGCTGCTGGCACCAGGGCAGTAAATCGAATTCAATCCCGCGGGAGCCGAGGTGGTACAGCACCTGATCGGTAGCGCAGGCCTTACCGCCGCTGACGCGCGAAAGTTCCTGCATGTCGCTGTAATCGAGGTTAGAGACGCCCCAGCGGCGGATTTTGCCCTGCTGCATCAGCGTTTCCATCACCTCGACCGTTTCAGCAAGAGAATAGTTGCCGCGCCAGTGCAGCAGATAGAGATCGAGTGCATCGGTTTTCAGGCGACGTAAGCTCGCTTCACAGGCGGCGATCGCTTTTTTACCCGCCGCATTCCACGGATAGACTTTAGAGACCAGAAACACCTTATCGCGCAAACCGCCCTGTAATGCTTCGCCGACCACCTCTTCCGCGCCACCTTCCGCGTACATTTCTGCGGTATCAATCAGCGTCAGCCCCAGATCGATGCCCGCACGTAGCGCAGCCACTTCTTTTGGCCGCGCGCGTGAATTTTCACCCATATACCAGGTGCCCTGGCCGATCGCGGGCAGCGTTGCATTACCGGTAAAAACGATGTTTTTCTCTGCCATCTTCTCCCCCTGCGATAAATGCACCACCGTAAAACAAAACAGGGCCAAAGGCCCTGTTTTAATGCACAGATTACGCTATTCAAATGCACAATCAGAAGCGGTAGGTCACACCTGTAGATAACAAGCCAGCCCAGGATTTATCCACCATCGGACTGTCTTTAATTTCATCCGACAGATGGGTATAGCGGCCGGTGCCGTAGATGCTCCAGCTATCGGTCAGGCGGTAGCTGACGCTCAGCTCAAGATACGGGTTCCAGCTGCTGCCTGGGTCGTAGCTGTTTAAACCGCTGCGACGCGCTTCAGAAGACGAGACGCCATAATAGTACTCGTTCTGGTTGTCGCTACTCCACTCAACGCCAATCCCCGGCGTCACCGTCAGACCGCCGTTGTGGTACGCGTACAACCACGCGGCATCCCAGGTGATACCGTTGCTGTTATCCAGCACATCGCCAGCAAGCGTGGTGCGCAGGAAACCATACGGCGTGTTGTGAATATACGACAGCCCCGCCATCATGGTCGCCTTACGGCGATCTAACTGGCGTAACTGATTGTTATCACTGTCTTTTGGTTTAAACTGCCACGGTGAGTAGTAGGCCGTAATCGACAGCTTATCCGCATCATCATTCCACAGATAGTAGCCGCCACCGATACCACGAAACCAGAAATCATCGCCTTCATAGGTGATCACCGGAATCGGCAGTACATCCCTGTCATACTGTTTGTACGGCGTTTCCACGACGCCGACACCAGCGCCCAGGGAAAAGGTATTTTCTGCATTCGCCGCAAAAGCGGAACCTGCAGTCAGCACACCCAGTGCCAGGAGTTTTAGTTTGGTCACAGTCTTTTCTTTCCTGTAGTCAAATAATTGGCGCAAGAAGTTTAACCGCCCACGACATCCTACCCAAATTTTTTTACCTGAGCATTACAAAAAAGACGCTAATTGTTCATAGCGCCTCACCTCGCGTATTTGGTGCGGCAAAAAGCTGGCGCGCCCTGCTCAGCAAAACTGCGCTGTGCTGTTTCTGAAATGGCTGGTGATAAATGACGCACTGTACATACTGTTACACGGCAATACTCATCATTCCCCTGTGGCTGGTATATAGTGTCGCGGAAACAAAGTTTCCTTTGTCTGTGACGTTAAAAAACAACAATTTTTAAACATAAGAACATCAAGCAACTTCACGTTTATAATGAAAATCAAAAATACTTTTTGCCTACATTTCCTGATGGCACTTCTTGCCGTCCTGTTCCTTTGTATTCATCCGCTGATGAACAGCTATACCCCGCCGCTTAAATTCCAGCCGTTGATTGAATCGATGGACGGAACGACAAAAGAACAGGCGGAAAAAATAGCGACTATTTCGCATGCCTTACAGGGCAATGCGATTTTTTTCATTGGCGCATCGGAGGTAGCCACTTCTGAAGATGAACCTTACGCTGTATATAATTACCTGAATAATGATTTACATCGCAATGTAGTTGCATTTGGCGACAGTTTTGATGACAGCATCACCCATTTTCTTTTGCTGTCACGCTTTAAAGATTCCCTTAACGCAAACAGCAAAGTGGTTTTACTGCTGGCTCCCGACAGCTTTTATTCTACTGGTGTGCCTCCCACTATTTTCGCGAATAATTTCCCGGCCCCCGTATTTAATCCATTAATGCAGGATGAACAGACACGCCCATTTTTGGTCAACTACTTACGTAAAATAGATAAAAAGGAAACCAGCCATTTAACGTTTGAACAAATGAAAATCTCTGGCTGGGATCTGGACAATATCTGGCAAGAAGTCAGTTACGAGTTTGCAAACTTCTGCACACTGATAAAAAACGACTGGCTGGCGATGCTGCACATTGTCCCTTCACCTGCGCGGCCCTGGCCGGTACAACCTGCCGTTGCTATCACGCCGGACTGGGATCGCGAACTGGCTCATGCCCGCAAACTGAACGAGGCGCGTCAGGAAAGCGCCGACACCTTATGGATGGATAAAACTGTCTATGAACCGGGCGAAAAACCGGAAGTGTGGGACGACTCACCGGTTGAAGCCGAACAAATGAAAGCATTTCGCGCCATGATCCAGTTGCTGAAAGAGCGTCACGTCCAGGTGGTGGTCATTATCGATGCGATTAACCGGCGCGCGGTACAAAACCCTGAACTGGTGCAGCCTGCGGTAACACAGACGACGGCCATCCTGAAAGAAAATCAGATCCCGTATCTTGATATGTATTCCATGCCCTATCAGGACGGCTGGAACTGGGATCGTCTGCATCCTACCGACCTCGCATGGGTCCCGATGGACCGCTTTATTGTTGAGAGTTTTAAATGATGAAATACGCTATTCGCCTGTTTTTCCTTTACCTCTTACTGGCGGTCACCATTATCGCGTGGTCCTCTGTTGATGAAAGCATGAATTTAAAAGTGCACTTTGAATATCAAAAGTTCTGAGGAATGAATGATGTACAGCTCCGGAACCTTTTTTTTCTTTCTCTTTTCTTCGGCGTTGCTGTTTGCGCTGGTTAACCGTGTATTGCGTTACCGGTTAACGTATTTATCCGCTTTTTCCGTGCTGGCGGCATTCGGCTGGGGATATATATTTCAGGGCGATTACATTGTGCCCATTGCAGTATTTCTCAGCTTCTACATTCTCGTGACTTTAAAAGAGAAAGGCTGGTTAAAAACCTGGCAAGCGGTAAGTTTAACCCTGCTGCCGTTGTTCGCGGTGAAATTACATTTAAATAATCACTGGGGAATGATTGGCTTATCTTTTATGACCTTCCGCGCCATTGATGTTCTACTCTACCGCAACAAAAAAGATGGCAATAATATTTTGCATTACTTTTGTTACCTGTTTATGCCGTTTATTATTCTGGCCGGCCCGATGTACCGCTGGCGGACATGGATCACAGATATTAATAAACCCGTATTTACGTTGACACGTGAGCAATTTCTCATTGCCGCAGAAGGCATTTTTACCGGCATTATCCAGAAATTCTTATTTGCCATGCTGATCGATAACCTGGTCATTCAGTCGTGGAGCCATCGTCCGTTTACCTTAAGTGTTGGCATTGTTATGTCGCTGGCCTATAGCGCCTATCTCTATTTTGATTTTGCCGGTTACAGCAATATGGCGATCGGCGCCGGACGCTTGTTTGGTCTTAATATTCCGGCGAATTTCAACATGCCCATTCTGGCGAAAAATCCACAGGATTTCTGGCGCCGTTTCCATATCAGCCTGTCTGAATGGTTGCGCGATGTGGTCTTTATGCCGATTTATATGAATTTAATGAAGCTCGACTTTTTCCGTCAGAACAAAACGCTGGCACAGAATATCGGTATTTTCTGCACGCTGTTTTGTATGGGGGCATGGAACGGGCTCGAACGGCACTATGTCATTAGCGGCGCGCTGTTTGGCACCATTTCAGTTGCACACAACATGTTGCAATGGTCAGCGAAGCGCAGTCCAACACTGAACCGTTGGTTGCAATACCCCGTGATGCTCTTTTTGGGACGCCTGTTAACGCTCGCAAGCGCTGCGGTATCCCTTTACATTTTTAGCGGAATGTCTCCCCTATGAATCTTCACTCTGATCTCCAGGCGCTCCAGGATTTCCTGCGTGCAGCATTACTCGATCCCGCCCGCCCGCATCAGTTAGCGGTCAGCGGCAGCGATGAAACATTAACCTGGCAGCAACTCTCTGTGGCGGTAACAGAGTGGTTACAGCGCTATCAGCATTGTCAGCCCCCGGCAGGAACGCCGGTGGTGTTATATGGCCACCAGCAGGCAGAATTCGCGGTGGCAATCTATAGCTGCCTGCTCCACAACATTCCCTATATTCCGGTGGACTGCATCTACCCTCAGGAAAGGTTGAAGGAGATTTGCCACCTCGCCAGCGCGCCGTACTACTACGACGTAGCGACCCGTCAGTTTGTGCCAACCGGTGAAACCGGCCAGCCGCTGGCGGAGCCGGATCTCGCCTATATCATGTTTACTTCGGGTAGCACCGGCAAACCGAAGGGCGTGCAGATCGGGCGCGAAAGCGTGTGGCATTTTATGCAGTGGGTAAGCCAGGATTTCGCGCTGCCGCAAGTGCCGGTGTTGATGAACCACGCCCTGTTCAGTTTCGATCTCTCGTTGATCCCACTGCTGGCGAATCTGGCAACAGGCGGCCACATTGTGCTGAATGCCAAAGAGGATATCGCGGCAGAAGACTGGCTCACCCGGCTGAAAAACAATGCTGTCTCGGTCTGGGTTTCCACCCCCTCTTTCGCCTACCAGAAATTGCTCTCGCCGCAGTTCAATAGCGACTTTTTACCTACGCTTGGCGTGTTTATATTTATCGGCGAGGTGCTCAACAAAGCGCTGGTTAAACAGCTGCGCCGCCGTTTTCCGCACGCCAAAATCCTCAACTCCTATGGCCCGACCGAAGCGACTATCGCCACCACCGTGGTTGAAATCACCGATGAAATGGTAAATAGCGAGAACGACATGCTGCCAATCGGCACCATGATGCCGGAGTCCAGAATGGAGATTACTGCCGAGGGTGAGCTGATAATCTGGGGCAAAAACGTGATGCGCGGCTATCTCGGCCTGCCGCAGGAGAACGCAGAAAAATTGCTGCGCCGGGAAGGCGAAGCCTGGCGCGGCTATAAAACGGGCGATCTCGGTTATGAAGACGGGCTTCTTTACTGCCAGGGACGCAATGACAGTCAGATCAAACTCAACGGCTACCGTATTGAAATCAACGAGATTGAAAACCGCCTGCTGGCCATGTCCGGCATTCGCGAGGCGGTCGTATTGCCGTTGATGAAAACGGGCGGCGGCGTGCTGCGTATCGCGGCGTTCTGCGTAACGAAACTGGCGCCTGACGCCATCAAACATTCGCTTTCACAGGTGGTGCCCTCGTACATGGTGCCGTCGCAAATCATTATCCAGGACGCTTTGCCGTTGAACCCTAACGGTAAAATCGACCGTAAACTGCTGGACAGCCACGCCCGCAGCCACTGATTACACAGGAAAAGACAATGGAACAAGAAATTCTCGCGCTGTTTGAAAAGATTCTGTCCCGCAAAGTGGGCTTTCATGATGAGCTGATCGAGTCCGATATTCTCGACTCCATTCTCGCGGTAGATATGGTTCTGGAAGTGCAGGACGTTTACGGCTGCATGATCCCGCCGACGGAAGTCGCCAGCGTGCTGAAAACGCCCGCCGATTTAGCGCGTTACATTGAAGAGCACCGCGGCTAATCACGCGGGCGTTATGGCATTCAAAGGCTCCTGGCGTTATCGCCCGGAGCTTTTTTTTCGTCTTCACAACGAAAGAACCGCCCTCTGTCATCACCCTTTAACACAGTTCACGTAGTTAATATTGTCGCTTGTCTTTGCACTGCGACGAAGTGACCATGACGGCGTCACTTTTTCTTTACTTGCGATTCCGCACATCCTGTAAAAATTTACCAACATTCCCCCGATGCGAAATGTTGGCATTTTCCAACGCAAAAACCCGCAATAAATCATAAAAAATCTGTATAAATTAAATTAAACAGATATTTAATCTAAATGATGGGTAAAAAACGCCCTTCAGCCATCAGAATCTTCGCCAGCGATAACTTGATCAAAGACGGATACACGCTCATAACAGATAGGACGGAGCAGATTTTTTATCCCGTTGGTTTGCGACGCTAAAAGTGGAAAAACTGATAGCTGTAATGTTCCCACAGATTACGAAAGGACGGCATGCCATGAATATATTCGATCACTATCGCCAGCGTTATGAAGCTGCCAAGGACGAAGAGTTCACTCTGCAGGAGTTTCTTGCTATCTGTAAGCAAGATCGTAGCGCCTATGCTAACGCCGCTGAAAGGCTGCTGATGGCCATAGGTGAACCTGTGATGGTAGACACCGCCCAGGAGCCACGGCTTTCCCGTCTCTTTTCTAACCGGGTCATTGGACGCTACCCGGCATTTGAAGAATTTTATGGCATGGAAGAGGCAATCGAACAGATTGTCTCGTACCTCAAACATGCCGCTCAGGGTCTGGAAGAGAAGAAACAGATTCTCTATTTACTCGGTCCGGTAGGCGGCGGGAAATCGTCGCTGGCTGAACGGCTGAAATCCTTAATGCAGCGGGTGCCGATTTACGTGCTGAGCGCCAATGGCGAACGCAGCCCGGTAAACGACCATCCTCTGTGCCTGTTTAACCCGCAGGAAGATGCGCAGATCCTCGAGAAAGAGTACAGCGTTCCGCGTCGCTATCTCGGCACCATTATGTCGCCGTGGGCAGCCAAACGTCTGCACGAATTCGGCGGCGACATCAGCAAATTCCGCGTGGTCAAAGTGTGGCCGTCGATTCTGGAACAGATCGCCATCGCCAAAACCGAACCGGGTGATGAAAACAACCAGGACATCTCCGCGCTGGTGGGTAAAGTGGACATCCGCAAGCTGGAAAACCACGCGCAAAACGATCCGGATGCTTACGGTTATTCCGGCGCGCTGTGCCGGGCAAACCAGGGGGTCATGGAATTCGTCGAAATGTTCAAAGCGCCGATCAAGGTGCTGCACCCACTGCTGACCGCCACGCAGGAGGGGAACTATAACGGTACGGAAGGTATCTCCGCCCTGCCATTTAACGGCATTATTCTCGCCCACTCGAACGAATCGGAATGGGTGCAGTTCCGTAACAACAAAAACAATGAAGCGTTCCTTGACCGTGTCTACATCGTCAAGGTGCCTTATTGCCTGCGCATCTCGGAAGAGATGAAAATTTACGAAAAACTGCTCAATCACAGTGAGCTGTCCCATGCGCCATGCGCGCCGGGCACGCTGGAAACACTGGCGCGTTTCTCGATCCTGTCGCGTCTGAAAGAGCCGGAAAACTCGAGCATCTACTCGAAAATGCGGGTCTACGACGGTGAAAGCCTGAAAGACACCGATCCGAAAGCCAAATCATACCAGGAGTACCGCGATTACGCCGGTGTCGATGAAGGGATGAACGGCCTGTCGACGCGTTTCGCCTTTAAGATCCTCTCCCGCGTGTTTAACTTTGATCATGTGGAAGTGGCGGCCAACCCGGTGCATCTGTTCTACGTACTGGAGCAGCAAATTGAGCGCGAGCAGTTCCCGCAAGAGCTGGCAGAGCGTTACCTGGAGTTCCTGAAAGGCTATCTGATCCCGAAATACGCCGAGTTTATTGGCAAAGAGATCCAGACCGCGTACCTGGAATCCTACTCCGAATATGGGCAGAACATTTTCGACCGTTATGTCACCTATGCGGATTTCTGGATCCAGGATCAGGAGTATCGCGACCCGGATACCGGCCAGCTGTTTGACCGTGAATCCCTGAACGCGGAACTGGAAAAAATCGAGAAACCGGCCGGGATCAGCAACCCGAAAGACTTCCGTAACGAAATCGTCAATTTTGTGCTGCGCGCCCGCGCCAACAACAACGGCCGCAACCCGAACTGGACCAGTTACGAAAAACTGCGCACGGTCATCGAGAAGAAAATGTTCTCGAATACCGAAGAGCTTTTGCCGGTCATTTCGTTTAATGCCAAAACCTCAACCGACGAGCAGAAAAAGCATGACGACTTTGTCGACCGTATGATGGAAAAAGGCTACACCCGCAAACAGGTTCGCCTGCTCTGCGAATGGTATCTGCGTGTTCGTAAATCATCATAACGACAAACAGGCCGTGCCCTGCGCGCGGCCTGTTGCAAAGTTGGCATACGCAGCGGGAGGCACTAATGACCTGGTTCATTGACCGACGTCTGAACGGCAAAAACAAAAGCACGGTTAACCGCCAGCGATTTTTACGCCGTTATAAAGCACAAATAAAACAGTCGATTTCCGAAGCCATTAACAAACGCTCGGTGACCGACGTGGAGAACGGCGAGTCTGTCTCCATCCCAACGGAAGATATCAGCGAACCGATGTTTCATCAGGGGCGCGGCGGCTTACGTCATCGCGTGCATCCGGGAAACGATCATTTTGTGCAGAACGACCGTATCGAACGCCCGCAAGGCGGCGGTGGCGGTTCCGGTAGCGGCCAGGGTGAAGCCAGCCCTGACGGCGAAGGCCAGGATGAATTCGTCTTCCAGATTTCCAAAGATGAGTACCTCGATCTGCTGTTTGAGGATCTGGCGCTGCCGAACCTGAAACAAAACCAGCAACGGCAGCTTAATGAATTTAAAACGCACCGCGCTGGCTACACCTCCAACGGTGTACCGGCGAACATCAGCGTCGTGCGATCGCTGCAAAATTCGCTCGCCCGTCGAACGGCGATGACGGCCGGTAAACGCCGTGAATTGCGCGAACTGGAAAATAGTCTCGAAACGGTGGAGAACAGCGAACCGGCACAGTTACTTGAAGAGGAGCGTTTACGTAAAGAGATTGCGGAACTGCGCGCAAAAATCGAGCGTGTGCCGTTTATCGACACCTTTGATTTACGCTACAAAAACTACGAAAAACGCCCGGAACCTTCCAGTCAGGCGGTGATGTTTTGCCTGATGGACGTCTCCGGTTCAATGGATCAGGCCACCAAAGATATGGCCAAACGTTTTTACATCCTGCTCTATCTGTTCCTGAGCCGGACCTATAAAAACGTGGAAGTGGTCTATATCCGCCATCATACGCAGGCAAAAGAAGTGGATGAGCATGAGTTCTTCTACTCGCAGGAAACGGGCGGCACTATCGTTTCCAGCGCCCTGAAACTGATGGATGAAGTGGTCAAAGAGCGTTACGACCCGGCGCAGTGGAATATTTATGCCGCGCAGGCGTCGGACGGCGATAACTGGGCGGACGACTCTCCGCTGTGTCACGAAATCCTGGCGAAGAAAATCCTGCCAGTGGTGCGTTACTACAGCTACATTGAGATCACCCGCCGGGCGCACCAGACGCTGTGGCGCGAGTATGAACATCTGCAAACGATGTTCGATAACTTCGCCATCCAGCATATCCGCGATCAGGAAGATATCTACCCGGTCTTCCGCGAACTGTTTCACAAGCAAACGGCAGCATCAGGTAATTAATCAATATAAATCAGCCAGTTAAGCTTACTTTTCTGGCTGATTTTCTTCATTTTTAGCGTTAAAAAATGTCAAATAAGATCAGAAGCTTATGCCTGGTTTTGGGGAATGCTTTTCTGATAAAAACAAGGGATTTATATGGCTGACGAAGGCAAAACCCCTGTCGTTTTACATCACCGGGCTGTCATCAATCTCTGATCTTACCCGCTGACCCTGCCCCAAAATCATGCACCATTCAGAAACAGAATTCCGGCATGATCTACACTCCCTGAAGGAAGGTGGTGCCGATGAAACAATCACGATTCACCGAAGAGCAGATTGTTTTTGCCCTGAAGCAGGCCGAACTGGGGACGTCCGTTGCCGGAGGTCTGCCGTAATGCCACGTTCTCTACATGGTGCTGTATTTTTGTGTCTCTCTATTTTTTTATAGATCTCTCTGTAGTGCTGTAATCTCTCGTTAAAAAAGGTTAATTCGTCATTTGGAACAATATCTTCTATGTTTATAGATGATACATCTTTATCAAAACGTTCTAAAAAAGCATAAGTAGATGCTGCAAAATCAATTCTTTTTGAACTTAGCTCTTTCATCAAACCTTCTATATTATTCATGATCACTCCTCCTTTAAGGAGAAACCCAAGTGACTATAACCATAGTAACTATATTGCAGGGGAGAGTGACTCATATCACTATAATTACTTTTTATGCTCTTGATCATGAGAAGTTATGATTTTGATGGTTTTGTAAAAGGCTTAATAAAAACGGAAACCTCAAAAAGTGCGTGGAACTAAAACCGGTGTGCTTACAACATCAGCCAGTCAGGGCCGCCCGGCTGGCTGATTTTCTTCAGGCGCTCCTTTCCCGCAATCCCATCTATTCCGCTCGCTCCGGGCTAATCCACGAATTGCCCTACAAAAGCGCGGCTATTTCCCCCCTTGTAAGCAAAGAAATGTGGCACATTTTACGCACGACAAATCGTGGCGTTCTCTTTCGTCGCGAAAGACAAATTGACAGGAACGGTGCGCATGATTGACCTTGAGGACTTAAAAGTATTTGTACAGAACCCTGAGATAAAAGGGATTATTGATACCGTCTGGGACGATCTGGGAGAAGCCTTCGTGCAAGCGCAGGCCATCCTGCCCGCTGAAAAAGCGATGCCGCGCCGGGAACTCTCTTTTCACGATCACGTTAAGCTGCTCGGTTATCTTTGCTGGTTAGTGAATAATGCGAACGCCGCTGGCGACATTATTGAAATCGGCGTCTGGAAGGGCAAATCCAGCGCCTTTATGAATGCCCTCTGTCAGGGTAATCGCCGCATTATCAGTATCGACCCGATGGAATTGACGAACCAGCCTCTGGAGCTGGGTTTCTACCACGAGCATATTTTCCCCGAAGTGACGCTGATACGCGGTTATTCACAGCACAGTATTGAACGGGTAATGGCGCTGGAGCCGAAAACCATTCTGTTGCATATTGACGGCGGCCACCTGAAAGAGCATGTTCTTACCGATTTCCTGCTGTATGCGCCAACCGTGGTCAGCGGTGGATTTATTGTGTTCGATGATTATCGCGACTTCATTTACTCTCCGGAAGTCGGACCCGCAGTTGACCTGCTGCGCGCAGGCGGCTTCTTTAACGGATTCGACGTTATTGGTAGCGTTCCGGGCTTTGAAAACAGCTACCTTTTGCAAAAAAAATAAACAGTACACACAAAGCGTTGTTTGTAGTGCTTGTATTTTTTCGCCGCCCTTCGGGGCGGCTTTTTTATTCTCATCGCCCGGCGGGTGGATTATGCTTTCACTCTTACTGTTTGTTCTTGGGAGAGATCATGTCTGAAATTGCCAGCCGCGACGTCTACCAGCATCTGTTGAACTTGCTTGCACAGCAACAAGCCCGTTTTCAGGTTGTCGAGCACGACGCCGTCGGCAAATGCGAAGCGGTCAGTGAAATTCGTGGCACCGCCCTGGGCCAGGGCGCCAAAGCGCTGGTGTGCAAAATTAAAGGGAACGGTGTGAAAAAGCATGTGCTGGCGATCCTTGCCGCCGACCTGCAAGCCGATCTCAGCCGCCTGGCGCAGCATTTTGGTGGGCTGAAAGCCTCGCTGGCCAGTCCGCTGGAAGTGGAGGAACTCACCGCCTGCGTCTTCGGCGCGATTCCGCCGTTTAGCTTTCATCCGGATCTGCACCTGGTGGCCGACCCGGTGCTGTTTCAGCGCTTTGACGATATCGCCTTCAACGCCGGTCTGCTGGAAAAATCAGTGATTATGGATACCCAGGATTATCTGCGCATTGCGCAGCCGGAAATTGTCGATTTCCGCCGTCTGTCCGCGTAATAAGCCGGTTACCACTCCGAGCGTTCCAGTATTAACACGCAAATCACCAGCCCAACGGCCAGCGTCGTAAACAGTGCGGTGAGAACATAGATATCTGATGGCATGATGGCGGCTCGCAATTGCCTGAAATTTCACCAGGCGATGTGCTATTCATAAGCGCCGAACATGACTGATTCATGACAGATTGACGGAATTTGCGTAAAAAAATCGCGACAAACTCTGGCAACTGCCCGAAATTAGCCGTGCGAAAGAAAAAAGCCTGCCTCATCATCCGTTTATGCGTAGAGTGAACAGGCTTCTTTTTTTGGCAAGGAACCTCTGCATGTTTGATAGCACGCTGTTTATTTTGCTCGCGCTCGCCGCGCTGGGATTTGTCAGCCACAACACCACCGTCGCCGTCTCCATTCTGGTGCTGATTATTGTCCGCATTACGCCGCTGAACACCTTCTTCCCGTGGATAGAAAAGCAGGGACTGACGGTAGGGATTATTATTCTGACGATTGGCGTGATGGCGCCGATTGCCAGCGGCTCGCTGCCGCCGTCCACCCTGCTGCACTCCTTCGTCAACTGGAAGTCGCTGGTTGCCATTGCGGTGGGTATCTTCGTCTCGTGGCTCGGCGGGCGCGGCGTGACATTAATGAGTACGCAGCCATCGCTGGTGGCAGGCCTGCTGGTCGGCACCGTGCTGGGCGTGGCCCTGTTCCGGGGCGTTCCGGTCGGGCCACTGATTGCTGCCGGGCTGGTGTCGCTGCTAATTGGCCGGCAGTGAATAACGACGCTGGTGGCGTTTGACGGCAAACTCCAGCGCGCTGCACAGCAGGTAGTAGACCAGACCGGTAAAGATAAACAGCGCCGCAGGGTAGACCTGCACGCGGTTATTCACCTGCCCGGCCACGGTGGTCAGCTCCGGCACGTTGACGATAAATGCCAGCGAGGTGTCCTTCAGCAGCGCGACCAGCAGCCCCACGAATGAGGGCAGCGCGTTGCGTAACGCCTGTGGCAGCAGCACCAGCCGCAGGGTTTGCACGCTGCTAAAACCGCTGCTCAGCGCCGCTTCGTACTGGCCGTCCGGCAACGCGCCCAGCGCCGCCAACGTCGAGTACATTACCGATGCCGAGGTAAACCACGCCAGCGCCAGCGTCACGGTCACCGCGCCGGGCAGATCGGTTCCCGTCAGCCACGGCAGTAAAAACCACAGCCAGAAAATCACGAAGATCAGCGGAATGCCGCGAATAATCTCCGCCCACAAAAACAGCACCCTGCGCGGCCAGCCGCGAAAGCGCCAGGCGCAACAGGCCAGCAGCACGCCGCCGGGAAAGGCCAGCGCCGCCGCGCCAAAAGTCATCAGCAGCGAGAGCAATACCCCGCCCGGTTCGCCCTGGGCCGCTCGTCCCCACAACAGATAATCGAGGTTATCGGTGATAACAGTAATGTTAGCGATCATGCTGACCTCCCGCCGCGCGGCGTAAAATCCGCCAGCTTTGCGACACATTGAACAGCACGCTCATCGCCAGCCCCAACAGCAGATAGAGCACGCTGCCAATGGCAAACGCTTCCAGCGCATGTGCGTTGTAACTTTCGATCTGCCGCGTCTGGTAGGTCAGCTCGCCAAGGCCAATCCCGGTGGCCAGCGAGGAGAGTTTCATCAGGTTGAGATATTGCCCCACCACCGGTTGCCAGGCATTGCGCAAGCCCTGCGGCAACAGTACCCAGCGAAACAGCGCCAGCGGGCTGAACCCCTGCGACTCAGCCGCTTCAATTTGCCCGCGCGGTACTGCATGCAGCCCTGCCTGAATCTCTTCCACCAGAAATGCGGCGGTAAACAGCCCTAACGCCCAGGCGGAGGAGAGAAATTCCGGGGTAAACCACCAGACATTGCCCGGCAGAATGCTGAATGCATGATCGTCATTAACGTACTGGCGAAAACTCAGCGGCAGCAGGTTCCAGGCGGCGAAATACCAGAACAGCAACTGCACCAGCAAAGGCGTGTTGCGAAACAGTGAAACCCATACCGCCACCGCTCCGCGCCCCACTTTGCCGCCGGTCAACCGCAGCGCCAGCAGCAGCACCGTCAGCGCCGTCGCCAGCAGCATACCGGCGAGGGTGACCCAAATGGTGGTGAGAAAACCGGAGACGATCCATTGCGCGGGCTGCCCGGTCAGCACGCCCGCCCAGTCGAGATGCAGCGCCATCACAGCTCCTTGTTGTCTGCGTGCAGTGGGTTGAGCACTTTTTGCAGGAAACGCTGCGCGCGCGGGTGTTGCGGCGCGGAGAAGAACTGCGCCGGTGCCGCCTGTTCCAGGATCTCGCCGCCGTCGATAAAGATCACCCGATCGGCGATTTCACGGGCAAACTGCATCTCGTGGGTGACGACAATCAGCGTGATGCCGCTGTGCGCCAGCGATTTCATCACCTGCAACACTTCGCCAATCATCTCCGGATCCAGCGCCGAGGTAGGCTCATCAAACAGAATGATATGCGGATCAGCCGCCAGCGTGCGGGCAATCGCCACCCGCTGCTGCTGGCCGCCAGAAAGCTGTGAGGGAAAGTGATGCGCTTTATCCTGCAACCCCACTCGCGCCAGTAACGCCAGCGCGATAGCCTGCGCGTCGCCGGCACTTTTACCGTGAATGTGCCGCAGCGCCAGCGTGATATTGTCCAGCGCGTTGAGGTGCGCATAGAGGTTGAATTGCTGAAAGACGAAACCGACATGGCGACGCAGTTCACGCAGCGCGCGCCCGGAGAGTGTGCTGGTCGGTTGACCATCAACCTCAATCTCGCCGCTGCTCAGGGTTTCAAGCTGGTTGATCAGGCGGATCAGGGTGGATTTGCCGGAGCCAGAGGGACCGCACACCGCCAGCACTTCGCCAGCGGCGACCTGTAAATCAATGCCATTCAGCACCACATTATCGCCATAGCGTTTTGTGACGCCGCGAAATGTCACCGTTCCTTTTTGCACGGGAAACGCCCCCGTGGCAGAAGCCACAGAGGCGGAAAACAGACCTGACAGCATATTACTTCGCTTCTATTTTAAAGCTGCGTGGAGCCGGAGTTTTGGTTTGCGGGCCGAACCAGGTATCGTAGATTTTTGCCGCGTCGCCGCGCTTCTCAAGGTTCACCAGTTCATCATTCACCGCTTTCAGCAGCGCGGTTTCACCTTTACCCACCCCGACGCCAATCTCCTCTTTCGACAGCAGATCCGGCAGGATTTTGAATTTGGCTTTGTCCGGCGCTTCCGCCAGTAACCCGGCCAGAATGGTGCTGTCCTGCGTAATCGCCTGTACGTTGCCATTACGCAGCGCGGTCAGCGCCAGTGGGATATCGTCATAGGCCAGCACGCGGGATTGCGGGAAGCGCTGGTGCAGCGTCTGTTCGCCGGTGGTGCCTTTCACTGCGCCGATGCGTGCTTTGCTGTAGGCCTCCAGTTTATCGGCAGCCGTTGCCGGTACGAGGAACTGCTGGCCGGTAACAAAGTACGGCGTGGAGAAGTCAATCACCTGCGCACGTTCCGGGGTGATGGTGATATCCGCAACAATCAGATCCACCTTGCCGGATTGCAACAGCGGAATGCGGTTCGCCGGATTGGTCGCGACCAGCTCCAGTTTTACTCCGAGGCTTTTCGCCAGCGCTTTAGCAAAATCGACGTCATAACCGACAATATCGTGCGATTTCGGGTCAATCGCGCCAAACGGCGGGTTGGCATCGAAGGTCGCCACTTTGACGACACCAGCGGCTTTGATATCCGCCAGTTTGTCGGCATGCGCAGAAAATGAGAGTGCGGAAAGGAGTGCCAGCGCGCTAAGCGCGGTGATTTTTGTGTGTAATGAGGTTGCCATGCTTATCCTTATGCCCTGTTATTGTGGTGATTTCAGCGCTAAAGTCACATAACCCCATTCATCAGACAAATATCAAAAAGTGCATTGATTATCTGAAAATATTATTAAAAACAGATGCGCCATATAAATCTCTTATCCGTCATCACTCCACAGAACAAACCCACTAAGACCTTATAAACGCAAGGGAATAGAGAGCAGAAAATATTACTCTGCGCCGAGTGCGGCCAGATAACGCCCCGGCGTCTGACCCAGCCCCTTTTTGAACATGGTAATAAATGCCGTGGTTGAGTCGTACCCCAGCGTCTGAGCGGCTTGCTGTACGGACTGGCCGCTAATCAGCCGTTGCAGGGCGAGGATCAACTGCATCTGATGTCGCCAGCGGCGAAAACTTAAGCCTGTCTCGCGAACCACCAGCCGCGCCAGGTTACGCTCGCTCATGGCGAACACCTGCGCCCACTGCGCCAGCGTTTGTCGCTCAGCCGGGCTTTCCTCCATATGATCGACCATCTGGCGGATCTTCGGGTGTGCGGAAACAGGAAGCTGCAACTGCATCTGCGGTTGATCCGGCAATTCATCAAACAGCACTTGCACCAGCCGCTGCGTAGCAGGCTGGCGTCGCTGCGTTGGCGTTCGTGCGGCAAGCACCATGATCAACTCGCGCACCAGCGGTGAGATTTTCAACGTACAGCAATGCTCCGGCATCACCACTGACCAGGGTTCGATAAATAAAAAGCAGAGCTGCGCGTTGGGAGTCGCGTGATTACTGTGCGACACCCCACCGGGCAGCCACATGGCATGGTGCGGCGGCACCATCCAGCGGGCATGTTCAACTTCGCAGGTGACAGCGCCTTTCAGCGCCAGAATCAGTTGTCCCTTGCGGTGATAATGTGCAGGAATGCGCTGCTCTTCTGCCGCAACGGTGATACGAAAAGCCACCGCTGCTTCCTGCTGGCTATCGGGATCGTAGCCGCCCAGTCCGAGTCCGTGCATTAAGTTGTCCGAATTTAGCGATAAACTGTCATTTTAGCTTGATTAAAACCGAAGAAAAAACCGCTATCGTAGCGGTCTGTTGTTTATCAAGAGAATACAATGACCACTCGCTTTTCTTCCCGTGGGCAACAAGAGGTGCTGCTGATTGCCGGTATCCTGATGATTGCGACCACGTTACGCGTCACATTTACCGGCGCGGCGCCGTTGCTCGATGCCATCCGTGCAGAATATGGTTTAAGCACCGCACAAACCGGCATGCTTACCACGTTGCCGCTGCTGGCGTTTGCGCTGATCTCTCCGCTGGCAGCCGGTGTCGCCCGCCGTTTCGGCATGGAGCGCAGCCTGTTTGCCGCTATGGTGCTGATTTGTCTTGGCATCGCCATCCGTTCCCTGCCGTCCTCCACGCTACTGTTTGTTGGCACGGCGGTGATTGGTTGTGGTATCGCACTCGGCAACGTGCTGTTGCCGGGTATGCTGAAGCGTGACTTTGCCGGGCATGTGGCGAAACTGACCGGCGCCTACTCCCTGACGATGGGCGCGTCTGCGGCGCTCGGCTCCGCACTGGTGGTTCCGCTAGCGCAGAGCGGCGCGGGCTGGCACGGCGCATTGCTGATGCTGATGGTGTTTCCGCTGCTCGCGCTGCTGCTGTGGCTGCCTCAACTGCGTCGCGGTGCACCGGCGCAGATCAGCGCTTCCGGTGCGCTGCACAGCCGGGGGATCTGGCGCTCGGCGCTGGCCTGGCAGGTCACGCTGTTCCTCGGTATCAACTCGCTGATTTATTACATCATTATTGGCTGGTTGCCGTCGATTTTGCTGACGCAGGGTTTTAGTGAAGCGCAGGCCGGTTCCCTGCACGGTATTTTGCAACTGGCGACCGCCGCGCCGGGCTTACTGGTGCCGGTTTTCCTGCACCGGCTGAAAGATCAGCGCGGCATCGCGGCGCTGGTGGCACTTTTGTGCGCGGTGGGTTCGCTGGGATTATGGTTACTGCCAGCACATGCCGTGCTGTGGACGATTATTTTTGGTTTTGGTTCCGGCGCGACGATGATCCTCGGCCTTACTTTTATCGGCCTGCGCGCCAGTTCCGCACATCAGGCGGCAGCCCTCTCCGGGATGGCGCAGTCGGTCGGTTACCTGCTGGCAGCCTGCGGCCCGCCGTTAATGGGGAAAATTCACGACGCCAGCGGCGACTGGCACCTTCCGTTACTGGCATGTACCGTGCTGGCAGTGGTAATGGCGGTGTGCGGCGCGTTTGCAGGCCGCGATCGGGAAATTATTTCCCGCTAAACAGCGCGCCATCCGGCCGGATACCGGATGGTGCGTAAGAGGTCCATGGCTTATTCGCAGGCGGCGCGCAGCATCGCCTGCACCAGCGGTGAAGGTCGCCCTGCCAGCGCAGCACGTTCATGCTGGAACAGCGTGGCGACAAAGAACGGGTGCGTCACCAGTTCCACCGCGCGGATTTCGCCCTCTTCATCCCAACCGGTCACGCGCAGATCGCCGTTCTCCAGTTCGCGGGCAAACTCTGCCGAAACGCCAAAGCTGCAACGGTACGCCTCTTCCACCACATCACGGCCATACGCGCGGGCAATCAGCGTATTCGGCCGCAATTCGATGGTACCGGTTTGATCCACCAGCGCGCAGGTCAGCGCAGAGATCACCATGCGCCCTTCGTTTTCCGTTTCAGCATGTGCAGCGTCGCTCCAGCCCAGTACATTACGGGCATATTCGATCACCGCATGCTGGAAACCGCCGCAGGTACCGAGGAACGGCACGGCATTTTCTCGCGCATACTGAATGGCAATAAACGCGCCACGGGCATTTTTATAAGGGCTTCCCGGCACCACCCAGATGGCATCGTAGCCGACCAGATCTTCGGCGCTGTTAATTTCGCTGGTCGGTAACCAGTCGTAATCAGCGGTAATTTCCAGTACGGCAGCGGCGTCATCAATCGCCAGCGGAATCGCCTGATGAGCAACAATGTCATGGCTGTAATCGCCGACCAGTGCGATACGCAGTGTTTTTTTCGGAGGGATATGATGCATGAGTGTGTCCTTATGCCGGGGCAAATAACGAATAACATAAGGAACATCACACTAGCTGTCTTTTACTGGAATCACAACACCTTAAATTTGAGATCATGTATCCCGTTAAAGAATGAAATAATCTGTTGCGCAAGAACAAATTATCAGGAGCCACCCGCGCAACAATGACCGGCACTGATTGCCTGGGTTGAAGAGAGGGAGAAGCCATGATCCAATGTAAACGTGTTTATGACGCCGCCAGCGACGACGATGGTTACCGGGTGCTGGTGGACCGGCTCTGGCCGCGCGGCGTAAAAAAAGCCGATCTGCGTTTTGATGAATGGAACAAAACGCTGGCACCATCAACGGAGCTGCGCAAAGCCTTTCACGGCGAGGTGCTCGATTTCGCCAGCTTCAGCGAAGCCTACCGCAAAGAGTTGGATGGGCAAAAAACGGCAGGCGAACAGCTCGCGGCGCGGGGTAAAAAGAGCACCGTTACGCTGTTATACGCGGCGAAAAACCAGGCGCAGAATCATGCCATCGTGCTGGCTGAATGGCTGCGCTCGTTGACTTAGTCGATTACCCGCTCGCGCAGATCCTGCGGTTCGCTATCGGGTTGCAGCGGCATCAGATGCTCAGCCCGGATAAAAGCAAAGCCCTGCTGACCATCGAAAGCGGTGACATTTCCGGTGACCAGCCACAGCGCCCTGCCGACGTTGCGCGGCATCTCAGTGATCACACCGTTAACGGGGTTTAAAAAACGTTCTCCAGGCTGGCACAGGCCGAACAGTTCAACGGCTTTACCAATATTGCAGCGACCATTGGCGGTCTGGGCGCCAATCACTAAGGCCTGGCTGCCCGCTCGTAGCTGAAACATACTTCTCTGGTACTCTCGCAACAGTAAAATGAGATTAATCTGAAAGCGAAGTTTACCCTGGGCTGCCCGCTGCTGTCACGATCCGGATTGCGGATGATCGCGACGCCACAGCGACCATTCATCGATCACCTCACCGTTCGGCAATTTGCACTCGGTGCGCACACCCTGCGGGCTCTGAACCGGCACCCGCTGCCCGCCCTTCTGCTGGCAGAACATCGCCGCAGGATTGGCTTTACCGATCTGCGGCGGTAGCGGCGCATCGGGTTTCGTTGCGGAGCAAGCGGTCACTAAAAACGGCAAAACCCATAAAACATAGCGCATGATTTTTTTCCTTAGGTTCGGGCGAAATCGTTCTTCAGCATAGCCTCAAGCCGGGGGTATCTCCATGATTTCTCCATTCTTACTGCACTTTTGGTCATTATAGTGAGTCTCGTTCTCACCCATGACCAAGAGAACATCATTCCGTAATCAATGAGTTTTTGCCCCGCTTCATCAACGGGGCTTTTTTTTATTTTCCCCTGCCCGCTTTAGTGGCTCCCGCCCCCCGATATATCAAATGTTCTGCTTTCATGATGTAATGTCGCGCGTTTGCGAGAGAGGTAATGTATCGGGTGAAAAAAATAAAAAGAAAAAACCCTTTACCCGTCTCGATTAAGCTTATTTACCCCATGGATAGCTTGAGAAAAATCTGATTTTCTTCTATCTCTTATACAATTCATTTCTGGCGAATATCGCCGGTGAAGGAGTTTTCGTGAGAAAGACAACCATCATTATGCTGATTGTGGCAATTGTCGTCGTGGCCGGAACGCAATTGGGCTGGTGGTAATTCCAGACACATTGCTATTTCAGGGCAGAACTCAACCAAACGAATGATGGCGTCCTCTGAACAGATTTCTACGGTCTCATTTATTTGGGCAGGAGCTCGCTATGTTCACTGGTCTGAAAAAAAGCGAAAGCAAACGGTTGGCCACTCTGGAGCTGCTGAGCAAGGAGGATAACTCCCGCGATGCAGCACTGGCCGAGTTTGCTCTTCTGGCGTGCGAAGTTATGGGCGTTGAAGGCTGCTTTATCACTACATTCGATGATGTTTTTCAATATATCAAATATGTTAAAAACATACCGATTGAGCACGTAAAAATACGTATTGAACAGACCATGTGCCAATATTCTTTGCACAGCGGCCAAACGGTAATTAGTTCAGACACCCGCCTTGATGGTCGATTTAATCATCAGCCGCTGGTAAAAAGCGGCGATATTATTTTTTATGCTTCAGCGCCAATGATAAATAAAGATGGCGTGATCATGGGCACGCTGTGTGCGAGTCATCCGGAAACCTACGTGCCCACATCCAGCCAGGTTGCCAGCTTTTTACGCGTTGCCGCCCTCGCCGCTGCGTATCTTGAATCCTTCTATACCGTCGGGTTGGTGGATGCGCTGACCGGCCTGCCTAACCGTCAGTTTCTGATGAAAGAGATGGAACGGCTAACCCATGCAAAAGTGAGCACCTCTTACGGGCTGGTGATTTTTGATTGCATCGATATGCCGCGCGCTTACGAACTCTCTCGCTATCTCGGCCTGGAAGCGCTGGAGAAACTGCTGCGCAGCTTCGGTTCGCTGCTGCGTTTGCGCCTGAAACTGAAAGAAGAAGTCACGCTGTACGCCTTTACCACCGCACGTTATGCCGTGCTGGTGGATATCGATTACGCGCTGACGCTGGCAAAACGGGCGGAACGTTTACCCTGTACGCAGGCAAAAGTGGCTGGCGATATCGACATCAACCTGACGCTGCATACGGGCTACGTTAAATTTTCCCCGCAGGAAGACAATGTGCAGGAAGTGGTGCGCCAGGCAATTAGCGCCCTGCATGAGTCCATTCGCCAGGATATTCCGGCGTTGCTGTTCGACCCGACCCTCGACCACAAACGCAATAAAGACTTCAAGCTGCTGCACGATCTCAGTGAAGCCATCAAATCCGCGGATCAGCTCTATATGGTCTATCAGCCGAAGATTTCGCTGCGCTCCGGTAAAACCGAAGGCGTCGAAGCGCTACTGCGCTGGAAACACCCACAACTGGGGAATATCTCTCCGGCCGTCATTGTGGAACTGGCGGAAAAAACCACCCTGATGAGCAGCCTTACGCAGTGGGTGATTAAGACGGTGATCGCACAGTTAAAAAGCTGGAAACAGCAGGGTATTTTGCTGCCGGTGTCGATCAACGTTACGGTGAGCGATTTCTCGCGTCCGGGCTTTGCCGACGAGCTGGAACGCAACGTGCTCGCGGCCGGGCTTTATACCTCCGCTCTGCGTATCGAATGTCTGGAGACGGAAAAAGTGCTGGAAAGCGAACCGGCGCTGGCGGAGCTGGACAGACTTAAGCTATTGGGCTTTACCATTCTGCTTGATGACTTTGGCGCCGGTTACAGCAATATCAGTTACTTACGCCGTATTCCGATCGACGTTATCAAGCTCGACCGCTCGCTGGTCAGCCAGGTGACCACCGACACCGGCAGCCGGATTATCGCCCGTAACGTAATTATGATGCTCAAGGAGTTGCAGTACGTGGTGCTGGCCGAGGGGATTGAGGATCTCGAAACCGCACGCACGCTGGAAGAGTATGGCTGCGATGTCGCGCAGGGATATCTCTTTTCACGCCCGCTGTCGCCCGACGAGATCCCGGACTGGCTGGCTGACAGTAAACCCTTTCGTTTGTTGGCGAAAATCAACGCTGGCGAGAATCACCACCAGTACGGTATATAACGCGCACGTTATTTATCCGGCCTGTTGTATTAAGCACCAGCAGGCGAAAAACCTGCTGGCGATGGTGCAAATCTTCAAACTCCGGGCTAACAATAAGATGCTTTAATGAATCAGGGCTGCTACGGCGTCACATTCCGCAGCAGCATGTGCTATCAAACGAAGCGCAGCACCGGTAATCATCAAATTCATTAATCTTTCCACAGAAAAATTTGCGCTGGCTCACAATCGGGTTACAGGTTATAAAGTGCGCACGTGACGGATATACGCTTTAACAATCTCAAAAAAACATTCGCTGGCAGTTTTGGTGTCGAAACTGCCGCATTTTATTGCCCTTCCCCTGCTTCAACCAGCAAATGAAAACAGGTACTCTTTTTCTCTGCAATTAATTCGCCGGAACTAAGATATATCGCATAAGAAACAGTAAATTAATTCAATGCGTACGCAGAAGCATGCTAATGGCATCCTGTTCAGATAATCCATAGCCTTTCACAGAAACCTCCATCGCTTCATTCTGCGTCTGGTTAAACAGCGTCTCGTTACCGTTGGTGTGCAGGTTTCCAGAAACGATATCTCCCATCTCAACATCATAATTTCCCAGCAGCTCTGCGATGGCGAACTCGCCTTTATCGTCGCGAATCACAAGAAAGCCAATGCGGTGTTCGTGGTGAACGACAGTACCTTTCATAAGAACAATCCTTTCGCAGTAAGAGAGTTTCAGCGTAGCTGAATCCAGCCCGCCAGGAAACGATCTGGCGCGTATTTGGCGCACCGTAGCAGCAGGTTTATGATCCCGACCACAACTCTTATTCACGTATTTATGGTTTTAGCTAAAACATTATCCCTGCAGCTTCAACAATAATAAAAACATCTACACTATGTATGGTTATGCTGGAATATAAATATACACTCACCTTACTGCTGCGCGCTTTTTTGCTCCTTAAGTAAAATTTCCTTTCATCTCTGAAAAAAAAGATGATGGCTTAAATGAAATTATTTTATGCACTATTTTGCCAGTACGTACGCAACAGAAAAATATAAAGCACACAGCACTCCATGCCGTAAATAGATATAAGAAATGTAACATGTTTCAGCCTCGTATCCCTTTTCCTGAGAAGGCTCACTATGCGTAACAATGAACCCGTCACACAGCAAGAATATGTTTTTGATAATGATGCCACGTTGATGTCAACAACCGATCCACAAAGCCATATTAATTATGCTAACGACGCGTTTATTCAGGTCAGTGGTTTTTCGCTGGAGGAACTAAAAGGCGAGCCGCATAACCTGGTTCGCCATCCCGATATGCCAAAAGAGGCTTTCGCGGACATGTGGGGCACGCTGAAACAGGGGGAGCCGTGGACGGCGCTGGTAAAAAACCGCCGTCGCAATGGCGATCACTATTGGGTACGCGCTAACGCTATTCCGGTGGTGCGTGAGGGTAAAATCAAAGGTTATATGTCAGTACGTACACGGCCCGCAGCGGAAGAAGTCGCGGCGGCGGAAACGCTGTACCGTGAGTTTCGCAGCGGCCAGAGCAAAGGCCGACGTTTTCATAAAGGGTTGATCATTCGCACCGGTTTGATGGCGTGGCGCTCGCTGTTCGTCACCCTGCCCCTGCGCTGGCGCTTACGCTCAGCGCTAATTATCGCGCTGTTATTCAGCCTCGCTGCCGCCTGGCTGCATGCACTGACGCCGGGGCAAATGGCGAGTTTCTCGGGTTTTATGGCGCTACTGCTGCTGGCAATTGATATCTGGCTTGAACAGCAAATCGTTCGCCCGATTGAACATCTGCGGCGCCAGGCGTTGCAGGTTGCCAGCGGCGAAATACATCAGGTGGAGCAGCTCAATCGCGTAGATGAAGTGGGCGTCACGCTACGCGCCATCAACCAACTTGGTCTGATGTTTCGCTGGCTGGTTAACGACGTCAGCGGCCAGGCTGTGACCGTGCTGAAAGCGTCAGATGCGCTGCGGGCAGGAAATGACTCCTTAAGCCGTCAGACTGAACAGGCAGCGTCAAATGTGCAGCAAACGGCCGCCACCATGAACGAAATGACGGCGACGGTAAGGAGTAACCGCGAGACGGCGGCAGAAGTTACCAGCCTTTCACAAGGTACGCAGAGCGCGGCGCAGCAAGGCGGGCAGGTCATGAATCAGATGATCGAAATGATGTCGGCGATTGCGGATAGCTCGCGGCAAATTGCCAGCATCACCAGCATCATCGACAGTATCGCCTTTCAGACCAATATTCTGGCACTAAACGCCGCAGTAGAGGCAGCACGCGCGGGGGAACAAGGGAAAGGTTTTGCAGTGGTGGCAGGCGAAGTAAGAAGCCTGGCGAGCCGCAGCGCCAGCGCGGCCAGCGAAATCAAAGCGTTGATCGAAACCAGTGTGACGCACGTCGATTCCGGTAGTGCGCTGGCCGATAACGCAGGAAAGACGATGAAAGAGATTGTCAGCCAGGTACAGAACGTCACCGCGCTGATTGCACAAATCAGCGCCGCCACTGCCGAACAGGCGACTGCGCTTGGCGAAGTCAGTGTGGCCGTGGAAGATCTCGACAGGATCACCCACCAGAATGCCGAGCGTGTGCAGGAAGGCGCTGAAGCCTCCGGGCGCATGAATCAGCAGGCGATTCGTTTAGCAGAAGCGATTTCGGTGTTCCAGTAACGATATTTCGTAATAAACCTGGAGATTGCGCTCATTTTCTCGCCACTGGCGGGCATAGTGTAAGGATATCTCCCAGGAGGACAAAACCATGAAAAAGTTACTAATATGTTGTCTTTTCGGCAATACCGCCAACGCGCTGGCGAAACGGATGCAAAAGGCAGCCAACGAACATGGCTATCCAATGCTGATTAGTGCGATCGGTCTGGACAATTTTGCCAGCGTCGCTCCCGCCTTTGACTGTTTTCTGGTCGCGCCGCACGTCCAGTACAAACTGGACGAAATCAAGGCCGCCGTGGGTGATGCGCCTGTCGCGATTATCGAAAGCTATCCTTTCGCGTCAATGGATGGTGAGAAAGTGCTGGAGTTTGTGATGGCGAAAATGCCCGTGCTGGCAGAATAAACGCTAAAAAGCCACGCCGGCTGGCGTGGCTTTTCTTTTTATCTCTTCAGGATTGCAACGTTGCCAGACGGGCGGCGAAGCCAACAAAGATTAAACCAATCAGCGAATTTCCCAGACGGGTTAAGCGTTTTTTTGTCTTCACCCATTGCGTCACATAAGAACCTGTCACGATCAGGAAGCTGAAATAGCAGACGCTGATGATCTCCAGCGTGCTGGCGAGAATAAAAAAAGACACCCCAGGCCGGGCATAATGGATATCAATAAACTGCACAAAGAACGAAACATAAAACAGAATCGCTTTCGGGTTGGTCAGGCTCAACACCAGCGAGCGTTTTAAAATGTCGCCCTTATGCGCATCATCATCGCTTTGCGGCTGCGTCCGCTGCACAAAGGTACTGTAGAGCATTTTCCCGCCAAGCCAGAGCAAGTAAATCGCGCCGAGATAACGCACGATATTGAACAATACCGGTGTTGTTTTAATCAGCGTGGCGACACCGGCGTACGCGAGAAACATCAGCACAGCATCACCAATAAACACGCCTGCCGCAGCGGTATACCCGTTGCGTAATCCCCCGGCGATACTGGTTTTCAGCACAAAAAAGGTGTTCGGACCGGGCACCAGAATGATAAAAATTGCGCCGATAAAATAGGTCCAGTAACTGATAACGCCAAATTCCGCAAACACACTCACTTCCTTAGAGCTAACGCTACAACCACAATAAAATTCGCGACATATGCTACAAGGGGAGCAGCAGAAACAAAAGCGTTGCGGCTATTTCAGCAAAAAGAGGCTCGCGGCGTTTCAGGGCTGCGCCTCTTGCGCGATAAGCCTGGGGAAGGTCGTTAAATACCACTCAGGAACCTCTTCAGGAGGCATCGGTCGGGAAAAATAGTAGCCCTGGACCACCGGGCACCCGATATGCCGCAGGAGCTGTAACTGTTCACGGGTTTCGACGCCCTCCGCCACCACCATCATGCCAAAACTCTGCCCAATGCCGGTTATCGCCTCCAGCAGCGAACGGCTCCGGTTATCCGTCAGACAACCATCGACAAAGCTTTTATCGATTTTAATTTCGGTCACCGGCAGCGTGACCAGCCGGGAAAGCCCGGAAAACCCCGTCCCGAAATCATCTACCGACAGGCCAATGCCCATATCGCGCAGCGCCTGAAAACGCGTTGATAGCTCATCATCCCGCGCCATGACCATACTTTCGGTAATTTCCAGCGTCAGCATTTCACCGGGGATGGCAAACTCGTTGATGGCTTCCAGTACCTGCACGGGAAGCTGGATATTGTGAAAGTGGATGGCCGACAAATTAACAGAAAGCGCAGGAAAATCCGGCCAGTTTTTGCGCCACTGCGCCAGTTGGCGGCACGCCTCGCGCAACACCCAGCCGCCGATATTCTCGATTTCCCCCACCTCTTCCGCCAGCGGAATAAACCGCGTAGGCGGTACATCACCGTGTTCAGGATCCCACCATCTGGCCAGCGCTTCAAAACCATACAATTCACCCGTGGCGATATTGATCTGCGGCTGATACACCAGCCGCAGGCGATTTTCCGCAACGGCGCGCTTCAGGGCCGCACCCAACAGCAGACGCTCCGTCGCCGCGCGATTAAGCTCCTGATTGAAGAACTGCCAGCCGTTACCGCCGCTGCGGCTAATATGATCCATGGCGCTGTGCGCCGTGGAGAGCAGCCAGTCGCGATCTTTACCCGCTTCATGGCTGATGCCGATACTCAGCGTCAATGAAAACGTCGTGTTATTAAAGTTAATGGGTTCACTGACGGCGTTTTCGAGCGCTTCTGCAACCCGTGTCATGCTGCTGACGTCATTTTCACTGTCCACCAGCACAAACTGTTGCCCCTCTAATTTGCTCAGATACTGGCCCGCGTTGAGACTATTGTGCAGGCGGTTAGCCACGATGGAGAGGATCTGCTCAGCGGCGGCATACCCCTGCGCATCAATCACGTCCTGGAAGTGATCAACCGTCATCATCAACACCACCGGCGCTTTCGTCTCCGCTGTCGCCAGCCGTTGATCGAGATGCTCTTGTAGGTGGCTGCGGTTAGGCAGCCCGGTTAGCGGATCGAACTTAATCAGATGTTCAATCTGCTGGCGGCTGTTTTCCTGCTCCAGTACCAGCGCGGCCAGGTGCTGGCTGATATCGGCGACACGCTCGGTAAAGGCCCGGTTTTCCTTGCCTGCCACGGTGTCGATCGTCAGGATACCTGTGGCAACGCCGTCGCGTCGGCGAATCGTCACGGCGCGCGACATGACTCCCGGGCTGTCGAGTTTTTCGGCGCTGGACGCCCAGCGTTGCGGAACATTATTTTGCAGGATTTTCAGCGAAGCGTGCGCCTGCCCCAGCACGGCGACAATATTACGGCAGATGATTTCGCCCATTTCACCGATCGGCAGGTTGCTGCGCATTGCGGAAAGCAAAGTCCGTTCAAGTTCACGGATCTTGCGATCTTCAGTGATGTCAGAAAAGGTCATCACCAGATTCTGCAACTGGCCATTTTTAGCAAGAACCGGGCTGAGGGTGGCGTTGAACCAGACGTTCTCGCCAGTGCTGGCAAGCGCCTGAAACTCATTCTGGTCGCGCTCGTTTTTGCGCAGCAGGTTTTGCAGACGCTGCCGGTTATCCGGCGGAGCATCGGGAATGTTGAGTATGCTGTCCAGGCTTTTCCCCGCCACCTCGCTTACGCTCAGGCCGAACGCCTCCGTAAAAGCCCGGTTCGTCTGAACAATACGCCGTTCGGGATCCAGCACGATCACCGGTTTGCTGATATGGTCAACAGCCAGCAGCAGCAGACGCGTCTGTTCCCGCTGTTCTACCTCCAGAGTGGCGTCACGCGCCAGCGCGAGGTAACAGACTTTTCCTGCGTTCACGACCCGGGAAAGAGAAAAGCGCGTCCAGATCCTCTTGCCGTCCTTTCGTTCCAGTTGCAATTCCCGGCTCATCCCCTCAACGCGGGAATCTCCGCCCTCGCGATGATGGCGAATAAAGCCAGGATGCGCGGCCTTCAGGTCATGCGGAATCAGAACGGAGACACTTTGTCCGAGCACATCGTCACGGCTGTAGCCCCAGAGTTTTTCTGCCGCGCGATTGTAAAACATCACCCTGTCTTGCTCATCAATCAGCACAGCAGCCATCATATTCTGCTCGAGCGCAGCAAAGAGAATATCTTCCCCCCGGGATGGCGGCGCTGTCGGTTTCGTGTACTGGTGCATTCGTTTTTTCAAATGATTAAGCATGCTGCGTCCCACTGTTCAACACCGTTACGCCTGCGATGAGGAGAGATATGTACGCACCGGCATCATCAACCCGCTACGGTTACCGCGCTTCCACGCTATTTCGACATATTTCCAGACGGTACTGGCGTAAACCTGCCTGGTGAACAAGCATAAAGGGGCCTTCGCTTTCACTGCTCAGTTCAGTGTATGTCATTCGATCGTGCCAATAGTGGCCCGGTACGGGCAAAATCAGATATTGCACTCTCTTTTTTTAATCATGTGGTTGGCAAACGCTGCGCTTTCGCGATCGGTGAGAAAGGATGTTGCACGGCGGCCTTATCCGCCAAAAATGCCGGTTATCCTGGACAAATAAAGATGGGCACCCCCCACGGTTTGCTCATAGGTTTGACGCCAGCATTAAACGCAGCAGCTTAAAAACGGTGGGGACTGAATTGACCATGACACTATTCCATTCAAATCGGTTGTTTCAACCGTAGATATAAAATATCAGCTGGCGAATTTTATATTGTTGCCCTCTCTTCCTCTGTATTGAGGGTAATTACCTGCCCAGGAATATTTCACACACGTTCCTTTTTACTGTCAGTTCGCTGATATTGAACAAATTGCTTTATCTTTTTAACCCTTTCACATAAGCAAGAAATGCAGCAGAAAATGAGCTATGTCATTCATCCAGAGAATGATGATCTGGATCATGGTGTAGTTCTGTACCTGGAGAGAATACTTATTTCGCAACAGTAATCTTAATCTCAACGTTTTTAATTCGAAAGAAATGACGGATATGAAATTACTGTGAAAATGGTAATAATTTGAAGTAATTAGATAATTTCGTATGGCTGAAAAAACTGCATCGATTAAATCGTCATAAACAGGCTGATAACATTGATCCTATTTGAGTGACTACACACTCTAAGGCTACGGGTGATAAATGGAAAACTTCAAGCTAAGACTTAAAAATCATATTGAACATGTCAAAAATGTTGGCATTCATTGCACGACAGAGGAAACAACCAAGCAAGCGCTGATTCTGCCTTTTTTAGATATTTTGGGGTTCAATGCTTATGATCCACAAAAAGTACGGGCAGAGTACGGTGCCGATTTTCCGGGTGTCAAAGCCGGGGAACGTGTCGATTACGCACTATTTTGTCAGGGCGTACCGGTGATGTTCATCGAAGCTAAAGCCTATAAAGAAAAAATTGATAATCACTGCCCGCAGCTCTCCCGTTACTTTAATTGCACGCCGGAAGTCACCATTTCGGCCATTACCAATGGCCAGGAGTGGCGCTTTTTTACCGACCTGCAAGAAAAAAACATCATGGATCCGACGCCCTTCCTGAGAATCAGGATGGACGACATAACCGATTCTGATGCCGAACAGCTTTTCAGATTTCGCCACGATAAATTTAAGCCAGAAGCGTTACGCACGCTGGCTGAAGAGAGCGTCTATATCTCTTCATTCTCGAAAGTCGTCAGTTCAAGCCTGAAAGAAGTGGATTCGGAATTTGTAAGATACATCGCTTCCCGCGCCAATATAGGCCGCCAGCTTAATCAGCGATTTATCGATTCCATCACGCCACTGGTCCGGGAAGCGGTTCAGCGCTCCGTAAGCGCAATGGTTGTTTCCGGTTTGTCAGCGCACCAGCCCATTCGGGAAGAGTTAGCGGCTCAGGGCGTGGATGATGCCGTATCAATCGATGAAACGGCCGATCATATTGACCCGGATAATCCCAACATCGTGACAACCCATAATGAACGTTCTTTATTTGAGAAGATCGTCTCCATTCTGGGGGCAGAAAAAGATCTTCAACCGAAGGATACGGAATCGTATTACAGCATCCTCTATCAAGGTAAAACCACCCGCTGGGTGGTTCGCTACTATGATAAAAAAAACCGCTCCTCGATCCAGTTACCCATTGAGCTAACGCCTGTTACCGCTAATGAAGTTTCCAGAGCGGGGCTTGAGCACGATGGCATGCGAATTTATCTCGACCGGCCCGAAGATATTCTCAGAATATCGGGGCTGATTCTCGACGCATTCCAGTTTGTGATTAATGACGAAAACTTTAAAAAGAAAAAAGCCGTACAGCCCACCTGATCGCCACCCAAAATTCCCGCTCAGAATCGGCAATAAAACCGTGAGTCCTGAAAAGGGCTCACGGTAATACGCACAGCAAACGCTGCGTCTGTTTTTCATACATTTCGCGCAGAAATAGCGCGGAATAACCGATCGCTACCCCACAAAATACCTTCTGCCCTTCCCCTTTCACTTTCATTGTTGATTACTGGTGTTTTATACAGTATAAATACTGCGCTATGAATTCACACACAGGAATGGTTAATGTTCGTTGAACTGGTCTATGACAAACGCAATGTTGAAGGGCTTTCCGGCGCCAGGGAAATTATCCTTGCTGAACTTACCCGGCGCGTTCACCGTCTGTTTCCTGATGCCGATGTCCGGGTAAAACCCATGCAGGCCAACGGGCTGAACAGCGATGCCAGTAAAAACGACAGGGAAAAGCTGAACCGGATGCTCGAGGAAATGTTTGAAGAAGCGGATATGTGGCTGGTGGCGGAGTAAGGCTGCGCCATCGTGGGTGACGCTCTCTGAATTTGCGCCGAAATCTGCCGGCTGCCAGAACGTGCAGCCGGGCTGAAATCGGTAATGCCTGAAGTCCACCAGAAGAAGCGGCCAGCGGGTATTCACTTCGCGTCCTGCTCCGCCTTCGTTTTCAGCACTCCCCTCTATGCTTTTTCCGCAAAACGCATCGCCAGCCATTGTGCCTGCTGCTGCATTACCAGCACCTGGTGGCCCTGCTCGCGCCACTGAATATCGCCCTGGCTAAGGCTGCGCCTGAGCTGCTCCAGTGAGGCCACCTGAAAACAGAGCGCCACCATTTTCGCCGGTGCCTGCGCAGCAACAGGCGGCAGCGAGAACTCCAGGCTTGCCTGTTGATGCGTGATAATACGCAGGCGGCAGGTTCCTGAATCAAGCACATAGCCACCGTTGTCCTCCGCGCGGGCCTCCGTACTGAATAACTGGCGATACAGCGCCAGCGTCTGTTCAGGCTGCGGCGAGGCAATAACGAACGCGGACAGCGCCTGCACGCCATTAGGATGTACTTGCCAGGCGGGCTGCCAGACGGCTTGCGGCGTCTGATGTTCGCAGAAAAAACTGAAGCCGTATGCCAGGGCGCTGTCGCGGATCCGCGAGATACAGAACCGGGCTTCAGTCTGGCTGCCGTCCGGCAGTATCACCGGGCGGGAGAAATGGGTCGGCGGTTCGCCATCAAGTTGGCATTGCTGGAGGTGCCGCCATACCGCATGCGCATCGCCGGTTTTCCAGACCAGCCCGGCAAGGCCCGGAGCAACGTTCCATAAACCGCGCGAGTCTGTCTGCCTGGCAGGCTCATAACCTAAAAGTTCCAGATAGTTATCGGCAAATATGGCCAGATGGTTGCTGGAACCCATCGAATGGTGTCCCCGCGTACTGAGCTGAAATCCCATCCGCTGGAACAGGGATTGCGCCTGATCCAGCTCTTCATCGACATTAATCACCGCGTGATCGATAACCGGGGTAATCGGCATGGTGTATTCCTTCTGTTCTTTTTATTAATCCTGTCAGGCAGCACGACCGCCAAAATAGAGCTCGCGCATACGCGGGTCGTCCAGCAGATCCCGCGCACTGCCCTCCATCGCCACTTTCCCCAGCGCCAGTACGTAAGCCCGGTCGGAAATGTGCAGGGCTTCCATGGCGTTCTGCTCGACCATCAAAATGGTCACTTTTTCCTGGCGGCGAATGGTTTGTATGGCGCTAAACACTTCCGTCAGCATTTTCGGTGACAGCCCGGCCGACGGTTCATCAAGCAGCAGTACCGCAGGTTCGGGCATCAGTGCGCGGGCCAACGCGAGGATTTGTCGCTCGCCGCCGGAAAGCGCGGACGCGGGCGATTGCCACTTTTTATGTAATACCGGGTAATGTTCCGCCAGTTGTGCCATCCGCTGTTTACGCTGGCCGGGCGGTAAAAACTGCCCCCCGGTTTGCAGGTTTTCTGCCACGGTCAGATTGTTGAAGACGTTGTCCAGTTGCGGGACAAACCCGAGTGCGCATTCACGGATTTTCCGGTGCACCGGAATTTTTGCCGTTTCCCGGCCATCAATTTCAACCCGCCCTTCGCGCGGCGAGACAAAACCGGCAATCGATTTCAACAAGGTGGATTTGCCGCAGCCATTTGGCCCCAGCAGCGTCACGATTTCCGCCTGTTCAACGTGCAACGAAATACCATGCAGAATATCAATCCCCGGGGTATAACCGGCGACCACGTTTTCGAGGGTAATCATACGGCCTCCTGCAATGTCGCGGTGCTGTGCCCAAGATAGGCCTCCAGCACCTGCTGGTTCTGCGCCAGTTCGTCCGGGCGGCAACTGGCGACAATCTGCCCGCGATCCAGCACAATGCAGCGCTGGCACAAAGTGTTGATAAAGTGCATATCGTGCTCGATGACCAAAAGTGAAATGCCCTGGCGGCTCAGGTTGACCAGCGTTTCCACCAGCTCCTGGCGTAATTTCGGGTGCACACCGGCCATAGGCTCATCCAGCATCAGAAGCGTCGGTTTGCCCATCAACGCGCAGGCAATGCCCAGTAATTTTTTCTGTCCGCCGGAAAGCGCCGCCGCAGGCAGGTCTTTCACTTTGGTTAACAACAAAATATCCAGTAACTCGCGGGCGCGGGCTCTGTCTTCCTGTTCGGCTTTACGCCCGGAAGCCAGCCCCAGCAGACCGTTAAATAACCCGTGCTGACGGGTGCCCGCCGTCATCACGACTTCCATCACGCTCATCTTTTCCGGCATGACCGGTAGCTGGAAGGTGCGCGCAATGCCCGCCTGGATGATCCGGTGGCTGGGCTGGCAAGCAATGGAACGGCCATCAAATGTGATGCTGCCGCCATCCGGCCGGGTAAACCCGGAAATGGTGTTAAGCAGCGTGCTTTTACCGGAACCATTCGGCCCCAGCAGACCAAGAATTTCGCCCTTCTCCAGCGTAAATGATACGGATGTCAGTACCTGGTTGCCGCCAAAGGCTTTGCTGACATCAGCCACTTCAAGCAAACGGCTCATGATAACGTCCTTAATTTTTCCGGTAACAGGCCGCCCGGCCGGGTGAGCAGACAGAGTAATAAAGCCAGACCCACCAATCCCAGGCGCAAAGCGCCGGTCAGATCTGAGCTGATGTGGAAATAGTCTTTTGCAAAGGGGATAAAGTTATACAGCCCTTCCACCAGCAACACGCCCAGCAGCACGCCGCGCACATTGCCAATACCGCCGATCATCACCATGCTCCAGATAAGAAAGGTTTCCGAAGAGAGCAAATAATCCGGGCTGACATAGTCGGTGTACCAGGCCAGTAACATGCCGGCCAGACAGCACATCACCGCGCTGCTCATTAACGCCCGGCATTTCAGCCACGGCAGCGCATAACCCATGCAGATCGCTAATTGCGGTTGCTCGCGCATCAGGCGCAGCGCCCGGCCAAACCGGCTGGCGCCGATCCGCAGGCTGGCGAGCGTGGCGACAATGACGCTGAGCAGGATAATGACCGCGAAGATACGCGTATCGGCGACGGTATCGCCGGTTGACCAGGGCGCGGACAGCCCGCCAATCCCCTGCGCGCCGCCCGTCAGATGGTCTTCATTGACGACCGCAATGCGGATGATTTCAGCCAGCGCCAGCGTGGCAATGCCCCAGTAATCCGCCGTGAGCTGACGGCCCAGCAACGTCATCAGCGCGCTGATCACAATGGCACACAGTAACCCGGCCGGGATCACCAGCCACAGCGGCAAGCCAAAATTGCTTCCCAGACCGATGGCATAAGCGCCGGTGCCGACAAACACGATATGACCGAAATTCAGCAAACCGGCGTAACCTGCCTGTAAATTCAGGGCAAGCGCGACGATGGCATAGATCCCGGCAAGGCAAAGGATATGCAGTAAAAACTCAGACACGGCGGACCTCCCGGTTAAACAGGCCATAAGGGCGCAACAACAGCGCCAGCAGCAGGATCACAAACGATGAGGCATTCACCCAGGTCACCGGGATAAACAATAAGTCGCCGCCGAACAGCCAGCTCCAGTCGATGTTGGTAACGAGGGTTTCGGTTGTCGCGATAAGGAGCGCGCCAAAAATGGCGCCCATGGGGTTTCCCAGCCCGCCGAGAATGGCGGCAGCGAGTACCGGCAACATCAGATCATTGCCCTGGTTAACCCATGCGCTGGCGTTCATCGCCAGCATGCTGCCTCCCACGGCGGCCAGCATTCCAGCCACCAGATTGACGGTGTGAATAATAGCGCTGGCATTTAACCCGGAGGCTGCCGCCAGATCCCGGTTACTCGCCAGCGCACGGATAGCGCGGCCTTGTGGCGTGCGAAACAGCAGCAGGCTGAACATCACCACCAGTGAAATCGTGACGCCAAGACTCCAGAGTTCGTCGGAGGAGATGCGGGTGTCACCCACCTGTAAGAGCGCACCCACGGGCAGGGAATAATTCACCGGGGCCGATCCCTCAACCCCGAGAACCAGCGCAATCAGCACCATCGATACCGCCAGCGAGCCAATCATGGCGTTCGCGGTACCGCTTTTCAGCAGCGGCTGGTACACCCAGTGATGCAACATCATGGACAGCATGCCGCAGACTATTGCCGAAAACACGATTGCCAGAGACAACGGCATGCCAAGATGAAGCCCGGCGGCGGTAATAAATGAACCGACCATGGCATATTGCATATGGGCGATATTGGCGAACCGTACCAGCCCGTAAACCAGGCTTAATCCCAGCGCGACCAGCGACAAATCCGCCGTGCGAATCAATGTATCAATCAAAAACTGCAGCATGGTTTTTCCCCGATGATGTAGCGTGAACTGGCAAGATAAAGCGGCTCGTTACCGGGGAACCGGTACGCCATTAAACGCTTTCACTTTCAGGTATGGCTGGGACTGACGCTGGTTATCGGCATCCAGATTTAATGTGCCGGTAATGCCCGTAAAGCCAGGCGCAACGGTTTTCATTGCCGCGATCATGGCTGCCGGTTCGGCACTGTGCGCTTTATCAATCGCTGCCGCCGCCAGCATTACGCTATCCCAGGCATAGCTGCCGTACACGGAGCGCGGCTTCTCATGGTATTTTTTCTGGTACAGCTCAGCGTAATTTGCGCCGTTGCCGCTCGCCGCCTTCTGGTCAATACCCGCGACTTCCATACCAACCTGTCCATTGGTGTACTGCGCCGGAGAACCTTCAATGGCCATGGTTAAATACATGCCATACCAGGGCGTTTTATTCAGACCCAGCTCCCAGGCCTCACGGTTCAGCACAATCGCATCCTGGCCGTAGCTGGTATAGACATAGGCTTGCGGATGGGCGCGGGAGATTTGCTCCAGCTCGCGGCGGTAAGAAGGCTGACCGCTGGTGTAGAGCACTTTGGCGACCACTTTGCCCCCCGCTTTTTCAAACGCTTTGGTGAACTGCTCCGCCATCCCCTGACCATAAGCCCCATCCGGGGCGATAAAGGCCACATTGCTGTAACCGAGCTGGCGCACATCTTGTGCCGAGAAGCTCGCGGAAAGGGAATCCAGGCCAATCACGCTCCAGGAAGTCGCGCCGATTTTGCGGATATCAGTGCTGGTGCCGGAAATATTGATGTGCAGCAGATTGTTCTTCACCAGATATTGCCCAACCGGAATGGTGACGCTGGAGGAAAAACTGCCCATCACTAAAGGGACATGGTTAACCTGGGTTAACTTACGTACGGCATTCAGGCCTGTTACCGGGCTTTCGGCGGAATCTTCCACGATCACATGTAATGGCTGACCATTAACGCCGCCCTGAGCATTTACCTGTTCAACCGCCAGTTCCATACCACGACGCTGATCTTCACCAATGCTGGCGCTGGTGCCGGTTAAGGGCAAAATCGCGCCAATGTTCACATCGGCCTGCGCCGTGTGCGCCAGACCTAACAACGTCATACCTGCCAGTGTTGACAGCGTCATGCCCTGCCCAAAACGATTTTTCATATTGGTTCTCCGGTTTGCTGTTACCGGCTTCTGAGGCCGGTGTTTTGTCGCCTGTGCAAACGTGCACAAGCCTGTCTGGTAATGCCAAAAAGTGCGCACTGAAGTGAATATATAAGTGCATACACTTGTGCATTAAGCAAAGACGATGCCAGGGAGCAAAATGTTCACGGCATCAAGTGCTTATTTCAGGTGAAACAAATGCAAATTCGTGAATAAATACAAGGGAATCGAAAATATTTAAAACCGCACAATGAAACTTTCATTTTTCTTTTTTATCTTGGTTTATAAAAACATCTGCGTGCAAAAGTGAATACACCTTGAGTCATTTTGGTGCAGTGCTGCCGTAAAATGGTGCGGGAAAAACTCACGACAATAAATAAGATAAAAACAGTTATAAATCAGTATCTTTTAAATAAAAACAAAGTGTATTCACTTTTGTGTTGAGTTGCTTTTTCCGCTGTGCTATCTATAAAAATATTACGTGAAATAACCTGTACAGCATTTTTATTTTCGTGCTGAGTGTGCGGTAAATTAAGGGGATAATGTGGTTACTATTAAAAAGAAATCCCGTAGCGCTGACAGTGTGGAAAAGGTCTACGAGAAAGTGAAAGGCCTGGCGATTGATTACCACTTTCGTCCTGGCGAACGGGTGAATGAAGTTGAGCTTGCGGCACAGCTGGGGGTCTCGCGTACCCCGGTGCGGGAAGCGCTTAACCGTCTGGCAAAAGACGGCTTTATGAACTTTGTCCCCAACCGGGGTTTTTACTCCCGCGACCTGACGCCGGAAGGTGTCCGCGAGCTGTATGAAGTGCGAATGGTGATAGAGCAATCCACCTTTCGTTTCGCCTGCCTGCGGGCAACCGATGAAGAGATCGCGGCGACCACGGCTATCTGGGAGGAAGTGAGCCAGCATCGCCCGGCGCAAACCGAACAGGACTGGGCGAAGATCGCGGAAATCGATGAGCGTTTCCACATGGAAATAGCCCGCATTTCCCATAACAGCCGGCTCTATGAAATGCTCGATAGCCTGAATTCGCTGAGCCGTTTTTTCCGGCGCATCGATCTCGAAACGCCCGTGCGCAGGAACAATGCCTATGACGAGCATGTCGAAATTATCGCGGCATTACGTCAGCGGAATATAGAAAAAGGCGTGGTGCTGATTGAGCAACATATTTCATTGAGCGCCGAGCACGCGGTTGAAGTGACAAAAGAAGGGCTGGCCAGGATCTATTTTGGCAAGCCCTGAGCCGCTCTTTTCGTTAGGGTCAAAACGATAATTGAATCAGCTACCAGAGGGCATTACGCGTTCCGGTAATCCATTCACAGCGTCATGCTGCGGCATTGCGCCGGGAAAATGCAGAGGAAATATGCGCTCCATTCCCGAAGAGATTATTCAACAGGCGATTATCTGGCGACGTGAGATCCACGCGCGCCCGGAGATTGGCTTACAAGAATTTCATACGTCCGCGAAAATCAGCAGCCTGCTGCGCGAATATGATCTTGAAGTGCATACCGGTATTGCAGGCACTGGCGTGGTTGGCGTTCTTCGCAATGGCGAGGGGCCGGCAATCGCCCTGCGCGCCGATATTGATGCCTTACCCATCCAGGAAAACAACGTTGTTGACTGGTGCTCAACCTCGCCAGGCACGATGCACGCCTGTGGACACGACGGGCATACCGCCATTCTGCTGGGTGCGTCGCGCTATCTCAGCCAGAGCAGAGCGTTCAACGGTACGGTGTACTTTATTTTTCAGCCTGCGGAAGAGAATGCCGGCGGCGGGCGTTTGATGGTGGAAGAAGGGATCTTTACGCGCTTCCCCGTTTCTGCGGTTTATGCGCTGCACAACTGGCCGGGGTTGCCGGTGGGGGAAGTGGCCGTTAGCGCAGGTCCGATGATGGCTTCGCAGGACAATTTTTTCATCACGCTGACTGGCGTGGGATGCCATGCGGCGATGCCGGAAAAAGGGGCCGATCCGGTGCTGGCCGGTGCGCACCTGATCACCGCATTGCAAACGATCACCACGCGCCGCCTCTCTCCGCTGGACAGCGCCGTGATCAGCGTGACGCAACTGCAGGCCGGAGAAGCGATAAATGTCGTTCCGCAGACCATGCATTTGTCCGGCACGCTGCGTTGCCTGAGCCAGGCCGCCAGAGCGCGCTGCCAGACCCTGATGGCGGAGTATGTCGAACAGCTCGCCCGGCCGTTTGGCGTCACTGGCAGCATTCGTTGGGAATACGGTTACCCGGTAACCGTCAACCATGCGCAACAGGCAAAAATTCTGGCGGATGCCGCACGCCACGTCCCCGGGATCACACAGGTCCACACGCAGTTATCGCCATCCATGGCGGCAGAAGATTTCGCCTATTTTCTGGAAGCCTGTCCAGGCGCGTATCTGTGGCTGGGGGCCGATGGCCCAACGCCGGGCGCAACATTACATAACCCGCATTACGATTTTAATGACCAACTTATCGCGCCAGGCATCGGTCTTTGGGTATCGCTGGTGGAGAGGTCATTGGGCACTGTTTCTGTTACTTCCGAGGATTCACTATGAGCCATATCCACTTTATTGGTGCCGGTCAAATGACCGAAGCGATTCTGCGCGCCGCCTTAAAACGCGGCGCATTAAACCCGGACGAGGTCAGCTTATCGGATATTGATCCAGCGCGAATCGAAACGCTGAAAGCGCGCTATCAGTTGAGCAATACACAAGATTTGCCCGACGCGCTGGCCGCAGCGGATCACATTGTGATCGGGGTTCGTCCGCAGGATGATATTGCCGGTGTCGCACAACTGATTAAGCAGCACGCAGCGCCACAGGCGTCAGTCATTTCTATTATTGCGGGCGTAACACTGGCCCAGCTGTCTTTGATGCTGGGTGAGTCGCGCCCGATTACGCGGATCATTCCGAATACGCTGACGGATACCGGGCTGGGCTACAGCGGCGTGGCGTTTAATGCTTATGTCAACAGCGCGTCCGTCATGCCGTTCCTCGAAAGTTTCGGCAAGGTGATGGTGCTGGAGGAGCGGCTGATTGACGTCTTCACCGGTTTTGCTGTCGCTGGCGTCAACTATGTCTATTACTTTGTCGAAGCGCTGGCTGACGCCGGTGTTCTTGCCGGATTAACCCGCACGCAGTCCACGCAGGTGGTATGGGAAAACCTGGTCGGCGCGGTTGAAATGCTTAAGTTATCCGGACGCCATCCGCGCCAGTTGATGGATATTAATAACTCTCCGGCGGGTGTCGGCATTAATGGTTTATACGAGCTGAATAAAAGCGATTTCGCCGCTGGCCTGCAAAGCAGCGTTCTGGCTGCGGTACGTCGTACAACGGAGCTTTCCGGTCAAAAATAACGCTACTTTTTAATAAGGTTGGTCTATGTCAGCAATTTCAACGTCCCAGGCGCCTGCCGCTATTGGGCCTTATGTTCAGGGGGTAGATTTAGGCTCTCTGGTGTTCACTTCCGGGCAGATCCCGTTAAACCCGACGACGGGCGAGATAGCGACGGACATTGCGCAGCAAACCCGGCAGTCGCTGGAAAATGTGCAGGCCATTATCGAGGCAAGTGGTCTGCAGGTGGCGGATATTGTTAAAACCACCATTTTTGTCAAAGATCTTAATCATTTTTCGCAGGTGAACGCGGTGTATGAAGCCTTTTTCCGCGAACATCACGCCGCTTTTCCGGCACGTTCCTGCGTGGAAGTGGCACGCCTGCCAAAAGATGCCGGTGTGGAAATTGAGGCCATGGCAGTACGCCGCTAATCACATCAGAGCAAGATTCAGGGCAGCTCGCCTTGTGTGGACATGTCTGTTTTCACTGACGTGGTCTGCCCGAATCGTCATGCTGCCCTGACCTCTTCAGGTACAATGAAAACACCCGCTCCCCACTCTTCTCACTCTCCGCAACAACATACTCACCAGCAAACCTTCATTATTGCGACCGGGATAAAATGACAACCGGTGAATAAACCATCGCAAAAGTTTACTACTCCAGCAACTCAACAAAACGTTGCTCCGGCAAAGCGAACAACTCGCCACAAATATAAAGAGAGTGAAATCACCGCCGCAAGAGCAGTATTAAAAGCGCGACGCTTAAACATGATTTTTATACCTTCAGAGTGAGTGCACTTTATAAGAATATTAAGTCCACACAGGTTCAGCAATCTCATTAATTCTTATTCTTAAGCCGCCCCCACTACGCAGTGGATGGAATATTAATAAAACATTAAGATTGATAATCAGCAATAAGAAAAAACCAAAGCATTATTGCAGACCAATATAGCAAGTATCCGCAAAGCTAATTTTCATCAGTCTGCTAATTATTTGCAGGCAAAAAAAATGGGACCCCTCAGACCCCCGTTTTTATTTAACCCAGAAACTGGACTGCATGTTCGCGATAATCGCGCCACTCATGCCTTTCACGATTGGGTCAGCCACTGCAACACAGCCCATGTGGCGCAGCGTTGCATAGCGAGTTTAAAGGCAGGAAGATGATATTATTGAATAAACAATGTGTTTATATGGGGTGTCAGGGGGCGGAGGTCCAAATCCTCTCGTACAGCCAAAAATTTTCCAATGCAACCAGCGGCTTATGGCTGCCTTTTATGTCTGCAATTTGGAAAAATTTACACCGCACAGCCATCCTCGTAAGCACGCAAAATGCTGTATGTCAGCACACCATGAACATGCGTCTCGTCCAGTACCTCACCTTCGATCGCTTCACCCTCGTCAGTTATCAAAGCCGATCCCAGCAACCTCGCAAATCGGCTGCATACGGCGAATGTAATCAGCAGCGTGCAGCCTTGCTGAGGTCGGGGCCAGTTTCGATTATTGCTTATCCATAAGTTAATCAAGTGTTACCGGTGACTTTCTTTTTTTATGCATAAAGATCAGTTAGAAGCACCAATATGCTTAATGACCAGTAAGAAATCATTTATAGTGTGCCCTATCGTTCTGGTGGTGATTGGCTGCTATGCGGAGCATGCAAAGCTTATTGTGACCATCAAGAAACGTGATTATTTTTTGCGCAATTTGCGCTTTTTTTGAACTCATTGGTTATGAACGAGTAAGGGTGTTTATGAAAGGCAAAATAATGTCTATACATTACCTGCGCGGTATAGCAGGCCTGGCAGTTGTTTTGTTTCACTTTAGGGGATACTTAAATGGAGTTTATTCACAAAAAGATTTAGGGTTAATACTGTTTAACTCAGGTGCATTTGGTGTTGATTTATTTTTCATGATAAGCGGCTTTATAATCGCCCTTTCCACAAAGAACAATACTTCTAAAATAGCATTTGCCATAAGGAGATTTTTCAGAATATATCCTTGTTTTATTATTATCTTTGCCATTGGTGCATTGTTAGTCTATAGATTCGACCCGTCCGAAAACCTTCTCAGAGCTTTATTCTTTCTTCATCGTGATTACACAAATGTAGCGCCAGGATTTGGTTACAACGTTTTAGGTCCGGCATGGACACTTACGTACGAGATTTATTTTTATACAACATTCGTAATAGCAATGTCAGTAAGTCAAAAATATAGAACCTTAATATCTTCATTGTTAATTTTAGTTCCGATGTTTGTAATTCAGTTGCATTATAATGGACACATTTCTTTATCAGGTGTCGCATCTGCAAATGTTCCGGTTGACAACCCTGCATTCGCACTACTGCGATTTATGTCATCACCAATACTCGCTGAATTTGTCGTGGGTATGCTATTCTATGAATTATTCAATAAAGATAAATTTACTATTGACGTAAAAGTTGCAAAATTCATATTCTTCGTGTGCTGTGGCTTTTTTATAACATATTATTTCAGCGGTCACCTTTTTGGCTTTGGATTAAAGCGAGCAGGTTTAATTTCTTTCGCTTTGCTTCTCGGTTTTATTATTTATGATAATAGCGTTGGGTTTAAAGAAAATAACACACTGAATTTTTTAGGTGATATTTCATTTTCAATATACATATCGCATTATATGTTTATTAATTTGCTAAATTTCTATAAGCCTGGTTTTTATGTACATGAAATTGGTCTGGCAAGATTATTCATGATGCTCACAATAACAATTTCAGCAGGAACAATACTACATTTTTATATTGAAAAACCATTCATTTCTTTTGGTAAAAAAATTGAAAACAATCTTCGGAAAAGAAATATAAAAAATGAATATACTGCATGATATCACTGCCATAAAGCGCGAGGCGGCTTAAAATGGTGCATTATCCGAAAGGTAGAATAATATAGAGCTACCGAGCAGGGTGATACACAAAAACCACAGTATTAGCATTTTACTCAGCCAAAAGCCAGATAATGCCCGGCGCATTGGACATATCAACCGTGTTCACTGCGTCGATGGAATCCAGCACCGGCATTCAGTTTTGTCGTTTCCGCTTCTGTCTGCGCTCTGCCAGCCTGCAATTTTCGCTGAATGACGCTGATAGATGCATTGCCGCGTCAATGAGTTGCTGCACGTGCAGTCCAGCGGAGGCAACCTCCTGCTCTTTTCCCTGAAAATAGGGTCAGTCTAAAGCAAAACATGCATTAACGCTGAGAGGGGCTTTCCTGAATTCGCATCATCAATAGCATACTGCACACGATCGGAAATTTTCATTTTTTCCCATTATGACCAAGTCGCTCTGTAAGACACAGGCATACAAGTTTTGATAACCAGTAGCGAAATTACCATAAAAAACGGAAACCAACTGGCTCCCGTTCTTGCTTAACCCACAACGCGGATTACATGTTCGCGATAATCGCGTCGCCAAACTCTGAGCATTTCAGCAGATTCGCGCTTTCTATCAGACGTTCGAAATCGTAGGTCACGGTTTTGGCGTCGATCGCGCCGCTCATGCCTTTCACGAACAGATCAGCCGCTTCAACCCAGCCCATATGGCACAGCAGTACATAGATAATTTAGATACACGGTAGCGTCGATCAAGTGAAACGAGAGACTTTATTGTAAAGTCAAATAGATCAACGGAAGCAAAGTATGACAACGCATGCTTTGCCCGTTAACTATTACTTCACACCAATACCATTAAGTTTATTGTATGCAATAGGTAATGTTTTCTTCATCGCATGCATAACGAATAATGAAATTATGAAAGCAAATATCAGATTAACCAATGAGATATTGATGCCATGCCTATTTAAATACGGAACCATAAAGAAAAGAACAAATGGATGTATAAGATAGATGCCAAGAGAATAATCTCTCCCTGATTTAGAAAGAACCCCTTCATGGCTATTGGTGTTTATACAGATTGAAAGGAGAGCAATTGCGGAGAAGACACTAAAAAATGGGAACTGACGCGGTAGGGTTTGAGCTTCAGAAAATAACTTAAGAACAGGAACCTCTATAACCATGAGAGACACCCCCATAATTAACGCAATCCATGAATATTTTTTACCGATAATTTTTAGCGGATTATTAATCGATAATAAGTATCCGATATATACAAGAGAGATACCGTGAAGCGTCCTTAAAAAGTAAAATGCTTCGTTTTTGTTCTTCAGCAAACCAAACGCCTGACCTATGTCACTCATCCAGTACGCTATTAAGATAGCAACAGAAATTGTTAGTCCTGTTGACATTTTAGTATTTTTAACAAAATAATTAGTTATTAAAACACCAAGCATGAGGGATGGCAAAAACCACAAATGGAAGAATGTTCCGGATCTCAAAGTTGTGAAAGAGGCCAGGAGCGCAATTGATTTATAAAAGCTGTGTCCATTTGAAATAAAAATCACTGGAATGTAGATCAGGGACGAATAAAAAAGAATCCCAAACAACCGGTTTATCTTGTGTGATATATTTAATTCGCTTCCGTGTCCCATTAAATAGCCTGACACTAAAAAAAAGAATGGAACAGCCCATCGTGAAGACGCCTGAAACATATCTGCATGCGCAGGCGTCATTTCTGGAAAGTTTCCTGAATGAACAACAATAATAAAAAAACTAGCAACCAACCTTGCCAAATCTAATGTATTATTTCTCATGAGTAATAAGCCCAACTTTTCGCATCATTAAAGAATACCACGCCATCGTGCTGGTTATCTACCAATACGTTGTTCTGGTTTGGTTAACTACTATTTAATTTCAGTTAAGTCACCAACTCTAAGTAGTCTGACAATTATAGATGCTTAATTTTTCAACGTGGTATTTCCAGCCAACTGATACCTTTTATATCAGTTGCATCGACACGCTCAAGAGCATCAAGATAATCCAGCCACTCAATAAATCGCGCTTTATCAGTTTCGCTAAGTCTCCCAAGCGCTAGCTTTGATGACCATTGCTTGTCGCTTATATCGGTGTTCACGGTATTTATTTTGATACTTTTTTGAATCGCCACGGATAATCCAGACACTTCCGAGCCGTCTACCGGGGTGGGGTCAGTCCATAAATGACGCTGAGGTGTCTGTTAAACCTGTGGCGATTCAAATTCATTGACGACAACTTTTAAAAGGCACGAGATAAGTGCGGGCTGCATGGAATAAAGGGTCAGCCCCAACATTTCATGAGTAGCGTTCTCTTTCCGAAAGGTTATATAGAGATCAAGGTCTGGATACGCAGAAATTGTTGGGACATAAATCCAGAAAAATGACCGATAAATATAACGATGATCGCGGCAAAGACTGGGTAATTGCCAGCTCAAAAACAGGTTAATTTTCATCCGGTTTTGGGGAGGAATTTTTGCGGACAGAAAAAAACGGGAACCTTCAGGCTCCCGTTTTTATTTAACCCAGAATCTGGATTACATATTCGCGATAATCGCATCGCCAAACTCTGAGCATTTCAGCAGCTTAGCGCCTTCCATCAGACGTTCGAAATCGTAAGTCACGGTTTTGGCGTTGATCGCGCCACTCATGCCTTTGACGATCAGGTCAGCCGCTTCAACCCAGCCCATGTGACGCAGCAGTAGTTAATGAAATTACTTATAATTCCTTGATAAATATATAAAAAACATGACTTTTGAGGTGGGAGTTATGAGTTTGCACTGATTTATAAGTTTATGATAATCAAAAATTCTTTTTGAGTTTTGATAACCACTTTTGGCACAACGTAGCCCCACATCTACCCGTTATGTTCGTCTAACAAGGGATTTTAAATCAGGCGCGTTCATCAATGATAAACATTATGTTATTTCACTTTCTCGTTATTATCCATTATTTCAAAGCTCAATAAATTTAGCAAATTAGCACATACATTGGGTCTCTATGGTGATGCATCTAACCATTAAAATTTTTTCCTGTGTAGTGCCCTCCGCCTGTAGCGCTTATTTACCCATTTTATGCGAAAAACCTCACTATATTAATCTAGTGGTTTCGAATATATTATCCTTCAGTTATATTCAATTTCCGCGGCCAAATGAACCAAGAAAGGAACATAAAATGGATGATTTCATGAAATACAGATATGGTTGGGAGAAATTCCACGGCGCTATTCATAGCCTAGCATCCGAAGGAACCTTTAATGAACGTCTTGCCAATGCGTATGTATTCAATATCTCTCATATAGATAAAGAGAATAATCTTCCCGAAGCGACATGGAACAAATATGAGGAGCTTGTATCACTTTTAACATTTGCGGAACCTGTTGGTAATGAAGGTAAAGTTGCCGCTTCAATTGCTCAAATGGATGATTTACAGAAAAATAAAGTCGCTGAATTATTCATTAGTCTGTATGATGATTTATGCAGGTTTATGCCGAATCTTCATAAGCGCTAACATGGATGTCAGAGGGTCCGAGATTCAAATTTTCTCGGCCGAACAAAATAAACAACCAGTGCTGTTGTTTTTTGATGCATGCGATTTAGCTAATGTAAAAAAGTAAAAGTAAAATCTCTGTCTATTCGGTCTGTTTTTTGAGAGGTGCTTTCCAAATCCTCCGACTGATTCTTTGCTTCAATGCCCATGTACTGTTAAATCAAATTGCCTTATAAAACTGTACTTGGGGTGCGCACCATTTTTCCCCCTACCCTATACTTTCAACGCTTCAGTGTTGAAGGTTTTTATGTGTAGACGTTTTGCACAAGCTCAAACCCGTGAAGAATATCTGGCTTCCTTGGCCGAGGAGCCGAACGTGATATTGCACATTATCCAAAACCCGATCCTGTAATTTGGTCATATGCGCCAATATGATGGGATAAACCATCTCTGATTAGTGATCGTGTCGATACGGCGGCATAAGCCGCATGTTTAAGCTACTCAGGCAGAATGAGCAAGGATATTATAATTGCTTTGAAAAGCTTATTCTCATTCTGTCTACAATATATGATTCCAACTCATTTTTTTTGAGTTCAAACACATCCTCAATATCGTACTCGTAATCCATCAACTGCTTCATTTTTATTATTTTACCTGCAACACCATCTATTATTTTGCATATTTCACTCATAGCATCTCTGACATTTAACGAATATAATTCCTCACTTTCAAACTGAGACGAAGTTTCTTTTATGCGAGTCCTGACATCTTTATGAAACCCATCCCTGAACTTAATTATCTCTTGAATATGATTATCAAACTTCAAATTATCACAAATAAACTCACACAAAGATTCAGCATTAAAAAAACCATAATTACTTTTCCCTAAGCGGTAGTCATAACAGAAGTAATTTTCATTTTCAAGCATGGTTTTCACGCTTGAATTTGTGGATTTATCCATCTCAACCGATAGAAATTCTACCAAACACTCAACTGAAAGTTGTCCTTGATAACTTTTGAAAAGCATTACTGCGAGTTCTGATATAGTTACCTTCGATTTAATATATCCAGGAAGTGTTATGTATTTATCATGTAGATTATATGCCAGACAAATAAAAAAATTGACATCCTCTAACAAATCGTTCACTTTTTCTATATGTTCTTTGTCATTACACCAATACCCAGCCTTCTTGGCATAAAATATAAAACACGCATTATACGTCTGTAACGATAGATCCTTCATCTCTTTTTTAAGATGGCGACTGTTATTATCTTTGATAACAAGATGCTCAAAAAAATCATAATCCATGAGCATCTTATAATATTTTTCATACTGAGAACTATCGGGTAACTTTTTTTCACCGAAAATAGATGCATTTATTGCAACAGCATATAAGACATCGTTCGGTATGAATGACCGCACGAGTGAAGTATATTTTTTTTGGATAACAAGAATATTCCCACCATCATAATTTGAAATAATTGGCAGTTCTGTTTTTATATTTTTTAGTGTATGGTACAGTATTCTCATATAGGGACTTAAATTTTCATGCCCCCGAATATAAGAAACCGCAGAATATGTACTCATTTTTATATCTAATGGATTAGCTTTCAACCAATTAGTCACAAGCGCTAAAGAGTTATTATGTTGTTCCAATATTAAATTGAATTTCTGCTGAAAGAAATTTTGAGCATTAGCTTCACTTGTTGATTTAGCGGCACCCCAAGCAACATAACTTTGGTACATAGCTGCAAATAAAGCAGCGGCGGTAGCCATTGCCCCAATTTTATCTATATTTTCCCATAAGAACGAGTGACAGTAAACTAATATAACTGCTGCAAAGGGAAGCGTTAAAATTATAACTTTTCGATTAGAAACCCTCATAACCAAAAGTACTCATCAAAAAAACGATGATGCATTGTACATTAACAAAAAATAAGATAGCAAACAATATAAAAGATTACATGATATTAGAATTTTCTTTTAGCCAAAACCAAATACTTGTGAAGATACCTAGCATATTTATGTTTTTTTCAACTATGCACATTACCTTACGACTAAAAGATCCGTATATCTTGTAGTGTATCGCGGCGACAGCATATCGCGCTTCATCTGCCACTGTTGCTGTATGCCCTGCCCGGCAAAATATAAAGTGCCTCGACCGTCTTTTTTATTTAGCTGATCCAGAACCTCCATCAGCTTTTCACTGTTCGCGCGCGGCGCGTTGTCGTCAAACAAATTGAGTTGCGCGACGCCCTGGCTGAAAAAGTCGCCCAGCATTACACCCGCCTTCTGATACCGATGGCCATCCTTCCAGATCCGGTCCAGACAGCGCGTGGCCGCACCAATAATATCCCTGCTGTCCTGCGTGGGCGTGAGGAGTTTTACAGAGGCACTGTTGCCATAATAAGGCCCGTTTGAAGCAAACGGGCTGGTTTTAACGAAAGCGGATATGAACCGGCAGAACTGATGCTCACCACGCAGCTTTTCCGCCGCCCGGCTGGCGTAGCTGCATATCGCCTGTCGCATATCCTCGTAATCGGTAATTCGACCGCCAAACGAACGGGAGCAGACAATTTCCTGTTTTGCCGGTGCGAACTCCTCAAACCCGAGGCATGGCTCGCCGCGAAGCTCCCTGACTGTTCTCTCCAGAACGACACTGAAGTGCTTACGGATAAACCGGATATCGGTGTCAGCCAAATCCAGTGCCGTTTTGATACCCATGGCGTCGAGCTTTTTTGAGATACGACGACCTATCCCCCAGACTTCTTCAACCGGAAGCATTGCCATCAGCTTTCGCTGGCGCGCCTGGTTCGACAAATCGAGCACGCCGCCGGTCTGTCGCTGCCACTTTTTTGCCGCGTGGTTGGCGAGCTTCGCCAGGGTTTTGGTTTGTGCGATGCCTACGCCGACAGCCAGATGAGTACGCTTCAGCACTGTGGCCCGTATCTCACGCCCGAAGTCAGTTAAATCGCGGTAATTCCGCACGCCGGTAAGATCACAAAAGGCCTCATCAATCGAGTATATTTCCACGCACGGCGACATCTCTTCCAGCGTCGTCATCACCCGGTTTGACATATCCGCGTATAACTCATAATTGCTACTGAACGCGACGATGCCGTGCCGCCGGAACGCCTCTTTCTGCCTGAAGTAAGGCTCAGCCATGACGACAAACGGCTTCGCTTCGGCGCTGCGGGCAATCACGCAGCCGTCGTTATTCGAAAGAACGACGACAGGTCGCCCTTTCAAATCCGGACGAAAAACGGTTTCGCATGACGCATAGAAGCTGTTCACATCGCACAGCGCAAACATAATCAGCTCACTGCTTTGACGATAAAAGTCACGACGCCGAATATGTCGAGCGTGTCTTCACTCGTCACCCGGATCGGGCTGTATGAAGGATTCATTGGGTTAAGCTGGATGGCTGGTCTGAGCTGGAGACGCTTCACCGTGAATTCGCCGTCTACTGCTGCGATCACAATGTCGCCATGCTGGGCGGTACGGGAACTGTCAACGACAAGAAGATCGCCATCGCTGATTCCACCATCAATCATGGAATCCCCCGCCGCCCTGACGAAATACGTCGCGCTGGGATGCTGTACAAGTAGCTCATTAAGGTCAATCCGCTGCTCAACGTAATCTGCTGCCGGACTGGGGAAGCCGCACTGAACAAGGTCACTGAAGAGAGGTAGCACGACAACTGCGCGCGGAAAATCTGCTGGTTTGATGAACTGCATGGTGTAGTCTCAACTTATACTGTTTTTATATACAGTAGTATTATTGGTGCTACTGATCAAGACCGCTTCGGTTGGCGGGAGCCAGTAAGGAACTGGTTTTCTTTTGGCGATAAAAGGTTAGGAAGAAAAAAATTTATTCAGGTATTTCAGGCCAGGCGATATCAGGTGCAGTGGATGTATCAACTTTGCGTAAAGCCTGTATGTACTTCTGCCAGATGATCAGCTCAGCCTTATCCTCGTCCGAGATGATGCCTAAAGTAAGCTCCACTACCCAGTCAGAGACTTTCGCCGCGGCATCTTCTCTTAGTTCAGCCAGTTTTCCGTTCGCAATGGCAACGTAATCGACAGGTGCTTCCGGGTCATCCGTCCATAACCCTGTCTCAGGGTTATATTGTTTCGCACCACCCTGAAAATCGTCAGGCACTTCAACGGATACCGTAGCGCCCCCCCATAATAATGGCTCGAACCCATAAGATCGATAGTCACCCGTATAAACGTAAATATTCATGCTGTCACCTTCCAGACGTGAATTCTGCATGGAGCTGAAGTCCCCGAGGTGGTGACGCCATGACCGCCACCCGCTACATTACTGCCAGCCCATAAATAGCTGACTGCCGTCTGTAGCACAATTCCAGTTCCCTCTACATACGATGCATTAACGCCATATGCGTTAGCGGTAGAACTGTTAAAGGCCCACCCTGTACGGGACCAGACGCCACCGATCTGAATTTCAGCCTCAACGACCACTGGCACGTTCACCCCGAACGGGTTTGTAAACACAGTTCTGGTATTAACCCCAACCGTGCCGGCAGATATCAATGCGTAGCTGATCTTATTACTGACAGCCGCCACTTTATTATCGGTTTCAGTTGTACTGTACACCGACAAATTGGCTCTCGCGGCTGAGGCTGTCGCAACCAGTTCACTAAGATTATTAGCCTTTTGAAGAAGGTTATCAGGGTTAACGCTGGCGGCAGCGGCCTGTGCATCCGTTTTTGCCTGCTGTGCTGCTGTGTTGGCCGCCACCGCATCTGTTTTGGCCTGCTGTGCTGTTGTGCTTGCAGCCGCCGCATTTGTGGCCGCCTGGCTTGCAGTAGCGGCATCGCCTGAAACCTGGCCCGCCTTTGTATCAACATCCTGCCGATCCGTTGCTACCTGCTGGACGTCTGCCGCAACCTGATCTGCAATCTGTTGCAATCCTACAGGATCGATATCAGCCAGGAGATCACTGATTTTCTTCCAGCTCGGGCCGGTGAAGCTGGTGCCATCAGGAAGGATTACGGTGATATCGCCGCTGTCACTGAATACGGCCTGCCAGTTCTGTTTGTCACTGTTTAAGCCGCGCAGCGCCTCTGTGGTTTGCGCCACCAGCGCAGCAGTAATCTGGTTCTGAGCTGAGCGCGGAACGGCTGACCATGCCACACCCGACTGTGTTAGTCCGGGATAGTTGCTGATGAGCGTCAGAGATGTTGCGATCTCTACCGATTTGACAGGTAGCGTGTAAGTGATGCCGCCGACAGTGGCGACAATAAAATCACCGGCGGTCAGGTCTGTAGTAAATGCTGTTCCACTGCCACCCACCGAAGCAGAATTATTGGTCAGGGTTAAAGTTCCTGCGGACATATAGACTCCAGGCAATAAAAAAACCGCCGAAGCGGTTCTTTTAATTTCGATTAAATTTACTTGCAGGTAGAAGAAGTGAAATTATTTTTATTCACCCATCGCCAGTTAAACGGGTCACCCGCCTTATATTCAGTCTGGTTTGCAATGACACGCACGCCATAAATCTGTACCGTTTGAGGAAAACCACCCAGCATCGCAGTTGCCTGACATACGGGCTCTTGTTTTTCCAGAATAGGGGATGAACAGCCTGATAAAATCAATGACAGTAAAAAAACAGAAAACATAGTTTTCATTTGAATATTCCCGGAGGTGTTTATTAATACAACTTACTCCGGAGTTGAAAATACTTAAAATAGATTAAATAGATCAATTATCAGAAAACGATCGATTAAAACAATCAAATTAATCATAGCTATCTGTTTTTATCGCTATGATTGCATTCCCGTTATTTGTGTTACCCACAACAGAACCGGACGCGTTACTGCTGGAAGCAGCGCTTATTCTGGAGGTTGAGCCATTGAATCTGCATCCTGTGTACGCGGTGGCCGCAATGACCTGAGGCTGACCCTGTACCATTACCTGTATCAGCGTTGCACCCAGAATGCCTGGACATACGGCATAACTTCCACTTAGTGTCTGGTCTATGTTTATTCCGCCGTTATTGCCCGGCGTGCCGATTGTAACCAGATCACTTAATACCCGGCTTTCATTGGTTAACACCAACTTTCCGGCAGCATCCCATATTGCAATGCCCCATTCTGGCAGCGTTTGAGGGAAAATAGCGAAGATATAAGCAGTCAGCGTGTGGGATTGTCCGTATGGATTTCCCGAGCTTACCATTACGTTACTTCCGGACCTTATGGCGCTGACATATGTTGGTTGGTCTGTGTTACTTGTTTTACAGAAAGCAATGGCTGGATATGAAGCGTTAACAGGTATTGATGCTGATGCACCGTGATATGTCCCATTGGCAACAGAATTGACAACAACTTTTCTGTATAAACAAAAAGGTGTGGAGTTCGGCGTTACGAAAGGGTTTCCATTAACATTAATTAATGCACCGTAGGCCGCCATCAGGCATTCTCCAGAAAAACTATTAACTCGCACGCAGAAGCTGCATAGTTACCCACACCGGTGCTGCTTGCTGCGCTAATCGTTATGGTGTTACCTGATGCGACTATACGCCTTCCGACGCCAACAGCCCCCTGGTCAAGGGATAATGTAAACCCAACTTTGTAACCTGACGGTATCGTAAACGAGTACGCCCCTGACGTCTGTCCCGCCGACAGGCTTACAATTCCCACCACCGACACTGGCTTTATTCCATAGTTGTTATAGACGCCTGATGCGTCCCACGTTGATATTCCGTATGCCATTATTTACCCCAGACGAATAAGGCGCCATCATGACACCATAGGTCCCTACCACGTTCCAGTTAGCCGCCCTATCTGCACCCTGACAACATTATTACTGTCTCGCACGGTTATAGTCTGGTTATCCTGCTTCATCGAACCCTCTCCGCTTGTTGACCCATAGTTAACAAAAGTGCCACTCTTATCCAGCCGCCACCCCGCCGAACCGGCAACATAGTTATTAGACTGGATATAGCTGCCTATTTTGGCGTTTGTGATTGCCCCGTCCTGGATAAAGGCATCACTGATAAACACCTGTCCGTTGACTACCGCGAAGGGCGAATATTGCGTGGTCCCACTGCCGCTCATCAACACAAACTGGTTAGCATTGAATCCGACCCGCGTTACAACTGGCTGGCCAGCCTGCGCCAGAACGGCGATCGACATCCCGGCGTTATACATCACTCCATTTATACGAACCCCGGTTTTCAGCGTATAGATAGCCGTAGCGCCATCGGCGTCCACTACCGCCGTGAGTTTGTCCTCCAGGGTTGCGGTAACATCATCAATCTGCGCCTGCACCTGGGTGGATAACTCCGCCATCGCATTATCGACTTCGGCGATCGTCGTTTTCACGACCAGAATATCCGCCCGCACTGCGCCGTACTGCGCCCACTGATGCTCAACAGTGCTGTTATTAGCCAGCGCATTTTGCAGTGCCGCTTCCAGATTGGTATCAATGTCGCTGGTCAGTCGGTCACCGTCGGCGGAAGTGAGGAAATCACCGGTAACATCCCCCAGATAGTCAGAAGCCTGGTCGTTTGCCATCCCCCTGATCCAGTCGGTATAGCCGGATTCATTGCCGGTTTTATCGACCAGTTGCGCGCGATACCAGAATTCCTGCCCGACCTTCAGTCCGAGCTGGGTGTATTCTGCTGATGGATAAGGCACATCGGAGAGCAACAGCGGATCTGAAAAATCGCTGTTGGCCGTGTACTGAATTTCCGTTTTCAGCGTGTCAGCGGTATTGGCCGGGAATCCCCAGTTGAGACGGATACCCCAGTTAATACCCGTCGCCATAAAACCAACCGGCTTCGGCGGGTTACCTTCTTTCCCTGTCAGCGTGGTTTCGGTTGAGTATCCCCAGCCACTGGAGATTTCAGCGGCATTAATGGCGCGCACGCGCACCAGATAGCGTCCCGCATAAATGCCCGGCACTTCAAACGAGGTGGTGGAGCTGCGCGGCACGTTCACCCAGTTACCGTCATTGCGGCGCCACTGCGCCTCATAGGCAATAGCATTGACCGTGTCCGGCCATGAAACGCGCATGGTCTGAACACTGATCCCCTGATTCACCACGGAATAACTGTCGATAGCAATATCATCTGGCGCGGCCTGGCTTCCCGGTGGCACGACGCTGACAGGACGACTATCGATAATGGCCCCGGTGTCGATACGGGCATATTTATCCGGATCGTGAGCCGCACCGGTGATGGCAAACGTCCCATCATTATTATCGGTCACACTGACAACACGGTACTGCTGCGCATACAGCTCGTCGGACTCCACAATCCACACGCTTTCCACTTCCGGCGTTTCGCTGTAGGCAGTGGTTACCGTGACCACTTCCCCATTAACGGCCTGAATGGTGCGGCTCTGCGCAGCACCGGAAGGCAGGTTCAGGAACAGCCGATCACCGGCAACAGCATCAGGCGCTCTGTCCAGGGTGATTACCCTGCCGTTAACCGCGCTGATACGGCCGCCGGTAACCTTGCCAGACAGGTTCTCATCAGCCACAGCGATGATGTAGCCAGGTTGTGGGATCATGCCATCCAGCCCCACGGAGAAAGAAACCACCCGGTCTTTATTGTTGGTGAGGATCCCCCAGCGCCCTTTTCGGTTCGCTTCTGACTGGCGTGTGCAGCCGATTGCCGTCATCTCAAGCTGGTTAAAACCTTTGTAGCGGGCTACCAGTTCCTGTTCAAAGACTGGCTCCATTGCATCAGCGTAACCGTTATCCGGATCTGAATATGAAACCAGCGCGCTGGTATACCGGCTTTTCGTCGTGCTGCTGCTGTAGCTGAATCGGCCGTCAATGACGTTTGCTTTTGTGTAGCTGTAATCGACATCGCGCGGCATATCCGCCAGGGTAACAATCTGGTTGCCGCCCCAGTAGGTCATCCCCCGAAAGATGGCGGCGAAGTCACGCAATACCGTATAGGCGTCGTTGCGATCCTGAACATAGACGTTACAGATATAGCGTGGTTCGGTACCGCTGCCGCCTTTACCGTCCGGCACCGGCGCATCGCAATACTGCGCCACCTGATAGAGCGTCCATTTATCGATATTCTCAGCCGTCAGGCGATCGCCCAGGCCGAAACGGTCAGAGACGACCAGATCGTAAAAAATCCATGCCGGGTTATCAGTCCATGCCCATTTAAAGGCACCGGACCATGTGCCAGTATAGGCGCGTGTTTCCGGGTTGTAATTGTCCGGCACGCGGATCACGCGTCCGCGCGGTTCACATGATATCTGCGGAATGGAGCCGTTGAACTGGCTCGAGTCAAACTCGATATAGAGCAGCGCCGTGTTGGGATAGCGCAGTTTGGCGTCGATAACTTCCGTGTAGCTTTGTAGTGTCATCGTGTCGCCGATTTTGGCGCTGTTGGCGTCAGCAGTAATTTTCCTTACCCGTACAGTCCAGGACGTGGCACCGGCTGGCAGATCGATGCGGTGGCTGCGTTCGTAGCCTGATGTGGTTTTCCCGCTGACGGCGGTGTTTATTTTCGTGACAAACGCCCCACCATCAACCTGCAGATCAATCGCATACTGAACCTGGTTACCCACCAGATCGCCGTCATCTTCCTGCTTAAAGAGTGACGACCATTTCAGGCGCAGGCGTACCGCAGAAAGCTGAGAGTTGGTAAACGTGTGCGTCCAGGCCACTGAGCTTTTAATCTCGATGCCGGCGCTGATCTCGTTCTCCGTACCCGGAATGCCCTGGATATAACTTTGCGCCTGTGTGCCCGGGCGAAACTCCCAGGTCACCCCGCTGAAATTTGACGAACCGTTGGCATTCAGCAGCGGCGTCCCGTCGAGAAAAATACTCTGGCCGGTGAGTTGCCCGGAAAATTCCCCCTCGCCCAGCGCGACAAGGATCTTCGCCTTTGCAACAGACTGGAGATCGTCAGGCTGTTCTGTGGGCGTGCGGGAACTGGAGCTTCCGCCTTTGCGCCCCTGAATTTTCTTGTTTGCCATATTGCGCCCATAAAAAAGCCCGCGGCGCGGGCATCAGTAAATTGCTGATCAAATATCAGGATGTGATATATCCGAAAGCCTAGATATGGTGAGGTTTCAGCCTGTCAGCGGCGGGACAGTGGGTACTCAACGACGGATGAAGGCTGATTACCTTTGAATGCATACATTGTAAGGAAAGTCCATGAAGACTGCTGATCGACATAATTTTACCAGGTTCCCCTATCGCTCAGATGTAAGGGAGAATGGAGATATAAACAATGGTGGATTTGACCTCGTTCAATTCCCTGACAAGATAAATGACATCCATGAAATTACTGATTACCCGTGGCTTAAAGACTTCATTACGCAAGTTAATAACAAAGATGGATTATTCATGACATTAGGATGTGCGATTGGTTATGAGGAAGGTGTTTTATATGGTTATATCGATTTTTCCTCTCGCCCGGAAACTCCAGCCACGGTGAAAGATAATCTTGTCAATCTTGACATTCATTTTTATGAATATATTTCTCACTCCATACAGGATGAGGAAATCCGCCAGAAGGCCATTCAATACACTCAGGGCATTCTCCTTTGGCTTGCATCTCCTCTTGAAATCTACGGCGAAGCGTACTCAAAAGTGAATCTGACGTTTCGTGAACGGAATCAGGATGGGTTGGTGTGGGCATTCGATCACCTGTGCTATTTCTTAGTCGAGTACTACCCAAATCGTATAGCAATCAAATCTTCGATAGACGGAATTTGACTACTCCATAATTTTATTGCTGGTCTTCGACGTAAATACCGGCGGAAATAATCGCACCGCCGATACGGCGTTTACCGTATAAAAGCGGCACCGGGTAACCCTGAGCGGCGGTATTTGTCACGCTGCCGAAGGCGTAAGACGCCCTGTTATCGGCATCCTGTTTGCTGGCCAGTCCGGCGGTCTGTGGGGAAAGCATTTGTACGACACCGCCCAGCATCATAACCGCGCCCATTTTAGCCATACCGTAACCTACGGCTGACAGTGTACCACCAGAAAAATAACCAATGACTACGCCAACAACCACCAGCACGGCCCCGAGAATGGTTTGCAATGCGCCAGCTTTTTTACTTCCCATTACCACCGGAACAATGCGTATAATCTCACCAGACACGGGGAAGCCCAGATCATCAACGCCAATATTTTTTTTGCCGCGAAAGACAGCATAAGTCAGCCCGCGCCGCTTACTGGATATCATGAACTGCTCAAAACCTTTTACCGTAGCCGCCAGAGCTCTAGTCGCTTCATGAGTGGTGCTTATTAAGCGATGGTGAACTTTGCCAAAAGTTTTACCGAGAATGCCGCCAAGTTCTATTTGGGTCATAACTTCCTGCATTCTTTTCTCCAGAAAATAAAAAACCCGCCGAAGCGGGTCGATATATTTCATAAATACCAGGATTATTGGCACTTTGCTGTTCGTAATGTTTCCAGCTGGGTTAAGCGAGCCTGCACTTTCTTGCGAGCCTCACTTTTTGCCATACCATTGCCTATGCCAAAATCCCCAAGGACGCCCAGTACAGTACGCCCATCAAAATCACCTGTGTTCTCAATCTCTTGTTGAATGCTATGTGTTTTAGCAATTTCCTGAGTTATTGCTTTACAATCTAAGGCTGAGGCTTCTTCTGCGGTTACTGCGGGCGCTTGAGGATATTGCTTGGTCGCGCACCCCGAAACGAAGGCCAGAGCAATTGCTACCATCACCATTTTTTTCATTTTTACTTTTCCCAGATAAAAATAAGATTAGCCCTGTCAGGCTAAAGGATTATACAAAAACAAAGATGGTTCGACGGCAGATTTTTAACAATCATGACAAAGAGAAAAGGAATTAATCAGGAAAGAAGATAATTTATAAAAACTCTCTGTAACGCAATATTTTAATAGTCCTCTCCCGCCAGTAACCGCCCCACGGCTCACGATTACTCAGCCGTCCGTACAGATGGTGCAACATCATGTTGCCTTCCAGCAGGATCGCGGCATGGTTCCACTTACTGGCCTGCACCTGCATGATCAGCACGTCGCCAGGGGCTGGCGCGCCGGTTACTTCCCGGAATCCGCATTCGTACCAGTTGTCCTGGTATAAATTATCGGGATACTGGTCTTCCCACCACGGATAATCGACCCGGTAATCAGGCAGTTCAATACCGTGCTTTTGCCGAAACCAGCTCATCACCAGCCCCCAGCAGTCGTAAACGCCGAGCACAAACGGGCGCTCAAGGAGCGGCAGCTCGCCGCGCGGCAGGATGGTACGGAAATCGCCTTCCGGCCAGCTCACGATATGCCACGGCAGCGCACTCAGATCGCATTGCGCTTTGTCGGCCTCGCTGGGCTGGGTGGTTGCATCGGGGTGGCTGTGTACGATAGCAATTACCATGCCCCGGTCTTCTGCCGTAGCATAGTCCTCCGGGCAGAGGACAAAATTGTCCTCCGGTTTTGCGGCAATATTACGGCACGGGAAATAGCGCGCCACCCGACTTTTCTGTACCACCAGGCCGCAGCACTCGCGCGGATATTCAGCGGCCGCATGCGCCATAATGGCATCAATAATTTTCTGGCGCATATCAGCTCCGGATCAGCGATGTGCCGGGGAATCCGCCAAACGACAGTTCATTGTTTTCCCCGAAACGCAGTTTGCACCCTGTCAGCGTGCCGTTGCATTCATCCAGCGACGGATCGCTTACCGGGTTATTGTGCTTGTCGAAATAGCGCGTCCCGGCATAATCACAGCCATTTCCGGAACGGTACTGCCCGCGAATGCACCAGGTACAAAGCGAATGAAGCTGGCGCGTCGGGATCATCAGTCCCTGCAAATCCATCGGGCTGGAAAGCGTGAACTCCACGACCTCATTTGTCTCGCTGCTTTTCGCATCGATGTACCAGACCTGCAACTTTTCCTGCAACGGGTCGGCCGTCGGGTTTCCCTCCACAAAGTTCTGCGCGTCAAGGTACTGCGCCAGCGTGTCGTGAATGGTGACTTTCGCCTGCAGCATGTCATCGTAGGCAAGGCACAGCGCAGTGATCGACGCATCGAGGTTAGCAACAGACAGCTTCGGTGATGCGCTGCTGCCGCTGGTTGATACTTCAATCCCGTCGAGCTCATACGGCCAGGCTCTGTACTCGTTACCCTGCCACCAGATGGACTTCGCCGGCAGCAATGATTCATCGCCATCCGCAGCGATAATTTCCGCCTCCGTGTGCGGGATGTTGTGACTGTGAAAACGAAGAATATCGCTCACACCGAAAGCGGATCCGTCAACGTCAAGAAGCCGGACCGCGTTGCCCGGTTCCAGTTTTTGATAGTCGCTGTGTAAACTCATGGTGCAAATGCCTGCTCGAAGGTTGCAGTGATAGACATGACATTCTGGCTTTTGACAACCTGCTGGAGGCTGTCAGCCTCAACACGCCAGAGCGCCAGCGCCCCGAAAGGCGGTCTAAAAGAAAAGGATTTGGTCTTATGCCTGCGCAGAAATGCATAAATTTCCAGCGCAGTTTCCGTACGCCCGTTGAAGGAAAAATCAAACGTCAGCGATTCAGGATGGAGGCCATCACCACTCACCTGGGCATAACCATCACCGAACTGGGCTTTTCTGACGTTGTCTTTACTTTTTATTGTGGGCTGCCCGGCTGACTGAATCGGCCAGGTAAAGGCCTCAATGGTCATCATTACCTCCGGTTTACTGCACTCCAGATAATTCCGCCGGGACGGACTTCGCGTTGAATACCCTCGGTGACAGACTGCTCGACAACCTGCTGATAGGCTTTCCCAATCTTCTCACCGGACGACGACTGCTGGCCGCTGTTGTCCCCTGACGATGTCACTGAAACCGGCGCGTAAACATTCACGCCCATCGGGGAAGAGGCCATCGGTGAGGCGCTCCCGACGTATCCGCCGTTCGCATATCCCCGCATCAGGCGGTAAAGGTTACCCACACCGATTCGGCTCGTGGCTTCCTGGGTAAACACGAACTCACCACGATGGACGATACCTGCGGGATCGTATTTACCACCCGGCCCCGTAAACCCGCCGCCCGCAAAGCCCAGGAGCGAACCAAAGGCGGTTCCGCTCAGGGTGGATTTAACAGTGTTCAGCAACAACATCTGGCTGATCATCTGCGCAATCCCTTTAAGAAAGGTGGTGAGAAAATCTTTGAAGTTTGATTTACCTGTCACCAGAAAATCAGCCAGCTGCGAGGACATCCCGGTAAAGGCGCCCTGTGAAATCTGCTGTACCTGCGAGTAGACATTCGTCGCCGTATCGGCAAATTCTGCAAACCCTTTTTTAGCCCCGGCCTGCCAGTCGCCACGTAACTTATCCTCCTCTGCGTAATAATTACGCAGCGCCACCAGCTCTTTCTGGTAATCGGCATCCGTCAGCCTGCCGCCGGAATTCAGCCAGCCACTTTCAAGCTGGGCGAATGAGGATTGTCTTGTGGCATCCCGATCGCTTAGCGTTGCTGAATTTCTCAGCGCTGCCTGTTTCGCGGACATCTGCGTGACATATTTGCTCGCCGTGTCCATACGCTTATTCAGTTGCTCCTGAGCAACAATCTGATCGCCCAGCAACGCTTTCTGCTGTGCCAGTGCCAGAACCTGCTCCTTGCTGGCCAGCAGTGACTGTTCCTGCTTCGTCAACCGGCGCCTGCCTGCGGCGTCTTCCAGTACCGTAAATTGCGCCTCTGTGGCCCACTGGTCTTTGCGTTGCTGGCTGATGACATCGTTAATGCCCTGGTGTTGCTGCAAAACCTTAAGCTGAGCCTGAAGCGCCAGCAGCTCGGCCGTGGATTTATCCTCCGCCCGATCACCGGCGGGAACGGTGGTTTTCGGCGCTTTCGGGTCTTTGTACTTCTCGTTAACGGCGGCGGTAAGTTTGTTAAATTTATCCTGCGTGATGAGTCCCTGATCCAGCTGGCGCTGATACTTCGCCTGCAGGTCATTACGGATTTGTGCGTTGGTGCGGGCGTTTTCGAGAAACTTATCCGCCTCAGTATTCGCGGCAATTTGTTCTTTATTAAATTCCCGCGCCTCTGCCCCGATTTGCTGCACAAACCCCAGGAGCGTGTTCGCACTTTTATTAATATTCAGCCAGTTATTTTGCGTCTGCTGCGACTGGTCATTCATCTGCTGGTTGATGTTGTCAAACACCGCAGAGCCGGTTCCGGACTGAAATGCGGGCAGTTTTGCTGTGGTTGCATTATCTGCGACATGATCGGACCAGAATTTATAATCCTTAATCTTGTTAATCAGTCCCTGCCAGTAATCCGAAAGCGTATCGATATCGCCCTTCGCATTATCAGTAAACTGTGCCTGGCTGCCGCTGAGTGAATCAATAATGAGTTTTGTTGCGCCCGCTTTATCACCCAAATCAACCATATGCTTCACCTGCTCATACAGGGCAAGGTTGGCAAAATTATACTGGCTGTTGATGTCGATAAAGGCTTTCAGCGGATCCTGCGGAATTTTCCCGAGCTGGTTAACCAGATCCTCAACACTCTGGCCGGTGTTTTTCGACATAGTGAGCGCCGTCTGGCTCACCAGACGGATCTGCTCAATGGACAGGCCAATGCCCGTCGCCTGCGCGACCGCTGCGGCAACGGCAGATTTACTGGCGTCAGTACTTCTGCCAATCGCCGATGACAGGCGGGTAAGACTGTCGCTGGTCTGCCCGCTGATATTCCCGGTGCGGGCCAGCGCCTGATTATAGGCGGTGGACTGCTGGCTGCTCCGGTACAGATCCAGTGCCAGCAATCCGACGCCGGTAGCCAGCGCGCCAATACCGAGCGTGACGGGGTTGATCAGGCCGACCAGCGTGCGAAGGTAATCGCCGACGCCCGTCAGCGCCCCGCGCACGGAACCAAACTGGTCTTTGATCTGCCCGCCCTGCTGTAAAAGGATCAGAAAGGGCGACTGCCCGCCAGCGAGCTGCGTTGCAATGTCCGTAAACTGGGCCGGGAGGCTCCTCATGGCGGCATTATACTGCCCCACAGATACCCCGGCTTTCCTGGCTGAAATTTCCTGCCGACTGAATGCCTGCTGAACCTGCAACGCCGCATCATTAGCCGCATCGCCCGTCCCTTTTAGCTGACGGCGGGTGTAATTCACCTGCTCGGTAAATTTCGCATTATCAATATCAAGACTGACAACGAGATCACCCACTGGCTGGGCCATAGCGTTTTCCTCCGGATATCCCCTCCGCAAGATGCATCATTGTTTCGTCATCCTGTTCAGGGACAGATTTTAGGGGGTTAAGAAGACTGAAATCAGCAGGGGTAAGACCGTGGTCTTTGCACATCATGTCGACGACAAGATGGCTCAGGCAGGCGAAGTGGTTATCGAGCAGATCATTACTGAAAAGCTGAACGCGGTAAAAATCCCCCCACTCTGCCAGTTCAGTGGAAGACATTGCAGAAAGCATCGCGCGCCAGTCCGGCCTGCCAAACTCGCGCGCCAGCTTCATCACGAAATTCAGCTCACTGGCGTGGACTTTTCCGGTGTGCCGCTTTCTTCACTGACGGGCTCATCCTCATCAGCGGCATCCTTTGCAGGGGGAAGCATCAGCGACATCTCCAGCACAACAAATTCTGCCTGGCTGATTGCCGGAAGCGGCCATGTGGACATCACCTGCTGCTGTAGCTCATCAACCGACGGGCCAGTGATATTGGCCTGCCAGCGCGACATGGCCACCAGCCTGGAAGCGACTTTTACGCCGACAATGGAAGCCATCTGTGTGCGGAGGACTTCATCACCATCAACCGGGATCTCTTTTGAGACGGTGGCGAGATAGCCAATATACTCAATGCGCTGAAGTGCGGAGAGCTCATAGAGAACGGTCTCTTCGCCGTTGAACTCAAATTTTACAGTTTTCAGAAACATGGATTACTCCGTGGGCGGGGCGTATGCCCCGGTGATCAGGAAACGACAATTTCGAGTTGCGCGATAAGCTGGCCGTCGTTGGTCATCACGATGATGTCCGCCGTACCGGCCGATTCGCCTTTATAAGTGAGTGTTGAGCCATCTGCGGTAACCGACACGATGGCCGGATTGCCGGAGGCGACACGGAAGGATTTATCCGTGGCGCCAGCCGGTGCGACAGTAACCGTCGCGGTGCCGCTATCCCCCACATTAATGGCATCAGTGGTTTTATCCATCGTCACGCCAGTGACGGCGACAACAGGATCACGCTGGTCTTCCGCCAGAGACGGTTTACCGTTATTGGTGATTTTCGCCGTGCGGGTAATGACTTCGTTGGAGGGAATAGCTTTGCCAAGGCTGCTGGCCCACCCTTTGAACACGTCAACAGTCCCGTTGGGATACTTAATTTTGTACGCGCGCTCTTCACCGTTGTTAAACCAGTTAACCAGATCCTGTTGTCCGGATTCTCCCGGCTTCCAGGCCAGCGTAAAACTGGTATCACCGGCTGATTTTGTTCCCTGCGCCGTGGACGACCAGTCGGCATCCTCATCATCGAGGTAACTGTCGTCGTAGGACTCTGCCGTCATATCGCCCGGCGTCAGCTCTTTAATTTTCGCCAGCCGGGTCCAGTCGATATCGGACAGCGGATTGGCGTAGGGGTCGCCTATCCCGTTATAAATCCACAGCGTTGTACCGGCACCCTTAACCGGTTCGGTAGGCGATTTCGCCATAATTCAGTCCTCACATTTGGTAGGTAATTGAATATCTGAGATCAACCGATCCCCAGGTCGTGGCTTCATCATCACGCTGATAGTCATAGCCAACCGGCGATAACGTTTCGGTAAGCGAGTCAAGCGCCGGAATATCAGCCATCACAGGATGAATGCGGCTCTCAACCCAGGTGTCCAGAGCGGTGTCGGGCTCTGTTGCCTTCAGAAATACCTCGATATGCAGCTCCGCACTCCACATCTCGCCATCCAGCTGCGACTCTGAGCACTCGGCACCGGAGATATACACAGCGATCGCAGGTAAATCACTGGCGTCAATAAAGGCGGGCCGCCCGTCAAAAAAGGTCGTGCCGGGTGGTGCTTCCTCCCTGAGAGCGGTAATGACCGAGGAACGGATTTCGGTATGAATCATTTGAGAATGAGCCTCAGCTGGTTTTTGAGCGCGGCGGCCATCTCCTTCGGCAGATCCGATTCATGCAACGCACGGACCTCCCTGCCAAAGGCGTCAGTCAGTGGAGCCGCCAGGGGGATGCTGACCACCTCTATCGGGTAACGGTTTTTCGTTGTACGCCTCAGCACATGCCAGCGACCGTTAGCGAGTTGCTGGATAAAGGCACCCGGAAACGAATATTTCCCGATCCGGAGAATGCTGCTGGCCCCCCGGGCATCCTTTTTGCTGCGGGACAAACGCACGCTGGCGGTACCCAGTTTGATGGCAGGCAAATTCCCACGGTTGACACGGATGGTCGCCACGGGCTTGCGGACGGTAGCTTTTTTGACGCGGGCACGTTGTTTGAGAAGCTTCCAGGGAAGCTTCTCAGCTGCGGCCACGGTTCTGACACTACGGGATACAGCCCGTGAAGCAATACGGTTAACAGCCTGGGCAGATGCACGCGGAACGGCAGTTTTGCTGATGCTCTCCAGATTTTGTATCGCCTGCTCAAGCCCTCTGATGGACATTTGCGCCTCCTACTCAATCCAGATTTGCGGCTTGTTATTGAAGGCCTGGTGACGGGTAACGCGGTATTGCTCTCCTCTCCAGGTAACAACATCGTCGCGCCGGGGCTGATACTGGTCGCTGAACACAACCAGTGAAAGCCCCTCGCCCAGCACCGGCCCCATCTCCGCCATAAACTGGCTTTCAACCGCATCATAATCGTTGCCGTTGATGGTGACAGTCCGGCCCATTTGCCGGGTGGTCGCCGCATCCATGCGCGCCACCATCTGATCAAAGGGATTAGACATTAATGCTGACCAGCACGGTCGTACTGCCAGCCCCGGCGGGCTCCCATGCCTTACCGGCCGGTACTGCACTGGCTTCATCCAGCTGGATCTGGCCGTCTTTCAGATAAACCGCTTTGCCCTGGACGATATCGTCAGCCGCCAGTTTGGGCAACGCCATAACCCCCTTTGCACAGCCATCACCCGTATCGCCAGGTTTGATCGTGGTGATGGCCACGGCAACCATGTCACCAATGGCAACCGGCGCGCCACTGAGAATGGCATCCGCCCCACTGTTGGTTATCGAAATGGTGTGTCCATCCTGAATATGATTTTTCATAAAGGTTCTCCACGGCTCCGGGTGGAGCCGTATTGCAGGCATAAAAAAAGCCCTGACGGGCTGCGGAGTTTTAAACGCGGTTATTTACCCGAAGACTTCACCAGGCCGCGATAATCCAGCGGCGCCACACCAGCATCGATGCGGACCTTGTTGACGATACCGTCAGAGGTGAAGCCTTCCATCTGGTCAAGATACGGCGTGTCCACACCATTGAGATACGCCACTTCGATGGTGTCTGTCCCCTGCGCAGATGCCAGATACCACGCAGCTTTATCCGCATCATCAAGACGGGGTTCGCCAACGATTTCGGCGAAATTCTGCAACGGGTTGTTTACCCCGGAGTTGGCATCGGCACCTTTAACGCTGGACGATCGAATCGTCTGGCTGGCGAGCGTTTCCAGAGCCGTCGGCACAAGCAGGAATGCCGGGCGGATATTCAGGGAATGTTTCGACTCGCTGTCTTTCTGGGTCCGCATCAACTGGCGGGCAGCGTCAAGGCTCGTGATACTGATAGCGCCTGTGCTCAGGTTATTGTGATCGGCGTGGAACAGCGCAACGCCATCCGAAAGTTTCGGATTCGACGTCAGTACTTTATAAACCAGATCACCGATGGTGGATTTCGCCGCGCGCCCCATTTTTTCCGGGATGCCCGTGAGCTGGTTCAGATCGTCATTGATAATGGCCTGACGGGTGATGGAGAAAAGTTTGCCATAGGTCGCCAGTGCAATCGGCTCGCCCCGATCGCTGGTCGTGCCGTATTTATATTCAGCACCTTCGCGAACCTGCGGGAGCGCTGAAATATCATTGAGGCCGACGCGGTGAGACACTTTGAAGTCGGACAAGTCCCCCTTTTTCGTCCACAGCTGGAAGGTTTCTTCTGACGCGGCCCATCCCGCCAGCAGCGACTTATGCGCGACATCCAGCAGGATGTTACCAAAATCAGAGGTGCTGTGAGTAAAGGCCATCCCCACCATCTGCATCGGATTCAGGGATGCAACACCCACACCACGCTCGGTCAGCGACATGCGCGCCAGCTCACGCAGTGTCATACCGTTGAACACATTTTCATTATCACGTTTTTCGTATCCGGCACGCACCATCAGCGCCTGACGCACGCCGTCACCCACAAAATTACCGTTCCCGGCATAGATATGTGCAGGCGCCGTTTTGTTGGACGGGGTGGCGGTTTTTCCCAGCTCGGCCAGCAGCAGGTCTTTGGCCTGTTCGACGGAACATTCAGGATCCGCAACACATCTGGCCTGAAGCTCCTGGTGTTTACCGCCAAACATCGCGAAAAGATCGCCGATGCCGTTAACACGGGCTTTCTGCTCCGCAAGCACCTGCGCGCGAATGGCCGTTTCGTCAGCGCCCGCAGCTGCTGACGGGGTGTTTTGCGGTGCCGGATTTTCGCGCTGAGTGCTGTTGCGCGGCGGCGCGATCATATTACGAATGCTGCTTGGCATCTTTTCAAATTCCTCAATACGTTTGGAATGGATACAGGCCATCGCCTGCAATGACGGGGTAACATGATCGGCGAAACCGAGGGCAAGGCACTCCGTACCATCCATCCAGGTTTCATCTTCCAGTAAGGCAGCGATCTCCTCACTGGATTTGCCAGTTTTCTGTGCATAAGCCGGAATAAGCACGGATTCGACCTTATCAAGCAGGTCAGCGTAATCGCGCATATCGTTGGCATCACCACCCGCAAAACCCCAGGGCTTATGGATCATCATCATGGTGTTTTCCGGCATAATGACCGGATTGCCGACCATCGCAATGACGGAGGCCATCGATGCGGCCAGACCATCAATGTGAACAGTGATGGACGCACCGTGATGCTTCAGCGCATTAAAAATGGCGATGCCGTCAAAGACATCGCCACCCGGTGAATTGATGTGAAGATTAATGAGGCTTATATCGCCGAGCGCCTTTAAATCACTCACAAACTGTTTTGCCGTTACCCCCCAGTAGCCAATTTCGTCGTAAATAAAAATATCAGCCGTGCTGTTTCCACTGGCCTGCATACGGAACCAGGAGTTACTTCTTGCGCTGGCTTTCGGACGGTGGGGCGCCCGGTTCTTTGACTTCGGCACTGGTGCCTCCTTTATCGTTGGAAGGGTCTGTATCAAACACCAGCCCCAGTTCTTTGTTTTCATCAATTTCAGCTTTCCGGCGCGCTTTAACATCGTCCGGATTGCGCCCGCTGGCACGCACCCAGTCAGATTCCGTCGCCGCACCACCCCTGATTTGTGTTTTCCAGGCATTGGCCTCTTTAACCGGGTCAATCCACGGCATCACCGGGCCGGAATAAACAGCGTTATAAAGCGTGTCCATGTCCGTGCCGCGCGGCACCATGATTTCGCCGGAGGCCACAGCCATTTTCAGCCAGGCCCGGTACATGGGGCGGGTTATCGCGCCAATAAACCAGTTCTGCAGGATGAGATAGCCATCGGTGGACTCCACCAGCTCCTGCCGTTGCGCGCTGTAGGTGCCGTTGTAGTTTCGTGCGGTACTCGAAAAGCTGAGACGGGTTCCGGCGGCGACGGCGCGCAGTTGCCCGTTGCGGAATGTTTCCAGGTTTGGATTGGGACGGTCTGATTTAATCATGCCGATCTCTTCACCCGGTTGCAGGTCGTCATACAGCATGCCCGGCTGGATCATCAGCTCGCGGTCATCCTTTCCGGCGCTGTCTTCGTCGTAGCTTTGCCCGTCCCCTTTTTTGATATACATCCCCAGCGCGGCAGCAATCCGGGCGGCGATCAGCTCTGAATCCTCATACTCTTTCAGCGCGCTGAGCCGCATCAGCACGCCGGAGAGCAGCGAATTGCCACGGGTCTGGTGTAGCCGACGGGTATACTTCAGGTGCAGCATGTTTTCTGCATCAACATTCTTGGTATCGAGTTGCTTCCCGGTGACGGGCAGGATTTTATAGACCTGGTACGCTTTCGGGCGTCCCCAGTCATCCAGAAAAACGCCCTGGCTCAGTTTCAGGGATTCGTCACTGGTCATCGGGACAAAATCCGCCTCAAGCGCCTCGAGCCAGAAAGGTATCCGCGCAGAGGGAACAAGGCTGTTGCCGGTACCGCTGACTATCTGGGCAAACACTTCACCGTCCCGCAGCCAGCTGCGAAGCATGAGCCGCTCCAGCATGGGGCGGGTAAACTGGCCGGTGACCTCAGGCTTAACGGACCATTCGGCAAATTTTTTACGGATATCCACCACCAGCTTTTTGGCAATCTTCCCGTTGCTCATTTTCGGGTGAGGTTCAACAACGATCCCGTTGGCCCCCACCACCCGCTCTTCGAGCTTGTCGAAGATGCCGATCACCAGGTCGTTGTTGTTATCCAGCCAGCGGGCCTGCTCACGCAGAGAGGCCGCCCCCATCTGGCTCAGCTGGTTAGCCGAGCGATTTTCCCGGCGGGCCTTGTGTGTCCGTGACGGCCGGGCCGCCTCGTATGCCTGAATAACTGCCCTGGCCCGCAGCCGTGACGCTTTCCATGCCGGAGAAAATATGCCGATTGCATCGTCCAGAATGGTCATCCGAACCTCGCCAGTTTGTAGCCCGGATTGCCCCGGCGTTTGTTACTGATGGCAGCCAGACGACGCTCCCACTCCTGCCGCCCCTTGCGGATCTCGGCGAGATTTTCAAAGCTCATCTGTTGCCCGTTAAAGGTGATGGACTTGCCGCCCAGCACCGCCATTTCTGCGTCGGTGTAACGCTGGATCATGGCCTCAATATCACTCTGGTTCACAGCCAGCCTCCTGACGTAGCCCACGGATTGTTTTCTGTTTCGGATTGCGGCTTCTTGCGCCGGGTTTTGGCTACCGGATCGGGTGGCGCAGGCGCCGTGGATGTCGCTTCGCCAGTTTCCGGCGGCGCGTTCTCCAGCCACGTTTCCCGCCGTGCCCAGTCTGGCGCATCCGGCCATTTAATCTTTTCGTAGCCGTGAAGGATCGCCAGTGCATCGGCGTAGACCAGCAGGTCAAAGGCTTCGTTCGCGCCTCGTCCGGGTTTGCTCCATTTGCCATCAGCAGAACGCTCCTCATAAGTCAGTTCGTCGTAAAACCACGCCCCCAGCCATTCAGGAAAATGGACATAACCCGGCCCCGGCGAATCCCGCCACAGGGCGTTATTCACACGATCCTTAAGGGAGTCGGTCTGGAGCAGATAAAGCGGAACATCGCCGGCGGCTTTAGCCCGGCGCGCGGTCCTTCCGGTGTTATCCGGAAAGGTCCGGGTGATCAATTTGGCGCGGCGCTGGCTGTCCCCTTTGAACAGGAATACCCGTTTGCCAAGGCCTTCCCGGCGGCACTTACGCCAGAATTTGTACGCGTTGTCGGTAACACCGTCCTCCCCACCGGAGTCAACGGCCATTGCCATAAGCCGCATGCGTTTTGTCGGGTCACTGGCGAGCGGCCAGGATTTTTCAAACACATCGCTCAAAAGCAGATCCCAGTCCTCCGGGTAACCCGACGGGTCAACCTGAAAACTTTCCCCGTCACCGTTAATGCGCAGTGACTGGCGGATGTTGTAGCGATCAACAATCCAGCGCTCACCCTGCGCACCGTAGCCCGTGACCTGAACCACGAAACGACGGTTTTTCCCGGCCTGCACATCGACGGTTGCCGCAATAAAACACACGCCATCCGGGATGGACCGTTTCGGTACAACCTCCGCCCGCTGCTCCAGCAGTTCGCTTTTACGCTGCTCCATGCTGGCGCGCGGGAGATAGGGCCGCCCGAAGTCGGTGTTTACCACCGTTTTTAACGTCTCTTCGCTCTGTGTCGCTTCATACTCCTGCTCTGCTGTCAGGAATTTGTAAATCATCTGCGCCCAAGTCTGGTAAGCCGCTGCCGGTCCCTCCATCCAGAAGGAAGCAATACGTGAGCGACGCGGCTCGCCATACCGGTTACCGTCCCGGTCTATTTTTTCCCCGTCGCGAAGCCAGACATGCCGGATGTTCAGCTCACGCTTCATCTCCGGTGTAATTTTTCCCCTGCATGCCGGGCACTGGAGATAAGCGGCTTCACTTGCCAGAACAGGATCAGGCGATTCCCTGTAGCCGGTCATATTGGCAATTTCGGGCTGGAAATATTCGTGGCAATGCGGGCACTGCCAGTACAGGCGACGGCGATCGCCACGGTTGAACAGGGAGAGGATGCCGGTCGTTGGCGGCGCTTCATGTGCGGTAGCAGGCCGCCATTTTGTGTCGCGAATGTCGCGGCCGGGTGAACTTTCCACCAGTGTCATGCCGCCAGACATAAACGTGGTCGTGCGCTTTGAACCGAGGGAAAAAGCATCGCCCTCCCCGTCGATGTCTTCGGGAAAGCGGTCATAGTCGGTTAAGGCCACGCTTTTATAATCCGACGATGACATGATATTGACCGAGGGCCAGCCGAGTTTCAGGTAATTACCTGCCCGGAATGTCCGGTCATGGACGTTATTGTCATTGCGGCGGGGACTCAGCCGCGATTTAACTTCCGGGCTGCAGCGGAAGGTGCGGTCGAGGCGTTTCTTGGAATGTTCCCGCGCCTTCTCCTCTGAAACCTGTATCACCAGCATATCCGCAGGATCGCAGACGATGTTATATACAATCCAGCCATCAATCAGGCCGATGGTTTTGCCGGTTCGTGCAGGCCCGACGAACACCACCGCATCGTATTCCCTGGACGCAAGGCAATTCATCGGCTCGATGATATAGGGAGCAAGATTAGGATCCCACGGAACGGAGTTACCCGCCCCCATCGGCACACGCATGTATGAGCTGACCGCATCAGCCACCTTCATACGACGCGGGGCACGTAAAATGCCGGAGACATCGCGGCGGATCCCCCTGGCAGATGCCCGTTTGGCCATCAGTCCTCCTCTGGCTCTTCCTCCTCTGGTTCGGCGTCCATCACTTTTTGTGCCACCTGGTCGCGCAGATCATCAATCACACTCTGCACACGGGAGACCGCAACCGGCGTCAGCGCGCAGTCGCGTTCAAGGATGTCCGGGAGCGTTTCAAGCACCATTACGACGGCTTTCGCCATTAATGAAAATTCACGGGCAACATCTTCAGCCGGTATGAGCTGCTTTGTATCGACTTCGAATTTCAGCCGCTCGTTTTCAGCTTTCCAGTGTGCAAGCCGGTCGCCTGGAGGCATATCCTCAAGAGCGGCGGATATCGTCGGGATCATCAGTTCGCACAGGATATCGGTGACGAGGTAAAGTTTTAGTTTACTGTTACTGCCGGGGGCCGGGCTGACATTCTTCAGCCGTGCGGCAACCGTCTGCCGGTGCACGCCGGTGATACCCGCGAGCTGGTTGATGTTGAGCTTTAACGCTGCAATTTCCTGGTCCATGATGGTGAACACTTTTTGAACAATTCGACATCATTGAAATTCACGCAGATTAAAAATCAATAACCTGCACACATGATGATGATGACTATAGATCACGAAAACCAGCCGCTTTCCGCGACCTCGCCGCCCCGTGGACAGGACCCCCTCAGGGAGTACCTAAATGATAACCACTCGCATCTGAGATGAAATTTGACATAAACCCCCTTATTTTGGACGTTTAGACGGCCAAACATACCAAGCCGGACGTAATACAGACATCCAGATGGAAAAAACAGCGCTTTTTCTGTTGAATCGCCAAAGCCAGGCAGAGCCGTAGTTATTTCCTTTCAGATGTGAGCCTGTTGCAGGGATAATTTGAATTTTATCGATTTCATCAATTCAAGCTTATTACCCGTATGCCGATAACATTCTTGTTTACTTATGAACCGTGATGGATATTGGCTGCTAATAGAAAAAATGGAGGTTATACATGTTAAGTTTCTTCTTGAAAATCATTGGCTTCTTTATGAACCTATGGGGCGGTCTTAGCGATGAACAAAAAGAGAAAATTATTGACCTCATAATTGAGGGCTTCGAGGCGGTTTTCCGTCGCTTCTACCAAGAAAAAACAAAGGAGGCTTGATGTGGTAAAGTTAAAAGACTTAGTCAATAAGACCGGCGAAAATACTGGCCTCGTAACCCTTACAACAACGGCCCTCGCAAAACGAATTAACAATGGGATAACTTCAATTGCTGGTACGTCCTGGACCACATCTGATACAACAAAATTTTCTTCTCAAGCTGCTCAATTAGTGACAAAAGAGGAATTTCTTGATGAACTTGAAAGCAAGATTGGCGATCCCCGAAAAAATGAAAGTGAAGATGAGTTCGTTGCGCGTTCAAAAGAACAAATGCGCAATCTATTGAAATCTAAACTCAAGTAAAAATAGCCATTACGATGGTCTGCCCATGGTAATGGCAATAAAAGCCACCAGCGGATGACCGTGGCTGAAACTTTCGGAATACCTATTGAAAATTACTTATGAGCTTTTTCATTTTTGGGTGAAAAGAAAGCTCGATCAGATCAGATATTCTGTCTTGAATTTCCACATTGCCTTCAACATCCTTTTGCCATGCCTCTACACCCAAACATATATCCTCACAAAGAATATCTACTTGCACCTGGATCAACCCACCGATGTTGATTAGGTGAAACCGATGAGGAGGGACTGGAGGGGATAAGCAGAAACGTTCGCTATTATCTCTTTCAACCAACCCCTGATGCAGGCATTTGCATCTAAATTTATAGCAGTCATCAGCAGTGAACTTGGCAGCACCATTTTCGTATTTTAAGCCAAGGTATTTTCTGAACCATTTTCGGTATCTTGAACCGACTTGTTCCATAGGAGCTTCAATAGCGCCACATATATCTGGCATTGCCAATGCCATAAACAAGGCAGCAAACCAGTTCTGATCCGATAAAGACTTTCTGATGGAATCGGTAAACCTTTGCATACCATTTCCTCTAAAAAATGATGGAGGGATCTATCATTAACACGGATGCTTGGTAACCGGAACTCTTCACAACACAATCCTTCATAATTCGGCATTATTGCAGGCACTCAGTGAATGCCTGCAATAATGCCTGCCTTGCCAACAAGGCGGAGCTAGCTTATCTTTCACAGTACGGTTGTGTTCAAATCCTAACAGGAGGTTTTATGCTTAATTATACGCCGGCGGGCGAATATTCTTTAATAGGCATCAGCATAAACCCAGCCCCAAATGAGCAAGTTGAACTGATTATGGGTATTGGTAGCTGCAACCGCAGCACAAAATCCAATAGAGATAACCTCACCCCACCACTGAGAGGAGAAAAAATATCAAAAACCTTATCTCTTCCGGAATTGAAAAACGTCTTTAAAGACCTCCTTATCGATTCAGACCTAAATCATGGGAAAATTAAAGATTTCAAAGATTTTTTTAGTGGATTGAAGTTTAAAGCAAAAATCGATTCTAATGGTGCGATGATAAAGGCATGGATTGAAAAGCCACCACTTGAGTCTTCACTAATAAAGCCTGAGGACCTGAGAGCTTTATTGTGATGTTCTGGTTTTCTCAATCTCTCGAATACTAGCCAGTTGATTGTTGGCAATCTCGATAGCTGCCAGCAGAGGCTGAATCCACAATACCGCCTGGCAATACGTCAGTGTGCTGGCGGTAATGGGGCTACTATCGCCTGGGTCAGTGAGGGAGGTATCGGCGTGCATTGCGCTGGCACGTAGACGGTTCGTGTATTCGAGCAGCCCGTCAGCGATATGAACAGGAACAGGCAGATCACAGGTTTTCTCACGGCGAAGAATCTCCCGGTATTCAATTACGGTGTTTTCGGCATTGCTGGCCACGGCGGCGTTAGCTTTGGCTGCTAACTGTGCCACCTGATTAAACCGGTTCACGTTGAATGCCTGCGTGGCTATAACCTGACCCTGCAACGCGTTATCTGATTTCAGCACGCGCTTTTCGCTCTCCGATACGCTGAGATCCGCCCTCGTTTTCATCAGTAATGAAGCCAGCACGGCCACCAGCGCTATTACCGACAACTGGAGCCAGTAGCGTTTTAACAGGGCCGCAATCATGATAGGAACAGAGCACGCTCTGCCTCACGGCGACGGGTTAAACCAGCCAGCACCTGCCCACCAGCTTTGTTCCAGCGTAACAACTCATCGGCGGCGCCGCGGTAATCCCCTGCGTTAAGCTTTTTCAGCAGCGTAGATGTTGAGAGCGCCCGGGTGCCGAGGTTGTAAGCGAAAGAAACCAGCGCATCGAACTGGCCCTGCGTCAGTTTGACTTTCACCAGCTTCGATACGTCGCTCTCGTAGCTGACCAGCCCGGTACGCAGCAAACGTTCTGCCGTTTTCTCTTTGATGGTCATCCCGGCGCGGACAGGTTTGCCGTCTACCGGCTGCGTCCAGCCATAGCCAATCGTCCATACGCCGACACTGTCCTGATATGCCGTCAGTTGCAAACCTTCAAACTGCTTGATTAACGAGATCCCTTTATTGCTGATTTGCATCATCCACCCCTGCTTTTCTGGCGGCGAAGCGTTTGATAAAGCCACCGATAAAATCCGTCCCCACGTAACCAATAAACACACTGGCGATGTATGACAGGTTTTTAGCCAGGCCGAAGAAATCCAGCAGGTCACGGGCAAACCAGGCGATCATCGCGCACATAGTGGCATCGATAATCGTTTTCATGATCGGGCCGCCGTTATAGCGTCCCCGGAGATACGCCATTGCAAACGCCAGCATTGCGCCAATACCCTGCTCTTTTGCAGCCAGTAGAGCAGCAATGAAATCTTGTTTGTAAGGCATTTTCATAGTCTCTCACCTCCGATTAGACGGGGTGCTGTGTGCGTGAAAGGGATTCAGGCCTGCGGGCTGCATTTAACAACGAGCCATCTGATGTTGATTCCCGAGGCCTGAAATAAAAAAGGCCTCCAACCGGAAGCCTTTGAATAGGTAGAATGATCAGCCAACAATGGCTAACTGAGCTTGTTAGTTGATTCATCTGTCGGTCGACACAACACTCCCTGTTTTGCCAGTGCTAACACGATATCGTATGCCCCCTGCCGGTCCGAATAGCCAAGCTCGTAGGCCAAATCTTTTTTCTCTATTTCTGGTCTTGAAAGAACAATGTTTGCAGCAGCTATTGCCCGTTCCCTTAAGACATGGCCTCTCTTTTGGGAGGATAAAAGAGCACGAACATCTTTCAAATAACCAGCGTTGGCTAATGCCAAAAATGTGGTTTTGGGACATCCCTTTTCACGAGATGATTTTGAAATAGTCACGGTTGCGACAGCCTTACTCCAGGCCTCCGATGGCGTAATCCGGTCCTGAACAATGAAACAGCGAGCTTTTATAGCAGCGTCGGCATAGATGCTCATGATTCCTCCCTTAGCTTCACCAGCGATGGAATGAAAATTTCCGATCACATCGTACCTGCAATACTTTTGGCATGCCTTTGTTATCGATTGTTGATTTCTTCTACCGTTTGATTAAACCGTTCCGTTTCAAGTTCGACACCAATCGCCTGTCGATCAAGCTCAATAGCCATCTTAATCGTTGAGCCAGATCCCATAAAGAAATCGGCGACAAGATCACCGGGTCTGCTGCTGGCGTTGATAATGTCCCTCAGCATGTCCGCTGGCTTTTCACACGGGTGTTTGCCGGGGTAGAACTGCACAGGCTTGTAAGTCCAGACATCCGTATACGGAACCGCGGCTGTGACAGCAAAGTGCCGCCGGAGCGATTTGTATTCTTCCAGTAGTTCGCAGTATTTACGGTTAAGTGAATGGTACGTGGCCACCAACTGGTGATGAGGTTGAATCAGTTCGCTACGCTGGTGCTTCTCTGTGGCTATTCGGGTGAATAACGCCTGCAACTTTTGGTAATCCGCCTCGCCCGGCAGTTGCCACTGGCTGGATCCGAACCAGTGCGAGACCATGTTTTTCTTACCCGTAGCGGCTGAAATCTCTTTCGATGTGACGCCGAGTGAGGCTCGGGCACTCTGAAAATACTCGATCAGGGGAGCCATCAGGCTTTGCTTTAATTCCGTACCCTTCCGCTCGTAGCCATCGTCTTTCGGTCTGTACGGCCCAAGATAATGCTCTGCGAAGAGAACGCGCTCGGTCGCCGGGAAGTAAGCCCGCAGGCTTTCTTTATTACAGCCGTTCCACCGGCCAGAGGGCTTTGCCCAGATGATGTGATTCAGCACACTGAAACGGCGGCGCATCATCAACTCGATATCTGCCGCAAGCCGATGACCACAAAACAGGTAGATGCTGCCCGAGGGTTTGAGGACTCGCCAGAACTGCGCCAGGCAGCCGTCGAGCCACTTTAAGTAATCCTCGTCCCCTTTCCACTGATTATCCCAGCCGTTCGGCTTCACCTTGAAGTAAGGCGGATCGGTAACAATCAGGTCAATGGAATTATCAGGGAGGGTTTGTATGTAATGCAGACAATCAGCGTTAATTAACTCAATACTGGATATTTTTACAGTGTTTTTCATAGATCAGTAAGCGGGACTCTGGTAGGCTAACTATGCTTTTGCGCTAAAGCAGTGGGCCCTGGTTCGCTTGTGACCTCAAACATGAGCGAATGGCTGGCCGGGTGCTACAACACCCACCAGCCGCCCATTTTCACAGCAGGAAGCCCGTCATTTATACAGGCCAATGAAAAGGCCCGCCGAAGCGAGCCTAAAGATTTATGAACTTATTTGCACATTAGCGCAGGAGGCACGAGAGGTAATGCATCACTTCTGCATGCCGGGCACCATGACTGAGGAATAATCCTGCCATCTCCCATGTCTCTGTCGCCAAAATCTTCTAACCGATAAAAAACGTGATATCCAACTTTACCTGAACATTCAGGACATGACTTATACACCTGCCCTGCCTGATTAATTTTGAGAGAACCACGTAAAGGTTTAGCACAACCGCTGCATATACCCATATCTTCTCCTTGCTGTGTGGAAACTCATTACTAGCAAGGAGGGGCGCCGCTTTCTTTGATGTTAGTCACGATCGGAAAAGAAGCTTTAAGTGCGTGTCTAAGTGACCACTCTTAACAGGTTACGATAGTTTTTGCGTACGCGTTAGCATTTTCGTAAGATAAAGAAAACTTTTACGGAGATAAAAACGTGAAGGAAGTACTTAAAATATTATTACCTTTCGTTCTTGGTTTTTTATCAGCACCAATACTAGAGATAATTAAAGAGAGGATAAGGCAAAATAGATTGAAAAAAATGATACTCACATCATTGAATGATGAATTTGATTTTTTGGAAGATTGCATTACAACAACAGCGCAGAGTATTACATTAAGAAAAAGTGACAATCTGCCATTTTTAAAGCTTGGCCGTGAGATAGACTTCACACTGTTATCTAATTTTTTTTATGATGTTTATGAATCTTTAAGCAAGGAGCAAAGGAAAGCATATAGCGCTTTACTAACCCATCAAAAAACAATTACTGAAAAATATAATAAAGTTAGAGAAAATTACAAAACAGACAATAAATTATGCCTAATAGCAGAATGCTCCATGCTTAATTCCATGTTGGTTATTTATTATATTTTAAACGACATTATTGATAAGAAAGAGCGCTATGTTTTTCCGACCCTACCTACCTACGAGATTGCGGGTAGGGCCGCAGAAGCTACAGGAGTTTATGAGGTATACTCCTATTATTTAAGCAAAGTTAAATGATAGTACTAAGCATGCATCCTTCGACGAAACCTAAAGCTGTCTGCAATTCTTTTCTGATGGTGCCATCAGAGCATTTCCTTTTTTTCGCAATAGTACGTAATGACAAACCTATAACGAAATGAGCAATTATAAGTTGATACTCATCAGGCCTTACTTTTCTCAATCTTGTCAAGCAGGCATCAATCATAATTCCGTCGTCATCGCCGCATTGAAGACGTGACTTTTTTCCATGCGGCAGTAAACCTTTAAAACCCGCAGCTATTGGTTGCCAGTCAACGCCACTGCTATCAGATGCTGCCCAGGCTCCCCACATATCCATTACTTCATACATATCACGCATCAGTCATCTCCATTTTACGCCAGCACGCCGATGGCCAGCGCGCGATCTAATACCCGAAATACCAGCACAAGCTGGCTGCCATATTTTTCTTCAAATGCCACAGTGTCAGCGTGCAACGCGTCGTGATGCGCTCTGCAAAGCGGGATCACAAACAGGTCATGCGCTTTGGTACCCATTCCGCCCTGCCCGTGGCCGATCAGGTGGTGAGGGTCATCTGCCGGATTGTTGCAGCACATGCATTGCTGCGCTTTAACCCAGCGGGTGTACTTTTCGTTTACCCAGCGGCGGCGCTTTGGGCGCAGCATGAAGGATTCTGGTGTTTCCGGATCGATGCGCAGCGCCAGCACCTGCTTTGCTGTTTCCTGGACGATTTCTCGCGGCGATAGCAAACCCGGTACCAATTCGGATTCGCGGTAAATGTGCTTTATCTCCGGCTCCGGCAGGCGAAGCACCCGCCGGGCGGCGCTATCAGGCAGGGTATCAGCCAGGCTATTTTGTGCCAGCCACCAACAGAACTCAGGCAGCGTCAGTGTGTGGGCCTCATCGAAACCGAGTTCGCGTCGCGCAGCGCGCAGGATGTAGGCTGCGGCGTTCGCTCTGGCGATGGTCTCCAGTGATTCGCTGCTTTGCTCGCGAAGAAGGTTATCGCAGTGCCAGCACAACCGGATCGCGCCCGGCGCATGGCGCAGTGTGGTCATGTTCTCATCGTGCCATGACTCATGTGGCCACTGGCAGACACTGGCGTCCCGCAGCCAGCTTTCCAGACCGTTAAGGCCACCAGCACGGCGCAGCACCGCTTCATTGTCGAATACGCCAGCCAGTGCAGGATCTTCCGACAGCGGTTGCTCTGCTGGTGGCAGTTCACCGTTCGGCATACCCACCAGGCGCTCCGGTTCATTCTCCAGCAGCATGCGCCCGCGGCGAAAGTGCGGCAGCAGGCTGGAGCCGGGACGGAATATAGCGATCCCCAACTCAGTGACTACCACGGGATTTAAAAGCGCCCTCACCAGCTACTCCTTTTTGCACTATGTAGGAAAAGCAGGACTGACTTCATGCTCCCGCCCTCCTCTCATCCAGCCATCTTTGCGCCATCTCAACGGCATACGGACCACCGCCAATCAGTGCGCGGATAATCTCTTCCGCTTCAGCCATTGGCGCCGACAGGTTGCTGGTATTGATCCGGATGCCACGGGATACGTGCGGCGTAATGGTGATCACCTCTTTCTTTTCCAGGGCGCGCAGGTGAGCTGTTGCAGAATTCACCGACGCAGCGCCAATCAGCGCTGCAAGTTCTTTGTTCGTTGGCGGGTAGCCATGCTGCTGCTGATAGTCCACCAGGGCGGCGAGCACCTGTTTTTGCCGTGCGGTCAAAGGATTCATCCCACCTGCTCCTCTGCGTTGACGACTCCGATAGCACAGCCGGGCATCAGATCAACAGATGGTGTTGCAGCCTGACTCCCCCAGTGATCCCACCCCGGCGCCGCGCTGCGGCTGAATAACTCGATGCGTGGCACTTCGCCGTAGAGCCGTTCCAGGCGATGGCGCGCTTCGGCAGGCTTCTCGCTGTGTTCACCCAGCGGGCTATAGATCACCTGCTTAACACCGGCATCTCGCCTTTCCAGCCCGATGCCACGAGTAGCGATCAGAAGATCTTCAGTATTGGCCCGGGTGTGGTTGCCACCGTTCATACGTGTTTGCCCGTTGAGCAGGTCGAGGAAGTCGTAAAAGTCCTCCACCTCACCGGCGGCCAGGGCTTTATTGATATGCATCTCCGCCAGCGCGTTCAGTTTCACCCAGGTGAATCCCTTCATGGTCCGAACCGTAAAACCCCAGGCTTCAGCCAGTTCGATAGCTTCGCGGTTATGCGTCCCGGTGTACCACATTGCGAGAACAGCGTTTTCAGCCGCCAGTGCCCAGACTGGCAAGCGCTTCAGGTCAATCAACTTCATCGTGTCGTAGTGGTCACGCGCCGCACCGTTGCTGGCATTGTTGCCATAGCTCCACGGCGGATCGGCATATATAAGCGAATAGTTCACAGATCACCCCCAACATAGTTCCCCGGTGCGCTACCAGATCCATCAGTAACACCGTGTGTCATGCCACTAAGGCAACGGGCGCGGTATCTGGCATAGCGATTCCTTGATGTCTGGTTAGACGCCGTATCGTAGGCCTCAAGCCACACAGTGGCGGCGCGGCGCCAGAGATTTTTCGCCTCCAGTTCGTGGGCGAGGTTTTCCAGTTCGGTCAGCTTTTTCAGCTCAGCAGCGGTTAACGGCTCATCGACGTAGTAAACCCAGTTATGGCCGACCTTATGGCGCTCCAGCATTCCCTGGTTGTACATGCGGATCAGCGCACCGCCGATAGAGTTTTCGTTGATGTGCGGTAATGCCTCGATGAGATCACGCGCAGCGGATACCGGGTGAGTCCGGATGAATTCGTATACTTCATCGAAGGTGCTCATCCCCGAAACCCCTCTGGAATTGATGTGTCAGGGCGGCTTATCGCGTTGATATCGCGTTCCCGTTTCTGGTCCCATGTTTCACGAAGCGGACGGCCTTTTGCTGCCCAGCGAGTAGCGCTTTGCAGATAACCTTCGAATTTCTTCGGCCCGAAGAGGGTCTCAGGGCGCATGTACTGGTATTGCTCGTCGTTGTCGTGCCAGTGCTCGTGCTTAAGGTCGATTACCAGTTTCAGATCGCTGACGCTGTAACCTTCACGCAGTCTGGCACGGATGTTCTCAAGCGATGTGCGTGATTTCTGGTAACGAGATCCGCTAACCTGGTTCAGATGGGTAAGAACTTCAATCGCTGAATCAGTTATTGCCACTTCGGGGTCGGGTTGCGCAGCAACCGGACAAGAAGTTTTTTTATCCTGTGTACTCTCCTGAGTATTCTCTGTGTAATCTCCTGTAAGAAAGTCTGTGGCTTCACCGCATGCTTGTTCGCTGGCTTGCTCCATACTTGATTGCGGGTTTTCCACATTCTTGTTTGCGGGGTTTCCACATTCTTGTTTGCGGGATTGCACCATTCCAGTTTGCGGGGTTTCCACATTCTGGAAATTCCCCATTCTGGTTTTTTGTTTTGTCTCTTTCTTGATCGGATTTTCAACGTATCCAAGGAGAAGAGCCTCAAGGCGCTCGCTGTTTACTCGATAATGCATGGTCGCAGGCACACCGCGTAGTTGCTCTTCCAGAACGCCAATGGCGATCAGCCGCTTGCGGGCGGTTTCCTGCTCATCTCGAGTGAGACTTGTTTCGGTTGTAATGTCTGCCTGAGTTTTGTAAATCCAGGCGCCATCCATACGGTTATGCCAGTAAACCAGTTGCGAAAGGAAAACTGCTGCAACTGGTCCGGCTTTAACTTTCCCTGCCCGCAGCATGGCAAAAGCGGGCTGATAAGCTACCGGCCTGTCCAGTAACTTGATTAAATTACCCATCAATCGCCTCGCAAATGTTCTGGTACGGCTATGGTATAGCCGCTGGCTGGTTCCCCCATCTGCAAGCCAAGGTTGCGTTTACAGATGAATCCGTTTTCAGTCAGATAGTTCACCGCAGTGATCAACTCAGCAGATGAACAACAACAAAAATTCAAAAGTTTTTTGTCAGTGATGACTTTCTCTTTGCCACCATCACCGCTTCCGGATACCTGAATGAAAAGCATGATCAGGCGATGCAGCGGTAAGTTGAATGTGTAATCGAATACGATGTCAGCTTCAGTCATGGTCTTGTCTCTCAGGTTGTTTGGAATGGGTTTGAACACCATCTACACTACCTGATATCCCTATTTCTCTGAATTTACGCTGGAACTGCTCAAGCGGGCTGAAGCACTCATGCTCGTAACCTTGCCGCATGTAGATAACGCGCTGCGTTTCTGGCTCCCAGCGTATGACCCGGACAGGGATGCCGTACTGGTCCCGGAATCTGCGGTTAAGTTCGCGCATAGTTCTTTCGCCCTCCTGTAGTACACCCCCACGATTGCGGCCGCCCTGCTGTGGTTACATGACACCCAGCGGTTTGATAATCTGCGCTCATACCGAAACGACGGTGTTCCCGGTACAGGGATCATCCTGAGTTGCGGTAAGCGGCTTTTAGCCGTTAAACTGTTCATGCGTTGGTATCTCCACTATTTAGATCGACACGCCGCGACGCCGGGAGCTGCAACTCGCCGGCGTCAACCTTTTCTGGCGCACAGAAAACACGAAACAGCAGCGTTAAATGCTCCTGCCACTTCGTCATCACCTGATAGCTGTTCTCTTCGATTTGTTCGCGTTCTGCCTGGTCAATAACCCCGTCAGCAGTAGCCTTTCTTAGATAGGATGAGTGCTTGCCGATCCATTCGATTGACTCCATCAGACGCTGATTGATGTCGGCGTTATCGATGTCCTCCACTGCCACCAGCGGCACGTTCACGCTGTTTGACTGACGTGAAACCGCATCAGCGATATGCTTCGTGTCGCTTGCCTGCTGAAGCACCATCGCCCAGCCCATAGGGAAGATTTGATCGCCCCCGTCACGCAGACGGTTAAACAGCGCGTCAGTTGTTACATCGAGAATTTCAGCCGCTTCCGCATAGCCGCCAGGCAACGCCGCGATAGTCTTGCGTATTGCCGCCACCAGCCACGCCGGTTGTTTTTCTACTTTCCAGTGTTCATTACCCACGGTTAACCCCCCTGATTCTGTGGTTACGATTAATTGGCGGAATCATTACCTTTGCTATAAAGCTCAGGGTGAAATACGAGCTTTCCCTCAGTGCGGTACGCAGCTTCGGCTGCCCTGCCTTTTGGGATGAGTTGTCCGGGTCTGTTTCGCCACTGGTAAACGGCCTCGCTTGTGATGCCAAAAAACTCGGCAACTCTTTCGGCATTACCAAAGTACTTTTCAATTTCGTCAGTGGTCATGAGACCTCCTAGCTAAGTTTGATTAGATATTAATAACCAATTTTTCTTTGGTCAATAAAAACTAAGATTGCTTAGTCTTTATTAATAAATGGTGTCTTAATGGAAACGGTCGGGCAGCGCATTAAGTCTCTCAGGCGTCTAACGAAAACTTCACAGAAGGAGTTGGGTAAGTTTTGTGGCGTGAGTGATGTTGCGGTTGGGTATTGGGAGAAAGATGTCAATGTGCCAGGCGGTGAATCATTGGTTAAACTGGCTAAATTCTTCAATACTTCAATAGATTACATTCTATATGGCACCGAATTTGAAGGGACGCTGATTACTAAAATGAGAAGAATTCCTGTGATCTCTTGGGTTCAGGCAGGGCAATTCACAGAAAGTAAGGCTGCGGGTTTGTTCAGTGATGTCGATAAATGGGTGGATACCTCCCTTCGAATTGGCGATAGTTCGTTTGCTCTGGAGGTTAAAGGAGATTCAATGACAAATCCCAACGGGCTTCCGACCATCCCGGAAGGGGCTACAGTAATTGTGGATCCTGATTCTGAACCACTTCACGGAAAGATAGTGGTCGCCAGAATTGACGGAACGAGTGAGGCTACCGTTAAGAAATTAGTCATCGACGGCCCCCAAAAATTTCTGGTTCCCTTAAACCCTCGGTACCCGAACATTCCTATTAATGGTAACTGCATCATTATAGGCGTCGTCAAAGGCGTCCAATACGAGATTTAACCTTTTCCCTAACCAACACCTAACACCAAGCTAATTAAAGTTTGGTGTTTTTTGTTGACCTAAAAACTAAGTTAAGTTAGATTTTATTCGTAATGTATGGCACAGGTGCTGTTAGCGGTCCGGTGTATTGCTTTGACAGTATTCCTAACCCAAGCGAGAAGCCGGAATGTACAGGCCAGGCATGTGCAACAGCCTGCAGCGATTCAACTTCATGGCGATTCGGTGTGACCGCTTAGAAGAGTCCGGATAATTAAACAGCTTCATAGCTACTTAAATTTGTCTGGGTAACTCAGAACTTGAAGCAAAAACCGCCGGGCTTCTTCAACATTCTCGGTGTAACCGGGGATCTCAACCGGGGCCAGTTTTACAAAAGATATGGCGTCTTCTCTGCTGAGGGTGCCGTTAACAAGCAGAGCAGTCAGGAGTGCAGCAGTGAATTCAGAGCGTGCAACAAGGTTAACAACATTTTTTTCAGTAGCCGCCTGCTCTTCTTTCAGGCGATTTATCTCAGAAGTCAGATGGTTAATTTGCTGTTTAAGTACTGGATCCATGTTCAAGCCCTTCTTGGCTATGAGAGAGCTACCAAGATACCACCGAGCCTGACGGGGTTAAAAGACAGGCACACAACATGAAAGCGCACTCCTTCTCTCATCAGTTATGGGTGGCAGGTGTGAATAAGCGGGAGTGCGTTTCCAGTTGTGAAGCCATAAAAACCAGTGAGTACGTGGTCGTTTGGCGGCGTCGGATCTTATTTTCCCGTGAAGGCGCCGCAATTTTTTCACATAACTGTAAGCGCGTTCCGGCCTCATCCCCTGAGTGTCTGGTCGTTAATGCAAACCCACTCCGGCGCGCGCTTTCAATTATGTGGAGATGCCCTGGCGGTTGCAGCCGCCCGCTTCACTTAGCGCCCTGCTCCGGGCGCTAATTAAAGCGAACTGTCATCAAATATCGCCACCTGGCGAGGGATTCGTGCACCCAAAATTCGCGCGTTGCAGCGCGCACAGGAGATACAACGCAATGAGAAAACAGCTGGCATCAATGACCATTATCGAGCTGGTGAGGACCGCCAACAATTACGCCACCAGCATCAAGCAGACCGGTGTTTATTCGGATCTGATTAAAGAGCTGTCGTCGCGACTTGAGGCGCTGAACCTCGCATACATCGCCCAGGTTCTTACTCAGTCAGCAACATCAGCCGAAGCTGAGCAGACACCAGCATCACCGGCAATCGCACCGCTGCCAGTAGAACGCGACCAGTATGGTTACTGGACACATCCGGTATACGAGGAATTTTGCGATGGTCGAGAGCATATTCCTACCGCTGAGTTTAACGCATGGGTCACCGCTAACGGGCTGGAATGGACAGTAGATTACCGCGATGAGGAAGAAATTGATCCGGCTGCCGATGGTTATGACATTTCGAAATGGCAACCAGAAGCGCCTGCTGGTGATGGATGGTTTGTTGGTTCCATTCACGACACGGAAGATGGTGCAGTTTGCATCTGGCTTCGCAATAAATCCGAACCATCCCCAGAAACCGCTGCTATCGCCCGCCAGTTTGAGCAGATGAAAGGGGTGCAACCGTGAAAGAGCGTCCAATGTTTTTTAACGACGAGATGGTTCGCGCCATTCTCGATGGCCGTAAGACGCAGACACGCAGGCTCATGAAGGTGCAGCCTGAATCAAACCAGTTCGGCCTTTTACGCATCTCTAATTCAACCAAACGTAACGATATCGGTAAATACCACTGGGCAGAATCGAATGCCACTGGCACTCACGCCCGTTCTAAGTTGTTCTCTTGCCCGTTCGGTTACGTCGGCGATCGTATCTGGGTGCGCGAGACGTTCTCATGCATCGGTAATGAAGATGGTCATCCAGTGGATACGCATGGCAACTTGTGCAGCAGAGAAGACGCGCAGCGTATTTATCGCGCTAGCGCTATTCATAAACCCAAAAACTACGGCCTTTGGACTTCTCAGGATGGCTTCGATTTTGAAGGAGCCTGGACGCCATCAATACACATGCCGCGCTGGGCCAGCCGCATCACGCTGGAGATTACCGGCGTTGGAGTGCAGCGCCTCCAGTCAATCAGTCCGAACGATGCCGCGCGTGAAGGGTTGGTTAAGCTACCTGCCACCGGCCGGTATTGCTTAAATCAGGGGGATCAATATTTCGGCGGTGCTAGCCATGATGCACGCGAAGTATTTTCCTGGCTGTGGGAGTCCATCTACGGTGAAGAAAGCTGGCAGGCAAATCCGTGGGTGTGGGTGATCGAATTCAAGCGCATTGAAGGCGGTGCATGATGGCAGCGGAAATCATCGACCAGGCCAACGAGCTGGTTGAGCAGAACATCAGCCTAGCCATTCAGCGGATGCGCATCGACCGCACCGCAAGTTCGGCTGAGCATTGCGAAGAGTGCGGCGAGGCTATACCAGAAGCGCGGCGCTCTGCCGTTCCCGGCTGCAAGACCTGTGTGGATTGCCAGCAGCTGATTGAATTGGGGGCCGACCATGCTCGCTAAATTACTCGCACTGCTGAAAGGTAACAGGGCTGAAAGCACTGAGTTCGATTACACCAAGCAAACCTGGGGCCACGCCCTGCACTTCGTTCATGGCTTCAAGGAAAAGGGAAAGATGGAGATCACCGGCCATTACTTTGGCGCTGGTCTGATTTACGAACCGATGCCCAGGAAAGGTGACACCTTCACGATTTCATTTACCAACAACCGTATTGGCGTGCTCCGCGTTCACTCTATTAAGTTCTATCGCGATCCGAGTGACATGTTTAATGCCACTGTTTCATTCGAGGGGTTGAAGCGCTAATGGCCAGCAAACTGAAATTGCGGCGACAACGGCGCTTGCGCGAAGACGTGAACTGGTGGCGCGCTGAGGCAATGGACTGCAAAGCGCGGCTGCTGGAACTGGCAAAATTACTGGAGGAAGCCAAGCGCCAGCGAGTTCCAATGCCGGTGCTGGTCCCTGCCCCTATCATGAAACTGATGGCTCCGGCCACCAGCGAACCTGAAATTTGTTTGAAATGTAACGACGGCGCCAGGCTTGGCTGCTCGTCATGTGCGTACCGATTGAAATAGCCGGTTGCAGCCGGCAGTGGAGAACCGACCATGATTCAGATGTTGACGCTTGAGGAATGGGCAGCAGATAAATATCGCAGCAATCCGCCGAGTGTTTCCACTCTTCGCCGTTATGCAAAACAAAACCTTTTTTCGCCACCAGCGATGAAGCAAGGGAGACTGTGGCGTGTACGTGAAGATGCGGAACTGGTTGGTGAATTAGCGTCGCCCATTATCAAGAATTCTGATTCACCAAAGTTATTAAGGATCCTTAACGATGGCTGCCAGACCCCGTAAAAATAATGTCAGCGTACCGAATCTTTATCCACTATATAGCCGTAAGGTCAACAAGGTTTACTGGCGTTATAAGCACCCTATCACGGGTAAATTTCACGCCCTAGGTACTGACGAAGCAGAGGCTATAGCTATTGCTACCGAGGCGAATACTCGCCTCGCAGAACAGCGCTCTCGGCAGATCATGGCGATCAGCGACAAAATCGCGACCAGCAAAGGTAAAGCTATTACCGCAAACACTTGGCTTGACCGATACTGGAAGATCCAAGGGGAAAGACTGGATAGTGGCGATATTAAGCTGAACACCTATAAGCAAAAGGCCAAACCAGTAGCTTTGCTCCGTGAGCGAGTAGGTATGAAGCTGATTTCGTCGGTAGATGTGCGAGATATAGCTGAAATACTGGAGGCCTACATTTCAGATGGACAACCGAGAATGGCGCAGGTGATACGCTCAGTTTTAATCGATGTATTTAAAGAAGCTCAACATTATGGGGAGGTTCCACCTGGGTACAACCCTGCCCTTGCGACAAAGCAGCCACGCAGGCGCATAACGCGGCAACGCCTTAACCTGGAAGAATGGCAGAAAATTTTCGATATTGCCGACGCAAACCACAAGTATATGGGTAACGCTATGCTGTTAGCCCTTGTGACCGGTCAGCGTTTAGGGGATATCTCCAACATGAAATTTAGCGATATCTGGGATGATCATCTTCACATTGTCCAGGAGAAAACCGGGAGTAAGATCGCTATTCCCCTTGCTCTTAGGTTAAACCCAATTAACTGGAGCTTGCGCGAAGTTGTTGCACGGTGCCGGGATTATGCAGTTAGCCCATATCTGGTTCACTTTTTCCGCGCCACTTCCCAGGCTGAACGTGGGGCTCAAGTGAAATCCAACACGATAACAATGAATTTCAGTAAAGCACGTGATGAGGTGGATATTGATTGGGGGGATGGTACGCCAGCAACATTTCATGAACAACGCTCCTTAGCAGAACGCCTTTACGTGGCTCAAGGTATTGATACTCAGAAACTACTGGGGCATAAATCACCAAACCAGACTGCCAGGTATCATGATGACAGAGGAAAGGAGTGGACGAAGATAGCATTGTAAAATGATAAACGCATGAAAACCAAACGTATCAATTAGCTCTAAATGTTGATTAAGTTCAATGAATTTTAACTTAAATGAGATAAATCCGGATGAGATGGGTATTTTGTTACTAAAAGGATTGATACCTACTTCGGAGGGTTTTAATGATTCCACATGGCAGTTACTTTATTGAGCCTCATAATGGGCTTGGGGAAGGTAGTTTCGGCAATGTCGAAAAAGTGACGATTAGAAATTTAAAGAAAGAGGATTGCGGTGACTTTGCAAGAAAAATTCTTGTAAACCATCATGCCGATCCATTGCTTGAAGCTCGTTTTCGTCGAGAAGTTATGTCGCAAGATGCCTGCTTGCATACAAATGTGGTGAGAATAGTTTTGTGCAACTTAATATCTCAGCCTTTATGGTATGTAATGGAACTAGGGGAATGCACGTTAGACGATGAAATAAAATCTGGTGCATTACAGCAAACTGATAAAATAAAGATAGCACAAATGATTACCAGAGGTGTTGCACATATACACTCGAAAGGTTTTTTACATAGAGACATTAAACCTCAGAACATTTTAAAGTGTCCAGACGGTGTATATAAAATTTCAGATTTTGGTTTGGCAAGGCATATGGATCCTGATGAGGCTAGCCAAATTTTAACGCAAGTTGGCCATTTTCCACGAACTCCTCGATACTTCGATCACAATGTAGTGATCAATGGTTATTCAAACCAATCTGATATCTTTTCTATAGGAATAGTACTTGAAGAGTTAAACATCGCAGGATTTGATGATATCGTTGCTAAATGTACTGATAGAAGACTGCAAAGACGATACTTAAATGCAGAGCAACTTCTAAATGATATTAATAAACATATGGAGCAGAGCAAATGATTGATATCGTTTCAGCTTCTTTTCTCACCATATCTAAAGAGCTAAATAAGCTTAATCAAGATACCATACTTCCACCAATAAAAATAAATGATGGTTATTTATTTGCCATTGCTGATGGCTTAGGAGGTTATACAGGAGGTAAAGAAGCTTCAGAAAAGGTTATTTCATTTTTATATGAAAACTCAAATGATTTAATTATTAGTAATTTCGAACATCTTTTCACAGGTCTTAAAGAAGCTGTCAATGAATTAAGCATTCAAAATAGTGAACTTACAAATGCAGCTACAACATTAACCCTTTGTTATATTACAGATAGACATCTGAAAATCGCGCATGTAGGAGATTGTCGTTTATATGTCAAAAAAGACAATAAATTGAAACAACTAACAAAAGATCATACTCAGCATCAGATGCTTATTGATGAAGGTATCTTCAGCTCGCGACAACTAAAAAATGCCAAAGGAAAAAATTTACTAACAACGGCAATTTCTAAAACAATTGATTTAAATTACAGCATGATGAAAATACCATTAGAAGAACTTTATGATGACAATCAAAATTTGATTCTCATTTTAATGTCTGACGGGGCTCATCATTTTTGGGAAAAAAGGCCGCGGTTTTCTGTAAATACCTTGTCAGAACCTTCTAGATTCTGTTCAAGCCTAAAAAAGCGTATCGAGAATGGCCCTCCCATAGACGATTACTCAGTGATTGCCGTTAAGGTAACTACTTAGCTTGGCGGATTGCAACCACGATATTTTGATAACTTAGTTTGATAAAATTTTGATAACCGTTCAAAAGCTAATAATAAAAAACGGGAACCATCAGGCTCCCGTTCGTGTTTAACCCGCGTGGCGGATTACATATTCGCGATAATCGCGTCGCCAAACTCTGAACATTTCAGCAGTTTAGCACCTTCCATCAGACGTTCGAAATCGTAGGTCACGGTTTTGGCGTTAATCGCGCCGCTCATGCCTTTGACGATCAGGTCTGCCGCTTCAACCCAGCCCATGTGGCGCAGCATCATCTCAGCGGAAAGGATCACCGAACCCGGGTTCACTTTGTCCTGGCCGGCATATTTCGGTGCCGTGCCGTGAGTCGCTTCGAACAGTGCGCATTCGTCACCGATGTTTGCACCAGGCGCGATACCGATACCACCAACCTGAGCAGCCAGGGCGTCAGAGATGTAGTCACCGTTCAGGTTCATACAGGCGATAACGTCATATTCAGCCGGACGCAGCAGGATCTGTTGCAGGAACGCATCCGCGATCACATCTTTCACGATGATCTCTTTGCCGGTTTTCGGATTCTTGATTTTCTGCCACGGGCCGCCGTCGATCAGTTCGCCGCCGAACTCTTCGCGAGCCAGCTGGTAACCCCAGTCTTTGAACGCGCCTTCGGTGAACTTCATGATGTTGCCTTTGTGAACCAGCGTCACGGAATCGCGGTCGTTGGCGATCGCGTATTCAATCGCAGCGCGCACCAGACGCTTGGTGCCGTCTTCGGAGCACGGCTTGATGCCAATACCGCAATGTTCCGGGAAGCGAATTTTCTTCACGCCCATCTCTTCGCGCAGGAATTTGATCACTTTTTCTGCATCAGAAGAGTCCGCTTTCCATTCGATACCGGCGTAAATGTCTTCAGAGTTTTCGCGGAAAATGACCATATCAGTCAGTTCCGGGTGTTTAACCGGGCTTGGGGTGCCCTGGTAGTAACGAACCGGGCGCAGGCAGATGTAAAGATCCAGCTCCTGGCGCAGCGCAACGTTCAGGGAACGGATGCCGCCGCCAACTGGCGTGGTCAGAGGACCTTTAATCGCAACGCGGTATTCACGAATCAGATCAAGTGTTTCAGGCGGCAGCCAGACGTCCTGGCCATAAATGTGGGTCGATTTCTCACCGGTATAAATTTCCATCCAGGAAATTTTACGCTCACCTTTGTAGGCTTTCTCCACGGCGGCATCCACCACTTTCAGCATTGGCGGGGTCACGTCAACACCGATACCGTCACCTTCAATGAACGGGATAATCGGGTTATTCGGAACGTTGAGTTTGCCATTTTGCAGGGTGATCTTTTTACCTTCCGCCGGAACAACTACTTTGCTTTCCATTCACCTCTCCTTCGAGCGCTTCTGGTTGTTTGCTCGCTGACTTCATGCCGGGGCGCTCAGACTTCGTCCGTTCACCTGTTATCTGAATCACACAGAGCAAACCGTTTTTTGTTAATGAATTGTAATGAGCCCGTCAATACTAACCGATACTCAGGCTCCATGAAAGGCAATCGTTATTCCGCTATAATGCGGCAATTGATAACTACTGAAAATACCATGAAGAAAACTTCTTTTAGAAATCACCGGGTTGAGCGATTCAGCTCGCGACAAGCATCTAAACCTTCCGGGCAAAGCCAACCAAAACGCGTCATTTTGTTCAATAAACCCTACGATGTTTTGCCACAGTTTACCGATGAAGCCGGACGCAGCACGCTGAAAGATTTTATTCCGGTGCAGGGCGTGTATGCCGCCGGTCGTCTTGACCGCGACAGCGAAGGGCTACTGGTGCTGACCAACGATGGCGCGCTGCAGGCGAGCCTTACCCAGCCCGGCAAACGTACCGGCAAAATTTATTACGTGCAGGTGGAAGGCGAACCGACTGACGAAGCCATCACCGCGCTGCGCAACGGCGTCACCCTCAACGATGGCCCAACCCTGCCCGCAGGTATTGAGCGGGTCAATGAACCAGCCTGGCTATGGCCGCGCAATCCGCCAATCCGCGAGCGCAAATCGATTCCCACCGCATGGCTGAAAATCACGCTGTACGAAGGCCGCAATCGCCAGGTACGCCGCATGACCGCCCATGTTGGGTTTCCCACCCTGCGCCTCATCCGCTACGCTATGGGGAATTACACGCTGGATAACCTCGCCAACGGCGAGTGGCGTGACGCTTACCAGGGAGCCAGCCATGTTTAAACCGCATGTTACCGTCGCCTGCGTGGTTCACGCCGCCGGCAAATTCCTCGTTGTAGAAGAGACCATCAACGGCAAAGCATTATGGAACCAGCCTGCCGGCCATCTTGAGGCCGACGAAACCCTCGTTCAGGCGGCAAAACGCGAGCTGTGGGAAGAGACCGGGATCCGCGCCGAACCGCAGCAGTTTATCCGCATGCACCACTGGATCGCCCCGGACAAAACCCCGTTTCTGCGTTTTCTGTTTGCCATAGAGCTTGACGAAACGTGCGCCACCGAGTCGCACGACAACGATATCGATCGCTGCCTGTGGGTGACTGCCGAAGAGATTTTGCAGGCGCCAAATTTGCGCTCGCCGCTGGTCGCGGAAAGCATTCGTAGCTGGCAGCGCGGGGAGCGCTATCCGCTGGCGTTAGTCGGTGAATTTAACTGGCCGTTCACCGTGTAAATGGCCGTTGTGTGCCTTATCGCAACACATTCACAACATGAATGGGCACAAAGGGATGCCTGCGCTGTCAGCCCGTGATAGAATACGCCGCCCTGAAGTTCTTAGTCGTGAGTATTCTATGTCTGATAGCCCAAAAAAAGTGATCGTCGGCATGTCCGGCGGTGTCGACTCTTCCGTTTCCGCTTACCTGTTGCAGCAACAAGGTTATAAGGTGGAAGGCCTGTTCATGAAGAACTGGGAAGAGGATGACGGCGAGGAATACTGCACTGCGGCGGCGGATCTGGCCGACGCGCAGGCCGTTTGCGACAAGCTCGGCATTGAGCTTCACACCGTTAACTTTGCCGCAGAATACTGGGACAACGTGTTCGAACATTTTCTGGCTGAATACAAAGCCGGACGCACGCCGAACCCGGATATTCTCTGCAATAAAGAGATCAAATTTAAAGCCTTCCTGGAGTTTGCCGCCGAAGATCTGGGCGCAGACTACATTGCCACCGGCCACTATGTGCGCCGCGCCGACGTTGACGGCAAAAGCCGCCTGCTGCGCGGCCTTGATGGCAACAAGGATCAGAGCTACTTCCTGTATACGCTGGGCCATGAGCAAATCGCCCAGAGTCTGTTCCCGGTCGGCGAGCTGGAAAAACCGCAGGTGCGTAAAATCGCCGAAGAGCTCGGCCTGGCCACCGCGAAGAAAAAAGACTCTACCGGCATCTGCTTTATCGGCGAACGTAAATTCCGCGAATTCCTCGGTCGTTACCTGCCAGCCCAGCCGGGCAAAATCCTCACCGTCGACGGTGAAGAGATTGGCGAGCATCAGGGGCTGATGTACCACACCCTCGGCCAGCGCAAAGGCTTGGGGATCGGCGGCACCAAAGAGGGTAGCGAAGAGCCGTGGTACGTGGTTGATAAAGACGTGGAAAACAATATTCTCATCGTCGCGCAGGGTCACGAACATCCGCGTCTGATGTCCGTTGGGCTGATTGCCCAGCAGTTGCACTGGGTCAATCGCGAGCCGCTGCAAGGGACGCTGCGCTGCACGGTGAAAACCCGTTACCGTCAGGAAGATATTCCCTGCACCGTCACCGTGCTGGACGACGAGCGCATTGAGGTACGTTTTGATGCACCGGTTGCGGCCGTCACGCCGGGGCAATCCGCTGTCTTTTACCTCGGCGAAATCTGCCTCGGCGGCGGCATTATTGAGCAGCGCCTGCCGCTGCCCCTTTAACCCATTAGCGTAAATACTGGACTGGCGAAAGCCCGCGCAGCAGTTAACGATGCGGGCAGTAGAAGGAGTGAGTGTGGCGAAGAACTATTACGATATTACCCTCGCGCTGGCAGGCATTTGCCAGTCCGCACGGCTGGTGCAGCAACTGGCGCACCAGGGGCATTGTGACGCCGACGCGCTGCATGTTTCGCTCAATAGCGTTATCGATCTCAACCCGGACTCCACGCTCAGCGTGTTCGGCGGCAGTGAAACCAACCTGCGTACCGGGCTGGAAACGCTGCTTGGCGTGCTGAACGCCAGCAGTCGCCAGGGCCTGAATGGTGAATTAACCCGCTACACTCTTTCTATGATGGTGCTGGAGCGTAAACTTGCCGGCAGCAAAGGGGCAATGGAGACGCTCGGTAACCGTATTGCCGGATTACAGCGCCAGCTTGAGCACTTCGATCTGCAATCGGAGACGCTGCTCAGCGCGATGGCCGGTATTTATGTTGACGTTATCAGCCCGTTGGGGCCGCGCATTCAGGTCACCGGCTCGCCCGCCGTGCTGCAAAGCGCGCAGGTGCAGGCAAAAGTACGCGCCACGCTGCTCGCCGGGATCCGCGCCACCGTGCTGTGGCATCAGGTCGGCGGGGGCCGCCTGCAATTGATGTTTTCCCGAAATCGCCTGTCGACACAGGCCAAACAAATTCTCGCTCATTGTTAACCTCCCGGAGTTGTGACTTATGGAATTATCCTCACTGACCGCCGTTTCCCCTGTCGATGGACGCTACGGCGATAAAGTCAGCGCACTGCGCGGGATCTTCAGCGAATTCGGTTTGCTGAAATTTCGTGTTCAGGTTGAAGTACGCTGGCTGCAAAAACTGGCGGCGCACGCGGCGATCAAGGAAGTTCCTGCTTTTGCTGCCCACGCAAACGGTTACCTCGATAAAATCGTCGAAGACTTCAGTGAAGAAGATGCTGCCCGCATTAAAACTATCGAGCGCACCACTAACCACGATGTCAAAGCGGTCGAATATTTTCTGAAAGAGAAAGTGGCCGATATCGCCGAACTGCACGCGGTATCTGAATTTATCCACTTTGCCTGCACCTCGGAAGATATCAACAACCTCTCCCACGGGCTGATGCTGAAAACCGCCCGTGACGAAGTGATCCTGCCTTACTGGCGCAAGATCATCGACGCGGTAAAAGATCTGGCGGTGCAGTACCGTGATATTCCGCTGCTCTCGCGCACCCACGGCCAGCCGGCAACGCCGTCCACCATGGGTAAAGAGATGGCTAACGTCGCTTACCGTATGGAGCGTCAATTCCGCCAGTTGAACCAGGTGGAAATTCTCGGCAAAATCAACGGCGCGGTAGGTAACTACAACGCGCACATCGCCGCCTATCCGGAAGTGGACTGGCATCAGTTCAGCGAAGAGTTCGTGACCTCGCTCGGGATCCAGTGGAACCCGTACACCACGCAGATTGAGCCGCATGATTATATCGCTGAGCTGTTTGACTGCATGGCGCGCTTCAACACCATTCTGATCGATTTCGACCGCGATATCTGGGGCTACGTTGCGCTGAACCACTTCAAGCAGAAAACCATTGCCGGTGAAATTGGCTCGTCCACCATGCCGCACAAAGTTAACCCGATCGACTTTGAGAACTCCGAAGGCAACCTCGGTCTGTCAAACGCGGTGTTGCAGCATCTGGCGAGCAAACTGCCGGTTTCCCGCTGGCAGCGCGATCTGACCGACTCAACGGTACTGCGTAATCTCGGCGTTGGCGTTGGCTACGCGCTGATCGCTTACCAGTCAACGCTGAAAGGCATGAGCAAACTGGAAGTGAACCGCGATCGTCTGCTCGACGAACTCGATCACAACTGGGAAGTGCTGGCCGAGCCGATCCAGACCGTGATGCGCCGTTACGGCATCGAAAAACCGTACGAGAAGTTAAAAGAACTGACCCGCGGCAAACGCGTTGACGCCGAAGGGATGAAGCAGTTTATCGATAGCCTGGCGCTGCCGGACGACGAAAAAGCGCGTCTGAAAGCGATGACGCCGGCCAACTATATCGGTCGTGCCATCACCATGGTTGATGAATTAAAGTAATCCGTTGTTCTGCCTGCCAACCCTCTTTTCCCTGAAAAGAGGGTTTCTTCCCTCCTGGTTTAATAAATGTTTATCCCCACCGCCTGACAATCAGCGTTAAACTATTTGTATCAAAAATATATGGAGAGTTCTGACGATGCGCGTTCTCGTTGTGGAAGATAATGCTCTGCTGCGCCACCACTTAAAAGTTCAGTTACAGGAACTGGGACATCAGGTTGACGCGGCGGAAGATGCAAAGGAAGCGGATTACTTTCTGAACGAACATCTGCCGGACATCGCCATTGTCGATCTCGGTCTACCGGATGAAGATGGCCTGTCGCTGATCCGCCGCTGGCGCAGCCATGACGTTTCGCTGCCGGTGTTGGTTCTGACCGCCCGCGAAGGCTGGCAGGATAAAGTCGAAGTGCTGAGCGCGGGCGCCGACGACTACGTCACCAAACCCTTCCATATTGAAGAAGTGGTCGCGCGCATTCAGGCGCTGATGCGCCGTAACAGCGGCCTGGCCTCGCAGCTGATCTCGATGCCGCCTTTCCAGGTCGATCTTTCACGCCGGGAATTATCCGTGAATGATGAAGTGGTGAAACTCACCGCCTTTGAATACACCATCATGGAAACGCTGATCCGCAACAGCGGCAAAGTGGTCAGCAAAGATTCCTTGATGTTGCAGCTTTATCCCGATGCAGAACTGCGCGAAAGCCACACCATCGACGTGCTGATGGGCCGGTTACGTAAAAAAATCCAGGCGCAGTATCCCAGTGACGTCATCACCACGGTGCGCGGTCAGGGTTATTTATTTGAATTGCCGAAATGAGGCGCCTGTTGCGACACATCATGCCGCTGTCATTGCGGGTTCGCTTTTTACTCGCCACAGCAGCGGTAGTGATGGTGCTCTCGCTGGCGTATGGCGTGGTGGCGCTGGTGGGTTACAGCGTCAGTTTTGATAAAACCACCTTCCGTCTGCTGCGCGGCGAAAGTAACCTCTTTTACACCCTGGCGAAGTGGGAAAATAACCAGCTCAGGGTTGAGTTGCCGGAAAATCTCAACCTGCAAAGCCCGACGGTGGCGCTTATCTATGATAAGAACAACAACCTGATCTGGTCGCAGAAAGATGTGCCGTGGTTGCAGAAAATGATCGAGCCGGACTGGCTAACGGCCAACGGTTTCCACGAAATTGAAGCCGATGTCGATGCCAGCAGCTCGCTGGTGGATGACGACCATTCCATCGCGGAAGAGCTGAAAGAGATCCGCAACGACGACAGCAACTCGGAAATGACCCACTCCGTGGCAGTGAATATTTATCCCGCCACGGCGCGCATGCCGCAACTGACCATTGTGGTTGTCGATACCATTCCTATCGAGCTTAAACGCTCCAATATGGTCTGGAACTGGTTTATCTATGTACTGGCCGCCAACCTGCTGCTGGTGGTGCCATTGCTGTGGATGGCGGCATGGTGGAGCCTGCGGCCGATTGAAGATCTGGCGCGGGAAGTGCGCGAGCTGGAAGAGCATCACCGCGAGCAACTCAACCCGGAAACCACCCGTGAGCTGACCAGCCTGGTGAGCAACCTGAACCGGCTATTGAAAAGTGAGCGCGATCGCTACGACAAATACCGCACGACGCTGACCGACCTCACCCACAGCCTGAAAACACCGCTGGCGGTATTGCAGAGTACATTACGATCGCTGCGCGGCGAGAAGATGAGCCTTAGTGAAGCAGAACCCTTAATGCTGGAGCAGATCAGCCGTATTTCGCAGCAAATTGGCTACTATCTGCATCGGGCGACAATGCGCGGCAGCAGCGGCTTGTTGAGCCGCGAACTGCATCCCATTGCACCGTTGCTTGATAACCTCACCTCGGCGCTGAACAAGGTTTACCAACGCAAAGGGGTGAATATTACGCTCGACATCTCGCCGGAAATCAGCTTTGTCGGCGAGCAGAATGATTTTATGGAAGTGATGGGCAATCTGCTGGATAACGCCTGCAAATACTGCCTTGAATTTGTTGAAGTTTCCGCCCGGCAAACCGAAGATACGCTGCATATTGTGGTTGAAGACGATGGCCCGGGGATCCCGATTGCTAAACGCGAAATGGTTTTCGATCGCGGGCAGCGCGCCGATACGCTGCGTCCTGGTCAGGGCGTCGGGCTTTCCGTGGCGCGGGAGATCGTTGACCAGTATGAAGGGCAAATTCTGACTGGCGAGAGCCTGCTTGGCGGGGCCAAAATGGAAGTGATTTTTGGTCGCCAACACACCATCGCCACCAGTGACTGATCGCCATCCCTTACCGATTTGTAAAAAGGGGGCGAATTCGCCTCCTTTTTCTTGTTATCTCACCCTGTTACGCAGACAAAATAGCGCATCAGCATTACTATAATCCTTTATTCAGCCACTGATTATTTGCCGGAAACGCATATGGAATATCACGTAGAGATAAACTGGCCAGACTTTATTCAACGCTACTGGCAAAAACGCCCGGTAGTGCTGAAACGTGGAATTAAAAATTTCGTCGATCCCATCAGCCCTGACGAACTGGCCGGGCTGGCAATGGAAAATGAAGTGGACAGCCGGCTGGTCAGCCATCTTGATGGCAAATGGCAGGTCGGACACGGGCCGTTCCAGAGCTATGATCATCTGAGCGAAAACAACTGGTCGCTGCTGGTGCAGGCGGTTAACCACTGGCATCAGCCTGCCGCCGCATTGATGCGTCCGTTTCGCGCCCTGCCCGACTGGCGTACCGACGATCTGATGATCTCTTTCTCCGTGCCGGGCGGCGGCGTAGGCCCGCACCTCGACCAGTATGATGTGTTTATTATTCAGGGCACTGGCCGTCGCCGCTGGCGCGTGGGCGAAAAAACGTCGCTCAAGCAGCACTGCCCGCACCCGGATTTGCTTCAGGTCGATCCATTCGAGGCGATTATCGATGAAGAACTGGAGCCGGGCGATATTCTCTACATTCCGCCGGGATTCCCGCATGAAGGTTATTCGCTGGAAAACTCGCTGAACTATTCGGTCGGTTTTCGCGCGCCAAGCGGCCGCGAATTGATCAGCGGTTTTGCCGATTACGTTTTACAGCGTGAATTAGGCAGCCAGCGTTACAGCGATCCGGACGTGCCGCAGCGTGCGCATCCGGCGGATATTCTGCCAGAAGAGGTGGATAAACTGCGTGAGATGATGCTGAACCTGATCAACCAGCCCGCACAGTTCAACGACTGGCTGGGCGAGTTTATCTCCCAGTCGCGCCATGAGCTGGATGTCGCGCCGCCGGAACCGCCGTATCAGCCGGATGAAATCTATGATGCGCTGCAACAGGGCGACAAGCTGGTGCGTCTGGGCGGCCTGCGCGTGCTGCGTATTGGCGAAGATGTCTTCGTTAATGGTGAGAAAGTGGATACGCCGCACCGCCCGGCGCTGAATGCGCTGGCGGGCGACGTCGTATTAACCGGAGAGAACTTTGGCGATGCGCTGGAAGACCCGTCCTTCCTCGCCATGCTCGCCGCGCTGGTCAACAGCGGTTACTGGTTCTTCGAGGATTAATAAAAGCCGGAGGGCGGTTGCGCCTTATCCGGCCAGGGAAGTCCGTCAAAGTGCCGCCCTGTCGCAGGCCCGGTTAGCATAGCGCCACCGGGCATTTAACCTGCGCTGTTGCTTCCTGTTGCCGGATGGCGACTGCGTCTTATCCGGCCTACACAATTCCGTCAATG
>FOAY01000010.1:0-91270 GCA_900109485.1 Kosakonia sacchari | reverse complement strand
ATTTAACCTGCGCTGTTGCTTCTGTTGCCGGATGGCGACTACGTCTTATCCGGCCTACACAACTCCGTCAATGCCCCGCCATATCGTAGGCCCGGTAAGCGCAGCGCCACCGGGCAAAAGACTAGCGACGTTCTCCGGCATCCAGATCTTCAACGTCACCCGCCCAATCGTATGGGTAAAGCCCTTCGCGGACATCGCGATGAAATGTGGAAAATGGCCACTGCGCTACTTGCCTCACCCAACCGTGTTTTAGCGGATTGATATAGACATAATCGATGTGATTCCGGTAATCCACCTCATCCCGAATCATATGTTCCCAAAAACGTGGCTGCCAGATACTGCTCATCTGCAACGATTTGCTGAATGTTTTTTTCAGTTCCCGCCACCGCGCAGAAAAATCCCAGTCATTTTCCGGCAGCGTCCAGATACAGTGCATATGTTCAGGCAGGATCACCCAAGCATTAATATGAAAGGGACGGCGACGTTTTACAGATATTGTCGCAAGGCGTAATTGCTCAATATGGCGAGTAAGAAGATGGCTACGGCGATCGCGCAGATTAACAGTGAAAAACCATGTACCACCCGGTACATAATAACGGCGGTAGTCAGACACAAGGAACTCCTTTTCCTTCGTTTGACGCTAAGATTGCAGCCGGAGGGCGACTGCGTCTTATCCAACCTGGGCACGGTAACTGATGAAATCAGTAGGCCCGGTAAGCATAGCGCCACCGGGCATTCAACCCGCTCAGTGCTATTCCATTATTGCCGGATGGCGACTGCGTCTTATCCGGCCTACACAATTTCGTCAATGTCCCACCATATTGTAGGCCCGGTAAGCATAGCGCCACCGGGCATTTAACCCGCTCAGTGCTATTCCATTATTGCCGGATGGCGGCTGCGTCTTATCCGGCCTACACAATTTCGTCAATGTCCCGCCACCGGGCATTTACGGTGTTACTGCCCTTTCGCGGTCAACTCGGCGATACGGACAATCACCCGCACCGCTTTTTCCATCCCTTCCAGCGTCACAAATTCGTGCTTGCCGTGGTAGTTATAGCCGCCGGTAAACAGGTTCGGACACGGCAAGCCCATAAAGGAGAGCTGCGCGCCGTCGGTACCGCCGCGAATCGGTTTCATGTCCGGTTCGATGTCGCAGTCGCGCATCGCCTGCTGGGCGACTTCCAGAATATGCGGGAATTCCATCACTTTATCGCGCATGTTGTAGTAGCTGTCTTCAATCGCCAGCTCGATATAGCAATCCGGATGCAAGCCTTTACCCACTTTTTTGGCGATTTCCATCATCTTACGTTTACGCGCTTCGAAGGCTTTACGATCAAAATCACGGATGATGTAGTGCATCTCGGCGCGTTCAACCGTGCCCTTGATGCTGGTCAGATGATAGAAACCCTCATAGCCTTCGGTCTGTTCCGGGCTCTCCTCTTCCGGCACCAGCGCATGGATCTTGCTGGCGAGCGTCAGAGCGTTGACCATCACCCCTTTCGCCGTGCCAGGATGCACGTTGTTGCCGACAATTTTGATATCCACCGACGCGGCGTTGAAGTTCTCATACTCCAGCTCGCCTACGCCGCCGCCATCGACGGTATAGGCCCATTTCGCGCCAAACGCTTCAACGTCAAAATGTTTCGCCCCTTTGCCGACTTCCTCGTCCGGGGTGAAGGCCACGCAGATGTCGCCGTGCGGAATATTTTCCTTTTTCAGCACCGCCAGCGCGGTCATGATTTCCGCGACGCCTGCCTTATCATCCGCGCCGAGCAGCGTTTTGCCGTCGGTGGTAATCAGCGTCTGCCCCAGCAACTGATGCAGCACCGGGAACATCACCGGCGAGAGAATTTCATCGCCGATGCCGAGCGCAATATCGCCGCCGCGATAGTTTTCAAGGATTTGCGGGTTGACGTTTTTCCCGCTGCAATCCGGGGACGTATCGACATGGGAAATAAAACCGATCGCCGGAACCGGCGTTTGCACGTTCGCAGGCAGCTTCGCCATCACTGTGCCTTTGTCGCTTAACGTCACATTTTCCAGCCCCAACTCTTCCAGTTGGGCCTGAAGTAAACGCAGGAGCTTCCACTGACCGTCCGTACTTGGCACCTGGCGGACGCCGGGCTTAGATTGAGTATCCAGTGAAACGTACTGTAAAAAACGCTCTAATAATTTGTCCATGAAGCCCCCCAACAAAATGTCACAACATTATCAGTAAGCATGAAAAGATAAATATTGCGTCAAGTCACCTTTACCCCGTAAACGAGTATATTTTCAAAATTGCTCTCGCACAGGAAATGTCGTTGAGAAAGCGCCTGCTTGATGAGCAAGAAACTCACAATGATTGGCGATTTCATGGCTTTGCCGTAGAATGCCAGCCCTTAAATCGTGCACAACCTTCAAGGCGGTTAATCACAAACCCCGCATCCAATACGCCATTCGATGCGCAAACACGGGACAGAGTAAAAAATTGAACACACAATCGCGTTCGCGTTCGCCGCTGGTACAACTGGCCGGTATTGGCAAAAGCTTTGATGGCAAAAATGTCATTACCGATTTTAATCTCACCATCAATAACGGCGAATTTCTCACCCTGCTTGGCCCCTCCGGCTGCGGTAAAACCACCGTTCTGCGCCTGATTGCCGGGCTGGAAAACGTTGATGCCGGTTATATCCGTCTCGATGACCAGGAGATAACGAACGTTCCGGCAGAACACCGCCATGTGAATACCGTTTTTCAAAGCTACGCCCTCTTCCCGCACATGACCGTTTTCGAAAACGTGGCATTCGGTCTGCGAATGCAAAAAACCCCGGCCAGCGAAATCACCCCGCGCGTCACCGAAGCGCTGCGCATGGTGCAGCTTGATGAGTTCGCCCAGCGTAAACCGCATCAGCTCTCCGGCGGCCAGCAGCAGCGCGTTGCAATCGCCCGGGCGGTGGTTAACAAACCGCGCTTGCTACTGCTGGATGAATCCCTCTCTGCGCTCGACTACAAGCTGCGCAAGCAGATGCAGAACGAACTGAAAGCGCTGCAGCGCAAGCTCGGTATCACCTTTGTTTTCGTCACCCACGATCAGGAAGAAGCGCTGACGATGTCCGATCGTATCGTGGTGATGCGCGATGGCCGTATTGAGCAGGACGGCACGCCGCGCGAAATCTACGAAGAGCCGAAAAATCTGTTTGTCGCCAGCTTTATTGGCGAGATCAATATCTTTAACGCCACGGTGCTCGAACGTCTGGATGAGACGCGCGTGCGCGCAAGCGTTGAAGGCCGCGAATGTAATATTCACGTCAATTTCGCCGTCGAAAAAGGTCAGCGGCTCAATGTGCTGCTGCGCCCGGAAGATCTGCGCGTGGAAGAGGTTCATGATGTTGCCGACGTGGCCGGTCTGATCGGCTACGTGCGCGAACGCAATTACAAAGGTATGACGCTGGAATCGATGGTCGAGCTGGAGAACGGCAAGATGGTGATGGTCAGCGAATTCTTCAACGAAGACGATCCCGATTTTGACCACTCGCTGGACCAAAAAATGGCCATTAACTGGGTGGAAAGCTGGGAGGTCGTACTGGCTGATGAAGAGTACCAGTAAATTCCAGAACGCGGCGATCATCACCATTGTCGGTTGGCTTGTACTGTTTGTCTTCCTGCCCAATCTGATGATCATCGCCACCAGCTTTTTAACCCGCGATGACGCCCATTTTGTCGCGCTGGTCTTTACGCTGGACAACTACACGCGCCTGTTCGATCCGCTCTATTTCGAGGTACTGCTGCACTCGTTGAATATGGCGCTGATCGCCACGCTCGCCTGCCTGGTACTCGGCTATCCGTTTGCCTGGTTTCTGGCGAAGCTGCCTGCCAACGTGCGCCCGCTGCTGCTGTTCTTGCTGATTGTCCCCTTCTGGACCAACTCGCTGATTCGCATCTACGGGCTGAAGATTTTCCTCAGCACCAAAGGCTATCTGAATGCGTTCCTGCTGTGGCTCGGCGTTATCGATACGCCGATACGCATTATGTTCACCCCTGGCGCGGTGATTATTGGTCTGGTCTATATTCTGCTGCCGTTTATGGTGATGCCGCTCTACTCCAGCATCGAAAAGCTCGATAAACCCTTGCTGGAAGCGGCGAAAGATCTGGGCGCCAGTAAGCTGCAAACCTTTACGCGCATTATCATTCCGCTGACCATGCCGGGGATTATCGCCGGGTGTTTGCTGGTAATGCTGCCGGCAATGGGGCTGTTCTACGTCGCGGATCTGATGGGCGGCGCGAAAAACCTGCTGGTCGGCAACGTCATTAAAAGCCAGTTCCTTAATATCCGCGACTGGCCATTTGGTTCGGCAACCAGTATCACCCTGACAATCGTAATGGGGTTGATGCTGCTGGTTTACTGGCGCGCCGCGCGCTTGCTGAATAAAAAGGTGGAACTCGAATGATCGGTCGGCTGCTGCGCGGCGGTTTTATGACCGCCATTTATGCTTATCTCTATATCCCGATCATTATCTTGATCGTCAATTCCTTTAACAGTTCGCGCTTCGGCATTAACTGGCAGGGCTTCACCACGCAGTGGTACAGCCTGCTGATGAACAATGACAGCCTGTTGCAGGCGGCGCAGCACTCGCTGACCATGGCGGTGCTGTCGGCAACATTCGCCACACTTATCGGTTCGCTGACCGCTGTCGCGCTTTACCGCTACCGTTTTCGCGGCAAGCCGTTCGTCAGCGGCATGCTGTTCGTGGTGATGATGTCGCCGGATATCGTGATGGCTATCTCCCTGCTGGTGCTGTTTATGCTGCTGGGCATTCAGCTCGGTTTCTGGTCGCTGCTGTTTTCGCATATCACCTTCTGCCTGCCGTTTGTCGTGGTGACGGTGTTTTCACGCCTGAAGGGTTTTGATGTGCGGATGCTGGAGGCGGCCAAAGATCTCGGCGCCAGCGAAATCACCATTCTGCGCAAAATCATTCTGCCGCTGGCGATGCCTGCCGTGGCCGCTGGCTGGTTATTGAGTTTCACGCTGTCGATGGATGATGTGGTGGTCTCTTCCTTCGTGACCGGTCCGGGGTATGAAATTCTGCCGCTGAAGATCTACTCGATGGTCAAAGTCGGCGTGTCGCCAGAAGTGAACGCGCTGGCAACGGTTCTGCTGGTTCTGTCGCTGATGCTGGTCATTGCCAGCCAGTTGATTGCCCGCGATACCACCAAAGCCAGAAGCCTGCCGCGCCAGGCGTAACGAATACCGCCATCCCGGATGCAACAGGGAGAATGGCCAATACAATAGCCTGAAACAGAGGCTCAATCTCAGGGGACGTAATATGAAAAAATGGTCACGCCACCTGCTCGCAGCGGGCGCTCTCGCCCTCGGCATGAGCGCTGCGCACGCGGACGACAACAAAACACTCTACTTCTACAACTGGACCGAGTATGTGCCGCCAGGCCTGCTGGAACAGTTCACCAAAGAGACGGGCATCAAGGTTATCTATTCGACTTACGAATCGAATGAAACCATGTACGCCAAGCTCAAAACCTATAAAGACGGCGCTTATGATCTGGTGGTGCCGTCCACTTACTTCGTCGATAAAATGCGCAAAGAGGGCATGATTCAGAAGATCGATAAAACGAAGCTGACCAACTTCCACAACCTCGATCCGCAAATGCTCAACAAACCGTTCGATCCGAACAATGACTACTCGATCCCGTATATCTGGGGCGCAACCGCCATTGGTGTTAACAGCGACGCTATCGATCCGAAGAGCGTCACCCGCTGGGCCGATCTGTGGAAACCGGAATACAAAGGCAGCCTGCTGCTGACCGACGATGCGCGCGAAGTGTTCCAGATGGCGCTGCGCAAGCTCGGTTACTCCGGCAACACCACCGATCCGAAAGAGATTGAAGCGGCATATAAAGAGCTGCAAAAACTGATGCCGAATGTGGCAGCCTTCAACTCCGACAACCCGGCAAACCCGTATATGGAAGGGGAAGTGAATCTCGGCATGGTATGGAACGGCTCGGCGTATGTTGCCCGTCAGGCCGGTACGCCGCTGGAAGTAGTGTGGCCGCAGGAAGGCGGTATTTTCTGGATGGACAGCCTGTCGATTCCGGCCAATGCGAAAAACGTCGACGGCGCGCTGAAGCTGATCAACTTCCTGCTGCGCCCGGAGATTGCCAGACAGGTGGCGGAAACCATCGGTTACCCGACGCCGAACCTTGCCGCGCGTAAGCTGCTGAAGCCGGAGGTGGCGAACGACAAATCGCTTTACCCGGATGCGGAAACCCTCAGCAAAGGCGAATGGCAAAATGATGTCGGCAGCGCCAGCGCCCTTTATGAAGAGTATTACCAGAAGTTAAAAGCCGGACGTTAAGCCGCAAACCGCGGCCCGGAAGGTGGGCCGCGTCGCGTTACCCGTGGAGCCGAACCGACAGGGGCTGGCTCCTCGCGCAGTTAAAAATCGGCATCAATATCGACAACCGAAATCAGCTTATGGTTGACGAACTCTTTAATCCCCAGCCCGGTTAATTCGCGGCCATAGCCGGAACGGCGGACCCCGCCAAACGGGAGATCGGCTTTAACACGCGTTGGATGGTTGATATACACCATGCCAGTAGAGATGAGGCTGGCCAGCGCTTCACCGTGCGCGGTGTCGCGGGTGAAGACAGAACCGCCAAGGCCAAACGGCGAGTCATTAGCAATCCGCACCGCGTCGTCTTCGTTTTTGGCTCTGAAGATCATCGACACGGGGCCGAAGAACTCCATATGGTAGGCCGGATTGTCTGGCGTCACATTGGTCAGGATCGTCGGCTGTACAAATGCCCCGCGTTCCGGGACTTTCGCTCCAACTTCCAGCGCCTGTGCGCCATGCGCAATGGCCAGGCTGATTTTCTCTTTCACTTCGTCAGCGGCCTGTTGCGATGAGAGCGGTGCCAGCGTTGTGTTTTCATCCAGCGGATCGCCCGCCTGCAACGCAGCAACACCTTTGATGTAATGGTCAACAAACTGGTCATACACCTCATCAACAACGATCATGCGTTTCGATGAGACGCAAACTTGCCCGCCATTCCAGTGGCGACCAAATACGCCCCACTTCGCCGCTTTTTCGATATCGGCATCGGCCAGCACGATAAACGCATCGGCCCCGCCAAGTTCCAGCGTGGATTTTTTCAGCGCTTTCGCCGCTTGCTGAGCAACGGTTGCGCCCGCGCCCTCAGAACCGGTTAACGCCACACCCTGTACCCGTGGGTCATTAAGGATCAGTTCGATATGGTGACGGGCTGCGTAAAGGTTAATAAATCCGCCATCCGGCAGACCGGCCTCTTTCATCAGGCGCTCAAACCGCGCGGCACTTTGCGGAACATTCGACGCATGTTTTAACAGGATGGTGTTACCGGCGGAGAGTTGAGGAGCAATGATGCGGGCAATTTGATAGTACGGGAAATTCCACGGCTCGATCGCCAGCAGCACACCCAGCGGTTCATGCACAATTTTCGCCGTGGCTTCTTGCGGGTTTGCCACCGGCAGGATCTCCGGCGCCAGAAGTTTTTCGGCATTATGCACGTAGTATTCAAAAATTTGTGCCGACAGCTCGACTTCCGCTCGCGCTTCTGAAATCAGCTTGCCCATTTCAAGCGTAAGCAACTGCGCAAATTCATCTTTTTGCTGGCGTAACAGGTTGGCTGCGTTCTGTAAAATCGCGCCGCGCTGTGCAAATGAAACATTTTTCCACTCGCCAAAAGCACGGTGAGATCGTTCTATCGCGCCGTTAACTTCAGTATCGGTGGCATCCGGGAACGTCTTAACGACTTCGCCGGTATACGGGTTTGTTGTGACATATGCCATGCTAAATCTCCTTTATGGGCCGGGAATCCGCGTACGGCTCCCGGTTTTAGCTCGGCCCTTTCTTATCTGGTGATACTGCGCAGATCGAAATCCGGGCCGATCCGGTTGTTCGCCATGATCGGTGTATCACGGGTATCAACAGAGAAATACTAAGTTTGTCACGCCAGCAGAGAAAGCCAGGAGATTTGTTGGCAACCCTCAGAATATCTGAACATCATGCACGCCGGATGTGAGATGCAGAAAGTGACACTCACTCCCCCGTCACACACAACCTCAGCCGCAGACCGGGTTGCACATTTTCCGCCGTCAGCGACCAACCATGGGCCACGGCAATTTCCTGACAGATCGCCAGCCCCAGCCCGGCGCCGCTATCGCGCCGGTGCGCGCCGCGCCAGAAGCGCGTGAACAATAAAGGCAGTTCGTCCCCGGCCACGCCCGGACCCCAATCGCGAAGCGTGATGGCTTGCGCATGAATTTCTATATGCACGTCGCTCTCTGCTGGCGCATGCTGGATCGCATTTTCCATCAGGTTTTTCAGCAGGGTGAACAACGCCCCGCGATCGGCATTCCACACCACGGCAACATTCCTGAAGCTCAGCGTCAGATTGACGCGCGCCTCTTCGGCAATGCGTTGCAGAAATCGCGCGCTATCGCGGGCGACATCCGCCACATCAACCGGCGCGAAGTGGTAGCTGAGCGGCTCGCTGGCCTCCGCGAGGATCAGCAGTTGCTGTACCTGGCGGGAAAGATGTTCTACGCGTGCCAGCAGCAGCTCGCGGGCCCCGGCGCAGTCGCTCATCAACTCCACTTCAGCGCGAATCAGCGTCAGCGGCGTCTTCAGCTCATGAGCGGCCTTCGCCAGAAAATCCTGCTGATTGCGAAACCCCGTCTCCAGCCGGGCCAGCGCCTGGTTAAAACTGTCGATCAGCGGCAGAATCTCCGTGGGAACGCCCGCCGTTGGCAAACGGGCATCCAGCGAACGCGGCGAGATGGTGGCGGCACCGGCTGATGCCTGCCGCAGCGGTCGCAGCGACCAGGCCAGCGTCACCCAGGCGCACAAACCGAACACCACCAACAGCACCAGACTGAACAGCTCAATACCAAAGCGAATAAACGGCAGGGCAAATCCACGGTGCAAGAAATCGATAATCCGCGAACTGGCGCTCACCTGGATAAACCAGCGCTTTCCCGCCATGAAATAGAGATCGCTGGTGCCGCCATATTCCGCGCCCTGCAACTGAAACTTGAAGTCGCCCGTAACCGGCGCAGTCAGTTGCGGTATCGATGGCCAGCGCTGTGCGCCCGGCGACATTAATACCACTTTCCCGTCGGCATCCAGCACCCGGTACGCCAGCTCCTCTTCGAGACTGCTGTAGATCCACAGCGGATAATCAGCCCCTTCACGAAAACCGATCGGCTGGCCGTGAGCATCAAATTGCAACTGACGGGCTAACGCCCTGGTGTAATCGGTCAGATCCATTCCCGGCAAACGCTCTTTCACCACCATACCGAGCAGAATCAACAGCGCAATGCTGAGCAGCACGCCGGTGATAAAGGCCAGTAAGATCTTGAACGACAGACTGTTAAAGCGGCTTGTTTTCCCGGATGGCATAGCCCAGCCCCCTGATATTCACAATCTGCAAGCGAGAGCCAACCGCCAGCAGTTTGCGGCGCAGACGATACAAAACAACATCGAGGGCGTTCGGCGTGACGGCATCGCTCAGCCCCCACCCGGCCGCTTCCATACGGTTGCGGCGCACAATACTGCCCTGCTTACGGATCAACGCCAGCATGATCTGTAGCTCAGCGGGAGCCAGCGGAACACTCTGCTGCCCGCAGCACATTACCGCCGATTCCGGCAATAACGTGATATCACCCCACTCCGGCTTCAGGGTCTGGCTTTCGGCGGGACGACGTAGTAATGCCCGCACGCGAGCCACCAGTTCCTCCATGGCAAAGGGTTTGGCCAGATAGTCATCGGCTCCGGCCTCCAGCCCTTCGACACGATCGTGCAACGCATCGCGGGCGGTCAGGATCAGGCACGGCGTGACAACCTGCGCCTGGCGCAGGCGCTGCAATAACTGCAAACCGTCGCCATCCGGCAATCCCCGATCGAGCACCAGCCCCTGGTAAGCCACCTGTTGTATGGCGTGCCAGGCGGCATCGCCGCGACCGACAATATCCGTGGCGATCCCGGCGGCGGCCAGCCCTTTGCCAATCAGGCGCGCCAGATGGTCATGATCTTCTATTAACAGTATTCGGCTCATCAGAAGTTGTAGAGATAACTCACAAAAATTCGGTTTTCGTTGGTCCTGTCCACCAGCGGGCTATCCTTAATCTCTGAGGCCAGCAGCGTCGTCTGCACATCCACCATTAACATCTGGTGAGTGCTGAACTGCCAGCGGCCGTTAAGGCCAATTTCCGTGTTCAGCGCGGCGTCCCCCTGCCAGGCAGGTCGCCAGGCGCGGGCTTCATCGCTGCGCACGCCATAGTAATAATTCACATAATCGCTGTCGTAACGGTTCGCCACAACGCGCGGCGTCAGGGTCACATCGCCCCACTGCCAGCTACGCTCCGCGCCAAGACGCAGGCGTTGCCCGTTGCTGTTACCGGAGATATCGTGCGACCAGTCGGTGAAAATATTCACCAGCGGGTTCTGCCACTCCACTTTGACGCCAGCCCACACGCCGCCTTTGCGCTTATCCATCCCATGCAGAATGTCGGCGTCGTCGGAGGCGTAACCTGCGCCATCATAGCGGGCTATCAGACCGGCATTTAGCCGTTGGGTTTCACTCCACTGCCATGCGGGTAATTTCACTTCGGCGGTGGTGCCTAAAAAGCGGAAATAACGGTTTTCGATATGCAGTACTGGCAGCGGCGTATATTCGCGGTCGATCCCGGTATAGGGTTTTTGCGTACTGGCAACGCCGACGCCCAGCCCCCAGGTGGTGGCATCATCGGCAAGGGCGGAAAAAGAGAAGGACAGCAAACTGGCAGCAATAATGCGGTACGGCGCAACGACCATAATGGCGCTCCTGTTGGCAATGGAAGCGCTATCATCCGCGGTGATAACTTACGGGGAACTTACCGGAAAGCGAGTTGTAACTTATTTGTTGGGGAGAAACGAAACGCCCGGCAAGCAAAGCGCCGCCGGGCGACAGAAAAACGGCCTACGAGTGAGTGTCGTTACAGCCCTTTCAGCATTTTTTCCACGAACTCCGGCACCACTTCGCTTGCCAGCCCGTAGTGCTTCTCTTCGAACTCGCTGCCGACCTGGCTCGGTTCAAGGTTCAGCTCAACGGTGTGCGCACCCTGGAGTTTCGCTTCGTGGACAAACCCGGCAGCCGGGTAAACATGCCCGGACGTGCCAATGGCGATAAAGACATCGGCCATCGCCAGCGCGCTGTAGATTTCATCCATGCCCAGCGGCATCTCGCCAAACCACACCACATGCGGGCGCAACGGCGCAGGGAACTGGCAGCAGTGGCATTTATCTTCAGGCGTGACATCGCCGGTCCACTCCAGCACCTGCCCGCTCTGCGAGCAGCGCACTTTCAGCAGCTCACCGTGCATATGGATAATGTTTTTGTTGCCGGCGCGTTCATGCAGGTTATCGATATTTTGCGTGATCAGCAGGAAACGATCGCCCAGCGCCTGTTCCAGCTTCGCCAGCGCCAGGTGCGCGGCGTTCGGCACAATTTCCGGCAATTGCAACTGCCGACGACGATCGTTATAAAACGTCTGCACCAGTTGCGGGTTGCGGGCAAAACCTTCCGGCGTTGCCACATCTTCCACATGATGCTCTTCCCACAGCCCGTCGGCGGCGCGAAAAGTACGAATGCCGGATTCGGCAGAAATGCCCGCTCCGGTCAGGACGACGACTCTTGGTTTTTCCATCAGTTCCGGTACCACTCTGTCTCTGAAGAAAATTCGCTGGCGTAACCGCTCGCGCTGGTGGCGTTTGTTACGGCGAAAACGGCTGAGACGATGTAAACGACGCGATTGCATGGCATCCTCTCAGGATTTAATCAGTTAAGTGAAGGAAGGCCGCGCCGCGCATGCCGCCCGCATCGCCGTGGCGAGCACGTTCAATACGCGGGACATCGCCTGCCGGCAACAGATGCGGCGCAATGCGCTCCGGCAATAGCCGGGTCAGTGCGCTGAAGTTTGATAAACCCCCGCCGATCACCAGCAGATCGGGATCGACAATGGTCAGAATATTGCCCAGACACACCGCCAGCAAATCCACATAGCGCTCGACATGCGCCAGCGCTTTCGCCTCGCCCTGCTCCCAGTGCGAAATGATTTCCGGCGCTGACAACGATTGATGGTAGAAGTACTGGTACAGCCACGCAAAACCGCGTCCCGAGAGATAGTTCTCGATACAGCCGATTTTACCGCAGCCGCAGCGGGTTAACGGAAAGTCAAAACCCATCAGCCCCAGCGCATCCACCGGCAGGCGGATATGGCCAAATTCGCCGGTAATAAAACGACGCCCGGTCACCGATTTCCCGTTCACCACCAGCCCGCCGCCGACGCCCGTGCCGAGGATCAACCCCATCACCAGCGGATAGGCGCGGAATTCGTCATCCCAGGCTTCAGAGAGGGTAAAGCAGTTGGCATCGTTATTGATACGCACATCCCGCGCAAGCAGAGCGCTGAGATCGGCGCGCAGCGGCTGACCGCTGGCGGCAGGAAGGTTGGTGGCATACAGCGTGCCGTCGGCGGTCTCTGGCATGCCAGGAACACCGACGCCGACGCTGCCTTTGCTACCGAAGCGTTCATCCGCTTCGGCAACCAGCCCGGTGATGGCGCGCAGAAACGCGTCGTAACTGTCGTGGGGCGTGGCGACGCGCTTTTCCCACTGTAAGCGTCGCTCAGCGTCAAAGACGCCTAACGCGATTTTGCTGCCGCCGATATCAAATCCGTAATTCATCGCCACTCCTTCGTTGTGGCCCTGTGAAAACGGCGGGATTACTGCCCGCTCAGCACTCTTGCCGGATCAATATTGCTTGCCCGGCGCGCCGGATACCAGCTCGCCAGCAGGCTCAGGACTAACGCGGTCACCAGCACGTACGCCACATCCAGCGGGTGTAACTCTGACGGCAGGAAATCGATAAAGTAAATATCCCCCGACAGGAACTGATGACCAATGATCTTCTCAATCACGTTGATAATCGGTGTCAGTTGCAGCGCCACGATAACACCAATCACCACGCCGCAGAGACTGCCCAGCAGCCCGGCCAGCAGCCCGTACCAGACAAATACGGCGCGGATCAGGCCATCTTTCGCCCCCAGCGTACGCAGCACGGCAATGTCGCCGCTTTTGTCTTTTACCGCCATCACCAGCGTCGAGACAATATTAAAACAGGCCACGCCAATCACCAGCACCATCGCCAGATACATAATGGCGCGGATCATCTGGATGTCGCGGTACATATAGCCGTACTTGCCGATCCAGCTTTTGATATAGACATAGCTATTGGTGACGCTGCCCGCATCGCGCACCAGCTTATTGGCGTTAAACACGTCATTCACTTTGATGTCGATACCGGTAATGCTGCTGCCCATCTCCAGATACTGCTGCGCATCCGCCATCGGGATCATCGCATAGCTGTGATCGAGCTGGCCGCTGAGCTGTAAAATCCCGGTCACGTGCAGACGCACGCGTTTCGGTTGCAGCAGTTTGTGCGCATCGTCCGAGTTGGGGATCATGATCGATACCCAGTCGCCCTGCTTCACTTTTAGCGCATCGGCAACGCCTTTGCCGAGAATGATTTGTTGCTCACCGGCGCGGAAATTCTGCCAGGCATCGCCCTGCACAAATTTCGGCAGCGCGCTCAGCTCGCTCTCCTGCGCCGGATCGACGCCTTTCACCTGGATGGCGCGCAAATTCGCCCCGCTTTCTACCAGCCCGGTAAAATTAATATAGGGCGCAGCGGCAGCAATGCCGGGAACTTTTTTCACTTTTTCCAGCGCCGTGTCCCAGTTGTTCCACGGCTGATTCACCGGCTCGATCTCGCCGTGCGGCACCACCGCCAGAATGCGGTTGTTCAATTCGCGCTCGAAACCGTTCATCGCGCTTAAACCGACGATCAACACCGCCACACCCAGCGCGATACCGACGGTGGAGATCACCGAAATCAGCGACACCATTCCGCCGCGACGGCGACCGCGGCTAAAGCGCAGACCAATCAATAACGACAGAGGCAGCGCCATTAATCTGCCCCCATCAGCGTCACATCGGCGCTCAGGTGGCCGTCGCGCATCTCCAGTTGGCGATTCATGCGCTTCGCCAGTTGCAGATCGTGCGTCACCACCAGAAAGGCGGTGCCCTGCGACTGATTCAGTTCCCCCAGCAGCGCAAAGATACTGTCGGCGTTGCGGGCATCAAGATTACCGGTCGGTTCATCCGCCAGCACCAGTCGCGGGTTGTTCACCAGCGCGCGCGCGATAGCGACACGCTGGCGCTCACCGCCGGAAAGCTCAGAAGGACGGTGACTGGCGCGATGCTCCAGCCCAACGGCGCGCAGTATTTCCCGCGCACGGGCATCTATTTCCGCCGGTTTCTTTTTGCCGATCAGGAGCGGCATAGCGACGTTTTCCAGCGCGGTAAAATCGGGCAGCAGATGGTGAAACTGGTAAATAAAGCCGAGTTCGCGGTTGCGCAACTCTGCTTTCGCCGCCGAAGAAAGTTTACTCATCGGCCGATCGCGGAAAATCACATCGCCGGAGGTCGGCGTATCCAGCCCGCCCAGCAGGTGCAGCAGCGTACTTTTCCCGGAACCGGAGCTACCGACGATCGCCATCAACTCCCCTTCGCCCATGCTAAAGCTGACATTGTGCAGCACGTCGGTTTGCACACTGCCTTCCTGATAGCGTTTGCACAGGTTGTCGCATTGCAACAGGATCTTATTCATAACGTAAAGCCTCAGCGGGTTGAGTGGCGGCAGCGCGCCAGGAAGGATAAAGCGTTGAAAGCAGCGCGATGGCCATCGCCACCAGCGCAATAGCGACAACCTGCAGCGGCTCAATCGCCACCGGCAGCGCCGCGCCGTCGAGCAGCGCGCCGATAATCGGCATCAGGTTATTGAGCTGGCTGGCAAGCAGCGCGCCAAGCACGGCGCCAAGCAGCGCGCCGATGATTCCGGCGCTGGCGCCCTGCACCATAAAGACCGCCATAATCTGGCGCGGCGTCAGCCCCTGGGTTTGCAGGATCGCCACCTCGCCCTGTTTCTCCATCACCATCAGGCCCAGCGAAGTGATGATATTAAACGCCGCAACGGCGACGATCAGGCTCAGCAGCAGCCCCATCATGTTCTTTTCCATGCTCACAGCCTGGAACAATTCACCTTTGCGATCGCGCCAGTCCTGCCATTTTGTGCCTTGTGGCAGCGTTTGTTGGCTCAGGACGTCCACTTTCAGCGGCTCGTTGAGCCACAAGCGCCAGCCGGTAATGTTCCCCGCCGGGTAACGCATCAACCGCGACGCATCGTCAATGTTCACCAGCATTTGATATTCATCCACTTCACTGTTGGCGGCGAAAGTGCCGATCACGGTGAACAGACGCTGGCTTGGCAGACGCCCCATCGGGGTGAACTGGCTGGCGGACGGCACCATCACGCGGATCTGATCGCCGCGATTAACGCCTAATTGCCCGGCCAGTTGCTCGCCGAGAATGATGTTGTATTTGCCCGCTTGCAGGTCGCTCTGCTTAACGTTCACCAGATACGGCGTCAGCGGATCCTTTTGCGCCGGGTCGATCCCCAGCATCACGCCGACCGCCACGCTGCGCGCGCTTTGCAGTACGACATCGCCGGTAGTCAGCGGCGCAATACGCGTTACGCCCTGCAATTTCACGGCGCTGGCCGGAAGTTGTTGCGGATTGAGAGAGCCGTTTTGCGTGGTGAGCGTGGCCTGCGGCATTAATCCAAGAATGTTGTTTTGCAGCTCGCGTTCGAAACCATTCATTACTGATAACACGGTTACCAGCGCCATGACGCCGAGCGTGATGCCAATGGTTGATAGCCAGGAAACAAAGCGGCCAAAGCGGTCCGCTGCGCGTCCACGCATATAGCGCAGACCTATGAAAAGAGTGACAGGCTGGTACATGAAATCCGTCTGATTGCTGATAGCAGAGTCAGGAGTATATAAGCGAAAGCACATAGCGTAAATGAGAGGAACCGTAAGAATTCGTCAGCGTGATATGAAAAAAAGCCGGGAAATCAACTCAATAATTCCATTCTGCGAACGCTGAATCGCCGCATGTTTGTACAGAGGTCAACCACAAACGACCCTGCGCCTAATCCTAAAATGACAAAATACAGACACTTTAACGTCACATTCACGCCCTCAATGGTCAGGATAAAAGACTTAATTTTTTGTAATACAGGGAACTAAGGACGTGAAACAAAAAGCTTTGTGGCTAAACCAAATTAAAGGGTTATGTATTTGCTTGGTCGTGATTTACCACTCGGTGATTACCTTCTATCCGCATCTCAATGTGTTCCAGCATCCGTGGTCGCAAACACTGTCGAAGTGCTGGGTCTACTTCAACCTTTACCTCGCCCCTTTTCGCATGCCGGTGTTCTTTTTTATCTCCGGCTATTTGATCCGCCGCTATATCGATGAGGTGCCGTGGAAAGAGACCGTCGATAAACGCATCTGGAGCATTGTGTATGTGCTGGCGCTGTGGGGCGTGTTGCAGTGGACAGGCTTAAGCCAGCTTAATGCGTGGCTGGCGCCGGAACGCGATCTGACCAACGCTGCGAATGCCGCTTACGCGGATAGCTGGGTTGAATTTTTACAGGGGATGCTCACCGCCAGCACCAGCCTGTGGTATCTGTATGCACTGGTGGTCTATTTCACCCTGTGCAAACTGCTGAGCCGCTGGAAGGTGCCGATGCTGGCGCTGACTATCCTGTGCAGTCTGGCGATCAATTATCTGCCGCTGCCGTGGTGGGGAATGAACAGCGTAGTGCGCAATATGATTTTCTACTCGCTGGGCGCCTGGTATGGCGCAAGCCTGATGGCGTGGGTCAAAACCGTACAAATTCGCCGTTACGGGGTGCTGTTTGCCCTCGCGATGGTTGTGGCCTTCGGCCTGTGGATGTTCGCGATGCCGTTGCCGCTCTGCCTGCTCTCTATCGTCGCCATTATGCGGCTGTTCTGGGAACTGGAGCAGCGTTTCCCACCGAGTGAAAAGAGCCTGTTGAATATGGTGGGCAGCAATACGCTGGCAATTTATACCACCCACCGCATTCTGGTTGAGGGGTTCAGCCTGGCGCTGATCAAACCGCTGAATGCCGGTGTCTGGCCACCGCAAGCCGAGCTGGCGCTGCTGCTGGTCTATCCGTTTGTGACTTTGCTTATCTGTACGCTGTTTGGATTGCTGGTGCGCAAACTCTCCAGCGCCCTGTTCGGCGATCTCTTTTTCACCCCTCCGGCAAAACTCCTCCAGCCCGTCGCCGCACGCTGATCCATGCGTTCGCCTTGGCTAAAATGACGCAATCGCGGATAATCAAAGGATTGCGTATCAGTGATATGCCCCCATGTGGGGGTATATCCACAAGAGACTCCGACACCTTCTATGCCTGAACAATATCGTTATTCACTGCCGACCAAAGCGGGTGACCAGCGCCAGTTTGGCGAACTCACCGGCGCCGCCTGCGCCACCGAAGTGGCGGAAATTATTGAGCGCCATACTGGTCCCGTGGTGCTGATCGCACCGGATATGCAAAACGCCCTGCGCTTGCAGGACGAGATAAGCCAGTTTACCGATAATCTGGTGATGAACCTGGCAGACTGGGAAACGCTGCCCTACGACAGCTTTTCGCCGCACCAGGAGATCATCTCCTCCCGTCTTTCCACCCTCTATCAACTGCCCGCCATGCAGCGCGGCGTGCTGATTGTGCCGGTGAATACCCTGATGCAGCGCGTCTGCCCACACAACTATCTGCACGGCCATGCGCTGGTGATGAAAAAAGGGCAGCGGCTGTCCCGCGATCAGTTGCGCACGCAGCTGGACAGCGCCGGTTACCGCCATGTTGATCAGGTGATGGAGCACGGCGAGTATGCCACGCGCGGCGCGCTGCTGGATCTCTTCCCGATGGGCAGCGAGCAGCCGTTCCGTCTCGACTTTTTCGACGATGAAATCGACAGTTTGCGGCTGTTCGACGCCGATACCCAGCGCACGCTGGAAGAGGTCGAGGCGATTAATTTACTGCCCGCGCATGAATTCCCGACCGATAAAAACGCCATTGAGCTGTTCCGCAGCCAGTGGCGCGATCGGTTTGAGGTGAAGCGCGATGCAGAACACATTTATCAGCAGGTGAGCAAAGGCACCCTGCCCGCCGGGATCGAATACTGGCAGCCGCTGTTTTTTAGCGAACCGCTGTCAACACTGTTTAGCTATTTCCCGGCGAATACGCTGCTGGTTAACACCGGCGATCTGGAAGCCAGCGCGGAGCGTTTTCAGCAAGAGACGCAGGCGCGCTTCGAGAGCCGCGGTGTGGATCCGATGCGCCCGCTGTTGCCGCCGGAAAGCTTATGGCTGCGCAGCGACGCGCTGTTCAGCGAACTGAAAAAATGGCCGCGTATCCAGCTCAAAACTGAACGGCTCAGTGAAAAAGCCGCGCACGTTAATCTCGGTTATCACGCATTGCCGGAGTTGGCGGTGCAGGCACAGCAAAAATCACCGCTGGATAACCTGCGTAAGTTCCTTGAGTCCTTCAGCGGCCCGGTGGTTTTCTCGGTCGAGAGCGAAGGCCGCCGCGAAGCGCTGATAGAACTGCTGGCGCGCATTAAAGTGGCGCCCAAACGCATATTGCGTCTCGACGAAGCGTCAACGCCCGGCGCCTGGCTGATGATCGGCTCGGCAGAGCACGGTTTTATCGACACCCTGCGCAACCGGGCGCTGATTTGCGAAAGCGATCTGCTGGGCGAGCGCGTTGCGCGCCGCCGCCAGGATACCCGGCGGACGATTAACCCGGATACGCTTATCCGTAACCTTGCCGAGCTGCACGACGGCCAGCCGGTAGTGCATCTGGAACATGGCGTCGGGCGTTATGCCGGTATGACCACGCTGGAAGCTGGCGGTATTAAAGGTGAATACCTGATGCTGACGTACGCCGGTGACGCCAAACTTTATGTCCCGGTCTCTTCGCTGCATCTGATCAGCCGCTATGCGGGCGGCGCAGAAGAGAGTGCCCCGCTGCATAAACTGGGCAGCGATGCCTGGGCGCGGGCGCGGCAGAAAGCGGCGGAAAAAGTGCGTGATGTGGCGGCTGAGCTGCTGGATATCTACGCGCAGCGCGCGGCAAAATCAGGTTTTGCCTTCAAGCACGATCGTGAACAATATCAACTGTTCTGCGATAGTTTCCCCTTCGAAACCACGCCGGATCAGGCGCAGGCGATCAACGCCGTGCTCAGCGATATGTGCCAGCCGCTGGCGATGGATCGTCTGGTGTGCGGCGATGTGGGTTTCGGTAAAACCGAAGTGGCGATGCGCGCGGCATTCCTTGCGGTCGAAAACAACAAGCAGGTAGCGGTGCTGGTGCCAACCACCCTGCTGGCGCAGCAGCACTTTGATAACTTCCGCGACCGTTTTGCCAACTGGCCGGTGCGCATTGAGATGCTCTCACGCTTTCGCAGCGCCAAAGAGCAGTCGCACATTCTTGAACAGGCCGCTGAAGGCAAAATCGATATTCTGATCGGCACCCACAAACTGCTGCAAAGCGATGTGAAGTTAAAAGATCTCGGCCTGCTGATTGTTGACGAAGAGCACCGCTTTGGCGTGCGCCATAAAGAGCGCATTAAAGCGATGCGTGCCGATGTCGACATTCTGACGCTGACGGCAACGCCGATCCCGCGCACGCTGAATATGGCAATGAGCGGGATGCGCGACCTGTCGATCATCGCCACGCCACCTGCGCGCCGGCTGGCGGTAAAAACCTTTGTTCGGGAGTACGACAGCCTGGTGGTGCGTGAGGCGATCCTGCGTGAAGTGCTGCGCGGCGGGCAGGTCTACTACCTGTATAACGACGTGGAAAATATCCAGAAAGCCGCCGACAGGCTGGCGGAGCTGGTGCCGGAAGCGCGTATCGCTATCGGTCACGGGCAGATGCGCGAGCGTGAACTGGAGCGGGTGATGAACGATTTCCATCATCAGCGTTTCAACGTGCTGGTCTGCACCACCATCATTGAAACCGGGATCGATATTCCGACCGCCAATACCATTATCATCGAACGCGCCGACCACTTTGGCCTCGCCCAGTTGCACCAGTTGCGCGGACGCGTCGGCCGCTCACACCACCAGGCCTACGCCTGGCTGCTGACGCCGCACCCGAAAGCGATGACCACCGACGCGCAAAAACGGCTGGAAGCTATCGCTTCGCTGGAGGATTTGGGCGCAGGTTTTGCGCTGGCAACGCACGATCTGGAGATCCGTGGGGCGGGCGAGCTGCTCGGTGAAGATCAGAGCGGCCAGATGGAAACCATCGGTTTCTCACTGTATATGGAACTGCTGGAAAACGCCGTTGATGCGCTGAAGGCCGGTCGTGAGCCGTCGCTGGAGGATTTAACCAGCCAGCAGACCGAGGTCGAACTGCGCATGCCTTCGCTGTTGCCGGACGATTTTATTCCTGATGTTAATACGCGTCTGTCGTTCTATAAACGCATCGCCAGCGCGAAAGATACGAACGCGCTGGAAGAGATTAAAGTCGAACTGATCGATCGCTTTGGGCTGCTACCGGATGCGGCGCGGAACCTGCTGGATATCGCCCTGCTGCGCCAGCAAGCGCAGAAGCTGGGGATCCGCAAACTGGAAGGCAATGAAAAAGGCGGCATCATCGAGTTCAACGAGAAAAACAACGTCAATCCGGTATGGCTGATTGGTCTGCTGCAAAAGCAGCCGCAGCATTTCCGTCTGGATGGTCCGACGCGGCTGAAGTTTATGCAGGATCTGAGCGAACGGAAAACCCGCATGGACTGGGTGCGTAATTTTATGCAGCAACTGGCCGAAAACGCCGTCGCCTGACGGTCTCAGCGCCGGGCCGTCTGGCCCGGCCTGTTATTTTTCGCAAGATTTACAAATATTTTGCAATAGCCAGGGTTTCCCGACACCCTGCCCGACCATAATCCCATCGCAAAGTCGTATATAAATAACCTTATGATTTACATGGATTATGGTAATGAGAAGAATTGCGTGTTTTACCTGCAGGATTATCCTCCTCGCTATTGCGACCCTCACCGCCTTCACCCTGCCCGCACGGGCAAATAGCTGGCCATTACCCGCCGAGGGCAGCCGTCTGGTAGGCGAAAACCGCTATCACGTAGTGCAAAATGATGGCGGTTCACTGGAAGCGATCGCCAAAAAATATAACGTTGGTTTTCTCGCGCTGTTGCAGGCAAACCCGGGCGTCGATCCTTATGTGCCGCGTGCGGGCAGCGTGCTGACGATCCCGCTGCAAACCCTGCTGCCGGATGTTCCGCGCAAAGGCATAGTGATTAACCTCGCGGAACTGCGCCTCTATTATTACCCGCCGGGAAAAAATGAAGTGACGGTTTATCCGATCGGCATTGGTCAGTTAGGTGGCGATACCCTGACACCAACGATGGTCACCACCGTTTCCGATAAACGCGCAAACCCTACCTGGACGCCAACCGCCAACATCCGCGCGCGTTACAAGGCCCAGGGGATTGATCTGCCTGCGGTGATGCCAGCCGGGCCGGATAACCCAATGGGGCATCATGCGATCCGTCTTGCCGCGTTTGGCGGGGTTTATCTGCTGCACGGCACCAATGCTGATTTCGGTATCGGCATGCGCGTCAGCTCCGGCTGCATTCGCCTGCGCGATGCCGATATTTCCAGTCTGTTTGCCAGCGTGACGCCAGGAACGGCGGTGAACATCATTAATACGCCGATTAAAGCGTCGGTTGAGCCGGACGGTAGGCGGCTGGTTGAAGTCCATCAACCGCTGTCCAAATCGATTGATGACGATCCGAAAACGCTGCCCATCGTGCTGAATGCCGCGATGCAGGCCTTCAAAGACGATGCCCGTAGCGATACCAGCATCATGAACCACGCAATGGAAATTCGCTCTGGTATGCCGGTTGATGTTACGCGTCATAGTGAGAGCGCCTTACAGGCTCTGTAAAACTGAGCGAAAAAGAAAAGGCCCGGCGCAGTACGCCGGGCCTTTTTTATTGCAGTGGCACAGGGAAGAGGGGTTGGGTTTATTTGTACAGCACCGCGGTACCGTGCAGGTTGTCAGAACCAGTCACGGAAGTGATGCGGAAAGATTTCGCGCCCATTTCATCGGCTTTTTGCGCCAGTTTGGCTTCAACGGAAGAGAGATCAGCACCCGCGCTGACGCCAATGGCCGCAACTTCTTGCTGGCCTGTCGGCGCAGACTGAACTTCAACGGCAGCAAAGCTGGCAAAAGAGAGCGTACTGAGTGCAGCAGCGGCAAAAAGCGCAGTGATGTTTTTCATGATTTTTTCCTGGATAAAGATAAAAGATGTCGTTAGCTATTAAGTTAACGATCGATAGGTAAATGATAAGTGTGATCTTCATCACTGGTCAACATATTTTTGTAATGATTGTTAATTAAAATGTTAATTGCTTAAATTTCATAAGCATATGTTTTATGAATATGTGCTATTTGCTGCTGGTCATTGGCGACGATTATTTTTATAATGGTTGTTCAACAAACCAACAAAGGTTAAGCGGCGATATGACCAGTGAAGTCACCAGTTGCACCAAAAAATGCCGTGGCCGACCGAAAGTGTTCGACAGGGAAGCGGCGCTCGACAAAGCCATGACGCTGTTCTGGCAGCATGGCTACGAAGCCACATCATTATCCGATCTCGTGGAAGCCACCGGGGCGAAAGCGCCGACGCTGTACGCTGAGTTCACTAATAAAGAGGGATTGTTCCGCGCGGTGCTCGATCGCTATATTGCGCGGTTCGCCCGACAGCACGAAGCCCAGTTGCTCTGCGAGGACAAACCGGTAGAAACCGCGCTGCTGGATTATTTCACCGCCGTGGCAAAGTGCTTCACCAGCACCGATACGCCAGCCGGTTGTTTTATGATCAACACCTCGGCGACGCTGGCGGCTTCTTCGCAGGCCATCGCGCAAACGATCAAGTCGCGGCATGCGCAGCAGGAAGATACCCTGCTCCAGTTCCTCACCCAGCGCCAGCAGCGCGGTGAGATCCCGGCAGATGCAGATCCGCAGGCGCTGGCTGAATTCCTGGGATGTGTTTTGCAGGGAATGTCGATCAGCGCGCGCGAAGGCGCCAGCGTTGAGAAGCTGCTACAGATCACGCGCACGACCCTGCGACTGTGGCCAAATTTGATCAAGGCATAAAAAAAATGAGACGGGAAACCGTCTCATTTTTTATCTCTGTGATAGAGATATCACATTTCAATAATAGGTAAAAACTATCAGCTAAATCCCCCGCTTTGCTATTATTAATTGTGATTATTGCTCTGCTAATCATTCAGCAGAATGATACAAATTATAAGTGTCATGATGACATATTAAACTGGCTTTCCTTTGCTCTCTTTTTTACGCGCTGTAATGCATGACTTGTCGAGGATAAAGGGTACTTCACTGACTGATCACAAGCAGAAGGAAAATGGAGATGATTTTGCTATTACCATTCATTAAAGTGCTAATAGTAATTACATTGTTATTTGGTCTGTGGGTTATGTTGGGCGGTTCAGTATTATTTGCTTTTATATCTGTTCTCATCACCGGGCTACTGGTGGTTCGTCAACACGATTTCATTTGATCTGATTAAGCCTTGCAGCAATGCAGGGCTTTTTAATGAAAAAAAAGCTCCCCAGCCTGAGCGATGGGGAGCCAACATGCAGAGTACTACTATTTTACGCGTTGTTATTCAGGATCAGCTGACCATTTTTATCCAGCGGAATCTGCGTTCCCGGATCTTTATCCATGCGGATTTTTCCCTGCTGGTCGCCGATTTTGTACGTCACGTCGTAGCCGAGCATTTTTTCCGATTTGTCATATACCGTGCTGCAACGCTGCTGGGTGGTGGTGTAGGTGTCACGCTCCTGCATACCGCCCTGGATCTGGTTGCCAGCATACCCGCCGCCTAGCGCGCCGACAACTGTTGCGACATCTCGCCCTTTGCCGCCGCCGAACTGGTGACCGAGCACCCCGCCAGCCACTGCGCCAAGTACCGAACCGGTAATACGGTTTTCGTCCTGCACCGGGCGGCGATGCGTCATAGTGACATTACGGCACTCCTGACGCGGCGTTTTTACTGTTTCCTTGATTGGCGTGGCTGAAACGACCTGCGCATATTGAGGGCCGCGATCGAAGACATTCAGGCTGGCCACTGCGGCAACGCCCAGTGCAGCGGCCACGCCAATACCGATACCCGCTAACATTGATTTATTCACAGGATTTTCTCCCTGGTTGACTATTGGTAACAATTTTGCAACTTGAGCAATAGTAAAGCCAATCGGAAAGCACGCAAAAAGAGAGATACAGGTGGGGTAAAATACGATATTCAGAGTTTTCCGACCACCATACGCGTGCAAGGCAGCGGGATATGCTGCTTCCCGGCCAACGACCGGGAGAGCAGCGAAACCGGATCAGTGCAATTTCAGACGCGGGCGGATCACGCGGTTAATACTGCCGACCAGCATCATCAGACCGGTTTTAAAATAGCCGTGCAGCGCGACCTGGTGCATACGGTACAGCGAGATATACACGAAACGGGCAATACGACCTTCAATCATCATTGAACCACGCATCAGGTTACCCATCAGGCTGCCCACGGTGGAGAAGTTCGACAGTGAAACCAGTGAACCGTGATCCTTATAAACATAAGATTTCAGCGGCTTAACTTTCATCTGCGCCAGAATATTATGCAACGCGAGGGTGGCCATCTGATGAGCAGCCTGCGCGCGCGGCGGTACAAATCCGCCTTCCGGACGGGCGCAGGAAGCACAGTCGCCAATGGCGTAAATATCTGCATCGCGCGTCGTTTGCAGCGTCGGCTCAACGACCAGCTGATTGATGCGGTTGGTTTCCAGGCCACCAATCTCTTTCATAAAGTCCGGCGCCTTGATCCCTGCGGCCCATACCATCAGATCGGCCTTGATATATTCGCCCTCTTTGGTATGCAGACCGCCTTCGTCGGCGCTGGTCACCATCGTCTGGGTCAGAACGCGGACGCCCATTTTGGTCAGTTCATTGTGCGCGGCACCGGAGATACGCGGCGGCAACGCCGGCAGAATGCGCTCACCCGCTTCCACCAGCGTGACGTTCAGCGCTTCATTCGTCAGCCCTTTGTAACCATAGCTATGCAGCTGTTTCACCGCATTGTGCAACTCTGCGGAGAGTTCAACGCCGGTCGCGCCGCCACCGACAATCGCAATATTGACTTTGCCGTTAGCGCCAAGATTGGCCGAATATTTCAGGAACAGGTTGAGCATTTCCTGATGGAAGCGACGCGCCTGATGCGGGTTATCGAGGAAAATGCAGTGCTCTTTCACGCCCGGCGTATTGAAGTCGTTCGAGGTACTGCCCAGCGCCATTACCAGCGTGTCATAGGCCAGTTTGCGTTCCGGCACCAGCAGATCGCCCTTCTCATCACGCAGTTCCGCCAGGGTGATGGTCTTGCTTTCGCGGTTAATATCCATCACAGAGCCCAACTGGAACTGGAAATGATGATTGCGAGCATGAGCCAGGTAGCTCAGCGCATCAACACCTTCATCCAGCGAGCCGGTTGCCACTTCGTGCAGCAGGGGTTTCCATAAATGGCTGTGGTTACGATCGACCAGCGTAATTTTGGCTTTTTTACCGCGTCCCAGCTTTTTACCTAACTGAGTTGCCAGTTCCAGACCGCCTGCGCCACCACCTACGATCACAATCTTTCTCAACGGTGTTGTCAAAATGACCCCCTAAAATATTAACCAATTGTTAATTAAAAGTTATAAAAATAGCTCTTAATTAACAACAGGTTACGCACTCGCAACCTCACTTTGACGTCGAGAATATCACGAACGGTTCAATGGTCATACCAAAATTGATATGAATCAAGTTTTCATGCCTAAAAGTTGAGCAAGTGTAGTCGCACAGCGAAAAGCTGCCCGTCAGGAGAGGAGAAAAAGAGGAGCCCGGCAGACGAGAACCTGCCGGGGAGAGGCTTAACCGAGGGTTTTAAAGGCCTTAATTCGCTGCAGGTGCGGCGAGATGTTTTTAAACTTATGCGACTGTTCTTCGTCCCAGACAATCTCATAGTAATGATGCAACTCATCGGAAGAACGCTGGCTGTCCAGTGCTTCATCTTGTCGCGACAGGATCACCAGGCAGCGATCGCGGTTTTTCTCGCGGAAGTTAGCGACACATTTAGTGGCAATGTCTTCATACTCTTCCGGCCGGTCAATCTTCCCTTCCATGTTCTCATAAGGAAACAGATTCGGGTTGAAAATCACCTGGCGGACGTCGCAGAGAAAACCGATGCGCTCGGCCCAGTAACCGCCAAGGCCGACGCCGCAAATCAGCGGGCGTTCATCCACGTTGAGTTGCAGCATTTTGTCGACTTCTTTCAACAGATGCTGCATATCATGTTTCGGATGCCGCGTGCTGTAGCTTATCAGGCGAACATCCGGATCGATAAACTGTAGCTGCAACACTTTTTCATGGTTACCGGGACTGTTTGAGTCAAAACCGTGTAAATAGATAATCATTGTATCCTCACCACTTCGACATCGCGTCCTCAGGGGTTAATGGGCGGCTTTCTGCTCCTGCCAGCGCTCATGCAACTGCTCCAGTGCTTTACTGGTCGCCTTCCAGCGCGCCGAGCTCATCAACTCCTGACGAGAATATGAACCTTTATGATACAATTGTGTAACACGCTCTGCATTGATCGGCGACAGGTTATCTAACACACTGACTGCGCCTTTACGATTATTGCAGACGAGGATCATATCGCAACCGGCATCCAGCGATGCCTGCCCGCGTTCAGCATAACTTCCCATGATTGCCGCGCCTTCCATTGACAAATCGTCAGAAAAAATCACGCCGTTAAAGCCCAGCTCGCCGCGCAGAATGGTTTTCAACCACCACGGTGAACCGCTGGCCGGACGCGGATCGGCATCGGTATAAATCACATGCGCGGGCATAATGGCATCCAGTTTATTTTGCTCAATCAGCGAGCGAAATACTGACATATCTTTCGCGCGGATCTCCGCCAGCGAGCGCGGATCGCGCGGCGTCTCTTTGTGTGAATCGGCGGTTACCGCTCCGTGCCCCGGGAAATGTTTACCGGTCGTTTTCATTCCCGCGCTGTGCATACCATCAATAAAGTGGCTCGCCATCACCAGCGCTTTAGCCGGATCTTCGTGGTAAGAACGTTCGCCGATGGCGGCGCTGATATGTCCAACATCCAGCACCGGGGCAAAGCTGATATCAATATCCATGGCGATCATTTCACTGGCCATCAACCAGCCAGCATCTTGCGCCAGCCGCCCGCCCTCTTCCAGCCCGTGCAAAGCGGCAAAAGCCTGAGCCGCGGGCAGACGCGTGAAGCCTTCGCGAAAACGCTGTACCCGTCCGCCTTCCTGATCGACCGCCACCACCAGACGGTGGTGTGAAGCCTGGCGGATCTGGCGCACCAGTTCACGCAACTGCTCCGGATCGTGATAATTACGGGTAAAGAGGATCAGGCCGCCCACCAGCGGATGCGCCAGAATCTCGCGCTCTTCCGCATCCAGTTCATACCCTTCCACATCCAACATTACCGGACCCACACTGACCTCTCTTATTCTTTGTTCTGTAACCGCCGCCAGATAGCATCTGCCAGCGTAATAAATTGTTGTTCGCCCGTTTGCTGCCAGCGGCACTCAAACCATCCCGCCATCAACATCCCTATCCAGGGCCGCCAGCGGCGAACCTGGCGCGCTAATATTACCGGATCGACCGCCGACTGCTGAGCATACTGCGCAACCAACTGCTGACGCTGCGCCTCATCCTCCGCCCATACCGCAGCGAGCTCGAGAGCAACATCACCATCGCCAGCATATTCCCAGTCGATAAGCCGCAAACCTGCGGCGCTGTGCACCAGGTTTCCCGCATGGACATCCATATGCAGCGGCGCGAGCCGTAGCGGCTGCGGTTCGCCCTGTTTTCTTAACTGCTTTAACTGCCGCAGCCAGAAGGGGGTGCGCCGCGTCGGCGCGCCCTGCTGCCAGTATCGTTCCAGCAGCGGCAACAGCGTAATACGCCAGCCAAAAAGTGGCTGACGGTGTAAATCATGGAGTAATGCCGCCAGTGCATCAGGCGGCGGTAAGGCCGTTTTGATCTCGCCAGGTATAAAGTCCACCGCCATCCAGTCGCCAGTATAGCGCTGCGGACGCGGCGCGAGGGTTGCGGGCAAGCGGCGAAGCAAACGGTACTGACGCAGAAATGGCGATGAAGCGGCCTGGTGACGCTGGCGCAGCACCAGCATGTGCCGACCATCGTGAATAAGACAACTCCCGCCGCTTAGCCCGCTATTATGGCTGGCGACGGGAGTATACGTCGGAAAATAGCGTGACAACACCGTGTCACGCGTCTGTTTATTGTTGCTGAACCGCACCTTTACCCGACCAGATAATTTCGCCTGTCTGCACCAGCATCAGCTGCATTTGTAACGCGGGTGCGCTGGCGTTGCCGGTCGCATTGGAATAAAGCACATACTGCGCCCCAACGTTGCGGGCAATTCCGATGGCTTTACTGCGGGTACCCAGGCTGTCCTGCGGGGAGAGCCCCAGTTGCTGTTTTGCCAGCGAGAGCTGCTGCGCGGTAATCAGCGTAAATTTACCGTTATTGGCCAGCGCATTGCGCACCACTTCGGTGGCTTCGCCGGTATTGATCGACCCGTTGGTACGGTTGTTTACGCTATCAACCAGCAGAACGCTGCCAGCGTTAGCGCCGCTGGCCTGCAACATTTTACCGACCATCGGCTGCACCGCGCTGTTCCAGTCATAATGACGTTCACGCGGCGCGGGCTGCCCGGTTTGATCCTGGTGTTCGATTGGGCCAGGCTGCTGTGGCAACGTCGGAACCGAAGGTACTGTCGGAACCGGCTGCGTGGGTTGCGGTTGCGGTTGCGGCTGCGCGGGCTGCTGCGCGCCGCCTGCCTGTTCAACCGGCGCAGGCTGTTGATTACTGATACACCCTGCCAGCAACACCGCCAGCGAGGTCAGTAGCGCGAAGCGTCCAAATGTTTTAATCAAGTGTCACTCCTTAGAGATAGAGATAAAGTCTGACGCTGTGCGCACCCAGATAGTTAGCGCTGCCATACAGCGTCACGCCGGAACGCGCCGGGATCGTAATACTGCGCGGCGCTTCCAGCGGGTGCATTTCCAGACCTCTGGCGTCATACCAGAAAAAACGGTAGCGCACCGTCACAGGCTGCTGCCGCTCATTAAACAATCGGGAGGAGGCGGAAGGTTGTAGCTCCTGCGTGCCCATTTCCGGCGGTTCCGCGATAATGCCCGCCGCCAGAATACTGGACTCCATCACCAGCGTTTGATCGCTGGCGACCGGAATAGCCGGGCGCGAACTGCATCCCACCAGCCCCAGCGCCGCCAGCAGCAGCGCGACACGCCCGTTTATCATCTTACAGACCTTTATGAGCCAGCATTGGCCCCATTGCGCGCCCGCCCAGCAGGTGCATATGGATATGGTAAACCTCCTGACCACCATGACGATTACAGTTCATGATCAGTCGGTATCCATCTTCGGCGATACCTTCGTCGCTGGCGATCTTCGCCGCAACGGTCAACATGCGGCCCAGCGCCTGCTCGTGCGCCTCGGTGACATCGTTCAGCGTAGGGATGAGAATATTCGGCACAATAAGCACATGCGTCGGCGCTTGTGGAGAGATATCGCGAAAAGCGGTGACCAGTTCATCCTGGTAGACAATATCCGAGGGAATTTCCCGGCGGATGATTTTACTGAAAATGGTTTCTTCGGCCATGACGTTTTCCTTTTTCCGGCGCGGAGCCAACCCGCAGCCATCGTCAATTACGTGCCCTAGAGTATGATCGAGATTCTCTTGTTGTTTCAACCATAACGCTCTTTTTCTTTCGCCTTTACGCCCTTCTCTGCCGCGGGAACCTTTCTCCTTTCAACACCGCGTGAATGAAATAGCATTTCAATTATGAATATTACATCCATTTACATTTATGGAGTGAATGCGTATATTTCGCATTTGCATTTTCATGCGCAACTCTTAGCAAACGCAGGCAAAAATACTTCCGGCACGACAACGTATCGCCGCCGGGTTATCCCACTAACGCACCATTAAGGGTTTATTATGTCTTTCACTCAACACACCAGGGATGGCGCACGTTCAAACGCTGCGGCACCTTCGCTGCTGGCGGCGTGCATTGCGCTTGCGCTGGCGCCTTCTGCAGCATTCGCAGCAGAAACAGCGGCCAACGCCGATGATACGGTCGTGGTCGAGGGTGACGATGGGCTGAGCACTTCCGATAGCCAGGCGCAGGACTACAGCGTAAAAACCACTACCACCGGGACAAAATTGCTGTTAGTGCCGCGTGATATTCCCCAGTCCGTCAGCGTTGTCAGCCAGCAACGTATGCAAGACCAACAGTTAACGACGATTGAGCAAGTACTCGATAATACGATTGGCGTTAACGCTTCGCGTATTGACTCGCACCGGACCAATTTCTTCGCCCGTGGTTTCTTCGTCAGCAACTTTGCCTATGAAGATATGCCGACATTTCTCGATAACCGATGGAATTTCGGCGATACCGCGGGTGATACGGCGATTTATGACAAAATCGAAGTCGTGCGCGGCGCTGCGGGCCTGATGAGCGGGACAGGGAATCCATCCGCGTATGTCAACATGGTGCGTAAACACGCCGACAGCAAAGAGTTTAAAGGCTCGGCCGAAGCAACGTATGGTAGCTGGGGCAAACAGCGTTATGTTCTGGATCTCCAGGCCCCCCTGACCGAATCCGGCAATGTGCGCGGCCGTGTTATTACCGGCTACCAGGACAACGACTCCTGGCTTGAACGTAACCACTACCGCAAAAAATTCATTACCGGCGTTGTCGATGCCGACCTCACCGATTCGACAACGCTTTCTCTCGGGTACGATTACCAGGAGAGCGAAGAAGATAGCCCGACCTGGGGCGGCATTCCATCACTATACAGCGACGGTAGCCGTACCCATTTCCGTCGCGGTTTCAACACGGCGGCGGACTGGGCTTACTCTAACGTCGATTCAAGCAAGGTTTTCGCCAACCTGACGCAGCGTTTTGACAATGGCTGGGAAGCCAAAGTCAACGCCATGCATGCCGAGACCAATTTCGACAGCAAACTGATGTATATCGATGGTTTCCCGGATAAAACCACCGGCCTGTTTGACGCCTCGCAGTGGAAAGGCGCCTGGGGCGGCTGGAACCGGGGCGAGCGTAAGCAGGATTCCGTCGATGCCTTTGTTCGCGGCGGCTACGATCTGTTTGGTCGCCAGCATGAGGTGATGTTCGGCGGCAGTTACAGCCGTCAGCGCAACAACTACGACAACTCCTACCCTGTGAATAATAATTTCGGTCTGATGGATGTCGGCAATATTAACAATTACAACGGAAGTACCCTGGCCGATCCGAGCTGGTCCGACTGGGCGCTCTATCAGCGCGACGTTATTCGCCAGAAATCTGTCTACGCCGCAACCCGCATCTCACTGGCCGACCCGCTGCATCTGATCCTCGGTGCCCGCTACACCGAGTGGAGCGCGAAGTACAACCTGGAGCGTAAACCGGACGAAATCCGTAACAGCAAGTTTGATGATGTCACGCCGTATGCCGGCCTGATCTATGACATTGATGACACCTGGTCGGTCTACACCAGCTATACCTCTATTTTCGAGCCATCCAGCCAGCGCGACATCAACAGCGAGTTCCTTGAACCGACAACCGGTAAAAGCTACGAGGCCGGGGTAAAAGGCGACTGGTTTAACACGCGTTTGACTGCCACGCTTGCAGTCTTCCGCACCGAGCAGGATCACGTTGCTGTTTCCACCGGTGAATATATTCCGAACTCGGGTGGTCAGACTGCTTATAAATCCGTGAATGGCACCGTCAGCAAAGGCGTGGAGTTTGAACTGAACGGCGCGCTGACCGACAACCTGCAACTGACCTTCGGCGCAAGCCGCTTTATGGCGGAAGATGGCGATGGCGTTGCGGTGAACCCGGAACAGCCGCGCACCACGATGAAGCTGTTTACCCGCTACCAGTTGCCGATGCTGCCTGAGCTGGCTATCGGCGGCGGCGCGCGCTGGCAGAATAAAACCTGGCAGGATATTACCGGCCCAGGCGGCGATACCCGCATCACCCAGAGCGGTTACACGGTGGTGGATCTCTTCGCACGCTATCAGGCCACCAAGAACTTCGCCATCCAGGCGAACCTCAACAATGTGTTCGATAAAGAGTATTACGACTATCTGGGCACCTACGGCGTGTACGGCGCACCGCGTAACTTCTCTGTCAGTGCAAATTACAGCTTCTGATAGCAGAGCAATAAAAAAGGGAGCCAGCAGGCTCCCTCAGTCTCCCCAGACTACGGCTTAGTTAGCGCGGATATAGTCATCCATTTCGGTTTTCAGGTTATCGGATTTCGTACCGAAAATTGCCTGAACGCCGGAACCAGCGACTACCACACCTGCAGCGCCCAGTTTCTTCAGGCCAGCCTGATCCACTTTCGCTACGTCAGCGACGCTGACACGCAGACGCGTGATGCACGCATCCAGGTTGGTGATGTTTTCTTTACCGCCAAATGCTGCAACCAGAGCCGGAGCCATCTCACTGCTTACACCTGCTTTGGTATCTTCGGTTGCGTCTTCACGACCCGGCGTTTTCAGATCAAGCGCTTTGATCAGCACGCGGAACACGGTGTAGTAAATCACGGCATAGCAAGCACCGACGATCGGGAACAGCCACAGTTTGCTGCTGTTGCCGCTCAGTACGATGAAGTCGATCAGACCGTGAGAGAACGACGTACCGTCACGCATACCCAGCAGGATACAGATCGGGAATGCCAGACCCGCCAGAATGGCGTGGATAACGTACAGGATCGGCGCAACGAACATGAAGGAGAACTCGATCGGCTCGGTGATACCGGTCAGGAACGAGGTCAGCGCTGCGGAGATCATGATACCGCCCACTTTCGCGCGGTTTTCCGGTTTAGCAGAGTGCCAGATAGCAATAGCAGCAGCCGGCAGACCGTACATTTTGAACAGGAAGCCGCCAGACAGTTTGCCCGCAGTCGGGTCGCCTGCCATGTAACGCGGAATATCACCGTGGAATACCTGGCCAGCAGCGTTGGTGAATTCACCAATCTGCATCTGGAAAGGTACGTTCCAGATGTGGTGCAGGCCGAACGGTACCAGGCAGCGTTCAATGAAGCCGTAGATACCGAATGCAACAACCGGGTTCTGGTAAGCAGCCCATTGAGAGAATGTCTGGATCGCGGAACCAATCGGCGGCCAAATGAAGGAGAGGATCACGCCGGTGATAATTGCTGCAAGGCCAGAAATAATCGGTACAAAGCGTTTACCCGCGAAGAAGCCCAGATACTCAGGCAGCTTGATACGGTAGAAGCGGTTAAACATGTATGCGGCAATCGCACCGGAGATGATCCCGCCGAGCACACCGGTATCCGCCAGGTGTTTTGCAGCGATCTCTTCAGCAGGTAAATGCAGAACCAGAGGTGCAACCACAGCCATGGTTTTCACCATGATGCCGTAGGCAACAACCGAAGCCAGAGCAGAAACGCCATCGTTATTGGTGAAGCCAAGCGCAACACCGATAGCGAAAATCAGCGGCATGTTGGCAAAAACGGAACCGCCCGCTTCGGCCATAACATGAGATACCACTTCTGGCAGCCAGCTGAAGTTTGCAGAACCGACGCCCAGCAGGATACCTGCGATAGGCAGTACGGATACTGGCAGCATCAGCGATTTACCGACCTTCTGCAGGTTAGCAAATGCATTCTTAAACATAATTGAGAGTGCTCCTGAGTATTAGTGCTTTTTGTTGCGCTTTCACGCGTTGGCACGGGGGGAGAACCGCGCCTTGGGAAGGGCATCTAAGCGCCCTTTATTTATTACACAGAGTAAAATAAATCGTTTCAGCTTTGTTTGACGGCTATCACGTTTCAGCTAGCGGTCGCCTTAAAACTCACACAAATTTACAAAAGGCGCTGACTGGCGTATGAAAAACGACCATCACCGCCTTTTTTATGGCGGTGAACTTTACTCTGATCGTTTATTAATTACGAGTACTAAAATAAGCTGACATTTCAGACAGATTGCAATCTGGCGGGATCGATATGGAACAGGCGGGCAAAGTTTTGCGTGGTCTGCTGTGCGAGTTCCTCAATGGAAACCCCTTTCAGAACTGCCATATACTCTGCCACATCGCGTGTCATTGCAGGCTGGTTCTCTTTACCGCGGTGCGGTACCGGCGCGAGATACGGTGAATCGGTCTCGACCAGCAACCGATCCAGCGGCACATAGCGTGCTGCATCGCGTAGTTGTTCCGCATTACGGAAAGTAACAATGCCGGAGAAAGAGATATAAAACCCCATATCCAGCAGATTGCCTGCCGTTTCACGATCCTCAGTAAAGCAGTGTAGTACACCGCCGCAATCCTGAACCTGCTCTTCTTGTAAAATCGACAGCGTGTCGGCGCGGGCATCGCGTGTATGCACGATAACCGGTTTATTCAGTTCGCGTCCGATGCGGATATGGTTGCGAAATGAGGTCTGCTGCTGCGCTTTGGTTTCCGGGGTATAGAAATAGTCCAGCCCGGTCTCACCCATTGCCACAACGCCCTCTTCCGCTGCTAACTGACGCAGCGCCGCTACGTCATACTCTTCATCCTGATTCAGCGGATGGACGCCGCAGGAGAACACCACATTATTGCGTTCGCCCACCAGCTCGCGCATGCTGCGATATCCGGGCAGCGTGGTGGCGACGGCCAGGCAAAACTTCACATCGCGCGCGGCGGCTTTCGCCAGTACGTCATCAACATCTTTATGCAAAGATGCGTAATCCAGACCATCAAGATGGCAGTGCGAGTCGACTAAAAACATAATGTCTCTCTTAAAGGTGGGATACCGGAAGCGTAGCGCCTGGTTGCAGGTACCGTTCCAGTGTTAATAAAAGATCGGTAAGCAGCAGTTCGCGGTTCACTCCCACGACATTCAGCAACTGCTCACGGCAAGTAAATACGGCATGCAGCAGAGCATGTAATGTCTCACTGCGTAACTGACGGGCAAGGTTGTGTACCAGGTCCGGCACATCAACGTTGGTCAGCAACGTCGCCCCCTGCTGTACTTTCAGAGCATCAAGGAATAGCGCACAGACCCATTGCAAACGTTCAGCCACCCGATCGTGGTTAAGCGCCGCCAGCATGGCGAACCAGTCACCACTATTCAGCGCGTTTTCAACCGCCTGACAGAGCGCCTGACGCTGCGCCCAGTGTTCTTCCTGCAACAGCGCTTCAGCCGCGCCTGGCGAGCCGGCGCACAAACGCAGCGCGCTGAGAATAGCCTCTTGTGACGTTGTCACTTCCCGACTAAGCCATGCGCTGGCATAACTTTCCGCCGGTGGCGCAAGGTGATGCAAGCGACAGCGGCTGCGCAACGTCGCCAGTAACCGCGCGGGTTCCCGGCAGGCAAGAAAGAACCACGTCTGAGCCGGTGGCTCCTCCAGCGTTTTCAGTAATGCATTGGCGGCAGCATCGGTTAATAACGCGGCGTCCTGAATCCAGACCACTTTCGCCCCGCCAAGACGTGCATGCTCGTAGAGTTTTTCACTCACTTCACGCACCGCATCAATGCCCAACGTCGTTTTGCCTTTTTCCTGCGCCAGTAGGTAGTAATCCGGGTGGGTTCCGGCCTGCATTAACTGACAGCCGCGACAGTGGCCGCAGCTTTTGTGCCCTTCCGGCGTTTGACACAGCAGAAAACGGCTGAGCGCATAGATCAGCGCGTCTTCCCCCATACCTGGCAGCGCGTGAACAAGTAACGCGTGGTGCCCGCGTCCGCTTTGATAACTGGCGACCAGTTGTTCAAAGTCCGGTCGCAGCCACGGATACCATTTCATGCGCCCTGCTCCTGCACCCATGCGGTAACTGTCTGACGGATAGCGCGCACAACATCATCCAGCGGTTGCGTGGCATCCACCGTGCGAATAGAGGCATCCTGCGCAGCCAGCTCAAGGTAACGCGCACGGGTGCGATTGAAGAAATCCAACGACTCCTGCTCAATGCGATCCAGCTCGCCGCGCGCACGGGCGCGTTTCAGGCCAACTTCAGGGGTGACATCGAGGTACAGGGTTAAATCCGGGCGAAAGTCGCCCAGCACGGCATCGCGCAATGTCGCCAGCATGCCTTGATCAATACCACGACCGCCGCCCTGGTAGGCCTGAGTGGAGAGATCGTGCCGATCGCCGATGACCCAGCAACCGCGCGCCAACGCCGGCTTGATCACCGTTTCCACCAGTTGAACTCGAGCAGCATAAAACATCAGAACTTCGGCTTTATCAGAAATTACTTCGTCACCAACGGAACGGATATCCAGCACCAGACTACGCAGCTTCTCCGCCAGCAACGTACCGCCCGGCTCGCGGGTAAATATCATCTCGCTGACGCCCAGTTCTTTCAGCGTTTCGACGACGACATCGCGTGCCGTCGTTTTACCGGCGCCTTCCAGCCCTTCAATAACGATGTATTTACTGCTCATTTTTTTCCTTTAGCACTTTCAGATAGTCCTGCACTGACCGGTTATGGCTGGCGAGGTTGGTATTAAATGTGTGTCCGCCCTTCCCGTCAGCCACAAAATAGAGGTACGGCGTCTTCGCCGGATGCGCTGCCGCTTTCAGCGAGGCTTCACCTGGCGTGGCAATCGGCCCTGGCGGCAAGCCGCTAATCACATAGGTGTTGTAATCCGTCGGCGTCTCCAGATCGGCGCGCGACAGCTTACCATTATAACGCGCGCCCATCCCGTAGATCACCGTCGGATCGGTTTGCAGGCGCATCCCGACGCGTAAGCGGTTAATAAAGACCGAGGCCACCCGATCGCGCTCGCTGGCCACAGCCGTCTCTTTTTCGATGATGGACGCCATGGTCACTAACTGGTTCTGATCCTTGTACGGCAGGCCGTCCATGCGCCCTTCCCAGGCCTGTTCAACGGCTCGCGCCATTTTCTGGTGCGCGCGCTTGAGCAGTGCGACATCCGTTGTGTTTGCGGTATACATCCAGGTATCCGGCCAGAACCAGCCTTCCACCCAGTTTGGGTGCTCCAGCTTCAGCGCCTGCGCGACAGTAGCATAATCATCATCTTTCAGCGTGTGCTTCAGGTATGGCGCATCACGTAGCTGCTTCAGATAATCGCTCAGGCGCATTCCCTCCACCAGACGCAGCGGAAATTGCGCTTCTTTGCCGCTGGCCAGTAATTGCAGCATTTCGCGGACGGTCATGCCCGCCGTAAAACGGTAGGTTCCCGCTTTGAAGTGCGACAAATCCGGCTCCAGGCGTAATAACCACTGGAAAACACGCGGACGATTGATGACTTTTTCCTGGTACAGCAATTCACCCAGCGCCACCCGGCCGGTTCCGGCTGGCAGGGTAAAAATGGTTTCATCTTTAGTAAGGATTGTGGAATCCGCCAGTTGACGAACCTTCCAGACTCCGGCTCCTGCCGCAATCACTAATACCGCCAGCAGCAGGAGAACAACGCGTAACATTTTCTTCATGACTGATTTATCTGCTCACACAGTGGGGCTAAAAATTGGTACAAATCACGCGCTGACCAGCGCAGCTCTCCCCATTGGCGAACGGGGACGACTGGCATCAACGCATTACAAATAACCACTTCCTCGGCCTGCGCCAGCGCTTGCTGGCGGGCATTCACTTCGACAACGCGAAAACCGGAAGATGCAAGTTGTCGCATACAATATTGTCGCATGATGCCATCCACTCCGGCGTAGTCGAGGCGCGGCGTGAAAACCTCCTGCCCTTGCCGCCAGAAAATATTGGCCGCACAGCATTCGGTGATCCAGCCGTCGCTGTCCAGCACCAGCGCTTCATCAGCACCGGTCTGCTCCAGCCCGGCGCGGATTAACACCTGCTCCAGACGGTTAAGATGTTTGATCCCCGCGAGTATCGGATTACGCCCGAGGCATACCTCGCTCAGCGCCAACGTAACGCCTTCCCGCTGCCAGCGTGCGTAGTGCTCGGGCCGGGCTGAAACAGAAAGAATACGCGTCGGTAAATCGCAGTTCGCCGCGCTGTAGCCGCGACCTCCGCCACCGCGACTGAGGATCACTTTAACCACGCCGTCAGCTTTTCCTTGCGCCAGCGATGCCATCTCCTGCGCCAGCAGATCCCAGTCATGAAAAGGAATAAATAGCCGTTCACATGCCAGACGCAAGCGCTGTATATGCGCGGGCGCAAACTGGATTTGCCCGGCAAGGATACGCGCGGTAGTAAAGCAGCCGTCACCAAACTGTATGGCCCGGTCACTGGCCGCAAGCTGTCGTTGCTCTGTGCCATTAATCAAGAACATAGAGGCTCCTTAAGCGTGTAGCCGGACAGTTTGGCAGGATGGAAAGCAGAGAACAAGGGGGAGAAAGCTGAATAGAAAAGGCCCGACAAGCGGGCCTTTAAAACAGCGAAGATGATCAGACTTTTTTGAAGATCAGCGAGCCGTTAGTACCACCAAAGCCGAAGGAGTTACACAGGGTATACTCCATACCGTTGACCTGGCGCGCTTCGTGCGGTACGAAGTCCAGATCGCAACCTTCATCCGGATTATCCAGGTTGATGGTCGGCGGTACCGCCTGATCGCGCAGCGCCAGAATTGAGTAGATTGACTCAACTGCACCGGCAGCGCCTAACAGGTGGCCCGTCATGGATTTGGTTGAGCTCACCATGACGCTACGCGCGGCATCGCCAAACACCGCTTTCACCGCCTGAGCTTCAGCCATATCGCCTGCTGGCGTAGAGGTACCGTGCGCGTTGACGTAGCCAATCTGGCCTGGTTCAATGCCCGCATCGCGCAGCGCATTCACCATTGCTTTGGCCGCGCCAGCGCCGTTTTCCGGCGGTGACGTCATATGATACGCATCGCTGCTCATACCGAAGCCGATGATTTCAGCATAGATTTTCGCACCGCGTTTTTTCGCGTGCTCATACTCTTCCAGCATGATGATGCCAGCGCCATCGCCGAGGACAAAACCGTCACGCTCTTTATCCCACGGACGGCTTGCAGCCTGCGGATTATCGTTGCGGGTAGACAGCGCACGCGCTGCACCGAAGCCACCTACGCCCAGCGGGGTACTGGCTTTTTCTGCACCACCAGCCAGCATCGCATCGGCATCGCCATAAGCAATAATACGCGCAGCATGGCCGATGTTGTGCACGCCTGAAGTACAGGCTGTTGCAATGGAGATGCTTGGGCCTTGCAGGCCAAACATGATAGTCAGATGACCTGCCACCATGTTAACAATCGTAGACGGTACGAAGAACGGACTGATTTTACGCGGACCGCCCTTAACGAGGGAGCTGTGGTTCTCTTCAATCAGCCCCAGACCGCCGATACCGGAACCTATCGCGGCGCCAACACGGGAAGCATTTTCTTCCGTGATAACCAGGCCGGAGTCGTGCATGGCCTGAACGCCAGCCACAATTCCATATTGAATGAAGTCATCCATCTTGCGCTGTTCTTTGCGCGAGATAATGTCTTCACAGTTAAAATCCTTTACTAAGCCAGCAAATTTGGTTGCATAGGCGCTAGTATCGAAATGGTCGATCAGGCTGATGCCACTCTGACCGGCAAGGAGAGCTTTCCAGGTAGACTCTACGGTATTGCCGACAGGAGACAACATGCCAAGTCCGGTCACAACTACACGACGCTTAGACACGTTCGTCCTCCAGGGAGGGATAAAAAAGAGATTCGAGGGATAACACTAGATAAAACTCAGGCGGTCGAGTGACCGCCTGGAGATGTTCACTTACGCCTGGTGACCGTTGATGTAATCAATGGCAGCCTGAACGGTGGTGATTTTCTCAGCTTCTTCGTCCGGAATCTCAGTATCAAACTCTTCTTCCAGAGCCATTACCAGCTCAACGGTGTCAAGAGAATCAGCGCCCAGGTCCTCAACGAAGGAAGCATTGTTGGTAACTTCTTCCTGCTTAACGCCCAGTTGTTCGCCGATAATTTTCTTAACGCGTTCTTCGATAGTGCTCATACTCTTAAATTTCCTATCAAAACTCGCTTTCGCGATGGTTTTCGTAGTGTATAAAATGTTGAAAAATTTGCAACTAAATCCCGGCAGTTCTTACCACGATTTTACGCTATTTTGAGGCCTTTCGCCCTCATAACGCAAATGATTTTAATCGTGGTTAGACCATATACATTCCACCGTTGACGTGCAGAGTTTCACCTGTGATGTAACCCGCCTCGTCAGAGGCTAAAAATGCAACCGCATTGGCGATTTCCTGAGCGCCGCCAAGGCGACCCGCAGGAACTTGCGCCAGGATACCCGCACGCTGATCGTCAGAGAGCGCACGCGTCATGTCCGTTTCAATAAAGCCCGGAGCAACAACGTTCACCGTAATACCGCGGGACGCAACTTCACGCGCCAGCGATTTACTGAAACCGATAAGACCCGCTTTCGCCGCAGCGTAGTTGGCCTGACCAGCATTTCCCATGGTACCAACCACAGAACCGATAGTGATAATACGCCCATGACGCTTTTTCATCATAGCCCGCATTACCGCTTTTGACAGACGGAAAACAGATGAAAGGTTAGTGTCGAGAATATCGCTCCACTCATCATCTTTCATGCGCATCAGCAAGTTATCACGAGTGATTCCGGCATTATTAACCAGAATATCAACCTCGCCAAACTCAGCGCGAATGTTCTCCAGAACCGATTCAATAGATGCGGCATCGGTCACGTTCAGCAACAGACCTTTACCCTTCGCACCTAAATAATCACTGATAGCCTGCGCGCCATTTTCGCTTGTCGCGGTACCAATAACTTTTGCGCCGCGAGCGGCTAACGTCTCAGCAATGGCACGACCAATTCCGCGGCTTGCACCGGTAACCAGCGCGACTTTTCCTTCAAAACTCATGGTGTTCCTCTTTATTGCGCGAGTGCTTCTGACATCGCAGCCGGCTCATTGATAGCCGATGCTGTCAGTGTGTCAACAATACGTTTTGTCAGGCCGGTGAGAACCTTACCCGGGCCGACCTCATACAGGTGCTCAACGCCCTGAGACGCCATAAATTCAACGCTTTTCGTCCACTGCACCGGGCTGTACAACTGGCGCACCAGTGCACTGCGAATAGCTTCCGGCGACGTTTCGCACTTCACATCCACATTGTTAATAACCGGGATCTGCGGAGCATTAAATGTAATAGCGTTCAGTTCAACGGCCAGTTTTTCGGCAGCCGGCTTCATCAGTGCGCAGTGAGACGGTACGCTGACAGGCAGCGGCAACGCACGTTTAGCACCAGCGGCTTTACAGGCTGCGCCTGCACGCTCAACGGCCTCTTTATGGCCTGCGATAACCACCTGCCCCGGAGAATTATAGTTCACCGGCGAAACAATCTGGCCTTCAGCCGCAGTTTCACACGCTTTCGCGATAGACTCATCATCAAGACCGATGATAGCTGACATCGCGCCGGTACCTTCAGGTACGGCTTCCTGCATGAATTTGCCGCGCAGCTCAACCAGACGTACAGCATCGGCAAAAGCGATAACACCGGCGCATACCAGCGCGGAATATTCGCCAAGGCTATGCCCAGCCATCAGTACCGGCGTTTTGCCACCCTGCTGCTGCCACACGCGCCACAGCGCGACAGATGCGCTCAGGAGCGCAGGCTGGGTCTGCCATGTTTTATTAAGTTCTTCTGCCGGGCCTTGCTGCACCAGCGCCCAGAGATCATAACCCAGAGCCGCAGAGGCTTCGGCAAACGTTTCTTCAATGACCGGGTAAGCTGCCGCCATATCCGCCAGCATACCGACGGTCTGGGAACCCTGCCCCGGAAAAACAAAAGCAAATTGCGTCATCTTCTTATCCTTATACTTAGAAACGAACCAGCGCGGAACCCCAGGTAAACCCGCCACCGAACGCTTCAAGCAGAATTAGCTGGCCAGGTTTGATACGCCCATCGCGTACCGCCTCATCCAGTGCGCTGGGAACAGAAGCCGCAGAGGTGTTGCCATGACGATCCAGCGTAACCACAACGTTATCCATCGCCATGCCAAGCTTTTTCGCCGTGGCGCTGATGATACGCAGGTTAGCCTGATGCGGCACCAGCCAGTCCAGCGAGCTTCGCTCAAGATTATTAGCGGCTAATGTTTCATCAACAATTCGCGCCAGTTCCGTCACCGCAACTTTAAATACTTCGTTGCCCGCCATCGTTAAATAAGTCGGGTTTTCCGGATTCACGCGATCGAGGTTCGGCAGCGTCAGCAGTTCGCCGTAGCTACCGTCAGCATGCATGTGGGTTGAGATAATGCCCGGCTCTTCCGAAGCGCCCAATACCACCGCACCTGCACCATCGCCGAACAGAATAATGGTACCGCGATCGTTTGGATCTAATGTACGCGCCAGCACATCAGATCCAATCACCAGCGCATGTTTGACCGCGCCGGATTTTACATATTGATCGGCGATGCTCAGCGCGTAGGTAAACCCTGCACATGCTGCGGCAACGTCGAAAGCAGGACAACCTTTTATTTCCAGCATATTCTGGATCTGGCACGCCGCGCTCGGAAAAGCGTGCGTTGCAGAGGTCGTCGCCACAATAATCAGGCCAATTTGATCGTTATCGATGCCGGCCATTTCCAGCGCGCGTTTAGCGGCTTCATAGCCCATGGTTGAGACAGTTTCGTTTGCCGAAGCAATACGGCGCTCACGGATCCCTGTACGGCTGACAATCCACTCGTCAGAGGTTTCCACCATTGTTTCTAAATCGGCGTTTGTTCGAACCTGCTCAGGCAGATAACTGCCGGTACCAATAATCTTCGTATACATGTACGCTCAGTCACTCTTGGGTAATATACACACATTCCGGTTATCGTCGCCCTGGGCGGATGATGCCGAAAGCGCATACACAGATTCCAGGCGAGCGGCAATTCGCTGTGGAACCTGCCGCTGCACCGCCTGCACTGCCTGTTCAATCGCGACGGTAAAGGCTCGCTGATTCGCTGCTCCGTGACTTTTAATCACAGTGCCGCGCAATCCTAACAGACAGGCGCCATTATACTGGTCGGGGTTGAGGTGACTGAATCGCCTGCTCAGGCTTTTTTGTAACCAACGTTTTAATAAAATCAGCCACCACGACCTTTTTTGCCCTTCGCTCTGTGATTTCAGCAGCGAAAGAAACATCCTGACAACCCCCTCCATGGTTTTTAATGTGACGTTTCCCGTAAAACCGTCACAAACTAACACATCCGTTTTTCCAGTCAGAAGTTCATTCGCCTCCAGATAACCAATGTAGTTCATTGTGGGAACCGATCGTAACAGAGCCGCTGCATCACGGATATTGTCATGACCTTTGGTTTCTTCTTCACCAATGTTCAACAGCGCTACGCGCGGGTTCGCGATCCCCAGGATCTCCTCGGCCATCACCGACCCCATTACCGCAAACTGCGCCAGCATTGTACTGTCACAATCCACGTTCGCGCCGAGATCCAGCACGACAGTTTTGCCCTTCTGCTGATGTGGCAAAACGGTAACCAGCGCCGGACGCTCAATCCCCTCAATCGGTTTGAGCAACATTTTCGCCAGCCCCATCAACGCGCCGGTATTGCCTGCGCTGACGCAAGCCTGGGCACGTCCTTCTTTCACCAACTCCAGCGCCATACGCATCGAGCTACCGCGACTGGTGCGGATCGCTTGTGCGGGCCGGGCATCACTGGCAATAACTGACTGTGCAGGAATGATAAGCAAGCGTGAGCGTTGCTCGAAATCAGCTTTGGCAAGTAATGGCGTGATAGCGTCGGGATCGCCGACTAAAAGAAGGTTGAGCTGTGAATTAGAGTTCAGTGCCTGCAAAGCTGCAGGCACTGTCACGGTCGGGCCAAAATCGCCCCCCATGACATCTAACGCCAGGGTTAGACGTGTCAAGGTATCGTCGCAGCCTGGTTCGGTCTATCCCCGCTTTCACGGGGAAATCCTCACTAAGCTTAATCACGCTTGCGCGTGATTACTTAGTGATAACCTTGCGACCGCGGTAGAAACCGTCGGCGGTGATGTGGTGACGCAGGTGGGTTTCACCAGAAGTTTTGTCTACAGACAGGCTGGTGACTGCGGTCAGCGCGTCATGGGAACGACGCATGCCACGTTTGGAACGGGTTGGTTTATTCTGTTGTACGGCCATGGACCTTACTCCTCAATTACTTACGCTTTAAGCTGGCTAATACGGCAAATGGGTTTGGTTTTTGCGCTTCATCAGGCAATTCGCCAAAGACCATTTCCGCCTCGGACACTTCACAGTGTTCAGAATCATGCACCGGAACTACAGGCAAGGAGAGAATAATTTCATCCTCAACCAGCGCCAGCAGATCGATTTCGCCGAATTCGTTAACCTCAATCGGCTCGTACGCTTCCGGCAGTGCTTCAGCCTGTTCGTCTGAACGCACAGGACTAAAACAATACGTTGTGTAGACCTGATGGGTGAACGGTTTCCCGCAGCGCTGGCATTCGAGCGATACCGTTACCTTCGCATCACCGGTCAGGACCGCCAGACGCTGGTTATCGATAGCGAACGACATGGAGCACTCCACATCACTGTCTACGCTGGCTACAGATTCGGCGACGCGCTCCGCCTGCTCGGGGGTATAGATACCCTCGTAATCGAGGCGTTTCTGAGCCGTACGAACCGGATCAAGAGTCAGGGGTAATTTTACCTTTTGCATAGGGCGCGCATATTAACTTTGTAACGTCATATAGTCAAAGAAAAAGGCAGCCTACGGTTGCCTTTTGCCAATAATTCGCACACATTGCGGCCTACAGTTTAAAATGCCTCTCATTGTTAAGCCATATTTGGTGAAAAAAATATGTCGCAAATTATTCTCGCATCGACCTCCCCATACCGCCGCGCACTTCTGGAAAAGCTTGGCTTAGCGTTTGAATGCGCCGCACCGCAGGCTGATGAGACTCCGCATGCAGGCGAAGCACCGCGTCATCTGGTGCTGCGTCTGGCACAGGAAAAAGCGCAATCGCTGGCGGAGAAATATCCTCAGCATCTGATTATTGGTTCCGATCAGGTGTGCGTGCTGGACGGTGAAATAACCGGCAAACCGCATACGGAAGAAAATGCCCGACAGCAATTGATGAAAGCCCGCGGAAATATTGTCACCTTTTATACGGGTCTGGCGCTATATAACTCGGCCACCGGTCATTTGCAGACTGAATGTGAGCCTTTCGACGTCCATTTCCGTCATTTAAGCGAGCCAGAAATCGATGACTATATCCGTAAAGAGCGTCCACTGAACTGCGCTGGCAGTTTCAAAAGCGAAGGTTTAGGCATTGCGCTATTTGAACGTCTTGAAGGCCGGGATCCCAACACGCTGGTCGGTCTGCCGCTGATCGCGCTGTGCCAAATGCTACGTCGTGAACAGTGTAACCCCTTGTTAAGCTAATGCTTTAGCGATCACAGTTTCTTTTTTGAGCAAACGTTACATTCATCGCCATTATTAAAACGATGTTTTAATTTAAGGAGAGGTGATGAAGATATTCAATAAAATGGCGCTGCTGTTGACGCTTTTCAGCGCCGCGAATGCCATTGCGCAGGCGCCGTGGCAAACGCAGGGAGTGGTTGAAGGCAACCTCCCCGCTTCATGGCAAACGCTGAAAACAGAGATGCGCTACCCCCATTCCTGGCTCTCCGGCCACTATAAAGATTTTACTCAGTGGCAAACCCTTAGCCGCCAGTTATTCCGCACAGCGTTGCTTACCCCGAACTCGACGAAACCTTTCGCGCCAGAAATTCTCAGCAAAGAAGATCGTGGCAGTTATACCGCAGAAAAACTGGCGCTTACTATCACCGACGATAATCGTATTGCGGCGCTACTGCTGATGCCAAAATCCCCGGGGCCTCACCCCGCAGTAGTACTGTTACACGATCACGGTTCGAAATTTGATATCGGTAAAGAGAAGCTGATCCGTCCCTGGGGCGATGCAGGAAAGCTCGCCAGCGCGCAAGCCTGGGCTGACAAATTTTTCAGCGGGAAATTTATCGGTGATGAGTTGGCCAGCCGTGGCTATGCCGTCATCGCCATTGACAGCCCGGGTTGGGGCGATCGCGGGCCAATGGTCTACGAGCAGCAGCAGGCGCTGGCCAGTAACTATTTCAACCTTGGGCGTTCTCTGGCAGGCGAAATGGCTTATGAAGATATGCGCACGGTAGACTTTATCGCCTCATATGCCGGAGTGGACAGCCAACGCGTAGGCGTGTTGGGCTTCTCGATGGGCGGTTTTCGCGCCTGGCAACTGGCCGCACTGAGCGACAAAGTGGCGGCGACCGCCGTGATCTCATGGTTTGGTACGTATAACGGTCTGATGCAGCCGGGCAATAACGTGCTGCGCGGCCAGTCCGCCTTTTATATGCTCCATCCGGGGATGCCTGCGCAGATGGATATTCCGGACATTGCCAGTATCGCCGCGCCTAAACCGATGCTGATCTTCAGCGGCGGTCAGGACAAACTGTTCCCGCCGGAAGCAGTAAAAGAGGCCTTTGCCAAAGCGCACCGCGTCTGGAAATCACAGCACGCCGACGACAAACTCGTCACCCGCACCTGGCCGCAACTGGGGCATGTTTTTTACCGTGAACAGCAGGATGAAGTCTTTCCGTGGCTGGATAAGTGGCTGAAGCCCTGACATGTTGCTTTCCCCCTCGTACTGGAGGGGGAAACGCTTATTTGCCGCTGCGCAGCACCTGCAAACAGTGTTTTAGTTCATCATCGAGCGGCGCTTCAATACGCAATGTCTCACCGCTATTTGGATGGGTAAATTTCAGCGCTGCCGCATGCAAAAATAGACGAGACAAACCGGTTGCTGCCAGTTGCTTGTCAAATTCACGATCGCCATACCGGTCGTCAAAAGCAATCGGATGACCCGCATGCTGCGTATGTACGCGGATTTGGTGCGTACGACCGGTTACCGGGCTACAACGTACCAGCGTCGCAAACTCGTAACGCTCTTCCACTTTAAACCGGGTTTCCGACGGTTTGCCTTCGCTGTTGACGCGCACAATGCGTTCACCGCTTTGCAGAATATTTTTCAGCAACGGTGCCTGCACCGCTTTTACGTGTGACTGCCATTGCCCGCGCACCAGCGCGAGATAATCTTTCTGCATCTCTTTGCCGCGCAGTTGCTCATGTAGCGAACGCAGCGCCGAACGTTTTTTTGCCACCAGCAGAACGCCGGAAGTATCACGATCGAGACGGTGAACGAGTTCGAGGAACCGGGCTTCCGGACGCAGCGCGCGCAGACCTTCAATCACGCCAAAACTCAGGCCGCTGCCGCCGTGTACCGCTGTACCGGACGGCTTGTTGAGGACGAGAATATGTTCGTCTTCGTATAAAATAACGTCGCTTAATGCCGCAACTTTCTGCAGATGCGGTGAAACCGCCTCTTCTTCGCGTTCAGCAACGCGCACCGGCGGGATGCGCACTTCGTCGCCCGCTTCCAGTTTATATTCCGGTTTGATGCGTTTTTTATTCACCCGCACTTCGCCTTTACGCAGAATGCGGTAGATCATGCTTTTCGGCACACCTTTTAATTGGGTGCGTAAAAAGTTATCGATGCGTTGCCCCGCTTCGTCAGCGGAAATAGCAACAAATTTTACGGATGGTGTCTCAGTTTTCATGGGAGGCGATTCTAAATAGCCATGATGATTAGCGCCACTCATTTTTCTATGCTTATATTTACATTCGCACCTGGATACTGGCGTTAGATTCTTCTGATGCGGTGGTTATTAAACCAATCTCCGTGCAGAGGTGAAAAAACTGTGAGTAACCGGGTGATAAATGGTAAAAGTCAGCTTGCTATAAGAGGGTTCGCAGGGAATAATGTTGCGGTTTTCCGTGTTGAATCTTGTTGAAACAAGCAAATAAGCGGAATGACCAGTTTTGCCTGTCCGATCATACACGCAGCAATGGCGTAAGACGTATTGAACTTTCAGGCAGTTAGCGGGCTGCGGGTTGCAGTCCTTACCGGTAGATGGAATCTTCTCTGGAGAGTTTTTCCCAGGCTGTTCCCCTGATAATTGCGCTGTATTTTCCACAGGAAATACAGGCAACCGACACACTGCGCCTCTTAAGCGAGCGACAACCGTGAGGTTGGCGACGTGAATAGTCTCGAGGCCATCGGTTCTCCCCGGAAAGGCGTTATCTTGCCCGCAGCTTAGTCGTCAATGTAAGAATAATGAGTAAGTTACGATGAAAAGAATGTTAATCAACGCAACTCAGCAAGAAGAGTTGCGTGTCGCCCTTGTGGATGGGCAGCGCCTGTACGATCTGGATATCGAAAGTCCGGGGCACGAACAGAAAAAAGCGAACATCTATAAAGGTAAAATCACCCGCATTGAGCCGAGTCTTGAAGCCGCTTTCGTTGATTACGGTGCTGAACGACACGGTTTTCTCCCCCTCAAAGAAATCGCGCGCGAATATTTCCCCGCCAATTACAATGCTCATGGCCGTCCGAATATCAAAGACGTTCTGCGTGAAGGCCAGGAAGTTATCGTCCAGATTGATAAAGAAGAGCGTGGTAATAAAGGCGCTGCGCTGACCACGTTTATTAGCCTTGCGGGCAGTTATCTGGTGTTAATGCCGAATAACCCGCGCGCAGGCGGCATCTCTCGCCGCATTGAAGGCGACGATCGTACTGAATTAAAGGAAGCTCTCTCCAGCCTCGAACTGCCGGAGGGCATGGGGCTGATTGTACGCACAGCCGGTGTGGGTAAATCCGCCGAAGCGCTGCAATGGGATCTGAGTTTCCGCCTGAAACACTGGGAAGCTATCCAGAAAGCCGCTGAAAGCCGTCCGGCGCCGTTCCTGATCCATCAGGAAAGCAACGTCATCGTTCGCGCTTTCCGTGACTACCTGCGCCAGGACATTGGCGAAATCCTCATCGACAACCCGAAAGTGCTTGAGCTGGCCCGCCAGCACATCTCCGCGCTGGGTCGTCCGGATTTCAGCAGCAAAATCAAACTGTACACCGGTGAAATTCCGCTGTTCAGCCACTATCAGATTGAGTCGCAGATTGAATCCGCCTTCCAGCGTGAAGTGCGTCTGCCGTCCGGCGGCTCTATCGTTATCGATTCCACGGAAGCACTGACGGCTATCGATATCAACTCCGCGCGCGCAACCCGCGGTGGCGATATCGAAGAAACCGCCTTCAATACCAACCTGGAAGCAGCCGATGAGATCGCTCGCCAACTGCGCCTGCGCGATCTCGGCGGTCTGATTGTTATTGACTTCATCGATATGACGCCGGTTCGCCATCAGCGCGCTGTTGAGAACCGTCTGCGCGAAGCCGTACGTCAGGACCGCGCTCGTATTCAGATCAGCCATATTTCCCGCTTTGGCCTGCTGGAGATGTCTCGTCAGCGCCTGAGTCCGTCGCTGGGCGAATCCAGCCACCACGTCTGCCCGCGTTGTAGCGGCACTGGCACCATTCGTGATAACGAATCGCTGGCGCTGTCGATTCTGCGCCTGATCGAAGAAGAAGCGCTGAAAGAGAACACCCAGGAAGTGCACGCAATTGTGCCGGTCCAGGTCGCCTCTTATCTGCTGAACGAAAAACGTGCTGCGGTCAGCGCTATCGAAGCCCGTCAGGGCGGCGTACGCTGCGTGATCGTGCCAAACGACCAGATGGAAACGCCGCACTACTCCGTACTGCGCGTGCGTAAAGGCGAAGAGACGCCGACCCTGAGCTACCTGCTGCCGAAGCTGCACGAAGAAGCGATGGCGCTGCCGTCGGAAGAAGAGTATGCCGAGCGTAAACTGCCTGAACAGCCTGCGCTGGCGACATTCGTCATGCCGGATGTTCCGCCTGCTCCGCCAGCGCCTGCTGCCGCTGCTGCACCCGTTGCCAAAGCAGAACCTGCCGCTGCACAACCTGTAACGCCGGGGCTGCTCAGCCGTTTCGTCTCGGCACTGAAAGGCCTGTTTGCGGGCGAAGAAGCCCCGGCAGCCGTCGAAGCCCAGGAAGAGAAAAAACCGGCGAAACAAGATCGCCAGCAGGATCGCCGCAAACCGCGCCAGAGCAATCGTCGCGATCGTAACGAACGCCGTGATGGCCGCTCTGAAGGCAGCGAGGCGCGCGAAGGTCGTGAGAATCGCGAAAACCGTGAGGGCCGTGAAGAGAACCGCCGTAATCGCCGCGACAAATCGCAGCAGAACGTGGAAACTCGCGAAGCGCGTGAGCCAGTAGCGGTCGAAGAGACGGAAAAAACTAAACAGCGCGATGAGCAGCAACCGTCACGCCGTGAACGCAACCGTCGCCGTAACGATGACAAACGTCAGGCACAGCAGGATGTTAAAGAACTGAACCGTGCCGATCAGCCTGAGCAGGAAACTGAACAGGAAGAGCGCGTACAGGTGATGCCGCGTCGTAAACAGCGTCAACTGAGCCAGAAAGTACGTTTTGAGGATGCGCAGTCTGCGGATGTTGCCGAAGAGACGATTGCTCCGGGTACTGAAGTGGCGAAAGTCGATCTGCCGGCCGTTGTGGAAACCAGTCAGGATCAGGATGAGAATGTTGAAGGGCGCGAAAATGCGATGCCTCGCCGCTCTCGTCGTTCTCCGCGTCATCTGCGCGTCAGCGGCCAGCGCCGTCGTCGCTACCGTGACGAGCGTTATCCATTGCAGTCAGCCATGCCGCTGACCGTCGCATGTGCTTCGCCTGAAATGGCTTCCGGTAAGGTATGGATCCGTTATCCGGTTCCGCGCACTCAGGAAGAGCAGGCGAAAGAGATCGCGGCAGAAGAGAACGTTGCCGTTGAGCAGGATGTTGCACCGATGGTGGCTGAAGCCGCGCTGGTTAGCGCTGTACAGACCGAAGTGGTTGAGCAACAACCCGCTGCAGAAGCAGAAGTTGTCGCGCCAGCCGCTGAAACGGAAGTGACAGAACCTGTCGTTGTGGAGCCGCAGCAGACTGTCGCTGAGCCAGAAACCGTTGAGGTAGAAACCACCCATCCGGAGGTTATCGCCGCGCCGGTTGATGAGCAGCCGCAACTGATTGCTGAAGAAGATCGTGTCGTCGCCGAAGAGGTTGCGGAAGAAGCCGCACCAGTGCAGGAAGCGCCGATCGTCGAAACCGTTCCGGCTGTTAGCGAAGAAGCCCCGGCCCCGGTTGCAGAACCCGTTGTTGAACCGGTTAAAGAAACGGTGGCGCCTGTCGTCGCCCGTAAAGTAGCCACTGCGCCGATGACCAAAGCGCCTGCACCGGCCTATGTCCCGGAAGCGCCGCGTCACAGCGACTGGGTTCGTCCGGACTTCAATTTCGAAGGTAAAGGCTCGGCGGGCGGTCACAGCGCCACCCACGCCGCCGCCGCACCGGCAACGAAGCCGCCATCTGTTGACTAATCATCAGACAGCCAAAAGCCGACCTCAGGGTCGGCTTTTTTATGCCTGCCGCGCGGGCTGGCGCACGCCTCCCAGGCCCGGCATCACTTCGCGCATCAGTTGCAAAAATTTTCGCAAACGCGCCGGATAGTACCGCGCCCACGGATACACCAGATGCACCGGCAGCGGTGCCGCCTGCCATTCCGGCAACAGAGCGACCAGTTTTCCGCTGCGTATCTCCTCTTCCACCGCCCAACTGGAGATAACCGCCAGACCAAGACCACTGATCGCCGTATTCCGCGCAGCGTACAGGCTGTCGGTAAACAGTCTTGGTGAGATTGGCACCTGTTCCGCATCGCCGGTTTGCTGATGCGTCAGATGAATTTCATGCTGATAAAAAGTGTTCAGCGCTATCCACGGCAAGGCTGAGAGTTGTTGTGGGGTCTCAATTGCCGGAAAACGCGCCAGCAAGGCCGGAGAAGCCACCAGGCTGCGCGGAACCTCTGCCAACAGCACCGATACCGTTGCCGGGTCCACTTCCGCACCGACGCGAATAGCGCAATCGATGTTTACGCTAAGAAAATCTACCGTTTTATCGTTCAGCATCCACTCGACAGAAAGCTGCGGGTGTCGCTCCAGAAATTCGGTGAGCGGCCCGAGCAACTGCTCCTGACCAAAAGCATGCGGCGCACGCACGCGTAAAATACCGACTGGTTCATCGTCAGACTGGCTCAGTTCATCCTCAAGGGCTACCCAGGCATCCGCCACCCGTTTTGCATGTTGATAACAGCGTTCACCATCATCGGTCAGTTTCATCGCATGGGTAGTGCGCAGCAGCAGCTTCACGCCGAGCAGAGTTTCCAGTGACTGTAAACGGCGGCTGACCGTCGCCTGCGTCGTTGCCAACTGGCGTGCCGCTGCCGACAGCGAGCCCGCTTCCACGATGCGGATAAACGTCCGCATCAAATCCACCCTGTCTATACGTTCCTGGCGCTTCATATTTATTTTGCCTATACGTTTCACGTATAACCGTTTTACCACTCCGCTGGCTACCGCGCCACAGCGTATTAGATAAGAATGTCCTCACTGCGTAGCACGTCTACGAATTCATAAAAACCATACCGGGGAAACACAGTATGAACCGTCATTCTCTTTCGACAGATGTTGTTGGCTGGGTCATTTTAGCGCTGGCGCTGGGCGCGGGATTTAGCGTGGCTTCTATCTACTATTCGCAGCCGCTGCTGCCGCTGATGGGTAGCGATCTGCACCTGACCGTTAACGGCATGGGGCTGGTGCCGACGCTGACTCAGGCCGGTTATGCGCTGGGTATTTTGTTTTTACTGCCGCTGGGCGATCGCCATGACCGTCGCCGCCTCATCCTGATAAAAAGCGTGGCACTGGCGATTCTGCTACTGGCCTGTAGCCTGACCAGCAACCTTCCCTCTCTGCTGCTTGTCAGCCTGATGCTGGGGATGGCGGCGACAATGGCGCAGGATATTGTCCCGGCGGCGGCCATTCTGGCACCAGCGGGTAAACAGGGGAAAATGGTCGGCACGGTGATGACCGGTTTGCTGCTGGGCATCCTGCTTTCACGGACGGTAAGTGGCTTTGTCGGCGCAGCATTTGGCTGGCGGATAATGTATCAACTCGCCGCCGTCAGTATTGCCCTGATTGGCGTGCTGATGTGGTCCGTGCTGCCGCGTTTTGCCACCCACTCTACGCTGAGCTATCCGGCACTGATGAAATCGATGGCACACCTGTGGCAACGTTATCCGGCCCTGCGCCGTGCGGCTTTCGCCCAGGGTTTCTTGTCCATCGCTTTTAGCGCCTTCTGGTCTACGCTGGCAGTCATGCTGCTGGAAAAATATCAGTTAGGCAGCGCCGTTGCCGGTACATTCGGTATTGCGGGTGCCGCTGGTGCGCTGGCCGCGCCGCTGGCCGGTGGTCTGGCAGATAAAGTCGGCGCTGAGAAAGTGACACAACTGGGCGCCGGGCTGGTGACTCTCTCCTTTGCCCTGATGTTTTTACTGCCGGCACTGCCGCCGCACGCTCAGCTTATCCTGATTGCGCTCTCTGCAGTCGGCTTCGATCTCGGTCTGCAATCCAGCCTCGTGGCGCACCAGAATCTGGTGTACGGTCTGGAGCCGCAAGCGCGTGGCCGCCTGAATGCGTTACTGTTCACAGGTGTGTTTATCGGTATGGCGGTGGGTTCTGCTCTGGGCAGTAAACTCTATTCCGTCGCCTCATGGCAGGGTGTGGTAGTACTGGCAACGATCTCTGGCTTTATCGCGCTGATCATTCGCCTGGTCGATGCCCGTCGCATCCAGCAAGAGGCGCAGAAAGCATAAGACAAAAAAAGGCCCGCTCCGGTAACAGAGCGGGCATACGGAACATGCCCAGTTTCAAGACATGCTCAAAACGAAACGATTACGAGTTAATCTGGAACAACGACATTCCCTGCATATCAGAGAAGGCTTTATAAGAAGCCTGCAAAGCAGCCTGTTGCATGGTGTAAGACGAAATTACCGAGTTCCAGTCCACATCCACCAGATCGCTTTTCTGCTGTGTCAGACCCAGCGCACGGTCATCCCCCAACGAATCAAGGCTGTCCAGCTCATTCAACTGCGTGCCCAACTCCGCGCGTACCGTCAGCACGTTGTTCAGGGAGTTCGTCAAACCACGGCTGGTTTTATCAACCGCGGCCTGCGCGGTCGCTTTGGCCGTCTCATCACCTGCAACCGGCGTATTCAGCGCGGCGATAGCAGTATCCAGCATTTTAAACAGATCAGTTTCCGACGTTCCCGGCAAACCGGTTGCCGGATCCGTCGGTTCAGGCGTGGCGTTACTGGTGATGCGGTTAAAAATTTCATCCCCCGTATGGGCAATCACCATGCTACGGGAAGCATCAACCTGCTGGGTGATGTTTTGCGTGCCACCGCTGTAAGTACCGGTAGAATCGTACGGCGCCGTTTCGGTTTTATAGCCGCCGAAAATATAGCGCCCGTTACCGTCAGTGCTGTTCGCCAGGTTCAGCAACTGATCGCGATAGCCTTGCAGTTTGCTGGCCAGCGATGCGCGGTCGTCGTCGCTGAGCGAGCCGCTACCGGCCTCAACGATGGTAGACTGCGCGCCCTGAACTGCGGTCGTAACCTGCTGCAACACGCTCTCTTCCAGCGACACTTTTTGTTCGGCGAAAGTACGCGCCGTCGCGTACTGGGTGTTCTGCGCCTGCGCCTGAGAGATCACCACGGCCTGCGAAGCGGCGATCGGATCGTCAGACGGACGGTTCACACGCTGCCCGGTAGACATTTGCTCACCGTAGGCCAGCCATTTACTCTGCGCATTGGTAACGCCGCGCATGTTTTGCTCATACATCATTTGCGTGCTGATACGCATCATTCACCCCTTACTTAGCGAATTTCCAGCAACGCATTAAACAGCGTGCTTGCGGTCTGCAGAACCTGGGCGTTAGCCAGATAATATTGCTGATAACGTTGCAGGTTGCCGTACTCTTCATCGAGGTTAACCCCGGAGATAGACTGCTGCTGGTTGCTGAGCTGTGTCACCACGTTGGTCTGCGTAGTGCTGCTGGTTTTCAGCGTCGATGTTTTGTTACCCACATCGCTGACCAGCGTGGCATACGCATCGTTGAACGTTTTGTTGCCGCCGACTTTGGTCGCTTTTTGCAGATCCAGCATCGCCTGGCCGTTACGGTTATCGCTCGCACCGTCAGTAGCGGTTTGCGCCATAGCGATCTTCGACTCATCCGTCACTGCCACACTCATGTTGACGACGGCATTGCTCACCGGTTTAACCGTAAAGCTGTCGTTGGCGACCGGCCCGGTCGTGCCGCCGACGGTAATTTTCAGACCGTCAAAGTTCAGCGTACCGTCAGTCGCATCCGGCGTAACCGTAAATGAGGTATTGTTGGACAGGCGGGTAACATTCCAGTTTGTGCCGTCGTAAACCACTTTGTAATCAGTCGCCTGTACCGCAGAGCTGTCGCTCACGGCTGCCGTCAATGTGGCATCACCTGTGTTTTTCGAGTTGTTCAGCGTTGTCGGGGAACCAATGGTAAAGAAATCAGTGCCCTGGTCGCCGTTCGCGTCATAACCCTGCGTGTGCTGCTGGTTAAATGAATCGGCAAATGACAGCGCCAGTTGACCCAGCGTGTTACGCGTCTGATCCAAATCCTGTGAACGGAACGCCAGCAGGCCGCCCAGCGAGCCGGTGGTGATCAGTTTTTCCGGAATTTCGATATTGCCAGCGGTGTTATCAACATACGCGACGGTTGTACGTGACGGATCGGCGCTCGAAGAGACCGCCGCCAGCTGGCGAGAAGTACTGCCCTGCACCAGCGTATAGCCGTTCGCCATCGTCAGGTTGTAGGTATTCCCATCCTGCACGCTGACTTCCACACCGACGATCTGGTTCAGTTCACTGACCAGTTGGTCGCGCTGATCGAGCAAGTCATTCGGCGACGCGCCAGCGCCCACGCCGGTCAGGCGAGAGATCTGGTCGTTCAGCGAGGCAATCTGCTTGGTGTAGTTGTTAATCTGGTCAACGCTTGACGAGATAGACAGGTTAATCTGTTTGTCCTGGTCACGCAGATACTGGTCAGCCACTTTGAACTGGTTAACCATGCTGTCAGCTTTGCCCAACAGTGCCTGACGCGAGGCCGGATCTTCAGCATTACTGACCAGCGTTTGCAGGCTGGAGAAGAAATCCTGCATGCTGGTCGCCAGCGAATTGGTGGTGCCTGACAACACATCGTCGATTTTCGACATCTGCTCATAACGCGTCGTCAGCCCACTGCTCTGGTTTTGTGCCGCGCGCAACTGGTTGGTGATAAAGGCATCATACTCACGCTGAACGCCAACAACGTTAACACCATTCCCGACATAACCGCCTGCGCCCAGCGTACTTTTCGCCGCTGAAAGCACCGTCGTCTGGCGAGTGTAGCCCGCCACGTTATAACTGGAAATGTTATTACTGGCAGTATTAAGCGCGGCCTGGGCTGCGCTGAGCCCACTCATGGCGCTATTAATCAAACTGGACATGGAGGTTCCTTATATACATTCAGTCATGAGTCCTGTTGACGATTATCGGCAACCCAGGGCGAAACTTGAGATCTTTCAGAACAGATTTTGGATGTCAGTGCTATACGCTTTGCTGACCTTTTCACCCATTGATTTCAGTTGCTGAATCATGGATGTCAGTTTGCGGGCATAGTTAGGATCGGTCGCATAACCGGCATTTTGCAGCGCCTGTGCGCCCTGCTCTGGCGTTGCGGCCGTAGTGACCGCCGCGTAGCGTTTATTGCGCGTCAGCATACCAACGTAGTCGGAGAGCGCTTCAAGGTACGAACTGTAAACGCGGAATTTGGCTTTCACTTTCACCGCTTCACCGTTTTCATATTCGGTGGTGGTAATTTCCGTGGTCGGCCCCTTCCAGCCAGGCGTGGCTTTAACGCCAAAAATGTTAAAGCTCGGCTCGCCGTTTTCACGCGGGATCTGCCGCTGGCCCCAGCCAGATTCCAGCGCTGCCTGCGCCAGGATCAGGTGATGCGGAACCCCACTCTGTTCACTCGCCAGACGGGCAGGAAGCGACAATTGCGCCAGGAAGTCTTTGCTGTCGCCGGAAAGCGGTTCATCGCTACCATCCGGCGCTTTTGGCATCGCTTTACGCACCAGTTGCGTCAGCGCCTGGTTCTGATAGGAGGTGACCGTTTCCAGCGGGAACTTCATCGGCACCTGCTGTGCTGCTTGTGCTGTTTGTTCCACCGGCTCAGCGGAACCCTGCTGAGCGGCCATCTGTTTGACCATCATATCCGCCAGACCCAGACCTTTACCGGCCGTCATCTGCTGCGCGATTTGTTGGTCATACATGCTGGTGTACAGCCGCGTTGAGTCACTGCTGAAAATACCGTCTTTCGGTAACGTTTCACGCATGCTTTTCAGCATCATCTGCACGAACATGCCCTCAACCTGACGTGCAACGGGGCGCAAATTGGCCTGCGGATCCTGTCGGGTCTCGGTTTTCAGTTCATTCAGTGATTGCGCGTCCCAGGCCGCGCTCGACAACAACCGGCTGTCCGTCAGCATTAGATGATCTCCAGTTTCGCGCGCAGGCAACCTGCACTTTGCATGGCCTGCAGAATAGACATCAGTTCCATCGGCGAAGCACCCAGCGCGTTAAGTGCGCGCACGACGCTGTTCAGGTTGGCGCTGGAGCGAACGCTTTGCAGCGAACCGCCGCTCTGGCGTAAATCGATCTGCGTTTGCGGTGTCACCACCGTCTGACCGCCGCCAAATGGTGTATTCGGCTGGCTGACATTAGCCTGCTGGTTGACCGTAACAGAGAGGTTCCCCTGCGCGACGGCACAATTATCCAGCGACACTTCACGGTTCATCACCACAGAGCCGGTACGCGAGTTGATGATCACTTTCGCATCCTGCTGGGTAACGCCGACTTCAAGGTTCTGAATATCGGCCAGCAGACGTACCTGCGAACTGCCGCCAGTGGAAACGCGGATCTGCACGGTGCGGGCGTCAAGCGCCGTTGCGCTACCGTAACCACGGCTGCGGTTAATGGTGTCGGCAATCTGCTGCGCCATAGAAAAGTCTTCCTGGTTCAGTTGCAGGTTGATGGTATTCCCTGCGCCGAACTGCGTCGGCAACTCACGCTCGATCACCGCGCCGTTGGTAATACGGCCGCCGTTAAGCTGGTTCACCTGAACACTGCTGCCGCCTGCCGACGCACCTGCGCCGCCAACCAAAATATTCCCCTGCGCCAGCGCGTACACCTGGCTGTCGACCCCTTTCAGCGGAGTCATCAGCAACGTACCGCCGCGCAGACTTTTAGCGTTACCCATTGAGGAGACCACCACATCGATGGTTTGCCCCTGGCGGGCGAATGCCGGGAACTGCGCCGTGACCATAACAGCCGCGACGTTTTTCAACTGCATGTTGGTGCCGGTCGGCACCGTAATCCCCATCTGCGACAACATATTGTTCAGTGTCTGCGTGGTAAAGGGGGTCTGTGTGGTCTGGTCACCGGTGCCATCAAGGCCAACGACCAGGCCATAGCCGATCAAGGAGTTTTCTCGCACGCCCTGTACGCTGGTGAGGTCCCGGATGCGGTCGGCCTGGGCAACAGATGCCACCAGTACCAACGCCATTGCCAGATATCTAAACATAATTCACCCCGGTTACATCGGCGATAAGTTGAGGAAGAAACGTTGCAGCCAGCCCATATTCTGCGCTTCGTTGATGTAGCCATTGCCCACATATTCGATACGCGCATCCGCCACCTGTGTGGACGGAACCGTGTTGCTGCCGCTGACGGCGCGCGGGTTTACGACGCCGGAAAAGCGGATGAACTCTGTGCCCTGGTTAATGGCGATCTGTTTTTCACCCACTACATGTAAATTGCCGTTGATCAGCACTTGATCGACCGTGACGGTCAGCGTGCCGCTAAATGTGTTACTGGCATTTGCGCCGCCTTTGCCGTCAAAGGTATTGCTGCCGGAAGAACTCAGATCGGCACGGGCATTGCCGAACAGCCCTTCGAGGTAACGCGGTGTGGTGTCCATGCCAAAGCTGGATTTGCCATCGCGGCTGGCATTCGCTGACGAGCTTTTGCTGGCGCTCACGTTTTCTTGCAGCACGATAGTCAGCGTGTCGCCGACGTTACGCGGACGGCGGTCTTCAAACAGCGGCTGATAGCCATAGTTGATTGGCTGCGCAGTTTGGTAAATAGAACCATTCACCATCGGCACCGGCCCCGGAATGGGCTGGGCGGTGGTCGCCCCCTGCACTAACGGTGTAGACGGAACCCAGGCACATCCTGTCAGGGTTAATGCCACTAAAGCCATAATCGGGTAGCTGTGCACGGCGTATTTTTGCATTGCATTCATCTTCGAAATCAGGGTTCCGGCACGGCGCTTACCGCGCCGGAAAACGCCTTAGAGTTGCGTCAGTTTCTGCAGCATCTGATCGGTGGTCGATACTGCCTTACTATTAATTTCGTAAGCGCGCTGAACCTGGATCATATTCACCAGCTCTTCCGCCACGTTTACGTTTGAGGTTTCCACATACCCCTGATACAGCAAACCTGCACCGTTCAACCCAGGCGTAGTGGCGTTCGGCGCGCCGGAGGCCTGCGTTTCGGTGTAGAGGTTTTCACCGATGCTTTCCAGACCGGTGTCATTCATAAAGGTGGTCAGGTTTAACTGACCAACCTGAACTGGCGCAGCCGTCCCCTGCTGGGTCACACTCACCACGCCATCGCTGGCAATAGTGATGCTCAGGGCGTTTGCCGGAATAGTGATAGCCGGCTGAACCTGATAACCGCCAGCCGTCACCAGCTGTCCGTTCTGATCGACCTGGAAGGAACCATCGCGGGTGTAGGCGGAAGTCCCATCCGGCAGAGAGACTTCAAAGAAGCCCTGCCCTTTGATCGCCACATCTTTACTGTTGTTGGTCTGAGACAAGTTGCCCTGGCTGTGCAGACGTTCAGTGGCTACCGGGCGCACACCGGTACCAATCTGCAAACCGGAAGGCAGCGTAGTCTGCGCGGAAGACTGCGCACCAGGCTGACGAATCGTCTGGTACAGCAAATCTTCAAATACCGCACGCTGACGCTTAAAACCATTGGTACTGACGTTCGCCAGGTTGTTGGCGATGACATCCATATTGGTTTGTTGGGCGTCAAGGCCGGTTTTTGCGATCCATAATGAACTGATCATATGTAGTCCTGTTTATTAGCCCATTGACAGCAACTGGTTGGCACGTTGCGCGTTATCATCGACGCTGGAGATCACCTTCATCTGCATCTCGAAACGACGCGCGCTGGCAATCATGTCGGTCATGGCCGCCACCGGTTTAACGTTACTGCCTTCCAGCACCCCGGACATGACGCGTACGCTCGGATCGTCCTGCAACGTCGCGCCACGCGTCGCCTGTGCGGCCTGGGTCAGACGGAAAATGCCGTCATCGCCGCGCTGCACTTCTTGCGGGTCTGCTTTCACCAGTTTCAGTTTGCCAACCGGCGCAACGGTATTGGCCGGATCGCCCGGGTTCAGCGAGGAGATCGTACCGTCCGCCGCAATTGTTATTTGCGAGCCTTCAGGAACGGTCAACGGCCCCGCATCACCCATCACCGGATGCCCCTGGATCGTCAACTGGCCGGTCGAACTCACCTGGATGCTACCGTTGCGGGTATATCCTTCAGTACCGTTCGCCGTCTGTACTGCCAGCCAGCCGTCCTGCTGCAACGCCACGTCCAGCGGACGCGAGGTGTAATCCAGTTGGCCTGGCGTCATATCGGCGCCAGGTGTTGACGCGACCACCAGCGTACGGGTAGGCAGCGAAAGCCCTTCTACCGGCACCGCGCGCAATGCATTAAGCTGCGCACGGAAACCCGGAGTGGAGGCATTCGCGAGGTTGCTGGCCGTGACAGCCTGCTGATTCAGCGTCTGGCTGGCAGCGCCCATCGCGGTATATATTGCGTGATCCATTAAGCCATCCCGTCAGACGATTAACGCAGGTTAACCAGCGTGTTAAGGATCTGGTCCTGGGTTTTGATGGTCTGCGCGTTCGACTGATAGTTACGCTGCGCGACGATCATGTTGACCAGTTCTTTACTCAGATCCACGTTCGAAGCTTCCAGCGCGCCGCTGGTCAGGCTACCGTAGTTACCGGTGTTTGCCGTACCGAGCAGTGCCACACCGGAAGAAGACGTGGCAGACCAGACGTTGTCGCCTTCGGACTTCAGGCCTTCGTTGTTGGCGAAGTTTGCCAGCACAATCTGACCCAGCAGCTGAGTCTGTTCGTTGGAGTAGTTACCTACAACGGTACCGTCATCGTTAATCTGGTAGCTCACCAGATCACCCGGTTTGTAACCATTCTGGGTGGTCGCAACGATGTTGTTGGAACCGGTGTTTTGCTGCATGGAGTTCAGGAAGCTCAGGGAGAACGTCGCCGGGGTTGCGCCGTTAATGGTACCGGTGGTGATGCTCGCCGTGGTGCCGCTGGTCAGAGAGCCGTTTGTATCAAACACCATTGTGCTTGCCAGTGTCGCAGTGCTGCCACTTACGCTACTGTCCTGCGTGTAAACACTCCAGGTGTTCGCCGTAGCGCTTTTCACGAAGTAGACGTTCATGTCATGCGCGTTACCCTGGCTATCGTAAACGGTAACAGAGCCTTTTTTGTTGTAGGTATCCGCGTTAGTCGGATCAAAGGGGGTAACTGTCGGAGTGGAATCCGTAGAGTTCAGGTTGATTTGCATCGTTGCCGTGGTGGTGGTTTTCGCCGCCATCAGGGTGTTCGGGATAGTAATAGCAGTTGGGTTCGCGCCGGTCTGAACCGTTGGCGGTGTACCTGTTGCCGGATAACCCGTCACTTCCATGCCTTGCATGTTCACCAGGTTACGGTTCTCGTCCAGTTTGAACTGGCCGTTACGGCTGTAATAAACAGAACCGTTGCTGTCGACCAGACGGAAGAAACCGTTGCCGCTCAGCGCGACGTCAAGACCGCGACCGGTGCTGGTGGTGGTACCATCGTTAAAGTCCTGGGTAATCCCGGCAACCTTAACACCCAGACCAATTTTAGAACCGGCAAACATATCGGCAAAAGACGCTGTCCCGGATTTAAAGCCATATGTGGCGGAGTTGGCGATGTTGTTACCAATGACATCGAGATTGGTGGCCGCAGCATTCAGGCCGCTGACCGCTTGTGAAAAGGCCATGACTTACTCCTGATAAGTGTTAAGGCTTAGATAATCTGCCGTACTTCGTCGAGTGTGGTTGTACCGTAGGTACCCAAATCTAAAAGGTTGCCGCTGGAGTTGAGCGTGACGCCCTGCACCATGGCAAATTGCAGCGGTTGCGCAACCAGCTGTGTTGTGCCGGTGCTGGCGGAGATGGAGACTTTGTAAGAGCCATCCGGCGCTGTCGTACCATCGGTCAGCTTGCCATCCCAGCTAAAGGTATGAACGCCAGCCGACAGCGAACCAATGTCAATCGTGCGCACCACGGTGCCGTCTTTGCTCGTGACGGTCGCAGTGACTTTGTCAGCAGCCTGCGTCAGTTCAACCCCAAACGGCGTGGTGGTTCCGCTGCCTACCAGAACTGTCTGCCCCGGGATCATGACGCCGTGACCAATCAGGTTGGATGCCTGCAATGACTGGCTGTTATCAATCTGCCCGGAAATCGAACCCAGCGTGGTATTCAGTTTTTCAATCCCGCTGAGGGTGCTGATCTGCGCCAGTTGCGACGTCAACTCGTTGTTTTGCAGCGGGTTGGTCGGGTCCTGGTTTTTCAACTGTGCGACCAGCAGCGTCAGAAAGCTACTCTGCAGGTCGGAAGCGCTGTTAGTACCTGTAGTGGACGTACCAGAGCTGGTCGATGAGACACTACTGTTAGCAGTGGTGTCATTCACGTTCACGGCGATAGACATGCGTGTCTCCTTTACTGGCCAAGGGTGAGCGTTTTGAGCATCATGCTCTTAACGGTGTTAAGCACTTCAACGTTTGCCTGATAGCTGCGTGAAGCGGACATGGTATTCACCATCTCACCGACCACATCAACGTTCGGCATTTTGACGTAGCCATTGGCATCAGCCAGCGGATTACCTGGTTCAAAGACCAGTTTGTCCGGCGCCTGACTTTCGACCACATCAGCTACTTTCACGCCGCCGGTCGCCTGACCCGGTGCAGCGTCAACCTGGAAGACAACCTGTTTAGCGCGGTAGGGTTGCCCGTCTGGCCCGGTTACGCTGTCGGCGTTCGCAAGGTTACTGGCGGCGACGTTCAGACGTTTTGATTGCGCAGTGAGCGCAGAACCGGCGACATCAAAGATATTCAGCAATGCCATTTACTTAGTTCCCCTGTTGCAGAACGCTCATCATGCTTTTGATCTGCCCGCCCAGCACGGTCAGGCCGGTCTGGTATTTCACGCTGTTGTCAGCGAATTGCGTACGTTCGCGATCCATATCCACGGTGTTACCGTCGAGCGAAGGCTGGTCAGGAATGCGGTACAGCAGATCGGCGGACGACGTGGAGATGTTTTGTGCCGGAATATGGCGGGAAGATGTCAACGTCAACGCAACGCCGCTGTTTTCAGCTCGCCCGCGCTCCATGACTTTTTTTAATTCGCTGGAGAAATCAATATCACGCGCCTGAAACCCCGGGGTATCGGCGTTGGCAATGTTAGCCGCCAGAATCTCCTGGCGCTGGGCGCTCAGGTTCAGCGCTTCTTGCTGAAAACGCAGAGCGGCATCAAGTTTATCGAGCATAGCTCCCCCACTGATGACAATTATTTAGCCAACAGCTTAAATCTCCTCAGGCAAACTTATCGCCGGAATAAGGGCAAAATGCGTCGCTATTTATTGCGTTGATAGATTTGCCATGCAGTTAAAATCTCTGCATCCCATCAACAGGCAGGAGTCTGCGATGAACGCGTTGAAAAGCGGTTTAGCCGCGACCTTACTGTTTTTGAGCCCGCTGACACAGGCGGGCGAGCTGCAAGCTCAGCTCACATCATTTTTTGCTCAGCGCCTTGCTGGCGTTAGTGACGAGGTAGTGGTAAATATACGCACTCCGCAGAACATGTTGCCCGCCTGCGATCAGCCCGCGCTAAGCGTAGTCGGCGGCGCAAAGTTATGGGGAAACGTAAACGTTGTGGCAAACTGTGCGGGGGTTAAGCGCTTTTTGCAGGTTAACGTGCAGGCGACGGGTAATTATGTGGTGGCGGCGCAATCTGTTGCGCGTGGCAGCACGCTGCAACCCGACAGCGTGACATTAAAACGCGGTCGTCTCGATCAATTACCGCCGCGCACGATGCTGGATATCAATCAGGCGCAGGATGCGATCAGTCTGCGCGATCTCGTCCCCGGGCAGCCGATTCAGCTCTCGATGCTGCGTCAGGCATGGCGGGTAAAAGCCGGACAGCGGGTACAGGTTGTGGCATCGGGAGATGGCTTTAGTGTGAACGGCGAAGGACAAGCGTTGGACAATGCCGCAGTGGCGCAAAATGCCCGCGTGCGTATGTCTTCAGGCCAGATTGTCAGTGGTACGGTGAACACTGATGGGAATATTCTGATTAACCTATAATCTTTTTAAAGAATTTATGTTGCCTGCCGATAAATAAGCAACGACTAAAGATATCAGGCCCGAAACGCCGGGACACCTCGATGAGGACAACACAATGAGCATTGATCGTACATCGCCTCTGAAGCCGGTTAACGCCGTTCAACAGCGTGAAACCAACGACGCGCAGGCGCAGAAAGCACGGCTGGAAAAAGCCGAGACGGCGAACAGCACCAGCGTCACCATCAGCGGCGCGCAGGCGAAGCTGATGCAGGCGGGCGCGAATGACATCAATATGGAACGCGTTGAGCAACTGAAAACCGCGATTCGTAATGGTGAACTGAAAATGGATACCGGCAAGATTGCCGATGCCCTGATTAACGAAGCGCAGAGTTACTTACAGAGTAAATAACAGAATGAATCGACTGTCAGACATCCTTGATCAAATGACAGTTATCCTGAGCGCTCTGAAAGACGTGATGGATGCTGAGCAAAAGCAACTTTCCGTAGGCCATGTGAATGGCAGTACGTTACAGCGTATTACGGAAGAAAAAAGTTCCTTGCTCGCAACGCTGGATTACCTGGAGCAACAGCGTCGTTCGGCGCAGAAAACACAGCGCAGCGCTAATGACGATATCGCCGATCGCTGGCAGATTATTACGCAGAAGACACAGCATTTGCGCGACCTTAACCAGCACAATGGATGGCTGCTGGAAGGGCAAATTGAGCGTAATCAGCAGGCGCTGGATGTACTGAAACCCCATCAGGAACCGACGCTTTACGGCGCCAACGGCCACACCGCTTCCGCTAACCGCGGCGGCAAAAAAATCTCGATTTAATCGCCAGACATTTTTTTGCCAGGGGTTTCCCCCTGGCAAAATTGTTTATGCCGTCCGCCGAGCAAACTCTTTCAGTTTAAAACCCAGCAGCGCCAGCGTGGCGAAGTAAGCGACCACGCCCACCCCCACTACCGCCATCAAACGCAGTAAGCGGTATGGCATCGTACCCAGTGACCATTCCGGCATGACATAAAGCATGCCCACCAGCGCAGCCGCCATCACCAACACAGCAATCACCAGACGCAGCAGAAAGCTTTTCCAGCCTGGCTGCGGCGTGAAAATATCTTGTTTACGCAACTGCCAGTAAAGCAGAGCGGCGTTCAGGCAGGCCGCCAGACCGATCGACAGCGACAGCCCGGCATGTTTCAGCGGACCAATAAAAGCAAGGTTCATCAACTGCGTCACCAGCAGCGTGACAATGGCAATCTTCACCGGCGTTTTAATGTTCTGCCGCGAATAGAAACCCGGCGCCAGCACCTTCACGACAATCAGGCCCATTAAGCCGACGGAATAAGCAATTAATGCCCGCTGCGTCATCAGCGCGTCAAAGGCGGTGAATTTACCGTACTGAAACAGCGAGATGGTCAGCGGTTTTGCCAGAATCCCCAATGCCACTGCGCTCGGCAGCGCCAGCAGAAAGCAAAGACGCAGCCCCCAGTCCATCAGACGGCAGTATTCGTCATGATTGCCGCTGGCAAAACTTTTCGACAGCGAAGGCAGCAAAATCGTCCCCAGCGCCACGCCCAGCACGCCAGACGGAAACTCCATCAGCCGGTCAGCGTAATACATCCACGATACCGACCCGGAAACCAGAAACGAGGCGAAAATCGTGTTGATGATTAACGAAATCTGGCTGACCGAGACCCCCAGAATCGCAGGCCCCATCTGTTTCACGACGCGAATGGCACCGGCATCGTGAAAACTCACGCGCGGTAATACCAGCATGCCGATCTTCTTCAGATGCGGCAGTTGATAAACCAGTTGCAGCACGCCGCCCACCGTCACCGCCCATGCCAGCGCCAGCACTGGCGGATGGAAGTACGGCGCGGCAAACAGCGCAAAGCCAATCATGCTGATATTGAGAAATGTCGGCGCAAACGCCGGCACCGAGAAACGGTTCCAGGTATTGAGGATCGCGCCCACCAGTGACGCCAGCGAGATCAGCAGAATATAAGGAAAGGTAATGCGCAGTAGCTGTGAAGTGAGATTGAATTTATCCGCTGTATCGGCAAAACCCGGCGCGGTGACCAGAATCACCCACGGTGCCGCGAGCATCCCGGCGACAGTCACCAGCGCCAGCGCCAGCGTCAGCAAACCCGAGACATACGCCACAAACACCCGCGTCGCATCCTCGCCCTGCTTGCTTTTGTACTCAGCAAGAATGGGAACAAATGCCTGAGAAAACGCCCCCTCGGCAAAGATACGGCGCAACAAATTGGGCAGTTTAAACGCCACAAAGAAGGCGTCGGTTGCCATACCTGCGCCAAAAACCCTTGCCACAATAGCGTCGCGCGCAAAACCCAGCACGCGAGAAAACATCGTCATCGAGCTGACAGCCGCCAGCGATTTTAATAGATTCATTCTGGATTCCATAAGGCACAACGCCTGCAATGCAGGCGTTGGTATACAGCGAAGCGCTTAGTCTACAGAGAAAAAGGCGAATTACTATCGCCAGATGTTACAGGCGGTTATTCACTCATCGCCTCACGCCAGAGCTTTTCCACCACGCGTTGAGCCAGTATGGCCTGTTCGCCCGCCGTTTCCGGAACCGTCTGATTTTGCACGCATTCAATAAAATGGCGCGCGCAACCGGCAAAACCACGCTGTTCCAGCACGCTCTGCCAGCCAGCGACCGGTCGCGCGACTACGCCCTGCCCGCGCTCTTCGCGCCATTCGCGCATATCGGTGATATCCACCAGCGCGCCATCGGTGACGGCCTGAATCCATTCGCGCTGGCTTCCCGCCCGCCGGTGCATACTGGTGGTGATTTGCAGGTGATCCAATGAGAAGTGGTGTTCGGCGTAAACCATGGCGCCGTCATCATCCGTGAGCAACGTGCCGCTTTGTAATGCCGCCGCGCTTCCCGCCAGCCACAACGCGGTATCCACCACGTGCAGATAATCGTCGAGCAGCGTGAAGCGTAAATCGTGCGGCCCCAAGCTGTCGGTGCGGTGTTTATCCATCCGCAGCGACGCCGCCTGCGGCATCTGCTGTTTCAATTCGCGGTACAGCGGCGAGAAGCGGCGATTAAAACCGACCATCAGCGTCAGTTTTTTCCGCGCGGCCAGTTCGATAAGCCGCTCGGCATCCTGGAGGTTTTCTGCCAGCGGTTTATCGACGCAAACATGCACGCCAAGGTTCAGTAACTCACTGACCACGCTGTAGTGCGAAGCTGTCGACGTGTGGACGAAGACCGCATCACACTGCGCGGCTAATGCCGCCAGCGAATCAGCATAGGGAATGCGCCAGGTTTCGCATATCCGCAGGGCTTTTTCCCGCGTCGGCGACCAGGCCGCGGTTAACGTCCAGTCGGTCGCTGCGCCGACAACCGGTAGCCAGGCTTTTTGCGCAATGCCGCCCAGGCCGACCACTCCAACACGTAGTTTCGTCACGGCTAATCTCCTAAATGTGCGAGCAGCGAATCCAGACGCTGTTTCAGCTCTGCCACTTCCTCTTCCAGCGCCTCAACGCGCGCCGCCAGTGATTCTTCCGGCGGGCTGACCGCCTCAACGACATTCACCAGCGTCTGTACATCGCCACTGAACAGGTGCATATAGCGGCTTTCGCGCTTGCCGGGCTCTCTGGGCAGCCGCACGACATACGGGCCATCTTCCCGCGTCGCCAGCAGTTCCAGCGCCGTTTCCACTTCCGCCATATCGTTAAAACGATGCATGCGTTCCGCACGACCGCGCAATTCCCCCGGCGTTTGCGGCCCGCGCAGCAGCAGCGTAGTGATGAGCGCCACTTCTGCCGGATTGAGTTTCAGATCGCCAAATTCAGAGTTGCAAAAACGCTGCTCGTATTTCGTTACGCGATTGCCAAAACCGCTGACGGTGCGCAGATAGTGCCGCTTCACCAGTTCATCCAGCACATCCTGAATCTCATGTTCGCTGAGGTTCATGACGGGCTCACGGTTGGTCTTCTGATTACAGGCGGTAACCACGCCATTGATCGACAGCGGATATTGTTCCGGCGTGGTGATCTGCTTTTCCAGCAGGCAGCCGATAACGCGCGCTTCAACCGCTGAGAGTTGATACTTCATCGTTGCTCCTTAGCGACCCGGGGTCCATTCTTGCGCGGTGAGCGCGGTAAGTACGTGATCGCGCCACTGCCCGTCGATCAGCAAATACGATTTGGCGTAGCCCTCTTTCTCGAAACCCAGCCTCGCCAGCAAATCGCCGCTACGTTTATTGTGCGGCATGTAATTTGCCATGATGCGGTGCATATGTTGCGTGCGCTGCATGTAGCGGATCGCCGCCGTCAGCGCTTCAAACATCAGCCCTTGCCCCTGCCATTTCTGTCCGATGGAGTAGCCAAGGTAACAAGCATGAAACGAACCGCGTACCACATTGGAAAAATTCGCCACGCCGACGATCTCTTTTTCCTCAGGATCGAGCAGGGCAAAATAGAATGCCGATCCCTGCTTATGAAACTCATTGATCATGCCAAGACGAGCCTGCCAGCCGGAAGGATAGCAATGACTTTCATCGCGCACGGGCTCCCAGGGCTTTAGAAATTGCCGATTTTCGGCGTAATAATCCGCCAGGCGCCAGGCATCGCGCTCATGCACTAAACGAACCACTAATCTGTCTGTGACTAAGCGTACTTTCGGCACGTTACTGCGGTAGCCAAACATGCATTACCACTCCTTCCATTTCACCACACTTTTAACCCCTTACCTTTACTATACATTTGCGCAGCCACTCTGTGAAAACAGCAACATGGCATTTTCCACTTTGCTGGGCCACTTTCGATGAAAACTCTGAATCAAAGCCGGATTTTGATAAAAAAATATTGTCACCGCGAATGTGGGAAAAGATCGGGCGAACCCGCAGAATAAGAATGTCTTATCTTTCTTAATTTCCCGGAGGGGAAATGGCGTGCATATCGCAGGCAAGGAGCCTGGGTAAATATTTCCTGCTTGTCGATAATATGCTGGTGGTCCTCGGCTTTTTCGTTGTCTTCCCACTTATTTCTATTCGTTTTGTTGATCAGCTCGGCTGGGCGGCGTTGATGGTCGGTATTGCGCTCGGCCTGCGGCAATTTATTCAGCAGGGTTTGGGCATTTTCGGCGGCGCAATTGCCGACCGTTTTGGCGCCAAACCGCTGATCGTCACCGGCATGCTGATGCGTGCGGGCGGTTTCGTCGCGATGGGCGTGGCGCATGAACCCTGGCTGCTGTGGCTCTCCTGCATTCTTTCCGGGCTGGGCGGCACACTGTTCGATCCGCCGCGTTCCGCGCTGGTGGTCAAACTGGTGCGCCCCAACCAGCGCAGCCGCTTTTTCTCTATCCTGATGATGCAGGACAGCGCCGGCGCGGTTGTCGGTGCATTGCTCGGTAGCTGGCTGTTGCAATATGACTTTCGTCTGGTGTGCGCCGCCGGTGCGCTAATGTTCGTGCTCTGCGCCGCGTTCAACGCCTGGCTGTTACCGGCGTGGAAACTCTCGACGGTCAAAGCCCCGGTGCGCGAAGGGCTGGCACGCGTGCTGCGTGACAAACGGTTTGTCACTTACGTCCTGACGCTGACCGGCTACTATATGCTGGCAGTACAGGTGATGCTGATGCTGCCGATCATGGTCAACGATATTGCCGGTTCACCGGCGGCAGTGAAGTGGATGTACGCGATCGAAGCCTGTTTGTCGCTGACGTTGCTCTACCCTATCGCCCGCTGGAGCGAAAAACGCTTTCGTCTTGAACACCGTCTGATGGCCGGGCTGCTGGTGATGTCATTCAGCCTGCTGCCGGTCGGAATGGTCGGGACGTTGCAGCAACTGTTTACGCTTATCTGCACGTTCTATATCGGCTCAATTATTGCCGAACCTGCGCGGGAAACCTTAAGCGCGCAGCTGGCAGATGCCCGCGCACGCGGCAGTTATATGGGTTTCAGTCGCCTTGGGCTGGCATTTGGCGGCGCGCTGGGTTATGCCGGCGGCGGGTGGTTGTTTGATGCCGGCAAAGCCTTCAACCAGCCAGAATTGCCGTGGATGATGCTCGGCCTGATCGGGCTGATGACCTCAATGGCGCTGCTGTGGCAATTCGGCCATAAGCGCATTCGCCCGCGGATGCTTGAACCTGGCGCCTGATTTGCGCCATGCCATGCTCTCTTCCATACTGGTCTTTAACGGATAAGCCAGTATGGAGGAGAAACGTGAAACTCTACATTTATGATCACTGCCCTTTCTGCGTCAAAGCCCGCATGATTTTCGGCCTTAAAAATCTTCCCGTAGAACTCAATATCCTGCTCAGTGACGACGAGGCCACGCCAACCAAAATGATTGGCCAGAAGATGGCGCCAATCCTGCAAAAAGACGACAGCCGTTATCTGCCGGAGAGTATGGATATTGTGCACTATGTCGATAAACTTGACGGCAAACCGCTGCTCACCGGTAAACGGAACCCGAAACTTGAAGAGTGGCTGCGCAAGGTTAACGGCTATGTGAATAAATTGCTGATACCCCGCTTTGCGAAATCCGCCTTCGACGAGTTTTCCACACCGCAGGCGCGCGCCTCGTTTGTCGCGAAGAAAGAGGCGGCGATCGGCAGCTTCGACGAACATCTCGCCCACTCTGCCGGGCTGGTGAAAAATATCAGCGACGACCTGCGGGCACTGGACAAGCTCATAGTCAAACCGAATGCGGTCAACGGCGAGCTCTCCGAGGACGATATTCATCTTTTCCCGCTACTGCGTAACCTGACGCTTGTCGCCGGAATTAACTGGCCGAGCCGGGTGGCGGATTACCGCGATAATATGGCCAAGCAGACCCAGGTTAACCTGCTTTCATCGATGGCTATTTAGCGGGCTCACGGCGGAAGCGTATGTTTCCGCCAGCCTTTCAGCTTTTTCCGCTAGCCTTTGTACCTCGTCTGACGCATCCTACGCACCGGCTTTGACGCCTTCGGAATCACGTTGAGGAATTATGAAGAAGATCTTTTTTGCCGCTGCTTTACTGCTGAGCGGCGTGCTGGTGGGCTGTAACCAACTGACCCAATATTCCATCAGCGAACAGGAAATTAACCAGGCGCTGCAAAAACGCAATGATTTTGCGAAAGACATTGGCCTGCCAGGCGTGGCCGACGCGCACATTGTGCTGAATAACCTGGCGTCGGAAATTGGTCGTGAAGAGCCGAACAAAGTGACGCTGACCGGCGATGCCAACCTGGATATGACCTCCCTTTTCGGTAACCAGAAAGCGGTCATCAAGCTGAAACTGAAGGCGTTGCCGGTGTTTGATAAAGAGAAAGGCGCCATTTACTTGCAGGAGATGGAAGTAGTGAAAGCCGACGTGCAGCCGGAAAAAATGCAGACGGTGCTGCAAACGTTGATGCCCTATCTGAACCAGTCGCTGCGCAACTATTTTAATCAGCGTCCGGCTTATGTACTGAAAGAGGACAGCAGCAAAGGCGAAGCGCTGGCGAAGAAATACGCCAAAGGCATTGAGGTGAAACCGGGCGAAATTATTATCCCCCTCACCGACTGAGTTACAGGGCGCCGCGGGCGCCCTTTTTTTCAGGAAAAAGATGCAAACGAAAACGTTTCCGCTTATCCTTAGTGCCCGGCAAAAACACCTGATTCTCACCAGCCGGAGCACTCCAATGACACAATCCCAGGTTTTGAAAATCCGCCGTCCTGACGACTGGCACGTCCACCTGCGTGATGGCGATATGTTAAAAACCGTGGTGCCGTGGACCAGTGAAACCTACGCCCGCGCCATTGTCATGCCCAATCTCGCTCCCCCTGTGACCACCGTTGATGCTGCGCGCGCGTACCGCCAGCGCATTCTTGATGCCGTGCCTGCCGGACATGATTTCACCCCGCTAATGACCTGCTATCTCACCGACAGCCTGAGTGCGGATGAAGTGGAACGTGGGTTTAACGAAAACGTCTTTACGGCGGCAAAACTTTATCCCGCCAATGCCACCACCAACTCCAGCCACGGCGTCACCAGCATTGATGCCATTATGCCGGTGCTGGAGCGCATGGAAAAACTGGGCATGCCGCTACTGGTGCATGGCGAAGTGACCCACGCGGAGATCGATATCTTCGATCGCGAAGCGCGTTTTATTGAAACGGTGATGGAGCCGCTGCGCCAGCGCCTGCCGGGGTTAAAAGTGGTGTTTGAGCATATCACCACCAAAGACGCGGCTGATTATGTGCGCGAGGGTAACGAGCGCCTGGCGGCGACCATTACGCCACAGCATTTGATGTTTAACCGTAACCATATGCTGGTTGGCGGCGTGCGTCCGCATCTCTACTGTTTGCCTATCCTTAAACGCAATATCCACCAGCAGGCACTGCGAGAGTTGGTCGCCAGCGGATTTGAACGCGCTTTTCTCGGCACCGATTCCGCACCGCACGCGCGGCACAAAAAAGAGGCAAGCTGTGGTTGTGCCGGTTGCTTCAATGCGCCAACCGCGCTCGGCAGCTACGCTACCGTGTTTGAAGAGATGAACGCCTTGCAGCATTTTGAAGCGTTCTGCTCGCTGAATGGACCGCGCTTTTACGGGCTGCCGCTCAATGAGGGCTTTATTGAGCTGGAACGCATCGAAAGCGTCGTGCCAGAGAGCATTGCGCTGACGGACGATACGCTGGTGCCATTCCTCGCAGGTGAAACCGTTCGCTGGCGCGTTAAGCAGTAAAAATTTTACGGCCCCCTGTTGTAAAGATACCTCATTAACTGTATATATATACAGTAAACACACAGGGGGCTATTATGCGCATTGAAGTGACTATCGCCAAAACCACACCCTTACCGCCAGGTGCTATCGATGCGCTGGCGGGCGAATTATCCCGTCGGCTAAATAATTACTATCCCGAACACGATAACAAAATCACCGTTCGCTATGCGGCGGCTAATAACTTGTCGGTGCTTGGCGGCGCAAAAGAAGATAAAGATCGCATAAGTGAAATTTTGCAGGAAACCTGGGAAAGCGCCGACGACTGGTTTATCAACGACTAATTTCTCTTTAAGTTTGTTCTTATTGCCGGGTCGCCCCGGCTTTTTTGTCTGTTTTTTACGCCATTCATTAATTCTCTAGTTCTTTAGTAAAAATATGTGCTTAAGGTTTCGTTTTCTTATTCAAAAAAATCAAACGGCCTAAAAAACATGTTGCAGAGTGTTTATTTATTCGATCATCACCCCCATCTGTTGATATACTAAAGAGGCTTCAAAAAAAACACGCATTGAACCTCGAAAGTCGTTGTCTAAATAAACACGCTAATATGGGGGTTATGATGGTAAAGAATAATGAAGTCATCCAGACCCATCCACTGGTCGGATGGGACATCAGTACTGTGGATAGTTACGATGCCCTGATGCTCCGGTTACACTACCAGACCCCTAACAGAGCCGCTCAGGAAGAGACTGAAGTCGGCCAGACGTTATGGTTAACGACAGATGTCGCCCGCCAGTTTATATCGATTCTCGAGGCGGGTATTGCCAAGATTGAATCAGGCGATTACCAGGAAGATGAGTACCGCAGGCATTAGTCTTAATGCTGACCTTCATCCCAACAGGCACCCTTCAGGGTGCCTTAATTATTTCTGCCCTTGTATAACGCCGCCAGGTTAATTACCCTCCTGAACACGCTTTTTCCTGGAGAACACCATGAAATATGACCTGATTATTATCGGCAGCGGATCTGTCGGCGCAGCGACCGGCTATTACGCTACCCGCGCCGGGTTAAATGTGCTGATGACCGATGCCCATCTCCCGCCGCACCAGCAAGGCAGCCATCATGGCGATACGCGTCTAATTCGCCACGCGTATGGCGAAGGTGAAAAATATGTTCCGCTGGTGCTGCGCGCCCAACAGTTGTGGGATCAGTTAGCCAGCGAAAGCGGCGAGGCGGTGTTCGAACGAACCGGCGTGATCAATCTCGGCCCGGCTGATTCCGAATTTCTCGCCAATGTCGCCCACAGTGCTAAGCAGTGGGATCTGGCGGTAGAAAAACTGGATGCGCCTTCACTGATGGCCCGCTGGCCCGAAATCACCGTGCCGGAAGACTATATCGGTCTGTTCGAAGCCGATTCCGGCGTACTGAAGAGCGAACTGGCGGTTAAAACCTGGATCCGTCTCGCCCAACAGGCCGGTTGCGCGCAACTGTTTAACTGCCCGGTTACCGCGCTGCGTCATGGCCCTGAAGGCGTGAGCATCGAAACAGCGGAAGGCGAGTTCGTCGGCAAGAAAGTGTTGATTAGCGCCGGCACCTGGGTACGTCAGTTAATTCCAACGCTTCCGGTACAACCCGTACGCAAGGTTTTCGCCTGGTTCCAGGCGGACGGTCGCTACAGCAGCAAAAATCACTTTCCAGCCTTCACCGGTGAAATGCCGAATGGCGATCAGTATTACGGTTTCCCCGCCGAAGACAACGCGCTGAAGATCGGTCGTCATAATGGCGGCCAGCTCATCGACGAAGCGCAACAGCGTACGCCTTTTGGCAATGAAGCAGGAGACGGTTCGGAGTGCTTCGGTTTTCTGCGCCAGTTCCTGCCGGGCATTGGCGGTTGTCTGTACGGCGCTTCATGTACCTACGATAACTCGCCGGATGAAGATTTTATTATTGATACGTTGCCGGAACATCCGGACACGCTGATTATCACCGGACTGAGCGGCCATGGATTTAAATTCGCGCCGGTGCTCGGCGAAATCGCCTGTGAATTTGCGCAGGGTAAATGCAGCGATTTTGATTTGACGCCTTTTTCCCTGTCCCGCTTTACCCGATAATCCGTCGGCGGCCTTATTTGTGGCCGCCTTTATTTTTTGCGGAGAGATCATGCGTCGTTTATTCGACTTCCTTATTAATAACGTGCGTGAGCATTTGATGTTATATATTGCGCTGTGGCTACTCGTTGCGCTGATCGACCTTATTTATATTGTATGGCCTTAATCATAAATACTGACAAAAGCTGACATTTATTTAAAAAAACCAGAGTTAAAACAATTTTCCTGAACAATAAAAACCTCACGCATCCTGCTATTAACAGCAAAAATCATCTGTCACCCTCTAATCACCTGAACATTGAAAGCAACAGTCATTCAAAAAAAATGACATAGAAAAATTAATTATCTAATTGCTTAATTTTCAGTTGCAATATGTATCCGCCCTCGCCATGTTAAGTTAACCGTTCATTAACAAGATTCACAATTATGCAATTTCGCAACTCACCCGCCCGCTACGGCGCTATTTCCGTTGTTCTTCACTGGCTGATGGCAATAGCTATTTATGGCATGTTTGCGCTGGGATTATGGATGGTCACGCTCAGCTATTATGATGGCTGGTACCATCAGGCGCCGGAACTGCATAAAAGTATCGGCATTCTGTTGATATTAGGGCTGGTGATGCGCATTGTCTGGCGGCATATTTCACCGCCCCCTTCTCCGCTGTCCAGTTATTCACGCCTGACACGAGCAAGTGCCGTACTGGCTCATATAGCACTGTATGTGTTGCTGTCTGGCATTCTCATCAGCGGCTATTTAATCTCCACCGCGGATGGCAAACCGATCAACGTATTTGGCCTGTTTAACGTGCCTGCGACGCTTACTGACGCCGGTTCGCAGGCGGATCTCGCCGGTAATGTTCACTTATGGCTGGCATGGAGCGTAGTCGTGCTCTCGGTAGTGCACGGTCTGGCCGCCTTAAAACACCATTTCATCGATAAAGACGCCACTCTCAAGCGCATGCTGGGAAAATCGTCGCCTGACTCTGGAGCATAATATGAAGAAAATCCTGCCGGGACTCGCTCTCGCCTCGCTACTCTTTGCTACCGGCACTGCCGTAGCCGCAGATTATAAAATCGATAAAGAGGGGCAACACGCTTTCGTCAACTTCCGCATCCAGCATCTTGGATACAGTTGGTTATACGGCACGTTTAAAGATTTCGACGGTACATTTACCTTCGACGAAGCCAACCCGGCCGCCGATAAAGTGAATGTAACGATCAACACCAACAGTCTGGACACCAATCATGCTGAGCGAGATAAGCATCTGCGCAGTGCAGAATTTCTGAATGTGGCGAAATTCCCGCAGGCAACGTTCAGCTCTACCGAAGTGAAGAAAACGGCTGATGGGCTGAATATTACCGGTAATCTGACGCTGAATGGCGTGACGAAGCCGGTGGTGCTGGCTGCAAAACTCATCGGTGAGGGCAAAGATCCGTGGGGCGGCGTGCGTGCAGGTTTTGAAGCTTCCGGCAAAATAGCGCTGAAAGATTTCAATATTACGACCGATCTTGGGCCAGCATCGCAGGATGTGGAGCTGATTATTTCCGTCGAAGGCGTACAGCAGAAATAAATGAGCAGGAGAGGGTTTCCCCTCTCCTGTTTGCGTTATTCCGGATCCGGAATCCCCAGTTTCGTGTTCAGACGTCCGCGCGATTTGTTGAAGATTTTATTGCCATTCTCACGTCCGGCGCGGCGTTTACGCTGCTCCTCTTCCGGCAACTTGCTCTCTTCGTGACACAATTCACTGCAACAGCCTTCATATTTCTCCGCACAAACCGGGCACTGAATAAACAGCAAATGGCAGCCATCATTGCGGCAGTTGGTATGTGAGTCACACGGCGCACCGCACTGGTGGCAATGGGCAATCACGTCGTCGGAAATGCGTTCCCCCATTCGCTCATCGAAAACGAAATTCTTCCCAACAAAGCGAACAGGCAAGCCCTGTTCACGGGCGCGACGCGCATACTCAATGATGCCGCCTTCGATATGCCACACTTTATTAAACCCGTTGTGCTTCATCCAGGCGCTCGCCTTTTCACAGCGAATACCGCCAGTGCAGTACATCACAATTTTCTTGTCTTTATGCGCCTGCATCATCTCAACGGCTTTAGGTAACTGCTCGCGGAAGGTATCGGCCGGGATCTCCAGCGCGCCGTCAAAATGCCCCACTTCATATTCATAGTGGTTGCGCATATCGATAAAAATCGCTTCCGGATCGTCAAGCATCGCGTTCACTTCCGCCGCTTTCAGGTAATCGCCGACATCGCTGGCGTTAAAACTCTCATCTTCAATACCGTCCGCAACAATGCGATCGCGCACTTTCATGCGCAGCACCCAGAATGATTTGCCGTCATCGTCAATGGCGATGTTCAGACGCAGACCATCCAGTGCCGGATCGAAGGCATAAAGCGCATCGCGAAAAGCCGGGAACAGGCTTTGCGGTATGCTGACCTGGGCATTAATCCCTTCATGAGCAAGATAAATGCGACCAAATACCTTCAGTGCGGTAAACGCCTGGTAAAGGGCATCGCGCGTTGCCTGCGGGTTCATAATAGAAAAATATTTATAAAACGAGACCGTGATACGCGACTCGGTTTCGGCAAGCATGCGCGCTTTTAATTCATCGTTGGCGATGCGGTTGTGTAACACTGGCATGGTGTACGTATCCTGCAAAGTAGAGAGTGAAAAAACGGCGGCATCATAAAGCAAATACTGATAATTTACATCCACACATTTTACGCTACATTTCTTCTCAATCTGCTTATTGCGGCATAACAATCACCGGAAAAACCGCCATTCCGTGCGCCCGGATTTTGGCAAATTCCGAAAAAGTGCGAGAATACAGGGAATTGTTGCTTAACACAGGACAGTCATGACGCTTTTACCTAAGTTTTCAGCTTCACTTTTACACCCTCGTTTTTGGCCCACCTGGTTTGGAATAGGTGTGCTGTGGCTGGTTGTTCAACTCCCCTATCCAGTCATTTATCGTCTGGGGTATGGCATTGGCCATCTGGCTAAACGGGTGATGAAACGGCGCGTAAAAATCGCCGAGCGCAATCTTGAACTCTGTTTCCCGCAGATGAGCGCCGAAGAACGTCAGCGCATGCTCACGAAAAATTTTGAGTCCGTCGGTATGGGTCTGTTGGAGACCGGCATAGCCTGGTTCTGGTCCGATCGCCGAATGGCGCGCTGGATGGATGTATCCGGTTTTGAACATGTTCGCAACGTGCAGGCGCAAGGGCGCGGTATTTTGCTGATTGGCGTGCATTTTCTCACCCTGGAAATTGGCGCCCGTATGTTCGGTATGAATGAGCCGGGGATTGGTGTCTACAGACCGAACGACAATCCGGTTATCGATCTGATGCAGACCTGGGGACGCATGCGTTCCAACAAGAGTATGATTGACCGCAAAGATCTTAAAGGCATGATCCGCGCGCTGAAAGCAGGCGAGGTTGTCTGGTACGCGCCGGACCACGATTACGGCCCGCGTGCCAGCGTTTTCGCCCCCTTCTTTGCCGTTGAGCAGGCGGCGTCCACTTCCGGCACCTGGATGCTGGCGCGAATGTCTCAGGCTGCTATTGTACCGTTTGTTCCGCGCCGTAAGCCGGATGCTAAAGGCTACGAGCTGATCATGCTGGAACCGGAGTATTCACCACCGCTTGACGATGCGGAAACAACAGCCGCCTGGATGAACAAAGTTGTGGAACGTTGCATCATGATGGCTCCCGAGCAGTATATGTGGCTACATCGCCGCTTTAAAACCCGCCCGGAAGGCGTCCCTTCTCGCTACTGAACGTCTGAATAGCCCGCATTTGTGGGCTTTTTTTCATCATACAAAAATCGTCCTGCGCATTGCAGCAACCATCACCTGAGCGCATAATTAGCATGCTTATCAATTTCCCTTATGCGCGCGTTGCAACAACGCTGTACGGATGGTTATGTCATCTTCTGATGCCCCAATAAACTGGCAACGTAATCTTACCGTTGCCTGGTTTGGTTGTTTTCTGACTGGCGCGGCCTTCAGCCTGGTCATGCCCTTTCTGCCGCTGTATGTTGAGCAACTCGGCGTGACCGATCCGGGTGCGCTGAATATGTGGTCCGGGCTGGTGTTCAGTATTACCTTCCTTTTTTCTGCCATCGCTTCGCCATTCTGGGGCGGGCTTGCCGACCGTAAAGGGCGCAAAATTATGTTGCTGCGTTCGGCGCTGGGCATGGCGATTGTCATGGCGCTGATGGGCATGGCGCAAAATGTCTGGCAGTTTTTAGTGTTGCGCGCACTTTTGGGCTTATTGGGTGGATTTATCCCGAACGCGAATGCTTTGATTGCGACACAAATACCGCGGAATAAAAGCGGCTGGGCGCTCGGCACTCTTTCCACCGGCGGCGTCGGCGGTGCGCTGCTAGGGCCGCTGGCAGGCGGTCTGCTCGCCGATAACTGGGGCTTGCGGATGGTCTTCTTTATCACCGCGTCGGTACTGTTTCTCTGCTTCCTGCTGACACTGTTCTGTATCCGGGAGAATTTTGTCCCGGTGGCAAAACGCGAAATGCTGCACTTCAAAGAGGTTTTTGCCTCGCTGAAAAGTCCAAAACTGGTGCTGAGCCTGTTTATCACCACCATGATTATTCAGGTGGCAACCGGCTCCATTGCGCCGATTCTGACGCTGTATGTGCGCGAACTGACGGGTAATGTCAGCAATATCGCGTTTATCAGCGGCATGATTGCCTCGGTGCCGGGCGTCGCGGCACTGATGAGCGCTCCTCGTCTGGGGAAACTGGGCGATCGCATCGGCCCGGAGAAGATCCTGGTGGCCGCGCTGGTGATATCCGTGCTGCTGCTGGTGCCCATGTCGTTTGTACAAACTCCGTGGCAACTGGCGATCCTGCGTTTTCTGCTCGGCGCCGCCGATGGCGCGTTACTCCCGGCGGTGCAGACGCTGCTGGTGTATAACTCGACCAACCAGATTGCCGGGCGCATCTTCAGTTATAACCAGTCATTCCGTGATATCGGCAACGTTACCGGACCGCTGATTGGTGCAGCGGTCTCCGCCAGCTACGGGTTCCGCGCGGTCTTTTGCGTAACCGCAGGCGTGGTGCTTTTTAATGCCGTCTATTCCTGGTTCAGCTTACAGCGCCCTGCACGTGCTCATGCTGAAACGCCCGCTTCCACCGCATCCGTGGTCAGCAGTAAAGAGTGATCGGTTACAGAGCGGATTCCTCTGCTCTGTCGCTCTTTCATAATGATCAATTTCTGTTAAATATCTGATTACCGCAGCCATCATTTGACGCTAGCGAAACCAGCGACTATAGATTTTTGCAGATACTTTTTCTGCAACTTGAGGAGTTTTTCCATGGCTGAATCCGAACTGGAGTATTACTCAACACTGTCTGAAGCAATTGATGCCGCACGGGAAATTTTTATCGCCAGTAATCCAGATCTTGATGAAGACGAGATCAGCGTGCAGCAATTTAATGTGCAAAAGTATGTTCTTCAGGATGGCGATATCGCCTGGCAGGCTGAGTTCTTTGCCGATGAGGAGGAGCCTGGAGAGTGTCTGCCGATGCTCAGTGGCGAAGCTGCGCAGAGCGTGTTTGACGGTGATTTCGACGAGATCGAAATAAGCCAGGAGTGGCAGGAAGAGAATACGCTGCACGAATGGGACGAGGGCGAATTTCAACTTGAACCGCCGCTCGATACCGAAGAGGGTCAGACCGCGGCAGACGAATGGGACGAGCGCTGATCACTCATAGGGGCCGTGGTGTGCATCCAGTGGCAGCAGTAAAGTGTCGAACACCAGTGAAAAAGGCAGATCGAGCACGGTAATATAGCGCCACGCCGAATCACGAACATCCCATTGCACGCCGGGATAGTACTGATTTCCGTGGCCCTGCCCCGGGATAGTCCGACTGATAATGCTGCCGCAGCCGCTTAATAAACAGGCCATTACGACAACCAGAATAACTCTCACACCTGACCTCATCTTGCTGTTTGCAGAGTAAAAAAATACCGGCACAGTAGCCGGTATTTTCCTTAATGTCGGCTTACTTCGCCTTCAACGCCAGCGGGTTTAGCTTCAGCTCTTCGTAATAGTTTACCCAGGAGAGATATCTCTCCGGTGCGGACCATACGCGGTAGTGCAGTCGCGAAAGTGTCACTGGATCGCTTAGCAGCACCAGGCGACGATCGCGGTTCAGCTTCTCAGGCGTTTCGTTCAGCGCCTGCTCAACGTGACGGTCGCGGGCAATTTCCAGCACGCGGCTGGAGCGGTGACGCGCAGTTGCCATTGCTGTTGCCAGCGCATTGAAAGAAGGATGAAACACCGCGTGCATAAAACCATCCTCCAGCGAACGCGAGCGGTTCAGTTCCAGATAGTTATCGGTATCCACCAGCACCTGCGGCGGCGAATACTCTTCCGGAATGAGGAACAGCTTCCAGCGTTTCGTACGCAGACCTACCGTGGAGCGGCTGGAGATCACTGAGACAAATGGCGACAGGATCAGCGAGAACACAATCGGCGCCAGCCAGAACAGGAAACGCAGATCCAGCCACGCCATTCCCACGGCCCACACCAGCCCCAGCAGTAACTGCGAGCCGTGACGCATAAAGGCTTCGCCCCACGGCGTGGAGTCATCATCACGCTGCGGCGAATTCCACACCACTTCCCAGCCGAGGAAGGCGCTGACAACAAATACAGTGTGGAACAGCATGCGGACGGGCGCCAGCAGAACCGAGAACAGCACTTCCAGCAGCAACGAGATCGTTACGCGGAAGAAACCGCCATACTCTTTCGGCCCTTTACACCATACCAGAATAATACTGAGCAGCTTCGGCAGGAACAGCAGCACCATCGTCGAGGCAAACAGCGCGATAGCCAGCTCCGGACGCCACTGCGGCCATACCGGGAACAACTGGCGCGGTTGCAGGAAGTATTGCGGCTCCGTCAGGGCATGCACCACCTGCAAAGCAGTGGAGAGCGCAAGGAACATAAACCACAACGGTGCTGAAAGGTAGGACATTACGCCGGTCAGGAACACCGCGCGGTGTACCGGGTGCATACCTTTTACCAGGAACAGACGGAAGTTCATCAGGTTGCCATGGCACCAGCGACGGTCGCGTTTCAGCTCATCGAGCAGGTTCGGCGGCAGCTCTTCATACGAACCCGGCAGGTCATATGCAATCCACACGCCCCAACCCGCACGACGCATCAGCGCCGCTTCCACAAAGTCGTGCGACAAAATGGAACCCGCAAAAGAGCCTTCACCCGGCAGCGGCGCCAGCGCGCAGTGCTCGATAAACGGTTTCACGCGGATAATCGCGTTATGCCCCCAGTAGTGGGATTCCCCCAACTGCCAGAAGTGCAGCCCCGCAGTAAACAGCGGCCCGTAAACGCGGGTGGCAAACTGCTGGCAGCGCGCGTACAGCGTATCCATACCGGACGCTTTCGGCGATGACTGAATGATCCCGGCATTCGGGTTGGCTTCCATCAGACGCACCAGACCGGTCAGACATTCACCGCTCATCACGGAGTCTGCGTCCAGCACGACCATGTAGCTGTACTGGCTGCCCCAGCGACGGCAAAAGTCATCGATGTTGCCGCTTTTACGTTTCACACGGCGACGGCGACGACGATAGAAGATCTGCCCTTCGCCCTGCACTTCCGCGATCAGCTCCATCCACGCTTTCTGCTCAGCAACGCAGATATCCGGGTTATAGCTGTCGCTGAGGATATAGACGTCGAAATGCTGTTGCTGCCCGGTGGCTTTAACCGATTCCCAGGTTGCACGCAGCCCCGCAAAAACACGATCCACGTCTTCGTTACAGATAGGCATAATCAACGCGGTACGATGTTCCGGATTAAGCGGCTCATCACCCACCGTTGAGTGCGAAATGCTGTACTTGTCGCGGCCGATAAGCAGTTGCAGGAAGCCCATCAGCGCCGTCCAGAAACCGGCGGATACCCAGCAGAACAAGACGGCGAACAGGATCAGGATGCCGGTTTGCAGCACGTACGGCAGCAACTGCATAAAGGAAACCCACAGATTCTGGCCCGCCATATCGGTCGGGTTGATCAGCGCCCAGCCCTGATAAGGCAGGATGGTTTTCATATACCAGGTTGCCACCACCGTCTGCGCCAGCGTCAGCAGCAGTAAAATATAACGGCGGATTGAGCCGACAGTACGCCATTTCTGTTCGTGCGCCTGCTCTTCTTTCGTCAGACGAGAAAGATAACGCGGCGCCACTTCCCGCCCACGGAGGCGATCCCAGAAACGTCCGATAGGGTTGGTACGCCACGGATCGGGAAACATGGAAGAACGCTTCGCTTTCGGCATCGCCTGAAGTTGCGCACGCCCTTCGTCATCCTTAATAAGCTGCTCTTTGCCCAGTGAATCCGGCCAGCTATGCTGCAAGCGCGCCGTCAGAGAACCCAACGGCGTATCGTCTTCACGTTTCCAGTCCGTGTGTTCAGCATCCAGCGCCTGATGCACGCTAAGAATACTCTCTGTCGGCAGCACTGCCTTCTCCGCATCCGTGAGCGGCAGCGCGTCGATATACTCAGTTGTCTTATTCATTGGCAGGTAGCTGATAGCTCCAGGTTTCACTCAGAGTCTGGTCGGCATTAACCAGGGCCGCGCGCATATCCGTCGTTTTCTTCGGATCTTTAACTTTCACGCGCAACATCAAACGCCAACCTTGCGTCACTGGATTATAGCGAACGGTGTTTTCCACGATTTCGCCGTTATCGCCAATGCTGGCTTGCGCGGTGACTGGGGTGTCCTGCGGCAGTTTTTTCATATCCTGGCCGGTGAAATCGACGACAAAGGCAATCGTTCCGTCAGGCTGACGAATCAGGTTCGACTGTTTTACATCACCGGTCGAGCGACGGGTTTGCAGTACCCACGCGTTGTCTGGCGCATGTAGTTTATCTTCGTCGCGACTAAAGGTGATGGTGTATTTAAAGTTCATCTCCTTGCCTGGTTCCGGCAGTTGATCCGGCGTCCAGTAGGCCACGATGTTGTCGTTGGTCTCGTCATTGGTCGGAATTTCAACCAGCTCAACCTTCCCTTTGCCCCACTCGCCTTTCGGCGTAACCCATGCGCTCGGACGCAGATCGTAGCGGTCATCAATATCTTCAAAACGGGAGAACTGACGGCCACGCTGCAACAGACCAAAGCCCTGCGGGTTTTCCATCGCATAGCTGCTGACAGCCAGGTGTTTCGGGTTGTTCAACGGGCGCCAAATCCACTCGCCGTTGCCGGCAAGCATCGACAGACCGTTAGAATCATGCAGTTCCGGGCGGTAGTTGGTCGCCGGAGAGGGCTGCGACGGACCGAACAGGAACATACTGGTCAGCGGCGCAACACCCAGTTTGCCCACTTTATCGCGCAGGTAAACTTTGGACTGCACATCCACTACGGTATCGCGGCCAGGGATAATGACGAAGCGATAGGCGCCTGTGGCGCGCGGTGAATCCAGCAATGCGTAAATCGTCAGGCGTTTATCGGCAGGCTTAGGACGCTCGATCCAGAATTCGCGAAAACGCGGGAACTCTTCGCCGGAGGGGAGCGCAGTATCAATCGCCAGACCGCGCGCGGAGATCCCATAAACCTGACCTGCGCCAATCACGCGGAAGTAGCTTGCGCCCAGCATGCTGACGATTTCATCGTTTTTATCTTTATTATTGATGGGGTAAAGAACTTTGAAACCAGCAAAACCAAGATCTTTTACCGTGTCTTTATCGTGCTGAACGTTACCGAAATTAAAGTAGTCCGGGCTGTATTTAATTTGGCGAACGGCGGTGGCGGTCACTTCGTTGATGGTCACCGGCGTATCGAAATACATGCCCTGATGATAAAACTCAAGCTTAAACGGGGTGTTGGTCGCGTTCCAGTAGGCTTTGTCGTGGTTGAACTGAATCTGCTGATAGTCCGCGTATTTCATGTCACGGAACACAGAGGGCAGATTGCTCTTGGGTGCTTCATAGCCTTTGCCAGCCAGGGATTGTGCCTGTTTTGCGACATCGTCAATAGAAAAAGCCCAGCCTGATGACGTATAAAGTGACAACAGAACCGCAGCGCCTACCCAACGCATTTTCATCATTTGTAATTTAGGTTTCATAATAACTAAGCACTTCCCCCTTTGTGTGCTTAAATCGATCCGATCCATTTTAATGGAAACTCAGCCAATCCGACAACTGAATCCCTGATTGTTCTGCCTGCTGGCTCATTGAATAAGCAAAGAAACTCACCCTTTATCGTTTTGCAGGCTTATCCTGGAGACAGGTTATCGGACATAGTGTAGGGTTAGTTTCGAATGTAACCATTATTTGTCTTATGGATAAGGCGAAAAGTCTTAGAATGCCCGGAGTTATATGGCCAGAGTACCCACACAACGAGAATATTTCCTTGATTCCATCCGCGCGTGGTTAATGCTGCTTGGGATCCCGTTCCACATCTCGCTGATTTATTCCAGCCATATGTGGCACGTTAACAGTACGTATCCTTCCTGGTGGCTGACCCTGTTTAATGACGCTATTCATGCGTTTCGCATGCAGGTGTTTTTTGTCATATCCGGTTATTTTTCATACATGCTATATCTGCGTTATCCGCTAAAACGCTGGTGGACGGTGCGCGTTGAACGCGTCGGTATACCGATGCTCACCGCAATTCCGCTACTCACATTGCCACAATTTATTATGTTGCAATATGTGAATAACAATACCGCGGAATGGCGCACCTTATCGGCGTATGACAAATTCAATACGCTGTCGTGGGAGCTGATATCTCATTTATGGTTCCTGTTAGTACTTGTCATATTAACAACGGTTGGCATGTGGTTGTTTAAAAAAATAAAAAACAGTGCCGATCGCCTGCCTGGTTCTATTTCACTCGGTACGCTTTCCCTCTGGTTCCTGCTGCTGGGCATTGCCTGGGCCGCATTTCGGCGCATTATTTTTCTGTTGTATCCCGATATATTGCGCGATGCGCTGTTTAATTTCGCCGTCATGCAGACGCTGTTTTACATTCCATTCTTTATCCTTGGCGCGCTAACGTTCATAAATCCACGCCTAAAATCACTTTTTACCACGCCGTCACCGTGGTGCATGATCGGCTCAGCACTGGCGTTTGTTGCTTATCTGCTTAACCAGCGCTATGGCAGCGGCGATGCGTGGTTGTATGAAACCGAAGCGGTAATTACTATGCTGCTGGGGCTGTGGATGGTGAATGTGGTGTTCTCGCTGGGGCACCGGTTGCTTAATTTTCAGTCGGCGCGGGTGAGTTATTTTGTCAATGCGTCGCTGTTTATTTATCTGGTACATCATCCGCTGACGCTGCTCTTTGGCGCATGGATCACCCCACATATTCAGTCCAACGCGTTAGGTTTTGTCACCGGACTGGTATTCGTTATTGGGATTGCGGTTTTGCTGTATGAAATTCATTTGCGCATTCCGCTGCTGCGTTTTCTCTTCTCCGGTAAACCGCAGGAGAAAGAGGTGAAAACCCACGCTACCGCCCGTTGATTTCGCAGGCTGCTCCTGGTGAGTAGCCTGCGTTTCCCCTACTTCGCTGGTTCTTCGCCCTGTTGTGTTAATAATCGTTGGTAAAGGTGCGCCGTTTCGCCATCAAAGCAGACAAACAAAACCTGCTGTAGTTGAGGACGCCGGATCAGATGCGCAGAAACCGTGTTGACCGCGATCTCTGCCGCCGCCGGTTTCGGATAGCCATACACGCCAGTGCTTATCGCCGGGAAAGCGATCGTGGTGTAGCCGTTCGCTTCAGCCAGCAACAGACTGTTACGGTACGCATCCTCGAGCAGACGAGCTTCGTGTTCACCGCCGCCGCGCCACACCGGGCCAACCGTGTGGATCACCGCTTTGGCGCGCAAATTTCCCGCCGTAGTGATCACCGCATGCCCCGGAGGGCATTCCCCTTGCTGCTGACGCACCTGCTGACAGGCCTTCAACAATTCCGGTCCTGCCGCGCGATGAATAGCGCCATCAACGCCGCCACCGCCAAGTAGCGACGAGTTTGCGGCATTTACAATGACATCAACCTCGAGAGTAGTGATATCTCCCTGAAGTACCTGCATACGTGGCTGCATTTTTGCCCCCTTTCCGGTCAATCAACCGCCGTTCTGATAAGTGTATCCTGGAGCGGGGGCAACATGCAGGCACAATCAGTGATAACTAATAACGACAACGGCCTTTGAATGCTCTGGATCGAGATAGTGCATCTCGACTTTCGCCAGCGATGCAAAAGACTGCCCGGCAATATCACGAAGCGAAAATTGTTGCGTTTCAACCTTTTGCCCCTGCGGGCAAGAGAGCTCCAGTTGCTGTGAGTGCGTACGATAATCGCAGCCCCCCTCAACAATTTCGCCCTGGAAATGAATGATCCCGCCCGGCGTCGCAGCGCCGACAGAGGTGGTAGATAAAAGGATAATGAGAGACAGGAATGTCATAAAAAGCCGCATAAACACCTCACAGGTTGTTCATCCTTGATGGTGGGAGTCAGATATTCCACCTACCTGACTCATCGGCATTTTTAATTAATCTCTTTAATAGTTTAGCGCACAAAGCGCACCGTTGCTGGCTACCGGGCTGTTTTTAGAAGATTTTTTATTGATGCGATTTATACTTCTTCTTGCTCGTTGAGCAAAGGCTGCGCGCGGCGAGCAGCGATCCACAGGCCGCTATTTTTCATGGCGTAACCGAATAGCAGCCCGACGGCCAGCGAAGGCACAATCATCCGCCACTCGCTCTGCCCGGCAAACGTCGCGCAGGCCCCTATAAAAGTGCCCGGCACAAAGGAGAGCAGCAAACTTTTGGCCTGCAAACACATCAGGAATGCCACCACGCCGGTCATCATATAACCGACGATCGCCAAATGCGGTGCCAGCGCCGCGCCGTGAATAATCACTTGCGCCCAGACAACGCCGCTCATGACGGTACAGGCGGAAATCAACAGCCCTTTCAACCCGCCCTGCGGGCAGGCGAAATAGGCCGTACATCCGAGAAAACCCGCCCAGCTAATCAAGCCGAAGGAAACGGCCACCCAGCCCCAAAGGCCAGAGAGGATACCCGTTGTCAGTGCAATAGAAAGGAGAATGTTCATGGCGCGCATCATAGCAGATGCGCACCGGGGTTATGTGACCACAAGCACACTAATTGAAACGATGAATGACACGTTACATATAATTAGTGATGTAAATCACATTATTCAGCGGATTCTTCCTGCAATTCATCCCACATTGCTGCAATGGCATCGCGCGCAAGCGGCGCCATTGTGCGCCAGAACGGCGTGGTAGCGTGGGCTTCCACCTTACCGAAGAACGTGCCGCACCACGGCAGAAGATACTCTGCGAACAGGGTTTCCAGCGCTTCGCTTTCATCCTCAGACGACTGGTCTTCCAGCCAGGAGGCTGCCAGCAGCAAGGTACCAATATGATCGGCTGGCGCATCGGTTAACGGCATACCACGGCTCGACAAAAATGAACGCACTTCGGCTTCTGTAGCGCCATCCACCCAGGCGCTGCGAAACGGCGATACCCGGCACTCTTCGCCGACAAACAGCGCGTTGTAATCGGCAGCCAGCGCCTGCGCATCGCAGTTTTTTTGCAGGCGCTCCAGCAGTTCATCCTGCTCCAGAGGCCAGCTTTCCGCCAGTTTCCCCTCGCGGATCATGGTGTACAGCGGCACCAGCAGCGGATCCTGCGGCTGACGATAAAACAGCGAGCCAAGCACGCGGCAGAGGATAGAAAATTCGTTCATTCAGTTATTCCAGTCAGTATTAAAGTTCAGCAAATTCAGCAATCGGCGCCATGCCGCGTGACTCAAGGAAACTCAGCAGGCGACGCGGTGAGACATTCAGAATACGATCTTCCGGGAAATCGACATCATCGAGTACCTTGCGGCATTCAGAGAAATCACCCAGCGTAAACGCGGTGTGAGAATCCGATCCCAGCGCGACCCAGCCGCCGGCATCACGCACCGCGGCAGCAATTGCACGGCAGTTATCTTCACTGCCTTTGCGTGAGTGCATAAAGGAAGAGTTGTTAATTTCCAGCGCGACCTGATATTTCGCGGCAGCTTCGGCGATTGCAGGAATATCAACCTCAAATTTCGGGTTGCCAGGATGGCTGATAATATGCACGTTGCCGCTGGCCATCGTGGCAATCATCGCCTGCGTATGCGCGGCTTTATCCTGCGGCGGAAAGACCGGCTCATGGAAACCGGCAATGATCAGATCGAGTGCTGTCAGCATCGGGCCAGTGCAGTCAATCTCACCATCGGTATTTTTAATGTTGGCCTCAATACCGCGCAAAATCCCCACGCCATTTACCAGACGCGGCCAGATGCGCATATTGACGAAGTGCCAGTAATGCGGCGCATCCGCCATATCCGGGCCGTGGTCAGTAATGGCAAACAGTTTGATGCCTTTGCTTTTTGCTTCGGCAATATAATCATGAAGCGTGCTATAAGCATGGGTGCTGGCGACGGTATGCATATGCAGGTCAACGGGGTACATGGCTCACTCCTGTCGTTATTTTTTGCAAGGATAGCAGTTATCGGTGGCGATTTTAATGACAAAACCCGGCCGGGCCGGGCTTTCATTAATAACCCCGAACTCTGTCAACGCGCCCGCTGACGGTTTCTCCGCGCTCCAGTTTGCTGATAGTGTGGCTAATAAACTCAATGGCTTCAGTCGGTCTTGTGAACGCCGCAATGTGCGGAGTCATTGCCACACGCGGATGCGCCCACAGTGGATTATCGGCAGGGAGCGGCTCGCGGCTGAACACATCAAGCATCGCGCCCTTCACCTTTCCACTCTCCAGCGCCGCCAGCAGATCGGCTTCCACAACATGGACGCCGCGCGCCAGGTTCATCACGTAACTGTGTTCGGCGAGTTGGTTAAGCAGAGAGTGATTAATCAGACCAACCGTTTCCGGCGTATTCGGCAGCAAGTTGATCAGCACGCGCGTGCCCTGTAAAAAATCGCTCAGTTCTTCAGGGCCAGCAAAGCTTTGTACACCGGGCAGAGACTTACGGCTGCGACTCCAGCAACGAACCGGAAATCCCCACGGCAGCAGGCTTTCCGCGACTTTTGAACCCAGCACGCCCGCGCCCAGAATACCGACAGTGAAATCGCCGTGCGCATACTCTTCCAGTTGCTGCCACCTGGATTGCTGTTTTAACGCCTGATAATCATCAAAACGCCGGAACCAGTGCAGCACCTGGCTTACTGCATACTCTTGCATTTGCGAACCCATCCCGGTGTCTTCCAGGCGGAATAGCGGAATATCATCAGCCAGCATCCCCGGGTTGGCGTTGAGCTGGCCGAGAATAGCATCCACTCCGGCGCCAAGCGCAAACACCCCTTTCAGTTTACGCCCTTTAAGCATTTCGACAGGGGGATGCCACACCAGGGCGTAATCCGCCGGGGCATTATCGCCTGCCGTCCATGCACGAACATTCATCTGCGGCATCGCCTTACGCAGTGCGTTAATCCAGTAATCGCTATTAAAGGAAGGGTGATAAAAAATAATGTCCATTCCAACTCCAGAACTCGTTGTGATGTATCCGGATAATTTCCGGTTCTATTGGTTATTTTAAACGGGTGATCAGCATAACAAATTTCTCCTGTACGCCGCGTAGAAAGTACCGTGACGAGAAAAAAAGCGATTTCAGAACGTTTAAGAAGCAGGTTGTTTGAAGTTTGTCTAAACACGCTAATTTATTGAAAAAGAAGATTGACGCCGCAATGGCTTTTCCCTAAATTAGCGGCCGTCCCGATGACATCGGGAAGACAATGTGGTGAGGTGTCCGAGTGGCTGAAGGAGCACGCCTGGAAAGTGTGTATACGGCAACGTATCGGGGGTTCGAATCCCCCCCTCACCGCCATTATTTCAGATAAGAGCCTGTACGAAAGTACG
>FOAY01000002.1:308912-542841 GCA_900109485.1 Kosakonia sacchari | reverse complement strand
ACCGTTTCCAGTAGTTATCCCCCTCCATCAGGCAGTTTCCCAGACATTACTCACCCGTCCGCCACTCGTCACCCGAGAGCAAGCTCTCTGTGTTACCGTCCGACTTGCATGTGTTAGGCCTGCCGCCAGCGTTCAATCTGAGCCATGATCAAACTCTTCAATTTAAAGTTTGATGCTCATCGAATTAAACTTCGTAATGAATTACGTGTTCACTCGTGAGACTTGGTATTCATTTTTCGTCCGGGGACGTTAAGAATCCATGTCACCTGAGTGCCCACACAGATTGTCTGATAAATTGTTAAAGAGCAGTTGCGACGCGGCTTTCAGCTCACTGTCGCGAGGTGGCGTATATTACGCTTTCCTCTTTCAGAGTCAACCCCGATTTTCAGGATTTTTTTCTCTTCCGACTTAACGTCGCTGCGGGATGTTCTTCGCTAGCGCCGTGTCGATGGAGGCGCATTATAGGGAGCCGGGGAGGAATGACAAGCGGAAAAATGCATTTTTATTTCAACCGCTCATCTTTTCGTCATAACGGTTATTTTTGGTGCTTTTTAATAGCTAAAGGCAGTTCCGCAAGGCTATTAATCACCCAATCAGCGCTCTTTTCCGCTTCCGGTGTGACCGGTTTTCCCGTGCGCACTAAAACTTTCGTTCCCACTTGAGCAGCCTGTGCCGCCTGCATATCTTCTATTTTATCGCCTACCATATAAGAAGCAGCCATATCGATGTGCAGGGAATCGCGGGCAGAGATCAACATCCCCGGATGCGGCTTACGGCAATCGCACACCTGACGAAACTCTTCAACGGTTCCCTGCGGGTGATGCGGACAATAATAGATGCCATCCAGATCCACACCGCGATCGGCCAGCGACCAGTCCATCCACTCGGTCAGCGTTTCAAACTGCGCTTCGGTAAATTTACCGCGAGCAATACCAGACTGGTTCGTTACCAGAACCAGCGCGTAGCCCATCTCTTTAAGTTCGCGCATGGCATCAATGACGCCATCAATAAATTCGAAGTTATCGATCTCATGCACGTAGCCATGATCAACATTAATCGTGCCATCACGATCGAGGAAAATAGCGGGTACTGACTTTGCCACGGGTTTACTCCTGAAAAAGGCATAGAGACTTAGTATCTCATGTTTCGCAACGTAGGAAAGTGCTCATCATTATTGCAAGCGACGTTGATTTAGACGTCTGGATGCCTTACCATCCGCTCTGTTTACGGGTACGCCCGTAACCGGCAGAACAAAATGCCACGGCTAACTCTTATACGATAAAAATAATCTAATGATTAAACTTTCGAATATCACCAAAGTGTTCCAGCAGGGGAACCGTACTATACAGGCGCTGAACAACGTCAGCCTGCATGTTCCCGCTGGTCAAATTTATGGCGTTATTGGCGCATCAGGTGCGGGGAAAAGTACGCTTATCCGCTGCGTGAACCTGCTTGAGCGTCCGACGCAAGGCAGTGTGCTGGTCGATGGTCAGGAACTGACTAAACTCTCTGAAGCGGAATTAACTAAAGCTCGCCGCCAAATTGGCATGATCTTCCAGCACTTTAATCTGCTGGCATCGCGCACCGTTTTCGGTAACGTCGCGTTACCGCTGGAGCTGGATAATACTCCGCGTGACGAGATCAATCGCCGGGTAAAAGAGCTGCTTGATCTGGTCGGTCTTGACGATAAACATGACAGTTATCCAGCCAACCTCTCCGGCGGGCAAAAACAGCGTGTGGCAATCGCCCGTGCGTTGGCCAGCAACCCGAAAGTGCTACTGTGCGACGAAGCCACCAGCGCGCTGGATCCGGCAACAACCCGATCCATTCTTGAATTGCTGAAAGACATCAACCGTCGCCTCGGTCTGACCATTCTGCTGATCACTCACGAGATGGATGTGGTTAAGCGCATTTGCGACTGCGTGGCCGTTATCAGCAACGGTGAACTGATTGAGCAAGATACGGTGAGTGAAGTCTTCTCCCATCCGAAAACGCCGCTGGCGCAGCAGTTTATTCAGTCCACGCTGCATCTCGATATTCCGGAAGATTACGCACAGCGCTTGCAGGCGGAACCGCAGGCTGACAGCGTACCAATGTTGCGTATGGAGTTTACCGGTCAGTCGGTGGATGCGCCGCTGTTGTCTGAAACCGCGCGTCGTTTCAACGTGAACAACAACATTATTAGCGCGCAGATGGATTACGCGGGCGGCGTGAAGTTCGGCATTATGCTGACGGAAATGCACGGCACTCAGCAGGATACCCAGGCGGCCATCGCCTGGTTGCAGGAACACCATGTAAAAATAGAGGTACTCGGTTATGTCTGAGGCAATGATGTGGCTCTTTGCCCGCAGCATCTGGGAAACACTGTTTATGACCTTTGCCTCCGGTCTGCTGGGGTTTGTCGTGGGTCTGCCGTTTGGCGTGCTGCTGTATGTCACGCGTCCGGGTCAGATTATGCCGAACCCGAGCCTGTATCGGGTGATCTCTGCGCTGGTAAACATTTTCCGCTCCATTCCGTTCATTATTTTGCTGGTCTGGATGATTCCTTTTACGCGCGTGATTGTCGGCACCTCAATTGGTCTGTACGCCGTCATTGTACCGCTGACGGTTGGCGCCGCGCCGTTTATCGCCCGTATGGTGGAAAACACCCTGCTGGAGCTACCGGCAGGTTTGATTGAAGCTTCCCGTGCGATGGGCGCAACGCCGATGCAGATCATCCGCAAAGTGCTGTTGCCGGAAGCGCTGCCGGGCCTTATTAATGCTGCGACCATTACGCTGATTACTCTCGTGGGTTATTCCGCAATGGGTGGTGCCGTCGGCGCTGGCGGTCTGGGGCAGTTGGGGATCCAGTACGGCTATGTGACCTATAACCCATTAGTGATGAATACCGTACTGATATTACTCGTGGTTCTGGTTTACTTAATTCAGTTCGCGGGCGATCGTATCGTCCGGGCAGTGACGCACAAATAACGTTACACAACATAACGACTCTGAGAGAAGGGAAATAACATGGCTTTTAAATTCAAGACCTTTGCAGCGGTAGGTGCTCTGCTTGGTTCTCTGGCGCTGGTCGGATGCGGCCAGGATGAAAAGGATCCGAATCACATCAAAGTCGGTGTGATTGTTGGTGCTGAACAGCAGGTTGCCGAAGTCGCACAGAAAGTGGCGAAAGAGAAATATGGCCTCGACGTTGAACTGGTGACTTTTAACGACTACGTGCTGCCAAACGAAGCGCTGAGCAAAGGCGATATCGATGCTAACGCCTTCCAGCACAAACCGTACCTCGATCAGCAGATCAAAGATCGCGGCTTCAAACTGGTTCCGGTCGGCAACACGTTTGTTTATCCGATTGCAGGCTACTCCAAAAAAATCAAATCACTGTCTGAATTGCAGGATGGTTCTCAGGTCGCCGTACCAAACGATCCGACTAACCTCGGCCGTTCCCTGCTGCTGTTGCAGAAACAGGGTCTGATCAAACTGAAAGACGGCGTGGGCTTGATGCCGACCGTACTGGACATCACCGAAAACCCGAAAAACCTGAAAATTGTTGAGTTGGAAGCGCCGCAGTTGCCGCGCTCTCTGGATGACGCGCAGATTGCACTGGCGGTAATCAACACCACTTACGCCAGCCAGATCGGCCTGACTCCGGCAAAAGACGGTATCTTCGTTGAAGATAAAGACTCACCGTACGTGAACCTGATCGTTGCCCGTGAAGATAACAAAGACGCGGAAAACGTGAAAAAATTCGTCCAGGCTTTCCAGTCTGATGAAGTGAACGAAGCGGCGAACAAAGTCTTCAATGGCGGCGCGGTGAAAGGCTGGTAATCTCCTCAGTCTGTAATATCATTCAAGGCGGGCGAAAGCCCGCCTTGTCATTTGTGCACGTCCCTGATTCAATAAGCGGCGTTGAGAAAATCACTTTGAGGAAAGATTATGCGTGCTTTACCGATCTGTTTATTAGCACTCATGTTGAGCGGCTGCTCCCTGCTAAGCAGATCCCCTGTCGAACCGGTACAAAGTAGCGCAGTGACGCCAAAATCAGAGCCGGTAAAACCGAAAGTGACACGCCCTGCCCCGGTGCGCATCATTACTGATGCACAAGATTTAGTGGGTAAACCGTTCCGCGATCTGGGTGAAGTAACCGGTGAATCCTGTCAGGCAAGCAACCAGGACTCCCCGCCGAACATCCCGACCGCCCGCAAACGCATGCAGATTAATGCCTCGAAAAAAGCCAAAGCCAATGCCGTTCTGCTGCATAGCTGTGAAGTGACCAGCGGTACTCCGGGCTGCTACCGCCAGGCCATCTGCGTGGGTTCCGCACTCGACGTTTCGGCAAAATGAGTACCTTTGCTTTCGGGCAAATAGGTGTCATCCGTTCGCCGTATAAAGAGAAGTTTGCCGTACCGCGCCAGCCGGGTCTGGTGAAACATGGCGGCGGCGAACTTCACTTGCTTCCTCCCTATAATCAACCCGATGCGGTGCGCGGCCTCGAAGGGTTCAGCCATTTGTGGGTGCTTTTCGTTTTTCATCAAACGATGGAAGGTGGATGGCGTCCTACCGTGCGCCCACCGCGGCTCGGGGGCAATGCAAGAATGGGCGTGTTCGCCACGCGATCAACGTTTCGCCCCAATCCGATCGGCATGTCGCTGGTCGAATTAAACGGGATCCGCTGCCATAAAGATCAGGTGATTTTACAGCTCGGCAGCCTGGATCTGGTCGATGGCACGCCGGTGGTGGATATCAAACCTTATCTACCCTTTGCCGAAGCCGTGCCCGATGCACAGGCCAGCTACGCACAGCAGGCACCGGTTGCCGATATCCCGGTGAGCTTTACACCCGACGTGGAGTCGCAGCTTAGCGGGCTGGAAAAGCGTTATCCCCACTTCAAAGCCTTTTTGCTGGAAGTGCTGGCGCAGGATCCGCGTCCGGCCTACCGAAAAGAGGAAGAGCAAGGGAAGACTTACGCCGTCTGGCTGCTGGATTTTAATGTGCGCTGGCGCGTAACGGCGGCGGGATTCGAAGTCTTTGCGCTGGAAGCGCGCTAATTTTATTCCCCTCTCTTTTGGCATCTCTGCCAGGCTGATAAACTAAACCACTTTTTTTGTGTCAGGCCTGATTTCGGGCCTGTTCCGATTGTCCAAATGGAACCGTAACAACATGCGTACTAGCCAATACTTGCTCTCCACTCTTAAGGAGACGCCTGCCGACGCCGAAGTCATCAGCCACCAGCTGATGCTGCGCGCCGGGATGATCCGCAAACTGGCCTCCGGGTTATACACCTGGCTGCCGACCGGTCTGCGCGTCCTGAAAAAAGTCGAAAACATCGTGCGTGAAGAGATGAATAACGCCGGTGCGATTGAGGTGTCCATGCCAGTGGTGCAGCCAGCCGATCTGTGGCAGGAAAGCGGCCGCTGGGAGCAGTATGGCCCGGAACTGCTGCGTTTTGTTGATCGCGGCGATCGCCCGTTCGTCCTCGGCCCGACTCACGAAGAAGTCATCACCGATCTGATCCGTAACGAGCTGAACTCCTACAAACAGCTGCCGCTGAACTTCTTCCAGATCCAGACCAAGTTCCGCGATGAAGTGCGCCCGCGCTTTGGCGTTATGCGTTCCCGCGAATTCCTGATGAAAGATGCTTACTCTTTCCATACCTCTCAGGAATCCTTGCAGGAAACCTATGATGCAATGTACGCCGCCTACAGCAAAATCTTCAGCCGTATGGGGCTGGATTTCCGCGCTGTACAGGCCGATACCGGCTCGATCGGCGGTAGCGCATCTCATGAATTTCAGGTGCTGGCGCAGAGCGGTGAAGATGATGTGATCTTCTCTGACTCCTCCGATTTCGCCGCCAACATTGAGTTTGCTGAAGCGCTGGCGCCAAAAGAGCCGCGCGCTGCCGCCACGCAGGAAATGACGCTGGTTGACACGCCAAACGCGAAAACCATCTCCGAGCTGGTTGAACAGTTCAACCTGCCGATTGAGAAAACGGTAAAAACGCTGCTGGTGAAAGCGGTGGAAGGCAACAGCTATCCGCTGGTTGCGCTGCTGGTACGCGGCGACCACGAACTGAACGAAGTGAAAGCGGAAAAACTGCCGCAGGTTGCTGCGCCGTTAACTTTTGCCACCGAAGCGGAAATTCGCGCCGTGGTCAATGCCGGTCCTGGTTCCCTTGGCCCGGTAAATATGCCAGTTCCGGTGGTGATCGACCGTACCGTTGCCGCGATGAGCGACTTCTCTGCAGGTGCGAACATCGACGGTAAACACTACTTTGGTATCAACTGGGATCGCGATGTCGTGACGCCGGAAGTGGCGGATATCCGTAACGTTGTCGCTGGCGATCCAAGCCCGGACGGTAAAGGTACGCTGCTGATTAAACGCGGTATCGAAGTGGGTCATATTTTCCAGCTCGGCACCAAGTACTCCCAGGCGCTGAACGCGGCGGTACAGGGTGAAGATGGCCGCAACCAGATCCTGACCATGGGCTGCTACGGTATCGGTGTAACGCGCGTGGTGGCGGCGGCGATCGAGCAAAACAATGACGAGCGCGGGATCATCTGGCCGGACGCTATCGCGCCGTTCCAGGTTGCGCTGCTGCCGATGAACATGCACAAATCCTACCGTGTGCAGGAACTGGCGGAAAAACTCTACGCCGAACTGCGCGCGCAGGGCATTGAAGTGCTGATGGATGACCGTAAAGAGCGTCCAGGCGTGATGTTTGCTGATATGGAACTGATCGGTATCCCGCATACGGTGGTGATCGGCGATCGCAACCTCGACAACGACGATATTGAATACAAATATCGTCGTAACGGCGAGAAGCAGCTCATCAAAACCGGCGACATCCTTGATTACCTGGTGAAAGCCATTAAAGGCTAAGCCGACAAAAAGCCCCGCTCTGGACTGCACCCCAAAAGTTGGACACCCAACTGAGTAAGGTGCAGTTTTTTATGGTGCCGGAGGCTTAATCATCACAGTCTTTGTTGGCGCTGAACTGCCCTTTCTTATTGATGACCAGCACTTTCTGTGGCGCACCGGTATCCGGGTTCGGTTCAAAGGCAAAATGCCCTTCCACCACCAGCAGAATCGGTTTGCTTTCGGTACCGCGCGCAGCAGCATAATCACGCTCAAGCTGAGCATTGCTTGCCACTGAAACCTGCTTCCCGGTTGCACAGTCCGTAAACACGGCAGCATCAGCCATATATCGGTACATACCGCGCATTGCCATTGGCGTTGCCGGAAGCGACGCTTTCACCGGTTGCAGCGTGTAGTTCAGTTGCGAGTGAATCGGATTACCTTCCCGATCCAGCATCTCCAGCGCGTCGCCCTTCGCACGGAAATACGTTTTGTCACCCTCAGTATCGGTAAGGATCAGTTTATCGGCCGTACGCGCCCAGTTGCCGTAAGAGCCAAATACCGCCGGACCTTTCCCGCCCTGGTAGCGCTGGTTCATTACCCAACTGCCATCCTTTTCCAGAAACAGCGACGTTTCGATACCTTCGCAATCGGCACAAGGTAAAACGCCGCGCCAGCTCTGCTGCATCGGTTTCAGCTCTTCGACTTGCGTCGGCTGCACCATTTCGTTATCACCCCGATTATTACAGCCGAAAAGGGCAAACAACGTACACCCGGCCAGCAGAGAGAAAATCGTTTTTTTCACACTCGATTCCTTATGCTCAATTCTGTTACTGCCCGTCACCCATCATGGCGACGGACTTTGCCACGCAGCGCTTTTACCGACGACTTTTGCGCCTTGCTCGTTAACCGGCGCTCTTTCGATGCGCGGGTCGGGCGCGTTGCCCGACGGCTCTTTTGCACTGCGGTCAATTCTTTGATCAATGCCACCAGACGCGCGATCGCCGCTTCGCGGTTCATCTCCTGGCTGCGATATTCCTGCGCTTTTATCACAACCCAGCCATCGCTACTGATCAGATGGTGCGAAGCTTCCAGTAAACGCGCCTTATAATACTCAGGCAGGCTTGACGCCCGAATATCAAAACGCAGGTGGATAGCGGTCGAGCTTTTATTCACATGCTGGCCACCCGCACCCTGCGCCCGCACGGCGGTGATCTCCAGCTCATCCTCAGCAATGGAGACAGTGCGGGAAATCGTAATCATGGCTGCTGCCAGGCTTCAAGGTGGAATTCCCGATTCTGCGTATCATCGGAAAGCCAGATGGCGCCATCCTGCAAGGTGGCCTGTAGTGTCATGGTGCGATCGTTGGCAAATGCGCTGAGCGCCGCCAGTTGCTCATCATCCAGATACCAGATGCTTAAGTTGCCGAAGCTCGCGCAACGGCTTTGATTTTGCTGCCACCAGATCTGCGCCGCCCGGGAATTGTAGACAAATAACACCACGTCTTTCGCCTGTGTACAGGCTTTCTTCAACCGTTTTTCGTCCGGCAGCCCCAGTTCGATCCACAAATCAATTCCCAGATAATCATTACGCAGCCAGGCTTCCGGCTCATCTTCAGCGCTCAGGCCGCGGGTGAATTGCAGCCGCTCATCGGCGTATTTGATCCACGCCAGCAGGCGCAACATCAAGCGCTCCTGGGTTTCAGAAGGATGGCGGGCCAGCGTCAGCGTCGCATCTAAAAACTGATTACGATCCAGATCGGCAACATTCACCGTCGCTTTATAAATAGTCGCTTTTAAGGCCATAACACCACTCCTGCATAAAATGGCCGCTATTGTAGCGAATTCAGGGTCAAAGCGCTGTTATCTCTTGTACGCATCATTCGCCATCACGCTGATAATGGCGGATAAGCTATGGTATAGTCGCCTTGCTAAACAGTATTAATCTTCGTAGGCTTAGTGTTATCTCACAGTAAAGTCAGGTAGCTGACAGGAGGAGATGTGAACAATTATTGTGAGTTAGTACGCAAACGGTATGCGGAAATCGCCAGCGGAGATTTGGGGTATATCCCGGATGCGCTGGGGTGCGTGTTGAAAGTGCTGAATGAAATGGCGTCGGATGACACCCTTTCAGAGTCGGTCAGGGAAAAGGCGGCATATGCGGCCGCGAACTTACTGGTGAGCGATTATGTCAATGAATGATGCCTATCAACCCATCAACTGTGATGACTATGACAATCTTGAACTCGCCTGCCAGCATCATCTTTTATTGGCGCTGGAATTGAAAGACGGCGAGGTGCTCAGCGCCAAAGCCAACGATTTAGTCTCACGTAAAAATGTGGAGTATCTGGTAGTAGATGTCGCAGGCGTTTCACGCGAAGTGCGTCTCGATAAAATTGCCAGCTTCAGCCATCCTGAAATCGGCACCGTCGTGGTGAGCGAGTCCTGATATTCAACGGGCAGCGCAGGCTGCCCTCTACTTTTTCCACACCAGCTTCACGCCTTCCTGTCCGGCCGTTTTAAGCCCTTGTTGCGTAACAAACACCCCCGCCGCTGCGATTAACGTTTCGCCATAAAACAGCAGCGGCGTAGTGTCGCGCCGCCAGGGCGCCACGCCAAACTCCTGCCAGATTTTTTTCAGTTTACGTCCGCCATGACGACCGGCGATATGTAACAAACCAGACGCCTGGAAACGCACAGAAAGCCTCTCTTCCGCAGCCGGCGCCCGCAATTCCCCGCCGGCAATCAGCGACAGTTCTCCCAGCCCGGCCGGTAACAACAGCGGCGCAAAAGGCATCGGCCAGTTCAGTTGCGTATTACGCTGGCTGGGCTGCGTTTTAATCCAGTAGAGGTTGCCCTGAAAACGACGCGCTTCATACTCACCCAGCCGCAGGCAAGGCTCCGCATCGTCACGCGCCCGCGCCACTTCAAACCACAAGCGGTTAAGCATTGCGCGGGATGGCATCACCGCGCCCTGCTGCGCCAGCCAACGGCGTAACAGGGCGTTGCGGCGAACTTCGCTCAGCGTCTGCAAGGCCGCAATGCTCAGCGCCCCTTCCTCCGTGGTCGCCGCCGCCAGTTCGTCAGCCAGTAGCTCATCCAGCAATTGCTCCTGCTCCCCACAAAGCGCAGCGCTACGCGCGACGGCATCGGTGAAATGCGGCCAGCGCGCCGTCAGTAGCGGCAGCACCTGCAGGCGCAAAAAGTTGCGGTCATAATGGACGTCAGCGTTACTTTCATCCTCAATCCAGCGCAAATCATGCAGCTGCGCCCATTGATGCAGGGTGTCACGCGAAAAGTTGAGCAGCGGACGGATAAGCTGCGTTCCGGCAAAGGGCAAACTTTGCGGCATCGCGGCAAGCCCCGCAGGTCCGCTGCCGCGCTTAAGCGCCAGCAGTACGGTTTCGCACTGATCATCCAGATGCTGCGCGGTAAGCAGCACTTCGCCGGGCTTCAACGCCTGACGAAATGCCTGATAGCGCGCTTTCCGCGCCTGCGCTTCAATGCCCTCGCCATTATCGACCAGCGTCACGTATTGCACCGTTAGCGGGATCTGCCAGAGCTCGCAAAGCGACTGGCAATGCTCAACCCACGCATTCGCATGCGGACTAAGCCCATGATGGATATGAATTGCCCGCAGCCGGATATCGGGCTGTTGCTCGCGCCAGAGCATCATTTGGTGCAGTAGCACGGTCGAATCCAGCCCGCCGCTGAAGGCCACCAGAAACTGGCGTGATGCAGTGGGTAATGGCGCGAAAAGTGGCGTGGTCATAGTGATTTTCAAAACGGAAGCGATGCCCGGCACGTTACCGGGCATCGCGTTGTGTGGCAAGTATTACTGCTGGTAAAGCTCCAGCGGCAAGCCATCGGGATCGTTAAAGAAGGTGAAACGTTTATCGGTGCAGGGATCGACGCGTATCGCTTCACACTTCACGCCATGTGATTCCAGATGCGCCACTGCCTGGTCGATGTCATCAACGCTGAACGCCAGATGGCGCAGGCCGCACGCTTCCGGGCGGCTGGGACGTGCAGGCGGAAACGGAAAGGAGAACAGCTCAATCACATACTGCCCGTTCAGCGCCAGATCGCCTTTCCACGAATCGCGCGCCTCGCGATAAACTTCATTCTGTAGCGTAAAACCAAGGATATCGCAGTAGAACGCTTTGCTTGCAGCATAATCCGTGGCGATGATCGCAATGTGATGTACCTGTTTTAAACCCAGCATAGTTTCTCCTTTTCTCAATGCCTGAACGTTACCCCCGCCCACTGCAGGCCGCAAGAGATTAGCGGGCTTTTAAGACTCGTACCCGGTAAGTGCCCTCTTCGTCCCGTTTCGCGCCGTGAATATCGGTTTCAAAGCCCGGATAGTGGCGACCTATCGCGCATAGCATCAACAGAAATCAAGCACCGGGCGGCTGGCGTCAGCGTCATATCCGGTAGCACATCGAAAGCCTGCAACATCAAACGCAGTAGATCGTACTGGCGAATAAGCTTATGGATCCCCTGCGTTAGATCCTGAATCCGCATATTGCGGTAAAAATCAGGATCTTCGGCATAGAGCGCAGGTGTAAAAAACCACCTGCATAGCAGGTGGCATTGATAACGCCCCATAGGGGCGTACTAAGTCCAGACTCTGAGAGCCTTCCCTTCACACCTCTTTTAGTGGAAGCTGGCTCTCTTCAACTTCATGTTTTTCTTGATACTTCACATACTTTCTGATCATTTCTTCGTTTATACCTACGGTATCCACGCAGTAACCTCGTGCCCAAAAATGATTTCCCCATAGCTTGTTCTTTCGCAGGTAGGGAAATTTACTGAACAATCGAAGTGCCGTTTTACCCTTTAAATGACCTATTACATGGGAAATCGAAAGCCGTGGCGGCACCTTTACCAGTAAATGAACATGATCTAGCTGGACATTCAGCTCCACAACTTCTATCCCAAGCTGTTCACTTGAGATCCTTATTTGCTTATAGACCTCTTTACCTACATTGTTCCTCAGGATGCGAAATCGGTACTTGGGTGTCCAAACAATATGATATTGACAACACCAGAGCACATGAGATGCTTTCTGGAATCTACTCATGGTTAAATCCTTATCAGTTATGGGGATAACAGATTCGGATTTTCCCATGAGTAGCATTACTGGCAGAGCCAACCTGTTGCTGACCACCTCCTCAGGAGGTGGTGTTTAGGCAGGGGTAAAAAACCACCTGCATAGCAGGTGGCATTGATTTCGCCCCATAGGGGCGCACTAAGTCCAGACTCAGAGAGCCTTCCCTTCACACTTCTTTTAGTGGGAGCTGGCTCTCTTCAACTTCATGTTTTTCTTGATACTTCACGTACTTTCTTATCATTTCTTCGTTTATACCTACGGTATCGACGCAGTAACCTCTTGCCCAAAAATGATTTCCCCATAGCTTGTTCTTTCGCAGGTAGGGAAATTTACTGAACAATCGAAGTGCTGTTTTACCCTTTAAGTGGCCTATTACATGGGAAATCGAAAGCCGTGGTGGCACTTTTACCAGTAAATGGACATGGTCTATCTGGACATTTAGCTCCACTATTTCTATCCCGAGCTGTTCACTTGAGATCCTTATTTGCTTATAGACCTCTTTACCTACATTGTTCCTCAGGATGCGAAATCGGTACTTGGGTGTCCATACGATATGATATTGACAACACCAGAGCACATGAGATGCTTTCTGGAATCTACTCATGGTTAAATCCTTATCAGTTATGGGGATAACAGATTCGGATTTTCCCATGAGTAGCATTACTGGCAGAGCCAACTTATTGCTGACCACCTCCTCAGGAGGTGGTGTTTATGCAGGGATAAAAAAAGCCGCACAGCGGTGCGGCTTTTCATCAATGCAATGAAACTCAGGCGTAGCCGTAGCTCATCAGACGCTGGTAACGGCGGTTACGCAGATCGTCTTTGCTCAGCACATCCAGATCGGCGAGATCGGCCAGCAGTTGCGCTTTCAGCGAAGCGGCCATCACTTCCGGGTTGCGATGCGCGCCGCCCAGCGGTTCCGGAACGATCGAGTCGATCAGTTTCAGTTCTTTCAGACGCGGCGCGATGATGCCCATCGCTTCTGCGGCCAGCGGCGCTTTGTCGGCGCTTTTCCACAGAATAGAAGCACAGCCTTCCGGCGAGATAACAGAATAGGTGCTGTATTGCAGCATATTCACTTTATCGCCAACGCCAATCGCCAGCGCGCCGCCGGAGCCGCCTTCGCCGATCACGGTACAGATCACCGGTACGCTCAGGCGGGACATTTCACGCAGGTTGCGGGCGATCGCTTCAGACTGACCACGCTCTTCGGCACCCACGCCCGGATAGGCGCCAGGGGTGTCGATAAAGGTGATAATCGGCATGTTAAAACGTTCTGCCATTTCCATCAGGCGCAGCGCTTTGCGATAACCTTCCGGTGCCGGCATACCAAAGTTACGGCGGATTTTCTCTTTGGTTTCGCGGCCTTTCTGGTGGCCGATGATCATTACCGGCCGACCGTCGAGACGCGCGATACCGCCAACAATGGCTTTATCGTCGGCATAAGCGCGATCGCCAGCCAGTTCGTCGAATTCATCGAACGCCATGCGGACATAATCCAGGGTGTAAGGACGCAGCGGATGTCGTGCCAGTTGGGCAACCTGCCATGCGCCAAGATCGGCGAAAATTTTGCGCGTCAACTCTACGCTTTTTTCGCGCAGACGATGCACTTCTTCGTCGATATTTATATCCAGTTTTTCATCCTGACGGCCAACGGCAGTCAGGGAATCGATTTTCGCTTCCAGCTCAGCAATCGGCTGTTCGAAATCAAGGAAATTCAGACTCATAGTATTCCTGTATTAGTCAAACTCCAGTTCCACCTGCTCCGAACCTATGAGGCCACGCAGATCGTTGAGTAAACGATCGCTCGGAGAGACGCGCCACGTTGCGCCGAAACGTAACCGCGCACGCGCATCCGCCCTCTGATAGTAGAGATGTACTGGAATGGTTCCCGAACGGTGGGGTTCCAGAGACTGACGGAGTCGGTTTAAAAGCTGGTCATCAATTTGCCTGTCCGTCAGCGAGATAGCAAGCCCACGGGCGTATTTTTCCCGGGCTTCGTCAATGTCCATAACTTCACGGGCGGTCATTTTAAGTCCCCCGCTAAAGTCATCAAAGCTGACCTGTCCGCTGACAATAAGTATGCGGTCTTTTTCCAGCAGTTGCTGGTATTTATCCAGGGCATCAGTGAATAACATCACTTCCAGACGCCCGGAACGGTCATCTAACGTACAGATGCCGATACGATTGCCGCGCTTGGTGACCATAACCCGCGCGGCAATGACGAGCCCCGCCGCCGTGGTAACTTTCCCACGTTCGGTCGGATGCATGTCTTTCAGCCGGTAGCCTCCGACATAGCGCTCAATTTCTTTCAAATACTGGTTAATCGGGTGACCCGTAAGGTAGAGACCTAACGTTTCACGCTCACCTTCCAGCACCACCTGTTCCGGCCACGGCTGGCAACTGGCGTAAGACTGTTCTATCTGCTCTGGCTCTTCGGCCAGCACGCCGAACATGTCGGCCTGGCCAATCGCCTCGGCTTTCGAATGCTGATCGGCGGCTTTAAGCGCATCGCCCAGCGAGTTCATCAGCGCCGCACGATGCGGCCCAAGGCGGTCAAACGCCCCGGACATAATCAGTTTTTCCAGCACCCGGCGATTGAGCTTTTTAATGTCGGTGCGCGCGCACAGATCAAACAGTTCACGGAAGTAACCGCCGTTATTACGCGCTTCGATGATCGCCTCAATCGGACCTTCACCGACGCCTTTAATCGCCCCGATACCGTAAACAATTTCACCGTCATCGTTGACGTGGAAATGGTACAACCCGGAGTTAATATCCGGCGGCAGAATTTTCAACCCCATGCGCCAGCACTCATCCACCAGACCGACGACTTTTTCGGTGTTGTCCATATCGGCAGTCATCACCGCCGCCATAAACTCGGCCGGATAGTGCGCTTTCAACCACAGCGTCTGGTAGGAGACCAAAGCATAAGCGGCAGAGTGCGATTTGTTAAATCCGTACCCGGCGAATTTTTCTACCAGGTCGAAGATTTTCATCGCCAGTTCGCCGTCGACGCCATTTTTCTTCGCGCCCTCTTCGAAGGTTCCGCGCTGCTTGGCCATCTCTTCCGGCTTTTTCTTACCCATCGCACGACGCAGCATGTCCGCACCGCCAAGGGTATAACCCGAAAGCACCTGAGCAATCTGCATCACCTGTTCCTGGTAGAGGATGATGCCGTAGGTCGGCTCCAGTACCGGTTTCAGGCTTTCATGCTGCCACTGCACATCGGGATAGGAGATCTCTTCGCGCCCGTGTTTACGGTCGATGAAGTTATCAACCATGCCTGACTGCAACGGCCCCGGACGGAACAGAGCCACCAGCGCGATCATATCTTCGAAGCAGTCGGGTTGCAGGCGCTTAATCAAATCTTTCATGCCGCGGGATTCAAGCTGGAACACCGCAGTGGTCTCCGAGCGTTGCAGCATGTCGAAACTTTTCTTGTCATCCAGCGGAATAGCGGCGATATCCAGCGGCGGCTCGCCGTGCTTCTCGCGCCGGGCGTTGATCATCTCCAGCGCCCAGTTGATGATGGTCAGCGTGCGCAAACCAAGGAAGTCAAACTTCACCAGCCCGGCATATTCAACGTCGTTTTTATCAAACTGGGTAACCGGGTGCTGGCCGGCTTCATCACAGTACAGTGGGGCAAAATCGGTAATTTTGGTGGGTGCGATGACCACACCGCCAGCGTGTTTACCCGCGTTTCGCGTCACACCTTCCAGCTTGCGCGCCATGTCGATCAGTGCTTTAACTTCTTCGTCCGCTTCGTAGATTTCCGGCAGTTGCGGCTCGGCTTCAAACGCCTTCGCCAGCGTCATGCCCGGATCCGGCGGCACCAGTTTAGAGATGCGGTCAACAAAGCCGTACGGGTGACCCAGTACGCGGCCCACGTCGCGGATAACCGCTTTCGCCGCCATGGTTCCGAAGGTGATGATCTGCGATACCGCATCGCGCCCGTACATGTCCGCCACGTGCTCGATCACCTGGTCGCGCTTCTCCATACAGAAGTCAACGTCGAAGTCGGGCATCGATACACGTTCCGGGTTAAGGAAACGTTCGAACAGCAGGTCAAATTCCAGCGGATCGAGGTCAGTAATTTTCAGCGCATAAGCCACCAGCGATCCAGCGCCCGAACCACGCCCCGGCCCTACCGGCACGCCGTTATCTTTTGACCACTGGATAAATTCCATCACGATCAGGAAGTAACCGGGGAACCCCATTTGGTTGATAACTTGCAGCTCGATATCAAGACGCTCGTCGTACGGCGGACGCTTCTCTGCGCGCACTTGCTCATCCGGGAAGAGGAACGCCAGGCGTTCTTCGAGACCCACTTTCGATTTCTCTACGAGGAAGTCTTCAGTGGTCATATCACCGGTCGGGAACTGCGGCAGGAAGTATTCACCAAGGCGTACGGTTACATTGCAGCGTTTGGCGATTTCGACGGTGTTTTCCAGCGCTTCCGGGATATCGGAGAAGAGTTCACACATCTCCTCTTCGCTGCGCATATATTGCTGTGCGGAGTAGTTGCGCGGACGTTTGGGATCGTCCAGGGTGAAACCGTCGTGGATGGCGACACGGATCTCATGCGCGTCGAAGTCGCCTTCATCAATAAAGCGCACATCGTTGGTCGCCACGACCGGCAAACCGTGCTCTTCCGCCAGTTGTACTGCCGCGTGCAGGTAAGGCTCTTCATCAGCACGCCCAGTGCGGATCAACTCAAGGTAGTAGCGATCGGGAAAATGCTCTTTGTAGAAATCGAGACACTGTTCAACCAGCACGCTGTTGCCACGCAACAGACTTTTACCCACGTCGCCCATGCGCGCGCCGGAGAGCAGGATCAACCCTTCGCCGAGCTCCTGCAACCAGTCGCGATCGATCCACGGCCCCAGTGCGCCATAGCCACGCTGGTAGGCACGCGAAATCAGCAATGTCAGGTTCTGGTAACCGGTATTGTTGGCCGCAAGGACGGTGAGCTGCGCCAGTTCATCGCCTAACAGATCGCTCTGTACGTGCAGATCGGCGCCGACGATCGGCTTCATCCCGGCTCCGTGCGCCGTTCCGTAGAACTTCACCAGACCACAGAGGTTCGTAAAATCGGTAATCGCCAGCGCAGGCATGCCGAGCGCGGCCGCCTTTTTCACCAGCGGCCCGGTTTTCGCCAGCCCGTCAATCATGGAGTAGTCGCTATGCACCCGCAGGTGTACGAAACGTGGTTCAGCCATTTTCAGATCCCAGCCTGGTTATTTCACGTTCACAAGAGTCAGGACACAAGGTCCAGCGCGCGTTTAACCGGCGCAAAGCTGCGCCGATGATGCGCAGTTGCGCCATGTTCCGCCAGCTTCGCCAGATGGAAAGCCGTTGGGTAGCCTTTATGTTGCGCAAAACCATATTGCGGAAAAAGAAGATCAAGCTCAGCCATTTCGGCATCTCGCGTAACTTTTGCGATAATCGATGCCGCACTGATTTCCGCCACCCGGCTATCGCCTTTCACTACTGCCAGCGAAGGCATTGGTAAAGTTGGGCAACGGTTGCCATCAATCAGTACAAATTCCGGGACGATAGAGAGCCCGGCAATTGCACGCTGCATCGCCAGCATAGTGGCGTGCAGAATATTCAGTTCGTCGATTTCGTGTGGCTCGGCGCGTCCCAGACTCCAGGACAGCGCTTTCTCTTTGATCTCTTCACTCAGCGCCAGACGGCGTTTTTCGGAGAGTTTTTTCGAATCGTTCAGGCCAATGATTGGACGCTTCGGATCGAGGATCACCGCCGCCGTCACGACCGCCCCCACTAAAGGCCCGCGCCCAACCTCATCCACACCGGCAACCAAATGCGCGTGCGGATAAATAAATTCCATCATTGTGCTAACTCCAGTACTGCGTCAGCCGCCTGCTCATCGGCATTACAGCGAATCTGCTGGTGCAGTTCGCGGAAAATGTCGTGCATTTCGTGGCTGGTTTTACCGTTAGCCAGCAGCGGTACAAGCGCATCGGCCAGCGCCTGCGGCTGGCACTCATCCTGTAGCAACTCTTTCACCAGTTCACGTCCGGCCAGCAAGTTTGGCAGCGAAACATAAGGCGTTTTCACCAGCCGCCTGGCCAGCCAGAATGTGAATGGCTTCATGCGATAGCCCACGACCATCGGGCATTTCGCCAGCATGCACTCCAGCGCGGCGGTGCCGGAAGCCAGCAAGGCCGCATCGGCGGCGATCATTGCCTCGCGCGCCATACCATCCAGCATATGCACTGGCAGATCGGGTGCGACTTCCGCCTTAATCCGCTCAAACTGTTCGCGCCGTTTGGCGTTGACCAGCGGTACAACCACTTCAAGATCGGGGTAACGTTCACGCAGCAACTGCGCGGTACGCAGGAAATCGGCGCTAAGCATTTCCACCTCAGCGCCACGGCTGCCAGGCAGTAACGCCAGACAGTGTACATCATGGGCAATTCCCAGATGATCGCGCGCTGCGCTTTTATCCGGATCCAGCGGCATCGCATCCGCCATGGTATGGCCGATAAAACGGCACGGCACGTTAAATTTGTCATAAAACGCTTTTTCGAAAGGCAGAAATGCGAGCACCAGATCGGTGGCTCTGCCAATTTTGAAAACGCGTTTTTGTCGCCACGCCCAGACGGACGGACTGACATAATGGATGGTTTTGATACCCTGCTTTTTCAGATTGCCTTCGAGAGTGATGTTGAAATCCGGCGCATCGATACCGACAAAGACATCCGGTTGCAGCTCGCTAAAGCGACGGGTCAAATCAGCGCGGATATGCAACAGACGGCGCAGACGGCCAAGTACCTCAACGATACCCATCACCGCAAGCTCTTCCATCTCATACCAGGCTTCACACCCTTCAGCCTGCATACGCGGCCCCGCAACGCCGACAAAGCGGGCATTGGGGACACGCGATCTCAGCGCGCGGATAAGACCGGCACCAAGAATATCGCCGGAGGTTTCTCCGGCGACGAGGGCTATCGTAAGAGGAAGATTGTCGATCATTACCGAATCAGGCCGCGCGTTGAGCGTTCGAAGAATTGCATAAACGCATCAACTTCCGGATGCTTCGCAGCAAGCTCGGCAATCTCCGGTTTCGCCTCTTCCAGCGTTTTACCGCTGCGGTACAGCAGTTTGTACGCATTGCGGATAGCCACTAACGCTTCTCTGCTGAAACCGCGACGTTTCAGGCCTTCAATGTTCACACCAAACGGTGTGGCATGGTTGCCCTGAGCAATCACGTAAGGCGGTACATCCTGCGCCACGCCGGAGCAGCCGCCAACCATCACGTGCGCGCCGATAATGCAGAACTGATGCACTGCGGTCATGCCGCCGATGATAGCAAAGTCGTCGACGGAGACATGCCCCGCCAGCGTTGCGTTATTTGCGAGAATGCAGCGATCGCCAACGGTACAATCATGCGCAATATGCGCATTGATCATCAGCAGGTTATCGCTGCCCACCTTCGTCAACCCTCCGCCCTGTACTGTGCCACGGTGGATGGTGACGCTTTCGCGGATGCGGTTGCGATCGCCAATTTCCACACGAGTCGGCTCACCAGCATATTTTAGATCCTGGTTAACCTCGCCGATGGATGCGAACTGATAGATCTCGTTGTCGCGGCCAATCGTCGTATGACCATTCACCACAACATGAGATTTCAGAACCGTACCCTCACCAATTTCAACGTGAGGGCCAACAATACAAAACGGGCCAATGTGAGCGTTGGCACCAATAACGGCACCGTCTTCAACAATAGCAGTTGGATGAATAAAGGCGGTTTTATCAATCACGTATCAGGCCTCCCGGCTACGTGCACACATCATAGTAGCTTCACAAACAACTTTACCGTCTACCAGCGCAACACCTTTAAAGCGTGTCAGGCCGCGACGGGTTTTCTCGAAAGTGACTTCCATGATCATCTGATCGCCAGGCACAACGGGACGCTTAAAACGCGCTTCGTCGATACCGGCGAAGTAGTACAGCTCACCCGGTTCCAGTTTACCAACGCTTTTAAACGCCAGAATACCGGTAGCCTGCGCCATTGCTTCCAGAATCAGCACGCCCGGGAAAATCGGTTTGCCAGGGAAATGCCCCTGGAAAAACGGCTCGTTTACCGAAACATTTTTTACTGCGCGCAGAAAACGACCTTCTTCAAAATCCAGCACACGATCTACCAGTAAGAACGGGTAACGGTGCGGCAGAAGCTCCAGAATCTCTTCAATGTGCAGAGTATGAGTGTCAGTAGTCAAAATACTCTTCCTGTCTAAATATACTAAAAGGCAATAATAACACGGCCCGCGGCAATCATCAGAAAGCCAACAGGCCGGGAAGTATACACACTTTAGGCTTCTCGTCGCAGAGGCGTTTTGTCGCTTCTCTGATGTCGGGAGGCTTCTGTGTACAAGCGTTATGCAGGTGAATTATTCGTCTTGTTGATTAACCTTGCGCTCGACGGCTTTCAGGCGCTTGCTCATATCATCAATATTCATCACCAGGGCTGCGGTTTTTCGCCACACTTTATTTGGCTGTAGTGGGATACCTGAGGAGTAGACTCCTGGCTCAGTGATAGGACGCATGACCATCCCCATCCCCGTTACGGTAACTTTGTCGCAAATTTCCATATGCCCATTGATTACGCTGGCGCCGCCGATCATGCAATAGCGGCCAATTTTCAGGCTGCCCGCCATGATTACGCCACCGGCAACCGCCGTATTGTCGCCAATCACAACGTTATGTGCAATCTGGCACTGGTTATCAATGATCACGCCGTTGCCGATGCGGGTATCGTCAAGCGCGCCGCGATCGATTGTAGTACAGGCGCCAATCTCAACGTTGTTGCCAATGATAACGCGGCCAAGCTGCGGGATTTTAACCCAATTTCCGCGATCGTTGGCGTAACCGAAGCCATCAGAACCGATCACCGTCCCCGATTGCACCAGGCAATTTTCGCCGATCTCAATCTCGTGGTAAACGGTCACATTTGCCCACAAACGCGAACCCGCACCAATTTTCGTCTTTTTCCCAACAAAGCAACCCGCGCCGATAATAACGTTATCGCCCAGAATAACGCCGGATTCGATCACCGCGTTTGCGCCAATTGCAACATTGCTACCCAGAGTGGCCGTTGCGTCAATCACCGCGCCAGGCGCGATGCTACTCGCCGGCTGCGGCGTGGTATCAAGAATTTGGGCCATACGCGCGTAGGTCAGGTACGGATTTTTTACGACCAGCGCTGCGCTTTTGGCAAAAGGAAGATCGTCTTGCGTCATAACGACAGCAGACGCCTGACATCCTGTCAGGTGTTCACGGTACTTAGGGTTGACCATGAAAGTGATGTGACCTGCTTCGGCAGATTGCATGGACGCAACGCCGGTGATGACGATATCGCCATCACCGTGTAATTCTGCATCCAACTGCTGAGCTAAATCAGCCAGTCGAATTGAAGGCATTACTTATTTAACCTGTTTCAGTACATCAGCAGTGATGTCTTTTACATCGTTGCTGTTGTAAATAACGGCGTTGGAAGGAACAACCAGATCAACACCCTGATCGGCAGCGACTTTTTTCACTGCAGTCTGAATGCGAGTCACCAGCTTGCCACGTTCTTCGTTAGAACGACGAGCCTGATCCTGCTCGAAAGCCTGTGCTTTCTGGGCAAATGCCTGACGACCTGACGCGATGTCTTTTTCCAGCTTGCTGCGATCGCTCGCCTTCATGGTAGAGCCATCACGTTGCAGACGCTGAGCTTTGGCTTGCAGGTCGGATTCCATGCTCTGCAGTTCGCTTGCACGACCGCCGAATTCGTTTTTCATCGTCTGAGAAACGCCGGAACTCTGCGCAACCTGTTGCAACAGGCTACCCATATCAACAATTGCAATCTTGTCAGCAGCTTGCGCTGACGCTGCCATTGCTAAACCGAAACCTGCAGCTAATAACAACTTTTTCACAATTTACTCCTTACCATCCCGTTTGTACCCGGAGGTACAGCTCTTTGCGTGGCCGGGCTTCCGGTTGAAGCCACAGCCATCACTACACTGCGAATGCATTCCGTTGCTGTGCGGAATTACCAGGTTTTACCAATGTTAAACTGGAACTGTTCCGCTTTGTCTCCATCGTACTTTTTAAACGGCTGGGCGTAGGAGAATACCAACGGCCCCAATGGGGACATCCATTGTAATGCGATACCAGCAGACATGCGGATATTACTCGGATCGCTATAATCCGGAATACCCAGCGCTTTCATTTCCGCTGTATTTTGCCAATTTGTATCCCATACGCTACCTGCATCCCAGAAGAATGAGGTACGTACAGAGTTAGCATATTTGTCGCTGATAAACGGCGTCGGCGTGATGAACTCAACGCTGGCCACACCCATGGCATTACCACCTACTGCATCATCAGACTTACAGTATTTCGAAGTCGTTGTATTACAGTTATCCAACCCACTACCGCCGTAATAAACAGCTTTCGGACCGATGTTGTTGGACTGGAAGCCACGAACAGTGCTGGAACCGCCGGCGTAGAAGTTCTCATAGAATGGCATCTCTTTGCCACCTAAACCGTCACCATAGCCCCAACGAGTACGACCCAGAATCACCCATTTGTGATCGTCGTCAATTGGGAAGTAGGAGGCGGTATCCACCGTCACTTTGTAGAACTCGTTATCGGAGCCAGGAACCGTAACTTTACCGTTCAGGTTGACGCGCGAGCCCTTCGTCGGGAAGTATCCGCGGTCGAGGTTGTTATAGGTCCAACCATAGTTGAAGGTGAAATCGTCCGCCGAGTAACCGTTGCTATCACTTGTGGTGCTGGCGTTCTGACCTACGGAATCCAGATAACGCCACATTGCTACCTGAGGTTCCATTTGCGACAGGCTGTTATGAACGTAACCTAAGCCCGCACGCAAGGTGTTGTACTCGTTGATCGGGAACCCGAGGGTACCGTCTACACCGTAGCTCTTATTGGTATAAGAGGAAAGGTCAGCATTGTCAGCTTTAAAGTCGTTATAGAAGATACGACCGCCGAGGCTAACGCCGTCAACCGTGAAGTACGGGTTGGTAACGGAGAATTCAGAGTAGGTCTGGTAGTCGTTTTTCGTCCCGCTGATACCCACAGAGTAGCCGGTACCTAACCAGTTATCCTGCTGTACGCCAACCTGGAAGCTGACGCCGCTCTCAGTACCGTAGCCGACACCGAAGTTGAAGCTACCGGTATTACGCTCTTTCACCTTATAGACGACATCAACTTGATCCGGGCTGCCCGGAACACGCTGCGTTTCGGTATCAACCGTCTCGAAATAGCCCAGACGGTTCAGACGCTCTTTACCCTGATCGACCAGATCGCTGCCCAACCACGCCCCTTCCATCTGGCGCATTTCGCGACGCAGAACAGCATCTTTTGAGGTGTCATTGCCTTCAAAGCGGATCTTGCGAACGTAAAAACGGTTGCCAGCATCCACATTGATATGCAGCTTAACGGTTTTGTCCGCATCGTTGATTTCAGGTTGAGACTGAACGCGCGGATAAGCGTAACCATAGCGACCAAGAAGCTTTTTAATATCATCTTCCATTTTGGTTACTTTGGTGCCGTTATACAGCTCGCCCGGCTCGATCTTCGTCAGGCTTTCAATCTCTGCAGAATGACCAGCAAGGTTACCGCTCACCTGCACGCCGGAGAGTTTGTACTGCTCGCCCTCGGTCACGTTGACGGTAATGTAGATACCTTTTTTATCCGGCGTCAGGCTAACCTGAGTCGAATCAATGTTAAAGCGGGCATAACCGCGATCCAGATAGTAGCTGCGCAAACTTTCCAGGTCGCCAGCCAGTTTCTGTTTCTGGTATTTGCGATCGCCAATCACGTTCCACCATGGCACTTCATCGCGCAGTTGGAAGCTGGAGATGAGCTGTTCGGTGGTAAATGCATGGTTACCGACGATATTAATCTGTTGGATTTGCGCGGAAACGCCTTCCTGGAATACCAGTTTCAGGTCAACGCGGTTACGCGGCAGCGGGGTCACGACAGCTTTAACGCTGGCGCTGTATTTACCCACGCTGTAGTAGAAATCTTCCAGTCCCTTTTCGATATCGGACAGAGTGGTGCGGTCCAGTGATTCACCCACACGCACGCCAGAAGCTTCAAGGTTCTGTTTCAGCATGTCATCTTTCACCGACTTGTTGCCGGAGAAAGTAATGCTGGCGATTGTCGGGCGTTCTTTCACCTGGACAAGCAGGGTATCGCCATCACGCAGGACGCGAACATCCTCGAAGTTGCCGGTGGCAAACAACGCGCGAATGGTGTTACTGATATCTTCATCATTCACCGTATCGCCAGGGCGTACTGGCATACTGAGGAGGGCCGCACCAACGGCGACACGCTGTAGGCCTTCGAAATGAATGTCCTTCACTACGAACCCTTCAGCACCGTATACGGTGGCGCTGCTAAACAGCAGCGACGCTATGAGCAACTTTTTCATCGCCATCGTTATTATGCGTTCTTCCTAACAAACTCTCTTACAACCGAGAGAAATCATTGAAAAGTGCAAGCCCCATTAACAGCACCAGCAAAATAGAGCCAATGCGATAACTAAAGTCTTGAACTCGCTCGGATACCGGTCCGCCCTTCAGCTTCTCAATCGCCAAAAACAGCAGATGCCCGCCATCAAGAACGGGTAATGGGAACAGGTTAATAATGCCTAAGTTCACGCTTATCAATGCGAGGAACATCAGGTAGTAAATCAACCCGAACTCCGCTGACATCCCAGCCCCCTGAGCAATTGAGATTGGCCCACTGAGGTTGTTCAGTTTTACATCACCGGTGATCAATTTCCCCAACATACTGACCGTCAGCCTCATCAATTGCCACGTTTTGTCCGTGGCTTCAACGATGGCGCTAAATGGCCCGTACTGGCGTACTGTCTTATATTCATCTGGCAGCGGAATAACTTTAGGCACAACGCCCGCGAAACCCTCTGCTTTGCTACCGGGTTTTGTATCCGGTATCAATGTTAAAGACAAGGGAGCCCCCTGTCTTTCTACTTCTAACGCTAACGGCGTTCCCGGATTATCCCGCACCAGATTAACGAACGTCATCCACTGAGTTAACTGCTGACCATCGACTTTAACGATCCTGTCGCCAGCTTGCAAACCTGCGTTACTGGCCGCTGATCCCACCTGCACCTCCGCGAGGATAGGCTCAAGCTGCGCAGCGCGCGGCCGAATACCCAGCGCGGCGACCGGATCGTCTTTATCAGGTTGGAAAGCCCAATGACGTAAATCGACGACCTTTTCCTGACGATTGTTGCTGCCGAACGGCGCTACGCTGATGGTCATCTGGCTATCGCCGATTTTTGATACCAACTGTAAGCGCACAGCATCCCAATCAGGCGTTTCGATGCCATCAATCGATTTAAGTTCCATTCCGGGTGCAATTTGCGCGTTTGCGGCGATGGAATTGGGTGTTATTTCACCAACAACCGGGCGAACACCGGGGACACCGATGATAAACACCAGCCAGTAGGCGAAGATGGCAAAGATAAAGTTAGCGATTGGACCCGCGGCAATAACGGCAGCGCGCTGGCCAACCGTTTTATTATTGAAGGCGTAGTGGCGCATTTCCGGGGCAACCGGTTCAACGCGCTCATCCAGCATTTTGACGTAACCGCCCAGTGGAATCAGGGCAATTACAAATTCGGTGCCGTGTTTGTCTGTACGACGACAGAGCGCTTTGCCAAAGCCGATGGAAAAACGCTCTACCCGTACGCCACAGCGACGAGCAACCCAGAAATGGCCAAATTCATGCACGGTGATCAACACACCCAGCGCAACTATGAATGCCGCCAGATTCCAGAGAATGCTCAGCATAAAACCTTCCGTCAAATCGTCCTGAAAACCAGCAATAACAGGCAGGCAAATACGGGTACTGCCGCTGTCAGGCTGTCAATGCGATCCAGTATACCGCCATGACCCGGAATAAGATGACCACTATCTTTAATACCGGCTTCACGCTTGAACATGCTTTCGGTCAAATCGCCCAGTACGGAGGCCAGTGCGGCCACCACAGAGCAAATCAACAGAGTAGATGGCGCTATCTCGAGATTCGCCCAGGCGCCATAGCCCCAGGAGATCACCCCCGCAGTCAGCAGACCGCCGAGAAAACCTTGCCAGGTTTTTCCCGGAGAGACTTTTGGTGCCAGCTTATGCTTGCCAAATAATTTACCAAACATGTATGCACCGGAATCAGCTCCCCAGACGAGGATCATGACATACAGCAACCACAGCGCGCCATCATAGTGGTTATCGTTGTAGTGCCAGGCGCGTAGTGCCAGCATGCCCCAAAAAAAAGGCACAATCGTTAATATACCAAACACAAGACGTAAAACTCTGGAGTTGCGCCACAGCGCAGCAGACGCCGGGTAGCTCAGCACTAACAACAGAGCGCCCACCCACCAGGCCACTGAGGCCCAAAGCGAGAGTTCCACCAGCGGTTGATGGATATCATTGTGATATTGCGGCAGCAGCAACAGCATGAGCGCCAACAGCAGCCCGCACAATACCGCCAGCCAAACCCGCTGAGAACGGGACGAAAAACCGCTCAGTTGCCCCCACTCCCACGCAGCAAGCATACAAACAGCGAGCGTAACGATCGCAAAACCCACCAGCGGCAACCAAAAAAGAGCTGCGATAACTATGGGAATTAATACAAAAGCAGAAATCAGGCGATACTTCAGCAAAAGCTACCCCCATCAGGCGTTTTCGCCACCAGGCTCGGTGCCGCCGAAACGACGCTCTCGATTGGCAAAGGCATGCAGCGCACCTTCAAAGTCTTGTTCATCAAAATCGGGCCAAAGAACATCAGTAAAGTAAAGTTCGGCATAGGCAATTTGCCAAAGTAAAAAGTTACTTATGCGATGTTCTCCACCAGTCCTAATCACTAAATCAACGGGAGCCAGCTCGTGCATGCAGACTTGCTTATTAAGCGTTCCTTCATCAATTTGATCCGGGCGTAACAGCCCTTCCTGCACTTGCACGGCTAATTGCCGGACTCCCTGAACGATATCCCAGCGACCACCATAGTTCGCTGCGATATTCAGCGTCAGCCCGGTATTCTGGGCGGTCAACTCTTCTGCTTTGCGGATACGCTCCTGCAAACGCATGTTAAAACGGCTAGTATCACCAATGATGCGCAAGCGTACATTGTGGCGGTGCAGGCTTTTTACTTCACTATCCAGCGCCCACACAAACAGCTCCATCAGCGCACTCACTTCCTGCGCCGGGCGATTCCAGTTTTCACTACTAAAAGCATAAAGCGTCAGTGCATCGATACCATTGTTGGCGGCAAATGAGACCGCGCGGCGAACAGACTTTGCTCCAGCCCTGTGACCAAAGGCACGGAGTTTCCCCTGTCTTTTTGCCCAGCGACCATTGCCATCCATGATTATCGCAACATGGCGGCAGCCATGTGTTGGCAAATTTTCGCTTATCGGTTGGTTAGCTGACAACATAACGCGTTTTAGTCCCTGAAAAGGATTTAGCGGTACTCAGGAATACAAAGCCCTTACGCAAAAAAGCCGCGTAAACCACGGCTTACTCAATCCGCCATATCACAAACTGGCAATTTTGTGGCGCAGACTATATCACCGAAGCCTAACGCTAACAAATAGCACCGTTGCTCATGACTGTAATATCACTAGCTTGCGAGGCGCATCACTTGTTTTTGCGCAACCTCACGAGCTTGCGCATCGACAGCAAGTACATCATCTATACTCTGCGGCTCTCGCAAATCCATCTGCTCAAGCACAGACAGATTAAGGGCAGCGATATCAGTGAAACGGATTGCAGATGCCAGGAATGCCGAGACAGTCACCTCGTTTGCTGCGTTCAGCGCCGTTGTCGCTGCCTGCCCTTCATCGGAGGCATCAATAGCCAGCTTCAGACAAGGATAGCGATCGAAATCAGGCTCTGCGAAACTTAATGAACTCAGTTTGCAAAAATCGAGGGCATTGACGCCAGACGGCACACGCTCAGGCCACGCCATCGTATGTGCAATGGGTGTACGCATATCCGGCTCACCCAACTGCGCCAAAACACTGCCATCCTGATAGCGAACCATGGAGTGGATCACCGATTGCGGGTGAATCAGCACTTCCATCTGGCGGGCAGCGGCATTAAACAACCAGCGTGCTTCAATGTATTCCAGACCTTTATTCATCATGGTGGCGGAATCAACGGAGATTTTACGTCCCATTGACCAGTTCGGATGACGACATGCCTGATCCGGCGTCATTGCTGCCAAATCAGACAGCGGCGTCTCCCGGAACGGGCCACCAGACCCGGTAAGCAGAATAGACGAAACCCCATTCAGCTCAAGATCAGCGTACCCCAGGTTCTGCTGAATTGTTTCCGGTAAACTCTGAAAAATCGCGTTATGCTCGCTATCGACCGGCAAAAGCCGCGCGTCGCTCTCTTTCACCGCTTCCATAAACAGACGCCCGCAGGTAACCAACGCCTCTTTATTTGCCAGCAAAACAGTTTTACCGGCGCGAATGGCGGCCAGTGTAGGCACCAGTCCGGCTGCGCCTACAATCGCCGCCATCACCTGATCGACACCATTTAGCGCGGCCATTTCGCAGGCAGCTTGTTGACCACTGAGCACTTCAGTACGGCAGCCATGCTCACGCAGCGCCAGTTTCACTTGCTGTGCGCTGTGCGCGTCGTCCATTACGGCGAAACGAGGAGAGAATTCGAGACACTGCCCAATCATACGGGCAACGTTCTTACCCGCGACAAGCGCAGTAACGGAAAAGCGTTCAGGGTTATGGCGAACCACATCAAGCGTGCTGCAACCAATAGAACCCGTTGAGCCCAGAAGGGTTAAATGCTTCATTAAACGCTCACAATGTTGCGAGGATAAAAAGCAAAACGCCGCCAGCAAAGCCACCGGAATGGCTCTCTGTACGGCGTTTTAGTCGGTTTTTTCGAATCAGAACTGCATCAGTTCTGCTTCTTTGTCCGCCAGCGCCGCTTCTACTTTTTTGATCGCAGCGTCGGTCAGCTTCTGCACGTCTTCCTGTGAACGACGATCGTCATCTTCACTGATTTCTTTATCTTTCAGCAGCGCTTTTACTTTATCGTTCGCGTCACGGCGGACGTTACGTACCGCAACACGCGCTTGTTCAGCTTCGCCGCGCACGACTTTAATCAGATCTTTACGACGTTCTTCCGTCAGCGCCGGCAGCGGAACACGGATATCGCTACCCGCAGAGCTTGGGTTCAGGCCCAGGTCAGAAGTCAGAATCGCTTTCTCAACAGCCGGGCTCATAGAACGATCGAACACGTTGATTTTCAGAGTACGGGAGTCTTCTACCGTCACGCTGGCCAGCTGACGCAGCGGAGTCGGCGTACCGTAATATTCCACAACGATGCCATCCAGCAGGCTCGGGGAAGCGCGGCCAGTGCGCACTTTGCTGATTTGGGTTTTGAACGCTTCAACGCATTTTTCCATGCGTACTTCAGCATCTTTTCTGATATCACTAATCACGTTACGGATCCTTGAAATCTTGTCGCAGACAGGCCATACGGCGGGTGTGCTAAGTATAGCCTGTTCAATTAATGGCACCGCGAAGATGCCAGAAAGGACTGCTTAATAAATTAAAGCGGAATCTTACCTTTATTTATTGCTTACGGGAATTAATCCGTAATCAATGTGCCTTCTTTTTCGCCCATGACGACGCGGCGCAGCGCACCAGGTTTATTCATGTTAAATACGCGAATCGGCAATTTGTGGTCGCGAGCCAGCGTAAAGGCTGCCAGATCCATCACTTTCAGTTCTTTGTCCAGCACTTCGGTATAGGTCAGTTGTTCACACAGGGTAGCGGTCGGATCCTGTACCGGATCGGCAGTGAACACACCGTCAACTTTCGTCGCTTTCAATACCACATCGGCTTCGATTTCGATGCCGCGCAGACACGCTGCGGAATCGGTGGTAAAGAACGGGTTACCAGTACCTGCACTAAAAATCACAACGCGATTATTACGCAACAGGCTGATCGCTTCTGCCCAACTGTAATTATCACAGACGCCATTCAGCGGAAAAGCAGACATCAAACGCGCGTTCACGTAGGCACGATGCAACGCATCACGCATTGCCAGGCCGTTCATAACCGTCGCCAGCATACCCATGTGGTCGCCCACAACACGGTTCATCCCCGCTTTCGCCAGACCAGCCCCACGGAACAGGTTACCACCGCCAATCACTACGCCAACCTGAACACCCAGTTCAACCAGCTCTTTAATTTCCTGCGCCATACGGTCGAGAATACTTGCGTCGATACCGAAGCCTTCTGATCCCTGGAGCGCTTCGCCGCTAAGCTTAAGCAGAATGCGTTTGTAGACGGGTTTTGCATTGGTAGCCATGTTTCTTTCCTGAGACTGTCAACAATTGGACGGGTTTAATACTGGCGTATGATACGTCGCCTGCCAGCGCAAACACTAGTGTGCTGGCTGATTTTCAGATGAAGGGCATAAAAAGAAGCCGCCCTCAGGCGGCTCCTTTTAATGATTAAGACTGCTTGGACATGGCAGCAACTTCTGCTGCGAAGTCAGTCTCAACTTTCTCGATGCCTTCACCCACTTCGAAGCGAATGAAGCCAGTCACGTCAGCGTTGTGCTCTTTCAGCAGCTGACCAACGGTTTTGCTCGGATCCATAACAAAAGGCTGGCCGGTCAGAGAAACTTCGCCGGTGAATTTCTTCATGCGGCCTTCAACCATTTTCTCTGCGATTTCTTTCGGCTTGCCAGACTGCATGGCGATATCCAGCTGAACCTGGTACTCTTTTTCTACCACTTCAGCGGACACGTCTTCCGGCTTAACGAATTCCGGCTTGCTTGCAGCAATGTGCATGGCCAGCTGTTTAACCAGCTCTTCGTTAGCATTTTTAGCTGCAACCAGAACACCGATACGCGCGCCGTGCTGGTAAGAGCCCAGAACATCACCTTCCAGAGAGGATACGCGACGGATGTTGATGTTCTCACCGATTTTAGCAACCAGCGCTACACGCTCTTCTTCGAACTGTGCTTTCAGAACTTCAACGTCAGTGATTTTGCCAGCAACAGCTGCATCCAGAACTTTGTTCGCAAATGCCTGGAAACCACCATCTTTAGCAACGAAGTCAGTCTGGCAGTTAACTTCCAGAATGAGGCCGTAAGTGCCGTCGATTTTAGTGATGATCACGCCGTCAGCAGCAACGTTGCCTGCTTTCTTGGCCGCTTTGATCGCACCAGATTTACGCATGTTCTCGATCGCCAGATCGATGTCGCCGTTCGCTTCAGTCAGCGCTTTTTTGCAATCCATCATGCCTGCGCCAGTACGTTCACGCAGCTCTTTTACCAGGGATGCGGTAATTTCAGCCATTCTTTAATCCTCGGGAGAGATATGACCTGCACGGTTACAGGAACCAAACAGGCTTAAAAGTGAAAAAGGGGGCCATAAACAGGCCCCCTAACCAAACTCGGTACTACCTGCTCAATAAGGGGCTCAGAGAGCGTGCCTTATTATTCAGCTTCTACGAAGCTTTCTTCCGCCTGAGTAGCCAGATCCGAGGAACGGCCTTCACGAACGGTAGCAGCAACGGCATTCAGGTACAGGCTAACAGCACGGATTGCGTCGTCGTTACCCGGGATAACGAAGTCAACGCCGTCCGGATCGGAGTTGGTATCAACGATAGCAAATACCGGAATACCCAGGTTGTTTGCTTCTTTGATTGCGATGTGCTCGTGGTCAGCGTCGATAACGAACAGAGCGTCCGGCAGACCGCCCATGTCTTTGATACCGCCCAGGCTGTTTTCCAGCTTGTCCAGCTCACGAGTGCGCATCAGCGCTTCTTTCTTGGTCAGCTTGTCGAAGGTACCGTCCTGAGACTGAATTTCCAGGTCTTTCAGACGTTTGATGGACTGACGAACGGTTTTCCAGTTAGTCAGCATACCGCCCAACCAGCGATGGTTCACGAAGAACTGATCGCAGTTCAGAGCAGCGTCTTTCACCGCTTCGCTTGCAGCGCGTTTAGTACCAACGAACAGAATCTTGCCTTTACGGGAAGCAATTTTGTTCAGCTCAGCCAGAGCTTCGTTGAACATCGGTACAGTTTTCTCAAGGTTGATGATGTGAACTTTGTTACGCGCACCGAAGATGAACGGCTTCATTTTCGGGTTCCAGTAACGGGTCTGGTGACCAAAGTGAACACCAGCCTTGAGCATGTCGCGCATGGAAACAGTTGCCATGATTAAAACCTCTATATAAAAGTTGGGGTTATGCCTCCACGTATCCCATATTACCGACCCCGAAGGGCACCCCGGAATATGTGCCGATACGTGTGTGTTATTACACAAAGTGAGATTTGTGGCTCACGTCCCAAAAACAGGAACAGAGTCCGGCGCGCTTTATACCACAAAACGCCGCAGGAAACCAATAGTTGTTGACGCAGCGTGCTGTTACCGATTCTCAATTTGGCACAAGCCGCGCCTGACTGTTACCATTGACAGCACTAACCTGGTATAGTCGAAAAATTCGACGCTGACGGACTCATTCCATGGCTATCTCTATTAAAACTCCTGAAGAAATCGAAAAAATGCGCGTCGCCGGCCGTCTCGCCGCCGAAGTGCTCGAAATGATCGCCCCGCACATTAAACCGGGCGTCACCACCGGCGAGCTGGATCGCATCTGCAACGACTACATCGTTAACGAGCAGCACGCGATCTCCGCCTGCCTCGGTTATCACGGCTTCCCGAAATCCGTATGCATCTCTATTAATGAAGTGGTTTGCCACGGCATTCCGGATGACGAAAAACACCTGAAAGATGGCGATATCGTCAATATCGACGTGACCGTTATCAAAGACGAATACCACGGCGACACGTCCAAAATGTTTATTGTCGGCAAACCGACCATTCTGGGCGAGCGCCTGTGCCACGTCACTCAAGAGAGCCTTTACCTGGCGCTGCGCATGGTGAAACCGGGTATCCGCCTGCGCACGCTGGGCGCTGCGATCCAAAAATACGTTGAAGCGCAGGGCTTTTCCGTGGTGCGTGAATATTGCGGTCACGGTATTGGCCGTGGCTTCCACGAAGAGCCGCAGGTTCTGCACTATGATGCTGACGACGGCGGCGTTGTGTTGCAGGCCGGTATGACTTTCACGATTGAACCGATGGTCAACGCAGGTGATTACCGTATTCGCACCATGAAAGATGGCTGGACGGTAAAAACCAAAGACCGCAGTCTGTCGGCGCAGTATGAACATACCATCGTGGTGACCGAAACCGGCTGCGAGATCCTGACGCTGCGTAAAGATGACACCATCGACGCGGTACTGACCGCCGCCTGAGTTGGCGCGTTTCAGTGACATCAACGGTCCGCTCTGCGGGCCGTTTTTTTTGCTCTTTTTCCGCCAGTGTCATAGATATAAACGACTTTTCATTTCTTACCATCTCTTTTAATTTGTCTATACATAACCCCGCATGCCGAATGGGTGGCGATAATGAGTAATCTCTCTTCCGAACAGTTTGTCAGTACAGTACAACCCACCCTTCCCGGCCAGCCGGCGTATCCTGGTAGCTGGTCTCAGGACGAATTGCAGTGCGCCAGCATTAAAGCGCACATTGACGCCTTTCAGCAGTGGCTGGGGCACGTTTTCGACGCGGGCATTTCCGCGGAACAACTGATTGAAGCCCGCACCGAATTTATCGATCAGCTTTTGCAGCGCTTATGGCTGGGGTACGGTTTCGGTGAAGTCGGCGATATCGCGCTGGTTGCGGTAGGCGGTTACGGTCGGGGTGAATTGCACCCCTTATCGGATATCGACCTCTTGATTCTCAGCCGTAACAAACTTCCCGATGAGCAGGCCCAGAAAATCGGCGAGCTACTGACGCTGCTGTGGGATGTGAAACTGGAAGTTGGCCACAGCGTACGCACGCTGGCTGAGTGTTTGCAGGAAGGGCTATCGGATCTCACGGTCGCCACGAACCTGATTGAATCGCGGCTGCTGATTGGCGATGTCGCACTGTTCCTGGAATTGCAAAAGCACATATTTAGCGATGACTTCTGGCCTTCCGAAACCTTCTTCCCGGCCAAAGTGGTGGAGCAAAATGAACGCCACCAACGCTATCACGGTACCAGCTATAATCTTGAACCGGATATAAAAAGCAGCCCCGGCGGGCTGCGCGACATCCACACATTGCAGTGGGTCGCTCGCCGTCATTTTGGCGCAACATCGCTGGATGAAATGGTCGGTTTCGGCTTTTTGACCGAAGCCGAACGCAATGAGCTGAATGAGTGTTTGCACCTGCTGTGGCGGATCCGCTTTGCGTTGCATCTGGAGCTAAATCGCTACGACAACCGCCTGCTTTTTGATCGGCAGCTCAGCGTTGCCCAACGTCTGAATTATGTAGGCGAAGGCAATCAGCCGGTTGAGCATATGATGAAAGATTTCTTCCGCGTCACGCGCCGCGTCGGCGAGCTGAATCAGATGCTGCTGCAGCTCTTTGACGAAGCCATTCTGGCGCTGACTGCCGATGAAAGGCCACGCGCGATCGATGATGAGTTCCAGCTACGCGGCACGCTGATCGACCTGCGCGATGAGACGCTGTTCATCCGCGAGCCGCAGGCGATTTTGCGCATGTTTTATATCATGGTGCGCAACAGCACGATTACCGGGATCTACTCCACCACCCTGCGCCATCTGCGTCACGCGCGTCGCCATCTGACGCAGCCGCTGTGCTATATCCCGGAAGCGCGCTCGATTTTCCTCAGCATGCTTCGCCACCCCGGCGCGGTCAGCCGCGGGCTGCTGCCGATGCACCGCCACAGCGTACTGTGGGCGTATATGCCGCAGTGGTCGCACATTGTTGGTCAGATGCAGTTTGACCTGTTCCACGCCTATACCGTGGACGAACACACCATCCGCGTACTGCTGAAGCTGGAGAGCTTCGGCAAAGAAGAGACGCGCAATAAGCACCCATTGTGCGTGGAGCTGTGGCCGCGCCTGACGCACCCGGAGCTGATCCTGATTGCCGCCTTGTTCCATGATATCGCCAAAGGTCGCGGCGGCGATCACTCGGTGCTCGGCGCGCAGGATGTATTGAAATTTGCGGAATTACACGGGCTGAACTCGCGGGAAACCCAGCTCGTTGCCTGGCTGGTACGCCATCACTTGCTGATGTCGGTCACCGCCCAGCGCCGCGATATTCAGGATCCGGAAGTGATCAAACAGTTCGCCGAAGAGGTGCAAACGGAGAACCGCCTGCGCTTCCTCGTCTGCCTGACCGTCGCGGATATTTGCGCCACCAATGAAACACTGTGGAATAGCTGGAAACAGAGCCTGTTGCGCGAACTCTATTTCGCCACCGAAAAACAGCTGCGCCGCGGCATGCAAAACACGCCGGATATGCGCGAACGTGTGCGCCACCATCAGTTGCAGGCGCTGGCGCTACTGCGGATGGACAATATTGATGAAGAGCAACTGCACCAGATCTGGGCGCGCTGCCGTGCCAACTATTTTGTTCGCCACAGCCCAAATCAGCTTGCCTGGCATGCGCGACACTTATTGCAGCACGATCTAAGCAAACCAATGATCCTGCTGAGCCCGCAGGCAACGCGCGGCGGTACCGAGATCTTTATCTGGAGCCCGGATCGGCCGTACCTGTTTGCTGCCGTCTGCGCCGAACTCGACAGACGCAACCTCAGCGTTCATGACGCGCAAATCTTTACCACGCGTGACGGCATGGCGATGGATACCTTTATCGTGCTGGAACCGGATGGCAGCCCTCTCTCCGCCGATCGTCACGATGCTATCTGTTTCGGGCTGGAACAGGCGATTACCCAGCACAGCTGGCAGCCGCCGCAACCGCGTCGCCAGCCGGCTAAATTACGCCACTTTACGGTGGATACTGAGGTCAATTTCTTGCCGACACATACCGACAGAAAATCGTTCCTGGAATTGATTGCTCTTGATCAGCCAGGCCTGCTGGCGCGGGTCGGTCAGGTGTTCGCGGATCTGGGAATTTCGCTGCATGGCGCCCGAATTACAACCATTGGTGAGCGAGTAGAAGATTTATTCATAATCGCAACTGCCGACCGGCGTGGCCTTAATAATGCGCTGCAAAAGGAGGTACAACAACGGTTGACAGAGGCCCTCAATCCAAACGATAAAGGGTGATTGATTTTTTACACTGATGGAAAGAGTAAACAATGCAGCAGTTACAGAACGTTATTGAAGCGGCTTTCGAGCGTCGCGCAGAGATCACCCCGGCAAATGTGGATACCGTCACCCGCGAAGCGGTAAATCAGGTTATTGCCCTGCTCGATTCCGGCGCACTGCGTGTCGCAGAAAAAATCGAAGGCCAGTGGGTCACTCATCAATGGCTGAAAAAGGCCGTTCTGCTCTCTTTCCGCATTAACGATAACCAGGTTATCGACGGTGCGGAAAGCCGCTACTTCGATAAAGTACCGATGAAATTTGCCGACTATGACGAAGCGCGCTTCCAGAAAGAAGGTTTCCGCGTGGTTCCGCCAGCAGCGGTTCGTCAGGGCGCATTTATTGCCCGCAATACTGTGCTGATGCCGTCTTACGTGAACATCGGCGCCTATGTTGATGAAGGTACGATGGTGGATACCTGGGCGACCGTAGGTTCCTGCGCGCAGATTGGTAAGAATGTTCACCTCTCTGGCGGCGTCGGTATTGGCGGTGTTCTGGAGCCATTACAGGCAAACCCGACTATCATTGAAGATAACTGCTTTATCGGTGCGCGTTCAGAAGTGGTGGAAGGCGTTATCGTTGAAGAAGGTTCGGTTATCTCGATGGGCGTTTATATCGGCCAGAGCACGCGAATTTACGATCGTGAAACTGGCGAAGTGCATTACGGTCGTGTGCCGGCTGGTTCTGTGGTTGTTTCCGGCAACCTGCCGTCTAAAGATGGCAAATATAGCCTGTACTGCGCTGTAATCGTGAAGAAAGTTGATGCCAAAACCCGTGGCAAAGTAGGTATTAACGAACTGCTGCGCACCATCGACTAAGTCTTTCCCTCTCCCTGTTTGGGAGAGGGTGATATATCCCGCCTTTTTTGCATTTTCATGTGGCAAAAATAGATTTTTTCGTTAATTATTCATAGGTTATGTTGAGCTTAAGGGTACCGCTATGTACGATAATCTGAAAAGTTTAGGCATCACCAATCCTGATGAAATCGATCGCTATAGCCTCCGCCAGGAAGCGAACAACGATATTCTGAAAATCTATTTTCATAAGGACAAAGGCGAGTTTTTTGCCAAGAGCGTCAAATTCAAATACCCCCGCCAGCGTAAAACAGTTGTCGCCGACGGTGTAGGGCAAGGCTATAAAGAGGTGCAGGAGATCAGTCCTAACCTGCGCTATGTGATTGATGAGCTGGATCAAATCTGCCAGCGCGATCGCACTGAAGTCGATCTGAAACGTAAGATCCTTGACGATCTACGCCATCTTGAAAGCGTAGTGACCAATAAGATTAATGAAATCGAATCCGATCTTGAGAAACTGACCCGCAACAAATAAGTCCATTTCGCCGGGTGGAGTCTTCCCTCACCCGGCAAAATATCAATGTTGTTCATCCAGTTGCAGCGCCACGTACAGCAGCAACCTGTCATCGAAATTGCCCAAATCAAGCCCCGTCAGTTCAGAGATACGATTCAGACGATACTCCAGCGTGTTTCGGTGAATAAACAGCGCCTTCGATGTTGCCAGCGGTTGCACATTGTGACGAAACCAGGCCGCCAGCGTACGGCGCAGTAACCCGTTGTTGTCCATCGCTTTTAAACGAGACAATGGACGCGCCAGTTCATTGGCCTGCCAGCCGCCGCGCAAACTGTCGAGCAGCACCGGCAGCATTAAATCCTGGTAAAAGTAACTGCGGTTTTCCGGCATACGCTGTTTGCCCACCATCATGGTGGTACGCGCCGTGCGATAAGAGCGGGCAATGCTGCCCGGCCCGGTGAAATAGTTGCCCAGCGCGACACGAAAACGTAGCTGGCCATTCTCTTTCATACGGGTAATCAACTGTTCTACACGTTTGCGGTGATCTTCCGCATCCCAGCGACCAAACTGATTGAGCGCCGGTTTCAGCACCACCATTTCAGTCAGCGAGACAATCGCAATCAGATTGTTGCGTTCCGGTGTCGTCAGTGCATTTTGCAATTGTTGTAGCTCAGCCATTGCGCTATCCACGCCCAACTGGCCGCTGTCCACTTCCACCACCGCAACGACACGTGGCTGATTTAAATCTATGCCGAGGCGCTGCGCCCACTCAGTTAACGCCGGAGTGTGCTCTTCAGCCTGGATCAGATTCATCACCAGCTCTTCGCGCAGGCGACTATCCTGCGCCAGCAGATGCATCAGACGAGACTGCTCCAGCATCATTTCGGCGGTCATACAGACCAGTTCGCCATATTTACGTAACGTTTCCGGCTCGCCGGTCAGACCGATAACGCCAACAATTTCCCCTTCAAGACGCAGTGGCAAGTTGATGCCCTGACGTACGCCATGCAGATGGCGGGCAACCGCGTCGTCAATATCGACAACACGCCCCTGGGAGAGAACCAACAGCGCGCCTTCGTGCAATTCACCAATTCGTTCACGATCGCCACTACCGATGATGCGACCGCGTGCATCCATGACGTTAATGTTCGTATCGATGATGCGCATCGTCCGCGCCACGATATCCTGTGCCATTTTAGTATCAAGATGCCAGCCAGCCATGTAACCCTCCCCTGTGCAGAGCCCAAGCATATGGGAGAAAGTCCTGGCAATCACTGTGCAAATGCACAAAGCAACATTCGGAAGTATGGAGTTGTGGAAGGCTTCACAAAACGGGAGGAGGGCCCTCTTCCCCGCATGGAGGAAGAGGGCCTGGCAGGTTACTGCATCAACAGGTAGATGGAAGTATCACCACGCTGAATGTTCAGCGCCAGTACGGAAGGTTTGCTGTCGAGAATTTTGCGCAACTCGGCGATATTTTTCACCGGCTGCTGGTTCGCGCCAACAATGACATCACCTTTTTTCAGGCCAATTTGCGCCGCCTGGGAGTTGGCTTTCACCGAATTCACCACCACGCCGCCATCTTTGCCTTTATTGCTCATTTCCGCGCCATCAATTCCGCTGAAAATAGTGCTGGAATCAACCTGATTCTGGCTGCTCTGTTGCAGTTCCAGCGTAATGTTCACCGGTTTGCCATCGCGCAACATGCCCAGTTCAACTTTGCTGCCAATCGGCATTGAACCCACTTCAGCACGCAGTGCGGCAAAGCTACTGATAGGCTTGCCGTTAAGCGAAGTAATCACGTCGCCCGCTTTCACACCGGCTTTCGCGGCGGCAGAGTTCGGCATAACCTGGCTGACAAACGCCCCGCGCTGCGCATCGACTTTCATCGCTTTCGCCAGCTCAGAGTTCAGCTCGGTGCCCATAATACCCAGTTCACCACGGCGAACCTGACCGAACTGAACCATCTGCCCGGTAAGGTTTTTCACCATATTACTTGGGATGGCGAAGCCGATACCGATGTTGCCGCCGTCCGGTGCAAGGATCGCGGTGTTGATACCAATCAGCTCACCGTTCAGGTTTACCAGCGCACCGCCGGAGTTCCCGCGGTTAATCGCCGCATCGGTCTGGATAAAGTTTTCGTAGTTTTCCGCATTCAGGCCGCTACGGCCCAGTGCGGAAACAATCCCGGAGGTCACGGTTTCGCCCAGACCGAACGGGTTACCAATCGCCACGGTGTAATCGCCCACACGCAGCGCATCAGAGTCGGCAATCTTAATCGCCGTCAGGTTTTTCGGATCCTGAATTTGAATCAGCGCGATATCTGAACGCGGATCTTTCCCCACGACTTTGGCGTCAAATTTGCGCCCATCGCTCAGTTGAACCTTGATAGTATTCGCGTTATCCACGACGTGGTTGTTAGTAACGACATAGCCTTTCGCTGCGTCAATAATCACCCCGGAACCCAACGCCATAAATTTCTGCTGCTGGCTGTCGGCGCCGCCCTGACCACCCTGGCCGCCGCCCTGGCAGAACGGCGAGCCCTGGAACGGTGATCCATCCTGGCAGAACGGTGAATTATCACCGAAGAACTGCTGGAAGTTGCGCGGCATACGCGGTGTGTTCACCGTGGTGCTGCCTTCAACGTTGATACTCACGACCGATGGCATAACTTTTTCCAGCATCGGCGCGAGGCTTGGCATTTGCTGCGATGTGGTCGCTGAAGATGCCGTTTCCGCTGCCATAGCCGACAGAGGGGACAGCGCTAAACTTAAACTCAGGGCCAATGCACTCATTGCTAACGTGGTTTTTTTCATGTCTCTCAATCTCATTACCGATTAACGCAAACTGCTGTGTATGTGTCACTCAGAGTCGATTTATAGCCTGAAGTTCAGGAATCAAGTGTCTGGAAAAAGTAAAAATTTATTGGCAGTCTTTACAATTCAAACACGTTATTCCACGGCCATCATCCGTCTGTATTCGTCCCATGAATATAGATCTGTCATACCGCTAATATAGTCCTGAATTAATCGACAACGGTGATAATACTCCAGCACCGGATACGCCAAATCATCGGGCGATAATTTGCTGACCGCCTCGACATATGCGAGCCGGTGGCGCGTCGAAAGTTTATGAAACAGGCGCGATTCAATCGGGAAACGACGCAAACGTTCTTTTTCCACCAGCTCGGTAAAATCCGCCAGTGATAATTGCAACAACGGGCGGTAAATTTCCAGCAGCCCGCTAATCACGCGATAACCCTGTAATTCCAGTTGCTCGACGTCCGGGTGGCTGAACACCTGTTTAATGGCGACATTTTTATATAATTCAAGTAGCTGGCTAAAGTCGCTATCATCCTCCAGCAAAGCGTGGTTGAATTCTCCGCTGAAAATTTGCGGCAGATTATCGATAAATCGTTGTGCGGCGTAGGGCACCAGTTTATTCAGCGTGTTCACCCGCAAATACATGAAGAACTGATCTTCTGCGCTGCGGCTCATAGAATTAACACGGGATTTGTCCCACGCATTTTCGACAACCTGAGCAAACAGCGATCCTTTTTCATGTTCGCCCCAGGCATCATAAAGATGCTGATAAAGTTGCTCGGCGGTGAAAATACGTTTCTCAACGGCATCTTCCAGATCGGCGACGCAATAAGAGATATCGTCGGCGGCCTCCATTATCCACGTCAAAGGGAAGCGGCTGTAAGTATCGAGATCTAATTCTTTACGTAAGCGCGCAACATACGCTTCCTCGGAAAAATAATAACCCGGCTTTTTCATTAAATAACTGTGCGAAGCTGGCGGTTCTCCAACCCACCACGCGGGACGGGTATATTTTAAAATACAGCCCACCTGCGCCCAGGTCAGATTCATTCGCATTAATGTATGCACCAGACGAATGCCCTGCGCATTACCTTCAAAATGGCTTAAATCGTGGCGAACCTTGCAGCGCAGCGCGTTAAGTTCGTCCTCCCCTTCGCGCAGACGTAATGCCACCACTTCGCAGCGATCGTCAGATGATGGCTGTCCGACAGCATCATCCGGTGACAAACGCTGGCGGAACCAGTCATTAATGGCCGCTTCGCCAAAATGACCGAATGGCGGGTTGCCGATATCGTGCATCAGACAGGCCATTTCGACGATGCTTTCGAAAGGCCCGGTCAGCTCATCCAGGCCATACGTTTCCAGCAGGCGCTGCTCTTTCAGACGGCTGAGGATCTCTTTGGCGATATAGCGCCCCACTTGCTGTACTTCCAGCGAGTGCGTCAACCGCGTGCGAACCGCCGCATTTCGCTCCAGCGGGAAGACCTGCGTTTTTTGCTGCAAGCGCCGGATAGCGGGAGAGTTGATGATCCGCCCGCGATCGCTTTCAAAAATACGCAGAATTTCACGTTCGGTTTTCACGCCCTGCGGCGAACGATAGCGGCGGCGCCAGTTTATCTTGTTGCGAAAATCGATCTCTGCCATTTCCTCTCCTGTGCGAAGCGTCACGGGATATCATTACAATCCTGTATGCCATGATAGACTATGCCCTGGAAACGTAATTCTGTCCTATCACATTAGCGAGTATCTCCATGAAAATTGGCATTATTGGTGCAATGGAAGAAGAAGTTACGCTGCTGCGTGACAAAATCGAAAACCGTCAAACGCTCAACGTTGGCGGCAGCGAAATCTACACCGGTACGCTGAATGGTACAGACGTCGCGCTGCTGAAATCAGGGATTGGTAAAGTTGCCGCGGCAATGGGCGCGACCCTGCTGCTGGAGCGTTGCCAGCCGGACGTGATTATCAATACCGGTTCCGCTGGTGGCCTTGCACCGACGCTGAAAGTGGGCGATATCGTGGTGTCTGACGAAGCGCGTTATCACGATGCCGATGTCACCGCATTTGGTTATGAATATGGCCAGCTTCCGGGCTGCCCGGCCGGGTTTAAAGCCGATGACAAACTGATTGCTGCAGCGGAAGCCTGCATTAATGAACTGGATCTGCATGCTGTGCGCGGGCTGATCGTCAGCGGCGATGCCTTTATTAACGGCTCCGTTGGCCTGGCGAAAATCCGCCACAACTTCCCGCAGGCGATTGCCGTGGAAATGGAAGCTACCGCCATTGCTCACGTTTGCCACAACTATGGCATTCCGTTCGTGGTTGTGCGCGCCATCTCGGACGTTGCCGATCAGCAGTCCCACCTCAGCTTTGATGAGTTCCTGGCCGTGGCGGCGAAGCAGTCCAGCCTGATGGTTGAAACTCTGGTGCAGAAACTGGCTCGTGGTTAATTATTTTTTCAGGGTGCTTGCCGCCCTGCTTGTTCTGATGCCGGCGTGGTTGTTCGCCGCGCCGCGCGTCATCTCCCTCTCCCCGGCCAATACAGAACTGGCATTTGCCGCAGGCATCACTCCCGTTGCCGTCAGCAGCTATTCTGATTACCCACCCGAAGCGGCAAAAATTGAGCAGGTTGCCAGTTGGCAAGGCATCAACCTCGAACGCATTGTCGCGCTGAAGCCCGATCTGGTACTGGCATGGCGCGGCGGTAATACGGAGCGTCAGGTCAACCAGCTAAAACAGTTCGGTATCACCGTAATGTGGGTGGATAACATGACCATTGAGCAGGTGGCGGATACGCTGCATAAACTGGCACCCTACAGCCCAAGGCCGCAACAGGCAGAACAAGCGGCTCAACATCTGCTCGCCGAATACCAGACGCTAAAATCCCGCTATGCCAGCCAGCCCAAAAAACGAGTCTTTCTGCAATTTGGCACGCAACCGCTGTTTACCAGCGGAAAGGCGTCAATTCAGAATGAGGTTCTGGAGCTTTGCGGCGGAGAGAATATTTTCGCCGCCAGCCGCGTGCCGTGGCCGCAGGTAAGCCGTGAACAGGTGCTTGCGCGGCAGCCGCAGGCGATTGTTGTCGCGGGAGAAGCGGACGAAATCCCCAAAATTGAACAGTTCTGGCAAAACCAGCTGAATGTACCGATTATTTCTCTGCACGGTGACTGGTTTGAACGGGCAAGCCCGCGTATTATCCTCGCCGCTCAACAACTCTGTACTGCCCTTGCGCAGGTGAAATAACTGGGGAATCAACCATGTTGGTTTACTGGCTGGATATTATTGGTACCGCCGTATTTGCAATCTCGGGCGTTTTGCTGGCCGGGAAATTACGTATGGACCCCTTCGGCGTGCTGGTGCTTGGCGTCGTGACGGCGGTCGGCGGCGGGACCATCCGCGATATGGCGTTAGCGCACGGGCCAGTATTCTGGGTGAAAGATCCAACCGATCTCGTCGTCGCCATGGTGACCTGCATGCTGACGATTGTGCTGGTACGCCAGCCCCGGCGTTTGCCCAAATGGATCCTGCCGGTGCTGGATGCGGTAGGATTAGCCGTTTTTGTCGGTATCGGCGTCAACAAAGCGTTTATCGCCGAAACAGGGCCGCTTATCGCTATCTGTATGGGCGTATTGACCGGCGTTGGCGGCGGGATTATTCGCGATGTACTGGCGCGCGAAGTGCCGATGATCCTGCGCACCGAAATCTACGCGACGGCCTGTATTGCCGGTGGGATTGTTCACGCCACGGCGTTTTACTCCTTTGACGTGCCGCTGGAAACCGCCAGTATGCTGGGCATGGTGGTAACGCTGGTTATTCGCCTGGCGGCAATTCGCTGGCATTTGAAGTTACCGACCTTTGCGCTGGATGATGCCGGGCGCTGATCGGCAGCCCGGATTAGCGCCTCAGGTGCAGATTGTTCTGCTGTTGATGGTCAGCCTGTTTTCAAAGCAGGCTATGAATATAAAAATATTTAATTAGCTCGCTATTATTACGCAAATTCAGTTTTTTCATTGCGTTCATTTTTTGGGTAGCAACAGTACTTATAGCCCGGCAACGCTTTTCAGCAATCTCAAGTAAGCTGTATCCCTCAGAGAACATTTTTATCACTTCCCACTCTTTCTTTGACAATCTCTCGTATTTACGGCCATATAATTGCCCCGTAATATAATCCGAAATATATTTCTGCTGTATTTCCGGATTTAATACGTGCTCAATTGCCTGTTTCAGCTCAGCCGAACTATCGCTCATGCTAATAATTGCATCAACATTCATCTTTACCAGTTGGTCAATGATATGTGCATCGGCTTCCAGCAAAATCAACAGGACTTTGCTGCCAGCGGCAAGCGCATCGTCTGTTGTTTGCCGCAAACTCTGGCTGGTATTGTTGATGATAGTAAACCATGTGCTGAGGTCGAGAATAATGAGATCAACAGGCCGTGCGCCGGTGATTTGCAAAAGCGCATCGTAATTCTTAAATACGCTAAATGTAATTTCAATATTCTTATTATCCGGCACGCATTCTATCAACAGTTTGTTTAGTATGTTGAATTTATTTAGCAGTGCTATATTAATACTTTGAAGACAATTATGCATCCATGCCTCACTAAAGGTCCTTCCTGGTCAAACATTACTATCGCGGGTTTGTCTGTGAGTAACAAAAGCAGATACTAACACTTACCAAAAAGTTGTCGCTGAAATAATCACTGTCATCTTGAAATTAAGAAAATTATACCGTTAAAATTAATTCTTATATTTTCATAGCAAAAATAAAAACAGTTTATATCCAAAATATTAATTAGCATGACGCGATGTTATAGCTCAGAGACAATGATAAACACATCAGGATCGGTGAAAACAAAAAAGCCGCGTCGATAAACGCGGCTTTTTTACGGGCAGCAAACGGTTCTCAGATGCTGAAAGAGGAACCACAGCCGCAGGTGCTGGTCGCATTCGGGTTGGTTACCACGAAGCGGGAACCTTCCAGGCCTTCGGTATAATCTACCGAGCCGCCTACCAGATATTGCAGGCTCATCGGATCAACCACCAGGCCAACGCCCTGTTTCTCGATAGTCATATCACCATCGTTGATTTGATCGTCAAAGGTAAAACCGTACTGGAAGCCGCTGCAACCACCACCGGTGATGTAGACACGCAGCTTCAGATTCGGGTTATCTTCGTCCGCAATCAGGTTCTTTACTTTGTTGGCTGCTGCGTCGGTAAACTCCAGCGGCAGCGCTACGTCATCACTCATGTCTTGCTCCCAATTGATACTGCGATCTGGGCAAATATTAACCCGATCTTTTCGGCTATTATCCAGTATGCAACTAAATCGTTCAAGTATTCTCCCGCTCTATATGAGGATCCGCGCTGGCAGATTGCCTGGCAAGCGTACGTGCCAGAATAGCGGAATAGAGCGGTTTACCGCCAAGAAACTGCGCTAACAGTGTCGCACCAAGGCAGGTAATGATCATTGGCAATATAAGCTGATAATTGTCTGTCATTTCCAGAACCAGCACGATCCCGGTCAGCGGCGCGCGTAACGACGCCGCCAGCAACGCCCCCATTCCGGCAATGGCAAACGTCCCGGCATCTAACTGATAATGCGGGAAGATAATCGCGCTCGCGCTGCCGAAAGCCATTCCCAGGACCGTCCCCAGCGCCAGCATCGGCGCGAAAATACCGCCTGGCGCGCCGGAACTAAAACAGAGCAAGGTGGTGACAACGCGGGCAAGGAAAATGAGCAGCAGCACGCCGACGGTATAATTGCCCGCCGTCGCTATCGGGATGAGGGCAAAACCGCCGCCGGAAAGCGCCGGCGCAACCAGCCCCAAAACACCGCACGCGCCGCCAACGATGCCGCCAATCAGCACCCACTTCCCGGTGTGCCCGCCATGAAGTCGCTGAAACAGATCCTGGGTACGCAGCACTAACGCATTAAACAGTGGCCCGACGCAACCAAACACCATTCCCAGCAGCAGATAGAGCCACAGCGTGTTCACTGGCGCATTGCTGAGTTTGCCGACATCGATCACCGCCGCCTCGCCGTTAAACAGCCGGAACACAATGCTCGACATAATCACGCCGGTAAACACCGCTTTAATCGAGATCAGGTTGTAGTGAAACTGCGAGCGCATCTCTTCAATGATGAACAGAATCCCCGCCAGCGGCGCGTTAAATGCCGCTGAAAGCCCGGCCGCGGCACCGGTCGCCAGCAGGGTATGGCGGGCTTCACCGCTGCGCAGGCGAAACAGATCGCCCACCATTCGCCCGATATTGCCGCCGATCTGCACCGTGGGCCCTTCACGCCCCAGCACCATACCCGCCCCCAGCGTTCCCATGCCGCCGATGAATTTCACCGGCAGCACGCGCCACCAGCGCACCGGGCGAAGTTCTTCCAGCGCGCCTTCAATTTCAGGAATACCGGAACCGCCCGCCTCCGGCGCAAAGCGCCGCACCAGCCAGTAGCCCATCATCGCCAGACACGCCGAAGCGATAAACGCCAGCGGCCAGACCAGCGCACTGTTCGCCACCTGTCCCAGTGCGCCGATACGCGCGTTCAACACCGCGTTGACCGCTTTCTCAAACGCCACGCCAACCAAACCCGTCAGCGCACCGGCTATTGCAGCCACCACTAAAATTGCCAGCGGCGTTTTATCGCGTTGCAGCATCTGACGCACAATATTCCGTCGACGGCGCTGCTCAACCTGTTGTTGTTCGAATGAGGGAGTCTCTGCTTGCATCTGATTTTCTATAGGTCATACAAAAGAGGTATTGTAACCAGCGACTGCCGCCGCGTCGCGGGGGAATGTCCTGCAAAATATGTCGTTTCACCGGGGCAAAACTTTCATAACATTCGTGTAATCACATAGAATGACCGGCATTGAATTTTCCACGAACCAGGAATGAGAGATGAATAAGTCTGAAGAACTCTTTAACGCAGCGCGCGAACTGATCCCCGGCGGTGTCAATTCACCGGTACGCGCCTTTACCGGCGTCGGTGGTACACCGCTGTTTATCGAGCGTGCTGACGGTGCTTATTTGTATGACGCCGACGGCAAAGCCTATATCGATTACGTCGGTTCCTGGGGGCCTATGGTGCTTGGGCACAACCACCCGGCCATTCGCAACGCCGTTATTGAGGCGGCCAGCCGCGGGCTGAGTTTTGGCGCACCAACAGAGATGGAAGTCAAAATGGCCGCGCTGGTGACCGAACTGGTACCCACCATGGATATGGTACGCATGGTGAACTCCGGTACGGAAGCCACCATGAGCGCCATCCGCCTGGCGCGCGGCTTTACCGGCCGCGACAAAATCATCAAATTCGAAGGTTGCTACCACGGCCATGCCGACTGCCTGCTGGTGAAAGCCGGTTCCGGCGCGTTGACCTTAGGCCAGCCGAACTCGCCGGGCGTTCCGGCTGATTTCGCCAAACACACGCTGACCTGCACCTATAACGATCTCGATACTGTTCGCGCAGCCTTCGAACAGTATCCGCAGGATATCGCCTGTATCATCGTTGAGCCGGTTGCCGGCAACATGAACTGCGTACCGCCGCAGCCGGAATTCCTGCCGGGCCTGCGTGCGCTGTGCGACGAATTCGGCGCGCTGTTGATCATTGACGAAGTGATGACCGGTTTCCGCGTTGCGCTGGCGGGCGCGCAGGCTTATTACGGCGTCGAGCCGGATCTGACCTGTCTGGGCAAAATTATCGGCGGCGGCATGCCGGTAGGCGCGTTTGGCGGGCGCCGTGAGGTGATGGACGTACTGGCGCCGACCGGCCCGGTCTATCAGGCCGGCACACTCTCTGGCAACCCGATCGCGATGGCTGCGGGCTATGCCTGCCTGACCGAAGTGGCGCAGCCGGGCATTCACTCCACGCTAACTGAGCTGACCACGCAACTGGCCGACGGTCTGCTGGAAGCTGCGCAGCAGGCGGGCATTCCGCTGGTCGTTAACCACGTAGGCGGCATGTTCGGCCTGTTCTTTACCGATGCGCCAGCCGTGACCTGCTATCAGGATGTGGTGAAGTGCGATGTTGAACGCTTTAAGCGTTTCTTCCATCTGATGCTGGAAGAAGGCGTTTACCTCGCGCCGTCAGCGTTTGAGGCGGGCTTTATGTCCGTGGCGCACAGTGAAGAGGATATCGATAACACTATCGATGCCGCACGTCGCGTTTTCGCGAAGCTGTAATGGTTTTAGCCCTCTCCCCGGTGGGGAGAGGGAAAAGATTAGCGGCTCTGTTTTCTCAGTAAATAGATAAAGTACGGCGCGCCAATAAACGTCGACAGCAATCCCGCCGGGATCTGGAACGGAAACATCAGCATCCGCCCGCACCAGTCAGCAAACACCAGCAATATTCCCCCGACCAGCGCCGAAATGACCATATGCGGCATCGTACGACGGAACCCCATCATCCGCGCAATATGCGGCGCCATCAACCCCACAAAGCTCAACGGGCCGATGGTCATCGTCGCGGTAGCCGTCAATGCCGCAGCCAGCAACAACAGCGCGATGCGTGAAGATGTCAGCGCCAGACCAACCGCGCGCGCCGTATCGCCGCCGAGCGGTAAAATCATCAGCCAGCGTCGGCAAAGCGGTGTCAACGCCAGCAGGATCACCATCATCACGCCGCTACGCAGCACCTGCTCGCCCGAGGCGTTATAAGTACTGCCGGAAATCCACGTCAGGATCGTCGCCATACGCGGATCCCCGCTGGCCTGCAGCATCATCAGCAACATAGTGAAGGCGGTACTGAGCGCCATCCCCGCCAGTAGCATGCGGTGCGGCGAAAATCCGCCGCGCCCGGCGGCGATCATAATGATCAGCAGCGTCAGCGCCGCGCCGAGGCTCCCGGCGGGCATCAGCCAGCCAAACGCGTTGCCGGGCACGAAGAACAGCATCAGCACTACGCCAAAAGCGGCACCAGAGCTGATCCCCAGCACTTCCGGACTGGCCATCGGGTTACCGGTCAGGCGTTGAATGATGCAACCCGCGACAGCCAGCATCACCCCGGCGGTCAACGCGGCAATAATGCGCGGCCAGCGCCACGGCAGCAACTCCTGCAACAGCGTGCCGCTGGCCCAGTGCCAGCCCTGCGCATCGCGGCCAAAAGCCAGCGCGGCCCACATCGCCAGCAACAGCACCACCAGCCCGCCCAGCACAAACCACGGCACCTGCTGACGCTCTGCCGCGACATTGTCCCCGGAGTCCATGGCGGGCGTATTCATGCTCCGCAGACGCGGCAACAGCCACAGCAGCAGCGGAGCGCCAATCAGCGCGGTGATCGAGCCGGTGGAGACTTCCATCCACACCCGCGTCAACCACCAGATGATCTGATCGGAGAGCCAGAGGATCAGCGCGCCAATCAGCGGCGCTAACAGCAGACGCGCCAGCAGGCGACGTGCGCCGAGCATTTTTGCCAGCAGCGGCGCGAACAAGCCGATAAAACCGATGATCCCGACTGCATTCACCAGCAACGCACTCAGGACAACCGCCAGCGTCAGCGCGGCCAGGCGCGCCATCGACAGCGCAAGCCCCAGATTGCGCGCAACGCCATCATCCAGCCCCATCAGCGTGAGCGGGCGCAGCAACAGCAGCGTCAGCACGGCGCAGCCGACGAGCTGCGGCCACAGACTTTGCGCCACGCTCCAGTCGGTTTGCGTCAGCGTTCCGGTGCTCCACAAGAACATGCTTTGCAGTTGATCGTGGTGAAACAGCACCAGCAACTGGTTGATCGCGCCGCAATAGAGGCTGACCACCAGACCGGCGAGGATCAGCGTCACCGGCGACAACCGTTTTCCCCACGCCACACCAAATACCAGCGCCCCAACGACGCCTGCGCCGATCAACGCAGCAAACTGCGAGGCCAGCACGCCCGGAATGGTCCACAGCGTGGTAATCGTGATGCCCAACTGCGCGCCGGTCGCCACGCCCAGCGTGGTCGGTTCTGCCAGCGGGTTACGCAATACCTGCTGGAACAACACGCCAACCAGCCCAAGCCCCGCGCCCACCAGCAGCGAGACGGCCAGACGCGGCAACAGGCTGTAATGGAACAGCATCTGATCGATCAGATTACTATCCGGCGCACGAAACGCCTGCCCCCACTGCGCGCGCGGCAGCGCAACGTTTAAGTTGCTCCAGGTCAGCCAGGCGGCGGCGACAAACAGCAGCGCCAGCAAGAAGGTAGGGAAACGTGCAATACGCTGGCTCATGCCCGGCCTCCCAGCGCGTTATCCAGCACGCGGGTGAAGTGCATCGCCGACAGTGTTGCGCCATAGAACCAGACCGCCGGAACGCGCTGGAAACGGCCAGCCCGGACAAACGGCATCGCCTGCCACAGCGGCGTCGCCATCAGCTTGCGCATATCCTGCTCATTACCGTGATCGAAACAGAGCACATCCACATCTTTGTACGCGGCCAGCCTGTCGATACCGACCGTCACGCTACCCCAGAAGGTGGTTTCCCCTTGCCAGGCATTGCGCACGCCCAGTTGATCGAGCACCGCCTGGAACAGGCAGTTCTCGGCAAACACCAGCACATGGCGCGGATCGAGCAGGGTAATCATTAATAACGGACGATCGCCGCGCCGGGCGAAATGCGGTTTTGTCCCGTCAATTAAGGCATCAAACTGATCGAGATGTTTTTTGGCGGCGGCTTCCAGATTCAGCATTTGCGCCATTTCGTTCAGCGAACGACGGGCCAGCGCCAGCGGTTGTTTACCGTCGCTGAAGGTAAAACCGCGCCCTGGGGCGATCTTCGCCAGTTTGGCCTCATCCGGGCCGTAACCCGCCGACCAGACCAGCAGCGAAGGTTTCATCTGCGTGAGTAATTCGAGGTTCGGTTCGGTACGCAGACCGACGTCAATCACCGAAGCAGGCAGCGACGGCTCGTTAACCCAGATGTTGTAATCATGAACATCGGCAACGCCATACGGCGTGATGCCCAGCGCCAACAGCAGCTCCACCGGCAGCCATTCCAGCGCCACAATACGGTGCGGATCAACGGTTGCCGCATGAGCGCTGCGCAGGTGCCACAGCAACGGAGAGAGCGCCATCGCCGTCAGTAAGCGACGACGGCTAATCGAGTGTAGATCGGCCATCAGTAGACAAAACTCACCGGCGCCGCACCTGCCGGATGCGGCAGGATCCCCATCGGGATACCGTAAATATGTTCAAGCGTATCCGCGCGCATCAGCGCATCCGGTGTACCTTCGGCGATCATTTCACCGCCGCGCAGCGCCACCAGATAGTCGCAATAACGCGCCGCCATATTGATATCGTGCAACACGGCAATCACCGTCAGCCCGCGCTGCTGGCTTAAGCGGTGCACCAGCGCCAGCACATCAACCTGATGCGCGATATCCAGCGCTGAGGTTGGTTCATCCAGCAACAGACAGCGGCTGTCCTGCGCCACCAGCATCGCAATCCACGCCCGCTGACGCTCGCCGCCGGAAAGGCTATCCACCAGCCGGTGCGCCAGCGGCTTGAGCCCAACCAGCGCTATCGCCTCTTCCACTTTTTCTCTGTCGGCCACGCCAAAACGCCCCAGCGCACCGTGCCACGGGTAGCGGCCAATCGCCACCAGCTCACGCACCGTCATCCCTTCCGCCTGCGGCAACTGCTGCGGCAGATAAGCCACTTTGCGGGCAAACGCTTTGCTGTTCCAGCTCTCCAGCGGCTGCCCGTCGAGCAGAATATCGCCCGCAGAAGGCGGCTGATGGCGGCCGAGCATTTTCAGCAGCGTGGATTTGCCTGAGCCATTATGGCCAATCAGGCCAGTGACTTTCCCCACCGGGAATGTCAGGGAGAGAGGATGCAGCAGCGTACGTCCAGGTACACTAAAAGCAACATCGCTCAGTTGAAAGGTGGTATTGGGAAGCGCTCTGTTTTCCTGCATGATTGCCAACTTATAAAAGGGCACGGCGAACCGTGCCCGAAGAGAGATTAGAAGCGGAAGGTTGCGGTCGCCACCACCTGACGTTCTGCGCCCCAGAAGCAACCGTACGTGTTGAAGCAACTGGCAACGTATTCACGATCGAGCAGGTTATTCACGTGCAGCGCGACGTTGGAGCCCGCCAGGCCAACACGCGCCAGATCGTAGCGCACCAGCGCATCGACAACCGTGTAGCTGCCTACCTTAAAGGAGTTCGCCGGATCGCCATAGCTTGAACCGGTGAGACGTGCGCCGGTCCCTAATGTCAGACCAGACAACGCACCGTCGTAGAAGGTGTAGTCGCCCCACAGCGATGCCATATGTTTAGGCACCTGCGCCGGAGTGTTGCCTTTGTAATTGGTATCGGTGGTGTACTCCGCCTGGGTGTAGGTATACGAACTCACCACGTTGATATTCGCTGACAGCGCCGCTTTGGCTTCGATTTCCACGCCGCGCGCGCGAATTTCACCGCCTTCAACAGACCAGAAAGAACCGTTTGGATCGGCCATCAGGTTGTTGCTCTTGGTGAGCTGATAAACGGCGCCGGTCATGACAATCGGACGATCTTTCGGGCTGTATTTCACGCCCGCTTCGTACTGCTTGCCTTTGGACGGTGCGAAAATAGCGCCGCTCGCCCCGGTGGTCGATGCCGGTTCAAACGACTCGCTATAGCTAAAGTACGGCGTTACGCCATTATCGAACAGGTAGTTAACACCGCCACGCCAGGTAAACTGCTTATCGTCACGTTCCGCTGTGATATTGGTGGTGCGGTTGAATGCGCTCTGTTTAGCCCAGTCATAACGGCCACCCAGCGTGACCAGCACCTTATCCCACTGCGCCTGATCCTGCGCGTAAAGGCCCGTTTGCTGCTGGCGGTTCAGGATCTGGTAAGCGCCAGAAGGCGTCGAGTGAGCAGCGAAATCGAAATCACCGCGATCAAGATTGTAGATATCGGACGGAGCGACAGAACCTGCATAGCCGAACCATGAATTAATGTCGTTACGCATACGCATGTAATCGACGCCAGTCAGCAGAATGTGATCCACTGAACCGGTAGCAAATTTGCTTTGCAGTTGCGTATCGACGGAGAAGTTCTGCAACTTCTCGTGATCGATCACATACTGGCGCGTCAGGTAATGGCCCCACTCAGACTGCGCAATGCCTGCACATGGGCTGCTCGCCGGAGCGCTTGAATAGAGTGGATCAGAACACATTCCATAACCGTAAACGCTGTTTTGCGACGTTTTGTTCTCGGCGTAACGCAGGTTCTGGCGCACGGTAAAGGTGTCATCGAACGCATGTTCGAAGCTATAACCCACCATTTTCTGGTTACGGGAATAGGTGTTGTTCTTTGCGCCTTCGTTGAAGTCGGTCGGCAGACGCGAACCATTCGGCAGCGGTTGAACCGTCCCCTCTTTCGGCAACCAGCCGTAATAGCCGGTTTCCGGCTCGTTCTGGAAGTAAGAGAGGAACGTGAAATTCGTTTTGTCATCCGGGCGCCAGGTAAAAGATGGCGCAACCGTGTAACGCTGCTCTTTTTTGTCTTCCTGCTGCGCATTCGCCGAACGCGCAAGACCGGTTAACCGATAAGAGAAGACGCCGTCATCATCCAGCGCATCGCTGAAATCAAACCCGGTCTGGAACAGGTTGTTGGTGCCGGCTTTAAACTGTATTTCGTACAGCGGCGTGGTGGTTGGGCGCTTGCTGACCATATTCAACAGGCCGCCCGGGCTGCTTTTTCCGTAGAGCACCGAGGTTGGGCCGCGCAGGATTTCGGCGCGCTCAATCATGTAAGGATCAATTACCGCGTCATTGTAGAAGTTGCCCTGCATCTTCAGACCGTCGAGGTAGTTGTTCTGGCTCTGACCATCCGCCGCGAAGCCACGAATAATCAGGTAGTCGTAGGTGTTGGATGCACCACGCGTCCCCACCGCGACTCCCGGCGTATAGCTGAGGGCTTCTTTCACGGATTTCGGCTGATGCAGCGCGATCTCTTCGCTGGTCACCACGGAAATAGACTGGGGTGTTTTCTCCAGCGGCATATCCGTTTTGGTCGCTGTGGCGGTATGTTTCGCCGCGATGGTAGCCGCCGGACCCCACGCGTTTTCCTGCGCAGCAGGCGCTGTGGTCACGGTGATGGTTTCTTCATTCTGGGTTGTTGCAGCCTGTGCATAAACAGACATGCCGCTAACCGCTGTGGCTACTACAACTGCGATTTTACGCAGCGTAGTGTTGACTGGCTGAGCAGTTTTTGGACGCGCCATTGGTTTATCTCTGAATCAATGAGTGAATGATAACGTAAACGATAATTATTATTATGACCGCAGAATAATATGCGAAGCGTCGTGCGTATAGCAAGCAGTAAGCCGCGCGAGTACGCCTGAGGGATTAAGAAATAACCAGACAAAAAACGGGGAGTTAAAAGATGTTTAAAAGGACGTTATTTGAATGTTTGCGATAGCGAAAAAGAAAAAACCCCGGCCTTGCGACCGGGGTTTTCAGGGTTAATTACTGCCAAACATCTCTTTGATCCAACCTGCGACGCCATCGCTTTTCTGCTCTTGCTGCGGCTGTTGCTGAGGTTGCTGTTGTTGCGGCTGCTGCTGCGGCTGCGTTGACTGATCAAACGGGTTACCGGTTTGCGGCTGCGCCTGATTCTGCTGGCACAGCGTATCCGGGCTGGTTGTCCAGACCGGCAGTGAACGCGAACCGCCACCGCCGCAGACAAAGTTGCCCATGTCGTCGACACCCATTGTGGTGATGTCTTCCGGCGGCGTCAGATCCAGCGGGATCGGCGACTGGTTTTCCAGGTAACGCTGATAAATCGCCATCGCGCCGCTTGCGCCATACAGCTTCGTCGGCTGGTTATTATCGCGGCCCACCCAGGTAATCGTCACTTCACGCCCGTCGATACCGGCAAACCAGGTATCAACGTTATTGTTAGTGGTACCGGTTTTCCCTGCCAGATGCAGACCCGGATATTTCGCGCCCAACTGACGTCCCGTACCGCGCTGAACCACCTGTTGCATGGTCCACAGCGTCATATACGCCGCCTGCGCCGGAACCGCACGTTCGGCCTGCGGGAAGCTCTGATACAGCACCGTACCGTCTTCTGCAATCACTGAACGCAGTGCGGAAAGCGGCGCGCGGTTACCGCCGCTGGCGATAGTCTGGAACGCCTGCGCCACTTCAATCGGCGTCAGGTTCAGCGCACCGAGCAACATTGACGGCATGCCGGTGAGCTGATCTTTCGGCGCGCCCAGTTTCAGCCAGGTATCCGTTACCGCTGGCAGACCAACCGCCATCCCAAGGTTAACCGTCGGCACGTTCATCGAACGTGTCAGCGCATCCACCAGCATAACCTGACCGCTGAAACGGCGATCGTCGTTCTGTGGCGCCCAGACCTGGCCGTTCGACAACCGCAAAGAGATCGGCGCATCGGCAATCCAGGTATTGAGGCGGTACACATTCGGCTGGCTCAGCGCCGTCAGATAGGTCGCCGGTTTCGCCAGCGAACCAATGGAACGGCGCGCCTGCATGGCGCGGTTATAGCCCGCGAACTGCGGCGTCGCGCCACCAACCATGGCCCGAACTTCGCCGGTGTAGCGGTCTACCACCACCATCGCCGTTTCAAGATCGCTCAGTTTGCGCTGCTTGATCAGCGCCGGAATACCTTCCACGGCGGCTTTTTCTGCCGCGTCCTGCGCAACAGAATCAAAGGTCGTGAAAATCTTCACGCCGGAGAGATCTTTCACTTTGTCGCCGAGTTTCGCCTGCAACTCCTGGCGCACCATCTGCATAAACGCCGGCTGCGGTGAAATCACTCCGCCGCGCGGCTGTACGCCCAGCGGACGGGCGCTCAGCATGTCATACAGTTCCTGATCGATGACGTTTTGCTGTTGCAGCAGGCGCAACACCAGGTTACGGCGCTCCAGTGCCAGTTTCGGGTTACGCCACGGGTTATAAACCGACGCTCCTTTCACCATGCCAACCAGCAACGCCTGCTGATCGAGGCTCAGCTCTTCCACCGGACGGCCAAAATAGTAGAGGCTCGCCAGCGGGAAACCGCGGATCTCGTTGTCGCCGCTCTGACCGAGGTAAACCTCGTTCATATACAGTTCAAGAATACGATCCTTGCTGTAGCGGGCATCCATAATCAGCGCCATATAGGCTTCGTTGGCTTTACGCCAGTACGACCGTTCGCTGCTGAGGAACAGGTTCTTCACCAGTTGCTGCGTCAGCGTACTTGCCCCCTGCACCGTGCGTCCGGCGGTCAGGTTTGCCAGCACCGCACGGCCAATGGAGTAAAAGCTGATACCGTCATGTTCATAGAAATGGCGGTCTTCGGTCGCCAGCAGCGTATCAACCAGCAGATCCGGGAAACCGTTACGCGGCACGAACAGACGCTGCTCGCCGTTCGGCGAAGAGAGCATAGTGATGAGGCGCGGATCGAGACGGAAGAAACCGAACTGGCGATTGCTGTCCATATTCTCGATGGTTTCCAGACGATCGCCGTCAAAGGTCAGACGCGCGCGCACCTGCCCCTCTTTGCTGTCCGGGAAATCAAACGGGCGGCGGATCATCTCAATGCTTTTCGCCTGCACGGTAAACTCGCCGGGACGCGTCATCTTCGTCACCTGGCGATACTGTGTGGCTTCCAGCAGTTTCACCATTTCGTTCTTGCTGATCGCCATATCCGGCTCAAGGTTGACCATGCGGCCATAAACCGCAGCCGGCAACTGCCAGACTTTACCGTCGATACGGGCGCGGATTTTTTGATCCAGATAAACGCCATAAATGGCGCACAGCACGGCTAAGACGATGAAAATTTTCAACAACAGCCAGAACCAACCGCGTTTGCCGCGTGGCCTCCCGCCTTTGCCTTTACCTTTTTTCGGCATCGGTTCTTCATCCTCATCATCATCGTCGTAATCGTCGTACTCCTCTTCCCGGAGTTGGCGACGACTGATTTTTTCTTTCGCCGGACGCACAGGTTTCCCCTTACGTCCAATTGGCTCGCGGTCATTCCCCGCCATGCTTTACTCTCCGCAACATTCAGGCGCAAGGGCCTGATTCTCAGTTCTTTTGCCAACGGGCAGAAGAAGAAATCTCTCAATTTTTAGCGCACCGCGCTGCTCAGCCGGGTTTACGAATACTTCTTCGTGCGCCGGGTCGGCGCGGTATTCGCCGGATCGTCCGGCCAGACATGTTTCGGATAGCGCCCTTTCATCTCTTTTTGCACTTCACGATAAGCGCCGTTCCAGAATGCACTTAAATCCCGCGTAATTTGCAACGGCCGCTGCGCCGGGGAAAGCAGCTCCAGCACCAGCGCGACGCACCCTTGAGCAATCGTCGGCGTGGCCGCTTCGCCAAACATCTCCTGCATGCGCACCGCCAGCGCCGGTGGGTTATCTTCATGATAACGGATGGCAATCCGGCTTCCCGTCGGCACAGTGTAATGCCCCGGCAGTTCACTATCCAGCCGTTGACGTAATGACCACGGCAGGGTGTTTTGTAATGCCTGCGTAACATCCAGCGCTTTTAAATCGCGCAGCGATCGGATACCGCCCATTTGCGGCAGTAACCATTGCTCCAGATTCTCCAGTAAAGAGGCCTCATCCACGGCGGGCCAGCCCTCTTCCGGCAGCCATTTCGCCGCGCAGTGTAAACGTAAACGGTACTGCACAGCCTCCGGCGTCCAGTTCAAAACGTGCAAACCTTTCTCGCGGATGCCGTTAAGCATCGCCTGATGCAGCTCCTCTTCCGAGGGTTTAGCCAGCGGCTGCACTTTCACCGTTAACTGGCCAATCCGGCTGCGGCGAAAGGCTTTTAACGTGCCTTGCGCCTCGTCCCATTCGACGGTATCCGATTGCTGCAACAGTTGCGGGCAGCGGGCGATCAGCGCCTCAATATCGAGCGGCAAGGCCAGTAAAATGCGCGCATCCGGTGACTGGCTTCCCTGCAATAACAACGGTGCAAGCAGCCACTCATGGCGATTAAGCGCATCGTCGGCATCCAGCGTCGCCCCCATACCGTTCGCCAGCTGATAACGCCCTTCCTGCCCGCGCCTGCGCGCAATACGATCGGCAAACGCACCGGCAAGCAGCGGCGCCACCGCGCTAATATCCACTTCTCCCCCGCTGCTTTTCAGCCTACGGGCGAGCTGGCGCGCACGCTGTTGCCAGTTTGGCTGCGTGCGCGAAAAGGCCGCGCTTAAATCACTGTTTCCGCCGCGAGGCGGTTCTTCAAGGATGGCGGCCAGCGCTGCCGCCGTCGCGATCTCATCATCCCCTCTAGCCGCCGCCAGCATTGCGGCCAGACGCGGATCGTTACCCAGCGCGGCCATCCGCTGACCAAACGCCGTTAAACGGCCTTCTTCCAACGCCCGCAGCTGCGTGAGCAGCGTGCGCGCCGCCGCCAGATTAGTCGCCGGAGGCAGATCCAGCCAGCAAAGTTGCGCAGGATCCTGGCATCCCCAGAGTAATAATTCCATCAACAGGCCGGATAAATCGCTGTGCAGAATTTCCGGGCTGCTTTGCGCCGCCGCACGTTCAGCCTGCTCTTTATTTAATAAATGTACGCAAATCCCCGCTTCCAGACGCCCGGCGCGACCGGCGCGCTGCGTCATCGACGCCACGCTAATACGCTGTGTTACCAGCCGGGTTAAACCGCTGCGGGGATCAAAACGCGCCACGCGCTCCTGCGCGCTGTCTACCACCAGGCGAATACCTTCGATGGTCAGACTGGTTTCGGCAATATTGGTGGCGAGCACCACTTTGCGCTGCCCGGCGGGCGCAGGCAAAATCGCCTTGCGTTGCTCGCTAAGCGGCAACGCGCCATAGAGCGGGCAGAGCAGCACATCGCTGCCGACGCGGGCGGACAATTGCTCCTGCACGCGCTGGATCTCGCCCACACCCGGTAAAAACAGTAATAAAGAACCGCGTTCTTCGCGCAGTAATCCACTGACGACCTGCGCTACGGCTTCATCAAAGCGCTGATGCGCTGCCAGCGCCTGATAGCGTTGCTCGACCAGGTATGCCCGCCCGGCGGAAACAATGGCAGGTGCCTGCGGCAAAAGGGTTTGCAGACGTTCGTTATCCAGCGTGGCGGACATCACCAACAATTTAAGATCGTCGCGCAGCCCCTGCTGGAGATCCAGCAACAACGCCAGCGCCAGATCCGCCTGCAAGCTGCGTTCATGGAATTCATCGAGGATCACCAGCCCAATGCCGTTCAGCTCCGGATCCTGCTGGATCAGGCGCGTCAAAATCCCTTCAGTGACCACTTCAAGGCGCGTATTCGGCCCTACGCAGGTTTCTGCACGCATGCGGTAACCCACGGTCTCGCCGGGTTTCTCATTCAGCAGTTCCGCCAGCCGCTGCGCCACATTGCGTGCCGCCAGGCGACGCGGCTCCAGCAGCAAAATCCGCCCGTTGATCTCCCCCTGCTGCAGCAGTTGTAACGGCAGCCAGGTGGATTTCCCGGCACCGGTCGGCGCGCTCAACAACACCTGAGAAGAGGAACGTAACGCAGCAAGGATATCGGGCAGAACAGCAGCAACCGGCAGTGAGGACACAAAAGCTCCAGAGGATTCACATAAGAAGGCCAGCTAGTATACCATCGCCATAATTCATTACCGAGAACACGCCATGGCCGAATCAAAAAGGCTGTTTTTCGCCCTCGAACTGCCTGCCGACATCCAGACGCAGGTCATTCACTGGCGCGCGCAGCACTTCCCCCCCGAAGCCGGACGCCCGATAGCGGCAGCAAACCTGCATCTGACGCTGGCATTCCTTGGCGAGATCAGCGCGGAAAAGCAGCGGGCGCTGGAAGGGCTGGCCGGGCGCATTCGCCAGCCGGGTTTTACGCTTCATCTCGATGACGCTGGCCAGTGGCTGCGCTCCAGAGTGATATGGCTCGGCTCGCGCCAGCCGCCGCGCGGGTTGCTGCAACTGGCCGATATGCTGCGCGCGCAAGCTTCGCGCAGCGGGTGTTATCAAAGCCCCCAGCCGTTTCATCCGCATATTACGCTGCTACGTGACGCCAACCGCGCGGTGGCTATCCCGCCGCCGGGGTTTCGCTGGTCTTTCCCGGTCAACGAATTTTCCCTGTATGAATCGCAGTTTATCCAGGGACGCACGCGTTACACGCCGCTGAACCGCTGGACGCTTACAACAGAATAATAAGGATTTCCTATGGAATTTATTCCGCCGCTTAAATCCGCCACGCTGATTCAGCGCTATAAACGTTTCCTGGCGGATGTAATTACCCCGGAAGGTGAAACCCTGACTTTGCATTGTCCTAATACCGGAGCGATGACGGGTTGCGCGACGCCAGGCGATACGGTGTGGTATTCCACTTCGACAAATCTGAAGCGCAAATATGCACACACCTGGGAATTAACTCAAACCCAGCAGGGCGCATTTATTTGCGTCAACACCCAGCAGGCCAATGCATTAACAAAAGAAGCCATTCTCGCCGATCGCCTGCCTGAACTGACGGGATATAGCTCGCTGAAAAGCGAAGTAAAATATGGTGCGGAGCGTAGCAGAATTGACTTTCTGTTACAGGCAGAGGATCGTCGCAACTGCTATATTGAAGTGAAATCGGTCACGCTCGCCGAGCAGCAGTCAGGCTACTTTCCGGATGCCGTCACCCTGCGAGGACAAAAGCATCTGCGGGAGTTAATGAGCGTCGCGGCCAGCGGCGATCGCGCGGTAATTCTGTTTGCCGTCCTGCACTCTGCCGTTGAACATTTTTCCCCAGCACGCCATATTGACGAGGAATACGCACGATTATTGAGTGACGCACAACGTCAGGGGGTAGAAGTAATCGCTTATAAAGCGGAACTTTCTGCCGATAATATCACTCTTAGGTTGCCGCTACCTTTTACGGTATAGAGGGCAAGCATTTGACGGGGCAGTGATTTGTTCGCGTGCGCAAATACGCTTTTCCTCACAGCCTTGTCAAGTGTTACGTTTAGATATTTGCCATCTGTAAAAGCATCTGTTATTTATAGCGGCCTGATTTTTCCCCCACACGGGGATCGATAGTGCGTGTTAAGGAGAAGCAACATGCAAGAAGGGCAAAACCGTAAAACATCGTCCCTGAGTATTCTCGCCATCGCTGGGGTGGAGCCGTATCAAGAGAAACCGGGCGAAGAGTATATGAACGAAGCCCAGCTGGCGCACTTCAAGCGAATTCTTGAAGCATGGCGTAATCAACTCAGGGATGAAGTCGATCGCACCGTTACGCATATGCAGGACGAAGCTGCTAACTTCCCGGATCCGGTTGACCGTGCCGCTCAGGAAGAAGAGTTCAGCCTCGAACTGCGTAACCGCGATCGCGAGCGCAAGCTGATTAAAAAGATCGAGAAGACGTTGAAAAAAGTAGAAGACGAAGATTTCGGCTTCTGTGAATCCTGCGGCGTGGAAATTGGTATCCGTCGTCTGGAAGCGCGTCCGACTGCCGATCTGTGCATCGACTGTAAAACGCTGGCGGAAATCCGCGAAAAACAGATGGCGGGTTAATCCCCCGCTATCACTGATGACGCATCACTTAGGCGTGGTGCGCCTTATACGGCGGGAGTGATTCCCGCCCTATATTTTTTTGCCTGTCGATATGCCTGAATCACACTATATTGGGCGCTTTGCGCCATCTCCTTCCGGTGAACTGCACTTTGGCTCATTGATTGCTGCGCTTGGCAGCTACCTGCAGGCCCGCGCCAATCGGGGTGCCTGGCTCGTCCGTATCGAAGATATAGATCCCCCTCGTGAGGTTCCCGGCGCAGCCGCGACGATTTTGCGTCAGCTGGAACACTACGGTCTGCACTGGGACGGTGAAGTGCTGTGGCAATCGCAGCGACATGATGCCTACCGTGAAATACTCGCCACTTTGCAACGTGACGGATTAAGTTACTTCTGTACCTGTACCCGCGCGCGTATCCAGAGTATCGGCGGCATCTACGATGGCTATTGCCGCACCCGCCACAACGGCCCGGAAAATGCTGCGCTACGTCTGTTGCAACATCAGCCGGTGCTGCATTTTGACGATCGGCTACGCGGCCGCATTGTGGCCGATGAAAAACTGGCGCGGGAAGATTTCATTATTCATCGTCGTGATGGGTTATTCGCTTACAACCTGGCCGTCGTGGTCGACGATCATTTTCAGGGCGTGACGGAGATCGTTCGCGGCGCGGATCTGATTGAACCGACAGTACGGCAAATCTCGCTCTATCAGCAGCTTGGCTGGCCTGTGCCGGGGTATATTCATCTACCATTGGCGCTTAACGAGCAAGGGAATAAGCTCTCCAAGCAAAACCATGCCCCTGCCTTGCCTGGCGGCGATCCCCGCCCCATAATAATCAGGGCTTTACAATTTCTGAACCAGGATGTAACAAATGAGTGGCAGGATCTCAGCATCGAAGCGTTGCTGAACCGGGCGGTCGAAAATTGGTCACTTTCCCGCGTGCCAGAGGGGCAGATGTGAATACATCATTCTCAAATGCGTCGCGCTGAGCTATGATTAGCCGCTATTTTTTTGTCCTGACGTTTGACACTACCGAGGTGTACTATTTTTACCCGAGTCGCTAATTTTTGCCGCAAGGTGCTAAGCCGCGAAGAGAGCATCGCCGTCGAGGCGCTGGCTCAACCGCAGATGACGGTTATTCCGCGTGAGCAGCACGCTATTTCCCGCAAAGATATCAGTGAAAATGCGCTCAAAGTGCTCTATCGTCTGAATAAAGCGGGCTACGACGCTTACCTGGTAGGCGGCGGCGTGCGCGACTTATTGCTGGGCAAAAAACCAAAAGATTTTGACGTCACCACCAGCGCCACGCCGGATCAGGTACGCAAACTGTTCCGCAACTGCCGGCTGGTCGGTCGCCGTTTCCGCCTTGCACATGTCATGTTCGGCCCGGAAATTATTGAAGTTGCCACCTTCCGCGGCCACCACGACGAACAGCAAACCGATCGTTCTATTTCCCAGCGCGGCCAAAACGGCATGCTGCTGCGTGACAATATCTTCGGTTCTATCGAAGAAGATGCCCAGCGTCGCGACTTCACCATCAATAGCCTTTATTACAGCGTTGCCGATTTTACCGTGCGTGATTACGTCGGTGGCATGCGCGATCTGGAAGAGGGCGTAATTCGCCTGATTGGCAACCCGGAAACCCGCTACCGGGAAGATCCGGTGCGCATGCTGCGCGCGGTGCGCTTCGCCGCCAAGCTGGGGATGCGCATTAGCGAAGAGACGGCCGAACCGATCCCGCGTCTTGCCACATTAATTAACGATGTTCCGCCCGCGCGTCTGTTTGAGGAATCCCTCAAGCTGTTGCAGGCGGGCTATGGTTACGACACCTGCCGCTTACTGCGCGAATATGGCCTGTTCCAGCCTCTGTTCCCGACCATCACCCGCTACTTCACCGAAAAAGGTGACAGCCCGATGGAGCGCATTATTGAGCAGGTGCTGAAGAATACCGACAACCGTATCCACAATGATATGCGCGTCAATCCGGCGTTCCTGTTTGCCGCGATGTTCTGGTATCCGCTGCTGGAAGAAGCGCAGCGCATTGCGCAGGAAGGCGGCCTTGCCTATTACGATGCATTCGCGCTGGCAATGAATGATGTGCTGGACGAAGCCTGTCGTTCGCTGGCGATTCCAAAACGCATTACGACGCTTATCCGTGATATCTGGCAGCTACAGCTGCGCATGTCCCGCCGCCAGGGCAAACGCGCCTGGAAGCTGATGGAGCATCCGAAATTCCGCGCCGCTTACGATCTGCTGGCGCTGCGCGCCGAAGCGGAAAACAACGGCGAGCTGCAACGTCTGGCGAAATGGTGGGGTGAATTCCAGGTTTCAGCGCCGCCCACTCAAAAAGATATGCTGGATGATTTAGGTGAAGAGCCAGCCGAACGCCGCCGTCACCGTCGCCCGCGTAAACGTACGCCGCGCCGTGAGGGCAGTGCGTGACTCTCGCTTACATCGCGCTGGGCAGCAATCTCGCATCGCCGCTTGATCAGGTCAACGCGGCGATCGCCGCCCTCGGCGAAATCCCGCAAAGCCGTATTTTGGCAGTCTCTTCGCTCTATCGCACTCCCCCGCTCGGGCCGCCGGATCAGCCAGATTATCTCAACGCTGCCGTGGCGCTGGAAACAACACTTGCGCCGGAAGCGCTGCTCGATCACACCCAACGGATTGAGTTGCAACAAGGACGCGTACGTAAAGCGGAGCGCTGGGGGCCACGCACACTCGATCTCGATATCATGCTGTTCGGTTCTTTAACGCTGAATACGCAGCGCCTGACGGTTCCGCATTACGATATGAAAAACCGGGGTTTTATGCTGTGGCCACTGTTTGAAATTGCTCCCGATCTGCACTTCCCGGATGGTGCTTCGCTGCGCGCCACGCTGGAACAGCTCAACGCGCCAAAACCCGACGCCTGGTAATTCCCCCTGCCGCCTCTTTGTGCGGCCTAAAATCATTGCCCGCCTGAATGTTACTGATAGAATGCGCCAGAACACGCTTTGAACTATCAGGAAACACTATGAAACCCACCACCATCTCCTGGCTGCATAAGTGTAAACAGGATAAGAAACGCTTCGCGACAATCACCGCTTACGACTACAGCTTCGCCAAACTGTTTGCCGAAGAAGGGATTAACGTGATGCTGGTTGGCGACTCGTTAGGGATGACGGTACAAGGTCATGATTCCACCCTGCCCGTCACCGTGGCAGATATCGCTTATCACACGCAAGCGGTGCGCCGCGGTGCTCCGGCATGCCTGCTGCTCGCCGATCTGCCGTTTATGGCGTATGCCACGCCGGAACAGGCCTTTGAGAATTCCGCCATCGTGATGCGCGCAGGCGCCAATATGGTGAAAATCGAAGGCGGTCGCTGGCTGGCGCCGACGGTAAAAATGCTCACCGAACGCGCGGTGCCGGTGTGCGGTCATCTCGGCCTGACGCCGCAATCCGTCAATATTTTCGGCGGCTACAAAGTTCAGGGTCGCGGCGACGCGGCTCAGGGGCTGCTTGACGATGCGCTGGCGCTGGAAGCCGCCGGAGCGCAACTGCTGGTGCTGGAGTGCGTGCCGGTTGAGCTGGCGCAGCGCATTACCGCCGCATTAACCATTCCAGTGATCGGAATTGGCGCAGGCAATGTTACCGACGGCCAGATTCTGGTTATGCATGACGCTTTTGGCATTACTGGCGGCCATATTCCTAAATTTGCTAAAAATTTCCTCAATGAAGCAGGCGACATGCGCGCAGCGGTCAGGCAGTATGTTGCCGAAGTCGAGTCCGGCGTCTATCCGGGCGAAGAACACAGTTTCCATTAAGGAGTCCTGTTGTGTTGATTATTGAAACACTTCCGCTGCTGCGTCAGCATATTCGCCGACTGCGTCAGGAAGGGAAACGCATTGCGCTGGTCCCGACCATGGGTAACCTGCACGATGGCCATATGAAGCTGGTCGATGAAGCGAAAGCCCGCGCCGACGTGGTAGTGGTGAGCATTTTTGTTAACCCGATGCAATTCGACCGTCCGGACGATCTGGTGCGCTACCCGCGAACCTTGCAGGATGATTGCGAGAAGCTGAACAAGCGCAAGGTGGATTTTGTCTTCGCGCCTGCGCCTGCCGATATCTATCCGCAGGGCACCGAAGGTCAAACCTATGTTGACGTACCGGGCCTTTCCACCATGCTGGAGGGCGCCAGCCGTCCGGGGCATTTCCGCGGCGTTTCCACCATCGTCAGCAAGTTGTTTAATCTGGTACAGCCGGATATCGCCTGCTTCGGCGAGAAGGATTACCAGCAGTTGCAGCTGATCCGCAAAATGGTTGCCGATATGGGCTATGACATTGAGATCGTCGGCGTACCGACAGTGCGCGCGAAAGATGGCCTGGCACTGAGTTCACGCAACGGTTACCTCACCGCTGACGAGCGTAAAATCGCTCCGGCATTGAGCAAAGTGATGAATGCCACTGCGGAGAAATTGCAGGCAGGCGCGAGCGACGAAGAAGAGCTGATCGCCATTGCAGCGCAGGAAATCAACGATGCCGGCCTGCGCGCTGACGATATTCAGATCCGCGACGCCGACACGCTGGAAGCGCTCTCGACCCAAAGCCAGCGGGCGGTGATTTTAATGGCGGCATGGCTCGGCCAGGCGCGCCTTATCGACAATAAAGTGGTTGAACTTGCCCGTCAGGCAGGGTAAAAATTTCGCCAGGACTAAACTCCCGTTAAGACTTTTCACGGTCGGCGGGAGTGAAATGAGCATGCGGGGAAATGCAGGATGCCGCCCCTCATTTTTAGCTGACTTATCCGTAATGAAGGTTTAACTCATGATTCGCACAATGCTGCAAGGCAAGCTCCACCGCGTCAAAGTGACACAGGCCGACCTGCACTATGAAGGTTCCTGCGCCATTGACCAGGATTTCCTTGAGGCGGCTGGTATTCTCGAATATGAAGCCATCGATATCTATAACGTGACCAACGGCAAACGCTTCTCAACCTACGCGATTGCCGGGGAACGCGGTTCCAGAATTATTTCGGTTAACGGCGCAGCGGCGCACTGCGCAGACGTGGGCGATATCCTGATTATCGCCAGCTACGTTTCCGTACCGGATGAGGTTGCCCGTAGCTGGCAGCCGAAAGTGGCCTATTTTGACGGCGACAACGAAATGAAACGCACCGCGAAAGCCGTGCCGGTTCAGGTTGCCTGATTCCCCTACCCCTGCGGCTGGTTACTGATCAGCCGCGCCATCGTTTCCAGCGAATCCGTTCTTAGCACGTACAAACGCTTCAGCAAGAACGGATTATCGCCCGGCTTCACTTTCCCGCGTACCGTCGTGACCGCCATATGAAAACCGGCGTCATTGGCCGCTTTTATTGCGATCTCGTTATACCCGCCAAACGGGTATGAAAGATAGAGCACGTGTGGGTTGAACTGTGCCAGCGCCCGGCGGGAGCGTTTAAAATCAAACAGAATGTTGTGGTAGCTGCGGCTAAGCAATATCGGGTGCATCGTGTCATCGACCCGGTGCAGGAAGTGCGTATGCGACTGCACGTCAAACACGTCGCGCATACTGTTCAGTTCCGACACGCTCATAAACTGTAACGACTTCGGATCCCATTTCTGCGGCTTCAGTTTAATGCGCGATGAGATAATAAACGCCGTCGCTTTAAAACCGTATTCGCGCAGGATCGGGTAAGCGTAACGGTTGACCGATTTCAGGCCATCATCAAAGGTGATCACCACCGAACGTGCGGGCAGGTTCATCCGGTTACGCACATAGCCTTCCAGTTGATACATCGACAGCGTGGTATATCCCTGATCGCGCAGCCAGGTCATCTGGTTAGTAAAAGCACGCACCGACGTGGTAGTAGAGGTATGACGGAAACGGGTATTTTCCTCGTCGTGCAGAATATGATGGTAGGTCAGCACCGGAATACCGCTGTCTTCCTGCGCATCCAGGCTGCTTACCCAGGCCAGCCGATTACCGATGCGGATCTGGAACCAGGTCTGGTTCAGGCGATCTTTCAGCTTATCAATAATGGGATAACGCAGGTTTTCCGCCAGCGTACCAAACTGTTCGCTGCGGTTATCCGGCGCCGTATACAGCGGCGTATCCTGCCATGTCACCAGATTCTGGTTACTCAGCGGCTTATTCAGATCGCCAAGGCTGTCCTCAACGCGCTGATTACCTTCCACCGCGCTCAGGTGGCCTTTATCGATAAAACCGCTGCCAAAGCCGAAGCGAAAGGCGTAGTAATCCTCTGCGCCCGGCACCACCGCCAGAATTTGCCCGGCGCGAATATTGCCGACCGTCACCACTCTGTCGCCGACCTGCGCCCAGATATTGGCATCCTCGATAGTTTGCATATAGCGCGCAGGAATGCGCTGTTCACTGACAATGCTGGCAGAAGCGCTACAGGTAACCAGTAGCAGCAGAAGGGTAATCAAACGCAACATGAGACGAACCGGGTTGAGAGACTGTCATTAGTGTAACAAAACTGCACATATTCAAAGGCCGGAGTAAGTACAAAAAATAGCCCGTCCAGATAAGCTGGCTCTCGTGTGCAAAAGAGCCAGCCCGCAGAGATTAGCTGCGCAGCCCGCGGCCGCGATTGATCAAGTACCAGCAAACCAAATAGAAAGCGATGATAAACACCACCAGCACGGCAACAGTGGTGAACAGCGGAACGTCGGTAATGCCGAGGAAACCAAAACGGAAGCCGCTGATCATATAGACTATCGGGTTCAGGTGCGACAGCGCCTGCCAGAACGGCGGCAGCAGCGTCAGGGAGTAAAATACCCCGCCCAGATAGGTCAACGGCGTCAGCACAAAGGTCGGGATCAGGCTGATATCGTCAAAGGTTTTGGCAAATACCGCATTCAGCAGACCGGCCAGCGAAAACAGCACGGCAGTCAGCAGCAGCGTTAAAGCGACAAACAGCCATGAATGCACCTGAAACGGCACGAAAAACAGCGAAACGGCAGTCACCAGAATACCGACGCACAGCCCGCGCGCTACGCCGCCGCCAACATAGCCAGCAATAATCACATGCGTCGGAACCGGCGCGACCAGCAGCTCTTCAATATTGCGCTGAAACTTGGCGCTGAAGAACGATGATGCGACGTTGGCGTAAGCGTTGGTGATCACTGCCATCATGATCAGCCCCGGCACGATAAACTGCATGTAGGTGAAACCGTGCATTTCACCAATCCGCGAACCGATCAGATTGCCGAAAATAATAAAGTAGAGCGTCATGGTGATCACTGGCGGCACCAGCGTTTGTATCCAGATCCGCATGAAACGCTGGATCTCTTTGTACCAGATACTCTTCAGCGCCACCCAATAGAGCTGCATCATGCGCTTTCTCCTTTTCTGTCATGAACCAGCGTGACAAACAGCTCTTCGAGACGGTTGGCTTTGTTACGCATACTCAACACCTGTACACCCTGCGCGCTGAGCTGGCTGAAAACGCTGTTCACCCCCTGCTCGCGCAGCACTTCGACTTCCAGCGTGGAAGTATCCACCAGCCGGTACTGATACCCTTCCAGCTTCGGTAACGGGCATTTCGGCGCCAAATCGAGAATAAAAGTTTCCGATTTCAGTTTGGAAAGCAGCGCTTTCATTGAGGTGTTTTCGATCAGATCGCCGCGCTGAATAATGCCGATATTGCGGCACAGCATCTCCGCCTCTTCCAGATAGTGGGTAGTGAGGATAATGGTGGTGCCTTTATCGTTCAGATCTTTCAGGAAGCCCCACATGGAACGACGCAGTTCAATGTCCACGCCTGCCGTCGGTTCATCGAGGATCAGCAGTTTCGGTTCATGCATCAGCGCACGGGCGATCATCAGGCGACGCTTCATCCCGCCGGAGAGCATCCGCGCACGTTCGTTGCGTTTTTCCCACAGATCGAGCTGATTCAGGTATTTTTCGCTGCGCACCAGCGCTTCTTTGCGATCCACACCGTAGTAGCCCGCCTGGTTCACCACGATCTGCTGGACGGTTTCAAACGGGTTAAAGTTAAACTCCTGCGGCACCAGCCCCAGCTGGCGTTTGGCGTTGACCACATCTTTTTCCAGGTCATAGCCAAAGACGCTGACGCGCCCGGACGTTTTATTGACCAGCGAACTGATGATGCCGATGGTCGTGGATTTCCCTGCGCCATTCGGTCCAAGAAGCGCGTAGAAATCCCCGGCTTCTACTTTCAGGTCAATACCGCGCAGCGCCTGAACGCCGCCCGGATAGGTTTTTTTAAGCTGCTCAAGCTCCAGTGCAATGGTCATGAAATATCGCTTACCTTTTTTACACTCGATGTGTAGTTTTAAAAGAGGAAGAGTTCACCTATATTAGCGCAACGCACTTACCGTTACAGGTCATCCACTTCCATGAAGGACATAGATACACTCATCAGCAATAACGCACTATGGTCAAAAATGCTGGTGGAAGAAGATCCCGGTTTTTTTGCCACGCTGGCGCAAGCACAAAAACCGCGTTTCCTTTGGATTGGATGCTCCGATTCCCGCGTACCGGCCGAGCGCCTTACCGGCCTCGAACCCGGCGAACTGTTTGTTCACCGCAATGTCGCCAACCTGGTAATTCATACCGATCTGAACTGCCTCTCCGTTGTGCAATATGCGGTGGACGTGCTGGAAGTCGAACACATCATCATCTGCGGTCACTACGGCTGCGGCGGCGTGCAGGCGGCGGTTGAAAATCCTGAACTTGGGCTTATCGATAACTGGCTGCTGCACATTCGCGATATCTGGTTTAAACATAGCTCGCTGCTCGGCGAGATACCGCCAGAGAGCCGCTTCGATACCCTGTGCGAGCTGAATGTCATGGAACAGGTTTACAACCTGGGCCATTCAACGATCATGCGATCCGCCTGGAAACGCGGCCAGAAAGTGACGATTCACGGCTGGGCCTACGGCATTCACGACGGCCTGCTGCGCAATCTGGAAGTGAGCGCTACCAACCGCGAATCGCTGGAGCAGCGTTATCGCCAGGGCGTCTCCAACCTCAGCAAGAAGCACAACAACCACAAATAATCATTCGGGGCCAGCGGCCCCGATTTTTTTATTCGTCCAGCAGAACCACTTTGCCGACATACGGCAGATGACGGTAGCGCTGCGCGTAGTCAATTCCGTAGCCCACCACAAACTCGTCCGGAATAGCAAAGCCGACAAACTCCACCGGCACATCCACTTCGCGGCGGGAAGGTTTATCCAGCAGCGTACAGATCGCCAGCGATTTCGGTTCGCGCAGGCTAAGAATTTCACGCACTTTCGACAGCGTGTTGCCGGAATCAATAATGTCTTCAACGATCAACACATCTTTGCCGCGAATATCTTCATCAAGATCTTTCAGAATTTTCACGTCGCGCGTGGTGGACATACCGCTGCCGTAACTGGAGGCGGTCATAAAATCGACTTCGTGAGAAACCTGCACTTCACGGCACAAATCCGCCATGAACATAAATGATCCGCGCAGCAGGCCCACCAGCACCATTTCGCTGCCGCTATCTTTATAACGCTCAGTGATTTGACGACCCAGTTCAGCGATACGCGCTTTGATCTCCGCTTCCGGGATCATCACTTCCACAGTGTGTTTCATTTTACTAACCATTTGATTTAAAGAGTAATCACTCAAACTCAGGCGATATCCCGAAGAATTGAGATTAAGACGCAAAGTATACCAGCAAATTGATTTCCATTGGCTATCGAACAAGAAAGCTCATTTTGTGATGACGATCGCATTTGTTAATGACTATAATTAATTGCTATTAAAAAATTAACAACTTAGATGAGTATCTTTTATGGCGGAAACAAAAACTCAACAACCGAGGCTCCTGATTACGCTGACAACACTGTTTGCAGCGCTTTGCGGGCTGTATCTGTTAATCGGTGGAGCCTGGCTTGTCGCCATTGGTGGCTCCTGGTACTACCCGATCGCCGGTCTGGTGATGCTGGGTGTCACCTGGTTACTGTGGAAAGGGAAGCGCGCTGCGCTGTGGCTGTATGCTGCGCTGCTGCTTGCCACCATGATCTGGGGCGTGTGGGAAGTCGGTTTCGATTTCTGGGCGCTGACGCCGCGAAGCGATATTCTCGTCTTCTTTGGCATCTGGCTGATTCTTCCCTTTGTCTGGCGGCGACTGGTTATCCCATCCGGCGGGTCCGTCGCAGCGCTGGTGGTTGCCCTGCTGATTAGCGGCGGGATCCTCACCTGGGCGGGCTTTAACGATCCGCAAGAAGTGAAGGGCACCCTGAGCGCCGAGTCAACGCCTGCCGCACCTATTTCGCAGGTAGCGGATGGCGACTGGCCTGCCTATGGCCGCAACCAGGAAGGACAGCGGTATTCGCCGCTGAAGCAGATCAACGCCGAAAACGTGAAGAACCTGAAGGAAGCCTGGGTGTTCCGCACGGGCGATCTGAAGCTGCCGACCGATCCGGGCGAACTGACCAATGAAGTGACGCCCATTAAAGTCGGCGACACGCTGTATCTGTGTACTGCGCACCAGCGTCTGTTTGCCGTTGATGCCGCAACCGGTAAAGAGAAGTGGCATTTCGATCCGCAACTGAATGCCAATCAATCATTCCAGCATGTCACTTGCCGCGGCGTTTCTTACCATGAAGCGCGCGCCGATAATGCCAGCCCGGACGTGGTCGCCGATTGTCCGCGCCGTATTATCCTGCCGGTGAACGATGGCCGCCTGTTTGCCATCAACGCTGACAACGGTAAGCCGTGTGAAACCTTTGCCAACAAAGGTATCCTGAATCTGCAAACCAACATGCCGGACACCACGCCTGGCCTGTATGAGCCGACCTCGCCGCCGATCATCACGGATAAAACTATTGTGATTGCCGGTTCGGTGACCGATAACTTCTCTACCCGTGAAACCTCTGGCGTTATCCGTGGTTTCGACGTCAACACCGGCAAACTGCTGTGGGCCTTCGATCCGGGTGCGAAAGATCCGAACGCGATTCCGTCGGACGAACATACCTTCACCTTTAACTCGCCGAACTCCTGGGCACCAGCAGCCTATGACGCGAAACTGGATTTAGTCTATCTGCCAATGGGCGTTACCACGCCGGATATCTGGGGCGGTAACCGCACGCCGGAGCAGGAACGCTATGCCAGTGCAATCGTCGCACTGAACGCGACCACCGGCAAACTGGCATGGAGCTACCAGACGGTTCACCACGATCTGTGGGATATGGATATGCCGTCGCAGCCGACGCTGGCGGATATTAGCGTTAATGGCAAAACCGTTCCGGTCATCTACGCGCCGGCGAAAACCGGTAACATCTTTGTACTGGATCGTACCAACGGCAAGTTGGTTGTTCCGGCGCCAGAAAAACCGGTACCGCAAGGCGCAGCGAAAGGTGATTACGTCAGCAAAACGCAGCCTTTCTCTGACCTGAGTTTCCGTCCGAAGCAAAACCTGAGCGGCGCGGACATGTGGGGCGCCACCATGTTCGACCAACTGGTGTGCCGCGTGATGTTCCAGAAACTGCGCTATGAAGGCATCTTCACTCCGCCGTCTGAGCAGGGCACGCTGGTCTTCCCGGGTAACCTGGGGATGTTCGAATGGGGCGGCATCTCTGTTGATCCAGACCGTCAGGTAGCGATTGCTAACCCGATGGCGCTGCCGTTTGTGTCGAAGCTGATCCCGCGCGGCCCCGGTAACCCGATGGAACCGCCGAAAGATGCAAAAGGCACCGGTACGGAATCAGGGATTCAGCCGCAGTATGGCGTGCCGTTTGGCGTGACGCTGAACCCGTTCCTGTCACCGTTTGGTCTGCCGTGTAAACAACCGGCGTGGGGTTACATTTCCGCACTGGATCTGAAAACCAACCAGGTGGTATGGAAAAAACGTATTGGTACGCCGCAGGACAGCATGCCGTTCCCGATGCCGGTTCCTGTGCCGTTCAATATGGGTATGCCGATGCTGGGCGGCCCGATCTCCACTGCCGGTAACGTGCTGTTTATTGCCGCAACCGCAGATAACTACCTGCGCGCATACAATATGAGCAACGGTGAGAAGCTGTGGCAAGGCCGGTTACCGGCAGGTGGCCAGGCAACACCGATGACCTATGAAGTGAATGGCAAGCAGTATGTTGTCATTTCCGCGGGCGGTCACGGCTCGTTCGGTACGAAGATGGGCGACTATATCGTGGCCTATGCGCTGCCGGATGACGCAAAGTAAGTAAAAATGCCGGATGAGATGACGCATCCGGCATGCTGATCGTAGAAAGCCCGGTAAGCCACACGCTTCCGGGCTTTTTGCTGGTATGCGTTTTTTACACCGTAAATCCTAACATCATGCCGGTATCTTCATGCTCAAGCAGATGGCAGTGCGCCATATAAGCATGCTCTTTCGGCGCATCATATTGAAAACGGACTAACACTTCACTGCGCGCGCCATAGACATTAACGGTGTCTTTCCAGCCTGCACGATGTGCGGCCGGTGGCTTGCCGTTCTCCGATAAAATACGGAACTGAGTGCCGTGAATATGGAAGGGATGCAACATCATGTCGCCCTCGCCGGAAATCACCCAGCGCTCATACTCCCCTTTTTTTGCCGCGAAAGCGGGCGCGTTCATATCGAAAGCTTTACCGTTGATGCGGTTGGCATTATGGAAATCAAACCCCTGCGCGCCATGATTCATCTGCCCATGGTCCATATTCATCATCTTGCTGTGATCCATGTTCATCATCTGGCCATGTCCCATTTGGCCGTTCCCCATCATCATCCCGGCCATCGCGCTATCGCCATACTTCTTCTGCAACGCCTGCATGCCCATCATGTCGAGCATCGGGTCCATCGATAACTGCAACGTCCGCTGCGTTAAGCCTGTCAGCGCAGGTAAACCCGGCACGGAGGCCAGCGAATCAGGCAAAGTACCCGAAGCGGCGATCTGTAGCGGTTGAATATGTAATACCGGATGCGGCTTATCGAACGGTACGACCGTCATTCCCATCTGCTGCACCGGCAGCGTCACGATATCAAAGGGTTTGCCATCGCGCGTATCCACCAGCACTTCAAAACGCTCGCCCATCAACATCGGCAGTTCACTCACCTTTACCGGTTCACTTAATAAACCGCCATCGCTCGCCACCACATACAGCGGGCGCTTATCGCTGGTTGAGAAGTTCAGCGAGCGCGCATTACACCCATTCAGCAAGCGCAGACGCAGCCAGCCGCGCGGCGCGGCATGTTGCGGGTTGATAGCGCCATTGGTCAGCAGCGTATCGCCGAACCAGCCGACCGCGGCGCTCATCATATCCAGCTGATAATCAATCTGCCCCTGCGCGGTAAACCTTTTGTCCTGCACGATAACCGGCACATCATCAATGCCCCACTGCGTCGGTAGCCGCAACTGGCGAATAGCGTCATCTTCTATCAGCACCAGCCCCGCCAGCCCCATCGCGACCTGACGGCCGGTTTTGCCATGCTGATGCGGATGGAACCAGCAGGTCGCAGCCTGCTGCGTGGGCGTAAAGGTAACAGAACGACGACTGCCCGCTTTGATGACGCCCTGCGGCCCGCCGTCAACGTCGCCAGGCACCTCCACCCCGTGCCAGTGAACGGTCGTCTCTTCCGCGAGGGTGTTACGAATATCAATCGTCACTTGCTTTCCCTGACGTAGTTGTAACGCTGGCCCTAACAGTGCGCCGTTATACCCCCAGGTGGCGGCTTTGTTCGTGCCAAATAGCGTTTCTCCTGCTTGCACTGTCAGCGCGATACGCCCTTGCGCATCGGCACTGAGCAGCGGGGGAATGGGTAGCGCCGGGCGTTCCGCGGCAAAAAGTGAGCGACTCCACAGCGGTAAGGCGCTTAGCACGCCCAACGTGGCGGAATATTTCAAAAAATCTCGGCGTTGCATGGCATTTCCTTATCTGGTGCAGACGATATTTTGAGCTTAAACCTTTCCCCTGCCGGAAGGTCAAGAAAAGAGGTAATAATAAATATCGTCGCCTTATGCGGACTGTGCTAACGTTTAAATTCCGTTACACCGTGGTAGAAATAATGAAGACGTTTTTCAGAACAGTACTCCTTGGCAGCCTGCTGGCTGTCTCCGTGAACAGTTATGCGCTAAGCGAATCCGAAGCCGAAGACATGGCCGATCTCACGGCGGTGTTTGTCTTTCTGAAAAATGACTGCGGTTATAACAATTTACCCAACGGGCAGATCCGCCGTGCGCTGGTATTTTTCGCCCAGCAAAACCAGTGGGATCTCAGCAACTATGATGCATGGGACATGAAGTCGCTTGGCGAAGATAGCTACCGCGATTTGAGCGGCATTGGCATTCCCACCGCCAAAAAATGCAAAGCGCTGGCCCGCGACTCCTTAAGCCTGCTCGCCTACGTGAAGTAAGCTGTCGCGATGGTTAAACTCTGACCGTGCAACTACGGGCAGAGTTAGCTATTATGTTGCGCCCGTTTTACGGGTGTTAACAAAGGAGCAACCAATGGCCGACAACACGATGTGGCAAGAGACGCTGCATGACCATTTTGGTCAGTACTTTGCCGTGGATAAGGTGCTTTATCACGAAAAGACCAATCACCAGGATCTGATCATTTTCGAGAACGCCGCCTTTGGCCGCGTAATGGCGCTGGATGGCGTGGTACAAACCACCGAACGCGACGAATTCATCTACCACGAGATGATGACCCATGTTCCGCTGCTGGCGCACGGCAACGCGAAACATGTGCTGATCATCGGCGGCGGCGACGGTGCAATGCTGCGTGAAGTAACCCGCCACAAAAACATCGAAACCATCACCATGGTAGAAATCGACGCGGGCGTCGTCTCTTTCTGTCGCCAGTACCTGCCGAAGCACAACGCGGGCGCGTACGATGATCCGCGGTTCCATCTGGTGATCGATGACGGCATCAACTTTGTTAATCAGACCGACAAGACGTTCGACGTGATCATTTCCGACTGTACCGATCCTATTGGTCCCGGCGAAAGCCTGTTCACTTCAGCGTTCTACGAAGGCTGCAAACGCTGCCTGAATGCTGGCGGGATCTTTGTCGCGCAAAACGGCGTCAGCTTCCTGCAACAGGATGAAGCCGTCGGCAGCCACCGCAAACTGAGCCACTACTTTAGCGACGTCAGCTTCTACCAGGCCGCCGTACCGACCTATTACGGCGGTATTATGACCTTCGCCTGGGCCACGGATAACGAGGTGCTGCGCCATCTTTCGACCGAGATCATCGCCGCCCGTTTCCACAATGCCGCACTCACCTGCCGTTACTACAATCCGGCGATTCATACCGCAGCATTCGCTCTGCCACAATATCTGCAAGACGCGTTGTCTGCACAGTGACTCTAAGGGGGTGATAAAAATTGAAAAAGCTTAAACTGCATGGCTTTAACAACCTGACCAAAAGCCTGAGTTTTTGTATCTACGACATCTGCTACGCCAAAACCGCAGAAGAGCGTGACGGCTATATTGCCTACATTGATGAACTCTATAACGCCAACCGTTTGACCGAGATCCTGACGGAAACCTGTAACATTATCGGTGCCAATATCCTGAATATTGCCCGTCAGGATTACGAACCGCAGGGTGCAAGCGTCACCATTCTGGTGAGCGAAGAACCGGTCGATCCACAATTGATCGACAAAACAGAGCACCCCGGTCCGTTGCCGGAAGCGGTGGTAGCGCATCTGGATAAGAGCCACATCTGCGTACATACCTACCCGGAAAGCCACCCGGAAGGCGGTTTGTGTACGTTCCGCGCCGACATTGAAGTCTCTACCTGCGGCGTGATTTCACCGCTGAAAGCGCTGAATTACCTGATCCACCAGCTTGAGTCCGATATTGTCACCGTCGATTATCGCGTTCGCGGCTTCACGCGTGACGTTAACGGCATGAAGCACTTTATCGATCACGAGATTAATTCGATTCAGAACTTTATGTCTGATGATATGAAATCGCTGTATGACATGGTGGACGTTAACGTTTATCAGGAAAACATCTTCCATACCAAAATGTTGCTGAAGGAGTTCGACCTGAAGCACTACATGTTCCATACCAGGCCGGAAGATCTGACGCCTGAAGAGCGCAAAGAGATCACCGAAGCACTGTGGAAAGAGATGCGCGAGATCTACTACGGCCGAAATATCCCGGCCGTGTAACGCGCGAAGGGAGCAAGGACGCTCCCGGTTAGCATTGTTTCAGAAATTGACGGTAGGCAGCCACCACTTGCAAAAAGTCTTCCACGCCGCACAGCGAGAGACTCTCTTCATCGTAGTAGCTCATCCCCTCTTCTATCTCGTCGCCGGAAAACTCCAGCTGATTGGCACGAACCATCACTTCCTCGCCATCCAGCCACAGCGTATATTCATGCCCGGCGCGCTGCCAGGATCGCTCGCTGCCTTTCACCGTTTTTGCCGCCTGCTCAACTTCGTCCAGCAGAGCCAGGTTCTCTTTCACCTCTTCATTGAACCAGTGCCCGATGGCTTCGTGCCCCATCGACATGCGCACCTTAACGGTTCCGGTGACATCGCGCAGAAATTCGTAATCCATAGTTGCTTCCTCTTGCAGGCCTGATAACCGCCTATGCAGTAATTATCGCAGCACAATACAAGAAAAACAGCGCAGCAACCGGAAGCGTTGCAAAATATCCTTCTGCCTGCGCAGAAATCACCCGCCGGCCATCGACAGCCGATGAGCAATCGGTTTGAGCCGGACAAACATCGTCTCCCGCGCCCGCTAAATGCGGCACGTAAGCAGCCTGGTTTTTTATGGAGACAGCAGAAGTTTGAGAAACATTTGCTGCGCTTAAACGAAACTTATTTGCGCAGTGAGGCAGGAAAAAAAAGCCACCCCGAAGGGTGGCTTGTCGGTCAGACGGCGGTCTGGAAAATCACGCCGTCGGCTTTTTCGGTGTACTGATTAAGCTGGTCGAAGTTCAGGTAACGGTAGGTGTCCACCGCGGTCTTATCAACCTGAGCAATATAGGTCTGGTACTCTTCCGGCGTCGGCAGTTTACCGATCAGCGCGGCAACCGCTGCCAGCTCTGCAGAAGCCAGGTAGACGTTTGCACCCGTACCTAAACGGTTCGGGAAGTTACGCGTCGAGGTCGAAACCACCGTTGCGCCATCCGCCACACGCGCCTGGTTACCCATGCACAGGGAACAGCCCGGGATCTCGATACGCGCGCCGCTCTTACCGAACACGCTGTAGTAGCCCTCTTCCGTCAGTTGCGCAGCGTCCATACGGGTCGGCGGTGCCACCCACAGACGGGTCGGCAGTTGGCCTTTGTGGCTGTCCAGCAGCTTACCAGCGGCGCGGAAGTGACCGATGTTGGTCATGCAGGAACCGATGAACACTTCATCGATGCTGGCACCCTGCACGTCAGACAGCAGACGCGCATCATCCGGATCGTTCGGCGCACAGAGGATCGGCTCTTTGATTTCCGCCAGATCGATGTCGATCACCGCCGCATATTCTGCGTCAGCATCGGCTTCCAGCAACTGTGGATCCGCCAGCCATTTTTCCATGCCCTGGACACGACGCTCCAGCGTACGACGGTCGCCGTAGCCTTCTGCAATCATCCATTTCAGCAGCACGATGTTGGAGCTCAGGTACTCGACGATCGGCTCTTTGTTCAGCTTGATGGTACAACCGGCAGCGGAACGTTCAGCGGAGGCATCGGTCAGCTCAAACGCCTGCTCGACTTTCAGATCCGGCAGACCTTCGATTTCCAGAATGCGGCCGGAGAAGATGTTTTTCTTGCCTTTCTTCTCAACGGTCAGCAGACCCTGTTTGATGGCATACAGCGGGATAGCATGCACCAGATCGCGCAGCGTGATACCCGGCTGCATTTTGCCTTTAAAGCGCACCAGCACCGATTCCGGCATATCCAGCGGCATGACGCCGGTCGCGGCGGCAAATGCCACCAGGCCGGAACCCGCCGGGAAAGAGATGCCGATCGGGAAACGAGTGTGGGAGTCACCGCCGGTGCCGACTGTATCCGGCAGCAGCATGCGGTTCAGCCAGGAGTGGATCACGCCATCTCCCGGACGCAGGGAAACACCGCCACGGTTCATAATGAAGTCCGGCAGCGTATGGTGCGTGGTGACGTCAACCGGCTTCGGATAAGCAGCGGTATGGCAGAAGGACTGCATCACCAGATCGGAAGAGAAGCCCAGACACGCCAGATCTTTCAGTTCGTCACGGGTCATCGGGCCGGTAGTATCCTGGGAGCCGACAGAGGTCATTTTCGGTTCGCAATAGGCGCCCGGACGGACACCTTGCACGCCGCATGCGCGCCCCACCATTTTCTGCGCCAGCGAGTAACCACGGTTACTTTCTGCCACATCTTTTGCCTGACGGAATACGTCGCTGTGCGGCAGCCCCATCGCTTCACGCGCTTTGGTGGTCAGGCCGCGGCCGATAATCAACGGAATGCGGCCGCCGGCGCGCACTTCGTCGATCAGCACATCGGTTTTCAGTTCGAAGCTGGCCAGCAGTTCGCCGGTTTCGTGGTTGCGCACTTCGCCTTTGAACGGGTAAACGTCAATCACGTCGCCCATGTTCAAGCTGCTGACATCCACTTCGATCGGCAACGCACCGGCATCTTCCATGGTGTTGAAGAAGATGGGCGCGATTTTGCCGCCCAGCACCAGGCCGCCGCCGCGTTTGTTCGGCACATGAGGAATGTCATCACCCATAAACCACAGTACGGAGTTGGTGGCGGATTTACGTGAAGAACCAGTACCCACAACGTCGCCAACGTACGCCAGCGGGAAACCTTTCTGTTGCAGGGCTTCGATCTGTTTGATCGGGCCAACAGCACCCGGTTGATCCGGTTCAATGCCTTCGCGGGCGTTTTTCAGCATCGCCAGCGCGTGCAGCGGGATATCCGGGCGCGACCAGGCATCCGGTGCCGGAGAGAGATCGTCGGTGTTGGTTTCGCCCGTCACTTTGAAGACGGTAACGGTAATTTTTTCCGCCAGCGCCGGACGGTTCAGGAACCACTCGGCATCGGCCCAGGATTGCATCACCTGCTTCGCATAAGCATTGCCCGCTTTGGCTTTCTCTTCCACATCGTAGAAGTTATCGAACATCAGCAGCGTATGGGACAGCGCTTTGGCAGCAATCGGTGCCAGTTTGTCGTTATCCAGCGCATCAATCAGCGGATGGATGTTGTAGCCCCCCTGCATGGTGCCCAGCAGTTCGATGGCTTTTTCAGGGGTAACCAGTGGGGAGGTGGCTTCGCCTTTGGCGACAGCGGCAAGGAAACCCGCTTTTACATAGGCGGCTTCATCAACGCCCGGCGGGACACGGTTGGCCAGCAGATCAATCAGGAATTCTTCTTCGCCAGCAGGCGGGCTTTTCAGCAGCTCGACAAGGCCTGCCATCTGGGTTGCATCTAATGGTTTTGGCGCAATCCCCTCAGCGGCACGTTCAGCTACGTGCTTACGGTATTCTTCTAGCACGACGGTTCTCCTCGCTCTCATTGTCATAATGCGGCAGGCGTTTCTCTTCACGCTCCTGTGAGACAGCAGTTTGTAGGGTAAATCCGCGAACCGCGTCGGGCAGCATAGCAGGATTTTCAGGGGGTGTTAATCTGTTTACAAAAAAGCAACATTAAATACTTGCTGAATCGTTAAGGGCGGAATAATGCAGGCTACAGACGGTTTTAACGAAACAGAATCGACGCTAAAAACCATGAAAAACGGCTCCGCAGAGCCGTTTTGTGATGACGGGGTTATGCAGATTTCAGCAGCGAAAGCACGTTACTGCGCGCGTACTGCAACGGCGTGACCGTCTGATCCACCAGCTCGCCGCGCACATATTTTTTCACCGTTTCACGATTATTCACTTGTTCGTTGTGACCAACAGATCCCAGCATCCCACGGCTGTTGTAATTCAGCGTGGTTGTACTCTCTTCATCATTTTCCAGCAGATGATAGGTGTAGTTCTGCGACGACTTCATCTTATTCAGCGCCAGCGGAATCGAGGGATCGAGCGCTTCATGCCAGGCCGCGCTAATGTGGCTGCGCGAGGTCTGTTTCACGCTTTTTGAACCGTCGCTGAGCACGTTTTCTGTCGTCGACTGGGATGCCTGATAAGAGAAACGATCTTTCTCATCATCGCGCGCCGGGTTGGTCGATTTCTCGGTCTGCGTCAGCGACAGCGAGAAATCGTTCAGCCCGCTCAGTTGCGACTGGCCGCTATTATCAACGCGAATATCCGCACCAACCGTAATCGCAGTACGCTCCGCGCTGGCGGTGGTGTTTAACGCGCGGAACACCGACTTCAGCGCATCCATCTGATCGCGATCGCCGTGCCCGGTCGAGCGAGCCTTGTCAAACTTGGTATCGTAGGCGCTTAACGTGGCCTGCTGCTGAGCATAGTCGCCAGCCAACGTTGGATTCGACAGGTCGCTGCTCACTTTCAGCGAGAAATCCTTATCCTGATAGGCGACATAGCGTTCGGTGGTGCTGGCATGGAAATTCAGCGACTGTACCGAATCATCATCAGCGCGAACGTCCGTTTTTAAATCCACGGATTTCAGCACGCTGCTGTCAAAGTTGGTTAGCCCGGAAATATCGATTTTCGGCGGATTTTGCCCCAGTCCGCTTAGCGCTTTCTCAAGTGATGCGCCCAGGTTCGCGACGGCCGCGGCTTCATCATCATTCAGCGCTTCACCGTCGGTTTTTAACTCCACCACCACGCCATCATCTTTCTGCGCCATGCTGAGGTGCAAGGTGGAACCCGACTGCGTCACGATATCCAGCGAAACCGCAGATTGCTGGCCCGCGGCTCCCGCTGTGGCGCTGGTAACGGCGTGGGTGACGTCGGTACGACTCTCTTTCAGATTGCTCAGCAATGTGCTGCCAATGCTGCCTAAAGGAGATAACGAGTTACTGCCGACGGCTGCCTGCAATAACCCCTTCATCACAGAATCTTGTGGTGAAGTCGCGCTGAGTTTTTTCGGCGACAGGCTGTAAACCGCTGCAATATCAGACGTCTGGCTGCCAAACATCACTTTTGTCGAAGAGGGTGCTTCGACAGGCGTGGCAGCGCGGGTAGTTGTGCGAACCGTGGTGCTCGCCAGGGAAGTTGACGCCACTCTCATTGCTGATGAGAGCGATGACAGATTAAGTCCGGTGATCATGACGATAAACTCCTTATCTCGCCGGGAATGGCCGTAGGCGTTACTATCGGCAAAATCTGCGTAATATTTATACCTCTGGCAGTGAAAAACGCTGTTACCTGGTAAAATTGGCGTAAAAAAAACGCCTCCGAAGAGGCGCTTATTGTCTGCGAAAACTTATTTCTTTTTCGCTTTCGGGTTCGGCAGGTCGGTGATGCTACCTTCGAACACTTCTGCGGCCAGGCCAACAGATTCGTGCAGCGTCGGGTGCGCGTGAATAGTCAGCGCGATATCTTCCGCGTCGCAACCCATTTCGATCGCCAGACCGATTTCACCCAGCAGCTCGCCGCCGTTGGTGCCGACAATCGCGCCACCGATAACACGGTGAGTCTCTTTGTCGAAAATCAGTTTGGTCATACCGTCAGCGCAGTCGGAAGCGATAGCACGGCCAGAAGCAGCCCACGGGAAGGTGGCGGTTTCGTAGCTGATGCCTTTCTCTTTCGCTTCTTTCTCGGTCAGACCAACCCATGCAACTTCTGGCTCGGTGTAAGCGATAGACGGGATAACTTTCGGATCGAAGTAGTGTTTCTTACCGGCGATAACTTCAGCGGCCACGTGACCTTCATGCACGCCTTTGTGCGCCAGCATCGGCTGACCGACGATATCGCCGATAGCAAAGATGTGCGGCACGTTGGTGCGCAGCTGTTTGTCAACGCGGATAAAGCCACGCTCGTCCACTTCAACGCCTGCTTTGCCGGCATCAAGGTTTTTACCGTTCGGTACACGACCGATAGCCACCAGCACGGCGTCATAACGCTGCGCTTCAGCAGGGGCTTTTTTGCCTTCCATGGAAACGTAGATGCCGTCTTCTTTCGCTTCAACGGCAGTCACTTTGGTTTCCAGCATCAGGTTGAATTTCTTGCTGACGCGTTTGGTGAAGACTTTAACGATATCTTTGTCTGCCGCCGGGATAACCTGGTCGAACATTTCAACCACGTCGATCTCTGAACCCAGCGCATGGTACACGGTACCCATTTCCAGACCGATAATACCGCCGCCCATAACCAGCATACGTTTCGGTACGGATTTCAGCTCCAGCGCATCGGTGGAATCCCATACGCGCGGATCTTCATGCGGAATGAACGGCAACTGAATCGGACGGGAACCCGCCGCGATAATAGCGTTGTCGAAGTTGATCACGGTTTTGCCGTTTTCGCCTTCAACTTCCAGGGTGTTCGCCCCGGTGAATTTACCCAGACCGGTGACCACTTTCACTTTACGGCCTTTCGCCATACCCGACAGACCACCGGTCAGTTGGGTGATCACTTTCTCTTTCCAGGTACGGATTTTGTCGATATCGGTTTTCGGCTCGCCGAAGACGATACCGTGTTCAGCCAGCGCTTTGGCTTCTTCGATAACTTTTGCTACGTGCAGCAGCGCTTTAGAAGGGATACAACCTACGTTCAGACAAACACCGCCGAGGGTGCTGTAACGTTCAACGATGACGGTTTCCAGACCTAAATCAGCGCAACGGAAGGCAGCAGAGTAACCTGCCGGGCCTGCCCCAAGTACCACGACCTGAGTTTTGATTTCAGTACTCATCATGACCTCTTATTGATTTCCGGCGGTCAGGGGTACTTCGTGTCGCCCTTCATCCACCGGGACGTTCTATCCGCCCGCAGTTTACAAAAATGTTAACAATTTTGAAACAACAAACGGCAAACGATTTGTCCTTTGCCCCTGATAACCCCAAAAGCCCAATGAGATTATCAGAAAAAAGCCGGCCGTCAGGCCGGCTTTCCCGATTACATCACCAGACGGCGAATGTCCGACAGCATATTGTTGATGATGGTGATAAAGCGCGCACCATCAGCACCGTCAATCACACGGTGGTCGAAGGAGAGCGAAATCGGCATCATCAGACGCGGCACGAACTCTTTACCGTTCCAGACCGGCTCCATTGCAGATTTGGAGACGCCCAGGATAGCCACTTCCGGCGCGTTCACAATCGGCGCGAAGTGGGTGGTGCCCAGGCCGCCGATGCTGGAGATGGTGAAGCAACCGCCCTGCATTTCGCCAGCGGTCAGCTTGCCATCACGCGCTTTTTTGGAGATGACAGTCAGTTCGCGGGACAGCTCAGTAATGCTCTTCTTGTTCACGTCTTTAAAGACCGGAACAACCAGACCATTCGGCGTATCCACCGCAACACCGATGTTGATGTATTTTTTCAGCGTCAGCTTCTGACCATCTTCAGACAGAGAGCTGTTGAAGCGCGGCATTTGCTCAAGCGCCGCAGCAACGGCTTTCATGATGAAGACAACTGGGGTGAATTTCACGTCCAGTTTGCGCTTCTCAGCTTCGGCGTTTTGCTGTTTACGGAACGCTTCCAGATCGGTGATATCGGTTTTATCGAAGTGCGTAACGTGCGGGATCATCACCCAGTTACGGCTCAGGTTTGCACCCGAAATTTTCTGGATACGGCCCAGTTCCACTTCTTCGATTTCACCAAACTTGCTGAAGTCCACTTTCGGCCACGGCAGCAGACCCGGCAGAGAACCACCGGTTGCGCCAGCAGCAGGCGCGGATTCAGCGCGTTTGATCGCCTCTTTCACGTAAGCCTGAACGTCTTCGCGCAGGATGCGGCCTTTACGGCCGGTGCCTTTCACTTTCGCCAGGTTAACGCCGAATTCGCGCGCCAGGCGGCGGATCAGCGGCGTCGCGTGGACGTAAGCGTCGTTTTCAGCAAAGTCAGATTTGCCTTCAGCTTTCGCCGGAGCCGGTGCAGCAGCCGGTTTTGCCGCCTGAGCAGCAGGAGCCGGAGCCGCCGCAGCAGCAGCCGGAGCGGCGGCAGGTGCCGCGCCTTCCACTTCAAACACCATGATCAGAGAGCCGGTGGAGACTTTATCGCCCACGTTTACTTTCAGCTCTTTTACGGTACCGGCGAACGGCGCCGGAACTTCCATAGAGGCTTTGTCGCCTTCTACGGTGATCAGTGACTGTTCAGCGGAGACTTTGTCGCCCACTTTTACCAGCACTTCGGTCACTTCAACTTCGTCACCGCCGATATCCGGTACGTTAACGTCTTTCGGGCCAGAAGCCGCTGCTGCCGGCGCGCTTGCCGCAGCCGGAGCTGCCGCCTGTGCCGGAGCCGCTGCTGGTGCAGCGCCTGCAACTTCGAAGATCATGATAAGCGTTCCGGTGGAAACTTTGTCGCCGGTGTTGATTTTGATCTCTTTAACCGTACCCGCGAACGGTGCCGGAACTTCCATAGAGGCTTTGTCGCCTTCTACGGTGATCAGAGACTGTTCAGCCGCAACGGTGTCGCCCACTTTGACCAGGATCTCGGTGACTTCAACTTCGTCGCCGCCAATATCCGGTACGTTAACTTCTTTGGCAGCCGCAGCGGCCGGAGCAGCAGCCGGTGCCGCTTCTTTCTTCTCTTCTGCCTTAGCAGGTGCAGCGGCTGCTGCACCATCGGCGGAATCGAAAATCATGATCAGTTTGCCGGTCTCGGTTTTATCGCCGACAGAGACTTTGATCTCTTTAACGATGCCAGCCTGCGGAGACGGGACTTCCATAGAGGCTTTATCGCCTTCTACGGTGATCAGCGACTGTTCAGCTTCAACTTTGTCGCCCACTTTGACCAGGATCTCGGTGATTTCAACTTCATCAGCCCCGATGTCCGGTACATTGATTTCGATAGCCATTATCTCTTTACCTCTTACGCCAGACGCGGGTTAACTTTTTCTGCATCGATGTTGAATTTGGTGATTGCTTCCGCCACCACTTTCTTGTCGATTTCGCCACGTTTAGCCAGTTCGCCCAGAGCTGCTACCACCACGTAAGAAGCATCAACTTCGAAGTGGTGACGCAGGTTTTCACGGCTGTCGGAACGACCGAAGCCATCGGTACCCAGTACGCGGTAATCATCAGCCGGTACGTAAGTACGAACCTGCTCAGCGAACAGTTTCATATAGTCAGTAGATGCCACTGCCGGCGCGTCGTTCATCACCTGAGCGATGTACGGAACGCGCGGAGTTTCCAGCGGGTGCAGCATGTTCCAGCGCTCACAATCCTGGCCATCACGCGCCAGTTCGGTGAAGGAGGTGACGCTGTACACGTCAGAGCCCACGCCGTAATCGTTCGCCAGAATCTGCGCGGCTTCACGCACGTGACGCAGGATAGAACCGGAGCCCAGCAGCTGAACTTTACCTTTGCTACCGGCAACGGTTTCGAGTTTGTAGATACCTTTACGGATACCTTCCTCGGCACCTTCCGGCATGGCCGGCATGTGGTAGTTTTCGTTCAGCGTGGTGATGTAGTAGTAAACGTTTTCTTGTTTCTCACCGTACATACGCTCCAGACCGTCATGCATGATGACAGCAACTTCGTATGCGTAAGCCGGATCGTAAGAGATACAGTTCGGGATAGTCAGCGACTGAATGTGGCTGTGGCCATCTTCGTGTTGCAGACCTTCGCCGTTCAGCGTTGTACGACCGGAAGTACCACCCACCAGGAAGCCGCGAGCCTGCTGGTCGCCAGCCTGCCAGCACAGGTCGCCGATACGCTGGAACCCGAACATGGAGTAGTAGATGTAGAACGGGATCATCGGCAGGTCGTTGGTGCTGTAAGAGGTCGCTGCCGCCAGCCAGGATGCGCCAGCACCCAGTTCGTTGATACCTTCCTGCAGGATCTGACCTTTTTCGTCTTCTTTGTAGTAAGCAACCTGCTCACGGTCCTGCGGGGTGTACTGCTGGCCGTTCGGGCTGTAAATACCAATCTGACGGAACAGACCTTCCATACCGAAAGTACGCGCTTCGTCGGCGATGATCGGAACCAGGCGATCTTTGATCGATTTGTTCTTCAGCATCACATTCAGGGCACGAACGAAAGCGATAGTGGTGGAGATCTCTTTGTTCTGTTCTTCCAGCAACTGGGAGAAATCAGACAGCGCAGGCAGTTCCAGCTTCTCTGAGAACTTCGGCTGACGAGACGGCAGGTAGCCTTTCAGCGCCTGGCGACGTTCGTGCAGGTATTTGTACTCTTCAGAGCCTTCCGGGAAGGTCAGGTAAGAGAGGTTTTCAACCTGCTCATCGGTTACCGGAACATTGAAACGGTCGCGGATATAACGCACGCCGTCCATGTTCATTTTCTTAACCTGGTGGGCAATGTTTTTGCCTTCAGCGGTATCACCCATGCCGTAACCTTTAATGGTATGGGCCAGGATAACAGTCGCTTTGCCTTTGGTTTCCTGCGCTTTTTTCAGTGCAGCGTAGATTTTCTTCGGATCGTGACCGCCACGGTTCAGCGCCCAGATCTGCTCATCAGTCCAGTCTGCAACCAGCGCTGCGGTTTCCGGATATTTACCGAAGAAGTGCTCACGAACGTAGGCGCCGTCTTTGGATTTGAAGGTTTGATAGTCACCGTCAACGGTTTCGTTCATCAGTTGGATCAGTTTACCGCTGGTATCTTTACGCAGCAGCTCGTCCCAACGGGAACCCCACATCACCTTGATCACGTTCCAGCCAGCGCCTGCGAAGATGCCTTCCAGTTCGTTGATGATTTTACCGTTACCGGTTACCGGGCCATCCAGACGTTGCAGGTTACAGTTGATGATGAAGCACAGGTTGTCCAGTTTTTCACGGGTAGCGATAGTGATCGCACCTTTGGATTCCGGCTCATCCATCTCGCCATCGCCGAGGAAAGCGTAAACGGTTTGTTCAGAGGTATCTTTCAGGCCGCGGTGTTCCAGATATTTCAGGAACTTCGCCTGGTAGATTGCACCAATCGGGCCCAGACCCATGGATACGGTCGGGAACTGCCAGAATTCCGGCATCAGTTTCGGGTGCGGATAAGATGACAGGCCTTTGCCGTGAACTTCCTGACGGAAGTTGTTCATCTGCTCTTCAGTCAGACGACCTTCGACGAACGCACGCGCGTAGATACCCGGAGAGATATGGCCCTGGAAGTAAACCAGATCGCCGCCATCTTTCTCATTACGGGCGCGGAAGAAGTGGTTGAAGCAAACTTCATATACGGTCGCAGAAGACTGGAAGGAAGCCATGTGGCCGCCCAGCTCAAGGTCTTTTTTAGAGGCGCGCAGAACCGTCATGATTGCGTTCCAGCGGATAGCTGAACGAATACGGCGTTCCAGTTCCAGATTGCCAGGATATTCCGGCTCATCTTCAACGGCAATAGTGTTTATATAGTTGCTCGCCCCTGTGCCAGCTGCCACTTTCACACCGCCTTTGCGGGCTTCAGAAAGGAGCTGGTCAATCAGATACTGAGCACGCTCAACACCTTCTTCACGGATGACCGATTCGATCGCCTGTTGCCAGTCGCGAGTTTCGATCGGATCCACGTCATTTTGGAAACGTTCTGACATGGGGGGTATTCCTTATCTATCTAATACGTTGATTTGTCTGGAACCTGTCCCATTGCATCCTTCGGAAAAGACGCAATAAGACAGGTTCTGCGTTTAGTTGCCGCGCTCTAAAGTTTGGCGCTGGTGTCACAACTCTTCCGGCACAAACTGCGCCAGAAAATCTTAATTCTTTCTCTGCTCGAGCCTACGCAGCGAGCGTTCACGACGGCTCTGCTCACGGCTTCTGTCCAGCAAAATCTCTTCGATAAACGCCAGGTGGCGGTGCGACGCTTCACGCGCCTCTTCCGGCTGCCCGGCCATGATCGCTGCAAAAATACTTGAGCGATGGTTGCTGACCAGCGGGAGCATCTCCCGGCGTGCGTACAGCAATTCGAAGTTCTGCCGGACGTTTTGCGCCAACATGGGCTCCATGCAGCGTAACAAATGAAGCAGCACGACATTGTGCGCCGCTTCGGTTACGGCAATTTGATACTGCACGACAGCACTGGACTCCGCGTCCAAATCCCCGGACTGCTGCGCCAGTTCAATCGCCTGGTGCAGCTCGCTGATACGCGCTTTGTCTTCATCAGTGCTGCGCAGCGCTGCGTAATAAGCTGCGATGCCTTCTAATGCATGGCGGGTTTCAAGCAGGTCAAATTGGGATTCGGGATGATCGTTGAGCAGCTCTACCAGCGGATCGCTGAAGCTCTGCCACAGACTGCTCTGGACAAAAGTCCCGCCACCCTGGCGACGAAGGAGCAGACCTTTCGCTTCGAGGCGCTGAATGGCCTCGCGCAGTGAAGGACGAGAAACATCGAACTGTTTCGCCAGTTCGCGCTCTGGAGGAAGTTTTTCACCGGGACGTAAGGTCCCTTCGAGAATCAAAAACTCCAGTTGCTGCTCAATCACATCGGAGAGTTTTGGTTGGCGGATTTTGCTGTAGGCCATGGTTCCCTGTCTCTGCCATTCGCCGGAGTAAATTGGTCTTACCAATTTCACGTTCTTGACGCTAAAGTAACAAAGTATTCACCTTCTGTCCATACAGGTTTTGATTGAAATCAGGAAACCACGCACATTTTAACAATCCTACAGAAATGACGTTTCAAAGATGTAACCTTGCACAAATGTCTCATTTACCACGAAAGAGGCAGTTTTAACTTTCTTGAAACGCCGGTTAAGGCATATGAACCGATTCAGTTGATTTATTTTTGATTTTCTATGCAATTAATTTGCATAGAAACAAATTAAGTGGTCGAGAAGGGAGTAGTTGGGGTACTGACAAACGGTTTCTTTTTCATCAGTCGTCATAGCAGCTTCACAAAGCAGATGCATTCACGCGCACTTACCACTATTCTTGGCACTACGAAAGAGCCAGACGAAAAATCACGTTAGCAATTCGTAAATAATAAAATACAAAAATGGAATTTATTTCTTACACGCAAACGACAGCGTAAACATAATAACCACACACGAGGTTTCATGATGGAAGGTCAACAGCACGGCGATCAGCTAAAGCGCGGCCTTAAGAACCGCCATATTCAGCTTATTGCGCTGGGTGGCGCTATTGGGACTGGCCTTTTTCTGGGCAGCGCATCGGTCATTCAATCCGCCGGCCCCGGTATTATTCTGGGCTACGCCATTGCAGGTTTTATCGCCTTTCTGATCATGCGTCAGTTGGGCGAAATGGTCGTGGAAGAGCCGGTAGCCGGTTCATTTAGCCACTTTGCTTACAAATATTGGGGTAGCTTTGCCGGTTTTGCTTCCGGCTGGAACTACTGGGTACTGTATGTGCTGGTGGCGATGGCGGAACTGACCGCGGTCGGGAAGTATATTCAGTTCTGGTGGCCAGAAATCCCGACCTGGGTCTCTGCTGCGGCCTTCTTTGTCATCATAAACGCCATCAACCTGACCAACGTGAAAGTGTTCGGTGAGATGGAGTTCTGGTTTGCCATTATTAAGGTATTCGCGGTTGTCGCCATGATCATCTTCGGCGGCTGGCTGCTGTTCAGCGGTAGCGCTGGCCCGCAGGCGACCGTACGTAACCTGTGGGAACAGGGCGGCTTCCTGCCGCACGGTATCGGTGGGCTGGTGATGATGATGGCGATCATTATGTTCTCGTTTGGCGGTCTTGAGCTGGTGGGGATCACCGCCGCAGAGGCCGATAACCCGGAACAGAGCATTCCAAAAGCCACCAACCAGGTTATCTATCGTATCCTGATTTTCTATGTTGGCTCACTGGCGGTGCTGCTCTCGCTGATGCCGTGGACCCGCGTAACGGCAGATACCAGCCCGTTTGTGCTGATTTTCCACGAACTGGGTGACTCTTTCGTCGCCAACGCGCTGAACGTTGTGGTACTGACAGCCGCCCTCTCTGTTTATAACAGCTGCGTCTACTGCAATAGCCGTATGCTGTTTGGCCTGGCGAAGCAGGGTAACGCGCCGAAAATGCTGCAAAAAGTGGATAAACGCGGCGTGCCGGTGAACACCATCCTGACTTCCGCGCTCTTCACCGCGCTGTGCGTGCTGATCAACTACTTCGCACCGGAATCGGCGTTCGGTCTGCTGATGGCGCTGGTGGTTTCCGCGCTGGTGATCAACTGGGCGATGATAAGCCTGGCGCATATGCGTTTCCGTCGCGCGAAACAGTTGCAGGGCGTGACACCACGCTTCCCGGCGCTGTTCTACCCGCTGGGCAACTGGATCTGCCTGCTGTTTATGGCCGCTGTGCTGGTGATCATGCTGATGACGCCTGGCATGGGCATTTCGGTCTATCTGATCCCGGTATGGATTGCCGTGCTGGGTGTCGGTTATCTGTTCAAACAGAAAAATGCAAAAGCCGTAAGAGCCAGTTAATCGCTGTCTGCCCCCCTTTCCCCGCGCGGGAGAGGGGGTTCTCGTAACGTTACCTTCCTCACACTTTCTTTTACATAGCTATTTTGTCCATCTCCCCGCGCTGATTCTGCTACGCAAACGAAAATTTGCAGGCGAATAATTCATACCATATATCAATGGGAGAAGCGGCAATGGACAACAACAGGCTGTCTGTCAAAGAAAAGATCGGCTATGGCATGGGAGACGCCGGATGTAACATCATCTTTGGCGCAATCATGCTGTTTGTTAACTATTTCTATACCGATATCTTCGGCCTCGCTCCGGCGCTGGTCGGCGTACTGCTGCTGTCGATTCGTGTGATTGATGCGGTTACCGACCCGCTGATGGGCGCGATCGCTGACCGTACGCAAAGTCAATACGGGCGCTTCCGCCCGTGGTTACTGTGGATTGCTGTTCCCTATGCTGTATTCAGCGTATTGATGTTTACCACGCCGGACTGGGCCTACAGCAGTAAAGTTATCTATGCTTTCGTCACCTACTTCCTGCTGTCGCTCACCTATACCGCCATTAATATTCCCTACTGCTCGCTGGGCGGCGTTATTACCAACGATCCGAAAGAGCGCGTTGCCTGCCAGTCGTACCGCTTTGTGATGGTCGGCATTGCCACGCTGCTGCTGTCGTTAACGCTGCTGCCGATGGCGGAGTGGTTTGGCGGCGCGGATAAAGCTAAAGGCTACCAGATGGCGATGGCGGTGCTGGCATTTATCGGTATGTGCATGTTTTTGTTCTGCTTCGCCACCGTGCGCGAACGTATTCGCCCGGCGGTGCCGACCAATGACGATCTGAAGAACGATTTAAAAGATGTGTGGAAAAACGACCAGTGGGTACGCATTCTGCTGCTAACGCTGTGTAACGTCTGCCCTGGCTTTATCCGCATGGCGGCAACCATGTATTACGTAACCTGGGTGATGGGCGAAAGTACCCACTTCGCCACGCTGTTTATCAGCCTCGGCGTCGTGGGCATGATGCTCGGCAGCATGATGGCGAAGGTGCTCACCGATCGCTGGTGCAAGCTGAAAGTCTTCTTCTGGACCAATATCGTGCTGGCGTTCTTCTCCTGTGCCTTCTACTTCTTTGATCCCTATGCCACTACGCTGATCATGGTGCTCTACTTCCTGCTCAATATCCTGCATCAGATCCCTTCCCCGCTACACTGGTCGCTGATGGCGGACGTTGACGATTATGGCGAGTGGAAAACCGGTAAACGCATTACTGGCATCAGCTTTTCCGGCAACCTGTTTTTCCTGAAAGTCGGGCTGGCGGTCGCCGGCGCAATGGTCGGTTTTCTGCTCTCCTGGTACGGTTACGACGCCGGAGCCAAACAGCAGAGCGCCAGCGCCATCAACGGCATCATGCTGTTGTTTACCGTGATCCCGGGCGTCGGTTACCTGATCACCGCAGGCGTGGTTCGCTTGCTGAAAGTTGACCGTGAATTGATGAAACAGATCCAGGCGGATCTGGAAAAACGTCGCATCAACTACCATGAGCTGACCGATCGTCAGCACGTACCGGCAGGCGACAACGTAAGGAAAGCATAATGAAAGAGTGGCCGAATCCGTTTATCGAACAACGCGCGGATCCCTTTATTCTGCGCCACGAGAATGTTTACTATTTTGTCGCCTCCGTGCCGGAGTATGACCGGCTGGAGATCCGGCGCGCTACCACGCTGGAGGGTCTGCGTCATGCCGAAGGCGTGGTCGTGTGGCGTAAGCCGCAAAGTGGGCCGATGAGCGAGCTAATCTGGGCGCCGGAACTGCATCATATTGACGGTAAATGGTATCTCTATTTTGCCGCAACCGGGACGAAAGCGCTGGATGCGCTGAATATGTTCCAGCATCGCATGTTTGTGCTGGAGTGCGCCGATGCCGAACTGCTCAGCGGAAAATGGCTGGAAAAAGGCCAGGTGAAAACCCCGTTTGATACTTTCGCCCTCGACGCCACGACTTTTGTCCACCAGGGAAAACGCTGGTATCTGTGGGCGCAAAAAGCGCCGCACATCGCGGGCAACTCCAACCTCTATCTGGCAGAAATGGAAAATCCATGGACGCTCAAAGGCGAGCCGCTGATGCTGAGCAAGCCGGAATTCGACTGGGAGTGCCGGGGTTTTCTGGTGAATGAAGGCCCGGCTGTCCTGTTCCACGGCGACAAGCTGTTTATCAGTTACTCGGCCAGCGCGACTGATGAGAACTACTGTATGGGGCTGTTGTGGATTGATATTACCGCCAACCCGCAGCTCGCGGAGAACTGGCACAAATCACCGCAGCCGGTGTTCAAAACCAGCCACGAAAACCGTCAGTATGGCCCTGGCCACAACAGCTTTACGCAAACGCCGGAAGGGGAAGATGTGCTGGTGTATCACGCGCGGAACTACACTGAAATTGAGGGCGACCCGCTCTACGATCCTAATCGCCATACCCGTCTGAAAACGATTCGCTGGCAAGAAAACGGGATGCCTGACTTCGGCATCCCGGCTGCGGATAATCAGTAAAACTGCGGCACGCTATCAGATCAGCGTGCCGTAAATCGTCAACAATGCGACCACAACGACCAGCACCAGCGAGGTTTTCTTCGCCATCGACACCGCGGCTTTCGGCGTTTCGACTTTGTCCATATGCGGCTCGCGCGCCAGTGAGAACTGCGCGAGGCGCGTCAGCACCTGGTATTGCGATGTATGGCCGTCGCCAAGAGAAGCAAACCAGGCGGGCAGCGCCTTTTCGCCGTGCCCGACCAGCGCGTACACCACGCCAGCCAGCCTGACGGGCACCCAGTCCAGCACATGTAAAATGGCATCAATGCCTGACTGCTGACGTTCATTAGGCGTCTGGTAACGTGCCAGCCACGACTGCCAGGCCCGCAAGAACGCATAGCCTGCCAGCAGCACCGGCCCCCAGTATGCGCCGACAATAAACCAGAACAACGGCGCCAGATAAAAACGGAAGTTGATCCAGACCAGCGCGTTTTGCAGTTCGCGTAAAAACTCACGCTCGCTGCATCCCGGCGGTACGCCGTGTATCAGCGTTAACTCATTCGCCATCGCATTATGGGCATGACTGTCATTACGTGCCGCCGCCTTCAGGTAAGCGTGGTAATGCAGACGCACCTTACCCGCGCCAATGCATAACACACCAATCAGGATCCAGACCACCAGCAACGGTACGTTGAAAAACAGCCCCTGCAGCGCACGCAGGATCAGAAAGGTCACCAGCATCGCCAGCACTGCCATCAACAGCGTACGGAACATGGAGTAACGCTTAACCCGCCGGAACAGCACTTCCAGCCGGTGATCCAGTTGCCAGTGCTCTCCCAGTTTAAATAGCCGTTCTGCTGCCAGCACCAGCAGCATGGTGAATAACGTCATGGCATCTCCTTTTCTGACGAGCCGGCGACCAGCGCACGGAATCTGGCCCAGTCGAAAGCCGGCCCGGGATCGGTCTTCCGCTGCGGCGCAATATCGCTGTGGCCGGTCATATTGTTGGCAATCGACGGATAAAGCTCAATGAGCGTTCGCGTCACCGCCGCCAGTTGCTGATACTGCGCGTCGGTATACGGCAGATTATCGGTGCCTTCAAGCTCAATCCCAATCGAGAAATCATTGCAGCGTTCCCGGCCGTGATAAGAGGATACGCCTGCATGCCAGGCGCGTTTATCGAAAGGCACATATTGCACAACCTCGCCATCACGGCGGATCAGGCAGTGCGCGGAAACACGCAGATGAACAATTTCGGCGAAAAAGGGATCGGCATCGGGATCGAGCGTGCCGGTGAACAACGCGTCTATCCACGGGCCGCCAAATTTGCCAGGCGGCAGGCTTATATTATGTACCACCAGCAGTGAAGGCTGTTCATCGTCCGGGCGGCAATCAAAATGGGGAGACGGCACGTGCCGCGCTTCCACCAGCCAGCCCTTGCGTAACGGCATAAGGAACTCCTTTAAGAGGATGGTGCTAAAACACGCTTCAGAGTAGCATGTCCGGGCGGTGCCCCGTAATGGTCTCCCGAACAGGACATCGCCTAACTTTGTGATTCGTTACCCTTTTTGGAGTTTATCATGCCGCCTCGCCGCTATAACCCCGATCTTCGACGTGACGCGCTGCAAAAACGCATCGAACTGGATATTCCCGCCGCTGTCGCCCAGGCGCTGCGTGAAGATTTGGGCGGAGAAGTTGACGCTAACAACGACATTACCGCGCAATTATTACCGCCAGAGAACCGCTCGCATGCGGTGGTTATTACCCGCGAAGACGGCGTATTTTGCGGTAAACGCTGGGTTGAAGAGGTTTTTATCCAGTTAGCTGGTAGCGACGTAACGCTGACCTGGCACGTTGCAGACGGCGACACGATCCGCGCCGATCAACCGCTGTTTGAACTGGAAGGCCCTTCCCGCGTACTGCTGACCGGTGAGCGCACGGCGTTGAACTTTGTGCAAACGCTGTCCGGCGTAGCCAGCGAAGTACGCCGCTATGTGGATTTGCTCAGCGGCACCAAAACCCAGCTTCTCGATACGCGTAAAACGCTGCCGGGCCTGCGCACCGCGCTGAAATACGCGGTGCTGTGCGGCGGCGGCGCTAACCATCGTCTGGGCCTTTCCGACGCTTTTCTGATCAAAGAAAACCATATTATTGCTGCTGGTTCCGTTCGCCAGGCGGTGGAAAAAGCGTTCTGGCTGCACCCGGATGTCCCGGTGGAAGTGGAAGTTGAAACGCTGGAAGAGCTGGATGATGCACTGAAGGCAGGCGCCGACATCATCATGCTGGATAACTTCAAAACCGACCAGATGCGCGAAGCGGTTAGACGCACCAATGGCCAGGCTCGGCTGGAAGTTTCCGGCAATGTGACGAACGAAACGCTGCGCGAATTCGCCGAAACCGGCGTCGATTATATCTCCGTTGGCGCACTGACCAAGCATGTGCGCGCCCTCGATTTGTCGATGCGTTTTCGCTGAATCAACTCTTCAAAGAAACGGGCCACTGGCCCGTTTTTGCGAACGCCCTTCCACGAATAATGCGACACTTTGCAAAAGCGATAAAAGTGCCGGAATCCATTATCACAAAATCATTTTTGCCCCTCGTCCACCGATTCATCCGCTGACACAGTAACGGCTCTGCATAAGGAGCTGTTTAATGAAACGACAACAAGGATTTACCTTAATCGAACTGATGGTGGTGATTGGCATCATTGCGATCCTGAGCGCCATCGGCATCCCCGCCTATCAAAACTACCTGCGTAAAGCCGCCCTCACCGACATGCTGCAAACGTTTATTCCGTACCGTACGGCCGTTGAACTTTGCGCGCTGGATCGTGGCGGCGTGGATAGCTGCGATGCCAGCAGCAACGGCATACCTTCCCCCACCACTACCCGCTATGTTTCGGCGATGAGCGTAACAAAAGGCGTGGTCTCGCTAACCGGGCAGGAGAGCCTGAATGGACTGAGCGTAGTAATGACACCGCAGTGGAGCAACGCTGATGGAATGCAGGGCTGGGCGCGCAGCTGCAACATTCAGGCAGACAGTTCGCTCCAGCAGGCTTGTGAAGATGTGTTCCGGACCGGCAAGTAAGGAGCGCCAATGAAACCCGATAAACTCAGTGCGCTATGCCAGCGCCATAATGCGGTCGTGCTCAAAAGCGAAAACGATCTCTTAACGATTGCGGTGGTTGAAACACCCAGCCCCGAATTAATGGAATCACTCACTTTTGCCGCCCAGAAGCGTGTCGATATTCGCTGCTGGACGCCGGAGCAAATGGATAAACATTTGCAGATGGCAGCGCAAACCGGGGGGCCGGTGGTACAGGAAGAGAGCAGTACCGCCGCGATGGAGATCGTGGAACATACGCTTCAACAAGCGCTGATGCTGCGCGCTTCAGATATCCATTTTGAGCCAGGTGAAACGCACTATGCCATTCGCCTGCGCGTCGATGGCGTGCTGCACGCGCTTTCGCCTCTACCCGGCACGCTCGCCAGCACACTGACCGCAAGGCTAAAAGTACTCGGAAATCTCGATATCGCCGAGCACCGTTTGCCGCAAGATGGTCAGTTCAATCAGGAACTTTGCGGGCAATCGATCTCGTTTCGTATCGCCACTCTGCCCTGCCGTCACGGAGAGAAAGTGGTTCTGCGCTTGCTGCATCAGGTTAATCAGCCGCTGGAACTGGAAGCGCTGGGAATGACCGATCAACAGCGGGCGCTGTTTGCCGCCGCACTGGCGCAGCCGCAAGGATTGTTGCTGGTTACCGGCCCGACAGGCAGCGGTAAAACCATTACGCTTTACAGCGCATTGCAGGCGCGAAATAAACCAGAAGTTAACATTGCGAGTGTGGAAGATCCCGTCGAGATCCCGCTCGCCGGGCTAACGCAGACACAAATCAATCCGCGCAGCGGACTGACCTTTCAAAGCGTATTGCGCGCCCTGTTACGCCAGGATCCGGACATCATCATGATTGGCGAAATTCGCGATGGCGAAACCGCCGAAATCGCGATAAAAGCCTCCCAGACCGGGCATCTGGTACTGTCGACGCTGCACACTAACTCCACCAGCGAAACGCTGGTACGCATTCAACAAATGGGCGTTGCCCGCTGGATGATCTCCTCGGCACTGTCGCTGGTAGTAGCGCAACGTCTGGTGCGTAAGCTCTGCCCGCACTGTCGAAAACTTGCCGTGGAGAATATCCATCTTCCCGGTACGCTATGGCCACGTCCGTTGCCGCGCTGGCGGGCCGAAGGCTGTGAACAGTGCTATCACGGTTTTTACGGGCGACTGGCGCTGTTTGAAGTCCTCACCATCACACCGGAAATACGCCAGGCCATTGCTGGCAATATGGGCGCGGAAGAGATTGGGCTACTGGCGCGACAAAGTGGCATGACCACGCTGTTTGAGCATGGCTGCCAGGCCGTGGAACAAGGGTTGACCACCTTTGACGAACTGGTACGCATCCTGGGTTTTCCGGATGGCGAGTAAACACCTTTGGCTGTGGTCCGGGCTTGATGACAGCGGCGCCCTGCAAAGCGGTACACACTGGAACGAAAATCGCGACAGCGTGGTGTTACTGTTGCATCAGCGGCAAATCCATCTGCTGTCGTTGAAACGCTGTCCGGTACGTCGCGCGCTCTGGCAAGCGGAGCATGGATGCTCCGTTTTGCAGCAACTTGCCACTCTTCTGCAGGCCGGGCTGACATTACCGGAAGGGTTACAACTGCTGGCGGAGCAACACCCCGCCAGACAGTGGCAGGCGCTGTTACGCCAGCTTGCACAAACGCTGGAGCAGGGAGAAACATTTTCGGCTGCGCTACGCCAGTGGCCTGATGTGTTTCCTCCGCTCTGGCTGGCGATGATTCGCACCGGCGAGTTAACCGGCAAACTGGATGAGTGCTGCTTCAAGCTCGTCAGCCAGCAGCAAGCGCAAAGGGAGCTGGCGTTGAAAGTGAAAAAAGCGCTTCGTTATCCGCTGATCATCCTCTCCCTGACGGCAGCAGTGGTGCTGGCAATGATATATCTGGTATTACCCGAGTTCTCGGCCATCTACCAGACGTTTAACACACCGCTTCCGGCGCTCACGCGGGGAGTCATTGCCAGCGCTGACGTTATACAGCGCTGCGCCCTGCCGTTGATAGTATTTATCGCGTTGGTACTCGGCGTCATGAGGTCGCTACGTCATCACCCCGGCTGGCTTCGTTACCGACAGCGGCTGCTACTGGCCACTCCGGTGATGGGTCAGTTGATACGCGGCCAGCGGCTCAGCCAGATATTTACCGTCCTGTCGTTGACGCAACGTGCGGGTATCGCTTTTTTGCAGGGGCTGGAAAGTGTCAAAGAGACGCTTACCTGCCCTTACTGGCGCGATATCCTGCAACGTGCGCATCAGGAGATAACTCAGGGTATGTCGATAGCCGCTGCCCTGAAAGAAAGCGGTGAATTCCCGACGCTGTGTATTCAGTTGATTCGCACGGGCGAGGTTTCCGGCGCGCTGGATACAATGCTGTACAACCTGGCACAGCATCACAGCGAGCAAACTCAGCGTCAGGCGGATGGTCTGGCAGCCGTGCTTGAGCCGCTGTTGCTGGTGGCGACAGGGTTGATTATCGGGGTGCTGGTTGTGGCAATGTACCTGCCCATCTTCCATCTGGGGGATGCGATGAGCGGTGCGGGGTGAGCACAGGCGCGGCATAACGCTGCGCCTGTTTAGCGATCACAGGCTGTTGAAAACGCGGTTTTCCTGTTCCTGAACGCGAATGAAGGTCGTGCGTTTGGTCAGTTCTTTCAGACGAGACGCGCCAACGTAGGTACAGGCCGAGCGCAAACCGCCCAAAATGTCGCGCGCAGTATTTTCTACAGGTCCACGCAGCGCAAGCTTGACGGTTTTACCTTCTGCAGCACGGTAACCGGCAACGCCGCCAACGTGGCGATTCATTGCAGATTCCGAGCTCATGCCATAGAACAGCATGAATTTTTCACCGTTCTCTTCAACCACGGTGCCGCCGCTCTCTTCATGGCCAGCCAGCATACCGCCCAGCATCACGAAATCTGCGCCGCCGCCGAAGGCTTTCGCTACGTCGCCTGGAACGGTGCAACCGCCATCGCTGACAATCTGTCCACCCAGGCCATGCGCAGCATCCGCACATTCGATCACCGCAGAAAGCTGCGGATAGCCAACGCCGGTTTTCACGCGCGTGGTGCAGACAGAACCCGGTCCAATACCCACTTTAACGATATCAGCGCCGGAGAGGATCAGCTCTTCACACATTTCACCTGTCACGACGTTACCGGCGCAGATGGTTTTATTCGGCCAGGCTTCACGCGCTTTCGCAACAAACTGTACAAAATGCTCGGAATAGCCATTCGCCACATCAATGCAGACAAAATTCAGCGCGGGATGCAGCGCAAGGATCTGTTTTGTCTTATCAAAATCGGCGTCAGATGTTCCGGTGGAAACCATTACATGGCACAGCACATCCGCAGATTCGCGCTCAACAAAACCTTTCCAGTCTTCAACGGAATAGTGTTTATGCACGGCAGTGAGAATGTCGAATGAGGCCAGCGCTTTTGCCATCATAAACGTGCCAACCGAGTCCATATTCGCGGCAATAATGGGTACGCCGGACCAGTTCATTCCTGAATGCTTGAAGGTAAACTCGCGTTCCAGCTCAACATCGGAACGGCTTTTAAGGGTAGAACGTTTAGGGCGGATAAGAACGTCTTTGAAACCTAGCTTCAGATCTTCTTCGATACGCATGTGCGGATTCCTGGGGTTAATGGCAAAAATACAAACTCACAACTCCAGTGACGCTATCATACGCGCTAATAAGGGCTGCGCAAGACTGCGAATTTCTCTTTTTTTACGCTACAATCCTATAAATTTACCTGGTGAATCGGCAAGTTTAGGTTAATCGATTTCATTGTCGCTTGATTAATTCACAACACGTTGATTATATTAATAAATATATTCAGCCTTTTACGTTTTTCTTCCCTTTTGCAGGCGATAAAAAAGTGCCATGAGTATGGCGAAAGAGAACGTGGATTGTGATGTCAGGCAGATCCATTTTGGGATGAGGTGTTATGGGGTATACGGTCGCGTTAACCGGTGGCATCGGCAGTGGGAAAAGCACCGTAGCGGATGCTTTCGCACAGCTTGGGGTTAACGTTGTCGATGCGGATATTATTGCGCGTCAGGTCGTGGAACCGGGTTCGCAAGCATTAAGCGCCATTACAGCACGTTTTGGGGCAGAAATGCTTCTCGCCGACGGCTCGCTAAACCGTCGGGCATTACGTGAACGTATTTTTGCTTCTCCAGCTGATAAAGAGTGGCTCAATGGTCTGCTCCATCCGTTAATTCATCAGCAGACCCAGCGTGAGATTGCGCAGGCAACGTCGCCTTATGTACTGTGGGTTGTTCCCCTGCTGGTGGAAAACCAGCTATATCGTAAAGCCGATCGGGTTTTGGTGGTGGATGTCCCGGTTGAGACTCAAATTGCACGCACCACGCAGCGTGATGGCGTTAGCCGCGAACATGCAGAGCATATTCTTGCTGCCCAGGCCACACGCGAAGCGCGGCTTGCCGTCGCTGATGATGTTATTGATAATAATGGCGCACCAGGTGCGATAGCATCGGATGTTGCCCGCCTGCACTCAGCGTATCTGGAATATGCTTCGCAGGCCGTATCACAGGAAAAACCGTAATGCACACCCACATCCTTTTTGAACACCCGCTTAACGAGAAGATGCGCACCTGGCTGCGTGTCGAATTTCTGCTTCAGCAACTCACCGCCCGTTTACCGTTGGGAGACCATGCTGATGCGCTGCACTTTTTCCGTAACGTCGGTGATTTACTGGATGTGTTCGAACGCGGCGATACGCGTACGGAATTACTGAAAGAGCTGGAACGTCAGCAGCGAAAATTGCGTGCCTGGAGCGAAGTAGAGGGAGTGGATCTCAACCGTATCGAATCCCTGCGCCAGCAACTGAAACAGAGCAGCAATATCCTGATGGCTGCGCCACGCATTGGCCAGCTTTTACGTGAAGACCGATTAATTGCGCTGGTGCGCCAGCGTCTGAGTATCCCCGGCGGGTGTTGCAGCTTTGATCTGCCCACGCTGCACATGTGGCTACATTTGCCGCAGGAGCAACGTGATGCGCAGGTCGCGGTCTGGCTGGAAAGTCTCGATCCGCTCAAAGCAACGCTGCAATTAATCCTCGATCTGATCCGCAATGCCGCGCCGTTCCGCCATCAGACCAGCCTGAATGGTTTTTACCAGGATAATGGCGAAGATGCCGATTTACTGCGTCTGAAACTGACGCTGCGGGATCGTCTGTATCCGCAAATTTCCGGGCATAAAAGCCGTTTTGCTATCCGCTTTTTACCCCTCGACAGCGAAAACGGGATCGTGCCGGAACGGCTGGAATTTGAACTGGCCTGTTGTTAAGGAGCCAATATGACTGAAACAACCATTGTTAACTGCCCAACCTGCGGGAAATCTGTCGTCTGGGGCGAAATCAGCCCGTTTCGCCCCTTCTGTTGCAAACGCTGCCAGCTGATCGATCTGGGAGAGTGGGCAACGGAAGAGAAACGCATCCCCAGCTCTGGCGACCTGTCAGACAGCGATGAATGGAGCGAAGAGCAACAGTAATGTTTTTACCGCTGGCGCACCGCTTAACGCTGCGCCAGCCGGATAATAATGGGTTCGTTAGCCGGCGGGAAATCTTCCGCTTTCAGCATCTGTTGTGCTATCCACTCTCCCGGCTGCCCCTCTTTTCCCCACGGCTCCCCTTCCCAGCGCTCAACCAGCCAGAACCACAGCGTGATATGGCGATCGGGAAACTGATACTCCAGCTTATCAAACAGTGTTGCATTCAGCGGCGTAATGCCGACTTCTTCCTGTAATTCACGGCTCATCGCCTGTTCCGGCGTTTCGCCCTCTTCTATTTTACCGCCCGGAAACTCCAGTTTATTCGCCATGTGCGCATCCGCAGCACGGCGCGTAATAAAGATTTCTCCTTGCGGGTTGCGAATGATCCCGACTGCGATGTTGAGTATTTTCATTAGGCAGGCTCCATAAAAAAGGCGCAGATATCTGCGCCTTTTACATTTTTATCAAAAGGTTATGCTAAACGGCCGTGGCACTGTTTGTATTTTTTACCCGAACCGCAAGGGCATGGATCGTTACGACCCACTTTACGCTCGCCCGTCTGCGCAGCGAGTTCCGCGGCCGCTGCAGATTCATCATCCTGATGACTCAGCTGTTGCATTTGCGCCAGACGCTCAGCTTCCTGGCGGCGCTGCTGCTCCATCGCTTCCACTTCTTCCGGCATACGCACCTGCACCTTGCTCAGCGTGCTGATCACTTCATATTTCAGCGACTCCAGCATCGCGGCAAACATGGCGAAGGATTCGCGTTTGTACTCCTGCTTCGGATCTTTTTGCGCGTAGCCACGCAGATGGATACCCTGACGCAGGTAATCCATGGCTGCCAGATGCTCTTTCCACAGGGAATCCAGCGTCTGCAACATCACGCCTTTTTCAAAGTGACGCATCATTTCCGCACCTACCACGTCTTCTTTGCGCTGGTAAGTTTCAATGGCGTTCTGCAGGATGCGCTCGCGCAGCGTCTCTTCATGCAGATCCGGCTCTTTATCCAGCCATTCTGCAATCGGCAGATCGAGATCGAAGTCGTTTTTCAGGCGTTCCTGCAGACCCGGGATATCCCACATCTCTTCCAGAGACTGCGGCGGAATATGCGCGTCGATGGTAGCTTTGAAAACGTCCTCGCGAATGCTGTTAATGGTTTCGCTCACGTCAGACACATCCAGCAGTTCGTTACGCTGGGTATAAATAGCACGGCGCTGATCGTTGGCAACATCATCATATTCCAGCAGTTGCTTACGAATATCGAAGTTGCGGCTTTCCACTTTACGCTGCGCGTTGGCAATCGCCTTCGTAACCCACGGGTGCTCAATCGCTTCGCCCGGTTTCATCCCCAGCTTACGCATCATGCCGGAAACACGATCGGAGGCGAAGATACGCATCAGCGCATCTTCCATGGAGAGGTAGAAACGGGAAGAACCGGCATCGCCCTGACGACCGGAACGACCGCGCAACTGGTTATCGATACGACGAGATTCGTGACGCTCAGTACCGATAATGTGCAGGCCGCCAGAGGCCAGTACGGCATCATGGCGTACCTGCCAGTCCGCTTTCACTTTTGCGATTTGCTCTTCGGTCGGATTTTCAATCTCAGCCAGTTCGGCCTGCCAGCTACCGCCCAGCATGATATCCGTACCACGACCCGCCATGTTGGTGGCAATGGTTACCGTGCCAGGGTAACCCGCCTGAGCAACGATATCCGCCTCTTTGGCGTGGAATTTGGCGTTCAGCACGTTGTGCTTGATACCCGCTTTGGTCAGTTCCTGAGAGACAACCTCTGATTTTTCAATGGAGATAGTCCCCACCAGCACCGGTTGGCCCTTGGCGGTACGCTCTTTAATATCTTCGATAATGGCCTGGATTTTTTCCGCTTCGGTCATGTAGACCAGATCCGCCATATCTTTACGGATCATCGGGCGGTTTGTCGGCACAACAACCGTATCCAGTTTGTAGATCGAGCTGAATTCAAATGCTTCGGTATCTGCCGTACCGGTCATACCGGCCAGTTTTTCATACAGACGGAAATAGTTCTGGAAGGTAATGGAAGCCAGCGTCTGGTTTTCATTCTGGATTTCCACGCCTTCTTTGGCTTCAACTGCCTGATGCAGACCGTCAGACCAGCGACGCCCCTGCATGGTACGGCCGGTATGTTCATCAACGATGATCACTTCGCCATCTTTAACAATGTAATCCACGTCGCGGGTGAACAGTGCATGAGCACGCAGCGCAGCAGTGACGTGGTGCATCAGCATAATATTGGCCGGGGAGTAGAGTGACTCGCCCTCGTCCATGATGCCTTCTTTTACCAGCAGCTCTTCAATCAGCACCAGACCGCGTTCGGTCAGCGTTACCTGACGCGCTTTCTCATCCACCGAGAAGTGGCCTTCGCCCTGGAAAGTGTCAGAATCCTCTTTCTCCTGGCGAACCAGATAAGGAATGATTTTGTTCACTTTTTTGTAGAGTTCAGAGCTGTCTTCTGCAGGCCCAGAGATGATCAGCGGGGTGCGCGCTTCATCGATGAGAATGGAGTCAACCTCATCCACCAGCGCATAGTGCAGTTTACGCTGTACGCGCTCTTCAGGGCTGAACGCCATGTTATCGCGCAGGTAGTCAAAGCCGTACTCGTTGTTGGTGCCGTAGGTAATATCGGCAGCGTAAGCTTCACGCTTGGCAACAGCAGGCATACCTGGCAGGTTAATACCGACTGTCAGGCCGAGGAACTCAAACAATGGGCGGTTGTTTTCGGCATCGCGCTGCGCCAGATAATCGTTCACCGTCACAACGTGAACGCCTTTACCGCTCAGGGCATTCAGGTAAGCCGGCAGCGTCGCTGTCAGGGTTTTACCTTCACCAGTACGCATCTCCGCGATGCAGCGATCGTTCAGTACCATACCGCCCAATAACTGTACGTCAAAGTGGCGCATGCCAAACACGCGCTTGCTCGCTTCGCGAACCACCGCAAAAGCTTCAGGCAACAGATTATCTACCGCCTCGCCTTTTTCCAGACGGGCGCGAAACTCTGCGGTTTTACCTTTCAGCTCTTCATCACTGAGCTGCTCCATGGCCGGTTCCATGGCATTAATCTGAACGACAACTTTACGCATGCGACGCAGTGTACGATCGTTGCGGCTACCGAATACTTTCGTTAATAACTTGATTAGCATAATAAAAATCTCAAACGCTCCGCTCGGCGGAACTAAAAAATGGATAAAGGGCTCTTTTTTTAGCTGATGCGTTGAGGGCCTGCGCGAATACCCTGCACCTGGCTCACCCAGGCGGGCACGCTAAACGCGGCTTGCGGCGTAGAAGGGATATAAACAGCCAGACGGACGATCGTCGGCGGCTTGCTTTCCAGCATCAGCAGCGCGCTGAGCGAATCCAGCAATGCCAGATGATGTGCCTGAATGGGTGATGGTTCTTCCGTTGCTACAGGTAGCGCCTGAGGCGCCATAGCGAACGAAAGATGACGAATCACGGTACGAATGGCGTGCTGATGCCAGTAATCGACAGTAAAGTTCGGGCGCCGTTTCGCTTCCAGCAAGGAGAAACTGGTGAAATTGACGTTATTGACGCCATCGTGATTGCGGGTCGTTTCACGCGCAGGCTGGTGTGGCTCAGCGCTACCGGCAAATGCAGGCAAGCCAAAACTCGCCGCGACCATCCCTAATAAGAGATGCGGCCAGAAATAGCGTCTGCCAAATTGTCGCCAGCACGTCAGTATTCCGTTCACCTGCTCCACCCAAAAAATCACGCTTGTCCGATTTTGCTTCTGTCGGTGCCATTTTGCGCCCAAATCTTACCACTAAAGCCGCCAGCACCGCAGTAGTATTCAGGCTTCAGAAGGGCAAAATTGACCAGGAAAGCAGCAAACACATCGCTCAAAGCGAAAAAAGAGAAAGTTCTACACTGAAGCAGGAGAAAGGTCTGGTGGGAAAAAAACAATAAAAAACGACTGGTTTCCCTGACCGGAGAGAGTGCCAGGTTAACCAGTCGATTTTGTGGTTATGGCGTTATGCCAGAACCGTTGACGGTGCTTTAAATGCCAGCGGCAATTCGGCGTCGTCTTCGAAGGTCACATATTCCCAGGCTTCCTGTTTTGCCAGAACAGCCTGCAACAGTTTGTTGTTTAATGCGTGGCCAGATTTATATGCGGTAAACGCACCAATGATATTGTGACCACACATGAACAAGTCGCCGATAGCATCCAGCATTTTATGGCGAACAAATTCATCTTCGAAACGAAGTCCGTCTTCGTTCAGTACGCGATAATCGTCAACTACGATGGCACAATCGAAGCTACCGCCCAGGCACAGTCCGCGAGACTGGAGGTATTCGATATCACGCATGAAACCGAAGGTACGCGCACGACTAATCTGGCGCATAAATGCGTCGGCAGAGAAGTTCATCGCATAGCGTTGAGTGCTTGCATCAATCGCCGGGTGGTTAAAATCGATGGTAAAGTCGAGCGTGAAACCATTGTGTGGTTTGAACTCAGCCCATTTATCACCGTCTTCAACACGCACCGTATCTTTGATACGAACGAATTTTTTGGCGCTGTTAAGCTCTTCGATCCCTGCATCCAGTAGCAGATAAACGAAAGGTGCAGCACTGCCATCCATAATGGGAATTTCCGGCGCATCGACTTCAACAATAATGTTGTCAATACCCAGCCCCGCCAGAGCAGCATTTAAGTGCTCAACGGTGGAAATCCGCACGTCATGCTCGTTGACCAGACAAGTACAGAGCATAGTATCACGCACAGATTTAGCATCAGCCGGAAAATCTACCGGTGGATTCAAGTCAGTGCGACGATAGATGACCCCGGTATTTGCCGGCGCAGGGCGCAACGTCAGTGTGACTTTCTTGCCGGTATGCAAACCGACGCCAGTCGCCTGAACGATACGTTTAAGAGTCCTTTGTTTGATCATCGTATAATCTCGCCTTATTACCAATCCATCCGAAGTGTATAACACAATCGGTGGGGCAGTTTAGCACAAAGAGCGAAGAAGCCCAACTTCCAGTAAATTCTTAGTCCGCTTGCTTACGCAGGAACGCCGGAATATCCAGATAATCAGGTTCTTTAGTGGTTTGCGGCGTATTGTCGTTAACCACTTTCGCCGGTTTCTGCTCCTGTTGCATCGGCTGCATGCCGTGCTGCTGATAGCGATCCATCACGGGCTGCTGCGCCTGTTTGTTGGTCACCAGCGTGATTTCTGGACGTTTGTCCATGCCAATACCTGTCGCAACGACGGTTACACGCAGTTCATCGTTCATATCCGGATCAAGGGACGTACCGATAACCACAGTAGCATTATCAGATGCGAAAGCACGGATAGTGTTACCCACCGTTTCGAACTCATCCAGACGCAGGTCGAAGCCAGCCGTAATGTTAACCAGTACACCACGAGCGCCAGAGAGATCAATATCTTCCAACAGCGGGCTGGAAATCGCCATTTCTGCCGCTTCTTCCGCACGATCTTCACCGCTGGCCACACCGGAGCCCATCATCGCGTAGCCCATTTCGGACATTACGGTGCGCACGTCAGCGAAGTCAACGTTCATCAGACCCGGACGAGTAATCAGTTCAGCGATACCCTGCACAGCGCCTTTCAGTACATCGTTCGCTGCACCGAATGCATCAAGCAGAGAAATACCACGGCCAAGCACTTTCAGTAACTTGTCGTTCGGGATAGTAATCAGCGAGTCCACATGTTTGGACAGCTCAGTGATACCCTGCTCGGCAAACGCCATGCGCTTCTTGCCTTCAAAATTGAAAGGCTTGGTCACCACAGCAACCGTCAGGATACCTAAATCTTTAGCGACTTCAGCCACGACAGGAGCCGCACCCGTACCGGTACCGCCACCCATGCCTGCCGCGATAAAGACCATGTCAGCGCCTTCGAGCGCAGCGCGCAGGGCTTCACGATCTTCTTCAGCCGCATTGCGACCCACTTCAGGGTTTGCTCCAGCACCCAGACCTTTGGTGATACCACCGCCGATCTGAATGGTTTGCCCCACCGCCGTTTTACGCAACGCCTGCGCGTCGGTATTTACAGCGAAGAACTCAACACCCTCAATGCGCTCGCGCACCATATGCTCTACGGCGTTGCCACCGCCGCCACCGACGCCGATGACTTTAATCACCGCGTCGTTGGTTAATTCCATCGGTTCAAACATAATTTCTCTCCGTTTTGTGCCTGTCGCCTGAGACCGCTAATTTTCTGCGCTCTCTGAAAAAAATTAAAACTCTTTTCGCAGCCAGCTGTTGATTCGTTTGAACCATGACCCTACTGACGCGCGTTTTTCCACTTCTGCTTCACCACTGAGATGCGTCTCTTTTCCGTAGTGCAGCAACCCTACAGCCGTCGAGTAATACGGCTCCTGGGCATAATCGGTCAAGCCAGTAATGTTGAGCGGCGCACCAATACGCACCTGCGTATGGAAAACGCGCTGTGCACAGGCCGCAAGGCCTTCCATTTGCGCTGCGCCACCGGTCAACACAATCCCCGCCGCCAGGTGATGCTTTACCCCCTGCTGGCGAAGCTGTTCCTGCAACTGCAAAATCTCATCGTTAACCAGATTGAGCAACTCGGTATAGCGAGGCTCAATCACGTCTGCCAGCGTCTGACGCTGCAAACTGCGCGGCGGACGACCGCCCACGCTGGGTACTTCAACGCTCTCATCTTTGCCGACTAACGACCCCAGCGCACAACCGTGGCGAACTTTGATCGCCTCTGCATCACTGGGCGGCGTACCGAAAGCGTAAGCAATATCGCTGGTGACCACATTCCCTGCATAAGGGATCACTTTCGTGTGGCGCAGCGCGCCGCCAGTATAGACCGCCATGTCCATTGTACCACCACCGATGTCAACAACGCAGACGCCCAGTTCTCGCTCGTCTTCCGTCAACACCGAATAGCTGGAGGCCAGTCCGGCGAAAATAAGTTGGTCAACTTTTAACCCACATCGTTCAACGGCTTTAACGATGTTTTTTGCCATATCGTTATGGCAAGTAATCAAATGTACTTTTGCCTGCATACGCACGCCAGACAGCCCAACCGGGTTTTTGATCCCCTCCTGGTAGTCAATGGCGTACTCCTGCGGAATCACATGCAGAACACGGTGTTCATCGCGTACACGCACTGATTTGGCGGTATGCACAACGTTCTCCACGTCTTCCTGCGTCACTTCCTCTTCCGAAATCGGCACCATCCCAATTTCGTTCTGGCAGCTAATGTGCTTCCCCGAAAGCGCCAGGTAGACAGAAGAGATCTGGCAATCCGCCATCAATTCAGCCTGATCGATAGCGCGCTGTACGCATTTCACTACCGATTCCAGATCGTTCACTCCGCCTTTATCCATACCACGAGACGGGCAACTGCCCACGCCAATGATATTCACAATACCGTCGGGCAGAACTTCCCCTACTAAAGCGGCTACCTTCGCGGTGCCAATCTCCAGTCCAACCACCAGTTTTCTGTCCGTCGCCTTGATCATTGTTGCTCTGCCTGTGCCTGATTCTGTTGTGCCTGATTTTGCTGCTGATTCGGTTCCTGAACAGGGGCTGCTTTCCAGCCTACAGCCGCACCTGAGTCATAGCGTAAATCCACGTAACTGATCGTTTTACCGTCCGTTTGCGCCTGTTGCTGCAGAACCGGGTAGAGCTCCACGAAGCGCGCCAGGCGTTTCATCGTATCGCCACGACCCAGGTTGAGCCTGATGTCGTTAGTCAGCGTGACCTGCCATGAACGTCGCGCCGTCATCGCCGCTTCTTTTAACGTGAATTTATCCTTCGCCAACAATTGCCCCATATCGCGGTAGCCTTGCAATACTTCGCTTTCACTGCCTTCAGGGCCATACAACATGGGCAAAACCTGCTTACTGGTTCGTTCGGACGGCACGCTGAACGCATTACCGTCGGCATCGACCATATGCTGATCATTCCACCGCGCAATCGGCACGTATTCAACCAGATGAATCTTCAATTCGTCTGGCCACTGCTTTCTGACGCTTGCCTGCTTTATCCAGGGCAGGCGCTCGATCTGACTCTGAATAATATTGACGTCCTGCGTCATGAAGGTGCCGGGTGCCCCCAGCGCCAGAATAGACTGACGAATATCATCATTGCGGGTGTAATGACGATCGCCCGTCACCACCAGCTTCGACAACGGCAAGCGTTGTGCATCATCCATCCAACCCAAAACCACCCAGCCGCTAACAAACACGGTGCACAGCACCGCCAGCAGGAACAAAATCCCTGCAAGACGCGTTCCATTGTTGCGGCGGGAGGTGGTTACGGCCTCCGCTTCGCGGTTTCGCGTGTTCAGCGCAGCCTGTGACATATCACTCCGCCAGATCCAGAATGCGAACAACAAGTTGCGAGAAGCTCAAACCCGCCTGGCGAGCAGCCATCGGCACCAGGCTGTGGCTCGTCATCCCTGGCGATGTGTTCGCTTCCAACAAATAAAACTGACCGTCGCTATCCAGCATGGCATCAATTCGTCCCCAGCCACGGCAACCTAAAAGACGCCATGCTTTTACTACCAGGGACTGTAATGCCGCCTCTCGCTCCACTTCCAGACCTGATGGGCAGAAATATTTTGTCTCATCAGAGAGATACTTCGCCTCATAATCATAGAAGATTCCCGCTGGCTGGATACGAATCGACGGTAAAATTTCGTTCCCAAGCATCGCCACGGTAAATTCCGGGCCACTGAGCCATTTTTCGATCAGAACTTCATCATCATGTTGAAACGCAAGCGCTAACGCCGCATGCAGATCTTCACTTTTATCGACCTTCGACATCCCAACGCTGGAACCTTCACGGCTGGGCTTGACAATAACAGGTAACCCCAGTTCATCAATGCGTTGAATATCATCAAAACTTAGGCCTGATTCAAACTCACTGCGTTCGAGCGCGACCCATGGCGCAACCGGTAATCCGGCGCCCTGCCACAACAATTTGCTGCGCAGTTTATCCATGGAGAGAGCGGATGCCATAACGCCGCTGCCGGTATACGGCATATCGGTCAGTTCAAGCAGCCCCTGCAGGGTTCCGTCTTCGCCGCCGCGACCATGCAATGCAATAAATACTTTGCTAAAACCCATCTCTTTCAGGCGGGTGACATCCACATCACGCGGATCCACGCCGTGCGCATCCACTCCGCCTTCCCGCAAACCCACCAGCACCGCTGCACCGGAATTAAGCGAAACTTCACGCTCGGCGGAGGTTCCGCCCAGCAGAACCGCTACTTTCTCAGCCACGGCGCTCCTCCTCTGTGCTCTGCGGTTTCAGCTTGCACTCGGCCAGGCTGCGGGCAATCTTGCCGATATTCCCTGCGCCCTGAATCAGGATCAGGTCATTACCGGTCAGTACCGGCGCCAGCATCGCCGCAACCTGTGCCGGATCGGACACGAGGATCGGATCAATTTTGCCGCGCCCGCGAATAGTACGGCACAACGAACGGCTGTCAGCGCCCGGGATAGCCGCTTCACCAGCCGGATAAACCTCCAGCATCAGCAGAGAATCAACCTGCGTCAGCACATTGGCGAAATCGTCGTACAAGTCGCGAGTACGGGTAAAACGGTGCGGCTGAAACAGCATGACCAGATTTTTATCCGGCCAGCCCGCGCGCGCTGCTTTAATCGTGGCATCCACTTCTGTCGGGTGATGACCATAGTCATCCACCAACATGGCGGTACCGCTTTTGCCATTCACCGCTTCCAGCGGGAATTCACCAAGGAAATCAAAACGGCGCCCGGTGCCCTGGAAACTTTCCAGCGCGCGAAGGATCGCTTCATCCTCGATCCCCTCTTCTGTCGCGACTGCTACCGCCGCCGCCGCGTTCAGCGCATTGTGACGGCCAGGCGCATTCAGCGTGACATGCAGTGCCGGTTTATCCTGGCGCACCAAAGTAAAGTGCCCCTGCGGCCCGATCTGGCGGTAATTTTCTACCCGAACATCGGCATCATCGCTAAATCCGTACGTCGTCGTCTGGCGCCCCACGCGCGGCAGCAATTCGCGGATAACCGGATCGTCAACACACATTACCGCACGTCCGTAGAACGGCAGGTTGTGCAGAAAGTTGATAAACGTCGTTTTTAAATTTTCGAAGTCGCCCTGGTAGGTATCCATATGATCGGCTTCGATATTGGTGACAATCGCCACCATCGGTTGCAGATGCAGGAAGGAGGCGTCGCTCTCATCGGCTTCTGCAATCAGATAACGGCTGTGCCCCAGGCGCGCATGCACCCCGGCGGCTTTCACCAGCCCACCGTTAACAAACGTCGGGTCCAGCCCGGCCTCTGCATAAATACTGGCCACCATCGCAGTCGTGGTCGTTTTGCCATGTGTACCGGCAATCGCGATGCCATGACGGAAACGCATCAGTTCAGCCAGCATCTCAGCACGGCGGATAACCGGAATACGCGCTTCATGCGCCGCGACAATTTCCGGGTTATCGGCAGAAATGGCGCTGGAGACCACAACAACACTGGCATCACTCACATTTTCCGGGCGATGATTGAAATAAATAGTGGCGCCGAGCGCCGCCAGTTGCTGCGTCACCGGGTTTGGCGCCAGGTCGGAACCGCTAATCTGGTAGCCTTCATTGGCCAGCACTTCGGCAATACCGCCCATGCCAGCACCGCCAATGCCGACAAAGTGAATGTGCCGGACACGTCGCATCTCGGGCACTATTGAACGCAGTTTCGCCAGTTCTTGTGTATTCATTCTCTAAACGCCATCGACTACTTAAATTTGCGCGACGCCAACGCGCCGCCAGTATTTACGCCTGAGCTGCCAGGCTGACTTCATTCGCCACGCGCTCGGTGGCATCCGGGATGGCCGCCGCGCGCGCGCGTTCCGCCATCTCCAGCAATGCTTCACGATCCCAGCCCGCCAGCGTCGCAGCTACCGCATCAACGGTGAACTGCGGCTGTTCGAGGATCTTCGCGGCGCCCGCTTTTTCCAGCGGTAATGCATTCCAGTACTGCTGACGATCTTTGTGCTGGAAAGGCACAAACAGCGCCGGTAAACCTGCGGCAGCGATTTCGCTGACCGTCAGTGCGCCTGAACGGCACACCACCACATCCGCCCACGCGTAGGCTTGCGCCATATCGTCAATAAATTCCGTCACTTTATGCTGCGGTTCGCCCGCAGCGGCATACGCCTGCTCAACATCCTGCTGCGCGCCTTTGCCGCTCTGATGCCAGATGGTCACAGCATTGCCCAGCTTCGCCGCGACCTGCGGCATTGTCTGGTTCAGCACGCGCGCGCCCTGCGAGCCGCCAACAACCAGCACGCGAACCGGCCCCGCACGGCCAGGTAAACGCTCCTGCGGTAGTGGCAACGCCAGCACATCAACGCGCACCGGGTTTCCGACGACTTCCGCTTTTGGAAACGCACCGGGAAATGCCTGCATCACTTTGGTGGCGATTTTCGCCAGCCATTTATTGGTTAAACCAGCAATTCCGTTCTGCTCATGGAGCACTACCGGAATACCGAGCGACCAGGCTGCCAGCCCGCCAGGGCCAGAGACATAACCGCCCATCCCCAGCACCACATCCGGCTTAAAGCGCTGCATGATGGCGCGAGCCTGTCGCCAGGCGTTAAAAATACGCACCGGGGCCAACAACTGCGCTTTGATCCCTTTACCACGCAGGCCGGAGATACGGATAAAATCGATCTCGATACCGTGTTTGGGCACCAGATCGGCCTCCATGCGATCGGCGGTTCCGAGCCAGCGCACTTGCCAGCCCTGATCCATCAAATGGTGCGCAACAGCCAGCCCGGGGAAGACATGCCCACCGGTACCGCCCGCCATCACCATTAACCGCTTTGGTTGACCACTCATCACAAACCTCGTGTAAACGCCTGGGCTTTTTCCAGACGCGTTTCATAATCTATGCGTAGCAGCAGCGTAATCGCCACTGACATAATCAGTAAGCTGGAACCACCGTAACTGATAAGCGGCAGAGTCAGCCCTTTGGTCGGCAGCATGCCTGCCGCCGCGCCGACGTTAACCAGAGCCTGGAAGCTAAACCAGATACCAATCGAGCAGGCCAGGAAACCAGAGAAACGATGATCGATTTCCAGCGCTTTTCGCCCGATAGACATGGCGCGGAAAGCGACGAAGAATACCATTAAAAGCGCCACTACCACACCGATATAACCGAGTTCCTCCCCGATAATGGAGAAGATAAAGTCCGTATGTGCTTCAGGCAGATACTCCAGCTTCTGTATCGAGTTTCCAAGCCCCTGCCCCCACAGCTCACCGCGACCAAATGCCATCAGCGACTGCGTTAACTGGTAACCGCTACCGAAGGGATCTTCCCACGGGTTCCAGAAAGAGGTTACGCGGCGAATACGATACGGTTCGGCGAGGATCAGCAGCACAACCGCTGAAATCCCCATACCAATGATGGCGATGAACTGCCACAGTTTCGCCCCGGCGAGGAATAACATCGCCAGCGTGGTGATAAACAGCACCACCACCGTACCGAGGTCCGGCTGCGCCAGCAGCAGAACCGCCAGCACCAGAATCACGCCCATCGGTTTGAGGAAGCCGCGCAGGTTATTACGCACTTCATCCACCTTACGTACCAGGTAGTTGGCCAGGTAACAGAACAGCGACAGCTTGGTGAACTCCGCTGGCTGGAAGCGCATGACTCCGAGATCGATCCAGCGAGAGGCCCCGTTGATCGAGCTGCCGACCACCAGCACCACCAGCAGCATAATGATCGCGGCGATCAACATCGCCGAGCTGTATTTCTGCCAGAAATCCATTGGCAAACGTAGCGTGATCATCGACATACAAAACGCCAGGAACAGATACAGCGCATGACGCTTGGCAAAGAAGAAGGGATCGTCCGTCAGGCGTTGCCCTACCGGCATCGAGGCCGAGGTCACCATAATGAAACCGATCGCCGCCAGGCCCAGCGTCAACCACAACAACGTGCGGTCGTACATTACCAGGCTGTCGGAATCTTTTTGCCGTGATCCCATAACCCAGCCTTTCAATGCCGTAAACAACCATGCCAGGAGGCTAAATCCTGGCAGGCGCGGCATTCTCGGGCGTGGGAGCGTTAAACGCATCAGCCTAACTCCTGCGCCAGACGGGTAAAGACATCACCCCGTTGTTCGAAATTCTTAAACTGATCGAGGCTGGCGCAGGCAGGCGACAACAGCACCATATCGCCCGGCTGCACGCGCGTGGCGATCAGACGCATTGCCTCTTCCATCGTTTCAACCCGATCGGCGATTTCCGGGCGTAAATCCGCCAGCTCGTCACCATCGCGGCCAAAGCAATAAAGACGAATACGATCGCCGCCGAGATAGCGCTTCAGCGGTGAAAAATCGGCTGATTTACCGTGCCCGCCCAGCAGCAGATGCAGCGTGCCGTCAACCTGCAAGCCGTTCAGCGCAGCCTCAGTGCTGCCGACGTTGGTTGCTTTCGAGTCATTGATCCAGCGCACGCCGTTATGATCCAACGCCAACTGGAAACGGTGCGCCAGCCCGCTAAAGGTTGTCAGCGCCTTCAGGCTGCTGGCCCGCGGTAAACCAGCGGCATCCGCCAGCGCCAGCGCTGCCAGCGCGTTGGTATAGTTGTGCTGGCCGCTCAGCTTCATCTCTTTAACATTCAGAACCTTTTCACCTTTTACACGCAGCCAGGTTTCGCCCTGCTGGCGGTTCAGGTGATAGTCGCCGACGTCAACGCCGAAGCTCACGCAGCGTTCATCGGCGCCCCGCACCGGCATGGTCAGCGCGTCGTCCGCATTGACCACACATACTTTCGCGTTTTCGTAAACGCGCAGTTTTGCAGCGCGATACTGTTGCAGCCCGAACGGATAGCGATCCATATGATCTTCCGTCACGTTCAGGATGGTTGCCGCCGCAGCGTGCAGGCTGAAAGTGGTTTCCAGTTGGAAGCTGGAAAGCTCCAGAACATAGAGTTCGCGGGCTTCATCAAGCAGCATCAGCGCAGGCAGGCCAATATTGCCGCCAACCCCCACATTAACGCCTGCCGCTTCTGCCATTTCACCCACCAGTTTGGTGACGGTGCTTTTACCGTTTGAACCGGTAATCGCAATGACTGCCGCTTGCGCTTCGCGGCAGAAGAGTTCGATATCGCCGACGATCTCAACGCCAGCATCGGCTGCCGCGCTCAGAGAAGGATGCGCCAGCGCGATGCCAGGGCTTGCGACGATCAGATCGGCCGCCAGCAGCCAGTCATCATTGAGACTACCAAGATGGCGCTCTACCGTCTCCGGCAGCTTATCCAGCCCCGGTGGCGAAACGCGCGTGTCCATTACGCGTGGCGTAACGCCGCGCGCGAGGAAAAAGTCAACGCAGGAAAGACCTGTCAGACCCAGACCGATAATGACGACTTTTTTACCCTGGTAATCTGCCATGATTAACGTACCTTCAGCGTTGCCAGGCCAATCAGCACCAGCATCAGCGAAATAATCCAGAAGCGCACTATCACGCGCGGTTCCGGCCAGCCTTTCAGTTCATAGTGATGATGAATCGGCGCCATGCGGAAAATACGCTGGCCGCGCAATTTAAACGACCCCACCTGCAAAATCACCGACAGAGTTTCCACCACGAACACCCCGCCCATAATCACCAGCAAGAACTCCTGGCGCAGCAGCACGGCAATAATCCCCAACGCGCCGCCGAGAGCCAGTGAACCCACATCCCCCATGAAAACCTGCGCCGGATAGGTGTTGAACCACAAAAAGCCCAGCCCGGCACCGACAATCGCCGTGCAGACAATCACCAGCTCGCCCGCGTGACGCAAATAAGGGATATGCAGATAGTTAGCAAAATTCATGTTACCGGTAGCCCAGGCTACCAGCGCAAAGCCCGCGGCGACAAACACCGTCGGCATAATCGCCAGACCGTCAAGACCGTCCGTCAGGTTAACCGCGTTGCCGGTGCCAACAATCACAAAGTAAGCCAGCAGAATGTAGAAAAGGCCCAGTTGCGGCATTACATCTTTAAAGAACGGCACCACCAGTTCTGTCGCTGGCGTATCTTTCCCCGCCAGGTAAAGTGCAAACGCAACGCCCAGCGCAATCAGTGACATCCAGAAATATTTCCAGCGAGCAATCAAGCCCTTGGTATCTTTACGCACCACTTTGCGGTAATCGTCAACGAAACCAATCGCACCGTAACCTACCAGTACAACCAGCACGCACCAGACATACGGGTTAGAGGGATAAGCCCACAGCAGTACGGAAACCACGATTGCCGTGAGGATCATAATTCCCCCCATCGTTGGCGTACCGCGTTTACTGAAATGCGACTCCGGACCGTCGTTACGCACAACCTGGCCGAAAGAGAGTTTTTGCAGACGGGCAATCATGCGCGGCCCCATCCACAGAGAGATGAAGAGCGCGGTCAGCAGGCTGACAATGGCGCGAAACGTCAGATAGGAAAAGACGTTAAAGCCGGAATAATATTTGACCAGATGTTCGGCCAGCCACACTAACATGTTCCATTCTCCTGTAATTCGCGAACCACCTCTTCCATGGCGGAACTACGTGAACCTTTCACCAAAATGGTAATAATCTGCTGTTCAGCAATCAGCGCCTTCAAACGCGCCACCACTGCCGCTTTATCGTTAAAATGTTCGCCAACACCGCTGGCAGCGCTCAGAGCCTTGCTCAGCTTACCGACGCTCAGCACTTTATCGATGCCAACGCCTTTCGCCGCTTCACCCACCTGAATGTGACAGGCTTCGCTCTCATCGCCTAACTCTGCCATATCGCCCACCACCATCACCCGGTAACCCGGCATTTCCGCCAGCACATGTGCGGCGGCAGTCATTGAACCGACGTTGGCGTTGTAGGTGTCATCGAGCAGCAATTTATTTTCGCCCAATTGCACCGGGAACAGACGCCCCGGCACCGCTTTCAGGTTTGCCAACCCTTTTTTCACTGCCGCCAGACTGGCGCCCACCGCCATCGCCAGCGAGGTCGCTGCCAGCGCATTGGCAATATTGTGTCGTCCCGGCAACGGCAGCGTCACATCCACATTGCCCATCGGGGTTTGCAGCGTGAACTCAGTTCCGTGAGAGGTCACATGAATGTTGGTGGCCGTAAAATCACTGTTCGCCGCATTTGGCGAGAACCGCCACACTTTGCGATCGCCAATAATGCTCTGCCAGTTCAGCCAGTCATTGTTGTCAGCATTCATGATTGCCACACCGTTGGCAGGCAACCCGGTGTAGATTTCACCCTTGGCTTTCGCCACGCCCGCAAGCGATCCGAAACCTTCCAGGTGCGCCGCCGCCAGGTTATTGACCAGAGCCGCTTCCGGGCGGGTAAGCCCGACGGTCCAGGCGATTTCCCCCTGGTGATTCGCGCCCAGCTCAATCACTGCGTATTGATACTCTTTGGTTAAACGCAGGAGCGTCATCGGCACGCCGATATCGTTGTTCAGGTTTCCTGCGGTATAAAGCGTGTTGCCACATTCGCTCAGAATGGCGGCCGTCATCTCTTTCACCGAGGTTTTACCGGAAGAGCCGGTTAACGCCACCACACGCGTCGGCACCTGCTGACGCACCCAGGCGCCCAGCTCGCCGAACGCCTGACGAGTGTCTTTGACCAGCAGTTGCGGCAAATCGCAGTCCAGCTTGCGGCTAACCAGCAGCGCGCCCGCGCCGCCCGCTTTGGCCTGCTCGGCAAAATCATGGGCGTCAAAACGCTCGCCTTTCAGCGCCACAAACAGGCAGCCTGGCGTGAGTTTGCGGGTATCGCTGGTCACCGCATCAATCGTCACATCCTGACCGTGCAATTCACCGTGCAGAGTGCCGGCAAGCTGGCTGAGAGTTACGCTAATCATGCCACTACCCCCAGCAAACGTGCGGCGGTGACGCGATCGGAGTAATCCAGCCGTTGCGTCCCGACAATCTGATAATCTTCATGGCCTTTGCCAGCCAGCAGCACTACATCATTCTCTTTCGCCTGCATAATGGTGTTGGTCACGGCTTCCGCACGGCCTTCGACCACATGCGCACGCCCCGCATCCAGCATACCGGCGAGAATATCGTTGATAATGGCGCGCGGCTCTTCGGTGCGCGGGTTATCGTCCGTCACCACCGGCACATCGGCGAACTGCTCGGCAATTGCGCCCATGAGTGGGCGTTTACCTTTATCGCGATCGCCGCCGCAGCCAAACACACACCACAGTTGACCGGTGCAATGCAGGCGTGCAGCCAGTAAAGCTTTTTCCAGCGCATCCGGCGTATGGGCATAATCCACCACCACCGTCGGTTTACCCGGCGCGCTAAATACTTCCATGCGTCCGCAAACCGGCTGCAACTGTGAAGCGGTTTTCAGCAAATCGCTTAACGGATACCCCAGCGCCAGCAGCGTGGCCAGCGCCAGCAATAGGTTACTGACGTTAAACGCGCCCATCAGACGGCTTTCGATTTCACCTTGACCCCATGAAGAGTCAAAACGAACAGTCGCGCCGCTATCGTGGTACTCCACGCCGGTAGCCTTGAGCCAGCGGCCATGACAATCCGGGTTGATATGGTCTTCCATCGATACCGCAACCGCATCCGGCAGATTCGCTAACCAGCGGCGGCCCACTTCGTCGTCGGCATTGATAATCGCCTGCCCGTAGTGGTGAGAGGAGAACAGCAGCCATTTCGCCGCTTCGTAGTGCGCCATATCGCCGTGATAATCAAGGTGATCGCGGCTTAAATTGGTAAATACGCCAGCGGCAAACTTCAGCGCCGCCACGCGATGCTGCACCAGACCATGGGATGAGACTTCCATCGCGGCAAACGTCGCTTTCTGCGCAGCCAGCCCGGCAATTACATGCTGAACATCCACCGCAGAGCCAGTGGTGTTTTCCGTCGGGATGACTTTACCCAGCAGACCATTTCCCACCGTACCCATCACTGCGCTGGTTTCGCCCACCAATTGGCTCCACTGCGCCAGCAGCTGCGTGGTCGTCGTTTTGCCGTTGGTGCCGGTTACGCCAATCAGGCGCAATTGTTCAGATGGCTCGCCGTAAAAACGGCCCGCCAGCGCGGAAAGGCGCTCATTCAACTGGCTGAGGTAAATGACCGGAACGCCGTGCATTTCACGAATTTCACCGTCATTTGCTTCGTCTTTCGCTTCAGCAATAATGGCAGCAACACCTTGCGCAATCGCCTGCGGGATATATCGACGCCCGTCCGCCTGATGACCGACCACCGCCACAAAGAGATCGCCCGATGCAGCCGCACGGCTGTCGAGTGTCATCTCCCGCAGTGCTCGCTCCGGTGCGCCTGGCACCCACGGAGCGAGAAGGTCGCGCAAATTACGATCTGCCACCTGTACCCTCGCCTTGATTAATTACAAACTCACTTTTTTCGCCCGTGGTCAGCGCGTCCGGCTCAATGTTCATGGTGCGCAGAACGCCGCCCATGATGGCACCGAAGACCGGTGCGGACACGGCACCACCGTAGTATTTACCCGCTTGCGGATCGTTAATCACCACCACCAGCGCAAAGCGCGGGCGGCTGGCAGGCGCGACGCCAGCAGTGTAAGCAATATATTTGTTGATATAACGACCATCCGGGCCGACTTTTTTCGCCGTCCCGGTTTTGATAGCAATGCGATAGCCTTTGATGGCTGCTTTCACCCCGCCGCCGCCTGGCAGCGCAACGCTCTCCATCATATGCACCACCGTGCGCACGATAGACTCATTGAAAATGCGTTCGCCCGGCACGGGCGGGTCAACTTTGGTAATCGACAGAGGACGGTAGACACCGTAACTGCCAATCGTTGCGTAGACTCGCGCTAACTGTAACGGCGTTACCATTAGCCCATAGCCGAAAGAGAAGGTGGCCCTCTCTATGTCAGACCACCGTTGTTTTTGAGGAAATAAGCCACTGCGTTCCCCGACCATCCCCAAATTGGTCGTTTTTCCCAGTCCAAAACGTGAGTAAGTATCTACTAACGCTGAGGAGGGCATCGCTAACGCCAACTTCGAAACACCGACGTTACTCGACTTTTGTAGCACCCCGGTAAGGGTCAATTCGCTGTAGCGCGCCACGTCTTTGATTTCGTGGCCGTTAATTCGGTAAGGCACGGTGTTCAGCACCGTATTTGGCGTGACGACGCCGCGCTGCAGCGCCGTCATTACCACCATCGGTTTCACCGTTGAACCTGGTTCAAAAACGTCGGTGATCGCGCGGTTACGCATTGCATCTTTCGACGTACCGGTGAAGTTGTTCGGGTTGTAGGAAGGGCTGTTGGCCATTGCCAACACTTCGCCGGTGCTCACATCGACCAGCACTGCGCTTCCTGATTCTGCCTTGTTAAACGCCACCGCATTATTCAGCTCGCGATAAACCAGCGCCTGCAAGCGTTCATCAATGCTCAGCGCCAGGTTATGCGCAGCCTGACTGTCGGTGGAAGAGATATCTTCGATAACGCGCCCGTAGCGATCTTTACGCACAATACGTTCGCCAGGCTGACCGGTAAGCCATTTATCAAAGCTCTTCTCAACGCCTTCGATCCCCTGGCTATCTACGTTAGTAAAACCGATAAGGTGAGCAGTCACTTCCCCGGAAGGGTAGTAACGGCGGGATTCTTCACGCAGATGAATCCCCGGCAACTTGAGCTTCTTAATGTAATCGCCGAGATCGGGGTTCACCTGGCGCGCCAGATAGATAAAACGCATCTTCGGGTTGGCGTTAATGCGGGAAGCCAGCTGATCCAGCGGCATGTTCAGCGCGTCAGAGAGCGCTTTCCAGCGGTTATCCAGCGTGACGCCGCCAGCATCGTGTAACTCTTTTGGATCGGCCCAAATCGCCTTCACCGGCACACTGACTGCCAGCGGACGCCCGGAGCGGTCGGTAATCATTCCACGCGACGTTGCGACTTCCTGCACGCGCAGGGAACGCATATCCCCTTCGCGCACCAGCATCTCCGGATTGATAACTTGCAGCCAGGCGACACGCCCAAGCAGAAACGCCATCGCCAGCAGAATGCAACCGCAAAGCAACGCAAAACGCCAACTCACAAAGTTGGCCTGTTCTTCCTGGCGTTTCGGTTTAAGCGTTTTCGCCGCTGCTTTCATGCGTCGCGTAATTCCTTATTCATGTCTATTTCTGCACTACGATATTTTCCTGAGAGGGATCCACGTGCTGCATTTGCAGCTTTTCCGTCGCAATCCGTTCAACCCGGCTGTGATCGCCGAGCGCATTCTCTTCAAGAATCAGGTTGCGCCATTCGATATCCAGCGCGTCGCGCTCGAGAACCAGCTGTTCGCGCTGCGCGGTTAATAAACGTGTGTGGTGAGAGGTAGTGACAACCGTCACTGCCGTCATGATGATGCAAATGAACAGACAGAGTGGCAGTTTCCCAAATCGCAAAAGATCGTCGCCGATCACGCCAGGCAAGGCATGGCGCTCGTTGCTTCCTAACGATCCTTTCACTTTGCTTAGGGTTTCTGTCACTCTGCCGATCATGCGTTCGTCCTCTCTGCAATGCGCAGAACTGAACTACGGGCACGTGGGTTTTCAGCCACTTCTTCTTCACCCGGCATCAACTTTCCTAAGGCTCGCAACTGACGGCCACCCAGTTTCCTGAGTTGCTCTTCGGTCATCGGCAACCCGGCAGGAACCTGCGGGCCGCGGCTTTGCTCACGCATGAAGCGTTTCACAATGCGATCTTCCAGAGAATGGAAGCTGATTACCGAAAGCCGCCCTCCCGGGGCAAGCACGCCGAGCGAGTTTTTTAGCGCCAGCTCTATTTCCTCCAGTTCACTGTTTACCCAAATGCGCACCGCCTGGAAGGTACGGGTCGCGGGATGTTTGAACTTGTCTTTCACCGGAGTTGCCGCCGCAACGACTTCCGCCAGCTCTTTAGTGCGGGTCATCGGGTCGAGGCGGTTGCGCTCTACAATGGCGCGCGCAATACGTTTAGCAAAACGCTCCTCGCCAAAGGTTTTCAGCACCCAGGCGATGTCCGCCTCTTCAGCCGTTTGCAGCCATTCGGCAGCAGACTGGCCGCGAGTGGGATCCATTCGCATATCGAGCGGGCCATCGCGCATAAAGGAAAAGCCGCGCTCAGGATCGTCAAGCTGTGGTGAAGAGACACCAAGATCGAGAAGAATACCGTCGATCTTGCCAACAAGTTCGCGCTCGCTGACATAATCAGCAAGCGCAGAGAAAGGACCATGAATGATGGAGAAGCGGGGATCATCAATGGTTTGGGCTACAGCAATTGCCTGTGGATCGCGATCGATCGCCAGCAAGCGTCCTTCCGCACCCAAACGGGAGAGGATCAGGCGCGAGTGACCACCGCGACCAAAAGTGCCATCGATGTAGATGCCGTCCGGACGAATATTCAGGCCATTAACGGCCTCATCCAGCAGCACCGTCGTGTGTTTAAAATTTTCCATCATCATTACAGAGACAAATCCTGCAACCGATCTGAAAGTGCTTCAGAACCTGATTGCTCAGCGTCGATATCTTCCCTGACCTGTTGATACCAGGTCGTTTCGTCCCACAGCTCAAATTTATTGAACTGCCCGACCAGCATCACTTCTTTGGTTAGCCCGGCATGCTGCCGTAAAACAGGCGCAATCAATAAACGCCCGGCGCTATCCATCTGGCACTCGCTGGCATGCCCCAGCAATAAACGTTGTACGCGTCGCTCAAGCGGGTTCATGCTCGACAGGCGCGCCAGTTTTTGCTCAATAATTTCCCATTCAGGAAGAGGATAAAGCAGCAGGCATGAGTGGCGAATGTCGATGGTACACACCATCTGACCGGAGGCATTCTCCAGCAGCAAATCCCGATAACGGGTCGGAACGGCTAACCGCCCTTTGCTGTCGAGATTGACTAACGTCGCGCCACGGAACATGTCCGATTCACCCCCAAGTGACCATTTTCACCACTTTATCCCACAAATCCCCACTAAGGGAGTTTACGGAGCGGAGGAAAAGCTTGTCAAGCCAGCACAAAGGCTAACCAGAACAAAAGATCTCTTATTTGCAGCGAATATCTGCAAAGGTGAAATAGTGTTCAACTTACGAGGCAAATTAACGTCATGAATATTTGCAAGAAAAAAAACAGAATATGCGTATCCGCGTTTAAAACCATTTGATTTCTGCGCGCGAAATATAAAGTGTCAGTTTGCGACGCGGGCGGCATTTTAAGACATATCGACCCAACTGAACAGCACCAGTTGTATCCGTTCACACTGAGCGCGACGGCAGATCCACTAAGGAAATAGCCCTACGCCGATAATGGATGCTGTAGAAGAAAGGTAACATTTTTCTGAGATGTAACAATTTAAGACAGAAAGCATAATTACTGCTTTAAAAATATCCTTTTAAAACCCGATTTAAAGAAGCAATTAGAATTAACTCATCACGCCCGTTTAAAAATTAAGGATTTATCTTAGGAGCCAACGAGTAATAATTTGATTAAAGGTAAGGTAACAAACAAAAAAGGCAGCTGGCGCTGCCTTTATCTGAACTTATACGCGACTTAATATCCCGCGACGATAGAGATTACGCCGGATACGGCTAAGACCCGCTTTCGGCTTACGCGGTTCGTCGAGGCTTGCCAGCACAATTTCCAGCACCCGCTCCGCAACATCGCGATGGCGCTGCGCCACCGCCAGTACCGGACATTGCAGGAAATCGAGCAGTTCGTGATCGCCAAACGTCGCGATCGCCAGATCCGACGGCAATTTACCGTCGCGACGTAACGTAACGTCAAGTACTCCCTGCAATAATGCAAACGAGGTTATAAACATCGCCTGCGGCATCGGGTTGGTTTCCAGCCATTTATCAAATAGCTGAGCGGCGGCTTCACGCTCGTAGCTATTGGCATAGAGATACTGCACTTCACGCGGATCGTCTTTCCACGCCGTGCGGAAGCCTTGCTCGCGCAGGAAACTGACAGACAGCTCCGGTAACGCTCCAAGATAAAGCACGCGCTCCGCCGGAAACTTACGCAGCTCTGCGGCCAGCATTTCCGAATCATCTTGATCGGCGCCAACAACGCTGGTGAAGTGTTCACGATCCAGAGCGCGATCCAGCGCAACAATCGGGAAAGAATCATTGGCCCAGCGCTGATAGAACGGATGCTCTGGCGGCAGTGAGGTGGAGACAATAATAGCGTCCACCTGCCGCTGCAACAGGTGCTCGATACAGCGCATTTCATTATCGGGTTGATCTTCCGAGCAGGCGATCAACAATTGGTAACCGCGCTGACGCGCCTGGCGCTCCAGATAGTTGGCTATGCGGGTGTAGCTTGTGTTTTCAAGATCGGGGATCACCAGCCCAATCGAACGAGTGCGTCCTGCGCGCAGGCCAGCCGCCACCGCATTTGGGTGGTAGTTATGCTCACGAACAACCGCCATCACTTTCTCAACGGTTTTGTCGCTGACACGATACTGCTTCGCCTTACCATTGATGACGTAGCTGGCCGTGGTTCGTGAGACGCCGGCTAGCCGGGCGATTTCATCCAGTTTCACAATTGCCCCTTAAATTAATGTACTCCATAACCTTTTTAGGGATATAGGTTAAAACCCTTAACATCTAAGCGCAGAATACTCACTCCGGCAACCGCTTTCGTGTCTGGTTCCGGCGGATTTCGCAAAAAAAAGCCCGGCGTAGAACACCGGGCCTGTAAATATGGAAGGTTAATCTATTCAGCGCATGATTTTATCACCGCGCGACAACCCCACCACGCCGGAGCGCGCAACTTCAACAATTTTCGCCACATCACGAATGGTGGCTAAAAACGCATCCAGCTTGTCACTGGTGCCCGCGAGCTGAACCGTGTAAATCGATGGCGTGACGTCAATGATCTGTCCGCGGAAGATCTCGGCGTTGCGTTTCACCTCTTCACGACCGTAGCCGCTGGCCTGAATCTTCACCAGCATGATTTCACGCTCAACATATGCCCCCTGCCCCAGCTCGTTCACGCGTAACACATCGACCAGCTTGTGCAGTTGCTTTTCGATCTGCTCCAGAACTTTTTGATCGCCGACAGTCTGGATCGTCATCCGCGATAAGGTGGGATCGTCAGTCGGCGCGACGGTCAGGCTTTCTATGTTGTAACCGCGCTGAGAGAACAGGCCAATCACGCGCGATAACGCGCCTGATTCATTTTCCAGTAATACAGACAGTATCCGGCGCATAATCAGGTTCTCTCCGTTTTGCTTAACCACATCTCATCCATGCCGCCGCCGCGGATCTGCATCGGATAAACGTGTTCACTACCGTCAACGGTAACGTCAACAAACACCAGGCGATTGTTTTTCACCTGCTCCAGTGCTTCCGCCAGCTTCGCCTCCAGCTCATCAGGACGCGTAATACGAATTCCCACATGGCCGTAAGCTTCTGCCAGGCGCGCAAAATCAGGCAACGACTCCATATAAGATTGTGAATGGCGGCCGGAATAGATCATGTCCTGCCACTGCTTCACCATCCCCAGATAGCGGTTATTGAGGTTCAATACCAGCACCGGCAGCTCATACTGCAAGGCCGTAGAGAGTTCCTGAATATTCATCTGGATACTGCCATCGCCGGTCACGCAGATAACCGTCTCCTCGGGCAGCGCCATCTTCACGCCGAGCGCAGCAGGTAAGCCAAAACCCATCGTGCCCAGCCCGCCGGAGTTGATCCAGCGGCGCGGTTTATCAAAACGGTAGTAGAGCGCGGCAAACATTTGATGCTGACCAACATCGGAAGTAACGTAAGCATCGCCATTCGTCAAACGCCAGATAGCTTCAATCACGGCCTGCGGTTTGATCTTTTCACTCTGAGTGTCATATTTCAGGCACTGACGCGCGCGCCACTGATCAATGCGCAACCACCAGTCACGGATCTCATCCAGCGGCTGCGAATGCTCTTCCTGCTCCAACAGCTCGAGCATTTGTTCCAGAACCAGCCGCGCATCGCCGACAATGGGTACATCCGCCTGTACGGTCTTGGAAATGGAAGTGGGGTCGATATCAATATGCAGGACCGTCGCATCCGGACAGTACTTCGCCAGGTTATTGGTGGTGCGATCGTCAAAACGCACGCCAACCGCGAAAATGACATCGGAATGGTGCATCGTCATATTGGCTTCATACGTGCCGTGCATGCCCAGCATGCCCAGCGCCTGTCGATGCGACGCCGGAAACGCGCCCAGCCCCATTAAGGAGGAGACCACGGGCAAATTCAGTTTTTCAGCCAACTGGCGCAACTGAGTTTCGCACGCTGAGTTAATAGCACCGCCGCCAACGTAGACCACCGGCCTCTGCGCCGACACCAGTGTTTGCAAGGCGCGCTTGATTTGCCCTTTGTGCCCCTGCGTCGTCGGGTTATAAGATCGCATGCTGACCGATTCCGGCCAGAAATAGGGCAGCTTGTTAGCCGGGTTCATAATATCTTTCGGCAGATCCACCACCACCGGCCCCGGACGCCCACTGGCAGCCAGCCAGAACGCTTTCTTTAATACGCCAGGAATGTCTTCGGTTTGTTTGACCAGAAAACTGTGCTTCACCACCGGACGGGAAATCCCGACCATGTCGCACTCCTGAAACGCGTCATAGCCAATCAGCGACGTCGCAACCTGCCCGGAAAGCACCACCAGCGGGATGGAATCCATATAAGCGGTGGCGATACCCGTGATTGCATTCGTCGCTCCCGGGCCAGACGTGACCAGTACCACCCCAACCTCACCCGTTGCCCGCGCCAGCCCATCGGCCATATGCACCGCCGCCTGTTCATGACGTACCAACACATGTTCAATACCGCCAACAGTATGCAGGGCATCGTAGATATCCAGGACTGCGCCTCCGGGGTAGCCGAATACTTTCTTTACGCCTTGATCGATAAGCGATCGGACGACCATCTCGGCTCCAGACAACATCTCCATGCTTTGCCTCCAGGCTTATATTTATCGACTGACGGCGGAACTCATTTCCACGCTGTCGCTTTGTTCAGGGCAGGAAACCCTGCATTCTGATTATGAATGGCAGTTACCATAACCGCTCAAAATCTGGCAGGCAATTAGCAAACCACCGACAGCAACGGCGTACAAAAGAGGAAAAACAACGTGAGAGCAGCAGATTTGGTGAAAACATCTGTGATAAGGAAAGACGATGACCATTCATCATCCAAATAGCAGGTTGTACAGAAAATCATGCATTTTTAGCACGAAGCGGGAAGTCGCTGCCAACCGAAATTAAAATAAAATACTACCCATGCAGGATTAAGCAGAATAAACCGACTAAACAAGCCCGGTCTATTCTGCGAGCGCATTACAGCGTACAAACCGAGGTCAGTAACTCTTCCATCCACTGATGGCCTTTATCGCGGCCTGCCGCTTCATGCCACGAGAGATAACAAGTGCGTGTATTAAGCGCCAGCGGCAGAGGCAATACCTGCAATGGCAAACCATGAGCAAATCGTTCAACCAACCAACGCGGCGCAATCGTCACCAAATGCGTTTGCGCGACAATGTTTAATACGCTGGTGACTGCCATTCCCTGATAGGCAATACGGCTCTTCTTTTCCGCCGAATCATACCAGGGCTGGCTAAAGGAAGCATAACGATCCAGCGAGACCACTGCATGTTGTTCATTGAATACATCGGCTTCCGTAACAAGATTCGCAATGCGCGGATGTTCTTTACTGGTCACCAGTACCATTTCGTCTTTAAATAATGGAACGCAAGAGAATTCCGGACGACGAAACTCTTCGTAGCCGATCACAAATTCAATTTCCTGGTAACGCAATTGATGCTCAGTACTGTGATTAAGATCGGCTTTAAACACCAGATTAATATTAGGCGCAGCCTTTTCAACGCTATTGTAAATAATTGACGTTAAGAGATTATCCAGCGGGCTGCATACACAAAGATTAAATACACGCTCACTGCTCAGTGGATCAAATCCCGAGCCGGGCAACTCATTTTGTACCAACTGCAATGCCTGACGGATTGAGCCAAACAGTTGATATGAACGCGCAGTGGGTTGAATCCCACGGCCATAGCGGACAAAGAGCTCGTCGTTAAACATGACTTTTAGCCGCGCAACGGCATTACTCACTGCGGGTTGTGACATTCCCAGCGCGTGCGCCGCACGGGTAATGTTTTGCTCCTGCATCACCGCATCAAAAACGGTAAGCAAATTAAGATCTACTGAACGCAACTGTGGTTTGTCCACATCGACAATCTGATGATTATCAATAGTTTCCCCTGGAACATTGCAATCCGTCGTCATGATAAAACTCCCTTAACTGTGTAATAATAATATTCAGGAAGATGATTTATCATGCATATAGCATTATTAGAAGCATAGCGTGAAAAATTAGGAATATTTAAAGCTCCCTTTTTATATTTTTTTCAAGGATAATTGCGCCGATAAATAATGAGATAATCAGTAGAGAATTAATATATTTTTACTTTATCAAACATTCCGCAACTCATCTGATGATAAAGATAACAGGCATCCATTCCATAACGCAAAGCGTAAAAGGGTTGTTCTGTAAATTTATCTTTAAATTAGTGATCGTCCACTAAAAAATACTCAATAGTGATTCGCACGAAATACGCATTTCATTCTACGGTACAGGATAATTAACTGAAAAGCAGCCATACAATCCATCTGTTCTGAGGATGGTTTTCAGGAGCAGGGGTTGACTTTAACAGGCGTATCCAGTACCACTAAAAGCATATCGTTTTTCCTGGAGCTTGATTCATGATTCGCAACGTCGGTTTCGCTGGTCTACTACTACTAAACGCATCTCTTGTGCGCGGTAGACCGGTGGACGACATTCAGAGCTGAATTGTCTACCAGTTAAGACAGAAAACCCGCGCCTTGGCGCGGGTTTTTTTATGCTCGTAGCGAGGCGACCTCAGATAACAAGGACCTAAACCATGAGCCAGCAAGTCGTTATTTTCGATACCACATTACGTGATGGTGAACAGGCGTTACAGGCGAGCCTGAGCGTGAAAGAGAAGCTGCAAATCGCCCTGGCGCTGGAACGTATGGGCGTCGATGTGATGGAAGTCGGCTTTCCGGTTTCGTCCCCGGGTGATTTTGAATCCGTACAAACCATCGCGCGCCAGGTGAAAAACAGCCGCGTTTGCGCCCTCGCCCGCTGTGTTGAAAAAGATATTGATGTCGCCGCAGAATCTCTGAAAATCGCTGAAGCGTTCCGCATCCATACGTTTATCGCCACCTCGCCGATGCATATCGCCACCAAGCTGCGCAGTACGCTGGATGAAGTGATTGAACGTGCAATTTACATGGTCAAACGCGCACGTAACTATACCGATGATGTGGAGTTCTCTTGCGAAGATGCGGGCCGCACGCCAATCGATGATCTGGCACGAGTGGTCGAAGCCGCCATCAACGCCGGGGCGAAAACCATCAACATCCCGGATACCGTCGGCTACACCATGCCGTTTGAATTCGCCAATATCATCACCGGCTTGTATGACCGTGTATCGAACATCGATAAAGCCATTATCTCCGTACATACCCATGATGATTTAGGCCTGGCCGTTGGCAACGCCATCGCAGCGGTACACGCCGGTGCGCGCCAGGTTGAAGGTGCGATGAACGGTATCGGCGAACGTGCCGGTAACTGCTCGCTGGAAGAGGTGATCATGGCGATTAAGGTGCGCAAAGACATTATGAACGTGCGCACCCGCATCAATCACAATGAAATCTGGCGCACCAGCCAGACCGTCAGCCAGATCTGCAATATGCCGATTCCGGCGAACAAAGCGATTGTCGGTACCGGCGCTTTCGCCCACTCCTCCGGTATTCACCAGGATGGCGTGCTGAAAAACCGCGAAAACTACGAAATCATGACCCCGGAATCCATTGGCCTGAATCAGGTGCAGTTAAACCTGACTTCCCGTTCCGGCCGTGCAGCGGTGAAACACCGGATGGAAGAGATGGGTTACCAGGAAGCCGATTACAACCTGGATAACCTGTACGAAGCGTTCCTGAAACTGGCGGATAAAAAAGGCCAGGTCTTCGATTACGACCTGGAAGCGCTGGCGTTCATTAACAAACAACAAGAAGAGCCAGAACATTTCCGCCTGGACTACTTCAGCGTGCAGTCCGGCTCCAACGACATCGCAACCGCCTCCATCAAGCTGGCCTGCGGTGATGAAATTAAAACCGAAGCCGCCAACGGTAACGGCCCGGTTGATGCCATCTACCAGGCCATTAACCGCGTCACCGAATACGACATCGAGCTGGTGAAATATGGTCTCAGCGCCAAAGGTCACGGTAAAGATGCGCTGGGGCAGGTGGATATCGTCGCCAATTACAATGGCCGCCGCTTCCACGGTGTGGGTCTGGCGACCGATATCGTTGAGTCCTCAGCCAAAGCCATGGTGCATGTGCTGAACAATATCTGGCGCGCCGCCGAAGTCGAAAAAGAGCTGCAACGCAAAGCGCAGAACAAAGAAAACAACAAGGAAACCGTGTGATGTCGAAGAATTATCATATTGCTGTGTTACCGGGCGACGGTATCGGCCCGGAAGTCATGACACAAGCCCTGAAAGTACTGGAAGCCGTGCGTAGCCGTTTTGGCATGCACATTACCACCAGCCATTATGACGTAGGCGGCATCGCCATCGACCGTCATGGCAACCCGCTGCCGCAGGCAACGGTTGAAGGCTGCGAGCAGGCCGATGCCATTCTGTTCGGCTCCGTCGGCGGCCCGAAATGGGAAAATCTGCCGCCAGCACAGCAACCGGAACGCGGTGCGCTGCTGCCGCTGCGTAAGCACTTCAAATTATTCAGCAACCTGCGCCCGGCCAAACTGTACCAGGGGCTGGAAGCTTTCTGCCCGCTGCGTGAAGATATCGCCGCTAACGGCTTTGATATTCTGTGCGTGCGTGAACTGACTGGCGGCATCTACTTCGGCCAGCCGAAAGGCCGTGAAGGCAGCGGACAGCACGAGAAAGCCTTCGATACCGAGGTGTATCACCGTTTTGAAATCGAGCGTATCGCGCGTATTGCGTTTGAATCGGCGCGTAAACGCCGTAAAAAAGTGCACTCGATTGATAAAGCCAACGTTCTGCAAACCTCTTTGCTGTGGCGCGAAATCGTCAACGAAATCGCCAGCGAATATCAGGATGTTGAACTGGCGCATATGTATATCGACAACGCCACCATGCAGCTGATTAAGGATCCGTCCCAGTTTGACGTGCTGCTGTGCTCCAACCTGTTCGGCGACATCCTCTCCGATGAGTGTGCGATGATCACCGGTTCGATGGGGATGCTGCCTTCAGCAAGCCTGAACGAACAGGGTTTTGGTCTGTACGAACCGGCGGGTGGCTCAGCCCCGGATATCGCCGGTAAAAATATTGCGAACCCGATTGCGCAGATCCTGTCGCTGGCGCTGCTGTTGCGCTACAGCCTGGATGCTGGTGAAGCGGCTTCCGCTATCGAAAGCGCAATCAACCGTGCATTAGAAGAAGGCGTGCGTACCGGTGATTTAGCCCGTGGCGCCGCGGCTGTCAGTACCGATGAAATGGGCGACATCATTGCCCGTTATGTCGCTGAAGGGGTGTAATCATGGCTAAGAGTTTGTACGAAAAATTGTTTGATGCGCACGTTGTGTATGAAGCGCCAAACGAAACCCCATTGCTGTATATCGATCGCCATCTGGTGCATGAAGTGACCTCGCCGCAGGCATTTGACGGCCTGCGCGCGCACAAACGTCCGGTGCGCCAGCTGGGTAAAACCTTCGCCACCATGGATCATAACGTCTCCACGCAGACCAAAGACATTAACGCCTCCGGCGAAATGGCGCGTATCCAGATGCAGGAATTAATCAAAAACTGCAACGAATTCGGCGTTGAGCTGTATGACCTGAATCACCCGTACCAGGGGATTGTCCACGTGATGGGGCCAGAACAAGGCATTACCCTGCCGGGCATGACCATTGTTTGTGGCGACTCGCACACCGCAACCCACGGCGCGTTTGGCGCGCTGGCCTTCGGTATCGGCACGTCGGAAGTTGAGCATGTGCTGGCAACGCAGACCCTGAAACAGGGCCGCGCCAAAACCATGAAGATCGAAGTGAAAGGCACTGCGGCACCGGGCATCACCGCCAAAGATATCGTGTTAGCGATCATCGGCAAAACCGGTAGCGCAGGCGGTACGGGTCACGTGGTGGAATTCTGCGGTGATGCAATTCGTGCGCTAAGCATGGAAGGCCGCATGACGCTGTGCAACATGGCCATTGAGATGGGCGCGAAAGCCGGTCTTGTTGCACCGGACGAGACCACCTTTAACTACGTGAAAGGCCGTCTGCACGCGCCGAAAGGCAAAGATTTTGATGAGGCCGTTGCTTACTGGAAAACCTTGCACACCGACGAAGGGGCAACTTTCGACACCGTTGTGACCTTGCAGGCAGAAGAGATCGCGCCGCAGGTGACCTGGGGCACCAACCCAGGGCAGGTGATTTCGGTGACGGATAACATCCCCGATCCGGCATCGTTCGCCGATCCGGTTGAGCGCGCCTCTGCGGAAAAAGCGCTGGCTTACATGGGCCTGAAACCGGGTATTCCACTGACTGAAGTAGCAATTGATAAAGTGTTTATCGGCTCCTGCACAAACTCGCGTATCGAAGATTTACGCGCCGCAGCGGAGATCGCGAAAGGCCGTAAAGTTGCGCCAGGCGTACAGGCGCTGGTGGTACCGGGCTCCGGGCCGGTGAAAGCACAGGCGGAAGCGGAAGGTCTGGATAAGATCTTTATCGAAGCCGGTTTCGAATGGCGTTTGCCTGGCTGCTCTATGTGCCTGGCCATGAACAACGACCGCCTGAACCCCGGCGAACGTTGCGCTTCCACCAGTAACCGTAATTTTGAAGGCCGTCAGGGCCGCGGCGGACGCACGCATCTGGTCAGCCCGGCAATGGCTGCTGCTGCGGCAGTAACCGGCCATTTCGCCGATATTCGTAGCCTGTAAGGAGCTCACCATGGCAGAGAAATTTACCCAACACACCGGCCTGGTTGTTCCGCTGGATGCCGCCAACGTCGATACGGACGCGATTATCCCGAAACAGTTCCTGCAGAAGGTTACGCGTACCGGTTTTGGCGCCCATCTGTTTAATGACTGGCGCTTCCTTGATGATAAAGGCGAGCAGCCGAACCCGGAGTTCGTGCTGAACTTTCCGCAATACAAAGGCGCCTCCATTTTGCTGGCGCGCGAAAACTTTGGCTGCGGTTCCTCACGCGAGCATGCACCGTGGGCGCTGACCGATTACGGCTTCAAAGTGGTGATTGCGCCGAGCTTCGCCGATATCTTCTATGGCAACAGCTTTAACAACCAACTGCTGCCGGTGACGCTGAGCGAAGAGGATGTTGATGCGCTGTTCACGCTGGTGCAGAACAACCCGGGCACGACCTTTGAGGTGGATCTGGAAGCGCAGGTGGTAAAAGCGGGCGGGAAATCCTACAGCTTTAACATTGATGCCTTCCGCCGTCACTGCATGTTGAACGGTCTGGACAGCATTGGCCTGACGCTTCAGCATGAAGACGCGATTGCCGCTTACGAAAGCAAGCAACCGGCGTTTATGGACTAACAGAAGCAGACTGCCTGCCGGATGGCGCTAACGCTTATCCGGCCTACGATCCTGAATGGGGTTTGTAGGCTGAGTAAGGCGAAGCCGTTATCCGGCAAACTATCCTGCATGCGGCTTTGTAGGCCGGGTAAGTCAAAGCCGCCACCCGGCAAACAAACTGGCGCGACAATTCCGGACGCAGGCCAGGCAAACAAAACTCATACATTCTTCACGCGGCTGGTCAGCAGCAGCGCCGCCACGGAAATCACCGCAATCCCCACGTATACCGCCCCGTGACTAAAACTCTGCGCCAGCGCGCCCTGGATCACCCCGGCAAGAATCACCCCGGTTGAAATACTGTTGGTAAAAAGTGTTGTCGCCGAACCGGCACGCCCCGGCATTAAATCCTGAAACCACAGCATGCCGATACCGGCGACGATACCAATAAAGATCGCGTTGAACAGTTGCAGCACCAGCAGCGCCGTCTGGCTGTGGAAGAAGATCAGCCCCAGATAAAACACCACGCCCGCAGCAACGGCTGTCAACATCATCCGCCGCTTGCCCAAATATTTAACAAAATACCCGGCCAGGATCATCGCCGGGATCTCCAGACCAGCCGCAGTGCCCATCAGGATCCCGGCGAGTTTATCCGGCAGCCCCAGCTCCTGGCTAATCCACAGCGGCATGTCGATGATGTACATGGTGTTGCAGGTCCACATCAGCGTTGAGGCGATAAACAGCATGCGTACGTTCTTATCACCCCAGCCGCTCACTTCCGTCACTGCGACGGCGGGCTGCGCCATGCGCGGCACCGAAGGCAGCCAGAATGCGATCATCACCAGACTTATCACAAAGAGCCCGGCGGCAATGGTGAACATAGCGGTAAAGCCATAATTGAGCGCCAGCATAAACGCCAGCGGCGGGCCAATCACCCACGCCAGCGAGAGCTGCGCACGCATCACCGAACTGAACATCACCACTTCCCGCGCGGAACTGTCGGCATATTCGCGCGCCAGCGCAAAGAGCTGCGGCATCGCGGTATTGGCGAGCGAGGCCAGCAGCACGCCGCAGGTGATAAGCGTCAGATAGTGACGGTTGAAGGCAAACAACATCGCGTTGCCCACCGCCATCAGGCAGCAAAAGAGGATCAGCTTGCGACGATCGCCCTGGTTATCGGAGCGTTTTGCCAGCCACAGGCTGACCAGGATCCCGGCCACCGCGTTGACGGTATAAAACAGCCCGATCCAGAAAGGCTGCGCACCCACTTCGCGGCTAAGAAACAGGCTCAGCGTCGGTGCCTGCACCGCGCCGGCAACCCCCATCATAAACGCAACGATCATAAAAGCGACGTAAACACCGTTGAGACGGCGTCCCATCGTCATTAACCAGAGCATGAACGTTTCCTTTTCAAAAGCGGCAAAAACCGCTGAAATCATAAACGAAAAAAGCCAGCAAAAAATGTTTTGCTGGCGGGTGCATTCGCACTTAATACTCAGTCACACATGATGGCCGCGATTCAGTCCTTCGAGATCGGCGTTGTCACTTCCCACTGCATCAGTTCTTCCAGAATTTTCAGGCGCTGCCCTGCACTCTGACGGGCGAGCCAGCACACATCCTGCGTGGCGCGAAAATAAGCCAGATAAAACCGTCGTATGGATGATCTCTGCATACCACCTCCTCGCTTTCATCGAAGAGAAGTATTGGCTTAATATAGGGATAAATAAATTGCTGAGTTTTTATCAGGAGTTCCCCTTTTATGTCCTCTGGCCGTCTGCAACAGCAGTTCATCCGTTTGTGGCAATGCTGCGACGGAAAATCTCAGGAAACCACGCTCAATGAGTTGGCCGAGCTGCTCAGTTGCTCGCGCCGTCACATGCGCACGCTGCTGAATACCATGCAGGAGCGCGGCTGGCTGACATGGGACGCAGAAGCGGGGCGCGGCAAGCGTTCGCGCCTGACGTTCCTCTATACCGGGCTGGCGCTCCAGCAGCAGCGGGCGGAGGATCTGCTGGAGCAGGATCGTATCGATCAGTTGGTTCAACTGGTGGGCGATAAAGAAGCGGTCCGCCAGATGCTGGTCTCCCATCTTGGACGAACCTTTCGCCAGGGGCGGCATATTCTGCGCGTGCTCTATTATCGTCCGCTGCGCAATCTGCTGCCGGGCACGCCGTTGCGACGCTCCGAAACCCATATGGCGCGGCAAATCTTCAGCGCGTTGACGCGCATAAATGAGGAAAATGGGGAACTGGAAGCGGATATCGCTCATCACTGGAAAGCGATTTCCCCTTTACACTGGCGCTTTTATTTACGCCCAGGCATCCACTTTCATAACGGCCGCGAGCTGGAAATGAGCGATGTGATTGCTTCCCTGCAACGGGCTACCGCCCTGCCGCTCTATTCGCATATCCGCGAGGTTGTCTCTCCAACCCCCTGGACGCTGGATATTCATCTCTGGCAGCCGGATAACTGGCTCCCCTGGCTGATGGGGCATGTACCCTCCATGATCCTGCCGCAGGAGTGGAACGCCCAGCCCCATTTCGCCAGCCAGCCGATTGGCACTGGCCCGTATGCCGTGGTGCGCAATACCAATAACCAATTGAAGATTCACGCCTTTGATGACTATTTCGGCTTCCGCGCCCTGATTGATGAAGTGAATGTCTGGGTGCTGCCGGATCTCAGCGACGACCCGACCTGCGGGCTGACGCTGGAAGGGCCGACCGGCGATGAAAAAGCGGTCGAAAGCCGCCTGGAAGAGGGCTGCTACTATCTGCTGTTTGACGCGCGATCCAGCCGCGGCGCCAGCCCGGCGGTCAGGGAATGGGTGAGCCAGATCCTCTCCCCCGCCAGCCTGTTATGGCATGCCGACGAACGTTATCAACGTTACTGGTTCCCGGCCTACGGCCTGCTGCCGCGCTGGCATCATGCCCGTCCCGGCGTCGGCGAGAAGCCTGCCGGGCTGGAATCGTTGACGCTCACCTTCTACCGCGAACACAACGAGCACGAAGCGCTCTCACGCATCATGAGTGATTTACTGGCAGAACAGGGGGTAAAACTTCACGTACAAAGGGTGGAGTACGCCGAGTGGCACCGGGGTGAAGCGGCCAGCGATCTGTGGCTTAACAGCGCCAACTTTACCCTGCCGCTCAACTTCTCGGTCTTTGCCAACCTGTATGAAGTGCCGTTGTTGCAGCACTGTATTCCAATCGACTGGCAAGCCGCCGCCACCGAGTGGCGCGCTGGAAAGATGAACCTCGCCGCCTGGTCTCAGCAGTTGCTGGCCAGTAAAGCGATGGTGCCGTTAATCCACCACTGGCTAAGGATCCAGGGGCAACGCAGTATGCGCGGGCTGCGCATGAACACGCTGGGCTGGTTTGACTTTAAATCGGCCTGGTATGCGCCGCCCGATCCATAACGCTTTCGCATTTTTTACCAAATCATTACAATAGCGGCGTTCTCAACGGGGTGCTACGCCAACGGCGTGTGCTGAGAAAATACCCGTCGAACCTGATCCGGATAACGCCGGCGAAGGGATTTGAGGCTGCCTCTCAAAATCCTTTGCCACCCATTTTTTGAGGTGCAAAGTGTTAAAAAAATCATTGCCATTACTGCTGTTGGTTGCCGCTCCCGTTTTTGCCAAACCTGTACTCACCGTCTACACCTATGACTCCTTCTCCGCTGACTGGGGCCCCGGCCCGGCAGTGAAGAAAGCCTTTGAAGGCGACTGCAACTGCGAGCTGAAATTTGTGGCGCTGGAAGATGGCGTCTCGCTGCTCAACCGTCTGCGTATGGAAGGGAAAAACAGCAAAGCGGATGTGGTGCTTGGGCTGGATAACAATCTGCTGGAAGCGGCATCGCAAACCAAACTGTTCGCCAAAAGCGGCGTGGCGACGGATGCCGTCAACGTGCCTGGCGGCTGGAAAAACGACACCTTTGTGCCGTTCGACTACGGCTGGTTCGCCTTCGTTTACGATAAAAACAAACTGAAAAATCCGCCGAAAAGCCTGAAAGAACTGGTGGAAAGCGATCAGAAATGGCGCGTGATCTACGAAGATCCCCGCACCAGTACGCCGGGCCTTGGTCTGCTGCTGTGGATGCAAAAAGTGTACGGCGACAAAGCGCCGGACGCCTGGCAGAAGCTGGCAGCCAAAACGGTGACGGTCACCAAAGGCTGGAGCGAAGCCTACGGTCTGTTCCTGAAAGGGGAAAGCGATCTGGTGCTGAGTTACACCACCTCGCCCGCCTACCATCTGATTGAAGAGAAAAAAGACAACTACGCCGCGGCGAATTTCAGCGAAGGGCATTACTTGCAGGTCGAAGTTGCCGCCCGCACTGCCGCCAGCAAGCAGCCGGAACTGGCGGAGAAATTTTTGAAATTTATGGTGTCTCCGGCATTCCAGAACACCATCGCTACCGGCAACTGGATGTACCCGGTCAGCAACGTACCGCTACCGGCCGGGTTTGATACGCTGCAAAAACCGCAACCCTCGCTTGAATTCACACCGCAAGAAGTCGCCGCTCAACGCGCATCATGGATTAATGCATGGCAACGCGCCGTCAGCCGCTGATTGCCGGCTGGCTGCTTCCCGGCCTCACCGCCGCCGCGCTGATGGTGGCGGTGGCGGTGGCCGCCTTTCTGGCGCTGTGGCAAAACGCACCGCTGACCGATCTGTCGGCCTTCTGGCACGACAGCTATCTGTGGCATGTGGTGCGTTTCTCCTTCTGGCAGGCCTTTCTCTCTGCCCTGCTCTCCGTTTTCCCGGCGATTTTTCTTGCCCGCGCCCTGTACCGGCGGCGTTTTGCAGGCCGCCTCGCGCTGCTGCGTCTGTGCGCCATGACGCTGATTCTGCCAGTGCTGGTGGCGGTATTCGGTATTCTCAGCGTGTATGGCCGCCAGGGCTGGCTGGCCTCGCTCTGGCATATTTTCGGGCTGGAGTGGCATTTCTCGCCCTATGGCCTGCAAGGTATCTTGCTGGCACATGTGTTTTTTAACCTGCCGATGGCGGCGCGGTTGCTGCTGCAAGCGCTGGAGCAGATCCCCGGCGAGCAGCGCCAGCTTGCCGCGCAGTTAGGCATGCGCGGCTGGGCGTTTTTCCGCTTTGTCGAATGGCCGTGGCTGCGCCGCCAGATTCCACCGACTGCGGCGCTGATCTTTATGCTCTGTTTCGCCAGCTTCGCTACGGTGCTGTCGCTGGGCGGCGGACCGCAGGCCACCACCATTGAGCTGGCGATCTATCAGGCGCTGAGTTTCGATTTTGATCCGGCCCGCGCCGCTCTGCTGGCGCTGATGCAGATGATCTGCTGCCTCGGTCTGGTGCTGTTAAGCCAGCGCATGAGTAAAGCTATTGCCGTCGGCAGCCACCAGATCCAAGGCTGGCGCAATCCGGAAGATCGCTTATTCAGCCGAATAACCGATATCGCCCTGATTGTGCTGGCGCTGCTGTTACTGCTGCCGCCGCTACTGGCGGTGATCGTTGATGGCCTCAATTTAAGTCTGCTGAAAGTGCTGAGCGAACCGGTTCTCTGGCAGGCAACAGCCACATCGCTGCGCATCGCACTGGCCGCCGGGTTGCTGTGTGTCGTGTTGACGATGCTGCTGCTGTGGAGCAGCCGCGAGCTGCGCGCCCGCCAACAAACAATGGCCGGCCAGGCGCTGGAACTGAGCGGCATGTTGATCCTTGCGATGCCGGGGATTGTGCTGGCAACCGGCTTCTTCCTGCTGCTCAATAACAGTATCGGGCTGCCCGCTTCCGCCGACGGCATCGTGATTTTCACCAATGCGCTGATGGCCATCCCTTATGCATTAAAAGTGCTGGAAAACCCAATGCGCGACATTACCGCCCGCTACAGCATGCTGTGCCAGTCGCTCGGAATGCAGGGCTTCCGCCGTCTGCGGGTAGTAGAATTGCGCGCGCTGCAACGCCCGCTGGCGCAGGCGCTGGCCTTCGCCTGTGTATTGTCGATTGGCGATTTCGGTGTGGTGGCGCTGTTTGGTAATGACGACTTCCGCACGCTACCGTTTTATCTTTATCAGCAAATTGGTTCCTATCGCAGCCAGGACGGTGCGGTAACGGCGCTGATCCTGCTGCTGCTCTGCTTTATCTTATTCACTGTGATTGAAAAACTTCCGGGTCGCCATGCTAAGACTGATTGATGTCACCTGGCTTTATCAGCATCTGCCGATGCGTTTCACCCTGACGGTGAAAGCGGGCGAGCAGATAGCCATTCTCGGGCCGAGCGGCGCGGGGAAAAGCACCTTGCTGAATCTGATTGCCGGTTTTCTTACCCCAGCGAGCGGCACATTAACCATTGCAGGCAACGATCATACCCACACGCCGCCGTCGCAGCGCCCGGTATCCATGCTGTTTCAGGAGAACAACCTGTTCACGCATCTCACGGTGCGGCAGAACATTGGGCTGGGGCTCAATCCTGGGCTGAAGTTAAACAGCGAACAGCAGCAAACTCTGCGCCAGATCGCCGAAACCATGGGGCTGGAAGCATTACTGGATCGCCTGCCGGAACAGTTGTCCGGCGGCCAGCGCCAGCGTGTCGCCCTCGCCCGCTGCCTGGTGCGCGAGCAGCCGGTGCTACTGCTGGATGAGCCGTTCTCCGCGCTCGACCCGGCGCTGCGCCAGGAGATGTTGTCGCTGGTGCAGGAGGTGTGCCGCCGCCAGCAACTGACATTGTTGATGGTTTCGCACAGCGTTGAGGATGCGGCGCGCATCGCTGAACGCTCGCTGGTGGTTGCCGATGGGCGCATTGCCTGGGATGGGAAAACGGACGACCTGCTGAGCGGCAAATCATCGGCCTCTGCGCTACTGGGTATTCGCGGTCAGTGACCGCGGATCACTTTCCCCAGAATCGAGAGATACATTGGCATTAGCGGGTGATTAATCAGCCCCACCGCAGCCGCCGCGCCCGCCACCAGCGTTCCCGGCGCCAGCAACAGCAAACGCGGACGCGGCAGGTAACGGGTTAACTTATCCACGCCCGCCTTGCCGGAACGCCACAGACGCCAACACAGCCAGCACGCCAGCCACAACAGCACGGCGGTCAGCAGCAGCAGCCATTTGAAGTCGCCGCTTTGCATATCGGCAGGAATATCAATCGCCGCACCAGCCAGAATACCCGGCAGGAAATAGAACGGCGGCCAGAGCAGGCAGCCGATAATGTTCGGCGGCAGGAATTTGCCTACCGGCAGATCGAGCATCCCTGCAACCATCGGCACCAGCGGACGGGTTGGCCCGACAAAACGCCCCACCAGAATGGTAAACATACTGTGTTGATGCAACGCGTGCTCGGTCTTATCCAGCAGCGCTTTGTTCTTTTTCATAAAGGACCAGCGGTGCAGCGGCGCTTTAAAGCGCCAGCCCAGCCAGAACGAGATCCAGTCGCCCAGCAGGCAGCCGATAATGCCCGCCAGCCACGCCTGCCAGAAATTGACTTCGCCGCTGCCAATCAGCGCGCCCAGCCCGGCCATCATCACCGTACCGGGCAGAATCAACCCGACCAGCGCCAGCGACTCAAAAAATGCCACCAGCGCAATGGCCGCCAGCGAGTATGTTGCCGATTGCGTAATAAAATGTTCCAGCAGTGCTTCCATAACCCATCCTGTCCAGTATGAAGGCTGGATTCTCCGGAGCGACTCCGTGAGCGTCAACCTTTCAATTATCTGAAAGTTTTACAGGTTATGTCGCAATGCCGACCCTTTTATTGCCAAACTTTACGTTTTATTCGCACCCCGCGCGGAATTCGCTGGGGCTGGCGCCGGTGCATTTTTTAAATACCCGGGAAAAATAGAGCTGATCGTCAAAGCCTACATTGCGCCCAACGCTGGCTATCGGCATCCTCGTGGTGCTAAGCAGCAATTTTGCCTGACTAATGCGCTGATCTTCGCGCCAGCTCAGCACACTCACGCCCAGTTGCTGACGAAAAAGGTGCGACAGCCGCGACGGTGACAGACAAACATGTTGCGCTACGCTGGCGATATCAAAATGGTTGTCCGCCAGATGATCGCTGATGTACTGGCAAGCGTCGCGCACGCGGTTATCCAGCGGTGGATGCAACGATTCGTTGATCGCTTCCATGCGCCGCAGCAATAGCTGCTCCAGCAGGTTGATCGCCAGCAGTTCAGCGTAACGCCCGCCGCTTTGCCCGGCATCGATAATTTGCGCAAAAAGATCACGAAAATAGTGCATATTGCCGTCATCAGGACGGAAAAATCCCGTCTGGGAAAACAACGTCGGCCAGTTAAGCCATTCGTGCCAGTAGGCGCGCGGGCGGAAGTAAACCCACTGGTGATACCACTCCGACGCATCGGGATGACGACCGTAGTGATGAATTTCCCCCGGCGGAAACAGCAAAATATCGCCAGGGCGGCAGATAAACTGCTTACCGCCGTTTTTCACCACCCCTTCTCCCTTCACCGTCAGGTTGAGGATATAGCCCTTCATCCCCAGCGGCCGATCGATGAAAAAGTCGAGATAGCCTTCCGAATCAATCGGCGTTAAACCCGCAACCAGATGCGCGTTAAACGAGTACCCAGGCAACAGTGGATCGTTTTGTGATTCAGCCATAAACGCAATACTCCCATACCCGGTAAGGAAACCAATTGTCCATATTGATAAACCCCTCATCCTGCGGCAGCCCGCCGCCCTGAGGCACAGCACACTGGTACGGATTAATCCCGCCCGACAAAAGCAATTACGCCTCTTTTTCGCCCTGAAACGGGCTGAAAAGGGATAACGAAAGTGTCTATAAAGGTGGCAGAAATGTCCACATCGAATTTTTGCACGGCGTCACACTTTGCATTGCCATAGCATTTTTATCCATAAGATTAGCGAATCCTGCCTGACGGTTTTAAGCGCCGCTCACTATGGTTTTCCTAACGGTTATTTTTCATGGAGCAACACACATGGCAATCACAATTGGCCTCGATTTCGGCAGCGATTCAGTACGTGCGCTGGCGGTAGACTGCACATCCGGGGCGGAGATCGCCACCAGCGTTGAGTGGTATCCGCGCTGGCAGGAGGGGCGTTATTGCGATGCGCCGAACAATCAGTTTCGCCACCATCCGCGCGACTACATCGAGTCGATGGAAGCCGCACTAAAAAGCGTGCTGGCTGAACTCAGCGCCGAACAGCGCGCAGCGATTAAAGGCATCGGCGTGGACAGTACCGGCTCAACGCCAGCGCCAATAGACGCGGAAGGGCGCGTGCTGGCGTTACGCCCGGAGTTCGCCGACAACCCGAACGCCATGTTTGTGCTGTGGAAAGATCACACCGCCGTCGAAGAGGCAGAAGCCATCACCCGCCTGTGCCATAGCGCCGGTAAAACTGACTACTCACGCTACATTGGTGGCATTTATTCCAGCGAATGGTTCTGGGCCAAAATCCTGCATGTCACCCGCGCCGACAGCGCCGTCGCTCAGGCGGCCGTTTCCTGGATTGAGCTGTGCGACTGGGTGCCAGCCCTGCTCTCCGGAACGACGCGCCCGCAGGCGATTCGTCGCGGACGTTGCAGCGCCGGGCACAAATCGCTGTGGCATGAAAGCTGGGGCGGCCTGCCACCGGCAGCCTTCTTTGACGAGCTGGATCCGATTATCAATAAACACCTGCGCTGGCCGCTGTTTACCGACACCTACACCGCGGACCTGCCGGTCGGCACGCTGACCGCCGAATGGGCGCAGCGCCTGGGACTTTCCGAATCCGTGGTGATTTCAGGCGGCGCATTCGACTGCCATATGGGCGCCGTCGGCGCGGGCGCACAGCCCAACACGCTGGTAAAAGTGATTGGCACCTCGACCTGCGACATCCTGATTGCCGACAAGCAGAGCGTCGGCACTCGCGCGGTGAAAGGGATTTGCGGTCAGGTGGATGGCAGCGTAGTGCCCGATTTTATCGGCCTTGAAGCCGGGCAATCCGCTTTTGGTGATATCTATGCCTGGTTTGGCCGCGTCCTCGGCTGGCCGCTGGACCAACTGGCGCAGCAGCATCCGGAGCTGAAAGCACAAATTAAAGCGCAGCAGAAACAGCTGCTGCCCGCCCTGACGGATGCCTGGGTTAAAAACCCGTCGCTCGAACATCTGCCGGTGGTGCTCGACTGGTTTAACGGCCGTCGCACGCCAAACGCCAACCAGCGTCTGAAAGGGGTGATCACCGATCTCAATCTGGCGACCGATGCGCCCGCGCTGTTCGGCGGCCTGATCGCCGCCACCGCCTTTGGCGCGCGCGCCATTATGGAGTGCTTCACCGAGCAGGGCATCGCCGTGGATAACGTGATGGCGCTCGGCGGTATTGCCCGCAAAAACCTCGGCGTGATGCAGGCCTGCTGCGACGTACTTAACCGCCCATTGCAGGTCGTGGCCTCTGAACAGTGCTGCGCGCTGGGTGCCGCGATTTTCGCCGCCGTAGCGGCAGAGGTGCATGCGGATATCCCGGCAGCACAGCGCTCGATGGCCAGCGCCATTGAGAAAACCCTACAGCCTTCGGCGCAGGCGCCACAGTTTGAACGGCTCTACCGCCGCTACCAACAGTGGGCGAAAAGCGCCGAACAGCACTATCTCCCTTCCGCCGCGACAACTTCGCAGGCCGCGTTAACTCATTAAGGACAAGATCATGACTATTTTCGACAATTATGAAGTATGGTTCGTTATTGGCAGCCAGCACCTGTACGGCCCGGAAGCCCTGAAACAGGTGACAAAGCATGCCGAGCAGGTGGTCAATGCCCTTAATGCAGAAGCGAAACTGCCCTGTAAGCTGGTGCTGAAGCCGCTGGGAACCTCGCCGGATGAGATCACCGCAATCTGCCGCGACGCCAACTACGATGACAAATGCGCCGGGATGGTGGTGTGGCTGCACACCTTCTCTCCGGCCAAAATGTGGATTAACGGCCTGACCATCCTCAATAAACCGCTGCTGCAATTCCACACCCAGTTCAACGCGTCCCTGCCGTGGGACAGCATCGATATGGACTTTATGAACCTGAACCAGACCGCGCACGGCGGCCGCGAGTTCGGCTTTATCGGCGCGCGCATGCGCCTGCAACACAGCGTGGTCACCGGCCACTGGCAGGATCGTCATGCCCATGTGCGCATTGGCGCGTGGATGCGTCAGGCGGTTTCCAAACAGGATACCCGCCATCTGAAAGTGGTGCGCTTTGGCGACAACATGCGTGAAGTGGCGGTGACGGACGGCGATAAAGTCGCCGCGCAGATCAAGTTTGGCTTCTCGGTGAATACCTGGGGCGTCGGCGATCTGGTGCAGGTAGTGAACGCGGTCAGCGACGGCGATATCAATGCGCTGGTTGATGAATACGAAAGCAGCTACCGCCTGACACCTGCGGCACAGGTTCACGGCGACAAACGCCAGAACGTGCTGGACGCTGCGCGCATCGAACTGGGGTTGAAACGCTTCCTTGAGGAGGGCGGTTTCCATGCCTTTACCACCACCTTCGAAGATCTGCACGGTCTGAAACAACTGCCGGGTCTGGCGGTGCAGCGTCTGATGCAGCAAGGCTATGGCTTTGCCGGTGAAGGCGACTGGAAGACCGCCGCGCTGCTGCGCATCATGAAAGTGATGTCCGGCGGTTTAAGCGGTGGCACCTCCTTTATGGAGGATTACACCTACCACTTTGAGAAAGGCAATGACCTGGTGCTGGGTTCTCACATGCTGGAAGTGTGCCCGTCTATCGCCCTCGATGAGAAACCGACGCTGGATGTGCAGTACCTGGGTATCGGCGGCAAAGCCGATCCGGCACGCCTGATCTTCTCAACCAAAACAGGACCGGCGATCAATGCCAGCCTGATCGATCTGGGCGATCGCTTCCGCCTGCTGGTGAACTGCGTCGATGCGGTCAAAACTCCGCACGATCTGCCGAAACTGCCGGTGGCGAATGCGCTGTGGAAAGCGCAGCCGGATCTGCCGACCGCTTCCGAAGCCTGGATCCTGGCGGGCGGCGCGCACCACACCGTCTTTAGCCACGCCCTGACGCTGGATGATATGCGCCAGTTCAGCGAACTGCATGACATCGAACTGACGGTCATCGACAACGATACCCGCCTGCCGGCGTTTAAAGATGCGCTGCGCTGGAACGAAGTCTATTACGGTTCAAAACGCTAATCCCTGATGCTCGCGCCCGGTGGCACTTCGTTTACCGGGCCTGCGGGTTTCCCTGGCCGGATAAACATTAGCGCCATCCGGCAATGCAAGATCCCGTAGGCCGGATAAGCGTAGCGCCATCCGGCAATAGCAGGAGAAAGAAATGCTCGAAGATCTTAAACGTCAGGTGCTGGAAGCCAACCTCGCGCTGCCGAAACACAATCTGGTGACGCTGACCTGGGGGAATGTCAGCGCGGTTGATCGCGCGCGCGGCGTGCTGGTGATCAAACCTTCTGGCGTTGATTACAGCGTGATGACCGCCGACGATATGGTGGTCGTCAATATCACCACCGGAGAAGTGGTTGAAGGCAACAAAAAACCGTCGTCAGATACCCCAACGCACCGCCTGTTATACCAGGCTTTTCCTGGTATTGGCGGCATCGTGCATACCCATTCCCGCCATGCCACCATCTGGGCGCAGGCTGGCCAGCCGATTCCGGCAACCGGCACCACGCACGCGGACTATTTTTACGGCGAGATCCCCTGCACCCGTAAGATGACCGATGACGAAATCAACGGGGAATACGAGTGGGAAACCGGCAATGTGATTGTCGAAACCTTTGAAAAACAGGGTATTGATCCCGCCCAAATGCCCGGCGTACTGGTGCATTCTCACGGGCCTTTCGCCTGGGGGAAAAACGCCGATGACGCGGTGCATAACGCGATTGTGCTGGAAGAAGTGGCGTATATGGGCATCTTCTGTCGCCAGCTCGACCCGCGACTGCCCGCCATGCAGCAAACGTTGCTGGATAAACACTACCTGCGCAAACACGGCGCCAAAGCTTACTACGGCCAATAACTGTATAAAACCACAGCATAACTGTATAAACCAGGCTATAATCTCGCCTGGTTTTATTTTATGAGAGAACGCTGTGGCGCAGGCGCGAGAAGGCTTTTTATTAACCCGGCACTGGCGGGATACCCCTGGCGGCACCGAGGTGGAATTCTGGCTGGCGACGGATAACGGCCCGCTGCGCGTTGTGCTGCCGCCGCAGGAGTCGGTGGCCTTTATCCCCGCCGCACAGGTGGAAATGGCCCGCCGCCTGTTAAGCAATGAAAAACAGTGGCGGCTCACGCCGCTCGAACTGTGCGATTTCCACCGCCAGCCTGTGTTCGGCCTCTATTGCCGCGCTCATCGCCAACTGATGCGCCTGGAAAAGCTGCTGCGCGAAGGCGGCGTAACGCTCTACGAAGCCGATGTGCGCCCGCCGGAGCGCTTTCTGATGGAGCGCTTTATCACCGCGCCGGTATGGGTAGATGGCGAACCGCAGGGCGACGCGCTGATCAATGCACGTCTCAAACCCAATCCCCACTATCGCCCGCCGCTGAAATGGGTGTCGCTGGATATCGAAACCAGCCGCCACGGCGAGCTTTACTGCATCGGTCTGGAAGGCTGCGGGCAGCGCACGGTCTATATGCTGGGGCCAGAAAACGGCAGCGCGCAGGGGCTGGATTTCGATCTGGAATATGTTTCCAGCCGCCCGCAACTGCTGGAAAAACTCAACGCCTGGTTCGCCGCGCACGACCCGGATGTCATCATCGGCTGGAACGTGGTGCAGTTCGATCTGCGCGTACTGCAAAAGAGCGCCGAGCGTTACCGCGTGCCGCTCGCCCTTGGACGGCGCGGCAGCGAGCTGGAGTGGCGCGAGCACGGTTTTAAAAATGGCGTCTTCTTCGCGCAGGCCACTGGTCGGCTGATTATCGACGGCATCGAAGCGCTGAAGTCCGCTTTCTGGAATTTCTCCTCTTTTTCGCTGGAAGCGGTATCGCAGGAGCTGCTCGGCGAAGGCAAAGCCATCGACAACCCGTGGGATCGAATGGACGAGATCGACCGCCGCTTCGCCGAAAATAAACCGGCGCTCGCCACCTATAACCTGAAGGATTGCGAACTGGTGACGCGCATCTTCCATAAAACGGAGATTATGCCGTTTCTGCTGGAGCGCGCCACGGTCAACGGATTGCCGGTAGACCGGCACGGCGGTTCGGTCGCCGCTTTCAGCCATCTCTATTTCCCGCGCATGCACCGCGCAGGTTTCGTGGCGCCGAATCTCGGCGGTGTGCCGCCGCAGGCAAGCCCAGGCGGCTACGTGATGGATTCCCGTCCGGGGCTTTACGATTCGGTGCTGGTGCTGGATTACAAAAGTCTTTATCCCTCGATTATCCGTACCTTTCTCATCGATCCGGTCGGTCTGGTGGAAGGCATGGCGCAGCCGGAGCCCGCGTACAGCACCGAAGGCTTTCTTGGCGCGTGGTTTTCCCGCGAGAAACACTGCCTGCCGGAGATTGTCGGCCAAATCTGGCACGGGCGCGATGATGCCAAACGACAGGGAAATAAACCGCTGTCGCAGGCATTAAAGATCATCATGAACGCCTTTTACGGCGTGCTCGGCACCAGCGCGTGCCGCTTTTTCGATCCCCGGCTGGCGTCATCGATCACCATGCGCGGCCATCAGATCATGCGCCAGACCAAAGCGCTGATTGAAGAACAGGGCTTTGATGTTATTTACGGCGATACCGATTCGACCTTCGTCTGGCTGAAGAAGGCGCACAGCGAAGAAGAGGCGGCGCGCATAGGTAAATCACTGGTGGAACACGTCAACGCCTGGTGGGCGGCGCATTTGCAAAATGAGAGGCTGGAGAGCGCGCTGGAGCTGGAGTTTGAAACCCACTTCTGCCGTTTTCTGATGCCAACCATTCGCGGCACCGAGCAGGGCAGTAAAAAACGCTACGCCGGGCTGATTCAGGAAGGTGATAACCAGCGCATGGTGTTTAAGGGGCTGGAAACGGTGCGCACCGACTGGACGCCGCTGGCGCAGCAGTTTCAGCAAACGCTCTATCTGCGCGTATTTCGTAACGAACCGTATCAGGATTACGTACGGGAGACGATCGCCAGCCTGATGGCGGGCGAACTGGATGAGCAACTGGTCTACCGTAAGCGTCTGCGCCGCGCGCTGGGCGAGTATGAGCGCAATGTGCCGCCGCATGTGCGCGCTGCCCGGCTGGCCGATGAAGAGAACGTCAAACGCGGCCGCCCGGCGCAATATCAGAATCGCGGCACCATTAAATACGTCTGGACCACCAGCGGCCCTGAGCCGGTGGATTATCAGCGCTCGCCGCTCGATTACGATCACTACCTCAGTAAACAGTTACAGCCGGTCGCCGATGGAATTCTCCCTTTCATTGACGACGATTTTGCTACACTTCTTACGGGGCAACTGGGGCTGTTTTAATGGCGCATTTGTATTAAAGCTGCACTTTTCAGGCTATACGAATGTGACGTCATCCAGTACCATAGCGCCCTTCCTTTTTCTGGTCCCAATTTTGTTCGCGCCCGCCTCCCATCAGGCGGCGACGAGCTATTGCCTGCAATTTGAGATATAGAGTTCATTTATGCCCTTTACACTTGGTCAACGCTGGATTAGCGACACGGAAAGCGAACTCGGACTTGGTACAGTCGTTGCCATCGATGCGCGCACGGTTACGCTCCTTTTCCCCGCCACCGGAGAAAATCGTCTGTATGCCCGTAGCGATTCCCCGGTTACCCGCGTCATGTTCAACCCCGGTGATACAATTACCAGCCATGAAGGCTGGCAGTTAACGATTGAAGACGTAAAAGAAGAAAACGGACTGCTTGCCTACACCGGAACGCGTCTGGATACCCAGGAAAACGACGTTATCCTGCGCGAAGTACTGCTCGACAGCAAACTGGTATTCAGCAAACCACAGGATCGCCTGTTTGCCGGGCAGATCGACCGCATGGACCGTTTTGCGCTGCGTTTTCGTGCCCGCAACTATCAAAGCGCGCAATACCGTATGCCGTGGAGCGGCCTGCGTGGTCAGCGAACTAACCTGATCCCGCATCAGTTGCACATCGCTCATGATGTCGGTCGCCGCTATGCGCCGCGTGTGCTGCTGGCGGATGAAGTCGGCCTCGGGAAAACCATTGAAGCCGGGATGATCCTGCATCAACAACTGCTCGCTGGCGCAGCGGAACGCGTGCTGATTGTGGTGCCGGAAACCCTGCAACACCAGTGGCTGGTGGAGATGCTGCGTCGCTTCAACCTGCGCTTCGCCCTGTTCGACGATGAACGCTATGCTGAAGCGCAACACGATGCAGACAACCCGTTTGAGACCGAGCAACTGGTGATCTGCTCCCTCGATTTTGTACGCCGCAACAAGCAGCGCCTCGAGCATCTTTGCGATGCGGAGTGGGATCTGCTGGTGGTGGACGAAGCGCATCACCTGGTGTGGAGCGAAAACGAAGCCAGCCGCGAATATCTCGCCATCGAGCAACTGGCCGAGCGCGTACCCGGCATTTTGCTGCTGACCGCCACGCCGGAACAGCTGGGCATGGAGAGCCACTTTGCCCGTCTGCGCCTGCTTGATCCAAACCGCTTCCATGACTTCGCCCAGTTTGTCGAAGAGCAGAAAAACTATCGTCCGGTCGCAGATGCAGTGGCGCTACTGCTGGCAGGCGAACGGCTTAGCAATGACGATCTGAATACGCTGAGCGATCTGGTGGGCGAGCAGGATATCGAACCGCTGCTGCAAACCGCCAACAGCGACCGCGACGGTGCAGCCGATGCGCGCCAGGAGCTGATCACCATGCTGATGGACAGACACGGCACCAGCCGCGTGCTGTTCCGTAACACCCGCAACGGCGTGAAAGGCTTCCCGAAACGCGAACTGCATACGGTTAAATTGCCGTTGCCGACCCAGTATCAAACCGCCATTAAAGTTTCCGGCATTATGGGCGCGCGCAAGAGTCTGGAAGAACGCGCCCGCGACATGCTCTATCCGGAACAGATCTATCAGGAATTCGAAGGCGATAGCGGCACCTGGTGGAACTTCGACCCTCGCGTAGAGTGGTTGATGGGCTACCTGACCAGCCATCGCTCCCAGAAAATCCTGGTGATCTGCGCCAAAGCGGCGACCGCGCTGCAACTGGAGCAGGTTCTGCGTGAACGCGAAGGCATTCGCGCGTCCGTGTTCCATGAAGGCATGTCAATTATCGAACGCGACCGTGCAGCCGCGTGGTTTGGCGAAGAAGACAGCGGCGCGCAGGTACTGCTGTGCTCGGAGATCGGCTCTGAAGGCCGTAACTTCCAGTTCGCCAGCCATCTGGTGATGTTCGATCTGCCGTTTAACCCGGATCTGCTGGAGCAGCGTATCGGGCGTCTGGATCGTATCGGCCAGGCGCATGATATTCAGATCCATGTGCCGTATCTGGAGAAAACCGCGCAGTCCGTACTGGTCCGCTGGTATCACGAAGGGCTGGATGCCTTTGAACATACCTGCCCGACCGGCCGCACGATTTACGACAGCGTCCACGGCGAGCTGATTAACTATCTGGCCGCGCCGGAAGACACCGACGGGTTTGAGCAGTTGATCAAATCCTGCCGCGAGCAGCATGACGCGCTGAAAACGCAGCTGGAACAAGGGCGTGACCGTCTGCTGGAGATCCACTCTAACGGCGGCGAAAAAGCGCAAGCCCTGGCAGAAAGCATTGCAGAGCAGGATGATGACACCGCGCTTATCACCTTTGCCATGAACCTGTTTGATATCGTGGGGATTAACCAGGACGATCGCGGCGAAAACATGATCGTTCTGACGCCGTCCGATCATATGCTGGTACCGGATTTCCCGGGCCTGCCGGAAGATGGCTGCACCATCACTTTCGATCGCGATGTCGCGCTCTCCCGCGAGGATGCGCAGTTCATCACCTGGGAACATCCACTGATCCGCAACGGTCTGGATCTGATCCTCTCCGGCGACACCGGCAGCAGTACCATTTCGCTGCTGAAAAACAAAGCGCTGCCGGTCGGTACGCTGTTGCTGGAGCTGATCTACGTTGTCGAAGCGCAGGCGCCGAAACATCTGCAGCTTAACCGCTTCCTGCCGCCGACGCCGATCCGCCTGCTGGTGGATAAAAACGGTACCAACCTGGCCGGACAGGTTGAGTTTGAGAGTTTCAACCGCCAGCTTAGCGCCGTGAACCGCCATACCGGCAGTAAGCTGGTGAATGCGGTTCATCAGGATGTACACAACATTCTGCAAAAAGGTGAAATGCAGGTTGAGAGCGCAGCGCGCACGCTGATTGATGCCGCCCGCAGCGAAGCAGACGAGAAACTCTCTGCTGAACTGTCGCGTCTGGAAGCGCTGCGTGCGGTTAACCCTAACATTCGTGACGATGAACTGGCCGCTATTGAAAGTAATCGCCAGCACGTGCTGGAAAGCCTGGATCAGGCGAGCTGGCGACTGGACGCGCTGCGTCTGATCGTTGTGACGCATCAATAACGGAGCGGTTTATGGTGATGGAGCCTTACAATCCGCCGCAGGATCCCTGGCTGGTTATTCTCTATCAGGATGAGCACATTATGGTCGTCAACAAGCCCAGCGGCTTGTTGTCGGTACCGGGTCGTCTTGATGAGCACAAAGACAGTGTGATGACGCGTATTCAGCGCGACTTTCCGCAGGCTGAATCCGTGCATCGCCTGGATATGGCCACCAGCGGTGTGATTGTGGTGGCGCTTACCAAAAATGCCGAACGTGAGCTAAAGCGCCAGTTCCGCGAGCGCGAGCCGAAAAAGCAGTATCTGGCGCGCATCTGGGGCCACCCGGAAAAAGCGGAAGGGCTGGTGGATTTACCGCTGATTTGCGACTGGCCGAATCGCCCGAAGCAGAAAGTGTGTTACGAAACCGGCAAAGCGGCGCAGACCGAATATGAAGTGTTGTCGCTGGATGATGACGGAAACGCCCGCGTGCGGCTGAAGCCGATTACGGGTCGATCGCATCAACTGCGTGTACATATGCTGGCTATTGGTCATCCGATTCTCGGCGACCGCTTTTATGCGCCGCCGCAAGCGCTGGCGCTGGCGCCGCGTTTACAGTTGCATGCCGAAACACTGACGATTACCCATCCGGAATTCGGCAATAGCATGACGTTCAAAGCACCGGTAGATTTTTAATACTCTCCCCCGACCGCGCGCCGGGGGAGTATTACGCTTAGCGAAAACCCTTCTGCTCGCGAATCAGCTCGTAAGCTTTCTGAATTTCCTGCGCTTTTTGTTTTGCCATCTCCATCATCTCCGGCGGCAAACCTTTTGCCACCAGCTTGTCCGGATGGTGCTCACCCATCAATTTGCGGTAAGCACGCTTGATGGTTGTCGCATCGTCTGTCGGTTTCACGCCCAGCACATTACAGGCATCTTCCAGCGTCGGACCACGCTGCGCCTGCTGCCAGCCGCCGCCGTTACCACCTGCCTGCTGCTGATAATGGTAACCGCCGCCAAACTGCGCACCGCCCTGCATCATGCGCAGGAATTGATCGAATTGCAGGCGCGAGATGCCCAGTTCCTCAGCAATCACATACAACACTTCGCGTTCGCTGGGGTGCAGAGAGCCATCGGCAAAGGCGGCCTGGATTTGAATTTCCAGAAACATCCGAATCAAATCGAAGCGGCCGAAACAGACACTGCGGAACTGACGCATCTTGTCGCGAAGCGGGTAATTATCCGCTTTACCGTCACGAAACGCGCGTTGTGCCGCCATACGCGATTCGCCGTGCAGATTCATGCGATCCATAAAAAGGCTGGCGACCTGGATGTCAGCTTCGGTGACGCGGCCTTTCGATTTGGTCAGATGCCCCATCACCTCAAAGGTGGTGGCGAAGAAGAGCGACTGACGTTCACGCTGGTTAGCAAACCAGGCCATTTTACGGCTGCGCGCCTTATCAAACATATGCCCGATAATCAGCCCCAGAACCGCGCCCCAAAAGCCGCCGCCCATGAAAAGAGCGATGACCACACCAACCACTTTTCCCCAATACTGCATATACTCCCCAAATCGTCATGCCGTCGGCTAAAATTTGCTTTATCATACCCGTCATTCAATGCCATGCACAGGCGCAGTCTTCTCTCCCTGGCTCGAACGCGGGCAGGATTAAAACTAGCGTTGCAAAGGCGAGTAAGTTAGTCTCAGACCGTTTGCCAGCGTAAAGCCACAGATGACGGAACAACAAATACAACGTATGAAAAAACGTATCCCCACCCTCCTGGCCACCATGATTGGCTCCGCCCTTTATAGTCAGCAGGGAATGGCAGCCGATCTTGCCTCGCAATGTATGCTTGGCGTCCCCAGCTACAATCGCCCGCTGGTACAGGGTGATACCAATAACCTGCCGGTGACGATCAATGCCGATCACGCAAAAGGCAATTACCCCGACGATGCTGTTTTTACCGGCAATGTCGATATTAATCAGGGGAATAGCCGTTTGCAGGCCGATGAGGTGCAGCTTCATCAGCAGCAGCCGGAAGGTCAGACAGACCCGGTACGCACAGTGGATGCACTGGGTAATGTGCACTATGACGATAACCAGGTCATCCTGAAAGGTCCTAAAGCCTGGTCAAACCTGAATACCAAAGACACCAACGTCTGGCAGGGTGATTACCAGATGGTGGGTCGCCAGGGGCGTGGCACCGCCGACCTGATGAAACAGCGTGGGCAAAACCGCTATACGATTCTGGATAACGGCTCCTTTACCTCCTGCTTGCCGGGTTCTGACACCTGGAGCGTCGTGGGTAGCGAAGTGATTCAGGATCGCCAGGAGCAGGTCGCTGAGATCTGGAACGCACGCTTTAAACTCGGCTCCGTACCGGTGTTTTATAGCCCGTACTTGCAGTTGCCGATCGGTGACAAACGCCGTTCCGGTTTCTTGATCCCGAATGCCAAGTACAGCACCAGTAACTATTTCGAGTTTTACCTGCCGTACTACTGGAACATTGCGCCAAATATGGATGCGACTATCACGCCGCATTACATCCATAAACGTGGCAATATTCAGTGGCAAAACGAATTCCGCTATCTGACACAGGCCGGGGCTGGCCTGGTTGAATTTGACTATCTGCCGTCCGACAAAGTCTACGAAGATGAGTACCCGACGGAGAGCAACCGCCACCGCTGGTTATTCTACTGGCAGCATGCTGGCGTAATGGATCAGGTGTGGCGTTTTAATGCCAACTATACCAAGGTCAGTGACTCTCACTACTTCAATGACTTCTCATCGAAATACGGATCCAGTACCGATGGCTACGCGACCCAGATCTTCAGCGTGGGTTACGCGGTGGAAAACTTTAACGCCACGGTATCGACAAAACAGTTCCAGGTCTTTGACAGCGAAAACAGTAACTCCTATGCCGCTGAACCCCAGTTGGATGTGAACTGGTATCACAATGACCTTGGGCCGTTTGACTTGAGTGTGTATGGCCAGGCGGTTCATTTCACCAATACTAACGCTAACTATCCGGAAGCGACGCGTGTTCATCTGGAGCCGACGTTAAGTCTGCCCGTCTCCAACGACTGGAGCAGCCTGGATACTGAAGTGAAAATGCTGGCGACCCACTACCAGCAGAGCAATCTGGATGATTACAACGCAAGTAACAACACGGATTACAAAGAGACAGTCAACCGCGTCATGCCGCAATTTAAGATGGACGGCAAGATGGTGTTTGAACGTGATATGAACTGGGCGGAAGGTTATACCCAAACGCTGGAGCCACGCGCGCAATACCTGTATGTGCCGTATCGAGATCAGAGCCATATCAACAACTACGACTCAACGCTCTTACAATCCGACTACAGTGGGCTGTTCCGCGATCGCACCTACGGCGGGCTTGACCGTATCGCCTCGGCAAACCAGGTTACCACCGGCGTCACAACGCGCATTTATGATGATGCGGCAGTTGAACGTTTTAACGTTTCTGTTGGTCAAATTTACTATTTCACCGAGTCCCGCACCGGTGATGACAACATTAACTGGGAGAGAGACAACAAAACGGGGTCGTTGGTTTGGGCGGGTGATACCTACTGGCGTATCTCGGATCGCTGGGGTCTGCGCGGCGGCGTGCAGTACGACACGCGTCTGAATGCCATCGCCAACAGCAGCTCGTCACTGGAATATCGTCGTGATGAAGACCGTATGCTGCAACTGAGCTACCGTTACGCCAGCCCGGAATACATTCAGGCAACGCTGCCAAGCTACGCGACTTCCGCGCAGTATAAAGATGGTATTTCGCAGGTGGGTGCTGCCGGAAGCTGGCCGATTGCTGACCGCTGGTCGATCGTCGGGGCTTACTATTTCGACACCAATACACACAAATCCGCTGACCAGATGGTTGGCTTGCAGTACAACTCCTGCTGTTATGCTCTTCGCGTCGGTTATGAGCGGAAAATTAACGGCTGGCAAAATGACCAAAGCAAGTATGACAACGTCATCGGTTTCAACATTGAGCTGCGCGGTCTGAGTTCTAACTACGGTTTGGGTACGCAACAAATGCTGCGTTCAAACATTCTGCCGTACCGTAGTTCAATGTGATCTGTTTGATTTGCAACGTAATCCGCATTGCGGTTAATTGAAATGGAAAAGGTATGAAGAACTGGAAAACGCTGCTTCTCGGTATCGCTATGGTTGCGAATACCAGTTTTGCTGCGCCTCAGGTTGTTGATAAAGTCGCTGCCGTCGTCAATAACGGCGTAGTGCTTGAAAGTGACGTTGATAGCATGATGCAGTCCGTAAAGGCCAACGCAGGCCAGGCGGGCCAGCAACTGCCGGACGACGCCACGCTGCGCCATCAGATCCTTGAACGGCTGATCATGGATCAAATCATTCTGCAGATGGGCACCAAAATGGGTGTCAAAGTGACGGACGAGCAGCTTGATGCCGCCATCGCCGACATTGCCAAACAGAACAATATGTCTATGGATCAATTACGCAGCCGTCTGGCTTACGATGGGGTGAATTACAACACCTATCGCAACCAGATCCGCAAAGAGATGATCATCTCTGAAGTGCGCAACGGTGAAGTGCGCCGTCGTGTGACTGTCCTGCCGCAGGAAGTGGATGCCCTGGCGCAGCAGGTGGGGAACCAAAACGATGCCAGCACCGAACTGAACCTGAGCCACATCCTGATCCCGCTGCCGGAAAACCCGACGTCGGATCAAGTTAACGAAGCCGAAAACCAGGCGCGTTCCATTGTCGATCAGGCGCGTAAAGGCGATGATTTCGGCAAGCTGGCGATCACCTACTCTGCCGATCAGCAGGCGCTGAAAGGCGGCCAGATGGGTTGGGGACGCATTCAGGAGCTGCCAAGCATCTTCGCTCAGGCGCTGAGCACGGCGAAAAAAGGCGATATCATCGGGCCGATTCGTTCCGGCGTCGGTTTCCATATCCTGAAAGTTAACGATCTGCGCGGCCAGTCTCAGAACATCTCTGTGACGGAAGTTCACGCTCGCCATATCCTGCTGAAACCGTCACCCATCATGAGCGACGATCAGGCTCGCGTGAAACTGGAAGAGATCGCAGCGGACATTAAGAGCGGTAAAACCACGTTTGCTAATGCAGCGAAAGAGTTCTCCCAGGATCCGGGCTCTGCAAACCAGGGCGGCGATCTGGGCTGGGCGGCAGCGGATATTTACGATCCGGCATTCCGTGATGCGCTGATGAAGCTAAAACGCGGCCAGATGAGCGGCCCGGTGCACTCCTCCTTCGGCTGGCACCTGATCGAAATGCTCGATTCGCGTAACGTTGATAAAACGGACGCCGCGCAGAAAGACAGAGCGTATCGCATGCTGATGAACCGCAAATTCTCTGAAGAGGCGGCAACCTGGATGCAGGAACAACGCGCCAGCGCCTACGTGAAAATCCTGAGCAACTAAATGAAAACACAGCGTGTCGTTATCACTCCCGGCGAGCCCGCCGGGATTGGTCCGGATCTGGTGGTTCAGCTCGCCCAGCGCGACTGGCCGGTTGAACTGGTTATCTGTGCAGACGCAACGCTGTTAGCCGACCGGGCAGCCCTGCTCGGTCTGCCGTTGCAGCTTCGGGATTACGATCCCGCCGCAGCTGCGGTTGCGCAGCAAGCCGGTACCTTAACCGTGCTGCCTCTTCCGTTGCATGCGCCGGTGACGCCGGGCGTCCTCAATCCTCTTAACGGCCCTTATGTTGTGGAAACCCTTGCCCGCGCCTGCGACGGTTGCCTGAACGGTGAATTTGCTGCGCTGGTAACCGGCCCGGTACATAAAGGGGTGATCAACGACGCGGGTACGCCGTTTACCGGGCACACGGAGTTTTTCGAGGAGCGCTCGCACGCCGCCAAAGTGGTGATGATGCTGGCCACCGAAGAGCTACGCGTTGCGCTGGCAACCACCCATTTGCCGCTCAAAGACGTTGCACAAGCGATTACGCCAGCGTTGCTGCGCGAAGTGATTAGCATCCTGCACGGGGATTTACAGCAGAAATTTGGTATCCGCCATCCGCACATTCTGGTCTGCGGGCTGAATCCACACGCAGGTGAAGGCGGACACATGGGGACGGAAGAGATCGATACGATCATTCCGGTGCTGGAAGAAATGCGAGCCAGCGGTATGAATTTGAGCGGTCCGCTACCTGCCGATACGCTATTTCAGCCCAAATACCTTGATAATGCCGACGCCGTACTGGCGATGTACCACGATCAGGGTCTGCCCGTGCTAAAATACCAGGGCTTTGGCCGCGGCGTGAATATCACTCTCGGTTTACCTTTTATTCGCACATCCGTTGACCACGGCACCGCGCTGGAACTGGCGGGCCATGGAACAGCAGATGTCGGCAGTTTTATTACGGCGCTTAACCTCGCCATCAAAATGATTGTTAATACTCAATGACTAATCGAGTCCATCAGGGCCACTTAGCCCGTAAACGCTTCGGGCAAAACTTTCTCCACGACCAGTTCGTGATCGACAGCATCGTATCGGCCATCAACCCACAAAAGGGTCAGGCGATAGTTGAAATCGGTCCGGGCCTTGGCGCACTGACCGAGCCGGTTGGCGAACGTCTGGATAAGCTGACAGTTATCGAACTTGACCGCGATCTGGCTGCCCGCCTGCAAACACATCCGTTCCTCGCGCCAAAACTGACAATTTATCAGCAAGATGCGATGACCATGAATTTTGGCGAGCTGTCGCAAACGCTCGGTCAGCCGCTGCGTGTTTTCGGCAACCTGCCGTATAACATCTCCACGCCATTGATGTTCCATCTGTTTAGCTATACTGATGCCATTGCCGATATGCACTTTATGTTGCAGAAAGAGGTGGTAAATCGTCTGGTTGCAGGACCAAACAGTAAGGCGTATGGTCGGTTAAGCGTGATGGCGCAGTACTACTGTCAGATTATTCCGGTGCTGGAAGTGCCTCCGACAGCTTTCGCGCCGCCGCCGAAGGTGGATTCTGCCGTGGTTCGTCTGGTGCCGTACACTACGTTGCCGCATCCGGTCAAAGAGATTCGCGCGCTGAGCCGCATTACCACCGAAGCCTTTAACCAGCGTCGTAAAACCATCCGCAATAGCCTCGGCAATGTGTTTACGGTTGAGGTGCTGGCATCGCTGGGGATCGACCCGACGATGCGCGCGGAAAATATCTCTGTTGCGCAGTACTGTCAGTTAGCCAACTACCTGACGGAAAATGCGCCGCCGAAGGAGAGTTAACTCATGATCAATTCGCCCCGAGTTTGTGTTCAGGTACAAAGCGTCTACATTGAGTCTCAGTCAACCCCCGACGATGAACGTTATGTGTTTGCTTACACCATCACCATCCGGAACCTGGGGCGAACCCCTGTCCAGTTGTTGAAACGCTACTGGCTGATCACCAATGGAAATGGCCGCGAAACGGAAGTGCAGGGCGAAGGTGTCGTCGGTGAACAGCCGCACATTGAGCCGGGCGGCGAATATCAATACACCAGCGGCGCGGTTATCGAGACGCCGATGGGCACCATGCAGGGCCACTACGAAATGATCGACGCGCAGGGCACTGCGTTTCGCATCGCCGTCCCGGTCTTCCGACTCGCTGTTCCAATACTGATTCATTAATCCAATGGCTACATATCTGATTGGTGACGTTCATGGTTGCTATGATGAACTGATCGCGCTGTTAAAACAGGTTGAATTTTCACCAGAGCAAGACACCCTCTGGCTTACCGGCGATTTAGTCGCCCGTGGGCCGGGGTCGCTGGATGTACTGCGTTACGTCAAATCACTGGGCGACAGCGTACGCATCGTACTGGGCAATCACGATCTGCATCTGCTGGCCGTCTTCGCCGGTATCAGCCGCAACAAACCCAAAGACCGGCTCAATTTATTGCTGGAAGCGCCCGACGCCGACGAGCTGATCAACTGGCTGCGTCGCCAGCCGCTGCTGCAAATCGATGAAGAGAAAAAGCTGGTGATGGCGCATGCCGGGATCACCCCGCAGTGGGATTTGCCGACGGCGATACACTGCGCGCGCGATATCGAAGCGGTGCTTTCCAGCGATTCCTATCCGCTATTCCTGGATGCCATGTACGGCGATCTGCCAAACCACTGGACGCCGGAACTCAGTGGGCTTGCCCGCCTGCGCTTTATCACTAATGCCTTCACGCGTATGCGTTACTGCTTCCCGAACGGGCAGTTGGATATGTACTGCAAGGATATTCCCGAGTATGCGCCTGCACCGCTTAAACCATGGTTCTCAATTCCGGGACCGGTTTCGCAGGAGTACAGCATTGCCTTTGGCCACTGGGCATCGCTGGAAGGCGCAGGCACACCGGAAGGGATTTACGCGCTGGATACCGGCTGCTGCTGGGGCGGCGTACTGACCTGCCTGCGCTGGGAAGACAAAATGTACTTCACGCAACCGTCAAATCGCCAGATGGATTTAGGGGATAGCGAGGCGATAGCCTCTTAAAGGATTCCCCGGCGGCGGCCCGCCGGGGTGACATCTTAGCGGCGCTCGAGGATCTCAAAGCAGTAGCTATGCGAGTTCTGCGCATCCGCATCATGGAATTCGCTAAATACCGATTCCCAGTCGTCCGGGTCGTAATCCGGGAAGTGGGTATCACCTTCCACTTCCGCATCAATGTGCGTCAGGTAGAGGCGCTGCGCCTTCGGCAGACACTGTTCGTAAACACGCCCGCCGCCGATCACCATGATCTCTTCCACATCGCCGCAGGCGGCAATCGCTTCATCCACGGATTTCACCCATTCGACACGATCGTCAGTACCCGGCTGGCTACTGATCACAATGTTCTTGCGCCCCGGTAACGGACGGCCGATGGATTCCCACGTCAGACGCCCCATCACCACCGGTTTGTTTAAGGTATTGCGCTTAAACCAGGCGAGATCGACCGGTAAATTCCACGGCATGGCGTTCTCCATACCAATCACGCGATCCACGGCTAGCGCGGCAATCAGACTGATCATTCATTCATTCCTGGATGCAAAAAAATTGTCGCCACTATACGGAAAGCACAATCTTTCGTCGATGGGGGGCAAGGCAAAGGATAAGAAAATTTTTCATTCTGCTGGCGATACCGCAACCTGTTGCTGCACCGCCAGCTTTCCACTCGCTTTAATTCAAAACGTTACCCGTAAACCAGCCTGAACAGATTCACGCCTGCGGTTTCACCGCCGGTTCGTCTGCCGGATCGTCCGTATGCCGCCCCTCTTCCGTTCCCTGCCAGCCATGACGCTGCGTTAACGAAAGATGTGCGCGATCCTCTGAGATGATTTCCGTCAACATGGCGCTGGTGCGCTTAAACACGGCGGCGCGCGCCTGCGCATCATTCTCTACCTGCGCCATCTCTTCCACCATCGACGTATTGAAACGGCGGAAATGGTCGGCACGCTCGCGGGCTTCATAGGGGCCTAAGCCCAACCCTTCCAGCGCCAGACGCCCGGTTTTCAGCGCCGCTTCGAAGGTTTCACGCTCCGGTCTCTCTACGCCCGCCTGTCGCAGGCGGATATAGTGATCAACATCGCGGGCGCGGGCAATAATGCGCAGATCCGGGAAGTGCTCTTTTGCCAGCTCAGTCAATTGCAGGCTGGCCTGTGGATCGTCAATCGCATTAATCAGCACCTCAGCACGCCCGGCACCGGCGGACTCCAGCAGATCGACGCGCGTGGCATCACCGTAGAAGACTTTCATGCCGAATTTACGCAGCGTTTCGATATGATCGGGATCGTGGTCAAGCACCACCATTTTCACGCCGCTGGAAAGCAGCAGACGCCCGGCGATCTGACCAAAACGGCCAAATCCGGCGATAATCACCCGCGCCTCTTCTTCATCGATCTCATCGGCTTCGCGCTCCTGCTGTGCACCGGCAGTCTCCAGCCGCGCCAGCAGCACCAGCAAAACTGGCGTTGCAGCCATTGATAACGCAACCGTCAGCGTTAGCGCTTTCGCCCATTCCGGATCGAGCACCTGCGCGGTTTGCGCGGCGCCAAACACCACAAAAGCGAATTCACTCCCCTGCCCCAGCAGCGCGGCAAACCACATCCGCTGTTTACCCGGCACGCGTAGCGGGCGGGCGATCAGCCACAGCACCACGCTTTTAATCACCAGGAAACCCACCAGCAACAGCAGGATACGCAGCGGGTGTGTCACCAGCGTACCGAAGTCGATGGACATGCCGACGCCAATAAAGAACAGCCCCAGCAGCAGGCCTTTAAACGGTTCGATGTCGCTTTCCAGCGCGTGACGATATTCAGAGCTGGCCAGTAACACCCCGGCAAGGAAGGCGCCCATCGCCATCGACAATCCCGCCTCTTCCAGCAATAACCCAAAGCCGAACACCAGAAACAGCGCCACGGCGCAGAACACTTCCCGCAGCCCGGAGCGAGCAACAAAACGCAACGCCGGACGGGCGACATAACGCCCAATCAGCACTACCAGCGCCAGCGCGCCCACTACTTTCAGCGCCGAAAGGGTAAAAGCGCTTAACGTCATCGCACCGCCGCTGGCCGCCAGCAGCGGAATCATCGCCACCAGCGGGATGGCAGCGATATCCTGGAACAGCAGCACCGAGAAGGCGCTGCGCCCCATTTGCGAAACCGTCAGGTTACGTTCATTCATCGCCTGCATGGCAATCGCAGTGGAAGAGAGCGCCAGCGTCAGACCAATCAGCAACGCGACCGGCCACGCCAGCCCCAGCAGAGCGCAAAACACGCCAAGCAGCAGGCCGCAGCTCACCATTTGCAGCGCGCCGCCGCCAAACACCGAAGCGCGCAACTTCCACAATCGTTGCGGATCCAGCTCAAGGCCAATCACGAAAAGCATCAGCACCACGCCAATTTCGGCGAAATGGAGAATGGATTCGGCATCGGTCACCAGGCGCAATCCCCACGGGCCAATAATGCCGCCGGCAATCAGGTAGCCAAGCACCGACCCCAGCCCCAACCGTACAGCGATGGGGACAACCAGCGCAGCCGAACCGAGGTAGATCAGCGCCTGTATTAATGAATGGCTATCCATGTGCTGCCTCCTGCCACTCCAGCAAACGTTGTTTGTAATGACGCGCCTGCGCCTGCAGGGTTTCATCGTCGCAAATAAAAGTACAGTGCACGGCAAAAGGCGGTAACCAGTTCATCCCGCAGTAAATGGCGGTTGCTTGTAACGGCTGCGAAAGCACATCAAAACCGGGGTGCGATCCAATATCAAAATGGTGGTCGCCGCCGCCAGTGGTCACAGCCCACATCACGTTTTTGCCTTTAAGCGCGGTGCCCTCGTGACCATAGGCCCAGCCATGCGACAACACTTTATCCAGCCAGAGTTTCAGCAACGGCGGAACGCTGTACCACTGCATCGGATGTTGCCAGATAACCAGCGAAGCGCGGGAAAGCGCCTCCTGCTCGGCGGCTATATCAATATTAAAGTCGGGGTATAGCTCATAGAGAGAACGGATTTCGACGCCTTCCAGCGTCCTTGCCTGCTCAATCATTCGCTTATTCGCATGCGAATGCTGCGGATAAGGATGGGCATAAATTATAAGGATCATCGATCAACCTGTTTTTCACTGCGCTCTTTTTCTTGAGAGTGTAGACAGTTAATCATCAGGCTTAAAGCGACAATCTGTGCGGGAATAGCAGGCGCAACTCGCGCGCCTGCCAGTGAAGGGAGTTACATCGGAGGGACGAGCGTCAGTGGCGCGATATTCAGCGTCTGTGCCAGCGTACTCAGCACGAGGTTATGATCATCACGCTGCGGCGCGCCGGAGACCGTCACCGTACCTATCAGGCAACCGCTGGTCAGATAAAGCGGATAACTGCCGCCAAATGCCGCATAGTCTCGCGTATCCACGCCATAACGTTCACTCAGCGTCGTGCCACGGGATTGCAGCATCAACCCGGCAGCCCAGGAGCTGATGCCGAGAAAATCCACCAGATTACGTTTACGCCGCACCCAATCCACGTTTTCTGCCGTCGCGCCAGGCATTAGCGCGCTGAACAGGCACAGTTGATTGACACGAATCTCAATCGCCAGCGCATCGTCGTTGCGCAGTGCAGCCTGGTATAACGCACTCCCCAGCGTCCAGGCATCCGCATAATCGAAGGCCGGAAAGCGCAATTTGGCGTGGTGGCTTTCGCATAATGCGATCTGTTGCTCCAGTGTCATGGTGCTCTCCTCTATGCGCGATGCGGCTGATCGTCGCTGCTGACCAGAACCCGATCATCGGCTTGCAGGTCGCATTTCTTCGGCAACAGGAAGGTGATCGTCCCGGCAATCATCAGTGAACCCGCCAGGGCGCAGACGGCCACATTCTGCCCGTAAAAGTAGATCATCACGCCGACCAGATACGGGCCGCAGAAACCACCCAGATTGCCCAGACCGTTGATCACGCCACGCGCACTACCGGCCACTTCCGGCGAGGCAATTCTTCCGGGAATAGACCAGAACGGGCTGGTCGCCGCCTTGAGGAAGAAACCGCACATCACCAGCGCAATATAAGCCGCCACCACATGTTCACGTAACAATACCGAAGCCAGCAGTGAGGCGGCGAAACAGTAAAGGGAGACACGCACCCAGGCGCGACGCTTACCGCTGCGATCGCTGAACAGCGAGATGGTATAGATCCCGGCAAGCGTGGCAACAAAAGGTAAGATCGCCAGAAGCCCGACTCCGGCCATATTGGCACCGGTCAGATTTTTCAGGATCGTCGGCAGCCACAGGGTGTAACCATAATCCCCGGTTTGATAGAAGAAGTTGAGCACCACCAGCTTCATCAGGCCGGCATTGCGAAACACATCTTTTACCGGCGCATTGCTGACCGCCTCTTCCGCCAGCCGCGCTTCGCGCTCGCGCGCCAGCGTGGTGACCAGATATTCACGTTCGCTGGCTGGTAGCCAGTGCGCCTCTTCCGGCCGATCGCTGATCAGCCGCCACCACACCAGTAGCACCACCAGTGAAAGCAGCCCTTCGATGATAAACAGCCAGCGCCAGTCGAGCGCCGCGATGATCGCCCCGGAAACCGGCGCGGTCAGCATGCCGCCAAGCGGGGCAAACATCATGACAAACGCATTCGCCCGGCCTACCTCTTTTTCCGGGAACCAGTTGCTGACCATCGTCAGCACCACTGGCAACATGCCACCTTCGGAAACGCCGAGGATAAAGCGCAGTACCAGCAGTTGATACTCATGCGTTACGAATCCGGTGGCGACAGAAACCACCGCCCACGCCAGCAGCGACCAGGCGATAAAACGCTTGCCGCTGCCGTTTACCGCGCTACGCCCGCCAGGAATTTGCAAGAACAAATAACCGATAAAAAAGATCCCGCTGGCGACGCCCGCCATCTGGCTGGTGATGCCTAAATCCGCCTCCATACCGCCGGGCAGCGCGAAGCTGATATTAACCCTGTCCATAAACGAAATAATGCAGGCAATAAGCACAGGCGCAATGATCCGCCACCAGCGCGTGCCGGGTATTTTAGTGTTCATATGTTTTCTCTCTGAGGCAGAGGTGAGGATCAGGCAATCACATTGGGTAGCGGCGCCTGAGCAAAATAAGCGGCAACGTTGGCGTACACCACATCGCTCATTTTTTGTCGGGTTTCATGCGTTGCGCTAGCAACGTGCGGTTGCAGTACAACGTTGTCGAGCGCGATCAGCGCTGCCGGGACATTCGGTTCATCTTCATAAACGTCCAGGCCAGCACCGGCGATAACACCGTTTTGTAACGCGCGGATCAATGCCGTTTCATCGACCAGTGAACCGCGGGCGATGTTAATTAACCAGGCATGTTTCGGCATCACGTTAAATACCGAGGCATCGATCAGTTTGTGGTTTGCTGCTCCGGCAGAAGCCGCAATCACCAGAAAATCGCTCTCATGAGCGAGAGTATGCAGATCTGCACACCAGTGATAATCCAGCCCGGCAATCGGCTGCCGGTCGTTGTAGAGGATCTCCATATCGAAACCGCTGGCCCGACGGGCGATGGCCTGGCCGATATTGCCCATACCGAAGATGCCAATGCGTTTGCCGCTGACCTGCGTTGCCAGCGCTGGCGCGGAGGTTAACCAGCGCCCCTCGCGGACAAAACGATCGCCCTGGCAGAGTTGACGCGCCCCCGCCAGCAGCAACCCCATAGCCAGATCGGCCACCCCTTGCGTTAACACGCCAGAGGTAATGGTGACAGCAATATTGCGTTTACGGGTGTAGTGCAGATCAACCGCATCGGTGCCTACACCGAACAGCGCCACCAGCCCCACCTGCGGTAATGCTTCGAGAACATGATTGGTTACGCCGATATCGCCACGCGTCACCACCACCTGAATGTCGGCACCCACACGTTGCAGAAAAGCCTCTGCGTCAGCTTGTTCATAAAGGCGATGCACCGTGAAAGCAGTGGAGAGGCGATCGAGCAGGCTGTCTACAACAGGAGCGATCAGCAGTACGGTCTGGTTAGTTTTTGTATTCATCGTGATACCTGTTTGAAAGTTTCAGTACGTCCTGCGTCTTATCAAACGGGTTTTCGGCGGGTATTTTTGCGATCTCCATCACGCTGAATTGTGTTAAAAAAGCGTGTTACCTTCTTCGTGATCGGCACGGGTAAAATGCCGCATTCCCCCCTGAAAAGGTGCGACATAAGCACAACAAAATACTAACAACAGCCCGCACGACAGAAAGGTTCAGATGGTTTCGCCCATCGACAGGCGATAGTGCAGATCGACGTGTTCAATGGTTGGCAATCCTTTGATTTTCTTGAGCAGGATTTCGGTCGCGACCTTTCCCATCTCGAAGCGCGGGGTCAAAACGCTGGCCAGACGCGGGCTGATAACCTGCCCAATCTCCAGACCGTGGAACCCGGCAATCGCGATCTCAGCAGGCACTTTGATCCCGGAAGTAAGGCACTCCTGTAACACCCCAACGGCAAGGTCGTCGTTGGTACATAAAATACCGTCCATATCCGGGTACATTTGCCGCGCCAGCGTCATCATGCCGGTGCCGATAGAAATCGAGGACACCTTATTTGGCGCAATCCGCCCGACCGGTAAACCCTGCGCTTCCATCGCCTGGCAGTAACCGTTATAGCGCTGCTCGTCGCGCACGTCAGACATCGAGCCGAAGTAGATAATGCGCCGCTTGCCGCTGGCCAGCAGCATCGTGGTCATATCAAAACCAGCCTTCATATTGTCGAAACCGACATTGATACGATCGGCATTCGACGACAGCCCCATCACTTCGGCGATCGGAATTTTGGCCGCTTTCAGATACTTCTCCGCCCGCAGACTATGAACCGACTCAGTAAGCAGCAACCCTTTGACATTAAAGGCTAAAACCGTAGCAATTTGCTCCTCTTCGCGTTGGCTGTCGTAGTCATAATTGACCACCAGCGTCTGGTAGCCCTGCGCAGAAGTGACCGATTCAATTCCCGCGAGCAAGTCGGCAAAGATTTGATTATTAAAAGAGGGAATCAGCACGCCGATGCGCGGCAGCACGTTGGCAGACATCGCCGGGTTATCCGGGTCAGGTTGGTAACCCACTTCAGCAATGACGCTGGCGATACGCTCAGCCGTGTCGGGCTTCACTTTCTCCGGCGTGCGCAGATAGCGGCTGACCGTCATTTTAGTTACGCCCGCCAGCGCAGCGATATCATGCAAAGTAATACGTTGTGCCTTCATGGTTGCTACCTGTCCTGACGCCAGCCCGAGCCCGTTATTATGCCCCTTGTCGCCGGAAAAGAGAATTGCCCAACTGCGCTGCAATGCGCGGTTAACCGCCGGATTGCGCTCAGTTTTCCGCCCAGCTTCACACTAAAAGTAACCCCTTTTCGTAACATGGATTTGAGTGATCTGCGTCACAGTTCAGCCAGGGTAAAAACCGTGAGATAGGGGCCACATCATTCGCTCAGGAAATAACAATGAACGATCTTTTCAGTTTAAACGGCAAACGCATTTTAATTACCGGCTCAGGTCAGGGGATCGGTTTTGTTATGGCGCAGGGGCTGGCGCAGTACGGCGCGGAAATCATCATTAACGATATCTCGGCGGAACGCGCCGAACAAGCCGCGATGAAACTACGCGATGAAGGCGCAACCGCGCATGTCGCGGTATTCAACGTGACTGATGCCGAATCTGTTGAGCAGGCGATTGACGATATTGAACGCCATATCGGCGCCATCGACGTGCTGTTCAATAACGCAGGCATCCAGCGACGTCATCCTTTTACCGAGTTCCCGGTGGATGAGTGGAATGCGGTTATTGCCGTTAACCAGACCGCCGTTTTCCTGGTGTCGCAGGCTGTCGCTAAACGCATGATGGCGCGCCAGCAGGGCAAAATCGTCAATATCTGCTCAATGCAGAGTGAACTGGGCCGCGACACCATTACGCCATATGCCGCCGCGAAAGGCGCAGTGAAAATGCTGACGCGCGGCATGTGCGTTGAACTGGCGCGCCACAATATTCAGGTCAACGGTATTGCACCTGGCTATTTCAAAACAGCCATGACACAGGCGTTAGTGGATGACAAAGCGTTCACCGACTGGTTATGCAAACGCACCCCTGCCGCTCGCTGGGGCGATCCGCAGGAACTGGTTGGCGCCGCAGTGTTTCTCTCCTCCAAAGCCTCCGACTTCGTTAACGGGCATTTACTGTTCGTCGATGGCGGCATGCTGGTTGCGGTGTAAGGAGCGCACGATGACTGGTCAGTGCGTGATTTTAATGGGCGTCTCCGGTACCGGGAAAAGCACGGTAGGTCTGGCGCTTGCGCAGGCAATGCAGGCGAAGTTTATCGATGGTGACGATCTGCATCCCCGACAGAACATTCGTAAAATGGCCTCGGGCCAGGCATTGGATGATGATGATCGCCTGCCGTGGCTGGAACGCCTTTCCGACGTTATTTTTAGTCTGGAACAAAAAAATGAATCTGGCGTGCTGGTCTGCTCGGCGCTGAAAAAACGCTATCGCGACCAGCTTCGCAGAGGAAACAGCAATCTCTGTTTTCTCTGGCTCCGGGGCGATTACACCTGCGTGCTGGAAAGAATGCGCCAGCGTCAGGGGCATTTTATGCCCGAAGCGCTGCTGCAAAGCCAGTTCGCCGCGCTGGAAGTTCCCGCTGATGACGAACCCGACATTCTGGCGGTGGATATCGCGCCGCCGGTGGCCACGATTGTTTCGCAAAGCCTTTCCCTGTTACAAAACTACGTTAACCAGGATGTCCCCGCATGATCATTGATACCTTATCCGCTGGCGCGGTGAATCCGCTCTATCCGGCAATTATTCGCCAGACGCTCCAGGCCATTCTCGATAAGAAACCGCACTCGCTGGCGGCGGGAAAATATCCGTTGCAGGGCGACAGCGTTTTCTTCTCAGTGGTTGAAGGGCATACCCGGCTGCTGGCTGAGCAGCGCCCGGAATTTCATCGTCAATATATTGATATCCATATTGTATTAAGCGGCGAAGAGGTGGTTGGCGCAGGCGTGACCGGCTTGCCGCTTGAACTTAGCGAGCCGTTTAATAATGCGAACGATCTCGGTTTTTGTCAGCACATTGCCAGCGAGACGCTGATTCATTTACAGCCTGAAGAACTGGCCATTATCTTCCCGCTGGAGCTGCACCGCCCGATGTGCAGCCTGACGGCACCCGCCGCGCTGCGTAAAATTGTGGTGAAAATCGACGCGGCGCTGCTGAAATAAGCGCACAAAAAAGTCCCGCAGTAGCGGGACTCATTCTCACTGCAAGCCGGATCAGTTATCCAGTTCACTCATGTTTTTCACCTGATCGCGATTAATCTGCTCGGTTTTACCGGTTTCGGCATTTTTATAGGAAACCAGCCCGGTGTCATCATCCACCTTCGGTTTACCATCGGTCACAATGGTGCGGCCATCCGTGGTGCGAACAGCCTGATTTGAAGAACAACCGGCAACGGTAAACAGCGCTGCGGCAGTAAAAATCGACGTCATCAGAAGTTTGTTCATTTGCATGGTTATCTCCCTGCTTTCAGTGAATTTCATTCGTCTGTTAACCTATTTTAGGTTAACTCACTGTAAGCGTGGGGAAATGCAGAACCTTCTGAAGATTGGCAATAACAGAAAGGTGTTGTAGGCCGGATAAAGCAACGCCGCCATCCGGCGACCAACCGCAACGCGGGAGCAGGATCATGCCTGATGGCGCTTCGCTTATCAGGCCTACAGAACGTAGAAGTCGGGAAAAGAAAACCGGCCCGCGAAACGGGCCGGTGTCAGGCTTACTTGCGGATTTGCGCGTGCATTTCCTGCACGGAAATCACTTTCTCGGTGGCATCCGCATTCAGCGCCATCGCGGTGGCGAAGCCGCCGTTCAGCGTGGTGTCGTAATGCACTTTGTATTGCAGCGCGCTGCGGCGAATCAGTTTGGAATCCTCAATCGCCTGGCGGCCTGCCGTGGTGTTGATGATGTAGGTGTACTCGCCATTCTTGATACGATCCTGAATGTGCGGGCGACCTTCATGCACTTTGTTCACCAGGCGCGGGTTGATACCGGCCTCGCCCAGCACAATCGCTGTGCCGTGGGTTGCATCCAGTTCAAAGCCCTGTTTCAGCAGCTTAGCCGCCAAATCCACCACGCGCTCTTTATCGCCTTCGCGAACAGAGAGCAGCGCGCGACCGTATTTCTTCATCGTCGAGTTGCTGCCGAGCTGTGCTTTGGCAAATGCTTCAGCAAAGGTGCGCCCGACGCCCATCACTTCACCGGTAGAGCGCATTTCTGGCCCTAACAGCGGGTCAACGCCAGGGAACTTGTTAAACGGCAGCACCACCTCTTTCACTGAGTAGTACGGCGGGATGATTTCTTTAGTGTGGCCCTGCTGCGCCAGCGTTTTGCCGGTCATCACGCGCGCTGCCACTTTCGCTAACTGCACGCCGGTCGCCTTGGAGACGAACGGTACGGTACGCGCCGCACGCGGGTTTACCTCAATCAGGTAGACTTCGTTGTCTTTCACCGCGAACTGCACGTTCATCAGACCGCGAACCTGCAACTCGAACGCCAGTTTCTGCACCTGCTGGCGCATCACGTCCTGAATTTCCTGGCTCAGCGTGTAAGCCGGCAGAGAGCAGGCGGAGTCGCCGGAGTGAACGCCCGCTTGTTCGATGTGCTCCATGATGCCGCCAATCAGCACCATTTCACCATCGCAGATGGCATCAACATCCACTTCCACCGCATCATCGAGGAAACGGTCAAGCAGAACCGGCGCATCGTTGGAAACGCTGACCGCCGTCATAAAGTAGCGACGCAGGTCGACTTCATCATAGACGATTTCCATCGCACGGCCGCCCAGCACGTAGGACGGGCGCACCACCAGCGGGTAACCAATCTCTTTCGCCTTTTCTATAGCCTGCTCAATCGCCGTGACGGTGGCGTTTGCTGGCTGTTTCAGCTTCAGACGGTCAACCGCCTGCTGGAAACGCTCACGGTCTTCCGCACGGTCAATCGCATCCGGGCTGGTACCGATAACCGGCACACCTGCGGCTTCCAGCGCACGCGCCAGTTTCAGCGGTGTCTGGCCGCCATACTGCACGATGACGCCTTTCGGCTTCTCTACACGAACAATTTCCAGCACGTCCTCGAAGGTCACCGGCTCAAAGTAGAGGCGATCAGAGGTGTCGTAATCGGTCGAAACGGTTTCCGGGTTACAGTTGACCATAATGGTTTCGTAACCGTCTTCACGCAGTGCCAGCGACGCATGTACGCAGCAGTAGTCGAATTCAATGCCCTGGCCGATACGGTTTGGACCGCCGCCCAGCACCATGATTTTTTCGCGATCCTGGCTCGGGTTAGCTTCGCACTCATCTTCATAAGTGGAGTACATATAGGCCGTATCCGTGGCGAACTCTGCCGCACAGGTATCCACACGTTTGTAGACCGGATGCAGATCGTACTGATCGCGCAGTTTGCGGATTTCCGCTTCGCGTACGCCAACCAGTTTCGCCAGACGCGCATCGGCAAAGCCTTTACGTTTCAGGGTGCGCAGGAAGTCTGCGTCCAGACCGTTAATGCCCACCGCAGCAACCTGCTCTTCCAGACGCACCAGCTCTTCAATCTGTACCAGGAACCAGCGGTCAATATTGGTCAGGTTAAACACGCCGTCGATGGAGAGACCCGCACGGAATGCATCGGCGATGTACCAGATACGCTCTGCGCCTGCGTCTTTCAGTTCGCGGCGGATTTTGGTCAGCGCTTCCGGATCGTCAAGGCTCACTTTCGGGTCAAAACCGGTCGCGCCCACTTCCAGGCCGCGCAGCGCTTTCTGCATCGATTCCTGCTGCGTGCGGCCAATGGCCATCACTTCACCGACGGATTTCATCTGCGTGGTCAGACGGTCATTGGCGCCGACAAATTTCTCGAAGTTGAAGCGCGGAATCTTGGTCACTACGTAGTCGATGGACGGTTCGAACGACGCCGGAGTACGGCCGCCGGTAATGTCGTTCATCAACTCATCCAGCGTATAACCCACCGCCAGCTTGGCTGCCACTTTCGCAATCGGGAAGCCGGTCGCTTTTGAGGCCAGCGCAGAAGAGCGGGATACGCGCGGGTTCATTTCAATCACAATCAGACGACCGTTTTTCGGGTTCACCGCGAACTGTACGTTGGAGCCGCCGGTTTCCACCCCGATTTCACGCAGTACCGCCATCGAGGCGTTACGCATGATTTGGTACTCTTTATCGGTCAGGGTCTGTGCTGGCGCCACGGTGATGGAGTCACCGGTGTGGATCCCCATGGCGTCGAAGTTTTCAATGGAGCAGACGATGATGCAGTTGTCGTTTTTATCACGCACCACTTCCATCTCGTACTCTTTCCAGCCAATCAGCGATTCGTCAATCAGCAGCTCATTGGTTGGCGAGAGATCCAGCCCGCGGGCGCAAATCTCTTCAAATTCTTCACGGTTATAGGCGATGCCGCCACCAGTGCCGCCCATGGTAAAGGAAGGACGGATGATGCACGGGAAACCCACGTCAGCCGCGACGGCCAGCGCTTCGTCCATGGTATGTGCGATACCGGAACGCGCAGTGTCGAGACCGATTTTCTTCATCGCGATGTCGAAACGACGGCGATCTTCTGCTTTATCAATCGCATCAGCGGTCGCGCCAATCATGGTGACGCCGAACTCTTCCAGCACGCCCTGACGTTCCAGTTCCAGCGCGCAGTTCAGCGCGGTTTGACCGCCCATGGTTGGCAGTACGGCATCCGGACGCTCTTTTTCGATGATTTTGCGTACCACTTCCCAGTGGATTGGCTCGATATAGGTGGCGTCCGCCATCTCCGGGTCGGTCATTATTGTCGCCGGGTTGGAGTTCACCAGGATAACGCGGTAACCCTCTTCGCGCAGCGCTTTACACGCCTGCGCACCGGAGTAGTCGAACTCACACGCCTGGCCGATAACAATCGGACCCGCGCCAAGGATCAGGATACTTTTTATGTCTGTACGTTTTGGCATGGCTCTTCTTCTCCTGATTATTTGGCGGTGTTGCGATACTGCTCAATGAGCTCAATAAAGTGGTCAAACAGCGGTGCGGCATCGTGCGGCCCCGGGCTGGCTTCCGGGTGGCCCTGGAAACTGAACGCCGGTTTGTCGGTACGATGGATGCCTTGCAGCGTGCCGTCGAACAGCGATTTGTGCGTCACCCGCAAATTGGCAGGCATTGAGGCTTCATCAACGGCAAAACCGTGGTTCTGCGCGGTGATCATCACGGTATTGTTATCAATATCTTTTACCGGATGGTTGCCGCCGTGGTGGCCGAATTTCATCTTCATGGTTTTCGCGCCGCTCGCCAGCGCCAGCAGTTGATGGCCAAGACAGATGCCGAACACCGGAATATCCGTTTCGAGGAAGGTTTTAATCGCCTCAATCGCGTAATCGCACGGTGCCGGGTCGCCAGGACCATTGGAGAGGAAGATACCGTCCGGATTGAGCTTCAGTACGTCCGCCGCCGGGGTTTTCGCCGGTACGACCGTTAAACGGCAACCGCGATCGACCAGCATACGCAGGATATTACGTTTCGCGCCGTAGTCGTAAGCGACAACGTGGAACGGTAATTCGCTTGCCGCTTTCGCCTGCGGCAGTTCGCCTGCCAGCGTCCAGCTGCCTTGTGTCCAGCTGTAGGTTTCCGCCGTCGTCACTTCTTTTGCCAGATCCATTCCGTTCAGGCCCGGGAATGCTTTCGCTTTCTCCAGCGCCACTGCGGCATCGACATTATCGCCGGCGATGATGCAGCCGTTTTGCGCGCCTTTTTCGCGCAGCAAACGCGTCAGCTTACGGGTATCGATATCGGCAATCGCCACAATGTTATGGCGCTTCAGGTAAGAAGAGAGGTCTTCGGTATTGCGGTAGTTGCTGGCAATCAGCGGCAGGTCACGAATGACCAGGCCTTGCGCATGTACCTGAGAGGATTCTTCGTCAGCGGAGTTGGTGCCGACATTGCCGATATGAGGATAAGTAAGAGTGACGATTTGGCGGGAATAGGAAGGATCAGTGAGGATTTCTTGATAACCGGTCATTGAAGTATTGAAAACGACTTCCCCAACTGCCGTGCCCGTTGCCCCAATGGCCCGACCGTGAAACTGGGTTCCGTCTTCCAGAACCAATAGCGCTGACTTAATCAAAACGTCCTCCAGAGAATATTCACTCACTTTATTTGCATATTAATTCATATTGAGATGATGAATCAATGCAAATTTGCTGGCCGTGGATTTTTGGCAAACGGCGGCATTCTGGAGAGATGTCGGTTAAAAGTCAACTTTTCTCACATATTTTTCTTAGTCTTTTGCGCCACTGCCCTTCATTACTGGATTTAACAGATAAAAAGATCAAAAAAACCAGCCACGAAAACGCTTTCGTCGCAAGAAAACTTCAAGAGAGGCGTTCCTGGCACAAGAAAGTGGACCAAATGGTCAAAATTTACATTTCAGCGCGAAAAAAAGAGAAGATAAGTGAAGATTAGACCACTCTGGCATTAGAAACAGAGAAAAAAAGAGAAAATAAAAGGGCAATAAAATACTGCCCTTTGCAATCAATTAATTACGACTGCAACAACCACATCACGATGGGTAATAACTCTTACAAATTGTTGAGATCCAGCACATCTCGCATATCAAAAAGTCCATTATGCTTTTCTTTCAGCCATAAAGCGGAACGCACGGCACCATTGGCGAAAGTCATGCGGCTGGAGGCTTTATGTGTAATTTCTACACGTTCGCCAATATCGGCGAACATAGCTGTATGTTCGCCGACGATATCGCCTGCACGTATCGTGGCAAAGCCAATCGTGCCTGGGACGCGCTCGCCGGTATGCCCTTCACGTGAATAAACCGCACACTCTTTTAAATCTTTATTCAGAGACTTCGCGATGGCTTCGCCCATCGCCAGCGCCGTGCCCGACGGCGCATCGACTTTGTAGCGGTGATGCGCTTCAACGATCTCGATATCGGTGTAATCGCCCATCACTTTCGCTGCTTTCTCCAGCAGCTTCAGCATCACGTTTACACCAACGCTAAAGTTCGCCGCGAAGACAATCGCAATATCTTGCGAGGCCTCGCTAATCGCTTGTTTGCCCGCGTCGTCAAATCCGGTCGTGCCAATCACCATGCCTTTGCGCTGCTGGCGGCAAAAGGCCAGATGTGCCAGCGTCCCTTCCGGGCGAGTAAAATCGATAAATACGTCGAAATCGTCTTTCACTGCATCAAGGCTGCTCTGTACCGTCACACCGGTTTTCGCCGTGCCGGCCAGTTCACCCGCATCGACACCTACCAGGGAAGACCCTTCACGTTCCAGTGCCGCGCCAAGAGCTACGCCTTCCATAGCCAGTGTGGCCTGGATCAATTGGCGGCCCATACGCCCGCCAGCACCCGCGATGGCTACGCGGATTGGTGCATCATGCATAGTTGTACTCTTTTGTTAAAAAAATGCGTAAGAATCGTTTCCAGATTAACCAGCCCACGTCGGGGCCACCAGCCGAAAACACCGATAATTAGAAATTAATGATATACAGCCGGAAATATCAGTAAAAGGCATGATTCATCAGGGTGCGAGTGCCAGCACTTCCGCCGCCCAGTGACGAAAACCCTCCACATCAATATCCAGCGCAACCTGCGCATTCGGTTTCTGCTTCAGCTTGCCGTCGATATCCACCACCGTCGTGCCGGAGGTGTATTGCCCCTGCGTCTCCACCGCCACAAAACAGGATTTCAGCGTAAACAGTTCCGGGCGTGCCAGCCAGGCAATCGCGCAGAGATCGTGCATACGCAGCCCGGTGGACATGCTGCCGCTACGATAGTGACTAAACAGCGCGTGCAACATATGCCCGGTTTTGTTGAGCGCGGGCAGCGTCGCGAGGAACTCAGGCGTCAGCGTCGCCCGATTTGTGACATCCAGCCCACACATCACGATCTCAAGGCCGCTCTGAAAAACACGGGCAGCAGCTTCGGGATCGATAGCAATATTGAATTCAGCATTGGGTGTGAAGTTACCCCGTCCGGTGGAGCCGCCCATCATCACCAGACGACGGATATTGAACTGGCACTCCGGGTAGTGCGACAGCAGCAGAGCGATATTGGTCAATGGGCCGATGGTCACCAGCGTAACAGGTTCAGCAGATGCCATCAGCGTATCGCGTATTGCCTGAAATGCCGGTTTAGCCAACGGCTGGCGCTGATGCTCAACGAAATCGTAACCATCCATGCCGGACTCCCCGTGCACTTCGGCGGCGCTGTGCAGCGGGCGCAATAAGGGTGTCGACGCACCTTGCGCCAGCGGGATATCGGCCTGCCAGAAGTTGAGTAGTTGCAGGGCGTTGCGAGTGGTTTTTTCCAGCGACACATTCCCGGCGACGGTGGTGATCAGTTTAAGTTCGCACTGCGGCGCATACAACGCGGCGGCAATGGCAACGGCATCGTCAATGCCCGGATCGGTGTCGAGAATCATTGGCAAACGCATAGTGCCTCCTGAAGTGAAATCCATAAAAAATGCCAGACTGAGTCTGGCATCTTCGCATAACGTTTAGGGCAAAATGTTATTCGACCTCGCGAACATCAACCCTTAGCTCTTTTGGTACTTCAAAGACAATATTTTCTTCGCGCCCTTCCAGCGGGATGGCTTCACCGCCGCCCAGCTCCTGCAGGCGGGTAATCACGTTCTGCACCAGAATGTCCGGCGCAGAGGCACCGGCGGTTACGCCTACACATTTGATATTTTTAACCCAGGCTTCCTGGATATCAGAAGCGTCATCGATCAAATAAGCGCGTTTGCCCATCCGCTGCGCCAGTTCGGCCAGACGGTTGGAGTTGGAAGAGTTTTTCGAGCCGACCACCAGCACCACTTCCGCCTGTTCAGCCAGCGCTCGCACCGCTTCCTGGCGGTTCGTCGTGGCGTAACAAATGTCATCTTTACGCGGGCCAACAATCTGCGGGAAACGGGCGCGCAGTGCGTCAATGACATCAGATGTATCGTCCACTGAGAGCGTGGTCTGCGTCATAAATGACAGTTTGCCCGCATCTTTGATGTTGAGCGTAGCAACATCGGCAGGCGATTCGACCAGGTACATGCCCCCTTTCGGGTTGCTGTACTGCCCCATGGTACCTTCCACTTCCGGATGCCCGGCGTGACCGATCAGGATCGCTTCCTCACCGCGTCGGCTGGCGCGAGCCACTTCCATATGCACTTTTGTCACCAGCGGACAGGTGGCGTCGAAAACCGTCAGATCGCGGCTTTTCGCTTCGTTACGTACCGCCTGGGAAACACCGTGAGCAGAGAAAATCAGGATTGCGCCGTCCGGCACTTCACTTAACTGCTCAATGAAAATAGCCCCGCGCTCGCGCAGGCTATCAACAACATAACGGTTGTGCACCACTTCGTGACGCACATAAATTGGCGCGCCATACAGAGCCAGCGCGTTTTCAACAATGCTGATAGCGCGGTCAACGCCGGCGCAAAAACCGCGCGGGTTAGCCAACAGGATCTGCATTCGTTTCCTCCAGTACCGGATCGACTTCCAGTACATCGATATCAAAATGGACGGTTCTGCCCGCCAGCGGATGGTTGAAATCGACGGTGATAGAGTCGCCGTTAATTTCACGGATCACGCCCGGCATTTCGCTGCCATCCATTGCGGTAAAGAGCATAATCGCCCCGATTTCAGGCTCCCCGGCATCCATAAACTCACGGCGGGAGAAGTACTGAATCAGGTCCGGGCTCGGCGTACCGAAAGCGGCATCCGGTTCGAGAGAGAAAACCTTTTTCTCCCCGGCTTTCAGACCCAGCAAATGTTGCTCCAGCCCCTCGGAGAGCGAGCCATCGCCCAGACGAAACAGCGCCGGTTTGCCGTTGTTGCGGGTTGACTCGGCAAGAGAGCCATCTTCGAGCTTGAGCGTGAAGTGCACCAGCACTGCGCTATCGCTCTGTACGGATTTAGACATGCAGGTTGCTCGCTTGTTTTGACTCACCTGTTTGCCCGGTGGCACTTTGCTTACCGGGCTAACAGGCGGCCACAAATTCTGTAGACCGGGCAAGCAAAGCGCCACCCGGCATTTACATTTACATCTGCTCTTTCGCTGCAGGTTTAGGCAAAAAGCCTTCCAGCACAATCAGCGCCGCGCCGATACAAATTGCGCTATCGGCAAGGTTAAAGGTAGCAAAATGCCAGTCGCCGACGTAGAAATCGATCATATCGACGACGAAGCCATGCCATAAGCGGTCGAAGAGATTACCGAGCGCGCCGCCGATAATCAGCGCATAAGCGATGTTATTCAGCTTTTGCGTGGCTTTTCCACGGTACATCAGCACCGCCAGCACCACGCTGATGCCGATAGCAATACCGGCAAAGAACCAGCGCTGCCAGCCGCCGCTGTCCGCCATAAAACTGAATGCTGCGCCATAATTACGCGCATAGTGCAGATTGAGCGACGGGAACAGCGACACCGTATCCCCCAGAGCAAAGTTCTGGAGGATCAGGTATTTACTGCCCAGATCGATAATCAGCACAACCACAACCAGCCACAGCCAGCGCAGTCCTGTAGAACAGAGAGGCTTACTCATCAGGCAAACTTACGTTTTTCGCCGTCACCGGCGACGTTGCTCACACAGCGTCCGCAGATATCTGCGTGTTCCGCCACCTGGCCGACATCATTGGTGTAATGCCAGCAGCGCGGGCATTTATCACCTTCGGCTTTGCTCAGCGCGACTTTCAGCCCTTTGAGCAGTTCGCTCTGCTGAGCGTCTGCTGAAGCGCTGGCATAATCCGCAACTTTCGCCCCGGAGGTCAACAGGACAAATCGCAATTCGTCGCCCAACGAGGTCAACTTCGCCGCCAGTTCCGGCTCGGCGAACAGCGTAACGGCCGCTTCCAGAGAGCCACCGACTTTCTTGTCAGCGCGCGCCTGCTCAATCACCTTGTTCACTTCACCGCGCACCTTCAGCAGCTCGTCCCAGAAGGCGTCGTTCATCGCTTCGCTTTCCGCCAGGCCGAACAGGCCTTCGTACCACTCGCCGGTAAAGACATACTTCTCGCGATCGCCTGGCAGGTAGCCCCAGATTTCATCGGCGGTAAAGGACATGATCGGCGCCATCCAGCGCACCAGCGCTTCCGCGATGTGGTACAGCGCGGTCTGGCAGCTACGACGCGCCACGCTATCCGCTTTCGCGGTGTACTGGCGGTCTTTGATGATGTCGAGGTAGAACGACCCCATTTCAATGGAGCAGAAACGCATCAGGCGCTGCACCACTTCGTGGAAATCATAGGAATCATAGGCCTGAACAATATCTTCCTGAGCCGCTTTCGCACAGCCCACCGCCCAGCGATCCAGCACCACCATCTCTTCCGGTTTCACCATGTCTTTCGCCGGATCGAAGCCGTTGAGATTCGCCAGCAGGAAGCGCGCGGTATTACGGATACGACGATAGCTGTCCGCTGCGCGTTTCAGGATCTCGTCAGAAACCGCCATTTCGCCGGTGTAATCCGTGGAAGCAACCCACAGGCGCAGGATATCCGCGCCCAGTTTGTTCATCACATCCTGCGGGGAAACGGTGTTGCCGATGGATTTGGACATCTTGCGGCCCTGACCATCCACAGTGAAACCGTGAGTCAGCACCTGACGGTACGGCGCTTTGCCCTTCATCGCCGTGGAGATCATCAGCGAGGACATAAACCAGCCGCGATGCTGATCCGAACCTTCCAGATACATATCCGCTGCGTGACCAGCAAACTCCGGACGCACATCAACCACGGAAGCGTGAGTTGAACCGGAATCGAACCATACGTCCAGCGTATCCGGCACTTTGACATAGTTGTCAGCGTCATCGCCCATGATGTCGCGCGGGTCAAGATCCCACCATGCCTGAATACCGTCGGCTTCAACGCGTTTGGCAACGGCTTCGATCAGCTCCAGCGTGCGCGGATGCAGCTCTTCGGTGTCTTTATGCACGAACAGCGACATCGGAACGCCCCAGGTACGCTGACGGGAAATACACCAGTCAGGACGGTTGGCGACCATCGATTCGATACGCGCCTGGCCCCAGTCCGGGATCCACTGCACACCTTTGATTTCGCTCAGCGACTGCGCACGCAGACCTTTCTGGTCCATGCTGACAAACCACTGCGGCGTCGCACGGAAGATGATCGGCGATTTATGACGCCAGCAGCACGGATAGCTGTGCTGCATTTTTTCAACGTGCAGCAGCGCGCCTTTTTCCGTCAGCAGCGCCACGATGATGTCGTTCGCTTTGAACACATTCACGCCATCCAGCGTCGGGTAAGTACCCGGCAGATAAGCGCCGTCCGGACCAACCGGGTTGGCGATTTCCAGACCGTATTTCAGGCTGATGGTGTAGTCGTCCGGGCCGTGACCGCCAGCGGTATGGACCGCACCGGTACCGGCTTCCAGCGTAACGTGATCGCCGAGGATCGCAGGGACATCAAAATCCAGGAACGGATGCTTAAAGCGCATCAGCTCCAGCTCTGCGCCTTTCACCGTACCCAACACATTGTATTCTGCGGTGCCGATGCGTTTCATCACGCTCTCGACCAGATCTTTCGCCAGGATCAACGCCTGACCATCAATCTGCACCAGCACATACTCAAATTCCGGCGCGAGAGAAATTGCGCGGTTAGCCGGCAGTGTCCACGGCGTGGTGGTCCAGATAACCAGAGAAACCGGACCGTTAACAGCTGCAACGCCAAATTTGGCTTTTACTGCATCCTGGTCGACAGCATGGAACGCCACGTCGATGGACGGCGATGTTTTGTCGTAATACTCCACTTCGGCTTCCGCCAACGCGGAACGGCAGTCGACACACCAGTGCACCGGCTTGGCGCCTTTAAGCAGGTGACCATTGCCGATGATTTTGCCCAGCGCGCGGATAATATTAGCTTCGGTTTTGAAATCCATGGTCAGGTACGGGTGTGACCAGTCGCCCAGCACGCCGAGACGGATAAAGTCTTTGCGCTGACCGTCAACCTGCGTTGCGGCATATTCACGGCATTTGGCGCGGAACTCCGCGGCGGTGAATTTCTCACCCGGCTTACCGAACTCCTGCTCCACTTTCAGCTCGATAGGCAGACCGTGGCAGTCCCAACCCGGAACATAGGGAGAGTCATAACCTGCGAGTCCTTTGGACTTCACAATAATGTCTTTCAGAATCTTGTTAACCGAGTGACCAATATGAATGCTGCCATTCGCATATGGAGGGCCATCATGCAGAATGAAGGTTTTTTTGCCTTTTTTCGCTGCACGGATGATGCCGTACAGGTCATCATCAGTCCAACGCGCCAGCATTCCCGGCTCACGCTTGGCGAGATCGCCGCGCATCGGGAACCCTGTTTCCGGCAAATTCAGGGTAGATTTATAGTCACTCATCAGATTCTCGGTTCCGTATTTCGGTTTGATTAATACCACCAGGCCTTAAGAAGCCGGTTTAGATAGCCCAAAAAACTCGCGGGCCGCTACCTCATCGCGGGCGATTTGCGCTTTCAGCTCATCGAGCGAGGCAAATCGCTGTTCATTGCGTAATTTTTTACGCAACACTACATCTATATGGCGCCCGTAGAGGTCTATTACAACATCCAACAGATGTACTTCCAGCTGCTGGCGCACGCCTGCAACCGTCGGGCGGGTGCCGATATTGGCAACGCCCGGGTAAAGCGTATCGCCCAGTCCAGCCACTTCCACCGCATAGACCCCTTTTACAGGGGAGACCTGACGGCGCAGCGGTAAATTCGCCGTCGGGAAACCAATGGTGCGCCCCAGTTCATCGCCGTGCACCACGCGCCCGGAGATACTGAACGGATGGCCGAGCAAATGTTCAGCCAGCTCAAGATTGTCGTCAGCCAACGCCTGACGCACCGCCGTGCTGCTCACACGGACGCCGCCATCAAAGAAAGTTTGCGTACTGGTGACGTCAAAGCCATATTTCTGACCGGCCTTCTGTAATAACAAGAAATCCCCCTGGCGACCAGCGCCAAAACGGAAATCGTCACCCACTGCGAGAAATTTCACACCAAGGCGGTTAACCAGCAGTTCACTGACAAAGGCTTGTGCGGTGAGCGCCGCAAAACGGCGGTCAAAACGAACGCACAGCACGTAATCCACGCCGCAACCGGCCAGCCAGTGCAGCTTTTCACGCAGCCGGGTAAGGCGCGCAGGGGCTTTCTGCCCGGCGAACAGTTCCAGCGGTTGCGGTTCAAAGATCATCACCACCACCGGCAAACCACGCGCCCGGCCTTCTGCGCCAAGCCCTTGTAAAAGCGCCTGATGGCCACGATGCACGCCATCGAAATTACCAATCGTCAGCACACACCCGTGGGGGGCCTGGCTGAGGTTATGTATGCCGCGTATCAGCTTCATGTCTGGCTCAAAACAGTGAAAATCGTCGGATTATACCTTGTACAACGGGCAACGTTAACCGACGATTGCCTTCACACAGCAGAAAGGAGAAGGATTTCATCAGGCTGCCCGCCGCTGGCATGAAAATCTGGCACCGTAAGCGATTTTTCTGGTGGAAAAGCTGTATTCGCGACAAGCAAGCTGTTAGAATCTTGCGCCATCACTACGTAACGAGCGTTGTATCTTAACGGCGCTTATTTGCACAAATCCATTGACAAAAGAAGGCTAAAAGGGCATATTCCCCGGCCTTTGAATTGTCCATAAAGATCATATTTGGGAGTTGGACCTTGGCTAATATCAAATCAGCTAAGAAGCGTGCCGTTCAGTCTGAAAAGGCCCGCAAGCACAACGCAAGCCGTCGTTCAATGATGCGTACTTTCATCAAGAAAGTATACGCAGCAATTGAAGCTGGCGACAAAGCGGCTGCGCAGAAAGCATTTAACGACATGCAACCGATCGTGGATCGTCAGGCCGCTAAAGGTCTGATCCACAAAAACAAAGCAGCGCGTCATAAAGCTAACCTGACCGCGCAGATCAGCAAACTGGCTTAATCGCTACGTTTACTGGCTTTGTGAAAAAGACCCGCTTCGGCGGGTTTTTTTATTTCTGCGGCGGGTCGAAAAGTGTCGAGTAATCCTGATTGCAGATACTCTGCACGGCAGGATGCTGAATCATCCGCTCGGCAAAAATCGCGTGATACTCCTCCATCACATTATCCACCCGACCAATTTCAACCATGCTTTCATCGGCAAAAAGATCGTGAGCGTAGCGCGTCGGAGCAACAAAAATAGCATTGTGCGCGGCGCCAAACGCCTTCATCAGCGCGGCATCATCAAATTCTCCCAGAATCTCCACCTGTAAACCTTGCGCATTAAACCAGTTCAGCAGCCTGCGCCCCAGCATTGAACGTCGCCCTGGGATCAATAAGCGCCGTTCCTGCAAACAAAACGGAAAAGGCGTTTGCGGCGGCGGATTACTGCCCCAGAAACTGATGCTGCATTCGCCAATTTTCACCGAAAAAAGCCCCTCTTGCTGCGTGGAATCGATCGGGCAGTCAGAGATAATCATGTCGAGTTTATGCTGGCTTAGCTGCTCCAGCAGGAGTTCATGTGTCGATTCAAAACAGCGCAAATGGATCGGCTCGCCCTCGCTTACCACCGCACTGAGGATATTGCTGACCAGCCGCTTGGAGAGCGCATCCGCCACGCCGACATCAAATAACAGGCTGGACTCTTTGCGGTAGTTGATGATGTCGAGCATCTCCTGGCTGAGCGTGAACATCTTATCCGCGTAGCGAAACACCAGCTCGCCCAGTTCTGTCGGTTCCAGCCCCCTGCCCTTACGTTTGAAGAGCTTGCCTTGTAGCCGTTCCTCGAGAGATTTAATTTGCCCGGTGATGGTCTGCGGCGTCAGAAAGAGCGACTCCGCCGCACCAACGACGGAGCCTTCACGGTAGACGTGCCAGAAGTAATACAAATGGTTGTAATTGATATACGACATAGCCCTCTACTCACTTCCGTCGCTATGTGCGAACGATACGGGTACGCAGCAGGCAATAACCCGCCACTGCTGAGATAATCGAGCCGGTGAGGATCCCCAATTTACTCCAGGCAATCATCTCCTCATGGGCATCGCCAAAGGCCAGCGAGGCGATGAAAATCGACATGGTAAAGCCAATGCCGCACAGCACGCCTACCGACATAATCTGTTTAAATGCAGCGCCCTGCGGTAACTTCGCCAGCTTTAAACGTAACGCCAGCCAGCAGAAGATGGTGATACCCAGCGGCTTACCAAGAACCAGCCCGGCAATAATACCTAACGGCAGCACATCTCCCAGCCCGGATACAGACATTCCGCTCAGCGATACGCCGGCATTCGCAAAAGCAAATAACGGCAGGATCAGCCATGCAACCCACGGATGAATCGCATCGACCAGTTGGCGAGCCGGAGAAACACTGTTCTGCTCACGCAGCGGAACAAAGAAACCGACAACCACCCCGGCGAGCGTCGCGTGGACACCGGATTTTAGCACCGCAGTCCACAGTACTATCCCAACCAGCATATAGATGCCGATGCGCCGTACATTACAGGCATTCAGTATCGCCAGTATGGCAATGGATGCTGCCGCCACGCCCAGCGCAGTGGTTGAGAGATCGCTGGTGTAGAACAAGGCAATAATGATAATCGCCCCCAGATCGTCAATGATCGCCAGCGCCATCAGAAACACTTTCAGCGCCACAGGTACGCGATTACCCAGCAAAGCAAGGACACCGAGAGCAAAGGCAATATCCGTCGCGGTTGGAATAGCCCAACCGTGTCGCGCCAGTGGATCGTGGAAATTGAACAGCAGGAAGATCAGCGCGGGCGCAACCATACCGCCAAGGGCGGCAATCACCGGAAATACGGCCTGCTGGCGGCTGGCAAGTGCACCCTGCACCAGTTCATATTTCACTTCCAGGCCAATCATCAGGAAAAATATGGCCATCAACGCATCGTTGATCCATAGCAGCATGTTTTTATTGATTTCCAGCGAACCGAACTTGAATTCGACGGGCGTCGACAGGAAGTTGTGGTAAAGATCCTGCGTTACTCCAAGATTGGCGCACAGCATTGCGAGCGCTGCCGCTATGATAAGTACGATGCCCCCAGCGGCATCGCTGCTAAAGAAACGCTGTAAAAGCTTCATGTTATTCTCTCGTTCACTATTCCATTGTGCGGGCTATCTTACCCTTCGCGAATCCTCGATAAAATCAGATTATAATTGGGTATAGACTCTCTTTTTCCGAATAGTGCCAAAAACGATAAAAAAAAGCCCGGCATAAAGCCGGGCCTGATGTACGCGGTGCGGAAGTCTTAGCGCGTCAAATCGTCGAAGAATTTTTTCACACCGTCGAAGAAACTCTTGGAGCGCGGGCTGTTGTGCTCGCCCGTCGGGCCGCCAAAGCTGTCCTGCAGATCTTTCAGCAGTTGCTTCTGCTTTTCGTTCAGGCCAACTGGTGTCTCAACAACGACGCGGCACAACAGATCGCCCTGCGCGCCGCCACGGACGGACTTCACACCCTTGCCGCGCATGCGGAACAGTTTGCCGGTCTGGGTTTCGCTGGGTACTTTCAGCTTCACGCGACCGTCCAGCGTCGGCACTTCGATTTCACCGCCCAGCGCCGCCATGGCAAAGTTGATCGGCACTTCGCAGTACAGGTTATTGCCTTCACGCTCGAAGATAGGGTGCTGTTTCACCTGCACCTGAACGTACAGATCGCCTGCCGGTGCACCATGCTCACCCGCTTCGCCTTCGCCGCTCAGGCGGATGCGATCGCCAGTGTCCACGCCTGCCGGGATTTTGACGGACAGGGTTTTGGATTTCTCCACGCGGCCATGACCGTGACATTTGTTGCACGGATCTTTAATCAGCGTACCGCGCCCCTGACAATGCGGACAGGTCTGCTGTACGGCGAAGAACCCCTGGCGCATCTGTACCTGACCGGAACCATGACAGGTCGGACAGGTTTGCGGCTGAGTGCCGGGTTTAGCACCGCTGCCGTGGCAAATGTCGCACTCTTCCAGCGTCGGAATGCGGATCTCTTTAGTTACGCCGCGCACCGCTTCTTCCAGCGTCAGATCCATGTTGTAGCGCAGATCAGCGCCACGGGCTGCGCGCTGACGACCACGACCGCCGCCGAAGATATCGCCGAACACATCGCCGAAAATATCACTGAAGTCAGCGCCGCCGCCAAAACCGCCGCCGCCGAATCCACCACCGCCCATTCCGCCCTGCTCAAATGCCGCATGGCCGTACTGGTCGTAAGCCGCACGTTTCTGGGCATCGGTCAGGACTTCGTAGGCTTCTTTTATTTCTTTAAATTTGGCTTCGGCCTCTTTATCGCCCTGATTGCGGTCCGGGTGATATTTCATGGCCAGGCGTTTGTACGCCTTTTTGATTTCACGCTCTTCCGCTGTTTTCGGAACGCCTAAAATCTCGTAATAATCTTGCTTCGCCATCGGTTTATCTGCCCCTTAACATACGAGCACGGGCGTGGAGAAAACTCCGACGCCCGTGCTGGTTATCTACCCTGCATCAGGGCGATTATTTTTTGTCTTTGACTTCTTCGAACTCGGCGTCGACAACATCATCATCTTTCGCGTTGTTCGCGGAAGCATCAGCGCCCGCTTGCTGCTGTGCGTGCTGCTGTTGTGCGATTTCCAGCAGTTTCTGAGAAGCCTGCGCCAGCGCCTGCATTTTCGCTTCGATTTCAGCTTTGTCTTCGCCTTTCAGCGCAACTTCCAGCTCGCTCAGCGCAGACTCGATAGCCGTTTTGTCTTCTGCCGGCAGTTTATCGCCTGCTTCTTCAACCTGCTTACGCGTGCTGTGCAGCAGATGGTCACCCTGGTTACGGGTTTGCACCAGCTCTTCGAACTTACGGTCAGATTCCGCATTCGCTTCTGCTTCACGAACCATTTTCGCGATTTCTTCTTCATTCAGACCCGAAGAAGCTTTGATGGTGATCTTCTGCTCTTTACCGCTGTTTTTGTCTTTCGCGGAAACATGCAGGATACCGTCAGCATCGATATCGAAAGTGACTTCAATCTGCGGCATACCGCGCGGCGCCGGGTTGATACCATCCAGGTTGAACTGACCCAGAGATTTGTTATCAGACGCACGTTTACGTTCACCCTGCAGCACATGGATGGTTACAGCGGACTGGTTATCTTCCGCAGTAGAGAACACCTGGCTGTGCTTGGTCGGGATGGTGGTGTTTTTATTGATCAGCGCAGTCATCACGCCGCCCATGGTTTCGATACCCAGCGACAGCGGGGTAACGTCCAGCAGCAGAACGTCTTTAACTTCACCAGTCAGAACACCGCCCTGAACCGCAGCACCGATAGCAACGGCTTCATCCGGGTTAACGTCTTTACGCGGCTCTTTACCGAAGAACTCAGCCACTTTTTTCTGCACCATCGGCATACGAGTCTGGCCACCGACCAGGATCACGTCGTTGATGTCGGATACGGACAGGCCAGCATCCTGCAGTGCGACTTTCAGCGGCTCGATAGAACGGTTAACCAGATCTTCCACCAGGCTTTCCAGTTTCGCGCGAGTCACTTTAATGTTCATATGTTTCGGACCGGTCGCGTCTGCGGTGATGTACGGCAGGTTCACATCGGTCTGCTGTGCGGAAGAAAGCTCGATTTTCGCTTTTTCTGCCGCTTCTTTCAGACGCTGCATCGCCAGCGGATCGTTACGCAGATCGATACCCTGATCTTTCTTGAACTCTTCCACCAGGTAGTTGATCAGGCGGCTGTCGAAGTCTTCACCACCCAGGTGGGTATCACCGTTGGTAGCCAGTACTTCGAAGGTTTTTTCGCCGTCAACTTCATCGATTTCGATGATAGAGATATCGAACGTACCACCGCCCAGGTCGTAAACCGCGATGGTGCGGTTGCCGGTTTCTTTATCCAGACCGTAGGCCAGCGCTGCCGCTGTCGGTTCGTTGATGATACGTTTCACTTCCAGACCTGCGATACGGCCAGCATCTTTGGTTGCCTGACGCTGAGCATCGTTAAAGTAAGCAGGTACGGTGATAACCGCTTCAGTTACCGGCTCACCCAGGTAATCTTCGGCAGTTTTCTTCATTTTTTTCAGCACTTCGGCAGAGATCTGCGGCGGTGCCATTTTGGTGCCTTTTACATCAAGCCATGCATCGCCATTATCAGCAGCAATGATTTTGTACGGCATGATGGCTTCGTCACGCTGGACTTCTTCGTCCTGGAAGCGACGGCCGATCAGGCGTTTGATCGCAAACAGGGTGTTTTGCGGGTTCGTCACGGCCTGACGTTTAGCCGGCTGACCTACCAGAGTTTCACCATCCTGTGTGTAAGCAATAATAGAAGGAGTGGTGCGATCGCCTTCAGCATTCTCCAGCACACGAGCCTGAGTGCCATCCATAATGGCTACACAAGAGTTGGTTGTCCCAAGGTCGATACCAATAATTTTACCCATCTAAACGTCTCCACTAAAAATTCGTCATCATGTGGTTGTGAACCTGTAATAAGGGCGAAACGTGCTGTTTCAACCACCCTGTATCGTTTTTTTTCAGGCCCACACACTGCGGTTGACTACAAGATGGGGTCTCTAAGCGGCTCATCAAGGGGCAAACGATAAAAAATTTTTTAATTTACACCTGTTCAGATCATAGACAGGCCTATTACCGCTATTTATGATGCCGCGCCCCGCCAGTTCAACAGGGTGCGGGGACTTTCATTTCTCCCTTTTCATATTGATCTATTTTGAGGAATTATGGGCAACACTAAGTTGGCTAATCCGGCTCCGCTGGGCTTAATGGGTTTCGGCATGACCACTATTCTGCTTAACCTGCACAATATTGGTTTATTCCCAATGGACGGCATTATTCTGGCGATGGGCATTTTCTATGGCGGTATCGCGCAAATTCTCGCGGGCCTGCTTGAATATAAAAAAGGCAACACCTTTGGTTTAACTGCGTTCACCTCTTACGGTTCTTTCTGGTTGACGCTGGTCGCGATTCTGCTGTTTCCGAAAATGGGTCTTGCGGATGCGACAAACGGCCACTTCCTCGGCGTTTATCTGGGGATTTGGGGCGTCTTCACCCTGTTTATGTTCTTCGGCACGCTGAAAGGCGCGCGTGCGCTGCAGTTCGTTTTCCTGAGCCTGACCGTACTGTTCGCCCTGCTGGCGGTAGGTCATCTGGTTGATAACGAAAGCATCGTACATATCGCGGGTTGGATCGGTCTGGTTTGTGGCGCGAGCGCCATCTACCTGGCGATGGGCGAAGTGCTGAACGAACAGTTCGAACGCACCGTTCTGCCAATTGGTGAAAAGCATTAATTCCTGCGCTGAATGCTAAAATGCGAAGCCTGGCTTCGCATTTCTTCTATATCCCTGTTCCTGATATTTTCCCGCCCCCAACCATTACGATGCATAAAAGCAGAGCTTTTCGCTGTTAATTACCCTCTGCCCACTCAAACTGAAAACGGAGCCTGAGGCTCCGTTTGTTTATGCTTGCTCCACCGGCCGCTCTGCTACGCTATCCTGGTGATGAAGATCCTGGCGCAGCCAGATCCCCAGCGCCAGACCAATAAGCGACAGCGCCAGCACATACCAGGCAGGTGCCATCGGCGAAACACCCATCAGCATGGTCACCGCAATCGGCGTCAGGCCGCCGAAAATAGCGTACGAGACGTTATACGAGAATGAGATTCCGGTGAAGCGAACCTCCGCCGGAAACGCCCGCACCATCACGTACGGAACCGCGCCAACCACGCCAACGCACAGCCCTACCAGGCCATACAGGACAAAAAGCTGCTCAGGGTGTGCACCCACCAGGTGGTAGAAAAACCAACTGGTACAGGCAAGCAGCACACTGCCAATAATAAAGGTGCGACTGGCACCAAATTTATCGACCAGCAGCCCGGCGGCCAGACAACCGAAGCAAAGCATAATGGTCGCGATGCTGTTAGCCTGCAACGTCATAGCCGGAGCAAAACCATACTGTTTTTGCAGCCAGACCGGCGACATCAGAATGACCACCACAATCCCGGCGGAAAGCAGCCAGGTCAGCAGCATGGAAATCACCACCGCTTTTTTATGTTTCAGCACGACCGATTTAACAGGCAATTCCTGCGCCAGTGCTTTACGTTGCTGCATCTCAAGAAAGATCGGCGTTTCTTGCAACCAGCGTCGCAGATACATCGCCACCAGACCAAATGCGCCGCCCAGCAGGAACGGAATACGCCAGCCGCCATCATGAATAGCTTGCTGGGTCATGCTGGTATTAACCAGCGTCGCCACCACCGAGCCAAGCAAAATCCCTACGGTCAGGCCCGCAGTCAACGTACCGCAAGCAATACCGATGCGACGCGCCGGAACATGTTCCGCGACAAACACCCACGCGCCAGGCACTTCGCCACCGATGGCCGCACCCTGTAAAACGCGCATCAAGAGCAGCAACAGCGGCGCCACAATACCTACTAAGGCATACGTTGGCAGCAAGCCAATCGCCAGCGTCGGCAACGCCATCAGCAGAATACTCAGGGTAAACATTTTCTTGCGCCCGACCAGATCGCCGAAGTGCGCCATGACAATGCCACCAAGCGGACGCGCCAGATAACCAGCGGCAAAAATGCCAAAGGTTTGCACCTGGCGCAGCCATTCCGGAATATCCGCCGGGAAGAAAAGCTCGCCAACAACGGCGGCAAAGAAGACGAAAATGATGAAATCGTAAAACTCCAGCGCACCGCCGAGGGCAGCAAGCGTCAGCGTTTTATAATCCTGTTTGTTCAGAGGACGAGTGGTATTTGACATAGCGAACCATTTGTAAATAGGGAGTGCTGATTTAATTATTACGAATTGTGTAAATTAAAACTTACTATACCGTAAATGAATCAACACGCCATGGTTCGCCGCCGTAATTTCAGAAAAGATCAACTTTTAGGATAATGTTTCGCGCCTTGCATTTTTAGGGCGGAAAGATGCTACGACTTGCGGATTGGTTTCAACATAAGGTCCGTCAAGCAACTGTACACAATACGGTACGCTGGCAAAAATACCGGGCACTTTCACTTCGCCATCAGCGCTTTTTAGCCCTTCCAGCGTCTCTTTGATCGATTTGGGCTGACCGGGCAAATTCAGGATCAAGGCCTGTTTGCGGATCACGCCAACCTGGCGGGAGAGGATCGCCGTCGGTACAAAATTGAGGCTGATTTGCCGCATCTGCTCACCAAACCCCGGCATTTCGCGATCGGCAACCGCCAGCGTCGCGTCCGGCGTTACGTCGCGTCGCGCAGGCCCGGTGCCGCCGGTCGTCAACACCAGATGGCAACTCATTTCGTCCACCAGTTCGCACAGCGTTTGTTCGATGATGCTTTGCTCGTCCGGGATCAATCGGGTCTCAATCTGAAACGGGGTTGTCAGCGCGCTCGCCAGCCACTCTTCAAGTGCAGGAATGCCTTTGTCCTGGTAAATACCGCTGGATGCGCGATCGGAAACCGAAACTAAACCAATGCGTAGTGTGTCCATATTCATTCCGTTCAAAAAACCTATTTAACGAAATGATACACGCTGAGGGGAAAGGCAGACAGTAGGGAGAGAAGAAGCGTGACCGGAAAACCGGCCACGCCTGAAGATTACAGCAGATCGCCGATCATTTTTTCCAGTTTTTCCTGGTCAACGGCAAACTTACGGATACCATCCGCCAGTTTATCCACCGCCATCGGATCCTGGTTATGCTGCCACAGGAATTCCGCTTCGGTGATGCGTTCCGGACGCGCTTTCACTTCACCGGTATACGCCAGTTTGCGCTCGAGGGTGCCAGCACTTTCAGACAGCTCTTTCAGCAGCGCCGGGGCGATGGTCAGACGGTCGCAGCCTGCCAGTTCGATGATTTCACCGGTATTACGGAAGCTGGCGCCCATTACCACGGTTTCATAACCGTGCTGTTTGTAGTACTGGTAAATTTCGGTTACGGAAACCACACCCGGATCTTCTGCCGGCGCGTACTCTTTCTTGTCGGTGTTGGCTTTGTACCAGTCGAGGATACGACCCACAAACGGGGAGATCAGGAATACACCCGCTTCGGCACATGCACGCGCCTGCGCGAAGGAGAACAGCAGCGTCAGGTTACAGTTGATGCCCTCTTTTTCCAGCTGTTCAGCCGCGCGAATACCCTGCCAGGTAGAGGCCAGTTTGATCAGGATGCGATCGTTGCTGATACCAGCATCGTTATACATCTTGATCAGGCGTTTCGCTTTGGCGATAGAAGCTTCGGTGTCGTAAGAGAGACGAGCATCAACCTCGGTAGAGATACGGCCAGGGATCAGTTTGAGGATTTCCAAACCAATGTTCACCGCCAGGCGATCTGTCGCGTCAACAATCTGCTGCGCGCGATCGCTGCTCTGAGCGCGAGCCCATGTTACGGCGTCATCAATCAGCTTACGGTATTCCGGAATTTGCGCAGCGCCAAGGATCAGAGAAGGGTTCGTTGTTGCATCCTGCGGCTGGTACAGTTTCATTGCCGCAATATCTCCGGTATCAGCCACGACTGTTGTGTACTGACGCAGGGAGGTCAATTTATCCGTCATGATAGTATTTCTCTTTAAAGATACCCTGAATAATCCATGTCAGGCTCACGACACGTTTGCGCCCCTGAAGCACAACCGCAGCCAGCGCACCTGAACGTGAAGTATGACGAGTATACTTGTTAGGGGGATGTAACCGGTCTGCCCTGATGATAACACGACGACCTGCCAGCGCAACCGCAGACAATGCTGTGTAAATAGTATGGTAAACTCTCCTAATTAATTGCCTGCGAAGTGATGTGCTTCCAACGACAGCCTCGCCCCAGGTTACAAACCCGGCATCAACAAGAGGAATGTTAATGCCTGAATTTTTCTCGTTTATCAGTGAAATACTCTGGGGCTCATTCATGGTGTACCTGCTGGCAGCAGCGGGTATCTGGTTTGCTGTCCGCAGTCAGTTTGTCCCCTTTCGTTTTCTGCGCGACTTTGGGAAAAGCCTTAAAAGCAGCCGCACGCCACAACCTAACTCGCTCACCGCTTACCAGGCACTCTGTCTGAGCCTGGCAACCAGGCTGGGCAGCGGCAACCTGGCGGGCGTGGCCTTTGCATTAACCTCCGGCGGGCCAGGCGCCGTTTTCTGGATGTGGATCTCCGCGCTCATCGGCATGGTGATAAGCTTTGCCGAATGCTCTCTGGCACAACTGTATAAAGAGCGTGATACGGAAAATCAGTTTCGCGGCGGCCCGGCATGGTATATGGCGCGCGGTTTAGGTATGCGCTGGATGGGCGTGCTTTTCTCAGTGTTCCTGCTACTTGCGTATGGCCTGGTGTTTAATACCATTCAGTCCAGCGCCGTCGCACGGGCCATGCACTTTGCGTGGGGCGTGCCGGGAATCGCCAGCGGCATAGTGCTGGCGCTCTGCGTACTCTTTTTCATTGTCCGGGGATTAAAACCGGCCACACGGCTGATGCAGTGGTTGGTACCAGTGATAGGGCTTATCTGGATCCTGGCCAGTCTGGGCCTCAGTCTTTGGCATGCTAACTTACTGCCCGGAATTTTTGCCGCCATCATTAAAAGCGCTTTCGGCTGGCAGGAAGCGGCGACAGGCACGATGGCTTACACCCTGAGCCAGGCGATGACCAGCGGTTTTCAGCGCAGTATGTTTGCCAATGAAGCCGGGCTGGGATCGTCGCCTAACGCCGCCGCGATGGCCGCCTCATGGCCGCCGCATCCGGTAGCACAGGGAATTGTGCAAATGATTGGCGTGCTGACGGATACCTTCCTGGTCTGTACCGCCAGCGCGCTGGTATTGTTGCTGGCGGGTACGGTTCCGCTAAGCGATGCATTTGGTGGCATCCAACAGTTGCAGCAAGCCATGACCTCATTGACCGGTGGCTGGGGGGCGGGCTTTGTCGCCTGCATCGTCGTGCTCTTCGCCTTTACCTCGATCGTCGCGAATTACATTTATGCGGAAAATAATCTGATCTTTTTACGCTGCAGCAGCACTCGAAATCTCTGGCTGCTGCGCATCGGTATTTTATTGATGGTGGTGGCAGGTGCCATACCCAGCGTACCGCTTATCTGGCACATTGCCGATGTCGTGATGGCGCTGATGGCGATGATCAACCTGACCGCCATTTTGCTGCTTTCGCCGGTAGTCAGAGTGCTGGCCCGCGACTATCTGCGCCAGCGCAAACTGGGAGTCATGCCGGTCTTCGACCCGAAGCGCTATCCAGAAATAAAGCGTCAACTGGCGCCAGGCAGTTGGGATGACATTCCCCGCTCGTAGCGCTAATCGCAACTATCGATCAAGTCTGTCGGTTTTTTTGCTAAAGTCAGCGGAAATTTCTCGCACAGCAAGGACTGAGTATGCTGATTCTGATTTCACCTGCTAAAACACTCGATTACCAAAGCCCGCTGGCGACCACGCGTTTTACCCAGCCGGAATTGCTGGATCACTCGCAGCAACTGATTAACAGCGCACGTAAGCTCTCCGCGCCGCAAATCAAAGCGCTGATGGGGATCAGCGACAAGCTGGCCGATCTGAACGCCACGCGTTTTCACGACTGGCAGCCTGATTTCACTCCGGAAAATGCGCGCCAGGCTATCCTGGCATTTAAAGGAGATGTCTATACCGGCTTGCAAGCAGAAACCTTTAGCGATGCGGATTTCGATTTCGCGCAGCAACATCTGCGTATGCTTTCCGGTTTATACGGCGTGCTGCGTCCGCTGGATCTGATGCAGCCGTACCGGCTGGAGATGGGCATTCGCCTGGAAAATGCTAAAGGGAAAGATCTCTACCAATTCTGGGGCGATGTGATCACCCACAAACTCAACGAAGCCATTGCGGCGCAAGGCGATGAGATCGTTATCAACCTGGCCTCTGATGAGTATTTCAAATCGGTCAAAACGCAAAAGCTGAACGCCCGGATCATTAAACCGGTGTTTCTTGACGAGAAAAACGGCAAGTTCAAAGTCATTAGCTTCTACGCCAAAAAAGCACGTGGTCTGATGAGTCGTTTTATTATTGAGAATCGCCTGACGAAACCGGAGCAATTAACCGGGTTTAACAGCGAAGGCTATTTCTTTGATCGGGAAGTTTCATCGCAGGAAGAGTTGGTGTTTAAGCGGCACGAACAGTAAGAAAAACCCTCTCCTGGTCGGGAGAGGGTCAGAAAGGTTATGGATGGCGATGCCAGTCATCATCCGGCCCGCCACGGTGATCGTCATGGCGATCATCATGCCGGTCGTCAAAGTGGCCGTGCGGCTGCCAGCGGTTCTCACGCCATTCGTAGTGTCTCTGCCACCAGCCATGATCGCGCCAGTGCCCGCCATCCCAGTAGTTTCCACCGCGGTCGCGATCGCCGATTTGCAGTTTCACTGCCGGCACAAGGGTGATTTCTTCGGCCTGAACCGCCAGAGGAGCCACCAACATCATAGAAAGCGCTAACATCACAGGTTTCAACATAGGTTACTCCTTTGCATCATCTTGCCCGTTATGGGCCGATGTCAGGAGATTACGCAACGCCAGATATTGTTGTTATTGTCCGCAATCCTAATCTCTGAACCCCCGCATTTATTGGGAATTCATCCGTTTTCCCTGCCATTTTTCTACATAATTTCTCCCTGATTCCCCCGCTTGCAGGCAGGGGAAGCAGAGAAATTACGCGTTGCGCATCATCAACTCGCGTAATGCCGCGAAATCCGCAGGTAACTGGTGGGAAAGCAGCGGCAGATCCGCGCGATCCGCCAGCTCTTTCGGCAGCGGCAACGGTTCGCCCAAAATCTCTTCCACGCTCTCTTTGAATTTCGCTGGATGAGCCGTACCGAGGAACAGACCGTACTCGCCCGGATTAAGCTGATCGCGCAGGGCGCGATATGCAATCGCGGCATGCGGCTCTGAAACATAGCCTTTATCCTTCAGCTCGCGCATGGCCGCTTTCGTCGTTTCATCGTCCACGGCAGCATAACCCAGCTCATTCAGGCGCCAGATTTTACGGCGGAACAGCTCTTCAACGCGCGGCCAGTTATTCGGTTGGCTAACGTCCATGGCGTTTGAGAGCGTCGCTTGCGTCGCTTTCGGCTGCCATTGCCCCTCTTTGAGGAAGCGCGGCACGGTATCGTTGGCATTGGTCGCTGCGATAAAGCGTTTGATCGGCAACCCCAACGATTTCGCCAGCAAACCCGCGGTCAGATCGCCGAAATTACCGCTCGGTACGGAAACAACCAGCTGGTTACGCGCTTCCTGCGGCAGCTGCGCGACCGCTTCGAAGTAATAACAAATCTGCGCCAGCAAGCGGCTGATATTGATCGAGTTCGCCGAGTTCAGCCCCAGCGCGGTTTTCAGTTCTTCATCGTCGAAGGCCTGTTTCACCAGCGCCTGGCAGGCATCGAAGTCGGCATCAATCGCCACAGTTTCGATATTACCGCCCAGCGTACAGAACAGTTTTTCCTGCAACGGGCTAATTTTGCCTTGCGGATAGAGGATCACCACACGCACATTTTTCATGCCGTAGAAAGCATGTGCAACCGCAGCGCCGGTATCACCCGAGGTCGCAGTCAGAATGGTCACCGGTTTGTCGCCGCTGATGGCGCTCAGCATCTGCGCCATAAAACGTCCGCCGAAATCTTTAAACGCCAGCGTTGGCCCATGGAACAGCTCCAGACAGCCGATATCGCTCTCTACCGGTTTAACCGGCGCCGGGAAAGCAAACGCGGCGCGTACCCGCGCCTCCAGTGCGTCCTGCGGAATTTCGTCGCCAATAAAAGCGGCAAGGATCTTCGCGCTGCGGCTGACGAAATCCTGCTCCAGCATGGCGTCGATTTCCGTCAGGTTAAATTCCGGCAGCTCGTGCGGGAAAAACAGGCCCTGATTTTTGCCAAGCCCCTGCGTTACGGCCTGCGCAAAGCTGACCTGCTCGTTGTGATCTTTTAAGTTGTAGAGTTTCATTGGTTATCCCACTACTCGTGCGCCCGCCGTATCCAGCCGGCAAATATGAACAAAGCCTTCCTGATTTTGCAGATAGTGTTTGCCAAGCCAGTCGGCTACGCGCTGGGCGGTATCCGGCTTATCGCACAAAGCAAACAGCGTTGGCCCGGAACCGGAGATCCCACAGGCCAGCGCGCCAATATCGGCCACTGCCTGACGCGCTTCGCCAAAGCCCGGCAGCAATTTCATGCGGTACGGCTCGGCAATCACGTCTTTCATCAATTTTGCCGCCAGCGCGGGCTGACGGGTGTAGCAGGCGTGAATAAAGCCCGCCAGATGCCGCCCGTGGGCGATGCAATCCTGACGGCGATATTGCGCGGGCAAAATAGCGCGCGCTTCCGCCGTTGAGACTTTAATGCCCGGATAGGCCAGCACCCACAACCATTCATCAAAGCCTGGCACCTGCTGGCTGATAATGCCGCTTTCCTCGATCATCAACTGCATACCGCCGAGGAAACAGGGTGCGACGTTATCGTAATGCACGCTGCCTGAAATACGCCCTTCCAGCTCGCCCATCAGCGCCAGCATGCGCGTATCATCCAGCGGTTTACCGCAGTACTCGTTCATCGCCACCAGCGCGGCGACAACGGAACACGCGCTGGAGCCAAGCCCCGAGCCAATCGGCATATTTTTTTCCAGCGTCATGGCCACCGGAACCTGCTTGCCAATCGTCTGGCAGAACAGTTCCCAGCACTGATAAACGATATTTTCCTGCGGTTCAGTCGGTAATTTACTGGCAAAACGGCCAATATTTTTCAGGCTGAAATGTTCTGCGGCTTCCACCGAAACATTATCGCCCAGCAACGTTCCATCTACCGGCGTCACCGCCGCGCCCAGCACATCAAAGCCAACACTCATATTGGCGCTTGAAGCCGGAGCATACACCTTCACCATGTCAGACTCCTAACTTCCAGGACAGGGTACGCAGCAGGTCTGCGAAGACGCCAGCTGCTGTTACATCGTTACCCGCGCCGTAACCGCGTAATACCAACGGCAACGGCTGATAATAGTGGCTGTAGAACGCCAGCGCATTCTCACCATTTTTCACTTTGTAGAGCGGATCATTACCGTCAACAGCGGCGATCTTCACCCGACAGGTGCCATCTTCCTCAATATTACCGACATACCGCAGCACTTTTCCTTCATCGCGGGCTTTTGCCACGCGAGAGGCGAATTCGTCATCCAGTTGCGGCAGGCGCGCCATTAAGCTCTCAACATCGCCGGACGCATCAAACGTTGCGGGTAAGACGGGCTCAATGACAATATCAGAAAGCTCCAGTTCTCGCCCGGTTTCACGGGCCAGAATCAGCAACTTACGCGCAACATCCATCCCGGAGAGATCGTCTCGCGGGTCCGGTTCCGTGTAACCCAACTCGCGCGCCAGTGCCGTGGCTTCCGAGAGGTTCATTCCCTCATCCAGTTTGCCGAAAATAAACGACAGTGAGCCAGAAAGGATCCCGGAGAAGTGCTGTAACTCATCACCGGCATTGAGCAGATTTTGCAGGTTTTCAATCACCGGCAGGCCGGCACCAACGTTGGTATCATACAGGAACTTACGGCGCGATTTCTCCGCTGCGCGACGCAACTGGTGATAGTAATCCAGCGACGAGGTGTTGGCTTTCTTATTCGGCGTGACAACGTGGAAACCTTCGCGCAGGAAATCCGCATATTGATCGGCCATCGCCTGACTGGAGGTACAGTCAACAATCACCGGGTTAAGCAGATGATACTCTTTCACCAGACGGATCAAGCGCCCCAGATTGAAAGGTTCTTTCGCCTCCGCCAGTTCAGCCTGCCAGTTTTCCAGATTCAGGCCATGCACATTGGTCATCAACGCTTTTGAATTCGCCACGCCGCAGACGCGCAGATCGATATGCTTGTTTTTCAGCCAGCTTTGCTGCCGCTTCAGTTGCTCCAGCAACGCGCCGCCGACACCGCCAACGCCAATGACAAAAACTTCAATCACCTGGTCGGTGTTAAACAGCATCTGGTGAGTAACGCGTACCCCGGTCGTCGCGTCGTCATTGCTCACGACCACCGAGATAGAACGTTCTGAGGAGCCCTGAGCAATCGCCACAATGTTGATATTGGCGCGTGTCAGAGCGGCAAAGAATTTCGCCGAGATACCGCGCAAGGTACGCATGCCATCGCCGACCACGGAGATGATCGCCAGACGCTCCATCACCGCCAGCGGTTCCAGCAGCCCCTCTTTGAGTTCCAGGTAGAACTCCTCATTCATTGCTTTCTGAGCGCGAACACAATCGGACTGCGGCACACAGAAGCTGATGCTGTATTCCGAGGAGGATTGGGTGATCAAGACGACGGAAATCCCTGAGCGCGACATCGCCGCAAATACGCGGGCGGCCATGCCGACCATGCCTTTCATGCCCGGGCCTGAAACGCTAAACATCGCCATGTTGTTCAGGTTGGAGATCCCTTTCACCGGCAGACCATCTTCGTCCGACGTTGCACCAATGAGTGTGCCGGGGGCTTGCGGGTTACCGGTATTTTTAATCAGGCAAGGGATCTGGAACTGGGCAATCGGGGTAATCGTGCGGGGGTGAAGAACTTTGGCGCCGAAGTAGGAAAGCTCCATGGCTTCCTGATACGACATTGACTTCAGCAGCCTGGCGTCCGGCACCTGCCTTGGGTCGCAAGTATAGACGCCATCGACATCCGTCCAGATCTCACAACAATCGGCGCGTAAACAGGCGGCCAACACGGCGGCAGAGTAATCCGAACCGTTGCGTCCCAGCACGACCAGCTCACCTTTTTCGTTACCGGCAGTGAAACCTGCCATCAGCACCATATGATCCTGTGGGATGCGGCTGGCAGCGATGCGGCGAGTTGATTCTGCGATATCGACAGTCGATTCCAGATAGTGACCAACGGCGAGTAATTTTTCCACCGGATCGATAACGCTGACTTTATGGCCACGCGCTTCCAGCAGACCGGCCATGATGGCGATAGAGAGTTTTTCGCCACGGCAGATCAGCGCCGCATTGATACTGTCCGGGCACTGGCCCAGCAGGCTGATACCATGCAGGACATGCTTGATATGCGCGAACTCTTGTTCGACGAAGGTTTTTAACTGTGCGAGGGGAAATCCAGGTTGCGCATCGGCCAGCCCTTGCAGCAGGTCGGCGAAAATACGTTCTGCATCGCTAATATTCGGTACTGCATCCTGGCCACTGATGGTCTTTTCGATCATCGCCACCAGATGGTTGGTAATTTTCGCTGGGGCAGAAAGTACGGTCGCTACCTGCCCCTGCCTGGCATTGCTTTCCAGAATGTCGGCAACACGCAGAAAACGTTCTGCATTTGCCACTGATGTACCGCCGAACTTCAACACTCGCATGGTTTTACCCCTTGATCTTTGGTCGAAAAAAAAGCCCGCACTGTTCAGGTGCGGGCTTTTTTCTGTGTTTCCTGTACGCGTCAGCCCGCACCGTTACCTGTGGTAATGGTGATGGTTGTAATAATGGTAATGGTGCTGATGCGTGTCATAGATGTTGTGTGCTCTGTAATATTATCTGTCTGTGCTGTATGCCTATATTGGTTAAAGTATCTGCCCGCTTAAGTCAATTTATTTTTATTTTTTACGTTTTTATTCGCCTTCCCGGCTACGCTGAAACGACAGTTAATTTCAGCGCGACAGGGTCATTACAACAATAGATTTCAGCGGCTTTAACTATAAAACAAACTTATCACAGTGACTTACTCGGCGAGTTTTTTTTCAATATCGTGTAGCAATCGGTGCAACATTGCCGTGTCGCGCTGTTCAAGCAGACCAAGACGCTGATCCAGCCAGTCTGCCATTTTTATATCGTCCGCCACGCCGAGTTTTTCCAGTAATTCGCGGGCTCGCAAACGCAATGCGCGCAACTGATTATCATCAACCGGAGCCGCTTGCTGAGGTGCCTGTTGCATTAATGATGCTAATTGATAGCAAAAAACCATTACTGCCTGCCCCAGATTCAGCGATGGATAATCCGCGACCATCGGCACGCCGGTTAAGATGTCCGCCAGCGCCAGCTCTTCATTGGTTAAACCGGAATCTTCGCGACCAAAAACCAGCGCAGCGCTGCCAAGCCACGTGCGTTTCTCTTGCAATAGCGGCCCCAGTTCTGCTGGCGTCGCGTAATAGTGGAACTTCGCCCGGCTACGCGCCGTGGTCGCAATGGTGAACTGAACATCCGCCAGCGCGTCGGCAAGCGTCGCATAACTTTTAACATTATCAAGGATATCGCCGGAACCGTGGGCAACACGGCGCGCGCCTTCCTGCAAATGCGCATCGCTATCGACGATGCGCAAGTCATGAAACCCCATGGTTTTCATCGCCCGGGCAGCGGCGCCGACGTTTTCGGGCCTCGCAGGGCAAACGAGTACAACAGCCAATTGCATTTTACTTTCTCTTCTTACTGATTCCGCAGGAGAATGTGACATACATCAACATACTACGCAGAGCGAATTTACAATTTTCTAACACGAATCACTGATTTTCAGATTACGCACAATTAAAAAAAGCTAAACTGTTTATCAGCAATCGTACCTGCTAAGATGTTAACAGAAGGGACTTATCCCTATGTTTATAAATAGTATTTTATGACAGTCTTTCGTTCTTGTATTGGATTCATCATCTTTATCAATTAATATGCGCAACTAGTTGGTTTATTAATAAATAGTCGCAAGCGCTGGCATTTGGCTGTGAAGATTTCGCCAGACTGTTAACGTGCTACAATTGAACTTGATATATGTCAACGAAGCGTAGTTTTATTGGGTGTCATTTACGTCTTAGCCTGTTATGTTGCTGTTAAAATGGTTAGGATGACAGCCGTTTTTGACACTGTCGGGTTCAGAGGGAAAGTGCCCACGACCAAGCTAATGATGTTGTTGACGTTGATGGAAAGTGCATCAAGAACGCAATTACGTACTTTAGTCATGTTATGCCGTCATGTTAATTTTCGACATGCACCAGGCTGGTCAGGGACTTTTGTACTTCCTGTTTCGATTTAGTTGGCAATTTAGGTAGCAAACATGCAGACCCCGCACATTCTTATTGTTGAAGACGAGTTGGTAACACGCAACACGTTAAAAAGCATTTTCGAAGCAGAAGGCTACGATGTCTTTGAAGCGACTGATGGCGCTGAAATGCATCAGATTCTTTCTGAACATGATATCAACCTGGTGATTATGGATATTAATCTGCCAGGTAAAAACGGTCTTTTGCTGGCACGCGAACTTCGCGAGCAGGCGAACGTCGCACTGATGTTCCTGACCGGACGTGATAACGAAGTCGATAAGATTTTGGGCCTCGAAATTGGTGCCGACGACTACCTCACGAAGCCGTTCAGCCCACGAGAACTGGCTATCCGCGCACGCAATCTGCTGTCCCGCACCATGAATATGGGCTCGGTCAGCGAAGAACACCGCAGCGTTGACAGCTACAAGTTCAACGGTTGGGAGCTGGATATCAATAGCCGCTCACTGATTAGCCCAAACGGCGAACAGTATAAGCTGCCGCGCAGTGAATTCCGTGCGATGCTGCACTTCTGCGAAAATCCGGGGAAAATCCAGTCCCGTGCCGAACTGTTGAAAAAAATGACCGGCCGCGAGCTGAAGCCACACGACCGCACCGTGGACGTGACGATTCGCCGCATTCGCAAACATTTTGAATCCACGCCGGACACACCGGAAATCATCGCCACCATTCACGGTGAAGGTTACCGTTTCTGCGGCGATCTGCAGGAATAAGCGAAGATTGATAAAAAAAAGCGGCGCTCAGGCGCCGCTTTTTTATTTCCGCTATTTGCTCCACGGAATGATAGGAACTGCACTTAAAGCATTCTTCGGCGAACCTTCGACTACTTTGTCGGAGTAGGCTAAATATGCCAAAGTGTTACGTTTTGCGTCATAGAAACGCACTACCTGCAATTTTTTAAATACCAGCGAAGTCCGTTTCTGGAAGACCACATCGCCCTGCGCCTTGCCGTTTTTAATTTTATCGCTCAGTTCAACCGGCCCAACCTGCTGGCAAGAAATGGCAGCATCCGAAGTGTCCTCCGCCAGCCCCAGCCCGCCTTTGATACCGCCGGTTTTCGCCCGGCTGATATAACAGGTCACGTTTTTAACGTCCGGGTCGTCAAATGCCTCAACGACAATTTTGTGATCCGGGCCAAACATTTTAAAGACCGTATCCACAGAACCAATCTGTTCCGCGTGGGCTGAACCCCACACCACCAACATCAACGCAGGAATGCATAACTTCGTGTATTTCATATTGTTACCATTTTTGAATATTACGTTTAGCAACTATTCAGTTTTCTAATGAGAAACTGTTTGCAGATCACCGATTTACAAAATTCATGATGAAAATCAGTCACAATGCGAATTTGTGCACAAAAAAAACACCGAATGCTAAAGCCCTAAAAACCCGCTATTATCCGTCCCCTGGTATCAGGTGTTCATCGCTGTATTAAGGAAGAGGATATTGTATGGATCAGGCTGGGATCATTCGCGACCTACTCGCCTGGCTGGAAGGCCATCTGGATCAGCCACTCTCATTAGATAATGTGGCGGCAAAAGCGGGCTATTCCAAGTGGCATTTGCAACGGATGTTCAAAGACGTCACCGGCCACGCCATTGGCGCTTACATCCGCGCTCGTCGCCTGTCAAAATCCGCAGTCGCATTACGGCTTACCGCCCGTCCTATTCTTGATATTGCGCTACAGTATCGTTTCGATTCACAGCAAACGTTCACCCGGGCTTTTAAAAAACAGTTTACCGTCACGCCAGCACTCTATCGCCGTTCGCCGGACTGGAGCGCCTTTGGCATCCGCCCGCCGCTGCGTCTTGGCGAGTTTACCCTGCCTAAACATGAGTTTGTAACGCTGCCGCAGATGCACCTGATCGGCACAACGCAGAGCTACACCTGCTCGCTGGAGGAGATCTCCGATTTCCGAAACCAAATGCGCATCCAGTTCTGGCGTGAATTTTTAAGCAATGCGCCGACGCTTCCTCAGGAGTTGTACGGGCTGCACGAACCACGCCCGAGCCTCGAGAAAGATGATGAGCAGGAGGTGTTTTACACCACGGCGCTGACGCCGGAAATGGCGAATGGTTATTTGAGCAATGCACAGCCGGTATTACTGGAGGGCGGCGATTACGTGGCCTTCTCTTTTGAAGGCTCTCCGGGCGAATTACAGAACTTTATTCTGACCGTTTATGGTACGTGCATGCCAATGCTCAACCTTACGCGCCGCAAAGGTCAGGATATTGAGCATTTCTACCCGCAGCATGACGACTCACGCGACCGTGAGCCGCCGTTACACATTCGCTGCGAATATCTGGTGCCTATCCGCCGTTAACGCTGTAATTCATCCAGCGCCGGGGCGTCGAGATGCGAAACATCGCCTGCGGTTTCCACCACCCAGCCGGATGCCAGCCACGGGCTGTGCTGGTAATCGATGCGGGAGATGGAGCAGTTGCGCAGACGCAAACGACGTTCTGCATAAGCCGGAAGCCCGAGAATGGTACTCACCAGGCAGCCCAGCGCCATACCGTGACTGACCAGCATTGGGCGGCTTCCTTCCGGTAGCTCCAGACAAGTCGCCAGCGCGGCGTGCATACGATCGCTCAGCTCCTGCATCGACTCACCGTCAGGAATACGGCCATCTGCCGTGCCATTCACTAACTGGCGACGCCAGCTCTCTTCTTCTTCCGTCAGGGAATCGATATGGCGGCGTTCGAGCACGCCCATATCCAGCTCGCGCAGACGCGGCTCAAGCGTAATTTCGCAACCGCAGGCATCAGCGATGATCTCCGCCGTGCGACGGGTACGCCCCAGATCGCTGGCAATAATATGGGTGATGCCCAGCGCTTTCGCGCGTTCAGCCACCTGCCACGCCTGCGTTTCCCCTTTGTCGGTTAACGGACTGTCTGACTGGCCTTGAATACGACGCTCGGCGTTCCACTGCGTTTCACCGTGGCGAACAAGGTATACCTGTAACATGCTTTTTTATCCATTATACTGCGATGAATTTATTATCTGAGGAAGGCCTCTGTCCGGGATAAAGAACGCGTCTCGTTTCGGACAAGCCAATTATAGATTATGCACCATGTTGTCTCAGCTACCACAAATCCCGCGAAAATTCGGGCTATTCTGCACGCCTTTAACGAGATCTTCGGCGAAGGATCCTGCCATATAGAATCTGTCTCCGTCGATAGCGGCGTGCCTGAACAGCCGTTTGGCAGTCAGGAAACGCGGGCTGGCGCACGTAATCGCGTGAGCAATGCCCGCAAGCTGCGGCCTGACGCCGATTTCTGGGTTGCCATTGAAGCAGGGATTGATGAAGGTAGTACGTTTAGCTGGGTCGTCATCGAAACCCCAGAAATGCAGGGCGAAGCGCGCTCAGCCACGCTGCCGCTGCCAGAGATCATTTTGCAGAGAGTGCGCGCCGGTGAAGCGCTCGGACCGGTGATGTCACACTACACCGGCATTGATGAGATTGGCCGTAAAGAGGGGGCGATTGGTGTTTTCACTGCCGGTAAACTCACCCGCGAGAGCGTTTACCACCAGGCGGTAATTCTGGCGCTAAGCCCGTTTCATAACGCGGTTTACCGCTGATCGTTCAGCAGCGTCTGCTCCAGCCACAGGCGCAAATCGGCAGGCGCCGCTTTCAGGCTGTTTGAGCCGCGGGTAATGGTCGCAATGCCCGCGCCCAGTTCGTTTTTCAGCTCGCGCTGGCTCATCTCGCCGCGCAACAACTCTTCGATAATTCGCACCCGCGTACCCAACGACTCGCGCTCATCCGGCGTAAGCATCAAATTAAGCAGCGGAAGATGCAGATCCTTTTCATATGACTGCCTGACCAACTCGACAAAGCGTCGCCACTCCTGGTCGCGCTGTTCGGCCATTGCTGCTGAATAAGGAGATTGCTGAGTCATAGTTGTCCGCCATTCGTTGGTTTCGGAAGCCCTTTAGACAGGCTTCCGAAAAGAGTGTACTCGTTAAAGAGTACACAGCATAGCATAAACCTTAGAAATCAGTAACGGCGCTGCCACTCGTCGTCATTAAAGATGACCGGTTTGCCACCATCGAGGAAATAACGGTAGTAGGCATCGTAAGCGAGGACGTTTTTCACGTAGCTGCGGGTTTCCGAGAACGGAATACTCTCCACAAACGCCACGGCATCCAGTTTTCCGGCGCTGTTGTTCAACCAGCTACGTACCCTGCCCGGCCCGGCGTTATACGCCGCCGACGAGAAAATCCGGTTGTTGCCGAACTGCTGATAAACATATTGCAGGTAGCTGGTGCCAATGTTGATGTTGGTTTCCGGATCGAAAAGCTGGCTGGCATTGCGATAACCGGCAATGTTAAACATCTTCACTGTATGGGTGGCGGTGCCGGGCATAATCTGCATTAACCCGCTCGCGCCGACCGGTGAACGCGCCGTTGGATTCCATGCGCTCTCCTGACGGGAAATCGCCATCGCATAGCTCTGGCTAATGGCTTTACCGTTGGTGTAACGCGCATACAAATCGCTGTAGGCCAGCGGGAATCGCTCTTCCAGATGATCCCATAATTTACCGGCAATGGTGGCCTGCACGCTGAGATCCCACCAGTGCTGGTTGAATGCATAGCGCGCCAGCTGCGCCTGCTCTTGCTGCGGGCGGCTGGTGACCAGATTAGCCCATTCGCTGCGGGCGGTATTATCCAGCCCCCAGTACATCAATTCGCGTACGCGAGCCATTTCAGCACCCTGAACCAACGCCGGATCGGGGTTACCAGGCACTTTATCGATCTGAAGTTGGTAATCTTCCCCTAAACGCTGCGCTGCCGCCATCGGGTAAAAGCCGCGTTGCTGCATCAGCGCATGCAGGATCGATTTGGCCTCTTCATCGCGGCCGCGCTCCAGCAACAAATCAGCCTGCCAGTAACGCCACTCATCTTTCTCTTTCGCCTCCATCGGCAAACGGGAAAGCCAGGTATTCAGACCGCGACGATCGCCTGCTCCGATCGCCATCCGCACCCGCCGCTCCAGAAGTGATGTGGATTGCGAACGCATCACCGCATCATCACGCCAGCGCGCCTGTTCGCTGGTGACGTCATTCCCCATCAAACGCCAGGCGACAATATCACGCAGCGTCTGGATTTGATCCTCCGTCAGTTGCTGCGCCTGCGCCAGCGAAGGGATCAGCAAACGGGCATTTTCCACATCCTGCCGGGCAACGCTTTCAAACGCTTCCGCCGCCATTTGCCGGGTAAAGTCGGTCGCGCCGGTGGTGGTAGCAAACGTCATAACGCTGTTGGGATTGTTGGCAAGGTTAATGATGGCCTGCGAGATAGTTTGATAATCAGCGGGCATCTGCCCGGCCAGCAGCGTTACCAGTTGCGTATTACCGGCTTTCATCGCCAGCCGGATACGTTCAAGAAATGCCAGCGGATCCTGCTTTCCGGAAGCGCGCCAGGCACCAAACAACCGGTCACAGGCATTCGGTTGGCTTTTACCGCTCAACCAGAGCTCTTTTGCTCCCGCCCACGCCTCATCTGCCTGCCCGGTGCTCCACTTGGCGAAATAGTAGTTACATTGCGCTTCGGTAGTGGCGGGTTTTTCCGGGCTGAAAGCCAGCAGCCCGCGCCAGTCTTCACGCCGCGCCAGTTCGTTAACAAAACGGGATTTCAGTGTGCGTGCTGGCGGCAGCGTCGGGTTCTGCTGCACAAAGTTGGTCACCGCGATGGCCGGTTGATTCATCAGATCGTCGGTAATCTGGCGATATTGCAAATAGGGATACAGCGGATAATGAGTCAGCGTGGGCAGCAGTTGCTGCACGACATCCATTTGCTTGTTATCCCATGCGCTTTTGATCTGCGCATAACGGTTACGTTGTTCATCCAGTGAATCTGCGCGCGCCATATTGCTGAGGGACAGCAAACAAACGCAGGCCGCCGCAAATCGCCAGGCGGCATGTTTAGCTCTCTGCACAGCTCTTTCCTCTTTCTGTCACGTTATTGGCAGCATCATGCCGCGTAATGAGTTAATGCTAACCGGGCATGCCGCTACGCGCCATGTTCTGCACACTTTTTTACCTTTTTGTGGCGATTTAACAGTGTGGGTGCTGTTGGCTGGGATTAAGCGTCGAAAACCGCTACACTCCGCTGTTGAATACTACTCTCATGACAAAGAGGCGAAGTCCAACGTGGCTCAATTCGTATATACCATGCATCGTGTCGGCAAAGTTGTCCCGCCGAAACGTCATATTCTGAAAAATATCTCGCTAAGCTTCTTCCCGGGCGCAAAAATCGGCGTGCTGGGTCTTAACGGTGCCGGTAAGTCTACCCTGCTGCGCATCATGGCCGGCATCGATACAGATATCGAAGGTGAAGCCCGCCCGCAGCCTGGCATCAAAATTGGTTATCTGCCGCAGGAACCACAACTGAACCCGGAACATACTGTCCGTGAATCGGTTGAAGAAGCCGTTTCCGAAGTGGTTAACGCGCTGAAAGGTCTGGATGAAGTGTACGCGAAGTACGCGGAACCGGATGCAGACTTCGACAAGCTGGCCGCGCAGCAAGGTAAGTTTGAAGAGATTATCCAGGCGCACGACGGTCACAACCTGAACGTGCAACTGGAGCGCGCGGCGGATGCCCTGCGCCTGCCGGACTGGGATGCCAAAGTCGCTAATCTTTCCGGTGGCGAACGCCGCCGCGTCGCGCTGTGTCGCCTGCTGCTCGAAAAGCCGGACATGCTGCTGCTCGACGAACCGACTAACCACCTTGATGCTGAATCCGTTGCGTGGCTGGAACGCTTCCTGCACGACTTCGAAGGCACCGTGGTGGCGATCACCCACGACCGTTACTTCCTTGATAACGTCGCTGGCTGGATCCTTGAGCTCGACCGCGGCGAAGGTATTCCGTGGGAAGGCAACTACTCCTCCTGGCTGGAACAAAAAGATCAGCGTCTGGCGCAGGAAGCCTCTCAGGAAGCGGCTCGCCGTAAATCCATTGAGAAAGAGCTGGAGTGGGTTCGTCAGGGTGCGAAAGGTCGTCAGTCGAAGGGCAAAGCCCGTCTGGCGCGCTTTGAAGAACTTAACAACACGGAATACCAGAAACGTAACGAAACCAACGAACTGTTTATTCCGCCTGGAGCACGCCTGGGTGACAAAGTGGTTGAGGTCAGCAACCTCAGCAAATCCTACGGCGATCGCCAGTTGATTGACAATCTGTCCTTCTCCGTACCGAAAGGCGCCATTGTCGGCATCATCGGTCCAAACGGCGCGGGTAAATCGACGCTGTTCCGTATGATGTCCGGTCAGGAGCAGCCGGATAGCGGCTCCATCACCCTGGGTGATACCGTGAAACTGGCCTCGGTTGACCAGTTCCGTGACGCGATGGATAACAGCAAAACCGTGTGGGAAGAGGTTTCCGGCGGGCTGGATATCATGCGTATCGGCAATACCGAAATGCCAAGCCGTGCTTATGTGGGTCGCTTTAACTTTAAAGGCACCGATCAGGGCAAACGCGTTGGCGAACTCTCCGGCGGTGAGCGCGGTCGTCTGCATCTGGCGAAGCTGCTGCAGGTAGGCGGCAACGTATTGCTGCTCGATGAACCAACCAACGACCTGGATATCGAAACGCTGCGCGCGCTGGAAAACGCCCTGCTCGAATTCCCGGGCTGTGCGATGGTTATCTCGCACGACCGCTGGTTCCTTGACCGTATCGCCACCCATATTCTGGATTACCAGGATGAAGGTAAAGTCGAGTTCTTCGAAGGTAACTTCACCGAATACGAAGAGTATAAAAAACGTACGCTTGGCGCTGAAGCGCTGGAGCCAAAACGTATTAAATACAAACGTATCGCTAAATAAGCACCGTTTAAGCGGATGGATTTTCCATCCGCTTTTTCCCCTTCCCCACCAGGCTTCCTGCGAAACGCGCAGAGAATTCATCTGCAACGCTGAGCAAATAAAGTGTTTTCGTTTTTGCATAATATTCGCATCAAACCCAGGCATCCGCGCATTCACTGCTCACGGCGAATCAAAACAAAAACACAGAAAAAAACATCATCACAGAATAAAAATACAAAAAGATATAAATAAATAGCTTTATATTTTGATGATTAATAAAAAAACCACACTATTGCTTAACGAAAAAGCCACCGGATAACATTGATTACCCCTTAAGCCGAATCAATACGTGGTTATATTCAATGCAGATCATTACGGAAAATGCATATTTAAAATGCGGTCTGCGCACGCTTATTCAGCAGCACGCGATAAAACTGAATGCGGATGATGTGATTATAGATTTTGATAATCACCTGCTTGTTATCACCACCTTGACGACGCTGAAGGAAATTACGGAAAGCGATAATTCCTTTGAAAAATTTCTGCTGTATCCTTTTTTCAAAATAAGTAAAAGCCTGCCAATCGACGTCTTCCAACGGACCCTACAACAGAAGTCCTGGCGAAATAAAAAGAGACTCGAGGGGAAATTAGCGCTAACCCGAAAAGAAAGGGTGCTGCTTAAACATATTATTAACAGAGAAGCGCAGACCGATATATTCAGCAACGGCGAAATGGATGTAAAAACGTTCAGCACCCACAAATACAATATGCTGAAGAAAGTGAACCAGCCTTCTGTCGCGACGCTGAATCAGGTTTACTATCACTGGGAAAGTTTGTGCAACCAGCCGACCAGTTATCCGCTTGCCGGGTAAAGTGAAAATACCCGGCCAGTAACCGCGCTTATGCACCCATCAGTTTCTTAACCAATTCGACACACTGCAGAAACCGCGAATCATAGTCAGCCGATTCAACACGGACAAAATCAATATGGTTCTCCTGTAACATGGAAACCAACAGATCCTGAAACTCTTTCCGGTCAACCGAACTGCCCAGACTTCTTAAGCCATCATTCACCCACGGCGTATTATTTTCCAGCAGGATCACTAAATCGAAGCGATATTCATCAATTAATGCCTGTACGAAGGGATGTTCACGCCCCTCATATTTTTTGCAAAACGCCTGCGTGGTGACAAAATCCGTATCGATAAAAACCACTTTATTCGCATATTTCACCGCGAAATCGATATATTGCGCATGGCCTAAGGCAATTTTATCGTAATCAGAATATTGCAGCGCCATCTCATCGCCGCCGAGATGAGAAAATACGTAGTCCCGGCCATATTCCCACGCGCTGGTGGTGTTAAAAATATTGGCAAGTTTATTCACCAGCGTCGATTTACCGCTGGATTCACCGCCCAGAATAGCCACCGTGCGGACAAAGAAAGGTTTTACTTCCGTCGGAATATAATCCCAGTAGCGGAATGGATTTTCGCGGATCTGCGAGCCGCTGATATTCATAAACGTACGCTGCGGATCCACCAGCACGGCCTCAATACCCAAATGTTGCAAATACTGCGGCGCATCAGACTCTTCCGAGGTGTAGATCCAGTTTGGCGTAATGCCTTTCTCCGTCATAAACGCTTTGATGCCTTTACTCCAGACATCCCAACCGTGCGGATACGGCTCCATGCCCTCTTCATTAAAAGCATGAATACGAATATTTTTCTGATACTTAAAGGTTTGCAGCAGCCAACGCAGCCGATCACTGACCGTCGGCTGCTGCGACATCGCGCTGTCTTCAAACAGCTCGCGATCGCGCGTTTCGTCGTAGCCGAGGATAATGTGCAATTCGTCAACCTGGCTACAGGCACGCTGGATCAAATAGATATGCCCGGTATGCAGCGGATAAAACTTCCCGAATACCACGCCAATATTTTTCTGCCGGCGGGGGAATTCAAGGTCGAGGAAACGGTGCAACGCCTCCAGCTTTTGCGCGCTGGGGCTTTTAATCTTGGCATTGAGCAACTGGCTTAAATAGCCTTTGGTCATACCGCTGGCATCGGCCACTTGTTGTAATGTGCAGCCCTTCTGGCGAATCGCGGTTTTTAAATAATCAAATGACGACATTGTTGCCTCCTGCAAAAATCTTTAGCCAATTATAAGTCGTCAAAGACGTTTAGCGCATCCGAGAGCTTCTTCACGCCGAAAATCTGCATTCCTTCCGGCACTTTTTTCGGCACGTTTGCCGCCGGAACAATTGCGCGGCGGAAACCATGTTTGGCCGCCTCGGAAATACGCTCCTGGCCGCTCGGCACCGGACGGATCTCACCGGCCAGCCCCACTTCGCCAAATACCACCAGATCCTGCGGCAGCGGTCTGTCGCGAAGGCTGGAAACCATCGCCAGCAGCAGCGCCAGATCGGCACTGGTTTCGGTCACTTTCACCCCGCCGACAACGTTCACAAACACATCCTGATCCGCCATCTGCAAGCCGCCGTGGCGATGCAACACCGCCAGCAGAATCGCCAGGCGGTTCTGCTCCAGGCCAACCGCCACGCGGCGCGGGTTCGACATCATCGAATGATCCACCAGCGCCTGGATCTCAACCAGGAGCGGGCGCGTCCCTTCCCATACCACCATCACCGAGCTACCGGAGGTCACTTCATCCCCGCGGCTAAGAAAAATGGCCGAAGGGTTGCTGACTTCACGCAACCCCTGTTCGGTCATCGCAAACACGCCGAGCTCATTCACTGCGCCAAAGCGGTTTTTGTGGCTACGCAAGGTGCGAAAACGGGAATCGCCGTCGCCGTCGAGCAGCACCGAGCAGTCGATACAGTGCTCCAGCACTTTTGGCCCCGCCAGCGAACCATCTTTCGTGACATGGCCGACCATAACAATTGCCACGCCGCGGGTTTTCGCGAACCGCGTCAGATAGGCCGCCGTCTCGCGCACCTGGGCGACGCTGCCGGGCGACGACTGAATGTCCGCCATATGCATCACCTGGATTGAGTCGATCACCATCAGCCTGGGTTGCTCTTCATCAGCAATCATGCAGATTTGCTCGATGCTGGTTTCTGAAAGCATATTCAGGTTGGCCGTCGGCAGCCCCAGGCGATGGGCGCGCATCGCAACCTGTTGCAACGACTCTTCGCCGGTGACATACAGGGTTTTCATCTGTTCCGCGAGCTTACACAGCGTCTGCAACAGCAACGTTGACTTCCCTGCGCCCGGGTTGCCGCCAATCAGAATGGCGCTTCCCGGCACAACGCCGCCGCCGAGCACGCGGTCAAACTCTTTAAAACCGGTCGAAAAACGCGGCAGCTCTTCCAGACTGATTTCCGAAAGTTTCTGCACTTTCGAGACGCCCGCGCTCCCGGCATAGCCAGAGAGGCGCTCATTACGCGCCACGGTGGGCGAAGCGGCCACACGGATTTCAGTAATGGTGTTCCATGCATGGCAGGCGCTGCACTGCCCCTGCCAGCGCGGATAATCCGCGCCGCATTCATTACAGACAAACGCACGTTTGGGAGCTTTCGCCACAATCACCTCTACTTCTTATTGATACTGCCGGAAAGAATACAAAATACGCCCATCAAGTCGGCGTGACGAATGGAGACTTCCGCTTTCTCATTCACTTTGGGTTTCGCGTGGAAGGCGATCCCCAACCCGGCGGCTTTGATCATTGGCAGGTCATTCGCACCATCGCCAATGGCGACGGTTTGCGCGGCCGGAATCTCGTACTTCTCAGCCAGCGCTTTCAATGTGTTGGCTTTGTACTGGGCATCGACGATATCACCCAGCACCTGACCGGTGAATTTGCCGTCCATGATCTCCAGTTCATTCGCCACTGCCGCCGTAAGGTGCAGCTTGTCGCGCAGGTAATCTGCAAAGAAGGTAAAGCCGCCGGAGGCAATCGCCACCTTCCAGCCCAGCGTCTCCAGCTTCAACACCAGTTGCACCAGACCCGGCATCAGCGGTAGCGACTCACGAACCTGCATCAGGATATTGGCATCCGCCCCTTTCAGCGTTGCCACGCGGCTGCGCAAGCTGGCGGTGAAATCAAGCTCGCCGCGCATCGCGCGTTCGGTCACTTCCGCCACCATCTCGCCCGTACCGGCAAGCTTCGCAATCTCGTCAATGCACTCGATCTGAATCGCGGTGGAATCCATATCCATCACCAGCAGCCCTGGCGAGCGCAAATGCGGGATTTTACCCAGCGGCGCAACATCCATGCCTTCGTCATGCGCCAGACGCGAAGCGCGTGGCGTTAATGACCCCGCCAGGCGAATCACCTGATAATCATCGACACACCAGGCTGCCACAATCACCATTGCCGCGCCCAGTTTGCGCTGGTAGGCCGTCAGGCGTGTTTTATCAAGATTGCGCCCATACAGGAGCCAGCCGCTTCGACCGGCGTGATAGTCCAGAGGCATGACCTCATCACCACTTAAAGAGAGCGGCAACCCTGGCCACTGAGAAACATCGTCGGGCAGATCGCACCAGGTCAAACTGTTAAGCATTAAAGCTCCTGTAAAAACATTCGCGCCAGAAAGCATCGGAGGGGAAAATAACGCATGAGGCTACCTTGTAACCAGCGCTTCTGGCAACATTAAGCCTCAAATTTTCAACAGGTGGAATATGGCTCGCGCAAAACTTAAATTTCGGCTGCATCGCGCCGTAACAGTCCTCATCTGTCTGGCATTGCTGGTCGCGCTGATGCAGGGCGCATCCTGGTTCAGCCAGAACCATCAACGCCAGCGCAATCCACAGTTTGAAGAGTTGGCCAGAACTCTGGCGCGCCAGGTGACGCTCAACCTTACGCCGCTGATGCGTACCGAAACGCCGGATGAAAAACGTATTGATGTCGTGTTACGCCAGCTTACGGAAGGGAGCCGGATCCTCGATGCTGGCGTGTATGACGCACAGGGCGATCTCATTGCACGCTCGGGCGAAAGCATTGACGTTCGCGACCGGCTGGCGCTCGATGGCAAGAAAGCCGGTGGCTATTTCAATCAACAAATTGTCGAACCCATTCAGGGAAAAAGCGGCCCGCTGGGTTATCTGCGCCTGACGCTGGATACCCACACGCTGGCGACGGAAGCGAAGCAGGTTGATAACACCACCAATATTCTGCGCCTGATGCTGTTGCTGTCGCTGGCCATTGGCGTCGTGCTGACGCGCACCCTTTTGCAGGGCAAACGCACGCGCTGGCAACAGTCGCCGTTCCTGCTGACGGCTAACAAATCCGTGCCGGAAGAAGAAGAGCACGAAAAGAAAGAGTAGCGGCTACCGCTAACGGTAATCTATTGAAAAGTCAAAGAAAGGAAATCGGCTATGTCAACGCTTCGTCTGCTTATCTCTGAATCTTACGATCCGTGGTTCAACCTGGCGGTGGAGGAGTGTATTTTCCGCCAGATGCCGGCAACCCAGCGCGTGCTGTTTTTATGGCGCAACGCCGATACGGTGGTTATCGGTCGGGCGCAGAACCCGTGGAAAGAGTGCAATACGCGGCGCATGGAAGAAGACAACGTGCGTCTGGCCCGGCGTAGCAGCGGCGGCGGCGCGGTTTTCCACGATCTCGGCAACACCTGCTTTACCTTTATGGCTGGCAAACCCGAATACGACAAAACCATCTCTACGGGTATTGTGCTCGCGGCGCTGAATGCGCTTGGCGTAACGGCAGAAGCCTCCGGGCGTAACGATCTGGTGGTGAAGACTGTAGACGGCGACCGCAAAGTGTCTGGCTCTGCCTACCGTGAAACCCGCGATCGCGGCTTCCACCACGGCACGCTGCTGCTAAATGCCGATCTCAGCCGTCTGGCTAACTACCTCAATCCGGACAAGAAAAAACTGCAAGCGAAAGGCATTACCTCCGTGCGCGGACGCGTCGCCAACCTGGTGGAATTACTGCCGGGCATCACCCACGAGCAGATTTGCCAGGCGATAACGGAGGCCTTCTTCAGCCACTACGGCGAACGCGTTACAGCCGAAATTATCTCGCCGGAAAAAACGCCGGATCTGCCCAATTTTGCCGAAACCTTTGCCCGCCAGAGCAGTTGGGAGTGGAACTTTGGTCAGGCGCCCGCTTTCAGCCATTTACTGGATGAGCGCTTTACCTGGGGCGGCGTGGAGCTGCACTTCGACGTTGAGAAAGGCCATATCACCCGCACGCAGGTGTTTACCGACAGCCTGAACCCTGCGCCGCTCGAAGCGCTGGCGGCGCGTTTGCAGGGCTGTCTGTACCGGGCGGATATGCTGGCGCAGGAGTGCGATGCGTTATTGGTGGATTTTCCGGATCAGGAACAGGAACTGCGCGAGTTGTCAGCGTGGATTGTCAAAGCGGTACGTTAACTTCACATGCCTGATGGCGCTGCGTTTATCAGGCCAGAGGAATGCAGGCCGGGTAAGGCATCGCCTCGACCCGGCACAACAAAAAGTTACGCTTTATCGCCCAGCAGGACAGATTCCAGCGCAATTTTGATCATGTCATTAAACGTCGTCTGACGCTCAGCAGAGGTGGTCTGCTCGTGGGTGCGGATATGGTCGGAAACGGTGCAGATAGTCAGCGCTTTCGCACCGAATTCTGCCGCCACGCCATAAATACCCGCCGCTTCCATTTCCACGCCGAGAATACCGTATTTCTCCATCACATCGAACATTTCGCCGTCCGGAGAGTAGAACAGATCGGCAGAGAACAGGTTCCCCACGCGCGCGTCAACGCCCAGCGTTTTCGCCGCATCAACGGCGTTACGCACCATGTCGAAATCAGCAATTGCCGCAAAGTCGTGATCTTTAAAACGCATGCGGTTTACTTTGGAATCGGTGCAGGCACCCATACCAATCACGATATCACGCAGTTTCACATCCATACGCACCGCACCGCAGGAACCGACACGAATGATTTTCTTCACGCCGAAATCGGTGATCAGCTCTTTGGTATAGATGGAGCAGGACGGAATGCCCATACCGTGGCCCATTACCGAGATTTTGCGGCCTTTGTAAGTACCGGTATAACCCAGCATGCCGCGCACGTTGTTCACTTCGCGGTAATTTTCGAGGAATGTTTCGGCAATGTGCTTCGCACGCAGCGGATCGCCCGGCATCAGCACAACATCCGCGAAATCGCCCATTTCTGCATTAATATGTGGGGTAGCCATCGTTAATTCCTTTATGTCGTTAGAACAGAAAGGGCGGGAAGCTCCCGCCCAAAATCATCAGAACATGGCTTTGCCATAGTCCATATCAGAAACGCCAAAGTATTTCGCCAGCGTCTGACCAATGTCCGCGAACGTTTCACGGTGGCCAAGCGAACCGGGTTTCACTTTCGGGCCGTAAACCAGCACCGGAATGTGCTCACGGGTATGATCGGTGCCTTTCCAGGTCGGATCGCAGCCATGATCGGCGGTAAGGATCAGGATATCGTCCTCGCCCACCAGCGCCATCAGCTCCGGCAGACGGCGGTCAAACAGCTCCAGCCCGCCCGCATAACCGGCGACATCGCGACGATGGCCCCATGATGAGTCAAAATCAACGAAGTTGGTAAAGACAATTGTCTTATCGCCCGCTTCTTTCATCTCTTTCACGGTGGCGTCAAACAGCGCATCCAGCCCGGTGGCTTTCACTTTTTTGGTGATGCCGCAGTTGGCATAGATATCGGCGATTTTGCCCACCGAAACCACCTGGCCGTCTTTCTCTTCCACCAGTTTTTGCAGCACGGTTGCTGACGGCGGCTCAACGGCCAGATCGTGGCGGTTACCGGTGCGCTGGAAGTGACCCGCTTTATCACCGACAAACGGGCGCGCAATCACGCGACCAATGTTGTAACCCCCTTCGGTCAGCTCTTCGCGAGCGATTTCGCACAGTTCATACAGCTTATCGAGACCAAACGTCTCTTCATGACAGGCGATCTGGAAGACAGAGTCCGCAGAGGTGTAGAAAATCGGCTTACCGGTTTTCATATGCTCTTCGCCCAGTTGATCGAGGATCACCGTCCCGGAAGAGTGGCAGTTGCCGAGATAACCCGGCAGATTTGCACGTTCTACCAGCTTATCCAGCAGCGCCTGCGGGAAGCTGTTTTCGGTATCGCTAAAATAGCCCCAATCGAACAGCACCGGCACACCGGCGATTTCCCAGTGGCCTGACGGCGTATCTTTACCGGAAGAGAGCTCATGCGCCCACGCGTAAGCGCCAGTGATTTCTGCGTTACCGTCCATCCCGGCCGGGATAAAACCGGTCGCGCCTTCATGGGCTTTCGCCAGCCCCAGACGGGTCAGATTTGGGAGATGCAACGGCCCTTTACGCCCGGTATCGGCTTCACCTTTCGCACAGGCTTCAGCGATGTGGCCGAGCGTGTCGGAACCCGCGTCGCCGAAGCGCTCCGCGTCTTCAGTCGCGCCGATGCCGAAAGAGTCCAGCACCATAATAAATGCACGTTTCATATGTTCTCCGTACCTTGTGCTTTGTAAAAAAGCGATCAGATCAGTATATCGTTATTCAGTAATGCGGCGATAGACCGTTGGTGTCTCTTTTGCGGCGATGTCGTCCACAACGAGGGCGGCCTTCACCGCCTGCGCCGCGTCCTGCCAGCTGGCTTCATCCTTCGCGTGGATGACTGCCAACGGGCGCTGCCCATCCACGCGCTCGCCCAGACGCACCATATCGGTAAAGCCAACGCTGTAATCGATACTGTCTGTCGCCTGGCGACGGCCGCCGCCCATCGACACCACCGCCATGCCCAGCGCGCGGGTATCCATTGCGGTAATAAAGCCTTCGTCGTCGGCGTAAACGGCTTTGCTCAGCGTGGCGGTGGGCAGGTAGTTAGCGTAGTTCTCGACGAAATCCGTCGGCCCTTTCTGCGCCGCAACCATGCGGCCAAAGATCTCTGCCGCTTTTCCGTTATCCAGCACCGCTTGCAGTTTCGCCCGGGCTTCCGCATCATCTTTCGCCAGTTTGCCGGAAATCAGCATCTCCACGCACAGCGCCATCGTGACATCAAACAGGCGCGGGTTACGGTATTCGCCAGTGAGGAATTGCACCGCTTCACGCACTTCCACCGCATTGCCCGCGCTGGAAGCCAGCACCTGATTCATATCGGTCAGCAGTGCGGTCGTGCGCACGCCTGCGCCATTTGCCACGCCCACAATCGCCTCCGCCAGTTGTTCGGAGAGCGCATACGTCGGCATAAACGCGCCGCTGCCGACTTTCACGTCCATCACCAGCGCATCAAGGCCTTCAGCCAGTTTTTTCGCCAGGATGGACGCGGTGATCAGCGGAATAGAGTCCACCGTCGCGGTAATATCGCGGGTGGCATAAAAACGTTTATCGGCCGGTGCCAGCGAGTTGGTCTGGCCGATAATCGCCACGCCAACATCCTTAATAATGTCGCGGAAGCGGCTATCGTCCGGGAAAATGTCGAAGCCGGGAATGGCTTCCAGTTTATCGAGCGTGCCGCCGGTATGCCCCAGCCCGCGCCCGGAAATCATCGGAATATAGCCACCACAGGCGGCAACCATCGGGCCAAGCATCAATGAGGTCACGTCTCCGACGCCGCCAGTAGAGTGTTTATCAACAATTGGGCCGTTGAGATTAAGGTGTTTCCAGTCCAGAACCGAACCAGAATCGCGCATTGCCATGGTCAACGACACGCGTTCTGGCATCGTCATGTCGTGGAAAAAGATGGTCATGGCAAGCGCGGCGATCTGACCTTCAGAAACGGTGTTATCGCGAATTCCGTTGATAAAGAAACGGATCTCTTCATCACTCAGTGCGAGACCATCGCGTTTTTTACGAATAATTTCTTGAGCGAGAAACAAGGTAACCCCCTGAGGAATGATACGACCGGGCAAGCAAAGTGACCCGGCAAAACATGGTGTTATCAGCATATACCGCCGGATGGCGGTGATACCTTACCCGGCCTGCGGGGTAGAGGTGCAGGCCGGGTAAATGGAGCCATCAGTAGCTGCTTGCGCTCTTACCGTCGCCGTGCCCCAGCGCTTTCAACAGGCTTGCCAGCAAGCTGGATGCGCCAAAACGATAGTGGCGGGCATCGGCCCAGTCTGCACCAAACAGTTCATCGGCAATCGCCAGATAGTGCTGCGCGTCTTCTGCGCTGCGTACGCCGCCCGCCGGTTTAAAGCCCACGGTTTTCTCAACGCCCATGTCGCGGATCACTTCCAGCATGATGCGCGCGCTTTCCGGCGTGGCATTCACCGGTACTTTGCCGGTTGAGGTCTTGATAAAGTCGGCGCCCGCTTTAATCGCGATTTCTGACGCCTTACGGATCAGCGCTTCTTCTTTCAGTTCGCCGGTTTCGATAATCACTTTCAACAGCACGTTGGCTGCGGCACACGCCTCTTTACAGGCTTTGACCAGATCAAATCCGACCTGCTCGTTACCGGCGATCAACGCGCGGTACGGGAATACCACGTCAACTTCATCAGCACCGTAGGCAATCGCCGCGCGGGTTTCTGCCAGCGCAATGTCGATATCATCGTTACCGTGGGGGAAGTTGGTTACCGTCGCAATACGCACATCCGGTGTTCCCTGCGCGTTCAGCGTCTTACGCGCAATCGGGATGAAACGCGGATAGATGCAAACGGCGGCGGTGTTCCCCACCGGGGTTTTGGCCTGATGACACAGCGCAATGACTTTCTCGTTGGTGTCATCGTCGTTCAGGGTGGTCAGATCCATTAATTGCAACGCGCGCAGGCTGCTTGCCGTTAAATCACTCATATTCTCTCCGACGGCGTAATGCCGATTTTCTGTTCGGGCTTGTTAATATTCTAACATCAACCCTCGATTACACTTCGACACCCATCACAGTTAATGAAAACTTAATTCACGTTTGCAAAACCATAATGAGACATTCATCAAACTTTAAAACGCAAAAGCGGTCGTGATTACCGCTAAAGTGCGTATGGATCAAAAGGGGTTATTCGCCGGTGTCTTACACTCCTTGCCCTGAACGCACGGGATAAAGAGGAAGATCATGTCGATACCGGTTACGCCAGGATTACAGACACGCTGCCAGCAGATTGTGACCAGCCCAACGCTCACGCCGCAGCAGAAACACCATTTTCTCGCGCTGGAGGCGGAAAATAGCCTCCCCTATCCGGCGCTGCCGCAAGCCGCGCGGGAGGCGCTCGACGAGGGGGCAATTTGCGATATGTTTGAAGGGCATGCGCCCTACAAACCGCGCTACGTCCTGCCGGATTACGCCAAATTTCTGGCCAACGGATCCGCGTGGCTGGAGCTGGAAGGGGCAAAGGATCTGGATGATGCGCTCTCTTTGCTGACCATTCTTTATCACCATGTTCCCTCTGTTACCGGCTTGCCGGTTTACCTCGGGCAACTGGATGCGTTACTGCAACCATATGTTAGAATTCTAACACAAGAAGAAATCGATATTCGAATAAAACGCTTCTGGCGCTACCTCGACAGAACCTTACCGGATGCCTTTGTCCACGCCAATATCGGCCCTTATGACACACCAGTCACCCGCGCTATCTTACGCGCCGATGCTGAATTAAAGCAGGTCGCACCGAATCTGACGTTTATTTATGATCCGCAGATCACGCCGGATGATCTGCTGCTGGACGTTGCCCGTAACATCTGCGCGTGCAACAAGCCGCATATCGCCAACGGACCTCTGCATGATAATATTTTCACAAAAGGCGGCTATGGCATTGTCAGTTGTTACAACTCGCTGCCTCTGGGCGGCGGCGGCAGTACGCTGGTACGGCTGAACCTGAAAGTCATCGCTGAAAGCAGCCGTTCTCTGGAGCAATTCTTTACCCAGCGGCTGCCACATTATTGCCAGCAACAAGTGGCCATTATCGATGCGCGCTGCGACTTCCTGTATCAACAATCCGGTTTCTTTGAGCATAGTTTCCTTGTGCAGGAAGGGCTGATCGCCGCCGATCGTTTTGCGCCCATGTTCGGCATCTACGGGCTGGCTGAAGCGGTCAATATTCTGTGCGATAAAGCGAACATCGCAGGGCGCTACGGCAAAGATGAGCAGGCCAATGCTCTCGGCTACCGCATCAGCGAGCAACTGGCGGCATTTGTTGAAAACACGCCGGTCAAACACGGCTGGAAGCAACGCGCGCTGCTGCATGCGCAATCCGGCATCAGTTCCGATATCGGTACCACGCCAGGCGCGCGTCTGCCTTATGGCGATGAACCCGATCCGATTACCCATTTGCTGGCTGTTGCGCCGCACCACGCCTGGTACAAAGCCGGGATCAGCGATATTTTAACCCTCGACGAAACCGTCAAACGCAACCCGCAGGCCGTGGTGCAACTCTGCCGCGGCGCGTTTAATGCCGGAATGCGCGAGTTTACCGCCAACGTCGCGGGCAATGATTTGGTGCGCGTGACTGGTTATATGGTGCGCCTGTCAGATCTGGAGAAATTCCGCGCCGAAGGTTCGCGCACCAACACCACCTGGCTGGGTGAAGAAGCCGCGCGCAATACGCATATTCTTGAGCGACAACCCCGAGTGGTAAGCTATGAGCAGCAGATGCGCTTTCGTCAGTAACCTGATCCCCTTCTCCTGCGTCGACGGGCCGGGCAGCCGCCTGGCGCTGTTTTTACAGGGCTGTAATCTGCGCTGTAAGAGCTGCCACAATCCGTGGACGATCGGCCGCTGCAATCATTGCGGCGACTGCGTTCCAGGTTGTCCGCATCAGGCGCTGGCGTTTGACGGCAGTCAAGTAGTGTGGAATGCCATAACCTGCCAGCAGTGCGATACCTGCCTGCAAATGTGTCCGCAACAGGCAACGCCGATGACACAATCGATGTCTGTGGAAGAGGTAGTGGCAAAGATCCGCAAAGCCGCGTTATTCATTGAAGGCATCACGGTCAGCGGCGGCGAGGCCACGTTACAACTGCCATTTCTGCACGCGCTGTTTTCTGCGCTGCGTGCCGATCCGCAGTTGCGCCATCTGACCTGTCTTGTCGACAGTAACGGAATGCTGAGCGAAACCGGCTGGCATAAGTTGCTGCCGGTTTGCGACGGGGCAATGATCGATCTTAAAGCCTGGGGCAGCGAACACCACCGTTTCCTCACCGGGCGGGATAATGCGCCGGTGAAAAATAGCCTGCGCCTGCTGGCGGCACAGAACAAGCTGGCCGAAGTGCGTTTGCTGGTGATCCCGCAACATAGCGACTATTTGCTGCATATCGACGCGCTGGCGGCGTTTATCTGTGAACTGGGGCGTATTCCGGTGCGGCTCAACGCATTCCACGCGCACGGCGTTTACGGCGAGGCAAAAAGCTGGCGCAGCGCAACCGAGGAAGATATCGAACCGCTGGCGGAAGCGCTGCAACAGCGCGGCGTCACCACCGTGCTGCGCCCGGCGCTATATCTGTAAAGCGAAAAGCTGCTGCGTATTGTCCAGTAACGTTTGGGCGATCACATCCGGGGCTTCAGAGCGCAGTTCACACAGCGTGGCGAAAACCCGCGCTGCCTGTTCCGGCCGGTTAGGCTGCCCCTGAAAGCCGTTCAGCGGCATATCCGGCGCATCGGTCTCCAGCAACAACGCCGATAGCGGCAACTGCGCCATGACATCACGGGTTTTACTGGCGCGCGGATAAGTGATCGTTCCGCCGACGCCAAGGTAATACCCCAGTTCAATAAAACGCTGCGCCTGTTGCAGGCTACCGGAAAAGCCGTGAACCACGCCGGTGCGCGGCAAAGCCTGCTTTTTCAGGTGCATCGCCAGTTTGTCATGCGTGCGCCGCGAATGGAGGATCACCGGCAAATCAAAGCGTTTCGCCAGTTTTAGTTGCGCATCCAGCACCTGCTGCTGGCGTTCAAACTGAGGATTATCGCGATAGAGATCCAGGCCAATCTCGCCAATCGCCACCACCTTTTCCGGCCTGGCGACCAGCACCTGCTCAAGCTGTTCAAGGCTTTGTGCCGTATGTTCTTCAATCACAATCGGATGCAGACCCAGCGCGGCATACAGCGCAGAATGCTCGTGCGCCAGAGAGCAAACGCGATCAAAATAGCGCGCGGCGATGGCGGGTACGATAATGCGCCCGACGCCAGCGTCTGCCGCACGGGCAATACTGACGGCTTCATCGCCCGTGAAGGGCGGAAAATCAAAATGACAGTGCGTATCGATAAAGCGGAAACTCACGCCGTATCCTCTTTATTAATGGGTAAGTCGTTGGCTTGTACCGCGCTAACCAGCGGCGCATCCAGCACATCATTGGCGACGGCGGCAGGAGGCACCACGCGGGTGGCAGGAACGGGCGCAGCAACGACCGCGGGCGGCACAGTGAGGGGAGCAGGCACCAGAGTATGGCGAATCAGCGGCGGGGTTTCCGCCAGCAGTTTTCCCACCGTCGCCAGGAAATAACGTCCACACAGCCGGCCGATTTTATAATCATCGCGCAGCGCCGGTAACCGGCTACCCAGCGCCATGCTATGCAAAAGTTTCGGCGGATAGATTTCAAGTATGCGTAGTTTTCCCGGCGGCGTTTCGATAAACCGCTGAATCGCCGAGTAACTTTTCTCGTGGTGCTGCACCAGATTAACCAGCGGCTGTAAGCTGCTGTCGCCCAGCCAACGTTCCATACGTTTAAACCACTGCGGCGTGTAGTACATCTGAGAAGGCACAGTGCGGATCACGACGATGGTTTTCGCTCCGCGTTTAGCCGCTTCCTGAACCGGGATCGCATCGCTGACGCCGCCATCGAGATAGTTCACGCCATTGAGCGACACCCCCGAGCGGTAAAAACCCGGAATCGCGCTGGAGGCGCGGATCACATCCAGCCACGTCTGGTGGGTTGGCGCAAAATATTCCGCGGTGTAATCATCCTGGCGGCAGGCGCACATATAGAACGCTTTCCCGGCATCAAAAGAACGCGCGGCAAAATCCATCGCCAGCGGCATCTGGCGGGATGTCGAATCAACCAGCCAGTCGAGATCGATAAGGTTACCACCGCGCACAAAGCGCACCGGGTCAAAAAAGTCACGCGTGGTGGTGTAGCGCATGATCACTTTGCGAGCGTAGCCGGGCTGGTTGCATACATAAGCCGAGAGGTTTTGCGCGCCCGCAGAGGTACCAAAGTAGAGATCGAAGGGGTTAAAGTTCGCCTGCATAAACTCGTCCAGCACCCCGGCAGTGAAAATTCCACGCTGACCTCCGCCTTCGCACACCAACGCGAGACGGCCCGGACGAAACGGTTTTAACGCCAGGGGCGCAATATTGCCCAGCGTTATTGGAATATATTGCCCCACCCTGCTTTCCTTTTGGCTGCGTTGTATCTGTCAAAGTAACGCAATTTCTGCCGGGCCGAAATAGTAAAGCCAGTCACGAGGACTGGCTTTAATGTAAGCGAAATTTAAGCGCTAACGACGCTATGGACGCCGACGGCCCATAAACAGGCTGACCAGGAACAGGATGATACCGACGATAAAGACGATTTTCGCTGCACCTGCTGCCGTCCCCGCCAGACCACCAAAGCCCAGAGCGGCGGCAATTAACGCGATAACCAGAAATATAATGCCCCAACGAAACATAAGACTCTCCTTTACCATAGTTAATGTCGACCGCTTGCGATGAGCGCTCAGGTTGCTCATCTGCGATGTTTTCCCGGCACATATTCGTCGCGCCCGTCCACGCGGGCGCTGACGTTTTCAGGAATTGTTACTTAACTTTGAGATCGTTTTTGACGCTTTTAACGCCCTCAATCGCTTTTGCGATACTTTCGGCGCGTTCACTTTGGGCCTGAGAATCAACCGTACCGGACAACTGCACGACGCCGTCGGTGGTTTCAACTTTCACCTTACGAGACGGTACAATGTCATCGGCCAGCAATTTGGCTTTGATTTCACTGGTTGTAGCGGTGTCGCCCGCATAACCTTTCATTGACTGGTTTTTCCCGTCGCGGACATGCAGCTTGTCGCTTACCGAAGCCACACCTTCCACACCTTTGGCCACAGAGACAGCCTGTTCGGCCTGTGCCTGACTTTCAACGAAGCCGCTCAGCGTGACGACTTTGTTGTCCGTTTTGACGGAAATATCGGTGCTTTTAACGCTTTCATGATCCACCAGCGCCGCTTTCACTTTTGCAGTGATGGAGCTGTCATCCATGAATCCACCGACTTTAGTCATCGAGCTGTCGATTTTTTCCCCCGCGCTGGATGCGGCGTTTTGCGCTTTGTCGGTGGTGGTGTTTGCCGCAAAAGCGGAACCACTTGCCACTACAGAGCCCAGCACGACGGCCAGCAGAGTTTTAGAAATCTTCAGTTTTGTCATAGTCATCGATGTCGTTCCTGTTGGTTTGCCCACAATTTGGGCCGCTTGCAGCAACTCGGGCTGCTTAACCGCCATGGCGAAAAATCACCCAATCCAGCGTCGGATAGTTGCGAATACAATGCCGCTACTTATCTGGCTGAGGCAGTTATTAATCTCCTTTAGTGAGAATACTTGTGGATAAAAGACTATTAAAAACGCAATGAGCAGTACTTTTACCCACAAGAAATGTCATCACCTTGTTAAATATAGAACACTATCGATAAAAATCCCGGCTCACAGGTTAAAAAACGAGCAGAGAGAGGAAAAAGGGCGGGTTTTAAGAACATTCCGCAAGGGGCTAAAAAGACAGGAAAAGTGCCGGAGCACGGCGAATACCGTGCTCCGTGGGGGATTAATGCTCGCGAGTTTTGTGGAAAGTCACTTCCGGATAGCGTTCCTGCGTCAGGTTCAGGTTCACCATTGTCGGCGCGATATAGGTCAGGTTATCGCCGCCATCGAGCGCCAGCTGCATCTCGTTCTTACGCTTAAACTCTTCGAATTTCTTCACGTCGCTGCTTTCAACCCAGCGCGCCGTCGCCACGTTAACGGATTCATACACCGCTTCTACGTTGTACTCGCTCTTCAGGCGCGACACGACCACGTCAAACTGCAACACACCGACTGCGCCCACGATCAGATCGTTGTTGGCGATGGGGCGGAACACCTGCACCGCACCCTCTTCCGAAAGCTGCACCAGCCCCTTCAGCAGCTGTTTCTGCTTCAGCGGATCGCGCAGACGGATACGGCGGAACAGTTCCGGGGCGAAGTTCGGGATACCGGTGAACTTCATCATTTCGCCCTGAGTAAAGGTATCGCCAATCTGAATGGTGCCGTGGTTGTGCAGCCCGATAATGTCGCCAGGATACGCTTCTTCAACGTGAGAACGGTCGCCGGCCATAAAGGTCAGTGCGTCAGAGATAACCACATCTTTACCGGTGCGCACTTGACGCAGCTTCATCCCTTTTTCGTATTTGCCTGACACCACGCGCATAAATGCTACGCGGTCGCGGTGTTTCGGGTCCATGTTCGCCTGGATCTTAAAGACGAAGCCGGTAAATTTGCTGTCGTCCGCTTTCACTTCACGCAGATCCGTTTGACGCGGCATTGGCGCGGGCGCCCACTCAACCAGACCGTCCAGCATATGGTCAACGCCGAAGTTGCCCAGCGCGGTACCGAAGAAGACCGGAGTGATTTCACCGCTCAGGAACAGCTCTTTATCGAACTCGTTGGATGCGCCCTGTACCAGTTCCAGCTCATCACGCAGTTGTTGCGCCAGATCTTCGCCCACCGCTTTGTCGAGATCCGGGTTGTTCAGCCCTTTAACGATACGCACTTCCTGAATCGTATGGCCTTGTCCGGTCTGATAAAGATAGGTTTCATCTTTATAAAGATGGTACACGCCTTTAAATAACTTACCGCAGCCAATCGGCCAGGTGATGGGCGCGCAGGCGATCTTCAGCTCGTTTTCCACTTCATCCAGCAATTCCATGGGATCGCGGATGTCACGGTCGAGTTTGTTCATAAACGTCAGGATCGGCGTATCGCGCAGACGGGTAACTTCCATCAGTTTGCGGGTTCGATCTTCTACACCTTTTGCCGCATCGATAACCATCAGGCAGCAGTCCACCGCCGTCAGCGTACGGTAGGTATCTTCGGAGAAGTCTTCGTGCCCCGGGGTATCCAGCAGGTTCACCAGACACTCGCGATACGGGAACTGCATCACGGAAGTGGTGATAGAGATCCCACGCTGTTTTTCCATCTCCATCCAGTCGGATTTCGCATGCTGGTTGGAGCCACGACCTTTTACCGTACCGGCGGTCTGAATTGCCTGTCCGAACAGCAAGACCTTTTCGGTGATGGTGGTTTTACCCGCATCGGGGTGCGAGATGATGGCGAACGTACGGCGCTTCGCCACCTCTTGTAAATAAGGAGACAACGTCATAATAAAAATCTTCTGTGTAATTGCGCGGCTTCAGGCCACGCGATGAAATACGAAAAATGCGGCTATTGTACTCAACAGCGAAGTGCAGACAATCAATGTTTACACAGGCGTTGCTCCAGTTCGTTCAGGGACGTTACGGTCCAGGTCGGGTTAATACCTTCAGGCAGCGCGCGATTGTGCGCATTCAGCCAGCAGGTGGACAGCCCGGCGTTGATGCCGCCCAGAATGTCAGATTCTGCCGTATCGCCCACCATCATCACGCGATCGCGATCCGGGTTGCCGGCCAGCTGTAGCGCGTGATCGAAGATGCGGCGATCGGGCTTGGCGACACCGACTTCTTCGGAGATCACCAATAAATCAAAATAGTCACGCAAGCCGGTGCGTTCCAGGCGGATTTGCTGCAACGCGGTAAAACCGTTGGTGATGATGCCCAGCTTCGCCTTGTCTTTCAGGCTGTCGAGCAGCGAAACGGCACCCGGCAGCGGAGCGCAAATCTCAGCCATCGCATTAAGAAACGCGTCGTTCAGCGAACCCGCCGGAACGTTCAGGCGCTCAGACCAGCCCTGAAAACGGCGGTGTTGCAGCTGCAGTGCGGTGATGGCGCCATTCTGGTAATCAACCCACAGTGGCTTATTAACTGACTGATATTCAAGAAAGTCCTGGTCGGTGAATGTCACGCTATAGTCAAGAAACATCCGTTGTAAGCCGCCAAACGCATCAAAGGTGAACAGCGTTTCGTCAGCATCAAAGAGTATCCAGTCCCATTTCATCACATCACCTTTTTAAATTGACAGGGCCATCACTATCGCGTCTTCGCGCCCGTTAGCGGTGGGATAGTAATTGCGGCGGATTGTCGCCTCGTTAAAACCTAAACTTTCATACAGTGCAATCGCGCCCACGTTGGAAGCACGCACTTCCAGCCACAGGGTTAATACCTCGCGGGCTTCCAGTTCGCGGATCAGATGTTCCAGCAACTGGCGGCCAAACCCTTTCCGTTGCCAGGTGGGATCAACCGCGATGTTGAACAAGGTGGCTTCATCCAGCACAACCTGTGTAATGGCGAAAGCCGCCATCTCATCGCCCACCATCAGCCGGTAGTTGAGGTAGCGATCCCCTTGATTGCTGGCGAAGGTCTTTTCGCTCCAGGGGAAGGCGTGCGCCCGTGTTTCAATCTGGTATGCGCGGGCTAAATCAGCCGTGCTGAGGGAAGAAATCGTGTTCATGTTCGCAGATTTGTTGCCATAACGCGGCGCGTGCCGCAGGGTTAGCGCGTAATTCATCCACGCCGGGCGTTGCGACCTGTGCGCCCGCCAGCGACTGCGGTTCATCGACGCCCAGCCACCAACTGTTGCACTGGCTGCCCGGCGGCAGCATCGCGACGCGATCCGGCGTCAACTGTAATACCTGATCCGCCGTAATGGTAAGCGCACGCAGTACGTCGCTCACCAGCGGATCGGCAAGCATCGGCGGTTCGGAAGCGACCATCACCAGACGGATATGCGCAGGTAGCGAAATAGCGATTTCGCCCAGCAACACCGCCGGGCGTCGCAAGCTCCACTGAGTAATGCCCAGTTGCTGTAATTGCCAGTCGCGTCGGGAAGTCATAGCGAAACACTCCTGTGTGTCAGGCGCGCAAATATAGCAAACCCGGCGAAAATTCGCCATCAACGACGTTCGTCAACAAAGAGGCAGTTTGCAGGATAACGTGTATACACAAAATCATTCACACTGCGTCGAGGCGGCAAGACTGCGCAGCCCCAGGAGCTTACATAAGTAAGTGACTGGGGTGCAAAGGTGAAGCCAACAAAGAGGCAGTTTGAAGGATAACGTGTATAATCGCCGCCTGATTTAAACGAGGAACCCCCATTCATGTCTGCTTTTACCCCGGCAAGTGAAGTCTTGCTGCGCCACAGTGACGATTTCGAAACCAACCGCATTCTGTTTGCCGGTGATTTGCAGGATGACCTGCCCGCTCGTCTGGAGACGGCTGAAAGCCGTGCCTGGACGCAACAGTTTCACCAGTGGCAAACCTTAAGCCAGCCGATGGGCGAACGCGCCTGCTACAGCCTGATCGCTGACAGCGAGACGGTCGGTGAGGTCGATACGCTGATCTATTACTGGCCCAAAAACAAACCTGAAGCGCAGTTTCAATTAATGAACCTGCTGTCACTGCTGCCAGTGGGCTGCGATATTTTCGTCGTCGGCGAAAACCGTAGCGGCGTGCGAAGCGCCGAGCAGATGCTGGCTGCGTATTGCCCGCTCAATAAAATAGACAGCGCGCGTCGTTGCGGTCTGTATTACGGTCGTCTGGAGAAGAAATCTGACTTTGATGCGAATGGTTTCTGGGGCGAGTATGCGCTGGGCGATCTGACGATCAAAACCCTGCCGGGCGTCTTTAGCCGTGACGGATTAGATGTAGGCAGCCAGTTGTTGCTCTCGACCCTGACGCCGCACACGAAAGGCAAAGTGCTGGATGTTGGTTGCGGTGCCGGTGTACTGGCAGCGGTGCTGGCGAGCCATTCGCCGAAAGTGCGTTTAACCCTGTGCGACGTTTCCGCTCCGGCGGTAGAAGCCAGCCGCGCGACGCTTGCTGCCAATGGCTTTGAAGGTGAGGTTTTTGCCAGCAATGTCTTCTCTGAAGTCACTGGCCGCTTCGATATGATTATCTCCAATCCGCCGTTCCATGATGGCCTGCAAACCAGTCTTGAAGCCGCGCAGACGTTGATACGCGGCGCGGTGCGCCATCTGAACAGCGGCGGCGAGCTGCGCATTGTCGCTAACGCCTTCCTGCCGTACCCGGACCTATTAGATCAGATCTTCGGTTTCCATGAAGTGCTCGCCCAGACCGGACGTTTCAAGGTTTACCGCACAGTGATGACGCGCCAGGCGCTGAAATAATCACTCTTCTCCCGGCGAGCGCTGTTCGCCGGGCATCTCCGCGTTACCCATTCACAGCGCCCATTTTTGCAGCAATCAGTGTTGCTCTCAGCAATTAACTATTGACGAAAAGTTGAAAACATCTAGAATGCGCCTCCGTGGTAACGATACTTCAACGGTATCGATGGTATGCGAAGGTGGCGGAATTGGTAGACGCGCTAGCTTCAGGTGTTAGTGT
>FOAY01000002.1:20391-308722 GCA_900109485.1 Kosakonia sacchari | reverse complement strand
CTTACGGACGTGGGGGTTCAAGTCCCCCCCTCGCACCAGATATCTTATATCTCTCCCTGTATGACTCCCCTGTTACACCATCATTTTCAAATTCAGCAGCATCATTATCATTCCCCCAACCAGCGCAACACCCGAAGGCAACAAAACAAAATGCCGTAACCGCTTATGGTAAAGCATTGCCGGAGTCAGCAATAAACCCAGCAAAATCACCATCCGCCATGCATCGATCGAAAGATCAGCCAGTGCCAGAACGGCAACAATCATGCCCGGTAAGACGATCCCCCAACCACTTCCCAGCACACGCTGCAACATGTTTTCATCTCCGATAGCGATAATGATAATGATAACCAATATCATATGACATCATTTCTCATTTGTCAGCATGCTGCCAATACCGCAGTATGAAGATCGCTCATCTTCTGATGACAGACATTCCTTAAGGTGATAAATTAAGCGCTGCTTAAATAAAATTCCAAATCACTAATTTTTCGCGATGACTGTTTCTTCGCGTTATTTCTTTTCTTATCGACTCACTGCGTAGTGTTACATTGTGGATAAATAACGATTTTTAGGTATGACATTACAAACCTGGCAATCTCTGTGTAACAAGAGATATCGTTTGTCTCTGCGACTCTTCTTGCTGCTCAATGCACTCTCAGCAATGTTCTCCATGGCTCTGCCGCTCTATAACCTGCGCGCCTTCACACTGCCAGCGTGTATTATTTTTGCGGTCAGCGTCGTGTTGCCCGCATGGCACAGACACTATCCGAAAAAGAAAATCAGTATCCCATTGATTTCTCTTATGTTCGGCAGTCTTTGGGCATGGCATGTGATCGTGAAGATCGACTTACTCCAGCACAACGCCTCATCGTATTTGTTGATCGCGCTGCTGAATGTCCTCTTTATTGGCTCGATTGCTTTTTCTAATAACATTGCCGCATTTCTGCTGCACTCATTGCCGGTATTTGCCGCTTGCATCTATTTCTCCGGATCGGAGAGCGAGCTCCGTTTAATATTTAGTTTTGCTTTGCCGGTATTAGGTATCTCCATACAACATGCGATTCAGAAGCGTAATGATAATTTCGCCCAGGCGTTAATGAACCGTTTAATGCAAGAACGGAAAACCCTGAACGATTTGAGCATGCTGGATCCTCTTACCGGGTTGTATAACCGCCGCGGCCTGCAATCCAAAATCGATAACCTGTTGGCACTGGATGATAGTTCGCGGTTTGTGCTGCTGCTGGATATCGACCACTTCAAAGCTTATAACGACCACTACGGCCATATGATGGGCGATCAGGCGCTGATTCGCGTCTCTGCCGCATTGCGCGATGCCGTGCGTTCCCGCGATATCGTCGCGCGCTTTGGCGGTGAAGAATTCATGATCCTGCTGAATAATACCGATCTGGAACATGCGCGCCTGGCCGCCGAGCGTATTCGTCAGAAAGTGTACGATCTGAAGATCCCGCATATGTTTAATGAAAGTGTCGCCACGAATGTCACCATCAGCATTGGTATTGCACCGTTGCTGGATGACAATATCGACGCCGCTATTGAGCGGGCAGATAAAGCGTTATACGAAGCTAAACACTTGGGCCGCAATAATATTCTGGTCAGCGGGGAATTGCGCCTCGCCTGAGGCGTAGCCGCGCTAACTTTACGATAAAAATCTTGCTATCGATTTTACCTCTGGCTAGGATTAGCAATCATTATCATTTAGATTCCGCATCCAGCTGGCGCCATGACCTACCGTACCGCATCGATCACTGAACATGTTATCTGGCGAAGCCGTCTCGTTGACGAACGCGATTCGCTGGCTAATGCTATGCGGGAAACCATCGCCAGCACGCGCGCCCACCTGCTCGATTTTATTCGCCTTAACGAGCCAGCGCCCTGGCAAGCACAGACGCTGGCAGAATGGTCACGCCCTGCCGCGCTGCAATCGCTGATTGCGACCTATTCCGATCATATTTACCGTCATCAACTGGCGCAGCCGCGCGAAAACAAACCGCTGCTGTCACTATGGGCGCAATGGTATCTGGGATTAATGGTGCCGCCCTTGCTACTGGCGCTGTTAACGCAAAAAAGCGCGATTAACCTCGCGCCTGAACATTTTCACGTTGAATTTCATGAAACGGGCCGCGCGGCTTGTTTCTGGATTGATGTGCAGCAGGACCATCAACTGACGTCACAAAATGATGCGCAACGGATTACCGCACTGGTTTCGCAGGCGATGCTCCCGGTAGTTCAGGCACTGGAAGCCACGGGCGATATCAACGGCAAACTTATCTGGAGCAACACCGGCTATCTGATCAACTGGTGTCTGGGTGAGATTATCCCGCTGCTGGGTGAAGCACGCGTCGCGGCATTACGCCAGACCTGCTTCTTCGAAAAACAGCTTTCCGACGGCAGCGACAATCCGCTGTGGCGCACTGTTGTGCTGCGCGATGGCGCGCTGGTACGTCGTACCTGCTGCCAGCGCTACCGGTTGCCGGATGTGCAACAGTGTGGTGACTGCACGCTGAAATAATCAGGGAGGCATTACGCCTCCCGCATGATTCTCCTTGATCCTGTTTTAAGCGACCTGTTTTTCATCCTCTGTACGCTGTGCCTCTTCCGCTTCCTGCTCCAGGAGTTGTTTCTCATACACTTTAAAGAAAGGGAAATAGATGACGGCAGAAATACAGGCCAGCAGTACGACAAGGATCGCGGCACGGAAATCCCAGCCGAGCGCCCACGCTCCGCCAATCGGTGCAGGCGCGGTCCACGGCACAACAGAAATCACTCTGCCGATCAGATCCAGCTTCATGGCTGCCCACGCAATAATGGCATTGACCGTCGGCGCCAGCAGGAAAGGAATAAAGAACACCGGATTCATGACGATCGGGGTGCCGAAAATCACCGGCTCATTGATATTGAAGATGCTGGGCACGACGCTCAACCGGCCAATCGAGCGCAGGTGAACCGAGCGGCTGCGTAAATAGCAGAACACCAGCCCCATTGTCGCGCCAGAGCCACCTATCACGATAAAGAAAGTCCAGAATGCTTCCATAAAGATATGCGGTAACGGTGCGCTCTGCGCCAGCGCGCTCTGGTTGATCCCCAGATTGGTTAACCAGAACATTTGCAGCATGCCCGAAACAATAGCCGCGCCGTGAATCCCGGCAAACCACAACAGATGAGCAATAATCACCGCCAGCAGGATCGCCGGAAGAGAATCCGCCGCCGCCACCAGCGGTTTGAACAGCGCCATAATCGCCTGTGGGATGAGCATATTGAACTGCGACTGGATCAGCAGGCTTAACGGGTAGAGCGTCAATACGACGACAAGCACCGGGATCAACAGATCAAACGAGTTTTTGATCATCGGCGGCACCTGGTCCGGCAGGCGAATGCCAATGTTGTGCGCCTTCAGGAAACGCATCATTTCGACACAGTAAATCGCCACCAGTATTGCGGTGAAAATACCGGTTCCGCCCAGGCTATCCACCGGAAGCGTACCGTTGGTTTTCGGTGCCGCAACCAGTAAAAACGCCATCAGCGACAGCATTGCGCACATGAAAGGGTCGAGCTGGTGCGATTTCACGTAATGCTTACCGAGGTTATAAGCAATCGCCGCACAGATATAAATGGACATAACGCCCATCGTCATATCGAAAGGCGTGAGGATCCGACCTTCATACTGTTTCGCCAGATCCAGCCAGGCGCGTGCAAAGCCCCAGGTGGTATCCGGTGAAAAGGGCGGATAGGCAAAGACCAATAAGAATGAGCCAACAATCATAAACGGCATCGCAGAAATGAAGCCGTCACGGATGGCCATAACATGACGTTGAGAAGAGATCCGCCCGGCGATCGGGCTGACGTAGTTTTCTATAAACCGGAAAATCAGGTTAAACGCAGCATGGTTAGCAGACATATCAGCTCTCCTGTCAGGCTAAAAAAATAAGCGCACCAGCGAATGTTTTGCCGTGCAGCGATCCATTTTTAGGTTTGAAACCATGCGGTTTTTTAAACCAGCATTACGACAAAGCAGTGTAGGTTTCATAGACGGCTCTTTATTTGATTTTATGTACAGAAGGAAGGACAAAATCAGTATTAACCCACGATGTGGACACTGCAACCGGTTACTGTAACCGGTTTCCGCGATTGTGAAGGCGATCGAGAAACTTTGTAGAGAGGTTTGTTACATCGGGATATTTACATGGATAACAGGCTTATGACAGATTAATGGCGGTCCCAGGCAGGAGAACATCATGAGTTTGCAGTCCGTGCGGCAATTCTTTGCCGACAACGCCCCCGATATCGATATTATTGAACTGAACCAAAGTACCGCGACTGTTGCACTGGCCGCCGCCGCGCACCATGTTGAACCAGGGCAAATCGCCAAGACGCTGTCATTAAAAGTGAAAAACGAAGTCATTCTCGTGGTTGCTAAAGGCGATGCGCGTCTGGATAACAAAAAACTGAAAAACACCTTTGGCGCGAAGGCTCGCATGCTGAGCAGCGATGAGGTTGTTATGGTTACCGGGCATCCGGTGGGCGGCGTCTGTCCGTTTGGGCTAGAAAACCCACTGGCAATCTATTGTGATATCTCACTAAAACAGTATCCGGAAGTCCTGCCCGCTGCGGGAGCTATCCACAGCGCAGTCCGCATTTCTCCTGAGCGAATGGCTGAACTTACTCGCGCAAAATGGATTGACGTTTGCTTGTAACGTCTCAGCGCCAGGTACAGCACGCCTGGCGCTTAAACGTCGCTGAACTACATCAACTCCGACGCTGAACGAGGAGTTGGTGGCCTCCAGGTCAGAATATCTGCGGCATCCAATAACCCGACGTCAGACGTAACGCCCAGCTTCGTCATCGCATTGAATTTATGCGCGCGGATGGTTTTCACGTTCCGATCCAGCAGCGAGGCTATCTCGGCCAGCGAAAAACCGCGCGTCAGGTAATTCAGGATCTCCCACTCTGTAGGGCTGAGCATCCGGCACTGGCTCACGTACCAATTATTAATCATGTTCTCATTAATGCGCCGGGTTTCACCCAGTAGCATCCCCAATTGCTCCTGTAACACAGGCAGCGGAGAGGATTTGCTCAAAATACCATGCAGCCGCGAGGGAGAGAGATGCCCGACCAGCTGGGCTTCCCGATCGTCCCCCGCCAGAACAATATGCTGAACACCCGGGTGAGAAAGCGAAAGCCAGTGCAAACACATCAGGCACTCCCGCCGCTCTTTCCGGTGCCCAAAAAGTGAATAGATAACGGAAAAAAAAGGCGTGTGCTTCAGTGTCTGATGAAACACCGAATGCTCTTTAAAAAAATGAAACGAATACTGATTAATAGACGATTCACTAAATAAATGTCGTAATCCCTCCCGACTCATTGTGCACTTTTCAATAATGGCGACATTTCCCTTTTTGTAGCTATTTTCCATTCATTTCGGTCTCCATACATCGCGCCTGAATTCAACTCAGCCATTCCCTGGCTGCTATTAATCCATATATATAAATCTGCATTACTCCGTAATGATAACCGTCTCATTGCACTATTTTTCTGCGCGCTCACTGTTTTATTACTTTTTTTGAGCAGCATAGCAATTTGGTTTATTCCCCAGCCTTTTCCAAGAAGACGTAACACGTTACGTTCAGATAGGGTAAGTATTTTACTTAGGGGAGCATCAGCGGCACTTCTGCTCATTCCCTCTGGCATAAGCGCCTGGCTAATTTCTCCCTCGCTCCCATATCCATGGCGAATAGCATTAATCACCCCTTCAACGGGTTCCTGGCTGGAGAGTAACGTGATACGCGGGCGTAACAAAAACTCCATTGCCACAGGCAGCACCGTACGTGGAGTGAAAAAGATCCAGTGTGAGCTATCACTTTGAGAAAAAAGAGAATAATAATTCTGACAGCGTCTTCTCGCGTAGAAAAGCTCGTCAGAGATATCAACAATAACCAGGCGAGCGCTCTTTAATTGCAGCAGATCTATCTCTTCTACACAGGAATAATAATTGAGGATGTATTCAGGAAAATTGCGTTTAAGTATACCGCCAATCCCGGCCCTGAGAACCGGAGTCTGGCTAATAACAATCCCATGAGTGTTGTCTGCTGATAACATAAAATCTCCACGTCCATTTGCGAGTTCTATCAATCCGCACGATGACTTTTTTCCAATAGGAACCAATAATAACCACAGATAATGACATTATCTGGATAAGCGTCGCCGTAAGAATTGGCGAAATTTATGAGTTGGGGTCAAACATAAAGAGCCGGAATTATAGTATTACCAACTTACATGTCAATATAACATATCGCCCGCCAGATTATCTCGCGTATTATTAAAAAATAAAAAGGAAATTTAAAATAATCAAAGACAATATAATTAAGATAAAAACAATAATCTTAACAAATGTTTAAGAAATACTTTATGAAAACCAGGCCGTTAGTCGCAAATAATACCGCCCCTTTTCTTTTCATATAATTTTTTATAAAAAAACCTTAAATGAATTCTTAACCACATAATTTAAGAAAACTTCAGAGCAAACTTCAGCGTGACTTACTGCACAAATCTTGATCTATCTGAGCGCCATTCTGCCTGTCACCTGTGCTAAAACTATCTTTTACGCTCCATCCTTCGCGAGCGTTGTGTTAACAGATACCAGGGTAATCATGCAAACAGACCAGTCATCACAGCGCGCTATTACGCGGCTGTGTATTCAGTGTGGGCTATTTTTGTTGCAGCATGGCGCAGAGAGCGCATTAGTGGAAGAGCTATCAACACGTCTGGGCATCGCGCTGGGTATGGACAGCGTTGAAAGTCTCATCTCCTCTAATGCCATCGTTCTGACAACCATCAAAGACGGGCAATGCCTGACCTCAACGCGTAAAAACAGCGATCGCGGCATCAATATGCACGTAGTAACGGAAATACAGCATATCGTGATCATGACCGAACATAAGCTGCTGGATGCGAGGGACGTTGAAAAGCGGTTTGCCCAGGTTAAACCGCTGCGCTACCCACGCTGGCTGGTCACGCTGATGGTTGGCCTTTCCTGCGCCTGTTTCTGCAAACTCAATAAAGGCGGCTGGGACGGCGCATTTATTACCTTTTGCGCCAGCAGCGTGGCGATGTATGTGCGGCTGCTACTGGCGAATCGCCATATGCATCCACAGATTAATTTCTGCATTACCGCCTTTGTGGCCACCACCGTTTCCGGTTTGATGCTGACACTTCCTGCCTTTATTCATTCATCCACTGTCGCCATGGCCGCCAGCGTGCTGTTGCTGGTACCCGGTTTTCCGCTGATCAACGCGGTTGCCGATATGTTCAAAGGCCATATCAACACGGGTCTTGCGCGCTGGGCCATCGCCAGCTTATTAACCCTCGCCACCTGTATCGGCGTGGTGATGGCAATGACACTGTGGGGGCTACGCGGATGGATGTAATCGCCTTTGTTCTGGCACTTATGCAAGATATGTTGCTGGCCGCAATCCCCGCAGTCGGGTTTGCCATGGTTTTCAACGTTCCGCATCGCGCCCTGCCCTGGTGTGCGCTCCTGGGCGCACTGGGCCACGGTTCCCGCTTTGCGCTGATGTACTGGGGTTTTAATATCGAATGGTCAACCTTTGTGGCCGCTATGCTGGTCGGATCGATAGGCATTCGCTGGTCGCGATGGTATCTGGCGCATCCTAAAGTATTTACCGTGGCGGCAGTCATTCCGATGTTTCCGGGCATCTCGGCCTACACAGCGATGGTTTCCGCGGTGAAAATCGGCCACTTCGGTTACAGCGAAGAGTTAATGATCCTGTTACTGACGAATTTCCTGAAAGCCTCATCGATCGTTGGCGCGCTTTCTATTGGCCTGTCGATTCCCGGCCTGTGGATATACCGCAGACGCCCGCGCGTTTGAGATTTGTTTTCTGTCGCGGCCATGGTGATAATCCACAGACAAATGACGGCCAGTAAGGAGTGGATGTGGAACACCATGGCAGCGATCTTTCCGAACGTTTTGACGAATCCAACCTGAAAGACAAAATTTTCATTAGCGCCATCGCTCTGTTTGCCGAATACGGCCTGACAGGCGCACGCATGGAGCAAATCGCCGAGCGCGCCACCACCACAAAACGCATGGTGGTGTACCATTTCAAAACCAAAGAAAACCTCTATTTACAGGTACTTGAATACGTTTACACCATGATTCGCCGCAGCGAGAAAAAGCTGAACCTTGCGGATATGCCACCCGTAGAGGCGATGGTGCAACTGGTCGAAAGCACTTTCGATTACCATGCCGATCACCCTGATTTCATTCGTATTATCTGTATGGAGAACATGCAGCGCGGGCGTTTTATACAGCAATCGGTTCTGCTGCGCGATGTGAACCGCAGCGCGTTGACCTTACTGGAAGATATTCTCCGCCGCGGCCAGCAAAAAAGGCTGTTTAATAAAAACGTCAATGCCCGCGATGTTCACCGTCTGATGAGCAGTTTCAGTTTTCACTACGTCGCCAACAGCTACTCTTTTTCCATGCTGTTTGAAGAGAACCCTGATGCGACTGCGCAGCGCCAGTACTATCGGGAGATGGCAGTCGAGGTTGTGCTGCGTTATACCTGTCCGTAAAAAATATCTTGCAATTAAATCGCACACTACATATATTAAAAAACATGAAAACGACACCGACCAAAAACGCGCAGCTCGCCTTAGATAACCAGTTTTGTTTTGCACTCTACTCAACAAACCTGGCGCTGCATAAGCTTTACCGACAGCTTCTGGCTCCGCTGAATCTTACCTATCCACAGTATCTGGTCATGCTGGTGCTGTGGGAGCAGGACGATATCACCGTGTCAGAGATTGGTGAGCGCCTGTTTCTGGATTCAGCAACGCTGACGCCGCTGCTTAAACGGCTGGAAAGCGCAGGGCTGATCCGCCGTCAGCGTTCACGCCAGGACGAGCGGCAAGTAGTGATTACGTTAAGCGAAAGCGGGCGCGCATTGCAGCAGCAAGCGACGTCCATTCCGGAAGCGGTAGGCTGTGCGATGGCCTGCGATAACGCGACGCTGCACGATATCAAGCAGCAACTGGAACAGCTTCGCCAGAACTTTCAACGGGCATGAACTCCCTTTGCGGGGAGTTTATCTCAACCAACTAAATAGCACGCTATTTTATAGCAAACTCTCAAGATAATTAAGGAACCAGCCATGTCATTAGAAAAAGTCGTCTACACCGCTAAAGCTAAAGCCACCGGAGGCCGTGACGGCCGCGCAACCTCTTCAGACGGCGTTCTGGATGTCAAACTGGGCGTGCCAAAAGAGATGGGCGGTGCGGGCGGTGAAGTGACCAACCCGGAACAACTGTTCGCTGCGGGTTACTCCGCCTGCTTCCTGGGCGCCATGAAGTTCGTCGCGGGCCGCGACAAAATCGCCATACCGAAAGAGGCGTTTATCGAAGGTGAAGTCGGCATTGGTCCGCTGCCTACCGGTTTCGGTATCGAAGCGAAACTGAATATCCATCTGCCTGGTATGGACGCAGCCGAAGCGAAAAAACTGGTCGATGCCGCGCACATCGTTTGCCCTTATTCCAACGCTACCCGTGGCAACATCGACGTTACGCTGAACATTATTGCGTAACGCGCAAGCGAACACTTTGGTAAAAGCAACAGCCGGGGAAACCCGGCTTTTTTCATGCTGTACTGCCCTTTCCGCTCACTGTGTTACTATGTGTCATTATGCCTGTGCGAAAAAAACACAGAGCGCCTTATCCGTAGTAATCCTGTTTGAGAACGCGTTATGTCTTCCAAAATCCTGACATCGAATGTCATCGGCATTGATGAATTTGTGCGCGATCACGCCAGTGTCCTGGCCCGCGCGGAAGGCGGTGCTGTCGCTGTTTTTGCCAATAACAGCCCCGCGTTTTATGCCGTTACGCCGCAGCGCCTTGAGCAATTACTGGAACTTGAAGCCCGCCTTGCGCGGCCAGCCAGCGACATTGCCCTTGATGCGCAATTTTATGAAGAGCCCACCGCCGCGCCGGTGAATGTGCCGATGGGCAAATTCGCCATGTACGCTGGCTGGCAACCGGATGCAGACTTCCAGCGTCTGGCTGCGTTGTGGGGCATTGCGTTAACGCAGCCCGTTACGCCAGAAGAACTGGCTTCGTTTGTTGCCTACTGGCAGGCCGAAGGCAAGGTGTTCCACCATGTGCAGTGGCAGCAAAAGCTGGCGCGCAGCGTACAAATCGGTCGTACCAGCCAGAATGGCGCGGCGAAACGCGATATCAATGCACTGTCAGAACCGGACAATCAAATCCCACCAGGTTTTAGAGGATAACGATGAAAAACGTCGGCGAATTGATGAAGCGACTGCAAAAGATGATGCCCGCCAACACTGAGCCCGCCTTTAAAACGGGCGAGGAGCTAATGGCCTGGCAGAAAGAACAGGGCGAAATCCGTTCGGCGGCGCTGGAGCGAGAAAACCGCGCAATGAAAATGCAGCGCACTTTTAATCGCTCCGGCATTCGTCCGCTGCACCAGAACTGCTCTTTTGAAAATTACCGGGTCGAAACGGAGGGCCAGATGCGCGCCCTCAGCCAGGCGCGGCAATATGTCGAAGAGTTTGACGGTAATATCGCCAGTTTTATCTTTTCCGGCAAACCAGGCACCGGCAAGAATCACCTTGCTGCGGCCATCTGCAATGAGCTGTTGCTGCGCGGGAAATCGGTGCTGATCATTACCGTTGCCGACATTATGTCTGCCATGAAAGAGACGTTCGGCAATCGCGAAAGCAGCGAAGAACAGTTGCTGAACGATTTAAGCAGCGTCGATCTGCTGGTGATTGACGAAATCGGCATGCAGACAGAATCTCGCTACGAAAAAGTCATTATCAATCAGATAGTCGACAGGCGCTCTTCGTCCAAACGCCCGACCGGCATGCTCACTAACAGTAATCTGGAAGAGATGAATAAACTGTTGGGCGAGCGCGTAATGGACAGGATGCGTCTCGGCAACAGTCTGTGGGTGATCTTCAACTGGGAGAGCTACCGTAGCCGCGTCACCGGTAAAGAGTATTGAGAGTTTTCACCTCTGTGGCGGATCTGCGCAGGTGTATACTCAGCGTTTTACTGAAACATCGGGATATGCACGATATGAAATTCGCCAAACGCCTGCTCTGCGCTGCTGCCATCAGCAGCGCCCTGCTAACCAGCTTTGCCAACGCCGCTTCCTGGCAGGATACGCTCTCCAGCGCTGCAAACCAGCTCAGCCAGAAAAACACGAGCAGCACCGCTTCGCAGCAGGGTGGGTTGTCGCTCTCCTCCCTGACCGGCCTGCTTAACGGCGGTAATCAGGCGCTCAGTTCAAATACCATGAACAATGCGGCAGGCGTAATGTCCTGGTGCGCCAAAAACAAGCTTTCCTCGCTCACCAACACCGAGAATGTAAAAAACCAGGTGCTGGATAAACTGGGGCTCGGCGCCAGCCAGCAGAAACAGGACACCAATTATCTGGATGGCCTTCAGGGTATGCTGAACACCAAAAACGGCGAGCAGTTGAACCTGAGCAACATCGGCAGCACACCGCTGGCAGAAAAAGTGAAGTCAAAAGCCTGCGATATTGTTCTGAAACAGGGCGTCAACTTCCTCTCCTGATCTTCCGCCGCGTTGAGCGCTTTTTCGGCCTGAACGCGGCATTTTCCCCTCTCTTTCTCCACCGTTCCGCCAGTTCACAGACGTGATGCACAACAAAATTGTCGTTTTCTAAACCATTTCTGAATCAACTCAGAATAAAGTGACACTACAATTGCAGCAGTGTGACATCACCATTAAATTAGTTCTTCTGTCACAAAAATGATTAACCAGCAATATGTCTGGTCTTGATGAGGAATGACGGTTGTCCGAGTTGCTCTCTATTGCTCTGTTTATCGCCTCGGTTGTGATTTACGCCTGTAAGGCGGGGCGAAATAGCTGGTGGTTTACTGCAACGCTGCTGGTATTGGGCCTGTTTATTATTTTGAATATCATGCTGTACGCCAGTAATTACTTTACCGGCGATGGCATTAACGACGCAGTGTTGTATACCCTCACCAACAGTCTGACCGGTGCGGGCATCAGCAAATACATGTTACCCGGAGCGGGGCTGGTTCTCGCGCTGGTGGCGTTGTTCTGCGCGCTGGGCTGGGTACTGCGCCGCCGTCGCCATCTGCCCCATCATTTTGGCTACAGCTTGCTGGCACTGGCGCTGGCGCTGGGTTCGGTCGATGCCAGCCCGGCATTCCGCCAGATCACCGAACTGGTGAAATCCCAGACGCGCGAGGGCGATCCCGACTTCGCCACGTTTTATAAAGTCCCGGCGAAGAAGATCCCGGAACCGAAACTCAACCTGGTCTACATCTACGGCGAAAGTCTGGAGCGTACCTACTTCAATGAAGAGACATTTCCTGGACTGGCGCCGGAACTGGGCGCGCTGAAGGCGCAAAGCCTCGACTTTAGCCATACGGAACAACTCCCCGGCACGGATTACACCATCGCTGGCATGGTCGCCTCACAGTGCGGCATTCCACTGTTCGCGCCTTTTGAAGGCAACGCTTCCGCTTCGGTATCCAGTTTCTTCCCGCAGAATCTTTGCCTCGGCGACATTCTGAAAAATTCCGGCTACGAGAACCATTTTATCCAGGGCGCGAATCTGCGCTTTGCCGGGAAAGATGTGTTCCTGAAATCGCACGGTTTTGATTACCTCGTTGGCGCAGAAGAGCTGAAAAACCAGGTCGCCGATCCCCACTACCGTAATGACTGGGGCTTCTACGATGATACGGTGCTGGATGCCGTCTGGAAACGCTACGAAGAGCTGTCGCGCGCGGGCAAACGCTTCTCGCTGTTCGCGCTGACCGTCGATACGCACCATCCGGATGGTTTTATCTCGCGCACCTGCGAGCGAAAAAGTTACAGCTATGATGGCAAGCCGAACCAGTCATTCAGCGCCGTCACCTGCAGCCAGCAGCATATCGCGGCGTTGATCAATAAGATCAAAGCGTCGCCGTGGTTTAAAGACACGGTGATCGTGGTCTCTTCCGATCATCTGGCGATGAACAACACGGCATGGAAATACCTCAACAAACAAGATCGTAGCGATCTGTTCTTTGTGATGCGCGGCGATGAGCGCCAGGAGGATGTTTCCGGGATCAAACGCAGCACGCTGGATAACGGCGCAACCGTGCTTGATATCCTCGGCGGCGACAACTTCCTCGGCCTTGGGCGCAGCAGTATTTCCGGCCAGTCGCTCTCCGGTGTATTCCTGAATATGAAAGAGAAAGTGCTGGCGTGGAAACCGGACGTCATTCGCCTGTGGAACTTCCCGAAAACGATGAAAGAGTTCACGGTGGATAGCCAGAAACAGATGGTCGCCTTCTCCGGCAGCGAGTTCCGTTTACCACTGCTGGTGCGCGTTTCCAGTCATCGCGTTGAACCGCTGCCGGAAAGCGAATACTCCGCGCCGCTGCGCTTCCAGCTTGCCGACTTTGCGCCGCGCGATAACTTCGTGTGGATCGATCAGTGCTACAAAATGGCGCGCCTGTGGTCGCCAGAACTGGCGCTCTCTACCGACTGGTGCGTCTCGCAGGGGCAGCTCGGCGGCGAACAGCAGGTTCAGCATATTGATAAGGCATTGTGGAAAGGCAAAACCGCGTTTAAAGAGAGCGTGATCAGCGCCGATCGCTACCAGAATAATGTCGATACGCTGAAGATCCTCGATAACAACATTCGCTACAAAGCCGACAGCTTTGTCTTCAACGTTCCCGGCGCGCCGGAAGAGGTGAAAGCATTCAACGGCATTTCCCGTCCGGAAAGCTGGGGGCGCTGGTCCAACGCGCAGTTGGGCAAAGAAGTGTCGATTGAATATAACCAGCCGTTGCCGGAACATTTCGAACTGGTCATTACCGCCAAAGCGTATGGCCCGAACGCCAACCGCCCTATTCCGGTGCGTGTCGGCGATGAAGAGCAAACCCTGACGCTGGATAACACGCTCAGCACCACGACATTGCGCTTCAATAATCCGTCCCGCAGCAGCACGCTGGTGATTGTCCCGCCGGACCCGCAATCCACCAACGAAGGGAATATTCTCGGCCACTCGCCGCGTCAGCTTGGAATCGGGCTGGCGGAAATCAAAGTATTGAGTGACGAAGGTTAAAAATCGAAGGCTGGCCGTTACAGGTCAGCCTTCATCTCATACTGGCTAAGCGCAAGCCTGCTGTAACCCGCACGTTCGAACAGCGGCGCAAACGCGCCGGGCACCACCACCGAGGTGCTCAGACCGGGAAAATGCTGATTCAACGCCTGCAAAAGTTCACTGGCAAATCCTCTGCGCCGATACTCCGGCTCCACATAAATAAACCGTAGCTGCGGCGTCTCCATGTGCGTGGCAACCACCGCCAGCGCATGATTGCGGTACTCAAACGCCCGCGCCGGTAATGATGCGGCAGAGAGCGGATCGGTCAGCCAGGAGAGCGAGGCATTACTCTCGCAGACCGCTTTGCGCACCACGATCAGCGGATCAATTTCCCGCAACGCATTATCTTCGCCGTCCACCTCCTTCGCGCCCTGAAAGCCATACAGTGGCTGGACGGTGGTAAAGCCGAGTGAGTGATACAAAGCAACCGCCGGATGATTATCCTGAATCACTTCCAGTCGCAGCAACCGCACGCCCTTATCGCGCAACGCGGTTATTAAGGGAGGGAGGAGCCGTTTGCCCAGCCCCTGCGCCCGATACTGCGGGCGAATGGCGAACGCTGCCAGCCTCGCCGATGCGCCGCGCCGGGTGATCAGGGCCACCGCTGCAGGTTCCTCGCCATCCAGCCAGACGCAGGAGTCCACGAGGCTTAGCCCTTCGGCGCTAAAACGCTGGGCAAATACCGCTGGCGGCAACGAAAACGGCATGCTGTAACCTTCAAAACATTGCCCAACCAGGGCGGCAAGTTGCGTGCAACTGTAGTGAATGGCAGGGATAGCGACGAAGTTCATAAGGCTTCTCCACGAAAGGATGCAGTGAGCATAGCACGGGGAAGCGGGGGGAAAACGCGCCCTGCATTACAGGGCGCAAATAACCGTCAGAAAGTTTCCCAGTTATCACCGGTATCGGTCACCACCGCTTTACGCGGCTGCGAGCTTGCCGGAGCGGACTGGGCTGGCGTCGCGCTGTTCTGCTTGCGCTGCTGCTGGTTAATGCGAAATACCGAAACTGCCTGCGTCAAACGGCTGGCCTGCTCTTCCAGCGCCGCCGCCGCCGCAGCGGACTCTTCCACCAGCGAGGCGTTCTGCTGCGTCACCCGATCCATCTCGGAAACCGCCAGACCCACCTGGTCGATACCGCGACTCTGCTCATCGGAGGCAGACGCGATTTCCCCCATAATGTCGGTCACGCGGGTCACCGCATTGACGATTTCACCCATCGTTTCGCCAGCGCTTTCCACCAGCGTAGAACCCAGTTCAACGCGACCGACGGAGTCTTCAATCAGGCTTTTGATTTCACGAGCGGCCTGGGCGCTGCGCTGCGCCAGGTTGCGAACTTCGCCCGCCACCACCGCAAAGCCACGCCCCTGCTCGCCCGCACGCGCGGCTTCAACGGCGGCGTTGAGCGCCAGGATGTTAGTCTGGAAGGCGATACCGTCGATTACGCTGATGATGTCAGCAATTTTCTGCGAACTGGCGGCAATATCACGCATCGTCTGCACAACATTATCCACCACTTTGCCGCCTTTCTGCGCGGTTTCGGAGGCACTCAGCGCCAGGTGGCTCGCCTGACGGGCGTTATCGGCGTTCTGTTTCACCGTTGCCGTCAGCTCTTCCATGCTGGCTGCCGTCTCTTCCAGCGAAGCGGCCTGCTGCTCGGTACGGGAGGAAAGGTCGTTATTCCCTACCGAAATTTCACTGGCCCCGCTGTAAATCGCATTGGCGCCATTACGCACATCGCTGACGGTACGCACCAGCTCGCTCTGCATATGACGCAGGCTGTCAGCTAGCACACCCATCTCGTTGGAGCCGTGGACATCAATGCGCTGCACCAGATCGCCGCCGGCAATATGACGAATGTTGTCGATCAGGTGGTTCAACGGCCCGATCAGCGCTCGTTTGATCCCGGCCCAGACGCCGATGATCACCAGCAGCACCACGATCAGCACCGTAATAATGATCCAGATGGCAGAGCCGTAAGAGCTTTCGCTATCGCTGACTGCCGTTTCATACAGATGATCGTTCTGCTGCAAGTAATTGAGGTACTGCTTCTCAAAACCGTCCTGATAGCTCTGGGTTGGTTGATCGAAGAAGGCATTAATTTTGCCTGCGCCCAGCAACTGGATCAGCTCCGCCAGCGCATTGTGGTAGATATCGTAGTTACGTTTGATCTCTGCCGCAGCCTCTACGCTCTGGCGTGGATCGCGCGGCAGCGCCTGGTAAGCATTCCAGCTTGCTTCTGCCTGTTTCAGCGAGGTGCTGGCAATCTGCATCAGATCGGAGACCGTCGCGCCGCTGCCAATATTGTTCTGATCCATCATGTAGCGGATCCCGGCGCGGTTAAGGGTATTACGGGTTTGCAGCAGCGCAACCCAGCTGGCGTTCAGCGTGGACTGTTGCTGGCGAATGGTTTGCAGAACGGTGAAGTTTTCTTTGTCGTGTTTCAGCGCGTTAAAGAACAAGCCGCCGGAAGTGAGTTGTAAAAGGCCAAATAATCCCAGCACCAGCAATAAACTGGTAACAAGTTTGATGCGAGTTAACATGTTTTCTCTTTCCTTATAGACAGACGTTAGGTTTTCGGCCTGGATAAGGAAAACTTTATGGTGCATCGTGCTATTTTTGCTCGCTTTTTACCGAACAAAAGACAACCAACTGTTTTTCTCTGTGTGATCAAAATCACATATTTTCCGGCACTTACGCGCCAGTGAAACCGCTCACCGCCACCCCTTTACCGCTCAGCAACCGTTTCTGACCACTGAGTCAAATCATCGCCGCTTTGCGCGCGTAATTTGTCATGATCGCTGCCAGCATTCAGCCAAAACAACACTTCAAGTCCAGTTCACTCATTCTGCAAAAAACCAGGTCTGATATGGATACTAAAAAACTTTTCAAGCACATACCCTGGGTGATTCTCGGGATTATCGGTGCTTTCTGTCTCTCTGTTGTCGCCTTACGCCGGGGCGAGCACGTTAGTGCTCTGTGGATCGTTGTTGCATCCGTCTCCGTCTATCTGGTGGCTTACCGCTACTACAGCCTTTACATCGCCCAAAAGGTGATGAAACTCGATCCGACCCGCGCCACACCGGCGGTGATCAATAACGACGGCCTTAACTATGTGCCAACCAACCGCTACGTGCTGTTTGGTCACCACTTTGCCGCTATCGCTGGTGCAGGCCCGCTGGTCGGCCCGGTGCTGGCCGCGCAGATGGGTTACCTGCCCGGCACATTGTGGCTGCTGGCAGGCGTAGTGCTGGCCGGTGCAGTACAGGATTTCATGGTGCTGTTTATCTCCTCCCGTCGTAACGGCGCCTCTCTCGGTGAGATGGTGAAAGAGGAGATGGGCCGCGTGCCCGGCACCATCGCGCTGTTCGGCTGCTTCCTGATTATGATCATCATCCTCGCGGTGCTGGCGCTGATTGTGGTGAAAGCGCTGGCGGAAAGCCCGTGGGGCGTGTTCACCGTTTGCTCTACCGTGCCAATTGCCCTATTTATGGGGATCTACATGCGCTTCCTGCGCCCTGGCCGCGTGGGTGAAGTGTCGGTGATCGGCATTGTGCTGCTGGTGGCCTCCATCTGGTTTGGTGGCATTATCGCCCACGACCCGTACTGGGGCCCGGCGTTGACCTTTAAAGACACCACCATCACCTTTGCGCTGATTGGTTATGCCTTTGTTTCTGCGCTGCTGCCGGTCTGGCTGATCCTCGCACCGCGTGACTATCTGGCGACCTTCCTGAAAATCGGCGTGATCGTCGGTCTGGCGCTGGGCATCGTGATCCTCAACCCGGAACTGAAAATGCCTGCGATTACGCAGTACATTGACGGTACTGGCCCATTGTGGAAAGGTGCGCTGTTCCCGTTCCTGTTTATCACCATCGCCTGTGGCGCCGTGTCTGGCTTCCATGCGCTGATCGCGTCCGGTACGACGCCGAAACTGCTGGCCAACGAAACCGACGCGCGCTTTATCGGTTACGGCGCCATGCTGATGGAATCCTTCGTTGCGGTAATGGCGCTGGTCGCAGCATCGATTATCGAACCGGGTCTCTACTTTGCAATGAACACCCCGCCAGCCGGTCTGGGCATCACCATGCCGAACCTGCATGAGCTGGGCGGTGAAAACGCGCCGATGATTCTGGCGCAGTTGAAAGATGTGACTGCGCACGCGGCAGCGACCGTCAGCTCCTGGGGCTTTGTTATCTCTCCTGAGCAGGTGCTGCAAACGGCGAAAGATATCGGCGAGCCGTCAGTGCTGAACCGCGCCGGTGGCGCGCCAACGCTGGCCGTCGGTATCGCTCATGTGTTCCATAAAATCATGCCGATGGCGGATATGGGCTTCTGGTACCACTTCGGTATTCTGTTTGAAGCGCTGTTTATCCTTACCGCGCTGGATGCGGGTACACGTGCCGGTCGCTTTATGTTGCAGGATCTGCTGGGCAACTTCGTACCGTTCCTGAAGAAAACCGATTCACTGGTCGCAGGCGTTATCGGTACGGCGGGCTGCGTGGGTCTGTGGGGTTACCTGCTGTATCAGGGCGTGGTCGATCCGCTGGGCGGCGTGAAGAGCCTGTGGCCGCTGTTCGGTATCTCTAACCAGATGCTGGCGGCAGTGGCGCTGATGCTGGGCACGGTGGTGCTGGTGAAAATGCAGCGCACCAAATATATCTGGGTGACCGTGGTTCCGGCCATGTGGCTGCTGCTGTGCACCACCTGGGCGCTGGGTCTAAAACTGTTCAGCACCAACCCGCAACTGGAAGGCTTCCTGTATATGGCTAACCAGTACAAAGAGAAGATTGCCGCAGGCGGCGGTGACCTGACTGCGCAACAGATTGCCAACATGAACCATATCGTGGTGAACAACTACACCAACGCTGGTTTGAGTATTCTGTTCCTGGTGGTGGTTTACAGCATCATCTTCTACGGCATCAAAACCTGGCTGAACGTACGTAACAACAAAGTGCGTACCGACAAAGAAACACCGTATGTTCCGGTGCCGGAAGGCGGCGTGAAAACCTCTTCACATCATTAAACCTGTGCCGGATAGCTACACACTCCCCCCTGAGTGGGGGGAGTTTCACAGGCCTCACTGGCGCAGTCATCCCAGGCCGGATAAGGCGAACGCCGCCATCCGGCGTAATCAATATCCGGGAAGAATAATGTTTGGTAACTTAGGCGAAGCCAAAAAATACCTCGGTCAGGCGGCAAAGATGCTGATTGGTATTCCGGACTATGACAACTATGTTGACCATATGAAGACCAACCATCCCGATAAACCGTACATGACTTACGAAGAGTTCTTCCGCGAACGCCAGCAGGCGCGTTACGGCGGCGACGGCAAGGGCGGTGTCCGCTGTTGCTAAAGGAGATGTTATGACCCCAATTGCAGTCACACTGTTGACCGGTTTCCTCGGCGCAGGCAAAACCACCCTCTTACGCCATATCCTCAATGAACAGCACGGCTACAAAATCGCCGTCATCGAAAACGAATTCGGTGAAGTTTCCGTTGACGATCAATTAATTGGCTATCGCGCCACGCAGATCAAAACCCTGACTAACGGTTGTATCTGCTGTAGCCGCTCCAGTGAGCTGGAAGATGCGCTGTTGGATCTGCTCGACAGCCTCGATCGCGGCGATATCGCCTTTGATCGGCTGGTGATCGAGTGCACCGGCATGGCGGATCCCGGCCCGATCATTCAGACCTTTTTCGCCCATGAGATCCTCTGCCAGCGCTATCTGCTCGACGGGGTGATCGCGCTGGTCGATGCTGTCCACGCCGATGAACAGATGAACCAGTTTACGCTGGCACAATCGCAGATTGGCTATGCCGACCGCATTCTGCTGAGCAAAACCGACGTTGCTGGCGAAAGCGAAAAACTGCGCGAACGCCTGCGCCGCATCAACGCCCGCGCGCCGATTTACACCGTTACTCACGGTGATATCGAGCTGGCGAACCTGTTTAATACCAACGGTTTTATGCTGGAAGAGAACGTGGTCGCCGCGAAGCCGCGCTTCCACTTTATGGCCGACAAGCAGAACGACATTAGTTCGATTGTGGTAGAACTCAATTACCCGGTGGACATCAGCGAGGTGTCGCGCGTGATGGAGAGCCTGCTGCTGAGTTTTGCCGAAAAGTTATTACGTTACAAAGGGATGCTGTGGATCGACGGCGAGCCAAACCGCCTGCTGTTCCAGGGCGTGCAGCGCCTCTACAGCGCCGACTGGGATCGCCCGTGGGGCGATGAAACCCCGCACAGCACGCTGGTGTTTATCGGTGTGCAACTGCCGGAAGAGGAGATCCGCGAAGCCTTTGCGGGGTTAAAGAAATAGCCTGATGGGCGAAACGCCTTATCCGGCCAGGCGTTTGCAGAGCCGAACGCAGGCCGGATAAGCGCAGCGCCATCCGGCAATTATCCGTTACTTCTTGTTCTGCAAATCGCGCATCATTGCCTCACGCAAAATGGCATTGAGCCGGGTCTGATACCCTTTCCCCGGTCGTTTTAACCACTCCATCACATCAGCATCAATACGCACCGACGCCTGCGTTTTTAACGGGCGAAAAAACTTGCCGCGCACAGCGCCAGCCCATAACACATCATCTGTAGACGGAATATCGCTGTAATCAATCTCTTCGTCCGATTTATTTGCCAGCGCTTTTAATTCAGCTTCACGCTGCTTGTTGAGCGCTGGCAACTCACCCGATTTATGTTTAACCATGCTCATAACGATCCCTTTCTTTTTTGTCAGCCTTGCGGGCACTGATGATACGGATAATTTCGTGCCCACTTTCAAAACGGATGGTATGGGCCACCAGAATAATAACGATGCCGTACATCAGACCGATAGTTTGCCATCGATATTCGCCATTCTCGAACCGGTCCTGAATGGACAAATGGTAAGGGTCCTCGAAAACCGATACGGCTTCTTCAAAGCGAATGCCATGCTTGCGTTGATTACTTCTTGCTTTAGTGACGTCCCATTCAAACTCCATGACATGCTTTTCTCATCCTTGAGTGTATATACAAAAAAGTATATACATTTTTTGTATTTTGATCTGCTGTTTTTTTCATCATGGAATGTAAAGATTCCCCCTCCTCGCTGGAGGGGGAAAGGGAAAATTACTGCCGCACCACCACCAGTTTCTGATTCACAAACTCTTTAATGCCTAAATCAGAGAGTTCGCGGCCAAAGCCGGAACGCTTCACGCCGCCGAACGGCAACTCTGCGGCGGTATCGGTCAGCCAGTTGATCCACACCATCCCGGTTTCAATGCGCGAAGCCATCTGTTTCGCGCGCTTGATATTGCGGCTGAAGATTGCCCCGCCGAGGCCATAGTGCGAATCATTGGCCAGTCGAACGGCTTCATCATCGTTATTCACCACATAAATTTGCGCCACCGGGCCAAAGAACTCTTCAAAGTAAGCCGGATTATCGCGCGTGATATGGGTCAAAATGGTCGGCTCAAAGAAGTTGCCTTCGCTTTTAGCAGGCTTACCGCCAAGATGCAGTTTCGCCCCTTTTTGCACCGCTTCGCTCACCTGCTGGCTCAGCGTATCGAGCGCCTCTTTTGACGAGAGCGGGCCAAGCGTGGTGCTTTCATCCAGCGGATCGCCCAACTTGACCTGGCGAAAAGCGTCCGTGAATTTGCGCAGGAATTGATCGGCAATATCCTGATGAATAATAAAGCGTTTGGCTGCCGTACAAACCTGGCCCGCATTCGCCAGGCGCGCCTGCACGCCGGTTTCCACCGCTTTCTCCAGATCGGCGTCATCCAGCACGATAAACACGTCATTCCCGCCCAGTTCCAGCGTCGATTTTTTGATGTGTTTCGCCGCCTGCGCCGCTACCGCGCTACCGGCTTTTTCCGAACCGGTCAGCGCCGCGCCCTGCACGCGCGGATCGGCAATAATGGCCGATACCTGATCGGAAGAGATAAACAGATTGGTCCACGCCCCTTCCGGCGCGCCCGCTTCCCGTACCAGATGGGCAAACGCTTCGGCACACTGCGGCACAATGCTGGCATGTTTACAGAGAACCGGGTTACCGGCGGCGAAGTTTGGCGCCAGCACGCGCATCAACTGGTAATACGGGAAATTCCACGGCTCGACGGCCATAATGACGCCAATCGGATGGTGTTCAACCCATGCTTCGCCGAGTTCAGACGGGTATTTCACTGGTGCCAGAAAGGTTTTCGCGTTATCGGCATAGTAACGGGCGATCTGCGCACAGAGCTGTACTTCACTGCGGCTTTGCGCAATCAGTTTCCCCATCTCGCGGCTGGCGATTTTTGCCAACGCTTCCTGCTGGTTGTCAATCAGATCGGCCAGTTTGTGCAACACCGTAAGCCGCTGATCGATATCGCCCTTCGACCACGAAGAATGATACAGCGCATCCGCTTTTGTCAGCGCCACTTCAATCTCGGCATCATTGTGGTTCGCGTACTCTTTAATGAGCTGATTGTTAAAAGGATTCACTGTTTTATAAGCCATATTACATGTCTCCTGGTATCGTCATTCATTAAGTTTTAAACGCTGTCACAAGCCTTAAGCCTAGTTGATAAGCAACGTCTTATAAAAATACTCAGGATAAAGATAAGTAAAGATGATGATTAACAGGCAGGTTATAGCGTTGATTTTGGCGGACGTACGTTGCGCTATGCTTATGCAATGAACATTACAGAAGGTGCCGGGCACGGTGGTGAAAGCGGTGAGGATGTTGAAACTCGCGCATGGCCCCGGCATTGAGTTGTTTGAAATGCAGGGACCATCACAGCGGGAAGCCCTGACTCAGCCCAGCACATCCTCTACGCAGGCTTTAAACACTTTCACGCCGAGCGCTAATGCTTCGCGGTCAAAGTGCATTTCCGGGTGATGCAGCCCCGGCGTCAGGTTGGCACCCAGCCCCCAGAAACCGCCTTTCACCTGCGGGCGCAGACGCAGGTAGTGGAAGAAATCTTCACTGCCTGGCGTTGATTTCGGTTCCGTCAATCCGGCGTCGCCAAACACGTTGCGGATAGCGCGGGAAACCACTTCCGTTGCCTCATCATCAATGATGGCGGCAGGCATCTCTTTCAGGATGCGGATCTCCGCCCGTGCGCCATACGCCGCGGCGCTGCTTTCGATAGCGCGCAACACCTGCTGTTTGAGCGTCTCCATGGATTCGTTCTGCGCCGCACGCAGATCCCAGCACACTTGCGCTTTATCGGGAATGGAGTTCGTCACCCCGGCATCGCAGAGAAAACGCGTGGCTTTCGCGCTCCAGGTCAGCGACGGCGCAAGGTGAATACCGTTTACCGCCTGCACCGCGTGCGCCGCCGCATCCAGCGCGTTCACCCCTAAATGCGGACGCGCAGCGTGAGCGGCTTTACCGTGGAACATGACTTCAACGGTGGCAGATGCCGAGTAGTACATCGCCGGAACAGCCTGCCCCATCGGGCACTCTTCCAGCGGGCGCAGGTGGAAGCCGAGCAGCATGTCGACATCTTCCAGCACGCCGCCCTCGGTGAGGGCAATCGCGCCGGTGCCCAGCTCTTCGGCTGGCTGAAAGATAAACTTCAGCTTGCCCTTTTTCACCACACCTTCTGCCATCACTTCCTGGGCGGTGGTCAGCACCACGGAAGAGTGACCATCGTGGCCGCATGTGTGGCGCGCGACGTGCTCGCCATCGATGATATGCCCCAGCGCGTCCATGTCGGCGCGCAACGCCAGCACCGGGCCGGGTTTACCGCTGTCCAGCACGGCCACGATACCGGTGGTGTTATTCACCTGGCGCGTGACCTGGTAGCCCGCCGCCTCCAGTACGCCTGCGATATAGGCGGAGGTTTTGTACTCTTCGAAGCCCAGCTCCGGGATCTGATGCAGGTAATTAAAGTGTTCTAATGTGCGTGACACGTCTTACTCCTTGGTATTCTTTACTCAGGCAATAACGCGCATGACCAGCATAGAAATAATCGCGTTAAGAATGCTGACGGCCATCAGTAACGGCCAGTACTTCTTCGGGACATCGGCCACACCCAACAGGCGGCCCATATACTGTAGCTGCGAACCCATTAAAAAGATGGCCGGGGCGAGAATGGTGATCTGCCCAACATCAAGCTGGCCTTTACTCAGCAGGCTGATAGCGACGCCGGTTCCTGCAGAAGAGGAGAGCCAGGCGGTGAGCAGCACGGTAACGGCTTCGCCCGGCAGGCCGAACACGCCCATCAGCGGTGCGAAGAGGTGACCAATAATCTGCATCACCCCCAGTAGGTTGAGCATTTCGGCAATGACATAGGCCATTACGACATTCGGCATCAGGTTATTAATGGCGATATTAAAACCTTTACGTGCGCCGATAACGAAAATATCAAACGGGTTGCCGGAGACTTTGGCGGTATTATTCATGGTCGAAATCTCTCTTATAGACAGTATTTAATGTCAGGCGAACCACGGCGGCGCCAACGAATTTCAGGACAAACATTAAGACCAGCGGAATAATGATCGGAATGGTTAATGAGGCAAACATCGCCGATCCAATCGAGAAGTAATTATTAATTAATCCGGCACCGGAATATTGCCACGCGCCCATAATCACCACGTCCTTACGGGCAATTTTTCCGCTGTCGTACAGCTCCTTGGTGAGCGCCGCGCCGGCATCGGTGCTTTGCAGGTCGGTGATCAACGCCAGCCCGGTGTAACCCGGAATGCCCAGCAACGGTTTGAGCAGCGGCGTCAGTAGCTTATGCGCCGCGCGGATAGCGCCATAATGGGTGAAGATCTCCAGCAGCCCCAGCGCCAGCATGACCGTTGGCACCAGCGACAGCGCAAACAGGAAGCCCGCTTTAGCACTGATGCCGCCGCTGCCGATAAAGGTGCTGGTTTCCGGCGACTTCATGGTGCCAAAAGTCCCGCCCAGCGTGGTGAAATCGAAGGCGCCCAGCCACGCCATACCGTCCACTTTAAAAAAGAAACCGGAAAAGACCAGCAGCACAATGATCAAGGAGATCCAGGCGCCCGGCCCCACTTTCCACTCGTTTGCCTCTTCGTTTGCTGGTTGCTCCAGCGTTTTAGATTCGCTCATAACATCTCTCTTTAAATATTAATTAGATGGCCATGTTGTATGAATAAGCAGGATCCATGCCTGAATAACAAAATACTAAAATAAATAGCTGGCATTGCATTTTTTAACGCAATAAAAAACCTTCCCAAAAAACACTGAGAATAAAAAGCAAAGTTCGCGAAAAGTTATTTAATTAAGCCCTGCTGCCGCCCCAATAAAATAACCTCTCACCGTTTTCGGGCACCGTTTTGGTGCAGTTTTATCGGCGTTGTTTTTCATTTCCTCCCGGCAGAATAAATTAAGCATTAATTTGATTATCTCTATTAAACCGGCATGATAAATGCCTGCAAATGGATGTTATTGTTGCTTTCAGGTCAACAGTTGAGAGGAAACGGCGCATGTTTCAGGACAAACCGGTCGGTTATCTGTATGAGGTGGGCATCCAGGGCGGCATTCGCCGCGCGGCGGATATCCTCGGCGTTAACCCGTCGGTGATCAGCCGTCAGATAGCCCAACTGGAACGCGCGCTCCAGCTACCGTTGCTGGAGCGGCGCGGGCGAAACGTGGTGCTGACGGAAGCCGGCCGCCTGCTGGCCGAGGACTATTTCGCCAGCCGCCAGCGACGAGAGAAACTGGAAAGCCAGCTAAAAGATCTGCGCCATATGCGCGGCGGCACGATTTCGGTCCGCATTGGCGGCGGGCTGATCACCGCCTTTATCGAAGGCGTGATGCGTGAATTCGCCCAATCGTATCCGCAGGTGTTTGTCGATATTGTGGTGGGCAGCATGCAGGAGATGCTCAACGACATTGTCAGCGGCGATGCCGATATGGCGCTGGCATTCGGCCCGATCGGCACGCCGGAACTCAAACGCCACAGCTTCCAGTGGGGGCCGATTTGCGCGGTCGTGTCGCCGCAGCATCCGATCGCCGGGCGCAGCAGTATCACCATTGAAGCGCTGGCGGATTACCCGCTGATCGCGCTGACGGAAAACTTTGGCCTGCAACGCCATATGAATGCGATGTTTAAAAGCCAGGGGTTGCAGTTTCACCCGGCGTACCGCTGCAACCAGTTTTCCACCGCCATGGGCATGAGCCAGGCCGGGCTGGGTATTTCGTTTATGACCGCTTATGCCGCCGCCGATCCTATTCGCCAGGGATCGCTGGTGGCCGTGCCGCTCGATCATCCGATTGCCAGCAGCGCGCAGTGCCATTTGCTGCGTAACTCCGACCGCCGCTTTACCCCGGCGGCCCACCATATGTGGCAGCTACTGCGCAATGCGTTTAGCGACAAATAGCCGCCTGTGATATACCTGAAATCACATCACTCATCGGGGCAGCTATGTCAATCACCCGCGATATTCAACAAACGTTCCGCCGTCTGCCCGGCGTTGAGTTGCGCAGCACCTGGCGCAGCCAGCAGGCTTATAAACGCCACAGCCATCCGCAACTGTCGATTGGCGCGATACTCGACGGACAAACCCGCTGCGTCTGCCATCAACAGGAATACCTGCTGCAGGTGGGCGATCTGATGGTGATTCCGGCCTTAACGCCGCACAGTTGCAATCCGCTTGCCGGGCAACCACGCAGCTACCATATGCTGTATCTGACGCAGGAAGTCCGCCCTCAGCCTGCATTGCAGATGATCCGCAACCCGCAACTTTTCCACCAGTATCAGCACATTGTGGCGCTTATTGAGCGTGGGAAAACGCGGGATTTACCGGCAGCCATCAATCATTTGCTGAATGCGCTGCCCGGCAGCGGCAATCATCCTTCCGCGCTGCGCCCGCTGAGCCAGCAGTTGCAGGCGGCGTTAACCGATAACCTGCAATCGCCACCGACGCTGGATGCGCTGGCGTACGGTTTTTCGCTGCGCAAAGAGACGCTGATCCGCGCTTTTAAGCAGGACACCGGCCTGACGCCCGGCAGCTTTCTTAATATCGCCCGCGTGGAGTTTGCCAAAAGCCGCCTGCGCGCCGGGGAAGCGCTCGCCGATGTCAGCTACCAGAGCGGTTTTGCCGATCAGAGCCACTTTCACCGCACCTTTGTGAACTACACCGCCGCCACGCCGCGCCAGTACGCGCGATCAATATCCGACAATAAATAGCGTTTCCTCTGCGCTACGGTGACCTCTGTTTTTTCCTGTTGAGGTCACTATGGAGTCGCTGTTTCCCTCTGCTTTTCCCGCGCTGGCGCTGGCACATTTTGTTGCCCTGCTTAGCCCTGGCCCAGATTTTTTCCTGTTGATCGGCTTTGCCATTCGTTACCGCCTGCGCGGCAGCGCCGGGTTATGCGTCGGCATCGCCACCGGCAATGCGCTCTATATTGTGCTGGTGATTATCGGGTCCAGCGCGCTGCGCCAGTTTGCGCCGCTGTTCACCGCCATCGAACTGCTCGGTGCGCTCTATTTGCTGTGGATTGGCGCCCATTTGCTGCGTAGCCGCCCGCAAACGCTGGCCATCGCACACACGCAGCAGTTGTGCCCGTCCTGGCGAAAACAGTGCCTGCTTGGTCTTGGTTCCGCGTTGTTGAACCCGAAAAACGCGCTGTTTTATCTGGCGCTGATGACCGCGCTGCTGGGGCCGGACGTGACGCTGCTTCAGCAATCGGTCAGCGGCATCTGGATGGTGCTGGTAGTGCTGTTGTGGGATCTGGCGCTGGTCACGCTGATTGGCCTGCCCGCCGTGCAGCAACGCATGAGCCGCAGCATCTGCTGGATAGAACGCAGCGCTGGCGCAGTACTGATTGTGTTTGGGGTGTGGATTTTGTGGAAAGCGCTGTGATGTGGCTATTCGAAGAGCTCAGCATGTGTCCCGAGATCGGTAAACACCACCAGATGTTTGTCTTCATCCACGCGATAAACCAGTAAGTAATCGCCGCCAATATGCAGTTCGCGAAAACCGAGCATATCGCCGGTTAATGCGTGATCGCTATATTGCGCGGGAAGCGGGCTGCCAGAGAGCACCATCGACATAATTGCCGCAGTCTCATGCATATCTCTGCGGCCCGCTTTGTTGTAGCGTTCCCAGGCCTTGATGAACGTTTTTGTGTAATCAGAACGGTAAGGAAGTGGCGCGCGTTTACTCTTTCCCATCGTTTAAGCTATCCATTAGCTGGTCAACACCTTCAAAACGTCCATGTTGGTGTGCGGTGATCTCTTCGGCTTCGCTCATTGCGTTGCGTAACCGTACAGTGGGTTTGCGGGTGACCTCAAATGGTATCCCCTCGTTTTTGACAATTTGCTCAGCAAACAAACGTATCGCCGTACTCCAGTTAAGCCCGCAGCTTTCCAGCACCAGCCCGGCGCGCGCTTTGAGTTCGCTGTCGATACGCGATCGGATAACGGAATCCATACAACCTCCTGTGCGTTTGTAGCTACATTGTAGCCACAAAATTCATTCTTTGCACCTTCCCCGCGTCTCGCTCTATGCTTAAGTCATGGAAAAATTAGCCGAACTTAAGCGCGCCAAGCGTCTGGCGCTCTCGCTGTTGCTGGTTGCAGCCGCAACGTTTATCACTACGCTGTTCCTGCCGCCGGGTTTCTGGGTGAGCGGGATCAAAGCCATTGCTGAAGCGGCAATGGTTGGTGCGCTGGCGGACTGGTTTGCGGTGGTGGCGCTGTTTCATCGTGTACCGTTGCCGTTTATTTCCCGCCATACGGCGATTATCCCGCGCAATAAAGATCGGATCGGCGACAATCTTGGTCAGTTCGTGCAGGAGAAGTTTCTCGATACACAGTCGCTGGTGGCGCTGATCCAACGCCATCAACCGGCGCAAATGATCGGCGTCTGGTTTAGCCAGCCGGAGAATGCGCAGCGCGTTGGCCAGCATCTGTTGCAGGTCATGAGCGGTTTTCTGGAAATGGCCGATGACTCCCGCATTCAGCGCCTGCTGCGCCGCGCGGTGCATAAAGCGATCGATAAAGTCGATCTGACCGAAACCAGCGCCATCATGCTGGAGAGCCTGACGCGCAACAATCGACACCAGAAGCTGCTCGATACCTTAATCGCCCAGCTTATCGCCCTGCTGCAACGAGAGAGCACCCGCACTTTTATCGCCCGCCAGGTTGTGCACTGGCTGGAGACCGATCACCCGATGAAAGCAAAGCTGCTGCCAACGGAATGGCTCGGCGAGCAGAGCGCGGATCTGGTCTCCGAGGCGGTAAATTCGCTGCTGGATGATATTAACGAAGACCGCGCGCATCAGATCCGCCAGGCCTTTGATCGCGCAACCCTCAAGCTGATCGCCAATCTGAAAACCGATCCAGAAATCGCCGAGCGTGCAGACAACATCAAAGAATATCTGAAGAATGATGAAGCCTTTAACCACTATGTTGGCGAGATGTGGGCGGATCTGCGCGGCTGGATGAAGGCGGATATGCAGTCCACTGATTCGCGCATGAAAAAGCGCATCAGCGATGCCGGGCTGTGGTTCGGCGAAACCCTGCTGGCGGACGCTGCGCTGCGCGCCTCGCTGAATGAGCATCTGGAGCAGGCGGCATATCGCGTCGCGCCTGATTTCGCCGCTTTTTTAACGCGCCATATCAGCGACACGGTAAAAAGCTGGGACGCGCGGGACATGTCGCGCCAGGTGGAACTGAACATTGGCAAGGATCTGCAGTTTATCCGCATCAACGGCACGCTGGTTGGCGGCTGCATTGGCCTGATCCTTTATCTGCTGTCACAGTTGCCGACGCTGCTGCACTTTTCTCCTTTTTGAGCCGCCGCGATCAACAAAACCACACATTTATCGCGGCTATAATGCGACATCTTTTTATCATCTCCCGTGTCACGGGGAAGGAAAATCATGTCGCTTATCACCGCACTTCCGGATGTTTTCGAGCAATTCTCCGCCGCCCGCCAGAAAGGCTTTCTCACCGTGATGGATCTGAAAGAACAGGGGATTCCGCTGGTCGGCACCTACTGCACGTTTATGCCGCAAGAGATCGCCATGGCGGCTGGCGCAGTGGTGGTTTCGCTCTGTTCCACCAACGATGAAACCATCGAAGAAGCCGAAAAAGATCTGCCGCGCAACCTCTGCCCGTTAATCAAAAGTAGCTACGGCTTCGGTAAAACCGATAAATGCCCCTACTTCTACTTTTCCGATCTGGTGGTGGGCGAAACCACCTGCGACGGCAAGAAAAAAATGTACGAGTACATGGCAGAGTTCAAAGCCGTACACGTGATGCAACTGCCAAACAGTGCTGCGGATGCCGCCTCCCGTGCGCTATGGAAAGCGGAAATTTTGCGGCTGCAGCAGGTTATCGAACAACGCTTTGGTCAGCCAATTAGCGAAGCCGCGCTGCGTGATGCCATCGCGCTGAAAAACCGCGAACGCCAGGCGCTGGCGAACTTCTATCGCGTCGGGCAGCTTAATCCTCCTGCACTCAGCGGCGCCGATATTTTGAAAGTGGTCTACGGCGCAACCTTCCGCTTCGATAAAGAGGCGCTGATTAGCGAACTGAACGCGATGGCCGAACAGGTGAGAGCCGACTGGCAGGCCGGAAAACGCCTCGATGCCCGTCCGCGCATTTTGATCACCGGCTGCCCGATTGGCGGCGCGGCAGAAAAAGTGGTGCGCGCCATTGAGGAGAATGGCGGCTGGGTGGTCGGTTACGAAAACTGCACCGGGGCGAAAGCAACCGAACGCTGCGTTGACGAGAGCGGCGATGTCTATGATGCGTTGACCGACAAATACCTGGCGATTGGCTGCTCGTGCATCTCCCCCAACGACCAACGCCTGAAGCTGCTCAGCCAGATGGTGGACGAGTACCAGGCCGATGGCGTGATCGATGTGATTTTGCAGGCCTGCCATACTTATGCGGTCGAATCGCTGGCGATCAAACGCCACGTACGCCAGCAGCACAACATTCCTTATATGGCGATTGAGACGGATTACTCGACATCCGACATCGGGCAGCTCAGCACCCGCGTCGCCGCGTTTATTGAGATGCTGTAAGGAGTTGCAGTGGCACTGACCATAGGCATTGATTCCGGCTCGACCACCACGAAAGGCATTCTGCTGGAGGGCGACAGCATTGTGCGGCGCTTTCTCTGTCCGACCTCGTTTCGCCCTGCTGATTCGATTAGCGAAGCCTGGGAAACATTGCGTGCCGGTGTGGCGGAAAAACCTTTTTTGACGCTGACCGGTTATGGTCGGCAACTGGTGGATTTCGCCGATAAGCAGGTTACCGAGATCTCCTGTCACGGCCTCGGCGCGCGACTGCTGCGATCGGATACCCGCACCGTTATCGATATCGGCGGCCAGGACAGCAAAGTGATCGCCCTGGACGAGGGCGGAAACCTCACCGATTTTCTGATGAATGATAAATGCTCGGCAGGTACCGGCCGTTTTCTGGACGTTATCTCGCGTACGCTGGGCACCCAGGTGGAACAACTGGATGCCATCACCGACGGCGTGGAGCCGCATCCGCTCACCAGCATGTGTACGGTGTTTGCCGAATCAGAAGTGATCAGCCTGCGCTCGGCGGGCGTCGCCCCGGAAGCGATTCTCGCCGGGGTCATCAACGCCATGGCACGGCGCAGCGCGCATTTTGTCGCGCGTCTCTTCACGCAAGGCCCGCTGCTGTTTACCGGCGGCGTCAGCCACTGCGCCAGCTTTCGCCGCATGCTGGCCAGGCACCTGAACAGCGAGGTGTTTACTCATGACGATGCGCAGTATGCGGGCGCGCTCGGCGCCGCGCTGATAGGCCAACGGCAGGGAAAACGGTGATGAACGAATATCTTCTGTTGTTTCACAATACGCCCGGCGTACTGCAAACCCGCAAAGCGATGCAGACTGCAGGCGTGACATTTCGGGTGCAGGATATTCCCCGCCAGTTACGCGGCGGATGTGGGTTGTGCATCCGTTTTCATTGCCAGCCCGGTGAGGAAAATCAGTGGGTCATTCCCGGCGTGACGCAGGCGGTTTACCGCTGTGAAGGCGAAGCGTTCATCGAGATGTTATAAACCCGAGTTGTCGCCATTGTGCCGGATGGCGGCTTCGCCTTATCCGGCCTACGCGAGATCGCGGTAAATCGTAGTTTGTAGGCCGGATAAGCGCAGCGCCATCCGGCAAATCCCGGCCTTACTGCTCCTCAATCACAAACCGTGTGGCTTCGAAGCGGTTCAAAATAAGGTGCACCAGCCAGACCATGGTTAAGGTCGCCACCAGCGACACGGTGACGGACACGATGCGGTAGAGATCGCTGAACACCAGGTCCGTATCCGGATGGAGATTTTGACCAAACATAATGCCAATGGTGGTGACGCTGGCGAACCCGACGCCCGCGCCGACTTTTTCCATCACATGCAACCGGGCGCTGAACGCCAGCCCAAGACCGATCAACGGCATCATCAGCAGCATATGGCTACTGTGGTTATAAAGGATCAGTTGCACCAGCAGAATATAGAGACAGGAGATCACTACGCCCACCACGCGCCACAACGAACTGAGCACCGAACCGCGATAATGCATCGGAAACAGGATCAAGATGCCCGCCATCAGCGCCGACAGCGAATCGCTTAAGTCACTGATCTGAAAAACAACAAAAATGATGGTCGCCACGGTGCCGGAAAGCAGCGATTCATGGCGCACGCGGGCGGCGTTTTTCTCAATCATCGGCGGACGAGTGCGCGGTTCAACATCCGGGATCAGGTAATTCATTAGCGCGCTCAGCGCCACGGCCATCACGCTGGCTTCAATATTGGAAAACAGCAGCGTGTGCCAGTCGCTGGTGGGATAGCTCATAAAGTTGAGCATCGTGCTCTGGCACACCACGCCCGCCGAACCGAACAGAAACAGCGCGCCTTTACTCATAAAGCGAAAGCGCATCACGTACAGCCCGAAAACCACCAGCGTCATGATCACCGGCCAGCGCGACAGATAGCCGATGATGAATACCATTTCGATGCAATTCAGCACCGCGCTAAAGATAAATTGCTTCGCGACATGACGGTTAAACACCGGCACCAGCGATAACAACATGATCGGATAGACCACGTAAAACACGCCATATTGCGTGTTGTAAAAACTCGACACGCTCAGGGCGATCATCCCGGCGAAGACAATACGCAGCGTCTGCCGAAAATCATTCGGCGTATAGACGATATTGCCGTGGGGCGTAAATACGCGCGCCAGCGTGTTAATAGACATAGTGCAGCAAACTGACCAGACGGATTTGCAGGCCGGAGAAGAAGCGGGCAAAGACTCCTTCACTGTTGTAGAGCTGCACCGTTGCGCGCGCACCGGTCGGTAACGGCTTCGGCAATGGCTCATCGAGCGCTACGTGGATCCGCATCCGCTGCGCATCACGCACCCAGCGGTTTGAGGTTTCCGGCGCGGAAAGCTCGCCATTCACCGCTTCCTGGCCCGCCAGAATCCCCGCGTCGTTGCTGGTCACATGCGCTTTAAATACGTGCCCTGGCAGGGCATCGAAAACCACTGCGGCATCGGTTCCGGTATGGGTATGACGCAGGCTCTTCTCGCGGAAATCCGCCACGATATCGGTTTTATCATGCACCAGCGCCAGCGAAGCGCTACCGGCAGCGGCGTAAAAACCGGGGCTTAATTGCAGGTTACTGACTGTACCCTCCACTTCCGCACGCACTTGCGTCCAGCCGAGGTTCAGTTGCGCCTGCTGTAGCGCGTTACGATATTTTTGCAGCGTCACGTTGCGCGCATCATCGCGGTCGCCGCGCTCAATGGTTAACGCATTGATGCTGGCATTGATGTTATTCACCGACTGCACGCTGGTCTGCCAGGTGGTGCGGGCTTTATCCAGATCGGACTGCGAAACATTGTGCATCGCGCCAAGATTCTGGTAGCGCTCAAAGGTGACGCGATCGTTTTGCGCGGTGATCTGCGCGGTCTTCAGGCTGGCCTGCGCGGCAACGATTTGCGCATCCAGTTGCTGGTTACTGAGGCGCGCCTGTTCCAGCGCAATTTCCGCCGCTTCGACCTGGTTTTTAAACGGCGTTGGATCCAGTTCAAACAGCAGATCGCCTTTTTTAACCTGGCTGTTGTTCTGCACGTGAACCTTTGCAACATAGCCGGAAACGCGCGCGGAAACCGGCGTCACTACGCGCATAACGGTGGAGTCCGGCGTCAGCGGGATCCAGATATCAGCAACGATAAAATAGACAAACATCAGCAGGAAAGAGGCAATACTCACCCTTACCCAGCGGGCAAACTTTTGTTCTGGCGTCATCATTTTCTTATTCGGTTTTATTGTCTTCTTCGCGCATCACGCGCAAGTTACAGGCGATTTGATTCAGGGTGTCGCTAAAAGCGAGCATCTGCGCAGGCGGGATATTTTCTGCCGCCCGCTGCTGGCACGCTTCAATCACCTGCGTGATCTTTGCCAGCAGGCGTTGGCCCTCAGCGGTGAGCGTCAGCAGGCGAATGCGTTTGTCGTACGGCGATGTCGTACGCACAATCAGCCCTTGGTTTTCCAGCTGCGTCAGGGTGCGCATCAGCGGCGGTAATTCAATACCGTGCACTTCCGCCAGCTCGCTAACCGAAACGTTGTCCCCCAACTGGCGCAACTGCATCAGTACCGTCCAGCTCGCCTGGGTGATACCGGTATCGCTCAGCGCGTGATCGATGGTCGCGCGCCACTGACGCACCACCATCGCCATACGCATTCCCAGCGGTCGGCGGGCAAACAGCTCATCTTCGGTCATAGGCGTTCCCCTAATTCACAGGCAGGGAAAGATAATAGTTATCAAGGTAAGTATCAAGAAACGAGGGGGCGAATAGCATGCATTGTGAAAAGCGGACACCGGAACGGCTTCAATCAAAAAACACCATTCCCTTGTACGGCTTCTCGCGGCAGGCCGCCAGCCGCTGGGCGAGGTTACCGACGTGCGCTTCGAGTTTGTGTCCGTCCGGATCGAGAAAATACCAGGAGTCGCCTTCGCTTTTGTTGGCTTTCCAGCTTACAACGCCAGCCTGTTCGAGGCGCGCAACAAACCCGGCGAAATCGCTTTCGCTAATGCTAAAGGCATAATGGGTGTAATCGCTGCGCTGTGGCGGAACGTATTCACGCTGCGCATCCACCGACAAGCACAACCACAGTTCGCCGCAGGTAAGGTAAGCGCCGTTGTCCCAGCGCGCATGCAGTTTCAAGCCGAGCAGCCGATGGTAAAAATCAACGCTGCGGGCAAGATCGCTGACCGCGAGTGTTAAATGGTTGAGACTCTGCAACATGGTCTGTTTCCCCCGAAAACGTTCAGACATTAAATGCCGGAGCCATTCTTTCCTGCTCAGCACGTGAAATATTCATAGATTCAGCGATCTCGCGCCATTTGCGGACGCTGGATGTGACCTCTCCCATCACTTCTTTGGCTTGTGCGAACGTGAGCCGGAAAAAATCAATCACCGACATTGCCAGTTCATAATCCAGTTGATTATCGACATCACTGATATTCAGATGTAACCCCTGCGCATCCGGCACAGGATTGATATCGTAAGCGGGAGAAAGAACCCAGCCACCATTATGGAAAATAAAGCCATGATTTCGCAGATGATCGTCATTATTCGACACAGCAATATTAAAAACGATTCGTCGCCACAGTTGAGACAAGTCCTCGCGGCTGCGCGAGCCACGTTCAGTCAGGAACTGCGCCAGTTCAAGGTATGAAGCTTCGTAATCGCCATCGTAATAACCGAGTTGCGTCATGGCCGATGTAAAATGCAGCCGGGTATCAGGCGTGCGATCAAAGCGTTTCGTTAAAAAAGTATGATGCTCACGATCAAAGCGTTCGATGCGACACTCCGCCATTTCGATTCCCGCATTCCGTGCCAGTCGTGAAGTTAAAAACTCCCAGGCTGCAATATCATAGTCATCATAACGGCTGGGGAATTTTGCAATCCACAGTTGGTTTTTCTCATCACGTACGCTGGCTTTAGGCCGCGCGCCGCCTAAAGATGAACCTGGCGACATCAACATATTGAGCCATTGCAGGTATTCAGCGTCGTCACGATCGTCATTACTTTCGATTTGCTTCGCCGCCCACGCGAGTTCTCTCAGCGAGGCCATCGGCGGTGCGGCGAGCCGGTCGTTATCATCGAGGAAGGGACCCGTAAGAGCACGTTTAAAACGTAGAGCCCCCTGACGGTGAAAATCATGCACTCCCAATAAGAAATCAATTTCTCCCAGCAACCTGGGGCGACGCGCTTCCTGCCGGGCAAGAATCGCCTCCCGCCTTTTCATCAATACCCGCCCCCAGCGATCCGGGCATGAATCAAGAAACACTCTAAAGTTTCGCGATACAGCGCTATGTTGTTCCCCGGAATAAAGCTCAAGATCGGGATCGACTTTCTGCACGAAGGGCGAAACCAGCCACGCATCATCATAGCGAAAACTAAAATGCTCGCTATTACGTATCACTTCCGAACGCAGTGTGCCAACCAGCCCTGGCTTTGCAAAGTCCTGCCAGTCTGCAAAAACAAAAACGTCTGTCGCCGTCAATGTGCTTCTCCTTTCTTCCTTAAAAGTTCAATATCCTGCAACTTGCGCCCCAACTCATCATCCTTTGCCACATCAAGAAAATCTTCGACCAGTCCAAGAACAGCAAGCACAGCCACATAGTGCCCAAGCGACACGCCAGGATCGCCCTGTTGGATTTTGCGGATAGTGATGCGACTTAACCCGGTGCGTTCAGAAAGCATGGTTTGGGTAAGTTTTCTGCGCTTGCAGGCGAGCGTGATGTTTTCCCCTAACTGCCTGAGGATCTTTTGGTTACGGGGAAAGACAACCGCACTACGTTTTTCAGCTGATGGCATGGAAACTATACTTACCGTAATCATGAATTTTGGTAAGTATAATATCCAATCAAAGATCAAGGAAGAATAAAAAACGAACACTACACTTACTAAAAAGCGTGATTTTGATAAGTGCAGTGTCCATATGTTTACTTACTGCACCTCTTTCACCTCGGTGACGAACTCCGGCAGATCCCAGGTGCCGCCTGCACGGATATAGCGGCACATGCCGGTGGTGGATTCGCTGCTTTTACGGAAGGTTTCGCCGTCCCATACCCACTCCGCAGAGGCCCAGCAATCGCCGATACCGCGACCGCGCTGCCCCAGCGAAATGATGCCGTCGGCATAGTCGGAGGCCGAGTTGGTGATAAATTGCGGGTTGCCTTTCAAGGCCTTATCCAGCACCCAATAGCCGTAACCTTCGTTGTACGCGCCGCGCCAGCAAAGGGCGGAGATCAGGACATGCTTACGGTCGAGTGGCGTTAGCGTAATGTCATTGTCGCCATCAATGACCGGTTCTTGCGGTGATGCAAGACCTTCACACTCGTTATTGTCAGGGAGCGCCGCCAGCAGGCGCGGCTTCAGTGCGTTGACTTCAGTTGCGGTCAGCGCACGGTCTTCGCCACTTTCTACTTTTGCCGCCTGAATGACCGGCGCTGCCACCGCAGGTGTCACCGTGTTTTCGGCTTTATCGCCTTTTTTACTGAGCGCGCCCGGCGTGCCGACGCGTCCCTGCACATCATCAAATTTCAGCAGCACGGCATACGCGCCGTCGCCGGAGAGCACAAAGGGTTTTGCCGCGCCTTTGAATTCCACTTTTGCGCTGCCTTTCACGGCGTCAATCAGGCTGTGCGCCTGCGCGTCCGATAAGCGCCAGGTATCATTATCTTCGGTGGCGATTTCGCCCTGCGACTTACCGTCGATCCACAGCGAGAGCGCCGCCTGCGGCGCGGTTTCATCCGCGTCCATCTCGGCCAGCACCACATCCACGGTAATCGGCGTGTCCGGCCCGGCTTTACGGGTGATCAGTACCGATCCGCTGGCTTCCTCTTCCGCGCTGTAACCCGCTGCGCGGCAGGTGAGCGTGTTGTCGCACACCACTTCCCAGTCTTTATGATCAAACGAGATGCCCGACTGCTCCGCCAGCGCGGGCGCACTCAGCGTCGCTGCCATCACCAGCGCCGCCCTGATACCACTGTTCATGCCATCACTCCGTAATGAGAAATGCCGACAGTGTGCAGAAATTATCGATTGGGGAGAAGTGTATTTTGGCGGGATAAAGCGAAATGAGGCGAGAAACATTTCCCGCCCCAATAGATCAATCGAGGTTAAGGTCGCTGTAGGATTTCACCACGCGGGAAACGATGCCGTAATCGATCGCTTCTTTGGTGTTCATCCAGTAGTTACGATCGGTATCCTGCTTCACTTTTTCGACCGGCTGCCCGGTCGCATCGGCGATCAGCTGGTTAACGCGTTCCAGCGTGCGGATGATCTCTTTAGCTTCAATCTCAATATCACTCGCCTGACCACGCACGCCGCCCAGCGGCTGATGGATCATAAAACGGGTGTTCGGCAGCGCGTAGCGGTGCTCTTTTTTCGCCGCAAGGAAGATGGTGATCCCGGCGCTGGCCACCCAGCCGGTGCCAATAATGTGCACTTCCGGGGTGATGAACTTAATCATGTCGTGAATGGTATCGGCCGCTTCAACGTGACCGCCCTGGCTGTTGAGATAGATCTTGATCGGTGCATCGCTGATGCCCTGCAACAGCAGAAGCTGGGTGACCACTTTCTCGGTTAGCGCCTGGTTGATCTCGCCAGAGATAATAATGGAGCGGGCATCCAGTAGCTTTTGCTGCATCAGTTGTGAAACGTTGCCGCCCTTCTCTTCTTTTTTATCGTCTTCATCGTTGCTGTTAATAAAGTGCATCTGCTCTCTCCCCTTCAGGTTATGGAGCTAAGCATAGCCCAACGCCGAAGAGGCGGAAATAACAAGATGTTATCTCCGCATTTTCTATCATTAACCCAGCTCTTCACGGCGCAACCCGAGGTCTTTAAGCTGCTCGTCGCTTAACGCGCGCAAAAGCTTGCGCGTTTGCCAGCGTAAGCGCAGGGCCTGAAACTTGCGCCAGAGAAAAATAAACCCGCTAAAAGGGCTTTTGTGTCGATTTTCAAAAAATTCCATCGGTGCTCTCCTCGCCTGAACAGAGCCCTATTTTCTCTGTAATCCCGCCCAACAATACAGATTCAGAAAATACTTTTCTTTAACATACAGATCACTTAAAACAGTATCTGAACGGCAGTTTTTCCGCGAATCTGTACTGGTTTTTAAATCTGTATGGCAAAGAAAAGGGATACAGCATGACCCGCTACCAACATCTGGCTACCCTGCTGGCCGGGCGTATTGAACAAGGTTTATATCGCAACGGCGAAAAGTTGCCCTCGGTGCGCAGCCTCAGCCAGGAGCATGGCGTCAGTATCAGTACCGTACAGCAGGCTTATCAGGTGCTGGAAAATCTGCAGTTGATCACCCCGCAGCCGCGCTCCGGCTATTTTGTCGCACCAAGCAAAGCGAAGCCGCCCGTCCCGGCGATGTCGCGCCCGGTTCAGCGCCCGGTGGATGTCACGCAGTGGGACGAAGTGCTGACGCTGTTAGAAGGGCGCGAAGACAAAACACTCGCCACCTTCGGCGGCGGTGCGCCGGATATCAGCCAACCGACGCTTAAACCGCTGTGGCGGGAAATGCAGCGCGTGGTGCAACATCAAATCCAGGACGTGCTGCGGTACGATACGTTGCCTGGCCGCCGCGAATTACGCGAGCAGATCGCCCGCCTGATGCTGGATGGCGGCGCGGCTATCACCGCTGATGAAATCGTGATCGCCAGCGGTTGTCATCCCGCGCTGTCGCTGGCGCTGCTGGCTGTCTGCCAGCCGGGCGATATTATCGCTGTTGAATCGCCTTCCTATTACGGCACCATGCAGTTGTTGCGCGGGCTGGATATTAAAGCCATTGAAATTCCGACCGATCCTGAAACCGGCATCAGCATCGAAGCGCTGGAGTTAGCGCTGGAACAGTGGCCGATTAAGGGCGTGATTCTGGTACCGAACTGCAATAACCCGCTCGGTTTTATCATGCCGGAAGCGCGCAAAAAGGCGGTGCTGGCGCTGGCGCAACGTCACGATATTGTGATTTTTGAAGATGATATTTACGGCGAACTGGCGGCGGTTTACCCGCGCCCTTGCACCATCAAATCGCTGGATATCGATGGCCGCGTGCTGCTGTGCAGCTCCTTCACCAAAACCGTAGCGCCGGGTTTGCGGGTGGGCTGGATTGCGCCAGGACGTTATCTCGACCGGGTGTTGCACAAAAAATATGCCGCTATCGGCACCAACACGCCCGGCCCACAACTGGCGATGGCGGCGTTTATCCGCGATGGCCACTATCACCGCCATGTACGCCGCATGCGTCAGATTTACCAGCAGCATCTGGAAACGTACACCTGCTGGGTACGGCAATATTTTCCCTGCGGGATCTGCGTGACGCGCCCGCAGGGCGGCTATCTGCTGTGGATCGAACTGCCGGAAACAGTGGATATGGTTTGCGTTTCCCGCATGCTGTGCCGTCTGAAAATCCAGATTGCGCCCGGTTCGCTGTTCTCCGCTTCCGGCAAGTACCGAAACTGCCTGCGGCTGAACTGCGCCTTGCCGCTCACCGAGGCAAACCGTGAAGTGATCAAACAGTTAGGAGAAGCGATTCACGCCGCGCTGGAAGAGTGAGGAATTTTTGCAAAAAAAATGCCCCAAAACGTACGGAGCAAGCTCCGACTGGGGCGTAAAGGTGGATGATAAAAAGTAATATGTTACTGCGCTAAAAAGCGCTGAATCTTCTGGCTTATCGCCTTGTTAAGCTGGCAAACCCGCGCTTCCGTCAGGCCAAGGAGCTGGGCTATCTCTTTCAGGCTCATTTCATGCTGGTAATAGAGCGCAAAGATCTTCTGTTCGCGCCCGTCGAGGCTCGCTATCGCGCCGCGCAATGTCCGGCTGAGCACCTCTTCCTCTTCCAGCAGGCGGCTATCCAGCGCGGCCGGCGTCCCTTCACCGGCAGGCAGCGCATCAAGGCTCTCCACTTCGCTGGCCGTGTCGAGCAGGCGATGCTGTTGATACTCTTCTGCGCTTAACGCAAAGCGCGCATTCAGTTCGCCAAACCCTGGTGTATGGCCCAGCTCGCGCTCCATTTCACGAATAGCATCGTTGAGTTTGTGCGTCTTTTGCCGCAGACGGCGAGGACGCCAGTCCTGTTGACGTAATTCATCCAGGACTGCGCCACGAATACGCTGCGCGGCATAACCGGAAAAGTGCGTATCCGGATGCCCATAACGACGCAAAGAGGAAAGCAATCCCATCAGGGCAACTTGCTGCATATCGTCTTTGCCCATTACGCTATTTCGCTGCCAGGCCAACTGTTTGACCACTTTATTCACCAGCGGTAAGTAAGTGCTGATATAGCGCGCTTCATCACGCGGCGTCAGGTTTTCTGAAATTGTCAAACTCATTGTTTATGCTACAAAAATGTTATGTAAGCTTTATTTGAATATGTCTTTTAAAATATAAAATGACAAAGTCACCACTCTGAAATAAGAATAAATCGCATAAACCAGCAGCGTAATAAAATACATCTTACTAATGATGCCTGCTGAGCTGGTAATTAAAACAATACACCAGTATCTTTATTTTTAATTACCCGAAAAACGACAATTTCTGATTTTGAATATTTCAGAATGGTAAAAGATTCTCAATATATTCCGGCGTTGATTTCCAGCGTTAATTAATAACAATTGTTCAACATCAATATGAATGGAAAATAACAACCAACCGCTAAGCAGTGCTATTTACACAACATGAGCAGCGTCACACTCTTGCCACTCATCCAGTACAAGAATAAATTATTCTTCTTTTTGCTTTCCGGAATAATATATTATTCCTTACAGCACGCCGTCACCGTAGCGTAACGGCCAACCCTTCCCGTAACCGTGGAGCGAGACATGAACATTGATCTATCCAGACTGACCACCGAGGGCCGCAATACCGCCAGTGAAAACATCGACATGCTTGATACAGAAGCGATGCTGCGCGTGATCAACAGTGAAGACCAGAAAGTGGCGCTGGCGGTGGAAAAAGTGATCCCGGCTATCGCGCAGGCGGTGGATGTGATTGTCGCCGCATTTAAACAGGGCGGCCGTTTGATCTATTGCGGCGCGGGCACTTCCGGGCGTCTTGGCATCCTCGATGCCAGCGAATGTCCCCCAACGTTCGGCACGCCGCGCGAGCAGGTTGTCGGCCTGATTGCCGGTGGTCATCGCGCCATTTTGCAGGCGGTGGAAAACGCTGAAGACAGCCTGACGCTGGGCGTTGACGACCTGAAAGCGCTCAACTTCACCGCGCGAGATGTGCTGGTCGGCATCGCCGCCAGCGGCCGCACGCCGTATGTGATTGCCGCCATGAAATACGCACAAAGCCTGAACGCGACAACCGTGGCGCTCACCTGTAATGAAAACAGCGAAATGGCGCGCATTGCCGATATCGCGATTGTGCCGGTGGTTGGCCCGGAAGTGGTGACCGGCTCCTCGCGCATGAAAGCGGGCACTGCGCAGAAACTGGTGCTCAATATGCTGACCACCGGCGCAATGATCCGCAGCGGCAAAGTCTATGGCAATTTGATGGTGGATGTGGAAGCCACCAACCTGAAGCTGGTGCAGCGCCAGATAAACATTGTGATGGAAGCCACCGGCTGCACCCGCGACATCGCCGAACAGGCACTGAAGGCCTGCGGCGGGCGCTGCAAAACCGCCATCGTGATGGTACTCGGCCAGCTCAGCGCGGAACAGGCGACACATCTGCTGGCCGATAACGGCGGCTTTATTCGCCAGGCGCTGGTCGATGCGGGGATCAAGTAATGGCCAAAATCAGCGAACAACTGATCGCGACAATTATCGAAAAGGTCGGAGGTAAGGAGAATATCAATACCTGCGGCAACTGCATGACGCGCCTGCGCCTGACGCTCCGCGACAATTCACGGGTGGAGGCGGAGAGCCTGAAAGCCCTGCCCGGCGTACTGGGCGTGGTGAACAGCGACGATCAGTTGCAGATCATCGTTGGTCCCGGCAAAGCGCAAACCGCAGCGGAAATGCTGAACGCAATGATCGGCGGCCACGCCGCGCCCGTGGAAGCCGCATCGCTGAAGAGCATCGCCAGCGACACCAAACAGCAAATGAAAGCGAAGCAGACCAGCGGCGTGCATCAGTTTCTGGCGAAGTTCGCCACCATCTTTACGCCGCTGATTCCGGGATTTATCGCCGCCGGGATGCTGCTGGGCTTTGCCACCTTAATCGAGCAAAGCCTGCTGCTCAACGCGGCAGAGAAGAACACAACCGTGGCGCACCTCGTCGGCTATATGAAGGTTTTTGGTAAAGGCCTGTTCACCTTCCTGCCGATTCTGATTGGCTATAACGCGCAAAAAGCCTTCGGCGGCAGCGGCGTCAACGGCGCCATTATTGCCGCGCTGTTCGTATTGGGTTATGACCCCAAAGCCACGGTCGGTTATTTCGCCGGTATCGATAACTTCTTCGGCATGGGAATTGATCCGCGCGGCAACATTATCGGTGTACTGATCGCCGCGATCCTCGGCGCGTGGATCGAACGCCAGATCCGCAAAGTGGTGCCGGATAACCTCGACATGATCCTCACTTCGCTGCTGACGCTGCTTATCACCGGCGCGCTGGCGTTTGTGGTGATTATGCCGATTGGCGGCGAGCTGTTTAAAGGCATGTCGTGGCTGTTCCTGCACCTCAATGGCAACCCGTTTGGCTGCGCGGTGCTGGCGGGCCTGTTCCTTATCGCCGTGGTGTTTGGCGTTCATCAGGGGTTTATTCCGGTTTACTTCGCACTGATGGATGCGCAGGGCTTTAACTCGCTGTTCCCCATTCTGGCGATGGCAGGCGGCGGCCAGGTGGGCGCGGCGCTGGCGCTCTATTTCCGCTCACCTACGCATTCGGTGCTGCGTAACCAGGTGCGCGGGGCGATCATTCCCGGTCTGCTGGGCGTGGGTGAACCGCTGATTTACGCGGTGACCTTGCCGCGCGTGAAGCCTTTCGTCACCGCCTGTATCGGCGGCGCGTGCGGGGGATTTTTTATTGGCACCGTCGCGTGGTTGGGCTTGCCGGTCGGCCTGAATACGGTGTTTGGCCCTTCCGGTCTGGTGGCGCTCCCGCTGATGACCTCCGGCCAGGGCATTTACGCCGGGATGGCGGTTTACGCGGCAGGCGTCGTCATCGCTTATCTGTGCGGTTTTATTGCCACCTGGCTCTTTGGCCATAAAAACGTGGATCTCAGCTAATTACCCACCGCCACCCGGCGCAATGCCGGGTGGCGTTCATCCTCAGAATTCCCAGGAAACGCTGCCTACAATGCTGCGCTCCGCACCAAAATAACAGTAAGAGAGCGAGTTACAGGCGGCCACGTAGCGTTTGTCCGTCAGGTTGTTGACGTTCAACTGCGCGCTTATCCCCTTCAGGCCAACATGGCTCAGATCGTAGCCGACGGCCAGATCCATCAGCGTATAGGACGGCAGTGTATGCGTGTTCTGGCGATCGGAGGTAATGCCATTCACATAACGCACGCCGGAACCGACCGTCAGCCCGTTGAACAGCCCCGTTTTCACATCATAGCTGAGCCAGGCGCTGGCCTGATTGCGCGGCGCATACACCGCACGTTTTCCCTGCTCTTCCGCGCTGCTTTTCTTGTAGCGAATGTCGTTGTAGGTGTAGGCGGCCTGCAAGCGCAGGTTGTCCGTCAACTGACCGACCGCTTCCAGCTCCACCCCTTCCGATTCGATTTCGCCGATTGAGCGGTACGGATCGGTCGGCTCCACTTTGGTGGCGATATTTTCCTGGTTGATGCGATAGACCGAGGCGCTGTACATCGTCTGTGAACCTTCCGGCTGGAATTTCAGCCCCGCTTCCCACTGCCTGCCTTTCATCGGCTGCAAAATTTTGCCGTATTCATCGGTAAAACTGGTCGGCGTAAAGGCGGTGGAGTAGCTGACGTACGGCGCAAACCCGCTGTCGAACAGATACATTAGCGCCGCGCGGCTGCTGAAGTGATCCTGATCCAGCGTATCGCGGGTATCGTTGATCTTGTTGACGTTGGTGATCTTCACCTGATCGTGACGACCGCCGAGCGTCAGCCGCCAGCGATCGAGCGACATCTGATCCTGCAAATAGATCCCGGTTTGCTCAAGTTTGTGTTTTTCGCGGCTGTAGACCGAAATTGACAGCGGATCGGCACCATAAACCGGGTTAAACGCATCGATCGCCGGGAAGCTGCCATACGAAGCGGTGACATTATTGCTGCGGCGCTGATAATCGACGCCGAGCAGCAGGCGGTGGTTAATGATGCCGGTATCAACGCTGCCATCAATCTGGTTATCCAGCGTGATGGCCGACAGCGATTCGTCGGAACCGGAATAACCGCGGTTCAGTTCCGTATCATTCAGCCAGCCTGCGGCATACACCTGGTTGAGATTCACTTTGGTGTGCAGGTAGCGCAGCTTCTGGCGGACCGACCAGCCGCTGTCAAAGGCGTGCTCGAGGTTATAACCGACCATATTTTCCCGGCGGTCATAGTTGTCGTAATCATCTTCCCCTTCAAAAAAGGTGTTAGAAATCTTTCTGCCCGCATGCGACGTTACGGTGCCTTCATACGGCAAACCGGAGTGGCTGCCGCCTTCAGGATCGCGATGCAGATAGGCCATCAGTTCAAGGCGGGTTTGATCGGTGATACGCCACGTCAGGCTCGGTGCGATGGCATAACGCTGCTCTTTTAAAGGGTCGAATTGCGAATCCGCATAGCGGGTCATGCCGGTTAAACGCACCGCTACGCGGTCGTTATCGTCTACCGGTCCCGTGACATCAAACGCCGCGCCACGCTGGTTGTTATTACCCGCGAACAGTTTCACTTCGCCGCCGGGGTCAAACGACGGTTTGCGCGAGTTCAGCGCGACAATCCCGCCCGGCGAGGAGCGGCCATACAGCACCGAAGCCGGGCCGCGCACCACTTCCACGCTGTCGAGGAACCAGGGATCGATAACCAGCGAGCTGTGCGAATTGGTGTCGCCCATCAGTTTCAGGCCATCGAGGTAGACATTATCCAGGCTACCGTCGGAGAAGCCGCGCAGCACGATGTAATCAAAACGGTTCGATGCGCCGATCTGGTTGCTGTACACGCCCGGCGTGTAACTCACCGCCTGGCGCACGCTGGTTGCGCCCTGCTCTTCATACTGCTGGCGCGTGACAATCGATACTGCCTGCGGCGTTTCGATATCCGGCGTTTCCAGCTTGGTCGCGCCGCTTTGCATTTGTGAGGTGACCACCACCGTATCGTGGGTGGTTGAGGTTTCCTGTGCCAGAACCGATACGTTCATCCCGCCGGTAATACCAATCATTAGCGCCAGTCGCGTTTTTGCGAACATGAAAATCTCCAGAAGCCGTTATTATTGTAAATAAGAATTATTACCCTTTTGGCTTCCGCAATAGCTATGCGCGATGACGATTCACCTATGCGCAGTGACAAAACGCACGCAAAAAAGTCGCTATGGTCTATGGCCAGAAATCAGGCGAGGCGCATTTCGCTGGGTGCCACACCGTAGCGGCGACGAAAAGCGGTAGAGAAATTCGTGGCATGCTGGTAGCCCGACATCCAGGCCGCCTGCTGTACGCTATAGCCCTGCGCCAGATAGCGCCGCGCCAGTTCAAGGCGGCAGTCGCGCAGGTAATCAAACACGGAATGGCCATAAGCCTGGCGGAACTTCACGCGCAAACTGCTGGAACTCATTGCCGCCAGTTGGGCTAATGCGGTGAGGGTGTACTCTTTTTCCGGCTGCTGTTCCAGCAAACGGCGCACGGTTTCCAGCCGGTGCTGCTCGCTGCTGGCGGCGGAACTGCGTTTTTCGCTGCCTGGCAAGGGTTGCGACAGCGCATGCCCGAGCAATTGCAGCATCACGCCTTCAAGGATCAACTGGCGCGATAAACCCGGTTGCTGGCTCTGCTGCATGTGTTGCAGCCCGGAAAGCAAAAATGCCGGAACGGACCATAAAAAGGTCGGTGCGCCGTGCGCTTCCCACTGCTGTAAAAGCGCCGTCAGCAACGGCGATTGTTGGCAGCGCAGCGGATCAACACCCATCGACAGCGTACGCAAGTGGTTATCCGCCTGATGGCTGGCGTTCATCACCTGCTGGTCGCTCAGGCGCGAGGTAAATGCCATCCCCGCGCGCACGATAAACGCTTTGCCATTCAGGCGCAGTTGCACGCAACCTTCCAGCACCACCAGCATATAGAGCGGGCAGCTGTGCAGCGATGTGGTTTCATAGGGTTGCAGGACGCGAATATCCGAGCGGGTAAGATTCAGGCCGGAGGAGAGCGTCATCTCTTCGACTTCTCCCTGAATCACCATGCGCTTTTCTTTGTGAAACGATCGGCCGGACGCCAGCGCCGGGAAACGGTAGTCGATCCCGTAGCGCTCGCCAAAGCCGATAAAATCTTCAACCGAAAAGTCTCTTTTTTGCATAGCCAACAGCCGCCGCGAACCCGTGCCCGACGCCGGGCGAAACGGCTTACACCTTATCATCCGGCCTGGTGCGCTTCAATAATATTGAGAATTATTCTCACATAAGTGTGACAAGATGTTAACCACTTCCGCGCGCGCCCATCGAGGCGATAATCTGCTGGCGCAGCCATTGATGGCCGGGATCGCGGTGCAACCGTTCATGCCAGAGCATCAGCATGTCGAAGCCCGGAAGATCCAGCGGCGGCTCGACCACCTGCAAAGTGCGGTTGTTCGCGACCAGCCGCTCCGGCAGTACCGCTACCAAATCAGTGCGGGCGAGCGCATCGAGCATAAACAGGAAATGGGGAACGGAGAGCACCACGTTGCGCTGCAAACCGCGCTCCGCCAGCGCGATATCCGTTGCCGCCTGAAAACCGCCGCCTTCTGGCGAGACAATCACATGTTCCAACTGGCAAAACTGCGCCAGCGTCGGGCTACCGTTGATTAACGCCGGATGGTGCAAACGCCCGGCCAGCACATAGCGCTCGGTGAACAATAACCGCTGGTGCAGAGCAGGCGGCGCGCCTTCGCGTAGATGGAAAAAGAGATCGATATCGCCCTGCCCGGCCTGGCGCTGGATCTGCAACGGGCTGAGTTCAAATATCGCCAGACGGCTGCCCGGCGCGGCGGCGCGAAAATGGCTCAGTAAAGGGAGCAGGATCGCCGATTCCGTATAGTCGGTGGCCGCCACGCGCCAGGTGACGGCGGCACGGGCAGGATCGAAAGCGCTGGCAGGCTCTACCGCACGTTCCAGCGCTTCCAGCGCCTGACGCAGCGGTTCGCGCAATTCATCGGCCCTGGCGGTCGGCTGCATACCGCGCGGCCCCGGCAGAAGTAACGGATCGGCAAAAATGTCCCGCAACCGCGCCAGTTGAACGCTGACGGAAGGCTGAGAAAGATTCAGGCGCTGCGCCGCGCGCGTCACATTATGTTCGCTCAACAGCACATCCAGCGTACGCAGCAGATTGAGATCCAGCCGGTGCAAATTAACCATGACTATACCTGTGATATAAGCAATTAATTTCCACTATATCCGTCACTCTCCTACCCTGCACACTCAATTTTGTTGCCTGGAGTTGTTATGAACGTACTGATTGTTTATGCCCACCCGCAGCCCCATTCGCTCAACGGCGCGCTAAAGGATTTTGCCGTACAGCATCTGGAAAATGCCGGTCATCAGGTCGAGGTTTCCGATCTCTATGCCATGCAATGGAAATCGCAGCTTGATGCCGATGACAGCAGCGCGCCGCCGGTGGGTGATTTTTACCATCCTTCATCTGATTCAAAACAGGCGTTTGAGCGGGGAACACAGACGGACGACATCGCCCGGGAACAAGCCAAGCTGCAACGCGCCGATGCAGTGATTTTCCAGTTTCCGCTGTGGTGGTTCTCCATGCCGGCGATCATGAAAGGCTGGGTCGATCGCGTTTATGCCTGTGGGTTTGCCTACGGCGTGGGCGAACACAGCGACACGCACTGGGGCGATCGTTACGGCGAAGGGAGTCTGGCGGGGAAACGGGCGATGCTGCTGGTGACCACCGGCGGCTGGGAATCGCATTACGCTCCGCGCGGTATTAACGGCCCGATCGACGATCTGCTGTTTCCGATCCAGCATGGGATCCTGTTTTATCCTGGCTTCGAAGTGCTGCCTCCACTGGTGTTTTATCGCAGCAACCGCATGGATGAAACACGCTTTGCCGAATGTTGTACCGCGCTGGCGCAGCGGCTGGATACGCTCTGGTCAGCAGAACCGCTGGCCTTTCGTCGGCAAAACGGCGGCGATTACCTGATTCCGCAACTGACGCTGCGCCCGGACCTTGCCCTCGGCGAAAGCGGGCTGTCGATCCATCAACAACGTAAACAATAACCTGCTCACCGGTGCGTGCCATGCGCGCCGGTGAGTGTTATCTCACCTTTTTTGCATCTTCTCTCCACAATCTGTTTTTTTGTAACTTTCTATAAGTTCCAGGCAAAAACGTTACCCCGGACGCGCGGATTCGTTTATTTTAATTGCTCATGAGAACGATCACTCTCACCAAAACGACACGAGGGACAGAGATGCTGACCAAACCATCGCAGGAGCAGCGCCACCAGCAACGCCAGGACGAGATTATTGCCGCCGCGCGCCGCCGCTTTCGCATTAGCGGATTCCACGCGGCCAGCATGTCGCAAATCGCCCTCGAAGCTCAGCTCAGCGTTGGGCAGATTTACCGTTATTTCGTCAATAAAGACGCCATTATCGAAGAGATGATCCGCCGGATTATCGACTACCGCATCGCCGAAATGCAGGGTAAGACCGAAACCGAACACCTGCCGGAAATACTGGCCTGGCGGCACACCCTCAGCCCTGACGATGATGCGCTGATGCTGGAGATGGCGGCGGAAGCAACGCGCAATCCGCGCGTGCAGGAGATGCTGGTCGAGGCCGACGTCCGGATGTTTGAAAACGCCTGCGCGCATATGCAGAGCCGCTATCCACAATTAAGCGATGAACGCATTCGCTGTAGCGTGGAGCTACTGGCAACGCTGATGGAAGGCACCACTTTCCGTCGCCTGACGCCGCAAAAAAGCGACCCGGCGCAAATGCAGGTGCTGTACCAGGAAATCATCACCATGCTGTTTAAGCATTAAATCCCCGACTATTCGGTTCTGATGTGGTTTCACCGGAGCCGATGCCGTATTTTGACCGGAGTTGTTATGCCACGGATCTCTCTTGCCTGGACGATAGTACTGGGCATGCTGACGGCCATTGGGCCGATTTGTACCGATCTCTATCTTCCCGCGCTGCCGGATATTACCCGGCAGCTCAGCACCACCACCACGCTGACGCAGCTCTCGCTGACCGCCTCGCTGTTGGGGTTGGGTCTGGGGCAGCTTTTTTTCGGCCCGCTGAGCGATCGGTTGGGACGCAAGCGCCCGCTGATGCTCTCTCTGCTGCTGTTTATCCTCTCTTCCGTATTGTGCGCGACCACGCAGGATATTCACTGGCTGATCTTCTGGCGTTTTATCCAGGGTCTGGCGGGCGCAGGCGGTTCAGTGCTCTCCCGCGCGATTGCTCGCGATAAGTATCACGGCGCGCTGCTGACGCAATTTTTCGCCCTGCTGATGACGGTAAACGGCATTGCACCAATCGTCTCGCCGGTGCTCGGCGGTTATATCGCCTCTACGCTGCACTGGCGCGCGCTGTTCTGGACGATGGCGGCGGTTGGCGTGGTATTGCTGCTCTCCAGCATGGTGGTACTGAAAGAGACATTGCAGGAGAAAAGCAGCGGCGGCGGGCTGCTCAGCACCTCGCTTACCGTGCTTAAAAATAAGCAGTTTTCTACCTTCTGCTTTATTCAGGCCTTTATGCTGGCCGGGTTATTTTCCTGGATCGGTTCGTCGTCCTTTGTTCTGCAAAGCGAATATGGCCTGACGGCGATGCAGTTCAGCCTGCTGTTCGCGGTGAATGGCGGCGGGCTGATTATTTCGGCGCTGATCTTTGCCCGGCTGGCGCGGTTTATCGACGGGCAAAAGCTGTTAACGCGCGGTCTGTTACTGGCCGTTTGCAGCGCCGTACTGACCGCGCTGTTTGCCGGATTCGGCATGCCCGTGCTGGCGCTGGTGGGGCTGTTCTTCACCGTGGCGCTGAACAGCGGGATTTCAACCATTGCCGGTTCGGCCGCGATGAACAGCGTCGAAGCCCGCCATTCCGGCACCGCGTCGGCGTTACTGGGCATGTTGATGTTCGTCTTTGGCGGCATCGCCACGCCGTTGTCCGGTATCGGCGGCGAAGCAATGTGGAAGATGAGTTTCGCCATTGTGCTGGCTTACAGCGCCGCGCTGGTGATTCATGTTTGCGGGCGGCGTCGAAGCCATTAGCGGCAGAGGTTGACCAAATGGCAACAACCCTGTACTGTTGACTGATTGGCAACGGACGCTCAGGGCAAAAGAAATGCACTTAATCTCAATGAAGGCGATCAAGGAAGCAATAGATCGCTTTCCTCAACACAAAACAGCGCTTCTCACGCTGGCGAAAACGATTGAAAAAGCAGACTGCCCGACACCGAATGATCTTAAAAGGCTTTACCCGACTCTCGATAATTTTAAATACCTGAGTAAATATTATGTCATTGATATAGCGAACAATAGTCTCAGGATTGTGGCGCTTATCTTTTTTGAAAATCAAAAATTCTATGTCCGGCATATATTTACGCCTAGGGAATATGATCGGTTTACCGAACAACATCGCTCGAAGGGGAAGAAAAAATGATCGTCGCTGATGCATTAAAAGCCACCAATGATCTGATTGCTGCGGTTCCCTTATTGGGGGAGCACCCGGACGAAAAAGATTACCAGGACGCATTAGAGCTGGTTGAATATCTGCTGGAGAATAACCCCACGACACCGCTACTGGATATCCTCTGCGCGAAGATAAGCGCTTACGAAAACAGCCAGCCAGAAATTATTGCTTTGCGTGAAGAAATGGCAACAATTCCCCCAGGGCTTGCCGTACTGAGAACATTGATGGATCAGTACCACCTGACCACTTCTGACTTTCAGGCTGAAATCGGCAGTAAATCAATGGTATCCCGAGTTCTCAACGGTGAGCGCCAGCTTAATATCAATCACATCAAGAAATTAGCCGCCCGCTTTGGTGTGTCGCCGCTTTTGTTTATTTCCTGAGACTTAACCCTTCTTCCCGCCCGGCTTTAACCCACGGTGAAACTCATTAATGCGTTTCACCGTTTTAATGGCCTGCTGCGAAGTCGCGGAAGCGACCGACAAAACAATCATCTCCAGACACAGCAATACCGTGCCGTGCAGCGGGATCTTACCCTTCTCGCCGCCGCGTGGTACCTGGATTACCACATCCGCTTGCTGGCTAAAACGCGAGTCCGTCACATTGGTCAGCAGGATCACCGGAATCCCCAGACGCCGCGTCTCTTTCAGCGTGGTCAGCCCTTCGCGGTGCGCCGATTTTTGCGCCATCATGATCAGCACATCGCCGCGCTGCAAATTGATCAGCTGCTCGGCGAGCGCAATGCCGGTGCGGTTGAGCGGCGTCGCGGGCAGGCCAATGCGGCTGAATAATCGCGCGGTATACTCCGCGAGGATCCCCGACGCGCCGATGCCGAAAATCGCCACCTGCCGCGCCTCCACCAGCAGGGCCACCGCCTGCGCAATCGCATAGCGGTTGTCCGGCGCTGAAAGCACTTCACAGGTGTACTGATGCCCTTCGAGCACAAAATCGATACCGGAATTTACATCGCAGGCGAGCGCACTCACCGTACTGCTCATCTTTTCTGCTGATGAAATGGCCGGGCCAAACCAGTGCTCCAGCGTCTGTTTTAGATCCCGCAGCCCGGCAAAGCCCAGTGCCTGAATGGCGCGTACCACCGTGGCATCAGAAGTTTGCGTCGCTGCTGCGATCTCAATCGCGGTATGTTCCAGCACCACATCGCGATTTTCATTGATATAGCGGGCAACGGCCTGCAAACGCGGCGACAGCGTGTGCGCCCGCGCGCGAAAGCGTTCACCGTACACATCCACGCGATTTTTCGCTTTTTTTGTGCTCAGCATCGTTGCGGCTCCTTACTTCGCGGCAGGCAGCGGTCGCCCGGTGATTTGTGATTGCACCTGCGCCACCATCAGGCTCAGAGAAGCAAAGGAGTTGGAGATCGCTTCCTCACGGGAGATCAGCACGTAATGCCCGCTACGGCAGGCATTGAGAAAATCGCACCAGCCCGGCATCACCGCATCCATCGCCGCCATCTCATCCTGCGGTTTACCGCCGGTATCGCCGCGCCAGGTGGCGAAGACAAAATCCGCGTCCAGCTCCGGCAAACGTTCGGCGCTGACATCAATGCGCCCACCTTCAGGAATGCTGTCGATCAGTTTCGGAAAACGAAAACCGGCATCGCGCAGCACGCGCCCCAGCGAATGATAGCTGTGTAATGCGTTGATTTTGCCGTTGTTCGCCTGAATCACCGACACGGTGATTTTGCTGGTGTCGATGGTACTTTTTAGCGCCGCAATCTGCTCGCGGTAACGGCGCTCAAGGATCTGCAAGCGCGCCTGCGTGCCGGTAAGCTGCGCCAGTTTGCGGTAGATCTCCGGCGCACCGCCTTGCAAGTGATCGATACTTACCGTTGGCGCGATCTTCTCTAACTGCTCCACCGGCGTGTTGCGGCTCGGTTCGGTGATGATCAGATCCGGTTTCGCGGCGGCGATCGCTTCAATATCGATATCTGCCGTACCAATAAACGCAATGTCCGAGTTATCAAAGTCGACGCCGGTCAGCATGCCGCTGGAGCGCAGCGTATGGCTGCCGTCGGCGCGGGTACGCCCGTGGCTGGCGACCGGCGGCACACCTAATTCAATCAGAGGAATGGTGATATCCAGATCGTGCAGCGACACGATGCGCTTTGGATGCAGCGGTACCGTGACCACGCGCCCCAAATCATCAGTGAAGGTTTGTGTCGGCTCTGCAGCGCCCGCGCTCAGACCAACCAGCAATAACAGTGAAAAAACCAGGCGCATACGGCTCCTTAAGCTTATAAACGATCGCGTCGCCGCCACAGCAGCAGCAGAAAAAACGGCCCGCCAATCAGTGAGATGACGATCCCGGCGGGAATTTGCAGCGGCGCAAACGCCAGACGGCCTGTCGAATCCGCCACCAGTACCAGCAGGCCGCCGAGCAGCGCACTGCCCCACAGCAGCGCTCGCTGGCCGCCGCGCAGCAGAAAACGCGCCATATGCGGAGCGATCAGCCCGACAAACCCGATGCTGCCAACGCAGGAAACGCTGGCGGCCGTCAGTAATACCGGCGCGATCACCCGCAGCCATGCAAGGTGCGACAGGCGAACGCCGAGCCCGGTTGCCGCCTGATTGCCCAGCAGTGCCACATCAGCGGCGCGCGCCGTTAACAGCAAAATCAGCGTTGCGGGCAGCGCCCAACACAGCGCGACGATCAACAGCGGCCAGGTGGCGGCGTGCAGGCTGCCTGCCAGCCACATCATTGCCGTCTGCACATCACGTACATCCGCCGTAGTCATAAAGACGCCGATACCGGCGGCGAAGGTCCAGGAGACGCCAATGCCAAGCAGCACAAAGCGCGGACGAGAAACATCACGCGCCAGCACCATCACCAGCCCGGCAGCCAGTAAACCGCCCGCCATACCCGCCAGCGGACGCCAGACCAGCCCGACCGCCGGGAAGCAGAGCACCAGCGTCAGCACCACTACGCTGGCCCCCTCTTTCACGCCAATCAGCCCCGGGTCGGCCAGCCCGTTACGGGTGATGGACTGCATCGCCGCCCCCGCCATGCCCAGCATCGCGCCGCACAGCAGCGCCATCAGCACGCGGGGCAGGCGAATATCCCACACCACGTAGTGCTGTTCAGCGCTCAGCACATCAGGCAGCAACAGCGCCCGGCCAATGGCGGAAGCGGGAACCGGTAACGAACCTTGCGTCACACCGGAAAGCAGCAGCATTAACGACAAAAAACTCAGGCCTGCCAGCCACCACAGCGCGTGCGGGCGCAGCAAGCGGGAGAATCCGCCAAGCCGCAAGCCGCGCATCCCGGCGTGTTCAGGCAAGTGACTCATTTGAAAAACCTCGCCGCCAGCAGAATAAAGAGCGGCGCGCCCACCAGCGCAGTCATCACGCCGGTAGCGAGTTCCTGCGGCGACAGCAACGTCCGGGCGGCGATATCCGCCAGCAGCAGCAATAATGCGCCGCCGAGCGCCGACAGCGGGACGACCGCACGCAAATCATCCCCGGCAAAGCGTCGCACCATATGCGGAACGACGAGGCCAATAAACGCTATCGGCCCGGCGACCGAAACGGCCGCACCGCACAGCAAGGCAATGGCGGCCAACGACAGCACGCGCGTGCGCAGCAGAGAAACGCCCAGACCGCGCGCCATATTGTCACCGAGCGCGAGCATATTCAGCGCTGGCGCGAGCCACAGCGCCAGCACAAATCCACCGCCAGCAACCAGTGATGCCGCCCGCAGCACCGGCCAGCTCAGCCCGGCGAGATCGCCCGCCAGCCAGCTACGGATGCTCAGCAGCGTCTGTTCATCGAGGATCAGGATCGCGGCGGTGATGGAGGAGGCAAAAGTGGACATCGCCACGCCGCACAGCGTCACTTTTAATGGCGTAAAACCGGATCGCCCGGCAGCAGAGATCGCCATCACCAGGGAAAAAAGCAGCGCCGCGCCGCCCGCGGCGATAAATGCGCGGCTGAAGATGCCATCGCCAACGCTTACCCCCAGCGCCGTTGTGGCAACAACCGCCAGCGCCGCCCCCGAATTCAGCCCGAGGATATGCGGCTCGCCGAGCGGGTTGCGGATCACCGACTGCAACAACGATCCGGCAACACCTAACGCCGCGCCGGTAAATAGCGCAGCCAGCAGCCGCAGTAAGCGCAGGCTGATAATGACGCGATGATCGAAATTGTTGGGATCAAAATCCACCAGCGCCTGCACCACCGTGGGCGGCGCAATGTAGCGCGCGCCAAGACCAAGATGCGCCACAGCCGCTGCCAGCAACAGCAGCAGCAAGCCAGATGCCGTCGCGCTGATGCGCCCGCCGCGTCGGGTAGAAAGCGCAAGCGAACTCATACGCCGGAACCTGCCGGTTTACGAAAAGGCATAAAGAACGGTTTTCCGGTCAACGGGTTAATCGACATTTGCACATCCACATCGAACACGTTTTTGATCAGCGCAGGCGTGCAACTGTCGCCTTCGTGGATCACGCCCTGCAAACGGCCCTGCTTGAGGAACACCAGCGTGTCGCCATAATTCACGGCGAAATTGAGGTCGTGCAACACCACCACCACCGTGCGGCCATGATCGCGGGTTAAGGTCTGCAAGAGTTCGAGGATCTCAACCTGATAGCGCAGATCGAGAAAAGTCGTCGGTTCATCCAGCAAGATCACCGGCGTTTGTTGTGCCAGTGCCATCGCGATCCAGCAGCGCTGGCGCTGACCGCCGGAGAGGCTATCAACCGTTTGGTGGGCAAATTCCGCCGTACCGGTCAGATGCAACGCTTCCAGCACCGCAAGTTCGTCCTCTTCAGACCACTGGCGCATAAAGCTTTGCCATGGAAAACGTCCGCGCGATACCAGCTCAAAAACGGTCAGACCTTCCGGCACCAGCGGCGACTGCGGAAGAATACCTAACTGGCGGGAGACGGCTTTGGTTGGCTGTTGATGAATGGCTTTGCCATCAAGCAGCACGCTGCCGCCAAGCGGTTTGAGCATGCGGGCGATGGTGCCGAGCAAGGTGGATTTGCCGGAGCCGTTAGCCCCGACCAGCACGGTCATCTTTCCATGCGGGATAGTGAGGGTAATGTCATCAACGATGACCTGCTTTTGATAGCCCGCCGACAGGCCGTCGAGCACAATCCCCTGCTGAGCTTGCTGTTCCACTCGCTGTGGCATGTTAACTCCTGCGCCGCAACCGCGTGGAAACCCGTGCGCGCTAATCTTTCAAATAAAAATAACTCTCATTCTCTTTTCGATTTTGACGTCTGGCAATGTAGTAGTCAAGCAGCATAATCACAGAATCCAGCCACCTCAAAACAGAGGTTACTACAGGCAACTACATTGATCGCTAAAATAATTAATTTTAGTTATTTCATAAAGTTAAAAAGATAAACCCGCGTAATCCCGCTGCGCTTTCCTCACCCTTTTCCGTTGTAGCAAAATTCTTTCATTTTGCATTTACTACTACAGACGCCCGTGTTTGAATGATTCTCAATTACATATCCGACGCCAGATTCGGCGGCTTAACGGATAGATTTTGCGCAATCGGGCAATAACTTCGAAACGTTCACGTCTGTGTTATGCACAGTTTTTGGGAAAACAGATTAAATGGCTCAGTTCACTCACGGTATCTATGGGCTGAAAGGGCGCGCGTTGTTCTCTGCGCTCTTTCTGGGATCATGCTTTACGCCGGTTACGCACGCGGCGGAAACGGCAAATAAAACCAATAGCGACACCATCACCGTCAACGCGGATGCCTCATCGGCCGATCAACCCGCCACTTCCGGCTATCAACCCATCAATTCCTCTACGGCGACGCTGACCTCAATGCCGCTGCTGGATATTCCGCAAGTGGTGAATACCGTTAGCGATAAAGTACTGGAAGATCAGCATGCTACCAGCCTTGATGAAGCGCTGTATAACGTCAGTAACGTGGTGCAAACCAACACGCTGGGCGGTACGCAGGATTCGTTCGTGCGCCGTGGTTTTGGTACCAACCGCGACGGTTCGATCATGACCAACGGCCTGCGCACCGTGGTGCCGCGCAGCTTTAATGCCGACGCCTCGCGCGTGGAAGTGCTGAAAGGCCCGGCCTCAACGCTGTATGGCATTCTCGATCCTGGCGGGCTTATCAATGTTGTCACTAAACGTCCACAGACCCAATTCGGCGGCTCCATTTCCGCGACCTCTTCCAGCTTTGGCGGCGGCACCGGCCAGTTTGATGTCACGGGTCCGATCGAAGGCACGCGGCTGGCGTATCGTCTGATCGGCGAATATCAGAACGAAGATTACTGGCGCAACTTCGGCAAAAATAAGACCACCTATATTGCTCCGTCGTTAACGTGGTTCGGTGATAACGCCACCGTCAACGTACTCTATTCACACCGTGATTATCAGACACCATTCGACCGCGGCACGATCTTCGATCTCACCACCAAACAGGCGGTGAATGTCGATCGTAAAACCCGCTTCGATGAGCCGTTCAACATTACCGATGGCGAATCTGATATTGCACAGTTGAACGCAGAATACCGCTTTAACAGCGCCTGGACCGGCAAGCTGGAATACGGCTACAGCCAGGACAAGTACAGCGATAACCAGTCGCGCGTGATGGCCTACGATGCCGCTACCGGTAACCTCACGCGCCGCGTGGACGCCACGCAGGGATCCACGCAGCGGATGCACACGACGCGTGCCGATTTGCAGGGGAATGTCGATATCGGCGGCTTCTACAACGAGATCCTCACCGGTATTTCGTACGAATATTACGATCTGCTGCGTACCGACATGATCCGCTGTAAGAACGTGAAAGACTTCAATATCTACAACCCGAGCTATGGCAGCGCCAGCAAATGTACGACCGTCTCCGCGTCGGACAGCGATCAGACCATTAAGCAGGAGAGCTATTCGGCTTACGCGCAGGACGCGTTATATCTGACCGACAAATGGATCGCCGTTGCCGGGATGCGTTATCAGTATTACACCCAGTACGCCGGTAAAGGCCGTCCGTTCAACGTCAATACCGACAGCAGCGATGAGAAATGGACGCCGAAATTCGGCCTGGTCTATAAACTGACGCCTTCAGTGTCGCTGTTCGGTAACGTGGCAAAAGCGTTTATGCCGCAGTCCTCCATCGCCAGCTATATTGGCGATCTGCCGCCGGAAACCTCGACATCTTACGAAGTTGGCGCCAAGTTTGACCTGTTCGACGGTGTTACCGCCAATATCACCCTGTTTGATATCCATAAACGCAACGTGCTGTACAGCGAAATCGTGGGTGATGAAACGGTTGCCAAAACCGCCGGGCGCGTCCGTTCGCAGGGCGTAGAGATGGATCTTGCCGGTTCACTGACGCCAAATATGAATGTCATCGCCAGCTACAGCTACACCGCCGCGAAAGTGCTGGAAGATCCGGATTACGCCGGTAAACCGCTGCCGAACGTGCCGCGTCATACCGGTTCCGTGTTCCTGACTTACGACATCAATAACGTGTTTGCCGGTAATACGCTGACTCTTGGCGGCGGCGGTCACGGCGTGAGCCGCCGTTCAGCCACCAATGGCGCGGATTACTACCTGCCAGGCTATTTTGTTGCCGATGCCTTTGCTGCCTACAAAATGAAGCTGCAATACCCGGTAACGCTACAGGTGAACCTGAAAAATATCTTCGACAAGACCTATTACACCTCGTCGATCACTACCAATAACCTGGGCAACCAGATTGGCGATCCGCGCGAAGTGCAGTTCACCGTCAAAATGGAGTTCTAAAGCTCCAGCGTGACTCAGTGAGAAGCTTGCCCCGCACAATGCGGGGCTTTTTTCTGACATACTTTTTTGTCGCTATCTTCTGGCAACGCCCCGGTTTCACCACGAAATGCCCTGCAATGAACACCTGTTCATTAAACTGTCACCTTTACACCATTCTTTTGCAGCATTTTTTTCACAAACTCTCTGGCTTTCAAAACCCGTAAATTCGCGGTTCAAGGCTTATGAGAAAATACTGGCTTCCGTGGCTGATCCTGTCACCGTCTCTGCTGTTCCTGGCGCTGTTCACTTACTTTCCGCTGCTGCGCTCGGTATATGACAGCCTGTTTGATACCCGCATTGCCAGCAATAGCAATGATGCGCCGTTCGTTGGGCTGGGCAACTTCGCCCGCCTGCTGGATGATTCGGTGTTCTGGCAGTCGCTGTTCAATAACCTTATCTACATTCTGCTAACCGTCATTCCGGGGGTAACGCTGGCGCTGCTGCTAGCGGTGGCGCTGTGGGAAAACCATCGCATCAACCGCTGGTTACGTACGGCGTTTTTCTTCCCGATGATTATCCCGATGGTCAGCGCCGCCGCGCTGTGGCTGTTTATCTTTATGCCCGGCCTCGGCATGCTCGATCACTACCTCGCGCAGCTTTTCGGGCCGATGAACAACAACTGGCTGGGGCGCAGCAATAGCGCGCTGTTGGCGCTGGCGCTGATTGGCGTGTGGAAGTTTGCCGGATATTACATGCTGTTTTTCCTCGCCGGGTTGCAGGGCATTCCCGCCTCCACGCGTGAAGCGGCGATAATGGAAGGCGCAACTTCCACGCAGGTTTTCTTCAAAGTCACCCTGCCGCTACTGCGCCCGACCATCAGCTTTGTGGTCACTACCGCATTGATTTACTCGATTACCCAGATCGACCACGTCGCCGTAATGACGCGCGGCGGCCCGGACAACGCCACCACCGTACTGCTTTATTACATCCAGAATCTCGCCTGGGACACTCACGATCTCGGTAAAGCCTCTGCCGCCACGTTTTTAACGCTGGTCGGGCTGTTTGTCTTCTCGCTGGTCAACCTGAAACTGCTTGAGAGAGGAGCGCATTATGAGCGTTGAGGTTACTCCTGTTATCAACCGGGACGCCATCGTGCCGCGCCCGCTGTGGCTGCGTCTGCGTCATTCGCGCCCGGTAACGCTTGCGCTACTGATGGTTTGCCTGGCGCTGCTGTGGGTAAGCCCGTTTATCTGGATGCTCTCATCCGCATTTAGCGCTACCACGTTTGGCGAAGATATGGCGTCGATTCTGCCGCGCTTCCCGCTGACGCTGGATAACTTCCGCGATGCGTGGGACAGCGCCAACTGGCTCAGCCTGTACGCCAACACGCTGATCTTCGCCTTCGGCACGTTCTTTGTGCAGCTGTTCACCATTACCACCGCCGGTTACGTCTTCGCCTGCCACGAATTTCGCGGCAAGAAAACGCTGTTCATCCTGTTCCTGGTGCAACTGATGATCATGCCGGTGGTGATGATGATCCCCAACATGCTGACGCTGAAAACCTTCGGCCTGCTCAACACGCTGACCGGCGTGATGATGCCCTACTTCACTTCTGCGTTTGGCGTCTTTCTGATGCGCCAGGCGTTTCTCGCCATCCCAAAAGAGATTGAAGAAGCGGCGCTGATGGAGGGCTGTCGCTGGTGGCAGGTGCTGTTCCGCGTGATGTTGCCGATGTCGTGGCCGTCGGTACTGGCGTTCGCCACCGTCAGCATTACCTATCACTGGAACGAGTATTTATGGCCGCTGATGATGCTCAACGATCCGGACAAACAGGTGCTGACAGTCGGCCTGGTCTCCTTCGCCATGGGCGCCGAATCCGGCGGCCAGTGGGGAATGATCAGCGCCGGGACGCTGATGGTTTGCCTGCCGCTGATGGTCGCGTTTATTGCTTTTCAGAAACAGTTTCTCCGGAGCTTTGGCTTCTCCGGCATTAAATAAGGAGTGTAGTTATGTTTTTAGCGCAAATTTCCGACACCCATTTCCGCAGCCAGAACGAGAAGCTGTACGGTTTTATTGATATCAACGCCGGGAATGCCGATGTCGTGTGTCAGCTTAACGCCCTGCGCGAACGCCCGGATGCGGTGGTGGTGAGCGGGGATATCGTCAACTGCGGCCGCCCGGAAGAGTACCGCGTGGCGCGCCAGATCCTCGGCGGGCTGGATTACCCGCTGTTCATCATTCCGGGCAACCACGACGATAAAGCGCACTTTCTGGAATATCTGCACCCGCTGTGCCCGCATCTCGGCAGCGATCCGCAGAACATGCGTTATGCGATTGATGATTTCGCCACACGTCTGCTGTTTATCGATTCCAGCCTCGCCGGGGAATCAAAAGGCTGGCTGACGAATGAAACCCTGAACTGGCTGGAAGCGCAGCTAAGCGCCAGCAAAGACAAACCCACCGCGGTGTTTATGCACCATCCGCCGCTGCCGCTGGGCAACGCGCAGATGGATCGCATCGCCTGTGAAAACGGCCATCAGCTGCTGAAACTGGTTGAGCGCTTCCCGGCGCTGACGCGCATTTTCTGCGGCCATAACCACAGCCTGACCATGACGCAATATCGCCAGGCAACGATTGCCACCATTCCGGCCACCGTGCACCAGGTACCGTATTGCCACGAAGACACCCGCCCGTACTACGACATGTCGCCGCCGTCGTGTCTGATGCACCGCCAGATTGGCGATCAGTGGGTGAGCTACCTGCACTCGCTGTCACATTACGCAGGCCCGTGGTTGTATGACGAAAACATCAGTTGCCCGGTGGACGAGCGCTAATCCCATGTTAAGACTGAACAATGTAAGCAAGCAGTTTGATGGCAAAGCGGCACTCAGCGCGCTGTCGCTGGATATTCACGATGGCGAATTTGTGGTGCTGGTTGGCCCGTCCGGCTGCGGCAAAAGTACGCTGTTGCGGCTGATTGCCGGGCTGGAGAATGTCAGCGACGGCGCGATCTGGCTCGATAATGATGACATCACTACCCGCTCGCCGCGCGAGCGCAACTTCGCGATGATCTTCCAGAACTACGCGCTGTTTCCGCACCTGTCGGTGCGCGACAACATCACCTTCGGCATGAAAGTGCGTAACGAAGAGAAAGCCAGCTGGCAACCGCGCCTCGATCGCGTGGCGCAGATGTTGCAGCTTGATGCGTTACTGGAGCGAAAACCCGCCAAACTCTCCGGCGGCCAGCGTCAGCGCGTGGCGATGGCGCGCGCCATTGTGCGTAACCCGAAACTGTTCTTAATGGATGAACCGCTCTCTAACCTTGATGCGCGCCTGCGTACTGAAGTGCGCGACAGCATTATGGAGATGCACCAGCAGCTTAAGACCAGCACCATTTATGTGACCCATGACCAGACCGAAGCGATGTCGATGGCCGACCGCATTGTGGTGATGAATGGCGGCCACGTGCAGCAAGTTGGCCGCCCGGAACATTTGTACGCGCATCCGGCCAATCTGTTTGTTGCCGGGTTTATCGGCTCTCCGGCCATGAACCTGCTGTCGCTCTCCTGCGCCAATGGCGAGGTGCAATTGGGTGAGCAACGCCTGCCGCTGCCTGAGCACGCGCGCAGCACGTCACAAGTGTGGCTGGGCATTCGCCCGGAGCACATGACCGACACGCCGGAAGCGGGCCAGTTGGTGCTGCCGGCCACCGTTATACAGCGGGAACTGATGGGCGCGGATTATCAGCTTCACGTCAGCACGCCCATCGGCAACCTGCGTTATATCCGCCGACACCGGGGCGATGTACCCAACAAAGGGGACACACTCAGCGTCGGTTTTTCACCCCTTGATTGTCATCTTTTTGATGCGCAAACCTTGCTTAACTTACACCAGGAGAACGACCATGCATAAGCCTCCGTCAAAAAAATTGCGAGCGCTTACTTACAGCATAACCCTTGCAATGAGCGGTACCGCACTGGCGCAGGAGAAGATTGATTTCATGTTTCCGGCCCCGGTGGACGGCAAACTGACGATGGAAATGACGCGCGTCATCAAAGCCTTTAACGATTCGCAAAAAGAGGTGGAAGTGCGCGGGATTTTTACCGGCAACTACGACACCACGAAAATGAAAGCTGAATCGGCGCAGAAAGCAGGCCAACCGCCGGCGCTGGTGATCATGTCCGCCAACTTCACTACCGATCTGGCGCTGAAAGATGAAATCCTGCCGATGGACGAACTGTTCCAGTACGGCGACAAAAAAGCAGGCGATTTCCTGCAAAACGAGTTCTGGCCTGCGATGCGTAAAAATGCGCAGGTGATGGGCGTGACCTACGCCATTCCGTTCCACAACTCCACGCCAATCCTCTACTACAACAAAACGATGTTCGACCAGGCGGGCATTAAACAGCCGCCGCAGAACTGGAAAGAGTTGCTGATCGATGCGAAAAAGCTGACCGACCAGAGCAAAGGCCAGTGGGGCATTATGCTGCCTTCCACCAACGACGATTACGGCGGCTGGATCTTCTCCTCGCTGGTACGCGCCAACGGCGGTAACTACTTCAACGAAAACTATCCTGGCGAAGTCTATTACAACGCGCCTACCACCATCGGCGCACTGCGTTTCTGGCAGGATATGATCTACAAAGACAAAGTGATGCCGTCCGGTGTGCTGAACTCGAAGCAGATCAGCGCCGCGTTCTTCTCCGGCAAACTGGGAATGGCGATGCTGAGTACCGGCGCGCTGGGCTTTATGCGTGAAAATACGAAAGATTTCGAGCTGGGCGTGGCAATGATGCCTGCACAGGAACAACGTGCCGTGCCAATTGGCGGCGCCAGCCTGGTGAGTTTTAAAGGCATTAACGATGCGCAGAAAAAAGCGGCGTATCAGTTCCTGACTTATCTCGTCAGCCCGGAAGTGAATGGCGCATGGAGCCGCTTTACCGGTTACTTCTCACCGCGCAAAGCGTCCTATGATACGGCGGAAATGAAAGAGTATCTGAAGCAGGATCCGCGCGCTGCCATCGCGCTGGAGCAGTTACAGTACGCGCATCCGTGGTATTCCACTTACGAAACGGTTGCCGTGCGTAAAGCGATGGAAAACCAACTGGCGGCCGTGGTGAACGATGAGAAAGTCACCCCGGAAGCGGCCGCAGAAGCGGCGCAGAAAGAAGCCGATACGCTGATGAAACCCTATGTGGAAAAAACCGCGCTGCAAGAGGTGAAATAAGATGTTATGCCCCGCAGGGATGCGGGGCCCTCCCCAACAGTAAGCGCTCGCTAACTTAATAACGAATACGGTGAGTCAGTTGGCTGTGTTCTGAGTAACGAATAAACGACAAATAACCATTGTGAATACAGGGTTTATTGATCCGCCAGACATTTCCTTTCTTGCCAGAGCTGTATATTTCTTGCTCACCCAACTGACAAGGAGCACACCATGTCTTACACCGAACAGCACTGCCACTCCTGCGGAATGCCGCTCTCCGCGCCGGATGCACGTGGCGCCAGCGACAAATATTGTGCGTATTGCACCGATAGCGAAGGCAATCTGAAATCCTGGGATGACGCCGTTTCCGGCCTCGCACAACACCTTGATTCGTGGCAGAAAGTGGGCAACGAAGAGGCGCGTAAACGTGCAATCCGCTATCTGACATCAATGCCTGCGTGGGCAGACAGAGCCTGAAACTATTAGCCTGGCGGCTTCAATCCGGGGTAAAAAACAGCAGTACCAACCCCAGCAGCGCAAACAGGCCAAACGCCAGCGCAACCCCAGCCTGCGCGTAGACCAAACCCAATATCACCGCGCCGGCCACCTGGCCTGCGGCCAGCATAAAAAACACTATGCCGACCCCGGAAGCCGGGGTCGCGGGCACGGCTTCTGCGCCACACACCAGCAGCACACCGGAAAGCGTGATATAGCCAGCCCCACAGAGCGCCACCGCCGGGATTAACCACCAGGAAAATGTGTGGCTGAACGCCATCAACAGCAACGGTGCGGCCATAAACACCAGCGCCAGCCGGTAGACCTGGCGCATACCGATATAGCGCGCAATCGGCCCGGTAAAGGCGCCCAAAATGCCCGCCGCGCCACAAACACACCACAGAATGCTGATGAGCGAATCCGCCACCGCCATCTGCTGGCGCAACACTTGCGGGCCAAAACTCCACCACGCGGCGCTCATCATCCCGCTCAACAAGGCAATTAGCGCAAGACGGACAACAGCGCGTGATAAAAACGTTTCTCGCTCCTCCGCCTGCGGCTGTGCACCGTGCGGTAAATAGCGCTGCACCGGCCACAGACACAGCAGTGCAATCACCGCGAACACGATGCACGCAGTTCGCCACGGCAGAAACAACAGAAGCGGCACGGAAAGGATGATCCCTGCCCCGGTTCCGGCGTTAATCAGGGTATTCACCTGCGTTTGCCGTGAGGCGCTCACGCAACGACTGACCGCTGCCGCTAGCGAAGGCGACGAAAACCCGGCGCTGATCCCGGCAATAAATAATCCGACGCCCAGCATCACGGGAGAAGCGGCTGCGGCGAGCAGCAACAGGCCAAGCGAGGCACTCAGCGCAGAAACCGCCGAAGGAAATCGCGGTCCATAGCGCTTATTCAAGGTGGCGGCTGCGCTTATCGACAGACAATAAGCCGCGAAACTACAGGCCGAAAGAGTGCCTGCAAGGCGCGGGCTGAAAGGGATATCCTGCGCCACGGCGGGCATCATCAGCCCCCATGAGAAACGGGCGAGGCCATAAGAAACAGCGATCAGCGCGAAACCGGTAATACCAAGCTTCATCGTTTCGCCTCCTCGCTGGCCATCAGGATCGCCGCCGCTTTTCCGGCATCATAAGCCGCCTGCGGCCCACGAATTAACGCTGCGGTAATCGCCCCTTCAAACAGCATCCAGACGGCATCTGCCAGCGCGCTATGTTTCACGCTCGTGGCGATGTAATCCCGCAGCGCATAGCGAAAATCCAGCGCCAGCGCGCATAGCTGTACGTTTTCCTGCGCATATTCGCCCCAGGCTTTCAGGAAAAAACATCCACCCGAGCCGTAACTCGCCATCCATTCCCCGAGCACGGCAAAAAGTTTTTCCAGCGCTTGCGGGTGATCGGGCGCGTAGAGATCGGCGAAAAAACGCTGCTGGCGGGCTTCCATTACCGCTGCGGTTAATTGCTCTCGCGAAGGGAAATGGCGATACAGCGTGCGCGTTGAAACCCCGGCTTCCTCGCAAATACGATCGGTGCTGGTGGCGTGAAAGCCATTGTTGTAAAACAGCCGCTCGGCGGCCTGAATGATGTCTTGTCGTTTTTTCATCCTTAAAAAGTAAACCGATCGTTTTACTTTCGCCAGCAACCATAAAAAAGTAAAAATAAAACACATTAAAATTCAATGAGTAATGAGATAATATATTTTTATCGCGAAAAATTAACTTGCAATCAAATAGCGCACTATTTAAATTCCTCCCCAGACGCAAACACAACCGCGCTTTCATAACCATTTAAATAGCACGCGATACAATCGCAAAGGAGATAACAATGTCCCGTTCATTACTGATTGCCATGAGTTTAACCGCCGCCAGCGTATCCACTGCCTGGGCCGCCGATGCGCCCGCGCCAACTGCCGGTGTCGCGAAATTCCTTTCTGTGTTGAACAGCAGCGGCGGCAAACCTATCGAACAACTCTCTGTGCCGGATGCTCGCCAGGTACTAATCGGCGCGCAGAAAGGCGCCAAACTGCCCGCCGCAGATGTGACGGAAAAAACCATCACCGTGAACGGTAAACCGCTGACGCTGACCATCGTCAAACCGCAGGGCGCAACCGGTACGCTGCCGGTATTTATGTTCTTCCACGGCGGCGGTTGGGTGCTGGGCGATTATCCAACCCATGAACGTTTTGTCCGCGATCTGGTGAACGAATCCGGCGCTGCCGCCGTGTTCGTCAATTACACACCGTCACCGGAAGCGCACTTCCCGGTCGCCATTAATCAGGCGTATGAAGCCACGCGCTGGGTTGCCGAACATGGCAAAGAGATTGGCGTGGATGGTTCTCGTCTGGCGCTGGCGGGTAACAGCGTCGGCGGTAACATGGTGGCAGCGGTGGCACTTCAGGCCAAAGAGCACCATACACCGGCGATTCGCTACCAGGTGATGTTCTGGCCGGTCACCGATGCGCGCTTTGATACCGGTTCCTATAACCAGTTCCCGAATGGTTATTTCCTGAGCAAAAACATGATGAAATGGTTCTGGGATAACTACACCACCAAAGAGAGCGATCGCCGCAACATTCTGGCTTCACCGCTGGAAGCCAGCAGCGAGCAACTGAAAGGCTTGCCGCCTACGCTTATCCAGACCGCCGAGCTGGACGTGCTGCGCGATGAAGGTGAAGCCTTTGGCCGCAAACTGGATGCTGCAGGCGTGCCGGTTACCGTTACCCGCTATAACGGCATGATCCACGACTACGGTCTGCTGAATGCCCTGAGCGAAGAGCCAACCGTTCGCACCGCGCTTTCCCAGGCCGCCAATGAACTGCGCGTCCACCTGAAATAAGCGCTTCCCGGAACCCACCCTATGCGGTGGGTTCTTTCGTTTTGAGCAAATTCGCCTCGTCATACGCCGTCTGCGCCGCCAGCACCGCATCCATATTGTTTTCCACCCAGTGCGCCAGCACCGAGACAGTTTCCGTCAGCGTGCGCCCCAGCGGCGTCAGGCTGTACTCCACCGCCACCGGCACGGTATAAAAGACTTCACGGGCGATGATGCCGTCGCGCTCCAGCTTGCGCAGCGTCTGGGTTAAGACCTTTTGCGTGATCAGGCGGATATCCCGTTTCAGGCCATTAAAACGCATTGGCCCTTTTTCCAGACGCGCCAGCACCAGCAAGGCCCACTTATCTGCCAGCCTTGCCAGCATATCGCGCGTCGGGCAGCGGTTATCATAAATATCGTAAGGAATGGACGGCTTAATCATAACGACAAATTCTCGTAGTAGGTTTCCTTGAGGAAACGTAGTGCCCTTTGGGTGCCTTCTTCCGCAACCGGAGCGGGATGTGTATAACTCAAAGCCTAAGTTTCTATTTGATACTAAGGTGCCAGAAATGGCAAAAATTCTCCTGCGGGATGAAAAGGAATAAAGGATGATTAGTCGGCTGAATAACGCATTTCTCAGTCTTACCACGCACCCGGAGTTTGGCAAGCTGTTGCTGCGCCTGACATTTGGCGTGCTAATGCTGTTCCACGGCGTAGCCAAAGTTCAGCATGGCGTAGGCTGGATTTCCGACATGCTGGTCGCGCAGGGTTTACCGGGCTTTATCGCTTACGGTGTATTTGTTGGCGAAATTATTACGCCGGTACTGATTATTATTGGCTTATTCACGCGCCAGGCGGCTTTTATTTACGCATTTAATATTCTGGTTGCCACCTTACTGGTCGGCATGGGGAAATTCTTTACCCTGACTAACGTCGGCGCATGGGGTCTGGAAAGTGAAGCTCTCTATTTCCTCGGCGGATTAAGCATTATGTTTCTGGGCGCAGGGAAATACACCCTGTTTGCCGGAAAAGAAAAATGATGGCGGTCGTGCAAATGTATTTGCACATTATCTCTCTTAGATAGGGGAAAAATATGTCTATTGTGGTGATCTATTATTCGGGTTACGGGCACACTAAAGCGGTTGCCGAGAAAGTCGCCGAAGGTGCAAATGCAACGCTGATCGCGGTGGATAATAACGGTGATATTCAGGAAAGCGACTGGCAATTACTGAACGATGCCAAAGCCATTATTTTTGGTGCCCCAACGTATATGGGCGGCGTGCCATGGCAGTTTAAGAAATTCGCCGATGCCAGCTCTAAAGCCTGGTTTACCCGCGCCTGGCAGGACAAAGTATTTGCCGGTTTCAGCAACAGCGCCAGCCTGAATGGTGACAAACAGGTTTCGCTGCAATACCTGCAAACGCTGGCATCACAGCATGGCGGCATCTGGGTGAGCCTGGGCCTGCTGCCGGCGAACACGCTTGCTGCAACCCGCGAAGACATCAACAACCTCGGAGGTTCTGTCGGCCTGCTGGTGCAATCGCCGTCAGACGCAGGCGCCGATAAAATCGCCTCCGGCGATCTGGATACCGCGGTGAAATTCGGCCAGCGCGTGGCCGATGTAGCGCGCCGTTTTAATTAATTTTGTCTATAAAGGCCGGGGAAACCCGGCTTTTTATCCACAGCACTAAAAAAATTTAATAACCGCGCCATCATTAAACATGGCTGAAAATGTCTACATCTCCCGTCATCCAACCAAATAACGTTAAATAAACTTCTTTCTCAGATATTCTTCTCTATATTTTATTAGTTTAGGAGTAATAATTACCGGAGCCATAATACTCATTACCATACCAATTACATACACAGAAAAAAAGAAAGAAAACACTAACAAATAAACCTTACTCCTCGTACAATCCTCTACTAAATTTTCCACATTTTGTTTCTCTCTTTGAAGCCCTACGGTAGTACAAATCATATATACAAGCTTATAGCTAATATTATATTTTCCGGCGAGATTAGGAAAAAGATCTGAGTGACACATATCCTGATCGAATTTCCATAGTGATTTATCGGGATAACTCATGGCATTATTTTCTGACAAGAGAAAAACCTCTCCAGTTGCATTTAGTGTCAAGTTTGCATAGCCAGCGGGAGTTGTAATAATCAACCGTAATGAGAAAAACAAATAGAACACCAAAAATATAGCAAGAGACAAGCTAAAAATAACCAATACTATTTTTTTACTCTTTGACAGCAATGTTATCCTCCCTAAATCAAATCGGACATATGATAATCTATAAAGCAACGGATTAATACCAGCATCCTTAATATAATCAGGAAGTTGCTTAAGAAGGTTAAATTTTAATCTCGTGGATATAAATAGAGCTAATATAGGTGTCAATATAGCAATAATCACTCCAGAAATGAGCGGGGTATTTAGAATTCCCCATAGATTACTCTCCTGCATAATCATATCCTTATCAATAAGGTCATAGTGCCGGTCATAATGATTGTGTAAGTGACTTAATTAATGAATGCTCTTCTCATATTGCTCAATACTCACGACTTTGCCAGCAAAGCGCCGCTCAAACCTGAGCGTATCTCCTTTAATAATCAGTGCCGGGTTGTCGTTCGGATGTCGTAAATCCACCCATTCATCCTGATGTTTTTTCTCCACCACCTCGTAAACAGACGGGCTGCCATCTTCCATCATGAACCAGTAGCGCAGGCGATGTGGGAAAGTATCCGGGCCGGTCACCAGTGTTCGTGCCTTGTGTTCGGTGGTGATCTCTTTATAAATATCCGCATGAGCCGCCCCGCCAATAAATAGGGCAAGAAGAAAAGTCAGTTTTTTCATTATTGTCACTCGTTATTTTGCACATCCAGATTAGCAAATGCCTGCTGCAACCACGCTTTCATTATTCTAACCTCTTCACGCTGCGCTTTTTGTTGGCTGGTTACGAAATAGTAATTCCCGCCGGGTAATGTCCCCGGCAGGGCAACGCGCAACAATCCTTGTGCCAGCGCATTCTGGATCAATAACTCGCTGGCGAGCAGTACGCCCTGCCCGGCAATCGCCGCCTGAATGGCGTGCGTCTCATCATCAAAATGAATACCCGCATGTATCGGTAAATCGGCCGGACCAAAGGCCGCTTTCCAGTGTGGCCAGTCCGGCTCCGGCTGCGGAACATGGCGGTTTTCGATATGAAACAGCGTAAAACGGGAAAGATCTTCAATCACCCGCAACGCCAGTTGCGGGCTGGCGACCAGCACAAAGCGATCGCGGTAGAGCAGCGTATTCTCCAGCGCTTCATCAGCCTGCATGCTGTAGCGGATCGCACAATCCGCCATCTCGCCACGCACATCCACCAGATCGGTACTGCTATGTAGACGCAGCTCCAGCGAAGGATGCTGCTGATGCAGCGACGGCAGGCGTGGCACCAGCCAGTTAGTCAGAAAGTTGGAAGTGGTGCTCAGCGTTAACGCGCCCGGTTGCCCGGCCCTGTCGATGGCCTCCACCGCTTCGCGCAGCGTGGCAAAGATATTCCCCGAGGCGCGAAACAGAATTTCTCCGGCGTTAGTGAGCGCCACGGCGCGTGCCGAGCGGGTAAACAGACGCTGGTTGAGCGACGTCTCCAGCACGCGGATCTGGTGGCTGATGGCGGTCGGCGTCACGCCAATCTCCTGTGCGGCAGCTTTAAAACTGACGTGACGGGCCACCGCATCAAAAGCACGGATGGCAGAAAGCGGTGGCAATCGGCGTGTTCGCATAGCTGAATTTAACTCATCTTAAGCTGAAAACTATGACTTTGCTTACGTCATAAAGCAGAGGGTAGCCTGTTTCCCCATCGGGAATGATCCATGAGGATTATTCACCCTAAGCAGATTAACAGGAAGATTCCATGACGCAAATTAACACGTTGGCTACGCGCTCATCATCACGCTATCAGGCGCTGCTGGCGCCCGGCATCGCTCAGGCGTTGATTGCGCTTGATTACGCCATTATTTATGTCGCGCTGCCCACGCTGGCGCAGGCGCTGCACTTGTCACTGAGCGAAATGCAGTGGGTGGTGTCGATCTACGGTTTGACCTTTGCCGCGCTACTGTTGCCTGGTGGAAGCCTGTGCGATCGTTTCGGCGCGCGCCAGATCTTCAGCATCGGCATGACGCTGTTTCTTTTTTCATCAATGCTGGGCGGGGCGTCCCATAACGGAACGTTGTTACTGATGGCCCGTTGTGGACAAGGGATTGCCGCCGCGCTACTGCAACCGGCGGTGCTGGCCTTAATGGCGCAGCGTTTTCAGGGAGAATCGCATCGCCGGGCGCTGGCGATCTGGAGCGCAATTGGCGCGCTGGGCCTGGTGGCGGGCGTGGTGCTGGGCGGCGTGCTGACGTCCCTGAGCTGGCGCGCCATTTTCTTCATCAACCTGCCGCCTGGTTTGCTGGCGCTATGGCTGGTGCAGCGCAACTTTTCGCAAACACAGCCACGAGGTGACGTGCAACGCACGGGTTTTGGCGCGCTGATCGGTTGTGCGACGGCCGGTACGCTGGTGTGGGCAATGATGCGTTATGCCGAACAAGGCGCGCCGGATTTCTTTGCGAATCGACTGGCGTCAGCCATGCTACTGCTGCTCATTCTCCATGAACGTTTTGCGCCGCAGCCACTGCTGTCACGCACGCTGCGTAATCTTCCGGGTTTGCAGACAGGCTGGCTCAGCAGCGCCTGCTATATGGCCAGCGTCGGCAGCCAGTTTTACGCCATGACGCTGCTGTGGCAACAAATGCTACAGCTTGATGCCGTCACCACCGGATGGTTATTTACCCCGCTGGCCGTGCTGATTGTGGCGGGAAATGCGCTATACACCCGACTCTCTGCGCGCTTTAGTAGCCAAAAGGCGCTGCTGGTGGGGTTTGCCTGCGCAACTGCTGGCTTAGGGTTGCTGTCGACATCGCTTAGCGCTCCGTTTTCCGCCGGGTTCATCTCTGGCCTCGTGCTCAGCGGTATCGGCCACGGATTGATCTATCCGGCAATGTTCGCCGTCGGGCTCAGGGCCGTACCCGTGCAGCAACAGGGCCGCGCCAGCGCGCTGATGGTCACCAGCCAGTACATCGCCGGGGCGATAATGCTGGCAGTGATCTCCGTTTTACTGGCGATGCAGCCGGATCTGGCAAGCTGGTCAGCGGTATTTCGTGGGCTGGGTGCTGCCGCGCTGCTGGGTATGCTGGTGGCGCTTTGTGCGAAGGAGCGCTGAGCGCGGCTTACTGGCGTCCCCACTTTTCGCAAAACGCTTCTATATTCTCATCCTGAAAATCGGCCAGCCGTTCGATAATGGTCTCCAGCGGCCACTCCCACCAGGCGATCTGTTGCAACTGCTGGCCAATATGCGGTGAGAAGCGCGAACGAATAACCTTTGCCGGAACGCCGCCAACAATCGTGTAAGGTGCCACATCTTTACTGACCACGGCGCCAGCCGCAATGACAGCGCCATCTCCGACTGTCACGCCGGGCAGCACAATGGCAGCATGCCCGATCCAGACATCATTCCCGATGACGACGCGATCGCCACGCCGCTGAGTAAAAAAGTCATGATCGCGTGCCGCGCTGGCGGAATAGTACTCCGGACAATAGGTGATTCGGTGCTGGGATGGCCGTCCCATCGGATGATTGGGCGCGCCAATACGCACATTATTGGCAATCGCGACAAATTTCCCTATCTCAGCATCGGCAATGGTGCAATATTCACCGACATAGGAAAAATCGCCTAACATACTGTATTCCATCAGACTATTGGCCAGCACTTCACATTGCTGACCCATTTTGCATTCGCGCAAACGAACGCCAGGATCGATCCAGGTTTCCGCTAATTTGACATGTTTCATCGTGATTCCCTCTTCTCAGGTAGCGCTACTGTATAGCGCTTCTGTGTAGGGCAAATGACGGTGACCCACTATCAGCAATCCGCAGAGCCTGTCCGCCTGATAAGAATCATCGGTAGAGCCTGCTCGCACCAGGATATAAGCACTAAGAATAAACAACCTGTCGGTTTTTATCTGCCCTACCCTAATACTTCATTACGGAACATGATCTAAAACATAAATTAATAGTCACATAGAATTAAATCACATATGATTTAACTTTAAATTCACAATTAAAATATATTAATGGTCTTTATTCAGACACTTAATATTTTTTAACTTCATTTTTTGAAAAATCTGATAATAACATACATAGATTGCATGCTTCGCAAAATCAAACATAATACAATAAATGGATGTAAATCAAAAAATGCCCATCTAATACAAATTGCAATATTTTAAACTCATTCGGCAACACAAGTTTCCTTTTAGATATTTGCTTTTTGGTGTTTGTTGGCGCGTAATGGACCAGCTATGAAACAATTCAATGATGAAAGAGATTACCATGACATGTTCGATGACATTTTCGAGAAATGGAATGTCACGACATTTTTTCAACCAATCATTGATACCCGAGCTAATCGTGTATACGGCATTGATGCAACGGCGTGGCTGCAAAGCAAAGGCTCCAATTGCACGGATTTTATTTCACCCCATGACTTCCTGACCGCAGCAGAAAAAAGTGGTGAAATCATCAGTATTACAAAAGAATTACTGCTGCAAATTCAGGATTATCTGGCCAACCATAGTGATATCGATAAATGCCGTGAGTTGCGTTTTTTTATAAAAATTAGCCCATTGCATTTATTCAGCGAAAACATTATGGAGTTCGCAGAAGATTGTATTCAAACTGCCAAAAAGCTCGATAAACTGAACGCCAAACTGGTTATTGAAGTCAACTCCCGCATTCCTTTCGACTTAATTCACAAATTAAAATTACTTTCTGCATTGTTGACTATACAAAAAAACACCTTCTTTGCCCTCGGCGATTTTGGTGCCGGGCACTCCAATATTGAAATGCTTTTTGGCTTCGACTTTGATTATATAAAAATCGACAAAACTATGTTTTTCCCGTTGACGGACAAAGTCATCATGCATGGTTTCGCCGATGATTTAATGAGTGGTTTAAGCAAACAGAACACAGATATCGTCGTTAGCGGCATAGATTCAGTTTACCATTTGCAGTACTTTTTAAATAAAAATGTGACATTGTTCCAGGGGGAATTATTCAAACCTCCTGTAGCCTATAAAAACTTTAATGGATTAGATTATTTCGACTATGGATGACAGTTATGAACGTGATATGTAAGATCCTCGACCCTTTCAAAAAAATAGCCATCGAATCTTTTTTTTCGGGTACGGATATTGAGGGTGACAGCCAGACGCTCATCTTCATTGAAGAGATCTACTTCGATGATATATTTGGCATCATCGATGAACTCCTCAGTTGTATCATCAAATTCCCCGACGCGCTGGTTATCATCCTTTCGGAACGGGATAACAGCTACACAACCAATGCACGCCTGGGAGTTATGGAGTTCATCGAAGATGTTAAGAAGAAAATTAATGAAAGAAAATCGACGGCGAATCTCTATCTCTACTATTACGACATTTTAAAACCCCGTAAAAAAATTCACCTCTATCTCATGATATTCAAAAAATACATGCAAATTGGCAATGTTAATAGAGTAGCAAAAATGTACAACCTGAATGAAAAACAAGTCTACTACTATATAAACAGATTAAAAGAGATATACGGATTAAAAAGCTTCCAGAATCTCGTGCCTTTTTTGAAATGGATAGGCAGATAGAATTCAGATCTACTCGCACGCTTAATGATTCCGTCTGTGCATTGCGATACACAGACGGAATTAACAGCTAAGGCAAATTACCACAAACCCGATTTCTTTTTAATCTCATCCCAGCGGAGATACATATCGCATGACATCATAAAGTCGTTATGCCACCGCCAGTAGGCATGATAATAGTAGTAGATAAGGCAAGGCGCGTAGCACAATAAAAACCAGACCTCAAACCAGATTTTTATTCCGGACAGCATCATCACCAGGCCTAAAAATGTCACCCAGAAAAATTCCACCACCGATAATAACATCAACCTTTGCCAGAGCGGTTTTGCGTGTAAAGCGCGTAAGGGCAGAACGGGAGAAAAAAACAAATTAATCTCGTTGAGAAACAGGCGACCAAGAAAAACATAGCGTTTTGTAAAACATAAAAAGAGCAGGTTAACCGCCAAAACAACCGCACAAAGAATACACATGGTAATAATTGACTTCAGCGTGAAATAATTACCGTATAAATCAAATTGTGCCTTGTCGCGCAAGGGAATGATGGTCAACAGGCTCAACACCGTACTGGCTACTACGGAAAGCAGTAAATATTGTGACAGATTTTTGTAACGGATCTTTTCAACAACAGATGTCGGCATCTGCTTTAAATAACTATGGCGTGCAACAAAGAACAGGGCATAAATGACAGGTGGAACGCTAACGGCCAGAGTCATTGCTGCTCCGGCTGGTGCAATCAACATAATGAGCGCTGCAGAAAACAGCACAAAAATAAAAAAAGACAGCACTCCGGCGATAACCGGGCGCGCGAACAACCGCTCTTTCGGGCCGCACTCTCTACCTTTGAAGTAAGAAAAATCAATATTCTTAATTACGCATTTGTATGCCCAGTACGCTTTCAGATCAGAGATAACGTTATAAAACACCAGCGCGCAGATGCCGCCGATAAAACCGGCATCGTGCAATGAAAGAGTGAAATCCGCATTGCGCCAGTAAAAGCCCAGCAGCACCAGGGTTACGATATAGAAAAATAAAATATTTCGTTTATCCTGGAAGCGGATGAAGGTTAAATAATCTGGAATCATCATTACACCGCTACATTGCTATTGCTTTTCGGCAATGGATAACCTGCCCGGCATCAAACCCGGCAAAATCCTGCAACATTTGCCCCAGATAAGGCTTATTGCTTATTTCCACAAACTGAATGGGCTGCGCGCACTGTAAAAAGTGCGACAGAGAATCTCTCCATTTCACCGTATGAGTCAGATGCAAGGATAAATTTTCTTTGATTACGGCGGGATCCGTTTCGGGTTTTGCCGTCACATTCATCAGCACATCATGCTGTGGCGGGAGGATCGCGATCCCGGCCAGATAATCCCGCATTGGTTGAACGCCCTCTGCCATTAAACGCGTGTGCCATGCGCCGCTCACACCCAGTTTAATCGCCTCGTGGCCTTCAGCGAGTAACACTCTGGCGAAATCATTCAGCGCAGATGCCTGCCCGCCAACGACTTGCTGGCGAGGAGTATTATCGCAACTAATGTCCAGCTCAATACCTGAACGGCTGATGATGTTACACAGCGTGTCGTAATCCACGCCTTTTAGCGCCAGCATTGTTCCCTTATTTTTCTCGCTTTGCTGGTGCATCAGGTCGGCCCTGAACCGTATAAGTTCGAACACGGTTTCCAGTGTGAATGCCCCCGAAGCATATAACGCGCTGTATTCCCCCACGCTATGCCCGCAAGATCCGACAACAGACGCATCGGCGAATCGTTCGCGCCAGAGGCTATATAACGTGACGTTAATCGCCGTCACGGCAATTTGTTGTACGGTGGTCTGAATTAACCGATTCATCGGCCCTTTCAGACAGAGCCGACGCAGATCCACACCAGCAATATCGCTGGCGCAATCCCAGATGGCTTTAGTGGTCTCATTGGTATCCCACAGATCGCTGCCCATACCAATAACAGGATTACCCTGACCAGAAAATAACAATACAATCGGTTGTGATAGAGTATTTGTCATTATATTGCTACCTTTACATGTAGTATTTGAGGCCTAAATAAACACCGAACATATCGCCATATAACGCGAACTCAGAGTCAGAACTTCCCGTGGACATAAATGCGCCGGTATAGCCTTCGAGTTGATCATCAATAAAGCTTAGCGGAGTGTTATAGTTAATACCCAATACTGAACTGTGATCGACAAGGTTAAACACTACATAAGGTTGCAGCGTTGACTGGTTATCCATCTGAATACTGGACCAGGCATTAAGATAATGCCTCCCCTGAAGCATATTTTTATTCGCAGTATTATTTATCTCTGAGGCCATCAAATATTTATAAGAGTCAAAAATATCATCAACGAAGAAAAATCCGGTACGGCTATTTAATGACTGAATAAAATCAGTCTGTTTACGCCATTCCGCACGGGAATACCCTTCGCTCTGATAATAATATTCCAGGCCAAACAGGTTAAAGTTATCCGTCGCATATTGCCCCCCCACGGCCACTTCAACCCCCTCTTTATCCTCAGTGCTATAAAGGGAAGAAGGGAACTCGAACTCTTCAACCATTGCTGCATTTTCAGGGGAGAAATGACGCCACTGCTGCTCGGTGTGATAAGCCGCTTCCGCGTTAATCACCAGTTGCGGCGTCAAGTTATAGCTATCCGATATGGCAACAGAGCGCGTTTCGCCAAGCAGCAAGCTCACCGCAGGAAGGTGTTGTTCAAAGCGATGATCGGTGTAATTGAGCAAATAATCTTCACGGCTATTGCTTCGTACATTGGCTGACCAGTCGCCAGAAGCGAGATGGCGCTTACCGGCATCCGCTAATTTCGGAACGACTGAGAACGAGAGCGAATAATCCTGCGTATCTTCAGATAGCTTCACCTGCCACGGGGACTCCTGGAACGCGGGTTCCATCAGCGGATCGTAAAGACGCGTACTTTTGAACCCGGCATAGTAGCTATTGCGTAAGTCAGCAGGCGATCGCAGGAAAAAAAGCCCGGCTTTTTGACTGAACTTGCCGGCCTCAAGCTGAACGCTGTCCGAGACGTTATAAATAACGCTGAGCCTGTCGATCAAAGCGCGTGAATGGCTCCGATCTTCTTCAAAATCACTGTTGGCATGAAACGGACGGTAAGTGAGCCCATACAGTGAGAAATTCAGATCCAGCCGATTGTCGATGATTGCACAATCGCCTTTGAGGTTGATGCCGAAATTATTATAAATATTGCTTTTGCTGAATGGATTATTGCCACCGATCTGCCAGATCGACGGTTGTTTATTCACATACGATGTCTGCGCATAGAGTACGACATCCGTGTTCTGTGCAACTTCTTCGCCGGATAAACAATCAGCCCACAGGGTTGTTGGCAAGGCAGAAAAAACCAGTGTAATCAACGGGAGTGAATATTTCATTTTGCCTCCCGCTGAAGATGTTCACGTGTAAAGTGAGATTCAGGTAACGACTCCAGACGAACATCACTGTAATCCATGACCGAAAAACTTTTCTCATGGCGTACGTCCTGCACAATAATCCGCATTGGCCTCATCTTCCCTAATACCGGTTGATAATTCAGATACCGAACTTCTTTAAGTAATTTGTCATCAAGAGAGTAATAATCAGCTTTATAAGGACGATTTTCGTCGCCAGCTTCAACGTAATAAATAATCTTTGGCCAGGTTGCTTCGGCATAGGTTCGCGTCAGCGCCAGTTTGTAACATTGATTATCGCCACACTTTTCCATGCCCTGCAGAGTCGCCTGATAGGCATATTCAAAGTTAGTCACAATCACGTCACTATTAGATATTTGCCCCATCAATCTTTGCTGGCGAGAAATGGGCACCGGTCGCCGTAGCCCTGGAGAATAGAACCATAAGTCATACCAGTCGGAAAGCATCACTTTGCCTTTATCACGCGGCGGATAAATAAAGCGAACTAACGATCGGGCATCCGCTTTAATCTCCCCTTCAGGCTTCATAAAACGCATGGAGATATCCAGCACCTGCTTACTTTCTGGTTTCTCTTCGCCATTTTTATATTCGCTCACCGCAAGCGTATAGCGAAATGGTTTATTGGGCGAACGGATCTCATCCGCACGCCGAATAATATCGATAGCATTATTATCGCCAGGCGCAGCGAAGGCACAGGCTGAAAGAAGCCCAAGACAGGCAATTCCTTTGCCAAATAACGTAATTTTCATATTACGAGTTTCCCTAAGAAAATTTAAAAGCATCCGATATATTAAGACGAGAGGCGCGCAACGCCGGTAAAACAGAAGCGGCAGTCGCGGTTAACAGCGGCAGCACCAGCGTAATAAACAGCAAATCATAACTGCTGGTTTTAATAAAAGCGGTGTAGCCCACAGTTTGCCCAGGCGACGGTGGCATTGCGATGCCGTAAAGATTAATCACTGAAGCGATAGCAGAACCCATGCCGAGGCTTCCAACAGCGCCAATCATGCCGACAAAAATCCCTTCCAGTAAAAACAACCGGGTAACGTGGAGAGGTTTTAAACCAATGGCGCGCAGCGTCGTGATCTCCCTGGTCCGCTCAACGATATTCATGGTCATTGAGTTACCGATCATAAAGATAACGATCAATGCAACAATCAGCTTAATAAAGAAATAGATCCCGGATAATAAGCTCTCAACCTGCTGATAAAATAACGAGGTATCTTTCCACTCTTTCACAATTAGCGGCAGATGGTTTTCCTCGATAAATTTTCTCAGCCGGGCGCTGAATACGGCGGTGTTATCCTCTTTCAGTAAAATTAACACCTTACTCACGCCGTCGGTTTCCATCATACGCTGCGCGGTTTCAAGCGGCATTTTCAACGCCGTATCGTCGTAATCTTTGATGCCGGAGGCAAAAATGCCACGGATCTTCAATGACAATGCGCCCTGCCCGCCTCGCGAATTAACCGTAATAGCATCCAGCCAGTCATCGTAATTCGCGCCGAGCGTTTGTGCCAGTCCGCGACCTAAGGTGATGTGATCGGCTTTTATACGTGATAAATCACTGCCGGAAATAAGTTTATCAAAGGATCCCAGTTTTAATGCCGGTAGCGGTTCGATCCCCAGCGCGGAAAAATAGCTCGAGGTTTCATTTTCGTAATGAGAAATAACCCCGGTAAATTCCAGTTGCCCGGCAAGCGTAGAAATATCTGCCGCCAGTTCCGGTTCGCTTAATATCGCCTGCTTTAAAGACGGATAATCCTCAATCAGGCTCTTATTTTTATTGGAGGTGGCGAAATAATTCTGGTTGTAGATCTGCACGTGACCGATATTCGTGCGGACCGTTTGCTCTTTTAAGATCCAGAACGAGTAATCGATAAATCCGCCGTACAGAAAAATGGCGACGCCCCCCAAAATAATCGCCGACAAAGTCGAAAATGAGCGGCGCTTATGTCGGAAGAGATTGAGAAAGGCAAACTTCACGTCCCGCGCATGCATCACGGTACACCACAACAGAAAAAGCAGAATCAGCAGCACAATGGCGTTAATAAAGATCATGCTCATTTACTCACCCTTCACCAGCGGCAGCAGCACCTGAGCCACCTCATTCGCATCCCACGCAGGCGCAACGTTATTATGTAATGCCAGTTCCTTTGCCACGGCAGCGTCCTGGCTTTTTATTTGTGCCAGAAGCTGTGCAGCTTGCGGGTATTTTTTGCAGTTATAGAGCGCGAGATAACGCATCTGGTGGATCCGCGCAATTTGTGCCGGGTTAAAGAGCGTCTTATCTTTCAGCATCCATTCGGTATCCTTGATCGTGACCGCGCAGCGTCCCATTTCCGGCGCCAGCCAGGCATCGACGCGTGCACGCATATAGCGCACCCGTAAATCGTCTTCATGGCTGTCAATGGCTTCATCGAGGTAGAAAAAACCGGTTTTGGCATATTCGGACGCGTTAATGTAGTCGTTCACCGCTGAGGCGTTTTCCGCCTGACGCAGCGCGCCCCAGGCATAAAAGATTAACGAGACGACATTTTTCGTTTCGCCATACTCTTTGAACAGCGCGCTGGTTACGATGGCCAGTTGATCGGGCTGTGCTGGAAAGCCTCTCTGCATGACGCTTTCAACCGCCGGTACGCTGGAAGCGTTGGCAACACTGGCGCAGGTCATGCTGAGCAGGCCTGCGCAGATAGCGCCCCGCCATTTACGCTCTCGAGTCATACACCAATCCTCCATCTTTAATTTCTACCACCCGACGCGCGCACTCCTTTAACTGCGCTGAATGCGTGGAGATGATGAATGTGGTCTTCGTCTGCTGATTGATGTGCAACAGAAGTTCCAGAATGGCTTCGCCGGTTGCCATATCCAGGTTACCGGTCGGTTCGTCGGCGATAACCACCGCCGGGTCGTGCGCCAGGGCTCTGGCAATCGCCACCCGCTGCTGCTGCCCGCCGGAAAGCTGGCCGGGTTTACGGTTGGCAAAACCTTCCAGACCTACACGATTCAGTAAGTCGCGCGTTCTTTCGCGCGCCTCTTTTTTACCGAAATGACCATTCAGGATCAGGGGATAAAAAACGTTATCAAAAACATTCAGAACAGGAATGAGATTGAAAAATTGAAAAATAAATCCCAGATGTTTGCCGCGAACTATTGATAACTCTTCTTCGGGTAACGCATTGAGTAATTTATTCAAAAACATCACCGTTCCGGATGTCGGCTGATCGATACCAGACATGATATTTAGCAACGTACTTTTGCCGCTACCCGACGGGCCGCATAATGCCAGAAATTCACCTTTCGCGATTTCCAGATTAATATCCCTTAGCGCGTCGATTTTTCCCTCACCGGAACCATAGCTCTTCGAAATATGGCTGAGTAATATTGCCGGTAGCTCTCTGATTATGTCACTCATCGCAATGCCGTTACCCTGCAGAATATTCAATATCAAAATAGTGATAACCCGATAAATTATCCGGGACGACAGTGCGGATTTTTCCGGCAGCAACAGGATGTTGGCGCAGATATTCGAAGCTCAGTGCGGGAGTCAGACAACCACTGTGACCATAAATATCAGCAAGGCGAATAACCTTTTGCTGCATCTCTGCCGGAAATGATTTTTCCCGTAAGCCTGCAAACGCCATGACTTCGACATCCTCAGCATTGAGCTGCGAAATATCGGCACGCCCGGCCGCCATATAGCGACCACTATTCACTTTCAATGCGCTTTCGTGACGGCTGAAGATAAAACATCCCACGCGTTCAACCGTCAGGTTAACCCCATCGGCTTGCTGAGCACGTTTTACTCCCCGCGCAACGGCGATATCTTCCTCAGAAAATACCATGATCGGGATGGCGCGATAGGCACAACAAATCACCACATAATCGAAAACATCCCAGCTCAGATAATCCTGCACCATGCTCATTGCCTGAGTGAATGCATATTTCTCCCCGCGCATTTTGCAGGTGGGATCGGTAATAGAAAATTTCTTCACCAGATTTTTCGGTAACGTGTCGAGCATCGAAATATGCAATGCGCTGGAAATACTCTCCAGCAGCCCGGCTTCTCCCCACGAATCCGCATAGATAAATGCCGTTCGCGACTTGAATAATTTCATCCGTTCTTTCGTGGATAAAGCCTGTAGCGCAGCATCTGCGGCCTGCTCCATCGCATCAAGGTATTTTATATACTGCGGGTTACGGATCATCTCACCGGCATAGAGCGAGCCATCAGTACCAAAACGTTTAAGACCCCACCCATTCTTCCGGGTAGACTTAAGCCCCAGATTATATAAATGCGCTTCCCAGGCATTCAGCCAACTGGGTTGATAGAAATAAAACCTGTCTTCCGGCTCAATAAGAGCAAACGATGATAAGTACATCAAACCTTCCATGGTTATTCATCACGCGGGATTAATTGCAGACAGCACGATCCCAATTACCGAGCCATCCACGCCGACGCCAACCTTCAGCAAATGATTTTTTTCATGCCCGCATACGTCGCGATCAATCAGCATAAACGGTGCCATCACATCCAAAATGGCGTCATTACTTACCGGAGCAATTAATTCGCGTCGGGTTAATGAGTGATGGGCAATAATCAAATCGATAATGCCAGAGCCGGTTGCGCAGTAACCGATCTGCCCCTTATACGCCAGCACAGGAATCGCGTGCGAATCAGCAAATATTTCAATCGCTTTGGCTTCGGCTTTATCGCTGACGGAAGAACCATTGCCATGCGGAATAATGGCGCATAAATCCTGCACATTAACGTCTGCTTTTTCGGTCACCGCACGCATGATTTTCAGGACGTTCAGACTCAGCCAGGAAGCGTCATTACTTCTGCCCGCGCTAATTTGCGCGTAGGAGGATTGCAACCGCACGCCGCCCGTAACATCTCTGTCGCGACGGTGGCGCAGGCTTTCCAGAACAATAACGCTGAACCCTTCGGAGAAAAGTACGCCTTTACTGTTTTCACCAAACGGCTGTACCACTTCACTGTCCAGCATCGACTGAGAATCAAGGAACCAGATATCCTGGGTTTTAATTTTCGAACAATTAATAACCACAACGAGGTCGATACCACCCTGCTCGATCGCCTGGCAACCCAAATGCACGGCCGTCAACGATGAATTACTGGTGCAGTTCATATTTGGCGGCAAATACTGCAACTGGTATTTATGCGCAAGGCTGCACGCTACCGTATCCTGCGACATATTCGCTACGTGCAGACGGGTTAATGAGCGGGTGAGCTTAATATCTTCAATGTCATTGCGATCGTAAAAAGAGTGATAATCGATGCCATCGACGCGCCTACCCAGCCCGGTCAAATAAACCCGCACGTTATTGCCCGCGAGACAATGTGTATCCAGTTTGGCCTGCGCAAGCGCATCCTCAATCAACTGATACACCATCTCTAATGCGCCATCATTAACGTGCTCCAGCCTGGCGACATATTTATTGCCGTTAAACCCACACGTTATTGCTTCGTCGTCAGAGCGAAACCAGGGTTTCCTTTCGACCCGCTTCCCCTGACGAAGATGCTCAATAAGCTGAACACTATTCCCGGCAAAGGGTAAATGTGCGCTGTAGCCTGAAATGATGGCGGCATTTTCCACAGTCTTATTCCTTAATGACCAGTGCGTAATAGTTCCCACCTTCCGTTGCCCCTACCAACAAGACATGCTTGATTGCCAGTTTCATTGGTTGACGGACAAAGTTCACGCGTTCATCGAAGAACGCCACGGTATTAGGAATCGCCGGAACGGACTGTTTTTTAATGCAATCGATGATGACTGCAAGGTTGAGCAAACCCGCCGCTGAGGCGACAAAACCAAAGCAGGCGTTGTAGTTAACGACCGGAACGTTCGGCTGTTTCTCGCCAAATACCTCGCAGATAGCGTCAATTTCAATCCGCGAATGCGCGTCGCTACCATTGCTGGTGCCGCACACCAGATCGATCTCTTGCGCGCTAATGCCAGCGTCGGCAAGCGCACGGGTCACCGCCAGCGCCATGGAGGACGATTTTTCCGCCAGCTCGGCAACATCGAAATAACTGTTGCTGCATGACTTCCCGTAACCCACCACTTCCGCCAGCACGTCTGCACCGCGCGCGGCAGCTGTCTGCGGATCTTCCAGCAGCAGCATACAAGCGCCTTCACCGGGCACATACCCTTTGGCGTCTTTGCCATAGACCTGATAATCGCTCGCCGTCGCGGTCATCTGGATCTTCTGCGTAACCGCATCCATATAGAGCGACATTGAGGGGAAATATTCATCCGCGCCGCCAACAATCACCTGCGGTTGCAGGTTCTGGCGCACAATCTCATAGCCGTAGGTTAAGGCGCCGAGCGCCGCATTTTCACCGGTTGCCAGCGTTGTGGTATAGCCTTTGATCCCTTCTGAAATGCCGCAAAAGGTGGGAATCGCGTTCATCAGTGAACCCGGAAATTCCGAGGTTCGCACCTTACGCGGATCGGGTTTCAGGCTCTGCAAATATTTATAGGTTGTTTCCTGCGGACCACGGGACATCCCCATAATCAGGCCCAGCGCATCACCATCGCGTTTAATTTTACGTTTTCCCTGCTCCAGCGCTTCGCAGAGCGCAATCAGGGCAAACGTACCGCCACGCGTTGCTTTACGCGGATCAAAACGGCGTAAGTGCTTGCGTGGCTCAAGGCCCGTTACCTGGAAGGTTTTGAAATTCGTTTCGCTCTCTGGCAACGTGGCGTTGCTGAAAGAGAATGCGTCACCGAACAGATCCGCGCACTGCCCGGTCTCATCCAGCACCTTGAGCAGTTCTTTTGCTTCTTCCAGCGTATCGTCCGGGAACGTCACGCCGCCCAGCTCAACGTTCTGCTTGCCTTGCCAGACATTTTCGAGGATCTCATTGAGCGTATGGCCGATAGCCGATACCGCGCCAATGCCGGAAATCGCCACGCGTTTGGCTTCGTAGGTACTGACAGGAACGGAAGCCGGCTCCATGCTGACGATCATGCAGCAGTTGTTGCCGCCGAACGCATAGTTATTCTTCATGAAAATATTGATTTTCCGATCGAGAAAATCATTCGGTACATAGTCCAAATCGCATCCCGGACGCGCTTTCGTGAAGTTCAGCGTCGGCAGTACCTGATGACCCGGCAGCGTCACCAGGCAGGCGATTAATTCCACGATGCCCGCCGCGCCGATGTTGTGTCCGAAGTAGGATTTGGTTGAGCTGATCAGCAGGTTTTCGTGGTTGGCAAAAACCTTTTTCATCGCCAGCGTTTCGATGCGGTCGTTGGCTTCGGTGCCGGTGCCGTGCGCGTTAACGTAGTCGATCTGCTCAGGCTTCAGCCCGGCATTCTCCAGCGCTTTGTGCATCACCTGCACGGCGCCGCTGGCGCGCGGATCCGGCCCGGTTTCGTGGAAAGCATCGCAGGAGGTGGCATAAGAGAGGATCTCGCCGTAAATCGTCGCCCCGCGCGCAACCGCATGCTCATACTCTTCAAGCACGACAGCGCCTGCACCTTCGCCAATCGACATTCCCGACTGCCCGGAGAAAGGGGTACAGGAGTCCGGATGCATAACGTTCAGCGCATAAAAACCGGCGAATGTCGGCAGGTAGATAGGCTCGGTACCCACGGCCAGCATGGTTTTGCTCTTGCCGTTCTGAATAAAATCATACGCCATGCCCACCGCGTTGGGGCTGGCCGTACAGGCGGTGGCGACCAGTTCAACGCCCCCTTTCAGGCCGAGCAGCGTGGAGACGCTGGAGCAGCAGGAAGAGAAGCCACCGGAAAAAAGCGCCTTGCGCAGGGAAAAATCTTCCAGGCGTTGCTCAAAGAGCGGTAAAAACGCTTCGGTCCCTGCGGATGAAACGCCCACAATTAAGCCGGTATCGCGCAGGCTTGCCGCGTTGTCCGCCAGCCCCGCCTGATCGAGCGCGTCTTTACCCACTTTATAAGCCCAGAGCGCAGCGTTATCGAGTGAGTCCGCGAGCCCTTCTGGCAGGCCGGAGTAATCGATATCATGCAGCACTTCCGCCGCTCTGGCGTTTTCAAACCATGTTGAAAAGCGCTCACTGTCAGCAACGCCGCACTTCTTATTCAGCAACGCCTCTCTGAAATCCGCGACATTTTCTGCCAGCGACGACAAAATCCCGATGCCGGTGATGACAACTCTTTTCCTGCTTGTCTGCATAAATATTACCTGGAGTTAACGACGAATAGGCATGAAATAACCAGACTCGGGGAATATCCACGACGCGCGCTCTATTTCCCGGCTGGTTATTTTCAATAATCAAACTGCGCTTTTTCTTTTGTTGGTATCGATATAACTGTGCTCAGTTGGGCTAACCAACATGCTCAGGTTATAAATAAACGGCATACCTTTCGTTTGCGCAGCGACTTTTTCATTCGCGGTTTGAATATGGAAGCCGCTAATATCGGACCATGCATATTCATTATCGATAAGCGCCAGAGCAATATATCGTTGTAAGGCAGGTGAAAAGAGGGCTTTGACAACTTTACCGACTTCATTGCCATCTACCATGACGCGATCGCCGGCGTAAATACCCACACACTCTTCTGCGGCGATCATACCAATCATTTTAGGTTGATGAGTGTCGTGAGACAGCGTTTCGACAGCCTCTTTACCGACAAAATCTTCTTTGTCGTATTGCACGGCCCATTGCATTTGCAGCTCAACGGGATTCAGCGTGCTGTGCGCCAGGGTGCGACCATCCCAGCCTGGATTCTCTACCCGCGCGATGATCTGGTAATCAAGGCCGCCGGTCTGCAACTGATATTTATCGCCAATATCGACAAGTTTCTGCCACTGTTCCGCCAGCGCAGACTGTTGACCGATCGCCATGTAAGCAAATTCACCGTGCTTGCCACAGCGGAAAATCATCAGCTCATCATCGGTACTCATATACTCATAATACGGCAGACCGATAATATCGAAGCCATGAATTTCAGCCATCACTTCCCAGGCGTATGGACCTTCCAGCAGAATAGCTCCCCAGTTCTCTTCACGCATGGCGCGAATTTCCGGGATCTCCTGGATATCGAGTTCATCCGCTTTTTGCAGACTTTTATTCAGACGTTCAATCAGTTCGCCAGCCGGAATATCTTCTGACAGCAGGTAATAACCATCTGCAGAGCAGAGAACATACACATCACCACGGATCGTGCCATCATCATTCAGCACCAGAGAGTAAATACCCTGCTCATCACGAATAATCGAAACATCGGCGGAAACCAGATGGTTAACCAGCGCCCATGCGTCATCGCCCATTACGCTGACAATCGCCATGTGAGAATAATCAACCAGCAGCGCATTTTCGCGCATCGCCTTATATTCGACCATCGGTTCGTTATAGGCAAAGGGGATGGAATAATCGTTATAAATGCCCATCATGGCATTATTTTTCAAATGAATATCATTAAGAGATGTCATATAAGTATCCTGTTAAATTCCCTTTTAAATGCAGATTACGAATTTTTCTTCTGAATGATAAATGTCGCCAGACTATTGATGCTTCTCATATAGGAAGGATCGTCGCTTTCCGTGACTTTAATGTCGAAGACTTTATCCAGCAGAACAACAATCTCTGTGGCATCCACAGAATCCAGCTTCAAACCATTACCAAACAGTGCTGTATCATCATCGATTTGAGATTCATCCCTTTGAATATTCAATCGTTGAATAATTTCAGTTTTGATGGTCAGCAATACATCTTTGCGCTTTTCAATATCGTCTTTAATTGTAAGCATAACTAACTCTCCATGTTAATTACTTAGATTCACGAAAATTAATAATTGTACCGTGGCTGATTAGCCGTTTCCCTGCATGGGCCGTAACGGAATAGTGTTTAAAACCATTAGCGTCGGAAAATGATAATTTACTTACGACCTCAATAGAATCACCCGGGAAGGCTATTTCTTTAAATTTCAGATTTTGCGCGGCAAGCACCCCTCGTACTTGCGCACGCCGCGTACGAATAATATCCAGCATTTCAGGCTGATTTATCCGCGCATGGATATCACGTAACGAAGTGAGTTCGACATGATATTTCTCACGATAAATGTCGCAGATATCTGTCAGGAAGGAAAAATACTCGCTGGCCTGACCAAAGATTTCTGAAATAATGACGCCGGGCATAATCGGATCGTCAGGAAAATGCCCGGACAACCACGGATCGTTATAGGTGACATGTTTGACGACTTTCACGAAGCCATTTTCACCGTATTTATAGTCATCAATTTTATCGACCATTATCAGGGGCTGTCGCCAGCCGCCCATCTCAAGGAAGATCTTTGCGGGAATCCTGTATTTAGACATAAATCACCGCATTACCAGACCACCATCGATAACGATAGTTTGGCCGACGATATAACTGGAAGCTGAGGAACTTAAGAAAACAATGGCGTTCGCCACTTCTTCGCACGTACCGAGCCGTTTTAATGGGATGGAACCAACCACGCTGCGCACAACGGTGCGCGAGACTTTTTTCACCATCCGCGATTCAATCATACCCGGTGCGACCGCATTGACGCGGATGCCATAAGCCGCCAGTTCGGCCGCCAGCGTGCGGGTAAAGCCCAGCATGGCACCTTTGGAGGCGCTGTAGTTGGACTGTCCGACGCTCGGAATAATGGCGGCAATGGAGGCGACATTGATAATGGCCGGGCTCTGCGCAGAACGCAGTAATGTCAACGCGGCTTTGATTAGCCGGAAAACGCTAAGCATATTGGTGTCCATCACCTGGCTGAAATCCTCAAAGCTCATTGAGGCAAACAGGCTGTCTTTGACAATACCCGCATTGTTGACCAGAACATCAATCTTCCCGGCCACTTCAGCGAGATGGGAACATAGCGCCGCTACGCTCTGCGGATCGGCCAAATCGCACTGCATAATGTGCAGTTTGTCACCGGCCGGATGCGACGCTTTCAGCGCGTCGAGCTGTGTGGCATTCGATTTATAAAGTGCATAAACGACACAGTTTTGCTCTAAATATTTTGCGCAAATGCCCAGCCCAATATCGCCGCTCGCGCCCGTCACCAGCACGGTGTTTTCATTAAGATCGTTGTACTTATACATATTCATGATAATAATTTAAGTTAATAAATAATGACCGTTGCCACGGCGTGAGTCCGGCAATGCGAAATACTCAGGGATACATTCTCCATCCCTTTCTCTGCAAGAATCTCTTTCAGTCTTCCGGTAAAAACAAATTGCGGGCAACCATACTCGTCATGAATAATTTCGATATCATGAAAGCGAATACCATCGCGAAAACCACAGCCTACTGCTTTTACCACCGCTTCTTTCGCCGCCCAGAAACCGGATGCGCGTTCATAATTGATATCGGAAGGATCAATTTTTATTATTTCCTTTTCAGTATAAACGCGCTCAATAAAATCCATTTTCCCGTTGGCAATCGCCCGACTTATGCGCGCAACTTCTACAATATCCGTACCAATACGCATCGTACTGCACACTCAAAGTTATAACTGATACGAGAAGTTAAAATTAAAGTTAGCCTTGTTCACCACCAAATCACCAGGATATTTCAGCGGCGTAGTGATGGAGAAATCATATCCCAGGCTCTTTATATTCCCTTCGATACCCATGGCGCTGCCAACAATCGTTTCATCGCCATAGTAACCATCTTCTTTCACCTGTCCAAAATCCATGCCGAAATAGAGTCTGGCATTCGTCGTACCTATGGGCCGGTAGAATGTATTTTGCAGATAAAAACCGCTGTTCCCTGTCAGGCCATAGCTATTTTCAAATCCACGCACGCTCCACCGATCGCCCACGGTCATCTGATCCTGCAAGGTCAACTGGCGCGGCGCATATTGCGCAGAGAAGATCCCGTTGTAGTAACCATTGGCAAATAGCTGGGTATAATTTCCCTGAAAGTTAAACAACTGGCTTATTGGGCTGACTTCGCCATACTGCATATCGGGCGTTTGTTCGCCGCCAAACCATGTTAAGAAACGCTGCCATGAGAGGGTGGCGTCCAGAGAAGCATTGGCAAACTGCTGTTTATAATTAAGCCCGAACTTCACGTTCCCCATGTCGCGGCTCTGTAATACCAGCTCTTCGCCGTCGAGGGTATATCCGGAGGTTCTGCGGATAAGCTCAGCACTTGCCGCGATCTTCCTGCTTTTATCGCGATAAACCGTTCTTGCCGCTTTCGCGCTCAGGTACTCACTGTTACCGGCATAATCCAGCGAAAAGTAAGAGAGCGGAACCGTTTGTCGCGAATCACTCTTGCTGTAGAAAAACGTGTAATTCCAGTAGCCGACCGGGAAGGAATAGTAGCCACTGATATTTTGATACTTACCAGTGGTGCTGCTGGTGCCGGCCAGGTAAAAGAGATCGCCTAATTTCGCCGTATTGAAAAGATAGCCCACCGCAGAGGTTAAATACTGACCGGTCGCTTCATCACCCCAGTTATTATAACTTGCTCTTACGCTCCACTTTTTAAAGCGATTGGTGTTAATACTGACATTGCTGTAACCATTTTGGCTACCTGGCTCTATATTGATTTTAACATTCACGCCGGGAACAAATTGCAGGTTTTCCAGCCCTTGCTCAATATCACGGATATTCAGAATATCTTCATTTTTGAAAGGCAACATCCATGCCCGAATATCATCACCCGCAATAATGACATTTTCAATTTTACCGGCTTCGACGGTAAAATTGAGTTCACCGGTAGAGATATTCTGTGACGGAATAATAACTCGCGTAGTTACATAGCCCGCATCAATATAATAATCCTGCAACGCGGATGCGATTGTATTAATACCTGCAACACCGATACAGCGCCCGGCAATAATCTCATTGATAGATTGCGTGATTTTAGCTTTTAGAAAATCATTTTCAAGAAGAACATTCTTGACAGTGAAACAATTTTCTTCCTTTGGAAGATCTTGCAGAGTAAATACTTTCCGATCGGCATTTGAGAAAACATCTTTTTTCTCAAACTGTTGTTCATGCAGCACGCTGGCATCTGCATTTTTTTGCTGTTTTATCAGGTTATCAACATTATCCTTTGCTGATACCTGAGCGCCCATAATCATGAGCATACAAAAAGCTGTAAATCGCAATTTCATGAATTCACTCTGAAAGAAGTAAAGGCAGCAGCAGTGTGCCACTGCCTTTTTTTACACCTTACATACCAAGAACAGTGCCGGTGTTATTCAATTTCTTCACATCCTGAGAGAAATCTTCATACGCACCTAACAATGCATCTCTGCCGCTATTAGTGACAGTATTGGCCGTTATTTTTGCCGAACCATAGCTCAGCATATTGAGATAGTTATAGACGGTACCGTTAGCGGTGACATCCATATAATTATCACTGACGATATTGCCATGGTTCACAATATTTTGACCAGCAGAAATGATCACCTGCTGACCAACAATATTGCGATCGGTACGGTTGGTTACACTGCCTTCAGTTTTCAGCGACACAATTTCACCGCCAGCAATGTCACCGTTGTTATCAATACCATTCAGCGCATCAATAGCCAGATTTTTACCCGCAGCAATTGTATTCGAGTTATACAGAATACCTTTACTCACGTTGAATTTCAGATCGCCTTCTGCATTGATAAAGCCGTAGTTCGTGAAACTATTATTCACGTTCAGGGTAGCATTCTTCTCAGAAGAAATAATCCCGGTAGCATCATTATCAATAATGGAACCATTACTGTAGTTTTGCAGATAAACGGTGCTGATATTCATGTCGCCAGCACTGGCGGTTGTCGCATAGTTATTGTAGAACATATAACCGACATCAATTGCCATATCACCTGCACTGTACAGCAAACCACGCGTATTGTTCAGCGTACTGGCAACCTCAAGTTTCATATCACCGAAGTCAGAAATAATACGGCTATTGGTGCTGTTGATATTTCGGGCAGAAAAAGAGACGCCTTCTTTACCAATCATGCCGCCGATTTGCTGAGGGATGCCGAAATATTCGCCGTATCTGTCACCAAAATCGTTACCGTTATTATTAGAAATAGTCCCTAATACATTCACTTTCAGTAATTTTTTAGCCACCACCAGCGCGGTATCATTATTGACGTTGTTTTTAGCATTCAGGGTAATATTTTCCCCCAGCATCAAACCGCCAACGTTATCGATATCGCCAGCATTCAGCTCCACATCACTTTTGTTCGAGCTGATAACACCGATGTTGTTACTCACCGTACCGCTGACAGCAATGTCGACGCCATGGTCTGCGCTCAGGCCGCCCTGGTCATTATTCAACGAGGTACCACGGGCTAATACTTGAACGCTGGAGACGATCTTGCCGGTGTAGTTATCGATATCGCCGGTGCTCTTAACAGTGACAACGTCGTTTGACGCGATCTGGCCGCCACGGTTAACGATCCTTTTGGCACCGATGTTGAGCGCTTTCTGTGAAATGATCCCCAGAGAGTCAGAGCTGTTGGTATCTGCCGTTTTGGTCGTTTCATTGCTGATCGTACCGCCAGAACCCAGCGTGAGATGGCCGTTAGCTGCGCGAATCAACCCTTTGTTATTGTTGATATTGCCTGCGCTTAAGATGTCAATATCGCCAGCGGACTGCAAGTTGCCGCCAGAGTTATCGATTGACGCCGCTTCAATACCGACATAACCACCGCTAATCTGCCCGTCGCGGCTGTTCAGATTGCCGGTTTTTAACGCGACGATACCCGCTTCAATACCTACGGTTTTACCTTTACCCGTGTTGGTCAGCGCATAGTTGTTGGTATCGACGGCCAGCATACCGGCAGCGGCGATTTTGCCATTACTGTTAGTCAGCGCGCCGCTGTTAATGTTGATGCTACCGTTAGTCGCAATGCGACCTGCGCGGCTGTTTACAATCTCGCCCTTGTTAGTATTGATGGAAATAGTATCAATGGAAGAGATTTCACCGGTCGTATTATCAAGTCGGCCATTGGTTTTGATATCGATAAGCCCGGCAGACTGGATTTTCGCATTACTGTTCAGCAGGACGCCTTTGGTATCAATTTTGATGCCGTTTACGCCGCCAGCAATTGTGCCCTGGTTACGCACGCCGACACCGGCTTCGGTACTGACCAGGTTAATCTTGTTGGCATACATCCCGCCCAGCGCAGAAACGTCAACGCTGTAATAGTTGCGCAGCCCGGATGCCGCAACCGTACCCGCAACCTCACCGCGCGTATTAACATAGTTATTTCCCGCGACGATGTTCAGTTCATCGGCGGTGACTTTTCCATTGATGACAACATTGCGTGACAGGATCTCTGTCGGGCTGGCATTGCTCAGTTTACCAACGGTAATGGTGCCGCCATTGACGTTGTATCCCGCCAGTTCGCCATCAGTCAGTTGTGCTTTACCGGTGGTCAGCGTTAATTTGCCGGTGTTGATAGAGCCACCGCCATTCACCGTAATACCATTCGGGTTGGCGATAATTAAATCCGCCTTATTGCCCGCAACTTCCATCATGCCATTGATGACGGAGGCATTTTTCGAAACCACTTCGTTCAATATTACTTTGGCCGGGCCGCCAACCAGATTACTGTTCCCTTGAATCTGGCCAGCCAGCACGGTATCCGAGGCCGAAGTACCGTTATTGAAAACGAGGCCGTTTTTATCAACGTTCAAATCATCCCAAAAGTTGTGCGACAAGCCGTTTGAATTTGGCGTATTAATATCAACGACCGGCACTCCATTGGTGTTATAGACGGTACCATTTTTCATGACTAACCCGGCTGAATTTGCTACTGCCGGCAATGCGCAAATCATCGCAACCGTTAGCGGCCCGAGTTTTGACCTGACAAACCGTTGAACTTTTTTATCCAATGCACTCATGTTATTGAATTCCTTTTACCTGGTTTGAAAATTGAATATATATATTTTTTTGCTGTATTCTTTGAATTGAATATCGCAACGTATCTTCCAGAAATAACAGCTAACTTTACAAATCTATTATTTCAGAGAAGATTCAATGAATAGAAAAGCAGCTTACCGTAAGCCATGTTAATTTCATGACTTATTAAAATAAGCATTTCATATTATTGAGTGATGCAACAAACAGATGCCGCAAACCTTATTTAAGGCCTAAAAAAATTTAACAGGAGACGAAAGGTAAAACAATATATTAAAACCCAAATCGGATTTTTCAATGCAGTTAAAAATACGAAAATAAAAAAACTAATTATATTGATAAAGCTGACACCAAATAATTAGAAATAAAATTCAATAATGATTCGCAGAACTCAGCGCTGCAAATCGCGAACAAAAACGCTGATTATCACAATGTAACCTTTCATACGGCTGCCTGCTCCGTCATCATAAAATCTCATCACTCCTTGCTACTTTCATTTCACAACCAACCAGGATTTTTCAATATGAAGGTTGCAAATCATTTATTTTACAAGAACACACCTGAGATGCAGATCACATTTTCCCCCTCCTTATGGTTATCTCTTTTTATATATTTCATGTATTAATTTATAAAAAAATAAGACAAAACAAATAATATAATTGCCATTTCTGAATAATCCCATAATTAAAGACAACATATTGCCTATGGTCTTTATTTTAAATAATATGTAATAAAATTCCTAAGCAGTGATATTAATGATGGAATGACAGAAATCGCCATCGGCAAATATTATTTGCCATATCATTATTTCTAAATGGGTTGTAAAAAATAAGGATATATATATGCTAACCGGAATTAAAAAAACGTTACCGTTACTGGGCGTTATGACATTACCGTTACCACTTTTTGCCGCCCCGACGGTAACCTTTCAGGGCGAAGTCTCGGGCCAGACCTGCGACATACAGATCAATGGTCGCACAGATTCCGTCGTCTTATTACCTACCGTGTCTATGACCGACTTCGGTGCCCCATTAGCCAACGGCCAATTTTACGGCCAAACCCCGTTCACCGTTTCAATCAGTGGTTGCCTGGCTACATCCACCGTGACAAATATCAGCACCAATTTCCTCGGTTATAACGTTGATGCAATGGGCGTACTTGGCAACGGCTATTCGGGTACAAACGCAGCGGCAGGTTTCGGCATTCAGTTGATGGACGCGGGTTCCGGGGGTACAGAGATCCGGCTTTCCGGTGTCACCTCCGTGCCAGGGTTGAGCCTTCCAGCCAACCAGACAGAAGCCAGTTATGATTATGGCGCACGCTACTATGTCACCGATAGTACCGCTGCCGTCCCTGGTAAAATTACCGCCATTGCCGAATATTCGCTGAGCTATCTCTAAATCACAACTGGCTGCGTGACGACGTCAGCCAGAAATCTATTCAATATTACGCAATAAATAACCAGCGCAGGGATAATGTGAAAATGAACAGGTTAATGGCTTTTACTGTATTTTTATTTTCCATCACCATTTCTGTGAACACAGCCGCAAACGTAATCATGACCGGGACGCGAATCATCTACCCCGATGATATCAAAGAAAAAACAATTCAATTAAGAAACACCAGCTCGCAGCCTTTTATCGTCAGTATTCAGGTTGATGATGGTTCCGGTATTGGAAAAGCAAAACATCCTGAAGCGCCTTTTATTACCACCCCGCAAATATTCAGAATGGAACCAGAGAGTGGGCAATCCGTAAAATTGATCTTCACAGGGGACAATTTGCCCCAGGATCGTGAATCGATTTTTTACTTCAGTTTTAGTCAATTACCTTATCTGAAGAATAAAGATAATGTTCGTAATCAATTAGTACTGGCGCTGACTAATCGCCTCAAAATTTTCTATCGTCCGCACACTATTCCCGGTAATTCGTATGAAACGGTAGAAAAGCTGTCATTCCAGGTAAAGCCACATGGCATTGAGGTAACGAATCCTACCGGTTATTACTCCGTTATTCGCCGCGCCGAGCTTATTGCTAACGGCACAAAATACCCCCTTGCCGATGCGGTCATGGTTCCCCCTAAAAGCAAAGTCGAATGGCCTTTGCACGCCAACAAGGTAAACACCCAGAATGCATCCATCGCGCTGGTGACGGTGAATGATTACGGCGTAAATGTGGATTCCAGACACCCCTTATAACGTTTGCTTGTGCTAAGGCAGGACTCTTTCGGTATGGGCAATCTTCGATGAATAAATTCGCTGTTTTACTTTCGGCTAGCGCCTTTTTTTTTATTTTATTGCCTGCATGGGGTAAAGAAATAGCTGCAACCCTCGGCTCCAGCGAAGACCATTACACCTTTGATCCACAACTCTTTCGTGGCAGCCGTTTCAGTCAGGATTCATTAACGCGGCTTGCCACGCCGCAGTCGATTGTTCCGGGCAATTACAAGATGGATGTGTACACCAATAATAAATTGACGGGTACCTATGATGTCTATTTTAAAGGCTTTGCTGACGGCACAAGCCAACCTTGTCTGAGCCCGGAGATCCTTGAGTCCGCGCACATTAAAAACGCTAAAAGCCCCGCTTCCGCCTTGCCTGAAGATAATTGCGTATTAATTCAGGAGGCCGCGCCGGGCGGCACCAGCCGGACAAACTTACCGCAACTGCGGCTGGATATCACCGTGCCGCAAAGCCTGATGCGCATTCAACCACGCGGATACGTTGACCCGGATGAACTCGATAATGGCGCATCGATGGCATTTATCAATTACCTCGCGAATTACTACAACGTCTCCTATTCAGTGCCAGCAACCCCGAATCAGCGCTCGCTGTGGATGTCATTAAGCGGCGGGATGAATCTCGGCTCCTGGCAATACCGGCAATTATCCAATTTCACCTGGGATAACCAGAACGGTAACCGCTGGAACAATATCCGCAGTTACGTCCAGCACCCGATCCCTGTCCTGAATAGCCAGCTGATGTTCGGCCAGCTCATCACGAAAGGGCGTTTTTTCTCCGGACTGAACTACCGTGGCGCCAGCATCGCCACCGACGAACGAATGCTGCCGGATTCGATGCGCGGCTATGCGCCCGTTATTCGCGGCGTGGCGACAACCAATGCCCGCGTCTCCGTCATGCAGAATGGCAATGAAATTTATCAGACCACCGTCGCGCCGGGGCCGTTTGAAATTACCGATCTCTACCCCACCAGCTTTAGTGGCGATCTTGATGTCTCGGTAACCGAAGCCAACGGCTCCGTGAGCCGCTTCAGCGTGCCCTTTTCTGCGGTTCCGGAATCGATGCGGCCGGGGATTTCCCGCTTCAATCTCGAAATGGGCAAAACCCAGGACAGCGGCGATGATTCGTTTTTCAGCGATATGACCTGGCAGCACGGCCTCACCAATGCCGTCACCTTCAACACTGCGGCGCGCGTTGCCGACGGTTATCAGGCGCTGATGCTCGGCGGCGTATATGCCAGCGCTTTTGGCGCCATCGGCGCGGATCTCACCTGGTCACACGCGCGGTTGCCTGATACCGGCTATACCGACGGCTGGATGTCGCAACTTCGCTGGAGTAAAACCTTCCAGCCGACCAACACCACGCTTTCTATGGCGGGATATCGCTATTCCACCCGCGGTTATCACGATCTGATGGACGTGCTGGGAGCGCGAGAGGCACAGCGTAATAATCAGTTGTGGGAATCAGATAGCTGGCGCCAACAATCGCGCTTTGAACTGACCATGAACCAGAGCCTGGCCGAGTTCGGCAACGTTTTTATCTCCGGCTCTACGCAGAATTATCGCGGCGGAAAAAGCCGCGACACACAACTCCAGCTGGGTTACAGCAACAGTTTCCGCTACGGGATCTCAATAAACCTTTCCGTTGGCCGGCAGCACACCGGCGGTTATCAGAATGCCGGGGATATGCAGACGTTCACCTCGTTCTCCCTCTCTTTCCCGCTCGGCGGGAGCGGCCCACGCGTACCCAGCCTGAGCAATTCATGGATGCACTCAACGGACGGCAGCGATCAATACCAGAGCTCGCTTTCCGGCATGCTCGATACCGGGCAAACCGCAAGCTACAACCTGGATGTGATGCGCGACCAGCAATATCACCAGACGACGCTCAGTGGCGGTGTGCAAAAACGGTTCTCTCAAGCCACCGTCGGCGTGAACGCCTCGCGCGGGAATGACTACTGGCAGGCTGCCGGTAATGTCCAGGGCGCGGTGGTAGCGCACTCCGGTGGCATCACATTCGGCCCGTATCTCGGCGATACCTTTGCGCTGGTCGAAGCCAAAGGCGCTGCCGGAGCTAAAGTGTTCAATTCCGAACACCTTGAGATCAACGACAGCGGTTATGCGCTGCTCCCGGCCATTACCCCCTACCGTTACAACCGCATCACCCTCGATCCGCAAGGTATGGAGGGTGATGCAGAACTGATCGACAACGAAAAACAGATAGCGCCGATTGCCGGGGCTTCAGCCAAAGTCATTTTCCGTACCCGCAACGGGAAAGCATTATTGATCAAATCGACGCTGCCGGATGGCTCTGAGCCGCCAGCAGGCGCGGATGTACTTGATGAGAACAACACACTGATCGGCATCGCCGGACAAAACGGGCAAATTTACTTGCGCACCGATCGACCCAAAGGGCGGTTAACGCTGCGTTGGGGAAATGAGCCGCAGGATCGCTGCCGTCTCTCGTACGACTTCTCCGGAAAAGATACCGCGAGCCCTTTAATTCGCCTGAATGAAACCTGTCAGTAAAGGGAGAAACCGGCATGACAAAGCACACTCTTTTGTTCCTGAAACTCTGCTTGCTTGCATTGTTGGTACTGCTGCACGCATCGGCGTGGGCCCTATGTACCAAAACCATGGTTAGCCAGACCGAAGATTTCAACTCCGCGCAGATCAAGTTCGGCAAGATTAACCTGATCGATACCTACTTCGCGCCGGTCGGAACATTAATTGCCACCACGGTTACGCCGCCAACCAACTACACCACAGGCGGCGCTTCGGGCGCATCGGTATTGTGGGAGTGCGATCAGGCCGACCTGGCCAGTATCTATTTTTTGGTGGCGACCAATGGTGATGATCGGGTGGGCGGCTATTATGACATCGGCGCAAACGATAATTTGACTAATGTCTACGCCACATGGTTCGCCTACGTTGGTATCAAGCAGTCAATGTCGGGCATAACGTTGACGCGCAACTGGCAAAAAATCCCCGTGACGACTTACGCCACCGTCGGCTCGAAAATTCAGATCCGCTTACAGGATATTCCGCCGTTGCAGTCTGAACTTTACCGGGTCAGTACGTTACCCGGCCTGGGCGCAATCACCAGTTATTGCGGCAACAACAATAACAACCTTTCAGGTATTGTCTTTGCTACCCCATCGGGCGAGATATATACCTGCACGCAGCCTAATGCTTATGTCCAGCTTTCAGGTTCTGCCGCTATCATGACTTTTGGCCATGATGAAGCCGGTGAGGACAGCGCCACAAACTCAGACTTCTGGCTTGCTGACAATGGCTTTGGTTATGGCATGCGCATGGCGAATAAACTTTATAACAATCCCACATGTGCGGTGCGCAACGCCACGCCGCTGGTGTTGTTACCCACCATCAGCGTGAGAGATCTGGACGCTGGCATGGTAAGCAGCGCGAATTTCAATGTACAACTGGAATGCAATAACACGGTCGTTTCCGGGCTGAACGATACCCAGGTTGCGCTGGGTTTTCAGGTTTCCGAAGGCGCTTACAGCGCGGCGCAGAGCCTGAATCTGGTCAACGCCAGCGGCGGCGTCAGGGCACTGGTTTCTGATAACTATAATGCGCCGGAGATGGCAAAAGGCGTGGGTATAACCATTGCCAACAGCGTCAGTCCGGGCCAGCCAATGACGTTTCTCGGCCAGTCCACCAATGTACCGCTTTCGCTCACGCCCGCGGGCAATAACGCTGGCTGGTATCCGGTACTCGCTGGCGCAACGTCGAACGGCAGTTCATACCCCGGCTTTCGCAATTACAGCCTCTCCTTTATCGCCAGCCTGCAAAAACTGCCTGGAATGACGGTCACCGCAGGCCGCGTTCATGCCACCGCGTACGTGATCGTGAAAATGCAATGAGCCGGTTTTTCATTCTGCTGTTCGTCCTGTTCGTACCGGCGACGTTGGCTGGCGTAATGCCTGCCATGACACGGGTAATTTATCCACCGAACGCGCGTGAAAAAACGCTGATGCTGGTGAACACCAATGCCTGGCCGGTGATTGTGCAAACCTGGGCAGACAACGGCGAAGGCTCGCCGGATAACGGCGCTGCGCCCTTTGTCATTCTGCCGCCAGTCTTTCGCCTGGCTCCCGGAAGCACGCAGGGGTTACGCATCATTTATAACCACGATCCGCTGCCGACGGATCGGGAATCGGTTTTCTGGCTCAATCTGTATGAAGTGCCGCCGGACAGCTCAGGCCTGGACAAGTCGTTTCTGAAGCTGGCAATGAACACCCAGCTCAAGATCTTTTACCGCCCGCAAACGCTCACCCTGACACCCGAAGAAGCGATCGGCAGACTGACCTTTCGCCTGTATGCGGAAGGTGAAAAGTCCTGGCTTGAATTCAACAACCCAACGCCGCTGGGCATTTCTTTTACCACACTCAGCGTGACGGGCCGCGCCGGGCAGACGAAAGCGCACCAGCAGGACGATATGATGATTAAACCCTTCAGCCAGCGGCGTTATTTGCTGGAGCGTAATGTCGGCAGTGAAGCAATAAACGTGGAAGCGGGCTGGATAAATGATAGTGGGGAAATATTGAAGCACCGGTTTATGAAATAAATCATCTGCGTTTTACTGGCCAGGGATATTAAAATTCAGCGAAATCACCCAACGATTTAAATATAACTTCAGTTTATTTATGGGTTATTTAGCGAGCCGTGAGTTGTAAAACGAGGTTTCATAGATTCCGGCCTGACGGAAAATATCTTTGCGGTACGCCTCCTGAAACTGCATTAACAGGTGAAATTAAAACCTGCATTCAGCCCCAGAGAGGAAAATTACGCTGTGATTAATCAGGCTTTCAATAAGCCGCAGGACGAACAGTGATAAAAAAACATGCGCGACAGAGGCGCATGTGAGTTATTACTCCGTTTCGCTATTCGGTAACGCATATCTGTACGCTTTAAGCAGTGCCCTCACTCATCAGGAGGGCACTTTTTTGATGGGGAACGTATCAGAACGATTCCCAGTCAGCCCCATTGCTTGTTGACGTTGCGGGCCGCAGGCTAACCTTGCCGCGAGCCGCTGCGGGTGCGAGTTTCGGCTTCGCGGTTTCTGAGCTCAGCTTGAACACGGAAACCAGTTGAGTGAGTTGTTCCGCCTGTTGTTCCAGTGATAATGACGCCGCAGACGACTCCTGAACCAGCGCCGCATTCTGCTGGGTTGTTGAATCCAGTTCCGTTACTGCTTTACCAATCTGATCAATACCTCTGCTCTGCTCTTCTGAGGCGCTTGAAATTTCATTCATGATCCCGCTCACGTTGGTGACGGAGGATACAATCTGCTCCATCGTCGAACCGGCTTTATTGGCCATTTCGGAGCCGGTCATCACGCGTTGCACAGACTCTTTTATCAGCCCTTCGATCTCCTTAGCGGCGTTAGCGCTGCGTTGCGCCAGGCTTCTTACTTCGCCCGCCACCACCGCAAATCCGCGCCCTTGTTCACCTGCGCGCGCTGCCTCTACAGCAGCGTTAAGCGCAAGGATATTGGTCTGGAAAGAAATACCATTTATTACGCTGATAATATCCGTGATCTTGTTGGAGCTTTCAGTGATGGTTTCCATCGTGCTGACGACGTCCCAGACAATTTTCCCACCGGAACGTGCATGCTCTGCTGCCACCCCTGCAAGCTGGCTGGCTTCACGCGCATTGTCTGCATTGCGCTTAACCGTTGAGGTCAACTCTTCCATGCTTGCCGCCGTTTCAACCACCGCAGCAGACTGTTCTTCCGTGCGGGAAGCTAGGTCAATATTGCCTGCCGAAATGTCCGACGAGGCATTCGCCACATGAATTACCGACTCCTTAATTTGGGTGATCATGTCGCGAAGCCTGTCGTTCATCATGCCCATTGCCAGCGTCAGGCGGCCCAGTTCATCGCCTGATTGCGGCTCAATGATGGCAGTCAGGTCACCACCGGCAATACGTTCTGCCAGCGTCAAGTTGTGTTTTATCTGGCGCGTCATCTGCCGGGTAAGCAGCCAGGCGACCAGTAACCCTGTCAGCACGGCGCAAATGGCAACTATGCCCATAATGATCATGACCCGCTGAATAATCTCGATATTTTTCTGCGTCTGGCCGGTCACCAAATCTGTAGTGATGGTATTGATTTTTTCTGCGATGCCGGTGAGATCTGTCGCGGCTTTCTGCGATTCCTTCAGGGCATTAATATAGGAGACAACGTTATCCTGCATCCCGTTAAGAAATGCCTGCGCCATCTCTTTGTTTTCCGCATTAAGGTTCAGATTTTCTGCGCGGACGATTTTCGACGCGGCATCGAATTGTGCCTTAAAAGCATCTATCCCCTGCTGACCGGCGGATGACTGGATTTCGGAAGCGGCTACCCAGATATTATTGAGGCGATTGAGTAATGTTATTTCATCTTTTGGCGTATTTTCTTGCTGCTCTAAGCGGGTACTGAATTTATCCAGCAGGGTTTTCAGCTCGGAGGAGGTCAATCCCTGCGCTTTCCCGACAGTCACTTGTTCCAGTTTAACGAACGTGTCGCGGTGGCTGGCATAGTCAGGAATAGAACTGCGCAATTCATCAAACAAAACGCGGGCATCGCTGTCCCAGGTAAAGTCCAGGCCAGTAATGGCTTTTTGATCCATCTTTTCAATGGCGATTTTATTGGCCTGAAGTGATTTTTCATCATGGTTTAATTGATAACTCAAACGGTTACGTCGCGCAGTATTCAGTTCCGTGCTGATTTCATTGATTAATTTGCCCTTTAAGGCATGGTCACGGATATTGACAGACTGTTGTATGCTGATAAGTGAGGACAGCACAATAATAACGATTAAAACTGCAAACCCGCCAAACAGCTTGGCAGCCACAGGCAGATTTTTTATTGACGGTAACAGCTTTGACATAGAGGTATCCTCAGTAATCTTTCTTAATTTTCAAAAGAGGGTTTCATTTTTACTTCGTATCTGATCACAGGTTTATTCACTTGTTTTTGAGGACTCAGGAGAAGTTGGCTATCTACTTACTTATCGTCAATTACACAATTTCTTTTAATAAAAAAATAGAAAAAGAGACCTGACGAAAATATATCTTAATAAAATGAATAACGTTGCAAAAAATAATGTGGACAAGTCTACATATTACTATGCGGTTATCGTGGTAATGATGATCCCGCAAACTTTTCATTCTCTGATTGCCATAGCGCGGCATATAATATATTCACTTTTTTGATTGATATTTTGGCGTGACTGTTTAGCCTGTTATCAATTATGGTTCGGCACTGCTCGTGATGTCTGTTTACGATAATCTGCTGACCTGCTTCACTATTTCCCCTGCCGGAACATGCCTCAGACTTTCTTTTCAGCACTCACCATCGACAACATTCATCGTGCCAGCAAGGAGCGAAAAGCAGGCATCCGTGATTTTCGCTCAGCAATTAAAAAGTTCCGCTAATACTTAAGCCTCGCGTTTTTCCGCCCACTTCAGCATTGCATCGAGAGCAGGGCACAGCGCTTGCCCCCACTCGGTGAGCCGATATTCCACTTTCGGCGGCACCTGAGGATATACCATCCGCGACACGATTCCGTCGGCTTCAAGCTGTCGCAATTGCTGCGCCAGCATCTTCTGCGAAATAGCGGGGATCAGTTTTTCGAAATCGGAATAGCGCTGCACCTTTCCGTCGAAGAGATGAAAAAGAATAATTAATTTCCAGCGGCCTTCCAGCAATTGCAGGACTTGTTCCACGCCGCTTGCGGCAGATTCCGGGCTATATAACTTACTCATAATATAGTCACTCACTTTTTCGTGCGTACTTGTTAATTTCACAGTCTATGTTGAAAATTCCCGTACTGTAAATTACGGGAGTATAAAGCCATGTCATTATCACTACCGCACGCTATTTCTACCTATTTCGCCATCAACAATGGCGCCGATATCGCCAACGTTAAACACTGTTTTACTGCGGACGCCGTCGTGTTCGATGAAGGTAAAACCCATCAGGGACATGTGGCGATCGAGGCGTGGCAACGTGCTGCGCAGGCCGCGTTTGACTACAGCGTTGAGCCGCTTCAAATTCTCACCGACGGCGACCGGGTGACGGTCACATCGAACGTCGTCGGTAATTTTCCCGGCAGCCCGGTAGTGCTTAAGCATACTTTCGGCCTGGTCGGCGACAAGATCAACACGTTGGAGATTGTCTGATGTCGTGGGGTCTTGATTTTCAGGGCACGCGCGTGCTGGTGACGGCGGGTACCAAAGGCGTGGGTAAAGCGGTCGTCGGGCTATTAAAACAGCTGGGTGCTACGGTGTTAACTACCGCGCGCCATGCTCCCGAGGAATGTCTCGCCGACGTCTTCGTAGCGGCAGACCTGACCACAGCCGAAGGGTGTACCTCAGTAGCGCAAGCCGTTCAGATGCACCTGGGCGGTGTCGACGCCATCATCCATGTGGTGGGCGGTTCTACCGCTCCCGCCGGTGGTTTTGCGGCGCTGGGCGAAGAGGAATGGCAGCAGGAACTCAACCTTAATCTGTTGCCAGCGGTACGCCTGGATCGTGCGCTGTTGCCAGGGATGCTGGCACAGGGTAGCGGCGTGATCATTCACGTCACTTCTATCCAACGTGAACTACCGCTACCGGAATCAACCACCGGCTACGCAGCGGCCAAAGCGGCGCTGTCGGCATACAGCAAAAGTCTGTCGAAAGAGGTTTCGCCGAAGGGGGTTCGGGTAGTGCGCGTTGCGCCCGGTTGGATCGAAACCGAAGCGGCGGTAGCGCTGGCGGAGCGACTGGCGCAGCAGGCGGGAACGGATTATGAAGGCGGTAAGCAGATCATCATGAATGCGCTCGGGGGTATTCCGCTGGGGCGTCCGTCAAAGCCCATTGAGGTGGCGAATCTCATCGCCTTTCTCGCCTCATCTCATGCCGCCGCCATCACCGGTACCGAATATGTCATCGATGGCGGCACCATCCCGACGGTGTGACCTGGTATCGCAATTGGCGCATAATTTGCGCCGATTGCGATCGTTCATTTCTGGAAATCGGGTAACAGTCACCGCCGCTCATTAGCAAGCTTTTAAGATAAGGGATATTTTTTAAACGCTGGCAGCGCTTCACATGATTCAGCAAGCGACCGAATGTTTTTAAAATTATCTGCCGCAACTACCCCTGGGATCATGAACTGAATAAATGACCAAACCACCGTACTGCTAACCGCGACCTGGTCAGGACGAGGCGCTATAGCGCGGCCTTCAAGCAGAGTATCCCATTCATGGCATGCGGCGAGCAGTTGCCGGGTAATGCGCTCAACCCACGGCTGATGTTGTTTTTCTTCTGGTCTGAGTTTGTGCTCATAAATATTTTGCACCGCCTTTTCGCAGGCGGCGAGAATAACGCCCAAAATCTGCAGATCTTTTGCCAGAGCGTCAGCATTGTCGGGTAAAAGTTTGTGATTTGCTCCGGACAGCGCCTCAAAATAATCAAGAATGAGCGTTGAGTCCATTAACTGCAAACCGCTCTCCAGAATGACCGTCGGGGCTTTGACTACCGGGTTAATGCGTGAAAACTCTTCGAATGTGCTAAATACCGATAGCGGCATACTGTTGAATTCGATGCCATAGAGTTCCAGGGAGATCGCAACACGCCTTACGTAAGGCGAATCCATCATACCAATGAGTTTCATCGTTATTCCTGTTCGTGCTACACAACTGTCGTTAATCGATTACCTGTCAGCATCAGGTGATTCGGCAAAGCAGGCAGGCACACGTTAGCGTAAATCTGCAGGGTCGAATATCATGGATTCCTTACTTCTGGTGTTAGTATTTCTAACATGTCATGCCACTTTCGCAGGATGGAAAGATAAGAATGAAAATTAATCCATTTTAAATTAATGAGTTATTTTACCCCGTCATTAAATCCCGATTTAAAAAATGTTTATAGGGTAGTAACGTTAACGTATTAAACAACGTTAAGAAAAATGCCCTATGTCGGATTACCCACCTATCGCCACTCTGCGAAGTTTCGAGGCTGTTGCCCGCCTTGGCAGCGTCACATTGGCCGCGAACGAGATGAACATGACGCATTCTGCTATTAGCCAACACATTAAAACCCTGGAGGGCATGGTAGGCGTAAAGCTATTTATCCGTCACGGGCGCGGGGTACAGATTAATGAAGAAGGGAGGCTTTATGCTTTGCAAATACGCGAAGCATTGAACCGGATCTCGGATGCCACCAGGCTGGTGCAGGTGAAACCACGAGCAATGGAACTGACGCTGGCGACGCTGCCTTCTTTTGGCTGTCACTGGTTATTGCCGCGTCTTTCGCGATTCCGCGAGAAATATCCCCATATCTCATTACGTCTGCAGGCCAGTCTGACGGTGACCAACCTGCAACAGGAAGGCATCGATATTGCGATTCGTATGGGCCAGGGTGACTGGGAAGGAATGGAAAGCCGCTTTCTTTTTTCTGATGAGCTTATTGTTGTCGCTGCGCCCGGTTATAACAATGGCAAGCTACCTGGTACGCCAGAAGAGGTAGCAAAGAGCAGCATTATTTTCTCGATGGAGTCGTGGAAATCCTGGTGCCTCAATGCAGGGCTGGAGAAAGAGATCCTGCCTGCCGGGTTACGCATTAACGATTCAAACCTGGTCATCGAAGCCGTACGACGGGGAACCGGCATTGCTCTGGAGCGTCGTTCTCTGGTTGAAGATGCTATCTCACGGGGAGAGCTGGTACAAATCACCGCGGTCACCGCGCCTTATCCCTGGCACTACTGGCTGGTGATATCTCCGTTGGCAGAAAAAAAGCCGGAAGTCGCTCTTTTTATTGCCTGGCTGGAGGAGGAAATCATCGTCGGGAATAAACAGAGGCAGTCATGATCTCACCGGAGGTTGTGAGCGATAAACATAAATAACCGCGCTATTCCTGGCACCCTGTACTTCTGGAAATGGGAATACCTTATCGACAGCAGGATGGCTCACCCCTTCTATCGTAGCAGTGATAATAAACGCCACGTTGATACAGCCACTAATTCAAAAATATTAAACATGAACGTCATAAAATTCGAACTTTAACGCCAGACATCAATTCCTGTGACTTTCACCCTCTTGCAGCCAGCGCCTTCTCTGGGTTTCCACACTCCTTCGTACCGGCCTTCTCGGGTTTTATGCCGAAAAAACACCAATATTATTGTCTTGACATAGGTTTACGTTCAATTCAGGAATATTAAGTTTTATTTGATAATGATAATATTTATCAGAATCATTACCATAAATTACCAATATTCAGGGTTGACGATGAGACGCACAAAAATTGCCGCAGCAGTGGCCTTGCTCATGGCCGGTAAATGCAGTTATGCAGCAGAACAAACAATAACGGTGTCAGGGAACATTCTTGGCGATTCACGCGCAGAAGAAGTGAAAACCTGGGCCGGGAGCCGCACCGTTATCAGCAACGATCAATTGGAAAAAGGGGCTAATCGCACCCTGGATGATGCGTTACAGCGTGTGCCAGGGGTCAAGATTCAGGATGAAACCGGTACAGGCGTACTTCCGCAAATTGCGGTCCGTGGCTTGTACGACAGCCGCAGCGGCCGCGCTCAAATCCTTGAGGACGGTATTCCGCTGGTGCTGGCACCTTACGGTCAGGAAGGAATGTCGCTGTTTCCTGTAACATTTTCGACTATTGATCGCATTGACGTGGTTCGCGGTGGTGCAGCAGTACAATATGGCCCGAATAACGTTGGCGGCGTCATCAATCTGATCAGTAAACCCATTCCGCTGAAATGGGAAAATGAGATTGCCGAGCGCGCCACGTTTTACGGTAAGGGACACAATCTTTGGGATACCTATCTGCGCACCGGCGGCATGCTGAATGATGACTTCGGGCTGCAGGTCGAAGCTAACCAGGTGAAAGGTAGCTCGTTCCGTGAGCATAGCGACAGCAAAGTTCAGAACTTCCGCATACGCGGTCTGTGGAACATCAACGAAGACACCACGTTAAATCTCTCCTACCAATACTACGATGCACACGCCGATCTGGCGGGTGCCCTTTCGACCGCAGACTATAATCGCGATCGCCGTCAAAGCACCCGTCCCTGGGATGATTACGACGGTCACACCAAGCGCTATAGCGCAGTCTATAACCAGCAACTCGGTTCACTGGGCTTTATTGATAACGCAGAATTTAACTGGATGTTCTTTGGTCATGAGTCGGATCGTGATTTCCATGTCGGCATGAGTAAAGTCGCCGGGCAAAACTTCAACCCGGCCTTACCTGCCGATATCGTGCAAAACTCGCCGCGAAATTTCAAAGTCTGGGGAACTGAACCGCGTATCAGCATGGATATCAACGGCGACAATGTGAACCAGCAATGGATTGTGGGTGGACGCTTTGTCAGTGAAAAAATCGATTATCAGGTACGTCAGCGTACCCTGGCAACAGGCGTGACAGCGGTAACACGTGACTGGGACTTTGATAATAATGCCTGGGCAGGTTATATCAGCAATGCCGTCAAACTGTTCAATGACACGCTGACCATTACGCCGGGTATGCGCTATGAGAACATCAGCGAAAAATACACCGATAAAAAAACGGGCCAGCAAACCTCCACGCCGGACACGCAGTGGCTACCCGGCCTGACGGTGGGTTACCAGCTTACATCGCAGTGGTTCCTGTATGCGGACATGCAGAAAAGCCTGCGTCCGGCACAGGCTACGCAAATCGTGAAAGGCGGCGACGTCAGCTCTGAGCTGGCGTGGAACTACGAGAGTGGCGTACGTTACAAACCAACCGAGAATGTCAGCCTTCATGCCGGTCTGTATCGCATTGATTATAAAGATCAGATCTCCTACGACAGTGTATCCGATAGCTATCTCAACATTGGACGCACCCGCCATCAGGGCGTTGAGCTGGAAGGGTTCTGGAGCCCGAAAGCCATTGAAGGCCTCAAATTGCATGCAGGATATGCTTACCTGCAGGCGGAACAGCGTAACGGCGTGAACCGTGGTAAAGAAGTGCCGTATGCCTCGCGCACTCAGCTAACGCTGGATGGAAGCTATGACTGGCGTGAAACCACCTTCTCGCTGGCAGGCTACTACTTCAGTAAATCCTATTCGGATGCAGCGAATACCGTTTCGGAGAACAGCACCGGTTCCGTTGGTCAAATGCCGTCTTACTGGGTATGGAATGCTCAAGTGAGCCGCGATCTGTTTAAGTCAGGCAGTACCGTGCTGAACGGCTATGTCGGCATTAACAATATCTTTAATCGTGACTACTGGTTCCGCGGTATTGATACCAGCCCGTGGGGACGTCAGCCAGCGCCGGGACGTTCAGTCACTGCGGGCGTTAGCCTGAAGTTCTGATAGCCAAAAGAAGCCCGTCCAGTTGAACGGGCTTCTTTCATTAAGGCTGGACGTAAAACAACCCGCTGTAAGGAATGCCGACAAAGTCGCGGTATAACGCGGCTAAATCGGCCTGCGGATCGACATCATCAAACTGCTGAGGATGGAAAAGTTTAGCCATGGCTTCCAGTGCTACTACGTTGAAAGGGCTGTCGTAGAATTGGTGATAGATGGCCATTACCTGCTTGCCCTTCGCCACGGGCAATACACTCACCCCTTCTCGCTGCATCAGTTTCTGCAGCTTAGGTAAAGTACTGGCGCGGCTAGCGTCATATCCCAGCGGCACTGCCAGCGAAGAACTCCCGCGCTGGCTCCAGTCGGCGCCACTCATTAAATAGACGTCGGGGCGCACCGCAATCAACAATTCAGCGCTAATATCGGCTCCCTGAGGGGGGACTTTGTCCGCCATCAGATTACGGCCACCGGCTTCAGGAATGAACTGACCAAAACTGTCGCGACCAAATACGGTACAACAGTTCATGCCCGTCATACCGGCATGGTTTTCAAACACAACGCCAGGCCACGCTTCGCTGGGGATTGTTGCCACACGCTGCCGGGTACGATCCAATAATTGATTCCAACGCTGAATGAAGCGCCCGGCATTCTGCTGTTCGGCTGTCACCTCCCCCAATAGCCGCATACTCATCGGTGTATGGGTTAAGGGTTGCTGGCGAAAATCGATAAACACCACCGGAATTCCGCTTTTCTCCAGTAATGCCAGCGTCCCTTCACTTTCGAGCTTCTTCAGGATCCCCGTATCGAAAACAATCAGATCCGGTTTAAGCATCGTGGCTTGTTCAACGTTAAAGCTGCTACGGTAAGGGTTAATAAATACCGGTATGGAAGGCAGCGCTGGATAATGCCGGGTAAAATAACGCCCCATATCCGGTGCCCGGGTTTGCAGTGAATCATCCCATCCGACAATCCCTTTGAGCGCATTGCCGGGATGCAGCAGGCTCATCGGTAACAACATCCGGCTGTCAGCGAGAATGATGCGTGTTGCGGGGGCGTTAAGCGTGACCTGACGACCGGCAAGATCGGTCACCGTAACCGATTGTGCCTGTGCCGCCCACGGCCACACTAAAGCGGTAAATATCATAATAAGCCACTGGCCTTTCATTTTGGTGATTTCCTTACTGAGCTTCCGCTGACTAAACCACACATAAGTGGTTTTAATTTTTTCTGCCATCAACATGGCAACCGCAAACAATCTCTTACAAAATAGTAGATATATATCATAAGCTTAATCCACAATAGCAATCAGACTACTTCGATGTGGCAACTATCACTTAGTGAATTTATTTAACAATCTTGTTTAAATCTTTTGAAAAGCGCGAGTTCATTAGTAATGATAATGTAAATGATAAGCATTACCAACATGGACTAGTTATATGATCTCGCTTGCACTGCCAGCGGAACGCCGCAGGTCCAGCAATGGGCTATTTGGCATCCTGAACTCCGTTCCCCACCCTACTCTTGTTGAGATGATTGCCATTGCCGGGTATGACTTCGTGATACTCGATCTGGAACATCTTCCCCATAACGAAACGCTTCTTAGCCACTGTATTCAACTGGCGCAGCTCAACCACTGCACCCCATTGATACGTCTCACCTGTGACGATATTCCGCGCGCCGGACGCCTGCTCGATATGGGAGCCGGCGGGATTGTGCTATCGCGGGCTGAAAGTGTGGAACAGGTTAACGCCCTGAAAAATGCGATGTTCTTTCCCCCCATTGGAACACGAGGTATCACCGGCGGCAGCGTAACCGGCTTTGGTACTTTGTCCCTTGAGGATTATATCCGCCAGGCCAATGAGAAGTTATGGCTGGTACCCATGATTGAAACGCCGGCCGGCATTGAGGCTATTGACGCCATATTGCTTATCTCGCAGGTCACGATGGTTATGGAAGGTGCGCTTGACCTGGCAATGAGCATGCAACTTGGCCCGCGGCCGACGCATCCTGAGGTTGAAGCGCTTATTCGCCAACTGGCTGCACGCTGTGCGGCCGCAGGGAAATCTTTTTGCGCCAACCCCCGTACCGCAGAGCAGCAGCAATACTGGCAACGCCAGGGCGTGGACAGTTGGCTGTGCGGCGAAGATCGCGGATTTTTGTTTCGGGCGCTAAAGCAACGGCTTACTGACGTGCAGTCTCTTTAACCTTTCCTACTCAACACCCAAACAGGTATACACATGTTCAACCAAAAGCCCTATGTGATCATCAGTCACGTTGTTAACGCGGCCGTGACAGAAGGTTTTATTCCCGCAGCGCAACGCCTGGGCTATTCGGTGATCCTGCTTACCGATCACGCGATGGCGCATAACAGTAAGGTGGATGACAGCGTTACGGTGATCGAATGCGAAGTATTTAACCCACTGTCGATCCTCGACACGCTCACCGAATGGGGTATCACGCCTGCTGCGCTGTTCTCCAATAGCGATCACTTGCAAACTGCAACCGCTATTGCCGCCACTGCACTTGGTCTGCCCGCCAAGAACTGGCAAATTTGCTACGCCGCGAAAGAGAAGTGGCGCATGCGCCAGCGCCTGAAAGCACTGGCGCAACCTTCAGTATGGTCTTCGCAACTCCTTCCTGATACATCACCCGCCGCTGACTGGCCGTGGCCCGTGGTGATCAAGCCAGGCCAGGGTGTGGCATCTATGGATGTGCGGCTTATTGAGGATCTCACGCATTGCCAGCACTATCTTGACTCCCTGCCCGTCCGCCAGACATTGCTGGTTGAAGCGTTCATGCAAGGGCCGCTATTCACGCTGGAAACCCTCGGCGACGGCAATGAACTGGTGGCAATTGGCGGTTTCGATGTCGAACTCTCCGCGCCACCGCACTTTGTGGAGATGAGTGCGCGTTGGGCCGGTGGACATAGCACACGCTGGAAGCAGCAGGCGCTGGCACAGTTGCGTGAGTTTGGCGTGGGGTTTGGCGCGTGCCACAGCGAATTTATCGTTACCGATAATGGCCCCGTATTAGTTGAAATCAATTATCGCAGTATTGGCGATGGCCGCGAATTTCTGCTGGACCGCCTGCTACCGCAGGGGTGGTTCACGCCGATCCTGCGCCTGCATCTTGGCGAACCGCTGCCGCCGGTAAAAGCGGAACAGGGTGAAGCGCTGATCCATTATCTCGTCGCCGATCGCAGTGGCACATTGCAGACCGCGCCTCAACCGCCCAGCGCTCCAGGCCTGCACTACCGCCCGCTCAAATCCACTGGCGATCGCATCGAGCTAACCCACTCAAATAAAGATTACCTCGGCGTGTTGTACCTTGAAGCCAGCGATGACTCGCAGCTAAAACAGCTCACGAACCGCACCCTCGCCGCGCTAAAGTGGGAGATTGTCTGATGAATCAGCATGACTACATTACGCTGCGTATCATAAACGCCTGCCTGCGCGAAAACGTCAGTGGTTTGATAAGCCAGGGGCAGATTACACAGGATTCTCAGCACCAGTGGCTTACCTGGCAGTCGGCCAGTCAGACATTGCGCCTGAAGGTGGATGCCTGTGATTACATGCAGCCATGGCGGGCAGTATCCCCTGAATGGCAGATTAAGACCGCGCAAGGATGGCACTCGCAGTCTGGCTATGCTGACTGGCTGGCGGCGTTAATGCCGGATCAGCAACCGGAAACGCGAGAGCGCTTTGCTACCTATAAAGAGGAAGCCGACAGTGCCGTGGCACAAGGCGAACTCTGTGCCATCGCGTTTACACAACAGCGCGCATCACTGTTACGTTCACCGAAAGAGATGAACTGGGGCGAGCGCCTGCGCCATGCCGATCAACTGGCGAGCTTCCTTGATCATCCTTACTACCCTACGGCGCGCGCTAAATTTGGTTTTAGCGAAGCCGACCTGCGCCAGTACGCGCCTGAGTTTTGTCAGCCGTTTCGTCTGCGCTGGCTGGCTTTACCCCACCAGCAATTGACCCTTACGGCACCGCAAGCCAGACCGGACTGGTGGCCATCGCCGTCACAGGTAGGTCTGGATCCACAGCACTTCGCCCGGCATGAATTGCTCCCTGTGCATCCTCTTACGTTGAGTCAACTGCATGATCTTCCAGAGGGCACGGTCATCGCGCCTGATGCCTGGCTCGATGTCTACCCCACCTTATCAGTACGTACTGTGCAGTTAGCGGACTACCCGGATCAACATCTCAAAGTGCCACTCAGCATGCGCACACTGGGACAGAAAAACATCCGCCTGATCAAACCCTCGACACTGTATGACGGCCAGTGGTTTGCTGAAGTGCTGACCATGCTGGGTGAACAGGACCGCCTGCTACGCGGCAAATATCGCCATGTCGATGAGCGTTTTTGTGGCCATGTTGCGGAGAATAAACAGTTGGCCTTTCTGTTGCGGCGCTACGCAGCACCACGCACCGGTGAAACGCTGTTACCGGTTGCGTCGCTTGGCAGCAAACTGCCGGACGGTCGCTATTATCTCGCTTCTCTGCTTGAACAACCCGGTATGCCAGACGTCGCGGACTGGTGGCGTGATTACTGCCAGTTGATGGCGGATGTTCACCTGACGCTGTGGTTACGCTACGGCATTGCCCTCGAATCCAATCAGCAGAATGCCGTGCTGAGTCTTACGCCAAATGAATCCCTGACACTGGTGATGAAAGACAACGATGCGGCGCGCATTCTGCCTGAGCGTTTCAAAACCGCCTGCCCGCAACTGGCAGAGCGCCTCGACACACTGCGCGATCCGCGCATTTGTGTGTCTGATGAAACCGCGCTGGCACAGATGTTTATCACCATCACCCTGCAACTCTGCCTGGCGGCGGTACTGGAAAGTCTGACCGCAGGCGCACTGATCGATCGCGAAGCAGGTTATCAAACGTTGCGGCATGCGCTTGAGCAGAGTCTGGCGCGTCTGGAGAGTGAAGGCGTCGATACAGTCTTTGCACGACAGCAGTTGTTTGTCTCCCCCACGCAGCCAGTGAAATACCTGTTACAGAGCGGAAGCCTGCTAAGCAAACAGGCGTCCGGCGCCGCAGATATCAACAAGTTCTACGGCCAGAGTGGGCCGAATTTCCTGCTGCGGGAAAAACGCTAATGCGCAGTACGTTGCCGGTGGTTCTGGCCTGCCACTTCCTGGCCGCGTTTACCGTACTTGGCGTACCGCTCTATCTGCCACGGCTGCTGGTTTCATTTGGCATCGCTGAACGCAGCCTGTGGGCGGGCGTTCTGTTCAGCCTGCCTTCAGTGATGACGGCGCTCTCTGCCGCGTGGTGGGGACGGTTTGCCGATCGCTACGGGCGGCGGTTGTCGCTGCAACGGGCATTGTGCGGGCTGACATGCGCATTTTTACTGGCTGGCGTATCGCCCTCGTTGCCATGGTTGATCGTCGCACTCGCATTGCAGGGAGTTGCGGGAGGAACCCTGGCTGCGGCGAATGGCTATCTTTCCTCGCATCTGCGCGGTGAACAACTGGCGAAAGCCCTTAACTGGACGCAATCTTCCGCCCGGTTAGCGCTGCTGAGCGCGCCACCGCTAATAGGCGGAGTTCTGATGTGGCAACCCGATATTGGCCAGCGTCTGTGGCTTGGGCTGGCAATATTATCGCTGTGTGGCTTGCTGCTCAGCCTGCGGCTGCCCGCCGATCCAGCCATTGAGCCGACATATCGTGCAGTGCAGAACAACGGCATCAAATCCACGTTTCATTATCTGTGGGCGATGCAGTTCCTGTTCAACTTCGCCATGGTGGTGACATTCCCCTACTTCCTGCCCTATGCCGCACATTGGCTCCGTACGGAGGTGCTGATCGGTGTGTTCTATAGCTGGCCACATCTGATCTATCTGCTGCTTTTGCCACTTTGGCACCGCCTGGCAGGACGCAGCCTGTATTTTGTGCCAGGCATGGCGCTGATTGCGGTGGCGGCACTGTGGCACAGCCAGTTAGTCGGGGCGTCATCGCTGCTGGCGGCTCGCTCGCTGTTTGGTTGCGGCATGCTGCTGGCTTACAGCGGCGCCAATCAAATGCTGAGCGACACCATTCGCCAACACAGCGCCGGGAAGCAGTTCGGACAGATCGATGCCGCCGGCAAGTGGGCTGGCGTGGCTGCCGGTATTGGTGCGGGCTGGTTGGTTTCGCATGTGTCATTACAGGCTCCTTTCCTGGCTTCAGCGGCGGCGGCTTCAGCCGCCGTCTTACTCTTTGTTATTTCCCCTTTACGAGGATCAGGTTATGTCCGTATCACTCGCCGTTCGTGAAAATCCACTGCTGGCAGTAAAAGTCCCCCCGGAAAGGGAGCAGGCGGAATTTGCCGGGCTGACAGCACTGCTGAACTGCTATATTCGCGAATTTGCCCGCCCGGCGGGACGCGTTAAACAGGTACGCCAGGGCAATATTCCGTTGTCGTTAGCCAGCCGGATGGTCTCGGGCAAAGTGATTTTGCTGCAAATGGGAGAGGATGGCCGCACGTTACTCGCCATCCGGGCTATCCGCTGGAGTTTATTGGATCGCGGCGACTTTATCGGCACCCCGTTTATAAAAGAGTTTGGTCGCCCGTGGCGGGCCGTCCGTTGTAGCGAAGCAATGGCGTTGCTGGTCAATGATATGGTGCGTCAGACCGGACAATTACCCGATGTAGAACTGCTGGATCAGATTGAAAACAGCGTCCAGGTGACGGCCTCTTTTCTGCAGCATCTGCCAAAGCAGGCAAGCGAGCATAGCTATATCCAAAGCGAAGAGCGTCTGCTTTGGGGCCATCCGATGCATCCTAGCCCGAAAAGCCGTCAGGGTGTGACGCCAGAGGCGCTACTGGCTTGCTCGCCCGAAGTCGCCGCACGCTTCCCGCTGTTCTGGTTCCGCATTCATCCCTCGCTGTTACAGGTTCGGGGCAGTGCGCCCGTTACGGCAATGCTGGATAAACTCCATGGCGAGCACTGCTATCCTTGCCATCCATGGGAGGTTCGCCACATCACGCAGTCGCCGCTTTATGCGCGTGCCGTTAGCTGCGGGCTCATCACGCCGCTGGGACTCACAGGCGCAGAATTCGCGGCGACATCGTCGGTGCGTACGTTGTATCGCGCCGATCTGCCCTATTACCTTAAATGCTCCATTCATGTGCGGCTCACCAACTGTGTCCGCAAGAATGCCTGGTATGAACTGGAAAGCGCAGTTGCGCTGAATACGCTACTTGAACACCGTTTTGCGCGTCTGGAAAGCACGGTGCCTGGCTTCCACATCATGCGCGAGCCAGCCGCCAGCAGCCTTGATTTCTCCGCGCTGGCGCAAGCAGACGAAGCCGAAGAGGTGCGCCATTTACAAGAGTGCTTCGGCATTCTTTACCGGGAGAACCTCGCCGATCAACAGCCCTGGCTGGCAGCATCGCTGTTTGCGCTCGACCATCAGGGCCACAGTCCTCTTCACCTGCAAATTCAACAGTTGAGTGCAGCGCAGGGGCTCTCCCTACAGCAGGCGAATGTGCTGTGGCTCGACAGGTATCTGTCGGTACTACTTCCTGGTGTGCTGGACGCGTTCTTCACGGAAGGAATGGTGTTTGAGCCACATCTGCAAAACATTCTGGTTTCCATTGAAAATCACCTGCCGACTCAGCTATGGGTACGCGATCTGGAAGGCACAAAACTCACCACCGAGCGCTGGTCAGCCTCCGATTTGGCGATGATGTCCGAACGTGCCAGACAGTCCGTCTGGTACAGCCGTGAACAGGGCTGGCGTCGCGTGGCCTATTGCCTCCTGATCAATCACCTGTCGGAAGTGCTGTTCCGCCTGGCCGATGACGATCAGGTACTGGAACAGCAATTGTGGGATTTACTGGCGGCGCAACTTGGCCGTTGGCGGCATCAGCCGGAAATCGCTGCGATCCTCGAGGGCGGCGCTATCCCGTCAAAAAACAATCTGAAAACCCGCCTGCTACGCAAAGCGGATAAACACGCGGATTACACCCTGCTGCAACATCCGATGAGGAGCGCGCAATGACGCCGAAAGTCAGAGAGGCGCTGCAACAGTTGCAGCAACAGCGCTCAGAGCCGTTTTGCGCTTATGTGTATGATCTCGTTGCACTGCGCCAGCATATCCGCAGCATGCGTCATGCATTGCCAGCGGGTTGTGAACTGTTTTACGCCGCAAAAGCGAATCCTGAAGCCCCCATACTCCGTACATTATGCGAGTACGTCGATGGCTTTGAAGCGGCATCCGGTGGCGAACTCAACTGGTTACGTGAGCAGGTGGCTGGCAAACCGCTGATTTTCGGCGGCCCCGGCAAGCTGCAGAGTGAACTGCACCAGGCGGTGCAGTTCGGCGTGGAAGTTGTACACGTGGAGAGTTTAACCGAGCTGCGTCGTTTACAGGCTATCGCGCTTGAGGAGAATCGAACGGTCTCCGTACTGTTGCGGATGAACATTGCGCTGGAGGGGCTCGGCGGTACGCGTCTGATGATGGGAGGCAAACCGACGCCTTTTGGTCTCGATGAGCATGATCTGCCCGCTGCATTACGCGAAATCGCCCGTTCTCCGCACATCAATCTGCGCGGTTTTCACTTCCATCTGATGTCTCACCAACTGGATGTGGATAACCATCTGGCGTTGATCCGTCTGTATCTGGACAAGGTTCGTACCTGGTGCGATCGCTGGTCGCTGGACATTGACTTGATTAACGTCGGCGGCGGTATCGGTATTAACTACCTTGAACCGCAACATCACTTTGACTGGACGTCTTTTTGCCAGCGCCTGCCAGACGTGACGCAATTCAGCCAGGCGCAAGGCTGGACGCTGCGCTTTGAGTGTGGTCGTTACATTGCCGCAGCCTGCGGCTATTACGTCATGGAAGTGCTGGACATCAAAAAGAATCTCGGCGAATGGTTTGCGATTGGTCGCGGGGGAACGCACCATTTTCGCACCCCTGCAGCGCAAAGCCATAACCACCCGTTCAGCATATTGCGGCGCGAACAAAACGCTGAATGGATAAAAGATGAACGTGTGACGCTGGTCGGGCAACTCTGTACGCCAAAAGATGTGCTGGCGCGCCAGCAGCCCGTTGCCGCGCTGGCGCCGGGTGACTGGCTGGTGTTCAGCCTGGCGGGCGCTTACGCCTGGAACATATCGCACCAGAACTTCCTGATGCATTCTCCACCTGAGTTTATTTGGCTCGAAAACTGAAGAAAACGGTTTACCTTCTGGCACGACAGGCGGCCCTCTGAAAAAGAGTCAGGCCGCCCTTATTTTAGCGATGGCAGTGTTGAGAGGGCGATGATAAACGTTAAGCCTCTTGCTGCAATGCTCCAGCAGCGGGATTGATTTCAGCCAGCAGCCAGCGTTCAAAATCCTCTAACGCCGCTTCATTCATTCCGGTTTCCGTCGGTTTGATTAAACAGAATGTTTTGCTCAGGCTTGCGGATTCTGGCCAGGGAGAAACAAGCAGACCGCGCCTCAATTCATTTTCGACATACATGCGCGGCACCAGCGCCACACCTTGTCCCGCCATAACGGCAGCGATGGCCATTTCATGCAGGTCGTAGCGCACCCCCAGCCCTGGATTATCCAGGTTGATGTTACTTTCGCGGGCATAGCGATACCACGCATCCGGGTTCTGCCGTCGGTGAATCCGTGGAAGCGCGTTTAACTGTTCATCAACGTTACCTTGCGATAACAACGCAGGGTGGCACACCGGAACCAGTTTTTCCTGAAACAGAAACTGCATGCGCATGCCGGTCCATGCGGGATGTTCAAAATGGATCACGGCGTCAAAGCCACTGCCGCTCAGAATAAAAGGGTCGGTACTGGCCGCAATATTTACCGTTATGTCCGGATGCAATGACCTGAAGCCGCCCAGGCGCGGGATCAGCCAGCGGCTGGAAAAGGTCGGCAGCACGGCAATATCCAGACTCTTATTCCCCTCCGGCAACCCCATGATGTATTGGCTATCCCTTTCGAGCCGCGCCAGCGTTTCGTGGACATGACGCGCATAGCGTGCGCCTGCGGGGTTAAGCTTTACGCGGCTTCCCGTACGGTCAAACAGTCTGCAATTCAGTAACGATTCAAGGCGGGCAATCTGACGGCTAATGGCCCCTTCCGTCAGGGAGAGTTCTTCTGCGGCCCGGGCAAAGCTGCCGTGCCTTGCGGCGGCATCAAAAGCCTGCAGGGAAGTGCTACTGGGTATTTTTCTGCGCATAAAGGGCCTTCCTCTGTGCTGATAACGCCACTCAGTGAGTTAATGTCACTGAACAATGAAATATTATCGATTTCCAGGCCGGTATACACCTTATAGCATGATCAAAAGTCATTAAGCGGATTCGTTGCTTTGGATCTCCTGCCCCGTACCCGTACGCCAAAAACTCATCCTGAGGTATTTATGCACCCTCTTACTTTTCCATCACGCCAGATTGGCGATTTTCAGGTCACTGCGGTGAGTGACGGCAATATGTCCGCCAGCCTGGCGTTACTGTCAGGTATTGCCACAGAGGATGCCGCATTCATTCAGCATCGCGCCGGAATCGCTGAACCCGGTAATATCCATATCAACGGCTATCTCATTCGCGGGCGGGGGCGAACCATTCTGGTTGACGCCGGTACCGGAGGGCTGAACAACGCGGGCGGGCAGCTCAAAGCCAACCTCGCCGCCCTCGGAATCAGCCACAACGACGTGGACACCGTGTTAGTAACGCACTGCCATCCGGACCATATTGGCGGCCTGCTTGATGCGGAAAAGCAACCGGTCTTTCAACATGCGGAACTTCTCCTGCATCATCGCGAAGCGGACTACTGGCGGGATGATGAAAAACGAAAAATAGCCAGCGAACGCGGCCAGCGTAATTTCTTGCTGGCGCGCCAGACGTTAGAGGCTTATGCACGGAACGTCCATTTTTTTAGCGAGGGCAACATAACAGCGGGCATTTCTGCGGTATGGCTGCCGGGCCACACGCCAGGGCATAGCGGGTTTCGCATTGACTCGGAGGGAAAAAGCTTACTTATCTGGGGAGATATCGTCCATTATCCGCATATTCAGACGGCGCAACCGGCGGTGAGCATTTTGTTTGATGCCGATCCCGCGTTGGCCGAAGAGACCCGCAAAAAAATTCTGGCGCAAGCCGTCCGGGAAAAACTGCTTATTGCGGGCATGCACCTGGGGCAGGCTGGGTTTGCGACCGTTTCCTGGGCCGATACGGGATATCGCCTTTCCGGCTCTTGAGGATTGCGTTCAGCTTTAATCGCATGGCGCAGGAGCAATCTCCTGCACCATGCGGCGAATCCCCCGCATACTCTTCGTTCGGCGTCATCAGTAAGAGAAGGGTGAATGCTGCTGCGCCTTTTTCAGCCAAAGCTCGGCATCTTCACCCGCGGCAGTGTATAGCGGCGCATCTGGATTCTGAGCAACGGCGAAAATGGCATTCGCTACATCATCAGCATGCGTCACGGGCGAGTTGCTGTCGCCCACGCTCTGGATAAATTCCTTCACCATTTGCCCGTAGGCGGGATCGTCCATCCCGGCAAAATGTGCGCGCGCATTCTCGCCAAACTTCGTTTCCGGGGAGCGCCCCGGTAACACGACATGAACACGAATACCAAAAGGCCTGACCTCAATGGACAAGGACTCGCTCCATGCATTCAACGCCGCTTTACTGGCGCGATAAAGCCCAATCAGCGGCATCGCTTTGGTCGTCACGGACGAAGAGACATTGATGGTGACGCCTGATTTTGCCTCTCTCATCAGCGGCAGAAATGCCTGCGTTAAGGACAATGTTCCCAGGACATTGGTGTTCATTAACTGCTGCGCGGAGGCAAAAGAGGTGAGTTCGACCGGTACTGGCGCGCCAAAGCCCGCATTATTCACCAGCACATCAATCGCGCCAGCCTCTTTCACTACATGGCTGATACTCTGCGCGGAAGTGATATCGAGCGGCAAAATCGTCAGCTTGTCGCTTTCCGGCAAACAGGTCGGGTCAGGCGTTCTCATCGTGGCAATCACGTCCCAGCCGTGGTGTAAAAAAAGTTTTGCGGCGGCAAGGCCAAAGCCTGAAGAACAACCGGTAATCAGTACAGTAGGCATATTTGATCCTCTTTCATGGCAAGAGCGGTGATCATAGCCGCCGCTATCCGGACAATATATAATCAAAAGTCCCGCAAACTTTAGAGATCGTCCAATGTCAGATCCGTTGACCGATATCGTTGCCCTGCTCAATCCCAAGCCTTCGCATTCAAAACTTGTTGAGGGGCGCGGAGAGTGGCGTGTTGTTCGCGAGTCTGGCGGAGAGGCTTTTTATTGCGCCGTGCTGGAAGGCGAATGCTTGATCAATGTGAACGGGCAAGGCCCAAAGTTACTGGTTGCCGGTGATTTTATTCTGATACCCGCCGCTTACTCTTTCGAGAACACCAACGCGGGCAGATCCCGCCCAACTGAAATCACGATGCCAACCATTATCAGCGAAGGGTACGTGAGAATTGGCGCAGCAAGCGGTCCCGCCGATCTGGTCATGCATGTCGGCCATTGTGAATTCGATACGCCGGATAAACAACTCATCGTCTCTTTGCTGCCAAACGAGATCCTGATTAAAGGACAACGACGTTTCGTCACCTTGCTTGAACTTCTGCGTGAGGAAAGCCGGGCCAGGCGACCCGGGCGTGACGTGGTGTTAATGCATCTTTTACAGCTGCTGTTGGTGGAATCGTTACGCAGTAATCCTGAACTGCCGAAAGCGGCGGGCATCCTGAAGGGGCTGCAACATGAAAAGATCGCCGTCGCGCTGCACCTCATGCATGAAAAACCGGGCGATGAGTGGCAAATCGCGCAGCTCGCCCGCCACGCCGCGATGTCCCGCTCCGCTTTTTTCGCCGCGTTCAATGAGACAGTCGGCATGCCGCCAGGGCAATATCTTCTCTTCTGGCGCATGTCGTTAGCGAAAAAAGCGCTGGTGAGCAGCAAAGAGAAAATCGAACAGATTGCCTTTCACATCGGATATCAGTCAGCGAGCGCCTTTAACGTGGCCTTCACGCAATATGTGGGCGTTCCACCGGGCGTTTTCAGGCGTCAGAATGGAGCCTCTCAAACGCATGCGCCTGCGTTGAACGAGGAGCCGACATTCATGCTGAAAGGTGTTATGTAGCTCACCCGCCGTCAGGTCAAAATTCACCGGGTGTTGCGCCCATCACTGAACGAAAGGCAGCAGAAAACGCAGCAGGAGACGAAAAGCCGAGTTGATAGGCAATCTGTTTAACGGGCACGTTGTCAGAGAGCAGATCCAGCGAGGCGTATATCCTGGCTCGCTGTTTCCATGTCCTGAAGCTGAACCCTGTATCGCGTAAAAACTGGCGCGAAAAAGTCCGTTCCGACATGTTAGCAATGTCAGCCATGTCAATGAGAGAGGCTTCCCAGCGATGGCTGATCATCAGCTCTCTTACTGCGCGGAGTAAACGCTCATCACGCGGCATGGGAAGTTCTGCGCCTTCGGAAGGTGACTCGCTGAGAATGTCCAGCAGCAAAAGCGCCATTTTTCGCTTTATCGGGCCGTTATATTCAGCAGTAAAAAGGCCATTTATTAACGCCTTCACCAGCGGAGTCGCGTTAATGGTATGAACCTGGTTGTTCCTGCTGAAGTTTGTACACTCTGCAATAAGGCTGCTACTGACGTAGACCGCACGTAATTCCGTACAGGACAGAATGCTGTAAGAGTGAATCATCAACGGTGGGATCCAAAGGGCGCGCTGCGGGGGAATTACCCACTGTCTGTCGGCGGTTTCAACCAGCATAACGCCTTTGGTAGCAAACAATAACTGCCCTTCCAGATGGTAATGGGGCGGATCCACCTCCCCCCGCCGGTAAGAAATTGCCGTTACCGACCACCCCGTCGCTTCATCATGTCTTGGCGCTTTATCAATGCTTACTGGCATTTCAGATGAGAACCCCTTGTTTACCATGATTCGGCTGACGTTACCCGCACGACCATTTCGGTGGGGTAACGTGCGCGTAATTAGTTTGTGACAAGCATTACAGGAGCATACGCCTATGCGAGTACATTTTATTGTGCATGAAAGTTTCGAAGCGCCCGGCGCTTATGAAAGCTGGGCCATAAGTCGCGGCCATGAGGTAACCTTTTCCCGTGTTTATGCGGGCCAAAAACTTCCCGAAGATGCACGGGACATCGATCTGCTGATCATCATGGGCGGCCCGCAGGATCCTTCCGTCACCGTGGAAGAATGCGCTCATTTTGATGCCAAAGCTGAGCAGGCGCTTATTGCCTCCGCGGTGTGTGCAGGTAAAGCCATCATCGGTGTCTGCCTGGGCGCTCAACTGATCGGCGAAGCATTGGGTGCCCCCTTTGCTCACAGTCCGGAAAAAGAGATAGGCAAGTTTCCCATTTTTATGACCGACAAGGGTGCGATGAGCGAAATGTTCTCTCACTTCGGCAATACGCTTGATGTCGGTCACTGGCATAACGATATGCCGGGGCTGACGCCGGAGGCGGAAATTATCGCCTGGAGCGAAGGATGCCCACGCCAGATAGTGGCTTATTCTGAACGGGTTTACGGGTTTCAGTGCCACATGGAACTGACACCGGAGGTGGTCGAACTATTAATTGCCCATTCCGAAACGAAGTTACATCGGGCCGCAGACTTTCGTTTTGTCCAGTCACCCGACGAATTACGGGCTAACGATTACCGTGAAATGAACAGAATGTTATTCACTTTTCTCGACAAACTTGCATCACGCTACTGCCAGTGAAAGCTCTTACTTCATTAGCCTTAATTAAGTTGAGTTGAGAAAAAGCCCCCGGCTAAGACAGCAGTCGGGGGCTTTTCACGAGATAACGGACAAATTTACAGACCCAGCGCCGACAGACCCGGATGATCATCCGGACGACGCCCCAGCGGCCAGTGGAACTTGCGTTCGCTTTCTTTAATCGGCATGTCATTGATACACGCGTAGCGATGATGCATCAGCCCATCGGCACCAAATTCCCAGTTTTCGTTGCCGTAAGAACGGAACCAGTTACCGGAGTCATCGCGCCACTCATAAGCGTACCGCACAGCGATGCGGTCACCATCGAACGCCCACAACTCCTTGATAAGACGGTACTCCAGCTCTTTTTTCCACTTACGTTCGAGGAAGGCTTTAGCTTCTTCACGATTATTGGCGAACTCGGCGCGGTTACGCCATTTGGTATCCAGTGAGTACGCCAGCGAGACTTTTTCGGCATCGCGGCTGTTCCAGCCATCTTCAGCGAGCCGGACTTTCTCAATCGCCGACTCACGAGTGAAAGGGGGAAGTGGTGGGCGAACTTGTGTATCAGGCATGGTGAAGCCTCCTGTAAAAATGGATTTATCAGTAGAAACCGTTTTTTTGATACTCAGACCTTAAGAAGAGGCCTGTTCCAGCAAGAGTTTCGCAACGTCCCTGGCACTGTCGGCGGCGCTGCAATCGCCCATCACATAGGACATGGTGATAGCGCCCTCGATCAGAATCAGCAGTTGTCTGGCCAGCGCTGCCGGTTGCTCAATGTTTAATTGCTCAGTGAGTTCCAGCGTGTAATCGAGCAATTTTTGTTTATGCAGTTTTGCTATCTGGCGAACGGGGTCTGTCGGGTCTCCCACTTCTCCGGCGGTGTTGATAAATGCACAACCCCGAAAGCCTTCTGACTCAAACCAGCCCCTGAGCACCGTGAACATATTCAGAATGCGATCCTGGGGAGTTTCGCCTTTATCAGATTCCGTTCTGAACCACTGCATCCAGCGTTCATCACGCTCATTCAACGCGGCGGCGGCCACGTCATCTTTGGTCGCGAAATAGCGATAAATACTTTTCCTTGCTACGCCTGAGGTCTTGACCAGAAGGTCCATGCCTGTGGCATGAATTCCATTCCGATAGATCAATTGCTCGGCAGTAGTCAGGATTTTTTCTCGGGTATCGGTCGTTTTCTTGTTCATGTGATAAAGGTAGAACGATCGTTCTCCCTGGTCAACTATTATCTCAAAAAGAATTGTCAAAAATGAAAAAGGCAGCCCGTCTGTATAACGGACTGCCTTTTATAAATGGAACGAGAGAACGGGAACGAAGGGGAACGTTGCGATGAAACTGCCGTCAGCGGCGTTCACTCAATGCGGCAATATCCTGTGGCGTCGTCCGGCAGCATCCGCCAATCAGTCTCGCGCCAGCCTCTAACCACTGGGGCAAATGTGCCGCTAAGGAGCCGCAGCTATCGCCGTGCGCATGCCACGCCTTGGTGACGGCGTCGTAAGTTTCCCCGGAGTTAGGATAGACCACCAGCGGCAGCGCACTGAGGCTTTGCAGATGTTTGAGCGCGGCGGTTGTTTTGCTCAGCGCAATACAGTTAATTCCCAGCGCGACGATTTGGGGACAAGCAGACAGCACGTTCACCACCTCAACCAGCGGCGTGCCATCGCTCAAGTGCTTGCCGTCACGTAAGGTAAATGAGAACCACGCCTGCGCATGCGGATATTCGGCCAACAGATCAGCCAGTGCTTTTATTTCAGCGAAGGAAGGTAACGTTTCACAGGCCAGCAGATCGGCGCCGGCATTGAGCAACGCGTCAATTCGCGGGCGATGGAATGCCTGAAACGCTTCGTGGCTGCGCGCGTAGTCGCCGCGATACTCAGAGCCATCGGCCAGATAAGCGCCGTATGGCCCAACCGAGCCAGCCACCAGCAGCGGACCGGCATCAGGGTTTTCTGCGCGATAAATTTCACTCGCCTCTTTTGCCAGCTTCACACTCTGTTCAATCAGCGCTTTTGACTGCGCCTCCGTCAGCCCGCGTGCCGCAAAGCCTGCGGGCGTGGCCTGGTAACTGGCGGTAATGGCTATCTGCGCGCCCGCGCGGAAGTAATCCAGATGCACGTCCCGAATGCGTTGTGGATTTTCCATTAATACTTTGGCGGACCAGAGATTATCGGCAAGGTTGCACCCGCGCGCTTCAAGCTCGGTGGCCAGTGCGCCATCAAGCACGACAAAGGGATGACGTTCAAGCAGCGCGGCAAGGGAGTTAATCTGCGGCATAGTCCGCCTCCTTCAATTTTGTTTTGTGGGTAAGAAAATAAGCGCCATAGCAAAGGGCGACAAACGGCAGACCGCAATAGAGCGCAATGCGCTGGTCCGGATCGAACGCCAGCCCGATGCAGGCCATCAGGCACAGCACGAATCCAAGTACGGGAACCAGCGGATACCAGGGTGCGCGGTATTGCAACGCCGCAGACGGCTTGCCCGACTGTAAGTGGCGGCGACGAAAGACAAAGTGGGCCGCGCAGATGCTGAGCCATACCGCCACGACGGCAAAGCCAGAAATGGCGCTAAGCGCAACGAACACCGTATCAGGGGCAATCACGCTGGATAACAGCGCCAGCAGACCGCCGAGCATCGAGACAGAAAGGGCGATCAACGGCACGCCACGCTTATTGACGCGGGCAAAACAGCCCGGCAACGTTTTTTCGTTTGCCAGCGACCAGAGCATACGGCCCGAAGCATAAAGCCCGGAATTCGCCGCTGAAAGAATAGCGGTCAGGATGACGAAGTTAAAAATATCCGCCGCATACGGAATGCCTATTTTTTCAAAGACCAGCACAAACGGGCTCTTCTCTACCCCCGCCACATTCGCCGGAATCAGCGCGGCCAGGACAAAAACGGTGCCGATAAAAAACAGGATTAAGCGGGCAATAGTGGCGCGGATCGCGACCGGGATAGCGTGGTGCGGGTTTTCCGTTTCACCTGCCGCGATACCGATAAGCTCCGTACCGGAAAAAGCAAAATTGACCGCCACCATGGTCATCAGAATCGGCAAACCGCCGTGCGGGAACCAGCCTTCGCTGGTGAGGTTAGAAAGCCCCGGCGAAGGTGAACCATCTTTCATCGGGATAAACCCGAAAATCACCCCGCAACCGAGGATGATAAAGACGAGGATAGTCGCGACTTTAATGAGCGAGAACCAGAACTCCCCTTCGGCAAAAAAGCGCGTTGAAATCGCATTAAGACAAAAAATCACCACACAAAACAGGGCGCTCCATATCCAGACCGGAACGTGCGGGAACCAGTACTGCATACAGAACCCGGCGGCGGTAAAGCTTGACCCCAGAGCAACTGTCCAGGTAAGCCAGTACAGCCATGCCACGGTATACCCTGTCGCCGGGCCAATATAGCGCGCCGCGTAGACATGAAAAGCGCCAGTGACGGGCATCGCCACGGAAAGCTCACCAAGGCACTGCATCACCAGCCAGACGACCAGCGCCCCAATCAAATATGCCAGCAGTGTGCCCGCCGCGCCGGTGGTAGAGATGATGTATCCGGTATTAAAAAATAACCCTGTGCCAATGACGCCGCCTAATGAAAGCATGATCAAATGGCGGGTTTTCATGGTGCGCTTAAGCTCTCTATTCTCTTGTTGCTCGTGCATATCACCTTCTAAACGTATAGATGTCTAAATGTCCATGTCGGGTTATTTATATCTTTATTGTTAACAAAAGGCCAGCATTAGGCGGGCGTCTGCACGGTCTGAGAAGTGAATGAGCAAGAAATATGCAAAGAGCAGGCAATATCTGTGGCTATAGGTCAGTTACAGCGGCTGTAATCTTTGTTTGCTTTGAGCGAAATAGCGTCATTCGTACCATGAGAATGACACTTTGAAGTGATTCAGGGTATGCGCTTACAGGTTACGAATAATTACTTATCAAACATTTCATGCGGCGATAAAAAAGCTGAGTCCAGTTTAATACATAACTCAGCTCGTCTGCTTAGCACGAATAATTTCTTGCCCGATAAACAATTAAAGGATTTTATGCCTGTGATGGTTTATCCAGCCATCGCTTCTTAAGCAGAAAAGCGGCGGCTTTAGGTTTCCGGTCCCGAGTAAAAACGCCTTTTTTATTCCCGCCAACGCGTATGATACCCTGCGAGGTCGCAAAATCGGCAAAGTTCCAGACATGCTCGCCCACAACAAACGGTAACCGATCAAATACTTTATGGTACATGTCCAGAAACGCACACTGATATTCTTCTGACCACATTTCGTTATAAACCGAATGCAGCCCGGCCAACGTATCCGTACCATATTCCGTAATAATGATGGGCTTTTGATGACGATCATGCCAGGCAACCAGCTCATTTTCTAACGTTTTCTCGGCAGCAACCAGATCGGCAGGGTTTTCATACCAGCCGTAATAGCGATTCAGGCACAGGACATCAAAAAGATCGCTTATCTTGTCTTCATTCAGCGATGACTTGGTAATGTTAACGCAACAAACAGGACGGTGAGGATCCAGCTCCCTCGTCGCCTTAACGAGAGGTAAGAAATAATCCCGGCTGGCTGGCTCACGAGCATCCGGCTCGTTGGCAATGCTCCACATGACCACCGAGGGATGATTCTTATCCCGCGCAATCAGTTCGCGTATAGCATCAAGATGCGCCTGCTGAGTCACATCGTTTATCGCTTCCGGGCAAAAAAGTTTCTCTGGCCGGGTAAAATTGCGGATCATAGGCAATGAAACGTTAAACCCTACAGCCGGAGTTTCATTAATGACGACAATACCGTGCTCATCTGCCCAATCCAGCATCTCTTCGGCATACGGATAATGCGCAGTTCGATAGGAGTTTGCTCCCGTCCAGGACATCAATGCATGATCGTGCACCAGCAGAACATTATCAAAGCCTTTGCCCCGTAAATCGGCATCCTCATGCCGGCCAAATCCTTTAAAATAGAACGGTTGGTTGTTTATCAGGAAGCGATCCCCGTCAACTTTGACCGTGCGAATCCCCACAGGCAACGTATAACAGTCTGTACCGGCAGTGATGAGCAATTGATAGAGGAAAGCGTTGCCAGGTTGCCAGAGCGTCGGTTGCGTGACCTCAAGTACCCCCTCCCGGCCCGAACTTTGTGCAACAATATTCCCTCCGCGCTCGATGAGCTGACATTTCACCTCACCGGGAGCATCGATGCGATATTGCACATAGCCTGTACTGAGATCTTCCAGAAAATAAGTATCGATATCAATATCACGAATAAATTGGTGCGGGGTCGTATAAAGCCACACATGGCGATGAATGCCTGAATAATTAAAAAAATCATGAAAATAATGCTGTTTGCGTACGCCATTCTCTTCCGCGATAACGCCAGGCGGAATGGTATGCCAGGACAATTCGTTATTAACACATACGGTGACACGCACCACGCGTTTCTCACCGATCAACGCACTGATATCTACCTCAAACGGTGTATATCCCCCCTGATGAAACATGATTTGTTCATCATCCAGCCATACCGTTCCGCGGTGCGTCACGGCATCAAAACGGAGCACAATACGCTGACCATCCCAGCGTTTGGGGATACGAACGTCCGTTTGATACCATACATCGCCAACATGTGTACGTACGGTCTCATCGGCGAATTGATCATTAAAACTGGCAGGGACAGCTATTTTACGCGCGCCATCAAGGTGGTCTTTCCACCACGCTTGCGAAAATCCGCAGCGGTCCGTATCTATTTTAAAATCCCACAGACCATCAAGTAATTTACATTCCCGGGATTCAGTTTCAATTGGTTTTAACATCACAAAATCCTTCTATCTGCATCTATATATGGAGGGAAAACACAGCATTTATTTCAACATGAAGTCATATTGTATTCCCGCTTTAACATCCCAGTAGTGCAACTCGTTACCAAGCGTGCTGCCATTTCTTTTTTCTTTTGCAATATCCGATGCTACATACATTTTCATTCCTGCAAGCGCCCCGTCAGTTACGTTGTAGAAAATACCGGTGAGGATACCTCGACCATTAATTTCAATCGTTCTCTGGGGATCTTCATATCCGCGGGTAATGAGTGGCGCGACCATGACACTGAGATTTGGCTGGAAGAAATATTGCGCTCCCGCCTGCAAAGAAAACATATCCTCTTTATTTCGATCAATACTCAGAGAGTTGGGGTAACCAATATCCGTATCCACGTTCGATCCAATGTTATTCATCGCATGCGTTACCATGCCGGCTGCGCCAAAAAAACTTATTTTCGGCATACTGTAAGTTACCTGCCCTGAATAGACCTGAGTATTATTATGAAAACTACGGGAGCGTGAAATGCCGTCCAGCATGGCGTGAAACGCCAGAAGCTCAACTTTGATCGTGTCTTTATTCTCAAGTAAGATTTTTTTCTCAACAATAGCTTCATATTGAGATGAGACATCATCCTGCCAGGAGCCCCCCAGAGAATAGCGACTGCTATTGTCATGCCAGCTACCAGCCAGAAAAGAACGCGCGCGTTTCGTATCGTAATGACCCGTTGTCGGGTTATAGATCCCTTCATTACGCACGCCTACGGCGGCATCCGGCCAAAGAAATACGCGGGTACGGTACATCGCCCATAAATCGATGTTATTGCTGGGTTCGTAACGGCTGAGCACCCCCTCAGAAAGGGTTGGCATCGTTCGCGTTGAGCCGGATGCAATAAGCGGGATCCGGTACGGCAAACTACCGTAACCATTATCTGTCCCAAATCGCCCAATTTTGAAATGGAGGTTATCAGTGGGTTTGAGTTTAACCGCGCCGGAAACAAGTCCAAAACTATCGTGGTCGGCAAGATAACCGCGCGTACTCCAGCGGTCTTTTGCGCCTAGCTTATAAACATAATAAGCCCCGGCTTCTGCGCCAATAAAATCGGAATAATAATGTGTATTTACGTCAAGCATGGCCCCCTGAACCCAGCCATAAATATCTCTTGCCGTTGCACCCGCGCTGGGTCTGTCTGCACGGCGAAAATCATTTTTAAGGCGGACTCTTAATACGTCCTCATTATCATTAATTTCTGCGGCCTGTGCTGTTAATGCGCTAAACGCCAGAAGTAAAAGCGCAACTGCTGTTTTTTTATTTTCCATCATAGTTATTCTCTATAATAGTACGTGGGAAGATTGTTCTTTAAAAGAAGAAATATATAGATGCTATAATTTTTATAGATAAAATTCAGTGCGCGGCGGCTTTAGCGATATCTGATTCAGATAGTAACCTTTTATTATCGAAAGCCGCCTTATATTTACTTATTATTCCCCGCACCGTTCATTTCTAGCGCATAGGATTCTTTATCTGCCTTTTTAAAGAAGGGATACCAGACGATGAGTTGTATTCCCACAAGGAAAACCTGCAACACAGCGATTTTCCAACTCCCCTCCATAATACCGCTTAGAATAATCGGCATTCCGGTTATCGGTGTAATCCCAGCAACTCTGGGAACAAGTCCTATGTAAGTTGCGAGGTAAGCGATGCTCAGGCTAATCGCATTCATAAAGATAAAAGGGATGGCAAAGCGGAAATTAAAAACCATTGGCGTACCGAAAACTAATGGTTCACTAATACCAAACAGCGCCGGTATGGTGGTCAGTTTCCCCAGTGTCTTATATTGTTGGCTTTTTGCAAAAAACAGCATCAGTAAGGTAAGACCTATCGCGCTGGCAGACATTGTATAAGTGCTGACAAATGAGCGCCCGGTGATATTGGGCAGCGACTCACCGGCAGAATAGGCCGCAAGTTGCACTGCATCCATTGCGGTAAAAATCGGCAATACGACCGAGTAAATCACCATCGTGCCATGAATGCCCATAAACCACAGTAATTGAGCTAATGTCCAAAGTATTATGATGGAAGCAATGTTGCCCCCTACGCCCTGCAGAGGTAATTGCAAAAAGGCATAGATAAATTGATGCATACTTTTAAACGGAGTAGCCGCAAAAAGCACAGAGATAGCAGAAAACAGCAGAATAGAGACGAATCCAGGGATAAGACTACTGAAGCTACTGGAAACAACAGGCGGCACACTTGCTGGCATTTTTATCGTGAAGCCCTGCCGTTTAAAAAAAATATAAACCCATGTAGACAGTAAACTGACAATAATTGCAGTGAAAATACCCGTACCGCCTAGCCACTGCATGGGAATGATCGGAGCGCCGTTGCCCGAAAATGTCACTGGCGTAACAATAAAGAAATTGAGCAATGCCAATAACCCACAGAACAGGCCATCTTCATCATGTTGTTTTGCGTAGTTACCGGCAATAGCGACACCGAATATAACGGCCAAAAAATTAGTGGTAAACATGATAATGACTTTTAACGCTGCAGCAATACCTGCACTGGCGATAAATTCTTTATATGCTGGAATCGGTAGGTTCAGAAATAATGCCGCAAATGCTCCTAAGATAGTAATAGGCATAGCACCCATCATTCCACCTGTAATTCCATTCACCAGTTTGCTGGTCTGAATTTTATTGACTACAGGATGAATTTTATTGGCTATCGTTTTTCTGTCAAATTTGGACATAGGGATCCCCTGCCAATGTGTATTGGCTATACAAGTCAACGCTTATCTTATGAATTTTTAGCTCAATAAGGCCAGTGCATCAACCAGCACTTTTTCGCCGTTCATCATGCCGTAATCAACCATGTCGATGACAGCAACTTTTATTCCACGAGGCTCATATTTTTCCTTCAGGTCATCCTCAAGATACGAAATTTGCGGACCTAGCAATAAAACCTCTGTTTGCCCTTTATACGTTTTGAATTTTTCTTCAGGCATTGCGATAACAGTGACATCGATACCTTTGCTTTTAGCACTTTGCTGCATTTTCGCCATCAACATAGAGGTAGACATACCGGCAGCACAAACAAGAGTGATATGGATCATATGCATTCCTTATTGTTATTTGCTTTTAATAAGTTTGTACATTTCAATCATTTCCAGGGCAATATCTCTGGTGGTCATGGCATTCATCAGATGATCCTGCCCATGAACCATAATAAGTGAGACTGTGGCTTTTTTTTCTCCTCGCGCTTCAGCCTGAATCAATTCCGTCTGGAAGTAATGTGCCTTCTGCAAAGCGGCATTTGCTTCCGAGATCCGCACCTCTGCTGTTGCGAAATCACCCATTCTGGCGGCTTTCATTGCCTGCATTGCTTTACTTTTTGCGCTCCCGCCATTCACCACCAACTCGGTGATAATATCTTCCAGGCTAATTTCCGTCACTTGTACCACTCCTCACTATGATTATTTCAGATGATACTAACCATCAGTGTTCCAGTTCTCCAGCGGGAAAATTACCATCTTTAATCTGGTAAAAATTGCCATATCTCACGAGATGACGCCCCCTTTCAGTAACGTCATCAGCACTTCAAATCGTTGATCCTTAAGCAGTTGCTGTAAGGCCTCACCATCAAATAGCAATTTCGTCGTCAGTTGGTAAAAGCGCCCGATCTCCGTATCTTCTTCAGAAGAAATAGAAATGAGAAAAATAACCTGTACCTCATTATGCCCCCACCAAATAGGCTGCTGTAGTATGCCTACCGTGACAAAACTCTCTTTGGTCATGACCTGAAATGGATGAGGAATAGCGATCAGGTTCCCAAAATCCGTTTGCCCCAGTACTTCCCTTTTCATTACCGCATCTAAAAAACCGTCAGGCAACGGAAAGTATTTTTCCGTATGCCGGCAGAGTAAGCTGAGCGCTTCCTCTTTATTCTCTGCCACAATATCTGTGAGAAATAACTCTGGTAGATAGTATCTATGCAAAAAAGCGTTACTGCTGGCTTCAAAGATTTCACTGCAGGTGATAATGTCTTTATTTTCCAGGAATAAATTCACTTCAAACACCGGAACCGGCACGTCAATATTGATCGGGATGGTTGTAAATATATACTCAATATTATGCCCAGCAAAATCAAAGGAATCCAGTTCCCAGGCCGTGCACTCATAAATATTTTCAATGTACTTACCAAATGCTTGTTTATATTTGTACATAAAAAGTTGTGTGGTACCTTTACCTGACACACACACAACGATGATATTCTTTTTATCAATTTTCTTATCTTTTTTTTCCAGCGCAAGCTCAAAGAGGATCGCGAAATAAGCAATTTCATCTTCCGGAATATTGGTAACATAATGCTCTGACAGAGCAATGCATGCCGTTGCTGCCATTGTATAGGCAAAAGCGTATTCTTTCTTTATTTCATGCAGTAATGGATTACTGAGTGGAATACCGTATTGCATTCGTATATCCAGCGGCACCATATGCTGATTTAATGACATACGCAATTCCAGATTATCCATAAAATCGATGTTAAAGCTTTTATGCACAATCTCCAGCATCCGCCAGGTCAGTTCATCAATTTTTCGGGAAATAACAATATTTACACCGGGATGATTATAAGAGCCAGACGATAATTTAGCCCCCATATGCAGTGCTATATAGAACTGTTCGCTTTCTGGCATGAGGGTCTGGAGTTCTTCCTGGGTACGCAGCGCAATCTCTTTAGTTGCCTCCAGGACATCCGGTTTCACCAATTGCGCGATCCTGTTACCGTCAATATCTACGGATTGTTCGTGTTTAGATCGATATGATGCGATGAAAATATGGGAAATAAGATTTTCCAGTGAAACTTCTGATATGCGATATTCATTTTTATGCAAAACGGATAAAACGATATTGCCAATCGCCTTTAGCTTTTCTTCTTTTTTTCCATCAGCATTCATAAAATCGTTACGCTTGATGAGATTATTTGCTATGCATACCCTCTTATTGAATTCGCTGCCATCGATAATAACGCCATAATTAGGCCGTCTTTCTAAAACCAGATTGTGTATGTGCAGTATATACTCTACTTTTTTTAGGTCTGCAGTCATCGTATTGCGGGAAACATAACACTGCTCGCATAAATCATCCAGTTTGATATAACCGTGTCGATTTAATAAAAAAGCGAGAATAAAAGTAATTCGTTCATTCGATGTCGTTGGCCGGGAAACCTTATTTCCTTTATTACCCGAAAGAGCAAACTGGTTAAAGCAATCATAATCGTCAACCGTTAATCTGTACCCCATATTCGATTTCGAAGCAATTATGGCACCATGTGATATTACAATATCATTCAGTTCTTTCAAGCGGACACGAACCGTCTTTTCACTGACATTAAGCCTTGCAGCGAGTTCGCGAGCGGTATGATATTCTTCATCCATCAATTCCTTAAAAAGGACTGATAATTTGCTATACATCGTATCCCCTTGATGATAACCATCATCTTTTGCCTTATCAGACTTTATCATCGAAGAATAAGGAACTCCACCCAGGCAACCGCCATTAAGATCTGGTAGTTGTCTGAGTTTTCATTCATTTTTTTTGACATTCATCACAAAAGAAAAAATAATTTTATTTTTGTTATATAAACACATTGAATTAATTAACAAAAGTCCAGCCGCTTTAGAACGCAAAAAAAAAGCAACATTTAATAATAGTATAAGACTTGTTATTCTAATGACAAAGAACAACGCTAATGTATGTAATCGTACTGAATTAAAAACTCATTAAACAGTTTATATTGAATAATGCAAAGGTGATATTCAAATCTGCCAGAATATTTTATTCAGGCAGATAACATATCCCTTATTATATTGAAGATTGTGAAATAATCATTAATCACCTGAAGACTTCACGCTCTGCGGAACACCCTTAGCGCCACCCGGCAAGAAAGTGACCGTTTTTTTCCGGCTCAACGGTGAGAGCAACACGCCTTGCACCTTCTGTGTAACCCGGTGAGCCAGGTTTCAGGTGCCTGGCGTATGTTCAATCGCAGGGAATCGAGGCTCAGATGAAGTCGGATAATTTTTGCCCGGAAACGATCAACTCTTTCAGCAGCATCTGACGGCGCTCCTCCGGCGTATCGCGACTCACCATAAAGCAAATGGCGGCTACTGCCTGCCCGCTACGGGAACGAATCGGCGCCGCCATACAGCAGGTAAAACTCTCTGACAAACCTTCGGTCAGGCAATATCCCTGCTGCCCGGCGCGATGAATATCTTCAAGGAATGCCTGCTTGTCGAGGACTTGCCCGTTCGCCAGACGGTAATCCTCTTCGGGAATGAGATCGAGAATGGCGCTGTCCGACCAATTACTGAGCAGCAAACGGCCAGTGGCCGTCCAGGTAATCGGTACCCGCACCCCGATATCAGAAGTGATTTTGAACGGGTGAGCATTACTTTCCGACAGCACGACGGTGTACTTATTCCCTTCCAGCATACAGAGCTGCACCGTCTCGCCATGACGGGCGACTATCTCCACCATTAACTGATGCGAGCGGCGGATAAGGTCGTTATGTGCCATATAGTCCGCACCGTAATAGTGCATTTCACGACCAAAGAACACTGCGCCGTCGGCATCCAGTTCAACCAGCCCGGCCTCACTCAGCAGGTTGACGAGTTCATAGACGCTGGAGCGCGGCGCGCCGGTGGCGTCGATCAGATCGCGCATCGCCATAGGCTGACGAGCGATATGCAACTGGCGAAAAATGTCGATAACACGGTCAACACCGCGCGCCCGCGATGGCTTCTCGTCCGGCATAAGCAAATTCTCCTGATGCAGTCGGGCGGTCGCGCCAGACAGTAAAAAAGAAAAGCATCATACACCGAGCATCGTCGTTAACCCATCCCCGTTAATTAAAATTTCATTGCCAGAGTTTATATTTCTTTGTTCTATTTTGGGGCCTCATTTTAGCGCATTGCATGCAGGTTATTTTTTTAAACCACGACAGCGATAACATTTCCAGGCAAGAATTTTCTGCATTCCTTTTTTATTTTGCGATCGCGACGACATCACGAGAAATTAAATTCCTCGCGATATATTGCAAAAGTAAAAAACCTGTGCAAATCTTGCTCTATCCGATATTGCAGATAGCAATCTGGTATATCAGACAACTATCACTCGGTACGAATGGGTAATCTCAGAACAAAAAGGAGCAGCGTTGCATGACGATTAAGCGTTATGGCATTGAAGGCGGCACCGGTACAGGTGGGCAGAAACTGCCGTTCGCGCGGGCCGTGGAGGCCGATGGCTGGCTCTATATCTCGGGCCAGACACCGATGCGCGGGGGCGAAGTTGTGGAAGGCGGTATCATCGAACAGACGCAACTGGCGTTCGACAACTGTCTCACCATCATGCGGGAAGCAGGTTACCGCGTGGAGGATGTTGTGCACGTGACGGCGGTATTAACCGACGCGCGCTATTTCAGTTCATTTAATAAAGTATTCAGAGAGATATTTAGTGAGAATCCACCCGCGCGTATTTGTAGCGTGCAGGATTTAGTGGTCGACTGCAAAGTGGAAGTGGATATGAAATGTTTCCGCGCCGACCGTAAATAATTAAAACCGTTAAAACAGGCTGCGCGTTTCTATTTCTTTCTTCGCCAACACCAGGACAGCCTGTTATTAATTAATGCTTTTGCTTTTTCATTAAAATATCCCGAAATAATCAGCGCTGCCGCTGCGCCGGTGATCGTCTGACTTATAACGGATGACACGGTATTACGCCGTCTCGTTAAACATTAAAAGAGAGCATAAAAATGAATGCAACATCGCTGAAATTAAGTGCCAAAGCACTGGCGGGCGCGCTGGTAATGCTGGCTGTTGCGGGCTGTACGCCGACCGAAGAGAAAAAAGAGGCGGGTGCTGCGCCACAGTCTGCGCTGCAAACCGTCCTGCAACGCGGCACGCTGCGCGTGGGTGACTGCCTGAGCTTTGCCCCGTTTGGTTTTTACGATAAAGACGGCAATCCGGATGGTTATGACGTCGATCTGGCCAAAGCGCTGGCGAAAGAGATGGGCGTCAAACTGGAAATGGTCAACACCACCAGCGCCAACCGCATCCCTAACCTGCAAACCAATAAAGTTGACGTGGTGTTCTGTAACTTCACCCGCAATCTGGAACGCGCCAAAGAGATCGGTTTCACCAACCCCTATGTCGTGGCGAGCGAAGCGATGCTGGTGCGCAAAAACAGCGGTATTCAATCCGCGCATGATATGGCCGGAAAAACCATTGCCACCGTGAAAGGTTCCACCAACGGCGATGAAGTGCGCAACCTCGGCATCGACGTGAAAATTCAGGAGTACGATTCATCTCAGGCGGCAATCCTGGCGGTGAAACAGGGCCAGGCGGATGCCATGATCGAAGATAACAACTTCCTCGCCTATCAGGCGAAACTCGATCCGTCGCTAACCGTGACCAACGAAGCGCTGGTGCCGCTGGAGTACAACGCCTTCGGTGTGAAACAGGGCGACCAGGTATGGACCAACTATCTGAACGAATTCCTTTTTGAAATCAACGCGTCCGGCGAGAACGCCCAGCTGTATGAGAAATGGTTCGGCAATAAACCGCGCTACCCGCTGAATCCGCAATACTGATTGTTCGCCCACGGCGCAGCCGCCGATGCTGCGCCGCCTGAAGGAGTCACACCATGAGTTATCAATGGCTAACCCTGTGGCGCTACGCCGACACCTTTCTGGAAGCCGCGTGGCTAACGCTACAGGTCACGCTGCTGGCGTTTGTCCTGGCGGTGGCGCTCGGCCTGCTGGCCGCGCTGGCGAAATCCTCGCCGCTGGCGCCGCTACGCTGGCTCAGCCACTGCTACGTCGAGTTCATCCGCAACACGCCGGTGCTGCTGCAAATCTTCATTATCTTTTTTGGCCTGCCGTCGCTGGGTATCACCATGAGCGCCTTTACCGCAGGCGTACTGGCGCTGGGGATTAACGTGGGTGCTTACCTGGCGGAAACCTTCCGCGCGGGCATTCAGTCGGTAGCGAAAGGCCAACTGGAAGCGGCGTATATCCTCGGTATTCCGCGCCGGCAAATCTTCCTCAGCGTGGTGCTGCCGCAGGCCGCGCGCGCAGTGTGGCCCGCCATTATCAACAACCTGATTCAGCTACTGCTCGGCACGTCGCTGCTCTCCGCCATCGCGCTGCCGGAGCTGACCGGTACCGCAACGGTAATCAATGCGCGTACCCTGCTGTACATCCAGACCTTCAGCGTTGTCGCGCTGGTTTATCTGGTGCTGAGCAACCTGTTCTCGTGGCTCGGCAACATGGCAGGACGCCGGATGTTCCATCCGCCGCTGGTAACGCCGGTAAAAAAGCCCGGCTGGCGGTGGGCAAGAAAATGGATTAACCCAGTGAAACGGGAGAATGCGCTATGAGCGAACTTATCATCGGCTCGCTGCCAATCCTGCTAAAAGGCCTGGTCGTCACTTTACTGCTCTCCATCGCCGCTATTGTCGGCAGCACGCTGCTCGGTTTACTGGCAGCAGTGTTACGCACCAGCCGTTTGCCGGTCGCCAAACAGATCGCCGTGTTCTATACCGAGCTGTTTCGCGGCACGCCGGTCCTGATCACGCTGATGTTTATCTACTTCGGCGTGGCTTACTTTGGCTATGAAATCAATCTGTTCGCAGCCGGTATCCTCGGCCTGAGTATTTATCAGGGCGCTTACATCGCCGAAGTCTTCCGCGCCGGTATTGAAGCCGTGCCTAAAGGCCAGTGGGAAGTGTCGTGGATCCTCGGCCTGTCGAAGCGCCAGACGTTTCTTAGCGTGATCCTGCCTCAGACGCGCGGCATCGTGCTGCCGCCGCTGGTAGGCCAGTATCTTTCGCTGATTAAAGATACGTCGATTGTCAGCATGATCGGCATGTCGGAGTTGATGCACCAGGGCCAGGCGATTGTCGATCGCATCGGCCAGCCGGTGGTGATTTACGGCCTCGTCGCCCTGCTCTACTTCGTTGTCTGCTTTCCGCTTTCCCGTTGGGTTCAACATCATCAAACCAGGAGCCAGTTATCATGAGCAAATCCGCCATTACGCTGAGCCGGATTACTAAATCCTTTGGCTCAACCCAGGTGCTGAAAGAGATCAGCCTGGATGTTTCGCCCGGCGAAGTGCTGGTGCTGATTGGCGCATCCGGCTCTGGCAAAAGTACCGTGTTACGTATCATGAGCGGGCTGGAAACCGCCGATGGCGGGGAAATCTGGGTTAACGAAGTGCCGCTGCACGACCGCAAACGCAGCAGCGAAATCTGCGGCCACGTTGGTATGGTGTTTCAGCAGTTCAATCTGTTTCCCCATAAAACCGCGCTCGGTAACGTGACGCTGGCGTTGATTAAAGCGCAGAAACTGTCCGAGGCCGAAGCCAATAAACGCGGCCTCGCGGCGCTGGCGCGTGTCGGGCTGGCCGAGCGCGCGCATCACTATCCGGCCCAGTTGTCCGGCGGTCAGCAGCAGCGTGTGGCGATTGCTCGCGCGCTGGCGGTGGAGCCGAAAATTATGTTTTTTGATGAAGCGACGTCAGCGCTCGATCCCGAACTGGTCGGCGAAGTGATGGAGGTGATGCGCAGCCTGGCGCGTGAAGGGATGACCATGGTGGTGGTCACCCACGAGATGGGTTTTGCGCGTAAAACCGCAGACCGCGTGGTGTTTATGGATCAGGGCGTGATAGCCGAGCAGGGTTCGCCGGAGCAGATTTTCGTTAATCCACAGAACCCGCGCACCCAGCAGTTCTTATCACGCGTACTTGAGCACTAACAGGAGGCATGATGTCGATTCACTTTCCATTGCAGGCGGACGGCGCGCTGGATGCGCAGCAGCCTGCACCGCGTTTTAAATCAGTCGCCGGTTCCGGCAATCAGCCGCTGGCTAACGGCACCCCGATCTTTAGCAGCGCTGAGGTGTTTTCCCCACTGATGCTGATGAAGCAATCAGCGCTGGAGAATAACCTGCGTCAGCTGGCGGATTTTTGCCGTGAACAAGGCGTGATGCTGGCGGCACACGGCAAGACGTCAATGTCTCCGGCGATCCTGCGCCGCGCCGTCACGGAAGGCGGTGCCTGGGGATTGAGCGCCGCGACGCCTGCGCAGGTTCGCGCGTTGCGCCAGTTCGGCATTCGTAACGTCTTCCTCGCCAACGAACTGGTCGATCCCGGCGGCATTCGCTGGATCGGCGAATGGCAAAAACAGCATCCCGACCATGGCTTCCTTTGCTACGTCGATTCGTTGCAGGGTGTTCGTCTGCTGGAGCAATATCTCGGCGACAGCCGCATTGCGGTACTGCTGGAGATGTCGGTCAGCGGCGGGCGTACCGGCTGCCGCTCATCCTCCGAAGCACTGGAGATTGCCGCCGCGATTGCCGCCAGCCCGGCCCTGCAACTGGTGGGCGTGGCGGGTTATGAAGGCGCGCTCGGTGCCGGACGCGATGCCGCGGGTGTGCAGCGGGTAAAAGATTACTGCCAGATGCTGATCGCCACGGCGGCGCTGCTGGCCGAACATCAACTGTTTGCCAGCCAGCATATTATCCTCAGTGCTGGCGGTGGCGCATGGTTTGACGTGGTCTCGGCCTGTTTTACGGCCGCGAACCTGCCGCTGCCGATGACGCCGCTGATTCGATCCGGAGCCTACATGGCGCACGACAGCGGGCTGTACGCGCGTATCGCGCCTTTCGCGCAGCCCGGCGCCACGCATCATTTCACCGCCGCGCTGGAGATCTGGGGACGGGTGTTGTCGCGCCCCGAGCCTGGCCTGGCGTTTATTGATTTCGGCCGCCGTGATGTGCCGTTCGATCAAGATCTGCCAAATCCGCTGTGGGTGCGAAATGTCGATGGCAGCGCCCCGCGAGCGGCTTCTGGCATGCGCATCAGCGAGGTAAACGATCAGCATGCGTATTTGTTGCTGCCGGAAGAGGATGCGTTGAAGCCCGGCGACTGGGTGGGTTGCGGTATTTCACACCCCTGTACCGCATTCGATAAATGGCGGTATTTGCCCCTGGTGGATGATGATTATTGCGTCACCGATTCACTGGAAACCGCATTCTGAGTGAAACACGGATTCGTAACGGCGCGATGTATAGCGCTGTTTTAGAACGGCTACCCTATATGAAATGCGCCCATCCGTTCTTTAAATGCCACAACGTCGAGGCCGAAAAGGGATTATTCCGGCCAGTAGGATTCAGCTTTGACTTTTAATAAATGGCGTAAGCGGTGAGCTTCCTTTTGCGGCGGACAACCAAAGAACCGGCTAAATTCTCTGCTGAATTGTGTCGGACTGAGGTAGCCAACCCGAAAAGAGGCCTCACTGGCAGTAACATTACGCTTCACCATTAAAAAACGCGCCTGGTGCAGCCTGATGGAAATCAGATACTGTTTTGGCGTTGTACCGGTGAATGCCCGGAAATGGCGATGAAAAGAGGGGGAGCTCATTCCGGCCTCTTTCGCCAGCATATCAACGTCAATCGGATCCATAAACCGGGTATGCATCGTACGGATAGCGCCCGCAATTTGCCGGAAATGCCCCTTTCCGGAGAGCGCCGCCCTGATTGCCGCGCCCTGAGTATCAATCAGTACACGATAATAGAGTTCCTTCAGAATCCCCGGCCCCAGAATTCTGCTTTGCTCCTCATCAGAAAGCGCCATCAGCAGGCGATAAACCGTATCGGCCAGATCTTCTCCCTGCGGGGTGGAAAACAGGATCCCCGCCTTCTTATTCCCTCTTCCGTCGCCTTCTCCCATTTCAATCAGTAATTCGGCAATCGTGGCGACATCAAGCGATACAGACATCGCCAGCAGAGGTTCTTGCTGGCTGGCCGTCGTCTGGCTGGTGAACGGCAGAGGCGCCGAGACAACCAGATAGTGCCCGGGATCGTAGGTAAATTCTTGTCCGCCCATCAAACCGGTTTTCTTTCCCTGCAGAACAATAACAATGCACGGTTCATAAAGGACGGGCGTATGGGGCATCGACTCATTAACCCGCAACAGTTTTATCTCCTTCATAGCGGTGCGCGTGTAGCCTTCATCAGGCGCCAGCGCCAACAAAGCAGGGATCATTTTTCGCATAAGGCTTGAGGAAACTCCGGACACCGCGCCTCCTGAATATATAAAAGGATAAATTTTCCCGCCCGTAGCAGGTTACCAAACCGAATTTTGACAGAAAAAGATAATCTTTGTACAGGAACCTTCATTGTTGCATTGCGCTGCCGCTCATATCCTTTTGCGGACAACGTGACACAGCATGTGAGGAACAAAAAATGGCCGATTTTTGGGGATTAAAGAACCGAGTGGCGATTGTCACGGGAGCCGCAGGGGATATTGGCAAAGCCAGCGTAAAACTTCTCGTCAGCCATGACGCGAAGGTACTGGCGCTGGATATCGACCCGGCGGTCCATGCACTGGCACAGCGTAATCAGGTGGTGACACAACGTTGCGATGTCAGCCAGGAAGAGGAAGTCATCAGCGCAGTCGCTCTCGCGCAGGCAGAATTCGGCGGTGTGGATATTCTCATCAACAATGCGGGCAAGACCCTGAATAAGCTCGCAACCGAAACCTCCGTTGAAGAGTGGGACAGCATTATGACCATTAATGCCAGAGGGTATTTTCTCCTGAGCCGGGAAAGCCTGAAGGTCATGCAGCCCCGCAGGCAAGGCGCGATCGTTAATGTGGCGTCCGTGGTCAGCATGGTGGGCATGAAAGCCACGGCGGCCTACTCGGCCTCTAAAGGCGCAATTGCCCAACTGACGAAAGTTCTGGCGCTGGAGGCTGCTGAGTATGGCATCCGGGTTAATGCCGTCGCCCCCGGCGTCGTCGAAACGAATATTCTTTCCGGCATCGTGGAAGACAGCCGCGCCACGCTGGCCAGCTACGGCCACGCTCATCCACTTGGGCGGGTGGCTCAGCCGGAAGAGATTGCCGAAGCGATTATCTGGCTTGCATCGCCGAAAGCCAGCTTCGTGACGGGAACGGTATTGATGGCTGACGGCGGTTATACCGCACAATAACCTGGAGACAATGATGAAAAAGCAGAGCATTTTGATTGTCGGGTCTGAGAAAGGGCTGGGGCTGGGCCTGACAGAAGCGTATCTGGAGCGCGGCTGGGAAGTTTTTGCCACCCACTTACCGGCTGCGGATACCTCCTCACTGCTCGCCCTGGAAGAGACTTACGCAGGCAATCTCGCGACCGGCGAGATTGATGTCACCGATACGTCCCATATCGGGCCTCTTATCGGCATGATACGTGAACGGCGGTTTGACGTTATTTTTATGGTTGCCGGTATGTACGGCCCTTTGCATCAGTCCGTGTTACAGGCTTCTGACGCTGAATTTCAGCACATTATGATGACCAATGCTTTTGGCCCTGCCCGTCTGGCCCGGCACCTTCTGCCGATGCTTAAGCCTGATGGAAGCCTGGTTTTTATGTCGTCGCACCGGGGCAGTATTGCCGGCAATACCGAACCGGGGATAGGTCTTGAGCTTTACCGGGCCAGTAAAGCGGCGCTGAATATGCTCGCTCGCTGCATTTATATGGATATCAGCCAGGGAGCGCAGACGGTTCTGTCCATTCATCCCGGCTGGGTGGCGACAGCGATGGGCACGCTGGACGGTACAGTGGATGCAGAGATTGATGTGAGCACCAGCGTCAACGGCATGGTCAGTGTGATTGAGCAACACCGCAACGCCAGAAGCCATCTCTTCCTCGATTACGAGAATAACAGTTGGCCCTGGTGATAACCGCAATGTTGTTGATCCTGGAGACGTTCAGATAAGCAGATGTTTCACAAACATCGCTGAATAACGCCATGAAAAGGGAGGAGAAAAAGGCGCTAAAGCTTCTGGAGAAATATTTAACGGCTGAGCTTGATGACAAGGATTTCTTTACCTGCATACAGAATAAATAAAGACCTCACAACATTATGTTTATTGCATCAGTACGGGCGCGATAATTAGCGCACTTTTGATTATGAGATATATTTCGTTCAGCCAAACCGCGCTTTATTTTCCGGCATAGTTTATGCGGGTATTATATCGGGCGTGATGATAAACGAGAGCGATACCACTACACCAGCCCGGAATAATGTGAAAACCATCACACCGCTTTGCGCTAATTCATGTTAGGCGGCCATAAGCATTTCTTTCTTATGGCAAAAATGATAAACGCGAATACTTCATCTATTCGCTAAAATTTAACACACCAATGATTTTTCCGGAGAATAACCCTATATTCATCATAATGTTAGCTTCTTTATAATAAAAGTGGAATATATAATTTCACATATATCAATATTATCGATTAATTATTTCCCTTACCTCTTCCGATAAAGAAATCAAGCGCAGTCTGATACCCGCAGACCTGCGCAATACCTGCCCTATACAACAACAACAGGTTAGCATGCTATGAAATTATCCTTTGCGCATAAACTGTGGCTTCCACTTGCTGTCGCACTGCTAAGCCTTGCCGGGTCATTATTCTTTGGCTCAGTAAAAATTAAAGATGACCAGCTAGCGCTACGAAAAAAGGAATTAATGTATGTTTCCCAGTTAGCGCTTAACGTGGTGAAAACGCAGGCTGCACTTGTTGATAAGGGACTGATATCAAAAGAGGAAGCACAACAACGTGCAATCCTGATCATTAAAGACTTACGCTATGGCGACACAGGATATTTTACTATTCTGAATAACCAGGCACAGGTCATTATGCATCCTATTAATGCCGCGTTAATTGGCAAGGGGCCGGATATTGCCGATGCAAATGGCGTCTATATTTTCAGGGATATGGTCAAGGTGACGGGGGATGGCCATGATGGTTTTACCGCCTATGATTTTCCGCGGCCGGGAGACAACGTACCGAAACCCAAAATTGCCTACAACATTCCGTGGTCTCCCTGGGGATGGATTATTACAACGGGTCTTTATGTGGATGATATTCAGGAAGTCTTTCTCAGTTCTCTGTACCAGAATATCGCGCAATTTATCGCTATCAGCATTCTGCTCTCGATACTGGTTTATCTGATTAACCGCAGCACATTGAAAACCCTGGGCGGAGAACCGCGTTATGCGGCTGAGGTCGTATCCCGAATCGCCGCCGGGGATTTATCGCAGACCGTCAATAAAAAAGCCAGTGATAACGCCAGCCTGTTACATGAGATGGGGGTGATGCGCGAGCAACTGACTTCCGTTATTGAGGAGATCCGCGATGGTGCTGAGAGGATCAATACCAATACCCAGGATATCGTCGCCGGCAATCAGGAAATCGCCGGGCACACCGATCAGCAGGCGGTATCTCTGGAAAGAACCTCCTCCAGCATGGAAGAGATTACCGCGGCCGTAAAACAAAACGCTGAAAACGCAGGACAGGCGCGTGAACTGGCGCGCGGCGCGGTGGATATTGCCTCGCGCGGGGGTGTGATGATGCAGAATGTCAATGACACCATGAACGGCATTTCTGAAAGTGCCGGTAAAATTGCCAATATCATCGACGTGGTAAACAGTATTGCGTTTCAAACCAACATTCTCGCGCTGAATGCGGCAGTTGAAGCGGCCAGGGCCGGAGAACAGGGGAAAGGCTTTGCCGTGGTGGCCAGCGAGGTGCGCAACTTATCCTTACGCAGTTCTCAGGCAGCCCAGGAGATTAAAGAGTTGATTGAGGAGTCCGTCAGCCGCGTCAACAGTGGCTCGTCGCAGATAAAAATCGCCGGAAATAATATCGACGAGATGATTGAAGCCGTACAGCGTGTTTCGGACATTATGTCGGAAATCTCCGTCGCGACTGATGAACAGAGCATCGGGATTAGCCAGGTCAACGAAGCCATCGTACAAATCGATTCTGTCACCCATCAGAACGCGCAACTGGTCCAGCAGGCGGTCATTGCAGCGAATGCGCTGGAAAAACAAACCCGGCGGCTCACGCAGACCGTGGCTTTCTTCACTACGGCTTGATAAAGGGGATAAAAAGCTTTGCCTTGAACCGCGCAACGACGGCTTGTATTTCTGCGTTGCGCGGGGTTAGGGTCGGTGGACCTTGTGAGATATTGATAAAATTCGAAAGCTGGACTTGAAATCCTCACCTAATAGACTGATATCAATGTAGTTTGTAAATAGATATAAATACTTATACCCGCGCTTGTACCCACAAGTTAAAATCCGTATAAAAAATAGACATTTCTAGTGGATATAAAGCCATATCAGTAGAACACCGATATGGCTATCAAAGCAAGGTTCAGGCAGGCAGGAAAGTTTTCTTCAGAGGCACCAAAAGTTTAGTTTCGATATCAACCTGCTCATAGTTTTCAATCAATGTCCTGACAAGATCTTCAAGTGTCCATAGAGTCAGCGGTATAGTTGAACGATCGGCTTCATAGCGAGCATCTTTAGTAAAACCTCCAGTGCTTACGTAAAGTCCACGATCTTCTTTATGACGGCCCCCAATAAAGCTTCGAATCTCCGGGCTGCCCATCTGTCCTTTACGGTGTTTAACCTCAACCACAATACGCGGGTTCTCAAATCCAAATCCATCAGGTGAAGCAATAATATCCTTTCCACGATCTGGCCCTACCGGAGACACCTGAGTTTTATACCCCATACTGCGCAAAACGCCTGCAACCAGATACTCCATTTCTTTGGGATCGAGCGCATTAATCCGATCTTTAATCCCTTCTAGTGCCTGCATTTCCATATCACGAAACGGATCAGAAATAGCTTCATCATCATCCAATGTGCATGGGTTCTGAGTTATGGCATCAGCAATAGATTTCTTGTCATGTAAAAATTCATCTAACACGTTTTCTGGGAGCTGAAAAACTGTCAGTGTGGAGCCGAGTGTATTTTTTGTTGCAATAGATAATCTATCACGATCAATTTCTTCACCGTTCCATTGAACCTGACGCGCGATGCCCATCCCATATTCAATCCATTCGGGATGATATTGGAAATCGGATATTATTTTACCTAAAAGGTAAGTTCGGTTGGCGGGCGAATAAGTAATAACCCAATCACCTTTTTGGATATCATTAACAAAGCGCCATACTTGGTACGCACCAGAACGGATAGTACCTATCTTAGTCAGTGGCTCTACTTCTTGATATAGTGCAATTAATTGTGTTCGGGACAAACCAGGTTTGACCAATGGAGCTAGCTGAGCCCAACCAATACCTACGATCTTTTTATCGCGGAAATCATCGTAAAGCCTGCCACCATCACCGCGAATCATCCACATTCTGTTGCTCATACCTGTCCTTCCATGAGGAAAACAAATTAAGCTGGATCATAAGCTTGTTAACCGCAGGCGTCAAAGCCCTCCAAAATTACTTCGCTAACATCCCTAGGTAGTGTTTAGCGATAATATCGTTCATCCTCTCAACCAACTCCAGGCGCTTAAAAGTCAAGTGCGCAGTGCCCTTCTGAAAGTAGCGAACTCAGAAGAACTCATCCTCATAAAAATCCTTATCCGGGTTATCTCGAATATGCGCCATCAACCGAGTAGTTATATCGTGTAGTGGTCAACTAAAACTGGCCACCGCTTTAGAGTTTTTCCAGTATCGGTTTTCCGATTCATTTGGTGGTAATCCACCGTTATATTCATGCGGCCTGAGCGAGCTGTAATACCCGACGATATAGTCTGTGATCGCATGAGCTGCTTCGCTAAAGTTTATATAACCTGTCACAGGCACCCACTCGCTTTTGAGGCTTCTGAAGAAGAGTTCCATCGGGCTGTTATCCCAACAGTTTCCGCGTCGGCTCATACTCTGCCTGATACGGTAACGCCACAGACACTGCCGGAACCGCCTGCTTGTATAGTGGCTGTCCTGGTCGCTGTGGAACATCACACCGGCAGGTTTACCACGAGTCCCCCACTCCATTTCCAGCGCTTTGACGGTCAGTTTGCTGTCCGGTGAGAATGACATGACCCACCCCACCGGTTTCCTTGCGAACAGGTCGGGAACAACGGCGAGGTAAGCCCAACGCTTGCCTGTCCAGATATACATCACGTCGCCGCACCATACCTGATTTGGCTCTGTCACTGCGAACTGCCGCTCAAGGTGATTCGGGATAGCTATGAGTTCATGACCACCGCGTTTATACCAGTGAGCAGGTTGCTGGCGACTCACTAGCCCCAACTCTTTCATGAGCCTGCTGGCAAGCCACGTCTCATCCGAAAGCCTCTCAGCGTTGCCATGGTTGCGATACTTCTTACGCCGGCAGCTCCATGGCTGATGTTATGCAGTTCCAGAACCTGGCTACGTAATACAGCACGCCTACCGTCTGGCTTTTCAGGACGGTTTTCCCAGTATTTGTAGCTGCTGCGATGAACCCCGAACACGTGGCAGAATATGACCACAGGATAACGCGCCCTGAGTTTCCCGATTAACGAGAACTGTTCAGGGAGTATGACATCAAGAGCACGGTAGCCTTTTTTAATATTTCATTTTCCGTTTCAGCACGTTGTAGCTTTTTCTTCAGCTCGCGTATTTCGATCTGTTCCGGGGTTATGGGGGAGGTTTTTGTCATTTTTCCCTGTCGTTCATCCCGCAACTGCTTTACCCATCGCGTCATGGTAGAAAGACCAACATCCATAGCACTGGCCGCAACTGCAACGGTGTAGTTCTGATCAAGGACAAGTTGAGCGGTTTCGCGTTTAAACTCTGTGCTGAAATTTCTTCTTTTCATTGGGACACCTGTATTGTTCTGAGGTGAGCATATCACCTCTGTTCAGGTGGCCAAATTCAGTAAGCCACTACAGTGAAGACAACTCCTGGTACCCTACAGTAAAATGCTGACGCATAAGCGCTTCTCCGCATTCCGAAATTAAGGATAAGAAATGTATTCAGATCAACAGCGTAGTTATCTGGCGCACTGGTTAACGTTAAGCGGCAAAGCCGAGGATTCACTTACACAGACCATCGCCAGCGCGCGAGTTGATATGAATCCCCATCAGGTAGAAGCCGCGATGTTCGCACTGGCATCTCCTTTGTCGAATGGCGTTATCCTCGCAGATGAAGTGGGACTAGGGAAAACCATTGAGGCTAGCCTGATTTTGGCGCAAAAGTGGGCAGAACGACGCCGGAAATTATTACTTATTGCTCCGGCAACGCTGCGTAAGCAGTGGAGTCAGGAACTGGAAGAGAAATTTTCATTACCTTCGCGCATTATCGAAGCAAAAAGCTTCAATCAAATGATCAAAGAGGGATGTGGTAATCCATTTGACATTGAAAACGCGACTGGAGAGGCTGCGATATGTATTTGTTCATACGAATTCGCTTCCCGTAAAGAACATGAATTGGCCCGTATCCCATGGGATCTGGTCGTCATGGATGAAGCCCATAAACTGCGAAATATCTACAAGAGCGATGGCGCTAAAACGGCCAAAAAACTCAGCAGTGCATTATCTGGCAGGAAAAAAATTCTGCTCTCCGCTACGCCGCTTCAAAACAGTATCCTTGAGCTTTATGGTCTGGTTTCCGTTATTGACCCACATTTCTTCGGCGATTTAGCCTCGTTTAAGGCCCGTTATTCTCGGCAGAATATTGACGATGCAGAATTAGCGTTATTAAGGGTACGTCTGAATAAGATCTGTAACCGTACGCTTCGCCGACAGGTTCAGCAGGAAGGTGGGATCAGTTTTACCCGACGTCATTCAATAACAGAAGACTTTCGTCCGACGGAAGACGAAGAAGCGCTCTATAAACAAGTTTCCTCTTATTTGCAGCGAGACGATCTGTTGGCGATCAAAAGCGGCGCGCGTCACTTGGTGACGCTAGTCATTCGTAAAATTCTGGCCTCATCGTCTACGGCGATTCAGGGAACGCTAGAGACGATGATTCACCGTCTAGAAAATAAAATGCCGGTTTTAGATGCCCTGACTGATTATGAAAATTATGATGATTACAGTGATGAAGAAGGAATCGAGGATGAAGATACGATCGATCCTCAGGCACTACAGGCAGAAATTGATCAGTTAAAAAGTTATAAAACCTTAGCGGCATCCATAACTAAAAATGCCAAGGCGGAGGCATTGTTAAGCGTTCTTAGTCGGGCTTTCGAATTTACAGTAGAGCTGGGGGGATTGCGTAAAGCGGTCATTTTTACCGAGTCCGTGCGTACCCAAACCTGGCTAGCGCAACTGCTTTCAGACAATGGGTATGAAGGCGAAGTGGTGTTGCTCAACGGCAGTAACAGCGATGCGGCGTCTAGAAAGATTTATAGCGACTGGTTGGAGAAGCATCAAAACTTTGGCCGGATTTCCGGTTCACGTACGGCAGATATGAAGGCGGCACTGGTCGAAAAATTTAGGGACGAAGGTACTCTGATGATTTGTACCGAGGCCGGTGCAGAAGGTATCAACCTTCAGTTCTGCTCTCTGTTAATCAATTATGACTTACCTTGGAACCCGCAGCGGGTTGAGCAACGTATCGGCCGTGTTCACCGTTACGGACAAAAGCACGATGTTGTAGTGGTCAATTTCATTAATAAAGGCAACCGGGCCGATCAGCGTGTGTTTGAACTATTGAGCCAGAAGTTCCAGCTTTTTGAAGGCGTGTTTGGTGCATCCGATGATATCCTGGGATCGATAGAATCGGGCGTTGATATTGAACGGCGTATCCATGAGATTTACCAGCACTGCCGCTCCGACGAGCAAATAGAACTGGAGTTTAATCAGCTCCAGGATGAACTCAAAGACCAGTTGGAAAACAGGGAGAATGAAACCCGGCGTTCCTTATTTGAACATTTCGATGTAGATGTCGTCCGAAATCTAAAAACTCGACGCACAACGACCCTCTCACAGTTAAACGATTATCAGGAAAATCTGCTGCTGCTAGCGGAAATGTTTCTAAGTGACAATAGCGATTTCCAGCACTCTGAAACTGGTTTTCGTTCCTCGGGAAAGTATTATGACGTTAGCTGGCCTGTTGCGGATGAAAAGGATGCAGAATTTTTCCGACCTAATCAGGGATACGGAAAGCAACTGATTGATGTGGCCCTACATGAGGGAAAAGACCTTTCCACATTGCCAGTTTGTCAGAAACTCCATTTCATCTACCAACCAAAGGCAGGACAATTGGCTGATGTAAAATTGCTTTGCCAACAATCAGGGCAGTTGTTACTAGCAAAAGTCAGTATCGGAAATCAAGAACAACAACGAGAACAGCTACTTGTCGCTGCCGTAACGGAAAATGGTGAGGTAGTGGCGGAAGAAACCGCATCCCGTCTGCTTCGCTTGCCGTTGTCAGAGGTAACATCAATCGAAGAACAGCCTGTGTTACCCGCTTTAACCGCACAATGTGAGGTTTTACGGAATTCTTTTATCCAGCAGGTCGAACGTGATAACGAACTTTATTACAATGAAGAAGTAGAAAAACTTGAACGCTGGTCAGAAGATCGTCGCATCGCGCTGGACCTACGCATCAAACAGTTAGATGCAGAAATTAAAGAAGCGCGTAAAACCGCCCGCCAACTTCCTTCGCTGAAAGAGAAGATGGAAGCTAAACGCACGCTAAAGGCACTAGAACGCGAGCGGGACAACATCATGTTGCAATATCATGATGAGAAGAAAAAAATTGAGCAGGAAGAAGACCGCCTGCTGGAAGAGGTTGAACAAAAGCTGGCGACAGAGATTACGTCCAGCCAATTATTTGCGGTGAGCTGGACGTTGAATTCACCTTCCGCATGAAGTGTTGTTGTTGTTTCAGGAGTCAATAATGGCTAACGGTAAAGTATTAAGACAGCTGATAAAAGCGGGCGCGACGGGTGACACTGCTACGTTCCGTCGAGTTTCAGAAGCCATTATTGATGAGGAACGTCAGAAACAGCACCATCTTCTGGCTAACGATCTGGAGCATATTCTTTATGGCGATCACATTGTTCAGGCTTCGCGTTCACCTACGTTGCCTCCGGCACCGGTAGATAAAGAAAGGGGGCTGCCACTCTTAGATCTAAGACAGCCGCAGCGCAGCCTCGATGAAATGATACTTCCAGCTACCAGCGCTACAGTGATTGATGAGCTCCTTGAGGAGCACCGGCGTAGCGATGTATTGCATAGCTATGGGATGAAAGCAGCCAGTAAAATCATGTTTTTCGGACCACCTGGCTGTGGTAAAACTCTGGCGGCAGAGGTCATTGCCTTTGAGCTGGACATGCCGTTGGCAATTGTCCGCCTTGATGTACTGGTATCCTCGTTTCTGGGTGAGACAGCCGCCAATCTGCGTAAAATTTTTGATTTTATTACCCAACATCCACTGGTGGTCTTGTTCGATGAATTTGATGCAATAGGTAAAGAACGCGGCGACAGCGGAGAACACGGCGAATTACGCCGGGTCGTCAATGCTGTACTGCAAATGATGGATGCTTATCAGGGCAAAAGTCTAATTCTGGCGGCCACCAACCATGAACATATTTTGGACAGCGCCATTTGGCGTCGTTTCGATGAAGTGATTGAATTTCCTCTGCCAGATCAGACGCAGTTACGCGAGTTGCTGTCGTTAAAGCTACGTGGCATTCGCCGACAGTTTGAACTTGACGGTAATGAGTTGTTATCCTTGCTTCATGGTAAAAGTGGTGCAGATATCGAACGCATTGTTCGCCGGGCCACCAAGCATATGATCCTGCGTCATCAGGAATTCCTGACGCTGAAAGATTTAAAAAACGCGATGCAGCGAGAGAACGCCAGAACTCACCGATAAGGGACTGCCATGACGGCGAATTATCAGCATCTAAATATTTCCAAAGCCCCTCTTCAGAATGACCGACGGACCCGCAGAGTCAATATGCCTCGTGTACTCAGAGGCGATTTACGTCAGCATGGGCAAATGTTATTGAACCAGCTCCAGACTCTGCGCCCGATGCTGACGCAGGTACCAGGCAGCGCTGATGATGGTCGATATATACTCAAACTGAACTACAGCGGCACGATGAATTTTTCGGCATTGATACATCATGGCGTAGAGTTTATCAGTCAGGAAAATAAACAAGTGTGCGTAGTCTTTAGCGATGAGCAAGGACTGGCGACATTTGCAGAACATCTGGCATCTCTCGGTCTTAATAATACAGAGCTTACCTACAAACAGATCCTGGAGGCGCTTGACGGTATTGAAGGCTGGTCGGCGGAAGATCGCAAAAGCTGGGCGCTTCGGCGTTATGGTTTCCCTGTAGCAGAGCGCTTTAAACTGGATGTGGAGCTCTGGCCAATCGAGGTTGCACATCATCCCAAACGTATCGATCTGTATACCCGTTTTGAGCGCTGGTTGCAGGAGCAGGGGATATTCCGACAGGATAAAGTCAATCTTGACAGCCTCTTGATGTACCGGGTAGAGGTTTCTCGCGCGCAAGCAGAACAGCTGTTAGCTCATCGGGACATCCGGCTGATTGATCTGCCGCCGTCCAGCGGCATTAGCTATCAGCAGATTAACCGGGATATCAATACACTTCCGGCTCGGCTGATTTCACCTACGGAAAATGCGGCCAGAATCTGTATTCTGGACAGCGGCATCAATACCAACCATCCGTTATTAAGTTCCGCCATTGCTGAAAGTGCCAGCTTTATTCCCGGTCAGGACGAGTTTGATCAAGAGGGGCATGGCACCGCCGTAGCGAGTATTGCACTGTATGGCGATGTTGAAGCCTGCAACCATAGTAATTTCTGGCAGCCGCAGCTATGGCTGTATAATGGGAAAGTACTGAACGATCGGGCTGAATTCAATGCCGAAACGATAGAAAGCACACTAACAACCGCCGTCACGTATTTTACCAATCTCGGTTGTCGTATTTTCAACCTTTCTCTGGGAAATGTTAATGCTCCCTATGACGGAAAACATATTCGCGGTATGGCGTATTTGTTAGATACGCTGGCGCGGCAATATAATGTGCTGTTTGTCGTTTCCGCGGGGAATTTCGCAGGCAGTGACGATCCCCCGGTGCCGCAAAACAGCTGGCGGGATGAGTATCCTGATTACTTGCTACATGAAGCCAGCGTTATTATCGATCCAGCTCCTGCGCTAAATGTACTGACAGTGGGCAGCGTCGCCAGACACAATGCGACTTCCGATGCCCAACGCAGGCCCGATGATATTCAGCATCTCAGCCCAGCAGCGGAAAACCAACCGTCGCCTTTTACCCGACATGGCCCGTCGGTAAAAGGCGCATTTAAACCTGACATTGTAGCGCACGGCGGCAATGTCGCTTCCAACGTTCGGCAAGGGCAATGGCAGGCACATATGCGTGGTTTGGGCGTATTAAGCTGCCATCATCAGTTTCAGGGCAATACGCTGCTCAAAGAACTCAGCGGCACTAGCTTTGCTGCGCCGTATATCACACATCTGGCGGGTCGTCTGTTAAACGAATACCCGGAAATGTCTGCCAGTATGCTGCGGGCGATGCTGGTCAATCATGCATCTGTTTTTCAGGAGATGACGCAAACCTTCCCGCAGGCCATGAGAGAAAGCTATAAAAATACGCCTGCAACGAGAAACCGGGAGATTGAGCGCGACGTGACGGGCTACGGCATTATTGATGAGGATGCGTTATACCGCTCTTCAGAATATGTTGTAGTCATGCGATGTGAAGAGCAGATAGAAAATAACGCCCATCAGTTTTTTGAACTACCCTTCCCGGCTTCTTTTTTAAGATCGCAGCGATCAACCCGTGAAATTCGCGTCACGCTGGCTTACTCACCTGCTGTGCGTACAACCCGGATGGATTATACCGCCACGCGGATTAGTTTCCGGCTGGTTAAAGGCCGCTCGCTGGATGAAGTTCAGGCCAGTTTTAATCACCAAACACAGAGTGAAACGGAAACCCGCTCCGATGACGCCCAAACGAACCGTGTTGTATCAGCACAGCAGCGGGAACGCGGTACAGTACAGTCGTCGGTATGGACTTTCCGCCAACGTAACCCGGATGAAAAATGGTTTATCGTTGTTACCCGTCAGGACAGGGATTGGGGTGAAGCATTCAGCAGCGAGCAGGAGCCTTACGCACTGGTAGTGACCGCGACCGATCGCGATAATGCACAGGCGCAGCTTTATACACAAATTCAGGCGCAGATCCGTGAACAGGAACGCGCGCGAGCACGTATTGGATAAAAATAGATTATGTCAACTAATAAGCAAAAATTAGAACTTAACTGGATTGGTAAACATAAGCGCCCTCGTCTGGAACCGCGTATTTTGCTTGAAGATAAATCGTTATCTTATGGTGAGGTGGATAATGAGAACTTGCTGATTCATGGTGATAATCTGTTAGCCTTGAAAGCATTGGAGCATGACTACTCCGGAAAGATCAAATGCGTGTATATTGATCCTCCGTATAATACTGGTACTGCATTTGAAAGCTATGATGATGGGCTTGAGCATTCAATGTGGCTTAGCATGATGAGAGACAGATTAGAAATAATTTGGAGACTCATGAGCTCAGACAATGGAGTCTTGCTCATTAGTATTAATGATGACGAACTTCATTATTTAAAAGTTTTATGCGATGACGTTTTTGGTAGGGACAAATTCATTGCAAACCTTGTTTGGAACTACGAGGGAAATACCGATAACCAAGCAAAAATAATAAACTATCATGAGTATATTTTAGTTTACTCGAAGACTGGGAGAATAGATGATCCTGCAGTGTTTGACCCCAACCTGCCAGAATCCAGCAAATTATTTAATGCGGAAATAAGGAACACCATTGTAAAAAATGGGCCTAAAAACCCGCCAAAATCAGTTTTGTTGCCTGCAGGATTCCCTTGTTCTTTCCAGAATGGACATATATCCAGGTCAGACGTCCAATATCCGTCTTATGACTCTGATCTATTTATTGAGAATGGAAAACTCAAGAATTCTGTCACCGCCACAACTGGCTGGAGCTCGAAATCCATATTAGAGTCATTTATTAATAACAATTTCGAGGCTGTTTTAGATTCCAAAAAACAAGAAACTATTTTTGAAATCACAAGAACTGGTGCAATCGAAGCAGTTAAACGCCGTGAACAGCGAAAGGGTCATTTCGTATCTGTTCTAAGAGGATTTGGAACGACAAATCAAATGAGACTTATGCTTTCTAAACTTGGAGTCAAGTTCACCTATCCTAAACCTGTGAACTTGGTTTCTTATTTAATAGAAGCATTCACAGATGATAATGACATTATTTTAGATTCGTTCGCGGGAAGTGGCACCACCGGTCATGCTGTTTTACAATTAAATAAAAACAAAGGTACAAATAGAAAATTCATTTTAATTGAGTTAAAAAAGGAAACTGTCGACTCAGTTATAATCCCTCGTTTGCAAGCAGTTATAAAAGGGCATAAAGCGGCTGCAATTGAACCTCATGGCGGGGGATTCCGTCATTTCCACTTAGCTCCTTCCCTATTGAAAAGAGATAATTGGGGTAATTGGATAATCAACAAAGAATATAATGCTGAGATGCTGGCCGAAGCCATGTGTAAACATATGAGTTTCACCTATGCACCTAGTCAGACTCAATACTGGAACCATGGTTACAGCACTGAAACTGACTACATCTACGTTACTACCGGTTCTTTGGCTTATGAACAACTCAAAGTTATAAGTGAAGAGGTCGGAACTGAACGCACATTGTTGATCTGCTGCAAAGCCTTTATGACTGAAGGGGCTGAATTTCCTAACCTAACATTGGTAAAAATTCCTCGTGCAATTCTGAATAAATGTGAATGGGATCAGGATGACTATAGCTTTACTCTAAATGTACTCTCTGATTCAGAACAACCTGACGATATTGACTACGACGACGATACTGAAGGCGAAGAACAATTATGAGCCAAAGCAACGCCATAAAAATTGCCAATCGAATTAGCGCCCGGCTGTCACTGCGCGATCCACAGGATGAATCCTTGCGCATCTTATGCGATGTGCTGGAACAACTCGATCTCAGTAAAGATCCCGATATTAATCGCTGGTTGGCGGTGCTGCATCAGCAATATCCTACTGTAAAAGAGTTTGAACGAGCCTTTCCTTCGCTTTGCTTTGCGCTTGCTACCGGTGTAGGTAAAACACGTCTAATGGGGGCGATGATTGCTTGGTTATACTTAACCGGACGCAGTCGTCATTTTTTCGTACTAGCTCCGAACTTAACCATCTATGAAAAACTTAAGATGGATTTTTTACCTGGTTCACCAAAATATGTTTTTCAGGGTATTCCAGAACTGGCGCAAACGCCACCAGTATTAATTACTGGTGACGATTATCAGGAAGGGCGAGGCGTTCGTCTGGATTATGCAATTGCCGAAAGCAGAACAGGTGATCTTTTTGGAAGCGAAACTGCTCCGCACATTAATATCTTCAATATTTCCAAAATCAATGCACTGGAAAATGCCAAAGGCTCTGCTAAATCCAAGGTCGCTAAAATTCGACGTATTCAGGAATACGTCGGAGAATCTTATTTTAGCTATCTTGCAAACCTGCCCGATTTAGTTATTTTGATGGATGAAGCCCATCGTTACTATGCCAGCGCGGGTGCGCAGGCACTTAACGATCTGAATCCAGTATTGGGGATTGAATTAACTGCCACGCCGAAAACCGTAGGTGCAAACCCACGTGATTTTAAAAATATTATTTATCACTATCCCCTTTCACGTGCATTAAAAGACGGATACGTCAAAATTCCAGCTGTTGCCACGCGTAAAGACTTCCGTGCCGCCAACTACTCTGAAGAGCAGTTGGAAAAAATAAAGCTGGAAGACGGAATCCACCATCATGAATACGTAAAAACGGAACTAACCAGCTTCGCCAATAATACTGGCAACAAACTGGTTAAACCTTTTATGTTAGTTGTTGCGCAGGATACCGATCATGCAGACAGGCTAAAAGTACGTATTGAACACGACGATTTCTTCAATGGCGCTTACAAAGGCAAAGTAATCACCGTTCACTCGAACCAAACGGGTGAAGAATCAGAAGAAACTATGCAGCGGCTTTTAGCCGTTGAGCATGACAAAGACACAGAAATCGTCATTCATGTCAATAAATTAAAAGAGGGATGGGATGTTACCAATTTGTACACTATCGTTCCATTGCGTGCTTCTGCTTCTGAAATCCTGACTGAGCAGACCATTGGCCGAGGACTACGTCTACCGTACGGCAAAAGAACAGGCGTCGAAGCTGTCGATCGCCTAACGATTATTGCCCATGACCGTTTTCAGGAAATTATCGATCGTGCCAATAATGATGACTCGATTATCAAGAAAGTTCTGTATATAGGGCTGGATGATGATGAAAACGGTATTCCAGAAATAAAACCTCAGCAAATTGTCGTACCATCAATGGCTGAATTTCTATTGGGAAATCAATTCATTGATAATAGTAGTTTGCAGGCTTGTGAGCCTCAAGCAATATACCAGACGAATTCCATATCAAAACCAGTGCTCACTACGGAAACAGAACGTAAAGTCGCAGAACTCACGTTTAAAGTGGTGTCAGAAGAAGCTAAACGGTTAACCAGCAGTCAGCAACTTAGCACGCCAGAGGTGAAAGCAAACGTTACACGACGGGTACAACAAGCCTTACGTGAATGGGAAGTTGCTCAACATCAAATCTCATCATCTTCGGACCAAATCGATCTGACAGAAATTATTGAAGAGCAAGTTGAACAGCCGAGTTTCCTGTCAATGGAAGATATGGAAGTTCAGGAGTTGGTCGGGACGATTACCGAAAAATTGATGGAATATACCATTGATATTCCCCGAATCGTGGTTTTACCAGAACGCGAAGTCAATTACGGGTTTAATGATTTCAACCTTTCCGGGTTGGATCGCATTGCGCTCAAACCCGGTAGTAAAGAGCTCTTACTCACGCATCTGGAGAATAACGAACAGCGGACAATCAGTTGGCAGGAAGGTGGAGAAGCGGAGGAACGGCTAGAAAACTATCTCATTCGTTATCTGCTCGACCACGATGAAATTGATTACGACGAACATGCCGACATGCTCTACAAACTGGCCGGACAGATGGTGAACCATTTGTGCAGTTATCAGTCGCAGGAAGATGCAGAATCCGTTCTGAAAAATGCAGGTCGGCAGTTGGCAGAATTTATATGGGTGCAAATCAAACAAAATATGTGGACAACACCAACTGGCTATACCGGGCGTATAACTCAGGGTTTTGACGTGATACACCCGGCAACATTCAATTTTGCCGGAAACGAAAAACCAAGAGACTTCCGTATCGCTATTCCGGGTGGAGAAAAAAATAAAGTCCGCCAGATGATTTTCACTGGTTTTACTAAATGCTGTTATCCTTACCAGAAATTTGACTCTGTAGATGGGGAGCTTCGTCTTGCACAAATACTGGAGAATGATCCTTCAGTAATTCGTTGGATGAAACCTCGTCCAGGTCAGTTCCGTATCGAATATGCTAATGGTAAGAACTATGAACCTGATTTTGTTGTCGAAATGGATAATGGGTATTGCCTAATAGAGCCTAAAAAAGCGACAGAAATTGACACACCGGAAGTTCAGGCCAAAACGCGAGCAGCTATCAGGTGGTGTGAATTTGCCAATCAAAATTCAGATCAACTTAAAGGGAAATTGTGGCAATATGCCATTATTCCTCATGATGAAATTGAGTTAAGTCGTTCAATTTCTGGACTAATAGCGGATTTTAGGATAAAAACTAATTTATCTGCATAATAATAATCTTAGGACTCATAATCAGGCCCCTTAGACGGTAAGGTACCGTCGGGGGCTCCGGCATAAGTAAAGAGAGAAAATGACGTCTGATAACAACATTCCCAAAAAGCAGAGTGTCTATAAAGGTATGTGGTATTTAATCACCAGCACCGAACAATTCGTATCAATCGCAGCCGAAAATTCAATGGCATTTGAACTTGAGAAAGAGGAGTATCAACGAAAGCTCGAGCAAGGAAATTACAGCCTTGATCCAATAAATCATATTCACTCTCATCATCAGAGGCTAAAAGAATTACGAGCTTTGTTACTCTAGACAACAATCTATATTTTTATCATCATTATTTTAATAGCAGGCATTGTTTTTTATACAGGAGCATTAAACATAGCATCCCATCTGTCATGGAAAAATAGTGCCAGTGCATTAGGTATTATTTTTATTTCATGGGCTACATTATTTCAATTAGGCTGGGGAAATGGTTCATGGAGTGGAACGTGTCTGGACGAATTGGTAAGACATTCTCTTTTTCGTCATTTTTTTAGCATTGGTGTATTTTTTAGTTTATTGAATTTCGTTCTGCCAGAATAACTATCCCAGCCTCTCCCTACCAAATCTGTGACTTATTCACAAGGAGCTAATGGTGTGAGCATTGCCCCTATGAAGACATCAATGATAGTTATCTTTACCAATATCTGCACTTTTGGCTCAATACAGGCGACGTTTAACGCCGCTCCCCACTATCACCGCCATTCAACAATTTGAATGATAAGCACGTTTTATTATTGGTTTTCCCAAAATCAAATGGGCTCACCACCTTCTCCCGATTAGCATCCAGATAATCAGCCCACCACTGCAGCATCAACCTGCGCTCCCCCAAGTGCTCGACCTTATGAATATATGCCGCACGCACAGAGTTACGCTCCTGATGACTCATCTGCCGCTCTACCGCATCCCTCGACCACAATCCTGATCCAATCAGAGAACTGCAAGCCATCGTCCTGAAACCATGCCCACACACTTCCGTTTTCGTGTCATAACCCATCACTCGCAAAGCCTTGTTCACCGTATTCTCGCTCATGGGTTTACGCGGATCATGATCACCTACAAAAATCAGCTCTCGATTCCCACTCATGCTTTTGATCTTTTCCAAAATAGCTAAGGCCTAACGCGACAAGGGAACAAGATGTGGCGTCCGCATCTTTGAACCACGCTGAGAATGTTTAACACCTTCCAGCGGTTCACGCTCACCTGGAATCGTCCACATGGCCGTTTCAAAATCGACTTCTGACCAGCGGGCAAAACGCAGCTCGCTTGAACGGATGAAAACCAATAACGTGAGTTCGACAGCCAGTCGAGTTAACGGTCTTCCAGAATAGTGATCGATACGGTGAAGCAATTCAGGTATACGATTGAGTTCCAGAGCAGCACGATGCTGTCTTTTCGCCGTAGCCACCGCACCGGCAATCTCTTGAGCGGGGTTGTAATCGATTAAACCGCTTTGCACTGCAAAGCGCATAATCGCGGTAGTTCGCTGCTGCAATCGAGCGGCGACTTCGAGCCGCCCGGATGACTCGACCGCTTTGATGGGTACAAGCAGATCCCTTGTCTTCAATTCAGCAATGTTTCGCTTACCGATGGTAGCGAAGAGATTATCTTCGAGGCTTTTCAACACACGGGCACTGTGCGATGTAGACTACTTCTGATTGCTGGCGTGCCAGTCTCTGGCGACTACTTCAAACGTTATCGCCTCTTGTTCCTGTTCTACCTTAACAGCTTTCTTGTTTTCACTGGGATCGACACCATTAGCTAAAAGCTTACGAGCCTCATCCCGGCGTGCCCGGGCATCCGCCAGAGAGACTTCAGGGTATTTCCCCAGCGCCAGCATCTTCTCTTTGCCACCAAAGCGATAACGCAGTCGCCAATATTTGGAACCGTTAGGGTGAACCAGCAAAACCATTCCTTCACCGTCAGTCAGTTTATAGGCTTTTGCTTCAGGCTTAGCCGAACGAACTTTCACATCACTCAGAGCAATGATGAGTATCCTTTCAAGGGTTCTGCGTGGGTACAAACATTATCGAACCGGGATATACCCGCAGTTGTACCCGCACCAGTAAGTTGATGTAGATTGAATCAGGTTGACTTAGGTTGAGTGAAAAAGTGAGGAAAGCCTTGCGGATACTGGATTTCAGACACAAAAAAAGACGTCCGTTGACGTCTATTGATGTTCCGATGGTGCCGAAGGCCGGACTCGAACCGGCACGTATTTCTACGGTTGATTTTGAATCAACTGCGTCTACCGATTTCGCCACTTCGGCACTGAAGGGGATGCGGAAACGTGTGGGATTATACCTGCCGTTCGCGGCTATGCAAGCCACGATCTCGCGTTCAGTTGCTAAGTGATGAAAAAACCAGCGCTGCGTCAAGCTGTTGGCGTTCCCTTTTCCTGTCGCAGCGCTTTATCCGCTACATTAACCCGCCTTTCGAAATTCCCTGTCCTCTCTCATGTTATTTATCATCCTCACCCTGCTAATTATTTATAAAATAGCGAAACGGCCATTTTTAATATATGATATTTTATTAATCGGGTTATCTATTTCATCTTCGCTAATTTGCCATGTCGGTTAAAAGACCTATGACAATTAGCCTGTTTCATTTTTTTCATTTCATTTAATACTCTGATGATTACCAGGCTCATTGAAGAACACTCTTACGTGGAGATGACGCATGCATGTACTCATGATTGACAAGCAGTCGATATTTATTGAAGGAATGGCATCAGTACTTTCGCACTTTATCCCAAATGTGAAAATTCGAGGTCTGAATAATCAGAATGAAATTAATGAAACACTAAATGAATTTCCGGCATCGTTAATTCTGCTGGATGGTGACGGAAATAAAACAGAAAGTCTTGAAATACTCGATACGCTGGCATTGCACCACCCCACTATTCCGGTGGTGATGCTGATGAATAAATGCCAGCCGACATTACTCAGGCAGTTTTTGCATCACCATGCGATTGCGTTTGTCAGGCGTGATTCACCGCCGGAAACCATCGCGCAGACGCTACGCACCGCGTCGCTGGGGATGCTCTGTTTCCCGCAGGAAAGCATCACGCTGCTGGATGGCGGACACGGCGCAATTGCACGGCTCAGCGAGCGCCAGCGCGAAATCCTCAAGCTGCTGGCTGCCGGGGAATCCAACAAGCAAATCAGCCGCCAGTTAAATATCAGCGCCGGTACGGTGAAAGCGCATCTGGAATCTATTTTCCGCCGTCTGAATGTGAATAACCGCACGCAAGCCGCGATGATGTATTCAGACGAATAGTCCAGCCTGAATTTTTATTAACATTTAATTGTTGCTACATTTCTCCCTGAGCAAATACAGGAGCACTATGCCCGTGCATAATGCTCCTGCCAGAGATATTTAACATCAGCATTTACAGCAGCGCAGATACGCTGTGACTTTTATTTGGCGGGTGTTGTCTTGCGGGGCGCTCTGGAAGATGTCGTTTTTTTAACCACTGACGTTTTTTTACGTACCGGTGTTTTTTTTCGGCTTCTCATCTTTACGCATCGTGTGGCAGAAATAATAAATAGCAATCACGCCGACACCGACATCTTTTAATATCCAGAACGGCAGTTCTTGCGCCATTAACATGACATTGAACAGCAAATAGGGAAGATTGAGAAACCCCTGCACGATAAATCCTAACGCGGTAATTAATAACCCAATGCGATACCAGACGGGGATATTGGGCATGCGGGAGCTGAGGGCGCTGACAAAAATAATCACCGCAATCGCCCCATCCACCAGCGTGGCCGCCCAGAAAATGAGTTTCAACGTCATGATGGATCTCCCGATTTAGGGCGTCGTGGCGCGCGGCGGCGCGATGGCGAGACTTTTACACCACGGGCGACGCGTTTTAGCTCGCCGGCAACCTGTAAAATATCGTGCCCTTCCCGACGGTTAAAAAAGTTGGCCAGCCAGGCAATCATCCCGACGCTGATCGCGCCGACAAAATAGCCAATACCCATCGCGATATCGCTATCTTTGAAGTTCATGCCCAGCCAGCGCGCAATAAAACCGCCCAGCGTGAAGGTCGTGCTGACGCTAATGGCGCCGATAATCACCCCTGCCGCCAGCCGACCGTGCTGATGCAATTTTTTTGGTTGCCAGAAAAACGAAACGCTCAACCCGCCAAATAACCCGGCCAGCGCGGCCAGCCCCTGACTTAACATCTGAATACCGTCAACCATGGCAATATCCTCCTCAACAGGCGGCCTCAACGAATGGGATGAGGCCGCAAGACTGACTACAGGCAAGGAGGAAGCGTGACGGTTGTCGCGTCATTATCTGTAGTGAGATAACGCGTCGTGCTTTCCGGGCTGTAGATCAGATGTTTGTTACTGCGCAGACCGCGTACGCTATCGACATCGGCGCTGTACCATTTTCCTTTCCCCGGCGCAGGCTTACCGGTCCAGGGGTCGCCGCCCAACACCTTCTTGTTCAGCGCCCAGATGCTCCACAGCGAATCTTCCGCCTTCCCGCTCCAGCCCAATTTGATCGCCTGTTCGCGGGTCACGTACTCAGCGGGCAGCACATCATCACGATTGAGCGTTTTGAGCAGAGCCGTCAGTTTCTTCTCATCCTGCACGGTCTTGTTGTTCTGTTTCGCCAGTTGCTGGTTGGCCGCCTGTACCACCGCGCTGCATTGCGGTAAGTCGGCATACGCCGGTACAGCGGTTAATACAGCCAGAAACAGTATCGACAGTGTGTATTTCATGGGAATCCCTCCAGTCAGTTCAGTTTACGGGGGCCATAAACAGCGCACGTTCCGCGTCGCGGCGACGGGTCAAGCCGGCGAGAATTTTGCCGCCGGCTTTATTCCAGCGCGGAAGCTGGTCCGCCGCCTCCTGATATTGCCCCTGATTAAGCAGGCGCAGCAGCGTCGAGTTCTGCAAATTGCCCAGCCCGACGTTAAAGGCGAACGCCACCAGCGCATCGAACTGGTTCTGATTGAGATCGACCGTCACGAGGCGATGAACCCCGCGCTCGGTCATCCCCAGATCCGCCCGCAACAAATCTTCCGCTTCCACCTTGCTTAACGCTTGCGGGAAATTTTCATGGGGCAAAATCAAATGGCCGTAGCCGATGGTCCATTTACCGACCGCATCGCGGTACTTCTCCAGGCTTAGCCCTTCAAAAGACTTAATTAACGTCAACCCGGCCGCGCCGGTGTTTGCTGGTTGATTAGCCATTGTCATCACTCCTCACGTTAGATTGGGGAAGAACTTGTCGGGTGTACTCTTCAATCAGTCGCATCACGCTTTCCGGTGGTTCCAGCACGGTGAACTGCATTTCAATGTCCACATGCCCGCTGTCGCGACCGCTGCCTTCGCGGCTCGGCGGCGACATGCTGACGAGGAAACGGCCAACCGTGTCATCTGGCGTGCCGGAAACCGCGCTCTGCTGCTCAACGGCATCAGTCCGCACCGTCAAAAAGACCTTCATTTTTTCCAGCATCAGTCCGCGCGGCGTGGAGAGCGCCACCAGCGGCAAGGCAAAGTGATGTTGATCATCCAGCGCCATTTCGACGACTTTTGGCACCAGCCTTCCGTCATCGCTGTGCTCAAAAAAGGGGTCCAGCGCCTGCATGTATTGATGCGCGATAAGCTGGTTTGCCGCCGAAGCGGCGTGCTGCATCCCGCGCGTGATATCCGCCAGCGAGAGAGGTGCCCCAACCGGGCCGCCGGGTGGCGGGCTTTCCGGCGGCGGCGGATCGGGCGGGAGATCCGAAGAGGGCGGATCCGCAGGCGGCAACCCGCTGCTCTCTTCTGTCGGCGGATCGTCGGGCGACATTCCGGCGCGCTCGTCCGGCGGAGCCGTAGGCTGCTCGCTCGCCTTCTCTTGCGTATTCCGGTTGCCGCGAAGCCAGTCTTTCATTGACATAGTGCGCTCCGTGAAAAATGAGGCTGCAACGCAGCCTCAGCGTGAACATCAGAATTAACGCGTTGCGTCAGCCGGGGCTTTTTCAGCGCCAGTAGACGTTTCGGGATAGGCATCAAGCTGTTTCGATTCCAGCTTTTGCGCCTCAGACGGCAGAACAGCCGGGCGTGTTGCGGCATCCGTCAGGAAATCAATCACGCGCATCAGCGCTTCCGGCGGCGGCTGACGTTTGACCTGGGTGTGGATGCTGTATTTCGCGCGGGTATCGGTGGAGCGGGTTTGCTGATCTTTATGCGAAACACGTCCGCTGATTTTGACGCTGAACGGTCCCCAGCCGACGGAGGCTTCCAGCGAGACTTCCGCTTCGGTCTGGCTGCTGCTGGCTTCGCTCTGCGAGACTTCCAGTTCGAAGTCGATGGTCCCTTCTTCGATGCTGATGTTCGGGTGAGAGATGGCCGCCAGCAGCGGGATGCGCATGGTTTTTTTCACCACGCCCTGAATCACGCCTTTGTCGTCAACCACGGTTTCGTCGTAATCGAACTGCACCGACTCCGCTTTACCATCCTTAATACAGACAGAGAGCAGGAAGTCGGCGTAGGCCTTACTTGCCTGTACCTGTGCCTTGATCATCGCCTGCAACGGGCCGCCGATCATATGTTCCAGCGGTAGTGCATTAATGACCGATCCAATGAATTGTGAATCCATAATGCGTACTCCTGTGAGTTGTACAGAAACATCGTGTTGCGAATTCGCAGGACCCACACTACAGGCCGGGAAAGTCTGAAAATATTGGCTGGATGACGGGTTAAAGCAGGGGAAATGGCCCAGGACGGAAGGCATGGCTTTGGCGAAACGGGCGGTCAGACGCGCGACATTCTGCCGGGTAAGCGCCAGATGCCCTACACTTCATGCGTCCCCCTCAAAACCTAAGGAATCCGTAATGAGCATCATCAAAAATTACGTCGCGCCGCAGGCCGGCGCCGCGCTTGAATTACAGGAATACGATGCCGGCCCGCTGGCGGCAGAAGATGTGGAAGTACAGGTGGATTATTGCGGTATCTGCCATTCAGATTTGTCGATGATCGACAACGAATGGGGCTTCTCCCAGTACCCGCTGGTTGCCGGGCATGAAGTGATTGGCCGCGTGGTGGAGCTGGGTAGCGCCGCGCAAAACAAAGGGTTAAAAGTGGGCCAGCGCGTAGGCATCGGCTGGACGGCGCGCAGCTGCGGGCACTGCGATGCCTGTATCGACGGCAACCATATCAACTGCCTGGAAGGCGCGGTGCCGACCATTCTGAATCGCGGCGGTTTTGCCGATAAGATCCGCGCCGACTGGCAGTGGGTGATTCCGCTACCGGATAGCATCGATATCGAAACCGCCGGGCCGCTGCTGTGCGGGGGCATTACCGTGTTTAAACCGCTGCTGATGCACAATATCACCGCGACCAGCCGCGTCGGCGTAATTGGTATTGGCGGCCTCGGGCATATCGCCATCAAGCTGCTGCATGCCATGGGCTGTGAAGTGACGGCGTTCAGTTCAAATCCGGCGAAAGAAGCGGAAGTGCGGATTATGGGTGCCGACTATGTGGTGAACAGCCGCGATCCGGAGGCATTGAAAGCGCTGGCCGGTCAGTACGATCTGATCATCAACACCGTTAACGTCGATCTTAACTGGCAGCCTTATTTTGAAGCGCTGACCCACGGCGGCCATTTCCACACGGTGGGTGCCGTGCTGAAGCCGCTGGAAGTCCCGGCATTTACCCTGATCGCCGGTGACCGCAGCGTATCGGGTTCGGCAACCGGCACGCCGTTTGAGCTGCGCAAGCTGATGAAGTTTGCCGGACGCGCCAAAGTCGCGCCAACCACAGAGATGTTCCCGATGTCGCGAATCAATGAAGCCTTGCAGCACGTGCGCGACGGGAAAGCCCGCTACCGCGTGGTGTTAAAAGCGGATTTCCAGAACGGAGTGGAAGCGTAGCTTTGCCCGCCCCGCAAATGGATCGCGTAGGGGAGTGATAAGGGGGACCTGTGGTCCCCCTTTTTACGTTCACTAGAGGCGAGATTTCAGAAACCACAGAACGCCGATCAACGAAACCATTCCACAACAGTGAAATAAATGCCGGATGGCGGCTGCGCCTTATCCGGCCTACTGGTTGGTTGCTCTGGCATGTGGTGCCCAGGCCCGGTAAGCGCCAGCCCACCGGGCAATTGCGCCGGATGGCGGCTGTACCGTATCCGACCTACAGGTTGCTTGCTCTGGCATGTGGTGCCCAGGCACGGTAAGCGCCAGCGCCACCGGGCAATTTTGCCGGATGGCGGCGGCACCGTATGCGGCCTACTGGTTGGTTGCTCTGGCATGTGGTGCCCAGGCCCGGTAAGCGCCAGCGCCACCGGGCAATTGCGCCGGATGGCGGCTGTACCGTATCCGACCTACAGGTTGCTTGCTCTGGCATGTGGTGCCCAGGCACGGTAAGCGCCAGCGCCACCGGGCAATTTTGCCGGATGGCGGCGGCACCGTATCCGGCCTACAGGCGGGTTACTCTGGCATGTGGTGCCCAGGCCCGGTAAGCGCCAGCGCCACCGGGCAATTGTGCCGGATGGCGGTTTCGCTCTATTTCGCGATAGCGGCAAACACTTCGGCAATCGCCACCGCGCCGGGATCGCTCACACCATCAAGGTTTTCACTGTTAACGTACGACGAGCGCCCGGCACCTGCTTTTTGCATGGTTGCCGTACTGGCAGCCCCACTTTTCGCCGCAGAGACGGCGGCATCCAGCCCGTTGTCACGCAACGCCTCCAGCGCCGGTTGCAGCGCATCGATCAGCGTCCGATCGCCCAGATCCGCCCCGCCGTAGTGCTTCATCTGTTTTAGCCCCAGCAATAACGCCTCTGGCAGCGCTGTACCGCTGTGTATCGCCTGGCCTGCCGCAGTGAAGAAGATCGACATCAGTACGCCGCTGGAGCCGCCCATTACCGTTGCCAGCCGTTCGCCAATCAGTTGCAGCAACTGCGCGGTGTTATTCAGCGGCAGCGCGTCTTCTTCCAGCAGTCGGCCAATCTCACGCGCGCCTTCGGCGAAGGTCGAACCGGTATCGCCATCGCCCACTTTCGCATCCAGCGCGTTCAGGCGATTTTCCAGACCAATCAGCGTCTGCACCGCCGTTCCGACCAGCGCTTTTACCTGTGGATTGTCTGAAGGTTCAATCTCCAGCCCGTCATACACCGCATTGTGCTGCTGGGTTTTCATCGGCGCGAACGCCACCGGTTTTTGCCAGCCAACGGTTTGCGCATTCGCGCAAATCGCCTGCTCGAACGCGTCATTCAGGCGCAGCAACGACAGGGAAAAACCTTTCATGTCCAGCGAACTGACCAGCGGCGCAGGGCCAATCAAATACGCAATTTGATCTTTCAACGCCGAATGCGCCAGCTCTTTGGTCAGCAGCGCCATCTCAAGCGACGACACGCCGCCAAGGTTGTTGATCAGCACGGCGACGCGATCGTCGCCCACCGAGGCTTTCAGCGGTTTCACCAGCGTATCGATAAGCGACTTGCTGTTCTGCGTATCGACAATCGAGGCGCCCGGCTCGCCGTGAATCCCCAGCCCCAGCTCGACCTTGCCGCGCTGAATACGCCCTTCCTCTTCGCTGCCCGGCAGGTTGCAGGTCTCCATCGCCAGCCCCAGGCTGTAGACGTTATTGCAGGCCTTTTGCGCGATGTCGCGCACTTCACTCAGCGATTTACCCTGATCGGCGGCATGGCCGGCAATCTTATGCACCAGCGCCGTTCCGGCAATGCCGCGCGGCTGTTTGTTATCCGGCAGGGCGATGTCGTCGGCGACGATCACCATCTCGACTTTCAGGCCGTAGCGCTTGGCTTTTTCCGCCGCAAGACCGAAGTTAAGGCGATCGCCGGTGTAGTTTTTAACAATCAACAGGCAGCCGCGATCGCCGGTCACCGCCACAATGGCGTTCAGCACCGCATCGACGCTGGGCGAAGCAAACACATCGCCGCAGACGGCGGCGGTCAGCATGCCTTTGCCGACAAAGCCAGCATGCGCCGGTTCATGGCCGGAACCCCCGCCGGAAATCACCGCTACGCGGCTTTTATCCCAGTCCGCGCGGGCCACAATGCGAATGGAGGGATCAATATCGAGTCGGACAAGGTTGCCGTGCGGCGCGGAGATCACTAAGCCTTCAATGGCGTCATTGACCAGTTGTTTGCGGTCATTGAAAAAGAACCTGGACATAATTTCCCTAAATGTTGTGAATCGTTACTCAATCATAGCCCGAAGCACACCGGACGTGGCAAAGAACAGAATTTACTGAAAGCCGTTACGGCGTGGGGCGACCCGGATACGGATAAGCCACTGCAACATGTCTGCTCCTTTGGCGAAAAAAAAAGAGAGGCCGCAGCCTCTCTCTATGCAATACAGAACATTATTGCTGTATTAGCTTTTGCGCATCATCAGCCACAAGCTAATCAGGAAGAACGAGGCGCTCGGCAGCAGCGCGCCGACTACTGGCGGGATGCCATACACCAGCGTCAGCGGGCCAAAAATCTGATCCAGCACGTAGAAAACAAAGCCGAAGCTGATGCCGGTCACTACGCGCACGCCCATCGCCACGCTACGCAACGGGCCAAAGATAAACGACAGCGCCATCAGCATCATGACCGCCACCGACAGCGGCTGGAAGACTTTGCTCCACATATTGAGCTGATAACGGCCGGAATCCTGGCCGCTCGACTTCAGGTACTTCACATAGTTGTGCAGACCGCTGATCGAGAGCGCATCAGGATCGAGCGCCACTACGCCGAGTTTGTCCGGTGTGAGGTTGGTTTTCCAGATACCGCTGACGGTCTGCGAGCCGGTCACTTGTTTCGGATCGGTCAGGTTCGATTCATCCACCTGCGACAGCCGCCAGATTTTGTTCTCCGCATCGAATTTAGCCGACGCGGCATAGCGCACCGATTGCAAACGACGCTGATCGTTGAAGGCATAAATACTGACGCCGCCAAGCTCATCATCACCTTTCACACGTTCGATGTAGATAAAGTTGTTGCCGTCTTTCGCCCACAGCCCGGCCTGCGTGGAGAGCAGCGAACCGCCGTACATCGACTGCGCACGCTGGTTACGCGCCATCTGCTCGCCCTGCGGCGCAACCCATTCGCCAATCGCCATGGTCAGCAAAACCAGCGGAATAGCGGTTTTCATCACCGACAGCGCTACCTGCATGCGGGTGTAGCCGGAAGCCTGCATCACCACCAGCTCGCTGCGCTGCGCCAGCATGCCCAGACCGAGTAACGCACCAAGCAGCGCGGCCATCGGGAAGAAGATCTGGATATCTTTCGGCACGCTGAGAATGGTGTACATCCCGGCACCCAGCGCGTCGTAACTCCCTTGGCCGGCTTTTTTCAACTGATCGACAAATTTGATAATGCCGGAGAGCGACACCAGCATGAACAGCGTCATCATGATGGTGGAAAAGATGGTTTTCCCGATATAGCGGTCAAGTACGCCAAAAGCCTGCATTATACCGCTCCTTTACGCGTAAAACGGGCGCGAACCCGGCGCATCGGCACCGTATCCCACAGGTTCAGCGCCACAGCCAGCGCCAGGTAGGCCAGGTTAACCGCCCACATCCAGATCATCGGATCCAGCTTACCCTTCGCGCCGTTTGAGCGAAGCGTGGTCTGCAACAGGAAGAACACGAGATACAGCAGCATAGCGGGCAGCATCGATAACACGCGTCCCTGACGCGGGTTAACCACGCTCAGCGGCACGACCATCAGCGCCATCATCACCACGGTAAAGACCAGCGTTAAGCGCCAGTGCAGCTCCGCGCTGGCACGCGGGTTGTCCGTCTTGAACAACGTACGCATGTCCATCTGTTCGGTATCGCTCGGATCGAGTGCGACGGTCTGATGGCCGATGATCGCCTGGTAGTTCTGGAAATCAGTGATGCGGAAGTCGCGCAGCATAGCGGTGCCCTCAAAGCGTGTGCCGGTGTTGAGCGTCACCACCTGGGAACCGTCTTTATGCTGGGAAAGCTGGCCGGAATCCGCCACCACGACTGACGGGCGCGCATTGCCTTTGGGGCGGATCTGCGCAAGGAATACGTTATGAAAGCGGCTGCCTTCGACGCCTTCAATAAACAGCACCGAGCTGCCGTCTGTCGCCTGCTGGAACTGCCCCTGCGCCAGCGCCGCCATACCGGGGTTCGCTTTGGCATCCGCCAGCACTTGATCCTGATGACGGGATGACCAGGGGCCAGCCCACATGACGTTAACCGCAGCGATAATGCCGGTAAACAGCGCCAGCACCATGGCGGCTTTGATCAGCACCGCACGGCTCAGACCGCAGGCGTGCATCACCGTGATTTCACTTTCGGTATAGAGTTTGCCCAGCGTCATTAGCAGGCCAAGGAACAGACTCAACGGCAGGATAAGCTGCGCCATCTCCGGCACGCCCAGCCCCAGCAGCGAGAGCACGAGGTTTGTTGGGATTTCGCCATCAGCGGCTGCGCCTAAAATCCTCACCAGTTTCTGACAGAAGAAAATCAGAAGCAGGATGAATAGGATCGCAAGCTGGCTTTTTAGCGTCTCCCGCACCAGATATCTTATGATTATCACTTTAAATACGCCCGTAAAAACCAGTCTTTTTCCTGGAAAATCGCTTGTTTCATGGCTTAAACGTCATTTATTCTCTTGAGTCGTCGAAATCATCGCTAAGATTAATATACTCAGCGGATGGGTGCGTAAGAGCTGATTCTGACGTGCCGAAACCGAAGTACCATTAAGATTAACACGAAGTCATCGCAACAGCGGACATGAGTTACGTAAGCTTGCAATTCTATCCGTAGCCGCCGCCGTTGTCTTTAAGATTCAGGAGCGTAGTGCATGGAGTTCAGTGTAAAAAGCGGTAGCCCGGAGAAACAGCGTAGTGCCTGCATCGTTGTGGGTGTCTTTGAACCGCGCCGACTCTCCCCGATCGCCGAGCAACTCGATAAGATCAGCGATGGCTACATCAGCGCGCTGCTCCGTCGTGGAGAGCTGGAAGGTAAGCCAGGACAAACCCTGCTGCTTCACCACGTACCGAATGTCCTCTCCGAGCGTATTTTGCTGATTGGCTGCGGTAAAGAGCGTGAACTGGATGAGCGCCAGTACAAGCAGGTCATTCAGAAAACGATAAACACCCTGAATGATACGGGCTCGATGGAAGCCGTCTGCTTCCTGACCGAACTGCATGTCAAAGGGCGCAACACCTACTGGAAAGTGCGCCAGGCCGTAGAGACAGCGAAAGAGACCCTGTACAGCTTCGATCAACTGAAAACCAACAAAATCGAACCGCGTCGTCCGCTGCGTAAAATGGTCTTCAACGTGCCGACTCGTCGCGAGTTAACCAGCGGCGAACGCGCTATCCAGCACGGTCTGGCAATCTCTGCGGGGATTAAAGCGGCCAAAGATCTCGGCAATATGCCGCCGAATATCTGTAATGCTGCGTACCTCGCTTCGCAGGCGCGCCAGCTGGCGGACACCTACAGCAAAAACGTCCTGACCCGCGTGATTGGCGAACAGCAGATGCGCGAACTGGGCATGCACTCGTACCTGGCTGTCGGCCAGGGCTCGCAGAACGAGTCGCTGATGTCGGTGATTGAGTACAAAGGCAACCCATCGGAAGACGCGCGTCCGATTGTGCTGGTCGGTAAAGGCCTGACCTTCGACTCCGGCGGTATCTCCATCAAACCTGCCGAAGGCATGGACGAGATGAAGTACGACATGTGCGGCGCGGCGGCGGTGTACGGCGTGATGCGCATGGTGGCCGAACTGCAACTGCCGCTGAACGTGATTGGCGTGCTGGCAGGTTGTGAAAACATGCCGGGCGGGCGCGCGTATCGTCCGGGCGACGTGCTGACCACCATGTCCGGCCAGACGGTTGAAGTACTAAACACCGACGCCGAAGGCCGCCTGGTGCTGTGCGATGTACTGACCTACGTTGAGCGCTTCGAGCCGGAAGCGGTGATCGATGTCGCGACACTGACCGGCGCGTGCGTGATTGCCCTTGGCCATCACATCACCGGTCTGCTGTCGAACCACAACCCGCTGGCGCACGAACTGATTGGCGCGTCCGAGCAGGCTGGCGACCGCGCATGGCGTTTACCGCTGGGCGATGAGTACCAGGATCAGCTGGAATCCAACTTTGCGGATATGGCGAACATCGGCGGCCGTCCTGGCGGTGCTATCACCGCGGGTTGCTTCCTGTCGCGCTTTGCCCGTAAATACAACTGGGCGCACCTGGATATCGCTGGCACCGCATGGCGCTCCGGCAAAGCCAAAGGCGCAACCGGTCGTCCGGTGGCGATGCTGTCGCAGTTCCTGCTGAACCGCGCCGGATTTAACGGCGAAGAGTAAGTTTGCCAGGCCGGAGGCGCGTTGATTGCCGGATGGCGCTACGCTTATCCGGCCTACAAACCCGGTCGATAATTTGGTGCACAGTATTTCGTAGGCCCGGTAAGCGTAGCGCCACCGGGCTTTGCATTTAAAACCTCAACCAAAAGCCCCATATATGAAAAATGCGACGTTCTACCTTCTGGACAATGATAACGCCGTTGACGGCTTAAGCGCTGTTGAGCAACTGGTGTGTGAAATTGCCGCAGAACGTTGGCGTAACGGCAAGCGCGTGCTGATTGCCTGTACCGATGAGCAGCAGGCGATTCGGCTTGATGAAGCATTATGGGCGCGCCCGGCGGAGAGTTTTGTGCCGCACAATCTGGCAGGCGAAGGTCCGCGCGGCGGTGCACCGGTCGAACTGGCCTGGCCGCAAAAGCGCAACAGCAGCCCGCGCGATATTCTTATCAGCCTGCGCGCGGAATTTGCAGATTTTGCCACCGCTTTCACAGAAGTGGTAGACTTCGTCCCTTACGAAGACTCTCTGAAACAACTGGCGCGCGAACGCTATAAAGCCTACCGCGTGGCCGGTTTCAACCTGAACACGGCAACCTGGAAATAATGGAAAAGACATACAACCCCAAAGATATCGAACAGCCGCTGTACGAGCAGTGGGAAAAGCAGGGCTATTTCAAACCGAACGGTGATGAAAGCCAGGAAAGCTTCTGCATCATGATCCCGCCGCCGAACGTCACCGGTAGTTTGCATATGGGCCACGCCTTCCAGCAGACCATCATGGACACCATGATCCGCTACCAGCGCATGCAGGGGAAAAACACCCTCTGGCAGGTGGGTACTGACCATGCTGGTATCGCAACCCAGATGGTGGTTGAACGTAAAATTGCCGCAGAAGAAGGGAAAACCCGCCACGATTACGGTCGCGACGCGTTTATCGACAAAATCTGGCAGTGGAAAGCCGAATCCGGCGGCACCATCACCAACCAGATGCGTCGTCTTGGCAACTCCGTGGACTGGGAGCGCGAGCGCTTCACCATGGATGAAGGCCTCTCCAACGCGGTTAAAGAGGTGTTTGTCCGCCTGTATAAAGAAGATCTGATTTACCGCGGCAAACGCCTGGTAAACTGGGATCCGAAACTGCGCACGGCGATTTCCGACCTCGAAGTGGAAAACCGCGAGTCGAAAGGCTCAATGTGGCATATCCGCTATCCGCTGGCCGACGGCGCCAAAACCGCTGACGGTAAAGATTATCTGGTGGTTGCCACCACCCGTCCGGAAACCCTGCTGGGCGATACCGGCGTGGCCGTCAACCCGGAAGACCCGCGTTACAAAGATCTGATTGGTAAGTTCGTGGTACTGCCGCTGGTTAACCGTCGTATTCCGATCGTTGGCGATGAACACGCCGACATGGAAAAAGGCACCGGCTGCGTGAAAATCACCCCGGCGCACGACTTTAACGACTACGAAGTGGGCCGTCGCCACAAGCTGCCAATGATCAACATCCTGACCTTTGACGGCGATATCCGTGAAAGCGCACAGGTTTACGATACCAACGGCAACGAATCAGACGTTTACCCGGCGGATATCCCGGCAGAATTCCAGAATCTGGAGCGTTTTGCCGCGCGTAAAGCAATGGTTGCCGCCGTTGACGCGCTTGGCCTGCTGGAAGAGATTAAACCGCACGACCTGACCGTTCCGTACGGCGATCGCGGCGGCGTGGTTATTGAACCGATGCTGACCGACCAGTGGTACGTGCGTGCCGATGTGCTGGCGAAACCGGCGGTTGAAGCGGTGGAAAACGGCGATATCCAGTTCGTGCCAAAGCAGTACGAAAACATGTATTTCTCCTGGATGCGCGATATTCAGGACTGGTGTATCTCCCGTCAGTTGTGGTGGGGTCACCGCATTCCGGCGTGGTATGACAACGACGGCAACGTCTACGTTGGCCGCAGCGAAGAGGAAGTGCGTCAGGAAAATAACCTGGCGGCTGATATCGCGCTGCGTCAGGACGATGACGTGCTGGATACCTGGTTCTCCTCCGCGCTGTGGACCTTCTCCACGCTCGGCTGGCCGGAAAACACCGATGCGCTGCGTCAGTTCCATCCGACCAGCGTGATGGTCTCCGGCTTCGACATCATCTTCTTCTGGATCGCGCGCATGATCATGATGACCATGCACTTCATCAAAGATGAAAACGGCAAGCCTCAGGTGCCGTTCAAGACCGTCTACATGACCGGTCTTATCCGCGATGATGAAGGGCAGAAGATGTCCAAATCCAAAGGCAACGTGATTGACCCGCTGGATATGGTTGACGGTATTTCGCTGGCGGATCTGCTGGAGAAACGTACCGGCAACATGATGCAGCCACAGCTGGCGGAGAAAATCCGTAAGCGCACCGAGAAACAGTTCCCGGACGGCATTGAGCCGCACGGCACCGACGCCCTGCGCTTCACGCTGGCGGCGCTGGCTTCAACCGGTCGCGATATCAACTGGGATATGAAGCGTCTGGAAGGCTACCGTAACTTCTGTAACAAGCTGTGGAACGCCAGCCGCTTTGTGCTGATGAACACCGAAGATCAGGACTGCGGCTTTAACGGCGGTGAAAAGGTGCTGTCGCTGGCTGACCGCTGGATCCTTGCTGAATTCAACCAGACCATCAAAGCGTACCGCGAAGCGCTGGACAACTTCCGCTTCGATATCGCCGCAGGGATTCTGTACGAATTCACCTGGAACCAGTTCTGCGACTGGTATCTGGAGCTGGCCAAGCCGGTCATGAACGGTGGTTCGGAAACCGAACTGCGCGGCACCCGCAATACGCTGGTGACGGTGCTGGAAGGTTTGCTGCGCCTCGCGCATCCGATCATTCCGTTTATCACTGAAACCATCTGGCAGCGCGTGAAAGTGCTGAAAGGCATTACCGCCGACACCATCATGCTGCAGCCGTTCCCGCAGTACGATGCGTCGCAGGTTGACGAAAAAGCGCTGGCTGATACCGAGTGGCTGAAACAGGCGATTATCGCCGTGCGTAATATTCGCGCCGAGATGAATATCGCGCCGGGTAAACCGCTGGATCTGCTGCTGCGCGGTTGCAGCGAAGAGGCGATGCGTCGCGTGAACGATAACCGCAACTTCCTGCAAACGCTGGCGCGTCTGGAAAGCATCACCGTGCTGCCAGCCGATGATAAAGGGCCGGTGTCGGTCACGAAAATTATCGATGGCGCAGAGCTGCTGATCCCGATGGCGGGTCTGATCGACAAAGAAGCCGAGCTGGCGCGTCTGGCGAAAGAAGTGGCGAAAGTCGAGCAGGAAATTGGCCGTATCGAAAGCAAGCTGGGCAACGAAGGTTTTGTCGCACGCGCACCGGAAGCGGTGATCGCGAAAGAGCGTGAAAAACTGGACGGTTATGCTCAGGCGAAAGCGAAGCTGGTTGAACAGCAGGCCGTCATCGCCGCGCTGTAATCCTCTTCAGGCATGAAAAGCCGGGCTACGATGCCCGGCTTTTTTTATCCCTTCGGTTGATTGCCCGGTGGCGCTGACGCTTACCGGGCCTACAACGTTTCAGCCAACACAATACAGCCTGTAGGCCGGATAAGGCGTAGCCGCCATCCGGCACAATAAATCAGAACAGCGCCGGGTAGAACGACAGACCGCGTGCCAGCAGGTTGGCCGGATCCTTTGCCGGTTGTTGATGGTGATTTTCCAGCGGTAATGACGACAGATCGCCGTGCAGATACGTGTTTTCCAGCAGATAGCGCGTAAAACGCACCTTCGCCCATGGCCACGCCAGGAACAGCGTTACCGAACACACCAGCAAATTGGTGACGGAGATCCAGAACACGCGCCCCAGCGTGACCGTGGAGGAGAAACGAATATTTCCTTCCAGAGCCAACTGGCTATAAAGGTAATTGCGCAGCTTCACAAAGGCGAAAATATAGCAAATGATCGCGCCGACGATATAAACCAAGTAGCTGAGGATTAATTTGCCATAAAACGGCCCCATCAGCATCGCCAGTTGCTCCGGATTGTCGCCAACCGCGTAAGCATATTGTGAGAGCATAAAGAAAGCCGGGATGGTGATATAAAGCGCGATGGCAATAAACGGTACAAACAGCAGCATCGACAGCACAATAATGGTGATGCACTTTTTCACCGAAAATTCGCCGGAAAATTTCAGCTTACCGTATAGCAGATTATTCACCAGCATACCAAACCACTGGGCAGCATATACGCCCTGCATTATCGCCACGCCCAGCAATAATACCAGGACACCAGCGCCAATCATGGTGAAAATAGCGGTATACGAACCGCTGCTCAGCGCCGAGGAGGTAAAGAATGAAAACACAATAATGGCAGCCGCCACGATCAGCAGCGGGCAGCCCATCATCACCCACCACGCGCGCAGCGGGCTGGCGTAAAAACTAAAGCGGATGCCGTTAATCTCCGTCATCAGAAATTGATAACGCAAACCCTGAGTAATCAGCCACGGGAAAAAGATCAGGAATAACGCCATCATGCACAGTTGCAGGACAATATTACCATGCACCATGTTAATGATGAAAACCGCATACAGCACCAGCATGCACAGCCAGCCGACAAATACCGAACGCCCGGTCGCGTGGTAAGAAAAACGCGCGCCATCCAGTTCAGTATTGGCGTAGAAATAACGGCGGGCACGGACTAACGCCCATGGCAAATATAACCCCAGCGTTATCATGGTTAGCAGAATATTAATCAGCCAGATCAGGAAATAGCCTTTACCGCTTCCCTGAAAAAGGAAATGGCGTACCGGCGTTGTCGCGGAATCCTGAGTATCGAAAGTCATAACAATCCTTATCGCAAAAAAAAGAAAAGCCCAGCCTGATAAGACACAAAAATGTTACGGAATAGTTATTTCCAGCCTCAAGTTTAAATAGCCTATGGATAAAAAAATAGCGACCAATATTCCTGGTCTTGCCAGATTGCCGTGGGAGTGGTATTAAGCGTGATCACGTGAAAAAAGTAACCTAACAGAGATCAGAGATGAATGTGACCGCTCCGGTAGAGGTAAAAATGCGCCGGATTGCTGCAACAGACAATGCCGCAATCGCATCTGTGATCCGCCAGGTATCGGCGGAATATGGCCTCACCGCCGATAAAGGCTACACCGTTGCCGACCCTGAACTGGATGAGCTTTATCAGCTTTACAGTAAACCGGGCTGCGCCTATTGGGTTGTCGAACTGAATGGCGAGGTCGTGGGCGGAGGCGGCGTTGCGCCGCTGAAATGTAGCGAGCCGGATATTTGCGAACTGCAAAAGATGTATTTTCTTTCCGCCGCACGCGGCCAGGGGCTGGCGAAAAAGCTGGCGCTGATGGCGATGGATCACGCCCGTACGCAGGGCTTTACCCGCTGTTACCTGGAAACGACCGCGTTTTTAACCGACGCCATCGGTCTGTATGAACATCTGGGGTTTGAACATATCGACGGGCCGCTGGGCTGCACCGGTCATGTTGACTGCGAAGTGCGCATGCTGAAAACGCTGTAACGGTAAACGAGCGGGTATCGCACCCGCTCCGTGTGCTGATTACGAGCGGCTCGCCTCAAGCATTAATGAACGATACAGACCGGCTGCCCGCTCCTGCGGCAGCGCCTGCACTCCGTGCAAAATCTCCAGCATCATGTCGCAAACCACTTTCTCCTTGCCAGACGCCTGATCCGGATGGCTGAGCAATTGCACATCCTGCCCGTATTTGCTGTAGAGCTGACGCACAATCGGTTCGAGATCCGCCTGCGCCTGCTGCTTCTCTTGTGGCGTAATGGTGTGCTTATCCGGCCCGTAGGTGGACTGTAGCATGGCGTAATCGGTGTCCAGACGGCGTTTCAGCGTCTCACGCGAGTTAAGCGCCACCGGATTAACGCCGCCTTTTACTTCCGGATAATGGAAACGAAAGCAGGCATCATCGCTGATTTTTTGCATTTCCACCGTTTGATCGATCAACACCCGCGTTTCCGCGACCACCAGTTGATCCGATGCCAGCGGCATACGTTGCATTTGCAAAGCGCTAAACCGGGGCTGGATGGTGTCGATAATTTTTTGCTCATTGGCACCGGCTTTCATCAGCACCACAACCTGATTACGCAGCTCGCTAAACAGCTTCGGTTCGTGTTCGGCCATTAATTGCCAAGTGGGAACTTGCTGCACCATCGCATCAAACCGCGCCTCGGCGGTTTGCGCATTTTTTTGCGCCTGCAAATAGCGGATGTCGATAAAATTCCACAGGGCGATAAATACCGCCACCAGCACTGCCGCGCTGCCCTTGCTTAGCCACCCTTTTTTTCGCATCAGCCCGGTGACAATGGTTATCGCCGCACCGGCATAGGCCGCCATCAATACGTGCGTCCAGTTCATCCTTTGTTCCCTTAACGTTGGATTACACCGGCACGCCGCTGTGAAAACGGAACTCCGTATCCGGTGTTGAGATCAGCGCCGCTTCCACTTCGCCAAAATGGCGCACGCGCGGGCTGATATCGACAGTGGAAATCTGTTGTGCCAGCGCCAGATAATCCTGATAGTGACGCGCCTCTGAACGCAGCAGCGACAGATAAAAGCTCTGTAAATCTGCCTCCAGCCACGGCGCCAACGCGGCAAAGCGTTCGCAGGATCGGGCTTCAATGTAAGCGCCGCAAATGAGCTTATCGACCAAAGTGAGCGGCTCATGAGTGCGAACCTCTTTCAGCATGCCTTTGGCATAACGGCTGGCGGTGATTTTGACGTAGGGAATATTACGGGCGTTCATCGCTTCCCGCACCTGCCAGAAATGGTGCAATTCTTCTTTAATCAGCAGCACCATGCTGTCGATAAGCTGGCGTCCCCAGGCATCGTCGGTCTGCGGCATGACGCTTTTGCCGATCTGTTTATGCAGCGCGACAAAATCCGGTTCCGGCCCTTCGCGAAAGGCGAAGGCTTCGTAAGGTTTCAGCCACTCCAGCAGCGCATCCGAACCGGCTTTATCCGCCACATATTTGCGTACCAGCAGCATGGCGGTTTGCGCCGCTTTCAGTTCGCAGATCATGTGGTCGGTCAGCAGCAGCGGCAGCATGGCCGGGTCGCGGGCTTTTTCTATCCAGGTGTTGGGTGTCGGGCAGTGGAGAAAATCTAAAACCGGGGCGAGTATTTGCGGGTAATCCATGGCGGTTCCTTGCTTTGCGGCAGCAGGCGCTGCCGCAACGGTCACTCAGTGGCGCACGCCGTTGTCTTCTTCATCGACGTAATCGTCATCACCTTCTTCGCCGTCTTCGCCTTCTTCACCGTCAGGATCTTCGTAGTAAGTACCCCAACCGTCATACTCAACGCCGACTTTCTCCGCGAGGTTGATCAACTGTTCAACTTGCGTGTCGATAAGTTCGGCGTTCAGCGCACATTCGCTCAGAACGTCGCAGCAAATCACCACTTCGCCTTCTTCCAGCTCCAGCTCTTCCGGTTCGGTCACTTCATAACCCAGTTTGAACGCTTCAACGGCGGCTTTTTCCAGCGTCTCAAAATCATCTGCCGACAGATGATGCTCAATGGTGTACAGCGCGTCAGGATCGCTCCCGTCTTCCAGCAATTCTTCAATAATCAAACGCGTCTCTTCGCGCTGCTCTTCCAGGTGTTCCGGGTTCGCCATGGCTCGTTCCTCATAATGTGGCAGATACACTTATTGTCACACACCGCCGCCATTGCCTCCACTCCTCGCCGAAAAGATTTATCCGCCGGGGTTGCAAATGCATATTCATACATATAAATTGAATTTTAATTCAACAAGTGGCCTTAGCCATGTGAGGAAAACATGTCTGCGTTTTACCAGAAACATTTTTTGAAACTGCTCGATTTTACACCTGCGGAAATCAATGCCCTGCTGCAACTCGCCTCGCAATTAAAAGCTGATAAGAAAAAAGGCCAGGAAGTGCAGAAACTTACCGGCAAAAACATCGCGCTCATCTTCGAAAAAGACTCTACCCGCACCCGATGCTCTTTCGAAGTTGCCGCATACGATCAGGGCGCCCGCGTCACTTATCTTGCGCCAAGCGGCAGCCAGATCGGCCATAAAGAATCAATTAAAGATACCGCGCGCGTGCTGGGCCGTATGTACGACGGCATTCAATATCGCGGCTACGGCCAGGAGATTGTCGAAACGCTGGCGCAATATGCAGGCGTGCCGGTGTGGAACGGTTTAACCAATGAGTTCCACCCGACGCAACTGCTGGCGGATCTGCTGACCATGCGCGAGCACCTGCCGGGCAAACCGTTCAACCAGATGACGCTGGTCTACGCTGGCGATGCGCGCAACAACATGGGCAACTCCATGCTGGAAGCGGCGGCGCTGGTCGGCCTGGATCTGCGCCTTGTTGCGCCGAAGGCCTGCTGGCCGGATGCCAGCCTGGTGGCGGAGTGCACCGCGCTGGCAGTGAAAAACGGCGGCAATATTCTGCTGACAGAAGATGTCGCCGCTGGCGTGAAGGGCGCAGATTTCATCTATACCGATGTCTGGGTGTCGATGGGCGAAGCCAAAGAGAAATGGGCTGAACGCATCGCGCTGCTGCGCCCTTACCAGGTGAACAGCATGATGCTGTCGCTGACCGGCAACCCGCAGGTGAAATTCCTGCACTGTCTGCCGGCCTTCCATGACGATCAAACCACGCTCGGCAAGAAAATGGCGGAAGAGTTTGGCCTGCACGGCGGCATGGAAGTCACCGATGAAGTGTTTGAATCACCGGCAAGCGTGGTATTCGACCAGGCGGAAAACCGGATGCACACCATCAAAGCCGTGATGGTGGCAACGCTCAGCCAGTAAGTTTTGCCCCTCACCCGCTGCGGGTGAGGGGGCATTATCAGGCAACCAGCAGTTTCACCACCGCTTTACGCACTTTCGCAGGCGCATTCACCGCGCACAGCGGTTTATGCACTTCGCCCGGCCAGAAGACGACAAAATCCCCTTCGCTTAGCACCACGGTTTTTTCCTCGCCGCCTTCCGGCAAAAACGCGATGTCTTTATCAGCCAGCCAGTCGGTATCCGGCGCGCCCGCAGGCAAGGTGCTGAAGGTCATCCCTTCCTGGCCTTTCAGGACGATCTGAATATCCAGATAGCGCGCGTGATACTCCGCGCGGCGCTCGGCGAATGGCTGAGTCGAATCCTCAGAGATGAGATAAAACAGGCGGTTACCGTCGATGTCGTGTTTGCCGATCGCCGTCGCATCGGTGACATGCTGTTTAACGTGTTCAATAGCCTGGCGCAATTCCTGCGGCAGCCAGGATTGCAGATGGTGAATATTACCAACGATCATGATTTAACCCTCGATATAAAACATCGTTTCATTTTTAAATGTTTATACGAGAATTCACACTGCCATACCACCACTTTTTACGGGAGATTTGTGACAACGCATGTTTATCGGAAAATATGTTATATGCCTGTTAACCCTCAGGCGGAATTTATGCAGTAATAGTGCATAAACTCGGTCCGCGGAAACCCTATCCCATCTGTTACATACTGATATTTAATATATTATTTAAAAACCCTTCCCTGAATCACACTTTGACGCTCCGCTTATTTGCGTGTTAATTCACTGGTTATTTCCCTTTTCACCCGCCTGTAAAAGAGCTTTATGCACTATTTTGCATACTTATTCTAATCATCACTATTAGCGCATAAAAATCAAGGGGTTACATATCAATGAAATCCATGCATATCTACAAATTTATAACAACCATGAATAATATCAGCCATTAATGCGTAGCCATTCATCTTTATAATAAGGCTAATTCTCTATTCTCTGATGCGAATCATGCATTCGAACAACAGCCCTTTAATATCCCATCCGACGTGCGCACAATCACATTATTAATTCATACGGCTTCTACTATGAGTCGTGAAATTAACAACCATTACCCCGTGACGAAATTAAAAGAATTTCATCGCGCGCCCCCTTTTTATTCTTAAAAAACGGTTAAAGGAATAATTATGGAAAAGCACTACGTCGGTTCTGAAATAGGTCAATTACGAAGCGTTATGCTGCATCGCCCCAATCTAAGTCTGAAACGTTTAACACCATCGAATTGCCAGGAATTATTATTTGATGATGTGTTATCGGTTGAGCGTGCCGGTGAAGAGCACGACGCCTTCGCAAACACGCTGCGCGAGCAGGGTGTGGAAGTCCTGCTGTTAACCGACCTTCTGACCCAAACACTTGATATTGCTGAAGCGAAAGCCTGGCTGCTGGACATGCAGATCTCCGACTATCGCCTTGGCCCCACCTTCGCCGCAGATGTACGCAGCTGGCTGGCAGATATGCCGCATCGCGAGCTGGCGCGGCGGCTCAGCGGCGGATTAACCTACGGAGAAATCCCGGCATTTATTAAAAATATGGTGGTGGATATCCACACGGCAAATGATTTTATTATGAAGCCGTTGCCCAACCATTTATTTACCCGCGATACCTCGTGCTGGATTTATAACGGCGTATCGATTAACCCGATGGCCAAACCGGCTCGCCAGCGCGAAACAAATAATCTGCGCGCTATTTATCGCTGGCATCCAGCCTTCGCTGACGGTGAATTTATTAAATACTTTGGCGACGAGAATATTAATTATGACCATGCCACATTAGAAGGCGGCGACGTATTAGTGATCGGGCGCGGCGCGGTATTAATTGGCTTGTCTGAACGCACCACGCCGCAGGGCGTTGAGTTTCTCGCCAGCAGCCTGTTCAAACACCGCCAGGCAGAACGGGTTATCGTCGTCGAACTCCCCAAACACCGCTCCTGTATGCACCTCGATACCGTGATGACGCATATCGATATAGACACCTTCTCCGTCTACCCGGAAGTGGTGCGCAAAGATGCACATTGCTGGACGCTCACCCCGGACAGTCGCGGCGGCCTGCAACGCACGCAGGAGAACGATCTTCTGCACGCCATTGAGAAAGCGCTCGGCATTGACCAGGTGCGGCTCATCACCACCGGCGGCGATGCCTTCGAAGCCGAACGCGAACAGTGGAATGACGCCAACAACGTCCTCACGCTGCGCCCCGGCGTGGTCGTGGGTTACGAACGCAATATCTGGACGAACGAAAAATATGACAAAGCCGGGATCACCGTGCTGCCCATTCCTGGCGATGAGCTGGGACGCGGGCGCGGCGGTGCACGCTGCATGAGTTGCCCACTGGAACGCGACGGGATTTAAAGGAGCCATCATGGAAAGAAAACCTACGCTGGTTGTCGCGCTCGGCGGCAACGCACTGCTGAAACGCGGTGAACCGCTGGAAGCGAACATTCAGCGCCAGAACATTGATCTTGCCGCGCGCACCATCGCCGGGCTGACCGCGCAGTGGCGCGTGGTGCTGGTACATGGCAACGGGCCGCAGGTGGGTCTGCTGGCGCTGCAAAACAGCGCTTACGACAAAGTCACGCCCTACCCGCTCGACATTCTTGGCGCCGAAAGCCAGGGGATGATCGGCTACATGCTGCAACAGTCGCTGAAAAATATCCTGCCGCAACGCGAAGTCAGCGTACTGCTCACCCAGGTGGAAGTGGACACCGCCGACCCGGCGTTCACCAATCCCACTAAATACATCGGCCCGGTCTACAGCGAGGCGCAAGCCAAAGCGCTGCAGCAGGAAAAAGGTTGGGTATTTAAGGCGGATGGCCCCTACTTCCGCCGCGTGGTTCCCTCCCCGCAGCCCAAACGTATTGTCGAGAGCGACGCCATTAGTGCGCTGATAAATCGCGATCACCTGGTCATTTGCAATGGCGGAGGCGGCGTGCCGGTGGTGGAAAACGCCAACGGTTACCACGGCATTGAAGCGGTGATCGACAAAGACCTCTCGGCGGCGCTGCTGGCGCGGCAAATCGAAGCGGACGCTCTGCTGATCCTCACCGATGCCGACGCGGTGTATCTCGACTGGGGCAAACCCACGCAGCGTCCGCTGGCGCAGGTAACCCCGGAAATGTTGCAAGGGATGCAGTTCGACGCGGGCTCGATGGGGCCGAAAGTCGCCGCCTGCCGCCAGTTTGTCGAGGCCTGCAACGGCATCGCGGGCATTGGCGCGCTGGTGGATGGCCCGGCCATTCTCGCCGGGGATAAAGGCACATTAATTCGTCACTGATTTAAAAAAGGAAGATCTCATGAGTATCAATTTGAAAAATCGCAACTTTCTCAAACTGCTCGATTACACACCGGCGGAAATCCAGTACCTGATCGATCTCGCTATCCATTTGAAAGCTGACAAAAAAGCGGGCTGTGAGAAAAAGAGGCTGGTTGGCAAAAACATCGCGCTGATTTTTGAAAAAACCTCCACCCGCACCCGCTGCGCGTTTGAAGTGGGCGCTTTCGATCAGGGCGCGCAGGTGACTTATCTCGGGCCGAGCGGTTCGCAGATTGGTCATAAAGAGTCGATGAAAGACACTGCCCGCGTGCTGGGACGCATGTATGACGGCATCGAATATCGCGGTTATGGCCAGCAAATTGTGGAAGAGCTGGGCCAGTATGCCGGAGTTCCCGTGTGGAACGGGCTGACTAACGAGTTTCACCCGACGCAGATCCTTGCCGATCTGATGACCATGCTCGAACACGCGCCGGGCAAACGCCTGTCGGAACTGCGTTTTGCCTACCTCGGCGATGCGCGCAACAACATGGGTAACTCGCTGATGGTCGGCGCGGCCAAGATGGGCATGGATAGCCGGCTGGTCGCGCCCAGGTCGTTCTGGCCGGAAGCCGCGCTGGTTGAGCAATGCCAGGCCATCGCCCGTGAAACCGGCGCGCGCATCATGCTCACCGAAGAGGTGGAGGAAGGCGTGCAAGGCGTGGATTTCCTCTACACCGATGTGTGGGTGTCGATGGGCGAACCGAAAGAGGCCTGGTCCGAGCGCGTCAGCCTGATGAAACCCTATCAGGTCAATAGCGCGGTGGTGAAAGCCACCGGCAATCCGCAGGTGAAATTTATGCACTGCCTGCCCGCATTCCATAACGAGCACACCAAAGTGGGCGGCGAGATCGAGATGGCCTACGGCCTGAAAGGGCTGGAAGTCACGGAAGAGGTTTTCGAATCGCCAAACTCGATCGTCTTTGACGAAGCTGAAAACCGGATGCACACCATCAAAGCGGTTATGGTGGCGACACTCGGCGACTAACCACTCCCCCGGCACATCACGGGGTGTGCCGGGGTTAAGGAGCACATCATGGGCAAGTTCAAATTCCCTTCCGCTTACACCATTCTCTTTTTGTTGATTGCCATTGTCGCCGCGCTCAGTTGGATCATTCCTGCCGGTCAGTATCATATGGCGATGAACACCGCGCTCGGCAAAGAGGTGCCCGTTGCCGGTACCTATGCGCACGTTGCCGCGCAACCGCAGGGGCTTATCGCGGTGATCATGGCGCCGATTAGCGGCCTGTACGATCCGGATACCGGCCAGGCAGGCGCTATCGACGTGGCGCTGTTTATTCTGATCATCGGCGGCTTTCTGGGTATCGTCACCAAAACAGGTGCCATCGATGCCGGGATCGAGCGCGTCACCACGCGCTTACGCGGCCACGAAGAGTGGATGATCCCGATCCTGATGGCACTGTTTGCCGCTGGCGGCACCATCTATGGCATGGCCGAAGAGTCATTGCCGTTTTATACGCTGCTGGTTCCCGTTATGCTCGCCGCCCGTTTTGATCCGGTCGTCGCCGCATCTACCGTTCTGCTCGGCGCGGGGATCGGCACGCTCGGATCAACCATCAACCCGTTTGCCACGGTGATCGCCGCCAACGCCGCCGGGATCCCGTTTACCCACGGCATCGCCCTGCGTGTAGCGCTGCTGGTCATCGGTTGGGTGATTTGCGTCGGCTGGGTAATGCACTACGCCCGCAAAATCCGCGCGAACCCTGCACTGTCGATCGTCGCGGATAAGCAGGAAGAGGATCGGGTCTTCTTCCTTGGGAACAAATCCGAGGAGATGCTCGAATTTACGCCGCTTCGTAAGCTGATCCTGGTGATTTTCGCGCTGGCTTTTGTGGTGATGATTTATGGCGTCGCCGTGCTGGGCTGGTGGATGGCGCAGATCTCGGCGGTGTTCCTGGCGAGTGCGATTATCGTTGGTCTGCTAGACCGGATGAGCGAAGAGGAGCTGACGTCAACATTTATCAACGGCGCACGGGATCTGCTGGGCGTAGCGCTGATTATTGGAATTGCCCGCGGTATCGTAGTAATCATGGATAAGGGTATGATTACTCATACTATTTTGCACAGTGCCGAAGACATGGTCAGCGGGTTATCCACCGTCGCGTTTATTAACGTTATGTACTGGCTGGAAGTGGTGTTGTCGTTTCTCGTGCCCTCTTCTTCCGGCCTTGCGGTTCTGACGATGCCGATAATGGCGCCGCTAGCCGATTTCGCTAACGTCAACCGCGATCTGGTCGTCACCGCTTATCAATCCGCGTCCGGCATCGTCAACCTGGTAACCCCGACTTCCGCCGTGGTAATGGGAGGACTGGCTATCGCTCATGTTCCTTACGTCCGTTATCTGAAGTGGGTTGCTCCGCTGTTGGCGATATTGACCGTAGTGATCATGGCGGCGCTGAGCATTGGGGCCCTGCTGTAACACGTCGGGTGGCTCAACGCTTAACCGGCCGTGCAGAGAGTAACCAGGCCCGGCAGGCGTTGGGCTGCCGGGCATTTTGTTTCGGCAACTGATACGGGAAAAAAGATGATGGAATATGGAGATTATTCACCGAAAGAGCAGCTTCAATTGGCCGTTTGCCAGCGTCTGATTAGCGAAAAAAGCTACCTTTCGCAGGAAGCGATCCGTCGCGATTTGCAGTACCACGGTTTTGACGCTATTAGCCAGTCCACCGTGTCCCGCCTGTTGAAACTGCTCGGTGTGATAAAAATCCGCAACGCCAAAGGACAAAAAATTTATGCGCTGAATCCGCAACTGCGCCCGGTGCCGGACGCCGCCCGCACGGTCTCCGAAATGGTGGTCAGCGTCGAGCATAATAGCGAATTTATCCTTATTCATACCGTGGCCGGATATGGCCGCGCCGTGGCACGCATTCTGGATTATCACCCGTTGCCGGAAATCCTCGGCGTCGTGGCGGGGAGCAGCATTGTCTGGGTTGCGCCCAGAGAGGTAAAGCATACGGCGTTAGTACACAAACAAATTAATTATCTACTTAGAACGCATTAATATTCAAAGAGAACCGTTTGCACTGCGTAAAATGTGCATCAATCGCTTGATCCAAAAAAGCAGCTGCGTATAATCCGGGACAATTTGCCGGGAGGAAGCATGGTCCAGTGTGTACGACAAACTGTCTTACCGCGTCTGAAAAAGGACGCTGGCCTGCCGTTTTTCTTTCCCGTTGCAAACCCTATTCCACAGCCCCTCTATTGAGGGGCTTTTTTTTGCGCAGTCGTCAGGAGATAACCATGGCTAATCCGCTATATCAGAAACATATCATTTCCATAAACGATCTCAGCCGCGAAGAACTGGAACTGGTGCTTAACACCGCTGCACGACTGAAGGCCAACCCCCAGCCAGAGCTGCTCAAGCATAAAGTGATCGCCAGTTGCTTCTTTGAAGCCTCCACCCGTACGCGTCTGTCATTTGAAACCTCCATGCACCGTCTCGGCGCGAGCGTAGTCGGCTTTTCCGACAGCAGCAATACCTCGCTGGGTAAGAAGGGCGAAACGCTGGCAGACACCATTTCGGTTATCAGCACCTATGTGGATGCCATCGTGATGCGCCACCCGCAGGAGGGCGCGGCGCGTCTGGCGACCGAATTTTCCGGCGGTATTCCGGTGCTGAACGCTGGCGACGGTGCTAACCAACATCCAACGCAAACGCTGCTCGATCTCTTCACCATCCAGGAGACGCAAGGACGCCTTGAAAACCTGCATATCGCCATGGTCGGCGACCTGAAATATGGCCGTACCGTGCATTCACTGGCGCAGGCGCTGGCAAAATTCAGCGGCAACCGTTTCTACTTTATCGCCCCGGACGCGCTGGCGATGCCGCAGTACATTCTGGATATGCTTGACGAGAAAGGCATGGCCTGGAGCGTGCACGCCAGCATCGAAGAGGTGATGGCGGAAGTGGATATCCTCTATATGACCCGCGTACAGAAAGAGCGTCTGGATCCGTCGGAATACGCCAACGTCAAAGCGCAGTTTGTTTTGCGCGCCAGCGATCTGACCGGCGCACGCAGCAATATGAAGGTGCTGCATCCGCTGCCGCGCGTTGATGAGATCACCACCGACGTGGATAAAACGCCGCACGCCTGGTATTTCCAGCAGGCCGGCAACGGTATTTTCGCCCGCCAGGCTCTGCTGGCGCTGGTTCTCAATCGCGATTTGGCTCTGTAAGGGGGAAACGACAATGACACACGATAACAAACTTCAGGTCGAAGCCATTAAACGCGGCACCGTGATTGACCACATCCCTGCCCGCGTCGGGTTCAAGCTGCTGACGCTGTTCAAACTGACGGAAACCGACCAGCGCATCACCATCGGTCTTAACCTGCCGTCCGGCGAAATGGGCCGCAAAGATTTGATCAAAATCGAGAATACCTTTCTCACCGATGAGCAGGTCAACCAGCTGGCGCTGTATGCGCCGCAGGCCACCGTTAACCGGATTGATGAGTATGAAGTGGTGGGCAAATCGCGCCCGAGCCTGCCGGAACGCATCACTGGCGTACTGGTGTGCCCGAACAGCAACTGCATCAGCCATGCCGAGCCGGTCGCTTCCAGCTTTGCGGTGAAACAACGCGAGCAGGATATCGCGCTGAAGTGCAAATATTGCGAGAAAGAGTTCTCGCATCACGTCGTGCTGGCCAATTAACGCCCGGTCAGTAAAGAGGCGGTCTGTGCGATAACGTGTATAATGACCGCCACCTTATTACCGCTGATATTCAGGAAACATTATGACTAAAGTTATCGCGACGGAAAATGCGCCAGCTGCCATCGGCCCTTATGTGCAGGCTGTTGATCTCGGCAATATGATCCTCACCTCCGGCCAGATCCCGGTCGATCCGAAAACCGGTAGTGTGCCGGAAGATGTCGCCGCGCAGGCGCGCCAGTCTCTCGACAACGTGAAAGCGATCGTCGAAGCCGCAGGCCTGAAAGTGGGCGACATTGTGAAAACCACCGTGTTCGTGAAAGATCTGAACGATTTCGCCACCGTTAACGCCACTTACGAAGCCTTTTTCGCTGAGCATAACGCCACCTTCCCGGCGCGTTCCTGCGTGGAAGTGGCGCGCCTGCCGAAAGATGTGAAAATCGAGATTGAAGCGATCGCCGTACGTCGCTAATCCGCATACCGGATGGCCGCGTAAACGTATCCGGCTAGCCGGTTTACAGGCCGGATAAGCCTGCCGCCATCCGGCAAAAAGCCTGATGGCGGCTTCGCCTTATCAGGCCTACAACTTCCCCACAGCACGTAGCAGTACCGTAGGCCCAGTAAACGCAGCGCCACCGGGCAATCAACGGATTACTGCCAGCCATAGCGACGGCTGTAAAAGCCTTTCACCCACTGGGTCAGCGTCATATAACCGACCAGAATCGCCACCAGCCACGGGAAGTAGCTCAGCGGCAGCGCCTGCAATTGCAGATAGCTCGCCAGCGGCGAGAACGGCAGCGCAATGCCGACGCAAATCACCATCAGCGTCATGCCAATCAGCGGCCATGCGGCGCGGCTCTGAATAAACGGCACGCGACGGGTACGGATCATATGCACAATCAGCGTTTGCGACAGTAAGCCAACCACAAACCAGCCAGACTGGAACAGGGTTTGCGCTTCCGGCACATTGGCTTTGAACACCCACCACATCACGCAGAAGGTCACAATGTCGAAGATCGAACTGATCGGCCCGAAGAAGATCATAAAACGCCCGAGATCGGCCGGGTTCCAGCGCTGCGGTTTGGCAATTTGCTCGTCGTCAACGTTATCAAACGGGATCGCCACCTGTGACACATCGTACAGCAGGTTCTGAATCAGTAAGTGCAATGGCAGCATCGGCAGAAACGGCAGGAAGGCGCTCGCCACCAGCACGCTGAAGACGTTACCGAAGTTAGAACTGGCCGTCATTTTGATGTATTTCAGCATGTTGGAGAAAGTACGACGCCCTTCAATCACCCCTTCTTCCAGCACCATCAGGCTCTTTTCCAGCAGGATGATATCGGCGGCTTCGCGGGCGATATCGACCGCGCTATCCACGGAAATACCGATATCCGCCGCGCGCAGCGCCGGGGCATCGTTAATACCGTCGCCCATAAAGCCGACCACATGCCCTTCGCGTTTCAGCAAGCGAACAATGCGCTCTTTGTGCAGCGGCGTCAGGCGGGCAAACAGCGTGATATGTTTTGCCATCTGCGCCAGTTCATCATCGCTCATATGTTCGATTTCGCTGCCGGTCAGCGCATCGCCCACTTCCAGCCCGACTTCATGACACACTTTTGCCGCCACCAGTTCGCTGTCGCCGGTGAGGATCTTAACGGTGATGCCGCTGGCTTTCAGCGCTTTCAGCGCCGGAGCGGTGGTTTCTTTCGGCGGATCGAGGAACGCAATGTAGCCTTCGAGGATCAGATCCGACTCATCCGCACGCTGATAATCTCCCGTGCGCGCGGGCAGGTATTTGGTCGCCACCGCCACCACGCGCAACCCCTGACGGTTCAGGGTGCTGGTGACGCGTTCAATGCGCCGCAGCATGGTCTCATCCAGCGGGACAATCTCGCCATTAAAGCGGACCTGCGAGCACACACTGAGAATTTCCGTCAGCGCGCCTTTGCAGATCAATTGATGCACATCCGCCTGTTGGGCAACCACCACCGACATCCGGCGGCGTTCAAAATCAAACGGGATCTCATCCACTTTGCGCCAGTCCGAAGAGAGCGTCTGCGCCGCTTCCGCATCGACGCCTTCCAGCACGGCGGTATCCAGCAGGTTTTTCAGCCCGGTCTGGTAGTGGCTGTTCAGCCATGCGCTGTGCAGCACCCATTCGCTGACTTTGCCGCTGATATCGGTGTGCGTTTCCAGCACGATCTTATCCTGCGTCAGGGTGCCAGTTTTGTCGGTACACAGAATATCCATCGCGCCAAAGTTCTGGATCGCATCCAGATGTTTGACGATCACTTTCTGTTTCGACAGTTTCACCGCGCCGCGCGCCAGCGTCGAGGTGACAATCATCGGCAACATTTCCGGCGTCAGGCCAACGGCAACTGAGAGGGCAAACAGCGCCGCTTCCCACCAGTCACCTTTGGTAAAGCCGTTGATCAACAAGACGATCGGCGTCATCACCAACATAAAGCGGATCAACAGCATGCTGACGCGGCTGATCCCTTTCTGAAAGGCGTTCGGTTCGCTTTCTTGTTCGCTGACGCGCCCGGCCAGTTGCCCGAACCAGGTGTTGCCGCCGGTGCCAATCACCATGGCCTGCGCGGTTCCGCTCACCACATTGGTGCCCATAAAGCACAGCGTGTCGCACTCAAGCGGGTTTTTCTGCGCCGTCTGGCGGCTGATCGCCACTTTTTCTACCGGCAGCGATTCACCGGTCAGCGACGCCTGAGCCACAAACAGATCCCGCGCCTGCAAGACGCGCAGATCCGCCGGGATCATGTCGCCCGCCGCCAGCTTGACGATATCGCCCGGCACCAGTTGATCGATCGGGATCTCGCACCAGTTATTCTCGCCCTTTTCATTCACCACCCGCAGCACCGTCGCGGTGTTGCTGACCATCGCTTTCAGCGCATCCGCCGCTTTGGTGGAACGCGCTTCTTGCAGGAAGTTGAGCAGGGTGGAAATCGCCACCATCAGCGCAATCACGCCTGCGGCGAACAGATCTTCCGAAGCATAAGAGATCACCCCAAGGCAGGTGAGCAACAGGTTGAACGGGTTGCGGTAGCAGCTCCACAAATGGACCCACCACGGTGACGGTTTCTGCGCCGGGATCAGGTTTTCGCCGTGCGTTTCGCGCGCCTGCGCCACTTCCTGCGCGGTGAGCCCTTCCGGGTGGCTGGCAAAAGTTTGCCACAGCAGTGTCGGTTCCATCGCAGCAATCGACAGGCAGCGTTCGCCCATCGACGCGGGAATATCGCCGTGGCTGACGGTCTGTACGCCGGGCAGCGGATCGCGCTGTACCAGGCGACGCGGTAAATGGCGGTTCAGGCGAGCGAAGAGCTGCCGGGTGAAGTTTTTCAGCATAGTCATATCCTTGCCCCCGCATCACGCGGGTGCCTTCTGCACATCATCTTTCAGACCCGATCGCGGCGGCAAACCCCAGGCGCTAAGCGAGGAATTCAATACCTTGCCGCCTCGATGCAGCATGAATGATGGGTGTAAATTTTACGCAAGTGGCGTGGCAACACCGCGCCAGCAGGCGTTTCTGTTTGGGCAGGGACAATAACGTCGCTGCCTTACGCATCCGGTAAGGCAGCAAAAGCAGGCTTACCGGGAAACAGTTCTCCATCGCGGGAGAGGTGTGGGATCGGGATCCATCTGGCCTCCGGTAAGGGTAAGAAGTGCATTCGTAAGATTACGTGGCGGTATCATAGCTCCGCTGAATTAAACCAAACGTATACGCAACGATATTTAGCCGCACAAAGTGCATAAACCAGACTTTGCTCATTGCTGAGCGGTTGGAACCTGAACGAAACTCCTCTATTCTGCAATCCGCCTTAATAAGGAACAGGACAGGACGCATGCAAAACCGACTGACAATCAAAGACATTGCGCGCTTAAGCGGGGTGGGGAAATCCACCGTTTCCCGCGTGCTGAATAATGAAAGCGGCGTGAGCCAGCGGACGCGCGAAAAAGTGGAGGCCATCGTCAATCAACACGGCTTCTCCCCTTCCCGTTCCGCACGCGCCATGCGTGGGCAAAGCGACAAAGTGGTGGCGATTATCGTCTCGCGTCTCGATTCCCTGTCGGAAAACCTGGCGGTGCAGACCATGCTCCCCGCCTTCTACGAACAGGGTTACGACCCGATCATGATGGAGAGCCAGTTTTCGCCCGAACTGGTCGGCGAGCATTTGCAGATGCTGAGCCACCGCAATATCGACGGCGTCGTGCTGTTTGGTTTTACCGGCATTACCGAAGAGTTGCTGGCCTCCTGGCAGTCGTCGTTGGTGCTGCTGGCGCGCGACGCGAACGGTTTTTCTTCGGTGTGTTACGACGACGAAGGCGCCATTCAGCTATTGATGGAAAAACTCTACGCTCAGGGCCATCGCCATATCAGCTTTATCGGCGTGCCGCACAGCGATGTCACGACCGGCAAACGCCGCCACGATGCTTATCTGGCATGCTGCCAGCAATACCAGATTGAACCGCTCTCCGTGCTGCCGGGCCTTGCTATGAAGCAGGGTTACGACCATGTTGCTGAAGTGCTGACACCGCAAACCACCGCGCTACTGTGCGCTACCGATACGCTGGCGCTGGGTGCCAGCAAATACTTGCAGCAACAGCGCATCGAAAACCTGCAACTTGCAAGCGTAGGTAATACGCCGTTGATGAAGTTCCTGCATCCGGAAATTGTTACCGTCGATCCCGGCTATGCCCAGGCAGGCCGCCAGGCCGCAGCCCAGTTAATAGAACAAGTTAATGGTCGCGCTGATTTACGGCAAATTGTGATCCCCGCCAAACTCGCCTGATTTTGCCGTACGGTTTATTGTGATCCTTGCCCGATTTCGGGAACGTTCCCATTTTCTATTTTTTTGCTCCTGGTTACGCTTTGCTCCGGTCATTACGCATCATTTCTCCTTCGAGAGGCACCTTGATGGGCAAAGTAAATCAATCAGATATTGAGAAGTTGATCGCACTGGTGGGCGGACGCGAAAACATCGCGACTGTCAGCCACTGTATTACGCGGTTACGCTTCGTGTTGAACAATCCGGCAGCGGCCAACCCGCAAGAGATTGAGCAGTTGCCGATGGTTAAAGGCTGTTTCACCAATGCCGGGCAGTTTCAGGTGGTGATCGGCACCAACGTCGGCGACTACTATCAGGCGCTGCGCGAAGCCACCGGCCTGGCGCATGCTGATAAAGAGCAGGCCAAGCTGGCGGCGCGGCAAAATATGAAATGGCACGAGCGCCTGATCTCCCATTTCGCCGAGATCTTTTTCCCGCTGCTCCCGGCGCTGATCAGCGGAGGCCTGGTTCTCGGTTTTCGTAACGTGATCGGCGATGTGCCGATGAGCAATGGCCAGACGCTGGCGCAGATGTTCCCGTCGCTGAAAACGGTCTACGACTTCCTGTGGCTGATTGGCGAGGCGATCTTCTTCTATCTGCCGGTCGGCATCTGCTGGTCAGCAGTGCGCAAAATGGGCGGAACGCCGATCCTTGGGATCGTACTGGGCATCACGCTGGTGTCACCGCAGCTGATGAATGCTTATCTGCTGGGTTCGCAAACGCCGGAAGCATGGAATTTCGGCCTGTTTACCATCGCCAAAGTTGGTTATCAGGCGCAGGTTATCCCGGCGCTGCTGGCGGGTCTGATGCTGGGCGTGATTGAAACGCGCTTAAAACGCCTGGTGCCAGATTACCTCTATCTGGTGGTCGTACCGGTCTGCTCGTTAATCCTGGCGGTGTTCCTCGCCCACGCCTTTATCGGCCCGTTCGGCCGCATGATTGGCGATGGCGTGGCGTATACGGTTCGTCATCTGATGACCGGCAGCTTTGCCCCGATTGGCGCGGCGCTGTTTGGTTTTCTCTATGCGCCGCTGGTCATCACTGGCGTACATCAAACCACGCTGGCGATCGATATGCAGATGATCCAGAGCATGGGCGGCACGCCGGTATGGCCGCTGATTGCGCTCTCCAATATCTCCCAGGGGTCGGCTGTGGTCGGTATCATCATCGCCAGCCGTAAACAAAATGAACGCGAGGTCTCTGTGCCTGCCGCCATCTCCGCATTTCTGGGCGTAACCGAACCCGCGATGTACGGCATTAACCTGAAGTACCGCTTCCCGATGCTGTGCGCCATGGTTGGCTCCGGCTTCGCCGGGCTGCTGTGCGGTCTGAACGGCGTAATGGCGAACGGTATCGGCGTCGGAGGTTTGCCGGGCATTCTCTCTATTCAACCCACCTACTGGCAGGTCTATACGCTTGCGATGGCCATCGCCGTGGTGATCCCTATTGCCCTCACTTCCTTTGTTTATCAGCGCAAGTTCCGTCAAGGCACTTTGCAGATTGTGTAATGTTTGGGGCGCGTTTGCGCCCCCCTTTGTTTTCGCAGGAATCGTTATGAATACCCTTCCCCACTGGTGGCAAAACGGCGTCATTTATCAGATTTACCCAAAAAGTTTTCAGGATTCGACCGGCAGCGGTACCGGGGATTTACGCGGCGTTATCGCCCGCCTCGACTATTTGCAAACCCTGGGTGTGGATGCCATCTGGCTGACACCGTTCTACATTTCCCCACAGATCGATAACGGTTACGACGTAGCGAATTACACCGCTATTGACCCCGCTTACGGTACGCTGGAAGACTTTGACGAACTGGTGACACAGGCGCACCAACGCGGAATACGCCTAATTCTGGATATGGTGTTCAATCACACCTCAACGCAGCATGCCTGGTTTCAGGAGGCGCAGGATCCCGCCAGCCCTTACCGCAATTTCTATATCTGGCGCGACGGCAAACCGGACGTCCCACCAAACAACTGGCGCTCCAAATTCGGTGGCAGCGCGTGGCGCTGGCACAGCCAGAGCGGCCAGTACTATTTGCACCTTTTTGCGCCGGAACAGGCCGATCTCAACTGGGAAAACCCGGCGGTCCGCGACGCGCTAAAAGAAGTCTGCGCTTTCTGGGCGGATCGTGGCGTTGACGGTTTACGTCTCGATGTCATCAACTTAATCTCCAAAGAGCAGGATTTCCCCGACGATCACGACGGGGATGGGCGACGCTTTTATACCGATGGCCCGCGAGCGCACGAATTTCTGCAGGAGATGAGCCGTGAGGTTTTCCAACCGCGCGAACTGATGACGGTGGGCGAAATGTCCTCTACCTCGCTGGCGAACTGTAAGCGCTATGCCGCGCTGGATGGCAGTGAACTGTCGATGACCTTTAATTTTCACCACCTGAAGGTGGACTACCCCAACGGCGAAAAATGGGTTCTCGCGCGGCCGGATTATGCGGCGCTGAAAGCGCTGTTCCGCCACTGGCAGCAGGGAATGCATAACGTCGCATGGAATGCGCTGTTCTGGTGTAACCACGATCAGCCGCGCATTGCATCACGCTTTGGCGATGAAGGCACGTTGCGCGTTCCGGCCGCCAAAATGCTGGCGATGATGTTGCACGGCATGCAGGGCACGCCCTATATCTATCAGGGCGAAGAGATTGGCATGACCAACCCGCACTTTTCCCGCATTACCGATTACCGCGATGTCGAAAGCCACAATATGTTTGCCGAGCAGCGCGCCGCCGGACGCGAGGCGGAAGAACTGCTGGCGATTCTGGCCAGCAAATCCCGCGACAACAGCCGTACGCCGATGCAGTGGAGCGCCCGCAAAAATGCCGGTTTCACCACTGGCGAGCCGTGGATTGGCCTGTGCGACAACTACCGTGAAATCAACGTTGAGAAGGCCATCAGCGATCCGGATTCGGTATTTTATACCTACCAGAAGCTCATCCGTCTGCGTAAAACACTGCCGCTGCTCACCTGGGGAGATTACCAGGATCTGCTGCCCACGCATCAGTATCTGTGGTGTTACCGCCGCCAGTGGCAGGGCGAAACGCTGCTGGTTATTGCGAATCTGAGCAACACATTTCAACCGTGGCATCCGGAAGAGATGCCCGGCGACTGGCAGGTTGTGATCAGCAATTATGCCGAAATCTCCGCAAAACCTGGCGACATGGTGCTTCGTCCGTTCGAAGCCGTGTGGTGGCGACAGTCTTAGACTTATCCGACTAAACGCAAACACAACAGCAGGCATAAGCCTGCTGTTTTTGTTGAATTTTTAGTCAAAATGAGAACGCTAAAATTTACATTCCGCCAGGGTGCCCGTCCTCTGTGCTATCAAATTTTTACTTTGTCCTGAGTCAATAAAAACGCAAACATGTTTGATGCAAATCACTATATATAGAATTTAGAATGCTCTCCGGCCCAATATCTTGTATTTTCCGTCTACTATTCAAACAAGCCGTCCCCACGGGAACCTATACACGCTGTGGATAACGCGGGCCAAAACAAGACAAACTCATTGGTTTTAGTAATGAATAGCTAAGCCATGAGTGCGTCTTCCATTGTGGATAACCTGTTTTTTAAAATGGAGTAATCATGACACCGCATGTGATGAAACGAGATGGCTGTAAAGTGCCTTTCAAATCAGAGCGCATTCAAGAAGCGATTTTGCGTGCAGCTAAAGCAGCGGGAGTCGATGACGCAGATTATTGCGCCACCGTCGCAGACGTAATCAGTCGTCAAATGCAGGATCGGTCGCAGGTTGACATCAGCGAGATCCAGACGGCCGTTGAAAACCAGTTGATGTCCGGGCCGTACAAACAGCTGGCGCGCGCCTATATCGAGTATCGCCACGATCGCGATATCGCGCGTGAAAAACGTGGCCGCCTGAACCAGGATATTCGCGGGCTTGTCGAGCAGACCAACTCGGCGCTGCTGAACGAGAACGCCAACAAAGACAGTAAAGTGATCCCGACGCAGCGCGATTTGCTGGCAGGGATTGTTGCCAAACACTATGCCCGTCAGCACTTGCTGCCGCGCGATGTCGTTCTGGCCCACGAACGTGGCGAAATCCACTATCACGATCTGGATTACTCGCCGTTCTTCCCGATGTTCAACTGCATGCTGATCGATCTGAAAGGCATGCTGACGCACGGCTTTAAAATGGGTAACGCGGAAATTGAACCGCCGAAATCGATCTCGACCGCGACCGCCGTCACCGCGCAGATCATCGCCCAGGTCGCCAGCCATATCTACGGCGGCACGACCATTAACCGTATCGATGAAGTACTGGCGCCGTTTGTCACCGCCAGCTTCAAAAAACATCGCAAGGTAGCAGAAGAGTGGCAGATTCCGGACGCCGACGGCTACGCCCACAGCCGCACCGAGAAAGAGTGTTACGACGCGTTCCAGTCGCTGGAATATGAAGTCAACACGCTGCACACCGCCAACGGTCAGACGCCGTTCGTCACCTTTGGTTTCGGCCTGGGTACCAGTTGGGAATCCCGTCTGATCCAGCAATCCATTCTGCGTAACCGTATTGCCGGTCTGGGTAAAAACCGCAAAACCGCCGTGTTCCCGAAACTGGTGTTCGCCATCCGTGACGGTCTCAATCATAAGTTTGACGATCCGAATTATGACATCAAGCAGCTGGCGCTGGAGTGCGCAAGCAAGCGTATGTATCCGGATATTCTCAACTACGATCAAGTGGTTAAAGTCACCGGCTCGTTCAAAACGCCAATGGGCTGCCGCAGCTTCCTCGGCGTCTATGAAGAGAACGGCGAGCAGATCCATGATGGGCGTAACAACCTGGGCGTGATCAGTCTGAACCTGCCGCGCATCGCGCTGGAAGCGAAAGGCAACGAAGCGGCGTTCTGGAAACTGCTCGACAGCCGCCTGGAACTGGCGCGTAAAGCGCTGATGACCCGTATCGCCCGTCTGGAAGGCGTGAAAGCGCGCGTGGCGCCGATCCTTTATATGGAAGGCGCATGCGGCGTACGTCTGAAAGCGGACGACGATATTTCCTCTATTTTCAAAAATGGCCGCGCATCGATTTCGCTGGGCTATATCGGTATTCACGAAACCATCAACGCGCTCTCCGGCAACAAGCATATTTACGACAGCGAAGCGCTGCGGGCAAAAGGCGTGGCGATTGTCGAACGCCTGCGCCAAGCGGTCGATCAGTGGAAAGAAGAGACCGGTTACGGTTTTAGCCTCTACAGCACGCCGAGCGAGAACCTGTGCGATCGCTTCTGCCGCCTGGATACCGCTGAGTTTGGCGTCGTGGATGGAGTAACCGACAAAGGCTACTACACCAACAGCTTCCACCTCGACGTCGAGAAAAAGGTTAACCCGTACGACAAGATCGATTTCGAAGCGCCGTATCCGCCTTTGGCCAGCGGCGGTTTTATCTGCTATGGCGAGTATCCGAACATTCAGCACAACCTGCGGGCGCTGGAAGATGTCTGGGATTATAGCTATCAGCATGTGCCGTATTACGGCACCAATACGCCGATTGATGAGTGTTACGAGTGCGGTTTTACCGGCGAGTTCGAGTGCACCAGTAAAGGCTTCACCTGCCCGAAATGCGGCAACCACGACGCCGCGCGCGTTTCGGTCACGCGCCGCGTTTGCGGCTATCTCGGCAGCCCGGATGCCCGTCCGTTTAACGCCGGTAAACAGGAAGAAGTTAAACGCCGCGTGAAGCACCTCGGTAACGGGCAACTCGGTTAACAGCTCCCTTGCCCGGTGAATGGCGTTTACCGCGCCGGGCATACGGCCAGTGACGCCACCGTAGCTGATTGCCCGATGGCGCTACGCTTATCGGGCCTACGTTTTCTGCCGCTACAACTTTTTGTCTGATGCGTTTCCTCTAAGCAGTTGATGTTGTAGCAAGGCGGCAAACGAGTAAATCCCGGGGAGCTTACTCCAGTAAGTGACCCGGGTGCGCTCGAGCAGCCAACGCAGCTACAGCGCCAAATGCGACGAGGAAAAATGAATTATCACCAATATTATCCTGTAGACATTGTTAATGGCCCCGGCACCCGCTGCACCCTGTTCGTCTCCGGTTGCGTACACGAGTGCCCCGGCTGCTACAACAAAAGCACCTGGCGGCTTAATTCCGGCGTTCCTTTCACGCGGGAGATGGAAGATCGCATCATCGCCGATCTCAACGATACGCGCGTTAAACGCCAGGGCATTTCGCTCTCCGGCGGCGATCCGCTACACCCGCAGAACGTGCCGGACATTTTAAAGCTGGTGACCCGCATCCGCGCCGAATGCCCCGGCAAAGATATCTGGGTGTGGACCGGTTACAAAATGGATGAACTGAATGCCGCCCAGCTTGAGGTGGTGGCCCTGATCAACGTGCTGGTTGACGGTAAATTCGTTCAGGATCTGAAAGACCCGATGCTGATCTGGCGCGGCAGCAGCAACCAGGTTGTGCATCACTTGCGGTGAATATTGCTACAACCGCTTACGGGCTTGCCGGTAAGCGGTCGCCTTTTCTCGCTTTCCCACAGCGATAACAAACACCGTCACGATGTTATCCCGGACCTGATAAATCAGCCGGTAGCCAGACGACCTGAGTTTGATCTTATAGCAATCCGGAAAGTCATGCAGTCGGGCAGCCTCAATCCGTGGTTGAACCAGAACGTCCGCAAGTTTCTTTTTGAATTGTGCTCTTACTGTCTCCCCCAGCTTTTCCCACTCCCGGTATGCCCGCGGATCAAAGACCAGTTCATAGGTCATCCAGAGTAACCCTGATGCCTTTCTGCGGATTTGCCAGCCGTTCCCTGATGATTTTCAACAGCGCTTCTTCATCGTCGCTCACCGTCACGGTCTTAATCGGCATACGTCCATTTTCCGCCACATACTGAAACAGCATACGAACCGCTTCCGTCGGCGTGATATTGAGTTTTTCCAGCACGGTCCAGGCCTCTTCCTTGAGATTGTCATCCAGTCGTACATTTAGCGTGGCCATTATGCCTCCGGTAAAAAGAGAATGTGTAATGCAATATAGCATTACATTCGCATTACATGCAGTTCTGGAAAGCGGCTCGCAAAAACTCAGTGCGAAGAGATAAAGTCAGAAGCCGGATGCGGCGGCGGGACGGCGAAACTCTGCTGCATTCTCTGTACTTCTTGCGCAGGCGGCAGGCCAAACAACCGTTTGAACTCGCGATTAAATTGTGACGGGCTTTCATACCCCACCGCATAGCTGGCTGCGGCAGCCGTCATCTCCTGGCGAACCATCAGCATTCGCGCCTGGTGCAGCCGCACTGATTTGACATACTGCATCGGCGGCATCTGCGTCATCGTTTTGAAATGACTATGAAATGTGGGCACGCTCATTCCCGCCTCATCTGCCAGTTGCCTCAAACTCAGCGGTTGGTGATACGCAGCATGAATATGCCGCAGCACCTTGCAGATTCTGCCGAATTGCCCCTGCAGCGCCAGCGCGGAACGCATGGCATGTCCCTGCGCGCCGGTTAATACGCGGAAATAGAGCTCACGCACCAGTGCTGGCCCAAGGACCGCCGCCTCCAGCGGGGAGCTTAGCGCCTCCAGCAACCGCAATACCGATTTCCGCATCCCACCGTCCATCGGGCTGGACATCATACTTTGCGGCGCTGCCGCCGCATGCATGGCTCCCTGCTGCTCAATGTGGAGCAGCAACTCCGCCGCGACCTGAAAATCGAGATGCATATAGATAGCCAGCAACGGACGTTCGGCAGACGCCTCGGTTTCCATCACAAAAGGCACCGGAACCGAAACGGCCAGATAATGCTGTTCGTCATAAAGGTAGAGTTGCTCGCCGAAATAGCCGCGTTTACTGCCCTGGCAGACAATGACAATGCCGGGATCGTAGAGCACCGGCGTTCTGGCGAGCGGGCGATCGGATCGCAGAATACGAATATCCGCGAGCGCCGTCAGATTGTAACCCTCCTGCGGAGCCAGTTCTTTCAACAGCGCCACCATTTGCGGCTGGTCGGGGAAATGCATCGTCACACCGTCACTCAGAATTTTAGGCAATAAAAAGAGAATATATGGCCTAAAAAACGCCCAGTACAGACAATATTATGCAGCTTCCATTTTTCATGGGAGTACGACAATGTCCGCAGAAAAAATTGTTTTTATTACCGGCGTCAGCAGCGGTTTTGGCCGCGCGCTGGCGCAGGAAGCGCTGGCCGCTGGCTATCGCGTGATCGGTACGGTGCGTAATACGGAGGCAAAACAAGCGTTTGAGGCGCTGTCCTCTGGCCGCGCTTACGGGCGCATCCTGGATGTCACGGATTTCTCCGCGATCGACAATGTCATTGCCGAAGCGCAAACCAGCGTGGGGCCAATTGATGTGCTGGTGAATAACGCCGGTTACGGTCATGAAGGGGTGATGGAAGAGTCATCGCTGGACGCCCTGCGCCGCCAGTTTGAGGTTAACGTGTTCGGCGCCGTCGCCATGATGAAAGCGGTGCTTCCGGGCATGCGCCAGCGGCGGCGCGGGCACATTATCAACATCACCTCGATGGGGGGGTTCATTACCATGCCGGGCATTACTTACTACTGTGGCAGCAAGTTTGCGCTGGAGGGAATTTCCGACGCGCTGGGCAAAGAGGTGCAGCCGTTTGGCATTTTTGTTACCGCCGTCGCGCCCGGTTCGTTTCGTACTGAATGGGCGGGCCGTTCGATGATCCGCACGCCCCGCTCCATTGCCGATTACGATGCGCTTTTCGACCCGATCCGCAAAGCGCGCGAGGAGAAAAGCGGCAAGCAACTGGGTGATACGGCAAAAGCCGCCCGCGCGATCCTGAGCATTATGCAAAGCGCCACGCCGCCCGCCCATCTGCTGTTAGGTAGCGATGCGCTCACGCTGGTGCGGGAGAAACTGGCGACGCTGACAACAGAAATCAACGCCTGGGAAAACGTGACGCGCTCCACCGACGGGTAACCCCTACACAACCGGGTAGCCACTACCCGGTTGTGTCAGAACCGGCTGACGCACTCCATCGCCACGCTGCGGAAGGCAGCGAAATTGGCGCAATCGCAAAGCCTTGATGCTGCGCGCTCGCGCAGGAAGGTGACAAAAATATCGTAGATCGCCATCGCCTCTTCATACTCGCTTTTACTGATCGCCAGCAGGAAGATGACATGCGCGATCTCCTCGCCCCACTGAATACCTTTTGGCGCGAGCACGGTGTAGACAACGGTTTTTTTCGCCAGCAGACCCAGCGCGTGCGGTAACGCGATGCCTTCGCCGAGCATGGTGCTGACAATCGCTTCACGCTCCACCACGGAATCCACAAACTCTGCGCCGACAAAACCTTCATCCTGCAGCTGATCGCAAAGGGTTTTAAACAGCGTCTGCTGATCCATTGCGCCGTCGATAATGCGGAAATGCGCGGCATCAAAATACTTTTCCAGCATCCACGGACGCGTTCTGTCCACCAGCACCAGCTTGCCGATCTGCTCCAGTTGGTAATCGGTGGGGAAAGGCGCGATGGTGACGATCGGTTTGTCTTTCTCGCTGATCCGCGCGGTGGAAATGACAAAATCTTCCGCAATACCGTCGCATTGCTCGTAGTCGCGCAGCGTCACGGTGCGCGAGACGACAATTTGCGGATATTTGCGCGCCAGCACCGCTTCAATCATCCGCACCATCGCATTCCCGGCATCGCACACCAGCAGTACGCGCGGCTGGCGCTGGTAGCCAATGTTGTAGTGGCGCTCAAGCCCTACGCCAATATGCAGCACCAGGAAGCCAATTTCGTTTTCACTGATGACATACGGCGTGTATTTACCCCAACTGGATACCGCCGCCAGCGTCATGTCCCAGGCCATCGGATAGTGCTGTTTGATGTTATCCAGCAACGGGTTAGGGATCATGATCTGGTAACGCACGCGGGTGATCATGGTTTTAATGTGCGTCAGTAAATCCGCATGCAGTTGATCGTCATTTTGCAGGTTGTAGTTATAGTGCGTGTTGATATAGCCGAGAATGTAATTCACCAGCGTTTCGTCGTCGTCCGCGCTGATGGCGCTCGGCGCAATCTCCTGCACGCGCCGCCCGGCAATATGCACCCGCAGCCAGTGTTCTTCCGAGGCAGCCAGCGGTTTTCCCGCCAGTTGCTGTAGCGCGGCAGAAATGGCGCGCGCCGCATCGCGCACGTTCTCATCGCCATCTTCGGCGGTAAATTCCGAGAGCGGATACCCTTCGCTGATACGCCGCACCGCCACCGCACAATAGAGGCGGATAAACAGATCGCCCTCATCAGTCAGGCGAATGTGATAGCGGCTAAAGCAATCATGCAGAATGGCGGCCAGCGCTTCCGGCACGCCAGGGTTGAGCGCCTCTTCGGTGATCAGCGGGTTGTGCGCGTTCTGCTGCGCCAGTTCAAACAGCAGATCCGTCAGACAGGCGCGCAGCGCCATCTCGCTGCCAAACAGCTTCATGCCGTGGCGCGGACGGGTTTCCAGCGTCAGGCGATAGCGGGAAAACCATTCACGCACTTCGGTCATGTCGTTTTGCAGCGTGGCGCGGCTGACAAACCACTCATCCGCCAGATCTTCCAGCTTCAGGGAAAAGGCAGAGGTCAGAAACCGCACCACCAGGTAGTGCACGCGCTCCGGCCCGCTGCGAGGAATACGCAGCGCGCGCGGGCGGGCGGCCTGTAATGTCTGGTAACGCGTAGCATCATCGATCTTCAGTTGATAACCGCTGCCGCGCGTCAAAATAAATTGTGCGCCGTGGTGCTCCAGCAGCGCATTTAAGGCGGTGATATCGGCCCGAACGGTACGCGTGGAGACCGACAGCCTTTGTGCCAGTTCATCCTGCGGCAGTGTCTCGTTTTGCAACATCATAAACAGCTGCGCTAAACGTTGGTTCGGGAATCGCACGTCAGTCTCCTGGCTTAGTGAGAGGAAATGACCATCTGAGATGGGCTACCCACCGGTGTGTAATCCGGCACAAAACTTAGCTTACCGTCCTTCGCAACGCGAAAACGGGTGATATTGTCGCTGCGCTGATTCATGACGTACAGCCAGCGCCCCTGCTTATCCAGCGTCAGCGAGCGCGGATAGTCGCCGCGCGTCCAGACATCATCCTGATGCGCCAGCGTGCCATCCGGCTGTACGCTAAAGTGCGCCACGCTGTTATGCAGACGGTTAGCCACATACAGTTGTTTACCATCCCGGCTGAGTACCAGACCGGCGGCAAAGCTGGTGCCTTTGTACGTTGCTGGCAGCGCCGAGGTGGTTTTGCCCTCTTTCAGCGTTCCGCTGGCGCTGTCCAGCGTGTAATACGTCAACGTTGAAGCCTCTTCATTGATCAACCACAGCCCATCACCTTTTGGCGTAAAGACAAAGTGACGTGGCCCGGCGCCTTTTGAAGACGCGTTGATAAAAGGAGGCTCATTAGGCGTTAACTTGCCACTCTGCGCCTCCTGGCGGTACTGATAAATGCGATCCAGGCCCAGATCGGTCGAGAAGACAAATTTCCCCTGAGGATCGGCGGCAATCATATGCGCATGCGGGCCGTTATGATCGCTGATGGCAAAGCTGCCCTCCACGGCTGCTGCGGGTTTGGCGGCTCCCGGTTCGCCCTGATCCTGATGGCTGTCCACCGCCTCGCCGAGGCTACCGTCGGCTTTTACCGACAGTACGGCAATCGTACCACTGACATAATTCGCCACCAGCAGATAGCGCCCATTCGGCGTCAGCGCCAGATAAACCGGCCCGGCACCGCCGGATGATACCTGGTTCAGCTCCTGCAATGCGCCGTTATCGCCAATACGCAGCGCCTGCACCACGCCCTTTTCCACTTCGCTGGCGACATACAACGTTTTGCTATCCGGCGAAACGGTAAGCTGCGCCGCATTCGGCAGCGTGCTGACCAGCGTTTTGTTACTCAGCGCGCCCGATTGCGGGTCAACGGTAAAGCGGTAAACGCCTTCGCCGTTGGGGTTGTAGGTTCCCACCCAGGCGTACTGCGTCTGAGCAATGGCGCTGGTCGCCAGAAGGGAGAGTGAAGCAGCAAGCAGATGACGGGCAGTGTGCATGGTGGCTCCTTTATGGTGTGCATTTCCCTCCCACCGGTTGTGGGAGGGCAGGATGTTTACTTCACTAACGCTTTGGTCATTGCCAGTAACTGGCGTACATCCGCCGGACGGGTATCACCACTCGCTTTATCGATAATCGAGCTGTAAATATGCGGGATAATTTTGCTGACGCCCGCTTCCAGCGCGATGCGCAGGATGTCGCTGTAGTTCTCCAGATCGATACCGCCGGTCGGCTCCAGCCAGAAGTCATGACGCGCACAGGCATCGGCAACCGCCTGAAACTCATCACGGCACTTCAGCCCGCCCATCGGGAAATATTTAATCGAGCTACCGCCCATATCCTTCAGCAGTGCAATGGCGGTTTCCACTGGCACAATACCGTCGGCCGCCTGGCTGCTGAGCGGCCCGGTGGATATTTTCACCAACCCTGGCGTGCCGGTCGGCGAGACCAGGCCGTTAACCACTGTGTCATTCTGCCCAAGCAGCGCGCGGCTGGTTGCCACGCCGGTAAACACCTGGTTGACGTGCTGCGGCTGCACGTCGCGGGAGATGGCGCTGACCATCGCCGACTGGTTCGGATCGCCTGCGCCCAGGCCGACAGAGAGCGCGTTATCGATACGCGCCGCGTAGTCGCGCATATCCGCTACCGCCGACGCCACGTCCGGGTAATTTTTGGACAGTACGCCGACCAGCACATAGCCTTCAGCCGCTTCATAGATAGCGCTGGCGTTCTCTTTGCTTCCCGCCAGCACGTTCAGGCAGACGCGATCGCGGTAAAAGTTCGGGGTCAGTTTCATGCGTGTTGCTCCTTCAATTCTTCGGCGATGCGGCGATAAACAATCGCCAGTTGCTCAGCGCTCACGCTGCGCACATCGGCTTCGATAATGCCTTCATTGGCTTTGTAGCCACGGAAATAGATGGCGTATTCACCCTGTTTCAGCGCGCTGACCAGTTCGCCGGTGGCGATGCCGGTTACCGCTTCATCAAACTTGATTTCGCTGCGGGCAATGTCGCGCCCGGCGCTGTCCCACACGACACGCGCGCTCACGCCTTGCAGCGTGTTGAGCTGATCGATAAACGGCGTCATTTTGGCAACCATCTCCGCGCCGCTCTCTTTGCGGGCGCTCAGATAGTGTTCGATGGCGCAAGTCAGGCCAAGAATGCCCTCTTTGCCGACTTTCATGGCGCGGCCAATGCCCGCTGTCTGGCGTTTCACCCACTCAACGTACTGGGTTTTGCCGATCACCAGCCCGCTGGTTGGCCCTTCGATGGCCTTCGCGCCGCTGTAAATCACCAAATCGGCCCCGGCGCGGTAGTAGCATTGCAAATCCTCTTCTGCCGCGGCATCGACAATCAGCGGCAGGTTATGCTTACGCGCCACCACCACCGCCTGCTCCACGCTGAGCATGCTTTTTTGTACGCAGTGGTGTGATTTGATGTAGAGGATCGCGGCCGTGCGCGGCGAGATTGCCGCCGCCAGCTGATCGGCGGAGCATTCGTTGGCATAACCCGCTTCCACCACTTTCCCGCCGCCGAGCGCCACCATGGTGCCGACCGGTGCGCCGAAGTTCACGTTGTGACCGCGCGGCAGCACGATTTCGTTGTTCTCCATCACCGTGCTGTGCAGATTCTCCAGCAGCCAGTCGCTGTCGCGCACCAGCACCGCAGCAACGGATTGCGCAATCCCCGCCGAGGCGCAGGAGACAACGGTTGCCGCTTCAACCTCCAGCAGCTTCGCAATGTATTCGCCGGTTTTGTTCACCAGATCTTTCATTTCGAAGTAGTGATTCATGCCGCCAAGCACGGCTTCCACCACTTCCGGGCGCGGGGTGGAAACGCCCAGCGCGGTCATCCGGCCGGAGGCGTTAATCACCTGTTTTAAATTGTACTTTTCATAAATCGAAGGCATGTTCTGCGCTCCCTTGTTCGGTCAGATAGCCTTTGCCCGCGCGAATGGCGGCCAGCGGCGTGAGTAACTGTTCGGCCTGCAGGCTGTCGTTTTCCGCATCGGTGAACAGCACCGACTGGCGACGCAGGTCAAAAATGGTCAGATCGGCGTCAAAGCCGACTGCAAGACGCCCTTTATGCTTCAGACGCAAGCCAGCGGCGGCATGGTCGGTCACGCAGGCAATCACCTGCGGCAGCGACAGGCCAATGGCGAGGAATTTGGACATCACGTTTGCCAGCGATCGCACCGGGCCGTCGATCCGGTTGCGGCAGTAGATATCAGAACTGATGGTCTGCGGCAGAATGCCGAGGCTGATGGCCTGTTTAGCCACCGCAAAGCTGAAGCTGGCGCTGCCGTGCCCAACATCAAGACGCACACCGCGCGCAATGGCGCGCGCCACGGAAGCGCGTAACTCGCCGCCCGGAGCCAGAATGCGGTTCGGTTTGCCGTTATAGCAGTGAGTAATGATGTCGCCGGAGGTCAGCAGCTCAGCGATTTCATCGAGGTTCGGCGGGTTGTTGCCGATGTGCACCATCAACGGCAAATCGCCATTGGCTTTCTGGATCGCCTTCGCACGCTCCAGCGGCGCGATGCCGTTTTCGCCGACCACGCTGCTGCTCATGCGCGCTTTCAGGCCGACGATAAAATCCGGGTGGCGTTTCACCGCGTCATGCACCGCGTTCGCGTCGATATTGGCCATGTTGGCCAGCTCGTTCTGGGCAATCAGCCCAACGCGGGAGATGTTCAGCAGCGCATACACTTCGGTCGCCGCTTCGCGGGTAATGGCATAAAAATCATCGACATCATCAGCACCGGTACTGCCCGCGTCAATCACCGTCGTCACGCCGGTGTTGATGCCGACGCTGTCGGGTTGATCGTGGTAAATCGGCGAGTTCGGGTAGCAGTGCACGTGGGAATCAATCCACCCGGCGCTGACATAGTGTTCGCCGTGCAGATCGAGCGTTTTAACCGCCGGGTCGTTTATCTCGCCCAGCGCGGCGATTTTCCCTGCCTTGATGGCGATATCCGTCAGCGTATCGTCAACCAGACGCGCCCGGCGCAGGAGTAAATCAAACATGCGAATCTCCAGTAATAACGGGCGCCGCAGCGCCCGTAGGGTTCAAAGGGCGACCGGGAAGATGGAGCCCAGCAGCATGGCGCCGAGGATCGCGCCGCCGGTAATCGGTTTCTGCCAGAGGTAGAACAGCAAAGCACCAACCAGCGAACCAATACCAATAGGAATGGAAGCAGTCATCGCGCTGAGGATAATCAGCGGCCCGAGGAAGCGGCCGGATGCGTTACCCGCGCCCATCATCACATCTGCGCCGTAGGTGGAATCGCTCTGGTTGATGGTGAACTTACGCGCCAGGATGATCAGGTAACCAATGGCCAGGCCAAGCACCAGGCCGGTTGCCAGCGAAGCGACAAAGTTTTCCACCGGGAAGAGGATCCCCGCGCCCAGCAACAGCGCCGGAACACCGAGGCCGACACCGGTCTGGATTGCGCCGCCGATATCAAGAATACCGACCAGCGAACCTTCGATAATGCGGGCGAACAGGAAGCTGGCGCCAAACGCGGCGACCGCGCCGTATACGCCGGTGTCCATGCCGGAACGCAGCATCGAAACAAACGCCACTTCGTTAAACGCGCCAATGCCGTACAGGTAGTACATATGTGTCCCGGCGAACACGCCGGAAGAGAGCAGGCCAACAAAGATCGGGAACGACCAGTCGGCGTACCAAAACCCTTTATTCTGTTCCATTTCGCTTCCTTATTTGCCGCTGAGCGAGTTGTGGATGAGCTCCAGCCAGTTCGGCGCGCTCAGGTGGAAGGACTCGATCATTTTCAGATCGAAGCCGCGGAAGAAGGCGCTCAGCACAAACAGTGCGACAATGGCCGTCATCATCACTTTGGTGACGCGGTTCCAGCCGCTCTCTTCCACACCTTTACCAATCAGAATGCCCAGTACCAGGCCAGGTACGGCGTTGCCCATAATCAGCTGCGCCGCGCCGCCAAAGACGGTGGCCCAGAAACCCGATTTTTTGCCTGCGTCGATGGCTGACAGCCAGAAGATCACCGGCATTACGGTGTTCACCAGCAGGTTGGCCGCCGGAACCAGCACTTTAACGGCGGTGACCTGCAAAGCCGCCGGAACGGAAGAAGCCGTCAGGTTAAGGAAGGTGACAACCACCATGCCAATCAGGCCACAGGCGATCGCCATCTTTTTCGGATCGTGCAGGGTTTCGCCGACGTTACGGTTTTTCACCATCAACGCCGCCGCGCCCCAGTTCGGAATGATGCGGTGGTCAACGTCCTGGGTAAAAGAACCCGCCGCAACGGACGAGGCCCAGGCGTTAAAGAAGAAGCCTAAGCCGAATGAGAAATGCGATGCAGGATCGCCTTCGCAGGAATTCAGTTCGCCCAGTGTACGAAATGCGCCCATCCCTTGTGTGGTCGGCGCATGGAACATGCGTGCAGCCCCCGCGCCAACACCGACGCCAACCAGGCCGCCGATGATGAGCGATTTTATTAGTATGATTAAGAACATCAGTCTGCCCTCTTCTACCCAGCGGAGGTGATTCACCGGGTATGCGTTGAGTTATTTCGTGACGAAGTCCACTTTATCGAGATTGATGGCGGTCACGTTGACGGTGACGTCCAGCTCCACGCTGTACGTCCGTCTTTCCCGACGCAGAAAGAGGAATAAAAACGCCTCTTTCCGTATCGTTTCCTGCGCATGAACAACCTGCACATCCTGTGGCTCGATACGCAGTAAAATCTGCGGCGATGCTTTCATCACCGCGGCCTGAACCTGGTTCAGCGCATCCGCGAAGGCGCGCGCTTTCGCCTCGCCTTTTCCCTTAACCCTGACCGTGGTGGTGAACTGTTCTTTCATGGTTATGCGCCGTATTTTTTCTGCCACGCCTGCACCAGGCGCTCGCCCAACTCTTCTTTGTCCATAAACCCGAAGCCGAGAACATTGCAGCCTTCATTGATGGCGGTAACGCCCTCTTCCACGGAGCGCATGCCGTATTTGGCTTTATAACCATGTTTGTTCTGCGCAGTGATGGCACCCGCGCCGCCGCTGCCGCAAAACGAAATACCGAAGGTGGCGTTTTCCGCTTTCATCACGTCACCCAGTTTCATATCTGCTGCTACGCCCGGTACCACCACGGCGCGGCCGCCCGCTTTTTCAACGCCGGCTGCGACTTTCTGACCTTTGCCAAGACGATCGCCAATCACTACGGTAATTTGTTCCATTCTTTTGCTCCTTAGAGGTTCTCTTTTGCCACTTCGAAATGCACCGACAGCAGCCAGGCTTCTTCTTCCGGAAGATTGCCAAACGCTGCCACCACTTCACGGGCCAGGTTCATTGATTCAGGCGAGATTTCATCAAACAGGCTGGCATCCACTTCCGGCAGCGGTTCGCCGGTCACCGACCGGTGCGCCATCGCGCGAACGTGGGAGGTCAGCATTTGCTGCTGTACCGCATTCGGCGTGATACCGTGATTGCTCAGCAGCGCATAGACCTGCGTCAGCATTCGCCCGGCCAGGGTTGCCGTTTGCTCCACCCGCTCTTGGGCATCGTTCATTACCGCTCCGTTATTCACTCGTCGTACCCCATTCATCTCGTTGAGATAAAACTAACGTTGCGGGTTACGAGTTTGTAGCCAGGAGTTTTCCACTTCAAAGTGGAAAGGGAAAAGGCGTTAGTGATCTGCGCCACATAAATCGTTCGGGAAGAGATATATCACTGCGCAGGCGTCACAGATTGACGCAAAAGAAGCGGAAAAACGCCCTTGCGGAAGCAGAAACAAACGCGGAAGCCGAAGGGAAAAGCGTGAGCGCAATAAGGTTTTCTTATTGCTGATCCGCCTTCAGCTCACGCAGAAGATGATCGGTGAAAGAGGCGACCAGCGGTTGCAGCGGACGGCCGGGCAAACGCAACAGGTGCATCGGTCTTGGCGGCGGCAGCCACTCTGGCAGCACCCTGCACAGCCGACCGGCGTCAATGTCCCGTTGCAGCGTGATAAAAGCATGCTGCACAATTCCCAGCCCGCTGAGCGCCGCCTGGCGCAGCGCCTCGCCGGAGTCGACCATCAGCCGGGGCGCGATGGCAATCTCCTGCGTTCCGGATGGCCCTTCCAGTTGCCAGCGATGATCCGAACGCCACTGGCTGAAGCTGACGCAGTGATGGTGCTTTAGCTCCTCCGGAGAACCGGGAACGCCGTGGCGAGCCAGATAGTCCGGCGAGGCCGCAAGTAACATGCGATACGGCGGAAGGGGAATGGCGACGCTACCGTCATCGTTAATGGCGCCAATCCGAATCGCCAACTGAAAGCGCTCTTCAATCAGCGAGACTTTACGGTCGCTGAGCACCATCTCCGCATTCACGCCCGGATAATGCTGCAAAAACCGCGACAGGATCGGCGTCAGCACCCGATTCCCCCACGCAACCGGTGCGCTGATACGCAACAGCCCGGCGACATTTTCATACAGCTCACTTGCCAGCCCATCCGCGTCACGCACCGTGGCCAGAATTTGCAGACCATACTGGTAGAAACGCTGGCCCGCGTCGGTTAACCCCTGGCGGCGCGTGGTGCGGTGCAGCAACTGACAGCCCGTTCTGAGCTCCAGCTCACGCACATGTTTGCCCACCATCGCGGGCGTGATCCCCAGCGTTTCTGCCGCCGCCGTAAAACTGCCGCGGGTCACCGTCGTGACAAACGATTCAACGCATTTCAGATAATCCATTTTTGGCTATTCCAAATTTTCAGTATCAAATGAAGATAATAAACCCGCATTTATCCTCGCATAGCGGCGAGAAATAATAATGTGATTATCATCTGCGGGATTTTTTCATGATGCAATCGCTGGTTTTTGATCAATTTGGTTCCCCCGAAGTGCTGTGGTTGCGCACCAGTCCTGAGCCGGAACCGGGCGAAGGCGAACTGTTGGTGGAGGTTTCCGCCGCCGGGCTGAACTTTGCCGATATTTATCGTCGCCAGGGGCGTTATCCGCTGGCGGGAACGGCACCGTGGATTGCCGGTTACGAAGGCGCGGGGCGTGTGCTCAACGTCGGTAGCGGCGTGGAAGGCTGGCAGGTGGGCGATCGCGTTGGTTTTGCCGATGTTCCGCTGGCGCATGCCAGCCATATTCTGGTGCCGCAGGATCACGCTATCCGCCTGCCTGACTGGGTTTCGGAAGCGGAAGGCGCATCAATATTGTTACAGGGCTTAACGGCGGATTATCTGCTGCATGACATCTTACCCGTCGAGCCGGGTATGCATGTTGCGGTGCTGGCGGCAGCGGGCGGTGTTGGCAATCTGCTGACGCAAATGCTGGTGGCGCGCGGCGTGCATGTTTTCGCTATCGCCTCCAGTAAAAGCAAACAGGCCGCCTGCCTGCACAATGGTGCCGAGGTCGCGGCCGATTATTACGGCTGGCCAGAACAGGTTCGCGCCTGGCATTCAGCGGGCTGCGATATCGTTTTTGATTCGGTGGGCAGCACGCTGCTGGAAAGTATGCAGAGCCTGAAAGATGGCGGCCGGGTGGTGTTATTCGGTATGTCCGGCGGCGAGATCCCGGCCTTTGATCCGACCGGGTTGTTACTGAAATCCGCTGGCGTTATCGGTGCCGATCTCTGGACTTACCTCACCTCGCAACAAGAGAGACAGCGCCGCGCCGATCGGCTGTTTGCGCTGTTGAAAGCCGGAGATATCACATTGCCCACGGTGACATCATTTCCGCTTTCCCGCGGCAAAGAGGCGCATAGCCTGCTGGAGAACCGGCTGTTCAGCGGCAAGGTGCTGTTGATTCCGTAACATTAAAGCGATGCTTTTTGAAAAAAGAGCACGATTCTCGCAGCGATGGGGTTGGGTTCCCGCTGAAATCGGCGAACCGAAGAGTGAATGACAAGGTCTGAAATGGCCGCAACGGGATGGTTGCGGCCATTTCAAAATCAGAACCGATTAACGGTACTTCTTGTGGTACGTATTGCGCGTATCAACAAACCCTTTCGCTGCCGCCTGCGCTTCTTTCACTTTGCCTTCATTGGTCAGCTTCAGCGCGCCGTCAATTTGCCCCACCAGGATATCAAAACCGTGACGGAAATCTTTCATCTCGGCGCTGTCCGGCGCTTTGCCTTCCAGCTTCGGCGGTGTGGCTTTTTGTGCATCCAGCGCAGCGGTACGCATTTTGGTTAACGCATCTTTCATTTCTGTGGCGTCACTGGTTTTCTGCACCACTTTGAGATTTTCGTTGAGGGTATCCATATCATCACCGAGATCGGCGGCAAACACCGCCGAACCGACAAACAATGACGACACAGCAAGGATCGCTAACAGGTTTTTACGCATTGCTCACTTCCTTTTTATTATTCACGCTTAAGGCGCACTGCTTTGCGCCACGGAGTAATGTTATTGTCCGGCGATTTTCATCTCCGGTAACAACACTGAACCACACTGAATGTTACTGCGCTGTTCAATATCGTCACCGATGGTAACAATATTGCGCCACATCTCTTTTAAGTTGCCGGCGATGGTAATTTCGCTCACCGGATACTGAATTTCGCCATTTTCTACCCAGAAGCCGGAAGCGCCACGGGAATAATCGCCGGTAATACCGCTCACGCCCTGGCCCATTAATTCGGTCACCACCAGGCCGGTGCCCATCTCTTTCAGCATCTGCTCAAAGCTCAGGCCGCGCCCGGCAATGCGCCAGTTGTGGATACCGCCAGCGTGGCCGGTGCTTTTCAGCCCCAGTTTACGCGCGGAGTAGTTGGTCAGCAGCCACTGCATCAATACACCATCTTTGATGATGTCGCGGCGTTCGGTGCGCACGCCTTCGCTGTCGAACGGCGTCGAAGCCAGCCCTTTGCGCAGGTGCGGATGCTCTTCAATGGTCAGCCATTCCGGCAGGATCTGTTTGCCGAGATAGTCGAGCAGGAACGTCGATTTACGGTACACCGCGCCACCGGCGATCGCGCCGACCAGATGACCAAACAGCCCGGTTGCCACTTCATGGCCGAAAATCACCGGCGCTTTCATGGTCGGCAGCTTACGCGGCGAGAGGCGCGACAGCGTGCGCTTGGCGCACTCATCGCCGACCCACTCCGGCGTTTTCAGGTCGTTGATATCACGCCCAATGGTGTAGGCGTAATCGCGCTCCATTTCGCCGTTCTCTTCGGCAATCACGCAGCTCGACAGCGAATGGCGGGTGGAACAGTAGCTTTGCAGCATACCGTGGCTATTGCCGAAAACTTTAATGCCGTAGTGGCTGTTGAAGCTGCCGCCTTCGGTATTGGTGATACGTTTGTCAGCTTTCAGCGCGGTTTGTTCCGCGCGAGCCGCCCACTCAATCGCTTCATCCGGCGTCACTTCCGCCGGGTGGAAAAGATCGAGATCCGGCGCGTCGAAGGCCAGCAGCTCTTTGTCTGCCACGCCCGCGTAAGGATCCGGCGAGGTGTAGCGGGCAATGTCCAGCGCCGCCTGCACCGTACGGGCGATGGCATCCGGGCTGAGATCGGTGGATGACGCGCTGCCTTTGCGGTTCTGGTGATAAACGGTGATCCCCAGCGCGCCGTCGCTGTTAAATTCTACATTCTCCACTTCACCGTAGCGCGTGCTGACGCCGATCCCGGTGGTTTTGCTGACCGCCACTTCCGCACCGTCCGCTTTCCCGAAGGCCAGCTCCAGTGCTGTGGAAACCGCTTCTTCCAGCGTTTTGCGTTGTTGTGCAACTTGTGTGATTACTTTCATCGCCAATGCCATAATTAAGGGAGAGAATCTTTGAAGTCTAACAGAGAACCGTTTTTCAGTGCGCGCCTTAACTGGTAACATTAGCCTCTTTTTTTAAGGAGCCTGAGATGACAAAGCAGCCCGACGACTGGCTCGACGACGTGCCCGGTGATGATATTGAAGACGAAGATGATGAGATCATCTGGGTCAGTAAAAGTGAAATTAAGCGCGATGCTGAAGAATTAAAGCAGCTTGGCGCGGAAATGGTAGACCTGGGGAAAAACGCGCTGGATAAACTCCCGCTCGACCAGGATCTGCGTGATGCCATTGAACTGGCGCAGCGCATCAAAAAAGAGGGCCGCCGCCGCCAGCTACAGCTGATCGGTAAGCTGCTGCGTCAACGCGACGTGGATCCTATCCGCCAGGCGCTGGATAAGCTGAAAAACCGTCACAACCAGCAGGTGGCGTTTTTCCACAAGCTGGAGCAGATTCGCGATCGTCTGATCGAAGAGGGCGACGATGCGGTGCCGGAAGTGCTGAACCTGTGGCCGGATGCTGACCGTCAGCAACTGCGTTCGCTTATCCGTAATGCGCAGAAAGAGAAAGAAGGTAACAAACCGCCAAAATCCGCGCGTTTGATTTTCCAGTATCTGCGCGAACTGGCTGAAACCAGCGAGCAGTAACCGCCCTGTAATCACCCTCTCCGCCAGGGGAGGGATTTTCCTTCGCTTTTTTCTTCATCGCCTTTATGCATCACGCCTGATTAGCTGAATCGTTAAAGCTAAAAACATCACCGATCACAAATTCACTATCGTTATACGTTTCATTTCTCTCATAAATGAGATCAATATTTGCTTTTCATACATCATTCCGCACTGTTTTTCATCAGATGAATCGGATCACATTTTATCCACTGCGCAAAACGTAGATTTTCTCTGTGGTGACGATAATCGATTCAGCTAAAAAGGATGGAATGATGAAAAAGAGAGTAATACTTTCCGCTCTGGCACTGCTTATCTCTGGCCCTGCGATGGCGAAAACCTGGGTGCTGACAAGTGCTGAAGGCGGTACAGAACAAGGAAACTGGCGGATCACCAGCGATCAGCTGAACATCAAAGATCAGCAGTTCAGCATTGAGCAGGTGGTACTGCACGGTGGCAAGCAGGAAGGCAGTAAAGTCATTAAACTGAGCAGCAAAAACGGCCTCACCATTGCCCTTAGCCCGACGCGCGGCATGAATTTGCTTTACGCCGACGGTTTTGGCGTACATATGGGCTGGAATTCGCCGGTTAAAGAGGTAGTCAACCCCGCATTCATTAATCTCGAAAGCCGTAACGGACTGGGCTGGCTGGAAGGTTTCAACGAGATGGTGGTGCGCTGCGGTTATGAATGGACCGGTCATCCGGTCACCGCTGACGGGCAGATTTATACCCTGCATGGCAAAGCGGGCAACACGCCAGCATCCCAGGTTTCGGTGGATGTCAGCGAAACGGCGCCTTATGAAATTCGTATTCGCGGGCTGGTAAAAGAGAGCGCATTTAAAAAAGTGGATCTGCAAACGGAGACGGAGCTGCGCTATATTCCTGGCAGCAACAGCTTCAGCCTGCATGATGTGCTGACCAACCACGCAGATTACCCACACGACTATCAAATTATCTATCACAGCAACTTCAGCAAACCGATTCTCGAACAGGGCGCGCGTTTTATAACGCCATATGAAAACGTCAGCCCCTTCAACGACTACGCCAAAGGCGGTCTGAAAGAGTGGCAAACCTACGCCGGGCCGACCAAAGGTTTCGACGAGATGGTGTTTAATATCAAACCGCTGGCCGATACCAGCAAACAGACGGTGGCCGCGCTGGTGAACAAAGCGGGCAATATAGGGGTGGCAATTAGCTATAACACCGAACAACTGCCAGTGCTGACGATGTGGAAAAACACCGATACGGAAAAACAGGGCTATGTCACCGGGATTGAGCCGGGCACCAGCTATGCTTATCCGGTCACCATTGAACGCGCGCAAAAACGCGTAAAACAGCTGCAACCGGGTCAGAGTACACGCTTCGATCTGACTTACACCCTGCTGCATAACAGCAGCCAAGTGGCTGACGTAGAGAAACGCGTGAAAGAGATTCAGGGCAGCAAAACGCCGCAGACTATCGACACGCCGATGGCAAAAGAGTAATCCGCAGCCATAAAAAAACCGCGCCGGTTTCCCGGTCGCGGTTTTTTATTTCAGCCAACCGTCAGAGCTTGTCCGCTTCGGCCTCAGCCTTTTTCGCTAAGCCATCAAGCAGCTTCTGATGAATACCGCCGAAACCGCCGTTGCTCATCACCAGGATATGATCGCCAGGCTGTGCGGTTTTGATGATCATCTCCGCCAGCGTATCGACATCCGCGCTCCAGTGAGCAGGCTGCACGCAGGCATCCGCCACTTCCGCAACCTGCCACGGAATATGCTGCGGTTGCAGCAGGAACACTTCATCAGCGCGTCCCAGCGACGGCGCCAGATCGTCTTTGCAGATGCCCATTTTCATGGTGTTGGAGCGCGGTTCCAGCACGGCGATGATTTTCGCCGTACCGCCGACTTTACCACGCAGCGCGGCCAGCGTGGCGAGGATCGCCGTCGGGTGATGCGCGAAATCGTCATACACCGTTACGCCGTTCGCTTCGCCGCGCAGTTCCAGGCGACGGCGGGCATTGATAAACGAGCCCAGCGCACTGGCCGCATCCGCCGGTGCAACGCCAACATGGCGCGCAGCGGCAATCGCCATCAGACCGTTGTGCATGTTGTGCTCGCCCACCAGCCCCCAGTTCACCTGCCCGACGCATGCGCCGTCCAGCCATACTTCCCAGCTTGAGGCATCGGTGGACAGTTTCTTCGCCTGCCAGTGGCCCTGCTCGCCCACCAGTTCCTGCTCGCTCCAGCAGCCCATCGCCATGGTCTGCTTCAGGTTGATGTCGTTTTCCGGCCAGATGATTTTCCCCTGCCCCGGCACGATGCGCACCAGGTGGTGGAACTGCTTCTGAATCGCTTTCAGGTCGTCAAAAATATCCGCATGATCGAATTCAAGGTTATTCAGAATCAGCGTGCGCGGGCAGTAATGAACGAATTTGGAACGCTTGTCGAAGAAAGCGCAGTCATACTCATCGGCTTCGATCACGAAGAAAGGGCTGTCGCCCAGACGCGCAGAAACCTCAAAGTTCCCCGGAACCCCGCCAATAACAAAGCCCGGCTTGTAGCCACAGACTTCGAGGATCCAGGTTGCCATCCCGGCGGTGGTGGTTTTGCCGTGCGTACCGGCAACGGCGACGACCCAGCGATCGCGCAGAACAAAGTCGTGCAGCCACTGCGGGCCGGACATAAACGGAATGTTTTTCTCCAGCACCGCTTCCACACATGGATTACCGCGCTTCATGACGTTGCCGATAATCACCAAATCCGGTGCAGGATCGAGCTGGCTTGCGTCATAACCTTCAATCAGCTCAATGCCTTCCTTTTCAAGCAGCGTGCTCATCGGCGGGTAAATATTGGCGTCGGAGCCCGTCACCTGATGTCCCAGCGAACGCGCCAGCAAGGCCAGGCCGCCCATGAAAGTGCCACAAATCCCCAAAATATGAATGCGCATACGTTTTTATCCTTTCCAAAACTGGCGCACATTTTACGCATATGTTTAACGTCTGAGAAATGCATTTCAGGATAATCCCCATACTGCTGGCGCGATTCACCTGAGCACGAGCTTTTGAATCTTTGTTAGTATTGTTGTATGTCCGTCGCGTTTTCGACTTCGAAAGCGCTGGCCGTTAAGGTTCAGGCTGTTTACTATCCGGAACTTGCTGTCGCCAGCAACCTGAAACCTTCAGGACAAGATCGCTTTACTCCATATACATGCAGGGAAAGTGTTATGAAAACGTTAGGTGAATTTATTGTCGAAAAGCAGCACGAGTTCTCACACGCCACCGGTGAATTAACTGCTTTGCTGTCGGCGATAAAACTGGGCGCCAAGATCATTCATCGCGATATCAATAAGGCCGGTCTGGTCGATATCCTGGGTGCAAGCGGTGCTGAAAACGTCCAGGGCGAGGAGCAACAAAAACTCGACCTGTTCGCAAACGAAAAACTGAAAGCTGCACTTCGCGCACGCGATATCGTGGCCGGTATCGCATCTGAAGAAGAGGACGAAATTGTCGTTTTCGAAGGTTGCGAACACGCCAAATACGTGGTGCTGATGGATCCTCTTGATGGCTCATCGAACATCGACGTTAACGTCTCTGTCGGGACCATTTTCTCTATTTACCGCCGCATTACCCCCGTTGGCACGCCGGTTACGGAAGAAGACTTCCTGCAACCGGGCAACAAACAGGTTGCTGCGGGCTATGTGGTCTACGGTTCGTCCACCATGCTGGTTTACACCACCGGCTGCGGTGTTCACGCCTTCACATACGATCCGTCACTCGGCGTTTTCTGCCTGTGCCAGGAGCGCATGAGGTTCCCGGAGCGTGGCAATACCTACTCCATCAACGAAGGTAACTACATCAAATTCCCGCAGGGCGTGAAAAAGTATCTGAAGTTCTGCCAGGAAGAGGATAAAGCGACCAACCGTCCGTATACCACGCGCTATATCGGCTCGCTGGTGGCGGATTTCCATCGCAACCTGCTGAAAGGCGGCATCTACCTCTACCCCAGCACCGCAAGCCACCCGCAAGGGAAACTGCGTCTGCTGTATGAGTGCAATCCGATGGCGTTCCTCGCTGAACAAGCGGGTGGTAAAGCGAGCGACGGCAAAGAGCGCATTCTGGATATTCAACCGGAAAGCCTGCACCAGCGCCGTCCGTTCTTCGTCGGCAATGAGCATATGGTTGATGATGTAGAACGTTTTATGCGTGAATTCCCGGACGCGTAAGCGCAGGGAAAGAGGAATAAAGCGCCACATTTGTGGCGCTTTTTTTAGTGCACGAAAGTCCGTTTAACGCGGTACAAACAGCCAGCCGCGGATCTTTTTAAACTCGCGCTCTTCGCACAGTAATCACTGTCTTTTAGCGCTTCGTTATCACATTGAATACAAACACCCATTTCTCTTCCTTTGATTATCCCTGGGTTTGCAGGCGGAAGGATGCCATTGCTTGCAGCAGCTCGCGCGACTGCTCTTCCAGCGAACGGGTCGCGGCAGACGATTGTTGTACCAGCGCCGCATTCTGCTGCGCAGTTTCATCCATCTGACTGACCGCGATATTGACCTGCTCAATACCCCGGCTCTGCTCCTGCGATGCGTTGGCGATTTCGCGCATCAGTTTGGTCATACGCAGCACTTCTTCGGCGATTTCATCCATCGTTTCACCCGCCTGCATCGCCAGATCGCTGCCTTCAGACACCTGCGCCTGCGAGCTGCTGATAAGCTGGCGGATCTCTTTCGCCGATTCGGCGCTGCGGCTGGCAAGATTGCGCACTTCCCCGGCCACCACCGCGAAACCACGCCCCTGCTCTCCCGCGCGCGCCGCTTCGACCGCAGCGTTCAACGCGAGGATATTGGTCTGGAAGGCAATGGCATCAATCACGCTGAGAATATCGGCGATGCGATCGGAACTGCTGGAGATATCGCGCATTTTTTCAATCACATAACACACCATTTCACTGCCGCGATCGGCGGTATCGGAAACGGTTTTAGCCAGTTTATGCGCCTGCTCGGCGTTATCGGCGTTCAGTTTCACCGTGGCGGTGATCTGCTCCATGCTGGCAGCCGTTTGTTCAAGCGATGTCGCCGTTGATTCCGTGCGTTGCGACAGATCGACGTTGCCAGCGGCCAGTTCGCGACTGCCGGTATCGATTTGCGCGCTGGCATCGCGAACACGGGTGACGGAGCTTATCAGCGAGTGGCGCATCTCTTCGATGGCCGCGTTCAGACGGTTAAACTCTTTACTGCTCACCTCGGCTTTAACTGCAATCAAATCGCCGGCCGCAACATGCTCAAGCTGTTCGATAGAGCGATCCAGCGGTTTCAGCAGCATATGGCGCAGCGCCAGCCAGGCCAGCACGATAATCCCGGCCACCATCAGCGCCACCACCAGAATCAGCAACATCACAACGCGTTTGCTGCTCTGTACGGCGTCCACTTCCGCTTTGCCGCGCGCTTCGCCCCACTTCTGGAAGGCTTGTATATCGTTGTCGAACTGGCGGGAAATGGGGATCAGTTTGTTTTCCAGTAAATCGTAGTAGGCATCTGCGCTTTGCTGATTCAGCGCATCCTGCATCGGTTTAATGCCCTGGTTCACGTAATTACCGTAGCTTTTTGCCACCTGGGCAAGCAGCGCGGAACCCTGCTCATCATCCACACCGGCGGCGATCACATTGCTGAGAGACTGTTCGCCCTGCGCGATTTCGCCGTTGATCTGCTTCACGGATTTGGCCGCGTCATCCAGCAGCCCCACTTCCATCATCCGCACCGCCTGACCGGCTTCGTTACGCGCCCGCAAAATCAGCGTGTACCCCTCGCTCAGGCGCGCCATTTTTTCGCCCTGAAGTTGATTAATTCGCTCCAGCGACGAGGAGCTTTTATTGAGTGCATACACCCCAATGCCGCTGACCAGCAGCAGCAGAAGCGTCATAACAGCCAGCAAAGAAAGTAAACCAGTACGGATCGAAAGCGTTTTAAGCATGATGTGAATTCCGGTAGCAGCGATACTTTTTGGCGTAAATTAAGCCCATTTCGTCAGTTATCGACCGCTACCGGATTTACTTTAGGAGAAAGTAATTATTTCAATGTGTTATTACTTTATTGCCGTTGTGTTAACGCGTGTTACAGGAGAGCTTTGACGGTTCTCCCACAGCACGGTCAGGCCACGTTGCAACGCGATAAAAATAAATAACAGGATGCCGATGGCGATTTTCGTCCACCACGAGCTGAGCGTTCCATCGAAGTTAATATAGGTCTGGATCAGCCCCTGAATCGCCACACCAAACAGCGTTCCCAGCACCGTACCCACGCCGCCGCTAAGCAATGTCCCGCCAATCACCACCGAGGCAATGGCGTCCAGTTCCACGCCTACGCCCGCCAGCGCGTAACCGGCCTGGGTATAAATCGAGAAGACAATGCCCGCCAGCGTCGCAAGGCCAGTAGAAAGCATATAGATGCGGATGGTGGTGCCGCGGGTGGAGATCCCCATCAGGTTCGCCGATGTCGCATTGCCGCCAACGGCATACACTTCATTACCAAAACGGGTGCGGTGAGCGAGGAAAATCCCCATCACCACCACCAGCAACATTAATAATCCCATGGCGCTCAACCGCCCGCCGCCGGGGATCATCCATGCAAGGCTGGAGAGCGAATCATAGATCGGGTGATTAATCGGAATCGACTCTTCCGAGAGCAGGTAGCTGACGCCGCGCAGGAAGAACATCCCCGCGAGGGTGATGATAAATGCCGGGATTTTTAACGCGTCGATCAGCAGCCCCATAAACGCGCCGAAAGCGCAGCCCATCAGTAAAATAATCGGGAAAGCGAGCAGCGGCGAAATCCCCCAGTCACCGATCGCTTTTGCCAGAAAAACGCCGCTGAAGGCGATCACCGAGCCGACGGACAAATCGATACCGCCGGAGAGGATCACGAAGGTCATACCGACGGCGATAATTCCCAGAAAGGCGTTATCCGTCAGAATATTACAAATCACACGCGTTGAGGCGAAACCGGGAAACTGCGTCAGGCAGTAGAGATAACCGAGCACAAACACGCCTAACGTTATCATCAGCGGTAAATTACGTTTTATCATGACCGCGTACTCCTTTAATCAGCGCGATAAAGCGCGGCGACTGGACAATCAGTACACACATCACCACCACCGCTTTTACGACCTGGTTGAGTTCCGGCTGGAAACCGGAGAGCAAAATCCCGGTATTCATACCCTGAATAATCAGCGCGCCAATCACCGAGAGTGCAAGGTTAAAGCGCCCACCCATTAACGAGCCGCCGCCAATAACCACCGCCAGAATGGCATCCAGCTCCAGCCACAGCCCGGCGTTATTGGCATCTGCGCCGCGAATATCCGCCGCGACGATCACCCCGGCGATAGCCGCACACACGCCACTCAAAACGTAGGTCAGCATCACCACGATGCGCGTATTCACCCCGGCGTTTTTTGCCGCACGAATATTAATCCCTGCCGCTTCAATAAACATGCCGAGCGCCGTTTTACGGGTAAACAGCCAGAACAGCACCAGCGTGACCAGCGCGATAATCACCGGCGTCGGGAACAGCAACAGCGATCCGCTGCCGATCCACGCCAATGACGGCGCGTCAAACGTGACGATCTGCCCGGAGGTGATTAACTGCGCCACGCCGCGCCCTGCCACCATCAGGATCAGTGTGGCGACGAAAGGCTGGATCTTGAGGATCGCCACCAGAATGCCGTTCCACAATCCGGCCAGCACGCCGGTGCCCAGCGCGGCCAGCAGCACCACCGTCAGACTGTGCCCGGAGACGGTGAGCGATGCCGCCGTTGCGCCTGCAATCGCCATCACCGCGCCAACAGAAAGATCGATGCCGCCGGTGGCGATCACCAGCGTCATACCAATCGCCAGCAACGCGACGGGCGCCGCGCGGTTAAGAATGTCGATCGGGCTGCCGAACAGGCGACCATCCTGCAGCACCACCTGATAAAAATGGGGCGCGACCAGGCTGTCCACCACCAGAACCAGCACCAGCGCGATAAGCTGGGGCGTTCCGGTGGGCCAGTTAAAGCGGCGCTTCGGCTGCCCGGTTTGACCCACAGTTTGAGGCATCACACTCTACTCCTTACGCCGCAATGGCATTCATGATCGCCGGAACCGACAGCTCTGCGAGCGGGATCTCCGCCACCTGTTTGCGATCGCGCATGATGATCACGCGATCCGCATAGCCCACCAGCTCCTCCAGTTCAGAGGAGATAACCAGCAGCGCCAGACCATCGGCGCAGAGGGTTTCAATCAGACGAATGATCTCAGCGTGCGCGCCGACGTCGATACCGCGCGTCGGTTCATCGAGGATCAGAAATTGAGGCCGGGTCAGCAGCCAGCGCGAGAGCAGCACTTTTTGCTGGTTGCCGCCGGAGAGAAACTCAATCGGCTGCTCGGCGCTCGGCGTGCGGATCCCCAACTGGCGGATGAAGCGCTCGGCAATCGCGTTTTGTTCTTTGCGCGAAATCGGCCGCAGCCAGCCGCGCTGCGCCTGCAACGCCAGCACAATGTTTTCACGTACGGAGGCCGCCGCGATGATGCCGTCGGTTTTGCGATCTTCCGGGCAAAAACCGATTCCCAGGCACGAAGCCTGGTGCGGAGAACGGAGTGTCTGGCTCTTACCTTTGATGATCGCGCTGCCGCTGTCGGCGGGTTTGATGCCAAAAATCACTTCGGCGGTTTCGGTGCGCCCGGAACCCAGCAGCCCGGCCAGGCCGACGATTTCGCCGGGGCGAACTTCCAGATCAAACGGCGCGATAACGCCTTTTTTGCCAAAGCCGCTGAACGCCGCAACCGGTTTATCGCTCAACAGCGTACGTCCGGCGCGCTGAAGCGCGCTGCTGTCCAGTTCGCGGCCCAGCATCATTTTCACCAGCTCGATTTGCGGCAGCTCGCGGGTTTCGCGACAGCCAACAAAACCGCCGTTACGCAGCACGGTAATGCGATCGCTGACTTCATAAACCTGATCGAGAAAGTGGGTGACGAAAATCAGGCTGACGCCCTGGTCGCGAAGCTGGCGCATCAGCGTAAACAGCATCTCCACTTCCTGGGTATCCAGGCTGGCGGTCGGTTCATCGAGGATCAGCACTTTGGCTGACAGATCGATGGCGCGGCAGATCGCGACGATCTGTTGCATCGCCACCGAAAAACGGTTGAGCGGCTCGCGCACATCCAGCGAAAAACCGTAAGATGCCATCAGATCGGTCGCACGTTTTTCCATCTCTTTACGGCGCAGCAGACCAAAACGCCGCGGTTCGCGGCCAATAAATAAGTTGTCCGCCACCGACATATTCGGCAGCAGGTTTACTTCCTGGTACACGGTACCAATGCCGAGCTGCTGTGCATGGGCGGTGTTTTTGGGATTGATCTGCTGACCTTCCAGCCAGATAGCCCCTTTATCCGCATGATAAACGCCGGTTAACGCTTTAATCAGCGTTGATTTCCCGGCGCCGTTTTCCCCAAGCAGCGCCATGATCTCGCCACGCCGCAGGCTGAAATCCACGTTATCGAGCGCTTTTACGCCGGGAAAGAATTTACTTAAGCCTTCGGTACGCAGGATTTCCTGGTGTGCTTCCGCGTTCATTGTCGACCCCTTAAACCGTTACCCTCCCCCCAATGGGGAGAGGGTTTTCGCGACTCAGTAACCCATATTTTTCTTTTTCTCCAGCTCTTCTTTTGCCGTATCCGGCAGATAGAGCGTGGATTTGGTGATAGTCAGCTTCGGCGGCAGGGTGCCGTCTTTTTTGAATTTCTCTAACGCGTCGAACGCCGGGCCAGCCATGTTCGGCGTCAGTTCGACGCTGGCGTTGGCTTCACCGTCAATCATCGCTTTGTAGATGTCCGGCACGCCGTCGATGGAGCCGGTCAGGATATCTTTGCCCGGTTTCAGGCCCGCTTCTTTGATCGCCTGAATCGCACCGATCACCATGTCATCGTTATGGGCGTAAACCATGCAGATATTTTTGCCGTTGTTTTCCGCCTTGATAAAGCTCTCCATCACCTCTTTACCCTTACTGCGAGTAAAGTCGCCGGATTGCGAACGGATGATCTTAATGTTGGAGGCTTTAGAAATAGCTTCGGCAAACCCTTTCTTACGATCGATCGCCACGCTGGCGCCGACAGTGCCTTGCAGTTCGACGACGTTACACGGTTTGCCATCCACGGTTTTCACCAGCCATTCGCCAATCAGCTTGCCTTCAAGAATGTTGTTGGCGGTGACGGTGGTCATATAGAGCGATTTATCTTTAACATCGATGGAGCGATCGAGCAGGAACACCGGAATTTTGGCGTCTTTCGCTTCTTTCAGTACCGGCTCCCAGCCCGTTGCTACTACTGGCGCAATAAAGATGGCGTCCACGCCCTGAGCGATAAACGAACGTACGGCTTTGATCTGGTTTTCCTGTTTTTGCTGACCGTCGGCGATTTTCAGCGTAATGCCGCGTTTGCTGGCTTCGCTTTTCGCGACGTTGGTTTCAGCGGCTCGCCAGCCGGATTCTGATCCGACCTGCGAAAATCCTACGGTTAAAGGGGCGGCCATCGCCATAGACGACATGGCTGCCGAAACTGCTGTGACAAGAAGTAAGCGCTTCCACATAAGAGCATCCTCGTAGGGTTATTGTTGGCTACAACTTCACCTGCGAGGAAAACTATAGACAAACCGGGATGTAACAGAATGCGTTACATCACAAATCGGAAAAGTGAATGAATTGTTGATTGCCAGTTGCGATCTGGCGCGCGAAATGACGCACTCTTATGTACCCTAAATCCGCACTTGATCTTACTGAAATTTAACTGTTGCAGTGTGGTGAAAAATTACGCTGTAATCGTTTCCACAAAATTATTCAGTATGCTGCTATGGTTATGGATAAAACGGTCATAAAAAGGGAATACGAAACGCTCTGAAAATGTGTGAGTAAGTTAAAACAGGCGAAGACATTCACCGCCAGTTGGCTATAATACCCGGCACTTGTTTGCCACACATTTTAAAGGAAACAAACATGAGCTTATTGAACGTCCCGGCGGGTAAAGATCTGCCAGAAGATATCTACGTGGTTATCGAAATCCCGGCTAACGCTGACCCGATCAAATACGAAGTTGACAAAGAAAGCGGCGCGCTGTTCGTTGACCGTTTCATGTCCACCGCGATGTTCTATCCGTGCAACTACGGTTACATCAACCACACCCTCTCCCTGGATGGTGACCCGGTTGACGTGCTGGTGCCGACGCCGTACCCGCTGGAGCCAGGCTCTGTGATCCGCTGCCGTCCGGTTGGCGTGCTGAAAATGACCGACGAATCCGGCGAAGATGCGAAACTGGTTGCGGTTCCGCACACCAAACTGAGCAAAGAGTACGATCACATTAAAGATGTGAACGACCTGCCGGAACTGCTGAAAGCGCAGATCACCCACTTCTTCGAGCACTACAAAGATCTCGAAAAAGGCAAATGGGTGAAAGTGGACGGCTGGGACAACGCTGAAGCCGCAAAAGCGGAAATCGTTGCTTCCTTCGAACGCGCTGCCAAAAAATAATACGCTTTAGTGAAAAAGCCCCGGTGCGCATTATGCGGCCGGGGCTTTTTTATGGCTGCGCCTCGATGGATCGTCTTATCCGGTCTGCACTGCGCAACGATCTTAAGCGTTGATCGGGTGCCATCCGGCGAAAAATTTCTGCGCCCCGCCAAAGAAAAACCGCGCCATGCGGCGCGGTTCTCCAGGACTGATTACTTTTGGTACTGTTCCCTGTCCAGCCAGTTACCGCTTTCAATCAAGGTTCTTCCCTCAACCGAACGCTGGTACACATACATCCAGGCGCTGCCATAAGGCGTCTGGATCAGTTGGCGTTTGTATTCGCCGCCTGCGGTACGTAAAGCATCCAGTTCGCCGAGCGTTGCCGCATCGATGCGGTAAACTTCGCCCTTCACGTTTCCTTCGCCCGGAACAGCCCCCGGGTAATGCCCCAGACTATACAGCTGATGATTTTCGACGCAAAAGTCCCCCAGCCACTGAGCGTTGGTCATCCAGTGGCTGTTGCCCTGCTTGCGTCGTAAACTGCCGTAGACAAATATTCGCATTGCTAAAACTCAAACTGATAGAGCAAATCTAGTGCCTGATCTACGCCAGACACCGCTTCGAGATACAGCTTAGGCATCAGGCGATAACGTAACGTGAGAGTCGCCAGTGAGTCAAAAATTCCTACGCCATATTTGACCTGTAGACCCGGCAGAACATAGCCGCTGACCACCACCTGGGAGGAGTCGCCTACCCCCTGAGTATCCAGCGCCAGATTGCTGACGCCAAATGTCTCGCCGATTTTACCCACAACCTGACCACTTTGTGCAACCCCTAAGCCAATCAGCATAGAGGTCATTGCCGCGCTGTCGCTCTGCTCGCTATCCAGCCCCTGCCCGCGCAGCAGATAAGAGAGCGCCTCCTGCTGCGACATCGTCGGATCGGAGAAGATCTCAGCTTTCGGTTCATCCGCCGTACCAGTAACGCGAACCCCGGCGATAACATCGTTTTCGGTCGAGTCCGGATTACGAATCGCCTCAATGTTCAGCAGCGGTTGATCCGGCGGGCCGGAGAACAGCAGTTCGCCTTTACGCACAATCAGATCCTGGCCATACGCATGGAAGCGCCCTTCCGGGATATTAATTTGCCCGTTCAGCCCCAGCCCTTGCTTATCCTGCGCCACTTTCAGGTCGCCGGTCAGCCGCGCTTTCAGGCCGAAAGCATCCAGCCGCACGTTATTGCCGACGTGGACCGTCAGATTGCTGTTGATCGGAATCGACGCGCTCTTTGGCTGCTCCGGTTGCAGATCGTTGTTGAGCATCACCTCATCACTGGAGACGCCCACTGCGCTTTCCGGCAGATCGTGCACCACAATGCGCGCCCACGGCACATCGACATTCCCGTCGAGCGTAAACAAGCTTGGCGTGGCTTCAAATACCACATCCGGCGAAACATCCAGCCGCACCATCGGCGGCACAGTAATGCGCACTTTACTGCCTTTCGCCGCCACACGCGCACGCCAGTTATCCAGTTGCCGCCAGTCAGCATCCCCGCTGAGGTTGATCTGCCCCTGCCCGGTACGCACCACGCCCTGCAACGTCGAACTCATGCCGTTGAAATTGATCGCCAACTGGCTGGGCTGCATGTCGAACGGCATAAAGTTGCCCTCGACATCCAGCCCGTTCAGCCCTAGCTGCCCGAACAATTGCGGGCTTTGTGCATTCCCCGCCAGCCGCAGGTTGGCATTCAGCGTCCCTGCCGCTTTCTCGCCACGGCTAAAGATGGCGTTGGCCATTGCCAGCGAGAAGTTACGGATGTTCACATTGCCGCCCAGATTACGTCGTCCCTGCGGATCGGTAATCTGTAGCTGACCATCAAACTGGCCGTTGTTCGTCAGGCGAATCAGCCAGCCGAGATCGGCACGGTTGTTACGCAGTTGCGCATTCAGGTTCAAAGTATCGAACGCCACCGGCAGCGGCGCGCCATTCACTTCCTGGGTGACCTTCACGCCGCGCCCGGAAAGCGTCACCTCGCCCTGCGGCAGGCCCGCTTTGGTGGTGTCCCAACTCACATCGGCCTTACCGCTGAACACGCCGCTGGCCTGTGTGGTATCCGGCATAAACGGTTTGAGCATCGCCAGATCGAAGCGATTCAGATTCACTACCGCGCGCCCTTCGGCGCCTGCATCAATGGTCTGCGGCACGCACAGTTCGGCGTTGGGGTTCAGCCAGCAGTGCGGGCCGATAGCGATTTTCTGCTCCAGATTACGGTAATCGAGGGTGATTGGCCGGTTGATCGACCACGGACCAATCGGCGTGGCAAAGCGGGTATCGCTCAGCGTCCCTTTCCAGCGCTGCTGCTGGCGATCGAAGCTCCCGGCCAGATTTAACTGCCCGGAGACCGGCTCGCCCTGTACGCGCAACTGCAACTTGTGCTGCTTTTCGTTGCCGTCGGCATTCAGCGTTACCAGGCTGAGGTTCACGCCCGGCTGGGCGATACGCTCAATGCGCGCGTTGAGTTTCCCGGCAATCTGATCGCTGGACGTAACATCTCCTTCAACGCGAACGCGGGCGACAGACAGCTCCTGCCAGCGCAGCGCGTTGGCGGTAATGTCCACCAGCGCCTGCGGCGCATCGACCGTACCGCGCACTTTCACCACCCCTTTCGCCGTTCCACCGAGGCCCGGCAAGGCATTATTCAGCCCCGGCGCATCAATGTTAGCGTCGAGGTTCAAATCCTTAACCCCCAGTTCGCCTTTGATATCGGCGCTGTTTTTCCCCAGCGCCAGATGCAGGCCCGGGATCGTCCACTGCAAATAGCTGTTGCCCTTCAGTTGCCCGTCAACGCTCACTTTGTTTTGCTTCACGTTGCCGCTGAGCTTCAGCTCCGGCACATCCATCTGCCAGCTACCGCCGTACAGGCTGCCGCGAGTTTTGATCAGGCCATTCAGTTTTGATGGCCACTCGGGGAAAGTTTTTGCCGTATCAATACCGTCAAGCGTCAGTTCGCCGCGCCAGCTGATCGCCTGCTGCCAGTCGAGCAGCGCTTTCAGCTCGGTTTTCCCCTCCAGCGCGGCGATGGTTAACTTATCAAGGCTGATCTGCTGCGCGTTACCTTTACCGTCCAGCGTAATGGTTGCCGGGGGAATATCCTGCCCTTTCACCGCCGTGCGGAACGACAGCGTGTAATCGGTCATTTTGCCGGAAAAGGTCAGTCTGGTATCGTCCGCCTGGAACTGTTTTGTCCCGGTAAACGGCCAGTAAAGCTGCTGGCTCGTCAACTCAAGGTTGAACGGCAATCCCGCTTCGGCGAGCTGCGTTTGCGCCCGTAAGACCATATCAACCGGGCCGGAGAGATTCACGCCAACCTCAAGTTGCTTACGCATTTCGCCGCCAACTTTCAGCTTCACCTTCTCGCCCTTCAGCGGATCGATATTCAGCGTGCTGTTGAGGGTGATATCTACCGGCCAGTTATCACGCAGTTGCGCACTGCCAGTGGCGTTTACCGTCCCCTGGCTGGAGTCGATATCCAGCGCATCAAGCTTCATCTGTCCGTCGATGCTGCTGACTTTCAACAGCAGGCTGCTGACCAGAAGATCGGTGTCGCCGGTCAGACGCAACTGTTCGCCGCGGAACTCCTCAATATTGAGATTCAACGGCAGGTGCACATCGGTCATTTCCGGCAGCAGCGGTTTGTCAAACAGCGCTTTCAGCGTTTCACCCAGCGGTTTTTCCTGCGGCTGCGGCTTCTGGATCTTCGGCTCCACCACCTCTTTTTGTGCGACATCGGCCACTTTCGGCAGCGCGATTAGCAACCCTTTCAGCGACGTCGGCGTCAGCGTCAGGTTCTTTTCTTGCCAGTTCAGCCCGGTGCTGAAATCCATCACCGATACCGTGGTGTCATCGATTTTGATATTTACATTGTTCAGCGCCACCCGGCTTAAGGTAATCGGATAGGGCGTGGAGAGATTCAGCGGCCCGCTCTCCTCTTCCTGTACGGGCGCGCTCTGCGGCATTTGTTTGCTGTCGATGGCGACATTAATCTCTTTCAGCGACAGATCGTTGACACAGAAGCTGCTGTTACGCAGGCAACCCAGTTTGACCGCAAGGTGGATCTCCCCGGCATTCACCGCGACGCCAGGCTGCGTATAGCGCAGGTTTCTCAGCGTCAGATCGCGCCAGCCGCCGGTCACCTGGCCAATTTCCAGCCCCGGCACCCAGCGGTTTGCTGCGTTAAACAACAGATGCAGCCCGCTGGTAGTGCCCACCAGAAAGACAACGGTTGCCAGCAGCAGCAGGATAAACACCAGTACGCCGAGGCTGATTTTCTTCCATAAACTCATAATTCTGGCCCCAGACCGATGTAAAACTGTAATCCGTGTTCATCTTTGTCGCCGACCGGCACGGCGAAATCGAGCTTGATAGGCCCGACCGGCGATTCCCAGCGCACACCAACGCCGGTCCCGGTTTTAAAATCGCTGCGCCGGATGTCGCTGACCGCTTCGCCGCTGTCAACGAATACAGCGCCCCACCATTTCCCGGTCACGTTGTACTGGTACTCCAGCGATCCGGTCGCCAGCTTGGATGCCCCGATCAGCTTGCCGTCATCATCTCTCGGCGCGATGGATTTGTATTTGTAACCGCGAATACTGCGATCGCCCCCGGCGAAGAAGCGCAGATCCGGCGGTACGCGGTTGAAATCACCGGTTTCGATCCAGCCGAGATTGCCGCGCGCCACAAAGCGGTGGCGATCGTAAAGCGTGCGGATCCAGACGTTTTGCGCCTGTAATACGAGGAAATCGACATCCGATCCCCAGGCGGTGTTGGAGTAATCGACCGAGTAGCGTTGCGAGTCGCCCCAGGTTGGCATCAGGCCGCCGCGCGAGCGGGTCCGGCTGATCATCACGCCGGGATAGAGCAACATGGTGGTGTTGGTGACGCTGGCCTGCGTAAAGTGGTCGAGGCTCCAGCGCAGGTTAATCGCCCGCTGCCAGCCGCTGGAGAGATCCCAGTAGCGCGACAGCGCAAGCGTGGTGGAATCCGCTTCAGTATCGTTCAGATCGGTACGCTTAAAGCCGCCCTGCACCAGATAATATTGCTCCAGCGGGTTTTTCAGTAGCGGCATCTTATAGCTGAAATCAAGCTGCTGTTCCGGCGCCGAGACGCTCATACTGGTGGTCAGGCTGTGGCCGTAAGAGTTCATCCACGGCTTTTTCCACGTCGCTTTAACGCGCGGCCCGACATCGGTGGAGTAGCCAACCCCCGTTTCGATGGTGTTTTCCGTACGCGGTGACACCACGCCTTTCAGCGGCAGCACTTTGGTCTTACGCGCTTTATCAAATTCAGGAGCAACCACAACAGAGTTAAACCAGCCGGTGGCGGACAGGCGGCGGTTCAGCTCCGCCAGATCCTGGGTCTGGTAGTAATCCCCTTCATGAAACGGGACGAGGTTTTGCAGATATTCGTCGCGAATTTGCGAACCTTCAAAAGTCACCGCGCCAAAGCGGTAGCGCTGGCCGCTGTCGTAGTCGATATCCCAGAAGGCCTGGTGGCGCTCGAGCGCGACGCCAAGCTGGCTTTTAAGGAATTGACTGTCAAAGTAGCCTTTGCGCAGCGCCACATTAGTGAGGGATTTTTTGAAATTGTCGTAATCGCTATGGTGCAGCACGGTGCCGATGGCGGGACGCTTTTTGAGCAGCGCCAGGTAATCGCTGTCGTCACGCGCACCGCCGCGCAGGATTACGTTGGTGCCGCCAATCAACACCGGTTCGCCCGCCGAGACGCGGGCAATCAATACCTGACGCCCTTTGGCCGGCGGCGGGCGCAGTTCGAAATCAATGGTAGGTTCGTAGTAGCCTAAGGCTTTCAACCCTTCGCGGATAGCATCATCAACACGTGCCTGAAAACGCCGATCCGGCGTCACTTCATCGCTCTGGATAGTGGACAACTGAGCGCGCACATTTTTTTGCAGTTCGCCCGTTAATCCCTCCAGTTTTAATCGTACATTCGCGGCAAAAGCCGTTTCACTCACCAGCAACAAACCGGCAAAACATAAAAGACGGATCTTTGGCACGTTCTCTCCTGAATATCCTTGTTCCCACCTCTGGAAGGAAACGTAAGCGCAACTCCGCGCTGAGCCTGCTCGGCTTTTATACAGAACACAGGCTGATAAAAACCCGCTAACGCAGGTTGAAAAAAGGACGGCTAGCCCAAAATTTCTTATGTTTAAATCTAGCCTGATTTGTGATGTTTATTGTGTTAAAACACACGCCGCAACACAACCCTAACCGCAATTACTCTCGCCGGGAGGTATCACCGTGAGCTTTTTCAATAAAAAAGACCTTGTTTCTCAGTCAGATGCATTGCCCGGACGCAATACACCTATGCCGGTTGCCAGTTTACACGCTGTTAACGAGCATTCAATGAGCCATGTTCCGGAAGGTATGGAGATTGCGCTGTTTGCTATGGGCTGTTTCTGGGGCGTAGAGCGCCTGTTCTGGCAGTTACCTGGCGTCTACAGCACCGCTGCGGGCTACACCGGCGGCTATACGCCAAACCCGACCTACCGTGAAGTGTGCACCGGGCAGACCGGCCATGCCGAAGCCGTGCGCGTGGTGTACGACCCGAAAGTGGTGAGCTACGAGCAGCTGTTGCAGGTGTTCTGGGAAAACCACGATCCGGCACAGGGAATGCGTCAGGGTAACGATCTCGGCACCCAGTACCGCTCCGCGATCTACCCGCTGACGCCGGAGCAAAACGCCGCCGCGCGCGCCAGCCTTGAACGCTTCCAGGCAGCCATGCGCAGCGCCGGAGATGCGCGTACCGTCACCACGGAGATCAAATCCGCAACGCCGTTCTACTACGCGGAAGATGAGCATCAGCAGTATTTATATAAAAACCCGCATGGCTACTGCGGTATCGGTGGCATTGGGGTTTGTTTACCGCCGCAGCTTAACCCGTAAAACAGTAAGGGAATTCTCAGGCAATTCGGCGAAAACTAAGCCTCTGGCAGCTTGCGACAGGCTTACGCTATACTACCCTTCGAAATTGCCGGCCCACCGCTTCGGGCCGGCTTTCATTGTGTTTACCACATGGATTTTCAAAACCCCTTCCGAGGATCCGGTTAACAGCTGGATAAATTATGTTAAACAGCATCTTAGTCATACTCTGTCTGATCGCGGTAAGTGCGTTTTTCTCGTTGTCAGAGATCTCACTCGCCGCATCACGAAAAATTAAGCTCAAACTGCTTGCCGATGAAGGCAACATCAACGCGCAACGCATTCTGAAAATGCAGGAAACGCCCGGCATGTTCTTTACGGTGGTGCAAATTGGCCTTAACGCCGTCGCCATTCTTGGCGGTATCGTCGGCGATGCGGCCTTCTCTCCCGTTTTTCACAGCATGTTGCTCAACGTGGCTTCCCCGGAGCTGGCCGAACAGCTCAGCTTTATTATCTCCTTCTCGCTGGTGACCGGGCTGTTTATCCTGTTCGCCGACCTGACACCGAAACGCATCGGTATGATTGCGCCCGAAGCCGTGGCTTTGCGCATCATCAACCCGATGCGCTTCTGCTTGTTCGTTTTCCGCCCGCTGGTCTGGTTCTTCAACGGCCTGGCTAACGTCATCTTCCGCATTTTCAAACTGCCGATGGCGCGCAAAGACGACATCACCTCCGACGATATTTATGCCGTTGTGGAAGCCGGTGCCTTAGCCGGGGTGCTGCGTAAACAGGAACATGAACTGATTGAGAACGTGTTTGAACTGGAGTCACGCACCGTGCCATCGTCAATGACTTCGCGCGAGAACGTGATTTGGTTCGATCTGCATGAAGATGAGCAGAGCCTGAAAAACAAAGTCTCTGAACATCCGCATTCCAAGTTTCTGGTCTGTAATGGTGATATCGACCATATTGTCGGCTATGTCGATTCCAAAGATTTGCTCAATCGCGTGCTGGCGAATCAAAGCATGGCGCTCAGTAGCGGCGTGCAGATCCGCAACACGCTGATCGTGCCGGACACCTTAACCCTGTCGGAAGCGCTGGAAAGTTTCAAAACCGCCGGTGAAGACTTCGCGGTGATCATGAACGAATACGCGCTGGTGGTCGGGGTTATCACCCTTAATGACGTGATGACCACGCTGATGGGCGATCTGATCGGCCAAGGGCTGGAAGAGATGATTGTCGCCCGTGATGAAAACTCATGGCTGATAGATGGCGGCACGCCGATTGATGACGTGATGCGTGTGCTGGATATCGATGAATTTCCGCAGTCCGGCAACTATGAAACCATCGGCGGTTTTATGATGTTTATGCTGCGTAAGATCCCCAAACGCACCGATGCGGTGAAATTCTCCGGCTACAAGTTTGAGGTGGTGGATATCGATAACTACCGCATCGATCAGCTGCTGGTTACCCGTATCGACACTCGCGCGGCGGTGCTGACGCCGAAGCTGCCCGACGCGGAAGATAAAGGCGCGGCGTAATCGCCGGCAGAAATATCAACGGCCCCTGTGGGGCCGTTTTTTTATAGTACTTAAACTACTGCATAGCACAACGGGTTGGTTAAGCCATCTCAGTTTGCAGACGCATAACCTGACGGTTGACTTCGGACATCACAGACAGATGCTGTTTGTCCTTCACTTTCGGGATAAGGATCTTACCCTTGTCGAACTCGAAAGCGCCAACGTCCTTGATATACAACCGTCCACGGAACAGGATTTTTACGTACTTAGCCACCTGAAGTGGGTTGTAACGCTGGAAAATTTTCATTCTTGTCTCTCCTGTAAAGCATTACGCCCTTGCGGTACCACAATCGGACCAGCGTTGGTGAGCGCAAATTTTAATGCTCAATGACTATAGTTCAGAACCTCACGCATACATAGTGTGAATAACTTTATTTACCTTTTGATGACAATTATTCAGAATATTCTTTTCAGTCCTTTAATCCACGCAGTATAAAGCCATTTTTTTTCACAGTTATGTGCGTCCGCCCGCAAACTGGCATCCCGCTTGCGGGAAAAACATATAGATCGCACTTATGATTAAAACCGTAATTCAAGTGGTCGGATCACCTGCATAACGATAAGGAAACACCATGACCCTACGTTCTATCCTGGCAGCGACATGCCTGTTACTGCCGCTGATGGTTGCAGCCCATAACGTCGAAACCAATCAGCGCGTGCCGCCTGTGGGCATTACCGACAGAGGAGAGTTGATTCTTGAGAATGACAAATTTAGCTATAAAAACTGGAACAGCGCCCAGCTTCCAGGCAAGGTGCGGGTTGTACAGCATATTGCCGGTCGCACCTCTGCTAAAGAGAAGAATGCCGGGCTGATAGAAGCGATAAAAGCCGCAAATCTCCCCCATGACCGCTATCAAACCACCACCATCGTCAACACCGATGATGCCATTCCGGGCAGCGCCATGTTTGTGCGCAGCAGCATTGAGAGCAATAAGAAGCTCTATCCGTGGTCGCAATTTATCGTGGATAGCGAAGGCGTGACGCGCAAAGCGTGGCAGCTGGACGAAGAGAGTTCCGCGATTATCGTGCTGGATAAAGAAGGCCGCGTGCAGTTTGCTAAAGACGGCGGGTTGAGCCAGCAAGAGGTGCAGCAGGTGATCGACCTGCTGCACACGTTACTCAGTAAATAGAGACCCGAAAGCCGGGGTTGAGGAAGGATTCACGCGGGGTGTAATCCAGTGTACGCCCCTGCCAGTCGTGAACATGCGCCCCGGCGGCTACCGCAACAGCATGCCCTGCCGCCGTATCCCAGACGTTGGTCGGCCCGAAACGCGGATAGAGCTGCGCTTTCCCCTCCGCAACCAGACAGAACTTCAGCGATGAACCAATCGCCGTGGTTTGATGTTCGCCTAACTGCTGCAAATACTCTTTCAGTTCATCGTCGGCATGGGAGCGGCTCACCACGACCAGCGGCGGACGCGCATCGCGCACGTGAATCTGCTGGTGATGCCCCGCTTCTTCCTTCCACGCTTTGCCTTCAGCGGCAGAGTACATCACTTTCAGCACCGGCGCGTAAACCACGCCAAGCACAGGTTTTCCCTTTTCAATCAAGGCAATATTGACAGTGAACTCGCCGTTACGCTTGATAAACTCTTTGGTGCCGTCCAGCGGATCCACCAGCCAGTAGCGTCCCCATGTCTGGCGAATGTCCCACGCGGGCGGATCCTCTTCCGAGAGCACCGGAATATCCGGTGTCAGCGCCTGCAGACCGCGCACAATCACGCCGTGGGCCGCAATATCTGCGGCGGTCACCGGGGAGTCATCCACCTTACTAGTGACCTCCATCGGTTTGTGACCGTCATACACCTGCATAATGGCGTCACCCGCTTCCCGCGCGAGTTGGCAAATTGCATCTAACATATCCACCTCTTATCTGTTCAGTGGTTTGTAACTCGTTGTTTTACTTATATCGCATTGCGCTGGAATCTGCCATCTGTGATAGCGAATGCGTTTTCTTTGCTCACTTTTATGGCAGTATTCACAGTTCTGTAAGCAACAAAATGTACATAACAATTTCTTTTGTGGCTTAGTTCGAAAAAGGATACCTCTGATGATTAAGTTTAGTGCAACGCTTCTGGCGACGCTGATTGCGGCCAGCGTGCAGGCGGCAACGGTGGATTTACGTATTCTGGAAACCACTGATTTGCATAGCAACATGATGGATTTTGATTACTACAAAGATACCGCGACGGAAAAATTCGGACTGGTGCGCACTGCCAGCCTGATCAACGCCGCGCGGGGCGAAGTCAAAAACAGCGTGCTGGTGGATAACGGCGACTTAATCCAGGGTAGCCCTCTGGGCGACTATGTGGCAGCAAAGGGGCTTAAAGCGGGAGAAATTCACCCGGTCTATAAGGCAATGAATACCCTTGATTACGCCGTTGGTAACCTCGGCAATCATGAATTCAACTACGGCCTTGATTACCTGCACAAAGCGCTGGCGGGGGCGAAATTCCCCTATGTGAATGCCAATATCATTGATGCAAAAAGTAAAAAACCGCTGTTCACGCCTTACCTGATTAAAGAGACCGCCGTGCAGGATAAAGAGGGCAACACCCACACGCTGCGCATCGGTTATATCGGTTTTGTGCCGCCGCAGATCATGGTGTGGGATAAAGCCAACCTCGACGGCAAAGTGACGGTCAACGACATCACCGAAACCGCGCGCCGCTACGTGCCGGAAATGCGCGCCAAAGGTGCCGATCTGGTGGTCGTGGTGGCGCACTCCGGGCTGTCGGCAGAGCCGTATCAGGCGATGGCGGAAAACTCCGTTTACTACCTGAGCGAAGTGCCGGGCGTCGATGCCATTCTGTTTGGTCACGCTCATGCCGTCTTCCCGGGTAAAGATTTTGCCGCCATCAAAGGCGCAGATATCAGCAAAGGCACGCTGAACGGTATTCCTTCGGTAATGCCGGGCATGTGGGGCGACCATCTCGGCGTGGTCGATCTGGTGCTGAACAACGATTCCGGCAAATGGCAGGTGACGCAATCCAAAGCCGAAGCGCGCCCCATCTACGACGCGGCAGCGAAAAAAGCCCTCGTCGGCGAAGACAGCAAGCTGGTCGCTATCCTCAAACACGATCACGACGCCACGCGTCATTTTGTGGGGAAGGCGATTGGTCAGTCGGCCGACAACATGTACAGCTACCTGTCGCTGGTGCAGGACGATCCGACCGTACAGGTGGTGAATAACGCGCAAAAAGCCTACGTGGAGCACTTTATTCAGGGCGATCCGGATCTGGCGAAACTGCCGGTGCTCTCTGCTGCCGCGCCATTTAAAGCGGGCGGACGTAAAAACGATCCGGCCAGTTTTGTTGAAGTGGAAAAAGGCCAGCTTACGTTCCGTAACGCCGCCGATCTCTACCTTTATCCCAACACGCTGGTAGTGGTAAAAGCGACCGGTAAAGAGGTGAAAGAGTGGCTGGAGTGCTCTGCCGGGCAGTTCAATCAAATCGATCCGAACAGCGATAAGCCGCAAAACCTGATTAACTGGGACGGTTTCCGCACCTATAACTTCGATGTTATCGACGGCGTGAAATACCAGATCGATGTGACGCAGCCCGCGCGTTACGACGGCGAATGCCAGAGCATAAATCCGCAGGCGGAACGCATTAAGGATCTGACGTTTAACGGCAAGCCCATCGATCCGAACGCGGTTTTCCTCGTTGCCACTAATAATTACCGCGCTTACGGCGGTAAGTTTGCCGGGACGGGCGACAGTCATATCGCTTTTGCTTCGCCGGATGAAAACCGCGCCGTGCTGGCAAAGTGGATCAGCGATGAAACGAAGCGCGCCGGGGAAATCCATCCCGCCGCAGATAACAACTGGCAACTGGCACCGGTTCACGCAAGCCACAAGCTGGATATTCGTTTTGAAACCGCGCCGACGGAGAAAGCTGCCGCGTTTATTAAACAGAACGCGCGTTATCCGCTGCAAAAAGTGGGGAACGACGAAATCGGCTTTGCGATTTATAGCATCGATTTAAACAAGTCGTGATTAACCCGATCCGGGAAACCTGGCTTTTGTCGGCCAGATAAGCGCAGCGCCATCCGGCATCTTGCCCGGTGGCGCTAACGCTTACCGGGCCTACGCCACCTGTTTCGCATGATGCGCCAGCACCTGCGGAATATTCAGTTCTATCCAGTCCGCCAGCGCGGCGACCTTCTCGCTAACCTCCTCGCCGAGCGGAGTCAGACTATACTCCACATGCGGCGGTACAACCGGGTATGCGACGCGGTTAATAAAACCATCCTGCTCCAGCCATTGCAGGCTTTGCGCCAGCATCTTTTCGCTCACACCGCCCATCTTGCGGCGCAGATCGCTAAAACGGTGCGTGCCATCGCGCAGCGCCACGAGGATCAACACGCCCCAGCGGCTGGTTACATGTTTGAGGACATCCCGCGACGGACACTGCTCGGCGAACAGGTTGCCGTCGCGTATCTGTTCACTCAGGGTCTGGGGGGCAGAAACTGTTTTCATACTTACCTTTTTGTACGTACTTACTAAAAGTTAGTTTGGATGATAGCTTACCACAACACTCACTAAACACGTAAGGAGAACACCATGATCGCACTTACCGGCGCGACCGGCCAACTGGGCCAGTTTGTGGTAGAAGAGTTGCTGAAAACCGTCGCGGCAAAACAGATTGTCGCCATTGTCCGTAACCCGGCGAAAGCCGAAGCGCTGAGCAAACAGGGCGTACTGGTGCGTCAGGCCGACTACGGCGACCAGGCCGCGCTAACGCAGGCGCTGGCGGGCGTCGATAAACTGCTGCTGATCTCCAGTAGCGAAGTGGGCCAGCGCGCCGCACAGCACCGCAATGTGATCAACGCTGCTAAAGCCGCCGGGGTGAAATTTATCGCCTACACCAGCCTGCTGCATGCGGATAAATCCCCGCTCGGCCTGCACGTCGAACATGTTGAAACCGAGAAAATGCTCGCCGAATCCGGCATTCCGTATGCACTGCTGCGCAACGGCTGGTACAGCGAAAACTACCTTGCCAGCGCACCGGCGGCACTGGCGCACGGTGTCTTTATCGGTGCCGCAGGCGACGGCAAAATCGCTTCGGCGACCCGCGCGGATTATGCTGCCGCTGCTGCGCGTGTGATCAGCGAAGAGGGTCATGCCGGTAAGGTTTACGAACTGGCGGGCGACAACGGCTGGACGCTGAGTGAACTGGCCGCGCTGTTAAGCAAAGCCAGCGGCAAAAACATTGTCTACCAGAACCTGAGCGAAGCGGATTTCGCCGCCGCGCTGAAAGGCGCAGGCCTGCCGGACGTGTTTGCTAATCTGCTGGCGGATTCCGATGCCGGAGCCGCAAAAGGCGGTCTGTTTGACGACAGCAAAACGCTCAGCAAACTGATTGGCCGCCCGACTACGCCGATCGCTGACAGCGTCAACGCCCTGGCGTAACGGTTAAATATTGGTTAATTTTTGTAGCCTGCCGCCGGGTCATCCTGAATAATGCAGCGATGACCCGCGTGGAGATGCATTGTGGAAGGCGTACCAGAGCAGTTTAACGATGAGCGAGATCGCGCCCGCTTTCGCCACCTGGCGAAAGTGCCAGGCGTTGAGCTGTACCACGCGCATATCTCCCGTTACGCGTTCGAACCCCACACCCATGAAGCGTTTGGCATTGGCGCCATTGAAGCCGGTGCCGAACGCTTCCGCTATCGCGGCACGCAGTATGTCGCTCCGGCCAATTCCGTGGTCACCATGAACCCCGACGAGCTGCACACCGGCGAAGCGGCAGCGGACGACGGCTGGCGCTATCGCATGGTCTATCTCGATCCGCAGTTGCTCGAAGAGGTGACCGGCGTCCGCCACTGGTGGTTCAGCGAGGTGATGCGTCACGATCCGCTGCGCACCCGGCAGATCTGCACGCAGATCCACGGCCTGTGGCACACCGACGATCCGCTGGCGCAGCAAGGCATTTTGCTGGATCTGATCGATACTTTTCGCCCGCTGGCGCATCACGCGCCGCAGCGCCCGGAAGGCGCACACCGTTTTGAACGCGTGCGCGACTATCTGCACGACAACTATATGCACAGCCTGACGCTGGACGCGTTAGCGAGCGTTGCTGCGCTTAGCCCGTACCATTTTCAGCGCCAGTTCAAGGCGTACTTCCACGTCACGCCGCACCAGATGTTGATGGCGATCCGCCTGTGGCGGGCAAAAGCGTTTCTCACGCAGGGTATGCCCGCCGCAGATGTCGCCGCCATGACCGGGCTGACGGATCAATCGCATCTGACACGCGCCTTTACTCACCGCTACGGCATCACGCCGGTGCGTTACCAGAAGCAAGTCACCCGCCGTTAATGCGCAATCTCATACAATATTCCGCGCCATCGCTTCCCTACACTGGCGACAGCCAATGTAAACGTGGATGGAATGATGATTAGTGGTGTGTTGTATGCCCTGCTTGCCGGGCTGTTGTGGGGGTTAATTTTCGTTGGGCCGTTGATCGTGCCGGATTACCCGGCGGTGCTGCAATCCACCGGCCGTTATCTGGCGCTGGGTCTGATCGCCCTGCCGCTGGCGTGGCTCGGGCGCGTGCGTCTGCGCCAGTTAACGCGCAGCGACTGGATGACTGCGCTGGCGCTGACGATGATGGGCAACCTGATTTATTACGTCTGCCTGGCGAGTGCCATCCAGCGTACTGGCGCGCCGGTATCGACCATGATCATCGCCACCCTGCCGGTGGTGATTCCGGTGTGCGCCAACCTGCTCTATAGCCAGCGGGACGGCAAACTCTCCTGGCGTCGGCTGGCACCCGCGCTTGCCTGCATCGCGATCGGCCTGGTGTGCGTCAATATTGCCGAACTGCGCCACGGGCTGCCGGATTTCACCTGGCGCCGTTACGGTACGGGGATCGCGCTGGCATTTACCTCGGTGGGTTGCTGGGCGTGGTATGCCCTGCGTAACGCCCGTTGGTTACGGGAGAATCCGGATAAAAATCCGATGATGTGGGCGACGGCGCAGGCGCTGGTCACATTGCCCGTCTCGCTGGTCGGTTATCTCGCCGCCTGCCTGTGGCTTGGCGTGCAGCAGCCCAATTTCTCCCTGCCGTTCGGCCCGCATCCGCTGGTGTTTATCGTGCTGATGTTTGCCATTGCCGTGCTCTGTTCGTGGGTGGGCGCGCTATGCTGGAATATCGCCTGCCAGCGTCTGCCAACGGTGATTGTCGGCCCGCTGATTGTTTTCGAAACGCTGGCCGGGTTGCTGTATACCTTTCTGTTGCGCCAGAGCATTCCGCCGCTGCTCACCTTTTGCGGCATTGTGCTGCTGGTATGTGGCGTGGTGATGGCAGTGCTGTCAAAACCACAAAAAGCGAGCGTTATTCCGCTACAACAGGAATAAAAAAACCCGGCATTATGCGCCGGGTTTGGTCAGCCTGAAGCGAGGATTTAGAAGGTTTCCCAGTTCGCTTCGCTAAAGCTCTCTGCGGCTTTCGCCTGCGGTTTGCTGCCCGGTTTTACCAGCGCAGGCGTGCGCAAGTTGCGGCTGCGGTTGACTTTAAATACCGCTACCGTTTCCGTCAGGCGTGCGGCCTGCTCTTCCAGCGCGGCAGCGGCAGCGGCGGACTCTTCCACCAGCGAGGCGTTCTGCTGCGTAACGCGATCCATCTCAGCAACGGCCTGGCCCACCTGGTCGATACCGCGGCTCTGCTCATCCGAAGCCGATGAGATTTCGGCCATGATATCCGTCACGCGGGTAACCGCACTGACGATCTCTTTCATCGTTTCTCCGGCTTCATGTACCAGCGCAGCGCCTGCATCGACGCGGCTGCCGGAATCTTCGATCAGCCCTTTGATCTCTTTCGCCGCCTGCGCGCTGCGCTGCGCCAGCGTACGAACTTCACCAGCAACGACGGCGAAACCGCGACCTTGTTCACCGGCGCGGGCGGCTTCAACCGCCGCGTTCAGCGCCAGGATATTGGTCTGGAAGGCGATGCCGTCGATCACGTTGGTGATTTGCGCGATTTTGCTGGAGCTGGTGGCAATTTCATCCATCGTACGCACCACGCCATCCACAACCTGACCGCCTTTTTTCGCCGTGCCGGAGGCGTTCTGCGCCAGTTGCGTCGCCTGACGGGCGTTGTCGGCGTTCTGTTTCACCGTTGCCGTCAGCTGTTCCATACTGGCCGCAGTCTCTTCCAGCGAGGCCGCTTGCTGCTCGGTACGGGAAGAGAGATCGTTGCTACCGGCAGAGATTTCGCCCGCGCCGGTATAAATGGTGTCTGCGCCATCACGAACCACGCTGACGGTTTTCACCAGCGACTGCTGCATCTCGTGCACGTTTTGCGCCAGCAGCGCCATCTCGTTTTTGCCTTCAGCATCGATCGCGTGCGTCAAATCACCTGCTGCAATGTGGCGGATATGGCCCATCACTTCATGCAGCGGTTTCAGCAGTACACGCTGCATCGCTATCCAGCTGATGATGATCACCGCCAGAACAACGACCATGACGACGCCCAGAATCCACAGGATACGCTGGTAATCGCTCTCGTTTTCGATCACGCCCTGGTTCGCCAGTTCAGCCTGGGCATCGCGCCACGCACGATAGCTCTTCTGCATAGCAACCTGTTTCGCTTCAGCGTTCTGGCGGAACATATCTTCCAGATTACCCGCCAGCAGCAGACGGTTCATTTCCGTCAGCGTCGCATGGTAAATGCCGTACTGTTTTTCCAGGTCACTGGAGAGATTTTCATCCAGCCCCGGCGTGTCCGGCATCGCTTTGTATTTTTCAAAATGCTTTTGCGCCTGATTCAGCAAGTCGGTCGCGGTGTTGGCCAGCTCGCTCAGTTGCCCGCCATTGATCTGGCTGGCGGCGCTGCTCTGTAAGCGCAGCATGCCGCGGTTTAACGTGACGCGCGCCTGGTTAAGGCTGATCCAGGCATCGGTGAACTCAGAAACGTTCTGGCTGGAAACCTGAGAAACGTTAAAGTTGTTTTTGTCATTATTCAGCGCGCTGACAAACACACCGGCAGAAATAAGCTGCATCGCACCCAGCACGAGCAACACCATAATTAATAAGGTAATAACTTTAATACGCTTGAACATCGAAGGCCTTCATTTGATACAGGGAATGGTCTGAGTCTCTGTATCGGCAGCGTTACGTAGTTGTTTAATCTCGATACAAAACTCTATCCAAAATTTTTCAATAAAATTACCTGCATTCAACATGTTAAACGCGAAAGATTTTTTGTGACGAATATCACTGTTTTTCGCGTAATAAAGGCATAAGTCGATTTGTTCCCACCCCAAAAGGGGTATATCATCGGCTTAAAGATGCATTTAAAATGCATCTTATAATTTCACGATGAGGTAACTGCTATGGCTTTCCGCGATCAACCCCTGGGTGAGCTGGCGCTCTCAATTCCCCGCGCCTCCGCACTGTTCCGTCAATACGATATGGACTACTGCTGCGGCGGTAAGCAGACGCTCGGCCGCTCTGCGGTGCGCAAAGAGCTGGATATTGATGTAATTGAAGCCGAGCTGGCAAAACTGGCCGAGCAGCCTATCGAGAAAGACTGGCGCGTTGCCAAACTCGCGGAAATCATCGACCACATTATCGTGCGTTACCATAATCGCCACCGCGAACAACTGCCGGAGCTGATTTTACAGGCCACCAAAGTGGAGCGCGTGCATGCCGATAAACCGAATGTACCGCGCGGATTAACCAAATATTTGACGATGCTGCACCAGGAGCTTTCCAGCCATATGATGAAAGAGGAGCAGATCCTGTTCCCGATGATCAAACAGGGCATGGGTTCGCAGGCCATGGGGCCGATCACGGTGATGGAGAGTGAACACGATGAAGCCGGTGAATTGCTGGAAGTGATTAAGCACATCACCAACAACGTCACGCCGCCGCCGGAAGCCTGCACCACCTGGAAAGCCATGTATAACGGCATCAATCTGTTAATTGACGATCTGATGGAACACATCAGTCTGGAAAACAATAACCTGTTTCCGCGTGCCCTCGCAGGTGAATAATAAAAGGCGCCCAAAAGAGCGCCCTTGATTCATGGAAGTTTAGAGCCGCTTTGCGGCTCTTTTTTTATGGCTGACGGTCAGCCAGACGTCTTTTACCGGCATAGAGCCAGCCTGCGCCCAGCACAATAAACCACAGCGGCGTGACGATCAGCGCTTCACGGGTATCAGCTTCCAGCGTCAGCAGTACCAGTACGAAAGCAAAGAAGGCCATGCAAACCCAGCACATCAATTTGCCCAGCGGCATTTTGTAGCTCGATTTTTCGTGCAGATGCGGACGCTGTTTACGGTAGACCAGGTACGAACAGAGAATGATCGTCCAGACAAACATAAACAGAATGGCCGATACGGTAGTGATCATGGTGAACGCGGCAATCGCGCTCGGGTTCACATAGAGCATCACCACGCCGCCCAGCAGGCAGATACAGGAGAAGGTCAGCCCTTTTGCCGGCACCGCGCGTTTAGAGAGTGAAGCGAACGCTTTCGGCGCCATCTTCTCCTGCGCAAGACCAAACAGCATACGGCTGGTCGAGAAGACGCCGCTGTTCGCCGACGACGCGGCAGAAGTCAGCACCACAAAGTTGATGATGCTCGCGGCCGCCGGAATACCGACCAGCATAAACAGTTCCACAAACGGGCTTTTATCCGGGACGACCGAGCTCCACGGCGTCACCGACATAATGATGATCAGCGCGAAGACATAGAACATGATAATGCGCAGCGGAATGGAGTTAATCGCGCGCGGCAGGGATTTCTCCGGATCTTTGGTTTCTGCCGCGGTTGTGCCGACCAGCTCGATCCCAACAAAGGCGAAGACAGCGATCTGGAAACCGGCGAAGAAACCGCTGATGCCTTTCGGGAACCAGCCGCCGTCATTCCACAGGTGCGCGAACGAGGCTTCAACGCCCGTCGGCGATTTGAAGTGCATCAATACCATCACCACGCCCACAATAATCAGCGCGACAATGGCAACGATTTTGATCATCGCAAACCAGAATTCCATCTCGCCGAACATTTTTACCGTCGCGAGATTGAGGCTCAGCAGCAGCAATACCACCGCCAGCGCGGCGACCCAGTCGGCAATGCCCGGAAACCAGAATTGCGCGTAGGCGGTGATCGCCACTACGTCCGCCATCCCGGTCACCACCCAGCAGAACCAGTAGGTCCAGCCGGTAAAGTACCCCGCCCACGGTCCCAGCAGATCGGCGGCGAAGTCGCTAAATGATTTATATTCGAGGTTCGACAGCAGCAACTCACCCATTGCGCGCATCACGAAAAACAGCATAAAGCCGATGATCATATAAACAAAAATGATCGACGGACCTGCGAGGCTGATGGTTTTGCCGGAGCCCATAAACAGCCCGGTGCCGATAGCGCCGCCGATCGCAATAAGCTGTATATGTCGGTTTGTGAGATTTCGCCGCAGCGACTGTTCAGCCGGAGCCTGTTCGTCGGCTGCGACTTTAACCTGATCTACCATGTTTTAATCCTGTCTGTGTTGTTGGGCTCTTCTGGCCTTTTATTGCGTGTTCCGTCCTTTATGGACGCATCGATATTAGGTAAGAATCGGCGGGATGGATACTCTGAATTAAATCGAATGTTAAATATTTGTTGAAAGTGAGTGTCATATCACTTAGTTAATGCGAAACGCCTCACAAAAATACACCTGAATGCATAGTTTGCAAGATAATATATCGACATTGATCTTATTAACGAACGATCGACGCACTCTTCTCACCCCTCCCTCCAAAAAGAGAGAGGGATTTATGCGGGGAATTACAGAATTTCCAGCAGTTCCACCTCAAATACCAGGGTGCTGAATGGCGGGATAGATGCGCCAGCGCCACGCTCACCATACGCGAGGTTGTGCGGGATAGTCAGTTCCCATTTGGAGCCGACCGGCATCAGCGTCAGGGCTTCGATCCAGCCAGCGATAACGCCGTTAACCGGGAATTCAGCCGGTTCGCCGCGCGCGACGGAGCTGTCGAATACGCTACCGTCAATCAGTTTACCGGTGTAGTGCACGCGAACACGGTCGGTGCGCGCCGGGATTGCGCCTTCGCCCTGAGTGATCACGCGGAACTGCAAACCGGATTCGGTGCTGTTCACGCCTTCACGTTCGCGGTTCTCTTCCAGATATTTCACGCCTTCCGCTGCCATCTCTTCAAAACGGGAGCGACGCACGGCGTCGGCACGTTCATGGATTTCACGCAGGGCGCGATGTACAACGTCAACCGGTACAGCAGGTTGTTTACCTGCCAGCGCATCCGCGATGCCCGCGACCAGCGCTTCCGGTAACAGCCCCTCTAACCCGGATTCGCTAAGCTGCTGTCCGACCTGTAAACCGATGCCATAGCTGGCTTGCGCTTCGATCGTGTCAAAAGTTGGGGTTGTCATGGGTTTTCCTTCCATCGCTTTTTAAGGTAGCGCGCAGCATAACAGCCGGGCTGCGCCGGGTACAACTTTGTCGCAGGAAAGATGACAAATCGCAGGGAAAGGGAAAGAATAGAGTCCGTAAGATAAATCTAATATTGCTGTAGCAAAATCCGACTTTGTGCTGACGATCAGAGAGTTAAAAACGATGGACGCCGCCCCGGAAGGATAAAGTGTATATACTCAACGAGACAGGACTTTAAATGACGCGGAGCAGGAGGAAAGCCATGCCCGGGCGATTTGAACTGAAACCTACCCTGGTGAAAATCTGGCAAGCCCCGGACCATTTTCGCCTTATGGACCCGCTCCCGCCGTTTCACCGTCGTGGTGTGATCCTGGCCGCGTTGCTGGTGGTTATCGGCTTTCTGCTACCATCAACGGACGATACGACATCGGTTCCCGCCTCACGCGAAGCGCAAATTCAGTTACCCTCATCCACTGCCACTCAGCCTGTCGCCCCTGCGCAAACGCCGCCAGCGGTGGTGAACGATCAGCAACAGGTCGCCCCTGGCGCTGAAGAGTCGCTCGAACAGCAGCAACCAGAACAACAACCGGTGCAGCAGCAAGAAGCCCCGGTGGCGCAAAGCCGTCCGACGATCCCCTCTTCCGGCGGCATTGAACAACAGTGGCGATCTTATCGTGTGGAAGAAGGGAAAACGCTGGCGCAACTGTTCCGCGATCATAATCTGCCGCCCACCGATGTTTACGCGATGGCGAAAGTGGAAGGTGACGGAAAACCGCTGAGCAGCCTGAAAAACGGCCAGATGGTGAAGATTCGCCAGAATGCGAACGGCGTTGTAACCGGATTAACCATTGATGCTAACGGCCAGCAAGTGCTGTTTACCCGCCAGCCGGACGGCAGCTTTATTCGCGCACGTTAACCGATAACGCCGGATAAGCGCTTATCCGGCACATTTCGTTCTGGTCGCGCTAAAAAGCAAAACGCCGGCACAAGGCCGGCGTCTCATTCCCCATCGTATTTCGCGTTGCAGATGCATTGGCTTATTCGCTTACCCTGATCACTGAGTTAACTCAGCTTCCGGGGATTCACTCACTTGCCGCCTTTCTGCAAGCCCGAACGACTTAAGGGCATCGTTTATGAGTAAAAATTACTCAGCAACAACGTTTACAGTCAGTTTAGCGAATACTTCGCTGTGAACCTGGAAGTCCACTTCGTGCTCACCGGTGGTACGCAGAACGCCGTTCGGCAGACGAACTTCGCTCTTAGCCACTTTAACGCCAGCCGCAGTGACTGCGTCAGCGATATCGCGAGTACCGATGGAACCGAACAGTTTACCTTCGTCGCCTGCTTTAGACGCGATGGTAACGGTGCCCAGTGCGTTGATTTCTTCAGCGCGAGCGTTAGCAGCAGCCAGAACGTCAGCCAGTTTGGCTTCCAGTTCAGCGCGACGTGCTTCGAAATATTCAACGTTTTTCTTGGTAGCAGGAACAGCTTTACCCTGCGGTACCAGGAAGTTACGAGCGTAACCCGCTTTAACGTTAACCTGATCACCCAGGCTACCCAGGTTTGCTACTTTATCAAGCAGAATAACTTGCATTACCTTATCCTCTCAAAGTCGTATTAATGGACCGTGACCGATTACTGATGACGATCAGTGTACGGCAGCAGGGACAGGTAGCGAGCGCGTTTGATAGCGCGTGCCAGCTGACGCTGATATTTTGCACGGGTACCGGTGATACGGCTCGGGACAATCTTACCGCTTTCGGTGATGTAGTTTTTCAGCGTAGCGGTGTCTTTATAGTCGATCTCTTGAACGCCTTCCGCGGTGAAACGGCAGAACTTGCGACGACGGAAATAACGTGCCATATGGCTAGTCTCCAGAATCTATCAATTCAATCTGCTCGGCATGCAGAACCATTTTTGTCAGGCCATTCTTTGCCTTGTGGCAACTGATGAATCCCTGAACAGTTACTGCGCTACCGACCGTTATACTTTGAGTAATGGCCTGGTTCTCCTGCCCGCTGATTATTACAGGCATTTGGCACCACGCCTGCCGGTGAAAACCGGCTTCCTCCTGCACAGAACGGTGCTCAAGCACGAACTGGCAGTGAGGAATTCCTGACGGGCTGACCTTACGAAGCGGGGTCCTGCACACGGTGCCGGACAACACCAGTCGATTGGCCATCAGAAATTACTCTTCAGAATCCCCAGCATCTGCATCATCTGCGGTTTCGTTTGCGAAATCATCGCGACGCTCACGGCGCTCGTCTTTCGCTTTAACCATCGGAGATGCTTCGGTAACCGCGTGTTTAGTACGCATTACCATGCTACGGATAACGGCGTCGTTGAAGCGGAAGCTTGTTTCCAGCTCATCGATCACTTCCTGCGGCGCTTCAACGTTCAGCAGAACGTAGTGAGCTTTGTGCAGTTTGTTGATCGGGTAAGCCAGCTGACGGCGGCCCCAGTCTTCCAGACGGTGGATCGTGCCTTGCGCACCGGTGATAGCACCCGTGTAACGCTCGATCATGCCCGGAACCTGTTCGCTCTGGTCAGGATGGACCATAAAAACGATTTCGTAATGACGCATCGAATTGCTCCTTACGGATTATTCAGCCTCCTGTCTGGGTCAGCCGTGGCCCGGGGAGGCAAGGAACGTGTTAAAGGTCGGCTGAAAAATTGACGCGTCATAATACTGATCCCACCGGGTAAACTCAAGGTGAATTGCACAAATAATTCGCACTAAGCGCAAAGAGAACTCCCCTGCACGCATTAAAATTAAACAAAACGCATTCCGGCAATTTTTTGAACGACAGCATCAGAAATGGTCGCGATACGTTTTATAACAACCGCGTAAACTTTAATCAGGCCTCAAAACAAAGGAGGAGAGATGTTCAAAACATAATATTCGGCGTTATATTGGAGAGTAACATCATGAAATACATCGCAATTTTACTAACAACCCTATTGCTCAGCCTCAACGCGACGGCAGCAATAAAACTCGACAACCGGCAAGCCCGGAACATGGATGATGTGCGCAGCTTAGGCGTTATCTACATCAATCATAACTTCGCCAGCGAACAGGAAGCCGACCAGGCTTTGAATGCCGCCACCGACGCACAAAACGCCACGTACTTTCACCCAATCCTGACACACGAGCCAGGCAGCAACGGCGCTCTGCACGCCAGCGCGGATATCTACCGCTAACCGAATCAGGCTAAGTTTCCCTTGCGCTGCGGCCCCGGATTGGGGCCGCGCTCAGAAGTGAGAATAATTTTCTTTCGGATCTTATCAAATACCCCACCGGCAGGTTTAATAAGAGCTTTTCAGCGTTATGGAAAGTACGCGGGGAAGCCATGTTCACACGTTTTTCGACACTCAGCCGTATACCCAAAGGCGTTTGGGTTCTGGGCGGCGTCAGTATGCTGATAGATATCTCATCAGAAATGATCCACAGCCTGCTGCCACTGTTTATGGCGACGACGCTCGGCGCCAGCGTGGTGATCATCGGCCTGATCGAAGGGCTGGCGGAAGCCACCGCGCTGATGGTGAAGGTCTTCTCCGGCGCAATCAGCGACTATATTGGCAAACGTAAAGGGCTGGCACTGCTGGGCTATGGCATGGGCGCGCTGAGCAAGCCATTGTTTGCGCTGGCTACTTCATCCGGTATGGCATTCGGCGCGCGAATGATAGACCGGCTCGGCAAAGGTATTCGCGGTGCGCCGCGCGATGCGCTGGTCGCTGATGTCACGCCTGCGGAAATTCGCGGTGCGCTTTCGGTTTACGCCAGTCGCTGGATACTGTTGGCGCGTTTCTCGGGCCGCTGCTGGCCGTCGCCATTTCCTGCAACTGGGTCTGCTGGTGCTGATCCTGGCGGATATCGCGCTGGCGCTCAGCCAGCACTGGAGCATCATGCTGCTCGGCATGTTCAATCTGATTAGCGGCGTCGCGCTGCTGCTGGCAAGCCTTGGCGCCGGGATCTTATGGGAAACCCACGGCGCGGCGTCCACATTCTGGGCCGGCGCCATTATTTGCGTGGTGGCACTGTGCGGCATGCGCCTTCAGAGATAACGGCGGAAAAAATCCGTTGTGGCTTCCAGCGCCAGCGGCGTGATGCGATGCGTCACGCCCGTTTCCCACTGGTAAGTAAGATGCGCATCCAGTCCCGCATCCTGCAACGCCTGCTGTAAACGGAAAGATTCGGCTGCAGGCACCACATCATCCTGCTCACCGTGCCACAGTAGCAGCGGACGATCGGCAACACGCGCCAGTTGATGGCTGACCTCCCACTGCGCCAGCGGCGCCAGAATGGTTTCAAACTCGTGCTGTTGCTCTGCGGTGGTCACTTCCAGCGGCGGAAAAAGCGTATGCGCCAGCGAAGAGAAATAGCCGGAACCCATCAGGCTGGCCACGCAACGCACTTCCGGATGCACGGTCATAATCCCCAGCGCCGTCATCCCGCCCATTGACGCGCCGCCGACCGCCAGCCGCTGATTATCAATAAGCGACTGGCTCTCCATCGCGTCGCGCAACGCGGAGAACTCTTCAATATTGCCCTGTAAAATTTGCCAGAACTGGCGCAAGCGCCGCTCCGCATCACCGCTAAAACGTGCGCCATGATCCGGCGCATCGGGCATGATCACGCGAAAACCCGCCTGCGCCAGCGCGACGGCAAAATAGCTGTAGACCAGTTTTGACGAGGTAAAACCATGATAAAACACCACGCTGGGCAGGGGTTCGGCACGTTTTCCCGCCGGAAAAGCATGCAGTGCTTCCACGCCGGCAAAGTGTTCTGTTTGCAGTTCGATCATCACACGCTCCTTGATTTCTTGTGCTGGTATGCCATTGGCAACCCCTCGACGCAAGTCAGAATTCGCAATAGCATCAGGTAAGGTTGAGATATAGATTACGCTTTCAAACCACTTTCATTCGAAATTAGTGCTCACGGTAACAATTTGGGAACATTCCCCCAAAGTGGATCACGTCAGGAACTACACTATGGCTATCAGGAGAGATGAGAAACCCATGCGCATCTTGCTATCGGTTCTGTTTGCCGCCTTGCTTAGCGGCTGTTCTGTGTTAGAGGGTACACCGCAGCCTGCCCCGCCGGTGAGCGATCATCCGCAGGAGATCAGCCGCAACCAAACGCACGGTCTACAAAAAACAGGCGAGGTAAGCGTAACAGTACTGGGTTCTCCCATGGACGTGGAAGCCGCGATTAAGGCCAAAGCAGCCGCAGCAAAAGCCGATTATTACGTCATTATTATGATGGATGACTCCATTATTCCGTCCCGTTGGTTCGGACGTGCGTTGTTATATCGGCGATAGCGAGGCATTGATTTTCAGGATATTTACACTGCTTTGCGTCCATTGATGTTCTCCTGGGCACAATTGGATTAATGGAATCCGTTGCGCGAAAGGAAGCCCTGCAATATTTCGGGGTAACGTAAAATGGAGCTGACAATGAAACGATCTCTTGCCGTAAACTCACTGTTGCTTTCTACAGGAATGCTTAATACAACAGCGCAGCCCGCAGAGTTCGCCAGCGCTGACTGCGTGACGGGACTGAACGAAATCGGGCTGATTTCCGTCAATAATGTCTCAGGGAGCCTACAGGATGTGGAGCGTGTTATCGCGTTAAAAGCAGACGAACAGGGAGCTTCCTGGTATCGCATTGTACGAATGCAGGAAGATCAACGAGTTGACAACTGGCGGGTGCAGGCCATCTTGTACGCCTGAGCCGCTAAACAAAGCCACCTGATTTGGTGGCTTTTTTATTTCCCTGCAATCATTAAGACTATGTTAATGTAAAGATATCTCAATGTAACATTTTGTTACATTGACGCACTAAATGTTATTCGATTTGTGCCGTTGAAGGTGCTTCATACACAGAACAACGGACAAATTATGCGCGCCTTTTTATCCCGCGCCGGTCTCGGTGCTAAATTGTCACTTCTGACTGGCGCAAGCGTGGCAACGCTATTCCTCCTGTTTACTTTTCTGATGAGCAATAAAGCCAGCCAACAACTGGAAACGCTGGCCATGGAAGACCTGCACAATCAGTCCACCGGCGTGGTGGATATGGTTGAAATGTTCAACAGTAGCCTCAGCGAAGAGGTGGAAAGTTACACGCGCTTGTTCAGCAGTTTCCTGCCGCAACCGCTGGCGGTCGATCCGCAACAGCGCCGCGAAATTAACGGCATTGATGTTCCGCTATTGAAAGGCGGCGATACCGAACTGCACAACAACAATGCCATTCCCGATGATTTTCTAAATCGCACCGGCGCGATCGCCACGCTGTTTGTACGCAGCGGCGATGACTTCGTCCGCGTGGCCACCTCGCTGCGCAAAGAGAATGGCGATCGTGCGATTGGCACCCGGCTGGACAACGCCAGCCCGGCTTTCGCCCCGGTAATGAAAGGCGAGGTTTATCGCGGCCTGGCGCTGCTATTTGGCAAGCGCTACATCACCCAGTATCAACCAGTGAAAGACGCCAGCGGCAATACCATCGCCATCCTGTTTGTCGGCGTTGATATCTCCCGCTCGTGGCAGATCATGCGCAGCAAGATCCTCGGCCGTAAGCTGGGGGAAAGCGGCCATTTCTTTGTGATCGATCGTAATGCAGGCAAGAACTACGGCAGCTACCTGTTCCATGATTCTGATGAAGGCAAACGCCCGCAGTGGGATGAAAAGGATCTGCAAACGCTGCTCAAAACCAGCAGCGGCACGCTGGCTCGCACCCATGCCGATGGCCGCACAATGTTGATGTCTTACACCGCATTACCCGGCTGGAACTGGACCGTGGTTGGTGAAGTGGACAAAGAGGTACTGTTGCAGGACGTCAACCGCATGCGCAACCTGTTCCTGCTGGCTGGCGTAGTGGTTTCCCTGCTGTTTGCCGCGCTGTTTGTGGTGATTATTCGCCGCTGGCTTACCCGTCCGCTGCGCCAGGTGATCGATCTGGCGCAACGCTATGCCGCCGGGGATCTGCGTGCCACCCTTAGCGTTGATCGTCAGGATGAAGTCGGCCAGTTGATCGCCGCGATCAACGGCATTGGCGATGGGCTGCACACCATTGTGCTGCAGGTGCGCGAATCCGCAGCAGAAATTAACCTTGGCACTACTGCGCTGGCTTCCGACAGCAGCGAAATCAGCGAACAGATCAACAAGCAGGCCAGTAGCGTGGAAGAGACGTCCGCCAGCATGGAGCAACTGGCCGCCACCGTGCAGCAAAATGCCGCCAATATGGAACAGACGCAAAGCCTGGTGAATGACACTGCCGATGCCGTGCAAAAAGGCGGCGAAACCGTGGATCACTCGGTGGCAACCATGGAAGATATTCGCGCAGCCTCGCAGCGTATCGCTGATATCACTCATGTGATTGAATCCATTGCTTTTCAGACCAACATTCTGGCGCTGAACGCGGCGGTTGAAGCGGCCCGCGCAGGTGAACACGGTAAAGGTTTTGCCGTAGTCGCCCAGGAAGTCCGCGCGCTGGCCGCGCGCAGCGCTAACGCGGTGAAGGAGATCGAAGCACTGATTGGCGACACGCTGAAGAAAGTGGGCGAAGGCCATGCCCAATCTGAAGCAACGCGAGTGGCGATGCAATCGATCATCCGCCATATGAGTGATATCAACAAGTTAGTCCATGAGATTAACCATGCATCCCGTGAGCAGTCGGCGGGAATCAACCAGGTCAATCTGGCAATGACGCACATTGGCGATGCCACGCATATCAACGCCGGACGCGTATCGCAAAGCGAAGAAACCGCCCGTACATTGCGGGAAAAAGGGGCGCATCTGACGGAGCTGGTCAGCCTGTTCCGCTTAAAAATGGATTAACGTCACTGCCCGCAGCACAGAGAGTCACAGGTCAGATTTCATCTGTTTAGCTGTTCTTTTTGTGCTGCGGGCCATCGTTTTATAAGGATTTACCTGGATCCCACTCTGTTTAGCGCTCGTCAGCAAAAAGCCATTATTATTTTCACCGACAATTTATAGTTAAAAAACAGCCAGAAAACTCATTGTCTTAAAATAATTATCACCATTGAAAAGCGAAAAAAAGAAAACCGGTAGAGATAAATATATTTAGCATGCAGAAAATCCTCATCTCATTCTCATGAAATATTATTAAAATGACCGTATTTCAGCGCCATACATTCCTTCCCGAAATGCTATCCCGCGTGTCTGCGCACGAACACATACACAATAATTATATTTTATGGCGAATAGCCATTAATGAATTTTCGCTATTTTGACAATCAAATTGGCATCTCCTATTGTTCGGCGGTAATGGCATACCCGCAAAATATATGGACATCCTATGAGACCCCTTTTTATTCGCACTGGCCTCGGTGCCAAATTGTCACTCCTGACTGGCATCAGCGTAGCTGCGCTTTTCCTCCTGTTTACTTTTTTGATGAGCAATAAAGCCAGCCAGTTACAGGAAACGCTGGCGATGGAAGATCTGCGTAACCAGACCACCGGCGTGGTGAGTATGGTAGAAATGTTCAACAGCAGTATTAGCGAAGAGGTGGAAAGCTACACGCGTTTGTTCAGCAGCTTCCTGCCGCAACCGCTGGCGGTCGATCCGCAACAGCGCCGCGAAATTAGCGGCATTGATGTCCCACTGTTCAAAGGCGGCGACATTGAGCTGCACAACAACAACGCCATCGCGGATGACTTTCTGAAGCGTACCGGCGCGATCGCCACGATATTCGTGCGTAGCGGCAGTGACTTCGTCCGCGTAGCCACCTCGCTGCGTAAAGAGGATGGCGAGCGCGCGATTGGCACCCGCCTGGAAAAAACCAGCCCGGCTTTCACCTCAATCATGAAAGGCGAGGTTTACCGCGGCCAGGCGTTGCTGTTCGGCAAACGCTACATCACTCAGTATCAACCAGTGAAGGATGCCAGCGGCAATATCATCGCCATCCTGTTTGTCGGCGTCGATATCTCCCGTTCGTGGGACGTAATGCGCAGCAAAATCCTCGATCACAAGCTGGGCGACAGCGGCCGCATTTTCGTACTCGATCGCAACGAGGGTGATGATTACGGTAACTACCTGTTCCATGACACCGAGGAAGGCAAGCGTCCGCAGTGGGATGAAAACGATCTGCAAACGCTGCTGAAAAACAGCGAAGGCACGCTGGAACGTGAAAGTGAAGATGGCCGCACGCTGCTGATGTCCTACACCACGCTGCCCGGCTGGAACTGGAGCGTAATTGGCGAAGTGGATAAAGACGTGCTGTTGCAGGATGTCACCTTTATGCGCAACCTGTTCCTGCTGGCAGGCGTGGTCATCTCCCTGCTGTTTGCCGCCATGTTCGTGGTGATTATTCGCCGCTGGCTGACCCGCCCGCTGCGTAGCGTTATCGAGCTGGCCCAGCGTTATGCCGCCGGGGATCTCCGCGCCACGCTCGCTGTCGATCGCCAGGATGAAGTCGGCCAGTTAATCACCGCCATTAACGGCATTGGGGATGGGTTGCACACCATTGTGTTGCAGGTGCGCGAATCCGCAGCGGAAATTAACCTTGGCACCAATGCTCTGGCTTCCGACAGCAGTGAGATCAGTGAGCAGATCAACAAGCAGGCCAGCAGCGTGGAAGAGACATCCGCCAGCATGGAGCAACTGGCCGCCACCGTGCAGCAAAATGCTGCCAACATGGAACAGACGCAGAGTCTGGTGAATGACACCACCGATGTGGTGCAAAAAGGCGGCGAGACCGTCGCCCTTTCCGTCACGACGATGGAAGATATTCGCACCGCCTCGCAGCGGATTGCCGATATCACCCATGTTATTGAATCCATTGCCTTCCAGACCAATATCCTGGCGCTGAATGCAGCGGTGGAAGCCGCCCGCGCAGGCGAAAACGGGAAAGGTTTTGCGGTGGTCGCGCAGGAAGTGCGCGCGCTGGCGTCACGTTGTGCCAACGCGGTGAAAGAGATCGAAGTGCTGGTTGGCGACACGCAGAAGAAAGTGGGCGAAGGTCATGCTCAGTCGGAAGCGACGCAGGTGGCGATGCAATCGATCATCCACCATATGAGCCATATCAACCAGTTGGTCGGCGAAATCAACCACGCTTCGCGCGAGCAGTCGGCGGGGATCAATCAGGTCAATCTGGCGATGACGCACATCGGCGATGCCACCAATGTCAACGCCGGGCGGGTATCGCATAGCGAAGAAACCGCCCAGGCGCTGCGGGAAAAAGGCGCTAACCTGACCCGTCTGGTGAGCCAGTTCCGCCTGAAAGTGGATTAATTTGACCCACCCGTGGCGCGGAGCAGCAGGTCGTCCTGAATCTGGACGGCCAGCGGCGACGAACCACGGGTATCGAGCATCACCTGGCACCAGGCTTGCGCCATCGGCGGCGATGCGTGGCGCAACATTTGCGCTCCGCATCCCAACAGAAAGAGCTGCCGGGTGATAGCTCTTCCCTGCGTTTCATTCGGTTTATGCAGTTGCGGCTGCAACTGCCGCCAGGCGCGATCGAAATGGCGATCCTGGCCTTTCACTGCGCCAAACTCCTCGGTCAGCAGCGCCATCACACCTGATTGCTTGCTCAACACGCGCAGCACATCCAGGCACATCACATTGCCGGATCCTTCCCAGATGCTGTTCACCGGCATTTCACGATACAGGCGCGGCAGCTCATTATCTTCGCAGTAGCCAATCCCGCCGAGCACCTCCATCGCTTCCGCGACAAAAGGAATGCCCGCCTTGCAGACGGCAAATTTCGCCGCCGGGGTAAATAACCGCGCCCATAACGCCTCCTGTGCATCAGCGCGGAGATCCCAGGCGCGCGCCAGACGAAACAGAAACGCGGTTTGCCCTTCCAGTTGCAGCGCCATACGGCTGAGAACATCGCGCATCAATGGCTGATCGACCAGATTTTTGCCAAAGGCCTGCCGGTGGTGCGCATGGTACAGCGCCACCGAAAAAGCACGCCGCATCAAACCGTGGCTGCCCAGCGCACAATCAAAACGCGTCAGGCCGCCCATCTTCAGAATTTGCCGTACGCCATCGCCCTCTTCCCCCAGCAACCAGCCGCTGGCATCGCAAAATTCCGCTTCGCTGCTGGCATTTGAACGGTTGCCGAGCTTGTCTTTCAGCCGCTCCAGCCGTACGCCGTTGCGCTGCCCGTCGGGCAAAAAGCGCGGCACAAAGAGGCAGGACAGGCCGCCGGGAGCCTGCGCCAGCACCAGATGTGCATCGCTCTGCGGTACGGAGAAGAACCATTTATGTCCCACCAGCCGGTACACATCGCCGCTTTTTTCCGCGCGGGTGGTATTGCTCAGCACATCGGAACCGCCCTGTTTTTCCGTCATCCCCATGCCAATCAGCAGGCCGCGTTTCTGGTTGCCGGGCGCCATATGCGGATCGTAACGATCGCTGAGTAACGGTTTAAACCAGTCGTGAAAAGGCTTCGGCAGCGCCTGTTGCAACAGCGGCGTGGCGGCAAACGTCATGGTGATGGGGCACAGCGTGCCGGATTCGACCTGCGCATGCAGGATAAAGCGCGCGGCGCGAGCGACAAACGCGCCAACACGCGCATCTTCTTCCCACGCCAGATTGTGAACCCGGTTGGCGCATAATCCCTGCATCAATAAATGCCAGGCCGGGTGAAAACGCACGTCGTCGAGCCGCTGGCCTGCGGGGTCATAACGTAACAATTCTGGCGGATTGGCATTCGCCAGCCGCCCCAGTTCCAGTGATTCCGCCGTTCCAAGCTGCTGCCCGATGCTGGCAAGGAATTCGGCGTCCCACGCCGCGCCCTCGCGCATGACGGCGTCATACAGCGCGCGGTCGGAAAGAAATAAGTTGCTGTTATTCAGAGGAACAGGTTGGTTGAAAACCGTATGAGTCTGCCAGTGCATGGTGTCTCCCTCCTTCATGGGCACTGAAGATAAGTATGGACAGCGCACCTCAATGCTGCACGGGAACAGGCTCACAAGGACGCGATCTTGCAATGCTCATTCGTGAAACAGCTCACATAATATAAGAATAATATATTTCGCCATCGATGTTCGTGGTGAATAATTTATTCTCACCTTGCAGAAGAGAATAATGATGCCGGCACCTCACGTTGCACCCAATGCGCATAAGCGCGCTTTAATGGCAGGCTCGATTGGCAATTTTATCGAGTGGTATGAATTCGCGGTTTACGGTTTCCTCGCTACCGTCATCGCCAAAAATTTCTTTCAGCTTTCGGGAGAAACGGGGCTGACCAGCTTAATCCTCACCTACGCCTCGTTTGCCATCGCCTTTTTCTTCCGCCCGCTGGGTGCCATGGTGTTCGGGCGTATCGGCGATCGTATCGGCCGCAAACCGACGCTGATTATCGTCCTGGTGATGATGACGCTCGCCACTGCCGCGATCGGTCTCGTTCCGGTGTATGCCAGCATCGGCCTCGCCGCGCCGCTCATCATCACCGGTTTGCGAATTTTGCAGGGCTTATTTGCCGGTGGGGAGTACGGCGGCGCGGTGTCGCTGATGACGGAGTTCGCGCCGCGCGGCAAACGCGGGCTGTATGGCGCATGGCAATCTTTTACCGTCGCGTTAGGGCTGCTGGCTGGCGCAGGCATTGTGGCGCTGCTTTCCGCGCTGCTGACGCCAGACGCGCTGCATGACTGGGGCTGGCGCATCCCCTTTTTCCTCGCGTTGCCGATGGGCGTTGTCGCGCTGTGGTTACGGGTCAGCATGGAAGAGACGCCGAGCTTCGTGCAACAGCAAGAACAACCGGTTGCCGAACGGGCGCACTTCGCCGATACGCTAAAAGCCATTGTCATGGGGATTGGCCGGGTGATGGTGTGGTCCGCCGCCGGTTACACCTATCTGGTGATCATGCCCGCGTATTTGCAGTCGGCGCTGCATACCGGTTTCAATCAGGCGCTGCTGATTGCAGTGATCTCCAATATTGGCTTTGCATTAACCATTATTCCGTCCGGCATGTTGAGCGACCGCGTCGGGCGGCGCGCCGTGATGGTGCTTGCCACCGCGTTGCTGTTGGTTCTGGCGCTGCCGCTGCTGAACCTTTTACAGGCGGAATCCAGCACCTTAACGATAAAAGCGCTGGTGGTGCTGGTTGCCGGTGGTCTGGTCGGCATGCTGGCCGGACCAGGCCCGGCAATGCTGGCAGAGATGTTCCCCACGCGCGTACGTTATACCGGGCTGGGTCTGGCCTATTCGCTATCGAATGCGCTCTTTTCCGGTTGCGCGGGGTTAATTATCACCGGCCTTATCAAAGAGACCGGCAATGTCGATATCCCGGCGTACTACGTGATGGCGACCGCCGTGGTGAGTATGGTGGCGCTGATGACGCTCAACAAAAATGACCATTTGCGTTCGCTGGAAGAGTGAAGCATCCCGGTGGCGTGGCGCTGCCGGGCTTTGGTTTATCCGCCGATATAATGCGGCACAAACCGCAAAGTATCTTTGGAGCGTACTGGCTTCGCGGATCCCCATACCTACCGTTTCATCAAAAGACCTGCCGTGAAATCTCCGGATTCAGGGCAAAAAAAACCACCCAAATAAGGGTGGTTTTTGTGGTATTGCGGACTTAAAGCGCGCGCTGGCGCACCGCTTCAAACAGGCAGATGCCGGTCGCCACTGAGACGTTCAGCGATGAAACGCTGCCCGCCATCGGAATGCTGATCAGCTCATCGCAGTGTTCGCGCGTCAGGCGGCGCATACCTTCGCCTTCCGCGCCCATTACCAGCGCCATCGGCCCGGTCATTTTGCTCTGGAACAGAGTGTGGTCCGCTTCACCGGCGGTGCCAACGATCCAGATATTCTCTTCCTGCAGCTGGCGCATGGTGCGCGCAAGGTTGGTGACGCGGATCAGCGGAACGTTTTCCGCTGCGCCGCACGCCACTTTTTTCGCGGTCGCATTCAACTGGGCGGATTTGTCTTTCGGCACGATCACCGCGTGAACGCCTGCCGCATCTGCACTGCGCAAACAGGCGCCAAGATTATGCGGATCGGTAACGCCATCAAGGATCAGCAGGAACGGTTGATCGAGGCTGGCGATCAGATCCGGCAGATCGTTCTCCTGATACTGACGCCCTGGTTTCACCCGTGCAATGATCCCCTGATGCACCGCGCCTTCGCTTTTCTCATCCAGATACTGGCGATTCGCCACCTGGATCACCACGCCCTGCGCTTCCAGCGCATGGATCAGCGGCAGCAGACGTTTGTCTTCGCGGCCTTTCAGAATAAAGACTTCCTGAAAACGCTCCGGGGCGCGCTCCAGCAGTGCCTGCACCGCATGGATGCCGTAAATCATTTCACTCATTGATGGTACTCATTTGGGGCGGTTTCGCCGCGTTATGTGGGCTGTGATTCTCATCACCTGCGCTCATTATAACCGACACGCGCCGCAGAAAGTACCTCGCTAACTCAGATGCCGTTTCGCCTCCAGCCGTACGCGATGCAGCACGTGCTGCTTGATCTCGCCATAATGCGGATCGCCAGCGAGGGTTTCGATATCGCGATCGCGGCCAAACGGCAGAGAAATCTCTTCGACGATTTTGCCGGGGCGCGCTGACATGATCAGAATACGGTCGGCGAGAAACAGCGCTTCATCCACATCGTGCGTCACGAATAGCAGCGTGGTGCGCGTTTCCAGCCAGGCGCTGCGCAGCAGTTCCTGCATCATCAGCCGGGTTTGCGCATCCAGCGCGCCAAACGGCTCATCGAGCAGCAGCACATCCGGGCCGGGCAGCCAGGCGCGCGCCAGCGCGACACGTTGTTTCATCCCGCCGGAAAGCTGCCACGGCGCATGGTGTTCAAAACCTTTCAGCCCCACGCGCGCCAGCCAGTCCAGCGCCTGGGCGTTAACCTCTTCTTTGCGGTATTTACCGAGCCGCGGGCCGAACGTCACGTTATCCAGCACCGATAACCACGGAAACAGGTTCGGCTGCTGGAAGATCATGCCGCGCGACGGTCCAGGCTGGCTCACCGTTTTTCCGGCCGCCAGAACCTGCCCGCTATCGGGTCGGGTAAACCCGGCAACCAGGTTGAGAATGGTGGATTTACCGCAGCCGGAGGGGCCAAGTAGCACAACAAATTCCCCCGGCGCCAGCGCCAGCGAGATATCCTCCAGCACCGTGAACGGTTGCGGTTTTGCCGCAAACGTCAGCGAAACATTTTCCAGCGCGATTTGTGCCGTCATCACTCTTTCCCCGCCCAGGGCACCAGACCGCGTTGTAGCCCTAACAGTAATAAATCCAGTAAGTAACCAATGCCGCCCAGCAGAAGAATGCCAAGCATGACAATGTCCGTACGTAAATAAGAGCTGGCGTTGATCACCATCCAGCCGAGGCCGGAACTGGCGGCGACCATTTCGGCGGCGATCAGCGATGTCCAGCCAATACCAATCGAAAGGCGCACGGTGGTAAACAACTCCGGCAATGCATCCGGTAGCACCACGCGCAAAAAGATCTGTCTTTTCGATGCCCCCAGCGTTTGCGCGACGCGAATGCGTGCGCGACCGATGCGTTCCACCGCCGCGCTGGCACCGACGACCACGCTTAAAAAGGTGGCGATAAAGATCAGAAAGAATTTCGACGCTTCACCAATCCCCAGCCAGACCACCGCCAGCGGGATCAGCGCAATCTTCGGTAGCGGGCGCAGGAACTGCACAAACGGGTTGAGCACCGCGGAAAGACCGTCGGATAAGCCCATCAACAAACCCAGCGGGATACCGATAGCAATCGCCACCGCAAAAGCGCTCAGCGCTCGCGCCAGGCTGACAGCGACGTGCTGCCACAGCGGAACCTGGCGGTAACCGTCCGCCAGCAGCTCTTCGGCGGTCAGCCCAATGTCGGTCAGCGAAGGTAACAACAGCGGGTCCACCCATTGCCGGGTGGCCGCCACTTGCCAAATCACAAAGAAGACCGCCACCGACAGCACGCTGATGGCGATATGTTGACGCAGTTTCATTTTGCGGCTGCTGCCTCGCGGATGTAGCGCGAGTCGATGGCGCTATCCCAGTTCGCCGGGATATCGCGTTTGCGGATTTCGCCAATTCCGGCGAGGAAGTTCGAGGTTTTGCTCAGCGCCTTGCCGATGCCGCTCTCGCTGGTTTGCGTGCCGTTACCCAGCCACGCAGCAGTACCCTGCTCGCTTAACGTGGGATACTCCAGCCCGCCGAGGGTATTGGCGGCGGTAGTCACCGGCGCGCCGACCTCTTTTGCCACAATCGCGGCGGCGCGTTCAGGATCCTTTTTGAACTCATCCACTTTCTGCTGGTGTACGCGCAGGAAAGCGGTCACCGCTTCCGGGTACTGCTCAGCAAAGGCTTTGCGCACCACGTAATTGTTGTAAATCAGGTAGCCCTCTTTTTGCAGATCTTTGGTGGCAAAGACCTGATGGCCACCGGAGGATTCCAGCTCCTGGGCAAACGGCGCCCAGACGTAACCGGCATCGATATCGCCGCGTTTCCAGGCCGCCACCATTTCCGCCGGACGCAGCGGCAGCAAGGTAATTTTGCTGCGGTCGAGTTTATTCACGCTGATCGCGGCTTCCAGCGCATATTGCGCCGTCGAATTTGGCGGATAAGCCACGCGTTTCCCTTCAATATCACGCAGCGTTTTAATGCCGTCTTTGCCAATTAAACGTTCGTAGCTGGCAATCACGCCGGAAACGCCGATAATTTCCACGGGTAATTTACGCACAATACCGGCCGTGGCCGGGCTGGAACCGAAATTGGCAATATCGATAGCATTGCTGGCGAAATAGCTGAGCGCATCCGCGCCGGAGGCGAATTGCACCCACTGAACTTTCGTGTTTAAGGCTTTATCCAGCGAACCATCGGCTTTCGCCAACATTAATACCTGGGAACCGCCGCTATAAGCGACGCGCACTTCGGCTGGTGTAGCGGCAACGCTGGTATTTAGCCATAAACTACCCGCTGCCAGTAATAAGCAGAGACTTTTTTTCATGTTATTTAATCCTGGAGGTTATTAGCGCCGAACTACTATATCGACAGGCGGCGCTTTTATTTATTCGAATTATTGCGTTGGATATACGTGGAATAAGAATGGCGATAATCGAGCCAGATTTGCGCGCACTGCTGCGCCAGCGCCTGTGACGGATCGCAGGTTTGTGCGAGAAACGGCGCGGCAATCGCTTCCAGCGCAACCGGCACTTCGGTACAAGCCAGAATCAACTGTTGCGCGCCGCGCGTCAGTAACGCATTTGCCTGCTTTGCCAGCAATTCACCGCCCTCACGCAGTGCGCCGCGCTTCACAGCATAACAGCCGGGCACAAACCACTGTTGCAGTTCATCGTCATTCGGCAGCAGCACCTCAATTCCCTGCTGTGCCAGGCGCTGCTGATACCAACCCGCATCCAGCGTGCCTTGCGTGGCAATCAACCCAACCCGCTGAGGTCTGTGCGCTAAATTCGCCAGCGACGCCATGGTGGCATCCACAATGTGCAACAACGGCGCGTTGCTGGCGCGGCTGAGTTCGTCATACCAGTGATGCGCGGTGTTGCAGGGAATAGCGATATGGCTGGCGCCCGCCTGATTAAGCTTTTCAATTCCCCGAAGCAACTGCGGCAGCGGCGATGGCCCCAGCCCGGCCAGCGCTTTTTGCCGATCGGCGATTTGCGGCACGTTCCACACCACCGACGGCAGTTGCTGCTGGTCGCTATCGGCAGGCGTCGCCTGTAACAGCTTGTGCTGAAAATCGAGCGTGGCGAGCGGCCCCATGCCGCCCAGCACGCCCAGTAAGAAGGGTTTAGCCATGGCGGGCATGCGCCTCCAGCACCTGGCGGTAACCGAATAGCCCGGCTGAGCCGCCGGTGTGGATAAACACTACATTCTCGTCATGCGTGAAGTAGCCTTTGCGAATCAGATCAATAAGCCCGGCGGCACCTTTACCGGAATAAACCGGGTCGAGCAAAATGCCTTCATGGCGGGCAAACAGCGTCAGCGCTTCCAGCATGCCTTCTGTCGGCAAACCGTAACCATCACCGACGTAATCGCTATTGGCGGCTACCGCTTCACGTGGCAGATCGCCCGCCACGCCCAGCAGTTCGCGCGTACGTGATGCCAGGTTCCAGACGTTCTCTTCCTGCTTCGCTTTCGGCGCGCGGACGCTGATGCCCAGCACCGGCACATGGCTATTAGTGGCGGTGAAACCTGCCACCAGCCCTGCTTGCGTCCCGGTGCTGCCGGTCGCGTGGACGACATGATCGATGCGTAGCCGTAACTGTGAGGACTGGAATAACAGCTCTTCGGCGCAAGCAACATAACCCAGCGCGCCGATGGCGTTGGAGCCGCCGCCGGGGATGACATACGGGCGATGCCCCTGCTCGCGCAGCTGTTCGGCATACTCTTCCATCGCTTTTTGCATATCCGTGCCGCCCGGCAGATGCGCGACAATTTCGCCGCCCAGCAACTCATCCAGCAGGATGTTGCCAGAGCGCTGATAATCTTCACCAAAATCGGTGACGCGTTTTTCCAGCAGCACTTTGCTTGCCAGCCCGAGTTTCGCAGCGCCAGCAATGGTTTGCCGGACGTGGTTCGACTGCGTTGCGCCCTGAGTAATAATCACGTCTGCGTTTTTCGCCAGCGCATCCGCCAGCAAAAATTCCAGCTTGCGGGTTTTATTGCCGCCCGTCGCCAGACCGGTAGCGTCATCGCGTTTGATCCATATTTTGGGACCGCCCAGCAGCGCGCTTAAATTCTCCAGCGGTTCTAACGGCGTCGGGAAATGACCTAATGACAGGCGGGGAAAACGGGCCAGATGCATAATCGCTCCTTGGAAAACAGAGACCAACCGAAGCGAAATGCCACGGTTTTAATTCGGTAAATACGAGATGGATATTTACTATATAGATCTGTGTTCGCAGGCTAACGATAAATAATAAATATCGATGTGCAGGAAATAACTAAGCCATAAAAAAAGCCCTTCACAGTGGAAGGGCTTCGCGGATATTACTGCTCGACTTTCTTTTTCGCCGCGCGTTTAGCTTTGGTGGCTGCGGCTATTTTTTGCGTTTTTGCCGAGGGGTTTTTGGCTTTTTTCGCTTTGCTTTTACCTTTGCCTGCGGCATCACCGCGGAAGGCACTGTCCGGCTCAAAATTCACCTTTTTCCCCATCTGCCGACGCGGTGGCTTTTTACCGCCAACGTTTTTACCCGCAGCGCCTTTTTTCGTTCTTTCACGCTCGGTTTTACCGACATTGCGCGGCGCGCGTTCGCTGGAGATCAGCGAGAAGTCGATCTTACGCTCATCCATATTGACGGCTTCAACCTTCACTTCCACCCGATCGCCGAGGCGATAGGTTTGCCCGCCGGATTCGCCAATCAGGCGCTGACCAATCTGGTCAAAACGGTAATAGTCGTTGTCCAGCGAGGAGACATGCACCAGACCATCGATAAACAGATCGTTCAGGCGCACAAAGAAACCGAAGCCGGTGACGCTGGCGATAACGCCCGGGAAGGTGTTGCCCACCTGATCCTGCATGAAATCGCACTTCAGCCAGTCCGACACTTCGCGGGTGGCTTCATCTGCGCGGCGTTCGGTCATCGAACAGTGCTGGCCCAGTTGCAGCACCTCTTCCATGCTGTAGTGCCAGCCGCCGGTTTCTGTGCTGTTGCCCTTCAGCCCCTGCTCTTTCGCCAGCAGATACTTAATGGCGCGGTGCAATGACAAGTCCGGATAACGGCGGATCGGCGACGTAAAGTGCGCATAGGATTGCAGCGCCAGCCCGAAGTGACCCCGGTTTTCCGGATCGTAAATCGCCTGTTTCATCGAGCGCAGCAGCATAGTTTGCAGCATCTCGTGATCGGGACGATCGGCAATCGACTCCAGCAACTCGGCATAATCGCGCGGTTCCGGTTTGTTGCCGCCCGGCAGTTCCAGCCCCAGCTCGGCGAGCACGGAACGAAATGCGGTGATCGCATCGGTGGTCGGTTTATCGTGAATACGGAACAGCGCCGGTTCGTTGGCCTTCTCGACGAAGCGCGCTGCCGAGATGTTGGCGAGGATCATGCACTCTTCAATCAGTTTGTGCGCATCGTTACGCTGAGTCTGTTCGATGCGTTCAATACGGCGCTCGGCGTTGAAGATAAACTTCGCTTCTTCACTCTCAAACGAGATGCCGCCGCGTTCAGCACGCGCCTGGTCGAGCACTTTGTAGAGGTTATGCAACTCTTCGATATGTTTCACCAGCGGCGCATACTGCTCGCGCAGCTCCTGATCGCCCTGCAACATATGCCACACTTTGGTGTAGGTCAGACGCGCATGGGAGCTCATCACCGCTTCGTAGAATTTAAAACCGGTTAAACGGCCTTTCGTCGAGACGGTCATTTCGCAGACCATACACAGGCGATCCACCTGCGGGTTGAGCGAACAGAGACCGTTTGAGAGCACTTCCGGCAGCATAGGCACGACCTGCGACGGGAAGTACACCGATGTGCCACGGTTGCGCGCTTCGTTGTCGAGCGGCGTTCCGTGGCGCACGTAATAGCTCACATCGGCAATTGCCACCCACAAACGCCAGCCACCGCCGCGTTTTTTCTCGCAATAGACAGCGTCGTCGAAATCGCGGGCGTCTTCGCCATCGATGGTGACCAGCGGCAGATCGCGCAGATCCACACGTCCCGCTTTTGCCTCTTCCGGAACTTGCTCTTTCAGCCCGGCAATCTGTTTTTCAACTTCAGGCGGCCACTGGTAAGGAATTTCATGGGTGCGCAGCGCCATATCGACGGCCATGCCGGTACCCATGTTGTCGCCGAGCACTTCAACAATCTTGCCAAGTGCTTTGGTGCGGCGTGTCGGACGCTGGGTTAACTCCACCACCACCACAAAGCCCATGCGCGCGCTCATGGTTTCTTCCGGCGGAATCAGGATGTCAAAGCTCATGCGGCTGTCGTCCGGCACCACAAAACCGACGCCAGCATCGGTGAAGTAACGGCCAACAATTTGCCCGGTTTTGGGCACCAGAATACGTACGATACGCGCTTCGCGGCGGCCTTTGCGATCGGCACCCAGCGGCTGCGCCAGCACCTGGTCGCCGTGGATGCAGGTTTTCATCTGCTCGCTGGAGAGGTAAAGATCGTCTTTACGCCCTTCGACGCGCAGGAAGCCATAGCCGTCGCGGTGGCCGATCACCACACCTTTCAGCAGGTCCAGCCTTTCCGGTAAGGCGTAGCACTGACGGCGGGTGAACACCAGTTGACCGTCACGCTCCATGGCGCGCAAACGACGGCGCAGCGCTTCATTTTGTTCTTCGCCTTCGATTTTCAGTTCAACCGCCAGTTCATCACGGCTGGCTGGTTTTTCGCGTTTGGCTAAGTGATCGAGGATAAATTCGCGGCTGGGAATGGGGTTGGTATATTTTTCAGATTCTCGTTCGAGGAAAGGATCTTGTGACATTGCGGGTCCTCCGTAGTCAGCTCTGGCGGAAATTTTCGTCATTCCACCAGCAATAATTTGTAAAGCGGTTGATTCTCTTCAACCAAATCGGCCAACGTGTAGTTATCCAGCTCCTTGAGAAAACTTTGCACGGCTTTGGCAAGCGCCTTTTTCAGGCGGCATGCAGTGGTGATATGGCAAAATTCGCTGCTGCAATTGACCAGCGCAAGCGGCTCCAGCGAACGGACGACATCACCAATGCGGATATCCTGCGCGGGTTTCCCCAGCCTAATCCCACCGTTTTTCCCTCTCACGGCCGCGACATAGCCTTCACGACTTAACTGGTTGATTATTTTGACCATATGATTACGGGATACGCCATATGTTTCTGTGACTTCAGTAATACTGGTCATTTTTCCATCAGGCAGCGATGCCATATAGATCAGGGCGCGTAAACCATAATCGGTAAAACTCGTTAACTGCACATCAACCTCAGTAAATGGGAAAAGATGAGATACCCGCAGGTATTGACTCTATTGATGATAAACCAGCCACTAGTCATGCCGCTAATTTATTTGAACAGAAGGGTAAAAAAAGCGAGGAGACGGGACGCGCAAAACGCGCCCCGGAACAACATTACGCGTCGAACGGATCGCGCAGGATCATGGTTTCAGTACGATCCGGGCCAGTTGAGATAATATCAATCGGCACACCAGTAAGTTCTTCAATACGTTTGATGTAATTCAGCGCCGCCTGCGGCAGACCGCTGCGATCTTTCACACCAAAAGTAGACTCAGACCAGCCAGGCATGGTTTCGTAAATCGGTTCGATACCTTCCCAGTTGTCAGCAGCCAGCGGCGTGGTCGTCACTTCGCGGCCATCCGGCATACGGTAAGCAACGCAGATTTTCACCTCTTTCAGGCCATCCAGCACGTCCAGCTTGGTCAGGCAGAAGCCAGAGAGGGAGTTGATCTGCACGGCGCGACGCACCGCAACCGCATCCAGCCAGCCGGTACGGCGGCGGCGACCGGTAGTAGCACCGTATTCGTTACCCTGTTTGCACAGGAACTCGCCAATATCGTCGAACAGCTCGGTCGGGAACGGACCAGCGCCCACACGCGTTGAGTATGCTTTGATAATACCCAGCACGTAATCAACGTAACGCGGACCAAGACCAGAACCGGTAGCGACGCCGCCAGCCGTGGTGTTGGAAGAGGTTACGTACGGATAGGTGCCGTGATCGATGTCAAGCAGCGTACCCTGTGCGCCTTCGAACATGACGAAATCGCCACGTTTACGAGCCTGATCCAGCAGGTCGGAAACATCCACAACCATCGCAGTCAGGATATCGGCAATCGCCATCACATCATCCAGCACTTTCTGGTAGTCAACGGCTTCCACTTTGTAGAAGTTCACCAGTTGGAAGTTGTGATATTCCATCACTTCTTTCAGTTTGTCGGCGAAAGTCGCTTTATCGAACAGATCGCCCACGCGCAGACCGCGACGAGCCACTTTATCTTCGTACGCAGGGCCGATGCCACGGCCGGTGGTGCCGATAGCTTTCGCGCCGCGCGCTTTTTCACGCGCAACATCGAGCGCTACGTGATAATCAAGGATTAACGGGCATGCTTCGGAAAGCAGCAGACGTTCACGAACCGGGATACCACGGTCTTCCAGTTCTTTCATCTCTTTCATCAGCGCGCTCGGCGCCAGCACAACGCCGTTACCGATAATGCTGGTGACGTTTTCGCGAAGAATGCCTGATGGAATAAGATGGAGGACGGTTTTTTCACCGTTGATTACGAGAGTATGGCCTGCGTTGTGACCGCCCTGGTAGCGCACAACATATTTAGCCCGTTCAGTCAGAAGATCAACAATCTTCCCTTTACCTTCGTCACCCCATTGGGTGCCCAGTACGACGACGTTGTTACCCATTTTTCAAAATCACCGTTTGCTTAAAAATGGATTCTACCACCGCTTTTTTTCAGATTCAGCACTTTTTCCGCGCAAAATTGACCAAAGACGCCCACTTTTCACTCAGCCAATCGTTTTCCTCAACATGTAGTAGATCACTACTCCCGCAACCACAAGCCCACCGCCAAAACGACGCAGAAGATGGTCCGGAAGCAGGCTCAGCGAGGCAATCATACGCCGCCAGGCACGCGGATAGCATCGGACCAAGGCCTTCAAAGACCAAAACCAGCGCCAGGGCGAGCCAGATTGTCGAATTCATGTCTAATCCTTAAAAAACAAAACCACCGCCGGATTTTGGCGGTGGTTTTTACCATGAAAACCGCAGGCGCAAACTTAGCGCGTCGCGGAAGTCGGCGTTTTCATATAACGGAAGAAATCGCTGTCCGGGCTGAGCACCATCACATCCTGGTTGCTATCAAAACTATTTTCGTACGCGCGCAGGCTACGGATAAAGGCATAGAAATCCGGGTCCTGACTAAAGGCATCGGCAAACAGTTTTGCCGCTTCAGCATCACCTTCACCGCGCAGGATACGCCCCTGACGCTCAGATTCCGCCAGTGTTTTCGTCACTTCGTAATCCGCGGCAGCACGCAGTTTTTCCGCTTCTTCCTGGCCCTGCGAACGGTGACGACGGGCTACCGCTTCACGCTCGGCGCGCATACGGTTGTAGATCGCATCCGACACTTCTGCCGGCAGGTTGATCTGCTTGATACGCACGTCGATCACTTCGATACCCAGCGCCGCCATACTGTTCGGGTTGATAACCGGTACTTTACCGTTGGTTTCAGCCTGTACGCGCTCTGCGGCTTTCGCAATGGCGTCATCTGCTGCCGGCGTCGCCACTTCGTCTTCCGTCCCCGCAGAACCGGAGTTCAGCGCATCACGCACTTCCAGAGTCAGACGGCCACGAGAATCGGTAACGATGTCTTTCACATCCAGACGACCAATTTCAGAACGCAGACGGTCAGAAAACTTACGTTTCAGCAGCACCTCGGCCTGGGAGACGTCACCGCCGCCTGTCGCCAGGTAATAACGGCTGAAATCGCTGATGCGCCACTTGATATAAGAGTCAACAATCAGGTCTTTCTTCTCTTTAGTAACAAAGCGATCTGCCTGGTTATCCATGGTCTGAATACGCGCATCAAGCAGTTTAACCGATTCGATAAACGGCAGCTTAAAGTGCAAGCCCGGCTCATAAACCAGCGGTTTATTTTCGTCGTCGCGCAATACCTTACCAAAGCGCAGCGAAATTCCGCGCTCGCCTTCTTTCACCACAAAAATAGAGGTGTAGAGCACTACCAGCACGATGATGATGATCGCGATAACTGACTTACGCATCGTTATTCCCCCTGACGCTGGTAGTCGTTACGCTGCGCGTTTACGCGGCGTTGGTCCATGATGTCTCCGGCAGATGGTGCCGGGGCGCTGTTTGCACTGCTGCCAGAGTTTGACGCAGGCGGCAGGCGCAGCAGGTTGTTTGCGCCACTGCTATCACTCTTTGCCGCAGGCGCGCTCGCGCCGCCTTTCAGCATCTGATCCAGCGGCAGCACCATCAGGTTGCCGCCTTTATCGTTAACCAGCACCTTGCGGGTATGGCTCAGCACTTTTTCCATGGTTTCGATATACAGACGCTCGCGAGTAATTTCCGGCGCGGCTTTATATTCCGGCAGGATCTTCGCGAAACGCGCCACTTCACCCTGCGCTTCCAGGACGGTCTGCGTCTTATAAGCACGCGCCTCTTCGAGAATACGCTGCGCCTGGCCGTTTGCGCGCGGCTGTACTTCGTTGCTGTAGGCTTCCGCTTCACGGATGTACTGCTGCTCGTTTTCACGTGCTGCAATCGCGTCGTCAAACGCGGCCTTCACCTCTTCCGGCGGACGCGCAGCCTGGAAGTTGACGTCGAGCAGGGTAATCCCCATGTTGTACGGACGAATGGTCTCTTCCAGCTCACGCTGGGTATCGCTACGAATAACGGTACGCCCTTCGGTCAGAATACGATCCATGGAATATTTGCCGATCACACCGCGCAGGGCGCTGTCGGTTGCCTGGCGCAGACTGTCGTCGGCGCTGGTAACGCTGAACAGGTAACGCTCAGGATCGGTCACGCGGTACTGCACGTTCATCTCAACGCGCACGACGTTTTCATCAGAAGTGAGCATCACGCCGGAAGCCGCCAGTTCACGAACCGATTCGACGTTTACCGCCGTCACGCTATCGATAAAGGTCGGCTTCCAGTTCAGACCTGGCTCAACCAAATGGCTGAACTTGCCGAAGCGCGTAACGACGCCGCGTTCTGCTTCTTTAATGGTATAGAACCCGGTCGCAGCCCAGATAATCACGGCCGCTGCGGCAACGATGCCGACAATGCGTCCGCCCGCCTGACCGCGAGGGCCAGAGGAACCGGGCGCGCCGCCGGTACTCTTACCACCGCCCAGGCCACCGAGCTTTTTACTCAGTTTGCGGAAAATATCATCCAGATCAGGTGGCCCCTGATCGCGACCGCCTTTGTTTCCATTTCCCTCAGAGTTGCCGCCTGGTTTGCTGCTTCCCCACGGGTCGCGGTCCTGTCCGTTGTTACCGGGCTGATTCCACGCCATGTATGTGCTCCATATGTATATATCGTGCGGTGTATGCCCGGCCTCGCGGGCACCCCCAAAGGGGAAAAATCTTCAGGCTGCCGGTCAAACGACGTATTCTTCGAGTGCCGGTTCTTGTTTACAGAGTCGACGCCAGTCGACAATCGGCATACGCACCTGCATACCTACGCTGCCATCGTCTTCCATCCACTCTTTTTCTATTGCCTGAAGCTGGTAAAACCGACTTCTCAGACGCCCTGCCTGCGGTGGTAAACGCAACGTGTGCTGCGCGACTTCACCGGAAAGACGCTCTGTTAAAGCCTGGAATAACAGTGGTACGCCAACGCCCGTCTGCGCAGAGAGCCAGACGCGAATTGGTTTATTCTCTTCATCCCGGTCGATACGCGGCTCAAAATCTTCCAGCATATCGATCTTATTCATCACCAGCAGCGTTGGGATCTCGTGCGCTTCAATCTCTTCAAGCACCGTATTCACTGCATCAATGTTCTCTTGCACGCGCACATCGGCGGCGTCAATAACATGCAGCAGCAGCGTCGCCTGACGCGTCTCCTGCAAGGTCGCTTTAAATGCGGCCACCAGATCGTGCGGCAGATGGCGAATAAACCCGACCGTATCGGCCAGCACGGTTTCGCCGACATCCGCTACGTCAATACGACGAAGCGTGGGATCCAGCGTCGCAAATAGCTGATCCGCCGCGTAGACTTGCGCTTCGGTAATCTGGTTAAACAACGTGGATTTACCGGCGTTGGTATAGCCCACCAGCGAAACCGTTGGAATATCGGCTTTCATGCGGGAGCGACGTCCCTGCTCGCGCTGCTTCTCAACTTTTTCAAGACGCGAGAGGATCTGGGTAATTCGATTACGCAGCAAACGACGGTCGGTTTCGAGTTGGGTTTCACCCGGACCGCGCAAACCAATCCCGCCTTTTTGTCGTTCAAGGTGGGTCCAGCCACGCACCAGACGCGTCGCCAGATGGCGCAACTGCGCCAGCTCAACCTGCAATTTCCCCTCGTGCGTGCGCGCACGTTGGGCAAAAATATCTAAAATCAGACCGGTGCGATCGATAACCCGACATTCGCACAGTCTCTCCAGGTTTCGTTCCTGGGCGGGGGTTAGCGCATGATCAAAGAGCACGACGGAAGCGCCCGCTGCTTTTACGGCATCCGCAATTTCTACTGCTTTACCTTCACCAACAAAGTACTTGGGGTGCGGTGCTTTACGGCTACCGGTAATCACCTGCATTGCTTCGACACCGGCGGAAGAAACCAGAGATTCAAACTCCTGGAGATCTTCCATATCTTTGTCTTGCGAAAAATAGATGTGTACCAGTACCGCCTGCTCACCGGCGTCATAACGGTCAAACAAGCGTAAACCCTCATAAAATACCAGCGGGGAACACAGCTTAACTGGCTCCCCGATCTGGAAAATCAGCCGTCAACCTTATTCGGTTTCTTCGCCGTCTTGCTGTGCAGAGCCCTGCGCGTTGCTACCGTGATGGTAGTTACTGCTGGTACCGCCGCCCGCATTGTTGCTGTGATGAGAAACCGGACGAGATGGAACAACAGTAGAAATCGCGTGCTTATAGACCATCTGGCTGACCGTGTTCTTCAACAGAATCACGAACTGATCGAAAGACTCAATTTGCCCTTGCAGCTTAATACCATTCACCAAATAAATTGAAACTGGAACACGTTCCCGACGCAGTGCGTTCAGGAACGGATCTTGTAAAGATTGCCCCTTAGCCATTCTATCTTTTCCTTATATGCTTGTTTTGTACTTAGAACCCGAAGGTTCTGAAAACTGCGTAAAAATTCGCGCACGATACGACTTAATTGTACACATTCACCCTGCGATAGCACTAACAACCTGTAACACGTCACGGTAAGACTTTTCTGGCTTTTCACTCTCTAACCAGTGAACGCCATCCCAGCCCCGCAACCAGGTTATCTGCCGCTTGGCTAACTGCCTCGTGGCGCAAATACCTCGATAAACCATTTCATCGTATGTGATTTCACCTTCAAGATACGACCACATCTGGCGGTATCCCACACAACGAATGGAAGGCATATCCGTATGCAAATCTCCGCGAGCAAAAAGCGCCCGCACTTCTGCTTCAAAACCTGAAGCTAACATCTGATGAAAACGCTGCTCGATCCGTTGATGGAGCAGTTCACGGCTCGCCGGGGCGATGGCGAACTGATGCACCTGGTAAGGCAGAGCGTCTCCTGACGTTTGCGTCAGATCCGTTAAAGTTTTACCCGAAATGAAAAAAACTTCCAGTGCCCGGGAAAGCCTTTGCGGATCATTTGGATGAATCCGCGCTGCCGCAACGGGGTCAATCTCCCGTAACTGCTGATGCAACGCTTCCCATCCACGCTCTGCCGCCTGTTTTTCTATTTCCGCTCTGACTTTTGCATCTGCTGATGGCAGGGGCGATAACCCTTCCAGCAGCGCTTTAAAGTAGAGCATTGTACCGCCCACCAGCAGAGGAATGCGCCCTGCTTCGGTGATCTCCTGCATCGCCGCCAGTGCATCGCGGCGAAAATCGGCGGCGGAATAAGCCTGCGCGGGATCGAGAATATCCAGCAACCGGTGCGGTGCGGCACGTAACTCTTCCGCGCTCGGCTTGGCGGTGCCGATATCCATGCCCTGATAAATAAGGGCAGAATCAACGCTTATCAACTCTACTGGCAAAACTTTACGTAACTCAATGGCTAACGCAGTCTTGCCGGAGGCCGTCGGCCCCATCAAAAAAATTGCCTTCGGCAGGCTAGCCTTACTCGCTTCACTCATGTTTCAGGGCGTTCATCGCCGTTTGTAGCTCTACAGGTTGTAATAAACCATCTGGCGGAGTCTTCACCAGATGCGGACAAAGCCGTTCGACGTCGGCCAGCAGGGTAATCGCCTGCGCCACACTCCATTGCGGATGATCGCTCGCCAGATGACGAGCCAGCCACTGGGCTATATTCACCGCATCAATGCTTGTCTGCTGCGCCAGGTAGCCTATCAGAGCAGGAATCAAGATTTGTAAATTTTGTTGGCGCAAGGGTAAAGGCACTGCACGAATGGTCACATGCTGGCCATCCAGCAGCAATTCAATCCCCATTCCTGCCAGCACCGGCTGCGCACGCTTCAGCGCCGTACTCTCCTCAGTGGAGATTTTTAAACGAACCGGGATCAGCAGCGGCTGGCCGCATACCGGCGCATTGTCCGGGGAGAGCTGCGCCAGTCGCAGCCAACGTTCAGCCACCGGCAGCGCCAACAGCGCAAGGTTGCCATCACGCTCAAGCAAGGCAAAATGCGGCGCGATCAGAGTCAGCACGCGACCAAAACTGTGGCAATGCCCTTCCAGTGCAGGAGCAACAGAAGTGACGCTTTCGGTTTTACGTTCAGCTGCGGGCGTTTCCAGCAACTGGCGATAGAGCGCCCCCTGCTGTTTCTGATACCCCGGCTGCGCATTCGGCCACGGTTGCCCCGTAGCACCGTTGCCCCCGCGTGATGCGCCGGAAGCAGGTGATGAATAACGCGGTGCTTCGGGTTCCCGGGCAACGGGCGGCGCAGCAAACTGGTTACGCCCGGCTGCGACACGGTTCTCCGGCAACGCGCGCGGAGCAGGCTCTTCTTCCAGTTGAAGCGGCGTTTCGAGCTGCTGTTGCAGCACGCTCAATACGCCCTGATAGATAAAATCATGCACCAGACGCGATTGATGGAAGCGTACTTCATGTTTTGCCGGATGCACATTCACATCCACCTGGTGCGGGTCAATTTTCAGATAAAGCACAAAAGCAGGCTGCTGATCGGCACCCAGCTTATCTTCACATGCCTGTCGAATGGCGTGATTAATTAACCGGTCGCGCATCATGCGACCATTCACGTAGCAATACTGGATCTCAGCAAACGCGCTGCTGGTGCTTTTAGGATCGGCCACCCAGCCATGCAGAGATAAATCGCCGTGCTGCCACGCAATCTCCAGCGCCTGTTCCAGAAACGCCGTGCCGCATATCGCGCCAAGCCGACGCTCTTTTGGTGCTCCTTCGGCAACAGCACGGTACTGGCGCACCATTTTACCGTTGTGATTCAGATTGATAGTGACGTCAAAACGCGCCAGTGCAATGCGACGGATCACCTCATCGATATGACCAAACTCGGTTTTTTCCGTACGCATAAACTTACGCCGCGCCGGCGTGTTGTAGAACAGATCCAGCACTTCCAGCGTGGTGCCGACAGGGTGCGCAGCAGGTTTTACCGTTACGTCCATATCGCGGCCTTCCGCGTAGGCTTGCCACGCTTCTTGCTGATCGGCGGTACGGGAGGTGAGCGTTAAACGGGAGACTGAACTGATACTGGCCAGCGCTTCGCCACGAAAACCGAGGCTGATAATCGCTTCCAGATCGTCAAGCGAGGCAATTTTACTGGTGGCATGGCGAGCCAGCGCAAGCGCCAGCTCGTCTTTCTTGATGCCGCTGCCATTATCGCGGATGCGAATAAGCTTCGCACCGCCGCGTTCGATGTCGATATCGATACGCGTCGCTCCGGCATCAAGGCTGTTTTCCACCAACTCTTTCACCACCGACGCAGGGCGTTCAACCACTTCGCCAGCGGCGATCTGGTTCGCAAGCTGCGGCGGTAGAACCTGTATCGGCATGAAAAATATCCTTAGTTAAGCAGACCGCTTGCAGGCGCTGCGGCGCTGGCTGTTTGCCCACCTCCGCCCTGCGGCGCGGATTGCAATGGATGAGCGAGGAAATAGTTACGCAGGCCACCGTAAATCGCTTCGGCGATTTGCTGCTGATACGCATCGCTGGCCAGCAAGCGCTCTTCACCGCTGTTGCTGATAAAACCCGTTTCGACCAGTACCGACGGAATATCCGGCGAACGCAGCACGCCAAGGCTGGCATGTTCCGGGCGGCGTTTATGTAATGCCCCCACGCGCTGGAGCTGGCCCAGTATGTCTGTGGCGACATCATAACCTACGCGCTGAGAATGGCCGAACTGTAAATCGAGCACCGCCTGGCTGAGGTAGGGGTCAGACTGGCTGTTCGCCAGCATGTCGCCCGCGCCGCCCAGCAACTCGGATTGTTTCTCATGCTGCTCGAGCCAGCCCGCCATCTCGCTGTTGGCACGACGGTTCGACAGCACCCAGACCGACGCACCGGTAGCGTCACGGTTTGGCGCAGCATCGGCGTGGATCGAGACAAGAAAGTTGGCGTTCTGCTTACGCGCCACATCGGAACGCCCCATTACGGAGATAAAATAGTCGCCGTCGCGGGTCATCACCGGCTTGAACATGGGATCGTCATTCAGCAGCGAACGCAATTTACGGGCAATGGAGATGGTGACGTTTTTCTCCTCCGTGCCGCCGGAACCAATTGCGCCAGGATCCTGGCCGCCGTGCCCGGCGTCAATCGCAATCACCACTTTGTCGCCGGATACCGTGTGCGATTGCACCGCCGGACGTGTCACGGTGTTGCTGCTGGTAACGCTGGTAATACGGTCATTGTCTGATTTAAACGGATTGCGTCCAGGCTGTGTCTGGCGCGGCGTAACAACAGGCGTCTCGACGCGCTTCGCCACCACCGGCGGCGGCGGCGGGACATCAGCATCGATGGTAAATACCACCTTGTAACCCGCGCCGTTTTGCTGTTTCACCGCACGGGTTTTGCCGTTCTGCGTCAGATCCACTACCAGGCGGATCGACTGGTTATCTTTTGCCGTACCTGCGCGAATACTTTTCACCAGATTGTTGCCGCTGAACTGCAACGGCAATCCCTGAATAACGCCGGTCTGTTTGATATCCAGCGCCACGCTGCGCTTACCCTGCTGCGAAAACGCATACTCAGGATCGCCCATAAAGCTAAAGGTGATACGCGCCTGGCTGTCGCCATTGGACACCTGAATATCGGCTAAACTTGCTGCGCCAGCGTGAGCGCACGCCAGCAAAAGAACTGCCGCCAACCAACCTTTCACGCGAGAGATCATCCCGTCACCCTTCCTGTTAACCGGCCATACGCGCCAGCAACGACTCGCCAGATGAGGAAACCGCACGAATGCGCGCCTCACGCCCCTGCGCCTGGTAATCTAAATGGATTTCGACATCCGGGTCAGGCAGTACACCCGCACCTTGTTGCGGCCACTCGACCAGGCAAATCGCGTCGTTGGCAAAATAATCGCGGATCCCCATAAACTCCAGCTCCTCCGGGTCCGCAAGGCGGTAGAGATCGAAGTGATACACCATCAGCTTATCGAGGGTGTAAGGCTCCACCAGCGTATAAGTCGGGCTTTTGACATTCCCGTGATGGCCTAAAGCCTGCAAAAAGCCCCGGCTAAAGGTGGTTTTACCCGCACCGAGATCGCCATACAGATAAATCACCGTCGCGCCGTCGCAGGCCTGCGCTACGCGATTGCCGAGATCCAGTGTCGATTGCTCGTCAGGTAAAGGAATAACTCGATTAATCATCTTTTGTATCAACTACATCCGGGTTAACAACACGCAAAAGCGTCATAAAAAGATCGGTGGCCAGCATACCGCGCTGACCATATTGCGCCGCCTGTCTGTCGGCCGCTGCGCCATGCGCAACGCATCCGGCGCAAGCCGCATCATACAAACTGAGTTTCTGACCGAGCAGCGCGCCAATAATGCCCGACAGCACGTCGCCCATGCCACCGCTCGCCATTCCGGCATTTCCGGCATCAACAATGCCAGTCTCACCAGCCTCGCTCGCCACCACTGTACCAGCGCCTTTCAGCACCACCACGCCAGCGTAACGTTTTACCAGACGTTGAGCAGAAAGTAAGCGATCGCTTTCGATTTCCGCCACGCTACAGTTGAGCAAACGCGCTGCCTCGCCGGGATGCGGCGTCAGTACGCGATTGTGACGTTTATCGGGATTGATTGCCAGAAGGTTCAACGCATCGGCGTCCCACAGCATCGGCTTACGAAAATTCTCCACTTTTTGCAGCGCTTTTTTGCCCCACTCTTGCTGTCCAAGCCCTGGCCCTATCACTACCACATCCGCCCATTCCAGGCTTTCATCCAGCGATGCCGTCGTCAGCTCATGGACCATAAGTTCCGGGCGGGCAGTGATAATGGGGGGGATATTCTCGCTACGCGTCAGTACGCGAACCAGGCCAGCACCTGCGCGCAGCGCAGCTTCACCGGCCATACGGATAGCACCCGCGGTACCGTGATCGCCGCCAATGATCACCAGCCGCCCATGATCGCCTTTATGCGCTGTTGGACGGCGCAGTGGCAACCACTGCGCTAACTGGCTCTCATCAAAACGGGAAAGTGGCGCTTGCTGGCCGCTAAGCCAGGGTTCAAGCCCCAGCGCATGGTGATGCAACTGGCCGACGACATCACGCGCTTTGCCGGTCAGCAAGCCCGGTTTAAGCGCGATAAACGTCACGGTGTGCTGCGCCTGAATGGCTGCGCCCGGCGTCGTGCCGGTTTGCGCATTCAGGCCGGAGGGGATATCCAGCGCCAGCACCGGCGCGGAATGCAGGTTGGCATGTTCAATCAGCGCGGCGACATCGTCGCGCGGTGCGCTGGTAAGCCCCGTACCGAACAAAGCATCGATAATTAAATCGGCGTCGTCCGGCCAGGCGACATCCGCGGCATGGATGACACCTCCAGCATCAAGCCAGGCTTCACGCGCGGTTGTCGCCTCTTCCGGCAGCGGCTTGCTACTCTCCAGCGCCAGCAGCGTCACGGCAATGCCCGCTGCTGCTGCCAAACGCGCCACGACATAGCCGTCGCCGCCGTTATTACCGTGCCCGCAAAGCACCAGCCAGCTACGCGTGTCAGGAAATTGCTCCCGCGCGACGGCAAACGCGGCTTCGCCCGCACGCTGCATAAGTTCATAGAGCGTGATGCCGAGGCTGTCTGCCGCCTCGCGTTCCACACGTTTCATCTCAGCCGTTGGCCAGACAGAGTGTGGTATACTTGCTGCGTTTTTCTTCATTTCTATGGTCCGTCATGTCACAGCCCCTCAATCTCAATGACTTAGCGCAACAAATCAAACAGTGGGGCTCTGAACTGGGTTTTCAGCAGGTCGGTATTACGGATACCGATCTCAGCGCCAGCGAGCCGAAGCTGCAGGCGTGGCTGGACAAACAATATCACGGCGAAATGGAGTGGATGGCGCGCCACGGCATGATGCGCGCCCGCCCCCACGAGCTTCTCCCCGGCACGCTGCGCGTCATTAGTGTGCGCATGAATTACCTTCCTGCACAGGCTGCTTTCGCCAGCACGCTGAAAAACCCAACGCTGGGCTATGTCAGCCGTTATGCGCTGGGTCGCGATTATCATAAGCTGCTGCGCAACCGGCTCAAAAAGCTCGGAGAACTTATCCAGCAGCATTGTGCTTCGCTGAATTTTAGACCTTTTGTTGATTCTGCGCCCATTCTTGAGCGTCCGCTGGCGGAAAAAGCCGGGCTGGGCTGGACAGGTAAGCACTCACTTATCCTCAGCCGCGATGCAGGCTCGTTCTTTTTCCTTGGCGAACTGCTGATTGATCTCCCGTTACCCGTTGATTCGCCAGTCGAAGAAGGTTGTGGGCGCTGCGTGGCCTGCATGACGATTTGCCCGACCGGCGCTATTGTCGAGCCTTATACCGTCGATGCCCGCCGCTGCATCTCTTATCTGACGATTGAGCTGGAAGGTGCCATCCCGGAAGCGTTTCGCCCGCTGATTGGTAACCGCATTTACGGCTGTGACGACTGCCAGCTGATTTGCCCCTGGAATCGCTACTCACAACTGACCAGTGAAGAGGATTTCAGCCCGCGCAAAGCGCTGCATGCGCCCGCACTGATTGAGTTGTTCGCCTGGAATGAAGCGCACTTTTTGAAAGTCACGGAAGGTTCGGCGATTCGCCGTATTGGTCATTTACGCTGGCTACGCAATATTGCCGTTGCGCTGGGCAATGCGCCGTGGGACGAGGCCATTATCCAGGCTCTCCGACAGCGGCTGGGTGAGCACCCACTTCTCGACGAACACATAGAATGGGCGATTGCGCAGCAAATTGCGAAACGAAATGCCTGCGTAGTGGAAGTACAACCCCCGCAAAAGCAGCGACTGGTACGGGTGGTTGAAAAAGGGCTGCCGCGCGATGCCTGAACCATCCACAGCTTGTGAATAAAATAAAAAACACATTACGATTCAACGTTCACAAAATCGTCAAGCGATCGCATTAACAGTTTGAAATATTATTTTGTTTTTATTTTTCAGGCGGTTGAAAAGAGACTATTCACCTGGCGAAGCAATGATAATGTTGCGAATGAAAGTTATGCCTGTGGATAACTCTGTTCATAATAGTTTGACAGGACAATAAAAAAACGCCCCCAACGAGGGATCCCGCTGTGGATAATTTTTTATAGATGAAGATTTGGAGCGGGAAACGAGACTCGAACTCGCGACCCCGACCTTGGCAAGGTCGTGCTCTACCAACTGAGCTATTCCCGCATA
>FOAY01000002.1:0-20181 GCA_900109485.1 Kosakonia sacchari | reverse complement strand
TTTGGAGCGGGAAACGAGACTCGAACTCGCGACCCCGACCTTGGCAAGGTCGTGCTCTACCAACTGAGCTATTCCCGCTTATCATCGATTTTTCAGCTAATTACGAACAATTTCCGCTAAAATTCCGTGATGCCGTGTTGCACATTTCTGTGTCTTCACGGGAGGCGCATTATACGAGAAATCATTTCTGCTGCAAGCCCCCGACAGCAAATTTTCGCTTTTTTTGTTCAAGTGCTGCTTTAATCGACAAAATGCGCATTTTTCCAGCAAACCCGCGCCAGCACTGGCTTGCGGGGCAACTGAAAAAAAATCGGCCCCGCGCCTTCATTGCCTTAAAGCTTAATAAAATGCTCGCGATAGTACGCCAGTTCAGCCACCGACTCGCGAATATCATCCAGCGCCTGATGGGTATTCTGTTTTTTCAGGCCTTCCAGGACTTCCGGCTTCCAGCGACGCGCCAGCTCTTTCAGCGTGCTGACATCCAGATAACGGTAGTGGAAATACGCTTCCAGCTCGGGCATGTACTTAAACAGAAAACGGCGATCCTGGCCAATGCTGTTGCCACAGATGGGGGATTTGCCCGCCGGCACCCACTCTTTAAGGAATTCGATCGTCGCCAGTTCCGCGGCTCGATCGTCGAGCTGGCTGGCTTTAACGCGATCAACCAGACCGCTGCCGGTATGAGTACGCACGTTCCACTCATCCATTAACGCCAGCTGCGCGTCGGATTGATGTACCGCAATCACCGGCCCTTCCGCCAGGATGTTCAGATTCGCATCGGTTACCAGCGTGGCGATCTCAATAATGCGATCGCGCTCGGGATCTAACCCCGTCATCTCCAGATCGATCCAAATGAGGTTGTTTTCATTTGCGCTCATGCTATTTTCCACCCTTCTCGCGTAACTATATTCATCTAAAATTGCGTGTATCATAGAGGTTTTGCCCATCCAGGGCGACCAGGAGCCAGCACGATTGAGTAAAAATAAACTCTCCAAAGGACAGCAGCGCCGCGTAAAAGCGAACCATGAGCGCCGACTGAAAACGTCTGCGGAGAAAGCTGACTACGATGACAACCTGTTCGGCGAAGCGTCCGAAGGGGTGGTGATCAGCCGCTTTGGCATGCACGCCGATGTGGAATCTGCCAACGGCGAAGTGCATCGCTGTAACATTCGCCGCACGATCCGCTCGCTGGTCACCGGCGACCGCGTTGTCTGGCGCCCAGGTAAAGAAGCGGCGGAAGGCGTCACCGTCAAGGGCATCGTTGAAGCTGTGCACGAACGCACCTCGGTGCTGACGCGCCCTGATTTTTATGATGGCGTAAAACCCATCGCCGCCAATATCGATCAAATCGTAGTGGTCTCCGCGATCCTGCCTGAACTATCACTCAACATTATCGATCGCTATCTGGTCGCCTGCGAAGCGTTGCAGGTTGCTCCGCTGATCGTCCTGAACAAAATCGATCTGCTGGATGACGAAGGAATGGCATTCGTCAATGAGCAGATGGATATCTACCGCAACATTGGCTACAAGGTGCTGATGGTCTCCAGCCACAAGCAAGATGGCCTGGCGCCGCTCGTTGAAGCGCTAACCGACCGTATAAGCATCTTTGCCGGGCAGTCCGGCGTCGGGAAATCAAGCCTGCTCAATGCGCTGCTCGATTTCCAGGAAGAGCAAATACTCACTAACGATGTTTCTGATGTTTCCGGCCTGGGACAGCACACCACTACCGCAGCGCGCCTCTACCATTTCCCGCACGGCGGCGATGTGATTGATTCACCGGGCGTTCGTGAGTTTGGCCTCTGGCATCTCGACCCGGAACAAATCACCAACGGGTTTGTCGAATTCCATGACTACATCGGTCACTGTAAATACCGTGACTGCAAACACGATACCGATCCCGGTTGCGCCATCCGCGAGGCGGTAGAAAATGGCGAGATTGCAGAAAGCCGTTTCGACAACTATCACCGTATTCTTGAAAGCATGGCGCAAGTAAAAACGCGTAAAAGCTTTTCTGAATCGGACGACTGACAACTAAGCTAAGCGTCGCTAAAATCGTCCCCTTTTCAAAGACTCAGGCGCTTCGGCGTCGGGTCAGGAACGACAAAAACAATGGCCTGGAGGCTACCTTGTTAAATTCATTTAAACTTTCGCTTCAATACATTCTGCCTAAACTGTGGCTCACTCGCCTGGCGGGCTGGGGCGCAAGCAAACGTGCAGGCTGGCTGACCAAACTGGTTATCGATCTGTTCGTAAAATATTACAAGGTCGATATGAAAGAGGCGCAGAAGCCGGACACCGCCAGCTACCGCACCTTTAACGATTTCTTTGTGCGTCCACTGCGCGACGACGTGCGCCCGCTCAATACCGATCCGAACGTGCTGGTGATGCCCGCAGACGGCGTTATCAGCCAGCTCGGCGCCATTGAGAATGACAAAATCCTGCAGGCCAAAGGTCACAACTACAGCCTGGAAGCGCTGCTGGCAGGCAACTACCTGATGGCAGACCTGTTCCGCAACGGTAGCTTTGTCACCACCTATCTCTCTCCGCGCGATTATCACCGCGTTCATATGCCGTGTAACGGCATCCTGCGCGAGATGATTTACGTGCCGGGCGATCTCTTCTCCGTTAACCATCTGACGGCGCAAAATGTCCCTAATCTCTTTGCCCGTAACGAACGCGTGATCTGCCTGTTTGATACCGAGTTCGGCCCGATGGCGCAAATTCTTGTCGGCGCGACCATTGTCGGCAGTATCGAAACCGTGTGGGCAGGCACCATCACGCCGCCGCGCGAAGGCATTATCAAACGCTGGACATGGCCTGCGGGCGACAGCGAAGGCGCGGTTGCGCTGCTGAAAGGCCAGGAGATGGGCCGCTTCAAACTCGGTTCGACCGTCATCAACCTGTTTGCGCCGGGTAAAGTGGCGCTGGCAGAGCAACTGCAAAGCCTGTCGGTAACCAGAATCGGCCAGCCGCTGGCCGTTTCTACCGAGCCCTTCGCGCCGGTAGATGCCGAACCGGCACCGCTGCCGGAAGCGGAAATCCAGGCAGAACACGACGCCAGCCCGCTGGTTGACGATCAAAAAGACCAGGGCTAACCCCCGCACCACGGAGACTGATGTGCGCCTGATTATCGTTTTTCTGATGGCCTGGTGCCTCAGCCAGGGAGCCGTTGCAGCAACGGCTCCCGATGCCCGACAAATCACCCAGGAACTGGAGCAGGTTAAGGCGGCGAAAAGCACGCCGGAGCAGGCAGAAACGATCGAGGTGCTCCAGGCCGCGCTCAACGCCCTTGAGGAACGCAAAGGTTCCCTCGAGCGTGCACAGCAATATCAACAAGTTATTGATAATTTCCCCAAGCTTTCCCGCACTCTGCACGCACAGCTGGATAACCTGCGCGAGGAACCCAAATCGGTTCCCGAGGGGATGAGCAGCGATGCGCTGAATCAGGAGATCCTGCAGGTCAGCAGCCAACTGCTGGAAAAAACCCGCCTCGCCCAGCAGGAGCAGGAACGCGCCAGAGAGATCAGCGATTCCCTGAGCCAGCTCCCACAACAGCAGACCGACGCGCGCCGTCAGGTCACCGAAGTGGAGCGCCGACTCGGCGCGCAAAACACCAACACGCCGTTGGCGCAGGCGCAAAACTTCGGCGCGCAGGCAGAATCCGCAAAGCTGAAAGCGCTGGTTGATGAGCTCGATCTGGCACAACTTTCCGCCAATAACCGTCAGGAACTCGCGCGGATGCGCTCCGAACTGGCGCAGAAGCAGAGCCAGCAGTTGGATGCGTATCTGCAGGCCTTGCGTAACCAGCTCAACAGCCAGCGACAGCGCGAAGCCGAACAGGCGCTGGAGAGCACCGAGCTACTGGCGGAAAACAGCGCCAACCTGCCCGCCGGTATCGTCGAGCAGTTCCGCATCAACCGCGAACTGTCGCAGGCGCTAAATCAACAGGCGCAGCGTATGGATCTGGTCGCATCCCAGCAGCGGCAGGCATCCGGGCAGACTTTACAGGTTCGCCAGGCGCTTAATACGCTGCGTGAGCAGTCTCAATGGCTCGGCGCCTCGAATATGCTGGGTGAAGCGCTGCGCGCGCAGGTTGCCCGCCTGCCGGAAATGCCAAAACCGCAGCAACTGGATACCGAGATGGCGCAACTGCGCGTCCATCGGATGCGCTATGAAGATTTGCTGAATAAGCAGCCGCAACTGCGACAAATCCGCCAGGCGGACGACAAAGCGCTTACCGCCGAGCAGAACCGCATTCTGGAAGCCCAGTTACGTACGCAACGCGAACTGCTGAATTCTTTGCTTCAGGGCGGCGATACGCTGATCCTCGAGCTCACCAAGCTGAAAGTGGCCAATAGCCAGCTCGAAGATGCGCTGAAAGAGGTGAATGAAGCGACGCACCGCTATCTGTTCTGGACGGCGGATGTTAGCCCGCTGACCTTTACATGGCCAATCGAGATTGTGCAGGATCTGCGCCGTTTATTGTCGCTGGATACCCTCAGCCAGCTTGGCAAAGCCAGTATTATGATGCTGACCAGCAAAGAGACGCTGTTGCCGCTGTTTGGTGCGTTAGCGCTGGTGGGTTTCAGCATCTATTCACGTCGGCACTTTACCCGCTTTCTGGAGCGTTCAAGCGCCCGCGTCGGCAAGGTCACACAGGATCACTTCTGGCTGACCATGCGCACTGTTTTTTGGTCGATCCTCGTCGCATCACCGCTTCCGGTGCTGTGGGCGACGCTGGGTTACGGTTTGCAGGAAGCCTGGCCCTGGCCGCTGGCGGTCGCCGTCGGCGATGGCGTCACGGCTACCGTGCCGCTGTTGTGGGTGGTGATGATTTGCGCGACCTTCGCCCGCCCAACCGGCCTGTTTGTTGCCCACTTTGGCTGGCCGCGCAACCGCGTTGCGCGCGGCATGCGTTACTACCTGATGAGTATTGGCTTTATCGTACCGCTGATCATGGCGCTGATTATGTTCGATAACCTCAACGACCGGGAATTCTCCGGCTCGCTGGGGCGGCTGTGCTTTATCCTCATCTGCGGCGCGCTGGCGCTGGTGACGCTGAGCCTGAAACGCGCCGGGATCCCGCTTTATGTGGACAAAAGCGGCAGCGCCGATAATTTGCCGAATCATCTGTTGTGGAATTTGCTGCTGTGCGCGCCGCTGACGGCGATCCTCGCCGCAGCGGTCGGCTACCTGGCTACGTCGCAGGCGCTGTTGGCGCGTCTGGAAACCTCCGTCGCTATCTGGTTCGCCCTGCTGGTGGTCTACCACATTATCCGCCGCTGGATGCTGATTCAGCGCCGTCGCCTGGCGTTTGAACGCGCACGCCACCGCCGCGCGGAAATCCTCGCACAACGTGCGCGGGGCGAAGAGGATGTGCCGCATCACGCCAGCACCGAAGGCGCTGCCGATGTCGATGAACAGGAAGTGGATCTCGATGCGATCAGCGTCCAGTCGCTGCGGCTGGTGCGCTCAATCCTGATGTTGATTGCGCTGCTGTCTGTCATCGTGCTGTGGTCGGAGATCCATTCTGCTTTTGGTTTTCTGGAAAATATTCCGCTGTGGGATGTCACTTCGACGGTGCAGGGAGTGGAAAGCCTGGAGCCAATTACGCTCGGCGCGGTGCTGATCGCCATTCTCGTGTTTATCATCACCACGCAGCTGGTGCGCAACCTTCCGGCATTGCTGGAACTGGCGCTGCTGCAACATCTGGATCTGTCGCCCGGCACCGGTTATGCCATTACCACTATCACTAAATATTTGCTGATGCTGTTCGGTGGGCTGGTCGGCTTCTCGATGATCGGCATCGAATGGGCCAAGCTACAATGGCTGGTCGCCGCATTGGGTGTCGGTCTCGGCTTTGGCTTACAGGAGATTTTCGCCAACTTCATCTCTGGCCTGATCATTCTGTTTGAGAAGCCGATCCGCATTGGCGATACCGTAACGATCCGCGATCTGACGGGCAGCGTGACTAAAATCAACACCCGCGCCACCACCATCAGCGACTGGGATCGTAAAGAGATCATCGTGCCGAACAAAGCGTTTATTACCGAGCAGTTTATTAACTGGTCGCTCTCCGATTCCGTCACGCGCGTGGTTTTAACCGTGCCTGCGCCAGCAGACGCCAACAGTGAAGAGGTGACACAGATCCTGTATACCGCAGCCGAACGCTGCTCTTTTGTGATTGATAATCCGGCACCGGAAGTGTTCCTGGTCGATCTGCAACAGGGTATTCAACTGTTTGAACTGCGCATCTATGCCGCTGAGATGGGGCATCGTATGCCGCTGCGCCACGAAATCCACCAGTTGATTCTGGCGGGCTTCCGCGAACATGGTATCGATTTGCCGTTCCCGCCATTCCAGATGCGGCTGGAGAGCCTCGACGGGAAACGCACGGCGCGAACGCTGACTTCCGCAGGCAAAGGCAATCCCCCGGCGGGAAGTTTGTAAGGCTCGCGACTAACGGCCTGATGGCGCTAAGGCATCAGGCCTACCGATCGGCGAACATGTGGGATTTCCAGAACAACTTAGGAATAGCAGCCACTCCATGGTACATACCTACAAGCACCACTGATAGCGCAGGAAAAACCGCCACAGCCAGAATGCAAAAATAGAGAGTAGTGTCAGGTAAAGTAACCAATGCCGTCGTTTTTTCCAGACAAGCAGATAAATAAAAGGAAAAAACAATGGGATAGTCATGACGACCCCAACATCGCGGGTATCGTCATGCTCAATATATATCATAAGATCACATATATTTTTAATACTGTTGCCATCAATGAGCCACTCTTTATCCTGAGCTGAAAAAAGGATGATAAAGAGAACAGAGAACACGAACCAGACGAAACCAAGTGTAAATGCTTTCCAGCGCATTTAATTCCCCCGCAGAATCCTCATCAGACTATCCTTCTTCTCAATTATCCTGCGACCATATTCACTATATGCCCGTTCACGTGCACCTGTCGGAGCATGAATAGAATCGATAAAGTCTTTTTTATCGCGACTAATACCACGATTATACCTTGATCCAGCCAATATTATCTGCTCATCGCTCAGATGGGAAGTATCACTGCCCGGATTGTCATAAAGAATGAGATCCCGGAGATGAAATGCAACGACTCTAATATTAAAATCATTATTAAGTAAACACTGAGAAAGTTTATATTGCTGAAAGAAACTTAATGTATCAGGTCTGATACCTATGGTCTCTGCCGCGGCCCGAAGTTGTATAGCGATCGAACCAACAGATGTAGAGTTGGAATATATATTATCTTTTTTCCCCATAACTATTTCTAAAACTTGCCTGAACTGTAGCACACCGACACTTTTAAACCTTTCTGGCGTACCACCAACTTCGGAAACGGCGATGCCAGCCAACAATAATTCAGGTATTTGAGCCTCCCTGGCAGACTTTTTAATCACCCCCCGGTGGTGAATCAACCAGGCAGTTTTATAAAGCCAAAGATATGCAGCCCCAGTACGATGATTCCAGTTACTGGGAAGTATATACCATCGAAAAAAATCGAACCCATCCCAATGAGGAAAACCATATTTATCTACTTTGCAAAAAATCAATGAATCATCCATAAATATTAATCATCCATTCACATTATTTGTTTTTAAAACAATTTAAGCATATACAGCAACGCAAATAAATAACAAACAAATTGGCAGAGGAATGATAATAAAAGGAAAATAGAATATGTATTAAATAAGATTTTTCAATGTACTTAAAAAAGAGATGAGTATTACTTCAGGAGCGAACAAAAGGTGCGCCCCTGTTATGCAAAGCAATTACGCCCGGTCAACGGTAAACGCAATAACCTCAGCCAGGCTTTCCGCCTGCAATGCCAGCATTACCAGACGATCAACGCCCAGCGCCACGCCAGAACAATCCGGCAGGCCGGCTTTCAACGCTTCCAGCAAATTATTGTCCACCGGCTGCTGTGGCAGACCGCGCGCCGCGCGCTTGCGGTTATCCTGCTCAAAACGCTGCTGCTGCTCGCGGGCGTCAGTCAGCTCATGGAAACCATTCGCCAGCTCAATGCCTTTGAAATAGACCTCAAAACGTTCCGCCACGCGGTGATCTTCGGTGCTGATCTGCGCCAGCGCTGCCTGGCTTGCCGGGAAGTGATACACGAAAGTCGGACGGTCTTTGCCGATATGCGGCTCAACGCCCATGGCAAACAGCAGTTGTAGCAGCGTATCGCGGTCTTCTTCTGTCTCGGCAATATTGCTCAGATCGAGTTTCGCCGCCACTTCGCGCAGCTGCGCTTTATCAGCAGAGAGCGGATCCACTTCCAGATAACGCTGAAACGCCTGCTGGTAAGTGAGCGATTCCGCTGCCGGGCACTCCAGTACCTGTTGCAGTAAATCGTCCACCTCGTTCATCAGACGGTACATATCGTAGTGCGGACGATACCACTCAAGCATGGTGAATTCAGGATTGTGATGACGGCCCATCTCTTCATTACGGAAGCTTCTGCACAGCTGGAATACCGGGCCGCAACCCGCCGCCAGCAGACGCTTCATATGGTATTCCGGGCTGGTCATCAGGTAGAGATTGATCCCCTGAGAATGGCCGGGGCCAACAAAACGGGTTTCAAACGGGAACAGATGAACGTCCGTTACCGTTGCCTGGCTCATACAGGGCGTCTCCACCTCAAGTACGCCGCGATCGGCGAAGAAATGCCGGATTTCCGCCATGATTGCCGCGCGTTTTAATAAATTGGGGATGGATGCGCTCGGCTGCCAGGTGGCCGTTTCGCTCATGGTACGTTCTCCGAATTCAGACAAGGGCACGAAGTCTACCCGCATCGATCCGCAGAGACAAATTTTGCGCAAAAAAATTTCATTTATCTCGTCTATAAATAAAGAGGAAGTAATCAAGGATGATATTTATCAATATGAATGATGCATTGTCTTAAAGAACAGCAAAAAAATCGAACGCATCAAATTTCCCTTGGATCTCTGCGGTTATACTGCTCCTTACCCAAAAAGGAGCAGTGGAACATATTCGCAACTGCCTTAAGCGGTCTGGCTTATCGTTGCGGAACAACAATAATCTGGAGGAATGTCGTGCAAACCTTTCAAGCCGATATCGCTGTGATAGGCGCAGGCGGAGCGGGATTACGCACCGCAATCGCGGCGGCGCAAGCCAACCCGAAAGCCAAAATCGCATTGATTTCAAAAGTTTATCCGATGCGCAGCCACACGGTTGCCGCAGAAGGCGGTTCTGCCGCCGTCGCCCAGGATCATGACAGCTTCGAATACCATTTCCACGATACCGTTGCTGGCGGTGACTGGCTTTGCGAACAGGATGTCGTTGACTATTTTGTGCATCATTGCCCGACAGAAATGGCCCAACTTGAACAGTGGGGTTGTCCGTGGAGCCGTCGCCCGGATGGTTCGGTCAACGTGCGGCGCTTCGGTGGGATGAAAATCGAACGTACCTGGTTCGCCGCCGATAAAACCGGCTTCCATATGCTGCATACCCTGTTTCAAACCTCCCTTCAGTTCCCACAAATCCAACGCTTCGACGAACATTTCGTGCTGGATATCCTTGTGGATGACAACCATGCCCGCGGGCTGGTCGCCATGAATATGATGGAAGGTACGCTGGTGCAGATTCGCGCCAATGCCGTGGTGATGGCAACGGGCGGCGCTGGCCGCGTTTACCGTTACAACACCAACGGCGGCATTGTAACTGGCGACGGCATGGGCATGGCGCTGGCGCACGGCGTTCCGCTGCGCGACATGGAGTTCGTGCAGTACCATCCAACCGGCCTGCCGGGTTCCGGCATTCTGATGACAGAAGGTTGCCGCGGCGAAGGCGGAATTCTGGTTAACAAAAACGGTTACCGTTATTTGCAGGATTACGGCATGGGGCCGGAAACGCCGCTGGGCGAGCCGAAGAACAAATATATGGAACTCGGCCCGCGCGACAAAGTGTCGCAAGCGTTCTGGCATGAGTGGCGTAAAGGCAACACTATCTCCACGCCGCGCGGTGATGTGGTCTACCTCGATCTGCGTCATCTTGGCGCGAAAAAAATCAACGAGCGCCTGCCGTTTATCTGCGAACTGGCGAAAGCCTATGTTGGTGTCGATCCGATCAAAGAACCGATTCCGGTACGCCCGACAGCCCACTACACCATGGGCGGTATCGAAACCGACCAAAATTGCGAATCCCGCATCACCGGGCTGTTTGCTGTGGGTGAATGCTCGTCGGTCGGCCTGCACGGCGCCAACCGTCTCGGCTCGAACTCGCTGGCGGAGCTGGTGGTGTTTGGCCGCCTGGCCGGTGAACGCGCCATTGCACGTTCGGCCTCTGCGAGCCAGGCCAATGATGATGCGTTAAACGCGCAGGCAGCCGATGTCGAGCAGCGGCTGAAAGCGCTGGTCAATCAGGACGGCAACGAAAGCTGGGCGAAAATCCGCGACGAAATGGGCGAATCCATGGAAGAAGGCTGCGGGATCTACCGCACGCCGGAATTAATGCAGAAAACCGTGGATAAGCTGGCCGAGCTGCAAGAGCGTTTCAAACGCGTGCGCATTACCGATACTTCCAGCGTCTTCAACACCGACGTGCTCTACACCATCGAACTGGGACACGGACTGAACGTGGCCGAATGTATGGCGCACTCGGCGCTGGCGCGTAAAGAATCCCGCGGGGCGCATCAGCGCCTGGATGAGGGATGTACTGAGCGCGATGACGTCAACTTCCTCAAGCACACGCTGGCTTTCCGCGATGCCGACGGCGCAACCCGACTGGAATACAGCGACGTGAAGATCACTACGCTGCCACCGGCAAAACGCGTATACGGTGCAGAAGCTGAATCGTCTGAGAAGAAGGAGACGAACAATGTCTGAGATGAAGAATCTGAAAGTGGAGGTGGTGCGTTACAACCCGGAAGTGGACGATGCGCCTCACAGTGCCTTCTATGACGTGCCTTACGATGAAGCCACTTCTCTGCTCGATGCGCTGAACTATATCAAAGATAACCTTGCGCCGGATCTGAGCTACCGCTGGTCGTGCCGTATGGCGATTTGCGGCTCCTGTGGCATGATGGTCAACAAAGTCCCGAAACTGGCGTGTAAAACCTTTCTGCGCGATTACGAGAAAGGCCTGAAAGTCGAGGCGCTGGCGAACTTCCCGATTGAGCGCGATCTGGTGGTCGATATGACCCACTTTATCGAAAGTCTCGAAGCGATTAAGCCTTACATCATTGGCAATACGCGCACGCTGGATCAGGGGCCCGGCAAGCAAACCCCGGCGCAGATGGCGAAGTATCATCAGTTCTCCGGCTGCATTAACTGCGGCCTGTGCTACGCCGCCTGCCCGCAGTTTGGTCTGAATCCTGAGTTCATCGGCCCGGCGGCAATTACGCTGGCGCATCGCTATAACCTTGATAGCCGCGATAACGGCAAAAAAGAGCGCATGGGGCAACTCAACAGCCAGAACGGCGTGTGGAGCTGTACGTTTGTCGGCTACTGTTCGGAAGTGTGTCCGAAACATGTCGATCCGGCTGCGGCCATTCAGCAGGGCAAGGTGGAAAGCTCGAAAGACTTTCTTATCGCTACCCTGAAACCACGCTAAGGAGTGCATTATGACGACTAAACGTAAAGCCTGGGTTCGTCCCATGCCGTCAAGCTGGTGGAAAACTCTGCCGTTTTATCGCTTCTATATGCTGCGTGAAGGAACGGCGGTGCCTGCAGTCTGGTTCAGTATCGAACTGATCTTTGGTCTGTTTGCGCTAAAACATGGGCCGGAAAGCTGGCAAGGGTTCGTGCATTTTCTGCAAAACCCGATTGTGGTGATCCTCAATCTGGTGACGCTCGCTGCCGCGCTGCTGCACACCAAAACCTGGTTTGATCTGGCGCCGAAAGCGCAGCTTATCATCGTCAAAGGCGAAAAAATGGGGCCAGAACCAGTAGTGAAAGGGCTTTGGGTGGTGACTGCGGTAGTCACTGTGGTGGTGCTGTTTGTGGCTCTTTTCTGGTAAGGAGGCCAACGTGATTAACCCGAATCCAAAACGTTCTGACGAACCCGTATTCTGGGGCTTGTTCGGCGCAGGTGGTATGTGGAGCGCCATTGTCGCACCGGTTATCGTGCTGCTGATCGGCATTCTGCTGCCGCTGGGCTTCTACCCTGGTGAAGCGCTGGGCTATGAGCGCGTACTGGCGTTTGCGCAAAGCTTCATTGGCCGCGTGTTCCTGTTTTTGATGATTGTCCTGCCGGTGTGGTGCGGTCTGCACCGTATTCACCATATGATGCATGATTTGAAAATTCACGTACCGAACGGTAAATGGGTGTTCTACGGTCTCGCGGCGATTCTGACCGTGGTCACACTGATCGGCGTCATTTTTATTTGATACCTGTCGCTCTCCTGCGCAAGCGGGAGAGCAAATTTCCTGCCTGCGTCTATACCCTAAAGAAAAGATCTGGAAGGAAAAATCCCATGCGCATGTTGCTGATGATCGTCACGGTTACCGCTGCGTTACTGCTCTCCGCCTGTAGTTCCCCTACCCCGCCTGATGGCGTCACCGTTGTGCAAAACTTCAATACCCAGCGTTATCTCGGAAGATGGTACGAAATCGCCCGTTTGGACCACAGCTTCGAGAGCGGTCTGGAGAAAGTCACCGCCACCTACAGTTTGCGCAACGACGGCGGGCTGACGGTGATAAACCGCGGCTATAATCCGCAGCGCGACATGTGGCAACAGTCCACCGGTGTGGCATATTTCACCGGCAATCCGAATACCGCCGCGCTGAAGGTCTCTTTCTTCGGTCCTTTCTATGGCGGTTACAACATCATCGCCCTTGACGATGAATACCGCTACGCGCTGGTTTGCGGGCCGGATCGCGACTATTTGTGGCTGCTGTCACGCACGCCAACCCTGCCGGCTGAGGTCAAACAGCAGATGCTGGATATCGCCAGCCGACAAGGTTTTGCTGTGGAAAAACTACTCTGGATTAATCAGTCTTATTAATGTGTGCTGAGCTTTAACCCAATGATTCCGGCGACAATCAGACACAGACTGAGAATACGCGCCAGGCTTGCCGATTCGCCAAGCAACACAATCCCTGCAACCGCCGCGCCCACTGCACCGATCCCGGTCCAGATAGCATAAGCGGTACCGACCGGCAGGGTTTTCATTGCCCATGACAGCAGCACAATACTGGCGATCATCGCGGTAACGGTGATGATACTGGGAACAAGGCGCGTAAAGCCGTAGGTGTATTTCAGGCCGACAGCCCAAACCACTTCAAGAAGACCGGCGATAAGAAGAATTAACCAGGACATGATTGGCTCCGATGCGGGGCCGTCCCCGAAAAAAAATGAAACTGACAGGTCGTCCCGCCAGAGATGTGAAGAGAGGCAAATTCTGCCCGCTACAGTTTAAAATTTCAACTTGATTATGCCCGCTGACATTCAGCAAGTTAAAGCAAGAAATAGCCACTGTTCGCTGCGGAATTCCAGCATTTACCCACCTTATGTACCCCCTATGATGAATCACTTTCCTGAATACAGGAAGTTGTGCGCCACCCTCTGACTGCGAAGAAAAATATGTTCAAGATTCTCGTGATTGACCGTTGTTACTTCACCCGCGTTGGGGTGGAGTCCTGGCTCAATCAACCCGATTTGTTCCCCGCCTCGTTCATCGTCACCGGGTTGCATAATTTAATGCTGGCGAAAGAACATATTGTGCAGTGGCAGCCCGATCTGGTGATTGCCGACCTTCATGGTTTCAAAAATGAAATCCATCATATTCAACAACTTGGTTCGCTATTTTCCGTTTGTGGCGACTCAAACCAGGTACTGCTGCTGGAATCAGGTATCGATGCGCAACTTTCCGGGTTCTATGCGCAATTTAAAATTCGCGCAACGCTGCTAAAAACAGAACCGCTGGATAAACTGGCGCAGGTCATTGATGACATTGTGCTGGCGCGCCCGATGCGTTCAATTCCACAAATGGCGACACCATTACTGACCAAACAGGAAGAGAAAGTGCTCACGCTATGGATGGAAGGGAAAAGTAACCAAAGCATCGCTGCCAGGCTAAGTATTAACGGCAAAACCGTTTATACCTACAAGCGCAATATTCGCATGAAACTCGGAATGGGAAATCGGTTTACGCCGTTCCTTTCACTGCCGGAAAATTCAAATTAGCGGTACGGCGTATGCCGTACCGGCAAGGATTACTGCTGCGCTTTGCTTGCTGCGCCAGAAATTGCGCTGCCGCCTTCAGAGATATCCTGACCGACGCCACGCGTGGTGTTACACGCTGTCAGAACGGATGAAAGGACCAATACAGAAAAGATCGCAGCAATTGTCTTCTTAACCATAATATCTTCCTTTTGTGACCAATATTATTCGTGTATAGCCACTTAAGCATAGACAAAATTCCGCAGTGAGACCGGAACGGGAAGATTTTTAAGAAGATGTGAAGTTTTTAGCTGACCGCGTGAGAAATCGCGTGGCCCAGGCTCTGAATATCTTCACCGACGCCGCGCGCCGTATTGCAGCCCGACAGCAAAGCGCTGCTGATAAGCATAAGTGAAAGGATTTTGGTAAGGCGTTTCATCATTCCTGCCTTGTTATGTTCAACGGCGTAGCATGACGCTACGCCGAAGCCGCGGACATTACTTCACGCGAGATACGTATTCGCCGGAGCGGGTATCCACTTTGATGACTTCACCGATCTGTACGAACAGCGGAACTTTAACCACTGCGCCAGTGCTCAGGGTAGCCGGTTTGCCGCCGGTACCCGCGGTGTCGCCTTTCAGACCTGGATCGGTTTCAACGATTTCCAGCTCAACAAAGTTCGGCGGAGTGACGGAGATCGGCTGGCCGTTCCACAGGGTCACGATGCACTCAGCCTGATCCAGCAGCCATTTTGCGTTGTCGCCAATCGCTTTGGCGTCAGCGGAAAGCTGTTCGAAAGTTTCGTTGTTCATGAAGTGCCAGAACTCACCGTCGTTGTACAGGTAAGTCAGGTTCATATCGACAACGTCTGCGCCTTCGGCAGAGTCAGTAGATTTGAAGGTTTTTTCTACGCGAGTACCGGTCAGCAGGCGACGCAGCTTAACGCGCGCAAATGCCTGGCCTTTACCTGGTTTAACGAATTCGCTGGCTTCAACCGCATAAGGTTCGCCGTCCAACATGATTTTAAGACCAGCACGAAAATCGTTGCTATAGTAAGTCGCCATAAGGCCCTCTGAAAATTGTTAACTGGTAGCTTAGCCACAAAATGGCGCATATTGTAACCCTAAATACCCCGTCCAGAGAAGATTGGTTAATGCAACTTGCCGATGTAATAACCGATCCGGACGAACTGTTACGTCTTTTAAAGATAGACACGGATGAAAATTTAACCGCAGGCCGTGAGGCAAAACGCCTGTTTCCCCTACGCGTACCGCGATCCTTCGCCGCGCGCATGCAGCCTGGCAATCCCAACGATCCGCTATTGCTCCAGGTGATCACCGCACCGCAGGAATTTATCGCCGCGCCCGGTTTCACCACCGATCCGCTGGAAGAGCAGAGTAGCGTGGTGCCTGGATTACTGCATAAGTACCGTAATCGCGCCCTGCTGCTGGTGAAAGGCGGCTGCGCCGTGAACTGCCGCTACTGCTTTCGTCGCCACTTCCCCTACGCGGAAAATCAGGGCAACAAGCGTAACTGGCAAGGCGCGCTGGACTATATTGCAGCGCATCCGGAGCTGGATGAAATCATCTTTTCCGGCGGCGATCCGCTGATGGCGAAAGATCATGAGCTGGACTGGCTGCTGGAACAGCTGGAAGCCATTCCGCACATTAAACGCCTGCGTATTCACAGCCGCCTGCCGATTGTGATCCCGGCGCGCATCACGGATACGCTGGTCGCGCGTTTCGCCCGTTCATCTCTGCAAATTTTGCTGGTTAATCATATTAACCACGCCCAGGAGATCGGCGATAACTTCCGCGCGGCGATGGCCGCACTGCGGCAGGCGGGCGTCACTTTACTGAATCAAAGCGTGCTGCTACGCGGCGTGAATGATAATGCGCAAACGCTGGCGGAGTTGAGCAATGCGTTATTTGATGCGGGGGTGATACCCTACTATCTGCACGTGCTGGATAAAGTTCAGGGCGCTGCGCACTTTATGGTGAGCGATGATGAAGCGCGTTTGATTATGCGCGAGCTTCTGACGCTGGTTTCCGGCTATATGGTGCCGAAACTTGCCCGCGAGATTGGCGGCGAACCCAGTAAGACGCCGCTGGATCTGCAATTGCGCCAGAGCTAAGCCGTAAATAATGACGAGCCTTTGCAGGCTCGTCATTGCCGTTTAAAAATTGCCGTTTAAAACGTCTCCCAACCGTCCTGTCCCGTAGTGGCAACAGCCTGTTTTGGTTGATGTATTTTCCCGATCGACTTTTTCACTTTCTCCAGTTGCAGCCCTGGCAAACGGAACACATCAACCAGCTGTTGCAGTTTGCTTGCCTGCTCTTCAAGGCTACCGGCAGCGGCAGAAGACTCCTGCACCAGCGCGGCGTTCTGCTGCGTGGTGGTATCCATTTCCGACATCGCCTGGGCAATCTGCGAGATACCACGGTTTTGTTCATCGGACGCGGCGGCGATCTCCTGCATTAAATCTTTAACCTGCTGCACGGAGTGTACAATGCCGCTCATCGTTTCCCCCGCCAGATCGACCTGCCGGGAACCTTCTTCGACATAGTTAACCGACTCATGAATCAGGGCTTCAATCTCTTTCGCCGCCTGGGCGCTACGCTGCGCCAGGTTTCGCACCTCGCCTGCTACCACCGCAAAACCACGCCCCTGCTCGCCCGCTCTGGCTGCTTCAACGGCGGCGTTAAGCGCCAGAATGTTGGTCTGAAATGCAATGCCATTAATCACAGAGGTGATTTCGGAAATGCGCTTCGAGCTTTCGATAATATCCTTCATGCGATTGACCGCCACGCTAACAACGGTGCCGCCTTTTACCGCCGTATCTGCCGCTGTTGTGGCTAGCTGGCTGGCCTGATGTGCGTTCTGCGCGTTCTGTTTCACCGTCGAACTCAGCTCTTCCATGCTCGCCGCCGTTTCCACCACGGCGGCCGATTGCTGCTCGGTACGTGCAGAGAGTTCATTGTTGCCGAGCGCAATCTCATTGGCAGCAGTATTCACCGAGCCGGAGGCGCTGCGCACCATGGTCAGTGATTCCGCGACCCGTTCAATTAGCAGGTTGAATGCCCCAACGGCCTGGCCAATCTCATCCAGTCGTCCCGTTGGTAATGCATGGCTGAGATCCAGTTTTTCGCTGATACTGACCATCCCGTCTTTCATCTCATTCAGACGACGTTTGATATTCAACACGGTGAATAAACCAAACAGTCCCAGAATAAGCGTCGCCGCCAGCGTGGCAATCAGAGATAACGTCATTGCGCGAGAAATCAACGAACTATTATTACTGTTGGCGGTAGTCACCAACGAGGTGTTATAAGCAATTTGCTCGTCAAAATCATTGACCAATTGAGTAATACTGCTCGCAACCAATCCTCCAGAATGCATGGCTTTAACGACGCCATCACGATCGTTAGCATTTGATATTTTAAAATATTGATCCATCACCGCGCGGAATTTTTCTAAATCACCTAACGTTTTATTCGTCAAATCAAGATCATGTTGATCAGAAATAAGTTCTTTCAGGTAATGTTGATGCATGGCATATAATTCATCATACATTTTTAACGCTTTTTGTTGTACTTCATCCATACCCGCAGCGTCTTGCGTCAGACCATGTAGATAAAGCTGACTACGGATGCTGGTGACCTTCAGCATCTCTTTGTTCATGGCGTCGAGGCTCGGCAAGATATTTACCTGGAAATAATCTTGTGCGTTACCAATTTTCGATAGCGAAAAAACAGCGATAAGGTTTGTTCCAATTAAGCTCAAGATTAATAAAGAAAATGCAAGCAATAGCTTTTTTGTAATATTCATCGACTTTCCGACCCCCTTCTGACCCACCAAAAGCACCCCGTTTTAAAATCCTTTTATTTTTACGTCCAGCCAACAATATCGACAATAAAATCGCATACTTTAGTGATCGCGGTATCTTCTCAGCAAATAAACATAAAATGGTGTTTAACCTTAAGAAAACTTAATATTCAGGACAGGTGAAATAACAAAATTTATGAAAAAAGAGTCAGGAGAAGAGGAATAAATAACGGAATGAAGCCATTAACAGACTCCCGCCAGCATGAGCGGGAGTCCGCAGAAACAACTTAGTTAGGGCATTTATAGACCTGCGCGTTCATTTCGCTGGCGGTCGGGACAAAACTGGATAAGAAACCCTGTGTCGGGCTGGAAACGTTATAAAGAACGTTGCCGCCCATCGCAGCCGCCTGGTTGCGCAGCGCATTCGCCGCAGCGCGCATTGAACCGCCCTCTTCGCCATGCTGGCCAGCGAGCCAGTTGCTCTGCGAGCCGGTGGCGGTGCCGAGATACTGGCATTGCGCGCCCGGTTTATCCTCCACAAAGCGTACGCCTTGCCCTGCGGCGCTTAGTTCACTACTGCTGCTGCTGCAACCGGCTAACAGCAGCACGCCGCCCATAATCCCAGCCAAACGTTTTACGTACATGTTATTCCCCATAATCAATGAGCTGGACGCATGCCGCCCGTGTGTAAACCTTATACTAAAAAGATGACTAAAAGAAAAACATCCTCAGCATAAGCCGCACAAATCGCGGAAAATAGTGCCAGGAAAAGCGATTGCAACGATAAAACTGGAGAGGGTGCAACGCCAGGAGAGGCTGGCTGCTCTTCAACGCGGCCGTGCTGTTTGAGTTGTACGTTTCGCGCACGGCGTTACGCCTGGTTTTTTACCGCCAGCGCTCATCGCCTCAAGCAGAACCCGGGGCTGAATACAACGTGTTAAGCGATTATATATCAACCGATAATTGGCAATAAAATAATATGCCGGGTAACGAAGAAAAGAATATCAAGCGCATCAACTGAATCTACAAACCGTAACATGTTAAAACCCTGGTACTCATAATAATCTGATTAACTCCTCCACCCGGGTAAATAATCATCAAAACCATTGACAACATATATTAGATAGACAGTATGGTAGCACATCAAAAAATTCGTTGAACGGAATCATCAATGGAACATTCATTAAAAAACAGATCGCAACAACTATAATGTTTTGTGGTAACAACAACCCTTAATTAACTCATTAATGCAGAATAACTAAAACCATAATAAGCATCGCCATGCAAGGTACGACTATGATATTTATCATTAATCACAAAATCCATTTCAGGCCTGCCGATGGCACTATCTGGAATAACGAAGTTGAAAGCGAAAAAAGCCATTTAACACTGACTCGCGCCAGCAGTAGATTGTTGACTTTTTTAATTGAGAATCAAGGAAAAATCTTACCGCGCAATGATATTTTGAAAGCGGTTTGGGGTAAATATGGTCAGCACTCATCAAATAATACGCTAAATCAATATATTTCTCTGTTACGTAGAATGTTATCTAATTTTGGATTAGGCGTTCAAGTTATTAAAACCATTCCTAAGACAGGTTTTTTACTGAGTGCGGATATACATATTGTTGCCAATAAAGAATTCGCCAATAGTGGGGTAAGAGCGGACGCACCGCTAATATGCAGAAACTGTAAAAAGTTAGGGTTATTATTGCTGCTGGTCGTGCTTTTCATGCTATTGGCTGGCGTCTGGCAGAGCCGCACTGGTATCTGCAATTTTTCCGCAGGCCTTCAGCCTCGCGCGAGCTGGCACCAGGACGTGCAGGCGCCTTCAGAGTTAGCGTTGCTGGTATAGTTTCATGCACATCCATGGGCAAGCAGAAAGCAAATAAATATCCTCCGGCATAGCCGGAGGTTTTTCAGATGCGCCTATAAGGCTCTGTTACCAGCCGCGCCCTAACAGGCGCATACGATCTGACATTTGCATCAAACTTCGTTACTTACGGCCCGTAAACGGGCTACCCGGATAAGGGATCGACAACTGCTCGCCCATTTTATCCTCTTCAAGCTGGTGCTTTATGTAGTCCTGTATCTTCGCTGTGTTCTTCCCTACCGTATCTACGTAGTATCCCCGGCACCAGAACTCCCTGTTCCTGTATTTGAATTTCAGATCTCCAAACTGCTCATAAAGCATCAGGCTGCTTTTCCCTT
>FOAY01000008.1:199434-218822 GCA_900109485.1 Kosakonia sacchari | reverse complement strand
TAAAAGAGGTGTGAAGGGAAGGCTCTCAGAGTCTGGACTTAGTACGCCCCTATGGGGCGTTATCAATGCCACCTGCTATGCAGGTGGTTTTTTACGCATTGAGCTTATTTTTTGATGCGGATAACCGGGGTTTCGCCCACGGTGACGCTACCAGAAAGTTTAATCAGCTCTTTGATTTCGTCCATGTTGGAGATAACAACCGGAGTCAGAGTTGACTTGGCTTTTTCTTCCAGCAATGGCAGATCAAATTCGATTACCGGGTCGCCAACTTTCACACGCTGGCCTTCTTCCGCGATGCGTTTGAAGCCTTCGCCTTTCAGTTCAACGGTGTCGATACCGAAGTGAACGAACAGTTCAATGCCGCTATCGGATTCGATAGAGAAGGCATGGTTGGTTTCAAAGATTTTGCCGATAGTACCATCAACCGGAGCAACCATTTTATTGCCGGTCGGTTTGATAGCGATGCCATCACCAACGATTTTTTCAGCGAACACCACATCCGGCACATCTTCAATATTGACGATTTCGCCAGAAAGTGGGGCAACAATCTCAATGGTTCCGGTGTCTTTTTTATCATCAGAAACCAGAGATTTCAGTTTATCGAACAAACCCATGATCTTCTCCTAAGCAGTAATTTGGGCCGCATCTCGTGGATTAGCAGATTGTTTTTTCTTCAATGAACTTGTTAACCAGCATCATTAACTCGTCCGTTGTCGGTTGAGCAAGAGCCTGCTCTGCTAACACCTTCGCATCTTCGAAGTTCGTGTTACGGATAATCTTCTTAATGCGCGGGATAGAAATGGCACTCATACTGAATTCATCCAGACCCATCCCCAGCAACAGAAGTGTAGCACGTTCATCGCCAGCAAGCTCACCGCACATGCCAGTCCATTTGCCTTCGGCATGAGAAGCATCAATAACTTGCTTGATCAGGGTGAGTACTGACGGTGACATCGGCTGGTAAAGATGCGAGATCATATCATTACCACGGTCAACTGCCAGGGTGTACTGCGTTAAATCATTGGTACCGATACTAAAGAAATCAACTTCTTTGGCCAGATGACGAGCAATAGTCGCAGCGGCTGGGGTTTCCACCATCACGCCAATCTCAATGCTTTCGTCAAATGCTTTACCTTCCTGACGGAGTTCCTGTTTGTAGATTTCGATCTCTTTTTTCAGTGCACGCACTTCTTCAACAGAGATGATCATCGGGAACATAATGCGCAGTTTGCCGAAAGCAGAAGCGCGCAGAATAGCGCGAACCTGATCGCGCAGGATCTCTTTGCGATCCATTGCGATACGCACGGCACGCCAGCCGAGGAACGGGTTCTCTTCTTTCGGGAAATTCATGTACGGCAGCTCTTTATCGCCGCCAATGTCCATGGTACGTACAATTACGGCCTGAGAGCCACAGGCTTCAGCTACCGCTTTGTAGGCGTCGAACTGCTCTTCTTCGGTCGGCAGTGCGTCGCGGTCCATGAACAGGAATTCGGTACGGTACAGGCCAACACCTTCGGCGCCATTGCGCTCTGCGCCCGCGACATCGCGAACAGTACCGATGTTGGCACAGACTTCAACCTGATGGCCATCAAGGGTGATTGCCGGCAGGTCTTTCAGTTTCGCCAGCTCGGCTTTTTCTTCAGCAACCTGAGCCTGCGCAGCACGCAGGGTTTCGATCTCTTCGTCGCTCGGGTTAACGTACACTTTGTTGTTAACCGCATCGAGGATCAGATAGTCGCCGTTTTTCACCTGCGTGGTGACGCTACCGGTGCCCACAATGGCAGGCAGCTCAAGAGAGCGCGCCATGATGGAGGTGTGGGAAGTGCGGCCACCGATATCGGTGATAAAACCGAGCACTTTTTTCAGGTTCAACTGGGCAGTTTCTGATGGCGTCAGATCCGCAGCAACCAGAATGACTTCTTCCTGAATCGCGCTCAGGTCAATGATCGGCATGCCCAGAATATTGCGCAGCAGACGCTTACCGATATCGCGCACGTCAGCCGCACGCTCTTTCAGATATTCGTCATCCAGCTCTTCCAGGGCGGTAGCCTGACCTTCGATAACTTCATGCGCCGCAGCGTCGGCAGTCATGCTCTTATCTTTAATCAGGGCTATGATTTCCTGCTCCAGCTCCTCATCTTCCAGCAGCATGATGTGCCCTTCGAAGATGGCTTCTTTTTCTTCACCGAAAGTTTCACCCGCTTTCGTTTTGATCGCTTCAAGCTGTGCCGATGCCTTGGCACGACCGCTCAGAAAACGCTCAACTTCCTGGTCAACCTTGTCGGCAGAAACTTTCTTCCGGTCGATGACTACTTCGTCTTCTTTCAGCAGCAGTGCTTTACCGAAAGCGATACCCGGGGATGCTAAAATGCCTGAAATCATAACCCTACCTTTACTTGTGACTGATCTTGAAAAGAACTGGTAAGTAAAACTTACTCGAGCTCTGCCATCAGCTTAACCAGATGTTCTACCGCTTTTTGCTCGTCTTCGCCTTCAGCGGTCAACGTCACAACAGTACCTTGAGTCAGGCCCAGAGTTTGCAGTTTGAACAGGCTTTTCGCGCTGGCGCTTTTGCCGTTGGAAGTCACAGTGATTTCAGAAGAGAAGCCTTTCGCTTCTTTAACAAACTGAGCAGCAGGGCGGGTGTGCAGACCGTTCGGAGCGGTAATAGTTACTTCTTGCTGGAACATTGTATTTCCCCAACTTATAGGTTTAGTGTTGTGGAACTAAAGTCTAGCCTGGAGGCTTGACTTTAGCCTGTATTGTTAGCGCCGACGCAACGGGAAAAGGTACAGAAGTTCACCTGTGCTATCCGGCGTGGGCGCTTCTGGCCGTTGACGTTTCGCTCGTCATTAAACATTATGCCGCGAAAGCCAGAATTGAACCAAATCATAAAATCGATTCAGCAGTCTGAAAACTTACTTCGATTAATTTCGCGCTTCAAAATAAATGTGATGGTTAAATACCAGACCAGGAGTTTTCAAGCAATGCCAGGAGGGGTGAAAATTTGATATACGCCACAAAAAAGCACCTCGACGGGTGCTTTTTTGCGCTTTATTTACAATCTGGCATCACTGTTGCAGTTCTTTTTCAGTGAAAAGATCGGCAAACAAAGCCGTGCTCAGATAACGCTCGCCCGAAGAGGGAAGGATAACCACAATATTTTTATTGGTAAAGGATTCATCTTCCTGCAGCTTCAGCGCTGCGGCAACGGCGGCGCCGGAAGAGATGCCTGCCAGAATACCTTCTTCTTCCATCAGACGACGCGCAGTGCTGATCGCCTCTTCGTTGGTGATTTTAACCACTTTATCGATCAGTTTCAGATCCAGGTTGCCAGGGATAAAACCGGCACCGATACCCTGAATTTTATGCGGACCAGGCTTCAGCTCTTCGCCTGCCAGCGCCTGAGAGATAACCGGAGAATCGGTTGGTTCAACTGCAACCGTAATCAAATCGGTTTTCCCTTTGGTGTTTTTAATAAAGCGCGTCACGCCTGTCAGCGTACCGCCGGTACCCACGCCGGAGATGAACACATCTACCTGACCATCGGTATCTTCCCAGATTTCCGGGCCGGTGGTTTTTTCGTGAATTTCCGGGTTTGCCGGGTTGCTGAACTGCTGAAGCAGCAGATATTTCGCCGGATCGCTGGCGACAATTTCTTCTGCTTTCTGAATCGCGCCTTTCATGCCTTTCGCGCCTTCGGTCAGAACCAGATTCGCGCCCAGCGCTTTCAGCAGCTTACGGCGTTCGATACTCATGGTTTCCGGCATGGTCAGCGTCAGTTTGTAGCCGCGAGCGGCGGCAACATACGCCAGAGCGATACCGGTGTTACCGCTGGTGGGTTCAACCAGTTCGATGCCCGGCTTCAGTACGCCGCGTTTTTCGGCATCCCAAATCATGTTGGCACCGATACGGCATTTTACGCTGAAGCTCGGGTTGCGGGATTCGACCTTAGCCAGGATACGTCCGTTACCGATGCGGTTCAGTCGAACCAGCGGCGTATGACCAATCGTCAACGAGTTGTCTTCAAAAATCTTACTCATAGCCTGTCCTGTCCTTAACTGTATGAAATTTGGGAACCACCTCAGCATACGCACTTACCCGTGATGGGGAAGTAAAGAAATCGCATATCTATATGCTGAGGTGAAATAATGGTTACCAGTATGGAATAAGAAACGGAATAATTCCTCAGCGCCAGGCGGCGTGTTTTTCACGATAGCAATCGACCCACATCGCTGTCGCGCCACACACGGCTACGGGCATTACCACCAGGTTAAGTACAGGGATCATCGTGAATAAGCTGGTCAACGCGCCAAATTGCATATTGATGATTTTGCGTTCACGTAGGGCTACGCGCATCGCCTTGAACGGGACTTTATGGTTATCGAACGGGTAATCGCAGTACTGAATCGCCAGCATCCATGCGCTGAAGAGGAACCATAATACCGGCGCAACGGTTTGCCCGATGCCGGGGATAAAGTAGAGGATCAGCAAAAGAAGTGCGCGCGGCAGATACCAGGCCAGCTTTTGCCATTCGCGCTTCATAATCCGCGGTACATCTTTCAGCACACCAAAAACGCCGACATCCGGCGGCGTCGCACCCGTTAAACGCGCTTCCAGCTGTTCGGCGAGCAGGCCGTTAAACGGCGCCGCAATCCAGTTGGCCAGCGTAGAGAAAAAGTAACCAAACACCAGCAAAATGGAGATCACCACGATCGGCCATAACAGATAGCTCAACCACTGAAGCCAGTCGGGCACGTGACTCATTAATGAAGGGATCCAGGCGTCGAGACGGGAAAACAGCCACCAGAAAGCGCCGCCCATCAATACGATATTGACCAGCAATGGCAGAATGACAAAGCGACGAACGCCTGGCAACGTGACCAGTTTCCAGCCCTGGGTAAAATAAAAGAGGCCGCTGCGTGCAGTGCCTCGGGACGATGAAACCATAATCTGGCTATACTCCTTTTCTGATGATCCGCGAACGGCAGCTTATAATATTCATCCGGGCGGCGAAACCTGTTCAGAAATGTTCGAAAAAACAGCAAAAAGCACAATTTAGTTCATCTTTATGCGGTGAAACCCACGAGCACACTTGCACTTGACGTAATCGGCAAATACTCTTAGTGAGTAAATGTTTGCCGTGGTGGCAAGGTGTTAGAACAACAGAGAATATAATGATGCAGGATTTGCGTCTGATATTAATCATTGTTGGCGCGATCGCCATAATCGCTTTACTGGTTCACGGTTTCTGGACCAGCCGTAAAGAACGTTCATCAATGTTCCGCGATCGCCCATTAAAACGCATGAAGTCGCGACGTGACGACGAGTTGGATGACGAGGATGTCGATGACGACGAAGGCGTGGGTGAAGTTCGCGTTCACAAAGTGAATCACGCGCCGAGATCGGGTAACGAGCAGGATGCGCCGCGTCAGTCTCCGCAACATCAATATCAGCCGCCTTACGCGTCGGCGCAGCCGCGCCCGTCTGCACCGGTTCAACCCGAAGAGCCACCGCACCAGGCGCCGCAATCCAGGAATCAGCCGCAGCAGCATCAGCCAGAGCGTCCGCAAGCGCAGGCACCGGCGTTTGAGCAACAGCCTGTTCGCCCAACCGCGCAGCCAGTAGCACCGCAGTATCAAGCGCCGCAGCAACCTCATCATCAGCCACAGCCGCAGGTTCATGAACCTGCGCCGCAGCCAGAGCCGGAACCGGTTATCGAAACGCCGCAGGAAAAACCGCAGCGCAAAGAAACCGTCATTATCATGAACGTCGCGGCACACCATGGCAGCACGCTCAACGGCGAAGTGCTGCTGAACAGTATTTTGCAGGCCGGGTTTAAATTTGGCGATATGAGTATCTTCCATCGTCATCTCAGCCCGGACGGCAGCGGCCCGGCGCTCTTCAGCCTGGCCAACATGGTTAACCCGGGAACGTTTGATGTTGAAACGATGGGAGAGTTGACCACGCCTGGCGTCACGATCTTTATGCAGGTGCCGTCCTACGGTGACGAACTGCAAAACTTCAAACTGATGCTGCAGTCCGCGCAACATATTGCCGACGAAGTGGGCGGTGTGGTGCTTGACGATCAACGCCGGATGATGACGCCGCAGAAATTGCGTGAATACCAGGATCGTATTCGCGAGGTTAAAGACGCCAACGCGTAATGGATTGACCACGAATATCCCACTCCAGAACCCCCGCCTGTCGGGGGTTTTTTATCATTGATGGTGCGACATGGAATCGATTGAACAACAACTAACAGAGCTGCGAACGACGCTTCGCCATCATGAATATCTGTACCACGTTATGGACGCGCCGGAAGTTCCGGACGCCGAGTACGATCGCCTGATGCGTGAATTGCGCGAGCTTGAAGCGCAACACCCGGAGCTGATTACGCCCGATTCGCCCACTCAGCGCGTAGGCGCGGCGCCGCTGACCGCCTTTAGCCAGGTTCGACACGAAGTGCCAATGCTGTCACTGGATAACGTCTTCGACGAGGAGAGCTTCCTCGCCTTTAACAAACGCGTACAGGATCGGCTGAAAAGCACCGATGCGCTGACCTACTGCTGCGAGTTAAAACTTGATGGTCTGGCGGTGAGTATTCTCTATGAGAATGGCGTGCTGATCCGCGCGGCAACGCGTGGCGACGGAACAACCGGTGAAGACATTACCAGCAACGTGCGCACTATCCGCGCGATCCCACTGAAACTGCATGGCGACAATATTCCCGCCCGCCTTGAAGTGCGCGGCGAAGTCTTTTTACCGCAGTCGGGTTTTGAAAAGATCAACGAAGAGGCGCGTCGTACCGGTGCGAAAGTGTTCGCCAACCCGCGCAACGCAGCGGCGGGGTCGTTACGCCAGCTCGATCCGCGTATTACGGCGAAACGCCCGCTCACTTTCTTCTGTTATGGTGTCGGCATCCTCGAAGGCGGCGAGCTACCGCGCAGCCACATGGGGCGCTTGCAGCAGTTCAAGGCCTGGGGTTTGCCGGTGAGTGAGCGCATACGTCTTTGTGATTCGCCGGAAGCGGTGCTGGCGTTCTACCATCAGGTGGAAAACGATCGTCCGACGCTGGGCTTCGACATTGACGGCGTGGTGATTAAAGTTGATTCGCTGGAATTGCAGGAGCAACTGGGTTTTGTCGCGCGCGCACCGCGCTGGGCGGTAGCGTTCAAATTCCCGGCGCAGGAGCAGATGACCTTCGTTCGCGACGTCGAATTTCAGGTCGGCCGCACCGGGGCCATCACGCCAGTTGCCCGGCTGGAGCCAGTACACGTTGCTGGCGTGCTGGTGAGTAATGCCACGCTGCACAATGCTGATGAAATCGATCGGTTGGGGTTGCGTATTGGCGATAAAGTGGTGATTCGCCGCGCCGGTGACGTGATCCCGCAGGTGGTCAACGTGGTGCTCGCCGAGCGCCCGGAGGAGACGCGCGAAGTGATTTTCCCGCAACATTGCCCGGTTTGTGGCTCCGATGTGGAGCGTGTTGAAGGCGAAGCCGTCGCCCGCTGTACCGGCGGCTTAATTTGCGGCGCACAGCGCAAAGAAGCACTTAAACATTTTGTCTCCCGCCGCGCGATGGACGTGGACGGCATGGGCGATAAAATCATCGACCAGCTGGTAGAGAAAGAGTATGTCCAGACACCCGCTGATCTGTTCCGTCTGACGGCGGGCAAGCTGACCGGTCTGGATCGCATGGGGCCAAAATCGGCGCAAAACATCATTACTGCGCTGGAAAACGCCAAAGAGACGACGTTTGCCCGGTTCCTTTATGCGCTGGGGATCCGCGAAGTAGGCGAGGCCACGGCAGCAGGGCTGGCGGCGTATTTTGGTACGCTGGATGCGCTGATGGCGGCATCGGTGGATGAGCTACAAAAAGTACCCGATGTCGGCGTTGTGGTCGCGAAGCACGTGAGCAACTTCTTCAATGAAGAGAGTAACCGTGAGGTGATCGCGCAATTGGTGGGCGAAGTGGGTATTCACTGGCCTGCGCCATTAGTGGTCAATGCTGAAGAGATCGACAGCCCGTTTGCCGGTAAAACGGTGGTGCTGACCGGTAGCCTTAGCCAGCTCTCGCGCGATGAAGCCAAAGCACGTCTGACGGCGCTGGGTGCCAAAGTGGCTGGTAGCGTGTCGAAAAAAACCGATCTGGTGATCGCCGGGGAAGCGGCAGGTTCAAAACTGGCAAAAGCGCAGGAACTGGGGATCGCTGTGATTGATGAAGCGGAGATGATCCGGCTGCTGGGGGAATAAATGGAAAAAGAACAGCTCGTCGATATCGCCAACACCGTGATGCCCTTTGGTAAATACCAGGGGCGACGGCTGATTGATTTGCCGGAAGAGTATTTGCTGTGGTTCGCCCGGAAAGATGAGTTCCCTGCCGGGCGGCTGGGGGAGTTGATGCAGATTACTCTGCTTATCAAAACCGAGGGGCTGAGCCATCTGGTGCAGCCCCTGAAGCGCGGCTAGGCTTTTGCCGCTTCCTGCGCCTGCTGCTGCTCCGCCTGACGTTTGTAGCGGCGGGCCAGCACGGCGCAAACCATCAGCTGGATCTGGTGGAAGATCATCAGCGGCAGCACCATCATGCCAATCACTGAAGTCGGGAAGAGAATGTTCGCCATCGGGATACCATTGGCGAGACTCTTCTTCGAACCGCAGAACACAATGGTAATTTCATCCGCTTTGTTAAAGCCGCACTTCCGCGCCACCACGATGTTCACCGTGATGACAATCGCCAACAGTACGAGGCTTGCGGCCACGATAAACAGCAGAGAACCAACGCCCACTTTATGCCAGATCCCGTTCACCACTGCTTCGCTGAACGCGGAGTAAACCACCAGCAGAATCGACGTCTGGTCGGTTTTTGAAATCCATTTTTTATGTTTCGCCACAAACGCGCCGGTCCACGGACGCGACAGGTGACCCAGCACAAACGGCAACAGTAATTGCAGCATGATCTTGCCTACTTGTTCGAGGCTGCCTCCGGCGCCGTGCAGATTCATCAGCAAGCCGACCAGCAACGGCGAGAGGAAGATCCCCAGCAGGCTGGAGGCCGATGCAGAACACACGGCAGCAGCAACGTTACCGCCCGCCAGTGAGGTAAAGGCAATCGCCGACTGCACTGTGGCAGGCAAAATGCACAGATAGAGGAAGCCGGTATACAGTTCCTGGCTGACATTCACCGGCGACCACCAGACAAACAGTACGCCGAGCGCCGGGAAAAGCACAAAGGTGCTGCACATCACCCACAGATGCAAACGCCAGTGGCTACCGCCCGCAATGATCGCTTCGCGTGAAAGTTTCGCGCCATGCATAAAAAACAGCAGCGCAATGGCAGCGGTGGTTAGCCCTTCAAAGAAAGGGACAAAACCGCCGCGCGCGGGGAAGAAAGAGGCCAGCAGAACGGTACACACCAGCGTGAGGGTAAAAGGGTCAAGGATTCGAAAAAGTTTCATGTGCACTCCTGAAAGTCGATGCCGCTATTGTGCTTTTTCTCCTTTGAGAAATAAAATTGATTTATTGCATCCATTCATGAATTAAACAGATGAATTACTCGTTACGTCAGCTACGCGTTTTTGTCACCGTCGCGCAGGCCAAAAGTTTTAGTCGGGCAGGGGACATCATTGGCCTGAGCCAGTCTGCCGTCAGCCACAGTGTGAAAGAACTGGAGTTGCAAACCGGCGTGCGTCTTCTCGATCGCACCACCCGTGAAGTGGTGCTGACCGAAGCGGGCCAGCAACTGGCTTTGCGACTGGAACGTTTATTAGATGAGCTTAGCAGCACGCTGCGCGAAGCCGGGCGTGTCGGCCAGCAATTGATCGGGACCGTACGCGTGGCCGCCAGCCAGACCATTTCCGCGCACCTGATCCCGCAATGTATCGCCAGCAGTAATCAGCGCTATCCGGAGATCGATTTTGTGCTGCATGACAGGCCGCAACAGTGGGTACTGGAGAGCATTCGTCAGGGGGAAGTGGATTTTGGCATTGTGATCGATCCCGGTCCGGTGAGCGATTTTCAGAGTGAAGAGATCCTGGAAGAACCCTTCTTTCTGCTCTGCCGCAACGATCATCCATGGGCGCAGCTTGCGGCTGTTCCCTGGTCCGCGCTTGATGGCGCACGTCTGGTGGTACAGGATTATGCTTCAGGTAGCCGGCCGTTAATCGATGCGGCGTTACAGCATTTTTCCCTACAAACCGCGATTGTTCAGGAGATTGGTCATCCGGCGACGCTGTTTCCGATGGTGGAAGCGGGGATTGGTATCAGCATCTTACCAGCGCTGGCATTGCCATTGCCGCAAGGAAGCCAGCTTGCGGTGAAAAGGCTGGTGCCGGGGATGCAGCGAAAAATTATGCTGGTGCGACGGAAGAACCGTTCGTTGTCGGGGGCAGCGCAGGCTTTGTGGGAAGTAGTAAAAGAACAGGCCCGGTGTTTAAACCGGGCCCGTGAGGACGATCCGCTATTTACTCAGACGTAAATATCGATCGAATGCTCGTCAGAAGGGTTATTCACACCTTCCGCTTTGCTCTGCTGCTGAGCTTGCTTCTGTTCAGCTTCCTGCGCTTGTTTGCGCTGAAGCTGAGCTAGCTGTGCCTGCAATTGTTGGATCTGCTGCTGAATCAACTCTTGTTGCTTTTTTTTCTGTTCTGTCGTGCCGCTTCCGCTGGAAATATTTTTCAATTCGTCCGTCAGCTTAGCAATCTGCTGAGTAATACGGCTGATTTGCGAAGATATATCATTACTGGTCGACGAACTGCCTGCGCTACTACCCTTGCTACTACTCGTGCTACTACTTTGTATCGATGGAGTTGATGTTGTAATGGTGGACATTGAGCTCTCCTTTTCGCCTTAAAATAGGGTTATCGGCGTAATCAGTGACGACTTGAACTGCGTTCACTGTTGTTCGCAAAGTAAGCATCGTATCCGGACATTAAGGATAAATTATGAATAAAGGTTATCAGGTTTACTTGTTGAAAAGAAAACAGTTTTCATGTTTTTTGATTGCTGTCAGGTGAGTTTTTACTGCTGCTTTAAAGGAAATTTTAGGGTTTGCAGTTTTGCAGGCTGGAAAAGGCATTCGCCGCCATTGGGTAAAAGTGTGAATCTTTGGGAACCGCAGAAAGCAAAAAAGCGCCGCCAGCGCCATTTTTACATTGGTGGGTCGTGCAGGATGACTCGCTTCGCTCGCCCTTCGGGCCGTCGCCGCAAGCGGCTCCGTTGTCTCACTGCGTTCGACCCGAACCTGCCGCAGGTATACTCGTCTCATCCTGAGACTCGCCCTTCGGGCCAACGCTGCGCGTTGTTCAAAATTGTTCCCGACAATTTTGTCGAATCTTCTCTAATCGCAGAAAGCAAAAAAGCGCCTTTAGGGCGCTTTTTTACATTGGTGGGTCGTGCAGGATTCGAACCTGCGACCAATTGATTAAAAGTCAACTGCTCTACCAACTGAGCTAACGACCCGAAGTGGTGGGTGATGACGGGATCGAACCGCCGACCCCCTCCTTGTAAGGGAGGTGCTCTCCCAGCTGAGCTAATCACCCACTTCGGTACTTCACTGATAAGAATTCGCTGGCGAGAAAGTGGTGGGTGATGACGGGATCGAACCGCCGACCCCCTCCTTGTAAGGGAGGTGCTCTCCCAGCTGAGCTAATCACCCCCGCTGTGTGGAGTCGCATTATAGGGAGAGTTGAAAATGAGTCAACGCATTTTCTAAATAAATTGTTCGTTCGTCGTAAAATTAAACAAACCGCTGCGTAATACGTCGCGAGAGCATGATTTCTAAACAAAAGAGCGCGATACACCGCTCAATGAGGCAACAACATTGAGGAATCAGCCCACAGTGATAGAATATCGCCCACTCTTTTTTAAGCTATTGCCGACGGTCGGCATCTTTAATAAACGTAAGGCCAATTCATGAAAATCAAAACTCGCTTCGCGCCAAGCCCCACTGGCTATCTGCACGTTGGCGGCGCGCGTACTGCTCTCTACTCCTGGCTGTTTGCCCGTAACCACGGCGGTGAGTTTGTGCTGCGTATTGAAGACACCGATCTTGAGCGCTCCACGCCGGAAGCAATCGAAGCCATCATGGATGGCATGAACTGGCTGAACCTTGAATGGGATGAAGGCCCGTATTTCCAGACCAAACGCTTTGATCGCTACAACGCGGTGATCGATGAAATGCTCGAAGCGGGCACTGCATATAAATGCTACTGCTCGAAAGAGCGTCTGGAGCAACTGCGCGAAACGCAGATGGCGAACGGTGAAAAACCGCGCTATGACGGCCGTTGCCGCCACGATCATACGCATCATGCCGCTGACGAACCTTGTGTCGTGCGCTTCGCCAACCCGCAGGATGGCTCCGTGGTGTTTGACGATCAGATCCGTGGCCCGATCGAGTTCAGCAACCTCGAACTTGACGATCTGATCATTCGCCGTACTGATGGTTCCCCAACCTATAACTTCTGCGTTGTGGTTGATGACTGGGATATGGAAATCACACACGTCATTCGTGGTGAAGACCATATCAACAACACGCCGCGCCAGATCAACATTCTGAAAGCGCTGAATGCGCCGGTTCCGGTCTACGCGCACGTTTCCATGATCAACGGCGACGACGGCAAAAAACTCTCTAAACGCCACGGCGCGGTCAGCGTGATGCAATACCGTGATGACGGTTATCTGCCGGAAGCGCTGCTGAACTATCTGGTGCGTCTGGGGTGGTCGAGTGGCGATCAGGAGATCTTCACCCGTGAAGAGATGATCAAACTCTTCTCGCTTGGCGCGGTGAGCAAATCAGCAAGTGCTTTCAATACCGATAAACTGCTGTGGCTGAACCACCACTACATTAATACGCTGGATCCGCAGTATGTGGCGACGCACCTGCAATGGCATATCGAGCAGGAAAAAATCGACACGCGTACCGGACCGCAGTTATTCGAGCTGGTGAAACTGCTTGGCGAACGTTGCAAAACGCTGAAAGAGATGGCCGCAAGCTGCCGTTATTTCTATGAAGAGTTTGACGAGTTTGACGCTGACGCGGCGAAAAAACACCTGCGTCCGGTGGCTCGCCAGCCGCTGGAAGTGGTGCGCGATAAACTCGCAGCAATTACCGACTGGAGCGCGGAAAATGTGCACCATGCTATTCAGGCAACGGCTGATGAGCTGGAAGTCGGGATGGGCAAAGTGGGTATGCCGTTGCGCGTTGCCGTTACCGGTGCGGGTCAGTCTCCGGCACTGGACGTTACCGTTCATGCGATTGGCCAGGCCCGCAGCATTGCGCGAATCAACAAAGCGCTGGGTTTTATTGCTGAACGCGAAAGCCAGCAGTAATTCCGTTCTGGCTTAATGCCAGCCGCTGTGAAATGAACCCCGACGCTGTTCTCCAGCCGTCGGGGTTTTTCGTTTATAGCACCAGCAAAAACAGGTATCCGCTTTACGCGGTAATCAGTTGTGGCTATCACGCACGCTGAAATAGCGCGCTCTTAATCCGCAACCGCGCCGACAGAATAAAAATATGAATTATCCTGGTTCCCTTCTGAAATTCTCAAGTAACGGTTTGCGTTAATAACGTAGAAATTTATCATGCTCTGGTGATTATATTTAAAGGACTCTTGTGTTAAGAATTATCATATTTCAATTAATCCCCGGCAGGCGCCGCTGAAAATGATTTAAGATTATTTACTTTAGGGGTTGGTGGATTTTGTTTTAGTCTTATTTTCCATTCTCGGCATATTTATACCAATGGTTTTTTATCTTCCTGAAAATAAATGCTTAAGCTCTTAATTAAGTTTTTTTAAGTCTTTTTTATGTGACTATCGGATATCGGTAAATTAAACTTTAATAAGTAATAAGCACCCTCTATTTTGTGTAATTGATTATTCCCGGGATGACACCAATGCGAATTTCTTCCATGAGCGGTAGTGTGGCTTTATTTGCCATGCTTTACGTTGGACTAGTGAATACCAGCCTGGCGGGGCCAGCTATTAATGTTGGTGCGTTAAATGAATATATTTCTGCGCAGAAAAATACGCTGGCAAAACGGATATATAATACTGGCGATGCAACCGCATTTGTCCGGGTCAGCGTCAGCGAAATTATTTATGATAAAAACAGCGGTACAGCCACTGAACATCCTCTTGATGAAAATGCGCTGATCAGCGGGAAAGGCACCGGTATCATTTCATCACCGCCGCGTTTGATTATTCCGGCCAACGGTATGCAAACAAATCGGCTGGTGTTTACCGGCTCGCGCGATAAAGAAAGGTATTACCGGGTACGTTATATTCCGGTGGTGCCAAGCCAAACGGAGGGATTCGGTCTCGATAATAAAGATATGCAAGCCTATCAGGACCAAATCAATGCCGGTGTCACCGTCTTAACGGGCTTTGGCACGATAGTTACTGTTCAGCCGGAAACGACAAAATTTAATACTCTGGTGGCGAGCAGTAATAACAAACTTTCTGTTTCTAATAATGGCAATGCCTCGGTTGTCATCAGCGGTATTAAGAGCTGTGACAGGAGTCTAAAAAACTGCGGTTCACCTGTTAATGTCCAGCTACGTCCGGGCAGCAAACTTGAACGGACGGCTGAGGAAAATAAAGTCTGGCTCTACAGTCTGACTGAAGGGAGTCAGAAAAAAAATCTTTCAACGGGGAGCTCCTCGTAACTACGTCGCTAATGACATTATTTAATGGAGATAAAGATGAAATCGACAAATAAACTAGCACTCGCCGCTCTGCTGGCGGCAACATTTGGTGCCAGCGCCGCTTCACCAACAATTGATTTTAACGTTGAAGCCACGATTCCGGATAATGATTTCTATATCACGCCGGTAAATGGCTGGGATACACAAACGCAGAAAATGAGCTGGAATGAAGGCGGCCTGTCGCTTAATCCTTTCTCACAGCAGCTGCAAATGAAAAATACCGGCGGCAATATTAAAGCTTATTTAAGCAGCACGCCGGTACTGACGACAGCGAATGGCACAGATGCCATTAATCTGGATGTCAGAATTGCCGGTAAAACATTAACCACGAATTCCACCACTGCCGTTGAGCTTTACAACGATTCTGAAGCGGCAACGGAAAAAACGGCAACTGTCGAAGTGAGTCAGCAGGGCACGTTGTCCTCACGCCCGGCTGGCGGGAACTATATTGGCGCCGTCACGATGATCTTCGATACCGACGGAACACCGAACCCTTAATTTTCGCTATCGACGTAAAGTCATTGCATTGAGGAGAGTCTTACTCTCCTCCTTTCTTCTGCTGTATCGCTGCTTCTTATTGTGAAAAAACTATGTCTCACTTTCGCCTTATTATGGGTTCGCTGTTGCTCTGTGTCGGGAGCGGTGCAGCCAATGCTCGTACAGAGTCTTTAATGAGCCAGACTGCACTTATGCCTGAAGATTTCAAAGCGCATTTCTTCAATTCCCCGTTGTCCGCCAAAGTGACGCTAAATGGTAAAAAACTGGGTGATGCGATGATAGTGCTGACGGAAGATAATCAGACCCGCATTGTTCAGTTTACCGATGTCAGCGACAGCGAATATACAGAAGAAGATCGCCAGCGATGGTTACAGGCGTTTGCAACGCTGGTTCCGCTGGGAGAGTGTACCCGCGACTGCCCGGATGGGCTGATGGCGGTGGAATACAGTTTAAGTGATGCAAGTCTTGCCTTGCTGACACCTGCAGCAATGGCTGGCAATGATCTCTGGTACAGCCTGCCAGAAGGCGGCGACTCCGGCATCATTTTGAATAACCAGTTTAATGCCAGCGGCAGTGAAGAGCAGTCGACACTGAGCTGGAACGGCGGGCTGGATGCTGCGATAGGCAACTGGTCGTTGAGCAGCCAGTTTCAGCAGGATCAAAGCCGCGCGCAAGGGCAGGATATGCTGTCGCGCCACGCCATTACCTCGTTGTATGCCCAGCGTGAATATGAGCAAAATTTTCTTCGCGCGGGCCTGTTTATGCCCGACAGCCAGGGGCTATTACGCCAGCCTTATCTGCCCGGCGGCGGGATCAGCACCCTTGCGGGAGTGATGGTCGGTAGTAGCGATACGCGAATGAAAGAGGGCGGCACACCTTCGCTCTACCCGGTCTATGTCACGGCAAACCGGGAAGGCGTGGCGGAGATTTATCGCAACGGTTCTCTGATCAACTCCCAACCGGTAGTACCAGGCTTGCAGGTGCTGGATACCACTTCATTACCGATGGGCATCTATGAAGTTGAAATCCGGGTGCTGGAAGACGGTAAAGAAACCAGCCGTACCACAGAGACCATCAATAAACCCTATTCATGGCGCAACCCCGACCAGCGCCTGCGCTATAACCTCTTTTTCGGCCAGCAGCGAACGTTGTGGAACAGCGATCCGGATTCACAAAATGGCGATCCGGCGGCGGGCGCCAGCCTCAACTACCTGCTTTACCCGCGCCTGACGCTGGGAATGGCAGTACAGAAAACCGGCGATGAGCGCCAGGCAGGCGGTTCCATTGACTGGCAACTGGCCGATGCACTGCAACTTTATGGCAATTTGTGGCGCAGCAACGTAACCGGATATGGTTTTGACACGCAGGCCATCTGGACCCACAAACAGGGTAACGTTGCGTTAAGCCACAGCCGTAGCTGGTATCGCCAGGACGATGAGCTGTATCAATATGACAGCCGTCCTTCACAACAAAACACCACTTCGTTTTCCAGCACGTGGCGTTTTAGTGGCATTAATAGCATCACCGGGCGTCTCAGCCACAGCAGCCGCAACAGTGGCGTTGGCGTCGATATTGGCTTTAACACCCAAACGATGATCGGTAAAACGGCGGTTAACTGGCGCGTTGCCGGGTTCGACAGACCCTATGGCGATGGCAGTAGCCTGCGTAATCGGGGCGTTAGCTTGAGCGCCAGCTTCTCACTGGGCAGCGAGAGCCGCAGCGGCAATATCAGCCTCGGTAGCCGTACTGATTCGCAAGGAGAACGCGATTTCTATACCTCGGCGTCGGTCAATCAGCAGTGGGGAGAAAACAGTCCGATTCGCTCGACGCTGGCTACGCTGACGGGCGATCGTCATGGCGTAGGCGTCAGTGCCTCCAACCAGTTTGATACGGCGCTGGCGCAGGGCAGCTTCTGGGGACAAAGCTCCACGCAGGATAGCCGCCTTTCCGGCGGTATTAATACCGGCAGCCTGATTGCCTTTGGTAAGGGCGAGGTGGCGATGTCCAAACTGCCTTCTTACAACCAGGGCGGTGGAGTGATTGTTAATGTGGATTCGGACGATCAAAACGCGCAGTTGCTGGCGTTCTATCCCGGCGGGCAAAAAACGCTGTCGGCCGGGCGCAATTTTATTCCGGTTGACGCCTGGAAGCCGGGCACCATTCAGCTCGATTTTGCCGGTACGGATGCGCCGGCGCTGAAGATTGAGCCGGAATACCTCTCTTACCAGCACATTCGCGGCGGCGTGAATGCGTATAACGTTCGGGTGATGAAAACGGTCACGGTCATGGGCCGCCTCGTCAACAGCAAAGGTGAAGCGCTCGGCGGCGCGAATGTCGTCAACCATGCCAGCAGAACGATGAGTGAGTCCGACGGTTTATTCACCCTCGAAATGCAAAAAAATATTCCGGTGCTGAATATTGAACAGCGTTCCGGCGCATCCTGCGAAATTAAGCTCGATCCGAATGTACCGCATAGCACTCAGGACGATGTGTGGTTTGTTGGCAATCTGGTGTGCGATGGTATGACGCAAGCGGCGCAGACAGAAATAAAATCCAGCGATGAGACAGGAAAAGCAAAAACATGAAACGGAATGCGGTTAATAAACAGGGTGAAAATGATGGTCGCCTTCAAAACGATAAAAAAAATCTGCTTTATCGCATGGGCATCTTTTTATGCCGATTAATTGGGATGAAGAGTATTGCGCTTTGCTGTTTATTATTTACATTCGTGGTTCACGCTGCATCGGTAAATATCACCGCCGAATTTTCGGCTGATATCAGCCAGCCGCAGAAAAATCAGTTTACCAATACCACGCCGATAAGTGGTTTTTGTGCTGAATTTCACAATGTCTGCGCCAATGGTTTATTTAGTATTCTTATTCCTGGGTTATCTGCTGGTCCAAAACATCTTGACCAGATGTCCAGCGATTATATGAATGATCACCCTTCCGTTACCGTTGATGGTAGTTTTAGAACAATAACATTGACCGAAAAAAATACCGGGCGGACTATCACCGCTGATTTTCGTATTACGTTTGTATCCATGTATTACAACATCACCAGCGTGGTAACGGGTTCTAATCTTGGCCTGGATGGTACAAGTAACCGTCCTGAAGGGGGATGTACTGCTGGTAATATGGGCAGCATTTCAGGAGCGACCAGTAAATGGGGGTGGGGAGTCCCCGCCAGGAAGGTCAATTGTTACGGGGAAATAAAGCATGCGGCGAGTGGTATTCCGTTTGTCGCGACGGCAGATATTAATAATTTTAGTCTGGGATATTCACTCGTTACGCCAGACCCGTTAAATATTTATGGCGGAACCTACGAAGGCGAGGTGGTTTATTCACTGGGAGATAATGGAGAAGATATTGGTTTCCATGCACAAACGACTTCGGATTCTGAGATTAGGGTCCACATCACCGCCACCGTGAAGCACGCTTTTAATATTTTCTTTCCGGACGGGAAAAATAATCTTGATGTCCGGCTTGATGCCCAGGATGGCTGGAGCCAGTGGATCAACGGCGGGCGCGTTCCTGAATCATTACAAAAAGCAGTCCCTTTCTTGTTGACCTCATCCACACCTTTTGTGGTGAAGATGCAATGCGGGTTAGATGGCGGTAATCAGAATTGTGGGTTAGAGAATACGCAAACCCATGAGGTTATGCCTCTGGAAGTGGCGTTGACTTTGCCAGGGTTTAAAAGCAGTGGAACAGATGTGAATAACTTCCGCATTACCACTGCTGCTAATGGGTTGGTGATCGATCCCCCAGGGAGGTTTATTGCCGATCGGCGTTCGCACATTGATTTTCGCGTGCTCAGGCCAGCGGTGGAAACAATGGTCAAAGCGCCAGGCTCAACATGGAAGGGTTTGGTAACGCTGATCTTTGATACCCAGACGCAGTGAATATTCCCCGGCGTTAATGCGTCAGCCCGTAGTTTATTTTTATTTCGGCGTGGTAGTTCACCACGCCGAAATAAAAGGACGTAATAACAATACTACGACAAGGAAAATGCATGAGTGAATTCGTTAATAATAAAGCATTGTGTTCCGATAGTTATATTGCAATTGACCATATAAAATATATCAGTATAATGACTGCGAAACTGCGAAACTGCGAAACTGCGAAACTGCGAAACTGCGAAACTGCGAAACTGCGAAACTGCGAAACTGCGAAACTGCGAAACT
>FOAY01000008.1:0-199424 GCA_900109485.1 Kosakonia sacchari | reverse complement strand
ACTGCGAAACTGCGAAACTGCGAAACTGCGAAACTGCGAAACTGCGAAACTGCGAAACTGCGAAACTGCGAAACTGCGAAACTGCGAAACTATAAAGTTTCTGCAATGGGCTATTATCCTCTTATTATTGCCACTCTCTTTCTTGTTGCAGGCCGCCGCGATCGATATCACCACGGATTTTGCTGCAAATATCAGTCAGCCGCATAAAAATAAATTTACCAATACCACGCCAGTTTCCGGGTTTTGTGTTTCTTATTCAGCGTATTGTGCCAATGAGGAATTCAGTATTATTATTCCTGGCCTGGAAGCTGAAAAATATCTTGATACATCCTCTGCCGATCTCGAACAGAACCATACTTCAATTACTGTTGATGGCACGCCGCACACGTTAACTCTGGCCGATCCTGCAACGGGGAATACCATCACCGTTGTATTCCGAATTGCCTTTTTTGGTATGACCTTTAATCGGGTTAATGCGAACAGCGGCAGTCTTTACCTTGCCATGAACTCAACCGGTACCTCTCCGTCTGGTGGTTGTTCTGGCCGCACCGGTGTCGGTACTGCCAGTGGTTCGAGTTACTCGTTTGGCTGGGGGATCCCGGAAAGGAAAGTCACCTGTTACAGAAAACTTCAGGACCAAAATGGAACATTTCAGGGCGACGTTCGTATCACTAATTTTAGTCTGGGTTATACCCTGATAACGCCCAACCCGTTAGACGTCTATGGCGGGAATTATGAAGGTGAACTGGTCTATCACGTCGGTGCAAACGGCGATATTGATTTCAATGCGCAAAGCACATCGGACGATGAAATCCGCATTGTGTTAAAAGCCACGGTGAAGCACGAGTTCAATCTTAAATTCCCGACAGGCGGCAGCAGTGAAAATGTCATACTCGGCGCACAGGGCGGCTGGGAGCAGTGGATTAACGGTGGCCAGATACCGCAGTCATTAAGTAAAGAGGTGCCTTTTTCACTCTTTTCATCGACGAAGTTTACCGTGGCAATGCAGTGCGAGCATGATGGCGGTAACCAGAACTGCGGCCTGAAGAACACTCAGAACAGTGATACGGTGCCGGTAGAAGTCATGATGACAATGCCGGGTTTCAAAAGTAACGGCGTGGACGTGAAAAATATGCGCATGACGAGCGTGGCAAATGGGCTGGCTATCGACTCTCCGGATGCATTTATTGTTGACCGGCGCTCGCATGTTGATTTCCGCGTGCTCAGGCCTGCGGTGGAAACCATGGTGAAAGCGCCAGGTTCAACGTGGAAAGGCGCGGTAACGCTGATATTTGATACGCAAACGCAGTAAAGCGACCCAAAAAGAAATCCCCGCGCATTGTCGCCAACGAGCGGGGGATTTCACCTTTACCGGGGTGGTTTCAGGAATACTTAGCGGGCAACGACAAAACGTTTGTCATCGTCCATAAAGACTTTTTCACCCGCCGGAGCCACGATGGAACCGAAGTTCATATGGCCGCGCAGTTTCCAGTTCGCCGGAATATTCCAGCTACGCTGCACGTCAGCATCAACCAGCGGGTTGTAGTGTTGCAGGTTAGCGCCAATGCCTTTTTCGGCCAGTGCCAGCCAGACGGCGTACTGGGCAATACCGGTACTGTGTTCTGACCAGACGGGGAAGTTATCGGCGTAGGCAGCGAACTGCTCCTGCAACCCTTTCACCACGTCCTGATCTTCAAAGAACAGCACTGAACCCGCAGCGGCGGCAAAACCATCCAGTTTGTCGGATGTCGCTTTGAAACTCTCTTGCGGAACAATTTTTCTCAACTGCTCGCGGGTTAGCTCCCAGAACTTCGTATGCTCTTTACCTAACAGAATCAACGCACGGGAACTCTGCGAGTTAAACGCAGAAGGCGCCTGGCGAATGGCTTCTTTAATGGTTTCGATAACAACCTCTTCGGCAACCGGCAGATCTTTACCAAGGGCATAAATGGTTCTGCGCTGTTTCGCTAAAGCAAGAAAATTGTCTGACATAACGGCTCCTGAAGTTAATGGTAATTCCACGGTGTCGCTATTTGCGGCCTGCGGGAACAAAGCGCTAAAAAGTTTCTGCAACGGGTTCATGGCTCGCCTTATCCTGTTTGTTATTCCGGCTGGGTAATTTATTTCGTCAGTTCAGCAGTCATATACACGCCGTTGTCAGCACGTGCGCTGGTGATTTTGTAAGACGCGTTGGCTTTTTCCGCCTGCGCAGCGATTTTGGCTTCAGCGGCGGAGAGCGTCGATGCGCTGGCGCTGATGCTCTGGGCAAAAGAACCGAAAGAGAGTGCGGACAGTGCGGCAACTGCAACGAAAGTTTTGATGAATTTCATGGTCGTATTCCTGCATTATTTTGTTTGGGAGGGCTGTGTTGCCCTGATGTGATAAATCATATGCCTGATGAATACGAAGAAAAAGCTGAACTATTTGCGGATAACGTTCAAATAATTAGAACAACTATGGAATGAATTCTGCGCGAAAAGCGTCGCGATGCCCTGCCGCAGAGAGGGCAGGGAGAGGGAACAAACGTCCTCAGACGGCGAACCAGCGCCGCCAGATAAAACGCAGTACGAAAAACTCAATGCAGCCAAGCAGTAAAAACCACAGGCAGTAGAGCAGAGTATAAAGCTGGTTCAAATCCAGCAAATGGAAGCGCTGCATCAGGCTTTGCGCCAGTTGCAGGCCCAGCGATGGCGCGGGCAGCAGCAGGACAGAGACAAAGGCCATCAACAGAATGCCTGCCAGCGTAACCAGCGATTCGAGCGGGTGTTTCATAAGCGTTAATCATTGGTGAAAAAACGCATTGTCGGGGAAAGCACGCCGCAGCGCAACGTTCCCCGAACGGTGATCATGCCACCACGAAGCGATCGACCAGCGTCGTCATGGTTTGTGATTGTTGATCCAGCATCTGGCTGGCGCTGGCGGCGCTGGCCACCAGCCCGGCGTTTTGCTGGGTCACCTGCTCCAGTTGGTTCAGCGCTTCATGCACCTGCGAGACGCCGAGCGACTGCTCGCCTGCCGCATGGGCGATATCGCTGACAAACGCCAGCATCTGCCCGGTATTGGCTTTCGCCGACTGTAAAGCCCGGTCGGAAGCCTGCACCAGCATCACGCCCTGCTCGATCTGCTCCATGTTCTTGCTTATCAACTCGCGGATCTGCCGGGCATCGCTGGCGCAGCGCTGCGACAGATTACGCACCTCGGAAGCCACCACCGCAAAACCTTTGCCCAGCTCCCCGGCGCGGGCCGCTTCTACCGCCGCATTCAGCGCCAGCAGGTTGGTCTGGAAAGAGATATCGTCGATGGAGCTGACAATGCTGGAGATCTGCTCGCTGGAGCCGCGAATGGCGAGCATGCTGCTGCTGGCTTCTGCCGCCACGCGGCTCGCTTCCTGCACCTGCTGCTCCATCTCTTCGGTCAGCCTTTTCGCTTCAATGGCGTTATCCGCCGTCAGATTCACCGCCGTGGCTATCTGCTCCATACTGGCGGCCGTTTCGACCAGCGATGCAGCCTGCTCATCGGTACGCGAAGCCAGATCCTGATTGCCATCGGCAATGTCCGCGCTGGCGCTGCGTAGCACGGTGGCGCCCTGTTTTATCTCGCTGACAATATGCTGAATGTTCTCAATGGCCTGGTTATAAGCGCGATTAAGCAGCGACAGCTCATCGCTGCCGGGCACGTCGAGGCGCTGGGTCAGATCGCCATCCATCCCTTCGATAGTTGCCAGCGAGTGGTGCAACTGACGGTGAATGCTGCTGGCGACCAGCAGGGCGAAGAACAGCGCCACCGCCAGTGCCGCAACGCTAACCAGCGCAAAGATAATCACCCCGCGCCAGGCGTTGTCTGCCAGCGACTGCGCCGTGGCGAGCAGCGTATCGGAGGCTGAATCCTCCACCGCTTTGAGTGCATTAATCCGCGCCGTCTGAGCACTGAACCAGTCTGCGGGTGCTACGCCAAAATTGCCGCTTGCCGCATGGTCAATCGCCTGCTGGCGCAGTGCAAGGGCGTGCGTCGCTTGCGGCGTCCGCAACTGTGCGGCCAGTTTTTCATTTACTGCTGGCGTGTTGAAGGCCTGCGCCGCCGCGAACCACGACAGTTGCTTGCCCACCGTTTCATTCAACTGGCGAAACTGGCCGTCGGTAAAGCGATCGGCGGAGAAGACGTTCGACATCAGCGCGCGCTCGACGCCGGTCTGCTCTTTGGCATTCAGGATGCTGTAATAGGCCGCCAGTTGGTTGACGATCGCCCCGTTATCGGTCAACTGGCTGATCCCGCCGACGACATTAAGCAGGTCGTTAATCATTGCGCTGTACCACACCAGTGATTCGGTGCCGGTAACGCTCTGCCCGCGAATTTGCTGACGAAACGTGTCGATTCCCTGCTGATGCTGCTGAAATTGTTCCAGCGCGTGACGAATATCGCCATTCGCTTGCTGGAGGGGAAATTGTTTAAGCGCTTCAGTTAATTGCGTAATGACTTTGGAAGAGTGTGGATATTGATCGTTTAATTCAGCGGAGAATTGTTGGCCTTTACTGCCTAAATATCCGGCGCTTAATCCCCGTTCTTTTTGCAATTCATGAATAACGCTTCCGGCATATTTTGCCAGCAATGTTAAGTTCATAATGGTACGCATTTGCTGACCTGTTTCAAGACGGCTCAGGATGCCATTAGACGCTAACCCTATGAGTGCAAACAATAAAGGGAAAAGTGCCAGCAATAATTTCAATTTCATTGATAAACGATAAATCCATCTCATACAGATGCCTCAGGTTGGCTTTAACTTATATGGCTTATCGGGGAGAAAGAGGCATTCTTTATTTATAACGCGAGGCTTGTTGATATTTATCAATTCCGACAGGGGGTTCTACCACTTTATGATTATTACTTTGTAAGTAACGCTGAAAATATATTTTAGCGCAGCAAAGCATTAAGCTGCGCTAAAATTATCGGTTGAGTAAATTCTGATTAGCCTGCTGCCCAAATTTCGGCATGTTTCTGCACCAGGCCAATTAATGAGCCACCATCCGCCACAAAGTCGCGCATCAGTTGCGCCTCATTTTTGCCGCGTTTGACTCGCGCCGCCAGCTCATCCAGCGCGCTACCGGCATGGAGCTTGTCGGCCCACGGCGCGATTTTTTCCAGCAGACGCGTAAGATCTTCAGCAATGGTGTACTGCTCGCCGCTGTGAACGTCGGTAATTATTCCTTCCAGGCCGTAACGGCACGCCTGGAAGCGGTTGAACTTGTACAGCAGGTAGTCCTGCGGCTGATGCTTAAAGGGGCGCTCGGCCAGCAGCCAGTGCGACACCGCCTGAATAAGCCCGGCAATATTAATGGCGTGGGACAGCGTCAGCGGCGTGTCCATCACCCGCACCTCAACCGTGCCAAAATTGGGGCTGGGGCGAATATCCCAGTGCAGATCTTTAATGCTCTCAATCATCGAGGTGTAGCTTAAACGGCGAAACAGACCGGTAAACTCCTGCCAGTTCGCCACCCACGGCATCGGACCATTATCCGGAAAGGCGGAGAAAAGATTGAGGCGCGACGAGGCGTAGCGGGTGTCGGTGCCCTGGTTGTAGGGCGAAGCGGCGCTAAGCGCAATAAAGTGCGGGACAAAGCGGGAAAGGCCATGCAGCAAATAGATGGCGTCGTCGCCATTCGCGCAGCCGATGTGCACATGCTGGCCAAACACGGTCGCCTGCTGCATCAGATAACCGAACATCTCCACCGTGCGGGCATAGCGCTCATCCTCGCACACCAACTGGCGCTGCCATTTCTGGAACGGATGCGTGCCGCCGCCGCAAATCTGTACGTGATGCGCCGACGCGGTTTGCAAAATTATCTGTTGCATGGCAGAAAACTGGTGCGCCGCCTGATGGATGTCGCGGCAGACGCCGGTGGCGATCTCCAGCATACTTTCGGTGATATCGTGCTTCACTTCGCCACCTGTCACCTGGCTTTTCATCGCCTCTATCAACCGGGATGAGTCCTGGCTTAAATCGTAGCCCGGTGGGTTAACCACCTGTAATTCCACTTCAATACCGAGGGTCAGCGGATCCGAAACATGAAAATCGGCTAGCGGCATAGTCGTCCCTTATGAAATGAGTTTCCATTATTATGGAAGTGAATGACTGATCCTTCCTCTTTTGCCGCCGCACGCGTTACCCGTATTGAAGCGATTGCTTATGATTTATGCATGATCATGAAAAGATTTAATAAATAGTCGCACAGGAAAATAATATCGCTATGAAACCACTATTCTCCCGATTTAATGGTGCATTTTTGCAACATTTTTCCCGAAATGGGTGCGCCTACTGCCGTGAACTATATAAAGCTGTTATCCGTAACACCGCATAATACCCTGAGTAATAACCCTTTCTGATATTTTCTGCGTCTGAATGCGATAAATTCTTGTTTATTCGGCTGGTATGTATCTTGCCTGTTAAATATCTCATTTATTTAACAGGGACACTGTGATGCTTAATCAATCTTTTTGGCGTAAACACCGTATTGCGGCCGCGATTGGCGCACTGGCGCTGGCTGGGGGATTGCAGGCGCAGGCCTCAACATTGCGTATCGCCATGACCGCAGCGGATATCCCGTTAACGCTGGGCCAGCCCGACCAGGGCTTTGAAGGCAATCGCTTTACCGGTATTCCGCTATATGACGCGCTGGTGGAGTGGGATCTGTCGCAAGGTGAAAAACCGAGCGGGCTGGTGCCGGGGCTGGCAACCGAATGGCATGTTGATCCGCAAAACCAGAGCCGCTGGATCTTCACGCTGCGCCCTGGTGTGAAGTTTCACGACGGCACGGAAGTGAATGCCGATGCCATTGTCTGGAACGTGGGTAAAGTGCTGGATAAAGCCGCGCCGCAATATGCGCCGGGGCAAATCGGCAACACCTTATCGCGTATGCCGACGCTGACCGGCGCTGAAAAAATTGACGATCACACGGTCGTGCTCACCACCTCAGAGCCGGATGCGCTGCTGCCGTACAACATCACCAACCTGTTTATTGTCTCGCCGACAGCGTGGCAGAAAATCTATGACGCGGTTCCGGCTTCGACAGGCGATACCGCCGCACGCAGCAAACAAGCGTGGACCACCTTTGCCTCGCAGGCCGTTGGCAGCGGGCCATTCAAGCTGGAAAAATTGGTGCCGCGCCAGCAGTTGATCCTCGATAAAAACCCGGATTACTGGAATAAAGAGCGCATTCCACGCGTCGATAAAGTGGTGCTGATCCCGCTACCGGAGGCCAATGCCCGCACCGCTGCGCTGCTGTCGAAACAGGTGGACTGGATTGAAGCGCCAGCGCCGGATGCGGTCGATCAGATCAAAGCGCAGGGTTTTAAAATCTACGCCAACACTCAGCCGCACCTCTGGCCGTGGCAGTTCTCTTTCCTGGAAGGTTCGCCGTGGCGTGACATTCGCGTGCGCAAAGCGGCCAACCTCTGCCTCAACCGTTCCGAGCTGAAAAGCTATCTCGGCGGTTATATGTCCGAAGCGACCGGAGTGTATGAAGAGGGCAACCCGTGGCGCGGCAAGCCGACATTCCAGATCAAATACGATCCCGATACCGCGCGTAAGTTAATGACTGAAGCGGGCTACAGCGAAAGCAAACCGCTGCACGTTACCGTGGCGACATCCGCCTCGGGTTCCGGCCAGATGCAGCCGCTGCCGATGAATGAATACATCCAGCAGAGCCTGAAAAGCTGCTATTTCAATGTTGATATCAAGGTCAACGAGTGGAACATGCTGTTCACCAACTGGCGTTTAGGCGCGAAAGATCCGTCCGCGCAGGGGGTTAACGCCATCAACGTCAGCGCGGCGGTGACCGACCCGTACTTCGGCATGATCCGCTTCTCTACTGCAAAAGCCTTCCCGCCTACCGCCACCAACTGGGGTTACTTCACCTCGCCGGAAACCGAAAAACTGGCGGCCGCCGTCAAACACGCTTTCACCCCGGCCGAGATGGATAAAGCCGCCGGTGAGCTGCATGCCGCACTGGTGGATCAGGTGCCGTTCCTGTTTGTGGCGCATGACGTTGGCCCGCGCGCCATCTCTCCGGCCGTGACCGGCGTGGTGCAACCGCAGAGCTGGTTTATTGATTTAAGTCTGGTGAGCAAGAAAGAGTAACCGAGGAGGGGCCATGTTCAGCACACTTTTCTACCGCGTTTTGCTGGCTATTCCGACCATGTTAGGGGTAGCGGTAATCTGTTTTCTGCTGGTGCAAATCGCGCCGGGCGATCCGCTGGTGTCGGTGATGCCGCCGGATGCCTCCGAAGCGATGCGCCAGACGCTGATGCAGGCCTACGGTTTTGACAAGCCGCTGCCGGTGCAGTTTGTGCACTGGCTGTGGCGGGCGCTGCATGGCGATCTGGGCATGTCGATCGCCACCGGGCGTCCGGTGATGAGCGAGGTGATGACCGCCGTCACGTACTCATTGCGCCTTGCGCTGCTGGCAACGCTGATTGGCTTTGTGCTCGGCAGCCTGTTTGGTTTTGTCGCAGGCTACTTTCGCAACAGCATTATCGATCGCGTTGCCTCGCTGCTCTCGGTCTTCGGCGTCAGCGTGCCGCACTACTGGCTCGGCATGCTGCTGGTGATTGTGTTCTGCGTCAAGTTCGCGCTACTGCCCGCCACCGGCGGCGGACCAATTGGCGAAACCGGCTGGCAGTGGGACTGGGCGCATCTGCAATTTATGCTGCTGCCCGCCGTCACGCTGTCGGTGATCCCCACCGGCATTATCGCCCGCACCGTGCGTTCGCAGGTGGCGGATATCCTGAGCCAGGAGTTTATCGTCGGGCTGCGCGCCCGCGGCCTCAATGAATCGCGCATCTTTCTGCATGTGGTGAAAAACGCTGCGCCGACCGCGCTGGCGGTGATGGGCTTGCAGGTTGGCTACCTGATGGGCGGCTCGATTCTGGTCGAAACGGTCTTTTCATGGCCCGGCACCGGGCTGCTGCTCAATACCGCCATCTTCCAGCGCGACTTGCCGTTGTTGCAGGGAACGATCTGGGTGCTGGCGCTGTTCTTCGTGCTGCTCAATCTGCTGGTGGATGTGCTGCAAACCTCTCTCGATCCGCGCATTAAGAGGAGCTAACGATGGTGGATAGCGTAACGCCAAAAATCAACGTTGCCGCCGCGCCGATTGCGGCGACGCAGGGCTACTGGCGCGGCGTGGGCGCGCGGTTACTGCGCGATCCCACGGGCGTGGTCGTAGGAAGCATTATTCTGCTGTTGCTGCTGATGGCGCTGTTCGGGCCGTGGCTGATGCTCAAAGATCCTTACCAGACCTCAATGTTTTTGCGCCTGAAACCGATCGGCACCGAAGGCTTCCCGCTCGGTTCCGATGAGCTGGGGCGCGATATGCTCTCACGCCTGATCCTCGGCACGCGCCTGTCGTTGTTTATGGGGATTGTGCCGGTGGTATTCGCCTTTTTTATCGGCGGCACCATCGGGATTATCGCCGGTTATACCGGCGGGAAAACCAACACCCTGATCATGCGCACCATAGATATTTTCTACGCCTTTCCGTCAGTGTTGCTGGCGATTGCGCTCTCCGGCGCGATGGGCGCAGGCATTGGCAATGCGCTGCTTTCGCTGACGCTGGTGTTTGTGCCGCAAGTGGCGCGCATTGCCGAAAGCGTCACCGCGCAGGTGCGGCATATGGATTATATCGATGCCGCCCGCGCCACCGGCGCCAGTGCGTTCACCATTATCCGCGTGCAGGTGCTGGGCAATGTGCTGGGGCCGATTTTCGTCTTCTCTACCGGCCTGATTTCCGTCTGCATGATCCTCGCTTCCGGCTTGTCGTTTCTCGGCCTTGGCGTGCGTCCGCCGGAGCCGGAATGGGGATTGATGCTCAACACGCTGCGCACCGCCATTTATACCCAGCCGTGGGTGGCGGCGCTGCCGGGGATGATGATTTTTATCACCTCGATCTCGTTTAACGTTCTGGCGGATCGTCTGCGCGCCGCCATGGCGATCAAGGAGTAACAGCATGCAACCTTTTATCAATGTCGATATTGGCGGCCCGGCGCAGCCGCTGCTGCGGGTAAGCAATCTGCTGAAGCATTTTCACCTCGGCGCGCGTAAAGGCCATGACGTGGTGCAGGCGGTGGATAACGTCAGCTTTGAAGTGCACAAGGGGGAAACCCTCGGCGTGGTGGGGGAGTCCGGCTGCGGAAAATCAACCACCGCCCGGTTACTGATGCAACTGCTGACGCAGGACAGCGGCGAACTGGTGTTTGATGGCGAGGCTGTCGGTTCATCGCGCTTGCCGCTGAAAGCCTATCGCCGCCAGGTGCAGATGGTGTTTCAGGACAGTTACGCCTCGCTGAACCCGCGCATGACGATGGAAGAGAGCATCGCCTTTGGCCAGCAGGTACACGGCATCAGCCGCAAAGAGGCCAATGAATATGCCCGCTATCTGCTGGCGCACGTTGGGCTGGAGCCTGCGCGGTTTGCGCACCGTTATCCGCACGCTTTATCCGGTGGTCAGCGACAGCGCGTCAATATTGCCCGCGCGCTGGCAATGAAACCCCGGCTGGTGATCCTCGACGAAGCGGTTTCCGCGCTGGATAAATCCGTGGAAGCGCAGGTGCTGCAACTGTTGCAGGAATTAAAACGCACCCTCGATCTCACCTATGTGTTTATCAGCCACGATCTGCATGTGGTGCGCTGGCTGTCGGATCGCATTCTGGTGATGTACCTCGGCGAAGTGGTGGAAATTGGCCCATCGGAAGCGCTGTTTACCGCTTCCGCGCACCCTTATACCCGCGCGTTACTCAGCTCGATGCCGTCGATGGACCCGCATAACCGCACCGAGGTTTCGCCGCTCTCCGGCGATCCGCCCAGCCCCATTTCACCGCCTGCGGGCTGCCGTTTTCATACCCGCTGCCCGCACGCCAAAGCGGTCTGTTCGCAGGTGAAGCCGCAACTGGCGCTGGTCGGCGAGGCGCATCAAAGCGCCTGCCTGATGGCGCAGCCGGATTCGCCCTGGCACCGGGATATTCCGTTACAGGAGGTGAGCGATGTCGCATGAAGCGTTCGTCCATATTCGCGATCTTCGTGTCGAATTTCGCCGCGACGGGCAGACCGTCAATGCGGTCAACGGCGTTTCGTTTGATGTCCGCAAAGGCGAAGTGATGGCGCTGATTGGTGAATCCGGCTCCGGTAAAAGCGTCACCCTGCGGGCCTTGATGCGCCTGCATCCGCCGCAGAGCAGCCAGCTTAGCGGCACGATGAATGTTGGCGGTGCAGCGGTGCTGGCGATGAACAGCCGCCAGTTGCGCCACTACCGTGGGAAAATCTGCGCGATGATTTTCCAGGAGCCGCTGCTGGCGTTTGACCCGGTTTACACCATCGGCCAACAAATTGTGGAAGGCTTGCGGCGTCACGAAGGGCTGTCGCGCAATGATGCGAAAGTGCGGGCGCTGGAGGCGTTGCGCCAGGTGCGTATTCCCAGTCCGGAGCGCCGTCTTGAGGCCTACCCGCATGAGATGTCCGGCGGCATGCGCCAGCGGGCGATGATTGCGCTGGCGCTCTCCTGCAACCCGGAACTGCTGCTGGCCGATGAACCGACCACTGCGCTGGATGCCACCGTGCAAATCCAGATCCTGATCCTGCTGCGCGAGCAGCAAAAACTGCGCGATCTGTCGATTATCTTCGTCACCCACGACATTGGCGCGGCGGTGGAGATCGCCGATCGGGTAGCGGTGATGTACGCCGGGCGCATCGTGGAAGAAGCACCGATAGCCGACATCCTCGCGCAGCCGCGCCATCCCTACACCCGCGTACTGCTCGGCAGCCGGCCGAAAGAGGGGCTGAAAAAGGGCGATGCGCTGCACTGCATTCCCGGCTCGCCGCCGGATCTGGCCGCTCTGCCGCCGGGCTGCGCGTTTGCCGCCCGTTGCCCTCACGCGCAGGCTGCCTGTCACCAGCAACAACCCGTTACGGAACAGGTCGCCGAACGCCATGTGGTCAGTTGCCACCGCTGGCGCGAACTGACAACCGACATCACACCACAGCAGGCATTCGCCTGAAATCGGGGAGGTAACATGCAGGACCCACGGGCTTTTATGCCTTATCCCTTCGTCGCTGTGCCGCAGGCGGAAAGCGGCCCGCTGAGCGGCCTGACCTTTGCGGCAAAAGATCTGTTTGATGTCGCAGGCTATCCCACGGGCGGCGGCAACCCGCACGTGCTTGCCGCTTCGGGCATCAAAACCACCACTGCGCCCGCCGTGCAAATGCTGCTGGACGGCGGGGCGAGGTTTGTCGGTAAAACCCATACCAGCGAACTGGCCTATTCGATGAGCGGCCATAACATCCATTACGGTACGCCGCGCAATGGCGCAGCGCCGCTGCGCATTCCTGGCGGCTCGTCGTCCGGTTCGGCCTCGGCGGTATCCCATAGTCTGTGTGATATCGCGCTCGGCACCGACACCGGCGGTTCGGTGCGCACACCGGCAAGCTATTGCGGCCTGTTTGGTCTACGCCCAACCCACGGCCGTATTTCGCTGGCAGGCTGCCAGCCGCTGTGCGCCACCATGGACACCTGCGGTTTCTTCGCCCGCACGCCACAGGCGTTTAGCGCAGCAGCCCGTTGCCTGCTCGGTGACGACACCTTCACGCCCGCGCAGACTGAACTGGCCTGCCATGAAGCGCTGTTTGCCGCGCTCCCGCCGCACAGCCAGCAGGCGCTGCTGCCGGTACGGGAAAAGCTCGCGCAACATTTTGGCGAGATCGCCTCGCTGGATGCGCCGCTGCCGGAGCGCGAAGCCGTTTACACCGCGTTTCGCCAGATTCAGGGCTATGAAGCCTGGCAATCGCAGGGCCACAACATTGAAAGGCTGGGCATGCAACTGGGGCCGGATGTGGCGGAGCGCTTTGCATACGGCAAAGCGGTCACGGAGGCGGAGTTCGCTGCGGCGTGCCAGCTTCGCGAAGCCTTTACCGCCTGGTGGCAGACGCAACTGGGTGATCGCATTCTGCTGCTGCCGACCGTGCCGGATGCGGCGCCGTTATTAACGGCCGCACCAGAAGAGATCGAAGCCACGCGGCGCATCTCTCACGACTTGTTGCTGATAGCGGTGCTGACTCGTCGCCCGCAGGTCAACATTCCGGTGACCACGATTGACGGCGCGCCGCTGGGAATTTCACTGATCGGCCCGTGCGGCAGCGATGCGCTGCTGGTGTCGATGGCCACCACCTTTATGCAGGAGAAATAAGATGACAAGCGAAGTTTTGCACAGCCACGCGCTGGCGCTGAGCGACTGCCGGGTTAACGGCGAGCGGTTATGGGATTCCCTGATGGAGCTGGCGAAAATCGGCGCGACGCCAAAAGGCGGTTGCTGTCGTCTGACGTTAACCGATCTCGATCGGCAGGGGCGCGATTTGGTGATTGGCTGGGGCAAAGCGGCCGGGCTGAGTATCACCATCGATAAAATCGGCAACGTGTTTATGCGCCGCGAAGGGCGCAACCCGAACCTGCCGCCGATTGTGGCGGGCAGCCATATCGACACGCAGCCGACCGGCGGCAAATTCGACGGCAACTTTGGCGTGCTGGCCGCGCTGGAAGTGGTGCGCACGCTCAACGATTTGCAGATTGCAACCGAGCATCCGCTGGAAGTGGTGTTCTGGACCAATGAAGAAGGCTCGCGCTTTGTGCCGGTGATGATGGGTTCCGGCGTCTTTGCTGGCGTTTTCCCGCTGGAGAAAATCTACGCTGCCACCGATGCCGAAGGCAAAACCGTGCAGCAAGAGCTGGAGAAGATTGGCTACATTGGCGAGCAAACACCGGGCGATCATCCGCTGGCAGCCTACTTTGAAGCGCATATTGAACAGGGGCCGATTCTGGAAGAAGAGGAAAAAGTGATAGGCGTAGTGCAGGGCGTACTGGGCATCCGCTGGTATGACTGCACCGTCACGGGGATGGAATCCCACGCCGGGCCAACGCCAATGCACCTGCGCCAGGATGCGTTGCAGGTGGCGACGTGCATTATGCAGGAAGTGGTGGCGATTGCCGGGCGCAGCGAGCAGGGGCGCGGCACAGTGGGTATGGTGCAGGTGCACCCGAACAGCCGCAACGTGGTGCCGGGCGAAGTGAAATTCTCCGTGGATATGCGCAACATCAGCGATGCTGCTGTCGATGAGATGGATGCGCAACTGCGTGCTTTTATCGCCAAAGTGGCACAGGAAACGGGGCTGGGCGTCACGCTGGAGCAGGTCAGCCACTATCCGGCCGCGCCGTTTGACGCGCAGTGCCAGCAGGCGATTGGCCGCGCGGCGCAGCAGCTTGGTTATCCGTCGCGCCCGATTGTCTCTGGCGCCGGTCACGATGCGGTTTATATGAGCTACCTTGCGCCGACCGGAATGATCTTTATCCCCTGCAAAGACGGCATCAGCCATAACGAAATTGAGTATGCCGCGCCGGAACATGTCACTGCCGGGGCAAATGTGCTGTTGCAGGTGATGATGGAGTACGCGAAAGCACAGTGAGAAAACCGCCCTTATCGGGGCGGTTTAGCAGAACTGCTCAAGCTGCCCGCGCAGGACTTCCACGCCGGGGGCAATTGCCTGCGGGTTAATGGCGTGAAAGCCCATACGGAAGAAGTTATCCGGCGGCGCGGCATTGAGAAAATGGCGCGCGCCAGGTTCAATCAGTACACCCGCATGCGCGGCCCGCCAGGTCAGTTGCTGCGTGCTGATATGCTCCGGCGTGCGCAGCCAGAACGCGTTGGCATGCTCGCTGCCGTCCATCATCTGACACTCCGGTAAAAAGGTGCGCAGCGCATTGTGCAGGCTGTCCCAGCGGCGGGCGGAATCCTCGTGGTAGCGGCGCAAATGGGTTTCGTAGTGCCCCTGGGCGAGGAAATGCGCCATTTGATACTGAATGTTGGTCGGCGGATGGCGGTACACCAGGCGGCGCAGCGCGCGCGCCTCATCGATAATCTCCGGCGCGGCGACCATAAATCCAAGGCGCAGCCCCGGCGACAGCGCTTTCGACAGGCTGCTGACGTAGATCACCCGTCCGCTGCGATCGCTGGCTTTCAGCGCGGGCAGCGGGTTCTGCATAAAGTTACTTTCCGAGTCGTAATCATCTTCAATCACCACCGCATCGTGGCGGGTGGCGTAGTCCAGCAACTGCGTGCGCCGCGCTTTGCTCATCGTCACCCCGGTCGGAACCTGGTGGCCTGGCGTCACGTAGTAGTAGTCGCAGGGCGTGTCATTGAGCACCAGCCCTTCGCTGTCTACCGGGTGCGGCACAATCTGCGTATCGCTTAATAAAAAGGTGTTGATGGCTTCGCGAAAACTGGGGTTCTCCACCGCCACGCGGGTTTCCGCAGACATCAGCAGGCGTGTCAGCAGGTAGAGCGCGTTTTGCGATCCAAGGGTAATCAGAATTTCATCCGGCGCGGCGACAATGCCGCGTTTGGGCAGCACGCGTGTACGGATCTGCTCAACCAGCATCGGCACATCCTGGTCGATATGGTCAATCACCCAGGCCGGATCGCGCACGCCGCCGTGCAGCCAGTTTGCCGCCGCGCGCCAGGTGGCGAGGGGAAACTGCTGGGTGTCGGGCTGGCCGTAGATAAACGGGTAGCGGTAGTGCATCCAGCCAGCGGGTTTGAGAATCGACTCCTGCTGGCTGGGGGTAATTTTCAGGCGATTGCCCCATCGTGGTGCATCGCCCTCGCATTCGGGTGCAGCCGCGATACTCTGCCCACTCGCCAGGCCAGCGGAGTAATAATCCGGATGCAGGTAGTAACCACTGCGCGGGCGACTAACCAGATAACCTTCGTTGACCAGGCTTTCAAACACCAGCGCCGTGGTATTGCGCGAGACGCCAAGCTGGCTGGCGAGCTGGCGGCACGAAGGGAGAGGGGTATCAGCCGGGAAAATACCACTCAGAATGGCATTAACCAGTGATTCGCGAACTTGCTCCTGCAGTCCACGCCGGGCGTCAAAATTTACGTTCAGTAGATGGCGAATCATGCTGCACTCCTCGCGATATATCTTCTACAGGAGTTGAGCAAGTTTCATACCAGATTCCGGCAAACTGACACATACTCTTTCAGAAACTGGCTCTATTCAGAAGCGACTTTGCCTCCCTATTGTAAAAACGCAGTCACAAAACGTCGGGCGAGTTTCTGATTCGGCATATATCTTGCAAAGCTTCCGGCACCCCTGGAATGTACCGGTCTGGCAAATTAAATAAGGGTGGAGAAATGAAAAAAGTATTCGGCAAATATTGTCTTGCAGCCATGATCTCTTTGGCATTTTCATTACACGCAGTGGCAGCGGATTTACCTGAAATTGAAAAATCCGGCACGATGAAAGTCGCGACCGAAGATGATTATGCGCCGTTTAACTTTATGAATAACGGCCAGACGGATGGTTTTAACAAGGACATGCTTGAAGAGCTGCGTAAATACGCAAAATTCAATATCAACCAAAGTATTTTGCCGTGGACCGGCTTACTCGCTGCGGTCTCCACCGGGCAATATGATATGGCCCTCACTGGCGCGGTAATTACCGATGAACGCCTCAACGTATTTAATTTCACCCCGCCGTGGGCATCCGCACAGCACTATTTCGTGAAACGCGCCGATGACAAAACGCTAAATACCATTGCCGATCTCAGCGGTAAAAAAGTGGGTGTTCAGGCGGGCAGCGCACTGCTGGCGCGTTTGCCGGAACTGAAAGCGATGCTGGAAAAAGTGGGCGGCAAACTTGGCCCGGTGGTTGAGTATCAATCCTACCCGGAAGCCTATGCTGACCTGGCGAACAAACGCGTCGATTACGTCATCAACGTGGTGATTTCGGTGAACGACCTGGTGAAAGCGAAGCCGAAAGTGTTCGCCAAAGGGCTGGCAGTTTCTGGCCCTGGCTACATGGCCTGGCCAATCCCGAAAAACTCGCCGGAACTGCTGAAGTTCATGACCGGGTTTATGAACCACATGACCGAAACCGGCAAGCTGACTGAGTTGCAGAAAAAATGGTTCGGTGAGACCTACGAATTACCGAAAGAGGCGATCACCAGCGCCGATCAGTTCCACAAGTTAGCCGGTCTGTAAGTGTAACGCGGCGGGGCACCGCCGCACGTTTTAACAGGAGGGAACATGGACTTAATCTCGTGGCAGTTATTGATTGAAGGCGCATGGACGACCCTCTGGATCTCTTGCGTGGCGATTGCTTTCGGGGTGGTGATTGGCCTGGTGATCGCCTTTATCCGCATGATGAAGATCCCGGTTATTGATCAGTTGCTGGTGGTTTACATCAGCCTGGCTCGCGCGACGCCGCTGGTAACGCTGGTGCTGTTTCTGTTTTTATCGCTGCCGACGCTCGGCATTAATCTCGATAAAACGCCCGCCGCTATTCTGGCGCTGACGTTAAATACCTCGGCATTTAACGCCGAAATCTGGCGCAACGCATTTCGTAATTTCCCGCGTGAGCAGCGGGAAGCGGCGGAATCCGTCGGTATGCGGCGCTGGACCTATTTCCGGCAAATCATGCTGCCGCAGATGTGGATTGAAAGCCTGCCTGCGCTGGTCAATGAGATGTCGTTCCTGATTAAAGGCAGCCCGGCCATTGCGATCATCGGCGTGGTGGATTTAACCCGCGTAACCAACCGTATTTCCTCGGTGACCTATGAACCGCTGTCGCCGATTCTGGCCGCCGGGTTGTTGTACGTTATTATCATCGGCCTGCTGCTGAAGTTGCAGGGCGCGGCCGAACGTAAAGCCAAGCGCCTGGCGCGATAAGAGGCGGAGGAGATATGAATCAGTGGGGAATTATTTGGGCGGCGCGTGAGAGTTTTTTTAACGGGCTGCTGGCAACGCTGGAACTGTTTATTATCGCCGCCGTTGTCGGGTTGTTTATTGGTATTACGCTGTGCTATGTCATGGAGTATCAGCATCGTGTTATTAATCGTCTGATTATCGCTTTTGTCAGCCTGATGCGCGCCGTGCCATTTTTAATTCTGGCGTATCTGCTGTATTACGGATTGCCGCAAGTGGGTATCAGTATGGATGCCTGGACCGCCGGTCTGCTGGCGCTGGTGATTTATCACGGGGCTTATTTCTTCGAAATATTACGCAGCCAGCGGCGGATATTTTCCGCCGGGTATATTGAGGCCGCGCAGTCGCAGGGTTTTTCACGCTATAAAACTTTTCGCCGTATTATTCTGCCGAATATCTTTTCGTCGTCGCTGCCGTTAATGGGCAATCAGCTTATTATTTGCCTGAAAGATACCGCGTTTCTGTGCATTATTACCGTGCAGGAGATTACCGCCGCCGCGAATAGCGTGCAGTCAACTTACTTTATTCCGTTTAACGCCTTTATTGTCGCCATTGCGCTCTACTGGGGGATCAGCATTTTGCTGGAGTTGTTGATTAAGCGGTTAAGTCATTATGGAGCTAAAAGAGGAATGAGCCATGCCTGAAGCAAGCGCGGTTAGCATCAAAAACCTGTCCAAACAGTTTGATAACGTTGAAGTGCTGCGGGATATCAACCTGACGGTGGAGAAGGGCACGGTGGTGAGCATTCTGGGTTCGTCCGGCTCCGGTAAATCGACGCTGCTGCGCTGCATGAACTGGCTGGAGCAGCCGGATCGCGGCGAAGTGCGCATCAGCGGCCAGCGCATCGGGGTGGATGAGAAGACGGGCAAAGCGATGTCGCACAAAGATCTCTCCCATATCCGCGAGCGGGTCGGGATGGTGTTTCAGAGTTTTAACCTGTGGCCGCATTTAACGGTGCAGCAAAACGTCACCGAAGCGCTGGTGCATGTGAAAGGCATGAAGCGCGACGCGGCAAACGAGATTGCCCGCCGTCAGCTGGAAAAAGTGGGCATGGGCCACAAGGCCGATGTCTACCCGATTACCCTTTCCGGCGGGCAAAAACAGCGCGTGGCGATCGCCCGTTCGCTGGCAATGTCGCCGGAAGTGATCCTCTTCGATGAACCGACTTCGGCGCTGGATCCGGAGCTGGTGAATGAGGTGCTGGGGGTGATGAAAGATCTCGCGGCAGAAGGTTATACGATGGTGGTGGTGACCCACGAGATGGATTTCGCCCGCCAGGTGTCGGATGAAGTGGTGTTTCTGGAGAAAGGGCTGCTGATCGAGAAGGCATCGCCGGAGAAGTTTTTTACCAATCCAGATTCGGATAGGGTGAGGAAGTTTTTGCAATCGAGCCGGTGAAGGCACTGATTATTCAAATGCAGAAAGCATTTCATCCGCGTGTTTTGCAGGCCCGGTAAGCGTTAGCGCCACCGGGCGTTTTCTTTCTATCCGCGTTGGGTTCTTATCAGTAAACAGGTTGCAACAGCGGCATTTGTACCGCGGCGTTCACTATTGGGGACAACGTCAGGATTTCACGGAAATACAAATGGCCAGGCTCTGCAAAAATATTCTGATTTTTTATTATTAATCTCAAACCGATTGCCTGAGCCATTCAGTTAACGCACGATAACCCGCATTTATTGTATGTATTGTTTGCATACAACAGATTAAGCCGCCTGACATGGAACAGTTCGGGCGCAGGCAAGCCGCCAGCGAAGCGCTTCCCTGGCGCTGACTCATCAGTAAGGAATGCTTTGATGCAAATTTCACCGCCTATTCTGTTTCCCCGCCAGGACAATGAAGATTATGCCGCATGGGTCATGCGCACCATGCCTGTTATTTCGCACCGCGCTTACCCGGTAAACGGTGTCAATTCGTGGCATGGCGGCATTCATATTCCCCATACCGATACCGGCGCGTTAGCCAATCCGCTACGTGCGGTTGCCGATGGCGTGATTGTCTATGCGAACGATCCTGCACCGGCGGAGACGCGGGATCGAAAACCCCTCAACTACGATGGCAAAACAGACAATGGATGTGTCCTTATTCGCCATGAAATGCTGATTGGCGAAGACCCGGTATCGTGCGTGTTTTACTCGCTAACCATGCACATGAAACAGGTTCGACCTGAAATTCAGGGGAAAGCGGGCATGCGTGTAAGGCGAGGTCAGGTGATTGGCACATCTGGCATGGTCAGTGGGGTCAATGCGTACCATTTCCAGATGTGCTGTCCTTGCGAAATGCTGAAGAAGCTGTGTGGCCGTGAGCAGGGCACTCTGGATGTCAGCGCCCCCGGAGAAGAGAGAACGGCTTATGGTCATCGCTATTTTTTTCTTCCTGAAGGGACCGCTATTTATGCGGGAGGTACGCCTTATGCGTTGTCGGCATCTCCTTGCTGCCTCATCTCAGAAGCGCTCTATATCGCCCATGAAGGGAGTAAGACCCGCACTTTGCGTAAAGCCGATGGTATTTACGAAAGCGTGGGAGAAGCCGCGGTTGCTGTTGATTATATTTGTGAACCTCCGCCAGCAGTCAGCGGATATAAAACGTACAGCGAATGGATACGGGTGGCATACCCCGGAGGCGAAGGGTGGGTTGATGTGTCATCCCCAACGATAAACATCTGGACGGATGCCGATTTTCCTGACTGGGCGGGCTGGACGCTTGTTGATGATGATTCCACGCCAGACAGTCAGTGCAATTCCGCGATGGTTAAAAAAGCGCTGGCGAAGCAGGATAGCGATTTAACCCGGTTTATCTGTAAGTTTCCACTCGAATGGAATTTCGCTTCATTTGATGTGCGTTTTTCATGGCTGAAAACGCCGAATGACGAATTGCCTGAGCCGATGAGTGATGAGGATTACGCGAGCTTAAAGGAACATGCTCAGGCGCTGTGTTTCTTCGACAAACTTCCCGTGGAAAATCAGATGGAGTTAACCGGCCTCGTCTGGCATTTCGATCCTCGCGAACTGATGATTCAGTTACAAAAAGCAGAACGCAGAGTGATTTATTACACGAACAATAAGATGAATGACTTCACCGCCGACGACATGCGGCATGGTGATTTAACCAAAGAGAAAATACTCGCTCAGGGAAGACTGGGGCTGGGTGAGAAATTTAAAGTCAACCTGTTTAACTTTAATAAAACGGTGGAGGAACACTTTGCCAGCATGGAGAGTATGGCTTTCTGGACCGCGTGGGGGGAATATGCCCCGTTAATCAGAGTTATGCTGGATAAATTCAGAAAGAACGAAGGGGGTATTTTACGACATGAATTACTGAATAAAGCTTTTTTGGAACATGATAATACTAAAGAATGTGTCACTAAAATTCGAGGATTTATTATAAAAAGGCTGCATTTAAATAACTTTTACTCTCTTTCAAAATCAGATTTAAAAGCAATAAATAACGATATAAAAGGAATTAAGTTGCCCAAGTTTACTGATATAGATTGGTTCAATGGGCTTGGGATTTCTATTCATGATACATTCTCAACCAGGATATACATTGACGATTTAATTATCGATGAAAAGGAATCTGGCGGGATTCTGCGTAAAAAATTCCAGATTCGGTTGACATTCCAGATACAAGACCATTTTGGACTGGATATTTCAGATATGAATTGTATTCTTTTCGAGAACATATCATGGTTTTGTTCATGGTTTATGCTTCAACGTTATAATGAATATAATTTTAAGCCCTTTATTAATGAAGAAAATTTCAGCGTATGGATAAATGGATGATCGCATGAAATATTTGAAAATCATCGTTGCTGTATTTTTTCTTGGCGCGCTTTATATGTTCTATGCGTATTTTCTTCGACAGGGACATGTTAACAATATTTATCAGCACATTGATTTTAGTGAAAACTGGAACTGTATATCTACTGTTGTTTTAGTTGATGATGCACCTTTGTCTCGTTATGCACAGAGAAGAATGTGGATTAAGCACAGCAGTCAAATACTCGAAAAGTCACGCCTTATTACTCCTGAATGTGATAGTATTCTTTTTCTACGAAATAAAACATCATCACCCTACTACAAGAGTGAGTTAACTTACTGGATAGGCGACTCTTATATTTGTTTAAACGGTGCGTTGAAAAATAAAAAATGCATCTCAAAAGAAGAGCAACTCTTTGTTATTCAAATGAGGCAGTCTACTTTAGCTGATGAAAAGGTAGGTATGGTAAACAGAAATCCTATTTATATTCATTACATTAATTATGGCGGATAATTCCTGTTTTTCTGGCTGATGCATTTTTGATGAGACATGGAATGAACAATCCCGGCGTTTTAATGAATGGAACAATTTCGTACTCGCAGCAATAAGCATTTTGCCGGATAGCGCTATGCTTGTCCGGCATGCAACCCGAGCTCAATTAAATATCCCGCCCGGTCTCACGGCGCAGCCCTGTTCTGGCGGCAGATGAAAAAAAGCCTCATGCAGCGCCACCTGGTTTCGCCCACGTTTTTTCGCGTTATACAGCGCGCCGTCTGCTTCGCTGTACAGCGTTTCGAAGCTGCTCTCTTTCACGCCGAGACTGACGCCGAAACTAGCGGTGACCAGTTGCTGCGGCAACACGTCCAGCGGCGAAGCATTTAGCGAGGCGTGGATATAGCTGGCGGTAATCATCGCTTCTTCCACCCGGGCGTTCGGCAGCACAATGGTAAATTCCTCGCCGCCGACGCGGCCGATAGCGGCGCTCTCCGGCACGGCACGGCGTACGCGCGACACCAGCGCGCAAATCACCCGATCGCCGGTCGGGTGACCATATTCGTCGTTAATACGTTTGAAATGATCGATATCCAGCAGGATCAGCGCCACATCGCCTTTCAGCAGGCCGCTGTTGATCTGGTTGATGATTGCGCTGCGGTTAAACACATCGGTCAGCGGATCGTGCGTCGCTTCATACTCCAGGCGCGCGGCAAGCTGCTGCAGCTGCTCGTTCATTCGCGTCAGTTCGCGTTCGGCGCGGTCGCTGCGGGAGATCAGGCGATAGGATTCGCGGATCAGACGCTGGTAATGTCTGGAAACGGCCCACAGCTTTTCGCGGCAGACCTCCGCCGGAAGCTGCGCATCGGCAGCCGCCAGCCGGGCATCTTCGAGTACGGAATACTCCTCCCTGAAGAGCTCATTAATATCTAGCATGCGGTGATGTCCGGGATAAGAAACACAGCCAGTGACGGGAAGTCGATACGCAGCTCCTGACCAAACTCTTCGGAGATGTCATCTTCCGGGTCGTAGTACCAGTGCAGCTCGCACGGCGCGCCGCTTCTCGCGTGGTTATTCAGGATCTCAAACAGCGTAAACAACAGCTTGGTGCTTGAACTGTTGAAATAGCTGAGCGCGACGTGCAATTGCAGCGGCGCGCTGGTCTGTTGGCCGCTTTGCAGCCAGCTCTCCAGCGCATCCAGCAGCGGACGGAAGAACGCAGCGGCATTCTCCGGGTAGGCTTCGCCTTTCAGCAGCAGCTTTTGCGCGGCAAAATCAAATTTCACCTCCGGTGTGGCGGCGGTGGCGGACAATGCAATAGCAGGCGTCAATGTCATATCAGTCATGGCAAAACGTTGCCTTTAAGTGAAAGGCGGAAAGGGAGCTTGCCGCCAGTGGATGAATGCGATACTCCAGCGGAACACTGGTATCGCGCGCCATGGTCAACAAACCGATATTGGCCCCTTTGCTGGTTGCCGGCGCTTCGCTTTTCAGCCCCTGCTTCCAGGCGTCGCGGATTTCTGCCTGCGACATGCCGCGCAACACTTCAAGGTTCGTTTGCAATAGCGTGGAGGCTTCCGGTCCCACCAGGTTTGCCGTTTCCAGGTAGTAATGGGTCTGATCCATATGAAAACAGACCGAACCAAAGCGCAGCTCGTGTTCAACTGCCGATAAAAACCGATCGTCGGCGGAGTAGCGCACAATGTTTTGCCCCATCTCGATAAATGCCGAGAAGAGTTTGCGGCGCGTCACGGCGGAGGATTCATGTTTATCCAGCCAGGCACGGATCACTTCACCCAGCGAAACAATATGTTGCTGGGAAAAATAGCCGGTATAAAAAAGCTCAACGGCGTTTTGCCGCTGCAGCGTAAAAAGGGGTAACAGAACGGCGTCTTTGACCTGCAGGTCGTTTATTTGCATGCTTTTATCTACCAACGAAAACCAAACCATGTCATGTCATCGCGCGACGTTTGCTGCCCCTGCCACGCTGTCAGCGCCGTCAAAAGGGCGTCGGAAAGCGCAGGTAGCGGTAGCGCACGGTGCTGCGCCAACAATGACTGAATACGTTTCTTACCAAACATCACCTTGCGCGGGCCGCCGGGCTGATCGGTGACGCCATCGGAAACCAGCAACAGCGTGTCACCACGGCGCAGCGGCGCCTGATAACGCTGCCACTGGTAATCCACCGGCGTATCGGTATAGCCCACGCCTTTGCGGCAACTCTCCAGCACCTCGCTCTGTTGGGCTTCTGCGCCCAGCAAAAACGCGTGCATACGGGCGCTGGCCCAGCACATCTGTTCGTTTTTCGTATCGACAAACAGGGCGATGGCGTCGCAACCATCATTTGACTGGCCACTGTCCGCCGACGGATGCATCTGGCTGAGCGTCTGTTTTATATGTCGATTGATATGGCTCAGCAGTTGTTCCGGCGCGTCAATCGGCGCCAGCGTCAGCGCTTTTTCCAGCGCCGAGGAGAAGATAAAAGTCATAAACGCGCCCGGCACGCCGTGCCCGGTGCAATCGGCCAGCACCATCAACCAGCCATTTTCCGCGCGCTGAAAAGCATAAATATCGCCGCCGACGCAGTCGCGCGGATGCCAGTGCAGGCACCACTCTTCCAGGGTTTTATCAATCGCAGTGCGTGAGCGACTGAGCATGGATTCCTGAATAATGCGCGCATATTCAATGCTTTGCATAATTTGCAGGTGCTGTTTGGCCTGCAAATCGGAAACGGTACGAATCAGATCGATGCCGAGGCCAATGCCGACATATTGCCCCTCTTCAGTGAGGATAAAACCTTCGGTCACCGCTTTGTCGCCGGTTTCAATAACCCGCCCGGAGAGATATTCAAGGCCCGCATCCGCATCGACAATCAGCGGGTTTTTATCCATAAACGCAATGCAGCTCTTCTGATCGTACAGCTCGTGGAAAAAGGGGCGGCTCATCTGCGAGAGGAAAATATGTCGGTTAATCATGCCAATAGGCCGGTTTTTTTCCAGCACCGGCAGACCGATCAACGATTTGTGTTCGTTAAACAGCGACATCACCTGCAGGTTATTGGCGTCCGGCGTCACGTGCGGGACGGCAAGGCGCAAAATGCCCGCGTTAAGCTGCCGGGAAGAGATCGGTATGTCCATCATCCACGCAAAATCCCGTATTAAGAATAATCCTAGGTTATGGGGCGTTTGTGACGGTTTGATTTCAATTAGGTAACTCGATGAATAACGGAAGATTATTGCTACTTAAGTGAAACCCCGACAAGATGTTCGGCGAGGGGGTGAAACGCGTAGTTGATCGCGTACCGAAACGGTAAATACCTTTTCGGATTGTGTTTGCTGATACGGCTCGACACATTGGTCGTTTCTGTTGTGGGAAATTCGGTTAATCGAAAAGTTAAAGATGAATCCGACCTCCTTGAGGGAACCTGATAGCAAACCACTTCGTAATGGGTTGTTTGAGATTCGGACAATGGGAACGGATATCGCGAGGGGGCTGTATGTGTATCAAAAAGGGAAGACGATTTATCTGCTGAGAGTTTTTATCAAAAAGACACAGAAAACCCCTCCCGGAGAGATGACCCTCGCCCTGGAAAGGCTACAGGAGATGCTAAATGAAGAAGACTAAAGGTGTGGAATGGGAAGTTGTGAGGGCCGGGTTGATGTCCGATCCGGAAACTCAGGCTGCATATGAAGCTGAAGAGCGTAAGGCGCGATTGCAGGCAATGCTGGCGGAATGGCGACGTCACGCGGGGCTTACTCGTGCCCAGGTTGCGGAACGAATGGGAGTGACGCCACCAACGGTATCCCGCATGGAGGCGAATGTTATCAAAACCAGCCTGGACACATTGGCTCGCTATGCCAAAGCATGCGGCATAAAACATCCCCAGATCACGCTATAAACTCTGCCTGCGGGAACGCAGACAAAAAAAAGCCCGCTCTTGACGTGCGGGCAAAAAATACTGGAAGCAATGTGAGCAATGTCGTACCGAATACCTGAGTGTTTGACTCAACTATTCGGTAATGAGAAAGATAATCTTTATCATCTTTCCGATCAACCCCAAATTTTGTGCGACTTCATGCTGTTAAGGATTCCAGCGCGACAAACTCCTGCCAGCTCACCTCATCGATGGCGATCCCTTCTTCACTCCGGCGCGCCCGGGCCCGCTGCTCCGGCTCGCCGGGGATCTGCACGTCGCGGCCCTGCTGGTCGTGGCGTATCCAGTCCACCTGCGCCAGCACTTCCTGCTGATAACGTTCGCCAGCGCCTAACTTTTTGGGATCGAACAGAATCGACAGCATATTGTTGATAATGCCTTCGCGCGGCGCAATGTCATGGCTTTCGGTTTCGCCGCCGGTCAGCGCAGCGCCCAGCAAACTGCAAATCAGTGACAGCCCGGCGCCTTTGTGCCCGCCAAACGGCAGCAGCGCACCGCGCGGCTCGCTCATCAACACGCCGGGATCGGTGGTCGGCTCACCGTTAGCATCCACCGCACAGCCCGGCGGGATGGGGCGGCCTTCGTTCCATGCCACGCGGGCTTTGTTCCCGGCGATAGCGCTGGTGGCGAAATCCAGCACCACCGGTGGGCGATCCGCCAGCGGAATCCCCACGCAGAACGGGTTGGTGCCGAGCCGGGCCCGCAGCCCGTCAAACGGCAGCACTGCCGAAGGGGCCGCCACATTGGCAAAATGAATCGATACCAGCCCGGCAGCGGCAACCTGTTCCGCCCATGCGCCAATGCGACCAAGATGGTGTGAATTGGATAAGCCAACCAGCGCCACGCCATAGTGCTGCACGCGATCGATCCCGGCCTGCATCGCCTGTTCGCCCAGCAACTGGCCGAAACCGTGCCCGCCATCGAAGGAGAGCACCGCGCCTGCGTCACGTACAGTGCGCAGGCGTGCATCCGGTTGCAGATCGCCTGCGAGAATGGCGCGGATATAGCGCGGCAGCAGTGTGACGCCGTGGGAGTCGTGGCCTTTTAATGAGGCTTCAACCAGATTATCTGCGACTTTTTGCGCAATATCGGCAGGCGTATTCACCCGCAGCAGATGCTGTTGCAGCAGCGTGCGCAATTGTTGATGTGAAAATAACGGCATAAACCCTGAACTCATTAAGGAAATAAAGAGGAGCTTTCGACTATAACGAGGATATATTTGTCACCTAACCATTAAAAATAACTATCCTTTCCCGCTCACTGAATAACGCCTGCGCCTTATCTGGCTATTGTTAATTTTTAACTAAGCATTGCAGATTAAATCATTTCCTTTTTCTGACCCCGCCAGCCAATCATTTTCTTTTGAAAAATTTAAAAAACGGGGAACAGAGATGAAAAGATTACACCAGACGCTCGCAGGCGTTTTGGCGCTTGCTACGCTTGGCGGTATCAGCCCGTCCGCGCTGGCGGAAGGGAAAATTAGCATTGCACAGCAATTTGGCATTGGTTATTTAATTCTGGACGTGGTGCGCGACCAACAGCTAATTGAAAAAGAAGGTAAAAAAGAGGGGCTGGATATTCAGGTTGAGTGGCGCACTATTTCCGGCGCTACCGGTATGAATGAAGCATTGCTCTCCGGTGCGCTGGATGTGGCCTCCGCAGGCGTGCCGCCGCTATTAACGCTGTGGGATCGCACTAAAGATCGACAGAATGTCAAAGCCATTGCCTCGCTCGGTTCCATGCCTAACTATTTGCTCAGTAATAACCCGGTGGTAAAAAGCATTAAGGATTTGAGCGATAAAGACAGAATTGCCGTCCCGGCCGCGGGCGTCGGTTTCCAGTCGCGGACATTACAGATTGAAACCGCCAAATTATATGGCGATGCCGATTTTAAACGCTTCGATAATATTAGCGTCAGCCTGCCGCACCCGGATGCCAGCGCAGCGTTAATTGCCGGCGGTTCGGAAATTACCACCCACTTCTCCAGCCCGCCTTTCCAGTATCAGGCGCTGGAACACAGCAACGTCCATAAAATTCTCAGCTCGTATGATGTGCTGGGCGGACAGGCCACTTTTAACGTGCTTTACACCACGCAGAAATTCCATGACGAGAACCCGAAAACCTATAAGGCGTTTTATCGCGCCCTGAGCGACGCCGCCAAAATCATCAACGCCGATAAAAATGCGGCGGCGGAAACCTATATTCGCGTGGAAAAATCACGGCTGCCATTACCGCTGGTGCAGAAGATTGTCAACGACCCGGAAATTAGCTTCACCATTTCGCCGGAACGCACCGGTGTGTATGCCGAAAAACTCCATGAACTTGGGGTGCTGAAAAACAAAGCCGCCTCGTGGAAAGACTATTTCTTCGACGAAGCGTGGGAAAACCCAGGCAGTTAAACCCCTCAGGAGGCCGCGATGGCAACTCACCACAACGACGGGCCGCTGTTGCAGGTCAGCCATGTTGATATTGAATACCGCACCCGCGAACGGCTGGTGCGGGCAACCCATGATGTCAGTTTTGATGTCTGGCCTGGCGACCGCTTTATTCTGCTCGGCCCTTCCGGCTGCGGGAAATCGAGCCTGCTGAAAGCGACGGGCGGTTTTCTGGCGCCGCGCGGCGGCGAGATCACATTGCAGGGCAAGGCGATCGCAGCACCTGGCCCGGAGCGGATGATGGTGTTCCAGGAGTTTGATCAGTTGCCGCCGTGGAAAACGGTGCTGGAAAACATCATGTTCCCGCTACTGGCCAGCCGCAAAGCCAGCCGCGCAGAAGCCAGAGAGACGGCGTTGCACTTTCTCAATAAAGTTGGGCTCGCCGGGTTTGCCGATGCGATGCCGCATACCCTTTCCGGCGGCATGAAACAGCGCGTGGCGATTGCCCGCGCGCTGGCGATGAAGCCGCGTATTTTGTTGATGGATGAGCCCTTTGCCGCGCTGGATGCGCTGACGCGCCGCACTATGCAGGAGGAACTGCTCGCGCTGTGGGAAGAGGAGCGCTTTACCCTGCTGTTTGTCACGCACTCCATTGAAGAGGCGCTGGTGGTCGGCAGCCGTATTCTGGTGCTGTCGCCGCACCCGGGGCGGGTTCGCGCCGAGCTGAACTGCCATCAGTTCACGCTCAACGATTTTGGTAGCGAGGCATTCCAGCATGCCGCGCAGCATATTCACGATCTGCTGTTCCCCACTGGCGGAAACCGCACATCTCCTGTTTCTGGTGAGGAGCCCGCGTATGTCGCAGCCACCCTACATTCGTCCTGAATTTGAACGTGAACTGCCGCCGCTGCGCGATGTAGCCGTTGAAGCGCCGTTGCCGCTCAGCCAGCGGCTGTGGAATATGGCGTGGTTACGTAAAACCTTTATTGTGCTGCTGGTGCTGGCGTTATGGGAAATTGCCGCGCGCGTGCAACACAATGATTTGATGCTGCCCGGCGTGCTGCAAACCTGGCACGCCTTCAGCGAAGATATGTGCAACGGTGAGTTGCCGCAGAAGATTATTAACTCGCTGAGTATTTTGCTGAAAGGGTATCTGATTGGCAGCGTGCTGGCGCTGGTAGCCAGTGCGTTGGCGGTGACCACTCAGTTTGGCCGCGACTTGCTCAGCACGCTCACGGCGATGCTCAACCCGTTACCGGCAATTGCGCTATTGCCGCTGGCGCTGCTGTGGTTTGGTCTTGGCAATGCCAGCCTGATCTTTGTGCTGGTGCATTCGGTGATGTGGCCGATTGCGCTGAACACCTGGTCGGGTTTTAGCGGTGTGCCGGAGACCCTGCGCATGGCCGGGCGCAATTATGGTCTTAGCGGCCCGCGTTATGTGGTGACGATCCTGATCCCGGCATCCTTACCGGCCATTCTCTCCGGGCTGAAAATCGGCTGGGCCTTCGCCTGGCGCACGCTGATTGCCGCCGAACTGGTGTTTGGCGCTTCCAGCGGGCAGGGCGGTCTGGGCTGGTATATCTTCCAGAACCGCAACGAGTTATTCACTGACCGCGTTTTTGCCGGGCTGGTTACGGTGATCGCCATCGGTTTATTGGTCGAAGGCGTAGTGTTCGCAAGCCTTGAGAAAGTCACCGTCAAACGCTGGGGCATGCAGCGTTAATCTCCCGCCTTTTTCCTCTTCTGTGCCCGGCAGCAGGTTGCTTGCCGGGTATCGTTCTTAAAGCCAAATATTGATCTTTGTAAAGGCTTTTGTAATTTTTTGTCAGTACTATCGGGGAGCGGCAAACAGAGATAGCGAGAGAGCGATGAGCCTATTCTGGTGTGTGATCCCGGTACTGCTACTGTTATTTGTGAAAGCGTGGAATTCCGCGAGGCTTAACGAACATTACCGACGTTCACAGCGGGCGCTGCGGGCGATTAAGGGCAATATGGTTCGTCAGCAGCCATCGTGGATTACCGACGCTTCTCTGCGCACGCAATTCAACGCTTCGCTAACAAAGCAGACGCTGGAAAAAGGCGTGCCGGCGTGGTTTCTGGAAAGCATTGCCGAAGATGAAGAGGGGATGCGTTACCTGACTCGCCACGCCGCGCTGATGGAGCACTACGGCGCGAACTTCCGCGATCAGGCGCAGGCGGCCGCCGAGCTGGTCGACGGCGCCTGGCAACGCGCGCAATTTCGTGGTTATTGATCCGCCGGACGGCGGGCAAAACTGGCAGAGAGGCGATCCAGCAAAATAGCCATCAGCACTACCACGATGCCGCTCTGTAAACCGAGGCCAATTTCCAGTTGCTGAATGCTGCTGAGAATATCATTCCCCAGCCCACCGGCTCCGACCATCGAGGCGATGATCACCATCGACATCGCCATCATTATCGTTTGATTCACCCCGGCCATGATCGACGGCTGCGCGGCGGGTAACTGCACTTTCCACAATAACTGCCACGGCGTACAACCAAAGGCGACGCCCGCTTCCAGCCGGGCGCTGCTCACCTGGCGAATGCCTAAATCCGTCAGACGTACGACTGGCGGCATGGAAAACAGAATGGTGGCGAAAATGCCCGGCGGTCTGCCGAGGCCGAACAAAATGGTCGCCGGGATCAGATAAACAAACGCGGGCATGGTCTGCATAAAATCGAGCAGGGTGCGCACCACGCTGCCGACGGCCGCACGGCGGGCGCTCCAGATGCCAAGCGGAATGCCGAGCAGTAGGCTGAAAAAGGTGGAAGATAAGGTCAGCGCCAGCGTGATTGCCGCATGATCGCTGTAACCGCTGTAAATAATGTACAGCGTGGCGAGCAGGGCAAACAGCGCAAACCCTTTGCCGATCCGCCATGCGCCAATCACCACCGCCAGCGCCACCAGCCCCCACGGCGACAGCGCGCTAATCAGCTGCTCCAGGCCACCGGCAAACAGATCGATGACCCGGGCGATCCCGTCAAATAACCCGCCAGCATGGGCCAGCAGCGCGTGGACGGCATCGTCAATCTGCCGACTAAAATCTAATGGATAAGCCATGGTATTCCTTAGCGTGTCGTCCAGATATCGGCGTAGTTTTCCGCCATTTGCCAGCGTGAAACATCAACGCCGGAGAAAAAGTGACGCACATAAGGCGTGGCGGGCGCGTTGATCAGCGCTTCCGGTTTCCCTACCTGCACCAGTTTGCCTTTTTCCATAATGGCGATGCGCGAACCGAGCCGCAGCGCCTCTTCCATATCGTGAGTGACGAAGACAATGGTCCGCTGCGCCTCGGCCTGCAGCACCAGTAACAGCGACTGCATTTCACGGCGGATAATCGGATCGAGCGCGGAAAAGGCTTCATCCATCAACAGTACCGACGGGTTTACCACCAGTGCCCGCGCCAGCCCGACGCGCTGCTGCATTCCGCCGGAAAGCTGATGCGGATACTGTTTTGCCACATGGCTCAACCCGACTTTTTCCAGCATGGCCTGCGCCCGCGCTTCCCGCGCTTCACGCGGAACACCCGCCACTTCCAGCCCAAACGCCACATTTTCCAGCACGTTGCGCTCGTCAAACAGGGCAAACGACTGAAACACCATGCCCATCTGCTCACGACGCAGCGCGATAAGTTGGCGGTCAGATAGCGCGGCAAGCGGCTGGCCCTGAAAGCGCACCTCGCCGGAGCTGGCCGGAATAAGGTGATTGAGCGTGCGCAGCAGCGTCGATTTACCCGAACCCGATAAACCGACGATGACAAATATTTCACCGGCAAAGATTTGCAGATTAATATCCTGCAACGCTTGCACTGCGGTGCGGTTATCGCGCCGGGAAAACAGACGTTTTTTGCGCGTGGAATAATAAGATTTATTAACCGCGCTTAACTCAAATAACGGTTGTGACATAGTTCATGCTTTATTCTCGGAAGGATGTTTACACCCTAGCGTAAAAGAAATGGAGGGAGAATTGATTTTAACTTTGCGGATATGCTTTTTCCGCATTAGCTTATTTATATTCCGGCAATCAATGCGCTATTTTCATGAAATCCCCAGGCTTCATCTAATAACCAGGCTTTTATTTTTTCCTGCTGCGTACTGAGCGGTTTATGGCTGGCGGAAATAAGATAATAACCGCGTTCGGTACGCACCTGCGGACCGCACTGCACCAATTGGCGGCTGGCGATAAACGGTGCGATCAGCGGCTGCCAGCCGAGCGCAATGCCCTGGCCTTCCAGCGCAGCCTGGATCACCAGCGAGTAAGCGTTAAAGGTGCGCGAGGCGCTGTGGCTCTGGCCGTAAACCTGGTGGTGGCGGAACCAGTCTTCCCAGGTTATCCAGCGCTGCGGGCGGGTTTCCGGCAGCTTTAACAGCGGGTAGCGCAGCAACTGTTCGGCGTTATTTTCAGCGCCAATTTTCTGTTTAATTTCCTGATTACAAACAGGAAAAACGATCTCCGGGAACAGCCGCTGGGTTTGCGCGCCCGGCCAGTTGCCGAGGCCGAAATAGATCGCTAAATCGGCGTTACTGTCGCGGAAATTGTAGTCATTTGGTGAGGTGGTTACCTGCACTTCCACGCCGGGGATCAGCGCCTGCAGCCGCTCCATGCGCGGCAGCAGCCAGTAGCTGGCGAAGCCCATATCGGTATCGATGCGCAGTACGCTGCGCTGGCGGCGCGTGCGCTCCAGTTGTTCGCTGATATCGTTCAGGCTACTGCGAACAATCAGGTACAGGCTGTGGCCGGATTCGGTTAATTGCACGCCGCGATGCCGCCGTTCAAATAACGGTGCATTGAGCCGGCTTTCCAGCGTCTGAATACGCTGGCTGACCGCCGGTTGCGAAAGTCCTAACTCATTGCCTGCGGCGGTAAAATTACCTAATCGCGCCGCTGCTTCAAATACGACTAAAGCCTGTAAAGGCGGAAGCTGTAATTTGTCTGCCATAAATCCACCTTATTTCATGATAAAGAAATAACCCCTTCACGGAGTTTAATAAGCGTGAGATAAACCTATCACGTTTTAATTGAATATTTTATTGTTGGACGCTGTATGCTTATAAAGAAACCGAATATCGTTATTCTGATGGCCGACCAATTAACCGCCAGCGCATTAAAAACTTATGGTAATAATGTTAGCCTGACGCCGAATATCGATAAATTAGCCGACGAAGGGGTGGTGTTTGAATCCGCCTACTGCAACAGCCCGCTGTGCGCGCCGTCGCGGGCTTCGCTGATGACCGGGCAATTTATCTCGCGCAACGCCGTCTATGATAACGCCGCCGAGTTTCATGCCGATTCGCCCACTTTTTGCCACTACCTGCGCGAGCAGGGCTACCGCACCTGGCTCTCCGGCAAGATGCATTTCTGCGGCCCGGATCAGTTGCACGGTTTTGATGAGCGCCTGACCACCGATATCTACCCGGCTGATTTTGGCTGGACGCCGGACTGGGAGCGACCGGAGCGCCGCCTCGACTGGTATCACAATATGAGCTCGGTGCTGGAAGCGGGCGAATGCGTGCGCACCAACCAGCTTGATTTCGACGATGAAGCGCTGTTTCTGGCGCGCCAGCGGCTGTATGACGCCGCGCGTCGTCCGGCGGAACACCCTTTTATGTTGCTGCTGTCGCTCACCCATCCACACGATCCGTTTGCTATTCCGCGCCGTTATCTTGACCGTTTTAGCGAGGAAGCGATCGATATGCCGAAAACCCGCAAGCAGGATGTCGAGGAGGATGCGCACTCCGCGCGTCTGCGGGCGATGTATCAACTGGAAGAGGGCTTGCTCAGCGATGAGCAGATCCGTCGCGCGCGCCATGCTTATTACGGTGCGCTGGCCTATGTCGATGACTGCTTTGGCGAAATCGTCAAAACGCTGGAAGAAACCGGGCTGGCGGAAGATACCGTAGTGCTGGTGGTGGCGGATCATGGCGAAATGCTCGGCGAGCGCGATCTCTGGTACAAAATGACCTTCTTCGAAAATGCGGTGCGCATTCCGTTTATCGTGCATAACCCGGCGCGCTTTGCGCCGCGACGGATTGCCCACAGCGTTTCGCTGGTCGATCTGCTGCCGACGCTGGTTGAGCTGGCAAGCGGCGAAGACCGCAAAGCGCAGGCGATTGCGCCGCTGGATGGCAACAGCCTGGTGCCGCATTTGCGCGGCGAAGCGGGGCCGGACGGTGCCTGCAGCGAATACCTTGCTGAAGGCGCGCTGGGGCCGATGCTGATGATCCGTCGCGGCCCGTGGAAATACATTCACTCCTTCAGCGAAGCACCGCAGCTCTTCCATCTGCAAAACGATCCTGATGAGCGGCAAAACCTGGCCGCAAATAGCGATTATCAGCAGGTTAGCGCTGAGTTTGCCGCCGAAGTCGCCCGCTGCTGGGATCTGCCTGCGCTGCGCGAGCAGGTGCTGGCGAGCCAGAAACGGCGGCTGTTTTTAACCCGCATTGCAGGCAGCGATGCCATTCCGAAGTGGGATTTTCAGCCGCATCAGGAGGCGTCGCAACGCTACATTCGTAACCATCAAACGCTGGATGAACAGGAAGCTTTTGCCCGTTATCCGCGCCCTTTAAAACAACCGGCAGGGAAATAACAATGAAAAAACGTGTGAGCAAACTTTTACTGCTGGCGCTGGCTGGCGGGGTTTCACTGAGCAGTTACGCCGCCGACGAAGCCCGTTGCGCGACGATTACCCAGTCCGATCCGGGCTGGACGGATATCGCTTCGACAAACGCGCTCTCCGGCGTGGTGCTTAATGCGCTGGGTTACCAGCAAAAGGTGCAAAACCTCTCCGTTGCGCTGGCGTTTCAGGGGCTGAAAACCGGGCAGGTCGATGTCTTCCTCGGCAACTGGATGCCTGCGCAGGCGCCGGTAATCAGCAAATTTACCGCCGATGGTTCGATTAACGTGCTGGGCGCGAACCTGCCTGCGGCGCGCTTTACGCTGGCCGTGCCGGATTATGTCGCGGCGGCCGGGGTGAAAGATTTTGCCGATCTGCAAAAGAACGCGGCAAAATTCGACAACAAAATTTACGGCATTGCGCCGGGCGCACCTGCTAACCAGAACCTGAAAAAGATGCTCGATAAACACGATTTCGGCCTGCAAAACTGGCAACTGGTGGAATCGAGTGAAAGCGGCATGCTGGCGCAGGTGACGCGTGCGGTGGAGCGTAAGCAGTGGATCGTCTTCCTTGGCTGGGAGCCGCATGCGATGAATACACGTTTCAAGCTGGCTTACCTGAGCGGCGGCGATGCGTATTTCGGGCCCAACTACGGCAGCGCTACTGTGAATACGGTGACCCGCAAAGATTTCGCCACCGCGTGCCCGAACGCCAACCGTTTTTTCAGCCAGTTGAAATTTGATGTCGCGCTGGAAAACGCGGTGATTACCCGCGTGCTGGATAAGCAAGAAGATGTGCAGGCGGCGGCCAAAGCCGAGCTGGCAAAACGCCCGGAACTGCTGAAAGCGTGGCTTGCAGGCGTCACCACGCGCGACGGCCAACCGGCGCAACCGGCGGTGGAAAAAGCGCTCGGCCTGTAATCTCTCCCCAATACCCTCAATATGCGCCGGTTGTTACTGCCCGGCGCATTTTTTTCCCCTGACAACGCAATGTGACAATAGTTCTTGCCTGAATGAAGATAATGAGTATAGTTCTCATTCTCTTTAGTGTTTGTGGGCGCAGCACGGAGTTTTCCCGCAAAAACAGTAGGCGTAAACGCTTACAGGGACACGGAGAAGTGGCGAGCTGCGCCAGGCAAAATTGCCTTCATCAAAAAAGTACGCACCTGAGCGTTACGCACTGGCTCGCCTGTTGATGACATTAACGGTAAGGATTTCCGATGACGATGAAAACCCCCGCGCTGGCGCTGCTGGCAACCCTGCTACTGGCCGGTTGCAGCGCTCAACACACCACATCGGCACAACCTGCTGCCGAAACGCCAAAAACCGCTGCCGCGCAATTACCGGCGAATGTACAAAAACGCGATCTGGCGAGCGGCCTGTATGAAATGGCACTAAGCCCGCAGGGCGATGCGCTGTACGTTTCCAGTGCGGAAGGCTTTAAAGATGTGCAGGGCGGGGTGGTTTACAAACTGGATCCTGCGACGCTGAAAACCCTCGGTTCCACCCATACCGATCTGAAAAATTTCGGGATGACGATCTCCCCGGACGGCAAAACCGTTTACGTTACCCACTCCCTTGATGGCGGCGTCAGCGCTATCGACACCAGCAATGGCAAAGTGCTTGCCCGCACGCTGTTCCCGGAACGCAATGAGAAAGGCCTGCCGTACGGCGCGCGTGAAATCCTGCTGCACGACGGCGCGCTGTACGTTGGCGCGGTGGCCGATCCGGCGCTGGTATGGGTGGTTGACGCCAAAACCCTGAAAGTGAAAGCACGGATTAAAAATGCCGGGAAATGGGTCACGGGCCTGCACTGGTCTGAGCAAACTCAGCGCCTGTATGTGGCGAACGGCGGCGGCGAAATTCTGGTCGTCAACCCGCGCAATAACCGCATTGAACAACGCTGGAAACCGCTCGGTGATAAACCGGCGCTGCTGCTGAATATTGCCGAAGACAGCGAGACCGGCCGTCTGTTCGTTACCGATAACTCAAAAGCCAAAACCACGCTGGTGCTGGATATCCACAGCGGCAAGGTGCTGAAACAGCTCGATCTGGGCGGTACGCTGGCGGTGAAATTCAACCCGAAACGCCACGAAATTTACCTCACCCAGCGTGAAGCGGGCAAAGTGCTGAGCCTCGATGCCACCAGCCTTGCGGTAAAACAGCGCTGGGATCTGCCGCCGAATCCGAACAGCCTGCTGCTCTCTGCCGACGGCCAGACGCTGTTTGTCACCGTCAAACAGGCATTCAACAAAGATCACTCTACCAACGGGCCGGACAGCGTCGTTCGCATCGCCCTTAACCAGTAATCAACCTGGCCCGGAAACGTGCCGTTTTTCCACACACTTCGATATGAGTCGATGATGAATAACAGCAAAAAGATCCCTCCTTCTTTGCGCAAGACATTACTTGCGCTGGCCATTGGCGCAGCGGCGCACTCAGCGCACGCCGCGACGGCAAATGCCAACACCAGCCAGACGAAAGACGACACCATTGTGGTGCAGTCGACTACCAGCAGCGACTTCAAACCGGGCGGCGATGCGCTGGTTCCGGCGTATCTGGATGGTCAGGTCGCGTACGGCGGTCGCCTTGGGATGATGGGCGAACAGAAGGCGATGGATGTGCCGTTTAACGTGATCGGCTATACCTCGAAGTTAGTGCAGGATCAACAGGCGAAAACCATTGCCGATGTGGTCAGCAATGATGCTGGCGTGCAGGTCGGCCAGGGTTACGGCAACATGGCGGAAACCTACCGTATTCGCGGTTTCGAGCTGGATGGCGACGATATGCTGATGGGCGGCCTGGCCGGTATTGTGCCGCGCCAGGTGGTGGATACTCAGATGCTCGAACGCGTGGAAGTGTTTAAAGGCGCCAATGCCCTGATGAATGGCGCGGCGTCTTCCGGCGTCGGCGGGATGATCAACCTTGAACCGAAACATGCCGATGATACGCCGTTGACGCGCGTCGGCGTCGATTACTCCTCGCGTTCACAGCTTGGCGGTTCGCTGGACGTTGGCCGTCGCTATGGTGATAACAATCAGTTCGGCGTGCGCGTCAACCTGTTGCACCGCGAAGGCGAAGCCACCGTTGAGGATGACAACCGTCGCACGACGGCGGCGTCGATTGGCCTCGATTATCGCAGCGATCGCTTCCGCAGTTCGCTGGATCTTGGCTATCAGAAAAAGACCTTCCACGGCGGCTCGATGGGCGTGAACATCAGCGCAGTGGATTTTGTTCCGAAGGTCCCGAGCAACACCAAAAACTACAGCCAGCAGTGGGCGTACAGCAATATCGAAAACGAATTTGGCCTGGCGCGCGCGGAATATGATCTGACCGATGTCTGGACGGCGTATGCCGCGTTCGGCGGCCAGCACTCCCATGAAGAGGGGATTTACGGCGCGCCGAAAGTGAATGATGAGCAGGGCGATGCGACGATTGGCCGCCTCGACACCAACCGTATCAGCGACTCCTGGAGCGGCATGGCCGGGCTGCGCGGTAACTTCGATACCGGCTTTGTGTCGCACAAAGTGAACGTGGGCTATTCGGCCAATATTAAGCGGGACAAGGTGGCGTGGCGCATGTCGGCTGCGGCGGATAACCCGGCAGTGAACATCTATGATAACTCGTCGGTTGCGATGCCTGATTACAGCTACGTCGGCGGCAACTACAGCGATCCGCTGACCACCGGCCGCACCCGTTCACAGGGCTGGCTGCTGAGCGACACGCTGGGCGTTCTGAACGACACCGTGCTGTTCACAGCGGGCGCGCGTTACCAGAAAGTGTGGGTGCACAGCTACAGCAATGCGACGGGCGCAGAAGATGACACCGCGCGCTTTATCCAGGATCGCTGGATGCCGACTTACGGCATCGTTTATAAGCCGTGGGAAGTGGTCTCTTTCTATGCTAACCATACCGAAGCGCTGCAACCGGGCAGCACCGCGCCGGAAGGCGCCGCTAACCAGTATCAGACCACCGGCATTGCGCACTCGAAACAGAATGAAGTCGGTGTGAAAACGGACTTTGGCCGCGTGGGCGGTACGCTGTCGCTGTTTGAAATTAAGAAACCGACCGCCATTCAGAACAGCGATACCAATATCTATGCGCTGAACGGCGAGCAGCGTAACCGCGGCGTTGAGCTGAATCTGTTTGGTGAACCGATGCTTGGCCTGCGTCTGAACGGCAGCGCCACCTGGATCGATGCTGAGTTGACCAAAACCGAAGATGGCATTAACCAGGGGAACCGGCCTATCGGCGTGGCGCGCTTCTACAGTGTGCTGGGCGCGGAATACGACATCAAACCGGTTGACGGCCTGACCGCGACGGCAAGAATCAACCATACCGGTTCGCAGTATGCGGATAACGCCAATAGCAAAAAACTCGACAGCTACACCACGCTGGATCTGGGGGTGCGCTACCGTATGCACCTCAATCAGGATAAAAACGAGATGGTCTGGCGTGTCGGCGTGGATAACGTCACCAATGAGAAATACTGGGCCAGCGTCGAAGACAACGGCACCTATATCTACCAGGGTGAAGCGCGGAAGTTGAAAGTCTCCATGAGCTACGACTTCTAAGCGTGCCTTTAGGCGGGCGTTTTGCCCGCCTGTTTCAGGCTGTTCAGCACCGTTTTCATCCCGCGATTGACCACTTTATCCTGACGCATCACCAGCGCCAGCGTGCGCTGCAACGGCGGCTGTAACGCCTGTACGCGCAACCCGCATTTATCCTCATCAGCCTGTACGGCGACTTCAGGCACAAGGCTGTAACCGAGACCGGCGCGCACCATACGTTTGATGGCTTCAATACTGCCAAGCTCCATCACCGGCGTGACGGCGGCGGTTAACCAGCCGTCAATCAACTGGCGGGTACTGCTGCCGGACTCAAAAACAATCAGCGGTAAGGCCTGTAATGCCGCAGGCGTGGCAGCGGGCAGCGCAGGCGAGCGGCTGGCGCTGATGGCGACAAAATCTTCGTTAAACAGCGGTGAAATGGCGAGGTTGCGCCCGCTCGCGGGCAGTGTCACCAGGCCAATATCGATACGATTCTCTTCCACTGCGCGCACAATATCCGTGGTATTGCCGGTGCGCACGCCTACGGTCAGTAACGGAAAATCTTCGCGCAGTTGTTGCAGCACGGGCGGCAACAGATGAATGCAGGTGGTTGCGCCGGTGCCGAGCGTGACGCTGCCACTAATCTCCTGCTGGTGCTGTGCGACAGACTGCACGGCGGCGCTGACCGCGTTTTCGATTTCCGCACAGTGGGCGAGAAAGGTTTTTCCGGCGGCGGTCGGTCGCAGGCTGCGCCCGGTGCGCTCAATCAGTCGCGTCTGGAGCGCCTGCTCAAGCTGGCGGATTTGCAGGCTGACCGCCGGTTGCGAAATACCCAGCACTTCTGCCGCTGCGGTAAAACTTCCCCGGGCGATCACCAGTTTGTAGGTCGCCAACTGGTCGAGGCTAAATTGCGCCATGGCAAAGTTTTCCTTATCGCGGTTATAAGCGCCGCCCGGTGCCTGTTTTGCCGCGCGGCAGATAACCTGTGCGCAAGCGAGAACAGAGGACGGATGATGGAAATTATTGAGGCAGAAGAACAACATCTGCGCGCGATTACGCAGATATATGCTTACCACGTGACGCAGGGGAACGCCACTTTTGAGACCGAAGCGCCGGATATCGACGAGATGCGCACAAGGCTTAAGAAAATCCGCCTTGCCGGGCTGCCGTGGTTTGTGGCCGTGCAGGACGGCGAGGTTCGGGGATATTGCTATCTCTCCCGCTACCGCGAGCGCCGCGCTTACCAGTATACGCTGGAGGATTCCATCTACGTTGATGAGACGTTTCGTCGCCAGGGCGCAGGCAAAGCGCTGCTTGCCCGCGCGGTGGCATGGGCTGAAACGCAGGGCTACCGGCAATTGATTGCCAACGTCGGCAACAGCGAAAACGAAGGTTCGTTACGGCTGCACAGCCGCGCCGGATTTGTGGTGATCGGCACGCTTAAAAGCGTGGGGATGAAACACGGGCGCTGGCTGGATACCGTGCTGATGCAGCGCCCGTTGGGAGAAGGGGATTTCACATTGCCACAGGCCAGCTAAGTGCGGCGCAGCGGGTTATGCCAGCTCTTGCTGCGTGACGAGACTTTCAAACCAGTTCAGTTCTGCCATTTTGCCGCTATACCACTGCTCGCAAAACGCGCTGCCGAGATGTTCTGCCAGATAGCTATTCTGGCGAAACACCTCCAGCGCCGGTTGCTGAAACAGCGGTAATGTCGGCGCGGTGTGGGTGAAATTCGCCAGCGTATCGTCATCGACTCGCTCCAGACCGTACAGGATGCCGCTGAGGATGGTGGCCATCACCAGATAGGGGTTGGCATCTGCACCTGCGAGGCGATATTCGATGCGCCGGTTGCGGGCGTCGGAGCAGGGGATGCGCAAGGCGGCATTGCGTTTGTTGTAGCCCCAGGAATGAAAGAGCGGTTCGCTGAGGTTCTTGCGTAAACGGCGGAATCCGTTAACCCCAGGCGCCATAATTGCTACCGACGCGGGCATCAGTTCCAGCATCCCGGCCAGCGAGAGGCGCACCATGTCGTTGAGTTCTTCTGCGGGGCAGGCGAAAACATTTTCACCATGAATATCATTGAGGCTGATATGGAAATGCAGGCCGCTACCCGCCAGCCCGGAGAAGGGCTTCGCCATAAAGTTGGCCTGAAAACCAAATTTCCCGGCCACCGTGCCGGTGAGCCGACGCAGCGCCAGGATCTGTTCGCAGGCTTCCACGACGTGATGCGAGTGGGGCATATTCAGTTCAAACTGTCCGGCTTCGGCTTCACTCACCACACCGGAGAGCGGCAGCCGCTGTGCTGCCGCCAGACTTTCCAGCTCCTCGATAAACGCCGAGTAGGTGGAGGGCACCGCCATATGAAAACAGCCCTGCGGGCGGGTTTTCGGCGCGGCGGGATCAACAAGGTAAAACTCAATTTCGGGAGCGACGACCGGATAGAGGCCGTGGTAATGAAACCGCCGCAGCACATTTTGCAGGATCGCCGCTGGTTCCAGCGCATAAGGCCGGTTGTTTTCATCAAGCATGGTTAACAACAACTGCGCATTATGCTGCGGATCGTGGGCGCCGGGTCGCAGTGTTCCGGGAACGGGCAGACATAAATTATCCGGTTCTTCGTTAATCAGCGTATCGGATGAGATTATTTTCCCTTCGCGATCCATGGCGTAAACAGATTGCGGAAAATAACATCCTTTGCTCATGGAAAATAAATTTTCCACGGAGACTCTTTTCCCCCTGAATATGCCATGCGTATCGTTCAGATAAATATCCACATGCTTTGTTTCAGGGTAACGGTTCAGGTAGTCTTTTATTTCGTCAGTAAGCGTTTCCTGCAATTGCCTGATTTCACTATCTCTTTCTGTTCCGTCAGAGGGGAACGATAGCGCCGGAATGGGCATGGAAGTAAACAGCGTGCGGATATTTTTCAGCAGTGGAATAGTCATCAACGAGTTCATGGTGTTCTTTCTGTCAGGCCTTGCGGCGATGAACTCAGCATAAAAGAGCCCTTTTTATTTTGATATAAACGCTGCGTAAAAAGAAAATACGCGGCAGTAAAAATAATATAAAAACAGCGCCGTTAAAGCGCGGCTGACATGATGCTCAGCGGCGATGGAAAAGCCAAATGCCGTCACTGTTAGCCGTTTTTCTTCACTCTTCACAACAATTCGACAGCAGATCGGTTACACTCGCAGCACAGAAAAGCCACATGACAGGAGGTTTCTATGCTGGAAAAACTGCGTACCCGCGAGGGGAAAAAATTTATCATAGCGGTGGTGATTGTATTTCTGATTGCCGTCAGCGTGATCTCGAAAGCTGCCTTCGAAGGCGTGGAAGAGCAGTACAATCTGCCGATGGAAACATGGACTACCTCGATGTTTATCATCCAGGGCGCCTGGGTGGCGATTTACAGCCTGATGTTTACCATTATTGGCTCGCTGCCCTTTGGCTTTTACTTCCTCGGCCCGAAAGACGACAAAGGCTAACGCTTCCCGCCCTGGCGCGCGCCGGGGCGCTCTCCTGTTGCAAAAATTCCTCTGCTAAGACCACAGCATAAACTGCTGCATTAAGCGGCAAGCTCCGTGAGTTAACCGTCGCGACAACATCCCGCCCCTTCATACCGCTGATTATGATTTTGCGCGCGCGTTTTTACACCTGTGTAACCTCGCTGTTAACAATTAAAGATCAAAAAATGTACGCCGATAGAGCAGGTATCAGGGAGCATGTGATGAAAGGAATAATGATGTAGCAGGTTTATACCAGGAGAGCTGTAATGGCCAGACCACCCGTGAGTAAAAAAATGAGTACCCGCGCGCAAATGCTGCTGACGGGTGCCATCACCATCACCCTTGGCTTTGTGGTAACGATTGGGGTGCTGAGCTGGCAATCCAGCCATGCGCAAAAAAGTCTCGCCGAACACTATCTCCAGCAGATCGCGCAAAGCGAAGCGCTGAAAATCCAGCAGCAACTCAGTTACGCCCGCGATGTGGCGCATAACCTCGGACATAGCCTGATTGCCCTGCCGCAGGGCGGCGTCACCGATCGTAAAGTGGTGGATAAGATCATGGAATCCACCCTGCGCGATAACCCGGATTACCTCTCCATTTCGGTCATTTTTGAAGAAAATGCCTATGACGGGCGCGATGCGGAATTTACCGACAAACCCGATCAGGCGCCAAAAGGGCGTTATGCCTTCTTTGTCGATCGCGATCAGTCCGGCAACTACAAAATGCATCCGCTGCTCTCTTATCTGACGCCGGGCCAGGGCGACTACTATCTGCTGCCGCAGAAAAGCCAGAAAGATACGCTGATTGAACCCTACAGCTATGCCTATAACGGGGTGCCGACGCTACTGACCTCGGTGGCGGCGCCGATTGTCAGCGACGGCAAATTGCACGGCGTGGTGACATCCGATATTTCGCTGGCGTCGTTGCAGCAGAAAGTGAATCAGATCAAACCGTGGGCGGGCGGCGGCTACGCGGTACTGCTTTCGACCGCCGGGAAAGTGATTTCTTATCCGGATAAGAACCTGACCAGCAAACCTTATCCCGGTAAAACGGACAACTTCAGCAGCAGCGTGGTGGAGCAGGACGATCCGATCCTCGGTGAGAAAGGCCTGATCACCTGGCAGCCGATCACTATCGGCAACAGCAGCGATAGCTGGTATCTCGGCGTTGTCGCGCCGGTAAGCCAGGTGATGGCGGCGGCGAATCGCCAGCTACTCAGCGCCATTATTCTTGGTGTAATCAGCATATTGCTGGTCAGTGCGCTGCTGGGGCTTCTCTTCAGCCGCAAAGTGCTGAAGCCGATTGGCGGCGAGCCGCTGGAAGGCGCGACCATTGCGCTCTCTGTGGCGGATGGCAAGCTGGATAACGCTATCCACGTTAAACAGGGCGATCGCAGCAGCCTGTTCTATGCGCTGCACACCATGCAGGCGCAGTTGCGGCAGATTGTCGGTCAGATAAAAGAGGCCAGCGATTCCGTGCGCCAGGGGGCCGGGGAGATTGTCAGCGGTAATATCAACCTCTCGTCGCGCACCGAGCAGCAAGCGTCGGCGCTGGAGCAAACGGCTGCCAGCATGGAACAGTTCAGCGCGACGGTGAAACATAACGCGGAAAACGCGCACCAGGCGACGGTGCTGACGGCGAATGCCACACAGATCGCCAGCCGTGGCGAGAAGCTGGTCAGCCAGGTGGTATCTACCATGGCGCAGATTGATGACAGCGCGCGCAAGATCGGCGATATCACCGCCATCATTAACAGCATTGCTTTCCAGACCAATATTCTGGCGCTGAACGCAGCGGTAGAAGCGGCGCGGGCGGGCGAACAGGGGCGCGGTTTTGCGGTAGTAGCCTCGGAAGTGCGCAACCTGGCGCAGCGCAGCGCCAACGCGGTGAAAGAGATTGGCGCACTGATTGAAGAGTCCGGCAAGCGGGTGGAAACCGGCGTTCAACTGGTGAATGACGCCGGGAAAACCATGCAGGAGATGACACAGGCGGTGAACTCGGTGCAGTCGATCATTACCGAGATCGTCAGTGCATCGGATGAGCAGGCCAAAGGTATCGGCCAGGTGACCATCGCGGTGAACGAGATGGACGGCGTAACGCAACAGAACGCCTCACTGGTGCAGCAGATGGCCGCTGCCGCCACTTCGCTTGAGGATCAGGCGCAGCAGCTTGCGCAAAGCGTGCAGCAGTTCCGGCTGGAAGCGTAACGCCGCGGGTCGCGCTATTCGGCGACCAGTTCGATGCGGTTGCCGTCCGGATCGAGGATCACCGCTTCATAAAAACCATCGCCAGTCCATCTTGCCGGGCTGGCGAGTTTATCCTGCTGGCGCGCTTTTTCTGCCATTGCATCCACGGTTTCGACGCCGCCAACGGTAATGGCGATATGCGCCCAGCCGACAAATTCCGGGTTTGCTGGCGCATCGGCCAGTTCCGGCAGCGTCATCAGCTCAATCGTCGGGCCATCCTTTAGCGAGATAAAGTAGGAGGCGAATCCTGCGCGATTTTTACTGACATATTTTTCATTACTGGTGGCGGAAAAAAAGTCACGCCAGAACGTTCGCTGAGCGTCGAGGTGACGCGTCCAGAGCGCGACGTGGGCAATTTTCATTGTTATCTCCTTGAGCGGGTGTAAGGGTAAGGATTGATAATATGACGATTCTGGTTGTTTATCCTTCCTCTCTTTTCCATTTCTTGCCAGCCCTGACCTGAGATGTTAAAAGGTGCCCCTTCGATAAAACCAGAAAGGGGAAGGACGTGAAAAACGCGTCACAGGCAGCGGGTAAGGTAACCGATGCCGGGCCGGAAATAGGGCCGACACTACAACGGGGATTAAAAAACCGTCATATTCAGTTAATTGCGCTGGGCGGCGCGATTGGTACCGGGTTGTTCCTTGGTATTGGCCCGGCGATTCAAATGGCCGGGCCAGCCGTGCTGCTGGGTTACGGTATCGCCGGGATTATCGCTTTCCTGATCATGCGCCAGCTTGGCGAAATGGTGGTAGAAGAGCCGGTTTCCGGTTCGTTTTCACACTTTGCCTATAAATACTGGGGACCGTTTGCTGGTTTCCTCTCTGGCTGGAACTACTGGGCAATGTTTGTGCTGGTGGGCATGGCCGAGCTGACCGCCGCCGGGATCTATATGCAGTACTGGTTCCCGCAGGTGCCGACCTGGATTTGGGCCGCCGCGTTCTTTGTCATTATCAACGCCGTCAACCTGGTGAACGTGCGCCTGTACGGCGAAACCGAGTTCTGGTTTGCGCTGATCAAAGTGATCGCCATCATCGGCATGATCGTTTTTGGCCTGTGGATGCTGTTTACCGGCCACGGCGGCGAACGCGCCAGCTTCGATAACCTCTGGCGTTATAACGGCTTTTTCGCCACCGGCTGGCATGGGCTGATTCTCGCGCTGGCGGTAATTATGTTCTCCTTCGGCGGTCTGGAACTGATTGGCATCACCGCCGCCGAGGCCAGCGAGCCGCACACCACCATTCCGAAAGCGGTGAATCAGGTGGTGTATCGCATTTTGCTGTTCTATATCGGTTCGCTGGTGGTGCTGCTGGCGCTTTATCCGTGGATTGATGTCAAAGCGAACAGTAGCCCGTTCGTGATGATTTTCCACGATCTGGACAGTAATCTGGTGGCTTCTGCGCTGAACTTCGTGATTCTGGTGGCTTCTCTGTCGGTGTATAACAGCGGGGTTTACTCCAACAGCCGTATGCTGTTTGGCCTCTCTGTGCAGGGTAACGCGCCCGCGTTTCTGACCCGCGTCAGCCGTCGCGGCGTGCCGATCAACTCGCTGTTTCTTTCGGCGGCCATTACCTCGCTGGTGGTGCTGGTGAACTATCTGCTGCCGCAAAAAGCGTTCGGTATGCTGATGGCGCTGGTGGTGGCGACCCTGCTGCTGAACTGGATCATGATTTCGCTGGCGCACCTGAAGTTTCGCGCAGCGATGCGCCGTAAAGGGCGCGATCCGCAGTTCAGGGCGCTGATCTTCCCGGCGGGCAACTATCTGTGCATCGGTTTTATGCTGATGATCCTCGTGTTGATGTACACCATGGACGATATGCGCCTGTCAGCCGTGCTGCTGCCAGCGTGGATCGCATTCCTGTTTGTGGCTTTCAAGCTGCTGCGTCGCGCACCGCAGCGCGCGTAATCCCGCTCTCTTCCCGCCGGATCCGGCGGGAATTTCCACGACTGCCCGCGAGTTTGCTGAATTCCATTGCATACTTTGACGTAATATCAGAAAGCGTAACGATGGACTGGCGTTATATTTCCCGCGCCAGCGCCTGAGATTTCAGGCATGATAACGAGAAATTTCGCCAGCCGTCCGCGCTGGCTTTTTTATTGCTCTGGAGCTGACATGACCCGGCAACGACAAGCCGACCTCTTCCTCGTTCTGACCACGATGATTGCCGCCTGCGGCTGGATTTTCTCCCGCGAGGCGATTTCTGGCATGCCGGTCTTCGCCTTTCTCGGGCTGCGTTTTTTCGGTGCCGCGCTGGTGCTGCTGCCGTTTTGCCGTGGGCAGCGGATTCCGTGGGAGAAAATGCGCCAGGTGGTGATTAGCGGCCTGTGGATGGCGCTTAACCTCTGCCTGTGGATCTGGTCGGTATCGACCACAGCGTCGCTGGGCGAAGGGGCATTTATCATGAGCCTGTCGATGCTGTTTGTGCCGCTGGTTGCCTGGGGAATGATGCGCACCCGCCCGGCACGCGCATACTGGGAGTGCCTGCCGGTGGCGATTATCGGCCTGGGCTTGTTAAGCCTGCATATGCCGATTACGTTTCACGCCAGCCAGGGCTGGTTCCTGCTGACGGCTTTCGTGCAATCGATCTACTTTTGCTATACCAGTCGCTGTGCGCGGGAAGTGCCGCTGCTGCCGTTGACGGCGGTGCAACTGGCGATTACCGGTATCGCCGGATTAGCGATTTCGGCGCTGTTTGAGTCGTGGACGCAGCCGTTTACCGCCACTACCGCAGGCTGGCTGGCGGCCAGCATCCTGATCGCCACCAGTTTGCGCTTTGGCCTGCAATTGCAGGGGCAGAAATATGCTGCCGTTGCCAGCGCCGCCATTATTATGGTGCTGGAGCCGCTGTTGACGGTGATTGCCGCCTCCCTCTGGTACGGCGAGCGACTGCCGCTGCAAAAAATTATCGGCGGAGTGCTGATCCTGCTTGCGCAGATCTGGTTCCGCTGGCGGATGGTGTCGCGCCTGTCTTCAAAGGCGTAACGTTCCTGCCAGCACCGTATGTGCCGCGCCGCTCATCAGCACGCGGCCATCGTCGTTGCAGTGAAGCGCCAGCACTCCGCCGCGCCGTGATGCCTGGTAAGCGGTAAGCGAGCGCTTACCCAGACGCTCTGACCAGTAGGCTGCCAGCGCGCAGTGCGCCGAGCCGGTGACCGGATCTTCATTGACGCCAACCCACGGCGCAAAATATCGCGACAGCATGTCATATTCCTCATCGCCTGGCGCGGTAACGGCCACACCGCGTCCCGGTAACGCCCTCAGTGTCTGGAAGTCTGGCTGCAATGCCTGCACGATCTGCGCATCCTCAACCACCACCAGCTGTTTTGGGCCAAACTGGCCGTAATCTCGCACTTGCGTGCGCTCCAGCCCCAGCGCATCAAGTAATGCGGGCGGCACCGCGCTGTGCAGTTGCGGGGTGAGTAACGGGAAATCGAGCTGGATACTCTCTGCGCCGAGCGTGGCGGATAGCGGGCCGGAGAGTGTCTGAAACGTGATCGTTTCACCCACTTGCAGCCGCCCGGTCTGGCGCAGGATATGTGCCGTCGCCAGCGTACCGTGGCCGCACAAATCCACTTCGGCCTGCGGTGTGAACCAGCGCAGGTTGTTATCGGCAAGATTGAGAAACGCGGTTTCCGATACCGCCATCTCATCGGCAATCTGCTGCATTAACCCGCTCTCCAGCCCGTGTGGCGTGATGCATACGCCCGCCGGGTTGCCGGAAAAAGGACGCGCGCTGAATGCGTCCACCTGATAAATATCGAGTTCCACCGCTTCGCTCCTTTCTTAACAAAGTGATAACACTACCCCTGTTTTGCGACAACGGATAGCGTTCTTTAGCTGGCCGGACAGCGGTGAGCCAGTTGCTGGCGCGCACTGACTGCCGCTGCTGCCAGTACCAGCATCATGACCACTTCTGTCACCAGAAAGCCGCTAAGCGCGGTGCTGTAATTGCCGTGTGACTGACCTACCAGATAGAGAAATACGCTGCCAAGCGCGGCCGGGCCGAGACCCAATGTCGCCTGTTGCAGCGTGCTGAGCAGCGCGCTGCCAGCGCCCGCATCCTGCGTGGTGATATCCCGCATGCCGATGCGGTAAAAGCTGTTCACAATCAGCGCCTGGCCGTAGCCAATGAGCGCGGTGGAAGGCGCCAGTGCCAGCACGCCGACCATTCGCCCGGAGAGTTGTAACGTGGCAATCAGCGCCAGCAGGCCGCTCACCTGAATGACCAGCCCGGTCAGTAAAATCGTACGCATGCTGTAACGGGCAATCAGTTTCGGCGCATACCAGGCGGAGACAAAATAGGCGATACCGAGCGCCAAAAAACTGTTGCCGGACTGGTACGGCGTCATTCCCATGCCCGCCTGCAACGTCAGCGCCATGCAGAACATAAAGCCGGACCAGGCGGTGAAAAACAGCAGCGCAATCAGCAGACCAAAACGAACGCTGTGCAGCTTAAGCAGATGCGGCGGTACCAGTGGAACCAGACCGGCGCGCTGTTGTTGCAAGGCGCTGGTACGCATCCACAGAGCCAGCGGGAACAGTGCCAGCAGCGCGGCCTGCGTTGACCACGGCCAGTGCAGATCCGGGCCGAGCGCCAGCGGGAACAGCAGGCAGCAAAGGATTAACGCCAGCGCGAAAGTGCCTTGCCAGTCAATACGTGTCCGGGTGTCGCTGCGCGTCTCCGGCAGGTAGCGGTTCAGCGCCAGAATCAGCAGACAAATCGGTACGTTGATAAAGAAGGCGTTGCGCCAGCCCAGCCCGGCGATATCCGCCGAAACCAGCCAGCCGCCGCACATCTGGCCAATAATGAATGACACGCCGCCAATACCGCCATACAAACTAATGGCGCGGGCATGCGCGGTGCCTTTTAACGTGACATGCAACGTGGCGAGAATTTGCGGCACGATCAGCGCTGCGCCGATGCCCTGCAACGTGCGGGCGGCCAACAGTGCGGAGACGGAATTCGCCAGGCCGCACAGCAGTGAGGCGAGGCCAAACAGCGCTACGCCCACTAAAAACAGGCGTTTGCGGCCAAAGTTATCGCCCAGCTTGCTGCCCATCGCCAGACAGACGGCAAACGCCACGCCGTACAGGGCAACGATCAACGCCAGTTGCGTAGCGCTGGTGTGCAACGACTGGGTGATCGAATCGAGCGCGACGTTGGTGATTGACGTATCTATCTGGGGCAGCATCTGCCCGGTCAGCAGAAGGATCAGGCCTGCCCGGCCTGGTGAAACAGCAGACGTTTTCATGGTGACTCCATTGCGTCATTCATCAGATGGACGTAGCATCACCGATTAGAAAAACGGGTACCAGTTCTTGCCTATACTGGTATTGGCACTACCATGCTGGAGGGTGTGATGACGCTGATAAGCGATCGGATGGTTGATGTGACCATCCAGGATGAAAACCGCAAACAGCTCGGCGCATTTTTACGCGCCCGCCGGGAGAGCCTCGATCCGCAGCGTCTGGGGCTGCCGCGCAGCGGTAGGCGGCGCACGCCGGGGCTGCGACGTGAAGAAGTGGCGCTGCTGGCCGATGTTGGCGTTACCTGGTATACCTGGCTGGAGCAGGGACGGGATGTGAACCCTTCGTCAGCGGTTTTACAGGCCATTGCCAGCGCGTTGCAGTGTTCTCCCACCGAAACGCGGCACCTGTTTTTACTCGCCGGATTAACGCCCGCCGAAACGCTGAATGTGCCGCAATGCGAAGGAATTAGCGCAGGTACGCGCCGCCTGCTGGATAGCCTGCTGCCGCAACCGGCCAGCATTCAGAAACCCAATTTTGATATTGTGGCGTGGAATGTCGCTTTTGAACGCCTGATGGGGGTTAAGTTCGCTGAAATTCCCGAAGATGAGCGCAATTGCATCTACCTTTATCTGACGCATCCGCAGTGGCGTAGCCGTCTTGGCAGCGATGACAGCATATTGCAGACATTTGTGGCCTATTTTCGTGCGGCGATGGCGGAGCACCGTGGCGATCCGTTATGGGAAGCGAAGCTGGCGCGTTTTTGCGCGGCATCCAGCGAGTTTGCCACGCTGTGGCGTAAATATCTGGATGTGCGCGGCGTGGAAAACAAGCTGAAACTGTTTACCCATCCGCAGCTGGGAGAGTTTACCTTACAGCAAATGTACTGGTACTCAGCGCCGCGTAACGGTTCACGGCTGCTGGTTTATCTGCCGGTGGATGCGCCGGGCGAGCGGGCGCTTAGCTGGCTGGCTGAGAACGCGTAGGGCGCAGGCGCTGTTGCTGTTTACGCGAAAGGCCGTCTACCACCCGATCCCACGACGCCTGAATCAGAGAGGCAAGCAGCGCTTCGTCGATCTCTTCCCCGGCATAGACGGAAATCCAGTGCTTTTTGTTCATGTGATACCCCGGTTCAATACTGGGGTAGATTTGCTGGTTGAGCAGGGAAATTTGCGGCTCTGCTTTCAGGTTCACCATTGGCCTGCCGTGGGCGGTGGCGGTCAGCATAAAAATTTTGCCGCACACTTTGAACACATCATATTCCGGGCCAAACGGCCAGCAGTGCTCGGTAAATGGCATCTCAAGCGCAATACGGTGCGCGCAGGCCTGCAATGTTTTACTGTCCATCTATCCCCTCAGCGGTCAGTGCGCGCCACATCGCTTCAAAACCGAGGCGTTTGATCTCTTTGGCACGGGAAGGATCGCGGCTGGCAAAGGTGATGGTGGTATCCGCCAGCGTGAGGAAAATGGCATCGCCAAACGGCGCAAATTCGCCGTCGAGAAAAACCGGCAATACCGAGCGGTGGCAGAGCTCGTGCAGCTCCGGAAAGATAGCGGTAACCTGCTGACGGGTTTCCGGGCGCAGTTTTTCGCTGACGGAAATTTGCCGCACTGCGCAGTGGCCGTTGGGGTGACGAATTCCCCAGTCGATATAGCTGTCCCACACCGAATGCGTATGCACTTTCGGATCGTTGATGGTGCGATCGAGATTTTCCAGCATGGTGCCGCACAGGTCAGTTTTCAGATGCAGGTAAAGTGCGTTCAGCAGGTCGTCTTTGGTGGCGAAGTAGCGAAACAGCGTCCCTTCCGCAACTCCCGCGTTGCGGGCTATTAAGGCGGTGGAAGCGGCGATCCCGGACTGCGCGATGGCTTCGGTTGCTGCTTCCAGTAACGCTTGCTTTTTGTCTTCACTCTTTGGACGAGCCACTACATTTTTCCTCACACGTTATAAAAACCACGATTGAAACATGCCTACCAGGAGGCTGCAACGTCGAATGTCAAAGAAAGAAAATGATCTTGACGGTTTGCTGTCGCTTTCTATAATGAGTGCTTACTCACTCATAATCAAGTTTAGTGCATATCGTCTCTACGGACTGGAGCGATTTCTTCGGGTCAGGATATGAAGCCTCTCATTTTCAGCGTGGTCATGGTTATGCTCGTTGCGTCCGCCGCCAGTTTACCCTTTGTTTTGAATGCAGGATTTGGCAAAGCGCCGCAAGGCGAACAGCTTACGGAAGTTGAAAAATCACCCCATTACCGTGACGGCAAATTTCAAAATACGCTGCCGACGCCAGGCTTCACCGGCAAGAAAAGTATGCTGGCCGCGTGGTGGGATTTTCTGGTCACCAAACGGGAAAATGTCCGTCCGCAGCAGCCGCTGCCAATGATGCAAACGGATCTTGCCAGCCTGCCTGCGGCACAGGACACGCTGGTATGGATGGGGCACTCTTCGTGGTACCTGCAACTGGCGGGCAAACGCATCCTGATCGATCCAGTGCTGAGCGACTACGCCGCGCCGTTTTCATTTATCAATAAAGCGTTTGCCGGGAATGCGGCATGGACAGCGCAGAGCCTGCCGGAGATCGATCTGCTGATCATTTCTCACGATCACTATGACCACCTGGATTACGCCACCATCAAGGCGCTGATGCCGAAAATCAAACAGGTCGTGACGCCGTTGGGCGTCGGTTCGCACCTGCGTTATTGGGGCATGAATCCGCAGATTATTCGTGAAGCGGACTGGCAGCAGAAGGTGGCGATCGACGAAGAACTGACGGTACATGTGCTGCCGGCGCGCCATTTTTCCGGGCGCGGCCTGAAACGTAACCAGACGTTGTGGGCCAGTTTTATGTTCGTCACCGACCAGCGCAAAATCTATTACAGCGGCGATACCGGCTATGGCCCGCATTTTAAAGCCATCGGCGAGCAGTTTGGTCCGGTGGACATCGCCATCATGGAGAACGGCCAGTATGACGAAGACTGGAAGTACATCCACATGATGCCGGAACAGGCCGCGCAGGCGGCGGAAGAGATTAATGCACGCGCGGTTCTGCCGGGCCACGCGGGGCGTTTTGTGTTGGCAAAACACACATGGGACGATCCGTACAAACGGCTGGCGGCAGCAAGTCGGGGCAAAAGTTTTCGTTTACTAACACCGATGCTGGGCGAACCGGTTCTTGCGGCTAACGATGCGCAGGAATTCCGTGCCTGGTGGGAATAAACCCGTTTATTAATCGAAGAGCAGAGGGGGAGCGCAGTATGACTATTTCCGCTCAGGTTATCGACACTATCGTCGAGTGGATCGACGACAATCTCCATCAACCGTTACGTATTGATGATATTGCAGCGCACGCGGGCTATTCCAAATGGCACCTGCAACGCCTCTTCTTGCAGTACAAAGGGGAGAGTCTTGGACGTTATATTCGCGAGCGCAAACTGTCGCTTGCCGCGCAGGATTTACTCAATACCAATCAGAAGGTTTACGATATCTGCCTGAAGTACGGCTTTGATTCGCAACAAACCTTCACACGTACCTTTACCCGCACGTTTAACCAGCCGCCGGGTGCGTATCGTCGGGAAAACCACCCGCATACGCATTAAACGCGTAAACTAAAACCGGCCATTAAGGCCGGTTTTTTACTCATCGATCGTCTGTGTTATGCCGAGGCGCTGTAAAAACCCGCAGATCCCTTCGCGGGCCAGTAACACCGCCAACAGCTTCTGTTCTTCGGGCGTCATGTTCTGTAAGACTTTGACAATCTCCCGCAGCGAGTTGTTTTCACTCGCATAAGATGGTGCCGGCTCCGCGATAGAGTAAGGAGAATTACGCTGGCGCATGGAGGGCGTTTTCATCACGAAATTCCGCACTTCTTTGGTGATGTGAATTAGCCTTGCGCGACCACCTTTGATTCCGGGTAGCGCTTCCGTTTGCCAACCTTGTTCACGGATCCAGCGATTAACGGTTTGTCTGGCAACACCGAGAAAATCGGCTAGCTCTTCAGTCGTCATTTTGTTAGCGAGTTTCATCATCTTATTTCTGATTGCGGATGCCAAGACGTTGCAATAACCCGGTTATGCCGTCACGTAAGAGTAGAGAGGTGAGCTGCTTTTGCTCGGCGTCGGTCATCTCTTTCGCCAACGAAATAAGCAAAGCTTCAAGTGAGTTGTTGCTGATAGTACGTATCGCAGGGGCTGGCTCTTCGCTACGCTGTGCGCTGCGAATAAAGGCGCGGACTTGCTCATTTACATGCACCAGCCGGGCTTTTCCTCCTTGCACTCCGGGTTTTGGCGAGGTGATCCAGCCTTCTCTGCGCACCCACTTATTGATGGTTTGCCGACTGTATCCGGTAAGACTGGCTAACTCTTCTGGCGTCATTCGTTCCTTGAGCATGTAATTTCCCGAATGGTTGTAAGGGTAATTAGTGGCTTATGTTATAGCACCATTTTACGGGAAAATGTGACACGTTTAACTACTGACTGCGAGGAGCTACGCAATGTCCTTAATTTGCATGCTTTTTCAGCGATTGATTGACACGGTACGATTTTGCCGTTGACACCTGGCAAGGGAATTCATATTATGCCGCCCGTCAACACGACACGCTTTACGCAATGGGGCTATAGCTCAGCTGGGAGAGCGCTTGCATGGCATGCAAGAGGTCAGCGGTTCGATCCCGCTTAGCTCCACCAAATTCCGAACCCAACGGAGTTGGTGCGTAAAGACAAATTGTGGGGCTATAGCTCAGCTGGGAGAGCGCTTGCATGGCATGCAAGAGGTCAGCGGTTCGATCCCGCTTAGCTCCACCAAAATTTCAAACCCTCGCGTTTACGCGGGGGTTTTTGCTTTTTAAGCTTCCGATTTGTCAATTTATTACAGCAAAAACTGGAAAAGTGGTAGTCCGGTAAAGCCGCAGTAATGAAAGGTGTTCGACGGTCTGATAACTTGATTCATGTAATGAATAAACCTATTATTCTGGCTATTCTATTCTTCTGCCAGGATCATTTAATTAACTTTGATGACATATGACAAATACAGTTGTATAAGAAAATTCCTGCTCGCGTTAATTTTATGCCTGGTAGCACTTCCTGTTTCTCGTTTTATTTCACCGCGTGCAGTTGTCGATGCCTCTACGCTATTTCTGGCATGGCTACCATTAAGCGTAATGCTGGCGATTATTTTTTTATTCGGCCGTCATGGGATTATTCCAATAATCATTAGCTTTGCCGTGGTGAATGAGAGCACATTTCATCTCCCGCATACGGAAGCGGTGGTATTGTTATTCTGCCAGTTATTCCCGGTACTTGCCGTCTGCGCTATTGTGCGCTGGCGGCTTGGCGCACGCTGGCGTCACGGCATGCCAAACAGAGATATGGCGGTGCGCGTGGTGTGGCTGGGATTTGTTGCGCCTGTCGGTATTAAGGCGTCAATGTATATTGCCGGAGTCTGGTTTAACTATCCGATTAATATCTCGAATTTTTTCGGCTCCGGAACAAGTATTTTCTCAATCATTGATGTACAAAGCCTGATTTGCGCAGCGCTCATTTTTACTATGATTATCTATTATCCGTTACGGATGATAATCAATCCGCGTTTTGCCCGGACATTCTGCTATCGCAATCGCCAGCCTTTTTTATCGGCTAAAAAGCGCTTATTTATGCTGGGCTGGCTGGGGGCATTAGTTGCAACCGTTATTATATTGTGCTCACCTTTTAAAACCGACTATATTGCCGGATATTTAGTGCCGATTATTTTCATCCTTTTCACGCTGGGGATAAGCAGGTTAAGTTATTCATTTATTACACTTAGCTGGTCTGTTTCGGCGTTTATGCTGTTGGCTTATAACAATAACTTCCTGCAGGGTGTGAATTCCGACTACTCGCTGGCATTTGTCATGTCAGTGTTGATCAGCTTTACCATTTGCATGTTGTATATGACGCAGGTTTTTCACCGCAGTGAGTGGCTGAAAAGACGCTGGCAGTTACAGGCAATGAGCGATCCGCTGACCGGTCTGCCGAATCTTCGCGCGCTGGAAAAACAGATGGAGCAACAGCCCAACGACGTGGTGTGTTGCCTGCATATGAAGAATATGGAGTTTCTCAGCAAGCATTTCGGCATGATGATGCGCGTGCATGTGAAGCGCAGCGTTGCCCGTCAGCTACAACCCCTGTTGCAGAGTGGCGAGCGTTTTTTCCAGTTGCCCGGCAGTGAACTGTTGCTGCTGTTAAACGGGCCGGAAACGGCGGCGCGTTTACAGCATATGATCGATTATCTGAACAGCCGTCGCATCTTCTGGAACAACGTCGGCCTTGATATCGAATTTGGCGCTTCCTGGGGAGAGTTGCACGCGTGCGGCGAAGCGCTGCATCAGACGCTGGGGCAATTAAGCTGGCTGGCAGAGGAGGCCAGCGCCGGGCATCAGGTACTGGCGCTCACTAACAGTTTACAGACGGTAGCTGATCAGACGACGGACCGCGTCTTGCAGCTTAACAAGGTTAAACGCGCGCTGGATGAAAATGGCATTCAGCTTTATGGCCAGCCGATTGTTGATGCGCAAGGGAAGGGATACCAGGAAATTCTCACCCGGCTTATCAGCGATGGCGAGCTCATTACGCCGGATCAATTTATCCCCGTTATCGCGCAGTTTAACCTCGGAACACGTTTTGACATGTTGGTGGTTGAACGCCTGTTGCAATGGATGCAGCAGCATCCACAAACCAGCCAGTATGCGCGTTTTTCAGTGAATCTAATGCCGATGACGCTGATGCAAAAAGCTTTTGCGCCGCAGTTTCTGGCGTTGTTTGAGCACTATGCGATAGCGCCGCAGACGGTGATCATCGAAATCACCGAAGAGCAGGCCTTTTCCAATTCCGAAGTCAGCATTCTTAACATCCTGCAATTGCGCCAGGCAGGGTTCAAAATTGCCATCGACGATTTCGGTACCGGTTATGCCAACTTTGAGCGCCTGAAACGGCTGCAAGCGGATATCATCAAGATCGATGGCTGTTTTGTGCGGGATATTCTCGAGGATCAGCAGGATGTGATGATTGTGAAAGCGATTTGCGAACTGGCGAAAGCAAAGTCTCTTACCGTTGTGGCGGAGTATGTGGAAAACGAAGCGCAACGCGAACTGCTGCTGGAGGCGGGAGTGGATTATCTGCAAGGGTATTTATTTGGCAAGCCGCAGCCGTTGACTGCTGGCGAATAAAAAAACCGGGGAATTCCCCGGTTTTTTTGTCTCTTGCGTCGCTATCAGATAACCAGCGCGGCGATGGCGGCAGAAAGCACGCTGACCAGCGTCGAGCCGTACACCAGCTTCAGACCAAAGCGGGAAACGACGTTGCCTTGCTCTTCATTCAGGCCTTTGATCGCGCCTGCGATAATGCCGATAGAGGAGAAGTTGGCGAAGGAAACGAGGAACACCGACAGGATGCCTTCAGAGCGCGGGGAGAGGTTCGCTGCGATTTTTTGCAGATCCATCATTGCCACGAATTCGTTAGACACCAGTTTGGTTGCCATGATGCTGGCGACCTGCAATGCTTCGTGCGCCGGCACACCCAGAACCCAGGCGATCGGATAGAAGATGTAACCGAGAATGCCCTGGAAGGAGATGCCGAAAATAGCAGCAAACAGCGCGTTCAGGCCGGAGATCAGCGCGATAAAGCCGATCAACATTGCCGCCACGATAATCGCCACTTTAAAGCCCGCCAGAATGTATTCACCCAGCATTTCGAAGAAGCTCTGACCTTCGTGCAGTTTTGCCATCTGCAGGTTTTCTTCGCTCTCTTCAACACGGTACGGGTTGATCAGCGACAGAACAATAAAGGTGCTGAACATGTTCAGTACCAGCGCCGCCACCACATATTTCGGCTGGAGCATGGTCATGTACGCGCCGACGATGGACATGGAAACCGTTGACATTGCTGTCGCGGCCATGGTGTACATGCGGTTGCGTGACATTTTGCCGAGGATATCTTTATAGGCGATAAAGTTTTCGGACTGACCCAGAATCAGGGAGCTGACGGCGTTAAAGGACTCCAGTTTGCCCATGCCGTTAACTTTGGAAAGCACCGTCCCGATGGCGCGAATAATAATTGGCAGCACACGAATGTGTTGCAGAATACCGATCAATGCAGAAATAAAGACGATCGGGCACAGCACTTTCAGGAAGAAGAACGCCAGGCCTTCGTCATTCATTTTACCGAAGACGAAGTTAGTGCCTTCGTTGGCAAAACCGAGCAGTTTTTCAAACATTTCGGAGAAGCCTTTCACGAAGCCAAGGCCAATATCAGAGTTCAGGAAGAACCAGGCCAGTAAAACTTCAATCACCAGCAGTTGAATAACAAAACGAATGCGGATCTTCTTGCGATCGCTGCTGAAAAGCAGGGCAAGCAGCGCCACAACAGCAAGCGCCAGGACAAAGTGCAGAACGCGGGACATATTTGCTCCAAATATGAGACGGGTAGAAATTTCGTGCACATTCTATGTAACAAGCGGAAAGAAAACGAGATCAAACACACACTATATTGATGTCCTGTGACCAGACTCAAAAATAGTGATCAAACATACATTTCTGTTATGTTAAGTAAAGGAGTGAAAAGTTGCGTTCAAATGCTACACTCTTAACATAATTCGACGATGGTTCCTGCTATCGCCGTCACCATCCTTGAGATCCGGCCCTTCTATCGTTTCTGGCTATCAGAGAAATCAGGTAAATCCATTTTAAATGAACTTGATAATCATTCTCATTTTGCTAACATGAAACATAGCAAAGGCTATATTTAGGGGCAATAAATGAACAATAGTCGCGTTGAGAATAGCAGTGGGCGTGCAGCGCGCAAGTTAAAGCTGGCGTTAATGGGGCCTGCGTTTATTGCCGCGATTGGCTACATCGATCCGGGGAATTTCGCCACCAACATCCAGGCAGGCGCCAGCTTTGGCTACCAGTTGCTGTGGGTTGTCGTGTGGGCCAATATCATGGCGATGTTGATCCAGTTACTGTCTGCCAAACTCGGTATCGCTACCGGAAAAAATCTCGCTGAGCAGATCCGCGATCACTATCCGCGTCCGCTGGTGTGGTTTTACTGGGTTCAGGCGGAAATCATCGCCATGGCGACCGATCTGGCTGAATTTATTGGCGCCGCAATTGGCTTCAAATTGATCCTTGGCGTTTCACTGCTGCAAGGTGCAGTTCTCACCGGTATTGCGACGTTCCTTATTTTGATGCTGCAACGCCGCGGGCAAAAACCGCTCGAGAAAGTCATTGGCGGGCTGCTGTTGTTTGTGGCGGCGGCATACATTGTTGAGCTGGCCTTTTCACAGCCGAAGCTGGCGCAACTGGCGCAGGGCATTATCATCCCCAGCTTGCCGGGAACTGACGCCGTGTTCCTTGCCGCTGGTGTGCTGGGCGCAACCATCATGCCGCACGTGATTTACCTGCACTCGTCGCTGACGCAGCATCTGCATCAGGGCACGCAGCACGAGCGCTACTCTGCGACAAAATGGGACGTAGGCATTGCCATGACCATTGCCGGCTTTGTTAACCTGGCGATGATGGCGACGGCTGCCGCGGCGTTTCATTTTAACGGACATACCGGCGTGGCCGATCTCGATCAGGCTTATCTGACGCTGGAACCGCTTTTAAGCCATGCTGCGGCAACCATTTTTGGGTTGAGTCTGGTGGCGGCCGGTCTCTCCTCCACCGTAGTGGGGACGCTGGCGGGACAGGTGGTGATGCAGGGATTTGTCCGCTTCCACATTCCGCTGTGGGTGCGCCGCAGCGTTACCATGATGCCGTCGTTTATCGTGATCTGGCTGGGGCTTGATCCGACCCGCATCCTGGTAATGAGCCAGGTGCTGTTGAGCTTTGGCATTGCACTGGCGCTGGTGCCGTTACTGGTCTTTACCAGCGACCGTAAATTGATGGGCGGGCTGGTAAACAGCGCGCTGGTGAAACGTACAGGCTGGTTAATTGTGGTGCTGGTGGTGAGCTTAAATGTCTGGCTGCTGGTCGGAACACTTGCGGATTTATAATGAAAATGCCCGCAGGCGTTTAGCGCTGCGGGCAGGATGTTGAATGCCGGTTAGCGGAGCGCTATCCGGCACGAAAATTAGTGGTGATGGCCGCGCCCCGGGCCGCGATGATCATCACGGTCGCGCCAGCCTTCACGATAGCCGCGCTCGTAAGCATTGTGCTTATCCCAGCCGCGATGCCAACCGCGATCGTGCCTGTACCAGCGGTCACCGCGCCATTCATAGTGACGACCCCAGTAGTCCCGGTCACGCCAGCGTCCGCCGTCCCAGTAGTTACCATAATTATCACGATCGCCAATTTGCAATTTAATCGACGGCAACAGGGTGATTTCGCCAGCATTAGCGACCAGCGGCGCTGAAGCCATTAACACTGCTGCCAGAATCAGTGACCTGAACATACTCTTCTCCTCACGATCGGGCCGAAACGGCCTGTTACAACAATTTTACGGGGCGGCAAAACCCCATATTATTGGCGGAACTCTTAAATCGTGAATGACAGCACTTTTTGCTAAAACGGTATTTATTTTGTACTGCTCAGAATTGCCTCGATCCCGGCACGTTCATCCGCAGTGAAGTGACGGTTTTCCAGCATACCAACCGCATCGTCGAGCTGGCTTATTTTGCTGGCGCCTATCAGCACTGACGTCACCTTATCATCCCGCAGCACCCATGCCAGCGCCATCTGCGACAGCTTCTGGCCACGCCGTTGCGCCAACGCATTCAGCGCGCGCACGATGTCCAGTTTTTGCGTGGTGAGCTGCTCCGGGTTGAGAAAACGGCTGCCGCTGGCAGCGCGCGAATCCGCCGGGATCCCCTGCAAATAGCGGTCGGTTAGCTGCCCGCCAGCCAGCGGAGAGAAGGCAATACTACCCACCCCTTTTTCCTGCAGCACATCCAGCAATCCCTCTTCAACCCAGCGCTCAAACATCGAATATTTGGGCTGATGGATCAGGCAAGGCGTTCCCAGATCATTAAGAATATCAATCGCTTCCCGTGCCTGTGCTGCCGGGTAGTTAGACAGGCCGACGTACAACGCTTTGCCCTGGCGCACAATATGATCCAGCGCGCGCATCGTCTCTTTCAGCGGTGTTTCCGGGTCCGGGCGGTGATGGTAGAAAATATCCACATACTCAAGCCCCATCCGACGCAGGCTTTGATCGAGGCTGGCAATCAAATACTTACGGGAACCCCAGTCGCCATAGGGGCCATCCCACATGGTGTAACCGGCTTTGGTGGAGATAATCAGTTCGTCCCGCAGGGAGTGAAAATCCTCATGCAGGATGCGGCCAAAATTGCATTCAGCCGATCCCGGCGGCGGCCCATAGTTATTGGCAAGGTCGAAGTGTGTAATGCCGAGATTGAAAGCGTGCTGCAATAACTGACGGCTATTTCCCAGCAGAGTGGCATCGCCAAAGTTGTGCCACAGCCCAAGTGAAATGGCCGGAAGCTTTAATCCGCTGTCGCCGCAGCGACGATAAGCCATGTTTTGATAACGCGCAGGATCTGCCTGATAAGCCATGCCGTGCTCCTTTTTTGTCGTTGTAGAGTGAGTGTATACGTTTACACAAAATTGGCCTCCACGAGAGTACACCGGGTTGTATCGTAAAGCTTACTTTCCACCTGGAATATAGCGTCCATCCTGGACTCCCATCACACTTCTTTTAATACTCAGATCAATGTCAAAGCTCTGGGATTAACGTCATGCAAAGTGATTATTCAATTGCCGACTACTTACTCGACAGGCTCGCAGGCTGCGGTATCCACCACCTTTTTGGTGTGCCGGGCGACTATAACCTGCAATTTCTCGATCATGTGATTCAACACCCGGCCGTGCAGTGGGTGGGTTGCGCGAATGAACTTAACGCCGCCTACGCCGCCGATGGTTACGGGCGTTGCCGGGGCGCGGGCGCATTATTAACCACCTTCGGCGTGGGCGAACTGAGTGCAATCAACGGCGTTGCCGGCAGCTATGCCGAATATGTTCCGCTATTGCATATCGTTGGTGCGCCCTGTAGCGGCGTACAGCAACGGGGTGAATTGCTGCACCACACCCTTGGCGACGGCGATTTCCACCATTTTTACCGGATGAGCGAGCCTGTCACCGCCGCTCGTGCCATTTTAACGGCGCAAAATGCCTGCTATGAGATCGATCGTGTGCTCGAAGTGATGCTGACGCAGTCCCGTCCTGGCTATCTGATGCTGCCAGCCGACGTGGCGAAAAAGCCTGCCACTCCGCCTGTAAACGCTCTCACAATTCCCCCGTTCCCGGTAAACGAAGCATGCCGGAATGCTTTTCGTCAGCATGCGCAGGCGATGTTATCAGCCGGTTCCAGCGTGGCGTTGCTGGCCGATTTTCTCGCCCGCCGTTTTGGCGTTCATAAGACGCTGCAATGCTGGATGAAAGATTCGCCGCTGCCGCATGCCACACTGTTGATGGGGAAAGGGGTATTTGATGAGACGCAACCCGGTTTTGTTGGTACCTACAGCGGCGCGGCCAGCCCGGCGCCGGTGCGCGAGGCGATAGAGGGCGCGGATACGGTGATCTGCATCGGCACGCGTTTTACAGATACGCTGACCGCCGGGTTTACCCAGCAATTTGCCCGGGAGCGCACCATTGAAATCCAGCCGTTTGCCGCCCGCGTCGGCGACGTGTGGTTTAGCGGCATTCCGATGCGGGAGGCGATAAATGCATTGATTCCCCTCGTGCGTGCCAGGGCGCATTCCGCGGCGAATCATCGCCCGCCGCAGGCTGCTCGAGCCCCGGTTCATCAGGGAACGCTCAATCAGGAGACGCTCTGGCAAACCGTGCAGCAATTTATTCGTCCTGATGACATCTTGCTGGCGGATCAGGGTACTGCGGCGTTTGGCGCGGCTTCTCTGCGTCTGCCTGCCGGAGCGGAGCTGCTGGTTCAGCCGCTGTGGGGATCGATTGGTTTCTGCCTGCCCGCCGCGTTTGGCGCGCAAACCGCCTGCCCGGAACGCCGGGTAGTGTTGATCACCGGTGATGGCGCGGCGCAACTGACCATTCAGGAACTGGGATCGATGCTGCGTGACGGGCAACGGCCGATCATTTTACTGCTCAACAATGATGGCTATACGGTCGAACGCGCTATTCACGGCGCAAAACAGCGCTATAACGACATTGCCCGCTGGAACTGGACTCATCTTCCCCATGCTTTAAGCGTGGACTGCCAGGCCGAATGCTGGCGTGTGAGTGAAACCGTGCAATTGGCGGAAGCGCTGAAAGCGGCGGCGCATCACCACCGCCTTGCGTTGATAGAAGTGATGCTGCCAAAAACCGATCTGCCGGATCTGTTACGGGAAGTCACCCACGCACTCGAAGCGCGTAACAGCTAAGCGTTATTCATCGCGCCGGGGAACAATCATCATCGGTTTCCCGGCCAGCAGCAGCCAGGCGGGAAGGATCACGATGCATAACAGCGGTAGCAGCGTGGTATCCGGCACCACCACGGCGGCAAGAAACAGGCTCAGCCAGCCATCGCGCGTTACCACCAGCACCATACCGAGCACCGCGCAAGAAACCGTCACGGCGGCAGGTACGGCATCGACATGCTCATGCAGCATCAACCCGAGTGCCACACCGACAAACACCGCCGGAAAAATACGCCCGCCGCGAAAACCGCAGGCAGCAGCAACCACCAGTGCAGCCAGTTTTACCACCGCAAACAGCAGGTAATCCGTCACCGTTAGCGTCTGGGCGAAGGCCAGTTGTTGCATCTCGTCCAGCCCCTTAAACAGCGTGACCGGCCCGCCAATGATCCCCAACAGGCCAAGCAGGAAGCCACCAACGCCAAGAACCAGTACCGGGTTGTGCAGCCGGTGCATCAACCGGTGCAGGCGCGGCAGGCACCAGACGGCAACCATACCCAGCGCGATGGCAAAAACAGTGACCACTGCGCCGCTAATGATATCGACAATATGCAACTGGGGATAATGGGGGATTGGCAGGGCAAAATGGGGCAGGGCGAACAAGCTGGTGGTTAGCGCTCCAGCCGCGGCGGCCATCAGCGGCGCGAATAAACGGTCCCACAGCGGCACGTCATTGCTGGCGCTCAGCGTTTGCGAAAACACCAGCGCTGCCGCTACCGGCGTACCGAACAGCGCACCAAGGGTGCCCGCCGAGGCGAGGATGGTCCAGTCCAGCGGCGCTACGCGCGGGAAGACGCGTGCGCCCAGCGCCACCGCGAGCGCAATATTCAGCACCATTACCGGATGTTCCGGCCCAAGGCTAACGCCGCCCGCCAGCCCGAGGATCAGCGCCAGTACCAGTCCGGGCAATGCTTTGACGGACACCGGCGCATTGATCAGCGGGACGGTCACCGGATCCGGACCGCCGTGTTCGCGACTGAAACGGATCACCAGACCAACGGCGATCCCGGTCAGCGTCAGTATCAATAAGATCCAGCCGGGCGAATCGGGCGCAATGCCCAGTTGCCATGGAATACCGCTCCACAAAATGGCTTGCAGCAGCGAAGCGATCTTCATTACCAGTAGCAGCATAAGGCTGGAGGCCACGCCGATAGTTAACGCAGGCAGGGCCAGCAGTAACAGTGTTCTGGCTCGCGGATGAAGCATACATAGGTCCTTGTAAAAACGTCGGGGTGACGCTGAACAATCTGGCGGCAGCCCGGGGGTTAATCTGTGACGTAGATCGATTATCCTGGGGCACTCGTGTTATGGTCGTTGTTGTTAAAGCGCCTTGAATTTACAGTGTGCCAAAGATTTATTCTGACTTTAGCGGAGCCGTAAAAGAATGACAAAGTATGCTTTAGTGGGAGACGTGGGCGGTACCAACGCGCGCTTAGCGTTGTGCGATGTCGACAGTGGTGATATCTCCCGGGCCAAAACCTATTCCGGCCTCGATTATCCCAGCCTGGAAGCTGTAGTGCGCGTTTATCTTGATGAACATGACGTCAGCGTGGAAGACGGCTGCATCGCGATTGCCTGTCCGATTACCGGCGACTGGGTGGCGATGACGAATCACACCTGGGCTTTCTCGATTGCGGAAATGAAGAAAAACCTCGGCTTTGCGCATCTGGAAATTATCAATGATTTTACCGCCGTATCAATGGCGATCCCGATGCTGAAAAAAGATCACCTGATCCAGTTTGGCGGCGGTGAGGCGGTAGAAGGCAAACCGATCGCTGTCTACGGTGCGGGCACGGGTCTTGGCGTTGCGCATCTGGTGCATGTTGATAAACGCTGGGTGAGCCTGCCGGGCGAAGGCGGTCACGTCGATTTCGCACCGAACAGTGAAGAAGAGGGGATTATCCTCGAAGAACTGCGCGCGGAAATCGGCCATGTCTCCGCTGAACGTGTGCTCTCTGGTCCTGGGCTGGTCAATCTCTACCGGGCGATTGTGAAATCTGACGGTCGTTTACCGGAGAATCTGCAACCCAAAGATGTTACCGAACGGGCGCTGGCGGACAGTTGCATTGATTGCCGCCGCGCACTGTCGCTGTTCTGCGTCATTATGGGGCGTTTTGGCGGTAACCTGGCGCTGAATCTTGGTACGTTCGGCGGGGTGTATATCGCGGGCGGGATCGTGCCGCGCTTCCTCGATTTTTTTACCGCCTCCGGTTTCCGTGGCGGCTTTGAAGATAAAGGGCGCTTCAAATCCTATGTGCAGGACATTCCGGTCTATCTGATTGTGCACGATAACCCCGGGCTGCTCGGCTCTGGCGCACATCTGCGCCAGACGCTGGGGCATTTCCTTTAAAGATTCATTAGCTGCCTGAATTCTTTAACTTTGCTGCGGCTGACGGGCACCTGAAAATCCAGGTCCCGCAGCCGCAAGATATACGTGTTGTTGAACCACGGTTCGATCTCGCGAATTTTATCCAGATTCACGCAGTACGAGCGGTGGCAGCGAAAGAAATGCGCCATTGGCAGCTTGCTGCAAAACTCGGTGATATTCATCGGCATCACATATGATTCCCGCTTCGTATAGACGAAGGTCATCTTCTCATGCGCTTCCGCATAATAAATATCGTTAATGCTGGTAACGATAATGCGTTCGTCTTTCACCAGATTAATGGTGGCGTTTTCCCGTGATTGCGGGCTGCTGGTGGTACCCGATTGTTGCTGCCAGGCCGCTTCCAGCTTCCGCAACATGCTGATAATTCGCGACTCCTGGTACGGCTTCAGAATGTAGTCAAACGCTTCCAGTTCGAAGGCCTCGACCGCATGCTCTTTCCAGGCAGTAATAAACACAATAAAGGGTTTATGTGCGAACTGGCTGATGTTTTGCGCCAGCAATACGCCATCCAGCGACGGAATATTGATATCCAGAAAAATGGCATCAACCTTGTTGTGCTGTAAATATTTCAGCACATCGAGTCCATCGTCAAAGGTACCGACGATCTCCATCTGGCTGTGCTCTTTTATCAGCCAGCTCAACTCCTGTTGCGCCAGGAATTCATCTTCAACAATGATGATCTTCATCGGCTTCTCCTGTTAGGGCAACAATGTGGCGGACGGCGAGCGCGGAACATAAAAGGCGATCTCGGTTCCCGGCGTCAGGCGGCGAATATGTAATCCTTCGCCATAGAGCAATTTTACGCGCTGGTGAACGTTAAGCAGGCCAATCTTATTGCCCGGCATTTCATCAGCCTGAACGCGGGCAATCATCTCCGGTGCGATGCCGTTGCCGGTGTCACGTACCGCGATACGTACGCGGTTGCCGCACTCTTCCACACTTATCGTTACCACGCCTTTGCCTTTACAGGGCTGAATGCCGTGCACAATGGCATTTTCTACCAGCGGCTGGATCAGCAGACTGGGGATCACACAACTGACCTCTTCATCAATGTCATAAATGACGGTCAATTTGTCGCCAAAACGCGCCTGTTCAATCGCAATGTAATCTTTAATTTGATACAGCTCTTTCTTGATGTCGATCTGCTCATCGTCTTTTAATTCAATGTTATAGCGCAGATAACGCGATAAATTGAAAATCAATTGCCGGGCGGTATCCGGGTTGAGACGAATAGAGGAAGAAATGGCGTTCAGGGCATTAAACAGGAAGTGCGGATTGATTTTGCTTTGCAGCGCGCGCAGTTCGGCCTTGTTTGCCATTTCACGCAGTTGCTCAGCGCGGGAAACTTCCAGTTGGGTCGAGATAATTTGCGATAACCCGACCGCCATCTCCTGCAAAGATGAGGTGATCTGGTGCGCATGACAGTAGTAGATCTTCAACGTGCCGGTGACCACACTCTGCTCCCGCAGCGGGATCACCAGCATGGAGTGAATTTCAGGCGTGCGGTGGGCTTCATCATTGTTTTTAATGATAATTTCGCCTGTACTGATCGACTGATGCGTGGTCGGGCTGAGAATATCGTCGCTGTCGCGATAGTTATTTTCGCCGACACCAACGTACGCCAGCACATGATCGGTATTGGTGATGGCCACGGCATCGGCTTTTATATCGCGACGAATGATATCGCATATCTGACGCAGCGAGTCGCTATTGACGTTACGGAATAACGGCAATGTTTTATTCGCAATATCCAGCGCCAGTTTTGCCTGGCGACCCGCGATAGCCTCTTTTTCCCCTTCGACACTTTGCACCAGCAGCACGATAAAGCCGATACAAACGCTGCCGAGGATCATCGGCACACCGATTTTGGAGACAATATCCAGCCCCAGCGCGGTGGTTGGCGCCCAGACGACTACCAAAATCATGGTCAGGCTTTCGCAAATCATCCCGCCAATGATCCCCACGCGCCAGTGCTGCGCTTTGGGAACTTTTCGGTTAATCATTCCCGAAAAAATCCCGGCAATAATACTGGTGATAAAGCATGGAACTGCGGTAACGCCACCAATGTCGATCAGATAGCGGTGAACCCCGGCGATGACGCCGGTAATGATGCCGACCCACGGGCCAAACAAAATCCCACCGGCCATAACGGCAATAATACGCACGTTAACCAGCGAACCTTCAACCGGCACGCCGGACCAGGTGCTGAACAGGGCGAACATGGAGAAGATCGCGGTAACCGCAAGCAATTCTTTTGGCGTGTGGGCGGTTTTATGCAGTAGTTCGCGAAACAGGCGCATGCGGATCAAAAAGAACAGGCAGATCAGCATCAACGCCGCGCGATCGAAAACTGCCAATAACATATCGAATATTTCGTGCACGGGGGACTCGGTGAATGACATCAAAAAGCTATGATAAGGAACCCGGTCGCAGATGACCAGTCACCACATTCATTAGATCAATGAGGAAAAACCATATTTCCAAAAGGGGATTAAAAGATGCTCAAAGAAGGGCGGCGAAAGGCGGAACATACTGAAAAATAAAAGTAATTATATTGATATCATATTGTTAAATTTAGCGCTCAATTTAGCGATAAGAGGATAGGATTGATCTCCCTAACCTAAATCAATGTTCCCCTTTTAGACCTGCCTGTTATTTTTCGTTTTTTCTCTCGACAGCAGGAAATTTTTCAGGCTATGTTTTAAGCACGCTGTGTTGACAGCGACGTCGCTCGGACGGTCCGGGCGCTAACGTTACTCCGAGGAATCTATGGCTGACTTCAGTCCTGAACGTCGTTTTACGCGTATCGATCGTCTCCCCCCTTATGTTTTTAATATCACCGCTGAACTGAAAATGGCTGCGCGTCGTCGCGGTGAAGATATTATCGATTTCAGTATGGGCAACCCGGACGGCGCAACACCACCGCATATTGTTGAGAAACTTTGCACGGTTGCCCAGCGTCCGGATACGCACGGTTATTCCACTTCGCGCGGCATTCCTCGGCTGCGTCGGGCAATTTCCCGCTGGTATCAGGATCGCTATCAGGTCGAGATCGATCCGGAAACTGAGGCCATTGTGACCATCGGTTCGAAAGAGGGGCTGGCGCATCTGATGCTGGCGACACTGGATCACGGTGATACCGTCCTGGTGCCGAACCCAAGTTATCCGATCCACATTTATGGCGCGGTGATTGCCGGTGCGCAGGTTCGTTCTGTGCCGTTGGTTGAAGGCGTGGATTTTTTCAACGAGCTCGAACGCGCGATCCGTGAAAGTTACCCGAAACCAAAGATGATGATTCTGGGTTTCCCGTCTAACCCAACGGCACAATGCGTGGAGCTGGAATTCTTTGAGAAAGTGGTCGCGCTGGCTAAACGTTACGACGTGCTGGTGGTTCACGATCTGGCGTATGCCGATATCGTTTATGATGGCTGGAAAGCGCCGTCGATTATGCAGGTGCCGGGTGCGCGCGACGTTGCGGTGGAGTTTTTCACCCTCTCGAAAAGCTACAATATGGCCGGCTGGCGCATTGGATTTATGGTCGGTAACCCGGTGCTGGTGAACGCGCTGGCGCGCATTAAAAGTTACCATGACTACGGCACGTTTACGCCATTGCAGGTCGCCGCAATTGCTGCGCTGGAAGGGGATCAGCAGTGCGTACGCGATATTGCCGCGCAGTATAAGCGCCGCCGCGACGTGCTGGTGAAAGGGCTGCATGAAGCGGGCTGGATGGTCGAAATGCCGAAAGCGTCAATGTACGTATGGGCGAAAATTCCGGAACCGTATGCGGCGATGGGCTCACTGGAGTTTGCCAAAAAATTGCTGCAAGACGCCAAAGTGTGCGTCTCTCCGGGCATTGGCTTTGGTGATTACGGCGATACCCATGTCCGTTTTGCCTTGATAGAAAACCGCGATCGTATTCGTCAGGCGGTACGCGGCATTAAGACGATGTTCCGCAACGACGGGCTACTGCCAGTGGCGCAAAAAAGCGCAACAGAAGATATTGAACCCTAACAAAAAGGAGCCGCGAGGCTCCTGTTTTTTTCCGCATCAATAGCTCAGGTCAGATCATCAGGGCGAAGGTGCCGGCCCACACAATGACCATCACAGAAATGCCCATAAAGAAATATTTCACGTTCATCGCTCCGCATACGTTTGAGTATGCACTTAATGACCTTAACAAGGACTGAGTATAGAGAGGTGAAACTACGCCAAAACCAAATTGAGAATTATCTCCATTCTGGCCACAGCTCCATCTCAGAATTTCGGGTGAATTCCTCACCAACGGGGGCTAATGTACGCTTAATTTTTTGGCCTTACAAGAGGCTTTTTTTTATGAAATTTTAGTGACTTACAATGTGTCGGGCTTTGGCGACACAATACTTTCGTTGCTAAATAAATAGCCTTTGAGCGACGCAAAAAACGTTAAGCTGAAACGGTTCATTTCCACTTGAATTCTAAGACTTATTTTTTGATGGTGGTCACGTTTTACACACTGACGGCATAATGCATACTTATGTCAGGATTAAGAATAGGGTCTTAAATCGTATGGCTGGGCGAGCGGCATCTCACTAAGTATTGCGTAAAACCGTGATTGCAGGCGCAATATAACAAAACTGTATCTTTCTTGTTAAAAGCTGGCTTGCGTGGATATGTATAGACAAGTATATGTATTTATATCCTCACTGCAGAGACTTTGCTGACAATGAAAAATGTAACCCTCATCCCCGGCCAACTGACACTGACCCAACTGCGTGATATCTATAGCCAACCGCACCAGTTAACGCTGGATGAGCGCGCCTTTACCGCCATCAACGACAGCGTCGCTTGCGTCAATGCCATCATGGTGGAAGGGCGAACGGCATACGGTATTAATACCGGTTTTGGATTGCTTGCTCAGACGCGCATTGCCACCGACGATCTGGAAAATTTACAGCGCTCATTGGTGCTTTCTCACGCGGCAGGCGTTGGCGAACCGCTGGATGATGAGATGGTGCGCCTGATTATGGTGCTGAAGATCAACAGCCTGGCACGTGGTTTTTCCGGCATTCGTTTGCAGGTGATCCAGATGTTGGTGGCGATGGTAAATGCGGGGGTTTATCCCTGGATCCCGGCGAAAGGATCTGTCGGTGCGTCCGGCGATTTAGCGCCGTTGGCACATATGTCGCTTACGCTGCTTGGCGAAGGTAAAGCGCGTTGGCAAGGCGAATGGCTGCCTGCAACCGAAGCACTGAATAGAGCCGGGCTTGCTCCGCTGACGCTGGCGGCGAAAGAGGGGCTGGCGCTGCTCAACGGGACGCAAACCTCGACAGCGTTTGCATTGCGCGGCCTGTTTGAGGCCGAAGATCTGTTCGCTTCTGCAGTGGTTTGTGGTGCGCTGACTACCGAGGCGGCGCTCGGTTCACGTCGTCCATTCGATGCGCGCATTCACGAAGTACGCGGCCAGCGCGGGCAGATCGACGCGGCGGCTCTCTATCGCCATGTGCTGACTGATGACAGCGCGGTTTCACAGTCTCATCACAACTGCAATAAAGTGCAGGATCCTTACTCATTGCGCTGCCAGCCGCAGGTTATGGGAGCGTGTCTGACGCAGTTGCGTTTTGCCGCCGAAGTGTTGCTGACCGAAGCGAATGCGGTTTCTGATAACCCGCTGGTTTTCGCTGCTGAAAATGAGGTGATCTCCGGTGGTAACTTCCACGCGGAACCAGTTGCGATGGCCGCTGATAATATCGCGCTGGCCATCGCTGAAATCGGCTCATTGGCGGAGCGGCGTATCGCTCTGTTGATGGACAGCCATATGTCGCAGCTTCCGCCTTTCCTGGTAAAAAACGGCGGTGTTAACTCCGGTTTTATGATTGCCCAGGTCACAGCCGCAGCGCTGGCGAGCGAGAACAAAGCGTTGTCGCATCCGCACAGTGTCGATAGTTTGCCGACTTCTGCTAACCAGGAAGATCACGTTTCGATGGCGCCTGCTGCTGGTCGTCGGCTTTGGGAGATGGCGGCTAATACCCGCGGCGTGATTGCCGTGGAATGGCTGGCTGCCTGTCAGGGGCTGGATATGCGGGAAGGATTAACCTCCAGCCCGTTACTTGAGCAGGCGCGCCATCTGCTGCGTGAACGAGTGTCCCATTACGATAAAGATCGCTACTTCGCGCCGGATATCGAGCAGGCCTCGCAAATGCTGGCGGAGCGCCATCTGGCTCTGCTGCTACCGGATATTTTGGCATAAAGCATCACCGGATTGCGGTTCGTTAACCCACTTCCGGTTAAACGCCTGGGTTGGTAAAGTGAAGCATACTGTAACGTGACCAGCAGGGAATTCAGCGTGACCGGAAGAATCGACTACCAGATAGAAAAGTACAGTTTTACGGAAGTGGGTGAAACGCCGCGCCTGACGCAGCAATGGGCCGATGTGGCAGAAGAGTGCCGCCAGACGCAGGCCGGATCCGAAGAACGCCTGCGGATCGCGCTGCTGAATGTCGATTATGTCACCAGCTTTGAATTACCTTTCCGGTTGCTGCTTATTCGCGCTCCGCAACTGATCGCCAGCCTGCGTGATGAACTGCAAATCAGCCAGAAAAATGTGCTGTTCAACGGTAAGCGTTTTGGTTGCGTCTACACGCTGAGAAATGATTTGAGCGGTATTCCGGATGAATTTCAGTACCGGCTGTCAACGCGCATCCGCCGGATTGATGCCGAAGGCAATACAGCCGCGCCTTATCAACAGATTGCGAAAGAGACGAAAGCGCCGCGTGAGCGTCTCAAAGTTGCGCTGACGGAAGGATTACAGGTAACCGCGCTGGACGGGCTTTTCTGGTTTGGTATTCAGCGAATCGCCGCCGATGTGCAGCGGCTGAGAAAAACTGGCCTGAAGATAGTCACCGCGGAAACGGACGTTTTTGATAATTTGACCGGAACAACACGGCGCGTGCCTGTTTATCGGCGCGTGGAAAATGAAAGTGCATGAGGACGTTTCTGGCCGGAATATGTGCTCTTTCTTGGCGGTTAATTATTGACTGCATTCTGTTCGGTAGGAGATTAAGCCCTCAGTATGGCTCCTTTTTGCCGTGCGTTAAATTTGGCGGTTGAACGGAAACGCCTGTTTGCGGGTTTATTTAGCATTTCAGGTCGGCCTTAAAATAATTATTGCCATATAATCGCATTTTCGACGTGTTTACCTTATCCATTCCTTCTTCTATTTTATTGCCCTTTCCGTTACTTCGCTCTGTAATGACACCTATTATCGCAAATGGGTATTTTGATTTTCTTAATATTGATTCATGTCATTTTGAAATCACATTTTTAACAATGCTCTATCTTTTTTTGTTTTTTCGCTATAAAAATTCATTTTTAACAGTGATGATAGTTTGTTTTTCTGATTTATCAGGGTTGTTCAATTCTTAATTGATGGATGAAAGTTCTTAATAAGTTAATTTTAATAGTTTAAGGATTTGTATATTTGATATTTCGCAGATCATTGTTCTATTATCGCGAACCAGGAAATGTCGTGCATAAAATTGCACAGCGATAAACAGAGGGACAGTGAAATGGCTGACAGCTTCCAGAGCGAAGTGCCTAAGGCACGTATTAATTTAAAGCTTGATCTGCATACGGGTGGGGCGAGTAAAAAAACGGAATTACCACTGAAGTTATTGGTTGCAGGTGATTTTAGTAATGGACAGGAAACAGCGCCATTATCAGAGCGTAGTAAAGTCAATATTTCCAAAAATAATTTCGACAGTGTTCTTTCTGAATATTCCCCAAAAGTTAATCTTACCGTTAAAAATACGCTCGCCGATGATGGCAGTGAAGACAATATTAGCCTGACATTTCAAAGCATGAAGGATTTCTCACCGGAACAGGTGGCCCGCCAAATTCCCCAGCTTAAGGCCATGCTCGCCATGCGCAATCTCCTTCGCGATCTTAAGGCTAACCTGGTCGATAACCAGGATTTCCGAAAAGAGCTGGAAAAAATCCTCCTCGACCCGGCGCTTAGCGCTGAGTTGCGCAGCGAGCTATCCGCGCTGTCACCTGAACAACCCTAACCGCCTCACTATTTTTAACGGATTAATCAAGGAATGCTCATGTCTGTACAAAATGAAAATATTGCTGGTGGCGAAAGCGTGGTTCTGGATCGTCCTGCGGCAGGTGGAGTTTATGCCTCTCTGTTTGAAAAAATTAACCTGAATCCGGTTTCTGAACTGAGTGCTCTGGATATCTGGCAGGATGCGCAGGCAATGTCTGATGCCACCGCAGATGAGCGTCTGACCGCCGGAATGCAGGTCTTTCTGGAGTGTCTGACAAAAGCCGGTTCTAAAATTGAAAAGCTCGATAAAAACCTGATAGACCACCATATTGCAGAGCTCGACTATCAGATTAGCCGCCAGCTGGATGCGGTGATGCACCATGAGGAGTTTCAGGCTGCAGAGAGCCTCTGGCGTGGTGTGAAGTCACTGGTGGATAAAACGGATTTTCGCCAGAACGTGAAAATTGAACTGCTGGACATGCCCAAAGAAGACCTGCGACAGGATTTCGAGGACAGCCCGGAAATCATCCAGAGCGGACTGTACAAACACACCTACATCGATGAGTACGACACCCCAGGCGGAGAGCCGATTGCAGCCCTGATTTCTGCCTATGAATTTGATGCTTCGGCGCAGGATGTGGCGCTGATGCGTAATATCGCTAAAGTCTCTGCCGCGGCGCATATGCCGTTTATCGGTTCGGCGGGTCCGAAATTCTTCCTCAAGGAGGCGATGGAAGACGTCGCGGCAATTAAAGATATCGGTAACTACTTTGACCGTGCCGAATACATCAAATGGAAATCCTTTCGTGAAACAGATGATTCCCGCTATCTGGGGCTGGTGATGCCACGGGTACTTGGCCGACTGCCTTATGGCCCGGATACTGTACCCGTTCGCAGCTTCAACTATGTGGAAGAGGTGAAAGGCCCGGATCACAACAAATATCTGTGGACCAACGCTTCGTTTGCTTTTGCAGCGAACATGGTACGCAGCTTTATCAATAACGGCTGGTGTGTTCAGATTCGTGGTCCACAGGCGGGTGGCGCTGTGCAGGATCTGCCGATTCATCTGTACGATCTGGGTACCGGTAATCAGGTGAAAATCCCCTCCGAGGTGATGATCCCGGAAACGCGCGAATTTGAGTTTGCCAACCTCGGCTTTATCCCACTGTCGTACTACAAAAACCGCGATTACGCATGTTTCTTCTCAGCAAACTCAACTCAGAAACCGGCGCTGTACGACACAGCGGATGCGACTGCTAACAGCCGCATTAATTCGCGTCTGCCGTACATCTTTCTGCTGTCGCGTATTGCGCACTATCTGAAGCTTATTCAACGCGAAAACATCGGCACCACTAAAGATCGCCGGTTGCTGGAGCTGGAGCTGAATACCTGGATTCGTGGTCTGGTAACGGAAATGACCGATCCGGGCGACGAACTGCAGGCCTCGCATCCCCTGCGTGACGCTAAGGTGGTGGTGGAAGATATCGAGGATAACCCCGGTTTCTTCCGCGTGAAGCTGTACGCCATCCCGCACTTCCAGGTGGAAGGCATGGACGTCAATCTGTCACTGGTTTCCCAGATGCCGAAAGCCAAATCATAAGGCGAGAGAATACCAGGGATGAAGATTTATCGTCCGTTATGGAATGAAGGGGCCCTTCTGGCCCCTCAACAGTTTCAGCAGCAGTCCGCGTGGGAATCTTTTTCCCGTGCCGGATTGTCCCTGCTTTCCAGCCCCTTTCCGTGGGGTGTTGAGCGCGTGGAGCTCAATGACGCACTTCTCGCGTCCGGTCGGGTGCAGGTGCAGACCCTGCGTTTGTGGCTACCGGATGGCACGCTGATTGACACACAAAATAGCGATTTGCCGCCTGAGCCGAGGGAAGTGGTGCTGCCGGATTCCGGTCAGACGGACAGTGTGACCGTGCTGATTGCACTACCGGTGATGCAAGCCGGCATCGCCAATGTCCAGACTGAAAATGTGCCTGCCGAACGCCCGCTGCGCTATCGCGAAGAGTGGGTGACAGTTCAGGATGCGTTTGGTCAGGAAGAAGAGCCAATGGCTGTGGCTCGTTTTAATCTTGCTTTCCGCTTTGACCACGAAAGTAACGATGCCTGGCAGACCTGTGCCGTAGCTCGTCTGGTGCGTGACGGTCAGGGAGGCTGGCGTCAGGATCCGAATTTTGTGCCGCCGATGGCAATGTTCTCAGCAAGCATCCTGTTGTCCGAACGTCTGGTGCTGCTGAACCGCCAGTTGCGTTCCCGTCGCCAGCGTCTGATGGAGATGCGTCGCGAAAGCAATGACCGTATGGCGGACTTTGCGGTTGCCGATGTGTCGCTGTTCTGGTTGCTGAATGCGCTGAATACTCACGCCCGTGTGCTGACCGAGTTCGAACGCTTCCCGGCCCGTCATCCTGAACAGGTATGGGCCGAGCTGGCGCGACTTGCAGGCAGTATGATGACGTTTTCACTGGACCGCGATCTGGATGCCATTCCGGGCTATGACCATCAGGTACCGGAAAACACCTTCCCGCCATTATTTGAACTTATCAGTGAGCTGCTGGAAGCCAGTCTACCGTCGCGCGTTGTTGCCGTGAACATGATCCGCCAGGACGAGCAGACCTGGAAAGCGGTGTTGCACGACATTCGTCTGCGCGAAGAAGCTGATTTCTACCTGTCTGTCCGTTCAAATCTGCCTGCCTGGCAGGTGGCTGAGAAATTTGCCGAAATGGCCATGGCCGGTACCCCGGATGATGTGGGCCAGATTTCCGGCGTGGCAATGGAAGGTATTGGTCTTATCCCTCTCAGCCGTGTTCCTGCAGCACTGCCGGTGCGCCTGGAAAATCAGTACTTCGTGCTGGATATGGAGAGCCGTGCGGCACATGACATGCTTGAACAGGGCGTGTGCCTGTTCTACGTACCGTCATTGCTGGGCGAGCTTGAACTTGAACTGTTTGCGGTGCTGCGTTCATGAGAAAGGATATCGATATCGACAGCCTGATGGCGGACACCTGGCTCACCGTGGCGCAGTTGCGTCACGGTGCCAGAGCCCCGGATGGCAACGCGCTCTATAAAAACTGTTGTGCACAGGTGGAAAGCGTACGCGAAGCGCTGGAGCTCGCCGGTTACGACAGCGAGAGCATCACGCATATTTCCTATGCGCAGTTGTGGGGGAGTGATCGTTTCTGCATAGAGGGATCGAGTGACGGAAAACGAGCCGAGGCTTTGAACTGCGCGGGCTGCGAGGCGCAATGATGATTTTGCACGGCTCGCCGAAAAATGAGTGTTTATGTGAAAAAACGCGGTAAATTCTGCACTGATTTGATATCAGAGCGATCGTTATTAACCGCTTTTTAAGGCAGTTTTAAATCACCCTTCCATACCAGACGACTTTTCCTACAATGTCAAAATCAGTAGGGACATTGTCGAGATTGATTGTAAAGGGCTCATACGCTGGATTAGTGCTGCTCACACGCAGCATCGATCCTGGGATGCGCTGAACCCGCTTAACGATAAGCTGCCCATCGATACGCAGTACGTAAATCCCCTCTCGTGGGTCTCTGTCTCCATGATTAACAAGGATAATATCCTTGTCATTCAGGACACCTTCCATAGAATCTCCATACACCCCGATAACAGAAAGCATTGATGGATCTGCCTTCAAGTGATTGATTACCCAATATCGGCGGAAACTCACCGTGAACATTGGTGTCTCTTCATCGTTCCATGCACCGTACCCTGCTGCTGCAGAGACATTATACCGAGGGACAAAAACAAACTCGCTCAAATCAACATCGTTACCTTTGACATCTACTGCCATGTTGCTATGAGAGGTCACTAGTTCTTGTTTATTGCTTTGAACCTCTTGCCCGGTCGATAACCATTCAACACTGACATTCCCTGCTTTCGCTAATGCTAAAAGGATTGGCAACGTGGGGAAGCCACCATCCAGCAAGCGGTTTATGCCTGATGGAGACACACCTGCAGCAACCGCAAATGCGTTTGTGCTTTTGAATTTTGCCAACAACTCTCGCAATCGCTCATGAAAACCTTCACATCCGAGTTGATTTGCTTTACCTGGATGAGTGGATAGTTCATTTCCTATCGCATCCAAGTTTGATTTAACATTCTGATTTTCTTCTTTTTTCACAATAATCGCACTCATTTAAGTTGGATTTCTATCTCGGATGAGCAAATTAATCCACTCGTCCGAGTTGATTTTCATCTTATTTGCGCTTAGTCTTTGTTCATGATTTCACTAAATGAGCAAAAAAGATGACGCAAAAAAATCCGCAAACACATCAGGATCACGACTGGCATCGAGCTGATATTGTCGCGGCTTTGCATAAACGTGGCTGGTCACTCCGTGGGCTTTCAAAGCATCACGGTTATAAAACCCCTACTGCCCTTAATAACGCTCTGGACAGAAAATGGCCAAAAGGACAGCTAATCATCGCGCAAGCGATTGGTGTCGCGCCACAAATCATCTGGCCCAGCCGTTACCAGAACGATTTTAACGACTCTTTTGTTCATGTACATAAGTAATTTCGAGTAAGGGAATTTTCTTATGAGTATAAAAACTCACTTTAGCGCTGAGGAACTTGCTCAGATGAGTTTGCCGGGATTGCCTGGCACATCTCGGAATATACGTGAACGAGCAAAAAGAGAGGGATGGTCGTCTCAAAAGAGGAAGGGTGTCGGTGGCGGTCTAATCTATCCCATTGACAACCTTCCCCGCGAAGCTCAGCAGGCAATACGCGAGCAGATGTATCAAAGCATTCTGGGAAGTAAACTCGATTCAAACCCAGTCCTCCCACGTAAAACATCCACGGTCAAACAACGCGATGAGCTGGAATTGATTCGCCAGTGCCCGGCATTGCTTACCCGTGAGGTGGGTTCTCTGACAGAGAAGCAGAAACAGATCGCTGATGCCCGCGCCACGCTGGCGATGGAGGTCGAAAAGCTGCGGGATGCAGGTATGTCCCGTACAGCTGCGGTCAGTTACGTATCAATCGAATCCCGCAAGGGAACTCTCCCCGCTCACTTGCTCAAAGCGGCGGAACTGGCCAATGCCCGCAAGGGTTCCAGCCGTGCCGGTGTTGGCACCCGCAGCCTGCAGGAATGGCTGACCATTTTTGAAACCACAAAGCCAGGCGTTGAGCGGATGGCCATGCTGGCACCCGGTCACCTGAAAGCGAAGAAGCCTGAGCAGATTAAGTGGCTCCCGGATTTTCTGGCTCACTGGCGCAACCGCAAAGGCCCGAACCTGCGTGAGGCTTACCGCGATTTTCAGGCTGAATGGGCCGTTGTCTATGCCGACCAGCCTGCAATGGTCGCTGCCTGCCCGTCATATGATGCCATTCGCCGTGCAATGGACAAGTTGCCACGCCGCGAGAAAGCCCGTGGACGCGTCAGCGGCTCGGCTGCACTGGCTTATGAATGCTTCCAGAAACGTGACTGGTCACAGATGCCGGTTAATGGCTGCTGGATTGCGGATGGTAAGTCACTGGAAATGAAGGTCGCACACCCTGACCATGGCCGCCCCTTCACCCCCGAGTTGACGCTGATTATTGATGGCCGCACCCGCTTCATTACGGGCTGGAGCCTGGCACTTTCCGAAAGCGTCATCGCGGTGGCCGATGCTTACCGCTACGCCATGCGCCATTTTGGCAAACCGTTGTTCGTGTATTCCGATAACGGCGGCGGTGAAACCAACAAAACGCTTGATGCCGATGTGACAGGTATTTTCAGTCGTCTCGGTATTGAGCACCCGACCAGTATTCCGGGGCGTCCGCAGTCACGCGGCATCATCGAACGTCTTAACAAAGGCGTTCCCCGCCGTGTGGCCATGCAGTTCGACACCTTCAGCGGCGACAGCGCTGACCGCGAACATGCCCGCATCACATCCCGCGCCATCCAGTCTGCAGTAAAGGCGCTGGAGAACGGGCGCGAACTGACGCCGGTACAGCGTGCGGCGCTGGGAAAACTGCCGTCATGGCAGCAGCTGCTTGACGCCATTGCCGAAGAAGTCGACGCCTACAACAACAGCCATGAACACCGCGAGTTGCCAAAGCGCAACGGTCATCACATGACACCAGCGGCTTACCGCCGCGCCGTTCTGGAGGCTGAGGGAGACGAGATCGAGTATCTGACCGATGTTGAGCTACGCGAAGCCTTTATGCCGGAGATGGTGCGTACCGCCCAGCGTGGCTGGCTGCGCCTCTTCAACAACGATTATTTCTCTGAAGAGCTGATTCAGGTTGATAGCGAAGAAGTTCGCGTTGCCTTCGATATTCACGATCCTCAGTCGGTGATTGTCCGGCGGATGGATGGCTCTTATGTCTGCACCGCCATCTGGAACGGCAACAAACGCGCCGCTATTCCGGTCAGCGCGATGGATGTGGCCGTTGAGAAACGTCGCCAGCGCCGCCTTAATCGCGTTGAGGACAAGCGTCAGGAAATCGAGGCCGAAGGCCGCTCTGTCCTGCCGGGGCAGCGTTTTGATGATCTGACCAGTTTTATCCCTGCGGAATACAGCCGCACAACGGAAGAAGAGCATTATTTCTTCCTCGAAACAGACCGCGATGAATACCTGAGAAAAACCGGCAATACCGGTAAGTGAGAGACAAATGAGCATACAAACAGAACTGAATGAGCTGATGGGCCGTAAGGGCTACAGCCAGACACAGGTAGCCCGTGCTATGGGTAAAAGCCCGGCAGTCATTAACCAGTACCTGCAGGGAAAATATGCCGGTGATGTACGCAGTATCGATGAACTGGCCCGCAGCTTCATGGCCCGTGAGGCGGATAAAGAAAAATCCCGCCGCATCACGTCCCGCTTTATCCCGACTGTGACCTCGCGCAAAGGGATGGAGGTTATCCGCCTCGCGCATATGGATGGTGACCTCAACGTTATTTACGGTGCTGCGGGGCTTGGCAAGACCATGATCCTGCGGGAGTACGCAGCACAGAACCGCGATGCGCTACTGATTGAGGCCGACCCCGGCTACACCGCCCGCGTGGTACTTGAAGAACTCTGCAACCTGCTGGGGCTGAGCAAGCGCGGCAATATGCACGAACTCAGTGAAGCCTGTATTTCTGCGCTGCGTGATTCCGGTCGTCTGCTGATGGTGGATGAGGCAGAGAACCTGCCATACCGGGCGCTGGAAACCCTGCGCCGTATTCATGACAAGTCTGGTATCGGCCTTGTTCTGGCCGGGATGCCTCGCCTCATCATCAACCTCAAAGGCAAGCGCGGTGAATACCAGCAGCTTTATAGCCGCGTCGGTCTGGCACTCAACATTGGTGATTCACTGCCACAGGCAGATATCTGTGATATTGCGGTCAACATTCTGGCGGATGCGGCAAGCCCTGATGTCAGCGAGGCACTGTTTAAGGCAAGCCACGGCAACGCCCGCCGTCTTTTCAAGCTGATTCGCGGTGTCAGCCGTCACAGCGAAATCAGCGGCCACGCGGTCAGCGCAGGTGCTGTCCGTAAGTTCGCAGAAATGCTGATTAACTGAGGATTATTCCATGGTCAGGCTTTCAGAGAATGTGCATAACGCGGCGGTTATTTCTGCACTGATGCGTGCAGAGACGCTGATTCTTTTTCTGTCATCTCAGGGCGTGCAGGTAAAAAGCGTCACCCTGCGAAACGCGCAGCCGGTCATCCGTATTGCCCGCCACTCATGGTGCGAGCAGATGAAGAAAAAGGGGCTGGCGCGTTTTGATATTACGGGCAATGACCGTCACGGACGGTTTCGCCAGGGTATGTATCAGGACGAAAGCGGTTGCCGCGTCGTCTGGTCTGAGTCAATCCATTAGGAGGAACAATGTCACTCAAACAGGAATATCAGGCGTTTATCGCCAGGGTGAAAGAGCGTGGCGGCCAGGTGCTGATGTTTTCGTGCCCACGTTGCCACGAAAAAATTGACACACCGGCTGCGCCGCTGGGTGACGTGTGGGACAGCATCAGTACCTGCCCGTTCTGCAGTGCCATGTTTGTTAAGTATGTCACCCACAACAGTGTCACCACAGCGGCGATGCCTCAGGAGAAGTGAGATGGCAAAAGTGATTATCACCCTCACCGATGTGGGGAAAGGGCTCGATGTGCGATGCCGTGTTGAGCCTGACAGTAATGACAGTGATCGCCTGCAGGCGGTCGCGGCGGCTGTGGGCTACGGCCTCGCCGGGCACGTACACGATAAAGTCCGTAACGCATTAACCAAAACCAGAAAGGGGAAAAAGAATGTTCACTGAAAACAAACAGTTCACTAATAAAACCGCGCCAGAGGGTTACTGGATTGACGCCAAAGGCGTTCTGACCCCGGTCAATATCATCAGGGATACCGACCTGATGCGTGACGATCTGGTACGCGGTATCGTTGAAAAAGCCCTCGCACTGAATGCGGCCCTCGCTGAATTCAAGCTCAGCGGCTTTTCTGATATCGGCGCATTCGTCGATATCTCAGCCAGTCAGTATGGCATCAGCCTTGGCGGCAAAAAAGGCAATGTCACGCTGTACAGCTATGATGGCCGCTATAAAGTTCAGCGGGCCATGCAGGATCGCATCGCCTTCGACGAACGTCTGCAGGCGGCAAAAGCCCTGATTGATGAATGTCTGGCCGACTGGACTGAAGGTGCCCGTGATGAAATCCGGGCCATTATCTCCCGCGCCTTTCAGACAGAGAAAGAAGGTGAAGTGAATACCGGTGCGGTGCTGGCGCTGCGTCGGCTTGATATCAAGGACGAGCGCTGGATTAAGGCCATGGAAGCCATCGGCGAGGCTGTGCAGGTGGTGGGCAGTCGCGCCTACATCCGCGTTTATGAGCGTGTCGGCGACAGCGATCAATACCGCACAATCCCCCTCGATATCGCTGGCGTGGGGGTGTGAGATGGTGACCTTTGTTCGCGATAGCGATATCGGCAAACCGTGTTCTCCGTTTATGTCGTATGCATCGTTTGCGGTTCTCGCCGAGCAACGCGGCGATTTTCAGAAAGCGGCGGAGGTATGGAGTAAAGCGCTGGTTTTTGCACGCAATGCAGTTAACCGGCAGTGGGCGGGTTCCCGCATTGAATTTTGTGCTAATGCCGTTCATCGCGGCTGGGGAGTGCCGGATGAAAGCGAAACAGTTTAACGGACTATACCCTGTTGGCAGCACCTTTATTTACCAGCCGTCACCGTTTCTTCGCGGTGGTCGCCTGGTGAAAACGGTGGAGGTTGCGCGTGATATGAAGTCAGTGACGGTTGTTGAAATTAATCTGGAGCCTTATTTCGCGAATATTAAATCGCTGAAATCAGTTAACTGAAAATAACCGTAATTTAAATCCCTTTTAAAAATGGCGTAAACCCGCAGGGGCTGGCTTACGCCAAATTCAGGAGTTCCGCTATGTCTGATAAAGAGAAATACCTACAGCGAATTAAAAAACTGCTGGCCATGGCCCGTAATAACTCCAGCGCCGAAGAGGCAGCACTGGCGCTGAACCGGGCGCGGCGACTGATGGAACTGCACAAGTTCTCCGAAGTCGATGTTGACTGCATGGATATTAATGAAGCCTCAACCCAGAAAGTCCCTTCCCATGCGGAGAAAACACCGGAATACGTGGCGCTGCTGTCAAATATGATTGCGCTGGTATTTGGCGTGAAATGCTATACCACCCATGGTGGCGACTGGGGCAAAAAACCTAAACGCACCATTCACTATTACGGGCCAGATGAACGCCCTGAAATTGCGGCGTATTCATTTGAAGTGCTGGGCAAACAACTGCAGAAAGCCCGTCGTGAATATATTGCAACCCTGCGTAAAAACATCAAACCCGCCACCAAAATCGCCCGTGCAGATACCTTCTGCTCAGCCTGGGTCAACGGAGCTTATGCCGTTGTGAGTTGCTTCATGGTCACTGAGACGGAAAGCACCCTGATGGATGCATACCGTGAACGGAAATTCAGCCAGGGAATGAAAACGCTGGAGCCTCGCAAACCGGGTAAGGCCAGGGGCACCGATGATGCCGCTCATCAGGGCTGGTGCGCTGGTCGCAACGCGCAACTGCATCACGCGGTGAAGGGTTCAAAAGCTAACGTTGATTGCATCGGAGTGACCAAATGAAAAACTCACCTCAGCAGGACAAGTCAGCCATCAAAGAGCTGGTTCGCGCCGGTCATGAGTTTGCCGCCGCGATGGGCAACGACACGCCAATTATTGAGATAGCAAAACTGGTCAGCCGCCTGGCTACCGAGCTGGATGTGCAGTCGACGATAGTGCGGCAATTGACGGCGTCGGCAGCAATCACCGACATCATCGCCGAACGCCAGCGCCAACAGTCTGTAGAGGGCTGGACGCCGGAGCATGATGACCAGCATGTAAATTTTGAAATGGCAATTGCTGGCGGCTTATACGCGATAACGGCTATCGATAGCCACCCTCAGCTACACAATACAGCTCCGGCAGCATGGCCGTGGGATAGAAATTGGTGGAAGCCAACCAACCCGCGCCGCGACCTTGTGAAGGCTGGCGCACTCATCGCAGCAGAGATTGAGCGCATCGACCGCGCCGCCAGTAAATTCGGGGAGGTGCAATCGTGAGCGAACTCGAAATCAAAGTCGGTCGCACTTATCGGGCCAAAAAGCCACGTTCAGCGGGATTTTTCCAGCCATGCGTTAATGACAGAACAGTGCTGAGAATTGGGCTAAGCACCCTGCAATATGACGGGCCAGCGGTCGCGCCGGGACGTCATTATCCCAGCATCAGCATCGAGAAGTTTCGCGAGTGGGCAGATCGTGACGTTACTGACGAACTTCCTCCCGGTGAGTACGCGCCGTGGCCCATCGTGAAAGGCAACGCAGGAGAAGGCCATGAGTGAACGCGAATTCTTTATTCTCAGCGTTAGTCATACACCACGTTATTACCCTTACATCGTTCTATGGGCTGCTAATAACTCTGGCTATCGCGGTCGTATTGAGTCAGCTGGGCGCTACACAGAAAGCCAGGTGATGGCGAAGCTCAATTATTACAACAACGGCTGCGATACCGTGGCTGTTCCGTGCGATATCGCAGCGCCGCTTTCTTTCGCTGTTAAGCCGGGATTCTTTGACGACGACAACGGGCGCTGGCTGCGTAACAACCGGGCTACGTGGAATGCGTTGCTTAAACATGTCATTGCCAAACCGAAGTATAAACCTGAGCCAGAATATCGCGGAGCACCGCGCCGGGAGACCTTATGAGTGAACAGCAGCATAAGCCCGTAGTTTTCATCGCCGGGCCGATGACCGGGTATCACAATTTCAACCGTGATGAGTTCAATTCCGAGGCCAGAATTCTGGAAGAGCGCGGCTTCACCGTTCTTAACCCGGCCATTCTTCCTGATGGCCTGTTACATCAGCAATATCTGCAAATCACACTGGCAATGCTGGCCCAGGCGGATGCGGTATTTCTGCTTAATGGCTGGGAGAAGAGCGCTGGTGCAACCAGAGAGTTTGATCGCGCCAATGAGCTTGGCCTGTTGTTTCTGTATCAGGACTGGGAAAGCGTGCCGTTTGCCGTTCTGCGCAAACGCAACCCTGCTCTGGAGGTAAATCATGCATAGCGTGTCAGGTTGCAAGTTCCAGGACAACGGTACTCGCCGTGTCTGGTTCTTCCGCGATAACAGCCAGGCAGTGGAGCTTATGTCCGTGCCCCTTAAGCTCCGCTTTAAATTCTACGACGCCAGCAACCGCACCGTTCGGGATAAAGGCGAACAGGCTGAGATGAAAAAAGCCATTGAATCTTTTAAGAAACTGCGGGGTATCAAATAATGAAAATCACTGAAACTCGTCTGAATGAGATCGCTTTTGGTGGTGTTCGCCAGAGCCATGAAGAAGGTGTGTTCATGGCAAGATCGCTGCTCAATATCCATTCCGGAGAAGATTACTTTTTCGGGTTGATTATCAGGGCTCGCATTATGGCCGATAAAGCCATGCGCAAATACCCTCAGCCCAATTACATCCTGGTAAAATTTGGTGAGGAATCTGGCGAGGTAACAAAAGCCGCAGTGCATTATGCCGAAGGCCGGGAAACATGGGAAAAGGTTGAAAACGAAATAGTGGATACACTGGCAATGATTATCCGACTCCTTGGGGAAGGCGATCATGTTAACGGCGTTATTCCTCCGGAATATGTCCTCACGGGTATGAGGCCTCATCATGAAAAATTTACTCAGGAACTTAACGGCCACGGTTTTTAATCAGCGTTTCCCTGTCGGCTCCCGTTTTATTTATCACCCAGTACCAGGAATGCCGGAAAGGGAAGAAGTTATCACACGCTCTACCGCCTGGCATGTTCGTAACGGACGGCTGGTTGTCAGGGTTGAAGGGAAAATAGGTGGTCTTTCAGTCAACCGGCTTGAACCACTTGAGTGAGTTATTACAGCAGGTACTTATCCGAGTGCCTGCGATAATAGCAACCAACAGGAGGTAATATGTCAACTCCGGCCAAAAGAGGTCTTATCGGGGCCATCAAAGCAGGTCAGGCTCATCTGGGATGGGATGATGTAACTTACCGTAGCGTTTTGGCGCGTTTATGCGGTGGTAAAACATCCTCAACAAAATGCACGATCGATGAGCTTCAGGCCGTGCGTGAATATATGCATGAGCAGGGTTTCCCCCGCCAGTCGGCAAAACATGGTCGCCGTCCTAGAGTGGCTAAATCCCGTGAAACCATTCTCGCTAAAATTACTGCGTTGCTTGCGGATGCAAATCGCCCGTGGAATTATGCCGAGAAAATGTGCGATCATATGTTTCAGGTCAAACGCATTGAGTGGTTAACCACTGAACAGTTAACTAAATTGATGCAGGCTCTTATTATTGATGCCAGTCGGCGCAGAAAACGGGAGAGTAATAATGAATCTGGAACAGGTGACAGAGCTGCTGCCCCCGGCAGTGGTACAGATTGCTGACCTGATAGGGTTCCCGGCCACCGAGCAGTTATTATCTGCGTTTGGTGGCACCACTTTTCCCATTGGCAAAGGCCTGCGTGCTATGGGCGCAAACCGGGCGGCATTATTACGCGATACCATCGGCGATGAGAAAACACAGCTGCTCATCAAAAACTTTGGCGGTGAAGTCCTTTATCTACCTCGCTGTGATCGCGCCCTTCGGGAATTACGCAACCGCCGCTTTCTGGCCGAGTTCTCCGAGGTTCGCGACCAGGGGACTTCATCCCTGATGGCCATGACGCTGCTGTGTCCCAAGTATGGTTTCAGCGATCGTTTTGGGTGGCAGTTGCTGGCGGCACAGAAGAATAACGGAACATCGATACAAGATTCACTATTTTAGGAATGAGTATGAAAAATTTAATTATAGTGGGATTGATTTTCTTTAGTTGCAGCGCCATCGGCGTCGTTAATAAAGAGACAAAGGAAAATGAGGAACTTGATAACTTATTAAAAGAAGCCAATGCAACTATAGAAAAGCAGAATCCATTTCATAATGAAGATGAATTTATAAAAGCAGCAATTAACGATGGTTATCAGGTTCAAAGAAATTTAGCTTTTGGGTATCAGACTGGTAACGCTAAAGCGGGCGGATACGATTTTATTGCGAAAAACGAGACTAAATCGTGTGCCTGGAGAAAAATCTTATTAATTGCTAATCCCGACAAAACTGATTCCTCTGATCCTATGAATGAAAGATTCTCTTGCCGAAATCTCGACTTTAAGCAGGATGAAGAAGTATGGCAAATAGTATATAAGTATCTCCCTATGATTGAGGATGCCAAGTCGAAAGGCGAGTATATGGTAAAAAAAGAGGATGAGGCTGAACCTGGTGAACTGGAAATAATAGATGTAACAAAATAACCTACTGAACCCCTTCACCTGATTCCTCCCCTAACCCGATGAAATACTGACGCCATCCCTTATTAACCGGATGGCGTTATGCTTTTAACACTCCCCCAGTTTCAGCGAGCTGCTGGTCTGTCGCCACTTATGGCGCAGCGCTGGTTTGAACCGTTCAATAAAGCCGCCGCTGAATTTCAGATTAACACTCCGGCGCGGCTCGCTGCTTTTATCGCCCAGACCGGGCATGAGAGCTCCGGGCTTAGCCGCCTGAGCGAAAACCTTTACTACTCCGATGCAGAACGCGTGGCGCGTATCTTCCGCAGCGGCTTCGACAACAACAAAAACGGCGTCATCGAACCGGCGGAAATTGAATTTGCTCGTGCCTACACCCGTAACCCGGAGAAGCTGGCGAACCGGGCCTATGCCGGGCGTGGCGGTAATGGCGACGAGTCCTCCGGCGATGGCTGGCGTTTTCGTGGTCGCGGCCTTATTCAGGTGACCCTGCGCGATAACTATTACCACTGTGGTAAAGCGCTTGGGCTTGACCTCATCGCTAACCCCGATTTGCTGCTGGAATACGTCAACGCAGCCCGCAGTGCAGCGTGGTTCTGGCAGACGAACGGTTGCAATGAGCTTGCCGACAAAGGCGATTTTCTGGCCGTCACCCGGCGTATTAACCCGTCAGCCGAAGGCCAGTCTGACCGTGTGGCGCGATTCAGTGTCGCTAAGGCCGCACTATGAAAATGTCCCTGCGCGACCTCATCACTAACCCGTCATCCGGGCGGTTGTCCACCTCAGACACCATTGTGTTTCTGGCCTTTGTGGTCAGTTCTTTCGTGCTGCTCTGGCTGACCGTGACCCGCACTGAATCACCAGTGGAGCTGTATCTTGCCTATCTCGGCGCATGGGTGGCACAGAGCCAGGCGTCAAAGCACATGTCCATCAAACGCGCCAGGGAGGTGCCCCATGTGGGAAACAGCACTGAAAATCCTTAAGGATAACTGGAAATCCCTGCTGGTCGTGCTGGTGCTGGCAGGCGGCGGTGTCTGGTTCGGCACCTTCATTACTCACAGCGAGCTGACCACTCAGGCGCTGGCGTTCAGCCAGGAAAAGCAGGCCCTTAAGGATGACTTTTCAGCAAAAGAGCGCCAGTGGGATCAGGAGCGCCTGAGTGCCGCGAATCAGTATGCGGCAGACCTCAGCGCCGCGCGGGCCGCAGAGGATGCGTGGCATAAGAAAGCGGATACGCTGACCCGGCAACTGGATGAAAAACAAAAGGCCCATGACAAAACCGTCCATGACCTGAGAGAGAGACTGAATGATGCGCTTAAAAATGATGGCCCTGGCTATACCGGCATTGGCCCTGGTGGGCTGCAGCTCTTCCGGGAAGCCCTCGGCTACTCCCCAACCGATAATGTCACCGCTGGTCAGCACCTGCCAGGAACCTCCGGCAGCGCTGCTGCTTATCCCGGAACGCCCGGCAGCACCCGTGGCGGACTCTCCGCAGGCGGAATAATCACGTTTTCAACGGAGTACGGCAAATGGTGCCAGCTTCTTGAGGACAGGCTACAGGCAATTAATGAGTATTACAGGAAGTGAAAAACCTTATGACTCTTGATATGGCATTTCAGATAGCGCTGGCTCTGGCCGCGACGTTCGGCACCATCTGGATACGTCGCCTGCAGAAAGATATCACCGACCTTGAAAAGGCTGTTGATCGTATCCGGGATGAGTACCAGCGCCGCGAGGATGCCCGAAGTAATTACACCGCAATCATGGATGCGATGAGGGAGCTGCGTGCGGCTATCGAGCGCATCGATAACAAACTGGACAGGAAACAGGACAAATGAAAGCCAGACAAAAGCGCCGCAGCCGCCGCATCACCATCAGCCAGGGCGAACAGGAAACGCTGAACCGCATCTCAGCACAACTCGACAGGCTGCAGGCTCCGGTGAATCCGGACATTCTCAGCGGTATTAATGACAAGCTCAGTCGCATCGATGTGCGTCTGACCACCATCAGTGATGATGCGACCCGGCGTGGAGCCACAGCCGGAGCGATGACGGGAGGCCTTGCCGGTGGGTTGATTGCCGTCGCGATCCTGCTTATTCGCGCAAAACTGGAGTCCTGATATGGCGCATCCGCAGGAAACACGGGAAAGGCTGCGACGATCGTACATCTTCGGTCAGATGTCGCTGGAGATTGCTTCCGCGCAGGCGGGTGTGGCTTTTGCCACCGCACGGCGCTGGAAAAAGGAAGCTCAGGATGCAGGCGATGACTGGGACAAACTCCGCGCGGCTCACCTCATGGCAGGTAACGGCCTTGAAGATATTGGCCTGGTCATCCTGACCGGGCTGATGACGCAGTACCAGACCACGCTGGAGTTGCTGACCAGCGATTCTCAGTTACCTCCCGACAAGCGCGTGGAACTGCTGGCAAGCCTGGCGGATGCGTTTAACAAAGCGGTAGCCGCGAACAAGAAAATACTGCCAGAGGTGAGTCAACTGGCGGTGGCGCTGGATGTGATCCAGAAGCTCAGCGCCTTTGTGGCCGAGCATTATCCGAAGCATCTGGCGGCATTTGTGGAAATCCTTGAACCCTTCGGTAAAGAGATGGAGAGAGATTATGGCTCTTGAAAAATTGATGTTGCCGCATGAGCAACGCAGTAAATACCAGAAAAAACTTGAGGAATTACTTACTCATGAGTTCTCTCCGGATGACTTTGCCCGGAGAGAATTTATCGAGGCGTTATGGCTCTCAGTGCAGTCACTCAGTGGCCCTGCAGAAAGCGCGATGGTTATTCGGGAATGTCAGATTCTCCGATGACACGCTCAAGCACGGTGTCAAAGAGCCAGTCAAAAGTTTGCTCAAAAACCAGAACATCCATGTAACGCTCGGGATTGGGATCTTCACCCCGTTCGTTCATCACGTTACGCAGAGTGACCTGCCTTGATAAAGGGGATGTCATTTTCGCCGAGGTTAAATTTTCGCAGTGATGCATTAAAAGGTCAGCAGCAATACGGGCAACCTGAATACGCTGGTCAATAGTGAGTGTTTTAACTTGTGGCATTTCAACTTTCATTCCTGTGAATAAAAAAGGTTTTTATTATGGCTGACAAATTAATCCGCGTTAACGAAAAAGTCAGTGTCATGGCCAGTTCCGTGGCATCTGTTTACATCGCGTCCGGTTACTGCTTTGTCTCGACCATCTGTGGTGAACACCATGAGGTTTCATTCATGGGGGATTGTTACCGCACAAGAGACAGCGTTGAAAAGGCTGTTAACGATGCGTTAAACGGGAATTAAGCCAGTGGCCAGAACCAGCAAATTATCCAGCAAGGATTTTCTCGCCGAACTGGCGGAGCTTTCCGCCAGTCTGCGCCGCACCATCGAAGCGGAGGACGTGGGGTTTGACCCGTCAGCCACTGCTGTTGCTGTGCGTCGTACCCTCGTTGCTGATCCAGTGACGGGGTTTGAATACTTTGTGCAGCACTATTTTCCGCACTATGTCCGCCATGCTGCCCGCAGCGAGCTGCACAAATACCTTTATAAGCGCCTGCCGGAGATTGTTCAGGCAACCACTGGCCAGAACGATGCCATTGCTGCCCCGCGTGGTGAAGCCAAATCCACTATCGTGAGCCAGCTCTTTGTTATCTGGTGCATTGTGCTGGCCCTCAAGCATTACCCGGTCATCATTATGGATTCCATCGACCAGGCCTATCCCATGCTGGAGGCCATCAAGGCGGAGCTGCAGTTTAACCCGCGCCTGCTGATGGACTTCCCGGAGGCTACCGGTGGCGGGCGCGTCTGGCAGGCAGGCACCATCCTGACCCGAAACGATATCAAGGTGCAGGTTGCGGGCAGCGGCAAAAAACTGCGTGGTCTGCGCCATGGCCCGTACCGTCCTGACCTGGCTGTGCTCGACGATATCGAGAACGATGAGCTGGTACGCAATCCTGAACAGCGCGACAAGCTGGATAACTGGCTCAAAAAGACCGTGCTGCCGCTGGGGGGCGCGGGTGCCAAATTTGATGTGGTCTATATCGGCACGATCCTTCACTACGATTCCGTGTTGTCCCGCACGCTGAAAAACCCGCTGTGGAAGCGGGCCCGCTTCAAAGCGCTTATCAGTTGGCCGCACAACATGGAGTGCTGGGATAAGTGGGAAGAGGTATTACGCAACAACGACGAAGACGGCGAGATGCTGGCGCTGGCGTACTATCGCGAGCATCAGGCCGAGATGGATGAAGGTGCAGTGGTGTCCTGGGCCGCCCGCCCGTTGTATGCGCTGATGCTCATTCGCGCCCGTGACGGCCACAGCACCTTTGATGCGGAATACCAGAATGACCCGGTCAGCGGTGAAGATGCGCCGTTTAATGGGTGCATCACCTTCTGGGTGAATCGTCTGGCCGAGTGGCGTTTTTATGGTGCGTGTGATCCCAGTCTGGGTAAGCAGGGTAACAACAGTCGCGATCCATCCGCGCTGCTGGTCGGTGGCTTCAACCGCTTCACCGGTATTCTGGATGTGGTGGAAGCACGTATCCGTAAGCGGGTGCCGGATAAAATTATCTCTGACGTTATCGAGCTGCAGCGTGAATACGGCTGCCTGGTCTGGGCGGTGGAGTCCGTTCAGTTCCAGGAGTTCCTGCGCACCGAACTGGTGAAACGCTCCGCCGCGCTTGGCATTCCCGTTCCCGCCCGTGCCGTCATACCCGGCACGGACAAAATACTGCGCATCGAATCCCTGCAGCCACATATGGCGAATGGCCTTATTCGTCTGCATGCCTCGCAGACCACCCTTATCGACCAGCTCCGGCACTTTCCCAAAGCTGACCATGATGACGGGCCCGATGCCCTGCATATGCTGTGGGCACTGGCCGTATCAGGGGCTGGTCATTTTGATTTTAAAGCTGTCCCGCGCCACGGCCATGGCGGTGACAGGTTCGGCTCATCCGGAGGATGGTAAATAATGGTTCAGATAGTCGATCAGTTTGGTCGCCCGCTCAATAAAGAGGTGCTTAAAGCCCCTCAGTCTTCCCGCACCTTCGAGCTGCAAAGGGACTGGCCGACGCATCCCTCGCGCGGAATGACGCTGGCGCGCCTGCCGCGTCTGCTGCAAGCCGCCGAACAGGGAGACCTGTCGGCACAGGCTGACCTTTTTGAAGATATGGTGGAGCGTGACGGCCATATTTTCTCCGAGATGGCCAAGCGTAAAAACGCGCTGCTGACACTGGACTGGAGTATTGAGCCACCGCCGAACGCCACTGCCGAAGAAAAAGAACTGGCCGCCATGGTGGCCAGCTGGTTCGCTGACCTGCCGGAGATGGAAGACATTACACTGAACGCGGCAGAGGCCATCGGGCATGGGTTCGCGGCGCAGGAGATCGAGAAGTGGGAACTTGACGGCAACGTCTGGCTGCCCACTAAAATCAAACTGCGCCCGCATCGCTGGTTTCGCACCACACCCACTACCGGAGATGAAATCCGTCTTAACACCGGCTCAGTGGACGGGGAAGAACTGTGGCCGTTTGGCTGGCTGGTACATACCCACAATGCCAAATCGGGATACATCGCGCAGTCCGGTCTCTATCGCGTACTGGTCTGGCCGTATCTGTTCAAAAACTACAGTGTCCGCGATATGGCGGAGTTTCTGGAAATTTACGGTCTCCCTCCCCGAATCGGTACATATATGTCGGGTGCCACGCAGGATGAGCAGGACAGGCTCATGGAGGCTCTGGTCAGCATCGGCCATAACGCATCAGGGATTATTCCTGAAGGGACAAAAATTGAATTCAAGGACGCCGCTCAGGGGCAGTCTGATCCGTTTATGGCGATGATTAACTGGGCGGAACTCACGGAATCTAAAGTCATTCTGGGGGGCACACTGACCACGCAGGCGGATGGTAAAACCTCGACCAACGCGCTGGGTAACGTACATAACGAAGTCCGCCATGACCTGCTTACCGCTGATGCGAAACAGATTGAAGGGTTCTACCGGGGAGTGATACGGATGCTGCTCGCCATCAATGGCTATGATGTCAGCCCCCGCCGTCAGCCACGTCTGGTATTCGATACCCGTGAACTGGAGAGCATTGAGACCTTTGCGACCGGAGTATCCACACTGGTTCAGGCAGGGATGAAAACTATTCCGGTGTCCTGGGTGCACAAGAAAGTGGGGATTCCTGAGCCGAAAGATAACGAAGAGGTACTGACGCCTCCAGCACCATCTTCCCCGGTGGCACCTGTGGCACTGGGAACTGCGCCGGTCTACCGGCATTTCACGGCACTCAGCACCACGGGGGAAATCACTGACCCGGCACAGGATGCACTGGACAGTGCCACCAGTCCTGGTACAGCTATCAGCCAGGCGATGGAGAAGCTGATTGCGCCGCTGGTGGCTGCGCTGCAACAGGGACAGACCCCGGATGAGGCGCTGGATATTATCGCCGCCAGCTATCCGCAACTTGATGACGCGCACCTGCAGCAACTGATTACCCAGGCGCTTTTTGTCAGCGAGGTATGGGGACGACTCAATGCCGAAAGCTGATGTTGATCTGGGTTATGCCATCGGTCTTAAGCCAGAAGAAGCCATTGCCTATTTTGAGTCAAAGGGCTACGCCACGGGCTTTAACTGGCACGATGTCGAAGCCCGCGCCCACGCAACGGCGTTCACGGTGGCGGGCGTGCTCAAACAGGATGTGCTGGAGGATGTGCATCAGGCGATGCGTGACCATATCAGCAACGGCGGTACGCTGCGCGATTTTGAACGCCAGCTCACGCCGGTGCTGACCCGCAAGGGCTGGCTGGCTGATAAAGCGCAACTGGTTGCAGACGAGGATGGCGTGCTGGAGGGCAAGCAACTTACGCCGCGCCGTCTGCGCACCATCTTCGAAACCAATATGCAGGCCGCTTACGGTGCCGGGCGGTACGCCGAACAGATGGCCAACGCGGAGTTTCGCCCCATCTGGGAGCGCGTGGCCGTTATGGACATGCACACCCGCCCGCGTCATGCCGCGCTCAATGGTTTCACCGCACGCTATGACGATCCGGTCTGGCAGTTTATGTATCCGCCGGATGGCTACCACTGCCGCTGCCGCATCCGGGCCAGGACGCAGGCAGATGCCGATCGTCTGGGGATTGAGGTGAAATCCTGGGCGCAGGATATTGTCACCGTACAGCAGGCATGGGGGCCGAACGATACCCGCGAAGTGCAGGCGCTTCGCTTTAACGGCGAGCTTTACACACCGGATGCAGGCTTTGGCCACAATCCCGGCCAGGGCTGGTTGTCCTCACTGGGCCAGCGCCTGATGGACAAATCCGTCACCACCACACCGCGTATTGCCGCGCAGGCTATCCAGGAAACATTATCTGAACCGGCGGTACTTGTTGCCGTCAGCGATGACGTTCGCCGCTGGGTGGATGCGGTCAGCGTGCGGGAGAATGCCCGTGGTGACCTGAAACGCGTCGGCGGAGTACCACCTGCATTACTGAACCGCCTTGAGGAGCATGGCGTCAGTAAGCCCGTCACGCTCAGTATCCATGAAGAAGATGTGCGCCAGTCTCCGGGCCCGATGTGGTCAGAACTTCCTGCACTGCTGCGCCAGCCTGCCGGTGTCTGGCTGGATGGCGAGTCAGTGGTGTGGTTGCTTGCCGGGCCGGATGCCACCCGTGCGGCACGGGGAATTCCTGCCGCTGATGGCTGGCGATTGTCGCTGGTCAATGGCGGTGCCACGGTCGCAGCGGACGATATTTTGTCAGACCGCGCGACGCAGCTGCTGGAGCAGATACCATGAGTTATGCCATTCAGTATGACATTGGCGACTTTGAGCGGTCGCTTGGCGAGCTGATTAAAAAGCTGGAGCACCGTGAGCCTCTGATGCGGGAGATGGCCGCCGCCATGGGCGATGCGGTGGAGGAGAACTTTGCCCGGCAGGGACGACCTGCGTGGATGGGATGGAAAAGCAATGCCTACTGGGCAAAGCGCCGGGGCGGGAAAATTCTGCAGAAGTCCGGGCGGCTGGCCGCCAGCATCACGCAGTACAGCACCAATGATGAGGCGACGGTTGGCACCAATGTTAAATATGCCCGCATCCACCAGGAGGGCGGCGAGATCAATATTGCCGCCCGCAGTCAGAAAGCGTATTACCGGCAGAACAAAGACGGTTCGCTCAACCATCGCTTTGCAAAAAAATCCCAGGCCAACTTTGAGCAGTGGAACACCATCGGGGCGTATAAAATTAAGATGCCCGCCCGTCCGTTCCTGCATCTGACCGAGGACGATGTGGAGCGCATGGAGAACACAGCAGAGCAGTATCTTAAACGGATTTTTGACTGAGGGCAGATTCGCGCTGTAAGCCTCCCTGACGCGTTCAGCGCGATTGTGGTAGAGTGATTCGTCTCAGCGGTGTTTGCGCGTTTTTAAAAGCAGTTTAAAAAGCCCTGGCGTCTGATGCACCGTGACTCTCATTAATCCCCTTCATTATCATCCGGTCAGGCAGCAAATCCACTGAACCCCTTCATCTGATCCACATCCCATGGGTGCCGTATCGTCGGCATCATGAAAAAGACACTCATTGCCTCACTCACCCAGGAAATTAACGCCGCCACCCCCGGTGTCATCCAGCTGTTTCCGGCGGGCGAATTCCGTGCCCGCGACGGCCGCCCGGCAGAGTGTGCCGCCTGGGTAATGTCGCGGGAAATCGCTGAGCGCCTCATTGCTGCAGCCGACGCCCGTGAAACACCGTATGTCCTGGACTATGAACACCAGACCCTGCGTGCGGCCAAAAATGGCCAGCCTGCACCGGCTTCCGCATTCTTCAAAAAGCTGGAGTGGCGTGAGGGTGAAGGCCTGTTTGCCATCGATGTGGAATGGACGGCCACCGCTGCCGCCATGGTGGAGGCCAAAGAGTACCGCTTTATTTCCCCCGTTTTTTCCTATGACAAAACCGGACAGGTGCTGGAGATCCTTAACGCCGCCCTGACCAATACACCGGCTCTTGACGGGATGGAGGAAGTGCTGCTCGCTGCCGCCTCCCTGATGACCACCCACCTGACCACCGAGGGTAACACTGAAATGGATGATATGGATGAATGCCTTGATGGCCTGCTGAGCGACCTGCGCTGGATGCTCAACCTGCCAACGGCCTCAACGAAAGAAGATATCAGGGCAGAGCTGCAAAAAATTGTCGGCATTCTGTCCGGCAATCAGGGCACCGCTGCCGCTTCCGTCAACCTGCAGCAGATCCTGAACCAGAACACGCAGACCATTGCCGAGCTGACAGCCAGAGTGTCCAACCCGGACCCGGCGAAGTTTGTGGCGGTGGAAACCATGAATGCCGCCATTCAGCAGGCAGTGGAACGCGCCAGCGCTCCTAACACTGCGGCGCTGGCCACGCAGGAAGCGAAGGCACTGATTACCGTTGCGCTCAGCGATGGCCGTTTGCTTCCGGCACAGCAGGCGTGGGCGGAATCACTGGCCACTACCGACCCGGCCAGCCTGACAACGTTTATTGAGAAAGCGCCAAAGATTGCCGCCCTCACCATCAGTCAGACAAAGGGCCTGCCCCCTGAGGGACTGCCACCACGTCAGAGCGAGGCAGACGATGACGCTATCGACCCGGCAATTTGCTCCATGTTCGGCAATGACCCGGAATCCGTGGCCAAGTACAACAAATAAAGGAGCCCGTAATGGATCGTCATACCCCTCATCGTGACGGCCAGTTGTTTGCCGTCCCGGTCGCTGCGGCGACTGAACACTTTGGCGGGCACATTGTGGCTGCCAATGCTGCGGGCTTTGCCGTACCGGGCAGCGCCACAGCAGCCAATACCACACTGGGCATCTGCGATGGCTGGGTGGATAACAGCGCCGGTGTCGCTGGTGATGCCAGCGTGCTGGTTCGCCGTGATAAGGCCTGGTTTCTGGCCAACAGCACTGCTGATCCTGTCACGCAGGCGCAGGTTGGTAAGGATTGCTATGTGGTGGACAGCCAGACCGTGGCCAGGACCAGCGATACCAACGCCCGCCCTGTGGCTGGCAAGGTGCTGGGGCTTGAAAACGATGGCGTCTGGGTTCTGATTTAAAGGAGAAAGCCGTGTTAATTAACGTAAAAAATGTGCGTCAGATTTTCATTAATCTGAAAGCCACCTTTCAGGGGGCGTTCGATCAGACCCCTTCGGACTGGAAAAAGGTGGCCATGCTGGTGCCCTCGACCGGTAAGGAAAACGACTACAGCTGGCTGAGCCGTTTCCCGAAAATGCGCGAGTGGATTGGCGACAAGGTGGTCAAGTCACTGGCGGCATTCAACTACACCATCCGCAATAAGGACTGGGAAGCGACGGTTGAAGTTGATCGCAACGATATCGAAGACGACCAGATTATGGGGTATGGCCTGCAGGCAAAATCAGCGGGCCAGTCTGCGGCAGAACTGCCATCCGATATCGTGTTTGGCCTGTTGAGTTCGGGTTTCTCCAACCTCTGTTATGACGGTCAGCCCTTCTTTGATACCGATCATCTCGTCGGCGGGCAGTCCGTTTCCAATAAAGGCACGAAGAAGCTGAATGTGGCATCACTTGCCGGGGCCAAAGCCAGTTACGGTGCGGCAAGGGTTGCCATGCGCAGTCTCAAGGATGATGAAGGCGCATCCCTGAAAATTCGCCCGGATATTCTCGTCGTCCCGCCTGCGCTGGAAGATGACGCGAACTACCTGATGACGGCTGACCGCTTCCCGGACAACACCCCGAACCCGTACAAAGGGACAGCGGAAGTGCTGGTCGTGCCGGAGCTGACCTCCGACACCGCCTGGTTTCTGCTGGATACCAGCAAGCCGGTAAAACCGCTGGTTTACCAGGAGCGAAAAAAACCGGTCTTTGTCGAGCAGACCGACTACACCGCCGACAACGTCTTCATGCGTAAGAAATTCATCTTCGGCGCAGAAGCCCGCGCCAACGGTGGTTACGGTTTCTGGCAGATGGCGTATGGCTCAACAGGGGTGGATGCATAATGCCAATTCAAATCACAGCCCGCCGCGACGGTTTCCGCCGTCTCGGTATCGCCCACAGTGCCGCCGGTCGCACCTGGCCGGATGATGCCTTCACAGCGGAACATCTCGCCGTGCTGGAAGCCGACCCTAACCTCATTGTGGTGCGGTTGTCTGACGCTACGGTGCCGGATGCTGCCGAACAGTGGCGACAGAAGGCAATTTCGATGCAGAACCGCATTAGCGAGCTGGAAGCCGGGATGCTGCAACTCAGCCAGGACAGCGACCAGCTTAAACAGCAACTGGATACAGCCAACAACACCATCACGGCGATCACCGCCGAGCGTGATGCACTGCAGGTGAAACTGGATGCTGCCACTGCTCTTGCTACAGATGCCGGGCCAGCGCCAGAAAGTGAGAGTGATAACGCGACCTCTGACGAGACCGCCTCTGCGGGCAAGAAAAAGGGCTAAGCCATGTATGCGAACCGCGAGGACATGGTACGGGCGTTCGGTGAGCGAGAGTGTATTTCTCTTACCGACCGCGACTATACCGGAACCATCAATAATGACGTGCTGAACGGCGCTCTTGAGCAGGCCAGCGCTGAAATTGACGGTTATCTCTGCGGTCGTTACCCGGTGCCCTGGGCTGATGAACCCCGTGTTCTGGTGATCCGTTGCTGCAATATCGCCCGTTACCTGCTGTGCGGTTCTGACACCCAGATGACGGTCGAAATCCGGGAGCGGTATGAGGACACCATCCGTTATCTGGAGAAGATAGCGGGCGGCAAAATCAACCTGGGGCGCACAGCCAGCGGTGACGTGGTGAAAAGCGGCACCGGCGCACGGGTGGTATCGGGTGGTCGCGTATTTGGTCGCGACCAGACTCGCGGAGGTGGTTTCTGATGGTGATCGCCGATATCGAACGCGCCATCATCGCCCGACTGCAGGCGGGGCTGGGCCGTATGGCCAGAAACGTTCGTTCCTATGGCGGCGAACTGGATGAGAAGCCCGAAGAGGTGCTTCGCCAGCTACCCGCAGTGTGGGTGACATTTGGCGGGGTGCAGAAAACAGAGCCTTACAGCACATCGCGCATGAAGTTTGTCACGCACGGGCGTTTTGCTGTGATTGTCGGTGAACGCAATGTGCGCAGCGAGGAAGCTGCCCGCATGGGGGGCGTGAATGCGGATGAAGTCGGCACATACCGGATGATTGAAGCCGTGCGGCGCCTGCTCTCCGGCCAGGATATGGCAGATACGGGGATACGGATTGGCCCGTTACAGCCAGGACGTGTGATCACGCTGTTCAACACGGCGGTTGAAAGCAAGGCGATGTCCGTTTTTGCCTGTGAATTTGACACCAAATGGATTGAGTCCGCACTGGAGAACGGGGCATTCCCGCTGACGGATGCCCCCGATGGCCATCCTGACAGTCTCTTCCGTGCCTACGGTGGTGAAACATCAGAGGACGATCCTCAGTGGCTGAGTACGCGACTGAGTTATGACCTGAAAAAGCCGGACAAAGATAATGCAGCTGAGGACATGATTAACCATGAGCAAGATTAACGTTAAAGCCGCTCCGGGGTTGAAGGTGCCGCGCGAAGATAACCCGCGCCGCTATATCACCGACGCGGAACCCCAGGAGGTGGATAACTCCGCCTACTACCAGCGTCAGGTGATGGCCGGAGACCTTATTGAGGTGATGGCCATCGGTAAAAACAAGGCCAAAGCGCCGACAGCCACCACGGAGGTGAGCAGTGTCCAGTCCTAATATCAGCTTTGACACCATCGGCTCTAACCGTAAGCCTGGGCAGTACATTGAATTCAACACGCGCCTTGCGGTACGCACCCTGCCGGGTAACACCCAGAAGGTGCTGATGGTGGTGCAGATGCTTGACAGCGGCACTGCCGCGCCGCTGACCATCCAGGATATTTTCTCGGATGAGCAGGCGGCGACGTACTTTGGCCGTGGCTCACTGGGGCACCTGATGGCGACTGATGCTATCGGGGCCAATGCCTACCTGCAACTGCAGATGATTGGGGTGGCGGATGCCGCCTCAGCAACAGCGGCAACCGGCACCGTCACCATCACAGGCCCGGCGTCTGGCAATGGTACGCTGAGCGTCATCATCAACGGTACCCGTATCGACGTGGGTATTTCCGCTGCTGATACTGCGGCGGCCATTGCCACTGCGCTTGTCGGGCTGATTACCCAGAAAGATGGTCTGCCCGTCACTGCGGCGGCGGCAGATGGTGTGGTCACGCTGACGAGCCGCCATAACGGCACCCTCGGCAATGACATCTCATTGTCGGCCAGTGTCACCGCGTCCGGTGTGACCGTCGCCACCACCGCGATGAGCGGCGGGAATGTTGATCCGGATATTGCACCGGCGCTGGCTGCTGCGTTTACGGCGGGTCATAACATCGTGGTCAGTCCGTTCGCCACGCAGGATGCGATGACGGCGCTGCGTAACCACCTGACCAATGTCAGTAACGCGATGGAACAGCGCGGCGCGATCGGTGTCGGGGGCTGGCGCAAATCGCTGTCCACCGGCATTGCCCTTGCAGAATCCCTGAATGAGGGGCGCATCACCCTGGGCTGGCACAACGGTTCGGTGAAAACCCCGGCGCAGATTGCGGCAGCGTATGCAGCCGTCATCGCCAGCGAAGAAGACCCGGCCCGCCCGCTTAACACGCTGGCCATGAGTACGCTGGATGTTACTGCACTGGAAAGCCGCCCGGGGCGTACTGAGCAGGAAAGTGCCCTGCATAACGGCCTGACCCCGTTTGAGACTGGCCCCGGTGATAAGGTGCAGATCGTGCGTGCCATCAGCACCTACACCAAAAACGCCCAGGGCGTGGACGATGTGGCGCTGCTGGATATCACCACCATCCGCACGCTGGACTACGTCCGTAAAGCCTGCCGTGAGCGTATCGCACTTCGCTTCCCGCGCGACAAGCTCAGCGCAAGGACGCCGCCGAAGGTGCGCAGTGAGCTGCTGGATGTGCTCTATAAACTCGAAGAGCTGGAGATCATCGAGGAAGTCGACGCCAACAAAGACGGTCTAATCGTCGAGCGCGACTCACAGGATGTGAGCCAACTGAACGCCCGCATCCCGTCTGATGTGGTAAATGGTCTCCACGTCTTCGCCGGTCGCATCGACCTGCTGCTGTAAGGAGTGATACAGAATGGCACTTGAAGAATATGTTGGCGCGATCGTCATGGAAGTTGACGGCCAGGAAATAGAGGTTACCGACCTCAAGGAAGATGTGACAACCGGGCGTAAGCTGGTCAAAACGATGAACAAAACCGGGCGGGCAAAAGGCTTTTCCCGTGGCATTGAAGAGATCCAGTTGACCGTCTCCGTGGTTATCCCTGAGTCCGGCGACCTCGACTGGGGTGCGATCGAAGGCGCAAAAATCACGCAGTACCCGCTCAACAGCAGCGGTAAGCGGGTGTCGTACCTGGACTGTTTCAGCACCCAGGTGGGTGCGCAGTACACCGTGGATAACGAGGCGAAGCGTGATATCACCATGAATTCGCTGCGCCGCGTGGAGGAATAAATGAAGAAGCACGCACTGCTTTACGGCGTCAAGGTCGGCGACAAAGTGCATACGGACTTTCTGGTACGTATGCCGGTGGTCAGGGACACCATCGAAGCACTGCGCCTCACGGATGAGGCCTGCGGCACCACGGAAGGTGCCGCCGCAACGATGTATTACCGCGTCGCCGTCATGGCTCAGGCCATCACTGCACTCGGCGATTTGCCAAAAGAAGCGATCACCCCGGAACTGTTGCTGGATGAACTCAATGATGATGATTTCGACATCATTGATGCGCAGATTGAAGCCATTAAAAAAAAGCGGATGGATTCGAACAGCAGCTCACCGGCTACCGAACCCTCGTCCTCGCCCTCGGACGGTACGGCATCAGCGAGCAGCAAATCGGGGGAATGACCCGTACGGAACTCGACGGTTACACCGATGCTCTTGCCCGGTTACATGGACATAAAACCGGGCAAACCACCACCCGCACCACCCGCTCATTTAAATCGCAACGCCGGAAAAAAGGCGGTAAACGGAGATAATCCATGGCGCGTAACCTACAACTGGCGCTGCAACTGCTTGCCCGCGATACCGGCTCTAAAGTTCTGAAACAGGCGCTGCAAAGTATCACCCGCGATACTAAAGCGGCGCAAAAAACTGATGATGAGCTGGCGAAATCCCGGCAACAGAACACCACCACCGCCATTCGCGCATCACGTACCCTGCAGGATGAATACCGTCGCGCCAGTTCGGCCCGGTCTGCGCTGGGCATTCGTTCCGAGCGTGAGATCCAGCGGGAAATTCAGCAGACCATGGCGGCGTATAATCGCCTGACCCGTACCGGCATGCTGTCAGCTAATGAGCAGGGCCGTGCGTTCCGTGCCATGACTGACCGCGTGAAAAACCTGCGCACCGAACTGGTCGGGGTTAATGACTCCATGACGCGCATGCAGCGCATGAAGGCCGCAGGCTCAACGGTGGCGGCGGTTGCGGGTGGTTTGACCGCTGCGGGTATGATTATTAAAGACCCGGTACAGCGGCAGATGGCTTACGAACGCCGCAATGCTGAAATTGCAAACACGGCGTATAACAACCTTTCGGCCCCAGAACGTATTAAAAAAATACCTGTGATAAATAACGCTATCAGAGGCGCAGTACGTTATGGTGGCGGAACGCCAGAGGCGGCCCAGGATACGTTGAATACACTTTTTGCAGGTGGGCTGGATGAAAAAACGGCAATGAAAATATTGCCGGATATCACGCGTTACGCGTCCGCATCCGGAGCAAATCCGAATGACCTGGCGAAAATCGGTATTGGCGCAATTAAAAACTTTGATATTAAACCAGAAGAGTTATCTGCTGTTTATGATAAGGCCATCCGTTCTGGTGAAAATGGTAAATATGAACTTGCAGATATGGCAGGTTCGTTACCATTGACAATGACTAAAGCTAACTCAGTCGGCATGTCCGGATTAAAAGACCTGGATGTTATTCTTGCGATGTTACAGGCCAACGCTGAAACTGCAGGTGATAACAGTGCCGCATCCACCAACGTAAATAACCTGCTGGATAAATATACCAGTGCCGATACACAGAACGCGCTTAAAAATTACCGATTCAAAGGTAAGAATGGAAAGCCGTTAAAGTATGCCGACTATATGGCAGAGCAAAGGCTTAATGGTGTTAATACTGCTGATGCATTTAATAATGCTGTCGAAGGTATTGTGTCTGCAGATAAGCGAGTTAAAAACCTGCGTACCGCCGCGCAAAAATATAAAGGAACTGACAGGGAAAAAGATATTCTTGCCGCATTAGATATTGTGGTCGCATCCATTACTTCAAAAATAATTGCCGACCAGCAGGCGAGCACCGCTTTAAAAACCAGCATAATGAAAAAAGATTTCATTAAAGAGCAGAAAGCTGGAACACAAAATTCAGCTGGCGCGGGTGCAGCATCATATGACGTTATGTCTTCAACCAATGATTTCAAATCCCAACAGCTTGAATCCGAAAAAATGTTTGCCGAACAGGATGCCATGAAGCCTGTTGCTGATTTGTATGGCGATCTCGCGACAAAGCTGGCGGACTATGCGAAGGAATATCCAGAGTTAACAACGGCTGTTTCAGGAGCAACTACTGCAATTAAAACCATGACAGCGGCAGCGGTGACTTTTGCCGGTCTTAATTTCCTTACCGGTGGTGGTATTAAACCACCGTCAGTGCCGCCCACTGTACCACCGGGCGGAGTTCCGCCAGCCGGTGGTTCAGTTCTGGGCAGAACCTGGCAACTATTACGCAGCGGTGCAGGCAAGGTTCTCGGGAAGGTTGCCGTTCCTCTTGCTGTGTATCAGGGGGCGCAGGATGCACCTCTGGTTAATGTTGAACGCGGCGATGCCGATGCACGCGAAAGGCTCAAGACGAACAATTATTCAAGCAGCGAAGCGCGAATGCTTGATGCGGTGAAAGCACGTCCGGGCCTGCTTGATGCCGTTGATGAAGTGAAAGCATGGTGGAACTCTCCCTCCACGATAGGGCAGTCCACTCCCGCCACAGCGGGTGTCCCGTCTTACCTGTTGCCAGCACAGCAGAAACCCCAGCCAGTGACCATCACCACCAAAGTGATGCTGGATGAGCGGCAAATTGCGGAAGCGGTCAACAATTACAACGGCGAGCAGTCTGTTCGTGGTTCGACAGGAGGCACGCAGTGAGCTGGGAAGATTCGTTGCAGGATGCGTCCTTCCGGGGCGTCCGTTTTGATGTGATCAACACCCGCGACAGCGCCAGCCGGGATATTGCTACCTACGAGTATCCGTATGTGGATGGCGGCGATATTGACGATCTGGGGAGAAAGCCCCGCAACCTTCGCGCAACCGCGCTGTTCTGGGGTGATGATTATGACACCCGCCTACAGGCATTTCTGGCCGCGCTCGATACACGCGGCAGCGCGGAGCTTATCCATCCTGTCTTTGGCTCCATGCCAAACATGCAGTGCATTGAATATCAGGCATCTCATGACGCGGAGAACGTGGATTACTGCATCGTGGAAGTGGTCTTCCTGCAGGGCGGTCTCAATGTTGCTTTTTTTGGCAGCGACTTCCCGCTCTCAAAAGCGGATATCATTTTCAACCAGGCGCAGTCCGCACTTGGCCAGGCGCAGACCGCCATTGATAACCTGCTTTCCCCGCTGAGAACAGCCCGGAAGTGGATGAAGCGGGCGAAATCACTGTCCACCACTGCGCTGAACATGGTGACTGTCCTTAAGGGGGAACTGACCGGGTTTATCAGTACCACCACGGATTTTGTGAACTATCCCAAAGCCTTCATGAACGACCTGCAGAGCGCCCTCAGCCTGACCTCGCTCACGTCAAAATCCTCCGTCAGCAACAATCCGGGGAGCTATGCGCAGTCCTCGGACGTGGCAGGAACGGCGGGTATCGTGATGGCCGACTGGAAAAGTGGTCATGCAGAGCTTAAGGGTGTGGCCACGATGCCGGAGCAACTGGTGACCGGGCAGACCACGGCCCCGGTCACTGTCCCGTCAGGTTCATCCACGGCGGATATCACTGAGCTGGTCACCGCCGTCAAAATCCAGGTTGCCCTGCAGCTCGCGCTCGATGCCTCGGATATTCTCAGCGATGAGAGCATCAGCGATATTCTGTCACCGACCGATATTGAACAAATCACCAATGACACCCGCACGGCTCTGCAGGAGGCTATCGACCAGACCCGCGCCGCGTTCGCTGACGACACCCAGAATGTCAGCGCCGGTGAAACCGCCAGCGGGATTGCCTGGCAGCCGGTTGTCGGCAGTCTGAAAGATATCGCCCTGACGGTTCAGGAACTTGGCGCAGCCGTTATCACCAGCCGCCCGCCGCTGACCAGCCGGACGGTTCCGGCTGACACCAACCTGCATCTGCTCGCCCATCTCTGGTATGAGGATTACACGCGCGCCGCCGAGCTGCTGCGCCTGAATCCGTCGCTGCGTGACCCCAACAGTTTAAACGCGGGGGATGTGCTCAATGCTTACTCAAGATAAGGACTCGCAGAACACCGTGAGTCTGGTCATTGACGGTAAAATCCACAGCGCCTGGAGCCGTTACCAGATTGATTCTGATTTTCTGGTGCCCTCCGATGCCTGGAGCGTGACGCTGGGCCTGCCCGATGGCGTGTTTCCGCCAGCCATCACACGCGGCGTGCCGGTGCTGGTCAGGGTGGGCAACGATGTGATCATGTCCGGGCGCGTGGACACAATCCAGCGGCGCGTGTCCCGTCAGCAGGTGTCGCTGTCCCTCTCCGGGCGCGATGGTGCGGCGATTCTTGTCGACTGCGCCTCGCCGGTATTCACGTCCCGCCAGCTCAGCCTTGAGGAAGTGATAGCCCAGGTCGTCAGGCCGCTGGGTGTGACCAATATCCGCCTTGAGGCTGAATCATCAACACGTAATGACAAAGTCAGTGTTGAACCCGGCGAACGAGCCTGGGACACGCTGGAGCGTGCCGCTGCTGCGCGCGGTCTGTGGCCGTGGTTTGAGCCGGACGGGACGCTGGTTATCGGCGGCCCGGACTATACAAAAGACCCGGTGGCCACACTGGTACTCAACCGTGACGGGCGCGGAAATAACGTGCTCGATCTGAGTGACCGGTCATCCATTACCGGCTCGTTCTCTGAGCTTACGGTGCTGGCACAGGGGCACGGCCAGGGGAAAAAATCCGGCCAGCTTGACATTATTGATGTGGACAGTGCAGAGACTGCTGCTGAAGACGACGATGATGATGGTGATCTGGATGACATATTTAACAACACCGGCTCGGCAGAGAACGGTTTTCACGGCCTACGCAGCGTCGTTCGTGACAGTACAGTGCCTTATTATCGCCCCCAGATTATGGTTGCCGGTGACGCGGATAATCAGGCGCAGGTGGACTACCGCGCCCGCAAGGCCATGGCTGATGCCCGGCTGAGCGGGTACGACCTCACCGCCATTGTTAAAGGGCACCGCATGGAAAGTGGCCAGCTCTGGGAACCCGGCCAGCGTATTCGTGTACGCAGTGAGCCGCATGGCATTGACGCTATCTACTTCCTTATGGGGCGTGAATTTTCCGGCGGTCGCCCGGATAATACCGTCACCACACTGCGCCTGAAAGAGGATGGCATCTGGATACCGGATGCTTACCCGAAAAAACGCAAGTCCCGCAAACGCCGCGCCAAAGTGAATAAAGACCTGGAGATTATCGATGTGGAACAGAATTGATGCCCGTATTAACGGGGCGTTAAACCGGATAAGAATGGCTTTCAGGGGCGTTTTAATCCGCGTTAACAGTGGCGGTGACATTCAGACTGTCCAGGGAAAGGCGCTGGCAACGGAGACCCTGCAGGATGTGGAAATGTTCCAGCAATATGGCTTCACCTCGAACCCGCCCAAAGGCACCAAGGCCATCATGCTGCCGCTTAATGGCAAAACCAGTCATAGTATCGTGATTGCCACCGAGCATGCGCAATACCGGCTGAAGAACCTCAAAAGCGGTGAGCTGGCTATCTATACCGACGAGGGCAGCCACATTATTTTAAAACGCGGCAAAATTATCGAAGTGAGCTGCGATGAATATATTGTTAATGCGAAAAATAAATACCAGGTCAATACGGTAAATTACGATGTCACAGCATCGGAACAGGCCAGTTTTGAAACACCGCTATTAAAAGGCAGCGATGACATCTCTGACGGCAAATCGACGATGAACGGGATGCGCGATATTTATGATGACCACACGCATCATCATGGAGGTGACGCGGGAACCACGGATATACCTGACCAGCCGATGTAATTTGTGGTAACGTTATTTTCCCCGTCCGGGTATCCATCCCACTGAACCCCTTCACCGCGAATTTATCTTCCCGTGCCGCCAGTATAGCGGCATGGAAATGCTTATTGATCCGGCCACTGGTGATTACACCGGGGAAACCACCGACACTCTTGCCAATGCTGTTTATCTGCGGCTAATGACGCCGCTCGGCTCATGGTGGGCTGACCCGTCTCTGGGTTCCCTGTTGCACACTCTGCGGCGCGAGAAAGATGTTTCGCGCGTAAGAAAGCTGGCCGTCCAGTATGCACAGCAGGCGCTGCAGCCCATCATTGATGATGGCCGCGCCACGTCCATTGAGATCAGCGCAGAGCATTACCGGCCAGGCTGGATGCTGTTGCTGGTCACCGTCACGGCTGCGAGCGGAACGTCGCAGACCTGGAAACTTCCGGTTAAGGTCAGCTGATGCCATTCATTACCAAAACTGCCGCACAAATTCGCGATGACCTTCTGCGGGATATCAAAAACCTCCTGCAGCTGTCTGACGAAAAACTGGGCCCGGACAGCGACTGGTATGTGAGGGCTTCCTCTGTGGCCAGCGTGGCCGAAGGTCTGTATCAGCACCAGGGCTGGATTGTCCGCCAGATTTTCCCCGACACGGCGGACGCCGAATATCTTTATCTTCATGCCCGCACGCGTGGCCTGACTAAAAAGGCCGCAAACAGCGCCTCCGGGGCTGCCGGGTTTACCGGTGATCCAGATTCCACAGCAGCGGCTGGGCTGGTTTTTAAGCGTGACAGCGTCTCATGGACAACCACAGAAGATATCACCATTGGTGCAGACGGCACCGCCACCGTCAGCGCGGTATCGTCCCTTAGCGGTGCGGCCGGTAATACCACAGCGACCACCACTGCCACTCTGACCACCACACCGGACGGTTTTGACAGCACAGTCAGCGTGGGGGTGATGAGCGGTGGAACCGATGAGGAAAGTGATGGTGAGCTGCTTACCCGACTGCTTGAGATTATTCGTCGCCCGCCCGCTGGCGGCAATAAATACGACTACAAGCGCTGGGCGCTGGAAGTCAGCGGCGTTTCAGCGGCGTATGTGTACCCTCTGCGGCGAGGGCTTGGCACGGTGGATGTGGTTGTCACCTCTGCGGGAGGCTTGCCATCACAGGATGTAATCGACAGGACTCAGGCTTATATCGATGATCTCCGCCCGGTCACCGCCAAAAACACGCTGGTTATCATGCCAGCGATCCACACCTTTGATGTAGTGGTGAAGGTGAGTCTGGACGGTATTACCCTTGCCGATGCAACAACGGCCATTACCTCCGTTCTGCAGGATGATGACTCCCGTAGAGAGCCTGGCGCGGCATTTATCCGAAGCCAGGCGGGCACGCTGATTTCGCTTTTGCCGGGCATTTCTGATTATGAAATCGTCACACCCGCCGCGAATATCCAGCCCGTGATTGACGAGGAACAGGTTGAATGGCTGCGCCTGGGAAATGTGGAGGTTGAGCCGCTGTGAGCTATTACAACCTCCTTAATCAACTTTTACCCCTGGTCTCCTACAGTCCGGGGGAGCCATTTCTTGATGCTTCCCTGCGCTCAGAGGCCGATATGTTTCAGAGCCTTGATGCCAGCGCCGGTCTGGCTGAGGGAGGGGTTACTCCCTTTTATGCCCGCAGTCTTATCACTGACTGGGAAAGGGTTCTTGAGCTGGTTCCGCCCGAAGGTGCGACTTATCAGCAGCGCATGCAGCGTGTACTGGCAAAGCTTGCTGAGGTGGGCGGCCTCAGTATTCCTTATTTCACCCGACTGGCCGCCAGCCTGGGTTACACCATCACGATTGACGAGCCACAGCCGTTCCGGGCGGGTGTAAACCGGGCAGGAGATAGTCTCTGGGTGGAAGACATTATCTGGGTGTGGCGTGTCAACGTCCAGAACTCAGGCACACAGGTCTATCGTTTCCGGGCTGGTAGCTCTGCTGCCGGGGAAAGGCTGACGGCATTCGGCGACCCTGTTATTGAGGATGTGTTCCGTGACCTTAAGCCTGCCCATACCTTTTGCTACTTCGCATATCAGGAGAACGAATAATGCGGCCTTTAATGCCTCCCATTGGCACACCGGATAATAAATTCCATGACGGTAACCCGCTGAACGGTGAGCTGGGGACAATCGTTACCGCCGGGCATCTCAATAATGTGCAGGACACGATTCGTGATGCACAGGCAGAGCTTATCGCTGTGCTTGCTGCAGCGGGTATTGAGCCTGAAACAACTACCGGGCAATTACTGGATGCGCTTCGACAGATCTTCGCAGCAAAGAATGACACTTTGGGTGCACTTGCCGGTCTGGTCGGTGCAGCAAATAAGTTACCTTATTTTACCGGGCCCGGTGCGGCAGCACTTACAGATTTAACCGCCACAGCAAGGAGCCTGCTATCAAAAAGCAGTACCGGCGAGATTGTCTCATTTCTGGGACTGGATAACTTCCTGCCGGTCGGGGTTCCCATCCCCTGGCCATCAGACACCGTACCGGACGGTTACGCCCTGATGCAGGGGCAGACTTTTAATACAAATCAATATCCACAACTTGCAATCGCCTATCCAGGTGGCGTTATTCCGGATATGCGTGGGCAGACCATCAAAGGCAAGCCTGTCAGTGGTCGCGCTGTGCTGAGTTTTGAGGCTGATGGTGTGCTGTCACATGGGCATACCGGCGCGACCGCAGCGACCGACCTGGGAAGCCCGACCACATCCAGTTTCGATTACGGGAATAAAGGCACATCCGCAGCCGGGGGCCATCAGCACTCCTTCACTATCAAGGGAAATAACAACGACGGTACTGCCGCACCGAAGGGGAACCAGGGGGATGGAGGTACAGGAACAAACTATACATCTATTGTGGGTGACCATGCCCATACCGTGGCTATCGGCGCACATGCCCACACCGTCGCTCTCGGCGCTCACGCCCATACGGTAACTGTGAATGCCACCGGTAATGCCGAAAACACCGTGAAAAATATCGCATTTAATTACTTAGTGAGGCTCGCATAATGGCTTTTGAAATGAAGGACATCCCACAGACCCTGCGTGTATATAACTGGCGCACTGACACCCGCGAATTTATCGGGGCCAGTGATACATACCTTCCTCCCCATACCGGCCTTCCGGCCTGCTGTACGGAAACGGCACCACCGGAAATCCCCGCCGGACATGTTGCCGTGTTTGATGAGAAGGCCGGAACATGGTCGCTGACAGAAGATCACCGGGGTGAAACCGTTTACGGCACCGCAACCGGTGTAGCCAGATACATCGATGCGCCTGGTGCGCTGCCGCCTGACACGGTGAGTACCGCACCCTCCGGCCCGTTTATGAAATGGGACGGGCAGGAATGGATAAAGGATGAGGCGGCGGAGAAAGCGGCACAGGTTGCAGACGCCGTTGCCCGGCGTGACACGCTTCTGGCTGCGGCCCGTGAAACCATTGGCGAATGGCAGAGTGAACTGCTGCTGGGTTCTCTGGGTGATGCGGACAAGGCAAGCCTGAAAGAGTGGCTGGATTACATCCGCTTACTGAAACAGGTAAACACAGACAACGCACCGGACATCGTATGGCCTGTGGAACCTGCTTAAACGAAAACACTGCATCATATGCGTCGGGGCTGAGTATTTTTTACTTAACGGCTAAAAAGTTATGAAAATATTATCCGGGACATACCAGAATCCTGACGGTGAACCTGTTGCAGGGGTGTTAATCCGTTTTGAGTTACTTGAAACCACAGCAGATTCCTTTTCGAAACTCGCCTCTTCGACGGTTACGACCATTGAGGGTCACTACCAGATATCCCTGTCAGATGGAAGATATAAGGTCACAGTGAAAAAAGGGACTGCAAGCGAGCAGATACTTGGGGTGATTCTGGTTTCGGAAGAAACCGAAGATGGGACATTGAATGACTATCTGCTGGCAGGAATGACTTCTCATACGGATGCCATGTTACTTGCGATTCAGAAGGCCTATCAGCAGATGTTGTCGCTGCTCGGTAATCCTGCAGTCACTGCCCCGACTTATGCTGACATTCCTGCCAGTCCATCAGGATGGTATCTGATATCGGCAGATGAGACCAAGGGCGGGAACCCGTCTGTATACCTGTTTAAAGATGATGCGAGATACTGGTTTGCAATGGTGAGGGACGCATAATGAGCACGAGTACACTTTTCCCTGTTCAAAATACACCTGCGCCTGTACCTGCAAACAGCCAGGAAGATCACTCAGGCAATACTGTCGCAGCAACCAGCGTTCAGATAATGGCTGCAAAACAGGACGCCATCAGGTATCGCATCCAGAACCTGTCTACGACCGTCAACTTGTGGTTTAACGATATGGGCGGCGCAGCAGCACCTTATACCCCCGGATCATACCTGCTGCCACCCGGCGCGTATTACGAATGGTCAGGCACGCTGGCTGTCTCTGTTTATGCTGATTCGGTCATCCCATTTAGCGCCGGGAGGTACTGATTATGCCGATGACCATTCCGGCCACAGCAGCGGCAGCGCGCGGCTCATCGGAAAATAAAGCGCTGGCTGACTGGCTTTCACAGTTACGCCGTAACCAGAAACTGGACTTCGGCCCCGTTCCGGTGATGAGTAACCCTCCAGCGTATACGCTGACAAAGGGCACCGGCCTGTCAGCCGTAAGTATTTCCTCAGGTGGCACCGGCTACACCGTCGGTAATGTGCTGACTGTGGTCGGCGGAACATCGGCTGCGGCAGCCTCGATCACTGTGGTTTCCGTGTCTTCCGAGGGCGCGATTACAGCGGCAGCGGTTGGGAGACCGGGCGTATACACAGCCACTCCCGCAAACCCGGCATCGGTTACAGGCGGCTCCGGCACTGGCGCTATCTTTAACCTCACATGGAATGCTGGCGTCGCATCGTCAATCTACAATGGTGCCACCTGGTCACGCAGTGGGGCATGGTTTAGCTATCTTGGCAGCAATATTGCTAACTTACCTGACGCATCCGGCTATATGGGGAACGGCAACGGTAACGGCACACAGTGTGCGATCAGTTTTTGCAGTGATGCCCCAGCCCTTGATTTCAGGCTCATTGGATTTAACTGCCAGTACGATCTGTATGTTGACGGGCAGAGAATTTCATCAGCAGCGGTAACGACTGACACATCAGGCGCGCCTTACATTTACACCATTGACTGGGGCGGTGTGGTTAAAACCCGTACCTATACCCTACGGGGTGTGAATACTGCGTTTGGCGGGGTGATCGTCGGACAGGCTTACACTTTATGGGCACCGACCCGCTGGCGGCCTACTGTCTGGCAACTTGGCGACTCGTACACATTTGGCACGATGGCTTCGCAGTCTAGTTTCAATGATTTTCGTATCATCTGTGACACGCTGGGCTTTGACGGGCTTGCTGATGGTGTTGGTGGTAGTGGTTGGGTATCAACCGGCAGCACGCAACCGCAGCAGCGCATTAAGTCCAAGTTGTGGACGTTAACCCGTAAACCTGAATACGTTTTTCTGTCCCTCGGGTACAACGACTGGGCCACAACAAGTATCGCGTTGCTTCAGACGAACTTCACCGAGTCAGTTGCCTTGATCAAGCAACATTGCCCTGAGGTTGCAATCGTTGTAATAGGCCCGGCCACGCCGATTGGCTCAAACGCCCAGCTTAACGCCATCCGCAGTGCAATTATGGCGCTGTGCTCAACGCTCGGGCTTCCTTTTATTGATGTGTCTGACTGGGTAAACGCCAGGAATAAGACGCTATACACCGCGTATGACAACGTTCACCCTAATGATGCGGGATATGCGTTCCGCGCTGCGCGCTTAAGCCAGGCATTACTGGGGGTGTTATGAAAACGAACGAACTACAGGAAGGGCAACAGATTGTCGTCACGCTTGATAAAGACAACGGGCCATGCCCGTTTACCGTGCTGACGGTGGAAGAGTCCGGCGGCCACTACCGGGCATCGGTTCAGAACGACCTCTATGGCATCGTCTGGATTGATGACAACGTTGGTGATATTCAGCTCGTCTGATTTTTTTCGCTTTCAATTTTGCACTGTGCGTAATCCGTTCTTTGTGCCGTAATTTTTAATGCAAAAAAAATTGCGTTTCAGTGCAAAGAATTTCGCCGCGCTACACAGTGTGCCCTGCTGGATGAAGCGGTGATGAACCGTAAGCCCGCGTCTGCGGATGCAGAGACGCATTCCCCGGACTCTGAATCTGAAACTGAGGCTCCTCAGAAGGCCGATGTGGACGAAGGCATCAAAGCCTGGCGCGCAGCTCCGTTGCAGGCCCGTTACTTTGGTTCGTTGCGTGCGGGTGGGGCTTTGTATGAGCGCATTGCGCAAGTGCTACGTCAGCCGTCACCGGTTCCGGCAGTGCTGACCTGCTACCAGCGTGTTCTTGCGCTGGGGTTCCAGGGGCAGTTCAGCCTGTTCGGCGTCGGACAGGAACAACGTGAAGAAGTTATTGCCGCCCTGAATGAGCGAGTTCAGCCGCTTGAGGCAGATGTTGAGCTGGTTGTACAGAAGACCGGTAAGCGCCGGTACAACATTCTGCGTTCAGTGTGGTTCTGGATCATTCTGGCTGTGGTGCTCACTTCACTGGTCTGGGCTGGTGGTTACCTGTGGTTGCAGGACCTTCTGCGCCAGCAATTACCGGAGCTGCGCTGATGCGAAAATCTGCACTGTTACGGGCTACATTTCCGGTGCTGATTTGTCTGGTCGCCGCGCTCTGGCTGATCTGGGGATTCCTGAATTTCTTCGTGCTGACCAAAAGCCTGCTGACGCTGGCAGGGATAATTGTGGCGCTGTTGCTGATATGTCGCCGCTATCGTTACCAGCAACCTGCCGGGCAGCATGCTGATGAGGGTGTTTACCCACCGTCAGGTTTTACCGGGCCGGTTTTGCTGCTGTGTGGCGATCTTAACGACCATCTGTTTGCGGAAGGCGGGTGTCGAACCACAGCGCAGGGCTGTTATCTGAAAGTGGGTTCAACGGATCAGTTAAGCAAATTTTCTGATCGTTTACTGGCGCGTGAACCACGTATGGCCGGGCAACTTGTGGTGATGTTCCGCTGCCTGCCGGATTTGCAAGAAGACGAAGGGCTACTGCGTGCTTCCCTGAAGATTCTACGCCAGCAGGTGAACCAGCTGAAGAATCTTTCCGGCTATCTGCCTCCTGTCGTGCTGGCTGGCGAGTTTTCCGGCCCACAAACGCCCTGGATAGTGATTCGGGGTAAAACGCCGCTGGTCTACCCAACGGATGAGCCTGCGCTGACCCTGGATGAGTGGCGCGCTCTGCCTGAAAACGTGATCCGTTTGCCGTATCTGTCTCATTCGATGGGTCTACTGCAACAGGTGGTGATAGATGAACTGACGAAAACCGACAGGCTATGTCCGGCTGTCACGCCGTTTGCGGTAGTTGTTCGAAGCGGGGCTGGCCGTACTCGGGCAGAGGCTATCTGGCCGCAGTGGTTGTTCCGCCATTCGAAACTGTTACCTACGGCAGCCGGCTCAACGTATCCGGCGCTGTGGCATTTTGCCGATCCAGTTCTGCCATTGCTTGCGCCTTATGCCATGCCTCTTCAGGGCGGGAAAACCGGGCGTCGTGTGGTGATGTTTCTATTGCTTTGCATCGCCAGCGCGCTTGGCTTGTCCGTACTCCACAACCAGTCCCTTATCGGGCGGATCGCTTCCGATCTGCAGCGCTGGTACGCCATTCCGATGACGCACTACGCACCGAAAGCGCAGTCACTACATGCCCTGCAACAGGATGCCTTGCTGCTGGAGCGCTGGCAGCGCCAGGGTGAGCCGCAGCGTTACGGTCTGGGGCTTTATCCGGGCGAGCGTTTGTGGCTGAGCGTTCAGCAGGCCATTGATACCTGGGTTCCACCGCCGCCGCCGCCCAAACCGCAGCCGAAGTCCGAACCGGTACCGAAAATTGTCCTCCTCGACAGCATGTCGCTGTTCGATTCTGGCAAATCGGCGCTCAAAGCCGGGTCCACAAAAATGCTGATCAACTCCCTGGTAGGTATTAAGGCGAAGCCGGGCTGGCTGATTGTAGTGGCAGGCCATACCGACAGCACCGGGGATCCGAAGCTCAATCAGTCGTTATCCCTGCAACGCGCCAGCGCGGTACGCGACTGGATGCGTGACACCGGTGATGTGCCGGAAAGCTGTTTTGCGGTGCAGGGCTACGGTCAAAGTCGCCCCATTGCAACCAATGACACTACGGAAGGCCGTGCGCTCAACCGCCGTGTCGAAATCAGTCTGGTACCGCAGGCCAGTGCCTGTCTGATACCGGGCAAAACCCCGGCGTCATCGCAGGATGATGACGTTTCTCAACACTAAATGGAGTAAATCCGATGGCAATTCCTGTTTACCTTTGGCTGAAAGATGACGGCGGCGCGGACATTAAAGGTTCTGTTGACGTACAGGATCGTGAAGGCAGCATCGAAGTGGTGGCTCAGGAGCATAACCTGTACATCCCGACCGACAACAATACCGGCAAGCTGACCGGTACCCGTATCCACACCCCGTTTCTGCTCACCAAGGAAATCGACTCGTCCAGCCCGTACCTGTACAAGGCGGTGACCACCGGTCAGACCCTGAAGTCTGCGGAATTCCGGTGGTACAAAATCAACGATGCGGGCCAGGAGGTGGAGTACTTCAACACCAAACTGGAAAACGTGAAAGTGGTGAAAGTGAATCCGGTGATGCACGACATCAAGGATCCTTCTTTCGAGAAGCATAACCACCTTGAGCAGATCGAGCTGCGCTACGAAAAAATCACCTGGACCTATAAAGACGGCAACATCATTCATTCCGATTCCTGGAACGAACGCGCCACTGCGTAAGCCTGATGCGGACAGCGCAACCTGTCCGCAGTTTTTTGCTGAGCGTCTGTCCTTACAGGCAGGCGCTTAGCAAAGAATCACACAATCTGCCTGACCTGATGCGCTTTGGGTTCCCTGTCAAAAGGGAAAGCGATGGGCGGTAGCGTGCCCGGGAAAACCTAAGAGAGAGAAAAATGGAAAACTCAACCGTCCTGTTGCGTCGCCTTAATCCTTACTGCGCCCGTGCACTGGAAGGGGCTGCATCCCTGTGTCAGACCCGTGCCCATGCAGAAATTCTGCCGGAGCACTGGCTGCTGAAACTGCTGGAGCAGGGCGAAAGCGACCTCACCGTGCTGGCCCGACGTTACGAGTGGGATATGGACGATATGTGGCAAGCGCTACTGGGCTGGCTGGATGCGCTTCCGCGCTCGGTGCGCGGCCGCCCACAGCTGGCAGATTCTCTCAACACTCTGCTGAAGCAGGCATGGATGGTCGCGTCATTGCAAGGCGAAGAACAGATTCGCAGCCTGCACCTGCTGACCGCGCTGGTCGAAAGCCCGAAACTGATTAACTGTGATGGTCTGTGGCCGCTGCTGACGCTGAGCCAGAGCCAGCTTAAGCGGCTGCGCCCGTTGCTGGATGTGCAGTCTGACGAACGCCCGGAAGTGCAACTGCAAGCCGGGCTGGCCCAGAGCTACGGTGGCGATGTTGAAATAGTCGGCCGCCCGGTAGATGCCGACGTGAAAGAGGGCGAACTGAGCCCGGCGTTGCAAAATGCGCTGGATAAATTCACCCTCGACATCACCGCCAAAGCGAAAGAAGGTGAAATCGACCCGGTGTTTGGCCGCGATACGGAAATCCGCCAGATGGTGGACATTCTTTCCCGTCGTCGCAAAAACAACCCCATCCTGGTGGGCGAGCCGGGTGTGGGGAAAACTGCGCTGGTCGAAGGCCTCGCGCTGCGCATTGCCGAAGGCAACGTCCCGCAATCGCTCAAACCTGTTGTTCTGCGCACTCTCGACCTCGGCCTGTTGCAGGCTGGAGCTGGCGTGAAGGGCGAATTTGAACAGCGTCTGAAAAACGTTATCGACGCCGTACAGCAGTCGCCGGTGCCGATTCTGCTGTTTATCGATGAAGCGCACACCATTATTGGCGCGGGCAACCAGGCGGGTGGTGCCGATGCGGCCAACCTGCTGAAACCTGCGCTGGCGCGTGGCGAGCTACGGACCATTGCCGCTACCACCTGGTCTGAATACAAACAATACTTCGAGCGCGACGCCGCGCTGGAGCGCCGCTTCCAGATGGTAAAAGTGGACGAGCCGGACGATGACACCGCCTGTCTGATGCTGCGCGGCCTGAAATCCCGCTACGCCGAGCACCATAACGTGCATATCACCGATGATGCGGTTCGTGCTGCCGTCACGCTTTCCCGCCGTTATCTGACGGGTCGCCAACTGCCGGACAAAGCTGTCGATTTGCTCGACACTGCCGCCGCCCGCGTACGCATGAGTCTCGATACCGTACCGGAACCGCTGACCCGCATCCGCTCGCAAATTATCTCCCTTGCACTGGAGAAGCAGGCATTGCTGGAAGACATCGCCGTCGGTAATCAGACCCACGATGAACGCCTGACGGCGATTGAGCAGGAAGAAGTGCGCCTGACTGTGGAACTCGACGAACTGGAGGCCCGGTACGGCCAGGAGCTCACGCTTACCGAACAACTGCTGGAGAGCCGCCAGGATATCACCCGCCAGAGTGAGACCCACAAGCTGCAACGGGAACTGAACGGCATGCAGCACAGCAACCCGCTGCTCTCCGTGGATGTGGACGTACGCGCCGTCGCCAATGTGGTTGCCGACTGGACCGGTGTGCCGGTGTCCTCACTGATGAAAGACGAGCAGACCGAACTGCTAAGCCTGGAAAATGAAATCGGTAAACGTGTGGTCGGTCAGCATGTGGCGCTTGAAGCCATCGCCCGGCGCCTGCGTGCGGCGAAAACCGGCCTCACTTCCGGGAACGGTCCGCAGGGCGTGTTCCTGCTGGTTGGCCCAAGCGGCGTGGGGAAAACCGAAACCGCGCTGGCGCTGGCTGATGTGATGTTCGGCGGTGATAAGGCGCTGATTACCATCAACCTGTCGGAGTACCAGGAGCCGCACACCGTTTCCCAACTGAAAGGCTCGCCGCCAGGCTACGTCGGTTACGGTCAGGGCGGTATTCTGACTGAAGCGGTGCGTAAGCGTCCGTACAGTGTGGTACTGCTTGATGAGGTAGAAAAAGCCCACCGTGACGTGATGAACCTGTTCTATCAGGTTTTCGACCGCGGGTTTATGCGCGACGGCGAAGGACGCGAAATCGACTTCCGCAACACCGTCATTCTGATGACCTCCAACCTTGGCAGCGACCACCTGATGCAACAGCTGGATGCAAAACCGCAGGCCACCGAAGGCGATTTGCACGAACTGCTGCATCCGATTCTGCGTGACCATTTCCAGCCTGCGCTACTCGCCCGCTTCCAGACGGTGATTTACCGTCCGCTGTCGCAAGCGGCGATGCGCACTATTTTAGAAATAAAGTTGTTACAGGTCAGTAAGCGCTTACATCGTCACTACGGCCTGGTCACGCATATCAATGAAATTCTGTTTGACGCCCTGACGGCCGCCTGCCTGCTGCCGGATACTGGCGCGCGCAATATCGACAGCCTGCTTAACCAGCAAATTCTGCCGGTACTGAGCCAGCAGTTGTTGGCTTATATGGCGGCAAAGCAGAAGCCGACCTCGCTGACGTTGGGGTGGAGTGACGAAGAAGGGGTTGAGCTGGTGTTTGGGACTGCGTAAGCGATAAACAAACTACAAATTAAATTAATATCTAAAAAAGGGAAATGAAAAAATGTTCAAAAAAATGTCTTTATTAAGCGTAATCGTAGCTTTTTCTGGTGCGGCAAATGCCGGGTTATTTGATTCAAATGATTTTAAGTGTGGCAGAGATGATGCAGTAAAAGCGCTTGCTGATTATATAAAGAATGATGCGTCGAGTATGTTGCAAAGTGACTTCCTTGTAAAGGGTAAGTTTGATTACGATAAACCAGTTTCAGTTTATGAAAATATGCTGAATAGCATGGAAGTCATCGTTGCGAATGTATCAACGTCCAGTGAAGGAAGCTATGGTCTGGATTGTAGTGCTACTGTTTCAATTAAAATCCCGCAAGATACGCTGGATGTGATAAGTAAGGTTCCTGATTATTTTCGCTATGTTACTGGCGGGTATGGAAAGGTAAACAACAGCGGCGTAACCTGGAACGGTGTTACCTATAACGCCAAACTTGCTGATAATAACAAGGATGTTTTATTTAGCAACTTCAGCAGAATGGATGCTTCTGCTGCTTTGTACAGCATGAGCGTACTGGCTGTAAATAAAGACAAGATTATTAGTACTCTTTCGCAGATCTCGTTGAATTCAGCACAGTCTGCCTATGCAAGCGCAGATCGTGAGTTGAATTCTGTATGGAAAGAATTACCCGACTCGGCACGGAATTCAATGAAGAAAGAACAGATTGCATGGGTTAATAACAAAGTGGCGAAATGCGGAAAACTTCCAGAAGGTAAATCAGAGACGATTAATATGCAGCAGCAGATTAATATTTACCAGTGCCAGACAAAAATGACCAACGAAAGAATTTCCTATTTAACGGGCAATAATGCCTGACTATCTAAATAGAGGTTGATTACTGAGAAAGTGCGGGAGAGAGGATTACAAGGATGAGTGATTCCGTAAGTATATTTGCGAAGAACAAAATCGACGAACTTCGGGGAATGTCCCGCTACAGGCTGGACGTTCACGAGTGCCCGCACTTTCTGGATGTCTTCAATTTCAGGGCGGAAGAAAAACTCAGCGAACCGTGGCATTACACCGTCAAAGTGACCTGTACCGAAGGTGATATTGCCAGTGACAGCATGCTGCTTAAAGCAGCGTCGTTCACGCTCCAGGTTCCGTTATATAACGGTATGCCCGCCACACCAGTACGTACCGTTTATGGCGTGGTTCAGACATTCCAGCGCCTCTCGACTTCAGTTGATGAAACCTGGTACTCGCTGAAGATTGTGCCGCGCATCGCGCTTTTGCAACATACAAAGCGTAGCGAGATTTACCTCAATCAGTCCATTGTTGACGTGGTGGAGAAGATCCTGCGCTCTCATGGGCTGGAAGGTGCTGATTTTGAATTCCGTCTGTCGCAGAGTTATCCGGCACGCGAACTGATCACCCAGTGGCGCGAAACCGATCTGGAATTCGTGCAGCGCCTTCTTGCCGAAGTCGGCATCTTCTGGCGCTTTGAAATGGATGGTCGCCTCGAAAAGGATGTGGTGATTTTCCAGGACAGCCAGGAGCACTATCAGTTTGGCGTGACGTTGCCGCTGATTCAGCCGTCACGCACCAGCGATAACGGGCAGCTCAGCGTCTGGGATATTAAAACCTGCCATCAGGTAGTGTCACAAAGCGTAGCCAACCGCGATTACAACTACCGCGAGGCGCTGACGCCACAGGACAGTTCTGCGTCTGTCAGCACCAATGATGGCGTCACCACGGGCGAGGTGTACCACTACGCAGAACCGTTCCTGAGCGAAGGCGATACCGAAACCCCGGAGAGTGGGGCGTATTATGCCCGCTTGCGCCATGAACGTATTCTGAATGTGCAGCAGGCGGTCATGGGTAAGACAACCAGCCCGGTGCTGGCACCGGGCGAAGTGCTTGAACCGCAGGGTTCGCTCCCTGCCAACCTGCAAGACGGCATCGTCATCACCGGTGTGCAAAGCAGTGGTTCGCGTAAGCAAAGCTTTAGGATGAGCTTTACCGGGATCCCTTACAGCGAAGCCGTGTGCTATCGCCCACCGTTACATCATCGCCCGGTGATTGCCGGTCCATTACCTGCACGGGTGGAAAGCATCGAGAAAGGCGATACCTATGCCTGGCTGGACAATCAGGGCCGCTACCGTACGAAGCTGGATTTCGACCGCAGCGACAGCGAGCAGGGTTTTGCCTACCTGTGGCTGCGTCTGGCGAAGCCGTATGCCGGAGATAATTACGGCTTCCATGCGCCACTGCTCGATGGTACTGAAGTCTCGGTGATGTTCGATGCGGGAGACCCTGACCGTCCCTATATCGCCCATGCCCAACACGATTCTGAACACCCGGATCACGTCACTGACGATAATCACACGCGTAACGTCCTGCGTACCCCGGCGAACAACAAACTCTGTATGGAAGATAAGCGCCAGGAAGAGCACATCAAACTTGCGACGGAATTCGGCAAGACTCAGCTCAATATCGGCCATCTGGTTGATTCCCGGCGCGAAAAGCGCGGTACGGGTTTTGAACTGCGCACCGATGAGTTTGGCGCCGTGCGTGCTGCCCGTGGGGTTTACCTGACAGCAGATGCTCAGGCTAAAGGCCAGGGGCAAGTGCTGGAGATGAATCCAGCGGTCAGTCTGATAACTCAGGCCAACAGTGAGATGCAGGCGCTGAACGGTGCTGCCGAACAGGCGAAAGCCCTGACCTGCGATATACAGACACAGAACAACCTGATCCAGAACCGCCTGAAAGATCTGCAGTCCGCCGTGGTGCTGGCTTCTGCCCCTCAGGGGGTTGCCCTTACCTCCGGGGAACATCTGCAACTGACCAGCACGAAAAACACCATGGTAACCGCAGGCCAGCATGTTGATATCGGGGCAATGAAAAATGTCACGGTGAGTGCAGAACAATCCCTGGGGCTGTTTGCCCATAAAGCCGGGGCGAAGGTCATCGCCAATCTGGGAAGCATAGAAGTCCGCGCCCAGCACAGCACGCTTGAGATGAGTGCCGACCAGCAGTTCACGATCACCAGCAGTAAAGATGAAATCACCATCAGCACCCCGAAAACCCTGACCCTGAACGGCGGTGGTTCCTACCTGAAGCTGAGCGAAAGCGGGATTGAGCACGGGACGAACGGGGACTTTATTACCAAAGCTTCAAATTATCTTGTGCCTGGGACAGGGAATACTCTTCCCGTTGAAACACCTGACTTCAAAAAAACCGATATCAGTGTTACTGGAAAAAATTCAGCCAAATGGGCCAGTGAATAACAGGGAGGAAAACTATGGCTTCAATACCCAAAATCAGCTTCCCGATACCTGCCAATGGAAAAGGTAAGGCATTCGGAAATTCGGAAGAGCTGTTGAGTCTCCTGGACCGTGAGAGCACAGGTCTGTATCTGGTCGGTAGTCAGGGTATGTGGCATGGCGGCATTCATATTACTGATGCTACCGCTCCATGGTGTGCGTTAACCGGAAACAATCCTTCGGAATTGAGCTATGTTAACAAACCATATGCCGGGGAACAGGCTGTCGGGTGTATGGTTGACGGTGAAATTGTGGCATATCGCGTCTGTGAGGATTACGACTTCATTCCATGGCGTGGGGAAAAGCTGTATTTCTCAACCGCATTTGTACTGGTTAAGCATTACATCCAGCCAGGAGAACATGCGTCCAGCGGACTGACGTTCCATACGCTTTATATGAATCTGGCTCCCGTCTCAGCTTACGGCCCGAAGGATATAAATCTCCGGGAGACAATAAAAGGTCAGTCTTATTACACCTCCCCGGAGCAGGTGAATACGGGTAAGGCAACGGGCTCGTTACCTGCGGGCACTCAGGTGAAGCTGAGTGACAAGGTAATGACGTCATCTCATCATCATCGTCAGTTCTGTGAGGTGACGGTCTTGAATGATACCGGCTCGCTGTCGGCTGGAGATAAAGTCTGGACGGTGTCAGACAGGGGCTGGCTGAAACTACTTTCCAGCCAGACTGCACAACCTTCCTGGTGGAAAAGATGTTCGCCAGTCTGTCACACAAAAACAGGCAGTGAGCAGGGGTATAAAACCAGCACCGTACTGAAAGCATATTTCAGTACAGAGGACGTGCGTGCCGGGGTATCTCGCTGCAAGATACCGAAAGATTTTCCTGTCACGGTGGATCCGAGCATCGCCTCATTTACCCGATCAACTGATAACCGTATTTTCAGCCTTGTGACCCTGGACAGGGATGTCGGACGTAATAGTAGTGACCTGAAAAAAGGCGATCGGGTATGGGTGGTATCGGACAATGACAATCTGATAGCTGTAAATGCAGCGTCAGAAGGGGCGGGAAAATACGGCGAAGTAGTTATTCCGGGAACGCCGGTGGCAATCAATGCCGGTGACAGTATTGGTCACTTGGGCTTTTACGAGTTGCCGGAAGAAAACGGCAAACGCTCACGTTACCAGGTGCATATTGAATGTTTGAGCGCCGACAGCAATCTGCCGACGTTTCTGACTAATCCGGATAAAACAGGCCAGGACAACCCGGCTTACCTGAAGTATGCAGAAGGAGCCGGTCTGTATATGCCGGATGCTGCGGGTAAAATGGTGAGTACTGAGCGAAAAAGCCGTACCCCCGGTGTGCTGACCCGCTCAAAAGTGTCTGGTGTCGATGCCGGTGGGAAGGTGCTGACAGATAATACCGGTGCTGCGTATTTTCAGATAAGGCCAGAAGGCTGCTGGATGGCTGCCAGTGATGTGAAAAAAGTGGCGCAGTTTGACCTGGTTTCTCTGGGGTTTGTCACGCTGGATAAGGCACCAAAAAGCTTCGATCTTATAGATGGTATTCATCACCCTGACAACGTTGTAAAAGGGATCCTTGAACAACTTTATCAGGCTGCCCAAAATGAAACGGACAGTAGCCGGGCGATGAACCAGTATAATTACAGTCGCCTTCTGAAGCAGATCGATACTAATAAGAACGGGCAATATTCTGAGGAAGAGTATTTGCAGGCAGTGCATAACCCGTCTTATCGCGATCATCTCTACCGCATTATCGTCAGGCACCCCAGCGAATGGTACTACGGGAAAGATGACACCTCCTGGAAAACGTATCTGGATACGCTAAGTTCGGATCCTGCATTAGCAGTATGGAAAACCTATACAGAAAGCTTTATCGAAAAGATGGCGTGGATGAAGCAGGTCTCCGGGATGGTGGCTGAACCGTGGCATATGCATCCGATAGCGTTTTTATCATCTTTCAATGGAACACAATGTGATTGTGAAAAACTTTATGCTGATAAATTTAAGGCCACAAGATATGGAAGTCAGTACGGGCCAGTTTATTGGGGGGAGATAACTCTTGCAATGTATTCTCGGTGGGACAAATTGATAGGTGACGGTTCATTAACTGATGATGAAAAATCAATTTTAATTGCTATGTCTGAGAATGAAGGAAAAATGGATGCCATACAATCATACGATAGCGAAGTTATTACCGCAGGGGCAATGCAGAAAACAGTTAAATGCTCAAAGAATTTGGAAGGGAAAGGCGAGCTTTCAGCCCAATTAGCAAAATTTCGTGATTTATATCCTGAGCTCTATCAGAAGTATGGAATGTCATGTGGATGGAGTGTTGATGGGAGTGGTTCTTCTGCGGTTGTCTATTATCGCGATGCTTCTCTAACTAATAATGAAAAGATAACATCAACAAAATTAAAAGAGTTAATAAGGGCAGGTTGTGATGAAAGTATGTATGGCAAGTCAATTCATAGCAAACCACTAGCCGCATTACTCAAAATAATAAAGCTTCCTGAGTACTTAGATATCCAGATCATTGATTTTGTAGATAGACTACACAAAGCAGAATCAGAAGTTGTAACATCATCAGGAAAAATAATTGGAGATTTTGTGAAGAGTAATTTTGGTAGGGCTGTAGTTTTAGATCACTCTGTAAATCGCCCCGCTAATGTAGGGCGTGAATTTAAGCAAGCCCTTGACAATTTTCACGCCCATAATCCATCTGTAAGTTTAGATCCACAGACATGGGGGGCTTCTCATGCGAATAATGAAAGTCGACTGTTAGATGAATATAAACTTACTCGAATAATGACTAACTCAGTTGCAAGATTTGATGCATTAAAGGCTAAATTATGAATAAATCCAAGAAGAGTATTTTTCTTGTTTTAGGTATGACGGTTTCAACAGGAAGTTTTGCGGATATAAAAATAACTTCACCTAATGGAAGTGAGGTCGTTTTCTCTCACAAGAAGCAAGGTGATAATTTTGATCCAAATGCGTGGGGCAAAATTTATTTTATTCATGGCGCTCAGCGATTAGATCTTAGCCGTGATGATAGATATTACACAGAAGATGGCTCTTCAAAAGTATCTCCTTCCGGGGAGTATTTAAAAATAACTAGCATAGCAGGAGATTATGTTGCTATGGATGACGGTACTAAAAAGTACACCGATAGAGCCTACTGTAGTGTGATAGATATGAACAGTGGTTGTGTGGTAAGTGACTGGGATGGTGAAGCTTGTGGTTATGATTGGGAAAAGGGTAAAGACGTACTTTCTGAGTCTCCTGATGGACATGGTGATAAATTTTATTTTCTTTCATTTAGACCCAAAATGAATGAGTCAATAGACCCATTATCATCCTATAATCTTTATGACGTTAATAATTTATTGCGATGTGATGCACCTAATAATAAAAATATTAACGAATATCAAAAACTCATGAAGGAAAACCCAATTTCTAAAAAAAATGTTTCTGTAGAAATTGTGAACTATCTGAACTCGCTGAAAATAAGTCTCACTTTAGATAGTAAAACACCGCTTTATACATCACCGAGCGATAATGATAAAAAAAAGGGGTATCTGATACCGGGTGATAAAGTCAAAATAATTCAGGTTACACCAGATAAGAAATGGGCAAATGTTGGTTATATCAACGCAAAAGGTGAGCCTTTAATTATCTGGATTAAAAAGTAAGTTAATGATCTTATTTTTCAAATTAATTCATTGCTATAATTTAATGATATATAAATGTGTTAGCGAACGTTCGTATTGGATCTCGTGATCATGGGGTAAATTCCAGACTATGGGAGAGTATTATCACCACTTATATGGTTCAACAAAAGAATTGGTTGATGCGCAAAACTATTGCGCAATGTAATATTTTCAGTATTTCAAGGTGTTCTTGGTTAAAGAAAAAAAGATGCTTCAGCCAATGATAGATAAAGATTAGTTGGCAATAGCCCGGAAATATAACGGAACTGGCCAGATTGGATATGATCAAAAAATTGAAAATACATATAATTCGTTGAAGAATGAGTGGTGATAAATGAATATATATAGAAAATATTTTGTTATTGCACTGTCAATAATTTTCTCGATTACAGTGCATGCGAAAAGTGTCGTGATTGCGGATGAAGTTAAGAATAATGATGGTAGTGTGTGGATAGTGGAGCAAAACGTTGATAGTTACAATGTAAAGTACATTAATGCGCAAGGAAAAGAGTACGGTAACAATACAATAGTTACATCCGACATTGAAGGGAGTAATTTATTTCTGGATGCAGCATCTCTCGGTGCAGTGTCTCTGGTAATGGATTATCCTAAAGATACTTACATATTAAAATTTTCATCTGGAGACACTCCGAAATTATTGTCTGCTTGTAAAAGGATAACGTTGCCTTCCGCTGAACAACAACAAGCTGTAGCGTTACTAACTCTTTGTTCCAAACAGAGTGTAACAGAAAATATGACTTTATCTAGCACGGATATAGATAAATTATTTTCGGCTGATAATTTAACTCTTGATGAGAATATTAAAACGATAATAGGAAATGATAAGGTGTTTTTATTTGGCGAGAATAAAAAGCAAAAACAAAATAAGCCCTATTTGATAAAGGGAGATGTTGTTGAAATAATTGATTATGAAAATTCAATGTTAAAGATTAAATATAAATCAAAAACAAAGGCTATTATTGCATGGGTTAATTTTGTGGATATTTTGTAGTTATCCATTCATTGGCTAGGCAGATCTGAAATGCTAAGTTAGAGTAATTATCACTTCTGACCAATCCGGATAAAGTGAGTAAAGACAATACGGCTTACCTTAAATAAGCATAAGGAGCTGTTCTGTATATATCGGATGCCGGCGGGAAGGTGCTGACAGATAATACCGGTGCTGCGTATTTTCAGATAAGGCCAGAAGGCGGCTGGATGGCTGCCAGTGATGTGAAAAAAGTGGCGCAGTTTGACCTGGCTTCTCTGGGGTTTGTCACCCTGGATAAGGCACCAAAAAGCTTCGATCTTATAGATGGTATCCATCACCCTGACAACGTTGTAAAAGGGATCCTTGAACAACTTTATCTGGCTGCCCAAAATGAAACGGACAGTAGCCAGGCGATGAACCAGTATAATTACAGTCGCCTTCTGAAGCAGGTCTCCGGGATGGTGGCTGAGCCGTGGCATATGCATCCGGTAGCGTTTTTGGGTGCAGTCAATGGTGGAAATATGGGACTTGCAGAACGGCAGGCTGCTTATAAATTATGTGAACGAGTCTTTTTATGAAAAAAACAATATTTATTCTAACTATGGTTTTTGTACCATATGCTTATGCAAGCGATTGTGATATGGATGAAATATTGATTGCATCATGCGATCTTTCTGGAAAAGTAAGTCGCAAAGCAACCTTTTGTGCAAATAAGAAAAGTGACACAGTTAAATATACCTTTAGCAAAGGGGGAACATCAGAATTGATAGTCAATTTTAATACAAAAGAAAAACTAAAAAGATGGGTGGACTTGGGGACTTACACAACATATCTTGGATTTAATCAAGGACACTACTCATATATTCTGAGCATTCCTGAAGAAAGACCAAATGTAGTAGCTCAACTCGATGTTAAGAAAAATGGGAAATTAATTAGTACTAAACAATGCGATTCAAATTCATTTGGTGAAAAAGGTATTGAAATGAAAAGCATTGAAGATGTTTTGGATAGTTCAGTAAGGGATAATGCATTCAAATTTCCTTAGTAGATGCGGTTTTTTAAAATCAAAACGTTTTTTTGTAGGTAATGGTATTGAATCTTTTGGGGGCATTGTTGACTTAGTGCGATGAGATGTCGCTAATTAGTGAATTACTATTATGGAGTTTGAGGAATTACCGTTAAATATTTTTCTGAGAATGGTAGGTATTTTTACATTAGATATGGTGAAGTCGATCTATATGGTATCTTTGTACATATTAGTCAGCATGTAATACAAGGCACGACCATCTCTAAAACAGGGTTAATGATTAATCCATCTACAGACCAGCATCCAAATATTATTCCTGGTAAAATAGTTTATATGCTTCATTTTTAATATTATCCGGGAAGTGGAGATGTACCACCACCTAAAAATGCACCAAGCTCACCATTCCTTCGTCGTAACGACTTACACGACCCTATTGATATATTAATGGAAGGATATCAGAACACATTTGATAAATGTTCACATAGATGCAGGTGAAAGAACTGCAATTGAAAATTTAACATTGTCAAGTGAGGGGGAATCCTTTATCAAAGGATGGGAATCCTACTATCAGAGCAAAAAATTTTTTTGAACAATATTTATGATTCATCACATTAATTTTATGGATATAAATATGCGCATTCGAATTTATTTTATTTTCTTATTATTTTTATCGTTACTATCAGGTATTGCACACTCAGATGATGATACAAAAGGGACTCGCTGGGTGTTTGATAAAGTGTCAGGAAATGATCTTTGGGGTAAGCATAATACCGACGTCATCGATCGTTTTAACATGATCTACAATAAGTCCATTTTGGATATTGGAGATAAGAAGCTCATTATAACCAATGATTTTCTGGAAAATAGAGATGTATGCTCAACGGACTATGTTAAGCTGAAGAAAAGTACTATTTCATACTTTATGTCGAGCAATACGGTAAATATGTATCGTATTCTGTTTAAACATGAAGGTTTCCAACTTCCAGAAAATATTTATGAATTCACATCATTATTTCCTGGTAAAGAATGTCCTGAGCCTTATGATGTAATTGTAAAGGCTGGTGATAATTTGTTCGTTACCGATCGGAATTATGTTGTATTTTATAAGCGGATAGATGAATTCGTGCCTCAGGAAAGTAATTTGAATTCAAGGGGCGATTGGGGGAAATATTGTCATAAGGAAAATCCTGACCGTCAATTTGATGGGGCATCTAAGTATTCTTGTGAATTTAACAATTTTGATTTAAGAATGGCTTATCAGAAGTTTATTACACTCGATGAAAATGTCTCTGGTGATTTAAGAAATAATCTACCTGACAATAATAGCAGTTATAAAATTAATGGTGGTTCTGTCGTCTATAAATGGATTGATAAAAATAAACTAAGTATATCAGTTGTAATGGATGCCGAAAAAACTAATTACTCGTTTGATAAGAGCGATACAGGAACAAAGTTAGATGTGATAATCAATACGCAGTATTAATAGCGACGCGTATTGTAAATAGACCTGTTTTAGTTCCATGCATTTTTTGAGATCCCGGCCGGCTAATGTAGGGCGTGAATTTAAGGAAGTCCTTGACAATTTTCACGCCCATAATCCATCTGTAAGTTTAGATCCACACACATGGGGAACTTCTCATACGAATTATGAAAGTCGACTGTTAGAAGGACATAAGGTTACTCGAATAATGACTAACTCAGTTGCAAGGTTTAATGCCTTGAAGGCTAAATTATGAATAAATCCAAGAAAAGTATTTTTCTTGTTTTAGGTACTGCGGTTTCAACAGGAAGTTTTGCGGATGTAAAAATAACTTCACCTAATGGAAGTGAGGTCGTTTTCTCCCACAAGAAGCAAGGTGATAATATTGATCCAAATGCGTGGGGCAAAATTTATTTTATTCATGGAACTCAGCGATTAGATCTTAGCCGTGATGATAGATATTACACAGAAGATGGTTCTTCAAAAGTATCTCCTTCCTGGGAGTATTTAAAAATAACTAGCATAGCAGGAGATTATGTTGCTATGGATGACGGTACTAAAAAGTACACCGACGTTGGCAAGTGGTTGTGTGGTAAGCGACTGGGATGGTGAAGTTTGTGGTTATGATTGGGAAAAGGGTAAAGACGTACTTTCTGAGTCTCCTGATGGACATGGTGATAAATTTTATTTTCTTTCATTTAGACCCAAAATGAATGAGTCAATAGACCCATTATCATCCTATAATCTTTATGATGTTAATAATTTATTGCGATGTGATGCACCTAATAATAAAAATATTAACGAATATCAAAAACTCATGAAGGAAAACCCAATTTCTAAAAGAAATGTTTCTGTAGAAATTGTGAACTATCTGAACTCGCTGAAAATAAGTCTCACTTTAGATAGCAAAACACCGCTTTATACATCACCGAGCGATAATGATAAAAAAAGGGGTATCTGATACCGGGTGATAAAGTCAAAATAATTCAGGTTACGCCAGACAAGAAATGGGCAAATATTGGTTATATCAACGCAAAAGGCGAGCCTTTAATTTCCTGGATTAAACAATGAGTTAGTGGGCTTATTTTTCAAGTTAATTCTTCGGTATAACTTAAGGATATATAGCTATGTTAGCGATTGTTCGTATTGGTGATAAAACCACACACGGTGGTGTTGTATTAACAGGTTCCGGAACGATGAAGTTTGGCGGTATTGGTGTTGCCCGTAAAGGGGATAAGGTTTCATGTCCAAAAGAGGGGCATGGACCTACGACAATCATTGAGGGAAATCCAGACTATCTGGATCAGGGGGTTCCAGTTGCGTTCCATGGCCATAAATGCGGATGTGGTTGTATGCTGATTAGTTCATTTTCGGCGGGTAAGGTAGCATAAATATGCCGGTGTTTCTGGATGAGGTCCCTGCAAAAGTCCCCAAAGTCCATCGCCCGGATACACATAAATGGTCAGGGTTATTGGTATTCTTTCTGATTGTTGGCAGCCTGCTGTCATTTTTATTTTGGACTGGTACGAAAGAGGGGGTTATTTTCTGGTTTACCGCGCTTGGCGTTCCCTTGTGTTTTTGGGGGATATTTTTTGGCCTTCGTCGTATTGCATACAAGACAGACCAGGTCTGGGCTGAGTCCTGGAATGCTAGTCGCAATGCGCTGCGGAATGAAGAGATTCTTCGTGGGCAACGTTATGCATGGCTTATCGCTTCAGGTGTTATAACGCAATCTGGAAGCCGAACAGATAAAATACTTTCTGCAATACAATCCTCTTCTCCGGTCATACAAGTACAAAAAACAAGAGAAGGGTCCCTGGTTCGACATTCAAAATTACCTGGATTTGAAGAGCAGCAATCAGCGGAATTCAGCGAAGCCATTAAAACGCTTATTACGCAAATTGAGCCTGTTCTCGATAAGATCCCATCAGATATTGCTTGTTGTCTGATAGCCGACTTTGATACGCCAGGGATCCCTGATGCATTGCAAATCGCATCAGAGTTCATTCAGTCAGAGACCGGGCGTCCTTTTGTTTTATTCGAAGGCAATGGGTTTGAAGCGCTCGACTGCTGGCTTGATAATGCATGGCATAAACCATCCCTGGTTTTATCTCTCAGTGCAGAGATACGTCAAGTAGCCAGAGAAGGCGAAGGTGAAGCAATAACATTAGCATTAATGCTGAATAGAAAACATCCCGGCATTCATGAGGCTGTGCAATTACGCAGACCTGAAAAATACAAGAATGATTCTCTGACGAAAACACTTTCACGGGCACTGATCTGGAGTCAACTACTACCTGAAGAGGTTAAGGGAAGTTGGATTACTGGATTGAATTTCTCACAGGGCGGGGAATGGCATGCTGCGTGTGAAGAAAATAAATTATCTCTCAATATGGCTGAAGAACATAAAAACATAGATGGTTTCATCGGTTATGGAGGCGTCTCTGCTCCCTGGCTTGCGGTGGCCATATCCTCGATCGTTGCTCGCTCAGGAGCGGCGCAAATAATAGCCGTAGAAACGGATACAAATGAAATCTGGATTGCCGGTGTTACGCCCGGAGATAACACAGGGACACGACAGGACACATTGTGAAAATAAAAACACTTATCGGGAGCATCGTACTCACACTTATTTTTTTTATCTCTATTTTTGTATACCTGTTTATGGCCTGGCCAGAAAAAATGGAGCACTGGACGGGTATCGGCCCGCTCGACAATACCCGGTTGCTGATATGGAGTCTGGTTTTAATCCTTATTATTGGCCTTATTGGCTGGGTGGTCGAAAGATTATTTGAGCGCGCGGGAAAGACGGGTGCCAGGGCGGCCTTCGAGGAAAATAAGAGAAAGTCTACCGGAAATCAGACTTCCTTGATTCTGAAGGATCAAAGTGAGAACGGCTTTTTCAATAGTACAGCGCTCATCGACCACCTCCGTCTGCGCTACGGCCACCGCTGGAGATCGAAAGTCCGCCTGCTGCTGGTTCAGGGGATCGATGACCATATCGAAAAAGTGGTTCCGGGGCTCAAGCGTGACCACTGGCAGGAAAACGGTGGCATTGTCCTGATCCATGCCGGGGCAGCAAAAATCACGCCGGATCCAGAATTTGTTGACGTGCTGAATGAGGTGCGCTCTCAGCGCCCGGTGGATGGCATTGTGCAGGTGATGGACAACAAACAACTCCCGGATGCCGCCGCGCTGGATACGCTGGTTCGCAGCCGCCAGAAAGGTGATTCGCTGTTTGGCTGGCAGGCGCCGGTCTGGCTGTGGTTTATCCGTGAGGAAGCCTGGAGCCAGCAAGGCGAAGGTGTTCCGGCGACAGGCACATTGTTCGGCCCGGGTGCTTCACCGGAAGCTGCGGTTGAGTCACTGTCGACGCTTTCCTCACGTCTGCGTCGCGCGGGTATGCCGGTGTTGCTGAGCGATACTCGCCACAGCTGGCTGCTGCAGTTATCCGATCAACTGCGTGGCCGCCTTAAACAACAGTTAGCCCCATTGCTGGCCAGCCTGATGACCGGGCCGGTACCGTACCGCCTGCGCGGCTTGATGTTCAGCCCTGTGCTGCCAGCAACCTCCACGCTACCGCACGCGCGTCTGAGCCACCCGGCCTGGCAGGCTTTGGAAGATGATTGTCTGCATGTTCACGCCCGCAAAATCGGTTTCCACTGGCAGCGCGCTCTGCGCCTGATGCTGCTGGCGCTGGTTGTGCTGTGGGGTGCGGGAACACTGCTTTCTCTGGTGGTTAACCGTGCTCAGATTTATCAGGCTCAGCAAACCGCCCGCGTTGCCGCCGATACAAAGCAACCGTTGACGGAGCGCCTGCGTAATCAGCTTATTCTGCAGCAGACTATTGCCCGTCTACAGGAGAGGGAAGCGCACGGCGCGCCGTGGTATACGCGCTTTGGCCTGAATCAGGACCGTGCGACCCTGAATGCACTCTGGCCACTGTATGCCCGTAATAACCAGATACTGATGCGCGATGCGCTGGCTGATGAGCTCCACCGTCAACTGAGCGTATTTGTGGAACTCCCTCCAGCCAGCGATGCACGTACTGCGGGCTCGCAAAAGGCCTATAACCTGCTCAAGGGCTACCTGATGTTGGCGCGCCCGGATAAAGCGGATGCGATCTGGCTTGCCGGAAATATGCTGAAAGTCTGGCCGTCCCGCGCTGGCGTTGCCGACAGCGCCTGGCAGACCCAGGCCACGAAACTGCTCGGATTCTATGCTCAGAACCTGCCTGCGCATCCGGAATGGAAAATTAAGCCAGATACAGACCTGGTTGGCGCCGTGCGTCAGATTTTGCTCAAGCAGATTGGACAGCGTAATGCTGAGTCAGGCCTGTATCAGGAGATGCTGCTGCGCATCGCCCGCAACTGGCCAGACTTAACCCTTGCAGATATGACCGGTGATACCGACGAGTCGATCATTTTCAGCACCGAAGAAGTGGTGCCGGGAATGTTTACTCGTCAGGCGTGGGAAGAGCAGGTCGAGAACGCTATTGATGAGGTAGTGAAAACCCGCCGCGATGAAATCGACTGGGTACTGACCGATAACTCCCATCAGGCAGGCAGTGATATTTCACCGCAAGCGCTGAGGCTGCGTCTGACCGGGCGCTATTTCACCGACTTTGGCAATGCCTGGCTGAACATGGCCAACAGCATTCAGTGGCACGAAGCAGAATCTCTGCCTGAAGCGATTGCCCAACTCAACCTGCTGGCGGATGTGCGTCAGTCGCCGCTGGTGGCGTTGATGAATACGCTGGCCTGGCAGGGGCAGACCGGGGCCAAAGGTGAGGCGCTTGCCGATTCGCTGGTGGACTCCGCGAAAAAGCTGGTGGGCCGCAACAAGAACGCCCAGCAGTTCATCAAGCAGGCACAGGGGCCGGAAGGCCCACTGGATAGCGTGTTTGGTCCGCTGAATGGCCTGATGGCCGGGAAAGACGGCACGGGTAGCAATGGCAACCTGAGTTTCCAGTCGTGGCTGGCGCGTGTGACGCAGGCGCGCCTCAAGCTTCAACAGGTTACCAGTGCCCCGGATCCGCAGGCAATGGCGCAGAGGCTGGCCCAGACGGTTTTCCAGGGCAAAGCTATCGATCTGACCGATACCCGCGACTATGGCAGGCTGGTAGCCGCAAGTCTCGGACAGGAGTGGAACGGCTTTGCTCAGGCACTGTTTGTTCAGCCGCTGGATCTGGCCTGGCGTCAGGTGCTGGCTCCGGCGACGGGCAGCCTGAACGCTCGTTGGCAGAGCTCGATTGTATCTCAGTGGAACACGGCGTTTGCCGGGCGCTATCCATTTAAAGCCACGGGAAGTGATGCCTCACTTGCTCTTCTGGCGCAGTTCCTGCGTAGTGATTCCGGTCGTATTGCGGCATTCCTCAAAACCAACCTGGGCGGCATTCTGCATCAGGAAGGCAGCCACTGGGTGGTCGATCCTTCTGCAAGCCAGGGCATGACCGTTAACCCGACGTTTCTGGCGGCGATCAACCAACTGGCAGATATCTCCGACATTATTTTCGCGCAGGGTGATGCGGGTGTTCATTTTGAACTAATGGCCCGCCCTTCACGTGAGGTTGCGCGGATGCAGCTGACGCTGGACGGTCAGAATCTGGATTACTTCAACCAGATGGAAAGCTGGCAGAGCTTTATCTGGCCCGGGAACACCTATTATCCCGGCGTGGATCTGAGCTGGCGCAGCAATACGGCAGAAATGCGCCTCTATGAACACAATCAGAGCAACTGGGGCTTGATTCGCCTGCTGGACAAAGCGCGGATCACCCCGCTTGACAGCAGCCGCACTCAATTGATGTGGATCACCCCGGACGGCAACTCGCTGAAATTTATTATGCGTAGCGAACTGGGTGATGGCCCGCTGGCGCTGCTGAAACTGCAGGGCTTTCGCTTACCGGAATCTATCTTCTCAGTTAGCACTGATACCGTGAATAACACCTTCGCATCCACGGCGGAGAAATAATATGGCTACTGCAAAAGCGCTGCTGGCACTGTGTGTGCCCGATGAGGCGCAACAAACAGCGCTGCTCGCTCGTCAGCAGGGCAGCCTGTCGCAATGGGATAACTGGCTCAAACCATTAGCTGATGGTGACGGGGCAGGGGAAGACCCTGCCTATGACGACGATTTCCAGTTGATGCGTGAGGAGATCAACAAACTTTCCGGCACCGATGCAGAAAAGCTTTGCCAGCTGGCTGAAAAAATTCTTTGTCGCACTGCCCGGGACGTAAGGGTGGTTACCTGGTATATCTTCGCTCGACTGCAGCGGGAAGGCGAAGCCGGGCTGTGTGAGGGGCTGCAACTGCTGGTGGCCATGTTGACCCGATACGGTGAGCAATGTCATCCGCGCCGCCCGAATGCACGCAAGTCCGCGCTTGAGTGGCTGAACAGTACAAAGATGCAGGACACGCTTTCACTGTGGCCGGATGCAAACCGTGAGCAGACCTCACGGACGGCATCCGTGCTGAGTTTGTTGGATACCCAACTGGAACGCTGGCCTGAACGCGAACGTCCCTCTCTCGACGGTTTATCCCGCGCGCTGGAAATCCGTCTGGCAGGCTCCGGCGGGTTGGATGGTTTAACGCCGCAAAACACCAGTACAGCCGAAAGTTCCCCTGTTTCAACGGTCAGGCAATCCTCCCCGGATATCGTTGTTAAGTCCGAGGGCGAATTTTTAAGTCAGTCGAAAGTGCTTTCCCGCTGGTTGGCCGATCGGCAGGATGGCTGGCTGGCCTCGCACCGGCTGATGAAAGTGATTCGCTGGGACACTGTGGGGCAAATCCCGGCGCTGGATGCCAGCGGCCGAACCCGTCTTTCATCGCCCAAACCGGATTATCGTGCTCAGCTTAAGCGCTTGTATCTGCAGCAGAACTGGACGGAGCTGGTGGAGCAGGCCAGCACCATGTTCTGCGAAGGGGGCAACCGCTTCTGGCTCGATCTGCAGTGGTATCTCTGGCAAGGGCTGGCCCGAGCCGGACACCCCTGGGATGGCTGGGCGGACTACATTCTCAGCGATCTTAAACTGCTGCTGGCACGCCTGCATGGTCTCGAACAGCTATGCTGGAGCGATGGCACGCCGTTTGCTGATGAAGTGACGCTGACGTGGATTGCTGAAAAGGTGAACGACGATATGTCGGGGTTTGGCAATGAATCTGCCGCGGTTACTGGCGGAGGGCAAACGGATGACATTCTCGCGCTGGAAGCCGAGGCAATGGAAAAGGGCGATAGCGACGGCCCGGAAGCGGCGCTTGGCTGGCTTCAGAGTCGTCCGGGTATGGATTCTCCCCGCAGGCGCTGGTTGCTGCGTCTGCTGATGGCCCGCGTTGCCGAGCAGTTCGGCCGCAATGAAATGGCGCTTCACCTGCTCGGTGAACTCACAAGTAGCGCACCACAACTCACCCTCAACGACTGGGAGCCTGCGCTGCTTTTTGAAGTGCAGGCCCGCCGCCTGAAGCTGTTGCGCCTTAAAGCAGGCCGCAGCGAAAGCGATAAAACCCGCCTCGCCCCTGAAATGGACGAGCTGCTGGCTGGCCTGGTTGCCATCGATCCCGCCCGGGCGATGGTGCTATGCGGCTGATAGGCCGCACCTGATTTTCTCTTTTTTGACTACCACGACATTCAGGAAAACCGTGCATGGATGATTTAACCCTGCGCTATTACGAAGCAGAGATGCGCTACCTGCGCGAAGCGGGTAAAGAATTTGCCCGCGCCCACCCCGACCGCGCAGCCATGCTCAATCTGGATAAAACCGGGGCCCGCGATCCGTATGTCGAGCGCCTGTTTGAAGGGTTTGCCTTCCTGATGGGGCGCCTGCGCGAAAAGCTCGACGATGACCTGCCGGAGCTGACCGAAGGGCTGGTAAGCCTGCTCTGGCCACACTATATGCGCACCATTCCGTCACTTTCCGTGGTGGCGTTTGATCCGGAATGGCAGCAACTGAAGCAGGCTGAAATTCTGCCAGAAGGCTTCTCGGTGCTGTCGCGTCCGGTTGGTCCGGACAAGACCGTCTGCCAATACCGCACGACCCGCGATATCACCCTGCAGCCACTTTATCTGGCCGATGCCCGTTTGCAGACTGAGCCTGACGGGCGCGCCGCCATTCGCCTGCGCTTTGAGTGCGGCAGCAAGGTGGACTGGGCCAAAAGCGGCATTGATAAAGTCGCTCTCTACCTGGATGCCGAAAGCCCGGTGGCGTCTGCTCTGCATCTGGCGCTGACCCGTCGGGTGCATGCGATGTATGCCCGGCACGCAGCGACCCACACCGGGCGCATCCGCTTTAACGGCTGGTGCAAGCCGATGGGCTTTGAAGATAACGAACGTCTGTGGCCGAAAGGCGATTCTGCGTTCAGCGGCTATCAGTTGCTGCTGGAGTATTTCAGCTTCCGCCAGAAGTTTATGTTCGTTGAGCTGCGCGGGCTGGAGTTGACCGGGCTCAACCCGGATACCACCTGGTTTGAAACCGATATTGTGCTTGATGGCGGCTGGCCGTCCGATATGCCGTTTGCAACCGAAAACTTCCGCCTGCACTGCTCGCCGGTCATTAACCTCTTCACCCTGGAAGCGGACCCGCTGACCATCGACCCTCTGGAAAATGAATACTTGCTGCGTCCGCTGCGCGTGCAGGACGGTCACACGGAAATCTACAGCGTCGATAATATCCACGGCGCGGTGAAAAACGGTAAGCATCCTTATGTACCGTTCACCAGCTTCCGCCATCGCGGCGGCATGATGCGCCACGACGCGCCGGAGCGTTATTTTCACACCCGCGTGAAGCGTGGCCCGTCCGGGCTGTATGACACCTGGCTTATCCTTGGTGGCCGTTCGTTTGAGATGGCGCAGCTTTCTGAAAAGCCAGAATCGCTGTCCATGCGCATCACCTGCACCAACGGGCAAATACCCCGCAAGGCGCTCGAAAGCACGCTGCTCGACCGGGTGATGAAGGCCGGTAAGGTGGCGGTGAAGGTCCTGAATCTCAGTGCGCCGACCCTGCCGCTCTATCCGCCAGCAAACGATCGTTTTCACTGGCGCGTCATGAGTCATCTGGGCTCCAGCTTCTTAAGCATGATGGATAACCCGGAAGTGCTGCGTGGCACGCTGGCGCTGTATGACTGGAGCGACGATGAGATGAATCGCCGCCGTCTGGAAGCCATTGTGGCGGTGAAGCACACGCTGGTGCGCCGCTTTGAACGTGGCTACATGCTGCGCGGGGTTGAGATTGAAGTTACGCTCAATGCTGACAACTTTGCCGGGGAGGGGGATGTGAATCTCTTTGGCGAAATGCTGCACCGCTTCTTTGCGCTGTACGCCGATGTTCACCTCTTCAATCAGCTCACATTGGTACTGCAACCGACAGGGAAACGACTGCGATGGAAAGAGAATCACAGCCAGCACGTGCCGGGCTGACAGAACACCTTGGCAAGGATATCTGGCGGGTTAACTTTTACCGGTTTTGCCAGTTGCTTGAGCAGGATAATCCCGACGCGCCATTGCTGGGTACCGCTGAGAAACCAGCTGCCGATCCGGTGCGCTTTCGCCCCTGGCCGGGGATGGGGTTTCCGGCCAGTGAATTACGCACCGTTGAAACGGATGAAGAGCATCCGGAGCTGCCGCCCACGGTTCGAACCACGTTCCTCGGGATGTACGGCGTAGATTCGCCGCTACCGACCGCTTATCTGGACGATATCGCCCAGCGGCGGGAAGGATATGAAGCCACAACGGCTTTTCTCGATATCTTTAGCCATCGCATCACTACGCAGTACTACCGTATCTGGCGTAAATATGCGTACCCGGCGACGTTTGTAGCGGGCGGTACCGATGAGACTTCGCAATGTCTGCTGGGGCTGGTAGGCCTGGGTATTCCCGGTACTGCTGAAAACGTGGCAACCCCGGTTTCCCGTTTTCTGGCACTACTGGGAGCTATGCGCCTGCCGACCCGAAATGCCGAAGGTATTCGCCAACTGGTTGGCCTGCTGGCACCGGGTACCACCGCAACGATTATTAGCCCGGATCCGGTCAACGTGCAGGTGGCTCAGCGCAGTGGGCTGGGGAAAGAAAATCGTGTTTACCTGTCGCAGCGCGCCACGCTTGGGAAAAGCGGCAAAGAGGCCTGTAGCCGTATTCTGCTGATGCTGGCGACCAACAGCCCGATCGAAGCCAAAGGCTGGCTCCCCGGTGGTCAGCTACACACTGACCTGATGGTGCTGCTGCGCGTGTATCTGGGCTATCGCTCAGATGTTCGCCTGCGCCTGACCGTACCGGTGAGTTTGCTGCCTGAGCCGCGTCTTGGGCAAAAGCACTGCATCCAGCTTGGCCGTACCGGCATTCTGGGGTTGAAAAGCGGCAAACCTGGTAAGCGCCGCTATCTGACTGTCAGCCTAGGCTGCTATGAAGGGTTGGATTGCAAACCCCTGCATCCGGCCCAGGATGGCGGTTACCGCTTTGACTAATTCTGCTATTTATTGAAAGGAATCTCTGAATGACATCCGTTTCCCTGCGACAGATTGTTCTGCTCGCCCTCTGTGGACTGCTCGCCGGTTGCGGCCTGAGCCAGTCCGTCTCCGATGGCGCGATCAGCATGACCAAATCGATTTTCTACAAAAAAATAAAAGTGCTGCGCCTCGATTTTGAACCGCGCTCGGCGGCCAATGCCGATGAAGCGCAGACGCCGCTGGCGACCATGGTTCGCGTCTATCAACTGAAGGACCGCCAGAAGGTGGATGCCGCAGACTACCAGATACTGCTGCGTGAAGCCGATACGGTACTGAAAGAGGATATTGTGGCGAGCAAATCCCTGCTGGTGATGCCAAAAGGTAGCATGATGCTCAATATGCCGATGGATGAAGAGGCGCAGTATGTCGCGGTTATCGGGTTATTCAACCGTCCGGATATGAAAAACAACACCTGGCGGCTGGTGTTGAGCCGCGATGACCTCGACCCGGACAAACCGCGTACCATCGAACTGGGTAATGGTTTCCTGATGCTGCTTCCTGTTAAGGAGTGACAACAATGGCGATGGATAACCGGCTGGCCCTGTTTGACGGCCAGACTCGCTACATACTTGAAATAAACGACAGCCGGGTAAAACCGGATGTGCTGAACTTTCATGGGCGCGAGGCGTTGAGTCAGCCCTCGAAGTGGCGCATTGAGTTCACCACGCGGCACAGCGATGTGGCGGCAGAAGATGTCCTGCTGAAATATGCCACGCTGCGCATGCTCAGTGGCCGGGAAGTCCACGGCGTGATTACGGCGTTTGAATGGCTGGGCTCGACCAGTGACCAGACGCACTACAGCGTGACGCTCTCATCCAGACTGGCGCTGCTCTCGTATACCCGACGCTGTGCTGTGTACCAGAACCTTTCTGTGCCGGAGTTGGTGGAACAGGTGCTGCGCAGGCATGGTCTGGAAGGTGCGGATTTTGAGTTTCGTCTGGAGAAGATCTACCCGCAGCGCGAGCTCATCACCCAGTGGCGTGAAAGTGACCTGCAGTTTATCCGGCGAATTCTTTCAGAAGTCGGCATCTGGTTCCGTACCGGGGTGAATGATGTCACCGGGCTGGATGCAGTGACCTTTGCCGACAGTCAGCTGTTCTACCAGTTTGGTGAGTATCTGCCATACGAAGATCCGTCTGCGTTGTATGACGGTGCAGCCGAATCTGTATGGGGTCTGCTAGCCTGGCACAACACGGTGACCGGGCTGGTCCGCACTCGGGACTACAACTATCGCACTGCGACCACGCCGATGGATTCTGCTGTCACCGTCAAAAACAATGCCACCACCACGGGAGAACACTACCACTACGCCGCTCCTTTTCTGGTCGCCGGTGATGACGGTACGTCTGAGCCGGAAACCGAAAGCGGGGCGTTTTATGCCCGTATTCACCACGAGCGAGAACTGAATAAAGCGACCAGGCTGCACCTGTTCAGCAACGCCGCATATCTGACGCCGGGCATGGTGCTGGAAGCGGATGGCAACAACCTTAATGATCTGAAAGAGGGCATGCTGATTACACTCACCACATACCGGGCCGCGCGCGACAGCCGCCTGCATGTGTCAGTGTGGGGCATACCGTACAGCGAACAATTCTCCTTCCGCCCAAAGGAAGAGCCGCGTCCGAAGATAAATGGCACGCTCCCGGCTCGTATTGAAAGTCGGGAGAAGGGTGATATCTATGCCTGGCTGGACAATCAGGGCCGTTATCGTGTGGAGATGGACTTCAGCCGCGAAGATGCAGAGCCGGGCTACAACTCTCTGTGGATTCGCCAGGCGAAGCCGTATTCCGGTGACATATACGGTTGGCATATGCCGCTGATTGACGGTACGGAAGTGGGCATTGCTTATGATGATGGGGATATTGACCGCCCGTATATCGCCCACGCATTCCATGATTCAGAACATCAGGATATCGTCACTCGCGATAACCGTAGCCAGAACATTCTGCGCACGGCGGCAAACAACGAACTGCGAATGGAAGACCAGCGCGGGCAGGAACATATTGCGCTCGCCACGCTATTCGGCGGCACGCAGTTGAATCAGGGCCATATCGTTGATGAGCAAAATAAGCCGCGGGGCTCAGGCTTCGAATTGCGCACCGATGAATACGGCGTCATCCGCGTGGCTAAAGGGTTGTTCATTACCGCCGATGGTCAGCAGAAAGCCGCAGGTGACGTGTTAGATATGGAAACGGCGCTGAATGAAATTGCAGTCTGCCAGCAGCAAATCAAAGCCCTTGCCGCCGCCGCAGAACAGGCGAAGGCGCTGGAAGCCGATATCGAAAGTCAGAAAGCGATGTTCGAGCAGCGGCTGAAACCCCTGAACGAAATGATTCACTTCCATGGCCCGCAAGGAGTGGCCTTCGCCAGCGGCGAACATATGCAAATGACCGCCAGCAAGAACGTTGCGATGAATGTGGGTGGGGATTTTAGCAGTGGGGCATCAGGCAACACGGCAATTCTTGCCGGTGAAGAGATAGGCCTGTTCGCACGCACGGGTTCTCTGACCCTGAACGCCAGCGAAGGTCCGGTGCAAATCCAGGCGCAGAACGGCGCGATGCACTTATCCGCAGAACAAAAACTGAGCCTGATATCCGCAAGCGACATGTTGTTTGCGGGCAAGAAGAAAGTGACGCTAATCGGTGGCGGCAGCTATCTGAAAATCGAAGGCGGAAAGATCGAATACGGCACAGATATGACGTACACGCGTAAGATCAAGCGGACGACCACAACAGGAAGTGCCGCTCAGGAAGCAAATCTACCAGAAATGCCAGCTGTCTTGCCTGCATTATCTTGTGGTCCAAATGCTGCGTGCTTCAGGGTTTCTGATGCACTGACAGGTGCCGAAGATATGGAGTTCGCCTACCAAATGCAAACTCCAACAGGTGCGGTTCAGGGAAGAACTGACACCGCCCTGACACATACGGTGAATTCAGATACAGAAGAAAACGTTTCACTGGATTATGTATATCAGCTAAGAGCAGGGACAAGGTAATGGCAGTTTCATCAACGACTACAACTAAAGAACAGGAACAGCAAGAAAAGAAAGTCAGTGTGGAATTTTTCCATATAGATATGATCCCTGATGCGATGAGGAAAATGGGATGGGAAACGGCTCCTAAATTAATGGAACATTGGTTTAGTATTCCCTCAGCTTATTCATTTGATAAAGAATAAAAAACAACATTACTTAAATACGACGCAAGAGACATTCCTCCTTCAAAGGTCAATGACAATATCGTAAAGATGAAATGGGCAAATCAGTATCCACTAGTTAGGGATGGTATCGAGAAGTTAAAGGCTACATGGAATACATATAATGGAAGGAAAGAATTAAGAAAACATATTGTCAGCATGAAACTTTTGGAGGGGGAAAGTGTTGCAATTGGCTTTTCTGACGATGTAAAAGAGCTTGATGCAGTAGCTCAGGCCAATTACCTAAGAATTGGTGGTAAATTTGACACTATTAACGACTGGTATGGTGCAATAGGTACGTGTAACCTAAAGGTATGTGTTCGCGGGAGTGTGAAGTTGCTCGAGGGTAAATATTACCTAACGGTTAAATTTTTAGGGTTTTATATTAAAGACACATATGATTTTCTGGATGATGAAAAATTCGGACTAGATCTGCCTGAGTTTCTAGGGGTTTGGGGGAGAAAAGAATATTAAATAAAGCAGAAACAATTTCGTATATGTCATCATATGGTGTGGGGGCGTTTGGTCATTTAGTCCAAATGTTCTCTGGCTTTGTTCCTGTTTTTAACTCTGATTTCAGGAAGTGGCAAAAAAAGCACAATGCTGGTGGTGACTATAAAAGCACAATGCTGGTGGTGACTATATAGTGTTTTCAGATTTAATGTGGATCCCCCCTTTAGAAAAGGATTGTCTGGTGATTCTATGAGAAAAAATAAAAAGCTAAATTTTTTGCTATGCATTTTAATTTTTATTCTGTGGGTGATTCTATCACCTACAGCTTTTTTTGGGAATTTTAACCAGGCGCACGAGCAAACAAGCGAGGATGGGATGTATAGAATTGTAGCCTATTATGTTTTGCCGACCACGCCTGTATCGTTTTTTCAATGGATATTTACTGGTGATGTTTTTTTAGTTCTCTATGATAAGCATAATAACTATTTAGGACAAAGTTCGCCTTTTTGGTTTTCGGATCAATTTGATATTTTTGGAAACGCTATCTTTTTTCCTGATGACGCTGATGGTAACGAAAAGTCATTTTCTATTAATGGAGTCAACGATTTTACTGAAGGATATACAATACCGGTCGAGCACAAAAAATGGTGGAGCATATTTTATTCATTGTTTTATTAAAGACATGCAACGGCAATAAGCACTCTTTCTTGTAGCGCCCCCTATGAACAGACGCTGCTCCCGGTGGGGATTATATCATTCTGTCTGACGTGCATTGGATGAAACCCCTGGAGTCAGATAGGGTAATTTATTTATGAAATTAATGAAAAATAAACTTCAAACCAGAATGATTGTATTGGTGTTCGTCGCTATTTACTTGATTTTCCCCACGACTGTTTTTTATGGTGAGCATAATAAGTTGTTTGAAAATGCAAGCCCCGACAATTCATTTAAGGTGGTAGTATATAAAACAGGGGTATACAATATTTACTCATTATACAAATATATAAATAATGAAGGCTATTTCTTTGTGGTTTATGATAAATGCGCGAATGTTGTATTTAAACCTTCTTTATGGTTCGGTGCCAGCCAATCTGTAGTTTATGGTGGATTTTATTTTTCTAAGCATGATCGGAATAAATTATTCTTTCCGACAAATGAGGGGGGCAACAGAATTGGAAAATACGCCAGGCTGTTCGTTATAGTAATTTAAAGCACTATCGATTCGGACAAAACTAAAATAGCTCATAAAATTTGACTTTATGGTGGAGCTAATTTTTTGTAATTGTATTTATTAATCACAATGATCAAACAATAGAAGATGCTACATAATACTCCCTCTCTCTGTGAAATTCTTTACGGCAACTTCGCCGGTGGTCTGGACCTTCATCATGTCAGCGAGCAAAACCAGGTGATCTTGTCCGTACTCGACAACATGCAACGGATCCTCAACTGTCGCGCCGGAACTCTGGCACACCTGCCGGACTATGGCCTGCCGGATATGACCAAAATCCTCCAGGGCATGCCGGGGACTGCCCATGAACTGATGGGCACATTATCGACCGTACTGCTTAAATACGAGCCACGCCTGAACAAAATCGCCGTTGTCCTGCTGGAACAGGAAATTCCCGGTGAGCTGCGCTATGCCATTGATGCTGAACTTAAAGGTATTGGCCTGGTGCGCTATGGCACGGAGTTTATGCCCGAAGGACGGGTTCTGTTGCGACATCTTAAGCAACAGCAGTATCTCGACACGGCAACCCGGATGTAAAGCCAGATAACACCTCTCAGTAAAATCTTGCTGAATATCAGCAATTACTGGAAGAGGCCCCGCTTACCGCAGAAGGCGCACACAGGGCAGATCTGGAAATACAGCGCCTTAACTGGAACAAAAAATCCTGGATGTGCATCGGCAATGTAGAAAGCTAAGCTGCATAAATAATAACCCTCCTGTGCTGCATATTAATTAAATGGACAACTGGTCATGAATGACATTCCCTACCGTAAAATTAAAACTGGCGGTGACCCACGCACGCTGGCGGATTATGCGGCTCTGCGCGATGAGCTGGGCAAATTGACTCATCCGGCTCGTCCGGACGTCAACTGGCAGCATGTAGAAAAACTCTGCCTCTCACTGTTCGGGCAAAATGGTGTGGAACTGCAAACTGCGGCCTGGTATACGCTTGCACGAACCCAACTGGCAGGAGTGTCCGGCCTTAATGAAGGTCTGGCAATATTGGAGACCCTTATTAGCCACCAGTGGGTAGCGCTCTGGCCACAGCCGGTCCATGCGCGGATGGAGATCCTCAGTAATCTGAGCCTGCGCATACAGCAAGTGATGCGTACTCTTCCACTTCACTACAGTGACCTGAGCCAGCTTTACACAGCAGAACAGCAACTTACCAGCCTTGGGACGATACTTGAGCGCCTGGAGCTTAAGCACCTGAGTCAGTTCGATACCTTGCGGACGCTGATGCACAATAATGCTGTCAGGCTGGAAAACAGCGACGGCGCATCGGGTTCCGACGCTGTCGTTCAGCGTGGCATCCTGTTGCCCCCGGGGATAATGGATGGGGCGAAAATAACGCTAAAAATGCCTTCTGCGCTGCCTCTTCCACAGGAAAATACGACGAGGTGGGTATATATTCCCCAACCGGAACGTCAGCCGAATGTGGACGTTCTGTCAGTGATACCGGCGCCGGTAAAAAAATGGAAATTTTTCACTGCGGGGATGGGTACCATGCTGGCGATCGGCGCTGCAACGCTATGGGGCTGGCACGTTTTGCATCGACCTGATCCGCTACAGGCTCAGCTTGCAGCATCTCTGGCACCGTTGCCTGCAATTCTCACCCCTGGGCAGCGGGATTTGCTGAGACAGCAGGCTCCTCTGGAGCAAGGCTTCATTACGCAAACACAGCAGCAACTGACCCGCCTGGATAAACTTCCCCCTGACTGGAACATTGCCTACAGTCGGCAGTTAATTGAGCAGGCTCAGGCGCTGTGGCCGGAGCAGGCTAAATCTCTGACTTTACAATGGCAGCAACAGCGTAATGCCAGTGCGTTGTCAAAAGAAAACCTGGACGGCTGGCATCAGGGGATGACGAAGCTAAAACAGCTGAGCGAGCGACTGAACAAGCTGGACGAGCAGAAGGGAAGATACATGACGGTCAGCGAACTGAAGTCAGTCGTATTTTCCGCCATGCAATCCTTTAATCAAACCATACCGGCCGAAGAACAATTGCGGGCACTGTCGCTGACCCCGGCTGGCCAGACTTTATCTCTGGCTGATAAGACCCAACTGGAGATGCGTCTGAAGCAACTGATTACCCGTTATGCAGAAATAAAACAGAGTGCATCGGAATAAATGGCAGCCCGTTAAGAGACTGAACATCATTTATAAGTACACATACTATATGTTTACTTACTACATCTGATGGGGGAATTTTATGAACAAAGATAACGTCTGGAGTCAGTCCTACACGCTCACTGTAAACAGCAAGCCGAAGGCAATATGGCAGGCATTTATCGACACAGATAACTGGAAACGATAGAACCCTGGCGTAAAGTCAATCACTATCGAGGGGCCATTTCATACGGGAACATGGTTCACGATGGAGTTACCTGAAGGTGATATTGTTCGTAGTCGGCTTATCGATGTTTCTGAAGAAAAGTATTTCATTGATGAGACCTGGGTAGATGAAACGCTGGTCAAAGTTGAACACCGTATTGAAGCATCAGCGACTGGTCACTGCATGTTGATTTATGCTATCAGCACGCAAGGTCCGCAGGCTCAGGCTTTCGGAGAGGGAATAAGCTCGGACTTCCCAGAGGTGATGGCGGGGCTGGCAAAATACCTTGCCGAAACAGGTTCAATGTAAATGACATCAGAAAATAAGCCTCTTCCCAGCGCTTTCGAAGGGCCGGACGATAGCCCCGGCTATTTACTGTGGAGAGTGTCAAACAGCTGGCAACGCGAACAACGAAATGCCCTGCAACACTTAGGCCTGACACACACAGTTTGTCGTTCTGGCTGTAGCCAGTTGGTTTGAGGAAAAGGAGGCGCTGACACAAATACGGTTATCACAGCTAACCGGGAGCGATACGATGACGATATCCCAGGTCGTTCGTGTCCTTGAAAAAGCAGGCTATCTGGAGCGTATTCCGCATCAAAAAGACACGCGTTCCAAAGTGATTAGGGTAACAACAGCGGGTCGGGAGCTGGCTGAACAAGCCGTGCAAGTTGTAGAAGCAACCGATAAAAAATTTTTTATGCCGCTTGAGGATAATGGACAATCCCTGATTACCTTGTTCCGAAAACTTCTCCGATAGCCCCGACAAACGCCCCGCAGCAGGAAGTTTTTGAGATGCATAAAGATAAAGAGTTTCGTTTATATCGCCCCTTGAAGGGAATTACGCATACTTTCGGCGAAGAGTGGTTTGCGTTGAAAGCAGAGGCCTTCGCACGTTTTTTCGGTACGCCGACATTCCTTATTGGGCAGACTATCGCGGTGATCGTGTGGATTACTCTGAACGCTGCAGGCGTCGTCAAGTTTGACCCCTATCCTTTTATTTTGCTCAACCTGGCGTTCAGCATTCAGGCTGCTTATGCAGCTCCGCTGATCCTGTTAGCGCAAACCCGACAGGCGGAGCGCGACCAGGCGCATGCGCTGGCGGATGCGCAGCACCGCGAAGATCTGGATGACGCAATGGCGAAGCGCCAGATGCTGGCCGAGGAGCAGTCGGCACAACTGTTGGAATTGCTGAAACAAAATACGCATCTGACCGAGCTGACCCGGCAAATGGCCGAGCGTATCGAAACGCTCGCAACGCAGCTTGCGCAGCGTGAGTTGCACTGACAGCAGCAGTCAATTTCTGGCGGCGGCGGGTTTCCACAACCTGGCCTGCTGCCAGATAGTTGGCAGTTATTTCAGATATAAAAAACCGGAATCAGGGAACAGACTTTTGGTATCAGGATCGTTCGGACCATCGTTACTGTCTGTCTGCGGACGTCACCGTAAAGTTTCAGGATTCATGAATTTAGCAATATCCGCTTCTGACCCAAGCTAACCGCCTGAAAAGTAGCCCCGGCAGGGGAGATTATTCGTTTTCCAGGCGGGCCGCTATACCCCTTCCATTGTGAATGTACATATATCGATGTGTATCCACCGCTGCCCTGTCATGGTGCGAAAGTTTGCACCATGCACAATATCCTGACAGTTACCTGCAGATTAATGAGTGTTTATGTGCAAAGTGCCCACTTCGTTGTGTGGCCTCTGCCCAGATATTTTTGGCATATCTCTTGCTCTTTATTGCATAGCCATTCAGATAGCCACTCAGAGGTTCAACTATGTCAAACAGCAATGATTTTCCGCTCGTCGAAGCGCCTGCATCGGGGCGCAAGGGTATATTTTCGATTTCCATGGTTCTGTTCAGCTTTACTTTTTTTACCGGCACGATGTTCGCGGGCGGTAAGCTCGGCGTCTCTTTTTCCATCGTTAACCTGCTGTGGATTGCCGTTATTGGTAACTTTCTGCTGGCCCTCTATGCCGCATCGCTCGGCTGGATTGCTGCCCGCAGCGGGCTGAATACCGTGCTGATGGGGCGTTTCTGCTTCGGTGAAATAGGCAGCAAGCTCGCCGATTTTATCCTCGGTTTCGCAGAACTGGGATGGTACGCCTGGGGGACGGCGACCGTCGCCATTTCGCTGGTCAAAATCCTCGCCCTACCCGAAGCCATGACCATTCCGCTGATGATCCTGTTCGGTATCCTGTTCTGCGTGACCGCGCTGGTGGGCTACAAGGGGCTGGATGCGTTGTCGCGCGTGTCGGTGCCGCTGATGTTCATTCTGCTGGTGATTTCTATGTATATCGCTGCTCATCATGCTGGCGGCTGGCAAGCGATGACCAAAATCGAGCCGGGCGGAAGCGAAACCATGGCCTGGTCGGCGGCCATCACCATGGTGTTCGGCACCTTCGCCAGCGGGGCGACCCAGGCGACAAACTGGACGCGTCTGGCTAACTCCAGCCGCACCGCCATCATCGCCAGCATGGGCAGCTTCCTCATTGGTAACGGGCTGATGATTATTGCCGGAGCTTGGTGCGCTATCGTCTACCAGCAGGCCGATATCGTGGAAGTGTTGATTTTGCAGGGTTTGTCTGTCGCCGCGGTAGTGATGCTGTGCCTCAATCTGCTGACGATTCAGGGACCGACGATTTATAACGTCTCGGCTGCCGCCTGCCATCTGCTGCGCAGTGAGCGCCGTCGCACCCTGACTATTGTCGCCGCTGGCGTTGGTATTCTGTTGGCCATTGGCGGTATGTACGAAATGCTGATCCCTTTCCTGGTGTTGCTGGGCAGCATCATTCCGCCCATCGGCGGCGTTATCCTCGCCGACTACTGGTTTTATCGCGGCGGCCGCTATCCGCTGTTGCAAACTGCCCGTTTGCCGCGCTTTAACTGGTCGGGGCTGTGCGCCTACGCCGTGGGAGCCGTGGTGGCTTATCTGTCGCCATGGATCGCGCCACTGGTGGGCATTACCGTTTCTGCGCTGAGCTACATCGCCCTGACTCGCCTGAGTAAACGTCAGCCTGCCGCTGATTCGGTCGCGGAGCAGTAACCATGGGCCTGACGGTCAGAGAAATCCTCGCCCTTGAGGAACTCTCCGCTATGCGCCTGCGTGCGGGCAAGCAGGGGCTGCAACTGGCGGTTCGCTGGTACTACGTCGCAGAAAATGAAAATATCGCCGAATGGATCATGGGCGGGGAACTGGTGTTTATCACCGGGATCAACCATCCCCGCGATGAAGATAACCTGATCCAGTTGCTGATGGAAGGCAAGCAGCGCGGGATCGCCGGAATGGTGATCCTGACCGGTGGCGACTATATCCAGTCAATCCCGCCGCGCTTGCTCGCCCTCGCCGATGAACTGGGTATTCCCCTGATCGAACAGCCCTATCTGCTGAAGATGGTGATGGTTACCGAACGCATTGGCACCGCGCTGGTACGCAGTGAAAACGCCCTGCAGTCGCAGCGCGATATTCTGATGCAGCTATTAACCGGGGATTATCCCGATCTGCAAATCCTGCAGCAACGCGCGATCCATCAGCGGCTGGATTTTACCCGCCCGCTGCGGGTCGCGGCACTGCGCCTTGAGGGAATACAGAACCTGTTTCGTCAGTTTCCACCCGAGCAGGCCGAAGCATGGTTACAGCAGGCTCGCCGTGTCGTACGCCAGCGGTTGCAGCAGCAGCTCAATCAGCAGGGCAACACCTTTCCGCTGGTAGAACGCAGCAATATGTTTATCTTCCTGCTTCCGGATGAGGAAGGTGAGTTTTATCAGCAGAAAAAGTGGTTACAGCAGTGGCTGCTTGCGCTAGCGGAAGGCGACGACGGGCTGTCGCTACTGTGTGGCCTTTCCGCAAGGGTGCAGCAATTACAGGACTATCAGCGTGCGCTGTCGCAGGCGCGCCAGGCGCTGGACCTCAGCGATAACCTGCGCCCGGCCCAACGCATTAGCGACTATCAACAACTGGGCTTTATCAAACTGCTCTCTGCCATCGGCGACCCTGCGCTGCTGAGCGATTTTATGCATGACACCCTCGGCTGTCTGATAGAACGCGATCGCAAAAGCCCGTGGCTGTTAATGGAGACGCTGGAAACGCTGCTCCAGGAGAACGGTAACGTAGTCAGGGCCGCCGAGCGGCTTGGCATTCACCGCAACACGTTACATCAACGCATTCAACGAATTGAAAAGCTGACCAGCTATCCGATCAGCCATCCACAATTCCATCTCAACGCCTCGGTCGCTTTAACGATCTGGCGTATGTCGCAAAATCATTTACGGGAACATCCATGAAAATTATCAACGCGCGCCTGCGCCATAAAGAAGCGCTCTATACCCTTGAATTACAGGACGCTGTGATTAAAAGCATCACTTTGCAGACCTCATCGCAGGTGGCTGAGGGCTGCGATATCGACGCGCAACAAAAGCTGGTTATCCCACCGTTCGTCGAGCCACATATCCATCTCGATGCCACCCTGACGGCGGGCGAGCCGGAGTGGAATATGAGCGGTACCCTGTTTGAGGGGATCTCCCGCTGGAGTCAGCGAAAAGAGAGCGTAACGATTGAAGATACGCGCCAACGCGCGCTGAAAACCATCGGTATGCTGCGTGATAATGGCGTGCAGCACGTACGCACCCATATTGATGTTACCGATCCCTCCCTGACGGCGCTTGAAGCCATGTTGATGGTGAAAAAAGAGGCGGCCCATCTTATCGACCTGCAAATTGTTGCCTTCCCACAGGAGGGCATCGAATCCTTCCCCGGCGGACGAGAGTTGATGACCCGCGCCATTGAGATGGGGGCCGACGTGGTGGGCGGCATTCCGCACTACGAAAACACCCGTGACAAGGGCGTCAGTTCACTGGTTTTTCTTATGGATCTGGCGCAGCGCCACGGCTGCCTGGTCGATGTGCACTGCGATGAAATCGACGATCCGCAGTCGCGCTTCCTGGAAGTGCTGGCGGAAGAGGCCCGGGTACGTGGCATGGGCGCGCAGGTTACCGCCAGCCATACCTGCGCCATGGGATCCTACGATAACGCTTACTGTTCGAAGCTGTTCCGGTTGCTAAAAGTGTCGGGCATTAACTTTATCTCCTGTCCGACCGAGAGTATTCATTTGCAGGGTCGTTTCGACACCTGGCCGAAACGTCGCGGCGTGACGCGGGTGGCCGAGCTGGACCGCGCCGGGATCAATGTCTGTTTTGCTCAGGATTCCATCCAGGATCCGTGGTATCCGCTGGGCAACGGCAATATTATGCGCATCCTCGACGCCGGCCTGCATATCTGCCATATGCTGGGGTATAAAGATTTGCAGCGCTGCCTCGATCTTATTACCGATAACAGCGCCCGGGCGCTGTGCCTGGGTGATAATTACGGCATTGTCGAAGGACGCCCGGCTAACCTGCTGATCCTTGATGCGGAAAATGACTATGACGCGGTATGTCGCCAGGCCAAAGTGCTGATGTCAATTCGTCATGGCGAAATCATCATGCAGCGCCAGGCGGAACAGATTGGCTATCCCGCCTGACGCGTTAAACCTTAAGTCCGGCCGGTTAACCTGCCGGGCTAAAAAAGCGCATCTTATATGCCTCAAACACGAATTGATTCACGACGAAGCGGGTAGACATTAGCTGGTATCGCATAGCCAAAGTTGAAGTTTATTGCTGAATATAAGGGCGTTTATTGTAGACGTCAGGAGAGGGATATATGGTGTCCCCTGCAGGAATCGAACCTGCAATTAGCCCTTAGGAGGGGCTCGTTATATCCATTTAACTAAGGGGACAAGGCGGCAGGAGTATAACGTCATTTATCTGCTGCGTTAAGCGTGTTTGCCGCCAAGTGGTTAAACCGTCGCCGTTTACGCGTTTTTTTCTGCGTCTGCGTCGGAGCTTGTCTGTGCTTCCGCCCGGGCTTTTGCTTCAGCCTTGCGTTTGTTGATCATGTCGTTACGGATTTGCGCATGGCTGAGCAGGGCGAAAATAAAAGTACCGCCGCAGATATTCCCGGCGAGCGTTGGCAGGGCAAACGGCCAAATAAATTCGCTCCAGTGCACGGTGCCGTTAAATACCAGATAAAAAATCTCTACCGCGCCGACCACAATGTGAGTGGTATCTGCCAGTGCAATCAGCCACGTCATCAACACGATCACCACAATTTTCGCGGAGCCCGCAGACGGAAACATCCACACCATTGTCGCGATGATCCAGCCGGAAAGAATGGCATTAGAAAACATCTCCAGCGGCGTATTATTCATTACATCCATGCCGATTTTGACAAAGGCATCGCGGGTCTCTTCGTCAAAGACCGGCATATATTCAAACGCCCAGGCAGCAACCGCAGTACCAAGTAGATTTCCCAGCAGCACCACGCCCCATAACCGCGCCATCAGGGCAAAATTTCCCCAGCCCGGGTTCTGCATTACCGGCAGCACGGCCGTTACGGTGTTTTCGGTAAAGAGTTGCTGGCGGGCCATGATGACAATAATGAAACCGAAGGTGTAACCCAGATTCTCCAGCAGAAAACCGCCCGGAACGCCCTCCAGTTGCACATGAAAAATCCCTTTTGCCAACAATGATGACCCCATCGACAGCCCGGCGGCGATGGCAGACCAGAACAGCGCCATGGCATCTCGTTCCAGCTCTTTTTCACCATCCTGGCGAATATGTTCATGAATAGCCATGGCCCGGGAGGGGAGGCGATCCTCATCAAGTTCGATTTTTTCGCCGCGCTTTTTTTCGTCGCTCTTGACCTCGATTTCATCGCTGTGCTTATCAATTTTTTCCATACTGACCTCGCTTCTGCTGCACTGATGTCTAAAGCGTAGCGGTTTTACACTGCTTTCCATGGCGGCATCGTCTTAAAGTGCCGGGAAAAGCAACAATGGCGATACGGCGCAAGCAAACTTTGTATAGAATTGTTAATAAGCCGTATAGATAATGTCGGCTATGCTGGTTTGAGTCTCGTTCACTGCGTGGACATCATAATATGCGCTGATACAATGCGTTGCATAACTCCGACGCAAACCCGGCGTCGCGTTCGCACTATTATGGATGGCCTTCAGCACTGGTCATTTTCTTCAGGGAGACACCTATGAAATACCGCCTGTCGGCGCTTGCGTTGGCAACCACTGTACTGGTCGGCTGCGCCAGTTCTCAGCAGACGCAGGGACGTTCGGACCCGCTGGAAGGGTTCAACCGGACTATGTACAACTTCAACTTCAACGTACTGGATCCGTACGTTGTTCGCCCTGTGGCGGTAGCATGGCGTGATTATGTGCCACAACCTGCGCGCAATGGTCTGAGCAACTTCACCAGCAACCTTGAAGAGCCTGCGCAGATGGTGAACTACTTCCTGCAGGGCGATCCCTATCAGGGCATGGTGCATTTTACGCGTTTCTTCCTGAATACCCTGTTGGGGATGGGCGGCTTTATGGACGTCGCCGGTATGTCGAACAGCAAATTGCAGCGTGAGGATCCGCACCGTTTCGGCAGTACGCTGGGGCACTATGGCGTGGGTTACGGCCCGTATATGCAGTTGCCGTTCTACGGCAGTTTCACCCTGCGTGAAGATGGTGGCGATATGGCGGATACGCTCTATCCGGTGCTCTCGTGGCTGACATGGCCGCTTTCTGTCGGTAAATGGACCCTTGAAGGTGTCGAATCCCGTGCGCAACTGCTCGATTCCGACGGCTTACTGCGCCAGTCTTCCGATCCTTATATTCTCGTGCGGGAAGCCTATTTCCAGCGTCACGATTTTATCGCCAACGGTGGCAAGCTGAAGCCGCAGGAAAATCCGAATGCGCAGGCGATTCAGGGCGATTTAAAAGATATCGATTCGGAATAAAACCGGTCGCAGCAAATAAAAAAGGTGAGCCTGGCTCACCTTTTTTTATTATTGATGCGTTATCAGAAGGCGTAGTTGAAGTTAGCGCCGTAGAGGAACGCGCGGCCTTCAGACTGGAACGTATACGGGCCTTCGGTGAACTTCACTTTCTGACCATGCATATAAGAGAAGCCAACATCGACGGAAGCGTCCTTATTAAAGGCATAGGTCGCACCCGTGCTCAGCCACAGACGATCCTGGTCAGGAATGGAGATCGTGCGTTTGTTAGCCGGAACTGGGCTGTCATCAAAGGCGATACCGGCGCGGAAGGTCCAGTTATCATCCATATAATAAGTGGTACCCAGCGCGATGCGATAGGCATCTTTAAAGCCTTCATCTTTATAGAACAGCGTTTGACCACTATCACCGGTCGCTTTCAGTTCCTGGAACTGGCTCCAGCTGGTATAGGTCAGACTGTAGTGAATGGCCCACTGCGGAGCGACGCGGTTATAACCCGAAACTTCCCACATCTCTGGCAGATGGAGCGACAGCGAACCATTGGTGGTCGAGCCGCCAGTACCATACGGCAAGCCAAGACCCAATGCTGTGTTAATCGGGTTAAGCGTTGTCGGCAGGTTGCTCTTATAATCGCCGTCGAAGTCGACCTTCACTTCTGAGCGGTAAGTTAATGAGTAACGGTTGTTTTTATCCAGCTCGTAAAGGATACCGGCGTTCCAGCCAAAGCCCCATTCGTCGCCTTTCAGATGTGCGATTTGCGTATCACGGCTGATACCGCCCGCCTGCGCGCCAATAGCGGCAGCTTGCTGGGCGCTAAGCTGGCCGGATTGCACCAGGCCTGGCAGGCTGGTGCCAATGATCTGCGGCAGATCGCCAGCGTAACGCTCAATCTTCGCACGAGCATAAACGGCGTCAAAACCCAGACCGAAGCTCCAGTGGCTGTCCAGACGATACGCGCCGCTAAGGTTCAGGTTCAGTGTTTCGAGATCGGTTTTACCGCCCATCGACCCGGCTGCGTAGTCATTATTAAACTCTGTTGCCAGCCCGAAGTTGGAGGTCAGCGAAGCCCCCCAGCCGAACTGATCGTTAATCGGCGCGACAAAGTGCAGGTTTGGTATCCACGCTGTCGGCGCAATGTTTTTCTGGCTTGCATCATTACCAATCGCGGAACGGCCGGTGACATCAACATCCGGATCCACAAACACCGCGCCGCCGGAGAACGTCGGGCGGTCAAACATGGTAATCAATGCAGGGTTGCGGCTGACGTTACCCGCATCATCTGCAATGGCACCTTCACCGGAATAGGCGCGGCCAAGACCAGAAGCCGAAAATTCATTGAGTTGAAAGCCTGCGGACCAGGCCTGGGTAGAGACAATTGCCACTGCGACTGCCAGAGCAGACTTGGTAAAACGGGTTTTCTGGCTCATGACCATAACCTCATTCGAAATCGATTTATTTTTATTCAAACTATGTTACGTGTTGTAACAGGAGCGCGAAGTGTAGGGTCTGTGTTACAGCAGAGAAATCAGACCAGTGGCGGAAGTATAGGTCCGACCAGAGGGAATGTTGCAAGTTTGTATATAAGTTTTTTCAATTGTGATCTTCGAAACGAGATCTGCGTGGCAAAATCGCCGGGGGTAGTAATCAGTCAATTGGGCGATTTTTGTTTTAGATCATTTTTAAGCGTGATTTCGGTCACTTATCCACTTTCGGAAGATTATCAACTGGAGACGATATGAACGGCGGCGTAAAATATGTCCATCGTTTATCTGGCACCCAGGGTGCTAATTCAGAGGAATCAACAATGAGCAAATGCAGTGCTGATGAAACCCCGGTTTGCTGCTGTATGGATGTTGGCACCATTATGGACAACTCCGACTGCACCGCCTCTTACAGTCGCGTATTCACCAACCGTGCTGAGGCCGACGAAACGCTGGATGCGCTGAGCGCAAGAGCCCGCAGCGTGGAATCCGAGCCTTGCCAAATCACCTCCACCTTCACCGAAGTGGCGGACGGCGTGCGTCTCGATATCGATTTTGTTTTCGCCTGCGAAGCGGAAACCCTGATTTTCCAGCTTGGCCTGCGTTAATCTTCCCGCCAACGCCTCCTTTCACGGAGGCGTTTTGCTAAGCATCTCTGTGCCTTAGCTCGCATTTTTCTCTCGCTCCCATTGGCTATATGTAAAAAATTGGTTAAGACTGTTATCAGGTCAGACCACTTTATGCATACGCTGTTAACAGGGGAGTGTTATGAAGGCATTACCGCTTGTCACCCGCCAGGGCGACCGCATTGCCATTGTCAGTGGGTTACGTACCCCGTTTGCCCGCCAGGCCACCGCTTTTCACGGCATTCCGGCGATCGATCTCGGCAAAATGGTGGTGGGAGAGATGCTGGCGCGCAGCGAAATTCCCCCAGACGTGATTGAACAACTGGTGTTTGGCCAGGTTGTGCAGATGCCGGAAGCGCCAAATATCGCGCGCGAAATCGTACTTGGCACCGGCATGAGCGTCCATACCGATGCTTACAGCGTCAGCCGTGCTTGCGCAACCAGTTTCCAGGCAGTAGCTAACGTCGCCGAAAGTTTGCTGGCGGGCACCATTCGCGCCGGTATTGCTGGCGGGGCGGATTCCTCCTCTGTTTTACCGATTGGCGTCAGTAAAAGGCTGGCGCGTGCGCTGGTGGATGCCAACAAAGCCCGCACTGTGGGGCAAAAACTGAAGCTTTTCTCCCGCTTGCGCTTGCGCGACCTGTTGCCGGTTCCTCCCGCCGTTGCGGAGTATTCCACCGGCCTGAGAATGGGCGATACGGCTGAACAGATGGCGAAAACATACGGTATCAGCCGCGAACAGCAGGATGCGCTGGCCCACCGTTCACACCAGTTAGCCGCGCAGGCCTGGGCAGAAGGCAAATTGCGTGATGAAGTGATGACTGCGTATGCGCCGCCGTTTCGCGATCCGGTTGAACAGGATAATAACGTTCGTCATAACTCCAGCCTGGCCGATTACGCGAAGCTGCGTCCCGCCTTCGATCGCCAGCATGGCACGGTGACGGCGGCGAACAGTACGCCGCTAACCGACGGGGCTGCGGCTGTCATTTTAATGACCGAATCCCGCGCGCGGGAACTGGGATTATCGCCGCTCGGTTATTTGCGCAGCTACGCTTTCACCGCCATTGATGTGCAACAGGACATGCTGCTTGGACCGGCCTGGGCAACGCCGCTGGCGCTGGAAAGGGCCGGGCTGACGATGGCTGACTTGACGCTTCTCGATATGCACGAAGCCTTTGCCGCGCAGACCTTAACCAACCTGAAATTGATGGCCAGCGAGCGTTTTGCCCGTGAGGTTCTTGGGCGTTCGCAGGCAACCGGCGAGGTGGATGACAGCAAGTTTAACGTGCTGGGTGGGTCCATCGCTTACGGCCATCCGTTTGCCGCCACCGGCGCGCGCATGATCACCCAAACGTTACACGAACTGCGCCGACGGGGCGGAGGCTTTGGTCTGGTCACGGCCTGTGCTGCGGGCGGTCTGGGCGCGGCAATGGTTCTGGAGGCTGAATAATGACAATGATGTCCGCATTTACGCTTAATGTGCGTCCCGACAATATTGCGGTCGTTACCATTGATGTACCGAATGAAAAAATGAACACCCTGAAAGCGGAGTTTGCCGGTGAAGTGCGCGCCATGCTGAAACAGATCCGCGACAACAAGGCGCTGCGTGGCGTGGTGTTTATCTCGGCCAAGTCAGACAATTTTATCGCTGGCGCGGATATCAATATGATCGCCCGTTGCCAGACGGCAAAAGAGGCCGAGGATCTGGCCCGTCAGGGGCAGCAAGTGATGGCGGAGATCCATGCGCTGTCGATTCCGGTGGTTGCCGCAATTCATGGCGCTTGCCTGGGCGGCGGGCTGGAACTGGCGCTGGCGTGCCATCGCCGGATTTGTACCGACGACGGGAAAACGATGCTGGGATTGCCGGAAGTTCAGTTAGGGCTGCTGCCCGGTTCCGGCGGGACACAGCGATTGCCGCGTCTGATTGGCGTCAGTACGGCGCTGGAAATGATCCTCACCGGAAAACAGCTTCGTCCGCGCCAGGCATTAAAAGTCGGGCTGGTGGATGAGGTCGTACCGCATTCAATTCTACTCGAGGCCGCTGTTGATCTGGCCAAACAGGGGCGGCCGACCGGTCGTCACCTGCCGGTTCGTGAACGGGTTCTCGCCGGGCCGCTTGGCCGCGCGTTGCTGTTCCGTATGGTGAGTAAGAAAACCGAACAAAAAACCCAGGGGAATTATCCTGCGGCTACGCGCATTTTATCGGTCATTGAAACCGGGCTGACGCAGGGGCGCAGTAGCGGTTACGATGCGGAAGCGCGCGCATTTGGCCAACTGGCGATGACGCCGCAATCGCAGGCGTTACGCCACCTGTTCTTCGCCAGTACCGGCGTTAAAAAAGATCCGGGCAGCGAGGTGCAGGCTGGTTCGTTGAATACGATCGGCGTGCTGGGCGGCGGATTAATGGGCGGCGGGATCGCTTTCGTCACGGCAAGCAAAGCAGGATTGCCAGTTCGCATAAAAGATATTAATGCGAAAGGGATCAACCACGCGCTGAAATACAGTTGGGAAGAGCTGGATAAAAAAGTGCGTCGTCGCTACCTGAAAGCGGGCGAGCGCGATAAGCAGTTGGCGAAAATATCCGGCACCCTGGATTTTAGCGGCTTTGCTCAGCGTGACCTGGTCATTGAGGCGGTGTTTGAAGATCTCGCTTTGAAACAGAAAATGGTGGCTGAAGTGGAAGCCCATTGTTCTGCTCATACTATTTTTGCCTCCAATACCTCTTCTTTACCGATCGGCGATATTGCGGCCCAGGCCGCGCGACCAGAAAAGGTTATCGGATTACATTTTTTCAGCCCGGTGGAAAAAATGCCGCTGGTGGAGGTGATCCCACACGCCGGAACGGATGAGCAGACCATCGCTACCACGGTAAAACTGGCGAAAAAACAGGGCAAAACGCCGATTGTGGTGGCGGATAAAGCCGGATTTTACGTGAACCGCATTCTTGCTCCCTATATTAATGAGGCCATCCGGCTGCTGAGTGAAGGCGAGCGCATCGACGATATTGATCGCGCGCTGGTGAAATTTGGCTTCCCGGTCGGGCCGATCCAGTTACTGGATGAAGTGGGCATCGATACCGGTACAAAAATTATCCCGGTGCTGGAAAGCGCTTATGGTGAACGGTTTAGCGCCCCTGCAAGTATTGTCAGCGCAATTCTGAACGACGATCGCAAAGGGCGAAAAAATGGTCGTGGTTTCTATCTTTACCCTGTGAAAGGGCGTAAAAGCAAAAAACAACCCGATCCGGCGATTTATCCCCTGATTGGTGTTTCCGGCGGCGGGCGATTATCGGCAGAGCAGATGGCGGAACGCTGTGTGCTGCTGATGCTGAACGAGGCGGTGCGTTGCTTTGATGAGCAAGTGATTCGCAGCGCGCGAGACGGCGATATTGGCGCCGTATTCGGCATCGGTTTTCCGCCGTTTTTAGGCGGGCCGTTCCACTATATAGCGACATCAGGTGCGGGCGATATCGTGGCGAGGTTGCAGCGGCTGGAAGCGCAATACGGCACGCGTTTTGCGCCTTGTGAACCGCTGTTACGTATGGCGGAGCAGGGGGTAATTTTTTGGTTGGAAAAAGAAACTGAAGATGTGAATTAAGGTCTAAAAATTTAATTCTGTTATTCCTCATGGCGTTCGCGGTTATTTTGTAAACAGTGATTGACTATACTTACACCATTGAGGTAAAAAACAGCGTTTCATTCATGGAATGGATCAGGCACAATGCCCGGCCATCGATACTTTTCCGTCGTCGCGAAATGATTTCGCAGTGAAGGTATTGATGATTCTGGTTAACAAAAGCGGTGCAATATGCAAGTTTTTATCATGCGTCACGGCGACGCTGCCCTCGATGCAGCCAGTGACTCGGTTCGTCCCTTAACCCCTTGTGGCTGTGACGAATCCCGTCAAATGGCAACATGGTTGAAAGGCCAAAAAGTGGATATTGAACGTGTTCTGATCAGCCCTTTTTTACGTGCTGAACAGACGCTGGAAAAGGTAGGGGAGTGTATGAACCTGCCTGACAACGTGGAGGTCCTGCCGGAACTGACGCCTTGCGGCGATATCGGCCTTGTCAGTGCCTATTTGCAGGCGCTGGCGAATGAAGGTACCTCCTCTGTGCTGGTGATCTCTCACCTGCCGCTGGTCGGTTACCTGGTGTCCGAGCTCTGCCCGGGTGAAGCACCGCCGATGTTTACCACTTCCGCCATCGCCTGCGTTACGCTGGGTGAAAACGGTAAAGGGGTTTTCGACTGGCAAATGAGTCCCTGCAACCTGAAGATGCGTAAAGCCATCTGAATTCGCCGGACCCTGAAAAAACGAAGAGCCGCTTTATGCGGCTCTTGGCGTTTCTGGCATCAGGGCAGCTCCGGCGGCTGCCACTCTTCCACTTCAATCAGCACCAGAATTGCGGCGTCGCCGCCATACTCTTTCGGTGCCTGGTGAAACGCCATCACATGCGGGTGCTGCGCCAGCCACAGCGGTGTCTGTTGTTTCAGAATGTGTTTACCGTGGCCGTGCATCACGCAGGCGCAAAACACATGTTCACGGCGACAGGCGGCGATCAGCGCGCCCAGTTCTTGTTTCGCCTGCTGCTGTGTTAAACCGTGCAGATCGAGAAACAACTCTGGCGAGTAATCGCCCCGGCGGATCTTTTTCAGCTCAAAATGGCTGACATCTTCACGCACATATTTGACCGGACCTTCGGTATTGAGCAGCGGCTGAAACTCGTCGGAAAAGTAGTGACTGTTATCGGCTTGCTCCTGTAACAATCGTTTCACCGGCACTTCGCTGATTTTTTTCCGCGCTGGGCGATGTACCACGGTATCCTGCTTAAGCTGGCGCGTACCGGTCATCAGTTGCCGGAACAACGCCTGTTCCTCCTCGCTAAGCGATGGTTTCTTTTTCATCTGTGCGTCTCATCTTTTCTTTTCCTCAGTTTACCCGACTCACTGCGGCTCCGGTGAAGCAAAATGCATTTTTCCCTCCGGCTGGCGCGTGAGGTGCTGATTTATCGCCGTCTTCATGGCAAACTAGCCGCCGAATTTAATGCGAGCATGTGCCTGGGGGATACTATGGATAAAATTTTTGTCGATGAAGCAGTGAATGAGCTGCACACCATTCAGGACATGCTGCGTTGGGCGGTCAGCCGCTTTAGCGCCGCGAATATCTGGTACGGTCACGGCACGGATAACCCGTGGGACGAAGCGGTGCAACTGGTGCTGCCGACGCTCTATCTGCCGCTCGACATCCCGGAAGATATGCGCACCGCGCGCCTGACTTCCAGCGAGCGTCACCGCATTGTTGAGCGCGTGATCCGTCGCGTTAACGAGCGTATTCCGGTCGCTTACCTGACCAACAAAGCGTGGTTCTGCGGCCACGAATTTTATGTCGATGAGCGCGTGCTGGTGCCGCGTTCTCCTATTGGTGAGCTGATCAACAACCGCTTTGCCGGGCTGATTGATCAACAGCCGCAACATATTCTGGATATGTGTACCGGCAGCGGCTGTATCGCTATTGCGACGGCGTACGCCTTCCCGGAAGCCGAAGTGGATGCGGTCGATATCTCCGCGGATGCGCTGGCGGTAACCGAACACAATATTGAAGAGCACGGCCTGATTCACCACGTTACGCCGATCCGTTCCGACCTGTTCCGCGATCTGCCGAAAGTGCAGTACGACCTGATTGTCACCAACCCGCCGTACGTTGATGAAGAAGATATGTCCGATCTGCCGTCGGAATACCGTCACGAGCCGGAACTGGGCCTGGCATCAGGCAGCGACGGCCTGAAACTGACTCGCCGCATTCTGGCCTGCGCCCCGGATTACCTTGCTGATCACGGCATCCTGATTTGTGAAGTCGGCAACAGCATGGTACATCTGATGGAACAATATCCGGACGTCCCGTTCACCTGGCTGGAGTTTGATAACGGCGGGGACGGCGTCTTTATGCTGACCAAAGCGCAGCTGATTGCCGCTCGCGAACACTTCAGCATCTATAAAGATTAAAACGACGCTCAACACCAACAACGACAACGGAGCCGTGATGGCAGGTAACACAATTGGACAACTTTTCCGCGTAACCACGTTTGGCGAATCGCACGGCCTGGCGCTGGGTTGCATCGTTGACGGCGTACCTCCGGGTATTCCGCTGACCGAAGCCGATTTACAACACGATCTCGACAGACGACGTCCGGGAACATCGCGCTATACCACCCAGCGTCGCGAAGCGGATCAGGTGAAGATTCTGTCCGGCGTCTTTGAAGGCGTTACCACCGGTACCAGCATTGGTCTGCTGATCGAAAACACCGATCAGCGCTCGCAGGATTATGGCGCGATTAAAGATCTGTTCCGCCCGGGCCATGCGGATTACACCTACGAACAAAAATACGGTCTGCGTGACTATCGCGGCGGCGGTCGTTCCTCTGCGCGCGAAACCGCCATGCGCGTGGCCGCTGGCGCTATCGCCAAGAAATATCTGGCGCAGAAATTCGGCATTATTATTCGCGGCTGTCTGACTCAAATGGGCGAGATCCCGCTGGAGATCAACGACTGGACGCAGGTTGAACAGAACCCGTTTTTCTGTCCGGATCCGGACAAAATCGAGGCGCTGGACGAACTGATGCGCGGCCTGAAAAAAGAGGGCGACTCCATCGGCGCGAAAGTGACCGTGGTGGCCGATGGCGTTCCGGCTGGTTTTGGCGAGCCAGTGTTTGACCGTCTGGATGCTGATATCGCGCACGCGCTGATGAGCATCAACGCGGTGAAAGGCGTGGAAATTGGCGACGGCTTTGAAGTCGTGAAGCTGCGCGGCAGTGAAAACCGCGACGAAATCACGCAGCAGGGTTTCAAGAGCAACCACGCGGGTGGCATTCTTGGCGGCATCAGCAGCGGGCAGCAAATTATTGCCAATATCGCGCTGAAACCCACCTCGAGCATTACCGTACCGGGTCGCACGATTAATCGTTTTGGCGAAGAAGTGGAGATGGTAACCAAAGGCCGTCACGATCCGTGCGTGGGTATTCGCGCCGTGCCGATCGCTGAAGCGATGCTGGCGATCGTGCTGATGGATCACTTCCTGCGTCAGCGTGCGCAAAACGCTGATGTCACCACTGATATTCCACGCTGGTAAACAATGAAAAAAACGGCAATTGCGCTGTTTACTCTGCTGGTGTGCGCCGCCGCGACGGCGGCGACACCGTGGCAAAAACTGACGCATCCGGTCGCCGGTAGCCCGCAATCCATTGGCGCGTTCGCCAATGGCTGTATCGTTGGCGCATATGCGCTGCCGCTGCAATCGGACAACTATCAGGTGATGCGCACTGACCAGCGGCGCTACTTTGGTCATCCCGATCTGGTGCTGTTTATCCAGCGTCTGAGCAATCAGGTGCGCAATCTGGGGCTGGGCACGGTGCTGGTGGGCGACATGGGGATGCCGGCAGGTGGGCGTTTCAACGGCGGCCACGCCAGCCATCAATCCGGGCTGGATGTTGATATCTTCCTGCAACTGCCGAAAACGCGCTGGAGCGCCGCGCAGTTGCTGAAACCACAGGCGCTGGATCTCGTCTCCAGCGATGGTAAGCAGGTCGTGCCCGCGCTGTGGAAGCCGGAAATCAGTAGCATGATCAAGCTGGCGGCACAAGATAACGACGTGACGCGCATTTTCGTTAACCCGGCGATCAAACAGCAACTTTGCCTCGATGCCGGAACCGATCGCGACTGGCTGCGTAAAGTGCGTCCGTGGTTCCAGCATCGCGCCCATATGCACGTGCGTTTGCGCTGCCCGGCCGATAGCCTGGAGTGCCAGGATCAACCTCTGCCGCCGCCTGGCGACGGTTGCGGCGCAGAACTGCAAAGCTGGTTTGAACCGGCGAAACCTGGCAGCACCATCCCTGAGAAAAAGACGCCGCCGCCATTGCCGCCGTCTTGTCAGGCTTTACTGGATGAACACGCACTCTGATGGAACTCTTTCAACAACTGTTTATGGTATCGCCATTACTGCTGGTGGTGCTTTTTTTTGTCGCGCTGCTGGCCGGTTTTATTGACTCTCTGGCGGGCGGTGGCGGCCTGTTAACGGTGCCTGCGTTACTGGCGGCAGGCATGACGCCAGCCGAGGCGCTGGCAACGAATAAGTTGCAGTCCTGTGGCGGTTCGATTTCTGCGTCGCTGTACTTTGTTCGCCGCAAAGTGGTGAACCTTGCCGATCAGAAACTCAATATTCTGATGACCTTTATCGGCTCAACCACCGGCGCGCTGCTGGTGCAGCATGTGCAATCAGATGTGCTGCGCCAAATCCTGCCGATTCTGGTGATCTGTATCGGTCTCTACTTTCTGTTGATGCCGAAGCTGGGTGAGGACGATCGTCAGCGTCGTTTGTACGGGCTGCCGTTTGCGTTGGTGTCCGGCGGCTGTGTCGGTTTTTACGACGGTTTCTTCGGCCCCGGCGCCGGTTCATTTTACGCGCTGGCTTTTGTGACGCTCGCAGGGTTCAACCTGGCGAAATCCACCGCGCACGCCAAAGTGCTGAATGCCACCTCAAATATCGGCGGTCTGCTGCTGTTTATTATTGGCGGCAAAGTTATGTGGGGCACGGGTTTCGTCATGCTGGCCGGGCAGTTTCTCGGCGCGCGGATGGGCTCACGTCTGGTGCTCAGCAAAGGGCAAAAACTCATTCGTCCGATGATTGTGATTGTCTCGGCGGTGATGAGTGCAAAACTTCTTTATGACAGTCACGGCCAGGAGATCCTCCATTTTCTGGGGGTGAACGTATGACACATCACTACCAACAATTGATTGATATTTTTGATGGCTGCTTTGCCGACGATTTTAATACCCGTCTGATTAAAGGCGACGACGAACCGATCTATCTTCCTGCTGATGCGGACGCGCCGTATAACCGCATTGTTTTTGCTCACGGTTTTTATGCCAGCGCGTTACATGAAATTTCGCACTGGTGTATCGCCGGTGCCGAGCGTCGTAAGCAGGTGGATTTTGGCTACTGGTATTGCCCTGACGGCCGCGATGCGGCGACGCAGGGGCAGTTCGAGGATGTTGAGGTAAAACCGCAGGCGTTTGACTGGTTGTTCTGCGTGGCGGCGGGTTTCCCGTTTAATGTCAGTTGCGACAACCTGGAAGGCGATGTCGAGCCGGATCGTATCGTGTTCCAGCGCCGCGTTCATGCGCAGGTCATGGCGTATCTGGAGCAGGGTATTCCCCCGCGCCCGGCGCGTTTTATCAAGGCATTACAGGATTATTATCAAACGCCGCCTTTAGCGGCAGAACAGTTCCCATGGCCGGAAGATCTTTGAAGCCATGTTGTCAAAAGAGGAAGAGAGATGATCGCGGAGTTTGAATCACGCATTCTGGCGTTAATCGATAATATGGTGGATCACGCCAGTGATGATGAGTTGTTTGCGGGCGGTTATCTGCGCGGCCACCTGACGCTGGCGGTGGCTGAACTGGAAGGCGAGGATAACCATTTGCCGGAAAATCTGTACCAGAAAGTCACCGGTAGCGTGGAAACCGCCATTCAGGCCGGGGAACTGTCACCGCGCGATCAGGCGCTGGTGATGGGCATGTGGGAAAACCTCTATCAGCAGGCGAAGTCGCATTAAGGGGCGTTTTGCCGGGTAATGCTGACGCTTATCCGGCCAGTATCCGGGCCTACGGGTTGGTAGGCCGGATAAAACAACGCCGCCATCCGGCAAATGTACCCACCTTCACTTCACCGCTCTGCCTTTCAATAACTTCCTGACCCACAAACGATTCGGATTGAGGGCTGCCAGCGTTTCGCCATCCAGCGGAATCGGCTCGTCACTCATCTGCGAAGCCAGAATCTCTGCCGCCAGCGGTGCGCTGCACAAACCGCGCGAACCGAGTGCGCCAAGCATAAATAAACCTTCGTAGACCGGTGCGCTGACCGCTTCTTCCGGCCGTTCTGCCAGTTGGGCGTAAGCTGCCAGCGTGGCGTCAAAGTCGGCAACATTTCCGACCATCGGCAGGTGATCCCGCGTTGCGCAGCGTACGCCGCAGCGCGCATCTCCAGCGCTGACATCCACCTCTTTTGCCCAGGCCGCATGCGGGAAACAGTCGATAAGCCGCTGGCGATTCTGTTGCTGATCCGCCGCGCTGTAATCTGCCTCCTGCTGCCCGCGATGATAGCTGGCTCCAATGCAGTGCTGCTGGTTATGCGGGTTCTGCGGCGTCAGATAGCCGTCATAGCACAGCACCTGGCGAAGCGCAGAGAGCATATTGCTGGTCGGAATATGGCTGACCTGACCGGCAACAGGATAGACGGGCAGTTTCTCCGTTTGCGGGAAATGATGAATGCGATGCCCGTTGGCCAGCACTACTGCTGCGTGCGCTTGCTTGTCGCCACGGCGGAAATGAAGTTGCCAGCGCTGATCTTCACGGCTCATGCGTTCAACATCATGTCCATAATGCACTTGCAGGCCTTGCTCGCAAGCCAGCTTAATCGCGGCGGCCGTTAACTGCGCCGGGCAGAGCCAGCCGCCGAGCGGGTAATGCACGCCGCCGCATTCCGTTTCCACGCCGGTTTCGGCTTTCACCGCCTGGGCATCAACCGCACAGGCAATCTCCGGCGGCAGATCAAGCGTCAACATTTGCGCGATTTTTTGTTGGCTTTTTTCATCCCAGCCAAGCTGTGTGACGCCGCACCACTGATGATCAAACGTCACGGGTAACGCATCGTACAGACGGCGGGCAAAGGTAAACGCCGCGGGGAAGAAGCGGGCCAGAGCTGGATCGTGAGCGCTGAGCAGCGGATAAAGCGCCCCCTGGCGGTTGCCGGATGCGCCTTCGGCGGGTGCGTCGTCGGCGCAGTAAAGTGTCACCTGCCAGCCGCGTCGCAGCAAGGCCAGCGATAACAGCGCGCTGGCGACACCGCCGCCAATCAGCGCCACATCGCGCGCCTCTGTGCCACTGCGGGCAAACCACGGCGTACGCGGCGCAGGCGCAACGGTGTTTTCCATTACGCCGGTCAGCATTTCACGTTTGCGGCCAAAACCTTTGCTTTTGCGCATGGTAAAGCCCGCTTCCTGCAAACCCCGACGGACAAAACCTGCCGAGGTAAAAGTCGCCAGCGTGCCGCCCGGTCTTGCCAGGCGAGCCATCGCGGCAAACAGGTTTGGCGTCCACATATCCGGGTTTTTCGCCGGTGCAAAACCATCCAGGAACCAGGCGTCGACGCGCTGGTTTAATGAATCATCGAGCGTATCGGTGAGTTGATTGATATCGCCAAACCATAAATCCAGCGTCACACGACCTTCATCGAGCAGCAGTCGGTGGCAACCGCCAAAGGGCAACGGCCACTGCGCCTGTAACTGTTCCGCCCATGGTGCCAGTTCCAGCCAGTGCGCGTGGGCTTTGCGCAGATCGTCCTGGGTGAGAGGAAATTTTTCAAAACTGATGAAATGTAACCTTTCCAGGGTAGCGTCAGGGTTGGCTGCGCGAAAAGCCGCGAATGCCTGCCACAGCGTGAGGAAATTCAGACCGGTGCCAAACCCGCTCTCCGCGACCACAAACAGCGGGCGCGGGTGGTCAGGGAAACGCTGTTCCAGTTGGTTGCCGCCGAGAAAAACATAACGCGTCTCTTCCAGTCCATTATCATTAGAGAAGTAGACGTCGTCGAAATCTCGGGAAACAGGTGTACCTTCAGCGTTGAATTCGAGGTTGGCGGATTGTATAGCGGTTTGTTTCACGTAAGTTACTCGTCCATCAGGCAGTGTCCCGATCTTAACGAGGGACAAAGAAAGGCGCAAATTTCCGCCGAAAATGTCTGATCGGACTTGTTCGGCGTACAAGTGTACGCTATCTTGCGACACGAAACTTAATTAGTGCGACTTAGGGGTATTGAATGAAACGTGCAGTGATTACTGGCCTGGGCATCGTTTCCAGCATTGGTAATAACCAGCAGGAAGTCCTGGCATCTCTGCGTGAAGGACGCTCAGGGATCACATTCTCTCAGGAATTTAAAGATTCCGGCATGCGCAGCCACGTGTGGGGTAACGTTAAACTGGACACCACTGGTTTGATCGACCGTAAAGTGGTTCGTTTCATGAACGATGCCTCTATCTATTCCTATCTTTCCATGCAGCAGGCGATCGAAGATGCTGGCCTGAAAGACGAGGTTTATCAGAACAATCCGCGCGTGGGCCTGATTGCAGGTTCTGGCGGCTCTTCTAAATCTCAGGTTTTCGGCGCTGATGCGATGCGTAGCCCGCGTGGTCTGAAAGCTGTGGGTCCTTATGTGGTGACCAAAGCGATGGCGTCTGCGGTGTCCGCTTGCCTCGCAACACCATTTAAAATCCACGGTGTTAACTACTCTATCAGTTCTGCTTGCGCCACTTCCGCGCACTGCATCGGTAACGCGGTAGAACAGATTCAACTGGGTAAACAGGACATCGTTTTTGCTGGCGGCGGCGAAGAGCTGTGCTGGGAAATGGCCTGCGAATTTGACGCGATGGGCGCGCTGTCCACCAAATACAACGAAACGCCAGAAAAAGCTTCCCGTACCTATGACAAACACCGTGACGGTTTCGTTATCGCGGGCGGCGGCGGCATGGTTGTTGTTGAAGAGCTGGAACATGCACTGGCGCGTGGCGCGCACATCTACGCAGAGATCGTTGGCTACGGCGCGACTTCTGATGGTGCGGATATGGTAGCGCCGTCAGGCGAAGGCGCAGTGCGTTGCATGAAGATGGCAATGCAAGACATTGATACACCGATCGACTACCTGAACTCCCACGGTACTTCCACGCCGGTTGGCGACGTGAAAGAGCTGGGTGCCATCCGCGAAGTGTTCGGAAACAACAGCCCGGCTATCTCTGCAACCAAAGCGATGACCGGTCACTCTCTGGGCGCTGCAGGCGTACAGGAAGCGATCTACTCGCTGCTGATGCTGGAACACGGCTTTATCGCGCCGAGCATCAACGTGGAAGAGCTGGACGAGCAGGCTGCTGGTCTGAACATCGTGACAAAACCGATGGAAGCCGCGCTGACGACGGTCATGTCCAACAGCTTCGGTTTTGGCGGGACTAACGCCACGCTGGTGATGCGCAAACTGAAATAAGTTTGTCTGTAAGCAGAAAAAGAGAGCCACTGGCTCTCTTTTTTTATGCATTGACAAGCTGCCGTTGCGGCAGGCAAACTCCCCGGCGCAACATTATCAACACGATAATGCGTAAGCGTTTAACGTTAACCAACGCACCTTAATCCTGGTACTCAGGTGGAGGGGGCGTGGTACTTCCAAATCCCGCCTTACTCTGTGTTATGGAGTAATGCATGTCTGTAGACGTTCAATCTGTTAAAACCTCATCAGCGAATATGTCGCTGTTTCGTATCGCCTTTGCGGTATTTCTGACCTACCTGACCGTTGGCCTGCCGCTACCGGTGATCCCGCTGTTTGTACACAATGAGTTGGGTTACGGCAATACCATGGTGGGAATTGCCGTTGGTATTCAGTTTCTGGCCACCGTCTTAACACGCGGCTATGCCGGCCGTCTTGCCGATCAATATGGCGCGAAACGTTCGGTGATACAGGGCATGATCGCCTGTGCTCTGGCCGGAGCAGCGTGGCTGCTGGCGGCGCTGTTGCCGGCTGCGCCCGCTGCCAAATTTGCGCTGTTGATTCTGGGGCGCCTGATCCTCGGTTTCGGTGAAAGCCAGCTTCTTACCGGCACGCTCACTTGGGGAATGGGGCTGGTTGGTCCCGCGCGTTCCGGCAAAGTGATGTCATGGAACGGAATGGCGATTTACGGTGCGCTGGCTGCTGGCGCGCCGCTTGGGTTGCTGGTTCACAGCCACTTTGGTTTTGCTGCCCTGGCAGCGATCACCATGGTATTGCCGCTACTGGCCTTCGCATTTAACGGTGGCGTGCGCAAAACGCCAGCGCATCCGGGCGATCGTCCTGCACTGTGGAGCGTGGTCGGACTTATCTGGCAACCGGGGCTGGGGCTGGCGCTTCAGGGCGTTGGCTTTGCGGTGATCGGCACCTTTGTTTCGCTTTACTTTGCCAGCCAGGGCTGGTCAATGGCGGGTTTTACCCTGACGGCTTTCGGCGGCGCATTTGTGCTGATGCGCATTTTGTTCGGCTGGATGCCGGACCGTTTTGGTGGCGTGAGGGTGGCGATTGCTTCGCTGGTAATCGAAACCGTTGGGCTGCTGCTGTTATGGCAGGCGCATGGCGCGTGGATGGCGCTGCTGGGCGCGGCTCTGACCGGCAGCGGTTGCTCGCTTATCTTCCCGGCTTTGGGTGTTGAAGTCGTCAAGCGCGCGCCGCCGCAGGTGCGAGGTACGGCGCTTGGCGGCTATGCGGCATTTCAGGATATCTCCTACGCGTTTAGCGGCCCGTTAACCGGGCTGTTGGCAACGTCTGCGGGATACCCGTCGGTTTTCCTCGCGGGAGCAATTGCTGCCATTACCGGTATTGTGATCACCCTGGTGGCCTTCCGCGCGCGGAAATGATCGCCCGATAAAACTCTTTGCAACCGGTTTCACAGAATGAGCCCGTGGTGATGTCATCTCACTGCGGGCTTGTTTATTCTTTTGCCATCATTACGCGAAAGGAGAAAACAATGGCTGGGTTTAAAGCGGATTTCTTATGGGGTGGCGCGGTGGCTGCGCATCAACTGGAAGGCGGCTGGCAGGAAGGAGGCAAGGGGATCAGCGTTGCTGATGTCATGACCGCAGGGGCGCATGGTGTACCGCGTGAAATTACCGACGGCGTACTGCCGGGTAAAAATTACCCTAACCATGAAGCCATCGATTTTTATCACCGCTATAAAGACGATATTAAGCTGTTTGCCGAAATGGGGTTTAAATGTTTTCGCACCTCCATTGCCTGGACGCGTATTTTTCCTCAGGGTGATGAACTGGAGCCGAATGAAGCCGGGTTACAATTCTACGATGATCTTTTTGATGAATGCCTGAAATACAATATTGAACCCGTTATTACCCTTTCCCATTTCGAAATGCCTTATCACCTGGTCACCGAATATGGCGGCTGGCGTAATCGCAAACTGATCGACTTTTTTGTCCGTTTTGCCAATGCCGTTTTCACCCGCTATCGCAGCAAGGTGAAATACTGGATGACCTTCAACGAAATTAATAATCAGGCCAACTATCACGAAGATTTTGCGCCCTTCACCAACTCTGGCGTGAAATATAAAGCAGGTGAAGATCGCGAAGTGATCATGTATCAGGCCGCCCACTATGAATTAGTGGCCAGCGCGCTGGCGGTGGAAGCCGGGCATAAAATTAACCCGGATTTTAAAATCGGCTGCATGATCGCCATGTGCCCGATTTATCCGCTCACCTGCGCGCCGGACGATATGATGATGTCGGTTGCTGCGATGCACCGGCGCTACTGGTTTACCGATGTTCACGTACGCGGTTATTACCCGCAGCACCTGCTCAATTATTTTGCTCGTCGCCAGTTCAAACTCGATATCACCGAAGAGGATTTGCAGATCCTGACGCGCGGACGCGTTGACTATATTGGCTTCAGTTATTACATGTCGTTTGTCACAAAAGCGCAGGAAAACAACCCACACCTCGATTACGACGAGACGAAAAGCCTGGTGAAAAACCCGTACGTGAAAGCTTCCGACTGGGGCTGGCAAATTGATCCGGTTGGCCTGCGTTACTCTCTGAACTATTTCTACGATCTCTACCAGTTGCCGCTGTTTGTTGTGGAAAACGGTTTTGGTGCTATTGATCAGCCCGAAAGCGACGGCGTAGTGAACGATCAGTACCGCATTGAATATATGCACAACCATATCCGCGAAATGAAAAAAGCGGTGGTGGAAGATGGCGTCGATTTAATGGGTTATACCCCGTGGGGATGTATTGATCTGGTCTCTGCGGGCACTGGCGAAATGAAAAAACGCTACGGCTTAATCTACGTTGATAAAGATAACGAGGGTAACGGCACGCTGGCGCGCAGCCGTAAAAAATCGTTCTGGTGGTATCAGGACGTTATCAAACACAACGGCGAGAATATTTGACGATAAATTCCCCTCCAGACGGAGGGGAATTTTTTAACTCACCAGCCAGAAAAGCGCTAATGCGATAAGCAGGGCGATAAAAAAGAATCCCGGTCGCGTGGAAATCGATTTTATTGTTTCGACAATGGGTGCGACAAACGGGCTGTAAATGGGCTGAATATCGCGAACCTCAAAGGTGCCCGTCGCACGTTCTGTGCGGCGTAAAAAGACATGATTAAGAATGTCCTGAACCTGCGCCGTCGTCAGGATCGTCTGCGGCGTGGCCTGCCATGTCTGCTGGGCGTACTCGGTAATCGTGCGCATTTCCATATCATCCAGCGGCTGTTTCAGGGCGGTCTGGATAGTGTGCAGCGTGGGCGCGCTGTGCGTGCTTAACGTCTGGCGCGCCTGTAGCCATGTCATCAGCGGCGCGAAATGTTTCGCCGGGATCAGCTCACCGGTTTTGACGCCGGAAAGCTCCATCATCGACTGCCAGATCAATTTACCGGATTCGCCTGTTGCTGCCGCCAGTTTCGTGACCGCCTGATTCAGCGAGTTGTGCTCGGCAGGCAGCAGCAGACGCTCGGTGGCCGGGCGTTGCTGCGGCTGCGGAATGGTAATCTGGTTATTCTGCAACATGGTCAGCACGGTTTTTAACTGCTGAGGCGTCAACTGGCTGAGCGCCGTCTGACCAAACTGCTGACGAATAAAATCACTCACCGCCTGGCGATTATTTCCCTGGCTTAACAGTTCCGTCAGTTGTGAAACCACCTGGCGGTTAGTGTGGTTCTGCGTTGCAGTTTCCACGCGCTGGTTGAGGTTCTGCTCAGCAGCCGGAAAGTGACGCGAGAGCAGCGGGGCGTCATTCTTCAGCCCTAAATCGTGTTTCATGCCAGCCCATACTTCCGCGCTTTGCTGCTGCGTTAACGCGATCAAGCGAATAACCAGTCGCTCCAGCACGGTACGTTGCAGGGTGGATAAGGGCTGTTCGCCAGCATTATTCGCGGCTTGTGTCGGCTCTTGCCCGGGAGGGCGCGCGGGCGTCCCCTGAATGGGTTGCATCATGGATTTCCTCTTACTCTCGCATGGCGGTGGTCGGCATTGCAGGTATGCCTGGCGGCGAGATTATGGCACACTTGCGCGCTCAACTCCCGTTCTCAAACAGGTACTGTAGCGTGAAAATCCTTGTTGATGAAAATATGCCTTATGCCCGCGATCTTTTTAGCCGTCTGGGTGAAGTGAAAGCGGTTCCCGGTCGTCCAATCCCGCTTGCGGAACTGGCCGATGCTGATGCGTTAATGGTGCGCTCCGTGACGAAAGTCAACGAGGCATTATTACAGGGGACGGGGATCAAATTTGTCGGTACGGCAACCGCGGGAACTGACCATGTTGATGAAGGGTATTTGCAGCAAGCGGGGATTGGCTTTTCCGCAGCGCCAGGCTGCAACGCCATTGCGGTTGTGGAGTATGTTTTCTCTTCACTGTTGATGCTGGCGGAGCGCGAAGGCTTTGCTCTCAAAGATCGTACGGTCGGGATTGTCGGTGTGGGCAATGTGGGCGGACGCTTACAGAAGCGCCTCGAAGCGCTGGGGATCCGCACGCTGCTATGCGATCCGCCGCGCGCCGATCGTGGCGATGACGGTGATTTCCGCTCGCTTGATGAGCTGGTACGTGAAGCGGATGTGCTGACCTTCCATACGCCGCTGTTTAAAGATGGCCCGTATAAGACGCTGCATCTGGCGGATGATGTTCTGCTGGCGCGTCTGAAGCCTGGCACTATTCTGATTAATGCCTGCCGTGGCCCGGTGGTGGATAATGCGGCGCTGCTGCAGCGTTTGCAGGCGGGACAGGCGCTGCATGTGGTGCTGGACGTCTGGGAGCCGGAACCTGATCTCAACGTGGAGCTGCTGCAACGCGTTGACATTGGCACCGCGCATATCGCCGGGTACACCCTTGAAGGTAAAGCGCGCGGAACAACGCAAGTGTTTGAAGCTTATAGTGAATTTATCGGTAAGCGTACACAAATAGCGCTCGATACGCTGCTGCCTGCAGCGGAATTTGGCCGCATAACGCTGCACGGTCCTCTCGATCAGTCAACGCTAAAAAGGTTGGTTCATTTGGTGTATGATGTGCGCCGTGACGATGCGTTGCTGCGAAAAGTGGCAGGCACGCCGGGTGAATTTGATAAGTTACGTAAAAACTATCTTGAGCGTCGCGAATGGTCATCACTGTATGTGCAGTGCGATGATGCCAGTGCCGCCGCACTGTTGCAGCAACTGGGTTTTAACGCCACGTACACCCCGGCCCGTTAATGTCTTCTTAATGCTCCCTGCGGAAAAATGCCGCAGGGACGCTTTATTTCCTGGAGTAAATCATCATGTCTGAAGGCTGGAATATTGCCGTTCTTGGCGCAACTGGCGCTGTCGGAGAAGCTTTGCTCGAAACGCTGGCGGAACGTCAGTTCCCGGTAGGCGAACTTTATGCTCTGGCCAGAGAAGAGAGCGCGGGCGAAAACCTGCGTTTCGCGGGTAAAACCGTGCGCGTTGAAGACGTTGCCAGTTTTGACTGGACGCAGGCGCAACTGGCGTTTTTCGTCGCTGGTGCGCAGGCATCTGCGACCTGGATTGAAGAGGCCACCAACGCCGGTTGCCTGGTGATCGATACCAGCGGTCTGTTTGCGCTGGAGCCGGATGTGCCGCTGGTCATGCCGGACGTTAACCCGTTTGTGCTCGCGGATTACCGCAACCGCAATATTATTGCCGTGCCAGACAGCCTGACCAGCCAGCTGCTGGCCAGTATTAAACCGCTGATCGACGAGGGCGGTTTTTCACGCGTAGCCGTCACCTGCATGCTGTCTGTTTCACGCAGCGGCAAACAGGCGGTCGATGCGTTGGCAGGGCAGAGCGCCAAGCTTCTGAACGGCATCCCGATTGATGAGGATGACTATTTTGGCCGCCAGCTTGCATTCAACATGCTGCCGCTACTGCCGGATAGCGAAGGGAGCGTGCGTGAAGAGCGGGTGATTATCGATCAGATGCGCAAAATTTTGCAGGATGACGGTCTGATGATCTCCGCGAATTGCGTACAGTCGCCGGTATTTTACGGCCATGCGCAGATGGTCAGTTTTGAAGCGCTGCGTCCGCTGGCTGCCGAAGAAGCGCGCGATGCCTTTGCCCGTTTTGACGAAATTGTGCTGTCTGAAGGGAACGAATTTCCTACCCAGGTGGGCGATGCTTCCGGTCAGACTCATCTTTCTGTGGGCTGCATCCGTAATGATTACGGCATGCCGGAGCAGATCCAGTTCTGGTCGGTGGCCGATAACGTTCGCTTCGGTGGCGCGCTGATGGCGGTCAAAACCGCCGAGAAACTGGTGCAGGAGTATCTGTACTGATGCAGGACGAAGTCAAAGCGCCGGTCTACAAAATTGCGCTGGGTATTGAGTATGACGGCAGCAAGTATTACGGCTGGCAGCGTCAGCAAGAAGTGCGCAGTGTGCAGGAGAAGCTGGAAAAAGCCCTTTCGCAGGTCGCCAATGAGCCGATTAATGTATTCTGCGCCGGGAGAACTGACGCCGGTGTGCATGCGACAGGGCAGGTAGTGCATTTCGAAACGACTGCGCTGCGCAAAGATGCCGCCTGGACGTTAGGGGTAAATGCGAATTTGCCTGGTGACATCGCGGTGCGCTGGGTAAAAACTGTTGCCGATGATTTTCATGCTCGTTTCAGCGCTACGGCTCGCCGTTACCGCTACATTATTTACAACCATCGTTTACGTCCGGCGGTGTTAGGCCACGGTGTTACGCACTATCACCAGCCGCTGGATGCCGGGCGGATGCATCGCGCCGCGCAGTGCCTGCTTGGCGAAAATGATTTTACCTCGTTTCGCGCGGTGCAGTGCCAGTCGCGCACGCCGTGGCGCAATCTGATGCATATCAACGTCAGTCGCTACGGGAATTACATTGTGGTTGATATCAAAGCCAATGCCTTTGTACATCATATGGTCAGGAATATTGTCGGCAGCCTGATGGAAGTAGGCGCCCACAACCAGCCGGAGAGTTGGATAGCAGAGTTGCTGGCGGTCAAGGATCGCACGCTGGCGGCAGCAACGGCGAAAGCGGAAGGGTTATATCTGGTGGCGGTGGATTATCCAGCGCGCTTCGACCTTCCGGTTGCGCCAATGGGCCCGCTGTTCCTGGCGGACTAGTCGCAATTCATAAAAGGCATAAGTAAATATGGACTTAATACGCTTCCTTATTGATTTCATCCTGCATATTGATGTGCATCTGGCGGAGCTGGTGGCACAGTATGGCATCTGGGTTTATGCGATCCTGTTTGTGATCCTCTTTTGCGAAACCGGGCTGGTGGTCACGCCTTTCCTGCCAGGGGATTCGCTGCTGTTTGTCGCCGGTGCGCTGGCCTCTCTCGGCACGAACGATCTGAACGTGCATCTGATGATTGTACTGATGCTTATTGCCGCCATTGCCGGTGACGCGGTGAACTACACCATCGGGCGACTCTTTGGCGATCGATTATTCAGTAATCCGGATTCGAAGATTTTCCGTCGCAGCTATCTTGATAAAACCCATCAGTTTTATGAACGGCATGGCGGCAAAACGATTATTCTGGCGCGTTTTGTACCGATTGTGCGGACATTCGCACCGTTTGTCGCCGGGATGGGGCATATGTCTTATCGCCACTTCGCTCTTTTCAACGTAGCGGGCGCGCTGTTATGGGTACTGCTGTTTACCTACGCCGGATATTTCTTTGGCACCCTGCCGATGGTTCAGGAAAATCTTAAGCTGTTGATTGTGGCAATCATCGTGGTGTCTATACTTCCGGGTGTGATTGAGATTATTCGTCACCGACGCGCTGCGGCAAAGCAGATAAAATAAGGGCGCAATGGCGGTTCGACCACTTTTTTATCCCAAGTTGCGAACTGTTATGTTTTAATGTGCACCATTTATGGGCTACCAGGTTCATGTATAAAGGTTATCAATGAGCTGGATTGAAAGAATTAAGAGCAACATCACCCCCACCCGCAAGGCAAGTATCCCTGAAGGGGTGTGGACAAAATGCGATAGCTGCGGCCAGGTGCTATACCGCGCCGAGCTGGAGCGTAACCTTGAGGTCTGCCCGAAATGCGATCACCACATGCGGATGTCAGCGCGTAATCGCCTGCATAGCCTGCTGGATGAAGGTTCGCTGGTAGAACTGGGTAGCGAGCTTGAGCCGAAAGATGTGCTCAAGTTCCGCGATTCAAAAAAATACAAAGACCGTCTGGCGACAGCCCAGAAAGAGACCGGCGAGAAAGACGCGCTGGTGGTAATGAAAGGCACGCTGCACGGTATGCCGATTGTGGCTGCGGCATTTGAGTTCTCCTTTATGGGCGGCTCTATGGGCTCCGTCGTTGGCGCACGCTTTGTGCGTGCCGTCGAGCAGGCGCTGGAAGACAACTGCCCGCTGATCTGCTTCTCCGCTTCCGGTGGCGCACGTATGCAGGAAGCGCTGATGTCGCTGATGCAGATGGCGAAAACCTCTGCGGCGCTGGCGAAAATGCAGGAGCGCGGTCTGCCGTATATCTCCGTGCTGACCGACCCGACCATGGGCGGCGTTTCCGCGAGCTTTGCTATGCTGGGCGATCTGAACATCGCCGAACCGAAAGCGCTGATCGGTTTTGCCGGTCCGCGCGTTATCGAGCAGACCGTGCGTGAGAAACTGCCGCCGGGCTTCCAGCGCAGTGAGTTCCTGATCGAAAAAGGCGCGATTGATATGATCATCCGCCGTCCGGAACTGCGTCTGAAGCTGGCGCGTATTCTGGCGAAGCTGATGAATCTGCCTGCGCCGGATCCGGATGAATCGCATGTTGGCACGGTGGCTCCGTCACCGGCCGGTCAGGAAGGCGAAGCCTGATAATACCGAAGGGCAGAGCCACCAGGCGCTGCCCTTTTGTTTTTCAAACCGTACATTATCAACGGGCATCATGGACATTAAACGCATTCCGCAAGCCACGTCGCCCCTGGCCGCGTGGCTTTCTTATCTGGAAAACCTGCACAGTAAAACCATCGATTTGGGGCTTGAGCGCGTAAGCCAGGTGGCGGCACGCCTTGATGTGCTCCGCCCCGCACCGTTTGTCTTTACCGTAGCCGGAACCAATGGCAAAGGCACCACTTGCCGTACGCTGGAGTCGATTCTGCTGGCGGCGGGCTATCGGGTTGGCGTCTACAGTTCACCGCACCTGGTGCGCTATACCGAACGCGTGCGCATCCAGGGCGGAGAGCTGGCTGAAAGCGAACATACCCGCTCTTTTGCGGAGATTGAAGCCGTTCGTGGCGAGATTTCACTGAGCTATTTTGAATATGGCACTTTGTCGGCGCTGTGGTTGTTTAAGCAGGCGCAGCTCGACGTGGTGATCCTTGAAGTGGGGCTGGGCGGTCGTCTGGATGCCACTAATATAGTGGATGCGGATGTCGCTGTGGTCACCAGCATTGCGCTGGATCACACCGACTGGCTCGGCCCGGATCGTGAAAGCATTGGCCGCGAAAAAGCGGGCGTTTTCCGCGGTGGTAAACCGGCGGTGGTCGGCGAACCGGATATGCCGCAGAGCATATCCGAGGTGGCGCAGGAGAAGGGCGCGCTGCTGCTGCGCCGGGGCGTTGACTGGAATTATGACGTTAACGCGCAGGGCTGGCGTTTTCGCGATGCCCAGGGCGAGCTTACCGATCTGCCGCTGCCGCAGGTACCGCAGCCAAATGCGGCAACCGCGCTGGCTGCGCTACGCGCCAGTAAGCTGGCGGTCAGCGAGCAGGCGATCCGCGACGGCATCGCTGGTGCTATTTTGCCGGGACGTTTCCAGATTGTCAGCGAGTCGCCGCGTCTGATCCTCGATGTTGCCCACAATCCTCACGCTGCCGGTTACCTTGCCAGCCGTCTTGCCACGTTACCGAAGAAGGGCCGCGTACTGGCGGTGATTGGTATGTTGCATGACAAAGACATCGCCGGGACGCTTGCCTGTCTGGAGCCGGTGGTCGATAGCTGGTATTGTGCCCCACTGGAAGGGCCGCGCGGCGCAACGGCAGAACAACTGCTGGTGCATCTGAATTCTGGCCGCGCGTGGCCGGATGTTGCGCAGGCCTGGCAGGCGGCGATGGCCGATGCCGACGCCAACGATACTGTTCTGGTGTGTGGATCGTTCCACACGGTGGCACATGTCATGGAAGCGATGGATGCGGGGAGAACCGGTGGCAAGTAAGTTTCAGAACCGTTTGATGGGTACCATTGTGCTGGTTGCGCTCGGGGTGATTATTCTTCCCGGGCTTCTCGACGGGCAGAAAAAACATTATCAGGATGAGTTTGCCGCGATCCCGCTGGTGCCGAAACCTGGCGATCGTGATGAGCCGGACATGATGCCGGCTGCGACGCAGGCACTTCCGGCGCAGCCGCCGGAAGGCGCGGCGGAAGAGGTGCGCGCTGGCGATGCAGAAGCACCGTCGCTGGATGCGTCAAGGCTGGCAGCGAACGGCACTCCGCAACCGGAAGTCACCAGCACGCCGGTTGAACAACCGAAACCTAAACCACAGCCAAAACCGCAGGCGCAGCAACAAACCGCGCCGCCTGCAACGCGTGATAAAGCCAGCGAGCAACTCGCTGTGGCAAACGAAACATCGACGCCGCCAGCGAAAGCGCAGGACGACAAAACGGTGCCAACCGGTAAAGCGTATGTGGTACAGCTTGGCGCGCTGAAGAATGCGGATAAAGTGAATGAAATCGTTGGTAAATTACGTGGCGCAGGTTATCGCGTTTACACGTCGCCGACGACGCCGGTTCAGGGTAAAATCACCCGTATTCTGGTGGGGCCGGATGCGTCACGGGATAAGCTGAAAGGATCGCTGGAGGAGTTGAAACAGCTCTCCGGGCTGAGCGGTGTGGTGATGGGCTATACGCCGAACTAAAGGCCGAAGAGAAAAAACAGCGCCACTTCTCATCCCTCTCTGCACGGCAAAGTGGGCAGGGATGAGGGGAAATAAAGCCCTGACGAGAGGCAACCGGAACCGTGGCGTTGAATATTTTTTCAGCGCCATTTTTATTTCCGCGCGGGAAGGAAATCCCTACGCAAACGTTTTCTTTTTCTGTTAGAATGCGCCCCGAACTGGACGACAGGGCGTAAAATCGTGGGACACATATGGTCTGGATTGATTACGCCATCATTGCGGTGATTGGTTTTTCTTGTCTGGTAAGCCTGATCCGCGGCTTTGTTCGTGAAGCGTTATCGCTGGTGACATGGGGCTGTGCTTTCTTTGTCGCCAGTCATTACTACACTTACCTGTCTGTCTGGTTCACGGGCTTTGAAGACGAACTGGTGCGCAATGGGATAGCCATCGCGGTATTGTTCATCGCGACGCTGATTGTCGGTGCTATCGTTAACTATGTGATCGGTGCGCTGGTCGAGAAGACTGGCCTGTCGGGTACAGACAGAGTACTGGGGATCTGTTTTGGCGCGCTACGCGGCGTACTGATCGTCGCCGCCATTCTGTTCTTTCTCGATACCTTTACCGGGCTGTCGAAAAGTGAAGACTGGCAGAAGTCGCAGCTTATCCCACAATTCAGCTTCATCATCAGATGGTTCTTTGACTATCTGCAAAGTTCGTCGAGTTTCTTGCCCAGGGCATAGGCCCTGAGATGTGGCTTAACGAGGAAAAGACGTATGTGCGGTATTGTCGGTATCGCCGGTTTTATGCCGGTAAACCAGTCGATTTATGACGCGTTGTCGGTGCTTCAGCACCGTGGGCAGGATGCCGCAGGCATCATCACCATCGACGAAAACAACTGTTTCCGTCTGCGTAAGGCGAATGGTCTGGTGAATGATGTATTCGAGGCCCGCCATATGCAGCGCCTGCAAGGCAATATGGGGATTGGCCACGTACGTTATCCTACCGCGGGTAGTTCCAGCGCATCTGAAGCGCAGCCGTTTTACGTTAACTCCCCTTACGGCATCACGCTGGCGCACAACGGCAATCTGACCAATGCGCATGAACTGCGTAAAAAGCTGTTCGAAGAGAAGCGCCGCCACATTAACACCACTTCTGATTCTGAAATCCTGCTCAATGTGTTTGCCAGCGAGCTGGATAACTTCCGCCACTACCCGCTGGAAGCTGACAACGTTTTTGCCGCCATTGCCGGCACTAACCGCCAGATCCGCGGTGCTTATGCCTGCGTGGCGATGATTATCGGTCACGGTATGGTGGCTTTCCGCGATCCGAATGGCATTCGCCCGCTGGTGCTGGGCAAACGTGAAATCGGCGATGGCCGCACTGAATATATGGTGGCCTCTGAAAGCGTGGCGCTGGATACGCTGGGCTTCGAATTCCTGCGTGATGTCGCGCCGGGCGAAGCAGTGTATATCACCGAAAAAGGCCAGCTGTTCAGCCGTCAGTGTGCGGATAACCCGGTCAGCAACCCGTGCCTGTTCGAATACGTTTATTTCGCGCGTCCGGACTCCTTCATCGACAAAATTTCCGTCTACAGCGCCCGCGTCAATATGGGCACTAAGCTGGGCGAGAAAATCGCGCGCGAGTGGGAAGATCTGGATATCGACGTGGTTATTCCTATCCCGGAAACCTCCTGCGATATCGCGCTGGAAATTGCGCGTATCCTTGGTAAACCGTACCGTCAGGGCTTTGTGAAAAACCGCTATGTCGGTCGTACCTTTATCATGCCGGGCCAGCAACTGCGCCGCAAATCCGTACGCCGTAAGCTGAACGCAAACCGTGCCGAGTTCCGCGATAAAAACGTGCTGCTGGTGGATGACTCCATCGTGCGCGGCACTACTTCCGAGCAGATTATTGAGATGGCTCGCGAAGCCGGGGCGAAAAAAGTGTACCTCGTTTCCGCTGCGCCGGAGATTCGCTTCCCGAACGTTTACGGTATCGATATGCCGACGGCCAATGAGCTGATTGCTCACGGGCGCGAAGTGGATGAAATCCGCCAGATCATCGGCGCTGACGGCCTGATTTTCCAGGATCTCAACGATCTTATCGAGGCAGTACGCTCTGAAAACCCGGATATCCAGCAGTTTGAATGCTCGGTGTTCAACGGCGTGTATGTCACCAAAGATGTTGATCAGCAGTACCTTGATTATCTCGACTCCCTGCGTAATGACGATGCCAAAGCGGTGCAGCGTCAGAACGAAGTGGAAAGCTTAGAGATGCATAACGAAGGTTAATCCTGTCGCGCCCCTCCATCGTGAGGGGTGCAATCTGTTGCAACGCCCTCTATAATCAGGCAAAGTTCGTCCGATAAAAAAGGGGCAACAATCATGAAACGACTCATTGTGGGGATCTCTGGCGCCAGTGGCGCGATCTACGGCATTCGCCTGTTGCAGGTGCTGCGCGACGTGGCAGAGGTTGAAACCCATCTGGTGATGAGTCAGGCGGCCCGCCAGACGCTGGCGCTGGAAACTGATTTTTCTCTGCGCGATGTACAGGCGCTGGCGAATGTAGTGCACGATACGCGCGATATCGCTGCCAGCATCTCGTCCGGTTCGTTTAAAACCGCAGGCATGGTGATTCTTCCTTGCTCGATCAAAACCCTCTCCGGCATTGTACACAGCTACACCGACAGCCTGCTGACGCGGGCGGCAGATGTGGTGCTGAAAGAGCGCAGGCCGCTGGTACTGTGCGTGCGTGAAACGCCGCTGCACCTTGGGCATTTGCGCTTGATGACTCAGGCGGCGGAACTGGGCGCGGTAATTATGCCGCCGGTACCGGCGTTTTATCACCGCCCGCAAAGCCTGGATGCGGTAATTGATCAGACCGTTAACCGCGTTCTTGATCAGTTTGCTATTGAGTTGCCGGAAGATCTGTTTACCCGCTGGCAAGGGAGCGATGCCGCAAAATAGTGCGCTGCTATCCGGTATGCGCTTTTTTGGGGCAATTCTGCAAGCGCGATCATATCCTCAACATTTAATCCTCTTTTCCCCGTGCTAACACTCCGGTTCGTTCAGCAGACCTGCTATCTTTCATCATTAAGTAAGTTTGCAACGTTTTATTAACAAATTTAACGCGGTCTTTTTCCGGCTGCGGGAAACTGGCATAAGACGTGCAAGGTAACTGCCAGCAACACACAACACAACGTAATACAGAATAAAAACAGAACACTTGAGGGTAATGTATGAAGAAGACGGTTCTCGCTCTGTCTTTACTGTTGGGCCTGTCAGCGACAGCCAGCGTTTATGCAGCGCTTCCCCACACGGTACGCATCGGTACTGATGCAACCTATGCGCCGTTCTCATCGAAAGATGCGAAAGGGGACTTCGTGGGTTTTGATATCGATCTCGGCAACGAAATGTGCAAACGCATTCATGTGAAATGCACCTGGGTCGGCAGCGATTTTGATTCGCTGATCCCGTCGCTGAAAGCGAAAAAAATCGACGCCATCATCTCTTCTCTGTCGATTACGGAAAAACGTCAGCAGGAAATTGCGTTCTCTGACAAGCTCTACGCCGCTGATTCCCGCCTGATTGCCGCCAAAGGTTCACCGATTCAGCCGACGCTGGATTCGCTGAAAGGCAAGCACGTTGGCGTGCTGCAGGGTTCTACCCAGGAAGGTTATGCCAACGACAACTGGCGTACCAAGGGCATCGATGTGGTGGCCTACCAGAACCAGGATCTGATCTACTCTGACCTCGCTGCGGGTCGCCTGGACGCGGCATTCCAGGATGAAGTCGCTGCCAGCGAAGGCTTCCTGAAACAACCGGCCGGGAAAGACTTCGCTTTTGCTGGTCCGTCAGTGAAAGATAAGAAATACTTCGGCGACGGCACCGGTATTGGTCTGCGCAAAGATGATACTGAGCTGAAAGCCGCGTTCGACAAAGCGTTTGCCGAAATGCGTAAAGATGGTACCTACGACAAACTCGCCAAAAAGTACTTCGACTTTAACGTCTACGGCGATTAAGGCTGCATAACCCGGCTTATCCGGGATGAGGGAAATATGCACCACGTTAAATAAATGGCGTGGTGCATTTATACGGTAAATGTCTCGTTGTGGTGCGCGTTACGCACCATAGTGGTGCATGGATGCATAGTTAAGCATTCATACTGCAAAAAAAGCCAGCGCGCGGGCATAATTTTTTGCCTTGCCCGGGCATATGATGGCACGATAACGGCACCGTATTGTTACGAGAATTCCCTTAGGAAAGACAGTCTGTTGAGGATAATGATGAAAAAACTGGTGCTCTCCCTTTCGCTGGTGCTTGCGTTTTCCAGCGTTTCTACTGTGTTCGCAGCCATTCCGCAAAAATTACGTATTGGTACCGATCCCACTTATGCGCCTTTCGAATCGAAGAATGCGCAGGGGGAATTGATCGGTTTTGACATCGATCTGGCGAAAGAGCTGTGCAAACGCATCAAAACTCAGTGTGTGTTTGTTGAGAACCCGCTGGATGCGCTGATCCCCTCGCTGAAAGCGAAAAAAATCGACGCCATCATGTCATCGCTCTCTATTACCGAAAAACGTCAGCAGGAAATTGATTTCACCGACAAGCTTTACGCGGCGGATTCCCGCCTGGTGGTGGCGAAAAATTCTGACGTTCAGCCGGATCTGGACAAGCTGAAAGGCAAACGCATTGGCGTGTTGCAGGGCACCACGCAGGAAACCTACGGCAACGTAAACTGGGCGCCAAAAGGGGTGGAAATCGTCTCCTATCAGGGCCAGGACAACATCTACTCTGACCTGACTGCCGGCCGCATTGATGCCGCGTTCCAGGACGAAGTGGCGGCGAGCGAAGGTTTCCTGAAAACGCCGGTCGGTAAAGATTACAAATTTGGTGGCCCGTCCATCAAAGATGAGAAATTGTTTGGCGTCGGAACCGGCATGGGCGTACGCAAAGGTGATACCGAGCTACGCGATGCGCTGAACAAAGCGTTTGCTGAAATGCGCGCGGACGGCACCTACGAAAAGCTGGCGAAGAAATACTTTGATTTCGATGTTTATGGTGGCTAATCCCACCCGTGCTTAACGTGCAGCCCCTCCCACATTGGGAGGGGAAAAGACACGGCAAAACACCACATACGACAGGACAGGCTGCATGCTGTACGGGTTTTCTCAAGTTATATTACACGGTGCGTTAGTCACCCTGGAGCTGGCCATCAGTTCGGTGGTGCTGGCGGTAATTATTGGTCTGGTAGGCGCAGGGGCGAAACTGTCGAAAAACCGGGCGCTGGCGCTGATCTTTGAAGGCTATACCACGCTTATTCGAGGTGTTCCGGATCTGGTGTTGATGCTGCTGATTTTTTACGGCCTGCAAATCGCCCTTAACAGCGTCACGGATGCGTTGGGTATGGACCAACTGGATATCGATCCGATGGTCGCCGGTATTATTACCCTCGGTTTTATTTACGGTGCCTATTTTACGGAAACCTTCCGCGGCGCCTTTATGGCGGTGCCGAAAGGGCATATTGAAGCGGCAACGGCGTTTGGTTTTACCGGTCGGCAAATCTTCCGCCGCATCCTGTTCCCGGCGATGATGCGTTACGCGCTGCCGGGTATTGGCAACAACTGGCAGGTGATCCTGAAAGCGACTGCGCTGGTTTCGCTGCTTGGGCTGGAAGATGTGGTCAAAGCGACTCAGCTCGCCGGGAAAAGCACCTGGGAGCCCTTCTATTTTGCTATCGTCTGCGGGGTGATTTACCTCGTTTTTACAACGGTTTCCAATGGTGTGCTGCTTCTTCTCGAACGTCGCTACTCCGTGGGTGTGAAGAGGGCTGACCTGTGATCGAGATCATTCAGGAGTACTGGCAATCGCTGCTGTGGAGCGACGGTTATCGCCTGACGGGCGTGGCAATTACCCTGTGGCTGTTGATTTCATCGGTGGCGATGGGCGGCGTGCTGGCGGTGTTTCTGGCTATCGGGCGTGTTTCCAGCAATAAATTTATCCGCTTCCCGATCTGGTTATTTACCTACGTGTTTCGCGGTACGCCGCTCTATGTTCAGCTACTGGTGTTCTACTCCGGCATGTACACGCTGGAGATCGTCAAGGGTACCGAGCTGCTGAATGCCTTCTTCCGAAGCGGCCTGAACTGTACGATTCTGGCGTTGACGCTCAATACCTGTGCTTATACCACTGAGATTTTCGCCGGGGCGATCCGTTCGGTGCCGCACGGTGAAATTGAGGCGGCGCGTGCCTATGGTTTCTCGTCGTTCAAAATGTACCGCAGCATTATTCTGCCGTCGGCGTTGCGCATTGCGCTGCCTGCGTACAGCAACGAAGTGATTTTGATGCTGCACTCAACGGCGCTGGCCTTTACCGCTACGGTGCCGGATCTGCTGAAAATTGCCCGTGATATCAACTCCGCAACTTACCAGCCGTTTACCGCGTTTGGTATCGCTGCGGTGCTGTATCTGATTATCTCTTATGTGCTGATTAGCTTATTCCGCAAGGCGGAAAAGCGCTGGTTGCAGCATATGAAACCATCTTCGACGCACTGAGAACACGATGTCTGAGAATAAATTAAACGTTATCGATCTGCACAAACGCTACGGCGAACATGAAGTGCTGAAGGGCGTCTCGTTGCAGGCCAACGCGGGCGATGTGATTAGTATTATCGGTTCCTCCGGCTCCGGTAAAAGTACCTTTTTGCGCTGTATTAACTTCCTCGAAAAACCGAGCGAAGGCACCATCGTGGTCAACGGCCAGAATATCAATCTGGTACGCGATAAAGATGGTCAGTTGCGCGTTGCGGATAAACACCAGTTGCGTCTGCTGCGTACGCGTCTGACGATGGTGTTCCAGCATTTCAACTTGTGGAGCCATATGACGGTGCTGGAGAACGTCATGGAAGCGCCGATTCAGGTGCTGGGCTTGAGCAAGCAGGAAGCCCGCGAGCGCGCGGTGAAATATCTGGCGAAAGTCGGTATTGATGAGATGCAGCAGCAAAAGTACCCGGTGCATTTGTCCGGCGGTCAGCAGCAACGTGTTTCCATTGCCCGCGCGCTGGCGATGGAACCGGAAGTATTGCTGTTTGATGAACCGACTTCGGCGCTCGATCCTGAACTGGTGGGCGAAGTGCTGCGCATCATGCAGAAACTGGCGGAAGAGGGGAAAACCATGGTGGTGGTGACGCATGAAATGGGCTTTGCCCGCCATGTTTCCACCCACGTTATCTTCCTGCACCAGGGTAAGATTGAAGAAGAGGGCGCGCCGGATGAGCTGTTCGGCAACCCGAAAAGTACGCGTTTGCAGCAGTTCCTCAAAGGTTCGCTGAAGTGATATAAGGCCGCCGTACAGGCGGCCTCAATCCAGGCTTTTTTCCCGCCGGTAAATCCAGTCGTCATGAAATTCGCCGCGCAGCAGGTAGGCTTTTTCCAGCACCTGTACGCGCTGAAAACCACTTTTTTCCAGCACCCTCACCGACCCCTGATTCTCTGCCAGCACCCAGGCGTTCAGTGCCTGCACTTCGCTATCAAACGCGTAATCGCACAGTGCCTGTAGCGCTTCTGATGCAATGCCTTGCCCCTGCGCGGCGGGCGCAATCGAGTAGCCGACATCGGCTTCCTGCGGGTTGTGCTGGCTGATACGCAGGCCGATATCACCCACCGAAGCATGCCGGGTGTTGCGAATAATAAAGGCGTGACGATCGGCAAGACGATCGTCAAACAGGGTGCGGATCTGATCTTCAGAGGCGATCTCGCCCATATAGCGCATCACGCTGCCATTCCTGCGCAGATGCAGGAAAAATGGCCAGTCGGAAGGCTCAAACGGGGAGAGAGTCAAGCGGGAAGTGTACAACGTCATGCCAGCGCCTTTACGGTGATAAAGCGTCTTAGCTTACCACTGCAAGTGCGCTGGCGGAGCCACGAAAATTAAGAGGTCACAACATCCCCCAGCGCCTCTTCCAGATCGTACCAGCGGAAAGCGAAACCGGCGGCTTCGAGGCGTTTCGGCAGCGCGCGCTGGCCGCCCAGCACCAGAACAGAGGATTCGCCCATCATCAGGCGCACGGCAAAAGCGGGCGCGCGCATAATGGCCGGGCGATGCAGCACGTGGCCGAGCGTGTGAGCAAACTGCTCGTTGCGCACCGGGTAGGGCGAAACCATATTGAACGGCCCGCGCAGATCGTTATCCAGCAGCCAGAGAATGCCGTTCAGCATATCGTCGATATGGATCCACGCCAGATACTGACGGCCATTGCCAATCGGGCCGCCGAGTCCGAGACGGAACAGCGGCAGCAGCTTGCCGAGGATCCCGCCCTGCGGCGCGAACACCACGCCGGTACGCAGCAGGCAAACGCGGGTGCGATCGCTTTGCGCTTCGCAGGCAATTTGCTCCCAGCGGGCGCAAAGTTTGTGGGTAAACTCGTTGTGCGGCGGCTCCTCTTCAGTGACCACCACTTCACCGAGATCGCCGTAATAGCCCGCTGCAGATCCGGAAATCAGCACCTGCGGCGGCGTGTCGCTGGCCTTGATCAAATCCACCAACTGTTGCGTTATCTGCCAGCGGCTGTTGCACAGACGCTGCTTCTGCTCTTCGCTCCAGCGTTTATCGGCGATTGGCTCGCCTGCCAGGTTGATCACCGCATCAAACTCATTGAGATGAGTGTGATCGTTTAGCCCTTTCCACAGCGTCACGCGGGCATCAAGTAGCTGTTGCGCTTTGGCCGGGCTACGCGTCACAACGGTAACGGCATGCCCAAGCTCCAGCAGCCGAGGGATGAGATGACGACCAATCAGGCCAGTCCCGCCGGTAATCAGTATCTTCATGTTTCCCTCCTTTGGTAATGTTCCATTTCAGCATAAGTGAGCGGCTCAAATCCGCGTGCGATACCGAACACATTTCACGGATTTTTTAATTATCAGAACAGGTTACCTGGCTTTCATAGCTGCTGTGCTTTTTGTAGCGCCCGCTCGGTGGCCGGACGGGTACGGATGCGCTCATACCAGTTAAACACCGCGGGATAATCCTCAAGATTCACGCGCTGACGCTGGTGGGCATGGATCCACGGCCAGGCGGCGATATCCGCGATGCTGTAATGCTCACCTGCCAGCCACGGCACCCGCTCCAGCCGTTTATTCAATACCTGATACAGACGCTGGGTTTCGACCTGATAGCGCTCAATAGCATATGGCACCGGCTGCGGCGCAAAGTGGTTAAAGTGATGGTTTTGGCCGAGCATCGGCCCCAAACCGGCAACCTGCCAGAAAAGCCACTGCAAAGTGACATGGCGTTCACGCAATTCGCCGCTGAGCAATTTCCCCGTTTTTTCCGCCAGATAGAGCAGAATCGCACCCGATTCAAACAGACTCAGCGGCGCGCCGCCATCGGCGGGCAGGTGATCGATAATGGCCGGGATTTTATTGTTCGGAGAGATAATCAGAAAATCCGGACGAAACTGGTCGCCTTTGCTGATATCGACGTGTATCAGGCGGTATTCCAGCCCGCTCTCTTCGAGAAATAGCGTTACTTTATGACCGTTTGGCGTGGGCGCAAAATAGAGGTCTATCATCAATACTCCCGGTATAAGAATAATCGTCACTCTCAGAGTATAGGTGTTCCCTCTGGCTGCTGAGTTTTCATTAAGTGACAGCCTGGTCAGGACGTTATATTTTGAAGGAAAAACTCACCATTAAACGAGGATGTTATGAACGAACCGGCTATCACGTTGTGGTCCGATGCCAATTATTTCTCCCCGTATGTGCTGTCGGCCTATGTCGCGCTGCATGAAAAAGCTCTGCCTTTCTCGCTTAAAACCGTCGATTTAGCCAGCGGCGCGCAACATACGCCTGGCTGGCCGGGTTACCATCTGACGCATCGCGTGCCGGTTCTGGCGATTGAGGGTTTCGAACTCAGCGAATCGACGGCGATTGCGGAATATCTCGAAGAGCGTTTCGCGCCGCCGGAATGGGAGCGCATCTACCCACACGATTTGCAAAAACGCGCCCGCGCCCGGCAAATCCAGGCCTGGTTGCGCAGCGATTTAATGCCCATCCGCGAGGAGCGCCCGACAGAGGTCGTTTTTGCTGGCGAGAAAAAAGCGCCGCTCAGCGCAGCCGGGCAGGCAAGTGCGGAAAAACTGTTTGCTATCGCCGGCGATCTGCTGGCGCACGGTAAGCCGAATCTGTTTGGCGAGTGGTGTATTGCGGATATCGATCTGGCCTTAATGCTCAATCGGCTGGTGATGAATGGCGACACAGTGCCGGAGCGGCTGGCGGAGTACGCCACGTTTCAGTGGCAGCGCTCGTCCGTTCAGCGCTATGTTGCACTTTCCGCTAAGCGTGCAGGCTGATAAGCCCGCAGACTTCCGTTATCATGGGCTGTTTTCTTCCGCATGAGGTGTAGTGATGAAACTGATGTTTGCATCGGACATTCATGGGTCGTTGCCCGCGACGGAACGCGTACTGGAACTGTTTGCCCAAAGCGACGCGCGCTGGCTGGTGATCCTCGGCGATGTGCTAAATCACGGGCCGCGCAACGCGCTGCCGCAGGGCTATGCGCCAGCGCAAGTGGCTGAGCGGTTGAACGAGCAGGCCAGCCGCATCATCGCCGTGCGCGGCAACTGTGACAGCGAAGTGGATCAAATGTTGCTGCATTTCCCGATCACCGCGCCCTGGCAGCAAGTGCTGCTGGCACAACGCCGTCTGTTTCTGACGCATGGACATCTGTTTGGCCCGGATGATGTACCGCCGCTGGCGGCAGGCGATGTACTGGTTTATGGTCACACGCACATTCCGGTAGCGGAGCTGCGGGGCGACATTTTCCACTTCAACCCCGGCTCGGTGAGTATTCCCAAAGGTGGGTTTGCCGCCAGTTACGGTATGCTGGAAGAGGGCGTGTTGCGCGTTGTCGCACTTAATGATCAGCGGGTTATTGCGCAGGTCGCGATTAATCCGTAATTTACCTTTCAACCGAAACGCGCCAAAAGAGCGCCACAAAGAGAAGATTTCCCGATGGTGGAACAGAGTCATTTTGCAGGCATGGAGTGGGTGGATATTGTCAACGAAGACAATGAGGTGATCGCGCAATCAAGCCGGCAACAGATGCGGGCGCAGTGTTTGCGTCATCGCGCTACCTACATTGTGGTGCATGATGGGATGGGCAAAATTCTGGTGCAGCGCCGTACCGAAATCAAAGATTTTATGCCCGGTATGCTGGATGCCACCGCCGGTGGCGTAGTACAGGCCGGTGAAATTTTGCTGGATTCCGCACGCCGTGAAGCCGAAGAAGAGCTGGGGATCGCCGGCGTTCCCTTCGCTGAACATGGCCAGTTCTACTTTGAAGATGAACATTGCCGCGTCTGGGGCGGATTGTTCAGCTGTGTTTCCCACGGGCCTTTCGCTTTGCAGGAAGAAGAGGTGAGCGAGGTTTTCTGGATGACGCCGGAAGAGATTACCGCCCGCTGCGATGAATTCACCCCTGATTCCCTGAAAGCGCTTGCGTTGTGGATGAGCCGCAATGCCAGCAACGATGCGGAAAAAGCCCCCGAAGCTGACTAGCAGCTATCCCGCAGGCAAAACGTCGGTGCTATCGGCGTTTTGTTCTCCCAGGTTTCATCATTCAGGCGCGCCAGCAGCGCGCGTCCTGCTTCAATACCAATCTTGCGATGCGGCACGGAAATGGTGGTCAACGGCGGCTGGCATACCCGGCTGACGTCGCTGTCGCCAAAGCCGACTATCGCTAAATCATCCGGTACCTTAATACGCCGCCGCTGGCATTCGTACAGCGCGCCGCAGGCCAGTTCATCCGAGACACACACCAGCGCATCCAGTTCCGGCCACGCCAGCAGAAACTCCGGCAGTTGCGCCGCGCCCGTGGAGAAAACCGGCGGCGCAGCGGCGTTTATCACCCGGTTCGGCGACATATGGTGGCGCAGCATCGCTTTGTACCAGCCCTGCAAATGCTGCTGGAAAATCCACTGCTCCTGGTTGGCGCACAGCAGGCCGATATTCTGGTAACCGCGCTGCACCAGCATCTGTGTCAGCTCGAACATCGCTGCAACGTTATCGATGCCGATATTCATATCAATCGGATCGGCGCGCACCGCGCCAATTTCCATCACCGGAATGGAGGCGTTTTTCAGCCAGTGGCGCACCATATCGCTGTGCTCGACGCTGAGCAGAATGGCGGCGGCCAGATTGGACGCGAGCAACGTTTCCAGCAATTTTTCTTCCTGCTCCAGCCGGTGTTGCGACTCGGCGAGCATGATCTGGTAGCCGGCAGGCTGCAACACCTGCTGCAAACCGGCGAACATCTCCGAGCAGCCGGATTCGGCAAGGCTCGGCACCACCATCGCGATAGTCCAGGATGACGCCGAAGCCAGCGCGCTGGCCGCCAGATTGGGCATATACCCCAACGCCTGCACGGCAGCATCTATCTTTTCACGCAATTTATCTGAAACCTGTTCCGGGGTGCGTAACGCCCGCGAGACGGTCATAGTGCCAACGCCAGCGAGCTGCGCGACATCGGCAAGGGTGACTTTTCCTGTGCTCCGACGTTTTCGGGTAATTGCCATTCCGTTTCCTGACAGCCCTGATATCTCAGGCGCTGAGTTATGAGTCATCTCAAGGCAGTATACGCCGGAAAGCCCTGCTTTTTCTGCGAATTCCCCTGCGTTTTCATATCTGATAGCGCTATCACATTTTTCGATCATTCCTGTTGGTAGCGCTATCTTTGCGACTATCATCACGGATAAGCGCCGCTGACTTGCATAAAGTTTGCCCATCTTATCCCTGATAAGGAGTGTGAAGTGTTAGACCAATGGCTTAACGACAAGACGATTCAGGTGCTTGATGGTGTGGAGAATTGGCCGCAGGCGCTGGAAATTTGTGCCAGACCGTTGCTCGCATCCGGCACGATTGCGCCGGATTATGTGACTGCCATTGTCGCCCAGCACCAGAAACTGGGACCGTACTATGTGCTGGCACCGGGGCTGGCAATGCCGCATGCCAGGCCGGAAGAGGGGGCAAAAGGGTTAGGATTATCGTTATTAAAATTGTCTCGCGGCGTTGATTTTGGCGCAGAGGATGCGGATCCGGTTGACACCATTATTATGTTGGCCGCACCGGATAAACACAGCCATATCGAAATGATTGCTGCGCTGGCGGAACTATTTTCCAGTGATGAAGATATGGCGCAATTACATCGTGCAAACAGCCTGGAGGAAATTAAAAACATCATTCAGCGTTTCTGATTTTTTATTTCATCACCAGTGATTACACATTGCCTGCTATGGGCGATGCGGTCGTACTCTACTCAAAAAAGGTAAATACAATGAAAATAATGGCAATTTGCGGATCCGGCCTGGGCAGTAGTTTTATGGTCGAAATGAATATTAAGAAAGTCCTCAAAAAACTGAATATCGAAGCTGAGGTTGAGCATTCCGATCTCTCTTCTGCCACGCCAGGTGCTGCCGATGTGTTTGTCATGGCAAAAGATATTGCCGCCAGCGCCAGCGTGCCGGAAAACCAGTTAGTTGTCCTCAGCAACATCATTGATATCAATGAACTGGAAGCGAAAATCAGCGCTTTCTTCGCCAACCGTTAACATCAACCGGATGCGCTGCACAACGGTGCGGCATGCATAAAGCGAGGTGGATATGTTTATCCTTGAAACGCTAAACTTTGTTGTTGATATATTGAAAGTCCCTTCTGTACTGGTGGGGTTAATTGCGTTGATTGGCCTGGTGGCGCAGAAAAAATCCTTTTCCGATGTCGTGAAAGGGACGGTCAAAACGATTCTCGGTTTTATCGTATTGGGCGGCGGTGCGACAGTATTGGTCGGCTCGTTAAATCCGCTGGGAGGCATGTTTGAACATGCTTTTAATATTCAGGGAATCATTCCAAATAATGAAGCAATTGTTTCAATTGCGCTGGAGAAATACGGTGCGTCAACGGCGCTAATCATGGCATTCGGCATGGTGGCGAATATTATTGTCGCGCGCTTTACGCGTCTGAAATACATTTTCCTGACCGGACATCACACCTTTTATATGGCCTGCATGATTGGGGTGATCCTCACCGTTGCTGGTTTTGAAGGTGTCGGACTGGTGTTTACCGGTTCGCTGATCCTTGGCCTGGTGATGGCGTTCTTCCCGGCGATTGCGCAGCGTTATATGAAACGGATCACCGGCAACGATGATATCGCGTTCGGCCATTTCGGTACGCTTGGCTACGTGTTGTCAGGCTGGATCGGCAGTAAATGCGGTAAGGGCTCACGCTCAACGGAAGAGATGAACCTGCCGAAAAACCTGAGCTTTCTGCGTGACAGCTCGATCTCCATCTCGCTGACGATGATCATTATTTACATGATCTTAGCTGTTTGCGCCGGGCGTGAGTATGTTGAGAGCCAGCTCAGTGCCGGACAGAACTTCCTCGTCTACGCGATTATTCAGGCCATCACCTTTGCCGCAGGGGTATTCATTATCCTGCAAGGCGTACGCCTGATTCTGGCGGAAATTGTTCCTGCCTTTACCGGCTTTTCCGAAAAACTGGTGCCGAATGCTCGCCCGGCGCTGGATTGCCCGGTGGTTTATCCCTATGCGCCAAATGCGGTGCTGGTCGGCTTCCTGTTCAGTTTCCTCGGCGGGCTGGTGGGGTTATTCCTGCTCGGCCAGATGAAACTAGTGCTGATCCTGCCTGGCGTGGTGCCGCACTTCTTCACCGGTGCGACGGCGGGTGTGTTTGGTAACGCTACCGGCGGACGACGCGGTGCGATGATCGGCGCGTTCGCCAACGGCTTACTCATCACTTTCCTGCCTGTCTTGCTGTTGCCGGTGCTTGGCGCGCTGGGCTTTGCCAATACCACCTTCTCGGACGCGGACTTTGGCTTTATCGGCATTGTATTGGGCAATCTGGCGCGTTACCTGTCGCCGCTGGCAATTACCGGGCTGGTGGTGGCGCTGTTCGTCGCGTTGGTCATCTGGAATCTGATGTCGAAGGGCAAACCATCTGCCAGTGGCACAGAAGAAAAGAGTGGAGCGAAGTCATGAGCACGATTGCAGAAGTGAAACAGTTTGCGCGGGATATTCGCGTAGCAACCCTGAAAGCATTGACGCACCTGGGCTTTGGACACTATGGCGGCAGCATGTCGGTGGTGGAAACGCTTGCCGTACTGTATGGCGACGTTATGCGAATTGATCCTGCCGATCCGGACTGGCCGGAGCGCGATTACTTCGTGCTGTCGAAAGGCCACGCAGGCCCGGCGCTCTACAGCACGCTGGCGCTGAAAGGTTATTTCCCGCAGGAGATGCTGCAAACGCTCAATGAGAACGGCACCCGCTTGCCGAGTCATCCGGATCGCTTAAAAACCCGCGGCGTGGATGCGACCACCGGATCGCTTGGCCAGGGTATTTCTATCGCCGGAGGAATGGCGCTGGGACATAAACTGGCGGGCAGGCCCAACCGTGTGTTTTGCATCGTCGGTGATGGCGAATTGAATGAAGGGCAGTGCTGGGAAGCGTTCCAGTTTATTGCGCATCACAAGCTCAACAACCTGACGGTGTTTGTGGACTGGAATAAGCAACAACTGGACGGCGAGCTGGACGAGATTATTTGCGCTTTCGATCTGGAGGGGAAATTCCGCGCCTTCGGTTTCGATGTCTGTACGGTGAAGGGCGATGATATTGCCGCACTTCTGGAAGTGGTGAAGCCGGTTCCGGCTGCCGATACCCGGCCACGGCTGGTGATCCTCGACAGCATTAAAGGGCAGGGGGTGCCGTATCTCGAAAAGCTGAGCAACTCGCACCATTTACGCCTGACCGAAGAGATGAAGCAGGCGCTTAACGAAACCATCGAACAACTGGAGGCGGCGCATGATTAAGGTGGCTGAAGTCGGCGGCAAAGACAGCATCGAGATGCGCAAAGTTTATGCCGGTTTTATCAGCGATCAGATTGCGGCGGGCAGCGACATTATTGCGCTGGAAGCCGATCTGATGAGTTCGATGGCAATGGATGGCGTGCAGAAAAAGTATCCGCGGCAGGTGATTAACTGCGGCATCATGGAGGCTAACGTCATTGGTACGGCTGCGGGGCTGTCGTTGACCGGGCGCAAACCCTTTGTGCATACCTTTACGGCGTTTGCCAGCCGCCGCTGCTTCGACCAATTGTTTATGTCGCTCGATTACCAGCGCAACAATGTCAAAGTCATCGCCTCCGATGCCGGTGTGACCGCCTGCCACAACGGCGGGACACACATGTCGTTTGAGGATATGGGGATTGTGCGAGGTTTGGCTCATTCGGTAGTGCTGGAGGTGACGGATGCGGTGATGTTCGCCGATATCCTGAACCAACTGGCTCACCTGGAAGGGTTCTACTGGGTGCGCACCATTCGTAAACAGGCGCCAACCATTTATCAACCGGGTTCACATTTCACCATCGGCAAAGGCAATGTTCTGCGTGACGGTACGGATATTACGCTGATTGCCAACGGCATTATGGTGGCTGAAGCGCTGGCTGCGGCGCAGCAACTGGCGCAGGAAGGCGTTAGTGCGGCGGTAATCGATATGTTTACCTTAAAACCTATCGACCGCATGCTGGTGAAGAACTACGCCGAGAAGACCGGGCGGATTGTTACCTGCGAGAATCACAGCATTCATAACGGGCTGGGTTCGGCCGTGGCGGAAGTATTAGTGGAAAGCTGCCCGGTGCCGATGCGGCGCGTGGGTGTGAAGGAGCGCTATGGTCAGGTCGGAACGCAGGATTTTCTGCAAAAAGAGTATGGGCTGACGGCGCAGGATATTGTGTCCGCCGCGGGGGAACTGCTGTAAATAAAAAAGGCGACCCGGAGGTTAATGCCGATCGTTTAAGGATCGGTTGACCGATCCGGTGGCTGATGTAAAAAGGGTTCATGTCTTCACATGGACCCTTTTTCATGGAACTTTCACAGGCCCTTGGCATTATTAATCTTACCGCTCCCGATGAAGTTCAGAGTCTTGCCGACCTCCTTTCCCCCGCTCTTATTCAGCAGGCCTTTACCCTCACGGATACCGTGACGCTACGTAAGCGTAAGCTTCCCCTGGAATCCATGGTCTGGCTGGTTATCGGTATGGCTATTTTCAACAATAAGCCTGTGTCCCATATCGTCAATCTGATGGACATCGTTGACCT
>FOAY01000035.1 GCA_900109485.1 Kosakonia sacchari | reverse complement strand
GATTCGGATTTTCCCATGAGTAGCATTACTGGCAGAGCCAACCTGTTGCTGACCACCTCCTCAGGAGGTGGTGTTTATGCAGGGATAAAAACGCCGGTCATTGACCGGCGTTATTTTTTTACTTCTTCTCTACCAGATATTTTACTGTATCTGCGTAGTCTTTCACGAAAGCATCCAGGCTGCTGCCGTCCATGCCCTGCTGGTTAACCTGGTATTTACCGTTAACGAACATGGCCGGAACGCCCTGCAACTGAAGGTCAGCAGCCGCTTTTTCCTGCTGAGCAACCAGTGATTTCACCACGAAGCTGTTCCACGCCGCATCATACTCTTCGCCTTTTACGCCAGCGCTGATGAAGACATCGCGGATATCAGCAACGGACTGGACAGTCTGAGTTTTTTGCACCGCTTCAAACATCGGGGAAGTAATTTTATCTTCCACGCCAAGCGCCATTGCAACCGCCCAGGCCTGAGTCATTTCTTTACCCAGCGGCCCCAGAAATTCAACATGGTACTTGGTCATTTTGGTGCCCTGCGGCAGCTTTTCTTTCACAGCGCTGGCAACATGCCATACCTGTTCAAAGTCATAGCAATGCGGGCAATAGAACGAAAAGAACTCAAGGACCTGCGGCTCCCCTGCCACTGGCTTATCAAGCGTAATAAACTGCTTACCATCAGTGGGTTGAGCAGCTACGGCGCTAAAAGCCAGAATCATTCCTGCCAGCGCCAAAAAGATCTTCTTCATGGTTAATTCTCTCCATTTAATACATTGGTGTTAATGCTAAAGGTGGTTCTTGCAGAACATTCACCTGATCCAGAAAAATCGAAGTCTGCCTGCGCCAGTGATCTTCACTGCGCAGCCATGGAAAGTTTTTCGGAAACGCCGGATCGTCCCAGCGACGAATAAGCCACGCCAGGTAGTACACCTGACGCATGGCGCGAAGAGGCTCAATCAGGCCAAGTTCGGCACGATTAAATTCACAAAACTCTTCATATGCTTCGACGATCATCTCCAGTTGCATACGCTGCTCGGCTTTATCGCCATGCAGCAGCATCCATAGATCCTGTACCGCAGGCCCATTACGCGCATCGTCTAAGTCAACAAACATCGGCCCGTCACGCCAGAGAATATTTCCGGCATGACAGTCGCCATGCAGACGCAGAAGATTGAAACGGCTGTGCCACTGCTCCATGACAGCATCAATAAGCTTATCAACAGCGCTCAAAAATGCCTCTTTCAGCGACGCAGGAATAAGCGTGGTGGTTTCAAATAACTGGCGGGGTTCAATTAAATACTCTTTAACGCCAATATCCGGGCGATGAGTAAAACATTTTTTGCTGCCGGTTTGATGCAGTCGCCCGAGATAACGACTAACCCATTCCATTTGATCCAGATTGTCGGCTTCAAATTGACGACCACCAACGCTTGGGAAGACAGCAAAACAGAAATCCTGATGAGTGAGTAAGGTCTGGTGATTAAAGGCAAGCGGTGCGGCAACCGGTACATCATCGCGCTGAAGATCCAGAGCAAACTCGTGCTCTTCAAGGATCTGCGAGGCCGACCAGCGTTCAGGACGGTAAAATTTCACGACATACCGACGGCGATCTTCGTCCTGAAATTGATAAACGCGGTTTTCGTAGCTATTTAGCGGAGTAAGGCCAGAATCCACACGGATCCCCTGCGCAAATAGCGCATCCATGATGGTGTCGGGGTGTAGTGTCTGGAAAGTAAAAGCGTTACAGGTCATCCTGGCATCCGAAAATTCGACGAATAATTCAGGATACCATTTCGCGGCGCGTTCAGTGGCGCCGCTTACAAGCTTTTACTCTTTAATGACGCCGCGAGCGCGCAGCAGAGCGGTTTTAAAATCCTCTTCATAATCCTTCTGAATACCAGGGATGACGGCATCTTTCGCTGAGTCACGCATTTTCAGGTGATAAATCAGGATGTCATCACTTAAATCGGCCAGTTCACCCTCATAACCTGACTCTTGCGCCAGTTTCTGCAAGAATTGCATTAAGTTTAATTCGGGTTCTTTTTGCCACGCAGGCTGGAGAAGTTCGATAACTTCGTTCAGGCGTTTACATTTCATGTTCGTGCTCCTTACTCTTGGTACAGACACGTTAGCAGGGTCAAACCCACAATAAAAGAGGCGATACTGGTGGCAGTAAGTGATGCGGTAACTGGCGTAATTCTGGCGGGGGGGAAAGCCTCACGGATGGGAGGAAATGATAAGGGATTATTGCAACTTAATGGCCAGCCACTTTGGCAGCATGTAGCGCAGAAACTGAAGCCACAAGTGACAGATATGATAATTAACGCTAATCGAAACCTCGATATCTATCGTGCCAGTGGCCTGCCAGTGCTGACCGATACGCTATGTGATTATCCCGGGCCGCTGGCAGGAATGCTATCGGTAATGCAGCAACATTCAGGGTTATGGTTCCTTTTCTGTCCCTGCGATACCCCTCATATACCGGCAGATCTTGCCATACGGTTACAGAGAAACCGTCAGCAGGCTTTGGCTGTGTGGGTCCACGATGGCGAGCGGGATCATCCCACTATTGCGCTGATTCATCGCGATATCATGCCCTCTTTACAGGCATATCTGGCTCGCGGTGAACGCAGGGTAATGGTATTTCTGCGCGAGGCTGGCGGCCATGCAGTGGATTTTAGCGATGTTAAAGACGCTTTCGCTAATGTGAATACCCCAGAAGACCTGGCTCATTGGCAGGAGTAACTATGATCCCATTACTGGCTATTGCCGCATGGAGCGGTACAGGAAAAACCACGCTACTCAAGAAATTGATTCCAGAACTTTGCGCTCATGGTATTCGTCCGGGCTTAATAAAACATACTCACCACGATATGGATGTCGATAAACCGGGTAAAGATAGCTATGAGCTGCGCAAGGCGGGGGCAGCACAGACTCTGGTCGCCAGTTCGCAGCGTTGGGCGCTGATGACAGAAACCCCGGATGAAACCAGTCTGGATCTGGCGTATCTTGCTGGTCGAATGGATGCAACGAAACTGGATTTAGTTCTGGTCGAGGGTTTTAAACATGAGCCCGTGGCTAAAATTATGCTCTGGCGACAGGACTGCGGGCATAATCTGCAAGAACTTATACTGGATGAGCACGTCATCGCGGTAGCCAGCGATGTAGCACTGGAACTTGATGTACCGGTGCTGGATATAAATGATATTGCTCAGATTGCTGACTTTATTCTTCATTGGTTACGCGCATAGAGCGTGTGACCTTTTATTTTATCTCAACGCAAAAAGGCCATCCTTACGGATGGCCTCTTCACGGATTTGATGCCTGGCAGTTCCCTACTCTCGCATGGGGAGACCCCACACTACCAT
>FOAY01000007.1:147155-253517 GCA_900109485.1 Kosakonia sacchari | reverse complement strand
ACTTCTATCCCAAGCTGTTCACTTGAGATCCTTATTTGCTTATAGACCTCTTTACCTACATTGTTCCTCAGGATGCGAAATCGGTACTTGGGTGTCCAAACGATATGATATTGACAACACCAGAGCACATGAGATGCTTTCTGGAATCTACTCATGGTTAAATCCTTATCAGTTATGGGGATAACAGATTCGGATTTTCCCATGAGTAGCATTACTGGCAGAGCCAACCTGTTGCTGACCACCTCCTCAGGAGGTGGTGTTTATGCAGGGATAAAAAAAGCCCGCCACCAGCAGGTGACGGGCTTATTACATTTCGCTAACGCTGAAGCCGATTAAGCCTGTTGGTTCATCAGTTCGTTAAAGGAAGTGGCTTTCTCAGACACTTTCGCTTTTTCCAGAACCGCTTCAACCGCTTGTTCTTCCAGCGCTACGTTACGCATGTTGTCCATCAGCTCTTTGTTTTTGCTGTAGAACTCGATCACTTCTTTCGGATCTTCGTAAGCAGACGCCATCTCTTCGATCAGGCCTTTTACGCGCTCTTCGTCAGCTTTCAGCTCGTGGGTACGAATCACTTCGCCCAGCAGCAGACCAACGACAACGCGGCGTTTTGCCTGCTCTTCGAACAGTTCACGCGGCAGCTCCAGAGCCTGTTTCTCGTTACCGCCAAAACGCTGTGCAGCCTGACGACGCAGAACGTCGATTTCGCTGTCGATCAGTGCAGCAGGAACGTCGATCTCGTTCGCTTTCACCAGGCCTTCGATCGCCTGAGATTTAACACGGTTACGCACAGCGCCTTTCAGCTCACGTTCCATGTTTTTACGCACTTCAGCGCGCAGACCAGCAACAGAACCATCTTCAACGCCGAAACGTTTGATGAATTCTTCCGTCAGTTCCGGCAGCTCACGCTCTTCAACTTTCTTCAGGTTGATGACGAACTTCGCCGCTTTACCTTTCAGGTTTTCTGCGTGGTATTCTTCCGGGAAGGTCACGTCGATGGTGAACTCTTCACCCACTTTGTGGCCTTTGATACCGTCTTCGAAGCCCGGGATCATACGACCCTGGCCCATCGCCAGTACGAAATCAGTCGCTTTGCCGCCTTCGAACTCTTCGCCGTCAACAGAACCGGTGAAATCGACAGTGACGCGATCTTCCGCATCCACAGCGCCGTCTTTGTCTTTCCAGGTCGCCTGCTGCTTACGCAGGGTGTCCAGCATGGTATCGACATCAGCATCGGTCACTTCAACAACCGGTTTTTCAACTTCGATGGTGTCCAGCGCTTTCAGCTCAACTTCCGGGTACACTTCGAACTCTACCGCGTAGGTGAAGTCTTCGCCCAATTTGTATTCGCCCGGAACATAGTTCGGCGCGCCAGCCGGATTGATTTTTTCCTGAATGATCGCGTCGATAAAGTTGCGGCTCATCAGGTCGCCCAGCACGTCCTGGCGAACAGAAGCGCCATAACGCTGAGCAACGACGGTCATCGGTACTTTACCCTTACGGAAGCCGTCAATACGCACTTTCTTCGCTACGTTGACCAGCTCGCTCTTCACAGCGGTCTCGATGCTGTCAGCAGCGATTGTAATCGTTACACGGCGCCCAAGGCCCTGAGTGGTTTCAACTGAAACTTGCATCTTGTTACCTCAAAAAATCACAGTGCTCGGTCAACTCTACTCTGCGAAGCAAACCTTTTCGCTTTGCAGAACCGGGACGTTCTCTCCAATCAGAAAACACATTCCCTGTCGTCAGAAGCATCCCGAAGACATTCCGAAAAATAAGACGCAGCATTATAGCGGCATCACAGATATGAGTCGAGAAGGGGAATGGCGCAATGATGCGCCATTTTTCACACTTCTGAAGCAATTTCGCTCAAAAAATTGCGTTTCTCGCTCAAAATTCAGGCAAAACAAAACGGCCCGCAGGCCGTTTTTACATAATCTGCATGCAACATACTGGAAAAGTTCAGACGGTTGCAACCTGGTTTTCTAAGCGATGCTTCCGGCGCCCCGGCATGCAGGCGAGGTCAGGAGGGTGTCCTGCAAGCCTTCCCACTCTTTGAGTGTGTAAGTATGCAGCGCAAGTGCATGAATTGTCGTTGCCAGTTCGTCAGTCAACGTACCGTAGATCATGCGATGGCGATTAAGAAAACGTTCTCCGGTAAAGCGGTCGCTTACCAGCACCACTTTGAAATGGCTTTCGGAGCCCGCCGGAACGTTGTGACGGTAACTTTCATCTACGACTTCAAGTAATACAGGCTCGAACGCCGCTTTCAATTTTGCTTCTATCTGTTCACGCATCATCATGATGTTACGCCTCCGACAACGCTGAAATGCCAGCCATCTCTTTAAATGTTAGCCGCTTTTACCGTTTTCATAACAATAAAACAACAAAAAATTAGCGTTCGTCTGATTTGCCCGCTCAACGCGATGAAGTCTACTAAAAGACGGCGGATTTTTGCCATCCCGCTTCAACAACCTGTTTTTTGATGCCGAAAAAGCACAAGGCGATGAATTTACATACGTTGAGGACTTCCCCTTAACGGCGGCAATGTTATGATGGCGAGAATTTTTCCCCAAACGCTTACGATCCCTTGAGAGCCTGAACATGTTTAAAAAACTACTCTTCCCGTTGGTCGCTTTATTTATGCTGGCTGGGTGCGCTACCCCGCCGACAACCCTTGAAGTTTCACCGAAAATCACCCTGCCGCAGCAGGATCCGAGCCTGATGGGCGTGACCGTTAGCATTACCGGTGCCGATCAACGCCAGGACCAGGCGCTGGCGAAAGTAACGCGTGACAACCAGTTGGTCACCTTAACCGCCTCCCGCGATCTGCGTTTCCTGTTACAGGAAGTGCTGGAGAAACAGATGACGGCGCGCGGCTATATGATCGGGCCGAACGGCGCGGTAAACCTGCAAATCATTGTTAACCAACTGTATGCCGATGTTTCTCAGGGCAACGTGCGTTACAACATCGCCACCAAAGCGGATATCGCCATCATTGCCACCGCAGCCAATGGCAACAAGATGACGAAAAACTACCGTGCCAGCTATAACGTCGAAGGCGCTTTCCAGGCGACTAACGACAAAATCACTACCGCGGTTAACAGCGTGCTGACCGACACTATCGCGGATATGTCTCAGGACACCAGCGTCCACGATTTCATCAAGCAAAACGCCCGCTAATTGCTGCACTGGCCCGGTTTTACGGGCCAGTTTTTATCTCATGTCGAGCCACTACTTACGCATCTTCACGCAGCCCAAATCAGCGATTCTGCTTATCCTGGGTTTTGCCTCCGGTTTACCCCTTGCCCTGACCAGCGGTACGCTTCAGGCATGGATGACCGTCGAAAACGTCGATCTTAAAACCATCGGTTTCTTCTCGCTGGTCGGCCAGGCTTACGTCTTTAAATTCCTCTGGTCGCCGCTCATGGATCGCTACACGCCGCCGCTATTGGGAAGGCGTCGCGGCTGGCTACTGCTGACGCAACTGTTGCTGCTGGCCTCCATCGCCGGCATGGGCTTCCTTGATCCGGCCAACCACCTGCGCTGGATGGCGGCACTGGCTGTGCTAATTGCCTTCTGTTCCGCCTCGCAGGACATTGTGTTCGATGCCTGGAAGACGGATGTCCTGCCTTTTGAAGAGCGCGGCGCTGGCGCAGCCATTAGCGTACTCGGCTATCGCCTTGGCATGCTGGTTTCCGGTGGGCTGGCGCTGTGGCTCGCCGACCGCTGGCTCGGCTGGCAAGGAATGTACTGGCTGATGGCCGCACTGCTGATCCCTTGTATTATTGCCACCCTGCTGGCGCCGGAGCCAACAGACACCATCCCGGTACCGAAAACGCTTGAGCAGGCGGTTGTCGAGCCGCTGCGTGATTTCTTCGGTCGCAATAATGCCTGGCTGATTTTACTGCTGATCGTGCTGTATAAACTCGGTGATGCTTTCGCCATGAGCCTGACGACCACCTTTTTGATTCGCGGCGTCGGATTTGACGCGGGCGAAGTCGGCGTGGTCAACAAAACGCTGGGGCTGGCGGCAACAATCATCGGCGCGCTGTATGGCGGGGTATTAATGCAGCGCCTCTCTCTGTTCCGCGCGTTAATGATCTTCGGATTTTTACAGGCAGTTTCCAATGCCGGTTACTGGCTGCTGTCCACCACGCAGAAAGATATCGTCAACATGGGTGCCGCCGTGTTCTTCGAGAATCTGTGCGGCGGCATGGGAACGGCGGCGTTTGTCGCGTTATTAATGACGCTTTGCAATAAATCCTTCTCCGCAACCCAGTTCGCGCTGCTTTCGGCGCTGTCCGCTGTTGGACGCGTGTACGTCGGTCCGCTGGCGGGCTGGTTTGTAGAAGCCTACAGTTGGTCAACGTTTTATCTCTTCTCCATTATTGCCGCTGCGCCGGGCCTGCTACTGCTGGCGATGTGTAAGCGGACGCTGGAATTTACCCAGCAGACCGGGCATTTTATGCCGCGCAGCGAATATCCCGCGGCCTACCGTCTGGCCTTGCGCATACTGAGTGTCGGCTGCCTGCTGCTTAGCGGCTGGCTGGTGGTGCTTATTGTGACGGCCAGCGGAATAGCGGACTGGACCATTGGCGCCAGGCTTCTCGAAGGCGGCGTGCTGCTGGCGATTGTCGGCATTCTGTTCGGCGGGCTGCTGGATCTGCTGGCGCTGCGCAAAACGCAGTTGATGTGAACGCAGCGCTTACCCGATAAACGGTAAGCGCTGGCACTATTAATAGAAGAAAAATAACCCGCGAAGAATGTGCATGAAGAGCGCCGGTAAAATAATCACGCCGACGGCGGGGATTATTGGCGCACCAGCGCCATCCGGGTCGCGCCGCCCACCAGGATGACATGATCAAGGTTGCGGGGATCAAACTGCGCATCCTGTAAAACCTGCACCACTGTTTTTTTCAGCCGTGAAAGTAACCCGGCAGCCTGCCCGGCAAAGGTTTCGCCATCCAGTTGCCAGCGGTACGTTTCACCGGCAAAAGCGAGCTGCGCGGTGGCGCTCTCCTGCGCGCTGAGCGTCTGTTTAAGCTCTTCCGCCAGCGAGGTTAATTGCGCCGAGCAGGTTAACGGCGCCTCCTTTAATGCCGGGGAAGCATTTAACATCCACTGGCGAATAAGATCGGTAAAGTCGTCGCCGCCCAGCCAGGCATCGCCGCTGCTGGCACGCACTTCGATCACGCCCTCGAAGATGTCCACGATAGAGACATCAAAAGTGCCGCCGCCGAGATCAAAAATCAGGAATTTTTGCTCGCTGTTATCGGCCAGCCCGTAAGCCAGCGCCGCTGCCGTCGGTTCATTAAGCAGACGCATCACCTCAAGCCCGGCAAGACGCCCGGCGGCTTTTACTGCCTTGCGTTGCGCATCATTAAAATAGGCGGGAACCGTGATCACCGCACGGGTGACCGGGCAGCCCAGCGCCACTTCGGCATCGGTTTTGAGTTTACGTAAGATAAGAGCGGATAACTCTTCGGCGCGAAATTGTCGCGAACCGAGCGTCCAGGTTTTATCCGTACCCATATAGCGCTTAAAGCTGGCGACCGTCATCTGCAGATGGCTGACCAGACGCGCTTTGGCGGCGGCGCCGACCAGCAGGTGCCCCTCATCATCGATGCCGATAACAGAGGGGGGTTAAGCGCTCCCCTTGCGCGCCCGGGATCAGCTGCGTGTTGCCCTCAGCGAACCAGGCGACAGCGCTATTGGAGGTTCCTAAGTCGATGCCAATAATCGGCGAGGTATTTCCAGCCATCTGAATATCATCCCTTCATAATTAACAATTCCCCGGATTTTTTTGTTTTTAAAATCAATCGCAAGGATAAAAACTCAACTAAATAATTCATGCTTGTTATTATTTCGTACAATTAATAACCATTATTTTAATCCAGGTCTAATCGGTTATTTATCGTTATATGTATACATTTTCTTTAATTATTTTGTGCGCTATAAATTAAGGGCTATTCTTTAACGATTCAGCACTGTTATTAATTATTGGGTTTCACATTAGTTCCAATAATGTGCGGTAATTGCTGAATATATGTTAATTATTTGTTTAATTAATTGATTGGTTATACCAACTTACCCTCAGCGCTGATTGTAATGTAATATTTTCGTTATAATCTCAACTTCAGGCTGTGCGAATGCCCGATTTTACAGTTTGTTGCATTTCGTGTGACATAAACGGCAGAACCCAGTAACACCTTGCTGACACAGAGCCAAGTATGTTTACAGTAACGTAACCTTTCCGTAAAATGCCCGCACACTTTAAGCGCCACCAGATCCCGTGGAATTGAGGTCGTTAAATGAGACTCAGGAAATACAATAAAAGTTTGGGATGGTTGTCATTAATCGCCGGCACTGTTTTACTCAGTGGTTGCGATTCTGCACTTCTTGACCCCAAAGGACAGATTGGACTGGAGCAACGCTCGCTGATACTGACGGCTTTTGGCCTGATGTTGATTGTCGTTATTCCCGCCATCTTGATGGCCGTTGGTTTCGCCTGGAAGTATCGTGCGAGCAATAAAGATGCGAAGTATAGCCCGAACTGGTCACACTCCAATAAAGTGGAAGCTGTGGTCTGGACGGTGCCAATTCTGATCATCCTGTTCCTTGCTGTACTGACATGGAAAACCACCCACTCGCTCGAACCGAGCAAACCGCTGGCACATAACGAACACCCAATTACCATTGAAGTGGTCGCCATGGACTGGAAATGGTTCTTCATCTACCCGGAACAGGGCATTGCTACCGTTAATGAAATCGCCTTCCCGGCGAACACACCGGTAGAGTTCAAAGTGACCTCCAACTCCGTGATGAACTCGTTCTTTATTCCGCGTCTGGGCAGCCAGATCTACGCAATGGCCGGTATGCAGACCAAACTGCATCTCATCGCCAACGAAGCAGGTACGTACGATGGCATTTCCGCCAGCTACAGCGGCCCGGGCTTCTCTGGCATGAAGTTTAAAGCCATTGCTACGCCGGACCGCGCCGCATTCGACCAGTGGGTCGCAAAAGCGAAACAATCTTCAAGCACCCTGCCAGATATGGCGGCGTATGAGAAAGTTGCTGCGCCAAGCGAATACAACAAGGTTGAATACTTCTCCAGCGTGAAACCCGATTTGTTTAAAGACGTTATCAACAAATTTATGGGCCACGGCAAGAGCATGGACATGACCCAACCGGAAGGCGAGCATAGCGCGCACGAAGGAATGGAAGGCATGGACATGAGCCACGCGGAAACCTCTCACTAAGGGGTCGAGGAAGAAAACGATGTTCGGAAAACTTACACTGGATGCAGTGCCGTACCATGAACCCATTATCATGGTCACAGTGGCTGCGATTATCGTCGGCGGTCTGGCGGTAGTTGGCCTGATCTCTTACTTCGGTAAGTGGTCCTGGCTGTGGAAAGAATGGTTGACCTCTGTTGACCACAAACGCCTTGGTATCATGTACGTCCTCGTGGCCGTTGTGATGCTGCTGCGCGGCTTCGCAGATGCTGTCATGATGCGTAGCCAGCAAGCGCTGGCCTCCGCGGGTGAAGCGGGCTTCCTGCCGCCTCACCACTACGATCAGGTCTTCACCGCTCACGGTGTGATCATGATCTTCTTCGTGGCAATGCCATTCGTTATCGGTCTGATGAACCTGGTGGTTCCGTTGCAGATCGGTGCGCGCGACGTTGCGTTTCCGTTCCTGAACAACCTGAGCTTCTGGTTCACGGTTGTGGGCGTGATTCTGGTCAACATCTCTCTGGGCGTTGGTGAGTTCGCGCAGACCGGTTGGCTGGCTTATCCGCCGCTTTCGGGAATTGAATACAGCCCTGGCGTTGGGGTCGATTACTGGATCTGGAGTCTCCAGCTCTCGGGTATCGGTACGACGCTGACCGGTATCAACTTCTTCGTGACTATTCTGAAGATGCGTGCGCCGGGCATGACGATGTTCAAAATGCCGGTATTTACCTGGGCATCTTTGTGCGCCAACGTGTTGATTATCGCTTCGTTCCCAATTCTGACTGTCACCATTGCGCTGCTGACCCTGGATCGTTATCTGGGCACCCATTTCTTTACCAACGATATGGGTGGCAACATGATGATGTACATCAACCTGATTTGGGCCTGGGGTCATCCGGAAGTGTACATTCTGGTGCTGCCGGTCTTCGGGGTGTTCTCCGAAATCACCGCCACCTTCTCGCGTAAACGCCTGTTTGGTTACACCTCGCTGGTGTGGGCGACCGTATGTATTACCGTACTGTCGTTCATCGTTTGGCTGCACCACTTCTTCACCATGGGTGCTGGCGCGAACGTAAACGCCTTCTTTGGTATCACCACGATGATTATCGCCATCCCGACCGGGGTGAAGATCTTCAACTGGCTGTTCACCATGTACCAGGGCCGCATTGTGTTCCACTCCTCTATGCTGTGGACCATTGGCTTTATCGTGACCTTCTCCGTAGGTGGGATGACCGGCGTGCTGCTGGCGGTTCCGGGCGCAGACTTCGTACTGCACAACAGCCTGTTCCTGATTGCGCACTTCCATAACGTTATCATCGGCGGCGTGGTCTTCGGTTGCTTCGCAGGTCTGACTTACTGGTGGCCGAAAGCCTTCGGTTACACCCTGAACGAAACCTGGGGTAAACGCGCGTTCTGGTTCTGGATCATCGGCTTCTTCGTTGCATTTATGCCGCTGTACGTGCTGGGCTTTATGGGTATGACCCGTCGCCTGAGCCAGCAGATTGATCCGCAGTTCCACACCATGCTGATTGTCGCAGCCTGCGGTGCGGCGCTGATTGCTATCGGTATCCTGTGTCTGCTGATTCAGATCTATGTGTCTATTCGCGACCGCGATCAGAACCGTGACCTGACCGGTGACCCGTGGGGTGGCCGTACGCTGGAGTGGGCAACTTCCTCTCCTCCGCCGTTCTACAACTTTGCTCATGTCCCGCACGTTCACGAACGTGATGCGTTCTGGGAACTGAAAGAGAAAGGCGAAGCGTACAAAAAACCTGCGCAGTATGAAGAAATTCATATGCCGAAAAACAGCGGTGCCGGCATTGTTATCGCCGCGTTTGCAACCGTGTTTGGTTTCGCCATGATCTGGCATATCTGGTGGATGGCTATCGTTGGTTTCGCTGGCATCATCATCAGCTGGATTGTGAAGAGCTTCGACGAGGACGTGGATTACTACGTACCGGTTGCAGAAATCGAGAAACTGGAAAACCAGCATTTCGATGAGATCACTAAAGCAGGGCTGAAAAATGGCAACTGATACTCTGACCAACGCGCACGCCCACGCGCACGAACACGGGCACCACGATGCAGGGCCGAATAAAGTCTTCGGTTTCTGGATCTACCTGATGAGCGACTGCATTCTGTTCTGCTGTCTGTTCGCGACCTATGCCGTTCTGGTGAACGGCACTGCGGGCGGCCCGACCGGTAAGGACATTTTCGAGCTGCCGTTCGTACTGGTTGAAACCGCGCTGCTGTTGTTCAGCTCCATCACCTACGGCATGGCGGCTATCGCCATGTACAAAAACAACAAAAGCCAGGTTGTTGCCTGGCTGGCGTTGACCTGGTTGTTTGGCGCAGGCTTTATCGGGATGGAACTCTATGAGTTCCATCACCTGATTGCCGAAGGCATGGGCCCGGATCGCAGCGGCTTCCTGTCAGCGTTCTTCGCGCTGGTAGGCACCCACGGTCTGCACGTGACCTCGGGTCTGATCTGGATGGCGGTTCTGATGTTCCAGGTTTCCCGTCGCGGTCTGACCAGCACTAACCGTACCCGTATCATGTGCCTGAGTCTGTTCTGGCACTTCCTGGACGTGGTATGGATCTGCGTGTTCTCTGTTGTTTATCTGATGGGGGCGATGTAATGAGTCATTCTAACGATCATGGCGCTTCCCACGGCAGCGTAAAAACCTACATGACAGGTTTCATCCTGTCGATCATCCTGACGCTAATCCCATTCTGGATGGTGATGAACGGTTCTGCTTCTAAGCCGGTACTTCTGGGCGTTGTCCTGGTTACCGCCGTAGTTCAGATTCTGGTGCATCTGGTTTGCTTCCTGCACATGAACACCAAGTCTGATGAAGGCTGGAACCTTACCGCCTTTATCTTTACCGTGATTATCATCGCTATCCTGGTAGTCGGTTCCATCTGGATTATGTGGAACCTCAACTACAACATGATGGTTCACTAAGAGCGGCGAGTATGTTTAAGCAATACCTGCAAGTTACGAAACCGGGCATTATTTTTGGCAATCTGATCTCCGTGATTGGGGGGTTCCTGCTGGCTTCCAAAGGCCACATCGACTATCCCCTGTTCCTCTACACGCTGATTGGCGTGTCGTTGGTGGTCGCCTCTGGTTGTGTATTTAACAACTACATCGATCGTGACATCGATAAAAAGATGGAACGAACGAAAAACCGGGTGCTGGTCAGAGGGCTGATCTCGCCAAAAGTCTCGCTGGTGTACGCCGCCTTGTTGGGTATTGCTGGCTTTATGCTGCTGTGGTTTGGCGCCAACCCGCTGGCCTGCTGGCTGGGGGTGATGGGGTTCGTAGTTTATGTCGGCGTTTACAGCCTGTACATGAAACGCCACTCCGTTTACGGCACGCTGATTGGTTCTCTCTCCGGCGCTGCGCCGCCGGTGATTGGCTACTGCGCGGTCACCAACGAGTTCGATAGCGGTGCCGCAATTCTGCTGGCGATTTTCAGCCTGTGGCAAATGCCTCACTCCTATGCCATCGCGATTTTCCGCTTTAAGGATTATCAGGCAGCGAATATTCCGGTACTGCCAGTGGTGAAAGGCATTTCCGTGGCCAAAAACCATATCACGCTGTACATCCTGGCGTTTGCCATTGCCACGCTGATGCTGTCGCTGGGCGGCTATGCCGGGTACAAATACCTGGTCGTTGCCGCTGCGGTAAGCCTCTGGTGGCTGGGCATGGCGCTGCGCGGTTACAAAGTGGAAGATGACAAAGTGTGGGCGCGCAAACTGTTTGTGTTCTCCATTGTTGCTATCACTTCCCTTTCGGTGATGATGTCCGTGGACTTTATGGTGCCGGATTCACACAGCCTGCTGACATACGTCTGGTAAGCTTGCTGCACCATACTGGAAAACCGGGGAAACCCGGTTTTTTTTCGTCCGGAGTAAGCCCTTTGCTGGCGCTGTGACGGTGAAGCCAATAACAGGACGAAATCTAAGGATATGTAATATTTGTTAAATAACCGCATGTTTACCCTACCCTGCTGCCGCACTACACTATGTCCGGTTTTTAAATTGAGGTGGTAATGAACGATTATAAAATGACGCCGGGCGAGTTGCGCGCCACCTGGGGTTTAGGGACTGTATTCTCACTGCGCATGCTCGGCATGTTTATGGTCCTGCCCGTTCTGACCACATACGGTATGGCGCTACAGGGCGCATCGGAAGCCCTGATTGGGCTGGCGATCGGCATCTACGGCCTGGCCCAGGCAGTATTTCAGATCCCCTTTGGACTACTTTCAGATCGCATCGGCCGCAAGCCGCTGATTGTCGGCGGGCTGGCGATCTTCGTGCTGGGCAGCGTGATTGCCGCGCTCACCGATTCCATCTGGGGCATTATTCTTGGCCGCGCGCTGCAAGGCTCCGGGGCGATTGCCGCCGCTGTCATGGCGCTGCTGTCGGATCTCACTCGCGAGCAAAATCGCACCAAGGCGATGGCGTTTATCGGCGTCAGCTTCGGCGTCACATTCGCCATTGCCATGGTTTTAGGGCCGATCATCACGCATCTTTTAGGCCTGCATGCACTGTTCTGGATGATTGCCGTGCTGGCGACGATCGGCATCATCCTGACGCTGTGGGTCGTGCCGGACAGCAAACACCACGTGCGCAACCGCGAATCGGGAATGGTCAAAGATTGCTTTAGCATGGTGATCGTCAATCCAAAGCTGCTGAAGCTGAACTTTGGCATTATGTGCCTGCATATCCTGCTAATGTCGACGTTTGTGGCGCTACCCGGTCAGCTTGAGTCTGCCGGTTTCCCGGCCTCAGAGCACTGGAAAATCTATCTCGTCACCATGCTTATCTCTTTTGCTTCGGTGGTGCCGTTTATTATCTACGCCGAAGTGAAACGCCGGATGAAGCGCGTGTTTGTGCTCTGCGTTGCGCTGCTGCTGATTGCTGAAATCGTGCTGTGGGGCGCCGGCGCTTACTTCTGGGAAATTGTAATTGGCGTACAGATCTTCTTCCTCGCCTTTAACCTGATGGAAGCGCTGCTGCCGTCGTTAATCAGTAAAGAAGCGCCAGCCGGTTATAAAGGAACGGCAATGGGCATTTACTCCACCAGCCAGTTTCTCGGCGTCGCGATTGGCGGCGCGGTCGGCGGCTGGGTGGATGGTTTATTTGACTCGCAAACAGTGTTCCTGTTTGGTGCATTGCTGGCCGTGGTCTGGCTGCTGGTTGCCAGCAGCATGCAGGAACCGCCCTATGTCAGCAGCCTGCGCATCGCCATTCCTGATGATGTGGCAATTGATGACGCGCTACAGCAGCGTCTGCACGCAACGGCGGGAGTCAGTGAAGTATTGGTCGTAGCGGAAGAGCGTAGCGCTTACGTGAAGATCGACAGCAAAGTGACAAACCGCTTTGAAGTCGAACAGGCCGTCGCAGGTTAAGCAGGCCATTTTCCCCTCCCCCGACGGGAGGGGAAAGAGATTAATCGCGGAAGTTTTTGAACTGGAACGGCTGGCCCAAATTGCCGCCGCGCACCAGTGCCATCACCGCTTGCAGATCGTCACGGGATTTCCCGGTCACGCGGATCTCTTCACCCTGAATCTGCGCCTGCACTTTCAGTTTGCTGTCTTTAATCAGCTTGATGATTTTCTTCGCCGTCGGCGCATCGATCCCCTGCTTCAGCTTTGCTTCCACAAACCAGTTTTTCCCGCTGTGGACGAACTCTTCCGGCACATCCAGCGATGCCCCTTCAATGCCGCGTTTCAGCAGCTTGGCGCGTAAAATATCCAGCAACTGGTTAACCTGGAAATCAGATTCGCTCAGCACCTTAATGGTCTGTTTTTCTTCATTCAGATCGAATGTGGCTTCAACGTTGCGAAAATCGAAGCGTGTCGCGACTTCACGGGTCGCATTCTCAACGCCGTTTTGCACTTCGCGCATTTCAACTTCGGAAACGATATCGAAAGATGGCATCTTTTCTTCTCCCTCTCTATTTGTTGCGATGCATAATACCCGCAACGAGGTATAACTCAACTTGTAATACTGGAAGCATAGCCGACAGCACTATAATGGTTGAAGTAACACCTGGCGCAGTTGCAGGTGAGGAGGAACAATGAGAATTACCGTACTCGGTTGCGGTGCTTTAGGGCAATTATGGTTAACAGCGCTGTATAAACAGGGACATGAAGTTCAGGGCTGGTTACGCGTACCTCAGCCTTTTTGCAGTGTGAATGTCGTGGAAGAAGACGGCACGGTTTTTAATGAATCCCTGACGGCTAACGATCCTGAATTTTTGGCTCGTAGCGATCTGCTGCTGGTGACGCTGAAAGCCTGGCAAGTTTCTGATGCGGTAAAAAGCCTGGCAACAGCGCTTTCTCCCACGGCGCCGGTACTGCTGATTCACAACGGTATGGGCACCGTGGAAGAGTTAAAAGCGCTGCCGAATCCCCTGCTGATTGGCACCACGACTCACGCTGCTCGCCGCGAGGGTAACGTGATTGTGCATGTGGCCAGCGGCACGACGCATATTGGCCCGGCGCGGCAGCAGGACGGTGAATTCAGCGCGCTGGCGGATACCCTGCAAGAAGCGCTGCCGGATGTAGCCTGGCACAACACCATTCGCCCGGCGCTGTGGCGCAAGCTGGCGGTGAACTGCGTGATCAATCCATTGACCGCCCTGTACGACTGCAAAAATGGCAATCTGCGCGAATTTCCCGATGAGGTGGCAAAAATCACCCGCGAAGTGGCTGCCGTTATCGAACGTGAAGGCCACCATATCTCTGCGGATGATTTGCTGAGTTATGTGAACCAGATTATCGAAAATACAGCGGAAAATATTTCATCAATGCTCCAGGATGTGCGCGCCTTGCGGCACACCGAGAGTGATTATATTACTGGCTACCTGCTCAAACGCGCCCGCGCGCACGGTATCGCAGTGCCGGAAAACGCCCGTCTGTATGAAATGATTAAACGTAAGGAGAGTGAGTATGAGCGCATCAGCTCTGATATGCCTCGCCCCTGGTAGTGAAGAGACCGAAGCGGTCACGACGATCGATCTGCTGGTCCGCGGCGGTATTGCTGTCACTACTGCCAGCGTCGCCAGCGACGGCAACCTGGTTATTACCTGCTCGCGCGGGGTTAAACTGCTGGCCGATGCGCCGCTGGTTGAAGTGGCGGATGGGGATTTCGATGCGATCGTGTTGCCGGGCGGCCTGAAAGGCGCGGAGTGCTTCCGCGACAGCCCGCTGCTGGTCGAAACCGTTCGCCAGTTCCACCTTTCCGGGCGCATTGTTGCCGCCATTTGTGCCGCTGCCGGTACAGTGCTGGTGCCGCATCAGCTCTTCCCGATTGGCAATATGACCGGTTTCCCGGGGCTGAAAGAGACGATTCCGCCCGAACAGTGGCAGGATAAGCGCGTGGTGTGGGATCCGCGGGTGAATTTATTGACCAGCCAGGGGCCAGGCACAGCCATTGATTTTGGCCTGAAGATTATCGATCTGCTGGTCGGGCGCGAAAAAGCCCATGAAGTGGCGTCGCAGCTGGTGATGGCGGCGGGGATTTATAACTACTACGAAGCGTAGACATTAAAATGCCGGTGGCGCTGATTGCCGGATGGCGGCTTCGCCTTATCCGGCCTACAAGGGCACGAACCTAGGTCTGGTTGTAGGCCGGATAAGCGTCAGCGCCATCCGGCATTGTGTTTACGGGCGATAAACCTTCACATTCTGGAAGCCCTGCTCGCGCAGATAGAGCGCCTGCAAGCGGCTCATCACGCCGCGCTCGCACCACAGCAGCCAGGTTTTGTTCTGATCCAGATCGCCAAACTTGGTGCTCAGCTTGTAGAACGGCAGCGATACCACATCAACGCCTTCCAGCTTCAGCGGCTTATCATCCTGTTCGTCAATCGAACGGATATCCAGCACCACATCGTTCGGGCCGAAACCGTTAACCGTTTCAACTTCCACCACCTCTTGCTGGGTTTGCTGAGCGATTTCACGGATATCAATATTGCTGGCTTCCGCCACAACCTGGTCGAGGATAGCGAAATCAAAGTGCGCTTCTTCCGCTTCGATCTTCGCTTTCACCGCCTTCACCGTTGGGCTTTTGGAGATCACGCCGCAATATTCCGGCATCGTGCGGGCAAAATCCTCAGTACCGATTTCACGCGCCAGATCGATAATGTGCTCTTTATCGTAAGAGATAAGCGGGCGCAGGATCAGCGTATCGGAGACATTATCAATCAGACGCAGGTTGGTCAGCGTCTGGCTGGAAACCTGTCCCAGCGCTTCACCGGTCACCAGTGCCTGCACGCCGTAACGTTCAGCGACTTTCGACGCAGCGCGCACCATCATGCGTTTCAGCACCACGCCCATTTGGCCGTCATCGACTTTTTCGAGGATCTCGCCGACCACCGGTTCAAAATTGATTGCCACAAAACGCACGCGGTGCGAACTGCCAAAGCGGTTCCACAGATAATGCGCTACCTGGCGAACGCCAATTTCATGGGCTGCGCCGCCGAGATTAAAGAAGCAGTAGTGTACTCGGCAGCCGCGACGCATCAGCATATAGCTGGAAACGCCGGAGTCGAAACCGCCGGAAATCAGCGACAGGACATCTTCCTGGGTGCCAATCGGGAAGCCGCCAATCCCTTCATAACGGCCTTTTACCAGCAGCAGACGGTCATCTTCAATTTCAAGATTTACCGTCACATCCGGGTGCGTCAGCTTCACGCGCGCAGATTCGACATGCTGGTTCAGCCCGCCGCCCACGTAACGTTCCACTTCAATAGAGCTGAATTCATGTTTACCACGGCGTTTCACGCGCACGCAGAAGGTTTTACCTTCAATCTTCTCGCGATACTGCACCAGCGCTTTCTCAAAAATATCGTGCAGAGAAGTGAAAGGCACATCTTCCACTTCCAGAATATGGTGGATCCCCGGAATGCGGGTCAGCGCGTCGCGAATAGCCAGACGCTGGTTTTCATCTTTGGCGCGGACTTCGATATGGTCCCAGTGGCGCACAACGGCAAGGGTTTCGTCGTAGTGCTTCAGAACGTTACGAATATTCCCGGTCAGAATTTTAATAAAGCGCAAGCGCACAGATTGGCTTTTGATGGTGATTTCCGGGAACAATTTAATGATAAACTTCATGGCGGCAATGGTTCGTTGGCAAGCCCAGTTGGGCCTGTGAGGGAAAATAATACAGCAGCCCATACCCGCGGCTGCATCCAGGCGCGGAAGTATACCACCATCGAATAGACCTTGCGCAATGCATTACCCTTGAGCGTAATTGGCTAAGTGCCACGACTCCGCTACCATAGCTAAATTGAGTCAGGATGAATAATAGAAGAGTCAGACATTCACTATGCCAAAGAAAACCGAAGCACCGGCCAGTTTCGAAACAGCGCTGAGCGAGCTGGAACAGATTGTCACTCGTCTTGAAAGCGGCGATCTTCCGCTCGAAGAGGCACTCAATGAATTCGAACGTGGCGTGCAACTGGCGCGCCAGGGGCAGGTAAAGTTACAGCAGGCGGAGCAGCGCGTGCAGATCCTGCTCTCCGATTCCGAAGAGGCGGCGTTAAAGCCTTTCGCACCGGACGCTGAATAACGATGGATTTTAATCAACAATTGCAGGCCTGCGTCGATCGGGCCAACGACGCGCTGCGCCGTTTTATCGCTCCGTTGCCCTTTCAGAACACTCCTCTGGTTGAGGCTATCCAGTATGGCACACTATTAGGCGGTAAACGTCTGCGTCCGTTTCTGGTCTACGCAACCGGTTCGATGTTCGGCGTCAGCCAGCAAACGCTGGATGCGCCCGCGGCCGCAGTGGAGTGCATCCATGCTTACTCGCTGATCCACGACGATTTGCCAGCGATGGACGACGACGATTTACGCCGTGGCCTGCCGACCTGCCATATTAAATTTGGCGAAGCCAATGCCATTCTTGCGGGTGATGCATTGCAGACGCTGGCTTTCTCGATCCTCGCCGATGCGCCGATGCCGGAAGTGGCGGCGCACGATCGGCTGGCGATGGTATCAACGCTTGCGATCTCCAGCGGCGTGGCTGGCATGTGCGGAGGCCAGGCGCTGGATCTGGCGGCTGAAGGCGAGCAAATTTCACTGGAAGCGCTGGAGCAAATCCATCGTCACAAAACCGGCGCGCTGATCCGTGCGGCAGTCAAAATGGGCGCGCTGAGCGCGGGCGACAGAGGGCGAGAAGCCTTGCCTCAGCTCGATCGCTACGCTCAGAGCATCGGTCTGGCGTTCCAGGTTCAGGATGACATTCTGGATGTGGTCGGCGATACTGCCACCCTTGGTAAACGCCAGGGCGCCGATCAGCACCTGGGGAAAAGTACCTATCCCGCACTTCTGGGTCTTGAGCAAGCCCGGACAAAAGCCCGCGACCTGATTGACGATGCCCGACAGGCGCTTAGCCTGCTGGCTGCACAGTCGCTTGATACGACGGCACTGGAAGCACTGGCGAATTATATAATCCAGCGTGATAAATAAAACGACACACTAGATGAGTTGCTGATGAGTTTTGATATAGCCAAATACCCGACGCTGGCGCTGGTAGATACCACACAAGAGTTGCGTCTGCTGCCGAAAGAGAGTCTACCGAAGCTGTGCGACGAACTGCGTCGCTATCTGCTTGACAGCGTAAGCCGCTCCAGCGGGCACTTCGCCTCCGGGCTTGGCACGGTCGAACTGACCGTCGCGTTACATTACGTCTACAACACGCCGTTCGATCAGTTAATCTGGGACGTCGGCCACCAGGCCTATCCGCACAAAATTCTTACCGGGCGTCGTGACAAAATCGGCACCATCCGGCAGAAAAACGGTCTGCATCCGTTCCCATGGCGCGGCGAAAGCGAATACGACGTTCTCAGCGTTGGTCACTCCTCCACCTCTATCAGCGCGGGAATTGGCGTTGCCGTCGCCGCCGCCAAAGAGGGCAAACAGCGCCGCACCGTCTGCGTGATTGGCGATGGCGCGATCACCGCTGGCATGGCCTTCGAAGCGATGAACCACGCCGGTGATATCCGCCCGGATATGCTGGTGGTGCTGAACGATAATGAGATGTCGATTTCCGAGAACGTCGGCGCGCTGAACAATCACCTGGCGCAGCTGCTCTCCGGCAAGCTCTACTCCACCCTGCGCGAAGGCGGCAAAAAAGTGCTTTCCGGCGTACCGCCGATCAAAGAGTTGATCAAGCGTACCGAAGAACATATCAAAGGCATGGTCGTGCCAGGCACCCTGTTTGAAGAGCTGGGCTTTAACTACATTGGCCCGGTGGACGGTCACGATGTGCTGGGGCTGGTGCAGACCCTGCGCAATATGCGCGATCTGAAAGGTCCGCAGTTCCTGCATATTATGACCAAAAAAGGGCGCGGCTATGAGCCGGCCGAAAAAGATCCGATCACCTTCCACGCGGTACCGAAATTCGATCCGACCAGCGGTACGCTGCCGAAAAGCAGCGGCGGCATGCCGAGTTATTCGAAGATTTTCGGCGACTGGCTGTGCGAAACCGCCGCCAAAGACGACAAGCTGATGGCGATCACGCCAGCGATGCGCGAAGGTTCCGGCATGGTCGAGTTTTCACGCAAATACCCGGATCAATATTTTGATGTTGCCATTGCCGAGCAGCATGCCGTGACTTTCGCGGCCGGGCTGGCGATTGGCGGTTACAAACCGGTGGTAGCGATCTACTCCACCTTCCTGCAGCGCGCCTATGATCAGGTGATCCACGATGTGGCGATCCAGAAACTGCCGGTGCTCTTCGCCATCGATCGCGCCGGGATTGTCGGTGCCGACGGTCAGACGCACCAGGGCGCTTTTGATATCTCCTACCTGCGCTGTATCCCGGGCATGGTCATCATGACGCCAAGCGATGAAAACGAGTGCCGCCAGATGCTGTTTACCGGCTATCACTATGCCGACGGCCCAAGCGCCGTACGTTACCCGCGTGGCAATGCCGTTGGCGTACCGCTGGAGCCGCTGGAGAAACTGCCGATCGGTAAAGGCGTGGTGAAACGCGAGGGCGAGAAGCTGGCGATTCTGAACTTCGGTACATTATTGCCGGAAGCGCAAAAAGCCGCCGAAGCCCTGAACGCAACGCTTATCGACATGCGTTTTGCCAAACCGCTGGACGAAGCGCTGATTCTGGAAACCGCTGCGCATCATGAGTCGCTGGTGACGCTGGAAGAGAATGCTATCGCAGGCGGCGCAGGCAGCGGTGTCAACGAAGTGCTGATGGCGCACCGCAAACCGGTGCCGGTGCTCAACCTCGGCCTGCCGGATTTCTTCATCCCGCAAGGCACGCAGGATGAAGCCCGCGCCGATCTGGGGCTGAACGCCGCAGGCATCGAATCCCGCATCCGCAACTGGCTCGCCTGATCCCCCCTGCCGCTCCTGCTATGCTTAAACGTAAGTTTTTCATAGCAGGAGTGGAAGCATGCAATACAACACATTAGGAAAAACAGACCTTAAGGTTTCCCGCCTTTGCCTTGGCTGCATGACGTTTGGCGAACCTGACCGGGGCAAACACGCCTGGACGCTGCCGGAAGAGAGCAGCCGCCCTATCATTCAGCGCGCGCTGGAAGGCGGCATTAACTTCTTTGATACCGCCAACAGCTATTCCGATGGCAGCAGCGAAGAGATTGTCGGACGCGCGCTACGCGATTTCGCCCGCCGCGACGAGGTGGTGGTCGCCACCAAAGTCTATCACCAGGTGGGCGATCTGGCGGAAGGCCTCTCCCGCGCGCAGATCCTGCGCTCCATCGACGATAGCCTGCGACGGCTGGGCATGGAGTATGTCGATCTGCTACAAATCCATCGCTGGGATTACCACACGCCCATTGAAGAGACGCTCGAAGCCCTTGATGAAGTGGTGAAAGCGGGTAAAGCGCGCTATATCGGCGCGTCGTCGATGCACGCTCGCCAGTTCGCTCACGCACTGGCCTTGCAGCAGGAAAATGGCTGGGCGCGTTTTGTCACCATGCAGGATCACTACAATCTGATCTATCGCGAGGAAGAGCGCGAGATGCTGCCGCTGTGTTACAAGGAAGGCGTGGCGATTATTCCGTGGAGCCCGCTGGCGCGCGGACGTTTAACCCGCCCATGGGGAGAAACCACCGCGCGTCTGGTGTCGGACGAATTCGGCAAGACGCTGTACAGCGAAACCGATGAAAATGACAGCCAGATTGCCGAGCGCCTGGCCGGTGTGGCGGAAGATGTCGGCGCGTCCCGAGCCCAGGTGGCGCTGGCCTGGCTGCTGAGTAAACCTGGCGTCGCTGCGCCGATTATTGGCACATCCCGCGAAGAGCAGCTGGAAGAGTTGTTAGGCGCGGTGGATTTAACGCTGAAACCGGAACAGATTGCCGAGCTGGAAACCCCGTACAAACAGCACCCGGTGGTAGGATTTAAATAACCCGTAACCCCAGAAAGTAAAATGCCCGGTGGCGCTGGCGCTTACCGGGCCTACATCATCATCGAATGTCAGAGCACAATTCATTGGCCGGATAAGGCGCATCGCCCTCAGATCAAGCCAATCGGCCAGTGGTGGCCAATCAGATACAACAGCCCGGCAGCGATGATCCCGGCAATGATATCATCGACCATGATCCCCATCCCGCCGTGAACATTTCGATCGAACCAGCGAATCGGCCACGGTTTCCACATATCCAGAATACGGAACAGCACAAAGCCGACGGCGACCCACTGCCAGTCATTGGTCGGGAGCGCCATCAGCGTGATCCACATTCCAATGAACTCATCCCAGACAATGCTGCCGTGATCGTGTACGCCCATATCTTTTGCCGTCTGGTGACACAGATACACGCCGAGGCAAATCCCCAGCATGACTACCAGCGAATAGAGCTGCCAGGGCAGAAATGTCATTGCCCACCAGAAGGGGATCGCCGCCAGCGAACCCATGGTGCCCGGCACAATCGGGCTTAAACCGCTAGCAAACCCGGTTGCCAGCAAATGCCAGGGGTTTCGCAAGTTCAGACGGCTTTTGGCTATATCTTTAGCTCTCGGCAAAATGGTCGTATCCTTTCCAGTCAAGGGCGACAGCCTTGCCGCCACGGGTAAAATGCAGCCCCTCCACATCGGCGCTGATCTGCCCGATGCAGGTAAAAGGCACGCCGAGCTGGCCGATGGCGACATCCAGCGCCCCACGGTTCAGCTCCGGCACGGTAAAACACAATTCATAATCTTCACCGCCGGAAAGCGCCCAGCGCAGCGCCTGCTCAGGCTCTACGTGGCGGCTGAACGCGTCGGAGAAAGGTAATGCATCCAAATCGATACGCGCGCCGCACTGGCTGGCTTTCAGTATGTGCGCCAAATCGGAGATCAGGCCGTCGGAGAGATCGATCGCCGAGCTTGCCAGGTTGCGCAGCGCCTGGCCATGCAACACGCGCGGGGTTGGCCGCAAATGACGCTTAAGCAGATACTCCGCATCGGCTTTATCGCCGACGGCTAAACGCTGCTGCAAAATCGCCAGGCCAGCGGCGCTGTCGCCCGGCGTTCCGGTAACATAAATCCAGTCGCCCGGTTTAGCGCCAGAGCGCTTCATTGCCCGTCCTGGCGGCACATAACCATGAATGCCGATGGTCATCGACAGCGGGCCGCGCGTGGTATCGCCGCCAATCAACTGCATATCGTAATAGCTAAGCTGCTCAAACAGGCTGTCGCTGAATTTTTCCAGCCAGCTTTCATCTACCTCCGGCAACGTAAGCGCCAGCGTCATCCACGCCGGATCTGCGCCCACGGCAGCCAGATCGCTTAAATTCACTGCCAGTGCTTTGCAGGCCAAATCCGCAGGATCGATCTCCGGCAGAAAATGGTTGCCCGCCACCAGCGTATCGACGCTGATCGCCAGCGTCTGTTTTTCAACAACGTTGAGCAGAGCACAGTCGTCGCCAATGCCGGTTTCTACATCGCGACGGGAATTTCGTACACGGTCAAAGTAACGGGCAATCAGGGAAAATTCGCCGCATGCCATACGTTAATGCCTCGGTAGAAAAAAGAAAAAGCCGGGACAGGCGCGCAGAGCATCGCTTATCACCGGCTTACGGATCATTTTTTGTGGGGGCGGATCGCAGGAGCGGCTTTATCCAGCACGCCGTTAACAAACTTGTGGCTGTCTTCAGCGCCAAAGGTTTTTGCCAGTTCGATAGCTTCGTTGATCGCCACTTTGTAGGGCACATCATCACGTTTAGACAGTTCGAACAGTGCGATACGCAATACCGCTTTCTCAACCTGGCCCAGCTCTGCCAGCTGACGGGACAGGTACGGCTGCATTAAGCCATCGAGATATGCGCTATTAGTCGCCACCCCGGTCAACAGCTCACGGAAGTACAGAACGTCGACATCTTTTACGTCCTGTTCCGCCAGGAACTGGTATTCAACATCAGCGATGTCGTTCTGGGACAACTGCCAGGAGTAGAGCGCCTGGACGGCACACTCACGGGCGCGGCGACGAGCAGCAGGTTTCACGGAATTCCCCTTACTAAAATCAGGCCTTGATGGCTTTCAATACATTAATCATTTCAAGCGCGGTCAGTGCAGCTTCTGCACCTTTATTACCGGCTTTAGTGCCCGCACGTTCGATAGCTTGCTCGATACTTTCAGTAGTCAGCACGCCGAAAGCGACCGGAATTTCGCTGTCCTGCGCAACATGCGCCAGGCCATTGCTTGCGCCGCCGGCAACATATTCAAAGTGCGCAGTACCGCCGCGAATCACCGTGCCAAGCGCGATCACCGCGTCGTATTTGCGGGTTTTCGCCAGTGCGCCAGCCGCCAGCGGCAGTTCGTAAGCGCCCGGTACCCACACGACAGTGATGTTTTCATCTTTTACCTGACCGATACGTTTCAGCGCATCAATCGCACCTTCGAGCAGGCTGTCGTTGATAAAGTTGTTGAAACGCGCAATGGTGATGGCGACGCGAGCGTCCGGAGCAGCAACGTTGGCTTCAATAATGTTCATACACTTCCTTCACAGGTTCAGTTCGGCCCCCGCAGGGGGGCGGATTTTAGCATAATATTTTGCGCGCTGCTTCCCTTTTACAGCAGGCATCACGCGTGGGTAAGATGCAGGCAGACATCCGGGCCAACCTGCCGTATCTCATTGAATTTAAAGTGCGGAGCATCGGCAAGCGCCGACAGCCCCGGCAATACGCACAGGCCGCGCGCGTCCGTACCTAATAGCGTCGGCGCAAGATAAACCACCAGTTCATCCACCAGACCTGCCTGCAATAACGCACCGGCAAGCGTTGCGCCCGCTTCCACCCAAATGCTGTTAATTTGCTGTTTTCCCAGCAACATCATCAACATCACCAGATCGGCGTGGTCGTTATGTTCCGGCACGATAATCTCACGCACGCCCGCAGGCCAACTGCGCTCATCCGCTTTTGTGCGGGCAAACCAGGTTTCACCCGGTAGTCCGATCAGTTTGTGCGCGGGAGTAACCCGATTCTGGCTGTCGATCACAATGCGCACCGGCTGGCGCACATTTTCTTGCGGATAGAGCGCCTGGCTGTCGGCATCCAGCTCTTCCCAGCGCACCGTCAGCGAGGGATCGTCCGCCAGCACGGTCGCGCTGCTGGTGAGAATAGCATGGCTTTGCGCCCGTAGACGCTGCACGTCCCGGCGCGCCTGTGCGGAGGTGATCCACTGGCTTTCGCCGCTGGCCATTGCCGTTCGGCCGTCCAGCGATGCGCCGAGCTTAAGCTGCACATACGGAAACCCGGTGCGCATCCGTTTGAGGAAACCTTTGTTCAGCGCTTCGGCTTCACTCATCATCAGCCCGTGGCTGACATCAATACCTTCCTGCTGCAAACGATAAAGACCGCGTCCGGCCACCTGCGGGTTAGGATCTTGCATCGCTGCGACAACGCGTGCGACGCCAGCGGCAATCAGCGCTTCGCAGCAGGGCGGCGTGCGCCCGTGATGGCTGCACGGCTCCAGCGTCACATATGCCGTCGCGCCGCGCGCGCGCTCACCCGCCATACGCAGCGCATGCACTTCGGCATGCGGCTCGCCAGCGCGATAGTGAAAACCTTCGCCAACGATCTCGCCATTGTTGACGATAACACAACCGACGCGTGGGTTCGGATGGGTGGTAAAACGCCCGCGCTGCGCCAGTTTCAGCGCCCGCGCCATGTACATTTCGTCCTGCATGATCAGTCCTGTAGGCGTGCGATCTCTTCGCCAAATTCGCGAATATCTTCAAAACTGCGGTAAACGGAGGCAAAGCGGACGTAGGCCACTTTATCGAGCTTTTTCAACTGCTCCATTACCAGATTGCCGATCATTTTACTGGGAACTTCGCGTTCGCCTGTTGCGCGAAGTTGCGATTTAATGTGGTTGAGCGCCATTTCCACGTCGTCGGCGCTTACCGGACGTTTCTCCAGCGCTTTCAGCATACCGCTACGTAACTTGTCTTCATTGAAGGGTTCACGCACTTCATTGCTTTTCACCACGCGCGGCATCACCAGCTCAGCCACTTCAAAAGTGGTAAAACGCTCATTACAAACCAGACACTGCCGACGGCGGCGCACAGAAGAGCCTTCCCCCACCAGACGAGAATCGATTACTTTGGTATCCACGGCGAAACAGAATGGGCAATGCATACGGCGTCCTGACGTGTGAGTTAACTGAAATCTATTTTACCCTGGACTGGCATGACAACAAAGGCAGACCGTTTTTGAGATAATGGATCGATGGCAACGCAGCCGTTGCGATCTACCATTACAACACTCTTTCTTTTCACGGAAACAGACATAATGACAAGACGTTACCTAAGAACACTCTTACTGGGAAGCCTTTTTGCCCTCAGTGCCTGCGCCCAGCAAAGCGAAGTCAGTCAGTTGCATCAAAGCGTCAGCACGCTCAATAGCGAGATGAGCAAACTGAACAAAGAAACGGTGAAAATCACCCAGCAGAACGCGCTGAATGCGAAATCCGGCAGCGGTGTTTATCTGCTGCCTGGCGCGAACACGCCTGCTCGTCTGAACAGCCAGATTGGTATGTTGCGTATGTCTTTACAAAACGTCGCGCCAAATGCCGCCGGAACCCGCGTTCTGCTGCGCATTCAGGGCGAATCGAACGATCCGTTACCGGCGTTTAGCGGTACGGTTGAGTGGGGACAGATTCAGGGCACCACGCAGAATTACCAGGAAGTTAACGTCCAGAATCAGCTTATTAACGCACCGGCCAGCACACTTGCGCCAAGCGACGTCGATATTCCGTTGCAGCTGAACGGCATCACGCCGGAGCAATTAGGTTTCGTCCGTATCCACGATATTCAGCCCGCCAGCGCGCAGTAATTCCCCGGGGCGACGATGTCGCCCTTTATTGCGTTTTGTAACGCTTTTTCTTCTTTTTCCACATTCGGTCATCACATTCACGAATTTGCAATATTGGTAAATGCCAGTACAATCGCCTCGTTTATTGCACGCAAACGTGAACGCAATCGATTACGCGTGTGTCAATAATGTGAAACACCACATATTTTTGTGAGCGCGGATACTTATAATAGGCGCGCAGAAATATGAAACATTTAGTTGCAATGCGTGCTTTCTTTCACTCCCTTCTGGGATCTCAATCAGTGGCGAAAAGATGAAAAAAACAATCCTCGCAGCCGGTGCTGCTCTGGCGCTTTCTGCGTCTTTTACTGCAAACGCAGCGGATAACGCTAAACCTGAATACGTTTCCGACTGGTGGCACCAGAGCGTCAACGTGGTGGGCAGCTATCACACCCGTTTCGGACCGCTGCTCCGCAACGATACCTACCTCGAGTACGAAGCGTTCGCCAAAAAAGACTGGTTTGACTTCTACGGTTATGCGGATGCGCCGGTATTCTTCGGTGGTAATACGGATGCGAAAGGTATCTGGAACCACGGTTCTCCGCTGTTTATGGAAATCGAACCGCGTTTCTCCATCGATAAACTGACGGGTACCGATCTGAGCTTCGGTCCGTTCAAAGAGTGGTACTTCGCGAATAACTACATCTACGACATGGGCCGCAATGCCTCTGGTCGTCAGAGCACCTGGTATATGGGTCTCGGTACCGACATCGACACCGGCCTGCCGATGAGCCTCTCCCTGAACGTGTATGCAAAATACCAGTGGCAGAACTACGGCGCCGCTAACCAGAACGAATGGGACGGCTACCGCTTCAAAGTGAAATACTTTGTACCGATCACCACCCTGTGGGGCGGCCAGTTAAGCTACATCGGCTTTACCAACTTTGACTGGGGTTCAGATCTGGGTGATGAGAGCGGTAACGCGAACAACGGCATCAGAACCCGTACCAATGATTCCATCGCCTCCAGCCACATCCTCTCTCTGGGTTACGATCACTGGCACTACTCCGTTGTTGCCCGTTACTGGCACCACGGCGGCCAGTGGAACGACGACGCCAGCCTGAACTTCGGCAACGGCGACTTCAGCGTACATTCTACCGGCTGGGGTGGTTACCTGGTTGTGGGTTACAACTTCTAAACCCGCGCGTAATGACAAAAAAGCCGATCGCACGATCGGCTTTTTTATTTCTGTCACGCGGTGAACATTGCCCCGAACAGCCAGCCAACGGCTGCAATAATTATCGCCGGGCCAAAGGGAAAAGCTTCCGAGCGCCTGGCTTTAATAATGAAATAGCCATATACCAGACCTAAAAGCGACGCGATAAGCATGATGTGAAATAGCGCTTCGCAGCCCTGCCAGGCACCAATACCGGCAAACAACTTCATATCGCCAGCGCCGATCCCGGCTTGTCCGCTGCGCCACAGAAACAGGCAATTCAGCGCCCAGGGGATGAGAAAGCCCACCGCCGCGCCCGCAACAATACCGCTCATTGCCGCACTGTCAGGCTGTTTCGTCCATGCCGATAACATCGCCAGCCCCAGAAAGGGCAACGTCAATTTATCGGGCAGCAACAGGTAGTCATAATCAATAAACAGCATGACAACCAACAAGAACAGCAATGACAAATCGAGGAGGCTGGCCGCATTGACGCCCTGCCAGCCGATCAGCAGCGCAAACAGCAGCGCCATGATGAATTCAACGCCAGGATAGCGCCAGCTAATGGGTTGACGACAGCACTGGCTGCGCCCCTTCAGCCAGAGCCAGCCAAGCAGAGGAACGTTGTAACGCTTTCTGATTCGCTGCCGGCAATGCGGGCAAAACGAAGGCGGCCAGCTCAGCGTGATCGCCTCCCCCAGCATCATGCGGGGCAAGCGATAAATGACGACGTTGGCAAAGCTGCCGAGAATCGCGCCTAATAACGCAAAGAAAAGCGTATTACCGATCATCTTGCTTCACCGTAATGCCGTGCGTTGCGCCGTCAGCCGATCGGCAAGCAGACGGAAGCGGCGCGTTTGCCGCGTCGTCCACTTTAAAGATCCACTTCGGATAGGTGTCTGCTTTTTTAAAATCCACCAGCGCTTTCGGAAATGCCGCCGTGCGAAGCGGTCGCCCTTTCCCTTTACTGAAAACGCCCACCCAGCGGCCTTGCTTGTCGTAACTCATCCCCCACTGCCGCGATCCGGTTAACGGATCGGTAAACCAGCGGCGCAGGTGATAAACCACTTTTTTACCGCGAGGATCGCGCAGCAGATCGTCAAAACTCAGCGGGAGACAGCCATTCCCCACTTTCTGATACTGCTGAATGGCATTACGGATCTGCACGCCGCGGAAAAACAGCTCCTCTTCCTGCTGCTGCCGATAAATCGCCTGGCGGTAACTGCTCTCTTTCAGCAACGCCAGCGAAAGCATCGTCAGCATCAGTAACACCCACAGATAGGTGAATCCCCCCTGCCGCTGGCTACTCCTCATCATCTGACGGGCTCTTTTCTTCCAGCGAGGGAGAAGTGACATCCGTTATCTGGCCGTCATCATCGCGTTTTACGTCCCAGTTATCGCGGGTATTAGCCACAGGATCCATCGGGATTTCAAACAGATAACCATTATTCACCAGATCTTCCAGCTCTTCCGGGCCGAGCAGGCGATCGTGACGGTACGCCGCAATCGCCGAGCGTAGCGCATTACGGTTGTGTTTTAGCACCACGACTTTCGCATATTCGGTCTGGCCGAAAAAACGCGGTGCCACCAGCGTCATTAAGGTGGCGATGATCGCCATAACGACCAGTAACTCAATGAGCGTAAAGCCTTTTTCACCATTGCGCATAGGGTATTCCATTCAATCCTGGCTGGCTGCTGGTGGAGCTGACATCCCAGACATCCTTGCCACCTGTCGTCTCTCCTGGTGCCTGGGTGGATGCGCGCACCCGCCAGGTTTCGGTGTTCTTCCTGCCGTCGCAGTCACAAAAGGGATCGCGCGGGATCCGGCGCAACAGATAGATTTTTTCTTTATTCGGGGACTTTTTATTCACCACGCCATCGACCAACAGATCGAGCGAAGCAGGCCAGTTGGTCATATCGGCATCTTTTTCAATGATCCCCTCCTCAACCAACTGCCCGTAACGATCGATTGCGCTGCGAATGTCGCGCAGCGCGACGCGCAACTCCTCTTCATTACGCTGCTGCTCCTGTCGCTGATAGATGGGAATGGCGGCACTGGCAAGCGTCGCCAGCAGCGCCAGACAGACCATCATTTCGATCAGCGTAAAGCCACGCTGAAACTTCACCGCGCATCCCCCTCGCTTTTCGCCAGCGTCGGCGCAGGCAGTTTACCGGCTGGCGGGAAGTCTGCTGGCGGCATCAGCGGCGGTGGGGTAAAGGTCTCTTTTTTATCCTTCGCTTGTTGGGCGGAAGGCAGATAACCGCTCTCTCCCTGCGACTCTTCGCTGCCCATCTCAATAGTATTGATATGGGTTCCCGGCAGATCGATGTTACGTTCAATGGTTGGCGTAATCAGCAACACCACTTCCGTACGTTCTGTGCTGTTATCGTTGCTGCCAAAAAGTTTGCCCAGCAGCGGGAGATCGGATAATCCGGGCAAGCCGGTCAGCGAATCGCTGTCGCTCTCTTTGATCAGACCTGCCAGCACTTGTGTTTCGCCATTCTGGCTGCTCAACACGGTCGTGGCTTCACGGTTGTTGGTGCGGTAATACGCCACGCCGTCCTTCGAATGCTCAGCGCCGCCAATGGTGCTGAGATTGAATTTCACATCCATGGAGATGGTGCTATCAACGCTGATATCCGGCGTCACTTCGAGTTTCAGCCCGACATCCTGATACTCAACCTGCTCCTGAGAAAAACTCTCTGAAATACTGCTGGTCAGTACCGGAATACGCTCGCCAATATCGATCACCGCTTTTTTATTGTTTTTCACACGAATTCGCGGATTGGCGAGAACCCGCGCATGAGAACGCACTTTTTGCAGATTGGCGGAAATCCCCTGGCTGGCGCCGAGGTTAATAAACATATTGCCCTGGTTAAACCCATTCAGCGGAATGTTGGTGCTGTCTTCGCTGGCGTTAAAACCAATGCCCACCTGGCCCGGGAAGTTGATGCCGAGAATTTGTTCGTCTTTGGCGTTAATCTCCAGCACTTCCACACCGAGCGTTACTTCCGCTTCCGGGCGATCGAGGGTCATCAGCAGTTGTTCCGCCTTCTCTACGCTTTCGCGCGGTCCACGAAACGTGATCGAGTTGGTCCGTTCATCGACATGAACATCACGGATCTTAATCAGGTTACGCAGCGCAACATTGAGATCCTTCGCTTTGGCATAGCCGAGGAACACCGTTTTCACTAAGGTGTCGCGATAGGTTTTCTCTTTTTGCGCCGTGGCGGGATAAATCAGCAAGGTATTGCTGTTGAGTATCTTCTTACGTAACTGATTAGAGAGCAGCAGCAAATTCAGGGCATTTTCTGCCGTGGTATCGTTAGCAATCAGGCTGGCGGTGGCCGTTTCCGGAACGTCTTTATCGTAAATAATATTAATGCCGGTGATCTTGCTAATCGAGGCGAAAATATCCATCAATTTATGTTTCTGGAAATTAAAACTCACCGGCTTACGCAGCTCACGGTTCATTTTTGTTTCTGGTTGATTCTGCAATGCAATTTCACGCATCAGATGATCGCGCATTTCAGCAGCCTGCGGCCAGTTAGGATCTTCCTCAAGAACCTGCTGAATTTTTTGCAACGCCAGTTCCGGCTCGGTTTTATACTGGACAACAGCCTGTTGGTATAATTTATCGAGAGCACGAGAGCCTTCGATCTTTTTTAGCCCCTGTTGCGCGCTAAAATTTCCTGGCTGGTACGACAATGCTGAACGCCAGAATTTCGTCGCAGAGAGGTAGTCATTACGTGCAACGGCCTGGTTAGCTGCCAACAGATAATAATTAACCAATTGTGTAACCATTGACTGACGTTCAGTACGCAGTTCAATATCACCCGGTTTGGTCTTAATCGAGTTATCAATCTGCTGTATTTCACTGACCAGAGTGTCAATATTACCAATATTCACTTTTTCAGGCTCTGGAAGCCTGTCGCTTGCGCAGCCTGTTAACAGAATTAACGAGCAGGCAACGCTGAGGATATTTTTTTTCATCTGCTTCACGGTTATTTAATTTTCAGAGAATTAAGATCGATACGTTTTTCAACCTGGCCGGACATCGCTTTAATTGTCACATGGTCAGGTTCTATTGCCTGCAATTTCCAGTCCGGGGTGAGTAAATCGCCGGGCTGAATAAAGTCTTTCTTTTCACAATTGCTACAAAGCAACCAGTTTCGCGTGCCATCTGTAATAATGATGATTTTCTGGCTATCGCTTAACCAGAGCCCTGCCAACTGAAAAGGAAAAGCAACTTCCTGTACTACCGGGGCCGTAGAGGGTTTCTCTTTTACGGATAGGGTGTACACAGGAAATAAATCAGCCAGTTCATCACTTTCGTTATGCACCACAGGCTTTTTACCTTCCTTCGCTTTTTGCGCGACGGCGGGTTTCGTCTGCGTGCCGGATAACGCCACGGCTGAATCATCACCAACGAATTGCGCCCACACCACCAGACCCAATGTGAGTGCCAGGGACACTTTCAGATATAACGGTATTTTCATGATGGCTCCAGACGTGACGTCAGCGTAAGTGTCAGTTGCAGATTGATTTGCAAACGCTCACCGTCCGGGTTCGCACGCGTAACCGATACCCTGTCGATATTAAAGATCAGGCTGTTTCTCATCTTGCTCAGCGAACGTGTTAATCCGGCCCACTTCCCTTGCAGCGGGATATCAAGCGAAAGCTTACGTTGGCGGTTTTTTTCTTCTTTGCTGAACTGATAATGACTGCCATCAACCTGTAAATTATTCTGCTGGAGAATATCGAACAGGGTTTTAACTTGCTGATATTCGGTCTCGTTCAGCGCGTTTTGCAATTGCACTTTATCGTTAGCCAATACCGGTAGCGGTTTCTTTAATTGTTGCTGTAAACGCGTGTTGTCATCACGCAACCGGGTGATGTCAGGCAGCATATAAATATGCTGATAGCACAACAAACCGACAGGCACTAACAGCGCAATTAGCGTTTTTTTCCCCGTTTTTTCCAGAAGGCAAGAGAGCCTCCAGTGAATATTGGATAAGGAAAGTCTCATATGATTAACCTGCAAAAATGATCATCAGAGTCGAATTCACGGCCCATTTATCAGTAGCGTTCTTTGCTGGAGTATGATTTTTTAACTCTACCCGGGCAGGAATTTGCTCAAGTCGCGCGCTAAAATCCATCAGTGCCGACAATGATGTCGCACTGACATCCAGCGTGACGATTTTCTTATTTGGGTTAGCATCCAGAGAAACAATCGCAATATCAGAAGTGAGTAGCTGCGCAACAGGGTTGAGCATCGGAATAATAGAAACCGATGCTTTTTCATTTGATTGATTTTGTTGCGCTTTGACTTTTAGCGCACGGGCAATCTCATTTTGTCTGTCGGCTGCCGCAGTCATATGCTGATTTTGTTGATCAAGAATCTGATGTTCCTGATATTGATCAAACATCGTCACACATAAATACAGCGTCAGGATCAGCGCAATAATAATAACCGGGCACGCATAAACGGAACGTGAATAGTTACAAAGGAACGGCATTCCTTTTAGACGGAGTTCAAAAGACATAATTCTTCCCATGAATGACAGTCTTGATAAATGACGTTCTGAATACAGACCATCAAAATAAAACTAACGGCATACTACGGATATAGTACTAGTCAGAAAAATGGTCTGCGGAGCCAAAAGATATGTTTTCAGTTCACTTTATTATCAGCATGCTAACAGGCATTAAGGAAATGGCGCGGCGCATTATTATCAAGCCCCATCAATCGCGCCACCAGCGCCAATTGCCGCTGGGCATCTCCGTCACTGTCATTATTCAGCCGCCAGACCTGATGCCATTCGCCCTGCTGGCGCGCTGCGTATATGCTGGAATGCGCACCGCGCAGACAAAACAGCGCCTCCTGCGGCAACTGCCGCAGCCACGGATGCAGTTGCACCTGAAATTCAATCGCAATGCCCTCCACCCGCAGTTTTCGCTGTTTGCCGATGCGCAGCAGTATTTGCCACAGACGATCGTCAATGGTGGCGGCCAGTGCCGTTGATGCGTAGTTGACCGAGATAAAATCGGTCTTCAGCGACTGCTCTTGTCCGCCAGGCCACTGCTTTGACGCCTGGGAGGCCGCGTAACCGCGAAAATCTTCCGGGTTAGTGATCCCCTCCTGCCACGGCACCGTAAAGTGGTGAGCCCGGCTGCTTTCCAGCCAGAATCCCAGCGTGTCGCGCCACGGCACACGACCGACATGCGGCGCAATCAGGCCATCTATCGCCTCTTCCAGCATGGCATCAGCAGTGATTTCACACTCGCCGATGCGGTGACCCGCACAGCGTAGCACCAGATGATGTTCATAGATTTCACACAAAAATTTACGCGGGCGCAGTGATAACACGGTTAATCTCCTGAAATGTGGTTTTCCCTTCAAGAACGGCGCGAATGGCCACGTTATGCAGTGGGACAAACCCTTGTGCTAACGCAATTTCTCGCAGTTGCCGCACCGGCATCCGCGACTGCAACGCCTCTTTCATCACATCGTTAAAAGGCAGTATCTCCGCCAGCGCCAGCCGTCCGCGATAGCCGCTCTGCCGACAGGACGGGCAGCCGCGCCCTTTGCGCCACACCGGTTGCAGATGTTTGAGATCGCTCTGCTGCCACTGCGCCAGATCCTGTTCAGTCGGCTCAACTTCTTCCTGACAATCCGGGCATACGCTACGCACCAGCCGCTGGGCAAGTACGCCCTGCAGGGCGGTCAGTAAGCTTTCCGTTTCCACGTTCATATAGAGAAAACGTTCAAGTACGCTAAACACATCGTTGGCATGCACCGTGGATAACACCAGGTGCCCGGTTAACGCCGCCTGTACGGCGATACCTGCGGTTTCGCTGTCACGAATTTCCCCGACCAGAATGGTGTCCGGGTCGTGACGCAGAATGGCGCGCAGGCCACGGGCAAAGGTCAGCCCTTTTTTGTCATTCACCGGGATCTGCAGGACATCATTGAGCTGATACTCAACCGGATCCTCAATGGTGATGATTTTGCTCTCACCGTTATTCAGCTCGCTCAGCGCCGCATACAGCGTGGTGGATTTGCCGCTTCCCGTCGGGCCTGTCACCAGCACCATGCCATGCGGCCGGTTGGTCAGTTGGCGAATTTCCCGCAGGGTATGATCGTCAAAACCGAGAATTTCCAGGCTAAGCGTACTGCTGTGCGACTTATCCAGCACACGCAGAACCGCATCTTCACCATGAATGCCGGGCACAATCGACACGCGAAAATCAACGGGCCGCTGGTGAATAATCGCTTTAAAACGCCCATCCTGCGGGACCCGTCGTTCAGAGATATCCATATTGCTGAGCACTTTCAGGCGTGAAATCACCTGCTCGGAATAGTGAATTCCCTGGCAATGGCGGATAGCGTGAATCACCCCATCGACGCGATATTTCACCGCAAGGCCATCGGGAACGGCCGAAAGGTGAATATCGCTGGCGCGGCTCTGCATCGCATCGTACAGCGTGGCGTTGAGCAGCTTGATAATGGGATTCGCTTCGTTGGCGATGATGGCGGGCGTGATCTCAAGGATCATCTCATCTTCCGCCCCTTCATTGACCTGCTGTTCAAGCTGATCCATGGTGCGCTGCTGACCGGCCAGCGCCTGCAACTGCTCCTGAAGCCAGAGCGGAGGCGCAATCGCCAGCGTGGCCGGCAAACGCTGCGCCCACTGGCGAAGATCCAGCGAAAAAGGATCGCTCAGCAACAGCCACTCTTGCTGCTGCCAGCGCACCGGTAGCACCTTCCGTCCCACCGCGTCGTTGAGCGAGACATATTCAAAATGGATCTCTGCGGCATGCAGCTCTTCTGCTGTCAGCGCTTTCAGCCCCAGCTCCGCCGCCATCCATGTTAAAGCGTCCGGCTGTTCCAGCAGAACCTGCTGCAACGCCTCTCCGCGCTGGGGTTCGCTGAGCGCCAGCAGGCGATCGATTACGGTAGAAATCTCATTCGGCATTACATTCATCAGGACATGCTCCCTGCCATTTCGAAAATCGGCATATAGAGTAAAAACACCACTAACCCGACAATCCCGCCGACAATCATCATCAATACGGGTTCAAAGATGCGGGTAAATGAATCAATGGCGCGTTCCAGCGCCTCATCATAAAAAGCCGCAATGCGCTCGCACATTCCCGCCAGTTCGCCGCTGCGCTCGCCCACCTGGATCAGGCGCATGGCAACCGGCGTCGTCAGTTGCTGGCTTTCAAGAGATTCCGATAACGTATTGCCCGCCAGCACATGTTCCAGCACGCGGTTAAGGCGCTGATGGTGGCTGGCTGGCAGAACGGCTTTTGCCAGGCGCAGCGCATGCGGCACGGGGACGCCCCCCTCAATCAACAGACCTAACGTGCGGTAAAAACGCACCAGAATGCCCAGAAACTGTTGCTGCCGGAACTGGGGAATTTTCAGCACCAGGCTGAACAAGGTTTGTTTCACCGCTGGCTGTCGGAAGAGGAAGAAGAAAAACGCCAGGCAGGCGGCAAGCGCCAGCAACAGTTCCTGCCCCGACTGCTTGACCAGATTTCCCCACCACAAAATAAGCCGGGCGCTGTCAGTCAGCGTGTTCATCCCTTCAAACACTTGTGAAAAGCTGGGGACGATAAAACCCAAAAGAAAACAGATGATTAACCCACCTACTGACAGCACAATCACTGGGTAGGTAAGCGTTCCGCGAATACGTTTACGCAGTTGCTCAATCCGTTGTTCGTAATAGTGATAACGCTTCAGTGCGTTGGCCAGATGCCCGGTTTGCTCCGATGAAGCCACCGTATTCACCAGTAAAGGCGGGAAGATTTCCGGTTGTGCGCTCATCGCCTGCGAAAGCTGGCAACCGGCATAGAGTTTTTCCAGCAACCTTTCGAGCATTTCAAGAACCTGCTCATCGGTAGAGCAGGCGCGTAGCGTTTCGATGGCTTCAGTGACCACCAGGCCCGCTTCAAGCAGCGCTACCAGCTCCTGAAGAAATAAACCAAGGGCGAAACGTTTAATCTGCCGTTGCTTTTGCGGAATAACCCGCACGACGGCATGACCCGCTTGCTGTAATTGATGACGGGCAGCTATTGCGCTTTCTGCCTGAGTACGCATTTTTTTGCGTTTGCCATTATCTAAATAAGTGACTTCCCAGCTATGCGTTTTGCTCATAAAGCTCAATCCTTATGCTTATTTTTCAACCGCAGATAAACGGGAGCAACTTTCTTTATGTAGCGCTTGCGCCACATTTTAGTTTTACTGTCACGGCCATTGCCGGCGTTATATGCGCCGACCGCTTCCCAGCTGTAGCCAAATAAACGCATCTGCCCCGCTAAAACCCAGGCTCCCGCCATAACGTTCTGGCAAGGGTCATTCATTAATGCGTGTTGTGTGATGTTATATTTTTTTAATTGGCTGAAATGCTGACTATTAATCTGCATAAGGCCAATATCCGTAGAGCCATTTTTATTTCCATTGATTGCCGATGGCAATAATCCTGACTCCACGATACCAATCGCCTGCAACAATTCAGGTTCGATACCATAACGTTCGCCAGCGCTACGCCAGCAATTTGCCATCGCTGGCTGCACGGAGAGCAGAGCTAACACGATGAGCAGCCTGATCATAATTAAAATCCGTAAGTGATATCCTTCCCGTTTTTATCTGCGGTGGAAATTTCAACTTCATAGACTTTTTGTTCTGCTCGCGCAGGGTTATGCCATTGGTACTCGTGGCCCCACGGATCTTGCGGAATTTGCTGCGCCAGGTAAGGGCCATTCCAGTTGGCTGCATCCGACGGCTTTTCAACCAGAACACTTAACCCTTGCTGCTCTGTCGGATAGCTTCCGGTATCCAGTCGGTACTGGATTAATGCATCAGCGAAGGAGCGCATCTGACGCATTGCGGTTTTCTCTTTTGCCTGATCGACATTCGAAAAAAGTTTCGGCCCGACAAACCCGGCCAGCAATGCAATAATCATTAATACCACCAGCAGTTCAAGGAGCGTAAATCCCTGCTGAGCTTTAAACTTAAGATCTATTTTTTTCATAATAGCCTACACACTCTAATTTGCTGTTCACCCCTGTTATTGTCCCGGTCTTTCAGTTTAAGGAAAGATGATTGCTCCCGCACGTACAACGAATATTCTTTAAGCCGCCAGAAACGTCGTTATATATATAGTAAGAACTCGATTTATTGCCTGCAACGCTAAACCAAACCGCTTAGAGGTAATGTTGATTTTTCTTACTGGTCAGATAGAAAAACCCCGATAATATCCGTATATTTTCTGGTAAACATTCATGGAGATAGCAATGAGGTTTAAGGATGTCAATTAATATATTAATTGCAGATGAACACACTATTATTCGTCGGGGGATGACCTCGATGATAAACTCATTAAAAACCAGCAATATAAATACTGACAAACTAGACATCGATGTCGTTGGCGATACCAGTGAGCAAGCAGAATTACTTAACATTCTCGCAACGCAAAAAGTCGATCTTCTTTTCCTGGGCTATGGACTTACCACGGTTAAAACCGGTAATCCGGTATCAGAATTAGATGGTATTGCGTTAGTTAAGTGGATTTCCAGCCGTTATCTCAAAACTAAAATTATTGTCTTATCCCCCTATAATAATACCAACCTTGTACGCATTGTTCTTGAAGCGGGCGCAAAAGGCTATATCAGCAGAAATACCAGCGAACGCACGCTGTGGCGCGCAATCACCAACGTGATGATGGATGAAGTTTATATTGAACGCGGTTTAATGGATTCGCTGTTCCGCCGTGAAGCCATCACCCCGCAGGAACTATCAACGCGTGAAAGTGAAGTCTTACGCTTATTATGCCGGGGGCTCTCCCTGACCACGATATCGACACGTATGAATATCAGTATCAAAACGGTGAGCGCCCATAAATTACGCGCGATGGGAAAACTGAATGTAAGAACAGACTGCCAGCTTTATTGCCTGCTATTCCAGACCCGTATGTTCGATATTGCGATGTAAGTCCGAACGCAGATTCATACCCGCCAGCGGAGAATTTCGCTGGTTCTGTTGTTATCCCTCGTGTTAAAACCCACTCGCTCTTTTTCGCCGATAAAACGCCGCTTTATTTCACAAAGCGGTTTTTTATTGCCTCCCCCCTCCGCGTTACTGAAGCTCGCGCCTGCAAAACTGCGCCTGAAACACCTCCACCATTCACTTCTTTTACATGCAATGGCGCTCAGAATCAGCCTGGCCGCAGCAATGTCGGGGAACAGGTATCTAACGAAAGAGGAGCAAGAGAGGAAACAGCGGACGGGATGATGAACCAGGGCGAAATCAGGTTCTGAGGAGCGAGCGCTCCTCAGAATGCCGGCGCCACAAGGGACGCCGGAGAAGAGCAGACTTATTTACAGGCAGTGTGTGCAGAAGCAGAGCCTGGCTCACGCCATACGCCCCACGCGTTAGCGCTGGACGGCGCTTCACCGCGAGTCCACCAGCCGTTGACCCAGACTTTGCCCTGATAAGAAACTTTCTGGCAAGCTTCAGAGTAAACCGTGGTGGCGTTCCATGCTGCAACAGTATCGTCGCCCGGAGCCGGGGTATCACCCTCGTCGCCCGGAGCCGGAGTATCACCTTCATCGCCCGGAGCCGGAGTATCACCGTCATCGCCCGGTGCCGGAGTATCACCGTCATCGCCCGGTGCCGGAGTTTCTTCTTCATCACCCGGAGCTGGAGCCGGGTTGTTGCCGCCAAAATCAACGTCAATCACGTTGTAGAAGGTAGCGCCGGTATCAGAGACGTCCCAGGCAGCCATAATGACTTGATAGCCTTCACGTTCCGGTACGTCACATTCGTGCTTCGGATTGGTATTCGCGATCGCGCCGTTACCTGCAACCTCGCAGAAAGGTTGGGCTTCGAAAGAGCCGCGAGTCAGCGACTGATTCGGGTTCCAGTTTGCTTTAGTGATGTAGTATTTCCAGGTGCCAGTTTTATGCGCAGCGGTAAAATTCCAGGTAAAGGAGTTTTTGCCCGCTTTCATTGGATGCTTAGTCCAGCGAGAAGCGCTCTGCTGATCCAGGTTAACCATTGATGCCACGCCAGCGCTCGCCAGACGTCCATCAGCCGGACCCGCGTTTAAAGCAGGGAAGCCATCCGGCCCTTCAACGCTCTGCGGTTCATACTGCGGGCCAGCGCCACAATCTTTGTTCTGGTTTCCCTGAGCAGCAGTACATAACGCTGCGCGGGAAGCGGGTTCGGTAACATAACCATGCGCTAAAGCGCCGCCAGCCATGCAAAGGGTTGTGACTGCGAGAAAAACTTTTGATAATTTCATTAATAACTCCATCCATGTGTAGTATTTACTGCCCGGTTAAATTAATGAATTATCGTTGTAATAATAATATCAACATTCCATTAATTTATAAGATTCCCTCCGCTTCCACGGGAATATTCTGCTATTAACCTGGTGGTAATAAAATAAAAAAAGCCATACCCCGAAGGATATGGCTTTGCTATATTTCTGCCCGAACAGACGAATATTTTTATTAATATCTCGTCTTTTCTTTTCGGCGTCACAACGGGCGCCGAAGGACGAAAATATTATTTACACTGGGTGTGCATGGTTGAGGAACCCTCTGCACGCCATGCGCCCCACGGGTTAGCGTCAGACGGCGCTTCGCCCTGAACATACCAGCCGTTCATCCAGACTTTGCCCTGATAAGCCACTTTCTGGCAAGGCTGAGCATAGATGGTAGAAGCGTTCCATGCCGGGGTGGCACCGTTGCCCGGGTTGTCATCCGGATCTTCACCCGGGTTATCGCCTGGGTTTTCGCCCGGCTCTTCACCCGGCTCTTCGCCTGGTTCTTCACCCGGTTCTTCCGGCTCTTCTGCTACATCATCAGCCAGGTGCTTGATGGAAAACTCCAGCGGCAGAGAATCATCTGTACCATCGTTAACCATCAGTTTGAAGCCCAGCGTGGTATCCACATCGGTGCTGTTCAGCGTGAAAGTCGCTTTCTGCTGATTCGCATTGTTCAGTGTAACCTGCGGACCTGCAACCTGAGTCCAGGTGTAAGTCAGCGTGTCGCCATCCGCATCATAAGAAGAGGAAGCATCCAGCGTTACGGTCGCTGAACCCTGCACTTCTTTCTGGTAGCTGGCACGAGCAACCGGAACGGTGTTGCCGGTTTCCGGCACGCCGCCGCTGGTGGCATTCTTCATATCGTTGATGTAGTCGATCTGATCGGCAAAGCTCAGGCCGGTATCGTTAGAGCCCATCGCCCATACGAATACACCGCCGTAGCCATTTGCAGCCTGCCATGCGGCACGCGCGATGTTGTTTTCGCGAGTTTCAGCATAGCGACCTTCCGGGCCCCACTGGGTGGTCAGGGTGTTACCGAGGATGATTTTCTTCGCATCGCCAACCGCTTTCGCGTAGTTAGCCATCGCAACGTCATACTTGAAGCGCGGACCCGCGTCGTATGCCATTACGTTGTAGAAATCAAACAGATCGCGACTGTTTTTCAGCAGATCCAGGACTTCACCGTGGTGAGTGGAACGATCGTTTTCAACAAAGGAGCAACCGTCGGTCACAGAAGAATCAGAGCACTCCAGCGGGTCAGCCCCCACGTGGTAAGTCGTCAGGCTGATCAGCTTGCCGCTGTTCGGGCCCAGCAGTTCACGTACACGCTGAACCAGTTTGATCAGGTTGTTGTTCTCTTCCGGAGTCAGACGAGCGGTTTTCTCGAAGTCAAAGTCGATACCGTCGATCTGTACGGTGCCCGCTTTCTGGTAGTTCGCCAGGTTACAGGAACCATCCCAGTTAGCGCTGGAGCATGGACCCTGAACCTGATCCGCCTGCAGGCCTTTTTGATAGACCGGGAAATCCTTACGCAGCAGTTGTACCAGACCCTGAGCAATATTTTCACGGCTGGCATCATTAGACAGATGCGCCCAAATGCTTTCGTAAGTTGCGCCACCGAATGCCACCATCATTTTTTTATACGGGGCAGCCAGTTTTACTTGAGTCCAGGAAGTATAAGCTGGCGGTAACCAGTAATCGTTATAAGCAACATCACCAACGATATTATCAGAAGTATAAATTGCACCGTCCTGATCCCAACCACCGAACGAAAGCAAATAAGTATCAACTTCCGCATTCATCATTTGAGTAGCCGCGTCCTGAGGTAATCCCCAGGAAGTCAGATAACTCATCATATGGTTATTTGATTCAGCCAATGCAGACTGAGAGAGTAACGCCGTAGTAATTAATGCAGCCAATGATAACTTTTTCAAAAGTAACCTCCTGTTACAAGAACGAATTAAAAATGCGTCATCAATAATAGGGGCTACGAATTTTATTCCAATGCGTTACATCTCTTAATGGTTGAGAATAACCGAGGTCCATTCTGAATATTCTCAATATTATTTAATCCATTTCGCTATTTCTTCCTGAGAACAAGGTTTAAATAAACAACCGTCCATTCCTGCGGCCAGACATTGATCAAGAACCTCTTCCTGCGCAATGGCCGTAAAGCCAAGCAACGTTGCCCGCTCGCGGTCATTTTCCCGCTCCTCTGCGCGTAACCGCTGCGCCAGTGTGAAGCCATCCATCACCGGCATATTGCAATCAATTAAGGCGTAATCGAAATTGTCATACATTCGCCACAGCGTCAGCGCCTCCTCGCCATTCTGCGCTTCGCTCACCCGGTGGCCCAAAAATTCAAGTTGATGTCGTAACAACATGAGATTAGGGGGATAATCATCCACGATTAATACCCGCTTAACGGTGGTCAGCGATTTGATCCTGGGCGTTTTATCCAGCGGCTTCGCCGCGCTGGCAATAGCCGCGGGCAAACAAATCTGTAGCGCGACCGTGGTCCCTTCTCCTGGCGCGCTGGTCAACGAGAGCGTGCCTTTCATCAAGTCGCAGAGTGTACGACAAATAAACAACCCCAGCCCGGTTCCCAGCCGGGAGTTTTCTCCCTCCATGCCCAACTGCGTAAACGGTTTGAAAAGGCGCTGTTGATCCTCCGGTGCGATGCCAATGCCAGTGTCTTTAACGGTGAGCGCAACTTCGACCCTGCCATCAGAAGTGGGCTGATGCTGCAAAATGACCTCAATTCCCCCTTCGTGGGTAAATTTAATGGCATTACTCAACAAGTTAGAGAGGATCTGTTTATAGCGGCAGGGATCGATCTTCAACAGACAGGTATTGCCGCCAATCACCCGCAAATCAATGCTGATTTGCTTCTGATCGGTCGCTTCCTGGAAGAGCAACACCACCGAACGGGTTAAGGCGATCAGATCCTCTTTCTGTGGCTCGATGGCCATACGGCCCGATTCGATGCGCGCAATATCGAGAATATCGCCCACCACCGTCAGCAAATTTTTCGCCGCATCATGTGCCACTTCCAGCATCGGCTGAGAGTGGTGCTCTTTCACGTTCTGCTTAATTTGCAGTTCGAGGATGCCGAGAATCGCATTCAGCGGCGTGCGGATTTCATGGCTCATCACCGAAAGGAAATTGCTCTTTGCCCGGCTCGATGCCAGCGCCTCATCCCGGGCATCATTAAGCTGTTGCACCAGTTCTTCGCGTTCCGTGACATCCATCCAGCCGCCGCAGACCCCGCCGATCGCCCCATCGCTATCATGGAAAGGAATGATCCAGTGGAAAACGGTGCGCGGTTTGGTGCTGTGATCCAGCGCCAGCACCCGATCGCCCATCTGCGGCCGTCCCGTCTCAATAACGTCCACATAATCGTGGCGGAATCCGCGCTTCAGATATTCAGGCAACGGCAAAACGTCGATAGTTTCACCAAGCACATCGCCGCGTGCAACCTTCATTTCAGCCAGGAAGCGAGCATTGCAATCAATCATCTTGCCTTCAAGGTTACGCACCACCATCGGCCAGGGAACGGCATGCATAATGTTATACATATACGTAAGCTGCTCTTTGAGCCGCAACTGCATGCGCGTGCGCTGTTTAACCTGACGCCGCAATGAAAGCCCCCACAGCAGCGAGAGAATCAACACCATCGTTGCGGGTGCGCCGATTTGCCAAAGATGTTGCCGCCAGCGCTGCCAGAATGCGCCGCCTTCGTAGCGCCAGCCGCTGCCAAGCCGCTGATAATCATTATCCGGAATGGTATCCAGCACTTTATCGAGGATCGAGAGCAGTTCCGGCGCGGCCGCTGAAACGCCGAAAGCGACGTGCAGGGGATTGACCTCTTGCAGGCTGGAAATATCAATCTTATCGCTGCCAATCCGTCTGATTTGATAATCCGTATTCGCCTCAATGCCAATCGCCGCATCCACCTGGCCTGCGGACAGCATATCCACGGCATCCGTCAGACTGCGGGTGCCGATCACGTTGATCTGCGGATATTGCGCAGCAAGATAGCGTGCGATCAACGTGCCTTCACGCACGGCAACGAAACGATCAGAAAGTGCATCAAGCGTGCTTACCGCTGGCGTTTTGCTCCGCGTCAACAGGACATATTTACTGGTCAGCCAGACGCGCGAATAGCGTAATTCCGGCAAACGACCGGCGGGGATACCGGCCACCATATCGGCCTCTCCGGCGGCGATCTTTTCGCTCAGCGCCTCGAAACTGCTGACATCGGAGACCACAAAATTGAGACCGGTACGGATACGCACCATGGTCAGCAGATCGGCGCTGATACCACTGAAATTCAGTTTCTTATCGATAAAACTCATCGGCGCGCTGGCATCAAAAGCCAGCACGCGGATGACCGGATGCTCGCGGATCCACTGCTTTTCGCTGGGCGAGAAGAAAGGCCGCCGGGCGTCCTTCACCTCATCGGCACCCTGCGCCGCCACAACAAACGTACAGAGAAGACACAGCACAACCCCTGCACGCCTGAGGAAAGGAAAAATCGGGTATTTTGCCATCCTGTCTGATCTATTCATTCGATGTAACGCCCAACGCTCTCTGCAAAAATTGATAACTTTCATGCACCGCAATACCAAAGCGATGGCGCATCTTCGTGGCCTGCGTTTCACTTACCCGCTGCTCGTGGAGTAGAGCAGGCAATCTTTCCATGGTGATGCAACGGCGCCGGGCATAACGCATGCCCAACAGGTGAAAAGAGGATTTCATGCGGTGCGCCAGATCGGCTATCTGGATCAGCGATCCATCACGTTGCAGGTTTTCCAGTTGGCGGAGATCGCTGCTTAACGTTCGCAGCAGCGTCGGGATCATCGCCTCTATAACCGGCTGCTGGTGACCGGCCAGCGCGCAGAGTTCATGCAGATCCGGCTCTGGCCTGAGTGGAATAGCCCTGACCTGCTCATCAGAAAACATCAGCGGCAGCAGTCGATCAAAGCCTTTGAGCCGCAGCCGATTCTCCTCCTGCGCCTGCGACCAATCACTACAGCCCAGCAGCAGCGGCGTTGTCGCCACCTCGCCCGCCAGTTCTGCGGCAAGAATGCTTTCCAGAGCGTCACAGCCCGCCTTTTCCTGCTCGTCGAGCTCGAAAGCTATGGCGTGGTACCGATGTTGCTTAAGCAGGCCGAGTGCTTCGTTGAATCCAGCAACACGCTTTTGTGGGTACGCGCGCTGTAATCTGTACTGCTGCGCGCAACGGTGAGTAATAACCAGAAGTGGCAATCCCTGCATAACAACCTGACTTAACTGATTAATCCGAGCTGCTGCACGGACTGATAAAGCTCATACTCCGACGTGGCGCCTAATTTCCGCATCGCGCTCTTCTTTTGCGCGCTAACGGTCTGCTTGGTACGGCTCAGCCTGACGCTGATTTCATTCACCGTCATTCCGCGCAGCAACAGACGCAGAACTTCATTCTCTTTCGGTGTTAAGTGAACCGCTGTTTTCGTCGTTGTTCGCTCTTTGATGCTACCGATCCGGCCTGCCGCCATTGTGGAGGTCAGGCTTTTCATCGTATGCAGCAATTCGGTAGAGAGGCTGGCTTTATTCAGCACGCGATGTACGCCAAGACGCATTAGCGAACGCTGGAGACCAGGATTGCTCACCATGGTAACGACGATGATTAATAGTTCAGGCCAGCGTCTTTTCACAAGCTGTATCAGCGCCAGCCCGTCATTGTACCGGGTACCCGGCATGCTGAAGTCGGTGATTAAAATATCCGCAGATTGCTGCTCAAGCTTCACCACCAGTTCGTCGGTGGTCATGGCTTCATCAACAATGTGATACTGACCGGAAAGTGGGTTAAGCAGTGCCCGTAATCCCATCAGATAAATAGGATGATCGTCAGCAATCAGCACCTTTTTTAGCTTCAGCACATCGGGATTCTCGCGGGCAAAATGAAAGTGCCGCAGACTCTATCAAAAAAACAAAAACAGGCGGAATGAATATTTCGAATGAAACAGAAATGCGCGCTTATAGCTTTGTTAATTCCAGGACTAATTTAAAACGAGGATAAAAACGGCGTTCTTATAATCAGCAGATATAAAAAAACCGCAGCACCGGCTGCGGTTTTTTAGCGCTGAGAGCAAGCTTACGGCAGAATTGACGGCTGATCCGCCCCCTCTTTCTCCACTTTCTGCTGCAACAGATGTTCGCGCTTCATCCCCAGCTTCAGCGCCAGCGCCGAAGCAACGTAGATGGAAGACGCCGTACCGATGGAAACCCCGATCAGCATGGTCAGCGAGAAGCCTTTCAGCATCGCGCCGCCAAAGAGATACAGCATCAGGATCACAACCAGCGTAGTGCCGGAGGTGATCAAGGTACGATGCAGGGTCTGCGTCAGCGAGATGTTGAAGATCTCATACGGCGTACCGCGACGGATCTTGCGGAAGTTCTCACGAATACGGTCCGATACCACGATACTGTCGTTGAGCGAGTAGCCGATCACCGACATCAGCGATGCCACGATGGTCAGGTCAATCTCAATATGGAACAGCGACAGCACGCCCATGGTAATGATCACGTCGTGCGCCAGAGCGATAACTACACCCGCCGCCAGACGCCATTCGAAGCGGAACCCAACGTAAATCAGGATACAGATCAGCGCAACCAGCAGCGCCATGCCGCCGGTCTGTGCCAAATCCGCCCCGACACTCGGGCCGACGAATTCGATGCGTTTCACCGCAGCGTTCTGGTCGGTCGCTTCGTTAATCACGCTGACAACTTTGCTGCCCAGTACCTGCCCGCCGGTTTCACCCTGCGCAGGCGGCATACGCACCATAATGTCACGGCTGCTGCCGAAGTTCTGCAACAGCGGATCCGCAAAGCCCGCTTTCTCCAGCGCGTCACGCATTAAATCCATGTCCGCTGGTTTTTCCAGCGAAATTTCAATAACCGTACCGCCGGTAAAGTCCAGGCCCCAGTTAAAGCCGCGAACCCCCATCACAACAATGGAGAGGATCAGCAGCCCGCCGGAAATGATAAAAGCCCAGTTGTCCCAGCGCATAAAGTCCCAGACTTTACGGCCGTGGTTCAATTGTTCAACAGTATAATCCTGTGCCACAACGCACTCCTCAGATAGACAGCTTGTTAATGCGTTTGCCGCCGTACAACAGGTTGACGATGGCACGGGTACCGACGATAGCGGTAAACATGGAGGTCGCCACACCGATACCGGTGGTAATTGCGAACCCTTTAATCGAGCCAGTACCTACTGCGTACAGAATAAGCACTTTAATCAACGTGGTGACGTTCGCATCGAAAATCGATGAAAATGCGCCCTGATAACCTTCGTGAATCGCCTGCTGGACGGAACGCCCGTTGCTCAGCTCTTCCTTAATACGTTCGTTTATCAGTACGTTCGCATCCACCGCGACCGCAAGGGTTAACACGACGCCCGCAATCCCCGGCATGGTCAGCGTTGCGCCAGGCAACAGCGACATGATACCGACGATAAGCACCAGGTTCGCCACCAGCGCAGACGTTGCGATCAGACCAAACTTCTTATAGAAGAAGATCATGAAGATGATCGACACCACCAGACCCGCCAGACAGGCTTCCAGACCCTGAGTGATGTTCTGCGCACCCAGCGTTGGACCAATGGTACGTTCTTCCACAATCTGAATCGGCGCAATCAGCGCACCGGCACGCAGCAGCAGCGAGAGCTGACGCGCTTCGGTCGGGTTGCTGATACCGGTAATGCGGAAGCTGTTACCGAGGCGAGACTGGATGTTGGCGATGTTAATCACCTCTTCCTGTTTCACCAGCACCGCACGGCCATTGGCATCTTTCTTACCGCTGTCTTTGTACTCCACAAACAGGGTCGCCATCGGCTTGCCGATATTGTCCTTGGTGAAGTTCGACATGATGTTGCCACCCGCGCTATCCAGTGAAATGTTCACCTGCGGCTGGTTGTACTCATCCTGGCTGGATGTGGAGTCGGTAATGTGGTCACCGGTCAGAATCACGCGTTTGTACAGCACAACCGGCTGGCCTTCGCGAGTCTGTTTCACTTCGGAATCACCCGGCACACGACCGGCAGCCGCAGCAGAAGCGTCCACGCTGCTGTTTACCAGACGGAACTCCAGCGTTGCGGTCGCACCCAGGATCTCTTTCGCACGCGCAGTATCCTGAATCCCCGGCAGTTCAACCACGATGCGGTCAGCGCCCTGGCGCTGCACCAGCGGTTCGGCAACGCCGAGCTGGTTCACACGGTTACGCAGAATATTGATGTTCTGCTGAACAGCATATTCACGCGCTTCACTCAGACGCGCATCGCTCATCACCGCACGCAGAACGTTGTCGCCCTGATTGGTGAGCACCAGATCGCGGTGGCGGCTGGTCAGGTAAGTATTCGCCTGATCGCGCGCCGCGCTGTCGCGGAACTGGATGCTCAGGCCATAATTATCTTCCTTACGCACGGTGGTGTAAGGGATCCCTTTATCGCGCAGATCGCTGCGCAGGCTGTCCATATTCTGTTCCTGCAGCTTGGTCAGCGCTGTTTGCATGTCCACTTCCATCAGGAAGTGCACGCCGCCGCGTAAATCGAGACCGAGTTTCATCGGCTCGGCTTTGATGGCGGTCAGCCAGCGAGGCGTTGCAGGAGCAAGGTTAAGAGCTACAACGTATTGATCGCCTAACGCGCTGACCAGCACCTCGCGGGCGCGCAGCTGTGTGTCAGTCGAATCAAAGCGAGCGAGAATAGCGCCATCTTCCAGTGCCACGGACTTCGCGTTGATTTTTTCTTCTTGTAAATTTTTCTGGACCTGGATCAGCGTTTGCTCACTGGCGGCGACGCCGCGCGCGCCAGTGATCTGAACAGCCGGATCCTCACCATACAGGTTGGGAAGTGCGTAAAGCAGGCCGACGATAATCACGACGACCAGCATGATGTACTTCCACAAAGGATAACGGTTTAACACGGCAGTTCCCTTTGGGAAAACGAAATGATTACAGCGCCTTCATGGTGCCTTTCGGCAGAACGGCAGCTACGAAGTCACGTTTGATTACCACTTCAGTGGTGTCGTTCAGCGCAATCGCAATGTAGCCGGTTTCAGCTACTTTGGTTACGCGACCGACCAGACCACCGTTGGTCAGTACTTCATCACCTTTGGCGATGGAGTCCATCAGCTTTTTATGCTCTTTTGTGCGTTTTTGCTGCGGGCGCAGGATCATGAAGTAGAAAATCAGACCAAACACCACCAGCATCAGGATCAGAGATATCGGGCTGCCCTGTGCCGGCGCGCCAGCTGCCGCTACCGCATCAGAAATAAAAAAGCTCATTCAAATTCCCTCATTTATTTAATTAATCAACGTTCAAAGGTGGAACCGGTCGACCCTGACGTTGGTAAAAATCCGCTACGAAGCGCTCTAATTTACCCTCTTCGATAGCCTTGCGTAAACCAGCCATTAAACGCTGATAATGCCGCAGGTTATGAATCGTATTGAGACGCGCGCCCAATATTTCGTTGCAACGATCGAGATGATGCAAATACGCGAGTGAATAATTGCGACAGGTGTAGCAATCACACTCAGCATCGAGCGGGCCGGTATCGCTTTTATATTTCGCGTTACGGATTTTCACCACGCCGTTGGTCACAAACAGGTGACCGTTACGGGCATTACGCGTCGGCATAACACAGTCGAACATATCAATACCGCGACGCACACCTTCAACTAAATCTTCCGGTTTACCCACGCCCATCAGGTATCGTGGTTTGTCTGCAGGGATTTGCGGGCAGACATGCTCCAGGATGCGGTGCATATCTTCTTTTGGCTCCCCTACAGCAAGACCGCCGACAGCGTAGCCATCAAAGCCAATCTCTACCAGACCTTTGACCGATATATCTCGTAAATCTTCGTAAACACTGCCCTGAATGATGCCAAAGAGCGCATTTTTGTTGCCTAATCCGTCGAATCGGTCGCGACTGCGCTTCGCCCAGCGTAGAGACATTTCCATAGAGCGTTTCGCATAGTCCCAGTAGGCCGGATACGGTGTACATTCATCGAAGATCATCACGATGTCGGAACCGAGGTCGTATTGAATTTCCATCGACTTTTCCGGGTCGAGGAAAATCGGATCGCCATTGATCGGATTGCGGAAGTGCACGCCCGATTCGGTGATCTTGCGAATGTCGCCAAGGCTGAAGACCTGGAAGCCGCCGGAATCGGTCAGAATCGGGCCTTTCCACTGCATAAAATCGTGCAGATCGCCATGCAGCTTCATGATTTCCTGGCCCGGGCGCAGCCACAGGTGGAAGGTGTTGCCCAGAATAATTTGTGCGCCAGTGGCTTCCACTTCTTCCGGCGTCATCCCTTTTACGGTGCCGTAAGTGCCCACAGGCATAAACGCCGGCGTTTCAACCACGCCGCGTTCAAACACCAGACGACCGCGGCGGGCGCGTCCGTCGGTGGTATCCAGTTCAAATTTCATTTTTTCTCCAGCATCAGAGAGACAGTCTGATGGTAACTATCTACTGTGAAATCACTCCACAGCATCGAATTCATCAACAAGCAAAAAAGGCGTAATTGACACCGCCAGTTTGGACGCGGACAGCGCGCAGCAACCGGAGCGTACACATAGTACGTGAGGATTACTCGCTTCGCTCGCCCTAAAGGGCCGCCGCAAGCGGCGTTCAAAATGCCATAACATTTTGTGCGAGCACTGCCCAAGTGCAAAATGGCAAGTAAAATAGCCTTTTTATGGACGTTCAGTAATGGCCCGCGGATTGTACGTGATAAACATCGCATCGCCATAACTAAAGAAACGATATTCCTGCGCAACAGCGGCGCGGTACGCGTTCATGGTGTGTTGGTATCCGGCAAACGCCGAAACCAGCATGATCAGCGTCGATTCCGGCAGGTGGAAGTTGGTCACCAGCGCATCGATCACCTGATATTGGTAACCCGGATAAATGAAGATCTGCGTATCGCCGAAGAACGGCGCAATCAGCGCATCGTTGGCGGCCTGCGCGGCGCTCTCCAGCGAGCGTACGGAAGTGGTTCCCACGGCGACAACACGGTTGCCGCGCGCTTTCGCCGCCAGCACCGCGTCCACCACCTCCTGCGGCACTTCGGCATATTCGGAGTGCATGATGTGATCTTCAATGCTGTCGACGCGTACCGGCTGGAAAGTCCCGGCACCGACATGCAGGGTCACGAAAGCCATTTCAATGCCTTTATTACGCAGACGTTCCAGCAGCGGCTCATCAAAATGCAGGCCCGCCGTCGGTGCGGCAACCGCGCCCGGCTTCTGGCTATAGACCGTCTGATAGAGCTCGCGATCGGCATCTTCGTCCGGACGGTCGATATACGGCGGCAGCGGCATATGCCCAATGGCATTAAGAATATCCAGCACCGGGCGTTCATCATGAAACTCAACTTCAAACAGCGCATCGTGGCGCGCCACCATGGTTGCCTGAACATCCTCCGCATCGCCCAGCAGCAACTCCGCGCCGGGTTTTGGCGCTTTAGACGCGCGAATATGTGCCAGAATACGTTTATCATCGAGCATGCGCTCAACCAGCACTTCAATCTTACCGCCGCTCGCTTTACGGCCAAACAAGCGTGCAGGGATCACGCGGGTATTATTGAACACCAGCAGATCGCCGGGGTTGAGCTTATCCAGTAAATCGGTGAAAGTACCGTGCGTCAGCGCGCCTGTTGGGCCATCCAGCGAAAGTAAGCGGCAACTGCTGCGCTCGGGCTGTGGGTAGTGGGCAATCAGGGATTCGGGTAATTCAAAGGAAAAATCGGCAACGCGCATGACACTAACTCAAGACAAAATAAGAGGCGGGTAGTCTAGTGCCCGCGCCCTTTCGCTGCAACCGTTAGCCGCTTTGGGTTCAAAAAATAACCTAAAAGACAAAGTGGCATAACAGCACCAGCGCTGGCTCCGCCGGGCGCTCGCGAAAGCCGGAACACCTGCAATCGACAATGATGGACAGAACATGAATTTTTTAGCGCACCTGCATCTTGCACACCTGGCGGACAGTTCTCTGCCCGGCAACCTGCTGGCGGACTTCGTTCGCGGCAACCCGGAAAATCTCTACGCGCCAGCCGTGGTGGACGGCATTCATATGCACCGCCGTATTGACGTGATGACCGACAACCTGCCGGAAGTCAAAATCGCCCGTGAAGGATTCCGTGCGCAAACACGCCGGGTCGCGCCGATCACGCTGGACGTGATGTGGGATCACTTTCTCTCCCGCCACTGGGCGCAGCTCTCCCCCGACTTTTCGCTGGAGGATTTCGTGCGTTATGCCCATTCGCAGGTAGCCACCATTTTGCCGGAGTCCCCGCCGCGTTTTGTGAATTTGAATAACTACCTGTGGTCGGAACGCTGGCTGGAGCGCTACCGGGAGATGTCCTTTATTCAGAATGTACTCAACGGCATGGCCAACCGCCGCCCGCGGCTTGATGCGCTGCGCGACTCATGGCAGGATCTCGACGCCAACTACGCCGAGCTGGAAAGCCTGTTCTGGCAGTTCTACCCGCGCATGATGGACCAGGCAATTTCGCGCACGCTTTAATTGATAGGCAAAACCTGTCTCAACGATTGTCAATGGCGCTTTGAGCCACTTTCGCCCTCTCCCTATACTGGCCCGCGTTGCGTTCTAATTAACCTTGTAAATCACAGGAGTACACATGGTACTGGTCACTCGTCAGGCACCGGATTTTACAGCAGCAGCCGTACTGGGCAGCGGTGAAATCGTTGAAAACTTTAATTTCAAACAGCACACCAACGGCAAAGCCACCGTGCTGTTTTTCTGGCCGATGGATTTCACCTTCGTCTGCCCGTCTGAACTGATCGCTTTCGACAAACGCTACGAAGAGTTCCAGAAGCGCGGCGTTGAAGTGGTTGGCGTCTCCTTCGACTCAGAGTTTGTTCACAACGCATGGCGTAACACGCCGGTTGAGAAAGGCGGTATCGGTGCGGTGAAATACGCGATGGTTGCGGATATCAAACGTGAAATCCAGCAGGCTTACGGTATCGAACACCCGGACGCAGGCGTTGCGCTGCGCGGTTCTTTCCTGATCGACAAAGACGGTATCGTGCGCCATCAGGTAGTTAACGACCTGCCGCTGGGGCGTAACATCGACGAAATGCTGCGTATGGTTGACGCGCTGCAATTCCACGAAGAGCACGGCGAAGTTTGCCCGGCGCAGTGGGAAAAAGGTAAAGAAGGGATGAGCGCCTCTCCGGACGGCGTGGCAAAATACCTGAGCGAAAACGTCTCCAGCCTGTAATCGGCAGCGTTTGACAAAAGGCCCGCAGTGCGGGCCTTTTTGTTATCTCTGGGCGAACCGTCAAAACGCAAAGCACGAACAGCCCATTACACCCCAGAATGCCTGCGCATCAGAGACGGGGATCGCGGAGCGGCGAGCGAAATCATGTTGATGCCCATGCACACCGCAACTGCCGATGCACTGGTGCATCTGCTGTGCAATCCCGACTTTTGCTGCAACCGGCGGCGCTGAGCGATAATGTCCGGCGACCTTCACAACCGGCGACCACTCAGGAACAACCGGAATGGGCGGCGGCGAATACGGGCTGAACGGCCCGGCGGCGTAAACCACTTTGCCATCGACAACCGTCATCACCGATTCAATTCCTTTGATCTCCTCTTCCGCTACGCTGAAGTAATCTTTTGACAGCACCACCAGATCGGCGAGCTGATCTTTCACAATGCGCCCTTTCTTACCCTGTTCGCTGGAGAACCAGGCGCTGCCCGCCGTCCACAGCTCCAGCGCCACCTCGCGAGACAGACGGTTATTGTCGTCATACATCGCCAGCCCGCCCACAGTTTTCCCGGAAACCAGCCAATAGAGCGCGGTCCACGGGTTATAACTCGCTACGCGCGTCGCGTCAGTGCCGAGACCAACCGGTACCTCCTGCGCCAGCATTTTCGCCACCGGCGGCGTCTGTTTCACCGCGTCTTTACCATAGCGATCAACAAAATATTCCCCCTGGAACGCCATCCGGTGCTGCACGGCAATCCCGCCGCCCAGCGCTTTTACCCGTTCGATATTGCGTTCGGAAATGGTTTCCGCGTGATCGAAAAACCAGTGCAGTCCATTGAAGGGAATATCACGATTCACTTTTTCAAACACATCCAGCATACGGCTGATGGATTCGTCATAGGTGGCGTGCAGGCGGAACGGCCAGCGGTGCTCGACCAGATGACGCACCACGCGCTCCAGTTCCTCCTCCATTCCCGGCGGTAAATCGGGACGCGGTTGCAGGAAATCTTCAAAATCAGCGGCAGAGAAAACCAGCATCTCCCCGGCACCATTCGCGCGGTAAAAATCGGTTCCCTGCCCCGGTTTCAACATATCCGTCCAGCGCGAGAAATCGTCCAGCTCCTGTTTTGGGCGCTGGGTAAAAAGGTTATAGGCGATGCGGATGGTCATCTGCTTTTTGGCATGCAACTGCTCAATAACCTGGTAATCTTGCGGGTAGTTCTGGAATCCGCCGCCTGCATCAATGGCGCTGGTCAGCCCCAGCCGGTTAAGCTCGCGCATAAACTGACGCGTGGAGTTGATCTGCATCTCCAGCGGTAATGTTGGCCCTTTTGCCAGCGTTGAATAGAGGATCATCGCATTGGGTTTCGCCACCAGCATTCCGGTCGGGTTACCCTGTTCGTCACGGACGATCTCGCCCCCCGGCGGATTGGGCGTCTCTTTGGTGTAGCCCACCACCTTCAGCGCCGCCCGGTTAAGCAGCGCCCGATCGTAAAGATGCAGCACAAATACCGGGGTATCCGGCGCGGCAGCATTCAGCTCATCAAGCGTGGGCATGCGCCGTTCTGCGAACTGGAATTCGCTCCAGCCGCCGACCACGCGAACCCACTGCGGTGAGGGCGTTCGCGCCGCCTGATCTTTCAGCATACGCAGTGCGTCCGCCAGCGACGGCACGCCTTCCCAGCGCAGCTCCAGATTGTAATTCAGCCCGCCGCGGATCAGGTGCAGGTGGGAATCGTTAAGACCGGGGATCGCGGTCTGACCGCGCAGGTCGATCACCTGCGTCGCCTCAGTCGCATAGCTGAGGATGCGATCGTGGCTGCCGGTGGCGAGGATCTTACCGTCAGCTATCGCCACCGCTTCGACCAGCGGTTTTTCGCGATCGAGCGTATGAATTTTACCCCGGGTTAATATCAGGGTTGCAGTGTGGGGCATAACGCACTCCTTGGGCGGTCAGGCTTTTTTCAGCCAGCCCGCAAACAGGCGGGTCACAATGGGCATCCACAACCAGACGACCAGCGCAACCACGCAGGCATCGTTAATAAAATGCAGCAGCAAGGTTCCCTTCAGCCCCGGAAGCAGGAGTCCCGTCAACCAGGGAACCAGATTGGTACTGGGGAAAATCACCAGCAAAGTGAGAAGAAACTGTTTCCAGCGCTTCGGCGGGCGTACATGGGCAGCCGGAGGCGTAAACCAGAAAGCCGCCTCGGTGTGAACTTCGGTTTTATCTCCCTCGGCCAGCAGCGGCGCAATCTCCTGCACCAGCGCATTGCGCGTGTCGGACTGGGTCCAGGCATAAAGATGTTCGAGCGTGTCAAAGCGAATAATGACACTCCACAAATTTTGCCCTTCCGCAGGGCGAATAACATTCGCCCCCAGATGGCCGGGAAACTCTGCCGCAATGGGCATTATTTTGCCCAGCCACTGTTCATACTTCTCTCCTTGCTCCGGCAGTAATGAATGGGTTATGACCAGCGTGACCGGCTTATTTTGCGCCATGCAGTGACATCCCTCTGAGAAGGGGCGGAGGTCGCCCGCCCGGTGGCTTACGCAGTACGTTGCGGTGCGCCATGCACCAGTGTATAAGCGTAGTCCACGCCCATTCCGTAGGCGCCTGCATGTTCGCGAACCAGATCCATCACTGCGTCATAGGTTGCTTTACGCGACCAGTCACGCTGGTACTCCAGTAGCACCTGAATCCAGGTTACCGGCACTGCCCCTGCCTGCACGACACGGTCAATCGCGCGTTCATGCGCATCAGGAGAGGTGCCACCAGAGGTATCCGTGACAACATACACTTCATAACCCGCTTCCAGCGCCATCAGCGCCGGGAAAGCCAGGCAAACCTCCGTCCACAGTGCGGATAAAATCAGTTTCTTACGGCCGGTTGCTTTTACTGCTTTCACAAAAGCCGCATCTTCCCATGAATTCATTGAGGTACGTTCAATCGGTGTAATATTGGGATGCACAGCCAATAACTCTGGCCAGATATAGCCACTAAAACCTTTTGATTCCACCGAGGTGTAAATAACGGGAACATTAAATATTTTTCCTGCTTTAGCCAGTGCAACGGTGTTATTTTTAAGAAGCTGGCGATCTATACTGGCAACGCCAAAGGCCATTTGCGGTTGATGATCGATAAAGATAAGCGCAGAGTTACCAGGGTCAATTAATTCACGAATCGACATATTCCCCTCCCGTTCAATGAATTAAATACTGCATCACAAACACTGGGATGCAGACAGACAAACTATTCTGAGTATAGGAGGGAGTAGAGATTATTTATTTTGATTCATCCTAATTGAATAAATGGAGTAAATAAAAAAGAGACATGGCGCGTTAGCAATATTTATTACCCGGAATAACCAGACATTATTTAAATACCAAACACCTTCCTACGGTAAAATATCAGGCATTGAATTTTCTTAATACTCTCAATAAACGCAACACTTCAATTTTGTCGTGAATATTCTTATTTTGCGCCAGGACAGTCTGTTTCACATTGCCTGGCGCAGCCACCGATAATGTTAATGACCCATCCACACGCAGGCTGAAATGGCGGGCAGTGAGAGAATGCCATCCTGCGCCAGACCGGTTCCCTCTTTCGCTTGCCAGCTTCGGTTCTCCAGCAGCGGTGAATCCTCCAGCACCACTTCGCAGGCTTCGCCGCGGTTAATCGCCACCAGAACGCGCTGTTGCTGCCAGACGCGGACAAAAACCAGCACATTCTCCTGGGCGTAAATCACCTGGCAGCCGCCCTGCCGCAACGCCTGGCTACGCGCGCGCAGTTTCGCCATTCGCTGGTAGAGCGCCAGCAGTTGCACATCCTGGCGCTTTTTATCCCACGGGAAGGTCTTACGACAAAAAGGATCGTTCGCCCCGTCCAGACCCACTTCATCGCCATAATAGATGCACGGCGTTCCCGGCCAGCTAAACAGCCAGACCACCGCCAGCGGTAGCCGGGCAACATCTTTGCCGAGCACGGTTTTAAAGCGCGGCGTATCGTGGCTGTCAAGCTGGTTAAACATGCGCAACTGCTGCTGGTGCGACAGTCCGGCCCGGTAGTTATCCATCCATGCCGCGCAAGTTTGCGCATCGATCTTCTGCGGATCGTAGGCAATGTCCGTATTCGCCAGAAACGCCCACACCGGCAGCGTAAAACCGCGGTAGTTCATGGCTGCGTCTTCAGCATCCGCCTGTAGCCACTGGCGCGCATCACCAAAATGTTCGCCGAAAACATAGGCCTGCGGCAGCGTCTCTTTCGCCGCGCGGGTGATCCCCGAAATATGGTGCAGATTGTTACGCGCCCCGCCGTCTTCGCCCAGCATATGCACCACGTCCAGCCGCCAGCCGTCCATGTTCCACGGCGCTTTCAGCCAGTGGCGCACAATGCTCTCCTCTCCCTGATAAATCTCTTCAACCAGCGTCGGCGACTGATAGTCGAGTTTCGGCAGACTGGCATAACCCAGCCAGTCGCGGGCGTGGCCCTGCTCGTCAAAACTGTACCATCTTCGCCAGCGGGAATCGGGATTATGACAGGCGCCGCCGGTGCCACGGTTGTGGCGATCGAACCACGCATGGGAATCACCGCTGTGGTTAAAAACACCATCAAGGATCAGACGCATGTCCAGTTGCTGCGTATTGTGCCGCAGGCGCAACAGGGCTTCGTCTCCGCCAAACTGCGGATCGACATGGCGGTAATCTTCGGTGTCATATTTATGTACGCTGGGGGCGACAAAAACCGGGTTGAGATAGAGCGCGGTGACGCCCAGCTTTTTCAGGTAGGGCAGCTTTTCGCTGATCCCGTCGAGATCGCCGCCATAAAAGGTTGATCCCCCAGCTTGATCCGTTAACGGATCGTCCCAGTCGCGCAGCACAATCGGATGACCCGCGGCATGATGATGGTAAACCTTATCCTGCTGTTCACCGCGCGGCTGGCTGCGCGCAAAACGGTCCGGGAAAATCTGGTAGAACACCTGGTCGGCCACCCATTGCGGCCCGTCATCCGGCGCATCAACGGAGAACTGTTCGAGGCGGGCGGGTGGAAAACGGCTAAACCCCTGCGGCGTAAACCACAGTTGTCGATTCTCCCACAGGAGCTTAAAGCTGTAGCGGCGGCGCGGCTGCCCGCTGCTGATGTCCAGCGCAACTTGCCAGATACTGACACCGTTCGCCGCGGTTTTCCGCCGCCGGTGCATGGCCAGCGGCGTCTCTTCATTGTCGATTTCGGTGCGCAGCATCACCCGCTCCGGCAAACCGATCCCACTTAGCCAGAGCGTGATAATTAACTGATCTTTATTCTGTTTCACAAACGGCGCGACGGGCAGGTGCCATGCATTCAACATCAAAAATCCCCTTTGCTCAAAATGACGCCACTCTTCCACACCCGCACGTCTGCCGCCTCCTTCTTTCGCTTTTTTTACAGGGCTGAGAGACGGGGCGCAGATGTGATCCGGCAGAGCTACAGCCGGGCAAATGCGTGAATTTTTGCAGGCCCGCTTCGTGCCGATGCCCGAAGTCTCCGGCCTGGCTGCTTTTTATACTGTTCAAAATGATAACCGCCAGGAATAAGTATGAAAAATAAACCCGAAATCCTTGTCATTACTGAAATTCCCCAACCGATGATTACCACCCTCGAACAGCATTTTGTGGTGCATAAATACTGGCAGCAGGATGCGCAAACCCTGCTGCGCGACCATGCACATGCCATTCGCGGTGCATTAACCCGCGCGGCCAAAGGGATCAGTACCGCGCTGATTGAGCAGCTTCCGGCGCTGGAGGCGATCAGCGGTTTTGGCGTGGGCGTTGATGCGACCGATCTCGAAACCTGCCGTCGCCGGGGAATCACCGTCAGCAACACGCCAAACGTGCTCAATGAGTGCGTCGCCGATACCGGGTTAGCGCTGATGCTGGCGGTGACGCGTAAAATTTGCGAAGCCGACCGTTTCGCCCGCGCGGGGCAATGGGAGCATGCTGCATTTCCTGGAGCCTGGAAAATGAGCGGGAAACGCTGCGGGATTGTCGGCATGGGCAATATCGGCCACGACGTCGCTCAACGCGCGGCGGCGTTCAATATGCCGATCCACTATTTTAGCCCACGAGAAGCCCGTAACAATCACTGGCAGCGCCATCAGAGCATCGTCGAACTGGCGCGCGCGGTGGATTTTCTGGTGCTGACGCTACCCGGCGGGGCGAAAACGCATCATGTCATTAATCGTGACGTGCTGGAAGCGCTGGGGCCGGAAGGGATTCTGGTGAATATTGCGCGTGGCAGCGTGGTGGATACCGACGCGCTGATCGCGGTGTTACAGGAAGGGAAGTTACGCGGCGCGGGGCTGGATGTGTTTGAGAACGAGCCCCATATCCCCCTGCCGCTGCGCGAGCTGCCAAACGTCGTGCTGCTGCCGCATATTGCCAGTAACACGGCGGAAACCCGCCAGGCGATGGCGGATCTGACCATCAATAACCTGGTGAGTTACTTTCAGGACGGGAAATTGCTGACCCCGGTGGTGTGAGTTTTTGCCGGGTGGCGCTGCGCTTACCCGGCCTACAAAGCCATATCGGGTGAAATTACCGGGTGGCACGATGCTTATCAGGCCGACAAGCCCTGCAGGCCTGATAAGGCGTAGCCGCCATCAGGCGGATTTTTTAAACTTCCAGCCAATCAACAACAGCGCAATCCACGCCAGGCCCACGTACAGCGAAATGCGGGTTTCCGGGTGCCAGCCAATCAGCGCGATGATAAATACAAGGAACAGCAGCCCCACGACGGTGGTGATGACGCCGCCCGGCACTTTAAATTTCAGCGCCTTCACTTCATCGGCAGAGAGACGGCGGCGGAAACCGATTTGCGACAGCAAAATCATGATCCACACCCATACCGTGGCAAAGGTCGCCAGCGACGCAATCACCAGGAAAACGTTCTCCGGCATAATGTAGTTCAGATAAACCGCCAGCAGCAGCGCAACGGTCATCACCACGACCGTCACCCACGGGATACCGCGGCGGGAGGTTTTGGCAAACATCTTCGGTGCGCTGCCCTGCTCCGCCATGCCGTGCAGCATACGCCCCACGCCAAAAACATCGCTGTTGATCGCCGAAAGCGAAGCGGTCAGCACCACAAAGTTAAGAATGCTGGCGGCAAAGGTAATGCCCATATGCTGGAAGGTCAGGACAAACGGGCTGCCGTCAGTACCGACCTGGTTCCACGGGTAGATGGACATGATGACGAACAACGTCCCGACATAAAACACCAGAATGCGCATCGGTACGGAGTTAATGGCGCGCGGGATCGATTTTTCCGGATCTTTCGCTTCACCGGCGGTGATGCCGATGATTTCGATGCCGCCGTAGGCGAACATCACCATTTGCAGCGCCATCACCGTGCCCAGCCAGCCATTGCTGAAGAAACCGCCGTGGCTCCACAAATTGCTGATCCCGGTCGGCTGCCCGCCGTTGCCGATACCCCAGATGATGATGCCGAAACCGGCGAGGATCATGATGATAATGGTGGCGACTTTAAAGAACGAGAACCAGAACTCCAGTTCGCCGAAGACTTTTACGCTCATCAGGTTAATGGCGCAGATGATCATCACCACGCTCAGCACCCAGATCCAGTGCGGCACCGTCGGGAACCAGACGCCCATATAGATGCCGAAAGCCGTCACATCGGCAATCGCCACAATCAGGATTTCAAAACAGTAGGTCCAGCCAGTGATATAGCCGGCAAGCGGGCCGAGGTTTTCCTGTGCATAGCGAGAGAACGAGCTGGCGGAAGGGTTATGTACCGACATTTCACCCAGCGCACGCATAATGATATACGCGGCGACGCCACCAATAATGTAGGCCAGCAACACGCTCGGCCCGGCCATTTTGATGGCATCGGCGGAGCCGTAAAACAGCCCGGTGCCGATCGCCGATCCCAGCGCCATAAAGCGGATGTGGCGGGTGCTTAACCCGCGCTTCAGCTTATTCGTACTTTCCATTGTTTCCACTGCCATTATTCAACACAAAAATAAAAAACCACGGGGTGCCAAACCCCGTGGTTAAACAAACCGTATCCGCAACTGTTAATGCGCGCTGGAAGTTACCTGACGCCCTGCGGTGCGATCCCAGACTGCCGCCAGAATCACCATCACCAGGCTCGGCATCAGCCAGGCCAGCCCCTGTTCCGCCAGCGGTAAACGCTGCGTCCAGGCCGGTAAATGCTCAGCAAAGGCGGATGCTTTCACGCCGTCAAGGATACCAAAAAGCAGGCTGATAAACATGGCCGGCGCAATCACGCGGGTTGAGTTGTTCCACCACGAACGGCTGAAGCTCAGCACCACCAGCACGATGCACGGCGGGTAGATCATCGTCAGCACCGGGATGGAGATCTGAATCAGGTGGCTCAGCCCGAGGTTGGAAACCGCCATCGAGAAGATGCCCAGAATAAACACCAGCGAACGATAAGAGAACGGCAGATACTGCGCGAAAAACTCGGCGCAGGCACAGGTCAGGCCAACCGCTGTGACCAGGCAAGCGATGAAGATCAAAGCTGCCAGCAGGAAGCTGCCCGCGCCACCAAAGGTGTGCTGAACGTAAGCATGCAGAATCGCTGCGCCGTTAGCGGATTGATCCACCAGCACCGCGCTGTCTGAACCCAGGCGGAACAGCGCCAGATAGAGCAGCGTCAGACCCGCACCCGCCATCAGCCCGGCCCAGACGGTGTAACGGGTCAGCAGACGCGCTTCGGTCACGCCGCGCGAACGGGCAGCATTCACGATCACGATACCGAACACCATCGCGCCCAGCGTATCCATCGTCAGATAGCCATTAACGAAACCGTTAGAGAACGGCGCAGTTTGATAAGCTTCCAGCGCATGGCTGATAGGGCCAGCCGGCCAGACGATCGCGGCAATAGAGAGAATGGTCAGCGCGATAATTTTCAGTGGAGCAAGGAAGTTGCCCACGGTATCCAGCAGCTTGCCCGGATAGAGCGACACCAGGATCACCAGCGCAAAATAGACGATGCTGTAGATCAGCAGCGGCATTGCGCCATCGCCGGTCAGCGGCGCAATCCCCACCTCAAACGAGACGGTCGCCGTACGCGGCGTGGCGAACAGCGGCCCTACCGCCAGATAACAAACGGTTGCCAGCAGCACGCCAGCGACTTTACCGATCGGCGTACTCAGGCTATCCACACCACCACCCACTTTAGCCAGCGCAACGACGGTCAGCACCGGCAGGCCTACGGCAGTAATCAGAAAACCAAATGCCGCGGTCCAGACGTGTTCACCCGCCTGCAAGCCGACCATCGGCGGAAAAATGATGTTCCCTGCGCCAACGAACAAAGCGAAGGTCATAAAGCCCAGAGCAACTATGTCTCGTGGTTTTAAGTGATAGGTCATAAGTCTACTGCCTGTGGATGTGGTGTTGTAAATAATGGTGAATTTTTCGCCTTCCCTGCCGAACAATAACGCGTGTAAACCGTGAAAAATCAGCGGGAAATGCTTAATACGCAACGTGGCGGAGTATAGTTTTTCGATTTACCACGTAAACATAGTCGGTCTGACAACGTCAGGGGCGCAATTTAAACGCTTATAACGTTTGAAGGCAAGATGGGATCGCAAAACCAGATGGATATGCTGGATCAAGAAAAATAACCAGTTCAATACTCCATTTATAAGAAAAACACATGGCTGATCATGCGAACAAAAAAGCATCACCCGTACAAAATAGGTTTCATCGCGGGGAAACAGCAGGAAATGCGGCCTGCTTTTACAGGCCGCTGGAAAGATAAGCTGACAGGGGCGTCAGGCAGCAGGAGTTTTGGCAACCAGACGTTCCGGCAGAACAAAGCTAAAGCGCGTCCCTTTGCCTGGCGTACTCGCAATATCAAGGCGGCTTTCGTGATGGTTGACGGCATGTTTAACGATCGCCAGCCCAAGTCCGCTACCGCCGGTTTGCCGGGAACGGGCTTTATCGACGCGGTAAAAACGCTCGGTCAAACGCGGAATATGTTCGGCGGCAATCCCCGGGCCATTATCCTCCACGCTGAATTCCGCCCCCTGCGGCACATGCTGCCAGCGCACAATAATATGCGTTCCGGCGGGCGTATGATTCACCGCGTTATACACCAGGTTGGAGATGGCGCTGCGCAATTGCTCCTCATTGCCAAGCACTTTTAAGGCGTTATCAACCTCAAATTCCAGGCTGTGCTTTTTTTGGCTGAGCGTCTGCGCTTCCCGCTCAACCAGGCGCAGCATCATCGGCACATCGATGGTCTCATTGGGCGGCAGCGTCGGCGCCGCTTCAATCTTCGACAGCGTCAGCAACTGGCGCACCAGCCCTTCCATGCGCGATGTTTGCTCTCGCATGGTATGCAGCGCTTTTTCGCGCGGCGCGCCTTCCAGCGTCTGCTCCTGCATCATCTCCAGGTAGCCTTGCAGCACCGTCAACGGCGTGCGTAGCTCATGGCTGACGTTAGCGAAAAAGTTACGCCGCGCGCCTTCCAGTTGGTGCATCTGCGTCACATCGCGCGCCACCAGCAGCAATTGCTGTTCACTGTAAGGCATCACGCGGATCTCCAGATGGCGCCCGCTGTTCAGTACCAGATTCAGTGGCCGGGTAAACTCTTGTTTTTTAAGATACTGAGTAAATTCAGGGTAGCGCAGCAGGTTCAGGATGTTCTGCCCGTTATCATCCGGCCAGCGCAGCCCCAGCAGCTGTTGTGCCAGGCCGTTACACCAGAAAATCGACCCTTCTTCGGTGGTGAGGATCACCGCATCCGGCAGCGATTCCGCACCGCTGCGAAAGCGTTTGATGAGATTACCCAGCTCGCGCCGCCGCTTTTTATTACGCATCTGCATCTGGTGCAGCCCGTATAACAGCGGCTCCCAGCTTCCCGTGCCGGGCGGTGGCGTCATACTTTTATCGACCCACAACCACCAGGAAAGGCGCAGTAAATTCCAGAAATGCCAGATCAACAGCCCGGTTACCGCGGCAAATAAAAACCAGGGCAGGTAACCGAAAATCGCGCCGAGTATAAAGGCGGGTAGACAACAAAGGAGGAGCTCCAGCACCAGCCTTTTCCATGACAGCCGTTCCAGCACGCGTCACACTCCTGTCAAATTTCAGAAACGGGTCGAAAAACGATATCCCGTGCCGCGCACCGTTTGCACCATACGATCGTGACCGCTGTGTTCCAGCGCTTTGCGCAGGCGACGAATATGGACATCGACCGTTCTGTCTTCGACGTAAACATTGGTTCCCCAGACATGGTTCAGCAGTTGTTCACGGCTGTACACGCGTTCCGGGTGAGTCATAAAGAAGTGTAAGAGTTTAAACTCTGTCGGCCCCATATCCAGCGGATTTTCGCCGGTCATCACGCGATGCGAAGAGGGATCAAGGCTAAGTCCCTGCATTTCAATCACTTCTTCCACCGCCATCGGCGAAATACGGCGCATCACCGCTTTGATACGGGCAACCAGCTCTTTCGGTGAGAAGGGTTTGGTAATGTAATCGTCCGCCCCGGTTTCCAGACCGCGCACGCGATCTTCCTCTTCACCGCGCGCTGTCAGCATCATCACCGGAATATCGCGGGTCATGGCCTCACGTTTCAGGTGCTTAATAAACTGAATACCGGAACCACCAGGCAACATCCAGTCCAGTAAAACCAGGTCTGGCCAGGGTTCGTTAAGTTGGTTCACCGCACTGTCATAATCTTCAGCTTCTACCGGTTGAAATCCATTTTGCTCGAGCACAAAGCACACCATTTCACGGATCGGTGCTTCATCTTCAACGACCAGAATTCGTCTCGCCATAATTCGCCCTGTTTTCTCATATAAGTCGTCTGTTTGTATAGCGGCGCCATTATGCGTCAGTTTTATGACAGATTTATGAATAACATGACCGCCAGATGACCCTGCCCGCAGCATTATGACAGCGCGAATATTCACGCAGTTAATGTCTCTAACACCCTGAATGTTATAATCGCGTTTATCCATTTTCGCCACGGAATCGCTATGCGCATTATTCACACTTCAGACTGGCATTTGGGTCAGAACTTTTACAGTAAAAGCCGCGCTGCCGAACATGACGCCTTTCTCGACTGGCTGCTGAATGCGGCAGAACAGCACCAGGCAGACGCCATTATTGTCGCAGGCGACATCTTTGATACTGGTTCCCCGCCCAGTTATGCCCGCGAGTTATATAACCGCTTTGTGGTGAAACTCCAGCAAACCGGCTGCCAGTTAGTGGTACTGGCGGGCAACCATGATTCCGTGGCGACGCTGAACGAATCGAAAGAGATCCTCGCTTACCTGAACACCACCGTGGTCGCCAGCGCCGGTGCCGCGCCTTTCTGGCTCAAACACCGGGATGGTACGCCCGGCGCCGTTTTCTGTCCGGTGCCGTTTTTACGCCCGCGTGACATGGTCATCAGCCAGGCCGGATTATCAGGGCAGGAAAAACAGCAGCATCTGCTGGCGGCCATTACCGATTACTACCAGCAGCAGTATGACGCCGCCTGCATCCTGCGCGGCGAGCAGGCGCTGCCGATTATCGCCAGCGGCCATTTGACCACCGTTGGCGCCAGCAAAAGTGACGCCGTCCGTGACATCTATATCGGCACGCTGGATGCCTTCCCGGCGGAGAATTTCCCGCCAGCCGATTATATTGCGCTCGGACATATTCACCGCGCGCAGAAAATTGGCGGCCTGCAGCACATTCGCTACTGCGGCTCACCGATCGCGCTGAGTTTTGATGAAACCGGAAAGCGTAAAAGCGTCAATCTGGTCACCTTCAGCGACGGCAAGCTGGCGGAAGTGACCGCGCTCGACATTCCGGCCACGCAGCCGCTGGCGGTGATCAAGGGCGATTTCGCCGAGATTTGCCGCCAGCTTGAGCAGTGGCGCGATGCGCCCACCGACACACCAGTCTGGCTGGATATTGAAATTGTAAGCCAAGAATATCTGGCTGATATGCAACGTAAAATTCAGCAAGTTACCGAAGATTTGCCCGTCGAAGTGCTGCTGGTGCGCCGCAGCCGCGAACAGCGGGAGCGGATCCTCGCCGGTGAGCTGCGGGAAACGCTCAGTGAATTGAAAGTGGAAGAGGTCTTCGCCCGCCGCCTGGCGCAGGAAGAGATCGATGAGAAGCAAACGGCGCGCCTGCAAGCCTTGTTCAGTGAAGCGCGCCAGGCGCTGGATGCGGAGAAAGAGGCATGAAGATCCTCAGTTTGCGGTTAAAAAACCTCAACTCGCTGAAAGGCGAATGGAAAATCGACTTTACCGAAGAGCCGTTCGCCAGCAACGGTTTGTTCGCCATTACCGGCGCGACGGGCGCAGGGAAAACCACCCTGCTCGACGCCATTTGTCTGGCGCTGTACCACGAAACGCCGCGCCTTAGCACCCTGTCACAATCGCAAAACGATCTGATGACCCGCGATACCGCCGAGTGCCTGGCGGAAGTGGAATTTGAAGTAAAAGGCATCGCTTACCGCGCTTTCTGGAGCCAGAGCCGCGCGCGCGGTCAGGCAGAGGGCAATCTGCAAGCGCCGCGCGTTGAGCTGGCGGCTTGCGCCGACGGTAAAATCCTCGCCGATAAAGTCAAAGATAAACTCGATCTCACCGCCTCATTAACCGGGCTGGATTACGGCCGCTTTACCCGCTCAATGCTGCTGTCGCAGGGGCAGTTTGCCGCGTTCCTCAATGCCAAACCGCGCGAACGCGCCGAGCTGCTGGAAGAGCTGACCGGCACGGAAATCTATGGCCAGATTTCGGCGATGGTCTTTGAGAAACATAAAGCGGCCAAAACCCGGCTGGAACAACTACAGGCGCAGGCGGAAGGCGTGGTGCTGCTCAATGATGAACAGCGCCAGCAACTGAGTACAGGTTTGCAGGCACTTACTGACGAAGAAAAAACGCTGCTGGCCGGGCAACAAACCACGCAGGCGCAGGCGCAATGGCTAAACCGCGAAGCCGAACTCCGTGCCGCGCTCGGACGGGCGCAGGCCGCTCAGGTGCAGGCGCAGCAGGCGCTGGCTGCCGCACAGCCGCAGCTGGCGCGGCTTGCCCTGGCGCAACCGGCTTTGCAGTTACGTCCGCTGTGGGAACGTCTTGAAGAGCAACATAAAGCGCTGGCCCGCACCCGCAGCCAGAGTGAAGAAGTAAATACTCGCTTACATGCCAGCCTGTTACAGCGCGCGCGTATCCGCGCAACCGCCGTCGGGCAGCATGCCAGCCTGCTAAGTCGTCAAAAAACGGTTGCCAGCTGGCTGACCGAACATGCCCGCTTCCAGCAGTGGCACAGCGAGCTGACCGGCTGGCGCGTGCTGTTTAACCAACTGGAAGAGGAAAAAAAGCAGTGGCAAAGCCTGCAACAGCGCGTGCTGACACATCAGCAGAAACTGCATGCGCTGCCGGAATCCACGCTGGAACTGACGGCAGAAGAGACGGCTGCGGCAATGGCGCAATGCGCACAGCATCGCCCGCTGCGCCAGCAGCTCGCCGCCCTGCACGCTCGCTTCGCGCCGCTGCGTAAACAACTGAGCCTGCGCCAGCAAAGCCTGCGGGATCTGCAAGCCGAGCAGGAAAAGCTCAACGCAGAGCGGGAACAAAAGCGCGCGTTGTATAAAGAAAAGAACCAGTTGCTGACGGAAGTCACCACCATCTGCGAGCTGGAAAACACCATCAAAAGTCTGGAGAGCGAGCGCGCGCGCCTGCAGGCGGGTCAGCCCTGTCCGCTGTGCGGCGCCACGGAACATCCGGCGGTTGCGCACTACCAGACGATCGAGCCGGGAGTGAATCAGGCTCGCCGTCAGGTGCTGTCTGACGAAGTGCAAAAGGTAAAAGAAGAAGGCGTGGCGCTGGGCGAGCGACTGAAAGGCTTAGCCGAGCGCTATGAAAAAGACGAGCGCGAAGTCCGCTCGCTCCAGCAGGATGAACAAACAGGATTGCAGGAGTGGGCCGCGCTGTGCGAGCAGTTGAACGTCACGCTGGATCCGCACCGCGAATTGACCAGTTGGCAAAGCGCGCAGGATGCCTATGAACACCAGCTCTATCTGCACAACCAGCGCCAGACATTACTTTTTCAAATCAATGAACTGCAACAGCAGAGCGAACAGTATCAGCAGGCTGTCACCACCCGCCGCGACACCTTAGCGGCGGCGCTGCGACAACTGGATCTGACTCTGCCGCCGGAAGGCGAAGAAGCCGCGTGGCTGGCAGCGCGCGCGCAGGAAGCGGAGCAATGGCAACAGCAGCAGCAACAGCAGACCGCGCTGCAAGAGCAGATCGCCCAGCTTACGCCCATCCTCGATACGCTGCCCGCAGACGAAACGCCCGCCGACGCGCAAAACGTGGCGCTGGAGGGCTGGCGCCAGGTGCATGACGACTGCGTGTCGCTGCGAAGCCAATGGCAAACCCTGCACCAGCAACTGGCGCAGGAGAGCGAAATGGCTGAGGCGCTGGAGAAACAGTTCGTTGCGGCGCTGGAAAACAGCGTCTTTGCCGATAAACACGCGTTTCTCAGCGCACTGCTTTCCGATGATGAACACCAGCGGCTGGAGCAGTTGCGCCAGAGGCTCGACGCCGATTGCCAGCAGAAACAGGCGCTGGCCGCCAGCGCCGAACAAGCTGTTACCGCCCATCGGGCGCAGCCGCCTGCCGGGCTGGAGGAAAACGCCACAGCCGACAGCATCGCGCAGGCGCTGGAACAGGTTTCACGTCAACTGCGCGAAAACACCACCCGCCAGGGGGAACTTCGCCAGCAGTTAAAACAGGATGCCGATAACCGTGCGCGCCAGCAGGCAGTGTTGCAGGAGATCGAGCAGGCCAGCGCGCTGTATGACGACTGGGGTCATCTCAATGCGCTTATCGGCTCGAAGGAGGGAGATAAATTCCGCAAATTTGCGCAGGGGCTGACGCTGGATAACCTCGTCTGGCTGGCGAACAACCAGCTTACCCGTCTGCACGGCCGCTATCTGCTGAAACGCAAAGCCAGCGAGGCGCTGGAGCTGGAAGTGGTGGATACCTGGCAGGCGGATGCGGTGCGCGATACGCGTACCCTCTCCGGCGGCGAAAGCTTCCTTGTCAGCCTTGCGCTGGCGCTGGCACTGTCGGATTTGGTCAGCCATAAAACCCGCATCGATTCGCTGTTCCTTGATGAAGGCTTTGGCACGCTGGACAGCGAAACGCTGGATACCGCGCTCGACGCCCTCGATGCGCTGAATGCCAGCGGCAAAACCATCGGCGTGATCAGCCACGTCGAAGCGATGAAAGAGCGCATCCCGGTGCAGATCAAGGTGAAGAAAATCAACGGGCTGGGTTACAGCAAGCTCGACGGGAAATATGCGGTTTCGTAGATATTGAACCGTTATCCGGCGAAAGAAGCCGCCACCGGTTGTTTTGCCGGCTGGCGGCTTCGCCTTATCTGGCCTGCGAAGCCGCTGTTCCGCCTGCGGTTTTACTCGCCCTGCGGCCACAGCCAGGCCGCGCCGCGTACGCCGCTGGAGTCGCCGTGCAGCGCTTTGCGGATCGGCGTTTCGCATTCACCGCCAAACACCCAGTTGCGCACCAGCACAGGAACGGTCTGGTACAGCCTGTCGACATTGCTCATGCCGCCGCCGAGGACAATCACATCCGGATCGAGGATATTGACCACGTGCGCCAGCGACTTCGCCAGCCGCAGCTCATAACGGCTGAGCGCCAGTTCAGCCACCGCATCCTGCTCGCCAACCAGACGCATAATCTCATTACCTTTTAGCGCATTGCCGCTTAAGCGCTGGTAATCCGTAGCAAAGCCGGTGCCGGAGATAAAGGTTTCGATGCAGCCTTGCTTGCCGCAGTAACAGGGCACTTCGGCGCGATACCGCAGTTCGTCATCGTCCATCCACGGCAGCGGATTATGCCCCCACTCGCCCGCCGTGCCGTTACCGCCAGTATGCACATGCCCGTTGATCGCCACGCCGGAACCGCAACCGGTGCCAATGATCACCGCGAACACCGTTTGCGCCCCGGCTGCTGCGCCATCGACCGCTTCAGACACCGCCAGGCAGTTGGCATCGTTGGCCAGCCGCACTTCCCGTTGCAGCCGCTGGCTTAAATCTTTGTCGAACGGTTTACCGTTCAGCCAGGTGGAGTTGGCGTTTTTCACCACGCCGGTGTAGGGCGAAATGGAACCGGGGATCCCCATGCCGACGGTTCCCCGCAGACCGGTCTCTTTTTCCGCCAGATCCACCAGCGTCGCAATCAACTCTATGGTTTGCAGATAGTCGCGCGGCGTGGCCTGCCGATGGCGGAAAAGTTCTTCGCCGCGCTCGCCCAGCGCAATAATCTCTGTTTTTGTACCACCTAAATCGATACCGATACGCACATCAAACTCCTCATGGTGGACCACGCATTAGCAATGCAAGGCGGACAACAATTCGCTATCATGCCCGCTGCATTTAACGACAAGGCCGTGGAAAAAAATCATGCTGTGGTTCAAAAATTTAATGGTATACCGTCTCAGCCGCGATGTGGCGCTGCGAGCGGAAGAGATGGAAAAACAGCTTGCCCCACTATCGTTTACTCCATGCGGTAGTCAGGATATGGCGAAAACCGGATGGGTTCCACCGATGGGTTCACACAGCGACGCGCTGACCCATACCGCCAATGGCCAGATTATTATCTGCGCCCGTAAAGAAGAAAAAATTCTGCCGACGCCGGTGGTTAAACAGGCGCTGGAAGCGAAAATCTCCCGTCTTGAAGCCGAACAGGGCCGCAAGCTGAAGAAAACAGAAAAAGATTCGCTGAAAGATGAAGTACTGCATTCATTGCTGCCGCGCGCGTTTAGTCGTTTCAGCCAGACCATGATGTGGATCGACACCGTTAACGGCTTAATTATGGTTGACTGCGCCAGCGCCAAAAAAGCGGAAGATACGCTGGCGCTGCTGCGTAAAAGCCTCGGTTCGCTGCCGGTTGTGCCGCTGGCGCTGGAAAACCCGATTGAGCTGACGCTGACCGAGTGGGTACGTTCCGGCAACGTGGCGCAGGGTTTCCAGCTGCTGGACGAAGCAGAACTGAAAGCGATGCTGGAAGATGGCGGCGTGATCCGCGCGAAAAAGCAGGATCTGGTGAGCGACGAAATCGCGGTGCACATTGAAGCCGGGAAAGTGGTGACCAAGCTGGCGCTCGACTGGCAGCAGCGCATCCAGTTTATGATTTGCGACGACGGTTCAGTGAAGCGCCTGAAGTTTTGCGACGAGATTCGCGATCAGAACGAAGATATCGACCGGGAAGATTACGCCCAGCGCTTTGATGCCGATTTTATTCTGATGACCGGCGAGCTGGCGGCATTGATTCAAAATCTGGTGGAAGGTTTGGGCGGCGAAGCTCAGCGCTAAGTCTTCAGCAAAAGAGAAACGCCCGGGTTTTCCGGGCGTTTTGCATTACAGGTAGCGGCAGAGATAGGAGCTTGGCTCGGCGACCTGCAAATGGAATTCACTCTGGCCAGGCACATTGAATACTTCACCCGCCGTGTAAGTTTTCCACTCGGTTTCCCCTGGCAGCAAAACATTCAGCGCCCCGCTGACCACCGTCATCTCTTCCGGCTGCGCGGTACTAAATGTGTATTCCCCTTCCGCCATTACACCCACGCTGGCACGGCCAGTGCTGCTGCTGGTAAAACCAATGGATTTCACTTTACCGGAAAAGTATTCGTTACTTTGAAGCATGACTGGCCCTTATAAAGAAAATGTATGAAAAGCCACTATAGGGGCCGGTATTCACTTCTGTCACGCGAAATTGCACAGCGCTGCGACTAGACCAGCAGTTCAGATGCGAGGCGCGCCACCAGTACGTTAGACAATAATACCGGGACATCCAGCGCCTTCTGGAGCAAATCGCGGTGCTGCTGATGGAAGCCAAGACAATCCAGCATCAACACATCCGCACCGCGCTCCAGCAACGCTCGCCCGGCATCAATAAATTCTCTTTCTGTCGCGAGGAAAGGATGCGCCAGTTCGTAATACGGCTCTTTTTCCAGAACCGTCCACTTTTTCTTCTGCTGCGCCATCAGTTCCGGTACCGGAACAATTACCCCAACCTGATGCCCGTCGACAATTGACGCCACCAGCGGCGGAATAATGCGCTGCGGTTCGATTAAAATCGCATTGCGCGTGACAAATCCCCGAATATCGGCGGTGCTCATGAGCAGAATGACATCGTAGCCCTGGTTATCCAGCACTTCGATAACGTTCTGCAAATCACGCTCCACCCTGGCACGGGAGAGCATGCCGAGGCTGTCATCGCGCAATTGCATCGGAATCGCAAACTCGCCAGCTTCTGCGCCGTACTCCTCACGCACCTCTTGTGGGTCCATCTTCCCCAGCAGGCTGATATGCGTGATCTGCTGCTCTGAAATATGCTCCGTCAGGAGCGGTAAGATTGCTTGCACCGGCACTACACCAATGGTCAGGATAGCCAAAGTCGCACTCATTTCTACTTCCCGCCTTTCAATACTACTCGTTCTTATTTGCTCTCTTTACACGGCAGTACAGCTTATGCCGTGTAAAGAGAACATCACACTCCCGTGTTCAAATAAATTCCAGCAACCATGCAATAGTAACCGTTGAACAGCGTTAAGCCAGTCAAAAAATGTGATGCAAGTCCGTTTCTGTAATGTTCAGGCGCTCAGTCAGAATAATCGTCGCCCGACTTAGCTTTTGTCAGGATCTTCATAACGCCTTTTGGCGTCGAGCGCTTCTTGCTCGGTGGGGTGTTCGCTGATCAAGGAATCCGGTTTCGGATGATCGGCGCGTAATTGATACCAGGTGACGGTCGGGTTTCCCGTGCCTTTTTCAATCGTAACAATGCGGGCTTCACGCGGATAAGGCGGTTTTGTCGGCATAGCTCTTCCTCATTTTCCGGTCGAGCTATAAGTATAGACAATCGTTTCGCTAACTGGCGCGCGCAAGCTGTAATGCGGCCTCAATATCAGACACCACCTGATCGGGCGACTGCGCCGCATTCACCACGTGGTGCGCCGCTTCGCGATACAGCGCATCGCGAAGCGCCAGCACTTCGCTGACTTCTTCACTAATCGGCTTACCGGTCAGCGTCGGTCGTTGTCCCTCTTCCGGAAAGGCTTCCAGCCTGTCCGCCAGCACCGCGACAGGCGCGCAAAGGTAAACGACGATGCCTTTTTCGCGCATAAAGTGCCGATTGTATTCACTTAAAATAATACCGCCGCCGGTGGCAATCACCCGCGCGGGCGCGGTGACGGTTTTCAGCGCTTCAGTTTCCCAGGCGCGGAATGCCTCCCACCCGTCACGGGCAACGATATCCGCGATGGTCTGTTGAGCCGTTTCCTGTAACCAGAAATCGGTATCGATAAATTGACATCCCTGCGCCAGCGCCAGCGCCTGGCCCACAGTGGTTTTACCGCAACCGCGTGCGCCGACTAAAAAAATGGGTAGCGTCATGAGCAGGTGTTCCCTCCAGGTCCCACGCGAGGAGGGACGGAAAATAAGACAGCGATGATATCATCAAGCGAGTACAATACTAATCGTAAATATAACGTTACACATTAATGTCGCCCGGGCCGTGGATTACAAATGAAACCTGATTTGACATAGGTTCAACCTGTAAAGATTCCGTGGCGACAGTGTAGCGGCAACCTTACTGAATCTACTTAAGGCTGGCAAGTCTACGAAGCGGCAAACAGTAGCATATCCTGCCTGCCGATTCCGAATTTACTCCGGCTGACGGCGTTTAACTTCCAGCAGCCATTTATCAAGCTGGGCGGCAAACTGCTGCCGATCCCGCTGCGACAGGCTATCCGGGCCGCCGGTCTGAATTCCGCTGGCGCGCAGCGTATCCATAAAGTCGCGCATCGTCAGCCTTTCGCGGATGGTCGCTTCAGTATAGCGTTCACCACGCGGGTTCAGCGCCGCCGCACCTTTGGCCAGCACTTCCGCCGCCAGCGGAATATCAGCGGTAATCACCAGATCGCCGGCCTCGCACAGCCGCACGATTTCGTTATCGGCCACGTCAAACCCCGCCGGAACGCGCAGCGAGCGGATGATGCGCGACGGCGGCACGCGGATGTTCTGGTTCGCCACCAGCGTCAGCGGCGTCTGCGTGCGCTCGGCGGCACGGAATAAAATTTCTTTAATCACATTCGGACAAGCGTCCGCATCAACCCAAATCGCCATTCTCGCTCCTCAGTTGGTGGCGCATTGTCGCTTTAATTTCCCCCAGGGGAAAGCAGAGATCTTTTAGCTTTAGCCCTGATTGCCATTCCACGTTAAGCTATACGCCACACACAATGACAAGCAAAAGAGACAAACGTGATGGAGAAGAAAATCGGTTTTATCGGCTGCGGCAATATGGGCAAGGCGATTCTCGGCGGGCTGATTGCCAGTGGGCAGGTGCTGCCAGGACAGATTTGGGTCTATACCCCGTCGCCGGATAAAGTGGCCGCTCTGCACGATCAGTTTGGTATTAACGCCGCGCAAAGCGCGCAGGAAGTGGCGCAGATTGCTGATATCGTCTTCGGCGCGGTGAAACCGAACATCATGGTGAAAGTGCTGGGCGAAATCGCCTCCAGCCTGAATAAAGAGACGCTGGTGGTGTCGATTGCCGCAGGCGTGACGCTCGATCAACTGGCGCGCGCGCTTGGGCACGATCGCAAAATTGTACGTGCGATGCCCAATACCCCGTCGCTGGTTAATGCGGGCATGACCTCCATTACCCCTAACGCGCTGGTCACGCCGGAAGATACGGCGGACGTGCTGAATATTTTCCGCTGCTTTGGCGAAGCGGAAGTGATTGCCGAAGCGATGATCCATCCGGTTGTCGGCGTGAGCGGTTCTGCGCCCGCTTATGTCTTTATGTTTATTGAAGCGATGGCCGATGCCGCCGTGCTGGGCGGCATGCCGCGTGCGCAGGCCTATAAATTTGCCGCGCAGGCGGTGATGGGTTCCGCGAAGATGGTGCTGGAAACCGGAAAACACCCCGGCGAGTTAAAAGATATGGTCTGCTCGCCTGGCGGCACCACCATTGAAGCGGTCAAAGTGCTGGAAGAGCGCGGTTTCCGCGCAGCGGTGATTGAGGCGATGGAAGCCTGCATGAACAAATCAGAAAAACTGAGCAAATAACCGCCACCCTCTCCCTGGCAGGAGAGGGCGTAGTCCTGTCAGGCCAGCAGTTCGCTGGCCGTTTTCATGCTAAGGGGCTTTTGCATTTTCAACAGCAATCCCGCAGTGGCGCTGTTCTCGCCGCAGCTCAGCACCGCTTTCAGCATGCCCTCTTCGCCGTACAGCACGGCAAAACGTTTGTCGTCAAACGAGCCGAGCATTTTCATGCTATCCCACTCGCGGGTGTAACCCAGGTATTCGAAGCGATTACCGTATTGCATGGTCCAGAAAAACGGCACCCGATCAAACGGGCGGTGTTCGCCAAGCATATTAAGGGCGGCCACCCTTCCTTGCTGTTGCGCCACGCGCCAGTGCTCAATACGGCGACGCCCTTCCGGCGCCGGGTAGCTGGCAATATCGCCGACGGCCCAGACATCCGGCGCCGCGCTGAGGGTTTCATCTACCGTCAGGCTGCCGTCCTGTTCATGATGCAGATCGTGAGCCAGCCCGGTGGCAGGCTGTACGCCCGTGGCGAAAACCACCACATGCGCGGGCAACGTGCGGCCATTTTTCAGCGTCACGCCTTGTACGTGGCCGTTGCCTTCCAGCGCCACCGGCTCGCCGGTGACAAACTTCACGCCGTTTTGTTGATGCAGGTTGAAGAAGCGCTGGCCGATCTCTTCGCCAAATTGCGGCACAAACGGCAGCGCATGGCGCGACACCACCGTGACATCGATATCCTGATTGCGCAGCGCGGCTGCCAGCTCCATCGCAATAAAGCTGTTGCCGATCACTACCAGTTGCTGCTCCTGTTCGACTTCATTGAGCAACACCTGCGCCTGGTGGATATCGCGCAGCACATGCACGCCTGCCAGATGGTTGCCGGGGATCTCCGGCCATACTGGTTGCCCGCCGGTGGCCAGCAGCAATTTGTCGAACGTAATGTGACGGCCATTCGCCAGCGTCAGTTGATGCCCTTCGCAATCCAGGTCAGTCACCTCTTCACGCAGGCTCTCCACGCCGGGCTGGTTATAAAAGGCATCATCGAGAATATGCGGGACTTCGCTGATTTTCATCTTCCCGGCGGGGACAAATTTACTGAGCGCCGTGCGGTCATAAGGCGCGCTGTCCTCTTTATCAATCAGGATCAGATGGCCGTTAAACCCGGCATCACGCAGGGTGATTGCTGCCGCGCTGCCTGCCGCGCCGGTACCGAGGATCACCGCCGTTTGCGGGCGTTCGCCACGGATCAGTGTATGGCTGGCAGGCGAGAGCACGCGCGGGCTAACCAGTACGCGGTTCCCTTCAAGGGTGACCGGATATTGTTTGAGGCTCTTCAGCGCCAGCGGCTCACGCCACTCGCCATTGGTGATATCAAAATTGGCTTTATGCCAGGGACAAACCAGTTTGCCATCGCACACCGCGCCCTGCTCCAGCGGCGCGCCAGCATGCGGGCATTTACTTTGAAAGGCGCGAACCTGCGCAAGGGTACGGATAAGGATCATCGACGTCCCGGCGACATCAACTTTCACCGGCTGGTTTTCCGGCAGGGAATTCAAATCAGTAACGTAGTGATAATTCATATTTTTTCTCCCGGGTCAGTGTTGCAAAAACGGGCGTAACGCCGGACAGCGCACAACCGCCAAGAGAGACCAAAGCGAAACATTGCTCACCGTTTAAGCCTGGCAGAGATTAAGGAACGGGCAATAAGAACGCGGGAGGAAGGGTAAAAGGGTGAGCGAAGTGGAACGCCCACCCGGCTGAATTACTGCGTTTTTTTCAGGCAGCCGCTCATGAATTTGCTGCGATCTTCGCCTTTCAGCGATTGCTGCGTCGCCTGCGCATTACATTCGCGCATCCGCTGCTGCTGCGGCGTCAGGCTTTTTTGCCCCGGCTCCGTTTTGGTGTTTTTCAGGCAGTTGCTCATAAACGTCTTACGGGCATCGCCTGTCAGGGTTTGGGTCTTGGCTTGTTGATTACAAAGCGTCATACGTTGTTGTTGCGGGGTCAGTGTTTTTTCCGCCGCGCTGAGCGCGCCGACAAACAACAGACCGAAGATGAGGGTAACCAGAACTGTTATTTTCATTGCTCCATCCTTCTGTCAAAGTGACCCTTTAAGGATGGTCTTAATTACTGAAAAAACCACCCGGCGGCAGAGATTTACCGCCGGGCAGCCGTTACTTCAGGTTCAGTGCCGCTTTCATGGTGTAGAACAGATCGGTCTGATCGGTTAACCCCACCACATTACCAGCACGCGGGCCGTAAGCCGCAATGCGAACTTGCGTACCGGTGTGCTCCATCGACTCCTCTTCCGAGTTGCCGTAGGTTATCGCCATCACCGCGCCATCTTTGGTATTCAGCGCCTGGCTCAGCCCCGGCGCTTTGGTATCCGCCGGGATAATCTGGCTGGCGTGCGCGTGGTCAGCAGTCACAATCACCAGCGTATTGCCGTCTTTTTTCGCAAATTCCAGCGCCTTCTGCACCGCTTCATCCAGATCGACGGTTTCACCAATCTGACCGCACGGATTCGCCGCGTGATCCTGTTTATCGATAGACGCGCCTTCCACCTGCAGGAAGAAGCCCTTCTCGTTTTTGCTCAGCAGATCAATGGCCTTTTCGGTCATTGCCGCCAGCGTCGGTACGCTGTCGGTACGTTTGGCATTCGGCGTACAGGTCACGGCGGGTTGATCGAGATTGCCATGCAGCGACGCTTTCGGCCCTTCCCAGCGTACCGGCATATTGCCATCGGCGAAGAGGCCGAGCAGCGGTTTATGCTGGTTTGCTTCGGTAATGGCCGCCAGCGCAGAGGCATCGCTCACCATCTGGTAACCGCGGGCCTGAGCCTGCTCGCGCAGCGTTTTCCCCTGCCACTCGCCCGCCGTCGCGGTTTCGCTGAAGGTTTTCGCGCCGCCGCCCAGCGTCACATCCGCACGGGCATTCAGCAATTGCTCGGTGATCGAGCCCTTACCGCCCTTTTCCAGCGCGTTGAGGGCGCATTTTTCGCTGGTCACCGTCGGACCGTAACAGCGACGGGAGATCACATGCGAAACCAGCGCCGCCGGGGTGGCATCCTGCAATTCAGCGGTAGAGACGTTGCCGGTCGCCAGCCCCGCCGCTTTCGCCATCTCGAGGATGGTCATATGATCTTTTTCATGAATATCGACGCCGAGCGCGCCGTTATAGGTTTTGACACCGGTACTCCAGGCGGTGGCCGAGGCGGCCGAATCCGTCACGTAGTCCGGTTTACCGGTTTTTTTGTCCAGCGCGTAGTGTGTGTACTGGCCGGTTAATGGTAATGCGTCAATCCCTTTGAAATACCCACCTGCGCCTTCGGCATAATTTCGCGCGGCGGTAATTTCGGAATCGCCCATGCCATCGCCAATTAACAAAATAATATTTTTGGCGGGCTTATCGATGAGCGAATCACGCAGTGCAGCGGTTTGATCGGCAGTCAGACGACGCGCACCGCCAGGCGTGGAAATATCGCCCTGAGCAGCACGATGTTCAAGAACGGAGGTATCCGTTGTTTCTGCATAAATAACAGAGGTAAAAAACACAGGTAATAATGCGAGGTATAATGCGCTCTGTTTCACTTTAATATTCTCCATGTACAAATACTTAAAGAAAATAAAACAGAGCGACTATAGGCAGCGCGTATGACAGTCAGATGACAGCGGCGGGGAGCCTGAGATTTAGCTACGCGGATGCCTTAAAAGCTTCTTTAGGTACTGTTGCAGCAACTCCGTGTCCTGATCGGTAACGTGCGTTCCCTGCCTCACTTCGTCCAGCGCGCCTTCAATACTCAGGATCAGCGCCTGTTGCTCAGAGGCGGCCATTTGACGCAGCAGCGCGGTCACTACAATCTCCAGTGCTTCCACCTGGGCGACCAGCTCTTTCGACTCCTCTTCTTTTTCTGCAAGCTTAACCAACAACTCAGCAATGAGATTTTTCATAGCACGATTTCCTTATGTGAGATGGAAAGACGTTAGCACTCAGTTCTGATGTTGCAAAGAAAATACATCTCTTATTTTGTGCATTTTTTCACACTCCTTAAACACACAAAAATAAAAGGGGTAACGAAACGTTTCTCCGGAAATTTAAGCCAAACCAATTAATTTGTTAGTGGTGCTAAAAAAAAGGAATACGAAGCGGCTGAAGCGTTATTTTATATAAGCAATAATTATAGTAAGGCCGAAAAAGAATTTTCGGCCCGTTTGCAGAATTAGCGTTTCACCCGGCGAAATGCCAGCGCCAGTTGCCAGAAATTAATCAGGACTACCACGGCGGTGGCGATAAATACCCAACGGAAACCCGCCATTGCCGATACCGACGCGCCCATTAACGGCCCGGCGACATTTCCCAGATACATAAACGACTGGTTATAGCCAAAGATACGTCCGGTCACCTGATCGCTGGAGTATTTCAGCAACAGCGTCTGCACCGCTGGCAACATTGCGCCATCGGCAAAGCCGAGCATAAAGCGCAGAATACCAAGCTGTAGCGGCGACGTGACAAACGACATGGCGAAGAACAACACCACCGCGCAAGCCAGCGTGCCCATCAAAATACGTGATGTGCCAATCCGGTCGCCCAACTTGCCGAGGCGCGGTGCGGAAAGCAGCGCTGAAACACCGGGTACCGCGGCGATCAATCCGCTGAGAAAAGCAATATTGGTGGTATGCGGCGACAGCGACTGAATAAACAGGGCGAGGATCGGGCCGATAGAACCGTTACACAACTGAATCACCATCGTGGTGATAAACAGACTGATGACCAGCGCCGGATAAGGCAAGGTGGAGAACACCGCTTTACCGCTCAACCGCTCGCCCTTTTTCACCGTCGGGCGCACGCCCTCTTTAATCAGAAACAGCGTGACCAGAAAGCTCACGATTAGCAACAGCGCGGTGATGATAAACACGATGCGCAACCCTAAATGGTCGGCCAGAAAACCGCCCATCAGCGGCCCGCCAATCACGCCGCTGATCTGTGCGGTTGAGAGCGTACTCAGCGCCCAGCCGCTGCGCTCGCGCGGAACTTGCGATGCCACCAGCGCCATGGCATTCGGAATATAACCGGAAGTCAGCCCCATGATGCCGCGCAGGATCAGCAACTGCCAGACGTTGGTGGCAAGCGCCTGTAACAGAATGGCGATCGCCATGCCCAACGAGGCGCGCAGCAGCATCAGCTTGCGCCCCTTGCGATCCGCAAGGCTCCCCCACATCGGCGACACAATGGCAGAGACGAGAAAGGTCACGCTGAACGTCAGCCCCGACCACATCGACAGCGCTTCGTGCGAGGTCACGCCTAACTGCGCAACGTATAACGGCAAAAACGGCAAAATTTGACTGATGGCGAGGCCGGTGAAAAAACAGCCGAACCACACCGAGATAAGATTGACCTTCCAGGATTCCATAAGTACGGGTATTTGTTGAAGTTTTGACAAACAGCGCACAGGTTAACAAGAATGCGCCACGGATGAGTCACCAGAGATGCGGTTACGGCGAATTCGGTGTTTTATCTGTCCGGCATCGCACACCGCCACAGCGCGCGCATAAAAACCCTATTTTTACAGTGGATTATGCTTAGCGACAGAGCCCGAAACCGCGCATCCCCAGATGAAAATGGTTGGCATGAGCGGCATTGTATTCGGGTCCCAGACCATTGCCATAATAGCCGCAACTGGCGCTCAGCATCGCCCGTAACCACGGCGCTGTTTCAGGCTGCCGCCAGCCATTGAGCACCGTTACCCGCAGGCCATTCGCCAGGCGAAAGGCGCTCAGATCCAGCGCTTCAGCGCTGGCATGCTCGCTACGCCGCGCATCAGCACGGTTATAAATGTTGCGGCACACGTAGCTGCCCAGATGGTCGATCTGACGCAGCGGCTGGCCGGTAAAACGTTCGGTCAGCGGCTGCGCCTGCTGTTCGATAAACAACGCAGAGCTAAGCGCCAGCGGGCAACTCGCCAGAAAACTGCTGCTCAGTTTCACCGCGCCGAAATCACGCACCCGCACCACATCGGTTAACGGGCAGTCACCGCCGCTGTTCGCTACCGCAACAGAAGTAACGAGCCGCTGCTGATTGGCCTGCGCCAGCAGCGCGGCACAGGCAGACGGCGACAGGCGGCGTAACTTAAACTGAGTAATGCGTCCCGGCGGATCGCTCAACTGTAGCGGCGCGAAGGGATTGTAATAAGACGGTAAATAGCGATACCCCACCAGCATCAGCGCCAGCAGAGTGCAGACAACGATCAGGCTCTTTACGCGCACGTCTCCCCCTCAGTTTTCCTCAAAACATTATGGCAGAAGGCCGCGAATCGTGCGTTTCGTCGTGCTATGGTATGTGTTTTGTGAATAAGTGTGGGTGAACGTAGAAATGGCAAAACTGCGGGTAGGGGTCGTCTTCGGCGGCAAATCAGCGGAACACGAGGTGTCGTTACAGTCAGCAAAAAATATTGTCGATGCCATGGATAAGTCGCGCTTTGAGGTTGTGCTGCTGGGGATTGATAAACAGGGTCAATGGCATATCAGCGATGCGAATAATTACCTGCTTAACGCCAGCGATCCGGCGCGTATTGCACTGAATCCGTCGCAAAACAGTGTGGCGCTGGTGCCGGGCAACACTGCGCAGCAGCTTATCCAGGCGCAAAACAGCGCGCCGCTGCCGGATGTTGATGTGATTTTCCCTATCGTCCACGGTACGTTGGGCGAAGATGGTACCTTGCAGGGCATGCTGCGCCTGGCGAACCTGCCGTTTGTCGGCTCCGACGTGCTCGCTTCGGCGGCCTGCATGGATAAAGATGTCACCAAGCGTTTGCTGCGTGATGCCGGATTAGCTGTCGCGCCCTTTATTACCCTGACGCGCGCCAACCGTCAGCAGATTGCCTTTAGCGACGTTGAAGCGCAACTCGGCCTGCCGCTGTTCGTCAAACCGGCCAACCAGGGCTCGTCCGTTGGCGTCAGCAAAGTGACCAGCGAAGCGCAATATCATGAAGCGGTGCGCCTGGCGTTTGAGTTCGACAAGAAAGTGATCGTTGAGAAAGGCATCAAAGGCCGCGAGATCGAATGCGCGGTGCTCGGCAATGACGATCCGCAAGCCAGTACCTGCGGCGAAATCGTGCTGCACAGCGAGTTCTACGCTTACGACACCAAATACATTGATGAAAACGGTGCGCAGGTGGTGGTGCCTGCGGATATCGCGCCGGAGATCAACGATAAGATCCGTCAGATTGCAGTGCAGGCGTACCAGACGCTGGGCTGTGAAGGGATGGCGCGCGTCGATGTGTTCCTGACGCCGGACAACGAAGTCGTTATCAATGAGATCAACACGCTGCCGGGCTTTACCAACATCAGCATGTATCCAAAACTGTGGCAGGCGAGCGGCATCAGCTACCCTGATCTGATCACCCGCCTGATTGAACTGGCTATCGCGCGCCATCAGGTAAACAGCACGCTGAAAATTTCCGTCAACGGTTAAGCATTACTTTGCCTTATCCGCTGCCTCCTCCTCTTCCGGGCGGCGGCGGATAATCAACCCGGCCAGCCAAAATCCAATCACCCAGGTCACCAGCCCGACGGCATAGGTTTGCCAGCCTTTGGCCTCAAACCCCAGCAGGCCCACGACCCCATTCAGAATAAAAATCAACCCAATCGCAAACGCGTAATAGTGCCAGTCACGGCGTATTTTCGCAGGCAGCTTCATGACAACTCCGGCAGTCAAAAAGGCATCATCGCATAGCCTGTCTTTCAGGTCTGTGTGATGTATGGAAAATCTGAAATGTTACTTGAATAATGAAAATGTTACAAAAATGTGATCACTAACAAAAATTGTTCAAACGGAATCCTTCCCGGTGGGAAATTATCACCATTCTGATGTTGACAACGGGGCGCAACTGTCACAATTAGCCTGAATTCTGACCAGCACCCGCTGCTGCATCACTGAAAGGTAAGCAACGAATTGAGTAAAGAGTACCGGAGGTCTTATGGCTGATTTTTCCCTGTCAAAACCCTTCACGGGCGTGAAAAAACGTGATGCCTCAAGGCCAGGCAATTTGGCTTATGCCGTGTTTGTCCTGCTCTGCTTCTGGGCTGGCGCGCAGTTGTTGAACCTGCTGGTACACGCGCCTGGCGTGTTCGAAAGATTGATGCAGGTTCAGGACGCCTCCCGCCCCCACGTTGAACTGGGGTTTGGCGTCGGCACGCTGTTTGGTCTCGTGCCGTTCCTTGCGGGAAGCGCATTGTTGGGTGTCATCGGCCTTTTCCTGCGCTGGCGACGACACCACTCAGATTAATTCTGCGCCATACAGGCAGCCCGACGATCGTCGACGCGCTTCGCAAACCATGCTGTCGTCAGGTTACGCGTGATCTTCGGGCTTTCTAACTGGATCCCCGGCAAAATCTCTCTCGGCAGCGTTTTCCCGCTTTTCTGTTCCGCCAGACGATAAACTTCGCGGTACAGCGTCGTCTCTTCAAACTTCTGACTGTCGCCGCGCTCCAGTTGACGGCGAATATCGCGATCGCTCATCCCCAGTTTCGGCCCGAGCTTTCTTACCGCCAGTTCCGTCGCGCCCGTATTGCTGCTGCCGTAAAGGATCACATCGCCATCCAGCGCCAGTTTCACGCCGGTCGCTTTGCTAACCGCATTCTGGAACGCCGCATTGCGGCTGGCGTACAGCCCGGCGTTAAAATCGGCGAAACGGTAAATCGGCGCGCTGTAGCTGGCAGGATAATTCAGCAGATGGTAAGTGCCGAACCACAAACCGCCGCGACGGCTGAACACTTCCTGGCGTACCGTGCCATCCATCTTCCACGGATACCCCTCGGTGTGCTGCTCGGCAAACGCCACGCTGATTTGCATCGGCCCGCCGGTACGCACCGGGTTGAAGGAACCAAACAGCGTCTGCCCCATCGGCACCATATTGATAAAGTCGTCAAAAATGGCGCTCAGCTCTTTTTCCGTTCTGACGTTGTCCAGCCGCTCGCTGTAGCTTTTACCGTTCGGCGAAGGGATTTTCAGCGCGGTATGCACCAGCAGCGGCGGAATGTGCATCCGCTGCGCGCGCTTATCGATCTCTTTCCAGGCGATTTTGTTCAGCCCCGGCACGGCCGGATCGGCCTGATAGTTCGATTCCTGCTGCGCCACCGCCAGCACCGAGCAGATATTCTCCAGCGTCGGCGCCAGCTTCTGGCTGCTAAATGTGGTGGCGATATCCTGCGCCCAGCCATTGCGATCTTTCACGCTGGCGGGCATTTTCTGCCGCACCACGCTTGCCACATCCAACGGTTTGTTGCTCTCTTTTTCTTTCTCCGCTTCCCGCTGGGAAACCGGGGCTTGCGTGCTACAACCGGCAAGGATCAGAGCCGCCAGCAGCCAGCCAAAACGGGGGACGTAAACCATAACGTTCCTTGTGTTAACCAAAACGGTGAGGCACAGGCACAATTTCCTGGCCGTTCAATTCATACTCAAAACTGCGCAAGCGTTTGTAGATGGACATCAGCTCCACCAACGTCGTCCAGGAGGTGATCAAATACTGGAACGAGCTGCGGACCTGATCGAAAACGTTGGTAATCTGATGCATCAGACCCAGCGTAATCGCGCCAGCGGCAATGGTCGGAAACAGCATAATCAGACCAAACACCACATCAACTTGCATATAGAGAATACGGGCGATGTTGAAATAGGTGTAGTGAAAATAGAGGCGGAAATAGTTGCGGCGCACGGCGCTGAACAGTTCGGCGACGGTCGGCGGTTGCGCGCGCGTGGCGTCATCTTCGCCGTAGACCAGCTCTTTACGGTAGGCGGCTTCAACGCGCTGATTCTTAAACTGTAATCCAGGCAGGTTGATACCGATTAAGGCCAGCAACAGGGTGCCGAACAACGCCCAGCCCACGCCCGCGATCACCAGACCGTAAGGAACATGTCCCACCAGCGGCAGCTCCTGCACATGCGGTGACAGCGCCACCAGCACCGGCAAAAACGCAATCAGCGTCATGATCGCATTGATAAAGCTGACGCCCATATCTTCCAGCGTCTGGGCAAAACGCATGGTGTCTTCCTGCACACGCTGCGCGGCCCCTTCGATATGACGCAGATGCGCCCAGTGCGCCATATAGTATTCGTTCATCGCCGTACGCCAGCGGAACACATAGTGGCTGACGAAAAAGTTATTCAGTACCGCTACCGTCACGGCAATCAGCGCGATCCACAAGAAGACGCCAATCTCGCTATAAAGCTGGCTCAGGCTGACCTTGTTGGGCGCACTGAGCGCAGTTTGCACCAAATCGAAAAACGGCTGATACCAGGCGTTGATGGCAACGTTCACCTCCACCAAAAACCAGGTCACAAAGACGATCAACGCCGTACCGAGTACCGACCAGTACTGCCAGCGGTGCGGCGAGGCGACAAACCAGCACAGCGCAAACAGGCCGACGCAAACGGCATAATAAGCATAAAAAAGTAAAAAGCTGGGGCACCAGAAACGCGTAGCGCTGATCGGGACGTCCGCCGATGCGCCGGTTAAGCGCATTAACCAGCCCTCACCACCAGCCTGCCAGAATACGACAGCGATCAGCGCCCAGATAAAGGCCGACAAAAAGAACAGCGTCGGCTTAGGAAAGAAAGATTTAAACATGGGTACTCCTGCTTACTTCTTATTATTTACAAAAATGCTGTGTAGCGGATTCCTGCACCGGGCATAGCGCAGGGATAAAAAAGCGCCGCGCAGTGCGACGCCGTGTCGTTGTATCAGACCTGAGGGTAACCCCTTAGTTCGCTTGCCATTCGTGAAGAATTGTTTCGACCGGTTTCACATACACCGGGTTGCCGGGAACGGTTAACGTACGCCACACGTCGTTGTAGTGATTGATCAGGGTTGTGGCCTGCGCAGCCGGGCGGTTAGCGGTGGTATGGGCGTCCTGCGCCATCGTGATGGAATAACCCCGGCTGGCGCCGTTTTTCAGCGTGGTATCCACGCAGTAATCGGTGGCACAACCGCACATCACCCAGGCGTTGATATCGTGCTCGCGCAGCACCGCTTCAAGCTGCGTTTTATAGAACGCGTCGCAGGCGGTTTTGGTGACGTACAGGGCGTTCGCAGGCTGATGCAGCTCCGGCAGCAGCGCAAACCCTTCGCTCCCCTCTTCCAGCCCGCCCGCTTCCGCATGCTGAATGAAAATCACCGTATCGGCGGCCTGCGTTAACTGGTTAATGCGGGCGACACACTGCGCCCGCTGAATACGCTCGGTGGCGAACACGCCATTTTGCATATCCACCACCATCACGACCCGTTTACCTGCCATCTGCTCTCTCCTGTCAGTGGGAAAGAAGGAGATTACCACATCCGGCGAACGTCGTGGTCTGGCGGCAAAATAACCATTTTTACCCATCGTTACGTATTAGGGGGAAAGAATCCGCTAATTGGGCCTTTGCAACACCGCACTAAGTAGTATAAATACGCTCTATCTATCCCATTTATTTATGGAACCCTGCGTTGAAACGTTGTCTGCTTCTCTCTGCGCTGCTCTGCGCGCAGAGCTTGACTTCCGCTCAGGCGGCTGTTCAGTCTCCTGACCCGGTATTTGCATCTGATATTGTTGATCGTTACGCCAACCATATTTATTACGGTAGCGGCGCAACCGGCATGGCGATGGTGGTGATTGACGGCAACCAGCGCGTGTTCAAAAGCTACGGCGAAACCCGCCCCGGCAGCAACGTTCGCCCGCAGCTTGATTCGGTGATTCGTATTGCTTCCCTCTCCAAGCTGATGACCAGCGAAATGCTGGTGAAAATGCTCGATCAGGGCAAAGTCCGTCTCGACGATCCGTTAAGTAAATATGCGCCTCCCGGCACGCGTGTGCCGACCTACCAGGGCACGCCAATTACGCTGGTGAACCTTGCAACGCATACCAGCGCCCTGCCGCGCGAACAGCCCGGCGGCGCAGCGCGACGTCCCGTTTTCGTCTGGCCAACGTACGAACAGCGCTGGAGCTGGCTCTCAACCGCCACGCTGAAAACCGCGCCGGGTACGCAGGCGGCTTACTCCAACCTGGCCTTTGATCTGCTGGCGGATGCCTTGTCGAAAGCGGCAGGCAAGCCTTACCCGCAGCTTTTCGAAGAGCAGATCACCCGCCCGCTGGGGATGAAAGACACCACCTTTACCCCGTCGCCGGATCAGTGCAAACGCCTGATGATCGCCGAGAAAGGCGCCAGCCCGTGCAATAACACGCTGGCCGCCATCGGCAGCGGCGGCGTCTACTCCACGCCGGGAGACATGATGCGCTGGATGCAGCAGTTCCTGTCGTCGGATTTCTACACCCGTAACAGCCAGGCGGATCGCATGCAAACGTTGATCTACCCGCGCAACCAGTTAACGCGGGTGATCGGCATGGATGTGCCCGGCATAGCCGATGCGCTCGGCCTCGGCTGGGTCTACATGGCGCCCAAAGAGGGGCATCCTGGGATCATTCAGAAAACCGGCGGCGGCGGCGGCTTTATCACCTACATTGCGATGGTGCCGCAGCATAATGTCGGCGTTTTTGTCGTCATCACCCGTTCGCCGCTGACGCGCTTTGCCAATATGAGCGACGGCGTTAACGATCTGGTCAGTGCGTTAAGCAGCAACGTGCCGCAAGTGATCCCCGCCTCCTGACAACATCAGAGGCAGGCGGTTTCGCCGTTTGCCTCTGCCCTTAACGGCGATTTTGGTAAAACAGAACCTCTGCTTTTCGGCTACAATGCCGCCATCTGTTCCACAAACATCAGGCATACCATGACCGATTTAATTACTCGCCCACGCCGCCTGCGCAAATCACCTGCCCTGCGCGCCATGTTTGAAGAGACAACACTGAGCAAAAACGACCTGGTGTTGCCGATCTTTGTTGAAGAAGAGTTAAACGATTACAAAGCCATTGAGGCGATGCCCGGCGTGATGCGCATTCCGGAAAAGTATCTCGCCCGCGAAATTGAACGCATCGCCAAAGCCGGTATTCGCTCGGTGATGACCTTCGGCATCTCTCACCACACTGATGAGACCGGCAGCGACACCTGGCGTGAAGATGGCCTGGTGGCGCGCATGTCGCGCATCTGCAAAGAGACGGTGCCGGAGATGATCGTGATGTCCGATACCTGTTTCTGCGAATACACCTCTCACGGCCATTGCGGCGTGCTGTGCGATCACGGTGTCGATAACGATGCGACCCTGATTAACCTCGGCAAACAAGCCGTTGCCGCCGCTGCTGCCGGCGCGGACTTTATCGCCCCTTCCGCAGCAATGGACGGCCAGGTGCAGGCGATTCGCCATGCGCTGGATGCAGCAGGCTTTACCGATACCGCCATCATGTCCTACTCGACCAAATTCGCCTCTTCGTTCTACGGCCCGTTCCGTGAAGCGGCAGGAACGGCGCTGAAAGGCGATCGCAAAACCTACCAGATGAACCCGATGAACCGTCGCGAGGCGATCCGTGAATCGCTGATCGATCAGGCCGAAGGCGCAGACTGCCTGATGGTGAAACCGGCAGGCGCATACCTCGACATCCTGCGCGATATCCGTGAACGCACCGAGTTACCGCTGGGCGCCTATCAGGTAAGCGGTGAATACGCGATGATCAAATTCGCCGCGCTGGCGGGTGCAATCGATGAAGACAAAGTGGTGCTGGAAAGCCTGGGCGCGATCAAACGCGCGGGCGCAGACCTGATCTTCAGCTACTTCGCCCTTGACCTCGCCGAACGCGGTATTCTTTGAGCCGCCTTTCTCTCCCCTACGGGGGAGAGAGCTATCCCTTCCCCTTTCTCTCCCCTGCGGGGGAGAGAAACATCCCTTCCGCACCGCTTTTGCTGTCATCCAGCCGTCTTGCCGTTGTCATATCTTCATTGTAATGAAATGTAAACGTCATCTTCCCCCGTTACTGTCATCGGCAAGACGGGAGGAGAAACCACCATGTTTAGTCTCGACAACGTACTTGAGGATCTCTGGCCGCAGGCCAGACCTGCGCCCTGGCAAAAAAACCTGCTACGGCGCCTGCTTTACGAACAGGAGTTCCAGCAATTCGCCGCAAGCCATCCCCACCTGAAAGGGCTGGATATGGTGGAACAAGTGCTTGAACATCTACAAATCCGCTGCACCGTTCCCGCTCACGACCTCGAACAAATCCCCGAACAAGGCCCACTGGTCATCATCGCTAACCATCCGACAGGTACGCTTGACGGGATGGCGCTGATGTACGCCGTTTCGCGCGTTCGCCGCGATGTGAAGGTGGTTACCAACCGCATGTTGACCCACCTTGAACCGCTCAGCTCGCTGTTTATCCCGGTGGATAACATGGGCGGCCGCACGCGGAAATCCTCGCTGCAACAGATGGAAAACCATTTGCAGGGCGGCGGCGTGCTGATCTTCTTCCCGGCGGGAGAAGTCTCACGCATGACGCGTAAAGGCATCCGCGATAAAAGCTGGCACGCCGGGTTTATCAAACTGGCGAGTAAGTTTCGCGCGCCGCTGCTGCCCGCCTGGATCGACGCGCGTAACAGCGCGCTGTTCTACGCCAGCGCGATGGTGTCGGATACGCTGCCCTTCCTGCTGCTTATGCAGCAGATGTTTCGCCGCCGGGACAGCAACCTGCCGATCAAAATCGGCCAGCGCATTCCCTGGGATAGCTGGCATACGCCGCAACTTGCCCCGCGCGAACTGGCCGATAAGTGTCGCCAACATGTGTTGCGTCTGGGTAAAGGACTCCCCGGTCCCTTCAAAACCGAGTGCGCCATCGCGCGCCCGGAAGAGCGCGTCACGCTGCGCCGCGCACTTAATAATGCCGAGTGCCTCGGCCGCACCGCGGACGGAAAAGTTATTTACCTCTGGCAGCGCAACGGGCAGGAAGACTCGCCGTTACTGCGCGAGCTGGGACGGCTGCGTGAAATCGCCTTCCGTGCGGTGGGTGAAGGCAGCGGTAAACGTCGTGATACGGATAAATATGACGACGATTACCTGCACCTGATCCTGTGGGACGAGGCCGATCTGGAAATCGTCGGCGCATACCGCTTTATGCCGACATCACTACAGGTTGAGGCGCGCGGCGTGGAAGGCTTATACAGTTACAGCCTGTTCCATTACGACGATCGCATGTCCGATGTGCTGCGTCACGGCATCGAACTGGGGCGCAGCTTTATTCAGCCGCGCTACTGGGGACGTCGCGGCCTGGATTATCTGTGGTCGGGCATTGGCGCTTACCTGGCGCGTTACCCGCAATACCGCTACCTGTTTGGCCCGGTCTCCATCTCCGGCGGCCTGCCGCCAGCGGCGCGGGATCTGCTGGTAGCGTTCTACCGCTTGTGGTTCCCGGCAACCTGGCCTCTGGCCTCATCGCGTCGGCCGTGGCCCGCCTCGATGCCGGACGTGCTCGCCCAGTTTAGCGGTGACGATTACACCGAAGATTTAACCCGGCTGAAATCGCTGCTCGGCAATCTTGGTTGCGGCATTCCACCGCTCTACAAGCAGTACTCTGAACTGTGTGAACCGGGCGGCGTGCAGTTTATCGACTTCGGTTGCGATCCCGATTTCAATAACTGTGTCGATGGTCTGGTGCTGGTGGATTTAACGCGGCTGAAAGCAAACCGCTACGAGCGTTATATCGCCGCGCATCTGCCGGAGCAAAAAGCGGGCTGAATGTTGCTAAAAAGTGTAACGCGCCGCTGACCTGAGCGTTGGCTTTCGTGCCGGAGAAGGCAAAATCCTTATCCGGCACGCATGCATTCAACCCTGCACCAGCCGCAGCTGCGCCCGCCTGCTGTTCAGACGAGGATTATGCGTCAGGATGACATATAAAATCGGTCGCCAGGCCATATATATCCTCCTTTGTTAAATATTCCTGGATTTGCCTGAAGCTGTTTTTTTTCCAAATTAATGGCTGAGAAAAATCAGGTCAATCTATTATCCAGAAGAATATTTAACATCAGGCATTCACCTGATTAATATGTGTAACCGCTCACAAAAAAGAGCCAAATCACGCCATAAAATCAATGTGTTAACTTATTGTGAAAATAAAAAAATAAACGTAGCGCCGTTGTATTAATTAAAGCATCCAATGCGCAAAGCGACGTAAGAATTATCGGATTTAAATTTCCAGTTATTCCCTATTATATTTCCAAAAATCGCCTCAGTGGCTGTTTCTGTCCCCACTTGCACAGTTAATTTCACCTTAGAGAGTTTCTTCCTCGCTTTCACCATTGCAGGGCAGCCTGCACTCGTTTTCGGTCGTCGGCGGTGCACTCTTATCGTGCATTTACCGCTGTGTTGCCTGTAACCCCATGAGCCAGAAGGTTTCTTTTTTCTGGCACTGACTTTGCAACTCTGCCTGCAACTGTATTAATGGCGAGGCAGTAAAAAGAATGAACACACAAACAACACTAAAAAGAACACTCGGCAGCTTCCGTCTGTGGGGCATTGCCGTCGGACTGGTTATTTCAGGGGAATACTTCGGCTGGAGTTATGGCTGGTCGCAGGCCGGAACGCTCGGCTTTCTGATTGTCGCGCTGGCGATTGCCGCCATGTACTGCGCCTTTATTTTTAGCTTTACCGAGCTGACCACAGCGATCCCACATGCGGGCGGGCCTTTCGCTTACGCCTATCGCGCCTTCGGGCCCACCGGCGGGTTTATCGCCGGGTTTGCCACGCTCATCGAGTTCGTCTTTGCACCACCGGCGATCGCCATGGCGATTGGCGCTTACCTGAACGTGCAGTTCCCGTCGCTCGATCCGAAATGGGTGGCCTGCGGCGCGTACGTCATCTTTATGGTGCTTAACATTCTGGGCGTCGGTATTGCCGCCACCTTCGAGCTGATTGTCACCCTGCTGGCGATTTTCGAACTGCTGGTGTTTATGGGCGTGGTGGCACCGGGTTTCTCGTGGAGCAACTTCACCGCCAACGGCTGGGCAGGCGCAGAAAGCTTCAGCGGCCTCGCGCTGCCGGGCATGTTTGCGGCTATCCCGTTTGCTATCTGGTTCTTCCTGGCGATTGAAGGCGCATCAATGGCGGCAGAAGAAGCCAAAGATCCGAAACGCACCATTCCGCGTGCGCTCGGCGGCGGCATTCTGACGCTGACGGTACTGGCGGTGGGCGTGATGATTCTGGCGGGCGGCGTTGGCGACTGGCGCACGCTGTCGAACATCAACGATCCGCTGCCGCAGGCAATGAAAGTGGTGGTCGGCAGCAGCAGCGGCTGGTTGCATATGCTGGTCTGGCTCGGTCTGTTTGGCCTGGTCGCCTCATTCCACGGCATTATTATGGGCTACTCCCGCCAGATCTACTCGCTGGCGCGCGCGGGTTACCTGCCTGCCAGCCTGGCTAACCTGAACCGTAAAACCCGTACGCCGATTCTGGCGATCCTCGCCGGTGGCGTGGTGGGGATTGCGGCGATCTTCTCCGATTCGCTGATCACCATCAGCGGCATGCCGCTTACCGCCTGCATTGTGACGATGTCGGTCTTTGGCGCTATTGTTATGTATATCATCTCCATGGCCGCGCTGTTCAAGCTGCGCCGCAGCGAGCCGGAACTTGAGCGTCCGTTTAAAGCGCCATTGTTCCCGTACGCACCGGCTTTTGCGCTCGGCATGGCGGTTCTCTGCCTGGTGGCGATGGTCTGGTACAACACCCTGCTGGCGCTGATTTTCGCCGTGATGATGCTGGGCGGTTATATGTGGTTTCGTAAAACCGCATCGGCGCGCGAACGTGCCGCGCTGGATCCGCAACTGCGCGCTATCTCCTGAGGAGACGCAATGTATAAAACCACTCTGGCGCACCGCACATGGCGGTTCGCCAGCCTGAAAGAGGTGATGGCCAAAGCCTCCCCGGCGCGTTCCGGGGATGTGCTGGCCGGGGTTGCAGCACAATCAGCCGAAGAGCGCATGGCGGCAAAAATCGCCCTTGCCGATATACCGCTGCGCGAGATCCTCGACAACCCGCTGGTTCCCTATGAAAAAGATGAGGTGACTCGCCTCATCATCGACACCCACGACAGCGCCGCCTTTACGTTAATCGCCCATCTGACGGTGGGCGAATTTCGTGACTGGCTGCTGGCCGATACCACCGATACCGCGTTGCTGAGCCAGGTTGCTCCGGCGATCACCCCGGAAATGGCCGCCGCCGTCAGCAAACTGATGCGCAACCAGGATTTGATCCTTGCCGCCAGCAAATGCAGCGTCATCACCCGCTTTCGCAACACCATCGGTTTGCCCGGCCACCTCAGCGTGCGCCTGCAACCCAACCACCCGACTGACGATCTGAAAGGCATTGCCGCCAGCATGCTGGATGGCCTGCTTTACGGCGCGGGCGATGCGGTGGTCGGTATCAACCCGGCCAGCGACAGCCTGCCGGTGCTGCAAAAGCTGAACCATATGATGGCGGACATCATCGACCGTTTTGCCATTCCCACACAGTCCTGCGTGCTGACGCACGTCACCAACACGTTACAGCTGATTGAGCGCGGCGCGCCGGTGGATCTGGTGTTTCAGTCGGTCGCCGGCACGGAAGCGGCAAACAGCGGCTTTGGTATCAACCTCGCGCTATTGCAGGAGGCGCACGAGGCCGCGCTTTCGCTGAAGCGCGGAACGCTGGGCGATAACGTGATGTATTTCGAAACCGGCCAGGGCAGTTGCCTGTCGGCGAACGCCCATCATGGCGTCGATCAGCAAACCTGTGAAGCGCGCGCCTATGCGGTAGCGCGGCACTTTAAACCGCTGCTCGTCAACACGGTGGTTGGGTTTATCGGCCCGGAATACCTGTATGACGGCAAGCAGATTATCCGCGCCGGGCTGGAGGATCACTTCTGCGGCAAACTGATGGGGCTGCCGATTGGCTGCGACGTCTGTTACACCAATCATGCTGAAGCGGATCAGGACGATATGGATACGCTGCTGACGCTGCTGTGCACCGCCGGGCTGACCTTCCTGATTGGCGTACCGGGCGCAGATGACATCATGCTCAACTATCAGAGCACCTCATTCCATGATGCGCTCTACGCGCGCCGCCTGCTGGGGCTGAAGCACGCGCCGGAGTTCGCTGACTGGCTGACGCGGATGCAGATTATCGACACCCACGGCCAGTTACGCCTTACCGGCGCAAACCATCCGTTACTGACCGTGATACCACAAGGAACGCCTGCATGAACTCGCCTGATGCCTGGTCCCTGCTGCGCGAATTCACCGACGCCCGCATTGCGCTGGGGCGCAGCGGCGCCAGCCTGCCAACCGATGAAGTGCTGAAATTTGGTCTTGCCCACGCCCAGGCGCGTGACGCCATCCATCAACCCTTCGACAGTGACGGCCTGGCAAACCAGCTCCATGAACTGGGGCTGAGCACGCTGGAAGCGCACAGCGCGGCGTCGGACCGACATATCTATCTCAACCGCCCGGATCTGGGGCGCATGCTGAGCGAAGAGAGCCGTGCCGATCTCGCCGCCAGCCGTACGCCCGCGCACGATCTGCTGCTGGTGATTGGCGATGGCTTGTCATCGCACGCGGTACACCGCCAGTCCGTGGGCTTAATCCGCGCCCTGCTGCCCTACCTTGAAACGCTGGGGATTTCGCTCGGGCCGATTGTGCTGGCGCACCAGTCACGCGTGGCGCTGGGCGACGATATCGGCGAAACGCTGGGCAGCAAAGCGGTGGCCATTCTGATTGGCGAGCGGCCCGGTTTGTCCTCGCCGGACAGCCTGGGCGTCTATCTCACCTGGAAGCCGCAGCGCGTACGCATTGAGTCGGAACGCAACTGCATCTCCAACATTCGCCCGGAAGGGCTGAATTACGAAGCGGCGGCCTTTAAACTGGCGTGGCTGCTGGAACAGGCGTTTTTACGTCGTCTGACCGGCGTACACCTGAAAGATGAGAGCGACAACCCGGCGCTGCATGGCCGCGTCACGCCGCGGATTACCGCAACGAGTTAACCCGTTGGCAATGCGGCTCCGCGTTGCCACTTTTCTCTCCCCCTCCTGATTCCCCCTGAAAGGCATGAAGAAAGTGCTTACTCCCCGGCAGCACATCGTCTAAGTTGATGGCGTGATGAAAAAACACCAAACGGGTGACCTATGAAAATTGTTGTGTTAGATGGCGGTATTCTTAATCCGGGCGATCTGAGCTGGCAGGGGCTGGAGCAACTGGGCGAGGTGGCGGTATATGACAACTCCACGCCGGAGCAAGTGGCAGAAAGGCTGGCGAACGCCGATGTCGCCATCACCAACAAAGTGGCGCTGGGCGAAGCGGTGTTCAGCCAGTGTCCGGAGCTGAAATTTATCGCCGTCACCGCCACCGGCTATAACATTATCGATCTGAGCGCCGCGCGTTTGCGCGGTATTGCCGTCGCCAATGTGCCCTCCTACGGCACCGCCACGGTGGCGCAATTCACCACCGCACTGCTGCTGGCGCTGTGTAACCGCGTCAGCGAACACAGTGCGGATGTTCGCGCCGGGGGCTGGCAGCAGCGCAACAGTTGGTGTTACTGGCTGAACCCGATGATTGAACTGGCGGGCAAAAAGATCGGCATTATCGGTTATGGCCGCATCGGCCAGGCAGTTGGCGCTATCGCCCAGGCGATGGGGATGACGGTGCTGGCCTGCGCGACAGGCTCAGCAAAAAGGGCGGAAAACAGTAACGTGCGTTATGTCGATCCCGACACGCTGTACGCCGAAGCCGATGTCATCAGCCTGCACTGCCCGCTGACGCCTGCCACCAAAGGGATGATCAACCACAGCACACTGCAAAAAATGAAACCCGGCGTACTGCTGCTGAACGCCTCGCGCGGCGATCTGATAAATGAAGCGGATCTGGCTGCCGCGTTGAATGCAGGCCATGTCGCAGGCGCGGCCGTGGATGTGCTCTCCAGCGAACCGCCTGCTGCCGATAACCCGTTGCTGTGCGCCAAAAACTGCCTGATCACCCCGCATATTGCCTGGGCGTCGGTGGAAGCGCGCGGGCGCATTCTTGCGACAACGGTGGAAAACGTCGCCGCGTTTATTGCCGGACAACCGCAAAACCGCGTGGATTAAGCGATCGACGCCCGGTTGATCGCTTGAGCGTACAACCAGGCGCAATCTGCTTCACGCGATTGCCTGATGGGCTACGCTTGGTTAATCACCCCTGTTTCAGCAAGGAGCCGCCGATGATTGCCACGCAAACCCTGTTTCCGCGCCGCCTGCCGCACCCGGACCCACGCGATCCGGCGATTCTCAACTGGGCGAAAAACGCCACGCTGGCGGCAGAAAATGCCCTGCAAACGCCGGAGAACGAAGCGCAATTGCAGGAGATGATCGCCGCTGCGACGGGCAAAATTCGCTTTATCGGCAATCGGATGTCGCCGGGCAGAATGCTGGCGCTTAGCGGCCCGGAAGACCGGCTTATCGATCTTTCTCGCCTGCGGGGCGTGCTGGAAGTGGACAACGACAGCGTGACCTTTGGCGCAGGAACGCCGCTGCATGAGATGTTTGAAACGCTGACCGCGATGAACCGCATGCTGGCCGCCTCGCCGGGTGTGATTGATGTGCAGACGCTGGCGGGCGCGATCTCCACCGGCACCCACGGCCAAGGAATGCAGCAAAGCTCGCTGGCGGATGAAGCGCTGCGTATCCGGCTGGTTGATGCCACAGGCAACGTGCATGAGATCGATCGCCAGCATCGCTGGTTTGGCGCGGCACAGCTTGGTCTGGGCACGCTCGGTGCCATCAGCGCCGTCACACTGCGTACCCGCCCTTTTACCCTTTTTACCTGTTTCAAAAGCGCCAGCCCTGCCGATACGCTGGTGGACGATCTGAACGACTGGAACGCACAATGGGCGTTCAGCAAAGCCTGGTGGTTCCCGGATGAAAATAAAATTCATGCGTGGAAGGCCCGCGGAGCCACCGCCGAAGAGCAGGCGCGCTGGCACGCCAATCACGGCGATCTGGTCGAAATGGAAGAGACGGACACGGAGATGAACGCGACCGTCGATAAAACGCTGGAGCAGATGCGCGACGACACACAGATTGTCGATGACAACGGCAAACCGTTTCGCACCGTCACGCGCTTTAAAGATTTCACCGATGTGATTGGCGACATTTACCAGCTTTTTTGCCGGGGGATTGCCACGCCGCAAATCAATATTGAAATCAGCGTTCCCATGGCGCGCGCTCCGGCGGTGATAGCGCGAATTAAGGCGTGGCATACCCGCTCACATCCGCATATGCACTACCCGATTATTTTGCGCTGCACCGGGCCTTCACAGGCCTGGCTCAGCCCGGCGTGGCAGGAACCGACCTGTTTTTTCGGTTTTGTGGTCTATTACGCCGCCGATGGCTCGCTCTCTGAAGAGGGGCTGGAATTCCTGCGCGCCGCCGAGCGGCTGCTGGCGGAAGAAGGCGGTAAGCCGCACTGGGGAAAATATTACGATCCGACACTGTACGACTGGCCCACGCTTTATCCGCAGTGGTCGGCGTTTCAGGAAGTTCGCCAGCAGCTCGATCCGCAGGGGAAATTCCTCAACGCCTTTATGACGGAGCTACTGGCATGAGCGGCGCATTTGCCTGGGTGACGCTGCTGACGCAGCCGGATTATCTGCGCGGCGTGGAGACGTTGCAGCGCTCGCTGCGCGCCAGCGGTTCGCCGTGGCCGCTGGTGGTCATGGTGACGCCAGCGATTGATGACAATCTGCGCCAGCATCTGCACACGCAGGGTTGCCGGGTGCAGGAAGTCCCGGTGATAGGCCCGGATCCGGCGCTGGCGCAGCGCTATGCCAATGAACGTTTTGCCGAGGTGTGGAGCAAGCTGGCGGTGTGGCGGTTGACGGAGTACCAGCGGGTGGCCTTTCTCGATGCCGATATGCTGGTGATTAACAATATGGATGAGGTGTTTTCGCTGCCGCTCGCCGCAGACACCATTGCCGCCTGCCATGCCTGTCGCTGTAATCCCAATCGCATTGCCAGCTACCCGGAACGCTGGCGGCCGGAAAACTGCTATTACAGTTGGTGTGATGATCCCGGGATGCACGGCCATCCGCCCGCGTCGCTGGATAACTACCTCAACGGCGGTTTTCTGGTGCTGACGCCGGACGAGGCGATGTATCAGCAGATGATGCAGCGGCTGGCAGAGAAAGCTGATATTTCAGCGTACATTTTTGCCGAGCAGGATTTTCTCAACGAGGTGTTCCGCGATCGCTGGCAGCCGTTGCATTACGGCTATAACGCATTAAAAACCCTGGCGCTCCAGCATCCGCAGATGTGGGATCTCGCGCGGGTAAAGAATATCCATTACATCATTGATAAACCATGGGAGAAGACGCCGCAGCCGGGAGATAAGTGGTACGAATTAGATAAGTTGTGGTGGGAATACGCATAAATCAGGGTTTGGTTGATTTGCCCGGTGGCGGCTGCGCCTTACCGGGCCTACGGATTGTGCAACACACATCAAACCGGCATCCATGCCCAGGCCGGATAAGCGCAGCGCCATCCGGCACAGAAATCATTCCCTGCATTTGCAATATCGCCCGGTGGCGGCTGCGCCTTACCGGGCCTACGGATTGTGCAACACACATCAAACCGGCATCCATTCCCAGGCCGGATAAGTGCAACTCCATCCGGCACAGAAATCACTCCCTGCATTTCGGTGGCGGCTACGCCTTACCGGGCCTACGGATTGTGCAACACAAATCAAACCGGCATCTATCCGTAGGCCGGATAAGCGCAGCGCCATCCGGCACTTAACACGCGTCACAGATTTCACCGGGCGGCGCTAAAACCTCAAAGCATCTGCAAATAGATCCGCCGCAAAAGCTGGGTGATCGGCCCCGGTTTACCGTCGCCGATGGTCTGCCCGTCAACGGCAATCACCGGCCAGACAAACGTGGTGGCCGAGCTGATAAACACTTCACGGGCGTTGCGCGCCTCTTCCGGGGTGAACAGCCGCTCCTCGATCGTCACGCCGTGCTCCTCGGCCAGCTTCACCAGCGCTTTGCGGGTGATGCCGTGCAAAATACTGTTGCTCAGCGGCCGGGTCACCACGGTGTTATCGTCCTGCACGATATAGCAGTTACAGGAACTCCCCTCGGTGATATAGCCGTTTTCCACCAAAAAAGCGTCGTCCGCGCCCTGCGCTTCGGCAAAGGCTTTTGCCAGACAGGGCGCCAGCAACTGCACGGTTTTGATATCCCGGCGCTGCCAGCGAATATCCGGGCAGGTCACCACGCGAATGCCTTTGCTGGCCGCCGGGTGATCCACCACCGCGCGCGCCTGGGTGAATAACACCAGCGTCGGCGGCGTACTGGCGGGCGGGAAATGGAAATCCCGATCGCCGGCGTTACCGCGCGTCAGTTGCAGGTAAATGCCGCCTTCCTGCAACGCATTTTCGACAATCAGCCGCTGGTGGATCTCGCGCAGGCCGTTTTCATCCACCGCCAGCGTTAACCCCAGCTCGCCGCAGGAGCGCACCAGCCGCGCATAGTGCCCGGCAAAATCCACCAGCTTGCCATTCACCACGGCGGTCACTTCATACACCGCATCGGCAAACAAAAAACCCCGGTCAAAGACCGATACTTTCGCCGCCGCTTCCGGCAGGTATTCGCCATTCACATAGACTGTGCGTGACATGATTCTCTCCTTACGCTTCGCCATCAGCCCCACAGAGCCGGTGTCGGTGGAAAAAGTTCGCTGCCATCATAATGCAGCCCGTGCGGGCGATCGTCCGCCAGCAGCAGCGGCCCGTCGAGATCGACAACGCTGGCCTGCTGCGCGACTACCACGGCGGGCGCCATCGACAGCGACGTTGCCACCATGCAGCCCACCATGATTTGCAGCCCAAGCTGCTGCGCCTGTGCCCGCACGCGCAGCGCTTCGGTCAGGCCGCCGGTCTTGTCGAGCTTGATATTGATAAACTCATAGCGCCCGACCAGTTGCGCCAGCGTGGCGGAATCATGGCAGGATTCATCGGCGCACAGCGGCACCGGATGCGGCAACTGCGCCAGTACGGCGTCCTGCCCTGCCGCAAGCGGCTGCTCGATAAGCGAGACGCCAAGCGCCGCCAGCGCCGTCGCCTGCGGTAAATAGATGCTCTCGTTCCAGCCTTCATTGGCATCGACGATCAGCCGCGCCTGCGGTGCGCCTTCCCGCACGGCCGTCACGCGGGCGATATCCTGCTCATCGGCCAGCTTCAGCTTCAGCAAGGGACGCCAGGCATTTTCCCGCGCCGCCTGCTGCATCTTCGCTGGCGTATCCAGCGACAGCGTATAGGCCGTTTGCAGGTGGTGCGGCGCTCCGCTGCCGGTCAGTTGCCAGATGCTCTGCCCGCTGCGTTTGCACTGCCAGTCCCAGAAGGCACAGTCCAGCGCATTGCGCGCCGCGCCTGCCGGTAGCCGCTGCTGCAACTGCTCGCGGCTCATCCCGGCAGCGAGATCGCCGCGCAGCGCCTCAATCTGCGCCATCACGCTTTCAACGGTTTCATCGTAGCGGGCGTAAGGCAGGCATTCGCCGCGCCCGGTAATGCCCTGCGCCTGCAACGTGACCGACACCACATCGGCCGCCGTGCGGCTGCCGCGCGAGATCGTAAACGCCTGGCGCAGCGGCCAGCGCTCATGCGCTACCGACAGTTCCATTACAGCGTCGCCAGCGCGTCAACCAGCGCGCCAACGCCCTGACGGAACGGATCAACCACCGGCAGCCCGGTACGCTGCTGCAGGGAGGCCATCAGCGCAATCGCCTCTGCCTTATCCAGCGCCGACGTATTGACGGAAATGCCGATAAATTTCGCTTTCGGGTTCGTCAGTTGCGCCATTTTCAGGTTCAGCGCCATGCAATCGAGAATATCCGGTACAGGATAGTCAACGCCGCGCATATGGGTGCGGGTAGGTTCGTGGCACAGCACCAGCGCATCCGGCTGCGCGCCGTGGATAAGCCCGGTGGTCACCCCGGCAAATGAAGGGTGAAACAGCGACCCCTGCCCTTCGATGATATCCCAGTGATCGGCGTCGTTATCCGGGGCGAGGGTTTCCACCGCGCCGGAGACGAAGTCCGAGACCACCGCGTCCACGCTGATGCCGCTGCCGCTGATCAGAATGCCGGTCTGCCCGGTCGCGCGGAAGGTGGCTTTGCCGCCACGGGCGAGGATCTCTTTTTCAATCGCCAGCGCCGTGTACATCTTGCCGCAGGAACAGTCCGTACCAACCGGCAACAGACGTTTGCCGCTGCGTTTACGCCCGCTGGCGACCGGATATTGCTGAGTCGGGTGGCGAACATCAAACAGCGAGCGGCCAAGACGGTCAGCCAGTACCTTCAGTTCCGGGACATCAGCCAGTTTATTATGCAGGCCCGCCGCCAGATCCAACCCGCTTTCCAGCGCATGGCTGAGGATGGAAATCCACTCTTTTGAAATAATACCGCCGCGGTTAGCGACGCCGACCACCAGCGTTTTTGCGCCTGCTTTTACCGCTGCGTCAATATCCATATCCGGCAACTGACAATTGGCATGACAGTTCGCCATACGGTATTGCCCGACGCAATATTCCGGATGCCATTGTTTAATTCCTTCGGCGACTTTCGCCGCCAGTTGATCGTGCGCATCACCTAAAAAAAGCAGATAGGGTTTTTGAATATTCATTATTTATCCCCCTCAGGATAAGACTGAATAAAATAATTAACGCAGAAATAACATTTCTGAAAAATGGAATAATAAACTGACTGCCAATGCAGAATAACAAGGGTTTTATTATTGTCAACAACCACTAATGCAGGCCTTAATTACCATATTTATTGCAATTATCCAGTTTTTTATTCTGCTAAAGAGTTTGTAAAAAACGACTGAAAATATTTTTATCTTTAAACAAGACGATTGCAGACAGCGAGGACATAAAAATATTTTGCGCGCTACCTCACTTATTTATTCATGCACCACAACGGCGCAACTGCACTATTTTAGGCAACCAAAAAAGTGCTATCACGGCAGGTAAATCTATAAGAAGAATGGATGAGAAAAATCTAATTAATGGATGTATGGTGAAATCGTTATTAACAGGCAAATCCTTTATTAAATAAATGCGATAAATCAAAAGCATCAGGCCGTTAATTCCTGTATTCCGGCCGCTTCGTTATTCCAGTGTTGCGCATTAATTGATGGTTAAACATAAACAATCAACTGACGGACGTGAGGTAACAATGAAGAGTTTTGGTGGGAAAGTCTCTTTAATGGCCGTACTGATTTCCGGCCTGGCGGGCGCACACAGTGCACTGGCAGAAGAAATTAAAATCGGTGTGGTGCTGCCGCTGAGCGGTGCGCTGAGCGGCTATGGCCAGCCTTCACAAAAAGGTCTGGATCTGATTCAGGGCATCACTCCGACGCTGAAAAACGGCGACACCATTAAGCTTATCGTGATCGACGATAAGAGTGACAAAGTCGAAGCGGCGAACGCCATGCAGCGCCTGGTGTCCAGCGATAAAGTCGATGCCGTGATCGGTGAAGTAACCTCTTCGAATACGCTGGCGATGGTGAAAATCGCCGACGACACCAAAACGCCGCTGGTCTCTTCGACGGCGACGAACGACCGTGTTACCCGCAACCATCCGTATGTCAGCCGCGTCTGCTTCTCGGACAGCTTCCAGGGCGTGGTCGGCGCGAACCTGGCGTCCCGCGATCTGAAAGCCAAAACCGCCGCCATCGTGTTTGACAGCAGTAACGATTACTCCGTTGGCCTGGCGAAAGCCTTCCGCACCCAGTTCCTGAAAAACGGCGGCACCATTCCTATCGAAGTGCAGGCGCCGTCGGGCAGCAAAGATTTCAAAGCGCAACTCTCCAGCGTGAAAGCGAAAAACGTCGACATGATCTACATGCCGATTTACTACACCGAAGGTGCGCTGATTGCCGTACAGGCGAAACAGCTCGGCCTCGAAAAACCGGTTGTGGGCGGCGATGGCCTGGCGGCAGACCCGGTATTTTTCGAAGTGGGTAAAGATGCGGTCAACGGCTATATGACCACCGATTACTACTCACCGAACGCCAAAGAGCAGACGCCAGCCGGCGAAGCGTTTATCAAAGCCTGGGAAGAGAAGTTCAAAACCCCGACCCACACCTGGGGTGCGATGGCGGCCGATGCGTACAACGTGATTGTCAACGCCATGAACCAGTGTAATAACCCGCGCGATCGCGTCTGTGTTAACGAGAAAATCCGCGCCACCAAAGACTTCCAGGGCGTAACCGGTACGCTGACGCTGAAAGATGGCGATGCGGTGCGCAGTGCGGTGATCAACGAAGTGAAAGATGGCCAGCTCGCCTTTAAAACCGTAGTCAATCCGTAAGCAGTAACCGGCTGTTAATAAGAGGTTTTTTAATGGATGGCGCCATTTTTCTCCAGCAGGTAGTCAACGGCATGAGTCTGGGCGGCATGTACGCCCTGATCGCTATCGGCTACACCATGGTTTACGGGGTTCTGCGCCTGATTAACTTCGCGCATGCGGATGTGATGATGGTCGGCGCATTTGCCACCCTGTTTCTGTTTTCCTCGATTGGGCTACCCTTTGGGGTAGCCATTTTCCTGACCCTCGGTTTGTGCGGCCTGCTGGGCATGTTCATTGACCGGGTCGCCTATCGCCCGCTGCGCCAGGCATCGAAAATTTCGATGCTGATCACCGCCATCGGCGTCAGTTTTTTTCTCGAAAACCTGTTCAACGTGCTGTTTGGTGGCAGTTCGCGCTTCTTCTCCGCGCCGGACTATTTCAACAAAACGCTGACCTTCGGCCACATCATCATTACCAACGTGGCGTGGATCGTGCCGCTGATCACCGTGCTGCTGTTGCTGGCGATCCTCTGGCTGCTCTATCGCACCCGCTATGGTATGGCGATCCGCGCGGTGGCGTTTGACGTCAATACCGTGCGGCTGATGGGCATCGATGCGAACCGCATTATCTCGCTGGTGTTTGCCCTCGGCAGCAGCCTCGCGGCGCTGGGCGGCGTGTTTTATTCCATCAGCTACCCCACCATTGACCCGCTAATGGGCGTGCTGATTGGCCTGAAAGCCTTTGCGGCGGCGGTACTTGGCGGTATTGGCAGCGTCACCGGTGCGGTGCTCGGCGGCTTTATTCTCGGTTTTACCGAAGTGGTCGCGGTTGCCCTTTTCCCGGAGCTTGGCGGCTATAAGGATGCGTTCGCTTTCATGTTTTTGATTCTGGTCTTGTTGTTCCGCCCGGTAGGCATCATGGGTGACGAACGCCTGGAAAGGAGCCGTTTCTGATGTTGAACCCGACCACGACGCTTGCCGCGCAGGGGCGTAACCTGCTGATTATTCTTATCACCATTGCGCTACTGGTGGGGATTAACCTGCTGTTTAACGACTACATTGTGCGGGTGATCAGTACCGTTTTCGTCTTTATGATCCTCGCCGTCAGCTACAACCTGATTAACGGCGTCACCGGCCAGCTTTCGCTGGAGCCCAACGGCTTTGTCGCCGTTGGCGCGTATGTCACCGCGCTGTTTATTCTCTCCAGCGACAGCAAAATGGATATGTTCGAAATGGCGGCGCCCAGCCCATTTATTATGGTGCTGCACGCCAGCTTCCTGCCCGCACTGTTAATCAGCGGCGTGTGCGCTGCCGTGCTGGCGGTGTGCCTGGCGTTTCCGGTATTCCGCGTGCGCGGCGACTATCTGGCGATTGTCACACTGGGCTTTGGTTTTATTATCAAGATCCTCGCCATTAACAACCCGCAAATCACCAACGGCGCGATTGGGCTGAACGATATTCCCCAGCAGCCGCATCTGCTGTTCTGGTGCGGCCTGTTCGCGCTGGCAGCAACCGGGATGATCCTGCAACTGGTGTGGTCGAAGTATGGCCGCATGATGAAGGCGATTCGCGACGATGAAGATGCGGCGATTGCGATGGGTATCAATACCTTCCGCATTAAAACCTGCGCGTTCGCCACCAGCGCTTTTTTTGAAGGGATTGGCGGCGGCCTGCTGGCCTCGTTGCTGACGACGATCTCGCCGGGGCTGTTCGACTTTATGCTCACCTTCCAGTTGCTGATCATCATTGTGCTCGGCGGTCTGGGTAGCACCACCGGCGCGCTGCTGGGCACCATTGTGGTGGTGGGTAGCGGCGAATGGCTGCGTTTCCTTGACCAGCCGCTGTCGCTGTTCGGCTACGATCTTGGCTCCTATCCGGGGCTGCGGATGGTGGTCTTCTCGCTGCTGCTGTTGCTGATTATGTTGTTCGCCCGCGAAGGGTTGCTGGGGAAAAAAGAGCTGTGGCAGTTGCGCAGAAGGAGCCGTCATGACAGCAAATAACGTCATCCTGCACGTCGAGGATATTGTGATGCAGTTCGGCGGGTTGCGGGCCATCGACAACGTCAGTTTTCATGTTGATGAAGCGGAGATTTTCGGCCTTATCGGCCCCAATGGCGCAGGGAAAACCACGCTGTTTAACGTCATCACCGCGAACTACAAACCAACCAGCGGCAGCGTGACGCTGGCGGGGAAATCGATCAAAGGGCTGAAGCCCAACCAGGTGGTGAATGCCGGTATTGCGCGTACCTTCCAGAACATCCGCCTGTTTAACTCCATGACGGTGCTGGAAAACGTGATGGTCGGGCTGGATCACGCCAGCCGCTATTCACTGCTGGAAGCGGCGTTGCATATTGGCCGCTACTTCCCGGCTGAACGCGCCGCACGGGCCAAAGCAATGGAACTGCTGGAGTATATCGGCATTGCTGAATATGCCAATTTGCAGGCCACCAATCTGAGTTACGGCAACCAGCGTAAAGTGGAGATTGCCCGCGCGCTGGCAACGGCGCCCCAACTGCTGTTGCTGGATGAGCCCGCCGCCGGGATGAACCCGAAAGAGACGGAGGATCTGGCCGGGCTGATTTTCCGCATGCGCAAGGATTATCAACTGAGCGTGCTGCTCATTGAACATGACATGCCTTTCGTCAACGCATTGTGCGAACGGGTAATGGTGCTGGAGTATGGCAAACCGCTGTTTAGCGGGCTGATGTCTGAGGCGATCCAACATCCGGAGGTGATTTCCGCCTACCTGGGAGAGGTACGTTATGCTTAGCGCCCGCGAGTTAAAGGTGTTTTACGGCGTCATTCAGGGGCTGAAAGGCGTTGATATTGAGATCAACGACCGTGAAATTGTGACGCTGATTGGCAGCAACGGCGCGGGAAAAACCTCGACGCTGAACGGCATCATCAACCTGGTGCGCTCCACCGGGACGGTGAATTTCCTCAATGAGGATATCTCGCGCAGCCAGACGCACCACATTGTGCGTAAAGGGCTGGCGCTGGTGCCGGAAGGCCGCAAAATCTTCACCAACCTGACCATCGAAGAAAACCTGCGCATGGGGGCGTATAACAACCTCGCAAACTTCACCCGCCTGCGGGATCGCATGTTTACCCTGTTTCCGCGCCTGAAGGAGCGGCGTAAGCAGATGGCGGGCACCATGAGCGGCGGTGAGCAGCAGATGCTGGCGATCGCCCGCGCCTTGATGAGTGAGCCGGTGTTGTTGATGCTGGATGAGCCAAGCCTCGGCCTGGCACCGAAAGTGGTGGGCGAGCTGTTTACCACCATCCGTCAGTTGCGCGAAGAGAACATCACTATTCTGCTGGTGGAGCAAAACGCCACCGCAGCGCTGACCATCGCCGATCGCGCTTATGTGCTGGAGAATGGCAAGATTGTGCTTTCCGGCGCGGCGCAGGAGGTGCTCGCCAACCCGGAAGTGAAAAAGATGTACCTCGGCGGGTAAGCCGTATTCGTTGCTTGATGCCGGGTGGCGGCTGCGCCTTACCCGGCCTGCGGGTAAGCGCCCCGGCCTGCGGGTGAGCGATCACCTTTTTTTCCAGGCGCGATAAGCTGTAGGCCCGATAAGCGTTAGCGCCATCGGGCAATCAGCTCCGGGCTTGATGCCGGGTGGCGGCT
>FOAY01000007.1:0-146549 GCA_900109485.1 Kosakonia sacchari | reverse complement strand
CGCCTTACCCGGCCTACGGATGAGCGACCGCCTTCTTTTCCAGGCGCGATAAGTTGCAGGCCCGATAAGCGTTAGCGCCATCGGGCATGGGGGTAAGATCACGGTTGCGGCCAGCGATGCTCCTCGGAGGCTGCCGTTGCCAGCAGCCAGTCGCGAAAATCACGGCTCATCCGCTGTAATACGGCGGATTCGTCGTACACCAGGTAATAGGCAATCGGTGAAGCGACGGTAATGGCCAGCGGGCAGATCAAACGCCCGCGGCTTAATGCCTCCGCCACCAGAACCCGGCGCACCAGCGCAACGCCCCTGCCCGCCAGCGCGGCTTCAATCACGCCGTTCGAATCGATAAACACCGGCCCTTTATCGGTATCCACATCCTCTATGCCCTGCGTGTCGAACCACAAACGCCAGTCCAGCCGGTGTTCATCGTGCAGCAGCGGATAATTCAGTAACTCGCGCGGCGAGCCGGGGCGATTTTCCGCCAGCAGCACCGGGCTGCACACCGGCAACAGATGGTCGTTCACCAGGCAGTGCGACTGAAGCCCCGGATACACGCCCGCGCCGTGACGCACGGCAAAATCGATCCCTTCATTGCGCAGATTTACCACCCGGTTAGTGGTATTAATCTGCACCTCCACGCCGGGATGCAGTTTTTCGAAAGCGCCCAATCGCGGCAACAACCACTGAATGGCGAAACCGGGCGTGCAACTGACGGTGACTTTGTTCTGGCAGGCGTTATCCATCAGCCGCTGCGTGGCCTGCGATATCTGGTTAAACGCAGGCTGGATAGCGCGCAGATAAATGTGCCCTTCTGCCGTCAGCGCCAGAAAACGCGGACCGCGCATAAACAGCCGGATATTCAGCCACGCTTCCAGCCTGGCAATTTGCTGGCTCACGGCACTGGCGGTAATGCATAACTCCTCGGCCGCCGCTTTCATACTCATATGTCGGGCGACGGTAGCAAAACAGATCAACGCCTGCAGGGGCGGTAGGGTCATCGCGGCTCTCCGCATAATTAAGTGCAACTAAACTGTAGCAAAAATGCTGATTTGTCAGCCTGATGCCGCTGAGGTAAAACATTTTTAGTTAAAAACGCAACACAAGGAGTTGCACAATGCGGGCCATTGATTACCTGAGATTAGTGATGCTGGCGGCCATCTGGGGCGCCAGTTTTCTGTTTATGCGGATTGCCGCACCGGAATTCGGCGCCATCAACACCGCTTTTCTCCGCGTGCTGTTTGGCTTTGTTGGCCTGGCGGCGCTGCTGGCGCTATTTCGCCGCGCGTTTCAGTTTTCCGGTAAGTTGCGCGCGACCTTGCTGCTTGGGGTGATTAACTCCGGGCTGCCGTTTCTGATGTACTGTCTGGCCGCGCGCTGGCTGCCTGCCGGGTATTCCGCCGTACTCAATGCCACCACGCCGTTGATGGGTGCGCTGGCGGGCGTGGCGTTTTTTGGCGAACGCCTGAGCGGGAAAAAGTGGGCGGGCGTGGTGCTCGGGCTGGTGGGGATTTTGACGATTACCACGCTCGGCGAAATGCGCAACGTGCAGGAGGTCGCCGCTGGCGTGGCGGCTTGCCTGGTGGCGACCGGCTGCTATGGCATTGCCGGTTTTCTCACCCGCCACTGGATAACGGCGCGCGGCGGGCTGGATCCGACGCTGGTCGCCTTCGGTAGCCAGGCGGGCGCTACGCTGTTTTTGCTGCCGTTCTGCGCCTGGTCAATTGGCAGCGGCGCAACCATCAACTGGGCGCAGCCGTCCGTGTGGGCCTGCGTGCTGGCACTGGGCCTGCTTTGTACCGCCGTGGCCTATATTCTCTATTTTCGCCTGATTGCCGATATCGGGCCGCTGCGCAGCCTGACTGTCACCTTTCTTATCCCGCCGTTTGCCGTGCTGTGGGGCTACCTCGCGCTGGGCGAAACGCTGAACGGTGGGTTTGTTATCGGCGCGCTGATTGTCTGCCTGGCGGTGTGGCTGGTGGTCAGCCCGACGGCCGCGAAACGCCGTTAGTACAGGTTCTGCTACGCTTACCTTCACACCACTTTAGCGCGCTGCCGCTGCGCTTCGCCTCAAAATGGTGCATTTGCGCCTGTACTCGCCACGAAAACGCATTGCCAGCCATGCTGGCATGCTTTCTGCATTTTTACAGAATCTTCACACGCGCAATGCAGGGGATGACAATGATAAAAATAACGCTTCCGACAGCACCTTACTACGATGAGATGCTCAGCGCAGAGGGCAGTCAACGCCAGCATTACGATGCCTGGTGGCAGTGGCTTCAACAGACCGACCAGCACGCTATCCATCAAAAGAAAGAACAGGCAGAACTGTTATTTCACCGGGTGGGCATTACCTTCAACGTTTATGGTGAAGAGGGAGGCACTGAACGCCTGATCCCCTTTGACAGCGTACCGCGAATTATTCCGGCCCATGAGTGGCGCATCCTCGATCAGGGCATCCGCCAGCGCGTCAAAGCGCTGAACGCTTTCCTGTACGATATCTACCATCAGCAAAATATCCTCAACGCCGGTATTGTCCCGCGCGAACAGGTTCTGGCGAATGAGCAGTACCAGCCCTGTATGCAGGGCGTGGATCTGCACAACAATATTTATGCTCACATCACCGGTATCGACATGGTACGTAACAGCGATGGCCGCTATTACGTGCTGGAAGATAACCTGCGCACCCCGTCCGGCGTCTCCTATATGCTGGAGAACCGCAAGATGATGATGCGCCTCTACCCGGATCTCTTCGCCAGCCAGCATATTGCGCCGGTGGAGCGCTATCCCGGCTACCTGCTGCAAACCCTGCGTGAAAGTACCCCGGTGGACGATCCCACGGTGGTGGTGATGACGCCTGGGCGTTTTAACAGCGCCTATTTCGAGCACAGTTTTCTGGCACAGCAGATGGGCGTTGAGCTGGTAGAAAGCGCCGACCTGTTCGTCAAAGGCGGCGCGCTCTATATGCGCACCACCGAAGGCCCGTGCCGGGTGGATGTGATCTACCGCCGCATTGACGACGCGTTTCTCGATCCGCTGGCGTTTCGCGCCGATTCGATGCTCGGTGTTCCGGGCCTGCTGTCGGTTTACCGGGCGGGCGGCGTGGTGCTGGCGAACGCGATTGGCACCGGCGTTGCCGATGATAAATCCATTTACCCCTATGTGCCGGAGATGATCCGCTTCTACCTCAGCGAGGAGCCGATTCTCGGCAATATCGCCACCTGGCAGTGCCGCAAACCCGACGATCTTAACTATGTGCTGGCCCATCTCGACAGCATGGTGGTGAAAGAGGTTCACGGTGCGGGCGGATACGGCATGCTGGTCGGGCCAAAATCAACCCGCCAGCAGATTGAGGATTTCCGCAAGCGGCTGCTGGCGAATCCCGGCAACTATATTGGCCAGGAGACGCTGGCGCTCTCCACCTGCCCGACCTTTGTCGAAGAGGGACTGGCGCCGCGCCACATCGATCTGCGCCCGTTTGTGCTCTCCGGCGAAGAGGTTCGCCTGGTGCCGGGCGGCCTGACGCGCGTGGCGCTGAACGAAGGTTCGCTGGTGGTGAACTCGTCGCAGGGCGGCGGCACCAAAGATACCTGGGTGATGGAGGAGGATGAATGATGCTAAGCCGCACAGCCAGCGAACTGTACTGGATGGCCCGCTACCTGGAGCGGGCAGAGAGCTTTGCCAGGGTGCTGGATGTCACCTGGAAGCTGTCAATGATGCCGCGCCACCGCCAGCAGCAACACGATCTGGCGCTGCCGCTCAATCTCACCTTTTCCCATGAACTGTTTCAGCAGCGTTACGCCCGCTTTTCCATGAACAACCTGCTGAACTTCTTCGCCCTCGACGGCCACAACCCGAGCAGCATTTATAGCTGTATTGAAATGGCGTGGAATAACGCCCACGCGGTACGCGGCAGCCTGTCGTCAGAAGTGTGGGAGTGCATCAACACCACGCGTATCGACATCCGCAATCTGCGTCAGTCCGGGGTGGATAAAATCGGTATTGATACCTTTTTTGACTGGGTGAAAGAGCGCTCGCACCTGTTCCGCGGCGCGATGTTCGGCACGCTGCTGCGCAACGATGCGCAGTGTTTTATTCGTGTCGGTACGCTGATTGAGCGCGCCTACGCCACCGCCCAACTGCTGGCGCTTAAAGATCAGCAACTGAACAACGATCCGGATCCGGTACGTGAATATTATCGCCTCGACACCCTGCTGCGCGCGGTGAGCGCCCGCGAGGCCTATCACAGCATTTACCGCCAGCCGATCAGCCGCGAAACCGTCAGCGAACTGCTGGTGTTTCGTAATGATGTGCCGCGTTCGCTGCATGCCTGCGTGGCGGATCTGGTGCAGCAACTGGAGATGATCGGTAACACGCGGGCGCATGTTCCGCTGCGCCAGGCGCACCTGCTGCATGTGGAACTGCGCTTTGGTTCTCTTGACGATGTGCTGGCGCAGGGGCTGCAAAGTTGGCTGAATCACTTCCTCACCCAAATCAACGAGCTGGCCGACAGCATTCGCCAGACTTATCTGGAGGCGCTATGAAACTCACCATCAACCATTTAACGCATTATCAGTACGATGAAGAGGTGAAATTCAGCACCCAGTATTTGCGGCTGACGCCGCAAAACTCCGCGCGCCAGCAGATTCGCGAGTGGAAACTGACGCTGCCCGCCTCGGCCGTCGCCACCCTTGATGCTTATGGCAACCTGATGCATGTGCTGACGCTGGATAGCCCGCACCAGGAGATTTTTATCCACGCTCAAGGGGTGGTGGAAATCGCCGATACTGTGGAAGAGAGCCACGATAACAGCGATGAAACGTTGTCGCCGCTGGTCTTTTTACGCGTCACACCGCTGACGGAAGCAGACGATCTGATCCGCGGTTTCGCCAGCCGCTATTACCAGGAAGCGGCGCCCGAAGAGAGCCTCACATCGCTGATGGCGGAATTACAGCTAAAAATGCCGTATACTCCCGGCGCGACGCATGTGCAGGACAGCGCAGCGGACGCATTCGCCAAAGGGAAAGGCGTCTGCCAGGATCATACCCATGTGTTTCTGGCCTGCTGCCGTAGCCTGAAGATCCCGGCGCGCTATGTCAGCGGTTATGTCTATAGCCGGGATACCGAGCACGTGGCGATGCATGCCTGGGCGGAAGCCTGGATCAACGACCGCTGGCACAGTTTTGATATCACCAACAATACCCGCCTGCTCAACCAGCATTTGCGGCTGGCGGTGGGGATGGATTATCTGGATGCCTGCCCGGTGCGCGGCAGCCGTTTGGGCGGCGGCTGCGAAGAGCTGTTTTCCACCGCTGAAGTGAATCTGTTGACGCAACAGCAGCAACAGGTTCAGCAGCAATAGCGTCAACTGTTATGTAGAAAGGTGTGGTAATGACCTACTGTGTGGCCATGCGTCTGTGCGACGGGCTGGTCTTCGCTTCCGACTCCCGGACCAATGCGGGCGTCGATCACATTGCGACGTTCAAAAAACTTCACGTTTTTCAGCGTGAAGGCGAACGGGTGCTGGTGATCCAGTCCGCCGGTAATCTGGCAACCACGCAGAGCATTATCAGTCTGCTGACCTCGCGCATTGAGAGCCAGCAGACGCCCAACCTGATGCAGGCCGAAACCATGTACGACGCCGCAACGCTGATCGGCGAAACGGTGCGGGAAGTTATCCATCGCGACAGCAAGGCGCAGCAAAACGGCAGCAACACCAACTTTGGCTGCAACATGCTGCTGGGCGGGCAGATTGGCAACGAAGAGCACCGGCTGTTTCATATCTATCAGGAAGGGAATTTTATCGAGTCGACCAACGACACGCCCTACTTCCAGATTGGCGAAAGCAAGTACGGTAAACCGATTATCGATCGGGTGTTAACGCCGGATACGCCGCTGGAGCAGGCGATGTGCTGCGCGCTGATCTCGATCGACTCCACGCTGCGCAGCAATCTCTCCGTTGGCATGCCGCTGGATGTGATGATCTATCGCCGCGAAAGTTTCCACGCCCGCGAGCAGCAACGCATTATTGAAAGCGATCCCTATTTTATTGCCATCCGCAAAGCCTGGTCTGAAGGGCTGCTCAACACCTTCCGCCAGTTAACGCCGTTCCCCACTAAACCCTAAGCCCGGCGGTTTATGCGCAGAGGAAAACGTGCGGCGCATCGCCGCCTGGATGCGCACTCACCTGCACGTCGGCACCGTACCACTGCGCAATCACCGGCGTCTGGATCACCTGCTGCGGCGAACCCTGCGCCACCAGCCTTCCCTTATGCAACAGCAGAATACGATCGGCCCACAGCGCTGCCAGATTCAGATCGTGCAGCACCACACAGACGTGCAACTTGCCGCTGGCGGTGAGCTTTTTCAGCAGCCGCAGCAACTGTTGCTGATGGTAAAGATCCAGCGCCGATGTGGGTTCGTCGAGAAACAGCCAGCCTTCCGGCGCGCTGTCGCGCCACAGTTGCGCCAGGCAGCGCGCCAGTTGTACGCGCTGCTGCTCGCCGCCGGAGAGCGTGACATAGCGCCGATGCGCAAGCTCATCGCAGCCGGTCAGCGTCAACACCTCACGTACAATGTCGACTTCGCGCTGCGCTCCCCACGGTGCGCGCCCCATCGCGACAATCGCCGCCACCGGCCAGTCAAACCGCAACTGCGTTTGTTGCAGCATCACCGCCCGACGGCGGGAGAGCGTCTCTGCCGGCCACTGTTCCAGTGCGCGCCCCGCCAGTTGGCACGCTCCCGCATCGGCGGGGAGATAACCGGTCAGCAGCCGCAGCAGCGTTGATTTTCCCGCGCCGTTCGGGCCAATCAGCGCCACCAGTTCGCCACCGCTCAGCGTTAACGACACATCATCAATCACCCAGCGCTGCCCGCGTTGCAGGCGCAAATGCGCGGCGGTTAAGGTGTTATCCATGCGTGGCTCCTCGTTGTCGAAAAATCAGCCATAAAAACCACGGCGCGCCGAGCAGGCTGGTGATAAGCCCAACCGGCATCTCTGCCGGAGCCACCAGCGTGCGGGCGGCGGTATCGGCAATCAGCAGCAGTATCGCCCCGGCCAGCAGCGAACCGGGCACCAGCGCGCGATGATCCGGCCCCAGCCACATGCGCATCAGGTGCGGCACCACCAGGCCGATAAAACCGATGATCCCGCTGATGGCGACCGACGCGGCCACCAGCAGCGCGCTGCACAGTAGCATCACCCGTTGCAGCGCCGGAACGTTGACGCCGAGATAGTGCGCCTCTTCGTCGCCCAGTTGCAGCAGATTGAACTGACGGGCAACGCGCCACACCACCAGCGATGACGGCACAATCAGCGTGGCGGCGATCGCAAGCGTAGACCACTGTGCCTGGCCGAGACTGCCCATTCCCCACTGCGAAAGCTGGCGAAGCTGGGCATCATTACTCAGCCAGGAGAGCACCCCGACAGCCGCGCCGCACAGGGCGTTAATGGCGATACCGACCAGCAGCAAGCGCGACAGCGTGTTATCGCGGGCTTTGCTGAGCAGGAAGATCACCACCATCACCGCCAGGCTACCAATAAAGGCCGCCGCCATCGGTGCGTAGAGCGCCACCAGCGCGGGCACCGGCAGCGGCAACACCAGCCAGCAGGCCACCGCCAGCGCGCTGCCGCTACTGATCCCCAACAAACCAGGGTCGGCGAGCGGGTTGCGAAACAGCCCCTGCATCACGCAGCCGGAGAGCGCCAGCGCCGCGCCGACCACCAGCGCCAGCAGCACGCGCGGCAGGCGAATGGTCAGCCAGATTTGACGCAGCGCGTCGTCGCCCGCCTGCCACAGGCTGGTGAGCGGCAGATGCATAGCACCCTGCGTGCTCGCCAGAAACGTCAGCCCGAGCAGCAGCAACAGCATTCCCCACAGCGCGCGAACAACGGCGCGGCTCATCAGGGTAACTGCTCCGCTTTTTTGCGCAGATCCAGCAACGCCTGCGGCGTGCGCAGACCAAAGCCGATCAGCGCCATATCATCGACAATCAGCAACTGCTTATGCCGCCCGGCGGGCGTCTGCGCCAGGCCTGGCAGTTTCCACAGGTTCGCTTCGCCGCCCATGCTTTTCACGCCATCGGCGGAGATGACAATCAGATCCGGCTGACTCGCCATCACCCCTTCCTGCGAAAGGCCGCGATAATGGGCAAAGCCCTGCATCGCATTCTGTAAACCTGCCGCGCGGATCGCGCCGTCTGCCGCCGTCTCCTGCCCGGCCACCATCGTGCCTATCCCGCCGTGGCTTAACAGATACAGTACCCGCTTATTGAGCGCCGTTTTCGGCAGCGCGGCGATTTGCGCCGCCACTTTTTGCCGCAACTGTTCGCCTTCGGCGGTTTTACCGAGCGCAGCGGCAATCACCGCTACTTTGTTATCAATGGCTGCTGGCGTGTACCCGCCCGGAACCGGGATCACCTTGACGTTGTTCCCGGCGACTGTTTGCAACACCGTTGACGGCTGCGCCTGTTCGCTGGCCAGCACGATAGTCGGGCGCAGCGACAGAATGCCTTCGGCGTTGAGCTGGCGGACATAACCGACATCCGGCAGTTTGCTCGCCTCTGGCGGCCAGTTGCTGGTGGTGTCACGCCCCACCAGTTGCGACTGTGCACCCAGCCCGTAGACGATTTCGGTGACATCACCGCCGAGCGTCACCACTTTTTCCGCAGCGGCGCTCGCCATCAGCGGCAGCGCCGCCAGCAGCATCAGTAACGTTTTCATGCGGTTTGTCCTTCGTTACACAGCGCATCAACTTGCCTGCGCCACTGGCTCTGTTCCGGCAGCCCTTCGCTGCGCTGGCCGTAAAGCTGCGCGATTTGCGTACCATCAGCGGCGAACAGTTCAAGGCTGGTGACATGCCCATCGGCTGTCGGTTTACGGGTGACCCAGCTTTCGGCGATCCCGCTCTCAAGCAGGTGCAGCGTGAAGTGTTCGTTGAAGATGTTGATCCAGCCTTTCATCGGCGTCAGCGTCTCCAGCGCACCGGTAAAGATCTGCACACAGCCACGGTTGCCGACGAAGATCATGATTTCATTGCCCTGCTGTAACACTGTCTCCAGCAGGCGAGGCAGAGCGTCGTTGCTGACCTGGCAGGCCAGATCGTCGCCCACCAGGCGAAACGCCTGCTGGCGCGAGAGGTGATGTTTTTTCAGCAGGCCGAAGAACTGATGCACATCGGTCATCGCCCGCCATGCCTGATCCAGCGCGACGCCATCGGCGCTTTCAGCGTGCGGTTCGGCAACCGCTTTGCTGATTTCTAACGGCAGATCGGCCTGCGCCGCGAAACGCGCAATCACTTCGCTCCACGCCGCCATATCAGTCTGTTCGGTAACGTAGACTTTCAGCACCGCATCGCCCTGCTGGTCGAAGAACTGAATGCTGTGACGCTCGCCGCGCGGGCTTTGCTCACGCAGGCTAAAGGCGCTGGCCCACTGATTAACGAACAGGCGCAGATCGAGCGCGCGCGGGTTGAGCACCAGCCCGGCGCGTTCGCCGATATGCAGGTTGGTGAAACGGCCAATCTGTTCATGCACCGCATACTCATTGCGGCAGATGCATTTGGTGTCGCCGACGAGTTCCAGCGCGGCGAGAAGCCCGCGCATATCGCCGCTCAGGCGCACGGCATCATGCCCGACGCGTGAGCGGGTTAATTCGGCTTCGCTGATCGCCATCCCGGTGGCGATATCGCGGGCATACTTAGCTGGTTCCTGCGCTTTAATTGTCTGATATTGCTGCCAAATTGCGGAAAAATCGTTTGACGAAACAGGCATAGCATTCGCTTCCTTTATAAGGTTAAAACCCCCGGCAGCGATACCGGGGGATGAAGACCCAGAACATGTGCGCGATCAGAAATCGACGTTGACGCCCAGTTGCCAGGTTCGGCCCGGCATGACGGCCAGCGCTTTGTCGTAGGCATCCTGATTGGTGGATTCCTCAAGCGTGCGACTGCTCAGGTAATCCCAGTATTTACGGTCGGTGATGTTGTAAACGCCGCCGTTGATTTTCACGTGTTTCGCCACTTGCCAGTAAGCCGTCCAGTCCAGCAGGCCGTAACCCGGCACGCGCATATACTCGGTGCTGGCGTCGTTAATTGCGGAGCCAGTATTGGTGTAAGACTCGCGGCTGGTGGCGGTGGCGCGTTTCCCCTTCACGAAGGTGGCGGTCAGCGCGGTACCGTAGCGTTTCGCCGGATCGTCCCAGGCAACGCCCGCGATCGCTTTCATCGGTGCGACGCTGTCGAGATCGATGTATTTGTCGCCCATATAGCTGGATTTCGCTTTCCCTTCGGTGTAGCCGTAAGCCAGCGTGGCGCTCAGGCCATTGACCTGTTCAAACCAGGTGCCGAAGTTAAATTTCGCGCTGATTTCGCCGCCGTAGATAAAGGCTTTATCACGGTTTTCCGCCTGATAAGTGGTGTAGATATTCGACGGAACGTTGGTGAATTTATCCGGGTTTTTGGCACGCGTATAACGGGTATAAGCGATAAAGTTTTTGTAGCTGTTGTAGAACAGCGCGGTATGCAGCGTAACGCCTTCGGTGACCTCCCCTTTCATGCCCCATTCGAGGTTATTACTGGTTTCGGTTTTCAGATCGGTGTTGCCGATCAGCGCATATTGCTGGCTACCGGCATAGCTGGAACCCAGGTTCCAGGAGCCATAAAGCTGGCTGGCGTTCGGGAACTCGGCACCGCGCTTGTATTGCAGGTAGGTCATCAGGCGCGGCGTGATGTCGTACTGGAAGGTTAACGACGGCAACAGTTGGGTGTCGGAATTTTTCCCGTACAGGGTGGAGACCTCCGATTCATCCAGCGCGGTGCTGTTAGTGGTCAGGCTGGAGAGGTTATCCGGCTTCATGGATTGATGAACGACACGCGCGCCAGGAATGATGGCGAAATGGTGGCCATCTGCATCGAAGTTAATTTGATCCTGCACGAATGCGCCCAGCGTGTAGCTGCTGCTGTCCGCTTCCGGCTGCATGATTTCGCTGAAAAGACTTGGCACCGGCGACTGGTTAAACGGACGCTTGGTTTTGGTGGTGCTGGCGTTGAAACCGGCGCTCAGATCGTGGCGGCCAAGGGTTTTCGCCAGCGCATTCTGTATGCCCCAGGTATCGGTATCGTAATTGGAGTAGACCGTTTCCATGGTGGCGGTGGTGCTGTCCGGCATGTAAGTGCGGTCATGCGCTTCGGTGTGCTGGTAATAGACTTTGCTGGACATGCTGTCCAGCCAGTCGTTCATTGGCGTCCAGTCATCTTTCAGGCTGACGCCCCAGCGGCGAGTCTGGCTGGTTTGCTGCGCGTCGCCAAGGATGGTGCTGCCGCTGTTGTCCCACGAGTCGTAATGGGTGTGATTGGTTTTGTGGTAGTAATCCAGCGTGCCGGTCAGTTTATGTTCATCGTTTGGCTGCCAGATACCGGAGGCCATCATCGCATCGGAGTGCCAGTTCGCCGGGTACGCATCGATGGAGCCGCTGTTGTTGCGGGTTTGCTGACCATCGCGGCGGCTATAAACAAAGATGCCGCGCAGGGTTTCATCCCCTGCTGCGCCGGTCACGCCGTTGTGCCAACTGCGGTCGGCGGAGTCATAATCGCTCTGGTAGCCAAAGTAGCTGTTTTTGCCCGGGCGCAGATAGTCGTCCGGTGATTTCGGGCGGAAGGAGACGTTGCCGCCAATTGAGGTGTTCGCTTGATCGGTGGGCGTCGCGCCGGACTGAATATCCACATTGCCGTACATGTACGGATCGATATAGTCACGGCCAATGCCGAAGGTGTTCAGGCCCGCACGGCTGACGTAGCTACGGCCGGTTGCATCCGGCTGCGGAATGCCATCAACATCGATTCCCACGCGGTTACTTTCCAGGCCGCGAATGTTGTAACCGGTGTAACCGCCGCGGTCAAAACCGCTTTTGCCGTTACCGGAACCGCCGCTTACGCCGGTTGCGCTGATCAGCGGTTCGTAACGCATGATTGAGCCGAAATCGTTCGCGCCTTTGTTTTGTAAATCCTGGGCGCTAACGGAATGGCTACTTCCTGCTTTCAGCACCGGCGCGGGTGCCGTAACGACCATCTGTTCGGCCGTATCCTGTTTTGCATTCGTTGCGGTAGTCGTCGAGGTATCGGTATCCGCTGCCAGCGCGGTGTTCTGATACAGGGCTGCGAGTAATGAAGTCACCAACACGCGCTTCCTGAAGCGACGCGGAGAAAGTTGCGATTTACACATAATGTTTTGTAAGCCTTAGAATTTATTAGTATCAGGCTCACGTCTTACTTCCAGTCGTTCCACGAAACGAGAATACGTCAGGACAAAAAAGCAGGTTATCGTTATGTTATGAGATTAGATATTAATGATAATGATTATCACTTGCAATAGGTTCATAAACTTCTCACCTTTGCGTCCGCAATTTGCATACACTTTGCTGTCTGATTCGTCTTTTGGAGGGACGAGAAAATGAACAAACCGGCGATTACTTTACATTATTGCTCGCAGTGTAACTGGATGCTGCGCGCCAGCTGGATGGCGCAAGAACTGCTGCATACGTTCAGTACCGATCTCGGATCGGTGCGCCTGATCCCCGGCACCGGTGGTATTTTTGTGATTGATATCGATGGCACAGTCATCTGGGATCGCAAGCAGGAAGGCGGTTTTCCCGATGCGGCAGAGTTAAAACGCCGCGTGCGCGACTACTGCTTCCCGGAAAAACCACTTGGGCACGTAGAGAAAAAAAGCGATTAGGCGCCAGGCTGCGCAGGCAGTAGCTGATGATGCGCATCGCGACCAACAAAAATCTTTAGCTGGTAAAAAAAAAGCCGCCCGCAAGGGACGGCTGCAAGTGCGACACCAGGGTTTCAAACGTCGGAATGGATGAAATATGATCAGATTATCAATAACTTCAATGCACTAATGATGAAAATATTCATTCACAAAGATCTTTTATTTTCATTACAACTCCCTGTTTTATAGGGGTACTCTGATCATAGTTTTACAATTTGTTAGCACGCTCATTGTTAGTAACGAAGATGCATTTGCATGCCTTCAGACACAGAGCGGATTTCCTGGGTCTGAAGGTTCTTTTTCGGATTTTTCGTCCAATATGATGGGCAGTACATTGCGAGTTCGCTGCGCTGCCAATAAATTTATTTTTACATTCAGTAATGGAAGCTATTGATTGCTATTTTCGGCAGGTGGTTTGCGATTCGCCATAATTGAAATAAAATATTTTTGATATGGGGAAAACTCAAAACTAATCGTATCAGCCGCATCAAAATTAATAATTTTTACATACGTATAGCGCTCAATCATTTCATGGCCTGAAGTGTCACCTCTGAAAAAATCGTGCATTCCGTAACTCTCTTGTTCTTTGCCCATCAACCACTCCAGACTCACATGTAAATGGCGAAAAACCTGGTTTGCGAACCATTCTGGCTTACCGTTTCCCAGTAAGCAAAATAAAATAAAAAAACACAAATATAATATTTCCCGCTATCAGATTTTTCCAACAACTGATATTGCCAAAGCGCTTGTTCTTAATAATTATTACGGGCTATATGGTGTGTGTCCGTTGCGTCAATGTTCCTAATTCTGCTTATTTAGTGTCATTAGTCAATACTCACTCATGGTGCCATTTAAAAATTCAGAAAAAACATCTTCGCAAGATTAAAATAAAAAGGTTGCTAATAGTCCTGGCATTTTTACGGTTAAAGAGCGGGGAAGATATTTATCTCCCCCTGCGCACAGGCTCAATACAGGGCGTTAACCAGCGTAAAACCCAGCGCCGTCATCAGCAACGATCCCAGCACGTGCACCAGCACGGAGGTCATTGCCCATAGATAATTTCCCGTTTGCAACTGCGCGAAAATTTCCAGCGAGAAGGTTGAAAACGTTGTCATGCCGCCGCACAGGCCCGTGGTGATCAGCAATCGCCAGGTGGGATCGAGATGCGGCTGGCGCGTAAAGAACGCCAGCGCGCCACCAATGATCATGCCACCCAGCAGGTTAACCAGCAGCGTACCCGGCGGCAGATTGGGAAAAAGCGCATTTAAACGCACAGAGAGCAGCCAGCGGATAACGCAGCCTGCGGAACCACCCACAATGACGGCAAATAAAGACTTCAGCATGTTTTACCTCATCAATACATCACGTTGAGGCATGCGGGAGGGACAAAAGAAAAACGCCCGACATGCCTCCATTTAAGAGTCATATCAGGCGTCATCAGCTTCTCCGGGAAGCGGTTGGGTAAGGTGGAACGCCATCACCTTCTGGCGCATTGTTAATGATTTTGCCCCTCGAGGCAAGTTACAGTAAGCCCAGGTGCTCAACCAGAATTGAACTGCCAATACCCATCAGCACCACGCCGCCGAGCACTTCCGCCCATTTGCCGATCGCCGCGCCAAGAAAACGCCCCAGTAACATGCCCGTGGTCGCCATAATGGTTGTTGCCAGGCCAATCATCAGCGCGGTCGCCACGATATTAACATTGAGGAACGCCAGCCCGACGCCCACGGCCATCGCATCCAGACTGGTGGCAATGGCGGTGGTCACCAGCAGCCAAAAGCCGTGACGGCGCGGCGCTTCAACGTTTTCGTCAGGCGATTTGCCCAACCCCTCTTTCACCATCCGCGCGCCAAGCGCCAGCAGCAGCACAAAGGCGATCCAGTGATCCCAGTGCATGATGTACTGGCTGGCGGCTAGCCCCACAGCCCAGCCAATGACCGGCGTGATAGCCTCAATGATGCCGAAGATCAACCCTGTTCTCAGCGCTTCGCGAACGGGCGGACGTTGTAACACCGCGCCCTTGCCAATGGCAGCGGCGAAGGAGTCCATCGACATACCGAAGGCCAGAATAGTCATTGCATAGAAACTCATTGCTCACCCTTTAAAACCGCCTCAACAGAGGGGAAAAACACTGCGCTGCGAAAAGAGCGTCAATGGTGCCACAGCAATGAGAAAAAGGCAAAAATTACTTATTTATCATCAACATATAGATGATGCTATGTTTTATAACCGAAGCTAAGTTGCACGCATTGATGATTTCCAATATTGTTATATTATAACATCTCATTACATAACAAATCATCAGGGAGCGCAGTATGATCATGAAGAAATCCGCCTTTGTTCTGGGTATGGGTGTATTACTGGGTAGCACACAGGGCATGGCTCACGATCATCACCACGGAAAGCCGCTGACAGAGGTGGAACGCAAAGCCAGCGAAGGCATTATCGACGATAAAGATGTCAAGGATCGGTCACTGTCGGACTGGGACGGCATCTGGCAATCGCTGAACCCATATCTGCTGAACGGCGATCTCGATCCGGTGCTGAAGAAAAAAGCGCAGCACGGCGACAAAACGGTGGAGGAGTATCGCGCTTACTACAAAAAAGGGTATGCGACCAACATCGACACCATCGGCATTGAAAATAACGTGATTGAGTTTCACACCGGCAAAACGGTCACCCGCTGCCGCTATGACTACGCCGGTTATAAAATTCTGACCTACACCTCCGGTAAGAAAGGCGTGCGCTATCTGTTTGAATGTAAAGACGCGCAGTCAAAAGCACCGAAATTTGTGCAGTTCAGCGACCACATTATTGCGCCGCGCCAGTCGCTGCATTTTCATATTTTTATGGGCAATGAATCCCAGCAAGCACTACTGAAAGAGATGGATAACTGGCCGACCTTCTATCCGTACAATTTGAACAAAGCGCAGATCGTCGACGAAATGCTGCACCATTGATGCCTGCGGGCGATTTAGCCCGCTTGCGCCAGATGTTCCTGCAACCAGCCTTTAACGTCCTGCGTCGCTATTTGATGCCGGGCGTTCCAGGTCTGCTCCATCGGCCACCAGACCCCTTCGCCGCGGGCGAAAGCGGTGCGATAGCGGCACATTTGATCCTCCGGTTGCAGGCGTAAGGCATCCATTAACGCAGGCAGCGTATAGACGCCTCTTTTAAACGCCTGCCCGGTTACGGCTTCAACGGTATCCGCAAGCGTGGCATACGAGAGCGTTTCCCCGGCAATCAGCACCACTTCGTTCACAATGCGCGGTTGATGCAGATAGATAGCGGTAGTTAGCCGACCAATATCCGCAGGCGAAGTCACCGTCACCCGCGTCTCCCATCCGCCCAGCGCATTCACCGTTTTTTGCTCCAGATTCACCACATCGAATGCCGGTTCAAACAGGAAACTGGTAAACATACCGGTCGACACAATCACCCATTCGGTGCCGGTTTGCGCCCGCAGCAGTTCCCGGACATCATACTGCTCGTCCCACACCGGCTGGCCGCTGCCTTTTCCCACCACGTCGTAATCCACGCCAAACTGCCATGGAAAATAGCGGCGCACACCGGCGGCCAGCACCGCGCGGGTAATTTTAAGCTGCGTACCCGCTCCGGCGACAAAGCCCATGCAATTGATCACCGTAGCAAACTGCGCCAGCAGCGGGATGAGCGAGTCAACCGTACTGGTCGCAATATCGACAGCGATAAATCTCGCACCGCGATCAACCCATTTTTGATGTGCCGCCGATCGCAAATGGCCGCGTTCATCCCACGCGCCTGGCGAAACCACAACCGTGACTGTGCCCTGCGCCTGCGTCACGGCCGGTACCAGCGCGTTCAGCACCGCCGCGCCGAGTTGTCCCGCCCCAAGCACCAATACGTTTTCGTTCTGTATATTCATTTCGCGTCCTCATTCAATCAGGCAGCAGTTTTACTGCACTGCACAAAAGATTACGGCGAAGGCGTGATGGCGATAAGGTACAAAATTCAGGTTAGACTGTTCGTTAAAATGGGATAATCGAAAACAGGCGGAGGGGGAAAAGTGGATAAACTGGAATCGATGCGCGTTTATGTGCAGGTGGTGGAAACGCGCAGTTTTGCCCGCACCGCAGAAGCGCTCGGCCTGCCGCGATCCACCGTCTCGCGGGTCATTAAAGAGCTGGAAAACGGGCTGGGCTTACAGCTTTTACAGCGCACCACGCGCAAACTCAGCGTGACGACGGAAGGAAGCCGCTACTACGAGGCGTGCAAAAGGATACTGGATGATATCACCGCGCTGGAGTCCTCTTTTCCCGGCACTCACGGACAGCCCGCAGGTCGCCTGAAAATCGGCATGCCGCAATCGCTGGCACGACACTGCATTCTGCCCCGGCTGGGTGAATTTTTGCACCGCTACCCGCAACTGTCGGTGACGCTGTGCTCCAGCGATAACGTTGAGGATGTGATACAGGAAGGATACGACTGCGTGATTCGCACCGGCAGAGTGGAGGATTCCACCACGCTGGTGGCCCGCCCACTGGCGAAATTTAGCTGGGTGGTGCTGGCCTCCCCGCAGTACATCGCGCAGTATGGCAATCCCGCTGATTTACAGACGTTACGCCAGCATAAGGCCGTGGGTTATCTGAATCACCGCACCGGGCGCACCACCGACTGGCTGCTGAGCCATGCAGGCGACGATCACGAAATTCGCCTCAGCGAGACGCTGATCGTTGACGATACGGATGCCTATATTCAGGCCGGGATACAAGGGCTGGGGCTGATTCGCGTCGCCAGTTATCTGGCGCAACCCTGGCTGGCAAGCGGAGCGCTGGTGCGCTGTATGGAGAACTACGCCTTTGACTTGCCCCTGTCGCTGGTTTACCCGCAAAGTCGCTATTTACCGCCCTCCGTGCGGGCATTTTATGACTGGAGTAAAGCGGTGCTCAATCAGCAATAAACCGGGCGATCGGCAGATTTCCGTTGCGGGAAGTTATTTTTATAAATGTCCTGAATCAGCACTATCAACGTCATTTAAGACGTCTCTGGCTCACTTATGATGCTTCCATCGCATCCATTGTCGAACCTGGGAGTCTGCTATGAACATCGCAACACAACACCACAAAGGCACTGCCGTTATTACCGGCGCATCAACCGGTATCGGCGCGATTTACGCCAACCGCCTGGCCCGTATGGGTTACGACTTGATTATCGTTGCCCGCAACCATAACCGCCTGAACCAGATGGCCAGCCACATTACCGCAGATACGTCGCGTAACGTGGAGGCGATCGCCGCCGACCTCAACGATCCGCAACAGCTCCGTGCGCTGGAAGCCAGACTGCGCGAAGACGCCAGCATCACACTGCTGGTCAATAACGCTGGCGTCGGCACGCATACGCCGCTGCTGGGAAGCGAAATCGATCGCATGGAAGCGATGATCAATCTGAACGTTACCGCCCTCACCCGCCTCACTTACGCGGTGGTGCCCGGCTTCGTCGCCCGTGGCGCAGGCGCGGTCATCAATATTTCGTCCATCGTCGCCATCGCCCCCGAAGTGCTGAACGGCGTATACGGCGGGACAAAAGCCTTTGTGCTGGCGTTTAGTCAGTCACTGCATCACGAACTGGCCGATAAAGGCATTCAGGTGCAGGCCGTACTGCCTGGCGCGACAGCAACGCCATTCTGGGACAACGGCGGCCTGCCGCTGGAACAACTCGACAAAGCCATTGTCATGAGCGCCACGGACATGGTGGATGCGGCGCTGGTGGGCTTTCAGCAGGGCGAGCTGGTGACCATTCCTTCTCTGCATAACGACGCCGACTGGCAGGCACTGGAACAGCATCGCCGGGCGCTGATGCCGCAACTCTCCACAAACGTACCGGCAGAGCGCTATCGCGCAACCGTCACCCACTGACCGCTCACAGAAACGTGCTCGCCATTTTCGTTCTGCTCTTCGCGCGTGGCGCAGCACGTTTTCACCCCTCTGATGCGCAAGCGGGCCGGAATGCGGGCGTTTGGCCCAGGCCGCGTTTCTCTTTGCCGTCGCGTCGTGGATCTACCCGCTGTTGGGTTTTTATGGTGTGATGCTCAGCGCTGTCCTGTTCTTATTACTGGCGTTAATCAGCCTGCTGATTTCGGAGCGATTACGCGTTCGCTGCCCGACGCTCCAGCCCGCCAGCCTGCGATCTTAGGGAGTCGCGATGCACAAAATTGGCTTCATCATTGCCGACCATTTCCAGATGCTGGCGCTGTCCACGCTGACCGTGTTTGAGTTTGCCAACACGGTCAGCGGCAAAGCCTTTTACCAGCCGGTGGTCTACTCCGAATTTGGCGGCACGGTGCGCTCATCATCGGGCATTGGCGTGGATTCGCTGCCGCTTTCGGATGACACCCAGGTGGATAGCTGGCTGGTGGCGGGCGTACTGACACCGGTTGCAGAACCGGCATCGGCTGGCATCGTCCATTTTTTGCAAACCACTGCGCTGCGGGCACGCCGCATTGCGGGAGTCTGCACCGGCGCCTTTGTGCTGGCGCAGGCCGGATTACTGGATAAAAAACGCGCGACCACGCACTGGGCGCACGCCCGCAGTTTGTTGCAGTTGCATCCCGACATTCAGCTTGAAGATGATCGCATTTTTATCATTGATGATCGGATCTGGACCTCCGCAGGCATGACCGCCGGGCTGGATATGGCGCTCGGCATGGTGGAAAAAGATCTGGGCGCGGAGATCGCCCGCGCGGTGGCGCACAATCTGGTGATGAACCAGCGGCGCTCCGGCGGGCAAACGCAGCATTCAGAGATGCTGTCGCTGGCGCCGCGCTCCGATCGTCTGCAAAGCGCGATCGAATATGCCCGCAGCAACCTGAGCAAAGCGCTGACGGTGGAACTGCTGGCCGATGCCGTCCATCTGAGCGCCCGCCAGCTTAGCCGCCTGTTTCGTCAGGAGACGGGGAAATCGCCGGCCAAGGCGATTGAGGGATTACGTCTGGAAGCTGCGCGGCTGATGATTGAGCAAAGCCGTTTGTCGCTGGACGCCATCGCCCGCGAATCGGGTTTTCGCGATCGCCGCCATATGCGGGAAGTCTTTATTCGCGGCTATGGCATTCCGCCGCAGTCGTTGCGTACCGGGCGCTAAGCCCTATTTTCTCCTGGCGGGTGCCTATTTTCTCTTCGCGGATAAAAGTGCTGTCGCCCGAAAGGGGATTATTTGTTCGCCCAGGCGGCGTAGACTGATCGCAGTTTTATACGTTTAAAGGAGCAGAAAAATGCAGGAAAAAATCACCATTGTCGCCACCATTACCGCCCACGCAGGCGCACGCGACAAAGTAGCCCAGGCGCTGAAAACCGTGGAACGAGACGTTCAGGGCGAGCCGGGATGCGAGCTGTACCAGTTACATGTCAACAGCAAAAACGATCATCAGTTCGTGATGATTGAGCGCTGGCAATCAGCGCAAATGCTGGCGCAGCATGAACAGGCCGCGCCGTTCAAAGCGCTGGTCAGCGCCATTGACGGCTTAGCCGATTTGCAGGTAACGACGCTGACCGCCGTCGCCTGACAACCAAACCCAGGCATTCTGGCCTGGGTTTCTTGTCTTCACGCTTTCACCAGCTCCGGCCATAAGCGCAGCGTGGTGTCGATAATCTCCATCAGCTTTTCCCGCGTCGCACCTTCCCGCGCGCTGACCGCCATCCCCTGCACAATACACATTAAAAAATGCGCAATAACCGGCAGATCGCTGTGTGACGGGATCTCGCCGCGCAACTGGCGCTGCTGCAAAAACGTCAGCAGGGTCTGTTCCTGCGAGGCATGCTTTTCTCTGATCGTCTCAACGATAGGCTCAGCCGACGATGATACCGTGGCAGAGGTGTTGATCAAAAAACAGCCCGCTGGCGTGTCGTTACGGGTAAAACAGCTGACGACCGCAGTGAAATAATCCCGCAGCGCCTGGGTTACGCTCTTCTCATCACAAAACAGCGTCGCCTGGTGTTTGGCAATAAAGCGCGCCATGTAGCGGTCGAGAACCGCCATAAATAGCCCTTCTTTATTGGTGAACTCCGCATACAGCGTTGGCGCTTTCGCGCCGGTGGCTTCCGCCAGCTCGGCCAGCGATGTCGCTTCATAACCATGCTGCCAGAACAGCATCATCGCTTTGTCCATCATCTCCGCTCTGTCGAAGACTTTTGGTCGTCCACGACTTTTTTTCGTACCGCATGTGACATCGGTTGTCATGGTTCCTCCCTTGTCCACATGGATTTAATTACTAATCATTATAAAAACATTGCAAGGGCGATGACCAGCGAAGATTTTTAAAAAAATTTCACCACATAACAAATTGAATAATAAAATATTTATAATTATTTTAACGATCACTATAAAAATAATATTGACGAGTGATGTAGATCACACTTATGATTTACCTATCGATCGTTAAGTTAATACTTACGACGCCCAAACAAACCATTTTAGAAAGGTAAATCACATGAAAAGCATTCAATCCCTGATCGCCGTTGCCGTCCTCAGTTCCCTCTCTTTCGCCAGCATGGCTGCGGTAGAAGTTCAGTCTTCTCCGGCTGACCAGCAGAAAGTGGGCGTGATTTCCGCCAATGCCGGTACCAACCTCTCTTCGCTGGAAAGTGAACTGGCGCAGAAAGCCGATGAAATGGGCGCGAAATCGTTCCGTATCACCTCTGTGACCGGCCCGAACACCCTGCACGGCACCGCGGTTATTTACAAATAAGACGTGGCTGCTCACCAGCCGCAACAGAAGATTTTTAGATTCGGGCAATAACGCCCAACACGAATGAGAAATTTAAGGAATAACACCATGAAAACTTTCAATACTATCGCTATCGCTGCTGCACTTTCTGCTCTCTCTTTTGGCGCTTTCGCCCAGACCGTTACGGCTACCGGCCGCACGCTGGATGATGCAGAATCCGTGATTGCTGCCCAGGCGCAGAAAGAAGGCGCGTCTTACAAAATTATTGAAGCCAATACCAATAACAACGTACACATGACAGCCGAACTGACCAAATAAGTTTGTTGCGATGTACTGTGTGAGAGGCGCCTTCGGGCGCTTTTTTTTATGTCCGCGAAGGCGAACCCGCATGGCTGTAACGGGTGAATTGTTGCTCCAGCATCGGGCGTCCCCACTGATCGCCCTGCCACTCTTTGCTGAGTGTAAAGCCCCAGGATTCATACAGGCGGCGGGCCGCATGCAATCCGCTGAATGTCCAGAGCTGTACCGCGTCGAACTGTTGCTCGTCGCAAAATGCCATCGCGCGGGCCAGCAGTTCTCGCCCGACGCCGCTGCCCCGGCACTCCTCATCAAGAATAAACCAGCGCAGATGCGCCTCGTTATTTCCCAGATCGTCACCGTCAATAGCAACCGATCCCACAATGCGCCCGTGGCGAACGGCGAGCCAGATGCCGTTACGCGGATTGTCCAGCCGCCCGGCAAACTCCGCCAGCCCGGCCGCAACTTTTGCTTCAAAAAAATAGCCAAAATCATAGTGCTGCGAATAATAGCTGGCATGCATTTCGCTGATCCGGCCAATCATCCCCGGCAGATAACCGCTGATAATTTCCGGCCTTGCGCCGCCCGGTTGCGCCGCCCCGTTGCGGCAGCTTTCCAGCGCAAAAGCGTAAGCGGATAAGCCACGGGCGACCGCTTCACGTTGCGCATCGCTCAGATGCTCCATCGCCTCATGCACGCGCATCGCACCGTAGCTGTTAATGCGGGCAACGCTCTCTTTCCCTTTTGCAGTCAATTGCAGCGTCTTAAAGCGCGCATCGTCAGTGGCCTGAACTTCCTGTAACTCTCCCGCTTTAATCAGCCTCGCCAGCATGCGGCTGACGCTGGATTTTTCCAGCCCCAGAATGGTGACCAGCTGCGCGGCGGTGATGGCGCCGTGATGTTCAACTTCCAGCAAGGTATGCACGGCGGAGGGCGAGTAATCCGTGGCGGCAAGCGTCGTATTCATAAAACCGAGCTCACGAACCATCAGCCGGGAGGCGACACGAATGTCGTTAATCAGGTTGGGCGCTGTCATCATCTTTCCGCGTACAGGATAATTAGTTGTACTATACAACCACCTGCTGTGCATCCTGTCAATTCAACAGACTGACGCTCACGGGAAAGCGCCGTCACCGCGCATAAAAAAAGGCTGCCAGGCAGCCTTTACGCATTTATCGGGGTTGATGCTTCAGCCACGCGATAAAGTTTTATTCAAAATACACCGTCGGATTTTCGGCCAGCGAAACGTATTTCTTGCTGTTTTTATCCAGCGTACGGATCTCGCCGCTTTCAATATCGTAAACCCACCCGTGCAAACGCAGCGCGTTGTCACGAAGCCCGACGGCCACAGAAGGATGCGTTTTGATATTGTTCAGTTGCGCAATCACGTTCTCTTCGACCATCGCATTGACTTTGTCGGTCTCGTTTTCGAAAGTTCTCTTCTCAACAACGGCTCTTGCTGCATCTGAATAGTGCAGCCAGTGGGCCACCGCAGGCATTGGCTCCAGGTTCTGCGCGGTAGCGATCGCTTTCATCGCGCCGCAGTTGGAGTGACCACAAATCACGATATCCGTCACGCCCAGCGCCACAACCGCATATTCGATTGTCGCGGATACACCGCCCGGCTCCGGTCCGAACGACGGCACAATATTACCGGCATTGCGGATAACGAAAAGCTGACCCGGTTCCTGTTGCGTCACCAGCTCCGGCACCAGACGGCTATCTGAGCAGGAAATAAACAATGCTTTCGGGTTCTGGCTGGAGGCCAGGCTACGGAAAAGCTCTTTACGTTGTGGGAAAATTTCTTTCTGGAAGCTGAGAAAGCCTTCAATGATATGTTGCATAGCACGTTCTCTTTTTTTCGGTATTCATTTCGGTTTGAGAAAAACCTCACGCCAAAAGTCCCGCATCTTGACGCAAATTGCAATAGTTCCCTGTCTGCATCTCTTTTTGCATCCCGTCAGTTCACGGCGAGCCGCAGGCCAAGATTGGCGGGATAAGGCGCGAAATAGCTCTGAGTTTGCAGATAACTGTCTGGATATTCCGCCAGATAGTGTTGCAGCAATGTTAATGGCGCAAGAAGCGGCAATAACCCAAGCCGGTAGTTGGTGATCACTGACAGCAGCTCAGCGCGCTGCCGACTGGTGAGGTGCCGGGTAAAATAGCCCTGTATATGCATCAGCACGTTGGTGTGATTCTTGCGCGAAGCGAGATGCTTGAGGAGCGCCATAAACTGCTCGCGGTAAGCGACAAAGAAAGCATCCAGATCCTTCCACTCGCCGAGCCGGGCAACAAAGGGCCCGATTTTGCGGTAACCCGCCTGATGATGAGCCAGCAACTGAAGTTTGTAGCGGCTGTGAAACGCCAGCAGGTTGCTGCGGGTTAACCCCTCTTCACGCAGCGCATTCAACTCATTTAGCGCGAAGATCCGCTCGACAAAGTTTTCGCACAGTTGCGGATCGTGCAAGCGCCCGTCCTCTTCGACCGGCAGCCACGGGTATTTTTTCAGCAGCGCCGCGGTAAACAGCCCAATTCCCGCTTTACGCCCGCGATGGCCCTGCTCGTCATACAGCCGTACGCGTTCCATTCCGCAACTGGGCGATTTCGCGCAGACAATAAAGCCGGAAAAGTTACTGACGGAAGGCAAAAACCGTTCGGCAAAAGCAGCCATTTTGGCCGTCACATCTTCCTGCGGATCGTGGCTAAAACGCATGCGGGTGTCGCCATCGCTAGTCTGGATCAGGCGCAGCGCCGGACGAGGAACCGGCAGGCCGATGGCCATCTCCGGGCAGACAGGCTTAAAGGTGACCCACTGCGCCAGTTCATCCATGACAAACCCCATGCGTTTATGTCCACCGTCGAAGCGCACTGCGGAGCCGGTCAGACAGCCGCTAATCCCAATCGTGGGTTGATGGTTCATAAATGCCCCCTGCGCTTAACGGGTATAGAAAGACCTACCTTAAAAGTTACACAACAGAGGATGTTTGTCTAAGTTTTAAAGATAAAATTTGTTAATGAATAAGTAATACAAATAGTTATTAGTCAGCAAAAAATTAAGCTAACGGGAACGTTTTTAAAGAGTGATAACGTCGAGGGAGACAACCTGCTGCCACTGCAAAATCTGTTTTTTGCGCGCGGCGGTGAGTTTTCCACTGGTCACCAGCAGCCATTTGCGCTGCGGGAAAATCTCTGGTGCCAGCATTGCCGGAGGAGACGGAAGAATATCAATACGTTGCCCCTGCCCGGTGCGCAATAACGCTTCAAGCCAGATTTCACAGGGATCGTTAAGGTGCCAGCCGGTGAGCAGGTAGTTTTCGCCGGGCGCTTTTTTATCCCCTTCCAGACAAAACGCCGTATAGGAAATAATGATGCCATCGAGAATTTCCCGCAGGGTCATCATCGCCGCGACATTGGCCGACACCTGGCCGCGCAGCGGGCGCAGCACTTCGCGCACCAGCTCCCCCCTTGGATATTCACGGCCTGAGTTATAAATGAGCTGACGCAGGGATTCGATTTTGCCCTCTTTCAGATGCTGAAGCATCGTCTGCTGAAGCGTCAGCCAGTTATTCGCGTGACGGCTACCCGGACGCGCCAGCAGTGGCTTTACCTGGCTGACAGGCACGCCTTTTTTTACCCAGTCGAGTATTTTAAGCGCCTGCTGCACATCGTTATCGCTGTACAACCTGTGCCCGCCTTCCGTGCGCAGCGGCTTGAGCAGACCATAACGGCGCTGCCATGCACGCAGCGTCGTGGCGGGGATCCCGCAAAGCCTGGCAAATTCGCCGATCGAGTAGGACATGGGTTGCGCCTGATGAAAGAGGATAACGTTCAATATATCACGGATATTTCCCTGTTGAATGAAGCACCTGCCCGTTAGCCGGAGCGCCGTAATCACGTCCAGGTTGCTATTGGGCTACTCCAAAGGATAGCACTGCGTCCAGTTGTAACTGATGCGGCCCAGTTTCAGGCGACCAGCGACGTCACCATCATTACGCCCTGCCGGACGAGGAAGCACTGCGGTAAGGGGTTAATCATCCGGCATTCAGTCAGCAATAATTTTAGTACAACGGCATGCGTTGCTGGTATCGCAACACATGCCAGGCCAGCACAGAATTATTCAGGTTGTTTTACTGCGCCTTCCACCGGTGGGGTTGCTGAAGAAGGGACTTTTATCCGGTACCAGATAGCGTACATCGCGGGCAAAAATACCAACGTAATAATCGTTCCACCGAATGTCCCGCCGATCAGCGTATAAGCCAGTGTGCCCCAGAATATTGAGTGCGTCAGTGGAATAAACGCCAGAATGGCGGCCAGCGCCGTGAGCAGTACCGGCCGGGCGCGCTGTACGGTTGCCTCAACAACCGCCGGGAGCGGCGCGAGCCCTTCCTGTTGGTTGTGATGGATCTGACCGATAAGGATTAACGTGTTGCGCATGAGAATTCCTGAAAGCGCTATCAAACCCACCAGCGCATTGATACCAAAAGGTTTATCAAACAGCAGCAGCGTTGGCACGACCCCAATCAATCCCAGAGGCGCGGTCATAAAGACCATCACCATTGCCGACATAGAACGCACCTGGAGGATAATGATCAGCAGTGTCATGGCTATCATGATAGGGAATAAAGGTGCCATCGCTTTGGTGGCTTTTCCTGACTCCTCAATGGAACCCGCCTCTTCAATACGGTATCCATCCGGCAGCGTGGCGATGATGGGCTGCAACTGCTTCATAACCGCAGTGGAGACATCCGGCGGCTGAAGGGATTCGGCGATATCACCCCGCACGGTAATGGTTGGCGTGCGATCGCGACGGCGCAGAACAGGATCTTCCATTCGTACCTCAACCGTCCCGATCTGCGACAGCGGAACGCGCTGCCCGGCCGATCCGACTAAGGTAAAGTCGCCTATTCTTGCCGGATCAAGACGAATATTCCCCGCCGCGCGCGCCATCACCTGTACCGAACGAATATCTTCACGCACCTGGGTGACTGGCACGCCCGAAAGCAGGAACTGAAGCTGTTGAGCCACGCTGCCCGATGTCAACCCCACCGCTTGCAGGCGGTTTTGATCAAGCGTGAAATGCAGCGCAGGCACGCGCGTTCCCCAGTCGGTATTGACGGTTCTCATCAACGGGCTGGCCTGCATCACCGTTTCCACTTTGTCGGCAATGTCGCGCAGTCTGGCAGGATCCGGCCCCATCACGCGGAATGCCACCGGATACGGCGAATAGGGGCCAAACACCAGTTGCGTGACGCGAACGCGCGCTTCGGGCGCAAGCCCATCAGCCACCGCTTCGCGAAGCCGGTGCTTGAGCGCCTCGCGCGCTTCCTCGCTATCGGTGAGCACAACAATTTTCGCAAATGAAGGATCGGGCAGTTCCGGCGCCATCGCCAGATAAAAGCGTGGCGATCCCTGCCCCACGTACGCGGTGACGATTTTGGCTTCTTGTTGTTTCTTGAGCCAGTTTTCGATTTTTGCCGCCGAGGCGCTGGTCTGCTCAATGGCGCTACCGTAAGGCAGTTGTATTTCCACCAATACTTCGGGGCGATCGGAGGTGGGGAAAAATTGTTTTTTAACCAGCCCCATCCCCAGAATGGCGATGATAAAAAGCGCAATAACCGAGCCGGCGGCGAGCCATTTCCGCGCGATAACGCGGGTCAGGAAGGCACGAAAACGGTTGTAGCGGCGGGTGTTGTAGATGGCGGTGTGGCCCCCTTCAACCGTTTTGATGTCTGGCAGCATTTTCACCCCAAGGTAAGGCGTAAACACCACCGCCACCACCCAGGAAGCAATCAATGCAATTCCCACAATCCAGAACATATTGCTGGTGTATTCGCCCGCCGTGGATTGCGCAAAACCGTTGGGCATAAAGCCAACGGCCGTTACCAGCGTACCGGCCAGCATTGGCGCAGCGGTGTGGCTCCAGGCATAGGCTGAGGCTTTGATTCGGTCGTATCCCTCCTCCATTTTCACCACCATCATTTCGATGGCAATGATGGCGTCATCCACCAGCAGCCCCAGCGCCAGGATGAGCGATCCCAGAGTTATTCGGTCAAAATTCTTGCCCGTGGCTTCCATCACCACAAAAACGGCAGCCAATGTTAAAGGTACGGCAGCGGCAACCACGACACCGACGCGCCAGCCCATACTGAGAAAGCAGACCAACATCACCACCAGCAACGCGACGAAAAATTTGATCATGAATTCGTCTACTGCCGAGCTGATATTGACGGACTGATCGGTCACTTTGCTGAAAGTCATACCGAGCGGCATCTGCGCATTAATATTGGCCGCCTCCGCATCCAGCGCTTTACCCAGCTCCAGACCGTTCCAGCCCTCACGCATCACGATACCCAGCAGCAGTGCCGGTTCCCCCTGATTGCGCACCAGGAACGTGGCCGGATCTTCGTAACCGCGCTCCACCGTCGCCACATCGGAGAGTTGCAATGTTCTGCCCTGAGCGACAATGGGCGTGTTGCGGATTTTCTCCAGATCGTCGAAAGCGCCATCAAGACGGATAAAAACCTGCGGCCCCCGGGCGTCTATCGAACCGGCAGGCGTCAGCACGTTCTGGTTGTTCAGGGCAGAAAAAATGTCCTGCGGAGAAATGCCCAGCGTTGCCAGCCGATCGTGGGAGAACGAGACAAATATCCGCTCCGCCTGCTCGCCGATAATATTGACCTTTTTAACGCCGGGAACATGCAATAAACGCTGGCGTAATGACTCGGCATCACGTACCAGCAGGCGCTGCGGCTCGCCCTTTGCTTTCAGGGCAAAGAGCGCAAAAGTGACATCGGAGAACTCATCGTTGATCATCGGGCCGATCACGCCTGCGGGCAGGTTTTTTGTCTCATCACCCAGCTTCTTACGCGCCTGGTAAAACTCTTCCTGAACCTGGGAGGGCGGCGTTCCATCCTGTAACGAGAGCATGGTAAACGCCAGCCCCGGCCGCGTGTAGGTCTCGCTACGGTCATACCACTTAAGCTCCTGCAAACGCTTTTCCAGCGGTTCGGCCACCTGGTCCTGCATCTCCTGCGCCGTGGTGCCAGGCCAGGCTGAAATGATGGTCATCTGTTTGACGGTAAACGGGGGATCTTCGGCGCGCCCCAGTCCAAGGAACGAGAGAATACCGGCAACCGTAATCAACAGGATAAGAAACAGTGTGATGGAACGCTCGCGCACCGCGAGCGCCGAAAGGTTAAACCGCGAGGTACTCATGGCTGACTCCCGGCGACACTGGCATCGTTCTGCTTAGCCAGCCGGACGGTCTCACCGTCATGCAGCAGATGCGCCCCCAGCGCCACGACCTGCTCGCCAGGCTTAAGGCTGCCAGTCACGCTTGCCGCATCATCCCCCAGACTCATCACCTGCACGGGTTGCCATGTCACTTTGGCGGGCTTACCTGAAATTCGCCAGACGCCCGGCCCTTTACCGGCATCATAAATCGCCGCCAGTGGCACCTGGAGTAACGGATGGGACACATTCTCTTCGCCAATATGGAGCGTAACGGTAGCGCCGAGCGGAGCGTTCGCCAGAGCGCCCTCAAGGATGTATCGCGCCTCAAATGTGCGCGTCAACGGATCGGCGGCATCTGACAGCAAGCGTAGTTTTGCCGTCACGGCTCCGCTTTCGTTACCGTACAGCGTCGCCCTCGCCTCGCTTCCGGGCGCCGGGCGCAACGTTTCCGGCAACTGGACAATCGCCTCGCGCTGCCCGGCTCTGGCCAGCCTGACCACCGGCTCTCCGGCACTGACCACCTGACCGGGTTCGGCCAGCGTTTCCATGACCACGCCATCGGCGTCAGCCACCAGTAACGCATAGCTCATCGCGTTTTGCGCCACGCTGGCCTGCGCCTGCGCTGCGCTCAATTCCGCCTTCGCCGTCGCCGCAGCCGCTTTTATCTGATCGTAAGCCGAAGCAGAGACCGCGCCTGCCGCAACCAGCCCCCGATAACGCGCTTCATCATCGGCCGTCTGCCTGGCGCGCGCCTGCGCAGCCGCAACAGATTGCTGTTGGGCCTGCGCCTGGAGATGTAGATCGATGGGGTCCAGGCGCATTAACGGCTGCCCTTTTTTGACGGTCTGGCCAGTATCAACGAGACGTTCAAGGATCTTGCCAGACACCCGGAAGCCCGTAGCGCTTTGAATGCGTGCCACGACAGTACCGGTAAAGGCACGAGAGGAATCGGCGGCGCCCACCACCGTTACAGACCTCACCAAAGGTGGCTGGCTACGGGGATCGTCGACGCTGGAAGCGTCGCCGCAGGCGACAAGCGCAAACGGCAACAGGCAAAAAGCAAAGGTGGCAAGTGTGGGCCTGAGCATGGGTTCCCTTATTTATTTAACAGAGCAGGAACCGCATTCTCAAACTAGTGACCAATATTGTCAATAGTCACAATTTATGGCGACAGGCTTCGCAATATCAGTGACGCCAGCAATACAGCAGCCGTCGGGGCCGTTTCCAGATTATATTGCAGCTCAACCGGGCTGATATACGGGAGCATGACCAAGAAAATCGCATGTGCGGCCTCGTCCAGCGGCGTTTTTCTTTCAAATTCCCCCGCCTGACGCCCTTCAATAAGGATGGTTTCAATCAGTTGTCGCAGGTGCTGCTTATAGGCCATGACTGACGGCCAGTTATCACGCGCGGCCACAGCGGCAATATCGTATAGCTTGCGATCGCAAAAAAATAAATCGCTGCCAGCTTCCGTTAACGTTTTGAGTAAACGCCGTATTTTTTCAGAAGCGGTCGGCGCATCGGCGATTGCCGCATTGACAATGTCCATGATCATCGCCAGCCGGTTAGCACAGATAACTTCGCCAATCGCCTGCTTGGAGTCGAAAAATTTATAGATGTACGCCTTAGAGAAACCGATCGCTTTCGCCAGATCGGACACCGTGGTTTTCTCATAGCCAAAATGGCTGAAGTGCTCTGTGGCCGCTTCAACGACCTGATCGCGGACATTGTGATCCGTCGGGCCTCGTGAAGGGGTGGTGTTCATATCTTTAGTCATTTTTTCAGCTTAGCTCAATGCGCCCGGATTGACAACGAGTGACCATTTGGTAATGTAGTCACAACTTTATTTCGCCTCAAGGATTCACCATGTTTCCCCAACGTACTCTTGCTCTGGTTGTGAGTACCTGCATTCTGGCGGGCTGCGCCGTTGGACCGGATTACCATCGTCCTGCCGCCCCGCTGGCCGAGCACTATCAGGCTCAACCGGCGCAACAGCAGCAAAACGCATCCGCCCCCGTCAGTTTCCCCACCTGGTGGAAGGGCTTCGGGGATCCTCTCTTGAGTCAGTTGGTTTCAGACGCGCTCGCACAAAATCTCGATCTTGCCCAGGCATCCGCCAGAATGACACAGGCTCGTGCCGGGCTCGGAACAGCGACAGCGGCGCTACTCCCCTCGGGAAATATCAGCGGGCAAGCCGCTCGCGCGTATCAATCGGTCGAAACCCCGCTGGGACAGGTTCTCAACTCGACGCCGGATTATAATCGCTACGGTAATTCATATGAAACCGATCTCAACGCAAGCTGGGAGATTGACCTGTTCGGCGGGCTGCGCCGCGCGCGTCAGGCTGCGCTGGCAGATTATCAGGCCTCTGAGGCGGGCGTCGCCGCGACGCGCCTTGCCGTGGCGGCGCAAACGGCCGATATCTATATTACGTTGCGCGGGTTACAGGCCCGGCTAGCCATAGCAAATAATCAGGTCAATACGCAGCAACAACTGCTGGAAAAGGTACAACTGCTCCACAGCAAAGGGTTAGCGCCTGAATATCAGGTACACCAGACCGAAGGTGCGCTGGCGCAGGTTGAGGCTACCGTTCCGGTTTTGCAGAACGGAATTGATGCCGCGATGAATGCGCTGGATGTGATTCTCGGTACTCCGCCGGGCACGCACCGGGCACAACTCTCCTCGCCCGCGGCGATCCCGCAAACGCCGCAGATCGCCTCAATGGGGACTCCGGCCGACCTGCTACGCCGCAGGCCCGATATCATCGTGGCAGAGCGCCACCTGGCCGCATCAAGCGCCCGCATCGGCGTGGCGGTCAGCGAGTATTATCCAAAATTTTCACTCAACGCCCTGCTCGGCAGCGCAACGACAGTCTCCAGCGGGAATCTGTTCACTGCGGGTGCCAGCCAGTCGGCTGGCGTGCTGGGTTTACGCTGGCGGCTTTTTGATTTTGGCCGGATCAACGCACAAATAGAACAGGCGAAAGGCCAACAGGCGGAAGCGCTTGCCGCTTACCGGTTGTCGGTATTACGCGCAACCGAAGATGTTGAAAATGCGTTCTCCGCGCTGATCAACCGTGAAACGCAGGCCGCGACGCTGACGACGGGCGAAACCGCGCTGGCCAGCGCGCGTCAGGCTTCCTTTGTCGCTTTTCAGCAAGGGGCCGCCAGCCTGATTGATGTTCTGCATAACGATGAAAATCTTCTTCAGGCGTCCGATGCAAGGGCGCAGGCGCAGACAGCCTCTGCACGCGCAGCCGTGGCCGCGTTCAGGGCGCTGGGTGGCGGCTGGCAACCCGCTTCAGACGGCGGAACGGCCCAGCAATCCGGTTAAAAAGCGGCTTATCTGGCGTCGTGAAAAAATTCTGTGCGCTGAGCGAAGAGGTGGAATTGTGAAACGAATCGGTATTCTGGGTATCACTGATCTGACCGAAATCTTATTAGCCGGGTTATTCCGGCTTGCGCCTGACGCCCATGTTTTTCTCTGCGCCGATAGCCTTCATCGCGCAGAGGATCTGGCAAGACAATTTCCTTGCTGGATCCTCGATAACAATCGGGCGGTTATTGATGAAGCCGATATGGTTCTTGTCAGTTCAGCAGCCAGCACCGCAGAGCGCGGCCAGCAGAGCACGGCATACCGGCCTTCGCAAACCGTGGTTTATGTTCAGACGGAGAGTGAAGCGAGCCAGGTCACCCTCTCTTTACTGACTGCCACGCCATCGGTGGCATTTTCCGCTGCGCAAATCGATGATCTGCTTTTTTTTCTTCATGCATTATTACCTGCAATAAAGACAGCAAATTCCATCGAGCTTAGTTATCGAACATTACCTTCTCCGGTATTGTGCCAGCCAGGGCCTATTTTACCCGGATAAAATTTACAAACATCAGCAATGCGCGTATGCTCCATTTTTACCCGGATAAAATAGAGCGCATTATGCCAACCTTAAGCCTTACTGCTTTTCAGCAACAGCGCCAGATTGCCCACGGTAGCCTGAGTGAACTGCTGCGCCAGATAAAAAGCGCGAATCTTCCTGATGAGCCGATTTTTATCTTTAACGATCGGGACGGGAAACGCCTTGATATTCATGTCCACGGCGATGAAGCCAGCGCCCTGGCCGTCTACCCGGAGCTGAACGAAGCTCCAACGGTAAAATCTCGCGGCAGGCCAAAACTGGGGGTATCGGCAAAAGAGGTCACGCTGTTACCGCGCCATTGGGCGTGGCTGGCGACACAGCCTGGCGGGGCTTCCGCCACGATACGCAGGCTTATCGAGCAGGCCATCAAAACCCATCACCACGTTGATATTCAACGCCAGCGCCATGAGCGGGCTTATCACTTTATGCAGGCGATCGCCGGTGATTTTCCCGATTACGAAGCCAGCCTGCGCGCCCTGTTTGCCGATGATGAAGCGGGCTTTACCGCCTGCATTGCCTCCTGGCCGCAGGATATTCGCCGGTACGCGTTGCAGTTGGCCTTTGGCCAGGACGAAAAAAATGATTGATAAACAGATAAAAAGGCACTCAAACGCAGCCCTGGAAAAGCCGCGGGTTGAGTGGCAACAAAAAGTGAGTGTCGATGATGAACACGGTTACTGACCAGCCGCTCCCGCTTTACTTTGACACTTTAGGCGAGAAAACCCGGCCAGCCGTGGTGCTGCTTCCCGGCCTTGGCAGCCAGAGTATTAGCTGGTCAACCGCCTTTTGCCAACGGCTTGCCGGGGCGGGTTTTTATCTTTTGTGCGTGGATAATCGGGACTGCGGATTATCGCCAATACTGACACAGGCGGGCGTTCCCGACCTTAACGCGCTCTCGCAGGGGCAAAAAGTTGCCATTCCTTATACTTTGCGGGACATGGCGGCTGATGTGGCGCTAACCCTTGAACAGGCGGCTATTGCGCGCGCGCACATTGTGGGCCGTTCGATGGGCGGGATGATTGCACAGCTGTTTGCCGCGCAGTACCCGCAAAAAACGCTGTCGCTATGCGCGATAATGTCCAGCACCGGCAACCCGGCTCTGCCTCCGCCTGCGGCAGATATTATGGCGGCGATGCTCGGCCCTAAACCCGATCCCCGAACCCATAAAAGCGCCTGGCTACAGCAGCAGCTGGCTTTCTACCGGCGAATTGCCTCTACGCATCTGCCGTTTGACAGCGACGGCTACACCTCACTGTTAACACGCTCACTTGAGCGTGCCAGCGCGCCTTCCGGCATGATGCGCCAGGTAGCGGCAATGGCGGCAACGGGAGATATCCGCGCCGACATACAAAAGATCGCGGCGCCAACGCTGGTGATCCACGGTAGTGCCGATCCGCTTTTCCCGCCCGAAGCGGGCATCGAAATCAGCCAGACCATTGCGCATGCCCGGCTGCACCTGATCGAAGGCATGGGCCATGAGCTTCCTGCGGCTCTTGAAAAGGAGATCATTTCTCTGCTGCTGGCGCATTTTCAAAACGCAGGCTGAAAACGCTATGCGCCCGCCTGCTCTGGTAAACGCCGCTGTGGTCCCGGCCGCATAGCCGGGATCGTCGGCTATTATTGGTCGATTAAATGAAAGTCACCTTCGTTATACCTCAGGCCACACACGTTCTCCGGGGTGAAAATATTATCCATTATGCGGATATCCGCCTCCGACAACTGCAAGCTGACCGCGCCGCTATTGTCCTGTAAATGCGCACGGTTTCGGGCTCCAGGAATCGGCACAATATCCTCGCCTTTGCTCATCACCCAGGCGAGCGCAAGCTGCGCCAGGCTACATGCGTATCGTTCGGCCACGCTTTGCAACTGGCTGAGAAGTTGGTGATTTTTCGCCATCGCCTCGCGTTGAAAACGGGGAAGCTGCCGACGAAAATCATCGCTGGCGAAGCCGGAGTAGTCGGTGATCTTGCCGGTCAAAAAGCCGCGGCCGAGCGGGCTGTATGGCACGAATCCGACGCCTAATTCACGGCAGGCGCTGAGAATGCCCGCTTCCGGCTCGCGCGACCAGAGAGAATATTCGCTCTGGACCGCAGTCACAGGATGGACTTTGCAGGCGCGACGCAGGGTTTGCGGCGACACTTCGGAAAGCCCGATATGGCGAATTTTTCCCTCCTTGATCAGCTCCGCCATCGTTCCCACAACCTCTTCGACAGGCACATCCGGATCAATCCTGTGTTGATAAAGTAAATCGATAGTGTCGATATGAAGCCGTTGAAGCGATCCTTCGACCGCTTCGCGGATATGATGAGGGCGGCTGTCCACGCCCGCCATTCGCGCGATCCCGTGGCCCTGCGGCAGAATACGGAAACCGAATTTTGTCGCGATCTGGACTTTATCGCGTATTCCTTTAATGGCCTTACCGATCAGCAACTCATTATCATAAGGGCCGTAAACTTCGGCGGTATCCAGAAACGTAACGCCCATCTCCACTGCGGCGTGCAGGGTTTTAATGGCTTGCGATTCTTCGGCGCCGCCGTAAGCAAAACTCATCCCCATGCAACCGAGACCTAATGCTGAAACCTGGAATTTATCTTTGCCAAGAAACCGTTTCTTCACCTTATTTTCCTCATATGTAAAAGGTGATGACAGATATACTTCCCTTTAATATCCGTAACAATTAATATGTCCCTAATGCAGTATTCAATGGAAATTAACAATGAAAAAACTTCCCGACTTTCAGCATATCGAAATACTTTTTCTTATTGTAAAGCATGGGAGTTTTCGCAAAGCAGCCAAAGAATTAAACCTTTCACCGCCATCCCTGACCAGCGCCATAAATAATCTTGAAGAGAGATTAGGCGTAAGGCTTTTAAACCGCTCAACCCGTAGCCTTTCCTTGACGGCTATCGGTGAGGAGTTCGTAAACAATATTACCCCTGTTTTTAACGATTATATCCGCGCCATCGACAGCCTCAACTCACATCGGGCCAGGCCAGAAGGCAAAATAAAAATAAATCTGCCCCGCATCGTACTTGATCTTTTCTTTCAGCAATATTTTGTTGAATTCAAAGCGGAATATCCAGATATCACTCTGGAATTATTCACTACTGATAAAAAAGTGAACATCATCGAAGCCGGTTTCGATGCGGGAATTCGCTATATCAAGGATGTGCCTAAAGATATGATTGCTATTCCGTTAGGCCCCAGACTTTCTCTTATTCCTGTTGCCAGCCCTGAATTTATTAACAACTATGGCGAACCGGATTCGCCACCGGAGCTTGTTAATTTTAAATGTATTAATCGCTGTTTTCCCAGCGGGGAGATTTATCGCTGGGAATTTATCGATGAGCAACATAACATCAAAGAAATAGCGGTGAGTGGCGATCTGATTGTTGATTCGGATGCAGCGATGATCCAGGCGGCGGAATCTGCACTGGGCATCGCTTTTGTTTATGAACCGTTGGTGCGTCAAAAAATTAATGACGGCACGCTGGTTCGCTTATTACCGGGTTTTCCTTATCCCGCTGAAAATTTCTCGCTTTATTATCCGGGGCGTAAACATATTCCCGCGCCATTACGCACCTTTATCACATGGGTCATGTCGAGAAATAAGCGATTTACCGAACAGGCGTAAACGTTTGTTATTCCCGGCGGCTGTGGAATCCGCGCCCGAAAAGCCAGGCAAAAATCGCTTGCCCCGCTCTCCCGGCCTTTCAAAATGGGGCGGCCGAAAACGTGTCAACCCGGCCCCTCGCTCCCGGCGGCTAGCAGCGGAACCAGCACATCGCTGATGGGGACGGGGATGCCCTGCGCATGACCATAACGCTGTATCACGCCGTTGCGAATATCCCACTCCATGGGGCGATTAGCCTGCCGATCGGCAAGAATTGAGGTGCCTAAATCCGCAGGCGCGCGTTGAAAACCCTCAACTATCTCTTGCGGAACGTTATCGTGCAGTACCGCGCCCTGCGCACGTGCAACTGTCAGGCATTCGCGCAGGTAAGCCAGCGCCAGCTCCGTGACATCACCGCGAGAAAACATTCCGGCGCGGCGATTAGCCAGCACCATCAGACCTGCAACGGCATTTTGCAGCAGCTTGCGCCAGGCGATCGACGTAAAATCGGACGACAGTTCAACCGCACAGCGAGTGCCGCTGAGCGCCTCAGCCACCCGCTTTGCCTGCGGCACATCCGGCAGCGTAAGACGTGGTTTGACGCGCAGCCACACTGAGGCATCCGGCTCACGCTGCGCCGGAAACCAGACGACAGAAGGCAGTATGCTGGCACCGTTAACACGGCTTTCCAGCTGATTTTTCTGCTCAACGCCGTTTTGCAGCGCGCACACCACGGTGTTTTCATCGCACAGCACGGCCAGCCAGTCATCACAGTCAGCCACCTGGGTCGTTTTCACCGCCACAAACACCACATCAAAAGGATGATCGATCGCAGCAGGATTGTTCAACACCGGCCCCGGCACAACAATTTCTCCCTCATCGTGGCGCAGAACTAACTGTGAGTGAGCAGTGCGCCCGCACAGTAACGGCGTGCGGCCAACTTCATGCAGTACCGCAGCGATAGTCGTACCGATCGCGCCAGGGCCGATAAGCGCGATGGAAGGATAGTCAGACATCTTGAGCCCTCCTGGTTGATTGAATCATCAGCGTGCCGATTGCGCTCGCGCGGTCAGCACAGAGCGATGCTAAACAGCGCCCCCACGGATGAAAAGTGAAGTGTCATCATCGCGCCATGAGTAAATGCTCATGCTTTAACGATAACTGCGCTGCGCCTGCTGTGATTCGGCCAGCAACCAGCTGCGGAATTTCACAATATGGGGCTGGGTTTCCGTTCCCAGAGGGCAGACGAAGTAATAGGCGGCCGGAGAAGGAAAAGGGATAGCAAAGAGCCGGACCAGAGAGCCATCGCCAATCTCTTTTTCCACGTGCCCGCTACGCGCCAGGGCAATCCCCTGCCCAAGTAGCGCAGCTTCAATCGTCATATTGGTATCGGCAAAGCGGACGCTCTCGTGCAGCACATCGGTGTTGACGCCAACCCGCTTAAACCAGGCGTCCCATTTCGGGACCAGATCGGCGCCGTCACGCGTCAGTAGCGGATAGCGCAGCAGTTCGGCAGGCTCATCCGGCGTGCCAAACCGCTGTAACAGCGCCGGGCTGGCTACCGGAAAGAGCTGCTCGCGAAACATAAATTCCGTGTGCAGCGCCGGATAGTTACCGTGGCCGAAACGGATCGCCACATCCGCATCGGTGCTGGCGAAGTGAATGGCTTTATCGGTACTTTCCAGGCTGACCAGGATCTCCGGGTGCAACCGTGCTAACCCCGGCAGCCGTGGAAGTAGCCACTTTAGCGCAAAGGAGTAAGTGGTATTGACGCGCAATCGCACCCGGCCTTTTTGTTCACGCAGATCGCTAAGGGTGGTTTCCAGTTTGCTAAAAAATTCACGCACCAGAGGAGCGAGCGCGGCGCCAGCGGGGGTCAGTCTGAGGGGTTTACCGCGCTGAAAAAGTTGCAGTCCCCAGAGTTCTTCAAGGTTTTTTAACTGATGGCTGACTGCACTTTGTGTAATACACAGCTCTTCTGCGGCGGAAGTAAACGTCGTGTGGCGGGTCGCCACTTCGAATGCACGCAGCGTGGCAATAGGAGGAAGATCACGCATCTTTCTGTTCCCTGTAATGAGCTAATACTCATAACACAATAGGCTCGATTGATTGCCAGGGAAACGGTGCCGCAGAGAAAACACGCTCAGAAACGCTCCTCAGCCTGGGAGCGTTCTGCATATTCTCCCGCGCATGCGCTTGAGGCCAGGCAGCAATACACAGGCGCCAATGTATTCAGATGCCTTTCTCGGCCTGGCGGGGCGTAAAATATAAATTTAGCGTTCCGCCCCAAAACACACCGTCGATGATCCCACTTAACAGACCAAACATAAGATTAAAATGAAACGCGTATTTTAAATCCGGTTCGACATTGAGAAAAAAAATCAACGCGAATTTGGTGGCAAAAGCAATAATGATAAATATCAGGGTTAACGGCGTACCCGGACGGATAATTAAATCGGTTCCCTCTTTGGTTTTTAAACGCGGACCGGCACGCCAGAGCAACCAGCCCACGCTGCCGCCAATAAGTAGCCCCGCCAGCATGGATACCATCCCCCAGTGCGGGAACGCCAGCTCATTAATCACGCCGCTTCCGCCCCAAAAAAGGAAGATTAACGGCAAAAGAAAAAGCCGTTTAACTTCCATTTCCCGGTCATTCAATGCATTTATTCCCCTCGCAATGAGAAAAACAAGTAAAATCCAGACCCATACAGGAGTTCCGGTCAAAATATTTAATAATGACATATTATGCACCATGGTGTTTGACGCGATAAAAATATCGCATGATGTTAGGAAGATATTTAGAAAAAAGAATACCAACACAGACCAGGCCAATAGTTGCCAGGCGAAGCTGGGGAGTCCACGCAAAAAATGCATTGAGCAGACCATTGGCAAGAAAGATGATCGTCCAAATCCATGTAATATATTTGTTGATAAGGTAAAACATAATATGCCTGCGTTTTTCCTCAGAAACACCGGCGCTGGCATAAAAAATGGTAAAGGGTTTCCTGACCAGCAGACTCACAAACGAGACGAACGCGAGTGACAGATAACAAAAGCTTGTTGGATAATTCAGTAACAGCGTAGACCAGCCGACAAAGTAATTAACAAACAGGATGATAACCGTCAGGATATTGGTAATCATCACTGGCTCTCCCTGCCGGACAATTTTAATGTTCACCACAATAATAAACAGTAAGATCACACTTAAGATCAGTGACCTTTCAAAGATGGTTAACACGTTTTCATTGACCACCCATGAGTAAATACTCCACGGAATAAAGGAAATTATAATATTGAACATTTCGCATCATCCTTTCTATATTTAATAGAAAACTTGCCGCACGTACACCGTTTTTTAGTTTCCGAATGAATATAAAAAACACCGCTCGAATCACACTCTGCATCTCGTTTAATGGCCAGCAGATAGGCATTTCCCGGATAAACCGCTTCAATGAATTTGACTTTTTCCAGCGCAACAGAAGCGATATTTTCCGCCGGCTCACACGACACTAATGCGAGAACCATATCAATCAACAATGAACCGGGACATACAGCCCGGGAGGGAAAGTGCTCCTGAAAAAGCGGATGATGCGCGTTAAAGGAAAAAGGATAATCATCTCCGGTTAAAGGAGAAACATTATATAAATCACCGGGGAATGATAGCGAGGCATTGTCTGATGCCGATTCAGGTAAATAGACCTTGCTGACAATGATAATAGCCTGCGCAATAACAGCGCGGTGATTATCGCGTGGAGTGGCCTTACAGTGAACACGGTAAGCATCATTAATAAGTTCAATATGCCCTTCAACGCGTAACAGATCGCTATCAAAATTGGCGGCAGAGTTAAACTGTTCCACCATCACCGGAAGATAGCGCCAGGTTGGATCGGTATTTTTCGAAACCGCAGTGGCGAAGCGAACGGCAAATTGATGCAAGGCTTCGAGTAACAAACCCGGTTTCAGGTAGTTATGCGCTAAATCCCAGTGGGAAATATTGATTTGCCCGCAAGCAGCCGTCGATTCCGTTAAGGCGATGCCCTGACATATCCCCAGGAAATTTGGCTCGATGCGATGACTTATAGCCATGATTGGGGAACCTTTTTATATTTTTCTCTTAAATCCTCTGAGGACAAACCAAAGGAGTGAGCGCTAAACCGCGCTTGATAGTGCGCGAGAAGTATCGGCATCCGACAGACAAAAAAGGCCAGCAACCCCAGCTCAGGCGCAACACGGTGCGCGCTCATGACGCTGGCAATTAAAAAATCGACATTGGGTTGCAGCCCGGTGTTGTCCGAAATGGCGCGGGCAAGCTCACTGAAGGGCCGCATCAACGTCGGAAAGCGAGAAAAGAAGAAATCGACCCGAACATCATTGCGCATGATCGGATGTCCAAACCCCGGCCAGGGCTTGTCCTTGCAGTAATGGTTTACCGCAGCATCAATATTCCCTTTTTCAACATCATCAATGACGCTGGACAATCTCATGATCGCATATTTACAGGCGCCCATATGTGCAGGCCCGGTAGCACAAAACCCACCGATTAATGCAGAAATAACATCGCTCTTGGTGCTGGCAATAAACCTTACCGTGGTGGTAGTGGGCGTCACAATACCAAACCCGCCCAACAGCAGAGACATAAACCGGCAACGCGACTCATCCTCCAGGCCGGAAGACGCCGCCTTCCCGGTTAACGCTAACCAAAAATAGTGTTCAAAGGTTTTGCAATTTTCGATAGCCGGTAAATCAAAAAATGGCTCAGAGGAACGCGCCAGCGAAATAATCCACGGCATAAGCAAGATAATTTTCAGACAGTCGCCATCATTTACCGGTGCCATAACCTTACACTGCGCCGCCGACACCTCAACTTGCGACAATAACAGCATAAATCGCTGCATTAAGGTCAGTGATGGCAATGCGTTGATCAGTTGATGCATCGCTTTAATTTTGGATACAGGGTCCGTTTTTTTCAGTTCGGTGCTGGCGCTCTGAATAAGCCGATCCATCTGTTCTTCATTAACGAGGCTGCCGGTCAGTGCAAACCAGGCGTTCTGCAAATAACGGTTTGCATTGGCAATCTCGATCAAATTACATCCACGAATAAACAACACGTTATTATCTAAATCATAATTATCGATAACATCATCCGACATGATTTACTCCTGTTGCTCTGGCGACAGGCGGTAAAGCCTGATGTTGACATTATTGAGCGTGGTTTTAGCGATAAGCTGCTCAGCCATTTCATCAGCATTCAGATACCCTGACTCATAAAGAAAGTTAGGTTCCCGCTCGATCACATCGACCGTTTTGGTGATCGTTTTTTTAATGGCAGCGTAGAGGTTTTTCTTATTCATAATGGAGGAGGACAAAATGATGACATCCATATCCTTATAATCAAACGTTTCTCCCGGCTGACATAAAAAGCGAACGCGATGCGCCTCCACATCTTTAGGAATACGCCAGCAATCGAAAACATTTTGCGCCTGCGCTACCGCATCCTGAATAATATCCAGCGCGGTGATTTGACATGCTGAATATTTTGCCCACATCAGCACGCTGGTTGGCATCGGCCCGCAACCTACATGACAAACATTCGCCGCGTCACTGCGGATAAGCGCCCTTTCTGCGTTGTAGAGTTGGCGATAAAAATCGATAAATTTATTTCTGTTATTGCTGATACTCTCGAGTTCGGATTGCGGGATCGCCAGGCGCCTGGACATCATCCCTGACATCTGCTCTTCATATTTCATTTCATAGTCGAGCGCTTTACGATCCAGTTCCGCAAGAAGATCCTTGTGGGTATCGATGAAGGTATTAAAAACGGCGGCGTTCTCTCTGCGCGCCGCAGAAAATTGCATACTGATATGCTGTAGCCTGTCGTAAAAATCCATAGAAAAGAGTGAATGCTCATCAATCGGATGCGAATTCACTAACACAATTTCATGAAGTAAGTTATCAAGTTGCATTAGCATGACTCCCTTGTGTCGCAAACCAGCAGACATTTCCCTCTGGGTGAAAAAAGCAAAGCGTTATGCTCAACAACGGTGAGATTGATACGCCCCCTGTTTTTCATATAGGCTTCATAAATATCCGGCAAATGACAGATTTCATCCTCCAGTTCGGACAAATCAACGCCATGAGATAATCCGCAGCAGATTTTAATATCCATAATTTCTTGTCTCTCAGCGGATAACGACAAGACGATTTGAACAATCGCCTCGGGCAAGCGTTGATTAATCATTCTGGCTATTTTTTCATGGCTAATCAGATTGCCCATGAAATTAAAATCGATAGCGTTGCGTTTAATACCCTGAAAATAGAGTTGATTATTTTCAACGGATAATGTGCCCCTATCCCCTACCGGATATCTGACAAGTTTACGCGAGGCATCCGGGTCCAGCGACGTGACCAATAGCCCCTTTTTATCTTCATATTCAAAGAAGAAATCATCGCTGAACAGCAGATACTTATTATGATGCCCCTCGACAGACATCCCAATGAAACCGCATTCAGACAGGCCGTACAAACCGATTATCCGCAGGTCGCCGCCCAGCACCTCGCGCAGATATTTTTCATGCGCGGCCAACATCGGTTCACCGGTAAAGACCACCTTTTTAATTGCCAGCGGAACCCCAAGCCCGATCATGGTTTCCACAAACTGAACGAGAGTGGCCGGCACACCAAACAGCGTCGAGAGCTGAATGTCGGCCAGAAAATCGAAATGACTCTTCCGCAGCAATGCAATATCGCCGACCGGCACCACGTGCGCGCGACAATGTTTTAAAATTTCACACGCCGAATAGTGTAAGGATGAAAACAGGTTAATCGTAAAAAGGTTGCCAACGACGTCTCCTGCGGAAAAAACCTGCCGCGACCGCAGGTTATGAATTAAGTTGTGCTCCGATGCGCTGACCGCGTCCTTACTGGATTTTAAACGGACGCTGATCATTTTCATCGCCCCGGTGGTGCCGCTTGTGGCACCAAGCAGCATCGGTATTTGTTCAGCCGCAGGATCCCGTTGCGTCAAAGAACCACTGTCGCCAGTGGTTGAATAAACGTGGGAACTCATCCTGACTGAATCACGGAAGGCCGCATAATCGAATGCCTGGCATCCGGTGATTGCCGTAATCCGCGGTTGCATTTTTGCATACATCTCAGCGCAGCAATAATCCATGATGACTCAGGCCTTTTTAATGAAAATTTCACAGCCCAGGGCAGCAAGACCTTCTCCGCGCGTCACGGTCCAGCTTATCCCGTCAAGATCGCAGCAGTGCATAAGAGCGGTAAGACTCGCCAGCGTGAATTTTTCTTCCGTGGACATATCCGTCACACCACACTCACTACGTGATTGATTAAAAACACCCAGTGCGCTTTCTTCTGCATCGGCCAGCGGTTCGTGGATAATAATGCGACCGCCGTTATCCAGAACACGACACAGCTCCTGCAACCCTTTTGCAGGTTCAGCCCAGTGATGAATGACGGAGCGGGCATAGATCATTGAGAATGAATTATCGGGAAACGGTAAATTACTGACGCTGGCTTCAACAATGTTGAATACGTGCTGGCATTTCAGCTCGCTACATTTTTTAACGCAAAAACGCACCATTCGCGGATCAATATCAACCCCGTAAAAGGAGTAATCAGTGAGTTTTTGCGACTGGAACAGGTCGAAAAGCATGTGGCCGGTTCCCATACCAATATCCAGAATCTTTTTTCTCGGCGAAGTAATACTGGCTGCTTCTTCCAGAATCCTTTCTTTTAAATACGCATTCCACGGTGATGTGCCTTCTGTCGCGTAAGTTTCATAGTGTTCAGGTGTGATATCTACCAGCAAATCGTTCATATCAATATTCCTTAAATATATGTATGGCTCTGCCACAGGAGTGTTAAAAAGTTAAACGGGTATTGCGATGTTCATCTCTTCATATAACAGATCATCTAAAATGATTGATGTTAAAGACGCATTGAGCAAAACGACGGTTATTACGGATTGCTCAAGGTAATAGCAGTTACAAATAAATGTCTTTCCCTTAAATTCGGATACATTGCCAACATAGCGAAAAACACATCTCACCCGGTTATGTGCAACTAATAAGTAATCATTGATATCAAAAGTACATGCAGAAATGGCGCACAATGCCTTATACAAACTCTCCATACAGCTGAATATCGTGGTGCATAAGCGGTTCTCCGGCACCTGTTCCACCGGGAAACGGCAATATTTTTCACAGTAGTTCAACATAAATGGCCTTGGTGCTTTCGCCTTTTCGATAAATTCGATATCAATCCCGACAGAATGAATCCGCGGATCGTTATTCACCAACATAACGCTTTTATTCCGTCCATGACTTACGGAACTGTGTGCCATATCTACGCCAGGCAAAATCCTTTTAAATATATCAACAAAAAGCACCCTGGCCATTTCACGATACAATATCTTTTCCGCTGTACGCTTTGTTGAGACTGGCAAATAGCGATGAAGCCTGTCGATATGCAAATAAGCGGTATAAAAAGAGTGACTGACAATGCACAGATAATTGTTTGCATGACGATTAACATACACTTTATTCATGTCATGATTCTAATCCTATACTGCACATTTTATCTTCCCTGTTTTTGTCGTCGCGATTTCTCTGACATTTATTTTAAATGCGTACTGATACCATTTATCCGTTAATATCTTAGTGATTATCTTTATCTGCGCACTGTTCGCGGACATATCAAGATTGAGATAAAGCTCGCCGTTCTGCGCTTTTGAAAAATAGTGTCGTAAGCAACCGGCGTACTTCACAATATCATTTGAAATAAGCTGAACCGGAATAAACTTGCCATTGTGTTTGAATTCATTCACCGCTCTGGCTATCCAGTAATAATTTTCGGCTTCATCTTTCACAAACAGATCGCCGGAATCAAACCATTCCGCACGCGGTTTTAATTGCAGATAACTATCAACATAGCCATCACAAGCGAAAGGCGTTTTATAAAACATCCGGCACACTGAATCAGAGGCCTGCGAATCGACGGGACGCAAATCAATTTTTATACTGTCCGTCATGACTTTACCGGGCGCCACAACGCCATATTTGCTGGTTTTTTCAATATCGCCCGGCGATCGGATCTCATTATGAAATAAGCGAGGCCCGGATTCGGTCTGGCCGAAGTTATTCCACAGCGTATTGCAGGATGAAAGGATGCTCGCCGCCTGCACGGTGAGCAAACGATCGGATGCATTCAGGATATTGTTTACATGGATTCGGCTTTTGGTAAAAATTTCGCTAACTGGCAGCATCCAGTCACCGATTAAAGGCAAATTAGTAATGCTGTAATGGGAAACAAGTTCACCAATATTGCTGATGTGGAATTTTTCAAATACCAGTTTACTTTCCGACAAAAACGCACACAGCATGGTTGAGAGGCCATACATATACTGCACCGGAAAATAACACAATGAGCGATCTTCATTGCCGAGCTTAAGATACTGGCTCACCGCGCATGCGTTTTCAATCAGTGTATTTTCATGATACTGGATCAGCTTCGGTGTACTGGTTGTTCCGGAGGTGCAAAAATAAAAGCGTGCACATGGAGACTCAGTAAAACCCTCAAGCTTCTCGCTAGCGAGCGAGGGATTGCGATCAAACGAGATATTAATCCGCTGGTTTATCGTATTAATATCTCTGACTTCATTGCTCATAACAAAAGCCGCAATGCAATCGGTATCAACCAGCATATCAACAATGCCAAGGTCATGAATATTGACTATCCAGGCTTTCAACCTGAGCGCAGAAGCAACAAAATAGCTGATCATGCCTTCGAAATTATTTCTAATCACAAAAACAAACAGCTTATTTTTCTCCACCTGTGGGCGCTGACGAAAATATCTGACCACGCTACTGGCACAGCCCTTTGTTATGGTTGCGATATCATCTGACGAATATTGACTGTCATGACAAATCACTTGCCAGTGTCTTTCTAATAAGGAATGCATTGTTAGCATGATGTCTGCCTTACAGATATTTTGGATTTCCTAAAACCAGACTGCCGGCACCGCCGCCCATACCAAATGAGTTTTTCAATGCGTATTTAAGCGGCCGGTGCTGATGCTCCTTCACAAGCGCAATGCCATCGGGTAATTGCGGATCGGGTTCATCGCAATTCAAAATTTTGGGTAAGAGATCATGCTGAAATGAAACCAGCACGCCCAGAATTTCCATTGCCCCGGCAGCCGCAATCAGGTGCCCGTGGTACGATTTCGTCGCCACAATCGCCGGGTTGTGCTCACCAAAAACTTTTCTGATTGCGCTGGCTTCGTGCTGGTCATTTTGTAATGTCGATGTTCCATGCGTATTCACGAAGTCAATCGTATTTCGGTCAACCCCTGCATGTTCGATGGCCCGCTCCATCGACAATTGCATTTCGAGATCGTCTTGATGCGGCATCACAATATGCTGCGCGCAGAGTGCGCCCCCATAGCCCAATAAATAGGCCAGCGGTTTGTCCTGCCGCGCCAATACGCTGGATAGCTTTTCAATGACGAACAGACCCGCGCCTTCTGCTAAGACAAATCCGCTGCGGTGCCGATCGAAGGGCCGCGAACGCGCGGTGCCACAATAGTGTTCATCGGTCGAGATCACCCCCATTCCTTCTAAGCGCGCAAGGTTCAACGGCGTAACTTTGGCGGAAACACCGCCGCAAATTGCCGCTTTAATTTCACCGCTGCGGATGGCTCGCATAGCCAGGCCGATACTTTGCGTAGAAGCCGAGCAGAGGCCTAAATGTGCGAAGCTGAGACCCGCGAAAGGGATGATGTCATGTATCGTTTTCAGAACGGCAGTGGTATCAAGATCGAGAAAATCACCAATTTTAAAATGCTCCAGCGCGGCATCGACCAGGCATTGTTTATCCGCATCGGCGGCAACCTTTTCCGAGAAACCGATGCACTGTTCAATATCGATCGCTGGTTCATCGATTCCCACGATGCAACCAATTTCTTCCGCAGAATAATACTCCGGCAGCCGCAGCCGATCGTGCAGCCGCTTTGCCGCTAATCCGGTGTAAAAAAGCTCGCCGTTTCTGAAAGGGCTTTTTTTAGGCCAGCTAATTGCGGCATTGCCTTCAGCAGGGATACCGGCTTCATGCGTCTGAAAATAGCGATGCTCAAACTTCTTTATCTCCCGTATACCGCTTTGCTCATTCATAAAGCTGGCGTGAATTTCATCCAGATTGCTGCCTAATGGCGTGACGGCGCCATATGCACTGATACATAAAGTATCTGCATCGAAATGGGTATTCATTGTGATCCGTTCCTCAGCGTTTAATTAACCAAATGTTCCCGATACCATAATTGATACCAGCGCCATTCAGCATGACCCGGGCTCCTGAAGGAATAGCGGGATCATTAAGGCAGCATAAAATATCCAGTATATTATTGAGTTTCCCGGTGTAGCCGGTTTTCGCTTTATAATTGATAATCCTGGTCCGGGGGAAAAATTTCTCCAGCGCAGAATACTCCGCTATTTTTTGCGCGCGAATACCGTTGTTATAGCTGATAATAACATCGGGTTCTCCCTGCTGCGTTCGCTGTTTACCCAACAGACTTTCCCAGTCCTCTTGTTCAAACCTGACTTTGGGGCAATAGCGAACAGTGACAGAAGTTAATTCAGCCAGCGCATTGCGGCTGTCATTGTCTAAAGACATCACCGCCGCCCCCCAACTGGGGATAATACCGGACGCATCCGCAGCATTTTGCCGGATTTCACCAAACTTTTTAAAAACGGCCAGGCTATCGAAGGTCAGCATATTTGCCGCACTCACCACCATTGCCCCTTTTTTTGCCGTTGAGTTAACGATGTCAGCCCAGGCCAGTTTCAATGCCACCAGGCCACTTAACGATGCGGCGCGTAACGGCGTACCCTCCTCATGATCGCGTAATAATTTTGAGGTGTGATACAGCACATTTGTTGGCAATAATCTCAGCATATCAAGAGGGTTATTCATCTCTTTATAGTGCTGGATATGTTTCCAGACTGAACCATCATCGTTATATTTACGGCAAATTTCAAAAAGCGTAGTAAAACTGTGCTCTTCACTATCACATGCCGTATAAAGAAAGGCTTTTGCATGCTCGTCCAGGCACGCTTTGCTTTTAAAATCAATCAGCGCATTGATTGCCATTTTTGACATCGAGTTCAGTACTGCGCAGTCCTCTCTGCTAACCCACTTTTTTTCCACCACCGACGGCGTCGAAAAATTATAGTAGTCCAGGTCATGAGGGTTTATTTCTCCCTCCGCAGCCAGTAACTGGCTCAGCGCCGCACTATTGGTGGCAAATTGCTGATGCACACCATAGTTTTTTATATAGACCTTTTCCATCACGCGACCTGCGCTTTAACGGCTGATATTTGTTGGTTGATATAGTTCAGCGTGAAATAGGAGTAGAGCTCTTTAAACTGAATTTTTTTATCAACAGCGTTAGCGCCTTTTAAGCCCAGCAGGTTGTTGATTTCAGTAAGGCCTTTGCTGGTCCACTCTTTGGTATCAAATGAATAGTAATCTTCTGTGGTAGCCCATTTATTTACCGGCCAAAGGCTTTCAGGGCTAACGTCAACTTTGAAGTGTTTTTTTAACTCGAAGGCAAAATCAATATAATCAATCGAGGTCATCCCGTAATCAGAGAACAATGACTTGTTCGGATCAAGCTCTTCAGCTTCATCCAGGTACATGATATCTTTAAAAATCTGATTAATTGTTGAAATATACATTAGATTATCCCCTCACCATTTCCGATCGTTAATGAAACGCCTGTAGTAATAATTGTGCCGTTAATAAATGAGCTGACGGCATTTGCGACATCTTCGGTAGCCAGCATTTTTCTCATTGGGATCGTTTTTTCTATGCTGGCGATACTTCTCCCTTCTTTCGCACAATAGTCCTGGAGCATTTTTGTTTTGATATAACCAGGGCTCAGGCATAGCGTCCTGATATTGAACCTGGCCATTTCCAGGGCGACGCTGGAAAGATATCTTTCCATTGCTGCTTTTGTCGAACCGTACAGGGAGTTGCCCACGCTAATTTTTTTGGCAGCCACCGAACTGATAAACACCAGCTTGGTCTCTTTTTCTTTATACTGCTTCATCGTTTTGACGATGGTATTAAAAATTAATACTGCCGACAGATAGTTAAGACGCGTTATGGTGCGAATATTTTCGGGTTTCAGCTCATCGCACAGACACGCCGGGTTATTACCGGCACAATAGATTGCGACGTCTACTTTGATATTTTCTAAGGCCGTACAGAATTGCACGACGTCATGCTCGGAGGTCAAATCCAGCTGAACCGGCATAACAGCGCGTTGGTACCGCGCCTGCATATCGCTGACCACGGCTTCATTACTGAACCACGTAAAAACAACGAGATAACCATCATTAATTAATGAATCAATGACATTCCGTCCTATCTCAGCAGTACCTGCCACTACCAGTGCCAAAGGTTTTTCATTATATGCAGGATGATTTATAACATCGGTAAAGATCTGGCTCATGACACTTCTCCTTGCTTATATTTAAGCGTAACCATGAATCTTCTATTGCAGCTCAAAAATTGAATCATCCATTCTCAATACAAACACAAGCCCTGAGAAGGCTATATAAATAAGCAATGTCTGATTACGTTTTAAAATATCATCTAATTTTACAAAATCAATTGCTTTTACTTTAAAATATTTACAGACAAATAAAAGACAAAAGGAATTCAATCACAAGAATTTAATATCCACCAACAGTCAGATATTAAATAACCTGTAATTCAGGCAATAATCATCCGCAGGTATTTTTCGCAAATAAATTTGCTAATACCTGTCGTAAGCTATTATTAAATATAGTTATTGCTGCAATGGATATTTTTATGCCATACACTATTTTCCTGATTAATAACCAACATTGATAATGTGCATTTAGCAGTAAACGCGATCTCTGGTCTTTTATTATTTAGATGTTATAGAGAAATTTGTTCTGCATTGCCCGACTGACTTGTAACACATGCCCACCAATGATTAATTGAATCTTACCGGTACAGTCTCGTTTTATTTTTTCAATGGCATTAACGTTGACGACAACAGAGCGATGGACCTGCCAGAACTCGTCCGGATCAAGTTGTAGCAACAGTTCCCGCAGCGAACCGCGCAGCAGGAAAATGTCTGACTGCGTTTTACCTTTTTTATACAGCGATATGTACTTATCTTCCGCCTTAAAAAACTGGATATCCGAACAATGAACTAATTCAATATCCTCGCCTTTTTGCACACGCACCCATTTCAAATAACTTTTATGTTCAACGGGCAGAAAGGACTGAAACTTTTCGAATAATGCATTCAAATCGGGTGTGGTTTTGTCTGCCGTCGTCTCATTCAGCCGCTGCTTCATTTTCAACACGCATTGTTCCAGCCGCTTTTCATTCAGCGGTTTTAACAAATAGTCGATGGCATTGGTTTCAAATGCCCGCACGGCGTACTCATCATAGGCCGTGACAAATACGACTAACGGAAATTTATCCAGTTGGCTGATCCTGCGTATTAGCGTCATACCATCCATTTCCGGCATACGGATATCCAGAAAGGCAATATCAGGCTGCTCTTCCGCGATGACATCAAACGCTTCTTTCCCGTTTTCACAGCTGGCCAGTATGTCCAGCTCAGGCCAAACATCTGCCAGCATTTTATTGAGCTGATATCTCAGTAAAGGCTCATCATCAGCAATAATCGCGGTTATGTTTTTAGTCATTGCGCATTTCCGGCGTTGAAGTAGTTACCATTAGCGGGATGAAAATTTCAGCAGTGACGCCCTGCGTCGGATTTTCTTTGATGCGTAACCGTGCCTTCCCCATATAGATTGCATCCAGCCTTTGCCGGATATTCTCCAGAGCCAGACCGTGCCCACCGGATGAGGGTGCCATAGAAAGCCCGCAGCCATTGTCAATGACCTGGATACAGGCGCCTTCGGCCTCTTTTTTCACCGTCACTTCAATGGATCCGCTTCGGTGTTGCGGTTCGATACCATGACGAATGGCGTTTTCAACCAGGGGCTGAATTAACATCGGCGGAATAAAAAAAGCGCCGGCGCTGAACTCATTCCTTATCTTGTAAACCAAACGCGCGCCGAGCCTTATTTGCTGGATAGATAAATAAGCATCGATTAGCGCCAGTTCCTCATCAATATTCACAAAATCACGGCGATTTTTTTTCAAGGCTCCGCGTAATAGGTTCGTCAAATTAACCAGTAAAAGTTTTGCCAACGCCGGATCTTTATCAATTAAGACATCCAGATTCGCCATGGTATTGAAAAGAAAATGCGGTTCTATTTGGCTCTGGAGCTGTTTGAGTTGACTTAGTGCCAGCGCTTTCTTTTGCTCAGATTGCTGGCGCTTTGCGACTTCGAGTGCGTTCTGCGCTTTTAATTTCTGTTCGTGGATATAAAAGAAAGTGAAACTCACGATGGCCAGAATGAAACCTGGCGCCAGCGTCGAACGTTGATTCAGAAAGAATTCGTTATAAGATAATGGGCTAAACCAAAAATAGGCATTAAGGCTGCCAAACAGGATGCAACAGATGAAAGAGAGACCGTTAATTTTTGCTTCAGACAGTGACGGCTTCATCCATCTCAGCAGCAATGCGCTGAACAAAGCGCTGTAACCATAACCAAAACTAATAATTATTTTTCTGAATAATAAGGACGCCCAGTTATGAGATAAATCTGCTGGCGATTCAAACAAGATGAGTATTCCGGCAACGCCCATACAGTACAAACTTGTTTGTATTAGCTGAGTGCGAAACTTTTGGCTTACTGGTAATAGCCTGCGCATCCCGAATGTCCTTTTAGCTTTATATTATGGTGGAACTTTCCACTCATATTTCTCTGCGTTAACCTGTTTCCCTGCTTTATTCAGAAAATCATATCATATTGATTAGAAATTTCCTTTAAGATTTATAAAAATCAAATCCCGATCCGGCATGTTGGCATACACGGAATTTCCCGCACCGGTATAAAATCGGCTGGCCAGCTCAATCTTCATATCAGATTCTCCTGACTCATACAGCGGGTATGAGAGCCTTGGGGTTGCGACCAGACCGCCATCGGTTGGCGAAACCAGTAAATCCAGGCTGGGTTCTAATTTTTCAAGCCACAAATATTGGGGATGTAAAGCAGACATATTCATTTTAAAGTGCAGCATGACGTTCTGTGCCATTAAACTGGTATTGTCCAGCCCCCAGGAATAACTGCTGGCCAAACCTGTTGTAGCCGGATGCTGCGAGAGTTCGTCTGCGCGCTGAAATGCCTTCTTCCACATACTCTTATCCCAACTACGCCCGTCGTACCAATATTCACCGATAATATTCAAACCCGTGGTATTGGCCCAATTAAAACCCAGCAAAAATTGATACGAATCATTACTTGTTCCCCACCTGACCGGCTCATTCATATCGCCTTGCTTATAAGACTGATAACGCTGCGCATAGGCAAAGGAGCTGTGCAACTCCAGTGCCGGCGTCAGTACAGCAACGACAGAGCCCCCAGCAGTACCGCGATGCACCTGATCAAAGTACATCACCCCCTGGAGTTCTGTACTCCCCACCAGGGCATAGCGCCGAAGACCGATGCCGTGCTGTTTTTCCGCCAGCCGGGCCTGATCCGTATTGGTTGAGGCCCAGGACTCATCGGTTGCCACCAGTTCCCATTGACCGACGCCATCAAACCAGGACGCCGTGGCCGCGCCAACACCTTCGTCAACCTGTATCCCTACCGGGTTGCGCTCGTACGACTTAAAAATATCCAGGGGACGAAATCCGTACCCGACATCCCAGTCCAGCCGTTGTTTCCCGATACTTAAATCAAGCGGCACGCCTGCCAGTTCGGCTTCTGGCTGCCAAAATAACTCCTGCACAATCAACTTCTTAGCAACGGATTTCTGGCTATCTGTTGTTAAAAGATTATTGCCTTCGAGGGCAAATGTCCCGGTTACGCTGTTCCATTCGGCCGTTGCCGTGACCAGCGAATCCAGAGACTGTATCGACCCGCCCGCAGTGTCGTTTAACTTCGTGTGGCGATATTGTTCACTTTCAAAACTGCTTTGCCATGTCCAGTTAACATCAAATTTTGCTTCAGCCCGCGCGCCAACAATCAGCATGGATAATAGACATAGGCGACCCGAAGCGGTCACAGATCTACCCTTGGCTGCTGAATTAAATAGGCCGGATTGTAATATTTTTCATCCAGCTGATAGGGCACGACATTCTGGTAATCAATGACCGTTTGTTTCTCCGGCTGTATGCTATCCAGTAATGTCATTGAAACTATTTTTTGCGGATGAAGCGGGTTATCCGAAGTAAAAATTGCCTGCTTCGCCATCTTTTGTGACAGCAAATAGAGGTCTGCTTTTAGCGGGAAGTCGTTCGTTGCATCCAGCCATAACTGAATTTTAGCGTAGGTTTCACCTGCCGTTTTTGCCGTCAACTCAAGGTGATTCGCCATGACGTGTTTATTTTGTATCACGATATCCTGCGTCCCTTGCAGCGTTCCCTGATAATGTTCGCTCCAGTTGAGGGTGGAAATATCACCGACGGACGCATTGCCAAGGAGTTTTTGTATGGGCGTGATTCTGATTGGCCGACGACTTTGCGGCATCAACAGCCAATAATTATCACCGAGCATCAGTAATTTCTGACCCTCCTCGGCTTTCGATTTAAATAATACCAGTGACTCGCGCATTGGCCGGATATACACATCGTATAATCTGGTGGTGTCGAGTTCATTATTTTGATAGAGCTTAACCTCGGTGGTTACTTTTGCATAAGGCTCTCTGGAACGATATTGATCCGCTTTTGTTAGCATCTGTTCCACTGTTTCTGCCTGAGCGGAAAAAGCAATTCCCCCGGCTAATAACAATGCTAATATTTTACGCATAAATCAGTGCCTCAATGATCGGTTTCTTCACACCTTTTCGGGCGGCAAACCACGCAACAACAAAACAAATAATGGCGACGGCGAGCGCCACACTGATAAAAAGCTCCGCAGAAAAATAGATATGCAGCGGGTAACTTTCTGTTCTGCCCGGCGCAGGCGGCATTCTGATATCAACAACCGTTAATAACATCGCCAGGCCCGCGGATAATCCACCACCCACAATGGCTCCGCACATGGCCATTAATCCCGCTTCCAGCAAAAAGCCGCGAATAATTTCCTGTGGATACGTACCAAGAGCGGCCAGCGTGCCTATTTCACGGGTTCTTTCCGTTACCGACATGGTCATAGAGTTAAATAGCGCGGCAAAGACCACCAGGGCCATTACGCCACCCATAATGGCGAAAATGCGGTTATATAAATTTTTAACGCCATCATAAAAGACAGCTAATTTTTGCCACGGTGTCGTGATCACCGGCTCTGCCAGTTTTAAGGTACTAAGTTTTGCATCGATCTGTTTTTGTACCGCCGGGGTTTGTGGTGTTTCAAATAAATAGACCGACAGCGTACTGACTTTATGCGTGGCGAGCAGCGCCTGCGCGGCAGCAATATTGATATAAAGCTGCCGTTTATCCAGCTCCGGAACGCCGCTCGAAAAAATGCTCTGTACTTTAAAATCCATAGCATTAAGCACACCGTCCGTGGTGGTTGATAGCAGTGTCACAACGTCGCCAACGGTCACTTTCAGGTTTTGCGCGAGGTTCGCGCCCAGCATCACCTCAGGATCGTCTTTTGCCGCCGAATCGTCACGCTGGGGAGATAACGGCTTGCCGGATTTCACCGCCAGAAATTCACCTTTAATAGCAAATTCCTGAGGATCGATTCCGGTCCCCATATAAATTGTCGATTTTCGTCCGTTGCTGATTAAACCATTAAATTCAATGCGCGGCAGAATGGCATGAATTCCCGGAATTGAAACCAGTGTTTTACCGATGATGGAATAGTCAGATAAGCCATTATCCAGCGGTATTTCTTCTTCCTGCTCAAAATAGTTCGGCTGACTCAGCGTGATATGACCTATGCTCATCGCCGTCTCCTTCATGAGCGATTGATAGGTATACAGGCCAAAGCCGCCAGTACAACATAATGCAAAGACCACCACGGCGATAATCAGAATTGACAGCGTCGATCTCCGGCTATTACGTTGCAGGTTGAGCCATGCGCTTTTAATACTTATTGGCATCAGGCGTTCCATTGAATCTCCTCAGAGGAGATAAGCCCATCAACCAGATTAATATGTCTGTCGCATTGGCTTGCCATTCGCGGATCATGCGTCGCGATCACGAACGTAGTGCCCATTTCGTGACCGAGCGTTTTCATGATCTGAATAATCGTGTTGGCTGAATGGCTATCCAGACTGGCTGTCGGCTCATCGGCAATCACTAACCGGGGTTGATGTACTAACGCTCTTGCAATCGCTACACGCTGTTGCTGGCCGCCGGACAAACGCTCCGGACGATATTGCAGAAAATCTTCCAGCCCGACTTTCGCCAGCATTTGTTCCGCTTTTTCTTTTTTTACTTTTGTACTGAATTTATTCAGCGTTAAGGGATAGGCGACATTTTCGATAGCGGTCATGACCGGGATTAAATTGAAACGCTGAAAAACAAAACCCAGACTGCTTCGGCGTAATGCGGTGGCTTCTTTAACTTTGCGGGGAAAAGGTGTGCCATCAATAAATGCACTTCCCTGATAGTTCATATCAAGCATACCCAGGATATTCAGCAGGGTACTTTTTCCTGAACCCGATGGACCGCACAGTGCCACCATTTCTCCGGGGTGGATTTCGCCATTCACGCCACCTAATGCCTGTACCGTTTGCGACCCCAGCCTGTAGTCTTTTTTAATGTTAGAAAATGACAACATAGCCATTCCCCTTGTAGATGCATGAATTAATGGCACCCAATCTAAGGAGTGTCGCCAGCAAAAACTACAGCATGCGACGAACGGCAATAAGCGGGGATGAAGGGCAATATAGCGGGATGAACTGAAACGCTGCGCGCCGGATGCGACCTCATCGACCGGCGATATTTCTTAAGCGCACCGCGTGTAAATAGATCTGTTTTAGAATATCGATACCTGATGCGTTACCCGCTCGCGCGTAAAGACTGGCTTCAGCGCTTTTTTCGATAACGCCTTTCAGTGCCCGGTTTTCAAGACTGAAATCAGCAAGCATCTGTTTGAGACGGCGGTTCTCATCCTCAACATTTTTTTATATCTGACGTTTCTGTACCACCGCAGGTGCTTATTTCACCGCGCCTTCGGTTACGCCACTGATAAATTTACGCTGAAATACCAGGAACACCGCCACCAGAGGCAGTATGACGATCATCGCCCCCGCCATCAGCACCGGGATATCAATGGTGTTTTTATTCTGGAAAAACATCATGCCGATCGGCAGGGTACGTAGCTCATCTTTGTTCACCAGAATCAGCGGGATCAGAAACTCGTTCCAGGTCCAGATAAACAGCAGCAGCGCCAGCGTCGATAACGTTGGCCAGATGGCGGGCACCAGAAGGCCCCACAGAATTTTGCGCCGTGATGCGCCGTCCATCACCGAAGCTTCCACCAACTCGCGCGGCACCTGTTGCAGTGCGGTAGCGATCATCAGCGTGGTAAACGGTAGCGACAGGGCAATCTGCGGCAGGATCAGAGCCAGGTAAGTGTTGGTCAGCCCCATCCAGCGCAGCTCGTGGTATAGCGGGATAATAAAAGCTTCGCTCGGCAGCACCATGCCAAGGCCAAGCAACGCTGCCACGACCTTTTTGCCGGGGATCTTCAGCCACGCAAAGCCAAAACCGGCCAGAATGCCGAGCAGAATGCTGCAAATCACCACCGGGATCACCACCAGCACCGAGTTCATAAAGTAAACATTGAAATGGCCCTGCTGCCAGGCAGTGACGTAGTTTTTAAAGTTGAGCGACGCAGGCAAGGTAAAGACGCCCTGGAACAGCTCCATCTGGGTTTTGAATGAGGTCATCAGTGCCATCAGGAACGGCATGATGGTCATCAGCGCCACGATCCAGATAAGCGCGCGAAAAACGGCTGGCGTGCTACGCATCAGTGACGCTCCCGAATAGCAAAGTGGATTAACGCGTTGATCAACAACACAATCATCATACTGAATACCGCAACGGCCGAGGCATAGCCGAAGTAGTGCAGGTCAAAGCCCTGCTTATACATAAAGAGATTGGTGACCATAGTCGAGGTGCCCGGCCCGCCCTGCGTCATCACATAGACCAGATCGAAGGCTTTCAGGCTGGCGATCACCGTCAGCAGCAGCGCGATACGTAACTCGGGGCGCAGTGACGGCAACGTGATACGCATAAATTTCTGCCGCCGCGAGGAACCATCCAGATCGGCCGCCTCCAGCAACGAGGGATCCATACGCTGCAATCCCGCCATAAACAACACCAGACAAAAACCAAAGAAATACCAGGTCGCCACCAGGCCCACGGCAGGCAATGCCCAGTTGAAATCCCCCAGCCATGACAGCGCCAACTGCGGCAGGCCAATCGCCCGCAAAAACTGGTCGATCGGGCCAAATGCCGGGTTGTACAACCAGCGCCACACCACGCCAAGAACTGCCATCGGCATGATATAAGGCAGGAAGAAGAAGATGCGCAGCAGGCTACGCTCTTTATTATTGCGCGTTTCATACAGGAAGCTGCACAGCAGCAAGCCAACACCAATCGGCAATAGCGTATAGAACAACATCAGCAATGCGTTATTGCCCAGCGCCACCCAGAACACCGGATCGCTGAACATGCGCATGTAGTTACTGATGCCGCTGAAGACTGGCATGGAAGTGCCATCCCAGTCGGTAAAACTGATCCCCAGCGACGCCAGCAACGGCACCAGCAGAAAAACCGCGTACACCAGCACCGCGGGCAGGAGATAGAGCGCATTGCGCCAGGCAGATTTGTTCAACATAACCGTACTCGCTTGCGGGCCTGTCAGCGGCCCGGCATCACTGCCGGGCCGGAATTATCAGTGCTTCAGGGTTTTCAGGTAGCTTTGATAGTTGTCATCGAACCTGGCGACCATCTGGTCGGCGGTTTGCCGTCCGGCCAGTAGTTGCTGCACGTTCTGATTCAGTTCGGCGTTCATGGTCGGGGTCGCCCAGTCCACGTAATGGCCGAGGCCATCATGCTGGTTCAGCGTTACCCAGACCTGGTAGGTCTCGGCCAGCAACGGGTTATCAGCCGGGATTTGCGCATTTTTGCTGGCGCTGGCGGGCAGAAAGCCCACTTTCAGCCAGCGGTTCGCCATCTCATCCGACACGATATAGTCGATGAACTTTGCGGCGGCATCCTGCTGCTCTTTGGTTTTCGCCGTGCTGGTGATGGAGTACGCCAGGTCAGTCCCCCCCACCATCAGCGCGTGCTGTACGCCCGCGCCCATCGGCATCGCAGCAAAATGAATATCTTTATTGTCTTTGAACTGCCCCAGATACCAGGTACCGCTCACCAGGAAGGCGGCCTGCCCGTTCTGGAACAGAGTGGCGGCATCGTCATGGCCAATCCCCTGGTAGCCCGTGAAGAAATAGCCTTTGTCGTTCCAGCTTTTCATCATGTTGGCGGCCTTCACCAGCTTGTCATCTTTAAAGGTACCGCCCACATCGTAAATCAGGTCATCGAGTTTTTTACGGTCACTGCTTTCGATCTGCGCTTCCCAGAGGGTACTAAGCAGTTGCTGGCCCATGTTGCCATCCAGCAACCCCAGCATCATTGGCGGGGTGCCCTGCGTTTTCAGTTTTTCCATCGCCTGTTCCAGCTCAGCGAGAGTTTTTGGCACGGCGACACCGGCTTTATCCAGCAACGCTTTGTTGTAATACAGGCCAACCATTTCACCGAGGCTGGCGACGCCATACAGTTTGCCGCTGCCGAAGTCCTGATTATCGGACCAGCGGTTACGCTTCAGGATTGAATCCGGGAAGCGCGTTGTCCAGCCGTAGGTTTTGGCGTAATCATCCAGCGGCCAAAGCAGCTTGTCTTTCACCAGAGAACCCATGTCGCCACCGCCCTGGTTAACCTGGGCGATCTGCGGGCCATCACCCGCTGTCAGCGCCAGTTTGAGCGGGATGCGGGTATCTTCAAAGGAGTGCACAGAGCGCTGGATGACAATGCCAGGATTCTGTTGCTGAAACACTTTGATCGCTTCATCCACCGCTTCTGTCTGCTGCGGATAGTTATAAATGTCCCACTCATTCAGGGTCACCGCCTGGGCCGAGGTCATCGCTGCGCCGAGCAGCACCCCCGCGGAAACCAGACGAGACAGGGTGCGAAGAGGGCTACAGAAGTACTGCGAACGTACGGTTGAATCACACATAATGCTCGGTTTCTCCAACAGATGACTGGCATCCCTTCATCTCGGCACCCGCAGTTCCCGCAGGCTGATTCAGCAGAAATAACGCTCATATCCATACTTACTTTATGAACAAAATAAAGTCAAACCTGTGCGACGAGTAATTTTTGCTCTGTGATGCAGTGCGAAAAGTGAGAAGAAAAGTGGGGTAATCAGCAGGGAATGCTGCTTAATTAGCCAGAACGCCGATGCAACCGGTCACGCTTTACGTAAGCTCAGCATAATTCACTCGCGTTTTTAAAGTTCATTAACTTACTGATAGAGCATATGAAAATCGTATAGTTATGAATATCGCTCACGGGTTAATGTTAAAAAGCCCACGGATTAAAGGCTTGCCGCTGCATCATTGCCGCATTGTCGTGTTGATGGTCATGCGCTGCGATTATGTTTAGCGATTGCTTTGCGGGATGAGGTAATTATTACATCTTGAAAACTAAGTACGCTTTCATTACCGTAAAAACTGTCCATTTCCTGACCACAGAGGCTCCACCATGACGGCTGAAGCTGTTATTCGTCACGCTACCGAAGCGGATCTTCCCGCGCTCTCGCGTATTTGTTTAGAAACCGCCAATGCCGGAAAAGACGCGACAGCGCTCTATTCTGACCCCGCCCTGCCCGGCCTGCGCTTTGTGATTCCTTACGCACGTTTTGCGCCGGATTTCGCGCTGGCGCTGGAACAGCAGGGAGAGGTCGTCGGCTATGCGGTGGCCGTACCAGATACCCGTGCCTTCGAAACGCTGCTGAGCCAGCAGTGGTGGCCGATGTTGCAGGCGCAATATCGTGGCTATCCGGCCAGCGCCCCGCTCGACAGCAAAGTTCTGGATGCCATCTTCCAGCCGGAAGCCGCCGCCGATCTGTTGGTAAGCCAGTGGCCAGCGCACCTGCATATCAATCTGCTGCCACCGGCTCAGCAGGGTGGCTGGGGGCGCAAACTGATTGAGCAACTGCTGGCGCTGCTGCGCCAGGCGGGTGTGCCTGGCGTGCACCTCGGCGTCAGCCTGCAAAACGAGCAGGTTTGCGGTTTTTATCAGCGCCTTGGCTTCACGCCCATCGTGCGCAGCAACGCCATTTATATGGGCCAGTTACTTTAAGCGAGACACAGTATGACCAGCCTGCATCTGCAAAGCGTTAAGAAGTCTTACGAGCAAGTGAACGTGATTCACGGTATCGATCTCACTATCAATAGCGGTGAATTTGTGGTGTTTGTTGGCCCCTCGGGCTGCGGAAAATCGACGCTGTTACGCATGATTGCCGGGCTGGAGGAGATCAGCGATGGCAAGCTGCTGATTGAGGGCGCGGACATGACCCACCAGCCAGCGACCGAGCGCGGTATCGCCATGGTGTTTCAGTCTTACGCGCTTTACCCGAATATGACGGTGCGCGGCAATCTTGCTTATCCGCTGGAAGTGATGAAGCGTCCGAAAACCGAGATCGCACAGGCGATTGCGCAGACTGCGGAGCGCCTGCATCTGACCGAGCTGCTCGATCGCCTGCCGCGTGCTTTGTCAGGCGGGCAGCGTCAGCGCGTGGCGATTGGGCGCGCCATTATTCGCCATCCGCGCATTTTCCTGTTTGATGAACCCCTGTCGAATCTGGATGCCGAGTTACGTTTGCAGATGCGTATCGAAATCGCCCGGCTGCACGCCTCATTGGGTAACACCATGATTTACGTCACTCATGATCAGCTGGAAGCAATGACGCTGGCCGACCGTATTGTGGTGCTGCGTCAGGGCCGTATTGAACAGGTCGGTGCGCCGCTGGAGTTGTATCACGACCCGGACAACCTGTTTGTCGCCGGGTTTATTGGTTCGCCGAAGATGAATTTCTTACCCGCAGAAGTGGCCGCCATCGCTCCTGGCGAAGTGCAACTGCGCGTGCCTTCTCTCGGCCTTCACGCGTTAACCATGAAGATTGATGCTGCCTGCCATGAAGGGCAGAAAGTGACGCTGGGCGTGCGTCCCGAACATTTTCAGCCTGCCAGCTCAGCCAGCGCGCCGTTGAGCTTTAGCGCACCGCTGTCGTTCAGTGAGATGCTGGGCCACACCAATTATCTTTATCTGGATGTAGGCCTGGAGCGGCTGCTGGTGATTGAGGAGCGTAATGTGGCAAGCCATGAGATGGGTGAGCCGGTGCGTTATCAACTGGATGCGGGGAGTTGTTTGTTGTTTGATGAAGGGGGAATGCGGTTGCGGTGAAGGTGCTGCGCGCGCAATAGCCGCGGTTTAGCGCCATGGGGGCTTGCCCCCGTCAGATGCGACGGAATTTCTGTCCCGCCGTACAAACCAGCCTGAGTTCGATATTCAACCGGACTCAGGTTGGTTTCAGATTGATACGTTTATGGTTGTAATAGCGGGTGCAGCCATACGCGGATCCTGGCAATCGCGGCCTGCAACTGCCTTAGCTTGAAGCGAGCGAAACCCGCGCAATGCCAAAAAACGCGATTAATCGCAAATTTTTACGACGCGATCTCTTCATCCGCCTGTGCGGCCAGCAAATCCAGCAATTTATTCACCGCAAAACCCGCCGCGCCCTGCGCCCACATCCGGTTTGACTCGGTAATAAACTGCAACGGCGTCATATGCGGCGTCAGTTTCAGGCGATAGGTCTGGAAACTCTGGGTGATATTATCCAGCAAAATGCGCGACGCCATTTGTGGCTCCATCGCCAGGTAGACCACGTCGGGATCATAGGCAATCGACAGGTTTGCCAACGACATGCCCAACTGATGCCCGGCTTCCGCCAGCGCGCTCAGCACCTCCTGCGTCGGGCGCATATCCAGGTCGCGCAGCGCCTGTGGCACCTCATCTTTCAGCGTGGCGGCCACCCGTTGCAAAATCGCCTGCGATGAGGCGACATCTTCCAGCAGGCGCTCGGAGCCATCACCCAGCAGGGCATTGCCAATCTCACCCGCTTTACCATGACGACCGCGATAGAGCTGGCGATCGAGCAGAATACCTGCGCCAATCCCTTTACCAAAGGTGGCGATAATCGCCGATTGCGCATGACCGAGCTGGCCAAATACCAGTGCCGCCATTGCTAAAGCGTTGGCGTCATTTTCGATAAATACCGGCAGCGAGAAGCGCTCCTCCAGTAGCCGGGCAATAGGAACGTTATCCCAGTCCAGCACGCGTGAACGCACGCAATAGCCATTACTGGCATCCACCAGACCAGACAGCGCCAGGCCAATGGCGCCCACCTTTCTGTTCTCTACGCCGCGCAGAAACTTCGCCAGCGCATCACCCAGCTGTTTCGGTGTCATGGCCCCGGAAGGCATTTGCTGCTCGCCGATGATATTGCCGCCCAGGTCGGTCAGCACAATCAGGTTACGTTCCGCATTGAGCTGGATGCCGATCACGCTGGCGTGGTCGGGATTAAGACCGAGCAGGGTTTTGGGACGCCCCATCGAGACACGCCGCAGCCCCAGCTCCTGTACGATGCCCCCGGTCAGCAGGCGATTAGTGGCCTGCGAGACCGTTGACATACTCAGGCCGCTGCGCACCTTGAGATCGGACTGGCTGATCGGCGCATTTTCGACAATCAACCGCAGAATACGGGCAGTTACGTTCGGAGCAATCATGGTTCTCTTTATCAGCAGAATGAAAAGGTTATGCGGGTTGGTTCACACTGAACTGGCTGGCAAGCCGTAGCGCACCGCTCAGCGCATCGCCCTGTGGTGGCACCAGTAGTGCCGCGATATCCGCCGCAAGCCACGGCTGGATCGGCGCGGCCAGGCCCCCCATCAACGCCAGCTTACCGTGGCTGCGCGCCAGTAGCGGCTGTATCATCTGTGCGATATCCGCAGCGGTTTGCTGAACCAGCGCGACGCCATGCACATCACCCGCCTGCGCAGCGGCGAAAACGTCCGGCACTATCCGCCCCCAGTCGGCTGGCGTCGCCTGACGTGACCAGATTAGCATCTGTTCCGGGCTGTCGTGGTAATGCGCCATGATGCGTTGCGTCAGCGCCGAGGACGGCACAATGCCTTCATGGGCCAGTAGCGCCAGCCGCAGCGCACGCTGCCCCAGCACCGCGCCTGAACCCGCATCGGAAAGGGCAAATCCCCAGCCGCCGAGCAGGGTAAACTGCGTGCCATCCCACGCCGCGCCCTGGCTGCCGGTTCCGGTGATAAATACCGCCCCTGGCGCGCCATTATGCGCCCCGGCGCAAGCCGTTTCGACATCGGTAAAAACATAGCGCGACTGGCAGACCGGCTGCCAGCTCTCCAGACGTGCTTTGACCGAGGCGACATTCGCCCCGGCGAGACCCGCCACCAGCACGGTTTGTGCCCGCGCCGCTGCCGGTAATGCCGCCTGAGTGAAAAGATCGTCAATCACCCGATCGATAGCGTCAATCGCCGCTTCAAAGTGCGACCAGACATTGGCTGGCCCGCCGCGCGCTTCCGCCAGCAACTGCCCCTGAGCGTCGGTGAGACGTCCACGACAGCGCGTACCACCACCATCAATACCCAGCATCAGTGACTGCACGCGCTTCCTCCTGCCCTGCACCGCTCGGAATGACCCTTTATAGATGAGCGAAAGATAGGGTAAAAAAACTTAAATCGCAATAACAAATAAATATGGAAGATACAACACCAAATAAAAATGATTAAAATCATATAAATAATATAATTTTCGTTTTTTGCACCCAGGATATTCATTGACATTAGTTTTTCTGCCGTAATAAGTTAGCGGTCAGATTATCAGCAGCCTGATGGGTCGGGCAGCGAACAGGCAACGGGCTTCAGGGGTATAACATGAAAGTGGGCATTATTGGTCTTGGCTTTCGTCTTTCCCATGTGGTGAAAGAGTTCAGCAAAGCCGATACAGAGTTCTCAGTAGTGGGTTATGTCGATCCGGCTCCGGCGGGTTTACCCAATCTTCACACCTTCGGCATCGATCCTGGCAAGGCATTCGACAGCATCGACGCACTGTTGAGCCATGGTGGTTTTGATCTGCTGTTGATCGGCTCACCGAACTTTATGCATCTTGAGCATATTCGTCAGGGACTGGCAGCGGGTTATACCGTCTTCACCGAGAAGCCGGTGGTCATCAATGAAGAACAGACGATGTCGATGGCGCGGCTGGTGCAGCAGTATGGTCACGAGCGTATTCTGGTCGGTCTGGTGCTGCGCTACTCGCCGCTGTACCACGACCTGTTGATGGCGCGTGATGATAAACGCCTCGGAGAGATCACTTCCATCGAAGCCACCGAACATATCAAGCCATACCATGGCGCCTTCTTCCAGCGCGACTGGCGTCGGCTGGAGAAATACGCCGGTCCGTACATTCTGGAAAAATGCTGCCACGATATCGATCTTTATCAGGGCTTGATGGGTGAGCGTCCGGTGCGCGTCGCCAGCTTTGGTGGCCGTAAATCCTTTACCCCGCAACACGCGCCGCAGGGTGCCGTCACCCCTGATTCCGAGGTGTATCACGTCAAACCGAGCGGCTGGTCAAGTACCGACGCGGTGTTTGATAGCGACGCCGATATCGTCGATTACCAGACAGCCATCATCGAATACGCCGGTGGCGCCACCCTGGCCTTTCACGCCAACCTCAACGTGCCGGATGAGTTCCGTCGTTTCTGTGTAATGGGCACCGACGGCATGGCGGAAGGTGACTTTGTGCGTAACTATTTCCGCGTGCACAACGCCCGTACCGGTGAGCGTGAAGTGGACACCACCTACAGCGGCAACGCTTACGATGGTCACTATGGGGCCGATGCGCTGATGGCCGAAGAGATTGTGAAACACATTAAACAGGGAACGCCGCTTAAAGTAACGGTGGTGGACGCGCTGGAAGCCGGACTCACCGCGATTAAAATCGACGAAGCGCGAAAATCGAAAACCGTGGTGGATATGACAGAGAGCTGGAAACAATTTGACGCCAGCCTGGGGAAAAAGTAGCCCTATAACGGCTACAGTCTCGCGATCCCAGCCCCCTGATCGCGAGCTTTGTCATGGCGGTACAGACTGGACATCTCCTTTACCGGCCTCCTGGCCGGTTTTTATTTCTCACTCAAAACCACGCCCTGTGGACAGGCTCATCAATAGATTTTCGCTTTGCCTGATAGTATTGAGATCTTTTTCTGGCTTGCCGCAGCGTGTATCACCCTTAAACCCGATGTTGATGATGGAAGTGAAATCGCGCGCACGTCGATCCATCGTGAATAGCGGGCATAAGAGAAATTATTAATCATTCATCAATGGTTACCAGAAAAAGCGTAACATGTGTTTTTTTGTATAAAATGTTCTTATCGCTTTTTGTAAGTTAGTTATGTTTTTTAACTATTCCCGAATCAGAAGGTGACGCGCAATGAAACAATTAAGAATCTATACATTAAAAGATAAAGAAAGCGCAGAAAAATATTTCCGCAGTTGTTGGCCAAAGCATATGGTGAGCTTACCGAAGTTTGGGATCTTCATTAACAGTGTATATCTGGGTGGTAATGAGCAAGCTAATCAGGTTATCGCTGTGGTCACGTTCCCTGAAGAGTGTGATGTTAACCTTTTAAATCGCCAATATATGCAAAGTCAGGATTTTAGCGAAGACATGCATGGATTCACTATGACAGATATAGTTCGGGTTGATGAAATTGAAATTAGCGAAACGCTTTTTTAACAGTTTTTATTGCAATAGCTGACCGGCACAACCCAACGAGGCAATATTTTTCCAGCAATAACTCATTTGAAAGATATTCGCTACTTCAGAAAGTTGAACAGACCTTCTGCCAAAAGCAGAAGTTCTGCTTCTGGCTGTGGATTCAACGGGTCGATAAGAACTGCTGCAGTGCCGCAGGCAGTACGTGATTACTTAGAAAAGATTAGGCGCAATTCCCTGTGCAATGCCCATCAACGAAAGACCATCTAGTGTTGCAGACAGAACCATACCTGCTCACTGAGAATGCGATCTGATCCAGGGCTCCAAAAACGCCTGCATTATTACATTCTCAGAAGGCCATTCCCGTTTTGTTATGCTGGCAAAAAGGCAGTGACAACAAGACGACGGCAGTGATCTCTGCATTAATCAAACGAGCCCGAGAATTACCTGCAGAGCTTTATATAACATCAGTATGGGACAGGGGCTTAATCTCGTTTAACGGGTTGTTGGCCTTTATAGGAGAAAATATCTTTATTGAAGGTCTGCAGAATGTCAGATGCATATCCTTCTGACTATGCAACCCCGGCTTTGGTCGCATGTCATTCGAGCGCTACGGTCTGGAGCCAAAGGAACAATCTCAAGATACAAACCAGCACCATCAGCCAAAACCGAATACAGAATGCCCCCATTTGTAACCTGATTGCGGTTGGGGCCAGTTGATAACAGTAAATAAGATAAGTGCTGAAAACCGCAGCATCCGGGCTTTGAGTCGATTTCAGTAAGCTTGTGAAGCGTTTGAGGTGGTGCCGATAATAGGAGTCGAACCTACGACCTTCGCATTACGAATGCGCTGCTCTACCAACTGAGCTATATCGGCCCTGCGATGCGTTCACGAACGTGAATCACGGAGTAGAAGGTTAAAACTAAGCGAGTGATGCGTCAATGCCCTTGGGAATCAAACGGCTACTTTTGCACCACCCTGCTTCATTTCTGCGCGGTGGAGCGTGCTGTCGCAGGTAGACTGCTGGCATTTCCAGCAGTCGCACCGTTTCTGTGTGCCGTCACCGCGGCCATATTTTAACCGGGCCAAACGGGCTAAAAGTATGAACAGATGTGTTTATATAATTTACACAAATTATTCGTGAATTTATTATAAATATTACTCATCTATTATAAGCATTATTTCATTTAAGGCTGTTATTTAATTATAGATAATTCTCTTAATTCACTACATTCCCATATATTAAGTAGAATCCTATAAAACATTTAAATATGTTGGCGCGATATGTCCTTATTTCCACACTTCTTTTTTATTCATCAGCATGATTAGCCACATAAAAGCGCTGTATTCAACCTATATGAAGGCTTCCCTTGCTGATTGAGTAAAGTATTATATATAAGTTATTACCCCATTACGCTTAGTTGTATTCCTCGAGACACAAGGACGCTTTATGCTCTCATCTTTTCGGAATCGAATATTATTTATTGTGGTCGCAATCCTGGTGCTATCACTTTCTCTGAACACCGCAATTAACTATTTTATCAGTAATAATGCGACGACAAAGTCGATCAACTCAACCCTGACTTCCTTAGCGGAAAGTAACACAACAACAATAGAACAGTGGGTCACCACGCGAATAGCGCAAATAGCAAATCTCACACCTTACGTTAATCATCCGGACCCGGTAGCGCTGCTTAAGCAAGCCGCCGCAGCCGGAAACTTCTTAAACGTTGACATTGCATTTACTGACAAGCATGTTTTATCTTCCGACCCTTCAGGTATTCCTGAAGGATATGATCCTACCAGTCGGCCGTGGTATATCGAGGCTAATAATGCCAGAACAACCATCATTACTGAGCCTTACCAGGATATCTCTTCCCGTCGTTTGACGATGACTATTGCCACGCCAGCTTTCAACAATAACGCGTTGCAAGCGGTAATCGAAGGCGATATCGCGATGGATGAAATTATTAAAAACGTCCGGGCGATACATCCAACGCCACACAGTTTTGGCATGCTTATCGATTCGCAAGGGCAAATCATTGCGCACCCCAATGATGATCTCACCATGAAGCAGCTGGGTTCTGTCAGCCCGGACCTTAATTTATCTCAGCTACTCACTTCCGCTACGCCAGTTGAAGCAAGCGTTTCCGGGGCAGATGCCTATCTGCTGGCTCGCCCGATCAAAGGCACAGCGTGGTATATCGTTGTAGCGATTGATAAAAATGAAGTCAGAAGCGGGATGAATACCTTACTGCAAATATCAGCCATTTCGCTGCTTGTTCTGATCTGTTTATCTGTGCTGACCGTCGGCTACATTACGCAGAAGAGCGTTGCGCCTCTGATTAAGATCCGTGAAGCGATGGACGAATTCTTCTCTTCCGATAAAGGCGATCTGACGCAGCGTTTACCGGTACACGGCAAAGATGAAATCGCACAAATCGCCATAGCCTTCAACGGCTTCACCGACAAACTGGTCGAAGCGATGACCAGCATCCGCAACAACAGCGGGCAGGTACGCACCGCGGCGATAGAAATGTCATCACGAAACGATGATTTGGCTCTGCGCACGGAAGAGTCTGCCGCCAGCCTGCAACAGACGTCAGTATCGCTTGAGGAGATCTCTGCCAACGTAGCCCACTCGTCGGCTACCTCCCGTGAGGCGAATACGGCTGCCGTTGACGCGGCAAGTGATGCGCAGCAAGGTATTGATTCTGTTCATTATCTCATTAAGACAATGAAAGAGATTGAAGCCGCATCGTCACAAATTAGCGTGATCACCAGCGTTATCAACGGCATCGCTTTCCAGACAAACATCCTGGCGCTCAACGCCTCGGTAGAAGCGGCGCGCGCTGGCGAACAGGGGCGTGGATTTGCCGTTGTCGCCAATGAAGTACGGCAGTTGGCCAGCCGTAGCGCAGAGGCGGCGAAGGAGATCAGCAATCTCATCGACACCACGGTAAGCAGCGTCGCCTCCGGCGTGCAGCAGGTTGATAATACCAGTATGACAATGCAAAAAATCGTCGGTAGCGTCTCCTCGGTCACCACCATGATTGCTGAAATCAGCCTGGCGACAGAGGAACAAACCAAAGGCATCAATGAAATCAGCAAGGCCGTAACGCAGCTCGAAACTACCGTGCAGCGCAACGTGCAACTGACGGAAGAGTCCAAAGGCACAGCTTCAGGGTTGTTGCAGCAGGCAAACGAGCTTATGGATGCCATCCGGCGCTATAAAATGTAAGGCTTCGCGCCTGTAAACAGGCCTGTCGTTGAGGTTATTTGCGAGAGGAATTTGCAGGCGCGGCAAGAATCAGAGCCGAAGAATAACAAACGGGCGGTACATCAGAGGATGCACCGCCCGTTTTATTTATGCGCGAACGGTATTGTCGCCAAAACCAATCCACTTATAGGTGGTCAGCGCTTCTAAGCCCATCGGGCCGCGCGCGTGCAGTTTCTGCGTGCTGACAGCCACTTCCGCGCCAAGGCCAAACTGGCCGCCATCGGTAAAGCGCGTGGAGGCGTTCACATACACCGCCGAAGAGTCCACTTCATTGATAAAGCGGTCCGCATTGCGCAGCGTACGGGTCAGGATCGCATCAGAGTGCTGCGTGCCATGCTGGCGAATATGATCGATAGCCGCATCCAGATCGGGCACGATTTTCACATTCAGATCCAGCGACAAAAACTCGTCGTCGTACTGCTCCGCTTTCACCGCTTCCACTTTTGCCGGGCCGCTTTTCAGCAGCGCCAGCGCCTGTTCATCGGCGTGGAGCGTAACGCCGCTTTCCGCCATCTGTTTGCTCAGCGCAGGCAGGAAAGTCGCTGCAATATCCTGATGCACCAGCAGGGTTTCAACGGTGTTGCAGGTGCTTGGGCGCTGCGTTTTGGCGTTGACGATCACCTTCAGCGCCGGTTCGATCTCAGCAGACTCATCCACCACGATATGACAGACGCCAATACCGCCGGTGATCACCGGGATGGTTGACTGCTCGCGGCACAGCTTGTGCAGACCCGCACCGCCGCGCGGAATCAGCATGTCGATGTATTTATCCATGCGCAGCATTTGATTGACCAGTTCGCGCTCCGGGCTTTCAATCGCCTGTACCGCACCGGCAGGCAATCCGCACTCTTCCAGCGCCTGCTGAATCACTTTTACCGTGGCCGCATTGGTGCGCCAGGTTTCCTTGCCGCCGCGCAGGATGGCCGCGTTACCGGTTTTCAGGCACAGCGAAGCCACATCAACGGTCACGTTCGGGCGCGCTTCATAAATCACGCCGATAACGCCCAGCGGTACGCGACGGCGCTCAATGCGCAGGCCGCTGTCCAGCAAACCGCCGTCGATCACCTGGCCGACCGGATCGGCCAGTTTGCAAACCTGACGGACATCGTCGGCGATCCCTTTTAAGCGCGTCGGGTTCAGCGCCAGGCGGTCGAGCATCGCTTCGCTCAGGCCGTTGCGGCGAGCTTCCAGCAGATCCTGCTCGTTCGCCAGCAGGATCTCTTGCGATTGCGCTTCCAGGTAATCGGCGATTTTTTCCAGCACGCGGTTTTTCTCGCGGCTGGAGAGCAATGCCAGCTTGTATGATGCTGCTTTCGCAGCAATGCCCATTTGTTCCAGCATACTTCTGCTCCTTAACGGGTAATCATGTCGTCGCGGTGAACGGCGACAGGGCCATATTCATAGCCCAGAATGGCGTCGATTTGCTGCGAGTGGTGCCCGGCAATACGGCGCAACGCATCGCTGTTATAGCGGGTAACGCCATGGGCAATATCGCGCCCCTGCAAATTACAGATGCGGATCACTTCACCACGCGAGAAGTTGCCTGTCACGCTTTTAATGCCTTTCGGCAACAGTGAACTGCCACGCTCGAGGATCGCGGCGGTAGCGCCTTCATCAACGGCTATCTCACCCGCTGGCGGCGCGCCGAAGATCCAGCGTTTGCGGTTTTCCAGCGGCGAAGCTTGCGCATGGAAACGCGTTCCGACGGAGATCCCCTCCATCACATCGCCAATCACCCCCGGTTTGCTGCCTGCGGCGATAATGGTGTCGATCCCGGCGCGGCAGGCGACATCGGCAGCCTGTAATTTGGTGCCCATTCCGCCAGTGCCAAGACCAGAAACGCTGTCGCCCGCAATCGCGCGCAGGGCATCATCAATACCGTAAACATCTTTAATCAGTTCCGCATCCGGGTTGTTACGCGGATCGGCAGTGAACAGCCCCTGCTGATCGGTCAGCAGCAGCAGTTTATCCGCACCGGCCAGAATCGCTGCCAGCGCAGAGAGGTTATCGTTGTCGCCGACTTTGATTTCCGCCGTCGCGACCGCGTCATTCTCATTAATCACCGGCACGATATTGTTATCAAGCAACGCACGCAGCGTGTCGCGAGCGTTAAGGAAGCGCTCTCTGTCTTCCATATCCGCGCGGGTCAGCAACATCTGCCCGACGTGAATACCGTAAATAGAAAACAGTTGTTCCCATAACTGAATCAAACGGCTCTGCCCGACCGCCGCCAGCAGTTGTTTCGAGGCGATAGTGGCGGGTAATTCCGGGTAGCCCAGGTGTTCGCGCCCGGCGGCAATCGCCCCGGAAGTCACAATTACAATACGATGCCCGGCGGCGTGCTGCTGCGCGCACTGGCGCACCAGTTCCACAATATGGGCGCGGTTCAGGCGACGGGAACCGCCCGTTAAAACACTGGTGCCGAGTTTTACCACCAGCGTCTGGCTGTCACTCATGATTCTCTGCCGTTTTTAAGAAAAAATAAGAAATATCGATAGTCGTCAGACGTTGTAACAGGAGTCGCAGCGATTGCCAACCGTCAGTGCAATCAGGCCACTTTTTTGTTGCGCGGGATCAGCAAGCCTAACGGTAAATTTTGACGCTTTTATTGCAAACACACTAAAACACAACTTTTTAAAATTATTCTCAATTTGTCATAAATAGTTAATTTCAGAGCGATAAAACCCTTCCTGTTTTTCACGGGGCATATGCCCAGCGAATATTAGCGCGTTAGTTAAATCAGGAATCAAAATGAAAAAGAGCACTCTGGCATTAATGGTAATGAGCGTTGTCGCTTCTGCATCCGTTCACGCAGCGGAAGTTTATAACAAGAACGGCAACAAGCTGGATGTGTACGGCAAAGTGAAAGCCATGCACTACTTCAGCGACGATACCAGCAACGATGGTGATAAAACTTATGTTCGTTTCGGTTTCAAAGGCGAAACGCAGATCAACGATCAACTGACCGGTTATGGCCGTTGGGAAGCCGAATTTGCCGGTAACAACGACGAAACCACCTCTGGTCAGAAAACCCGTCTGGCGTTTGCTGGCCTGAAAATGAAAGACTTCGGTTCTATCGACTACGGTCGTAACCTGGGCGTGCTGTACGACGTGGCTGCCGTAACCGATATGTTCCCGGAATTCGGCGGTGACGGTCTGGCTCGTACCGATAACTTCATGACCAAACGTACCTCTGGTGTTGCGACTTACCGCAACACCGACTTCTTCGGTCTGGTTGACGGTCTGGATATGTCCCTGCAATACCAGGGTAAAAACGAAAACGGCCGCAGCAGCGTCATCAAACAGAACGGTGACGGCTGGGGTACTTCTCTGGCGTACGATTTCAGCGGCAGCCCGGTTACGCTGATCGGCGCTTATGCCAACTCTGACCGTACTGACGCACAGAATACCTCTCTGGCGCTGGGCCGCGGCGAGAAAGCAGAAGCGTGGGCAACTGGCGTGAAATACGACGCGAACAACCTGTACATCGCCACCATGTACGGTGTGTCTTACAACATGACGCCGATCTCTTCCAGCAAGGGTTTTGCGAATAAAGCACAGGATTTTGAAGCGGTGATCCAGTACCAGTTCGACTTCGGTCTGCGTCCGTCCCTGGGCTATGTGCTGACCAAAGGGAAAGACATCGAAAACGGTATCGGCGACGAAGATCTGGTTAACTACATCGACGTTGGCGCAACTTACTACTTCAACAAAAACATCTCTGCGATGGTGGATTACAAAATCAACCAGATCAAAGATGACAACAAACTGGGCATCAGCAGCGACGATATCGTAGCCGTTGCCGTGACCTACCAGTTCTAAGTTTTTGAACCCGTAACACCCTCGTTATATTAATGCCCTCGACTGAGGGCATTTCTTTAACCTGTTTCAGGTTACAAGCTGGTCAGTGCCAGAAGCCCGATACGCGAAAGGCGAGCGGGCCTTTTTATTCAGGGGGGATTTACGCGGGGAGTTTCAACGACTCTTTGAAATTATCGGCAGGTTCCAGCTTCAGCTCTAAGGACGCCAGCATCGTACGCGCCCGTTCGTGGAAATCACGTAGCGTCTGTTCGAGGCGATCGACCACTTCCTGATCTTTAATTGCCGTCGGCTTCCAGTGCCCTTCTTTATCAAACAGCCCAAACTGATAACGGTAGGTAAAACGTTTTTCCTGCGCTTCCATTTCCATCCACCATCCCCAAAACTCGCGTTTCTCCGGCGCTGGTTTTACGTTGACGCAAACAGCCAGGCAATCAAAGAAAAAGCGGTTATCTTCGCACTGCTCTTCGCGGATATAAGGCCCAAGCGCAGTAAATTTTTTAACCAGTCTGCTTTTCGGATGTCCACTCGGTAACGTCATTGCGATCTCCTTTTGTGAAGCAACTGTTTTACCAAATCAATAGAATTTATCAATCTATTAACGGAAATGATGGTTGATCCATCCGGTGATTTGCTCCAGCGCCTTATCAAAATTGCGATAGACCGGATTAAAGGGGATCTCCAACAGTTTGCCCGCACTCGATGACGTACTGATTAAACGTGACTCCTCTTCCGGGCTGAACGGATCGTTTTGCCAGAAGCCGGAAAGCATCGGCGTTGGGCAACGCCGTCCGAGCAGGCCCTGAGTTTTCAGGGAGTAACGGTTCAACTCAACGCGCAGCGCTTCATCGGAAGCATCATGCATCCCCAGACGGCTGGCCAGCACATCAAGATACATTTCCGGCACCCGCCCCTGGCGTAACGGCTCGTTAAGCAGCGCATGCACCACCGGCCCCAGACACGCCACCGCTTTCAGGCGCGGTGCTTCCAGATAAGCCAGGCGTACCGCTACGTTTGCGCCAAAACGGAAGCCAAACGCCGCGACCCGCGTATGATCGACCCACGGAATATTCGGCAGCGCTTTCAAAACGTGCTGATGCAGCAGGCTCGAATCCTGGGTTAATTTCCATTTCGACGAAAAGCCGACAGAAGGCATATCCAGCGTCAACATCGCCATCCCCTGCGGAGCGAAGTAACGCTCATAGAGGGTGTAGTAATCGATTTGCAGGCCATCCAGCCCGCCGCACATTAATACCGTAGGGAAAGGACCGTCGCCAGGCGGCATATGCAAAAAGCCGGTCACCGGCGAACCGCCCGGAATGCTGAACTGCATCTCTTTGAGCGCCCCAGGCAAGCGCTGCGCTGCCTCTTCATAGGCACGATTCGCCAACGCCTGCGCCTGCTCAGCCAGCACATCGCCTTTGATGTGCGGATAAGCCGCCAGGCTGTATAGGCTGGAGGCACGCAGCCAGTGGCGACCGCTCTGCACCGCTTCCTGCTCCTGCATCGCCTTTTGCTGCCAGAGCATCGCCTGCGTGGACCATTCGTAGATCCAGTTACCGCTGCGGTAACCCACCACCGTATCGTACAGTTCCGGATCGGTGTGCTCGGCCTGGCTTATCACAATGCGCGACTGCACTTCGAGGATCTCACGGGCATCAATACCGCGCCAAATCCACATTAAGCGGTTAAGCATGCGATACCAGTGCGGGACGTTTTTACCATCCAGCGTTGATAAGATCTGCGGCTGCGTGCCAGCGTTGAACCGACGTACCAGCGTTGACGTTTCCGGATGCTTGAAACGGGGTTTGAACAGGGTTTCACTAAGATTGGCTTGTGTCATCGCGCGCAGCCTCCATGTATCTATCACTGGAGGTTATTGTAACCTGAGGTGCTACAAAATGAACAACGCCCGGTAGAACCGGGCGTTAGCAGAACGTGCGGGGGATTAGCGGCCGCTGATCGGCGGAACGAAAACCACGCCCATATCCCACGGCTGTTCAATCCAGGTATCCTGAGGGATATCAATAACATAATCGTCAACCAGCGGGCGACCTGCCGGTTTGGCGAAGATGGTGACGAAGTGCGCTTTCGGATACATTTCACGAATCGCTACCGCAGTACCGCCGGTGTCGACCAGATCGTCAATCACGATAAAGCCTTCACCATCGCCTTCCGCACGTTTCAGCACGGTCAGTTCGCGCTGGTTATCGTGGTCATAGCTGGAGATGCAAACGGTATCAACATGACGAATGCCCAACTCACGTGCCAGTAATGCGCCCGGTACCAGACCGCCGCGGCTTACGGCGATAATGCCTTTCCATTGTTCTGAAGGCATCAGTCGGGCGGCCAGTTTGCGTGCGTGAATCTGCAACATGTCCCAGGTGACGACGTATTTTTCGCTCATGTGAAGTGTCCCAGCCCGTGTTTTACGGCTTAAAAGTATTCCAGGGGAAAATAGGTTGCGCGAGATTATAGAGATCTGCGGCACTAAAAACCAGTATTACCCGGCATTAGCGGCGCTTTTTCCACGTTTACAGGCTCGCAGTCTGGCAAGAAAGTGTTATTCTCAACGCCATCTCGCAAGGCGCTCTTGCGATGCCCGTTTATTTAACCCTGTGACCTGCAAGGTAAGTTTCGCAGGCTCTTTGTAAGGAGACTCATCGTGTCTGAACTGTCTCAACTATCGCCACAACCGCTGTGGGATATTTTTGCCAAAATCTGTTCTATTCCGCACCCGTCCTACCATGAAGAACAACTCGCCGAACATATTATGGGCTGGGCGAAGGAAAAAGGTCTCCACGCAGAGCGCGACCAGGTAGGTAACATTCTGATCCGCAAACCGGCCACCGCCGGCATGGAAAATCGCAAGCCGGTCGTATTGCAGGCGCACCTGGACATGGTGCCGCAGAAAAATAACGACACCGTTCACGACTTCACCACCGATCCGATTCGCCCTTATATCGATGGCGAATGGGTTAAAGCGCGCGGCACCACGCTCGGCGCGGATAACGGCATCGGTATGGCCTCTGCGCTGGCCGTGCTGGCCGATTCCACCGTAGAACATGGCCCGCTGGAAGTGCTGCTGACCATGACCGAAGAAGCGGGTATGGACGGCGCGTTTGGTTTGCAGGCCAACTGGTTGCAGGCAGACATTCTGATTAATACCGACTCTGAAGAAGAGGGTGAAATCTACATGGGCTGCGCGGGCGGGATCGATTTTATCACCACCCTGCCTCTGACCCGCGAAGCCGTACCGGCCGGTTATGAAACCTTCAAACTGACGCTGAAAGGCCTGAAAGGCGGCCACTCCGGCGCGGAAATTCATGTCGGTCTGGGCAACGCCAACAAACTGCTGGCGCGCTTCCTGGCTGGACACGCGGCGGAACTGGATCTGCGTCTGCTCGATTTTACCGGCGGCACCCTGCGCAACGCGATCCCGCGCGAAGCGATTGCCGTAGTTGCTGTTCCGGCCGCTAACGCCGCGCAGCTCAAAACGCTGGCCAGCACGTACCAGGCAATCCTGAAAAACGAGCTGGAGATGAAAGAGAAGAACCTGGTGGTGCTGCTGGAAAGCGCAAGCAGCGACAAAGCCGCGCTGACCACCGCTTCCCGCGACACGTTTGTTCGCCTGCTGAACGCCACGCCAAATGGCGTCATTCGTAACTCTGACGTGGCAAAAGGCGTGGTTGAAACCTCGCTGAACGTCGGCGTAGTTACCCTGCAGGACGACAGCGCGGAAATCATCTGCCTGATCCGTTCGCTGGTCGATAGCGGTAAAGATTACGTGGTGAGCATGCTGGAATCGCTGGGCGCGCTGGCTGGCGCGAAAACGGCGCCGAAAGGCGGCTACCCGGGCTGGCAGCCAGACGCGCATTCGCCGGTCATGGCGCTGGTGCGTGAGACTTATCAGCGTTTGTTCAACAAAACGCCGAACATTCAGGTGATCCACGCAGGTCTGGAGTGCGGTCTGTTCAAAAAACCGTACCCGAACATGGACATGGTCTCCATTGGGCCAACCATTACCGGCCCGCACTCTCCGGATGAGCAAGTGCATATCGAAAGCGTGGGCCACTACTGGACGCTGCTGACCGAGCTGCTGAAAGCTATTCCGGCGAAATAAGCCCGCTGTCCGCGCCGCCCGGCGCGGACATTCACTTATAACCCCAGCACCAGTTGCCGCTCCAGTTGCGGATCCAGCAACGTCACATGCAGCCCTACCAGCCGCACACCGCGCCCGCCGCGACGCTCATCCCACGTTTTCCGCGCCGTTGCCAGCAGATCCTCTTTATTTAAGCGCGGCCAGACATGTTCCTGGGTGGTGAGCTGAAAGTCATTAAACTTCAGCTTTACGCCCTGGCGGGCAATCAGCAGATCCGGCTTCACTTTTGCCAGCCGTCGCTCCAGCTCCGGGTATAAATGCTCAATAATCGCTTCGCACTCTTCCCAGTGGTGAATATCGTCTGCCAACGTGCGCTCCACACCGACGGATTTACGTAACCGCTCGCTACTGATTTCCCGCTCATCAATGCCCTGGCTGCGCTCCCACAAAATACGGCCAAATTTACCAAAGCGTTTAAGCAGCATCGCCAGATCGCTGCGCTGCACGTCTTCACAGGTGCGCAGCCCCAGCGTTTCCAGTTTTGCCGCCGACACTTTGCCGACGCCCGGGATCTTGCTTAGCGGCAGCGTGCGGAGAAATTGCGGAACATCCGCTGGCGTGATCACGTACTGGCCGTTGGGTTTATTGAGATCGGAGGCAATTTTGGCGAGAAACTTTACCGGCGCCACGCCCGCCGAAGCCGTCAGCTGCGTTTCATTAAAAATAGTCTGGCGGATCTCCTGCGCCATCAGCGTCGCTGAGCCGTGGCAGTGCGGGCTATCGGTAACATCCAGGTAGGCTTCATCCAGCGAAAGCGGTTCAATCAACGTCGTGTAGCGGGAAAAGATCTCGCGGATCTGATTTGACGCTTCTTTATAAGCATCAAAACGGCCGGGCAGCAGAGTAAGGTGAGGACAAAGTTTCAGCGCCATTGCCGTGGGCATTGCGCTGCGCACGCCAAATTTACGCGCCGGATAATTGGCGGTGCTGATAACGCCACGCTTAACGCGGCTGCCGCCAATGGCAAGGGGGATGTCGCGCAGGGCGGGGTTATCGCGCATCTCGACCGCAGCGAAAAAGCAATCCATATCGACATGTATGATTTTGCGCATGCGTACGCCCTCACAGAACACTGGATAAGTATACAGCACATTCCATTGAAATGAGAAGCCAGTGCGTAAAACCGCCGAAAAGAGGGTAATTTGATAGTTACTTCTGCCGTTTTAGTTTCATAATAACCACCAGCTAAACGGCCAGGTATTTGAAACGCAAAACAGAACACAATTTGCGCAATGGTGGAAATATCGCCAAAAAAAGATGAAGCGTGAAGGATGAACTCTATTCTGGCTTGCGAAAAAATGCCGTAATGCTAATGTGGGCGCTCCGAAACAGATTAGTCTGAATTTTGGGCATCTTTTGCCGTCCTGGCAATGTGGTATTCGCTTTATCAAGGAAACAAGTTGTATGCGCAAAATCGCATTATTTATTGCGATGCTTCTGATCCCGTGCGTCTCGTTCGCTGGCTTAATGGGCAGCAACAGTTCAATTACGCCGGTAAGCAAAGAATATAAGCAGCAGTTAATGGGGTCGCCGGTTTATATCCAAATCTTCAAAGAAGAGCGCACCCTTGATCTCTACGTCAAAATGGGCGAGCAATACCAACTGCTCGACAGTTATAAAATCTGCAATTACTCCGGCGGTCTGGGCCCGAAACAGCGCCAGGGCGATTTTAAAAGCCCGGAAGGGTTTTACTCCATTCAGCGTAATCAGTTGAAGCCGGACAGCCGCTTCTACAAAGCGATCAACATTGGTTTTCCGAATACCTATGACCGCGCCCACGGCTACGAAGGCAAGTACCTGATGATCCACGGCGCCTGCGTCTCGATTGGCTGCTATGCCATGACGGATTCGAACATTGATGAGATCTTCCAGTTTGTGACCGCCGCGCTGGTCTTTGGGCAGCCGAACGTGCAGTTGAGCATCTATCCGTTCCGCATGACCGACGCCAATATGCTGCGTCACAAATATTCGACCTATGCGGATTTCTGGAAACAACTGAAGCCGGGTTACGACTATTTTGCCACCACCCACCAGCCGCCGGTTGTCTCGGTTGTGGATGGTCGCTATGTCGTCAACAAGCCGCTGAACACCGCCGTTCAGCCACAGCTGGCGTCAAACTACACGCTCCCCCAGACAAAATAACGCCCACTCGCCTGGCATAATCTTTTGCCAGGTTTCGTTGCCGGTTAACGGCTGGGTGGCAATCACGGTAACCACATCGTTTGGTGTGGTTTCCCGCTGAAAATCAATCTCAACGTCCTGATCCAGCAGCTTCGCCACGCCAAACGGCGCACGGCGGGTGATCCAGAACAGATTTGTCGAGCAGAACGCCATCACGTAGCGCCCGTCCGATAACAACATATTGAAAACGCCCTTCTCGCGCAGTTGCGTTGCCAGCGAGGCAATGTACTTAAACACCGCCGTCATATTACCCGGCGTACGCGGATAACGTTCCGTAAGCTTATGCAGCAACCAGCAGAACGCTTTTTCACTGTCGGTTTCGCCAACCGGGCGAAAATTGCCGGTCTCCAGCGACTTATAGCCGCTCAACTGACCGTTGTGTGCGTAAGTCCAGTTGCGCCCCCACAGCTCGCGGGTAAACGGATGGGTATTTTCCAGCGCTACTTCGCCACGGTTGGCCTGGCGAATATGCGCCACTACCGAGCGGGACTTGATCGGATAGTCCTGCACCAGCTTCGCGATCGGGGAGTTAAAACTCGGTTGCGGATCTTTGAACGTGCGACAGCCCTTGCCCTCATAAAAAGTGATGCCCCAGCCGTCTTTATGCGGCCCGGTTCCACCACCGCGCTGGACAAGCCCGGTAAAACTAAAACAGATATCGGTCGGCACATTGGCGCTCATACCGAGCAGTTCGCACATACTCACCCCCAAAAACGCCTTAATTCTGGGAAGGCGTAATTGTTGCAGCCAGTTTGAACACGGACAGCGCGGAGCACTGCCCAGGTTCAAAATGGCAAATAAAATAGCCTTCCCTACGCCTTAACCATCTCTTTTTCAATCAGTTGAATCAGGATATGAATCACTTTGATATGGATCTCCTGAATACGATCAGCATAACCGAAATGCGGCACACGAATTTCAACATCCGCGGTACCCGCCATCTTGCCGCCATCTTTACCGGTCAGGGTAATGACTTTCATCCCCTTCTCACGCGCTGCCGCCACTGCTTTGATCACGTTGCCGGAGTTGCCGGAAGTGGAAATGCCCAGCAGCACGTCGCCTTCACGACCCACGGCTTCCACATAGCGGGAGAAGACATAGTCGTAACCGAAGTCGTTGCTTACGCAGGAGAGATGGCTGACGTCGGAGATAGCAATCGCCGGATAGCCAGGACGGTTTTCACGGTAGCGACCGGTTAACTCTTCCGCAAAATGCATGGCATCGCAGTGAGAACCGCCGTTACCGCAGGACAACACTTTGCCACCCGCTTTGAAACTGTCCGCCAACAGCACCGCCGCGCGCTGAATCGCGTGAATATTGGCTTCATCTTTCAAGAAATTCGCCAGCGTTTCCGCCGCTTCGTTCAGTTCGTTACGAATCAGATCCTGGTACATGAGGATATCCTTCAGCATAGATGTAAATAACACTGCGCAGTGTACCGGATAGGATCCGGAGCGAGAAGCTAAAGCCACGGCACCCGCGCGTTTTCGTTTTCCGTGCGCAAAATCCCCCCAACAATGTGAACCAGGTTGTAATTATTTTGTAAACACATTGCTAAAAGAAATCTCATCCACTACAACCATAACATCACAAGTGGTCAGACCTCCTACAAGACAGGGAGCTTTTTTTATGATGATTTTGAGCCTTATCGCAACAATCGTTCTCCTCGGTGTGCTGTTTTATCACCGGGTCAATCTGCTCCTGAGCAGCGTGATTTTACTGGCGTGGACTGCCGCGCTGGGCGTTATGGGGCTGTGGTCCATCTGGGTGCTGTTGCCGCTGGCGATCATTCTGGTGCCGTTCAACCTGCCGCCGATGCGTAAAGCACTGATTTCCGCGCCGGTATTTCGCGGTTTCCGCAAAGTGATGCCGCCAATGTCGCGTACCGAAAAAGAAGCGATCGACGCGGGCACAACCTGGTGGGAAGGCGATCTGTTTCGCGGTAACCCGGACTGGAAAAAGCTGCACAACTATCCGCAGCCGCGCCTGACCGCTGAAGAGCAAGCCTTTATCGACGGCCCGGTGGAAGAAGCCTGCCGCATGGCGAACGATTTCCAGATCACTCATGAAATGGCCGATCTGCCGCCGGAGCTGTGGGCGTTCTTAAAAGAGCACCGCTTCTTCGCGATGATCATCAAGAAAGAGTATGGCGGGCTGGAATTCTCTGCTTATGCGCAGTCCCGCGTGTTGCAAAAACTCTCCGGCGTCTCAGGTATTCTTGCCATCACCGTCGGCGTGCCGAACTCTTTAGGCCCTGGCGAACTGCTGCAACACTACGGCACGGAAGAGCAAAAAAATCATTATCTGCCGCGCCTGGCGCGTGGCCTGGAGATCCCCTGCTTTGCGCTGACCAGCCCGGAAGCGGGTTCCGATGCGGGCGCGATCCCCGATACCGGCGTGGTCTGCATGGGCGAATGGCAGGGCGAGCAGGTGCTCGGCATGCGTCTGAGCTGGAACAAACGCTATATCACGCTGGCGCCGATTGCCACCGTACTCGGCCTGGCCTTTAAACTTTCGGATCCGGAAAAACTGCTGGGCGGCGAAGAAGAGTTGGGTATCACCTGTGCGCTGATCCCGACATCAACGCCGGGCGTGGAAATCGGCCGTCGTCACTTCCCGCTGAACGTTCCATTCCAGAACGGACCAACCCGCGGCGACGATATCTTTGTGCCGATTGATTACATTATTGGCGGGCCGAAAATGGCCGGTCAGGGCTGGCGTATGCTGGTGGAATGTCTGTCGGTCGGTCGCGGTATTACCCTGCCGTCTAACTCCACCGGCGGCCTGAAATCTGTTGCGATGGGGATTGGCGCTTACGCCCATATTCGCCGCCAGTTCAAAGTGCCAATCGGCAAAATGGAAGGTATCGAAGAGCCACTGGCGCGCATCGGCGGTAACGCCTACGTGATGGATGCGGCCGCCTCGCTCATCACCTACGGCATTATGCTCGGCGAAAAACCGGCAGTGCTTTCCGCTATCGTCAAATATCACTGCACCCACCGCGGCCAGCAATCCATTATTGATGCGATGGATATCGCCGGCGGTAAAGGCATTATGCTCGGCGAAGGCAACTTCCTGGCACGAGCCTACCAGGGCGCACCGATTGCCATTACCGTCGAAGGCGCGAACATCCTGACCCGCAGCATGATGATCTTCGGCCAGGGCGCGATCCGCTGCCATCCGTATGTGCTGGAAGAGATGGCCGCCGCGCAGAATAATGATGTGGATGCTTTCGATAACCTGCTGTTTAAACACATCGGCCATGTCGGCAGTAATAAAATGCGCAGTCTGTGGCTTGGCCTGACGCGCGGTTTAACCAGCGCCACGCCGACCCGCGACGTCACCAAACGTTACTACCAGCATCTGAACCGCCTGAGCGCCAACCTTGCGCTGCTGTCTGATGTCTCAATGGCAGTGCTGGGCGGCAGCCTGAAACGCCGCGAGCGTATCTCCGCCCGCCTGGGGGATATTCTCAGCCAGTTGTTCCTCGCCTCTGCCGCACTGAAACGTTATGACGATGAAGGCCGTCAGGAAGCGGATCTGCCGCTGGTACACTGGAGCGTGCAGGATGCGCTGTATCAGGCGGAGCAAGCGATGAGCGATCTGCTGGAGAACTTCCCGAACCGCTTCGTCGCGGGCGCATTAAGCCTGGTGATTTTCCCGACCGGTCGCCATTACCGCGCGCCGTCGGATAAGCTGGACCACAAAGTGGCGAAGATCCTGCAAACACCGAGCGCCACTCGCTCCCGCATCGGGCGCGGTCAATATCTGACGCCGAGCAAGCACAACCCGGTAGGTCTGCTGGAAGAAGCGCTGGTCGATGTGATAGCGGCCGATCCGGTTCACCAGAAGATCTGCAAAGCGCTGGGCAAAAACCTGCCGTTTACCCGCCTCAATGATCTCGCCCAGCAGGCGCTGGCAAGCGGGTTGATCACAGCGGAAGAAGCGGCGCTGCTGAGCAAAGCGGAAGTCAGCCGCCTGCGCAGCATCAACGTTGATGACTTTGCGCCAGAGGCGCTGGCAACGCAGCCGGTGGTCAAGGCGCCGGAAAAACTGCGCAAACCGGAAGCGGCCTGATGCGGTAATAGCCTGAAAGCATTCTTCCCTTACCAAAACCCGCAACCGCGGGTTTTTTTCTGTCTTTGCATGCTACAGTGTGCAAATGCTGTCTTACGGGGAGTCAACACTGTGCCTGGTTTGAAAATTACACTGTTACAACAACCGTTAGTCTGGATGGATGGGCCTGCGAATCTGCGCCATTTCGACATCCAACTGGAGGGCGTTACCGGCCGGGATGTCATCGTCCTGCCCGAAATGTTCACCACCGGCTTTGCGATGGAAGCGGCAAAACAGTCCATGCCGCAAGACGATGTGGTGGCATGGATGCAAAGTAAAGCCCGCCAGACCAATGCGCTGATTGCGGGCAGCGCCGCGCTGCAAACCGACCGCGGGCCGGTAAACCGTTTTCTGCTGATTGAGCCGGAAGGCAAAGTGCATTTTTACGATAAGCGCCATCTGTTCCGTATGGCCGAAGAGCACCATCACTACGAAGCAGGAAATGAGCGCGTGGTATTTGAGTGGCGCGGCTGGCGCATTCTGCCGCTGGTTTGCTACGACCTGCGCTTCCCGGTGTGGTCGCGCAACCGCAACGATTACGATCTGCTGCTCTATGTTGCTAACTGGCCTGCGCCGCGCTCGCTGCACTGGCAGTCGCTGCTGGTGGCGCGCGCCATTGAAAACCAGGCGTGGGTAGCGGGCTGCAACCGCGTCGGCACCGACGGCAATGGTCATCACTACCGTGGCGACAGCCGGGTGATCAGCCCGCAGGGCGAGATTATCGCCACCGCCGAGCCGCACCTCGCAACGCGCATTGACGCCGAAATGTCGCTCAGCGCATTGCAGGAGTATCGCGCGCAGTTCCCGGCCTGGCAGGATGCCGATCCGTTTACGCTCGATTAACGCAGGGTTGTGGGTTCGTAGGCCGGATAAGCGAAGCGCTATCCGGCCTTTTTATTTGCCGCGAGGTTCTGCCCGGTGGCGCGATGCTTACCGGGCCTACGACTTGAGCAACGTGTAGCTGAAAGCGATGTAGGCCGGATAAGGCGCAGCCGCCATCCGGCATTTTATATCTGCGGCGAGGGTTCTGCCCGGTGGCACTATGCTTACCGGGCCTACGACTTGAGCAACGTGTAGCTGAAAGCGATGTAGGCCGGATAAGGCGCAGCCGCCATCCGGCATTTTTATTTGCCGCACAGATTCTGCCCGGTGGCGCTATGCTTACCGGGCCTACGACTTGAACAACGTGTAGCTGAAAGCGATGTAGGCCGGATAAGGCGCAGCCGCCATCCGGCATTTTTATTTGCCGCACAGATTCTGCCCGGTGGCGCTATGCTTACCGGGCCTACGACTTGAACAACGTGTAGCTGAAAGCGATGTAGGCCGGATAAGGCGCAGCCGCCATCCGGCATGACTTCCCTTAACTCACTAACGCTTGTCCATCTTTGCGGCTTTCAGTCGCCGCAACGTAGTGCCCTTCCGGCATACGATAGATCACCTGCGCGCCACCGAAATGATAGCCTTCCAGCGGATCTTCCACCGTAATCTGGTGTCCCCGCGCGCGCAGCCCGGCAATCAGATTGCGTTCAAACGTCGCTTCCACTACCACTTCCCGGCCTTTCACTACGCGCCAGCGCGGCGCATCGATCGCCGCCTGCGGATTCTGTCCGTGCAGCATAATGCGCAGCGCCATCTGCATATGGCCTTGCGCCTGCATCGGCCCGCCCATCACGCCGAAAGACATCAGCGGTTTGCCGTCTGCCCCCATCGCAAAGCCAGGGATAATGGTGTGCAACGGACGCTTGCCGCCCGCCAGCGCATTCGGGTGTTGCGGATCGAGCACAAAACCACAGCCACGGTTTTGCAGGCTGATACCCGTTTCCGGCACCACGACGCCGGAACCAAAGCCCATATAGTTAGACTGAATAAACGACACCATCATGCCGCTGGCATCCGCCGTGGAGAGGTACACCGTGCCGCTTTGCGTCGGCGAACCGTAAACAAAATCGGAGGCCTTCTCCGGGTCGATCAACGCCGCACGGGCTTTTAAATAGTCGTCGCTGAGCAGCAGGTCAGCGGCGAATTCCAGATGATCGGCATCCGCGACGTAACGGTCGAGATCGGCCAGCGCCAGTTTCATCGCTTCAATCGACAGATGCAGCGACTGCACCGAATCCGGGTCATAGCGGCCAATATCGCAGTGCTCAAGAATGCCGAGCGCAATCAGCGTCGCAATCCCCTGCCCGTTCGGCGGTAACTCCTGCACTGAACCACCGGCAAATTCCCTGGAGAGCAGCGTCACCCAGTCGGCTTTATGGTTTGCCAGATCCGCTTCGCTCAGGTGCGCCCCATGCTCTTTCGCGAAAGCAGCAATTTTCTGCGCCAGTTCACCGCGATAAAACGCTTCGCCGTTGGTTTGCGCAATCAACTCCAGCGTTTTCGCCTGCGCCGGATTACGGAAGATTTCGCCGATCTTCGGCGCGCGCCCTTGCGGCGCAAAACAGGCGCTAAAGCCCGGTTGATCTTTTAACCTGTTATAGCCGCGCTGCCAGAGCTCACCAATCAGCGGCGAAACCGGGAAACCGTTACGGGCATACTCGATCGCCGGTTGCGCCAGCGTGGTCAGCGGCAGCGAACCGAAACGTTCGGCCAGCGCCACCCAGCCGGAAACCGCGCCGGGTACGGTAACGGCATTCCAGCCAAGCTCCGGTACCGCATCAAGACCAGCAAACATATCCGCATGCCAGCTCGCCGGGGAGCGGCCGGAGGCGTTCAGCCCGTGCAATTCTTTACCATCCCAGACAATGGCAAACGCATCGCTGCCAATGCCGCAGCCAGTTGGCTCCACCACCGTCAGCGACATCGCCGTGGCAATTGCCGCATCCACCGCGTTCCCCCCGAGCGCCAGCATGCGCATGCCGGCCTGCGCCGCCAGCGGCTGGGAGGTGGCTACCGCGTTGTGTCCCATCATCGGCGCGCGGTATGAGGCATAACCTACTTTAAAATCAATCGCTTTCGTCATCGAGACTCCTTAGTCGTGGCGTGGATCGAGCGCATCGCGCAGCCCGTCGCCGAGTAAATTAAATCCCTGTACGGTCAGAAAAATCGCCACACCGGGGAAAACAGACATCCAGGGCGCTTGCTCCAGAAAACCTTTGGCGGTATTCAGCATCGCGCCCCAGGAGGGATACGGCGGCTGCTGGCCGAGGCCGAGAAAAGAGAGGCTGGCTTCGGTGATGATCGCCGAGGCAATCGCCAGCGTCGCCTGCACGAGGATCGGCGACATCACATTCGGCAGCACATAGCGCAGGATGATCCAGCGATCCGGCAGGCCAATCGCCCGCGCACCGTCGATATACTCTTCGTTACGAATGGCGATCACCTGGCCGCGCGTCAGACGGGCGAAGATCGGCATCGCCGACAGGCCAATGGCGATCATCGCATTACTCAGGCTTGGGCCAAGAAACGCGCCGAGGGCGATCGCCATGATCAAAAACGGACAGGCCAGCAGCGCTTCGATAAAGCGTGAAATCACCCCATCCCAGATCCCCTGGAAATAACCAGCCAGCAGACCCAGCGGCACGCCAATCACCACCGCAATCAGCACCGAGATACAACCGGCCAGCAGCGAGGTGCGCGCGCCCCAAACCATGCGCGACAGAATATCGCGCCCCAGTTCGTCGGTGCCGAACCAGTACAGTTCAGAAGGCGGTTTACGCACCGCCAGAAAGTTCGCTTTTACCGGATCGAACGGTGCGATCCACGGCGCCAGCAAAGCGATCAGCACAAAGATGCCGACAATCACCACGCCAATCATCGCGCTTTTGTTGGCGAGGAATTTCTTCAGTACCCGGTTTTCTGCACGCGGCAGCGACGCCGCCACGCCCGTAGTGGTCAGTTCCGCCATTATTCGCTCCGCATTTTCGGGTTAACCAGCACGTACAGCACATCGGCCAACAGGTTGAGCAACAGGAAGCCAATCGCCACCACCAGCACCACGCCCTGCACCACCGCGTAATCACGGTTAAACACGGAATCGACAATCATTTTGCCGAAACCGGGAATGGTAAATACCTGCTCGGTCAGCACCGCGCCGCCCAGCAGTTCGCCAAACAGCAGCGTGGTCAGAGTGATCACCGGCACCAGCGCATTACGAAATGCGTGCTTCATGATCACCGTTTTCGGCAACAGCCCCTTTGCCCTGGCAGTGCGGATGTAATCCGCTTTCAGGACCGCAATCATAGATGCGCGGGTGTGGCGCATTAAGGTGGCCGCCAGCCCGGTACCAAGCACCAGCGAAGGCAGCAGCAAGGTGCGCAGGTTTTGCAGCGGATCTTCGCTAAAAGGGACAAAGCCCGACGCGGGCAGCCATTGCAGATTGACAGAGAAAATCAGGATCAACAAAATCCCCAGCCAGAAATGCGGCACCGAGATGCCGGAGATGGCGACAAAGTTAGTGCCATGATCGATCCAGCTATTCCTGTTCACTGCCGCCATGATCCCCATGCTGATGCCGAACAGCAGCGCGAAAATCATCGCCAGCAAGGACATCTCCAGCGTAACGGGCAGTTTGGTGGCGATCAGATGCGTCACCGGCTCCTGAGTGCGTAAGGAGACGCCAAGATCCCCCTGCAAGGCGCGGGTAAGCCAGTGGAAATATTGCACCGGGATCGGCGCATCCAGATTCAGCTCCGCGCGTAGCTGGGCGATCACCGCCGGATCGCGCTCTTCCCCCAGCATGGCAGTCAGCGGATCGCCGGGCAGCAGCTTTTGCAGCCCGAAGACCATCATACTGACCATCAGCAACGTCGGGATGGCGAGCAGCAGGCGTTTGCATATCAATTCCAGCATGGTATCTCCTTACAACTCCGTTACTTCGCGAACGTCATACCTGCCAGGCGCACAATGCCGTCCGGGTAAGGTTTAAAGCCCTCTACTTTTTTATTCATCCCAAAAATGCGCGGCTCGAAGTAGAGGTACGCAATCGGCATATCCGTTTGCAGTTGTTTAACGACGTTCTCATACAGCCCTTTACGGGTGGCCGGATCGTTATGCAGACGCGCCTGGGTCAGCCAGTCATCCACCTGCGCATTGCTGTAGCGGCCATCGTTGAGGGTGCCTTTGCTGTGAATAAAGCCGAAGATACTGCCGTCGGGATCCGGGCGGCCAGACCAGCCGGAGTAGCTGAGCTGGAAGTCGCCGTTTTGCTGGCGATCCAGCAGCGTGGCAAATTCGGTCATTTGCAGATTAACGTTAAAACCGGCTTCAGCGGTCATTGCCTGTAATACCTGCGCCACCTGCTGTGAAGTCGGGTTATTCGGCACCAGCAGCGAAACGGTGATCGGCGTCTGTACGCCTGCCGCTTTCAGCAGCGCTTTGGCTTTTTCGACATCGCGCGGCGGCACCGGCAGGTTAACGTGATACGGGCTGACCGGTGAGAACGCCTGGTTCGCCGGGGCGTAGAGACCTTCAAATACCACCTGGTTTAACGCCTCGCGGTCAATTGCCTGCGAAAACGCTTCGCGCACGCGCGCATCTTTAAACGGATCGTTAGCCGGGACTTTGCCGTTGTTGATGTTAAAAGTGATGCCCTGATACCCCAGCCCGGTCACCTTCGCCAGTTTTAATTTGCTGTCGTTCTCTACCGTTTTCACATCGCTTGGCACAATGCCTTCGCTCAGATCCAGATCGCCTGCGCGCAGGTTCGCCAGGCGCACCGAGGCATCCGGGATCGGCAGGTAAATCACTTTGTCGAAGTGGTAAGCGCCCTTGTTCCAGTAGTTGTCAAAGCGCGAAAGCACGATGCGATCCTGCGAAACGCGGCTGTCAAACTTGTATGGCCCGGAGCAGACCGGATGCGCGGCGAAGTCCGGCTTCTTCGCAGCTGTGGGCGCCAGCATCGCGCCTGCGCGGTCGGTAAGCTGCATCAGCAGCGCCGAATCCGGCGTTTTCAGGTGCAGGGTGATTTGCATCGGCCCGGTCGCTTCTACCGATTCCACCGAAGAGATCTCGCTTTTGCGCAGCGAGCCCGGCAGCGTCAGGGCGCGGTCGAGGCTGAATTTCGCCGCGGCGGCATCAAACTTCTCGCCATCGTGAAAGGTCACACCGTCGCGCAGGTTCATGGTCAGGGTTTTGCCGTCTTCGCTCCACGACCACGCTTTCGCCAGACCCGGTACCACTTTCAGGTTTTCATCGACGTCCACCAACCGATCGCACAGCGAGGCGAAGACAAAGCGGCCATAGTAGGTGCGCGCCAGGTGCGGATCGAGCATGTCCGGATCCGCGCCTAAGCCAATACGCAGCACACTTTCAGCCTGGGTCGGCAGCGCCGCGCCCAGCAACATAACACTTCCCAGAACGGTCAAAAGAGAATTACGCACAATCATTATTTTTTTCCTTTAAAGGGATGAGTGAGAGGCCGCGTGTTCGAACAGAGCACGGCGTCGCAGGAACGCGGCGGAGGGTGGAGCAATCTGGATAACCGTGCGGTCACGGTTGAGCTCCTGCCAACGATGGCAGGAGACCTGGCGGCCGCCTTCAAGTACCTGAGCGATCGGTTCGCGTTGCCGACACTCATCGGTGACGTGCGGGCAACGGGTATGAAAACGGCAGCCCTGCGGCGGGCTGGCCGGATTAGGTAAATCCCCCTGCAACAGCGGCATTTCATGCTTGAGGCCGGGCTGGGTTTGCGGCGCAGAGGCGATCAGCGCCTGCGTGTATGGATGCAGCGGCGCGTCAAAGATCTGATCGACGGTTGCCATTTCGACAATCTGCCCGAGGTACATCACCGCCACGCGATCGCTCATATGGCGGATCACCGCCAGCCCGTGCGCGACGATGATCATCGTCAGCGCTAGTTGCTGTTTCAGGTTTTCCAGCAGGTTCACCACCTGCGCCTGCACTGAAACATCCAGCGCGGATACTGGTTCATCGCCCAGCAGCAGCTTCGGCCCGGAAGCCAGCGCGCGGGCAATGCCAATACGCTGGCGCTGCCCGCCGGAGAATTCATGCGGAAAACGCCGCGCCCAGGCCGCAGGCAGACCAACGGTGGCGAGCAGTTCGGCGACGCGCGCCTGGCGATCCGCTTTGCCCATTTTCTGGTGCAGCCACAGCGGTTCGCCGACGATCTGCTCCACGGTCATGCGCGGGTTCAGCGAGGCGAAGGGATCCTGAAAGATGATTTGCAGCTCGCGGCGCAGCTGGTTTAACCGCGCGCCGCTGGCGTGAGTGATCTCTTCGCCCTGGTAGTAAACGTGCCCTTCGGACGCCGCCAGCAGACGTAATAGCAGGCGGCCAAGCGTCGATTTACCGGAACCGGACTCGCCCACAATCGCCAGCGTTTCACCGGGGTAAACGGCGAGCGAAATGCGATCGACTGCCGTGACAAAGCGTTTTGGCGCGAACAGGCGCGTCGCGCCGACAAAGCGTTTGCTGAGATCGTGGGCCTCAAGAATCGGTGTGCTCATGCGGTTTCTCCCAGCGCAATATGTTGTTCAAGGGGCACGCGGAAACAGGCCGCCTGGTGGCCCCGGCCCAGCGGCTGTAGCGGCGGTTTTTCCGCGTGGCAGCGGCTCTGTGCAAACGGGCAGCGTGTGGCGAAACGGCAGCCTTCTGGCATCGCTTCCGGTAACGGTACGGCGCCGGGAATGGTGGAAAGCTGGCCTTTGCGCGCGCCCAGCGAGGGAATCGAGCCCATCAGGCCGATGGTGTACGGATGCTGCGGATCGGCAAAAATCGCCTCCACGCTGCCCTGCTCGACCACTTGCCCGGCGTACATTACGGCGACTTGCTGGGCGACTTCCGCTACCACGCCGAGATCGTGGGTGATCATCAATACTGCCGTGCCGGTCTCGGCTTTCAGGGTGTTGAGCAGCGCCAGGATCTGCGCCTGAATGGTGACATCCAGCGCGGTTGTCGGTTCATCGGCAATCAGCAGACGCGGGTTGTTAATCAGCGCCATAGCAATCATCACGCGCTGGCGCATACCGCCGGAAAGCTGGTGCGGATACGCTTTCAGGCGCATCTCCGCCGCCGGGATTTGTACCTTTTCGAGGATCTGCAGCGCGATATCCCGCGCGGTCTGCCGGGAGGCATGCTGGTGACGCATCACCGCTTCACTCAGTTGATCGCCAAGGGTGAACGATGGGTTCAGCGAGGTCATCGGCTCCTGAAAAATCATCGCCAGTTCATTACCGCGCAGATCCGCATATTCCCTCGGCGAAAGCTGACGCAGATTGTGGTTGCGAAACTGCATTTCGCCGCTGAGGATCTGCGCGCTGTTGGGCAACAGCCCCATCAACGCCAGCGAGGTAATGCTTTTACCGCAGCCGGATTCCCCCACCAGCGCCAGCGTTTCCCCGCTTTTTATGGTCAGCGAAATACCGTCCAGTACGCTGACCGGGCTACCGGCAAACTGGACTTTCAGATTGTGCAGACGCAGGACGGGCGCGGGATCGTGAAAAGGTATGGTGGTCATGGCGTATCGTCCTCGAGATGAATGGCCTGGATCAGGGCATGTTGCAGGTCGAGCAGATGTTCACGCATCGCCAGGAAAGCCTCCTGCGGCTGACGTTGCCGGATGGCGTGCATAATTCGGTGGTGATGATCGTTATAGCGATCGACCTTCGCCGGAGTACGCGCCAGCTCCCGCAGGTGGTGCCAGGCGGGTTCGCGACGCACGGCGTCAATAGCGTCAAAAAGGCCGAGCATCAAACGGTTTCCCGCCGCTTCAGCGATGGCCCGGTGAAAAGCGCTGTCCCACAGCTCATTAAGATCCGGATCGTCCGGATTGACGTTATCGATGCGTTCCAGCATGCGCTGCATCAGCGCCAGATTTTCCGGGTTGGCGCGAAGTGCCGCCAGCCGCGCAAGCCCCGGCTCAACCTGCAAGCGCGCTTCCATCACTTCCAGCATATTGGTTTGTTGCACCAGTCCCTGGAGTGCCAGCGGCGCGACCGGCGCAGCGGGGCCAATAAACGTGCCTTTGCCCTGCTTACGCCAGATCCGCCCCTCTTCCTCCAGTACGTCCAGCGCGCGGCGTACTTCTCGCCGCCCGACGCCTAAGCGTTCCGCCAGTTCACGTTCCGTGGGCAGTGGAGTCCCTGGTGTTGACTCATGTTGGTGAATAAGCCCACGAAGTTGTTCAAGCGCCGTACTGGAATTTGCCAGATAGCGTGACGGTTTTTCCATATTGGTTCATCCGTATTTCGCGTTATCTTTTTCTTTAATTACATATAGTTAATTATTTAATCCGCGATGTATCGCCCTTATAACTAAGCAATTACTGAACCAATTACGTATTGGTTCAGTCATATTTTTGAAATTTTTGTTAATACTTTGATTTATTAATGTTTATTTTTTGCGGGCAGAGTGAAGGGGAACAGGCGGAGTGGAGATCTGAGCAGAAAACGCACAAATAGAGTGCAGATAATGCACTAAAAGGGGAAGCGTTGCCCGATGGCGCTACGCTTATCGGGCCTACAAGGTGCATGCGCTGCAGGCCGGATAAGGCGAAGCCGCCATCCGGCAATCGTGCCTCCGGGCGTTTTAAGATTATTGTGGAATGCTTCCGTTCACCATGTGTGCGGGAGTTTCTGTAAACCTTTATGCGGTGAACGGGATAAGGGGCGCTTACCGCGCTCCCCTTATCAATCCCCGCGGCCCCGCAGGAAATCGGTGCTGCGCACTACGCTCACCTCCCGGTCATCTGCCCTCCGGCTCGCCGATTTCAGCGGGGGACTCAACCCCATCGCTTCAGCCTTTTTATTCATCGAGGGAAAGGTGTCGCTGCAGGGAAATACCCGGTGGCGCTGGCGCTTACCGGGCTTACATTGTTGGCCGTGGCGTAGGCCGGATAAGGCGAAGCCGCCATCCGGCGGGTTTGCTAAAGTTGTCCGGCGCGGCGGGCGGCGGTACGCGCCAGCGCGGCCCAGTCGAGATGCCCTTCATCATGGGCCAGGCTTTCCACGTGCGCGGCGCGCAGCGTACCGGCAATTGCCATTGGCACATTAACCCGTTCGGCGGCATCCTGCGCCAGGCGCACATCCTTCAGCCCCAGCGCCAGCTTAAACCCGGCTGGCTCGAAGGTGTCGCTGGCAATCGCCTGGCCGTAACCTTTGTAGACCGGCGCGGCAAACAACGTGGAGGTGATTAAATCAATAAAATCGGCTTTATTAACCTCATGCCCCTGCACCAGCGCAACCGCCTCACCCATCGTGCCAATGGCGCTGGCAATCATAAAGTTGGCCGCCAGCTTCGCGGCATTCGCCTGCTCCGGCCGCGCGCCAAGATACCAGGTCTTCTGACCGAGCACATCCAGCAGCGGCTGCACCTTTGCCAGCAGCGCGCTGTCGCCAGCCGCCAGAATATTTAACTGCCCCGCTTCGGCAACATTCACCCGCCCCAGTACCGGCGCGGCAAGATAACCGATATTACTCGCCCGGTGCAGTTGCGCCAGTTCCACCGCCAGATCGACAGAGATCGTCGCCATATTCAGGTGTATAGCCCCGGGTTTCAGCGTCGCCAGCACATTGCCCTCCAGCACGACGCCGCGCGTGGCGTTATCGTCCGCCAGAATGGAAATAACCACATCAGCATCCCTCACCGCTTCTGCGGCCGTTTCCGCCGTGGTGGCGCCCAGCGATGCCAGTTTCTCGCGCGGCCCGGCAGAGCGATTCCAGCCCTGAACCTGATAACCGGCTTTAATTAGATTCGCGGCCATTGGCAACCCCATGGTGCCAAGCCCCAGAAAAGCAATCTTCATCACAATGCTCCTGTTGTTAGGTGACTGTGTTTAACTATAAAAAAGGCAGGGATTCCTCCCTGCCTCATTGTGTTTCAAAGTTTGATGCTGCCCGGTCAACCTTCGTGCAGCCCGCATTCGCGTTTCAGACCGAAGAAGCGCGTCTCTTCTTCCGCCATGCCTGGCTCCCATTTGCGGGTGGTGTGCGTGTCGCCTACGGACAGATAACCCTGATCCCACAGCGGGTGATAATTCAGGCCGTGTTTTTGCAGATACTGATATACCGTGCGGTTGTCCCAGTCGATAATCGGCAGCACTTTAAATACGCCGCGCTGGATGGCCAGCACCGGCAGATTGGCGCGGCTGCCGGATTGTTCGCGGCGCAGCCCGGCAAACCAGGTTTGCGCGTTCAGCTCGGCAAGCGCGCGGTTCATAGGTTCAACTTTGTTGATTTCATTGTATTTTTCAATGCCTTCAACGCCCTGTTCCCACAACTTACCGTAACGCGCTTCCTGCCACGCCGGGCTTTGCTCGGCCCGGAATACTTTCAGGTTCAGCTTAAGCTTGTCCGTTAGCTCGTCGATAAACTGGTAGGTTTCCGGAAACAGGTAGCCGGTGTCAGTCAGGATCACCGGAATGTTCGGATGAACCTGGTTGACCAGATGCAGGCTTACCGCCGCCTGGATACCAAAGCTGGAGGAGAGCACATACTCGCCCGGCAGGTTTTCCAGCGCCCAGCCGACGCGCTCTTCGGCGTTCAGCTTTTCGAGTTGCGCATTGGTTTCAGCAAGCTGAAGCACACGTTCAACTTTCGGCAGTTCATTCAGCGCATTCAGATCGAGTCTGGACATAAGTTCCTCACCGTGTTCATTGCCTGATGGCGCTGCGCTTATCAGGCCTACAGATTACCGGGTTCACTGCCTGATGGCATTTCGCTTATCATGCCAACAAATTACGCAAACCGTAGGCCGGATAAGGCGTTTACGCCGCCATCCGGCATGACTATTATTCCCAGAAATCGCGCGCCGGATCGAGTACCGGACGGACGATCCCGGCACGAATGGTGAAATCGCCGAAGCCTTCCCCCTCTTCGCGCTCGCTTGCCCAACGTGCGACCAGCTCATCAAGCGTCGCCAGAATTTCCGTTTCGGTGATATTTTCCCGGAACATACGCGGAATGCGCGTACCGATGCGGTTGCCGCCGAGATGCAGGTTGTAGCGGCCCGGCGCTTTACCGACCAGCCCCACTTCCGCCAGCATCGCGCGGCCGCAGCCGTTCGGGCAACCCGTGACGCGCAGCACGATATGATCGTCGCCAACGCCATGTTTCTCCATCAGCGCTTCCACTTTATCCACAAATGAAGGCAGGAAACGTTCGGCTTCGGCCATGGCCAGCGGGCAGGTCGGGAACGACACGCAGGCCATAGAATTTTCACGCTGCGGTTTCACCGCATCCATTAAGCCGTGGCTGCGCGCCAGTTTTTCGATTTTCGCTTTCTGGCTTTCCGGCACGCCGGCCACAATCAGATTCTGGTTCGCCGTTAAACGGAAGTCGCCTTTATGGATCTTAGCAATTTCCAGCAGGCCGGTTTTCAGCGGGCGGCCCGGATAATCCAGAATACGGCCATTTTCAATAAACAGCGTCAGGTGCCATTTATTATCGATACCTTTCACCCAGCCAATGCGATCGCCGCGACCGGTAAATTCGTACGGGCGAATCGGTTCGAATGTGATCCCCGCGCGGCGTTCCACTTCCGCTTTGAAGGTGTCGACGCCGACGCGTTCCAGCGTGTATTTGGTTTTGGCGTTTTTACGGTCGGTACGGTTACCCCAGTCGCGCTGGGTCGTAACCACCGCTTCCGCCACCGCCAGCGTATGCTCCAGCGGCAGATAACCAAACTCGCTCGCGGTGCGGGCGTAGGTTTTCTTATTGCCATGTTCAATGGAAAGCCCACCGCCCACCAGCAGGTTAAAACCGACCAGCTTGCCGTTTTCCGCTACCGCCACAAAGTTCATGTCGTTGGCGTGCAGATCCACGTCGTTCTGCGGTGGAATGACCACCGTGGTTTTGAACTTACGCGGCAGGTAAGTTTTACCTAAGATAGGCTCTTCGTCCGTGGTCGCCACTTTCTCGGCGTCGTGCCAGATCTCCGCATAAGCGCGAGTACGCGGTAGCAGATGCTCGGAGAGCTTTTTCGCCCACTCGTAGGCTTCAGCATGCAGTTCCGACTCAACCGGGTTCGACGTACACAGCACATTACGGTTAACGTCGTTGGCGGTCGCCAGCGCGTCCAGGCCGACTTCGTGCAGCATCTGGTGTGCCGGTTTGACGTTCTTTTTCAGAATGCCGTGGAACTGGAACGTTTGACGGTTGGTCAGGCGAATGCTGCCGTAGATCGTCTTATCGCCGGCAAATTTATCGATCGACAGCCACTGCTTCGGCGTAATGATGCCGCCCGGCAGACGGCAGCGCAGCATCATCGCATGGCGCGGCTCCAGTTTCTGCTCGGCGCGTTCGGCGCGAATGTCGCGGTCATCTTGCTGATACATGCCGTGAAAACGGATCAACAGGAAGTTGTCGCCGTTGAAACCGCCGGTCAGGCCGTCGTGCAGATCTTCTGCAATCGTGCCGCGCAGATAGTTGCTTTCGAGCTTCAGACGCTCGGCGTCGGCCAGTTTACCTTCGACCACCAGTGGGCCGGGATGTTTTTCACTCATTAGTAGACATCTCGCTGATAACGGCGCTCAACGCGCAGCTCACTTAAAAATTCATCCGCCGCTTCGGTATCCATGCCACCGAATTCGGCAATCACGTCCAGTAAAGCCTGCTCGACATCTTTCGCCATGCGATTGGCGTCGCCGCAGACATAAATGTGCGCACCGTCATTGATCCAGCGCCACAGCTCTGCGCCCTGTTCGCGCAGTTTGTCTTGTACGTAGACTTTTTCTTTTTGATCGCGGGACCAGGCCAAATCAATGCGATTCAGCACGCCCTCTTTAACGTAACGCTGCCACTCCACCTGATAGAGGAAATCTTCGGTGAAGTGCGGGTTGCCAAAGAACAACCAGTTTTTACCCGGCGCTTCATCGGCCGCGCGTTGTTGAATAAAGGCGCGGAACGGCGCAATGCCAGTGCCCGGGCCAATCATAATTACCGGCGTTTCCGGGTTGGCTGGCAGGCGGAAGTTATCGTTGTGCTCAATGAACACCCGCACTTCGCCCTCTTCTTCCACGCGATCCGCGAGGAAGCTGGAAGCCCCGCCCGCACGCGCACGCCCTTCCACTTCGTAACGCACCACGCCGACGGTGACATGCACTTCGTTTTCCACTTCCGCCTGCGAAGAGGCAATGGAGTAGAGGCGCGGCGTCAGCGGACGCAGCAGACCGATCAGCGCTTGCGCATCAAGCTGTGCCGGGGAGAAACGCACCATATCGACAATCGGCGTTGTCGCGGCATAGTGCTGCAACCGGGCTTTATCACCCACCAGCGGCAACAGCGTTTCGCTGCGCGTCAGCGTGGCGTAATTTTCCACGATGTTGGCGGTGTTGACCGTCAGCTCGAAGTGCCACTGCAACGCTTCAGCGAGCGGCACGGTTTTACCGTCAACCGTGACCGGCTCATCGCCTTTCAACCACAGTAACTCCACCAGTTCTTTCACCAGGGCCGGATCGTTCTGATACCAGACGCCCAGCGCGTCGCCCGGCTGGTAGCGCAGCCCTGAATCCCCGAGATCGATTTCGATATGGCGAACGTCTTTTTCGGAATGACGACCGGTGATTTTCTGGTTCACGGACAAGCTCGCCGTCAACGGCGCTTCTTTAGTATAGGGGCTGGAGAAAACCTCGTTCACCGCGCCCGTCGCGCTCGCCACGGCCTGCGCCGGAGAGTCTTTCGGTACGCGGGCTTTCAACACCTCGACGATGCGCGCGCGCCATTCGGCAGCCGCAGCCTGATACTCAACATCGGCGTCAACGCGATCCAGCAGGCGCTCCGCGCCCAGCTCAGCAAGTTTGCTGTCGAAGTCTTTCCCCGCCTGGCAGAAGAATTCATACGACGTATCGCCAAGGCCAAACACCGCAAAGGCAGTGCCATCCAGTTTTGGCGCTTTTTTCGAGAACAGGAATTTATGCAGCGCAACGGCTTCTTCCGGCGCTTCGCCCTCACCCTGGGTGGAAGCCACCATCACCAGCAATTTTTCGTTAGCGATCTGTTTGAATTTGTAGTCACCGGCGTTAACCAGGTTGACGTTCAGTTTCGCCGCCAGCAGATCGTCGCGCAGCGCTTCCGCCACACGGCGGGCGTTGCCGGTTTGCGACGCGGAAATCAGCGTAATGGCCGGGATCTCTGCCGCCGATACCGGTACGGTAGCTGCAGCCGCTGGCTGTTGGTTCAGTACGCCCCAGAAATAACCAGAAACCCAGGCTAACTGGGTGGGCGTCAAATCAGTGGTTGCGGCCTGAAGGCGCGCCAGTTGCTCCGGGTTTAGCGGCAGCAACGCGGAAGGTGGAGCCTGAGTTGTCATGCGTTGTTATGTTCCAGTAGCGAAAATTCCCCTTCGTTTTGCAGACAGACTTTTTCTCGGTCAACAGCGCAAAAACGATAAGGGGGTATAATTTTAAAAACCGAAGTGAAACTAAGGTTAACGGCGGGATAATAACAATTAAAGAAAGGTTGGAAATAATAAATAACCAAAAGAACTAACCTGTTTTAGCTATAGTTAATAACACTAAAACTGGTTAATTAACTCATTGAATTACAATAACAAAATAAATACAGATCGGTGGTATTTCACCAGTAAACACTTTTAGCGATTTTAGTTAATGCTAAAAAAGGTCATTTCCGCTACTATGCGGCGGTTTTTTGTCAGTCTGAGAGTGCATTATGTCGACCACGTTGTTTAAAGATTTCACCTTTGAAGCCGCTCACCATTTACCGCATGTCCCGCAAGGGCATAAGTGCGGTCGTCTGCATGGCCACTCCTTTATGGTGCGCCTGGAGATCACCGGCGAGGTGGATCCTTATACCGGCTGGATCATGGACTTCGCCGAACTGAAAGCGGCGTTTAAGCCATTGTATGACAGGCTGGATCACTACTATCTGAATGAGATCCCGGGCCTGGAAAATCCCACCAGCGAAGTGCTGGCGAAGTGGATCTGGGATCAGATGAAGCCGGTTGTACCGCTGCTGAGCGCAGTTATGGTGAAAGAAACCTGCACCGCAGGTTGCGTCTATCGCGGTGAATAAGCGAGTCGGTCATTTCCTTTCGGAGATGACTGACCGTTAGCCGTTAGCGAACCAGGAAACCCCCATCCACGACCAGCACATGGCCGTTGACATAATCCGCTGCGCGACTGGCAAGAAATTCCCATTAATTCCTGCTTAATCTCCCAGCGGTTCGCCGGAACAGGATAGCGAGCGTTTTGGCTTTACTGCGGACGCTCTGCGTCATATTCGTTGAATAATAGCCCGGCGCCATTAACCCGAATTCTTTTTCATTAAAAACGCAGAGAATAATTAATAACGGCGCGGGCTGTGAAACGTATAAGCATCACAGTAAGAATTTCATCAGATATTGCGCGGGAAAAACACCCCGCCAGGGGCGGGCTAATTTATCAGGCAATGTTCAGGTATTTATGTGTCTGCATTGAGAGCCGCCAGTTGCGGGCGATACAGGTTTCAATACACAGGCGGGTTGCATCTTCTTTCTGGCTGATAGGCTGCAAGGCAATCACCCGCGGCTTGTCATCGGTTAGCTGCGCCAGCAGTTCATCCAGCGCTTCGATATCGCGCATGCGCCCGACCGGATGCTTGATTTCATCCGCACGCTCCAGCGCCTGCAACAGCACATCGTAGCCGCCGCGCATATTCACCTTCGGCGATACTGTCACCCAGGTGGAATGGGAAGCGCGCACTTCATGCGTGCCGCTGGTTTCGATCTGGCAGCTAAAACCGTTCAGCTCAAGCAGGCTGGTGAGCGGCGTCAAATCGTGGATGCAGGGTTCGCCGCCAGTGATCACCACATGGCGCGCCGTCCAGCCCTGGCGCGCAATAATCGCCAGCAGATCTTCACTACTGGCCGCGCCCCACTTATCGCTCTCTTTGGTTTTCGCAAGGATGCTGAACAGCGACACTTCCCGATCCGCAAGCTTATCCCAGGTGTGTTTGGTGTCGCACCAGGCGCAACCAACCGGGCATCCCTGTAGACGAATAAAAATGGCAGGAACGCCGGTAAAATAACCCTCGCCTTGCAGGGTCTGGAACATCTCGTTAATCGGGTACTGCATAGTCAACTCTGATCAGAAATAAACGCTAATTATTGCAGATCCTGGCTTAACCTTCATAGCCTTTCGCGGTATTGCGCTTTTCTCCACCTGCGACCGCTAAAAATGATGTAACTAGCTATGTTTTTTCTTACACTTCGACGCAAATTGTCGTCTCTATTTCACTCTGTCAATAAAAATATAAACTCTTTTAAATCAAATAGTTATTTTTTTAACATTTCGTGCTGGAATTAATTGCTCGCTGCCGTTGTCGAACGCAAATCCCCTTTCGTACTTTCCTTAAAACAAGCTTAAGAATCCCCCATTTCCCACTCTGCTTTATTGATATGGCGTTTAGCTTTCCGTGCCTACAATCCGCCCGAGCAACGCTGGAGAGATAGCATTCATGAATACATTATTAATAACGGGCGTGACGGGATTTCTGGGTGGAGCGGTATTGGAAAAAATCCTCCACGGCAGTGAAGCCATAAATTTACTGCTGTTGGTAAGGGCAGAAGACAAAGAGGCCGGACTTGAGCGCGTTAAAAACAACATGCGCAAGTTTGGTCTGACGGATGCAGAACTTAACACACTTGATACTTCGCAAATCCTGCTTGGGGATTTGGGCGAACCGGAAGGCTTCATTAACGATCCTGCGCTGGAAAGCGTCACTCACGTGCTGAACTGCGCGGCTGTTGCCTCTTTTGGCAATAACCCGCTGGTCTGGAAAGTGAATGTAGAAGGGACGCTGGCCTTTGCCCGCAGAATGTCGCAGGTGGCGGGCTTGCAGCGTTTTCTTCACGTCGGCACCGCAATGTCCTGCACGCCGGAACCGGATTCGCTGGTGCCGGAAAGTTCAGAGTTTCACGAGAATGCCGAGCATCTGGTGGCCTATACGCGCTCCAAATCGACCATTGAACAACTGATGCGCCAGGAGTGCCCGCAGATGCCGCTGGTGATTGCCCGCCCTTCTATCGTCGTCGGGCACACGCATCACGGATGTCTGCCATCAACCAGTATTTTCTGGGTCTTCAGTATGGGGCTGATGTTGCAGAAATTTATGTGCTCGCTGGAAGATCGCGTCGATGTTATCCCGGTCGATTACTGCGCCGATGCGTTGCTGATGCTGCTTAAAGGCCAGGTAGCTCAGGGCGAAGTGGTACACATTTCAGCCGGTGAAGAGAACAGCGTGCGTTTTGCTGATATCGATAAAGCGATGGCGCAAGCGCTGGAAAAAGCACCGGTGGGTGATAAATATGCGCAGGTCAGTTACGAGACGCTGGTGAAGATGCGCCGCGAGCTGAAGGGCATTTTCGGCCCCTGTAATGAGCGGTTGATGTTGAAAGCGATGCGTTTATACGGCGCGTTCGCCATGCTCAACGTGCGTTTTAGCAACGATAAGCTGCTGAGTATGGGCATGCCGAAGCCGCCTCGCTTTACGGACTATATTGCCCGTTGCGTACAGACAACGCGCGGGCTGACAATCCCGCAGCAGATGGAAGTGGATTTCAAATAGCCAAAAAAAATGCCAGTCAGATGACTGGCATTTTTCATTTCATCAAGGCTTAGCGATTACGCCTGACCTTTGATCTCTTTACGACCGTTGAACGGAGCTTGTTCACCCAGCGCTTCTTCGATACGAATCAGCTGATTGTATTTAGCAACGCGGTCAGAACGGCTCATAGAACCAGTTTTGATCTGGCCAGCAGCGGTACCAACAGCCAGGTCAGCGATGGTAGCGTCTTCAGTTTCGCCAGAACGGTGAGAGATGACAGCGGTGTAGCCAGCGTCTTTCGCCATTTTGATCGCAGCCAGAGTTTCGGTCAGAGAACCGATCTGGTTGAATTTGATCAGGATGGAGTTAACGATGCCTTTTTCGATACCTTCTTTCAGGATTTTGGTGTTGGTTACGAACAGATCGTCACCAACCAGCTGGATTTTGTCGCCCAGTACTTTGGTCTGGTATGCGAAGCCAGCCCAGTCAGATTCGTCCAGACCATCTTCGATGGAAACGATCGGATACTGTTTGGTCAGATCTTCCAGGAAGTGAGTGAACTCTTCAGAGGTGAACGCTTTGTTGCCTTCGCCAGCCAGAACGTATTTACCGTCTTTGTAGAATTCAGACGCTGCGCAGTCCATCGCCAGGGTGATGTCTTTGCCCAGTTCGTAGCCCGCAGCTTTTACCGCTTCAGCGATAACAGCCAGTGCTTCGGCGTTAGAACCCAGGTTCGGCGCGTAGCCGCCTTCGTCACCAACAGCAGTGTTCATACCTTTGGATTTCAGAACTTTTGCCAGGTTATGGAACACTTCTGAACCCATACGTACAGCTTCTTTCAGGCTTTTCGCGCCAACCGGCTGAATCATGAATTCCTGAATGTCGACGTTGTTATCAGCGTGCTCACCACCGTTGATGATGTTCATCATCGGAACCGGCATGGAGTATTTGCCCGGGGTGCCGTTCAGTTCAGCAATGTGAGCGTACAGCGGCAGGCCTTTAGAGGCAGCAGCAGCTTTAGCAACAGCCAGAGACACGGCCAGGATTGCATTTGCACCGAAGTTAGATTTGTTTTCGGTACCGTCCAGATCGATCATGATCTTATCGATACCAGCCTGGTCTTTTGCATCTTTACCCAGGATTGCCTGAGCGATCGGGCCGTTAACCGCGCCAACCGCTTTCAGTACGCCTTTACCCAGGAAACGGGATTTGTCGCCATCGCGCAGTTCCAGCGCTTCGCGGGAACCAGTAGAAGCACCTGACGGCGCAGCCGCCAGACCTACGAAACCACCTTCCAGGTGTACTTCGGCTTCAACAGTCGGGTTACCACGGGAGTCGATGATTTCACGACCGATGACTTTAACGATTTTGGACATTAGGTTTTCCTCAGTACAAGTTAAACTAAAACTCCAGACAAACAACGCGTACCAAAGGTACGCGTTGTCGTTGTAACTTTTTTACTTCGCCTGACGCTTTTGATGCTCGCTGGCGGCTTTCACAAAGCCTGCAAACAGCGGATGTCCATCACGCGGCGTAGAAGTAAACTCCGGATGGAACTGACAGGCGACGAACCACGGATGATTCGGCACCTCGATGATCTCGACCAACTGATCATCCCCGGAACGGCCCGCAACACGCAGACCCGCAGCTTCAATTTGTTTCAACAGCATATTGTTGACTTCGTAACGGTGGCGATGGCGTTCAACGATAGTCGGTGCGCCGTAAAGCTGACGAACCAGGCTGTCATCGCCAAGCTGGCACTGCTGTGCGCCGAGGCGCATCGTACCGCCGAGATCGCTCTTCTCAGAACGCTGCTCAACGTTGCCTTCTTCATCACGCCACTCGGTAATCAACGCCACAACCGGGTATTTACAGTCTGGCACAAATTCCGTGGAGTTGGCGTTCTCCATCCCGACCACGTTACGTGCGAATTCAATCAACGCAACCTGCATACCCAGGCAAATTCCCAGGTAAGGAATATTGTTTTCACGCGCATAGCGTGCGGTGGCGATCTTACCTTCCACACCGCGGTAACCGAAGCCGCCAGGGATGAGGATTGCATCCAGATCTTTCAGAATTTCCACACCGCGCGTTTCAACATCCTGCGAATCAATCAGCTTGATGTTGACGGTGACGCGGTTTTTCAGACCACCGTGTTTCAGCGCTTCGATCACCGATTTGTAGGCATCCGGCAGTTCAATGTACTTGCCGACCATACCGATAGTGACTTCACCTGACGGATTCGCTTCTTCGTAAATAACCTGTTCCCATTCGGCCAGGTTTGCTTCCGGACAGTTCAAGCTGAATCGTTTACAAATATAATCGTCCAGCCCCTGGGATTTCAACAGGCCCGGGATTTTATAAATAGAATCGACGTCTTTCAGAGAAATCACTGCTTTTTCTGGAACGTTACAGAACAAAGCAATTTTCGCGCGTTCGTTAGCAGGAACGGCACGATCGGAACGACAAATCAGGATATCCGGCTGAATACCAATGGAAAGCAGCTCTTTCACAGAGTGCTGTGTCGGCTTGGTTTTCACTTCACCCGAAGCGGCCATGTACGGCACCAGCGTCAGGTGCATGTAGAGCGTGCGCTCACGGCCCACTTCTACCGCCATCTGACGAATAGCTTCAAGGAACGGCAGGGATTCGATATCACCCACGGTACCGCCGATTTCAACCAGCGCGACATCGTGGCCTTCGCCGCCTGCAATGATGCGCTCTTTGATAGCGTTAGTGATGTGCGGAATAACCTGTACGGTCGCGCCCAGATAGTCGCCACGACGTTCTTTACGCAGAACCTCGGAGTAAATGCGACCGGTGGTGAAGTTGTTGCGACGCGTCATTTTGGTGCGAATGAAGCGCTCGTAGTGACCCAAATCAAGATCGGTTTCAGCGCCATCTTCGGTAACGAACACTTCGCCATGCTGGATTGGGCTCATAGTCCCCGGATCGACGTTAATATACGGATCCAGTTTCATCATAGTGACGTTAAGGCCACGAGCTTCAAGAATGGCTGCCAGGGAGGCTGCGGCAATGCCTTTACCCAGAGAGGATACGACCCCGCCGGTCACAAAAATATAGTTCGTTGTCATGCTGAACCTGAGAAGTTAGGTTTAAAAGACGATGGAATAACCAGGACGGGAAAGCAGTATACCCGATCATGGCTGAGGCCACAAACTTTCATTATCCCTCTCCTTCGTTCTTCAGGCCGCATCTGCCCTGGCTTCATTCGCCTGGCCCGGACGCACAGCATGACGATGCGCCCAGGGATTTTCTCAGTTGCCGCCTTGCCGCGCCCAGAATAAGTCGAAGAGGCGCTTCTCAAAGCGTTCTGGCAGATATAAGGAGTGTGAAAATAGCCGCTTTCAGGTAAATGTTTTTGACGTAAATCAAGCGCTTGTTATTTAAAAAATCACACAAATGGCGCTTACTGGAACAATTCCGTTAAAGATCATGTTCCTGGCGTTTTACTTGTTGCCAGACATTTTCCATTGTTTCCAGATCCACACCGGTCATTTCCAGACCGCGCTCGCGGACAATTCGCTCCACCTCGCGGAAACGACGCTCAAATTTCAGGTTCGCTTTTTGCAGCGCGACTTCCGCTTTTACCCCCAGATGGCGCGACAGATTTACCGTAGCAAACAGTAAATCGCCGACCTCTTCTTCCAGTCGTGCCTCATCCACAACGGCCTGCTTTGCTTCGTCCATCACTTCGTCGATCTCTTCATACACTTTATCAAGCACCGGGCCAAGTGACGTCCAGTCAAAACCAACGCCGGAGCAGCGTTTCTGGATTTTATGCGCACGCATCAGCGCAGGCAGGCTGTGGGGAATGTCGTCCAGCGCCGAGTGCTGCGCTTTCTCAGCACGTTCTTCGGTTTTGATTTGCTCCCAGCGCGCCAGCACTTCCGTGCTGTTTCCGGCATGGGCATCGCCAAAAATATGCGGGTGACGGCGTTCCAGTTTGTCGCTAATCGCCGCGCAGACATCGTTAAAATCAAAGCGTCCCTCTTCCTGCGCCATCCGGGCGTAGAACACCACCTGGAACAGCAGATCGCCCAGTTCACCGCGCAGATCGTCAAAATCTTCCCGGTTGATGGCGTCCAGCACTTCGTACGTCTCTTCCAGCGTATAGGGCGCAATGGTGGCGTAGGTTTGTTCTTTGTCCCACGGACAGCCGGTTTCCGGGTCGCGCAGGCGTTGCATAATCCCGAGCAGACGATCGATTTGAGTCATGAGTCTTCCTGGTAAAAAATGGGATCCTCTCCGCTGATGGGAGAGGATCGGATGAAGTGAAAATCAGCCACCGTGCAGACGACGAGCGTCGATAACGTCCGGCACCTGGTTGAGTTTGCCAAGCACGCGGCCCAACACCTGCAGGTTGTAGATTTCGATATTCATATCGATGGTGGCAAGCTGTTCTTTGGTGTCGCTGCGGCTGGCAACGCCCAGCACGTTCACCTTCTCATTGGCGAGAATAGTGGTGATATCGCGCAGCAGGCCGCTACGGTCGTTCGCCGTCACGCGCACCACCAGCGAATACCCGGCCGAGTAGCTCTCGCCCCAGACGGCATCCACGATACGCTCTGGCGCAACGGTGCGCAGCTCTTCCAGCTGATCGCAGTCGGCGCGGTGGATCGAGATCCCGCGTCCCTGGGTGATAAATCCGACGATTTCATCGCCCGGGATCGGCTGGCAGCAGCGCGCAATGTGATGCATCAGATTACCAACGCCTTCCACCACCACACGGCCATTGTCTTTGCTGCGGCTTTGCGGCGCGTACGTTTTCTGCTGCAACTGTTTCAGCGCGGCGGCGTCCTGCTCTTCGGCGCTCGGTTTATTGAACTGCGATTGCAGGAAGTTCACCATCTGATTAAGACGGATATCGCCGCCGCCAATCGCCGCCAGCAACTCTTCCAGCTCGTTAAAGTTGTAACGCGGCAGCAGATGTTTTTCCGCCTCTTTCAGGCTGATCCCCAGATGCGCCAGCTCATCGTCGAGGATCTGCCGTCCGGCAAGAATGTTTTTGTCGCGATCCTGCTTACGGAACCAGGCGTGGATCTTCGAACGCCCGCGGCTGGTCGTCACATAGCCGAGGTTTGGATTCAGCCAGTCGCGGCTTGGGTTCGGCTGCTTCTGGGTGATAATTTCGACCTGGTCACCCATCTGCAACTGGTAGGTAAAGGGAACGATGCGCCCGCCGATCTTCGCGCCAATGCAACGATGCCCTACGTCGCTGTGAATGTGGTAGGCAAAGTCCAGCGGCGTGGAGCCCGCAGGCAGATCGACCACATCGCCCTTCGGCGTAAACACATACACCCGATCGTCAAAGACCTGGCTGCGAACTTCATCCAGCATTTCGCCGGAATCGGCCATCTCTTCCTGCCAGGCGATCAGCTTACGCAGCCATGCAATCCTGTCTTCATGCGCTGAACGCGGGCTGCCGGCAACAGCCGTCCCCTCTTTGTATTTCCAGTGCGCGGCAACGCCCAGCTCGGCGTCTTCATGCATCTGACGGGTACGAATCTGGATTTCAACGGTTTTCCCGCCCGGCCCCAGTACTACCGTATGAATAGACTGATAACCGTTCGGTTTTGGGTTGGCGACGTAGTCGTCGAACTCATCCGGCAGGTGGCGGTAATGGGTATGCACAATCCCCAGCGCGGCATAACAATCCTGCAAGCGTTCGGCGACAATACGCACAGCGCGCACATCAAACAGCTCGTCAAAGGCGAGGTGTTTTTTCTGCATCTTCCGCCAGATACTGTAGATGTGCTTTGGTCGGCCGTAGACCTCAGCTTTAACGCCTTCGGTTTTCATTTCGGCGCGCAGATGGCCGACAAACTCGTCGATATAGTGTTCGCGATCGATACGGCGTTCATGCAGCAGCTTGGCAATGCGCTTGTATTCCGCCGGATGCAGGTAGCGGAAGCAGTAATCCTCCAGCTCCCATTTCAGTTGCCCGATGCCCAGCCGGTTCGCCAGCGGCGCATAGATGTTGGTACACTCTTTCGCCGCCAGTACGCGTTCATCTTCCGGCGCATCTTTCACTTCACGCAGATGCGCGATACGTTCGGCCAGCTTGATGACCACACAGCGGAAATCATCGACCATCGCCAGCAGCATGCGGCGAACGTTATCGACCTGTTCAGAAGAGACGGAATCCGTATGCGTGGCTTTCAACTGGCGGATGGCGGCCATGTCGCGCACGCCGTGGATCAGGTTGACCACCGAGGTGCCGACGCTTTCACTCAGCACCTCTTCGCTCACCACTTCGGCATCGGCCAGCGGAAACAGCAGCGCCGCACGCAGCGTGTCGGTATCCATACTCAGCATGGAGAGAATTTCTACCATCTCAATGCCGCGCCACAACACGACGCCGGCATCCGGATGCCCCTGCGTTTGTCGCAAACAATATTCCCAGGTTTCGGTTAAGCGTTCACACGACGGCTGACTGGTGATCCCCAGACTGGCAATCCATTTGGCTGGATCGAATTCACCCGCTTTGTTCAAATGTGCACTGCGTACCGCAACCATTGTCCTCTCCTTTCAGGGACCGGGCCTGCCGAATTCGGCAAGCCGAAATTAATCATTTGTTTTTCACAAACAACACCATCGATTCCAGATGGCCAGTGTGTGGAAACATGTCCAGCATCGCCAGCCGCTGAATCTGGTAACCTGCATTTAATAGCGCTTCACTGTCACGGGCAAGCGTGGCGGGGTTACAGGAAACGTACACCACTCTGCCGGGAGACAATTTTATAATATGTTGCATCACTTCGGCAGCACCAGCACGCGCGGGATCGAGCAACACCTTATCAAATCCCTGGCTCGCCCAGGGTTGCCGAGTGACATCATCCTCCAGATTTTCATGAAAGAATGTCACATTCTGCAAGTCATTCTGTTGCGCATTCTCCTGCGCTTTCGCCACCAGATCGGCGACGCCTTCCACCCCAACGACACTTAACGCGCGCTGCGCCAGCGGCAGAGTGAAATTTCCCATACCGCAGAACAGATCCAGTACACGGTCGCCGGGCTGGATATCAAGCCACGCCAGCGCATGGGCCACCATTTGCTGATTGACGCCATCGTTGACCTGAATAAAGTCCCGCGGGCTGAATATTAAGCGTAGCCCGTCGGAGCTGTACCAGGGGGATTCTCCGCTAACGTGTTCAAGTATCTCGCTTTGTGGCGCGAGGTACAGCGCAATCCCCTGAGAATGCGAAAAACGTTCCAGTTTTTCTTTATCCGCGTGACTTAATGGCGCCGTGTGCCGCAAAACCATCAGTGGGCCATTGTCGGCCTCCACCAGTTCGACGTGCCCCAGATGGCGCACGGCGCCAAGCTCCGCCAGACATTCGTGCAGCGGCACCAGCATTGCCTCAAGACGGGGCACCAGTACCGGGCAACGCGTCACATTGATAATGTCGCTGTCGCCCGCTTTGCGAAACCCCATCTCCAGACGCTGCGTTTTCGGCTGCCAGCTGAGGCTCAAACGCGCCCGACGGCGATATCCCCACGGCTGCGCGGCAATCACCTCGTCAACGTCCTGCTTCATCAATCGCGCCAGCGCCGCGCTTTTACTGCGCTGTTGCAGGGCAATGCTGGCATGCTGTTGCTGGCACCCGCCGCAAACGCCAAAATGCGGACATGCCGGTTTAACGCGCTCCGGACTGTCATTCAGGCGACGTTTTACTTCCCCACGGGCAAACTGACGTTTTTCCTCTTTGAGGGTAATTTCCGCCGTTTCTTCTGGTAATAATCCGGGAATAAACAACGCCTTACCATTATGGCGAGCAACACCCTGACCAAAGGGATCGAGGTCGGTTACCGTGACGGTAATGCGCTCACGAGTCGTCACGCGTCGTTTTGCAGAGTAGAATTGCGCCATTGCAGTGAATATTCTCAATAACTGTGTAATGGCCTAATTCTCCCATAACGGAACTCCATGACCAACTACAGCTTGCGCGCACGCATGATGATTCTGATCCTGGCCCCCACCGTGCTTATCGGTGTGCTGCTCAGTATCTTTTTCGTCGTTCACCGCTATAACGATTTACAGCGTCAACTGGAAGACTCAGGCGCCAGTATTATTGAACCGCTGGCGGTTTCCAGTGAATACAGCATGGCACTACAGGATCGCGAAGCCATTGGCCAGTTGATTAGCGTGCTTCACCGCCGCCATTCTGACATCGTACGCGCGATCACCATTTACGACGGGCGCAACGACGTGTTCGTCTCGTCCAATTTCCAGCTTGATGGCGACGATCTCAGGCTGCCAGAAGGTCAGCCTTTCCCGCGCAAGCTAAGCGTTACCCGCCGCGGCGATACGATGGTGCTGCGCACGCCGATCCTGTCCGAGGGGCTTGAACCGGCAAACACCGCTCTGCCTGCGGATAAAATCACCGGCAATATGCTCGGCTATGTGGCGCTACAGTTGGATCTGAAATCGGTACGCCTGCAGCAGTACAAGGAGATTTTTATCTCCAGCCTGATGATTTTGTTCTGTATTGGTATTGCGCTGATTTTTGGCTGGCGTCTGATGCGCGACGTGACTGGCCCCATTCGTAATATGGTGAATACCGTTGACCGTATCCGTCGCGGGCAGCTCGACAGCCGTGTCGAAGGTTTTATGCTCGGCGAGCTGGATATGTTGAAAAACGGCATCAATTCGATGGCCATGTCGCTGGCGGCTTACCACGAAGAGATGCAGCATAATATCGATCAATCCACCTCGGATCTGCGTGAAACGCTGGAGCAGATGGAGATCCAGAACGTTGAGCTGGACCTCGCGAAAAAGCGTGCGCAGGAAGCCGCGCGAATTAAATCTGAGTTCCTCGCCAATATGTCTCATGAGCTGCGCACACCGCTGAACGGCGTGATTGGCTTTACCCGTTTGACATTGAAATCTGAGCTGAATCCGACCCAGCGCGATCACCTGCTGACCATTGAACGCTCGGCGAATAATCTGCTGGCGATCATTAACGATGTGCTGGATTTCTCCAAGCTGGAAGCGGGCAAACTGATCCTCGAAAGCATTCCGTTCCCTCTACGCAACACGCTGGATGAGGTGGTGATCTTGCTGGCGCACTCGGCGCACGATAAGGGGCTTGAGCTAACGCTGAACATCAAAAATGATGTTCCGGATAATGTGATTGGCGACCCGCTGCGTCTGCAACAGGTGATCACCAATCTGGTCGGCAACGCCATCAAGTTTACCGAACATGGCAATATTGATGTGGTGGTTGAGAAACGCGCCATCAGCAATAACAAAGTGCAAATTGAGGTGCAGATCCGCGATACCGGCATCGGCATTCCGGAACGCGATCAGTCGCGCCTGTTCCAGGCGTTTCGCCAGGCGGATGCCAGCATCTCGCGCCGTCACGGCGGTACTGGCCTGGGCCTGGTGATCACGCAACGGCTGGTGAATGAGATGGGCGGCGATATCTCTTTCCATAGCCAGCCAAACCGGGGTTCGACCTTCTGGTTCCATATTGATCTCGACCTCAATCCAAACGCCATCAGCGAAGCACCCACCACGGAAAGACTGGCCGGTAAACGTCTGGCGTATGTTGAACCGAATGCCGCAGCGGCGCAAAGCACGCTGGAAGTGCTGAACAACACGCCGCTGGAGATAATTTACAGCCCGTCATTCTCGGCGCTCCCTCAAGGGCATTACGATATTTTGCTGTTGGCGGTGCCGGTAACCGTGCGCGAGCCGCTTAATATGCAGCACGATCGCCTGGCGCGTGCGGCAGCCATGACCGACTATCTGCTGCTGGCGCTGCCGTGCCATGCGCAGGTGAATGCCGAAGAGCTGAAACAGGATGGCGCAGCGGCTTGTCTGCTTAAACCGCTGACCACCACCCGCCTGCTGCCCGCTTTGACCGAGTACTGCCGCACGACGCAACTTGTTCTGGCCTCACATGCGGATGAAAGCAAACTGCCGATGAGCGTCATGGCGGTGGATGACAACCCGGCGAACCTGAAGCTGATCGGCGTTCTGCTTGACGATCAGGTGCAGCACGTTGAACTGTGCGAGAACGGTTTGCAGGCCATCGAGCGAGCCAAACAGATGCAGTTCGATCTGATTTTGATGGATATCCAGATGCCGGATATGGACGGGATTCGCGCCTGCGAGTTGATCCGCCAGCTACCGCATCAGCAGCAAACTCCCGTCGTCGCCGTAACCGCACATGCGATGGCCGGGCAAAAAGAGAAGCTGCTCAGCGCCGGGATGAACGATTATCTGGCCAAGCCCATCGAAGAAGATAAGCTGCATAACCTGCTGTTGCGCTACAAGCCCGGCCCGGAAACCAGCGTCTGGCATACGCCGGAAACCGAAGAGATCCCGGTGGAGCTACCGATCAATCACGATGTCACGCTCGACTGGCAACTGGCGCTGCGTCAGGCGGCGGGAAAAACCGACCTTGCGCGCGAGATGCTGCATATGCTGGTCGAGTTTCTGCCGGAGATCCGCAATATGGTGGAGGAACAACTGGTCGGCGAAGCGCCGCAGGGGCTGCCGGAAGCGATCCACAAACTGCACGGCAGTTGCGGTTACAGCGGCGTTCCACGGCTGAAAAACCTCTGCCAGCTCATTGAGCATCAACTGCGTAGCGGCGTCAGTGCCGACGAGCTGGAACCGGAGTTTCTGGAGTTGCTTGATGAGATGGATAACGTTACGCGTGAAGCGCACCGGTTGATTGGGTAGCGATGTTGAGAGTAACGGATGGCCTGAACGCCGGATGACTTGCATGCCGGATGGCGACGACGCCTTATCCGGCCTGGGATAGCGCGACACATTGTAGCTTTGTAAGCCGGATAAGCGCCTGCGCTATCCGGCAAAAATCACTACAGTTGCTGCCCCGCTTTTAGCACCGCCGCCACATTGCGCGCCGTCATGCGGACGTTTTCACCTGCATTTTCCAGCGCTTTTTCCAGCGTACAGATCGTATAGAGCACGCTGAAAACAGCATCAATGCCATGATCGTGCACCACACCAACATCGGCGGTGAGGCTCCCGGCAATGCCGATCACCGGAATATTGTAGCGTTTGGCCACTTTCGCTACGCCGACCGGCACCTTGCCATGCACCGTCTGGCTGTCGATGCGCCCTTCGCCGGTGATCACCAGATCCGCGCCCCTGACGTGTTTATCCAGCGCCAGTGCGTCGGTGACGATCTCAATCCCCTGGCGCAATTCCGCACCGCAGAAGGCATATAACGCCGCGCCCATGCCGCCCGCTGCGCCGCCGCCCGCCAGGTTCAGTACGTCGATATCCAAATCGCGGGCAATGATCCCGGCATAATGTGCCAGCGCCTTATCCAGACGGGCAATCATCTCTGGCGTCGCGCCTTTCTGCGGGCCAAAAACGGCCGATGCCCCCGCTTCGCCGGTTAAGGGATTGGTGACGTCGCAGGCCACCTCAATGCGACAACCGGCAAGACGTTTATCCAGTTCACGGAGATCAATGCGCACCAGCGATTCCAGCGCCGCGCCGCCTGGCGCAATCTGCCGATCCTGTGCGTCGAGCAGCTTCGCGCCCAGCGCCTGCACCATGCCTGCGCCGCCGTCATTGGTGGCGCTGCCGCCGATACCAATAATGATATGTTTAACGCCTGCATCCAGCGCATGGCGGATCAGTTCGCCAGTTCCCCACGACGTGGTAATCAGCGGATCGCGCTTCGCAGGCGGCACCATTTCCAGCCCGCTGGCCGCTGCCATTTCAATGAACGCCGACTGCTCATCGCCGGAAATACCATAAAACCCTTCCGCTTGTTCGCCAAGCGGGCCTTTCACCGCTACCTTAACAATACGACCGTTGGTCGCAGCAACCATGGCTTCTACCGTCCCTTCGCCACCGTCTGCAACCGGAATTTTTATATACTCCGCCGAGGGAAATATCTCGCGAAAACCACGCTCAATAGCCGTCGCGACTTCCAGGGCGCTTAAGCTTTCTTTGTAAGAGTCAGGAGCGATAACAATCTTCATAAGCCATCCTTATGCATATTCACAACAATAAGCATACACCCAGGAAAGGTACTGAAATGCCAGCCCCCGCAAGGACTGGCAATTTCATTAACGCACCATGCAGGGCCGTTTGTTATCAAACTTCCAGTCAGGGATCAGATACTGCATCCCCATCGCATCATCACGTGCACCAAGGCCATGTTTCTGATACAGCGCGTTGGCTTTCATCACCTGATCCATATCCAGTTCAACGCCCAGACCCGGCGTGGTCGGCACCTGTACCATCCCGCCTTTGATTTCGAACGGCTGTTTGGTCAGGCGCTGATTGCCTTCCTGCCAGATCCAGTGTGTGTCGATAGCGGTAATGTTGCCAGGCGCAGCGGCAGCGACGTGAGTGAACATTGCCAGTGAAATATCGAAGTGGTTGTTGGAGTGTGAACCCCAGGTCAGGCCAAATTCGTGGCACATTTGCGCCACGCGTACCGAACCCTGCATCGTCCAGAAATGCGGATCCGCCAGCGGAATATCCACCGATTGCAGCGACAGCGTATGGCCCATCTGACGCCAGTCGGTGGCGATCATGTTGGTCGCCGTCGGCAGACCGGTCGCACGGCGGAATTCCGCCATCACTTCACGGCCGGAGAAGCCCTGTTCAGCACCGCAAGGATCTTCCGCGTAAGCCAGCACGCCTTTCAGGTGCTTACCGATTTTGATGGCTTCATCCAGCGACCATGCGCCATTGGGATCCAGAGTGACGCGCGCCTGCGGGAAGCGTTTTGCCAGCGCGGAAATGGCTTCCGCCTCTTCCATGCCAGCCAGAACGCCGCCTTTCAGTTTGAAATCGTTAAAGCCATATTTTTCATAAGCGGCTTCCGCCAGACGCACAACGCGATCCGGCGTCATTGCCTCTTCATGGCGAACGCGGTACCAGTCGCATTTGTCATCCGGCTGGCTCTGGTACGGCAGCGGCGTTTTTTTGCTGTCGCCGACGAAGAACAGGTAGCCCAGCATCTCCACTTCATTACGCTGCTGGCCTTCGCCCAGTAGGGAGGCGACGTTGACACCAAGGTGCTGGCCTAACAGATCCAGCATCGCCGCTTCGATGCCCGTTACCACATGGATCGTGGTGCGCAGATCGAAGGTTTGCAGACCGCGGCCGCCGGAATCGCGATCGGCAAAAGTCTGGCGCACGCTGTTCAGCACGTTTTTGTATTCACCCAGCGTTTTACCCACCACCAGCGGAATCGCATCTTCCAGCGTTTTACGGATTTTCTCGCCGCCCGGAATTTCCCCCACGCCGGTGTGCCCTGCGTTATCTTTGATCACCACGATATTGCGGGTGAAGAAAGGGGCATGCGCGCCGCTCAGGTTCATCAGCATGCTGTCGTGCCCGGCAACCGGGATCACCTGCATGGATGCAACAACGGGGGTAGACGTATATGTGCTCATTTTTTATCCTTTTCTCTCTCAATGACGTCCAAAGACCGGGCGTTTTTTGTCAAACGTCCAGCCCGGGATGAGGTACTGCATCGGGCCTGCGTCATTGCGCGCGCCGCCAGGCAGTTTTTTATAGGCGGCATGCGCTTTCTCGATTTGATGCCAGTCGATCTCCACGCCAAGGCCTGGCGCATCCGGCACGGCGATTTTGCCCTGCCTGATTTCCAGCGGCTGTTGGGTCAGGCGGGCATCGCCCTCCTGCCAGATCCAGTGAGTGTCGATAGCGGTTGGTGTTCCCGGCGCAGCAGCGCCGACATGGGTAAACATCGCCAGTGAAATATCGAAATGATTGTTGGAGTGACAACCCCAGGTCAGCCCCCAGTCATCGCACAACTGCGCAACCCGCACGGCACCGGAGAGCGTCCAGAAGTGCGGATCCGCCAGTGGAATATCGACGGCATTCAGCATCACCGCGTGGCCCATTTCTCGCCAGTTGGTGGCGATCATATTGGTGGCGACCGGCAGACCGGTGGCGCGGCGGAACTCCGCCATCACTTCGCGGCCGGAGAAGCCCTGCTCGGCACCGCACGGATCTTCGGCGTAGGTCAGCACATCATTCAGCCCTTTACACAGGCTAATAGCTTCGTCCAGCAGCCAGGCACCGTTCGGATCCACCGTAATGCGCGCATTCGGGAAGCGTTTTTTCAACGCCTTCACGGTTTCAATCTCTTGCTCACCGGGCAGGACGCCGCCTTTAAGTTTGAAATCTTTGAAGCCGTAGCGATCCTGCGAGGCCTCCGCCAGACGCACCACCGCATCGCTGGTCATCGCTTCCTGATGACGCAGGCGATACCATTCGTGGCTGCCGGGCGTGGCATCCAGATAGGGAAGATCGGTTTTCGTGCGATCGCCGACATAGAACAGATAACCCAGTACCGTTACGGCATCGCGCTGTTTGCCGGGGCCAAGCAGCTCGCACACCGGTACGTTCAGCGCTTTACCGAGCAGATCGAGCAGCGCGGCTTCCAGCGCTGCAACGGCATTGACGCGCAGTTCAAAGGTCCATGCGCCTTTGCCGAAGGTATCGAAATCCGCCGCCTGATTGCCTTTATGCACGCGCTGCACCACTTTATTCAGCCGGGCAACTTCCTGCCCGACCACCATCGGAGTGGCATCGACCAGCGTTTTGTAGATCACTTCGCCGCCGGGCGCTTCACCGACGCCAGTATTCCCGGCGTTATCCGTAAGCACGACGATGTTGCGCGTGAAGTAAGCGTTATGCGCGCCGCCAATGTTCATCAGCATACTGTCATGCCCGGCTACGGGAATAACTTTCATCCCGGTGATAATCGGGCTGGCTTGTGTATTCATTACTCACGTCCTGTAGGTTTCAGTACGATACGTTTGATATCGCCGACCAGTACCAGGTAGCTCAGTACCGCGACCAGCGCATGGATACCGACATAAATCAGCGCGCCATTAAACGAACCGGTAGTACCAACGATGTAGCCGATAGCAATGGGTGTCACGATGCCGGAGATGTTGCCGAACATATTGAACAGGCCGCCGCTCAGACCGCTGATCTCTTTCGGCGCGGTATCTGCCATCACCGCCCAGCCCAGCGCGCCAATCCCTTTACCGAAGAAGGCCAGCGACATAAAGCCGATGATCATCATTTCCGAGTTGGTGTAGTTACAGAACACCATGCTCATCGAGAGCAGCATGCCCAGCACGATCGGTGTTTTGCGGGCCATATTCAGCGAGCCGTAGCGACGCATTAACCAGTCTGAAATGATGCCGCCAAGTACGCCGCCGACAAACCCACAAATGGCCGGAATCGACGCCATAAAACCGGCCTTCAGGATCGACATGCCGCGCGCCTGCACCAGATACACAGGGAACCAGGTGATGAAGAAGTAAGTCAGGGCGTTAATGCAGTACTGCCCCAGGTAAACGCCGATCATCATGCGCGAACCCAGCAGTTGCTTAATCTGCCCCCATTTTTCCGAGAACGGGACACTGTGAATGTTGTTCTTCTGATCCATGTTGATCAGCGCGCCGCCTTCGGCAATGTACTCCAGCTCCTTCTTGTTGACGCCCGGGTGCTGATTCGGCTCGTGGATCATTTTCTGCCACAGCAGACTGATGAAGATCCCTAAACCGCCCATGAAGAAGAAGACGTGCGACCAGCCCACTTCGTGCGTCAGCCAGCCCATGATCGGTGCAAAGATAACGGTCGCGAAATATTGTGCGGAGTTAAAAATCGCCACCGCCGTGCCCCTCTCTTGCGCCGGGAACCAGGCCGCAACGATACGACTGTTACCGGGGAAGGAGGGCGATTCGGCCAGACCGACCATAAAACGCAGAGTAAAGAGCGCCACGATGATGCCGAAGCCACTGAAGATATCGACAAAGCCCTGCAATAAGGTAAACAGCGACCAGGTAAAGATGGACCAGAAATAGACCCTTTTGGAGCCGAAGCGGTCAAGCAACCAGCCGCCCGGTATCTGGCCGATCACATAGGCCCAGGAAAATGCAGAAAAAACATAACCCATTGCGATCGAATCAAGGCCGATGGCTTTGGACATCTCCGAACCGGCAATCGATAAAGTAGCGCGATCGCCGTAGTTGAAGGATGTGACGATAAACAGCATCACCACTATCCAGTAGCGGGCGTTTGTGCGCTTTTCAGCGCCGCTCGCCGCCTGGCTGAATGTACTCATGGTTGTACTCCCGAAGCATCAATGTTCTTTGTACATTCATCCTGTACGGCACAACCTGTAGGGGAAGACAGGATGATGTAGTTGTGTTTTTTGCTGTTCCTGCCGGGGTTTTTCCCCTTAGCGGAACGCATTTTTTGACTGGCAAGAAAAGTATAAGAAGCGGCCTTTCAACTCTCACCGTGCAACAACACAACATTCATCAGACCCGGCAAGTTGCTTTATTGCATTAGCCCAGGGTGATGGGGAGTACTTCACGGAAATGGAAGACGGGATCGGCAAAGAAGATCAGACGAAGGTAAAGATCGAAGAATGTGAAATGCGTCGCTTGACGCCGAAAAAAGAGGGCATTTCCCCTCCCCGTCTGAGGAGGGAAAACGTTATTTCAGCAGCGTTACCCAGTGTTCAACCCACGGATTTGACACGCTTTCCGGCTCCGGATCTTCATTCGCGTCAATCAGCAGCATATCACCGATGCGCTGTGCGCTCTGCTCCTGCAACAACGCATCAAACTGTTTGCCGCCGCCGCAGAAATTGGCGTATGTGCTATCGCCCAGGGCAATCACACCATAATGTAAATCCGGCTGATAACCCACGGTATCGCGCAGGTAGTGGAACAACGGCGCAATGCTGTCCGGCAAATCACCCTGCCCGGTCGTAGACGTTACCACCAGCGCATAATGGCCTTTGTTGTTATCCCAGTCCGCCGCGGTGGGATCTTCAAACACCGTCGCGCTATGGCCGTGCGCGTTTAAGATTTCCTGCGCTTCTTCCGCCACCAGCAGCGAATTACCGTACATGGTGCCAACAAAAATTCCGACCTTCGCCATGCTCATCACTCCTTGTGTGATTCGAGATGCCCCTCATCCTGACCGTTCAGCGGCGCAAACTCAACCCTTTCATTCTCAGGGAGAAGCCCACGCCAGCCGAAGCGCGACAGCGCCTGCATCCACACTTCATCCAGCCCGGCGCGCAGCGTTAAAGCTTCGCCGGTAAACGGGTGCGTGAGCGTTAACTGGCTGGCATGCAGCATCAGCCGCTGACAACCAAAATGCTCTGCGGCGCTGCGGTTTTGCCGCAAATCGCCGTGCTTGCTGTCACCAATGATCGGATGGCGTAAGTGCGCCAGATGGCGGCGTAACTGATGTTTGCGGCCGGTTTTCGGTTCCAGTTCAACCAGCCCATAACGGGTGGTCGGGAATTTACTGGTCGCCACGGGCATTTCGGTGGTCGCCAGCCCTCGATAATGGGTTACCGCTGCCTGCGGCTCTTTATTCGCGCGGGCGAATTTGTCGGCGACTTTGTCCAGCTCCTCCACCAGCGGGTAATCAAGCAGCGCCTCTTCCATCAACCAACCGCGCACAATCGCGTGATAGCGTTTCTGGATTTGGTGCTGCTCAAACTGCTGCGCCAGGCGGCGGCCCGCTTCACTGGAAAGGCCCATCAATAAAACGCCGGACGTTGGCCTGTCGAGACGGTGCGCGGTAAAAACGTGCTGGCCGATTTGGTCGCGCACGGTTTGCATTACCACCACTTTTTCATCGCGATCCAGCCAGCTACGGTGTACCAGCCAGCCGGAGGGCTTGTTCACCGCCACCAGCCATTCGTCCTGGTAAATAATCTCCAGCATTAGTCATCTTCACCGGCGAACAACGCGTCAAGCTGCTGAAGGTGAACCAGCATCACCTCACGGGAGGGGTGCGTGGCGTCAACAGCGATTTCATAATAGGGCGCGATGGCAAACGCCTGCGGCAGCGGCTGCTGGCTATCCAGCAGCGCGTGCATACGCGGAATTAATACCCATTGCAGCCACTCGAACGGCTCAAGGGTATCCATACAGAAGGGTTGCGTGCTTTCAAAGGCATCCGGCGCTGGCGCCGCGCTTTGCCACAGATTTTGCTCGCGCAGTTGCGCTTCGAGTTGATGAAGTTGCTCGCGCACTCGTTGATGAAGAGTCATAAAAACCCCCGGTAGAAAACAGACTGGCGCGCAGCATAGCAAAGACCAGAGCAAATAAAAAAAGGGAGCACTGTAAAAACAGTGCTCCCGGTTCGTTTCGTAGCAGTCCGGCTACTCGTTGTGCTCCCTGCTCATCCTTGAAAACTTTTCCTGTGGTCTCCTGACCGGTTCATCCGTGAACTGTGCATCATGCTCACACCACCCCGATGTGACTTAGCCTCATCCTTAATGCGTGTCCCTGATCATCCTGATCTGTCGGCCATCCTGACCGGCTCTCATTCTCCTTCCTGGAGGTGTCCCTTAGCGCAATCCTGCGTTGTCCTGCTGCTTCATCCTGAAGCCTTTCCCTGTAGCACCTTCCCGGTGTGTCCCTGAAGCAACATCATCCTGATGTACGCTTCGTTGTCAGACTTCCTGTCGACAGAAACAGAATTACCCATTCTGCGCCCCCTTACAAGAACACCTAACGCAAATTTTCTTTTGAATGAAACCTTTTAGACGCAGGGGTTAAAGCGTAACGTTATGAAATTAAATACATATAGGGGGAATAGCACAATGATAGTATGGCAAATGTCCTGGCGATCTCTCACAGGTCGTGTGAGAGATCTCGCACAAGCAGAGTAGCATTGAGGACTACACGACAGGTTCGAGCCGGTTAAGAAAATCCGCAAGGCTGGGGGCCAGAACGGTACGCTGACGGGTACCCAGCGTTTCTTGCACCACTTCACCGCTCAGATTACACAGCGAAATGACATCCAGCTCGCTATCAAGCGTGGCGATAAACAACGTCGGCGAAAGCTTTAACCTTTTCTGCGTAACAAGATGACCAATCAGGTTTTCCTGTACGCGCAGAAAATCCTCCTCGCTCCAGGTTTGCAGCAGCGTCAGCGGCAGTGCACCAAGGCGCGCGTGCATATCCCCGGCGAATTGCGTGGTATAAAACGTATGAACCGGCGTCTGTACCACAATCTCCATTGCCTGCTCAATCGGGTTTACGTTCGGTTGCGCGGAGAATGGCTGAGGTTGCCAAATCACATACTCATCAGTTGAAGAGATAATGCAGGGCGATGGAATTCCGTGCAGCTCCTCGCTTTGTGGCCAGGTGCCGCGCGCTGCGTGCCACGCGTCGCAATAACGTTCCGTAAAAGCTTTCAGCGCAATGGCCGTCTCGTTTTCCACCGATTTCTCTCTTCATCTAAGCCAGGATAAACTCTGCGTAATAGTTTACCTGCAAAATGGCGATGAAACATGTCTTCTTACGATAACCACCAGGCGCTGGCTGGCCTGACGCTTGGCAAAACCACTGATTACCGCGACACCTATGACGCCAGCCTGTTGCAGGGCGTTCCCCGTTCATTAAATCGCGATCCGCTGGGCCTGACGGCCGGGAATCTTCCTTTTCACGGGGCGGATATCTGGACGCTTTATGAACTCTCCTGGCTGAATGCCAAAGGTTTGCCGCAGGTGGCGGTAGGCCACGTCGAACTGGATTACGCCAGCGTGAATCTGGTGGAATCGAAAAGCTTTAAACTCTATCTCAACAGTTTTAACCAGACGCGCTTCACCAGTTGGGATGAGGTACGCGATACTCTGCAACGCGATTTGAGCGCCTGCGCGCAAGGCAACGTCAGCGTGGCGCTGTACCGTATTGATGAACTGGAAGGTCAGCCGATCGCCCATTTCCATGGTACCTGCATTGACGAGCAGGACATTGAAATTGAGAGCTATGCCTTTGACGCTGCGTGGCTGACGGACGCCGCCAGCGGCAAAGTGGTTGAAGAGACGCTGGTCAGCCATCTGCTGAAATCAAACTGTCTGATTACCCACCAGCCGGACTGGGGCTCAGTGCAGATCCAGTACCGGGGGCCAAAGATCGATCGCGAGAAGCTGCTGCGTTACCTGGTCTCTTTCCGCCATCACAACGAGTTTCACGAACAGTGCGTTGAGCGCATTTTTACCGACATTCAGCGCTTCTGCCAGCCGGAAAAACTGAGCGTTTACGCACGCTACACGCGCCGTGGCGGGCTGGATATCAATCCGTGGCGTACCAATACCGATTTCATCCCTGCCACCGGGCGTCTGGTACGTCAGTAAAACATTTCCCGCCGGGTTGTTAAACGTCATAAGCCAGGGCTATTGTAATCAGTGGGAAGATAAATTCCGTCCCGTTAAGGAGTTCACTTGATTACACATATTAGCCCGCTTGGCTCAATGGATATGCTGTCGCAGTTGGAAGTCGATATGCTTAAACGCACGGCCAGCAGCGACCTTTATCAACTGTTTCGCAACTGCTCGCTCGCTGTACTGAACTCAGGGAGCCTGACGGATAGCAGCAAAGAGCTGCTTTCCCGCAATGTCGGTTTTGATATCAATGTGTTGCGCCGTGAACGCGGCGTGAAGCTGGAACTGATCAACCCGCCGGAAGAGGCCTTTGTCGACGGGCGGATCATCCGCTCGTTGCAGGCCAACTTGTTCGCGGTCCTGCGCGATATTCTCTTCGTCAGTGGGCAAATTCATAATGCCGGGCGTTTCCAGCATTTAAATCTGGAAAGCTCTATCCATATTACTAACCTCGTCTTCTCTATTTTGCGTAACGCGCGCGCCCTGCACGTCGGCGAAGCGCCAAACATGGTGGTTTGCTGGGGCGGTCACTCGATCAACGAAACCGAATACCTTTACGCGCGCCGCGTGGGTACGCAGTTGGGTCTGCGCGAGCTGAATATCTGCACCGGCTGCGGGCCGGGCGCGATGGAAGCGCCGATGAAAGGCGCCGCTGTTGGCCATGCGCAGCAACGCTATAAAGATGGCCGTTTTATCGGCATGACCGAGCCATCCATTATTGCCGCTGAGCCGCCGAACCCGCTGGTCAATGAGTTGATCATCATGCCGGATATTGAAAAACGGCTGGAAGCTTTTGTCCGCATCGCGCACGGGATCATTATCTTTCCTGGCGGCGTGGGCACGGCGGAAGAGCTGCTCTATCTGCTGGGGATCCTGATGAATCCGGCGAACAAAAATCAGGTGCTGCCGCTGATCCTCACCGGGCCGAAAGAGAGTGCGGACTACTTCCGCGTTCTGGACGAATTTATTGTCAATACGCTGGGCGAAGCCGCGCGTCGCCACTACACCATCATCGTTAATGATGCGGCTGAAGTGGCGCGTCAGATGAAAAAAGCCATGCCGCTGGTGAAAGAGAACCGTCGCGATACCGGGGATGCCTACAGTTTCAACTGGTCGATTCGCATTGCGCCGGATCTGCAAGTGCCGTTCGAACCGACCCATGAAAATATGGCAAACCTGAAACTCTACCCAGACCAACCGGTAGAAGTGCTGGCGGCGGATCTGCGCCGGGCCTTCTCGGGTATTGTGGCAGGTAACGTGAAAGAGCCAGGTATCCGCGCGATTGAAGCGTTTGGTCCCTATAAAATTCACGGCGATAGCGACATGATGCGCCGAATGGACGATCTGTTGCAGGGTTTTGTTGCCCAGCACCGTATGAAACTCCCCGGTTCCGCTTACATTCCGTGCTACGAAATTTGTGCCTGATTGACCTTTCCAGGGCGGAGTCATAACCCGCCCTTATACCCCATGTTTAACCAATCATTTGCTGACCAGCAATTCATGTATAACAACCGCCTTTAATATCGATAAATAACTGCAAAAACGTTGTTTTGCAGTGCTTTTATCATCTTCTGCCACCCGTTATTTGATCGCATATCTGGCGAGTGTTAGCCTTTTTGCACATAAATTTCACATGTTAATAATTAGCCAGATAAATGGTCTAAATATATCCACATAAAAAGTAGATTATTGCATTTGAGATCCGCATCACTGATGTTGTCATAACTTATCTGTATCTTTCCGCCGCAAATAGTTACAGGGAGAAATTATAAAAAAACTGTAATTGGCCGACTTAAATATTGACGCTGACGTTTCCGACATTTGATTTGTCTGCAACGGCAGTATTTTGCTTCCCCAGGAGATGTATAAATGGAAACCATTCAGACTGGTGTAGGAACCTCCGTAGCAACACGCAGTTCATGGCGCAAAACCGACACCATGTGGATGCTGGGCCTTTACGGCACAGCCATCGGCGCAGGCGTTCTGTTTCTGCCGATTAACGCCGGTGTCGGCGGCCTGATCCCGCTCATCATCATGGCAATTCTTGCTTTCCCGATGACCTACTTCGCCCACCGTGGCCTGACCCGCTTTGTGTTGTCCGGTAAAAACCCGGGAGAAGACATTACTGAAGTGGTCGAAGAGCACTTCGGTATCGGCGCTGGTAAGTTGATTACCCTGCTTTATTTCTTCGCGATTTATCCGATCCTGCTGGTTTATAGCGTGGCGATCACCAACACCGTGGACAGCTTTATGACCCACCAGTTGGGCATGACCCCGCCGCCGCGCGCGATCCTGTCGCTGATCCTTATCGTCGGTATGATGACCATCGTGCGCTTCGGTGAGCAGATGATTGTGAAAGCGATGAGCATCCTGGTATTTCCGTTCGTTATCGCGCTGATGCTGCTGGCGGTGTACTTGATTCCACAGTGGAACGGCGCCGTGCTGGAAACCCTGTCGCTGAGCAGCGCGTCCGCTACCGGCCATGGCCTGTGGATGACGCTGTGGCTGGCAATCCCGGTTATGGTGTTCTCGTTTAACCACTCGCCGATCATCTCCTCTTTTGCCGTTGCCAAGCGTGAAGAGTACGGCGCAGAAGCCGAGCGTAAATGCTCCCGCATTCTGGCCTTCGCGCACATCATGATGGTGATGACCGTTATGTTCTTTGTGTTTAGCTGTGTGCTGAGCCTGGCGCCCGCCGATCTGGCTTCGGCGAAAGAGCAGAACATCTCCATTCTCTCTTATCTGGCGAACCACTTTAATGCGCCGGTTATCGCCTGGATGGCGCCGATCATTGCGATGATCGCCATCACCAAATCGTTCCTCGGCCACTATCTGGGTGCGCGTGAAGGTTTTAACGGTATGGTGATTAAGTCTCTGCGCAGCAAAGGCAAATCCATCGAAATCAACAAACTGAATAAAATTACCGCGCTGTTTATGCTGTTGACCACCTGGGCCGTTGCCACCTGGAACCCAAGCATTCTGGGCATGATCGAAACCCTGGGCGGGCCAATCATTGCGATGATCCTGTTCCTGATGCCGATGTATGCCATCGCGAAAGTACCGGCAATGCGCAAATACAGCGGCGCTATCAGCAACGTCTTCATCGTGATTATGGGTCTCATCGCCATCTCCGCGATCTTCTTCTCCCTGTTCAGCTAATCTTTTCGCGCCGTCCTGTCGGGCGGCGCATCCCCTATAGCAATGGATAATGCGTCATGATCAGCGTATTCGATATTTTTAAAATCGGTATCGGGCCGTCCAGCTCGCACACCGTTGGTCCGATGAAAGCCGGTAAACAGTTCACAGACGACCTGATTGCTCGTGGCATTTTGCACGACGTAACCCGCGTCGTAGTGGATGTTTATGGCTCTCTCTCCCTGACCGGTAAAGGGCACCATACTGACATCGCGATTATTATGGGCCTGGCGGGGAATCTGCCGGATAGCGTCGATATTGATGCCATTCCGGGTTTTATTCAGGATGTTAATACCCATGGCCGCCTGCAGCTGGCCAACGAAGCGCACGAAGTGGAGTTTCCGGTCGATCAATGCATGAATTTCCATGCGGATAACCTCTCACTGCACGAAAATGGCATGCGTATTACTGCGCTTGCGGGCGAACAGGTGCTCTACAGCCAGACCTATTACTCCATCGGCGGCGGGTTTATCGTTGACGAAGAACACTTTGGCCAGCCCACCAGCGCGCCGGTCGAAGTGCCCTACCCTTACCAAACCGCTGCCGATTTACAGCGTCATTGCCAGGAGACCGGTTTATCGCTCTCCGGGTTGATGATGAAAAACGAGCTGGCGCTGCACAGCAAAGCCGAGCTGGAACAACATCTCGCCCGCGTGTGGGAAGTGATGCAGGGCGGCATAGAACGCGGCATCGCAACGGAAGGGGTATTACCTGGCAAACTGCGCGTTCCGCGCCGTGCCGCTGCGCTGCGCCGTATGCTGGTCAGCAGCGATAAAACCAGCACCGACCCGATGGCCGTGGTTGACTGGATCAATATGTTCGCGCTGGCGGTGAACGAAGAGAACGCCGCCGGTGGGCGCGTGGTGACGGCGCCGACAAACGGTGCGTGCGGGATCGTGCCGGCGGTACTGGCGTATTACGATCGCTTTATCCGTCAGGTTAACGCTAATTCACTGGCGCGTTATTTGCTGGTCGCCAGCGCCATCGGCTCGCTGTATAAGATGAATGCCTCCATTTCCGGCGCGGAAGTAGGCTGCCAGGGAGAAGTCGGCGTCGCCTGCTCCATGGCGGCCGCTGGGCTGGCAGAGTTGTTGGGCGGCAGCCCGGCACAAGTCTGTATCGCCGCGGAAATCGGTATGGAGCACAACCTCGGTCTGACCTGCGACCCGGTAGCCGGCCAGGTGCAGGTGCCCTGTATCGAGCGTAACGCGATTGCTTCGGTGAAAGCGGTCAATGCGGCGCGAATGGCGTTGCGTCGCACCAGTGAACCGCGCGTCTGCCTCGATAAAGTTATCGAAACAATGTATGAAACCGGGAAAGATATGAACGCCAAATACCGTGAAACCTCTCGCGGCGGGCTGGCGATGAAGATCGTTTCCTGCGACTAATCCCGCATCAGATGCCTCGTTTTGCGAGGCATCTTCCTGATTATGCCCTGCTTTATAGCCTCGCCAGGCGTGCGATGATACCCTTAGCGGATGATTTCAAGGAGGGTATCTGTGGCTCATCTGCTCATTGTTGACGCACTCAATCTGATTCGCCGTATCCATGCGGTGCAAGGTTCCCCCTGCGTGGATACCTGCCTGCATGCGCTGGAGCAGTTGATTATCCACAGTCAGCCAACCCATGCCGTCGCGGTTTTTGATGATGAGGCCCGTAATCAGGGCTGGCGCCACCAGTTGCTGCCGGATTACAAAGCGGGCCGCCCTCCCATGCCGGATACCCTACAGACGGAAATGCCATTCCTGCGTGCGGCTTTCGAACAACGCGGGATCCGCTGTTGGGCAACGCCTGGCAACGAAGCCGACGATCTTGCTGCGACGCTGGCGGTGAAAATGGCGCAGGCCGGGCAACAGGCGACGATTGTCTCAACCGACAAAGGCTACTGCCAGTTGCTCTCCCCGACGATCCGCATTCGCGACTACTTTCAGAAACGCTGGCTGGATGCGCCCTTTATTGCTCAGGAGTATGGCGTTACGCCAGAGCAATTACCGGATTATTGGGGCCTGGCGGGGATCAGCAGTTCGAAAGTACCGGGCGTGGCGGGTATCGGTCCGAAAAGCGCAACGCAGTTGCTGAGCACATTTCCAACGCTGGAGGCGCTATACGAAAACCTCGAAGCGGTACCGGAGAAGTGGCGGCAGAAACTGGAAACACACCGGGCGATGGCATTTACCTGCCGGGATGTGGCGCGTCTGCAAACCGATTTGCAACTTGATGGCAATTTACAACAGCTTCGCCTGACGCGCTGAATGCCAGCGGTATATTGCTCGCTTAGCCAGTGAGCGCGCAGGCAGAAACGGCAATTGCCTGAACCATGACGCTCAGGCCTTTTCAACGCCAAATATCAGAATCAGCCATAAAAATAATCCCCCTGTCGATAACCCCGCAGCGGCCATTTACTCCCCTCCACGTGCAGCGTATTTAATATCGCATCCCACCACTACACAGGGTTAACGATGTGAAAATACTCATTGTTGAAAGTGAATTTCTGCACAAGGATACCTGGGTCGGAGCGGCGGTAGCCCGTTTGGCCATTGCGTTACGCCGCCAGAATATTGACGTAATACAATCCACTTCACTCGATGATGGTTACGCCATCATCTCCGCCAATGAAGCCATTGATTGTCTGATGTTCAGCTATCAGATGAACGAAAATGATGAGCATCAGCGCGTTCGCCAGTTGCTGAATAAGCTGCACGAACGTCAGCAAAACGTACCGGTATTCCTGCTCGGAGAGCGTGAAAAAGCCACCGCGCTGATGGATCTGCAACTGGTGGAACTTATCGATGAGTTTGCCTGGATTCTGGAAGATTCCGCCGATTTCATTGCCGGACGCGCGGTTGCAGCAATGACCCGCTACCGCAAACTTTTGTTGCCGCCGCTGTTCTCTGCGCTGGTGAAATACAGCGGCATTCATGAATATTCCTGGGCCGCGCCGGGCCATCAGGGCGGCGTTGGCTTTACTAAAACGCCAGCAGGACGGCTGTACCACGACTATTACGGCGAAAACCTGTTCCGTACCGATATGGGAATCGAGCGGGCATCACTGGGCTCTCTGCTCGACCATACCGGCGCGTTCGGCGAGAGCGAAAAGAACGCCGCGCGGGTGTTTGGCGCCGACCGCTCGTGGTCTGTCGTCGTCGGGACTTCCGGCTCCAACCGTACCATTATGCAGGCCTGTATGACCGATGATGATGTGGTGGTAATTGACCGTAACTGTCATAAATCGATTGAGCAGGGCCTGATCCTCACCGGGGCGAAGCCGGTCTATATGGTGCCAAGCCGTAACCGCTACGGCATCATTGGCCCTATCTATCCGCACGAGATGCAGCCGGAAACGTTGCAGGAAAAAATCCGCACCAGCCCGCTTATCAAAGCGCACACCGCGCATAAACCGTCTTATAGCGTCGTCACGAACTGTACCTATGATGGCGTGTGCTATAACGCTAAAAATGCCCAGACCCTGCTGGAACAAACCTGCGATCGTATTCACTTCGACGAAGCCTGGTACGGTTATGCACGCTTCAACCCGGTGTACAACGATCACTACACCATGCGCGGCGCGCCCGGGGATCATACTGGCCCAACGCTCTTCGCCACCCACTCCACACACAAATTACTGAATGCGCTTTCTCAGGCCTCATACATTCATGTGCGCGAAGGGCGCGGCGTGGTGAATTTTTCACGGTTTAATCAGGCCTATATGATGCATGCCACCACGTCACCGCTGTACGCCATCTGTGCGTCAAACGATATTGCGGTCTCGATGATGGACGGCAACAGCGGTCTGTCTCTCACTCAGGAAGTCATCGACGAGGCTGTTGATTTTCGTCAGGCAATGGCGCGCCTCTACCGCGAGTTTACCAACAACGATGACTGGTTCTTCAAACCGTGGAACAAAGAGAAACTGGTCGATCCACAAACCGGTAAGGAGATAGCCTTTGAAGACGCGCCAGCTGAGCTACTGGGCCACGATCAAAACTGCTGGGTTATGCGTCCGGGAGAAACCTGGCACGGCTTTAAAGATTTGCCGGATAACTGGAGCATGCTGGATCCGATAAAAGTCAGCATTCTGGCGCCCGGAATGGGTGACGATGGTAACCTGCTGGCGGACGGCGTACCCGCAGCGCTGGTCACTGCATGGCTTGGTCGTCACGGTATCGTGCCGACCCGCACCACCGATTTCCAGATAATGTTTCTCTTCTCTATGGGAATTACCCGCGGAAAATGGGGCACGTTAATTAATACGCTGTGCTCCTTTAAACACCATTACGATAGCAATGCGCCGCTATCGCAGGTGATGCCTGAGCTGGTCAATCACTATCCGGCGATCTACGCCGAAATGGGCGTGCGCGATTTAGGCAACAAAATGTTCGGCTGGTTGAAAATCAACAACCCGGGTCGAAGCCTGAATGCTGCCTACGCCTCTCTGCCGGACGCGATGATGACGCCGCGTGAAGCATATCACGCCATTGTCTGCGATAACGTCGAGAGGGTCGCGATTGAAGGTCTGGCAAACCGCATTGCGGCCAACTCCGTTATCCCGTACCCACCCGGAATTCCGATGCTGCTATCCGGGGAAAGCTTTGGTGGCAATACCAGCCCGCAGATTGCCTATTTACGCGCGCTACAATCCTGGGATCATGAGTTTCCTGGCTTTGAACATGAAACCGAAGGCACCGATATTATCAATGGCATGTATCACGTAATGTGCATCAAAGCGTGAGGCAAAAAGGATGACAGTCTCAACAGGAGCCCGTTTATGATCTTCATAATGACGAAAGACATATTCCTTTTTCGGGGTGTGGAGCACCTTTTAAAACAGGAAAAAATAATAAAGATCGCTAAAATTTCGGACATTAATAATCATCTGACTGACGCGTCGAGCAAAGTGATTATTGATGTGTACCATAATAATGTGCTCGACGATAAAACAGTTAACATTTTAAAATCGCTGAACGTGGGCAACATATTTTTACTGGCACCGTTTCGCATTAGTAAAATAAAAACACGCGCCGCGCTTTTTTTCGTGAGCAGAAAAATGCAGTTAGAAAACTGGCTCTCGCTTTTAACCGAGAACAGGATCCTCTCTAACAGACCACAAATAGGATTTTCACACAATCAGTTTAAAATTGTCAGTCACTTTTTAAACCAGGAAGATCCTGACAAAATCGCTTCCACCCTGAATATTTCTGAGCAGACCTTACGCAGCCAAAAATTTAATATCATGCTAAAATTAAAACTCCGAAGAATGAGCGATATTGCGACGCTGAAAATATCGCCCTATTTTTAAACAATTCCTCGCTTTCCAGACCTGCCTGGTTCAGGCAGGTTTTTTATTGAGCGTGTAATTTGCTAAACCGGTGAGCAAGTCCAAAGCAACTCATCCCGCTAATGATAAGTTCAATCCTTACGACCAAATAAAAACATTTTAAATGTACAACACTTCACTTTCAAAGCGACAAACCATTTTTAGTAATAACTTCTGATATTTTATTCTTAGGATTGTTATACCGATTTGATTTTCTTTGCTTTATTATTTTATGCCATATTATGGTGCCCTTATTAGTCACTGCACCCGTTCTTCGGCGGTGATATAGTTATGAGGTCTTATTAAATGAATAGCTAAGGATAGTAATATGAAGAAAACATCATGCATCATTCTCGGTAGCCTGTTATTAATTCCGGCATTAAGCCAGGCGGCTGAAAATAAAAAGCCGGTTAACAGCTGGACATGCGAGGATTTTCTTGCACTGGAGGCATCATTTCAGCCAACGGCTATAGGCTTCGCGGAAGCATTAAATAATAAAGACAAACCTGAAGATGCCGTTATGGATGTTCAGGGAATTACAACCGTAACACCCGCTGTTGTTCAGGCCTGTACTGAAAATAAAAAGGCCAACTTTAAAAGCGAGGTGAAAAAAGAGTGGGAGAAAATTAAAAAGCATCTATAGTTTATAACTCTTCCGTTAAAACCTTTTGCACTCAACGGGAGTGCATACAGGAGCGGATGTCGTCAATTGCAAAAACTCCGCTCCTGTGGTTGTATTTTAAAGGAAACGTATTATTCCACCATCTTTGTCCGGCACCTGAAATGACATACCCACTACATTTCCAGTGGTGGAACTTTTTATTTACAGAAAAATCTTATCCATCTCACCGCTAATAATTATCTGGCAGAGTCTTTTATGCCTGCTACGCTTTCATTTCTGCTGAGTAATTTGCTTATTCGTATTCATGGAGTGAGAGAATGAGACTTTGTAGTCGTACGCCATGCGTGGTGGTTTTAACAGAAAGGGATGTTGAGGCTAAAATCAATGATAACCCGCCGCTGGCATTACCAGCAAACCATCTGACACTCCTTTCCTGTGATAATAACATTATTGATTTATCATCCTTCAACAAAGAACTGGTCGCGCATATCAGCAAACCTGTACTGAATGATTACCTGCAATTTTTGAATAAGGATTTAACGCAGGTTAGCCCGTGGCCCAGACTTGCTGTGCCCGTAATCTCCTGCTATTGCCGAACGCCCGAAGTGTTTCGTCAGGCTGCGCTACATAGCATACTGCAAACCACTGAAAGCTGTGAAATTGAGAGAACCCGTGCTTTACTGTTCACCGAGCTTTCCCTGTTTCTTGATCATCCCCGGTTTATTGCGTTGTTAATGCATATGCTAAGACGCAGCGCAAAAGATAGCGTTTACCAAATTATCCAAAATGATGTTCATAAAGAGTGGAGTTTAAGCCAGGTGGCTAGCGCGCTTTGCCTTAGCCCAAGCCTGTTGAAAAAGAAACTCAAAAATGAAAACACCAGTTATAGCCAGATAATTACCGACTGCCGAATGCGCTACGCGGTTCAACAGCTATTAATGGCGGATAAAAATATATATCAGATTTCTCAACTGTGTGGTTATCGTAGTACTTCATATTTCATTTCAGTATTTAAGGCATTTTATGGCACGACACCATTGCATTATATTTCACAATATCGCCAGTAATATTTCCCGGCAGATATTGTTGCAACATTAGCTCTAATAGTATCGGCAACAGATATACCCCACTGGGCAATCTAAAATTACACGTTCTGCGCGGTATTATTTCCCCTGAATCACCTTCAGGAGAATGATTATGACGACCGACGTCGATGCGCACAAAGTGGGCCTGATCCCCGTTACTCTGATGGTTTCCGGGAATATTATGGGATCGGGCGTTTTTCTGTTACCCGCCAATCTGGCCGCTACCGGCGGTATTGCCATCTACGGATGGCTCGTTACCATTACCGGCGCATTAGCGCTGTCGGTGGTCTACGCCAAAATGTCGTTCCTCGATCCCAGCCCCGGCGGTTCTTATGCCTACGCTCGCCGCTGTTTTGGCCCCTTTTTAGGCTATCAAACCAACGTTCTCTACTGGCTTGCCTGCTGGGTGGGGAACATCGCGATGGTGGTGATTGGAGTCGGTTATTTGAGTTACTTCTTTCCGATCCTCAAAGATCCTATGGTATTGACCGTGACCTGCGTCGTCATACTGTGGATTTTTGTTCTTTTGAATATCGTCGGGCCAAAAATGATCACCCGCGTACAGGCTGTGGCCACCGTACTGGCGCTGATCCCGATAGTCGGTATCGCCGTTTTTGGCTGGTTCTGGTTTCGTGGGGAAACCTATATGGCCGCCTGGAACGTTAGCGGGCTCAATACCTTCGGCGCCATCCAGAGTACGCTAAATGTCACGCTGTGGTCCTTTATTGGCGTCGAAAGCGCATCGGTTGCCGCTGGCGTGGTGAAAAATCCAAAACGTAATGTGCCTATCGCCACTATCGGCGGGGTACTGATCGCCGCCGTCTGTTACGTGTTGTCGACGACCGCCATCATGGGAATGCTCCCCAATGAGACCCTGCGCGACTCAGCGTCCCCTTTCGGCGATGCGGCGCGTATGGCGCTGGGGAACACCGCAGGGGCAATTGTCTCGTTCTGCGCGGCGGCGGGTTGTCTTGGCTCGCTCGGTGGCTGGACGCTGCTGGCGGGTCAGACCGCTAAAGCGGCGGCTGACGACGGCCTGTTTCCTCCCCTTTTCGCTCGCGTGAACAAAGCCGGTACGCCAGTCGTCGGGCTGGTTATCGTCGGCGTATTGATGACTATCTTCCAGTTCAGCAGCATCTCTCCAAACGCGGCAAAAGAGTTTGGCCTGGTTTCATCCGTTTCCGTAATCTTTACCCTTGTGCCTTATCTTTATACTTGTGCAGCGTTGCTGTTGCTTGGTCACGGCCACTTCGGTAAAGCGCGGCCTGTGTATCTGCTGCTGACCTTTATTGCCTTTATCTACTGCATCTGGGCCGTTGTCGGCTCCGGCGCGAAAGAGGTGATGTGGTCGTTCGTCACGCTGATGATCATCACCGCTTTGTATGCCCTGAACTACAACCGCATTCATAAAAATCCCTACCCACTGGATGCTCCGGTGGATAAGGCATGAATTAAGAGAGTTATTCCGTCGAAACCAGCAACGTTAGCGGTTGTATAAGAACGGGAGCACCCGCCATACGGCAAAGTGATAAAGCGGAGAACTGAAATGACAAAGGCCTGAATCATTGCTGATTCAGGCCTTCTGAATAGTGGCGGAACGGACGGGACTCGAACCCGCGACCCCCTGCGTGACAGGCAGGTATTCTAACCGACTGAACTACCGCTCCGCTGTGTTCCCGTTAGGGGAACGAGGCGCATATTACGTATTGCGCCTGGTGTCGTCAACGCTTTTTCTTCTGTTTCTAATCATTTGCTGCAAAAATCATCTATGCAGCAAATATTCATACATAAGTACCTGATTTAGCCGCGCCACAGGCAACTTCCGCCCTTTTTCTGCACCAAATCCAGGCGTGATTCATGGGCTGCGAGCTCGTCATCACTGGCTAAAACAACGCGCAGCTTACTGGCAGCGCGGACAACGCGTTGGATCCCCATTTCTCCCATCTGAGACTGCCCTTCGCCTTCCATCGAAAATTTCATCGATGTCTGGCCGCCGGTCATCATCAGATACACATCAGCGAGGATCTGGGCATCGAGTAACGCCCCGTGCAGCGTACGTTTGCTGTTGTCGATTTCGTAACGAGAACAGAGCGCATCGAGGCTGTTGCGCTTGCCCGGAAACATTTTACGCGCCAGCGCCAGACTATCGGTGACCTTACAGAACGTGTCGGTCTTTGGGATCCCGCGTTTCAGCTTGCCGAACTCATAGTCCATAAAGCCGATATCAAACGATGCGTTATGGATCACCAGCTCTGCGCCGCGAATATAATCAATAAATTCATCGGCGATATCGGCGAACGTGGGTTTATCCAGCAGGAATTCATCGGCAATACCGTGAACGCCAAACGCTTCGGGATCGACCAGCCGATCGGGCTTCAGGTAGATATGATAGTTATTGCCGGTGAGTCGTCGGTTGACGACTTCTACCGCGCCGATTTCAATAATTTTGTGCCCTTCATAGTGGGCGCCGATCTGGTTCATACCGGTGGTTTCGGTATCGAGGACGATCTGTCGTGTAATTGCAGTGCTCATAGCGGCCATTTATGTCAGACTTGTCGTTTTCAACTCAGGAAGTCTACCAGAGATGCTTAAACAGGTAGAAATTTTCACCGACGGATCTTGTCTCGGTAACCCAGGTCCTGGCGGTTACGGCGCCATCTTACGCTATCGCCAGCATGAAAGAACCTTCAGCGCAGGTTATCGTCTGACGACCAACAACCGCATGGAATTGATGGCCGCTATCGTGGCGCTGGAAGCATTAAAAGAGCATTGCGAAATTGTGCTCAGCACCGACAGCCAGTATGTGCGCCAGGGGATTACCCAGTGGATCCACAACTGGAAAAAGCGCGGCTGGAAAACCGCAGAGAAAAAACCGGTGAAGAATGTCGATCTCTGGCAGCGGCTGGATGCAGCGCTCAGCCAGCATCAAATCAAATGGGAATGGGTCAAAGGCCATGCCGGGCACCCGGAAAACGAGCGCTGCGATGAGCTGGCGCGAGCGGCAGCGATGAACCCGACACAGGAAGATGTTGGTTATCAGCCAGAGGCTTAAGACTGGCGCGTTGCGCCAACAGCCTGGCGCACTGGGGTTTTATTACGGCTCTGCTTCATCGGGTTGAACGTCAACGGAATGGTGCGTTTGCGGGCGACGATCAACTGCATGCACCCCAATGCGGGTAAATGCGAGCTAAGCAGTTTACCGCCCTGCTTCGTCCATGGCAGCACGCGAAAACGGCTATAATGTAACACTTCGAAATTGAGCAGTGATAACCAGTCGAACTGGCGCATCAGAGTAAACATGCGGCTTTTGACGGCTGGCGAGCGGCGGGCAAACGGTACGGCCTTCGCCAGGCCGAGCAGGCTAATCGGATTAAAGCCGCTCATCACCAGCCAGCCGTCGTCAATCAGCACACGATCCACTTCCTGCAATAAACGGTGCGGATCGGTACACCAGGAAAGCGTGTGCGCCAGCAGGCAGGCATCAACGGATTTTTCCGCAAAGGGCAGATGCAGCGGATCGGCACGAACCTGCATTGGCTCGCCAGCCAGGGAAACATTCACCTGATGGGAAACAGCACAACTTTCGGCATTGATTTCCGCGCTGAGATTGCCGATCTTAAGCAAATGAAAACCATACATTTTTGCAAACCAGGGCTTGAGTTCTCCTTCCAGCGCCTCACGGTAATATGCGCCTTTGGGTAAATCATTCCAGCTTACGGGTGCTACGAATGTCTGAGGAGTCCTTGCCGGTTTCATCACCACCTTCCGCTCCGCTTTGAGAGGTATTTTATGAATCTTAACAGTATTCCCGCCTTCCAGGATAACTACATCTGGGTACTGAACAATGATAACGGACGCTGCCTGATTGTCGATCCGGGCGAAGCCGCGCCGGTGCTGCAAACCCTTGAAGAGAAACAATGGCAGCCGGAAGCCATCTTCTTAACACATCATCATAATGACCACGTTGGCGGCGTGAAAGAGCTGCGCCAGCGGTATCCCGACGTTGTGGTGTACGGGCCCGCAGAGACGCAAGATAAAGGTGCTACGCATATTGTTGCTGATGGCCAGGTCGTTTCTGTTTTGGGGCACGAATTCTCTATATTCGCCACGCCCGGTCACACTTTAGGACATATCTGTTTCTTCAGCTTTCCTTATCTATTTTGCGGCGACACGCTCTTTTCCGGCGGATGCGGCAGGCTTTTCGAAGGTACGGCAACCCAGATGTATCAATCGTTTTGTAAGATAAACGACCTTCCGGATGAGACGGTCATTTGTTGCGCACATGAATACACTTTAGGAAATATGAAGTTTGCAATCAGTATCCTGCCGGGGGATCCTGTACTTAACGAATACTATCGAGAAGTGAAGGAGTTACGTGCAAAAAATCAAAAAACACTACCCGTAATTCTGAAAAACGAGCGTCGAATTAATTTATTTTTACGAACCAAAGATATTGATTTAATTGATGTAATTAACAAAGAAACAAATTTGCAACACCCTGAAGAGCGTTTCGCATGGTTACGGGCAAAGAAAGATAACTTCTGATATTTCCTGGTTGCCTTTTCTGAGCTGCGCCGTTATTATCGCTCGTCTTTTAAGCAACTACTATTGACACACACATGAAGGCAAAAGCGATATTATTCGCCTCTGTCCTGCTCGTGGGGTGCCAGGCGTCTAAGCACGACGGCACGGTCCAACAGCACGCACAGAGCCTTTCTGCAGCTGGTCAAGGGGAAGCAGGGAAGTTTACTAGTCAGGCGCGGTGGATGGACGATGGAACATTTGCCGCCCAGGATAACAGTGACTTGTGGACCTCCATTAGCGACGAGCTAAAGATGGGAATTCCGGAAAATGCCCGGATTCGCGAACAGAAACTGAAGTATTTAAGCAATAAGAGCTATCTCCACGATGTAACTTTACGGGCAGAGCCGTATATGTACTGGATAGCAGGGCAAGTTAAAAAACGTAACATGCCCATGGAACTGGTACTACTACCCATAGTGGAGAGCGCTTTTAACCCACACGCGACGTCTGGCGCCAATGCCGCAGGCATTTGGCAGATCATTCCGAGCACTGGGCGAAATTATGGTTTAAAACAGACACGCAGCTACGATGCTCGTCGTGACATTGTGGCGTCTACAACAGCCGCACTCGACATGATGCAGCGTCTGAATCGTATGTTCGACGGCGACTGGTTACTGACCGTTGCCGCCTATAACAGCGGCGAAGGGCGTGTACTGAAGGCAATGAAAGCGAACAAAGCACGGGGTAAACCCACTGATTTTTGGTCGCTCTCACTGCCGCAGGAAACCAAAATTTACGTGCCGAAAATGCTGGCATTGAGCGATATTCTCAAGAACAGCAAGCGTTATGGCGTTAATTTGCCAACGCCGGACGAAAGTCGTGCCCTGGCGCGAGTCAGATTGAGCAGCCCGGTTGAAGTTGCTCAACTGGCGGAAATGGCTGGCATCTCTGTGAACAAGCTGAAAACCTTTAACGCTGGCGTTAAAGGTTCCACGCTCGGTTCCGTTGGGCCACAGTACGTGATGGTACCGAAGAAACACGCCGATCAACTGCGTGAATCTCTGGCCTCCGGCGAAATCGCCGCTGTACAGCCAACCCTGGTGGCGGAGAACACCCCGCTGACCAGTCGCAGCTACAAAGTTCGTTCAGGCGACACGCTTTCAGCGATTGCCTCACGCCTCGGCGTGACCACGAAGGATCTCCAGCAGTGGAATAACCTTCGCGGCGCAAACCTGAAAATCGGTCAGAACCTGACGGTTGGCGCAGGCAGCAGTGCGCAGCGTCTTGCCCGCAACAGCGACAGCATTACGTATCGCGTGCGCAAAGGTGATTCGCTATCGAGTATCGCAAAACGTCACGGCGTTAATATCCAGGATGTAATGCGCTGGAACAACGATACGGATAATTTGCAGCCTGGGGATCAACTGACGCTCTTTGTGAAAAACAGCGCCACGCCGGATTCCTGATTTAAGCCAATTAAAAAAGCACCGTTCCCCACGGTGCTTTTTTTTTGCCTTTTCGCCGTGTTACTTCCCGGCTTTGCCAGGGCTAAACTCCACCAGCAGTGGGTTATGATCCGACGCGCGGGTCACCAGGACTGAAGCTTCCTCCACGTTTAACCCGCGGTAAAAGATAAAATCGAGCGGTCGACCAAAGGCACGCCGGCGATTGTCGTCGGTAAAGCGCACCTGCCGCAGAGACATATCCCGGGTGAAGCGGTACAGAGCATTCATGCGCGGACGGCTCCAGGCATTAAAATCGCCGGCCATGATCACCGGCCCGTGATGACGCAATATCTGATCGCCAATTGGCAGTAATTGCTTGCTGTAAACGTCCACGCCAAGGCTGAAATTCACCGCATGCACATTTACGACCATCAGATTGCGTAAATCAGGCAACGGGTAAACAGTGACTAACGCCGATTTTGCCAGACGTAAGATCGGCTCACGTTCGCGTAGCGGGCAGCAATAAACCGGATGCGCCGAGGAAAGGGTCATTACTCCCGAAGGGTGCTGCGGTAAAACAAAGGCGGGAACCTGATCAGCCGCAAGATAGTTAGTGGTCGCAAACCGGACCAGCTCCGGCGTGGTTTGCGCTTCCTGCAGTAAAACCAGATGCGCATCTTTACCAAAATTTTGCAGTACCGACAGCCACTCCGCGCGCTGCTGCTTGAAAATATTCCACACCAGAACGCGAATTTTTTCGTCGCTGCTTAGCGGAACGCCTGCGGGCAGCGCCTTGCCAATACTCGCGAAAGACCCCGGCGGTAAGATTCGCTCCGCGGGTTGTCCGGCAACATATCGCATGGCATAGGTATTTTTTGGCACTTTCGGCTTCAAACCTCTTTGATATCCGCCCCAACATCGGGTGGTCATTCAGTTATAGGGATTTTAACACCGAGTTTCAACGTTCAATCACCAGAAAAATGCCCTGTTCTGGTGAGTAAGTACTCAGTGACATCACTAATGAATAGCCGTCGTGGCACCCTCTCTGGCAACATGGTTAAATAACTTATGGATGAAAAATATCGTTGAAATGTTGCTACAGAGGCAATAATGAAAACCACCTCAGAAGAACTCGCCATTTTTGTTGCCGTTGTTGAAAGCGGCAGCTTCAGCCGGGCAGCGGAACGCCTGGGACAAGCCAACTCGGCCATCAGCCGCGCGGTAAAGAAGCTGGAAAATAAGCTTGGGGTTAATTTGCTTAATCGCACCACGCGCCAGCTCAGCCTGACCGAAGAAGGCGAGCGCTACTTTCGGCGCGTACAAAACGTATTGCAGGAGATGGCGGCAGCAGAAACCGAGATCATGGAGACCAACTCCACGCCCAGCGGTATGTTACGCATCGACGCAGCAACACCTGTGGTGCTGCATTTTTTGATGCCGTTGATAAAACCGTTTCGCGAGCGCTATCCGGAAATCAAACTGTCGCTGGTCTCCAGTGAAACTTTTATCAACCTGATCGAACGTAAAGTGGATGTTGCGATCCGCGTAGGCAAACTGACCGATTCCAGCCTGCGCGCCCGTCCGCTGTTTAAAAGCTATCGCAAAATTATCGCTTCGCCGGAATATATTGCTCGCCACGGAAAACCGGAAACGGTGGAAGAATTAAGCAATCACGTCTGCCTTGGTTTTACCGAGCCGGTTTCGCTTAACGTCTGGCCCATTGCCGCTGCCGATGGTCAACTGTATGAAGTAACACCTGATATTGCGTCGAACAGCGGTGAAACGCTAAAACATTTATGCCTGAGCGGAAATGGCATTGCCAGCCTGTCGGACTATATGATCGACAAAGAACTGGCAAGTGGGGAGCTAGTTGATTTGCTGGCGGATAAGCGTCTGCCGGTGGAAATGCCTTTCAGCGCCGTCTACTACAGCGACCGGGCAGTGAGCACCCGCATCCGCGCTTTTATCGATTTTGTCAGCGAGCATTTACCGCAGACAGGAGAGAAGTAATAACGGGAGCACAGGCTCCCGTTGTTCCATCGCTTAATCCCAGTTCGGCGCAAGCCCTTCCGGGCTGACCAGGCGATCATTGCAATCCAGCTCGGCAATTGCCGCTTTGTCTGCTGCATCCAGTTTGAGTGTCTGCGACTGTAGGTTACTGGCAAGGTTTTCACGCTTAGTGGAAGACGGGATCACTGCATAACCTTCCCCCATCGCCCAAGCCAGGATCACCTGTGCTGGCGTAGCGTTATGTTTCTGCGCGATACGGCCAATCACTTCATCTTTCAGCGCCTTACCATAAGCCAGCGTCATGTAAGAGGTGATATGAATACCGTGCTGTTTCGCCCAGTCAACCACTTTGCGGTTTTGCAGATACGGCGAGAGTTCAATCTGGTTGGTCGCGATATTCTCTGCTCCCACCGCCGCAATCGCTTCTTCCATCAAGGGGATGGTGAAGTTAGATATACCAATCTGACGGGTCAGACCCTGCGCTTTTGCCTTCATCAGCTCCAGCATAGAGACTGCAACCGGTACTTCTGCGCCTGGAGACGGCCAGTGGATCAGCGTCAGATCAACATAATCAGTGCCCAGTTTTTTCAGGCTCTCTTTCAGGCTTGGGATCAGCTTTGCTTCACCCAGATTTTCCGTCCAGATCTTGGTGGTGATAAACAGCTCTTCACGCGCCACACCGCTTTCAGCAAGTGCTTTACCAATCGCTTCTTCATTACCGTAAATCTGTGCGGTATCAATCACGCGATAACCCAATTCAAGGGCATTTTTTACCGAAGCGATCACCGCTTCATCCGTTAAACGGAAGGTACCCAGACCAAATGCAGGGATAGACATAAAAATTCCTCTTTCGTCGCTTACTAAGTCAGTGCGCAGATTATTACCAGGCGCCGGGTAAGGAAAAAGAGCATAAAAAGCAGAGGATTTTTGCCTGAGAAGCAATAGTTCGGCGGGAACACGCGCGCTGAGTAACTTGCATTTTGATAGTTACTATGTCACCGTGAGCGCAATGACACAGCAAATTTCCAGGCCAGATAATGAAAAATGAACCGCTTTGCACTGCTCCCTGCCCCATCGCCCGCAGTCTGGGACGCATTGGCGATAGCTGGAGCATGATAATCCTGCGCGACGCGTTTGCCGGTTTCACGCGCTTTGATGAGTTCCAGAAAAGCACCAACGTTGCTCCGAATATTCTCTCTCGCCGCCTGAAAGAACTGGTGGATGACGGATTACTGGAAAAGGTGAGCTATAGCAACACGCCACCACGTTACGAATACCATTTGACGCAGCTCGGACGCGACTTCCGCCCGGTGATCCTTGCGCTGGCTGAATGGGGAAATCGCCACTTTTCCCCGGAAGGGGCACAAATTCAGCTGGTTGAACGTGAAACACAGCGCCAGGTCCAGGCAATCCTGGTAGATAAAGCGACCGGTGAGCCCATCACGCCGGAGAAATACACCCTGGTTCCAGGCCCTGCGGCATCACCGATGATCCACTACCGCCACGACTATCTGCTACGAAAACGGGCTGGCGATAACACGCAGAAATTCGTACCGCAACACTATGCGAGCCGCGATCATGACGTTGAATAAAAAGAAAAAAATGCTGGTGCTGATAGCACTGACGGCAGGGTTGTTGGCGGGTGCAAGCTACGGCGTTTACTGGTGGCAAAGCGGGCGTTTTATTCAGTCGACTGATGATGCCTATGTCGGTGGGGATATCAGTGCCATTTCCAGCAAAGTTTCCGGCTATATCCAGCAGATCGCGGTTCAGGACAATATGTTAGTGAAGAGAGGCGATCTGTTGATCCGTCTTGACGATCGCGACTACCAGGCCGCCGTTGAACAGGCCATTGGTGAAGTTGCCGCCCAGCAGGCCGCGCTGGCCGACATTGATGCCACCCGACAATTGCAAATGGCCACCATTGAAGGTTCGGCCGCTTCTCTGACGGCAGCCAGAGCCGTTACGGAAAAGTCCGCAAACGACAATCGCCGCTATAACGCGCTGGTGATGTCCAGTGCCGTTTCCGCCCAGGTGCGGGAAAATGCCTCTGCGGATTATCGTCGCGCCCGTGCGGAAGAGAGCAAAGCGCAGGCGGATACGACGGTCGCTGAACGCCAGTTATTAGTGCTGAACGCCAAAGAAAAACAGACGCAAGCCGCGCTGGTACAAGCGCAGGCCAGCCTTGCGATAGCACGATTAAATCTCAGTTATATCGAAATTCGGGCACCGTTTGATGGCGTGATCGGTAACCGTCGAGCGTGGTCCGGCTCCTTCGTCAACAGCGGAACGCAATTGCTTTCGCTGGTTCCCGCTGACGGTTTATGGATTGATGCCAATTTTAAAGAGAGCCAGTTGGCGCATATGCGTCCAGGGCAAAGCGCCACTATCGTGGCCGATGTTTTGCCGGGTCATATTTTCCATGGCCATGTTGCCAGCGTTTCACCGGCAACTGGCTCGCGGTTTAGCATTCTCCCGGCAGAAAATGCTACCGGAAATTTCACCAAAATCGTTCAGCGTGTTCCTGTACGTATCGCGCTGGAAGGTGATGCGGCGAAACTTGATGTATTGCGTCCGGGGCTTTCTGTCGTCGTCACTGTTGATGAAAAGAGCTCGCAATGAGCAGCACTGGCACAATACCGCTGTCACAAGGCATTTCAATGCCGGTCGGCCAGAAAGTGTTTGCCTTCGCCAGCATGTGCGTGGGCATGTTCATCGCGCTTATTGATATTCAGATTGTTTCAGCTTCACTGCGGGACATTGGCGGTGGACTCTCTGCTGGCGACGATGAAACGGTGTGGGTCCAGACCAGTTACCTGATCGCAGAAATCATCATTATTCCTCTCTCCGGCTGGCTGGCACGGGTTATGTCAACACGCTGGCTGTTTGCCGCTTCTGCGGCCGGTTTCACCGTGATGAGCCTGCTGTGCGGCTGGGCATGGAATATTCAAAGCATGATCGCTTTCCGCGCCCTGCAAGGCCTGGCGGGTGGTTCAATGATCCCACTGGTTTTTACGACAGCGTTTGCTTTTTTCCAGGGTAAACAACGTGTCATCGCCGCGGCAACGATTGGCGGCCTGGCATCGCTGGCGCCGACTCTTGGCCCAACGGTCGGTGGCTGGATAACCGAAAATTTTAACTGGCACTGGCTTTTTTTTATCAACATTCTGCCCGGAATTTACATCACCGTTGCGGTTCCGCTATTGGTAAAAATCGATACGCCTGACCCTTCGCTTCTGCGCGGAGCTGATTACCTGAGCATTATCCTGCTCGCCGTTTCACTGGGGTGCCTGGAGTACACCCTTGAGGAAGGGCCACGCTGGGGTTGGTTTGATGATACAACGCTGGCGACTACCGGCTGGATAGCGTTGCTGTGTGGCATTGCTTTTATTGTGCGTACCCTTCGTCATGCGCAACCGGTGATGGATCTTCGGGCATTGCAGGACAGAACCTTTACGCTGGGCTGCTATTTCTCGTTTATGGCAGGGGTCGGCATCTTTGCTACGATCTATTTAACTCCGCTGTTTCTTGGGATGGTTCGCGGTTACAGCGCGCTGGAAATCGGTCTGGCGGTTTTTTCTACCGGTTTGTTCCAGGTGCTCTCGATACCGTTTTATGCCTGGCTGGCCAACCGTGTTGATTTACGCTGGCTGTTAATGGCGGGGTTGCTGGGATTTGCGGTTTCGATGTACAGCTTTATTCCTCTCACCCATGAATGGGGAGCGCAGGAGCTGCTGTTGCCGCAGGCATTTCGCGGGCTGGCGCAACAGTTTGCCGTCGCACCAACGGTCACACTTACGCTGGGTAGTCTGCCGCCCACGCGCCTGAAACTGGCATCCGGGCTGTTTAATTTGATGCGCAACCTCGGTGGCGCCATTGGTATCGCCCTGTGCGGCACAGTGATCAATGACCGAACCAATTTTCACTATAGCCGCCTTGCCGATCATCTCAATAACGCCAGCCTTCCAGTGACGGATTTCATTCAAAACAGTACCAACCGGTTGATGAGCCAGGGCGTTTCGCCGGAAATAGCCAACAGTGCCGCACTGAAAAATCTTTCGGCATTAGCGATGCGGGAGGCGCGGACACAGGCTTTCTCGGATGCATTCTGGTTAATTATGCTGGGTTTTTTGATTGCTGCGTTGCTTGTTCCATTCATGAAAAAGCCGCAGACACCATGATAGTTCAGGAGAAAGAGTTATGAGCGTTCCAACAAAGCGCGTCGTCGTGACAGGAATGGGGATCGTCAGCCCACTTGGCTGCGGCGTGTCGCATGTCTGGCAAGCATTATTGCAGGGAAAATCTGGGATCTCCCGACTCGATGAGGAGATCGTGGAAGATATTGCCTGTAAAGTTGCGGGACAGGTTCCTTCCATTGAAGATGATCCGCTACATGGATTCGATCCCTCAGTAGCGATCCCATCAAAGGAACGGAAAAAAATGGATCGCTTTATAGAATTTGCGATGGTGGCGGCGCAGGAAGCGCTCTCTCAGGCGGATTGGTTTCCAGAAGATCAAGCTGAAAGAGACCGCACCGCAACAGTGATTGCTACCGGTATTGGCGGTTTCAATGAGATCGCTAATGCCGTACGCACCACTGATACTCGCGGGCCGCGCCGTCTTTCCCCCTTTACCATCCCTTCCTTTCTCGCCAACCTGGCTGCTGGTCACGTTTCTATTGCCCACGGTTTTCGTGGTCCGATTGGCGCGCCTGTTACTGCCTGCGCAGCAGGAGCGCAGGCAATTGGCGATGCAGCACGAATGATTCGCGCCGGTGAAGCGGATATTGCACTGTGCGGCGGAAGCGAGGCCGCGATCCACCGTGTCAGTCTTGGCGGTTTTGCTGCGGCAAAAGCATTATCCAGCAGTTTTAATGATCACCCCGAGGCGGCATCACGGCCTTTTGATCGCGATCGTGACGGTTTTGTGATGGGAGAAGGTTCAGGTATCGTCGTTATTGAATCTCTGGAGCACGCTCTGGCGCGAGGCGCTACGCCGCTGGCGGAATTGGTCGGATATGGTACCAGTGCCGATGCACATCATCTCACTGCCGGGCCAGAAGATGGTAACGGCGCGCGTCGGGCGATGGAAGCAGCTATTAAGCAGGCAGGTATTAGCCCGACAGATATTCAGCATATTAATGCCCATGCCACGTCAACGCAGGTTGGAGATAAAGGGGAGCTGGCCGCGATTAAAAGCGTGTTTGGAACACATCAGGTAGCCATTACTTCAACGAAATCGGCAACCGGTCACCTGCTCGGAGCGGCGGGAGGAATTGAAGCGATCTTCACCATTCAGGCATTGCGTGAGCAGGTTGTTCCGCCAACATTGAATCTGCATCACCCGGATGATGAAGCCGTGGGGCTTCATCTGGTTGCGCTTACTGCACAGCCTCAGCGTATGCACTATGCGTTATCAAATGGGTTTGGTTTTGGTGGCGTAAACGCCAGCTTACTGCTGAAACGCTGGGAGTAACATAAAGGGCATGATTGCCCTTTTTTACGCGATCAACAGACGAAAAAAAACCGTATCTCTTACGAGATACGGTTTCAAATAAGTGGCGGAACGGACGGGACTCGAACCCGCGACCCCCTGCGTGACAGGCAGGTATTCTAACCGACTGAACTACCGCTCCACCGAATTTCTTTACAA
>FOAY01000004.1 GCA_900109485.1 Kosakonia sacchari | reverse complement strand
AGAGCAAGCTCTCTGTGCTACCGTCCGACTTGCATGTGTTAGGCCTGCCGCCAGCGTTCAATCTGAGCCATGATCAAACTCTTCAATTTAAAGTTTGATGCTCATCGAATTAAACTTCGTAATGAATTACGTGTTCACCCGTGAGACTTGGTATTCATTTTTCGTCCGGGGACGTTAAGAATCCATGTCACCTGAGTGCCCACACAGATTGTCTGATAAATTGTTAAAGAGCAGTGCCGCTGTGTTTTCGCTGCGGCGCGGGGTGTGCATATTACGCTTTCCCGCCGTGAAGTCAACTGATTATTTTCGGTTTTCTTCACCTGACAGGCCGGTGTGTTTGCCGTTGTGCCGTGTCAGTGGAGGCGCATTATAGGGAGATAATTCCGGCTGACAACCCCTAATTTGAAAAAAGTTTTCAACCGTGTCTTTTTTCAACAAAACGCGGCAAAAAGCGTCATGAATTGCTGATTTTGCTGTTTTTGCCACCACTGACAGATATCGAATGGCATACTAGCAAGTGATACAAAGAAAAAAGGAAGTGAGAAATGCCTTTAAACGCACAGCAGCTTGCCGCGCAGAAAAACATCTCCTGGGTGCTAGCAGAGAAACTGGCGCAACAGATCCTGAAAGGTGAATATGCTCCGGGCTCGATTTTACCGGGTGAGATGGAACTGGGCGAGAAGTTTGGCGTCAGCCGCACCGCAGTCAGGGAAGCGGTAAAGACATTAACCGCAAAAGGGATGGTCTTGCCTCGCCCGCGTATTGGTACCCGGGTAATGCCCCGCGACAACTGGAACTTCCTTGATAAAGAATTGTTGTTCTGGTGGATGCACGAGGATAATTTCAAGGAAATCATTCAGCACTTCCTTATTATGCGCAGCAGCCTTGAGCCTCAGGCTTGCCTGCTTGCAGCAACACTCGCCAGCGCAGAACAAAAAGCGTATCTCAATACCTTAATGGAAGAGATGGTTAGCCTGAAAAAAGACTTTAACCGCGAACGCTGGATTGAAGTGGATATGGCCTGGCATGAACACATTTACGCGATGAGTGATAATCCCTTCCTTATCTCTTTCTCTTCGCTCTTTCACTCGATTTACCACACCTACTTTACCTCTATCACGCAAAACGAAGTGATCAAACTCGACCTTCATCAGGCGATAGTGGACGCCATTCAGGAAAGCGACGGTGAGAGCGCATTCCGGGCGAGCCAGTTATTACTGAATACGCCTAATTAACGGGAACTGGTATGACAGAGAAGAAAGCGCGCAGTATGGCCGGCCTACCATGGATCGCAGCAATGGCTTTTTTTATGCAGGCACTGGATGCCACCATTCTTAACACCGCCCTACCCGCAATAGCACAGAGCCTTGGTCGTTCCCCGCTGGCGATGCAATCCACCATCATTAGTTACACGCTGACCGTGGCAATGTTGATCCCGATGAGCGGCTGGCTGGCAGACCGTTTTGGCACGCGTCGGGTATTTATGCTGGCAGTTAGCCTGTTTACTCTTGGTTCTCTGGCGTGTGCGCTTTCCAACTCACTGTCAATGCTGGTTGTATTCCGTGTCATTCAGGGGATTGGCGGTGCGATGATGATGCCGGTAGCCCGTCTGGCATTACTACGCGCATATCCGCGCAGTGAACTGCTGCCGGTCCTGAACTTCGTCACCATGCCCGGGCTTGTCGGGCCGATTCTTGGCCCGGTATTGGGCGGCGTACTGGTCACCTGGGCAAGCTGGCACTGGATCTTTTTGATTAATATTCCGATTGGTATCGCTGGTCTGTTCTATGCGCGGAAATATATGCCGAACTTCACCACGCCACGGCGAAGTTTCGATATGGGGGGCTTTTTCCTTTTTGGTTTAAGCCTTGTACTGTTTTCCAGCGGCATGGAGTTATTTGGAGAGAAGCTGGTCGCCAGCTGGATTGCTTTCGCGATTATCCTCAGCGGTCTCGGTTTGCTGTGGGCTTACGTCCGCCACGCGCGCCGCCATCCTGCTCCACTGATATCACTCAATCTGTTTAACACCCGCACCTTTTCCGTCGGCATTGCCGGGAACATTGCTTCCCGCCTGGGGACGGGTTGCGTACCGTTTTTGATGCCGCTGATGTTGCAGGTCGGTTTTGGGTATCCCGCGCTGATTGCTGGTTGCATGATGGCGCCAACCGCGCTGGGTTCTATCCTGGCAAAATCCACGGTCACACAGATATTGCGCTGGTTCGGTTATCGCAAGACGCTGGTTGGCATTACGCTGTTTATTGGTTTGATGATTGCCCAGTTCGCGCTGCAAACGCCGGCGATGGCAGTATGGATGCTGGTGCTGCCGCTGTTCATCCTGGGGATGGCGATGTCCACCCAGTTTACCTCGATGAATACCATTACCCTGGCAGATTTAACCGATGAAAATGCCAGCAGCGGCAACAGTGTCCTGGCGGTCACGCAACAGTTATCGATAAGCCTGGGGGTCGCGGTCAGCGCCGCGGTGCTGCGTTTCTATGAAGGGTTCGATAGCATTAATACCGTGGAGCAGTTCCACTACACCTTTATTACCATGGGCGCTATCACGCTGCTCTCCGCGCTGGTCTTTATGCTGCTGAAAGCGAAAGATGGCCGCAACCTGATCAAAGATCGCCACAAAAAATCAGGCTGAACCGCGTTCTATCAGAATCGGCGTGAGCTGCAACCGCTGTTGCTGCAAACCCGGTTCAGCAATACGGTGGATGAGCACATCAATTGCCAGCTCACCCAGTTCATCTTTTGGTTGATGAATAGTGGTGAGCGGCGGAGTCATATAGCGCGCCAGTTCTATATCGTCATAACCGACAATCGCCATATCTTGCGGGATCTTCAACCCGGCCTGATACAAAGCCTGGTATGCGCCAACAGCCATCGCATCGTTGCCGATAAATACCGCCTGCGGGCGTTCGTTCATCGCCAGTAATGCCTGCATGGCATCAAAACCGCCGCCGAATTCAAAGTCGCTCTCGATTTCATCGCCTTCACGGATGGTTAACCCGGCGCGCATCATCGCTTCGCGATACCCCTCCAGACGCAAACGCGCAGGCGTTTTGTCCAGCGGCCCGGTGATACAGGCTATACGCGTGAATCCTTTATTGATCAGATACTGCGTTGCCATATCACCACCCAGCAAAGAGTTATCCTGAATCAGATCGCTATCACCGTTAAACGGCGCCCAGTCCATCATTACGGTCGGTATAGAAGGATAGCGCTGCATGATCTCTTGCGAAGGCTGATGGGTCTCGGTGCACAGCAGCAGCAACCCGTCGACACGCTTCTGCATCAGCGTTTCCAGATTACTGTTCATCCGCTGTTCATCACCTTCGGTATTGCACAACACCAGGCTGTAACCGCGCTCAAAACAGCTACGCTCCACGCCGCGTACCAGCTCGGAATAAAAGGGGTTAGTACTGGCGGTTATCAGCATACCGATGGTGCGGGTCTGATTGATTTTCAGGCTCCGCGCCAGCGCGGAAGGGGCATAGTTCAGCGTTTTGATCGCCGTTTCCACCTTCTCCCGAACAGCATCACTGACAAAGCGATCTTTGTTAATTACGTGGGATACCGTTGAGGTGGAAACGCCCGCCGCGCGGGCAACATCCTTCATGGTGGCCAAGTTTCACCCCTGCTGAGAGAGAAAATCATCAATCTCTTTGCGCCACGGAACAGAAGGTTGCGCGCCTTTACGCGTGACGGCAATCGCCGCTGCAGCATGAGCAAAACGGATCGCTTCATCCAGCGTTTTATCTTCCAGCAATGCCGTCAACAGCGCGCCGTTAAAGGTATCGCCAGCGGCAATGGTATCAATGGCTTTCACTTTAAAGCCGGGAACGCGTTTACCTTCACCATTAACACTTGCCCATACGCCACGGCTGCCAAGGGTAATAATTACCGTCTTGATGCCTTTGGCATGCAGCGCCTGCGCGGCACGCGCGGCGTCTTCATCGCTGTCAACGCGAACACCGGTCAGTTTTTCCGCTTCGGTTTCATTTGGCGTGATGATGTCCACCAGCGCCAGCAGTTCATCGGAGAGTTCCCGCGCCGGAGCAGGGTTAAGCGCTACGGTCGTGTGGTTCTGCTGCGCGATGCGCGCGGCAGCCAGCACGCTTTCTACCGGCGACTCCAGTTGCATCAGCAACGCCGATGCGTTCGCAATCAGCGCATGCTGCGCTTCGACGCGTTCAATCGAGAGCGCCGCATTCGCTCCCGCATGAATACCGATGACATTCTCACCTTCGCCATTAACAAAAATCAGCGCCACGCCGGTGGATTCCCCTGCAACAACGCTTACTGGCGCCACATCAATATGGTCGCTTTCCAGTTGCTTACGAACGCGAGCGCCCGTGTCGTCATCGCCCGTGCAGGCGATAAAAGCGATATCAGCGCCGCTACGCCCGGCGGCAACCGCCTGGTTTGCGCCTTTACCACCGAAAGCCACCTGATACTGGCTGCCGGTGACGGTTTCGCCCGGCGTCGGGAAAGATTCAAGGTTAAGAATGTGATCGGCATTGATACTACCAAGGACGACGAGTTTGCCTGCGGTTTTCATGATGAGCTTGTCCATAAAGTGCGCCACCGTTCCCGGTGGCGCGTGCCATGCTTTTCTTTATTTTTACGTTGTCCCCAGTCGGCAGGTTCAAGCCCACCGACTGAACTGCTTATTACTGCTTGATGACCAGTTTCAGGTCAACCGGGTTTTTCGCGTAGACTTTTTCGCCTTTCAGCACTTTGTCTGCGGTATCAACACCTTTCGCGCCAATCTGCTCCGGCAACTGAGCAATCGTTGCTGCCAGTTTGCCGTCATTCACTGCTTTTACACCGTCTGGCGTACCGTCAAAACCCACCACCATCACGTCGGTTTTACCGGCAGTTTGCAGCGCACGCAGCGCACCCAGCGCCATTTCATCGTTCTGGGCAAAGACTGCCTGAACGTCCGGGTGAGCCGTCAGCAGGTTCTGCATGACGTTCAGGCCTTTAGTACGATCGAAGTCTGCCGGCTGGCTGGCCAGCACGTTAAATTTATGCGCGGCAACGGCCTGCTGGAAACCTTCGCCACGTTCACGTGCAGCGGAAGTCCCGGCGATACCCGCCAGTTCGATAACTTTCGCGCCTTCACCCGCTTTTTTAGCGATGTAGTCGCCAGCAATTTTGCCGCCGAGCACGTTATCAGAGGCAATGTGGCTGACCACTTCACCGCTGCTTGCTACGCGGTCGAGGGTAATTACCGGGATTTTTGCCTGGTTAGCCATTTTGATCGCGTTGCCGACAGCATCGGAGTCTGTCGGGTTAATCAGCAGCAGTTTGGTACCGCGAACGGTCAGATCCTGCACGTTGGCCAGCTCTTTGGCCGGGTTGTTCTGCGAATCCAGGACAACCAGGTCATACCCCAGTTTATCCGCCTCTTTCTGTGCGCCATCCTTCAGGGAGACGAAGAACGGGTTGTTCAGCGTGGAAATCACCAGAGCAATAGAGTCTTTCGCCATCGCGTTTGCGCTAATGGTGGCGCTCAGTGCAACAGCAGAAACCAGAGTGGCCAGTTTTTTCATGTTCATATTCACGAGTCCTGTTGTGTAGGTAATTACTGCTTTTTGTTGTCTACCAGCACCGCGAGCAGAATCACCACTGCTTTAACGATCATCTGGTAATAGGAGGAAACGCTCAACAAATTCAATCCATTATTGAGGAAGCCCAGAATCAATGCGCCGATCAACGTCCCAACAATGCGACCTTTACCGCCAGCCAGACTGGTTCCGCCCAATACCACCGCAGCAATAGCATCCAGTTCATAACCGGCCCCCGCAGTAGGCTGTGCAGAAGAGAGACGCGCCACTTCAATAATGCCCGCCAGTGAAGCCAGCAGGCCGCACAGCGAGTAGACGATAATTTTCACTTTATCGACGGAGATGCCGGACAAGCGCGTCGCCGCTTCGTTACCGCCCAGCGCATAGATATAGCGGCCCAGGCGGGTTTGATGCAATAAATACCAGGCGGCGATAAAGACCACAGCCATCAGCCACACTGGCGTCGGGATCCCGAGCGGGCGGCCAATACCAAACCAGCCAAAAATATCTGCGTTAGCGGTAAATCCGGTATTGATTGGGCTGCCATTGGTGTAAACCAGCGTTACGCCGCGCAGCAGCAACATCATTACCAGCGTAGCGATAAACGCCTGCACGCGGCCTTTCGCGACAATCACCCCGGTAACGGCGCCGATCGCCGCCCCCAGCGCCAGCGCACCAGCAACGGCCACCAGCGCATTCACTTCCACGCCAATCATCGATGCCGCAACCGCGCCGGTAAGTGCCAGCAGAGAACCGACGGACAGATCAATTCCCGAGGTCAGGATAACCAGCGTCATTCCCACTGCCATAATGGCGTTTACCGAGGTTTGTTGCAGGATGTTCAGCAGGTTATTGACGGTAAAAAAGTTCGGACTCATTGTCGAAACAATCGCAATCAGCACCAGCAAAGCAATTAACGATTTTTGTTCCATTAGCCATGCTTTGCTGAAATAACGGCGACCAGAAACAGCCTGGGTAGTCATCTTTTTTACTCCTGATTCACACGATTAAGCTTGCCCACAGCGGCAGCCATCAACACTTCCTGAGTGGCCTGCTCGCGCGTGAATTCACCGCCGAGATGCCCTTCATGCATCACCATAATGCGATCGCTCATTCCCAGCACTTCCGGCATTTCAGAGGAGACCAGGATGATGCTCAGTCCGTCAGCCTTGAACTGGTTAATAAGCTGATAAATCTCTTTTTTCGCCCCAACATCGACGCCGCGCGTCGGTTCGTCGAGGATCAGCACTTTTGGCCGCGTCATCAAACCACGGGCAATCGCCACTTTTTGCTGATTACCGCCGGAGAGCAAACCAATTGCCTGCTCCATTGATGGCGTTTTCACATTGAACAGACGGATAAAATCATTCACCGCCTGCTGTTCATCTTTATGCTTCAGCGAACCGCCCGCGCGGCTGAAGTAACGCAGCGCCGTCAGCGACATATTCTCTTTCACTGACATGCCGAGCACTAAGCCGTCACGCTTACGGTCTTCTGAAATATAGACGATACCGTTCGCCAGCCCGTCCTGCGGAGAGCGGGTGATCACTTCATGGCCGTCGAGTGTCACATAACCGCTGGTGCGCGGCAGTGCGCCATACAGCACTTTCATCAGTTCGGTGCGACCAGCGCCCATCAACCCGGCAACGCCAAGGATCTCGCCTTTGCGCAGGGTGAAACTGACGTTTTCCACGCCGGGACCACACAGCTTATCGACGGTAAGACGCACTTCGCCCGGCGCTTGATCCAGCCGCGGGTATTGGTCTTCCAGCTTGCGGCCTACCATCATTTCGATCAGCGTATCTTCGGTGAGCGTCGCCACTTCACGCTCGGCAATAAACTGCCCGTCACGGAAAACCGTCACGTCATCGCAAATCTCGAAGATCTCTTTCATACGGTGGGAGATATAGACAATGCCGCGCCCCTGCGATTTCAGCTCGCGGATCACGCGGAACAGCGATTCGGTTTCGGTGTCCGTCAGGGCGTCGGTGGGTTCATCCATAATGATGACCTGCGATTCGTAGCTCATCACTTTGGCGATTTCAACCATCTGTTGATCGCCGATGGAGAGTTCCCCTACCAGCCGATCGCTCTTAAAGCGCAGATTCAGTTTGGCCAACAGCTTGTCGGCATCAGCAAACATCTTTTTCCAGTCGATTTTGCCGAAGCGATTGACGAACTCACGCCCGAGAAAAATATTCTCAGCAATGGTGAGCTGCGGGATCAGGTTCAATTCCTGGTGGATAATGCCGATACCGGCTTCCTGCGATGATTTTGGGCCGTTAAAGGTGGTCTCTTTTCCCAGCCACAGCAGCGAACCGGCGTCACGGGTATAAATGCCCGTAAGCACTTTCATCATCGTGGATTTACCGGCACCATTTTCGCCCACCAGCGCCATCACACGGCCAGGATAGACATTCAGCGCCGCGCCGGAAAGCGCTTTAACGCCGGGGAATGCTTTATCGATCCCCTTGAGTTGCAGTAACGCGTCCATGATAGCCTCAGAAAGTGACGCCAGCACAGAGAATGATATTCGCAAACGGGGAACACTCCCCGCTGCGAATCACCGCATGACTGTCCGCGGTGTGTTTTTTAAACTGCTCGTGCGTAACGTACCGCACTTCTATGGTGTTTCCCTGGTGTTGTTGCAGTTGCTCAAGAGACTTAAGCAACGTTTCGTGGAGCTGCGGATTATGTTGTTTGATTTCCTGCGCCAGGATAGCGGATTCAACCTGCATTTCGGCTGTCACCACATCCAGCACCTGCATAAAGGACGGTACGCCCTGCGTTAGCGCCATATCAATGCGTTGCGTATTACGCGGCACCGGCAACCCGGCATCACATACCACCAGCGTATCGGTATGACCAAGACGAGAGATAACTGACGAAATGTCAGCGTTCAATACACGACCTTTTTTCATTTTTTATGCTCCACTAGCGAAACGTTTCGCTGAACGCAGTGTAGTACAAAGAATAATCTTATAACTATGTCTCAGTTACAGAAGTGTGATCGATATCGAAACGTTTCGCGTCCGAATGTGATGAAAAAAACAGCTTGATTAGCTTAAATGAAATTCACAGACATAAATAACAAAAAACCCCTCATAAAGAGGGGTTTTAAGACGTTAAATTTCAACCTGCGTTCCCAACTCGATAACCCGGTTTGGCGGGATCTCAAACTGGTCCGGCGCGCGCAGCGCGTTGCGCTGTAATACCAGGTAGAGTTTGCCGCGCAGCCGCAAATACCATGGTCGTTTACCGAGGATCAACGACTCATGCGACATAAAGAAGGAAGTTTCCATCATCCGGCAATTGAGCCCTTCCAGACCGCAGCGATGGAACACCTCTTCAACGTTCGGCGTTTCGCGCCAGCCGTAACTGGCCACCACGCGCCAGAAAGTTGGCGATAACTGTTCAATTTGTACCCGACGCACATTATGGACGTAAGGTGCATCTTCAGTACGCAGCGTCAGCAGGATCACGCGTTCATGCAGCACCTTGTTGTGCTTCAGGTTATGCATCATGGCAAATGGAATGACATTCAACGCGCGGGACATGTACACAGCCGTACCGGGCACACGAACCGGCGGCGATTTCTCCAGCGACGCAATCATCGCCTCCAGAGAGTTGCCATGTTCGTGCATGCGGCGCAGCAGGCGGAACCGTTCACTTTTCCAGGTGGTCATCACCAGGAACATCACCATGCCGAGCGTTAACGGCAGCCAGCCGCCGGAAACGATTTTATCGAGGTTCGCCGAGAACAGCGGTACATCGATACTCAGTAAGAAGATCAGAATCAGCCCCACCAGCACTTTATTCCAGTGCCAGTTTTTGCGTGCCACGGTCGTGGAAAGAATGGAGGTCAGCACCATCGTCCCGGTAACGGCAATACCGTAAGCCGCCGCCAGATTGCTGGAGTGTTCAAAGCTGACAATCACCAGCACTACTGCAAAATAGAGTAGCCAGTTAATGAACGGAATATAGATTTGCCCGGATTCCATCTCCGAGGTATGGATAATACGCATCGGCGCCAGATAGCCCAGACGCACCGCCTGGCGAGTCAGGGAGAAGACGCCTGAAATAACCGCCTGCGACGCAATGACCGTCGCCAGCGTGGCGATAATCAACATTGGGATCAGCGCCCACTCAGGTGCCAGCAGGAAGAAGGGGTTTTTAATCGCTTCCGGCGTTTTCAGCAACAATGCGCCCTGGCCAAAATAATTCAGCGCCAGCGACGGCAGCACCACAATAAACCACGCCATGCGAATCGGCAGCTTACCGAAGTGCCCCATATCCGCATACAGCGCCTCGACACCGGTGATCGACAGCACCACGGCGCCAAGCGCAACAAAAGAGACAGTCTTGTATTCAAGGAAGAAATTCACCGCCCAAAGCGGATTCAGCGCCTGCAACACTTCGGGATTTTCGATAATACCGCGCGCGCCGAGTACAGCCAGTATCAAAAACCACGCCAGCATGATCGGTGCAAACAGTTTCCCCACCAGCCCGGTACCGTGCTTCTGAATCATAAACAGCAGGGTTAAAACGATAATCGACAGCGGCACAATCCAGCTATCGAGCGAAGGCGCGACAATCTCCAGCCCCTCTATCGCCGACATCACCGAGATCGCGGGGGTAATAACCACCTCACCATAGAAGAAGCTGCCGCCAATCAATCCCATGATCACCAGCACCGAAGTCATTCTGGCCGACGTGTTGCGACCGGCCAGCGACATCAGCGTCAAAATACCGCCTTCGCCAGCGTTATCCGCGCGCATGACGAACGTCAGATACTTAATGGAGACCACAAAAACCAGCAGCCAGAAGATCAGTGACAAAAAGCCGAAGACGGCATCGCGCTCAACACCAAAACCAAACTGACCAGACAAACATTCACGAAGTGTATAAAGTGGGCTGGTGCCGATATCACCGTAGACAACCCCAATTGCCGCAAGAGTGACAGCGGGTAACGATTGTTTATTATCAGTGCTCATAGACTAATCTTTTGTTTGAATGACAAATGTGTGCTTAGTCCCTTGGCCCACAAAAAGCGCACAGTATGCACGATTATTTGCAAAATCGTACCCCTAAATGCGGCCACATTAATCTGGCGCAATGAAAATAAAGCCGTTCTTCAGTCTATTACAAGCCCTTTCGGAAACGTCTATACTCGCTTTTGCAAGCCGGATATCACGGCGAAAGGACGCAAATCTATTATGGCTCACTCACATTTATTAGCAGAAAGAATTTCCCGCTTAAGCAGCACGCTGGAAAAAGGACTCTTTGAGCGTAGCCACGCTATCCGGTTGTGCCTGCTGGCTGCGCTGAGCGGCGAGAGTGTATTTCTTCTTGGCCCGCCAGGCATTGCGAAAAGCCTGATCGCTCGTCGCCTGAAATTCGCCTTTAAACATGCCCGCGCCTTTGAATACCTGATGACGCGCTTCTCCACGCCGGAAGAGGTTTTTGGTCCGCTCTCCATTCAGGCGTTAAAAGATGAAGGGCGCTATGAGCGCTTAACCGACGGTTATCTTCCGGAAGCAGAAATCGTGTTTCTGGATGAGATCTGGAAAGCCGGCCCGGCGATCCTCAACACCCTGCTCACCGCCATTAACGAACGTCGCTTCCGTAACGGCGCGAGCGAAGAGAAGATCCCGATGCGTTTGCTGGTGGCCGCCTCGAACGAACTGCCGGAAGCCGACAGCAGCCTCGAAGCGCTGTATGATCGCATGTTAATCCGCCTGTGGCTCGACAAAGTGCAGGAGAAGGGGAATTTCCGCTCCATGCTGATCAGCCAGCAGGACGAGAACGAAAATCCGGTGCCCGCCGAGTTGCAAATCACCGACGAGGAATATCAGCGCTGGCAACAGGAGATTGGGCTGGTCAAACTGCCCGATCCGGTATTTGAGCTGATCTATACGCTGCGCCAGCAGCTCGATGCCTTACCGAATGCGCCGTATGTTTCCGATCGCCGCTGGAAAAAAGCTATCCGCTTATTACAATCCAGCGCCTTTTTCAGCGGGCGTGATACGGTTGCGCCCATTGATCTGATCCTGCTGAAAGATTGCCTGTGGCACGATGCCGAAAGCCTGCGTTTGCTGCAGCAGCAACTGGATATTTTGATGACCGGGCACGCGTGGCAGCAACAATCGATGCTGACACAGCTCACCAGTATCAATCAGCGCCATATGCAGCTTCAGCAGCAACAAAGCGACAAAACCGCGCTGAAAGTCAGCCGCCAGGGCGGTATGTTCAGCCGCCGTCCGCACTATGATTTGCCCGAAGGCCTGAACGAATCGCTGTTGACGTTACTGCTACAGCAGCCGCTAAAACTGCACGATTTACAGGTGATTCACGTCATCATTGAGCGCAACGCGCTTGAGCAGTGGCTGGCGAAAGGCGGTGAAATCCGCGGCAAACTTAACGGTATCGGTTTTGCGCAACCTTTAAATCTTGAGGTTGATACCTCGCTTCATCTGGTGATCCGCGATGTCAGTTTGCAGGGCTCGCGTCTTGCGCTGCCTGGCGCCACTACCGAAAATGTCCCGGAAGAGATCGCCCAACAACTGGAAGCGCTGGATAACACCTGGCACCAGCAGCACAGCCGTTTTAGCGAGCAGCAAAAATGCCTGTTCGTCTCTGGCGACTGGTTAGGTCGCATTGAAGCCAGCCTGCAGGACGTTCGCGCGCAGATCCAACAGGCGCGTCAATGCTAACGCTGGAAACACTGAATGTGATGCTCACTATCAGCGAAGAGACGCTGGTGGAAGAGCTCATCGTTCTGCTGCTGGCTTCTCCGCAGCTGGCACTGTTTTTTGAAAAATTCCCGCGCTTAAAACATGCGATCACGGAAGATATTCCCCGCTGGCGCGAAGCGCTAAAAAAGCATCTGAAAGAGACCGCTGTCCCACCTGAACTGGCGGAAGAAGTGCTGAGTTACCAGCAAAGCCAGCTACTCTCAACATCGCAATTTATCGTGCAGTTACCGCAGATCCTGGCATTACTGGAAAAGCTGCATTCGCCTTTTGCCGCCCAGGCCCGGCAAATGGTAACGGATAACCCGCAGTTCACACCCGCTTTGCATACCCTCTTTTTGCAGCGCTGGCGTCTGAGCCTCGTCGTGCAAACCACTACCTTTAATCAGCAACTGCTGGAAGAGGAACGCGAGCAGTTGCTGAGTGAGGTGCAGGAGCGCATGACGCTGAGTGGGCAACTGGAGCCGGTGCTGGTCGAAAATGAGAACGCCGCCGGACGCTTGTGGGATATGAGCGCCGGTCAGCTTAAACGCGGCGACTACCAGCTGATCATCAAATACGGTGATTTTCTGAAAGAGCAGCCGGAGCTGCAGCAACTTGCGGAGCAGCTTGGCCGCTCGCGGGAGGCGAAATCAGTGCCGCGCAAAGATGCACCGATGGAAACGTTCCGCATGCTGGTGCGTGAACCGGCAACCGTACCGGAACAGGTCGATGGATTGCATCAGAGCGATGATATTTTGCGCCTGTTGCCGCCGGAGCTGGCAACGCTCGGCATTACGGAGCTGGAATATGAGTTTTACCGGCGGCTGGTGGAAAAGCAGCTCCTCACTTACCGTCTGCACGGCGATGCCTGGCGGGAAAAGGTGACCGAACGCCCGGTGATCCATCAGGATTTTGATGAACAACCGCGCGGGCCGTTTATCGTCTGCGTTGATACTTCCGGTTCAATGGGCGGGTTTAATGAGCAGTGCGCGAAAGCATTCTGCCTGGCACTGATGCGTGTGGCGCTGGCGGACAAACGGCGCTGCTTTATTATGCTGTTTTCCAGCGAAGTCGTGCGTTATGAACTGACCAGCGCGCAGGGGCTGGAGCAGGCGATCCGCTTTCTGAGCCAGCGCTTCCGTGGCGGAACCGATCTGGCAAGCTGTTTTCGGGCGATCATTGAACGGATGCAGGGCGGCGAATGGTTTGACGCCGACGCCGTGGTGATCTCGGATTTTATCGCCCAGCGCCTGCCGGACGATATCATCAGCAAAGTGAAAGCGTTGCAGAACGTTCACCAGCACCGCTTCCACGCGGTGGCAATGTCGGTACATGGTAAACCCGGCATCATGCGTATTTTCGATCACATCTGGCGCTTTGATACCGGGATGCGCAGCCGTCTGCTGCGACGCTGGCGGCGTTAGAGCAGGCCGGAAACCTGCTCGCGAACCGCTGCGGGCCACACACCGCACTGCACCTGGCCGATATGCGACAGTTGCAACAGCAGCATCGTCAGACGCGACTGACCAATACCGCCGCCGATGGTTTGCGGCATCTCACCGCGCAGCAGCGCCTGGTGCCATTCCAGTTGCAACCGATCTTCGTCGCCGGTGATCCGCAACTGACGTTTCAACGCCTCCGCATCCACGCGGATCCCCATCGAAGAGAGTTCCAGTGCATCTTCCAGCACCGGGTTCCACACCAGAATATCGCCGTTCAGGCCACTAAAACCGGCTTCAGCAGGCGTGCTCCAGTCATCATAATCCGGTGCGCGCACGTCGTGGCGCTTGCCGTCGCTGAGTTTGCCGCCAATCCCCATCAGGAACACCGCACCCAGCTCTTTCGCAATTGCTTTTTCCCGCCCTTTGGCATCCAGACCCGGGAAGCGGCTGAGCAGCGTTTCGCTGTGCACAAAATGGATCTGTTCCGGCAGAAACGGTACAAGCCCAAAGGTTTCACTGACGGCGGCTTCCGTCGCTTTGATCCCGGCCCAAATCGCGTCGACAGTGGATTTCAGCGTTGAAACATGGCGTTCACCATCGCCCAGCACCCGCTCCCAGTCCCACTGATCAACATACACTGAGTGAATAGCCGAAAGACGGTCTTCATCCGGACGCAGAGCTTTCATATGGGTGTACAAGCCTTCTCCGGCGCTGAAATCATGCTGGCCCAGCGTCTGTCGTTTCCATTTCGCCAGCGAATGCACCACCTCAAAACGGGCATCCGGCAGCGTTTTCACATTAACCTGCACCGCTTTTTCACACCCTGACAGGTTATCCTGCGTGCCATCACCGACGCGGCTGAGGATCGGCGCCTGAACTTCAATCAGGCCCAGTTTCTCTTCCAACTGGCGGGAGAAAAAAGATTTCACGAAGGCGATTTGGCGTTGTTTGGCGATGTAAGCGGTTTTCATTATGTTACTCCTGTCTTTTGTTGCTGATAATTAAGCAACAAAATGCCGCCTCAACTCAACAATCCATAATTAAAAAGGCCATTACGGTTTTAAATCGATAAAATAAGCGGGTAAAATAGAAAGAATCTTTATTATTCATAAGAAAACCCTATGGAAAATTATCAGATCGATAATCTGGACCGCGGCATCCTCGACGCGTTAATGGCCAATGCGCGCACCGCTTATGCGGAACTGGCCAAACAATTTGGCGTCAGCCCCGGCACCATTCATGTACGTGTAGAAAAGATGAAGCAAGCCGGGATCATCACCGGCGCGCGTATCGATGTCAGCCCGAAGCAACTCGGTTACGATGTCTGCTGCTTTATTGGCATCATTTTGAAGAGCGCGAAAGATTACCCTTCAGCGCTGGCAAAACTGGAAAGTCTGGAAGAAGTGACCGAAGCCTATTACACCACCGGCCACTACAGCATCTTTATAAAAGTGATGTGCCGATCCATTGATGCCCTGCAACAGGTACTTATCAACAAGATCCAAACAATTGATGAAATTCAGTCCACGGAAACGTTGATCTCCCTGCAAAACCCTATCATGCGCACGATCCGCCCTTAACGGGGCGTTTTCGTCCTTCCTTAATACCCATATTGTCCACAGGTAGATCCCAGACCTTTCACAGCGTACAATACGCCTCACTTTGTCGCCGGATGGCGAATAAACGGAGCGGGGTTTTCATGGCGGATATCACTCTTATTAGCGGCAGCACCCTCGGCGGTGCGGAATATGTGGCGGAACACCTGGCTGAAAAGCTGGAAGATGCCGGTTATAGCACCGAGACGCTGCACGGCCCGCTATTAGAGGATCTTTCTCCGCAGGGCATCTGGCTGGTGATCAGTTCCACCCATGGTGCCGGCGATCTGCCTGAGAACCTGCAACCGTTTTTAGACGATCTACAGGAACAGAAGCCGGATCTCGCACAGGTGCGCTTTGGCGCGATCGGCATCGGCAGTCGTGAATATGACACCTTCTGCCAGGCAATCGAGAAGATTGAGGGCGCGTTGAAGGCAAATGGCGCGAAACAGATCGGTGAAACACTGAAGATCAACATTCTCGAACACGATATTCCGGAGGATCCAGCGGAAGAATGGCTGGGATCCTGGAAAAATTTACTCAAGAACGATTAAAGATCGTGCGATCAGTTGTGGATAACTATGCTTAAAAGGCCTTATTAACCGGTAGTTATCCCATGAATAACGCTTGTTTAGTTTTCAGCCTGTGTATAACCAAGCATTTTGATCCCAGCTTATACGGTTCAGGATCACCGATCATTCACAGCTAATGATCCTCTCTAATAAATTGATCTTACAGCGATGATCCGGGTTATCCACAAGACATCGCGATCCTAATAAAAGATCACAATAGAACAGATCTCTCTATATAAAAGATCTTCTTTTTAATACCCAGGATCCGGATCTTTCTCACTGGACTAAAGTTGAGTAGAATCCACGGCCCGGGCTTCAATCCAATTTCTAACCGCTTAGGCGAGGCATACCACCATGTTTTATCCGGATCCTTTTGACGTCATTATCATTGGCGGGGGTCATGCAGGTACTGAGGCCGCGATGGCCGCAGCACGTATGGGTCAACAGACTCTGCTTTTGACACACAATATCGACACGCTGGGGCAGATGAGCTGCAACCCGGCGATCGGCGGTATTGGGAAAGGACACCTGGTAAAAGAAGTGGATGCGCTCGGCGGGCTGATGGCGAAAGCGATCGATCAGGCGGGCATTCAGTTTAGGATACTAAACGCAAGCAAAGGCCCGGCAGTGCGCGCCACCCGTGCGCAGGCAGACCGCGTGCTTTACCGTCAGGCGGTACGTACCGCTCTGGAAAACCAGCCGAACCTGATGATCTTCCAGCAGGCAGTGGAAGATCTGATCGTGGAAAACGATCGTGTTGTTGGCGCAGTCACCCAGATGGGGCTGAAATTCCGCGCCAAAGCCGTGGTGCTGACGGTCGGGACCTTCCTCGACGGTAAAATCCACATCGGCCTTGATAACTACAGCGGTGGCCGCGCTGGCGATCCGCCGTCTATTCCGCTCTCGCGCCGCCTGCGCGAGCTGCCGTTGCGCGTCAGCCGTCTGAAAACCGGTACGCCGCCGCGTATTGACGCCCGTACCATCGACTTCAGCGTTCTGGCGCAGCAGCACGGGGATAACCCGATGCCGGTATTCTCGTTTATGGGCAACGCCGCGCAGCATCCGCGTCAGGTACCGTGTTATGTCACACATACCAATGAAAAAACCCATGACGTGATCCGTAATAACCTCGATCGTAGCCCGATGTACGCTGGCGTGATCGAAGGGATCGGCCCGCGTTACTGCCCGTCGATCGAAGACAAAGTGATGCGCTTTGCCGATCGTAACCAGCATCAGATCTTCCTGGAACCGGAAGGGCTGACCTCCAACGAAATTTATCCGAACGGTATCTCCACCAGCTTGCCGTTCGATGTGCAGATGCAAATCGTCCGTTCCATGCAGGGGATGGAAAACGCGAAGATCGTGCGCCCAGGCTATGCCATTGAGTACGATTTCTTTGATCCGCGTGATTTGAAACCGACCCTGGAAAGCAAATACATCCATGGCCTGTTCTTTGCTGGCCAGATTAACGGTACCACCGGCTACGAAGAGGCTGCTGCGCAAGGGCTGTTGGCCGGTCTGAACGCCGGGCGCTTCTCTGCTGAAAAAGAGGGCTGGGCGCCGCGCCGCGACCAGGCTTATCTCGGTGTGCTGGTGGACGATCTCTGCACGCTCGGCACCAAAGAGCCGTACCGCATGTTCACCTCCCGCGCGGAGTATCGCCTGATGCTGCGTGAAGATAACGCCGACCTGCGTCTGACCGAGGCGGGTCGCGAGCTGGGTCTGGTGGACGATGAACGCTGGGCGCGCTTTAACGAGAAGCTGGAAACGATTGAACGTGAACGCCAGCGTCTGAAATCGCAGTGGGTTTCACCGGCATCGGAACATGCTCCGGCGGTAAATGCGCACCTGACTGCACCGCTGTCGCGTGAAGCCAGCGGCGAAGATCTGCTGCGTCGCCCGGAAATGACTTACGAACAACTGGTGCAGTTGACGCCGTTCGCGCCGGGTCTTGATGACCAGCAAGCGGCTGAACAGGTTGAAATCCAGGTGAAATACGAAGGTTACATTGCACGCCAGCAGGATGAGATCGAAAAACAACAGCGCAATGAAAACACGCTGTTGCCGGCATCGCTGGATTATCGTCAGGTGAATGGCCTGTCTAACGAAGTGATCGCCAAACTTAACGATCACAAACCTTCCTCGATCGGTCAGGCATCGCGTATCTCCGGTATCACGCCAGCGGCAATTTCCATTTTGCTGGTGTGGCTGAAAAAACAAGGTATGCTGCGCCGCAGCGCTTAACAACATTGCCCGGCAGCGCTTGCCGGGCCTATTGAACTCTTAGGACGGGAAGCATCGCGCTGCCCGCCGCTTGGTATCTCAACAGGTATTCACTGTGCTCAATAAACTCTCTCGTCTGCTGGATGAAGCAGGCATTTCGTTGTCGGTTGAACAGCAGAAACAGCTGGTGGCCTATGTCGAACTGCTGCACAAATGGAACAAGGCCTATAACCTGACCTCTGTGCGCGATCCGAACGAGATGCTCATCCGCCATATTCTCGACAGCATTGTCGTTGCGCCGTACCTGCAAGGGACGCGTTTTATCGATGTTGGCACAGGTCCGGGTCTGCCGGGGATCCCGCTTTCGATCGTCCGTCCTGAATCCCATTTCACGCTGCTCGATAGCCTGGGGAAACGCGTTCGCTTCTTACGCCAGGTGCAGCATGAGCTGAAATTGAGCAACGTTGAGCCGGTTCAGAGCCGCGTTGAAGATTTCCCGGCCGAGCCGCCATTTGACGGTGTGATTAGCCGTGCCTTTGCCTCGCTGAATGATATGGTGAACTGGTGTCACCATTTGCCGGGCGAAGAGGGGCGTTTCTACGCGCTTAAAGGGCTGGTGCCGGAAGATGAGATGGCGCTATTACCTGCGGAGCTGGCCGTTGAAGCTATTGTTAAACTGAATGTTCCACACCTGGAAGGCGAACGTCATCTGGTGATCGTTAAGCCAAATAAAGTTTAATTCTTATCAAAAAATGTATCTTTCGTGCTGTTGCTTAGATGTTAAAAAACGAAGGAAAAAAGGGCGATACGTTCAGTTACATTTCACCGTTTTGTTACCAGGATTTTTCTGACATTTAACGTCCAGAATTTGATTCATGGAAATAATAATCAACAGTGAAAATATCAGCCCGCTAAAAGTCGGCAGGTAGAATGAAATACGGATGTAAAATAATTATTATAAATGTCAATGGAAGGTTTTCGATGTATAGGCGGGTGTTTTAAAAAGAGTTGTGATAAATCGTCTTGAATATCATAAAGTTGAAAAGTGGTAATTTCTTTGCGTGATTAACCCTGCATATGCATAAATGTTTAATTTGTGACCGAGTGCACGCTTTGTCGTTGGGTTTTTGGTGTTATTCGCACTTTTGCCCGACAGTTCACAGTTTCTTCAAAAGTTTAAAAATAGCGCTCGGGAAAAATATTTAAACATTTATTCACCTTTTTGCTACTTATTGTTTGAAATCACGAGGCCGCACCGTATAATTTGACCGCTTTTTGATGCTTGACTCCGGACCATAAAGAACGTTTTATACGACACGCGGCATACCTCAAAGGGAGCAGGAGTTAAGAAACGTCATGTCTGTGTCGCTTTATAGTCGAAACGTTGCTCGCAGGCTTCTGCTTATTCAGTTTCTGGCGGTAATGGCAAGTGGATTGCTGTTTAGCCTCAAAGACCCCTTCTGGGGCATTTCCGCCGTGTGCGGAGGTATGGCAGTCTTACTGCCGAATATGTTTTTTATGATTTTTGCCTGGCGTCATCAGGCGCATACACCTGCTAAAGGCCGCGTGGCCTGGACCTTCGCCTTCGGTGAAGCGCTCAAGGTGTTGGTAACATTCTTGTTACTGGTGGTGGCGCTGGGGGTTTTTAAGGTGGCTTTTTTGCCGCTGATAGTCACGTGGGTTTCGGTGCTGGTTGTTCAGATACTGGCACCCGCTGTAATTAACAACAAAGGGTAAGAGGCATCATGTCTGCAGGAGAAATCTCTACACCACAGGAGTACATAGGTCACCATCTGAATAACCTTCAGATTGATCTTCGTACCTTCTCGATGGTGGATCCGCATAACCCCCCGGCCACCTTCTGGACGCTGAATATCGACTCCATGTTTTTCTCGGTGGTACTGGGTCTGTTGTTCCTGGTGATGTTCCGTAGCGTAGCGAAAAAAGCCACCAGCGGAGTCCCAGGGAAATTCCAGACGGCGATTGAGCTGGTGATTGGTTTTGTTCATGGTAGCGTTAAAGACATGTACCACGGCAAAAGCAAGCTTATCGCGCCACTGGCCCTGACGATTTTCGTCTGGGTATTCCTGATGAACCTGATGGATTTGCTGCCTATCGACCTGTTGCCGTACATCGCTGAACATGTACTGGGTCTTCCTGCGCTGCGCGTGGTGCCGTCTGCGGACGTCAACATCACCCTGTCTATGGCGTTGGGCGTATTTATCCTTATTCTGTTCTACAGCATCAAAATGAAGGGTATTGGCGGTTTCGCTAAAGAGCTGACTCTCCAGCCGTTCAACCATCCGGTATTTATTCCGGTAAACCTTATCCTTGAGGGCGTGAGCCTGCTGTCCAAACCGGTTTCTCTCGGTCTGCGACTGTTCGGCAACATGTACGCGGGTGAGTTGATTTTCATTCTGATCGCAGGTCTTCTGCCGTGGTGGTCACAGTGGATTCTGAATGTGCCATGGGCCATTTTCCACATCCTGATTATTACGCTGCAAGCCTTTATCTTCATGGTTCTGACGATTGTCTATCTGTCGATGGCATCAGAAGAGCATTGATTTTTAACAACACTACTACGTTTTAACTGAAACAAACTGGAGACTGTCATGGAAAACCTGAATATGGATCTGCTGTACTTGGCTGCCGCTGTGATGATGGGTCTGGCGGCAATCGGTGCTGCGATCGGTATCGGCATCCTCGGGGGTAAATTCCTGGAAGGCGCAGCGCGTCAACCGGATCTGATTCCTCTGCTGCGTACTCAGTTCTTTATCGTAATGGGTCTGGTGGATGCTATCCCGATGATCGCTGTAGGTCTGGGTCTGTACGTGATGTTTGCTGTCGCGTAGTAAGGGTTGCTTTACAAGCAATTGTTTAGAACGTTAACCAGATAAGAGGCATTGTGCTGTGAATCTAAACGCAACAATCCTCGGCCAGGCCATCGCGTTTGTCCTGTTCGTTCTGTTCTGCATGAAGTATGTATGGCCGCCGTTAATGGCTGCCATCGAAAAACGTCAGAAAGAAATTGCTGACGGTCTTGCTTCCGCAGAACGAGCTAAAAAGGATTTGGATCTTGCACAGGCCAATGCGACCGACCAGCTGAAAAAAGCGAAAGCTGAAGCTCAGGTTATCATTGAACAGGCGAACAAACGCCGTGCTCAGATCCTGGATGAAGCGAAAGCAGAAGCCGAGCAGGAACGTAACAAAATCGTCGCGCAAGCGCAGGCTGAAATTGATGCCGAGCGTAAACGTGCGCGCGAAGAGCTGCGTAAACAGGTGGCTCTGCTGGCAGTAGCCGGCGCCGAGAAGATCATCGAACGTTCCGTGGATGAAGCTGCTAACAGCGACATCGTGAATAAACTGGTCGCTGAACTGTAAGGAGGAGGGGCTGATGTCTGAATTTGTAACGGTAGCTCGCCCCTACGCCAAAGCAGCTTTTGACTTTGCCGTCGAAAACCAGAGCGTTGACCGCTGGCAGGATATGCTGGCGTTCGCTGCCGAGGTGACGAAAAATGAACACATGGCTGAGCTTCTCTCTGGTGCTTTAGCGCCGGAAACGCTCGCTAAGTCGTTTATCGCAGTCTGTGGGGAGCAACTTGACGACAAAGGTCAGAACCTGATTCGGGTGATGGCTGAAAATGGTCGTATCAAGGTGCTTCCTGATGTTCTTGAGCAGTTTATTCAATTGCGTGCAGCCAGCGAGGCTATTGCAGAAGTTGATGTGACTTCAGCAACTGCACTGAGTGAAGAACAGCTTTCGAAAATCAGCGCCGCGATGGAAAAACGTCTGTCACGCAAAGTGAAGCTGAATTGCAATATCGATAAGTCTGTAATGGCAGGCGTAATCATCCGTGCGGGTGATATGGTCATTGATGGCAGCGTTCGCGGCCGTCTTGAGCGCCTTGCAGACGTCTTGCAGTCTTAAGGGGACTGGAGCATGCAACTGAATTCCACCGAAATCAGCGAACTGATCAAGCAGCGCATTGCTCAGTTCAGTGTTGTGAGTGAAGCTCACAACGAAGGTACTATTGTTTCTGTAAGCGATGGTGTTATCCGTATCCACGGCCTGGCCGATTGTATGCAGGGTGAAATGATCTCCCTGCCGGGTAACCGTTACGCTATCGCACTGAACCTGGAGCGCGACTCCGTGGGTGCAGTTGTGATGGGGCCGTATGCTGACCTCGCCGAAGGCATGAAGGTTAAGTGTACTGGCCGTATTCTTGAAGTTCCGGTTGGCCGTGGCCTGCTGGGTCGCGTGGTGAACACTCTGGGTGCGCCAATCGACGGTAAAGGTCCGGTTGATAATGACGGCTTCGCTGCCGTAGAAGCTATCGCACCGGGCGTTATCGATCGTCAGTCTGTTGATCAGCCGGTACAGACCGGTTACAAATCCGTTGACGCCATGATCCCAATTGGTCGTGGTCAGCGTGAATTGATCATCGGCGACCGTCAGACCGGTAAAACTGCGCTGGCAATCGATGCCATCATCAACCAGCGTGATTCCGGCATTAAATGTATCTACGTTGCTATCGGCCAGAAAGCGTCCACCATCTCTAACGTGGTGCGTAAGCTGGAAGAGCACGGCGCGCTGTCTAACACCATCGTTGTTGTGGCAACCGCGTCTGAATCCGCTGCACTGCAATACCTGGCTCCGTATGCCGGTTGCGCAATGGGCGAATATTTCCGCGATCGCGGCGAAGATGCGCTGATCATTTATGATGACCTGTCTAAACAGGCAGTCGCATACCGTCAGATCTCCCTGCTGCTCCGTCGTCCGCCTGGACGTGAAGCATTCCCGGGCGACGTATTCTACCTCCACTCCCGTCTGCTGGAACGTGCTGCGCGCGTTAACGTGGAATACGTTGAAAGCTTCACTAAAGGTGAAGTGAAAGGTAAAACCGGTTCTCTGACCGCGCTGCCGATTATCGAAACGCAAGCTGGTGACGTTTCCGCGTTCGTTCCGACTAACGTAATTTCTATTACCGATGGTCAGATCTTCCTGGAATCCAACCTGTTTAACGCCGGTATTCGTCCTGCGGTAAACCCGGGTATTTCCGTATCCCGTGTAGGTGGTGCAGCGCAGACCAAGATCATGAAAAAACTGTCCGGTGGTATTCGTACCGCTCTGGCACAGTATCGTGAACTGGCAGCGTTCTCTCAGTTTGCTTCCGACCTTGACGATGCAACCCGTAAACAGCTCGACCACGGTCAGAAAGTGACCGAGTTGCTGAAACAGAAACAGTATGCGCCGATGTCTGTCGCGCAGCAGGCTCTGGTTCTGTTCGCGGCTGAACGCGGTTACCTGGCGGATGTTGAACTGGCGAAAATCGGTAGCTTTGAAGCCGCTCTGCTGGCTTACGTTGACCGTGACCACGCTCCGCTGATGCAAGAGATCAACCAGACCGGTGGCTATAACGACGAGATCGAAGGCAAGCTGAAAGGCATCCTCGACTCCTTTAAAGCAACCCAGTCCTGGTAACGTCTGGCGGCTTGCCTTAGGGCAGGCCGCAAGGCATTGAGGAGAAGCTCATGGCCGGCGCAAAAGAGATACGTAGTAAGATCGCAAGCGTCCAGAACACGCAAAAGATCACTAAAGCGATGGAGATGGTCGCCGCTTCCAAAATGCGTAAATCGCAGGACAGAATGGCGGCCAGCCGTCCTTATGCAGATACCATGCGCAAAGTGATTGGTCACCTTGCTCACGGTAATCTGGAATATAAGCACCCTTACCTGGAAGAACGCGACGTTAAACGCGTGGGCTACCTGGTGGTGTCGACCGACCGTGGTCTGTGTGGCGGCTTGAACATTAACCTGTTCAAAAAACTGCTGGCGGATATGAAAGCATGGTCCGATAAAGGCGTTCAGAGCGAACTCGCAATGATCGGCTCCAAGGGCGTAGCGTTCTTTAATTCCGTCGGTGCGAACGTTGTCGCGCAGGTGACAGGTATGGGGGATAACCCTTCCCTGTCCGAACTGATTGGACCGGTAAAAGTGATGTTGCAGGCCTATGACGAAGGCCGTCTGGACAAGCTTTATATTGTCAGCAACAAATTTATCAACACCATGTCTCAGGTGCCAACCATCACCCAACTGCTGCCGCTGCCGGCTTCAGAGGATGAAGGTTTGAAGCATAAAGCTTGGGATTATCTGTATGAACCAGACCCGAAAGCGCTGCTGGATACCCTGCTGCGTCGTTACGTCGAGTCTCAGGTTTATCAGGGTGTTGTGGAAAACCTGGCCAGCGAGCAGGCCGCACGTATGGTGGCGATGAAAGCCGCAACCGATAATGGTGGCAGCCTGATTAAAGAGCTGCAGTTGGTATACAACAAGGCTCGTCAGGCCAGCATTACTCAGGAACTCACCGAGATCGTCGGTGGTGCATCCGCGGTATAACCAGGTTAATTCGTAGAGGATTCAAGATGGCTACTGGAAAAATTGTCCAGGTAATCGGCGCCGTGGTTGACGTCGAATTCCCTCAGGATGCCGTACCGCGTGTGTACGATGCTCTTGAGGTGCAAAATGGTAATGATCGTCTGGTGCTGGAAGTTCAGCAGCAGCTCGGCGGCGGTATCGTACGTACCATCGCAATGGGTTCCTCCGACGGTCTGCGTCGCGGTCTGGAAGTTAAAGACCTCGAGCACCCGATCGAAGTCCCGGTAGGTAAAGCAACACTGGGTCGTATCATGAACGTACTGGGTGAACCAGTAGACATGAAAGGCGACATCGGTGAAGAAGAGCGTTGGGCTATCCACCGCGCAGCACCGACCTATGAAGAGTTGTCAAACTCTCAGGAACTGCTGGAAACCGGCATCAAAGTTATCGACCTGATGTGTCCGTTTGCTAAGGGCGGTAAAGTTGGTCTGTTCGGTGGTGCGGGCGTAGGTAAAACCGTAAACATGATGGAGCTGATCCGTAACATCGCGATCGAACACTCCGGTTACTCTGTGTTTGCGGGCGTGGGTGAACGTACTCGTGAGGGTAACGACTTCTACCACGAAATGACCGACTCCAACGTTATCGACAAAGTATCCCTGGTGTATGGCCAGATGAACGAGCCGCCGGGAAACCGTCTGCGCGTTGCGCTGACCGGTCTGACCATGGCAGAGAAATTCCGTGACGAAGGTCGTGACGTTCTGCTGTTCGTTGACAACATTTACCGTTATACCCTCGCCGGTACTGAAGTATCCGCACTGCTGGGCCGTATGCCTTCAGCGGTAGGTTACCAGCCGACGCTGGCAGAAGAGATGGGCGTGCTGCAGGAGCGTATTACCTCCACCAAAACCGGCTCCATCACCTCTGTTCAGGCGGTATACGTACCTGCGGATGACTTGACTGACCCGTCTCCGGCAACCACCTTTGCGCACCTTGACGCAACCGTGGTACTGAGCCGTCAGATCGCGTCTCTGGGTATCTACCCGGCCGTTGACCCGCTGGATTCCACCAGCCGTCAGTTGGATCCGCTGGTTGTTGGCCAGGAACACTATGATGTTGCGCGTGGCGTTCAGTCTCTGCTGCAACGTTATCAGGAACTGAAAGACATCATCGCCATCCTGGGTATGGATGAACTGTCTGAAGACGACAAACTGGTGGTAGCTCGCGCGCGTAAGATCCAGCGCTTCCTGTCCCAGCCGTTCTTCGTAGCGGAAGTATTCACCGGTTCTCCGGGTAAATACGTTTCCCTGAAAGACACCATCCGTGGCTTTAAAGGCATCATGGAAGGCGAATACGATCACCTGCCGGAGCAGGCGTTCTACATGGTCGGTTCCATCGACGAAGTCGTGGAAAAAGCCAAAAAACTTTAACGCCTTAATCGGAGGGTGATATGGCAATGACTTACCACCTGGACGTCGTCAGCGCAGAGTTACAAATGTTCTCTGGTCTGGTCGAAAAAATCCAGGTAACGGGTAGCGAAGGTGAACTGGGGATTTACCCGGGTCACGCGCCGCTGCTCACCGCCATTAAGCCTGGTATGATCCGCATCGTGAAACAGCACGGTCATGAAGAGTTTATCTATCTGTCCGGCGGCATTCTTGAAGTGCAGCCTGGCACAGTGACCGTTCTGGCTGATACTGCTATTCGTGGTCAGGATCTCGACGAAGCGCGAGCCCTGGAATCGAAACGCAAAGCAGAAGAGCACATTAAATCTTCTCACGGTGACGTGGATTACGCTCAGGCGTCTGCGGAACTGGCGAAAGCTATCGCGAAACTGCGTGTTATCGAGTTGACGAAAAAAGCGATGTAACACCGGCTTGAACGTTAAAAGCCAGTCTGGTTTCCAGGCTGGCTTTTTTTATGGCTGCGTTTCAGAAAAAGTAGAACTGAAAATGCGTTTTATTATTTGTGATGTGTATCACAAAAATGTTGATCGGTTAAAAAATGAGGCGTAGACTTATTTTTGTGATGTGAATCACAGAAAAAACACTCTCACTTATCAGGACGCCATCATGAAACTGATCAATAAAATCATCGCTCTTTTCAGCAACATGAACATCTCTTTCGGTACGTTCAACCATTAATGTGCTGATATGCTGAGTGGCGCCGCGCTTACCGTTGTGTGATAAGCGAAGCGCCATCTGGCATCACTGGCTGAGTTGCGCCAGATACGGTTTACTATCCAGCTCTTTTTTCTCCAGATTTACGCTTTTACCGTCGGCGATAAAGTAGTTCGTCGCATCCACATTCCCCACCACTGCATCGTCATATTTCCCCGGTTTGCTGCGCACAGAGATATTGCCGCTAAACACGCCCTGCGTTGATGCATCACCATACGGGGCCGGACGGAAGATGAAATTAAAGCGTTGGTTATCGACAGCAATATTGTTTTCAACCCGCAGCTTCCCTGGATTGAAGTTATCGGTAAAACCATCCAGATGATTACCTATCGCCTTGCTATTACGAACCTGATGCGCGACCGGTTGCCCTTCTCCCCCCAGTTTGAAACCGTTGCTGGTATTGTTGCTGGCAATAGAATCCTCGATCACCACAACGCCATTTGCACCATCCTCGATTTTGTTAAACAGATCAAAACCATCATCGATATTGTCGTGCGAATAGCAGCGTTTCAGGCGATTGCCTTCGCCAACGCGCATCTTCACGGCAAAACCATCCGCGTTAATTTTCCCCGGATCTTCATTACCCCAGGATTCCGAATCGACAACGAGGTTGTTGCTCGCCCACAGGGCGCGGCCCACTTTTTCCGGCGATGAAATCTGAATACCGGTATCGTCATTACGCCAGGCGACCACTTTTTCGATAACGTTATGGCTGCCCTGAATACGCAAACTTTTCTCGGTCACCTCTATGCCTTTGATGTGCCAGTAGCTGGCGTCAACCAGCAAGCCGTGGATCACGGCTTTTCCATCCGCTTGCAATATTTTCTGTTTTTCGCGCAGCCCACTGGCGGAAAGAGGGATCTCTGTCTGCGCATAATCCCCGGCCTGCAACACAATTTTGCCGCCTGGCGGCAGTAAACGAATCGCGCTGGTCAGATCCAGCGGGGATGCAGCCGTACCTTTACCTTCGCTTTTACCCTGCGGCGCGACATACAGCGTTGTTGCTGTCGGGCCGTCAATTTTCTCTACCTTAATCTGCTGGCTGACTGGCGTATTGTCGCTGGTACTGGTGGGCGTAAATGTCACTGCAAACGTGGCATTCCCGCTCAGGGTGGCGGGCACGACATACATCTCCCCCGCTTTAACCGGTTTTTCATTACCGATCACCACTTCGTCCTGCCGGGTGCTGAACAGGCCATCATAATTGGCTCGTGCCTGTAATGTGTATTTGTCGCTGGTGCTTTGCGCAGGAGAGGCAATTTGCACCACGACCGGTAGCGGTTTAGCCTGCCAGGGTTTTGTCACAGCGGTATGCGCCGTTGACGTGGTCAACGAAGCGTCGCTGATGGTGATTTTGGCATTACGTGAGGCAAAGAAACCGACGTAGTAGCGATCTTTATCCTGTACCGAGATCAGATCTGCGCGCGGTACGCTGCGGCTAACCCATTGGTCGCTGCCTTGTGGCGCCCAGGCCGTGATAAAACCGTCATTGGTGCGCTCCAGCTTCAGGCGAAAGGTTGGCGTCTGGCGCAGATCAACCTCTTCCTGATAGCTCTGTTTCACGATTGCCGCGTCAGCATTGCCCCAGGGCTGCGTGATCCCTTCACGGGTGATCGCCTGCATCTTCACGCGAAAATTGTCTTTTTTATCCTGCGTCATGATGGCATTCATCACCATATTCGACGCCGCAGGAAACTCCTCATAACCCTCTTTAAGCGGCTGCTGACGTGGATTGCCAATCACGTCACGCACCAGCAATCCGGCACCTTCCTGCGCTGCGGGTTTCGCGCCGTTTTCCGGACCGAACTGCTCAACGGTCACGGTGGCCTGTAAAACGAAGTTTTCGCTGCCGGGCAGAGTGGTATAAAAGAACGTCAGGCCGTCATGAGAGTTAGCGATTTTACCGCCGCGACTTTCGAGGGTAACGGGTCTGGAGAGATCGGCACTATCCGTTAGGGAGAGTTTTTTGCCGTCGATGGTGACATCATTCACGCCAATCTTTTCCGGCAGAACATTTGATGAAAAGTTCATGTCGGTCGATTGGCCAAAAGCGATGGCTTTCCAGACTGCTGCTGATGTCGGAAAAGCGATAAGGGAGCCGCAAACCGTTAAAGCCAGAGGTATTTTATAATTCATTTTATTCTCCTGAGTAATTATTGCTCGCCATTATCATCAAGATGAAACGCTGTTTCTTTTTTGTACGTCACAATCTTCAATGATCGAAACAGTGTTTTGTTTTTACTTGATCTTTATTCAGGATGAAAAAAAACAGCTAACCTATTGTATGAATTAGCGGCAAACAGAAATGGAGAGATTTTTTAGCGGCAAACCAGGTGGCTTTGTCGGTAAAATAGCCCGCAAAAGCGCAGTAACTGTGGATGTTGGGCGTTTCACCAGCATTCCATTTCATGCTACAAAATATGTAGAATTTTCAATATGAAAGAGGTTAACTTCTTTCTCCAATGACAGTCAGGACGCGTATGTTGAACACAAAAATGAGTGTGGTGATCCTTGCCGCAGGCAAAGGCACACGCATGTACTCCGATATTCCCAAAGTGCTGCATACCCTTGCAGGGAAAGCGATGGTTCAGCATGTCATTGATACGGCTAATCTTCTCGGCGCCGATAAGGTTCATCTGGTTTATGGCCACGGTGGCGATTTGCTCAAACAACGCCTCGCTGATAGCAAGCTTAACTGGGTGTTGCAGGCAGAACAGTTGGGCACCGGCCATGCGATGCAACAGGCTGCGCCGTTCTTTGCCGACGATGAAGATATTTTGATGCTTTATGGCGATGTGCCGCTGATCTCGCTGGAGACGTTGCAGCGTCTGCGCGATGCGAAACCGCAGGGCGGCATCGGTCTGTTAACGGTGGTGCTCGACGACCCGACGGGTTACGGGCGTATCACGCGTGAAAACGGTGCGGTGACAGGCATTGTTGAACAGAAAGATGCCACTGAAGAACAGCGTAAGATCACGGAGATCAACACCGGCATTCTGATAGCCAACGGCGGCGATCTGAAACGCTGGTTGAGCAAGCTGACTAACAATAATGCGCAGGGTGAATATTACATCACGGATATCATCAGCCTTGCCTGGCATGAAGGCCGTGAGATCACCGCAGTGCATCCGCAGCGCCTGAGCGAAGTGGAAGGCGTGAATAACCGCCTTCAGCTATCCCGGCTGGAGCGTGCATATCAGGCTGAACAGGCCGAAAAGCTGCTGCTGGCGGGTGTTATGCTGCGCGATCCTGCGCGCTTCGACCTGCGCGGTACGCTGGAGCACGGGCGGGATGTTGAGATCGATGCTAACGTCATCATTGAAGGCAACGTAAAACTGGGCGATCGCGTGAAGATTGGCGCAGGTTGCGTGCTGAAAAATAGCGATATCGGCGACGACTGCGAAATCAGCCCCTACAGCGTGGTGGAAGATGCGCGTCTCGAAGCTGATTGCACCATCGGGCCATTTGCGCGTTTGCGTCCTGGCGCTGAACTGCTAGCCGGTGCGCACGTGGGCAACTTCGTGGAAATGAAAAAAGCGCGTCTGGGCAAAGGCTCGAAAGCAGGCCATCTGACTTACCTGGGCGATGCGGAAATCGGCGACAACGTGAATGTTGGCGCGGGTGTGATCACCTGTAATTACGATGGCGCAAATAAGCACAAAACCATTATTGGCGATGATGTATTTGTTGGTTCCGATACACAGCTGGTGGCGCCGGTTACCGTTGCCAAAGGTGCAAGCATTGCCGCCGGTACGACAGTTACGCGCAATGTTGCGGAAAATGAACTGGTTATCAGCCGGGTGCCGCAGGTCAATAAACAAGGCTGGATACGTCCGGTTAAGAAGAAGTAGTCCGGATAAGCGCAGCGTCATCCGGCAATGTATCCATAACGATTTTAGGGTGAGGGGAAAGATAATTCCTCCGCCCGGCAGGCAGTACCTATAAAAATACCCCCACTCTCTACAAGGCTCGGGGCAATACAGGTTGACCGACAACAAAAGGCATAACGCCTAAATCGGAATCGAAAAATATGTGTGGAATTGTTGGCGCAGTCGCGCAGCGTGATGTTGCAGAAATCCTTCTCGAGGGATTACGTCGTCTGGAATACCGTGGCTATGACTCTGCCGGTCTGGCCGTTGTAGATGCAGAAGGTCATATGACCCGTCTGCGTCGTCTTGGTAAAGTCCAGATGCTGGCCCAGGCCGCAGAAGAGCACCCGCTGCATGGTGGAACCGGTATTGCTCACACCCGTTGGGCAACACACGGTGAACCGTCAGAAGGTAACGCGCATCCGCATGTTTCTGAACATATTGCGGTTGTACATAACGGTATTATTGAAAACTACGAGCCGCTGCGAGAAATGTTAAAAGAGCGTGGCTATGTGTTTGTTTCTGAAACGGATACCGAAGTTATCGCACATCTCGTTCACTGGGAGCTTGAGCAGGGCGGCACGCTGCGTGAAGCGGTTATGCGCGCTATCCCGCAATTACGCGGCGCTTATGGCACAGTGATTATGGATACCCGTGACAGCGGCACTCTGCTGGCGGCACGCTCTGGCAGCCCGCTGGTTATTGGTCTTGGCATGGGTGAAAACTTTATTGCCTCCGATCAGCTGGCGTTACTGCCGGTAACGCGTCGCTTTATCTTCCTTGAAGAGGGCGATATTGCAGAAGTGACTCGCCGCAGCGTGACGGTGTTTGATAAGTCCGGCGCGCAGGTAAAACGGCCTGATATCGAATCCAGCCTGCAATATGACGCGGGCGACAAAGGTATCTACCGTCACTACATGCAAAAAGAGATCTACGAACAGCCGAACGCGATTAAAAATACGCTGACCGGCCGTATCAACCACGGTGAAGTGGATCTCAGCGAACTGGGTTCGAATGCCAATGCGCTGTTATCGCAAGTTGAGCATATTCAGATCGTTGCCTGTGGCACCTCTTACAACTCCGGTATGGTTTCCCGTTACTGGTTTGAGGCGCTGGCCGGAGTGCCGTGCGATGTGGAAATCGCCTCTGAATTCCGCTACCGCAAATCCGCTGTGCGTCGTAACAGCCTGATGATCACCCTGTCGCAATCCGGTGAAACAGCGGATACGCTGGCAGCGCTGCGTTTGTCCAAAGAGCTGGGCTATCTGGGGTCGCTGGCGATTTGTAACGTGCCGGGCTCCTCGCTGGTGCGTGAATCCGATCTGGCGATGATGACCAAAGCCGGTACTGAAATCGGTGTTGCTTCCACGAAAGCGTTCACCACTCAGCTTACCGTTCTGCTGATGCTGGTGGCGAAACTGAGCCGCCTGAAAGGGCTGGATGCGTCCATTGAGCACGACATCGTTCACGGTTTGCAGGCGTTGCCGAGCCGTATTGAACAGATGCTGTCGCAGGATAAACGCATCGAAGCGCTGGCTGAGGATTTCTCCGACAAGCACCATGCGCTGTTCCTGGGGCGTGGCGATCAGTATCCGATCGCGCTGGAAGGCGCGCTGAAACTGAAAGAGATCTCCTACATTCACGCCGAAGCCTATGCGGCAGGCGAGCTGAAGCATGGCCCGCTGGCGCTGATTGATGCGGATATGCCGGTGATTGTCGTTGCGCCTAACAACGAACTGCTGGAAAAACTGAAATCCAACATCGAAGAAGTGCGTGCCCGTGGCGGCGTACTGTATGTGTTCGCCGATCAGGATGCGGGTTTCACCAGCAACGACAATATGCACATTATTGATATGCCGCACGTCGAAGAGGTGATTGCACCGATTTTCTATACCGTGCCGCTGCAATTGCTGGCCTATCACGTTGCGCTGATTAAAGGCACCGACGTTGACCAGCCGCGTAACCTGGCGAAATCAGTAACCGTAGAGTAAACATTTACTGCCATAAAATGCGAAAGAGGTTGCCTGTGGGCAACCTCTTTTTTTGACTTTATTTTGTGAATTCTCGTTCTTTTCAACTACTTTTTCATTGTCACAAAAATAAAATATAACTGAAATCTTACTGTGATGTTTTTTTACTAATAATTTGATTTCTATCTGTTTTATCTCATGCGATAACAATATTTTCCCGCTGTCATCAAACAGTAACAATGATTGCATATAACTGTCATCAAAGTGTCCTATTTTGCTCGTCGTAGCCACTAAACAACGATTTACGATCCTTGCAGGAGACATTATGAACGTTATGCGTACCACTGTCGCAACTGTTGTCGCCGCGACCTTTTCTCTGAGTGCTTTTGCTGTTAATGCAGCAGCCAGCCTGACTGGTGCGGGCGCAACTTTTCCGGCGCCGGTGTATGCCAAGTGGGCTGATACTTACCAGAAAGAAACAGGTAACAAGATCAACTACCAGGGTATTGGTTCTTCTGGTGGCGTAAAACAAATTACTGCTAAAACTGTGGATTTCGGTGCATCTGATGCCCCTCTGTCTGACGATAAACTGGCTCAGGAAGGCCTGTTCCAGTTTCCGACCGTAATCGGCGGTATCGTGCTGGCTATCAACGTCCCGGGCATCAAATCCGGTGAGCTGGTACTGGACGGTAAAACCCTGGGTGACATCTACCTGGGTAATATCAAAAAATGGGATGACGCAGCGATCGCTAAACTCAACCCAGGCCTGAAACTGCCTTCGCAGAACATCGCCGTCGTTCGTCGTGCTGACGGTTCCGGTACCTCATTTGTCTTCACCAACTATCTGGCGAAAGCAAACGAAGAGTGGAAATCGAAAGTCGGTTCTGGCTCTACCGTTAACTGGCCGACCGGTCTGGGCGGTAAAGGTAACGACGGTATCGCGGCATTTGTTCAGCGTCTGCCGGGTTCAATCGGTTATGTTGAATATGCTTACGCTAAGCAGAACAACCTGACCTACACCAAGCTGCTGTCTGCGGATGGTAAGGCTGTAAGCCCGACTGAACAGAGCTTCTCCAATGCGGCTAAAAATATCGACTGGAGCAAATCCTTCGCGCAGGACCTGACCAACCAGAAAGGTGCTGACGTATGGCCGATCACCTCAACCACCTTTATCCTGCTCCACAAAGAGCAGGCTAAGCCGGAGCAAGGTGCTGAAGTCCTGAAATTCTTTGACTGGGCCTACAAAAAAGGCGGCAAACAGGCTAACGACCTTGATTACGCAACCCTGCCGGATAGCGTAGTTGAACAAGTTCGTGCTGCATGGAAAACCAATGTGAAAGACAGCAGCGGTAAAGCACTGTACTAACAGCTGGTTTTTTTAGAACATGGCGGATGGCGCTTACACCATCCGCCTTACAGATCCTCTGTAGGCCTGGCCGCGTAAGCATCACCGGGCAAATTCGTAAGACGTTAAACTGAAGAGTAATTTATGGCTGCAACCAAGCCGGCATTTAATCCTCCGGGTAAAAAAGGTGACATGATTTTCAGCGCGCTGGTAAGACTGGCTGCGCTGATTGTGCTATTGCTGTTGAGTGGCATCATCGTGTCGCTGATTTTCTCCTCATGGCCAAGCATTCAGAAGTTTGGTTTTTCATTCCTGTGGACCAAAGAGTGGGATGCGCCCAATGATATTTACGGTGCGTTGGTGCCCATTTACGGGACGATCGTTACCTCTGTCATCGCTCTGCTGATCGCCGTTCCGGTGAGTTTCGGTATTGCGCTGTTTCTGACGGAACTGTCGCCGAACTGGCTGAAGCGTCCACTGGGTATCGCCATTGAATTACTGGCTGCGATTCCAAGTATTGTGTACGGCATGTGGGGGCTGTTTATTTTTGCTCCGCTGTTCGCGACTTACTTTCAGGAACCGGTGGGCAACGTGCTTTCTAACATCCCGTTTGTTGGCGCGCTGTTCTCTGGCCCGGCATTCGGTATTGGGATCCTGGCGGCCGGGGTTATTCTCGCCATTATGATTATTCCTTACATTGCGGCGGTAATGCGCGATGTATTCGAACAAACGCCGGTGATGATGAAAGAGTCGGCCTACGGCATTGGCTGCACCACCTGGGAAGTTATCTGGCGCATTGTGCTGCCATTTACCAAAAACGGGGTGATTGGCGGCGTGATGTTGGGGCTGGGGCGCGCGCTGGGTGAAACCATGGCGGTGACCTTTATCATCGGTAACACCTACCAACTCGACAGCGCTTCGCTGTTTATGCCGGGCAACAGTATCACCTCTGCGCTGGCGAACGAATTTGCCGAAGCGGAATCCGGTCTGCATGTTGCGGCATTGATGGAGTTGGGTCTGATTCTGTTTGTGATCACCTTTATCGTACTGGCTATCTCTAAGTTTATGATCATGCGCCTGGCGAAAAACGAGGGGGCACGCTGATGGCTACGCTCGAAATGCAAAGCATCGCAAAGCTGGCTGAATCGCGCCGTAAAATGCAGGCTAAGCGCCGTCTGAAAAACCGCATCGCTCTGACATTGTCGATGGCGACCATGGCGTTCGGTCTCTTCTGGCTGGTCTGGATCCTGCTGTCTACCGTAACACGCGGCTTTGACGGTATGTCGCTGGCGATGTTTACTGAAATGACGCCGCCGCCCAACACGGCAGGTGGTGGTCTGGCGAATGCCCTGGCAGGTAGTGGCCTGTTGATCCTGTGGTCGACCGTGGTCGGTACGCCGCTCGGTATCATGGCGGGGATTTACCTGGCGGAGTATGGCCGGAAATCGCTGCTGGCCGAAGTGATCCGTTTTATCAACGACATTTTGCTTTCCGCACCGTCGATCGTGGTTGGCCTGTTCGTCTACACCATTGTTGTCGCGCAGATGCAGCACTTCTCCGGTTGGGCGGGCGTGATTGCGCTGGCGTTGTTGCAGGTGCCAATTGTTATTCGTACCACGGAAAACATGCTGAAACTGGTGCCGGACAGCCTGCGTGAAGCGGCTTATGCGCTGGGTACACCGAAGTGGAAGATGATTTCTTCTATTACGCTGAAAGCATCTGTTTCCGGGATTATGACCGGGGTGCTGCTGGCCGTTGCGCGTATCGCTGGGGAAACGGCGCCGCTGCTGTTTACCGCGCTCTCTAACCAGTTCTGGAGCACCGATATGATGCAGCCTATCGCTAACCTGCCGGTGACGATTTTCAAATTCGCCATGAGCCCGTTTGCCGAATGGCAGCAACTGGCCTGGGCCGGGGTGCTGATTATCACGCTCTGCGTACTGCTGTTGAATATTCTGGCGCGCGTCATTTTTGCCAAGGGTAAACACGGTTAATTTTTGCGACGCGGCGAAAGCGGCGTCGAGTTGAGGAAAGAGATAAATGAGTATGGTTGATATGACGCCGGGCAAAATTCAGGTTCGTGATTTGAACTTCTATTACGGCAAATTCCATGCACTGAAAAACATCAGCCTGGATATTGCCAAAAATCAGGTGACGGCGTTTATCGGGCCGTCAGGCTGCGGTAAATCCACGCTGCTGCGTACTTTTAACAAAATGTTTGAGCTTTACCCTGAGCAGCGCGCCGAAGGCGAAATCCTGCTGGATGGCGACAACATTCTTACCAATACGCAGGATATCGCGCTGCTGCGCGCGAAAGTGGGGATGGTATTCCAGAAACCGACGCCGTTTCCGATGTCGATTTACGACAACATCGCCTTTGGCGTGCGCCTGTTTGAGAAGCTGTCGCGTCCGGATATGGACGAGCGTGTACAGTGGGCCTTGACCAAGGCCGCATTATGGAACGAAACCAAGGATAAACTGCACCAGAGCGGGTACTCTCTCTCCGGTGGCCAGCAGCAGCGTCTGTGCATCGCCCGTGGTATCGCGATTCGCCCGGAAGTTCTGCTGCTTGATGAACCCTGCTCAGCCCTTGACCCGATCTCTACCGGTCGTATCGAAGAGCTGATCACGGAGCTGAAACAGGATTACACCGTGGTTATCGTGACGCACAACATGCAGCAAGCTGCACGTTGTTCCGATCACACGGCGTTTATGTATCTCGGTGAGTTGATTGAGTTCAGCAACACAGATGATCTGTTCACGAAGCCGAAGAAGAAGCAAACGGAAGATTATATTACCGGGCGCTATGGTTGATTTGCTGCACCCTGAGGGTATAAGCGACCTTGTTACCACGTGAAATCTGTCGGGCATTTGGAGTGCACCATGGACAATCTCAACCTTAACAAACATATTTCCGGGCAGTTCAACGCTGAGCTGGAAAGTATCCGCACTCAGGTAATGACCATGGGTGGGATGGTGGAGCAGCAGCTTTCTGATGCGATCACCGCCATGCACAATCAGGACAGCGAGCTGGCCAGGCGCGTTGTTGAAGGCGACAAACAGGTCAATATGATGGAAGTCGCCATCGATGAAGCCTGCGTGCGCATCATTGCAAAACGCCAGCCAACGGCGAGCGATTTGCGTCTGGTGATGGCGATCATCAAAACCATTGCCGAGCTGGAACGTATTGGCGATGTGGCAGACAAAATCTGCCGTACCGCGCTGGAGAAGTTCTCTCAGCAGCACCAGCCGCTGCTGGTGAGCCTGGAATCGTTGGGCCGTCATACCGTGCAGATGCTGCATGATGTGCTGGATGCTTTCGCCCGCATGGATCTGGACGAAGCGGTGCGGATCTATCGCGAAGATAAAAAAGTGGATCAGGAGTACGAAGGCATCGTACGTCAGCTAATGACTTACATGATGGAAGACCCCCGTACCATTCCGAGCGTCCTGACCGCCCTGTTCTGCGCTCGCTCTATCGAACGTATCGGTGACCGCTGCCAGAATATCTGCGAATACATCTTCTACTTCGTGAAGGGACAAGATTTCCGTCATGTTGGCGGCGATGAGCTGGATAAACTGCTCGCCGGAAAAGATGTTAAAGAGTGATATGACGATAACCCCCTCGCTGTGAGGGGGTTTTTGTTGCAGGGTTATTTCGCCAGTAACTTTCTTGCCAGCGTATCAATATCCCCGTACTGCCACAGTTTTTCCTGCCACTGCTGCGGGATTCCATTTATGCCGTAATATGCGCCAGCCAGTTGCCCGGCGATAGCGGCGGTGGTGTCCGCGTCGTCACCGAGATTGGTGGCCAGCAGGATAGTCTCTTTAAAGTTTTTACCCTGCGCAAAACACCACAACGCCGCTTCCAGACTCTGCACGCAGTAACCAGTACCGAAGATCTCCGCACGCGTTTTCTTCAGGTAGCGCCCTTCAGCTATGCGACGCAGATTCTCCTGTTCCGGTAGCTGCGGGATAGCTGTCAGCGTTTCCCGCTTACTTTTACCGCTCAGGGCGTTCATCAGTATTTGCGCAAACAGGCGACAGCAGGCGAGCGCTTCCGGTGCTGCATGCGTGGTTCTCGATGAGGCTTCGGCATACTCCAGCGCCAGTAACTCATCGGGGAAATACCACAGCACCACCGGCGCGAGGCGCATTAACGAACCGTTTCCTGCCGTTTTGGGATGGCTGGAACCGGCAAACGGATCGCCGTCATTCGCATATTTTTGCAATGCGCCTGCGACCGTCGTACCAATATCAAAACAGTGGCCGGTGGCGCTTAAATAACCCCATTGCCACCAGTTCATATACCGATTCATCTGATCCTTTGCGTCAAATCCCTGGCGAGCGATCAGACTTTCCGCAAGGCACAGCGCCATAGAGGTGTCGTCTGTCCATTGCCCCGCTTGCAAATGAAACGGCCCGCCTCCCACCATGTCGGTGATGGGCGGAAAGGAATCTTTTGCGCTGAATTCTACCGCCGTGCCGACGGCATCACCGGTGGCCAGACCGAGCAGACAGCCCTGATAACGTTCGAGTAATTCCGACATCTGTTGTTCCTTATTCCGTGGAACTGCTCAGGAAAAATCCGCCCATAACCGTAATTTGCCGCAGTGCAAGCAGCGAAAGAGATATCCCTGGCAGTCGCCGCCATCGAGCAGGTGTTCCGGTAATTTCTCGTAATCCATGCCGAAGGCATCGCAATCGGCCTGAATATCCACGAACTGATCGAGTTTGTCGGCAATATCTTGCCAGCCGACGTAGCCGATAAATGCGCAGAAATCATTACAGTGCGCCAGCCAGTACTCCTGCTGCCAGCCACAATATCCCGGTGTTCTCTGTGTTAGTTCCTGCAGGCTTGCTTCCGGCCACGGATTTTTGAAACCGGTAAATTCACCCTCGTCATCGAACAGGCTGTCCACACCTTCAATGCTGGACTTATCGTGAAAGCTACCGCCAAATTTTTGCGCGGCGGAGCCATCCGCGATGCACCACGGGCAAAGGGTATCGACATCCGCTGTGGTGTAAAACGGGTTGGTGTAATACACGTCCGTTAGCTGTTCACAGCAGGCGCAAGTCACTGTTTTTCTTTGTGAAAAGACGCCCGTGTCCAGGGGCTGAGGGTGGTACTTAAATACCGGGAGAGAACGGTTTGTCTGAGCCATAAAAACATCCTGTTTAGTGGTTTAGATTAACGCGTAACATGCCACCCACGCGCACGCCAGAGTTCCGGCAGCTGCGCTAAATCAGTGAACGTCGTCACTTTAGGGTGATCAATGGGTTTATTATGCGGATCGGCGCAGAAGTAATAGACTTCCATCCCTGCCGCGATTCCTGCTTGTGCTCCAGCGGAAGAGTCATCCACCAGAATACAGTTTACAGGATCAACATTCAGCGCTCTGGCTGCATGGTACATTAACGCCGGATCGGGCTTCCAGCGTTGGATGTCATAACCGCTAAACAGTTTTTCAGGAAAGTGATGTAGCATGCCTAATTTGCCCAATGAGTGTTGCATTTTGCTGACCGGGCCATTCGACACCACGCACATCGGTACACTCACTGCGTCCAGCAATGCATTCGCACCGGCAATCACTTCCAGTTCGCTGTCGAACAGGCGTGCTACTTCCGCACGATAAATGGGCTCAAGCTCCTCTTTTGCCAGGCTTACACCGCGCTCCCCGGCGATGACATCAATAATTTCATATAACTTCATGCCCTTAAAGCGTTTAAAGACCTCTTCCAGATCCAGCGTGATGCCAAAAACCTGAAACATATGCACATAGGCGCGGGAACAAATAACTTCACTATCGACCAGGGTGCCGTCACAGTCGAAAAATATTGCATCAATGTGGGACATGCCATTTCCTGTTATTGCGAGTTTAACGTTTACTTAACGCAGATAGCGAAACGCAATCGTTGCCGTATAAGCAAATTCAATGAAAAAAAGTATGTGATAACCGTCAATATTGTCTCATTTTGGTATAGGATAGCGACGAATTTTCCCTCCTATTCCGGAAATTGATAATGAGCCAACAACACACTACCCAGGCTTCGGGCCAGGGGTTGCTTGACCGCGTGTTTAAATTACGCGAGCACGGCACATCGGCACGCACCGAAGTGATCGCCGGTTTCACGACGTTTTTGACGATGGTGTATATCGTTTTTGTTAACCCCCAGATTCTGGGCGTCGCCGGGATGGATACCAGCGCAGTATTTGTGACCACCTGCCTGATTGCTGCGTTCGGCAGCATCCTGATGGGGCTGGTAGCTAACCTGCCGGTTGCGCTGGCGCCTGCAATGGGTTTGAACGCCTTCTTTGCGTTTGTGGTTGTTGGTGCCATGGGGCTTTCCTGGCAGATCGGCATGGGCGCAATCTTCTGGGGTGCGGTAGGTCTGCTGCTGCTGACGTTGTTCCGCGTTCGTTACTGGATGATCGCCAATATTCCGGTCAGTCTGCGCGTGGGTATCACCAGCGGTATCGGGCTATTTATTGGCATGATGGGGCTGAAAAACGCTGGTGTGATCGTGCCGAACAAAGAGACGCTGGTGAGTATCGGTAACCTGACTTCCCACAGCGTTCTGCTGGGCGTTCTTGGTTTCTTTATCATCGTTATTCTGGCGTCGCGCAACATTCACGCCGCTGTGCTGGTGTCGATTGTTGTCACCACACTGCTGGGCTGGCTGCTGGGCGATGTGCAGTATCACGGTATTGTTTCTGCGCCGCCGAGCGTGACAAGCGTTGTCGGTAATGTGGATCTGGCCGGTTCCTTTAATATTGGCCTGGCGGGTGTGATCTTCTCGTTTATGCTGGTGAACCTGTTTGACTCCTCCGGTACGCTGATCGGCGTGACCGATAAAGCCGGGCTGGTGGATGAAAGTGGTAAGTTCCCGCGCATGAAGCAGGCGCTGTTTGTTGACAGCGTCTCTTCGGTGACTGGCGCTTTTATCGGCACCTCTTCTGTTACCGCGTATATCGAGTCTTCTTCTGGTGTTTCTGTCGGCGGCCGTACCGGTCTGACGGCGGTAGTGGTTGGCCTGCTGTTCCTGCTGGTGATTTTCCTGTCGCCGTTAGCGGGTATGGTGCCGGGCTATGCTGCTGCGGGTGCGCTGATCTATGTGGGCGTGCTGATGACGTCCAGCCTGGCGCGTGTGAAGTGGCATGATCTGACAGAAGCCGTGCCGGCGTTTATCACTGCGGTGATGATGCCGTTCAGCTTCTCGATTACTGAAGGTATCGCGCTGGGCTTTATCTCTTACTGCGTGATGAAAATCGGTACTGGCCGCCTGCGCGATCTTAGCCCGTGCGTGATTGTGGTTGCGGTGCTGTTCCTGCTGAAAATCGTCTTTATCGACGCGCATTAATGCTTTTCCCCTCTCGCGCTGCGGGAGGGGTTTCCATTACGGCTTAACGCGCTGAATATACTCGCCGAAAGCCGTAAGCTGGCCAGTCAGATGGTCAAGCGTGCTTTGATCGACCACTTCCCCTGTCTGCTGATCCACCTTGCTTTGAATCACCCCGCCCATAAATTCCGGTTTGTTCATGACCATCGCATCAAGGAACACCAGGATCTGACGCAAATGATACTGGCAACGCGCGCCGCCAATCGCTCCCATTGAGCTGGTCTGAATCAGCACCGGCTTACCCGCCAGCGGCTGCTCTGGCAAGCGAGACAGCCAGTCAATCGCGTTCTTCAGGCCACCCGGCACCGAGTAGTTATACTCCGGCGTCACAATCACCACGCCGTCAGCCGCACGGATGTGTTCGGCAAGCTCCTGCACACTTTCCGGGAAACCTTCTTCTTGCTGAATATCGGCATCGTACAGCGGGATATTAGCAATCGAAGGCAGCGGCGTGATATCCATGCCCGCTGGCGCAAGCTTAGGCAATGTGCGCGCGACCATGGCATTAAAAGAGCCTTTACGCAGGCTACCGAGCAGGGTCACAACCTTGAGTTCAACAGACATGATGACTCCTCATTATGAGATCAATTAAGGATCAGGGCTTTTTCGGCGGGCAAGCTGGTGAAACGCATTAACCGGGAGGCAGGATCGTTGGCGCGCGTTTGCACATCGGAGAGATAACGCCACCCTGTACGGCTATCGAATTCCCATATTTTCAGGCTTTCGATGGCAGGTGATACCGCGACAGACCAGATCAGCACATCTTCTGCGTCACACATCACTTCAACCCGCGTTAGCGGCGTCAGACGCAGACGTCCTGAGCCCGGCAACAGTTGCAGCAGGCCTTGATCGTCGTGCATTTGATGGATCAGTTTCATTGCGCTCTGGCGCAGCGTGACAAGTTGGGTTTGCGCTTCGTTGGGATCGTTTTGGTTATTGATCCACAGCAGCTCATTATTGCTGAAAAGGGGCTTCTGCGCATGCACACCGTGAAAACTGCGCGTAGCGCGTTGCAACTCCATATCCAGACCACATTCGCCTTCAGTCGTAATGGCGACACCCACCATATTCCCGGCATAGGCCAGCGAAAAGTGCGGCAGACTCACGTCGGCAAACTTCGGCTTACCGCTGGATTCAATGACTATCTCTGGCAGTTCGCTGGCGCCATACAGCATAAACATCATTTCAGCGAGTAATGCACGGGAAGCAAGAAAGCGTGTGCGGCGATGCTCAGGAAGCTGGCGAGCCGTATCGTGACAGGACACCGGTAGTCGGGTGGAGACAAGGTGCCCTTCGGAAATTATCCCTCGTGCAAAATGCGTAGCCATTTTTCTCTCCGTGATAATGGTCTGAATGAATCGAATCGATAGTGAATATTATCGCCCATAGTCCATAGGTTTTAATGCGGAAATTGGCATCTGAAAAGTCCTAACGGGGATATTTACACTTTGTTTGGTCAATCCAGCACTTTACAGGATTCATCGTTATAGCAGAAACGGCCATTTTTATGGCCGTTCCGTACGATTATTTACCAATACAGAAGCTGGAGAAGATGCGGCCCAGCAAATCATCGGAGGTAAACTCGCCGGTGATCTCGCTCAGGTTCTGCTGTGCGAGGCGCAGCTCCTCGGCCAGCAATTCTCCTGCCCAGGCACCCAGCAGTTGCGCTTTACCCTGTTGCAGATGCTCTGCGGCCGCTTCGAGCGCCTGTAAGTGTCGGCGACGCGCCAGGAAACCGCCTTCCATGCTGGTGTCAAACCCCATACTCTGCTTGAGATGCTGACGCAGCACGTCAACGCCTTCGCCGGTGCGCGCGGAGAGACGCACAAGTGAGTGATTGTTCACATCGCTGATACCCAGCGGCTCGCCGGTAACATCCGCTTTATTGCGTACCACGGTGATCGGTAATCTGGCGGGCAGACGGGCAATAAAGTCCGGCCAGATTTCCGCCGGATCAACCGCTTCGGTGGTGGTGCCGTCAACCATAAACAACACGCGGTCGGCCTGCTCAATCTCCTGCCAGGCGCGTTCGATACCGATACGCTCCACTTCGTCGCTGGCTTCGCGCAAACCGGCAGTATCGATAATGTGCAGCGGCATACCGTCGATATGTATATGCTCGCGCAATACGTCGCGCGTGGTGCCTGCAATATCCGTCACAATAGCGGCTTCACGTCCGGCCAGCGCGTTCAACAGGCTCGATTTCCCGGCATTTGGGCGACCAGCAATGACCACTTTCATCCCTTCACGCAGCAGGCTTCCCTGACGCGCTTCGGCTCGTACCGCGTCCAGATTGGCGATAACGTCGTTCAACTGAGCTTCGATTTTGCCGTCTGAAAGGAAGTCGATCTCTTCATCCGGGAAGTCGATAGCCGCTTCTACATAGATGCGCAGGTGAGTAAGTGCTTCCACAAGGTGTTTAACACGAGCGGAGAAAGCGCCCTGCAACGAGTTCAGCGCGGAGCGCGCAGCCTGCTCTGAACTGGCGTCAATTAAATCGGCAATCGCTTCAGCCTGCGCCAGATCGAGCTTATCGTTAAGGAACGCGCGCTCGGAGAACTCGCCCGGCCGGGCAATGCGCAGCCCTGGTAAGGTCAGAATGCGTTTTAACAGCAGGTCGAGGATAACCGGGCCGCCGTGCCCTTGTAGCTCCAGTACATCTTCACCGGTAAAGGAGTTCGGGCCCGGGAACCACAGCGCAATGCCTTGATCCAGCGCGCTGCCATCGGCATCCTGGAACGGCAGATAGTCGGCATAACGCGGTTTAGGCAGCTTGCCAAGCACCGCCTGCGCCACGTCTCGCGCTTTTACGCCCGAAATGCGCAGGATGCCCACACCACCGCGTCCCGGTGGTGTTGCCTGTGCGACGATAGTGTCGTTATGGCTCATGGTATGTTTTCCGAAATCTCAAAATAAAAAAGGCGGTCAACTGACCGCCCTTTGTGTTGTTCCTTTTGCCGGGTGGCGCTTCGCTTACCCGGCCTACAGCGTATCAGGAGCTTTTCTTCTGGCGGCTATGCAGACCGCGCTTCTCCAGACCACGGTAAATCAGCTGTTGCTGAATGATGGTCACCAGGTTGCTGACGATATAGTACAGCACCAGACCTGACGGGAACCACAGGAAGAATACCGTGAAGATGACCGGCATAAAGGTCATGATCTTCTGCTGCATCGGGTCGGTCACGGTGGTCGGCGACATCTTCTGGATGAAGAACATCGTTACGCCCATCAGGATCGGCAGGATGTAGTACGGGTCCTGTGCAGACAGGTCATGGATCCACAGTGCGAACGGCGCATGGCGCAGTTCAACAGAACCCATCAGCATGTAATACAGCGCCAGGAAGATAGGCATCTGAATAATCAGCGGGAAGCAGCCGCCCAGCGGGTTCACTTTCTCCGCTTTGTACAGCGCCATCATCTCCTGACTCATACGCTGCTTATCGTCACCCAGACGCTCGCGCATGGCCTGAATCTTCGGTTGCAGCATGCGCATTTTCGCCATGGAGGTGTACTGCGCTTTGGTCAGCGGGTACATGATGCCACGAACGATAAAGGTGATTGCGATGATGGAGAAGCCCCAGTTACCCAGGAAGCTGTGGATCCACTTCAGCAGTTTGAACAGCGGCTGAGAGATAAACCACAACCAGCCGTAATCCACTGTCAGATCCAGGTGCGGCGCCGCCGCAGCCATTTTGTCCTGAATTTCCGGGCCGACCCACAGAGTGCTGTTCAGTGCGGTAGTCTGACCCGGCTGCACCAGTACCGGCTGGGATTTATAACCAATAGCGGCTACGCCATTGCCCAGGTTGCTGGTATAGAAGTTATTCGCGCCTTCGTTACGCGGGATCCATGCAGTAGCGAAATATTGTTGCAGCATCGCAACCCAGCCGCCATTGGAGCTGACGTTGAGGTTTTCGTTATCGGCGATGGTGTCGAATTTGTATTTTTCATACTTCGCGTCAGGCGTGGAATACGCCGCACCGCGGAAGGTATGCAGCGCAAAGTTGCTGCTGCCGGTATCGCGGTGAGAAGGCAGATTGATGGATTGCTTCAACTGACCAAACGTTGCTACTTCCAACGGTTTATCACCGGCGTTCTGCACGCTGTAGCCTACGTTCACCGCATATTCGCCGCGTTTCAGCGTGAAGGTTTTGGTGAAGGTATTGCCAGCCGCGTCGGTGTAAGTCAGCGGGATCGCCAGTTCGTTCTGACCATCAGCCAGCACAAACGCATCTTTTTCTACGTTATACAGCGGGCGCGGGCCGTTAGCCGGGTTATCCGGGCCGTCACGACCGGTCAGGCCGCTTTGCGCCTGATAGATAAACTGCGGTGTAGTTTCCAGTAACTGGAACGGCTCGCTGGAGCCCAACTCTTTCGGGTACGTCGGAAGCAGTGCCTGTTCAACATCACCACCACGGGTGTTGATGGTCAGCTCAAGCACATCGGTTTTCACCGTGATCAGTTTCCCCTGGCCACTGGCTGGTACGCCCTGGTCGGCTGCGCTACCCGCTGCGGTGGTCGTAGTCTGCGTGGTCTGCTGCTGCGCCGGAGGAGGATTTTTATCCTTCTCCCACGTTTGCCAGATCATGAAAGACACGAACAACAAAGCGATGATAAAAAGATTGCGTTGCGAATCCATCGTTAGTGTTCTCTGGTTTTAGAAGGTCCTGGCTGGACGGGATCGTCGCCACCCGGGTGTAAAGGGTGGCATTTTAATACGCGTTTCATTGTCAACCAACTGCCTTTTAACATACCAAACCTGCGCAATGCCTCAATTCCATATTGCGAGCAGGTGGGGGTGAAACGGCAGTGCGGCCCAAGTAGCGGACTAATCAGGCGTTGATAGACCCTAATCAGGGCTATCAGGACCCGTGAGCCAGGCGACAATGGCGGCGCCATAATTTTTCCAACGCTTCCGAGAGAGCACGGTTATCGAGGTCGGCAACCCCCTTCTTCGCCACCACCACGAAATCCATTGCTGGCAATTCATGCTGGCGTAAACGGAAGCTTTCACGCGTCAGACGTTTAATCCGATTGCGTTCATGGGCGCGTTTAACATTTTTCTTGGCGACGGTCAGACCGATACGGGGATGCCCCAGCGAATTCAGGCGGCCGAGGATGGTGATTTGCGGCGTGCCAGCCCGTTGTGGCTGCTGGAAGACGAAAGTGAAATGAGTGGGAGTTAACAAACGTAACTCCCTGGGAAAAGCGAGCTTAACCACTCAGGGGTTAGCTTTATTACTTGGAAACGGTCAGACGTGCGCGGCCTTTAGCGCGACGACGAGCCAGAACCTGGCGACCATTTTTAGTAGCCATACGAGCACGGAAGCCGTGAGAACGGTTGCGCTTCAGTACAGACGGTTGAAAAGTGCGTTTCATGGCGGTTTCTACCTAAACTTGAATAAATTCACTGACTTTTGCGTATGCCTGAACGGATATCGAACGACAGGCGCGCGAGCCATGGGTAATTAAAGAGGCCGGATTGTAATAATTGTACACTCCGGAGTCAATTCTCTTTCCTTATAGCGCACGTATTTTCGCACATAATCGCGCAAAAAATAAGCTGCATTCGACGCCTGAAAACGAGCAAGACGCGCCGGGGGCAGAATTATACGGGGCAAACGGCAAAGCGCAAGGATCCTCCAGGATCTTCATTAGATCGTTTAAGCAATAAATCATCATTACTCATTAAATTTTCCAATATGCGGACTAAAACGTCCCGCACGCCTGCGAGGATCGATTACACTTAGCCGGTTCCAAATTGCCCTGTGGATAAATCATAAAGAATCTGTGATAAACAGAAGATCTCTGCGGCGGTTTACGCTATGATCCGCGGTCCCGATCGCGATCCAGGATCGTTCTTAGGGCACAAACCGTAGATAGCGGTTCGCACGTCACCCGGTTGGGTCTTATCGATGTGCGTCAAAAAACTTTAATGTTTCTGTCTTTTATTTATCGATTTTCGTTCGAGTGGAGTCCGCCGTGTCACTTTCGCTTTGGCAGCAGTGTCTTGCCCGATTGCAGGATGAGTTACCAGCCACAGAATTTAGTATGTGGATACGCCCATTGCAGGCGGAACTGAGCGATAACACGCTGGCACTGTACGCGCCAAACCGTTTTGTGCTCGATTGGGTAAGAGATAAATATCTTAATAATATCAATGGGCTGCTGAATGAGTTCTGCGGCCCGGATGCCCCACAGCTGCGTTTTGAGGTGGGTTCCCGCCCGGTCAGCCAGTCGCTGAAAGAACCTGCGACAATCTCTGCGCCCGCACAGGCGGCGCAGGTCGTCGTTCAGCGCGCAGCGCCAGCGGCGCGTCCAGGCTGGGACAATGTTCCTGCGCCGGCAGAGCCGACCTACCGTTCCAACGTTAATGTGAAACATACCTTTGATAACTTCGTCGAAGGTAAATCCAACCAGCTGGCTCGCGCGGCGGCTCGCCAGGTGGCGGATAACCCCGGTGGCGCCTATAACCCGCTGTTTTTATATGGCGGTACAGGTCTGGGTAAAACGCACCTGCTGCATGCGGTGGGTAACGGCATTGTGGCGCGAAAGCCGAATGCCAAAGTGGTGTATATGCACTCCGAGCGCTTTGTCCAGGACATGGTAAAAGCCCTGCAAAACAATGCGATCGAAGAGTTTAAACGCTACTACCGCTCCGTTGATGCTCTGCTGATTGACGATATTCAATTCTTTGCCAATAAAGAACGATCCCAGGAAGAGTTTTTCCACACCTTTAACGCGCTGCTGGAAGGCAATCAGCAGATCATCCTCACATCGGATCGCTATCCGAAAGAGATCAACGGCGTTGAGGATCGTTTAAAATCCCGCTTTGGCTGGGGCCTGACGGTAGCGATCGAGCCGCCGGAACTGGAAACCCGCGTCGCGATCCTGATGAAAAAAGCAGATGAAAACGATATTCGTCTGCCGGGCGAAGTGGCCTTCTTTATTGCCAAGCGTCTGCGCTCGAACGTGCGTGAGTTGGAAGGGGCGCTGAACCGTGTGATTGCCAATGCCAACTTCACCGGCCGCGCGATCACCATCGATTTTGTCCGTGAAGCGTTGCGCGATCTGCTGGCGCTACAGGAAAAACTGGTCACCATCGACAATATTCAAAAGACAGTGGCCGAGTACTACAAGATCAAGGTTGCGGATCTTCTCTCCAAGCGTCGATCCCGTTCGGTAGCCCGTCCGCGCCAGATGGCGATGGCGCTGGCAAAGGAGTTGACTAACCATAGCCTGCCGGAAATCGGTGATGCTTTTGGTGGTCGCGACCATACTACCGTGCTGCATGCCTGCCGTAAGATTGAGCAGTTGCGTGAAGAAAGCCATGATATCAAAGAAGATTTTTCCAATTTAATCAGAACATTATCTTCGTGACGCTATGAAATTTACCGTTGAACGTGAACATTTATTAAAGCCGCTGCAACAGGTTAGCGGCCCATTGGGCGGTCGCCCGACGTTGCCTATTCTCGGTAATCTGCTGCTTCAGGTTACTGAAGGCGCACTGTCGCTGACCGGCACCGATCTTGAAATGGAGATGGTGGCGCGCGTTGCGCTGGTTCAGCCGCATGAACAGGGCGCAACCACGGTACCGGCGCGTAAATTCTTCGACATCTGCCGCGGTCTGCCGGAAGGTGCGGAAATCGCCGTGCAGCTGGAAGGCGAGCGTATGCTGATCCGTTCCGGGCGCAGCCGTTTCTCGTTATCCACGCTGCCCGCTGCGGACTTCCCGAATCTGGACGACTGGCAAAGCGAAGTGGAGTTCACGCTGCCGCAGGCCACAATGAAGCGCCTGATCGAAGCGACACAGTTCTCCATGGCGCATCAGGACGTACGTTACTACTTAAACGGCATGCTGTTTGAAACCGAAGGCGAAGAGCTGCGTACCGTGGCCACTGACGGCCACCGTCTGGCGGTCTGTTCGATGCCGATTGGCGAATCGTTGCCGAACCATTCGGTGATCGTGCCGCGTAAAGGCGTGATTGAGTTGATGCGTATGCTCGATGGTGGCGATACACCGCTGCGCGTGCAAATTGGTAGCAACAATATTCGTGCGCACGTCGGTGATTTCATCTTCACTTCCAAGCTGGTTGATGGACGTTTTCCGGATTATCGTCGCGTATTGCCGAAGAACCCGGACAAAACGCTGGAAGCGGGTTGCGATTCGCTCAAGCAGGCGTTTGCCCGCGCGGCGATCCTCTCCAACGAGAAGTTCCGGGGTGTGCGTCTGTATGTCAGTGAGAACCAGATCAAAATCACCGCTAACAACCCGGAGCAGGAAGAAGCCGAAGAGTTTCTCGACGTCACCTACGCTGGCAGCGAAATGGAAATCGGCTTTAACGTCAGCTATGTGCTGGACGTACTGAATGCGCTGAAGTGTGAGAATGTGCGTATTCTGCTGACGGATTCAGTTTCCAGCGTGCAGATTGAAGATGCGGCGAGTCAAAGCGCAGCTTACGTCGTCATGCCAATGCGTTTGTAGAAAAGTATCGGGCTATCTTACTTGTTATTCTGGCTCCGGGCAGTGCTCGCAATCCTCACGTACTTCAGTACGCTCCGGTTGCTGTGCGCTGGCCGTAACCAGACTAACTGCGACGATAACGCCCTGGTGATGAGTAAATCATGTCGCTAACCCGATTACTGATCAAAGATTTCCGTAACATCGAGAATGCAGATCTCGCGTTATCTCCCGGCTTTAATTTCCTCGTCGGCGCCAACGGCAGCGGTAAAACCAGTGTGCTGGAAGCCATTTACACGCTCGGTCATGGCCGGGCGTTTCGCAGTTTGCAAATTGGTCGCGTGATTCGTCATGAGCAGGAATCCTTTGTTTTACATGGACGATTGCAGGGCGAAGAGCGTGAAACTTCGATTGGTTTGACCAAAGATAAGCTCGGCGACAGCAAGGTGCGCATTGACGGCACCGACGGTCACAAAGTGGCTGAACTGGCCCTGCTGATGCCGATGCAGCTCATCACCCCTGAAGGGTTTACTTTGCTCAACGGCGGCCCCAAATATCGAAGAGCGTTCCTTGACTGGGGTTGTTTTCACAATGAGAGCGGGTTTTTTACCGCCTGGAGCAATCTCAAGCGCCTGCTGAAGCAGCGCAACGCCGCATTGCGCCAGGTGAGCCACTATGCGCAGCTTCGTCCGTGGGATAAAGAGCTGATCCCGCTGGCGGAGCAGCTAAGCCGCTGGCGCGCCGAATACAGCGCCGCCATTGCGGAAGATATGGCAGATACCTGCCGCCAGTTTTTACCGGAGTTCTCCCTCACTTTTTCATTTCAGCGCGGGTGGGAAAAGGAGACCGATTACAGTGAGGTGCTGGAGCGCAATTTTGAGCGCGACCGCATGCTGACTTACACCGCTCACGGTCCGCATAAAGCGGATTTCCGCATCAGGGCGGACGGTGCGCCGGTTGAAGATACGCTGTCTCGCGGGCAGTTAAAACTCCTGATGTGCGCGCTGCGTCTGGCGCAGGGCGAGTTTTTAACGCGTGAAAGCGGACGACGCTGTTTATACCTGATAGATGATTTTGCCTCCGAACTTGATGACGAGAAGCGCGGCCTGTTAGCCAGCCGGTTAAAAGCCACGCAGTCACAGGTTTTTGTCAGCGCGATCAGCGCCGAGCACGTAATGGACATGTCGGACAAAAATTCGAAGATGTTCACCGTGGAAAAGGGTAAAATAACGGATTAACCCAAGATAAAATGAGCGAGAAACGTTGATGTCGAATTCTTATGACTCCTCCAGTATCAAAGTCCTGAAAGGGCTGGATGCGGTGCGTAAGCGCCCGGGTATGTATATCGGCGATACGGATGACGGCACCGGTCTGCACCATATGGTATTCGAGGTGGTAGATAACGCTATCGACGAAGCGCTCGCAGGGTACTGTAAAGACATTGTCGTCACCATCCACAGCGATAACTCTGTCTCTGTACAGGATGACGGCCGTGGTATCCCGACCGGTATTCACCCGGAAGAGGGCGTTTCCGCAGCGGAAGTGATCATGACCGTTCTGCACGCAGGCGGTAAGTTCGATGATAACTCCTATAAAGTTTCCGGCGGTCTGCACGGCGTAGGTGTTTCCGTGGTTAACGCCCTGTCGCAGAAACTGGAGCTGGTGATCCAGCGTGACAATAAAGTCCACCGTCAGATTTATGAGCACGGCGTGCCGCAGGCTCCGCTGGCGGTCACCGGTGAAACCGAATCGACCGGTACGATGGTGCGTTTCTGGCCAAGCTATGAAACCTTCACCAACGTCACCGAATTCGAATATGAAATTCTGGCGAAACGCCTGCGTGAGTTGTCCTTCCTCAACTCTGGCGTTTCTATTCGTCTGCGCGACAAGCGCGACGGCAAAGAAGACCATTTCCACTACGAAGGCGGCATCAAGGCGTTTGTTGAGTATCTCAACAAGAATAAAACGCCGATCCACCCGAACATTTTCTACTTCTCCACGGAAAAAGACGGTATCGGTGTGGAAGTGGCACTGCAGTGGAACGACGGCTTCCAGGAAAATATCTACTGCTTTACCAACAACATTCCGCAGCGCGACGGCGGTACTCACCTTGCAGGCTTCCGCGCGGCAATGACCCGTACGCTGAACGCCTATATGGATAAAGAGGGCTACAGCAAGAAAGCTAAAGTCAGCGCCACCGGCGACGACGCCCGCGAAGGCCTGATTGCTGTGGTTTCGGTAAAAGTGCCGGACCCGAAATTCTCCTCGCAGACCAAAGATAAACTGGTCTCCTCTGAGGTGAAAACGGCGGTTGAACAGCAGATGAACGAACTGCTGGCTGAATACCTGCTGGAAAACCCGTCCGACGCGAAAATCGTGGTCGGCAAGATTATTGATGCGGCGCGCGCCCGTGAAGCTGCGCGTAAAGCCCGTGAAATGACCCGCCGTAAAGGTGCGCTGGATCTGGCCGGTCTGCCGGGCAAACTGGCGGATTGCCAGGAGCGTGACCCGGCGCTGTCCGAACTCTACTTAGTGGAAGGGGACTCGGCGGGTGGTTCTGCGAAACAGGGCCGTAACCGTAAGAACCAGGCGATTCTGCCGCTGAAAGGTAAGATCCTCAACGTTGAGAAAGCTCGCTTCGACAAGATGCTCTCTTCGCAGGAAGTGGCGACGCTTATCACCGCGCTGGGCTGCGGTATTGGCCGCGACGAGTACAACCCGGACAAACTGCGCTATCACAGCATCATCATCATGACCGATGCGGACGTCGATGGCTCACACATCCGTACGCTGCTGTTGACCTTCTTCTACCGTCAGATGCCGGAAATTGTTGAGCGTGGTCACGTCTACATCGCTCAGCCGCCGCTGTACAAAGTGAAGAAAGGCAAGCAGGAACAATACATTAAAGATGACGATGCGATGGATCAGTATCAAATCGCCATCGCGCTGGACGGCGCAACGCTGCACGCCAACGCCAGCGCGCCAGCTCTGGCGGGGGAGCCGCTGGAAAAACTGGTTGCCGAGTATAATACGGTACAGAAAATGATCGGTCGTATGGAGCGCCGCTTCCCGCGTACGCTGCTGAAAGAGCTGGTGTATCAGCCGACGCTGACGGAAGCCGATCTTTCCGACGAACAGAAAGTGACCCGTTGGGTGAACGCGCTGGTTACCGAGCTGAATGAGAACGAACAGCACGGCAGCCAGTGGAAGTTTGATGTGCGTGAAAACAGCGCGCTGAGTCACTTCGAGCCGATCATTCGCGTGCGTACGCACGGCGTCGATACCGACTATCCGCTGGATCACGAGTTTGTTACCGGTGGCGAATATCGTCGTCTGTGCACGCTGGGTGAAAAACTGCGCGGCCTGATTGAAGATGACGCCTTTATCGAACGCGGCGAGCGCCGTCAGCCGGTCGCCAGCTTTGAGCAGGCGCTGGACTGGCTGGTGAAAGAGTCCCGTCGCGGTCTCGCTATCCAGCGTTATAAAGGTCTGGGCGAGATGAACCCGGAACAGCTGTGGGAAACCACCATGGATCCGGAAAGCCGTCGCATGCTGCGCGTCACCGTGAAAGATGCTATTGCGGCTGACCAGCTGTTCACCACGCTGATGGGCGATGCCGTTGAGCCGCGTCGTGCGTTTATCGAAGAGAACGCCCTGAAAGCGGCAAATATCGATATTTAACGGCTCGCAGGCCGAACTGTAGGCCGGGTAAACGCAGATCCACCCGGCGAAAAGCGCCTGATGGCGCTGTGCTTATCAGGCCTGGAGGCTGAATCCTCCGTTTTATGGTTCAAAAGGGGAATCCCGGTTCCCCTTCCTATCCCCCTTTTCACCCCGTCGCGCTGCTGTTTTTTGAGCGGAATCGCGTTAGCATGGGTCCTGAAAAATCTCATCTGGGGATCTCATGGCTATAAAACTTATTGCAATTGATATGGACGGCACGCTGCTGCTGCCGGATCACACCATCTCTCCCGCCGTTAAAAATGCTATCGCCGCTGCGCGTGAACGCGGTATTAACGTGGTGCTGACCACGGGCCGACCTTATGCGGGCGTTCACAGCTACATGAAAGAGCTGCATATGGAGCGGGAAGGTGATTATTGCATCACCTACAACGGCGCACTGGTACAGAACGCCAGCGACGGCAGTACGGTGGCGCAAACGACGTTGAGCTATGATGACTACCGCTACCTGGAGAAACTCTCCCGCGAAGTCGGTTCCCATTTCCACGCCCTTGATCGCAATACGCTTTATACCGCAAACCGGGACATCAGCTACTACACGGTGCACGAATCTTACGTGGCAACGATTCCGCTGGTGTTCTGCGAGGCGGAAAAGATGGATCCCGCAACGCAGTTCCTCAAAGTAATGATGATTGATGATCCGGTTATCCTCGATCAGGCTATTGCCCGTATCCCGCAGGAAGTGAAAGAGAAGTATACCGTGCTGAAAAGTGCGCCGTACTTCCTCGAAATTCTGGATAAACGCGTCAATAAAGGCACCGGTGTGAAATCCCTTGCCGAAGCGCTGAATATCAAGCAGGACGAGATCATGGCGATTGGCGATCAGGAAAACGACATCGCAATGATCGAATATGCCGGAGTGGGTGTGGCGATGGATAACGCCATTCCGTCGGTGAAAGAGATCGCCAACTTTGTCACCAAATCCAACCTTGAAGACGGCGTTGCTTACGCCATCGAGAAATTTGCCCTGAACTAAGCGATTTTCGCAGGCAGGAGCGCATTGCTCTTGCCTGTATACCTTCCTGAATCGTAGTCATTTCCGCACGGATCCATTATTCTGAAGTGCTTATTCCGCTTCCGGGTTTATCCGCTAATGAAACAACTCACCTTCGCTGCGCGTCACCATCAACTGACCAATATTCATAGCTGGACACCGGACAGCCAGTGGCTGGTTTTCGATGTTCGCCCTTCCGGCGCATCGTTTATCGGGAAAACCATTGAGCGTGTCAAGGTGCACAGCGGTGAGGTTGAAGTGTTGTATACCGCAAGGGACGGCGCGCATGTTGGTGTGGTGACGGTCAGCCCTCAGGCGGAAAAATATGTCTTTATCCACGGCCCGGAAAACCCTGACGACAACTGGCAGTATGATTTTCACCATCGCCGGGGCGTGATTACGGAAAAGGGTGTGACGCGGAATCTGGATGCGCTGGATATCACCGCGCCTTACACGCCGGGCGCGCTGCGCGGCGGCACCCACGTGCATGTGTTCAGCCCGAACGGTGAAAACGTCAGCTTTACCTATAACGATCACGTTATGCATGCGCTTTCTCCGGCAAAAGATCTGCGTAATGTCGGCGTTGCGGTGCCGTTTGGCCCGGTAACGCCGCCCTGCACGCATCCGCGTGAATATGGCGGCAGCCACTGGTGCGTACTGATCAGCCGCACAACATCCACGCCCGTGCCGGGCAGCGACGATATCAATCGTGCTTACGAAGAGGGATGGGTCGGTAACGACAGGTTGGCGTTTATTGGCGATACGCTTTCGGCTGGCGGTGAAAAAGTGCCGGAGTTGTTTATCGTTGCGCTGCCTCGCGATGAGCAAGGCTGGAAAACCGCAGGTGACGCGCCGCTAGCAGGCAGCGAACAAGCCCTGCCCGCGCCGCCAAAAGGCGTGGTGCAAAAACGTCTGACATTCACGCACCAACGCCGTTATCCTGGTTTAGTGAACGTGCCGCGCCACTGGGTGCGCAGTAATCCGCAGGCCACGCAGATTGCGTTTTTGATGCGTGATGAGCACGGTATTGTGCAGTTGTGGCTGATAAGCCCGGACGGCGGTGAACCGCGCCAGTTAACGTTTACCGCTGGCGGTATCCAGTCGGCGTTTAACTGGCATCCCTCAGGCTGTGCGCTGGGATTTGTACTGGAAAATCGCATTGCGCTATGCGATGCCGGGCGCGGCGATATCACCTTTTTGACATCCGATCACGCAAATCCGCCTTCTGCCGATGCCGTGGTGTTTTCCCCGGACGGGAAGCTAATCGCCTGGATGGAAGAGGTGGTGGGTTTCCGCCAGCTGTGGATGACGGAAACCAGACTGTAAATCAGGGAGCAGGCATGGGCGCTGGCGGGATCACCGAGTTGGTCGCCAGATTTGCCTGTTCGCTCTTTTCAACCCGCGATTTGATCGAGTCATCCTTGCGGAAGAGATCCCACGGCAGCAGTAAGGTATCCATGACGGCGGTAAAAGGCATATCCAGCACCACCAGCGACTTAGTGCCAATGCCGGTGTCATCATCGGAAAGCATGGCCGAACTGGCGCGCGTTCCAGGATAAACCCCTTCTTTGCCGCCCGTATGCGACATGACGCTTGAGCAACCTGACAACATCATTCCGTAGAGCAAAACAGAAACTATAAGCGTTGTTTTCATCATCGATTAATCATCGTTGTTTGTAGTTTGAATGCTACTCAGGCGGTTATAGCCTCCCTTTTGGGAAAGAGATAGCATTCGGGTTCCGCTCTGTGGCGGTATTCGCACTTTGTCCTTTTGTGCTGTGATCCCAGTCTATGCATTGCGCCAGAAAGTGCAAAAAAAAGTCGGTATTCCACCCTTGAAATCAGACCCGTCAGCCCTATTTTAGGAATGTAACCAAAAAACACGCCGGAAGGGTGTTGGGTTACAGTAACGGCCTGTCCCTTGTGGAAGGCATGGAAAAATCTCGCTGATTTCAGGAGCTTTTAAGTATGCGTAATTTCGATCTCTCCCCGCTTTATCGTTCGGCTATTGGTTTTGACCGCCTGTTTAATCTGTTGGAAAACAACCAGAACCAGAGCAATGGCGGTTATCCTCCGTACAACGTTGAATTAGTGGATGAAAACCACTACCGCATCGCCATTGCTGTGGCCGGTTTCGCTGAGAGCGAACTGGAAATCACCGCGCAGGACAACCTGCTGGTGGTGAAAGGCTCCCACAGTGACGAGCAAAAAGAGCGTACTTACCTCTATCAGGGCATTGCCGAACGCAACTTCGAACGCAAATTCCAGCTGGCGGAAAATATTCACATCAATGGCGCCAACCTGGTGAACGGCCTGCTCTATATCGATCTGGAACGCGTGATCCCAGAAGAGAAAAAACCGCGTCGCATCGAAATCAACTAATTTGTTCGGGTCGCCGCTGGCGGCCCGGTCCCGACATGCTCGCCGACAGGGGGCATATGTGAGCCATTGTGCTCGCAGGTATTCACTCGCTTCTTAGAAGGAGAAACACTCATGCGTAACTATGATTTATCCCCGATTTTTCGTCAGTGGATTGGCTTCGACAAACTGGCTAACGCCCTGCAAAACACCACTGAACAGCACTCTTTCCCTCCTTACAACATTGAGAAAGGCGACGATAACCACTACCGCATCACCCTTGCGCTGGCCGGTTTCCGCCAGGAAGAGCTGGATATTCAGCTGGAAAATAGCCGCCTGACCATTAAAGGCACGCCGGAAAAACCGGCCAACGAGCCGAAATGGTTGCATCAGGGGCTGGTGATACAGCCGTTCAGCCTGAGCTTTACGCTGGCCGACTTTATGGAAGTCTCCGGCGCGACCTTTACCAACGGTTTATTGCATATCGATCTACTGCGCAATGTGCCGGAAAGCGCGGCGCCGCAACGCATTGCCATCAGCAATCGCCCGGCGTTAAATAGCTAACGGCTCCAGAACAAAAGGCTCCGCATGCGGAGCCTTTATTGTTTACGCGCGAACGTGCTGCAAAAAACGCTGCCGCCAGGGTTTGAGCACGAAAAAGGCCAGCAGCGCGCAGAGAATATCAAGCGTGATGGCGCAGCCAAACACCAGATTCCAGCTTCCCGTTTGCTGATACATCAACGCCGCCAGCGGCCCGCCAAAGATGGAACCAATCCCCTGCGAAATATAGAGCCAGCCGTAGTTCGCCGTCGCATGCTGCGTGCCGAAGGTGTCGGTGAGCGTGGCGGGGAAAAGTGAAAAAATCTCGCCCCAGCCGAAAAAAACCACCCCGGAGAGCAGAACAAACAGCAGCGGATCGTCTTTGCACAACAACCACAGCGCCATCGCACAGCCTTCGAGGCCAAAAGCGATAAACATCATATTTTCGCGACCGATGCGGTCAGAAATATAACCGCACACCGGGCGCGTCAGCCCGTTCATAAAGCGGTCGATGGTCATCGCCAGCGGCAGTGCCGCCATGCCCATCACGGTCACCGCGGTAATACCGAAATCTTCGGCGAAAATCGCCATCTGTGAAGTGACCATCAGGCCGGATGTGGACATCATGGTCATCATCACAAACATTAGCCAGAACAGCGGCTTGCGTAGCATCTCGCCAGGAGAAAAACTCTTATCACTCATCGCCAGGTTGCTGTTGATCTCCTGCGTGTTGAGCGTTTGCGGCGCACGCAGCCCCTGGCTGGCGATAAAACCAATGACCGCCATTACCAGCCCGAACTGCCAGAGCGTGTTTTCCAGCCCCTTCGCGGCCAGCGATTGTGTAACCGGAAAGGTGGTCAGAATCGCGCCCATGCCATAGCCCGCCGCCACCATCCCTGTGGCAAATCCGCGTTTTTCCGGGAACCAGCGCACCATCAGACCCACCACGCCGATATACACAATCCCGGTGCCAAGGCCGCCCAGCACGCCGTAATAGAGATAAAGTTCGCTCAGGCTGCTGATGGTTGAGGTCAGCATCCAGCTTACGCCGCTCAGCACGGTACCCATGGCAATTAACCTGCGCGGGCCAAACTTATCGATTAATCGCCCCTGAAAAGGCGAGAAGAAGGTTTGCAAAATGATCAACAGGGAAAAGGTGAGCTGAATTTCCGCCAGCGGAACGTTCAGCTTTGCCATAAAGGGGCGCGTAAACAGCGCCCAGACATATTGCGGGCTGGAGATGGAGATCATACACAGCAAGCCCAGCGCTAACTGGGTCCACTTTTTCTGGCTGGTAACCACTACCTGAGTCAGTGTTGTATTCGTCATGCCGCGCCCCCTGTTTTTAACAAAAGTGAGCTTTTGCATTAACCATGCCATAACCTATTGTTGTGTCTGACATTCCCGGAATGCTTAGCAGGCGCACGGTTTTTCCCGCCTGTGTCGGTAAAAGGGTGTGCTTGTGTTGAGGGCAACGGTTTTCTGCTGGTGCAACCTTCGCCACATTCTGAGGCAAAGAAATTCCATACACTGTGTAGGGTGTAACCTATAAAGCTATTACGGGTTCTGCCAAATTCCTTGCAGTCATCATGTACAGGGAAAAGATCATGAGTGATATTGCCTTAACGGTAAGCGTACTGGCGCTGGTGGCCGTTGTCGGATTGTGGATCGGCAATGTGAAGATCCGCGGTGTGGGTTTCGGTATTGGCGGTGTGCTGTTTGGCGGGATAATCGTCGGCCACCTTATAGATAAACTGGGTATCACTATAAGCGGTCAGATACTGCTTTTTGTGCAGGAATTTGGCCTGATCCTGTTTGTTTATACCATCGGCATCCAGGTGGGGCCGGGGTTCTTCGCTTCTTTACGCGTTTCTGGCCTGCGCCTGAATCTGTTCGCTGTTTTAATCGTGGTTCTCGGCGGTCTTGTCACCACCATTCTGTATAAACTTTTTGCCATTCCGCTGCCGGTGCTGCTGGGGATTTTTTCCGGCGCGGTCACCAATACGCCAGCGCTTGGCGCAGGGCAGCAAATCCTGCGTGACTTAGGCATTCCTGGCCCGCTGCTCGACCAGATGGGGATGAGCTACGCCATGGCGTATCCGTTTGGTATTTGCGGCATTTTGCTCAGTATGTGGCTGCTGCGCGTGTTGTTTCGCGTTAATGTCGATGAAGAGGCGCGACAGCACGACGCAACGCTCAGCCATGGCACGTCACTGATCCGCACCATCAATATCCGCGTGGAAAATCCGAATCTCAATAATATGGCGATTCAGGACGTTCCCGTTCTTAACAGCGACAAAATCATCTGCTCGCGTCTCAAACGGAATGATTTACTGATGGTGCCCTCGCCGGGCACGCTGATTCAGTCCGGGGATTTGTTGCATCTGGTAGGGCTTCCGAAGGATCTGCATAACGCGCAATTGGTGATAGGCAAAGAAGTGGATACCTCTTTGTCAACGCGCGGCACGGATTTGCGCGTCGAACGCGTGGTGGTGACCAACGAAAAAGTGCTGGGGAAAAAAATCCGCGATCTGCACTTCAAAGAGCGCTACGACGTGGTGATTTCCCGCCTGAACCGCGCCGGTGTGGAGCTGGTAGCCAGCAGCGACGCCAGCCTGCAATTCGGCGATATCCTTAATCTTGTCGGGCGTCCGGCGGCAATCGAAGCAGTGACTAACGAAGTCGGCAACGCGCAGCACAAGTTGCAGCAGGTACAAATGCTGCCGGTGTTTATTGGCATTGGCCTTGGCGTTCTGCTGGGATCGGTGCCGTTGTATATACCGGGGTTTCCGGCGGCGCTGAAGCTGGGTCTCGCGGGCGGGCCGCTGATTATGGCGCTGATTCTTGGGCGAATTGGTACGATCGGCAAACTGTACTGGTTTATGCCGCCCAGCGCGAACCTGGCACTGCGCGAGCTGGGAATTGTGCTGTTTCTCTCGGTGGTGGGGCTGAAATCCGGCGGTGACTTTATCGCTACGCTGACCCATGGCGATGGTGTGAAATGGATGTGTTATGGCATCTTTATCACCGCCATTCCGCTGATCACCGTCGGTTTGCTGGCGCGAATGGTGGCGAAGATGAACTATCTGACCCTCTGCGGCATGCTGGCCGGGTCGATGACCGATCCGCCAGCGCTGGCGTTTGCCAACGGCCTGCATGCCACCAGCGGCGCAGCGGCACTCTCGTATGCGACGGTTTATCCGCTGGTGATGTTTTTACGTATTATCACCCCACAGCTTCTGGCTGTACTGTTCTGGGGGATGGGTTAATAGCGTGCCAGCATGAATACGGCGCAGGTGGTAATCCACCTGATATTCGCTGGCGTTGCGGAACATCACTGAGTAGTTAAGAAATTCGCCGCTGTCGCTGTAGGAGAGTGAAGTAATACGCAGCAGCGGCGTTTGTTCCGCCACGTTCAGCAAGCTGGCCACCTGTTTATCGGCCAGCACCGGCGTCAGGCTTTCGTAGTTACCGCTGATAGTGATGCCGCACTCCTTCTCGATATAATCGAATTTCGACCCCTCCAGATGCCCCAGCGACAGCGAACGGAACAGCTTCACCGGCATATAGCTGTCTTCCAGCATCAGCGGTTTTCCCTCCACGTAGCGAACCCTCCGCGAGAAGTAGATCCGTTCGTTAATTTGTATGCGCAACTGGCTGGCAATGGCTGGCGGGGCGGGCATCACTTCGAACTGCAAAACCTGGCTCTGCACCTCTTTGCCCTGTCGGCGCAGCACTTCTACCAGCCCGGTCAGATTGGTCGTTTCATGATGAACATCTTTGCGTGCGACAAATGTTCCGCTGCCGTGGCGGCGGACCACTAATCCCCAGCCCACCAGCAGATCAACCGCCTTGCGAATCGTCATTCGCGCCACACCAAACTCCAGCGCCAGCGCCTTTTCGCCCGGTAACGGGCTGCCGATATTGTAATCCGATGAATTGAGCCGCAGGCGTAATCGCTCGGCAATAGATTTGTAGATCACCTGTAGACCTCTCCGCCCCCGTCAGCGGGAACATTGCCTCTGAACATGTCCATGTTTTGCCTAAAAAGTAGACCTGAGCGCGTGAAATAAAACCATGAAAGCGATCACGAATCGCAGCGGCGCGCCATGTTGGCGCGGCGGCGACTTCTTATGCTGCTCACAGGCCCACAAAAAACCAACAAGGCCTCTACCCCCTACAAGTTGTTACATGAGGATTCTACGATGCTCAGTCAAATACAACGTTTCGGCGGTGCCATGTTCACACCGGTGCTGCTCTTCCCGTTCGCCGGTATGGTGGTGGGTATCGCCATCATGCTGAGTAACCCCCTGTTTGTCGGCGCAACATTAACCGCACCCGACAATCTGTTTGCGCAATGTGTCCATATCATCGAAGAGGGCGGCTGGGCGGTGTTTCGCAATATGCCGCTGATTTTCGCCGTCGGTTTACCGATTGGTCTGGCAAAACAGGCGCAAGGGCGAGCCTGCCTGGCGGTGCTGATCAGTTTTCTGACCTGGAATTACTTCATTAACGCCATGGGAATGACCTGGGGTCACTTTTTTGGCGTCGATTTCAGCATTGAACCCACGGCGGGCAGCGGTTTAGCGCTGATTGCCGGGATCAAAACCCTCGACACCAGCATTATCGGGGCGATTGCGATTTCCGGCATTGTCACCGCCATCCATAACCGCTTTTTCGACAAACCACTGCCCGTATTTCTCGGCATCTTCCAGGGCACCTCGTTTGTGGTGATTATCGCCTTCCTGGTGATGATCCCTTGCGCCTGGCTGACGCTGTTGGGCTGGCCGAAAGTGCAGCTTGTCATTGAGTCGTTGCAGGCTTTTCTGCGCTCTGCCGGGGCGCTGGGCGTGTGGATTTACACATTTCTGGAACGCATCCTGATCCCGACCGGGCTGCACCACTTTGTCTACGGTCCTTTTATCTTCGGCCCGGCGGCGGTGGAAGGCGGTATTCAGATGTACTGGGCGCAACATCTACAGGCATTCAGCCAGAGCACCGAACCACTGAAAGTCCTGTTCCCGGAAGGCGGCTTTGCGCTGCACGGTAACTCGAAAGTGTTTGGCTCCATCGGCATCGCGCTGGCGATGTGGTATACCGCCGCGCCGGAAAACCGCGTCAAAGTGGCGGGTCTGCTGATCCCCGCAACGCTGACGGCCGTGCTGGTGGGCATTACCGAACCGCTGGAATTTACCTTCCTGTTTATCTCCCCGCTGCTGTTTGCCGTTCACGCTGTACTGGCAGCGACGATGGCGACGGTGATGTACAGCTTCGGCGTGGTGGGCAATATGGGCGGCGGGCTGCTCGACCAGTTTCTGCCGCAAAACTGGATCCCGATGTTCCATAACCATGCAGCGACGGTTTTCACCCAGATTGCCGTCGGCCTCTGCTTTACCGCGCTCTATTTCGTCGTTTTCCGCACGCTGATCGCCGTCTTAAACCTGAAAACGCCCGGCCGGGAAGAGAGTGAAATCAAACTCTACAGCAAGGCCGATTACAAAGCGGCGCGCGGACAAACCACGGCGGCAGCGAAAGACTCGCTGGGCCAGGCCGCCGGATTTTTGCAGGCGCTGGGCGGTGCGGCAAACATCGAAAGCATCAACAACTGCGCGACGCGGCTGCGCATCACGCTGGTCGATACGGCGAAAACCCAAAGCGACGACGTCTTTAAAGCGCTGGGCGCGCACGGTGTCGTGCGACGCGGCAACGCCATCCAGGTGATTGTCGGCCTGCATGTTCCTCTGCTGCGCGACCAGCTTGAATCCCTGATGAAAACCCCTTTGACCAATGAACCATCCACCATGACGGAGGCAGTATCATGAAACAGTTTTCAGTGGTTATCGCCGGCGGCGGCAGCACCTTTACTCCCGGTATCGTTTTGATGTTGCTGGCTAACCGCGATCGCTTCCCGCTGCGGGCGCTGAAATTCTATGACAACGATGGCGCGCGCCAGGAAACCATCGCCGAAGCCTGCAAAATTATCCTGCAGGAGCAGGCACCGGAGATTGAATTCAGCTACACCACCGACCCGCAAAAAGCCTTTACCGACGTCGATTTTGTGATGGCGCATATCCGCGTCGGCAAATACCCGATGCGTGAAAAAGATGAAAAAATCCCGCTGCGCCACGGTGTATTAGGCCAGGAAACCTGCGGGCCTGGCGGTATCGCTTACGGTATGCGTTCTATTGGCGGCGTGCTGGAGCTGGTTGATTATATGGAAAAATATTCACCCAATGCGTGGATGCTTAACTACTCCAATCCGGCAGCGATTGTCGCGGAAGCCACGCGTCGCCTGCGCCCGCAGGCCAAAATTCTTAACATCTGCGATATGCCTATCGGCATTGAAGGACGGATGGCGCAAATTGTCGGCCTGAAAGACCGCAAAGAGATGCGGGTACGCTACTACGGGCTTAACCACTTCGGCTGGTGGACATCGATTGAAGATCTGAACGGTAACGATTTGATGCCGAAATTGCGCGAATATGTGGCGAAACACGGTTATGTTCCGCCTGCGGATAACGCGCATACCGAAGCGAGCTGGAACGATACGTTCGCCAAAGCGAAAGATGTGCAGGCGCTCGACCCGGATACCATGCCAAACACTTATCTGAAGTATTACTTCTTCCCGGACTACGTGGTTGCCCACAGCAACCCGGAACGTACGCGTGCCAATGAGGTGATGGATCATCGTGAGAAGCAGGTGTTTGGTGCCTGTCGGGCGATTATTGCTGCCGGGAAATCTTCCGCCGGTGAGCTGGAGATTGACGAACATGCTTCTTACATTGTCGATCTGGCTACTGCCATCGCCTTTAACACCCAGGAGCGCATGTTGTTGATTGTGCCGAACAATGGCGCAATTCATAACTTTGACGCCGATGCGATGGTGGAAATTCCTTGTCTGGTGGGGAAAAACGGCCCGGAACCGCTGACGGTCGGTGATATTCCGCACTTCCAGAAAGGGTTGATGAGTCAGCAGGTAGCGGTAGAAAAACTGGTGGTCGATGCCTGGGAACAGCGCTCTTATCAGAAGTTGTGGCAGGCGATCACGCTGTCGAAAACCGTGCCCAGCGCGACGGTGGCGAAAGCGATTCTCGACGATCTACTGGAAGCGAACAAAGCGTACTGGCCGCCGCTGCATTAATTCTCCTGCCCGGCACCGTCAGGGTGCCGGCTTTCCATTGCGTGAAAGAGTCGAAAAGCGTCAGTTTATCCGCTACTTTGAAGGCCTGGCCGGATCGGTTTTCCCTTTACCGCTGCAAGAAAGGGTAACGCCGGCAGGGTTATCAATGTGGAAGGAGAACAGATGAAAATTTCCCGCGTCGGTGAAGCGCCGGACTACCGCTTCTCGCTGGCGAATGAGCGCACTTTTCTTGCCTGGATCCGCACCGCGCTGGGGTTTCTCGCGGCGGGTGTCGGGCTGGACCAGTTAGCGCCGCAGTTTGCCACGCCGCTGATCCGTGAAGTGCTGGCGCTGCTGCTGTGTCTCTTCTCCGGCGCGCTGGCGCTCTATGGCTATCTGCGCTGGCTGCGCAATGAAAAAGCGATGCGCCTGAAAGAAGATCTGCCCTATACCCGCGTGCTGATGGTGATAAGCGTTTCGCTACTGGCAGTTGCGCTGGTGGTGATGGTGCTGGTGTTCTATGCCGGATAACCGTAAAGCCCGGCGCGAAACGGATCCTGGCCTGCAACCGGAACGGACATCGCTGGCATGGCTGCGCACGCTGTTCGGCTATGGCGCACTGATGGCGCTGGCGGTCAGGCATAACTGGCAACATTCGGGCATGCCTTTCTGGATCTCGCTCATTATTCTGGCGCTGGCCGCGTTACTGCTCTGGCGCTATACCCATAAGCGTATCTTAATGGACGTCAATAAAAGCGATTTCGCCTTGCCCGGCGCAATACGTGACAAATTATTGATCTCCCTCGCGGTGCTTTCCCTCGCATTACTGTTTGCTGTAACGCATATCCGTCAGCTTATTCTTATCTTGTGAGGACGTTTCATGCCAGGCTGCCACGTTATGGCTAAGCCCGCCAGTTCGCGCTGCAACCTTAACTGCCGCTACTGTTTTTACCTCGAAAAACCGCAGCAAAATGTTATGGATGACACCACGCTGGAGGCATTTATTCTCCAGCAAATCGACGCCCAGCCGGGCGAAAGCGTGCCGTTTGCCTGGCAGGGCGGCGAACCGACGCTCTGCGGGCTGGAATTCTTTCAGCGCGTTGCCGCCCTGCAAAAAAAGCACGCCAACGGCAAACGTATTGAAAACGCCTTCCAGACGAATGGCATTCTGCTGAATGAGGAGTGGTGCCGTTTTTTTCACGACCACGGCTGGCTGGTGGGCGTTTCCATCGATGGCCCGGCGGATCTGCATGATGCGTACCGGGTAAACCGCAGCGGTAAACCATCACATGCGAAAGTGATTAATGCCATTGCGATACTGGAGAAACATCAGGTCGAGTACAACCTGCTGTGCGTTGTCAATCATCTCAATAGCCAGCAGCCGCAGCGCCTGTATCGCTATTTACGCGCGCTCGGAACGCCGTTTTTGCAGTTTATTCCGCTGGTGGAGCAGGACGCGCAGGGGCGCTTGTCTGCCGAATCGGTCAGCGGCGAAGCCTGGGGAAACTTTCTTACCGCGGTATTCGACATGTGGGCGCGGGAAGATATTGGCCGCGTTTATGTGCAGTTATTTGACTCCACGCTCGGCGTCTGGAGCGGCTATCCGTCGCAAATGTGCAGCTTTGGCGAGACCTGCGGCCACGCTTTTGCGCTGGAGGCGAACGGCGATCTCTACCAGTGCGATCACTATGTCGCCCCGGATTACCGGCTGGGCAATCTGCATCAGATCCCGATTAAAACACTCAATGCCAGCGACGAAGCAGCCGCTTTCGGGCAGAGTAAAAAAGCCAGCCTCAGCGAAGTCTGCCTGCGTTGCGACGTGCTGCGTTTTTGCCGTGGCGACTGCCCGAAGCACCGCATCGTCGAGGGAAGAAGCGCGCTGTGCCATGGTTATCACCACTTTTTCAGCCACAGCGCGCCGCATATGCGCGTGATGCGCGATCTGCTGCGCCAACGGCGCTCCCCTGTCGAACTGATGGCCTGGCTGCGCCGGAGCGGCTGATTTAGCGGGCTTGCGCCAGATAGCGCGCCATCTCATCGGCGGGGACCATTCCGCCGCCGGTCGCCCATACCAGATGGGTGGCCTGCGTCAGTTGTTCCGGGCTAAAGCCGTGCAGTTGATGGTAGCCGCTGTCGCTGCAAATCCGCTGCGGCCCGGGCATTCCCGCCAGCGCCGATGGCTCCAGTTGAATGCCCTCTTCCTGCGCCAGCCAGCCGAGTTGCTGGTAAAGCGTGTTGTCATCCACGGTGTAGAAGCCGTCCAGCAGGCGCTCCATTGCCCGTCCGACAAAGCCGGAAGCGCGCCCGACCGCCAGACCATCGGCCGCCGTCTGGTTATCAATCCCCAGATCCTGCACCGCAATGCCGTCATGCAGCCCGGTATACACGCCCAGCAACATACAAGGAGAATGCGTCGGTTCGGCAAAAATGCAGTGTACCGCGTCGCCGAACGCCAGCTTCAGACCAAAGGCGACGCCGCCAGGCCCGCCGCCGACGCCGCACGGCAGATAGACAAACAGCGGGTGCGCGTTATCCACCACTTTGCCAAGCCGCGTGAACTGATCTTTCAGGCGCTGTCCGGCAACGGCATAGCCCAGAAAGAGGGTGCGGGAGTTCTCATCATCAATGAAAAAGCAGTTCGCATCCGCCGCCGCCGCTTTACGCCCTTGTTCAACGGCCACGCCGTAATCTTCGGCATACTCCACCACATTTACGCCGTGGCTGCGCAGCAGCGCTTTTTTCCATGCCCGGGCATCGGCCGACATATGCACCGTGACGCGAAAACCGAGCCGCGCGCTGATAATCCCGATCGATAACCCCAGATTTCCCGTCGAGCCAACGGCGATGCTGTACTGGCTGAAGAAACGGGCAAACTCAGGCGACAGCAACTTGCCGTAATCGTCTTCCGGCGTCAGTAATCCGGCGGCGCAAGCCAGTTTTTCCGCGTGGGTCAGCACTTCATAAATGCCGCCGCGCGCTTTAATAGAACCGGAAATCGGCAAATGGCTGTCTTTTTTCAGCCACAGCTCGCCGGTGATATCCGGGCCGAGGCGGCGCGGCATTGCCGGGATCGGAACCACGTCAGATTCAATCATGCCGCGGCTTGCCGCCGTTTCCGGGAAAGCCTGTGCAATAAACGGCGCGAAGCGGGCAAGCCGTGCGTGGGCATCGCTAACATCCTGTTGTGTCAGGCCAACATGCGGCAAAGCCCGTGCAACGGAGGTACTATTAGGGTTAAACCACTGCGTTTCTTTCAGCGCGATCAACTGCTCTATAAGCGGAAACTGCTGGATGAGTTTCTGAATGTCGGCGTTTTTCATCGGTTCGTTTTCGTAAGAATCGGAGCGTTAAAGAAAACAGGAATCGGCCAACGGTGCAAGTGGGCCGCGGTTTTGAGAATTTATTACGTATTGCTGCTACACGTGTAAACGCAAGCATGCTAAATACATGTATTCATCCCTGATTTTCACAAGGTCAACTGTGTTAAAGCCACTGATTGCAGTTGTTATGCTGTTGGCGGGAACCTCTGTGTTTGCCGCTGATACTCCGCTGACGGCGGCGCAATATGCGCAAAAGCTGGGGGTGGGGATGGATGTCGACTGGGCGCGTACCGATCGGGGTATCCGCGAGTTCGACCCGCTGATTGTGCGTGATTTCTACGACGCCGGTATCCGTCATGTGCGCATTCGCGTTGCCGATAACATGACGGAAGCGCGGCTGATCCACCTGCGGAAACTGGTGGAGGCCTGTGAACAGTATGGGGTGATCCCGGTGATTGCCTATCAGGCGGACAGCTTCAAAGCCGATCCGGACGCCAAAAACGAAGCGCAGCTGGTGGCGTGGTGGTCAACGGTAGCGAACTTTTTCGGTACTGAGCACCCGACGCTCGGTTTTGATGTGATTTATGAACCGGCTGACAAACTTAACCGCGATTTGCCTGCCCTGAATCGTGCTTATGAAAATGTCGTGCGCACCCTGCATGATATCGACGCTCAACGCATGATTTTTATTGCCCCGCGCCTGCGCGCCGCGCCGGAAGATCTCTCCTCGTTGAAACTGCCGCCGCACAGCCAGAACTATCTGTTGGCTGAGTGGCACATTTTTCCGTGGGGGCCGCTGAAAACTAACGGTAAATATCCGTGGACATCGGGCACGGCGGCGGAAAAAGCCGCCATCCGCGCGCGGATTAATACGGCGGTGCGCTGGCAGCAGAAATCCGGGCATGCCAGCTGGGTTGGTGGCTGGGCGGTAGGCGAATCCATTAAAAATGCGCCCACCGAATCGCAAATGGCTTTCGCCCACTTTATGGCCTGCGAACTGAATAAGGTGAAAATTCCCTATGCGATCAATACCGATACGCAATTTTATGATGGGGAAGAGGGCGCATGGCGGCCAGGGCCGGAACCGTTACTGAAAATGATGATTGCGCCGGAGTGCGACAAGCCCGACGCGAGGCCGGGCCATCATGAGGTTAAATCACCGGTTCATGGCGAGAAAAACGCGTCGCCAGCGGCAGCCAGCACAACAGAATTAAAAGCCCGGCCAGCGTCATCAGCATCCCAAGGCTAAACTGGCCGTTCTGCGGCAGTTGTGAAGAGAGCCACGCCAGGCCGCCAGAGCCGATGTTCTGCAACCCGCCAACCAGCGCGCCCGCGGTGCCCGCCAGAAACGGGAATGGCTCCATCGCGCCGCTGGTCGCCAGCGGGAACAACATTCCGGCACCGAAGAAAAACAGCGCGGCGGGCACGATCAGCGTCCAGATATTCATCACCCCGACAATGCCCGGGATCCACATCATCAGACCGGCCGCCAGGCAGCAGATCACCGCCTGCCACATCAACGAGGTAAAGCGCTTGTTCTGCCGCCCGGCAAACCACGCGCCGAAAAAGGCCGCTGGCACCGGCAGAATAAACAGGACGCTGACCGTCATGCTGTTCAGACCCAGTACGCCGCCCATCAATACGCCCGAGCTGGCTTCAAAGACCGCAATCCCGGCCAGACCGCCAATCAACATCAGCAGGTAACAATTAAATGCGCCATTGCCGAACAGGGTTTTGTAGCTGGCCAGCAGGCGGATGCGCGGCGCGTCTTTGGGTCGGGTTTCCGGCATCCAGCGCGCCATACTCCAGGTGACGACCAGGCACAGTACCAGCAAAAAGATAAAACAGGCGCGCCAGTTAAACAGTGTATTCAGCACGCCGCCGATCAGTGGCGCAAGCAGCGGGCTGACCAAAATCCCCATATTCAACAAACTGTTGGCGTGACGCAGTTCCGTACCGGCATACAGATCGCGCGGCAGCGTTCGCGCCATCACGCCACCCACGCCGGTGCCGATGCCCTGTAAGGCGCTGGCCAGAATTAGCATCGACAGGCTGTGCGTGGTAATGGCGATCAGCGTCGCCAGCAAAAAGATGCTCATTCCGGCAAGGATCACCGGGCGGCGACCGACTCTGTCCGCCAGTGGGCCATAGAAGAGCTGGGAGACGCCGTAAGTCAGCAGATACGCTGCCATAACGCTTTGCACCGCGCCTTCGCGAACATTCAGGGTGAGCGCCATATCCGCTATCGCCGGGATATAGATGGTTTGCGCCATCTGCCCGACAGCCACCAGAAGCACCAGCATCAATAACAAATTGACGTTTCTCTGCCTTTTCATGTCGATGATTACTTTTAAAAAATGGAAGATTAAAGAATATATGGCTGCGATACAGCCTTAATGCCGGAGAAATCTAGCACAGCCAGATGACAGAACCACAATTACCCGGTGCAAAGAGAGGAAGGAGAGAGGCAGGTTTTATAGACAACATTCGGCAACTTTTGTTGCCAGTAAGTTTCAGGAAAGGCGCAGCAGGATTGCGCCAGCGGCAATGCCACAGGCGGCAACAATCCGCAGCCCGGCAACCTGCTCTTTGAGAAGAACAAACGCAATCAGCGCGCCGAACAGAATCGAGGTTTCGCGCAGCGCAGCAACGACCGCCAGCGGCGCTTGCGTCATCGCCCACAGCGCCAGGCCGTAAGAACCCATGGTGCCGATGCCGCCGGGAATGCCCTTTTTCCAGTTGACGAGCAGATAACGCGTTACCTCTTGCCGCCGCGCCAGCATCGCCCAGAACAACAAGCAAAAGCCGTTGAGGAAGAAGGTCCATAGTGTGTAACCCAGGGCCGAACCGGCAAGACGAACGCCGGTGCCATCGACCAGCGTGTAACCCGCAATAAAGCCCGAATTAATCAGCGCCAACCAGATCCCTTTGCGGGACTGCGTGCGTCCGTTAAACGCCATCGCCAGTATCGACAGGCAGATCACGGCAATACCGCCCCACGCCACGCCAGAAAGTGAATCGCCGAGGATCAGCACGCTGACAAGCGCCACCAGCAGCGGCGCGGTGCCGCGCATCAGCGGATAGGTCTGGCTCATATCCGAAACCTGGTACGTTTTCGCCACCAGCACCGTGTAAACCACCTGCAACGCGCACGAGACGGCGAGATAAGGCACGCTGGCGAGCGTCGGCTGTGGCGAGAAAGGTAACAAAATCAGCGCGATCAGCGCGGCAGAACCGCTGACGGCAATCGCCGAATAGAGTTTGTCGCTGCCGGATTTCACGATGGCATTCCAGCTGGCATGAAGCAGAGCGGCAAACAGCAAAATGCAGAAAACGGAGAGTGTCATGGTGGCCCGGGCGAGTGAGTTGTCAACAAAATGTAACATGCCGCCCGCAGCGGATACCAGATTAGCGGTGTTAAAGAGGGGCGGTTGCCCGCCCCTCTTTGGTGCGGCTTGAACCTGAATTAACGCAGGAATTTCAGGACAGCTTCAAGCAGTTGCAACAAAGCAACAATGAGTTTCAGGATCAGAATAAACAGTTCCATTCCGCTCATACGCGTCTCCTCTGGTTCAGGAGCACCGGCTGGCTTACCTTTCCGCTGCCTGTTGTCAGCCGTGTTGTTGGCGTAACGCAGTGTGCTCGCTTAGGGGTTAAGGCGCTGACGGCACCACCCGTTTCAGCCAGGACTTGTTTGCGCCGTAGAGTTGCGGCCCCTGCACACTGATTAGCAAGGTCAGTATATATTAACACTGTTTATATATACAGTATTTATTGGACGAAATTTTGACCTTGATCCATACTCAATGCGGGAAAAAACGCCTGAAAATTGCACGGCTGCCTGTTTCCGCGTATAGTTTCCCTGTTGACGTAACGCAGTGTGTTTGCGGCCACCAACCGCGAAAAACTGTATAAAAACCTCGCTCCGGCGGGGTTTTTTGTTTTCAGCGCCGGCATAACTAAACGTGATCCGCCGCGCAGTTTTCTGCGGGTGCGTAAAAAGCAGTTGTCGGCGACGAGATCCTGTGTTTGTATAAATCCTGTTAATTACATGACAGACAGGTCCCTAATGAACGCTTCCACAATGTCGATGAACCTACTAAAAACCGCGCATAACGCCGCGGTGGTCGTCGTGCGTGTGGTGGTGGTCGTCGGCAATGCGCCGTAGGGTCCGGAACAACACACGATTCCAAAACCCCGCCGGCGCAAACCGGCGGGGTTTTTCGTTCTACCCCCTCCGGAAAGCTGGCCCAGAAGAAAAGGACTGGAGCATGGCAAGTTCGGGCAGCACATCACAACCCACGCGCTACACTGGCGCGCAACTGATTGTTCATTTACTGGAACGACAGGGCATCACCACGGTAACCGGCATTCCTGGCGGTACGGTTCTGCCGCTTTACGACGCGCTCAGCCAGAGCAAACAGATTCGCCACGTGCTGGCGCGCCACGAGCAGGGCGCAGGTTTTATCGCGCAGGGCATGGCGCGTACGCAGGGTAAACCGGCGGTCTGTCTGGCCTGTAGCGGGCCGGGTGCGACTAACCTGGTGACCGCCATCGCCGATGCGCGCCTCGACTCCATCCCGCTGGTTTGCATTACCGGCCAGGTACCCGCCTCGATGATCGGCACTGATGCGTTCCAGGAAGTGGACACTTACGGCATCTCTATCCCCATCACTAAACACAACTACCTGGTGCGTGACATCGCCGAACTGCCACAGGTGATCTGCGATGCGTTTCGCATTGCGCAGTCTGGCCGTCCTGGCCCGGTGTGGATAGATATTCCTAAAGATGTGCAGACGGCGGAAATCACCCTCAGCGAACTGCCGGAACCAGGCTACAAAGCCCCTGCCCCGGCCTGGAATGCGCAGGCGGTGCGCGAAGCCGCAGAGATGATCAATGCCGCGCAGCGCCCGGTGCTCTATCTCGGCGGCGGGGTAATCAATGCGCCGCAGCAGATTCGTCATCTGGCGGAGAAAGCCAATCTGCCGACCACCATGACGCTGATGGCGCTCGGCATGCTGCCGAAGCAACACCCGCTGTCGCTGGGCATGCTGGGGATGCACGGCGCACGCAGCACCAACTTTATTCTGCAAGAGGCGGATTTACTGGTGGTTCTGGGGGCGCGTTTTGATGACCGGGCGATTGGCAAAACGGAGCAGTTCTGCCCGAATGCCAAAATTATCCATGTCGATATCGACCGCGCGGAGCTGGGCAAAGTGAAGCAGGCGCATGTGGCGATCCAGGGCGATGTCGGTGAAGTGCTTGACGCGCTGATCCCGCACGTTGAGGCGCACTCCCGCCACGCCTGGCGTAACACGGTTGAGCAACTGCAACGCGAGTTTCCGGGCGCCATTCCGCAGGGCGGCGATCCGCTGAGCCACTACGGTCTGATCAACGCCGTTGCGGCTTGCGTTGATGATAACGCCATTATTACCACCGATGTCGGCCAGCACCAGATGTGGACGGCGCAGGCTTATCCGCTTAACCGTCCGCGTCAGTGGCTGACTTCCGGCGGGCTGGGCACCATGGGTTTTGGTCTTCCTGCCGCCATTGGCGCTGCGCTGGCGAACCCGGATCGCAAAGTTATCTGCTTCTCCGGCGACGGCAGCCTGATGATGAATATTCAGGAAATGGCCACCGCCGCCGAGAATAACCTCGATGTGAAGATCGTGTTGATGAACAACGAAGCGCTGGGGCTGGTTCACCAGCAGCAGAGCCTGTTCTATAAATCGGGTGTGTTTGCGGCAACCTATCCGGGGATGATTAATTTTATGCAGATCGCCGCAGGTTTCGGCCTGCAAACGTGTGATTTAAACGCCGCCGCCGATCCGCAGGCCGCGTTGCAGGAGATTATCTCCCGTCCTGGCCCGGCGTTGATTCATGTTCGTATCGACCCGCAAGAGAAAGTTTATCCGATGGTACCTCCGGGTGCGGCAAATACAGAAATGGTGGGGGAATAAGCCATGCAAACAACTGATAACGTCATTCTCGAACTCACCGTGCGTAACCATCCGGGCGTCATGACGCATGTTTGCGGGCTGTTTGCGCGCCGTGCGTTCAACGTGGAAGGCATTCTCTGTTTACCGCTACAAAATGGCGAACAGAGCCGCATCTGGCTACAGGTTGCCAACGACCAGCGGCTGGAGCAGATGATAAGCCAGATCGACAAACTGGAAGATGTGGTGCAAATCATCCGTCACCAGAGCGATCCGGGCGTGTTTAACAAACTGGGGCTGTTCTTCGAGTAATCGCGCTATTTATGCGAAGCGCCCGGTAAGCCGATAATTAACTGTCGGCTTACGGCTGTCTTTACGGCTGTGCGTCAGGGGGGATTTCCCCGTATGATGAGCCTCTTTTGCGCACCGGGAGCAGGTATGATTTGGTTGATGTTGGCAACGCTGGTGGTTGTTTTTGTGATTGGCTTCAGAGTGTTAACCTCTGATTCCCGGCGGGCGATCCGCCGTCTCACCGACCGGCTTAACATTCAACCCGTTCCGGTGGAATCGATGATGGATCAGATGGGCAAAACGGCGGGTAACGAGTACTTAAGTTACCTGGCGCGCCCGGATGAAGCACATCTGCAAAATGCGGCGCAGGTGCTGCTGATCTGGCAGGTTTCCATTGTCGATAGCAGCGAACAGAACCTGCAATACTGGCACCGGCTGATGCAAAAAGCACGGCTCGCCGCGCCGATAACCGATGCGCAGGTACGTCTGGCGCTCGGGTTTTTACGCGAGCTGGAGCCGGATACCATCGAACTGAACAACTTCCAGCTGCGTTATAACGCCCAGTTTATCCCGCAAGAGGGCGTCCACTGGCTGCACTGATCCCCCATCATAAAATGAGTTGCTGAATTGTTAATTGCGTCACAGATGATGAATGTTACACTGCGCGACCTTCACGACGAATAACTGAGCAGGTGACAAATGAGTGAGCAAACTGTGGCGAAATCTCCGGTGGATGCGGTAACCCGTCCTAACTGGTCAGCCGTTTTCGCGGTGGCTTTTTGCGTTGCCTGTCTGATCACCGTGGAGTTTTTACCGGTGAGCCTGCTGACACCAATGGCGCTGGATTTAGGCGTTTCCGAAGGTGTTGCCGGGCAAACCGTCACGGTAACCGCGTTTGTGGCTATGTTCGCCAGCCTGTTTATTACTACGGTGATCCGCGCCGCCGACAGGCGTTATGTGGTGATCGCCTTTGCGGTGCTGCTGACCCTCTCCTGCCTGCTGGTCTCCTTTGCCACTAACTTTACGCTGCTGCTGGCTGGCCGAGCTTGTCTGGGGCTGGCGCTCGGCGGTTTTTGGGCGATGTCGGCTTCGCTGACCATACGTCTGGTGCCGATGCGCACCGTGCCGAAAGCGTTGTCGGTGATTTTTGGCGCGGTGTCGATTGCGTTGGTGATCGCCGCGCCGCTGGGCAGTTTCCTCGGCGGCATCATCGGCTGGCGTAATGTCTTTAACGGCGCGGCGCTGATGGGTGCGGTCTGTATTCTCTGGGTGTGGCGGGCGCTGCCATCGCTGCCGGGAAAAAACGAACATCACGAGAACATGTTTGGCCTGCTGAAACGCCCCGGTGTGCTGGCGGGAATGATCGCCATCTTTATGGTCTTCGCCGGGCAGTTCTCGTTCTTTACCTATATTCGCCCGGTGTATATGAACCTCGCCGGGTTTAGCGTCGATGGCTTAACGCTGGTGCTGCTGAGCTTTGGTATCGCCAGCTTTGTCGGTACTTCCTTCTCTTCCATGGTGATGAAGCGTTCGGTCAAAATGGCGCTCGCCCTTGCACCGCTGACGCTGGCTGTCAGTGCGCTGGCACTGATTTTGTGGGGCAGCGATAAAGTCGTTGCCGCGGGGATCGCCATTATCTGGGGGCTGGGTTTTGCGCTGGTGCCGGTGGGCTGGTCAACCTGGATCACCCGCACGCTTGCCGATCAGGCGGAAAAAGCCGGTTCCATTCAGGTGGCGGTGATTCAGCTTGCCAACACCTGCGGCGCGGCGATTGGCGGTTTCGCGCTGGATCATTATGGTTTGCTGTCGCCGCTGGTGCTCTCCGGCAGCCTGATGCTGCTGACGGCGCTGCTGGTGGCGGCGAAAGTGCGGGTAAAAGCGTGACGGCGAGATCGGCAGCGTTGAAGAGTTGATTGGTGGTGTACCGAACTCCCAGCCGTGTGGCGGCGTAAGGAGAGGTCGCTTCAGGCGACCTCTTGCTGATAGAGCAGTAAATTGCGTGTGAGTCGGTTATTTTACGAGAGGGTTTTTCTGCAGATTTAGCGCTTTCATAAAATTATCATCGAGTTGCAGGTGTTGCTTCACTAACTCCGGCGGTGTGTTTGCCAGCCACTGATTGAGTGAAATGTCAGCATAGTAATCGCTTTTAAACAGCTCAAGAAAACGCAGCGGCGAGTCCCCGGTATTCTCGATGTAATGCCCCATCGCAAAGGGAACATAGCCCACATCTCCGGCCCGATAGTCAAACGTTCTGGCCTGGCCTGACGACGCGAAAACGCCCATTCTTCCTTCGCCTTCGAGATAGTATTGCCATTCGTCATTATTCGGATGCCAGTGGAGTTCCCGCATCCCGCCGGGTTGTACTTCGACTAAGGCTGCGGAAATGGTTTTAGACACCGGAAAATTAGATGAGTCCGTTATTCTGACCGTTCCTCCCGGTGCTTTTATGGGGTCCTGGCCGAGCATGTGATGGGTGAAGGCGATATCTGATTTCGTTGACCCTTTAATACTGTCCGATGAAAGTGAACCGGGCACATTACCCGCAAATATATATTCGTTCGCGGGCGAAGGGAGATTAGCGAATGTTGCCACAGGAACCTGAAAGTTTTTCGCTAATATTTCTGGTGGAATATGTTTAAACCAGTCAGAGAGCAGGAATGTACTGTCCTCATCAAATCCACCACTATCAAACGCTAAAAGAAATTCACAACCATCGGGGCCGAGACCCTGAATGGAATGCGGAATACCCGACGGGAAATACCATATATCGCCAGGACCAATATCATCGACAAACCATCCTCCTTTAGTATCAAACGCGGTAACCCGTGCATTTCCATAGAGCATATATGCCCATTCGGCTTCCTTGTGCCAGTGAAGTTCTCTGATCCCGCCCGCGTTCAGTCGCATATCCACGCCAGCAATGGTCGTGGAGATGCCTAATTCGCGCTGGGTAACTTGCCGGGTCCAGCCTCCGCTTCCTTTGCGGATATGTGAATCACTGAAGGAATAACGCAGATTCGGTAACGTACCACTATCCGTTGCGGGTGGATTTACGATATCCGGGTTTTCTCCTTCACGAATAGGATCGTGTGGTCCGGGATCGCGTTGTCCAACTGGATAAGTTTTTACGGTGTTATCATGCGCAAGCGCTTGTCCCGCAGCTAACACGACCGTACTGCCCGCAGCAAAAGCCATGAAGCCTCTTCGGGATATTTTTTGCATAAGAGAAACTCCTTCAACCATTATTAGTTCGGTAATTTCATTGAGTGGCAATTTGGTTATAGATAAACGGGTATGGTATGAAGGAATGTTTTGTAACAGGAACAATTCGCGTTAAAGCGAGGCGCTTTCTGGAAGAAATGACTAACTAATTAAATTAAATAGCTTGCTAAATATTTACACTGTCGTTTTTCGCAGTCATAAAAAATGAAAAGAGAAAGTTATTGCTACACCTTAAGGTAAATTCTGTAGCATTTTTACGATAGGTAACATTGGATAAAAAAGATATTTATCTTCTCGCGAGAATATATTTTCCACGATGAGAAACGGAGACGGCTGGTTCGCCGCCCCCGCAGTATCATCAGAACCAGGCTTCCCACATCGCGCCGACGTTAAACGAATCGAGCGTACTGTCGTCGGTGCCATTAACCCGCGCGGTACGTTTGTTATCCACTTCGCCGCCGGTCACGTAGAAGCGCAGCATCGGGCGGAATTCCGGACCCATCGCAATCGAGATGTTCTGCGACAGCGTCAGTTTCCAACCGTGGTTATCGCCGCCATTGTCATAATCGACGCGCTGATAACCGGCTTCCAGCCAGGTTGAATGGACATCGTTCCACCAGTGCATCGGACGAATAATCGCGCCGTAGTTGCGGCGGTTATCGGCTTTGTTGGCACTGTTATCGTAATCGTGGAAGGCCAGCAGGTATTCCACCTGGGTTTGCTGGCTGAACTTGTAGTTGCCTTCGAAGCTGGCATAAATCGCCGTCAGATCGTCGGTTTTGTTGAATACGCTGTTGTCCGCGTTATCGGAATAACGGGCAATCACTTTGTTCACGCCGTGGTCATAGGTGTGGCTCAGCACCACGCCGCCCTGCCAGGCGCGCTGGCGGTCTTCGCTTTCGATCGCTTTGGAATCAAAGCCGTAGTTGGCATAGATCTCCAGATCGAGCGGGCCGACCTTCATGCCGTGAATTTTTGAGGTGACGGCATAGTTACCCTTATCCCCAACGTTCGAACTGCCCGTACAGGTGATGCGCGACGGGTTGGCTTCATCCTCCAGTACTTCCGGGCTACAGGATTCCACGGCCGCCACGGCGGCTACGTCAAACTGCACGCCGCCAATATCGAAGTTTTTCACCCCGGCGCCCTGACCATCATGGTTCATCCAGAAGTAGTCGTTGATGCCCTGTTGCGGACGCTGGTGGAAGTCGCGTCCCGCCCAGAAGTAAGCATTCGGGTTCGAGGCCAGCAGGTTGGTTACCCCGGCATAGGCTTTTTTCAGGTTAACTTCGTCGCCCCAGTGATCGAACATCACGTTAACGTCCCAGATTGCGCCGTTATCGCCTTTGAATGCTTTCGAAAGCTGGAATTCGCCGCCGTTGCCTTCGTTACCCAGACGGCCAATGGCGGAGGCGCCATTATAGGAACCATCGACGCCGACATATTTCTGATCGCCAGACTGGAAGTGCGCGCCGTAGCGGGCATAGCCGCTGAATTTCACGCCGTAAGGAATGGCTTTATCCGGTTCCTGGGCGGTGGTTTGTGGTTCAACAATGACATCTGCTTTTTTATTGATGGCGGCATCCATTTTGGCCTGCCGTTCCGCCAGCGCTTTATCGACCGCTTTGGCGACAATGGCATCGATTTGCTCTTGCGTAAATTCTTGTGCGAAGACGGAGCCAGAGCAAAGGGTGGCCGCAACCGCCAGCGCCACTGGAAGTATTTTATTTATTCTCATGGTTATCTCAATTTAGTAAGTTATTCGCAGACAATAGTTACCCTGCGCTGGCAGGGTAAAAATATTGCCATCACCAAAAACTAATATTTATTTTGTAGAGTTGGGTACAGATTAATTAAGATTTACCGTAATCAATTCTCCATTTATTACTGTCGATATAATGAATGCAGTTGAATGATTTCTTCAGATAATTCGCGGGCCAGTAATGATGTCATTAAATGATCCTGGGCATGCACCATAATTAACGTCATTGGCTGGCGAGCTTCCCCGGCATCCTGTTCAATCAATTGCGTCTGCATTTTGTGCGCCTGGCGTGAATAACCATCGGCCTCGCGCAGCAGGCTGCGGGCTTCTTCAATATTGCCCTCCCTGGCCGAGCGCAGCGCCTCAAAGCACAGGCTTCGCGACTGTCCGGCGTTGACGATAATTTCCATTACCGCTTCTTCAAGTGCGACCATCATCATTATTCCTGAGTAAAACCATTAAGCGCGGCAGTGGCGGCAAACCACTCTCCACTTTTCTTAATAGTGCGTTGCTGAGTTGCCAGATCTAATTGCACAAAACCGTAGCGGTTTTTATATGCGTTACACCATGACCAGTTATCAATAAATGTCCACATATGGTAACCAAGACAATTACAGCCTTCGCTGATTCCTTTATGTAGCCATTTCAGGTGATCGCGAACAAAGGTAATGCGATAACTATCGTTAATTTGTCCGTTTTCAATAAAGCGTTCTTCATTCTCGACGCCCATACCGTTTTCAGAAATAAAACAGCGTGGGTTGCCATAATTCAGACGCAGATTGGTGAGAATATCGTAAATACCTGGCTCGTAAATTTCCCACCCGCGATACGGGTTCATTTTACGGCCTGGCATTTCGTAATAATCAAACAACCACTCCGGCATAAATGGCGCATCGGGATTGACCGCGCTGTCCCGGCACTTTACCCGCCGCGGCTGGTAATAGTTGATGCCGAGCAGGTCGATTTTCCCTTCTGCAATCAGCGAGATATCTTCCGGCTGGCAGGCGGGGAGCTGATCGTACTCTTTGAGCAGCGCCACCAGATCAGCGGGATACTCGCCACGCAGTACCGGGTCGAGAAAACTGCGGTTAAACAGCAAATCTGCGTGGTGTGCCGCTTTCACATCCGCAGGATGTTGCGAGCGCGGATAAGACGGCGTCAGGTTCAGTACAATGCCGATGTCGCCGGAGTGGTGCCCGGCGCGAAACGCTCTGACAGCGCTGGCATGAGCCAGTACCGTATGGTACGCCACCGTTGCCGCGCGTTTGAAATCCACCACGTTCGGATAATGGAAATCGTACAGATAGCCGCCTTCAACCGGCACGATCGGTTCGTTAAAGGTAAACCAGTGCTGCACCCGATCGCCGAACAGCTCAAAACAGATTTGCGCGTAGCGACTAAAAGCCTCAACCACTTCGCGGCTTTCCCAGCCGCCTTTCTCCTGCATCACCATCGGCATGTCGAAGTGAAACAGCGTAATAAACGGCGTAATTCCCTGCGCCAGCAGTTCATCGATGACGTCGTTGTACCAGGCGACAGCCTGCGGATTCACTTCACCGGTTCCATCCGGGATCAGGCGCGACCAGCTCAGCGAAGTACGAAAACTGTTGTGATTAAGCTGCTTCAACAGCGCGATATCTTGCCGCCAGTGGCGGTAAAACGTCGAGGTTTCCTGCGGCCCAATCTGCTGGTGAAAACGCCACGGTTCACGGGCAAACCATGTATCCCAGGTGGTGGCGCTTTTACCGCCTTGCTGGCTTTCCCCTTCGGTTTGCAGTGCCGAGCAGGCGCTGCCCCACCAGAAGTTTGCGGGAAATTCGTATTTCATTACCGACTCCTTTTCGTTACTGCTAATGCGTTACGGCTTAGTTACTGCGGACGGTTTCCGTCATCGGTGCGCTGGTCTGCGCTTTTTGTTCTTCCGCTTTCATCAGCGAGTGTTCATACGCCCGCAGGAATGGCAGATACATCAGGGCAGACATCACCATACAAATCAGGCACATCACCACCGGGCTAAAGGCCCAGTTCGCCGCCCATGAGGCACCAATTGGTGCAGGCGTTGTCCACGGCGTCAGCGAAACCACCTGCGCCAGCAGGCCCATTTTGGTCGCGGTGTAAGCCAGCACGGCGTTAACCAGCGGCACGCAGACAAACGGCACAAACAGCATCGGGTTCATGATGATGGGCGCACCGAAAAGAATCGGTTCGTTGATGTTAAAGAAGCTTGGCACAACGCCCATTTTGCCAATGGTACGCAGATGCGCGACGCGGCTGCGCAGCAGCAGGAACGCCAGCGGTAAGGTCGAACCCACGCCGCCAATCAGCAGATAGTGATCCCAGAAACCTTGCAGATAGACATGCGGCAATGCAGCGCCCGCCGCCAGCGCGGCCTGGTTGGCGGAGAGGTTGGCCATCCAGAATGGGTTCATGATGCCGGTGACAATCAGCGAACCGTGAATACCGGCGAACCAGAAGATTTGGCACAGCAGCACGGAGAGCAGAATGGCGGGCAGGGAATCAGAAGCGGAAACCAGCGGCTCCAGCAGGTGCATAATCGCCTGCGGCAGGATCATCCCGGTCTGCGCTTCGATAAACAGGTTCAGCGGGTGCAGCGTACCGATCACCACCACCACCGGAATCAAAATCTCAAATGAACGCGCCACGCCGGTTGGGACCTCTTTCGGCAGGCGGATGGTGATGTTGTGCTGTTTGAGCCAGGCGTAAACGCGCGACGAGTAGATGGCGGTCAGCAAGGCGGTAAAAATGCCCTGGCCGGAGAGATACTGGGTGGAGATTTTGCCGTCCGCATACGGCGCGGCAACCAGCAGAAACGCCATAAACGCCAGCAGGCCGGTCATCACCGGGTCGAGGTTAAACTGGCGGCCAAGGCTGGCACCAACCCCGACGGAGATAAAAAACGTCATCACCCCCATGCTGAGGTTAAACGGCAGCATCAGTTGCGCGCGGTATTCGGTAGAGAAATCGAGCCAGGCGCGGGCGAAACCGACGGTGGTGTCGGCGGAAAACGGCGGGAAGATAAACACCAGCATAAAGGAGCCGATGATCATAAACGGCAGCGCAGCGGTAAAACCGTCGCGGATGGCGATAACGTACTTCTGCTGTCCAAGACGACCGGCCAGCGGCGTAATGGATTGCTCAATAACCGTAATCATTGATTGATATAAGGAACTCATAAGAACACCTTTTTAATGCGCCGCTTCAATCAGCGACAAAGCGTAGTCCAGTACCTCATTACCGCGTTGCATGCCGTAATCCATCGGATTGATGGGTTGAACCGGAATGCCGTGTGCGGCGGCCTTTTCTGACAGCGTATTTAACATGTACTTAACCTGCGGTCCGAGAAGCACGACCTGATAACGCGGAAATTGCGTGTCGAATTCCGCGACACCGTACGCGTCGATCTCCACTTCCAGCTCCCGTTCCTTCGCCGCCTCAAGCATTTTCCTCACCAACAAGCTGGTGGACATCCCGGCAGAGCAGCACAACATAATCCTGAACATCGTTAACCATCCTCGAAGTGTAAAAAGTTATTGCGGGGATGATTGGATATCATATGGAAACCGGTTTCCATTTTTTCTCCACAGAAGTGTGATAGCTATCAATATCTATTGCCCATAAGGCATTTTTATTGGATTTACATCACGGAATTTTGCGCTTCGTTGGTAGCAAAAGAGGTGAAATGGAAAATCGGTTTCCATAAAAAAGGGAAACCGCTATACTGCGAGTGGTTATAGATTGAACCGATTTTGCAGGACGAATTTTCAGGCGCAGGCTACGCGCCGCTCAGGGGAGAAAGATGTCTACAATCAACGATGTATCACGTTTAGCTGGGGTCTCCAAAGCCACAGTCTCACGGGTGTTGAGTGGTTCGCGCGGCGTTAAGGAAGCCAGTCGCCTCGCGGTACTGAAAGCGGTCGAAGAGCTGAATTATCGGCCCAATGTTATCGCCCAGTCATTGCTCAGCCAGTCGACAGGCTGCATCGGGGTGATTTGCGCCCAGGAGAATATTAACCAGACCACCGGTTACCTGTATGCGCTGGAAAAACATCTCAGCCAGAGTCAGAAACATTTGCTGTTGCGATTCGCCAATACCAAAGCCGGGGTGATGAGCGCGCTGGATGAACTGACCTGCGGGCTGTGCGACGATGTATTGATTATCGGCGCGCGTTTCCCGCTGAAAATTGAAGATGAAAATGTGATTCTGGTCGATTGTGAAGAGTCCATCGATTCGACACCCAACAGCATTCAGTTCGATCACGCTTTTGCGGCGGAAACCGCCTGCAACTACCTGATTAGCCAGGGCCGCAGACAGATTGCGCTTATCCATCCCGATACCGCTGCGGCCGAGCAGGTGCTGCACGGCTACAAGCTGGCGCTGGAAAACAATTTCCTGCCGTTTAACCGCAACCTGGTCTTTATGGATGACACCAGTTCATCGGTGGCGTTGCAGGTGCTGCTCAATAACGCCACCACGCTGAATTTTAACGCGCTGCTGGTGGCTGACGAGCAGGAAGCGCAGCGCGTGATCCCGCAACTGCAAGCGTTTAATAAATCCGTGCCGGGCGACATTATGGTCTTCAGCCTTGCTGGCTCCTTGCATTTACCAGGCATTCCGACCATCCCGGCGATTGAATATTCAATGGATGCGATGGCGGCGCGCATTGTGGCGTGGCTGAATGAGAAAACGCAGAGCGTGCTGGGCTCGTACCGCGTGCGCGGCGATTTAATTATTCCTGAAGTCGGTAAGCGCTAATCAATAAAAAGCCTCCATGCGGAGGCTTTTTTAGTGGCATCTCAGACGTTACGCAAGGCTATATTCTTTAACCAGCGTGTGAATATCCAGTTCATCCGAATAATCCACACCCGCCATGCCAAAGCCGTTCAGTTCGTGAAACTCCTGCAAATAACCGGCAAAATCGCCGATGACCTTAAAGTTATCCGCAGTCACCTGTTTTCTGAGTAATTCCACGGCGTTTTGCACATCCGGGCGAAGTTCATAATCATCCATGCGAATCAACCGTTGGGCATCGGTAGACACGTTGCCAAGGGGGGGATAAAGATGATCCAGCATCAGCCGGTGCATTTGCTCAATACAGGTTTCATGTAACCGTTTCTGTTTCATGACCTTATACAGCAGGGTGATATACAGCGGAAATACCGGAATAAACGCACTGGCCTTGGTGACCAGCGCTTTACAAATAACCGCATAAGCATGGCCGCTGATACGTTGCAACTGCGCATTAATTTCATCGGCGGTGTTATGTAAATGCGCTTTTGCAGCACCCAAAGAGCCATCTTTATAAAGCGGCCAGGTTGATTGCGGACCAATATACGAATAGGCAACTGTTTTAAATCCTTCGGCTAATACATCAGCTTGTTCCAGCATGGTGATCCAGCGCTGCCAGTCTTCGCCACCCATCACTTTAATTGTATCGGCAAGCTGCTGTTCGGTAACCGGCTCCAGCGTCTGTTCTACCATGCGCTGACTTTCCAGTTCAAAACCAGGGCCGGAGAAAGCCTGGCCGCGAACGCCAAGCGTTGAGTGATAACGCGTACCGTCAGGATGAAGACGTATGCCAGACGCAACGGAGTACACCACCAGATCAATTTTCCCGCCAAATTCTTGCTGGATAAAATCAATCACGTTTTGCCGTGTGGTATCGGAAAAAGCATCGGCAATAAAGTCTTTCGCGATCAGCCCTTTCTCACTCGCCCGTCGCTGAAACAGAACGTTGTTATACCAACCCGCGCTGCCTGCGCCTTTTTCACCGGGGCCTTTTTCAAACGAGACGCCAATGGTGTCGGCTCCGCCGCCAAAAGCCAGCGCAATACGTGAAGCCAGCCCATAACCGGAGGATGCGCCAATCACCAGAACCTTTTTAGGCCCGTAGATCTCGCCGTGTGATTCGACATAGGCAATCTGTTTATCAATGGCTTTTTGCAGCCCTTCCGGGTGGCAGTTTTTAGCCACATTGCCCTGAATAATCGGTTTCATAATGTATTATCTCCGGTCAGTGTTTTACGGCGGGAGATAACACAAGTGCTTCTCCTTTAATAACAACATCACCATGCTGGTTTGTGCAGGTGGTTTTCAGATTGACCCGTTTTTTCTCCGTATCAATAGCAATAATTTCTACGGTTGCTGTCACCGTATCGCCAATAAAAGTGGGTTTGGTAAATTTAAGATCTTGCGCCAAATAAATAGAGCCTTTACCGGGGAGTTTATTTGCAATAACCGCAGAGATTAAACCGCTTACCAAAATTCCGTGAACAACACGCTGGCCAAATATACTTCTCTTACCTGCATCATCATCAAGGTGAACGGGGTTCATGTCACCTGATGCCTCTGCAAAATTTATCACATCTTCTTCAGTGATTTTTTTTGTGAATTGCGCTGTTTGCCCTGTTTGTAAACATTCGGTTCTTTCTGTCATTTTTTAAAAACCTCCATTTAAATATATCATGTAAACATCCTTTGTGAGCAGCGATAAGAATTATCGAATTTAAATACTATCAATCTTGAAATCGCCGTATTTATATAAAATTCACAGTGAACATTGAATAAATTGTATGGATCAGCTTTTACTCAAACATTGACATTAATCAAAGTACCCTTTCACCTAATTGGGATAAAAATTCTCGTAGTTTAATTAAGCGAAAGGCTAAAATAATGAAGGATACTGATATTGTTATACTTGGTGCAGCAAGGACAGCTATTGGCTCGCTTAATGGTTCCCTTGCCAATATATCCTCACCTAAACTGGGATCTATCGTGATTAAATCACTTCTTGAAAAATCTCATATTTCAGTAAACGAGGTGGATGAGGTTATCATTGGTCAGGTTTTAACGGCGGGATGTGGGCAAAATCCAGCGCGACAAACATTAATTCACTCTGGTATTTCACAGGATGTTCCCGCGCTGACAATTAATAAAGTTTGTGGCTCAGGAATGAAAGCATTACAGCTTGCATATCAATCATTAAAGTGCGGTGAAGCTGAGTTGATTATTGCGGGCGGGCAAGAAAATATGAGTCAGTCGCCGCATATTCTTCCTCACTCCCGTAATGGAATGAAAATGGGCAACTGGGAAATGCAGGACAGCATGGTTAATGATGGATTATGGGATGCATTCCATGATTATCACATGGGGATGACTGCGGAAAATATCGCGGCGAAATATGGCATTACGCGTGAAGAGCAGGATGAATTTGCGCTTGCCTCGCAGCGTAAAGCCGCAGCTGCTCTTGAAGCTTCCCGTTTTGTCAGCGAGATTGCGCCGGTTGTTATTATCAAACCCGGTAAAGAGACCATTGTAGTTGAAAAAGATGAATTTCCGCGTCCGCAAACCACACGTGAAGGGCTGGCAAAATTACGCCCGGCTTTCAAGAAAGAGGGAAGCGTAACCGCCGGTAACGCTTCCGGGGTAAATGATGGCGCGGCCATGGTTATTTTGGCTACTGCGAAAAAAGCCAGAGAACTGGGTATTACGCCGCTTGGCCGGGTCGTTGAATTTGCGACCTCTGGCGTCGCACCGGAAATAATGGGAACCGGGCCGATTGAAGCTTCCCGAAATGTACTTAAAAAATCAAACTGGCAGGTCAGCAACCTTGATCTCATTGAAGCCAATGAAGCGTTTGCGGCGCAGGCTATCGCGGTTAACCGCGAAATGGGCTGGGATCTGACGAAAGTGAATGTCAATGGCGGCGCCATTGCTCTCGGTCACCCTATTGGCGCGTCTGGCGCCCGTATTTTTGTGTCGTTAATTCATGAAATGCAACGCCGGAAAAGTAAAAAAGGTCTGGCGACATTATGCATTGGCGGCGGCATGGGTATTGCTGTCACGGTTGAGATGGATTAACGCTGCGATCCGGAATTTTATTTGATACAGGAAACAGGTCATGGAAGAAAAAGTTGCACTGGTAACGGGCGGAATTCGGGGCATTGGTGAAAAAATTAGCCTGCGGTTTCTTAAAGAAGGCTACCAGGTCGTTGCGTTTGATAATGATGCCAGTCGGCTGAACGACTGGGCGGAAACGCAAAAAGCGGCAGGCTTTGAAAAAATCGATACGGTTGTCTGTGATGTCAGTGATTATGAACAATGCCAGGCTGCCGTTGCCTCGGTATTGAATAAATACGGTCACATTGATGTGCTGGTTAATAATGCAGGTATCACCCGGGATGCAACATTTAAGAAAATGGATAAATCCCAGTGGGATGCGGTGATTGAGGTTAACCTGAATAGCATGTTTAATATGACCAAGCCGGTGATTGATAATATGTTAACCAACCAACGCGGTCGCATAATTAACATGTCATCCATTAACGGTCAGAAAGGGCAGTTTGGCCAGGCGAATTACTCTGCGACTAAAGCCGGTGTTCACGGTTTTACCAAAGCGCTGGCTCAGGAAGTCGCGCGTAAAAACATTACCGTAAACACCATTTCTCCAGGATATATCAACACGGAAATGATGCAGGCGATTCCGGATGATGTGCTGGACAGTATTAAAGCGCAAATTCCGGTTGGTCGTCTTGGTGAAGCCGATGAAATCGCAGAGCTTGTGTTATATCTCTGTGGTGATAAATCGGGTTATATCACCGGCTCTAATATTGCCATTAATGGTGGCCAGCATATGTGTTAACAGGCAAGTGATTGCCGCATTTCAGCAGGTATGATGGCTCATACCTGCTGAGCTTTTAGTGAGTATTCAGGATATTCCATTATGCTAAAGCAGCTAGATTCATTTTTAGAGTTAGCCAAGAGAAAAAGTCAGAAAACCATTGCAGTAGCTGCTGCGGAGGATGCTTTTGCACTCGATGCGATCAGGATGATCGTTGTGCAGGGGTTAGGTCGCGCTATTTTAGTTGGTTGCCGTGAAAAAATCGTCACCATTGCCGGGCGTCTGGATTTTGATATTAGAGAAGTTGAAATTATTGATCTTCCCGACAAAACGCAAGCGTGTAATAAAGCCGTGGAGCTGGTGAAGTCAGGAAAGGCCGATATTTTAATGAAGGGCCTGGTTGACAGCCCTGTTTATCTGCGGGCCATCCTCAATAAGACCTTCGGGATTGCTGAATCCAGTCTGGTCACGCAACTGGCTTTTATTCAGAGCCCTTTTTATAGAAAATTATTCGCTATTACTGATGCCGGAATTAATATTTCCCCGACAAAACAGGATAAAAAAATCATGGTTACGCAGTCGGTGGATTTACTCCATCGGCTGGACATCAGTAATCCGAAAGTTGCCCTCATCGCCGCCGTGGAACATGCCACGCCAGCAATCCAGGCAACGATAGATGCGGCGGAATTAAGCGAAGAACGTTTCGATAGTTGCATCGTTGAAGGGCCGCTTTCTGTCGATCTGGCATTTAGCCACGATTCCTGCCGGCATAAAGGGCTGGATACGCGGGTCGGCGGCGATGTTGATTTAATCGTGCTGCCCGATGTTAACAGCGCGAATGTCTTCTATAAAACCGTGATGCAGCTCGGCAGCGCTTCAAGCGCCAGTGTCCTGACAGGCACTTCCGCTCCCGTGGTATTTACTTCGCGCTCGGACACGGCCACCACGAAGTATTTTTCTATTGCTTGTGCGATAGCTCAGTGTAAGGACTAGTTATGTATATTCTGGTCATCAATCCTGGTTCAACCTCAACCAAGCTGGCAATTTATAACAACAGAACGCAACTGGTTTGCCGGACATATAGCCATAATGAAGCTGAGTTAGGTCCGTATTCAAATATCCTGGAACAAAAACAATTTCGCAAAGAAATTATTCTTGGCATGTTGCATGAGCATGGTTTCAGAACCAAAGATATGGATCTGTTTGTCGGGCGCGGCGGGCTGGTTCGCTATCTTGAAAGCGGTGTTTACCGTATTAACGACGCCTATTTACATGATGCAAGCGTGGGTCTTAACGGTGAACATGCTTCAAATCTCGGCGCAATTCTGGCCTGGGAACTGGCAAAAGACGCTGATAAAGAGAATATGGCTTATACCGTCGATCCGGTGGTGGTCGATGAGTGTGATCCTGTTGCTAAAATCTCCGGCATGCCGGAAATATCACGGGTAGGCGCTTTTCATGCCCTTAACCAGAAAGCGGTTGCCCATCGTTACGCCATTCAGGTGGAAAAACCCTATGCCAGCCTGAATTTAATCGTTGCGCACCTCGGCGGTGGTATCAGCGTTGGCGCTCACCGCGATGGCCGGATTGTTGATGTGAATTCCGCATTAGGCGGCGATGGACCGTTCTCGCCGGAACGCGTGGGCCGTCTCCCTTGCCTGGCTTTATTAAGTTTATGTTTTTCTGGTGAATATACCTATGATTCGCTGAAGAAAAAGCTCATTGGCGAAGGCGGTGTGTTTGGCTATTTAGGCACGAAAGACATTCGCGATGTTGAGCAGCTAATTAGCGATGGAAATCAAAAAGCGTTAGAGGTGCTTGAGGCGATGGCTTACCAGGTCGCAAAAGAGATCGCCGCATGCGCGGCTGTTCTGGCGGGCCGCGTTGATGCCATTATCCTCACCGGAGGCGTTGCCTGGAGCGGCAGAGTGATTAATGACATTCGTAAACGCATCGGCTTTATTACCCCTGAAATTATCGTTTACCCCGGCGAGGATGAATTGTTTGCTCTGGTTGACGGAGCACTGTCGGCAATAGAAGGCCGAAGAGAATTACTGGAATATTAATGGAGAATATTATGTTAGATAAAAGCAATACAACGCTGACTCCTGACAGAACAACATTGATCGAGTCAAATGGCAGTGTTTATCTTTCTCTCGCATTTAATGATAAGAGAGGTAATGTTTTAATTAAACTTGGTATGTTTGAAGTGAATTACCTTGCCGATGAGTTTGATGACTTAAATCAGCGGATCCTTATTGGCTCTGAATATAATTAGCCAACAAGCACATCACAAAGTTCTGTGCGATGGACGTTATTCCTCAGTAACGTAATGAACCAGGCATGCAGCCACAGGCAAACAGGAAGTGATTCTTTCTGTTTGCCTGTTTTCTTTTTCAGGCGCGTATTTTCACTGTGATAAAACGGCCTGAGTCGTGGAAAGCATGCGTGAAAGAAAGCCGCGAGTTCTTCAACTCGTCGGCACAATGCGGTTTGTCAGCCACTTAGCAAATTTATGCCATTGATTTGCCATAAATTTACTAATGACAATTTGCTATAAGCCAGATTTTTTCGTTGTTAGACAGGGTGCGGTGCGGCTTTTATCGTTCGTCATGATTTGTAAATTCCACGCAATCATTTGATGAGGGAGCAATTTTGTCCAGCTTACTGAATAGCTTAAAAACAAAACCCACACGCTTTAATTTGGCGCTGAAAATCGCGTTACTCAGCAGCCTGGTGGCTTTCTCTTCAGCCTCTTTCGCCGATGAGCCCTTAAAAGAGGGCATTACGCCAGCCACTGATGCCAGCCAAATTCCGGCGGCAGCTAAGCTGCGTAAAGACACGGTGGTGGCAGGCATCTCTGAACCGCAGGGCATTTTTAACCCCTATTTCTTTGTTAACGGCTGGGACGAAAACGTCACTAACGTCATTTTCTCACGCCTTATCGACTGGGACAGCCACGGCAATCTGGTGCCAGGCCTGGCGGAAAGCTGGAGCGTCAGCCCGGACAACAAGGTCTATACCATTAAGCTGCGTCCGAACCTGACTTTCAGCGACGGCTCGCCGCTGACCGCCGAAGACGTGGCGTTTACCCTGACCGTGCTGTATGACCCGAAATATGATGGCGATACCGACATCACCCTCGCCAATATCGCGGGCGGTGCGGAGTATAAAGCCGGCAAAGCCGATAGCGTCAGCGGCCTGAAAGTGATCGACCCGCTGACCTTACAGGTCACCACCACGCAGCCAGGCGCGACAACGCTGGCGAAAATCGGCGGCCCGGTGCTGTCGAAAGCGTATTACGGTAAAGAGTATCAGCGCGGCAACCTCGATTATCTGCGCACGCTGCACGGCAAACCGCTGGGCAACGGGCCGTATGTTTATGAAAAATATATTCCGGGCCAGGAAATTCGTTTCCACGCCAACACCCATTTCTACCGTGGCACACCGCCGACGCCGCGCTTTATCTACCGCGTGACCAACCCGTCCACCAACTTCCAGTTGTTCCAGACCGGCGAAACCGATTACGACGCGTTCACCTCGCGCCCGGATGATATCGAACAACTGAAAATGCTGGGTTTCGCCAATATCAACCTGTTCGGCTCCAGCGACTACAGCAAGGTGGAATTCAACGTGCGTCGCCCGGCGTTGCAGGACGTGAAAGTGCGCCAGGCGCTGATTTACGGCCTCGACCGCCAGAAACTGATTGATGTGGTTTATCAGGGCTACGGCAAAGTGGCGATTGAACCGATTGCCCCGATTTCATGGGCGTATAACACCGATGGCGTGAACCCGTACAAATTCGACCCGGCGCAGGCGAAGAAACTGCTCGATGAAGCGGGCTGGAAACCGGGGCCGGACGGCATCCGCGTGAAGGACGGCAAACGCCTGGAGCTGACGCTGCTGGTAAGCAAGAAAGTGCTGAACGATGCGTTGATCCCCATCGCCAAAGAGAACTGGCAGCAGATTGGTGTGCTGCTGAAACCGCAGGTGGTGGATTTCAACGCCCTGATGGCGCAGCGTAAAGCGGGCAACTATGACCTGGCCTCTTTCAGCACCAGCACGCTTAACGATCCGCATGATGGCGTGTGGGATTACTACAGCACGGAAGCGAAAGAGTCCGGCTATAACAATCCGCAGGTTGATAAGCTGATCAACGAAGGCAATGCGGTGCTGGACGTGGAAAAACGCAAACCGATTTATCACCAGCTGTATAAAGTGCTGGCGGACGATCCACCGGCGATTCTGCTGGGTAACCGCGAGATTTTGTCGGCCAGTAGCGCCCGCGTCACCGGCTTTAAGCCGGATATCTACAACGGACTGACCGGTAGCCTGCCGGATGTGAAAATCGTCAAGTAACACTAACAACTGCCGGGGCTCCCCGGCAGTTGTCATGAGAAAGCTATGCGAAATTTTATCCTCAGGCGACTGCTGCAAACCCTGCCAATGCTGCTGCTCGCATCACTGATTATTTTCATGCTGTTCGCGAAAACGCCGGGCGACTTTATCGACGGTAACATTACCCTCACCGCCGCCCGCGCCGCCGAGCTGAAAGCCATTTATGGCCTCGATCAACCGCTCTTCACCCGCTATCTTCACTGGCTCGGCCAGTTGCTGCGCGGCGATTTGGGGTTTTCGCTGCAATACCAAATCCCGGTGAGTCAGTTACTTAACCAGTACATCTGGAATTCGTTCCTGCTGGCAAGCGTTGCGCTGGTGTTTTACTGGGGCATCGGGCTGGCGGTGGGCATTGCCTCGGCGCTGAAACCCAATTCGCTGTTCGATCATCTGGTGAGCGTGGCGGTGTTCGCTGCCATGTCATTCCCGACCTTTTTCCTCTGCCTGTTGCTGATTAAGTGGTTCGCGGTCGATCTGCACTGGTTGCCGGTGGGCGGCATGACCAACACTGGCAGTGACGACAGCGGCTGGGCGTGGGTGATGCAGGTTGCGGCGCATCTGGTGTTGCCGGTCATGGCGCTGGTGATGTTGCAGGCGGGCAGCCTGACGCGCTATTTCCGCGCCAGCATGCTGGACGTGGTGAAGATGGATTTTATCCGCACCGCGCGCGCCAAAGGGCTGCGCGAACGCACGGTGATCCTCAAACATGCGATGCGCAATGCGCTGCTGCCGATCATCACCCTGCTCGGTTTTGAGCTGCCGGGGCTGTTTTCCGGCGCGATCATCACCGAAAAGGTGTTTAACTGGCCGGGCGCGGGGCATATTCAAATTGATTCGCTGGCCGCCCGAGATTATCCGGTGCTGATGGGGTTCACCCTGTTTCTGGCGGTATTAACCATTGTTGGCAACCTGATTGCCGATGTGTTGTACGCGTGGGCCGACCCGCGCATTCGCGTGAGGTCGTGATGTTCGGTTCCCTTTTCTCAACGAATCGCCGCCTGCGCAAGGCGGAAATTCCGGCGCTGGCGCAGGCCACGCCCTCTCCGTGGCACCAGGCGTGGAAAGCGCTGCGCCACAATCATCTGGCGATGCTGTGCCTGGTTCTGCTGGTGGTCATGACCATCTGGTGCGTGCTGGGGCCGGTGTGGTCGCCGTGGAAAGATGACGCCACCGACGCGCTGATGATTAACAAACCACCCGGCGCAGAGCACTGGCTGGGCACCGATTTTCTTGGCCGCGATATTTATACCCGCTTGCTGCTTGCCGGGCGTATCTCGCTGATTATTGGCCTGCTGACCATGCTGCTGTCGGTGGCGCTGGGCTACCTGCTGGGCGCGGTATCCGGTTATGCCGGCGGCTGGACGGACAAACTGATTATGCGCCTCGCGGATCTGGTGATGACGATCCCCAGCCTGCCGCTGCTGATTGTCGCCGGGGCGATGTTGTCAGAGCTCGATTTCTCGTCCGATTCGCGCATCTACATGGTGGTGGTAATGCTTAGCCTGCTGGAGTGGCCGAAGCTGGCGCGGCTGGTGCGCGGGCAAATCCTCTCGCTGCGCGAACGCGATTTTATGCTGGCGACTCAGGTATTAGGCCTCTCTTCGCGCCGCCGCCTGTTCGGCCATCTGTTGCCGAACACCATTCCCATTCTGGTGGTGATGGCGACGATGGCGGTGGCCAACGCCATTCTGATGGAATCCGCGCTCAGCTATCTCGGCCTTGGTGTCGTACCGCCAACGCCCTCATGGGGCAATATGATGGACGCGGCCAACAGCCTGATCGATTTTCAGCGTCGTCCGTGGCTGTGGATGCCGCCGGGGATCGCCATTTTTCTGACCGTTATCGCCATTAACGTGCTGGGCGATGGCCTGCGCGATGCGCTGGATCCGAAGATGAAACGGAGCCTGAAATGAGCGAGCCGCTAATTACCTTTAACAATTTATCCATCTCCTTCGCCAGCGAGCAGGGGCGCGTGCGTGCTGTACAGGATGTCTCATTTGCCATTCAGGCCGGGCAAACCATTGGCGTGGTGGGTGAATCCGGCTGCGGCAAAAGCGTGACCGCCATGTCGCTGATGGGGCTGTTACCGCCGCAGGTTGCGCGTATCGACGGCGGAGAAATCCGCTTTCAGGGCACCGATCTGCTGCGCCTGAAGCCGTCGAAAATGACCGACCTGCGTGGTAATCAGTTAGCGATGATCTTTCAGGAGCCGATGACGGCGCTCAACCCGGTGCTGACCATCGGCGAGCAGCTCTGCGAACCGCTGATTCGCCATCGCGGTGAAACGCCGAAAGCGGCCTGGGCGCACGCCACGCAACTGATCGCCGATGTCGGGCTGGCGCGGGCGGAGAGCCTGATGAGCAGCTATCCGCACCAGCTTTCCGGCGGCATGTTGCAGCGCATCATGATTGCCATGGCACTAAGCTGCCAGCCGAAACTGCTGATTGCCGACGAGCCAACCACGGCGCTGGATGTCACCGTGCAGGCGCAAATCCTGCGCTTACTGCGCGACCAGGCGCGGGCGCAGCAGATGGCGCTGATGCTGATCACCCATGATTTGGGGGTTATCGCGCAGATGGCGGAACACGTCGTGGTGATGTACGCCGGGCGCATCGTTGAGCAAGGCCCGACCGCTGACGTGCTGCGCAACCCGCTGCACCCCTATACCAAAGGGTTGATCGCGTCGCGCCCTGTTCCGGGCGAGCGCCGACGCCGCCTCTATTCGATTCCCGGCCAGGTGCCGGATCTGGCCGAACTGCCGCCGTACTGCGCGTTCTACGATCGCTGCGAACGCGCCACGCCGCAGTGCCGCGCGGGCATTCCGCCGCTGATCGGGCAAACGCGGCAAGCCGCATGTATTCACAGTGAGTTAGCGGAGCCGGTCGCATGAGCCAGCAATATGTGATTGAAGTGGACGGTCTGAAAAAACACTTCCCGCTGCGCGACGGGCTGTTTGGTCAGGAAACCGGACAGCTACGCGCCGTGGACGGCGTCAGTTTTAACATTCGACCCGGCACCATTTTTGGCCTGGTGGGTGAGTCCGGCAGCGGTAAAACCACCGTCGGACGCACGTTGCTGGGGCTGTATGACAAAACGGCGGGCAGCGTGAAGTATCGCGGTCAGGAGTTGCAGGATCTGACGCCGAAACAGATGCGCGCGCTGCGCCCGAAAATCCAGCTGGTGTTTCAGGACCCTTACAGCTCGCTGAACCCGCGCATTCGCATTGGCGATGCGATTGGCGAAGCGATGCTGGAACACAAGCTGTGCAGCAAAGCGGAACTACGCGACAAGGTGCTGGAGGTGATGAAAATCTGTGGCCTGGCGCCGCAGCATTACAATCGCTTTCCCCATGAGTTTTCCGGCGGCCAGCGCCAGCGTATCGGCATTGCCCGTGCGCTGATCCTCAACCCGGATTTTATTATCGCCGACGAACCCATCTCGGCGCTGGATGTCTCCATTCAGGCGCAAATTATTAATCTGTTTTCCGATTTGCGCGATGACCACGGCGTCACCTTCCTGTTTATCTCCCACGATCTCGGTGTCGTGGAGCATTTGTGTGATGACGTGGCGGTGATGTATCTGGGGAAACTGGTGGAAACCGCCAGCCGCGATGCGCTGTTCAGCCAGCCGCTGCACCCTTACACCCAGGCGCTGCTGGCGGCGGTGCCGACGCTCGACCCGGAAAGCGAACCCGTGGCGGTGGTGCAGGGGGAAATCCCCGATCCGTCGCGCCCGCCCTCCGGCTGCCGCTTCTCTTCCCGCTGCCCGCTGGCAACGGAACGCTGCCGCACTGAAATCCCGGAACTGCGTGAAGTGCGGCCTGGGCACCGTGTGGCGTGCCACTGGGTGGAGTTGGCACAATAAAAAAGGGAGGCTTCCGCCTCCCGGGTTGATCAATTCACTTTCGGGAAATCCACCACCGTATCATTGACGCGGTTAATCATATTGGTAAACAGAATCGCGCTGACGGCGCTGATGGTTTCCACCACCTGGCGATCGTCGAAACCGGCATTGCGGAAGGCGGCAACGGTGTCGTCAGCCAGTGTGCCGCGCGTGGTGACCAGCGTTTGCACGAATTTCACCAGCGCATCAATGTGTGCATCCTGCGGGTATTCACCGCGACGCAACTGCCGGGTCTGCTCTTCGCTGTAGCCCGCACCCTTTGCCGCCAGCGTATGGGCGGCCAGACAGTAATCACAGCCGCTTGCTTCGCTGACGGCAAGGTTAATGGCTTCGCGCTCTTTGGCGTTCAGGCTACTTTTCGTCAGCATGGCGTTATGTTGCAGCGCCTGGCCCAGCGCCTCCGGCGAGTGGCTGCCGATGGTCAGATAAGCATTTGGCACTTTGCCCATTGCGCGTTTGATGGCAGCAAATAATTCTGCGGCTTTACCAGTGGCTTCTTCAGTCTGAATGTGGGTTAAACGGCTCATGATTCGCTCCTGTTCAGTGTTAAATGAGGGCCGCAGTGGCGGCGTTGGGCTTATGTTAGGCTGCGCGGACGGTGTAGAATGCGCCAAATCGTCTCTGTTTTTTGTCTTATCGTCTCAGGAGAAAGATGGATACTCTTAGCCAGATGCTGACTCTGCTTGCGCCAGTTTGCGCGGTGAATCTTCACTGCCGTTTCGCCGGGCGCTGGCAGGCCGATCACGTTCAGCTCGCGCCCGGCGCGGTGCCCTGGCATGTGATCCTGAAAGGGGAAGCGCGGCTGAATGTGGCGGGGAAAATCTATGATGTGCGCGCCGGAGACGTGCTGCTGCTGCCGCACGGTTCTCCGCATCTATTGCAGGGACTGATTGACTGGGGACACCTTGCGCCAGTGGCCAGCCAGCACAACGGCACGCTGACGGAGGTTGTCGCGAAAGGCGAAGGCAGCGCGGTGGAAGTGTTATGCGGCGAGTTCCATTTTGGCCCGCACAGCGGCTGGCTGTTTGCCCATGAAGTTGATGTTATCCATTTGCATACCGACGGGCAGCAGGATTTCCCGGAGCTGCAAACCCTGCTGGCGATGCTGGTGCGTGAAAGCCTGAGCAACCAGCCCGGCGGCGCGAAGATGGTACAAAGCCTGGCGATGTCGTTTTTAACGATGCTGCTGCGTATTTTACTGGCAGCGCAGGAGCCGCCAGCCGGGCTGTTGCGGTTGATGAGCGATCCGCGCCTCGCGCCTGCGGTACTGGCGGTGCTGGCCGATCCGGCGCAGCCGTGGACACTGGAGACGCTGGCACAGCGCTGCTTTCTCTCCCGCGCAACCTTCGCCCGCCATTTTTCCCGCTGTTATCACCTGACGCCACAAAGCTGGCTGACGCAAATCCGCCTCGCGCAGGCCGCGCGTTTGCTGCACCAGCAACGTGGTCTGACGGTCGATGCCATTGCAGAACGTTGCGGGTTTCTCTCACTCTCTTCGTTTTCCCGCGCGTTTAAGCAACGTTACCAGCAAACACCTGCGCAATACCGGCGAACATAGCTCACATATTCATGGCAGAAAAAGGCGAACGGGACGATGTAATGAAAATCGTCATGGATGCACTGTTGGTGATTTCCGGGTGGTATTAAACCCGGTTTACGCTTTGCAGGCCCGGTAAGCGTCGCGCTACCGGGCATATCGGGATTAGATAAAGGTGAAAATTTCGTCGCGCGGCAGGCGGGATTTCGGCAGGGCGGCATTGAAATCTTTATCGCTGCGTACGCCGAGCGAGACCAGCACCACGCTGGTCAGCCCTTTTTCACGCAGGCCCAGCGACAGATCCAGTGCACGCTGGTCAAAACCTTCCATTGGCGTGGCGTCAATGCCAAGCATTGCCGCGCCCAGCAGCAGGCCGCCTAACGCCAGGTACACCTGTTTTTCCATCCACTGCGGCAGATCGCGCTGTTCATAGCGATGCATATCGACGTAGGAACGGCGGCTTTTATCCTGGCCCGCCTGCGCGCCTTCTGCGACAAAGCGGCCATCTTTTTGCTCCTGCGCGAGGACGTTTTGCAGGTGTTTGTCGTCAATATCACTGCGGATGCACAGCGCAATCACATGAGAAGCGTTCAGGACTTTCGGCTCGTTATAGGAAAAAGCGCCGGTGGTGGATTTAGCAATGGCTTCGCGCCCCTGCGCCGTAGCGGCAACGACAAAATGCCACGGTTGCGAGTTAACGGAAGAGGGGCTGTTTTGCAGCACGTTCAGCAGCGTTTCGATTTTATCCTGCGGCAGCGTCTGGCCGGGTTCGAATGCTTTTACGGTATGGCGGGCAACGACGGCATCATCAAGGGTCATTTTTTCTCTCCGGATGGAAATATAAACAAATCAGGGACGGTACTGTTGATTGCAGCGAGCATAAACGCAAAACATAACCAGATAAATCGGTGTAAAAAGGCAGCACTTTCACTCGTGGAGTGAAAATAACATTTCCCGCCACAGGGATTTCTGGCAAAACAGAAGGGTTTTTGCGCTACGGGAGCCACCATGATTCGCCTGGAAGATGTCACGCTGTTTGTTCGCTCGGCCATGCTGGGCAGTTTTTCCAATGCCGCGCGGGAAGCCGGATTACTGCCGGGCCAGGTCAGCGCTGCCGTCAACCGGCTGGAGCGCGATCTGGATAAGCGCCTGTTTGTGCGCTCGACGCGCAGCCTGCGTCTGACCGCTGAAGGCGAGAAATATCTGCCCTTCGCCCAGGAGATGCTGGAAGTGGTGCAGGCGGGCGCTGAGAGCCTGCACAGTGGCGATAACGAGATCCGCGGCGAGCTGCGCGTTGCCGTTCCTTCGGACATTGGCCGCAATGTCTTGCTGCCGCTGATCACCCGTTTTTGCCAGCAGTATCCGAAAATTTCGCTGCGCCTGTCGCTTTCCGATCAGATAAGCGATGTCTTTCGCGATCCGGTAGACATTGCCATTCGCTACGGCGTGCTGGATAACAGCAGCTATGTCGCGCTGCCGGTGGCCGAGGATAATCGTCGGGTGTTGGCCGCTTCCCCTGATTATCTGGCGCAACACGGTCGCCCAAAAACGCTGGATGAAGTGGTGAATCATCACTGCCTGTTATTCACCATGAACAACCAGGTGTATGACAAATGGAGCTTTCCGGAAAACGGCATGCGGCGTCAGCTTATTGTAAAAAGCCGTATGTTGTGTGATGACGCGGATATAGCCCGCCGCTGGGCGCTGGACGGAATGGGCATCGTCTATAAATCCTGGATCGACATCAGCGCGGATGTGCTGGCAGGCCGGCTGGAAGTGCTGCTGCCGCAGCATGCTGGCGAAGCCGCGCCGCTGAATCTGGTGTGCCCGCACCGCAAACAGTTCAACCCGGCCATCCGCCACCTGCATAGCGTACTGCGCGAGAATCTGCGGCCGATCACCGCGCTGTTGCAGACGCATTCGGTGTTTAAACCGCACGGATGACCAAAAAACGTACGGCTCAGCAGACCAGGATTAAAGTCTTTGCGTAAACAGATACGCTATTTCACGGAGGTAGGAGCAAATGGCTTTACGTTCACTGGGTACGACTGGTTTACAGATCCCCGCCCTGGTTTTCGGCGGTAATGTTTTTGGCTGGACGGTAGATGAAAAGCAGAGCTTCAGCCTGCTGGACGCGCTTTTCGAACGCGGCTTTACCGCGATTGATACCGCCGATGTCTATTCGGCATGGGCGCCGGGCAACAAAGGCGGCGAATCAGAAACCATTATCGGCAAATGGCTGGCGGCGCATCCGGGCGCGCGCGACAAAGTGACACTCTTTACCAAAGTGGGAGCCGATCTGCGCGAACCGGGTAAAAAAGGGCTTTCCGCCCGCTGGATAGCGCAGGCGGTTGAGGATTCACTGCGCCGTCTGCAAACCGACTATATCGATCTCTACTTCTCTCACTGGCCGGATAACGACACGCCGTATGAGGAAACCCTTGGCGCGTATGAGAAGCTGCTGGAAGCGGGGAAAATCCGCGCCGTCGGCGCGTCGAACCTCACTGCGGAGCAACTGGCGGAATCGCTAAAAGTGGCGGATGCGAAAGGGCTGCCGCGTTACCAGGTGCTGCAACCGGAATACAATCTTTACGATCGTTCCGGTTTTGAAGGCGCGTTGCAGAACTTAACGGTGCGGGAGAATATCGGCGTGGTGACTTACTACAGCCTCGCTTCCGGTTTCCTCTCCGGGAAATACCGCAGCGAAAAGGATCTTAGCCAGAGCCAGCGTGGGCAGGGCATTGCCAAATACCTGAATCCACGCGGTTTCGCCATTATTGATGCGCTGGAAACCATTGCCGCAAAACACAACGTAAAACCGGCCGAAGTCGCGCTCTCCTGGCTGATTAACCAGCCGGGCGTCACCGCGCCGATCGCCAGCGCCACCAACGTTGCCCACGTTGAAAGCTTTGTCACTGCTGTAGCGTTAAACCTCTCTGCTGATGAACTGGCAACCCTGACCAAAGCGGGTGATTGATCCTCAGCGGCCCGGCGATGGAAAGCGTGCCGGGCCGGTTTTTGACCGTCATCTGGTTAACATATGAACGACGCTCATTTATGATGCCCCCCAGGACGCATTGCTAATAAGGATGGACGGGTGAGCGATTTATCGATTCAAGAGATTCATAATTTCTGCCTTGAGACGACCCAGAAAATTATTAACGGCTTCGGGTGGGATACGCTTTCTGTTGGGGTATTGAGTGAAGATGACAGGGCTCGCCTTGAAAAGAAGATTGATTCAAGTGTCCTCAACTGGACGTGGGCAATGCAGCACTACAGAGGCTTTGCCGATGATGGGATCCTGGACATTCATTTAAAAATTGCCGATTGGGTCGCTCCTGATTCGCTGCACGCCGTTATTATTTGCAAATATGATTTTCGACGTAACGAGTTTGCTATTTGTATGCTCGAAAACTTTATTGCTCATGAAGACACGGTTTTAACAGGCAATGTGCTGGTAATCGCGCTTATTTACTCAACAACTTTTTGTGACATGGTGGGTCTTGAAGAGGTTTATCTTCAGGATCCGATCGTTGCAGCTCAACCCCATTATAGAGCATATGGTTTTGCGCATGTTGCAAACGCTCATAACAGAATGTCAGCAGAAGTAATTGATATACTTGATACTATTCGACGGAAAATGAATGGAATCGTTCCTGACGAAGAGTAACGGGTACCGTTATGTGCCGAGCCGGTTGTTTGTTAAGTGAGCAGGGATAAGATAGTATTGCGTCATGGCTGAAAGCCGGACAGGAGGCGTTATGATCACGCAAAAGAAAAAAATCGATTCCGTAAAAGCGATGGCCGCAGCCAAACGCTCTGAAGATTTTTGGTCCGCCATTGATAGTAACAAGCTTGCGAAATTCGGTAAAAATAACAAAGAGATGGATATTGTAGGGCTGACAAAGAAAGCGAAATTCGCCAAAACCGCCTGATAAGTTTTACGTAGAGAGGTAAGGCACCCACAGGGAGCCTTATTTTTTTACCCTCTCCGTTCCATGGTAATGCGAACAGGTTGCGCTAATGCGGCAAGAGTTAGCTTATCTCAAAGCTGATTCACCTGCGCCCGTCTGCCCAGCGCCATACAGATCATCGGCAGCGGCAGCGTGACGATCAGCAGCAGCCACAGCAGGGTATAAACGGAATCAACGCCGTCATTTTGCAGGTTGGTGTAGAGCTTGACCGGAATCCCCTGCGGAAAGTAAGCGAAGATCATCACAATGCCGAACTCGCCAACCGCCCGCACCCAGGCCAGCGCGACCGCCGAAGCCAGCCCTGGCATCGCCATTGGTAGCGCCAGATAGCGAAAGCGCTGCCAGCCGCCCGCGCCAAGCGTCTGCCCGGCTTCAAGAATCGTTTTCGGTACGGTACTAAAAGCGCTGCGCGCCACCACAATAAAATAGGGTAGCGCGCCGTAAAGCTGTGCCAGAACAAAGGCGGCAGGATTATTGACCAGCGTCATGCCGACCTGCGACAGCCACTGACCAAACAGGCCGTACGGCCCCCATGCGGAAACCAGCAAAATGCCCATCGACAGCGGCGGCGTCAGCAGCGGAACCATTACCAGCAGCTCGGCGATCAGACGTTTGCGCCCGGTGGCCCGCGCCAGCCACCAGGCCACCGGCAGGCCGATCAGGATAATCAGGCACAGCGCCAGCAGCCCAAGGCCGAGCGACACGGCAATCGCATTGTCATCCCGCCAGGCAAGCCGGAAGTGGCCCCACGGCGTTTCATGCAGCAGGGTAACAAACGGAATGCTCAACAGCAGTAATGCGGGAAGCGACAGCCAGCCCGCCATACGCCCGGCCTGGCGCATCAGCGGTACAGCGCGTTGCCTTTCGGCGCGGCGTAACCATAATGATTAAGGATCTGCTGCCCCTGCGCGCTTTGCATAAATTCAACGAATTTCTTCGCCTGATCGGTGCCGTTTGGCGCGTTCTTCAGCACTGCCGCGTAGAACACCATCGGCTGCGTGTGCAGGGTTTGATCTTTGCCTGCGCTGTCTTTAATGGTGAAACTGACGGTGTCATACCACTGTTTCGCCAGCGCCGGGTTGCTGAGGTTGATCTCATCCGGCAGCGCGACATACGGCAGATGAGCGGAACGTACTTCGCTTTCGTAACCGGCTGCGGCATCAATCTGGCCGCTCTCGAGGCGCGCCAGCAGGCCGCCTTCCTGGTGAGTCTGTTCCGGGTTTTGCAGGTCGCCCAGCACTTTCTGCGCCATGCCCGGCTGGTGGTAATATTTTTCCGCCAGCAGCAGGGTAAAGACAATGTTCTGCCCTTTCGGATCGACATACGGATCGGTGCGACCAAAGTGAATATCTTTCTGCGCCAGCAGCTTCAGCCAGCCGGCATCATGCTGTTTACTTGATTCGGCAAACTGCGCGGCATATTTGCCTTTCGGGCTGTACGCTATCACCATGCTGGTGCTGGCGACCGGGACGGCATCATCGATTAAGCCTGCATCTTTCAGGATCTGCATCGGGCCAGGGTTGATGGAGACAAACACGTCTGCCGTCAGTTTATGGCTCGCCAGCAAACGCGCCATACCGTAAGCGCCCTGTCCCTGGCCCTGCCAGGCGCCATTTTCCGCTTTCGCAAACACCGGCCCCAGCCCCTGATCCATCACTTTGCCCATCGAACCGGCATAAGTGACGCGAATATCTTTTGCCAGAACGGGCGTAGCACTAAACACCGCCAGCGCCATTACCGCTGCATACTTGCCTGCCATCGTTTTCATCACGTTTCTCGTTATATACCAAAGTAAATAACGATTATCTTTTCCGCACGGGGAATGAACAACGTAAGCGGCAGATTCGTTGATGGTTTGTTGAAGTTAGCGAAGCGGCAGGCGGCAATTACCCTGTACTGGCATCTCCTCTCTGCGAGGACATTTATCTTTCCCTTAATAGAATCAGGGAATTGCATAGCACGCGGAAATTTCATTTTAGTTTTCCTGTTTTTTGCCGTTAATCCCTATGAACAAAAACAAGGTCTTACCTGAAACTTCGGGCCGTGGCGCGATGGTCAGGCTGTAATTTTAACGTCTTGTGAGACTTTATTCCGGAACCCGCAGCAATGAAGGAAAGTCACGACAGAAAACACGACCCGTTGATTGAGCGGCTGTGCGAAATTTTCGCTGCACTCTATCAGGGCAAAACCATCGATAAGGCGTGGCTGTGCGATAAATTCGGCATAACGGAACGCACGGCTTACCGCGACCTTGCGCGGCTGGGGCATATCCTCGATCAGGTTTCGCCAGGACGCTATAAGCTCAGCGCCCACCTTCTTCCGACATTACACAGCGGTCATCTGGCGGAATTCGCCGACTTTACCGGCGTGGCACATCTCTTCCCGCGCCAGGATGGACAATCACTGCGTAACAGCATGAAACAGCGCAGCAATATTGCCTTTCACGCACCGAGCAGCCGGCAAAATCAGCAGCTTGAGCCGTTGCTTAACCAGTTAAATCAGGCCATTAGCCAGCGTATAGAGGTGGAATATTGCTACCGCGACAAAGCCCGGCGCGCGCAGCCTTACCGGCTGATTAACCAGTACGGCTTGTGGTACCTGGCGGCGATGGAAAAAGGGCAGTTAAAGGCGTTCGAAGTGGCGCGTATTGAGCGGCTAACCAGCACCGATCAGCGCTTTGAACTGCTCGCTGACGTGGTCGCCGAGCTGGAAAGTCATGCCGGTATTCGCTTTGGCTCGCGGGTAGAGACGGTACTGCGCGTATCGGCGCATGCCGCGGAATATGTCACCCGCCGGGCGCTGTTCCCCGCGCAACGCATTATTGAACACCACGACGACGGCAGCCTGACGCTCTCTACGGCGATCAGCGATCCGCATACGCTGTTTCGCTGGCTGCGCTACTGGCTGCCGGACATCGGCATTCTTTCGCCCGCCTCGCTGCGCGAGCAATTTGAACAGGATTTATATACCCGTTTTCACGCCGTATAGCGGCCGCGATATTGCTCGTCGGTAACCTGTTCAAGCCAGGTTACCGGGCTGCCATTTAACGACTCGGCGATGGCAATATGGGTTATGGCAGTATCCGCCGTCGCGCCGTGCCAGTGTTTAACATCCTCAGGGATCCAGACGATATCGCCCAGGTTCATCTCCTGAATGGCTTCGCCTTCGCACTGGATCCAGCCTTTGCCGTGAGTGACGATCAGCGTCTGGCCGAGCGGATGGGTATGCCACGCGGTGCGCGCGCCCGGTTCAAACGTTACGGTTGCGCCGCCTACGCGGGCAGGTTCTTCGGCCTTAAACGGCGCGTCGATCCGCACGCGGCCAGTGAAATATTCCTGCGGGCCTTGCGCGGAAGGAACGGAAGCATTGCGGGTGATCTTCATGGTCTTCTCCAGTATGGGTCTTATCGTTAAGTTTACTCACCGGGCGGAAAATCGGTGGCGGCTGGCGTGATTGACGCTCCGCTCGTTTTCCGGGAACAGCGATCATAGCCCTGCCAATGACCTGCGACTATCGGGGGAAATCGGCATGAGCTTATGAGCTTGAATCATCAATGGCGGCGCAGCACTATCGCCGCGCTGGCGAGCGTGAAGAGCGCCATCACCCACGCCATTGTCCACGGCGTGCCGTCGCGAAACCACGCCAGCAGCAGTGACGAAATGATGCCGCTGCCGTACTGCAAGGAACCCATTAATGCGGCGGCTGACCCGGCAATGGTTGGCACGGCATCAAGCGCCGCGGCGGTGGAGGTTGCGGCGATGATGCCGTTCATCGAGAAGAACAGGAACACGCATATAACGACCGCAGCAATGCCGCCCAGTTGCAGTTTCACCACCAGCGCCAGTGCGACGGCTGCAACAGCCGCGCCCGCCACGGCGATTTTCAGCAGCCGTTCCAGCGGATGGCGCTGCACCAGCCGCCGGTTCACCATGCTCATCCCCATCAGCCCCACAATATTGATGGCGAACAGCCAGCCGTAATATTGCGGATCGATACCGTAATAGCGGATATAGACGAACGGCGACCCGGTAATAAACGCGTACGCGGAAACGTAGAAAAAGGTCAGGCACAGCGTAAAACGCATAAAGGCGCGATTGCGCAGCAGCGAGAAATAGTTGGTAAACGCGCCCGCCAGCGAGGTGTTGACCCGTTTTTCCGGCGGCAGGGTTTCCGGCAGCGCATAGAGGGAGAGAAACATCAGCCCGCCAATCACCGCCAGCAGCCAGAAAATAGCGTGCCAGCTGGTGATCTTAATGATTTGCCCGCCCGCCAGCGGCCCGATAATCGGGGCGATAGCCATAATGATGGTCAGCGTAGAGAGCATATGCGCAGCGCGGGTGCGGGCGAACAGATCGCGGATCATTGCCCGCGCCAGCATCGGCCCGGTACAGGCGCCAAAGGCCTGAAACACGCGCCAGAAGACAATTTGCTGAATGTCCGTCGACAGGGCGCAGCCAGCGGAACCGATAATAAACAGCAGCATACCGATAAATAGCGGCCGACGGCGGCCAATGGCGTCGCTGATCGGCCCCCATACCAGTTGCGCCAGCGCGAAGCCGATTAAAAAACCGGTAATGGTCAGTTCGATATCCCCTTGCAGCTCGCTGGCCATCAGCGGCATGGCGGGTAGATAGATATCTGTCGACAGAGAAGTAAAGGCCATCAGCGCGCTGAGGATCGCGAGAAACAGTGGCCCGTGTATCTTGTTGCTCATAGGATCCTGATTCAGTAACGAGGAGGGTGCCGACAAAGGCGGAACGTTATCTTAATCAGAGCGACACAAATGATAACGTCATTAAATCATAATGACGTTATGAGCGAGGTTCATGAATGGCGTTCGCTGACCGTCATGGTAAAGACCACCGGCTGCGCGCTGTCGTTGGCATAGTGGTGCGGGATATGGCGTGGTACCGGCCATTGACCCGGGGGTGGATCTCTACAAGGCTATCAGCCTGCGCTACGCTGTTCCGGTTGGCGGCGAAAACGGTGGTTCATCCTCAAGAGCCTGCCGGAAATGCCGCAGGCCACATTATGTGAGGCAGGCGACGAACCGATCGCCGGGTTGCAACGTATGATGCCAGGCTGTTGCTGTGAGAAAACAGCGCTGGGTTTCTGACTCTGAAGGGGGTAAAGCATGGATTTCACGGGACTGAGCGCATTTCCGCTGACGCCGCTGGTTGACGAGCGGCTGGATGAAGCGGCATACGTTCGGCTGATCGAGAAGCTCCGCGTGGCCGGGGTGGATTCGATTGGCGCGTTAGGATCGACGGGTTGCTATCCCTATTTCAGCCGTAATGAACGCGCCGCCGCGCTGCGCCTGGCGACGGAACACTCCGGCGCGGTGCCGGTGATCGCCGGGATTGGCGCACTGCGTACCCGCGATGTGCTGTGGCTGGCGGAAGATGCGCAAAAAGCGGGCGTTAGCGCGGTGCTGCTGGCGCCGGTTTCCTATCACGCGTTAACCGAAGAGGAAGTCTTTGGCCTGTACGCGGCGGTGACTCGCGAATTGTCGGTGCCGCTCTGCATTTACGATAATCCCCGAGCGACGCATTTCACCTTCAGCGATGCGCTGCTTGCCCGCATCGCCCAGTTACCCAATGTCGGCTCGATCAAAATTCCTCCCATTGCCGCGCTGGAGCGGATTGCAGCGCTGCGGGGGCTCATTCCGGCACATATTACGCTCGGCATCAGCGGCGATGCCATCGCGGTTGACGGCCTGAGCGCCGGTTGCGGGATCTGGTATTCGGTGCTGGGCGGACTATTCCCGCAAGCGGCGCTGGCCATCTCCCGCGCGGCGCAGGCCGGCGACATGGCGCTGGCACGGGCGCATTCCGACGCGCTGGCGCCGCTGTGGGATCTGTTCAATCGTTATGGCGGCAGCATGCGCGTGATCGCAACTGCTGCCGAATTGCTGGGCGTGGTGACGGCGCCGTGTCTGCCACCGCCATTACAGACGCTGCAAGGCGACGCGCGACGTGAAGTGGCTGAGGTGATCGAAAGGCTGCGTCTGGCTGCGGAGTGATTGTCGTCCCGGCATTGACGTTCTTGCCGGGGTTATGCTCCCAGCCTCTTTGCCACAAAGCGTGAAATCGCCGGGCCGGTGATCAGCACCAGAATAAAGCGCCCGGTCTGCATCGCCATCACAAACGAGATATCAACGTGACTTGAAGAGGCGATGATCGCCACCGTATCTGCTCCGCCGGGGCTGGTGGCGAGATAGGCGGTGAGCGGGTCGATACCGGCGAACTGCACCAGCAAAAATGCAAAGCCGCAGCACACAGCCACCAGTGTCAGCACCGACAGCAGCACGCGCGGCAGTGCGCGGGCGGCGTACCAGACAATCTCCCGCGTAAAGCGCAGCCCAATGCTCCAGCCAATCACCGCGTAGGAGAGCGCCAGCAGCCACGGCGGCAATTCCAGCGACAACAGCCCGGTATCTTCAATAATGGTTCCCAGTATTAACGTTATCAGCATCGGACCGGAGGGAAGTTTTACTCGCCGGGCGATCAGATAACCTGTCGCGATAACCAGCAACGTACCGACAAACGGTAGCCAGCGCACCGGGCCGAACAGAGTAAATGTCGCGACCGCGTGATCCGGGCTGGTCGCGCCCATCCATATGCGGGTTACCAGTACCGCGACCAGCGCCACAATCATTACCCGCAGATACTGCATAAATGCCACCAGGCGGACATCGGCACCGAAACTCTCCGCCATAATGGTCATGGCTGCTGCCGCGCCCGGCGACGAACCCCAGATCGCCGTGGAGCCTGGAAAAACCTGCAGTTTCGCCATAATCCAGCCGAGAATGGCGCTGGCGAAAATCACCGAGACAATACAACTGATAAACAGCGGCCAGTCGGCAGCAATGCGACCGAACACCGAAGCGGGAATGGCATGAGCGATCATCGCGCCGACCACCGCCTGCGCAACACCGAAACTGGTTTTGCTTACCACCACCGGCCGGTTAAGGATGGCGAGAATAATCCCGGCAAACATCGGCCCCAGCAGGAGCGCAGCGGGCAGATGGACCTGCTCCATCATGGCGACAAAGAGCAGTGAGAGGAGAAGCAGCGGCAACCCGTTACGCAGTTTGGGCATCGCCATCAGCAGCACTCCGGATGAGTGACAGTGATAACTGTAGGATCAGCGAAAGACATAACACTCCCCGAAGAATAACAGTTTGAAAAGCAAGGCATGTCTTTCGAATGTAAGCGTTCTCTTCGGGCGGTGCAATCTTTCATCTGGCACTGTGCAGCACAGTTCGCTTTTTTATATTACATTAATATTACAGGGGAAATTTAAGAAGCAGATTAACAACGGCGTTTGTCAGCTTTGTGTAATCTGCAATTGTTAATTAATTTCTTAATCACTGACTTGCCACATGAAAAATCCTAAAACATGATTGGTATTCTTGCTATTAAGAAAAAGATAACTAATTTTAGTAGGTGACTATTCGACGGGTAGCAAAAATTAGAAAATAAAATTTTCCCTTCATCCCTTTTTTTCTTTTTTAATAATTAAGATATGTTAATCAACCTGTTAATTAATACGGTGTTACAAGATTCCGTATGAATAAGTGTTTCGGTTCTCATAGTGCATTGCATTGATATATTCCAGTTATTTTTTTCGTTTTATTTTACCGATTAGCTTGCGAAGTTTTTAACGGAAATATAATGTATTGTTAACAACTCAGAGGGTTCAGGCGAGACGGTAGATCAGAATACCTAATGGCATTATTTATTAATAAAATAATGTGATGGGTTGAAAACCTTTGTTTTTCAATGCGAAAGGTAAATCCTGCGGCAAACGTTAACATTACTCTGACAAACGTATCAGTCATGTGGACGAGGCGAGAAATAACCTTATCGGGAGGCTGAATATGTATATCATCTCAAAGGATAGTTACTTTGTGATGGGCATGGATATACTGCTCAAAGCGATTAATCCTTGCGCAACACATACATTGATTGCGTACGATCGTGGGGATGAACAAATATTATTCTTTAGCGTTGATAAACTCATTTTAATCCTGAGTGAAGAAAAAAGTTTTCCTTCGTTTATATGTTCACGATTTATAAAAGTGGATAAATCTTCCTCTTTGTCTTTTCTGAAGCATGAGCTTAAGAAAACCATTAAACTATTGAAAGGAAAAACAAAGTTTGATATCACCCGGGAAATTCACCTGAATAAAACGGAACATAAGATTTTACTCATGCTGCTGGATTACCAGGCGGGTGATGACATTGCGCAAGCGCTCGGTTTGGATAAGAAAATCGTCAGTAATTACAAAAACGCGATCCTGCGGAAACTCGGGTTAAACAGCGTCGCGGAACTGATCCAGATCTACAATAACTGGAATGACTGTTTTTGCTGTATTGCCGGTAAAGTTGTACCGGAGGCTACCTTTCAGGAGCGTAAAGACAGCAACGAATTGAAAATGGTCAGGTCCCCGACGCGCTACACACTCTCTGCTCCCCCTACCCGACATTTGTTAACGCATATGCAATAAGCCTTCTTCGCAAAACAGTTCAGGTCGCCTGGCGCACTGCCGCTACAATGTACCAGGAGATTCTGTTGGCACCTTTCATGATGTAGTCACACCAGCAGAGACAATCAAAAATCATAGGCATTAATGACCTTCATTAATTCCTCGTCGTTTTTATACTTTTCCCGTAACGTTTTGAGCTGAACCACGGCTTTGCCGCAGGTAGCTTCAAGGCTGGCATCCAGCGCTTTTTGCTGTTGCTCATCGAGATCGCTGTCCTGTTCGCTGGCAAAATGTTCGCACTGCTCGGCAAGCGTGCGGAAATCACTGACATCTTTCGGTAACGGTGCTGCGGCAAAAGTGGTGTTGAAGTAAAAAACGGTGGCGACGATAAAAAGTGAGCGTTTCATCGGTTGTTGTCTGTTGGTGGTTATCTATTGGTTTTTGGAGTGCCTATGTTACTCCTGAACGCCCTGAGTGATAAATCACGGTGGTGCCCGATATTGGTTGTTTTCTGCGCGGGTAACGTTGGTGAGGTTTATGCTACGGGGTTCGTCTTTCTGGCCGGGCGCGTTTGGCGAATGCTGGTCATATTTTTATGCGTTTGAAAAAACAGGGTCGTGATTATAACAAACTGATGAACATAACATTTCGGGAGTATTTTATACCTCCGATTGACAATCGAGAGTGTAAAAATAAAAATCAATTTTATGATATATATGAATCCTGATTATCTCTTTATCTGTTGTATTATTGAAAATAAAATCTTCCACTATTTACGTGGCTTTTTACTCCACGGAAGTAAATCAGCGATGTTTTTCTCTCCTTCCGACTCTTTTAAGCGCCGCTGTTGCTCAGCAAACTGGACGTATTCCGTTTGTGCTTTTTCATCTGCTGCTTTTTTACTTATTTTTCCTGCATCTTGCAGAACATCACGGTCGTTGAACTGCAGAAATTGATCCAGCTTTAACTGCCAGTCACGCAGAAATACCTGCTGACGACGGCGGGCCTGGTCTTCGGCAAAGTCCAGCCACATATTAACCACGCGGTTGAGTTCGCTAACCTCATTCTGGTTGAGGTAATTTTTTGCCACCGTCACGTCGCTTTTGCGCACCTCTTCACCTTTATAGCTGGTTAATCCCATATTGGGCTGACGAGCATCAGCTCGCTGATGAATAAGCTCAGCAGCGGTAAGGCCGGTACAGGCAAAATGTAATTTGTTCTGGATAGTCTGAAAAAATAGCGTCGTTTCTTTGAGTGACGGCTGGTAATCGGCGGCTAACGCAAAGATCTCCCGAACCCGTAAATATACCCGGCGCTCACTGGCCCGAATATCGCGGATGCGTTCCAGCATCTCATCGAAATAATCAGGCACAGCAGAAGAACCAACTGGCGGGTTTTTCAGCCGCTCGTCGTCCATCACAAAACCTTTAATCAAGTATTCCTGGAGCGTCTGGGTTGCCCACTGGCGGAACTGTGTGCCCCGGGTGGAGCGAACGCGGTAGCCGATGGCAAGTATCAGAGGAAGGTTAAAATATTGAACATTATAAGATTTTCCATCATTTGCAGTTGTTCGGTAAAACCGAACAACTGAATTTTCAGCCAGTTCGCCATCTTCAAAGATGTTCTTTATGTGTCCGCTGATAGTTGCTTTAGCTTTGCCATAAAGTTCGCAGATCATCGCCTGAGAAAGCCACAGCGTATCGCTTTCAAAGCGGCATTCAATGCGTACTTTCCCGTCACCGCTGGCGAACATGATAAATTCACCTGCCGGGGATTGGGTTAAGCGTTCATCTGCCATGCTGCCTCCGCGATATGCGTTCTGATTGCTGAATAAGCTATGCAGTATGCCAGATACTCACACTGCATTTCATTAGCGCAACCGCTATGAAGATAAAGGAGAAAGGGCGCTCAGTTAGGCTTTGATTGCAGATACGCCTTTTTCATGACGCTTTTCACTTCCCTGAGTTGCTTGCGGGTTTTATCCAGCTCGCTTGCCAGCCACTCTTCCTTCTCACTGTGTTTGGTCAGCACAATGCAACCCTGCATCACTTTCACCAGCAGATGTTGCCCGGTATCAAACCCGGCATCGCGCAGCCACTTGCCGGAAAGCGTAATGCACGGCGTACTGGTGTCGCCCTGATTCGGGCGATAGCGCACAATTACACTGTGCTCGGTTCCGGTGGGCGTAAAGTCTGGGGTAGAATGCGGATCAGCCATTATCAACTCCTTGATAGTTGGGGATGGTTAGCTCTCGTCTGGTATCGCAAGTACCTGGCGAGAGCGTTTAAATGTCAGGACGACTTATGCCAGGGGACGTGCCTGAGTGGTTAAAGATTATGCTTTAGGTACGTACATGACAAAAGCTAAACGTGACACTAATCAGTCAAAATGCGGCAAAGCTCCCACATTTCAAATTAGGATAACGCCGGAACTGAAAGCACAGTTTGAAGCGGCTGCAAAGGACGCGGGGATGAGTTTGGGGAACTGGCTCAAAACATTAGGTAAAAATGAATTAATAAGGTTAAAAAACAAAAAAATTATTTAACAGCCCTGCCATTGGTCATGGACTGCACCCCAAAAGTTGGACACCCAACTGAGTAAGGTGCAGTTTTTTATGGCAAAGCCAAAATATTCCCTCGAAACCAGATTAGCTGTAGTTAATCACTACCTCGCCGGAAAAGATGGAACACACCGTACCGCTGAACGTTTTGGTGTTGAAAGAACATCAGTGCGACGCTGGGTAAGAGCCTGGCAACTCCACGGTCTTGATGGTATTACCCGGAAAAATGACCGCCATTCTCCGGCGTTCCGGATGACTGTTGTCCGGACTGCTCTCGATGAAGAACTTTCAATGCGTGAGGTTGCTGCACGGTTTAATATCTCAAATGAAACCGTTGTCCGTCACTGGCTGAATGTCTACAAAGACGCAGGTGAGAAAGGACTTCTGGGCATAAAACCTGGCCGGATCAGGGATATGACAAAACCCAAAAAAACACCTCCACTTACTGATGCTGCACTGGAAAAGTTATCTCCCGAAGAGCTGCGGGCTGAACTCCGTTACCTGCGGGCAGAGAATGCTTACTTAAAAAAGCTGAAGGCCTTAGTTCAAAGCGAGAAAAACGGCAGAAAGCCGCAATAATCAGCGAGCTAAGGCACAGACACGCGCTCAGTGACCTTCTGCGTGCAGCCGGGATGTCCCGCAGCACGTGGTATCACAATATGAATGCGCTGAAGCGAGTGGACAGGCATGCCGGGCTGAAAGACAAAATCAGAGAGATATACCACTGGCACAAAGGGCGTTATGGTTACCGCAGGATCACACTCTCACTGAGAAAACAGGGGCTGCTGGTAAACCATAAAACAGTGCAGCGGCTGATGGGAGAGCTGTTGCTCCGGTCTCTGATAAGGGTGAAGAAATATCGTGCCTGGAAAGGGGAAACGGGCAAGGCAGCGCCCAATATCCTGAGCCGGAACTTCGGTGCCTCAAAAGCCAATGAAAAATGGGTTACGGATGTAACAGAGTTCCCGGTACAGGGTAAAAAGCTGTACCTGTCGCCGGTTCTCGATCTGTTTAACCGGGAAATCATCTCATACAGCCTGTCAGAAAAGCCGGTGATGGCGATGGTAAATACCATGCTGAGCAAAGCCTTCTCAAAGCTGAGCCCGGAAGATACCCCCCTTCTGCACTCGGATCAGGGCTGGCAGTATCGGATGGCAGGCTATCAGGCAAAGTTAAAGGCGCGGGGCATGACACAAAGTATGTCGCGCAAAGGAAACTGCCTGGATAATGCAGTGATGGAGAACTTCTTCGGTACGCTGAAATCGGAGTGTTTTTATCTGAGCAGGTGGGACAGTGTCAACGAACTGAGAAAGGCGATAGAGGAATACATCTGTTACTACAACAACAAGCGGATAAGCCTGAAATTAAAAGGCCTGAGTCCGGTAGAGTACCGAACCCAGGCCCTGAAAGCCGCTTAACATGAACTGTCCAACTTTATGGGGTCAGTCCATCAACAGGGCTTATCTTATTAACATTAAGAAAACTTACTTATTTTTTCTTGTGCTTTCATTTTATAAAAGTGAAGAAATACTTTCTCTTCTTTGAGCATCTTTTTCTTTATTTTGGCCGTTTCAGTAGAACTTAAAGGATTTCTTGTGCTGACGATGGCTGCATATTTTTGCTCGTTTTTATCGATGGGGGTACAACCTGATTTTATTGTGGTAGTTATTTGTCTGGCTGCTTTCTCGACATCACTTCCTTTAAGTTCAACAAAAAGATGTGATATTTTATCTCCATTCAAAATCTTTAGATAATGATCACATCTTTCACCATTTACAATTACACACCCATCAATAAGTTTATGAGTTGTTTCTAATGCTTCTTCGTTGTTCACAGTTAACTGTGTGGCTGTTCCTTTTTCCGAGAGAACAATTTTTTTGTTTTTTGTTGTACCCTGACACTTTAAGCACATTTTACTCTCCTTATTGACAGCATTCCATTTCAATGAGTTTATCGAAGGTGTCAGAAAATACTGATGATATTCTATCTATTTCATTTGCGTCTAAAATTTTAAGTTCATGATCTATGATATTGATCAGCTTACCATTATTTACCATATAGGCAGTAACATCATCAAAATTAACGATTTGGCTTTCTGGAACAATTTTAAATAATTCTTCCTTTAAATGTAAATTATCTTTTGAAATTGACCGTAAGGTGTTCCCAGCTTGGATGAGATTGTTTAATGCACTCAAAATATATGGGCTATGAGTTGTTATGGTATAGCTACAGAAATTTTCTGCTTTGTTGTATGCGGCTGCTATCAGTGATACTACGATTGATTGCGCAGAAGGGAAGAGATGTGCTTCTGGTTCTTCTATTATGAAACTTCTTTCATAATTAGAAGCCAGATACGGCCAGGTTGATAACATTAACGCCATCGGTAAGGATTCTTGTTGCCCTGAGCTGGAGTTATTTAAATTGATTTTTTTTGAATTGTCCTTAATAAAATCCTCTCCTTTTTCAGAAATGTACTTACCGCAAATTAAGGTTTCCACAAGTTTATTTACAGAGGATGGTACTTCTTTTTGAAGAAATTCGGATAAAACTCTTTGCGACATTATTTTTTTTGTTTGTTCATAAATAGCACCAAATTCAGTCAGGAAATAGTCAATTTCGATACTGCTTGACAGGAAGGAAAATACATTCTTTTGCAAGTTGGCGAAAAATGACCTACCAGCAGGAATATACATAACGCTTTCAATTTTTATGTCACTTGTGGAGAATAGTTCTTGGCAGAGAACTTTGCGCAATTCTTGATCGACATCTTTCTTTTTTCGTCTTTCTATGGTGCTATTAATCGGTGCCTCAATTGGCATATCATTATCTTTTTTTAGTACAAGCCGTAGTTTCTGTATTGTTTTTGTTAGCCTTTCCGAAATCGTAATGCTGAACTTCTGCTTTTCATTATTAGAAATCTCAATACTATAATGCTTATTTGAATAAGTAATTTTGAAACAATCATTGCTCCAGTATTGTTGAGGGAATATCTTAATGAATCTTATCTTTTCTTCTTTAAGTATATCTCTTTTAGTTTTACCATCGGACACATGTCGAATGACGTTTGTTGGATAATCTTTGAAATATTTTATGAGTTTTGCAATTACGCTTTTCCCTTGTGCTTGAGGGCCAATAAAAATATTAATTTTCTTTAAGGTGATATCTATTTTTTGTATAGAAAGAAAATTTTCAATTTTTAAATTTTCCATAAATTCTATTCCTAATAGCAAAAAATTGAGAATAAATTAATGTCTTTTTTACAGACTTTATTTATAAACCAAACGGGTATTAATTTCTATTTTTTTACAAAGGTATACATGGAGGGACTTTGGCGGAAGATCACAGGAGTCGAACCTGCCCGGGACCGCTGGCGGCCCCAACTGGATTTGAAGTCCAGCCACCTCACCGGAGATGACGATCTTCCGCGCCTGCATTGCTACATGGAGGCGGGGCGCATTATAGCTACTTTCAGTCATTTACCACATACCCTCATCAGAATTTTTCTCATTGTGCGGCCAGTAAAATCGGTCGTTTAAGATAAATCCTTATCTTTTCCATCGCTTAGCCGCTTCGCTTCGGTGAAAGGGGGAGCGATCACAGAAAAGAATAAACGTAAATTGATAACAAGAAATCGCAATACCCGGCTGAAAACCAATCGTTTACAACGTGTGAAACCGCTCTCTGTGCACTTTTCACGCGTAAAGGAAACAAAAATGGACAGTCAGATTATTTCCGTGAAAGAAAAAATTGGCTACGGGATGGGCGATGCCGCCAGCCATATCGTCTTCGATAACGTGATGTTGTACATGATGTTTTTCTATACCGATATTTTCGGTATTCCCGCCGGGTTTGTCGGCACCATGTTCCTGCTGGCGCGCGCGTTAGACGCCATTTCCGACCCGTGCATGGGGCTGCTTGCCGACCGCACGCGCAGCCGCTGGGGGAAATTCCGCCCGTGGATTATCTTCGGCGCGCTGCCGTTTGGCGTGGTCTGCGTGCTGGCCTACAGCACGCCGGATCTCAGCACGAGCGGCAAAATGATTTATGCCGCTGTAACTTATACGTTACTCACCCTGCTTTACACCGTGGTCAATATTCCTTATTGCGCGCTCGGCGGCGTTATCACTAATGACCCGACACAGCGCATCTCGCTACAATCCTGGCGCTTCGTGCTCGCCACCGCAGGCGGCATGCTCTCCACGGTGCTGATGATGCCGCTGGTGAAATTAATTGGTGGCGAAGACAAAGTTGCCGGTTTCCAGGGCGGGATTGCGGTGCTCTCGGTGGTTGCCTTTATGATGTTGGCATTCTGCTTCTTCACCACCAAAGAGCGTATCCAGGCACCGCCGAGCACCACCTCAATGCGAGAAGATCTGCGCGATATCTGGCAGAACGACCAGTGGCGAATTGTCGGCGCGCTGACCATCCTCAACATCCTCGCCGTCTGCGTGCGCGGCGGCGCGATGATGTATTACGTCACCTGGATCATGGGCGATGCCGCTATCTTTACCGCGTTCCTCACCACCTACTGCGTCGGCAATCTGATTGGCAGCGCACTGGCGAAACCGCTGACCGACTGGAAATGTAAAGTCACCATTTTCTGGTGGACTAACGCCGCGCTCACCGTGCTGAGCATCGCCATGTTCTTCGTGCCGATCCAGGCCAGCGTTACGATGTTCATCTTTATCTTTGTTATCGGTGTGCTGCACCAACTGGTGACGCCAATCCAGTGGGTGATGATGTCCGACACCGTCGATTACGGCGAATGGTGTAATGGTAAGCGCCTTACCGGCATCAGCTTTGCCGGTACGCTGTTTGTGCTGAAACTCGGCCTTGCCCTTGGCGGCGCGTTGATTGGCTGGGCGCTGGCCGGTGGCGGTTACGATGCCGCGGCTCACAGCCAGAACAGCACCACCATTAGCATCATTATTGCCCTGTTCACGCTGGTTCCGGCGCTCTGCTACCTGCTCAGCGCCATTATCGCCAAACGTTTTTACACGCTGAAAACCCCGTTCCTGAAATCGATCATGGCGCAACTGGCGCGTGGCGAGCACCGCGGTGAACAGAGGTTTGGCCATGTTTCTGCCCGGGAAGAATTACAGTAAGGAGTGACAGATGAAAATTAGTGATGGCAACTGGCTTATCCAGCCGGGGTTGACGTTAATCCAGCCGGTTCAGGTCTTTGAGGTTGAACAGCAGGGCAATGAGATGGTGGTTTATGCCGCCCCGCGCGATGTGCGTGAGCGCACCTGGCAACTGGATACCCCTTTGTTTACGCTGCGCTTTTTCTCGCCGCAGGAAGGGATTATCGGTGTGCGCATTGAGCATTTTCAGGGCGCGCTGGATAACGGCCCGCATTTCCCGCTTAACGTTGCGCAAAATGTTCACGTGGAAATGCACAACACCGACGAATTTGCCGAGCTGCAAAGCGGTTCGCTTAGCGTTCGTGTGGGGAAAGGCGACAACTGGGCGATCGATTTTCTGCGCGATGGCGAGCGCATCACCGGCAGTCAGTTGAAAAATAATGGCTACGTGCAGGATGGCAACCGTGGGCGCAACTACCTGTTCGAGCGTCTGGATCTCGGCGTAGGCGAAACGGTGTATGGCCTTGGCGAGCGCTTTACCGCGCTGGTGCGCAACGGCCAGGCGGTGGAAACCTGGAACCGTGATGGCGGCACCAGCACCGAGCAGTCGTACAAAAATATCCCCTTCTATCTGACCAATCGCGGTTACGGCGTGCTGGTTAATCACCCGGAAGCCGTGGAGTTTGAAATCGGTTCGGAGAAGGTCTCCAAAGTGCAGTTCAGCGTTGAAGGCGAGCACCTGGAGTATTTCGTTATCGACGGGCCGACGCCGCAGGCGGTGCTGGATCGCTATACCTGCTTCACCGGCCGCCCGGCGCTGCCGCCCGCGTGGTCATTCGGTCTGTGGCTGACCACTTCGTTCACCACCAACTACGACGAAGCGACGGTGAACAGTTTTATCGATGGCATGGCCGAACGCCAGTTACCGCTGCATGTGTTCCACTTTGACTGCTTCTGGATGAAGGCCTTCCAGTGGTGCGATTTCGAATGGGACCCGCAGACCTTCCCGGATCCGGCTGGCATGATGAAGCGGCTGAAAGCGCGCAGGCTGAAAATCTGTGTCTGGATCAACCCCTACATCGGGCAGAAATCGCCCGTTTTCCGCGAACTGAAAGAAAAGGGTTACCTGCTGAAACGCCCGGATGGCTCGCTGTGGCAGTGGGACAAATGGCAACCGGGGCTGGCGATTTATGATTTTACCAACCCGGAAGCCTGCCAGTGGTATGCCGATAAGCTCAAAGGCCTGGTAGCGATGGGCGTGGACTGCTTCAAAACCGACTTTGGCGAACGCATTCCGACCGATGTGATGTGGCATAACGGCGCGTGCCCGCAGAAGATGCACAACCATTATGCGTACATCTACAACGAACTGGTGTGGAACGTGCTGAAAGAGACGGTTGGCGAGCAGGATGCGGTACTGTTTGCCCGTTCGGCTTCCGTGGGCGCGCAACAGTTCCCGGTTCACTGGGGCGGCGACTGCTACGCCAACTACGAATCGATGGCTGAAAGCCTGCGCGGCGGGTTATCCATTGGTCTTTCCGGTTTTGGCTTCTGGAGCCACGATATCGGCGGCTTCGAAAATACCGCGCCTGCGCATGTCTACAAACGCTGGTGCGCGTTCGGGCTGTTCTCCAGCCATAGCCGCCTGCATGGCAGTAAATCCTACCGTGTGCCGTGGGCGTACGATGAAGAATCCTGCGATGTGGTGCGTCACTTCACGCAACTGAAATGTCGCCTGATGCCGTACCTTTATCGCCAGGCTGCGCAGGCGCATGAATCCGGCGTGCCGATGATGCGCGCCATGATGCTGGCCTTCCCGGACGATCCTGCCTGCGACTTTCTCGACAGGCAGTATATGCTCGGCGATGCGCTGCTGGTTGCGCCGGTGTTCAGCGAAGCGGGCGATGTACAGTTTTATCTGCCGGAAGGACGCTGGACGCACCTGTGGCACAACGACGTACAGATCGGCAGCCGCTGGCATAAACAGCGCCACAACTTTATGAGCCTGCCAGTTTATGTGCGTGACAACGCGCTACTGGCGCTGGGCAGTAACGATCAACGCCCGGATTATGCCTGGCATGAGGGTACGGCATTCCAGCTTTTTGCGCTGGATGACGGGTGTGAAGCGTTGTGCGAAGTACCGGATGCCAGCGGCGCGGTGATCTTCCGTCTGCGGACGAAACGTGCAAATGGTGTGATTACGGTTCAGGCTGACGGTGCAGGACGTAACTGGACGCTGTGCCTGCGCAATGTCGCACAGATTGCCGGTGTGCAGGGCGCAACGCAGTCCGGCAGCGCGCTGGGTGTGGTGATTACGCCGCAGGGTAGTGAAGTGCGTATTACGCTTTGAAGGACGTTGCTGGATGGCAGCCCGGCCTGCGATTCCCGGAGAGGATGTTGTTGCTGGCCGGGCCTGGACTGCTGAGGATTGATTGTCGCCGGGTGGCACTGCGTTACCCGGCCTACAGTTTCCCGTAGATAATGCCGGTATTTGTCGGGCCGGATAAGTGTTAGCGCCATCCGGCAATATCAGATCTCAGGGCGCGGGCTGTGTCGGTGCAGGCTCTGCCGGAGGTGCAACCACACCTCCCGATACCACGCCGCCATGCATGCTCTGTTTTACCTGCTGTTTCTGTACGTTAACCGCAGATAACTCGCCGTTGACGCTGGGCTTCAGTGGCGCATCGGCGCGTACACTGCCGCTGGCGGTCAGTTGCAGGTTGCCATCGCCGCTAATCGGTAACGTCGGCCAGCCCCACTCCTGGAGCACATTCAGCGGTACGCCGCGTCCGTTCAGGCTGACATTAACGCTGCGATCCGGCGTTTGTGAAACCACAGCTTTAGCCTCCAGCAACCCTTTGTCGGTGAAGGCGCTCAGCTCGGTAATATTGACCATGTTGCCGTTGGCATTCAGCGCCAGCGACGGGCGGCGCACGTCCACGCGGTTGAATGTTGCCGCAGCGGCATTCAGTTTTGCGCTACCGCCCCAGACGCCCCATTTCCCTTCGCGCACCAGTTGCAGGTTGTCGCCATAACCATCCAGCGCGGTGAGTTGCCACGGGAACGTCGGATCGATATCAATCACCAGGTTGCGGCTGGCGCTGAATTTCTTCAGCGTTACCGTGTTCAGCCACGACGGCAGATCGTCCATCCACAGTTGCTTCCAGTTTTCCGGCAGCGTGTACTCCAGCCCGGCGAACGCGGCGTCGTCGAGCACCAGCGCATGGCCCGCGCGATACCAGTTACCGGAGGTGCGCACCATGCCGTTTTCCCAGCGCGAGGTGAACTGCTGTAGCGCAATTCCCTGCGCAGAAAAGTTGGCATTCAGGATCGGGTCGAACAGGTGCAGCGAGCCGTAAATAAACTCGCTGGCGTTCATCGACAGCCTGCCGTCGTCGCTTTGCCAGTCGCCTTTAATCAGCGTCAAATTGCTCAGGCTCAGATCGAGATCGGTAACCGCCCATCCCGGCCCCTGTAAACGCGCGTCCGTCACGTCGACACGGCCAATCTGTAATGATGGCAGCGTGGTCAGCGGATTGAAGAAATCGAGCAGGGTTTTATCGCTTTGCAGGCGAATATCGTTCAGGCGCAGGTTATTCACCACCCAGCCGCCATCGGCAGTGCGTTTCGCATCGCCGGTCAGGGAGCCGCGCGCCATGTCCGCGCCGATAGTCGTCAGGGTAACAACATCTTTGTCGATACTGCCCTGAATAAGCACGTTGCTGGCCGGAACGCCGTTTAACGTCAGCGAACCGGCGCTCATCTGGATTTGCGTTTTACTGCCCAGCACATTGCCGGACACTGGCTGCCAGGGCGAGACACCACCCATCACCCGTTGCGCACTCAGATCCCAGCCCGTGGTCGGGCTATTGAACGCCATATTATTGAGTTGCAGGCGATCGGCCTGGAAAGGAAGCGGCGCGGCAGACGGGGAGAAATTGAGCGTGCCATCCTGCAATAAAATGGTGTCGGCGTGCAGCGGATCGGTCAACTGGCGGCTGCTCAGGCCAATATCTACCGTTTTAGCGACCAGCGTCGCCGGGTTGCCTTTGCGGCCGAAATTGACGTTTTTCAGTAACACATGGGAAGGCGAGGAGAAGCGATGTTCTATCGCATCAAAAGTGAGGTGATAGTCGCTGTTGTTATTTACCCAGTTGCTGACCTGTGTCGCACCCCAACGGGTTTGCAGCAGAAAATAAGCGGCCACTATCGCCAGTAGCAGGACGATAACGACAACGAACAGCAGCTTTCCAAGAAATTTCATGATCTTCCATCCCCGAAGTGTCAATCAGGCAGTTATGCACGATTTATGCGCAATGCTCAAGGGCGGAATGATGAAAGGAGATGACAGCGGCAGCCGGTAAGCCCGGCTGCCGTGGCGCGATCAGTTTTTCTCTGGCGGAAAAATCAGATTCAATACAATTGCGGTGATACCGCCAGCGGCGATACCGGAGGAGAGCAGGTTTTTCAGCCAGTCCGGCGCGAATTGCAGGATCTGCGGCTGCTGGGAAACGCCAAGGCCTACGGCCAGCGACAGCGCGATAATCATAATCGCGCGGCGGTTCAGCGGCTCGCGGGAGACGATACGCACGCCGGAAGCGGCAATCGTACCGAACATCACCAGCGTTGCGCCGCCGAGTACCGGCTCAGGTAACTGCTGAACGAAAGCGCTGACCGCCGGGAACAGACCCAGCACAACCAGCATCAGCGCCACGAAGAAACCGATGTAGCGGCTGGCGACGCCGGTCAGCTGAATAACGCCGTTGTTCTGGCCAAAGCAGGAGTTCGGGAAAGTGTTGAACACCGCCGAAACAAACGAGTTGATGCCGTTCGCCAGCACGCCGCCTTTCAGGCGCTTCATGTACAGCGGGCCGGCGACGGGCTGCTCGGAAACGTCAGAGGTGGCGGTGATGTCGCCGATGGTTTCCAGCGAGGTGATCATAAACACCAGCATCAGTGGCAGCAGCAGATTCCAGTCGATGCTCAGGCCGTAATAGAGCGGCGTTGGCACCATAAAGGCGTTCGCTGGCGCGCTATATTCCGGCAGCATGCCCATAAACAGCGCCAGTACATAACCGACCGCCATGGCAATCACCAGCGAAGCAATACGCAGGTACGGGTTACGCTGACGGTTGAGCAGAATAATGATCGCCAGCACCACGCCCGCCAGCAGCAGGTTTTTCGGCGCGCCGAAGGTGTGATTGCCCATCGCGGCAAAACCGCCGCCGACGGAAGTCAGACCAACCTGGATCAGCGACAGGCCGATAATCATCACCACCACGCCGGAGACCAGCGGAGTAATAATGCGGCGTGCCAGCGGCAGAATGCGCGAGATAACCATTTCGGTACAGCTTGCCAGCATCAGGGTGCCGAACAGCGCAGCCATCATGGTTGGCACATCCGCACCGCCGGTTTTTAGCGCCGTGCCGCCCATAATCAATGGCGCAACGAAGTTGAAGCTGGTGCCCTGGATCGACAGCAGACCGGAACCCACCGGGCCCCAGGCTTTAATCTGGATGATGGAAGCGACGCCGGAGGCGAACAGCGACATGCTGATGATGTGCTGAGTGTCCTGAGCCGGTAGCCCCAGCGCCTGGCAGATCAGCAGCGCGGGCGTAATCACGCCAACAAACATCGCCAGCAGGTGTTGCAGTGCGGCAAACAGGGTTTGCGGCAGCGGCGGGCGGTCTTCAAGGCGATAGATCAGCTCGCTGGGTTGAGTCTGCGCAACCGGTTGCGCATTTTCGGACTCGATGGTGTTTAAGGACATCTCAGACAATCCCCTGATGGAAAAGCGCTGATTTTATCGGACTGTTTGGTAAAAGCAAACGGTTGCTATGTTAAAAACATACTTTTCGAAGGGATGTTCTTTCTACCGGCTAAGGTCCTGAAACTCAGGCGTTGGAGTAGCGTTCTGTTTCCGGCATCCAGCGTTCGATTAAAGCTGTTGCAAGCTGCGGATAACGCTCGTGAATATGGCGGGCGACGCGCTGAACTTCCGGGATCATCGCCTGGTCGCGCAGCAGATCGGCGACTTTGAATTCCGCATTGCCGGTCTGGCGGGTTCCGAGCAGTTCGCCGGGGCCGCGAATTTCCAGATCCTTTTGCGCAATGACAAAACCGTCGTTGCTGTCGCGCAGCACCTGTAAGCGTTTTTGCGCTGTCTTTGAGAGCGGGGATTTGTAGAGCAAAACGCAGTGCGAGGCTACCGCGCCGCGCCCAACGCGCCCGCGGAGCTGGTGGAGTTGCGCAAGGCCGAGCCGCTCCGGGTTTTCGATAATCATCAGGCTGGCATTGGGCACATCCACGCCAACTTCAATTACCGTGGTGGCGACCAGCAGATGCTGCTCGCCCTGTTTAAAGGCCTGCATGACTGCCTGCTTTTCCGCTGGCTTCATGCGGCCATGCACCAGTCCGACATTCAGCTCTGGCAGTGCGAGCTTCAGCTCTTCCCAGGTGGCTTCCGCCGCCTGCGCTTCCAGAAGATCGGACTCTTCAATCAGCGTACACACCCAGTAGGCCTGACGGCCTTCGTCGATACAGGCGTTGCGCACGCGATCGATAATATCGTTGCGGCGCGTATCCGGGATGGCGACGGTGGTTACTGGTGTGCGGCCCGGCGGTAGTTCGTCGATAACCGACGTATCGAGATCGGCATAGGCGGTCATCGCCAGCGTGCGCGGAATCGGGGTGGCCGTCATGATTAACTGGTGCGGATGGAAACCCTGCTGCTGGCCTTTCTCCCACAACGCCAGACGCTGGTGGACACCAAAGCGGTGTTGCTCATCGATAATCACCAGCGCGAGGCCGTTAAACTGCACCTGCTCCTGGAAAATAGCGTGCGTGCCCACCACCATCTGCACTTCGCCATTAGCAATGGCATCCTGCTGTGCCTGGCGCGCCTTCCCTTTTTGTTTTCCCGCCAGCCAGCCCACTTCGATACCGAGCGGCGCAAACCAGTTGCGGAAATTGTTGGCGTGCTGCTCAGCCAGCAGTTCGGTCGGTGCCATCATCGCCACCTGTTTACCGTTGGCGATCGCCCGTAACGCGGCCAGTGCGGCAACCAGCGTTTTACCGGAGCCGACATCGCCCTGTACCAGGCGCATCATCGGGATATCCAGCGCCATATCGCGCTCGATTTCCGCCACAACCCGCGCCTGTGCGCCGGTTGGTTTAAACGGTAGCGACGCCAGCAGGCCTTGCTTCAGTTCATCTTTGGCAACGAGCGGCTGCGCATGATAGCGCTGAGCCCCGGCGCGCAGCGCCAGCATACTCAGGTTATGCGCCAGTAATTCTTCAAGGATCAAACGACGCTGCGCTGGATGCGTACCCGCTTCAAGTTCGGCCAGTTGCAATGACGGCGGCGGGCGATGCAGCGTGTGCAGCGCTTCCGGCAGGCTCATCATGCCCTGTGCCAGCTCAGGCGGCAGCAGTTCGCTGATGGCGCAGGTCGCCAGCAGTTCCAGCGCCTGGTCGGTCAGTTTGCGCAATGTCGCCTGCTTAATCCCTTCGGTGGTGGGATAAACCGGCGTAAGCGTTTCCTGTAATTCGGGAGTGCTGAGATCGCCCTGCACGCGGTATTCCGGGTGGATCATCTCCGCACCATACTTCCCGCGCTTTGCTTCGCCGTAGGCCAGCACGCGGCGGCCCGTGGCGAGGCTGTTTTTCATCGCCGCGTTGAAGTTGAAAAAGCGCATGGTGAGGATGCCGGAACCGTCGCTGATCTGGCAGGTCATCATCCGGCGACCACCGAAAGTGATATTGCAGTTCAGCACTTCGCCTTCCACCGTGGCGTAGATGCCCGGCAGCAGGTCAGCAATGGGGTAAAGCTGGGTGCGATCTTCGTAACGCAGCGGCAGGTGAAGCAGCAAATCCTGCACGGTGTGCAGACCGATTTTCGCCAGTTTGCTGCTCTGGGCCGCGCCGACGCCGGTCAGCGAACTTAAGGGCACCGCGTCGAGCAGCTTACCTTTCATCGGTTATCCCGCCGCCTGCATAGTGGCCCACCACGCGGGCTCGGCTTCAATTTGGCCTTCCGAATTGACGTGCGGGTAAGGCAGCCCTTTGCGTTTCGCGACTTTCGCCAGCACCGGGTAACCCCCTTCGAACAGCAGGCGCTGCTGCTCTTCATCCGGCAGCATACTGTTTTCACGCTGGTACATACCGGCGTTTTGCCGCTGACGCTGCGCTTCATACAGAATTAATGCTGAGGCCACGGAAACGTTGAGCGATTGCACCATGCCGATCATCGGAATGATGATGTCCTGATCCGCCAGATCCAGGGCTTCCTGCGTGATCCCGGTTTTCTCCTGGCCCATCAGAATGCAGGTCGGGCGCGTGTAGTCAATCTCGCGAAAGTCGACCGCTTTGTCCGACAGATGCGTGGCGAGTACCTGCATGCCACGCGCTTTCAGCACGCCGACAGCATCGCCAATGGTACGGTGTGTTTTCACTTCCACCCAGCTATTACTGCCTGCGGCGGAGGAGGCCATGGTGCGCATGCGGTTGCTTGGCCAGACAGCGTGGACTTCATGCACGCCGACGGCGTCCGCGGTGCGGATAATGGCAGAGACGTTATGGGGCTTGTGAACCTGCTCCATGCAAACTGTCAGATCGGGCTGACGTCTGGCGAGCATCTCGCGAATACGCGCATAACGTTGAGAATTCATACAATTAGTTTCTGTTGCGGGTGACTTTAATCACATCTGGCATCACGCGGATTTTACGCATGATATTCGCCAGATGGACGCGATCGCGCGCCGTCAGTCGGATGAAAGCGCTGTACACGCGGCCATCTTTCTCTTCCGTATTCAGACTCTGAATGTTGGATGAGGCCGTATTAATTGCCGCCGTGAGGTTGGCCAGCGCTCCCTGATGGTTGAACATATCCACCTTGATTTCGGTGATAAATTCCTGCGCGGTCTCTTTATCCCACTCTACAGCCATAAACTTCTCGGGCTCTTTCTGGTAGCCACGAATATTACGGCAGGACTCATGGTGGATAACCAGCCCTTTACCCGGGCTGACGTGAGCGACAATCGGGTCGCCGGGGATCGGACGGCAGCATTTGGCAAAGGTGATCAGCACGCCATCTGCGCCTTTGATCGGCAAATGACCGTTGCCGCTGGAATTGGACGGCGTTGGCGCGGCTTGCACCGCTTCCCCTTGTTGCAGGTTTTTCGCGACCACGACGCTCATGGCGTTGCCAAGGCCGATTTCAGCCAAAAGATCGTCAAGCGTCGCCAGCTTCATACGCTCAAGCTCGCGCTGAATATGCTCCTGCGGAATTTCGGCCAGCTTGCGGCTGCCGCCTAACGCATGGTTCAGCAGGCGGCGACCGAGGCTTACCGAGTCGTCGCGCTTGAGGTTTTTCAGCATCTGACGGATTTTCGCGCGCGCTTTTGAGCTGACGACAAAGTTCAGCCATGCGGCATTCGGGCGGGCGCCCGGCGCGGTAATAATCTCTACCGTCTGGCCGCTGGCGAGCGATTGTGACAGCGGATAAGGCTGGCGGTCAACGCGTGCGCCGACGCAGGCGTGGCCGATATCCGTATGTACCGCGTAGGCAAAATCCACTGGTGTCGCGCCAGCGGGAAGCTCGACAATGCGGCCTTCCGGGGTGAAAACATAAATCTCATCGGGGAAGAGATCAGATTTAACGCTCTCGATAAATTCAAACGAGCTACCGGCGCTTTGTTGCAGCTCCAGCAGGCTTTGCATCCAGCGCTGAGCGCGGATTTGCGCGGTGGTACTGCTCTCGCCGTGCTCTTTATAGGCCCAGTGCGCAGCAACCCCCATTTCCGCCATTTGATCCATATCTTCAGTACGGATCTGCACCTCTACCGGTACGCCATGCGGACCAATCATCGAGGTGTGCAGGGATTGATAGCCGTTCGCCTTCGGAATGGCGATGTAGTCTTTCACGCGGCCGGGACGCGGTTTGTACAGGCTGTGCATCTGACCCAGTACGCGATAACAGGTATCCAGGTCATGAACGATAACGCGGAAAGCGTAAATATCCATGATCGAGTGAAAGCGTTGCTCTTTCAGCACCATCTTGCAATAGATGGAATAGAGGTGCTTTTCACGACCACTAACGCGGCAGGGAATGCCCGCTTCCTGTAAACGCCCTTCGATTTCCGAGAGGATTTTTTGGATCATCTCTTTGCGGTTGCCGCGTGCGGCTTTCACCACTTCTTTAATCACGCGATAGCGATTCGGGTACAACGCCTCGAAACCCAGCTCTTCCAGCTCGGTTTTGATGTGGTGAATACCTAAACGGTGCGCCAGCGGACTATAGATTTCGAGAGTTTCACGGGCGATGCGGCGACGCTTGTCCGGGCGAAGCGAGCCCAGCGTACGCATGTTATGGGTGCGGTCGGCCAGTTTGATCAGGATGACGCGGATATCCTGCACCATCGCCATGATCATCTTGCGAAAGTTTTCGGCCTGCGCTTCTTTTTTATCCTGAAACTTGAGCTTATCAAGTTTGGATACCCCTTCCACCAACTCGGCAACGCTTTTGCCAAACAGTTGTTCCATATCCTGGTAAGTGGCCGGGGTATCTTCAATCACGTCATGCAGCAGCGCGGCCATCAGCGTTTCGTAGTCGAGTTTCATCTCGGCCAGAATACAGGCCACCGCTACCGGGTGCGTGATATAGGGTTCACCGCTTGAACGTGTCTGGCCCTCGTGAGCGTCACGTGCAACGAGATACGCCTGCCTGAGACGTTTAATTTGATCCTCAGGCAGATAGTTTTGAATCAGTTGATTCAGGCTTTCAAACAGATACAAGGGTGACCTGCAGGTTAATTAACGACGACCTTCAGCAATGGCGGTAACGGCCTGCAGTTCTGCGGCTTCCTGCTCTTGCTGTTCCTGGCGCTCACGCACGTCGAGGATCTGGTTGTTGATCAGACCTTCTTCGATTTCGCGCAGCGCGATAACGGTGGTTTTATCGTTTTCTTCCGGTACTAACGGATCTTTACCGCCAACCTGCATCTGACGAGCGCGACGCGCGGCGACCAGCACCAGGTCAAAACGGTTACCTACTTTCTCTACAGCGTCCTGAACAGTTACGCGTGCCATACTTAAAATGCTCCACAGGTGAAGAAATGACTGGGCATGATACTGAAACCAGGCTCAGTCTGCCAATAGTTTGCTGATTAAAGCGTCATGTCGCTGCTTCTGGCGGCTCATACGCAGGCGTTCGGCGCGAATAATGGTTTTCAGATCGCCCAGAGCGGTATCGAAATCATCATTCACAATCAGGTAATCATATTCTGCGTAATGGCTCATTTCCGCAACGGCCTGCGCCATCCGCTTTGCGATTACCTCTTCGCTATCCTGACCGCGTCCACGCAGGCGACGATCCAGCTCCAGCTTTGACGGCGGCAGAATAAAGATGCTGCGCGCCTGCGGCATGCGGGTGCGAATTTGCTGCGCGCCCTGCCAGTCGATATCCAGGAACACATCCACGCCGGTCGCCAGTACTTGCTCAATGGCTGCGCGGGAGGTGCCGTAAAAGTTGCCAAATACTTCGGCATGTTCAAGAAACGCGTCATCGTGAATCATGGCTTTAAATTCGTCATGATTAACAAAGAAATAGTGTTCGCCGTGCACTTCACCCGGGCGCGGTGCGCGCGTGGTGTGTGAAACAGAAACCTGAGTGTCGTATAACGGTTGGGTTTTCAGCAAAGCCTGGATGAGGCTTGATTTACCCGCGCCGCTGGGGGCGGAAACAATATATAGCGTGCCTTGAGCCATGAGAGTCTTTTGTATGTGAATTGCGAAAGGAAACTTACATACGTGCCTATTATACACATCAGCGCTACGTGACGTAGCATTTGTCACACTTTTTCCCTCTCAGTATGGCATTTTGCGGCCCGCTTTCCTGTTTTGTTTGCAAATTTTCACCACCGTAGCGAATCTCCGGAACCTGCCTCGCAATCGCCCTGTTTATTGATCGAAAGCTGTTCCCTCCTGGCGTTATAACGATTGCGCTATCTAAAGGGAGAAATATCTATGTGGAGAAGAGCCGGAGCCGCAGTTTGTCTGTTGCTGTGGAGCGTATTCAGCTTTGCAACTTGCCCCGTCTGGTCGCCTTCGCGGGCGCAGGAAGAAGTAAGTCGTTTGCAACAGCAGCTCGCGCAGTGGAATGAGGCGTACTGGAAATCGGGAGCAAGCGACGTCAGCGATGATGTGTACGATAGGCTAAACGCCCGGCTTGCCTATTGGCAGCGCTGCTTTTCGCTCGAAATATCCTTCAACTCATCAATACCACCTGGCGGTAATACCGCTCATCCTGTTGCGCATACCGGTGTGCGCAAGCTGGCGAATAAGCAGGCGCTGCAACAGTGGATGGCCGGGAAAAAAGATCTCTGGGTACAGCCAAAAGTGGATGGCGTAGCGCTCACGCTGGTCTACCGCGAGGGCAAGCTGGTACAGGCGATCAGCCGTGGAAATGGGCTGGCGGGTGAGGACTGGACGGCGAAGGTTCACGCAATCCCGGCGATTCCCAACAATGTTAGCGGCGAGCTGGCGAACAGCGTTTTGCAGGGCGAACTCTTTCTACGCCGTGAAAACCATATACAGAAACAGTCGGGCGGCTTAAATGCCCGAGCCAGGGTTGCAGGTGCGATGATGCGACGCGACGCTCCGGCCCTGCTTCGTGAGCTGGATTTCTTTGTATGGGCATGGCCGGATGGCCCGGCAACGCTGGCACAACGGCTGGTTGCGCTGAGTAAGAGCGGATTTAGTGAGGTGCTCGATTACAGCGTGCCAGTCAATACTGTGCAGGACGTGGAGCGTTTACGTGCCCGCTGGTTTACCTCACCCTTGCCCTTCGTGACAGACGGTATCGTCGTTCGCTCGGGGGCAGAACCTCAGGGCAAGGCGTGGTTGCCTGGGCACGGCGACTGGGTGGTGGCATGGAAATATGATCCGGTAGAGGAAGTCGCCAGCGTAAAAGATATTCAGTTTGCCGTTGGGCGTACCGGGAAAATTGCCGTCGTTGCACAGCTTGAACCTGTGCAACTGGATGATAAACGCGTCCAGAGGGTAAATCTTGGTTCTGTCCGACGCTGGCAGGAACTGGATATTGCACCGGGCGATCAGGTTTCTGTAAGTCTTGCCGGGCAGGGTATTCCGCGTCTTAACCGTGTGGTCTGGCGTAGTCTTGTTCGCGAAAAACCCGTTCCACCGGCTCCGCTTTTTTCATCGCTTAGCTGCTTTTATGCCACGGCAGAGTGCAATGAACAGTTTATTGCCCGGCTGGTATGGCTAAGTTCTGCAAAAGCACTGGGGATCGAGGGGCTGGGAGAAAGTGGTTGGCGGATGTTGCATCAGACACATCATTTCGAACATCTCTTTTCCTGGCTGGCATTAACAAAGGAGCAGTTGCAGGCGACGCCCGGTATTTCTCCCGCTCGCGGACTAAAGCTTTGGCACCGTTTTAACGTGGTACGCCAATATCCTTTTATCCGTTGGGTTAACGCGTTAGGAATTCCTTTGCCTCAGGCTGCATTAAATGCGCAGGGCATCGGCCTTTGGCAAGAACTTGTTGGCAAGACAGAACAAGAATGGCTGACGCTGCCAGGCGTGGGGACAGAGCGTGTTCGGCAGATACGGCGCTGGTTAAGTCTGCCGGAAGTGACATCACTGGCGGACTGGCTCGCAAAACAGAAAGTACAAGGATTTACCGTGGGCAGTGAATAGCCATTTGATATTTTTAGAGATAAATCAATTGAACAGCGTCACATTAAATTTGGACAACAACGCTGGTTTTTAATAAAAAGAGCCAGCAGTAATACACTGGCTCGTCCTGTTAATTACAGGTTTTTTATTCTTTAAAAAGGCTGCCAACAGCTGTAATTAATGCACTTACCAGGCCGTTATAACCATTGGCAATGTTTGCTTTGGCATCAGTAAAATTCAGCGAACATAATTGACCGATACCTGTGCCAATCTGGCTGGTATAGCTGCCGAAGTTAGTAGACAGACCAATTTTTGATGTGAGGTAGTCGGCAAGGTTTCCTGCCTGGAAACCTAAAAAGCTACCAATGGAGGCCAGGCTCGCACCGGAAACTGCTGCAATTTCTTGAGTGTTTAATTCACGCATTTCTTTTCCCTTGAATAAATGTCTTGGTGACGTTTTAATTTTATTTTTCTCAAGAAAGATAAGTCAATATTTATTCTTTTGATTTAGGTTTATCGAACATATTCTATTTTTTAACAGTGTGATTTATTTCTCGGTGTTAATAATTTAATTTCTTTTATTTTTTACAATAATATGTTTTGTGTAATTGGTGAGAAAAATATGATTTTTAGTTATCGGGATAAAACAGGCTTGCCAGAGCGGCGACAATACAATTAGTATCGCCTTTGGTAAATAAAGGAAGACTGGTTATGAAAATTTTTCTTTTACAGTAATGATTTGTCGGAATTTTAATGCGATTTGAGCATGGCCTGTTGTCACTTTATTTGTGAATGGAATTGTGGGTCGATGTTTATCGATAAATAAATGAAGGAATAACCAGTGACAGGGAGTTCGGATGTTTACTGTGTTGTGTTATTAAATTCATTTTATTGGTGCGGTTGTTAATCGAATAGCAACAGCATTTATAACCATGGCTTCAATCCTTCTTCCCGGACGAATATTGTTTATTTTTCTGGGCGTCAGTTTTTCTTTAATTACTGATTGACAACAATTTCCGTATACAGACATGCACAAATAACTAAAGATCATATTCAGAGGTTACAATGAAACAAAAACGTTATTTAGTTAAAGTAACACCTATTGCTACTGCGGTTATTTTGTCATTGCCGTTGGTCGTCCATGCGGACATGATTAACAGTAATCGAGCAGTAGCGGCCAGAGCTGTTAATAATGTGCCAGTTATAGATATCAATAAAGCCAATGAAAATGGGCTCTCGCATAATATCTATGACAAATTGAATGTGGGAAAGGAAGGGGTAATATTTAATAATAGCACCAATGGTGCCAATACGGCTCTTGGCGGAATGATAAGCGGTAACAGTAACCTGACTTCCGGTAGCGCCAAAATTATTCTCAACGAAGTGCGTTCGGGCCGTAGTAACCTGGCCGGCATGCTGGAAGTTGCGGGTGATGAAGCACATCTGATCATTGCAAACCCATCGGGTATCACCTGTTCGGGCTGCGGCTTTATTAATACCAATAAGGTGACGTTAACCTCCGGGACACCTGATGTGCAGAATGGTGTACTGAAAGGATACGCCGTTAATAGCGGTGATATTAGCGTTGAGGCTCAGTTGCTTAATGAGTCCCCAACGGAACTTATTACTCGTGCTGTGACGGTCAATGGTTATGTCGGCGTAGCTAAAGATCTGACGCTCGTTCTGGGCAATAACTATGTCAATACGAACAATCAAATCACGGGCAGCGTGAGAGCTGAAGGTTTCCGTAAAAGCAATAGCCTCGACGTTGCGAAGCTGGGAGGAATGTATGCGGACAAAATCACGCTTATCAGCACAGAACAAGGCGCTGGCGTAAATAATAGCGGTGTGATCGCTGCGGGTAAGGGGGGCTTTACCCTTGATGCCCAGGGCCAGTTACATAATAAAAATGCGTCGATTAAATCAAATGCCACTGTTCTGATGAAGCTGGCTGGCGATCTTGATAACTCTGGCGGCAGTATTGCCAGTGACGCGTCAGTGTACATTGATACTGCCAAAAATACGTTAAACAACTCTGGCCTTGGTAATATTCAGGCAGGTAAAGACATCGCAATCAGTAGCGGCTATCTGAACAACATGAACGGCAAAATGGCTTCGGCTGGGTTGCTGGCGATCAACACCAATGGTAATACACTGCGTAACTCCGGAACGGAAAAAACATACGGTCTGACTGGTGGAATCGTTGCTCTCGAAACAGGGTTCTTTGACAATAGCGATGGACAGATTAACGGCGGCTATATTGGCATTAACTCTCTGAATGCCGCAAACAGAAATGGTACTATGGATGCGATTCAGAATATCGAGTTAGTTAATAATAGTTATAATACTATCGACAATACCGGTGGTCGTATCCGTACTGTAAATGGTCATATCAAAATTGATGCTAAAAACAGTACCCTGATTAACAATAATACGAAGACCGCCGATGTTGGCAGCAGTGATTCTCGCGGGATTATTGCTGGCGATGGTGGCATTATGATTTCATCCTATGCGCTGGAAAATAATGGTCAAATTTCATCGAATGGTAATATCGATATTAAGAGCAGCTATAATATCGATAATCACTACGGCAAAATCTCTTCAGAGAAAAACGTTAACATTGAAACAAAAAATCTGGTTAACTATGCAAGCAGCATCGGTGCTGTGGGTAATTTAAGCGTTGCGGCATCCGGCAAACTTGAAAACTATGTGGGTGTGCTCCGTTCTGATGAAGGAACACTGAGCATAAACGGCGGGTTAATTGATAACTACGGCGGCATGTTGCTCGGTAAAGATATCAATATCACTGCTACAGGTGATGTGAACAGCAACGCAGCGCTGGTTGTTGCTGTTAATGATATCAACATCACCACCAAAGGTAATCTTTTTAATAATAATGGTAACAGCTATGGCGATCCGTATGGGTTCTATTTTGGTATGGCTGACCAAAAAGGCGGGCTCATTGGTAAACGTTCAGTTAATCTGACCGCAAAAAATATCTATAGCGAAAATAGCCGTATTATTGCTCAGGCAGGTACATTAGATGTTACTACCACCGGTCTGTTCTCTAATGCCAATAGCCAGACAGTAGGGGGCGCGGCAGCAAATATTAAAGCTAATGCTATAAACAATGACTACGCCGTTATCAAGTCTTATGGTGATGTTAATATCTCCGCCGCATCACTGGATAACCGCAGCTCCGGTAGCGCCAAAAATGGCAATCTGACGGGTGTTATCACTGCGGATAAAGATTTGGTAGTGACGATGGGTGACTCTTTTGAGAACAAAGGATATCTTGTTGGGAAAAATAAAGTTTCATTTACCACGACAAAAGGTTCATTAACTAACAGAAATACTATTTCTTCTGATAATGAAGTGAACTTCAACGTAGCGAACAACCTGAATAACTATGGCGATATTTTTGCCGGTAAAGTTATTAACATCAAAGCAGGTGGCGGTGTTTATAACTACAGCAATCTTTTCAGCAATGGCGTAGTTAATATCACGGCACAGTCGGTGAATAACCTGCTCGGGGTCATTGGCGGTGTTCAGGGATTAAACTCCAGTGTTCCTGTGAGCAATATTTTGGGTACGGTTGTCGGTAAGTAGTTCTGATATCCATGTTCCACATAAAAGCAGCAGCAATGCTGCTTTTATGGAACAACACCGGAAGATTATCATTCGTAGACGATGTGTCCTCTATCCGGTATAAAACTCAACAAAAAAGCCATTTTTTAAATGGCTTTTTTAATGATAAAGCTACAGAGCGAAAAAGATTACTCGATATTCTGAATCTGCTCGCGCATCTGCTCAATCAACACTTTCAGTTCAATAGCGGAATTGGTGACTTCAGCATTAATCGACTTGGATGCCAGCGTGTTTGACTCACGATTGAACTCCTGCATCATAAAGTCGAGGCGACGACCCACGGCTTCTTTTTTCTTCAGAATGTTGTAGGTCTCTTTTACGTGCGCTTCGAGCCGGTCCAGTTCTTCGGCCACATCGATACGCTGCGCCATCAGCACCAGTTCCTGCTCAAGGCGATTATTCTCCAGTTGTACCTGCGCCTCTTCGAGCTTGGCAACCAGCCGCTCGCGCTGCCATTGCAGGATTTCCGGCATATGCGCACGCACTTTGGCGACTTCGGTACTTACACCTTCCAGACGCTGCTCAATGAGCGCTTTCAGCGCCTGGCCTTCGGTTTCACGGGCGACGATAAAGTCATCCAGCGTACCGTCCAGCGCAGCGAGAATTTGTGTCGCAATGGCATCCAAATCCTGTTCTTGTGCGGCCATCACGCCAGGCCAGCGCAGGATATCTACCGGATTAATTTCCCCTTCGTCACTCTGCAATTTCACCCAGTTGGCGGCAGATACCAGCTGTTTAGCCAGTTTTTCGTTGAGGATAAGTTCCCCTTGCGCGCTGGAATCGGGTTCAAAACGCAGGTTGCACTCCACTTTGCCGCGAGTCAGACGGGTACGAAGACGTTCACGGACAACCGGTTCAAGGCTGCGGAATTGCTCCGGCAGGCGGAAGTAAGTTTCCAGATAACGCTGGTTTACCGAGCGCAGTTCCCAGGAGGCTGAGCCCCATTCACCCTTGATTTCACGCCGGGCGTAGGCGGTCATACTGCGGATCATAGACGTTCCCGTTTTTAAAGAGAGATGCGGGGATTATAGCTTTCGTGGCCTTATCAGGATAGGAATAACCACGGTAAGCCAGTATAATGCGCAGCCACATTCGAATAGCCGGAGAAATCATCATGCGTCCAGCAGGTCGTAGCGCCACTCAGGTACGTCCCGTCACCCTGACCCGTAACTATACAAAACACGCTGAAGGCTCCGTGCTGGTTGAATTTGGTGATACCAAAGTGCTGTGCACCGCCTCTATTGAAGAAGGTGTGCCGCGTTTCCTGAAAGGTCAGGGACAGGGTTGGATCACCGCGGAATATGGCATGCTGCCGCGTTCCACCCATACCCGCAACGCGCGTGAAGCCGCAAAAGGCAAACAGGGCGGTCGCACTATGGAAATCCAGCGCCTGATTGCCCGTGCGCTGCGTGCAGCGGTTGACCTGAACGCGTTGGGTGAATTCACCATCACGCTCGACTGCGACGTGCTCCAGGCCGATGGCGGCACCCGTACCGCGTCTATTACCGGTGCTTGTGTGGCGCTGGCGGATGCACTGAACAAACTGGTTGCGGCCGGGAAACTGAAAACCAATCCGATGAAAGGCATGGTTGCCGCCGTATCCGTGGGTATCGTTAACGGCGAGGCCGTGTGCGATCTGGAGTATGTGGAAGACTCCGCCGCCGGGACCGATATGAACGTGGTGATGACCGAAGATGGCCGCATGATTGAAGTTCAGGGCACGGCGGAAGGCGAACCATTCTCCCACGAAGAGTTATTGGCCCTGCTGGCGCTGGCCAGAGGGGGAATCGAATCGATTATCGCGACGCAGAAAGCGGCGCTGGCGAATTAATTATAAGGGCGACTGAGAGTCGCCCTTTTTTTTGCGCGTCATACTTCACGCAGCCTCTTTGTTAGCGGCAGGCTCTGGTTGCCTTCGCGATGCTGCGCGAACTATTTTGCGTAATCTGTAAATTGAAAAGTGAGATGAGGAGCGAATCCATGAAAGCGTATCAGCGTCAGTTTATTGAATTTGCGCTTAATAAGCAGGTACTGAAGTTTGGCGAATTCACGCTGAAATCCGGGCGTAAAAGCCCCTATTTCTTCAACGCCGGACTATTTAATACCGGGCGCGATCTGGCTCTGTTAGGTCGTTTTTACGCCGAAGCGTTGGTGGATTCCGGGATTGATTTCGACCTGCTGTTTGGCCCGGCTTATAAAGGTATTCCGATTGCGACTACCACTGCGGTGGCGCTGGCGGAACATCATGAGCGCGATGTTCCGTACTGCTTTAACCGTAAAGAAGCGAAAGATCACGGTGAAGGCGGTAATCTGGTCGGCAGCGCGTTACAGGGCCGTGTAATGCTGGTGGATGACGTCATTACCGCGGGCACCGCTATCCGCGAGTCGATGGAAATTATCCAGGCCAATGGCGCGACGCTGGCTGGCGTGCTGATTTCGCTGGATCGCCAGGAGCGCGGCCGCGCTGATATCTCCGCGATTCAGGAAGTGGAGCGTGATTACGGCTGCAAAGTGATTTCAATTATCACGCTGAAAGATTTGATTGCGTATCTGGAAGAGAAGCCGGAGATGGCCGATCACCTGGCTGCGGTTCGCGCGTATCGCGAACAGTACGGCGTATAACCGTAGTGCCCGGCAGGAGGTGCCTGCCGGGCGTGTGTCATAACAGTTTTGTGCCCTGCGTGTTCACATAGAGTGAATAAACTGAAGTGCTGGAGGCCATAAACAGGCGATTACGCTGTTCACCGCCAAAGCAGAGATTGGCACAGCGCTCCGGCAAATGAATCATGCCAATCGCTTTTCCCTGCGTATTGAAGATGCGCACGCCGTCCAGTTCTTCCGTACCCATTCCCCAGCCGCACCACAGATTGCCGTCCATATCGCAGGCAATACCATCGGCCGTGCCGTTGCCGCAGTCGATATGTACGCGCTTATTTTTCAGCTGGTTATCGACAATGTCCCACGCCAGAATCAGCCGGTTTGGCGTGGCGCGGCTCTCTACGACATACAACGTTTTTTCGTCTGGCGAGAAGCAGATACCGTTCGGGCCTTTGACATCGTCAAGGATCACTTCCAGTTTGCGGGCTTGTGGATCGAGCCGGTAGACATTCTGCGGGAGCTGCGCTGCCGCTTTATGCCCTTCGTAAAACCCGGCAATGCCAAATGGCGGATCGGTAAACCAGATGGTGCCATCTGATTTCACCGCGATATCGTTTGGCGAGTTCAGCGGTTTGCCGTCAAAGCTGTCGGCCAGCACCGTAATCGTACCGTCATACTCGGTGCGCGTGATCCGCCGGGTATCGTGCTCGCAGCTGATCAACCGCCCTTGCCTGTCACGGGCGTGGCCGTTGGCATTGTTTGACGGATGGCGAAAAAGGCGGGTTTCACCGGTGGCTTCATCCCAGCGCATCACCGCATTGTTGGGGATGTCGCTCCACAACAGCATACGCATATCGCCAAACCATACTGGCCCTTCCGCCCATCGGCAGCCAGTGGCGATTTGCTCCACTTTAGCGCTGGAAACCATATAGTTTCGAAAGCTGTCATCCAGCGCGACGATACTGGGATCGGGGTAGCGGGCAGAAGGAGCCCAGGCGGCAATGCTTTTCTGGCTGAGGAGTAATGAGGCGGTAGCAATTCCGCTCAGTTTCAACAGTTCCCGACGTGATGTTGCCATCAAGCGTCTCCTTATTTGTAGGGTATTTAAGAGGTTATTTCGCTTAAGTGGAACGATATTGTCAGAAAGAGGTTAGGAAATAGTGGGCGGTGCAACATCTGGCATCTCAACGAATTGCGTTGGGCCTTTTCACAGATTGCCGGAAAATGAGAATGCAGCCACAAAGGCTGCATAAAGAGAGATTATTGCAGTTGCGCGGCGAGCAGCGGCCAGCGGGCGTCAAAGTCGTCGGTTGGGCTGTATTTAAATTCACTGCGTACATAGCGCGACAGCATCCCTTCACAAAACGCCAGCAACTGGCTTGCCAGCAGCGTTTCGTCAGTGGCATAGGCCTCGCCTTCACGCATTTTGCGCTCGCGCAGGACCTGGCGCAGCTGCGCTTCAATGCGTTCGAAGAGCTGGTTAATGCGCCCTTGCAAGCGATCCTGCTCAAACATCAGCGCGTGGCCGGTCATGATGCGCGTTAAGCCAGGGTTACGTTCACCGAAGCCGAGGATTAGCTGCATAATCAGGCGCAGGCGCGTGGTGGTGTCTTTCTCATCCTTTAAAATCAGATTAATGCGGGTGATCAGGCTATCTTCGATAAACTCAATCAGGCTATCGAACATGCGCGTTTTACTGGGGAAATGACGGTACAGCGCGGCTTCGGATACGCCAACGGAAGCGGCCAGTTTCGCGGTAGTAATACGCTGGCTTCCATCGCTGGATTCCAGCATCAGCGCCAGAGACTGAAGTATTTCCTCGCGGCGATTCCTTTTCGCAGTTTGTTTTTCTGCCATGTTCTAAAATACCCCTGAAAATAAACACTTGTCAGGCGAGCGACCACACGGCGACCGCAAACAATGTGCGTTTGCGGTGATGTTATCGCGTTATTTCGCCGTGTGATGCGTTAAATAGAGCGGTTTACTGACGCCCGGAATGGCCAAAGCCGCCTTCGCCGCGTTCAGTCGCGTCGAACTCTTCCACCAGATTAAATTCTGCCTGCACAACCGGTACAAACACCATTTGCGCGATGCGCTCGCCCGGAACGATAGTGAAGCTGTCCTGGCCGCGGTTCCAGACGGAAACCATCAGTTGCCCCTGATAATCCGAGTCAATCAGACCAACCAGATTACCCAGCACCACACCATGCTTATGGCCCAGCCCTGAACGCGGCAGAATAACCGCAGCGAGCGACGGATCGGCAATATGAATTGCCAGACCGGTTGGCAGCAACGTTGTTGCGCCTGGCGCCAGCTCTACGGCGTCGTCGAGACAGGCGCGCAGGTCAAGTCCGGCGGAACCGGAGGTGGCATAAGTCGGTAGCGGAAATTGCTTGCCGACACGCGGGTCCAGAATCTTAACGTCGATTTTTTTCATCATAACGGGTAACGATCTCGTCCAGTAATTGGTGGCCCAGAAGTTCTTTGCGTTCCAGCGGCAGACGTTTGTCGCCCTCCTGCCAGAAAAGATGTAATGCGTTGTTGTCGCTATTAAAGCCTTGATCTGATTGGGAAACATCGTTAGCGCAAATCAGGTCAAGGTTTTTGCGGGCGCGTTTCTGCCGGGCATATTCTTCCACATTATTTGTTTCGGCGGCAAACCCCACAACAAAGGGGCGATGGGCAGAAAGTGCGGCAACGCCAGCGACGATATCCGGGTTTTTTACCATTTTTATCGTGATTTCATCGCCTTGCTTTTTAATTTTCTCTTCCGCCACGCTGGCTGCGCGGTAATCCGCGACGGCGGCGCAGCCGATAAAAATGTGCTGTTGCTGTGCGCTACGCTGCACGGCCGCTTCCATCTCCAGCGCGGTGGTGACATCTATGCGTTGCACCAGCGCAGGCGTCGGCAGCGTGACCGGGCCTGCAACCAGCGTGACGTTCGCCCCGCGGCTGGCGGCGGCGGCGGCAATGGCGAAGCCCATCTTACCGGAGCTGAGATTAGTAATGTAACGCACCGGATCCAATGGCTCACGGGTCGGGCCGGCGGTAATCATGATGTTCAGATGTTGCAGATCTTTGACAGGTGAAAAATACGCGGCTGCCATATCAACGATCGTCAGCGGATCCAGCATGCGGCCAGGGCCAACATCGCCACAGGCCTGACTGCCGCTATCCGGCCCCCACAGCAGCAGACCGCGTGAGGCCAGCACCTGCAAATTATGCTGGGTTGCTGCGGCACGATACATTTGCTGGTTCATCGCTGGTACTACCGCGACAGGCGAAGGGGTGGCGAGGCAAATCGTGGAAACCAGGTCGTTGGCCATTCCGGCGGCGACGCGGGCAATCAAATCGGCGGTGGCGGGCGCCAGAATCACCAGATCGGCCCATTTACCGAGCTCGATATGGCCCATTGCCGCTTCGGCAGCGGGATCGAGCAGGCTGTCGGAAACCGGATACCCGGAAACGGCTTGCAGGCTCAGCGGGGTAATGAAGGCTTTAGCACCTTCGGTCATTACCACGCGAACTTCCGCGCCGCGATCGCGCAGACGGCGCACCAGCTCAGGCGTTTTGTAAGCCGCAATTCCGCCGCTTACGCCGAGGACAATTTTTTTACCCGCCAGACTGATCATGATTCTTTCCTGTTGGATTTCACCAGAAGCTGGGCATTTTATCACAATCCTGATGTTGTCGTGCTTTTGCCCGCAGAGCACTTTGCGAGGCGTTACGCAGGCTTTGAAATTGGCTGTCGAAGGAGGGAGCGTGAAATGGCACCATAAACGTGGGATCGGGAGGAGGGAATATGGACATTGTTTTGACACCCCAGAAGCCGCGCGAAAAGATGATGCAGTACGGCATTGAGACACTATCGGATGTGGAGTTATTAGCGCTTTTTCTGCGCACCGGAACGCGAGGAAAGTGTGTAATAACCGTTGCCCGCGAACTGCTGAAGCAATTTGGTTCGCTTTATACATTGCTCTCTTCCGAGCTGGAAGATTTTCAGGATGTACACGGAATCGGCGTGGCGAAATATGCGCAGTTAAGAGGCATCGGCGAGCTGGCGCGTCGTTACTATAATGCGCGCCTGCTGGAAGAGAGCTCGCTACTAAGCCCTGATATGACGCGTGAATTCCTGCAGAGTCAGCTAGCGGGAGAAGAGCGCGAGATCTTTATGGTGATCCTGATGGATAACCAGAACCGGATACTGAAGCACTGCCGGTTGTTTAGCGGCACCATTAACCATGTCGAAGTGCATCCGCGGGAAATTCTGCGTGAAGCGTTAAAAGTGAATGCAGCCGCCGTGATCCTCGCGCATAATCACCCTTCAGGTAACGCTGAGCCAAGCAAGGCGGATAAGCAAATCACTGAGCGAGTGATAAAATGCTGCCAGTTCATGGACATCCGTGTGCTTGATCACCTGGTTGTCGGTCGCGGGGAGTGCGTTTCGTTTGCAGAACGCGGCTGGATTTAAGCCATTTTAGGCGATCCACCGGGATCTTTGTCTGTTCGGGACTTGAGCACACCGCCGACTCAGCGTATACTACGCCACCTTTGAGAATCTCGGGTTTGGCATTTGGGCCTGGCAATCGAGAGTTCACTTAGACACTAAATCATTCAAGTTGCATCAAGGCGGCAAGAGAGTGAATCCCTGTGAACGTACATAAGTACGTGACCTGGATAAGCGAGTGCAGCCAATGCAGAGGCAGCCTGAAAGATGGTGTGTAGAACTGCGATGACCGGGCTGTAAAGCCTGACGAGGCGCCGATACCCCATACGAAGCTCGAGCTAATTTGATTTTTGGAGAATAGACATGTCCCGAGTCTGCCAAGTTACTGGCAAGCGTCCGGTGACCGGTAACAACCGTTCCCACGCACTGAACGCGACTAAACGCCGTTTCCTGCCGAACCTGCACTCTCACCGTTTCTGGGTTGAGAGCGAGAAGCGTTTTGTCACCCTGCGCGTATCTGCTAAAGGTATGCGTGTAATTGATAAGAAAGGCATCGATACAGTTCTGTCTGAACTGCGTGCCCGTGGCGAAAAGTACTAAGTACTTAGAGGATATAAATCATGGCTAAAGGTATTCGTGAGAAAATCAAGCTGGTTTCTTCCGCTGGTACTGGTCACTTCTACACCACCACGAAGAACAAACGTACTAAGCCGGAAAAACTGGAACTGAAAAAATTCGATCCAGTTGTCCGTCAGCACGTGCTGTACAAAGAAGCTAAAATCAAATAATTTTAGTTTTCTTGCACAAAAACCCCGCACTGTCGGGGTTTTTGCATTTCTGATAACCCGCAAGCCGGAGATGAGATGCCTGAATTACCCGAAGTAGAAACCAGCCGCCGGGGTATCGAACCGCACCTGGTTGGCGAAACCATTCTTCATGCGGTGGTACGCAACGGGCGATTACGCTGGCCGGTTTCCGATGAGATCCTCGCCCTGAGCGATAAACCGGTGCTGAGCGTTCAGCGTCGCGCGAAATATCTGCTGCTGGAGCTGCCGGATGGCTGGATCATCATCCACCTGGGTATGTCCGGCAGTTTACGCATCCTTCCCCATGAACTTCCGGCTGAAAAGCATGACCATGTTGATCTGGTGATGAGCAACGGCAAAGTGCTGCGTTACACCGATCCTCGCCGCTTTGGCGCATGGCTGTGGACCAAAGAGCTGGAAGGCCACAATGTGCTGGCACATCTTGGCCCTGAACCGTTAAGCGAAGCCTTTAATGCCGATTATTTGCAGCAGAAGTGCGCGAAGAAAAAAACGGCCATCAAACCCTGGCTGATGGATAACAAGCTGGTGGTCGGTGTAGGAAACATTTACGCCAGCGAATCGTTGTTCGCCGCCGGGATCCATCCGGATCGCCTGGCCTCTTCGCTGTCGCGTCAGGAGTGTGAAATGCTGGTGCGAGTGATCAAAGCCGTGCTGTTGCGATCCATTGAACAGGGCGGAACCACGCTGAAAGATTTTCTGCAAAGCGACGGGAAACCAGGCTATTTCGCGCAGGAGTTACAGGTATACGGGCGGGAAGGGGAACCTTGTCGCGTCTGCGGTACGTCGATTATGGCCGCGAAGCACGCGCAGCGCTCAACGTTTTACTGTCGCCGCTGCCAGAAATAAGCGTGTTTTTTGCCGGATGGCGGCTGCGGGATGGGGATGCTGTTGTGCTTTGCTAAATAGCGGTTCAGGCACACCGGTGCTGCAGGCCTGATAAGCGAAGCGCCATCAGGCTCTAAGCTTCTCCAGCAAAGCCTGGTACACGTTCGGCGGCAGGAAGTGGGCGACATCACCCTGGTGGCGCGCCACTTCTTTCACCAGCGATGAAGAGATAAACGACCACTCTTTCGACGGCATCAGAAACACGCTTTCCAGTTCCGGCATCAGATGGCGGTTCATATGCGCCAGCTGCATTTCGTACTCGAAATCTGCAACGGCACGCAGACCGCGGATCAGAATATTTGCCTGCTGCGCGCGGGCAAAGTTCGCCATCAAATCACTGAATCCCACTACCGTAACGTTCGGCAAATGCGCCGTTGCCGATTGTGCCAGCGCTACGCGTTCTTCAAGGTTGAACATCGGCTTCTTACTTGGGCTGGCGGCAATAGCCAGTACCACTTCAGTAAACATGGTCGCCGCGCGGGTCACGATATCGATGTGGCCATTGGTGATCGGATCGAAAGTACCGGGATAAATCGCTTTTGTACTCATCGCTTATCCTTTCTCTGAATAACCGTGGTTCAGCGCCCACAGCTCGGTGTATTTATTAAACGTATACTGCGCGTTAACCACCGCCAGCAGCCAGCCCTGTTTGCCGTCGAGCACGCCGCCGCGCAGCAGCAACGTTTTTGCGAATGCGCCCAAAGTATGAGCGAAAATCCCCGGCAGCGAGGTTTTTTTCCCGCGCTGATGGCGTTCCTGCGCCCACGCCGTGGCGTAATTGAGCTGCTTGCGCTGGAAACTGGCGAAATCACGACAGGTCAGATGCAGTAAATCACCGCTCAGGGCGATGGTCTGCGCCTGTGGCGCATCGAGTGACTCATGAACGCGGTTATCGTTGTACTGGTAACGTTCGCGTTCGTACAGGCGCGTGACGCGATCCGGATACCAGCCGCTGTGGCGCATAAAACGCCCGAGAAAGTAATTGCGACGAGCAATGCTGTACACCGCGCCGGGCTGCGGCGCAGCCAGCGCCTGACGCAGTTGTTCTGCCAGCTCAGGGGTTACGCGCTCGTCGGTATCAATCATCAGAATATAGTCGCCGCTGGCATAACGCTGGGCAATTTGACGCTGAATGCCATAACCCTGCCAGTCGGTATGGCTGAAGACTTTAGCACCGGCGCGGCTGGCAATGCCGGGGGTGTCGTCGCGGCTGCCGGAATCCAGCAGCACGATCTCATCCGCCCAGGCTACGGACGCAAGGCAATCGGGCAGCAGATCCGCCGTATCTTTGGCGATCATCACCACCGACAAACGTCTGGACATTAATGGCTCCGCTGAGGCAAATACGGTTGCAGGAGTTGCAGCAGACGTGCCAGCGCGCCCTGGTTCTGGTGCAGAACCTCAACGGCATGGCGACCGTACCATAAGCGGTAGTCTTCATCCGTCAGCAGTGTGGAAACTTCTTTCACCAGCGAATCGGTATCGGTCACAGTGATCAGCCCTTCCGCTTCCTGCAAACGTGCGCAAATATCTTTGAAGTTAAAGGTATACGGCCCCATCAGCACCGGAATGGCATGGGCTGCGGGTTCCAGAGGATTATGACCGCCGCGCTCAACCAGGCTGCCGCCGACGAAAGCAATATCGGCAATACCGTACAGCAGCATCAGTTCGCCCATGGTATCGCCAATGACCACCTGGGTGCTGCCGGACGGGATCTCGCCCGAGCTGCGCAGGGTGTAGCTGAACCCGCCTTTTTGCGCCATGTTGCGCGCATCCGGAAAACGCTCAGGATGGCGAGGAACCAGGATCAGCAGCAAATCGGGGAATGTTTCCAGTAGCTTGCGGTGCGCCTGCAAAATAATTGCTTCTTCACCTTCATGCGTACTGGTGGCAATCCATACTTGACGGCGCGGCGCCCACTGGCGGCGCAGCGTCACGGCGCGCGCGGCAAGTTCCGGCGTCACAGAAATATCGAACTTCAGGCTACCGGTGACGGTAAGCTGATTGCGTTTCAGGCCCAGTTGCAGGAAACGGTCGCCATCTTCCTGGTTTTGCGCGGCGATTAAGGTAATTTTGCTGAGCAAACGACGCATCGCTTTACCCAACCGGGCATAGCCTTTCGCGGAGCGCTCGGAAAGGCGCGCGTTAGCAATTACCAGCGGAATTTGCCGGGCATGAAGGGCAGAAATCATATTCGGCCACAGCTCGGTTTCCATTACGATCACCAGCTTCGGGCGCACGGTATTCAGGAAACGGTTCATGGCGCACGGCAGATCGTAGGGCAAATAAACGTGATGAACGTCTTTACCAAACGCGGACATCACGCGTTCCGAGCCGGTTGGCGTCATGGTAGTGACAGTGATCGGTAATGCAGGGTAGCGATGACGCAGCGCACGCACCAGCGGAATGGCCGCCAGGGTTTCGCCTACGGAGACGGAATGCAGCAAAATACCGTCCGGCTTCACTTTGTTACGACAAAATCCATAGCGTTCAGCCCAACGCTTACGGTAAGCAGGGGCTTTGCGGCTGCGAAGTAATAATCGCAACCACACCAGAGGCTGTATTAAGTAAAGCAGGGTGGTATACAACAATTCCAAGCGACTATCCGTTTTTTTAAGATTCGGCGGGCAAATTCTAAGCATTTAGGGCAGCTAAAGCTATACCTTATGCCAGATACCTTTTGAGACGGAAGTAGCGGCGGCCAAGGCGCCAGCGCAAACGTGGACTTTTTGCACTTTTCCAGATGAGCTTCCAGATGCCTTTCTCAAAAAACTCGCGAATGATCATCGCCTTTTTGCTTTCATCCTTCATGTTATCAAAGGTATGGATGATGCCGAGCCCCTCTTTAGCTATCTGCCAGTAACATGCCGGTATATTTTTGACTTTATCCGCATAGCGCTGGTTAATGGCGTCCAGCATTTGCAGGATTTTCATGTAGTGGCGCGCCGAGCGAATCAGCGTGTCGTCAGTGTCTGGCATATGCGAAACAGACGCTGAGTGGATGTAGTAATCGTAAAATTGCTCACTGGTGTATTGCACGCGCTCGGCAGCGAGCAGGACTTCTGTTGTCCAGGGAATATCCTGATGGCGAAGACCCGGTTCGAAATGAAAGTTATGCTGACGAATGAAATCGTGGCGATAGATATTCAGCCAGGTGACATGCAGGAATTTACGTGAATCCAGAGCCTGCTTAAGCCAGGCCGGGCCGGTCATTACACCCGTTGACTGTAACTTTTCAGGCGGAAAAATTGGACGGGTAGGTTTTTTATCGTTTTCCCAGACATAGTTACCGTTACAGGTCGCAACATCCAGATTCCCCGTGTTGGCCATATCAAGCAGGCGCTGATACATACCGGGTTTGAAAACGTCATCAATGTCCGGAAAAGAGAGGTATTTTCCCTTTGCGCAGGCCAGCCCGGAATTGCGGGCAACCGATACGCCCTGGTTTTCTTGCTCAATAACCTGTAACTGCGGTAGTCGATCGCGCCATTGCTCCACGATCTGCATCGATCCATCCGTAGAACCATCATTAACAATGATCACTTCCATGCTGTCGATTTTTTGCGCGACGAGGCAAGTGAAAAACTGGTCGAGGAATGCTTCGCCGTTATAGACGGCAACCACCACGCTTAACATAGGCGCTGAAATTTGCATAAGAAACCTGATTACTTATTATTTTCCGCCAGAGCAAGATACTGCTGGCAAATCGCGTTGATACCGTAAGATGAAATTTTCTCGCCATCTATTCCATGGGAAGTATTGGCATACATATCGGATAACGTTTTTGCCAGCGACTCGTCGCTCAGGCCGCTCAGGCCGCGAGCAAGTGGCCCCGTCAAAATCTCCGCCGGCCCACCTGGGCAGTTAGTGCTGACCGGTGGTGTCTGGCAGATAATCGCCTCGACCAGAACATTACCAAATCCTTCGCAGTCCGAGCTTAACACTAAGAGGCGGGCGCCTTTGATCCAGGGATAGGGATTAGGTACAAATGAACGAAACACCACCCTGTCAGCGATTCCGAGGCTACCGGCAAGCGCCTTTAACTGGGCGATTTTTGCCTCTGAGCCGTTACCCATCATCACTAAAGGCGCCTCGATTTTGCTAAGCGCATAAGCGCGCAGCAAGCGGTCGTGCCTTTTGTGTTCGTGGAAACGTCCAACGTGAATCAGGTAGTCCTGCCCCTGCATTTCAAACGGCTGTTCGGCCAGTTCCTGGATAGCTTCAATATCGAAGGGGTTATGGATAACCTCGCTGCGACGCAGAGGGATGGCCAGCGTGTCGGTAAGATCGTGCAGCACGGCTGACGAGACGGCCACCACATTGCGGTTTTCGTAGGTGTGCCGAATCTTCAGATGCTTAAACCAGCGGGAAAACCCACGGCGGTGGCAAAGATAGGAAAACGAGAACATGCCGTGAATACAAAACCAGACTTTGTCGCGATCAAGCGCGCGGCTATGGGCGACAATACGGTCGGTTTTATGCAGATGGGAAAAAATAATATCAAACTTTCCGCTGCGTTCTGCCGTAGTAATCGCGTCATCTAACAGCTTTGCCCGACGCGGGATCTCTGTAAGCTTGCGCCAGGGTTTTTTGCATTTATCCTGAATTACCTGGAAATCCACACCTTCGGGGATGGGGTAATCGCACACTTTACGCAGTGAGAAAAGCGAGACCTGGTGTCCCATTTCCACTAAGCCGCTGGAGAGCGTGAGGACGGTTTTTTCTGCGCCTCCACCGGGTAAGCCATCAATAATCATCAGGATGCGCATATTAATCCAGAATATTTTGATAAAGCGAAATTAGCTGGCTTGACAGCTTTCCTGAGGTTGAGTCCTTAACCTTATCGCGGGCTTTCCTGCCCATTTCATTACTCTTTTCCAGTGATGGAATGGCCATCACAGCCTCTCTTAACTTGCCGATATCAAGGGCATCACAGAAGAAACCATTACTTCCTTGCTCTATAAATTCCGCTCCACCGCAGCTATTCGACGTGATGACGGGTAACCCGCATGCCATCGCTTCCAGAATGACGTTTGGGAAAGGATCATACAACGTTGGTAGCAACAGGCCATCGCAAACTTGATAAAAAGGCAACGTCTCTTTTTGCATACCCATAAACCGGATCCGTTCTTTACAACCCAGTGACTGGGCAAGCGCCTGATAACGCTTTTCTGCTTTATCCTGGCCTATGACAATCAGATAAGCCGTAGTCCCTGCTATCGCCTCAATCGCTGCAGTGAGGCCTTTTCGTTCAAAACCCGAGCCAACAAAGCAAAAAACAGTGGCAGCCGCAGGAAGCCCATACTGCTGGCGCAATGCTGCACGCTGCGCGCTCTCCGCCGGAATGAAACGGCTGGAATCTATTGAATTATAAATGACATGAATCTTTTTTGCGTCAACAGAAAAGTCTTCTATGATTTCTCGCTTAATCATCTCCGCATTGCAGATGACCGCTTTCAGCTCTGGCGATTGATACATTTCGCGTTCGGCGTGCATGACATAGCGGTGATAGTGGTCATGCATCAGCATTTTTGCACGCCAACCGGGAAGAATACGCGAACGCTGCCGGAGCCAACGTTGATGCACGCCGTCGCCGGCGCGATAGATATCGCAACCCGCAATACGCTCGTGACTCTGAACGATATCAAATTGCTGCTCCTGCCATAGCGCGCGTGCAGCGTTAGCAAAGCCCCTTTCCCGGCTAATACGCCCCCATTTGGCGGGATTGCAAATATGGATGTGCCAGTCGTCCTGGCGTTCCCCTTGCCATTCGCGGGTGATGACGTTTAATTCCAGATCCTGATTACCCAGCGCCATGAGCGCACGGGAAACAAAGCGCTCCGCCCCGCCATCAGGCCGATATTTTTGACGAACAATAGCCAGACGATGACGTTTCATGCCAGACACCTCTTCGCTGCATCGACAACCGCATCAACGGGGATGGCGTCGAGATAACGTTCACTGGTTTTGGTATCAACGGCGTCAGGATCGGGAAGCGGTCCAAAATCACCCGCCCAGATAACTTCACCATTGACCTGCCAAGGCGACCAGAAAGTGAGTTTTGACGGGCCGAAAAGCGCAACGCAGGGCGTTTGCAATGCTGCGGCCATATGCATGGGCACAGAATCAACGCCGATAAACAGGTCGGCATGATCGATAAGCGACGCAAGCTGGCGCAGCGAGAGCTTGCCTGCCAGCGAGATAACGCCGGTCTGCGGCGATGCGCTGAGGATCCTGTCAACCATCGACAGCTCTTTTTTATCCGGTCCGGCCGTCAACACAATGGTATGGCCTTCCTGCCGCAGCGCCGTGATAGTTTGCGCCATTTTGTTCTCATCCCAGCACTTGAAGAACCAGCGTGATGTTGGCTGAATGACGATATAGCGATCGCTGATGCCTTGTGCTGTCAGCTGTTGCCGGGCGAAATTCCAGTCATCTGCGCTGTAACTCATCGTCACCGTTGAGACGGGAGGAACCGATAGGGGAGAAAGAATAGATAAATTCTGCTCAACGGTATGCAGCGCATTGTGGTTTGCAACGGAAACCAGTTCGGTATGACAAAAGCGCCAAAAGGCGTTTTTACGCTTATTGAAGCCGAAGCCGAGACGAACCGGTGCGCCGGTAAAGCGGGTAACGATAGCGCTGCGCCATTGATCGGCAAGGTTTATCACCAGATGATATTGGCGGGCCCTGAGGGCGCACAGTAACTGCCACTCTTTTTGCAAATGTTTGAGCGTACCAAGTTGCTTCCATTTGCGATCGATACCATAAATCGTATTAATCGCCGGGTGCGCTGCCAGCATGTCGCGTGTTTCTTCGTATAGCAGGACATCAATTTGCGCATTCGGCAAGCGCTGGCGAAGCGAATTTATCACCGGAGTCGTCAGCAACATGTCGCCATGATGACGAAGTTTAATCAATAAAATGCGTAAATCAGGCGTATTCAGTATGTTATTCATCATCGTCTTATCGGCAACAACCTGCCTGCAATTCTAATAGACCTGATGTTGTCTTGCACTCTTTCTCCATGCCGTCAGGATTTTATCTCTAAGGGTTTACTCATTGTGATGAGAGTGCGTAACATAGCGCTGACCTTTATTTTACCTGGGCTAAATATGGATAAACCGGCGTTTATCATCACGATTGATACAGAGGGTGATAACCTCTGGCAAAATCGCCGCGAGATCAAAACGGAGAACGCGCGGTATCTGGCACGTTTCCAGTCATTGTGTGAGCGTTTCGGGTTTAAACCTGTCTGGCTAACCAATTATGAAATGGCAACCGATCCGGCGTTTGTTGAGTTCGCGAAAGATGTCATCGCGCGGGGGGAAGGGGAGGTTGGGATGCACCTTCATGCATGGAATAGCCCCCCGGATCATGATTTAACGGGCGATGACTGGCGCTGGCAGCCCTATCTGATTGAATATCCCTCGGCAGTATTGCGTGAAAAAGTCTGTTTTATGACGCAGTTACTTGAGGATACATTCAACACCAAAATGTTGAGTCATCGCGCCGGGCGCTGGGCGTTCGACAGCCGCTACGCGAAATTGCTTATCGAACTGGGCTACCAGGTAGACTGTTCAGTTACACCTCGTGTTAACTGGCGTAATGCGAAAGGCGCGCCGCAAGGTTCGGGTGGTACGGATTACCAGCACTTCCCGCAGCATGCTTATTTCCTTGATGTTGATGATATTTCTAAGCCCGGAACCAGTTCTCTGCTTGAGGTTCCGATGAGCATTCAATATAAGCATCCCGCGTGGCTCAACGTGATTAAGCAGAGCTACGATCGGTTGCGCGGCAAATACCGTTCGCCTTCGGTGAACTGGCTACGCCCTTCCGGCGGGAATACAGCACAGATGATTGATGTTGCGCAAAAATGTCTGGCGCAAGGGAATGGATACGTCGAATTTATGCTGCATTCATCAGAATTTATGCCGGGCGGCAGCCCAACCTTTAAGGATGAAGCCGCGATTGAGGGGCTGTATCGGGATCTTGAAGAGCTGTTTGAGTGGCTGGCTGCCAGAACACAAGGTATGACGCTGGCCGGGTTTTATCAGCAGCAGAAATAAAAAATGCCCGATTTATCGGGCATTTTTTTATCGTCACGCTTCCCTTCGCGAAAAGGATGTGGCCAGCGCAAAGATGACCATAAAGAAGAGCACCGCCTCCGAACTCAGGAGGATGACGTCAGTCATTCCGTACAGTAGCAAAAGCAGCACTGTCACCAGCAGCAGCCCGTTATTATTGCGGATGGCGTAAGAAATCAGCGAAATAAAGAAGAACAAGAGCAGCAGCAGCCCCGGGATACCCTGAAGCGAGTACTTCTCGATAAATTCATTGTGCAAATGAATCCTGATGTATTCAAGTGAGGCCGCAAGATGCGGATGCCCATCGTTGACGTAATTTTGCGACCAGATTTCACGGCTCTCGATGGACTGCCCTAATGGATGTGCAAGGCCGTTTTGTACGCCAATAATCCACATGGAGAAACGAGCGCCGAGTGAAGTGCGATCCTGCCCTTGCTGGTATTTTTCAATTTCAACTTGCGTTTGGGCTACTTTCGGCGCAATTAACGGCTTATAGCTTACGAGAAAAATACCCGCTACGATGCAGCAAAATACCACCATGGATTTAAGATGGAATTTACGGAAATGGTAAAGCGTCAACACAATGGCCAGTATTAAATACAGCCCCATAGCCGCTCGCGTACCGGTCAGCAGAATAATGAACCAGGAAAGCAAAATAGTGATGCCGGCCAGCACGTAGAGTTTTACACTTTGCTGCAAATAGAGGCTATAAACGAAGGCCAACGAAAGAACGGAATATACATAGGCGGCCACGGTCGCGCGATCAATCGCCATCATAACGCGATCCACTCTCTGTGAGGCTTGCCACAGCCCGTAAGCCGTTGCCAGCGTAAAACCCGTAGCGGTGGCGATCAGAAAATATTTCTGAAAGTTCTCTTTGGTTACGTAGTACTTAAATCGGTCAATATAGAAAACTAACAAGCTTGCCAGCATCAGCTTTTTGCTGGCGCCAAGGTAGTCGCTATATTTGTTAATGCCTTCCGTCTGGTACTCATAAATGAAATACCATGCCAGATTTAACACGCCGATAAGTAAAATTGGCAGTGCGATACTAAAAGGACGAAGGGAAATTCGTTTGTATTCAAAAAGTAAGCCGATAATGCTGGCGTATACGGCAATATAAAAGCATTGTCTCTGCATGCCTGAATTGACAAGGGCAAGTGCCACCGAGGCAAATGCTAAAACAAGTGTGAACTGATAAAGCCGTAGTCTTACTTTTTCCATAGTGCCTCAATGACCCTTTTTTTATAGCTGAAACGAACATCGCTGGACAGATAAAATGAAAGCGAATAAAGCTCGCTGACGCGCTGCCTGACTATGAGCAACTGTTTATCAGTAAGATATTTTTTATGATTACTGTAAATATCAAACCAGTGGCAATTCACCAGGTGCCGGAATTGACGTGGAAAGGTTTTTTCCATCTCTAACGTACACTCAATAAGCGGCGCAATTTTGCTGGCGCTCAGGGTGCTGGAGAGGCTGTCGTTACGTTTAATGTAATAATAATATCCCTGACGCTGATAAAATATTTTCTGAGCCTGCATCAACATCCCGGGAAAGACAGCAAAATCTTCATAACAAATCATTGAAGGAATGGGATTGCTGTTATAGAGCTCCCGGCGTATAAACTGCCCAATAAGATGTGCCTGAAAATCCTTATGGAGCAGAAAACGTCGCACAGCATCATGGGTTGATAACGGTATTGGATTAAAACCCTGCCATGTGGTGGAAATTTTGCTGGTATCGCGGATCTCAAGCAAACGCGTCAATAGCATATCTGGCTGCTGCGCTTTGAGGAAATCCACCGCATCACGCAGGCTATTTGGTTTTAACTGGTCATCACTATCGAGCATGGTGATGTATTCACCTGAGGCCAGGGAAACGGCACTATGACGAACCTGGCCGACATTGCGGTAGCTTACTTGACGGCTAATAACGTGCGGTAATTTATCCTTCCACGCATCAATAATGGTTTGCGTTGCATCTTCTGAACTGTCGTTAAAAATAATAACTTCAAGCTCTTGAGCACAGGTATCAATTGCTGCCAGCAGGCTTTCAAGGGTCGCGGTAAGTGTTTTTTCAGCGTTATGTGCTGCGATGATGATGCTAAGAAAAGCCATAGAATCAGTTACCTTGTGCGTCGCGAACATTTAGTAACGCGCTGGCTTTGGGTAATTCACGAATGAATTGTTCAATCTGATCAAGCGAGGTATCGGTAACGGCAAATAATTCCTCACGATCCTGCGGGAAATAGTATTGGGTTTCAAAAACATAAGAACAAATATTCTTGTCATCACCAATCAAGAGGGTCTTTCCTAAGGGGCGTTGTTCGTAATGGCAACACGGCCCGAACAGCATAACGACCGGAACATTAACCGCATCGGCGATATAAATATTCCCTGAATCCGAAGCGATATAGCAGTCCATTTTGGAAATAGCCCAGGGTAATTCTTCAAGTGAGACTTTACCTATCATATTAACGAAATGGGGGAAGTTGCCGTAGGCTGCGGTAATGTCATCCATCCACGACTGCTCATTCGGCGTTCCAAACACGTAAAACACGCAGGGTAACGTTGCCAGGCAATCAACAATCCGTTTCCAGATAACCGGCGGAACCGTTTTGGCTTTGTTACCTGCGGAAATGCTGATACCGATACGAATGACGCCGGGTTTATCGAGGATCTCCGGATAGACAGAAGGCCTGAAGAGCGGTTTAGTCGCGTGCTTGGGAGACATCTCCCATGAAAGTGAACGGTCTGCCAGCTGCAGATAATTGGTGACGGACAACGTCTTTTTTCCATGATCGACGATGCCATCAGCCGTTGCATAGAAAACTCCGTGATACCACTTGCGCGCGTAAGTACTGAGAAACTGCTTATTACTGGCATTACAAACAGCGGCAAAGAACAGGTTTGCGCTATTCGGTTGCAGCAGATAAACATTGTCGTAGCGGTTCATGATATGACAGGCGAAACTCAGTTTTTGCCACAGATTGCGTTTGCGCTGCTCAATAAAAAAAGCCGTTTCAATGGTCTCATCATGCTGTGCCAGCATGCTGACGCTTCTGCTCATCAATACGTCACTTTTCTGCAGGTACGCCAGTAAGGGTGTCACGTTAACAAAATCGCCGATTTTAGCCGTTTGAATGACCAGATTACGCCCGGTTTTCTTACGGAATAGCTTGCCGATGATTTTCACCGGCAGTAATAAAATCAGCAGAAAAATATAACTCATTGATTAGGCATCTCTGTCGCGCAGTAGCTGATGGTTCTGAAGAAACGTGAAAATCTCATCCGCTGTTATATCTCCCATCCGCCCGGTTGGGCTTACCACCTGATGCTGATTTTTACCGTATCCGCCAATTAGCCCCGGATCGGTTGGGCCAAACAGCGTGATATTGGGGCGATCGAGCGCGGCCGTTAAATGGCTCAGCCCCGTATCGACGGAAACGACAGTCTGCGCGCCGGCAAGTTGTGCCGCAACCTGCGCCAGCGAAAGTTTAGGCAAAACTTCAACATGATCAAAACCCGCAGCCATGCGTTCCGCTCGTTGGCGTTCATGTTCCGCGCCCCATGGGAGTTTAATATGGATACCGGTTGGTTGCATTAATTCGAGCAGTTCACGCCAGCGGCTTTCCGGCCAGTGTTTATCATCGCGGGTGGTGGCGTGCAAAAAGATGGCGTACGGCGGATGTGCTGTATCGGCAACGGCAAAATGGCGCGCAATCGCATAATCGCCCTGGGTTTGCGGTTTTGCGTAACCGAGGCTTTTGGCAAACAGCTCGCGGATACGTTCCACCGCATGTTGCTGTTTTGCGATATGGTGGCGACGATTGTAAAACAAGCTTGCCAGCGGCTCGCGTGCGCTGCTCCAGTCCAGCCCGTGTTTCACTCCGTGCGCCAGCCGGGTGACCAGCGCGGCGCTTTTCACCAATCCCTGCGCATCAATGATGGCATCGTAACGTTCAGCCTGCACGGCTTCGCGGAAGGCTTTGCGCTCTGCTGCAATGGGCGCGGAAAACCAGGCTTTACGCCAGCGGCGGATTGCCACCGGAATGACGCGATCGACGGCGGAATGCCAGGAGGGGATCTGGGCAAATCCCTCTTCGACCACCCAGTCAAAGCGAACCCCAGGAATCGCCTGCATGGCATCTGTCAGCGCAGGCAAGGTATGCAGCACATCGCCCATCGAGGAGGTTTTCACGATCAATACCCGCATCGGTTATCCTTCCGCATCCAGCAGCAGTGCATTTAACTCTTCCAGTACGCGTTGCGGCGTAATATCGATCAGGCTCTGGTGATAGCCTTCGGCAGCATCGCCTTTACGTACTTTGTGATAGCCGGAAATTAAACGGATGACGCGCGCTTTATGCGACAACGGCGGGGTAAAATCCGGGCTGCTTGGGCCATACAGCGCCACCAGCGGGCGGTTGAGCGCGGCGGCGACGTGCATCAGGCCGGAGTCGTTGGAGACGACAGCTTTGCAGGCAGCGATCAACACCACGGCTTGTTCCAGCTGGGTTTCCCCGGCCAGATTGCGGCACCAGGCTTGTTGCTCGATATTCAGCGCGGCGAGGATCTCATTGCCCGCTTCATGGTCTTTCGCGGAGCCGAACAGCACCACCTGATAACCTTCGTCAATCAACTGCTTTGCCAGTTCCGCATAGTGATAGTGTGGCCAGCGTTTGGCCGGGCCGAACTCCGCGCCGGGGCAGAAGCCAATCATCGGGCGTTCTGCTGAAAGTGCAAACGCGGCACAGGCTTGTGATTTTTCCCCGTCATTGACCTGCAACTGCGGCCACAGTAGCGGCTGTGGCAAATCTTTCGCCGAGGCCATGACGCCTTTGTCATAGGCCAGCGCGACGTAGCGTTCGACCATCAGCGGCCAGGCTTGCTTATCCAGTACCCGTGCATCGTTCAGCAGGCCATAACGCATCTCGCCACGCCAGCCGGTACGATGAGGAATTCTGGCAAAGAAGGGGACCAGCGCCGATTTAAAGGAGTTTGGCAGGACGTATGCCCGGTCATAGCGTTTTTCCCGCAGGCGATGGCCCAGCTTGCGGCGCTCGCCAATTTCCAGCGTGCCGTGGCCCAATGGCATCGGAATCGCTTCGTTGACTTCCGGCATGCGTGATAAAAGAGGACGGCACCACGCGGGTGCCATCACATCGATTATCGCCTGGGGAAAGCGCGCTTTGAGCGTGCGATAGAGACTTTGCGACATCATCATGTCGCCCACCCATGACGGGCCAATGACCAAAATTTTCATACTTACGCGTCGCGGTTCAGCCAGGCCATATACTCGGTCACGCCTTCGGCGACGGTTTTAAACGGCTTGTCATAGCCCGCTTTGCGCAGGTTGGTAAGATCCGCCTGGGTAAACGCCTGGTAGCGGCCTTTCAGTTTTTCAGGGAACGGAACGTACTCAATGGTGCCTTTCTTGTGGAACGCCAGCGTCGCGTCGGCAACCGCCTGGAAAGATTCCGCGCGGCCAGTGCCGAGGTTATAAATGCCGGAAACGCCGTTTTCCCAGAACCACAGATTCACGGCGGCCACATCGCCAACGTAGACGAAGTCGCGCTTAAAGTTATCGCTACCTTCGAACAGTTTCGGGCTTTCACCGTTGTTCAGTTGGGTATTGAGATGGAAAGCGACGCTCGCCATGCTGCCTTTGTGACCTTCACGCGGACCATAAACGTTGAAATAACGGAAGCCGACCACCGGTGAATTCGCTTCCGGCAGAATGCTGCGCACGTATTCGTCAAACAGCATTTTTGAGTAGCCGTAAACGTTCAGCGGTTTTTCATACTCGCGGGATTCAATGAAGTCGGAGGTCCGACCGCCATATGTGGCTGCGGAAGAGGCGTACAGGAAGGGAATTTCACGTTCCAAGCAGTAATGCAGCAGCTCTTTAGAGTACTGATAGTTGTTATCCATCATGTACTTGCCGTCCCACTCTGTGGTGGAGGAGCACGCACCTTCGTGGAACACCGCGTCAATGTCGCCGAACTCTTCCCCGGCCATAATCTGGATCAGGAAGTCTTCTTTATCCATGTAGTCGGCGATGTGCAGGTCAACCAGATTGACAAACTTGGTGCCGTCTTTCAGGTTGTCCACCACCAGAATATCAGTGATGCCTTTATCATTCAGGGCTTTAACAATGTTACTGCCGATAAAACCCGCGCCGCCGGTAACGATGATCATAACTGTACCTTTGAAAATGGAGCGTTGAGACAATCTCAGACACTAATATTCTTATCATACCATCACATTGTCGCCCCTTCAGCCATTCCCCCAGAGAAGGGCTTAGCGATGCGTGATTTATGCTACAAATTACATAATGGGTGATGCGTCATCTCGTATCACCGCATAGCTTTCGGTAAGATGTGCCGAAATTTGCCCAGTCTGGAGAATTGCGATGCGTGGGGATTTTTATCAACAGTTAACGAATGACCTGGAAACCGCCCGGGCGGAAGGGTTGTTTAAAGAAGAACGCATTATCACGTCGGCTCAACAGGCTGATATCACCGTGGCGAATGGTAGCCACGTCATTAACTTCTGCGCCAATAACTACCTCGGTCTGGCCAACCATCCCGAACTGATTGCCGCCGCGAAAGCGGGAATGGACAGCCATGGTTTCGGCATGGCGTCGGTACGCTTTATTTGCGGTACTCAGGACAGCCACAAAGTGCTGGAGCAGAAGCTGGCCGAGTTTCTCGGCATGGAAGATTCCATTCTCTACTCCTCTTGCTTCGACGCCAACGGCGGGCTGTTTGAAACGCTGCTCGGCGCGGAAGATGCCATCATTTCCGATGCGCTGAACCACGCGTCGATCATCGACGGTGTACGTTTGTGTAAAGCGAAGCGCTATCGCTATGCCAATAACGATATGCAGGAGCTGGAAGCACGCCTGAAAGAGGCGCGTGAAGCGGGCGCTCGTCACGTGCTGATTGCCACCGACGGCGTGTTCTCGATGGACGGCGTGATCGCGAATCTGAAAGGCGTTTGCGATCTGGCGGATAAATATGACGCGCTGGTGATGGTGGACGATTCTCACGCGGTTGGTTTTGTCGGCGCGAACGGGCGCGGTACGCACGAGTATTGCGATGTTATGGGGCGCGTGGACATCATCACCGGTACGCTCGGCAAAGCGCTGGGCGGCGCATCCGGTGGTTACACTGCCGCACGCAAAGAGGTGGTGGAGTGGCTGCGTCAGCGTTCCCGCCCTTATCTGTTCTCCAACTCGCTGGCACCGGCGATTGTTGCCGCCTCCATTAAAGTGCTGGAGATGCTGGCATCCGGCGCGGAGTTGCGTGACCGTCTGTGGGCCAACGCGCGCTTATTCCGCGAAAAAATGACCGCCGCAGGCTTTACGCTGGCGGGCGCCGATCACGCCATTATCCCGGTGATGTTGGGCGATGCGGTGGTGGCGCAAAACTTTGCCCGCGAGCTGCAAAAAGAGGGCATTTACGTCACCGGTTTCTTCTACCCGGTGGTGCCAAAAGGTCAGGCGCGTATCCGCACGCAGATGTCTGCGGCGCACAGTACTGAGCAAATTGAACGTGCGGTGGCGGCGTTTATCCGCATTGGTAAACAACTGGGTGTGATTGCCTGAGGGCCTGACATGAAAGCGTTATCCAAACTGAAAGCGGAAGAAGGCCTCTGGATGACCGATGTACCGGAACCGGAAGTCGGCCATAACGATCTGCTGATTAAAATTCGTAAAACCGCGATTTGCGGTACCGACGTGCATATTTACAACTGGGATGACTGGTCGAAAAAAACCATTCCCGTGCCGATGGTGGTTGGCCACGAATATGTTGGCGAAGTGGTGGGGATCGGTCAGGAAGTGAAAGGCTTCAAGATTGGCGACCGCGTCTCCGGTGAAGGTCATATTACCTGCGGCCACTGCCGTAACTGCCGCGCCGGGCGTACGCACCTGTGCCGCAACACCATTGGCGTTGGCGTAAATCGTCCGGGTTGTTTTGCCGAGTATCTGGTGATCCCGGCGTTTAACGCGTTTAAAATTCCGGACAATATCTCTGACGATCTGGCCTCTATTTTTGATCCGTTTGGCAACGCAGTGCATACCGCGCTCTCTTTCGATCTGGTGGGAGAAGATGTGCTGGTCTCCGGCGCCGGTCCGATTGGCATCATGGCGGCGGCCGTGGCGAAGCATGTCGGCGCCCGCCATGTGGTGATCACCGATGTGAACGAGTATCGCCTGGAACTGGCTCGTAAAATGGGCGTTACCCGCGCCGTGAACGTAGCCAAAGAGAGCCTGGCCGATGTGATGGCGGAACTGGGCATGACCGAAGGGTTCGATGTCGGCCTCGAAATGTCCGGCGCGCCACCGGCGTTCCGTACGATGCTTGATACCATGAACCACGGCGGGCGCATCGCAATGCTCGGTATTCCGCCTTCGGATATGTCGATCGACTGGAACAAAGTCATCTTCAAGGGATTGTTTATAAAAGGGATTTACGGTCGTGAAATGTTTGAAACCTGGTACAAGATGGCGGCGTTGATTCAGTCTGGTCTGGATCTCTCACCGATTATCACTCACCGTTTCGGCGTTGACGATTTCCAGCAGGGCTTTGATGCCATGCGCTCGGGTCAATCCGGCAAGGTGATTCTGAGCTGGGAATAAATAAAAAAGACTTAATGCCGATCCTTAAACGATCGGCATTAGGCCGTGGCCCCTTTATTATTTCTGCAACTTCTCTTGATCGGTCAGATAGCGCACTTTACGCGTATAGTCCTGACCTTTGAAAAGCAATTTATTATCTGCCGAGTCGAGATATTTTTGCCATTCGGAGAGCGGAAAACCGCCATGGGCGCCAATAACCTCTTTGGGAATAACCGCTTCCTGACCGCCGATTTTTTTGGAAACCGGCCAGTTCATCCAGTCACCCAGATTAATCGTCCTGAGGTCCAGCAAATCCAGTAACGCCGCAAGCGGTAGCTGATCGGTTGGCGGCTGGCTATCGTCCATCAGTTCCCAGGTATCCTGGAACAACGTCAGCCAAAGCGGGCAAATACGCCGCCAGGTTTTTTTTGTTGCCGCAAGAAACGCGCCGTTAACGTGATCCACTAAATACGGGCGCACAGTTTCTTTATAGTAGGCTGGAACCTTTTCTGCGGGCGCGCCGTCCAGCTTGGCAATCATTTTCCCCTGCCGGAAGCTGGAATAAACATGCATATCCGTCATACGGATTTCAGGCATTTTGAGCAAATTCAGATCGGAATCGATCATCAAAATACCTTCTCCCCTGGCCTGCAAAGGTGCATTCAGCTTAATCAGGCGGCTCAGGTAAATTTGTTTGTAGCGATACTGCTCTTCACGTTTTGGCAGATCGAGCGTCACGATGCGCGTTTTCGCGGGCAACTGACCAAATGCGGATGCTGGCTGGTCGCTGACAATGACAATTTCCGTTACCTCTTGCGCATAACGTTCGGCAAAGGTTGCCGATAACAGCGCTTCTTCAATGTAATCCGCGCCTGTGCAGGGAATGACGACGGAATCTACCGCAACACGTTTCTCATTCGCAGAAAGCGTCGCGTAAGGAATATTGTGGCGGCCGGTAATATGGCGGTATCGGGAGTTGAGAAATTTAAACATGACGTTCTCGTTCTGAAGAAGGGGTTTCTAGCACGGCTTCAACGCCAGCCACGTAATGCTCAATGGCGTAATGACGGCATACGTTTTTGTGGGCTCTGGTGACCAGCTGCGAGCGCAGCGTTTCGCTTGCCCATACCTGCTCCAGATGTGATGAAAGCTGAGCGACATCACTCCACGGAAACAATAATCCTGTTACCTGATCTTCGATAAGCTCGGCCGTACCGGTCACGGCGGATCCAATTACGGGGATTTTTAACAGCATGGCTTCCAGAACAACGCGCGGTAAACCTTCGCTTTGCGACGCCAGAATAAAGGCATCGAAGGTGGAAAGGTAGTCAAAAGGATGGTTCTGAAAGCCGGTAAACACGACCCGATCCGCAATTCCCAGTGATTTTGCCTGATTAAGCAGCGCGCCGCGTTCCACGCCTTCGCCAACAATGATCATCTTCCATTTAGCCTGCGGGTGGCGCTGGCTAAATGCGCTTAATGCGCTGAGAGTATGATGGTTCGCTTTGCGCGGGATAAGCGAGCCGATACTGCCAAAAATAAACGTTTCATCATCCAGCCCCAACTGTTGGCGCATTGCGCGGCGGTCCGGCATTTTCTGATGGATATCAATCGCATTATTTACCGTCGTACAGAGCTCCGGCTTAACGCCATGCTGAAGCAAAACGCGTTCAACGCCGTGAGATACGGCAATGATCTGCGTGGCATAACGGTTCACCAGGGCCACCAAAGGTTCATTCAGCACGGGCTCAATACGGCAATGTTGAATCAGGCGCACCGGCAGCCTCGATGCCGCAAGGTAGCCTTCTTCGTTGGAACCCGGCTGGTTGTTCATGTACAGCGTATCGTAGCCGCCTTGTTTCAATAAGCTCTCAATACTGTGTACATTCGGCTGGATACGCCACATCCGGTCAATATAACGGGTATAAGATTTACGCGCAGTTCTGGAAAAAAAGAGTAACCCGCGGCCCGTTTCTTTAGCGAGTTTTGCCCACCAGGGCTGCCTGCGTTGTGGGATGACAATAAGCGGAATGCCGATGCTGTGTAAAACCTGCTCGATAGTTTGTCCCTGGGCGCGGCTGTAATTAGTGTAAAAACAGCATGTGATATCGAACTTCTGGCGATCGATACGCTTCAGAAGTTCAAGCATGCTGTTTGTACCACCACCCCACTCTTTACCCGTATCAAGCAGGAGAATCTTATGTCGTTGCGGCATTTCTTAACCTTTTGGTTTGCACAATAGTGATGCTTAAAACGAACGGGCACCGTGTGCTGAATCTCAGTTAACCAGCGAGCAAAATTAGTGTTTTTGACCCCAGCCGCGCCACTGGTTATGCATATAGTGAACCAGCGAACTGTCACTAATGCTTTCACCCACCACGCTAAAGAAGCGGCTGGCATAAACCGGCTGCGGTTTTTGCTTCGTTTTACACTGTTTAACGCCGCGGAACGGGTTACGCGGTGGCGGAGTGATGCTGCCGGGCGCTGTGGTATTTGGCGTAGAAGTATCGATCTGCGGTTCATTCAGCAGGCTGCTCGGGCGCACCAGCGTGATATCCGCAGGCAGGCTGGACAGCGCCTGTTGCAGGACGCGGACGGTCGCCGGATGCGGATGACCGATAGCAATAGCGGAACCGTTGCGGCGAGCCAGCTCAACGGCGCGGTTAAACTGACGACGAATATCGCCTTCGTTTTGCGTATCGTCGAGAAACACTTTGCGCTTCAACACCTTCACGCCGGTTCCCGTCGCGGCGCGCATCGCCTGGCTGTTGCCGATGGTCATGCTGTCGAGAAAGTAGAGGTTATAGCGCTCCAGCGCCTGCATTACTTTCTGCATGCCGAACAGGCTCGACGTCATGGCGCTGCCCATGTGGTTATTCAGCCCCACGGCGTAGGGCACTTTGCTGACGGCATCGCTGATAATACGTTCAATTTCCGCGCTGCTCATTTCCGGACGCAGAGTATCTTTCTCCAGCGGTTGTTTGCTGAGCGGCGCCATCGGCAGGTGAATCAGCACTTCATGGCCGCTGTTGTGGGCTTTGGTCGCCATTTCCCGCGCATGTGTGGCGTTGGGCAACACCGCAACGGAAACCGCCTGCGGCATCGCCAGCACCTGATTTTCAGTCTGAGGACGGTAACCAAAGTCGTCGATAACGATAGCCAGTTTTCCGGCGAGAACCGGCGCGGAGAAAACCAGCGCACCGGCGAGAGAAAGCACAAGATGACGAAACTGAAGCAAAACTTATCTTCCCAACCACGGCTGTGGATTGACCGCCTGACCCTGACGGCGAATTTCGAAATAGAGTGAAGGCCGGCCCTGACCGCCACTGCTGCCTACGAGGGCTATCGGTTGGCCTGCGCGCACCTGCGTGCCGACGCTGACCAGGGCGCTCTGGTTATAACCGTAGAGGCTCATATCGCCTTTACCGTGCTCAACCACCACCACCAGGCCGTAACCCTGTAGCCAATCGGCCAGGATCACGCGTCCATCGGCGATCGCTTTAACTTCGCTGCCTTCAGACGCACCGATAACAATCCCTTTCCACCGTAGCTCACCCTGCAACTGTTCGCCATAACGATGCAGCAACGGACCGCGAACCGGCCAGATAGCCTGGCCCGAAGGCGAACCTAACCCGCCGGTACGGGACATCAGCGAACGTTCGCTTTCAGTAGGTTTGTAGGTGGTGCCTTTGCTGCTGGCTTCTTTCTGACGATCGCGCACGGCCTGCGCTTCACGCGCTTCGCGATCGGCGCGCGCTTTGGCTGCCGCTTCCGCACGGGCTAAGCGATCACGCAAGCGGGATTCGTTGGCGCGCATCTCGCTGAGCTGCTGTTGCCCCTCCTGGATGGAGGATTCCAGCCCGGAAAGGGTTTTCTGCCGCTCATTACGGGCTTGTTCAAGCTTGGCCTGCTGCGCTTTTTGCTCATAAAGCAGGGTTTGTTGCTGGCTCTGTTTCTCTTCCAGCTCGGTTTTCTGCGTCGCCACTTCTTCACGCGTTTGCTTCAACTGGGCGATCGTTTCCTGGCGCGCCTTGTTGAGATAGCCAAAGTAAGCCTGTAAACGCTGGCCGCGCTGGCTCTCTTCACCGCTTAAAAGCAACTGAATGCCCGTGTGCGGCCCCTGGCGGAACGCGGCATCAAGTTGCGCAGCCAGGTTGCGTTCCTGCGCCGCGCGCTGGCGTTCCAGTTTGGCGATCGAGGCATTCATCTCATCGATTTGGCGGTTGAGCTGTGCAAGTGTGTTCTGGGTTTCCCGCAACTGGCGGGCGGCGGCGGAAATAGCCTGTTCCTGCGCTTTAAGCTGGGCAAGAAGGCCGGAGCGTTGCTGCTGTTGCTGGCGTACCGCGCGCTCTTTCTCGGCGATATCGGCCTGAATGGATTTGAGCTGGTCGCGGTCATCCGCATGGGCGGAAACGGCGCACAGCAATGCGCCAGCGCAGAGTGCGCTGGCGCAAAGAAGGGGCCGGAACCTGCCCCATGTAATTGAAAAAATCGCCTTTCCCCTCATGGGGAGCGATTATTCCACGATGAACAGCGGCTTACCAGTCATCTCTTGCGGGATTTCCATGCCCATCAGCGTCAGCATGGTCGGTGCAATATCGGAAAGTTTTCCGCCTGCAACAGCCTTCACTGACTTATCGCCAACATAGATCAGCGGCACCGGCAGGTTGGTGTGTGCGGTATGCGCCTGGCCGGTAGCCGGGTCGCGCATCTGCTCTGCGTTACCGTGATCGGCGGTGATCAGCAATTGGCCGCCCACAGATTCGACCGCTTTGGTCACTTCTGCCACACAGTGATCCAGCGCTTCAACCGCAGCCACTGCCGCATCGAATACGCCGGTATGACCGACCATATCGCCGTTCGGGTAGTTACAGATGATGGTGTCGTATTTGCCGCTGGCGATTGCCGCAACCAGTTTTTCGGTCAGCTCGGCGGAGCTCATTTCCGGCTGCAAATCGTAAGTCGCCACTTTTGGCGAGTTGATCAGAATCCGGTCTTCGCCCGGGAACGGCTCTTCAACGCCGCCGTTAAAGAAGAAGGTTACATGCGCATATTTTTCTGTTTCAGAGATGCGCAACTGCGTTTTATTGTGCTTCGCCATCCACTCGCCAAGCGTGTTAGCGAGAGAGGCTGGTGGATACGCCACGGCGGTTTTGATGTCTGCGGCATATTCCGTCAGCATCACGAAATCCACGTGAACCACTTTCTTACGCGCGAAGCCGTCGAAATCCGCATTGACGAAAGCGCGGGTAATTTCACGCGCGCGGTCAGCACGGAAGTTCATGAAAATCAGCGCATCGCCATCCTGCATCGCGGCATCAGCCTGACCCGCAGCACGGATCACGGTCGCTTTGACGAATTCATCGTTTTCACCGCGGGCGTAAGCCGCTTGCAGGCCAGCTACAGCGCTGTCGACAGTAAACTCGCCTTTCGCTTGCGTCATCAGATCATATGCCTGCTCTACGCGATCCCAGCGATTGTCGCGATCCATGGCGTAGTAACGGCCGATGATTGAAGCGACGCGGCCTTTGCCCAGCGCGGCAAACTTGTCTTCGAATTTTTTCAGTGAAGATTCCGCGCTGCGCGGCGGCGTATCGCGACCGTCGAGGAACGCATGCAGGTAGATTTTGTCAGCGCCGCGCTCTGCGGCCAGTTCTACCATTGCCATAATATGATCTTCGTGGCTGTGCACGCCGCCTGCGGAAAGCAGACCCATGATGTGCACGGCTTTACCGGCGGCCACGGCTTTATCCACCGCGCCGCTCAGCACCGGGTTGCTGAAGAAGGTACGTTCTTTAATTTCAACGTCCAGACGGGTCAGATCCTGATAAACAATGCGACCGGCGCCGAGGTTGACGTGTCCAACTTCGGAGTTCCCCATCTGGCGATCCGGCAGACCGACTTCAAGGCCCGACGCATCAATCAGGGTGTGCGGACGTTTTGCCCACAACTGGTCCATTACCGGGGTCTTTGCGTTGAAAATAGCGTTATCCTGCTGGTCTTCGCGATAGCCGTAGCCATCCAGAATCACCAGTACCATAGGTTTTTTAGAAACCGACATTGCGACACCCTCTTGCTCAGAAGACAAAAAAATTTTGCGTAATTTTACTACAGCTGAATCGATAAAATAGCCGCAGAAGATCAAAGAAAGCGGCTGCCTGGCGGGCTGATTTACGGGGGTTTCTTTCTTTTTTTCGTAACACGCCGCAGAAAATGCATTCCATCGTGCTCGCTGGCTGTATTTGCCACACTGCGCAGGTATACTCCTTTCCTGGTTTTTTAATCACTAAGTCGGGAGCTGTTACCCCAGATGCAAGAAATTATGCAATTTATTAGCCGCAACCCCATACTGTGTATCGCCTGGATTGCGTTATTCGGGGCTGTATTATTCACTACTTTCAAAGGCCTGGCGTCGAAAGTAAAAGTGATTTCTCGCGGCGAAGCCACACGCCTGATCAACAAAGAAGAGGCTGTCGTTGTGGATTTGCGTCAGCGTGATGATTTCCGAAAAGGGCACATTGCAGGCTCAGTTAATTTGCTGCCAAACGAGATCAAAGCCAATAATGTAGGTGAGCTTGAGAAACACAAAAGCGCGCCAATTATCGTTGTTGACGGTAGTGGCATGCAGGCGCAGGCGCCGGCAAATGAGCTGGTGAAAGCGGGCTTCGAGAAAGTCTTTGTGCTGAAAGATGGCATCTCTGGCTGGATCGGTGAGAATCTGCCACTGGTTCGCGGTAAATAATTGTTCCGGCGAGCTGCGGCTCGCAGGGGAGATCAGGAGACTAAAGTCATGGCCAATATTGAGATCTACACGAAAGCAACCTGCCCGTTTTGCCACCGTGCAAAAGCGCTGCTGAGCAGCAAAGGCGTCGCTTTTGCTGAGTTGCCGATCGATGGCGACATGGTAAAACGTGAAGAGATGATTCAACGTAGTGGCCGTACAACGGTTCCGCAGATTTTTATTGATGCACAGCACATTGGCGGCTGTGACGATTTATATGCGCTGGATGCGCGTGGCGGGCTGGATCCGCTTTTACGTTAATGCTTTTAAAGCACTACAACACTTAAGGGTTATTCACTCATGTCTGAACAAAACAACACCGAAATGACTTTCCAGATTCAGCGTATTTATACGAAAGATATCTCTTTCGAAGCGCCGAATGCACCGCACGTCTTCCAGAAAGAGTGGCAGCCGGAAGTGAAACTGGATCTCGACACGGCCTCCACGCAGCTGGCTGAAGGCGTTTATGAAGTCGTATTGCGCGTTACTGTAACGGCTTCTCTTGGTGAAGAAACCGGCTTCCTGTGCGAAGTGCAGCAGGGCGGTATCTTCTCTATCGAGGGTATCGAAGGAACACAGATGGCGCATTGCCTGGGTGCATACTGCCCGAACATTCTGTTCCCGTATGCCCGCGAATGCATCACCAGTCTGGTATCCCGCGGTACATTCCCGCAACTGAACCTTGCGCCGGTTAACTTTGATGCGCTGTTCATGAACTACCTGCAACAGCAGACTGGCGAAGGTGCTGAACAACATCAGGATGCCTGATGAACGCACTTAATGCTGCAATGACTGTGATCGGTGCCGGCTCTTACGGCACCGCTCTTGCCATCACACTGGCAAGAAATGGCCACCAGGTTGTGCTGTGGGGTCATGACCCGAAACATATTGCGACCCTGCAACACGATCGTTGCAATGCCGCATTTCTTCCCGATGTGCCTTTTCCTGATTCGCTGCAATTAGAAAGCGACCTTGCGCGTGCGCTGGCCGCCAGCCGCAATATTCTGGTGGTCGTACCCAGCCATGTTTTCGGCGATGTGCTGTCACAAATAAAGCCGCTGATGCGCGATGATGCACGTATTGTGTGGGCGACGAAAGGTCTGGAAGCGGAAACCGGACGACTGCTACAGGACGTGGCGCGTGAAGTTTTAGGTTCGGCGATCCCGCTGGCGGTGATCTCCGGTCCGACATTTGCCAAAGAACTGGCGGCAGGTTTGCCGACGGCTATCTCTCTGGCTTCTACCGATCCGCAATTTTCTGAAGATCTTCAGCAGCTTCTCCACTGCGGCAAAAGCTTCCGTGTTTACAGCAACCCGGATTTCATCGGCGTGCAGCTCGGCGGCGCGGTGAAAAACGTGATTGCGATCGGCGCGGGAATGTCTGATGGCATTGGTTTTGGCGCGAATGCCCGTACGGCGCTGATCACTCGCGGTCTGACGGAAATGTCGCGTCTTGGCGCGGCGCTGGGGGCCGATCCGTCCACCTTTATGGGCATGGCGGGTTTAGGCGATCTGGTGCTGACCTGTACCGACAATCAGTCGCGTAACCGCCGCTTCGGCATGATGCTTGGCCAGGGAATGGATGTGCAAGGCGCACAGGACAAAATTGGCCAGGTGGTGGAAGGTTATCGCAATACCAAAGAAGTTCGCGCGCTGGCGCACCGGTTTGGCGTTGAAATGCCAATAACCGAGGAAATTTATCAGGTATTGTATTGCGGAAAGAATGCGCGCGAGGCAGCATTGACGCTATTGGGTCGTGCTCGCAAAGACGAACGCAGCAATCACTAAATACACTTCTTCTTGTTGCCTCTTTGTTGGCTGAGTCTGTGCCCCCGGCTGCTTGTATAAGCGCCAGGGCGCACGGGCTTGCTGCTTCGACGCATCCTGAATACTTTTGTTTATTGAAACGCAGATATTCCTGGAGTAAGCAATGTCGTGTGAAGAACTGGATCTGGTCTGGAATAATATCAAAGCCGAAGCCCGGGCGCTGGCGGAGTGTGAGCCGATGCTGGCCAGTTTTTATCATGCAACGCTACTCAAGCACGAGAATCTGGGCAGCGCCCTGAGTTATATGCTGGCGAACAAACTGGCGTCGCCGATTATGCCGGCGATTGCCATCCGCGAAGTGGTGGAAGAAGCCTACGCTGCCGACCCGGAAATGATCGCTTCCGCCGCCTGCGATATTCAGGCCGTGCGCACGCGCGACCCGGCGGTGGATAAATACTCCACGCCGCTGCTCTATCTGAAAGGTTTTCACGCCTTACAGGCCTATCGCATTGGTCACTGGCTGTGGTCACAGGGCCGCCAGGCGCTGGCAATTTTCCTGCAAAATCAGGTATCGGTGAGCTTCCAGGTGGATATCCACCCGGCGGCGAAAATCGGCCGCGGTATTATGCTCGATCACGCCACCGGCATTGTGGTTGGTGAAACTGCCGTCATTGAAGACGACGTCTCGATTCTCCAGTCGGTCACCCTCGGCGGTACCGGGAAAACCAGCGGCGATCGCCATCCGAAGATCCGCGAAGGGGTGATGATTGGTGCCGGAGCCAAAATCCTCGGTAATATTGAAGTCGGGCGCGGCGCGAAAATCGGTGCCGGTTCGGTGGTGCTACAACCCGTACCGCCGCACACCACGGCGGCCGGTGTCCCGGCGCGCATCGTGGGCAAACCCGAAAGCGATAAACCGTCGATGGATATGGATCAGCATTTTAATGGGATTAACCAGGGGTTCGAGTACGGCGACGGCATCTGAAAGATGCCGGATGGCGGCGACGCCTTATCCGGCCTACGGGCACGTGCCGGTTTTTCCGCGCTGTCCGTGTTCAATCTGCCATCGCCAATTTGTAGGTCGGGTAAGCGTAGCGCCACCCGACAAGCGTTAACTACGCAGCACCGCGCCGGGATAGCCCAACTGACGCCAGGCTTCATACACCACCACGGACACAGCATTTGACAGGTTCATGCTGCGGCTGTCCGGCATCATCGGAATACGGATTTTTTGCTGTGGCGGCAGCGCATCAAGGATTGTTGCGGGCAGGCCGCGCGTTTCCGGGCCAAACATCAGATAATCCCCGTCCTGAAAACTGACCGCGCTGTGCGCAGGGGTGCCTTTGGTGGTAAGCGCAAACAGGCGCTGCGGCTGCTGAGCTTCAACAAACGCAGCGTAATTCGCGTGGCGCTTCACGGCAGCGAACTCATGATAATCCAGCCCTGCGCGGCGCAGGCGTTTATCGTCCCAGGTAAACCCCATCGGTTCGATAATGTGCAGGCTGAAACCGGTATTGGCGCACAGGCGAATAATGTTCCCCGTATTGGGCGGGATTTCAGGTTCAAATAATACGATGTTTAACATACTGCCCCCTTAATAGCGGGGGCAGGATAGCACTCTCTAAGCCGCATCGCCATGCGTCAGCGGCGCCAGCGCGGCGGGTAGCTGTTGGAGCGTTTGCACCAGCGATTCTTTGCTGATTTCGCGAATCGATTTTGCGCCGGTCAGCGTCATTGCCACTTTCATCTCTTTCTCGATCAGATCCAGCAAGTTCGCCACGCCCTTGCGGCCATGCGTTGCCAGCGCATACAGATATGCGCGGCCCAGCAGCACGGAATCAGCACCGAGCGCAATCATACGCACGACATCAAGACCGTTGCGAATACCGCTGTCAGCCAGAATAGTGATATCGCCTTTTACCGCATCGGCAATGGCCGGTAATGCGCGGGCGGAAGAGAGCACACCGTCGAGCTGACGGCCACCGTGGTTGGAAACCACAATGCCATCAGCGCCGAAACGCACCGCATCGCGGGCATCTTCCGGATCGAGGATCCCTTTGATCACCATCGGGCCGTCCCAGAATTCGCGGATCCACTCCAGGTCTTTCCAGGAAATGGAGGGATCGAAGTTCTTCGCCAACCAGCCAATATAGTCTTCCAGCCCGGTCGGTTTACCGAGATAGGCGGAAATATTGCCCAAATCATGCGGACGGCCATTTACCCCCACATCCCACGCCCATTGCGGATGCAAGACCGATTGCACATAGCGGCGCAGGGCGGCATTCGGGCCGCTCATTCCGGAGTGGGCATCGCGGTAGCGCGCGCCGGGCGTCGGCATATCCACGGTGAAGACCAGCGTCGAGCAGCCTGCGGCTTTTGCCCGCTCCAGCGCGTTACGCATAAAACCGCGATCGCGCAGCACATAAAGCTGGAACCACATCGGGCGTTTAATGGTAGGCGCCACTTCTTCAATCGGGCACACCGAAACGGTGGAGAGCGTAAATGGAATGCCTTTCGCATCGGCAGCGCCTGCGGCCTGCACTTCGCCACGACGGGCATACATACCGCACAGCCCGACCGGCCCCAGCGCCACCGGCATACTGAGCTTCTCATTGAACAGTGTAGTGTCGAGGCTGAGCGTGGACATATCCTTCAACACCCGCTGGCGCAGCGCCACCTGTGACAAATCTTCCACGTTGCGGCGCAGGGTATATTCGGCATACGCGCCACCGTCGATATAGTGAAACAGGAATGGTGGCAAAATGCGTTTTGCCGCTGCGCGATAGTCGCTGGCTGCGGAAATAATCATGCTTTTTTCTCCCTTGAATGCGAATGCTGCTCGTCGGGCAGGCGGGTGATGCGCGCCTGGCGGGCCTGATCTTCATCAAATTGTCGAATGGTGGTATGCACAAAACCGAGGTGCGCCATCATCGCCTGACGCGCGCCATCAGCATCGCCCGCGAAAATGGCGTCCATCACCGCGCGGTGCTGTTCGGTCAGACGGGCAAAAACGGGCGGCACGAGATACATGCGCTGGCGGCTCTGCTTGACTGAGGATTGCAGCAGGTCGAAGAAGCCGCGCATGGTTTGCAGCAGCACCACGTTATGCGAGGCTTCGGCAATGGCGAGATGGAAACGCACATCCGCCTGCGACGCGAGATCCGGGTCATCCGACTGCGAGGCGTCAAAACACAGGGCAATCTTCTCTTTATCCGCTTCGGTGGCGCGCATGGCGGCATGCCAGGCGGTACTGGCTTCAATGGCGTGACGGGCTTCGAGGATATCAAAGCTGTAATCGGGGTCGTCGTTGAGCAGCGTTTTCAGCGGCTGAACAATATTCTGTTCTGACCAGGTATCGTGCTGCCAGCGTACAAAAGTACCGCCGCCGCGACGGCTCAGCAGCACGCCTTCGCTGACCAGTTTCGCAAGGGCTTCACGCAACGAATTGCGCGAAACCCCAAGCTGTACGGCCAGCTGGCGTTCGGCGGGCAGTTTCATGCCCGCTTCCAGTTGTTGTTCAGCAATCAGCGCCCGAACGCGGTCTGCAACCTCGTCAGCCAGGCGTCGGGGTAAAACCGTCATGGGATCATCCAGGTCAGTACATAAGCCTGAAGTGTGGTGATCACACCCACCATGCAGGTGAAAATCAGGCTGTGTTTAACGGTAAAGCGGAACAGATCCGACTCTTTGCCAACCAGTCCGACTGCCGCACAGGCAATGGCGATCGACTGCGGCGAGATCATTTTGCCGGTGACGCCGCCGGTGGTGTTGGCCGCCACCATCAGCACATCCGAGACGCCGATCTGCTGAGCGGCGGTCGCTTGCAGCGCGGCAAACAGCGCATTCGATGACGTGTCGGAACCGGTGAGAAATACCCCCAGCCAGCCGAGGAACGGTGAGAAGAAGGTGAAGGCGCTGCCGGTATGTGCCAGCGCGAGCGCCAGCGTTGACGACAGCCCGGAATAGTTCGAGATAAAGGCGAAGGCCAGCACCATACCGATCGAGTAAATCGGTAGCGCCAGATCTTTCAGCGTACTGACAAAGGTACTGACCGCCTCTTTTGGTTTCATGCGCAGCCAGACAATCGACAGGATCGCCGCGAACAGAATGGCGGTGCCGGTGGCGGAGAACCAGTCGAATTTATACACCGCAGCATATGGTGTGGCGGCACTGACAACCGGCGGCATGCGGGCAACCAGCTTGTCGAGATGCGGCACAGAAATATTGAATACCCAGTCATACAGCGCGCCACCTGGTGCAAACAGCGCTTTGAATGGCGGTACGCTCCACAGCGTGACGGTTGCCGTCAGGAACAGGAACGGCGACCAGGCGCGCAGAACTTGCCCGGCACTGTAATGCGTGCGTTTTAAATCGAGATCAACCTGCGCCGCGCCCATATCGCCAAAGCGGAAGATACGCACCGGCCGCCAGCGTTTCAGGAACAGCGTCAGGCACACCAGCGAAACCAGCGACGAAATGATATCCGGCAGTTCCGGGCCGATAAAGTTGGAGCTCAGATATTGGGCAACAGCAAACGAACCGCCCGCCACCAGCACCGCAGGCCAGGTCTCTTTCACGCCGCGCCAGCCATCCATAATCGCCATGATCCAGAACAGCACGATAATGGTCAGGAACGGCAACTGGCGGCCCACCATCTGGCCGATCTCAAAGCTCTCCAGCCCGGTGACCTGGCCTGCGACCAGAATCGGAATACCCATCGCGCCAAACGCCACGGGCGCGGTATTCACAATCAGGCATAAACCGGCGGCATACAGCGGATTAAAGCCCAGCCCGACCAGCAATGCGGCGGTGATTGCCACGGGCGCGCCGAACCCGGCCGCCCCTTCGAGAAACGCGCCAAACGAGAAGCCAACAATCAACATTTGCAGGCGCTGGTCGGGCGTAATCGAGAGGATTGATGAGCGGATAATGTCGAACTGCCCGGTTTTCACCGAGATTTTGTAGACAAATACCGCCGCCACGATGATCCATGCAATCGGCCACAGACCATAGAAGAAGCCGTAGACCACGGCAGCAAGGGCGTGATCTACGGGCATATGGTAAAACAGCAGCGCCACCGCAAGAGCGATGGCGACCGTCCAGCTCGCGGCCACATAGCCTTTGAGCTTGAGTTTTATCAGAGCAAAAAAGAAAAACAGGATCGGTAGCGATGCGATCAGACTCGATAGCCAGAGGTTCCCGGCCGGGTCGTAATTCTGTTGCCAGAGGCTCATGCAGGTGTCTCCCGAGAACCACAACAAAGCCGGTACGCGGTAAGTCTGTGCTTAACGCTGCGTCACACGTTTTGTAAAAGTGGTCCTGCCAATGCGATGGTGTAGGGTTGGTGATAACGGATGGTTATCCAAATGTTGCATTTGAGCAATGGGTATGTGAAGGGATTTAATGGAACTGTGAAGCAGGGAGAGAATCAAAGTGGAATTGGTAGGGCCAATTCAGGTCGCCCCCGCGCTCAACACGCGACAAGGGCGATACCGATTAGAATTCGCTGTTGGCGAAGCCAGTCATCACGTCGAGACCCATTTCGCGGCCCAGCGCCGTCATCGGGTGCACAACCACCAGCCCACGAACGCTTTTTTTCAGCTTACCGAGATCGGCCTGCTCTTTTTTGCTGATGGCGCGGCTGAACGGCATTTTCAGCAGCTTTTGCGCTTCTTTGCTCAGCTTCTGGTTGTGCTGTTCGCGCAGGCGGGCAATTTCCGTCTCCAGCGTGGCTTTCTCTTTTTCCAGTTCGGCGTATTTTTCTGCCGCATCGACTAAAGAGAGGTCAGCCTGCTGGTGGTGAATCGCATCGAGGCGGTCGCTCAGGCGCTTGATTTCGTTCTTTTCAACGTCTTTCATGGTGCTCAGTTTTGTTGGGGGAAAATGCAAGGATACAACATTTGCGGCGGCGCTTACTTATGGAATGCCTTTTTTAAGCTGATGCGGGAGATGAGCTCAGTCAATGAAAGCACCATGGTGGAGCGCACCACTTGCTGGTAGCGCTGCTTCTGCATGGCGAACAGATCGGCATCGCTGGTATCAAATTGCGGGGTTGGCGGCAGGGCGGCCACGCAATGCAGTTCGCCGAACGGACCGAGAATTTCATCGTCGGTAAAGGCGTATTCCGTACCGTCGTGATTCAGCTCTTCACGCAGCGCCATCAGGAGCTCCGCGTCTTCATATTCCGCACGGGAAATCACGCCCAGGCCGTAAATCAGCTTCAGCCGCACGGATAAATTGCCCAGCGGTCCATCTCCGTCAAGCAGCGGCTCTACAGCATATTTCACCGCGTAGTCATCTTTGCGAAATACCTGCAACACCAGAATATTGACGGCTTCATTGAGCAGTTCAACGGCAGCAATCAAAAAGCTTCGTACGGTTTTGCCCGCATTCAGACGCTCGAGTACACGGTTTTCGAAAGCCTGCGTTTGTTCCATTATTGCCTGCATATCTGACAATTTCGTTAACTGGCGCGGGGATTCCCGCGCCAAAACCGGCATCATGCCTTTGCGTTATATGCGTCGATGGCTTCGGTAACGACCGGGCTGTTGGCATCCAGGCCGGAAATTTGCGCCAGCGCAGCCTGCGGGCCTTTCTCTTCGATAAGCTGGGCCAGTTCCTGCGCCTGCGGATCCTGCTCGCTGCGGTAGTGCATCGCGGCGGCAATACCTTTCACCAGGTTTGCGTGCGGCAGGTTGTACTCCAGTGTGCCGAGCAGCGGTTTAATCAGACGGTCGCCGGCGCTCAGTTTACGCAGCGGCTGACGGCCAACGCGTTCCACATCGTCTTTCAGCCACGGGTTTTCAAAACGGCCGAGGATTTTCTGAATGTACGCCGCGTGCTTTTCAGGATCGAAGCCATAACGCTTGATCAGTACCGCGCCGCTCTCTTCCATTGCGCCCTTCACCACGGCGCGGATAGCGTCGTCAAGGATGGCATCACGAATGGTCTGATGGCCGGTCTGTTTTCCAAGGTACGCGGTTATAGCATGCCCGGTATTCAGCGTGAAGAGCTTGCGCTCAACAAATGCCATCAGGTTATCAGTTAACTCCATGCCTGGAATGGCTGGCAGCGCGCCTTTGAACTGGGTTTTATCAACAATCCACTCGCTGAAGGTTTCCACGGTCACTTCCAGTGGATCGTTGGTTGCGGATTCCGCTGGCGGAACGATGCGGTCAACGGCCGAATCGACAAAGCCGACATGCTCTTCCACCCACGCTTTATCGGCATCGGCCAGTGCGGCGATAACATGGCCTTTCAGTTGGGTGGTACCGCGTACCATGTTTTCACAGGCAATGATGTTCAGCGGCGTGTTGATGCCCTGCGCTTTGCGCTTCGCCAGACCTTTGGCAATCGCCGGAGCGATACGCTCCAGAACAACCGGTCCCACGGCAGTGGTAACCAGGTCGACGTGCGCTATCAGGTCAATCACTTCATCACCGATGCTGCTGACAGCGTTGACGCCGGAAACGGTATCAATCTGCTGTTTTTCTCCCACAACGTGAACCTGATAGCTATGACGGGCATTCAGGGCGTCGAGCACCACCTGATTCACATCGGCGAATGTCAGTTCAATCCCCGCGTCGGCAAGCAGTTTGCCGATGAAGCCACGTCCGATATTACCTGCGCCAAAATGTAATGCTTTCATAGAATTAACCTTCATAAATGTTTTACCCGAGAGGGCCTGGGTGAAGAACCACATACTGTTCTCCTCACCCTGACCCTCTCCCCGAAGGGAGAGAACAAAAGCCCGGTAAGCATTTTGCCACCGGGCTTTGGGGATTACTTGTTCAGCAACGCCAGCACTTCTTCAACGCTGGAAGTCTGAGCCAGACGTTCAATGACCGTCTCATCATCCAGTGCATTGGTCAGGCTGGTGATCACCTGGATATGCTCGTTGTTACGCGCGGCGATACCGATGACCAGGCGGGCAATGTCATCTTCTTCTTCGCCGAAGCGTACACCTTGCGGATACTGGCAGAACACCACGCCGGTTTTCAGGACGCGGTCTTTGGCTTCCACCGTACCGTGCGGAACGGCGATCGACTCACCCAGATAGGTCGGGGTCAGTTTTTCACGATCCAGCATCGCTTGCACGTATTCCGGCTCAACATAGCCGCCTTTCACCAGTTGCTCACCGGCAAAACGAATCGCTTCTTCTTTGGTGTTCGCGCTGCGACCAAGGAAGATGTTCTCTGCGCCCAGTTTAAACAGATTGCTGTTGGTCTCATCAAAGCTGTCTTTCAGGCTGGTTGTCACCTTTACTTCGTTGTCCGTGTGGCGCTGCGCGGCAACCAGACGTTCAGTCAGGCTGGTGTACAGGCCGCTGTCCAGGAAGTTGGTCAGCGAAATATGCTGCGCCTGCGGTACCTGACGCATAGCACGCTCGGTCAGATCGCGGTGCGTAATAACCAGGTCGACATCCGGCGGCAGGCTGTTAATTGCGCTGTTGGTCACCGAGATGTTGGTCAGGCCAGCATCCTGCACTTTCTTACGCAGTACGCCTGCGCCCATAGCGCTGGAACCCATACCGGCATCACAGGCTACGATGATTTTACGTACGTGGCTCAGGTCGTTGGTGACATCGCCAGCCGACAGCGGAGTTGCGCCTTTGGACTCGGCTTTCATGTCCTGTACGCGACGGGTAGCGGCTTCGATATCGTCATCTTCTTCTTTCACTTTGCTGGTTTTCAGCAGGATAGAAGAGATCACGAAAGAGACGACCAGCGCAGCCAGAATCGCCGTGATGTTAGCGAAGTAGGCACCTTTCGGCGTCATCGCCAGCACCGCCAGGATGGAACCCGGAGAAGCCGGAGAAACCAGACCGCCGTTCAGCACGCTCAGCGTGAACACGCCAGTCATACCGCCGAGGATCACTGCCAGCAGCAGACGCGGGTTCATCAGCACATACGGGAAGTAAATTTCGTGGATACCACCCAGGAAGTGGATGATTGCCGCGCCGCCCGCAGACTGTTTCGCGCTGCCGCGACCGAAGAACATATACGCCAGCAGCACGCCCATACCCGGGCCCGGGTTTGCTTCGATTAAGAAGAAGATGGACTTGCCGAGTTCATGAGACTGCTGAATACCCAGCGGCGAGAAGATACCGTGGTTGATGGCGTTATTGAGGAACAGGATTTTCGCCGGTTCAACAAAGATGGACGCCAGCGGCAGCATGTCGTGAACAACCATGAAGTTAACGCCCGCAGCCAATACTTTGGACAGCACTTCAACGGCCGGGCCGATGCCAAGGAACGCCAGAATGGCGAGGATCATACCGATGATGCCAGCGGAGAAGTTATTCACCAGCATTTCGAAACCGGATTTGATCTTGCCGTCTACAGCGGCGTCAAATTTCTTGATGCAGTAGCCGCCCAGCGGGCCGGCAATCATCGCGCCGAGGAACATCGGCATATCCGCACCGACGATAACCCCCATTGTGGTGATAGCACCCACCACGCCGCCGCGATCGCCGCCAACCAGACGACCACCGGTGAAACCGATGAGCAGCGGCAGCAAATACGTAATCATGGGGCCGACGAGTTTCGCCAGCGTCTCGTTTGGTAACCACCCTGTAGGAATAAACAATGCGGTAATGATACCCCACGCGATAAACGCGCCGATGTTGGGCATCACCATATTGCTGAGAAAGCGACCAAAGCTTTGCACCTTGATCTTGATATCGGATGACATAAAACACCCCTTCTTATGTTTACTATCGCACAGGCCGGAAGCCCGAGGTTTTGTTGTTAACGTGGCGGCAGAGGTAGCCGGACCTGGGTTATCTGTGAGGCGAAATCTCGCACCGAATTGCGTAACTGTCCAGACGATGGCCTTTTATGTGATCTTGATCACATCAATGTGGGGGATATCCCGCCACTTATCGTGATATTCATCACAAAAAATCAGTGTAAAAAAAGAACAAAGGATAAAAACTGAACGCCTATGGGGATTAAATGTGATCAAGTTCACAAATGGTTGGCGCGACTTTGTTATTTATTTGTGATCTAAATCACAAGATATTTGTGCCAGGAGTTTTCCGAGTGTGATCGCCAGCAAACTGTATTTTTTACAATCAGGACGACCTGTAACTTCCTTTCAGGCAGGATGGCGAAGCTAATTTAGTATCGGAAGTTTTCACGTTGATGAAACAATTTACGACGACTAGTACATAATTAACTTTTTGTTGGCAAAAAAGGATCCAAAAATGAAACTTATCGGCAGCTACACCAGCCCTTTTGTCCGCAAAATCTCCGTGATGCTGCTGGAAAAGGGCATCACCTTTGAATTTATCAACGAGCAGCCCTACAACGCGATCAACGGCGTGGCGCAATACAACCCGCTCGGTAAGGTCCCCGCGCTGATTACGGATGAGGGCGAAGTCTGGTTCGACTCGCCGATCATCGCGCAATACATTGAATTACTGGCTATCGCACCGGCGTTATTGCCGACGGAGCCTGTGGCTGCGCTGAAAATCCGCCAGTTGGAAGCGCTGGCCGACGGCATTATGGATGCTGCGCTGGTCTCGGTGCGTGAACTGGCGCGCCCGGTTGAGCAGCAATCGGAAAGCGAGCTGCTGCGCCAGCGGGAGAAAGTTTCGCAGGGGCTGGATACGCTGGAACGCTACCTGCAAGAGGGAACGCTCAGCGTGGATACGCTGAACCTGGCGACCATTGCCATCGCCTGCGCGATTAGCTATCTCAACTTCCGCCACGTCTCGCCGGGCTGGTGCGTGAATCGCCCGTTGCTGGTGAAGCTGGTCGAGAACCTCTTCCAGCGTGAAAGTTTCGCCCGTACGGAGCCGCCAAGGGCCTGATAAGCATGGTGTCGGCCTGAGCAAAGTCGCTGTACAATCCCCTCACGTCAATCCCCCTGACGGGAGGGGGCAACTCATAGCCAGGCCTTTTCATGACAACTCTTTACAGCCAGATCCCATCGACCGATCGCCTGTTACGTGACGAGGCGTTCGCCACTTTATTAACCCTTTTCGGCCACAGCCGCGTAACGCAGATGCTGCGTCAGCTACAGGACGAAGCGCGTGAGCAAATCCGTCAGCAGCAGACATTACCCGACTGGTGCGATGCCTGGGCCCGCGAGACGCAAACCCGGCTGGAACAGAGCAGCGCCAGCGCGCTGCGCCCGGTGTTCAACCTGAGCGGCACCGTACTGCATACCAACTTAGGCCGCGCGGTGCAGCCGCAGGCAGCGGTCGATGCCGTTACGGCGGTCATGGGTTCTGCGGTGACGCTGGAATACGATCTCGACGGCGCCGGACGTGGTCACCGCGATCGCGCGCTGGCGGATTTACTCTGCCAGCTAACCGGCGCGGAAGATGCCTGCATCGTCAATAACAACGCTGCTGCCGTGTTGCTGATGCTGGCAGCCACGGCGGCGGGGCGTGAAGTGGTGGTGTCGCGCGGCGAGCTGGTGGAGATTGGCGGCGCGTTCCGCATTCCGGACGTGATGCGCCAGGCTGGCTGCGTGCTGCATGAAGTGGGAACCACTAACCGCACGCATGCCAAAGATTACCGCCAGGCGATCAACGACAACACGGCGCTGCTGATGAAGGTGCATACCAGCAATTATCATATTGACGGTTTTACCGCTGCGGTGGACGAAGCAGAGCTGGTGACGCTTGCCGAAGCGGCCGGTCTGCCGGTGATTGTTGATTTGGGTAGCGGCTCGCTGGTGGATTTAAGCCGCTACGGCCTGCCAAAAGAGCCGATGCCGCAGGCGCTGATCGCCGCAGGCGTCAGCCTGGTGAGCTTCTCCGGCGATAAGCTGCTCGGCGGCCCGCAGGCGGGCATTATCGTTGGTAAAAAAGCGCTGATTGCACAGTTGCAGCAGCACCCTCTGAAACGGGCGCTGCGGGCGGACAAAATGACGCTGGCGGCGCTGGAAGCTACGCTGCGTCTCTATCTGCACCCGGAAACGCTACCGCAGAGCCTGCCGACGCTGCGTTATCTGACGCGCCCGGAACCGGAGATCCGCGAGCAGGCGCGGCGGCTGTGCGCGGCGCTGAATGCGCGCTATAGCGAGTTCGACCTGCGTGTCGAAGCCTGTCTGTCACAGATCGGCAGCGGCTCTTTGCCGGTCGATCGCCTGCCTGGCGCCGCCGTGACCTTTACGCCGCGCGACGGTAGCGGGCGTCGGCTGGAAGCGCTGGCGGCGCAGTGGCGGGCGTTACCGCAGCCGGTGATTGGCCGCATTTACGATGGTCGCCTGTGGCTGGACTGCCGCTGTCTTGATGATGAATCCCGCTTGCTGGAGATGTTGCTGAAATGATTATTGCCACTGCCGGGCATGTTGACCACGGCAAAACGACTCTGATTGAGGCGCTAACCGGCGTAAATGCCGATCGTTTGCCGGAAGAGAAAAAACGCGGCATGACTATCGATCTGGGCTACGCCTACTGGCCGCAGCCGGATGGGCGCGTACCGGGGTTTATTGATGTGCCAGGGCATGAAAAATTCCTCTCGAATATGCTGGCGGGCGTCGGCGGCATCGATCATGCGCTGCTGGTGGTCGCCTGCGATGATGGCGTGATGGCGCAGACCCGCGAGCATCTGGCCATTTTGCAGCTCACCGGTAACCCGGCGTTGACTGTGGCGCTAACGAAAGCCGATCGCGTGGATGACGCGCGAATTGAGCAGGTGCGCGCAGAAGTACAAGAAACGCTGAAAACCTTTGGTTATCCGCAGGCGACTATGTTTGTCACCGCCGCAACAGAGATGCGTGGCATCGCTGAATTACGTGCGCATCTGTTGCAGTTGCCAGAGCGCGCGCACCCGGAAAATCAACGTTTTCGCCTGGCGCTGGATCGCGCGTTTACCGTCAAAGGCGCCGGGCTGGTGGTGACCGGTACGGCGCTCTCTGGCGATGTGCGCGTGGGCGATACGTTGTGGCTGACCGGGGTGAGTACACCGATGCGCGTGCGCGGTCTGCATGCGCAGAACCAGCCAGTCGATCATGCTCATGCCGGGCAGCGTATTGCGCTCAACATTGCCGGGGACGCGGAAAAAGAGGCGCTCAGCCGCGGTGACTGGTTGCTGTCACAGCAACCGCCGGAGCCAACGGAGCGGGTGATTGTCGCGCTGCAAACGCACACGTCGCTGACCCAGTGGCAGCCGGTGCATATCCACCATGCCGCCAGCCATGTTACCGGCCGCGTTTCGCTGCTGGAAAATGGTCTCGCCGAGCTGGTGCTGGATACGCCGCTGTGGCTGGCCGATAACGATCGGCTGGTACTGCGTGATATCTCTGCACGCAGTACGCTGGCCGGAGCGCGGGTGGTAACACTCAACTCACCGCGCCGCGGCAAACGTAAAACCGAGTATCTGCAATGGATCGCGGAGCTGTCGCAGGCGGGCGATGATGCGCAGGCGCTGCTGGCGCATTTATCGCGCGGTGCCGTTGATCTGACGGCGTTTGGCTGGGCGCGGCAGCTCAGCGCGCGCGGGCTGGAAGCGCTGCTGGATAACCCCGGTTTTATTCGTGCTGGCAATAACCTGTTGAATGCGCCGGTGGCGGCGCGCTGGCAGCGTAAACTGCTGGATACGCTGGCAATCTACCATGAACAGCACCGCGAAGAGCCAGGCCCCGGGCGCGAGCGTCTGCGGCGCATGGCATTGCCGATAGAAGATGAGGGGCTGGTGCTCACGCTTATCGAACAGATGCGCGAGGCGGGCGACATTCACAGCCATCATGGCTGGCTGCATCTGCCGGATCACAAAACCGGCTTCAGCGATGAACAGGAGCATCTGTGGCAAAAAGTAGCGCCACTGTTTGGTGATGAACCGTGGTGGGTGCGCGATCTGGCGCGCGAAACCGCAAGCGACGAACAGGTGATGCGCGGCGTGCTGCGACAGGCTGCTCAGCAGGGGCTCATTACGGCGATCGTGAAAGATCGTTATTACCGTAACGATCGGATAGTCACTTTCGCCAGCATGATCCGCGATCTGGATCAGGCGCGCGGTTCCACCAGCGCCGCCGATTTCCGCGATACGCTGAACGTGGGACGCAAACTGGCGATTCAGATTCTGGAATATTTTGACCGCATTGGTTTTACCCGCCGACGCGGCAATGACCATATCCTGCGCGATAAAGCCCTTTTCCTGAAGGAATAAGCTCCAGGCAGAGCGCCAGAAATGTTCATGCAAATGACAAATCTGGTGCCTTTCCCCTCTGCGATCAAAGCGCGGCAGCGACACTTTCGGCACTCTTGGCTTTTTTAACGCCTGCTGGAGTGGAAAATGAACCGTTTTATTATCGCCGATTCGGCAAAATGCATTGGCTGTCGCACCTGCGAAGTGGCCTGCGTGGTGTCGCACCAGGATAATCAGGACTGCTCAACCCTCTCGGCCTCCACCTTTTCCGCCCGCATTCGGGTGGTTAAAACCGGTACATTTTCCACGGCAGTGACCTGCCATCACTGCGAAGATGCGCCCTGTGCGAATGTCTGCCCGGTTGGCGCGATTCATCGCACCGACGGCGCGGTATTGGTGGAACAATCCCGCTGCATCGGCTGTAAAAGCTGCATGATCGCCTGCCCGTTTGGCGCGATGCAGGTGACGCGGATTGAGGAGCGCGTACAGGCATTGAAGTGCGATCTGTGCCAGCACCGCGAAACCGGACCCGCCTGCGTGGAAGCCTGCCCGACCAGCGCGCTCAGCTGTGTGAACCCGGCGCAGCTGCGTGAGCGGCGTCTGCGAAGCCAGCTAGCGTAAGTCGTTAAAGTTCTACGTCAGCGTGTCGGCGCGCGTTCGCCAGTGGCGTAGTGCGAAGCGGGCTGCGGCACAATAAGCGTTTCATCACACAATCCCTTTTCAATCAGCGCGCTGAACGGCGATGACACGTGTTGCAGCGAAGACGTGCCCCCTTGCGGGGGCACAAAAAGGTTTACTGCTGGGTTGGTTTTTATAGGCCGACGACGACACCGCTCACACCGCAGAGAGGCTTCGAGGTGGTGCTTCCCCTGGTGTTGGAGGAATTGCTGGTTGACCGTATTCAGGGTGGCATTGACGTTCGCCAGTAGCCCGGACGCATTGGCAGAAACACTGCTTCCGCTGCAATGGTGCTGAGGTGGCTAATGTTATTAGTTGCCATACTGATACTCCGCTCAATTAAAATGCCGGACTGCGCATGAATTAAGTGTAAATCGCATTTATAGACCGGCAACGTTGGCGCGTTAATATTTTGCAAAATAATGAAAAATATGAATATTCCTAAATTGACAGCGCTTCTATTTGGTATGTCATTTAAAATCAATAAATTACATGTTGATTTATAACTTAAGTCACGCTTAATAAAGATTTCTTTTTTTAGATTTTATTAAGCAGGGATATATCCTTGACAGTGATTTTAATTAACAGAAAAGATGTTTCACTTTTTATTTATGAAATATACCCATGTAAAAACAAATCGCTGCCTAATTAAAATTAATCTTTGTGTGGTTATCTGGCAGGCATAAAAAAGCCATCCTGACGATGGCTTTTTTAAACTCTTTTCAGGCCTTGTTTTCTTGCCAGGCTTTTTCAACCTCTTCGGCGAGAATTTTTACCCCGGCTTCGATAAGCGCCGGTTCCGGCACATAGTTCATGCGCATGCACTGATGTGTGTGCGGCCAGGGTTTATCCAGCCCCGGGAAGAAGTAATCACCCGGCACCATCAGCACGCCGCGTTTTTTCAGGCGCTGATAAAGCAATTCGGTGCTGATGGGCAGATCCTTGAACCACAGCCAGAGGAAAATCGCCCCTTCCGGTTTATGGATCAGGCAGCGCTCTTCGGGCAGGTAGCGGCGCAGAATGGCGAGAGTTTCCTGAACCCGCTGGTAATAGAACGGTTTGATCACCTCTTCGGAGAGGCGCAGCAGATCCTGGCGCTTAATCATCTCGCACATCATTGCCGGGCCGATACCGCCAGGCGCAAGGCTGATGATGCCGTTCATGTTGCGAATGGCGGAGATGATTTTATCGTTGGCAATGATAATTCCGCAGCGGCTGCCCGGCAGGCCCAGCTTCGACAGGCTCATGCACAGGATGATATTCGGGTTCCACAGCGGACGCGCTTCGCTAAAGATGATGCCCGGGAAAGGCACGCCGTAAGCGTTATCGATCACCAGCGGAATGTTGTGCTGATTCGCCAGCACATCGAGTTTCATCAACTCTTCGTCGGTGATCACGTTGCCGGTAGGGTTGGTTGGTCGCGAGACGCAAATCATCCCGGTCTCTTCGCCGATATGCAGATGTTCGAAATCGACATGGTATTTAAACTGGCCATCAGGCAGCAGTTCAATATTGGGCCGCGCCGAGACAAACATCTCCTCTTCCAGCCCGGAATCCGCGTAGCCGATGTACTCCGGCGCTAGCGGAAATAATACTTTTCTGGTACTTCCATCGGCACGGCGGCCTGCGAACAGATTGAACAAGTAGAAAAACGCGCTCTGGCTGCCATTTGTCAGTGCAATATTCTGCGGTTCAATATCCCAACCTAACTCTTCACGCAGCATCCCGGCCAGCGCCGTCAGCAGCTCGGTTTTGCCTTGCGGACCGTCATAATTGCACAGCGCATCAATCGCTTTGCCGTTTTCTACCATCCCGGCAAGCAGGTTATGGAAGTAATCGGTCATCGCCGGGATTTGTGCCGGGTTACCGCCGCCGAGCATGATAGCGCCAGGGGTGCGTAAACCGTCGTTGAGATCCTCCATCAGGCGCGTAATGCCTGCATGGCGGGTAAATTTGTCGCCGAAAAGTGAAAATGTCATCGCTACTGCTCTGTCGCGCTACTGTTCAAAGTGGCTAACCATAACGCTCCGCAGAGCAGTGTGCAAATTGCCGCGCCGTGACGATTTTCGCTGTTTATACTAACTCTGTATTTTTTATCAGCATAATATGCTGATATTTGCCTTATGACTCAGTGCGGGACCGCACCTGCCCAGACAACCATGACTTTGTCTTCTCCTTGCTCGCGAACGAACCCATACCCTTGCGGTAATGTCAGTGTGGTTTGTTTTCCCGCACCCAGTGCCGGATGGCGCGCGCGGAACTGGCCCAGCGTTTGCCAGTGGCGCAGGCTTTGCGCGGCTTTGCCGTCAAGATCCTGCCAGTTCATGTCCGATCGCGTGCCTTGCAGCGGATCGGATCCCGTAGGGCCAAATGGACGTGCGGATTCATCACCGTAGAAGATCTGCACCGCGCCTGGCGCAAGCAATAACAGCTCTGCCGATTGCTGGCCGCCTTCGCGGAACAGGCGGGTATCGTGCGAGGAGAGATAACTCAGGGCGTTAAAACTTTGCAGCTTGTCCGCCATTTGCTGCCAGACGGTGTCCATATTCGCCAGGCATGGCACGCCGCTGGCGGCCTGCTCCTGATAATCAAAATTGATCATCGCGTCGAAACCGTGGTCGTAGTAGGCGCTGCGCATGACGCCGTGGCCCCAGGATTCGCCGGTCATCCAGAATGGCGCATCATCAATTTTCTTCTGCGGGTTGGCTTTTTTCCACTCGGCCAGCGCCTCTGTCGCCTGGTTTTTCAGTTGCTGCCAGGCCGCCAGTTCAACGTGTTTGGCGGTATCAACGCGAAAACCGTCGATACCATAATCGCGCACCCACTGGCTGAGCCAGTGGGTCAGATAATCGCGCGGCGTGTAACCGGCAATCTCCCGCGCGTGGGTGTCCGGTTTATGTTGGTAGAAGACGGGCAAGCCGGATGGCGTGGTCGATTCTGTTTTCAGATCCGGCAAGAACGCCAGCGACATGGTCAGATCGTCAAAACCGGGGTTGTCATAATCGCCGATATCGGTGCGGATCCAGTTTTTGCCCCACCAGTTTTGCCACGCCGTTTTATCGCTGAAGTTGATGTAATCATTGAAACTGTGCCACGTCTGGCCAGCGGCGGGCTTCCAGTCTGTCCAGTGCTCGCCGAGGATTTTGCGCCGTTCATCCTCTTTCAGATAAAGCGCGCCAAACTGATACGTCTGCATATCCGCAAGTGTGGCGTAACCGGTGTGGTTCATCACCACGTCAAACAACACGCGGATGCCGCGTCGGTGCGCTTCATCGACCAGTGTGCGTAAATCCTCTTCGCCGCCCATATTGGCATCCAGGCGCGTCCAGTCTTGCGTGTAGTAGCCGTGGTAGGCGTAATGGGGAAAATCACCTTTCGTGCCGCCGCCTACCCAGCCGTGGATCTGCTCCAGCGGCGAGCTTATCCATAACGCGTTTACGCCCAGTTGCTGCAAATAATCGAGCTTGCTGGTTAGCCCTTTCAGATCGCCACCGTGGAAGGTGCCGATCTCCTGCATACCATCTTTGTGCCGCCCGTAGCTGTTGTCGTTTGACGGGTCGCCATTCACATAACGGTCGGTTAAAACAAAATAAACGGTGGCATTATGCCACTGGAAGGGCGCGGGGCCATGGGTTTCGGCGCTTTCTAACAGCAGCAGTCCGTCACTCTGCGCCGCAGGCTGAAGGGTGATTTTGCCGTTGCGGACGGTGGTGATTTGCTGGCTGTAGAAATCGCGCACCTGGCTGCCTTCCGGGAACGTTGCGCCGACGTCTATCGTCAGCGGCTTATCGCTGCGCACCGGGCACTGGTGCGCCACATTCGCGCGGGTGTCGGCATTCTCGCTTTTCACGCTCAGCAACAGAGTGGGCGTGCCGGAACGGGTATCAAGCTGCAACTGGTAATCGCCGTCGCGGAAAACACGCCACTGCGGCGCGCTGCCGGTGCAAGGAACCAGGGATAGCATCTGGTTGAGCTTCACCCCTTCAGCGGGTTGCCAGCATTGTTGGCCTTCCTGCAACGTGAGCGGGTAAGCCCCTTTTTTCAGCGTTGCCTGGCTGCGCCACAGACCGGTGCCATCGTTGGTTAAGGCAGGAAAACTGCTGGCGGACCAGTCGGCGAAGGCGAAGCAGGGTATAAAGAGCAATGAAAGCGCGGCGTGTTTCATCTGATGTCCCGTTAACGGCGGTTTCTTTCAGTTTGCCACGCTGAAAACAGGGCCGACTCATCCTGCGCGCGTTATCGCCAGGGAGGAGAACAACGGGTGAGTGATAAGCCACACAGAACGTCGCGGATTTGCGATAACCACCACATTTATCACTCTTTGTCCATTTTCTGCACAATTTCCTGGTGACATGGTTTCGGAATTGGATTATTTCTGTACGTGCTCTTGTACGCTATTTTTGCTATGATTTGAGATTCAGCTCTCAAATTTATGCAAAAAAGAAGGTGTTGGAATGTTCATATCCGACCAGGAGACCTAATGATATCGATACCCATGCGACGACCTGGGGCTACGATACTCATGTTTTTCACCCTTATATTTTCGGGTGGGGTGCTGGCAAAGACGCACACAGAAACAGCGAGTCACAAAGCCCACGTCACTAAGGCAAACGTAAAGAAGCAGGCAAGCAGTAAACAAGAGTATTCTCGCAATAGTGTAAATAGCAGTTCACTTCCTGATTTGCGAAAATACCCTTCCGGAACCCCAAGGAAAAAAGCGTTTCTCCGGACAGTAATGCCTTATATCACCAGTAGAAACTCAGCGATTACCGCCGAGCGTAACTGGCTGCAAAAGAAACAGTACGACAGCCAATGGTCGCCTGCCGAACGCACGCGCCTGAAGGATATTGCCAAACGCTACAAAGTGAGCTGGTCCGGGAATACGCGCCGTATCCCCTGGAACACGCTGCTGGAGCGCGTGGACATTATTCCTGACAGCATGGTCGCTACCATGGCGGCGGCGGAAAGCGGCTGGGGCACCTCCAAACTGGCGCGTACCAACAACAATCTGTTTGGTATGAAGTGTGCCAAAGGTGCCTGTAAAAATGGCCCGGGTAAGGTGAAAGGCTATTCCCACTTTGAATCCTTGCAGGAGTCGGTGGACGCCTACGTCACCAATCTGAACACGCATGCTGCTTATGCGTCGTTCCGTACATCCCGCGCGCAGTTACGCAAAGCCGATCAGGAAGTGACGGCTTCAAACATGATTCATAAGCTGAAGGGTTACTCGACCCGCGGTGCGAGTTACAACAACTACCTGTTTGCCATGTATCAGGACAATCAGCAGTTAATCGCCGCGCACATGTAACTGTTTTTGCTGCTAAAACGCCTTCCCTGTGGAAGGCGTTTTTCTTTGTGCGTTATATCAGCACTTCGCTGTAGCGGTCGCGGTAGTCTTTCGGCGTGCTGTCGTACTCTTTGCGAAAGACGGAATAGAAATATTGCAGCGACGGATAGCCGCACATCTGTGAAATCTCGTTGATCGAGAGCGACGTTGAAATCAGCAGGCTGCGCGCTTTTTCCAGTTTCTCCGCGTGGATCACCGCGTGGATGGTTTCCCCCACTTCCTCTTTAAAGCGCTTCTCCAGATTGGAACGCGAAATACCGACAGCATCCAGCACCTGATCGACCTTGATCCCCTTGCAGGCATGATTGCGGATGTAGTGCATCGCCTGGATGACCGCCGGATCGTTCAGCGACCGGTAATCAGTCGAACGACGTTCCACCACCCGCACCGGCGGCACCAGCAGCCGCTGAAGCGGCAGGGTTTCGCTATCCAGCAGACGATGCAGTAATTTCGCCGCCTGATAGCCCATCTGCCGCGTCCCCTGCGCCACGGAAGAGAGCGCGACGCGGGAGAGGTAGCGGGTCAGCTCCTCATTATCGATGCCAATGACGCACAGCTTTTCCGGCACCGGAATATGCAGATGGTCGCACACTTGCAGTACGTGGCGGGCGCGGGCGTCGGTAACGGCAATGATGCCGGTTTGCGGCGGTAGCGTTTGTAGCCAGTCGGCGAGCCGGTTCTGTGCGTGCTGCCAGTTTTCCGGCGCGGTAGTCAGCCCCTGATAGACCACACCGCGGTATTTCTCCTGCGCGACAAGCCGACAAAAAGCATATTCACGTTCAGCAGCCCAGCGCTTACCGCTGGAAGCGGGCAGGCCGTAAAAGGCAAAACGGTGTACGCCTTTCTCTTTCAAATGCAGGAATGCGCTCTCAACCAGCGCGTGGTTGTCAGTGGCGATGTAATGGACCGCAGGGTAGCTTTCCGGCGTGTGATAGGAGCCGCCAACGCCGACGATCGGGACGTCAACATCGGCCAGTACCTGTTCTATTTCCGGGTCGTCGTAATCGGCAATAACACCGTCACCAACCCACTCTTTAATATTTTCAATGCGCGCGCGGAAATCTTCCTCGATAAAGATGTCCCACTCGGATTGCGACGCCTGCAAATACTCGCCGACGCCCTCGACAACCTGGCGGTCATAGGCTTTATTCGCATTAAATAACAGCGTGATGCGATGGCGTTTTTCAAACATGTCTCTGGGATTCCTGGCTTTCCACCTGTTCTGATTATCATATTCAGCACACCGCCGGATAAAAAAGATCCGGCAGTGTGATCGCGCCAGTATTCACTCCTTTCAGGCCCGGCGTTTGGTCGCGGAATCCATCCACACCGCCAGCAGTAAAATCGCACCTTTGACGATGTATTGCCAGAAGGTGGGCACATCCATCATGCTCATGCCGTTATCCAGCGAAGCCATAATAAACGCCCCCATTACGGCACCCGCAACGCTACCGATCCCGCCTGCGAGGCTGGTGCCGCCAATGACACAGGCGGCAATGGCGTCCAGCTCGGCGATATTCCCGGCCGAAGGCGAACCCGCGCCGAGGCGTGAGCTGAGGATTAACCCGGCGATTGCCACCATCAAACCGTTGATGGCAAATACCGCCAGCTTGGTACGCTCAACGTTGATGCCGGAAAGCCGGGCGGCTTCCAGGTTGCCGCCGATGGCGTAAATCCGGCGGCCAAACGCGGTTCGCGTAGCCATAAACATCCCGGCCAGCAGCAGAAACGCCAGCAGCAGCACCGGTGTAGGAACGCCGCGATAATCATTGAGCAGCCAGATAGCGCCCAGCACAATCACTGCGATAAGCGCCTGACGACCAATCGCGCTGGTGGAGGCGGGTGTTGTGAGGCCGAGCGATTGGCGGCGCAACCGTCCGCGCCATTGCCAGAGCACAAACACCACCATGCCCAGAACGCCGACGCCGAAACCGACACCGTCTGGCAGGTAGCTCTGGCCGATTTGCGACATCGCCGCGCTGGTGGGAGAAACCGTGGTGCCGTTGGTGATGCCGATTAACACGCCGCGAAACGCCAACATACCGGCGAGAGTGACGATGAATGACGGCACCTTGCGATAGGCCACCCACCAGCCGTTCCATGCACCCAGCAACAGACCGAGCACCAGCGTTACCGCCACGGTGAGCGGCAGTGGCCAGCCGAGCCAGACATCAAAAATCGCCGCTGCGCCGCCGAGCAGACCCATCATTGAGCCAACGGAGAGGTCAATTTCAGCGGAAATAATGACGAACACCATGCCGACCGCCAGAATGCCAGTGATGGCGGTCTGGCGTAGCAGGTTAGAGATATTACGCGCGCTCAGGTAAGCACCATCGGTCATACCGGTGAAAAACAGCATGATCACCACGATGGCAGCGATCATGACAAAGACCTGTAAGTTGAGGGATTTCAGACCGGAAAATAGGCCCGGTGAGACCGTGGATAGCTTCATTTCAGACGGGTTGCTTTTCGACATGATGTTCGCTCCTCAGTGCCGCTTCCATAACCTGCTCCTGGGTCAGATTACGATTGATAAGATCGGCTTTCAGCTTGCCTTCATGCATCACCAGCACCCGGTCGCTTAAGCCCAGCACTTCGGGCAGCTCGGATGAGATAACGATGACGGCAATCCCTTGCTGCACCAGTTGGTTAATGAGTTTGTAGATTTCGTACTTCGCGCCGATATCAATACCGCGCGTCGGTTCGTCGAGGATTAAAATGCGCGGGTTGAGCAGCAGGCAGCGGGCTAAAATCGCCTTTTGCTGATTGCCGCCGCTGAGACGACCGATGGCAAGCGCTGGCGATGAGGTTTTCACTTTCAGCCGCTGCAGAGACTGTAAAATGCAGGCCTGCTCTGCGGCATCGTCCAGGCTGCTGAGCACGCCGGTAAACTGATCCAGCGCCGCAAGGGTAATATTTTTTCCCACCGCCATAACCGGCACGATGCCGTCTTTTTTGCGATCTTCCGGCACCATCGCAATGCCATGTGCAATGGCCTGCTGGCAGTTGTGGATCTCCACCTGCTTGCCATCAAGGTAAATCGCGCCCTCCCAGCGGCCAGGCCACACGCCGAACAGGCACTGCACGGCTTCGGTTCTGCCTGCGCCGACTAACCCGGCGATACCGAGGATTTCGCCGCGTTTCAGGCTGAAGGAGACATCGTTGACGCGTTTAATATGGCGATTAACCGGGTGCCAGGCGGTCAGGTGTTCAACGCGCAGGATCTCCGTGCCGGTAGTATGTGGCTCGCTGGGATAAAGCGCCGTGAGCTCGCGACCCACCATCATGGTGATGATGTCATCTTCGCTCATGCCCGTCGCATCGCGGGTGCCGATATGTTTGCCATCGCGAATGACGCAAATCACGTCGGATATCGCTTTGACTTCATTGAGTTTGTGGGAAATGTAGATACAGGCGATATCGTGGTTGCGCAGGTCGCGGATGATATCCAGAAGCACCGCGGTTTCCTGCTCCGTAAGTGAGGCCGTCGGCTCATCCAGAATAAGCAGCCGCACCTGTTTATTCAGCGCCTTGGCAATCTCCACCAGTTGCTGCTGCCCCAGCCCTAAATCGCCCACCCGGGTATCCGGCGAAATGGCCAGGCTCACCTGTTTAAGCAACTTTTCGCAACGCAGCGTCATCAGGTCGTAATCCATCACGCCGTTACGGGTGATTTCCGTACCGAGGAAGATATTTTCCAGCACCGTCAGGTGCTTCACCAACGCCAGTTCCTGGTGAATGATGGCGATACCTTTACGTTCGGTGTCGCGGATATGGCTGGCCTGCAAGGTTTCGCCGGCAAACACGATCTCCCCGTCGTAGCTGCCCGCCGGGTAGATCCCGCACAGGACTTTCATCAGTGTTGATTTACCGGAACCATTCTCGCCGCACAGTGATAACACTTCGCCGGCATTCAGTCGCAGGCTGACATTATCAATGGCTTTCACAGCACCAAAGGCTTTGGTGATGTTTTTCATTTCGAGTAAATAAGGCATAGCTGCTCCACGTCATTTGCTGGTCTGACAACGCCTGAAAGAGGAGGCGGAGGGCGCGCCCCGCAATGAAGAGGCGCGCCGAACGTGCTAGAGCTGGTTTTTCTGATGGAAACCATCTTTGATGACGGTGGCGTCGATATTGTCTTTCGTCACCTCAATTGGCGTCAGCAAGCGGGATGGCACATCCTTCAGACCGTTGTTGAGCGTGGTATCTGCTTTCGGCTGCTGGCCGTTGCCCAGTTCAACGGCAATTTCCGCCGCCGTGTTGGCAAGCTGCGTAATCGGCTTGTAGACGGTCATTGTCTGGCTGCCGTTAATCAGCCGTTTTACCCCGGCGAGATCCGCATCCTGGCCGGAGATAGCGACTTTCCCTGCCAGCCCCTGGGCGCTAAGCGCCTGGATTGCGCCGCCAGCGGTGGCATCATTTGAAGCGACGACAGCATCGATTTTGTTGTTGTTAGCAGTGAGCGCGTTTTCCATTATTTTCAGCGCATTTTCCGGCAGCCAGCCATCGACCCACTGATCGCCGACAATTTTAATTTTTCCGCTATCGATATACGGTTTTAAAACTTTCATCTGCCCGGCGCGGAACAGCTTGGCGTTATTATCCACTGGTGAGCCGCCCATTAAAAAGTAATTCCCTTGCGGCACTTTCTTGACCAGGCTTTGCGCCTGTAATTCCCCGACTTTTTCGTTGTCGAAGGAAATATAGAAGTCGATATCGGCATTATTAATCATGCGATCGTAAGCCAGAACTTTAATTCCTTCCTGTTTGGCTTCTTTTATTACGTTACTTAATACCTGACCGTTGTAAGGAATAATAACCAGTACATCAACGCCACGGTTTATCATATTTTCAATTTGCGACATTTGTGTTTCTTCATTGCCGTTGGCGGATTGAACAAACACATTAGCGCCGAGCGATTCGGCTTTTTTGACAAAAATATCGCGATCTTTTTGCCAACGTTCAAGGCGCAGATCGTCAATCGCCATGCCAATCTTCACTTCTTTGGCGTGGCCAACGGCGCTGGCAAGGATCAGGGAGGCGCAGAGTGTAAGGCAAAGGTTCTTTATCTTCATAATAGTAATACCTTTCGTAGGGTGATGAGCGAGATAAAAGAAACATGCACTGCTTTGGACGAGCAAATTTTTAACACGGAACGTTAAGTTAGCAATTACTGATTTTTATCCACGCATTACGTTTTTTGGTTTATTTGCTGATTTATGACCGCGATCTTATTTTAAAAAAAGCAAAACCGATTTTGCATAAAAAAGAGGAAGGCGACACGCAACAATTATCGGCGTTATTTTGCGAGCCAGCGCACGTTTGTGCATTCTCTTAATAGCGGTGTGAAATAACGTAATTGAGCAAGCCAGAGAGAGAATCCAGTATTACTTCAGAATTGTTCACTCGCCAATGGAGCTCATTATGCAAGCTTATTTCGATCAGCTGGATCGGGTTCGTTATGAAGGCCCAAAAACCACGAATCCTTTAGCGTTTCGTCATTACAATCCGGATGAGCTAGTGCTCGGTAAGCGCATGGAGGATCACCTGCGTTTTGCCGCCTGCTACTGGCACACTTTCTGCTGGAATGGCGCGGATATGTTCGGTGTGGGCTCTTTCGATCGCCCGTGGCAACACCCCGGTGAGGCCATGGAACAGGCGAAACGCAAAGCTGATGTCGCCTTTGAGTTTTTCCATAAGCTGAACGTCCCCTATTACTGCTTCCATGACGTCGATGTCTCTCCTGAAGGCGCATCGCTGAAAGAGTACCTCAACAACTTTGCGCAGATGGTGGATGTGCTGGCTGAAAAACAGCAGCAGAGCGGCGTGAAGCTGCTGTGGGGCACGGCGAACTGCTTTACCAACCCGCGCTATGGTGCAGGCGCGGCGACCAATCCCGATCCGGAAGTCTTCAGTTGGGCCGCCACGCAGGTGGTGACGGCGATGAACGCCACCCATAAGCTCGGCGGCGAAAACTATGTGCTGTGGGGCGGGCGTGAAGGGTATGAAACCCTGCTGAATACCGATTTGCGCCAGGAGCGTGAACAAATCGGCCGCTTTATGCATATGGTGGTTGAGCACAAACACAAAATTGGTTTTCACGGTACGCTGCTTATCGAACCAAAACCGCAGGAGCCGACCAAGCATCAATACGATTATGACGCAGCCACGGTGTATGGCTTCCTGAAGCAGTTTGGTTTGGAGAAAGAGATCAAACTCAATATCGAAGCCAACCACGCCACGCTGGCGGGCCACTCTTTCCATCACGAAATCGCCACCGCCATTGCGCTGGGGCTGTTCGGTTCGGTGGACGCGAACCGCGGCGACCCGCAGCTCGGCTGGGATACCGATCAGTTCCCGAACAGCGTGGAAGAGAATGCGCTGGTGATGTACGAAATTCTCAAAGCTGGCGGCTTCACTACCGGTGGGCTGAACTTTGACGCCAAAGTGCGTCGCCAGAGCACCGATAAATATGACCTCTTCTACGGACATATCGGCGCAATGGATACCATGGCGCTGGCGCTGAAAGTGGCCGCTCGCATGGTGCAAGATGGCGAGCTGGATAAACGCGTTGCGAAGCGCTACGCAGGCTGGAATGGTGAGCTGGGCCAGCAAATTTTGCAGGGGCAGCTTAGCCTGTCGGAGCTGGCGAAGTACGCTGAGCAGCAGAACCTGGCGCCGCGCCATCAGAGCGGCCATCAGGAACAACTGGAAAATCTGGTCAATCATTACCTCTTCGACAAGTAACCGGTGTCGCGCCGCGGGCAACGCGGCGCACATCAACAGGAGTGGTCACTATGTATATCGGGATCGATCTCGGCACCTCAGGCGTGAAGGCTATTCTGCTCGGTGAGCAGGGGGATGTGCTGGCCTCTCATACGGAAAAACTCAGCGTATCGCGCCCGCAGCCATTATGGTCCGAGCAGGATCCTGAACAGTGGTGGCAGGCAACGGATCGTGCAATTCAGGCGCTGGCCGCCGCGCATTCGCTACAGCAGGTGAAGGCCATCGGGCTTGCCGGGCAGATGCACGGCGCCACGCTGCTGGATAACGAAAACCGTGTGCTTCGCCCGGCTATTTTGTGGAATGACGGCCGCTGCGGCGAAGAGTGCAAGCTGCTGGAAGCGCAGGTGAAAAATTCCCGCGCCATTACCGGCAATCTGATGATGCCCGGTTTTACCGCGCCGAAGCTGCTGTGGGTTCAGCGCCACGAGCCGGACGTCTTCGCCAGAGTCGCGAAAGTATTGCTGCCCAAAGATTACCTGCGTCTGAAAATGTCCGGCGTTTTTGCCAGCGATATGTCGGATGCTGCGGGCACTATGTGGCTGGATGTCGCGAAGCGCGACTGGAGCGATGAGATGCTGGCGGCCTGCTCGCTCACTCGCGCACATATGCCTGCGCTGTTTGAAGGCAGCGAAATAACCGGCGAACTGCTGCCGGAGGTGGCACGACGCTGGTCGATGCCCGTTGTTCCGGTGGTGGCGGGCGGCGGTGACAATGCGGCGGGCGCTGTGGGCGTGGGTATGGCCGATGCCGGGCAGGCGATGCTCTCGCTGGGGACGTCCGGCGTTTATTTCGCGGTCAGCGAAGGGTTTCTGAGCAAGCCGGAGAGCGCAGTACATAGCTTTTGCCACGCGCTGCCCGGGCGCTGGCACCTGATGTCGGTGATGCTTAGCGCCGCCTCCTGCCTGGACTGGGCAGCAAGGCTGACGGGGCTGGAATCGGTGCCCGCGTTGATCCACGCGGCGGAACAGGCGGACGACAAGGCGGGCGATCTCTGGTTTCTGCCCTACCTTTCCGGCGAACGCACGCCGCACAACAACCCGCAGGCGAAAGGCGTTTTCTTTGGCCTGACGCATCAGCACGGGCAGGGCGAACTGGCGCGCGCGGTGCTGGAAGGCGTGGGTTATGCGCTGGCGGATGGTATGGATGTGGTGCATGCCTGCGGCGTGACGCCGAAGAGTATTACGCTTATCGGCGGCGGCGCGCGCAGCGCCTGGTGGCGGCAAATGCTGGCGGATATCAGCGGCCTGCAACTCGATTACCGTACCGGCGGCGATGTTGGCCCGGCGCTGGGCGCGGCGCGGCTGGCGCAGGTCGCGGTGAACCCGGATGTTCCGCTGGCAACGCTGCTACCGCAGCTTCCCATTGAACAACAACACCTGCCGAACGCCGAACGTCATGATGGGTACGCTTCGCGTCGCGAGACGTTCCGGCGCATCTATCAGCAACTGTTGCCGCTGATGTCCTGACCGTTCCGGCTCACTTTCTTCAGTGGGCCGGAATCACCCTGAGGTTGTCCTTTTTTGGTCTTAGCAGACGTAACACTCCTTGCCAGAATAGCGTTATCCCCACTGAGCAAGGAGTCCTGAAATGTCACGTACCGCCCTTATCAATATCGATACACAACAATCTTTCTTTCATCGTGAATACTGGCAGGAGAAGGATTTTCCTGCCTTTCAGCAGGCCATTTCTGCTCTGATTTCCGGCTGTGAAGCGCGCGGCATTCCGGTTGTCGATATCTTTCACGTTGCAGACAGCGGCCCCTTCTCGCTGGAAAGTGGTTTTGTTGCGCCGATGCCTTTTCTGACGCATCAACCGGCCGTGACCTTTTATAAGCATGTGCACAATGCCTTTACCGATACCGGCCTGGATCACTGGCTGCGCGCGCGTGATATCAACCACCTGATTATCTGCGGTATCCGCACTGAACAGTGCTGCGAAACCACGGCGCGCGTGGCGTCGGATTTGGGTTATCGTGTGACGTTTGCCAGCGAAGCGACGCTGACCTTCCCGATGACGCATAAAGGGATTACGCTGGATTGCGATGCGTTGCGCCATCGCACTGAAACGGTGCTGGAAGGCCGCTTCGCCACGATTAAAACCGTCCACGAAATTCTGGAACGCTAATGACGACAGATGTCTGGTTTGTGATGTTGCCGGGAGTGCTGGCGCTGGATATGGCCGGCCCGGCGGAAACATTCGTGCTGGCACAGGATGCTTTCCGCCTGCATTACATCGGGCCAGACGCCGAAGTGCCCACATCGATTGGCCTGAATATGGGCAACATCTCGCCGCTGCCGGAAACATTGCCGGCAGGCAGTTTGCTGGTGTTGCCCGGCGTCAGCGATTCGGCGAAGTTTTTCAACACGCCGCAGGCCAGTCTCGTACTGCACTGGCTGATGCGCCTGCAACCGCAGATCCACAATCAGAGCATTACTCTGATGTGCGTCTGTTCGGGCGCTGTGCTGGCGGCGAAAGCCGGGTTGTTGAGCGGCGTGCAGTGCACCACGCATCATGATGTGATTGCGCGTTTAAAAGCGGCAGCGCCGACGGCGCAGGTGAAAGAGAACCGTATCTTTATTGAAGATCGCGGCATCTGGACCAGCGCGGGCATCACCTCCGGCATCGATCTGGCCTTACATTTGATCAACAGCCTGCGGGGGCCGGAAACGGCGCTGGCGGTGGCGCGTGAGATGGTGGTCTGGTTCCGCCGTTCCGGCGACGATCCGCAGATTTCGCCGTGGCTGCGTTACCGCAATCATCTGCATCCGGCAGTGCATCGGGCGCAGGATGCGCTCACCGCCGAGCCGCAAAAAGCGTGGCAATTGGCGGAAATCGCCGAATGTGCGCACGTCAGCCCGCGGCATTTGACGCGTCTTTTCCAGCAACATCTGGGTATCAGCGTGCGCGACTACCTTGAACAGTTACGCCTGGTGATTGCCGAGCAGTGCTTGTTGCAGGGGCACGGCGCGGAGCAGGCGGCGCTGGCCGCCGGGTTCTCTTCGCCGCGCCAGTTGCACCGGGCGCGGGCGCGAACGGCTAGCTAACGAAACGCCATCGGTCGAGGCGCTGAACCAGCATCGACAGCGCCAGGCTTGCCAGCAGCGTGGCGACAAAAATCCACACGATATCGAGTAGCGGCCAGTTGCGCAGCTCCACGCCACGCGTGCGCAGCGCATGGATAATGAGCGCATGGAAACCATAAATCCCCAGCGAGTGGCGCGAAATCAGCGCCAGGCCAGGCAGCGTGCGATCGTTCAGCGTATTTTTAACCAGCGTGAACAGCGCGATGGCGCAGAGGAACACCAGCGGACCGCAGTAGAGATACCAGGTGTCGGCAAAGTTGCCACGCCACTTCAGCTCGTGCAGCGTACCGCGCGAAATTCCCCAGATCGCCAGCAAAAATATCGCCGCGCTGAAAAGCGTGAGCTGCCGTCTTTGCGTCTCCATCATGCCGATCGCCCGCCCCAGCATGCCGTAAAGGATGTAGTAAAACGTGTCGCCACTGATGTAGAGGTTGATGGGTAACCATTCAAAATGGCCGATCTTCTGCGACACCGTATTTGGGTTAGCCACGATGCCAATCACTATGACCAGCGCCAGCAGCATTTTGCCGCTGAGCGCTTTCACCTGAATCAACGGCGAAACCAGGTAGATAACGATAATCGCAAAGAAAAACCACAGATGGTAGAACACCGGTTTTTGCAGCAAGTAGCGCAGAGATAACTCGCTGTTAATCGAGGTAAACAGCATGATATAGAGCAGGGCGATAAGGCTGTAAAACACCAGACACAGCGCGATGCGCAGGAAATGACGCGGCTGCGCGCTGCGTTCGCCAAAAAAGAGATAACCCGAAATCATAAAAAACAGCGGCACGCTGACGCGGGAGGCGGAATTCAGCAGATTCGCGACATTCCAGTCGAAAGTGGTAATGCTGGCCGGGTTGGTGATGTACCAGGTGGTGGTATGGATCATCACCACCATCAAACAGGCTATCCCTCGCAGATTATCTATCCAGTAAATTTTCGACTGCATCAGTTCCTCTGTTTTAACGTTAAATATCCTCTGACCTGCCATTTATCCACCTGACGCTCTGGATAATTCTGAGTTTTTCCGCATCCGCTTGTGCAGTTTTCCACAGATTTGCAAAACTAGTGCTCTTACCCTTTAAAAATAACAGCCAGCGAACAGAGCAGTGATAAAAATGATGAAATCTCTTGTACCAATGTTGCTGCTGTTAGTGGCAGGATGCAGCGCCGCGCCGGGCACGCCCGTGCAGCGCGCGCAAAACGCCAGACCGGACCCGGTTCACTCCCTCGATATGGAGCAGTTATGCCGGCAAAACGCCGCGCATCGCTACAATACCGCCGCGCAAAAAATTGCCGTTACCGGTTTTGAACAGTTTCGCGGCAGCTACGAAATGCGCGGTATGACCCCCCGTAGCGAGGCGTTTGTCTGCGCTTTTGACGCAGAAGGCCAGTTTCTACATCTTTCGATGCGCTAAGCGTCCAGAACGCGGCCCGCGGCCGTGTGAATTTCCCAATTTTCCTTAAACACCTCGGTTTCATACTGTATATCTTGCAGCCAGCGGGTATACTGGTCGCTTCCTTTAAATCCACACGTATCCAGCACGAAAGAATATGCAAAAGTTTGATACCAGGACCTTTCAGGGTCTGATCCTGACCTTACAGGATTATTGGGCCCGTCAGGGCTGCACCATCGTTCAACCTCTGGACATGGAAGTTGGCGCCGGCACCTCCCACCCGATGACCAGTCTGCGCGCGCTGGGGCCAGAACCGATGGCGACTGCCTATGTCCAGCCATCCCGCCGCCCGACCGATGGCCGTTATGGCGAAAACCCGAACCGCTTACAGCACTATTACCAGTTCCAGGTGGTGATTAAACCCTCCCCGGATAACATTCAGGAGCTGTACCTCGGGTCACTGAAAGAGCTGGGTATGGATCCGACGATTCACGATATTCGTTTCGTGGAAGATAACTGGGAAAACCCGACGCTGGGCGCCTGGGGGCTCGGCTGGGAAGTCTGGCTGAACGGCATGGAAGTGACGCAGTTCACTTACTTCCAGCAGGTGGGCGGTCTGGAGTGCAAACCGGTTACCGGCGAGATCACTTACGGTCTGGAACGTCTGGCGATGTACATTCAGGGCGTAGACAGCGTTTACGACCTGGTCTGGAGCGACGGCCCGCTGGGTAAAACCACTTACGGCGACGTCTTCCATCAGAACGAAGTGGAGCAGTCCACTTACAACTTTGAATACGCAGACGTGGACTTCCTGTTCAGCTGCTTCGAGCAGTATGAAAAAGAAGCGCAGAAGCTGCTGGCGCTGGAAAACCCGCTGCCGCTGCCTGCGTATGAACGCATTCTGAAAGCCGCCCATAGCTTCAACCTGCTGGATGCGCGTAAAGCCATCTCCGTAACGGAACGTCAGCGCTATATCCTGCGTATCCGTACGCTGACCAAAGCAGTCGCTGAAGCGTATTACGCTTCCCGTGAAGCCCTTGGCTTCCCGATGTGCAACAGAAATAAATAAGAGGCGGCCATGTCTGAGAAAACATTCCTGGTGGAAATCGGCACCGAAGAGCTGCCACCAAAAGCACTGCGCAGCCTGGCCGAGTCCTTCGCTGCCAACTTTACCGCTGAACTGGATGCCGCGGGCCTGGCTCACGGTGACGTACAGTGGTTTGCCGCGCCGCGCCGTCTGGCGCTGAAAGTGGCAAAACTTGCCGCATCGCAAGCGGATCGCGAAGTTGAAAAACGCGGCCCGGCGATTGCGCAGGCGTTTGATGCTGAAGGCAAACCAAGCAAAGCCGCAGAAGGCTGGGCGCGTGGTTGCGGTATTACTGTCGATCAGGCCGAGCGTCTGACCACCGACAAAGGCGAGTGGCTGCTCTATCGCGCCCATGTGAAAGGCGAAAGCGTCGAAACGCTGCTGCCGAACATGGTTGCCACCTCGCTTGCTAAGCTGCCAATCCCGAAACTGATGCGCTGGGGTGCGTCGGAAGTAACGTTTGTGCGTCCGGTGCACACCGTTACGCTGCTGCTGGGCGACACCGTTGTTCCGGCGACGATTCTGGGCATCAATTCCGATCGCGTGATCCGCGGCCATCGCTTTATGGGCGAGCCGGAATTCACTATCGATAATGCCGATCAGTATCCGCAAATTCTGCTTGAGCGCGGCAAAGTGATCGCCGATTACGATGCGCGTAAAGCCAAAATCAAAGCGGATGCGGAAGAAGCGGCGCGCAAAATCGGCGGTAATGCCGATCTGAGCGACAGCCTGCTGGAAGAGGTCACTTCGCTGGTGGAATGGCCGGTAGTGCTGACGGCGAAGTTCGAAGAGAAATTCCTCGCGGTTCCGGCGGAAGCGCTGGTCTACACCATGAAAGGCGACCAGAAGTACTTCCCGGTTTACGGTAACGACGGCAAACTGCTGCCGAACTTTATCTTCGTTGCCAACATCGAGTCGAAAGATCCGCAGCAGATTATCTCCGGTAACGAGAAAGTGGTGCGCCCGCGTCTGGCGGATGCCGAGTTCTTCTTCAATACCGACCGCAAAAAACGTCTTGAGGATCATCTGCCGCGCCTGCAAACCGTGCTGTTCCAGCAGCAACTGGGCACGCTGCGCGACAAGACCGACCGCATTCAGGCACTGGCGGGCTGGATCGCCGGGCAGATTGGCGCTGACGTCAATCATGCTACCCGCGCTGGCTTGCTCTCCAAGTGCGATCTGATGACTAACATGGTGTTTGAATTTACCGACACCCAGGGCGTGATGGGCATGCACTATGCGCGTCACGACGGCGAAGCGGAAGATGTTGCCGTTGCGTTGAACGAGCAGTATCAGCCGCGCTTCGCCGGTGATGAACTGCCGTCGAACCCGATTGCCTGCGCGCTGGCGATTGCTGACAAGATGGACACGCTGGCGGGTATCTTTGGTATTGGCCAGCATCCAAAAGGCGATAAAGACCCGTTCGCGCTGCGCCGTGCCGCGCTGGGCGTGCTGCGTATTATCGTTGAGAAGAATCTGGCGCTGGATCTGCAAACGCTGACCGAAGAAGCGGTGCGTCTGTATGGCGACAAGCTGACCAACGCTAACGTGGTTGATGATGTGATCGACTTTATGCTGGGTCGCTTCCGCGCCTGGTATCAGGACGAAGGTTTCAGCGTTGACACCATTCAGGCCGTACTGGCGCGCCGTCCGACCAAACCGGCGGACTTCGATGCGCGTATGAAGGCGGTTTCGCACTTCCGTACCCTGGAAGAAGCGGCGGCGCTGGCGGCAGCCAATAAGCGTGTCTCCAACATTCTGGCGAAGTCTGATGAAACGCTGAACGATATCGTTCACGCCTCGGTGCTGAAAGAAGCGGCCGAAATCAAGCTGGCCGGTAATCTGGTGGTGCTGCGCGATAAGCTGGAGCCGTTCTTTGCAGAAGGTCGCTATCAGGAAGCGCTGATCGAACTGGCGCAACTGCGTGAGCCGGTCGATGAGTTCTTCGAAAAGGTAATGGTAAACGCCGATGACAAAGACGTGCGTATTAACCGCCTGACGCTGCTGTCGAAATTGCGTGAACTGTTCCTGCAGGTAGCGGATATTTCTCTGCTGCAGTAATGCCGCGGTAATATTTTGGCCTGATCACATTGAGGATGCCTGGTGCATCCTCAATTTTTTGGTGCTAATTATTTCCCCCGTTTAAATCAATTACCCGGTCTGCGGATGCAATAGTGGACGGGCGGTGAGCGATAATAATCCGCGTTATGCGCAATGATTTTATGGCGCTGTTGATCTGCGCTTCGTTTACCGTATCCAGATGGCTGGTGGCTTCATCAAGAAATAAAATTGATGGTCGGCGATATAACGCCCGCGCGATCAATAACCGTTGTTTCTGCCCGCCGGACAAACTGCCGCCCAGCTCGCTGATCAATGTCTGATACCCCATCGGCATGCGCATAATATCTGCGTGAATATTGCTTAGCTGCGCGCAGTGTTGCATCCATTTTTCGTCAGGCTGCGGATCAAACGCACTGATATTATCTGCAACGGAACCGGCCAGCAGCGAATCATCCTGTAATACGCAAGCAATACATGCGCGATAATTCCGCAGCCCTGCGGTTCGTATGTTCATGCCATTGATATGCACTTCACCGGCTGTAGGTTGTAAAAGGCCAGCCATAATTTTCAACAGCGTGGTTTTTCCTCTGCCGGAGGGGCCAATAATCGCCACGCTTTCGCCGGCGTTTATTTCCATGTGCAGCTCGCTAAACAGAGGGGGAACAAACGGATCATACTGAAAAGATAAATTGTGTAGGGTTAGCGCCGCTGGCTCCCCTGGCGCCAGCAGTTGGCGGGTATGTTCACTGAGGGTGGTTTCCGCTTCGGCATGGGCGATATCCGCCACGCGTTCTTTATGCAGGGAAAGCATGCGTAACTGAAGCAGCATATTCAGTAAATTATTGGCGCGATCGGCAAACTGCCCGCGATAGGTATTAAACGCCACAAACATACCCAACGTTAGCTGCCCGTCTATTACCTGATGTGCGCCCAGCCACAGTAAAGAAATTTGCTCAAGCACGGCGATCAGGATATTTCCTCCGCTAAATAACATCTCATAACGGGTTTTGCGTACTGTCGCATTAGCGCTTTCAATGTTGAGATTTATCCAATGCTGGGCGCGTTGTTTATCCAGTCCCAGCGCTTTAATGGTATTAATGCTGTACAACGTTTCCATAAAATGCGAGCCAGCGCGGGCCTCGCGAACAATTAATTCCTCTGAAGCCCGGCGCCAGGCCGGATAAGTCATCAGACGGAACCCTCCCCATGTGAGGGAAAAAGCCAGCACAATCCACAGCAGCCAGCCGCCATATAACAGCATCATCACCAGCAGCCCGACAGACATAATCCCGTCCATAATCGCGCTGACGATATTGTTAGTGAGCGTGGTGCGCAATATTCCAAGCGAGGAGAAGCGAGACTGAATATCCCCCAGTCGACGTTTCTCAAAATAAGCTAACGGAAGGGATAACATGCGCTCAAATAACCCGGCCTTCCACTGTATATCGATTAGCGTGCTCGCCACCAGAGATGTCCAGCCTCTGAGCATACTGATGCCGGTTCTGAACAGCACAAAAAAAAGCAGCCCCAGACAGATTAAGGTCAATAAACTTGTGTCGTTTGCCGGAATAGCATGATCCATAATTAGCTGCATGCCTGCTGGCAACAATAAACCGCAAGATTCAACCAATATTGAATAACAGAACAGTTTGGTCAGTGTAATGCCAAACCCGGCAATACGGCCAGTGAGCGTACTCAGACGAAGCCGGTTGTGCGGTTGCGGGTCCTGTTTCATCTCACCCGCAGGCCACAGCTCCAGAGCCACACCGGTGAAATGCAGCGACACCTCTTTCATGCCCATAATCCGTCGCCCGGCTGCCGGATCGTGGATGACCACCTTTCCCCGGCGAATAGCGACCAGCACGACAAAATGATTCAGATCCCAGTGCAGAATGCAGGGCAATTTCAAGGCGGGGAGGTTATCCATATCCAGTTGCAGGGCGCGGGATTTCATGCCAATCGACGCGGCGGTATCCATCACCATGCGCAGGTTGGCGCCGCGGATAGAAAAACCGCCATACTGGCGTAAATTATGGATATCCGTCGGCAGGTTATACCAGTCAGCAATCATTGCCAGCGAAACAAGCCCGCACTCTGCTGTTTCCGTTTGCAGCAGTACCGGCATTCGGTGCCGTAGAGTCAAACGCAGGCGGAAAAGTAGTTGTTTTAGCTCAGGTTTCGTCACTCACTGGCTCCGAAATACTGTTTTTCAGCGTGTAATAGGGATAGAACATCCATTGATATAGCGGACGTTTTTCCAGAAAGAGGGTGGCCTGCGCCTGCATTCCGCTGATCAGCGGTAGTCTTTTCCCCCGCCACTGTAGTTTTTCTTTATCCACCGCGACCACGGCTTTGAACCATATTTTGCCTGGTGATTGCGGTATGCTGGCGCGTTTTCTCAGCTCTGAACCTGTTACCGGCGCTGACGATACGGAAATAATTTTCCCCGGGAATTGTCCATATTTTTCCGCAGGATAGGCGGCATAACGGATATTAATGTTTTCTCCGGGTTTGATATAAGGCACGCTATCATCCGGCAGCCACAGCACCAGATGAAACAGGATCCCCGTGGAAGGAACCAGTTGCACCACTTCATCTCCGGCAGCGACCATTTGCCCCTGAGTGATATTTAAGGACGAAACATGGCCCGCTGCGGGCGCTGTAATAAGACGGGTTTTACTCACGTTCGCTTCAGCCAGTTGCCGCTTAATATCTGCCTGTTGCAGAAGGTAGCGCGATTTCTGCTCGTCAAACTGGGCAGCGCGGGTCACCAGATCGCTGCGCAGAGAATTTATCTGCATATCCTGCTGAACAATCTGCGAACTGAGGCTATTCCAGACGCTCATCTGCTGATAAAAAAGGTAGCGCTGATTGTTTTGCTGGTCTGTCGTAACCAGCCCCTGGCTGCGATATCGCTCATAGTCCTTCATGCTGGAACGCATGGCATTAACGCCTTCAGCAGAGATGTCCACCATGGCCACGGTTTTTTGCCGTTCGAGGGACAGTTGATCCAGCTGTTTTTGCAGGCTATTCAGCGTGACGCGTTGGTTGTACTCGATATTGCTTAGTACCTTATCAATCTGCACGGATTGGTTTTCCAGCACCGCCAGCGTGGTGGAACTGAGGTTGCCGGAAGGCGATGTTTTACTGACATCCAGTTCATAAAGAGCGGCACCGGCGCGTACGGTTTGCCCCGGCGCGATAAAAACGCGGGCAATAACGCCCTCTTCGGGGGCGAATAAATCGGTGGTGTGCGGCCAGGAGTTGATTTCACCGCTGACATTAACTTGCCTGGTATAATTGCCGTAAATTAAAAACAGTAATAACGCGGCGATAAATAACAGCGTCACTGTGATGGTCAACCAGACCGGCCAGCCGGTTAATAACAACACCTGGCCGGATTGATGTGAGCGGATATTCCCGGCAACTTCTTTGCGAAAAAGCATAACTGTTAAGTCTCTGCTTGATTTCTAAATTCAGGGGGGGGCTGGAATAAAATCGGCACAGGAACCCCTTGCGACTCGGGTTGCACTTAATTGGCGTGCAATATTCATTTTTGATCTCGCGAAAAATTAAATATAATAAGACTGTGATAGTGTGAAATATAATATTATGCAGTGCACAAAAATAATCCTCGCAATCCTTTTGCCGTGTTTTGTTGCGGAAACTATTTTCCCGGCCAGTGAAAACTAGCCGGGCAGTAGGTTATTTACGGAAGGGCTGAGACAATGCCGCCTACTGTACCAAGAATGCCGTCAACAGCACCGGTAACCGCGCCAACAACTGGAATGCCTTCCGTCGGCTCAAGTGCGTTCCCTATGCCAGTAATTACATCGCCTACTATGGGGCCAAGACCTGCACCAGAAACCATATCCAGTTCTTCTACATTCAGTTCGCGTACAGTATTCATTTTAAACCTCATTGATAATTAACCATATTAAGGTGGTGGCATTGCTAATTAGAGGTGAATAGATGAATCAACAATGCGCAAAGAAAATGTACACTATTTTTCTGATATCAGAAAACAGAATAAGAATATGCTTAATATAGTTTCATTTTATTTGAAAATCAAAAGGATAAACGTCTATTTTTATATTTGTAGTGCATGTAAATAATAACATTTTTGATAATATATCATTCATCATTCAAAGCGTTATCTGCGTTAGTATAAAAACTGTCTTAAAACTAATTATTATGTCTTAGTGTAAATATAAGATAATTCACATTTTACATTTTTTGGATGATTGATTTTATTGTTTTTGATATTCAAAGAGTTGATGGCTTTCCAGATGCTCGCCTTTTTCTTATATACTGGAAATACATAGCTTTTATGTTTTTATAATGTTGGCCGCTTTTTTTATCTTTTATTTTCATGGGCTTTGTAGGGGGTGATTCCTCAGGGAACGTATGGATTACGTGTAAAAAATAATGTTAATACGCGCAATCATAAGTTCTTTTGGAACTTTTTGATGGCGTTGCCCACTCATAAGACTAAATGGAGCTGCTTAAACGGGACCATTTTCGGAGATGACGGCTATGTATACTATTGCCCAGAGTTTGCGCCAGTTGTGCTGTATTTCCCCACAAACGGAAGAATCCACAGAACTTCAGGAGACATCGGCGGTAAAAACAGTATCGCCACAGGATGTGCATGCGACGACGTCAAATCCACCACAGAATCTGGCGGTAGATTTACCGACAAGTGAGAATATTCACGCAATTTCAGCAGAAAAAAGAAATTTATTTGCCGGGTCATTTCATTTTCGTCATCCCCGGCATGGAAATATTGAAATTTTTCGCGTGGCAAAAAACGATAAGCAAAACACACTGGACTTTAAAATAAACTTGTCAGGGAAGGGGGTGGAATCTTCTTATATCCAGCGTATGTACGTGACCGATCGGGACGGCAATTACAATAACGCCTCCACGTTAGGTTATTCGGATATCTTTTTGCCAATAGAAATGCAGCACAGAGGCATCATTTATTTATTACATTTTGCGGCAGCAGAAAGCGTACTGCGCCTTGGTGCCGATAAATTTGTGGTGGATAATGTGGTCAGCGCAGAAATGCATAAAGTTTGTCAAAATCTCGGATTAAAAGAAGATGGCGTCGGATTTGGCTATTATTCTGGCGCAGCGGAGGGAGTAAAAGAACGCTGCATCGACTATATGCATACGAAAGGCTGGATGCGTATGCCTGACGTTATGCCAGATGCCATGGCTGACATAAAAAAAGGCTGGCGACAAGCATAAGGTATTTCGCTTAATGCTGATTTCATGCGCTGAAATCCCCGGTAATAAGCGGGTAAAAAAAGAGGGGCATAGAAAAATATGATCTACTGGTTATGCTAACAAATCAGGGAGATCGCCTTTATGCCCGTTCGTTCATTGCGCCAGAAATTGCCTTAGCACCGTTTCACCACCGCTGCCGGAGCGGATTTTTTATAGCCCCACTCCATCAGCTCTTAACCGGTCGCGGTTGTCTGGTGGCGGATTTTACGCGCACCGTGTTGCGACCAGCGCGTTTGGCCACGTACAGCGCGTCATCAGCGCTCTGAATAAGCTGGCCGTATTCTGTGTGCTGTTGCTGGTTGTGACTGGCGACACCAATACTCACGCTGACAATGCCGTCTGGCGAGTTGGCGTGGGGTAAATCCAACAGTTGAACGCTGGTGCGCAACCGTTCGGCAATTTCCACCGCATCGGCGGAGCGCGTTTCCGGCAGCAGGGCGCAGAACTCTTCGCCGCCATAGCGAAACAGAATGTCGTTTGGGCGATCCAGCGCATTACGCATGGCGTTCGCGATCTGTTGCAGGCATTCATCTCCGCGCTGGTGGCCGTAGCAATCGTTATAGCGTTTGAAGTGATCGACATCGATAAGCAGCAGCGACAGCGATTTGTTGTTGCGCTTGCTGGCGCGCCATTCGCGGTCAATGCAGAGATCGAAGTAACGCCGGTTGCCCACGCCGGTAAGACCGTCCGAAAGCGATTGTGATAACAGCTCATGCGCCTGATCGCGCAGCAGGGATTCGCGGCGGACTGCGGCCGTCACGTCCACAATCTGGATCAGGCAAAACCGTTCAGCATCGCCCAGCGGAACAATAGTTACGGCCTGGCTCAGCCGGGCGGCAGGTCGCGCCGGTTCGGCATAAAGCGGAAACGGAGAACGGTGCAGCGACTGCGACAGCAGGGCCGATAAATTGTGGCCAATTGCCTGATGGATAGCATCGCCCACGCGGTGATACAGCAAATCAGGAAAGACAGTAAAAAAATCCTCCCCCAGCGTTTCGCTGGCGGCAAGACCGGTATGGGCTTCCAGCCAGGCGTTCCACAACGTAATGCGGTATTGCGCATCAACGATGATCACGCCGAGGCTGAGCGCAGAAAATGCATCCAGTAACAACTTATCTTTCATGATTACATTCCGTCGGGAACACAACCGGACTCAATGCGGTTGATATAAAGCCGGATTTGCTCACGTAAGTCTTGCAGCGCGGACATATCGAGGATAAACGCGAGATATCCCTGAATTTGCTGGCGCTCCAGCGCAAAATCGATGCGCAGCATCATCACTATCGGATCGTTTTCATCTTTGTCCGGATTGAGGATCTCCTTGCTGGTGCCGACGCGCACCTCGGGCAGCGAGCCCTGTAGCTCTTTCTGGAACATGTTCGCCAGCGTACCGACACAGGCGTTGAGCACGATATTACCGATTTCGCTCATCGCTTCGCGTTCCATCTCCCCCAGTTCGTGGGCGGGGATCAGATCGCCAACCATCATGCGTACGATTTCAAAGCTGGCGGCTTCCGGAAACATCAGAATCGCTTCCGTGGCATACGCGCCCTCATAATACTGGCTGATGCCAAACAGCGAGACGCCTGCGCCCAGCTCGTCGGCGGCTTCCGAGCGGTTGGTAAAGCGGATGGTTGGCACCGACATGCGTACTTCTTCATTGACGATATTGCTCATCGCCGCGGCCGCATGGCCGACGCCAATGTTGAAGATCTCCATCAGGCTGTCGGCTTCGATATCGCTGATATCCGGTAGCGCGTTCATGAATTCGTCTCCAGGCTATTCAGCAATGCATGGAGCTGCGGCTCTTTCAGCGGTTTCGGCAGGAAGCCAAGGCCAAGTTCTTCGGCGGCGGTTTGCACGGAATGCTGCACATTGGCAGTGAGCAGAACAATGTGGGTTTGCGGGTGGCTTTTACGAATGCGCGAAGCCGTCTCCAGCCCGCCAATGCCCGGCATATTAACGTCCAGCAAGATCAGATACGGCGCCGTTGTCGCGACCAGAGCGATCGCCTCTTCGCCCGTGCCGGCCTCGTCAATTTTCCAGTCGTTATGCAGGTTTGTGACAAACTGCCGTGAAATCATGCGCGACAGGCGGCTGTCGTCAACAATCAGAATATATCTGGACATCATTCATTCTCTTTTTAGTGGTTCGTTGCCGTAACACCAGAACAATGCTTCTCTGTGGAACTGCCTTCCCTGATTATTGCTTGCGCTTGCCGCAGCGTTGCGCTTTGCGCTAACGCCTTGTTTAGTCGTTTCCTTTGTGAAATTGCGTACCTGGATTACACGCCCTGTCTGCTGCTTTTAGTTAAGTCATCATATTCATCGGCAATCGCGCGCAAAAAATTAGCGCTGAATAACAGCATCGCGTGAAATTTAATCCTGAAGCGCAGAGAGTAAGGCCTGTCGTTGTGGGGAGCCTCAGTAGTGGTATTGGTTGTTAGGGGAGAGCATTTTCTCAAATGACCAGGCCGTTGGGGGATAACGCTTGAGCTATAAAAATAAAAACGTTAGGTTTTGTAACTCGTTTATTAGCGACGGAATGGCTAAGAAACTATCCGCGACAGGATCGTACACGGCTCACTGAACTGATTATTCGAGCACAGAATCCAGGTATCAGTAATAAAGAAATCAAGGCCGCGATCCGTGCCGGTCTTTATCCGAAACGTTTTCCCATTGAGCCTGTACAGTTAGAGCTGGCCCGGCAACTCGGTCAGGTGGTAACCAGTGCAGCGGCACTGGCGGGTAGTGCAGTCAGTGGTGTTGTTGCCGCACCAGGTAATATCCCACGTACTGGGCGCTATCTGGTTGGCACAATTCAGTCTTTGGCGGTGTTTTAATGTCACTTTTAAGTTGGCTGCTTGGCCGTGTATTCTGTGATTTGTTGCAGCACGGCCGTGAAACAGAACGGCTGATTGCGCGTAAGGACGCGAGTCTGCTGGCACATACCACACCGGAACTAGAGCGTTATTTTGATAAACCCCCAACAGCGCTTCCCCGACAGAATGCTTTCCCGGTAACGATTGCCTTGTTGCTGCTGCTGGTGGCTTTCGCCCTCAACTTACTCACGCTGTTGCAATCGATGCCGAGTGTGGCACCACCTGCGCACGCGCTGAGTTTCTTTGCACCTTCCCTCGCCATGATTATGACTCTCATGGTTTCCAGTTTTTTGCTCGCGCGTGGTTTCAATGCGGGACTGGCAGGATTTTTCTGGTTGTTGGGCGCGTTGTTGTTACTCACGGTTGGTCAACTGATTGTCGGGTTGATTATCGGGGGCGGCTCTGCCGGAGCTTTGCTACTAGCCTGCGCCTTGCTGGCTGGTGCGCGTATCGTAGTGAATGGCCGGGGATTTGTGCTCTTTGTGCTTTACTGCCGTACGCGGCGTATCACGTCAGTCGCCAGGGGGGTTCGGCTGAGGCAGAAATAGCAAACCCCCGGCTCAGCGGGGGTTCTGGTGGTAAATATGTTCAGTCAATAAGCTGTTTGCTGAGCGTCGGGTTAGCATGAATCAGACGCATCAGTTTCATTTCAGTTGCGGTGGGTTTTATTCGTTGTGATTCCCACTCATGCACCATTGATACTGAGACTCCCATTACACGAGCGAAGTCATCAATTTGCAGCCCGGTTCCGCGTCGCAATTGTTCAAAGTCACTAAAGGAATTCGGCTTTTTGCTTAGAGTTACCGGCTGCGTTACTTCATTTTTCAAAACAATCTGTTCCAGACTGCTTAGCAGTTCAAACATAGGATCTTTATATTCCATTGAGAACTCCTCTTAAAAATCACACAGCGGGATCGTGATACAGCTTATTAAGAATAGTCGTGAAAATTCCTGGTGTGTGGTTTTGGCTGTGATTAATTAGACGGTAAATGACTTTTCATGCGCTTCAGATGCATCTTAAGTGGGTTTTCTACCGCTTAATTGTTTGATTAATCTGCATCTCCCGGCGCTCAGTATTTTTTTGTAAAACCTTTCGTTTAATTTGGATTAAGAATTATCTGCACACCTTCCCGGAAATTTTCATGCCAGGTCGAATTCATCGTATTAAGAATGTAAGGAAAGGGTATCTTGCGAGGCGGACCTGGACTATCCTTGTAAGCCGTCAGGCACGCGTGTGCCGGTGTGCGCTTTTATGGGTGAAAGGAGTAAGAAAATGGCGACAGGAAAGTCCTGCTCTCGCTGGTTTGCGCCTCTTGCGGCGTTATTAATGGTAGTTAGCCTGAGTGGGTGTTTCGATAAAGAAGGCGATCAGCGCAAGGCGTTTATCGACTTCCTGCAAAATACGGCGATGCGTAGCAGCGAACGTCTGCCCGCTCTGACGGCAGATCAGAAAAAACAGTTCGGCCCGTTTGTCTCTGATTATGCTGTGATTTATGGCTATTCCCAGCAGGTGAACCAGGCGATGGATTCCGGTCTGCGTCCGGTAGTGGATAGCGTTAACGCCATCCGCGTACCGCAGGACTATATGACCCAGCGTGAACCGCTTCGTCAGGCCAATGGCTCGCTCGGCGTACTCAGCCAGCAGTTGCAGAATGCGAAAATGCAGGCGGATGCTTCCCACGCGGCGTTAAAGCAGGCGGACGATCTCAAGCCGGTGTTTGACCAGGTCTATACCAAAGTGGTCACCAATCCGGCCAACGCGCTGCAACCGCTGATCCCGGCTGCGCAGGTCTTCACTCAGCAACTGGTGCAGGTGGGCGACTTTATTGCCCAGCAGGATACGCAGGTGAGCTTTGTTGCTAACGGCATCCAGTTCCCGACGTCCCAGCAGGCCAGCCAGTATAACGCGCTGATTGCGCCGCTGGCGGCGCAGCATCAGGCGTTCACTCAGGCCTGGACCGCGACCGTTAACGCCACGCAGCAGTAAGCGGGCGCGAACAAAAAAAGAGGCGATTAATCGCCTCTTTTTTTATGTCCGCAGTAGGGTGAACCGTCAGCCCGCGACCTGCGGATTGACGCAGTTTTTCTCCACCTTACCATTGAGCGCGTCGATCAGATTATCCACCGCGCAGGCCGCCATGTTGTAGCGTGTCTCGTGCGTTGCGGAGCCGATGTGCGGCAGCGCCACGACGTTGGGCAGCGACAGCAGCGGCGAATCAACGGGTAGCGGCTCTTTCTCGAAAACGTCCAGCCCGGCCGCGTGGATCTCGTCGTTTTGCAGGGCTTCCACCAGCGCATTTTCATCCACCACCGGGCCGCGTCCGGCGTTAATGAAAATCGCTGATTTTTTCATCATTTCAAACTGCGCTTTTCCGATCAGATGATGCGTCTCTTCGGTCAGCGGCAGCACCAGACACACAAAGTCGGACTCTTGCAGCAGAGTATCGAGATCGCAATAGCGCGCCTGGAAGCGCGCTTCCGCTTCGGCGTGATGGCGACGCGCGTTATAGAGAATCGGCATGCCGAAACCGAAGTGCGCGCGTTGCGCCAGCGCCAGACCGATACGGCCCATCCCGATGATGCCCATTGTCTTGTGATGCACATCGACGCCGAACCAGTCTGCGCCAATGCCGGATGTCCATTCCCCCGCTTTTACCCGCCCGGCGACTTCCACCACGCGGCGGGCGCTGCTCAGCACCAGCGCCATAATGGTATCGGCGACCGTTTCCGTCAGCACGGTCGGGGTATGCATCAGCAAAATCTTACGTGCGTTCAGCGCGTCCACATCAAAATTGTCATAGCCTACCGAGACCGTTGACGTCGCGCGCAGCTGCGGCATTTTCTCCAGCAGCGCGGCATCGACTTTCTCACTGGAACCCAGCAGCCCTTGCGCAGTGGCGAAAGCCTCAGCGTGCTGTTGCACCGTTTCCGGTTTCAGGTTGGCCACCTGGGTTACGGTGAAGTGCTCGGCCAGACGTTGTTGCAGATCATCGGGTAAGGTTTTGTACAGGATGATAGACGGCTTCATGCGGTTCTCCCTTGTGATGGTGCGCCTGCCGGAATCTGCTTATTGTTAGCAGGCTTAACAATTAAAGTAAGCCACACAGAGGTGAAAAGCGCTACCCCCATGAAAATGTACGAGGCCGACGGGCTGCCGGTTGCGCCGTTCAGGTAACCTACCAACCACGAACCGCAGAATGAGCCGAGCGCGCCCATGCTGTTAATCAGCGCCATCGCGCCACCGGCGACGTTGCGCGGCAGCATCTCCGGGATGATGGCGAAGAACGGCCCGTACGGGGCATACATTGCGGCACCGGCGATCACCAACAGGGTATAAGAGACCCAGAAATGGTGGGCACCAACCGCCCATGAACCGATAAAGGCGAATGCACCAATCAGCAGCAGCGGCCAGACAAACAGTTTACGGTTTTGCAGCTTATCGGAAGCCCAGGAGGCCAGTATCATTGCCAGCGTTGCGGCAAGGTACGGAACGGCAGAGAGCCAGCCTACTTCGACCATGCCGAGATTTTCACCGCCGCTGCGAATAATTGACGGCAGCCACAGTACAAAACCGTATACGCCAATGCTCCAGGCGAAGTATTGCAGGCACAGCAGAACGACATTACGTGAGCGGAAGGCTTCACTGTAATTACGCACGGCTTTGATGCCCTGCTGCTCTTTTTCAAGCTGGGCCTGCAACGCCGCTTTCTCATCGCTGGAGAGCCACGCTACCTGCGCCGGTTTGTCTTTCACCAGCACCCACCAGCAAAACGCCCAAATCACGGCCGGAATGCCTTCAATAATGAACATTTCGCGCCAGCCGAAGGACTGGATCAGATAGCCGGACACCACCGACATCCACAGTACCGTTACCGGGTTGCCGAGGATTAAGAAGGTATTGGCGCGCGAACGTTCCGATTTGGTAAACCAGTTGCTGATGTAGATAAGCATCGCGGGCATGACCGCCGCTTCCACCACGCCGAGAGTAAAGCGGATGGCGGCCAGCATCGGGATATTGCTGACGATACCGGTTAACGACGCACAGCCGCCCCACAAAATCAGGCAGATAAAAATCAGTTTGCGGACGCTGCGGCGCTCCGCATAAATCGCGCCGGGGATCTGGAAAAAGAAGTAGCCGAGAAAGAAGAGTGCGCCGAGCAACGAAGAGATGCCCTTGGTGATGCCCAGGTCGTCATTGATACCGGCGGCGGAGGCGAAACTGAAGTTTGCACGGTCGAGATACGCCAGACTGTAGGTGATAAATACAATCGGCATGATGTACAGCCAGCGTTTGGACGAATTTGTCGCGTTACTCATAAGATTGCCTCTATGGTTGAGGTTACTTACCGCCTGTGTGTAGGGCACAGTGCGGCGGATGTTTTTGGTTGAATAACTTTCAGGCTTTACAACTACAACGCGCCCAACTGCGCGCGTGTCGGCAATCCTTCGCTGTCGCCCGGCACCTGAATGGCCATCGCGCCGATGGCGTTACCCCGGCGTACCGCTTCAGGCAGGGTTTTACCTTCCAGCAGAGCGCTCAGTACGCCCACAGCGAAACCATCCCCGGCACCGACTGTATCGATAACATTTTCCACTTTGACCGGCGGCACCGCGCCCTGCTCGCCGCTGGCGGTTTTAAACCATGCGCCATCGGCGCCCGTTTTGATCACCACCGCCTGAACGCCGCGTTGCAGGTAGAAATCAGCGATCCCTTCCGGCGTGCGCTGGCCAGTCAGAATGACGCCCTCTTTCAACCCTGGCAGCACCCAATCGGACTGAAAGGCGAGGCGGTTCAGTTTCTCCACCATCTCGGCTTCGCTGTTCCACAACACCGGGCGCAGATTCGGATCGAACGAAATGGTTTTGTTTTGTGCTTTCATCCGCGCGACGGCATGTTCCAGCAGAGCATAGGAGGTTGCCGATAGCGCAGCCGCCACGCCGCTAACGTGCAAATGGCGCGCCTGGCTAAAGATGTCGGCGTTAAAATCCTCCGGCGAAAGATGGCTGGCCGCCGAGCCCTTACGGAAATACTCCACGATGGGATCGGTTCCATTTTCAGCTTTAGATTTAAGCTGAAACCCGGTAGCGAAGCGCCCATCCAGCGTCACGCAACGGGTATCAATGCCCTCCTGGCGCAGCGTATTGAGGATGAAACGCCCGAAGCTGTCATCGCCGACGCGGCTGACCCAGCTGACTTTCAACCCCAGCCGCGACAGGCCGGTCGCCACATTCAGTTCTGCGCCTGCCGCGCGTTTAATAAAGTGTCCGGCATCGGCGAGGTCGCCGGTTTCGGTGGCGACAAACATGGCCATCGCTTCGCCAATGGTGATGACGTCCAGCGCGTTATGCATGGCGTGGCTCCTTACGTAACAGTTCAACGTAATGACGGGTGACGGCGATCAGGTCGTCGCCCTGCAGGGGGAATTCAATACCGCGCGGCGCGTCGGCGGGCAGGTTATCCAGCAGCGCCAGCCAGCGGGAATCGGCTTCATCCGGCGGTACGGCGTGAAAAGTGTTCCCGTGGGCGACAGCCGCTTTGACGTGGATATAGCTGACGGCGGGCGCCAGATGGCGGGCGGCCTCTTCGGGGGAATCACCGACCCACAACCAGTTGCCGGTATCGAATGTCAGCGTCACCGGCAGCGCGAGGGTATGGCAGGCGGCTTTAAAGCGCAGCATCGGCGCAAGTTTGCCGCAGTCCGTCTGGTCGTTTTCTACCACCAGCGGCACCGGGCTGGTCAGCAGCCAGTCGCGCAGCGTTGCCAGTACCGCCTGATGGGTAAAATGGCCGAGCGAGACTTTCAGCCAGCGGGCTTTCAGCGTGTGGGCTTCGTGCAGCAAAGCGGGTAAACGAGGATTTAGCGCGCCATCCGCCAGGCACAGCGGCTCCGGCGCGGAGTAACAGGCTTGCAGATTGTGCATTTCAATGGCGAACGCCAGCGAGGACAAACGGTCGATCTCCTCGCTGCTCAGCAGCTCGCGGCGGATTTCTACGCCGTCAGCCCCGGCGGCGGCGATAACCGGCAGCAGGGCCATCTGCCCGCCCATGGTGTGGATCGTGTCATGACCGTATGCGGCGGTAACAACGATAATTTTTCTCGGCATACTCCGGCTCCCCGGCAAAGACAGCAAATAGATTCTGTCTTTAACGCTAGATGGAACCGGTTCCAAAGAAAAGCGCAGTATGTCGAATTTATGATCGCTATCACGCAGCGTCGTTAACGAGACGTGGAGCCGCGAACGATCAGTTCGCCGGAAAATACCTGCTCGCGCACCGTGTCGCTCTGGCCTTCAATGCGCCGTACCACCTGCTCTACAGCGGCATAACCGATTTGCCAGGTTGGCTGTTTAAGCGTGGTAATGCCTACGCCCGCCAACTCGGCCCACTCCAGCTCGTCAAAACCGAGCAGGCCGATGTCGCTGCCCCAGTTCAGGCCGATGCGTTTGAGCGATCGCGCTACCTGTAAGGTCAGCGCGCCGTTGGCGGAGATCACCGCTTTGCGCATCCCGCGGTGGCGGGCATGGAACTGGCGCAGGGCATTGTCCAGTAACGCAGCTTCATGCAGCGGCACTTCGGCGTTTTCCGCCACCACGCCCGGATAGCGGGCGAGGGTAGCGCGAAAGGCGCTGAGCCGCTCGCGGCGGGTGTTTACCGTTCCCAACGGTTCGCTGAGAAAGAGTAATGCTTCAAAACCCTGCTCAATCAGGTGTTCTGTGGCCGTGGTAGCCGCCTGGGTATTATCCAGCCCAACCACATCGCAGGCGAAATCGGGGATTTTACGGTCAATCAGCACCATCGGTAGGGCGGATTGTTGCAGCCGGTTTAACCCCTCTTCACGCATGCCGACCGCATTCACTACGATGCCTTCCACCTGATAACTGCGCAGCAGGTCGAGATAATGCAGCTCCTGATCCAGCTCGTTGTTGGTATTACAGACCAGCGGCGTAAACCCTTTTTCCCGGCAGGCCGCTTCGATGCCGCTTAGCACATGCACTGAATAGGGGTTGGTGATATCGGCGATGATCAGGCCGATAAGGCGGGTGCGGCCGCGTTTAAGACCGCGCGCCATCAGGCTTGGGCGATAATCCAGATCGGCAATGGCCTGCTCAATACGCGCCAACAAGGCGGCCGACAGCAGATGCCTTTCACCGTTAAGGTAACGTGAAATGCTGGTTTTCCCTGTTTTCGCTGCTTTTGCCACATCGCTGATGGTTGGGCGCGCCGTTTTCGCCATTGCTGCTTCCCTCGCCGTAAATGATTGTCCACACCTTAGCGCGAAATCGCGGGCAATCAAGCACTAACACAGGCATATCACCCGGAGTGTGCGCGTAATGACGTTTAATTCTTTGCGATTACACCGCGGCTGTGGATGATAGAGCGAACAGAACATCAGAGCGGCATCGTGCCGCCATCACCTGCAAGCTATTCAGGAGCGCGCTTTGGCAAACCCTGCTATCAAAACAGTTCTTACGGCGGCCCACTGGGGGCCGATGCTGGTCGAAACCGACGGTGAAAACGTGCTCGCTTCCCGCGGCGCGCTACCGACACGCCACCCTAACTCACTGCAAACCGTGGTGCAGGATCAGGTGCACAGCCCGACGCGCGTGCGCTATCCGATGGTGCGCAAAGGCTTTCTCGCTTCGCCGTCAAATCCGCAGGGTGTGCGCGGGCAGGACGAATTTGTGCGCGTGAGCTGGGACGATGCGCTGGCGCTGATCCACGCCCAGCACAAACGGATTCGCGACAGCTACGGCCCGTCGTCTATTTTTGCCGGTTCCTACGGCTGGCGTTCCAACGGCGTGCTGCATAAAGCGGCGACGCTGCTGCAACGCTATATGAGCCTGGCGGGCGGTTACACCGGCCACCTGGGCGACTATTCCACCGGCGCGGCGCAGGCGATCATGCCGCACGTTGTTGGCAGCAACGAAGTCTATCAGCAGCAGACCAGCTGGCCGCTGATTCTGGAGCACAGCGACGTGGTGGTGCTGTGGAGCGCGAACCCGCTCAACACCCTGAAAATTGCCTGGAATGCGACCGACGAACAGGGCATTCCTTACTTTGATGCGCTGCGTAAAAGCGGCAAGCGGGTGATCTGTATCGATCCGATGCGATCGGAGACCGTTGATTTCTTTGGCGACAGCATAGAATGGATTGCTCCGCATATGGGAACTGACGTCGCCCTGATGCTGGGCATCGCCCATACGCTGGTGGAAAACGGCTGGCAGGATGACGACTTCCTGGCCCGCTGCACAGAAGGCTATTCCACGTTTGCCGCCTACCTGACCGGCGAGCAGGACGGCGTAGCGAAAACGGCAGAGTGGGCAGCAGCCATTTGCGGCATTGATGCGGCGAAAATCCGCGAACTGGCGCAACTTTTCCATGAAAATACCACGATGCTGATGTCCGGCTGGGGTATGCAGCGCCAGCAGTATGGCGAGCAGAAACACTGGATGCTGGTCACGCTCGCTGCGATGCTCGGGCAGATTGGCACGCCCGGCGGCGGTTTTGGTCTCTCTTACCATTTTGCCAACGGCGGTAACCCGACGCGGCGCGCAGCCGTGCTGGCGTCGATGCAGGGCACGGTGCAGGGCGGTGTTGACGCGGTGGATAAAATCCCGGTCGCCCGCATTGTGGAAGCGCTGGAAAACCCCGGCGCGCCGTATCAGCATAATGGTATGGACAGGCACTTCCCGCAGATCCGTTTTGTCTGGTGGGCAGGCGGTGCGAACTTTACCCATCATCAGGATACCAATCGCCTGATCCGCGCCTGGCAGAAGCCGGAGCTGGTGGTGATTTCAGAGTGTTTCTGGACGGCAGCGGCGAAGCATGCGGATATCGTTCTGCCTGCCACTACCTCGTTTGAGCGTAACGATCTGACGATGACCGGCGATTACAGCAATCAGCACCTGGTGCCGATGAAGCGCGTGGTCGCTCCGCAGTATGAAGCGCGCGATGACTGGGAAGTGTTTGCCGAGCTGAGCGAGCGTTGGGAAACGGGGGGGCGCGAGCGTTTTACCGAGGGCAAAAGCGAGCTTCAGTGGCTGGAAACCTTTTACAACATTGCCGCTGAACGCGGTGCCAGCCAGCAGGTGACGCTACCGCCGTTTGCCGAATTCTGGGCAGCAAACCAGCTGATTGAGATGCCGGAAAGCGAGCAGAACGCCCGTTTTGTGCGCTTTGCCGATTTCCGTCGCGATCCTGCACAGTTCCCGCTGAAGACGCCGAGCGGCAAAATCGAAATCTTTTCGGAGCGCATCCGTAGCTTTGGCTACGCTGATTGTCCGCCGCATCCGATGTGGCTGGAGCCGGACGAATGGCACGGTAATGCCGAACCGGAACAGTTGCAGGTGCTGTCGGCTCATCCGGCGCATCGCCTGCACAGCCAGCTAAACTTTACCCGTTTACGTGAACAGTACGCCGTTGCAGGCCACGAGCCCATTACCCTGCATCCCGCCGATGCGCAGGCGCGCGGAATTGTCGCGGGCGATGTTGTGCGCGTCTGGAATGCGCGCGGGCAGGTTCTGGCGGGGGCGGTGGTGACCGAGGGTATCAAGCCTGGCGTGATCTGTATTCACGAAGGCGCCTGGCCGGATCTGGAGCCTGCGGCGGGCGGCATTTGTAAAAACGGCGCCGTGAACGTGCTGACCAAAGATCTGCCCAGCTCGCGGCTGGGCAATGGCTGTGCAGGAAACACGGCGCTGGCGTGGGTAGAGAAATATACCGGCCCGGCGCTTACGCTGACGGCCTTTGATCCGCCTGCCAGTTCATGATCCACGTCGGGTGGCGGGTCTCTTCCTGCCAGGCGCTCTCTTCAATACGAAAGCCCTGCGCATGGTAGAACTTCACCGCCCGTTCGTTTTTCTGGTACACCTCGAGGCTTAGCCAACGAAAGCGCTGTTTGACGTGATTCATCAGCGCTTTGCCAATTCCCTGGCCAATGGCGGCGGGGCGCACAAACAGCGCCCCGATAAATTGTTCATCCATCACGCTGATAAACCCTTCCAGTTCGCCATTCGCTTCCCAGACCCAGGTTTTCGCCGACGGGAGATAGGCATTACGCACCAGCGCTTCGCTCTCCTGCCAATAGCGCGTGTCGATAAACGGATGAGCAAAACAGGTGCTTTCCATCCACAGCGTCAGCAGCGGCGATAAATCCCGGCTATGCCACGCGCGGATCATGCATGCCTCCGGGGTGGCAAAAGCAGCCGGTAATATGGTCATTGACCAGACCGCAGGCCTGCATAAACGAGTAGCAAATGGTGGTGCCGACGAATTTAAAGCCGCGCTTTTTCAGCGCCTTTGATAAAGCATCTGACGCTGCTGTCGAGGTTGGAATTTCGCCGAGCGTCGCCGCCTGGGTGATTTGCGGCGTGTTATCGACAAACCCCCAGACAAATTCTGAAAATGACTCGCCGTTTTGCGCCATTGCCAGGTAGGCGCGGGCGTTGCCAATAATGGCTTCTATCTTGCCGCGATGGCGAATGATGCCAGCATTTTGCAGCAGAATCTCCACATCTTCTGCGCTCATCGCCGCTACGCGTTCAGGCTCGAATTGATGAAAAGCCGCGCGATAATTTTCCCGTTTTTTCAATACGGTAATCCATGACAGCCCGGCTTGTTGCCCTTCCAGGCAGATCATTTCAAACAGCTTTTTACCATCCCTCTGCGCGACGCCCCACTCGGTATCATGGTACGTGAGATACAGAGGATCCTGAGTAACCCAACCACAACGCTGCATATTCTTACTCCATTTATGCCTGGTAAAATAAACGTCCGCCTGCCTTGACGCGCACACCAGAAAGACAATATTTAGTAAAGGGCATTAGCCCATAAACAATGATAACGAATACGCCGAATTCGGCTCTTTTCTGGAGTCGCAACTTGATGAAAATAAATAACAGTGGCCTTTCGCTGGCGCTGCTGCCTGCGTGTCTGCTTTTTGCGCAGACGGCGGCGGCGTGGCAGCAAGAATATATTGTTACCGACCCGCAAAGCACCGCGACCGAACGCTATACCTGGGATAGCGAACGACAACCACGTTATAACGATATTCTGGAAGAGCGTATCCGCTCTGCGCAAAATTCGCCGGGTATTGCGCTGAATTTGCCGGATGACACACCGTTAGATCCGATTAGCACCATGAGTATTGGCTGGAATATTCCGCTGGTCAGCCGCGTGACCACCGGCCCGGTTGCGGCCTGGCATTACGATGGCTCAACCACCTCAATGTATAACGAATTTGGCGACAGCGCGACCGTCGCGCAGTACAGCGATCCCTTGTGGCACGCCAGTATTAGTTCGCTTGGATGGCGCGTAGACAGCCGTTTTGGCGACCTTCGCCCGTGGGCGCAAGTCAGCTTCAATCAGCAGTTCGGCGATAACGTCTGGAAAACCCAGTCCGGCCTTAATCGCTTAACGGCGGCGAACCAGTACGGTAACTGGATGGATGTGACCTTAGGCGCCGATATGCTGTTGAACCCGCACCTCGCTGCTTATGCGTCGTTATCGCAGTCGGAAAATGTAACGTTGGGGCAACATTATTTATACACCATGGGCGTTAGTGCACGTTTTTGAAGCACGCTTAAAACAAACTTTTTACACTTAAGAAACAATAGCTGGCGCGTTTCTTATTGATAGTATGTACTAACTTACCTTGATTTATTGATGGCATGAAATTCCACTGTGTCATTCATTCCCGCTTAGATGCATTTCATTCCTCCTTTGCTGCATTTCATGCCTTTTTTCACCAGGCATGAAATGCGCTTCGTTATGGTTGTCGGCAGTGAAACTTCTCTTATTTCTGCAGGACAACTGCCATGAAAACTTCAACTGCTAATCACACCCGCTGGCTGACGCTTATCGGCACCATTATTACGCAATTCGCGTTAGGGTCTGTTTATACCTGGAGCCTGTTCAACAGCTCGCTGGCGGAAAAACTGAACGAGCCCGTCAGTCAGGTTGCCTTCTCTTTCGGTTTGTTGAGCCTTGGCCTGGCGCTCTCATCCTCTATTGCCGGGAAATTGCAGGAGCGCTTTGGCGTGAAACGCGTCACCATGGCTTCCGGTATTCTGCTGGGTCTGGGGTTCTTCCTGACCGCGCACTCCAACAACCTGCTGATGCTGTGGATGAGCGCAGGCGTGCTGGTGGGTCTGGCAGATGGTGCGGGTTATCTGTTAACGCTCTCGAACTGCGTGAAGTGGTTCCCGGAACGTAAAGGCCTGATTTCTGCCTTCTCTATTGGTTCTTATGGCCTCGGCAGCCTCGGTTTTAAATTCATCGACAGCCAGTTGCTGGCAAGTGTTGGCCTGGAAAAAACCTTTATTATCTGGGGTCTGATTGCGCTGGTGATGATTGTCTTCGGCGCCACCCTGATGACCGATGCGCCGCAGCAGAAAGCTGCTACCGTGAATGGCGTGGTTGAAAACGACTTCACCCTGGCGCAATCCATGCGTAAACCACAATACTGGATGCTGGCCGTTATGTTCCTTACTGCCTGCATGAGCGGCCTGTATGTGATTGGTGTGGCGAAAGATATCGCTCAGGGCATGGTTCATCTGGATGTCGCAACAGCGGCGAATGCCGTCACCATTATCGCCATTGCTAACCTCAGCGGTCGCCTGGTTCTCGGCATTCTCTCTGACAAAATTGCCCGTATTCGTGTGATTACTATCGGTCAGGTGATTTCGCTGGTCGGTATGGCGGCTCTGCTGTTCGCACCGCTGAATGCGACCACGTACTTCGCAGCCATTGCCTGTGTCGCCTTTAACTTCGGCGGTACGATCACCGTGTTCCCGTCGCTGGTCAGCGAGTTCTTCGGCCTCAACAACCTGGCGAAAAACTACGGTGTGATTTACCTGGGCTTCGGTATCGGCAGTATCTGTGGTTCGCTGATTGCGTCGGTGTTTGGCGGCTTCTATGTCACCTTCTGCGTTATCTTCGCTCTGCTGATTCTTTCACTGGCGCTCTCCACCACCATTCGTCAGCCGCAGCGTAGCGTATATAAAGAAGCGCACGCCTGATGGCTAACCGACAACATGAAAAGCCGCCGTTTTGGCGGTTTTTCTGTCTCTGCCGCCAACCTTCTCCAGAGCGTCTATCCTTATTGGTCAGGTTCTTCCTTACTGAAGGAGTCTAATGATGTCTTTAGAAAAAGTAGTTTATCGCGCTAAAGCAAAAGCAACCGGTGGCCGTGATGGGCGTGCGACCTCCTCTGACGGTGTTCTGGATGTAAAACTTGGCGTACCCAAAGAGATGGGCGGCGCTGGCGGTGAAGTGACTAATCCGGAGCAGCTTTTTGCCGCAGGCTATTCAGCCTGTTTTCTTGGAGCGCTGAAACATGTTGCCTCGGTAGAGAAAAAGAAAGTACCGCAGGATGCTTACATTGAAGGACAAGTTGGCATTGGGCCACTACCGACCGGTTTTGGTATTGAAGCGCAACTGGATATTCACCTGCCGGGCATGGATCATCAGGAAGCCGAAGCGCTGGTACAAAAAGCACATATTGTGTGCCCTTACTCCAACGCAACGCGTGGCAACATTGACGTAAAACTTAACGTGATTACCTCCTGATAACGCCTTTTAGTGCTAATTTTCTGACGCCAGCCATGTATTTTGTAAATATATGGCTGGTTACGCTTTCCGCATGACACTTTTCCGCCCCGCTATGGTCTACTTACCACGCTTCAGAAGTTTCCGCTGTTAACTTCCGCTGCTGATTAATAGCCTGCCTGAGTCAGGTTCTTTCCCCTTAGTTGTCGAGTTGCTTGCATGAGTTATATCAAAACAATGACGCAGCAGAAGCTGAGCTTCCTGCTAGCGCTATATATCGGTCTGTTTATGAATAGCGCGGTTTTTTTCCGTCGGTTTGATGGATATGCGCAATCCTTCACTGCGTTGAAAGGTATCTCCGCAGTTGTTGAACTCGTTGGTACGGTACTGGTCACTTTCTTTTTATTACGCCTGTTGTCGCTGACGGGACGTCGTGTCTGGCGCGTGTTGGCTTCGCTGGTGGTGGTGTGCTCTGCGGCCGCCAGCTATTACATGACGTTTCTCAATGTGGTGATTGGCTACGGCATCATTGCTTCGGTAATGACCACGGATATCGATCTCTCCAAAGAAGTGGTGGGCTGGCAGCTTATTGTCTGGATGGTGGCAGTGAGTGCGCTGCCGTTGCTGCTGATTTGGGGCAACCGCTGCCGCTTTACGCTGCTGAACGAGCTGCGTACGCCGGGGATGCGCATTCGCAGCCTGGGCCTGGTGCTGTTGGCGGGGCTGCTGGTCTGGGGGCCAATTCGCCTGCTGGACATGGAGCAGAAACAGGCCGAGCGAACGTCAAAGGTTGATATGCCGAGCTATGGCGGGGTAGTGGCAAACTCCTATCTGCCGTCAAACTGGCTCTCTGCGCTGGGGCTGTATGCCTGGGCACAGGTGGATGAATCCTCCGGCAATAAATCGCTGATCAACCCGGCGACGAAGTTTACCTATGTCGCGCCAAAAGATATCGATGATACCTGGGTGGTCTTCATTATTGGCGAGACCACGCGTTGGGATCATATGGGGCTGCTGGGTTACTCGCGCAATACCACGCCGAATCTGGCGAAAGAGAAGAACCTCGTGGCGTTTCGCGGTTACTCATGCGACACCGCGACCAAGCTCTCTCTGCGCTGCATGTTTGTCCGTGAAGGCGGCGCGGAAGATAACCCGCAGCGCACGCTGAAAGAGCAAAATGTCTTTGCCGTGCTTAAACAGCTGGGCTTCGCCAGCGATTTGTACGCCATGCAGAGCGAGATGTGGTTCTACAGCAATACCATGGCCGACAACATCGCGTATCGCGAGCAGATTGGCGCTGAGCCGCGTAACCGTGGCAGAAGCGTGGACGATATGCTGCTTGTCGATGAAATGCAGAATTCGCTGGACAATAAATCCGCAGGTAAGCATTTGATTATTATGCATACCAAAGGCTCACACTTTAACTATACCCAGCGTTATCCGCGCAGCTTCGCGCAGTGGACGCCGGAGTGTGTCGGCGTCGATGACAAGTGCAGCAAAGCAGAGCTGGTTAACTCCTTCGATAACTCCGTCAGCTATGTCGATCACTTTATCGATAGCGTGATTGATAAGATGCGCGACCGGAAAGCGATCATTTTCTATGCCGCTGACCACGGGGAGTCGATCAATGAAAAGGAGCATCTGCACGGTACGCCGCGCAAAATGGCGCCACCGGAGCAGTTCCGCGTGCCGATGATGGTGTGGATGTCCGACAAGTATCTTGAGGATCCGCAAAAGGCGCAGATGTTTGCCCAGCTTAAGCAGCAGGCAGCGTTTAAAACGCCGCGTCGCCATGTTGAGTTGTACGACACCATTATGGGTTGCCTCGGTTATACCTCGCCAAATGGCGGGATTAACGAGAACAATAACTGGTGCCATTTGCCGGCTCAGGCGGCGAAATAAGCGCTCTGCTGGCTTTATCGCCAGTCAGTATGCTTTTTTACATTAGGGGATTGACGGGGTAGCGTCGCGGCAGTAAGATGCGCCCCGCATTCGGTGATTGGCGCAGCCTGGTAGCGCACTTCGTTCGGGACGAAGGGGTCGGAGGTTCGAATCCTCTATCACCGACCAAATTCAAAAAAGCCCAACCGCAAGGTTGGGCTTTTTGCTTTCCGGCCTCGAAAAGAGGATGAGAACCTCCGGGGGAAGAGGTTCGACTCGAGCATCGCGAGAGAACGTTGCTTCAGCAACGGCCCGAAGGGCGAGCCACGCAGTGGCGAGTTATCCTCTATCACCGACCAAATTCAAAAAAGCCCAACCGTAAGGTTGGGTTTTTTGCTTTCTGCATCCTGGAAAATAGCCTTCCGCGTTCCCGTAGGCTGGATAAGCGCAGCGCCATCCGGCGAAATGATCGAAAACCTCTGTTATCCCCACTTCTCGCTGTCAGTTCACAATTTTGTACGATATTCCATTGTATTTTTTTATATATGTTTGGATCTTTTTTCGCGTTGCTTATGGATAAAGACAGCATTTTTCGCTGTGCGTTTTAGCGTTCACGGCATTAATCGCTCAGATAATCATCATTCTGCAAGAAATTTTTCATAATCTGCATGAAAGTTAATCACTGGCTTTGGAGGATTAATAAGCGAATTATTCTGATGTAGCGGCGGTAGCACAAATTTCCCTGCTGAAAATAGAGGCTTGAAGTTTTTTTAAACTTTGTTTACCGATTCTCACCGTCGTTGTAAATCCCGGTTACCTGTATTGACGTTTTGACATTCTGTTGACAGATTGTAGGGCATGAGGGGCATTTCAAGGAGAATCTGCACTGCAACTCAGTCAACCTTGTGAAAGGAATCCCCATCTCTCATAACGCCTTCGGGCACAACCGACCAGACCGGGTAAAAAACTAATAAAGGTCTGTCGGACATACCCACTGCATGGGTAACAACACATATCACATTGGAGCAGAATCAATGAGTATTTCCTTGAAGAAGTCAGGGATGCTGAAGCTCGGTCTTAGCCTGGTGGCCATGACCGTCGCGGCAAGCGTGCAGGCTAAAACCCTGGTTTATTGTTCTGAAGGCTCGCCTGAAGGCTTTAACCCACAGCTTTTCACCTCTGGCACCACCTATGATGCCAGCTCCGTACCGATTTATAACCGTCTGGTGGAATTCAAAATCGGCACCACGGAAGTGATTCCTGGCCTGGCTGAGAAGTGGGATATCAGCGCTGATGGCAAAACCTACACTTTCCACCTGCGTAAAGGCGTGAAGTGGCAGGACAACAAAGATTTCAAACCGACGCGCGATTTCAACGCGGATGACGTGGTGTTCTCCTTCGACCGTCAGAAAAACGATCAGAACCCGTACCATAAAGTCTCTGGCGGCAGCTACGAATACTTCGAAGGCATGGGCCTGCCTGACCTGATTAGCGAAGTGAAGAAAGTCGACGACAATACCGTTCAGTTCGTGCTGACCCGTCCGGAATCACCGTTCCTGGCCGACCTGGCAATGGACTTCGCTTCCATTCTCTCTAAAGAGTACGCGGACAACATGCTGAAAGCCGGTACGCCGGACAAAGTGGACCTCGACCCGATCGGTACTGGTCCGTTCCAGCTGCTGCAATATCAAAAAGATTCCCGCATCCTGTACAAAGCGTTTGACGGTTTCTGGGGCACCAAGCCGAAAATCGATCGTCTGGTCTTCTCCATCACCCCGGATGCTTCCGTACGTTATGCCAAACTGCAGAAAAACGAGTGCCAGGTTATGCCGTACCCGAACCCGGCCGATATCGCTCGTATGAAGCAGGACAAAAACATCACGCTGATGGAGCAGGCTGGTCTGAACGTTGGCTACATGTCCTTCAACACCGAGAAGAAACCGTTTGATGACGTGAAAGTGCGTCAGGCGCTGACTTACGCGGTGAACAAAGAAGCGATCATCAAAGCGGTATACCAGGGCGCTGGCGTGGCGGCGAAAAACCTGATCCCGCCAACCATGTGGGGCTATAACGACGACGTTAAAGACTACACCTACGATCCGGAGAAGGCGAAACAGCTGCTGAAAGAAGCCGGTCAGGATAAAGGCTTTACCGTTGAACTGTGGGCGATGCCGGTACAGCGTCCGTACAACCCGAACGCTCGCCGTATGGCTGAGATGATTCAGGCTGACTGGGCGAAAGTCGGCGTACAAGCCAAAATCGTGACCTACGAGTGGGGTGAATACCTGAAGCGCGCGAAAGCGGGCGAACACCAGGCGGTCATGATGGGCTGGACCGGCGACAACGGGGATCCGGATAACTTCTTCGCCACCCTGTTCAGCTGCGCAGCGGCGAAAGACGGTTCCAACTACTCTCGCTGGTGCTACAAGCCGTTTGAAGATCTGATTCAACCGGCTCGCGCAACCGACGACCACAACAAGCGTGTTGAACTCTACAAACAGGCTCAGGTAGTGATGCATGACCAGGCTCCGGCGCTGATCGTCGCTCACTCCACCGTGTATGAGCCGGTGCGTAAAGAAGTCAAAGGCTATGTTGTTGATCCGTTGGGCAAACACCACTTCGAAAACGTGTCTGTCGAATAATAAGCACGATAGCTGCCCTCTCTCCTTTCCGGGAGAGGGGGTAAAGTGTTTTCCCTCTGCGGAGGGAATTCCTGTTTGTGAGCAATACAGACGCGCCGCCGCCAGGCGCTGCGTCACTACTGAGAATCCGGGTTATGTTGCAGTTCATTCTCCGACGTTTGGGGCTGGTTATCCCAACGTTTATCGGTATCACCCTTCTCACCTTTGCCTTTGTCCATATGATCCCCGGCGACCCGGTAATGATCATGGCGGGTGAGCGTGGTATCTCTCCTGAGCGTCACGCTCAATTGCTGGCTGAGCTTGGTCTTGATAAGCCGCTTTGGGAACAATATGTCCACTATGTCTGGGGCGTATTGCACGGTGACTTAGGCATCTCTCTGAAGAGCCGACTTCCGGTGTGGGACGAGTTTGTGCCGCGTTTTAAAGCGACGCTGGAACTCGGTATCTGCGCCATGATTTTTGCGGTCGCTGTGGGTATTCCGGTGGGCGTGCTGGCCGCCGTCAAACGTGGCTCTATTTTCGATCATACTGCGGTGAGCCTTGCGCTGACCGGTTACTCCATGCCTATCTTCTGGTGGGGCATGATGCTGATTATGCTGGTTTCGGTGCAGCTCAATCTGACGCCGGTCTCCGGGCGCGTCAGCGATATGGTGTTCCTTGACGACAGCAATCCGTTAACCGGCTTTATGCTGATAGACACCGCCATCTGGGGCGAGCAGGGCAACTTTATCGATGCCCTTGCGCATATGATCCTGCCTGCCATCGTGCTCGGCACTATCCCGCTGGCGGTGATCGTGCGTATGACCCGCTCCTCGATGCTGGAAGTGCTGGGTGAAGATTACATCCGTACCGCGCGCGCAAAAGGGCTGACCCGCATGCGCGTGATTATCGTGCATGCGCTGCGCAACGCGATGTTGCCGGTGGTGACGGTTATCGGTTTGCAGGTCGGCACGCTGCTGGCGGGCGCGATCCTGACGGAAACCATCTTCTCCTGGCCGGGGTTGGGGCGTTGGCTGATTGATGCGCTGCAACGCCGTGACTATCCGGTGGTGCAGGGCGGGGTATTGCTGGTCGCGACGATGATTATCCTCGTCAACCTGCTGGTCGACCTGCTCTACGGCGTGGTGAACCCGCGTATTCGGCATAAGAAGTAAGGGGCCATCATGTCACAAGTTACTGAAAATAAAGTTATCGCTGCACCGGTGCCAATGACGCCGTTGCAGGAGTTCTGGCACTATTTCAAACGCAACAAAGGTGCAGTTGTTGGCCTGGTTTACGTGGTGATCATGCTGATTATCGCTGTGTTTGCTAACTTCCTTGCGCCGCACAACCCGGCCGATCAGTTCCGCGATGCGCTGCTGGCGCCGCCGGTCTGGCAGGACGGCGGCACCTGGACGCACATCTTGGGTACCGATGATGTGGGCCGCGATACGCTGTCGCGCCTGATGTTTGGCGCCCGTCTGTCGCTGCTGGTGGGCTGTCTGGTGGTCGTGCTGTCGTTGATTGCGGGCATCGTGCTCGGCCTGGTGGCCGGTTACTTTGGCGGCGTTATTGACAGCATCATTATGCGTGTCGTCGACATTATGCTGGCGTTGCCGAGCTTGCTGCTGGCGCTGGTGCTGGTGGCTATCTTCGGCCCGTCGATCGTCAACGCCTCGCTGGCGCTGACGTTTGTCGCCCTGCCGCACTATGTGCGACTCACGCGCGCCGCCGTGCTGGTGGAGGTGAATCGCGACTACGTGACCGCTTCCCGCGTTGCCGGTGCGGGTGCGATGCGCCAGATGTTCGTCAATATTTTCCCCAACTGCCTCGCGCCGCTGATCGTTCAGGCGTCGCTGGGCTTCTCGAACGCCATTCTCGACATGGCCGCCCTTGGCTTCCTTGGCATGGGCGCGCAGCCGCCAACACCGGAGTGGGGCACTATGCTCTCCGACGTGTTGCAGTTCGCGCAGAGTGCCTGGTGGGTCGTGACCTTCCCGGGTGTCGCGATCCTGCTGACGGTGCTGGCATTTAACCTGATGGGTGACGGACTGCGTGATGCGCTCGACCCCAAACTGAAGCAGTAAGAGGTTCGAGATGGCGTTATTAAATGTAGATAAATTATCGGTGCACTTCGGCGACGTTGGCTCCGAGTTCCGCGCCGTAGATCGCGTAAGTTACAGCGTGAGCCAGGGCGAAGTGGTCGGCATCGTCGGTGAATCCGGCTCCGGTAAATCCGTCAGTTCACTGGCGATTATGGGATTGATTGATTTCCCCGGCCGCGTAATGGCCGAAAACCTGGAGTTCAACGGCCAGGATCTGAAACGCATTTCGGAAAAAGAGCGCCGCAGTCTGGTGGGCTCCGAAGTGGCGATGATTTTCCAGGATCCGATGACCAGCCTGAACCCGTGCTACACGGTCGGTTTCCAGATAATGGAAGCGATTAAGGTGCATCAGGGCGGGAATAAGAAAACCCGTCGTCAGCGCGCAATTGACCTGCTGACGCAGGTCGGTATTCCCGATCCGGCCTCGCGTCTGGACGTATATCCGCACCAGCTCTCCGGTGGGATGAGCCAGCGTGTGATGATTGCCATGGCGATTGCCTGTCAGCCAAAACTGCTGATTGCCGATGAACCGACGACCGCGCTGGATGTAACCATCCAGGCGCAGATCATCGAGCTTTTGCTGGAGTTGCAGCAAAAAGAGAATATGGCGCTGATCCTGATCACTCACGATCTGGCGCTGGTGGCGGAAGCGGCGCACAAAATTATTGTGATGTACGCAGGCCAGGTGGTGGAAAGCGGCGAAGCGAAAGATATCTTCCGCGCGCCGCGTCATCCTTACACCCAGGCGCTGCTGCGTGCGCTGCCGGAGTTTGCGCAGGACAAAGCGCGTCTGGCTTCGCTGCCGGGCGTTGTTCCGGGCAAATATGACCGCCCTACTGGCTGCCTGCTGAATCCGCGCTGCCCGTATGCAACGGACAAATGCCGCGAGCAGGAACCGGCACTGAACACCGTCGATGGCGGCCGTCAGTCCAAATGTCACTACCCACTCGATGACGCCGGGAGGCCGACACTATGAGTACGCACGAGGCCACCTCGCAGCAGCCGCTGTTGCAGGCTATCGACCTGAAAAAATACTACCCGGTGAAGAAGGGAATGTTTGCCCCGGAACGCCTGGTGAAAGCGCTGGATGGCGTATCGTTCACCCTGGAGCGCGGTAAAACGCTGGCGGTGGTGGGCGAATCCGGCTGTGGTAAATCCACGCTCGGCCGTCTGCTGACGATGATTGAAACCCCGACCGGCGGCGAGCTGTATTACCAGGGTCAGGATCTACTGAAACACGATCCCCATGCGCAGAAGCTGCGTCGGCAGAAGATTCAGATCGTCTTCCAGAACCCGTATGGCTCGCTGAACCCGCGTAAAAAAGTGGGGCAGATCCTCGAAGAACCTCTGCTGATTAACACTTCTCTTAGCAAAGAGGCGCGTCGGGAAAAAGCGCTGGCGATGATGGCGAAAGTCGGCCTGAAAACCGAGCATTACGATCGCTATCCGCATATGTTCTCCGGCGGTCAGCGTCAGCGTATTGCTATCGCCCGTGGTCTGATGCTCGATCCGGACGTGGTGATTGCCGACGAACCGGTTTCCGCGCTGGACGTTTCCGTGCGCGCGCAGGTGCTTAACCTGATGATGGATTTGCAGCAGGATTTGGGGCTTTCTTACGTCTTTATCTCCCACGATCTCTCTGTGGTTGAGCACATTGCCGATGAAGTGATGGTGATGTATCTCGGCCGCTGCGTGGAGAAAGGCACGAAAGACCAGATCTTCTCCAACCCGCGTCACCCGTACACTCAGGCGCTGCTCTCTGCGACGCCGCGCCTGAATCCGGATGAGCGTCGCGAGCGCATTAAACTGACCGGCGAGCTGCCAAGCCCGCTGAATCCACCGCCGGGCTGCGCGTTTAACGCCCGCTGCTCCCGTCGTTTCGGCCCCTGCACGCAGTTGCAGCCGCAGCTGAAAGATTACAGTGGTCAACTGGTTGCCTGCTTTGCCGTCGACCAGGATGAGAACGGCGAGAAACCGCACGCGTAATCCTCATGTGCCCGGCAGCGTTCAGGTTGCCGGGCCTGTTACTTTACGCTGACCCCGGACAATCGATATTCTCCGTTGCTGCCACTCCTTATAAGCTTTTCGGCTTATTTTTGAAATTTCCAATAAATTTACCTTAAAACGAACGGAGAGATAATTTCAGCAGGAATAATGGCTTAGCGGAATAAAACAGTTTTATGACTCCCAATAATTATTTCTAAATATTTCTCCGGGTAAGCAAAAATTAAAGATATTATTTCTTTTTCCAGATTATTATTCTTTTAATCATGAGAGTGGTGATATTAATTATATATTAATTTAGTTTAAGTTGGTTTTTATCTCCATAATATCCCTCCTTTTTTGGACATTCATACTTTAATAGATACCGCAGCAAAAAAAGATGGCACATGTATGGGTATTGTTTATATATTTACCGGAAATAAACATCGTGTTAGCACCAATGAAATTTAACACGTAAAAACAGGCGGAAGGCCATCGCCGAAACATTATCTTGTACCCACGCAACACAGCACAGCCAAAATAAAAAGCCACAACTCGACCAATATCCGGGCGCTGAGATCTTTAGCGGTGGCGGGTACAATATTATTTTGTAAATCATGAGATTAACCATGAATCATTATGATGATTTGCAGAGGTTTAAGGATAAAACCCGCAACCAAAAGCACAATTTTAAGGATCTCTCCGCGCAAAACCCTGGCAGTGACCAGGGAAACTGGGCGCTGATTCAGCAGCTCTCTCCGGCAACGGATGAATCGACGCTGACCATGGGCGGCCATGTTTCTCTTCCTGTTCCGCAATCCGTTGAACCGGATCTCTTTGCCCGCACTGAAAATGCGCCCGCTGCCGACGTCAGTGAGCCTGCGTCAATATGGGCTCCTTCCATTTTTCAGGCGGTTGCCAGCCAGCTTGCGGCGGTCATCCCGCCCCCGGCGCCGGTGCCTGCGCCCACTCCCGCCCCGGTGAGAGCGTTGCCTGCTGACGGGGTAAAATCTGCCGCCGTCAACTACGCGCAACTTTTCGCCGCCAAAGCGCCGGAAGCAAAGCCGAAAACGGAAAAAAACCAGCCATTACATTCGTTGTTAGAAAGGATCGCGTCATGCCGTTGATTTGTGTTTGTTCGCCGAAAGGCGGTGTCGGAAAAACGACCCTGACGGCGAATCTGGCGTACGCGCTGGCCCGTTCAGGCAGCAAAGTGCTGGCGCTCGATTTTGACGTGCAGAACGCGCTGCGCCTGCATTTCGGCGTACCGCTAACGGACGGGCGCGGCTACGTTGCCAAAGCGGCGGAATCATCGGACTGGAGCCAGTTTGTCCTCACCGCGGGCGGCAATATCTTCGTCCTGCCTTATGGCGACGCCACGGAAGAGCAGCGCCTCACATTTGAAGAGCGGCTGGCGAATGACGAGCACTTTTTAACGCGTGGGCTGAATACGCTGTTGAACTATCCGGGGCTGATTATCGTCGCCGATTTTCCGCCAGGGCCGTCGGCGGCGTTAAAAGCCATGTCGCGGCTGGCCGATGTGCATCTGGTGACGTTGCTGGCGGATACCGCATCGCTCTCCCTGCTGCCGCAAATCGAAAACAACCGCCTGACGGGAGAGATGCTCAACCGTAAAGCCGGTCACTTTTTTGTGGTCAATCAGAGCGACAACCGCCGCCAGATCAGCCGTGATGTCACCACGTTTCTTGAGCAGCGCCTGGGCAACCAGCTTCTGGGCGTGCTGCACCGCGATGAAAGCGTTGCCGAAGCGAATGCCTCACAGCAATCGGTGTTCGATTTTAGCCCGGCTTCCGCCGCCGCTTTCGATATTGAACTCATTGCAAAACGCGTCGCCGGTATTTTAGGCGTCAAAATCGGTGACGGGACGGTTCACAACTCGCCGCGCATGTCAGGTTTCTAACGCTCACGGGCAACCTATGAAAAAGCTTCTTTCTGTTTTGCTGGTGCTGGCAATGGTTCCTGTCGCCCTGCTGGTGGTCATTACGCCGATGGACAGCCAAAAGCAGTATATTTTTGGCCTGATCAGCATCGGGATTTTGTTCCTGCTTGGATTCAGCAAAAAGCGCAGTATTTCGGTGATTATGGTCGTGATGTCGGTGCTGTTGTCGACACGCTATATCTATTTCCGCCTGACGCAAACCCTGCATTTTAACTCTGAGATTGAAACCCTGCTCGGCATGGGGCTGTTCCTCGCGGAAGTCTATGTCTGGGTGATGCTGCTGCTGAGCTACCTGCAAACGGTGTGGCCGCTGAAGCGTGAAATAGTGCAACTGCCGGATGATATGAGCCAGTGGCCGACGGTAGATGTCTACATTCCGACCTACAACGAACCGCTGGACGTGGTGCGTGATACGGTGCTCGCCGCGCAGTGTATTGATTACCCGCGCGATAAGATGAAAATCTACCTGCTCGATGATGGTAAACGCCGGGAGTTTGCGGTGTTCGCCGCCGATGTCGGCGTCGGGTATATCACCCGTAATGATAATGCGCACGCCAAAGCCGGCAACCTGAACCACGCGATGAAGCTTACCCACGGCGAGCTGATTTGTGTTTTCGACTGTGACCATGTCGCCACGCGAATTTTCCTGCAAGCCACGGTTGGCGGTTTCCTGAAAGATCCGAAACTGGCGCTGGTGCAGACGCCACACTACTTCTATTCACCGGATCCGTTCGAACGCAACCTGTCGGTAGGCCGCAATATTCCTAATGAAGGCTCGCTGTTCTACGGCCCGATCCAGCAAGGCAACGACAACTGGAACGCCACCTTTTTCTGCGGCTCGTGCGCGGTAATTCGCCGCAGCGCACTGGAGGAGATTGGTGGTTTTGCCGTGGAAACGGTGACCGAAGATGCGCATACCGCGCTGAAATTGCAGCGCCTGGGCTGGGGCACGGCGTTTATCGATATTCCGCTGGCGGCCGGTCTGGCGACCGAACGTCTGGTACTGCATGTGATCCAGCGTACCCGCTGGGCGCGTGGCATGACGCAGATTTTCCGCCTCGACAACCCGCTGCTGGGACGCGGGCTGACCCTTCCGCAGCGTTTGTGCTACCTGAGCGCGATGCTTTATTACCAGTTTGCGCTGCCGCGAATCGCCTTTTTGACCGCGCCGCTGGCTTATTTGCTGTTTAACCTGAACATTATTCACTCCTCGGCCAGTCTGGTCTTCGCCTATGCGCTGCCGCATTTGTTCCTTGCGGTGTACGTTAACTCGCGTCTGAACGGGCGTTTCCGTTACAGCTTCTGGGGTGAGATTTATGACATCGTGCTGGCCTTCCATATTGTCCTGCCGACCGTCGTCACCATGCTGTTTCCGAAACGCGGAAAATTTAACGTCACCGATAAAGGCGGCCTGCTGAACGTTGGCTATTTCGATTTCAGCGTGGTGCGCCCGCATTTGATTATCGCGGTGTTGCTGGCGGCTGGCGTGGTGGCCGGGATTGTCCGCGCCTGCGCCCATGATTACTTCGGCGTCGATCCGCGCGTTATCGCCCTTAACGTCGGCTGGGGGCTGTACAGCCTGATTTTCCTGCTGGCGGCGATTGCCGTGGCGCGGGAAACCCGCCAGACCCGCAAAACAATCCGTATTGATGTCGATATTCCGGTATTGATCCACTATGCCAGCGGTATTACCTCTCGCAGCCAGACCGCCGATTTATCGATGGGCGGCTGCCGTATCGTGGTGCCGGACGAGCGCCACCAGAGCGATGAAATCGAAGAGATTGAGCTGCTGCTGCAATCGGGCGCGATTGCCATTCCGGTTCGTATCATCGCCAGCGATGCCGAGTATATCCGCCTGATGTTCGACGATATTCCGCTGTCGCGCCGCCGTGAACTGGTGCGCGTGGTGCTTTCCCGCGCGGACGCGTGGATTCACCCGCCGAAACCGCAGGACAACCCGTTCCGCTCGATGCTGACCATTGTGCGCTGCGTCTTTGATCTCTTCTGGCTGACCTGGACATCGCGTCGGGAAAATCGCCGCCTGCGGGCAGAGCTGGCGGAGAAGGCGACGTCGGAGGAGGGCAGCGTATGAAACGTCTGACAACGCTGGCTATGCTGGTCGGTACACTGTTTATGGCGCCGCTGCACAGTGAGGAAACAACGGTTTCGTCGCTGCTGCCGGTCGATTTACCCCCGCCGACAGCGGCGCAAAGCGCATCGGCCTTTGTGCCGTCGGTGGTCAACAGCGTGAGTCTGGCGCAAATGGGGCAACCGCAGGGGTTAACCCTGAGCGGCGGCCAGTTCCAGAGCGGCGTCGATTTTACCCTGCCGATGGATCAGGTGATCACCAACGCCCGGCTGGCGCTGAATCTGAAGGTCTCCCCGGCAATGGCGGCGCGTAATGCCACCCTGCAATTGATGCTTAACGGCCAGCCGCTGGGCACCGTGCCGCTGACCGCGACCGATAGCGATCTGTCGCGCTACCAGCTGGATATTCCGGCAGCGCTGATGGTTTCCAGCAACAACCTGAGCTTCAAAATCAATGATGGCGAGGCGATGCAGTGCCAGCGCGATCTGAACGATAAGTATCGTGTCACCGTCCTGCCGGATTCGCGTTTTGAGCTGGAAGGGCAGCAACTGGATATCGGCACCGATCTGAGCCACTTCCCGCGCCCGTTCTTTGACAGCATGCAGATGTCACCGACGAGCATTGCGATGGCGTTCGGCGCGACGCTGAGCGCCGATGCCATTAGCGCGGGCGCATTGATCTCCTCGTGGATGGGGATTCAGGCCGATTATCGCGGCATCTCCTTTGCGGCGTATCACGATCGTCTGCCGGAACAGAACGGCATCCTGATCGGCCATCCCGGCGAGCAGATCGGCGGCCTGACGCTGCCGCAAACTACGCAGCCGCTGCTGAAAATTATCGATAACCCGGCGAACCCGGTGTACAAGCTGCTGCTGGTGGTCGGTAAAGATGAGCATGAACTGCGTGCGGCGGCCTGGCGGCTGACGCGGGGCAATTTCACGCCGCAAACACCTGCGCTCGATGTTACGGCGCAGACCATTCCGTTGAGCAAACCCTATGATGCGCCGCGCTGGATCCCAACCGATCGTCCCATCAAGCTTCATGAGTTGATCCGCAAAGATCAAAACCTGACCGCCACCGGGATCTGGCACTCGCCGTTGCAGGTGGCATTTCGCGCCGCGCCGGATCTGTTTTTGTGGGACGGTGAAACCATCCCGCTGCATATTGGTTACCGGTTCCCGACGGAAAACTGGATCGACGAGCAGCGTTCCTGGCTGAGCATGACCATGAACGACACGTTCCTGCACAACCTGCCGGTCAATAAGCAGGGCGCGCTGGAAACGCTGTGGCACAAGCTGGGCGGTGATGCGCGTCAGGAGTCATTCGATATGCCGCTGGAGCCGTACATGATCTACGGCGACAACCAGCTCTCGCTCTACTTCAACATCGTGCCGAAAGAGAATGCGCCGTGCAGCACGTTGTTGAACAACAACATCAAAAGCCGCATTGATGATGATTCATGGATCGATTTAAGCCACACGCGTCACTTTGCGCTGCTGCCGAACCTTTCCTATTTCGTTGGCGCATCGTTCCCGTTTACCCGCATGGCGGACTACGCGGAAACGGTGCTGATGCTGCCGCAGAATCCGTCAGAAACGCAGCTCGCCACGCTGCTGGATATGGCCGCGCGCTCCGGTAATGCCACCGGAACGGCGCTGGGACATAACCGCGTGGTGCTTGGCGTTCCCACCGGCGGTGGTTTGCAAGAGCTGGTGCGCGATCGCGACGTGCTGGCGGTCACGGGCATGGATCAGCTCGACTTCAACCATGCGCTGCTGGCGGACTCGCCGTTTATCACCCATGACAACACGCTGGGCGTGCGCGCGCCTTCCCTGTGGCAGAAAGTGCAGCGCTGGATGGCGGGCGACTGGGCGGCCGAAGGGCTGGAGGCTGACCGCTACTTCTCCTCTAACGAAGCGTGGCGCGGCTTTATCAGTTTCCGCTCGCCGTGGAACGATGAACGCCTGGTGGTCCTGGCGCTGGGCAGCAGCGATGAACAGCTTTCGCACCTGCACAGCGATCTGGCTTCGGCGCGCATTAACGCCGGTATTCGCGGCGATGCCGCCATCATCACCAATGAAAACGGCGTGCGCAGCTTCCGCGTCGGTGAACAGTTCCCGAGCGGTCAAATGCCACCGCAGATGATGGTGGTCTGGTATGCCAATCAGCACTCCGCGCTGCTGGCCATTCTGGGGCTGCTGGTCGGTTCGCTGGCGGGCTGGCTGCTCTATCTGACGCTGAAAAAGCGCGAGCGTAAACGTCTGGATCCGGAGAACAGCAAGTGAAAAGGGTGATCACAATGCGAAACAAAACCGCCCGCCGGTGGACGACCGTTTGCCTTTCCGGCGCACTTGCGCTCAGCGTCGCCGGGCAGGCGCAGGCCGCGCCGAATGATGCGGCATTAAAAGCGCTGTTCGATCAGGCCAACTACTGGCATGAAAAATCCCATGACGACCTGGCGATGGAGTCACTGAAAAAGGTGTTAATGGTTGATGCCAATAACACCCAGGCGATGTATCTGATGGCGCTGTGGGCGCAGCAAAATGGCGATTTGCAGACCGCCGCGCAGTGGCGTTCGCGGCTGGCGCAAACCGCGCCCGGCGATGGCGGATTGCAGGCGCTGGATAACGCCAAACAGATGGCGCAGGTGCCGCAAGGCCAGCTCACGCTGGCGCGTCAGCAGGCGCGGAGCGGCAACATTCCGGCCGCGCTGGAGACCTGGCGCAGCCTGTTTAACGGCAATACGCCGCCGCCGGGTCTGGCGCCGGAATATTATCTGACGATGGCGAGCGACAAAGCGCTCTATCCGCAGGCGCTGGCGCAGATGCAGCACGTTGTGGCGCAGAATCCGCAGGACAATGCCGCGCGCGTGGCGCTGGGCAAGATGCTCACCTGGCGTGAAGAGACGCGCCGCGACGGGATTTTACTGCTCGAACCGATGGCCAGCGGCAGCAAAGATGCCGATGCCGGTTTACGCCAGGCGCTGCTGTGGCTTGGGCCGCAGTCCGGCGATGAGCGCTTCTACGACACCTGGTTGCAGCGCCATCCGCAGGACAGCGAAGTTCAGGATTACTATCGCAAAAACATCGGTGGCGCGGCGAAAGGCGCGGGCTTTACTGCCCTGAACAGCGGCGACAGCAGTACGGCGAAGCGGCAATTTGAACAGGTGCTGCAAACCAATCCGCAGGACGCGGATGCGCTGGCGGGTATGGGGTATATCGCCCAGCGCAAGGGTGATTATCAGGCGGCGGCGCAATACCTGAACCGGGCGGCGAGCCAGGGCGGCGATGCCTCCGCCGAGCGCAAAACGCAGGCGGAGGACGCGGCGTTTTACGGCCAGTTGGCGCAGGCGCAACAGGCGCTGAAAGAGGGCAATGTCAGCCAGGCGCTGGCCTTATCTGCACCGCTGGCGCAGCAGGGCGGCGAGCGGGGAACGGCGGCAAAACTGTTCCGCGCCGATGTGTTACGCCAGAACAAAGATTACCCGCAGGCGGAGCAGGCGCTGCGCGCGATTCTGAACGACCAACCGCAGAATGCCCCGGCGCGCGAAAACCTCTATTACGTTCTGCGCGATCAAAACAAAACGGCAGAAGCCCAGAGCATGCTGCGAACCTTACCAGCCAGCTTGCAGGCGAAGCTGCAACCGCGCGTGGCGACCGGTGCGCCGGGCGATCCGCTGCGCCGCCAGGCGCAACAACTGGCCGCCAGCGGCAATACACCGCAGGCGATTGCGCTGTTGCGTCAGGGCGTTGAGCGGTTGCCGGACGATCCGTGGCTGCGCCTCGATCTGGCGCGATTATTACAGCAATCCGGCCAGCAGAATGAAGCAGCGAGCGTCATGCTTCCGGCGCAAAGCAGCGGCGCAGGTGCTAGCTCCTTGTATGCCGCCGCGCTGTTTGCCAGTGAAAATGGCGGCTGGCAACAGGCCAGCTCGTTGTTGTCGCGGATCTCGCCTGCGGGGCAAAACAGCCAGACGCGCGATCTCACTCGCCGGGTGAATTACAACCTGCAAATGGCGACCGCCGATCGTTACCTGGCGCAGGGCAATACTGTTGCCGCGTCGAATACCCTGAAAGCGCTCGCCAGTACGCCGCCGGAAAGCCCGGCTGATGCCGGGAAACTGGCGCGGATGCTGGCGCAAACCGGCGATCTGACCACGGCGGTTTCGCTGGTGCGGGCCAATATGCAGCAGGGTGTGCAGGGCAATGCCGGGGATTACGCCGATCAAATTGCCGTGCTGAATCAGGCCGGGTTGAACCAGGAAGCGCAGACGTTTGTTTCCAGCCCGGAGATGCAGGCGCGCAGCACCCCGGCGCAACTGGCGGGCGTGCGTAACGGTTATGTCATTAATGAAGCCGATCGTCTGCGCGAGCAGGGCAACTATGCCGCCGCCTATGACAAGCTGATTCGCGCGTTGCAAAGCGATCCGCAGAATACCGATTTGATGTTCGCCATGGGCCGTCTCTACCAGAGCGGCAAAATGAACAAAGAAGCGGGCGTGCTGTATGACTACCTGATGACGCGCGACAGCAACGATCAGGCCGCGCGCGTCGGCGCGATTGATGTGGCGCTGGCGGAAAATAACGTTGATAAAGCACAGACGCTGGCGAATGGCCTGCGCAGTAATAGTTCACCGGAACGCCTGCTGCTGCTGGCGCGGCTGGAAGAGGCAAAGGGCAACCATCAGCAGGCGATGACCTTGTTGCGTAGCGCACGCGGCAAGCTGGTGGGGCTGGAATCAACCAACAGCGCGGCCACGCCAACAATTGGCGGCGTTTTGTTGGCGGATAACCCGTTTATGACCACCAGCAAAACCACGGCAGACACGGCGGCGCCGCAGTCGCTGTATGGGCAGACGTTGCCGTGGCAGGTGGCGCAGGTCGCCCGTGAGCCGGGCAGTAACCTGCCGGGCACCACGCGTACCGATCTGCCGGTGGAAACGGCGCAAAGCCGTACGCTGCGCCAGGTGGATGACATGATGCAGCAGATGGACGAAAAAACCGGCATGTGGCTGCAGGTGAAGTGGATATTCGCGGTCGCGACGGGGAGACCGGCACCAGCAAGTTAACAGAAGCGAAAGCGCCGCTGACCTGGTCCAGCTCGCCGTTCGGCGATGCGCGCTTTGAATTCACCGCCACGCCGGTCAGCCTTAGTTCCGGTAGCGCTTCGGGCGACGCCTGGCGTCGTTATGGTTCCAACCCGCTGGCGGATGCGGCGAGCAATATTGCCACCTCCATCAGCAATGCCAACAGTTCTACGGCAACGGACGGCAGCGATAAGTTTATCGATCTGGCTGGTTACGCCGATGCCAGCAAACTGACGCCGTTTACCGATGAGGGTTACAACAACCTGACCTCTTTATTGGGTTCGAGCCGCCTGAAAAGCCTGAGCGCATCGAATTACAAGAAGAATTACAACGATGCGATTAACGCCTCTACCGATTCGCAAAACGCCAGCGGCGTAGAGCTGAATATGGCGCTCAGCGGCGACAGCTACAAGCTGGATATCGGCAGTACGCCGCTCGGGCAGGATCTCACCTCGCTGGTGGGCGGCGTGAAGTGGTCGCCGAAACTGACCAACTACCTGACGCTGATCTTCACTGGCGAGCGCCGCGCGATCACCGACAGCCTGCTGTCGTATGTCGGGCTACAGGATAAATACTCCGGTCAGCACTGGGGGCAGGTCACCAAAAACGGCGGAACGGTACAGTTAAGTTACGATGATGGCGATGCCGGGTTTTACGTCGGCGGCGGGGGTTACAGCTATCTCGGGACGGACGTTGCCAGCAACACCAGCATGAACGCCAATGCCGGGGTCTATCTACGCCCGTGGCATGACGATTTCCGCCAGTTGCAGGCCGGGTTGAGCGTGAGCTGGATGGATTTCTCGAAAAACCTCAGCTACTTCACCTACGGCCAGGGCGGTTATTTCAGCCCGCAGAACTATGTCAGCGTCTCTTTACCGGTCGATCTTTCGCAGAAAATCGATAACTGGAAGCTAAGCATCGGCGGTGCTGTGGGTTATCAGTCTTATACCCAGGATAAAAGCGACTATTTCCCGACCGAGCCTGAGGCACAGAAGATGCTCCAGCAACTGGCGGATCTGGGCTTTATCAAAGAGGCGCAGTACCAGGGCACGTCGCAAAACGGTATCGGCTACAACTTCCATGCGGGGCTGGATTACAACGTGAATAAAAATATGACCGTGGGCGGCAAAGTCGGCTACGACACCTTCGGCAATTATAACGAAAGCACCGCCGGGATTTGGCTCCGGTATATGTTGGGAGACAAATGATGACACACACTTCTGATACGCCGTTGCTCTCGTGGTTTCAGCAGCAGCAAACGGCGCCGGGCTGGTTCGATCTGCTGAGCGTGATGATTGACGGCATGGTAAGCAACGTCGGCGAAGCGGAAAGCCTGCCGTTCCTGCGACAGATGGGCGATGCGATGGCGGAACGCACGCCGCTTCCGCCGTCGGAAACCGTGGGCGAACTGGAAGCCAATATCAATGCGCAACTGGCGCTGTTCAACTGGGGCTTTATCGATATCGATACCCGTGATGACGGGCTGGCATTTCGGCATCAGGGCTTGCCGGTGGCGCGGGAAGATGCGCACCGGAAGCGCTGGTGCTTTGCCTTTTGCGCCGTGCTTGAGGGGCTGTATACCCGCTGGATGCAAGAGCAGGGCGGCGCGGCAGGCCTCGTTTTTACCCGCGAAAGGCTCTATTCTGTGTCGGATGTTCTCTTCCGTTACGCTAACCCAAGTGAGTAAACCCATGTTGAAGCGTGTATTCGCCGCACTGGTGGTGATGGTGAGTCTGTTGTTTACGTCATTTTCCCAGGCTTCTGCGGCCTGGGATAGTTATAAAGCCCGTTTTTTGATGCCGGATGGACGCGTCGTCGATACCGGCAATAAAAGTGTTTCTCATACTGAAGGCCAGGGTTACGCCATGTTGATGGCGGTGGCCAGTGATGACAGAGCGGCCTTTGACAGCATGTGGAACTGGACGAATAAAACCCTGAGAAATAAAGATAACGGCCTCTTTTTCTGGCGTTATAACCCGGTGGAAGCTGATCCTGTTGCCGATAAAAACGATGCGACGGATGGTGATGTTCTGCTGGCCTGGGCACTGCTGAAAGCGGGGGAGCGCTGGAATGTTCCGGCTTATACCAGCGCGTCGGACGCTATTACGCAAGCCGTGCTGAAACATACGGTGGTGAGTTATGCCGGTTACCGCGTGATGCTGCCGGGCGCGAACGGCTTCAATCTCAACACCTATGTGAACCTGAATCCCGCCTACTTCATTTTCCCGGCGTGGCAGGATTTCGCGAAGCGCAGCCATCAAGTGGTGTGGCGCGATTTGATCACTGACGGACAAAAGCTGCTGGGAAAAATGCGCTTTGGCAAAGCGCAGCTCCCGACAGACTGGGTTTCGCTGGCGGCGGATGGCAAGCTCTCCCCGGCGAAAGAGTGGCCGCCGCGCATGAGTTATGACGCTATCCGTATTCCGCTGTATATCAGTTGGCAGGATCCGCAAAGCGCGCTGCTGACGCCGTGGCGTAACTGGTGGCAGGGCTTTAGCCGCAATCAGACGCCAGCCTGGGTGAATGTGACAACCAACGAAACGGCGCCGTATATGATGAATGACGGTCTGCTGGCAGTACGTGATTTAACGCTGGGAGAAACGCTGGCCGAGCCGCAAATCACCGCGCAGGATGATTACTACTCTGCCAGCCTGAAGATGCTGGTGTGGCTGGCGCAGCAGCGCTAACGTCCTGCACCCTCTCCCTGGCGGGAGAGGGTGCAGGACGTTACTGCGGATACGGCACCCAGTCGCCGCCGTTCAGGCGAACGTACGGCTTGTTCTGATACTGCAACACAATGGCGTTGGCGTTTTCAGAAACCGGCGCCGTTTGCGGCAGATTGCTGGTGAGCTGCTGCCAGTTGACGCTGTCCTCGGTGAAGATTTTGCCATCCAGCACGCGCGTCACCAGTTCTGATATCGCCAGGAAGCTGCTCGGCTGGTTAATCTCAATCGGCGCGCCCTGATGCGGCGCTTTCATGCCGAAGAATTTAATCGCGGTCGGGACGTTGGTAATTGACGGGCTGGGGATATCACGCAGGCCGGAAACCTGCATTTTGTCGCCCTTCAGCGCCGCGCCGTGTTCCGGCACCAGCACCACCATCACTTTCCGCCCGGATTTCTCCAGTTGCGTGAAGAAGGCATCCAGCTCATCAAACATTTTCTGCGCGCGCAGTTTGTAATCCGCCGTTTTACGATCGCCCGGATAGTGGTTCCCGTCGTGCAGCGGCAGCAGATTGTAGAAGGTCGCGGTGCGCTGCCCCTGTTTGAAGCTGTCCGACTCCATCCAGCGGTTCAGCACGGCAGTATCGTCATAGACCGGCGAACCATCAAAAGAGAGCAGTACAGGCGGCAGGCCAGACTGATCCATCAACGGTACCTGCACGCCGCCGTTATCGCGGATCTCTTTCAGGAAGCCGCCAAACTCGCCGTTATGGTCCATCATCAACTGCTGGGTAAAGCCCAGTTTCGCCAGATTATCAAACAGATAGCATTGGTTGTTGGCCTGTTGATAGAGGTTTTTGTGCGACGACTGGCCACAGCTGGCGCGCAACAGACGAATCGCCGCCGGGCCGCTGTAAGCGGTGGCAGAGTTGAAGTGTTTAAATACGATGTCGAAGTGCGACCACAGCGGGTGCGACATCAGCCCTGCCGCTTCGATATCGTCCCACGAGAGGGAACAGATATTAATGACCAGCAGATCGAACGGCTGGGCGTCAGCGGGAAGCTGCGCCGGGAAGGTGCTCTGGCGCTTCTCTTCCGAGGCGTAGAAACTGGCAAGATAAGCATTCAGGTTTTCCGAGGTCGGCGGCGCGGTTTGCGCAGGCATATCGCCGACTACCGGCGTATCGCCTGCCGCCGCGACGGTTGCTGCCGCTCCGCCGCCGGTCGTGGTCACCGTGGTGGTTGGCTGGCCGCCAGGCCACAAGTTGAATGCCGGTCCGGTCAGGGTCAGCACGTTCAGCCAGATCATAATGGCGACGACAAACACGGTAACGCGGATCCACTGCGATAAAAACAGCCACGCCACCAGCAGGACAAAAACCCCGCCAATCATTTGCCAGTTGATAAAACGGGTCACCAGATCAAGCAGATAGTCGGCGCTGAAGCCTGCAACCTGCGAGCCCTGGCTCAGAATACTTTCCGGGCCGGGCAGCCAGGTGTCATGCCAGAAGAGACCAAAACCAATCGGCAGCGCGATCCAGTGGCGCAGACGATGTAACCTCACGCGCGACAATGGCATCAGCAGGAATGCCATAAATACCAGGTTCAGCAGCGGATGAAAGTTAAGGTAGCCCGCCCATAACAGACCGAATTTCAGCAGAAAATAGAAATTCCAGCCGGAGAGGCCGCGCCAGTATTGCCACAGCGGCGAAGGCGGTGAAGTGGTCATCGATGAATTAGTCATGTTTGCGGTCTGCCTTGACGAACGATTCCCGGCGCAATATTCCTGCCGGTTTTACATAGCGAGGTCTGGTAAATAAGATGCGAAACGCGGAGCGGATAGGGCGTATCCAGTGGCGCGCAAGGTAGCCCAGCGGGAAAAAGATCAGCGCACAGAAGATAATAAGCTGAACGATATCGCTGACTGACATCATGATGTGCGCTCCGTGGTGTCACTGAATAAGCGGTAAGGCTCCGGAATACGACGCCAGCCATTACCGTCATGTTCGGCGTTAATGACTTTCTCCGTTTTGGCCGTGTCGGGCAGCGGTTTAGCCAGTTTTTCCGGCGTCAGCGCACGCATTTGCACCAGCTCTGCGGCAATCTGATTATCTTCAAACCACACCATTCGGTTTGAGAAGATATCGGCCGTTGGCAGCGGGAAAATATGGTTCAGGGCGGTATCAAGATCGTTGACCCGGCAAAAGGACAAAAACAGCACCAGCCGGTTGTCGCTCATGCTGACAATATCCCCCACGCGGTTAGGGCGACAGAGGGTAAGCGCCTGTTCGACGCGAATGCCCGGTACCGGACGCAGCGCAACCATTACCCCTTTACCATCCGGCGGCAACAGTTGGTTATTGACCATATTGCTTATCGCATCGCAGAAGATATTCCACGGCTGGTAGCCGCGCAGCTTCAGAGGCTGGGTCATGGAAAGCAGGGTGGTGATATCTTCCGGCACCAGTCGGTTGAATTGTTGTCCCTGCACGCTTTCAATCAGCGTCAGGCAACGCGACAGCGGCGCGTTCCAGGGTATAACCATATTCGCGCCGCAGCCCAGCAATAATCGCTCATCGGTTGCGCGCAGGCTGGCCTGGCTTTCACGGACGATAATTTTTAAAGCGCTGCCGCGCTGGCGGCGCAGGGTATGTACCTGGCGGGCGATGCTGTCGATCTGGTTGTTTTGCGCCAGGGAGAAAATCAGCGTTGCCGCCTGGCTTGAGCGGGCTTCTTCAAACAGGGCTTCGTTTGTTTTAAATAAAGACCAATATTCGGAAAGCGGCGGCGCACCTTCCAGAACCGCCACATTGCTTAATATTCTTTTTTCATCGCTGCGCGGTTGTACGGCGGTTTCTTCCTGCTTCGCTAATTGCCAGCGGTCATCATGGTGATGAAGAATCAGTTGCTGTCGGGCGCTGATCCCTTTTTCATTACACCACCAGGCAACATCATAAAGATGCATACCGTTTTGATAGCGTAAACTTGCCAGACCAAACAGTGAGCGATATTCACTCATCAAAATCGAGGCTTGTTTGTCATTGTTATTGCCGGGATTAATAACCAGCAAAGTGCAATTATGATATTTCGCCCACTCATGCGTTTTTTCTAACCATTGATGTATTTTGGGACCAGGAACATTCTGCCAGGCATTATTAGCACAGAGCAGTATAAGTAAATAATTCTCAGGTTCAATGGTGCAAAGTAAATCGCGGGCGAGAAAGTATAGGCTATTACTCTGGTTTGGCATGGAAAATAGGCGAATTTTTTGGGGGCCGTGATCTTTCTCCAGTTTAAGGATGCCCCGTAGATCGTGGTCCATACCAATAACCGCGACGTTCGCCTCGGTATCTTGCTGTACAATGGTTTGATTAATAAGGCTAAATGCGTCAATTTCGCGATCGGCATTTAACCACCAAACGCCGCCCGTAGGCATATGACGCAATTCGTCCCATAAAGACTGAATGCCAATAGAAAATATGGGGTCCACGATGTCCCTCTTGAAACAAATTTATCTGTATCTCAGTTTACTAGCGAAAGCTGAGAAATAAACCTAACATTGAAATTAAAGAACATCAGTTTTAACATGTAAATGAATTTCGTCGGGCACGATGCCTTGCTACAATCAGTACATGTGTTTTCTATTCAAAGGGATCGGGCCAGAATGCATAATGATGAACCAAAAACGCAAACAGACCCCACTCTGGGTTATACATTCCAAAATGATTTTTTGGCACTGAGTAAGGCTTTTTCACTACCCGAAATAGATTACGCCGATATTTCCCAGCGTGAACAGTTGGCTGCGGCGATTAAGCGCTGGCCGTTGCTGGCTGAATTATCCCGTCAACAATAAGGCAACTGTAGATGACCATTTTGGGATTACAGGGGATCCGCGGCGGTGTGGGTACAACATCAATTACAGCGGCTCTGGCCTGGTCATTGCAATTATTAGGTGAATCGGTGCTGGCTATTGATGCCTGCCCTGACAATTTGCTGCGCCTGTCATTTAATGTCGATTTTGCCAGCCGTGGTGGCTGGGCGCGTTCAGTGCTGGATGGTCAGGACTGGCGCGATGCCGGGATGCGCTACACTTCGCAACTGGATGTATTGCCGTTCGGCCAACTCACGGCGAGCGAGTGGGATTCTGTTCATCAGCATGATGCGTTAAACCAGCTTACTTCTCTTTTACAGGCGTTAAAAACGCAACAACAGTATCACTGGGTGCTCATCGATCTGCCGCACGGTTTTTCACCGTTGGCGCGGCAATTCGTCGCCGCGTGCGACCATGTTTTCACCATTATCAAACCTGATATTAATTGCCATATTCGCCTGCATCAGCAGCCGCTGCCTGCGGGGTCGCATATTCTGATTAACGACCTGCGGATTGGTAGCCAGTTGCAGGACGATCTGTGGCAGGTCTGGTTGCAAAGCCAGACGCGCATCCTGCCGACCACTATCCATCGTGATGAAGCGCTGGCGGAGTGTCTGGCATCGAAACAGCCGCTGGGCGAATACCGCAGCGACTCGCTGGCCGCAGAAGAGATGGTGACGCTGGCGAACTGGTGCCTGCTGCATTGCGCGCAGCCGCGCGAAGGTGGTGAGCGAGAGAGGAGCCGGCCATGAGCGGCCCCGCCAGCTGGTTGCTGATCCCGCCGGTCAGCGCACGCTTACGCGCGCGCTATCAGCACTATCGCCAGCATGGCGCATCATGGTTCAGCGCGGCTTCTGGCTGCTTTTGGGTGATCCTGGCCTGGATGTTTATCCCGCTTGAGCATCCGCGCTGGCAGCAGTTGCGGGCGCAGCAGCAGCACTGGTTTCCGCATATCGATCCTGACAGACCGCGCCCGCTTGATCCGGCGCGCTACCTGCTGCAAAGCCTCTGGCTGCTGGTGACATTACCCTGGGGACCGCCGAAATCGGCGCGGCGCCAGCGTTTTGCCCGTATCCGCGCATTGCGTGGGCGCTGGTATCACTGGCTTGATACCTTGCCGGAACGCGTGACGCATCGCACCGGTCATCTCGATCATAAAAAAGAGCTTAGCCATATCAGCCCGCGCCTGCGGCGCTTTATTTTAGGCGTCATTGTGGTGTTTTCGCTGATCCTCGCCCTGTTGTGCATTACGCAGCCGTTTAACCCGCTGGCGCAGTTTGTTTTCCTGATACTGCTGTGGGGTGTTGCGCTGCTGGTGCGCCGCATTCCGGGACGCTTTTCCGCGCTGATGCTGATTGTGCTGTCGCTGACCGTCTCTTGTCGCTATATCTGGTGGCGCTATACCTCAACCCTCAACTGGGACGATCCGGTCAGCCTGGTGTGCGGCCTGGTGCTGCTGTTTGCCGAAACGTACGCCTGGATAGTGCTGGTGCTGGGCTACTTCCAGGTTGCCTGGCCGCTGAATCGCCAGCCGGTGCCGCTACCGAAAGATATGTCGTTGTGGCCGTCGGTGGATATTTTCGTGCCGACCTATAACGAAGATCTCAGCGTGGTGAAAAACACCATTTACGCGTCGCTCGGTATCGACTGGCCGAAAGACAAACTCAAAATCTGGATCCTCGATGATGGCGGCCGCGAAGAGTTTCGCCAGTTCGCCAGCATGGTGGGCGTGGAGTACATTGCCCGCACGACGCATGAGCATGCGAAAGCCGGTAACATCAATAACGCGCTGAAATATGCGAAGGGCGAGTTTGTCTCAATTTTCGACTGCGACCACGTTCCGACGCGCTCTTTCCTGCAAATGACCATGGGCTGGTTCCTGAAAGAGAAAAAGCTGGCGATGATGCAGACGCCGCACCACTTCTTCTCGCCGGACCCGTTTGAACGTAACCTCGGACGCTTTCGTAAAACGCCTAACGAAGGCACGCTGTTCTATGGTCTGGTGCAGGACGGCAACGACATGTGGGATGCCACTTTCTTCTGCGGCTCCTGCGCGGTTATTCGTCGTGGGCCGCTGGATCAGATTGGCGGGATTGCGGTGGAAACCGTCACCGAAGATGCGCATACCTCACTGCGTTTACACCGCCTGGGGCATACCTCTGCATATATGCGTATTCCGCAGGCGGCCGGGTTGGCGACCGAGAGCCTTTCGGCGCACATTGGTCAGCGTATTCGCTGGGCGCGCGGCATGGTGCAGATTTTCCGCCTCGACAACCCGCTGTTTGGTAAAGGGCTGAAACTGCCGCAGCGGCTGTGTTACGTCAACGCCATGTTCCACTTCTTATCGGGTATCCCGCGGTTGATATTTCTGACTGCGCCGCTGGCGTTTCTGCTGTTGCATGCCTACATCATTTACGCCCCGGCGCTGATGATCGCTCTGTTCGTACTGCCGCACATGATTCACGCCAGCCTGACGAACTCGAAGATTCAGGGGAAATATCGCCACTCTTTCTGGAGCGAGATCTACGAAACGGTGCTGGCATGGTATATCGCGCCGCCTACGCTGGTGGCGCTGTTCAACCCGCATAAAGGCAAGTTTAACGTCACCGCCAAAGGCGGGCTGGTGGAAGAGGAGTATGTGGACTGGGTGATCTCTCGTCCTTACATCTTCCTGGTACTGCTGAATCTGGTGGGCGTGCTGGTGGGGATCTGGCGCTATTTCTACGGCCCGGAGAACGAAGTGCTCACCGTGTTCGTCAGTATGGCCTGGGTGTTTTACAACATGGTGATTCTTGGCGGCGCGGTAGCGGTATCGGTCGAAAGCAAGCAGGTACGCCGCGCGCACCGTGTCGAAATCTCCATGCCAGCGGCCATTGCCCGCGAAGATGGTCATCTCTTCTCCTGTACCGTCCATGACTTCTCCGACGGCGGTCTGGGCATCAAGATTAATGGTCAGGCGCAGGTGCTGGAAGGGCAGAAAGTAAACCTGCTGCTGAAGCGCGGCCAGCAAGAGTATGCGTTTCCGACGACCGTAGCGCGCGTCATTGGCAACGAGGTCGGTCTGCAACTGATGCCGCTCACCACCAAACAACATATCGATTTTGTGCAGTGTACCTTTGCCCGTGCAGACACATGGGCGCTGTGGCAGGACAGCTTCCCGGAAGATAAGCCTCTGGAAAGTCTGTTTGATATTTTGAAACTGGGTTTCCGCGGCTATCGCCATCTCGCGGAATTTGCTCCGCCGTCCGTCAAAGTGATTTTCCGCTCATTCACCGATCTGGTGGCCTGGGTGGTGTCATTTATTCCGCGTCGCCCGGCACGGAATATGGCCGTGCAGCAACCAACGACGTGACTGGCTCAACAATGATGAAAACGCGATGAAAAGAAAACTTTCCTGGATTTGTGCTGTGGCGGTAGGGGTAAGTGCCCTGACTCCGATGATGACTTCTGCCGCGCCCTCGCTTCCGGCGCCTAATGTCCCGGCTGTCGCACCGGCTACGGATCCGGTCGCAACGCCCGCGCCGCAGCAAGCTGAATCGCTGACGCCAACAACACCGACCGCAGGGAATGTTGTAGGCCAGGTGATGCCCGGCCTGCCAGGCGCTAATGCGCCGGTGGTGGCGACAGATTCGCCATCCCGCGACATCAAACTCACCTTTGCGCAGATCGCACCGCCGCCGGGCAGCATGGTACTGCGTGGCATTAACCCGGACGGTGGCGTTGAGTTTGGCGTGCGTAGCGACGAAGTGGTGTCAAAAGCGGTACTTAACCTTGAGTACACGCCGTCGCCATCGCTGTTGCCGGTACAATCCCAGTTAAAGGTTTATCTGAATGATGAGTTGATGGGCGTCTTGCCGGTCACCAAAGAGCAGCTCGGTAAGAAGACGCTGGCGCAGGTGCCGATCAACCCGCTGTTTATTAGCGATTTCAACCGCGTGCGGCTGGAGTTTGTCGGCCACTATCGCGATGTTTGTGAAAACCCGTCCAGCAGCACACTGTGGATGGATATCGGTCGCAGCAGTTCGCTGGAGATGACTTACCAAAGTCTGCCGCTGAAAAACGATCTCTCCCACTTCCCGGTGCCGTTCTTCGACCCGCGTGATAATCGGGCGTTAACCCTGCCGATGGTCTTTGCCAGTGCGCCGGACATCGCGCAGCAGCAGGCTGCGGCGATTATCGCGTCGTGGTTCGGTTCACGTGCCGGCTGGCGCGGCCAGACTTTCCCGGTCTCTTACAACAGCCTGCCGGATCGTAATGCCCTTGTTTTCGCCACTAACGATAAACGCCCGGATTTCCTGCGTGACGCGCCCGCGGTGAAAGGGCCGACCATCAGCATGATCAACCATCCGGATAATCCGTATGTGAAGCTGCTGATCGTGATGGGGCGTGACGATAAAGATCTGTTGCAGGCGGCAAAAGGTATCGCTCAGGGCAACGTACTGTTCCGTGGCGATAGCGTCACGGTGGATGAAGTTAAACCGCTGTTGGCTCGCCAGCCGTATGACGCGCCGAACTGGGTGCGTACTGACCGTCCGGTGACCTTCGGCGAGCTGAAAACCTATGAGGAACAGTTGCAGTCCACCGGGCTGGAGCCGTCGTCCATCAACGTGTCGCTGAATTTGCCGCCGGATCTCTATCTGCTGCGCAGCACCGGTATCGATATGAATCTCAACTATCGTTATACCGCGCCGTTGACCAAAGATAGCTCGCGCATGGATATCAGCCTGAATAACCAGTTCCTGCAATATTTCAACCTGACCAGCAACCAGGACACGAACCGTCTGTTGCTGCGTCTGCCGGTACTGCAAGGTCTGCTGGACAGCAAAACGGATGTGTCGATTCCGGCGCTGAAACTGGGGGCGGTTAACCAGTTGCGCTTCGACTTCCAGTATATGAATCCCATGCCGGGCGGCAGCATCGATAATTGCGTGACATTCCAGCAAGTACCGAACCGCGTGGTGATTGGCGACGACTCAACCATCGATTTCTCGAAGTATTACCACTTTATCGCCATGCCGGATTTGCGCGCCTTCGCGAATGCAGGCTTCCCGTTTAGCCGGATGGCGGATCTGTCGCAAACCCTCATTGTCACACCGGTTCAGCCGACGCCAGCACAGGTCGGTACGCTGCTGGATACGCTTGGCACCATCGGCGCGCAAACCGGCTTCCCGGCCATTAATATGCAACTGACCAGCGATGCCAGCCAACTGCAGGACAAAGATGCTGACATCATGATCATCGGCTCGATTCCGCAACCGTTGAAGAACGACGAGAAGATCGACCTGCTGGTGAATGCGACGCAAAGCTGGGTGAAAACGCCGCTGCGCCAGTCGCCATTCATGGCGAGTGAAGCGGATGCCGCTGATCGCAAAGCCGATGCGAAAACGGCAGTCAGTTCCGATGGCCCAATGGCGGCGGTGATTAGCTTCCAGTCGCCGTTCAACGATCAACGCAGCGTTGTGGCGCTGCTGGCAGACAGCCCGCGCGGCTACGAACTGCTGAACAATGCCATGAACGACAGTGGTAAACGCGCGGCGATTTTCGGTTCAGTAACGGTGATCCGTGAATCCGGCGTTAACGGTCTGCGCGTAGGCGATGTCTACTATGTCGGTCACTTGCCGTGGTTTGAGCGTATCTGGTATGCGCTGGCGAACCACCCGGTACTGCTGGCCATTCTGGCTGCGGTCAGCGTTGTATTGCTGGCATGGGTACTGTGGCGCTTGCTGCGGATTATCAGCCGCCGCCGCCTTGATTCGGACCACGAGTAATCAGCAATGAAGGCGCTACGTTGGGTGGTGGTGATGGCGCTGATGCTGGCGGCGGTGAGTACGCACGCCGCCTGCACCTGGCCTGCCTGGGAGCATTTTAAACAGGCCTATATCAGCGAGGGCGGACGGGTGGTGGATCCGAGTGATGCGCGCAAAATCACCACCTCGGAAGGGCAAAGCTACGCGCTGTTCTTCGCGCTGGCCGCCAACGATCGCAAGGCATTCGATAACCTGCTGCAATGGACGCAAAACAACCTGGCGCAAGGCTCGCTCAGCGACCATCTTCCCGCATGGCTGTGGGGGAAAAAAGACGAAGAGAACTGGACGGTGCTGGATACCAACTCGGCTTCCGATGCCGATCTCTGGATCGCCTGGTCACTGCTGGAAGCCGGGCGCTTGTGGAAAAACGATGCCTACACCCGCGAGGGGAAAGCGCTGCTAGACCGTATCGCCAAAGAAGAGGTGGTGAAGGTGCCAGGGCTTGGGTTGATGCTGCTGCCGGGAAAAATCGGCTTTGCCGATAACAGCGCATGGCGTTTTAACCCCAGCTATTTGCCGCCGCAACTGGCGAGCTATTTCACCCGTTTCGGCGCGCCCTGGACAACGCTGCGCGAAACCAATTTGCGGCTGTTGCTGGAGACCGCGCCAAAAGGCTTTTCGCCGGACTGGGTGCGCTATCAAAAGGGGCAGGGCTGGCAGCTTAAAAGCGAAAAGACGCTGATCGGAAGCTACGACGCGATTCGTGTCTATTTGTGGGCTGGCATGCTGCATGACAGCGACACGCAGAAAGCGCGGCTGCTGGCGAAGTTTAAACCGATGGCGACGGTCACAACGAAAAATAACGTAGTCCCGGAAAAAGTGGATGTGGCGACCGGCAAGATCCAGGGTAACGGACCGGTAGGTTTTGCCGCTGCGCTGTTGCCATTTTTACCGGATCGCGACGCTCAGGCCCGGCAGCGGCAGAATGTCGCAGACCATTTTCCCGGTGACGATGCCTATTTCAGCTATGTTCTTACCCTGTTTGGACAAGGGTGGGATGAGCACCGTTTTCGTTTCACCCCTCGTGGTGAGTTACAACCTGACTGGGGCCAGGAATGCGCAAGTTCACAGTAAGTCTTCTCTGTTTCTCACTTGGCCTCGCGCTGGCGCCAGCCGCGCGCGCGGCCGATACCGCCGCACAGCAACAGTTGCTGGATCAGGTGCGACTGGGGGAAACAACCAGGCGCGAAGATTTAGTGCGTCAATCGCTCTATCGCCTTGAACTGATCGATCCGAACAACCCGGACGTGATTGCCGCCCGTTTCCGCTATTTGCTGCGCCAGGGTGACAATGCCGGAGCGCAGCAGCAGCTCGATCGAATGAAGCAACTGGCGCCGGAATCCGGGGCTTACCACTCCTCACTGCTTGCGATGTCGCTCTCCACGGCGGAGGGGCGTCAGGCGTTGCAGCAGGCGCGTTTGCAGGCCACCACCGGGCATACGCAGGAGGCAATTGCCGCCTATAATGCGCTGTTTAAAGGTAATGCGCCGGATGGCGATTTGGCGGTCGAGTACTGGGTGCTGGTGTCGAAAGTCCCGGCGCGCCGCGCGGAAGCCGTGAATCAACTGAAGAGGCTGAACGCCCGTTATCCTGGTAACGATCAGTTGCAAAACTCGCTGGCGCAGCTGCTGTTTGCCGATGGTCATGACGCGGAAGGCTACGCTGTGCTGGAGCAGATGGCGAAATCGAGCAATGGACGCGATGCCGCCGCCACACTCTGGTATCAGCAACTTCAGAACATGCCGGTCAGTGATGCCAGCGTGAAAGCGTTGCAGCATTTTCTGACGATATTCAGTTCGGGCGATGCCGTTGACAGCGCGCGTACGCTGCTGGCTTCGCAGCAAAAACAGATGGCCGATCCGGCGTTTCGCGCTCGCGCCACGGGCCTTGCGGCAGTGGATGCCGGTAAAGGTGCGCAGGCGGTGGGCGAATTGCAGCAGGCGGTTAACGCTAATCATAACGACAGTGAAGCCGTGGGCGCGCTGGGGCAGGCGTATTCCCAGCGGGGCGATCGCGCCCGTGCGGTCACGCAGTTTGAGAAAGCCATCGCCATGGATCCGACGAGCGGCAGCCGCAGCAAATGGGAAAGCCTGCTGAAAGTGAACCGCTACTGGCTGCTGATCCAGCAGGGCGATGCGGCGCTGAAAGCCAATAATCCGGCGCAGGCCGAGCGGCTTTACCAGCAAGCGCGCAGCATTGATAACACCGACAGCTATGCGGTGCTGGGCCTCGGCGATGCGGCGGTGGCGCGCAAAGATAACGCGGCGGCGGAGGGTTTCTATCGTCAGGCATTGCGCATGGACAGCGGCAACAGCAACGCAGTGCGCGGTCTGGCGAACATTTACCGCGCCCAGTCGCCGGAAAAAGCAGAACGCTTTATTCAGTCGCTCTCCGCCAGCCAGCGGCGCAGCATTGACGATATTGAACGCGGCATGACGAATGATCGTCTGTCGCAGCAGGCCGAAGCGCTGGAAAATCAGGGGCAATGGGCGCAGGCAGCGGAGTTGCAACGTAAACGGCTGGCGCTCTCGCCCGGCGACGTCTGGATAACGTATCGACTGGCCAGTGATTTACGCCAGTCCGGAAGGCGTGGCGAGGCCGATTCGCTGATGAGCCAACTGGCCGTGCAAAAGCCGGACGATCCGGAGCAGGTCTTTGCTTACGGGCTTTATCTGTCGGGCAATAATCAGGAATTGGCGGCGCTGAACCATCTCAACCGGCTGCCGAAGGCAAAATGGAACAGCAATATTCAGGAGCTGGCCGACCGGCTGCAAGCCAACCAGTTACTGGATAAGGCGAACAGGCTACGGGACAGCGGCGACGAAGCACAGGCGATTGCCTTCTTAAACCAGCAGCCCGCTTCCACGCGTATTGATTCAACGCTGGCTGACTGGGCGCAGCAGCGCGGCGACTTCAGCGCGGCCCGGCAATATTACCAGCGTGTACTTGACCGTGAACCGGCCAATGAGGACGCATTACTTGGCCTTGCGGAAGTGTATATCGCAGAAGGCAATAAGATGGCGGCGCGCGATCAACTGGCGAAACTGCCTGCGCCGACAGCGGCGCAGCCGCGTTCCATCAATACCCAGCGGCGTATTGCGCTAATGCAGGCGTCGCTCGGCGATAGCGCCAGCGCGCAGCAGACTTTCACTGCGCTTGTACCGCAGGCTAAATCCCGGCCGCCATCCATGGAGAATGCGCTGGTACTGCGCGATGCCGCCCGTTTCGAGGCGCAAAATGGCGAACCGCAACAGGCGCTGGAAACCTGGAAAGATGCGATGGTCGCTTCCGCTATTACCACCACGCGCCCGGCGGATAACGACAGTTTTACCCAACTGACGCGCAACGATGAAAAAGATGACTGGCTGAAGCGCGGCGTGCGCAGCGATGCGGCGGATCTTTACCGCCAGCAAGATGTTAACGCCACCCTGCAACATGATTACTGGGGTTCCAGCGGTACGGGCGGTTATTCTGACCTGAAAGCGCATACCACCATGTTGCAGGTTGATGCGCCGCTATCGGACGGGCGTATGTTCTTCCGTACCGACGTCGTCAATATGGATGCCGGGAGTTTTGCCACCACCAACGGCACTTACGATCCGACGTGGGGGACATGTTCCGCCACGCCGTGTCGCGGCAGTACCAGCCAGACCGCGAACGGCGCGAGCGTTGCCGTCGGCTGGCAAAACCGTACCTGGGCTGCGGATATTGGCACCACGCCGATGGGATTTGACGTTGTTGATGTGGTCGGCGGCGTGAGTTACAGCAGCGATCTTGGCCCCATTGGTTATACCGTTAACGCGCACCGGCGTCCGATCTCCAGCTCACTGCTGGCCTTTGCCGGGCAGAAAGACCCGAATACCGGCACCACCTGGGGCGGCGTGCGTGCGACTGGCGGCGGGGTCAGCATCAGTTACGATAAAGGTGAAGCTAACGGCGTGTGGTCGAGCCTGAACGCCGACACTCTCACCGGTAAAAACGTCGAAGATAACTGGCGCGTTCGCTGGATGACCGGTTACTACTACAAGCTGATCAACAAAAACAACGAGCGGTTGACCGTTGGCGTCAACAATATGTTGTGGCACTACGATAAGGATCTGAGCGGTTATTCGCTCGGCCAGGGCGGTTACTACAGTCCGCAGCAATATCTCTCTTTTGCTTTGCCGGTCAACTGGCGCAAACGCACGGAAAATTGGTCGTGGGAGCTGGGTGGTTCGGTCTCGTGGTCGCACTCGAAGACCGATTCGATTCTGCGCTATCCGCTGCAGAACCTGATCCCGGATAACCAGTTTTTCCCGGACGGTACGGCAATGTATGCGGATAAAGATAATTTAGGCACGGGCAGCAGTTCGAACGGCTTCGGTTATACCGCAAGGTTGCTGGTCGAGCGGCGCGTCACATCGCACTGGTCGATTGGTGCTGGCATCGATATTCAGCAGGCGAAGGATTACACTCCGAGCCACGGCATTCTGTTCGTGCGGTATTCAATGGCGGGCTGGCAGGGCGATATGGATATGCCTCCGCAGCCGTTGACGCCGTACGCTGACTGGTAATACAAGAACATTCCTGGCGGGAGACGCGGTAAAGACAGGCTGTCGAAACGCGGTTAACCGCCAGATATTCAAACTGTTATCTTCCTTTTCTGCCGTTGTTCCGCCCGCGAAAACGATCTATCAGCCCGTTTATCTAACCGCATTGCGATCGAGTATACTCTGGCGTCAGAGTTTACTGTGTTAGCTCTGAACTCATGGTTTTGTGTCTCTGGAGAAGTAATTTTGCGTGTCAGCCGTTCTTTAACCATTAAACAGATGGCCATGGTTGCCTGCGTTTCCATGGTGTTTGTTTTTATTTTCTGCGTTATTTTGCTGTTTCACTTCTTACAGCAGAATCGCTATAACACGGCTACGCAACTGGAAAGTATTGCTCGCTCTGTGCGCGAACCGCTCTCGGCGGCCATTTTGAAAGCCGATATCCCCGAAGCGGAAACCATCCTGAAACAGATCAAACCGGCGGGCGTGGTCAGCCGGGCGGATGTGGTATTGCCGAATCAATTCCAGGCGCTGCGCGTACGCTTTATCGCGGAACACCCGGTGCCGGTCACCATCACCCGCTTTTTCGAATTACCGATTCAGATTACGCTGCCGATTTACTCGCTTGAGCGCCCGGCGAACCCGCAGCCGCTGGCGTATCTGGTGTTGCAGGCAGATTCCTGGCGCACCTACAAATTTATCCTCAGCACGCTCTCTTTGTTAGTAACGACTTACTTACTTTTGTCGCTGATGATTACCGTGGCGATCACCTGGTGTATTAACCGGCTGATCGTCCATCCGCTGCGCAAACTCTCTGCCGAACTGAACGCGCTGTCCGCGCAGGAAAGCATTGGCCATCAGTTGACGCTGCCCGGCCACCACTTTGATGATGAAATCGGCGTTCTGGTGCGCAACTACAACCGCAACCAGCAGATGCTGTTGCGCCAGCTTGAAGAGATGAATATCCAGTCTACCCGCTTCCCGGTTTCGGATTTGCCCAACAAAGCGTTTCTGATGGCGATGCTGGAGCAAACCGTGGCCCGGCAAAAGCCGATGGCGCTGATGATTGTCTCCTGCGAAACGCTGCGCGACACCGCCGGTGTGTTGCAGGAATCCCAGCGCGAAGTGCTGCTGGTCACGCTGGTCGAGAAGCTGAAATCGGTGCTTTCTTCGCGCATGGTGCTGGCGCAGGTCAGCGGTTATGACTTTGCTATTATCGCCAACGGCGTTCAGGAACCGTGGCATGCGATGACGTTAGGTAAGCAAGCACTCACTGTCATTAATGAGCGTGTTCCGCTAAACGGTATTCAATTGCGGCCCAACGCCAATATCGGCGTGGCAATGTGTTATGGCAATCTGAGCGCCGGGCAGCTTTACCATCGCGCCATGTCAGCGGTGACCAGCGCACAGCGTAAAGGGAAAAACCAGATCCAGTTCTTCGACCCTGAGCAGATGGAGCTGGCGCAGCAGCGGTTAACGCAGGAGAGCGATATTCTCACCGCCCTCGAGCAGGGCGAATTTGCGCTCTGGCTTCAGCCGCAGGTGGCGATCGACAGCGGTGAACTGGTCAGCGCGGAAGCGTTGCTGCGGGTTCGCCAGCCCGATGGGAGCTGGGATTTACCGCAGGGGTTGATTGAACGCATTGAATCCTGCGGCCTGATGGTGACCGTCGGTTACTGGGTGCTGGAAGAGTCCTGCCGTCTGCTGGCCGCCTGGCAGTCGCGCGGCATTATGTTGCCGCTATCGGTCAATCTCTCGGCATTGCAACTGCTGCATCACGATATGCTGCCGGACATGCTGGCGCTGCTGAATCGCTACCGAATCGCCCCGCAGACGATGATCCTGGAAGTGACGGAAAGCCGCCACATTGATGACCCGAAAGCCGCCGTGGAGATCCTGCGCCCGCTGCGTAATGCCGGGGTGCGCATTGCGCTGGATGATTTCGGTATGGGCTATGCCGGTCTGCGTCAGCTTCATCATATGAAATCACTGCCGGTGGATATGCTGAAGATCGATAAAATGTTTGTTGAAGGTTTGCCGGAAGACGACAGCATGGTGTCGGCCATCATTCATTTGGCGCGTAGCCTGGAGCTGCACATTATCGCCGAAGGCGTCGAAACGCAGGCGCAGCGGGAGTGGCTGGCGGCGGCTGGCGTGGAAGTGGCGCAAGGCTTTTTATTTGATCGGGCAACGTCGGCAGATCAGTTTGAACTTCGCTACTTTTCCGCTTCGGAAAGGGTTGAGAAATCCTAAAATGTTACGAGGTTGTGCGAGTCAGTTCAAATTTTTAACATTGTTGTTTCTGATTTGATGTAAGTTAATTTCTGTCATGTTTATAGGGTGTTATTTTTAAACCGCAGGCTTAATGAAAGCCCTAAAAAGCCTGAGGTTTTAATTTCAAGGACACCTTATGAAAACCTCTTTGTTTAAAAGTCTCTACTTTCAAGTTCTGACGGCCATCGCCATCGGTATTTTACTTGGCCACTTCTACCCTGACATCGGGGCGCAGATGAAACCTCTTGGTGACGGCTTCGTTAAGCTCATCAAGATGATCATCGCCCCCGTGATCTTCTGTACGGTTGTTACCGGTATTGCCGGTATGGAAAGCATGAAGGCAGTCGGTCGCACCGGTGCGGTTGCGCTGCTCTACTTTGAAGTCGTCAGTACGCTGGCGCTGATCATCGGCCTGATTATTGTTAACGTGGTGCAACCCGGCGCAGGAATGAACGTTGATCCGGCGACGCTGGATGCAAAAGCCGTGGCCGTTTATGCCGAGCAAGCAAAACAGCAGGGGATTATCGACTTCCTTCTGGATGTCATCCCGTCCAGCGTTATCGGTGCCTTCGCCAGCGGTAATATCCTGCAGGTGCTGCTGTTTGCCGTGCTGTTTGGTTTTGCGCTGCACCGTATGGGCCACAAAGGCCAGCTGATTTTTAACGTTATTGAAAGCTTCTCGCAGGTCATTTTCGGCATTATCAATATGATCATGCGTCTGGCGCCGATTGGCGCTTTCGGCGCGATGGCTTTCACCATCGGTAAATACGGCGTCGGTACGCTGGTGCAACTGGGGCAGCTCATTATCTGCTTCTACGTCACCTGTATCCTGTTCGTGGTGGTGGTGCTGGGGACGATTGCCCGCGTTACCGGATTCAATATTTTTAAATTTATCCGCTACATCCGCGAAGAGCTGCTGATTGTATTGGGCACCTCCTCGTCGGAGTCTGCGCTGCCGCGCATGCTGGAGAAGATGGAGCGGCTGGGCTGTCGTAAATCGGTGGTGGGGCTGGTGATCCCAACGGGTTACTCGTTCAACCTCGACGGAACCTCCATTTACCTGACGATGGCGGCGGTATTTATCGCGCAGGCCACCAACAGCCATATGGATATTGTCCACCAGGTTACGCTGCTGGTGGTGTTGCTGCTCTCTTCCAAAGGCGCAGCAGGGGTGACGGGTAGCGGGTTTATCGTGCTGGCGGCGACGCTGTCTGCGGTCGGCCATCTGCCGGTGGCCGGGCTGGCGTTGATTCTGGGTATTGACCGTTTTATGTCCGAAGCGCGTGCGTTGACCAACCTGGTCGGTAACGGTGTGGCGACGATCGTGGTGGCTAAATGGGTAAAAGAGCTCGATCAAAAACAGCTCGTCGATACGCTGGATAATCGTACAAGCGCCGCGAAAACGCGCGAAATCTCCTCGTAATTTCGGTACTTAAGCCAGCAGCCCTTGTCGGACTGCTGGCTCCTGCGCATAATTGACCCCTGTCTCCGTTACCATTCATGATGAGTTTTCGGGAAAATTCGCTTCGTGTTGTGACGTTTTGCGTTTCCTGCGGTCTAAAAGCGAAGTGTTTTTATCTCTCTTTAGCCTCCTTCTGGCGGGCATACTTTTTAACCAGGAATGTTGATTAGGGGTTCACATGCAGGGCACAAAAATTCGACTGTTAACGGGCGGTTTGCTGATGCTGGCAGCCGTCGGTTATGTGCAGGCAGATGCGCTCCAGCCTGACCCGGCCTGGCAACAGGGGACACTGGCGAACGGTTTTCAGTGGCAGGTATTGGCCACGCCGCAGCGTCCCAGCGATCGCATTGAAATTCGCCTGTCTATTGATACCGGTTCGCTCGCCGAAAGTACGCAACAGAGCGGCTACACCCATTTTATTCCCCGCGTCGCGCTGACCCACAGCGGTCGTCTTGAACCGGCGCAGGTTCGTTCGCTGTGGCAACAAGGGATCGACCCTAAACGCCCGCTGCCGCCGGTGCTGGTCTCCTATGAATACACGCAGTACAACCTGAGCCTGCCGAATAACCGCACGGACCTGCTGAAAGAAGCGCTGGTCTATCTGGCGGATGCGACGGGCAAACTCACCATTACGCCTGCCACCATCAGTCACGCGCTCGCCAGTAACGATATGGTGGCAACCTGGCCTGCGGATACCAAAGATAGCTGGTGGCGCTATCGTCTGAAGGGGTCGTCGCTGCTGGGACACGATCCGGCAGAAACGCTGAAAGAGCCAATTGATGCGGCGCAGCTGAAAGCGTACTACGAAAAATGGTACACGCCGGACGCCATGACGCTGGTGGTGGTAGGCAATGTGGACAGCCGCGCGGTGGCCGAGCAAATTAGCAAAACCTTCGGCGAGCTGAAAGGTAAACGCCAGACGCCCGCGCCGGTGGCCACGCTTTCTCCGCTGCCGCGCCAGGCGGTCAGCCTGATGAGCGAGGCGGTCACCCAGGATCGATTGTCGATTATGTGGGATTCCACCTGGCAGCCGATCCGCGAATCCGCTGCGCTGGAACGCTACTGGCGTGCAGATTTGGCGCGCGAAGCGCTGTTCTGGCATATCCAGCAGAATCTGACGAAAAATAACGCCAAAGAGATTGGCCTGGGCTTTGATTGCCGCGTGCTGTTCCAGCGCGCGCAGTGCGCCATTAATGTTGATACGCCAAATGACAAGCTCAACGCCAATGTTGGCGTGATCGCGCGCGAACTGGCGAAAGTCCGTGAAAAAGGGTTGCCGGAAGAGGAATTTAAGGCGCTGATTGCGCAGAAAAACCTTGAACTGCAAAAGCTTTTCGCGACCTACGCCCGCGCCGATACCGATATTTTGATCGGCCAGCGGCTGCGCTCGTGGCAGAACCAGGTGGTGGATATCGCGCCGGAGCAGTACCAAAAGCTGCGCCAGAGCTTCTTAAATGGTCTTACGCCGGAGATGCTGAATCAGGATCTGCATCAGCAGTTGTCGCAGGATATGGCGTTGATTCTGATGCAGCCGAAAGGCGAGCCGGAATACAACATGAAAGCGTTGCAGGCAACGTGGGATGAGGTGATGAGACCGGCGGGTTCCGCAGCAGCGCCCGCAGCGGCTGACGACGGGCATACCGATGTGTCGGATATCCCGCCGCAGCAGTAATGTTTGCCCTCTCTCTTCCGCAAGGTTGAGAGGGGGCAAAAGCGTTACTCTGACTCAGGCATTGCTTCGCGCGGAATAATCGCCCCGCGATACTGAATGACCGTACTGGCCGTTAAGTGACCACGTTTTGCCGCTGCCGTGGCATCGCCGCCGGTCAGACGTACGGCCAGGTAGCCCGCACTGAAGGAGTCGCCCGCCGCTGTGGTATCGATCACTTTCTCTTTCGGCAGTTTCACGGCTGGCACTTCTACCCGCGCTTCACCGGCAATCGCCACCAGGCAAGAGTCTGCGCCGCGCTTAATCACCACTTCTTTCACGCCCGCGCGCTGCGTGCGTTCGATAACCTCTTCGACCGGTTTTTCGCCCCACAGCAGATCTTCATCGTCCAGCGTCAGGAACGCGATGTCGGTGCAGGCCAGCATTTGCTGATACACCAGGCGCGTCTCTTCTTTGCTGGCCCACAGGCGCGGACGGTAGTTGTTATCAAAGATGACTTTGCCGCCGTTAGCACGGCAGGTTTGCAGCAGCGACAGCAGCTTGTTGCGGCTGGCCGGGCTTAAAATTGCCAGGCTGATACCGCTCAGGTAGAGATAGTCGAATGACGCCAGTTCTTCGCAGATTGCCGCAGACTGCTCGCTCTCCAGCCAGAATTTCGCCGCCGCTTCGTTGCGCCAGTAATAGAACGTGCGCTCGCCGGTGCTGTCGGTTTCGATGTAATACAGGCCCGGCAGGCGGTTTTCCATGCGCTGCGTCAGACGGGTATCGACATCTTCGCTCTGCCAGGCGTCGAGCATCTGCTGGCTGAAATTGTCGGTGCCAAGTGCGGTAACGTAGTGCACAGAAAGCGCTGACGGATTGACCTGGCGGGCGATATAAACGGAGGTGTTAAGGGTATCGCCACCAAAGCCACGATTAACTTCTGCGCCTTTTTGTGACAATTCGATCATGCATTCGCCGATGACGGCAATTTTCCTGGACATAGTCGTGAACCTGGATCAGATAAATTAACGGTAGTGTGCGTTTTGCGTGAAGCGCGGTCAATCATATTAAAACAACGTTCCAGTATTTTTTTGAGCTAAACCCTGTTCTGCGCAGATTCCTGCATTCTGGTTTTTAATTTTGCCGAAAAGCAGGACATAAAGTTCTTAGTCGTAGCGCCGATAACCCATTGACGAGTTGTTCCAGCTCATCCCCATCGACAGGACACCAGACATGAAGTTAAAGCAGGTCACCCAGCGACTAAACACTCCTGAAGCAAGCATTGAAAGCCTTGAGGAGCGTCGTTATTGGCTGCAATGCGAACGTGCTTATACTTATCAACCCATCTATAAAACCGATGGTCGTCTGATGGCTGTTGAAGTATTGACCATTGTGACGCATCCGTCACAGCCGGATCAGCGAATTGCCCCCGATCGTTATTTCAGCCAAATCCCCGTGCGCCTGCGCGTGGAAGTGGTACATGAGCAGGTTGAATTGCTGGCAGAACAGCGGACTTTCTTCGCTGATAACGATGTGCTGGCTTCAGTCAATGTCGATGGCCCGACGCTGCTGGCGATGCGCGAGAATACGCAACTGATGGCGCTGGTCGAGTCGCTGCCGTGGATCCGCTTTGAACTGGTGGAGCACATTCGTTTACCGCAGGATTCCACCTTTGCTTCGATCAGCGAAATTGGCCCGCTGTGGCTGGATGATTTCGGCACCGGGATGGCGAACTTCTCGGCGCTGAGCGAAGTGCGTTACGACTACATCAAAGTGGCGCGCGACCTGTTTATCATGCTGCGTAAAACCCCGGAAGGGCAGAACCTGTTCACCATGCTGTTGCAGTTGATGAACCGCTACTGTCAGGGCGTTATCGTTGAAGGGGTTGAAACCCTCGAAGAGTGGCGCGATGTGCAGGCGTCTCCGGCCTTTGCGGCGCAGGGCTATTTTCTGTCGCGTCCGGTTCCTCTGGCCCGACTTGAACATGTGATACTCGATTTGTAATTCCGCCCTTTCAGTGAGCCTAAACTATCTTTATGAGAGGTAAGGCTTAAGAGGAAAGGGAAACAATGACAAAAACGCGTAAAGCGATCACCGCTGTTATAGCCACCGTACTGTTACTGATTGTGGTTGCCGTCGTTATCATCGCCACCTTCGACTGGAACCGCCTGAAACCCACCATCAATGAAAAAGTCTCCGCCGAACTGAATCGTCCGTTTGCCATTCGTGGCGATTTGGGCGTGGTCTGGGAGCGGCAAAAAGAGGAGACCGGCTGGCGCAGTTGGGTGCCGTGGCCGCATGTTCATGCGGACGATATTATGCTGGGCAATCCGCCGGGCATTGATGAAGTGGCCATGGTGCATCTGCCGCGTGTAGAAGCCACGCTTGCGCCGCTGGCACTGCTCAGCAAAACGGTCTATCTGCCGTGGATCAAACTGCAACAGCCGGATGCCCGCCTTATTCGCCGCTCAGAAAAACTCAATAACTGGACGTTCACCCTCGCCAGCGACACCAACAAAGAGGCGAATGCGCAGCCCTCTTCGTGGTCATTTCGCCTTGATAACATTCTCTTCGATCGCGGACGTATTGCCATTGATGATGCGGTGACGCGCGCCGATATCGAGATCCTCGTCGATCCGCTCGGTAAGCCGCTGCCATTTAGCGAAGTGACCGGCAAAAACGATAGCACAGCGAAGGCGGGCGATTATGTTTTTGGCCTGGCGGCAAAAGGGCGCTACAACGGGCAGCCGTTTTCCGGGACGGGAAAAATCGGCGGCATGCTGGCGCTGCGCAGCGAAGGAACACCTTTCCCGGTGCAGGCGGATTTTCGCTCCGGCAATACCCGCGTCGCGTTTGTTGGGACGGTCAGCGATCCGCTGAACATCGGCGGCGTCGATCTGCAACTGAAGTTCGGCGGCGATTCGCTGGGCGATCTGTATGACTTAACCGGCGTGCTGTTGCCGGATACGCCGCCGTTTGAGACCGACGGTCATCTGGTGGCGAAGCCAGGCAATGAAAAAGGCTCGACCTTTGATTACCGCGATTTCAACGGCCATATCGGCGACAGCGATATTCACGGCTCGCTCAAGTACACCACCGGTAAACCGCGCCCGAAACTGGAAGGCGATGTCGAGTCGCGCCAGTTGCGGCTGGCGGATTTGGGGCCGCTCATTGGTGTTGATTCCGGCAAAGGGGCGCAGCACTCCGGACGCAGTGAGCTGCAAAAAGGGGAAAAAGCGGTGCAACCAGCAGACAAAGTGCTGCCGTACGATCGCTTTGAAACCGATAAATGGGATGTGATGGATGCCGATGTTCGCTTTAAAGGCCGCCGTATCGAGCATGGTTCAACCTTGCCCCTCAGCGACCTCTCCACGCACATCATCCTCAACAATGCCGACCTGCGCCTGCAACCGCTGAAATTTGGCCTTGCGGGCGGCATCATCTCATCGAACCTCCATCTTGAAGGGGATAAAAAACCGATGCAGGGCCGCGCAGAGATCCAGGCGCGGCGGCTGAAGCTGAAACAACTGATGCCGAACGTCGAACTGATGCAAAAAACACTCGGCGAAATGAACGGCGATGCAGACATCCGTGGCGTGGGGAACTCGGTCGCCGCGCTGCTCGGAACCAGTAACGGCAATCTCAAGCTGCTGATGAACGATGGGCTGGTGAGCCGAAATTTGATGGAGATCCTCGGCCTGAACGTGGGCAACTATGTTATCGGCCAGCTATTTGGCGATAACGAAGTGCGGGTCAACTGCGCGGCGGCTAATCTGGATCTAACGAACGGTGTGGCGCGCCCGCAAATCTTCGCTTTCGACACCGAAAATGCGCTGATTAATGTCACCGGCACGGCCAGCTTTGCCTCTGAGCAACTGGATTTAACCATCGATCCGGAGAGTAAAGGCATTCGCATCGTGACGCTGCGCTCACCGCTGTATGTGCGTGGCAGCTTCAAAAACCCGCAGGCCGGGGTTAAAGCCGGGCCGCTGATTGCGCGCGGCGCAGTAGCGGCGGCGCTGGCGACATTAGTGACGCCAGCGGCAGCGTTGCTGGCGCTGATCTCGCCCTCAGAAGGGGAGCAGGATCAGTGTCAGAAGATTTTGACGCAGATGAAACACTAAGAAGTGCCCCTCTCGCCGGTGGCGAGAGGGGAAAGGATTACAGCGACTGGTGTTTGGTTTCGTGGGTCAGCAGCAGCGCAATCAGCGTTAACCCCGCCATGGCCGCCAGGTAGAACCCGACATACATCAGGCCGTAATTCGCCTGCAACCAGGTGGCGATATACGGTGCCACGGACGCGCCGAGAATGGACGACACGTTATAGGAGAATGACGCACCGGTGTAACGCACTTCCGTCGGGAACAGTTCCGGCAGCAGTGCGCCCATCGGGCCGAAAGTCAGCCCCATCAGGCTTAAGCCAATCAGCAGGTAAGTCATCACCAGCACCGGGTTACCGGAACCCAGCAGCGGCGGGAAGACAAACAGCGCGAACAGAATGATAAGCGTGGTGATGATAACCATGCTTTTGCGACGGCCAAACGCATCGGCCAGCAGGCCCGCCACCGGCACCATCACGCCGAAACCAATCACTGCCATCATCAACATCCACAGCACTTCATTGCGCGGCATGCCAAGCCCCTGCGGCGAGGTGCTGAACGTCATTGAATAGACCGTCATGATGTAGAACAGTGTGTAGGTTGCCAGCATGATAAAAGTACCCAGCACCGTCACGCGGACGTGTTTGGTCAGCAGCGTACCCAGCGGAATTTTCACCTGTTTTTTCGCTGCCGCGACTTTGGCGAACACCGGCGTTTCATGCAGTGAAACGCGCACATACAGGCCGATCAGCACCAGTACCGCAGAGAAGATAAACGGTACGCGCCAGCCCCAGTTCATAAACTGTTCATCGGTCAGCAGCCAGGAGAGCAGCAGGAATGTGCCGTTCGCGAAGAAGAAGCCGATTGGCGCGCCCAACTGCGGGAAAGAACCGTACAGCGCGCGTTTGCGCGGCGGGGCGTTTTCCGTGGCCAGCAGCGCTGCGCCGCCCCACTCGCCGCCAAGCCCCAGGCCCTGGCCAAAACGAGCCAGCGCCAGCAGCAACGGCGCCATTACGCCGATCGTTTCGTAGCCCGGCAGCAGGCCGATCACCACGGTAGAGATGCCCATGGTGAGCAGAGACGCCACCAGCGTTACTTTGCGGCCAACGCGGTCGCCGAAGTGGCCGAACACCGCAGAGCCGATCGGACGCGCGATAAAGGCGATGGCGAAGGTCGCCAGCGATTGCAGCGTGGCTGCCGTTGGGTCGCCCTGCGGGAAGAAGATATGCGGGAAAACAATGACCGCAGCAGTCGCGTAAATGTAGAAGTCGAAGAACTCGATGGCGGTGCCGATCAGAGAAGCAACGACGACTTTATTGCGTGAGTTTACCGGTGGGTTTTCCTGCTCGTTGTCGAAAGTGGTAGCTGTAGCTTGCATAAAATTTTCTTATTTTTGCGCGAACGAACGGCCATATTAGCCACAGCAAAAGCGACATTTCAATCTGTAACAAAACGGCAAATCGCGTGAAAAATGCGCAAAAAGCGAATAATTTTCACACGTGCGATTTCTCTTCCATGAAATGCTTCACACATTTTATAAATTAGTGGATAAAACTGGTTTTTGGTTAAATAAAAGTTACGTCCTGGATTTTCATGCTGAAAAGCGAGATCGGGCTGATATTTTACATTTTCACTCAGCCCGACCGCGAATTTAGTGGCGGGTTTTATCCGGCATGCGCGGGTCACCTTTGTATTGCGCGGTGGCAATCCATGCGGCGCAAAACAGCGTCAGACGAGCAAAAAAGTAGAAGAACGCCATCAGCCCGAGTACCGAACCAAACGCCGCGCCGGAGGGCGATTTCACCAGCGATGGCAGCGTCCAGGTCATCACGATTTTGATCACCTCAAAACCAATGGCGGCGATAAAGGTGCCGCGGATCAGCGCTTTTTTGCGCGGGCGATGACGCGGCAAGCGCCAAAAGATCCAGAAAAAGAGCAGATAGTTGGCGAATATCGAGATCACCAGGCCAATCAACCGCCAGGCCGGTTTGAGCCACTCGATATTGTCGAGATAGAGCGCCGAGATAATCATCTGCTGCGCCGAACCGGCAATCGAGGTGATCGACAGCGTAACAATCAGGGCGATCAGCAGACCAATCAGCGAAATAAAGTCGCGGAAATATTTCACCCAGATTTTCTCCGCGTCCTGGGCATTGCGCTCCCAGACATCGCGCGACTGGGCGCGGATTGCCTCGCGCAGGTTGCCCATCCAGTTCACGCCGGAGTAGAGGGCGATGGCCAGCCCGACAATCCCCACCGTGGTGCGCTGTTGTACGGCGATATTGATAGTGTTCTTCAGCATTGCCGCCATGGTCGGATCGCTGACGCTCAACACAATTTTGTCGAAGATGTCCTGCAACAGCGTCGGGTGCGAGGCCAGCACAAACCCGGCGGCGGCAAACGAGACCATCAGAATCGGGATCATCGACAGAAAAGAGAAGTAGGTGATGGCCGCGCCAAACTGGTTTCCCATACGATCATTAAAGCGTTCTGTAGCGCGGATCAGGTGCGCGATGACGGGAAGGCGCCGGAGTTTTTGCGCCGTGTCGGTCACGGTCGCCAGCGTGCTGCTGACTTTTCCTTCCGTGGCGTTTTTCTGCTGGGCAGGCTGTTCCGTCATCTTCCTTACGGGTTCATAGTCGAGATCTTGCGTCGGGCGTTTTTCATGGTTTTCCGGCGTCATCAGCGCTTTTTTCCTTCTCCTGAATATGTCTGTAACGGAAATTATAGCCTGGCGCTAATCGACATAATCCTTCAGCGCCGTCACCAGCCACTCCATAAACAGATGCACGCGGCGGGAGAGATTGCGGCGGTGCGGGTAAATCAGCGAGACCGGCATCGGCTCGGCGCGATATTGCGGCAGGATCTCCACCAGCTTTCCGGCGCGCAGCGCTTCGCGCACGCCGACGCGCGGCACCTGAATAATCCCCAGCCCGGCAAGGCAGGCGGCCTGATAGGTTTCGGTGCTGTTGACAGTCAGAATGCCGCCGGTTTTTACCCACCGCGTCTGCTTATCCTGCCAGACTTCAAAACCTTGCGGACGCGTACCAAGGTTCACCGCGTAATGCACCAGCGCATGAGAGGACAGATCATCAAGGCTTTCCGGGTAACCGAAACGCGCCAGATAATCGGGGCTGGCGCAATTAATGACCGATAACCGACCAAGCTGGCGGGCGATTAAGCCGGAATCTTTCAGCGTGCCAACGCGTACTACGCAGTCGAAACCTTCGCGGATAATATCCACCAGCCGATCGCTGCTGCTCAGCTCCAGTTCAATACCGGGATACTGTTGCACGAAAGCGGGCAAGCGCGGGATCACCAGATTCTTCGCCACGCCGACCGGCATATCCACGCGCAATCGCCCGCTGATGCTGGAAGGGTCGTGCAAAAACAGGCCGTCCAGCTCGTCCATATTCGCCAGCAGATCTTTTGCTCGCTCGTAATAGACCATTCCGTCCTGCGTGAGCTGTACCCGGCGGGTGGTGCGGTGCAACAACTGGGTGCCGAGATGAGTTTCCAGCGCCTGAATCTGGCGAGATACGCTACCTTTAGGCAATCCCATTGAATCCGCCGCCCGGGAAAAACTCTCCAGTTCCGCGACGCGGATGAACAGTTGCATTGCGTAAATTTTATCCATACCGACACTCTATTGTTGTCGTGAGTGAAACAGTGAAGCGTAATTTAGCATCTTTATTGTTTCTGTGTCAGCTAATAAGCTTTTCTCACTCTCCACATCAGCGAAAACGAGGTTTCTTATGACACAACCTATTGCATTAGTGACCGGCGGTAGCCGTGGGCTGGGTAAAAATGCGGCCCTGAAGCTGGCAGCGAAGGGGACGGGCATTATCCTGACCTACAACAGCAACGCCGAAGAAGCACAGAAAGTCGTACGCGAAATTGAAGAAAAAGGCGTGAAAGCCGTGGCATTGCAGTTGAACGTCGGCGATATTTCGAGTTTTTCTGCCTTTACCCGTGAAGTCCATGAACAGCTGAAGCAGGTCTGGCAGCGTGAGACGTTCGATTATTTATTGAACAATGCCGGAATCGGCATTCACGCGGCGTTTGCCGATACCACCGAAGCACAGTTTGACCAGCTGGTGAACATCCACGTTAAAGGGCCATTCTTCCTGACGCAGAATCTGCTGCCGTTGCTGAAAAATGGCGGTCGCATTCTTAATGTTTCCAGTGGCCTGGCGCGTTTTTGCCAGCCAGGATATGCCGCGTACGCATCCATGAAAGGGGCGATGGAAGTATTGACCCGTTATCAGGCGAAAGAGCTGGGCGCGCGTGGAATCGCGGTGAATATCATCGCGCCGGGCGCTATCGAAACCGATTTTGGCGGCGGCCAGGTGCGCGATAACGAGCAGATTAATCAGTATCTCGCTGCGCAAACTGCACTGGGGCGCGTAGGCCTGCCGGACGATATTGGCGATGCGATGGCGGCGCTGCTGAGCGATGAGCTGGGCTGGATGAACGCGCAACGCGTGGAAGTTTCTGGCGGTATGTTCCTGTAAAATAACGACGCCCGGCGGGCTTCTGGCTGCCGGGCGCGCATCGGCTACTGTTTCTGAAAATGCGTAACCCGGATAAACGCAGGCTGCTGCTTTTTATCCAGCGAGCCGCTGATACCGACGAGTTCATCCGGCGATACGGATTTGCCGTCGAACAGCGCCAGCGGAATCATCACCTTTATCTCATCTGTTTTATCGCGAAGCAGGTAGCGATCCTTGCCCTCCTTTTTCACCAGGTTGCCGCGCAGCGAGACGGATGCGCCGTCATGCATGGCTTTGACGTCTTTGATGGTGGAGCTTCGCGCATCTTCCATCCCACGGTAGCCATCCTCCATCTTGTGCGGCGGTGGTGGGGCTTTATCGGTTTTCAGACCGGGTGAATCTTCGGCGAATGCCGTCATGGAGAACAGTGTTGCTACACTGAGGGTGAGCACAGTTTTCTTCATAACTTCTCCTGTCAGTTACCGGAACACGTCTTTAAGCCTGGCAGAAGGGCGTGCAATGTGCTGGTAAATTAGCCTTTTTCTGTATATTCATGGCGCAGTAAGCCAAACAGCCAGTCGTTATGCCACGCTCCCGCCAGCCACCAGGCTTCCCGCAGTTCGCCTTCCAGTACAAACCCTGTTTTTTCCAGTAAGCGGCGCGAAGCCAGATTCCCGGCGGTGACGGTGGCGACCAGCCGACGAATACCGCCATCGTTAAACGCGTAATGACACAGGGCGGTGAGCGATTCCTGACCGTAGCCTTTGCCCTGCGCTTCAGGGGCGAACAGGAAGCCCACTTCGGCACAATCAATATCCCGATGGATATAGCCCGTCACGCCCAGCGGAGTATCGGTGGCGTTATCGCGTACCAGCAGACAGAGCCAGTGTGTGCTACCGGGTTGCCAGGCGACCAGACGCGAGTCAAAGGCTTCGCGAATCTCCTGTTCGGTACGGGCATCAGAGATGTAGCGCATCACATCGGGGTGCTGTTGCAGCGCGAGAAAGAAAGGCCAGTCGTCTTCAACCATCGGCGAACAGGTCAATCTGGGGGTATGAAATATAAGCATGACGAATGTCTCCGGCCGTTTTTTTTACGCGTTGAAACCAGTATCACTGATCATAATCCCTAAGTGGTCTATCTTTTAACTACACGTAATTAAAGAAAAAATTAAGCGCTAACACTGGCCAGATAATTATTTCTTCAGTTGTACTTAAAGGAAAATAATGACAAGCAACGCCCCTGTTAATACGGGTGAACAGTTTGAGAAATGCATTGCCGTGATTCGCCAGGCGTCCGTCGAAATTCTGTTATTACTGAATGTCCGTTTCGACGAGGGTAAAGATCCGCGCTGGTTTTTAGAACAACTTGATATTGCGCGTCTGAGCATGGGTGGCTGGGGCGCGGTGGCTAAACGACTAAAACTCAACGATGCGGAATTAACTCAGTTCACTTTGCAGCTCCGTCACTTGCAGCAGCTTGTCCCGCGCTATGAGAGCGGGCAGAACGTGACGGAAAATCAACTGATTGCCGCGCTCCGCTTTGTTAGCGCGCTGGAAAATCTGCGAACCCGGCAGCCGCTACTTAGCTACAGCACGTCGCTAAAAGTGGAGGAGAGCCAGCAGCAGCGCGGTCAGCAGCAACTGCGCGCGCTGGAGATGATGATCACCTCGCTGGTGGCGCAGGCGTGGCCGGATACGGAGCGGCTGCGTAACCATTTGAAAACGCAGTTTGGCGCCGATCATGTGCGCCGCTGGCTGCGGTTGGGCGATCGCAACGATATTTTGAGCGGGATGCGCTTTAGCGAGCTGGCGTTGTTGCTGGTGGATAAAAAAGAGTTCAGCCAGCATTACGCCCGTTTGTTTAACGATAACGCGGTATTAAACCTGTATCTGGAAACGCGTAAAACGTTGCACACGTTCCTCGATGATGTGCGGCACATGCGCGCTTTGGTCGTGGCGGGACAGCCGCTGACCTCCAATCAACTTAGTTTACTGGATAGCTACTATCCGCAGATTACGGGACCGGTACAAAGCGCATGGGAAGAGGGGCGCACCACCACCAATCCCGCCGAAATATTGCGCGAGGCGGGCGATAACTTAGACGCTTTCTGGGAGCAGGCGCGGAAAAAAGACCGCGCCGCAGGAGGTGATGCGATGCCAATGCGTGACAGTATCGACAGACCGGCTAAACGCCCGCTACGTAGCCGCGAAGAGCGCGAGCAGCTGTTTGTCAGCGTGTTATGGGGTTCAGTGGGCGTGGTGGCGCTGATCGTGGCGATTGGCGGGTTCTGGCTGTTCCTCAGTGATGTTCAGGCACCGATGGTGCGCGGAAGCGGCATTACGGTGCCCATTTCGCAGGATAAGGAAAAAATCTCGCCGAAAGAGGAGCTGAGCCGCATGGGGCTGCCGCGCGACGAGAACAACTTCCGCTCGGCAATCGATCGTAACGATACGCGCGTGGTGTCGCTGTTTTTGCGTACCGGAATGAACTGGAAACTGTCGTGGACGGAGCAGGCGGTGGCGGCCAATCATATTGAGGTGCTGGATATGCTGCTGCGTTACCGGATTCAAATGGATGAGAATCGCCCCTGCCGTCGGTTTATCAGCACGTTGACCCATGAAATGGCGACAAATAACAAGGGGTTGTCATCGATCGGCAAAAGTTATTTGCGGGCATTTTGCACCATAAAACCGGTGGTTGAGCGTCAGCGTTATGAGATGGAACAGGCGCAGTTGCGTTACCAGGCAGAGCCGAATGACGAAAACCGTAAGTGGGCGGATATTCAGACCGCCATTTATAATGCCATCGATTAACGTGGCCTGATAAGCGAAGCGCCATCAGGCGGCTATCCTGATGGCGCAATTGACGAAGATCGGCGAGCGTTACGGCTCGCCGTACAGCCCGATTAACCGGCGTACCACGCCGTTTGTCCAGCCGAAACCGTCCTGCAACGGGTATTCACCCCCGCCCCCTTCGCGCGGCGTGCTGCTGGCAATGTGGTACTTCTCGATCAGCTTGTGGTGATTCTGGTAGTAGTGATTCACCGTTTGCAGCCAACTGCGGGCGATCTCGTCACCCAGCGCGTCGTTACCGTAAAGCTTAAAGCCCTGCACCGCCATCCACTGTAACGGCGCCCAGCCGTTGGGTTTATCCCACTGTTCGCCGGTTTCATATTCCGTCGCCAGAATACCGCCCGGTGTGAGCAGGCGATTTTTCACCGATTCCGCCAGCCGATCCGCCTGCTCATGCGTTGCCATACCGACATACAGCGGCACAATACTGGCGGCAGAGAACAGCGCCATCTCTTCACGGCGCCAGTCGTAATCGCGGTAGCAGCCATTCTCCTCATCCCACAGATAGCGGTTAACCGCCGCGCGGCGATCGCTCGCTTTCTGGCGGAATTCCGCTTCACGCTCGCGGTCGCCTTTCAGCCCGGAAATATTGGCGATCGCGCTTTCCAGTTTGAACAAAAAGGCGTTCAAATCGATGGGAATAAACTGCGTGGTGCGAATGCTTGCCAGCCGGTGCGCGTCACGCAGCCAGCGGGAGGAGTAATCCCAGCCGGAGGCGGCACCTGCGCGCAGGTCGCGATAAACTTCATTCGCCGGGCGGCCGGAGTGGCGGGCGGTTTCCACGTCCTCCAGCCAGGATTCGTCTCGCGGCGTATCGCGATCGTCCCAGTAACGGTTAAGCAGCGAACCGTCCGGCATCCGCACAACATGGCGGTAAGCCTGGTTAAGCACCAGCGATTCAGCGCCATCCATCCAGAAGGCGTACTCCATCAGCAGATGCTCAAGGTAGCGCCGCGCGCCGCGCACGCCATCCTCTTCAAACAGCTCCACCATCAGAGCGAAAACCGGCGGCTGCGAACGGCTAAGATAGTAAGTGCGGTTGCCGTTCGGAATATGGCCGTAGCGTTCGATCATCCACGCAAAGTTATCGGCCATACAGCGCAGCAGGTCGTCGCGGCCGCTTTCCGCCAGCCCCAGCATGGTGAAGTAAGAGTCCCAGTAGTAGGTCTCCCTGAATCGACCGCCTGGCACAATGTACGACTGCGGCAGCGCCAGCAGCGACGACCACGGAATGTGATCCTGCGGCTCGCGGGTCAGCACCGGCCACAGATTGTCGATATGCTCTTTCAGCGAATGCTCCGGATTGGAAACATACTCTTTGGTCGTGTTTTCCGGCAGCCAGAAATGCGCTTTCACGAACTGTTTCAGGTCGAACTCGGGTTTGCGTTTGATTTTGCGATAGCGAATCAGAATGTCGAGCGGATCCCGTTTCGGCGCACAGTCGGGGAAGGTTTTGCTGTCCGCAAAGAGGCGTGACGACTGCACGTGTTCAAACAATTCAAGGTAACGATCGGCAGGCGTCAGCGCATCGGACGCCGGCAGCCCTTCGATCATTTCGGGTTCCGGCTCCGCTTCAATCATTTCATCCAGTTTTAACTCGCACGGATCGGTTTCATAGAGAAGCTCTTCTTCGATGATAAACTCGACGTTTTCTGCGCTTTGTAGTTTCTGGTTGAACATAGTGGCTCTGGCCTCCGGATGTCGTCGTAAAAAATGACGGGTGTGTCCCGGCTATCTATAAAGCGTAGACTTTCGCTTCGATCTCTGGGGGATGAAACGTGCGTTAGATCACGTTTTGTTTCCCGCTGTGCGAACGCAGAAATTAAGCAACTCATTGATTAATTTTATTAAAATTGCAAAACAGATCGGATAACGTAGCGGCGGCTTTCAGAGTAATCAATTTGCAACGATTTATGAATAATCGCCCCTGCACGCTTACATTGCCCGGAAGCCCCATGACCATGGAGAGAGAACCCGTGAATTTCGCCACTATTACGTTAGAGCAATGTCTGGATATTCGCCAGGCGGTACTGTGGCCGCACCTTGAGCGCAATGCTTCACGCGTGGAGGGCGACGAAAACGCCGCACATTTTGGCGCGCTGTTCAATGCTCAGGTGGTGAGTTGCCTGTCGGTGTTCATCATCGGCGAGCAGCGTTGTCAGATCCGCAAATTCGCCACCTTGCAGGCCTGGCAGCAGCAGGGGTTTGGCGGTTTTCTGTTTCAGTCGGTGCTGGATAAGTTGATGCAGGACGGGGTGAAAACGGTCACGCTGGACGCCAGAACCTCGGCGGCAGGGTTTTATACGCGCTTCGGTTTTACCCCTGAGGGTGAGACGTTTTATAAAAAAGAGGTGCAGTACATTCGGATGTCGCGCACGCTGTAAAACACCCGGCGGCATTCACCGCCGGGCTGTGGATCAACGCGGGATTTGCTGGGTAATGCAGTGAATATTGCCGCCGCCGAGCAGAATTTCGCGCGCCGGAACTCCAGTGATGACGAAATCCGGGAACATCTCCTCAAACAGCGCCTGCGCCGCGCCATCGGTGGCCGGGTGCAACTGCGGATAGATAATCTGCTGGTTGCTGACAAGATAGTTGACGTAGGAGCCCGCCAGACGATTGCCTTCGTGGCGCTCAATCGCCGTGCCTTTTTCCACATCATTGGTCTCTGCTGCGCTGGCGTACAGCGCCGGTGGCGACGGGACTTTCCACACTTTCAGCGTACGACCCTGTGCATCTTTAGTGTTTTCCAGCACCTGCAACGCCGCCGCGGAGCGGGCGTACTGCGGGTCATTCCGGTCATCAGTCCAGTGCAGCGCCACTTCGCCGGGGCGCACGAAGCAGCACATGTTGTCGATGTGACCGTCAGTCTCATCGTTAAACACGCCTTCTGGCAACCAGATGATCTGCGACACGGCAAGATAATCGCGCAGTTGTTGCTCTATTTCCGCTTTGCTCAGATTCGGGTTGCGGTTCGGGTTCAGCAGACACTCGGCGGTGGTCAGCAGAGTGCCTTCACCGTCAACGTGAATGGAGCCGCCTTCCAGCACTAAGTCCGTGTTGTAGCATGGCATTTGGTGGTAATTTGCCACCTGGCCTGCCACTAACTGATCCCGATCCCAGCTTGCATAAAGCCCGCCGTTCAGACCGCCCCAGGCGTTGAATGTCCAGCTAATACCGCGCTGTTCGCCTGCCTGATTCAGTACCACGGTCGGGCCGGTATCACGCATCCAGGCGTCGTCGCTCTCCATTTCAACCAGCGTAACTTCCGCTGGCATGATGCTGCGCGCTTTCGCCATTTCGGCCGCAGGAACGCCCATGATGACCGGCGTATTGCGGGAAATTGCTTTTGCCACGGCCGCAAACGCCTGCTGGGCTGGTGCGGCATTGGCGCGCCAGTTATCGGTGCGATAAGGCCAGATCATCCATACGGCCTGATGCGGCGCCCACTCTGCCGGCATTGCGAACCCGTCTTTTACGGGCGTGGTCAGCTGCGCCATCGCTTAGCTCCTCACGCTGCCGTCAGAGGTCGCAATCGCGCCGTACATGTTCGGGCGGCGGTCGCGGAACAGACCCCAGGAGGCGCGTTGCGCGGCAACGGCATCCAGATCGAAGGTGTGTACCAGCACCGCTTCGTCGGTTTTATTGGCCTGTGCTACCAGCTCACCGGTCTGATCGGCGATGAATGAGGAACCGTAGAAGGTCATTTCCAGGCCTTCAATATATTTACTGGCTTCGGTGCCGATACGGTTAGAAGCGATCACCGGAATGACGTTGGCGGCGGCGTGGCCCTGCTGAACGCGGGTCCAGTGCGGCTGGCTGTCGATATCCGGGTAGGCCGGTTCAGAGCCGATCGCGGTCGGGTAGAAGATCAGCTCTGCGCCCTGCAATGCCAGGCAACGCGCGGTTTCCGGGAACCACTGATCCCAGCAAATGCCGACGCCGATTTTGGCGTAGCGGGTGTTCCAGACTTTGAATCCGGTATCGCCAGGGATGAAGAACTGTTTTTCCTGGTAAGCCGGACCGTTCGGAATATGGGTTTTACGGTAGGTGTCCAGCACGCTGCCGTCGGCATCAATCATTACCAGCGAGTTGTAGTAAGCGTTGTTGCATTTTTCGAACAGGCTCAGCGGCAGCACCACTTCCAGCTCTTTCGCCAGCGCGGAGAAATGCTTAATCAGCGGGCTGGTCGCCACTTCCTGCGCCAGAGCGTAGTGCTCCGGGCTCTGATCAATGCAGAAATAAGGGGCTGCAAAAAGCTCCTGAATCAGGATCACCTGTGCGCCCTGGCGGTGCGCTTCGCGAACTAAACGTTCCGCGTTCTGTACGTTTTTTTCCAGTTCCCAGGTGCAAGCCATCTGGGTCGCGGCAACAGTTACATTTCTCATCAATTCTCTCCCGTTGGTCTCGGTTCAGACAGTGCAAATCGTCCGCACTTATTTTGCTGCAAACTATAGCAACGATCTTCGTTATGCATAAAATGTATTGTTATCATGAAAACATGAAAAAGGTGCATAGTGGTGGTCGATCTGAACTTGCTACGGCTGGTGCCGATCCTGGCGAAAGAGAAGAACGTGACCCGGGCGGCGCAGAAGGCCAATCTTTCACAATCTGCGTTTAGCCATGCGTTGAACCGTCTGCGCGAGCAGCTCAAAGATGAAATGTTTATCCGCACGCGCAACGGCATGGAGCCGACGCCGTACGCAGCGATGATGATCCCGGTGATTGAGAATGCGCTCAGCAAGCTGGATACCGCCACGCGCGGGCCCAGCCACTTCGATCCCGCTCGCGATGCGCATACTTTTTACATTGGCGCGGTGGATTACTTCGAATTTATGTTTATGCCGGTGCTGACCGCCCGCTTTAAAACCATCGCCCCGAATGTGCGGCTGTCGGTCGATATTCTTTCAGAAACCATCAAGGTTGAGCGGGTAGAGAAAGGGCAGCTCGACGCGTTTATCGGCGTTGATACTGTGCAGCATATTCCGCACTACTTTAATCGACATCCGCTGATTTCCGACCATTTCGTGGCGATCGCTTCCGTGGAGCGCACCGATTTGCCGGAGACTCTGACGCTTAAACATCTGGTCAGCGAATCACAGATCCATTTACCGGCGGTTAGCTCTGGCGCGGATCATATTGATAGCTGGCTGCTGTCGCAGCATCTCTACCGCCCGCTGGCGACGGTAGTGCAAAGTTATGCTGTAGGAGGGCGTGTGGCTGTCGCGACCGGTTATTTGATGTGCGTTCCGTTCCGTATTGCCCAGGAGCTGGCAAAGATGCTGCCGCTGCGCATCATGGCGCTACCGGATGGCGCGCCATCTTACGATTTACTGCTGCTTACCCATCGGCTTTATGATTATCAGCCTGCGGTGCAGTGGCTGATCAATGAGTTGAAGGCGGTGCGGGTTTAGCGAATCTACAGGCGAAAAAAAACCGACTGGTGAGGTCGGTTTTTTTACATCCGGAACAGCCAACTGCTCTGGCCGGTTTTGAACTGTCTCTGACTAACCGCAGCAGTATAAAACAAGGGGGATAAGCGAGCAAATTTTGAACTCGTCGGATGCCCTGAGGGTGGTTATAATCCGCCCGTTAGTGATGGTGACAATACTGCTCCGGGGCCGCTTTTACGCTTTTTAAGTCCTGGCCGGATGTCCGGGTGGTGCCGCATCGGGTGCTCTGGCCAGAGTAGAACTGTCTCTGACTAACATTGAGATCAACCTCTGTGACAGGCAGTCCATGAGTAAGCAGCGGCGTTCTCACTCCGTTTTATGGAGAAAACGGGTGATTGATAAAGCAATCATCATTCTGGGAGCGTTAATCGCGCTGCTGGAATTGATCCGTTACCTGCTTCAGTTGCTGAACTGATAACGGAAACGTACCTAAGGGCAGGGAGTTAACCACTTCCTGCCTTTTAACATTTCAGGCCGATAAGCCGTGAGCTTCGCAAATGAACGTGTTTTTAATTCGCCATCCACAAACCGAGTGGAACCGTGCCGGGATTATCCAGGGGCGGCTCGACAGCCCGTGGACGCCGCGCGGGCAGGAAGAGTGCAACGCCTTGATTGCCGCGTTAAAAGCTGAGGGGGTAACGCCTGGCGCTGTTATCTCCTCTCCGGCGGGCAGATCACAGCAGATGGCGGCGCGAATAGCCGCGCATTTCGCCTGTGATTTTCAGTTGCACGACGCGCTACAGGAGCAGCATTTTGGCGAGCTTGAAGGGCGCAGTCTGAGCGAAATACAGCGCGCATATCCGCCGTTTATCGACGATGAACATTTCCGTCCGCCGCAGGGCGAATCGCTGGCACAGGCGGCGCAGCGGCTGCTCGCTTTTCTGCACAGGTTGCCGGATGTCTGCTCGCAGGAAACGGTGGCGCTGGTATCGCATGGTCATGTGATTCAGGCTGTTATCGCGCAACTGATGGAAAATTCACTGAGCAATGTCGCGCGTTACCACCACCCGAATGCCAGCTTTTCGCTGCTGTCGATAGACGAGAAAGCTTGCCGGGTAATGCGCTGGGGAATCGCCAGCCATTTATTGAAGCTGCCCGCGTGATACGTTTTGTGGTTCAGCTTACTTCTTAAAAAAGTGGGTGATTTCTTGCATCAGCGACATTGGTAAAAAAAAGAAGCCCCGTTTGGGGCTTCTCTGGCGTGTCGTTTTTACCGCTGATGCTTAGCGCATCGTGACAAACTCTTCTGCCGCCGTCGGGTGAATGGCGACGGTGTTGTCGAAGTCTTTTTTGGTGGCGCCCATCTTCAGCGCAACCGCAAAGCCCTGCAACATCTCATCCATGCCGGAGCCGATACCGTGGATACCGACGATTTTCTCTTCCGGACCAACGCAGACCAGTTTCATGCGGCACGGCTGGCGATGAGAGGTGACGGCGGTATACATCGCGGTGAACGACGATTTATAGATTTTCACCTGATCGTCGCCGTACTGCTCGCGCGCCTGTGGCTCGGTTAAACCTACGGTGCCAATCGGCGGGTGGCTGAACACAACGGTAGGAATGTTGTTGTAGTCGAGATGCTCATCCGGCTTGTTGTTAAACAGGCGTTCGGAGAGACGACGGCCAGCGGCAACGGCAACCGGAGTCAGTTCTACCGCGCCGGTGTTATCGCCCACCGCGTAAATCCCTGGCACGCTGGTGTTCTGGAACTTATCGACGTCGATATAGCCTTTGTCATTGGTTTTCACGCCAGTGGCAGCAAGGTTGAAGTTATCGGTCGCCGGTTCACGACCAATCGTCCAGATCAGGCAATCAACGGTTTGCGAGCGGCCATCTTCCAGTGTGATGGTCAGGCTGCCGTCGGCGTTTTTCACTACCGCTTGCGGTATCGCGTGGGTATGCAGCGTCGGGCCTTCTGCCGCCATCACTTCGACCAGCGTTTCGGTGATCAGCGGATCGAAGTTGCGCAGCGGCGCATGTTTACGCACGAACAGGTGCGTTTCAGCGCCAAGACCGTTCACCACGCCCGCCAGCTCAACGGCGATGTACCCTGCGCCAACAATGGCAACGCGTTTTGGCAGTGCGGGCAGGGCGAAGAAACCATCGGAATCAATACCGTATTCCACGCCCGGAATATCCGGGTGGCTCGGACGGCCGCCGGTGGCGATCAGGATATGATCGGCGGTGATCGTTTCGCCGTTCACTTCCACGGTTTTGGCATCAACAAAGCGGGCAAAACCACGGATCACATCGACGTTATTTTTACCCAGCACGTTCTCGTACGAGGTATGGATACGGTCGATGTAAGCACTGCGGCTGGCAACCAGTTTGCTCCAGTCGAAATGATTGACGGTAGTGTCAAAGCCGTAGTCCGGGCCATAGAGATGAATGGCTTCGGCGATCTGTGCGGCGTGCCACATCACTTTTTTCGGAACACAACCCACGTTCACACAGGTACCGCCAAGCTCTTTGGCCTCAATCAGCGCGCATTTTTGACCGTACATGGCTGCACGGTTGATCGATGCAATACCGCCGCTGCCGCCGCCAATGGCGATGTAGTCGTAATGTTTGCTCATGGTTTTTTCCTTAATCCTGAACGAAGTCGAAAATTGTCGCGATTGTAACGCGCAATCCGAAAGGTTCCACCGATGGCTGCGATTACTCCGGGACGATCTGGTGAACCAGCGTGTGCCCGGTACCGGCCGGAACCAGCTTGCTGTGCAACCACGGCAGCAGGTTGTTCATCTGCGCTTCCAGTTTCCACGGCGGGTTAATGACGATCATGCCGGAAGCCGTCATACCGCGCTGATCGCTGTCCGGTCGCACGGCCAGTTCAATTTGCAGAATATTGCGAATGCCGGTCTCTTCCAGATCGCGCAGCATGCGTTTGATCTGCTGGCGCAGCACCACCGGATACCACAGCGCGTAAACGCCGGTGGCAAAACGTTTATGGCCTTCCTGAATACCGCTCACTACTGCCTGGTAGTCGGTTTTAATCTCATACGGCGGGTCGATAAGAATCAGACCACGGCGGGAAACCGGCGGCAGTTTGGCCTTCAACTGCTGATAACCGTCGGCGCGTGCAACGCGGGCGCGGCTGTCTTTCTGGAACTCCTGGCGCAGCAGCGGGTAATCGCTCGGGTGCAGCTCGGTTAATTGCAGGCTGTCCTGCTCGCGCAGTAATTCACGGGCAATCAGCGGTGAACCCGGGTAATAGCGCAGTTGCTCACCGCGGTTGAAGTGGCGCACTGCCGTCATGTACGGCTCAAGCTCGGCCGGTAAATCGTCCTGCTGCCAGATGCGGGCGATGCCTTCCAGATATTCGCCCGTGCGCTCCGCATGTTCGCCAGAGAGCTGATAGCGCCCGGCACCTGCATGAGTGTCGAGATAGAGAAACGGTTTCTCTTTTTCTTTCAGCGCTTCGATGATCAGGCTCTGAACGGTGTGTTTAAGGACGTCGGCGTGGTTGCCAGCGTGAAAGCTGTGGCGATAACTGAGCATGGGGACTGAGATTCCGGAAAATAAACGAGATTCTGCACAGTTTACCGTAGATTGCCGCAGATTACCGCTGCACCGCGGGCTTGTTTCATTTCAGCGGAAAAGGTTTCAAAACATAACGGTGTCATTAAAGTGTCAAACTGCCGCGCTAGCGTCGGGTGCAGGCAAGGTAATTGTTTGAATAAAAGGATAAAAAATGAAAATCCGTCTCACTCTTTTAACTGCCGCGCTGCTGTTGGCTAACCAGGCGATGGCAAAAGATATTCCGCTGGTGCAGGCGCGTGACATCGCCAATACCACCACGCCAGCCTCGGACAGCCAGGCGTATGTTGCGCTGGAAGCACAATCACTGGCCGGGCTGCGCCAGGCCTTGCAGGGTAACGCGGCAGCGCTGACCCGCGATCAACTGGAGCACTCCGCGCAGAGCGCTAAACAGGCGGACAGCGCCTGGCTGAAGGCGCGCGGTTATGATTTCCAGACCAAAGTGAATCAGCAGGCAGGCATCGCGCTGCTCTCCAGTTTTAGCGCTCTGCCAAAATCGGTGCTGGATGCCAACCTGCACACCGTTGAGGCAATTAACCGCGATGCCACGCAGGGTTTGCGCCGCCAGGCGCTGGCTGATGCTGAGGGGATCAGCTATCTCTATTTTATTGCCGATGCGCTGGGGCCAAAGCTGGGCAACGCTTTTCTCACTGCCTATGACAAAGGCGAGTTAGGCAAAGCGGCGGCATTAATCAAAGCCAGCGAAGTGAGCACCGGCGCGGCGAAAAAACATTTCGACTATAAGCGCCCGTTCCTGATCCAGAACAACAGCATCCACCTGGTGCCGGACGACGTGGTGGTGAAGGATAACAAAGCTTATACCGCGGATGGCGGCTCGTTCCCCAGCGGTCATACCAATACCGGTTATACCGATTCGCTGCTGATGGCGGAGATGATCCCGGAACGTTTTGACGCACTGCTGACGCGCGGCGCGCGCTACGGTTATTCCCGCGTGGTGCTGGGCGTGCACTATCCGCTGGATGTCATCGGTTCAAGGATGGTGGCGGAGCGTAACGTCGCGCATTACCTGAATGATGCGAAATACCGCACCCTGTTTAATGAAGCCCGCGACCAGCTCCGCGCCGCGCTGGAAAAAGAGTGCGGCACGTCGCTTGCGCAATGTGCGCAGAGCGCCGGAAAAGACGATCCGTATCGCGACCCGGCGATGCGTGATTTCTACCGTTTCACCATGACGTACGATTTGCCGCAGCAGAAAGGGGCAGAGAAAAAACTGAAAGTACCGGAAGGGGCTGATGTGCTTCTGGAAGCGGCGTTGCCGAATCTTTCCACCAGCCAGCGTCGCGCGCTGATGGTGAAAACGGCGATACCGGCGGGTTACCCGCTCTCTGGCAATAACGATGAACAGAGCTTCTGGCAGCGCCTGAACCTGTCTGCGGCCTATGAGATGGCGCATAAATCCCGCTGAGGTTTGCGTATGTAATGCCCGGCGAGCGCAATGCCGTCGGGCATTTTCTTTGGTGTTGCTTATTGCAGCGATACCCTGGCACGCGTAGCACGCGGGATTGAAATCTGCGGGACTTGGCCCCATTCTTAACCAATATCTCATACCAAGGACTGCGCTATGACCAACCCATTATTGACGCCTTTTGTGCTCCCCCCCTTTTCTAAAATTCTTCCTGAGCATGTTGTTCCTGCGGTGACCAAAGCGCTGGACGACTGCCGGAGCGCAGTGGAACGCGTTGTTGCGCAGGGCGGTCCCTACACCTGGGACACGCTTTGTCAGCCGCTGGCTGAAGTGGACGATCGCCTTGGCCGTCTCTTCTCGCCGGTCAGCCATCTGAATTCAGTGAAAAACAGCCCGGAACTGCGCGAAGCGTACGAACAAACGCTGCCGCTGCTGTCGGAGTACAGCACCTGGGTCGGGCAGAACGAAGGGCTGTACAACGCCTATCGCGATCTGCGTGACGGCCCGCATTACGCGGCGCTGAGCGTGGCGGAGAAAAAATCGGTGGATAACGCGCTGCGCGACTTCAAACTGTCGGGCATCGGCCTGCCAAAAGAGAAACAGCAGCGCTATGGCGAAATCGCCTCACGTCTCTCTGAATTGGGCAACCTCTATAGCAACAATGTGCTCGACGCCACCATGGGCTGGAGCAAGCTGGTTACTGACGAAGCTGAACTCTCCGGCATGCCGGAAAGCGCCCTGGCTGCGGCGAAAGCGCAGGCAGAAGCCAAAGAGCAGCAAGGCTGGTTGCTGACGCTGGATATCCCGAGCTATCTGCCGGTGATGACCTATTGCGATAACCAGGCACTGCGTGAAGAGATGTACCGCGCTTACAGCACCCGCGCTTCCGATCAGGGGCCGAATGCGGGTAAGTGGGACAACAGCCCGATCATGGCCGAGATCCTCGCGCTGCGTCACGAGCTGGCGCAACTGCTCGGCTTTGAAAGCTATGCCTTTAAATCGCTGGCCACCAAAATGGCGGAAAACCCGGCGCAGGTGCTGGAATTCTTAACCGATCTCGCCAAACGCGCGCGTCCGCAGGGCGAAAAAGAGCTGGCACAACTGCGTGCCTTCGCGAAAGCCGAATTCGGCGTTGATGAGCTGCAACCGTGGGATATCGGTTACTACAGCGAAAAACAGAAGCAGCACCTCTACAGCATCAGCGATGAGCAACTGCGTCCGTACTTCCCGGAAAACCGCGCGGTGAACGGCCTGTTTGAAGTGGTGAAACGCATTTACGGCATCACCGCCAAAGAGCGCAAGGATATTGATGTCTGGCATCCGGACGTGCGTTTCTTCGAACTTTACGATGAGAGCAACGAGCTGCGTGGCAGCTTCTACCTCGATCTCTATGCCCGCGAGCACAAACGTGGCGGCGCGTGGATGGATGACTGCGTTGGCCAGATGCGCCGCGCCGACGGTTCGCTGCAAAAACCCGTCGCTTACCTCACCTGTAACTTTAACCGCCCGGTCAACGGCAAACCGGCGCTGTTCACCCATGACGAAGTGATCACCCTGTTCCATGAATTTGGTCACGGCCTGCACCATATGCTGACGCGCGTTGAAACCGCCGGTGTGGCAGGGATCAGCGGTGTGCCGTGGGATGCGGTCGAGCTGCCGAGCCAGTTTATGGAAAACTGGTGCTGGGAACCGGAAGCGCTGGCGTTTATCTCCGGCCATTATGAAACCGGCGAGCCGCTGCCGCAGGAGCTACTGGACAAAATGCTGGCGGCGAAAAACTACCAGGCGGCGATGTTTATCCTGCGCCAGCTGGAGTTCGGCCTGTTCGACTTCCGCCTGCACGCCGAATTCAGCCCGGAGCAGGGGGCGAAAATCCTCGAAACGCTGGCCGAAATCAAACGCCAGGTCGCCGTGGTGCCGGGGCCGTCGTGGGGCCGCTTCCCGCATGCCTTCAGCCATATTTTCGCGGGCGGATATGCGGCGGGTTACTACAGCTATCTGTGGGCCGATGTGCTGGCGGCAGATGCCTTCTCCCGCTTTGAAGAAGAGGGCATTTTCAACCGCGAAACCGGGCAGTCGTTCCTCGATAACATCCTGACCCGTGGTGGCTCGGAAGAGCCGATGGAGCTGTTCAAACGCTTCCGTGGTCGCGAGCCGCAGATTGACGCCATGCTTGAGCATTACGGTATCGAAGGCTGATGCAGTGAAAATCTGTTTGCTGGATGAAACAGGCGCCGGAGACGGCGCCTTATCTGTTCTTGCGGCCCGCTTCGGGCTGGAGCCGGATGACGACAACCTGATGGCGCTGGTGTTAACGCCGACGCATCTGGAACTGCGTAAGCGCGATGAACCGAAACTGGGCGGCATCTTTGTCGATTTTATTGCGGGCGGTATGGCGCACCGGCGTAAATTTGGCGGTGGTCGCGGCGAAGCCGTCGCCAAAGCGGTTGGCATCAAAGGCAGCTATTTACCGGAGGTGGTGGATGCCACGGCAGGGCTGGGTCGCGATGCGTTTGTGCTGGCGTCGGTGGGTTGCCGCGTGCGGATGCTGGAGCGTAACCCGGTCGTTGCTGCGCTGCTGGAGGATGGTCTTCATCGCGGTTATGCCGATGCGGAAATCGGCCCGTGGCTGCGCGAACGGCTGCAACTGATTCACGCTTCCAGTCTGACGAGCCTGGCGGATATCACGCCGCGCCCGCAGGTGGTTTATCTCGATCCGATGTTCCCGCATAAGCAAAAAAGCGCGCTGGTGAAGAAGGAGATGCGGGTATTCCAGTCGCTGGTTGGCCCGGATCTCGACGCCGACGGTTTGCTGGAGCCTGCGCGCAAGCTTGCCATCAAGCGCGTAGTGGTGAAACGCCCGGATTATGCGCCGCCGCTGGCCGGTGTCGCCACGCAATCGGCGGTAGTGACCAAAAGCCATCGTTTCGATATCTACCCCGGTTCCGGGGAATAAAAAAGCCCGGTCGCGTTGCGCGTACCGGGCGATGTTCAGGCTAACGGCTAATTGTTAGCGGGAATCTCAATCCTCTTCTTCATCCCGCAGCGGGACAATCAGCATATCAACGTGAACCGTGTTGATAAGCTGGCGCGCGGAGGACATCAGTTTGCTCCAGAAATCCTGGTGATGGCCGCACACCACCAGATCCATATCGTATTTTTTAATCGCATCAACCAGTACCTGGCCCAGGTCGCCGCTGCCGCTCAGGGTTTCGGTGATCGGATAACCCGCGTTAGTGGACAGCTCGGTCAGCGCCTGGTGAGTTTCATCAGAAATACGTTTTTGCATATCGCCGAGATTAACGTCGATAAGACCGGTATAAAGATCGGAGTAGTTTACATCGACATGAATCAGGGAAATCTTCGCGTTGTATGGCCGCGCCATGGATACTGCTTTCTCAACCAGCAATTTGCTTTCGGGGGAGAGATCGACTGCGATGAGGATATGTTTGTAAGCCATAGTGGTACTCCTTCCATAAGTTGTCGATGACCATCGGGGTGGTTGCCCCTGATACAGTTGCACTGCGCCCGCATCCTGCGTTTCACGTGAGCGTAGCGCCCGGCCTTAAGGATCTTTTGTAGATATTTCTACCTTATAACGCTCTTTTCACACCGTCAATTAACCTGGATCACGAATCACTTAAGCAATATTTACAGCCAGATGCATTGATGGTGATTAAGCTTGTGGTAAAAAAATAAACGGATCTCCTACACTATAAATAAACCGTACGGAAACAGACGGCGTCCCCCAGTTATCCGCGTAAGGAAATGCGGTCAATTGCGGGACTCCGCCTGTGCTTGTCTTCCCGTCCGGGGATTGGTAACACTATTCGTTGTCAGACTTGGTTGGGTATCCAGGCGCGAGCGTTCCGGAGTCTTTCTCTGCGGGCGATCGCCGGGGAGGGGATATGGTGATCAACACTGTTGCGCTGTTTTGGGCTTTATGTGTGGTGTGTTTGGTTAACATGGCGCGTTATTACTCATCGCTACGCGCGCTGTTAGTGGTACTTCGTGGTTGTGATCCCTTACTCTATCAGTATGTGGATGGCGGCGGCTTTTTTACCGCGCACGGCCAGCCCAGTAAGCAGATGCGTCTGGTTTGGTATATCTATGCCCAGCGCTACCGCGATCACCATGATGACGAATTCATCCGCCGCTGTGAGCGCGTTCGCCGTCAGTTTATTTTAACCAGTTCGCTGTGTGGCCTGGTGGTCATCAGCCTGATTGCGTTGATGATTTGGCATTGAGCGCTGCGCTAATCAGAGAATAAAAAAACGGGCCAGTTTCCTGACCCGTTTTTTATTGCGCCTGCGCTGCGTTAAATCAGATGCAGCGAGAGCCAGTACAGCACGCCGGACAAAATAACCGAGGCTGGCAGGGTGAAGATCCAGGCCATCAAAATATTGGTCACGGTTTTGCGCTGCAAACCGCCGCCGTCGACAATCATTGTCCCGGCCACGGAAGAGGAGAGCACGTGCGTGGTGGAAACTGGCATGCCGGTATAACTTGCCAGCCCGATAGACACCGCTGCAGTCATCTGCGCGGACATCCCCTGAGCGTAGGTCATACCTTTCTTACCAATTTTCTCGCCGATGGTGGTCGCCACGCGGCGCCAGCCGATCATTGTGCCGATACCTAACGCCAGCGCTACCGCCATGATGATCCAGATTGGCGCATACTCAATGGTGCTCAGCATATCGCCTTTCAGTTTCTTCAGCAGACGCTGATCGTCGGCGCTGATATCCGGCTGCTTCGCCACTTTATCCGTAATATCGGAGAGGCAGAGCATAATACGGCGCAGCTGGCTGCGCTGCTCCAGCGGAACCTGCTCGTAATTTTCGATACCGGTCAGCATCACCTTCGCACGATCCAGCGCCACAATTGCGCGACCCGGATGACAGTGGAACTCGCCAGGCTGCGTGTTCACCTCTTCCGGCGCCGGAATCAGCGGATCAACGCCGGTGGCTTTTTGCAGCAGCGCCGGGTGTTGCTGGAAGTAAGTTTCCACGTTGTTGACGGCATCACGCGTACGAGTGATGTCATAACCTGACGCGTTCATATTCACTACGAAGCCCGCAGGCGCAACGCCAATCAGCACCAGCATAATCAGGCCGATGCCTTTCTGACCATCGTTCGCGCCGTGGGAGAAACTCACGCCAATAGCGGAAAGAATCAAGGCGATACGCGTCCAGAACGGTGGCTTTTTCTTACCATCGATCTTCTCGCGTTCAGCTGGCGTCATATGAATACGCGCGCGTTTTTTGGTATTGCTCCAGTAGCGGCGCAGGATAAATATCAGACCACCGGCGATCACCAGCCCGACAATCGGTGAAAGAATGAGGGAGGCGAAGATCTCCAGCACTTTCGGGATATTTAATGCATCCACTACTGAAGTACCGGACATCAGCGCATTGGTTAAACCAATACCGATAATCGCGCCAATCAGGGTGTGGGAGCTGGAAGCCGGCAGACCCAGATACCAGGTACCAAGGTTCCAGATAATCGCCGCCAGCAGCATGGAGAAGACCATCGCCAGGCCGTGCGCGGAGCTGACATTCAGCAGTAGATCGGTTGGCAACATATGCACAATCGCATAGGCAACGCTTAACCCACCCAGCAAAACGCCGAAGAAGTTAAATACCGCCGCCATCACCACCGCCAGCTGAGAACGCATAGCGCGTGTATAAATTACGGTTGCCACGGCGTTTGCTGTGTCATGGAAGCCATTGATTGCTTCGTAGAACAGAACAAAGACCAGAGCAAGCAAGAGTAATAACCCGGTATGAAGATCCAGGCCTGCAAACAAATGTAGCATAGACGTTAAGCCATTTTGAGGTCATGAACGCGGCGCATTATCAGGGACATTAGCGGTGTCGGCAAAGTGAAATATGTATTTTTTTTGACATTATTTCTTACATTCCGCTGAAACTTTAAAATTATCGTATATTTTTCAATGCTATGTTGTTTTTGCCTCTCTTCGCGCTGGTGCGACCACCGTGAACTCTTTACAATCCGCCACGATTTTTTTGATGAGGATGCAGGTGTGGAAAGGTTTGATGCCATTGTTATCGGCGCGGGTGCGGCGGGCATGTTCTGTGCGGCGCTGGCCGGGCAGGCGGGCTGTCGTGTGCTGTTACTGGATAACGGCAAAAAACCAGGGCGTAAAATTCTGATGTCCGGCGGCGGTCGCTGCAATTTCACTAATCTTTATGTCGAACCCGCGGCCTATTTGAGCCAGAACCCGCATTTTTGCAAATCTGCCCTCGCGCGCTATACCCAGTGGGATTTTATCGATCTGGTCGGCAAGCACGGTATTGCCTGGCATGAGAAGACGCTGGGACAACTTTTCTGCGACGACTCGGCGCAACAGATTGTCGATATGCTGGTGGCCGAGTGCGAAAAAGGCAAGGTCACTCAGCGCCTGCGCAGCGAAGTGCTGAGCGTGACGCGCGATGATCAGGGTTACACGCTGCAACTGAATGGCGACAGCGTGCAGGCCGCGAAACTGGTCATTGCTTCCGGCGGGTTGTCGATGCCGGGGCTTGGCGCTTCACCGTTTGGCTACAAAATCGCCGAACAGTTCGGCCTGAAAGTGTTGCCGACACGCGCCGGTCTGGTGCCTTTTACTCTGCATAAGCCGCTGCTGGAGCAGATGCAGGCGCTCTCCGGCGTGTCGGTGCCTTCGGTTATTACCGCTGAAGATGGCACGGTTTTCCGGGAAAATCTGCTCTTTACCCACCGCGGGCTTTCAGGTCCGGCGGTTCTGCAAATTTCCAGCTACTGGCAGCCGGGCGAATTCGTCAGCATTAATCTGTTACCGGAGTGCGATCTGGCAAGCTTGCTGGATGAACAGTGCGAAGCGCACCCGAATCAAAGCCTGAAAAACACGCTGGCGATGCAGCTACCGAAACGGCTGGTCGAATGTTTGCAGCAACTGGAGCAGATCCCGGATGTCACGCTGAAGCAGCTCAACAGTCGCGAACAGGAGTCACTGGTCGAATTACTCACGCACTGGCGCGTACAGCCAAACGGCACGGAAGGGTATCGTACGGCGGAAGTGACGCTGGGCGGCGTTGATACTCACGAACTCTCTTCCCGCACGATGGAAGCCCGCAATGTGCCGGGGCTTTACTTTATCGGCGAAGTGATGGATGTCACCGGCTGGCTGGGCGGTTATAACTTCCAGTGGGCGTGGTCCAGCGCGTGGGCCTGCGCGCAGGCGCTGGCGGAGTAATCTGACGGCGTTGCCAGATGGGTGAATCACACTATTGAGTTCATCCATCACTATCATTTTTGGTGACTTTCAGCCTTCCCTTTAAGACCTTTATATTTCCTGCCTGCTGCCGATAACCTCATCACTACACATCTATTGCGCTACTCCATTTTTGCGCTGACAAAGGAATGAAAATGAAAACGGGCAAGGTTCTTCTGCCAGCATTACTGGCTGCGACGTTAAGCAGCCATGCGGCTGACGGGCAGGGCAAAAAAGTCGTTAGCAACACGGTAAATCCGCTGGTAATGATTCGACTTAACGATCGCATTACGGCAATGAATCACATTGTTTTTGCAGATGGGCAAAACATTAACCGTTGGGACGGCTTCGATTGCTCCACGCAAAAAGCGGTGAAACTGTACTGGGAAATGCTCGACGATAAAGAGGCGGTCGTGCGCCGTTTTTATGGTGATAGCTACGGACGTTACGCCGCGCCCAGCCCGAACAGCGAACTGAATGATGTCGCCGCCAGCCTCTGCAAATCCCCCGGGCTGAAAAATGCCAACTGGGTCTACATTGAAAAAAAATCGCAATATGACACGCCGATCCTGCTGGATACCGCTTCGGTTATCCGCGCTAAAGATCTGTTGATTGCGAAAATCGGCTTCGAGTACAACGAGATTCAGTACGATCCGCCGTATGACGCGCCATACGATATGAAAATCGAAGTCCACGCTTATAACTGCGCAACCAATAAAGACAACGTGCTCGCCGGGCTGGATATGACACCGGAAGGTTATGTATCCGATAGCCTGAGCGGGAAAGCGGCGCTGCGCCGTGCGGCGGATTTTACCAATACGCCTGCCACTGCTGCGGTGTTTAAGCAGCTATGCGCAATGAGTACACCTTCTGCCTTTAAAGGAGAAGGGGCTTATGTTCCCCAGGTGAAGAAAAAAAGCGTCTCCTCTACGCTTGGCCCGATGCTGCCGGATATGAGCAGCAATTCGCCACAATGGCTGGCGCAATTCCCGCTGCCTGCGGAGATCGACAAACAGGCGCAGCAGATCGTTAACCCGTGGGCGACGCCGCGTTTCAAAAAAATGCAGTGGACTCTGATCTGGGGGAGTGATGAAGGCGTGCCGATGGAGCTGGATGTTCAACCCAACGGGCTGATGCTGCTGCTGGAAAATTACAATGTGTTTAAGGCACAGCGCCTGACTTTGGGTAACCTTGGGCAGTTAAAAGGCGGTATCAGCCTGGATAGCTCGCCGAGTATCATCAGCGAATTACACACTAACCTGCGTTTCCCGCTGCATCAGGGACAGAAATTTACCTTTGATACGGTGCTGCCTGCGAAAGGCAAAGATGGCGACAAAACCGCGATCAACCGCCGTTGCGAAGTGACTGGCAGCGATGAGGCTCGCCAGATCAGCAGCGTACTTAGCGGCCGCTACTGGAAAGTCGCATGCGAAATGGAGAGCGACGATAAAGGCGAGAAACAGACGCTGGCCTGGCTTGTCGATTACAACGTCTTTATGCCATTAACGCAGTGGAAAGATGGCGCAGAGTTGCCCGTCACCATCAAAGATCTACAGATAACCCGCTAGCCAATCAACCTGGGCCGAAAGGCTCAGGTTTTCATATCCCAAAGACGCACGATTTATTTGTAGTAACGAAGCGGCTAAAACGGAAATATTTCATTATATTTCCTGTCAGCGGTGTCGTTATTTACTGATTGTTTTTATTAATTATTTTTCGGGTATTACTCTTTTTTTTACTTTTATTTATTCACCGCGTCACTGATTTGGCCGGTTTACGCTCAGTTATCCCGACAACTAAGGCCGCTATTCCGCGAATTGTTTGTTGGCGTTATGTCGCATCATAAGCGATATGCACCATACAAACAGGATTAACCACCATGCCACTAACGACCGAATCAGGCGTTTCGTCGGCGCGATTCCTCGGAATGGCGCCTTTTTTGCGTATGAGTATTGCGGGCGTTGACTTCACCTCCGCCACGCAGGAGATGATCGCGCAGGCGCAAAATGCCCCTGAAGATGCCGTGTTATGGATGAATCTCGCGACTGCGATGATGAGCCTGAAGCACGAAGAACTGGGCCTGCAAATCCAGGCGCAGGCGCTGGATTTGCAGCGCGTTTATCACTGGCCAGCGCGCCAGCCGACAAAATTACGCCTGCTGATGTTGATGGTGCCGGGCAATCTCTCGGCAAATATCCCGCTCGACTGCCTGATGGAAGATAGCGATATCGACCTCATCTACTACTACGTCGATCCGCTGAATGACAATCCGCTGACGGCACCGGTGCCGGAACATGACGTGGTTATGGTGGCGATTGGCGCCAGCGATGAGCAGGAATCCGTGCTGCTGCGTCTTGAATATGCTCTGCGCAACTGGCCAAAACCGGTCCTGAACCCGCCGAAAAACGTCCCGACTTCTGAACGTCATAACGCCAGCCTGCTGCTGCAAAATGTCCCTGGTTTAGTGATTTGTCCGGCGCTGCATGTTTCCCGTCAGGCGCTGCATGATGTCGCTTGCGGTCAGAAAGCGTTGGCAGATATCGCCGCCGATCACGGCTTCCCGATTATTGTTCGCCCGGTAGGCAGCCACGGTGGTCACGGCCTGCAAAAAATCGACTCTGCCGCTGCCGTTACGGCCTATCTGGAAGAGACGGCCGGAGAGGAATTTTTCGTTTCGCGCTTTGTCGATTACAGCGGCGAAGATGGCCTGTTCCGCAAAATGCGCGTGGTACTGATCGATGGTAAACCGTTCGCCTGCCATATGGGCGTCTCTTCGCACTGGATGATCCACTACGTCAATGCCGGGATGTACGAAGATGCGGACAAACGCGCGCAGGAAGGCCGTTTCTTCAATGAGTTTTCTGACTTTGCTGAACGTCATCGCGAAGCGCTGAATGCTATCAGCCAGCGTACCGGGCTGGAGTATATCGGCATCGACTGCGCTGAAACGCGCGACGGCGAACTGTTGATTTTTGAAATCGACCCGGCAATGGTTGTTCATGCGATGGACGATGAAGAGATGTTCCCGAATAAGCAAATTCACATGCTGAAAGTGAAAACCGCGATGCGGGAAATGCTGCTTAAGTACGCCGGTCAGGCCCTTTAAAACGATAACTATGACTCAGGAAATAACATGTCATTAAATCCTAACAACACCCTTAATTTCTCCGGCGGGCCGGGCGCATTACCTGACGTCGTATTAAACCAGGTACAGCAGGCTATTATTAATGTCCCGGAAGTGGGCCTGTCGATTCTGGGTATCAGCCATCGCTCCGCATGGTTCGAAAATGTGGTACGCGAAACCGAAAATAATATTCGCACGCTGCTAGGTCTGCCTGCGGATTATCACATTCTGTTTTTACAGGGCGGCGCAACGCAGCAATTCTCGATGGTGCCAATGACCATGCTGCGCGGCAAAAAGCATCCGGCTGAGTATTTCGATACCGGTTACTGGAGCCGCAAAGTGATCACCGAAGCAATGCGCGAAGGGCCGGTACGCGTGATCTGGAGCGGTGAAAAAGAGGGCTACCGTCGTCTGCCGACCGACGAAGAGCTGGATTTCTCCCCGGACGCGCCTTACATCCACTATGTTTCCAACGAAACGGTGGAGGGCTTACAGTTCGATCGCGTACTGGGTCGTGATGATGTGCCGCGCGTTTGCGATATGTCTTCTGATTTTCTCTCCAAACCGTGCGACGCCGGTAAATTCTCGCTGATTTATGCCCACGCGCAGAAAAACATCGGCCCGGCGGGCGTGACCATCGTCCTGGTTCGCGACAGCGTGGTGCAAAACGGCCCGACTAACCTGCCCGCGTTTCTCGATTATCGTCGTCAGGTGGAAGCGCACTCTAACCTGAATACGCCGCCGGTATTCGCCATTTACGTGGTGATGCTGGTGACCCGCTGGTTGCTGAATGATATTGGCGGTCTGGAAAATATGGCGCGCATCAACCAGCAAAAATCGGCGCTGCTCTACAGCACCATTGATAACAGCGACGGTTTCTATCGTAACTGGGGAGATGTGGCCTTCCGGTCAGATATGAACGCCGCGTTTACACTGCCGACGGCGGCGCTGGAGGATAAATTCCTGCAGGAAGCGGAGCTGGCGGGTTTCTCTGGTCTGACGGGACACCGCGCGATCGGCGGCATCCGTGCCTCGATCTATAACGCGCTGACGCTTGGTGCGGTGGAAAAACTGAGCAACTTTATGGACGATTTCCGTTTCAAACAGCACGGAAAATAAGCCCTCAAGCCATGCGTTGCGCGGTAAGCCAACGCATGGCGACCTCAGTAGCGGCGAAACGACGCCAGCGTATGCAACTGGCGGCTGCGGCCGTCGAAGTTCTCTTCGCGCAGCCAGCCGGTTATCATTGACGAGATCGCTGGCCATTCCCGTAAGGTAATCGAGAACACCGAAATATCCGTCAGATGGCCTTTGCGAATGCGCTTATCCCTTAATACGCCTTCTTTCACAAAACCAATTCGTTCTGCCGATTTAATTGCTTCCGTATTATAACTGCTGGTGCGCCATTCACAGCGGCGGTATTTTAATTGATCAAAGAAATAAGCCAGAACCAAATAAAGACTTTCGGTGCTGATGCGCGTCCTTTTCATTAATGGCGTCCAGTTAACGCCGCCAATATCGAAGGAGCCATTTTCCGGATCAAATTTACCGGCATAAAATATCCCTTTTATTTGCTCGTCGGCTTTATCCTGTACGGCGTAATAAATTCTTTCTTTGTGTGTAGACAGATTTCTTAAATAGGAATAACAGGCCGTCATATCCTTTGGCCTGACATCCTCAAGGTAGGTCCAGTCACGATCGTCGTCGATGCTCTGCCATTCCGGGAAGAGGTCTTCGGCGTGATCAACCGCCAGTGGAACAACGTTACAGTATTGACCAGCAAGCGCGACTTTCTCGGGCATCGCCCGTTTTGTCCATTCCGAAAATTCCTGACCAATACGTTGTCCATACTGATTATACGTTTCCATTATTCCCTCCAGTTTAGTACTAATTTAATCCTGCTTAACGACCATTAAATGGGTATTAAATATTCGTAGGGTCTATGCCCTTGGGCATATAATGGCTTAATTTAATATAAGTAAAAAATAAGGATGCGATGGTAATGAAAACGTTATACCGTGTTTCTGGTCGGCTGTCTCATCTTTAATGTTAAAGTGCGAGAATAGGCGAGAAAACGTTATCACTGGTAGAGTTTTATCGGTGGTAAATAACATCTATATGACACGTTTTCGCGTGAGTAAATGTCATAAAAATTTCGTATAAGTATTATTTCCAGATTGTGCTACGTGGCTAACCCTCTAAAAATTGGCGGGTTTTCTGGTTTTTAGATACCTGATTAGGACTATTCCTGGCATTTCTTGCGCCGAAAAATCAGACAATAACGTCCTTTTACATTTACAGAAATTGTGCGGTAGCGTGTCAATTATTCCGTAACGTTAAACTTACAGGCGAAGCCCGGAGCGGCTTGCGTCGTTATGTCAGGATCCGATTTATGAGCAATCGTATTACTGTTCAGTTACCCGTCGAAGGACTGCTTTTCTGGAAATTTTCAGGTCGTGAGGCGTTATCCGAGGCGTTTGCATTCAACCTGCAATTGCTGGGAACCGACGCGCGCATGGATCGCAGCCAGTTGCTCGGCAAAGCGGTCACCGTTACCGTGCCCACGCAATCGCTTTCCGGCTCCCGCTACTTCAACGGCAAAATTACCCGCGTGGCAGTCAGCGCGGTGGAACTGAGCGGGACGCGCTACGCTGTCTATCAGCTTACCGTCGAGCCGGATCTGTGGCCAATGAAACGCGACCGCAACCTGCGCATCTTCCAGGGGCAGACGGTGCCGCAAATCGTCAAAACCCTGCTCGGCGAATACCAGGTCAATCTGGAAGATAAGCTGAGCGGCAGTTACCGCGTCTGGGAATATTGCGTGCAGTACCAGGAGAGCAGCTTCGATTTCATCAGCCGCCTGATGGAGCTGGAAGGGATTGCTTACCACTTTAAGCATGAAGCAGACAAACACACGCTGGTGCTGACCGACGCCGCCACGCAACATCAACCGTTCAGCGGCTATGAAACCATTCCCTATCACCAGACGCCGTCCGGCGGCAGCACGGATGAAGAGGGCATCAGCCAGTGGGCGCTGGAAGACAGCGTCACGCCGGGCATTTACAGCCTCGACGATTATGATTTCCGCAAGCCTAACGCATGGCTGTTCCAGGCGCGGCAAAACCCTTCGTCGCCACAGCCGGGCAGCATTGACGTATACGACTGGCCGGGGCGTTTTGTCGAGCACGGCCACGGCGAGTTTTATGCCCGCATCCGCCAGGAGCGCTGGCAGGTTGAACATCAGCAAATCGAAGGCACCGCCACGGCGATCGGCATCGTGCCGGGCAGTACTTTCCAGTTGACCAATGCCGCATTTTTCAATGATAACGGCGAATACCTGGTGACCGCCGCGCACTACAACTTCGAAGAGAACCGCTATGCCAGCGGTGCGGATAGCCAGACGGTGCACCGCATTGATTTCAGCGTCATTCCCTCCTCGGTGGTCTTCCGTCCCGCGCAGCAAACCGCCTGGCCGCGAACTTACGGCCCGCAAACCGCGCGCGTCGTCGGCCCGCAGGGAGAGAGCATCTGGACGGACAAATATGGCCGGGTGAAGGTGAAGTTTCACTGGGATCGGCTGGCGAAGGGCGATGACACCAGCTCCTGCTGGGTGCGGGTCTCCAGCGCCTGGGCAGGCCAGGGCTTTGGCGGGGTACAAATCCCGCGCGTCGGCGACGAAGTGGTGATTGACTTCATCAACGGCGACCCGGACCGGCCGATCATCACCGGGCGCGTCTACAACGAAGCCAGCATGCCGCCGTGGGCGCTGCCCGCCGCCGCGACGCAAATGGGCTTCCTCAGCCGCTCGAAAGATGGCTCGGTGGATAACGCCAACGCCCTGCGCTTTGAGGATAAAGCGGGGGAGGAGCAGGTGTGGCTGCAGGCCGAGCGCAATCTTGATACCAACGTGAAAAACGACGAAACGCATACCGTTGGCGGTTCGCAGACCGTTAACGTCACGCGGGATTACACCGGCGCGGTGGCGGGATCGCATACCCAGGCTACGCAACTGGCACATGAACAACTGGTCGGCGGCGGCTTTACCCAAAAAGTGCAGGGCGCGCTGGTGCAGGCTTCCGACAGCGGCATCATGCTGGTGGCGGGCAAATCGGTGCTGACGCTTGGCGCTAACGGCACGGTTTCGCTGCAATGCCTGAACTTCAGCATCGACGCGCTGAGCAATGGTGAAATCAATACCGGCGGCACGCTGGATCTGAACATTACGCGGCCAGAGAGCCTGCCGACTGTCGAGCCGACACCGGAACAAATTCAGGCCGCGGTAAAAGCCGCATTTAATCAAGGAACGGATAAATAATGGCGACGTTTACACTCTCTGAAGGCGTGCTGGCGCTGCCGGGCGCGTATCAGGATCACAGCATCAACGTGCTGAAATTCAAAGAGCAGGGCGCAACGCTTGTCATCACCCGCGCGTGGGATATCAAACCCGGCGAGGAAGAGAACTTCCTCCAGCAGCAGTTGGCGAAAGTGAAGCGCAGCATGAAAAAAGTGGTGCTGGGCGAGGTACAGGATAGCGACATCGGCGGGTTGCCCGCCCGTGAAGTCGCGCTGCGTTTTGAAAATCAACACGTTACGGTATATGAAAAACTCGCCGTCGCCCGCGTGGAAGATCACCTGATGGCGTTCACGCTTAGCCGTGTCGCCCCGTTTGATACCGACGCAGAGGCGTTCTGGACGGCAGTAAAAAGCGGTGTGCAGCCGGGGGCGTAACGGATGACGGATTATCTTGCAGCGCGCATTGATGACCCGCTGATCCATAGCTCCGCGCTGGCGGATTTTGTCGGCGGGTTAGTGGAAGGGGCGATTGTCGCCGCGATCTTTATTGCCGCCACTACGCCAATCGGTATCGTTGTCGCCGGTGTGGCGGTGGCCGGTTTGATGTTCAGCGGCGCGCTGGAGAGCGTGGGCAATGCGGCGGGAAAACTCGTCGATAGCCTGATAGACCCTGGGCCTCCCGATGCGCAGGTTGTCTCCGGCTCGGATAACGTGCTGATCATGGGCAAAAAGGCGGCGCGTGCTGCCGGCACCGTCGATCGCGATTACCTGAATGCGACCGCTTCTGCGGACGAGAGCAGCTTCGACTGGGCCGGGTTCGGCATGATGGCGCTGGCGGGCGTCGCCGCAACGCTGAAAACGGCGCTGATGCCGGGCGCAGCGCTGATGGCGATTGCTGAACGCGCCAGCAAGCTGACCCTCGACGATGTTAAACAGTGGGGCAAAAACACCTGGGACGACCTGACGCAGCCGCTGGTGGAGAGCGCCAGCCCGTATGCCTCTCCCGCACCGCACGATAACGTGGCCTGCAAAAAAGGCCATATGGTCACCAGCAGCAACTTTATCGCCCAGGGTTCAAAAGCGGTGCTGATCAACAACCAGCCCGCTGCCCGCAATGGTCACCTCAGCACCTGCGAAGCGGAAATCAAAGTCAGCGAAAACCCGCGCGTGCGTATCGGTGGCGACACCATCACCGTGCGCGATATCCACAGCGGTAAAAACCAACTGGCTTATCTCGTGGGCAACCTGCTGGGCAGCGCGGTCGTGGCGATTATCCCATCGCTTATCAAGATGGGCTGTAACCGGCTGATCGTGAACCGCCTGATGCGGGAAATTATCTGTCCGCTTGGCGCTTATGTCGCTTCGGCGGGCGTGATGCCGGTACTGGCGGCGGCAGTAAACACCGTACACCCGGTCAATATCCTTACCGGCGCGAAAATCCTCAGCAAAGAAGAGGATCTCGATTTCGTTCTGCCGGACAGAATGCCGCTTTACTGGCAGCGCATTTACCACAGCCGCAACCTGTCAACCGGCATGCTCGGCACCGGCTGGATGCTGCCGTTTGAAACCCGCCTTTACCGGCAGGCGGATAATCAGCTGATCTTTCTTGATATGACTGGCCGCGAGCTGGGCATGGGAAATGTGCAGCCGGGCGACATGATCGATTACCAGGAAGATGGCATTAAGCTGTTCTGTAGCCCGAACGGGGCGATGGTTATTCAGCAAAATGACGGCGAGCACCAGTTGTACGAACCGGACCCAACGCGTCCTGGCGAGTGGCGCATTCAGCGCATTTATGACCGCCATGAAAACGTACAGCACTTTAGCTGGAACGAGCACGGGCAGTTGGTGCGCATCTCCGGCGATAACGAGGCGCTGGACGTTGAGCTGGAGTATGACGCGCTTTCCGGCCGCCTGTGCGCGGTTTATCAGGTATACGATGGCGCGCGCCATCTGTTGGTCTCTTACCGTTTTAACGAGCAGGGGCAACTGATCGCCGTCACCGACGCCGACGGCATCGTCACCCGCCAGTTTGGCTGGGATCAGGCCAGCGAGATGATGGCCTGGCACGCCTACGCCACCGGGCTAAAAGTGCAGTACCAGTGGCGGCCCGACGCCAACTCGCGGCACTGGCGCGTTGAGGCGTACCAGGTGCTTGATGAGCGGGGCGAGGTGCTGGAACGCTGGCGCATCGATGCTGACGAAACACAGTGCCGCGCGCGCGTCAGCAACGACGAAGGCGTCTCAAGCGAACATCACTGGGATGAACTGTTTCGCATCACCGCTTATACCGATCCGCATGGCGGCAACTGGCAATTTCGCTGGGCGGGCAACTCCGAACAACTGCTGGCGATGGTGCAGCCGGATGGCGCGAGCTGGGAATATGCATGGGATGCGCGCGGCAATCTGACCATGGAGCGCGATCCGCTGGACCGCACGACACTGACCAGCTGGCATCCGCTGTACGCCTTCCCGTTGAAAGAAGTGCTGCCCGATGGCGCAATCTGGCAGTACGAATACAACGTGGCGGGCGATGTGGTGAAGCTGACCGACCCGGAAGGCGGCGTAACGCGCTTTGAGTGGAATGCGCAGGGCGATCTGCTGCGGCGCATAGATGCGCTGGAAAACAGCCACCGCTTCTGGTGGGACGCGCTCGGCCAGCTTATCCGCGAAGAGGATTGTTCCGGCTACCAGAGCCGCAACCAATACGACGCTTCCGGCAAACTGATTAGCACCACCGATCCGCTCGGCAACAGCGAACGTTATATCTGGAGCCCGGCAGGCCGTCTGCAAACCTGGATCCGTGCAGACGGGCGTGAAACCCTGTTCAGCTATAACCACGCCGGGCTGCTGTGCGGGCAGAACATTGATGGACTGCTGGAGCGTAAAGTGACGCTCAACGCGCGCGGCCAGGTGATTGAGGCTATCGATCCCGCCGGGCAGGTGACGCGTTTTCGCTTTAACCGCGCGGGCCGCCTGGTGACGCTGACCAATGCCAACAACCAGCAATGGCGCTTTGACTATACGCCTGACGGTTTGCTGACCCGCCAGCACGATTACGCCGGACGGCAGACGGAGTATCAGTACAACGCCATGCAGCAGGTGGCGACGCTGGTACGTCATCCCGCCAGCGGTAGCGGTTTGTCGCCGCTGGTGACGAATTATGAATATGATGCGATCGGGCGCATGGTGGCGCGGGAAACCGAGCAGCACCGCACCGAGTATCGCTACAACGCCCTGACCACCGAAATTCACCGTTTCCCGTACAGCGCGTGGCGGCAGGCGATGATTGCCCAGCGCGAGCCGGAGAATGGCGAAGTGGTGGTTTTCCGCCGCAATAAACTCGGCGATCTGGTGGGTGAAGAGAACCATTCCGGCGCGTATCTGCATCAGTACGATGCGTTAAGCAACCTCAGCGCCACCACCTTCCCGGACGGGCGGCAGTTGCAGTATCTGCGCTACGGTACCGGGCATCTGCTGGAGATGCAGCTTGCCGTTGGCGGGAATACGCTGCCGGTTGCCAGTTACCAGCGCGACAAGCTACACCGGGAAACCCGCCGCACCACGGGTGCGGTGGAGCTGGAAACGCACTACGACATCGCCGGGCGCATCAGCCAGCGGCGCTGCGTTGATAATGTGCGCCAGCGGCTGGTGTTTGAGCGCCGCTACCAGTGGGATCGGGCCGATCAGATCATCCGCCAGATGTACACCGATGGCGCGCCGCCGACGCCTGCGGATAAATATCGTCAGTCGCTGTGGGGATACGATGCGGCAGGCCGCATGACGCAGAGCATTCAGCCTTCCGGGGAAGAGCGTTTCTGGTATGACGCGGCAGACAACCGCACAACAGCGGATTTGCCGCCAGTCTGGGACAACCTGCTAAAACGCCTCGACGGTGTGCGTCGCGAATATGACGGCTTCGGGCGCATGACGGAACGCCACGATACGCATCGCGGCATCGTGCAGCGCTTCAGTTATGACGATGAGCAGCGCATCAGCCAGGTCATCATTGGAGGCGATGCAGAGTTCAGCAAAGCGGAATACCGTTACGACGCGCTGGGCCGCCGCACGGAGAAACAGGTGTGGCGACGCCACAGCCGTACGCCGGAACGCACGCAGTACGCATGGTCCGGGCTGCAAATGGTTGGCGAAACCGGCGACCGCGACCCGGAAGCCGCCGTGCAGTATATCTACACAGAAAACAGCTACGAGCCGCTGGCGCGCGTCGACAGCCGCCAGCAGTACGCGGAAATCTACTGGTATCACAGCGAAATCAACGGGTTGCCACAATCGGTCACCGACAGTAACGGCGACATCGTCTGGCGCGGCGCGTTCAGCGCATGGGGACGCACGGAGCGGGAAAACGATGCGCTGAAGTGGGACACTCCACAGAACCTGCGCTTCCAGGGCCAGTACCTCGACCGCGAAACCGGGCTGCACTACAACACGTTCCGTTACTACGACCCAGCCGGCGGCTGCTACACCCAGATGGACCCGATAGGGTTGCTGGGTGGGCTGAATACGTATACCTATGTGGTTGACCCGCTGGTATGGGTGGATCCGCTGGGGTTGGCTCCTTGCGCTCCTACACATGAATTTGAGCGTTTGAATAACGGAAAGGTATATAGGGTCATTAGGCAAGATGAAAATCCGGCTCTTGGGGTGAGCTCTCTTAATCCGAGTAATATAAAAACAGTTGCGGGGCATGTAACTTCGGGAAGCCGTTCACCTTCTCAATTTATCTCAGCAACAAAAGAATTAAGTATTGCTGAAAAATGGTCAGCCAAAACAGGAAATAGGATCGTGGAGATCGACTTAAGTAAAGTTCCAGGAGGGGCAATTGATATATCATCAGAAAAAGGCCTTGAGCTATTAGGCAATGGGTTTGCACGGCGATTAGCTCAAGGATCTGCTGAGGTTTTATTTGATGCCCCTATACCTGCTAGTGCGATAACTGTTCTTTAATAGGTGAAATTAATGAGCGAAAAATTTTCAAGCCTAAATGAAGCAATCATGAATCTGGTTGAGAAGATCCGACTTGCTGATGATTTAAACAAGGAGGATATTGATGATTTGTATCTTCAGCTAGAGAAATTCTGTGATCTTTATGAAGGTGAAGAAGTTGTGCCTAAAGAAACGGCATATGGTCTTTTTGTACTTCATGACAATCTCGAAGGCGCCCTGAAACATACATCTGGGAGTGATTTAAAGTTGATTTCGAATGTTAATTCTAAAGTTAATGAATATATAGAAAGAATTTTTTTAAGCTGATTTGCCGTTTTTTACAGATAGAATGTATTGTAAATACGCTAAATACGTTTTTGATGACCGGAAAGGTATCTTTCCGGCATATTTTCACCAGTTACCATTGTATAAACAATAAATTTAGCTGCACTATAACACTTTCTGCTACCACGAAATGACCTACCCCCTGATTGACCTGTTGGATAGGCTGAATACATATACCTATGTGGTTGACCCGCTGGTGTGGGTGGATCCGCTGGGGTTGGCTGGTTGTGGAACAGTCATGAAGACTATCAGTACTTGCGTATGACAGGTAAGCTAAGGGCGATCAAATAAATATCGGATTTGTGAAAAGTAAAACGTTAGAAATATACAATAAGGGTATTAAGAATTTTGAGAAGTTAAATTAATATATATGATATCTGAAAAGAAAAATTTGATTATTTCGTTAATGAAAAAAGATATTGACTTTTCACGTTTTCTAAATGAATTCAATGAGACGTATGATGAGTTAGAGATATGCAACGAACTAATTTTAGCCCGTGAAGCGAAGGATGGTGAATTCGTTGATCTATTACTATATCTTGCTGCTGTGGTAAGTTATGAGTTCAAGTGCATAGATGTCCTCAATGATTTAATTACAGATGATTGGCATGAGAAGCATGAAGAATTGGTTAGATTATTGGGTTTCTATAAGAGCACGTCAAGTGTAAATTCCCTATACTACGCAGCTTTATTAAATCTCAGTTATCGTGATTATGATGAAGATTTCGTGTTGGCAGATAAATGTATAAGAGCTCTGGCAAAAATAAATAATAAAGATGCTATTGAAAAATTAAAGTTACTTAGCGCTGCTAATAATGATGCAATAAGTAATAGTGCGAAGAAACAATTAGGGAAGTTGGGAGTAATTAATTAAAGATACCGCCTGGATGTGCCAAGCGGTATTAAATTCATTGTGTGGATTTCCATAAAGGATATTTTAAATCATAAACGCGTTCGTGTGGAAGTAGTTCTTCGGCCTTTTGAATCTGCCCTTTAGAGATAAGTGAATAAATTTCTTTAGTGAGTGTTGTTGCATCCTGTATATCTATAATCCATTCTTTACAATAGTCAATTACTGCCTGATTGCGTAGTCCAATTTGGATAGTACGGTAGTTTAGCTTGTTTAGGTGAATATCTCTTTCAGGATCCCATTGGATAATTATATTTGTGTTCTTTATCTCTTCTTGCCATTTTTCTTTTTTAGAAGAGAAGACAGTCTCGTGATGATTACTTAATATACCTTCTTTGATTATTTTCTTAAAGCCATGATGAGTTATATCTATGGCGAGAATTCTTTTTTGCCCAGGATCTTTTAGACCCCACCCTGAGCGATACATCATCCATAAAAATGAAGGCTTAATCCATGTCATTCTTGTCATACTAAAAGGTGGGGATATGAAAGTTTTGTTGGAAATTGCACTATCAGCAATTTCGTCAGAGTAAGCCTGGTATACACGAATAAAATCTTTAGTATAAAAAGCTCTTATTTGTTTTTCGGGGGTATCATTATCACGGTTATTCATAATACGGACTCATTTTAAATAAATATTTCTAATTTATATGATTGTAAGGGAGTTTCACTTTAATTTCCATATCACTGGACTGTTATCTGGCATCGATGGGGAATTGTCCATAAATAGAGTGAAAGGTGTTTAAAAGGAGAATAACTTTACTGCTCATGATAGCTTTTACAGCGTAACTGGATTCAGCAAGTTCAGCGCATGGGGACGCACGGAGCGGGAAAACGATGCGCTGAAGTGGGACACCCCACAGAACCTGCGCTTCCAGGGCCAGTACCTCGACCGCGAAACCGGGCTGCACTACAACACGTTCCGCTACTACGACCCGACCGGCGGCTGCTACACCCAGATGGACCCGATAGGGCTGCTGGGTGGGTTGAATACGTATACCTATGTGGTTGACCCGCTGGTATGGGTGGATCCGCTGGGGTTGATGAGTTGTTCGAGTGATGCCAAGCTACTTAGGGAGAATATGGTTGCGGCAGGTAAAGTAGAACCTGGTTTTAAAAATTCAGCACATCATATTGTTATGTCAAATTCTACAGATTCAAGAATGGTAGCTTTGCAGAATAAAATGAAGGATTTGGATATAGATATAAATACCGCTGAAAATGGGATATTTTTGCCCTCAAGCAGCAAGGTTAAACTTCCTCCAGGGAGTACTTTGCCAAATCATGCCAGCATTCACACAACTGCTTATAAGCAAAAGGTTTTTGATCGTTTGAGCTCTATAAATAATAGCAGTGATTTCTTGAGGGAATTAAATAAAATAAGCACAGAAATTGCCGGTGGCATTTTTTAAGACTAAGAGGATTTGCTATGTATACTTTAAAGCAACTTGAAAAAGAATTTCTTGAAATAAAAGATAATTGTGAAGGCGCATTGCTTTCTTATAAATCCAAAGCACTATCTATGTCGAAAGAGACAGTTATTAGCAAAGGTGCTTTATATAACGTTCGCCCGTATGAAATAGAGCGGGCAGGTTTTAAACCTGGCCGCAAGTTGAACAAGATTCCCTCGAATGTAAAAAATACACACATATATCATTTCGATGATACCAAGAAAATAATTATGGTTGAAATTTATGGCCAATCGAGCAATGTAATTAATGTGGAGTTTTATTTATATAGTGACGATTATGTTAAACGAATTTACTTTACCAGCACAGGTAAGCTAAGAAACATTACAGTTTCAAGTTTTAATAAGGATAAAAGAATCGAGAAAGATATCAACTGGGGAGAGTATGGTTGTAGTATTTCTGATTATCAATATGAAGGTGCGACTCTGAAAATGATAACGGTACAGCAAAAGGAGCATCACGATGCAGAATTCTCAGAATATAATGTTGTATTTAACTATTCGAATGAAAAATTGTTAAATATTACGCACATTTTCCCAAATGGCTATCATGAACAGCGATTCCCATAATTTTATGGGAGTCCGAAACGGTATAAATAAAAATATATTTTATTATGATAGGGTTATGAACGATAAGCTCTCTGGCCCTACTAATACCGTAATGGAAGGAGTGGAATGAATTTTTCCTGCAGATAACTTGCACCAAAATAATATCGATAAGCTATATCGAGAATTGGATGTTTTCTGTACGGTTTGTGAAATTGAAGTATTAACTACTAAAAAAATTTTTTATATTCTTTTTATTCTTCACGATAACCTTGAGAATATTGCGAATAATACCCCGCAAGATACGTCTTACGATCTTCCAGGCGCAAGCCATTTCTCACAAAACGGGCACCAGGCAAGCAGACGTAGACAAAACCATCCCCTATACTGCGGAAAACAAAGAGAAAATCACTTTTATCAATATCAACAGGGTAAGGGATGGATACAGCTGAATTTTTCGGCCAGCTTGTGCAGCAACTGCTGCTCTCTGCGCCGCTCTTTTTACTGATTGCGCTGGGATACTCACTGGGGCGCTTTGCCGGCTGGCCGGAATCGGTCAACGAGGGGTTAAACCGCTTCTGCTTTAACGTGGCGATCCCCTGCATGCTATTCAAAGTAATGAGTAAATTCTACGAAAGCCCGGCAGTAGACGTGCGGCTGCTGATTGCTTATTTCGGCACCTGCTTTGTGATCTACGTTATCGGGCGGATTCTGGCGAAAGGTGTATTCCGCCTGGATTCGGTTTCCGCCTCGGTGTTTGGCCTCGCGGGCATCTTCTCTAACAATGTGATGCTCGGCATTCCGGTCGCGGTGATCCTGCTTGGCCCGGCGAGCCTCGCCTCGGTGGCGCTGGTTTTGGTATTTAACAGTCTGATCCTGTGGACGCTGGTTACCGTGTCGGTGGAGTGGGCGCAGAACGGTAGTTTCTCGCTGCGCGGAATTGGCAAAACGCTGCTCAGCGTATTGCGTAACCCGATTATCATCGGCATTTTCACCGGTTTTGCCTGGAGCTTTCTGCTGCATCGCCCGGTGCCCGCCTTCCTCGATAGCCCGGTCAGCATGGTGGCGCAGGTGGCCGCGCCGCTGACGCTGATCACCCTCGGCATGAGCCTCTCGCGCTATCAAATCCGCAAAGGGCTGCGCGAAAGCGGCGCTATCTGCCTGTTGAAGTTGATCCTGATGCCGGGGCTGATTTGGGCGATAGCGTATCTGCTGCATCTGCCGCGCCAGGAAAGCCAGGTAGTGGTGCTGTTAGGCTCAATGGCGGTGGGGATAAATGTCTATCTGATGGCGCAAAAGTTCCAGGTATTGCAGGGCGCGACGGCAACCAGCATGTTGCTTTCCACGCTGTTCTCTACCATAACGACGCCGCTTTTTATGATTTTGATGGCGCATTTCTACCCCAACTGGCCCTGAAGATTCTCTCTTTTAGGACTTGCATTTATTGACCGTATGTATGTATAGATAACAATCTATATAAATGGTTATATATTTCTGCGAGTGACTAATGGATATTCTCTCTGATATGCCTTACGCCTTTCTCGGCAGCCGGTTAAAACGGCTGGCCGAGCAGTTACAGGCGGAAGCCAGTGTATTGGTACAAAATACCGGCATCCATGTACCGGCCGGGCTGTACCCGGTTTTGCTGGCGCTCTATCGCCAGCCCGGTTTAACGATTGGCGAGCTGGCTCGCTGTTCGCGGGTTAGCCAGCCTGCGATGACCAGCAGTATCAACCGCCTGATCCGCGCCGGGTTAGTCACCCGCCAGAGTGACGGTGAGGATCGGCGAAAATCGTTTATTCGCTTAACGGACGAGGGCACAAACGCCATTGTGCGGGGCGAAGAGATGGCATGGCCGCTGCTGGGCAAAGTGGTTCAGGAGCTGACGGCAGGCCTTTCGGGCAACTTTATCGAGCAGATCGCGCAGCTTGAAAAACGCCTTGCCGAGCGCCCATTGCCGGTTCGCGGCGCGCGTTACACCAAACTGGATGTTCGCCCCGTGCTGGAAGACGAAATCGCTGATGTCGTCACATTACTGAACCGCGCTTATCGCAGCGGCGGCGAGGAAGCAGGCTGGACAACCGAAGCGGGTTTGCTGGATGGCGATCGCATTAGCGAGCAAACGCTACGTGAAGAGCTGGCGAGCAAACCGCAGGCGACTTTGCTGGTCTGGAAAACCGCCAGCGGTATTGACGGCTGTGTCTGGGTAGAGCCGCAGCAGGATGGCGTGTGGTATCTCGGATCGCTGGCGATTTCGCCGTCGCAGCAGAATGCGCAGTATGGCCGACGGCTGCTGGAAGCGGCGGAGCAGTGGTGCCGGGCGCGCGGCGGGAAACGTATCCTGATGACGGTGTTGCAGGTGCGGGAGTCGCTGCTCGCCTGGTATCTGCGTCGCGGTTATCGCCGTACCGGGGAAACCGAGCCGTTTCCGGTGGATGATACCCGGTTTGGCATTCCGACCCGGCCCGGTTTGCTGTTCGAAGTGCTGGTGAAAACGCTTAGTTGAAACAGTGGCTGCCCGGGTTGAGGGCAGCCACCGGCTCAGACAATATCGTCCACTACGCCGCCATCGACGCGCAGCGCCGCGCCGGAAGTGGCCGAAGCCTGTTTTGAACAGACGTAAACCACCATGTTCGCCACCTCTTCGACGGTGGCCGCACGCTGGATCACCGAACTCGGGCGGTGCGCCATCACAAACTCTTTCGCCAGCGTTTCCAGCGACTTACCGGTTTTCTCGATCTCGTCTTTCATCATATCGGCAAAACCGTCCGACATCGTCGGCCCTGGCAGCACGCTGTTAACCGTCACACCGCTACCGGCGACGAATTTCGCCAGCCCGCGCGCCAGCGAGAGCTGCGCAGTTTTCGTCACGCCGTAATGAATCATATCCGCCGGAATATTCAGCGCCGATTCCGAAGAGATAAACACCACGCGACCCCAGCCTTTTTTCACCATGCCCGGCAACAGCGCGCGGGAAAGGCGCACGCCAGACATCACGTTGGTCTGCCAGTATTTTTCCCAGGTTTCATCGTCGGTAGCGTAAAAATCCTGCGGGCCGTAAATCCCGGCGTTGTTGACCAGAATGTCGGCCTCCGCCGCCGCTTTCAGCAGTGTTTCCACGCCCTGCGCCGAGCCGAGATCGGCAATCGCCGTGCGCAGACGCGCGCCCGGCACCTGCTTCGTCAGCGCCTCTTTCGCCTTATTGACCGACCCTTCGCTGCGTCCGTTCAGGATCACTTCCGCGCCGCTCTGTGCCAGACCTTTCGCAATTGCAAAGCCGATCCCGCCCGTTGAGGCGGTGACCAGCGCGACTTTATCGTGCAGCTCAATCTTCATCGTCCGCTCCTTGCCAGTTGGATTTTACAAATAACTAAGGCTAGCACCTGCGCCGCAGAACCGTTGTCAATTGTTGCGCCATTGCGCGTGAAGGCTGGCTTATGCCATTCCTGGCATTGCTTTTCCGGTTTTATTCGTTCCCTCGTTTTCAGCGCTCTACCAGAATGGATTGCACAAAATATATTGTTTTTTTTGCTCATTTCAGGGGACCGACAAACAGATGAATAAATACGGCATATTTTCCCTTCTCCTCGCAATAAGCGGCGTGCAGCAGGCCAATGCGGCGGAAGAGAGTGTACCCGCGCATCCAACATTCATGATTCAGGCGGACAAAACATTAAACGCGAAATTACCCGCCGATATTGCAAAGCGTGGTTATATTATTGCCGGTACCAATCCAAATACGCCGCCAACCACGTTTTATCAGGAAGATAATAAAACACTGGCCGGGCGTGAAATCGATATTATGACCGCCGTTGCCGAACGTCTCGGCGTGAAAGTGCAATGGCACGATACCGGCGGTTTCGACAATATTATTCCGGGGCTGAAATCGGGCCGCTACGATGTGGCGCTCGCCAATATTAACGCCACGCAAAAACGCCTTGAGCAGGTTGATTTTGTCAGTTATTACGACGCCTCGCGCTTAGGCATTATTTCCCGCCAGGATGCCAATATTCCCGCCTTCACTGAGCTCACCCAGGTGTGCGGCAAAGAGATTGGCGCCGGGGCTGGCACCACGCAAATCAACCGCCTGAACGAAGGCAGCAAAGCCTGTGAAGCGCAGGGTAAACCGCCGATTAAAGTCGCCGTCTTCCCGGATCGCCCGGCAGGTGTACAGGCGGTGGTTAGCGGCCGCGTGCCGATGTTCTTTGGCCCTTATGAAGGCCTGACCTGGCAGGTCAGCAAAGTGAAACCGCTGACCATGAGCGGGCAAATCAGCGTTAACGACGCACCGGTTTCTATCGCCTTCCCGAAAGGTTCCGGGCTGGAAGAGGCCGTTCAGGCCGCGCTCAACTCCCTGATCAAAGATGGTTCTTACCAGAAGATCCTCGACCACTGGTCGATCGGTTTTGGCGCGGTAAAAGAGTCCAAACGTAACGAAGAGATTTTCTAATGGCGCACACCACCGCTTCTCAATCGCAGGATGAACTGCGCATCATCGGAAAACGCTACTACGGGCGCTGGTTCAGCGCCCTGTTCGTTTTGCTGCTGCTGGCAGGGCTGCTGCACTCTGTTTTCAACAACCCGCGTTTTGAGTGGGGCGTGGTGGCGCAAAGCTTCACCGAAGAGTCCATCCTCAGCGGCGTACTAATGACGTTGCAACTGACCGCCATTTCAGTGGTGCTCGGCTTTGCCGGTGGCACTGTGCTGGCGCTGATGCGCCTTTCGTCGAATCCGGTGCTGGTCGCTGTTAGCTGGGCCTATACATGGTTTTTCCGTGGTGTGCCGATGCTGGTGCAACTGTTCCTCTGGTACAACATTGCGGCGCTCTATCCAACGATTTCAGTAACCTTGCCAGGGATTGGCGAACTCTACAGTTCCCCGGCGAACGCGCTGATAAGCCCGTTCAGCGCGGCGGTCATTGCGCTGGTGATGCACCAGTCGGCCTATGCGGCGGAGATTATTCGCGCCGGAATTCAGAGCGTCGGCAACGGCCAACTGGAAGCCGCGCGGGCGCTCGGCTATTCGCGCGGGCAGATTTTCCGCTATACCGTGCTGCCGCAGGCAATGCGCGCGATTCTGCCGCCTGCCGGTAACGAAGTGATTGGTCAGCTCAAAACCACGGCTGTGGTGTCGGTGATCTCCTTGCAGGACGTGCTTTACTCGGCGCAAATCATCTACCAGCGCACCTATGAAGTGATCCCGCTGCTGCTGGTGGCAACGGCCTGGTATCTGCTGCTCACCTCGGTGTTGTCGGTCGGGCAGTTTTATGTCGAGCGCTACTTCTCGCGCGGCGTGAAGCGCGTGGAAGCAAAAGTCTGGTTTGCCCGTAAGCTGCCGGTTTATCTGTTGAATGCCAGGAGAGTGAGCAATGGCTGAAGCCATCGAATTACGCAACATTACCAAACGCTTCTCCGGGCAGACGGTGGTCGATAGCGTCGATCTGGATGTTGATGCCGGTTCGGTTACCGTGATCCTCGGCCCGTCTGGCTCCGGGAAATCCACGCTGCTGCGCTGCATTAACCATCTGGAAAAACTTGATGCGGGCACCATTCGTATCGGCGGAGAACTGGTGGGCTATGAACAAAAAGGCCAGGCGCTGTTTGAAGTCAGCGACAGTAAAATCGCCCGCCAGCGCAGCCGTATTGGCATGGTGTTCCAGCAATTTAATCTGTTCCCGCATCGCACGGTGCTGCAAAACATCATCGATGCGCCGATCCGCGTGAAGAAACAGCCGCGCGCGCAGGCGGTGGCGAAAGCGCGCTTGTTGTTGCAGCAGGTAGGGTTGGCGGGGCGGGAAAACGACTGGCCGCAACAGCTTTCCGGCGGTCAGCAGCAGCGCGTGGCGATTGCCAGAGCGCTGGCGATGGACCCGGAAGTGATGCTGTTTGATGAACCGACATCGGCGCTGGATCCGGAACTGGTGGGCGAAGTGTTGCAGGTGATCAAAGCATTGGCGCACTCCGGCATCACTATGGTCATCGTTACCCACGAGATTGGTTTTGCCCGCGAAGTGGCCGACAACATCGTCTTTATGGAGGCTGGCAAAATCATCGCCTCCGGCCCGGCGCGCCAGTTGCTGGAGAATAACGCCAACGCCCGCGTCAGCCATTTCCTCTCTACGGTGTTGTAATTATGGCTTCTGTTACCCACAGCTCGCACTGGGGCGCATTCACTGCCTCCGATACCGGCGACGAACTGCAGATTACACCGTTTCCCGGCGATCCCGATCCCAGCCCGCTGCTGGAAAACCTTGCTGATACGCTGCGCCACCCGGCGCGTGTCACGCAGCCGATGGTGCGTAAAGGCTGGCTGGAGAACGGCCCCGGCCCGGATGCGCGTCGCGGCGCGGATGAGTACATCGCCATTAGCTGGGAGCAGGCGCTGGATCTGGCGGCCAGTGAACTGAAACGCGTGGCGGATAATTTTGGCCCGCAGGCGGTGTTCGGCGGCTCTTACGGCTGGTCGAGCGCCGGGCGTTTTCACCACGCGCAAAGCCAGCTTCATCGCTTTCTCAACACCACTATCGGCGGTTATGTGCGCTCGGTATGGTCGTACAGTTCCGCCGCTGCCTGCGTCATTCTGCCGCACATTGTTGCTCCGCAGGATGAGATCGCCCGGCGCGGCGTAAGTTGGCGCGAGATCGCCGAACACAGCGATATTGTGCTGGCGTTCGGCGGGCTGGCGCTGAAAAACTCGCAGGTCGCCAGCGGCGGAATGAGTGAGCATACCGAGCGCGGCTATATGCGCCAGGCTGCCGCGCGTGGCGCGACGTTTATCTCCGTCAGCCCGCTGCGCAGCGATTTACCGCAGGAAGCCGCCGGTGAGTGGCTGCCGGTGCGTCCGGGCACTGACGCTGCCTTGATCCTCGCGCTGCTCCACACGTTGTGGCGCGAAGGGCTGAGCGATGAAGCATTTCTTGCCCGCTACTGTACCGGCTGGCCGACGCTGGTGGCTTCGTTATCCGGCGAACAGGATGGCACCGTGCGCGATGCGGCGTGGGCAGAAGCCATTTGCGGCGTACCGGCGCAAAAGATTGTCGCGCTGGCGCGGCGTCTGCACGGTAAACGGGTGCTGGTGACGGTCGCCCACTCTCTGCAACGGGCGCAATACGGCGAGCAGCCGGTATGGCTCGGCCTGGTGCTGGCCGCCGCCCTGGGGCAACCGGGTCTGCCCGGCGGCGGATACGCCTATGCGCTGGGAGCGCTGGGGCATTACGGTAAAGCGTTTAACCGCGTCTCTTTCCCGGCGCTGCCGCAGGGCGTCAACGGCGTGGAGGATCTTATTCCGGTGGCGCGCATTGCCGATATGCTGCTCAATCCCGGCGAGCCGTTCGATTTCAACGGCGTGCGTCGCCGTTATCCACACATCAAATTGGCGTGGTGGGCGGGTGGTAATCCGTTCCATCACCATCAGGATCTGGCGCGGTTGCGCCATGCGTTTTGCCAGCTTGATACCTTAATCGTTCATGAGCACAGCCTGACGGCCACGACCCGCCATGCGGATCTGATTTTGCCCGCCACCATGACGCTGGAGCGTGAAGATATCGGCGGCGCGCCGACCGATCGCTATCTGTTCGCCATGCATCCGGTGGCGCAGCCGTGGGGACACGCGCGGGATGACTTTGCCATCTTCCGCGATATTGCCGCCCGTCTGGGGCGTGAAGAGGCGTTTACCGAAGGCCGGACGGTGCGCGAGTGGTTACAACATTTGTACGGCCAGATGCAGGAGAAACTGGCGCATGAAAGGGTTTCCACGCCCGCGTTTGACGATTTCTGGCGGGAAGGCATATTGCAACTGCCGCAGGTGGACGACGGCGGGCGGCTGATGCGCCGCTTTCGCGCTGATCCTGATGCGTATCCGCTGCCGACGCCGGACGGGAAAATCCAGATCTACTCGGTGACCATCGCCAGCTTTAATTACCCGGATTGTCCCGGTCTTCCGGTGTGGCTGACGCCGGACGAGCAGCCCGACGCGCAGCATCCGCTGTGGCTGATCGCCAATCAACCCGCCACCCGCCTGCACAGCCAGCTTGATTACGGGCGACACAGCGCGCAGCACAAAAAGCAGGGGAAAGAGGTGTGTACGATGCACCCGTTAGACGCCGCCGCGCGCGGTATTGATGCGGGCGCGATTGTGATGCTGCATAACACGCGCGGTGCGGTACTGGCAGCGGTACGGATTGCCGACGATATTATGCCCGGCGTCGTCCAGCTCCCGACGGGCGCCTGGTACGATCCCGTCGACCCGCTGGCGCAGCGCCCACTGTGCCGCCACGGCAACCCCAACGTGTTAACGCGCGATATCGGCACCTCCTCATTAGGCCAGGGTTGCAGCGGGCAGATCACCGTAGTGCAGGTTTCCCTCTTCACCGGGGATGTCGGCGAAGTGCAGGCCTTTACGCCGCTCTAAACCAGCAGCAGCGCCTGTAATGCCGATAATGCCTGCGCGTCTTCCAGCCGCGTTAGCGCGAGCCAGTGTTCGCGGGTGGCATCATCCACCTGCGGCAGGCAGCGGCGCAGCTTCTCCGTTAAATCCACCCCCTGCGCCAGTAACTGCTGGCGCGTGGCGTGCGCGGTAAACTGCGTGCCGGAGCGGGTGGTTAAAGTCAGGCGATGAAAACGTGCTGACGGGTTAAGGGCATCGGGCGGAGCGCTGGTATCCGGCGTGCGGATGATGCGAGCCGCCAGCCCGGCGGTGTGGGCTTTCACCGCTCCGGGCGCGAAGCTGCCGAGTGGCAAATCCTTTTCCAGCAGGCATTCGGCAACCACATATTCCAGGCTGAAACGGGCTTCAACACCGTTCGCGGGTGCGCGAATAAACGCCGCCACATCGCCGCCAGGCGGAAAGGCCACCGCAATCTGCTCCACCTCAGCAAATAACTGTTCGACGGAAAACCCCGCCGCCAGCCACTGCGCGCGCAGATCCAGCGCGGCCAGCGCCGCGCCGTGGGTGCCGCTACAGGTTGGCCAGGGTTTGAATTCCAGCCCCGGTGTGATAATGCGCCAGGGCGCGCCCCAGCCTGCGGTCAGTTTTGCCGGATCGGCTGTCGCCGGGCTATAAGCAGCGAGAAAACCTGCCAGCGCGCCGTCGGTTTTCGCTTCCACGCCATGCTGTGTCAACTGCACGGCGGTCACCGCCGCTCTGGCGGACAGCCCGGCGTGCAGCGGTTTGATATCAGAGCCGAACTGCACGCGCAGCCCGGCAGCCTGGCTTGTGGCAATGGCGAGGATATTCGCCGTCTGCTCTGCGCTGGCGTTAATCAGCCGTGCGCAGGCGGCGGCTGCAGCCAGCGCGCCCAGCGTGCCGGTATTGTGAAACCCCTGCACATAATGGCCGCTGCCCACCGCCAGCCCGAGGCGGCCCGCCATCTCGACTCCCAGCACAAATGCATCGAGAAAACGCGGCCCCTCCGTTATCTCGTCTTCCGCCGACAGCGCCAGCAGCGCCGGGAGGATAACCGTCCCGACGTGGCCGCGAAAATCCGGGTGAAAATCATCAAAGTCCAGCGCATGCCCGCTGTAGCCCAGACGCAATGCGCGTGACTGCGCATCCTGCCCCGGCCAAATTTTGCGCAACGCCAGCAGCGTGGTGTCGGGCAGCGTGCCGTTCACCAGCGGTAGCGCGACGGCAAAGAAATCGAGCACGCCGCGCCGCGCCTGCTCCCGCGCGTTATCGTCGGGTTGCGCGTCAACAATCAGCCGCGCAACGGTCTGGGTCAGTTCACTCATGCGGCTGCCTTTTTTAGCGCCTGCACGGCCAGGTTTGCCAGCCATTGCGACGTCGGAAACAGCGCGGCGTCATCAACGCGGAATTGCGGATGGTGCAGGGCATAAGGGCCGCCGGAACCGATCATGATGAACGCGCCGGGCAGATGCTGCTGGTAAAACGCGAAATCTTCGCCGATCGGGTTGGCGGCAATGCGCCGGGCGTCAAAACCGCTCTGCCGTCCAGTTTCCAGCGCCAGATCAACCCACGTTTCACTGTTGACCACCGACGGCGGACCGGGCTGCCAGTCGAGGGCAATGTGCGCGTTAAACGCCGTGCCCAGCCCGGAGAGCACATCACGCAGGCGCTGCTCGATTTGCTCGCGCACCGTCTGGCTAAAGGTGCGCACAGTCCCTTCCAGCCAGGCGCTGTCGGGGATTACGTTCCAGGTGCTGCCGCTGTGAACCTGGGTAATCGACAGCACGGCATTTTCATCTGAGGGAACATTGCGGCTGATTAACGTTTGCAGCGTGGTGATAAGCTGCCCGGCAATCACCACCGGATCATTGCCTTCGTGCGGTCGCGCGGCGTGGCTGCCGGTGCCGGTAATATCAATGCGGAAACGGTCAACTCCGGCGGTCAGCGCCCCGGCTTTACTGCCCATTACCCCGACCGGCAGCGCCGGATCGTTGTGAATACCAAAAATCGCCGTTGCGCCGTCCAGCGCGCCTGCGGCAATCACCGCTGGCGCGCCCTGGCCCGTCTCTTCCGCGGGTTGGAACAGAATGCGCACCCGGCCCGGAAGTTCGGCTTCCTGCGCTTTTAACAGAATGGCTGCGCCGAGCGCGCTGGCGCTGTGGAAGTCGTGGCCGCAGGCATGCATCACGCCGGGATGCTCAGAGCTGAACGGCACGCCGGATTTTTCGTCAATCGGCAGCGCGTCGATATCGGCACGCAGCACCACCAGCGGGCCAGGCTGCTGGCCGCCCAGTTCAACGACCAGCCCGGTGGCTAAATCCAGCGGCAGAATACGAATCTGGTGTTGTTCCAGCGCGGCGCGCAGGCGGGCGGTGGTGGCGAACTCCTGGTTTGAGAGTTCAGGGAAACGGTGTAATTCATGGCGAAAGTCGGTCAGCCAGCCGGATAATGCAGCGATATCAGTCATAGGGTTACTCATCAGGGAGATTGACGTGCCAGCCACGCGCTGTGGGCGGCTTCATCAAGGATTTTCTTCATAAACAATGTGATATGGCCTTTGCCCAGATCCGCTTCATGGGAAGGCTCAAAACCATACTGCTGATAAAACGGGATCAGCCACGGATGGCTGATGGCGGTGCCCAGCGATACCGCCGGAGCGCGAAGCTGCCCGCGCAGAATGTGCGTTTCCACCCAGTCGTAGATTTGCCGCCCGCGCTGCTCGCCGCGATAGCGCGGGTGCGCGCCAAACCAGCCGATATGCGGCAGACCAAATGGCCCCGGTAGCGGCCCCCACGGATAGCGAAGGGTGATCGAGGCGGCCAGATCGTCATCGACAAACAGCCCCCAGACGCCGTGCTGTTGCAGGTGTTGCGTCACCTGCGCCTTGCTGGTGGTGGCGGCATCGAAATGGATCCCCAGCTCCTTCACCTGCGCGTAGGCTTCCAGCATCAACGCCAGATAGATCTCGCTGTCGGCAGCGGTAAGCTGGCGGTAGTGTTCGCTCATTGCGGCTCCAGTAATGCGGAGCGGTCGGCAGCGCGCAGTACGTCATTCACTTTTTCCACCGCGCTGCCGAGGTAACGCGCCGGATCAAGCCACGCATCGAGATCGGCTCCGCTGATTACCGCCGCGATTTCCGGCTGCTCCGCCAGCACACTTTTAAAATCGCGACCTGTCTCAAAAGCGGCCATCGCGCAGGTGTAAACCAGGTGATGCGCCGTCTGTTTGCCGAGGGTTTTACCCGCTTCAAACATCACGCGTTCAGAGAGCAGCAGCCCGGCCTGAATATCCAGGTTGGCGTGCATTTTCGCTTCGTTGACCGTCAGGCCGCTGAGAATGCCCTGCGCATTTTGCAGTTGCGCCGAGAGATAAAGGCAAATCTCCGGCAGCGCCAGCCACTCGGCCCGCCAGCTCATGGCGTCGCGTTCGTGCTCGACGTGCATCGATTCAAAAATCAGCCCGGCGCTGTGGCGCACCGGCGCGGTGAGGCTTGCCAGCCCTTCAATCGCCGCCGGATTGCGTTTATGCGGCATGGTGGTGGAGCCGATTTTCCCGGCGCTGAACGGCTCTTCAACTTCGCCAATCTCGGTGCGCATCAGGTTATAGAGTTCATTACCAATTTTGCCGAGCGATCCGCTGATCAGCACCGCCAGCGAGGCGAATTCACTCAGGCGATCGCGCGCCGATTGCCAGCCGATATTCGGGCTTGCCAGCCCCAACAGCGCCAGCGCGCGGCGTTCCACTTCCGGCCCTTTATCGCCCAGCGCCGCATTGGTGCCGATCGCACCGTTGATATTGCCGGTCAGCACGCGCGGGCTGATTTCAGCAATGCGCGTCAGGTGACGCAGAAATTCATCCAGCCAGACGGCGACTTTAAAACCGAACGTGGTGGGCAACGCCTGCATGCCGTGGGTGCGGCCGACCATCAGCGTGCGCTGATGCCGCTCAGCAAGCTGACGCAGCGCACGCGCTACACCCACCGTATCGCGGTGAATAATGGCCAGCGCATCGCGCAGTTGCAGGATAGTGCCGGTATCGACAATATCCTGCGTCGTCGCGCCGTAGTGCAGATACTCGCCCGCCGGGCCAATCTGCTGTTGCAGCGCCGTCAGGGTCGGCATAAACGAGTGTTTCATTTGCGCGGCAAGCGTGGCGATATCGCTCAGTTGCAGCGCCTGCGGTTGCGCGCGCTCGGCGATCTCCTGCGCCGCCTGCGCAGGAATGACGCCCAGTTCGCCCTGAGCGCGGGCCAGCGCCACTTCCACAGCGGCCTGCTGGCGAAGACGGTTTTCCTCCGACCAGATGGCGCGCATTTCCGGCGTGGCGAAGTTATTGCCGATAATCAGAAAATCGATGGGATGCGATGACATAGTCGCTGTTACCTGTCGGTGAAAAATGAAAAAGAAGCGTGGTTAAATTTATTTTCTGCTCAGCATCTTCACGGATGAATATATCGGCGGCAAGGTATTTGTCGCTATAGCTAATATTGTTCTATCGATATGAAAATACAGGAAATGGCAAAGATTGTTTTTTGTTTTTATTTTTGTAGCATGAGGGAATAACGGCTGTTAATCCCTCTCAATATGGACAATCTCATGCTTGCAATAAAAACGCCGCACACCTGGTTTCATCACGCAGGTATTCGTCATGACGCAGGGGAATATATTGCGCCGCTGACGCAGAATATTTTAATTATTACCAGCGCGCAGGCCTGGGCGCGGGTGAATCCGGCGCTGGAAAACAGTTTGCGCAGCAGCGGCGTCGCGTGGCAGACGGAGATCATGACCGGTTACTGTACCGATGAACGGGTAGCGCACTACGTTAAACGGGCGCGCAAACTGGGCGTGCAGTATATCGTTGGCGTCGGCGGCGGGCGCGTGCTGGATACCGCCAAAGCAGTAGCGGATGCCCTTGACGGCGGCGCATCGATCACCATTCCGACAGTGGCTTCAACCTGCGCGGCCTGGTCGCCGCTGTCGGTGTTTTACACCGAAGAGGGCGGGCAGCTACGCAGCCAGCCATTAAAAACATTGCCGCGGCTGGTGCTGGTGGACAGCGAGATTATTGCGCAAAGCGATGTGCGTTATTTAAAAGCGGGCATTGTTGATGCGTTAGCGAAATGGTATGAATTCCGCCCCTATTTACAGCACTCGCCGGATAATTTATCGCTGCAATTAAAAGTACAGACCGCGCGGCTGGCGGTGGACATTTATGAAAAACACGGTCAGCAGGCGTTGCGGGATAATCAGGCGCACCTTGTCAGCGATGCGCTTATCAGCGTTATTGACGCCAATATTGCCGTGGCCGGAATGGCCAATAGTATTCGTGGTGAAATCCCCACGCCCGGCGTGGCGCACGCGATTCATAACCGTCTGACCTATGAACCGGCGCTGCGCGACTGGCTGCACGGCGAACGCGTCGGTTACAGTCTGCTGGTACAGTCGTTTCTGGAGAATGACAGTGACACGCCGGATGCCACGCTACTGGCGCTGCTGCGCCAGTACGATGCGCCGCTGACGCTGGCACCGTTAAAAGAGATCCGCCTGGCGGTGATCCAGGCGGTGGCGCGCAGTATCAGTTTCCCGAAGGCAGCGGCCGATCACCTGCCGTTTTCCCTCGATCCGGCGCGTATTGAGCGCGCGCTGCGCCAGACGGAGCAGTTTTTCACCCCGCGTTACGCGGTGTAGCTATTTTTCTGTCAGGCACTGCAAATGGCCGTGGCGCACGCCGCGCTGGGCAATCACATCATCGGCGAAATGCTGCACATCGCCCATTTTGCCTTTCAGCACGGCGATCTCCAGACAGTCGTCGTGGCTGATATGCACATGCAGCGTGGCGACAGAAAGCTCGTGATGGTGATGCTGCGTGGCGACAAGGCGGCTCGCCAGATCGCGCTTTTCATGCTCGTAAACGTAGGAGAGCACGGCATAGCCCTGCTGCTCGCTGTTCTGTGTCGATTCCTGCGTCAGCGCACTGCGCAAAATATCGCGCAGCGCCTCCGAGCGGTTGTTGTAGCCGCGCTGTTCGCTCAGGTTATCCAGCGTTTCCAGCAGATCATCGTCAAGGGTAATGGTTATGCGTTGCATGGCGCTCTTCTTTGTCGTGGGGAAGGGAAGGCGGGTAGCACCGCCTGCTGTAATGCCTGGCCTGCGGTGGAGGCAAATCGCAGCGGCGCAGCGACCTCCACGGTTTCAACAATGCTGCCGTTTTCCATCACCATTACCCGCTGGCAAAAACGTTCGACCAGCCGCAGGTCGTGGGTGATAAACAGACACGCCTGACCGGTACGCTGTTGCAGGCGCTTCAGCAGTTTAATCATCCCGGCTTGCAGCACACCATCAAGGCTGGAGACCGCTTCGTCGAGGATCAATAACCCCGGTTCTACCGCCAGCGCTCGCGCCAGGCAGACGCGCTGAAGCTGGCCGCCGCTCAGCTGTGGCGGGCGTTTATGCTGCAACGCTTCGTCCAGCTCGACATCGTGCAGTAACTGCGCGATACGCGCCTGCTGCTCCGCTCTGTTAAGCGCCAGCAAATGGCGCAGCGGCTCGCGCAGGATCTCGCGCACCGTCTGGCGCGGATTCACCGCGCTGAGCGGGTCCTGAAACACCATCTGAATATCGCGGCGAAACGCTTTACGTGTGCGGGCATTCAGCCGGGAAAGCGGCGCGCCCTGCCAGCAAATTTCGCCTGCGTGCGGCACTTCCAGCCCGACCAGCAGCCGCGCCAGCGTACTTTTTCCACAACCGCTGCGCCCGAGCAGCGCCACGGTTTCGCCGCGCTTAAGTTGCAGGGAGAGCTGTTGCAGCACCGGCTGTTGCTGGTAGCGATGGGATAATCCGTTAACCTCAAGAATATTCATTGCGTCAGCTCCATGCCGTACAGCGCCAGATGCGCCGCCACTAACTGCCGGGTCACCGGATGCTGCGGCGCGGTAAACAGCGCTGTCACCGGGCCGCGTTCGATAATTTGCCCGTTATCCATCACCGCGACATCATCGGCCAGACGGGCAACCACGCCCATATCGTGCGTCACCAGCAGCATACCGGGCTGGCGCCGTTGTACGATTCCATCGAGCAGATCGAGGATGTGCGCCTGTGCCACGGCATCGAGATCGGTGGTGGGTTCGTCGGCGATGATAAACGGCGCATCGCTGAGCAGCGCCATGGCAATCATCATGCGTTGCAACATGCCGCCGCTCATCTCAAAGGGATAACAGCCCAGCACGCGCTGCGGCGCTTCAAGCCCGACGCTGCGCAGCGCGGCAATTAACGTCGCGTCATCGGCGGGTTTGCCAAGTGCATGGCAGGTTTCCCGCGCGTGCGCGGCCATCGTGCGCAGTGGGTTAAAGGCGCTGCGCGGGTTTTGCATCACCGTGGCGACGGTAATGCCACGCAAGGCCTGCGGGCTGACGGGCTGTGCATCCAGCCGCAACTGGCCGCTTACCTGCCGCACGCCAGCAGGTAACACGCCGAGCGCTGCTGCGCAGGTCAGCGATTTCCCGCTGCCGCTGCCGCCAACCAGCGCCAGCACGCGCCCGCGTTGCAGTGTCAGCGAAACCTCCTGCACCAGCGGCCTTTCGGCATGCAGGGTGAGACTCTCCAGAGACAGTTGTCCAGGCATCAGTGTGCGTGCTCCGTAACCAGATGAGGATCGAGGTGGTCGCGCAGGGCGTCGCCCAGCAGATTAAACGCCATCACGCTGATAAACAGTGCCAGCCCCGGCCACAGCATTTGCAGGGGTTGCGTCCAGATAAACTGCCGCGCATCGTTGATCATTACGCCCCATTCCGGCGTAGGCGCGGTCACGCCAAGCCCGAGAAACGACATGCCTGCCACGTGCAGCATCATATGACCGATATCCAGCGTCGCCAGCACCAGTAACGAGGGCACCACCGCGCCCGCGAGATGGTCGCGAAACAGCGGCAGGTAGCCCGCACCGCTTAAGCGCGCCGCCAGTACATACTCCCGGCTGCGCAGGGAGATCGCCAGGCTGCGCACCATGCGTGCGTACCATGCCCAGTGGGAAAGGGCGATGGCGATGATCACATTGGTCAGCCCGGTGCCGAGTACGCCGACCATAAAAAACGACAGGATCGACGTGGGAAAGGTCATGAAAATATCCGCCACGCGCATAATCGCCTGATCGACGCGTCCGCCCAGCAGCCCGGCGCAGCCGCCCGCAGCAAGCCCAAGTGCCAGCACCAACAGCAGGCAGATCATCACCGCGCCGAGCGACACGCGGGTGGCGGCCAGCAACCGGGAGAAAATATCGCGCCCGAGGTGGTCAGTGCCGAGCCAGTGCTGGCTGTCGGGCGGCAGCAAGCGCGAAGGCAGATCAATCGCCTGCGGATCAAACGGCACCCACCACTGACAGGTCAGCGCAATCACCAGCAGCAGGAGCAGGATCAGCATCGCTCCACGTACCGACCCGCGCGCGGTAAGAAAAAAGTGCATCAGTGCGCTCCTTCATGATGGCGAATGCGGGGATCCAGCGCGGCGCTCAGCAGATCCACCACCAGGTTGCACAGCACAAACACCACCACCATCACCAGCGTGAAGCACTGGATCACCGGGTAGTCGCGGTTAAAAATCGCCGACACCGCATAGCGGCCAATGCCGGGCCAGGCGAAGATGTTTTCGATGATCATCGTGCCGCCAATCAGCTCGCCAATATGCATGCCCAGCGCGGTGATCACCGGCAGCCCGGCGTTACGCAAGATATGCCCGCGCTCGGTCTGCTTTTCGTTTAAGCCACGCAGCCGCGCCCAGGTGACATGGCGCTGGCCCGCCGCTTCCAGCATGCTGGCGCGCAGCAGACGGGCGTTGATCGAAAGCGACATCAGCGCAATCGACACCGCAGGCAAAATCAGGTGCTGCCAGCCGCCGTAACCCAGTGCAGGCAGCCATTGCAGGTGCACCGAGAAGAGCATCACCAGCAAAAAAGCGAGCCAGAAGTTGGGCATCGAGACGCCGAGAAAGGCAATCGCGCGCACGATAAAATCCGGCAAACCGTCGCGATGGCGTGCCGCCCAGATGCCGAGCGGCACCGAGATGAGCAAAATCAGCGCCAGCGCCGCGCCCGCCAGTTGCAATGTGGCGGGAAGAAAGTGCAGCACATCGTCCAGCACCGGGCGCTGGGTGGCGTAGGAGATGCCAAAGTCGAGGTGCAGCGCGCGCCACAGCCAGTGAAGATATTGCGCGGCCAGCGGTTGGTCGAGACCAAGCTGCGCCCGCGTGGCGGCAATCATCTCCGGCGTTGGCGGCAGGCTGGAAAGGCGTAAATAGTCCATTGCCGGATCGCCCGTGCCGAGGCGCAGCAGCAGGAAAATCACCACCGATGCAGCGAGGATCATCGGGATCAGGATAAGCAGACGACGGAGTAAATAGCGGCTCATTGCGCCGCCTCCGGCGAAATCTGATCGAAGGGGATCTCAGAAGCAATCGGCGCGAACGGAATCACGCCCAGTTCTGGTTTTGCCACCACCATCGTCGACACATAGCTGATTGGCAGATAAACCGCGTCGTTGTGCAGACGGGTGAGAATATCGCGGTACAGCGCCTGGCGCGCGTGTTCATCGCGGGTGGTCAGCACCTCGCCGATCTCGCGGTCGATGATGGCTTTGTCCGCCAGGCCGCGCTGCGCCTGGTAATCAGCATGGGACGGTACGCGCATGGAACTCATAAAGGCGTGCGGATCGTACGGCGCGCCCCAGCTCCGGTTGAAAATCATACCGAAACGTCCATCACGCTGGCGGGCGTAAATGCTGCTCTCCTCTTCACCCACCAGCGCCACTTCGACGCCCACCTGGCGCAGATTGGCCTGGATAATTTCCGCCATCGATTTGCTCAGCGCGTCGGTGCCGATAAACGCCAGCTCGATATGCAGCGGCTGACCGGCTTTTTCACGGATGGTTTTCCCGGCGGGCAGCGTCCAGCCAGCATTTTCCAGCAATGCCCGCGCCCGATCCGGCGAGTAGCTGCGGGGTTTGAGTCCAACATTGGCGTAAGGCACCGTTGGCGAAAACAGGGTGTCGGCGATCTGCTGCGTGCCGTAGAGCGCGCCATCAATCAGCGTTTTTTTATCCACCGCGTAGTTCAGCGCTTCACGTACCGCCTGCTCGCTGGTTGGCGTGCGAGTGGAGTTAAGTGCCAGCATCACCGTTTCTACCGGTGCGGAAAGCTGCGTGCGCCAGGCCGGGTTGTGGCTGAAGCGGGCGAAGGTATCCAGCGTCAGCAGCCCTTCGTTGCCGTAAAGCAGGTCGATATCACCGGTTTCGAAAGCCACCGCGCGGCTGGTGGCGTCGGGGATCACTTTGATAACGACTTTGCCGATTGCCGGTTTTTCGCTCCAGTAACGTTCGTTACGCACCATGACGTCGTATTGATTGAGCCGGGATTCCTGCAATACCCACGGCCCGGTGCCGATCGGCGCGATAATGCCGTTCATGGTTTGCTGGTTTTTAAACTGCGACGGGGCGATAAAGCGAAACGGGCGGGGCAGGGAGAGTTCTTGCAGAAACGGATAGTAGGCGCTTTTCAGGGTGATTTGTAACTGGCTGGCGCTCAGGGCTTTGACATCGGTTATCTGGTTTACCAGCTCCAGCCAGGCATGGCGCTGGCGGTTCTCCAGCACCGCGCGGAAGTTCTCTGCGGCGGCCTGGGCGTTAAACGGCTCGCCGTTGGAGAACAGCACGCCGTCGCGCAGGGTAAACACCCAGGTTTTGCCATCTTCGGAGTGCGTCCAGTGCGTGGCCAGCCAGGGTTTTACGCTGCCGTCAGCCTGATATTTTACCAGCGGTTCATACACCATGCTCTGGGCGAACATCTGGTTCGGCGTGTAAAGGTGCGGGTTGAGCGGGCCGACATTTACCGGCCAGGCGGTGGTTAATGTGGGTAGCGCCGCCCAGGCGGCAAAGGAGGCGCATAACAGCAGCGCGGCGGCGTGGCGAAAGAAGGACACGTTGAATTCCCTGACGAAAGTCGGTGGCGAGAAGGTATGACGATTTTATTTATTCATCATACTAATGGCCTGTCCTGGATCAAAAACCATGTGAATCACAAGGATTTATCTCCCGTCGCGTGACGCGTAAGATGGCTGGCGGTTGAACCTCACGGATACCTGAACATGACATTAACAGTACTGGCAGCAGGCAGCCTGAAACGGGCGTTTACCCCACTGCTGGCGGCGTTTAGCGAGCAGACCGGTGTTGCGGTTGAGGTCGGATTTGGCCCGGCGGGATTGCTGCGTGAACGGATCGAGGCCGGGGAACGCTGTGCGTTGTTTGCGTCTGCCAATACCGTGCACCCGCAGGCGCTGCTGGATGTGGGGCGTGCGCGGGCTATACAGGTTTTTGCCGCCAATGCGTTGAGCCTGACGGTGCGTAGCACTGTGCCGCAGGGAGATTGGTTAACGCTGCTGGCCGATCCGATGTTGCGACTCGGAACATCCACGCCCGGCTGCGATCCTTCTGGCGACTATACCTGGCAGCTCTTTGCACATCTCGACACTCTGCGACCGGGGCTGGGGGAGCAACTGCGGCAACGCTCGCAGCAACTGGTTGGCGGGCGCGACAGCTTAACGGTTCCTGCCAAAGAGATCGCCAGCGCGTGGCTCATTCGTGAAGGATTTACCGACATGTTTATCGGTTATCAGCACTACACCACGTTGCTGGCGGCGGAACGGGATGTGCGGGTGGTGGATATTCCGCCTGAGCACAACATTCGCTGCAACTACGCGCTGGCGCTGCTGGAGGAACCGGCCGCGCCGTTGATGCAGTTTATTGTTGGTTCGCAGGGGCAAGCCTGTTTACGCGCTGCCGGTTTTTTGCCGCCGCAGGCGGAATAACGGTACCAGCGCTGTGGTTTCTGCCAGCTCGATGCGGCGCACCGGCAGACCGTAGGCGGATTGCAGGTTCGCTTCGCTGAGCAGTTGCTGCGTTTCACCTGCCAACCACTGCCTGCCTGGCAGGAGCAGCAGTGTCTGGTGAGCAACTTGCAGCGCATGGGTCGGATCGTGGGTAGTGAAAACGACGCAGCGCCCTTCCTGATACGCAAGCGAATCAATCAGTTGTAACACCACCTGCTGATTGGCCAGGTCCAGCGCCGAGCAGGGTTCATCCAGCAGAATGGTTTGATTACCGCTAACCAGCGCGCGGGCAATCATTGCCAGTTGCTGCTGACCGCCGGAAAGGTGCATAAACGGCGTATTGGCGAGGTGGCGGATATTCAGCCGGGTGAGCGCTTTTTCGACCTGCGCATCGTCCTCTGCGGAAGGCATCGACAGCAGCCCGACATGACGTGCGCGTCCCATCAACACCACATCTCGTACGCTCCAGGCAAAGGCCGGTCGGAAAGACTGTGGCACAATACCGACGCCGCCCTGCACGGAAAAACGGCCTGACAGCGCAGGCAGCACGCCGGTCAGCGTATCCAACAGCGTACTTTTTCCCAGCCCGTTTGCGCCGAGCACCGCCCAGATCTCGCCGGGATGACCGCAGAAGCTGAGGGGGGTAAACAGCGCGCGTTCGCGGCCATACACCAGATTTTTCACCGTCAATACAGGTTCCGTCATTGCCACCTCCGGCGGTTGTTATGAATCAGCAAAGCGGCGAATACCGGTGCGCCCAGCAGGGCGGTAATAATGCCGAGGGGGATTTCCGCCTGCGTTAAGGTGCGCGCCAGATCGTCAACCAGCAGCATAAAGCTGGCGCCGAGCCAGAAAGCGACCGGCAACAGCCGGCGATGATCGGCACCGACCAGCAGCCGCGCCAAATGGGGGATCACCAGACCAATCCACGCGATACTGCCGCTGACGGCCACCTGCGAAGAAACCAGTATCGCGCAACCGACCAGCACGCAGCGGCGCAGTCGTTTTAGCGGTACGCCCAGCGCCAGCGCATCTTTCTCATCCAGCGCCAGCAGGTTAATGCGCCAGCGCAGCATCAGTAGCATGGCGCTGACGATGCCGACCGGAATGCAAAGCATCAGCACTTTGTGCCAGTTGGCGGTGGCGAAGCTGCCCAGCAGCCAGAAAACGATGTTCGGCAACGTCTCATCGGTATCGGCCATGTACTGCATCAGGCTGACCAGCGCAGCAAAAAAGCCGCTGATAATGATGCCGGAGAGGATCAGCATCAGCGTATTTTCTCGCCGTTGTAAGGCGGCAATCAGCCACACCAGCACCAGCGCACCCAGGCCAAAGCCAAAGGTTGAGGTCATCAGCAGCAGCGGGCTGAAACCGAGCAGAATGGCCAGCGTGCCGCCAAAGGCGGAGCCAGAAGTTACGCCGATAATATGCGGATCGACCAGAGGGTTCTGGAACACGCCCTGCAGCACAGCACCGCACAGACCGAGTGCGCCGCCAGCCAGCAGCGCCAGCAGAATGCGCGGTAAGCGCACCGACCAGACAATCTGCCCGGCCGCGCCGTTGCCGGGGAACGCGAGCAGTTGCGACGCCACTTCGTTAATGCTGAGCCGGTACTGGCCCAGGCCGAGCGAGGTCAGTGCCAGCAGCAGCGTTAACGCAATAAAACCGCCGTGCAACAGCGCAAAGCGGTTATTTGCCCGCATTCGCTTGCCAGTTGACGCGATAGAAACGCTGGTAGTAGTCCTGCGCCTGGGCATCAACATTCACGTTGGCATAGCGTGCCGGATAGAGTTTTTTCGCCATCCACAGTTCGCCAATCGCCAGCGCTTCCGGCATCGGGTAACCCCAGGCTTTGGCATACTCTGGCATCAGCCAGACACGATGATTTTTCACTGCGTCGATGTTTTTCCAACCCGGATCGTTCTCAATCGCTTTCACCACTTCCGGGTAGCGATCCTGGACAAAAATTACCTGCGGGTTCCACTGAATCACCTGCTCGAGCGAAACCTGACGCGCGCCTTTGATGGTGGCGGCAGCGACATTTTTCGCACCGGCGTGCTCCATCATCAGCCCGGTATATTTGCCGGAACCGTAAGTGTTCAGGTCCGGGTTCGCCATATAAACGCGAACTTTGTCCGCTTCCGCGATATTCGCCACCGGCGCGTTGAATTTCGCGCGGGCGCTGAAGGTGTAGTCGATCAACGCTTCAGCCTGCTGTTTGCGATCGACCACCTCGCCAATCAGGCGGATACCCTGTTTCAGCCCTTCGTTGTAGGCGTTCTCTTCGTCCGCCATCGTCGGGTTCATTTTGTTTTTCTCGCCTTCGGCATCCTGACGCAGCGAAACCGCCACGACCGGAATTCCGGCCTGCTGGATCTGCTGGATCATATCGGCGGGCGCGTAGTTGGCGATAAACACCACCTGTGGATGTAGCGCCAGCAGACTTTCGATATTCACCTGCGTCAGATCGCCTGGCGTCGGCAGTTTTTCAATGCCCGGCATAAAGCGGGCGAATTCCGGCCCGAGCTGTTTTTTCCAGCTACTCAGTACGCCAACAACATCGTCGGCGGCATGCAGTTGCACCAGCAGGTTCAGCGTCTGGTGCTGCAATACTACCGCGCGAGTGATGTGATCCGGCAGGGTGACCTGGCGGCCGAGCTGATCGGTGATGGTCCGGTCAGCATGGGCAAAAAGGCTGGTACAGGCCAGTACCGTGCCCAGAATTAATGCGGAAATTTTGTTCGACATGGTTATCGCTCTGTCTGGAATAAGAATTTTACGATATGTATTAGATTATATAGCGACCATGTCTGTAAACGACGCGATGAAGAAATTCAGGGGTAGGGGCTACCCCTTGAACAACTGCAACAGCATCTCGACCTGTTCATCCAGCGGCGCGAGGTCTTTTTTGACGATCAGATGCAGCGGCGTGGCGCGTCGTGCGCCGTGGCTGAGTGGCAGTATTTTCAGCACGCCGTTTGTCAGCAAGGGCTGAATGCGCTCTTCCGGTAGCCAGCCATAGCCGACCTGATACTGCACCGCTTCTATCGCCGCATCGATGGTGGAAAAAGTCCACGACTCCTGCGCGCTCTGGTTTTGCCGGGCATCGCTCTCGGCAATGCGGATTAACGGCCACTCGGCCAGCATCTCTTCGCTCACCTGTTGCGCCGCGCCCAGCGGGTGATCGCGGTGCGCGACGGCGACAAAATCGATATTCATCAGCCATTCGCCGCGCCCGGTGGTGTCCTGGCGGCGGGTCAGCACCATCACATCCGCCTGCGCATACACCGGCAGCTCGTTGGAGGCGTTTTCCAGCACCTCGGTCAACCGTACCTGGGTTTGCGGGTAGCGCTGCTGGAACTGGCGCAGGATGGCGAACAGGCGCGCGCGGGGAAAGATGTTATCCACCACCAGATCCAGCCGGGTGCGCATGCCGTTACGCAGCGTTGCCGCGCGGGTTTCGACCCAGTCGAAGGCTTTGAGCAGCGGTTTCACCTGGTTTAGCAGCAGTTCGCCCGCGGGTGTCAGCACCGCGCGACGCCCTTCTTGTACCAGCAAGGCAACGCCCAGCCTTTCCTGCAATAGCGCCAGGTTGTAGCTCACGGATGACTGGCTGCGGTGCGTTTCGTCGGCGGCTTTGGCAAAGCTGCCCAGCTCCACCACTTTTTGCAGCAGCGTCCATTGTTCCAGCGTGGTCTTGTGCATGACTCATCTAAAAATTGAATGAATTTGATGCAAATATAGCGTTATTCATTGGATTTTTACGCGCGTAGGATCACCTTATCGAACAGAGGAGATGAAAAATGAGCACCTTTGATAAACATGATTTGAGCGGTTTTATCGGCAAACATCTGGTTTATACCTACGATAATGGCTGGAATTACGAGATCTACGTGAAAAACGGCGAAACCCTTGATTACCGTATTCATAGCGGCATCGTGGCGAACCGTTGGGTGAAAAACCAGCATGCGTATATCGTTCGCGTGGGGGAAAGTATTTATAAAATTTCCTGGACTGAACCGACCGGCACCGATGTCAGCCTGATTGTGAACCTCGGCGATCGCCTGTTCCACGGCACCATCTTCTTCCCGCGCTGGGTGATCAACAACCCGGAAAAAACCGTCTGCTTCCAGAACGATCACATTCCGCTGATGGAGTCTTACCGCGCGGCGGGCCCGGCTTATCCGACCGAAGTGATCGATGAATTCGCCACCATTACGTTTGTGCGCGATTGCGGCGCGAATAACAATAGCGTGATTGACTGCGCCGCCAGCGAATTACCGGCTAATTTTCCGCAGGATTTGTCCTGATTTCTTATTCAGGAAAATATATTTAAACAGTAACGATAGAAATAATTAATTGCATAACAATATTAATTTTTTCCGCTTTTGTTGATGTGCCGTTTAAATAACAAAGAAAACGCCTTTGTATACAACACAGAGGCGTTAATTGTTTCATTTTTTTGACAATCATCACAGCTTAATTTCCCTTCCTGGCAATTTAACACCTTGTAAAGTAAATATTTTTTATAATTGTTAAATTTGTCACTTCTCAGATTTCTTAATCTTGTCCTAATATTCCTTTGGTAACATCTACTGACCAACTGTGAATGATGATTAATGCATAAAAAATGCAGTCATTATATTGTGGTTTAACATTCATCCGCCATTTTACTCACTAGCCGCAAAGTGTCTTTGTGGCGGTCTGTTTATGCGTCTTTGACGCCAAGGAAAAATGATGAGTGATTTTTTACCGTTCTCGCGCCCGTCAATGGGAGATGAAGAGTTCGCAGCCATTCAGCAAGTGCTCTCTTCCGGCTGGATCACGACAGGCCCGAAAAACCAGGCGCTCGAAGAGGCTTTTTGCACGCTGACCGGTAACCGCCATGCGATTGCGGTGAGTTCTGCAACAGGCGGAATGCACGTCACGCTGATGGCGCTGGGGATTGGTGCGGGTGATGAAGTGATCACCCCGTCGATGACCTGGGTTTCCACTCTCAACATGATCGTCCTGCTCGGCGCGACCCCGGTGATGATCGATGTCGATCGCGATACGCTGATGGTCACCCCTGAAGCGGTTGAAGCGGCGATTACGCCACGAACCAAGGCCATTATTCCTGTCCATTATGCGGGCGCGCCTGCTGATATTGATGCCATTCGCGCTATTGGCGAGAAGCACGGTATTCCGGTGATTGAAGATGCGGCGCACGCAGCCGGAACGTACTACAAAGGCCAGCATGTGGGTTCGCGCGGTACGGCGATTTTTTCCTTCCACGCCATTAAAAACATGACTTCCGCTGAAGGCGGGTTAGTGGTGACGGACGACGAACAACTGGCCAACCGTATTCGCAGCCTGAAATTCCACGGGCTTGGCGTGGATGCCTACGATCGGCAGACCCACGGCCGCGCGCCGCAGGCGGAAGTGATCTCCCCTGGCTTTAAATACAACCTGGCCGATATTAATGCCGCGATTGCGCTGGTGCAGCTTGGCAAGTTGCCCGCAGCCAATGCCCGTCGCCAGGAGATTGCTCAACGTTATTTGCTGGAACTGGCGGATACCCCGTTCCAGCCGCTGGCGCTGCCGTCATGGCCGCATCAGCACGCCTGGCATCTGTTTATTATTCGCGTTGACGAACAACGTTGCGGTATCTCCCGCGACGCACTGATGGAAACCCTGAAAGCGCAGGGCATTGGCACTGGCCTGCATTTTCGCGCGGCACATACGCAGAAGTACTACCGCGAACGCTTCCCGATTGTTTTACCTAATACGGAGTGGAACAGCGCACGTATCTGTTCCCTGCCGCTTTTCCCGGACATGACCCATGACGACTCAACCCGCGTCATTGATGCGCTCAAAAACATTGCAGGGCGCTGATATGTTTACCTTACCGCTTGTCGAAAAAGTTTCCGTGGTTATCCCGGTTTACAACGAGCAAGAGAGCCTGCCGGAACTGATTCGCCGCACCACGGCGAGCTGCGATCTGCTCGGCATTGATTACGAAATTCTGCTGGTCGATGACGGCAGTAGCGACGACTCCGCGCAGATGTTAACCGCCGCGGCAGAGGAGCCAGGCAGCCATATTGTTGCCGTGTTGCTGAACCGCAACTATGGCCAGCACTCGGCAATCATGGCCGGTTTCAGCCATGTCACCGGCGATCTGATCATCACGCTGGATGCCGATCTGCAAAACCCGCCGGAAGAGATCCCGCGTCTGGTGGCGAAAGCCAATGAAGGTTATGACGTGGTCGGCACCGTGCGCCAGCACCGCCAGGACAGCCTGTTCCGCAAAATGGCGTCACGCACCATCAACCGCCTGATCCAGCGCACCACCGGTAAAGCGATGGGCGACTACGGCTGCATGCTGCGCGCTTACCGCCGCCATATTGTCGATGCCATGTTGCACTGCCACGAGCGCAGCACCTTTATCCCGATCCTCGCCAACACCTTTGCCCGCCGGGCGGTTGAGATCCCGGTGCAGCACGCCGAACGTGAATTCGGTGATTCGAAATACAGCTTTATGCGGCTGATCAATCTGATGTACGACCTGGTGACCTGCCTGACCACCACGCCGCTGCGCTTGCTGAGCGTCTTCGGCAGCGTGATTGCCCTGGCGGGCTTCTCGCTGGCGGTACTGCTGGTGGTGCTGCGTCTGGCATTTGGCCCGCAGTGGGCGGGGGAAGGGGTGTTTATGCTCTTCGCCATCCTGTTCACCTTTATCGGCGCGCAGTTTATCGGCATGGGGCTGCTTGGGGAGTATATCGGCCGCATCTACAACGATGTGCGCGCCCGTCCTCGCTACTTTATTCAACGTGTCGTCCGTCAAGAATCTGATGATTCGCAAGAGGAAAAAAAACAATGAAAGCCGTAGTTTTTGCTTACCATGATATGGGATGTGTTGGTACACAGGCGTTACTGGATGCCGGATTTGAGATTGCAGCGATTTTTACTCACCCTGACAACGCGAATGAAAACCACTTTTTTGGCTCCGTGGCGCGCATTGCCGCTGAGCGCGGCATTCCGGTTTATGCGCCGGAGGATGTTAACCACCCGCTGTGGGTGGACCGTATTCGCGACCTCAACGCGGATGTGATCTTCTCGTTCTACTACCGCAACCTGCTGTGCGACAACATCCTCAACACCGCGCGTCTTGGCGCGTTCAACCTGCATGGCTCCTTGCTGCCGGCTTATCGTGGCCGCGCACCGCTGAACTGGGTGCTGGTCAATGGTGAAACGGAAACCGGCGTTACCCTGCATCGCATGGTCGCGCGGGCCGATGCGGGCGCGATTATCGCGCAGCAGCGCGTGGCGATTGAGGAAAATGATGAAGCCCTCTCGCTGCACCGTAAGCTGTCCGAGGCGGCAAAAGCGATGCTGAGCAGCGTGCTGCCAGACATCAAAGCGCAGCGCTTCAGCGAAACCGCGCAGGACGAGAGCAAAGCCAGCTATGTTGGCCGCCGCACGCCGGAAGATGGCCGTCTTGACTGGGAAAAACCGGCGCAGACGCTGCAAAACCTGGTGCGCGCCGTTTCCGATCCGTGGCCGGGCGCTTTCAGCTTTGCCGGTACCCATAAATTTATCGTCTGGAAATCCCGCGTACGTACCGATCTCAGCCCGGCCCGCGCAGGCACCGTGCTGTCTGTTGCGCCGCTGATTGTCGCCTGTGGCGAAGGCGCGCTGGAAATTTTGACCGGCCAGGCCGACAACGGCGTTTATATGCAGGGCGCGCAACTGGCGCAGTCGCTGGGGCTGGTCGCTGGCGCATTGCTGACCAGCAAACCGGTGGTGGCGGTAAAACGCCGTACCCGCGTGCTGATCCTGGGCGTGAACGGCTTTATCGGTAACCATCTGACCGAGCGTCTGCTGCGCGACGACAATTACGAGATCTACGGCCTGGATATCGGATCGGATGCGATCAGCCGTTTCCTCGGCAGCCCGCGCTTCCACTTCGTCGAAGGCGACATCAGCATTCACTCCGAGTGGATCGAGTATCACATCAAAAAATGCGACGTAGTGCTGCCGCTGGTGGCGATCGCCACGCCGATCGAATACACCCGCAACCCGCTGCGCGTGTTCGAGCTGGATTTCGAAGAGAACCTGAAAATCATCCGTGACTGCGTGAAATACAATAAACGCATCATTTTCCCGTCGACGTCCGAAGTGTACGGCATGTGTACCGACAAGAATTTCGACGAAGACAATTCGAACCTGGTGGTCGGCCCGATCAACAAACAGCGCTGGATTTACTCGGTATCGAAGCAACTGCTCGACCGCGTGATCTGGGCATATGGCGACAAGCACGGTCTGAAATTCACTCTGTTCCGTCCGTTTAACTGGATGGGGCCGCGCCTGGATAACCTGAACGCGGCGCGTATCGGTAGCTCCCGCGCCATCACCCAGTTGATCCTCAACCTGGTGGAAGGTTCGCCGATCAAGCTTATCGAAGGCGGTAAACAAAAACGCTGCTTCACCGATATCAGCGACGGTATCGAAGCGCTGTTCCGCATTATCGAAAACAAAGATGGTCGTTGCGATGGCGAGATCATCAACATCGGTAACCCGGATAACGAAGCGAGCATCAAAGAGTTGGCTGAAATGCTGCTGGCGAGCTTTGAGAAACACCCGCTGCGCGATCGTTTCCCACCGTTCGCCGGTTTCCGCGAAGTGGAAAGCAGCACCTATTACGGCAAAGGTTACCAGGATGTGGAGCACCGCAAACCGAGCATCCGTAACGCTAAACGCTGCCTGCACTGGGAACCGACCGTGGATATGCGCCAGACCATTGACGAGACGCTGGATTTCTTCCTGCGCACTGTCGAACTGACGGATGAGAAATAAGCATGAAATATGTCGGCTTACGTATTGATGTCGATACCTTTCGCGGCACGCGTGATGGCGTACCGCGCCTGCTGGAGCTGTTAAAAAAGCACCATATTCAGGCGAGCTTTTTCTTTAGCGTCGGGCCGGACAACATGGGGCGCCATATCTGGCGCCTGCTTAAGCCGAAGTTTCTGTGGAAGATGCTGCGCTCGCGCGCGGCATCGCTCTACGGCTGGGATATTCTGCTGGCCGGAACGGCCTGGCCGGGACGGTTAATCGGCGAAGGGAATGCGGAAATTATTCGCCAGACCGCGCAGGGCCATGAAGTCGGGCTGCACGCCTGGGATCACCACGGCTGGCAGCGCTGGAGCGGCGTATGGGATCAAAAGCGTTTAGAGGCAGAGATCGAACGCGGCCTGCTGGCGCTGGAAGTGATTATCGGTCGTTCGGTGACCTGTTCGGCCGTCGCAGGCTGGCGCGCCGATCAGCGGGTGGTGAAAGCGAAGTCTGCGTTCGACTTCCGCTATAACAGCGATTGTCGCGGTACGCAGCCGTTTCGCCCGCAACTGACGGACAACACCTGTGCGGCTCCGCAGATCCCGGTGACGTTGCCAACATGGGATGAAGTGGTCGGTACCACGGTGAGCGCCGCTGAATACAATCGCTATATTCTCGACTGTATCCATCGTGATAACGGGACGCCGGTTTATACCATTCATGCTGAAGTGGAAGGGATCATCGGCGCGGATGGATTTGATGAATTACTGGCAATGGCGACCCGCGAGCAAATTGTCTTTTGCCCGTTGAGCCAGCTATTGCCGGATGATGTAGCCACGTTGCCGGTGGGCAAAGTCGTGCGCGGAGAAGTGGTCGGCCGGGAAGGCTGGCTGGGTTGCCAACAACTGTTGAGTTCAGGGTCATGAAATCCCGTTATTTTACGCTGGTGCTGTTCGCGCTGTTTGCCCTCTACTATCTCGTTCCCATTGAATATCGCTTGCTCTGGCAGCCCGATGAAACCCGCTATGCGGAAATCAGCCGGGAGATGCTGCACAGCGGCGACTGGGTAGTGCCGCATTTCCTCGGCCTGCGTTATTTCGAAAAACCGATTGCCGGCTACTGGATCAACAATATTGGTCAGTGGCTGTTTGGTCACAATAACTTCGCGGTTCGTTCCGGTGCCATCTTCTCGATTGCGCTTTCGGCGCTGCTGGTTGGCGGTCTGGCGTGGAAGATGTGGCGCGACAAACGGATTGCGGTGCTTTCCGGCGTGATATTCCTGACGGCGTTTTTGGTTTATGGCATCGGCACTTATGCGGTGCTCGACCCGATGATCACGCTGTGGATGACGCTGGCGATGTTCAGCTTCTGGCTTGCGTCGCAGGCCACCACGCTGCGCGGTAAGTTTGGCGGCTATGTGCTGCTGGGCATTGCCTGCGGCATGGGGGTGATGACCAAAGGGTTCCTCGCGCTGGTGGTGCCGGTGATCGGCGTGCTGCCGTGGGTGATTGTGCAGAAACGCTGGAAAGAGGTGCTGCTCTGGGGCTGGCTGGCGGTGATCTGCTGCGTCGTGACTGTGCTGCCCTGGGGGCTGGCGATTGCTGCCCGCGAGCCGGATTTCTGGCGCTACTTCTTCTGGGTGGAGCATATTCAGCGTTTTGCCCAGCAGGACGCGCAGCATAAAGCGCCGTTCTGGTATTACATTCCGTTCCTGGTTGCCGGTTCGCTGCCGTGGCTCGCGCTGTTGCCTGGCGCGCTGAAAACGGGCTGGCTGGCGCGTAAAGAGGGGCTGCGCGAAGCCTTCTATTTGCTGGGTTGGGTGGTAATGCCGCTGATTTTCTTCAGCATCGCGAAGGGGAAATTGCCGACCTATATTCTGCCGTGTTTCGGACCACTTGCGATCCTGATGGCGCGCTATGCGGTAGCGGTGGCCAAAGAACATGGCCGGGCGCTGCGCATTAACGCCTGGATCAACATCGCTTTTGGTTTGATCGGTACGGTTGCCGCGCTGGTGGTGTCGCCGTGGGGCTTTTTGAAGCACCCGGTATGGATGCCGATCGAAGTGTATAAAGCGGCGCTGGCAGCATTTGCTTTTTTCTGCTGGTTGCTGGTCGGGCTGTTTACGTTGCGCGCCAGTCACGAGCGCTGGTCGTACGCCGCGCTGTGTCCGCTGGGGATTGCACTGCTGGTGGGCATTGTTATCCCGGACAAAGTGATGGATTCCAAACAGCCGCAATTTTTAATTAACTTCGTCAACGACTCGCTGACCCCCAGCCGCTATGTGCTGGCCGATAACGTCGGGGTTGCCGCCGGTCTGGCGTGGGAGCTGAAGCGCAAAGATATTATTCTCTTCGGTACGCAGGGTGAGCTTACCTACGGGATGGCGTATCCTGACGGGCAGGGCCGCTTTGTCAGTGAGGATGGTTTTACTGACTGGTTGGCACAACACCGTCAGCAAGGCGTGATATCGCTGGTATTGCACCAGTCTAAACCGGATGATTTCACCCGTTTGCCGATCCCGAAACCTGATAACGTCTATGTGCAGGGGCGTATGGTCTTTATTCAGTACTATCCGCAATGACAAGCTGGATCTGGCTCCTCCTCGCCAGCCTGTTGAGCTGCGTCGGGCAACTGTGCCAGAAACAGGCGACACGCCCCGCGCCGCCGGGGCATCGCGGCAGGCATCTCGGTCTCTGGCTGGGGCTGGCGCTGGCATCGCTGGGCGCCGGTATGGCGCTGTGGCTGCTGGTGCTCCAGCGTATTCCGGTCGGCGTGGCGTATCCGATGCTGAGCCTCAATTTTGTCTGGGTTACGCTGGCCGCGCGGTTTATCTGGCATGAGCGAGTTTCCGCGCGTCATGCGGTGGGCGTTGCGTTGATCATTGCCGGTATTGTGCTGCTGGGGAGTACGCGATGAGGGGCATGGTATGGGCGCTTGCGAGCGTACTTCTGGTCAGCGTCGCGCAGTTATTGCTGCGTTACGCAATGATTTCACTGCCGCCGGTGAGCCTCTCGTGGGAGTTTGTGTCGGTACTGCTTCAGCCGCAGAAAGGAACGCTGGCGCTGATTGCCGGGCTGTTCGGCTACCTGGCGTCGATGGGATGCTGGTATTTTGCGCTGCACCGTTTGCCGCTGAGCAAAGCTTATGCCCTGCTCAGCGTGAGTTACATTCTGGTGTGGGCCGCCGCCATCTGGTTGCCCGGCTGGCATGAGCCCTTCTCTCTGCGCGGCGGGCTTGGCGTGCTGCTGATTGTCGCTGGCGTGCTGGTTATTTTTCTGCCTGGGCGGTCAGGCAAATAACCTTTACCCGGGCAGGCGGCTTTTCGGTCTGCCTGGCCCCAGTAAAATCGCCAGCTTGCTGCCACCGGCGGTGGTTTCCATCCAGATCTTACAGACGCTGGTCAGCGGTACTGACAGAAGCATACCGATCGGGCCGAGCAGCCATCCCCAAATCAACAATGACAGGAACACCACCAGCGTGGACATCCCGAGACGGTGGCCCATCATGCGCGGTTCAAGAATGTTGCCAATCACCATATGCACCACCAGGAACAGCGCGCCAACCAGCAAGCATTCGTAAGTACCATTGAACAGCAACGCCTGAATCATCGGGGGGATCGCGGAGAGCACCGAGCCGATATTGGGTACATAGTTGAGTAGAAAAGCCAGCACGCCCCACATTAACGCAAACTGAATATCCAGTAACACCAGCCCCAGCCAGACAATCAGACCGGTCCATATGCTGAGCAGCGTTTTCAGCGCCAGATAGTGAGAGACGCCTTTTAACGCGCGGTGCAGCCCGGCAATATGCACCTGCGGGTTGGTCAGGGCAAAACGCATTTTGTAGGGAACGTGGCGTACTTCAAACAGCATAAACACCACGGTCATCACCAGCAGCACAATGCTGGCCATCGCATTCGATAGCTGGGTCGCCATGGACGTTGCGAACGTCATTACCCGCTCGGAATCCATGCGTTGCAGTATGCGCTCTGGCGACATATGCAGCCGGAGGAAGGGCATGGCATCCTGCAACTGGAGAAATTTGCGCGTGAACTCGCGATTGTATTTCGGCAGCAGGGTCATAAAGTCATTCACCGATGCGGCAAGCACCGCGAACAGCGCGGTGAGGAAAATCAGCATCACCAGCACCACAATCACAATGGCGACCGGGCGTTTCAGGCCGCGGCGAATAAACCAGCTCACCAGTGGGTTAAGGACGATGGCGAAAAAGAGCGCCAGCAACAGTTGCACAATAATGTCAGCGGCGGCATGGATCCCGGCGAGGATCACCACCAGTGCTGCCAGTTTTAACAGAATATGAAGACCTGCCTGGTCCGGTTGAGGTTGTGTCATTCGGCATTCCTTTTGTCATCACGCCCGTTAAGTGTAGTGCCCCGTAACGTCTTCGCCCGACAGAGATATTCTTAAAGTGGATGCTGATTTCTGCGCCCTGACGTGATAATAGTGAAACACTGTTGTGAATCTCTGGGTCAAACTTCATGCCTGAAAATGCCGCTGAACCGGCGCTTAGCGGATTGCGCCTCAATCTGCGGATTTTGTCCGTCGTTATTTTTAACTTTGCCAGTTATCTCACCATTGGACTGCCGCTGGCGGTGCTGCCTGGCTATGTCCATGATGTGATGGGCTATAGCGCCTTCTGGGCCGGGTTAGTGATCAGCCTGCAATATTTCGCCACGCTGCTCAGCCGACCGCACGCCGGGCGCTATGCCGATTTATTGGGTCCGAAAAAGGTCGTTATCTTTGGTCTGTGCGGCGCCTTTCTTAGTGGTCTCAGTTACTTGCTGGCGGCAATGGGCAGCAGCCCTGACATATTAAGCCTGGTGTTGTTGTGCCTCGGGCGTGTGATTTTGGGTATCGGCCAGAGTTTTGCCGGAACCGGCGCGACGCTATGGGGCGTGGGCGTTATCGGTTCCATACATATTGGTCGTGTGATCTCGTGGAATGGCATTGCCAGCTACGGCGCAATGGCGCTGGGTGCGCCGCTCGGCGTACTCTGTTACCGCTATGGTGGGTTACAGGGTTTGTCTTTAGCCATTATGGGCATTGCGTTGCTGGCGATTGTGCTGGCATTACCGCGGGCGAGTGTGAAGGCCAGCAAAGGCAAACCACTGCCGTTTCGCGCAGTGCTGGGGCGCGTCTTGCCGTACGGCATGGCACTGGCGCTGGGCTCGGCAGGGTTTGGCGTGATAGCGACCTTCATCACGCTCTATTACGCGGCCAAAGGCTGGGACGGCGCGGCATTTGCCTTGACGCTGTTCAGCTGTGCGTTTGTTGGCACCCGTTTGCTGATACCGAATGGCATCAACCGTTTTGGCGGCCTGAATGTATCGATGATCTGTTTTGTGGTCGAAACGCTCGGTCTGGTACTGGTGGGGCTGGCGGTAGATCCGTGGATGGCAAAACTCGGTGTGTTCCTTGCCGGCGCTGGTTTCTCGCTGGTATTCCCGGCGCTGGGCGTCGTGGCCGTGAAAGCGGTACCGCAGAATAACCAGGGTTCCGCGCTGGCAACCTATACGGTGTTTATGGATTTATCGCTGGGTATTACCGGCCCGCTGGCAGGGTTGCTGATGGCATGGGCGGGTGTGTCGTCGATTTATCTGGCGGCGGCAGGGCTGGTGGCCATCGCCTTGTTGTTGGCCTGGCGATTAAAACAAAAGCCGGTGTTGGTGGGATGATTGCCCGCTAGCGCTCTGTTTATCGGGCCGACGGTGTCATCCGGCAATAAAAAAGGGAACTCACAGGTTCCCTTTTTACCCCTCGCAGCGGGATTATTTCACCAGGATGGTATTGATGATGTTTTCTGCGGCGGTTTGCGCCTGCTGCTGGTTATCCGCCGGCAGCGTGACCTGCAAGGTCAGCAGTTTATTATCCACTTTACCCAGCACCACGGAAGACCAGGCCGTCTGACCTTTGGCCGAGATAATGCTGTCGAGTTGTTGCAGCGTCTGGCCTTTGATCTCAATCGCTTTATTGGTCACAACCTGCAACTGCGGGTCGCGGCCACGCTGTTGATCTTCCAGGCGTTTCGCCAGCGCCGCTAAATCTTCCTGCGTGTTGTCGCCAACGATGACGATCACCGCTTTCTGGCCGGTGGCGTCGGAGTAAACGTGCATATTATTAGACTGGGTGCCCAGCTTGCCGCTCTGATCGGTCATATCCGCTGGCAGCGAGAAGCTGAGCTTGCCGTCAAGCAGCGTTACCGGCTGGCCTGTTGCATTGCTTTCAGCTGAAGCGGCCTGAACCGGCTTCTTGCTGTCGCTGTTATCACAGGCAGCCAGCCCGACGACCAGCAGGCCAATACCGACATATTTAACCAGATTGCGCATTGACTTCTTCCTTTCAATAAACAGCCATAACGGCTCAGCGCTCCATCTTATCACATCTGCCTGGCGGTACTCTTAACTGGCCTGCAACGCGTTAATTTCAGATTTGTCTGCCAGCCTTTTCAGTAATATATTCAACAACACACCGTACATCGGCAGGAAGAAGGCGATGCTGATAAGCACTTTAAAGCTGTAATCCACCATCGCGATTTCCGTCCAGTGCTGCGCCATAAATGCATCCGGGCTGCGCCAGAAAGCAATAAAGAAGAACGCAACGGTGTCGCTGGCGTTACCGAACACGGTGGAAGCCGCAGGCGCAAGCCACCAGCGGCGATTCTGACGCAGGCGGTTAAACACATGCACGTCGAGAATTTGCCCCAGCGCATAGGCCATAAAGCTGGCGCTGGCGATACGGGCGACAAACAGGTTGAAATGCGCCAGCGCGCCAAAACCCTGCCAGCTTCCCATATAGAACAGCGAAGAGATCACGTAAGAGGCCAGCAGCGCAGGCACCATCACGGCGAAAATAATGCGTCTTGCCAGCGGCGCGCCGAAAATGCGCACGGTTAAATCTGTCGCGAGAAAAATAAACGGGAAACTGAATGCGCCCCAGGTGGTCTGGAAACCAAAAATGGCGACCGGCAGCTGCACCAGATAGTTACTGGAGATAATCACCAGCAGATGAAAAAGCGAAAGCCAGACCAGCGCTTTCATGCGCTGCGAGGATGAAAATTGCGTCATATTGTGACCTTTTTGGTAAATGGGGTGAGGGAACCCAGTACTTTTTTGTGCTCTGCCACGCAGAGCCGCCGCATGATACTGCAACTATTGCCGGATGCAATGGTTAATTTTAACGCAATCGTTAACCTTGCTTGCGTCACAAAAAAGGCGGCGTAAACTAATGCGGTTTTTTCCCTTGCGAGATGAAGATGACCGATTTCTTTTCCACTGCTGACCATACGCTGGATGCGCAGGGTTTACGCTGCCCGGAGCCGGTAATGATGGTGCGCAAAACCGTGCGCAATATGCAGGTTGGCGAAACATTGCTGATTATCGCCGACGATCCGGCAACCACCCGCGATATTCCCGGCTTTTGTCGTTTTATGGAACACGAGCTGGTCGCCGGGCAAACCGAATCACTGCCGTATCGGTACGTGGTGCGTAAAAGCCACTAATCTTTGCTGCGTAACAGGCGTAACGCATTGGCGGTCACCAGCACCGTTGCGCCGGTATCCGCCAGCACTGCCAGCCACAGCCCGGTCATTCCCAGCAGCGTCGTCAGCAGAAAGATAGCTTTCAAACCCAGCGCCATGGCGATGTTCTGGCGAATATTGCTGTGCGTCGCGCGCGCCAGGCGGATCATCTGCCCAATGCCGATCAGGCGGTTATGCGTTAATGCCGCGTCCGCCGTTTCCAGCGCCACATCGGTGCCGCTGCCCATCGCAATCCCGATGGTTGAGGCTTTCATGGCGGGCGCATCGTTGATGCCATCACCCACCATCGCCAGCGGTGAACGCTGATTCAGCGCCTGTACCGCCTGCACTTTATCTTCCGGCAACAGCCCGGCGCGGAAATCCAGCCCCAGCTCCCCGGCGATCGCCGCCGCCGCGCGCGGGTTATCTCCGGTCAGGATCACGCCCTGAACGCCCAGCGCATGCAGCACGGCAACCGCTTCTTTAGCGTCATCGCGCAGCGTATCCTGCAGCGCCAGCGTGCCAATCGTCTCGCCATCGCGCTCAACCACAATAACGGTCTGGCCGAGGCTCTCCTGCTGATGAATGTGTGTTAATAGCGCGCCTGGCACTCCTTGCGGCAGTTTATCCGGTGCGCTGATGCGAACATATTGCCCGCCAATCTGTGCTTCGATCCCTTTCCCGGCCAGCGTTCTCTGCGCTTGCGCCGTCGGAATCGACAACTGGCGGCGCTGCGCTTCCTGTACAACAGCCTGCGCCAGCGGGTGAGTGGAGCCATGTTCAACGGCGGCGCTGAGCGCCAGCAGTTCCGCTTCGTCGATCCCCGCCAGCGGCGTGACCGCGACAACCTGCGGTTTGCCTATGGTCAGCGTGCCAGTTTTATCAAATGCCACCTGGCGGATGCGATCAAGTTGTTCCAGCGCCGCGCCACCTTTGATTAACGCGCCACGCCGTGCGGCGACTGCCAGCCCGGAGGTAATCGCGGCTGGCGTAGAGATCACCAGCGCGCACGGGCAACCAATCAACAGCAACGCCAGCCCTTTGTAGATCCACGGTAACCACGGCGCAGCGAACAGCAGCGGCGGCACAACCGCGACCAGCAGCGCTACTGCCATAATCGCTGGTGTATAGATGCGGCTAAAGCGATCGATAAAGCGCTCAATTGGCGCGCGGCGCTCTTCAGCCTCTTCAATCAGTTTGAGGATACGGTCGATGGCGTTTTCGCCGGGCTTCGAGACCACTTCCAGCGTCACCAGCCGATCGACGCTGGTGGCACCGGCCGGTACCGATTCGCCGAGGGTGCGCTCCACCGGCACCGATTCGCCGGTCAGGGCACTTTCATCAAAACTGGCAAATGCCGACACCAGCTTGCCGTCGGCAGGTAAACGCCCGCCCGCCGGAATTTCAATGGTGTCGCCCGGCTGTAACTCGCTGGCAGCGACCGTCTGACGTTCACCGTTACGCAAGCGGATGGCGGTATCCGGTTTCAGCGCCATCAGCGCGCTGACGCCGCGGCGTGCGCGGCTGGCAGCCCAGCCTTCAAGGCGTTCGCCAATCAGAAACAGCAGCAATACCATCGCCGCTTCCGCCGTTGCGCCAATAAACAGGGCGCCAATCGCCGCCACGCTCATCAACGTTTCGATAGCAAACCAGCTACCGCTTTTGATTAAGCGCAGTGCCTGGCGGGCAATCGGCCACAGGCCGACCAGCGTGGTGGCGACAAAAGCGGCCTGGCCAAAGGGATGGTTGAACTGCTCCAGCGCCCAACTGAGCGCCATCATTACCATCAGGACAATCAGCGGCAGGTTTTCCCGCAGCCGCGAAGGGGCGGGCTCGGGCGCGCTGTTCTCGCTGCGTAGCTGGTAGCCAGCCTGCTGAACGGCCCGTTCGACGCGTTCGCGCACATCGCCGCTGGCTACAACGATCAGTTTTTCTGTCGCAAAGGTCACCTGAACCTGGCCAATGCCTTCAACCTGGCGGACGGCATTTTCCACTTTGCGGGCGCAGGCGGCGCAGTCCATACCCGAAACCAGCCAGCTATAGCGTTCGCCTTCCGCGTTCAGCGCCGGTTGTGCCTTGCTTTCGCAGGCACCATCAGCGCAGCAGGATTGCGGTTTCTCCGGCAACGGGCGCAGTTTTATGGCCGCAAACTGTGGGGCTTTTTTCGTGTCGGCGGGCGAAGTGGGGGTCGGCATAGCATCCTCCGGTGAATGATAATTTTCTCATTAACCGGAGGATACACTCTGGAGTCGACTCCAGAGTCAAGCCTTTTAAATATACAGCGAACGGACGATCAGAAAATGTCCGGCGAAGTAGCAGGCCGAAGCGATGGCGTTATCGGCACGGAAGCGTTTACGGTAGTGGCTCCCCAGCCAGACGATGTTGCCGAGCAGCAGCAACGCCGCACCGACAAACGCCGACAGCGCGGGGCTGGTAGGGCGGAAGAACCACAGTTCGCCTGCCAGCCAGACCATCACCAGCGTCATGGCGATAAAGGCACATACGGCCATGCGCAGCTCTTCGAGGCGCGTCCAGATCACCGCTAACAGCAACGCGCCAATAACCAGCAACACCACCGGCAGCGGCCAGAAAAAGGAGAGCGTCATCTGGCTGGCGAAGTAGATGGTGTAAAGCAGATGGGCGAGGAAAAAAGCGCCGATGGCGTAGAGCATTTTTTGCCGCGGCAGCAAGGTTAGCGCATCTCCAACCAGCGAGGCGCAGAGGCCAGCCAGCACCAGATAACTGATGGCGTCGAACATCGGCGCTTGCCAGGCCAGCAACAGCAGGAGCAGTAGGGTGACGGGTTTAAAAACCCAGCGCTGCCAGGTTGGGCCGCGATAAGACGCATCGACATACAACCAGCCGGACAAACAGACAGCGATAAATGACCACAGCATAATTAAGTCCCTGTATCTGTTATTGTTGCGTAAATCTCTCCTGTTCAGTGTAGTGGCGGAAAAAGGAGGATGACAATGCTATTTCACCCGCGATAAGCTCAATTCCGCTTTTTCTGACAGGGCGCCGCCATGAGTAAACCACCCCTTTTTTTCATTCTTGTCATTGGTTTGATCGTCGTACTCGCTTCTTTTCGCTATGTTCAACAGCGGCGGGAAAAGGCGGAAAACGATGCTGCTCCGCTACAGCAAAAAAACGTGGTGGTGAGCAGTAAGCGGGAAAAACCACTCAACGATCGCCGCACGCGTCAGCAGCAGGAGATCCCGGCAGGCAGCGCCATGCGTTATGAAGCGCGTTTCAAACCGCAAAGCGGCGGGCTGGAGATGGTTTTTCGCGTTGATGCGCAGCAATATCATGCGCTGACGGTCGGCGATAAAGGCGTGCTGAGCTATAAAGGCTCGCGTTTTGTCGGCTTTGAACAAGCCCGGTAAGCGCGACGCTTCCGGGCTATAACATTACTTTTTCGCTTTTAGTTTTTTCTGCCAAATCAACAGCTCAAACACGCCGAACAGGAAAATGCGGATCTGTTCAGCTTTGCTCATTTGCGGGCCCTCTTTCGGCAGCGCGGTTTTCAGCATTGTCGCCTGTAAGGCATGCATGAAAACGGTAAAGACCAGCGCGACGTTGACGAAAATGTTCAACGGGCGCGGAAACGGCTGGATCAGATTCCAGAGCAGAAAGGCCCAGACGCAAAGCATCAGCAGGCGTCCCAGATTAATCAGCAGCGGCATGCTTCTCTCCTTGTGGTGCTTCGCGGTGATATAAACGATACGCGACCTGGCCCGCGACTTTCTCCCGGTGCAGAAGCCAGTGCGCTGGCACCGGCGGTAAGCCATTTTCGACTTCACTTTCGATATAAATTAATGCGTCATCGGCGAGCCAGCCGTTGTTTTCCAGCAGGCGGACTGTCTCTTCCAGCATCCCCTTACGAAACGGCGGGTCGATAAAGGCAATGGTGTGCGGCGTGCCCTGGCCTGCTAAATAGGTGAGCGTATTGGTATTCACCACTTTGGCATTAACGGCTTTCAGCGTCGCCAGATTTTGCTGCAATTGCTGCGCGACGCTACGCTCCATTTCCAGCAGGGTCGCACTGGCGGCGTAGCGCGAGAGCGCTTCCAGCCCTAATGCGCCACTTCCGGCAAAGCAATCAAGGCAGTGTGCATCAACCATGGATGGCGCCAGCCAGTTGAATAAGGTTTCCCGCACGCGATCGGTGGTCGGACGCAGGCCGGGGCTATCCGGAACCGGTAATTTGCGGCCCCGCCACTGCCCGCCAATAATGCGTATCTGGCCGCTGGCGGCACGGTTAGGTTTCTTCATGGTTTTCGCTTTGCTCATCATTTCGGCCTGCTATTCTAGCGGTCTGACGAAGGACGTTAAACCCTAATCCTCAGGCCGTGATGCGAGTTGAGGAAAGTGTTAGACTATCCGACTAATTAACAAATGTTTTCAGTCCCTGTCATGTAAGACGGGCTGCGCCATGAATCAATAGCGGGAGTGTAGTCGCCAATGGCAAATGAGAAGAAACGTGGCTTTTTTTCCTGGCTCGGCTTTGGGCAGAAAGAACAGGCCGAAGAGGCGCAAACCGAACCACAGCAGGTAACTGAGCAGCCGGTCGAAGAGACACCGGCAACCGAACCTGCCGCCGACAGCGAAAAATTTGCCGAAGAGGTCGTTGAGGTCAGCGAACAGTTGGCGCACGAAGAGGCGCAGCCGGAGCCCGTCGTCGAAGAGCAGGCGCTTCAGGTTGAACATGAAGAACTGCCGCTGCCGGAAGAGGTCGCAGAGCAGGAGATCGGCGCGGAAGAGTGGCAGGCGGAAGCTGAACCGCTGGTGGAAGAAGATGCGCCGCTGAGCGATGAAGAGCTGGACGCGCAGGCGCTGGCCGCTGAAGCCGCAGAAGAAGCGGTGATGGTTGTGCCGCCAGAGGACGCGGCGCAGGAGCAGGAGAAACCGACAAAAGAGGGTTTCTTCGCGCGTCTGAAACGCAGTTTGCTGAAAACAAAAGAAAATCTGGGTTCCGGATTTATCAGTCTGTTTCGCGGTAAAAAAATCGATGATGATCTGTTTGAAGAGCTGGAAGAGCAGCTGCTGATTGCGGATGTTGGCGTTGAGACCACGCGCAGAATCATCACCAACCTGACGGAAGGCGCAAGCCGTAAGCAGCTTCGCGATGCGGAAGCACTTTATGGTTTGCTGAAAGAGGAAATGAGCGACATCCTCGCGAAGGTTGATGAGCCGCTGAATATTGAAGGCAAAACGCCGTTTGTTATTTTGATGGTTGGCGTTAACGGCGTGGGTAAAACCACCACCATCGGTAAGCTGGCGCGTCAGTTTGAGCAGCAGGGCAAATCGGTAATGCTGGCGGCGGGTGATACCTTCCGCGCGGCAGCGGTTGAGCAGTTGCAGGTCTGGGGCCAGCGCAACAATATTCCGGTGATTGCCCAGCATACCGGCGCGGATTCCGCTTCGGTCATTTTTGACGCTATTCAGGCGGCAAAAGCGCGCAATGTTGATGTGCTGATTGCCGATACCGCCGGGCGTTTGCAGAACAAAGCGCATTTGATGGAAGAGTTGAAGAAAATTGTCCGCGTCATGAAAAAGCTGGACGAAGAGGCTCCCCATGAAGTGATGCTGACGATTGATGCCAGCACCGGGCAAAATGCGATAAGCCAGGCCAAACTGTTCCACGAAGCTGTGGGTCTTACCGGCATCACGCTGACCAAACTCGACGGTACCGCCAAAGGCGGCGTGATTTTCTCGGTGGCGGATCAGTTCGGCATTCCGATCCGCTACATTGGTGTCGGCGAACGTATCGAAGATCTGCGTCCGTTTAACGCGGGCGATTTTATTGAGGCGCTTTTTGCCCGAGAGGATTAACAATGATTCGCTTTGAACATGTCAGCAAAGCCTATCTCGGTGGGAGACAAGCGTTGCAGGGGGTGACATTCCACCTGCAACCAGGCGAGATGGCCTTTCTGACCGGGCACTCCGGCGCGGGGAAAAGTACCCTGCTGAAGCTTATCTGCGGGATTGAGCGGCCAAGCACCGGGAAAATCCTGTTCAGTGGCCACGACATTAGCCGTCTGAAGAACCGTGAAGTGCCATTTTTACGTCGCCAGATCGGCATGATCTTTCAGGATCACCATCTGCTGATGGATCGCACGGTGTATGACAACGTGGCGATTCCGCTGATCATCGCTGGCGCGAGCGGTGATGACATTCGTCGTCGTGTGTCGGCGGCGCTGGATAAGGTCGGGCTGCTTGATAAAGCGAAAAGCTTCCCTATTCAGCTTTCCGGCGGTGAACAGCAGCGCGTCGGCATTGCCCGCGCGGTAGTGAATAAACCGGCAGTGCTGCTGGCAGATGAACCGACCGGTAACCTGGATGACGCATTGTCGGAAGGGATTTTACGTCTGTTCGAAGAGTTTAACCGCGTTGGGGTTACGGTATTGATGGCGACTCACGATCTGGGGCTGATTTCCCGGCGTTCGTACCGCATGCTGACCCTGAGCGATGGCCATTTGCATGGAGGCCTGGCGGGTGAATAAGCGCGACGCATTAAATCATATCCGGCAGTTTGGCAGCCGGCTTGACCGTTTCCGTAAATCCGCCGCCGGCTCCGGTGACGGTAATCGCAATGCTCCACGTCGTAGTAAAGCGGCAAACAAACCGCCATCACGTAAAACCAATGTGTTTAACGAGCAGGTTCGCTATGCCTGGCACGGCGCGTTACAGGATCTGAAAAGCAAACCGCTGGCGACGTTCCTGACGGTGATGGTGATTGCCATCTCGCTGACGCTGCCGAGCGTTTGCTATATGGTCTACAAAAACGTCAACCAGGCGGCGTCGCAGTACTATCCGTCGCCGCAGATCACCGTCTATTTCGACAAAGCGCTGGATGATAACGCCGCACAGCAGGTAGTGGCCCAGCTCCAGTCCGAACAGGGCGTGGAGAAGGTGAACTACCTTTCTCGCGAAGATGCGCTTGGAGAGTTCCGCAACTGGTCCGGGTTTGGCGGTGCGCTGGATATGCTGGAAGAGAACCCGCTGCCCGCCGTGGCGGTAGTGGTTCCTAAACTGGATTTTCAGAGCACGGATTCGCTGAATACGCTGCGCGATCGCATCTCTCATATCCAGGGCATTGATGAAGTGCGTATGGACGATAGCTGGTTTGCGCGCCTGGCGTCGCTGACCGGGCTGGTCGGGCGCGTGTCGGCGATGATCGGCGTACTGATGGTAGCGGCCGTCTTCCTGGTTATCGGCAACAGCGTGCGGCTGAGTATTTTTGCCCGCCGCGACTCCATCAACGTGCAGAAATTGATCGGCGCAACGGACGGTTTTATCCTGCGCCCGTTCCTGTATGGCGGGGCGCTGCTCGGCTTCTCCGGCGCGTTTTTATCGCTGATCCTGTCGGAGATTCTGGTGATGCGGCTCTCCTCGGCGGTTACCGAAGTGGCGAAAGTGTTCGGCACGCAGTTCGAGCTAAGCGGCTTGTCTTTTGACGAGTGCTTATTGCTGCTGCTGGTCTGTTCGATGATCGGCTGGATAGCCGCCTGGCTGGCGACGGTGCAACATTTACGTCACTTTACTCCCGATTAAAAAAACTCTGGTATACTCTTTCCCTGCAATGAAGTATTCCCGTAGCAGGGAAAGCGTATCGCCCCTTTCTGATGTTTTCCTTGCACCGGCTTTTTCATCCAGATGTCACAATTTGTGCGTAATTTATTCACAAGGCGACATGGAACTTGTGGATAAAATCACTGTCTGATAAAAATGTGAATGCTAATCTCGTTGCTCATAAGTACTGGCATGTTTGTTGCCTGATGGGGACAGACCGCCGCCAGTGGAAAGTAAATTGAGAGGATTTGAATGACCAAAGAAATGCAAACTTTAGCTTTAGCCCCTGTTGGTAACCTGGAATCTTACGTCCGGGCCGCTAACGCATGGCCGATGTTGACGGCTGATGAAGAGCGGGCGCTGGCTGAAAAGCTGCATTACCAGGGCGATCTGGAAGCAGCGAAAAAGCTGATTCTGTCTCACCTGCGCTTTGTTGTTCATATTGCTCGTAATTACTCGGGCTATGGTCTGCCGCAGGCGGATCTTATCCAGGAAGGTAATATCGGCCTGATGAAAGCTGTGCGTCGCTTCAACCCGGAAGTGGGTGTGCGACTGGTTTCCTTCGCCGTGCACTGGATCAAAGCTGAGATCCACGAGTATGTGCTGCGCAACTGGCGTATCGTGAAAGTGGCAACCACCAAAGCACAGCGCAAGCTGTTCTTTAATCTGCGTAAAGCGAAACAGCGTCTGGGCTGGTTTAACCAGGACGAAGTCGAAATGGTGGCCCGTGAACTGGGTGTGACCAGCAAAGACGTGCGTGAAATGGAATCGCGTATGGCTGCGCAGGACATGACGTTTGATATGTCCCCGGACGATGATGCTCATGACAGCCAGCCGATGGCTCCGGTGCTCTATTTGCAGGATAAATCGTCGAACTTTGCCGATGGCATTGAAGACGACAACTGGGAAGAGCAGGCCGCTAACAAGCTGACCGATGCAATGAAAGGGCTGGACGAACGCAGCCAGCAGATCATCCGCGCTCGCTGGCTGGACGAAGAGAACAAGTCCACGCTGCAGGAGCTGGCTGACCGTTACGGCGTTTCCGCCGAACGCGTACGACAGCTGGAAAAGAACGCGATGAAAAAACTGCGCGCCGCTATCGAAGCGTAAGCGTATGCAGTGAACAAGCCGGGTCGGCGCAAGCCTCGCCCGGCTTTTTGTTTTTTAACGCGCGGCGTTTTTGCTTCCCGGCGCTTCGCGTATCAGTTCTGCAAGCCCGGCAAACACCGGCTCCATCTCTTCTTCCTCCATCGCCGCAAATCCCATCAACAGGCCGCGCGCTGGCGTGTCGTTACTGTAATAACGCGAAAGTGGCCGCACCAGAATGCCACGCGCGTTAGCCGTTTGCGCCAGCGCCACATCATCGCAGGACGCGGGCAACGACAGCACCAGATGCAGCCCGGCATTGTCGTTAAACTCGCTAAGCGCCTCTTTGCCAAGATAGTCGGTGATAAGTTGCGCCAGCCGCGCGCGGCGCCGGGCGTACAGCAATCGCATCCGGCGAATATGCGCCGTGTAATGCCCCTCGCGAATAAACTGCGCCAGCGCTTCCTGATCCAGCAAACGCCCGCCGCGGTAGAGCTCGGCATGCGCGGTTTTAAGCGCCTGCATCAACGGGCGCGGCAACACCAGATAACCGAGTCGCAATCCTGGGTAGAGCGTTTTGCTGAACGTACCGGTGTAAATCACCGGCGCATCGTCCACCAGCCCCTGCAAGGCGGGAATAGGCTGGCCCGAGAAACGGAATTCGCTGTCGTAATCATCTTCAATAATCCAGCTCCCGGTTTGCCGCGCCAGCGCTAATAGCCGCTGACGGCGCTCCAGACTCATTACACAGCCCAGCGGATACTGGTGTGAGGGCGTGACGAAAATCAGTTTCGGCGGCGCATCGCCCGGTTCCGGCGGATTCATCCCGGATCTGTCAACTTCTATGGCTTGCAAGTTAACGCCATTTACCGCCAGTACATTACGAATTCCCCAGTAGGCGGGCTCCTCAATCCACGCCAGATCACCCGGATTACACAGCATGCGCGATACCAGATCGATGGCCTGATGAATGCCTTCCGTAATCAGGATCTGCTCCGCGCTACAACGCACCGAGCGCGTGACCCGCAAATACTCCACCAGCGCCTGTTGCAGCGCGCTGCTGCCGCCCGCGTTGCTATAAGAAAGCTGTATTGCCTGCGGTTTTCGACTTACGCGAGACTGTATTTTTCGCAACAGCGCATGCGGGAAAGCGTTGATATCCGGGACGCCAGGCAGAAACGCGCCCCACTGGCGCGCGCTGGCATTGCTGTGGCTTAGCAGATGCTGACCGCGGGCAGAAAGCTGTGAAGGCAGGCTGGCGCTGAGTTTTTCACTCGCTGTCAGGGGCGCGGAAAGCAGGCTGTCCGGGACGGTGCCAGCCACAAAGGTGCCGCTGCCGGTACGGGAAACGACATAGCCTTCGGCCAGTAGCTGCTCATACACCGTCAGCACCGTATTGCGCGACAGATTCAGTTGCGCGGCTAAATCGCGGCTTGGCGGCAGGCGGCTTTGTGTCGGCAGGCTACCGTCGAGTATCGACAGGCGAATCGCGTTATATAATTTCTTATGCAGCTTGCCTTCGTGCTGCTCGTCCAGACGCAGCTGCAGCAAGTCAGAGACGAGTGAGCGCAATTGGATCCCTCAATTATTCAAAACTGGTACTCGCTTATAGAACCACTTATGTCATGTTTTCACAATAGACGCAGCAACAACGAACACAGACGAGGGTAATCAGGTGAAGAATAACGAACTACATCAGCGCCGTTTACAGGCGACGCCGCGCGGTATTGGAGTGATGTGCGGGTTTTATGCGGAAAAAGCAGAAAATGCCACATTGTGGGATGTCGAAGGCAACGAGGTCATCGACTTTGCCGCCGGGATCGCGGTGCTCAACACCGGGCATCGTCACCCGAAAGTCATGGCTGCGGTGGAAAAGCAGTTGCAGGCATTTACGCACACCGCTTACCAAATCGTTCCTTACGAAAGCTATGTTTCGCTGGCGGAACGTATTAATGACCGCGTGCCCGTTGATGGCCCGGCGAAAACAGCGTTTTTCTCAACCGGCGCGGAAGCGGTGGAGAACGCGGTGAAAATTGCCCGCGCTTACACCAAACGTCCTGGCGTGATCACCTTCGGCGGCGGTTTTCATGGTCGTACGTTTATGACCATGGCGCTGACCGGAAAAGTCGCACCGTACAAAATCGGGTTTGGTCCGTTCCCCGGCTCGATTTACCACGCGCAGTATCCGAATGCACTGCACGGCGTCAGCACCGAAGATGCGCTGAAAAGTCTCGAACGCATCTTTAAAGCGGATATCGCGCCGGATCAGGTTGCGGCCATCCTGCTGGAGCCGGTCCAGGGCGAAGGCGGCTTTAACGTCGCGCCAGCGGATTTTATGAACGCGCTGCGCAAACTGTGCGACAACCACGGCATTCTGCTGATTGTTGATGAAGTGCAGAGCGGCTTTGCCCGTACCGGAAAACTGTTCGCGACCGAGTATTACGCTGTTAAACCGGATCTGATCACCATGGCGAAAAGCCTGGCGGGCGGGTTGCCGCTGTCGGCGGTGGCCGGTCGCGCAGAGGTGATGGATGCGCCTGCGCCTGGCGGGCTGGGCGGCACTTACGCCGGTAACCCGCTGGCGGTGGCTGCGGCACACGCGGTGCTGGACGTGATCGACGAAGAAAACCTCTGTGAACGCGCTAACCATCTGGGCAAACATCTGGTGGAAGTGCTGACGCAGGCAAAAGCGCAGTGCCCGTACATTGCGGATATCCGCGCACAGGGCTCGATGGTGGCAGTGGAATTTAACGATCCCAGTACTGGCGCGCCATCGCCTGAATTTACCAAACAGGTACAGGACAAGGCGCTGGCGGCAGGTGTGCTGCTGCTGAGCTGCGGCGTCTATGGCAACGTCATCCGCTTCCTCTATCCGCTCACCATTCCGGAAGTTCAGTTCCGCAAAGCGCTGGATATTATCCACCAGTCGCTGACCCGCTAATTATTCAGCCGCCTTATGGGCGGCTTTTTTACAGCGTGTCATCACTCTGTCGCATAACCTTCAAAATTGTTATTCCATATTCTGAAAAATGGGGTATGTTTTAGCAGAGTATGCTGCTAAGGCACCGGCAGAATGGCTAATAACTACTATCATATTCTTTGCTTATGATGGTAAGCAAAATAATGTGCCACACAACAACATCACAACAAATGCAATAACCATAACAATGGGGAAACTCAGGATGAAAATGAAGGGCAAAGCGTTACTGGCAGGATGTATTGCGTTAGCAATGAGCAATGTGGCATTCGCCAAAGATATTAAAGTTGCCGTTGTCGGTGCGATGTCCGGTCCGGTTGCGCAGTATGGCGACCAGGAATTTACCGGCGCTGAGCAGGCTATCGCAGACATCAACGCGAAGGGCGGCATCAAAGGCGACAAACTGGTAGCGGTAAAATATGACGATGCGTGTGACCCGAAACAAGCGGTTGCAGTTGCCAACAAAGTGGTCAACGACGGCATCAAATATGTTATCGGTCACCTGTGCTCCTCTTCTACTCAGCCTGCGTCTGATATCTATGAAGACGAAGGCATTCTGATGATCACGCCTGCGGCGACAGCGCCTGAGCTGACCGCGCGCGGTTACAAACTGACGCTGCGCACGACTGGCCTGGATTCCGATCAGGGCCCGACCGCCGCGAAATACATTCTGGATAAAGTGAAACCGCAGCGCATCGCGGTCATCCACGACAAACAGCAGTACGGTGAAGGTCTGGCGCGTGCGGTGCAGGACGGCCTGAAAAAAGGCGGCGCCAACGTGGTGTTCTTTGACGGTATCACCGCCGGTGAGAAAGATTTCTCCACGCTGGTGGCGCGTCTGAAGAAAGAGAACATCGATTTCGTTTACTACGGCGGTTATCACCCGGAAATGGGGCAGATCCTGCGTCAGTCACGCGCGGCTGGCCTGAAAACCCAGTTTATGGGGCCGGAAGGTGTAGCGAACGTCTCCCTGTCTAACATCGCGGGCGATTCAGCGGAAGGTATGCTGGTGACGAAGCCGAAGAACTACGATCAGATTCCGGCGAACAAACCGATTGTTGATGCTATCAAAGCGAAGAAACAGGATCCGAGCGGCGCATTCGTGTGGACCACCTACGCAGCCGTGCAGTCGCTGGCAGCAGGTCTGAACCAGACTGCGGAACCAGACGCGATTGCCACTTACCTGAAAGGGCACACGGTTGATACCGTGATGGGGCCGCTGTCATGGGATCAGAAGGGCGATCTGAAGGGCTTTGAGTTTGGTGTATTTACCTGGCACGCGAACGGTACGGCGACTGACGCTAAGTAAGTGATGTTATGCCGGGTGGCGGCTTCGCCTTACCCGGCCTACTTACTTGGCCAATGGTTTTGCAGGCCGGGGTAATGCCCCGGCTTTTTTTGAATGTAGGCCTGATAAGCGTAGCGCCATCAGGCAAGTCTACAGCGGTAGGTTATCGTTTTTCCCAGCCATTTTCCTGCGCGGTAAAGCCCAGCGTCTGAGCGAATGCCGCCATCACACTGCGATCTTCGACACCAATATCGGCAATCCACCAACTGGTGATGCTGGGGTTATCACGAATCACTTCTTCAACAAGGTACTGCCCGACGCCGCGACGGCGGGTGATATCGCGCACGCGCAGTGAATCCAGCGCGCCTTCGGTGCCGCGCAGGGTTACGCGCACGGCGGCCAGCAGGCGATCGTTAAAGCGGGCCGCATAAATGCGGTGATCGTCATCCACTTCAAGGGACGCGGAGGAGTATTCCGGCCAGACTTTCTCTAAATCAATATGATCCTGCTCGGTAAACGTTACCAGTCGGATGATAGTCAATTTCATGTACAGCTTGTCCAAAACGCAAAAGATAGTGTGAGTGTAATCAATTTCATCGGCCGGGGAGGGGGAGTTTTTTATTTTTCATTCGGCAGGTGAATAGTTTTGCCGCAGACGCTCAGCCAGTGTGAAACATTAGGGATCGAAAAACAGGCAGCATTTTAACCTGATTGGTAGTGATTTATTCCGCTTTATGTACCATTATTTTATGCTGGTAATGGGACTTTTTTTGTTTATCTCCGATTAAATACAGAATATTATCTGTGCTTAATCGCCTGAAAAATAGAGGATTTAGTCTGGTTTTTGCCAAAAAACTGCGCTAAACCATTAAAGGCGCTGGTAAAAATAGCGTTGTGCATTAAAAGTACAGAATGCTTTTTAACCATAAAAAAACAAAATTATTACACGACATCACGAATGGGGATTTACAACAATGAAAAGGAACGCGAAGACATTAATCGCGGGAATGGTTGCACTTGCGATGTCTCACGCGGCCGTGGCGAAGGATATTAAAGTGGCGGTTGTCGGGGCGATGTCCGGTCCTGTTGCTCAGTGGGGCGACATGGAATTTAACGGCGCGCGCCAGGCTATCCACGATATCAACGCCAAAGGCGGAATCAAGGGCGACAAACTGGTTGCTGTTGAGTATGACGACGCCTGTGACCCGAAACAAGCCGTTGCCGTTGCGAACAAAATCGTGAACGACGGTGTGAAATATGTGATTGGCCATCTCTGCTCCTCCTCCACGCAGCCTGCATCCGATATCTACGAAGACGAAGGTATTCTGATGATCACGCCAGGTGCGACGAATCCGGAACTGACTCAGCGCGGCTATCAGCACATTATGCGCACCGCCGGGCTGGACTCTTCGCAGGGGCCGACCGCCGCGAAATACATTCTGAATTCGGTTAAACCGCAGCGTATCGCCATCCTTCACGATAAGCAGCAGTACGGTGAAGGCCTTGCGCGTTCCGTGCAGGAAGGGCTGAAAGCCGGTGGCGCAAACATTGTCTTCTTTGATGGCATCACCGCCGGAGAGAAAGATTTCTCCGCGCTTATCGCCCGTCTGCAAAAAGAAAATATCGATTTTGTCTACTACGGTGGTTATTACCCGGAGATGGGACAAATGCTGCGCCAGGCGCGTGCCAGCGGGCTGAAAACCCAGTTTATGGGGCCGGAAGGCGTGGGTAACGCGTCTTTGTCTAACATCGCGGGCAATGCGGCGGAAGGCATGCTGGTGACCATGCCGAAGCGCTATGACCAGGATCCGGCGAACCAGAGCATCGTTGATGCCCTGAAAGCGCAGAAGAAAGATGCGAGCGGGCCGTATGTGTGGATCACTTATGCCGCCGTGCAATCGCTGGCGACCGCGCTGGAGCGTACCGGCAGCGACGATCCGCTGACGCTTATCAAAGATTTAAAAGCCAACGGGGCTAAAACCGTGATTGGGCCGCTGAACTGGGATGAAAAAGGCGATCTGAAAGGATTTGAGTTTGGCGTCTTCCAATGGCACGCCGATGGTTCGTCCTCTGTGGCGAAATAACTGTCATCCCGCTTCCCGGGCGCAATGCCTGGGAAGTTTTAAGAAGGTTAAGTTATGTCCGAGCAGTTTCTCTATTTTGTGCAGCAGATGTTTAACGGCGTCACGCTGGGAAGCACCTATGCATTGATCGCCATTGGTTACACCATGGTTTACGGCATCATCGGCATGATCAACTTCGCCCACGGCGAGGTTTACATGATCGGTAGCTATGTCTCCTTTATGATCATCGCCGCGCTGATGATGATGGGCATCGACAGCAGCTGGCTGCTGGTCGCCGCCGGTTTTGTTGGCGCCATCGTGATCGCCAGCGCCTACGGCTGGAGCATCGAACGGGTGGCCTATCGCCCGGTGCGCAACTCCAAGCGCCTGATTGCGCTGATCTCCGCCATCGGCATGTCCATTTTCCTGCAAAACTACGTCAGCCTGACCGAAGGTTCGCGCGATGTGGCGCTGCCGAGCCTGTTCAACGGCCAGTGGATTGTCGGCAGCAGCGAAAACTTCTCTGCTTCCATCACCACCATGCAGTTGGTCATCTGGATTGTGACTTTCGTGGCGATGCTGGCGCTGACGCTGTTTATCCGCTACTCCCGTATGGGCCGCGCCTGCCGCGCCTGTGCAGAAGACCTGAAAATGGCCAGCTTGCTGGGGATTAACACTGACCGCGTTATCGCGCTGACCTTCGTGATCGGTGCGGCAATGGCGGCGGTGGCTGGCGTGTTGCTGGGCCAGTTCTACGGCGTGATTAACCCCTACATCGGCTTTATGGCCGGGATGAAGGCGTTCACCGCAGCGGTGCTGGGCGGTATCGGCAGCATTCCTGGCGCGATGATCGGCGGGCTGATCCTCGGCGTTACCGAATCGCTCTGCTCTGCGTATCTCAGTACGGAATATAAAGATGTGGTCTCGTTCGCGCTGTTGATCGTGGTGCTGCTGGTGATGCCTACCGGTATCCTCGGCCGCCCGGAGGTGGAAAAAGTATGAAACCGATGCATTTTGCGATGGCGCTGCTTTCCGCCGCGATGTTCTTCGTGCTGGCTGGCGTCTTTATGGGTGTCCAGCTTGAGCTGGATGGCACCAAACTGGTGGTGAACACGGCGGCGGATATCCGCTGGCAGTGGATCATTATCGGCACTGCGGTGGTCTTTTTCTTCCAGTTGCTGCGTCCGCTGATACAGAAAGGCCTGCGCGGCGTTTCCGGTCCGAAATTCGTTCTGCCAGCGATTGATGGCTCAACGGTAAAACAGAAGCTGTTCCTGCTGGCGCTGCTGGTTATCGCCGTGGCGTGGCCGTTTGTGGTGTCGCGCGGGACGGTGGATATTGCCACCATGACGATGATTTATATCATCCTCGGTCTTGGGCTGAACGTCGTGGTGGGGCTTTCCGGTCTGCTGGTGCTGGGCTACGGCGGTTTTTACGCCATCGGCGCCTATACCTTCGCGCTGTTGAACCACTATTACGGGCTGGGTTTCTGGACTTGCCTGCCGCTGGCGGGGCTGGTTTCCGCGGCTGCCGGGTTCCTGCTGGGCTTCCCGGTGCTGCGTCTGCGCGGCGACTATCTGGCGATTGTGACGCTCGGCTTCGGTGAAATCGTGCGTATCCTGCTGCTGAATAACACCGAAATTACCGGCGGCCCGAACGGCATCAGCCAGATCCCGAAACCGACGCTGTTCGGCCTGGAGTTCAGCCGTACCGCGCGTGAAGGCGGCTGGGATACCTTCAGCAACTTCTTCCATGTGCCCTATGATCCGAACGACCGCGTGGTTTTCCTCTATCTGGTTGCGCTGTTGCTGGTTGTGGTCACGCTATTTGTCATTAATCGCCTGCTGCGTATGCCGCTAGGCCGCGCGTGGGAAGCGCTGCGTGAAGATGAAATCGCCTGCCGTTCGCTGGGCCTGAATCCAACGCGCATCAAGCTGACCGCCTTTACCATCAGCGCCGCGTTTGCCGGTTTTGCCGGAACGCTGTTCGCTGCCCGCCAGGGTTTTGTCAGCCCGGAATCCTTCACCTTTGCCGAGTCAGCCTTTGTGCTGGCGATCGTGGTACTGGGCGGTATGGGTTCGCAGTTTGCGGTTATTCTCGCGGCCATCCTGCTGGTGGTTTCCCGCGAGCTGATGCGTGATTTCAATGAATACAGCATGTTGATGCTGGGTGGTTTGATGGTACTGATGATGATTTGGCGTCCGCAAGGCTTGCTGCCGATGACCCGTCCGCAGTTGAAATTGAAAAACGGGCAAGCGAAAGGAGAGCAGGCATGAGTCAGCCATTGTTATCCGTAAACGGTCTGATGATGCGCTTCGGCGGTCTGCTGGCGGTGAACAACGTCGCGCTGGATCTGCATCCACAAGAGATCGTTTCGCTGATTGGCCCGAACGGTGCGGGGAAAACTACCGTATTTAACTGCCTCACCGGTTTCTATAAACCGACCGGCGGCACCATTATGCTGCGTGATAAGCACCTCGAAGGGTTGCCGGGTCAGCAAATCGCGCGGATGGGCGTGGTGCGTACTTTCCAGCACGTGCGCCTGTTCCGTGAAATGACGGTGATTGAGAACCTGCTGGTCGGCCAGCATCAGCAACTGAAAACCGGCGTCTTCTCCGGCCTGCTGAAAACCCCGGCGTTCCGCCGCGCACAAAGTGAAGCGCTGGATCGCGCCGCAGTGTGGCTGGAGCGTATCGGTTTGTTAGCCCACGCTAACCGCCAGGCCAGTAACCTGGCTTACGGCGACCAGCGTCGTCTGGAGATCGTCCGCTGCATGGTAACGCAGCCGGAGATCCTGATGCTCGACGAACCGGCGGCCGGTCTGAACCCGAAAGAGACCAAAGAGCTGGACGAACTGATCGTCGAGCTGCGCAACAACCACAACACCACCATTCTGCTGATTGAGCACGATATGAAACTGGTGATGGGGATTTCCGACAGGATTTATGTGGTGAACCAGGGTACGCCGCTGGCGAACGGGACGCCGGAAGAGATCCGTAACAATCCGGACGTGATCCGCGCATACCTGGGTGAGGCATAAGATGGAAAAAGTGATGTTATCTTTTGACAAAGTTAGCGCCCACTACGGCAAGATTCAGGCGCTGCACGATGTCAGTCTGCATATTAATCAGGGTGAAATCGTGACCCTGATCGGCGCTAACGGCGCGGGCAAAACCACCCTGCTGGGCACACTGTGCGGCGATCCGCGCGCGAGCAGCGGACACATTATGTTTGACGGCAAAGAGATCACCGACTGGCAGACCGCGAAAATCATGCGTGAAGCGGTGGCGATTGTGCCGGAAGGACGCCGCGTCTTTTCACGAATGACCGTGGAAGAGAACCTGGCGATGGGCGGTTTCTTCGCCGATCGTGAACAGTTCCAGAGCCGCATTGAGCGGGTTTATGCGCTGTTCCCGCGTCTGCATGAACGGCGTATTCAGCGTGCGGGCACCATGTCCGGCGGCGAACAGCAGATGCTGGCGATTGGCCGCGCGCTGATGAGCCAGCCGCGTTTGCTGCTGCTGGATGAACCGTCGCTGGGCCTGGCGCCCATCATTATTCAGCAAATCTTCGACACCATCGAGCAACTGCGTAAAGAAGGGATGACCATTTTCCTGGTGGAGCAGAACGCCAACCAGGCGCTGAAGCTCGCCGATCGCGGTTACGTGCTGGAGAACGGCCATGTGGTGCTGGAAGATACCGGCGACGCGCTGCTGGCGAACGAAGCGGTGCGCAGCGCTTATCTGGGCGGTTAACATGTTCAGGTAGTCATACCGATGCCGATACGTGAGTATCGGCATTTTTTTTATCCCTGTGTCCGATATTTTCCTTTGCAAGGTACCTCTTAATAATTAACGCATAATTACGCTGCGTTAATATTAACGTAATATGAATAAACGACAAATCTCTGCCCTCAGCACAAAGAAAAATCGGAAAGTCATAAATAATGGATTCAACCACCTGATGAGGAGGGAGTGAGCGCTTTTATTCTGGCGGGTATCTGGATATAGTTTAAAAAAATACGCTTTAATTTATACGCCATCATTATAGTAAAAAAGGATTTATTGCGAGGCAGCAGAACATCTTCAGTGTGAATTTTCCGATATCAGATTACCGATATCTATTCTTGTTCGGGATTATATTCGCCGTGAGTTAAATTTTATCGGCTGGCCGTTATGACGGCATGATCAGTATTTGCATCGCTAATCTATTTTTATAAAAAATTAGCGAATGCCTCTGATAGTCGTTCAATCAAAAAGGGATTTTGAGGCATGAAGCCAGCAGCAATAGTATCTTTTTTACTGTTATTTTTTCTTGGCGGATGTGATTCCGGTAACCCAACGATTAATGGCTATATTGAGGCTGACTACGTGCATTACGCCTCATCCACGTCGGGTATATTACAGACGGTAGCCGTCACAAAAGGCCAGCAGGTAGAAGCGAGCGCTCTGCTGTTTTCACTGGATAACGCCAAAGAGCGGCAGGACTACCAGCAGGCGCTATCGCAGCTTGCGAGCGAGAATGCGCTGCTTAAAGACATGCAAAGCGGCCTGCGTGATGCAGAAATTGATGTCTTACATTCACAGCTGAATCAGGCCGCGGCGGCGCTCTCGCTTGCGCAATCGAAAGCGAGACGCGAACAATTACAGTATCAGCGTAAAGCCATCGCTGAATTTGAGTATGAAAAAGCCGTCAGCGATTTACAGCAAAAAAAATCCGCCGTGGATGAAATAAAAAAACGGATTGCGGCGAATGCGCTTCCGGCAAGGCAGGATCGCTACGATGCCCAGGCGGCAAGGGTGGCCATGGCGCAGGCCAGCCTGGAAAAAAATAGATGGATATTGAGTAATACGCAGCGCACTGCGTTGACTCGAGGTCGTGTTGCCGACATTTATTATCGTCCCGGCGAATGGGTTCCGGCAGGCAACCCGGTCATTGCGCTTTTACCGCCGGGAAATATAAAGGTGCGGTTTTTTATTTCCGTTGCCCAACTTGCACATATTAAGTATGGGCAGCGTATAGAAATTATTAATGCCAATGTTCCGACGTTTGCGGCCAGAGTAATCTATATATCACCGGCGGCAGAATATACACCACCCATTATTTACAGCAATGAACGTCGGGAAAAAATGACTTTTCTGGTTGAGGCACAACCTGAAGACTCACAATTTGCCGCCGAGAAATTACCGCCAGGGTTGCCTGTTGAGGTGAAATTATGAGCGCGGCCATCGAGGTTCATCAGCTTAATAAATCCTTTTCCGGGCAGCATGTCGTAAAAAACCTTTCGCTCGCGATAAACGAGGGCCAGATATATGGCTTCCTGGGACCCAATGGCAGCGGAAAAACCACCACGCTGCGCATGCTCTGCGGCCTGATTACACCGGATTCCGGCAGCGGCCGCTGCTTCGGTTTCGATCTTTTTACGCAACAGGCGGAGATAAAACGCCTGACGGGTTATATGGCGCAGCGCTTCTCGCTGTGGGAAAACCTGACCATTCGAGAAAACCTGCTGCTGATTGCCCGGCTGTATGGTTTGCCGACGCCGCAAAGAAGGGTGGCGGCCATGATGGAGCAACTCAATCTGACGGCGCGACAGCAGCAGCGTGCGGGTGGGCTTTCCGGTGGCTGGAAGCAGCGTCTCGCGCTTGCCGCCGCGTTACTGCACCAGCCCAGGCTGCTGTTGCTGGATGAACCGACGGCGGGCGTTGATCCGAACGCCCGGCGGGAGTTCTGGCAGATCCTGCATCAGCTTGCACAGCAGGGGGTAACGATCCTTGTCAGCACCCATTACATGGACGAAGCCGAGCGCTGTCACCAACTGGCGTATATCGCGTGGGGCACGCTGCTGGCCGCAGGCGAGGTCAGCGCGATTATCGCCGAACAAAAGCTTTTTACCTGGCAGGTCCGCGGCAACAATCTCAGTAAGCTCGAATCCGCGCTACAGCACGCGCCGGGCGTCGACTACACTACGCTGCTGGGCAATGTTTTACATATCACCGGCTCAGATAACGCGGCGCTGGAACAGACTCTGCGCACGCTGGCGGCAGAGTATCCGCGACAGCCTGCGGCGACCGGTCTGGAAGACATTTTATCTCATCTGCTCAGGCAGGCCGCGCCAGAGGAAAGATCGTGATTCTTTCATCCTTCTTCAGCCGCTGGTGGGGCATTGTCGCCAAAGAGTTCTCTGAACTTCGCTACGACCAACTCAGCATTGGTCTTATCGTGATTATTCCCTTAATGCAGGTTTTCATGTTTGGTTATGCCATCAATACCGATGCGCACAATCTGCCTGCCGCCGTCGTCGATTATGATCAGAGCCCCTACAGCCGCAACGCGATCGGCGCGCTGACCAACACCGGCTATTTTGCTTTCTCGCAGGCGTACAGCAGCGAACAGCAGGCCACCGATGCCCTGAAGCAGGGTAAAGTGAAATTCGTTATTTCCATTCCTGCTGATTTTGGCCGTCGCCTTGTCAGAGGCGAGGAGAGCGAATTTCTGCTCCAGGCCGATGCGACCGATCCCTCGGCGGTGATGAGTGCGCTTGCTGCCACGCAGCACCTGCCGGAACAGATCCTGCGGCAAACCTTACCGGCGCGTTCCGCGCAGCAAAGCAACCCCATCAACATTGTTATTCAGCGCGTTTATAACCCGGAAAGCATCACGCAATACAACACCGTTCCCGGCCTGTTTGGCATCGTCATCACCATGACGCTGGTGCTAATGAGCGGCCTCGCCATCGTGCGGGAAAAAGAGAACGGTACGATGGAAACGCTGCGGGCAACGCCGATGACTTCGCTGGAGCTTATTCTTGGCAAGGTGACGCCCTATATTCTGATCAGTATTGCCCAGTCTTTTATCATCATGTTGATTAGCCTCTATATTTTTCATGTTCCGATGCTGGGCAGTTACGGGGCATTGATGAGCACCATCCTGCTGTTTATCTCTGCCAGCACGGCAATCGGTATTTTCCTGTCCGTTTTTGCCCGCACACAGCTTCAGTCAATGCAGCTGACCTTCTTTTATTTTCTGCCTTCGGTACTGATCAGCGGATTTATGTTTCCGTTTCAGGGGATGCCGGAATGGGCCAAAGCATTCGGCAATATGTTGCCCACCACATTCTTCCTGAGATTGATGCGGGGAATTATGTTGAAGGGCAGTTCGTTGTCTGATTTATGGTTGGAAGCATTATTCCTTTTACTGCTCACTCTACTCTTTATGGCGTTGACCTTCTTTTTTAATAAGAAAAGTAGCTAATTTCTGGCGAGGTATATTTTATGGCTTATGGTGTAAATTCATCACTCTTCTCACGCGTTATGCTGTGGGTCGCAGAACGTTTTCCGTTATCAAATGCACCGCTGTTTGTGATTATTTATTTTCTTTCGATGACCGTTGCTTTAGCGCCTGATGTCAATATGAGTGGGTTGCATATTATTATTGGCAGCATACTCTCTGTCTCATTCTTTTTATTGCTACGGGTGCTGGATGAACATAAGGATTATCAGGATGACTGCATTCATCACCCGGAAAGAGTATTACAACGTGGGTTGATTACCCTGCGACATTTGAAGTTTATCGGCGCGGGCTGTCTTTTCCTGCAACTGGCAGGCATGGCGTTACTTGCACCGGGATTGAGCAATATGCTGGCCAGTTGGGGATTGCTGCTGCTGTGGACGCTGCTGATGACGCGGGAGTTCTTCGTTCCTGAATGGCTCAAGAAGCACTTTTTCGTGTATGCCGTTTCCCATACGCTGATCATGCCTTTTATCATCTGGTGGCTGGCAACGCTCTCCTTCCCGGAAATCACCCTGAATCGCCCGATTCAGTTATTGATGCTGCTGTCATTTTTCTCCGGTCTGAATTTTGAAATTACGCGTAAATGTAAAGGCCCGGATGAAGATCGCCCGGAAGTCACGACCTATTCACAATTGCTGGGCCGACCGCTGGCGGTTTTATTTATTATCTGTCTGCTGGTTGCCATGGCGTTAACGCAATATGCAATTATTACTCATATTCGCGGAGCCGCACCGATGTGGTTCTACGTAATTAATATCGCTTCCGTTGTGGTGACCCTCGGCCAATTACTGCATTTTCTCTCCGTGCCCGATCAATCAAACAGAAAGAGAAATGAACTCGCGGTAGGTTTATCGGCGTTTATCGGTTATTTGCTGTGTATTTTTTCTATTTGTTTTTCTTAACAGGTCATTAAGGTTATTCGCCACCTATGAATAATAATATCACTGCCAGGCTTGTTTCCCTGCGGCCAGCGGAATTCTCTTTTCAGTTTGCCACTGAACAGCAATGTCATGCCTGCCATTCACCGCAAGGGGTATCGTTATCGCTGAATGGGCAAATTATTCATTTGCCGGCGCTGACGCTATTACATAAAGAGCCATTGCCGAATGGTCACTGGCAGGCAACATTCACCTGTTTTTCGGCACAGGAAAATAAGCGCTGCTACTGGCAACTGAAACTCTGCCAGCCCGCTGAGGAAATGCGTACCCCGCAACAACCCGCCTTGCCGAAAAGGCATCTCTATGCATGGAGTGAAAAAGAGCGGCAAAAGCGGTTGTGCTGGCTGCGCCAGCACACCGGGCACGCGCTGGAGCGGGTTTCCACTACCGGCTTGCAGGCCGGGCAATTAAAAAAGAATCTCGAAGGATTTATCGGTTCGGTTGAAGTCCCGGTGGGTATCGCCGGGCCGCTTAACATTAACGGGCAACATGCCAGCGGCTTATTCTATGCGCCGATGGCCACAACAGAAGGGGCACTGGTGGCCTCCGTTTCCCGTGGCGCCAGCGCTATCACCCAAAGCGGAGGCGTTGCAACCTACGTGATGGGGCAGCGGATGATGCGGGTGCCGCGTTTTGCGTTCGACACCGTGCGCGACTGCCTCGCGTTCTGCGCGTGGATTGAAGATCATAGCCGGGAAATCGGCGAAGTTATTTCCCGACACTCCCGCTATGCGCGGCTCATCGAAATAACGCCGAAGATTATCGGCAATGCAGTACATCTGGCGTTTATTTATCAAACGGCAGACGCCGCCGGTCAGAATATGACGACAACCTGCACCTGGCAGGCCTGCCAGTGGATACAGCACCACGTCCCATCGCTGCTGGCGATCCGGCACTTTATCATTGACGGCAACCTCTCCAGCGATAAAAAAGCCTCGTGGGCGACCTTTGCGCAGGGCCGCGGCACGCAGGTGATTGCCGAAGCCCGCCTGACCGAAACCGCCTGCCGGACGTTGCTGCGCATCGCGCCCGCGCAGTTGGTTGACGCGTTCCATATTGTCAGTGAAGGCGCAGTCGCGGCGGGAATGACCGGCCTGAACATCAATGCGGCCAACGTTATTGCGGCCATGTTCACTGCGCTGGGGCAGGATATCGCCTGTAGCCACGAATCGTCGCTGGCGCAGTTGCAGATGCGCCTGATGCCAGACAATAGCGTCTATTGCAGCATTACGCTGCCCGCGCTGGTGATCGGCACGGTTGGTGGCGGCACCGGGCTGCCGGATCAGGCGGAGTGTCTGGAGATGCTGGGCTGTCGTGGCGAGCAGGGACGCGCGCGGCTGGCAGAAATCATTGCGGGCTTTTGCCTGGCGCTGGATATCTCCACCCTCAGCGCGCTGGCCAGCGATGAATTCGCACGATCGCACGAAACGCTGGGCCGCCAGCGCGGGAAGAGAACGACCGGCGGCAGTCACCGCGACCCGTTACAGCGCTGTTTCCAGCAGGCCTGCTACACGCCCGCCTGGGGCTTCCGCCCACCCGTCGAAATCCGTGCCGTCCCCTGGCAGGGCAACCAGGACAGCATTCTGACGGCAAACTGCAGCGACGAAGATGTGCTGCCGATGGGGATTTTTGCCTATCAACTCCAGCGCGACGATGGGGCAAAGATCGACGTGGTACTGAAAAATAAGCCGCAAAACGAAGCGATTAGCCGTCTGCTTCGCACCGTCGCCGCTGGCTGCAACCCGCGTATCGAGCAACATCTGCAACGTCTGCTGCCGCTACTGGAATTTAGCCAGGCGCGCGAAAGGGAAACGCAGATTATTCAGCAAACCGTTCCTGCTTTTACCCGCCATAGCCCACAGCTATACGGCCTTTATCTGGATGCCACGCACAGCATCATCATTGAGGAGCGATTGCAGAACGCGTTGCTGCTGAACAGCTTATCCCAGGGCGTTCGCTGGCAGGCTGAACATATTAATGCCGCGCTGGCGGGGATTGCCCAACTTCACGCCCACTGGTATCGCCAGCAAACGGCGCTAACCCGCGCGTTTCACCACCTTGTCATCCCTGATGCGCAAGCCATCAGCAGCATGATCCCGCTGTGGCAGGAAACGGCGGAATTTATCCATCGCGAGCATGGGGCACTGTTTTCTGCTGAGCTGCTGCATGAGTGGCTGGCTTTTCTCGATACCAGCGCGGAAAGCTGGCGGGAGATGGAATCAATGCCGCGCACGCTGGTTCATAACGACTTTAATCCGCGCAATATCGCGCTGCGCGAGGACGATTTGCGCTTGTGCTGCTGGGACTGGGAGCTGGCGACGCTGCATATTCCGCAACGCGATCTGGCCGAATTATTGACCTGCACTTTGCCCGTGACGGTCAGCAAGCAGGAGATGCTAAGCCATGTGGAATTCCACCGCCAGCAACTGGAAACCCTGACGGGCGAGCCGGTTGATGCCGCTCAATGGTATCGCGGTTACTGCCTGGCGCTGCGTGATTACGGCGTCCGTCGACTCTCATTTTATCTCATGCTCCATCACGTCAGCCCGCAGCCGTGGTTTCTTCCTTTATGGGCATGCTGGGGACATCTGATCCGTTTAACCCGGCACGACGCCTGAATATCAACAGACTGAATAATAAAAGGAATTATTATGGAGTTTATCTATTCTTCCGCTGAAGCAGCGCGGCTCAATGAAAATCTGCTGGGCGGAAAAGCCAGCAATTTGCTGTGGCTGACCGCGAACGATTACCCGGTCCCGGCCTGGTGGATTGTTCCGGCGAACATGGTGGCAGCGCTGCTGTGTAGCGATGAAACCCTGAAGCAACGGCTCGCTCACCTGTCGGCTTTGCCGGTAGATACGCCGCTGGCGCAGATAGAAATGCTGGCGGCGCCACTTCGCACGCGCATTGAGCAACTCGTTTTGCCGGATGAATTGACAGAGGCGCTGGCGTCGCTGGATGCAGAACCCTTCTGGGCGGTTCGCTCGTCATGCAGCGACGAAGACTCAGGCAGCGCCTCGTTCGCCGGGCAGATGGACAGCTTCCTCTTTCAGCGCGGTCAGCAGCAACTGGGCCATGCTCTGCGGCGCGTGATCGCCTCGGCATGGAGTTCGCGCGCCATCGCCTATCGTCTGCAAAAGCGCATGCCGCTGAGTGGCATCCGCTGCGCGGTCATTATTCAGCAAATGGTGGCCGGTGAGGTTTCCGGCGTGTTGTTCACGGCGCATCCCGTCAGCGGCTCACGCCGGACGATGTTGATTTCTGCCGCGTGGGGAACCGGTGAAGGCGTGGTTTCCGGTCAGTGCGAGACCGATGAATTCAGCGTGCCGCTGCATGGCGACGAGATTACCCACCACATCGGCCATAAAACCTCGGCTATCGTTTTCGACCAGCAGAGCGGCAGCGGAACGACCGAAATCACGCTCGATGACGAGCAAGCGGATGCTGCGTCGTTAACCACGCAGCAGCTTCTGGCTCTGAGAGATACCGGTGCGCGCATTGCGCAGCAGAAGCGCTGCCCGCAGGATATTGAATGGACGTTCAGGGATAACCAGCTCTACCTGCTGCAAACTCGCCCGATCACCCATCTGCCCAAAGAGAGTATCGATCCTGCTGACGCGCTGATCTGCGATAACGCCAATATCCAGGAATCCTACTGCGGCATTACCACGCCGTTAACGTTCTCATTCGCACGCGCTGGCTATGCGACGGTTTACGAGCAGACATTGCGGCTGGTCGGTTGCTCAGCCAAAGAGAGCAACGCCCGGAAACCCATCACCGATAACATGCTCAGCCTCGTCAGAGGGCGGATTTATTACAACATTCAGAACTGGTATCGCGCGTTGCTGCTGTTGCCGCTGTTCAATATGAATAAAAGCGACATGGAAGCGATGATGGGGCTGGAAGATCCCGTCGATATTGTGCAGGACAAGCAACTCTCTCTGCGCGAAAAAATCGTCGGTGCGCCGGCGATGCTGCGCATGGCGGTGCGCGTGCAGTATGCGCAACTCACGCTGGCTCCCCGAATCCGCCAATTTCTCAAACGTTATGAGCAGGCGCAGGCGCAGGTCGATCGCGATAACCTGCACACCAAATCGCCTTACGAACTTATCCGGCTGCTGAAATACCTCGATCGGGAGGTGCTGGAGCGCTGGACTGCGCCGATCATTAATGATTTCTATGTTGCCCGCTATAACGGCAAGGTAGCGCGGGTGCTGAAGAAATTCTGGCCTGAGGAAAGCGCACGTATCAGTGCGGAACTGCTTACGGATGATACTGTGCTGATTAGCACTGAACCGACGAGAAAGCTGCTGGCGATGAGCCAGTACGCGCGTGCGCGCCCGGCGTTAATGGAAAAGATTCTCCACGACAGCGGTGCGCATCTGCTGCCGCGATTAAAGGCTCTCGATCCTGCGTTCTATCAGCAGTGCATTGATTACATTAATCTTTACGGTGATCGCACTGCCGGTGAGCTGAAGCTGGAGAGCATGACCTTGCGACAAGATCCCGCCTGGCTGTTTACCGTCCTGCGTAATTACCTGAATAGCGAAAACACTGCGACAAAGGCGAAAGGCAACGCGCAGGCCGCCGGGCAAATCTTTAACTATTTGCTGGAACAGGGCGGCAAATCGACGCTGGCACGGTTTAAGCGCCACCTTAAAACGCTGCGCAAAGCGATCCGCAATCGTGAAACCATGCGTTTCACCCGCACCCGGTTATTTGCGTTGTACCGCGATATTTACCTGCAGCTTGGGCAGCAACTGGCGCTGGAGGGTGTGATTGCCAGCCAGCGCGATATTTTTTGGCTCACCCGCGAGGAAATTTATCAGGCGCAAGAAGGCACGGCGATACAGACCTGCTTAGGCCCGCTGATTGAACAACGCCGCGCGGAATATGAAAGTTACCGCGAGCAAGAAGAGCCCGCGCACCACTTTTTCATCACCCAAACGTTGTTTCAGCAACAGTCCTGCCGTTACCCCTATGCGGAAAAACGTGTGACCACCGATGAGGCCGAGCTGAAGGGCACGGGGTGTTATCCCGGCAAGGTGCAGGCAAAAGTCAGAGTGGTGTTTTCCCCGGAGAATGCCGACGACCTGAGCGGAAAAATCCTCTGCACCGTGCGTACCGATCCCGGCTGGGCGCCGCTGTTTCCTGGGCTGAGCGGGCTGATTGTTGAGCGCGGCTCGATGCTCTCTCACTCCGCCATTGTGGCCAGAGAGATGGGGATCCCTGCCATTGTTGGCGTACCAAAAGTCACCCAACGGTTGCAGGATGGCGAAACCATCGTCATGGACGGCACCAGCGGCAGCATCGCACGGCTGTTTAAACCGATGGAGCCCGCGCATGATTAAGCCGATGATTGAGCAGCAATGGACGCCGGGCGATACGCTGGACAGCGACTTTTTGGCGATACCTCATCACGTTTACGCAGATTCCCGCTGGTGGCCGGGCGAAGACAGCAAGGCGCTGGCGCGGCAATTCAGCGCGCTTAATCCCTGGTTCCGCCAGGGAACGGCGTGGTGCGGTTATATTCCCGGCGAAGCGCGGCTGGCCGGGTTCGCCACGCGATTAACGACCGGGGAAACCGTTGTGCAGTTCGGTTATTGGGAAACCATCAACGCTCTGGTGCCCAGTCAACGGCTGTTCGCTGCGCTGGCGCGTTGGGCGCGTGCGCAGGGCGCGACGCGGCTTGTCGGGCCGATCCATTTCTCCACGCTGGGCAAATTCAGGCTGCGGCTCGATACACCATCGTGCCCGCCTTTTCCCGGCGAGCCGTTTAATCCTCCGTGGTATCAACAGATTCTGGCGCAGTTGGGCTTTAGCCAGCTGGCTGGGTATTTGTCCATTTTTGATGATGCTGCAACCGCGCTGAGGCTGGAACTTCCCACGCAGACGACAGGCCGCTGGCGCAGCGAAGACTTTACCCTGCAAGCGCTGACACCCGCATTATGGGAAGCTCACAAGCACGCGCTGTGGCACGTCGTAACGCATGCATTCAGTAACAACGTCGGCTGGACGCCTTGCAGCGAAGCGTTGTTCGACTGGCATTTTAACGCGCAGACGATTCAACCGTTCTGTAACGCGCCAGCCTCCTGCATTGCCTTCGGCCCGCAGGGCGACATTGCCGGTCTGCTGTTCAATCTGGCGCTGCCGGAGCGCCAGACCGGGATCTTTAAGACCATCATGATCGCTTCGCCATATCGGCGCTCGCCGCTGTACGCCATGTTGATCCGCCATTTTCTCACCGGCTTCGGTTCGGGCTACACCCATCTCGGCAGCGCGCTGCTGAACCGGGTTGGGCCGACGACGCAGACGGCGCTACGGGCATGTTGTAGCCCGAACAGAACGCTTCACCATTACGGACTTTTTCACAGGGATATTGTGGATGAATTATTGTGAATACCTGGCCGTTCACGCGGTCAACTCGCCGGAACTGCCCGCAATCCGTTATGCGCTGGCTGATGACAACCCGGCTACCGTGAGTTACAGGCAGTTATTTTCGCAGGCGGGTGAATTTCAGCGCTGGATGGCAAACGCCGGGTTAACGCAAGGCGCGCGCGTACTGTTACTGCTTTCTCCCGGCCCCGATTTTTATCGCTTGTTCTACGCCATGCTCGGCGCCGGTATTGTTCCGGTACTGCTGGAAAAAGGCTTCACCATTAAACAGCTTCGCCACTGCCTGATGCAGGCGCGGCTGACGGCAATGGTGGTGGCGGATGGAATGGCGAAGAGATGGTTCCTGCTGCCGGAACTGTGGCGGATCCGCCGTTTTAGCGTCGACAGCAAACGGCGCGGCATGGCGTATCTGCCGGAGGCAGGCAAGAGCCAGACATCAAACGACAGCGCTGAGTTTCGCGTCACGCCGGTGAATTCTGACGATACCGCCCTGATCACCTTCACCTCTGGCTCCACCGGTATGCCGAAAGGTGTTATCCGTTCGCACCGTTCGCTGCTGGCGCAAAGCCGCGCGCTGGCCGACTACTTCCCGGAGATGCAGCAGAATGACATGAGCTCTTTCCCGGTACTGACGTTGTTCAGCCACTACGGCGCGGGTTGCAGCCATCTCGTGACGCCGCCGGGAAAAGACGGCCTTATCGACGCCCCGCAAATTGTGCTGCGCATTAATCGCTACGGCCTGACCCGGCTGAGCGCTTCACCGGCGTGGATCGCGCAGATTTTGGCGTGCGCCCGCGAGCTGGGCTGCGTTTTCCCCTCCGTTCAACGGCTGGTGATTGGCGGCGCGCCGGTTAACAAAGCGCTGCTGCTTGCCTGTCTGCGTCACTTTCCTTTTGCCCACTGCGGTGTGAACTACGGCTCAACGGAAGCGGAGCCGGTAAGCTATATCGACATGGTGACGTTGCTGGAACAGTGGGAGCAGCAGCCGGGATACCTTGTCGGCGCGCCGGGAAAAGAGACGCGCGTTATCATCCGCTGCCCGTCGCCTTCCTCGCCGCAGGAGAACGTGCCAGTGCCTGACGGGGAGATCGGGGAAATCATCGTCAGCGGCCCGCAGGTGCTGGAGCGCTACCTCAATAACCCGGAGGCGAACTACCAGCATAAAATCCGCGATCGCGAAGGGCGGCTCTGGCACAGCACCGGCGACAGCGGCTTTCTTGACGCCAGCGGACGCATCTGGCTAACGGGCAGGATAAAAGATGAGGTGCGAAGCCGAACCGGTTTGCGCATTTCTCCTTTCACCGTTGAAAAAATGCTTAACGATTTACCCGGCGTCGGCTTAAGCGCGCTGATACAGGGCGCAGAAGGTGAAATCGCGGTGGTGCTGCAAAACCCGCAAAGTTATCAGGCCGCCGCCACGCTGGCGAAGGCGTTGCTGCCTGGCGAAAATATTCGGTTTTACCATGCGCCGCACTTCCCCATGGACCCGCGACACCACAGCCGGGTGGATCGCGGTTGCCTGCGCAAAATGCGCGTCCAGGGAAAACTGACGCCGTTATTGCAGGGAGCACCGTGATGAAGCCGTTGTTCCTTGTTCGTCTCTCACTGCCGGATTATGTCACGCTGACTGGCGCAGGTATCACGCTATGCGCCCTGTATGCTGCGCTTTCCGGGCACGCCTGGCTGAGTATGAGCCTGCTTTTTCTGGCGATGCTGGCGGACGCGCTGGATGGCAAAGTGGCCCGCTATTTTGGCTGCGAACGCGCGTTTGGCCGCTATCTTGATGGTTTTTGCGACATGCTGCTCTATTTAATCGCCCCGGCGCTGCTGTTTTACCTGAGCGGCTATCGCGGTGGCTGGTCGCTGTTCAGCATGCTGATGATCGTTTGCGGGAGCATCCGTCTGTCGCGCTTTAATGAATCCGGCAATATTACCCATAACCGCGCGCTGGCCTATCGGGGAATGCCCGTGTTCTGGAGCCTGTTTATTCTGGGCGGCTGGAAAGTCCTCACTCTGCTTGTTTCCGACGTCATCAGCGCACTGCTGCTGAGCCTGGCGCTGGCGCTCTTCAGTTTCGCCATGATCCTCGATCGCCCGTTTTTCAAATTCTCTTCACTCAAAGCGATCGTTGGTTTGTGCTTCGGCGGTGTCGCGCTTTTCGGTCTGCTGCATCTGGGGGGCGTGGATGGTTGATTCGCTACCCCGGCTATGGTTGTTGCTGCTGCCGATTGTGATTGCCGGATGCCTGCATATGGTGATTGTTACGCGCAATATTCTGCCGGGGCTGGCCGTTCCGGTGTATGAACGTGGATTTGGGCGCAATAAAACCTGGCGCGGTTTTCTCTTCGTGCCCGCTGTCAGTTCGCTGGTTGCGCCGCTGTGCCTTAACAGCGTGTTGGGCGATACAGCCATCAGCCTGCAGGTGGGAATGGCGACAGGGTTAGGGTATATGCTGGCGGAGCTGCCTAACTCTGCGCTCAAAAGGTATTTGCGCATCGCGCCGGGAACGCTGCCATCACGGCATAAATGTGCGTTTATCTTTCTCGATCAGGCTGATTCTGCTCTCGGCGTCGCCATCGGTTGCAGGCTGGTGTTGCCCCTGAACCTGCTTCAGATGTTTACGTTGATGGGGCTTTTCATGATCAGCGCCGTGATCATAAAAAATATGTTGTATCTGCTGGCGCTGAAAAAAAGCCGTTTCTGATAATGAATGTGGGCCGCCGCTGAAGGGGTTCCCGGCCTGGCTGGGGGCTCTTTTCCCATTCCGCCAGTGCCATTTTTCCTTCACCTGATCATCATCTTAACGACATTTCCCTGACGCTTGGCTGTCATCTGATTGTAATTAAAAGGTTATTTTTCTGTAATTCGAGCGTGTCATGTTACCTCGCGAGCATAAAAACGCGTGATATCGCGCATCCCGCATAACAAGAGAGATCACAATGACAACGTTACGGCATACAGCTTTGGGTCTGGCTATGGGGTTAGTTTTTGCAGGCAACGCTATGGCTGCTACCACCATTCCGTTCTGGCATTCGATGGAAGGGGAGTTGGGTAAAGAAGTTGACTCCCTGGCGCAACGTTTCAATGAAACACACCCGGATTACAAAATTGTTCCGGTTTACAAAGGCAACTATGAGCAGAGCCTGAGCGCAGGTATCGCTGCGTTCCGTACCGGTAACGCGCCTGCCATTTTGCAGGTCTATGAAGTGGGCACCGCCACCATGATGGCGTCCAAAGCGATCAAACCGGTGTATCAGGTGTTTAAAGACGCCGGTATCAACTTTGATGAAAGCCAGTTCGTGCCAACCGTTTCCGGTTATTACACCGATTCTAAATCCGGCCATCTGCTTTCTCAGCCGTTTAACAGCTCCACGCCGGTGCTGTACTACAACAAAGACGCCTTCAAAAAAGCCGGTTTAGATCCGGAGCAGCCGCCGAAAACCTGGCAGGATCTGGCCGCTTACACCGCGAAGCTGAAAGCGGCCGGGATGAAATGCGGTTATGCCAGCGGCTGGCAGGGCTGGATCCAGATTGAAAACTTCAGCGCCTGGCACGGTCTGCCGGTGGCGACCAAAAATAACGGCTTCGACGGTACTGATGCGGTGCTGGAGTTCAACAAGCCGGAGCAGGTGAAACATATCGCCATGCTGGAAGAGATGAACAAGAAGGGCGATTTCAGCTACTTCGGGCGTAAAGACGAATCTACCGAGAAGTTCTACAACGGTGATTGCGCCATTACCACGGCCTCTTCCGGTTCACTAGCGGATATTCGTCACTACGCCAAATTCAACTACGGCGTGGGCATGATGCCTTACGACGCTGACGTGAAAGGCGCGCCGCAGAACGCCATCATTGGCGGAGCCAGCCTGTGGGTGATGCAGGGCAAAGATAACGCGACCTACAAAGGCGTGGCGCAGTTCCTCGACTTCCTGGCGAAACCGGAAATTGCTGCCGAATGGCACCAGAAAACCGGTTACCTGCCGATCACCACTGCCGCTTACGATTTGACCCGCAAGCAGGGCTTCTATGACAAAAACCCGGGTGCCGATATCGCCACGCGTCAGATGCTGAACAAGCCGCCGTTGGCCTTCACCAAAGGTCTGCGTCTGGGCAACATGCCGCAGATCCGCAGTGTTGTCGATGAAGAACTGGAAAGCGTGTGGACCGGTAAGAAAACCCCGCAACAGGCGCTGGATTCTGCCGTTGAGCGTGGTAACCAACTGTTGCGCCGCTTTGAGCAGTCGACGAAATCGTAATCACTGAAATGCCCGGTGGCGCTGCGCTTACCGGGCCTACGATGTGCCCCATGTAGGCCGGGTAAGGCGTAGCCGCCGCCCGGCATTGTTCAGGAAGCAAATCGCAATGTCATCATCCCGTCCGGTGTTCCGCTCGCGCTGGTTGCCCTATCTGCTGGTTGCCCCGCAACTGGTCATCACCATTATTTTCTTTATCTGGCCTGCGGGCGAAGCGTTGTGGTACTCGGTACAAAGCGTGGATCCGTTCGGGCTTTCCAGCCAGTTTGTCGGGCTGGACAACTTTATCGCGCTGTTTCATGACGGCTACTATCTGGATTCTTTCTGGACCACGATGCGTTTTAGCGCGCTGGTTACCTTTAGCGGCCTGTTTGTTTCGCTGTTTTTTGCTGCGCTGGTGGACAACGTGGTGCGCGGCAGCCGTATCTACCAGACGCTGATGCTGCTGCCTTATGCGGTTGCGCCAGCCGTTGCCGCCGTACTGTGGATCTTCCTGTTTAACCCCGGGCGCGGGTTGATTACCCATTTTCTGGAACAGTTCGGCTACAACTGGAACCACGCGCAAAACAGCGGCCAGGCGATGTTTCTGGTGGTTTTCACCTCGGTGTGGCAGCAGATCAGCTACAACTTCCTGTTCTTTTTCGCTGCGCTGCAATCGATTCCCCGCTCGCTGGTCGAGGCGGCGGCTATTGATGGCGCCGGGCCGGTTCGCCGCTTCTTCAAACTGTCGCTGCCGCTTATCGCGCCGGTCAGTTTCTTCCTGCTGGTGGTGAACCTCGTTTACGCCTTCTTCGATACCTTTCCGGTGATTGATGCCGCGACCGCTGGCGGCCCGGTACAGGCAACCACGACGTTGATTTATAAGATCTACCGCGAAGGGTTTGTCGGCCTGGATCTTTCTGCTTCGGCGGCGCAGTCGGTGGTGCTGATGGTGCTGGTAATTGTGCTGACGGTTATCCAGTTTCGCTATGTTGAACGTAAGGTGCGCTACCAATGATTGAGAATCGCCCCGGACTGGCGCTGTTCAGCCATATCATGCTTATTCTCGGTGTCGTCGTGGTGCTGTTTCCGCTGTATGTCGCCTTCGTGACCGCAACGCTGGATATCAACGCCGTCTATGACACGCCGATGACCTTAATTCCCGGGACTCACCTGTGGGAAAACCTGCGCAACATCTGGATGAACGGCGTCGGCGTAAACAGCGCGCCATTCTGGCTGATGCTGACCAACAGCTTCATCATGGCGCTGGCGATCACGGTGGGCAAAATTACGGTGTCGATGCTGTCGGCTTTCGCTATCGTCTGGTTCCGCTTTCCGCTGCGTAACCTCTTCTTCTGGATGATTTTCATCACTTTAATGCTGCCGGTCGAGGTGCGTATTTTCCCGACGGTGGAAGTGATCGCCAACCTGAAGATGCTCGACAGCTACACCGGTCTGACGTTGCCGCTAATGGCGTCGGCCACCGCAACATTCCTGTTCCGCCAGTTCTTTATGACCCTGCCGGATGAGCTGCTGGAAGCCGCGCGCATTGATGGCGCCTCGCCAATGCGCTTTTTCCGCGACATTGTGCTGCCGCTTTCCAAAACCAACCTGGCTGCGCTGTTCGTGATCACCTTTATCTACGGCTGGAACCAGTATTTGTGGCCGCTGCTGATTATCAACGACGTCAACCTCGGCACCGCCGTCGCGGGCGTAAAAGGCATGATTGCCAGCGGTGAAGGCACCACGCAATGGAACCAGGTGATGGCGGCGATGCTGCTGACGTTGATCCCCCCGGTCGTTATCGTTTTAGCCATGCAGCGCGCGTTTGTGCGTGGTTTAGTGGACAGTGAGAAATAAGATGGCAGGTTTAAAATTACAGGCTGTAACCAAAAGCTGGGACAGCGGCAAAACGCAGGTAATTCAACCGCTGACGCTGGACGTCGCGGACGGTGAATTTATCGTGATGGTTGGCCCGTCGGGCTGCGGGAAATCAACGTTGCTGCGTATGGTTGCCGGGCTGGAGCGCGTCTCCAGCGGCGATATCTGGATCGACACCCAGCGCGTGACCGAAAAGGAGCCGAAAGATCGCGGTATTGCGATGGTGTTCCAGAACTATGCGCTCTACCCGCATATGAGCGTGGAAGAGAACATGGCGTGGGGGCTGAAAATCCGCGGTATGGGCAAAGCGCACATTGCCAGTCGGGTGGCGGAAGCCGCGCGCATTCTTGAGCTGGATGGTTTGTTGAAGCGCCGTCCGCGCGAGTTGTCCGGCGGCCAGCGACAGCGTGTGGCGATGGGCCGCGCCATTGTGCGCGATCCGGCGGTGTTTCTCTTTGATGAACCGTTGTCGAACTTGGATGCTAAATTGCGCGTGCAGATGCGTCTGGAGTTACAACAACTGCATCGCCGCCTGAACACCACTTCGCTGTATGTCACGCACGATCAGGTTGAAGCGATGACGTTGGCGCAACGCGTGCTGGTGATGAATAAAGGCGTGGCTGAACAAATCGGTACGCCGGTGGAAGTGTATGAAAAACCCGCCAGCCGTTTTGTGGCGAGCTTTATCGGTAGCCCGGCGATGAACCTGCTGGAGGGCCGCATCAATAGCGAGGGCACTCATTTTGATCTGGGAAGCGGTATGGCGCTGCCGATCAACTGGTACTACCGCGGCTACGCCGGGCGCAAAATGACGCTGGGTATCCGCCCGGAACATATTGCGCTAAGCTCACAGGCCGAAGGTGGCGTTCCGCTGGTGATGGAGACGCTGGAGATGCTCGGCGCAGACAACCTGGCGCACGGCCGCTGGGGCGAGCAGAAGCTGGTGGTTCGCTTATCGCATCACGAACGCCCGGCGGCGGGCAGCACGTTGTGGCTGCATCTGCCGGAAAATCACCTGCACTTATTTGATGGTGAAACAGGACAACGCGTATGAGTAACTGGCCTTATCCCCACATTGTCGCCCATCGCGGCGGCGGGAAACTGGCACCGGAAAACACGCTGGCGGCAATCGACGTTGGCGCGGGTTACGGGCATACCATGATTGAGTTCGACGCCAAATTGTCGAAAGATGGCGAAATTTTCCTGCTGCATGACGACAACCTTGAGCGCACCAGCAATGGCTGGGGCGTGGCGGGCGAACTGGCGTGGAATGATTTGCTGAAAGTGGATGCCGGCAGCTGGTTTAGCGGCGAATTCAAAGGCGAGCCGCTACCGCTGCTTTCGCAGGTGGCGGAACGTTGCCGCCAGCACGGCATGATGGCGAATATCGAAATCAAACCCACCACCGGCACCGGTCCGCTGACCGGCAAAGTGGTGGCGCTGGCCGCCCGCGAACTGTGGGCAGGTATGACCGCGCCGCTGCTCTCTTCGTTTGAAATTGACGCACTGGAAGCCGCCCAACAAGCCGCGCCGGAACTGCCGCGCGGCCTGTTGCTTGATGAGTGGCGCGATGACTGGCAGGAACTGACCACGCGCCTCGGGTGCGTCTCCATCCATCTCAATCACAAACTGCTGGATGAAGCGCGGGTGCGCATGCTGCGCGACGCGGGCTTACGCATTCTGGTTTACACCGTAAACCAACCCGCGCGCGCTGCCGAGCTGTTGCGCTGGGGCGTGGACAGCATCTGCACCGATAAAATCGACGATATCGGGCCGAACTTCCGTTATTGAGAGGTTGTCGACGGCGGCGTGCTTTGCAGCAGGCTGCCGTTTTGATTCTGCGGCAGCATGTGCTGCTGCGTCGTCATCCCGCCAGAATTCGTTCCGCCGCTTAACATTCCGCTACCGGTATTTGGCAGCACCTGCTGGCCCTGGTTAAGCGCGCCAGGCTGCGCCTGTTTAATCCGCTGTGAGTTGTTATCCATTTGCGTTTGCAGATTTTGCTGTTGCAGGCGGCTTTGCGTCTGCTGCTGCTGCCTCAACATTCCCTGCTGTTGCTGCTGTTGGTTGAGCATCTGCGTCTGCATCCGCTGCTGGCTGGGGATCACATACCCCGGCTGGTTTGGGTTATTCGTCGGGTTTAGCGGCTGTGGCTGTGCAAAGGCGCTAAAAGGCAGCAGAGCCGCCAGAATCAGTAAATGTTTCATTGTTGTTCCCTCCTGTTGAGGCTTCCTTTTAGTTTACTTGCTTTCATTCATGAAAATGATCTTTTAAGAGTTGTGAACCAGGCTTAAGCGGGAACTGTAGCCCCTTACTTGGGAGTAACGACGATGATGAAACAGAAGTTTGCGCGTTGGGTGCTGATTGCCGCGCTGACAGCGGGAGGATGTTTTAGCGTTGCGGCTGCGCCGCCAGAAGGGCAGGCGACCGCGCCGCCGCCGGTCTCGTACGGCGTTGAAGCCGATGTTTTCCACCCGGTTGTGGCGAAGCAAGGCATGGTGGCTTCGGTGGATGAAGCCGCGACGCGCGTCGGCGTCGATATTCTGAAGCAGGGGGGAAATGCCGTTGATGCGGCCGTTGCGGTGGGTTATGCGCTGGCGGTCACGCACCCGCAGGCCGGTAACCTCGGCGGCGGCGGTTTTATGTTGATTCGTACCAAAGAGGGGAACGTCACGGCGATCGATTTCCGGGAAATGGCGCCAGCCGCCGCCACGCGCGATATGTTCCTTGACGATCAAGGTAACCCGGACAGCAAAAAATCCCTGACCTCGCATCTGGCATCCGGGACGCCCGGCACGGTGGCGGGTTTCTCAATGGCGCTGGAAAAGTACGGTACGCTGCCGCTGAAGAAAGTGGTGCAGCCTGCCATTAAACTGGCGAAGCAGGGCTTTGTGGTCAACGATGCGCTGGCGAACGATCTGAAAACCTACGGCAGTGAAGTGCTGCCAAATCATGAAAACAGTAAAGCGATCTTCTGGAAGGATGGCGAGCCGCTGAAAAAGGGCGACAAACTGGTGCAGAGCAATCTGGCCAGAAGCCTGGAGATGATTGCGGAAAAAGGGCCGGACGCCTTCTACAAAGGCGCTATCGCTGAGCAAATCGCCCAGCAGATGAGCAAAAACGGCGGGCTTATCACCAAAGAAGATTTAGCCAATTACAAAGCCGTGGAGCGCACGCCGATCAGCGGCGACTATCGCGGTTACTAGGTCTACTCCATGCCGCCGCCCTCTTCCGGGGGGATTCATATCGTCGAGATCCTCAATATTCTGGAGAACTTCGATCTGGCGAAATATGGCTTTGGCAGCGCCAATGCCATGCAGGTGATGACCGAAGCGGAGAAATACGCCTACGCCGACCGCTCCGAATACCTCGGCGATCCGGACTTCGTCAAAGTACCGTGGCAGGCTCTGACCAACAAAGCGTATGCCAAATCGATTGCCGCGCAGATTGATCTCAATAAAGCCCGTCCTTCCAGCCAGATCCGCCCCGGCAAGCTCGAACCCTACGAGAGCAACCAAACCACGCACTATTCGGTGGTGGATAAAGAGGGCACGGCGGTGGCCGTCACCTATACGCTGAATACGGTTTTTGGCACTGGAATTGTGGCTGGCAATACCGGCATCCTGATGAACAACGAAATGGATGACTTCTCCGCCAAACCCGGCGTGCCAAACGTGTATGGCCTGGTAGGCGGCGATGCGAACGCGGTTGGGCCGGGCAAACGGCCGCTGTCGTCGATGTCGCCAACCATTGTGCTGAAAGACGGTAAAACGTGGCTGGTGACCGGCAGCCCTGGCGGCAGCCGGATTATTACCACGGTGCTGCAAATGGTGGTGAATTCCATCGACTTCGGGATGAACGTCGCGGAAGCCACCAACGCACCGCGCTTCCACCATCAATGGTTGCCGGATGAGCTGCGCGTCGAAAAAGGCTTTAGCCCGGATACGCTGAAACTGCTGGAACAGAAAGGGCAAAAAGTGGCGGTGAAGGAGGCGATGGGCAGCACGCAGAGCATTATGGTGGCGCCGGACGGTACGCTATATGGCGCGTCGGACCCGCGCTCGATGGATGATTTAACGGCCGGATATTGAATGTTTTCCCTCTCCCGCAGGGGAGAGGGAATGGCTTAGGCTTTCATGCGCGCCATAAAGTACGAATCGACAAACTCACCGTTACGCAGCGCATAACGTTTTCCGGTGCCTTCAATTTCAAAGCCGAATTTGCGGTACACCGCCAGCGCCGGGGCATTATCGACAAACACGGTTAGCTCAATTCTGTCGATGCGCAGCCAGTTGTCGCACAGGTTGATCATTTCGCGCATCAGCGCGCTGGCGACGCCACGGTTATGAAACGCCGACGAAACCGCCATGCCAAAGGTGGCAACGTGGCTGCGGCGCGGGTTTTGTTCCACCATCAGCGTCAGGTTTCCGGCCAGTTGATTATCAATGCAGGCGACCAGTTGACGGCGTCCAGGCTGTGGTTTCAGGCGATCTTGCCAGAGTTCGGCAGGCGGATGCGGTAGCTGTAGCAGGTTGTGATACACCTCAGGTAGCGCATAGAACTGACGTAAATCTTCGGCATCGCGCGCTTCGGCATGGCGTATCACTATCTCACTCATCCTGCTTCTCCGTTTGGTTAGGTTTACCCCTACCTTCCGGGCTTTCCTAAAAAGCGTCAACTGCCATTTTTTGCAAAAAGGGGTAGACAAGTGCGAATGATAATGATTATTATTGCCATGCATTCAGGGAAACCGTTGCGGTAATCCTGAAAGCACGACATTGCTCACATTGCTTCCAGTATTTCTTAGCCAGCCGCGTGCTGGCTTTTTTTTGCCTGTCATTTGCCGGTGGTGCCCGCTTCACGGCTGCCTTTTGAGAAAAGGGCGAGGGACACGGCTTTCGAAGTTGCGCTATGGTAGTGACAGTCACCTCAACAAGGACTGGATCATGACTCTACATTGCGCATTTATCGGGTTTGGCAAAAGCACGACCCGTTATCATCTTCCTTATGTTCTCAACCGTAAAGCGAGCTGGAAAGTGGCGCACATCTTTCGCCGCCATGCCAAACCGGAAGAGCAACATCCCGCGTATCAACATATTCATTTCACCAGCGATCTGGACGACATCCTGCTCGATCCGCAGGTAAAACTGGTGATTGTCTGTACTCACGCCGACAGCCATTTCGACTATGCGAAGCGCGCGCTGGAAGCGGGGAAAAACGTGCTGGTGGAGAAGCCGTTTACTCCGACGATGGCGGAAGCGATCACGCTGTTTGAACTGGCGAAAAGCAAAGGTCTGACGGTTTCGCCGTACCAGAACCGCCGCTTTGACTCCTGCTTCCTGACCGCTAAAAAAGCGATCGAAAGCGGTAAGCTCGGCAATATTGTTGAAATTGAAAGCCACTTTGACTATTACCGCCCGGTGGCGGAAACCAAACCTGGATTGCCGCAGGATGGCTCATTTTATGGCCTCGGCGTGCATACCATGGACCAGATTATCTCGCTGTTCGGCCGCCCCGATCATGCGGCCTACGATATTCGCAGCCTGCGCAACAAAGCCAATCCGGACGATACCTTTGAAGCTCAGCTCTTTTACGGCGATTTAAAAGCCATCGTGAAAACCAGCCATCTGGTTAAAATCGATTACCCGAAATTTATTGTGCATGGCACGAAAGGGTCGTTTATCAAATACGGTATCGATCAGCAGGAAACCAGCCTGAAAGCCAATATCATGCCGGGTGAACCGGGCTTTGCCGCTGACGACAGTATCGGCATTCTGGAGTATGTGAATGCGGCGGGCGAAACGGTGCGCGAAGAGGTTAGGCCGGAAACCGGTGACTATGGCCGCGTCTATGACGCGCTCTATCAGACGCTGACAACCGGGGCGCCAAATTATGTCAAGGAATCTGAAGTTCTCACCAACCTTGAACTGCTCGAACGCGCCTTTGAACAGGCCTCACCAGCCACGATAACCCTCGCGAAATAAGTATAAATGGCTCCTCTGTGATTGTTCATTTTTTTTGAACAGAGGAGTCAATTTTCACCCTCTATGATTGCCTGACGTTTGCGTCCACACTTACCCCATCGAAAACATACGGGGGTAAAAAAGATGATCTATTTACGTAAAGCAAACGACCGCGGCCACGCAAATCATGGTTGGCTGGATTCCTGGCATAGCTTCTCTTTTGCCGACTATTACGATCCGAATTTCATGGGTTTCTCGGCTCTTCGCGTGATTAACGACGACGTGATCGATCCGGGCCAGGGGTTTGGCACGCATCCGCACAAAGACATGGAAATCCTGACCTACGTGCTGGAAGGCGCAGTTGAACACCAGGACAGCATGGGCAATAAAGAGCAGGTTCCCGCCGGTGAATTCCAGATTATGAGCGCCGGTACCGGGGTGCGTCACTCTGAGTACAACCCGAGCGACACCGAGCGTCTGCGTTTGTACCAGATCTGGATCATTCCGGAAAAAACAGGTATCACGCCGCGTTACGAACAGCGCCGCTTCGACGCCCTGCAGGGCAAACAGCTTGTGCTTTCGCCGGATGCCCGCGACGGTTCGCTGAAAGTGAATCAGGATATGGAGCTCTACCGCTGGGCGCTGTTGAAAGATGAGCAGTCTGTCCATCAGATTGCCGCTGAACGCCGCGTCTGGATCCAGGTGGTGAAAGGCAGCGTGACCATTAACGGCACTAAAGCGACCACCAGCGATGGTCTGGCCATCTGGGACGAGCAGGCTATTTCGGTTCATGCCGATAGCGACAGTGAAATTCTGCTGTTCGATCTGCCGCCGGTTTGATCTGATTTAGTTGAATAAATAACGCAACCTTTCGGTTATTACCGGAAGGTTGCGCATTGTCCGTGATAAACTGAAAAACTCTCACTCAGATAAAAATGTCAGGACGATGAAAAAGAAAAGACCCGTACTTCAGGATGTGGCCGATCGCGTTGGTGTGACCAAAATGACGGTCAGCCGTTTCTTACGTAACCCGGAGCAGGTTTCCGAGGCATTACGTGGCAAAATCGCCGCTGCGCTTGATGAACTGGGTTATATCCCCAATCGCGCTCCCGATATTCTCTCCAATGCCACCAGCCGGGCTGTTGGCGTTCTGCTTCCCTCTTTGACCAACCAGGTTTTCGCTGAAGTGTTACGCGGTATTGAAAGCGTGACTGATGCGCACGGCTATCAGACGATGCTTGCCCACTACGGTTATAAACCGGAGATGGAAGAGGAGCGTCTGGAATCGATGCTTTCGTGGAATATCGACGGGCTGATCCTCACCGAACGCAAACACACCGCGCGCACGCTGAAGATGATTCAGGTTGCCGGTATTCCGGTAGTGGAGCTGATGGACAGCCGCTCGCCGTGCATTGATATCGCGGTGGGTTTTGACAACTTCGAAGCCGCGCGGCAAATGACCGCCGCCATTCTCGCACGCGGCCACCGGCGCGTGGCGTATCTCGGCGCACGTCTGGACGAACGTACTATCATCAAACAGAAGGGTTACGAGCAGGCGATGCTGGATGCCGGGCTGACGCCGTATAGCGTCATGATGGAGCAGTCATCCTCTTATACATCAGGGATAGAACTGATGCGTCAGGCGCGCCGCGAGTACCCGCAACTGGACGGGATTTTCTGTACCAACGATGACCTTGCCGTCGGCGCCGCGTTCGAGTGCCAGCGTCTGGGGTTGCGGATCCCGGAAGATATGGCGATTGCCGGGTTCCACGGTCACGATATCGGCCAGGTGATGGAGCCGCGTCTGGCGAGCGTCCTGACGCCACGTGAGCGCATGGGGCGCATTGGCGCAGAGCGCTTACTGGCGCGCATTCGCGGTGAAGCAGTTACGCCGAAAATGTTAGATTTAGGTTTCACATTGTCACCAGGTGGATCTATTTAGTCTGACAAATTTGAAGTAGCTCACACTTATTTATCTCTGGCACGAATGGATATTGCTTCTCCCAGACCCCGGCAGGACAATGTTACCGATAACAGTTACCCGTAACAATTCACTCTTGCACTTTGTGGGGGCTACCCTTGAGCACGACGAACTTTGATCACCACATTTATGTCCTGATGGGCGTTTCAGGCAGCGGTAAATCTGCTGTCGCCAGCGAAGTGGCGCATCAGTTACATGCCGCGTTTCTCGATGGCGATTTCCTCCATCCGCGCAGCAATATCATGAAAATGGCCTCCGGCGAACCGCTCAACGACGACGACCGCAAACCGTGGTTGCAGGCGCTGAACGATGCCGCTTTCGCCATGCAGCGCACCAATAAAGTGTCGCTGATTGTGTGCTCGGCGCTGAAAAAGCACTATCGCGACCTGCTGCGCGACGGTAACCCGAATCTCTCCTTCATCTATATGAAAGGGGATTTCGATGTTATCGAAAGCCGTCTGAAGGCGCGTAAAGGCCACTTCTTTAAAACGCAGATGCTGGTCACGCAGTTTGACACTCTTGAAGAGCCGGGTGCAGACGAGCGCGATGTTCTGGTTGTTGATATCGACCAGCCGCTGGAAGGTGTTGTTGCCAGCACCATTGAGATTATTAACAAAGGCAATGTGCAGTGAGTACATTAACACTGGTTTTAACAGCAGTCGGCTCCGTGTTGTTGCTGCTGTTTTTAGTGATGAAAGCGCGTATGCACGCTTTCGTCGCTTTGATGGTGGTTTCTATTGGTGCAGGGCTCTTTTCCGGTATGCCGCTGATTAAAATCGCGCAGACTATGGAAAAAGGGATGGGTGGAACGCTCGGCTTTCTGGCGATTGTGGTCGCGCTTGGCGCAATGTTCGGCAAAATCCTGCATGAAACCGGGGCGGTGGACCAAATCGCCGTCAAAATGCTGAGATCTTTCGGCCACAGCCGCGCGCATTATGCCATTGGTCTGGCCGGGCTGATTTGCGCATTACCGCTGTTCTTTGAAGTGGCGATTGTGCTGCTGATCAGCGTTGCTTTCTCAATGGCGCGCCATACGGGCACCAACCTGGTGAAACTGGTGATTCCGCTGTTTGCCGGTGTTGCGGCAGCGGCGGCGTTTCTGCTGCCGGGGCCAGCGCCGATGCTGCTGGCTTCGCAGATGCACGCTGATTTCGGCTGGATGATCCTGATTGGCCTGTGCGCCGCTATTCCGGGCATGCTGATTGCTGGTCCGCTGTGGGGCAACTTTATCAGCCGTTATGTCGAACTGCATATTCCTGATGACGTGAGCGAGCCGCATCTTGGTGAAGGCAAAATGCCGTCCTTCACGTTCAGCTTGTCGCTGATCCTGCTGCCGCTGGTGCTGGTCGGGATGAAGACCATTGCTGCGCGTTTCGTTACTGAAGGCAGCAGCCTGTACGACTGGCTGGAGTTTATCGGTCATCCGTTCACTGCGATCCTCGTGGCGTGCCTGGTGGCGATTTACGGCCTGGCGATGCGCCAGGGTATGCCGAAAGATCGCGTGATGGAAATCTGCGGCCACGCGCTGCAACCGGCGGGCATTATTCTGCTGGTGATCGGTGCGGGCGGTGTGTTCAAACAAGTGCTGGTTGATTCAGGCGTGGGCCCGGCTTTGGGTGAAGCGCTGACCGGTATGGGCCTGCCTGTCGCCATTACCTGCTTCGTGCTGGCGGCGGCGGTGCGCATCATTCAGGGTTCTGCCACCGTTGCCTGTCTGACCGCGGTTGGCCTGGTGATGCCGGTTATCGAACAACTGCACTTCAACGGCGCGCAGATGGCGGCACTCTCCATCTGTATCGCGGGCGGTTCAATTGTGGTGAGCCACGTGAATGACGCCGGTTTCTGGCTGTATGGCCGTTTTACCGGCGCAACCGAAGCGCAAACGCTGAAGACCTGGACAATGATGGAAACCATCCTCGGCACCACCGGTGCAATTATCGGGATGATTGCTTTCACGTTGTTGAGTTAAGTTCTTCGTAAAGAAAAAGGCAGCGCCGTTTGGTCGCTGCCTTTTTGTTATTTAGAGACTCGCTTAGTTGCTGGATAGATCACCATCCGGGATGTAATAGCGGTTTGTGGTATATATTTTTTTAATTTCAGGGTCATCCAGGCTGCCATAAGAGATCTTTTCTTTATCTAAACCGTCCAGTCCTTTAATTCCGCCAATCATTTCCGCCCATTGGTCTCGACTCGTAATGTCCACGATGAAGGGAGCCAGATAGCGGTTAAGATGACCTTGAGACGGATTTTCAATCTCTGCGCTCAGCGCTTGCAAATAATCGTCTTTATTTGTTCTGGCCCAATCGATTGTAAAACCTGCACGGTATGACAGTTCCATAAAAAGCAATAAGATAGTGCGACCATTGCCATCAAGAAAAGGATGTGCGAACGCTAAAAGTCCCATCACTTCGCCCGGTTTATTTTTAAACCGCTCATGTCTGGCAGCCAATTGCAAAGCATAATCAATGGCGTGTTTGATCCCTTTCGGATGTTCAAATGCCGTGTGGCGAGGATTGTCGGGCGAACCTTTAAAAACCGCGAGGCCTGGAACGAGCTCGCAGCGATCCTGACCGGCCCAAGGATAGAACTCACAGAAAAGGATCTTATGAACATGAAGTATCGCTTTGTAATCAATGGGATCAACCTTCGCAAGGAAGTCGAGGGCTTCATTGATACTCAGTTCAAACGTAAGGTGCTCAGATCGTTTAACTTCTTCAGGATCTTTTAAACCTAATGAATTTTTCAGGTATCCTGCTGTTTCGAAGTCGCCAAACGGATCGAAAATCATGCACGAAACTTCCCGTTCGCTTTTCGTTTCTCTTGCAGATAATCGGCCTGTAATGAAAGGGTTTCAGCTTTAGTCAGAACACCTTTTCTCTTAAGGTTTACCAGCAATTGCTCTATGTTATCCAGAACGATGGTATCACCCGCCAACTGCGTAATAACCATAGCCATACGGCTAGTATCGTCACGAATATCAGAGATGTTATGAGATGCGGCAAGGTGGCGAATCTTACTGGCCACGCTTGGGGACGTATTTTTAATCATCACATTTAACCTCCATTAGTGGTCAAATTTTAGCATATAGGTGTACCTATGTCTCCAGAGGCACCTGGCATAAATACTGTGTCAGCCCTTCATCCACACCCGAATGCCGTCGAGGAACATCTGGGTGGCGAGCATCACCAGAACCAGCCCCATCAGGCGTTCCAGCGCGTTCACCCCTTTCTCGCCGAGCAGGCGTAAAAACAGCGTCGATTGCAGCAAAATGGCGACCGTTCCGCCCCAGGCGATTAACAGCGCAATCACCAGATGGCTCATCTGGTTTGGATACTGATGGGAAAGCAGCATCAGCGTCGCCAGCAGCGTAGGGCCAGCGACCAGCGGAATCGCCAGCGGCACGATAAACGGTTCTTCACCGGCTGGCAGGCCGGAACTGCTGCCGGTTTCGCTGGGGAAAATCATCTTAATGGCGATCAGGAACAGAATGATGCCGCCGGAAATCGACACCGTTTCCGCGCGCAAATTGAGCAGCGCGAGGATTTTCTCCCCGGCAAACAGGAAGATAAACATTACCAGCAGGGCGATCAGCAGCTCGCGGATCATGATCGCCCGGCGGCGTTTCGGCTCGGTATGTTTTAACACCGACATAAAAATGGGCAGGTTGCCTAACGGATCCATTATCAGGATCAACAACACCGCTGCGGAGATGATTTCACTCATTTATTATTATCCCTGACGCTGGCGGCCAACTTGCAGTAATTAGCCGCATTTCTGATGCATTCGCTATCATTGATTAATTTCACTTGCGACTTTGGCTGCATTTTGTAATGTGAGCACTGGCCCAGTGGGATACTGGTACACATCTTCAGCACATACCTCTGCAGGAACTTTCGCTATGAAAAATGTTGGTTTTATCGGCTGGCGTGGAATGGTCGGCTCTGTACTCATGCAACGCATGGTTGAGGAGCGCGATTTCGACGCCATTCGCCCTGTCTTCTTTTCCACTTCCCAGTTTGGGCAGGCTGCACCAGCGTTTGGTGGCCATGCAGCAGGTACGCTTCAGGACGCGTTCAACCTGGAAGCGCTGAAGGCACTCGACATCATTGTCACCTGCCAGGGCGGCGATTATACCAACGAAATCTATCCAAAGCTCCGTGAAAGCGGCTGGCAGGGTTACTGGATCGACGCAGCATCTTCTTTACGCATGAAAGATGACGCCATTATTATCCTCGACCCGGTTAACCAGGCGGTTATCAATGACGGCCTGAACAACGGCATCAAAACCTTTGTTGGCGGCAACTGTACCGTCAGCCTGATGCTGATGTCGCTGGGCGGTCTGTTCGCCAACGATCTGGTGGAATGGGTCTCTGTGGCGACTTACCAGGCGGCTTCCGGCGGCGGCGCGCGTCATATGCGCGAACTGCTGACGCAAATGGGCCAGTTGCACAGCCATGTAGCGGCAGAACTGGCGGATCCGGCTTCGGCTATCCTCGACATCGAGCGCAAAGTCACAGCATTGGCCCGCAGCGGCGAACTGGCGGTTGATAACTTCGGTGTACCGCTGGCGGGCAGCCTGATCCCATGGATCGACAAACAGCTCGACAACGGCCAGAGCCGCGAAGAGTGGAAAGGCCAGGCCGAAACCAACAAAATTCTCAACACGGCGTCCACCATTCCGGTTGACGGTCTGTGTGTACGTGTCGGCGCGCTGCGCTGCCATAGCCAGGCGTTTACCATCAAACTGAAAAAAGACGTGTCGATTCCGACCGTGGAAGAGCTGCTGGCTGCGCACAACCCATGGGCAAAAGTGGTGCCGAACGATCGCGAAATCAGCATGCGCGAACTGACGCCTGCGGCGGTCACCGGCACGCTGACCACACCGGTTGGCCGTCTGCGCAAACTGAACATGGGGCCGGAGTTCCTCTCCGCCTTTACCGTTGGCGACCAGCTATTGTGGGGCGCGGCGGAACCATTGCGTCGAATGTTGCGCCAACTGGCGTAAGCGAAAAATAAAAAAAAGGGTGCTTCGGCACCTTTTTTTATGAGTTTTTACCGGAAAATGTGGTCGATGTGTTTATTTTCTCAGGAGTTGAAAAGTGTTGGCTATGCTTTAAGTAAGGTGTCTGAACACCTTACCTGAAAGCGGGACGGAGCATAGAGGATGCGCACATTTGTGCTGCTCCGTTCAGGTTCAAAAAGTATCGCAACCGCCTGAAACGACGGTGGAAAGCGCGATACCACGATAACAGGATGAAAGCCATGTCTGTTCATATCGACAGAGACGTGATTAACGCACTAATTTCCGGCCATTTTGCCGACCCTTTTTCCGTTCTTGGCATGCATTGTACCGATGCCGGTATTGAAGTTCGCGCTCTGTTGCCTGACGCCACTGAAGTGTGGGTCATTGAGCCGAAAACCGGGCGCAAAGTGGGACAACTGGAGTGCCTGGATTCACGGGGCTTCTTCAGCGGCGTAATGGAGCGCCGCAAAAATCCTTTCCGTTATCAATTTGCTGTGATCTGGCATGGTCAGCAGAATCTGATTGATGATCCCTATCGTTTCGGCCCGCTATTGCAGGAGCTGGATAGCTGGCTGCTCAGTGAAGGAACACATATGCGCCCCTATGAAACGCTGGGTGCGCATGCTGATACGATGGATGGCGTGGTCGGAACGCGATTCGCCGTCTGGGCGCCGAATGCACAGCGGGTTTCGGTGGTTGGGCAGTTCAACTATTGGGACGGTCGCCGTCATCCAATGCGCCTGCGTCGTGAAAGCGGGATCTGGGAGCTGTTCATTCCTGGCGCGCTCAACGGCCAGCTCTACAAATTCGAGATTCGTGATGCAAACGGCAGGTTGAAGATTAAGGCCGATCCTTACGCCTTTGAAGCCCAGATGCGCCCGGATACCGCCTCGCTGATCTGCGGTCTGCCGGGCAAGAAAACCCAGAGCGATGAGCGCAAACAGGCAAACCAGTTTGATGCGCCAATCAGTATTTATGAGGTGCATCTGGGTTCCTGGCGTCGCCATACCGACAACAACTTCTGGCTCAGCTACCGTGAACTGGCCGATCAGCTGGTGCCGTATGCCAAATGGATGGGATTTACCCACCTTGAACTGCTGCCGGTGAATGAGCACCCCTTTGATGGCAGTTGGGGCTATCAGCCAACCGGGCTGTATGCGCCGACCCGCCGCTTTGGCACCCGTGATGATTTTCTGCACTTTATTCATACCGCACATGCTGCCGGGCTGGGGGTGATCCTCGACTGGGTGCCGGGTCATTTTCCGTCGGACGATTTTGGTCTGGCGGAGTTTGACGGAACGAAGTTGTATGAGCATAGCGATCCGCGCGAAGGTTATCACCAGGACTGGAACACGCTGATTTATAACTACGGGCGCCGCGAAGTGAGTAATTATCTGGTAGGCAACGCGCTCTACTGGATCGAACGCTTCGGCATTGATGCGCTGCGCGTCGATGCGGTGGCCTCGATGATCTACCGCGACTACAGTCGCAAAGAGGGCGAGTGGATCCCCAATGAATTTGGCGGGCGCGAGAACCTGGAAGCGATTGAATTTCTGCGCAACACCAACCGCATTCTCGGCGAGCAGGCGCCGGGCGTCGTCAGTATGGCGGAAGAGTCCACCGATTTTGCCGGCGTTTCGCGGCCGCCTTCGCAGGGCGGGCTGGGTTTCTGGTACAAGTGGAATCTGGGCTGGATGCACGACACGCTGGACTACATGAAGCTCGATCCGGTGTATCGCAAGTATCACCACGATAAGTTCACCTTCGGCATCCTCTACAACTACAGCGAAAACTTTATCCTGCCGCTGTCCCATGACGAAGTGGTTCACGGCAAGAAATCGATCCTCGACAGAATGCCCGGCGATGCCTGGCAAAAATTTGCCAATCTGCGTGCTTACTATGCGTGGATGTGGGCCTTCCCCGGCAAAAAATTACTGTTTATGGGCAACGAATTTGCCCAGGGACGCGAGTGGAACCATGACGGCAGCCTGGACTGGCATCTTCTTGAGGGCGGCGACAACTGGCACCACGGTGTACAGCGGCTGGTGCGCGACATGAACCATTTCTACCGTCACCACAAAGCCCTGCATGAGCTGGATTTTGACCCGTACGGTTTTGAGTGGCTGGTGGTGGATGATCATGAAGCGTCGGTGTTTGTGTTTGTCCGCCGCGACAAGCAGGGTAACGAAATCATTGTTGCCAGTAACTTTACGCCGGTGCCGCGCTACGATTATCGCTTTGGTATCAATCAGCCCGGCAGCTGGCGCGAGGAGTTAAACACCGATTCGATGCACTACCACGGCAGCAATACCGGTAATGGCGGCGTGGTACACAGCGATGCGATTGCTAACCGGGGGCGTGAACACTCGCTGCTGCTGACGTTACCGCCGCTGGCGACCATCTGGCTGGTGCGGGAGGGGGAATGACGAAGCTGACGGTGGGGCAATCGTTGCCGCCCGGCGCAGAAGTGCAGGCGGACGGCGTTAATTTTACGCTGTTTTCCGCCCATGCGGAGCGCGTCGAGCTGTGCCTGTTCGATGACGAAGGTAACGAACAGCGCGTCGATCTGCCTGGCCGCACCGGGGATATCTGGCACGGTTTTCTCAGCGGCGCAAAACCCGGCCTGCATTATGGCTACCGTGTGCATGGCCCCTGGGAACCGGCGCGAGGCCACCGTTTTAATCCGGCAAAACTTTTGCTCGACCCCTGCGCGAAGCGCGTCGACGGCGAGGCCGTTGACAGCCCGCTGTTCCACGGCGGCCATGATTCGCCGGATCCTCACGATAATGCCTCGCTTGGCTTGCGCAGCGTGGTGGTGCAAGACGCGTTCGACTGGCAAGGCGATGCACCGCCGCGCACGCCGTGGGGCAACACCGTCATTTACGAAGCGCACGTCAAAGGGCTCACCTGGCTTCATCCTCAGTTACCGGAAAATATCCGTGGCACCTATAAGGCGCTGGGGCATCCGTTGATGATTGCCTGGTTTAAGCAGCTTGGCATCACCGCGCTGGAGCTGATGCCCGTCGCCCATTTTGCCAGTGAGCCGCGCCTGCAACGGCTGGGGCTTTCTAATTACTGGGGCTACAACCCGCTGGCGCTGTTTGCGCTCCATCCGCACTATGCCAGCGATCCGCAACAGGCCATCAATGAGTTTCGCGAAGCGGTGAGGTCGCTGCATCTGGCGGGGATCGAAGTGATCCTCGATATTGTGCTTAATCACAGCGCCGAAACCGATCTCGACGGGCCGACTTTCTCCCTGCGTGGCATTGATAACAGTACCTATTATTGGATCAGAGACGATGGCGATTACCACAACTGGACCGGCTGCGGCAACACGCTGAATCTGAGCCACCCCGCAGGCGTGGACTATGCGCATGCCTGCCTGCGCTACTGGGCGGAGACCTTCCACGTTGACGGTTTCCGCTTCGATCTGGCGACAATAATGGGACGCACACCGGGTTTCGATCCGCAGGCGCCGCTGTTTACCGCGATCAAAAACGATCCGCTGCTTTGCGATCTGAAACTGATCGCCGAGCCGTGGGATATCGGCCCTGGCGGCTACCAGGTGGGGAATTTCCCCGCACCGTTTGCCGAATGGAACGATCATTTCCGTGACGCGACGCGCCGTTTTTGGCTGGAACAGTCGTTGTCGCTGGGCGAGCTGGCCGGGCGGTTTGCTGCCTCCAGCGATCTGTTTAAACGTGCGGGCCGTTCGCCGTCGGCTTCAGTCAATCTGATCACCGCGCACGATGGTTTTACTTTGCGTGATTGCGTCTGCTTCAGCCACAAGCATAACGAGGCGAACGGCGAGGACAATCGCGACGGCACCGACAACAACCACAGCAATAATCATGGACACGAGGGATTGGGCGGCAGTTTTGATGTGGTCGAACGGCGGCGCGCCAGCGTGCATGCCCTGCTGACCACGCTGCTGCTTTCTCAGGGAACGCCGATGCTGCTGGCCGGAGATGAACTGGGACACAGCCAGCACGGTAATAATAATGCGTACTGTCAGGATAACGCGCTGACATGGCTGAGCTGGCAGCACGTGGATAGCGGGCTCATGCAATTCACTGCTGCGCTTATCCAGCTACGTCAACGGATCCCCGCTTTGACGCGCGACGTCTGGTGGGAAGAAGGGGATGGCAGCGTAGCCTGGCTGGATCACGCCGGACAACCGTTGACGGCGCAGGCGTGGCAGCACGGCGCTCTGCGCTTACAAATTCTGCTCTCCGATACGGTTTTAATCGCCATTAACGCAACCAGCGATGTTGCAGAAATGGTTTTGCCTCAAGGGGGTTGGCACGCCATTCCTCCCTTTGCCGGAGAGGACAATCCGGTAGTGATAACTGCCTGGCATGGGCCTGCGCATGGAGTTTGCGTATTTCAGCGGTCATAAAAACGGAGTCTGTCATGGTGAGATTAGAGAAGAACGACCCTACAATGTTAGCGCGCCAGTTGCCCTTAAAATCCGTCGCCCTGATTCTGGCGGGCGGGCGCGGGACGCGCCTGAAAGATTTAACAAAAAAACGCGCCAAGCCGGCGGTTCACTTCGGCGGTAAATTCCGCATCATCGATTTTGCACTCTCCAACTGTATCAACTCCGGTATCCGCCGTATTGGGGTGATTACCCAATACCAATCTCACACGCTGGTTCAGCATATTCAGCGCGGCTGGTCATTCTTCAATAATGAGATGAACGAGTTTGTCGATTTATTGCCTGCCCAGCAGCGGGTGCATGGCGAAAACTGGTATCGCGGCACGGCAGATGCGGTGACGCAGAACCTCGATATTATTCGCCGCTACCGCGCGGAATATATCGTCATTCTGGCGGGTGACCACATTTACAAGCAGGATTACTCGCGCATGCTGCTCGACCATGTCGAAAAAGGGGCGCGTTGCACCGTGGCCTGCCTGCCGGTGCCCATTCACGAAGCAACCGCTTTTGGCGTGATGGCGGTCGATGAGCAGGACAAGGTGGTCGATTTCGTCGAAAAACCGGCGAATCCGCCCTCTATGCCTGGCGATGACAGCAAAGCGCTGGCCAGTATGGGGATCTATATTTTTGATGCCGAATATCTGTACGACCTGCTGGAGGAGGATGATAAAAACGAGAACTCCAGCCACGACTTCGGCAAAGACATCATTCCGCAAATCGTCAAATCTGGCATGGCCTATGCACATCCTTTCCCACAATCCTGTGTGCAATCGGATCCGAATTCAGAACCTTATTGGCGCGATGTGGGAACGCTTGAAGCTTACTGGAAAGCGAACCTCGATTTAGCGTCGGTGATGCCAGAGCTGGATATGTACGATCAAAACTGGCCTATCCGTACCTATAATCAATCTCTGCCGCCGGCGAAATTTGTTCAGGATCGCTCGGGCAGCCACGGCATGACGCTGAATTCGCTGGTTTCTGGCGGGTGCGTTATTTCAGGCTCGGTCGTTGTGCAGTCGGTGTTGTTCTATCGCGTACGCGTCAACTCCTTCTGCAATATCGATTCGTCGATATTGTTGCCGGAGGTATGGATAGGACGCTCCTGCCGCTTGCGCCGCTGCATTATCGACAGAGGTTGTGTGATCCCGGAAGGCACAGTGATCGGTGAAAACGCAGAAGAAGACGCGCGCCGATTTTACCGCTCCGAAGAGGGCATCGTGCTGGTCACGCGAGAGATGCTACGCAAACTGCAAGGCTGAAAAGTGAATTGAAACCTTGCGCGGAAGAGGTCCGCGCGCTGTTTCCCCCCCTGACGGCCATCCTTGCCGTATGGATTTGAACAGGAGCGATAATGCAGGTTTTACATGTCTGTTCTGAAATGTTTCCGTTGCTGAAGACCGGAGGTCTGGCGGACGTTATTGGTGCATTGCCTGCGGCGCAAATCGCCGGTGGTATTGATACACGCGTACTGTTGCCTGCATTCCCGGATATTCGCCGTGGCGTGAGCGATGCTCAGGTAGTTACCCGCCGGGAGACCTTTGCCGGGCCCATCACGTTGCTGTTTGGGCATTTCAATGGAGTAGGGATCTACCTGATCGACGCGCCGCATTTATATGAGCGCCCCGGCAGTCCTTATCACGATACCAATTTATTTGCCTATACTGACAACGTATTGCGTTTTGCGCTTCTCGGTTGGGTGGGCAGCGAGATGGCAACCGGGCTGGATCCTTTCTGGCGCCCGGATGTGGTGCATGCGCACGACTGGCATGCGGGGCTGGCTCCGGCCTATCTGGCGGCGAAAGGACGCCCGGCAAAGTCGGTTTTTACCGTCCATAACCTGGCCTATCAGGGAATGTTTTTTGCCCAGCATATGAATGACATCCAGTTGCCATTGTCATTCTTTAACATGCACGGGCTGGAGTTTAACGGACAGATTTCATTTCTGAAGGCGGGGCTGTATTACGCGGATCATATTACCGCCGTTAGCCCCACCTACGCCCGGGAGATCACCGAGCCACAATATGCCTATGGTATGGAAGGATTACTGCGCCAGCGCCAGCAGGAGGGCCGCCTCAGCGGCATTCTGAACGGTGTGGATGAGAAGATTTGGGACCCGGCAACGGATCTGCTTCTCGGCGCGCGCTACACGCGGGATACGCTGGAAGAGAAAGCGGAGAACAAACGTCAGTTGCAAATCGCCATGGGGTTGAAGGTCAACGACAAAGCTCCGCTGTTCTCCGTGGTCAGCCGTCTGACCAGCCAGAAAGGGCTGGATCTGGTGCTGGAAGCTTTGCCAGGTCTGCTGGAACAGGGCGGCCAACTGGCGCTGCTGGGCGCGGGCGATCCGGTATTGCAGGAAGGTTTCCTCGCGGCGGCGGCGGAGCATCCGGGTCAGGTCGGCGTACAGATTGGCTATCACGAAGCGTTCTCCCACCGCATTATGGGCGGCGCGGATGTCATTCTGGTGCCGAGCCGTTTTGAGCCGTGCGGCTTAACACAGTTGTACGGTCTGAAGTATGGGACGTTGCCGCTGGTGCGGCGAACCGGCGGGCTGGCGGATACCGTTTGCGACAGTTCTTTGGAAAATCTGGCGGATGGCATCGCCACCGGTTTTGCTTTTGAAGACAGTAATGCCTGGTCGCTGTTAAGGGCGATCAGGCGTGCTTTCGTGTTGTGGTCCCGGCCTTCGCTTTGGCGTTTTGTACAGCGCCAGGCGATGGCCATGGATTTTAGCTGGCAGGTCGCAGCGCAGTCTTATCGCGATCTTTACCTTCGGTTGAAATAGTTTTCCAGGAATCACTTATATGAATGCGCCATTTACTTATGCCTCACCGACGTTGAGCGTTGAGGCATTAAAACATTCGATTGCCTATAAACTGATGTTCACCATCGGTAAAGATCCGGCGGTTGCTAACCGCCATGAATGGCTGAACGCCACGCTGTTCGCCGTTCGCGATCGTCTGGTGGAGCGCTGGCTGCGTTCCACCCGTGCACAACTTTCCCAGGAAGTACGCCAGGTCTACTACTTATCGATGGAGTTTCTGATTGGCCGCACGCTCTCCAACGCCATGCTTTCGCTCGGTATTTATGACGACGTGAAAAACGCGCTGGAAGAGATGGGCCTCGATCTTGAAGAGCTGATTGATGAAGAGAACGACCCCGGCCTCGGCAATGGCGGTCTCGGGCGGCTGGCGGCCTGTTTCCTGGATTCGCTGGCGACACTGGGTTTGCCCGGTCGCGGCTATGGCATCCGTTATGACTACGGCATGTTTAAGCAAAATATCGTTGACGGGCGGCAGAAAGAGTCGCCGGACTACTGGCTGGAATACGGCAACCCGTGGGAATTCAAACGCCACAATACGCGCTATAAGGTGCGTTTTGGCGGGCGTGTTCAGCAAGAGGGTAAGCGGAGCCGTTGGGTGGAAACCGAAGAGATCCTCGCGGTAGCCTACGACCAGATCATTCCCGGCTACGACACCGACGCGACCAACACTCTGCGCCTGTGGAATGCGCAGGCCAGTAGCGAAATCAACCTCGGTAAATTTAACCAGGGCGACTACTTTGCGGCGGTGGAAGATAAAAACCACTCGGAAAACGTCTCTCGCGTGCTCTACCCGGACGATTCCACCTATTCCGGGCGTGAACTGCGTTTGCGGCAGGAGTATTTCCTCGTTTCAGCGACCGTGCAGGATATCCTCAGCCGCCACTATCAATTGCATCAAACCTTCAGCAATCTGGCGGATAAAATCGCCATTCACCTCAATGACACCCATCCGGTGCTGTCGATTCCGGAGCTGATGCGTCTGTTGATCGACGAACATAAATTCGAGTGGGATGAAGCGTTTGAAGTAACCTGCCAGGTCTTCTCTTACACCAACCATACGTTGATGAGCGAAGCGCTGGAAACCTGGCCGGTGGATATGCTGGGCAAAATTTTGCCGCGTCATCTGCAAATCATCTTCGAGATTAATGATTATTTCCTGAAAACGTTGCAGGAGCAGTACCCGAACGATACCGGGCTGCTGAGCCGGACGTCGATCATTGACGAATCCAGCGGCCGCCGCGTACGTATGGCGTGGCTGGCAGTAGTGATCAGCCATAAAGTCAACGGCGTGTCTGAGCTGCACTCCAACTTGATGGTTCAGTCGCTGTTTGCCGATTTTGCCACTATTTTCCCGATGCGTTTTCTCAACGTCACCAACGGCGTAACACCGCGACGCTGGCTGGCGCTGGCCAACCCTTCGCTTTCCGGCGTGCTGGATGAACATATTGGCCGTACATGGCGTACCGATCTCAGCCAGTTAAGCGAGCTGGAGCAGCATATCGATTATCCGTTGGTTAACCAGGCGGTGCGGCAGGCCAAGCTGGAGAACAAAAAGCGGCTGGCGGAGATCATTGCCCATCAGCTTAATGTGGTGGTGAATCCAAAAGCGCTGTTCGATGTGCAGATCAAGCGTATCCATGAATATAAACGTCAGTTGATGAACGTCCTGCACGTCATCACGCGTTACAACCGTATCAAGGAAGACCCCACCGCGCAGTGGGTGCCGCGCGTCAATATCTTCGCAGGGAAAGCCGCTTCGGCGTACTACATGGCGAAGCATATTATTCATCTGATCAACGATGTGGCGCAGGTGATCAATAACGATCCGCAAATCGGTGACAAGCTGAAAGTGGTGTTTATCCCGAACTACAGCGTCAGCCTGGCGCAGGTGATCATTCCGGCGGCGGATCTGTCAGAACAGATTTCCCTGGCGGGTACGGAAGCCTCCGGGACCAGTAATATGAAGTTCGCCCTGAACGGCGCGCTGACAATTGGTACGCTGGATGGCGCCAACGTTGAGATGCAGGAGCATGTCGGCGCGGAGAATATCTTTATCTTCGGCAATACGGCGGATGAAGTTGAGGCGCTGCGACGCAAAGGTTATACGCCACGCGAATACTACGAAAAAGATCAAGAACTGCATCAGGTGCTGACGCAAATCGCCACCGGTCAGTTCAGCCCGAACGAGCCTGGTCGCTACCGCGATCTGGTGGATTCGCTCATCAACTTTGGCGACCATTACCAGGTGCTGGCGGATTTCCGCAGTTATGTTGATTGCCAGGATAAGGTGGATGAGCTGTACCTCCACCCGGAAGAGTGGGCCACCAAAGCGATGCACAATATCGCCAATATGGGGTATTTCTCGTCGGATCGTACGATTCAGGAGTACGCCGAATATATCTGGCATATCGATCCGGTACGCCTGTAATCACACCAATCTGTAGGCCGGATAAGGCGCAGCCGCCATCCGGCATTTTGCTTCGGCGGGGCGTTTATTGCCCGGTGGCGCTTTGCTTACCGGGCCTACAAATACCAATCTGTAGGCCGGATGAGGCGCAGCCGCCATCCGGCATTTTGCTTCGGCGGGGCGTTTATTGCCCGGTGGCGCTTTGCTTACCGGGCCTACAAATACCAATCTGTAGGCCGGATAAGGCGTAGCCGCCATCCGGCACAACTATTACGACGCCAGCGATAATTCCGCTTTGTTATGACGCGTTAACCACTGCGCCACGCGGGATTGCTCTTCGGCGTTCAGCCACATTCCCAGCTTCGTACGACGCCAGATCACATCATCAAGGCGGCGTGCCCATTCATGTTCGACCAGGTAACGCAGTTCGGCTTCATACAGCTCGTGACCGAAGTGTTCTCCCAAATCTTCAATGCGGGTGGCGTTTGCCAACAGCAGTTCACTGTTGCTGCCGTAGGTGCGGGCAAAATGGCGCGCCAGCGATTCGCTGATAAACGGGTAGCGACGGCGCAGTTTCGCCGCGTAGTCGTCGCGATCGCCGCTGATATCGCCGCCTGGCAGCACGCAAGTTTTTGTCCACGCCGGGCCGATGCCTTTGTAGTAAGGCGTCAGTTTTTCCAGCGCATGCTCGGCAAGTTTGCGGTAGGTGGTCAGCTTGCCGCCAAACACCGACAGCAGCGGCGCCTGGCCGTTCTCATCGTGAATATCCAGCGTATAGTCGCGGGTAATGGCCTGCGGCGAATCGGATTCGTCGTCGCACAGCGGGCGCACGCCGGAGTAAGTCCAGGCGATATCGTCGCGTGTGAGCTGTTTTTTAAAGTGCGCGTTATAGACTTTCAGCAGGTAGTTGATCTCGTTTTCATCGATCTCAACGTGTTTCGGATCGCCTTTATACTCCACATCGGTGGTACCAATAATGGAGAACTCATCCATCCACGGAATAACAAAGACAATACGTTTGTCTTCGTTTTGCAGAATATAGGCCTGCTTCTGCGAATGTACGCGCGGCACCACAATATGGCTGCCTTTGATCAGGCGAATGCCGTATGGTGAAGGCAGATGCATACCGTCGTCGAAGAACTGTTTGACCCACGGACCGGTGGCGTTCACCAGACCGCGCGCCTGCCAGCTATATTTTTCTCCGGTATCGATATCTTCCGCTTCAACAATCCACAGACCATTTTCGCGGCGCGCGCTGGTGGCGCGGGTACGCGTCAGTACTTTGCCGCCTTTACGCTCAACCATTTGCGCATTCGCCAGTACCAGACGCGCATCATCCACCCAGCAGTCGGAATATTCGAAACCGCGCACGATTTCCGGTTTCAGCACCGATTCTGAGCCAAAACGCAAACCGGCTGAGGCCGGCAGGCTGGTGCGTTTCCCAAGGTGGTCGTACATAAACAGACCAATACGGATCATCCACGCCGGGCGCAGATGCGGGCGATGCGGCAAACGAAAACGCATCGGGAAAGCGATATGCGGCGCCATTTTCAGCAGCACTTCACGCTCGGCAAGCGCTTCGCTCACCAGGCGGAATTCGTAGTGTTCAAGGTAGCGCAAGCCACCGTGAATCAGTTTGGAGCTGTTGCTGGATGTCGCGCAGGCCAGATCCTGCGCCTCCAGCATCAGCACGGATAAACCACGCCCTGCGGCGTCTGCCGCGATGCCGGCACCGTTGATGCCCCCGCCTATCACAATCAGATCTTTGGTTTCCATGCTGCCCTCACGCACTTTCGTTAAAGCTCATAAATGTTCGTTATCGCTCATGATAGCAAAGGAATGCGCTTTTGGTAACATCAAAAAAACAATTTAGAGTGATACGCATAACATAATGGCGTTTACCCGCCGTCACGACGTACACTTGACGGCAGAATAGCCATTTCCTGTGTCAATTAAGAGAACGTCATGGATCACTTTGAATGCATTAACGTAGAAGAAACCCATCAGAAATTGCATCAGCAGCAGGCGGTGCTGGTGGATATCCGCGATCCGCAAAGCTTCGCGATGGGGCATACGCCGGGCGCATTCCATCTGACCAACGATACGCTGGGCGCGTTTATGCGCGACAACGATTTCGATACCCCGGTGATGGTGATGTGCTACCACGGCAATAGCAGCAAAGGTGCGGCGCAATACCTGCTCCAGCAGGGATACGATCAGGTCTACAGCGTGGACGGCGGTTTCGATGCCTGGCACCGTCATTTCCCGGCTGAAGTGGCGCACGGTACGCTTTAGGCATCCGTCCCGTGCCGCTATACTGTCTCTCTTTGTATGGATTAAGCGACGCCCGCCATGTTGATGATTACCTCTTTTACTAACCCTCGCGTCGCCCAGGCGTTTGTCGATTATATGCAAACCCAGGGCGTGATCCTCACCATTCAACATCACGAACAAAGCGATATCTGGCTGGCAGATGAGAGCCAGGCTGAGCGCGTCAAAACTGAACTGGCGCGCTTTATCGAAAATCCTGCCGACCCGCGCTATCTGGCGGCGAGCTGGCAATCCGGGCAGGTCAACAGCGGTCTGCGCTATCGTCGTTTTCCCCTGACGGCAGCCATTCGCGAACGCGGCGGGCCATTGACGCTACTGATGACTGCGCTCTGCGTATTTGTCTTCGTGGTGATGAGCGTGATTGGCGATCAGACCGTGATGATGTGGCTCGCCTGGCCGTGGGATGCCAGCGTGCAGTTTGAGGTCTGGCGTTACTTCACTCACGCAATAATGCATTTTTCGCTGGTACACATCCTCTTCAACCTGTTCTGGTGGTGGTATCTTGGCGGAGCCGTTGAAAAACGTCTCGGCACCGGCAAACTGTTGGTTATTACCCTGATTAGCGCCTTATTAAGCGGTTTTGTGCAGCATCAACTTACCGGCCCGTGGTTTGGCGGTTTATCCGGTGTCGTGTATGCGCTGATTGGTTATGTCTGGCTGCACGGCGTACGCGATCCGGTTCCTCAGGTGGCGTTACCGAATGGGCTGTTTATTTTTACGGTCGTGCTGATGGTTGCCGAGTGGTTCGGCGTAATGGGCTTTGAGATTGCCACCGGTGCGCACACGGCTGGCATGGTGATTGGGCTGGCGATGGCGCTGGTAGACTCACAGAATGTGCGGAAACGAACATAATTATCCAGGGACATTTCATGAAACAAACACAGCGTCATGACGCGATTATTGAACTGGTTAAACAACAGGGATATGTCAGTACCGAAGAGCTTGTTGAACAATTTTCCGTCAGCCCGCAGACCATCCGCCGCGATCTGAATGACCTCGCGGATCAAAACAAAATTTTGCGTCACCACGGCGGCGCGGCGCTGCCTTCCAGCTCGGTGAACACCTCCTGGCACGATCGCAAATCAACGTTGACGGCGGAAAAAGAGCGCATTGCCCACAAGGTAGCAGAACAGATCCCGAACGGCGCAACACTGTTTATTGATATCGGCACCACGCCGGAGGCTGTCGCCCACGCGCTGCTGGAACACAGCGATCTGCGCGTTGTGACCAACAACCTGAACGTCGCGAACACATTGATGAAGAAAGAGGATTTCCGCGTGATCCTCGCGGGCGGCGAACTGCGCAGCCGCGACGGTGGCATCGTTGGCGAGGCGACACTCGATTTTATCTCTCAGTTTCGCCTCGATTTCGGCATCCTCGGCATTAGCGGGATTGATGCGGATGGCTCGCTGCTGGAGTTCGACTACCACGAAGTGCGCACCAAGCGCGCGATCATTGAAAACTCGCGTCACGTCATGCTGGTGGTAGATCACTCGAAATTTGGCCGTAACGCGATGGTGAATATGGGCAGCATTGGCCTTGTGGATGCGGTGTACACCGATGCCATGCCGCCTGCCGGGGTATTACAGGTGATCAACCACAACAACGTGCAACTGGAGCTGTGCTAATTACACGCCGTAGCCCATCATTTTCAGCAGCCGCTGTGCGTGTTGCACGGCATCCTGACGATGGGCGACGCCCAGTTTCTGATAAAGATTGCGGATGTGAGTTTTAATGGTCGTCGCGGCGACATCCAGCTCGCCAGCAATCTGTTCATTGCTGTAACCCGAATAGATCAGACCCAGCACCTGCCACTCGCGCTGGGTCAGCGGGCTGGTGCGGATAAGCTCCGGCACATCCGGGTGCGTCAGTAGGCGTTCGACGAAATTCTCATCGAAATGCGCGAATTTATGCCGGTGATGCTGGTTGATGTCGCGCAAAATACGCTGGGCGCGATGCTGTTCGAGCTCCGGCAGCGTATTCAACTGAATCAACTGGCGCAACTGCTGCGCCATTGCTTCGCCTTCAATCACAAAATGACTGATAAATCCGGTGCGGTTAGCCAGTTGCAGCGCTTCCAGCAGCACGCGCTGCGCGTCGTTTTTGCGCCCGGCCTGCCAGTAAAGCTGGTTGAGCAGCAACAAATTGCGGTTGATGTCGCTCATCAAACGCAGGCTGCGCGCGTTTTCATTTAACTCTTCCAGCACCATCTCTGCGGGATCAAACTCGCCCAGCAGGATCTGCGCGCGGGCGATGTTGCGCCACTGGCTCTGCAGGAAATGGTTATTGGCAAACTCCGGTTTTGGCGTCAGGCGCAGCCACTGCGCGGCGGCCTTTTTGTCACCGGTCATCTGCCAGTAGATCACCCGTACTTTATCGGCATTCGACACCCAGTCGCTGTGGTATTGACCGTTGCCGAGCAGATTCTCCAGGCGGTTCAAATGGCTGCGGGCATTATCCAGATCGCCGCGCGCCAGCGAGTTTTGCACCAGCAGCGCCAGACATTGCAACTGCTGCTGCGGCTGCATGGCGGAGAGCACTTCTATCCCCTGGCGCGCCGCCGCTTCGGACTCATCAAGCCGCGCCCACGCCCACAGTAACTGGGCGCGAATGCGCAGCAAAAATTCATGCATCGGCAGTTGCTCAAGGTGCTGCTCGCGGATCAGCGTAAAGGCTTTTTCCTGTGTCTCCCAGGCCGCCTGCAGGAACCCCTGCGCGAACAGAATTTCGCTTTGCTGGATCAGGCTCCACAGCGCGTAATGCCAGACATCGTGACGACGCGCCATCTGTTCGGTTTGCTGCATTACCGACAGCGAACTGGTCAGCTCGCCTTTACAGTGCAGCACTTCACCATGAACGGAGGTCGCTACGATACGGCTGTAATAGTTAGCCAGCGGCAACTCGTCGAGCGCCACCATCGCCAGCCGTTCCGCTTCCACCGGATCGCCATCGTTGATCGCCACCTGGGCGCGCAGGGCGTTGAAATCGCCGTGCAACGAAGCGTCCATTTGTGTGGTCATCTCCTGCTCAGCGCGCGCCAGCAGCGTATTCACTTCGCTGTAGCGGTGCTGGCTTTGCATCAGCCAGGCCTGCAACAGGACCAGACGCGGATTTTCCAGCAGGCTTTCCCACGGCAGCGCTTTCAGCGACTCTTCCAGCACGCTCAGTTCACTGTGATTAAACAAACCCCACGCGTGATGTAGCAGAATATCGCGCAGCATAATGCCGTCTCCGGCCGCCAGCGCGTGGTGAATGGCTTCACTGGGGAAGCCTTGCGCCATCCAGCTTTCCGCCGCGGCGCGGTGAATATCCGGCAATTCGGTCGCCAGTTCCCACTGACAGCGCTGGCGCAGGAAATTGCCGAACAGCGGGTGGTAACTGAACCATTCGCCGGAATCGTCCATACGTTGTAAAAACAGCCCCTGGCGCTCAATCTCTTCGAGCCGCATTTGCCCGTTCTCTTCACCGGTCACGCGGACGATCAGCGCGTCGTTCATCGAGCGCAGCAGGGCACTTTTCAGCAGGAACTTACGCGTGTCGGTATCGACATTATCCAGCACTTCATCCACCAGATAATCGGAGAGATGGCTGGCATTAATGCCGGAGAGGCGGCGTGCGGACTGGTGCGGCGCACTGTGGTTTTGTCGTGCGGAGAGAGCGATAAGTTGCAACGCTGTCGCCCAGCCGGCAACGTCGTCGCACAGGCGGCTGCTTTCTGCTGCTTCAATCGGCGACGTCAGGCGGCAGTCAAAAAACTGTTTTGCTTCCTGATGGGTAAAAGCGAGTTGTTGGCTGCCTACTTCCAGCAGTTGTTCACGTACGCGCAGGTTGGCGATGCCTAACTGCGGCAGATTACGCGACAGCACAATCAGCGTCAGGTTTTCCGGCTGATGGCGTAAAAAGAATCGCATTGCATCATGGATCACCGGGTTGGTGATCAGATGATAATCGTCGATGACCAGAAAAAGTGGGCGCTGCCACTCCATCAATTCAACGAACATCTGGGAAAAGAGCGACGGCAGGCTGGCGTACTGGCGTTTTTGCGCCATCGCCTCGCTCCTGACGCAATGGCCGCCCGTCGCCTGCTGAACCGCAGCGATAAAGTAGCTGGCAAAACGTTCCGGCTGGTTATCCCCTTCATCCAGAGAGAACCAGCCAACATCATTTTTCCCGGCTGCCCATTGCGAAATGAGCGTGGTTTTTCCGTAACCCGCAGGGCTGGTCACCAGCGCAAGGCGATAATTGTTCGCGCCGGAAAGTTTAGCCAGCAGGCGTTCCCGAACCACGGTGTGGTCGAGACGAACCGGGCGACTTAATTTTGACGGAATCAACATAGTTATCACTTCACTGTGCGAAAACGGAGGGTGTGATTTTTTTTGCGCTTCGTAATTAATCCTAATAAGGTCGGTCAGATGAGGAAATATTGCAAGTTATGTCCGGATCTAACGATTGTGAATTTGCACTATGTCACATTTCTATTTATTTCATGAATAGTTAAGGACAAAAAAGGGGAAAAATGGCCGGGGCACGGCTGGCGCGCTGCGCATGGCAGAAAGCTTAATAGCTATACATGTAGTAAGGGTTTGTTCGCATTATTAACAGACGTATCAGACAAAACGCACAAATAGCAAAAATTGATTAGTGTTCGTGTGGTGAATATTATTTTTTCTGCTTTTAACGCGTAACTAAAACTAATTTCCTTCGAAACGATATTTCATTTTTATTGAACAATTTCCACTCAATTTGATTGAATAACGCGCGAAAAAAACGCTACCTTTAGGTGGCGGCGATCACACTTTTTGCTCCTCCCCGCTGCTCCTCCCCGGCTAATCCCTGGCAGGATGAGGAAGTCATAAACCGAGCCAGGCACACTAACGCAAACGTCGATTTACTTCATTACAGGACCCGGATTCTTTATGTCAAAGCCAACGTTTAATAAAGCGGAATTTGCAGCGGCGCTCACGCGCCAGCAGCAGCGTTTAGGGATTCAGGTTGCCGGTGACATGACAACCCGACAGTGGTGGCAAGCGGTGAGCGGCGCGCTGGCAGAACTGCTGGCGGCACAGTCCGCGCCGAAAGCGGCGAAAGGGCAGCGCCACGTTAACTATATCTCAATGGAATTTCTGATTGGCCGCCTGACGGGCAATAACCTGTTGAACCTGGGCTGGTATCAGGATGTTGGCGCAGTATTGCAGGAACACAACATTAACCTGACTGACCTGCTGGAAGAGGAGATCGATCCGGCGCTGGGTAACGGTGGTCTGGGGCGTCTGGCGGCCTGTTTCCTCGACTCGATGGCGACGGTTGGCCAGTCGGCGACCGGCTACGGCCTGAATTATCAGTACGGCCTGTTCCGCCAGTCTTTTGTTGATGGGCAACAGCATGAAGCCCCGGACGACTGGCATCGCCGCAGCTACCCGTGGTTCAGCCATAACGAGCAGTTAGATGTGCAGGTGGGGATTGGCGGCAAGGTGAGCAAATCCGGACAGTGGCAGCCCGCGTTTACACTGATTGGCGAAGCCTGGGATTTACCGGTCATTGGCTACCGTAACGGCGTGACGCAGCCGCTGCGTTTATGGCAGGCGACACATGCTCATCCCTTTAATCTGACTAAATTCAACGACGGTGATTTCCTGCGCGCCGAACAAACCGGGATCGACGCGGAAAAGCTGACGAAAGTGCTCTACCCGAACGACAATCACCAGGCCGGGAAAAAGCTGCGTCTGATGCAGCAATACTTCCAGTGCGCCTGTTCGATTGCCGATATTCTGCGCCGTCACCATCTGGCAGGCCGCAAACTGGCGCAGTTGCCGGATTTCGAAGTGATCCAGCTTAACGACACGCACCCGACTATCGCTATTCCGGAACTGCTGCGTGTGCTGCTCGACGAGCACCAGCTAAGCTGGGACGATGCCTGGGCGATTACCAGCCGGACGTTTGCCTATACCAACCATACGCTGATGCCGGAAGCGCTGGAGTGCTGGGACGAAACGTTAGTCAAAGCGCTACTGCCGCGGCACATGCAAATCATCAAACAGATCAACGACAAATTTAAGCTGCTGGTCGAGAAAACCTGGCCGGGCGACGACGCGGTATGGGCAAAACTGGCGGTGGTGCATCACAAACAGGTTCGCATGGCGAACCTTTGCGTGGTGGGCGGATTTGCGGTTAACGGCGTGGCGGCGCTGCACTCAGATCTGGTGGTCAAGGATCTGTTCCCGGAATATCACCAGCTCTGGCCGGGCAAATTCCATAACGTCACTAATGGCATCACGCCGCGTCGCTGGATCAAACAGTGCAACCCGTTACTGGCTGCGCTGCTCGACAAGACGTTGAAAAAAGAGTGGGCCAACGATCTCGATCAACTGATCAATCTGGAGAAGTACGTCGACGACGCGGCATTCCGCAAGCAGTATCGCGAGATTAAACAGCAGAATAAAGTGCGGCTGGCGGCGTTTGTCAAAGCCCGTACCGGTATTGAGATCAACCCGCAGGCGCTGTTCGACATCCAGATCAAGCGTCTGCATGAATACAAACGCCAGCACCTGGGGCTGCTGCACATTCTCGCCCTGTACAAAGAGATTCGCGAAAACCCGAAAGCCGACCGCGTGCCGCGTGTCTTCCTGTTTGGTGCCAAAGCTGCGCCGGGCTACTACCTGGCGAAAAACATTATCTTTGCCATCAATAAAGTGGCGGAAGTGATTAACAACGATGCGAAGGTTGGCGACAAGCTGAAAGTGGTATTCCTGCCGGATTACTGTGTTTCGGCTGCGGAGAAGCTGATCCCGGCGGCGGATGTATCGGAGCAGATCTCCACGGCGGGCAAAGAGGCTTCCGGCACCGGCAACATGAAACTGGCACTGAATGGCGCGCTGACGGTTGGTACGCTGGACGGCGCAAACGTTGAAATTGCCGAACAGGTTGGCGAAGAGAATATCTTTATCTTCGGCCACACGGTGGAACAGGTGAAAGCGCTGAAAGCCAAAGGCTACGCTCCGCTGAAATGGCGTAAAAAAGATAAGCTGCTGGATGCGGTGCTGAAGGAGCTTGAAAGCGGGAAGTTCAGCGGCGGGGATAAACATGCTTTTGACCAGATGCTGCATAGCATTGGCAAACAGGGGGGCGATCCCTATCTGGTGCTGGCGGATTTTGCGGCCTATGTTGAAGCTCAAAAGCAGGTGGATGTGCTCTACCGCGACCAGGAAGCCTGGACTCGTGCGGCGATCCTGAACACGGCGCGCTGCGGTATGTTTAGCTCTGACCGCTCGATCCGCGATTATCAAACCCGCATCTGGCAGGCAAAACGCTAAGGAAGGGCGATGGAGAGTAAACGTCTGGAACAGGCCGCACTGGCGGCGGGGATCAGCCCAAACTACATCAATGCGCACGGTAAGCCGCAGTCCATTACGGCGCAGACAAAACAGCGTTTGCTGGCGGCAATGCACGCCGCAAACGCAACGGCGCTCAGCGTACCGCCAGTTCCTGCCGTGCAGGTGTTTATTCACGGCAAAAAGAAAACCTTGCCGGTGGCAGGCAAGGGGAGTTTCCAGTGGCAACTGGTGACGGAAGCTGGCAAGCAGTACCAGGGCCAGGTAAACGGTGGAGAAAATCTGCCGTTGCCAGGCGGTCTGGCGCTGGGCTATCACACGCTGACGCTGGAACAGCAGAAGCAGCGCTGGCAGTGCCGGTTGATCATCGCGCCTGCCCGCTGCTATGAACCTCAGGCTCTTCTGGAAGGAAAAAAGTTATGGGGCGCCTGCGTTCAGCTCTACACCCTGCGTTCAAATGATAACTGGGGGATAGGGGATTTCGGTGACCTGAAAAAGATGCTCGGCGATGTGGCGCAGCGCGGCGGGGCATTTATTGGCCTCAACCCGATCCACGCGCTCTACCCGGCGAATCCGGAGAGCGCCAGTCCATATAGCCCTTCATCACGGCGCTGGCTGAATATTATCTACATCGACGTTAACGCGGTGGCGGATTTCCGCGACAGCGAAGAGGCGCAGGCATGGTGGCAACTTCCCACCACTCAACAAACCTTGAGCGCCGTGCGCGATGCGGAGTGGGTGGATTACGCCTCGGTGACGGCGCTGAAGCTGGCGGCGCTGAGCCTCGCATGGCGACGTTTCCGCCAGCGTGCGAACGATGACGCGCAGCAAGCCGCGTTCCGCCGATTTGTTGAACAGCAGGGCGAAAGCCTCTACTGGCAGGCTGCGTTTGACGCGCTGCATGCGAATCAGGTGAAAGAGGATGCGCTGCGCTGGGGCTGGCCGGTATGGCCGGAAGGGTATCAATCTACCCGCAGCCCGCAGGTAAAAGCCTTCTGCAAGGCGCATGCTGACGAGGTCGATTTTTATCTCTGGTTGCAGTGGCTGGCTTATACCCAGTTTGCTGAGTGCTGGGAAACCAGCCAGCACAATGCGATGCCCATCGGCCTCTACCGCGATCTGGCAGTCGGCGTGGCGGAAGGCGGCGCAGAAACCTGGTGCGATCGCGAGCTGTACTGTCTGAAAGCTTCCGTCGGCGCGCCGCCGGATATTCTGGGGCCGCTCGGGCAAAACTGGGGGCTGCCGCCGATGGATCCGCACGTGATGCGCGCACGCGCCTATGCGCCATTTATCGATCTGCTGCGTGCCAATATGACCAGCTGCGGCGCGTTACGTATCGACCATGTTATGTCGATGCTGCGTCTGTGGTGGATCCCGTACGGCGAAACGGCGGATCACGGCGCTTATGTGCAATATCCGGTGGATGACCTGCTGGCCATTCTGGCACTGGAAAGCCAGCGGCATCAGTGCATGGTGATTGGCGAAGATCTGGGAACCGTGCCGGTAGAGATTGTCGGCAAGCTACGCAGCAGCGGCGTCTACTCCTACAAAGTGCTCTACTTCGAAAACGATCATCAGAAAAACTTCCGCGCGCCGCAGGCCTGGCCGCAGCAGTCGATGGCGGTAGCGACGACGCACGATCTTCCAACCCTGCGCGGTTACTGGGAGAGCGGCGATTTAACTCTCGGCAAAACGCTGGGGTTATACCCCGATGAAGTGATACTGCGCGGTTTGTATCAGGATCGTGAGCGGGCGAAGCAGGGGTTGCTGGATGCACTGCATCAGCACGGTTGTCTGCCGAAACGCGCCGGGCATAAAGCGTCGCGCATGCCGATGACGGCGATCCTCAATCGCGGTATGCAACGCTATATTGCCGACAGCAATAGCGCATTACTGGGGTTGCAGCCGGAAGACTGGCTGGATATGCCGGGGCCGGTGAACATTCCGGGCACCAGTTATCAGTACAAAAACTGGCGACGTAAGCTATCGGTGCCGCTGGAAGCGATGTTTAGCGATGAGAAAGTTAACAAGCTGATTAAAGATCTCGACCGACGGCGCAAAGCCGCAGGAAAGCGTTAATAAAATAGCCCGGATATCCGGGCTATTTGTTGTCCTGTAAGCGTAGCTCTCTGGCTACTTTGCCGGATGGCGGCTTCGCCTTATCCGGCCTACGGGTTATGTAGGCCTGGTAAGCGTCAGCACCACCGGGCAATTTATTGGATGGCGGCTTCGCCTTATCCGGCCTACGGGTTATGTAGGCCCGGTAAGCGTTAGCGCCACCGGGCAATTAAAATCAGACCACCATTCCCAGCAGCAGACAACCCACCAGGCCGCACACCGAGATAATGGTTTCCAGCGCCGACCATGAACGCATGGTCTCACCGATGGTCAGGTTGAAATACTCTTTGAACAGCCAGAAGCCCGGATCGTTAACGTGAGAGAAAATCACGCTACCGGAACCAACGGCAATCACCATCAGTTCCGGGCTGACGCCGGTGGTGGCAATCAGCGGCGCGGCAATACCGCCTGCGGTAATAGCCGCAACGGTTGCGGAACCCAGCGCAATACGCAGTACCGCAGCAATCGACCAGGCCATAAACAGCGGAGAGAGGTTCGTGGAATGCATCATGGCAGCGATGTATTTATCCACGCCGCTATCAACCAGCACCTGTTTGAACGCGCCGCCGCCGCCGATGATCAACAGCATCATGGCGATGATTTTGATGGATGAGGTCAACGTTTCATTGATGTCATCCATAGAACGGCCACGGTTCAGACCGAAAGTGAAGACCGCAATCAGTACCGCGATCATGGTTGCCATCACCGGGTCGCCGAAGAACTCTGCATAAGGCAGAATCGCATGGCCTTTCGGCAGCAGCATTTCCGCGACCGCGCGCAGCGCCATCAGAACCACCGGCACCAGGGAAGTCCAGACGCTGACGCCGAAACCTGGCATCTCTTCTTCGGTAAAGGTTTTGGCGTTGTACAGACCTTCCGGGATCGGCTTATCAATGCTTTTCAGGAAACGCGCATAGACCGGGCCTGCGAGGATCACGGTTGGGATACCGAGCAGTGTGCCGTACAGCAGCGTTTTCCCCATATCTGCGTGGAAGATGGTTGCGATAGCAGTCGGGCCCGGGTGCGGTGGCAGGAAGCCGTGCGTCACAGAGAGGGCTGCCGCCATCGGTACGCCAACATACAGCAGTGGAATGCGTGCAGAGGCGGCGATAGTAAATACCAGCGGCAGCAACAGCACGAAACCGACTTCATAGAACAGCGCGAAACCGACGGTGAAGCCGGTCAGTACAACGGCCCATTGAATATATTTACGACCGAACTTTTCGATAAGCGTAGTGGCGATGCGCTGTGCGCCACCGCAGTCTGCCAGCAATTTGCCGAGCATGGCGCCGAAGCCCATGATCAGCGCAAGACTGCCTAACGTACCGCCGACGCCCGCTTTAATCGATTTGATCACGGCATCCAGTGGCATGCCCTGCATCATCCCGACGGCGAGCGCCACCAGAATCAGAGCGATAAATCCGTTGAGTTTGAAACGGATCATTAACAGGAGTAAGAGGGCAACACCGATAGCGACAATGACTAATGGCATGATTTACCTGGCCTTTAATTTGTTATGGGTAACGTCAGTGTTTCTTGGCAGCCGCTAAAAGCTCCCGAACCGGGAAGGGCGAACTGCGGCACCATTACGGCTGAACATCCATTGCTAAAAATTGTAGTCGGATGTTTTTATCTTGTTGGTGCTGGCTGGAATGATACGGGTAACATCTGTGAAAAGAGAATCACCCCACCGATCTAAATGTGAGATCTGAGACATGCGTCATATTAACGCCGGGGAACTAGTTTGTTTTAAAGGGCAGGAAACGCGCGCAAAGATACGGGTAACAGCCTGAGATAACAGGGAGAAAACGGATTGGGTGCAGTGAGATATGCTGAAGATAACCCTTGTTCGGGGGAAACGGACCGGTTGATCGAGCCTGATAACAGGCAGGCCCGGCACGTTTTCACGCTACCGGGCAATGCTCTGCAGAACAGGCTTAGTAGTAGGAGTGCTCGCCGCGCTGGTGCTCGGTGAGATCGCGCACGCCTTTCAGTTCCGGGAATTCAGTCAGCAGTTGCTTCTCGATCCCTTCTTTCAGCGTCACATCGACCATGGAACAACCGTTACAGCCGCCGCCAAATTGCAGAATGGCGTAGCCTTCATCCGTGATCTCCATCAGCGTCACACGACCGCCGTGGCCAGCCAGCTGCGGGTTGATCTGCGATTGCAGCAGGTACTCAACGCGCTCCATCAGCGGCGCGTCATCGGAAACTTTACGCATTTTAGCGTTTGGCGCTTTCAGCGTGAGCTGGGAACCTAATTGATCGGTCACAAAATCAATTTCCGCATCTTCCAGATACGGCGCGCTCAGTTCATCGACATAGGCAATCAGTTGTTCAAATTTCAGCGCGGTATCGGTCGCTTCAACCGCATCTGGCGGGCAATAAGAGACGCCGCATTCAGCATTTGGCGTGCCTGGGTTAATCACAAATACGCGAATTTGTGTCCCTTCTTCCTGATTTGCCAGCAGTTTGGAAAAGTGCGCCTGGGCAGCGTCGGAAATACGGATCATAGCAATGGCCTAATAGTTGACTATTTTACTTGGTTATAATACGCCCATCATCGAGGGTCTACAAGGTTCGACACAGGCACCAGACCTGAACAGTCGCTGCGCCGCTGCGCAAAAGCAGCCGGGAGATCTCCGCAACAGTGCTGCCAGTCGTGACGACATCATCCACCAGAACGATATGGAGCCCGGCTATTGGCAATTCAAGGCGAAAAGCATTTTTCAGGTTCTGCCTGCGCAGCCTGGCGCTTAAATGATGCTGCACCGGCGTTGCCCGCAGACGCTTAAGCGCCGTGCGCGAATAGCGGCACGCCAGCCAGCGCGCCAGCGGTCGGCACAGCAAATCGCTTTGATTAAACCCGCGCCGCCACTGGCGTCGGGCATGCAGCGGAACGCTGAGGAACAGGTCCGGTAACGGACATTTACCGCGCTGTAGCACCCTCAGCAGCAATAGCCGCGCCAGTGGGCTGGCAAGCTCCGGGCGCGGATGAAATTTAAACTGCTGTACCAGCGTACTGAGCGGCGGCGCGTAGTCACCTACCGCGATGAGCCGCTGCCAGGGCGGTGGTTTTTGCAGGCAACGGCCGCAGGGCACATTTTCATGGGCCGCAGGTAAACCGCACAAAGGGCAAACTTTTCCCGGCATTTGCATCGCACGGGCGCAGCCCGAACAGATTCCCCAGTGGCTGAGCATTAACGGCATTTGGCATAGCCAGCACAAGCCCGGCACTGTTAGCATGTTCCACCTCCTTGTGTGAAGAAAGAGAACGATAGCGGATGAAAGACATTTGGTGGCAAACCAAAGGTGAAGGTGATTGTCATCTTGTGCTGCTGCACGGCTGGGGACTGAATGCCCAGGTATGGGATTGCATAACTCCGGAACTGAGTGCGCATTTTACGCTGCATCTGGTCGATTTGCCGGGCTACGGCAGAAGTACGGGATTTAGCCCGTTATCGCTTGGGCAGATGGTTGAAATTGTTCTGGCGCAGGCACCGGAACGGGCGATTTGGCTGGGCTGGAGCCTTGGCGGGCTGGTGGCCAGCCGCGTGGCGTTGCAGGCGCCGGAGCGTGTAAGCGCGCTGGTGACGGTGGCTTCCTCGCCGTGCTTCAGCGCACAGGGCGAATGGGCGGGCATTAAACCCGAAGTGCTGGCCGGTTTTCAGCATCAGTTGAGCGAGGATTTTCAGCGAACCGTCGAGCGTTTTCTCGCCCTGCAAACGCTGGGAACGGAAACCGCAAGGCAGGATGCGCGTCAGCTAAAAAACGCAGTGCTGTCGCTGGAAATGCCCTCTTCTGAGGTGCTGAACGGCGGGCTGGAGATCCTGAAAACAGCGGATTTGCGCGAAGCATTATCATCGCTGACGCTGCCATTTTTACGCCTCTACGGGCGTCTCGACGGGCTGGTGCCGCGCAAAATCGTGCCGGTGCTGGATGCGATGTGGCCTGCAAGTGAATCGATAGTGTTTGCGAAAGCGGCGCATGCGCCTTTTATCTCGCATCCGGCCGAATTCTGCGAAACCCTGCTGGCGTTAAAAGCGAAGCTGTGAAAACAGCCCGGTAGCGTGCTGCTTATCGGGCCTTCAGCACAGCGTCCACCACTCCTGCTGGCAGGCGCTTTTTCCTTCCGGACACTGTTTACAGCTACCGGTCAAACAACCGGTAGCCTCTTCCTGAACACGCATCACTTTACCCATCGCTTCCATGCGGCCCAGCATGGCATCAATCATCGCTCTGGGCGTGCGCAGCGTGCTGCTCAACTGCTGCGCATCCATTCTTCCCCGCAGTGCCAGCAGATCGCGAATCTCAAGTAATGATGCCATCGCTTCACTCCTTAATGGCAGTCGCCCGCCGGGCTGTCACAGCAACTGGCGACAGTTTTACGCGTTGCCAGCGTACTGATATCCACCCGGCTTCTGGCCCGGCGCAGCGCGCCAATCACCACCACGTTAAACAGGAGAACCGCCAGAATGCAGGTCAGGCTGTAGAGTTGATGCTGGTTAAAGGTGACACTTTGATAGAACAACGTTGCCAGTGAGTAAGCGATATTCAGCCCCCACAGCACCGAGAAGCCCATCCAGCCGCGGCTCGCTTCGCGGGCGATTGCGCCCATCGCGGTAATGCAGGGCACGTAGAGCAGGACGAAAATCAGGTAGCTGTAGGCGGCGGCTGCACTGCCGAATTTCTGGCTCATTACGCCCATCGTGCCCGTTGCCATTTCACCGTCGCCTTTACTGGCTTCGATTGGGTTGGCCAGCACGCTCAGGCTGAAGGTATCGCGCACGCTCTTCGCGGTATCTTCCAGCGCGGCAATCAGTTCGCCGCTCAGGCTGAATTCCGCCGGATTAAAGTCGGCTTGCTCAATATTTTCGGCGGTATAGAGCGTATTCAGTGTACCCACCACCACTTCTTTCGCCATCGCACCAGTGACCAGGCCGACAGTGGCTTGCCAGTGATCGCCATGCACGCCAATCGGCTCCAGCAGCGGCGTAAATACCCGGCTGATCGACGCCAGCGCAGATTCATCGATTTTATGTACCGTACGGCCATCCAGCGAGAAGCTATTCATCGCGCTGAGGAAAATGCTGACGATGATGATGACTTTACCCGCGCGGAGTACAAAGCCTTTCAGGCGCTGCCAGGTTTGCAGCAGCAGGCTTTTCAGATGTGGTACGTGATAGACCGGAAGCTCCATTACGAACGGAGAGGCTTCACCGCGCAGCAGGGTAAATTTCAACATCAAGCCGGTGAGGATCGCCATCACAATCCCCAGTACGTAGAGTGAGAAGACGGTGATCGCGCCATGCTGGCCGAAAAATGCCGCCGAGAAGACGGCGAAAATGGCAAGGCGCGCGCCGCAGGACATAAACGGCGCCATCATGATAGTAATTAACCGTTCACGCGGGGCATCCAGCGTGCGGGCGCCCATCACTGACGGTACGTTGCAGCCAAAACCCACAATCAGCGGCACAAAGGATTTTCCCGGCAGCCCCAACGATTGCATCAACCGGTCCATCACAAAGGCCGCGCGCGCCATATAGCCGGAATCTTCGAGGAATGACATAAACAGGTACATCATGCCAAGCTGCGGCACCAGCGGCAGTACGGTATTCACCCCGCCGCCAAGCCCCTGCGCCAGGAAGACTGTCAGCCATTCCGGGAAGTGCAGCGTGGCGCCCAGCCACTGAATGCCATGGATAAAAATCGCGACTGAACCGGCGTCGAAGATCGGCTGGAACGCGCCGCCAATGTTGATGGCGAACAGGAACATCAGATACATGACGAACAGAAAGATCGGCAGACCCAAAAAGCGGTTGATCACAATGCGGTCAACGGCTGCGGTAAACTGGCTCGGCTCGGCCGTTAAGGTGTTGCTGACGGTATCGCAGATAGCGGCAATCGATTGATAACGCGCATCGGCAATATGCAGCGCCGGATCGTCCATCCCATCTTTCAGGCGGGCGAGTGCAGCGTCGAATTGCTGGTTGTTGATGCCCGAGTTCGCGCGGCTGTAGATATCACCCTCGAGGATTTGCAGGCCCATCCAGCGGCGCTGCTGCAGCGGAAGCTCATCCGGCATTTGCGCGGCCAGCGCGTCGGCTTCACGGGAAAGCGGTTGGGCGTAATGCACCAGTTCGATATTGTCATTTGCGCGATGACGATCCACCGCCAGCTTCAGCGCTTCAATACCGCGACCACGTGTTGATACCAGCGGGATCACCGGGCAGCCAAGGCGGGCTGAAAGGGCGTCAATATCGATGCGTACTTTTTGCTTTTCAGCGATATCCAGCATGTTAAGGGCGATGATGCACGGTACGCCCAGTTCCAGCAGTTGCAGTGTCAGATAAAGATTGCGTTCAAGATTCGAGGCATCCACCACGTTGATCAGCAGATCGGCATCACCGCTCAAAATGTAGTGACAGGCAATCTGCTCATCCAGCGATGTTTGCGCTGAAATGGTGGTCAGCGAATAGGTACCAGGCAGGTCAACCAGCGTAACCTGGTGATCGGTTGTGGTGAAAAAGCCCTCTTTGCGCTCTACCGTCACGCCAGACCAGTTTCCAACCCGCTGGCGCGCCCCCGTTAACTGATTGAATAATGTCGTCTTGCCAGAATTAGGATTACCAATTAAACCAACGGTCAATTTTTTCATTTTACTTAGCACTCTATGTCATAGCTGACCGGTTAACGGGAAACTGCTTCCAGTTCGAGAAAAGCGAGATCTTTTTTCCGTAACACTAAATTAACGCGGCGGGTTTCGATATGGATGGGATCGCCTAATGGCGCCACCCGTACCACATTAAAAGATGAGCCGGGCAACATACCTAATGACAAGAGTTTTTGCCGCCAGGCCGGGCTTATTTGCTGTGAGAAGCCGGTAATTTTCCACACGCTGTCAGGAGAGAAATGCATAGTGCCTACTTATTTTTGCTGCGAGCCGATGTTTGCCATACGCCATCACGACGCACCGTGAGCCAGTGAAGAGTAAAGAATAACCAACGAGAACAATGATAATGAGAATAGTTTTTATCATCAATAATAAAAATGCGTCAGAACGGGAGAGGAAATAAAAATTCGATTTTGTTTTGACGTAGCTCAAAAATGCGCTGGGTTCTGAATTTTGCGCAGTGCAGTAAAAGATTAACAGGAAATAAATAATTGTTATTTATATCGGGATCTTAATGTTTTATTAATGTTTGAAATGTAGAGCGGGCCGAAAGTCCGCTGATATAAATTCCGATCAATAAATACAATAGCAGTAAATTGATTAATAATTTTGAATATCAATCGCCAACAAAAATAAGAAGTTAATAAATCTCTGTGAGTAATAGCGCTGAGACAATTGCGTTTTTTCGACGGTGGTGCACAAAAAATAACCCCTCTCCCGCAAGAGAGGGGACAGGATTAGCGTTTTTTACCCATCGCCGCCGCCAGCGCATCCATCATTGCGCTGTTGCCGCCGGGCTGAGGGCTGCGATCCCGTGGCGATTTCGCCGGACGCGCGCTGTTCCGGTTACCGGCATCGCGACTACCGCCATTACCACTGCCGCGACGGCTGTTGCTGTCGCCCGGTTGTTCGTCCAGACGCATGGTTAATGCGATACGTTTACGCGGCAGATCGACTTCCAGCACTTTCACCTTCACGATATCGCCCGCTTTCACCACCGTATGCGGATCTTCAACGAACTTATCCGCCAGCGAGGAGATATGCACCAGCCCGTCCTGATGCACGCCGATATCAACGAACGCACCAAAGTTGGTGACGTTGGTCACTGCGCCTTCCAGCACCATGCCCGGCAACAGATCGTTCATGGTTTCGATGCCTTCGGCGAAGGTCGCGGTTTTGAACTCCGGACGCGGATCGCGGCCCGGTTTCTCCAGCTCTTTGATGATGTCGGTGACGGTCGGCACGCCGAACTGCTCGTCGGTAAACTCGGACGGTTTCAGCTTACGTAACTCGGCGCTGTTGCCCATCAGATCGCGCAGGGACTGTGCGGTTGCCGCCAGAATTCGCTCGACCACCGGATAGGTTTCCGGGTGAACGGTGGAAGCATCCAGCGGGTTATCGCCGTGGTTAATACGCAGGAAGCCCGCGCACTGTTCAAAGGCTTTCGGCCCAAGGCGGCTCACTTTTAGCAGTTGCTGACGGTTCTGGAACTGACCGTTTTCATCACGCCAGGAGACGATATTTTGCGCCATCATGCGGGTTAAACCGGCCACGCGCGTCAGCAGCGGTACCGAGGCGGTATTCAGATCAACGCCGACGGCGTTTACGCAGTCTTCAACCACCGCATCCAGTTTACGCGCCAGCTGTGTCTGGCTTACGTCATGCTGATACTGGCCAACGCCGATTGATTTCGGGTCGATTTTCACCAGTTCCGCCAGTGGATCCTGTAAACGGCGGGCGATAGACACCGCGCCGCGCAGAGAAACATCGAGATCCGGGAACTCCAGCGCCGCCAGCTCGGAAGCGGAGTAGACTGATGCGCCCGCTTCGCTGACAATCACTTTTTGCGCGGTCACTTTCGGGAACTGTTTCTGCACATCGAGGTAGAAACGCTCGGTCTCGCGCGATGCCGTACCGTTACCGATCGCCACCAGTTCGACGTTGTGTTTCTCGCACAGCGCCGCCACGGCAACCGCCGCTTTCGCGGCCTGCCCGGTGTGCGGGTAAATCGTGTCGGTGGCGACCAGTTTGCCGGTGGCATCCACCACCGCCACTTTTACGCCGGTACGCAGGCCCGGATCGAGCCCCATTGTTGCGCGCAGCCCGGCCGGTGCGGCCATCAGCAGATCGTGCAGGTTACGGGCGAAGACGTTAATCGCTTCATCTTCCGCGCGTTCGCGCACGGTACCCATTAATTCCGTTTCAAGGTGCATCAGGACTTTAATGCGCCACGTCCAGCTCACGACGCTACGGCGCCAGCTGTCTGCCGGGGCGTTATTCAGGCGCAGGCCGAGATGGTCAATAATAATCTGCTCGCAGTGGCTCTCTTTTGGCGGCTCGTCAAACTGCGGATCGGCATTCAGCGCCAGTTGCAGCACGCCCTCATTACGTCCGCGGAACATCGCCAGCGCGCGGTGCGAAGGAACGGTAGAAACCGATTCGTGATGATCGAAATAGTCGCGGAATTTCGCGCCTTCTTCCTCTTTGCCGCTAACCACCGTCGCCACGAGATGGGCGTTTTTCCACAGATAGTCACGGACTTTCGCCAGCAGGGACGCATCCTCAGCGAAGCGCTCCATCAGGATATAACGCGCGCCATCCAGCGCCGCTTTGCTGTCGGCAACACCTTTATCCGCATCCACAAACGTGACGGCCAGCGTTTCCGGATCCTGCGACGGGTCATTCCACAATTGATCTGCCAGCGGTTCGAGACCGGCTTCAATCGCGATTTGCCCGCGTGTGCGACGCTTCGGTTTGTAAGGCAGATAGAGGTCTTCGAGTTCGGTTTTGCTCAGCGTACCGTTGATGGCTTTTGCCAGTTCATCGCTGAGTTTTCCCTGCTCGCCAATCGATTTCAGGATTGCCTGGCGGCGCTCTTCCAGCTCGCGCAGGTAACCAAGGCGGGTTTCGAGCTGACGCAATTGCGTGTCGTCCAGACCGCCGGTGACCTCTTTACGGTAGCGCGCGATAAACGGCACGGTATTCCCTTCATCAAGCAGGCGAACGGCGGATTCCACCTGTTCGGTTCGTGCCTGAAGTTCACCCGCAATAATGCGGCAGAGCGAATCATTCATCATTTCTTTCATCATCTTCTGAACAAAATCAGCGGATAGTTATACGGACTGGCACTGTAAAATGCCAGCCGCCGGGGTGGTTCCTGGATTGTTCTGTGGCGGTTATTTCACATATTCGATTTCATTGACGTACCAGGTGGCTTCGCCGCCCGGTGTTTGTACGACCGCCACATCGCCAGCTTCTTTTTTCAGCAGGGCGCGGGCCATCGGCGAATCGATAGAGATGTAATCCTTGCGGCCAAAGATCTCATCGTAGCCGACGATGCGAAAGCGCAGCGTATCGCCGTCATCGTTTTCGATCTCCACCCATGCGCCAAAGAAGACTTTGCCTTCCTGTTGCGGTGAATAATCAACGATTTTCAGGTTTTCCAGACATTTCGTCAGATAACGCACCCGGCGGTCTATTTCGCGCAGGCGTTTTTTGTTGTACTGATAATCAGCGTTTTCGCTGCGATCGCCCAGGCTTGCTGCCCAGGTCACTTTTTTCGTGACTTCCGGGCGCTCCTGACGCCAGAGAAAATCGAGTTCCTGCTTCAGTTTGTCATAACCTTCGCGGGTGATCAGGGGCGTTTTCATACTTCGGCCTTCTCTTTTGTGACACGCTTTGATGTACAGACTTTACAAACGGTATTGCGTAAAGTGCGGATTAATCATGTTTTATGTGATGTTGAATGCATATAACTTGCTGTTAAATATGCTTTGTAACAATTTCGACTAGAATTTATACCAGATTTTGCTGGTCGTTAACGCGCACTTTTTTAGAATACGGGAACAGAATTTTCAGAACCTTTGGGAGTATAAACAATGCAAGAGAATTATAAGATTCTGGTAGTGGATGACGACATGCGTCTGCGCGCATTACTTGAGCGTTACCTTACCGAGCAGGGCTTCCAGGTTCGTAGCGTGGCTAACGCCGAACAAATGGATCGGTTGTTAACCCGTGAATCTTTCCACCTGATGGTGCTGGATCTGATGCTGCCGGGCGAAGATGGTCTCTCCATCTGTCGTCGCCTGCGTAGCCAGAGCAACCCGATGCCGATCATTATGGTGACGGCAAAAGGGGAAGAAGTGGACCGTATTGTTGGCCTGGAAATCGGCGCCGACGACTATATTCCGAAACCGTTTAACCCACGTGAACTGCTGGCGCGTATCCGCGCGGTACTGCGTCGTCAGGCGAATGAACTGCCGGGCGCGCCGTCGCAGGAAGAAGCGGTCATTGCGTTTGGTAAGTTCAAACTGAACCTCGGCACGCGCGAGATGTTCCGTGAAGATGAGCCGATGCCGTTAACCAGCGGTGAGTTTGCCGTGCTGAAAGCACTGGTTAGCCACCCGCGCGAGCCGCTCTCCCGCGACAAGCTGATGAATCTGGCGCGCGGTCGCGAGTATTCAGCGATGGAACGTTCCATCGACGTGCAGATCTCCCGTCTGCGCCGCATGGTGGAAGAAGATCCGGCGCATCCGCGCTATATCCAGACCGTTTGGGGCCTGGGCTACGTGTTTGTGCCGGACGGTTCTAAAGCATGATGCGAGTGCGCTTCTCGCCGCGAAGTTCATTTGCCCGAACGCTGTTGCTTATCGTCACCTTGCTGTTCGTCAGCCTGGTGACGACATACCTTGTGGTGCTGAATTTCGCCATTTTGCCCAGCCTCCAGCAGTTTAATAAGGTGCTCGCTTACGAAGTTCGTATGCTGATGACCGACAAACTGCAACTGGAGGATGGGACGCAACTGGTGGTGCCACCCGCGTTTCGTCGTGAAATTTACCGCGAACTGGGCATTTCTCTCTATTCCAATGAAGCGGCGGAAGACGCGGGTCTGCGCTGGGCGCAGCACTATGAATTCTTAAGTCAGCAGATGGCGCAGCAGCTCGGCGGCCCGACCGAAGTGCGCGTTGAGGTGAACAAAAGCTCTCCGGTGGTGTGGCTGAAAACCTGGCTGTCGCCCAATATCTGGGTGCGTGTGCCGCTGACGGAAATCCACCAGGGCGATTTTTCGCCGCTGTTCCGCTACACGCTGGCGATTATGCTGTTGGCGATAGGCGGCGCCTGGCTCTTTATTCGTATTCAGAACCGACCGCTGGTTGACCTTGAACACGCGGCGCTGAAGGTTGGGCGAGGGCATATTCCGCCGCCGCTGCGTGAGTACGGCGCGTCAGAAGTTCGTTCCGTCACCCGCGCTTTCAACCAGATGGCCGCCGGGGTGAAACAATTGGCGGATGATCGCACGCTGCTGATGGCTGGGGTGAGCCACGATTTACGCACGCCGCTGACGCGTATCCGTCTGGCGACGGAGATGATGGCGGAAGAAGATGGTTATCTCTCTGAATCGATTAATAAAGATATCGAAGAGTGTAACGCGATCATCGAGCAGTTTATCGATTACCTGCGTACCGGCCAGGAGATGCCAATGGAAGTGGCGGATCTGAATGCCGTGCTGGGCGAGGTCATCGCCGCCGAAAGCGGTTACGAACGTGAGATCGAAACCGGTCTGAACGACAGCGAGATCTTTGTACGCATGCATCCGCTCTCCATTAAGCGCGCAGTCGCCAATATGGTGGTGAATGCGGCGCGCTACGGTAACGGCTGGATCAAGGTCAGCAGCGGTACTGAACTGAATCGCGCCTGGTTCCAGGTTGAGGATGACGGGCCGGGGATTAAACCTGAACAGCGTGAACATCTGTTCCAGCCGTTTGTTCGCGGCGACAGCGCGCGTAGCACCAGCGGCACCGGTTTAGGGCTGGCTATCGTGCAGCGAATTATCGATAACCATAACGGCCTGCTGGAGTTAGGCACCAGCGAGCGCGGCGGATTGTCGATTCGCGCCTGGCTGCCAATTCCGGTTGTTCGCCTGAGCGGACCCACCAAAGAAGCATAAAAAAACCCGCCGGATGGCGGGTTTTGTTTCGCTTGCGTAGCCGAATTACAGCTTCGGTCCGGCGCTAACCAGCGCCGCTCCGGCTGCGGTATCGGTATATTTATCAAAGTTCTCAATAAACAGTTTCGCCAGTTGCGTCGCTTTCTCCTGCCACTGTTCCGGCGATGCGTACGTATTGCGCGGGTCGAGAATGCGTGAATCAACGCCATGTAACGACGTCGGCACCGCCAGGTTGAACATCGGCAGGGTGAGGGTTTCCGCATCGTCCAGCGAACCATCCAGAATCGCGTCGATAATCGCCCGCGTATCTTTGATGGAGATGCGTTTGCCGGTTCCGTTCCAGCCCGTGTTCACCAGATACGCCTGCGCACCGGCAGCCTGCATCCGTTTCACCAGCACTTCGGCATACTGCGTTGGGTGCAGCGACAGGAATGCTGCGCCGAAGCAGGCGGAGAAGGTTGGCGTCGGTTCGTTCACGCCGCGCTCTGTTCCGGCCAGTTTAGCGGTAAAGCCAGAGAGAAAATGGTACTGCGTCTGGCTGGCCGTCAGGCGGGAAACCGGCGGTAATACGCCGAACGCGTCAGCGGTCAGGAAGATCACTCGCGTGGCGTGACCGGCTTTCGACACGGGTTTGACGATGTTGTGAATATGGTAAATCGGATACGACACGCGGGTATTTTCCGTTTTCGACGCATCATCAAAATCGATGCTGCCGTCGTCGCGGACGCTGACGTTTTCCAGCAGCGCATCGCGGCGGATGGCGTGGAAAATATCCGGTTCAGCCTCTTCCGAAAGCCGGATGGTTTTGGCGTAGCAGCCGCCTTCAAAGTTAAAGACGCCATCGTCATCCCAGCCGTGCTCGTCATCGCCGATCAGACGACGTTTCGGATCGGTGGACAACGTCGTTTTGCCGGTGCCGGAAAGGCCGAAAAAGACCGCAACGTCGCCTTTCTCGCCGACGTTAGCAGAACAGTGCATCGAGGCGATCCCCTTTAACGGCAGCAGGTAGTTCATGATCGAGAACATCCCTTTTTTCATTTCGCCGCCGTACCAGGTTCCGCCGATCAACTGGATGCGTTCGGTCAGGTTAAAGGCAACGAAATTCTCCGAATTGAGGCCCTGTTCCTGCCACTGTGGATTGGTGCATTTCGCCCCGTTCATCACGATAAAGTCGGGTTTGAAGCCTGCCAGCTCCTCATCCGTTGGGCGAATAAACATGTTTTTGACGAAGTGCGCCTGCCAGGCGACCTCGGTGATAAACCTGACTGAAAGACGGCTGTCCGGGTTCGCGCCGCAAAACGCATCAATAATAAACAGACGCTTGCCGGAGAGTTGCTCCGTCACAAGGCCTTTTAAATGCTTCCAGACTTCCGGCGAGAGCGGTTTGTTGTCGTTCTTGCCTTTGCCTTTATCGGCCCACCACACGGTGTCGCGGGTGGTTTCATCACGGACAATGTACTTATCTTTTGGCGAACGGCCGGTAAAAATACCGGTGTCGACGGCGACAGCACCAGAATTCGTCAGCACACCACGCTCATATCCTTCCAGGTCTGGACGGAGCTCTTCCTGATACAGCGTATCGTAATCGGGGTTGTAGACGACATCCTGAACATCGTTGATACCATAAGCCTTGAGATCTTGCGGGGTTAAGCTCTTAACGCGCATGTCACTACTCCTTAGCCAATTGTACTGCCTGAAATTGTAGGGTTGTTTATCGCCGCTTACCCGGACGATGTTCATAGATTTTCGAATCCCGATAAAGCTGACTTCTGCAAAACGCTGTTATTTGCGTCACTTAGCGAGATGTATTGTGGCAAAAACAGTGACAATAATCGGGAAAATGTTCCCAAAAGGCTATAAGCCGATATTTTTAACCGTCACTTTGTGACTGTAATCGCTTTCATGAAAGAAAATTACGTAAGGATTACATTTGAGATTTTAGCGGAAACGTGACGTGTAATGCAAAAAATGCCGCTCGAAAGCGGCATGAGGGAAGGGAATTAATGAACCTGCGGGTCGGCCGGGGAGGCATTATTGCGGATCTCCGCAATATCCATCGCGTTAAACAGATAGTGATTGCCGCAGTAATCGCAGTGCATGTCGATTTCACCTTCTTCGGCAATAATGCTGTCCACTTCTTCATCCGGCAGCGTTTTCAGCGCCCCAGCGCAGCGCTCGCGCGAGCAGGTGCATTTAAATTCAACGTCCTGCGGATCGTACAGCGTGACCTCTTCTTCATGGTACAGACGCCATAACACATCTTCTGCCGCCAGGGAGAACAGCTCTTCCGCTTTTACCGTTTCGGTCAGGACCGCCAGGTGTTCGAAATCGTTGGCCTGGGTTTCCTGCGCGGGCAGCACCTGCAGCAGCATACCGCCAGCCGCCGGTTGGCCATCCACTTCACCCGTGCGGATGAACAGGCGGGTCGGCAACTGTTCTGAACGCATAAAGTAATCTTCCAGGCACGCCGCCAGCGTATCGCCTTCGAGACCTACCACGCCCTGATAACGCTCGCCCTCTTCCGGCGTAATGGTGATCACCAGATAGCCGTTACCCACCAGCGTTTTCAGATCGGCATCGGCCGGGACGTCGCCCTGCACGCGAGCAACGCCACGCATTTGCTGGCGGTTGTTGCCGTTGATCACCGCAAGATTCATCGGGCCGTCGCCCTGCAACTGCACGGTAATATCGCCAGCAAATTTCAGGGTGGCGGTCAGCAGGCTGGTCGCAACCAACAATTCACCGAGCAGCGTTTTTACCGGCAGCGGATAGTTATGGTTTTCCAGCACCTGCTTCCAGGTGTTGGAAACAGTCACCAGTTCGCCGCGCACGGCATAATTTTCAAACAGATAGCGGTGTAATTGGTCTTGATTGGCCATGATTATCTCTCTTGCAGGTGCGCGTTACTCGCTGCCACCAGATTTAAATTTCAGCAGATCGCGGCGCTCTTTTTTGTCCGGTCGGCGATCGGGGTGCGGCATTGTAAGCGCGTTCAGCTTACGCGCCAGCGCCATTTTTTCACGTTTCTCAATACTTTCAGCCGTCTCTTCATACAGCTCAACGGCTTCGGTTGCCGGACGGCGCTGATCCGTAATGCCTTTGACGACGACAGTGCGCTCGTCGTTTCCCTGGCGCAGCGTGAGCGTGGCATTCAGCTCGACGATTTTACTCGGCTTGCTGCGCTGACCGTTGTAATGCACTTTGCCGCCTTCAATCATCTCGCGGGCGAGGGCGCGAGTTTTATAAAAACGCGCCACCCACAGCCACTTATCCAGACGGACTTCTTGCGCGGGCTGCTGTTTCATCACATCTCCTTGAGAAGTGAGGGGATCAGATAACGGTAGTCATTGGTGCCAGGGTGGCGCAGATAGCGTTTATCTGCCAGCCCTGAATCCGGGTTCGTCACGCCAAGGCAGTAACGAATGCCAAAGGTTGCTGCCGCATCGAGAATCGGTTCGCTGTCGTCGATAAACAGCGTCCGTTCGGCGCATAGCCCGGTCTCTTCCGCTACGGCCTGCCACAGGCGCTGATCCTCTTTCGGATAACCAAATGTATGGGTGGAAAGTAATAAATCAAGGTGCGAAGCCAGACCCGTATGCTCAAGCTTGACGGCAAGATTGTGCGGGTGCGCATTGGTCAGCAGAATACGGCGCTTACCGCTTTTTTTCAGCGCATCCAGAAAAGGCACCGTATCTTCGCGCAGCACTGCGCGCGGCCCTTGCTGTGTCGTCATCGCACAAATATCCAGCCCGAGACGTTCGCTCCAGTAATCCAGACAGTACCAGTTTAGCGTATGCTGCACCGCGTGATACTCCTGGCGAAGAACGTTCAGCGCTTCCTCTGGCGTTAGCCCCTGTTGAGCGGCGAAGGTTTCTGGCACCAGTTTTTGCCAGAAAAAGTTATCAAACGCCAGATCAAGCAAAGTGCCGTCCATATCCAGCAGAACGGTATCAACGTCCTGCCATGCAATATCAAGGTGCATTAAAACTCCAGCCAGGGGAAAACGTGCGCGACAGATTAACACAGCTCACGTTGCGGGTGGTTATCAGGTAAGGCTGTCCTGTGTAGGAAGCAGATGCGGGTTCAGGCAGCTTTCGTAATACTGCGTAATCTCTTCGAGGCGCGTACGGTTACGTTGGTAACGACGCAGCGCCAGCACGCTGTTATAGAGGCTGCAAACGACCATGGCAAACAGCAGCAGCGTTGTTCCGGCGTAGCGCCACAAGCCCGTAGCATCCGGCATGCGGTGCAGGCTAATGTGCCGCGTACCGTTGGCATCGGTATAGATGTTGGTAATGATCCCTTCAGCGTGGAACGGCGTCTGCATCAGCATCTGCGCCAGCCGTTGAAATTCGGTCCACTGCTCTTGTGCCGGGTAGTCATACAGCGCGATTGGCGGCCACGGCTGATCCACCAGTTCGTTACCCTCTTCGCTAATAATCAGAAACCCGCCCGGCGCCGGGCTATTCAGCGCCTGTGCGGCACGGGTTGTCTCGCGCAGGATAAAGGGCGCGGTTGAGGTGGTCACCAGATTATCCAGCGATTCGGCGCTCACCGGGCGCAGCAACACGTTAACACCGGTTAGCTTGCCATCGCTGGCGCGTTTGGTCAGCGCATCCCAGTCTTTACTGTTTCCGAGGTTTACCAGTGCATTTTTTAACCTCAAACAATCGTCTTCTGCTGAGCATAAATCTTTTGTTTTCAGTACGATATCGGCAAAATCATCCAGCAAGACCATGCCAGACTTCTGAATAGCTGAGCGTAGTACCGGGCTAACGCGTGAATCATCTTCGGCTGTCGGATGTAGCTGACGGCTCACCGCTTGCGCAAGCGCAGTGGCCCTGGTCACGGTATCCGATTCCGGCAAAGGCAGCGGGGGGGCGTTATTCCAGATAATCTGCGAGCAGTCGAACGGTGTAAATGGCGATATCTGGCGCGATGACCAGTTTTGCGTGTGGATGTTGCACATTCCTGTACCGCTGATCCGTAGCGTATCGCCGATGCGCAACCCGGCGGATTCAAGCTGATTAACGCTACTGGCTTCGATAGTTTGCGCGCCTTTAATCCACGAAACGGTGAATTTGATCGGCATGTCCAGCGGCATCCAAATCAGCAGCATCGCTACCACCACCAGCGAACCGGTGGCGATCACCGCGCTGCGCACCCAGTGCTGCAACGGGAAATTTTTCACTTCGTCATGCAGGGACAAAAAGCGTCCCTGGCGAACAACGTGGCGATCCAGATAAATATCGATATCCGTTTGCTGACCGAGATCGCGGGTGATAAAGGGCTGCCAGTGGCGGGGATAAATCAAATCGATAATCCCCAGAGAGATGTTATTCATCTGCTCCTGATTGTTTTCACCAAACAGCCCCCAGCGCTTTGGCGTACCGCGCAGACAATGAATTTCGCGCAGCGTGTTTTTCGCCGGCGGCGCATACAGCCCCCACATGCCCGCAGCGAACAGCATCACGGCGCCGCCCGCCAGCCACGGAACGAAAACCCCCGGCGCCGCCAGACAGAAGAAAAAGAGTAAAAAAGAGGCGCAGATCAACAACGCTTCACGCATACCATCCGGGCGGCTTAACGCGTACTCTTCCGGCGTTTCGCGGCGAATATTCAGCAGCTCGATCTGTTCTGTCTCTTCGCCACGAATAGCGGAGCGTGCGGAAGAGACACGCTCCAACTCGCCGCTGCGCTCTTCCTGCATATATTCGCTAAGCGTATGGCCGTTTAACGAAATGATCAGCGGCATGGAATCGGTGCGGATCAGCTCAACATTGTTCTCATCGGTAATGTATTGCTCCCAGGAGGGCGGCAGATGCACTTCGACAGAATCGAGATAGTAGCGCCATTTATTGGGAGCATCGGTGGTGATGCCATAACGCGTGATCGAGTGCGCGACAAACAGGACGGTATTGCTGTGAGCATTGAGTTTGATGGAGACCGGCGCAGCCGTAGCGCCCGTTGGGCCTGGCGTATTTTGTATACGGGAAAGCGTGTCCAGATAGCGCTCAACAGCATCGCGCTCCTCTGGCAAGAGTTTACGGCTTGTCGCGCCGGTAAATGCCTGTAAATGAGGCAACCTGTACCGGCGTTGAGACCTGAACCTGAAAATCCATCCAGCGAGGAATGCGCAGGCCAGCATAGCAGCGAAAAAAATCAAAATGGTGCTCATGCTTTCCCCATCTTACTTTTTCTAACAGGTGTAGTCAGTTGCACCCTTCCTGTAAACATTTAATGTGGCTGGCCGCTGTAAGCAAGAAATTACTTGAGAATTTTTAAGCGCATACCATTGCGAGAAAGAATAGCAAAACCACCCAAGCGGGAATATCAGCAAATTCTTAGTTTTAAATCAACCTATTGACTTTTTGGATAAATTGGGGTTGCTTTCGGGGAGGTTACAAGAATGTAAATTAGCGGCGATTGACATTGCCGAAACAGTGCGTAGTGTCGCACAATAACGTAAGTTTCTCTGCAAAGACCGATAATAATGAGCAAATCATTGCAAAAACCCACCATTCTTAACGTAGAAACGGTCGCCTCTTCACGACTTTTTAACGTTGAAAGCGTGGATCTGGAGTTCAGCAACGGTGTGCGCCGTGTTTACGAGCGCATGCGTCCTTCTATGCACGAAGCAGTAATGATTGTGCCGATTGTGGACGAGCACCTGATTCTGATCCGCGAATACGCCGTTGGAACCGAATCTTACGAGCTGGGGTTTTCCAAAGGGCTTATCGATCCCGGTGAGAGTATATACGAAGCGGCGAACCGTGAGTTAAAAGAAGAAGTAGGATTTGGCGCAAAAGAGCTTACTTTCCTGAAAAAACTCAGTATGGCCCCCTCCTATTTCTCCAGCAAGATGAACATTATCGTGGCGGAAGACCTTTATCCGGAGTCGCTGCCGGGCGATGAACCGGAGCCGCTACCGCAGGTGCGCTGGCCGCTGAAGCACTTAATGGATTTGCTGGAAGACCCGGATTTCAATGAAGCCCGCAATGTCAGCGCGCTGTTTTTAGTGCGTGAATGGCTAAAAGGGCAGGGCCGGCTCTGACCGCACAAAATCATAAATAAAAAGGGCGCCACAGCGCCCTTTTTGCTTTCCTGGGTTCACGCGCTATCAGAACAGCTCGTGCGTTTCCCCGTTATCAATGATCGTCGTGCCCACTTCATGTACTGCTTGCTGCGTCGGCTGAGTTCCTTCTATGAAGTACTCCTGACGGCTGCTGCCACCACTGGCCAACTGCCCGGTGCTACGGTCGATGTTGACGGTGACCACGCCTGGCGGCGGCGTTAACGGATCTTCCGGCACACCGTCCAGCACCGCTTTCATGTAAGCATCCCAGGCTGGCTGGGCGCTTTTCGCACCGCCTTCGTAACCGGAAATCTGATCTTTGATCGCGCCGGAAGCAGTGGTTCGCCCCAGATCGCGACGATGATCGTCAAAACCGATCCACACGGAAGTGACAACGCCCGGACCATAACCGGAGAACCAGGCATCTTTCGAGCTGTTGGTGGTGCCGGTTTTACCGCCGATATCGTTACGCTTGAGATCGCGTCCCGCGCGCCAGCCCGTACCCTGCCAGCCAGGTTCGCCAAAGATATTGCTGTTCAGCGCGCTTTTAATCAGGAACGACAGCGGCGTACTAATTACATGCGGCGCATACTCTTCGCCGCCGCTGCGCTGAACCAGCGCCTGGTTTGCCTGCTCCAGTTGTGGCTGCGGCACCGAACTGTTTTGCTGCTCCAGTGACGTGGCGACATTTTCCATATCTTTGTTTTCCAGCACATTAGATTTCGGCGTTTCGCCGTAAATCACCGGAATGTCGCAATCGGCGCAGGCCACTTTCGGGCGCGCTTCAAATAGCACATTGCCCTGATCGTTTTCGATTTTGGTGATGTAGTACGGATCGACCAGGAACCCACCGTTCGCCATCACCGAATAGCCTCTTGCCACCTGCATCGGCGTAAATGAGGCTGAGCCCAGCGCCAGTGATTCGGTATGCACAATGTTTTGTGCCGGGAAACCGAAGCGCTGCAAATACTCTGCGGCATAATCGACGCCCATTGCACGCATCGCACGTACCATCACTACGTTCTTCGATTGCCCCAGCCCCTGGCGCAGACGGATTGGACCGGCATATTCATCCGGCGAGTTCTTTGGCCGCCAGTCGGAACCTGCACCCACATCCCAGCGGGAAATCGGGGCATCGTTGAGAATACTTGCCAGCGTCAGGCCTTTATCCATCGCCGCTGTGTACAGGAACGGCTTGATGTTCGAACCCACCTGGCGCAGCGCCTGAGTTGCACGGTTAAACTTGCTCTGGTTAAAGTCAAAGCCGCCAACCAGCGCCAGTACCGCGCCATTATGCGGATTGATAGAGACCAGCGCAGAGTTCACATCCGGCACTTGCGCCAGCCACCAGGCGTTATCGACCTGGCGCACCCAAATCTGTTGCCCGGCCTGTACGGCATCCGTCACTTTACGTGGCGTGGCGCCTTGCTGCGTATCTGAGCGGTAAGGGCGAGCCCAACGGATGCCGTCCATGCGCAATGAAACCGAGGTGCCATCAGCCATCATCGCCACGGCTTCTTGCGGATTTGCGCTGGTGACGACCGCCGGAGAGAGCGGCCCGTACGTCGGCAGCGTTTTCAGCGAGTCAGTGATTTTTTTACTGTCCCATGCGGCTTCACCGATCTTCCACAACACATTCGACGGACCGCGATAGCCGTGGCGCATGTCGTAATCCATCACATTATTGCGTACGGCAGCCTGCGCAGCCTGCTGCACTTTACGTGTAATGGTGGTGTAAACGCGGTAGCCATCCTCATAGGCTTTGTCGCCATAACGGGCGACCATATCCTGACGCACCATCTCGGAAAGATAAGGAGCGGAGAAGGCGATTTCCGGCGCATGGTAGTTTGCGTCTATCGCCTCGCTGCGCGCCTGGTCGGCTTGCTGCTCGGTGATATAGCCTTCACTTTCCATACGCGCCAGCACAACGTTACGACGTGCGGTTGCCCGGTCAAGCGAATAGAGCGGGTTAAACGTAGATGGCGCTTTCGGTAAACCGGCAATCACCGCCATTTCACTTAGCGTCAGTTGATCGACCGACTTACCAAAATAGACCTGCGCCGCAGCGCCCACGCCATAAGCGCGATAACCGAGGTAGATTTTGTTGAGGTAAAGCTCAAGGATCTCGTCTTTGCTCAACAACTGCTCAATACGGATTGCCAGGAACACCTCTTTGATTTTACGCATCATGGTGCGTTCCGGGCTCAGGAAGAAGTTACGCGCTAACTGCTGCGTAATGGTACTGGCTCCCTGTGATGCATGGCCGGAGAAGAGCGCTACGCTGGCGGCACGGAAAATCCCCACTGGGTCAACACCGTGGTGTTCGTAAAAACGGCTATCTTCAGTCGCGATAAACGCTTTTACCAGTTCTGGCGGGATCTGGCTCAGGGTCAGCGGGATGCGGCGCTTTTCACCATACTGCGCGATCAATTCGCCATCTGCGCTGTACACCTGCATTGGAATCTGTAACCGGACGTCTTTGAGCGTCGCGACGTCGGGTAACTGTGGCTCAATATATTTGTACAGACCGTAAATCGAGCCTGCTCCCAGCAGAATGCAAAAGACTGCAAGGATGAATAAATACTTTACGAACTTCACTGGAGATTTCCCATTAAGAGTCATTTGGGCAGTTTATAAACAACCGCGCGGTAGTATAAAGGCAAGCCTGATTCATTGATATAGCGTCATCCCCGCAGACGATAAGGAGATCGTAACTTATGGCATTCAGGCACTGGCAAATTGGGCTGCATATTCAACAAGATGGAATCTTTATTGTGGCACTTGCCGCTGCACGTAGCGGTCAGGCTTTACGCCGCTGGTGGCATTTTCCTTTACCTGCCGGGACGATTGTTCAGGGGCGTATTAAAACACCCGAGCCGCTTCTTGCCGCGCTGCGTCCGTGGCGACAATCCTTACCGCAACGGCACTGTGTTCGACTGGCCTTTCCCGCCGGACAAACCCTGCAAAAAAAGCTGCCACGCCCGGCTATTGCACTGCGCGAAGAGGCGCTTAATCGCTGGGTATCGCAGGCTATGGCGCGCGAACTGGAAATGGCGGAAAACGAGCTCTGTTTTGACTTTACGGAAGATGAGCCGGGAAAAACCTATGGCGTGACCGCGGCGCAGAATAAAGACGTGGCGGTGCTGCTCGATATGGCGCAGGCCCTCTCGCTGCACCTCTCTTCTATTACGCCCGATGCCAGTGCGTTGCAGGCTTTACTGCCCTGGCTCGCGCCACCTGCCCGTTGCCTGGTGTGGTGCGACGAACGGCAATGGCTATGGGCAACAAAAGAGAGCTGGGGCCGGCGTGCGCAGGAGGACGCCGATAGCGCTGTTCAGTTAGCCAGTGTACTGGGGCTGCCTGCGGATGAAATTGTGCAGTGCAGCGATTTACCCGGCGGCTTTGATTGCTGGAGCGCAGTCCCTTCGCGTCAGCCGCCGTTGCCGGCAGCAGGCGATCGCTATGCTGTCGCTCTCGGGCTGGCCGTCGCCAGGGGATATTGATGGCTGGCGTGAATTTTCTGCCCTGGCGGCGATACCGGCGGCAACGCAGCGTGCGTCTCTGGGCGGGCGTTTTTATCGCCAGCCTCCTGCTGACAGGCGGTGTTGGCTTGCTTTGGCGAGCATCGGTAGCTGTCAATATTCACGGGCGGGTTCTCTGGCAGCAAGCCGATGCGGCGCTGCTGGCCTCGCTGACGGCGGGTGAAAAAACTTTGCTGGCGCGACAAGAGGCGTGGCGCAGGGAGCAGGTTCGCAGGCAGCGGCGGCAGGATACGCAGGTATGGCAGCCCCGCTTGCTTAGCCTGGCCGAAAATCTCCCGCAGAACGCCTGGCTGACGCAATTGCGCTGGCAGCAAAACCAATTGACGCTATCAGGTTTTGCCAGCTCGGTTCGGGCATTAGGTGTGCTTGAGCAGCAACTGCGCAGCATCGCGGGGTTTCAGTTACAAGAAACTGGCGCAATGGAGCGGGATGCGCAGGGGCGCTGGCAATTTCACTACCAGCTTAATAAGGAGAACAAGGATGTCCCTGAACGCTGATTTCTGGTTTGCATTATCGTCATGGCAACGTACAGCATGCTGGCTGCTCAGCGTTTTTTGCGGCCTGCTTTTGATGTGGTGGTTAGCCATTTCTCCGCTTAGTGCGGCGCAGGCGCAGTTGATCATTCAGCAAAGCGGTCAACAGGCCGCATTACAGGATCAGTGGCGCGCGCTCCGTGCGTTATTCCCGCCGACAGAAAGCGTGCCTTTACCCGCCGCGCAGCCTTTTAGCCCTCTGGATTTTCAAGAAACCAACAGGCAGCTCATCCGCTGGCAGCCAGGGAAAAACGGCGGGGAGCTGGTGCTGGAATCTCGCTGGGAAGCGGTGACGGAAACTTTTGCGCGCCTTGCCGGTTGCGGCATGCAGGTTCCGGCATTTTCGCTGGCTGCGGGCGCTGATTTATTACGTTTTACCCTGCAACTGGAGCATGACGATGATCGCTGAACGCGTGGTTTTTGCCTGTGCGTTATGCCTGTTGCTGAGCGGAATGCGCGACCCCTTCCAGCCGCCGCCGGATACCTGCCAGCTCGCCCAACTGAACCAATGGCAGTTTCGCGGCATGATTCAGGGCAAGCATGCGGTGGGCATATTGCGTGATGCCGGTGAACACTGGCATCGGGTCGCTGCTGGCGAATTGCTGCCAACGGGCTGGCGCGTTGTTTCTGTCACCGTGGATGAGCTGCACATTTCCACGGGTAAAGATTGCATCCCGGCGCAGTGGCGCTGGAAACGAGAAGGAACTCAGAATGAAAAAATGGATAACGGGCCTGGTGCTCTTCGCCCTGCCTTACGCCAGCACAGCGACAACGCAGCTCGTCACGTTGACCGTTGATGATGTGCCGGTTGTACAGGTGCTACAGACGCTGGCCGCGATTGAAAAGCAAAATCTGGTGATCCAGAAAGACGTCAGCGGCACGCTGTCGCTGCGCTTAACCGATGTTCCCTGGCGGCAGGCATTGCAAATCGTGGCGGAAAGCGCCGGGTTAACGCTCAGTCAGAAAGGGACAATCTGGCAGGTTCACTCCGCGTCGTGGCAGCAACAAAAACAGGCGGAACAGGATGCCCGGCAGGCCCGACAAAAACAGAATGCCCCGCTGCAAACGCGCAGCATCGTGTTGCGTTATGCGGAGGCAGAAGAACTGGCAAAAGCGGGAGGTAAACTGCTTAGCCCGCAAGGCGCGATAACCGTAGACTCGCGGCTTAATCGCTTGCTGATCCGGGATAATAAAGAGGGGCTGGCAACACTCGAAAAATGGGTGGCGCAAATGGATTTACCGGTCGAACAGGTTGAGCTGGCGGCGCATATTGTCACCATCAATGAAAAAAGCCTGCGCGAGCTGGGTGTGAAATGGGGGCTGGCGCAGAGCGCCGAAACAGCGCGGGGGCAGATAAACGCGTTATCTGCGGATCTCTCCGTTCCCGATGCCAGTACGCGCGTGGGGTTCAATATCGGCAGTATTAATGCCCGCTTGCTCGATCTGGAGCTTTCTGCGCTGGAGCAAAAGCAGCAGTTGGAGATTATCGCCAGTCCACGTCTGCTGGCTTCACACCGGCAGCCAGCCAGCATCAAACAGGGGAGCGAAATTCCTTATCAGGTTGCCAACGGCGAAAATAATACCTCGGTCGAATTTCGCGAGGCTGTGCTGGGGATGGAAGTGACGCCAACTGTGCTGCCTGATAAACGCGTTCGCCTGAAGTTGCGTATCAGTCAGAATATGCCTGGCCAGGTGTTGCAACAGTCAGGAGGCGAAGCCCTGGCGATTGATAAACAGGAAATTGAAACGCTGGTGGAGGTAAAAAGTGGCGACACGCTGGCGCTTGGCGGAATTTTTTCGCAAAAGCGCACCACGGATAAAAACCAAATTCCGGGGCTTGGGTCTCTGCCTGGTATTGGCCAGCTATTCCGTCAGGATGGGAAGGATAGCGAACGGCGAGAGCTGGTCGTATTTATTACCCCCAGGTTGGCTGCGGTACATTAAACCTGCCGTAATCCCCCTTTTTCTTCGGAACTTGGTCCAGGTGTTTGACGTGAGAGATGATTTAGCTTACAAGGAGTACCGATTTGAGCGTCAGTGGTCTCCGTCGTATAGCAAGCAGCGTGAAGGATAACGTGTTTATTCAGTTGCCAAACAAGCCGGAGTACTGAGATAATTTTCGATCTGACTCTCGCACTATCGCATATGAGGTTTCAGTTCATGTCCTGCTACGCTAGGTATCTGCGAAGCGGGTTTATCATCAACGAATAGTCTTAGTAGTACCGAAAAAATGGCAGAGAAACGCAATATCTTTCTGGTTGGGCCTATGGGTGCCGGCAAAAGCACTATTGGGCGTCAGTTAGCTCAACAACTCAATATGGAATTTTACGATTCTGATCAAGAGATTGAGAAACGAACCGGAGCTGATGTGGGCTGGGTCTTCGATGTTGAAGGTGAAGAAGGCTTCCGCGATCGCGAAGAAAAAATCATCAATGAGCTGACGGAAAAACAGGGCATCGTTCTGGCGACTGGCGGTGGTTCTGTGAAATCTCGCGAAACCCGTAATCGTCTCTCCGCCCGTGGCGTAGTGGTGTATCTGGAAACCACTATCGAAAAGCAATTGGCTCGCACTCAACGTGATAAAAAACGCCCGCTTTTGCAAGTGGACGCGCCACCGCGTGAAGTACTGGAAGCACTGGCTGACGAACGCAATCCTCTGTACGAAGAGATTGCAGACGTGACCATTCGCACCGATGACCAGAGCGCTAAAGTGGTCGCAAACCAGATTATCCATATGCTGGAAAGCAACTAATTCTGGCTTAATACACAGGCCTGCGGGTTTAAGCAACTAAGGTGGATGTCGCGTCATGGAGAGGATCACAGTCACTCTCGGGGAACGTAGTTACCCCATCACCATCGCGGCTGGTTTGTTTAACGATCCAGCTTCCTTCTCGCCCCTGAAGTCTGGTGATCAGGTGATGCTGGTCACTAATGAAACACTGGCTCCGCTCTATCTTGATAAGGTTCGCCACGTTCTTGAACAGGCTGGTGTGAAGGTCGATAGCGTGATTCTTCCCGACGGCGAGCAATACAAAAGCCTGGCGGTGATGGATACCGTATTTACTGCTTTGTTGCAAAAACCACACGGGCGTGACACGACGCTGGTTGCCCTGGGCGGCGGCGTAATCGGTGATTTAACCGGTTTTGCAGCGGCCAGCTATCAGCGCGGCGTACGCTTTATTCAGGTTCCAACCACGCTTCTGTCTCAGGTTGATTCCTCCGTTGGCGGTAAAACAGCGGTAAACCATCCCCTTGGCAAAAACATGATCGGCGCGTTTTACCAGCCAGCGTCTGTCGTTGTTGACCTTAATTGCCTCGCAACCCTTCCCGCCCGTGAGCTCTCCTCCGGTCTCGCGGAAGTGATCAAATACGGCATTATTCTTGACGGTGAGTTCTTTGACTGGCTGGAACAGAATATGGATGCGCTTTTGCGTCTCGACGGCCCGGCGATGGCATACTGCATCCGGCGTTGTTGTGAGCTGAAAGCCGAAGTTGTCGCTGCCGATGAGCGGGAAACCGGCTTACGTGCTTTACTGAATCTGGGGCATACCTTCGGCCATGCTATCGAAGCAGAAATGGGCTACGGTAACTGGCTGCACGGCGAAGCTGTCGCGGCTGGCATGGTGATGGCGGCACATGCTTCTGAGCGTCTTGGCCAGTTCAGCAAAGCAGACACGCAGCGTATCAAAACGCTGCTCAAACGTGCAGGCCTGCCAGTTCAGGGGCCGCATGAAATGGCGGCGGAAGCCTATCTGCCACATATGATGCGCGATAAAAAAGTGCTGGCGGGGGAAATGCGCTTAGTGCTCCCGTTAGCCATAGGGAAGAGCGAAGTGCGCGGCGGAGTGTCGCACGACGTAGTACTTGGCGCTATTGCTGATTGCCAGCAGGCGTAACTATTAGAAAGGTCTGGTCACCTGTTGCGTGACGTTTAACTTCGGGCGCTATGCATGTCGTGGCATACGCCTTTGTGTGGGGTGTTAAATGGATGAATACAAACCAGAAGACGAGCTGAAAACCGATCCCAGCGATCGTCGTACTGGTCGTTCTCGTCAATCTTCCGATCGTGTCGATGAACCGCAGATCAATTTCGATGATATTGATCTCGATGCCGACGACCGCCGTCCTTCGCGTACCCGCCGGGCGCGTGATGAGCGCGAAGAAGAGGGCTACGACGAAGAAGAAGATGCTCTGGACGAAGAGCGTGAAGAACGTCGTCCGCGCAAGCGTAAGAAAGCGGCTGCCGCGAAACCTGCTTCACGCCAGTACATGATGATGGGCATTGGCGTTCTGGTGCTACTGTTGCTCATTATCGGTATCGGTTCTGCGTTGAAATCCCCTGCGCCCTCCACGGCCAATGAACAGAATGCTCCGGCAGAGAAGAATATCGATCTCTCCGGTAACAATAGTGCGGACAGCTCTGCCGCCGCGAACCAGGCGAATAACGCACAGCCCGCTGCCGGTACATCACCTGCCCAGCAACCTGCTGGCAATGCGCCAGCGCCGCAGGATGTCACCTTACCGCCGATCTCCTCGACGCCATCTCAGGGTGAATCGCCTGCAACGCCTGCGGGTCAGCAGCGTGTGGAAGTTCAGGGCGATCTGAACACCGCGCTGTCGCAGCCGCAAAACCAGTCGCAGATTGACAATGCGGTAAGCTCCACGTTGCCAACAGAACCTGCAACGGTGGCGCCGGTGCATAACGGCAACGCGCGGCAGACGACAGAAAGTCATTCGGCGGCAACGCGTCCTGAGCGTAAACAGATGGTGATTGAGCCGAAACCGGTCGTTAAAGCGCCGGTCGCGAAAGCCGAGTCAAAACCGGTTGCCCAGCCGCCAAAACGCACTGAAACTGCGGTAACCGCGCCGGTGAAAGCACCTGCTACAACGACAACGGCCGCGACTGCTGCGCCGGTACAACAGCCGAAGGCCGCCGCGCCGGCTGCCACTGCCGCACCTGCTGCAAGCAGCGCAGTCTCTACCGGGAATGTTGGCGCGCTGAAATCGGCTCCGGGCAGCCACTACACGCTGCAACTGAGCAGTTCCTCGAATTACAGCAACCTGAATTCGTGGGCGAAGAAAGAGAATCTGAAAAACTTCGTGGTTTATCAGACGACGCGTAACGGCCAGCCGTGGTATGTGCTGGTAAGCGGCGTGTATGCATCAAAAGATGATGCAAAACGCGCAGTTGCTACGCTTCCCGCTGATGTACAGGCGAAAAACCCGTGGGCTAAGCCGCTGCATCAGGTTCAGGCCGATCTGAAGTAATGTTTAAAGCGCAGGATGCTGTCGGAGCTTTCTCCACAGCCGGAGAGAGTGTAAGTAATCAGTCAGCATGAAAAAGAATCGCGCTTTTTTGAAATGGGCAGGGGGAAAATACCCCCTGCTGGACGATATCGGAAGGCATCTGCCAAAGGGTGAATGCCTGATCGAGCCGTTCGTCGGCGCGGGTTCGGTGTTTCTTAACACTTCGTTCTCCCGCTACATCCTCGCTGATATCAACAGCGATTTGATTAGCCTCTATAACATCGTCAAAAACCGCCCTGATGAATACGTTCAGCATGCGCGGGAATTGTTCATGCCTGCGACGAACCAGTCGGTGATTTACTATCAGTTGCGTGAGGAATTTAACCAGTGCCAGGATCCGTTCCGGCGCGCGCTGCTGTTTTTGTACCTCAACCGGCATGGTTATAACGGCCTGTGCCGTTATAATCTGCGCGGCGAATTTAATGTGCCGTTCGGTCGCTATAAAAAACCCTATTTTCCGGAAGCGGAGTTGTATCACTTCGCGGAAAAAGCGCAGAATGCCTTTTTTTACTGCGAATCCTACGCCGACAGCATGGCGCGCGCTGACGAGAATTCAGTCGTCTACTGCGATCCGCCTTATGCCCCGCTTTCTGCAACGGCAAACTTTACGGCGTACCACACAAACAGCTTCAGTCTGGAGCAGCAGGCGCACCTTGCCGCCATTGCCGAGAATCTGGTGCAGAACCGAATCCCGGTATTGATTTCCAACCACGACACCGCGTTGACGCGTGAGTGGTATCATCAGGCAAAATTACATGTGGTGAAAGTGCGCCGCAGTATCAGCAGTAACGGCGGCACACGTAAAAAGGTGGATGAATTGCTGGCGCTCTACCGACCGGCGACACCTTAACTCGCTTTCGCCGCGTTGCCAGACCCTATTTTCTCAAGGAGATGCGGATGAAACAGTATTTGATTGCCCCTTCGATTTTATCGGCTGACTTTGCTCGTCTGGGCGAAGACACTGCCAACGCGCTGGCCGCTGGCGGCGACGTTGTCCACTTCGATGTGATGGACAACCATTATGTACCGAACCTGACTATCGGGCCGATGGTGCTTAAAGCGCTGCGCAACTATGGCATTACCGCGCCTATCGACGTGCATTTGATGGTGAAACCGGTTGACCGCCTGGTGCCGGATTTCGCCGCCGCAGGTGCGAGCATCATTACCTTTCATCCCGAAGCTTCCGAGCACGTTGACCGCACGCTGCAACTGATCAAAGAGCAGGGTTGTAAAGCCGGGCTGGTGTTTAACCCGGCGACGCCGCTGAGCTACCTGGATTATGTGATGGACAAGCTGGATGTGATCCTGCTGATGTCGGTGAACCCCGGTTTTGGCGGTCAGTCCTTTATTCCGCATACGCTGGATAAACTGCGCGAAGTTCGCCGCCGCATTGATGCTTCCGGTTTTGATATTCGTCTGGAAGTCGATGGCGGGGTTAAAGCCAGCAATATCGGCGAGATTGCCGCTGCTGGTGCAGATATGTTCGTGGCGGGGTCAGCGATTTTTGATAAGCCGGATTACAAACAGGTTATTGATGAAATGCGTAGCGAACTGGCGAAGGTAAGTCATGGATAAATTGCAGTCGATTCAAGGTGTGGCTTTCGATCTGGATGGCACGCTGGTGGATAGCGCGCCGGGGTTAACGGCCGCCGTAGACAGCGCGTTGTATGCGCTGGAACTCCCTCAGGCCGGTGAAGCGCGCGTGGTGACCTGGATTGGTAACGGCGCGGATGTGCTGATGGAGCGCGCATTCAACTGGTCGCGCCAGGAACGTGCTATTCAGCGTGCGGTGCAGGGCAAGCCAGACATTGAAGATCACGTTCCGCAGGAAGAGCAGATTCGCATGCTGCGAAAGCTGTTTAACCGTTATTACGAAGAGACGGTAGAAGAGGGCAGTTTTCTGTTCCCGGACGTGGCAGACACCCTGGCTGCGCTGCACGCTAAAGGCCTGCCGCTGGCGCTGGTAACCAACAAACCGACGCCGTTTGTCGCTCCGCTGCTGGAAGCGCTTGATATCGCACAATTCTTCTCGTTTGTCGTCGGTGGCGACGATGTGGTGAACAAAAAGCCGCACCCGGAACCGTTGCTTCTGGTGTGTAAAAAGCTCAATATTCAGCCTCACGAGCTACTTTTCGTGGGTGATTCGCGTAACGATATCCTGGCGGCGAAAGCGGCAGGTAGCGTTTCTGTGGGCCTGACTTACGGTTATAACTACGGCGAAGCGATCACCCTGAGCGAACCAGACCTCGTTTTTGATCACTTTAAGGACTTACTGCCCGCATTTGGGCTTTCGCATATTGAACATCAGGAAATGAAAAATGACTAAGCCCATCGTCTTTAGTGGCGCACAGCCCTCAGGTGAACTAACCATTGGCAACTATATGGGTGCGCTGCGTCAGTGGGTAAACATGCAGGACGACTACCACTGTATTTATTGTATCGTTGACCAGCACGCGATTACCGTGCGTCAGGACCCGCAGGCGCTGCGTAAAGCGACGCTGGATACGCTGGCTCTGTATCTGGCCTGTGGTATTGATCCGCAGAAAAGTACCATTTTCGTTCAGTCGCATGTGACTGAACATGCCCAGTTGGGCTGGGCGCTGAACTGCTACACCTATTTTGGTGAGCTGAGCCGTATGACGCAGTTCAAAGACAAATCCGCGCGCTATGCGGAAAACATCAACGCCGGTCTGTTTGATTATCCGGTACTGATGGCGGCGGATATTTTGCTGTATCAGACCAATCAGGTGCCGGTTGGGGAAGATCAGAAACAGCATCTGGAACTGAGCCGCGATATCGCTCAGCGTTTTAACACCATCTACGGCGATATCTTTAAAGTGCCGGAGCCGTTCATTCCGAAATCCGGTGCGCGCGTGATGTCGCTGCTGGAGCCGACGAAGAAAATGTCCAAGTCGGACGATAACCGTAATAACGTGATTGGCCTGCTGGAAGATCCGAAATCCGTGGTGAAGAAAATCAAACGCGCGGTGACCGATTCCGACGAGCCGCCGGTTGTGCGTTATGATATCGCCAACAAAGCGGGCGTTTCCAACCTGCTGGATATTCTCTCTGCCGTCACCGGCCAGAGCATTCCTGAGCTGGAACAGCACTTCGAAGGCAAAATGTATGGCCATCTGAAAGGCGAAGTGGCGGAAGCGGTTTCCGGTATGCTGACCGAGTTGCAGGAGCGTTATCATCGCTATCGCAATGACGAAGCCTTCCTGCAGCAAGTGATGAAAGAGGGGGCTGAGAAAGCCAGCGCACGCGCCTCTGAAACGCTGAAAAAAGTCTACGAAGCGATTGGCTTTGTCGCCAAACCGTAATTGATAATTGCCGGATGAACGAAGCCGCCATCCGGCAATTTATTTCAAAACCACTTCAGCTTATCGCGTAGCGCCACGACGCGACCCACAATAATCAGCGCCGGGCTTTCCACCTGCTGCGCCAGTTCGCCGAGTTGCGATAAATCACCGCTCACCACACGCTGCTGCACCGAGGTGCCGTTTTCCACCAGCGCCACCGGCATATCTGCCTGCATGCCGTGCTCAATGAGCTGCGCCTGAATGGTGGCGGCCTGATTTAAGCCCATATAAAACACCAACGTCTGTTTTTCTGCCGCCAGGTTGGCCCAGTCCAGCTCGCTGCCGGTTTTCAGGTGACCCGTTACCAGCCGTACGCTTTGTGCATAATCGCGGTGCGTCAGGGGAATGCCTGAATAGGCCGAACAGCCGGATGCCGCGGTAATCCCCGGTACAACGGAGAAAGGAATTCCTGCATGACACAGGGTTTCCAGCTCTTCGCCGCCGCGGCCGAAAATGAACGGATCGCCGCCTTTCAAACGCACAACGCGTTTGCCCTGCTTCGCTTCTCGCAGCAGGATCTGGTTGATCTCTTCCTGCGGCACGCAGTGATAACCTGCGCGTTTGCCGACAAAGACACGATCGGCGTCGCGGCGCACCAGATTCATGATCTCATCGGAAACCAGACGATCGTAGACCACCACATCGGCCTGCTGGATCTGCTGCAAACCTTTCAACGTCAGTAATCCGGCATCACCAGGACCCGCGCCCACCAGCACCACTTCGCCGCGGTTATCCAGCGGTTCGGCCAGTAGCTGTTCGGTGATTTTCTCTACCGCCGACGTGTTCTGGTTCGCCAGAGATTGCGCCAGCCGGTCGTTAACAAACAGTTTTTCCCAGAAACGGCGGCGTTCGCCGACGCTGGCGAACTGGCGCTTTACACGACTGCGTAGCTTACCGGCAAAGTGGGCAACATGGCCGAGATGCTGCGGCAGCAGCGATTCCAGCTTCTCACGCAGTAAACGCGCCAGTACCGGTGAAGTGCCGCCGGAGGAGACGGCCACCATCAGCGGTGAGCGGTCAATAATTGATGGCATGATAAAACTCGCCTGCGTGGGAGCATCGACCACATTACAGAAGATGCGGCGCGCTTCAGCCGCAGTGCTGACCTGCTGGTTAACGGCTTCGTTGTCCGTGGCGGCGATCGCCAGCCAGCAATCGTCAAGCAACGTCTCTTCGAATGCGCCTTCTGCCAGCGTCAGCATGCCTTCCGCCGCCCAGACGGTAAACTGCGGCGTAAACGCGAGTGCGTTAACGGTCAGCCGGGCGCCTGCGTCCATCAGCAGCCGGGCTTTGCGTTCGGCGACATCGCCGCCGCCAACCAGCAGGCATGCGCGATCGCGTAATTGACAGAAAATGGGCAAATGATCCACGACATTACCTCGGTATTGTTGTTGTTCGACGTAGCATACCAGCAAGAGAACTGCGGAAGTTAAGGGAATCTTGAAGGCGCGGGAGCGTTGCGCTCCCGCTGGAGAGTCAGGCTTTGATCTGGACTTCGCCCTCTTTTACTCGCGCGTCGAAATGCGCGACAGAACGGCTTTCATCCTCCATGCATAAGCCATCACGCAGGCGGAAACGCTGTTTTTTCAGCGGGCTTGCCACCCACAGATCGCCCTGATGCTCGGCGATAATCCCACGAGAGAGCACGCTGGCTTCAAAGAAGGGATCGATATTACTGATGGCAAAAACCTGATCGTCATGGCGCGGGCGGAAAACGGCGACTTGTTTGCCGTTTACCAGCGCACAGACGCCGGTGGCAGGCACAATGTCATCGATTTTGCAGATAGTGTTCCACTGGCTCATGCGTTTTCCTCCACTAATACGACCGGAATACGTTCATAGGGCGTTGCCGGGCGATGTTGTTCGCGTTCCGGCACCACTTGCACATTCGGGTCGCGGCGATCGCTGTTGATAAAGTGTTTGAAGCGCGTCTGGGCAGCAGGCGTGTTCACGGTTTCTGTCCATTCGCAAATCACCGCTTCACGCAGGCGGGTCATCTCTTCTTCCAGCTGCGCGTCAAAGCCCAGCTTGTCGTCGATAATCACGCTTTTCAGGTACTCAATGCCGCCTTCCATGCTCTCCAGCCAGGAGGCGGTACGGGTGAGTTTGTCGGCGGTGCGGATGTAAAACATCATAAAGCGATCGAGGTAGTGCAGCAGGGTTTCGCGGTCGAGATCGGCTGCCAGCAGATCCGCATGGCGAGGTTTCATACCGCCGTTACCGCAAACATACAGGTTCCAGCCCTTTTCGGTGGCGATAATGCCGACATCTTTCCCCTGCGCTTCCGCACATTCGCGGGTACAACCGGAAACGCCGAATTTCATTTTGTGCGGCGTACGGATACCTTTGTAGCGATTCTCCAGTTCGACGCCAAAGCCAACGCTGTCGCCAACGCCGTAGCGGCACCAGGTGGAGCCGACGCAGGTTTTCGCCATACGTAATGCTTTAGCGTACGCGTGGCCCGTTTCGAAACCGGCGTCGATAAGCTGACGCCAGATTTCCGGCAGATCGTCTTTTTGCGCACCGAACAGACCAATACGCTGCGAACCGGTGATTTTGGTGTACAGGTTGAATTCACGGGCGATACGGCCCACTTCCATCAACCCTTCGGGCGTAATTTCGCCGCCTGCGGAACGCGGGATCACCGAATACGTGCCGTCTTTCTGGATATTGGCGAGGAAGTTGTCGTTGGTGTCCTGCAACGGCGTATGTTGCGGTTTCAGGATGTACTCATTCCAGCAGGAAGCGAGCAGCGAACCCATGGTCGGTTTACACACTTCGCAGCCGTAGCCTTTACCGTATTTCGCCAGCAACTCGTCGAAGGATTTAATCCCTTCCACGCGAATCAGGTGATACAGCTCCTGGCGCGAGTAAGCAAAGTGCTCGCACAGATTGTTGGTGACCTCGATCCCCTGTTTTGCCAGCTCTGCGTTCAGTACTTGCGTCACCAGCGGGATACAACCGCCGCAGCCGGTACCGGCTTTGGTTTCGGCCTTCAGCGCAGCAACGGTGTGACAGCCTTTATTGATGGCGGCGATCAGCGTGCCTTTGGTCACGTCGAAGCAGGAGCAGATTTGCGCGCTGTCCGGCAGCTTATCGACGCCGATTGACGGTTTGCCGCTTGACGCATGCGCAGGCAGGATCAGCGCATCCGGATTCTCTGGCAGTTCGATGGCGTTGAGCACCAGTTGCAGCAGGTTGCCGAAATCGCTGGTGTCGCCCACCAGCACCGCGCCGAGCAGGGTTTTGTTATCCGGGCTGACGATCAGGCGTTTATAGACCTCTTTGCTTTCGTCGAGATAAACATAGCTGCGTGCGCCCGGCGTACGACCATGCGCATCGCCAATACCGCCGACATCGACGCCGAGCAACTTCAGTTTGGCGCTGAGATCCGCGCCTTCAAAGGCGTTTTGCGTACCCAGAATATGGTCTACAGCGACCTGCGCCATTTTATAACCCGGCGCGACCAGGCCATACACGCGGTTATTCCAGCTGGCGCATTCGCCGATGGCGTAGATGTTCGGATCGGAGGTCTGGCAGTGATCGTTAATCATGATACCGCCACGTTGAGCCACTTCCAAGCCGCACTGAGTCGCCAGCTTGTCGCGCGGGCGGATACCGGTTGAGAAGACGATAAAGTCCACTTCCAGCTCGCTGCCGTCGGCAAAGCGCATGGTTTTGCGCGCTTCGCTGCCTTCCTGCACGATCTCTTTGGTGTTTTTGCTGGTGTGAACGCGCACGCCCATGCTTTCGATTTTACGCTTCAGCTGTTCGCCGCCCATCTGGTCGAGCTGCTCGGCCATCAGCATCGGGGCGAATTCGATCACATGCGTTTCGACGCCGAGGTTTTTCAGCGCGCCAGCGGCTTCCAGGCCCAGCAGGCCGCCGCCGACCACCGCGCCACGACGGCTACGACGCGCGCAGGCTTCGATGGCATTTAAATCTTCAATGGTGCGGTAGACGAAGCAGTCCTGCGTTTCGGAACCTTTGATCGGCGGGATCCACGGATAGGAGCCGGTCGCCATGATCAGCTTGTCGTAATAGACCGTGCGCCCGGCGCTGGAGTGGATCACTTTTTCCTGCCGATTGATCGTGATGGCGCGTTCGCCTACCAGCACTTTTACACCGTGTTTTTCGTAAAAGCCTTCGCGAACCAGCGACAACTCTTCGGCAGTATGATGAGAAAAATAGGAAGAGAGATGGACGCGGTCGTAGGCTTTACGCGGCTCTTCACAAAAGACAGTAATATCGAACTGAGCGGCGTCGGTTTTATCGAGGAGATCCTCAATAAAGCGGTGGCCGACCATGCCGTTACCGATAATAGCGAGTTTGACTTTGCTCATTTTTGCCTCGATTTCTTTTCTATTACCTCCTACCTTAACGATTCAGCCCCCCCACTTATTGATGTGCATCAAATACATCTTCGCCTACCACTTAATGAGTAGCTTATTGATTTTTCTTAGTTTTTATAAGTTATGGATATCAATGGCTTTTATGGTTTGCGTTAAATGTGTGCAAAAAAAAGCGGGTTTTTGCTCGCGTCTCTGATACAAGATATCTGACGAAAACACGGAGGCATGCTATGTCGGCAACACCGCTTTGGTTGATTCAGAATGTGCATTTACCCGATCGTGAAGGTCTGTGGCAAATCGCCATCGAGCAGGGGCGCTTTGGCGAAATTACGCCGATGGGCGCAATGCACAGCGATAGCCTCGAAGTATTGAATGCCCGCGGCGGCCTGGCGCTGCCGCCGTTTATCGAACCGCATATCCATCTAGATACTACGCAAACCGCCGGTGAGCCGAACTGGAACCAGTCCGGTACGCTGTTTGAGGGGATTGAACGCTGGGCGGAGCGCAAGGCGCTGCTTAGCCATGAGGATGTGAAAGCACGCGCCTGGCAGACGCTGAAGTGGCAAATGGCTAATGGCGTGCAGCATGTGCGCACCCATGTTGATGTCTCCGATCCCTCCCTGACTGCGCTGAAAGCGATGCTGGAAGTGAAAGCGGAGGTCGCGCCGTGGATCGATTTGCAGATTGTTGCGTTTCCACAGGAAGGCATTCTCTCTTACCCCAATGGTGCGGAGTTGCTGGAAGAGGCGTTACGTCTGGGCGCCGATGTGGTTGGCGCAATCCCGCATTTTGAGTTTACCCGCGAGTACGGCGTGGAATCGCTGCACATTGCCTTTGCACTGGCGCAAAAATATGACCGCCCGCTGGATATTCACTGTGATGAGATCGATGACGAGCAGTCGCGCTTTGTTGAGACGGTGGCCGCACTGGCGCTGAAAATGGGCATCGGCCCGCGTGTGACGGCCAGCCATACCACCGCCATGCACTCTTATAACGGCGCTTACACTTCGCGGCTGTTCCGCCTGCTGAAACTTTCCGGCATCAACTTTGTCGCCAATCCGCTGGTCAATATTCATCTGCAAGGGCGTTTTGATGATTATCCGAAACGTCGGGGCATCACGCGGGTGAAAGAGCTGCTGGCGGCCGACATCAACGTCTGCTTTGGTCATGATGATGTGTTTGATCCCTGGTATCCGCTCGGTACGGGCAATATGTTGCAGGTGCTGCATATGGGGCTGCATGTCTGTCAGTTGATGGGCTATCAGCAAATTGATCAGGGGCTGCGTTTAATCACCCATAACAGCGCGAGAACTTTCGGTCTGACGCAGTACGGTATCGTCCCCGGCAACCCGGCCAATATGATTATTTTGCCGGTGGAAAGTGGGTTTGATGCTGTGCGTTGCCAGGCGCCGGTGAGATGGTCTATTCGCCAGGGGCGAGTGATTGCCAGTACGCAGCCTGCGCAAAGTTGGGTGAAGATGGACAGCGGCGGTGAAGAGGTGCAGTTCAGCCGTTATCACGCACGATAACCTGCGGCGTCAGGCCGTATTCTTGCTGTTGTGAGCGGTCTGATGTTACATATGTTTCCAAATACGTAAAATTAAGTAAAAGGCTGGCCTGCTGGCTGACTGCTCTTTAGAATCAAGCCACTCGCTTTCTTTACTGCACTTCGTTAAGGAAACCCTATGGTTAAATCGACTCTGGCGGCTGTTGTGGCTGTGTTTGCCCTTTCTGCTCTTTCCCCTGTTGCGATGGCGGCAAAAGGCGACCCGCATGTTCTGCTCACCACCTCCGCAGGTAATATCGAACTGGAGCTGAACAACCAGAAAGCCCCTGTGTCGGTGAAAAACTTCCTTGATTACGTTAACAACGGTTTCTACAACAACACGACGTTTCATCGTGTGATCCCGGGGTTCATGGTGCAGGGCGGTGGTTTCAACGAGCAGATGCAGCAAAAACAGCCTAACCCGCCGATCAAAAACGAAGCTGACAACGGCCTGCGTAACACGCGCGGCACCATTGCGATGGCGCGTACTGCGGATAAAGACAGCGCCACCAGCCAGTTCTTCATCAACGTTGCGGATAACGCTTTCCTCGACCACGGCCAGCGTGATTTCGGCTATGCGGTATTCGGTAAAGTTGTAAAAGGGATGGATGTGGCGGATAAAATTTCTCAGGTGCCCACGCACGATGTTGGCCCGTACCAGAATGTCCCGTCAAAACCGGTTGTTATCCTTTCCGCAAAAGTGCTGCCGTAACACGCCTTTCGCACGGGTTTTTCGCCCGTGCTTAGTTCGCTTCCCTGCGTAACGTTAAATTGCTGCTTATAATTTGGGCAACTACATGTGCAAACAGGGAGGCGCTATGCCGAAAAAACTCACCGACAGGCAAAAATCCCGTCTCTGGGAGCGGCAGCGTAATGTTAACTTCCAGGCCAGCCGACGACTGGAAGGCGTTGACAGCGCGCTGGTGACGCTCACCGCCGAAGAAGCCAACATCCGACTTGCAGAACTCCGGAGGCACTATGAGCGATAAATTTGGCGATGGTCGCGATCCTTACCTCTATCCAGGCCTGAATGTGATGCGCAACTTGCTGGGTATTCACCAGGCGCAGCGTCTGGAGCAAGCCGCTTATGAGCTGACGGCATTACGCGCAGCGACGCTCGAACTGGGGCCGCTGGCGCGCGGGCTTCCGCATCTGTGCGCTATTCATCATTACCTTTATCAGGATGTGTTCGACTGGGCCGGGAAGTTCCGGGAAGTGGATATTTACGAGGGCGATACGCGTTTTTGCCATTTTGAATACATCGAAAAAGAGGGCAACGCGCTGATGCAGCAACTGGAAGAGGAGGAGTGGCTGTGCGGCCTGTCTGCGGATGCGTTTATTGAACGGCTTGCGCACTACTACTGTGAAATCAATGTGCTGCATCCCTTCCGTCTCGGCAATGGCATCGCACAGCGCATCTTTTTTGAACAGCTTGCGTTGCACGCCGGTTATATTCTGGACTGGCGCGGTATCGTCCCTGAACGCTGGAGCGCGGCGAACCAGGCCGGAGCGATGGGGGATTTAGATCCGCTATGCGCCATCTTCCGTAAAGTGGTAAGCGAAGCTGTCGAAAGCGAGTAAACTAGCGCGGTTTATTTTACCGAGGCCGCTATGATCCTGCTTATCGACAATTACGACTCCTTCACCTGGAACCTTTATCAGTACTTTTGCGAACTGGGCGCAAGGGTGGAGGTGAGGCGTAACGATGAGCTGTCGCTTGAGGATATTGCCGCGCTGGCACCGCAAAAAATCGTTATCTCGCCTGGCCCCTGTACGCCGGATGAGTCCGGTATTTCGCTGGAAGTCATTCGTCATTATGCAGGCAAACTCCCTGTGCTGGGCGTCTGTCTTGGTCATCAGGCGATTGCCCAGGTCTTTGGCGCGACGATTGTCCGTGCGGCAAAAGTGATGCACGGCAAAACATCGCCCATTATCCATAACAACCGCGGCGTGTTTACCGGGCTTAATAATCCGTTAACCGTCACTCGTTACCACTCTTTGGTGATTGACCCGCCTACGCTGCCCGCCTGCTTTGAAGTCACTGCGCGTACGGAAAGTGGGGAAATAATGGGGATTCGCCATCGGCAGTGGGATCTGGAAGGCGTACAGTTTCACCCGGAAAGCATTCTTAGCGAGCAGGGCCACCAGTTACTGGAAAACTTCCTCAAACGATGATTTCTGGTTGCCATGCAGTGATTTTTTATGCATATTTTGTGATTATATTTTCATAATCAATGCAACAAAAAACTGGATGGGCAAGACATGGCAACTCAGCAAGACGCGGTAACGCGTGCAAACTTCGATGAAGTGATTCTGCCAATTTACGCACCGGCCGAGTTTATCCCGGTGAAGGGAAAAGGCAGTCGTGTGTGGGATCAGCAGGGTAAAGAGTATGTTGATTTTGCAGGTGGAATTGCGGTAACTGCGTTAGGACACTGCCATCCCGCGCTGGTAGAAACGTTGAAAACGCAGGGTGAAACGCTGTGGCATATCAGCAATGTGTTCACCAACGAACCGGCTCTGCGTCTGGCGCGTAAACTGATTGACGCGACTTTTGCCGAGCGCGTGGTATTTATGAACTCCGGCACGGAAGCGAACGAAACCGCCTTTAAGCTGGCGCGTTTTTATGCATCTACTCGCCACAGTCCGTATAAAACCAAAATTATTGCCTTCCACAATGCCTTCCACGGTCGTTCGCTGTTTACCGTCACGGTTGGTGGTCAGCCGAAATATTCCGACGGCTTTGGCCCGAAACCGGCCGACATCATTCATGTGCCGTTCAACGATCTGCACGCGGTGAAAGCGGTGATGGACGATCATACCTGTGCGGTGGTGGTCGAGCCGATCCAGGGGGAAGGTGGTGTTACGGCGGCAACGCCGGAGTTTTTGCAGGGTCTGCGCGAACTGTGCGATCAGAACAAAGCGCTGCTGGTATTTGATGAAGTGCAATGCGGCATGGGCCGTAGCGGCGATCTGTTTGCTTATATGCACTATGGCGTGACGCCGGACATCCTGACCAGTGCGAAAGCGCTGGGTGGCGGTTTCCCGATCAGCGCGATGCTGACGACCAATGAGATCGCCAGCGTGTTCCACGCCGGTTCGCACGGTTCCACCTACGGCGGCAACCCGCTGGCCTGCGCGATAGCGGGAACGGCTTTTGACATTATCAACACGCCAGAAGTGCTCAACGGCGTGAATGCTAAACGCCAGCTTTTCGTTAAGCATTTGCAGCAGATCGGCGAAAAATATCAACTCTTCAGCGAAATTCGTGGCATGGGGCTATTGATTGGCGCTGAATTGACTGCGCCGTTCAAAGGCCGCGCGCGTGATTTTCTCTATGCTGCCGCAGATGCGGGCGTAATGGTGCTGAATGCCGGTCCGGACGTAATGCGCTTTGCGCCGTCGCTGGTTATTGACGAGCAGGATATCGATGAAGGGATGCGCCGCTTTGCCAGCGCGGTAGAGAAAGTGGTTAATGGTTAAGGTGTCGGCTTAGCCAGATGCCGTGATGCGGGCGCTGACGCCATGCCACTGACGAAATGGTGTGCATGGTGTTCAGATGCCCGATAACCCGTTGTAGATGCTGTTCGAGCGTGCTCATTGGCCCGTGGGTCAACGTTTCCGGCGCTTCCAGAATATTCACATCACCGGACTCTCCCGGCCCGTCATACTCCAGCCGCTGCTGACAACGTTGCAGCGCAATCTCGCAGGACTGCAAATAGCGCTGCGCCAGCTCCGGCGTCAGCATCGTATGCTCACGCGCCAGCGTGGTCATCGCATTGATATGTTCGACAATAAATTGACTGTGCGTGACCCACAGCTTCATATCTTCCAGATAACGGGTGTTAAAGCCCGGTTCCTGCATTGCCTGATTGAGCGAGTTAAACAGTGCATTATGTGCCTGGTTGACGCGCATACGCTGCCAGGCGAGCGGCGTGGGCTGCGGGTCATTGCTAAGGATCAGGCGAATTGCCTGCTGGTCTGTTTCCAGCGCGTCGTGGGCATTCTGGCGCAGCAGACCGCTTTGCCATTGCGGCCACAACCAGACCATACCGCCAAAGGCGATCAGGCAGCCAATTAAGGTATCGATTAGCCGCGCGACAATAAATTCTTCGCCGTTTAAGGTCAGCAGTTGCAATGAGTACACCGCAGTAATGGTAAAGCCGACCATCGCCCAGCCGTAACTTTTGCGGATAATCAGATAGCTGATTAGCGTAATCAATAACATGGCCGTCAGCGTAAAACCGAGCGGAACATGAAAGTGCAACGTGATCCCGGCGATCACCAGCCCGGCAAGGGTTCCTGCCGCCCGGTGGACAATGCGCACGCGTGTCGCGCCATAACCATTTTGCGTGACAAACATAATCGTCATCATGATCCAGTAGGGCTTCGGCAGATGCAGGGCGCTGCCCATCAAGCTGGCAATACTGAGCATTACGCTGATGCGCGCCGCATTACGCAGCGCAGCGGATTTCAGGGATAAATAGCTTTTCAGCGCCGGGAGCAACGGCAATCGACGCTGCTTTTCCGCCATCAAATCGCGGATGTACAGAGGACGCTGCGTACGCAGTACGCGGGCGATGCGGCTAAAGTGCCAGGCGCAGAACTGGCCTACCGGATTATCCGGGTGCTGGCGGGCGATTTTTTCCAGCGCGCCAATTTGCTTTTCCATGGTGAAACGCGTCGGATAACGATGGTAGAGAATGTCGTCCGCCAGCACGCGTAAACGGGAGGCGACGGTCTGCGCATTCCAGCGGATAACCTGCTCGGCGTGGGTTTGTTCAACCAGTTTTTGTACTTCTTCCGGCTGGTGCAGGCTGACGGAAATATGCTCCTGCAAATCCAGCGCGACCTGGAAAACGCGCAGCAGGCGTTTGTAGTCGTTATGCTGATTGGCCGCCAGCATATGCAATTGTTGGTAGCACTGGCTTATCATATCCACCGCTTTTTGCTGGCGTGCAAGCAGCGGCGGCAGGGCTTTTTCCGGATCGGCGTGCTGCGTCAGTAGGCTGTATTTGGCCTCGCAATAATCAGCCAGTTGCCGGTAGAGCAGGCTTAACGATTCGCGCAGTGGCTGTTCCCGCCACATCCAGAACCAGAACCAGTTAAACAGCCCGTACCATAGCGTGCCCAGCGCGTAGATCAGCAGCGGCTCCCACACCGGCATATTCCCGGCGAGGCTGAGCGTGAAGATGGCGGCAATCAGCGAGGCGGGCAGTAAGCGCCCGTGCAATGCGCTGATCTCGGCCGTGACGCCCAGTAACAGGGTCAGCATGGTAAAGATCAGCGGCAGCGGAAGATCTTCCGCCAGCAACAATTGCACCGCCAGGCTGCTACCCGCAAACAGACAGCCGCCAATAATCAGGCGCTTAAAGAAACGCTTATGCGGCGTGTCGAGACCGGCAATATTACAGCAAGCGGGAACGAGTGAGAAAAGCAGGCCCTGTTGCAGATGGCCGACTATCAGGCCAATCGCCACAGGCAGACATAACACCAGCGTTTGTCGCAGTGCGTAGTTGATTTCGGGGTGATAAATCAGCCTGCGCCACATGAGGAGAGAAAAACGGCGCGCCGGATAAACGATGCGCCGTTTTACGGATTAACGTGTTCCGTATACCACGATGGTTTTACCGTGGGCGGAGATCAGGTTCTGATCTTCCAGCATTTTCAGGATGCGGCCGACAGTCTCACGGGAGCAGCCAACGATTTGGCCAATCTCCTGGCGAGTAATTTTAATCTGCATGCCGTCCGGGTGAGTCATTGCGTCCGGCTGTTTTGCCAGATTCAGCAGCGTCTGCGCGATACGGCCCGTTACGTCCAGGAACGCCAGGTTGCCGACTTTCTCCGAGGTCACCTGAAGGCGACGCGCCATCTGCGAGGAGAGGCGCATCAGAATATCCGGGTTCACCTGGATAAGCTGACGGAATTTTTTGTAGGAAATTTCGGCGACTTCACAAGCGGTCTTGGCGCGTACCCAGGCACTGCGCTCCTGACCTTCTTCGAATAAGCCCAGTTCACCGATAAAATCACCCTGATTAAGGTAAGAGAGAATCATCTCTTTACCTTCCTCATCCTTGATTAGCACTGCCACTGAGCCTTTAACGATGTAATACAGCGTTTCCGCTTTTTCACCCTGGTGAATCAGCGTGCTCTTCGACGGGTACTTATGAATGTGGCAATGAGACAAGAACCATTCGAGAGTCGGGTCTGTTTGCGGTTTGCCAAGCACCATGCGCGGTTATCCTCTGTTATAAGCTGGCTCCGAAAGCGGGGATGTAGGTTTCAGCCTGCTTCCGGGGTTGCAATCAAAGCTTCTCATGTCCTGAGAAGTGGGCCGTCAGCGTTATCTGCGGCCTCTAATCTACGATGTCATGCATACATGCGTAACATCCATTTATCTTTGTAGCATCCAGATTGTTTTAGCATAGGTTTTCACGCCTGTCTCCTGGTGTCTCGCTTCAGCATGACGCAGGTCGCCTTCCGTTGCGAGTTTTGTTATGTACGCGTAATCTGTGGAGAAAATTACTACTCCGGAGTGAATAAAATGCAGGCACGTGTGAAATGGGTTGAAGGGTTGACCTTCCTGGGTGAGTCCGCATCTGGCCACCAAATTCTGATGGACGGTAATTCCGGGGATAAAGCGCCAAGCCCGATGGAGATGGTGCTGATGGCGGCGGGCGGTTGCAGCGCAATTGACGTCGTTTCCATCCTGCAGAAAGGGCGCCACGACGTGACCGACTGCGAAGTGAAGCTGACTTCCGAGCGCCGTGAAGAAGCGCCGCGTCTGTTTACGCACATCAATCTGCACTTTATCGTCACCGGTAAGGCGCTGAAAGACGCGGCGGTTTCCCGCGCGGTGGATCTGTCGGCGGAAAAATATTGCTCTGTAGCGTTGATGCTGGAGAAGGCCGTGAAGATCACCCACTCCTACGAGGTTATCGAAGCCTGATGCCCTGGCCCGGCAATCGGTTTGCCGGGCTACTTAATCTTTTTCCCTTCCATCAGCCGTTGCACCAGCGGCGTCATAATCAATTCCATCGCCAGCCCCATCTTGCCGCCCGGTACCACCAGCGTATCCATATGGGAAATAAACGAACCTTGCAGCATCGCCAACAGCCACGGGTAATCAATGCCTTGCAAATTCTGGAAGTGAATGACCACAAAGCTTTCATCCAGCGACGGAATGCCTTTTGCGGCGAAAGGGTTAGACGTATCGACCGTCGGCACGCGCTGAAAGTTGATGTGCGTACGGGAAAACTGCGGGGTGATAAAGTTGATGTAATCTTCCATCGAGCGAACCACCGAATCCATCACCGCTTCACGGGAGTGTCCACGTTCGCTGGTATCGCGAATCAGTTTCTGGATCCACTCCAGATTGACAATCGGCACCACGCCAACCAGTAAATCAACATGGCGCGCCACGTCATTTTGCGGGGTCACTACGCCGCCGTGCAGCCCTTCGTAAAACAGCACGTCGGTGGGTTCCGGCAGCGGTTGCCAGGGCGTAAACGTGCCCGGCACCTGATTCCACGGCACCGCTTCATCGTAGGTATGCAGATATTTACGCGTTTGCCCGGTTCCGCTCTGGCCATATTCGCTAAAGGTTTGTTCAAGCAGGCTGAAGTCATTGGCATCCGGGCCAAAGTAACTGATATGCCGCCCAAGATCGCGGGCTTTGCGGATCGCCATATCCATTTCCGGACGGGTAAAGCGATGGAAGCTGTCTCCTTCCACTTCTGCGGCGTGCATATTGAGCTGGGCGAAGATTTTACGGAAGGCGACGCTGGTGGTGGTGGTTCCCGCGCCGCTGGAGCCAGTAACGGCGATGACCGGATGTTTGGCAGACATAGCAACTCCCTGAATAAAACTGTGTTTGCAGTATAGTCAGCCGCCATCTACCCGGTTAATCGTGAAACTGCCCCCGCGGCATAATGTTTACCGTCTCGTGCAGTTCCGACCACACCAGTACAGCTTCACCGCGTTGCAGTTGACGTTTAACGTCAGCGACCTTTTGTTCTAGCGAACGTTCATGTTCACCATAATCGGTGCCTTCGCGCAAGACAAAGCTCTCAATCAGATTGTTCAGCGTGTCGGCGTCAATCTCTTGCCAGGGAATAATCATGATGTTCTCAGCCAGGTGGAAAGCCAGTCCGGAATGCGCTTTTCCAGCCACATTTCTGGTCGGCGCAGCGTACCGCCGACAAACCCGACATGACCGCCGTGTTCTGTCAGTTGGTACTCAATATTCGGCGGTAAATGACCGGCATCCGGAATAACGTTGTGATCCATAAACGGATCGTCTTTGGCGTGAATGATCAGCGTCGGTTTACGGATCAGCGGCAACTGCGGCATGGCGCTACAGCGGCGATAGTAATCCAGCGCATCAGCAAAGCCGTGGATTTTGGCGGTGATCAGATCGTCAAACTCGCGGATACGCCGCACTTTCCGCAGCGCAGGCAGTGTCGTCGGCAGCGAGCCGGGGTAGGCTCTTAATTTGCGTGCGGCGTTCGCTTTCAGCAAATTCAGCAGGTAACGCTGATAAAAGCGGGAAAACCCTTTTTCCATATGATAGCTGCACGCTTCCAGCATCAATGGCGCAGAGACGATCACCGCTGCATCAACGGGAAGAGAATCATCGGCTCTGGCCAACAGGCAGCCGAGCATATTGCCGCCCAGCGAATAACCTACCGCCGCGGTCGGCGCCGGGCCGAAGGTTTCTGGCAGCCAGCGTAAAAACCAGGTGCCATCTTCGGTTTCGCCGGAGTGGTAAATGCGGTTCAGGCGGTTGGGAATGCCGCTACAGCCGCGAAAATGCATCACCACGCCCAGCCAACCGCGCTCTTTTGCCGCATGAATCAGACCATGCGCATACGGGCTGTGCAGGCTACCTTCCAGGCCGTGAAACACGACCAGACGTGGTTTGTGTTTTGCCTGCCCGGGCTCTTCGCTCCAGGCAAGATCGACGAAGTCGCCGTCCGGCAGCTCCAGGCGCTGCCACCAGGGATCAAACTGTAAGCGGCGGCGTAGAATGCGAGGCAGCATCGTTTGTAGATGCGGATTCCGCGCACCCGGCATCGGATGAAAGTTGTGCGAATCTTCCTGATTTTCAAGAAGATTTGCAGGTGTAATATCTGCCATCGTGTTAAATCATCTCAAGAAACTGACGCTTATTATACTTGCGAATATTTAAGCTGTTTAATACTTTGCTGCTGTTGTACCGTATTACGCTCTACGGACAGCCTTATAACGATTTAATAAATCAGCAATTTTATTCCATTACTGCTGTCCGCTTTTCACTCATTGAGGACTCATTGGATGACGGAAAATACCTCGCTTGACCTTGCGGCGCCACAGCAACTCAATCAGGCAATTAACGACTTACCCGGCAGTGAAAATTTAACCCCAGCCGAGCAAACGCAAATCCAGAATATCGTTGAAGAAATTAATATTAACGATCCGGTGTTCTCGCTGGCCTTTGGCGCCAAAACCATGAACAGCATTTCGCAGTTTTCTGAATCGCTGATGCAGGAAGTCCGGGCGAAAGACGCTGGCGTGATTGGCGCGCAGCTGACCGATCTACTGATGAAAATCAAGCAGGTGGATATCAGCGCCTTCGAGCAAAAACCGGGTTTCCTCGCTTCACTGCCGCTGTTGGGATCGCTGTTTAACCGGATCGAGCGCACCATGCTGGAGTACCAGACGCTGGCGAAGCAGGTCGATACCATCACCGAAAAGCTGAATGAAGCGATGGTCGATCTGCTGCGTAATATCTCGGTTCTGGAGATCCTCTTTGATCGTAACCGCGACGTTTTTCAGCAAATTACGCTGCATATCATTGCCGGCAAGCAAAAGCTGGAGCAGATCAAACAGAACGAACTACCCGTTTTGCAGGCGCAGGCGACAACCGATCCGATGAACGCACAGCGCCTTCGGGATCTGCTGGAGGGTATTCAGCGCTTTGAGCGTCGTCTGCATGATTTGATGCTGTCGCGCACCATTGCGATGCAGTCCGCGCCGCAAATCCGCCTGATGCAAAGTAACAGCCAGTCCCTGGCGGAAAAGATCCAGAGCAGCATTCTTTCCACTATTCCTGTCTGGAAGAGCCAGATTGCGCTGTCGATGTCATTACAGACTCAGCGTCAGGCGGCAAAGCTGCAAAAAGACGTGGCCGATACGACCAACGACTTACTGCGCCGCAATGCGGAAATGCTGCAAACCGGAACGCTGGAAACAGCGCGTGAAGTGGAGCGTTCGGTAGTGGATATCGAAACCCTGCGTGAGGTGCAGACGCGGTTGCTCAGCACCATTGAAGACTCCGTGAAGATCGCTACCGATGCGCGCCAGCGCAGAGCCGAGGTGGAAAAAGAGTTGGTCACGATGGAAAACGATCTGCGTAGCCGCCTGGCGTCTATTGCCAACGGCGCGGTGCGTCAGCAGTAAGGCGGGAGAAAGACGATGTTCGATAAAGCAGGAATGCGGTTGGATGCTATTTATAGCAAGCGTTTGAATCGGATCTCCCTCCAGCTACTTATGTTTTTTATTGGAGCGATGTATGCCACTTATTTTGCTCCGTACGCCACGCAGGCTAATACAGGGCTGGGTAGTGAAGCGGGCGGGATAGAAACGAGCTTCGCTGCGGTGGACTGGTTTTGTTTTATTTTGCTCTGCCGCACGTTGTTCTTCGATCGTATCGCGCTGAGTGTCGGGATGCTGGCGGGCTTTTGCTGGCTTTTTGTGGGCGATGCGGTAGCGCTGCCATTTTGGGCAGGAACAATGGCGCTGTTGGTGCACATCTACAGAAGCGGGTGGAGCAAACTGGGTAAAATCCACATCTGGTATCTGTTTTTATGGTTTTCGGCCGCGTTGAAGTATGGCTCGATCTATGAATACACCGCACATCCTGTTTACCTGACGCTGTTTGCCTTGTTATTTGCCGGATACCTCCTGTACGAGCTGGCGCTGAAAGTTAACGCCCGCAGGCAACAGGACCGGTTGGCAATGTTTGCCGAAGCGGAAAGAGAGAAAGAAAAACTGGCTGATTCGGATAAAGCGCTGACGCAGCGGATATCTCGTCTGGAACAAATCAGCGATCTGCCAGGACCGCTACTGGTCGAACTTGCTCAAATCATTCATTCGGCGCAGCAGATTGTGGTGTGCATGAAGACGGACGAGCGGGATGAAGTACCCGGACGGCGGTTTTTGGATCGCTACTTGCCGGGCGTTGAAATGATCGTGACGCAGGGGCAGTCCCTTTCAAAGCAGTTGATAGACGATGAGTTGCGCCAAAAGACGACAGAAGATCAACTGGATATGCTGATCCGCTTAAGGAGTGCTTTTCATCAGCAGCATCAGGCGCTACTGGAAAATGACACGGACGATTTTGACTCAGAGCTCAGAACGCTGGATAAACTTCTTAAAACAGACGGCTATGTGAAATAAAAACGTACCTGTACCCGCAATAACGTGGGTACAGGCCTTTTTCTTCTGCTGTCACCCACTCTCATCCCTCCCGCCATAATACTTTTCTTATCCGGTGAAACTGATCCACATCACAAATTGTTTCGTTGATTATTACTTTCAGGCTAATGATTTTATCGCCTCCTTAATTGATGCCTTTCTCAGCAACGCGCACACTGAGTTCAGTGTTAAGCAAGTCAAAATGATGAGCTGAATCAGGAGGTTAATAATGTTATCTGGGCAAACGCCAGCACAGGTATGGAACACGCGGCGCAGCGAGAAACAGCGTCGCCTGGCGTCCATTCCCGTGCAGGGCAAGGTACTGCCGACCGGCGACCTTGTCGCCATGCTGGAAAAACTGATCGCCCCCGGCGACCGTGTCGTTCTCGAAGGGAACAACCAAAAGCAGGCGGATTTTCTCTCCCGCTCGCTGGCTGAAGTTAATCCGCAGAAAGTACACGACCTGCATATGATTATGCCGAGCGTCGGCCGTAGCGAACATCTTGATATCTTCGAAAAAGGCATCGCTCACAAACTCGATTTCTCCTTCTCCGGTACGCAAAGCCTGCGTATTTCGCAGCTGCTGGAAGATGGCCTGCTGGAAATCGGCGCCATCCATACTTACATCGAACTTTACTCCCGCCTGTACGTTGACCTGTGCCCGAACGTGGCGCTGATCGCCGGTTACAAAGCCGACCGTAAAGGTAACCTCTACACCGGCCCAAGTACCGAAGATACGCCAGCGCTGGTGGAAGCTGCCGCATTCCGCGATGGCATTGTTATTGCCCAGGTCAACGAACTGGTGGATGACGAATGCGATCTGCCGCGCGTCGATATCCCTGGCTCGTGGATTGATTACGTGGTGGTAGCGGACAAACCGTTCTTTATCGAACCGCTGTTTACCCGCGATCCGCGTCTGATCAAGCAAGAACACATCCTGATGGCGATGATGGCGATCAAAGGCATCTACGCAGAACATCAGGTGCAGTCGCTGAACCACGGTATCGGTTTCAATACGGCGGCGATCGAACTGCTGCTGCCGACCTACGGCGAACAGCTCGGCCTGAAAGGCAAAATCTGTAAACACTGGACGCTGAACCCGCATCCGACGCTGATCCCGGCGATTGAGAGCGGCTGGGTGGAAAGCGTGCACTGCTTCGGCGGCGAACTGGGGATGGAAGAGTATATCCGCGCGCGTCCGGACGTGTTCTTCACCGGTTCTGACGGTTCGATGCGTTCCAACCGTGCGTTCTGCCAGTTAGCAGGCCAGTACGCGGTGGATATGTTTATCGGCTCCACGTTGCAGGTTGATGGCCTGGCGAACTCCTCCACGGTCACCCGCGGTCGTCTCTCCGGCTTCGGCGGCGCTCCAAATATGGGGCATGACCCGCACGGTCGTCGCCATGCAACGCCTGCCTGGCTGAACATGATCACTGAACCGGATCCGATGCAACGCGGTAAAAAACTGGTCGTGCAGATGGTCGAAACCTTCCAGGCCGGGGCGAAACCGACCTTTGTGGAAAAACTCGACGCTGTTGAAGTGGCGAAAACCTCCGGCATGCCGCTGGCGCCCGTCATGATCTATGGCGATGACGTGACTCACGTGCTGACCGAAGAGGGGATTGCTTACCTCTATCGTGCGGAAAGCATCGAAGAGCGCCGCGCGATGGTAGCGGCGGTGGCCGGTATCACCGATATCGGTCTGGGGGTTGACGCCAAACGCGTGGCGCAACTTCGTCAGAGCGGCAAAGTGGTTTACCCGGAAGATATGGGCATTCGTCGTACTGACGCCACCCGTTCGTTGCTGGCAGCCAGCAGCGTGGCGGACCTGGTGGAATGGTCCGGCGGTCTTTACAACCCACCTGCGAAATTCCGGAGCTGGTAATGAAACTTCTGCCACAGATTGAAGCTGAAGGCGGTGCCGATTGGCTGGCGCAAGCCGCCACACAGAGTCTGATTGACGAAGCACGATTAAGCCCCAAGCCCGGTCTGGTGGACAGTCGGGGGAACGGCGCGCACCACGATTTAACGCTTGAACTGATGGAGCGTTCCGCGCACAGCCTGACCCCTACGTTTCAGGCGCTGGCGCAACAGAGCTGGTTACGGCCGGTGGATGTGGCGCTCAGACAAACCATCGGGCGATTGGGCCGCGAAGGCGAGCAGCAGATGATGGCGGCAACCGGCGGTGTGAATACGCACCGTGGCGCGATTTGGGCGCTGGGGCTGCTGGTCAGCGCTGTCGCCATGCTCGGCGGCAGTGGTTCGGCTGAGGCGATTACCGCCACCGCCGCAAAGCTGGCGCAACTGCCGGACGAGGCAGCGCCGAAAGTGTTCAGTAAAGGGCTGCGCGCCACCCACCGTTATCGGGTGCCCGGCGCGCGCGAAGAAGCGCAGCAGGCGTTTCCGCACATCATGAAGCTGGCACTGCCGCAGTTGCAGCAAAGCCGCCAGCGCGGCGGCAGCGAAACTGCCGCACGGCTGGATGCGTTGATGGCGATCATGACCTCGCTCAGCGACACCTGTGTTTTATCGCGCGCCGGTCTGGAAGGGCTGGAGACGATGCGCGCAGGCGCACGGAATGTGTTGCAGGCAGGCGGTGTTGCCCATCCGCACGGCTGGCAAGCGCTGGCCAACCTCGACAGGCAAATGCTGGCGCTGAACGCTTCACCCGGCGGCGCGGCGGATTTACTGGCCGCCACACTGTTTCTCGATCGCCTGACCACGCCTTATTTAGCGAATTAAGAGGAAGTTATGGAACATATCACGATCACTGTGCCTGCCGGCCGCGTATTACGCGGTAAAGCACTGGCAGGCGTTGTGGGCTCCGGGGATATGGAGGTGTTATTCACCGCCGACCAGGGGCAGACACTGACAATCGATATCACCACCTCCGTGGACAACAGCCGTGGACGTTGGGAAGCGCTGTTCACCCGTCTGGGACTGGTCAGCACGCTGCCCGCCGGTCAGCTAGTGATTCACGATTTCGGCGCGACGCCCGGAGTGGCGCGCATCCGTATCGAACAGGTATTCGAAGAGGTGAGCTATGCGTGACGATCGCAGTTTTATCGAACTCAAAGCGCGTCAGCGCGCGCAGGCGCTGCTGGATAAAGGCAGCTACCGCGAACTGTTGGATCCGTTCGAGGGCATTATCTCCCCGTGGTTAGGGCCGCAGGGCATTGTTCCGCAGGCGGATGACGGCATGGTTGTCGCCAAAGGCACCATCAATGGTCAACCGGCTGTTGTCGTGGCGATTGAAGGCGCGTTCCAGGGCGGCAGCATGGGCGAAGTCTCCGGCGCGAAAATGGCGGCGGCGCTCGAACTGGCAGCAGAAGATAACCGCAAAGGGATCCCGACGCAGGCTGTTCTGTGCCTTGAAACCGGCGGCGTTCGCTTGCAGGAAGCCAACCTCGGCCTGGCGGCGATTGCCGATATCCATGCGGCGATCGTTGACCTGCGTCGTTATACCCCGGTTGTCGGTATTGTTGCCGGTACGGTGGGCTGCTTCGGTGGGATGTCTATCGCCGCCGCGCTGTGCAGCTATCTGATTGTCACCCGCGAAGCGCGTCTCGGCCTGAACGGCCCGCAGGTGATTGAGCAGGAAGCGGGGATTGAAGAGTACGACTCCCGCGACCGTCCGTTTATCTGGAGCATGACCGGTGGTGAGGTGCGTTATCGCAGCGGGCTGGTGGATGCGCTGGTCGGCGACGGCGTGAACGCGGTGAAAAACGCGATGAATGACGCCATTGCCAAAGGCGTTCCGGCGAAACACCGCACCGATAACTACGACGATTATCTGCAACGTCTGACCCGGTTCGACACCCGTAAACAAGCGGATGCCGAACAGATCAACGCGTTATTTGCCGGGGAGGGTAAAGCATGAGTACGACAGTCAGCCGTGGTGCCTTATGGCTGGAAAAACTGGCACCGAATGCGCAACGCCTGAGCGGGCTGTGCCCGTCCGTACAGGCCGCTGATGGTCAGGTGAACGGTGAAGCGGTGCGTTTTATCGCCGTGGTGCCGGATGCCAACAACCACTATCCGCGCGCCGCGAAAGGCGAAGTCGGTTTGCTGGAGGGCTGGACGCTGGCGAAAGTGGTCAGCGAAACGGTCGCTGCCGATGCTAACAGCAGCGTGAAACGCCCGATCATTGCGGTGATTGACGTGCCAAGCCAGGCTTACGGCCGTCGCGAAGAGGCATTTGGTATTCACCAGGCGCTGGCGGGCGCAGCTGCGGCGTATGCCAATGCGCGTCTGGCGGGCCACCCGGTGATTGGTCTGATCGTCGGTAAAGCGATGTCCGGGGCGTTTCTGGCCCACGGCTACCAGGCCAACCGCCTGATCGCATTTAACGATTCCGGTGTGTTGATCCACGCGATGGGTAAAGACTCGGCGGCACGCATTACGCTGCGTACCGTGGAAGCGTTGGAAAAACTGGCGGCGACTATTCCGCCGATGGCGTACGACATTAGCAACTATGCCACGCTGGGGCTGCTGTCGGATCTGCTGAACATCAGCAATCCGGATGCCCCTTCAGAAAGCGATCTGACGCAGGTGAAGGCCACTCTGCAACAGGCAATCAAAGACGCTCGTCAGGACACCACGTTGAAAAACCGTCTGGGTGCTGACAACCGCCGCAGCTCCGCTCTTGTGCGCGAACGCATGAAAGCAAGCTGGTAAGTAAAAAAGAAACCTGCCAGATAGCAAACCCGTGGGCGCGTACGCCGCGCCCACGCGGCATTCTGCATCTGAAAATAATAACCATCGCGCTATTTCTCTTTTTTCTTAAAGGCTTACAGGTGATCTATGACTTATGTAATTGTTCATGCCCTCGCACCCATTTTTGTCATCATGCTGTTGGGTTTCTGGGCAGGGAAGGCCAAAATGGTCGACAACAAGAACGTTTCCCTGCTGAATATCTTCGTAATGGACTTTGCCCTGCCCGCCGCGCTGTTTAGCGCGACCGTACAAACGCCGTGGGCCGGTATCATCGCCCAGTCGCCATTGATTGTGGTGCTGGTTCTCGCTATGTGGATCACCTACGCGGCTATCTACTTCCTGGCGGTCTCTGTCTTCAAAAAATCGCCGCAGGATGCTGCGGTATTAACCCTGACAGTCGCGTTGCCGAACTACGCGGCGCTGGGTCTACCGATCCTCGGTAGCGTACTGGGTGAAGGGTCTGCAACGTCGCTTTCCGTCGCCGTTTCCATTGCCTGCGGTTCGGTACTGATGACGCCGTTCTGCCTGCTGATCCTCGAACGTGAAAAAGCGCGTGCAGAAGGCAGCAACACAGGTTCTACGCTGGCAATGCTGCCGGTGCTGATGTGGCGTTCGGTGAAAAAACCGATTGTCTGGGGCCCGCTGCTGGGGGTTGTGCTTTCAGCGTTTGGTCTCAAAATGCCGGAATTGCTGCTGGCTTCCATCAAACCGCTTGGCCTGTCTGCGACCGCTGCGGCGCTGTTCCTGACCGGTGTGATCCTCTCGGCGCGTAAACTCGCCATCAACACGATGGTTATCTCCGCCACGATCACCAAGCTGCTGATCCAGCCCGCTATCGCCTGGGGGATTGTGCTGGTGCTGGGCCTGCATGGCTCTGTGGCTATCACCGCGATCCTGATGATTGCGCTGGCGGCTGGCTTCTTCGGCGTGGTATTTGGTAACCGCTTTGGCGTGCAGTCGCCGGATGCGGAAGCGGTACTGCTGTTAAGTTCCGTACTGTGTATCCTGTCGCTGCCGCTGTTTATCTCGCTGACTTCAGGAATGTAATCATGACCACAACATTACGCCCGCACGATCTTCTCTGGCTTGGCGCACGCGATGCGCTGGAAGGGGTAACGGAACCCTGGGTCGATGAAGTGTGGCACGCCGGTTTACCGGTGGTGGTGCGGCGTGATGTTGTTCAGGACGGTCGAATCCCCGTTGGCGTGCGCGGTTTGCGACGCGATCAGCGCGCTGCGGGGTGGGTGAGGCCAGAGCGCATTACCCGCATCGTCTCACCAGAGCAGCTTGTTGCTCCGCTGGCGCTGCTTCGTTCCCCCTTTATTTCTCAGCCGCCGGTGCAACTGGCTGCGCAACTGGCGCAGCAGAACTGGTCGTGGATATGGGGCGTGACCGGCAGCACCGGCTACGCGCTGGCGACGGGGATTCCGGTTATCCATGCGACCAGCGATCTTGACCTGCTGATCCGCGCTCCGCAGCCGCTTTCCTCCGTTGAGCTTTCCCGCTGGCAACAGCAACTGAGCGGTGGATTGTGCCGGGCGGATACCCAGCTTGAGACGCCGAATGGCGGCTTTGCGCTGGCTGAGTGGTTACGCGACGGGCGGGCAATGCTGAAAACTAATCATGGACCGCGGCTGGTCAGCGATCCGTGGTACAGGGAGGCGTAATGAAAATTCTGTTTACCTTTCCGGGGCAGGGGACGCAGCGTCCCGGTATGTTGCGGGGGCTGCCAGGCACGGAACTGGCGCAAGCGCGTGAAGTATTAGGCGCGGAAGTGGATTCACTCGATACGCCGCAGGCATTAGAACATACGCGTGCCGTACAACTGGCACTGCTGATTTCCGGTGTGGCCTGGGCGCGGGAATTACAGCGCCGGGGCATGACAGTGGATATCGCCTGTGGATTATCGATTGGCGCATTTCCCGCCGCTGTAGTGGCCGGAGCGCTTGATTTCCGCGATGCCTTGCAGCTTGTCGCGCTGCGTGGCGACTTGATGGAACAGGCCTGGCCGCACGGGTACGGCCTGACAGCGATTATGGGGCTGACGCTGCCTGTCGTGGAAACGCTGCTCGAAGGGAGCGGGGCGTATATCGCCAACCTGAACGCGGAAACGCAGATTGTCATCGCCGGTAGTGATGAAGCGATGGCGCTGGTCGCGCAGCGTGCGCTGGCTAAAGGCGCAAACAAAGCGCAGCGTCTGGCGGTCAGCGTGCCTTCGCATTGTGAACTGCTGGCCGCGCCCGCGGAAAAACTGGCGCAGGCCTTTACTCACATCACGCTGAACCGGCCGCAATGCGCTTATTTAAGCGGCAGCACTGGCCGTGTGCTGTGGCAGCCAGAAAAAATTGCTGACGATCTGGCGCGTAATATGGCGCGTACCGTGCGCTGGCAGGAGGCGATGGTTGCCGCGAATGAACGCGACGCAAGGCTGGCGATTGAGATGCCGCCGGGCGGCATTCTGACCTGTCTGACGCGCCAGGCGCCGTGGAACGGTGAATGTATTTCGCTGGAAAGAAGTGGTGCGGATGTCGCGCTGCATCTGGCTAAGCGGCTGCGGGGATAAGTTTGCTTGCCCGATGCGTGGATCTTTGCCGGTAAGGCGCAGTTCACAGTTCAGTAGCCGTCATCCGGCAAAGATCAGGCGTTATCCCCCAGACTGCGGGCGTACATTCGCCCTTCGGCGGCCAGTGCCAGTAAATTGGGATCGTGCTCGCGGTTGCGGGCAAAGACAATGGCGATCAACTGCTGCATCTGATACGGCTCGGCGAGACGCTGCAACTGCAGGGAGCTTTCGTAGACCTTTTTCATTCTTCCCGGCATCAGGGAAAACCCCACGCCCGCCTGCACCAGGCTGAGCATGGAAAAGATGTCGTTAACGCGGGTGACGATTTCCGGCTCGAACCCGGCAATATGAAACGCTTCCTGGAACCCGGCGTAAGTGGCGAACCCTTCGGCCAGCGAGACAAATTTTTGCGTACGATAATCGCGCAGATCGGCAAGGTCGTCGCTTTTCAGCCCGGCGCTGGCTGGCGCAGCAAGAAAGATATCGTCATGGAACAGCGGCAGCATTTCGAAATTATTATGGTCGAGTTCGCTGCCGGAGATTGAGATAAGGATTGCATCGAGCGTCCCCTCTTCCAGCATATGCAGCAGCGTCTCGTTTGACCCCATAGTCAGATCCATTTCCAGATCCGGACGGCGCAATTTCATGCCCATAATAAGCCTCGGCACGGTTTCCAGCGTCAGCGAGTAAAGCGTGCCAACACGTAAACGGCCCTGACCGACGCCCGCCGTTTTCCGCGCTTCATCCAGCCCGCGCTCCATCAACTGCATGATTTCCTGGCAATACTCCATCAGCGTCCAGGCGGCAGGCAGAGGGATCAGATTACGTCCTTTATGCACGAACAGCGGGCAACGCACATTTTCTTCCAGCGTGTGCAACGCGCGATGGACGCTGACGCCGCTCAGGTTAAGGGTTTCCGCCGCGCGGGCGATATTTCCCTTTTCCATAAACGTCATGAAAATGCCCAGCTTGCGAAACGTAATGTCGTTGATGATATCCAGATTCATAACTCTCTCGCCCGCTGTCATCGCCCGTTATTCCCCTTGCAGCATCGCTTCCAGCTGCTCGTGCGCTTCAAGCCACGCCATTTCACACTCTTCCAGACCGGCTTTCGCCGTCGCCTGTTGTTGCAGGCAGGTGGTCAGCTCGGCTTTACGGCTTTGATCGTACAACCCGCTGTCGCCGAGCTTCTCTTCGGCTTGCGCCAGTTGTGCATGGAGCTTTTCCATCTCTTTTTCCAGCCGGGCGATCTCTTTACGCAGCGGCTGAGTTTGCGTGCGCAGTTCCGCTTCGCGACGCTTTTGATCTTTACGTGCCTGAGCGCTGTTGCCGTTATCTTTTGCGGCTTCCGCAGGCTGACTTTCCTGTTTCTGCACGTCGCTCAGCCATTGCTGATAATCTTCCAGATCGCCTTCAAACGGCTCCACTTTGCCGTCGTGCACCAGGTAGAGATCGTCAGTGGTGGAGCGCAACAGGTGACGATCGTGCGAAACGACGACCAGCGCGCCTTCGAATTCGATCAACGCTTCGGTCAGCGCCTGGCGCATATCGAGATCCAGGTGGTTGGTCGGTTCATCGAGCAGCAGCAGGTTCGGGCGCTGCCAGACGATCAGCGCCAGCACCAGCCGCGCTTTTTCGCCGCCGGAGAAGCGTTCCGTCACCTCGGTAACTTTGTCGCCCTGAAAACCGAAACCGCCGAGATAATCGCGCAGCTTCTGCTCCAGCTCCTGCGGCGCCAGGCGCGCCAGGTGTTGCAGCGGCGACTCATCCGCGCGTAAAAACTCCAGTTGATGCTGGGCGAAATAACCCAGCTTGATGCCTTTCGCCAGGCCGATTTCACCGCTTTGCGGCGCCAGTTCACCGGCTAACATTTTGATCAGCGTCGATTTACCCGCACCGTTGCGCCCCAGAAGGCCAATACGCGAACCGGGCACCAGGTTCAGCTTGATGGCATTCAGAATGGTACGATCGCCATAACCCGCGCTCACTTTTTCCATTTTCAGTAATGGGTTCGGCAGGCTTTCCGGCGCGCGGAAGCTGAAATGGAACGGATTATCGACGTGCGCTGGCGCAATCAGCTCCATGCGTTCAAGCATTTTGATACGGCTCTGCGCCTGTTTGGCTTTGCTGGCTTTCGCTTTGAAGCGATCAATAAAGCTTTGCAGGTGCGCCACGCGTAGCTGCTGGCTTTCGTAAGTGGCCTGCTGCTGGGCGAGACGCGTTGCACGCTGGCGCTCGAACGAACTGTAGTTGCCGGTATATTCGAACAGGCTTTGTTGTTCGATATGCAGAATTTTGTCGACCACCGGATCGAGGAAATCGCGGTCGTGGGAGATCAGAATTAGCGTGCCCTGATAGCTCTTCAGCCACTTCTCCAGCCAGATCACCGCGTCCAGATCCAGGTGGTTCGTCGGTTCATCGAGCAGCAGTAAATCTGAACGGCAGATCAGCGCCTGCGCGAGGTTCAGACGCATACGCCAACCGCCGGAGAAATCACTCACCGGGCGATCGAGTTGCTCGTTGGTAAAGCCCAGCCCGTGCAGCAGGCTGGAAGCGCGGGAACGGATAGTCCAGGCGTCGATGGCATCGAGTTTGCCGTGTACCGTGGCGATGGCATGGCCGTCGTTGCGCTCGTTAGCGCTGTTCAGCTCGACTTCCAGTTGGCGATATTCACGATCGCCATCTATCACATAGTCTATCGCCGCCTCGTTCAGGGCCGGGGTTTCCTGATTCACCCACGCCAGTTGCCAGGTGCCCGGAAACGTGACGCTGCCGCCATCGGCGCTTATCTCGTTTTTCAGCAGCGACAGCAGCGTTGATTTGCCGCAGCCGTTTTTACCCACCAGACCGACTTTCTGGCCCGGGTTAATGGTGGCCGTGGCGTTATCCAGCAGGACACGCACACCGCGACGAATTTGTAACGAGGAGAAAACAATCATAAGGCGCCGTATGTTCAGACTATGTTAATTTGTCATTATGATAATGTAAGGTTACGGCCTAATGCCGTACCGGGGCCGCAATGGTAGCCCAAAATGAAGGCGATAGACAAAATCATTCTGGGCGGGCAAAAGCAGCCGCGCCGGAAGAATAACAGGTACGACACCCGGGAGGGGAATGATGTCGCAGACAGCCAAAGTGTTGCTGCTGTATGCCCATCCGGAATCTCAGGACTCGGTGGCTAATCGGGTTTTGCTTAAACCGGCAATGCAGCTCCAAAATGTCACGGTGCACGATCTCTACGCGCGCTATCCCGATTTCTTTATCGATATTCCTCGTGAACAGGCGCTACTGCGTGAGCATGACGTGATCGTCTTCCAGCATCCGCTGTATACCTACAGCTGTCCGGCATTGCTCAAAGAGTGGCTGGATCGCGTGTTAAGCCGCGGTTTTGCCAGCGGTATTGGCGGGAATCAACTGGCGGGAAAGTACTGGCGTAGCGTGGTCACCACCGGTGAGCCGGAGGCGGCTTATCGCCATGATGGCCTGAATCGCTACTCAATGAATGACATTCTGCGCCCGTTCGAGCTGACCGCCGCCATGTGCCGTATGCACTGGCTTAGCCCGATCATTGTTTATTGGGCACGCAGGCAGCCGCCGCAGGAACTGGCGAATCACGCCAAAGCTTACGGCGACTGGCTGGCGTCGCCGCTGTCGCCAGGAGGTCGCTGATGGAGGGTTCCGCGCTGTTACTGGCAGGCGTACTGTTTCTCTTCGCTGCCGTCGTCGCCGTACCGCTGGCTGCCCGGCTTGGCATTGGGGCTGTGCTGGGTTATTTGCTGGCGGGGATAGCCATTGGCCCGTGGGGGCTGGGGTTTATCAGCGACGTTGACGAAATTCTCCACTTCTCCGAGCTGGGCGTGGTGTTCCTGATGTTTATCATCGGGCTGGAGCTGAATCCGGCCAAGCTTTGGGAACTGCGACGCTCGATTTTCGGCGTCGGTGCCGCGCAGGTGCTGCTGAGCGCGGCGATTCTGGCTGGGTTGTTGATGTTGACGCAATTCGCCTGGCAAGCTGCCGTGATTGGCGGTATCGGCCTTGCGATGTCATCGACGGCGATGGCGCTGCAACTGATGCGCGATAAAGGCATGAATCGCAGCGAATCCGGGCAACTGGGTTTTTCTGTGTTGCTGTTTCAGGATCTGGCGGTGATCCCGGCGCTGGCGCTGGTGCCGCTGCTGGCAGGAAATGGCGACGATCACCTTGACTGGATGAAGGTTGGCATGAAGGTGCTGGCCTTTGCCGGCATGTTGATTGGCGGGCGTTACCTGCTGCGCCCGGTATTTCGCTTTATTGCCGGTTCAGGCGTCCGCGAGGTTTTTACTGCAGCCACGCTGTTGCTGGTGCTCGGTTCGGCGCTGTTTATGGATGCGCTGGGGCTGTCGATGGCGCTCGGCACCTTTATTGCCGGGGTGCTGCTGGCGGAGAGCGAATATCGCCACGAACTGGAAATCGCTATCGAACCGTTTAAAGGTTTACTGCTCGGTCTGTTCTTTATTTCTGTCGGTATGGCGCTGAATCTGGGCGTGCTTTATACCCACTTATTATGGGTGGTGATGAGCGTCGCAGTGCTGGTGGTGATCAAAACGCTGGTGCTGTATGTGCTGGCGCGTGTGTATGGGCTGCGCAGTTCGGAGCGGATGCAGTTTGCCGGCGTGCTTAGTCAGGGGGGAGAGTTTGCGTTTGTGCTCTTCTCTTCTGCCTCGTCCCAGCGCTTGTTTCAGCACGATCAGATGGCGCTGTTGCTGGTGACCGTCACCCTGTCAATGATGACCACGCCGTTGCTGATGCGCGGCATCGATAAGCTGCTCTCATGGCGCTTTAACACGCCAGAAGATGAAGACGAAACGCCGTGGGTGGAAGATGATAAACCGCAGGTGATTGTGGTGGGGTTTGGTCGCTTTGGTCAGGTGATTGGCCGCCTGCTGATGGCGAACAAGATGCGCATTACCGTGCTGGAGCGGGATATCAGCGCCGTTAACCTGATGCGTAAGTACGGTTATAAAGTTTATTACGGCGATGCGACGCAGGTGGAACTGCTGCGCTCGGCGGGCGCGGAATCAGCACAATCCATCGTCATTACCTGCAACGATCCGCTGGATACGATGAAACTGGTGGAAATCTGTCAGCAACATTTCCCGCATCTGGCCATTTTGGCGCGGGCGCGGGGACGTGTGGAAGCGCACGAGCTGTTGCAGGCCGGTGTGACGCAGTTTTCCCGCGAAACCTTCTCCAGTGCGCTGGAGTTGGGGCGCAAGGCGCTTATTTCGCTGGGGATGCACCCTCACCAGGCGCAGCGTGCGCAACTGCATTTTAAACGGCTGGATATGCGTATGCTGCGCGAACTGATGCCGGTGCATACCGATACGCTACAAATTTCCCGCGTACGCGAAGCGCGGCGCGAGCTGGAGGAGATTTTCCAGCGTGAAATGCAACAAGAGCGTCGCCAGCTGGATGGCTGGGACGAGTTTGAATAAGGGGATTCGAATGGCTGTACGTAAACGTTTTATTGCCGGGGCGGTTTGTCCGTCATGCCAGGCGAAGGATTCGCTGGCGATGTGGCGTGAAAATAATGTCGATATAGTTGAGTGTGTTAAGTGCGGACACCAGATGCGTGAAGCCGATAAAGAGGCTCGCGATCATGTTCGCAAAGATGAGCAAGTTATTGGGATTTTTCATCCGGACTAGCCATATCGGGCAGCTTTTTTTAAGCTAAAGGGTACACGGGTGCAGAATTCCGCTACAATCTGCGCCAGTAATTTTCCCACGCTCAGGAGATATCATGAAAGTAGCAAAAGACCTGGTGGTCAGCCTGGCTTACCAGGTACGTACAGAAGACGGTGTGTTGGTTGATGAGTCTCCGGTGAGTGCGCCGCTGGACTACCTGCACGGTCACGGTTCCCTGATCTCTGGTCTGGAAAACGCGCTGGACGGTCACGAAGTCGGCGATAAATTCGATGTGGCGGTTGGCGCGAACGACGCTTACGGTCAGTACGATGAAAACCTGGTGCAGCGCGTACCGAAAGACGTCTTTATGGGCGTTGACGAACTGCAGGTTGGCATGCGCTTCCTGGCGGAAACCGACCAGGGTCCGGTACCGGTAGAAATTACCGAAGTCGAAGACGACCACGTTGTGGTTGATGGCAACCACATGCTGGCTGGCCAGAACCTGAAATTCAACGTTGAAGTTGTCGCGATCCGCGAAGCGACTGAAGAAGAACTGGCTCATGGCCACGTTCACGGTGCGCATGGCCACGATCATGACCACGACCACGATCACGACGGTTGCTGCGGTGGTCACGGCCACGATCATGATCATGACCATGGTAAAGGCGGTTGCGGTGGTAACGGCGGCTGCGGTTGCCACTAATAAAATCCCCGTCGTCTTTCGCACTGCAGGTGCGTTAGCTTCACTTTCAAACCCCGGTCACATAGTTTTCTATGCTCCCGGGGATTTTCAAGTTTGCCGCCTGCCTGTAACACGAAATACTTAGGGATTTATGCACTGAGCGGGGAAACCCGCTTTTTTTACGCCTCAATAATGGGGCGGCGGCGTTTCTTCTGACGGCGACGCCATATGGGAAGGTTGGCTGGCTTTGAGCTTTTCTGCCATCAGTCGCAGATGCTCGCGCAGCTTTGCCATCTCCAGTTCGTGGGCAATAACCGTCTGGTTTAGCTCTTCGATTGTTATCTCCTGAAAAGCCAGTTTGCTCTCCAGTTCAGCCAGTCGCGCTTCTGTTGTTAGCTCTTGCATTCTTCACCTCGGGTCTGCTTCCGGCTCAAATTTCATAAACCGGACGAATTTTACTGAAGTTTGTCATGCGATACAGCATTACGTCAGAAAATCAGAAACTAATTTAAACAAAAATAGTCAGAAAACAGGTGAATTCGGGTAGTGTCCTTATGTTGATTTCTACCGCAACGCTTTATAGTACGCTTCTTACTTAATGTTTAACCCTGGGGCGAGATGCCCCGACCCCTGGAGAAATGGATGAAATCACTGTTTAAAGTCACGCTGCTGGCGACCACGATGGCCGTTGCCCTTCATGCACCGATCTCTTTCGCTGCGGAGACGGCTAAGAAAGAGACTGCTACAGCAGCTGACAGCAAAGCGGCATTTAAAAATGACGACCAGAAATCTGCTTATGCGCTGGGCGCATCTCTGGGCCGCTATATGGAAAACTCCCTGAAAGAGCAGGAAAAACTGGGCATCAAACTGGACAAAGCCCAGTTGATCGCTGGCGTTCAGGACGCGTTTGCTGATAAGAGCAAACTGAGCGACCAGGAAATTGAACAAACGCTGCAAGCGTTCGAAACGCGTGTGAAAACTGCCGCGCAAGACCGCATGGAGAAAGACGCCGCTGACAACGAAGCGAAAGGTAAAACCTTCCGCGACACCTTCGCCAAAGAGAAAGGTGTGAAAACCTCTGATACCGGCCTGCTGTACAAAGTCGAAAAAGAAGGGACTGGCGATGCGCCGAAAGACAGCGACACTGTCGTTGTGAACTACAAAGGTACGCTGATTGACGGTAAAGAGTTCGATAACTCCTATACCCGTGGCGAACCGCTCTCCTTCCGCCTCGACGGTGTGATTCCGGGCTGGACTGAAGGCCTGAAAAACATCAAGAAAGGCGGCAAAATCAAGCTGGTGATCCCACCGGCTCTGGCTTACGGTAAAACTGGCGTTCCGGGCATTCCGGCTAACTCCACGCTGGTGTTTGACGTAGAGCTGCTGGATATCAAACCGGCTCCGAAAGCTGACGCCGCGGCGCCGAAAGCGGATGCTGGCGCGGCAGATGCGGCTCCAGCCGCTGCGGATCAGCCCGCTGATGCGAAGGCTGCCGATACTGGCACCAAGTAACAGTGTGAAAAAAACGCCGCCTCCGGGCGGCGTTTTTTTTTGCAGTAAGGATATAATCTTAACGTACGATGTATTAATTTATATCCCCATATAAATAATGAGCCTGCCCTGAAAAGTTAACGACAGGCTCCTGAAAAGGAGTGTTTTTTTTCATGTCCAGGTCGCTATTAACCAACGAAACCAGTGAACTAGATTTACTGGATCAACGTCCTTTCGATCAGACCGACTTCGATATCCTTAAATCCTACGAGGCGGTGGTGGACGGGTTAGCGATGCTCATTGGCTCACACTGCGAAATCGTTCTGCACTCCCTGCAAGACCTGAAATGTTCCGCTATTCGCATTGCGAACGGCGAACACACAGGACGTAAAATTGGCTCGCCGATTACCGACCTTGCCCTGCGCATGCTGCACGATATGACCGGTGCCGACAGTAGCGTCTCCAAATGCTACTTCACGCGCGCGAAAAGCGGCGTGCTGATGAAGTCAGTGACTATCGCTATCCGTAACCGCGATCACCGGGTGATTGGCCTGCTGTGCATCAACATGAATCTTGATGTGCCGTTCTCGCAAATCATGAACACCTTTATTCCGCCGGAAACCCCGGATGTTGGCTCCTCCGTCAACTTTGCCTCCTCGGTAGAAGATCTGGTGATGCAAACGCTGGAGTTCACCATCGAAGAGGTTAATGCCGATCGCAACGTTTCCAATAATGCCAAGAATCGCCAGATTGTGCTGAACCTTTATGAGAAGGGCATCTTCGACATTAAAGACGCGATTAACCAGGTAGCCGATCGCCTGAATATCTCGAAACATACCGTTTACCTTTACATCCGCCAGTTCAAAAGCGGTGATTTTTCCGGACAGGATCGGTAATGCGTTTTGCCCTGATGGTCACTGGCCCGGCGTATGGTACTCAGCAGGCCAGTAGCGCTTATCAATTTGCGCTGGCGTTGCTGGAAACCGGACATACGCTGAGCAGCGTCTTCTTCTATCGTGAAGGGGTGAATAACGCGAATGCACTTACGGCACCCGCCAGCGATGAGTTTGACCTTGTGCGCGCCTGGCAGCGTTTACATGATGAACAGCAGGTTGAACTGCATATCTGTGTCGCTGCCGCACTGCGCCGTGGCGTGGTTGATGACAATGAAGCTGAGCGATTAGCGCTGCCTGCTGCGAATTTACAGGCAGGTTTTTCACTCACCGGGTTGGGCGCGCTGGCGGAAGCTGCGTTCTCCTGCGATCGGGTGGTACAGTTTTGATGAAGCGTATTGCATTTGTCTTTACTTCCGCGCCGCACGGCTCATCCTCCGGGCGTGAAGGGTTGGATGCCTTACTCGCTACCTCGGCATTCACCGACGAGATTGGCGTGTTTTTTATCGGCGACGGCGTGTTTCAGCTGTTAGCCGGGCAGCAGCCGGATGCGATTCTGGCGCGCGATTACATCTCTACCTTTAAAGTCCTTCCTTTGTACGACATCGAACAGTGCTGGCTGTGTGCAGCCTCGCTACGCGAACGCGGTCTCGGCGAGGAGACGGCTTTCGTCTTGCCTGCGCAACAGCTGGAGCCGGAAGCGCTGCGTGAACAGCTTGATGAGTACACTGTCGTACTGACGTTTTGAGGCGCCTATGCTGCATACTTTGTCCCACTCTCCCTGGCAATGCGATATGGCGGCGCTGCTGCGCATGCTGCGCTCTGGCGATGATGTACTACTGTTATCGGATGGCGTCACGGCGGCGCTGGAAGATAGTCGCTATATTGCTTTATTGCTAAATGCCCCCATAACCATTCATGCGTTAAATGATGATGTGCAAGCACGCGGATTGAGCGGTCAAATTTCGAGCAGTGTTGTCAGGGTTAGCTATACTGATTTCGTTAGCCTGACGGTAAAACACGCCGTTCAGATGCATTGGTAATGTGGGAACGCTGTATATTTCTTGACACCTTTTAAGCACAGCCATAAAATTCTGCGTCCTCATATTATATGAGGTCGTTTTATTACGTGTTTACGAAGCAAAAGCTAAAACCAGGAGCTATTTAATGGCAACAGTTAACCAGCTGGTACGCAAACCACGCGCTCGCAAAGTTGCAAAAAGCAACGTGCCTGCGCTGGAAGCATGCCCGCAAAAACGTGGCGTATGTACTCGTGTATATACTACCACCCCGAAAAAACCGAACTCCGCACTGCGTAAAGTATGCCGTGTTCGTTTAACCAACGGTTTCGAAGTGACTTCCTACATCGGTGGTGAAGGTCACAACCTGCAGGAGCACTCCGTGATCCTGATCCGTGGCGGTCGTGTTAAAGACCTCCCGGGTGTTCGTTACCACACTGTTCGTGGCGCGCTCGACTGCTCTGGTGTTAAAGACCGTAAGCAGGCTCGCTCCAAGTACGGCGTGAAGCGTCCTAAGGCTTAATGGTTCTCCGTTAAGTAAGGCCAAACTGTTTTAACTTTAATGTCAAACTAAACTCTTAGAGTTTTGGACAATCCTGAATTAACAACGGAGTATTTCCATGCCACGTCGTCGTGTTATTGGTCAGCGTAAAATTCTGCCGGATCCGAAGTTCGGATCAGAACTGCTGGCTAAATTTGTAAATATCCTGATGGTAGACGGTAAAAAATCTACTGCAGAATCAATCGTATACAGCGCGCTGGAGACCCTGGCTCAGCGTTCTGGTAAAAATGAACTGGAAGCTTTCGAAGTAGCCCTCGAAAACGTGCGCCCGACTGTCGAAGTTAAGTCTCGCCGCGTTGGTGGTTCTACTTATCAGGTTCCGGTTGAAGTTCGTCCGGTTCGTCGTAATGCCCTGGCAATGCGTTGGATCGTTGAAGCTGCTCGTAAACGCGGTGATAAATCCATGGCTCTGCGCCTGGCGAACGAACTTTCTGATGCTGCGGACAACAAAGGTACCGCAGTTAAGAAACGTGAAGACGTTCACCGTATGGCCGAAGCCAACAAGGCGTTCGCACACTACCGTTGGTAATCCCTTCGGAGTTTTAGTCACCAGGCGGGCGCTTCCAGTAAGTCGCCCGCCGTTTGGCAACTTAAATCTGAGCGCCTAAGAGACAAACGAGGAATCAAATGGCTCGTACAACACCCATCGCACGTTACCGTAACATCGGTATCAGTGCGCACATCGACGCCGGTAAAACCACGACTACCGAACGTATTCTGTTCTACACCGGTGTAAACCACAAAATCGGTGAAGTTCATGACGGCGCCGCAACCATGGACTGGATGGAGCAGGAGCAGGAGCGTGGTATTACTATTACCTCCGCAGCAACTACTGCATTCTGGTCTGGTATGGCGAAGCAGTATGAACCGCATCGCGTAAACATCATCGACACCCCGGGGCACGTTGACTTCACTATCGAAGTAGAACGTTCCATGCGTGTTCTTGACGGTGCGGTAATGGTTTACTGCGCAGTTGGTGGTGTTCAGCCGCAGTCTGAAACCGTATGGCGTCAGGCTAACAAATATAAAGTTCCGCGCATCGCGTTCGTTAACAAAATGGACCGTATGGGCGCTAACTTCCTGAAAGTTGTTGGTCAGATCAAAACCCGTCTGGGCGCGAACCCGGTTCCGCTGCAGCTGGCAATTGGTGCTGAAGAAGGTTTCACCGGTGTTGTTGACCTGGTGAAAATGAAAGCCATCAACTGGAACGATGCAGACCAGGGCGTAACCTTCGAATACGAAGATATCCCGGCTGATATGCAGGATCTGGCTGACGAATGGCACCAGAACCTGATCGAATCCGCTGCTGAAGCTTCTGAAGAGCTGATGGAGAAATACCTGGGTGGTGAAGAACTGACTGAAGCGGAAATCAAATCTGCTCTGCGTCAGCGCGTTCTGAACAACGAAATCATCCTGGTAACCTGTGGTTCTGCGTTCAAGAACAAAGGTGTTCAGGCGATGCTGGATGCGGTAGTTGACTACCTGCCGTCCCCGACTGACGTACCTGCGATCAACGGTATCCTGGATGACGGTAAAGATACTCCGGCTGAGCGTCACGCAAGCGACGAAGAGCCGTTCTCTGCTCTGGCGTTCAAAATTGCTACCGACCCGTTCGTTGGTAACCTGACCTTCTTCCGCGTGTACTCTGGTGTGGTTAACTCTGGTGATACCATCCTGAACTCCGTGAAGTCTGCACGTGAGCGTTTCGGTCGTATCGTTCAGATGCACGCTAACAAACGTGAAGAGATCAAAGAAGTTCGTGCAGGCGATATCGCTGCTGCTATCGGTCTGAAAGACGTGACCACTGGTGACACTCTGTGTGACCCGGATCACCCGATCATTCTGGAACGTATGGAATTCCCGGAACCGGTAATCTCCATCGCAGTAGAACCGAAAACCAAAGCTGACCAGGAAAAAATGGGTCTGGCTCTGGGCCGTCTGGCGAAAGAAGACCCGTCATTCCGCGTATGGACTGACGAAGAATCTAACCAGACCATTATCGCTGGTATGGGTGAGCTGCACCTCGATATCATCGTTGACCGTATGAAACGTGAATTCAACGTTGAAGCGAACGTTGGTAAACCTCAGGTTGCTTACCGTGAAGCGATTCGCGCGAAAGTTACCGATATCGAAGGTAAACACGCCAAACAGTCTGGTGGTCGCGGTCAGTACGGTCATGTTGTTATCGACATGTACCCGCTGGAGCCGGGCTCTAACCCGAAAGGTTACGAGTTCATCAACGACATCAAAGGTGGTGTAATTCCTGGCGAATACATCCCGGCCGTTGATAAAGGCATTCAGGAGCAACTGAAGTCTGGCCCGCTGGCTGGTTACCCGGTAGTAGATATGGGTGTTCGTCTGCACTTCGGTTCTTACCATGACGTTGACTCCTCTGAACTGGCGTTTAAACTGGCTGCGTCTATTGCCTTTAAAGAAGGCTTTAAGAAAGCAAAACCAGTTCTGCTTGAGCCGATCATGAAGGTTGAAGTAGAAACTCCGGAAGAGAACACCGGTGACGTTATCGGTGACTTGAGCCGTCGTCGCGGTATGCTGCGCGGTCAGGAATCTGAAGTCACTGGCGTTAAGATTCACGCTGAAGTGCCGCTGTCTGAAATGTTCGGATACGCAACCCAGCTGCGTTCTCTGACCAAGGGTCGTGCATCGTATACTATGGAATTCCTGAAGTATGATGATGCACCGAATAACGTTGCTCAGGCCGTAATCGAAGCCCGTGGTAAATAAGCCTCAGGGTTAAAACCAAAGTCCGTGCTCTCTCCAGAAGGGGAGAGCACTATAGTAAGGAATAAAGCCGTGTCTAAAGAAAAATTTGAACGTACAAAACCGCACGTCAACGTCGGCACAATCGGCCACGTTGACCATGGTAAAACTACCCTGACTGCTGCAATCACTACCGTTCTGGCAAAAACCTACGGTGGTTCTGCTCGCGCATTCGATCAGATCGATAACGCGCCGGAAGAAAAAGCGCGTGGTATCACCATCAACACTTCTCACGTTGAATATGACACCCCGACTCGCCACTACGCACACGTAGACTGCCCGGGCCACGCCGACTATGTTAAAAACATGATCACCGGTGCTGCGCAGATGGACGGCGCGATCCTGGTTGTTGCTGCGACTGACGGCCCGATGCCGCAGACCCGTGAGCACATCCTGCTGGGTCGTCAGGTAGGCGTTCCGTACATCATCGTGTTCCTGAACAAATGCGACATGGTTGATGACGAAGAGCTGCTGGAACTGGTTGAGATGGAAGTGCGTGAGCTTCTGTCTCAGTACGATTTCCCGGGCGACGACACTCCGATCATTCGTGGTTCTGCTCTGAAAGCGCTGGAAGGCGAAGCAGAGTGGGAAGCGAAAATCATCGAACTGGCAGGCTTCCTGGATTCTTACATCCCGGAACCAGAGCGTGCGATTGACAAGCCGTTCCTGCTGCCGATCGAAGACGTATTCTCCATCTCCGGTCGTGGTACTGTTGTTACCGGTCGTGTAGAGCGCGGTATCATCAAAGTGGGTGAAGAAGTTGAAATCGTGGGCATCAAAGACACCGCGAAATCCACCTGTACTGGCGTTGAAATGTTCCGCAAACTGCTGGACGAAGGCCGTGCCGGTGAGAACGTAGGTGTTCTGCTGCGTGGT
>FOAY01000005.1 GCA_900109485.1 Kosakonia sacchari | reverse complement strand
CGGTAAAAGATCTGCCAGTCCGGTCAACGATGTCCATCAGATTGACGATATGGGACACAGGCTTGTTGTTGAAAATAGCCATACCGATAACCAGCCAGACCATGGATTCCAGGGGAAGCTTACGCTTACGTAGCGTCACGGTATCCGTGAGGGTAAAGGCCTGCTGAATAAGAGCGGGGGAAAGGAGGTCGGCAAGACTCTGAACTTCATCGGGAGCGGTAAGATTAATAATGCCAAGGGCCTGTGAAAGTTCCATGAAAAAGGGTCCATGTGAAGACATGAACCCTTTTTACATCAGCCACCGGATCGGTCAACCGATCCTTAAACGATCGGCATTATCCGTCAGGAGGCTTTTTTTTATGGCTGCTGCGGTAACGGGCGAGGTTTCCCTTCTTTATCAACCGCGACATAGATAAACAGCGCTTCGGTGGCTTTGTAACGCTGGCCAATTGGCTCAGAAGAGACTTTTTTCACCCACACTTCCATATTGATGCTGACGGAAGTATTCCCGCGTTTCACGCAGCGCGCATAGCAGCACACCACGTCGCCGACGGCAACCGGACGGAGGAAAGTCATGCCATCCACCCGCACGGTTACTACACGTCCGTGCGCAATCTCTTTTGCAAGGATTGCGCCCCCCATATCCATTTGTGACATCAACCAGCCGCCGAAGATATCTCCGTTAGCATTGGTATCCGCTGGCATTGCTAATGTGCGTAAAACAAGTTCTCCCTGAGGAGTCTCCTGAATGGTGGTCATTATTATCTCTTCTGTGATGAGGGATTTCTGGCGCGATGCTACTACGAATACGGGGCGTTCGGGAAGAAAAAAGCCAGGCGCTGGCCTGGCTTCAGTTTTCAGGAGTTATCATCCTGCTGCGGCATATGGCGGTAGATGTAAATACCGCTGAGCACGGTAAACACCAGCGTCAGAATCGTCAGGCCAAACACTTTGAAATTGACCCAAACATCAAACGGTAGCCAGAAAGCAATATAGATATTCGCCAGCCCGCAAACAATAAAGAACAGCGCCCAGGCGATGTTCAGCCGTGACCAGACAGCTGCAGGCAGCGTCAGCTCTTTCCCGAGCATGCTCTGGATCAGAGTTTTCTTCATGACCAACTGGCTGAACAGCAACGCGACGGCAAACAGACCGTAAATCACCGTTACTTTCCACTTAATAAACTCAACGTCGTGGAATTTGATGGTCAATCCGCCAAACACGGCGACCAGCACAAACGTGATTAACGCTACTTTTTCCACTTTGCGGTAACGGAACCAGCAATAAATCAACACGATGGCCGAAGCGATAATCAATACTTTGGTCGCGGCGAAAATATCGTAAAGCTTGTAAACCGCGAAAAAGAGCGCCAGCGGAAGAAAATCAAGAAACTGCTTCATTCTACGATTCCATAAACAGGGGCAACCCTGACAGGGCTGCCGGAACAATCATTAGCGCATCAGCATATAGAGGCGGAACAGATAAATAAGCAGCGCCGCCGAGATCAAATTGCTGATTGTATTCGCGATAACTGCGCCCACTTCCGGGGTGAAAACCGCGAAATTGTGCGCGAACATTAACAGAACTGTTTTTGCCAGCAGCCAGCTTATGACCGCCGGCGCCACCAGCCGCATATTGCGCCAGCTCAGACGCATACTGCTGCGCATGGCGGCGAAAATCCCCACTTTATCCTGTACCAGCATTACGGGGGCGAAGGAGAGCAGAATCGCCAGAATCACACCCGGAACAATGATAAACATGATGCCGATCTGCACCATAAAGGTGGTCAACAGGATCAATAAAAACAGCTTTGGCAGCACCGGAGCGCTGGCACCAATCGCGCGCAGCGCGCTGACGCGTTGATCGGCTGAAACCATCTGGATCAGCAGCAAAACGCCGCCAGCCAGAATCGCGTTGCCGATAAGCCCGGAAAAGGTCGATGCGGCCGAGGCGCGCAGCAGCACCTGCTGTTGCTCTGGCGTCATGTTTTGTACCAGTTCAAACAAGCCGACGCTGCCCGCCAGGTTATCCCCTTGCGTTAAAATGGAGAGTTGTTCGTCAGTGGGCGAAAATGCGTGCCCAATGACGGCGGTGATAAATGCGCACAGCAGCGCAATCAGCAAAATGGTAATCAACTGATTACGAAAAAAATTCCCCGTGTCACGGTAAACGGACTTCGCCGTGATAGACATGCACTCTCCTTGAGTATTGCGGTATTAAACTGTCGGCGATTGTACCCCGAATAGTGGCTCAGTGGCAGCATCATGGCTTGTATGGAAAAGCATATCTTTGTAAAGAGGCGCTAATCCGTAGTGGGCGCGGGCGCGTTCGCAGGCTTCATTCACTTCGCCATTCTCGCCAGACATCGCAAATTCCCGGCAGGGTGACGGCCTTCCTTCATAGATGCTGCAACGGGCCGATTCGCCGGGAGTCCCTTCCAGCGCCACGCAGCGGATCTGTTTCTGATTGGTGCCGCTCATACAGCGTAAAAAGGGCGTCACTGGCTCTGTAAGTTGAGCCGGGACAGGGCCGCCAGCGTCATCCGCTTCAGCCCAGTAAAAAGAGACACGAAAATACGCACAACATGCTCCGCACGACATGCACGGATTGATATCGCTCATCGCACACCTGCACTTCACTACGTATTAAAACGAATTGTCAGGCCACTAAATTATCTCTGCGCTTGCTGGCGTACAAGATGGCTAAGGTGGAAAATTTTTCATACCTGAAAAGGTGAAAATTGATTTAAATACAAAAATTAAGGGGGTGGCATAAGGATGAAAATTAACTCAGATCAATGAATGTTAAATTATGGGATTAAGTGTGATCTGGGTTGGATCACTTTGTACTCAGTTATGGGTATATTCACGTCGCGATAAAAACCACAATTACGGAGTGGATATGAAAAAATTAGCTGTGGCAGCATTAGTCCTGAGTTCGCTTTCCGGCGGTGCATATGCGCATGACGCGGGCGAATTCTTTATTCGTGCCGGTTCCGCTACTGTCCGTCCAACGGCAGGTTCGGATAATGTTCTGGGTAGTCTTGGTAGTTTTAATGTCAGCAATAACACCCAGTTAGGTGTGACGATGACATGGATGGCAACGGACAATGTGGGTATTGAACTGCTGGCGGCGACGCCGTTCCGTCACCACGTAGGCACCGGCCCGACGGGCGATATCGCGACCGTGCATCATTTGCCGCCTTCGCTGATGGCGCAGTGGTACTTTGGCGATTCGAAAAGCAAATTCCGTCCGTACATTGGCGCGGGCATCAACTACACCACTTTCTTTGACGAAAAATTTAATGACACCGGTAAAGCAGCCGGGCTTTCCGATCTGAGCCTGAAAGATTCATGGGGCGCGGCAGGGCAAGTAGGGCTGGACTATCTGATCAACCGCAACTGGTTAATCAATATGTCGGTCTGGTATATGGATATCGATACAGACGTGCGTTTCAAAGCTAATGGCGCTCAGCAGAGTGTCAGTACTCGCCTGGATCCGTGGGTATTTATGTTCTCTGCGGGTTATCGTTTTTGAGTCCGGCTGGAAACTGGCCCCGCTTGCGGCCAGTTTCCCCGTTTATCTCTGCGTCCATGGCTCTTACGCCGCCAAATCCATTTAATCACTGCATCGGTAATTCGGGCGTCAGGATCACTCCACGTAGCGGCACGTCATATATGCGCCAGCCACGCACAGGGTGAGAGGAACAAAAAAGCTGAAGTCCATGCCGGTGAATTCCATCAGCAGGACAATGGCGGTTAGCGGCATCTGCATGGATGACGCCAGAAACGCGGCGCCGCCGGTGAGAGCAAATTCCCCCATACTGGCGCCGGGGAAGAAAGGGCCGACAAGCAGATACGTCAGCGCGCCCAGCAGTGCGCCAATCGCCAGGCCGGGCGTCAGCAGGCCGCCCTCCGCGCCGCCGCGTAGCACCATCCCGATACTCACTACTTTCAGGCCAATCAGCATGGCGGCCAGTGGCAGAGTGACACCGCCGCCAAAACTGAGCTGCACCGGCCCGCGGCCGTTGCCCGGCAGTTGCGGAAACCAGATGGAGAACAAACCCAGGCAGGCAAAGGCCAGTATACAGAACAGCGGCATCTGCCAGTTGCTTTTCGCCTGGCCGCGCGCTTGCCGCGTCATGCGGCGAAACTGGCAGGCGGCATAACCGAACAGCGGGCCGGAGAGCGCCGCCCAAACGATTAATGACACTGGCGCAGGTGGCGCAATAAATTGGTACTGACGTTCATTGCCCAGCACCAGCGAGGCGACAAATGCCGCCAGCGCGGAACTGACAGTTGCGGCGATCACCGCATCCCAGGTGATGGTCACCAGCAACACTTCCAGCGTGAAAATCGCACCGGCCAGCGGAACGTTATAAACCGCAGCCAGCCCGGCTCCTGCACCACAGGCGATCACCAGCCGGGTTTCCTGCGCATTGAGGCCGCTACGCCGGGCAATGTTGCCGCCAAACAGCGCGCCCACTTCTCGCGGCGCGCTTTCACGTCCCAGCGGCGAGCCCATCGCCACCGTCACGACCTGTAACAGGGCATGGCAGATTGTGGTGTTCGCAGGCATCTGACGACCCTTTTCACCAAGCGCCGCCGTAACGCTTACCCGCGGCTTGCCATATCGCGCCAGCAACCACCAGCCGCAGCCGGCAATCACTCCGGCACCGGTCAGTGCGGCAAAGCGACGCAGGTTGCTGGCATCGGTAACGCCTTGCAGAAACGGCGCGCCGCCAATCAGTGATTGCTGGCTGTAACCAAACACCAGATGCTGGATTGCATGCAGCAGTAGCGCAATCAGCATGCCTGACGCGCCGGAAAGCAGGCCAGTCAGCAGCAGCGCTATCCAGCGCCGTGGCCAGGAGGAAGGAGTGTCACTCATCGATTCAGTCTCTGTGTAACCAGCGTCTCGGTCATTATTCCACAGAAAATATGAACCTTTTAACAATGAGTTACCATTAGTTGATGACAAAGACAGTTCTTTTCTGGCTGTCATCACGCAGCCAGGCCGTTTCAACGTCACTCAGAGGCGCAGGCGTGGTGGCAATACGCAGTTGCGCCGGTACCGCCACGGCGAACATCTCTGCGGTGGCTTGCAGCAACTGAGGTAACGATAAACTGCCGATGCCGCTGCCCATCAACTGGATCGGCGCTGCGCGCAGCCAGGCGCCGGACAAACGGATATCCTGCCCGGAAAGCGAACCCACCTGCACAAAGCGGGTTGGCGATTTTGCCTTCGCGGCAGCGGCGAGAATCAGTTCTGCGCTACTGCCCCACAAGTAATCCACGACGATATCGACGTGGGTCGCAAAGATGCTAGCGAATTGCTGGCGCAGCGCGTCGCTCTCATCCGTCAGATTGATTGCGTAATCCGCGCCAAGACTGTGCAAAACTGCGGCGTTACGCCCGGTGACGATAATTTTCCCCGCGCCAAGGTAGCGGGCAATCTGCACCGCAAGTTGTCCGGCGCTGCCCGTTGCGCCATTAATCAACACCGTTTCGCCGCGACGGAGGCCCGCGCGGGTTACCAGTGCGGCCCAGGCTGACATGCCCGGATTGGCCATCGCCGCGGCGCTGATGCTGTCCAGCTCGTCCGCCAGAGGGATGCAGTGCTGTTCCGCGACAGGTGCAAACTCTGCCATGCTGCCCCATGGCGAGCGCGGAAAGGCAAACCAGACCCGCTGGCCGTCGGGTCGTGTGCCGACGCCATCAATACCCGGCACAAAGGGTAACGTACCGTCAAAACTGTAATGCTGGCCTGATGCGCGGCTTTTCACCACATGACTTATCGCAGCGGCGTTAACGGTGATCAGGCACTCGCCCTGTCGGGCTTCAGGCAGGGTAAAGCTGGTATAACGTGGGGGCTGGTTGGTCTGGTGGACAATGGCTGCGTACATAGAATTCTCTCCGTCAGGGTTTATGTGTAAAATGCACATATTGAGATTGCCACTCTACACCATCAGGAATTTATATGCAAAATGCACATATTAATTACGACATCGATGATTTCCATCGCGCGTTACTCACTATCATTGGCGTGATGAATCATCCGCTACGCGATATGGCGCTGATGCGCGCGGCGGATATCACCCTTGATCAGGTGTTGTTTCCGCTGCTGGTGACGGTTGAACGTTTTGGCCCCATCGGCGTGGTTGAACTGGCTAACCGCGTCGGACGGGATTACACCACGGTAAGCCGCCAGGTGAAAAAACTGGAGCAGGCCGGGCTGGTGGTGAAAAAAAGTCAGCCGCAGGACAAACGAGTGAGCGAGCTCACCATCAGCGAAGAAGGTAAAGCGATGACAATGAAAATTGACGCCGTGCGGCAGCGATTGATGAACGCGACATTCGACGGCTGGGAACACGATGATGTTCAGGCGCTGTTCCGGCTGGTGCAGAAATATGCGCAGACACTACTGAAGCAAGAAGAGGCCGCCTGAGCGAACAGGCGGCAACAGGATTAACGCGGCAGCGTAGCGGCTTTCAGGCTCTGAACAAACGCTTTCAGCTCAGCCAGCATCGCGGTAGGGTTTTGCAGATTTTTTTCGATGATTTTGACAATCGCCGAGCCGGAAATCGCGCCCGCAGCGCCTGCGTTCACGGCAGCGGCGACCTGATCCGGCGCAGAGATACCAAAACCCTGCAACGGCGGCGCAGCGTGGTATTCCTGCAGTTTTTCCACCAGGTGATGCAACGGCAGCGCCGCACGGTTTTCCGCACCGGTCACGCCTGCCCGCGACAGCAAATAGGTATAACCGCGGCCATAAGAGGCAATCTGACGCAACAGTTCATCATCGGCATTCGGCGGGCAGATAAAGATTGGCGCAACATTGTGGCGCATCGCCGCCTGACGGAAAGGTGCAGACTCTTCAATGGGCACGTCGGCCACCAGAACGGAATCGACGCCGACTTTTTCGCATTTGGCATAAAACGCATCAATGCCGCCGCTGAACACCAGGTTGGCGTACATCAGCAGACCAATCGGAATGGTCGGATGCTTCTGGCGAATGGCCGCCAGCATTTCAAAGCACTGGGTCGGCGTAACGCCTGCGGCAAAAGCGCGCAGCGTCGCACTCTGGATCGTCGGGCCGTCAGCCAGCGGATCGGAGAAAGGGATCCCCAGTTCCAGCGCGTCTGCGCCAGCTTCGATCAGCGTATCGACAATTTTCAGCGACTGTTCCGGCGACGGATCACCCAGCGTAACGAAGGGAACGAAAGCGCCTTCTTTGCGGTCGGCGAGCCGTTTAAACAGGTTGTCGTAGCGTTCCATCAGATTTCCCCTCGCGCTTTCAGAATGTCATGTACGGTGAAGATGTCTTTATCGCCGCGGCCGGAAAGGTTAACCACCAGCAGTTGCTCTTTATCCGGGTTTTCGCGCATCATTTTTAGCGCATGGGCGAGGGCGTGCGAAGATTCCAGCGCCGGAATAATCCCTTCATGGCGGCTCAGCATCTGAAACGCGTCCAGCGCTTCGTCATCGGTAATCGACACATAATCAGCGCGACCAATGCTGTTGAGATACGCATGCTGCGGCCCGACAGACGGGAAATCCAGCCCGGCGGAGATGGAGTAAGACTCTTCAATCTGACCTTCATCGGTCTGCATCATCGGCGATTTCATGCCGAAATAGATACCCACGCGGCCGTGCTTCAGCGGCGCGCCATGTTCGCCGGTTTCGATACCGTGACCGGCCGGTTCAACGCCAATCAGGCCAACGCCGGTTTCATCGATAAAATCGGCAAACATACCAATAGCATTTGAGCCGCCGCCGACGCAGGCGATCACCGCATCCGGCAGACGTCCCTCTTTTTCGAGGATCTGCGCTTTAGTCTCTTCGCCGATCATGCGCTGGAATTCGCGCACAATGGTCGGGAACGGGTGCGGGCCAGCGGCAGTGCCGAGCATATAGTGCGCGGTTTCGTAGCTGCCGGACCAGTCGCGCAGCGCTTCGTTACAGGCGTCTTTCAGCGTGGCGGAACCGCTGTGCACCGGGATCACTTCTGCGCCCATCAGACGCATACGGAAGACGTTCGGCGACTGGCGCTCAACATCTTTTGCACCCATGTAGATGCGGCACTTCAGGCCGAGCAGAGCGCTGGCCAGCGCTGATGCAACGCCATGTTGCCCCGCGCCGGTTTCGGCGATAATTTCGGTTTTGCCCATCCGTTTTGCCAGCAGCGCCTGACCGAGAACCTGGTTGGTTTTGTGCGCGCCGCCGTGCAGCAGATCTTCACGTTTCAGGTACAGCGTGGTGCGGGTACCGGCAGTCAGGTTCTGGCATTTCGTCAGCGCAGTCGGACGCCCGGCGTAGTTTTTCAGCAGATCGTTAAACTGGCGCTGAAAATCCGCATCGCTCTGGGCGCTGACAAACGCTTCTTCCAGTTGGCGCAGGGCAGGCATCAGGATCTGTGGAACAAACATGCCGCCAAACTCGCCAAACCATGGGTTCAATAGTGTCGTCATTCTCTTCTTTCCTTAATAAGCACGCAGTGTACGGAAAACCGAAGCCAGTTTGCTGGCATCTTTAATACCCGGTTCCGACTCCACGCCTGAATTAAAATCGAGTCCGGCACAGCCGGTTTTTGCCGCCTGCACACAATTATCTGCGCTCAGGCCGCCAGCCAGCAGCACATTATCGAGCGGTTCACCGGCCAGCAGTGACCAGTCGAAGCTTTGGCCGCTGCCGCCCTGGCCGTTGTCGAAGACATATTTATCGACCTGCTGTAAGTTGCGCGGCGGCAGGGTGTCGCTGACGCTCAGCGCTTTCCAGATTTGCGTCTGCGCAGGCAATACCGCGCGCAGCGCGTCAATATAGGCCTGATCTTCGCTGCCGTGTAACTGCACCGCAGAGAGCGCCAGCGCTTTCGCTTTCGCCACCACATCTTCAACCGGGGCGTTACGGAACACGCCGACATATTGCAGCGGCGCACCCTGCATTACCGCCTGCGCCTGTTCATTGGAAACGGCGCGCGGCGAGGAGGCGACAAAAATCAAGCCACCGTAAATCGCGCCCGCTTCATGGGCGGCGCGCGCATCTTCGGCGCGAGTCAATCCGCAAACCTTGTTCTCGCCGAGCAGCACGCGTTTCACGGCGGCATCGAGATCGTCATGCGACATCAGCGCCGAACCAATCAGGAAACCATTGGCAAAGTGGCTCAGTTCGCGAACCTGGGCATAAGTATTAATGCCGGACTCGCTGATCACCGTGACGTTGTTACCCAGACGCGGCGCAAGCTGGCGGGTACGGTTGAGATCAATCGACAGATCGCGCAGATCGCGGTTATTAATACCAACTACTTTCGCTTCCAGCGCCATGGCGCGTTGCAGCTCTTCCTCGTTGCTCACTTCTGTCAGCACGCCCATCTTCAGGCTGTGCGCCACGGCGGCAAGCTGGCGATACTGCTCATCATCCAGCACTGACAGCATCAACAGGCAGGCATCGGCCTGGTAGTGACGCCCCAGATAGATCTGATACGGATCGATAATAAAATCTTTGCACAGGATCGGCTGCGGCGCGATGGCGCTGACGATGGGCAGAAAATCGAAACTGCCCTGAAAATATTTCTCATCGGTCAGTACGGAAATCGCCGAAGCGTGATGTTTATAAATGTCGGCGATGCGCGCCGGATCGAAATCGTTACGGATAACGCCTTTGGACGGCGACGCTTTTTTGCACTCCAGAATAAAGGCGGTACGTGTTCCTCGCAGGGCATCGTAGAAGCTGCGCGTACTCGGCACGACGTCGTTCTGGAAGCTGGCCAGCGGTTGTTGCTCCTTCCGCGCCGCAACCCATACGGCTTTGTCGGCGACGATTTTCGCTAAAACGGTCTGCATCTTTTATCCTCTTGCCGCAAGTGCGGTGACTTTGTCGTAGGCTGCTCCGCTGTGCAGCACATCCAGTACTTTCTGCGCGTTGGCCCGCAAATCTTCGTTGCCGTGCAGACGCATCAGCATCGCAACGTTGGCGGCCACCGCGGCTTCATGAGCAGTTTCGCCTTTACCTTGTAATAAGCGCGTCAGAATGTCACGGTTTTCTTCCGGCGTGCCGCCCGCAAGCTGTTCCTGATGATAAGGCGTCAGGCCGAAGTCTTCGGCAGTTAACTGGTAACTTTTAATTTCACCGTTATTTAGCTCCGCAACCAGCGTCGGCGCATGTAATGACACTTCATCCATTCCGCCGCTATGGACTACGGCCGCACGCTGATAACCGAGAACGCGCAGGGTTTCCGCAATCGGTAACACCAGCTCCGGGCTGTAAACGCCAATCAACGCCAGTGGCGGATGCGCCGGGTTGATGAGCGGCCCCAGCACGTTAAACAGGGTGCGGGTTTTCAACTGCTGACGTACCGGCATCGCGTGGCGGAAACCGGTGTGGTATTTCGGCGCAAACAGGAAGCAGACGCCAAGTTCATCCAGCGCGGTGCGCGATTTGTCGGCATTCATATCCAGATTAATACCAAATGCGGCCAGCAGATCGGATGAACCTGAACGGCTGGAAACGCTGCGGTTGCCATGTTTAGCGACCTTCAGCCCGCACGCGGCAGCGACAAACGCGCTGGCGGTGGAAATATTGATGCTGTTGCTGCCATCGCCGCCGGTGCCGACGATATCCGCGAACGGATAATCCGGGCGCGGGAAGGGCGCGGCATTTTCCAGCAGCGCCGTAGCCGCACCGGCAATTTCATTCGGGTGCTCGCCGCGGATCTTCATGCTGACCAGTGCTGCGGCCAGTTGTTCAGGTTTCAGCTCGCCGCGCACCACCGCCGAGAAAAGCTGGTGGCTCTCTTGCTGGCTGAGGGTTTGCGCCTGGTAAAGTTTTTCCAGAATCGGTTGCAGCGTGTTGCTCTGCTCCAGTTTCTGCAACGCCCAGGCCAGCGTCTGCTCCAGCAGGCGCGCGCCCTGCGTGGTGAGGATCGATTCCGGGTGGAACTGGAAGCCGCAGACGCGATCGGCATCGTGACGTACCGCCATCACCATGCCGTTGAAATGCGCATTGATGGTCAATCCGGCGGGAATATTACTGCCAACCAGCGAATGGTAACGCGCCACCGGCAGCGGATTGCTTAAACCGGCAAACATCGCCTGGCCATCATGTTCAATACTGGAGGCTTTACCGTGCAGGATTTCACCGGCCTGGCCGACATAGCCGCCGTAGGCCTCGACAATTGCCTGGTGCCCAAGGCAGATACCGATAATCGGTAACTTGCCGCGCAGACGCGTTAACAGTTCCGGCATACAGCCCGCTTCCGACGGCGCACCCGGTCCCGGTGACAGCATCAGCACCGGGTTTTGCATCGTTGCCAGACGGTCGATTAAGGTTTGTGCGGGTACATGGTTGCGATAAATCACCACATTATGTCCGCTTGCACGCAGCTGATCCGCCAGGTTGTAAGTAAAAGAGTCGATATTATCGAGCAGCAGAATGTCAGCCATCAGAACGTCTCCTGTGCGTGGTGTGCGGTGGCAATGGCGCGCAGAACCGCGCGAGCTTTATTACGGGTTTCATCGGCTTCAGACTGCGGTACAGAATCCAGTACCACGCCGGCGCCGGCCTGAACGGTGGCAATACCGTCTTCAACCCACGCAGAACGAATGACAATGCAGGTATCCAGATCGCCGTGAGCGGTGAAGTAACCGACAGCGCCGCCATAGCTGCCGCGGCGCGTGCCTTCGGCCCGGGCAATCAGTTGCATGGCGCGGACTTTCGGCGCGCCGCTAAGTGTTCCCATGTTCATGCAGGCGCGATAAGCGTGCAGCACATCCAGATCCTGACGCAGTTCGCCCACCACGCGGGAAACCAGGTGCATAACGTAAGAATAACGGTCCACTTTTGTCAGGTCGGCAACATAACGGCTGCCTGGCGTACAGATGCGCGCCAGATCGTTACGCGCCAGATCGACCAGCATCAGATGCTCAGAAAGTTCCTTGTGGTCGGTACGCATATCGAGTTCGATACGGCTGTCGAGATCGCGATCCAGCGAACCATCCGGGCGACGACCGCGCGGACGCGTTCCGGCGATGGGGTAGATCTCAATCTGACGGTTGCTGGCGTCATATTTCAGTGAGCTTTCCGGCGATGCGCCGAACAGGGCAAAATCATCGTCCTGCATGAAAAACATATACGGGCTGGGGTTGCTCTTTTTCAGCACTTCATAAGCGGCCAGCGGCGAGGGGCAAGGCAGCGTAAAGCGGCGCGACGGGACAACCTGGAAAATTTCGCCGCTGCGAATCGCTTTCTGCATCTCCCGTACAACGGCACCGTACTCTTCATCGCTCTGATTGGTCTCGCAACGCATATGCGCAACGGTTTGCACCGGCAGCGGCTCTGCAGGCAGATCCAGCTGCTGGCGCAGGACATTAATACGCTCAAGCAGGCGTGTTTTTTCGCTGGCATCCTGGCTGAATACGCTTGCCTGGATACGCGTCTGCTTTTTCTGGTGGTCGATCACCAGTAATGTTTCCGCGAGATAGAAGCAGTAATCCGGGCAGCGGCGATCGTGGGAAAGCTGCGGTAAATCTTCAAAACCGGCGACCAGGTCATAGGCAAACAAGCCGCCAAAAAACATCGCTTCGCGTTCCTCTGCCGGAACATCCACCAGCGTTTGCAGCAGGCGGAAAGCGTCAAATACCGAGAGCGAGCACAGGCGGGCGTCTTCATCCAGCAGCGTGCTGACCGGTGGGAAACGCAATTCGCGGCCATCCGTCAGCACGGTGTTTTCAACCCCCGCAGGCAGCGCCGCATCAAGCAGATTTAGCAGGGAAGCGCCATTGGCGGTGAGCGCCTTAATAGTGACAGTGTCACCCAGCGCGGTAATGCGCAGCGCGCTATCGACCAGCAGCAGGCTTTTTAAATCATTCTTGCTGTCGATATCGGCGGATTCCAGCAGCAGCGTAGCCGGGCGATCGCCGCATAATTGGTGGAACAGCGCCGTCGGATTGTCGCGGTATGCGGCGTTGCTGGTCAGAAGTTCGAGTGCTGGTTTTTGCGTTTGCATAGTCGCTCTCATAAATTTGTTCAAAAAAAAGCCCGCTGAGTGAGCGGGCCAGGTATCGGTATGCTGAATGCGCACGTGATCTCACAGCCCTGTTCAGGGAGTGCGCCACCAGCGAGTAACAGAGAAATGTGCATTCATTGTTGCGATACCTTGTCGTGTGAACTTGCGTACTAGTTAACTGGTTCAGCGAAAGAAAGTCAACCCTCGATTTCAGAAAAAGTTGGCTAACCGTTATGATAGGGCGCAAACAGATGTCCTGATAAATCTACGGAGCCGCTTTGAGCGACACGAATTACGCCATTATTTATGACCTGCATAGCCACACCAGCGCCTCTGACGGCTTGCTTGCCCCGGAACAACTGGTACATCGCGCGGTAGAAATGCGCGTAGGCACGCTGGCCATCACCGATCACGATACCACCGCTGCGATCCCTGCGGCGCGGGCTGAAATTGCTCGCGCCGGGCTGGCGCTGGAATTAATTAGTGGCGTGGAAATCTCCACTGTCTGGGAAAATCATGAAATCCATATCGTGGGTCTGAATATCGATATCGAAAACCCGGCGATGGTCGAATTTTTGCAGTATCAGTCCGCGCGTCGTATTCAGCGCGCGCAACTGATTGCCGAGCGTCTGGAAAAAGCGCATATTCCCGGCGCGTGGGAAGGCGCACAGCGGCTGGCGCAGGGCGCGAGCGTGACGCGTGGTCACTTTGCCCGCTTTCTGGTTGAGCAGGGCAAGGCCAGTAACGTCGCCGATGTTTTTAAAAAATATCTTGCGCGCGGGAAAACGGGATATGTTCCGCCGCAGTGGTGTACAATAGAACAAGCTATTGAAGTCATTCATCATTCTGGCGGAACGGCGGTATTGGCCCATCCCGGTCGTTATAACCTTTCCGCTAAATGGCTGAAAAGACTGCTGGCGCATTTTGCTGACCGCGGCGGAGAGGCGATGGAAGTTGCCCAATGCCAGCAGGCTCCCAATGAACGAGCACAGCTCGCCGTGTATGCCCGTCAGTATGGTTTGCTGGCATCACAAGGATCGGATTTCCATCAGCCCTGCCCGTGGATTGAACTGGGGCGCAAACTCTGGCTACCGGCCGGGGTTGAAGGCGTCTGGCTGAAATGGGAGCAGCCGCAGTAAAACGTAAGAGAGGGAAGTATGAGTCAGTTTTTTTATATTCATCCGGAAAACCCACAACCGCGATTAATTAATCAGGCGGTGGAGATCGTGCGTAAGGGCGGTGTGATTGTTTATCCCACCGACTCCGGGTATGCGCTGGGGTGCAAAATCGAGGATAAAGGCGCGATGGAGCGGATTTGCCGCATCCGTCATCTGCCGGATGGCCACAACTTCACGCTGATGTGTCGCGATCTGTCCGAGCTGTCGACCTATTCATTCGTTGATAACGTGGCGTTTCGTCTGATTAAAAACAATACGCCCGGGAATTACACTTTTATCCTGAAAGGGACAAAAGAGGTGCCGCGTCGTTTATTGCAGGAAAAACGCAAAACCATCGGGCTGCGCGTACCGTCGAATCCGATTGCGCTGGCGCTGCTGGAAGCACTCAATGAGCCGATGCTCTCGACGTCATTAATGCTACCGGGCAGTGATTTTACCGAATCGGACCCTGATGAAATCAAAGATCGTCTGGAAAAAGTTGTTGATCTGATCATCCATGGCGGCTATCTCGGGCAGCAACCAACGACCGTGATAGACTTAACCAATGACTCACCAGTGGTGCTCCGCGAAGGCGTTGGTGACGTAAAGCCTTTCCTATAGTGGCGCAAGCCGCTATATCACGTGGCCATTTCAGCAGCGGCTTCGCCTGAGCGATGCCCCTGTTCGACGCAATATGCTGTTTTTCATAATCGCTGTCATCGTTGGTGTGACAGCGGTAGTGACATATTGGCTCCTCTGTGAATGCGCAGTAAATAAGAACGGTATTTTACTTCCTCATCGGATAAGACTTTTTCTATTCATTAATAATATATAAATCGCCTAATATACTGCCCATTGTGTGACTCCAGCAGCCTTGCTGTAAGGAGGTATTCTATGAGTATATTGCTGCATAAGTTCCTCTGCCTGGTGTACAAATAGCCAGGTGGGCGTTTTATAAATAATAAGTATATAAAATGTGTATTTAATTGATGGAATTATTGATGAAGGAAATGCCAACGCTTCTTTTGTTTAGTTCTCTAAGTCAAACCGTGATATGTAGGCTATAAAGTTCAATATTGAGGGTTGAGATATTACTCATGTTGTGATGTGCTAACGGCATTATCGGTTTATTTATTATCAGATAGGTATAGTAATCTTTATTCTACAGGGAGGTAAAATATGTACACCCATAAGGCGGTAATGTTAAAAGAAATATCAGAACTTTATGACAAAATAATAAATAAAAATAGTTGGGCAAAGGCTTATTTTGACATCGAAATGCCTGCCAATCAGAGTCTGCATGCAACAATTTGTGCTGACCGGTGTTGGCGGTTGTATGATGCCAGTAAAAATAGCACGCTTGGATGTCTTCTGCTTGGAGAAGTGAGCATGAGACAAAAGTTAAAGCTTGTGCAAAATTTCGGGTTAACTTCAGCGCATGGACATGAAGATGATGAAGTATGGTTAAGTCCATGGTTGGGTACGACATTAAAAAAGGGAGTAAGCAAAGAGTCGATGTTTCCAGGTATTGATATTGATACACTAGAAGCATCTCAATATAGTAATTTAAGAAAACTGCAAGGGAAGGGAAGTATTCTTAGCGATCGATTATGGTCTCCATTAATGAATGATGTCTGGCTCCTTGGTGGTGTCCATAGCCAGCAAGATTTTCATTTGGTCACCGAAGGATTAGGCAACACTAATTTCATATCTGAATTACAAGACATTCCTAAACAAACAAAGATTGGTGCGAAACAATTATACGAGAAAACGCATGGGCACAAAATTCCATTTTCAAATGCTAATGCAACAATTTTAGATAAATGGAAAACATGGTTTCTTAATAATCCTCAGTATCTGTATGAAAGCTGGGGAGCCCGGGTGTTAACCAGGGAGCTCATAGGGCTGATGATTTTTGGCTATCACCCTAAATTTACCCAACATGAGGTGCTATTTTATTGCTCCATTCAGAGAAAGTCTCAGCAGGCGACACTGACAGAGTATTACCACGCCCTTGAAAAAATAGGATTCTATAACAGTAGAGACGTACATCTGCGAAGTAGTATTAAAAACACTATCTATAAATGGTTATTTTCTTCCTTTTAACCAGATATTCCTTCCTTTACATCGAAAGCCTGTTTGGTGCAGATGACCATAAAATGCTGCTGCGTTGTGACGACCGCAATTTAGCATGGGCCTGTTGATGCCAGTCGCGGGTCCGGTTCCTGGACCCGCTTTCAGTCTGGGCCTGAATGTCCGGTGGCTATTTGCAAAGATGATCTGCTCTCCGGTGGATCGTGGCTTGTTCATCATGCCGAAATTCTGTTTCTGAATGGAGCAGGATTTCGGCTCAGGGGCATTCAGATGTTCAAAACTTATTGAATCTTTTAGTCTAAAATTCGTGTAGTATGTGCGCCCACGAATCGTGGTGTGTGGTGTTTTATTTACCATTCCGCGCATTATGCAATAGCTATATAGCAGCGAGTTATGGTTTTTTTAGACTAGCTCGTTGTTTTTGAAAGTATACCCAGACGCCTGTGAAGGCGACACCTAAGGATGCTCTATGAGCGAAAAACTACAGAAAGTGCTGGCGCGAGCTGGCCACGGCTCCCGCCGTGAGATCGAATCTATAATTGAAGCTGGCCGCGTCAGCGTGGACGGTAAAATCGCTACCCTGGGCGACCGCGTTGAAGTGACGCCGGGGCTGAAAATTCGTATCGATGGTCATCTCATTTCGGTGAAAGAGTCCGTTGAGCAGATTTGTCGTGTGCTGGCGTACTACAAACCCGAAGGCGAGCTCTGTACCCGCAACGATCCTGAAGGCCGCCCGACGGTGTTCGATCGTCTGCCGAAACTGCGCGGTGCGCGCTGGATTGCTGTTGGTCGTCTCGACGTCAATACCTGCGGTCTGTTGCTGTTCACCACCGATGGCGAGCTGGCGAACCGCCTGATGCATCCGAGCCGTGAAGTTGAGCGCGAATACGCCGTGCGCGTATTTGGTGAAGTGGATGATGCAAAACTGCGCGATCTCGCGCGCGGTGTGCAACTGGAAGACGGCCCGGCAGCGTTTAAAACCATCAAATTCAGCGGTGGCGAAGGGATTAACCAGTGGTACAACGTGACCCTGACCGAAGGGCGTAACCGCGAAGTGCGTCGCCTGTGGGAAGCGGTGGGTGTCCAGGTTAGCCGCCTGATCCGCGTACGTTACGGTGATATCCCGTTGCCGAAAGGCCTGCCGCGCGGCGGCTGGACTGAGCTGGATCTGGCGCAGACCAACTATTTGCGCGAGCTGGTTGGTCTGGACGTTGAAACGCAATCAAAAGTGGCGGTAGAGAAAGATCGTCGCCGCATGAAAGCAAACCAGATCCGTCGTGCCGTGAAGCGCCACAGCCAGCCTGGCGGTACTCGCCGTCCTGGCAGCACGCGTAACAAAAACGATTAACAGAAAAGGGGCGAAAGCCCCTTTTTTACTGCCTGTGTTGGCATTGCTCGTCAACGGGCCTGCATCATCGGCAGACCATTAATAATCAATACCGATCTGCGCTTTGATACCTGCTTCGAAAGCATGTTTAACCGGGCGTAGCTCACTGACCGTATCCGCCAGTTCCAGAATATCCCGGTGGCAGCCGCGTCCTGTAACGATCACCGTTTGCATCGGCGGACGGTTGCGCAGCGCGTTCAGTACCGTTTCCAGCGGCAAATAATCATACGCTACCATATAGGTCAGCTCATCGAGCAGCACCATGTCCAGAGAAGGGTCTGCCAGCATCCTCTCCGCGTGTTGCCACACCGCCAGACAAGCCGCTGTGTCGCTTTCACGATTTTGCGTGTCCCAGGTAAAACCGGTCGCCATGACCTGAAATTCCACGCCCAATGGCTCCAGCAGGTTACGTTCGCCATTTGGCCAGGTCCCTTTAATAAATTGGATCACACCGACTTTTTTCCCATGTCCGACAGCGCGCGTGGCGGTGCCGAATGCCGCAGTGGTTTTGCCTTTGCCGTTGCCGGTGAAGACAATAATAATTCCACGTTCGTCCTGCGCGGCGGCCACGCGGGCATCAACGCGTTCTTTTACGCGCTGTTGACGTTGCTGATAACGTTCTTCACTCATTGTGCGATCCCTGGTTTACGTCCGGGTTGTGCGTCAAAGCTCATCCCGGTTTTACGTCGGCTGTCATCGCCCATCAGCCACAAATAGAGCGGCATAATATCGGCGGGGGTTTTCAGTTTTTGTGGATCTTCTGTCGGGAAGGCGCTGGCACGCATTTTGGTGCGCGTGCCGCCCGGGTTGATACAGTTGACCCGCAGGCGGTTCTGGTACTCTTCGGCCAGCACCTGCATCATTCCCTCGGTGGCGAATTTTGACGCTGCGTAAGCCCCCCAGTTGGCGCGCCCCTGACGTCCTACGCTGGAAGAGGTAAACACCAGCGATCCGCTGTCTGATTTGAGTAATAAAGGAAGAAGTGCCTGCGTAAGATAGAACGTTGCGTTGACGTTGACCTGCATAACGGCATCCCAGGTGGCGGGATCCTGCTCGCTCATCGGGCAGACATCGCCCAGTAAACCGGCGTTGTGCAGTACGCCATCAAGGCGTGGCGTGGCGGCTGCGATCGTTGCCGCCAACTGCTGGCACTCTTCCGGCGTACAGGTTGCCATATCCAGAGTAAACCACTGGGCCTGCTGACCTTCGTCATTTATTGCCTGCGCGACCTGGCGTAATTTCGCTTCCTGGCGTCCGAGCAAAATCAGGCTCGCGCCGTGGCGAGCGTAGGTCAGGGCGGCCTCTTTACCGATGCCGTCACTGGCGCCGGTAACAAGAATCATGCGGTCGTTTAGCAGATCGCGTTGCGGCTGATAATGCACACTGCCTCCTCAGGCCGGGCCGGTAATCACCTCATATGTTGGCTTTATGCCTTAAATGACCGGCTATTTCAATCGGCCTGGCGGAGAGTTGCGCAACCTTTAAGCCAGAGAGTGTTAAAAAATTCAGCGACATGGCACATTTGGTGCAGGGCTTGCGCGAGACGCGCCCGGACGGCTCATGTACACTGGAGCCATTATTTATTGGTGTAACCGAGGTGGTACGCGTGGAATTACTGTCTGAATATGGTCTGTTTTTGGCCAAGATCGCGACCGTGGTAGTGGCGATTGCGGTGATAGCAGTGCTTATTGTCAATCTGACGCAGCGCAAGCGCCAGCGGGGCGAACTAAAAATTACCCGTTTGAGCGAGCAGTATAAAGAGATGCAGGAGGAGATGTCCGCTTCGTTGCTGGACGATCATCAGCAGAAACAGTGGCATAAAGCGCAGAAGAAAAAGCTGAAGCAGGAGGTAAAGGAAGCCAAAGCGAAAGCAAAAGCAGGGAAAAGCGTTGACTCAGGAAAATCACGCGTTTATGTGCTGGATTTCAAAGGCAGTATGGACGCCGGCGAAGTCAGCGGGCTGCGCGAGGAAATTACCGCCGTGCTGACCGTGGCAAAACCGCAGGATCAGGTCGTTCTGCGGCTTGAAAGCCCCGGCGGCGTGGTGCACGGCTACGGTCTTGCGGCTTCTCAATTGCAGCGTCTGCGCGACAGACATATTCCGCTGACGATCGCCGTTGATAAAGTGGCAGCCAGCGGCGGTTATATGATGGCCTGCGTGGCGGATAAAATTGTTGCCGCTCCCTTCGCCATTATTGGCTCTATCGGCGTGGTGGCGCAGATCCCTAACTTCAACCGTTTCCTGAAAGGCAAAGAGATCGATATTGAGTTGCACACTGCCGGACAGTTTAAACGTACGCTCACGCTACTGGGTGAAAATACCGAAGAAGGGCGACAGAAATTCCGCGAAAGCCTGAATGAAACCCATGACTTATTTAAAGATTTCGTTCATCAGATGCGCCCGTCGCTGGATATTGAAAGCGTGGCGACCGGTGAACACTGGTACGGCTCCCAGGCGCTGGAGAAGGGACTGATTGATCAGATTGGCACCAGCGACGAACTGCTGCTCAGCCTGTATGAGAATCATGAAGTTATCGGCGTCCGCTACCAGCAACGCAAGAAAATGATGGAGCGGTTTACCGGCAGTGCGACAGAGAGTATTGACCATCTGCTGATGCGCTGGTGGCAGCGCGGGCAAAAACCCCTGATGTAAACAAAACGCGAGGCCAGAAGCCTCGCGTTTTTACTATCAATCTTAGGCCACCTCCTGGGGAGGTGGTGATTGAACCTGTAAGGCTATAGCCTGAAGAATGCCCATGCCGGAATATCTCTCCTTACTCACCACAAGTAAAAGGAGACAAACCGACATGGGGCTTTACTTAGTCAATAAGATGATACTTTTCAGAAAGTTCATGCGCTAAGTATTTGAACATATTGAATACTGCCGTGCTTTTCGGCGTCGGCAGACCTTGCTCATCCAGATAGTACTCGCCGCTGAACACCAGCACGCCATTGCGCTGGGTAACATCGGTGGCGGCAATACCTGCCAGCGTATCTTCATGCTCACGGATCAGTTTGTTAGCCAGCTCCAGCAATGTCTGGCGATCGATAGGTTGAGATGTACCGGTCATTTTTTTACTCCTCAAAATTTTCTGAAGTTTACCGCTGGCCCGGACAGGGAGCAAATTTTCCCTGTTTTTGCAAAGGGTTTGACCTGTTGTTGTGCTGGCGCGTTTCGTTTTTGCGTGCTAATAAAGTTGCGTAACAAATTTTATCAGGTACAGTGTGACGCTTTCGTCAACCTGGCAACAGAATTGCTTGACATTCGACCATAACACCGTCGTACTACATCACCCTGACGCGAAAAAGCTTGTAAACTCAGCCACCTGAATGCTCCGTTTGACGCGCCCGGCCAGATATGGGGGTTGATATCCCCGGTTGTCGCCGCAATAGTGAAGGTTCGTCGCGGGTGGTGTTAAGCAATGTCGACGTATTCCTGGAAGAATTAAATTAGGTAAAGGTGAATATGGGTAAAGCTCTCGTTATCGTTGAGTCCCCGGCAAAAGCCAAAACGATCAATAAATATCTGGGTAATGACTATGTGGTTAAATCCAGTGTTGGTCATATCCGTGATTTGCCGACCAGTGGCTCAGCACCCAAAAAGAGCGCAGACTCAGCCTCCACCAAAACGGCTAAGAAGCCTAAAAAGGATGAACGCGGCGCTCTCGTCAATCGCATGGGGATCGACCCATGGCATAACTGGGATGCACATTACGAAGTGCTGCCAGGCAAAGAGAAGGTGGTTTCTGAACTGAAATCGCTGGCTGAAAAAGCTGACCACATCTATCTCGCAACCGACCTTGACCGCGAAGGGGAAGCCATTGCATGGCACCTGCGGGAAGTGATCGGCGGTGATGAAAAACGCTACAGCCGCGTAGTGTTTAACGAAATCACCAAGAATGCTATTCGCCAGGCTTTTGAAACGCCGGGTGAGCTGAATATTGACCGTGTGAATGCCCAGCAGGCGCGCCGCTTTATGGATCGCGTTGTGGGTTATATGGTTTCTCCGCTGCTGTGGAAGAAGATTGCCCGTGGCCTTTCTGCTGGTCGCGTGCAGTCTGTTGCTGTCCGTCTGGTGGTTGAGCGCGAACGCGAAATCAAAGCCTTTGTTCCGGAAGAGTTCTGGGAAATTGACGCCGCTACTACAACGCCTGGCGGCGACGCATTGCCGTTGCAGGTGACGCATCAAGGCGACAAAGCGTTCCGTCCGGTCAATCGCGAACAGACCATGGCCGCCGTTAGCCTGCTGGAGAAAGCGCGTTACACCGTCCTGGAGCGGGAAGATAAACCGACCAGCAGCAAGCCGGGCGCGCCGTTTATCACCTCCACGTTGCAGCAGGCTGCCAGTACGCGTCTCGGCTTTGGCGTGAAGAAAACCATGATGATGGCGCAGCGTCTGTACGAAGCCGGTTACATCACCTATATGCGTACCGACTCAACCAACCTGAGCCAGGACGCGATCAGCATGGTTCGCGGCTATATTACCGACAATTTCGGTAAGAAATACCTGCCGGAATCTGCTAACCAGTACGCCAGTAAAGAGAATTCCCAGGAAGCGCACGAAGCGATTCGTCCTTCCGATGTCGCAGTGCAGGCTGAGTCGCTGAAGGATATGGAAACCGACGCGCAGAAGCTGTATCAGCTTATCTGGCGTCAGTTTGTCGCCTGTCAGATGACGCCTGCACAGTACGATTCCACAACGCTGACCGTTGGCGCGGGTGATTTCCGCCTCAAAGCGCGCGGGCGTATTTTGCGCTTCGATGGCTGGACAAAAGTGATGCCGGCACTGCGCAAGGGCGATGAAGATCGCACTCTGCCATCGGTGAATAAAGGTGATGTGCTGTCGCTCGTCGAGCTGACTCCGGCGCAACACTTTACCAAGCCGCCAGCGCGTTTCAGCGAAGCTTCGCTGGTTAAAGAGCTTGAAAAACGCGGCATTGGCCGCCCGTCCACTTATGCGTCGATCATTTCGACCATTCAGGACAGGGGCTATGTGCGCGTGGAAAACCGTCGTTTTTACGCGGAAAAAATGGGTGAAATCGTTACCGATCGCCTGGAAGAGAACTTCCGCGAGCTGATGAACTACGACTTTACCGCGCAGATGGAAGACAGCCTTGACCGCGTCGCAAACCATGAAGCCGAGTGGCGGAAGGTGCTGGACAGCTTCTTTGGCGATTTTTCTCGCCAGCTTGAGCAAGCTGAACAGGATCCGGAAGCCGGCGGGATGCGACCGAACCAGATGGTGCTGACCAGCATCGACTGTCCGACCTGCGGCCGTAAAATGGGGATTCGTACCGCCAGTACCGGCGTGTTCCTCGGCTGTTCCGGCTATGCGCTGCCGCCAAAAGAGCGCTGTAAAACCACCATTAACCTGGTGCCGGAAAACGAAGTGCTCAATGTGCTGGAAGGCGATGACGCGGAAACCAACGCGCTGCGCGCCAAACGTCGTTGCCAGAAGTGCGGCACGGCGATGGACAGCTACCTCATCGATCCGAAGCGCAAATTGCATGTCTGCGGTAATAACCCGACCTGTGATGGCTACGAAATCGAAGAGGGCGAGTTCCGCATCAAGGGGTATGACGGTCCGATCGTTGAGTGTGAGAAATGCGGTTCTGAGATGCACCTGAAAATGGGGCGTTTTGGTAAGTACATGGCATGTACCAACGACGATTGCAAAAACACGCGTAAAATTCTGCGTAACGGTGAAGTTGCGCCACCGAAGGAAGATCCGGTGCCATTGCCGGAGCTGCCTTGCGAGAAATCCGACGCATATTTCGTGCTGCGTGATGGTGCTGCCGGGGTGTTCCTCGCTGCCAATACCTTCCCGAAATCGCGTGAAACGCGTGCGCCGTTGGTGGAAGAACTGTACCGCTTCCGCGATCGTCTGCCGGAAAAATTGCGTTACCTGGCCGATGCGCCACAGCAGGATCCGGAAGGTAATAAAACGATTATTCGCTTTAGCCGTAAAACCAAACAGCAGTATGTGGCATCGGAAAAAGAGGGCAAAGCAACCGGATGGTCGGCTTTCTACATTGATAACAAGTGGACTGAAGCTAAAAAATAAGCGACTTCAGCCACCTATCCCCAAAGGGCCGCTCTGTCGGCCCTTTTTTATATCTGCATTATTATTCTTTGTTCGCTGCTATACACAGAAGCTATAAATGATATAGTTGTTATAGCAATCCGTTTTTTTATTATGAAATCGTCTTAAGCGATAACCCGTTTGCGTACTTCGGATGGTCTGTCATGAAACTACAGCAGCTTCGTTATATCGTTGAGGTGGTCAATCACAACCTCAATGTCTCCTCAACGGCGGAAGGGCTTTATACTTCCCAGCCTGGTATCAGTAAGCAAGTCCGCATGCTGGAAGATGAGCTGGGGATCCAAATTTTTGCCCGCAGCGGCAAGCATCTTACCCAGGTGACGCCCGCCGGACAGGAAATTATCCGCATTGCGCGTGAAGTCCTGTCAAAAGTGGATGCGATTAAATCGGTGGCGGGGGAACACACCTGGCCCGATAAAGGCTCGCTGTATGTCGCCACCACGCACACCCAGGCGCGCTATGCGCTGCCTAATGTGATCAAAGGCTTTATTGAGCGCTATCCGCGTGTTTCCCTGCATATGCATCAGGGATCGCCCACGCAAATTGCCGAAGCGGTTTCGAAGGGGAATGCGGATTTCGCCATTGCCACCGAAGCGTTACATCTGTACGACGATCTGGTCATGCTGCCGTGCTATCACTGGAATCGTTCAATCGTGGTCACGCCGGACCATCCACTGGCTTCAAAGCAATCGGTCACCATTGACGAGCTGGCGCAATATCCGCTGGTAACGTACACCTTTGGTTTTACGGGCCGTTCTGAGCTGGATACCGCGTTTAATCGCGCAGGGTTAACGCCACGTATTGTCTTTACTGCCACCGATGCTGACGTTATTAAAACTTATGTAAGACTTGGCCTGGGAGTCGGTGTCATTGCCAGTATGGCGGTCGATCCGGTCTCCGATCCGGATCTGGTTAAGCTGGATGCGCATGAGATTTTCAGCCACAGCACAACCAAAATTGGCTTCCGTCGCAGTACCTTCTTACGCAGCTATATGTATGATTTTATTCAACGCTTTGCGCCGCATTTAACCCGCGATGTGGTCGATACTGCCGTGGCATTGCGTTCTAATGAAGATATAGAAGCGATGTTTAAAGATATTAAGTTGCCGCAAAAATAATGTCGGAGGGTATCTTTTCGACTGAAAAGATACCCTTAACTCTGACTAAAGCTAAATCGTTATTATCATCATCTGACTTATCGTAAATCCGCCTCGGTGATTGAAATCACACCCTCAAAGCAGACACTGTCACTATTTAGCGACAAAAATAGAAACTAAATTGCTGGTCTGCAAATTTATTACTTCAATAATTTATTTGTGGTCAAAAGATTAAATATTTCTTTGGAAATGGTGAGTAAATTCACTGGATTTTCGGCTAAAGTTCTTTTAGGATTTGTCTCATCTCATGATTAATTGTACCTATTGTTGGTGCCCGAAATGATAAGTGATGTCGATTGTACGAGGTTAGCAATGCCATCAGGAAGTGAAGAGCCAAAAAGGGATCCTGAGCTCAAGCGTAAAGCCTGGCTGGCGGTATTTCTTGGTTCTGCCTTATTTTGGGCGGTTATCGCGTTATTGATCTGGAAATTCTGGGGTTAAAATGGCTATAGCGGGTCGATTAGAACCAGTTAAGCAAGTATGTCAGCTTCGTGACACACCACAGAAAGCGAAAACCAAAACTGTGACCTCTATTCCGGCATGCTGGAAACTGACGCCACAGCAGCAAGCTTTTATTGATGCCTTCGCGGAAGACGACACCAAAAAACAATAAATATATCATCAGAATAATTGTGGGAAATTATCCGCGCTATTCATTGATATGATCTTTTGTACTCTTTAATTAATACACAGCATAAATGAATTGAGTAAAGACTCAGTTTTAATGAATAGTTTTTCTGGTAATTTATTGATGAATAATGATTGTCGAATGAAATACTGGTCGTGGATCACCGTGTTTTCTGTTTCCATCCTTTTTTGGGCTCAGATTGTCTGGATGCTCTTCCGGTAATGAATTGAAAAGCCTCGCAACTGCGAGGCTTTTTTAATTTCCCCGCCTGCAAATTTGTCCGTTTGTAGCAATTTGGGTTGTTATCAAATCGTTACGATATGTTTGTGTTATCTTTAATACAGACCCTGAAGATCCTCAGGGTATCGCAATCCCTGTAAGTAAGGAGGAGCACATGTCGTTGACCCTACGCGAAGCCAGTAAGGACACATTGCAGGCAGAGAATAAAACTTACCACTACTACAGCTTGCCGCTGGCCGCCAGACAACTTGGGGATATTGCGCGTCTACCCAAGTCACTCAAAGTACTACTCGAAAATCTTCTGCGCTGGCAGGATGAGGAATCCGTCACTGAAGAGGATATCCGTGCGCTGGCGGGCTGGCTAAGTACCGCCCATGCCGACAGAGAAATTGCCTATCGCCCCGCCAGGGTTCTGATGCAGGATTTCACCGGTGTCCCCGCAGTCGTTGATCTTGCTGCCATGCGCGAAGCGGTAAAACGCCTCGGTGGTGATACCGCCAAAGTGAACCCGCTGTCACCGGTTGATTTGGTTATTGACCACTCAGTCACCGTTGACCATTTTGGTGACGATGATGCGTTCGAAGAGAATGTCCGGCTGGAGATGGAGCGTAACCATGAGCGTTACGTATTCCTGCGCTGGGGCCAGCAAGCCTTCAGCCGCTTCAGCGTCGTGCCGCCTGGCACTGGTATCTGCCACCAGGTCAACCTTGAATACCTCGGCAAAGCCGTGTGGAGCGAACTACAGGACAAAGAGTGGGTTGCTTATCCGGACACACTGGTCGGCACCGATTCTCACACCACGATGATCAATGGCCTGGGCGTGCTGGGCTGGGGCGTCGGGGGTATTGAAGCGGAAGCCGCAATGCTCGGCCAGCCGGTTTCAATGCTCATTCCTGACGTCGTTGGTTTTAAACTGACCGGCAAACTGCGTGAAGGCATTACCGCCACCGACCTGGTGCTGACGGTGACGCAGATGTTACGTAAACATGGCGTGGTGGGGAAATTCGTCGAATTTTATGGTGATGGACTCGATTCGCTGCCGCTCGCCGATCGCGCTACTATCGCCAATATGGCGCCGGAATATGGCGCCACCTGCGGTTTTTTCCCTATTGATGGCGTAACGCTTGAATATATGCGCCTGAGCGGGCGTAGCGAAGAGCAGGTTGCGCTGGTTGAAGCCTACGCGAAAGCGCAGGGCATGTGGCGTAACCCGGGTGATGAACCGGTATTTACCAGCACACTCGAACTGAATATGCATGATGTCGAGGCAAGCCTTGCTGGCCCCAAACGTCCACAGGATCGTGTGGCGCTTAGCGATGTGCCTAAAGCCTTTGCCGCCAGCTCTGAACTGGAACTGAATACGGCGCAGAAAGATCGCAAACCGGTCGACTACGTGCTCAATGGACATTCATATCAATTACCGGATGGCGCGGTGGTCATTGCCGCTATTACTTCCTGTACGAACACCTCAAACCCCAGCGTGCTGATGGCCGCCGGGTTACTGGCGAAGAAAGCCGTCACACTTGGGCTGAAACGTCAGCCGTGGGTAAAAGCTTCACTGGCGCCGGGGTCGAAAGTGGTTTCCGATTACCTGGCGCAGGCGCGCCTGACACCTTACCTTGATGAGTTGGGTTTTAACCTGGTCGGTTATGGCTGTACGACCTGTATCGGTAACTCCGGCCCGCTGCCGGAACCGATTGAGCAGGCGATCCGTGCGGGCGATCTGACGGTTGGCGCGGTGCTTTCGGGCAACCGTAACTTTGAAGGCCGCATTCATCCGCTGGTGAAAACCAACTGGCTGGCGTCTCCGCCGTTGGTGGTGGCTTACGCGCTGGCGGGGAACATGAACATCAACCTCGCCACCGATCCTCTGGGGCACGATCGGAAAGGCGATCCGGTCTATCTGAAAGATATCTGGCCCTCCAGCAACGAAATTGCGCGTGCTGTTGAGCAAGTCTCGACAGAGATGTTCCGCAAAGAGTATGCCGAGGTATTTGAAGGTACGCCGGAATGGAAAGCCATCCAGGTTGAGCGTTCAGACACGTACGGCTGGCAGAACGATTCGACCTATATTCGCTTGTCTCCGTTCTTTGATGATATGGCGGCGCAACCGAAGCCGGTGGAGGATATTCATGGCGCGCGGATCCTTGCCATGCTGGGTGATTCCGTCACCACCGACCATATTTCGCCGGCGGGCAGTATCAAAGCGGACAGCCCGGCTGGACGTTATCTGCAGAGCCACGGTGTTGAGCGTCGCGATTTTAACTCGTACGGATCGCGGCGCGGCAACCATGAAGTCATGATGCGCGGCACGTTTGCCAATATTCGTATCCGTAATGAAATGGTGCCAGGCGTGGAAGGGGGCATGACTCGCCATTTACCGGGCAGTGAAGTGATCTCCATCTATGATGCCGCGATGCGCTATCAGCAGGAGAAAACGCCATTAGCGGTGATTGCCGGTAAAGAGTATGGCTCAGGCTCCAGCCGTGACTGGGCCGCCAAGGGGCCGCGTTTGTTGGGGATTCGCGTGGTAATCGCCGAATCATTTGAGCGTATTCACCGCTCGAATCTGATCGGTATGGGGATCCTGCCGCTGGAATTCCCGCAAGGCGTTACGCGCAAAACGCTGGCACTTACCGGCGAGGAAAAACTGGACATTGTGGATCTGGAGCATATCAAACCAGGCGGAACATTAGCGGTAACGCTAACCCGAGCCGATGGTAAGCAGGAAGTGCTGGAATGCCGCTGCCGCATTGATACATCGACAGAGCTGACTTACTACCGCAATGACGGCATTTTGCACTATGTGATACGCAACATGCTGGACTAAACAAAAAGGCCTGCAAACGCAGGCCTTTTTACTTCAGGGCGGCAGCTTATTTCAGCAGATGCCCCATTTTTTCGGCTTTGGTATCCAGATAGTGTTCGTTTTTCGGGTTGCGGCCGACAATCAGCGGTACGCGTTCCACGATGTTGATCCCGGCTTCGGTCAGGATTTCCACTTTCTTTGGGTTATTGGTCAGCAGGCGGACTTCATCGACGCCCAGCAGTTTGAACATATCGGCGCACAGGGTGAAATCGCGCTCATCGGCGGCGAAGCCCAGTTGATGGTTGGCCTCAACGGTATCGTAGCCCTGATCCTGCAACGCATAAGCGCGGATTTTATTCAGCAGGCCAATGTTACGACCTTCCTGGCGATGGTAAAGCAGCACGCCGCGACCTTCCTCGGCGATATGATTCAGGGCCGCTTCAAGCTGAAAACCGCAGTCACAACGCAAACTGAAAAGTGCGTCACCGGTCAGACATTCCGAATGCACGCGCGCCAGGACAGGCAACTGCCCGGAAATATCGCCGAAAACAAGAGCAACGTGATCTTGCCCGGTAGCCAGTTCTTCAAAACCCACCATCAGGAAGTCGCCCCATGGGGTTGGCAGTTTGGCTTCTGCCACACGTTTAAGTTGCATGTGAATCTCCGAATTATATTGGCGCACTGCGCGCCTTTAGCCTGTTGGCCTTCTGTATAGCTGTATTTTGCCACAATGCACTGAATAACACCTACAAGTGACCATTCCATTGCTGGTTAAACGCACAAATACGTCGCTTTTAGCGTGAATGTTATATTTCGGTTATGATTGAGTCGCTTATCAGAAAGGAGAGGACATGCTGTCAATTGCAAAACGTACAACTGCGGGAGCGGCGATTTTATTGGTGATGCCGCTGGCCGTGTGGATTTCCGGCTGGAGTTGGCAGCCCGGACAATCGCGATGGTGGCTCCATTTCCTTTTCTGGTTGACCGAAACGGTGACGCAGCCGTGGGGGATTATTACGCACGTGGTGCTGTGCGGCTGGTTTCTCTGGTGCCTGCGTTTTCGTCTGAAAGCGGCGCTGATGCTGTTTGCGATTCTTGGATGCGCGATTCTGGTCGGGCAGGGGTTAAAATCCTTCGTCAAAGAGCGGGTTCAGGAGCCGCGTCCTTTCGTGTTATGGCTGGAAAAAACGCACGATATCCCGGCGGATGAGTTCTACACTTTAAAGCGTAAAGCACGGGGAGAACTGGTGAAATCGCAGCTCTCCGGGCAGCATGATATTCCTGGTTTTTTACGTAAACATTGGCAAAAAGAGACCGGTTTTGCCTTTCCTTCCGGGCACACCATGTTTGCTGCCAGTTGGGCGTTGCTGGGCGTGGGTTTATTGTGGCCACGAAGACGGACATGGACCATTGTTTTCCTGCTAGTATGGGCAACCGGGGTAATGGGCAGCCGTTTATTGCTGGGCATGCACTGGCCGCGCGATTTGGTGGTCGCAACGCTGATTTCCTGGCTGCTGGTGACGCTGGCAACCTGGCTGGCGCAGCGCTTGTGCGGCCCATTAACGCCGCCCGCGCAAGAGGTGCCAGAAATTGTCGCCAGAGATCGCGAGACTTGATTTCCGATATTTCGCCCGCAAATCGGAATTTGGCATTATGTAATTTCATTCCACGATGGGCGCTAAAATGATAGGTTATAAGGCTGCGTGCAGTCAGTTGCATAGAAATTCATCGCCTGAACCACATAACGGGATGTAATGTGAAATATTTACTCATTTTCTTACTGGTATTAGCGATTTTTGTCGTATCGATTACGCTTGGTGCGCAAAACGATCAGCAAGTGACATTCAATTATTTACTCGCGCAGGGCGAATATCGCATTTCTACGCTGATGGCTGTACTGTTTGCGGCCGGGTTTATCATCGGCTGGCTGATTTGCGGCCTGTTCTGGCTACGCGTGCGTGTCTCTCTGGTTCGCGCGGAACGTAAGATCAAACGACTTGAGCACCAGCTTGCTCCCGCCTCAGATGTACCGGTTGTCTCCGGCACAGCGGCGGTGAAGGAATAATATTTTATGCTGGAGTTGCTGTTTCTGTTGTTACCTGTCGCGGCTGCCTACGGCTGGTATATGGGGCGCAGAAATGCTCAACAAACAAAGCAGGATGAAGCTAACCGGCTCTCACGTGAATATGTGGCCGGGGTTAACCTGTTACTCAGCAACCAGCAAGATAAGGCTGTAGACCTGTTCCTCGAGATGTTGAAAGAGGATACCGGCACCGTCGAAGCTCATCTCACCCTTGGTAACCTGTTCCGCTCGCGCGGTGAAGTGGATCGCGCTATTCGCATACACCAAACGCTGATGGAAAGCGCTTCGCTCACCTATGATCAGCGTCTGCTGGCCGTGCAGCAACTGGGCCGTGACTATATGGCGGCGGGTCTGTATGACCGGGCCGAAGATATGTTCAAACAGCTGGTCGATGAAACGGATTTCCGCGTCAACGCGTTACAGCAATTGCTGCAAATTTTTCAGGCCACCAGTGAATGGCAGAAAGCGATTGATGTGGCTGAGCGGCTGGTGAAACTCGGCAAAGAGAAGCAACTCGTCGAGATCGCCCATTTTTACTGTGAGCTGGCGCTGCAACAGATGGGCAATGAAGATATGGATCGCGCGATGGGGCTGCTGAAAAAAGGCGCCGCCGCCGATCGCCATAGCCCGCGCGTCTCCATCATGATGGGGCGGGTGTTTATGAGTAACGGGGAGTACGGCAAAGCGGTCGAAACCCTGTTGCGGGTTATCGAGCAGGATAAAGATCTGGTATGCGAAACGCTGGATATGCTCCAGACCTGCTATCAGCAACTGGGCAAAAATAACGAGTGGGCAGCATTTCTACAACGTTGTGTTGAAGAGAACGTTGGCGCCACCGCGGAACTGATGCTGGCGGAAATCATTGAGCAGCGTGATGGGGCTGATGCTGCGCAGAGCTACGTTACCCGACAGCTACAGCGTCATCCGACTATGCGTGTATTCCACAAACTTATCGATTATCATTTGCATGATGCAGAGGAAGGGCGTGCGAAAGAGAGCCTGATGGTGCTGCGTGACATGGTGGGTGAGCAGGTGCGCAGTAAACCGCGCTACCGCTGCCATAAATGCGGTTTTACGGCATTTACCATTTACTGGCACTGTCCGTCATGCCGGGCGTGGTCAACGGTTAAGCCTATTCGCGGCCTCGACGGGCAGTGATTTTTAAAAAGCCCTTATTTTAGTTACAACATACTAATGGATTTAAACATCCATTTGTCAGACCTGCGCAGGAACATCGCTTTGCAGATGAAAAATGGAAACTGTTATTTCCCGGCTCCCGCAGGTAGAATGCACGCCGTTTATTCACTTCGCGCCTGTGCGGGTGCCTCATTTCAGAAGGTCTGATCATGACATCTACTTTATCGACTTCCCGCGCTGTGACTACTTCCCCGGTGGTAGTGGCACTTGATTACGATAACCGCGACAAAGCACTGGCGTTTGTCGACCGCATCGATCCCCGCGATTGCCGCCTGAAAGTGGGCAAAGAGATGTTTACGTTGTTCGGGCCGCAACTGGTGCGCGATCTGCAACAGCGTGGTTTTGATATTTTCCTCGACCTGAAATTTCATGATATCCCTAACACCACGGCGCATGCGGTGAAAGCGGCGGCCGATCTCGGTGTGTGGATGGTTAACGTTCACGCCTCGGGTGGGGCGCGGATGATGACGGCAGCGAAAGAGGCGTTGTCCTCTTTTGGCGCCGATGCGCCGCTGCTGATCGCCGTAACCGTGTTGACCAGCATGGAAGCCAGCGATTTACAGGATCTGGGCATCAAAACTTCACCGGCAGAGCATGCAGAGCGTCTGGCGCGCCTGACGCAGCAGTGTGGCCTTGATGGCGTGGTCTGCTCTGCTCAGGAAGCCGTACGTTTCAAAAGCGAACTGGGCAGGGCGTTTAAACTGGTGACACCGGGCATTCGTCCTCTGGGCTGGGCTGCGGGCGATCAACGCCGTATTATGACGCCGGAAGAGGCGCAGCTTGCGGGCGTGGACTATATGGTGATTGGACGTCCGGTTACGCAATCTGCCGATCCCGCCGCAACCCTGAAAGCCATCAACGCTTCGCTGGGTAAGGGGGCTTAATGAGCGACAACAACAGCCGTCTGGTTTATTCCACGGAAACCGGACGTATTGACGAACCTAAAGCAGCTGCCGCACGCCCGAAAGGCGATGGTATTGTCCGTATTCAACGTCAGACCAGCGGACGCAAAGGCAAAGGTGTGTGCCTGATCACCGGTATCGATTCTGATGATGAAACCCTGGCGAAACTGGCCGCTGAATTGAAGAAAAAATGCGGATGCGGCGGTGCGGTAAAAGACGGTGTCATTGAGATCCAGGGAGATAAGCGTGATTTATTAAAATCGCTGCTGGAAGCCAAAGGAATGAAAGTCAAACTTGTCGGTGGATAAAAACAGAAAGGCCGCGATATAAATCGCGGCCTTATTTTTACACTGCGTAACTCAGACCTGAAAAGAAAGTATATTTATTTTCTTGTTGTCGCCGTTTCACTGACCAATTATTTACCAACCTGGTGGCCAATAATACCGCCGACAGCCGCGCCACCTAATGTACCCAGCGTGCTACCATCAGTCAGTACAGCACCACCCAGCGCGCCCGCACCTGCGCCGATGGCAGTATTGCGAGAACGTTTATCCCAGTGACCGCAGGCGCTCAGGGACATTGCCAGGGTTACGGTGAGAAGTGCGGTGGCCATTTTTTTACTTGTTAACATCATCATACTTTCTCCTGAATTATCGATTCACGGAAAAATGTTCTCTTTAAGTATAGAAGCTGTAGCCCACCTTAAAGCACTTCCGTGAAACCTTGCTGCGCAGGTGTAATACAATCACGTGAGTGATAGTCACTTCCTGTTATATCGCTAATATTAATTTTACTCGCGGGCAGAAAGTCAGACAGGTAAAAAGTCTTAATCAACGCGTCGGAATATTCCCAGATATAAGTAAGATAGCCCGCTTTCGCGGGCGGAAAATTAATCAGTAATACCGGGTTTAACAATATCAACGCTCAGGCCTGCCTGGCGAAGTTGTTGATGCGCTTCGGAAGAGAGTTTTTCATCGGTAATCACCCGCTGGAAGCGTTCAGCCGGGCCGAGCGTATAAGGATGCATCACACCAAATTTGGAGCTGTCGGTAAGCACAATCGCCTCGCTGCCTTTTTCCAGCACCGCATTAACGACATCAGTACGCATCATATCCCGACCGGTAAAACCCGTTTCCGGCTGCCAGCCATCGATACCGATAAACGCTTTACTGAAGTGCACCTGCTGAATGTACTGTCGCGTCAGCGGGCCAACCATGCTTTCACTCTTTTTCTGGTAGATGCCGCCAAGCAGGATCACATCGCACAGCGACTCTTTCAGTAGGTGTGCGATATAGCTGCTGACAGTAATAATGGTGATGTCGCGCTGTTCGCCTAACTTACGGGCGAGCAGCGCATTGCTGCTGCCGTTTTCAATAAATACGGTTTCGCCGGAGCTAACCAGAGAAGCGGCAAAATCCGCCAGCGCACGCTTGACGGTGTAGTTACTCATCATGCGCGTTTCAACATCATCGCTATCCAGCGGTACGGCAAAACCGTGTGTGCGGCGCAGGTAGCTCTGTTTCTCCAGCGTATTCAGATCCTGACGAATCGTGACTTCAGAAACGCCAGTCATGCGGGCCAGATCGGCGACGCTCATCTGGCCTTTATCAATCACCGTTTGCAGAATTATTTGTTGTCGGGAATTCATAGTCATGTCGTTTTAATCAGGGATTGAATTCGGACATCACCACTGCGGCTATCGCATCCTGCTGCCGCGTGATGGTGAAAATAAAGATCAAATTTCCCAGGGCGTTTTCGGTGCGCCGGAAGAGGAGGCCTTGTCGTTATTGTCGAGATCTAATAACTCCGCTTTCAGGATCTCCAGATTGCGAATTGCAGATTGTGTATCTCCGGCAACCAGTATGTCCAGAACGGTATCGATCCGGCCGGCAAGGAGTTTAAGGTCAATGTCTGCCATACCTTCACCTATATATCGAAAAATGAATAAATTAATGATGCAGAAAAGAGTGTAAAAAGAGAAGAAAAAAAACGAAATCTCAAAATCTTATAAACACTCAACATATATTCATTATGCCACACGCAGCCCGGTTCTGGCGTGGATTAGTCTTGCAGTGCGCGCAATGCGCTTTTCTTACCGGAGGATAAAGCAATGACTGTTATCAACCAGGCTACGTGCAAACTGTTTACTGATAATGAACGTTTTACGCAACTTTCTGGATACTATGAGGAGGAGCGACGTACCGTGTGGATGATGCTGCGCGCCAGGCCGCGCCCTTGCTTCAACCACGCATTGATTGAAGAGATCATGAATATCTCCTGGCTCGTCAAACGGGCAGGGTTCGCAGTGGATTTCTGGGTAACAGGTTCGCTGGTTCCCGATATGTACAACACCGGCGGAGATCTACAATTCTTTGTTGAATGTATTAAAAACGGACGACGCGAAGCGTTACGCGCCTATGCACGTGCCTGCGTGGACTGTGTCCATGCCGCGTCACGCGGCTTTGACACCGGTGCGATTTCACTGGCGATGGTCGAAGGCAGCGCGCTCGGCGGCGGTTTCGAAGCGGCGCTGGCGCACCACTTTCTGTTAGCGCAACGTGATGCGCGTATGGGGTTCCCGGAAATAGCCTTTAATCTTTTCCCCGGTATGGGGGCCTATTCGCTGGTCGCTCGCCGTTCCGGTATGAAACTGGCGGAAGACCTGATCTACAAAGGCGAGTCGCATACCGCAGAGTGGTACGAACAGCAGGGGCTGGTGGATCAGACCTTTGACGTCGGGCAGGGATTTATGGCGGTACGTACTTTTATCGATACGCTCCAGCCCCGTCTGAACGGTGTTCGCGCAATGCTACGTGCACGGCAGCGGGTACTGCAACTGCCGCGCAGCGAGTTGATGGATATTACGGAAGATTGGGTAGATGCGGCGTTTTGCGTCCAGACAAAAGATATCGCCTATATGGAACGCCTGGTGCAACTGCAAAACCGGCATACTGCGGTGAGCTTACGTGACGCCAGCTAACGCATCTTTCGCGCCTGATAGCGCTTAAACCAGCGCTCAAACGCGGCAGCGGGCATCGGCCTGGCAAACAGAAACCCCTGCCGCTCACTGACGCCGTTCTTGGTCAGAAAGGCGTCTTCTTTTGCGTTCTCTACCCCTTCAGCAATCACCTGCAAATTCAGCGCCTGCGCCACGGCGACAATCGCACGCACCAGCGATTGCGAAACGGATTGTTTATGAATTTCACGGACAAAAGATTGGTCGAGCTTAATGGCGTCGAGGGGAAAACGCGCCAGCTGCGACAGAGACGAGTAGCCGGTGCCGAAATCATCCAGATGCACCTGCGCGCCTAATGCGCTGAATTGCTGAATAACCGACAGCGCCAGTTCGGCATTTTCAATCAGGCAGCTTTCGGTCAGTTCGACATCAATAGGGCAGTGTTCAAAATTGAGGTCGTGAAGCGCCTGTTTCAGGTCGCTAAAAATCGTCTGGTCGGCGAGTTGGCGCGCTGAGACGTTGACCGCAACGCGCAAATTAATTCCTTTGTCTCGCCATTTCGCGAGCTGACGTACCACCTCCAGCATGACCCATCGCCCGAGCGGAACAATCAGCCCGGACTCCTCCGCATAGGCAATAAAATCCAGCGGCGGGATCAATCCACGCTCCGGCGATTGCCAGCGCACCAGCGCTTCCAGGCTGCGAACTTCGCCGCGCCAGGTCACTTTGGGTTGATAATGAATAACCAGCTGGTTTTTCTCCAGCGCCCGGCGCAGGTTGGTATCCAGCCAGATATATTCAAAAACACGCTGATTCATCTCCGGCGAGAAGACGCAAAATTTCCCTCGACCGTTCTCTTTGGCGGTATACATCGCCGTGTCGGCATTGCGGATCACGCTTTCGCGATCGGCACCGTGCTGGGGTGCAAGCGCAATACCCAATGAACACCCTGTGTAAATTTCGATAAGCCCGATACGGAAGGGCTGACGCAGGCGTGTCAGGATGCGGGAAGCCATTGCTTCGAGAGTGCTCTGAGACGTGTTTGTCCCCAGCACGATAAACTCATCGCCGCCGAGCCTTGCCAGCACCTGGCCTTCTTCAAGGCAGCTCAAAATGGCCAGCGCAACCGCCTGTAACAGTTGATCGCCAAACATGTGGCCATACGCGTCGTTGACTTTTTTGAAGTTATCTAAATCAAGATACACAATCCCGACCTGCGTATCGCCCCGGTGGGCAATGGCGTCGCTGATCATCTCATGAATGGCATTGCGGTTAGGTAAACCGGTGATGGTGTCAGTATTCGCCAGCACCCGCAATCGTTCCTGCGCCCGGCGCTCTTCGGTAATATCGGTACCCGAGCAAATCAGGAAGATCTCGTTTTTACCGCTGCCGCTGTGGACGAACTTATTACGAAACAGAAACAAGCGTTGGCCTTTGCGCGTTTTAACCCAGCGTTCCACCTCATAGGATGAACCTTCCGTAAAAAATTGCGTGATATTGCGCTTTGAGGCGGCGGCTTCGCTGCGGCTCATAAACAGCTTAAAGACATTTTGCCCGATCACTTCCTGCTCTTTCATACCGGTATATTCTTCGCTCAACCGGTTAAAGCGCTGAATATTGCCGAGGCGGTCGAGGATCACGATCACTGAATTGGCTTCCGAAACAACCTGTTCAGCAAAAGAGAGCCCCTGAACCAGATCGCGGGCGACTGACTGAGTATCGTCCCAGGCCGAAGCGGTACCCGCCCATTCCCGGCGGGAAATTTTGCGCCCGACCAGATGGATGACCATCTCTTCACCGTAAACGGAAATATGCAGGGTTAAGCTGGAGGTGATCACCGTCATTTCGCGGATCTGTTCCGCCTGCTCAGCAGTGAGAGGCACCACCTGGCTGATATCGGCAGTTTCATCGGGGGCAAAGTGCAGGGCGTTACTATCGGCGCTCAATCGCCAGAATGGGCTATTCGAACCCAGGTAACGAAACAGCAGATTCTGTTCCTGCGAGTCTTTCATGCTATCTCCCAACCCACCTAAAAGCGCAACGGGTACTCATTTTACGGGCGTAACACCGCCCAGGTTAAAGGGCCATCAGGACGAACGCGTTGTATTTCTTAGAATATGCCATTAACGCGAGTCCGGGTATAAGCATCGCTGGTGAGAAAAATGTATAAATCGGGACGAAACAGTAAGTTGACCTGGTTTTATTGTGGCTGTTTTTACCGGGTTTTGGGAGGAATTGAAAAAAAATGCGGGAGGGATCGCAGCGAAAAACGGCCCCTTCGACGGGGAAGGAGCCGCTGGTGAGGTTTTTACAGGGCCGGGCGCGCGATAATGCTGCGGGTTTCCATGCGCACTTCGGCGATAGTGACATCAATAACATCCGTCACTTTAAACGCCGTTTCGCCTTTGATCTGCACCGTGCCGTTTTCCTGGCTGCAAACCAGCTCATCACGCACAGCGTGAATGAAGGGGGCCGGAATAAACGCGACTGCGCCGTTATCGACCAGGCGCACGCGCATACCGCCACGGCTGACATCGATAATCTCGGCCGCAAAACGGGTTTCCGTACCGGCTTTGTTTTGCAGGAAACGGGCGTACAGCCAGTCACCGACATCGCGTTCCGCCATGCGATTCAGACGGCGACGTTCAGCCATCTGCACGGTAGTTTCGTCCTGCGGACGCTTCGGCGTTTCACCTTTAATAATCGCTTTCAGCAGACGATGGTTAACCATATCGCCATACTTACGGATCGGTGAAGTCCAGGTAGCATATGCTTCGAGGCCAAGACCGAAGTGCGGGCCTGGTGCCACGCTGATCTCGGCAAACGACTGGAAGCGGCGAATACGGCTGTCGAGGAAGCCGGACGGTTGAGCATCCAGTTCACGACGCAGTTTGCAGAAACCTTCCAGCGTCAGCACTTCTTCCGCATCGACATGCATGCCATGGGTTTTCAGCATGGCGGCCAGTTGCTCGCTGTTCGCCGGATCAAAACCGAGATGCACGTTATAAATACCGAAGCCCAGCTTGTCACGCAGAACGCGGGCGGCGCAGATGTTGGCAGCGATCATCGCCTCTTCAACAATGCGGTTCGCAATGCGGCGCGGTTCGGCCACGATATCCAGCACTTCGCCTTTTTCACCCAGCACAAAGCGATAATCCGGGCGATCTTTGAACACCAGCGCGTGGGTCTGACGCCACTGCGAACGAAGCTGGCTTACGCGATGCAGCAGACGGATCTGCGCGGCAATTGCGTCATTCGCCGGTTGCCATGAACCGGTATTTTCCAGCCAGTCGGACACTTCGTCGTAAACCAGTTTGGCTTTCGATTCGATGGTGGCGGCAAAGAATTCAATATTCTCTTCGATGCTACCTTCGTCATCCAGCGTCATGCGGCAAACCAGCGCAGGGCGAATTTCGTTCGCGCGCAGGGAGCAGAGATCGTCAGAGAGTTCGCGCGGCAGCATCGGGATATTAAAGCCCGGCAGATAGTTGGTGAACGCGCGCACTTTGGCGGAATCATCCAGCTTGCTGCCTTCAGCAATCCACGCGGTAGGATCGGCGATAGCAACCGTCAGTTGCAGCTTGCCGTCGGCGGTCTCTTCCACAAACAGCGCATCGTCCATATCTTCGGTGCTGGCGCTGTCGATGGTGACGAAATCCAGCGCGGTCAGATCGACGCGTTGCAGACCGTCATCAAGCATTTCCGTCGCCACGCCGTTCGGCGCTTCTTTTTCCAGATTGTGGCGCGCCAGGGTGACCCACCACGGAACAAAATGGTCTTCCGCAAAGGTAATAAACTGCGTCAGTTCGGCATAGAAGCCGCGATCGCCTTTGAGTGGATGGCGACGCATTTCCGCAACGGCCCAGTCGCCTTCTTTAAAATCATGTTCCACGCCGCGAGCCGCGCGGCAGGGAATGGCGTCTTTTAGCAACGGATGATCCGGTACGATAGAAAGACGATCGTCTTTCTTCTGCACTTTACCGACAAAACGGGTCAGAAACGGCTCGACCAGCTCTTCAGGTTCTGCGCTTTCGCGATCTTTATCGCTGTGAATGACGGCGATGATTTTGTCGCCGTGCATCACTTTCTTCATCTGCGGCGGCGGAATGAAGTAGCTTTTTTGCGCATCGACTTCCAGAAATCCGAAGCCTTTTTCCGTGCCTTTTACAACACCTTCCGCGCGCGGTGTCTGGGAATGAAGTTGCTGTTTAAGCTGCGCTAGCAGCGGGTTGTCCTGAAACATAGTTATGTATTTTCGTGGCTAAAAGAGCGGCTGACAGTTTTACGCGATTCTGCTGGTTGCGGCAAGCGCTGTTTCAGCAAAATCTGTGTGGGCAAGCGGCGGCGAAGCCGCCTGCCGCTGCGTTATTCCGTTTCAGGGAAGGTGGTTTGCCCGAGGGCGATTTTCAGGCGATTAAGCCAGCCGCTCAGGGCGCAACCCATCAGCAGACTCACCGCTGCCTGACGGCTGAAACCTTGCTCAACAAGCAGCGAAAAATGCAGTGGGCTGAAGCGGTCGGCGGCGCAGGTAAGCAATTGCACGGACTGAAGCAATGCCTTGATTTGCGGATTATCGGCCGTTTCGCGATTAACCTCGCGCTCGCCGCTGCGCAACGCTTGTTCCATCGATCTCTCTTGCGGCGTCCGTTGTAGCGCTTCGGTAAAACAACCGACGCTGCCATTAATGCGGGCGGTATAGAGTGCGGTAAGCCCGGCGAGCTGTTTATTCGGCGTCGCTCTGGTCAGCTTGTCGCAAATCTCGCCCAGCGCATTTAATTGCAAATGTTCATGTGCCAGCAGCGGGGCGAGCAGGCGCAGTTCCGGCAGCGGTTGCCAGTGAGCCAGCGACTCCATCTGCGGCGCGTTAGCAATGCGCAAATCCACGGCATCAATAGCAGGCTCCCACGTAATGTCGGCGTTAGCGAACAGCGAGGCATCGGCTTCCTGCTGTATCTCCATGCCGGGGATCACGCGCACAGGCTGGCCGAGAACGGCCTGCAATATTGCCAACACACGGGCCTGGAAAGCGACAAAGCCGATAATTTGCGTGATCACCACCACGTCATACTGCGTTAAACCAACATCTTCCAGTTGCTGCCGCGCGCGGGCGTCAATCACTGACGGTGAAGCGGCAAGCTGGCGGGCAAATTGCGTGATTTGCGCCAGCCGGTAGTTACTCTCCCGCGAAGAATCAGGGCCAGGCAGCGGTGCGAGCCGTGCTGCATAGTGGTTGCATAACCGTTGAATACCAAAAACCTGCGCCACAGTAAGCGCAGTGCTGAGGCGATCGTAGGTGCTGAAGGTGCGCAGGCGATTAACCACCACTCGCTGCGGGAAAAGCAGGGCGTAGAGCTTACGGGCGGGCGTCACAATACCGTCAAGATTGGCAACCTGGTCTTCAGGCAGGGCGATATCGAGCAGAAAAGGGTCATTTACCGTGGCGGCTTCGGGAACCAGCGGTAGCGCCTGCGCACGGCTGGCACTCGACTGGGTCTCATGGTACCAGTGGTTTTTGCCTTCTGTCCGGCGTCGTTCCATGGTCGTTCCTTGGTCTGAAAGTGGCGATCCGGATTCGACGTCAGGTCTATACGCCGGATCTTTTTTGCTGCTTTATCCTGGCGCATGGCAAGTTAGGGATGAAAGATTGTTAGGTGATAATAAATATCAGAATGGCATATCGAAGGAAAAGCCCCTTCAGAAGAAGGGGCGAGGGGAAATTATTTGATTTCCAGTTCGTTCATCGCAGCGATGTTAAAGCCACCGTCTACGTGAACCACTTCACCGGAGATTCCGGCGGAGAGATCGGAGCACAGGAACGCAGCGGAGTTGCCCACGTCCTCGATGGTAACAGTGCGGCGAATCGGGGTAACCGCTTCGCAGTGCGCCAGCATTTTACGGAAGTCTTTAATACCGGACGCCGCCAGTGTACGGATCGGACCTGCGGAAATACCGTTAACACGCACGCCTTCCGGGCCCATGGCATTCGCCATGTAACGCACGTTCGCTTCCAGAGAGGCTTTAGCCAGACCCATTACGTTGTAGTTCGGGATCGCACGCTCAGCGCCCAGGTAGGAGAGCGTCAGCAGCGCGGAGCCAGGATTCAGCATCTGGCGGCAGGCCTTAGCCATTGCCACGAAGCTGTAGGAGCTGATGTCGTGTGCGATTTTAAAACCTTCGCGGGTTACCGCGTTGACGTAGTCGCCGTCCAGCTGATCGCCTGGAGCGAAGCCGATGGAGTGAACGAAACCGTCAAATTTCGGCCAGACTTTCGCCAGGTCCGCAAACAGGGCGTCGATGCTCTCATCCTTAGCAACATCACATTCCAGAACAATGCTGGAACCCAGCTGGGCGGCAAACTCTTCAACACGGCCTTTCAGCTTGTCGTTCTGGTAGGTGAATGCCAGCTCAGCGCCTTCGCGATGCATTGCCTGTGCGATGCCGTATGCGATGGAGAGTTTGCTGGCGACGCCAGTAACCAGAATGCGCTTACCGGAAAGAAAACCCATAGCTTTAATCCTTATATTCATTGTTGTGGCGAACGTCCTCTTCGTGGGGCGCTCGTCGTTAAAACGCGGCGATTCTATCATGAGTCGCCGAATGAGTTAATCCGACCACTGAATCTCGTCAATCAGCGGTCCTGGCGCCAGGCATCAGCGGTTAATGCTTCGCCAAAATGCCCGGCGATCAAACGTTTTGTTAAATCATGCAGCGGAGAGGCCAGCACATCGGCAGTGCTGCCACGCTCCACCACTTCGCCCTGATGCATAACCAGCACCTGGTCGCTAATGTGCTTCATCATCCCGATATGCTGGGTGACATAGATATAAGAGATACCCTGTTTTTCCTGCAATTCCAGCATCAGGTTAATTAACTGCGAACGCATCGACATATCCAGTGAGGCCAGCGCTTCATCGGCGATGATCACCTTCGGCCGCAGGATCAGCGCGCGCGCCAGGCCAAGGCGCTGTTTTTGCCCAGGCGCCAGCATGTACGGGTAATAGCTGACATGATCCGGCAACAAACCCACCATGCGCAGCGTCTCCAGAATGCGCTTTTGCCGCGCTTCCGGCTCCAGATCTGTGTTCAGACGTAGCGGGAAATCAAGAATTTGCGACAAACGCTGGCGCGGGTTGAGCGATGTTGTGGGATCCTGAAAAATCATGCGAATGCGCTGGCTGCGGAAAGTATAGTCGCCGTAATGCAGCGGCTGATCGTCAATCACCAGCTCGCCGGAAGAGGGTTCCACCATGCCCGCCAGCATTTTCGCCAACGTCGATTTCCCGGAACCGTTCTCGCCGATAATCGCCAGCGTCTGCTTTTCGCGCAGGGTAAAACTTAATGGTTTAACCGCTTCCACGGTTTGGCGACGGAACCAGCCGGTACGGTAGCGGAAGGTTTTGCTCAGGTTACGCACTTCAAGCAAGGTCTCAACCATCATTCGCTCTCCATATTCAGCGGGAAGTGGCAGGCATAAAGATGGTTTCTCGCGCCGGCCAGACGCGGTGTTTCGACGCATTTGCGCTGCGCATACGGACAGCGCGGCCCGAGGCGGCAGCCAATCGGCAGTTGCTCAAGTAGCGGAATAGCGCCGGGCATGGTGTTGAGACGGCTTTTATGCGGCATCGCGCTGCCAAAATCAGGAATCGCGCGGATCAGCGCCTGCGTATACGGATGGTGCGGGGTAACCACCAGCTCCGCGCTGGGTGCAGTTTCCACCGTTTGCCCGCAATACATCACATTAATGCGGTCGGCCCATTTGCTGAGCATTTGTAAATCGTGGCTGATCAGCATAATGGTGGTGTTGTTGTTCTGGTTAAGACGGTCGAGCAGGCGGAAGATCTGCGCCTGGGTCGTCGGCTCCATCGCGTTCGTCGGTTCGTCAGCAATCAGCAGGCGCGGCTGGTTGGCCAGCGCGATGGCGATCATCACTTTCTGACATTCGCCTTCGGTCAGCTCGTAGGGAAAACTGCGCATCGCATCTTCGTGATCTTTAATCCCGACGCGGTGCAACAGCTCAATAGCCCGGCGTTTACGCCAGCCAAAGCGCTGCCACCAGCGGCCTTTCCACGTCCAGCCGGGAATATTTTGCATCAACTGCTTACCGACGCGCTCCGAGGGATCGAGACAAGATTGCGGCTCCTGGAAAATCATCGACACGTTATGGCCGAGCAGCTTGCGACGTTCGCGCGCCGAGAGACGCAACAGATCGATATCGTCAAAGCGCATGCGATCGGCAGTGACGCGCCAGTTATCTTTGGTGACGCCGCAAATCGCTTTTGCGATCAGGCTCTTACCCGAACCGGATTCGCCCACCAGCCCGCGAATTTCACCTTCTGCCAGCGTCAGGCTGATGCGATCGACGGCTTTAACCCAGTCATCGCCGGTCTTCACTTCAATAGTCAGATTGCGGATATCAAGAAGTGGCATTATTCGACTCCCGCCGCGATCGCACGACGGATCCCGTCGCCGAGGATGTTAACCAGCAGCACGCTAATCATAATGGCCGCGCCCGGTAGCATTACGGTCCACGGTGCGACATAAATCAGTTCCAGCGCATCGCCGAGCATCGCGCCCCATTCCGGTGAAGGAAGCTGCGCGCCGAGATCGAGAAAGCCCAGTGCAGCGATATCCAGAATCGCCATCGACAGCGCGCGGGTGATTTCCGTCACCATCCCGGCGGTAATATTGGGCAGCACGGCATACCAGAGGATATTGCTCGTTGACGCGCCATCAAGCCGGGCGGCCACCACATACTCTTTTTCCAGCTCGTCATGCACCATGCTGTAAACCGACCGCACCATACGCGGCAGCAGCGCCAGCCAGACAGCAAACATCGCATGAGCAAGATGCGGGCCGGCAAATGCCACCACAATAATGGCCAGTAGCAGCGTCGGCAGCGATAACAGCGTATCGAGAATATGGTTCAGCACGGCGGAACGTAGCCCGTGGGTGGCGCCTGCAAAAATGCCGAGCGCCAGCCCGCACAGCGTGGCGGCCAGCGTGACGATAAACGCGCCGCCAACCGTTGGCGCTGCGCCGCTTAGCAGGCGGCTCAGCACATCACGGCCCAGGTCGTCCGTGCCGAGGAAAAACGACACATCGCCATAGCGCGACCATGATGGCGGTAAAAGTTGATAACCGAGGAACTGCTGGTCGATGCCATAAGGCGCGAACCAGTGGCCAAAAATACACAGCAGCGCCAGCGCGCCGCAGCCGTACAGACCGATCATCGCGGTGGTATCGCCATAAAATTTACGCCAGGCTGTGCGCAGCGCGCCGGGCGGGCGTTTTTCGCTGTAAACACTATCGTAAGGCATACCATTCCTTATGTTTCAACGGGTTCGCCAGCGCACCCAGAATATCCGACAGCACGTTGACAATAATGACCAGCGAGCCAATCACCATCACACCGGCCGAAATCACCGCGTAATCCTGCTGGCGAATGGCATTAATCAACCAGCGCCCAATGCCCGGCCAGCTGAACACCATTTCAGTGATCATCGCCAGCGTCAGCATGGTGGAAAATTGCAGCCCAAGGCGCGGGATCACCGGCGGCAGGGCATTGTGCAGCACATGGCGGCGCAAAATCGTTACGCGTGAAAGGCCGCGCGTTGCCGCCGCTTTAATGTAATTTTTGTCGAACACATCAATGGTGCTGATCCGCATCAGACGGATCACTTCCGTCGTTGGCGCTACCGCCAGCGTCATGACCGGCAATACCAGATGGCGCAGAGCGCTTGCCATCATCTCATCGCGCCACGGCGAGTCTGAAAGCCAGGCATCAATCAGTGAGAATCCGGTGACTGTTTTTACCTGATAGAGCAGATCGAAACGTCCGGACACCGGCAACCAACCAAGGTTGAGCGAAAAGAAAAGCGTCAGCAGCAGCGCCAGCCAGAACACCGGGATGGAAAAGCCGAGCAGCGCAATGGCGCTGATCAGTGAATCCTGCCATTTACTGCGCATCACCCCAGCGAGCATCCCAACCGGGATACCGATCACCAGCGCGGAACCAAAAGCCAGCAGGCAGAGTTCCATGGTGGCGGGGAACACCTCTTTTAACTGTTCTGAAATAAGCTGGCCGTTAATGCTTGATACGCCAAAATCCCAGTGCAGCAGGCCGTTAAACCAGAACACCCACGCGTTCCACAGCGAGGCGCCCTGCAGCGGCGCGTGGGGCGTGAAATAGCTCAGGCTGAAGCCGACAAACGTCAGCAAAAAGAGGGTCACCAACAGCAGCAGCAGACGACGCAAAGTAAAGATAATCATGGCTTCGACACCTCTTGTTTATCCCGCGAGACACCGGCAAAAGAGGCGCTGCCGAACGGACTCAGCACCAGCCCTTTAATATCATAGCGATACGCCTGCAAGCGCAGCGAGGAGGCCAGCGGCAGCACCGGTAATTCGCGGGCGAGGATCTGCTGGGCTTCGTCATAATCATCAATGCGCGCAGCAAGTTGCTGTGAAGTAAGCGCTTTTTGCAACACATCGTCAAATTCATGGTGGCACCAGTGCGCAAAGTTGGTCTGCGAGTTTATCGCCGCGCAACTCAGCAGCGGGCGGAAGAAACTGTCCGGATCGTTACTGTCCGTCGCCCAGCCTGTGAGTGTTAAATCATGGTTCATGTCCATCAATCGCGCTTCCTGGAAACGGCCTTCTACCGGCACGATCACCACTTTCACGCCGACCTGCGCCATATCGGCCTGGATAAGCTCGGCGGTTTTCAGCGGGCTGGGGTTCCAGGGCTGTGAACTGGTTGGCACCCACAGTTGTAACGTGAGATTTTCCAGCCCCAGCGCTTTCAGCCGTTCGCGCGCCTGATCCGGATTGTATTCGGTGATTTTGGCTTCATTATCATAAGCCCAGGAAGCACGGGGCAGAATTGACGCCGCCGTTTCCGCTGTGCCGTAGTAGATCGACTGCATCAGACGCTGGTTATTGATCGACAGCGCCAGCGCATGGCGCACTTCCGGGTTATTCAGCGGCGGTTTGTTGGTATTAAACGCCAGATAGGCGATGTTCATCCCCGGACGCAGCGTCAGGCGCAGGCGCGGATCGTCACGCAGAATGGTCAACTGGCTGGCGGCTGGCCACGCCAGTACATCGCACTCGCCGGTCAGTAATTTTGATAAACGGCCTGTACCGCCGGAGCCTAAATCGACAACCACCTGCTGCATCAGCGGTTTACCACGCCAGAATTTTTCGTGACGTTGTAACCGAATATATTGCCCGGCGCGATACTCATCAAGCTGATAGGGACCGGTGCCGACCGGCTGGCGATCGATCAGTTCCTGGCGATCTTTTTTCGCCAGTTCGCCAGCGTATTCCGCCGACATCACCGAGGCATAATGCGTCGCCAGATGCCATAAAAACGAGGCATCCGGTTTTTTCAGGCGAAACTCGACGGTGCGGTTGTCCAGCTTGCGCACGCTGTCGACGGAATCGGCAAATTGCAAACTATCGAAGTACGGGAAACTATCGCCGTTGACGTTATGCCAGGGATGGTTGCGGTTGAAGATACGCTGAAAAGTAAATACCACGTCGTCGGCATTTAATGCACGGTGCGGGGTGAACCAGGGCGTGGTCTGAAAGGCAACGTTATCGCGCAGACGAAAACGGTAAGTTGCGCCGTTATCCAGCACTTCCCAGCTTTCCGCCAGCTCCGGCACCAGCCGGTAAGTATAGGGATCGACGTCCAGCAAGCGATCGTAGAGTTGCGCGGCCAGCGTATCAACAATCAAACCGCTGCTGGTTTTCTGCGGGTTAAAGGTATCGACCTGGCCGTTGACGCAATAAACAAAACCGCTGTCGCGAATATCCGCCAGCGGAGCAGGCGTGACTGCCGCCTGGGCGACGCCTGCGAACAGGCTTGCGGTCAACAGCAGAGAGGAGAGAACCGGACGCATGATGTATTCAACGTGTTTAAATTCATGAACAAAGTGTATCGCACTTGCGATGGCTTCGTACAAATGTCTGCAAGCGACTGCTGTTATTGTCGGCGATTTCAGCTTATTTGATGCTTTTTCAGCAGCGCCCGTAGCTGGTGATAGGTCAGTCCCAGCAATTCTGCCGCGCGTTTTTGGTTAAATTTCGCCTGTTGCAGGCTCTGCTGTAATAACTGCTTTTCCTGCTGGTGCTGAAACTGACGCAGATCCAGCGGCAGGGAGACTGAGCCAGGCTCTTCAACCTGCGATGCACTCAACGTACGGTTAAACGGATCAAGAATGATGGTATCCAGCGGCTCATCGCTGCGGCCATGGCGATAGACTGAACGTTCCACCACGTTTTTCAGTTCGCGAATATTTCCGGGCCAGGCGTAATTCATCAGCACATCGCGGGCACGATCGGTAAAACCGGGAAACAGCGGCAACTTAAGTTCGCGGCACATCTGAATGGCAAAGTGATCGGCCATCAGCATGATATCGCTCTGACGCTGGCGCAGCGGCGGCAACAGCACCACGTCAAAGGCCAGTCTGTCGAGCAGATCGGCGCGGAAGGTGCCGTCCTGCACCATCTGCGGCAGGTCGGCATTGGTGGCGCAGACCAGCCGCACATTCACCTGCAAAGGCTGGCTGCCACCCACGCGTTCGAGTTCGCCATATTCAATGACCCGCAGGAGTTTTTCCTGTACCAGCATTGGCGCAGTGGCCAGTTCGTCGAGAAACAGTGTTCCGCCGTCGGCACGCTCAAAGCGGCCAGGATGGCGCTTCTGCGCGCCGGTAAAGGCACCGGCTTCGTGGCCAAACAATTCGGAATCCAGCAGATTTTCATTCAGCGCCGCGCAGTTAAGCGAGATAAATGGCCCTTGCCAGCGCGAGGAGAGGAAGTGCAGACGGTTTGCAATTAACTCTTTACCGGTGCCGCGCTCGCCGATGATCAGTACCGGTTTATCGATCGGCGCAAGGCGCGAAACCTGTTCCAGCACCTCGATAAAGCTATTGGCCTCACCGAGCAGGTTATCCTTGTATTCTGACATGATGAAATTCGCCATTAGTTGGTTTTATTAACCACTCTAAATGAAAAAGCTGCTGCGGTAAAATTATTCAATTTCTTTAAAATCAATAAAATAAAAACCTGGCACGAAGATTGTAATAAGCCTGTAGCAGGGCCACGCCCGATTACAGAAATGAAGAGGAACTGATTATGGGTATTTTTTCTCGTTTTGCCGACATCGTGAACGCCAACATTAACTCGCTGCTGGAAAAGGCGGAAGATCCGCAGAAACTGGTGCGCCTGATGATTCAGGAAATGGAAGATACGCTGGTTGAAGTGCGTTCAACTTCAGCGCGTGCGCTGGCAGAAAAGAAACAGCTGACGCGCCGTATTGAGCAGGCCACCGCCCAGCAGGAAGAGTGGCAGGAGAAAGCCGAACTGGCGCTGCGTAAAGATAAAGACGATCTGGCGCGTGCGGCGCTGATTGAAAAACAGAAAGTCACCGCGCTGATTGAGACCCTGGGCCAGGAAGTAACGCTGGTGGATGAGAGTCTGGCGCGGATGAAAAAAGAGATTGGCGAGCTGGAAAATAAACTCAGCGAAACCCGTGCTCGTCAGCAGGCGCTGACCCTGCGCCACCAGGCGGCCAGCTCCTCGCGCGATGTGCGCCGTCAACTGGACAGCGGCAAACTGGATGAGGCGATGGCGCGTTTTGAATCCTTCGAACGTCGTATCGATCAGATGGAAGCGGAAGCCGAAAGCCACGGCTTTGGTAAACAAAAATCGCTGGATCAGCAATTTGCCGAACTGCGTGCGGATGACGAAATCAGCGAGCAACTGGCGCAACTGAAAGCCAAAATGAAACAAGACAACCAATAATAATAAGGCGGTATCAGAAGATGCCGCCTCACTTGTTGTAAGGAGTACACATGAGCACGCTTTTTCTGGCTATACCGCTGACGCTATTCATCCTGTTTGTTCTGCCTGTCTGGTTATGGCTGCATTACAACAATCGCCAGCGCGGCGATCTGAATCAGAACGAGCAGCAGCGGCTCCAGCAACTGTCCGCCGAAGCCGCGCGGATGCGTGAACGTATTCAGGCGCTGGAAGATATTCTTGATGCTGAGCACCCGAACTGGAGGGATCGCTGATGGCAACGTTAGATCTGAATAAGAAATTATGGCGTATCCCGCAGCGCGGCAAACTGGGCGGCGTCTGCGCCGGTATTGCGCAGTATCTGGATATCAAAGTCAAAGTGGTGCGTATTCTGGCGATCCTGGCGATGTTTTTCGGCCTGTTTTTCTTTGTCGTCGCCGCCTATATCGTGCTGTTTTTTGTCCTCGATCCGCTGCCGGATAATTACGTGGAAGGGGAACGCGTTCCCTCCAGCAGCGAACTGCTCGATGCCGTCGATGCGCAGTTGGCGGAAGGGGAACATCGCCTGCGTCAGATGGAACGCTATGTCACTTCCGACAGCTTCTCGCTGCGCAGCCGTTTCCGTCAGCTTTAAGAGGTAAATCATGAATCGTCACTGGCAACAGGCACGCCAGCATGTCAAACCGGGGTTGAAATTTGCCGGTAAGCTGGTTTTGCTCACCGCGCTGCGTTATGGTCCGGCGGGCGTCGCCGGTTGGGCGGTTAAATCCGTTGCCCGCCGTCCGGCAAGAGTACTGCTGGCCTTTGCGCTGGAACCGTTACTGAAGCGTGCGGCGGATAAATTTTCTCGCCGCTTTATGGCCGAGAGGCATGTAAAATAAGTGATTTACGGCTTCACCCTAAGGGCAATGCAGCATGGCGATGGATCGAATTAAGAACGAACTGAATGCGCTGGTGAACCGCGGCATGGACAGGCATTTACGCCTCGCAGTTACCGGCCTGAGCCGCAGTGGAAAAACCGCGTTTATCACGGCGCTGGTCAATCAACTTCTTACCCTGCATGCTGGCGCGCGATTGCCGCTGCTGAGCGCCGTGCGCGAAGAGCGGTTGCTGGGCGTGAAACGCGTCCCCCAGCGCGATTTTGGCATTCCCCGTTTCACCTACGATGAAGGGCTGGCCCAGCTTTATGGCACGCCGCCCGCCTGGCCGACGCCGACGCGCGGCGTCAGCGAAATTCGTCTTGCGCTGCGTTTTCGCTCGAATGATTCGCTGCTGCGCCATTTCAAAGAGACCTCCACGCTTTATCTGGAGATTGTCGATTATCCCGGCGAGTGGCTGCTGGATTTACCGATGCTGGCGCAGGATTACCTGAGCTGGTCGCGGCAGATGACCGGGCTTTTGCAAGGGCAACGCCAGGCGTGGTCGCAAAAATGGCGCGCGTTGTGCGCCGATCTTGATCCGCTTGCGCCAGCCGATGAGAACCGTCTGGCGGAAATTGCTGCTGCATGGACGGACTACCTGCATCAGTGCAAACGTGAAGGCCTGCACTTTATTCAGCCTGGGCGCTTTGTGCTGCCGGGCGATATGGCGGGGGCGCCCGCGCTGCAATTCTTCCCGTGGCCGGATGTCGATGGCCACGGCGAAATGAAACTGGCGCAGGCCGATAAACAGACCAATGCCGGGATGCTGCGCGAGCGCTACAACTATTACTGCGAACATGTGGTGAAGGGCTTTTACAAACATCACTTTTTGAAGTTCGATCGCCAGATTGTGCTGGTGGATTGTCTGCAACCGCTGAACAACGGTCCGCAGGCGTTCAATGATATGCGGCTGGCGCTGACTCAACTGATGCAAAGTTTCCATTATGGCCAGCGCACGCTGTTCCGCCGTCTGTTTTCGCCGGTGATCGATAAATTGCTGTTTGCCGCCACCAAAGCCGACCATGTGACGCTCGATCAGCACGCCAATATGGTGTCGTTGCTGCAACAGCTCATCCAGGATGCCTGGCAGAATGCAGCCTTTGAAGGTATCAGCATGGATTGCATGGGGCTGGCCTCGGTACAGGCGACGCAGAGCGGCATCATTGAGGTGAATGGCGAGAAAATCCCGGCCTTGCGCGGGCATCGTCTGAGTGACGGTACGCCATTGACCTTTTATCCGGGTGAAGTGCCCGCACGTCTGCCGGGACAGGCGTTCTGGGATAAGCAGGGTTTCAGTTTCGAAGCTTTTCGCCCGCAGGCGATGGATGTGGATACGCCGCTGCCGCATATTCGCCTCGATGCCGCGCTGGAGTTTTTAATTGGAGATAAATTGCGATGAGCGAGCCGCTAAAGCCAAGAATCGATTTCGCCGGGCCGCTGGAAGCGGAAACCGACGCGCAGTTTAAAGGTGCGCAAACTTTTGACGCGCAGCAGGCGGAGAAATTCTCGCCGCTCATCACTGACGATTTGCCAGCTGAGGGGCAGGCGGAAGCTGTCGTGGAATCCGCGCTGCGCCCGAAGCGCAGTCTGTGGCGCAAAATGGTCAGCGTCGGGCTGGCGCTGTTTGGCGTCAGCGTCATCGGTCAGGGTGTGCAGTGGGCGATGAATGCCTGGCAGACCCACGACTGGGTCGCGCTCGGCGGCTGTGCGGCCGGGGCGTTGATCATCGGTGCCGGTGTCGGTTCGGTTGCCAGCGAATGGCGGCGGCTCTGGCGTTTGCGGCAGCGAGCGCAGGAGCGTGATGAAGCCCGTGATTTGCTGCACAGCCATGCGACCGGGAAAGGCCGCGCGTTTTGCGAAAAACTGGCGCAGCAGGCGGGCATCGATCATGCCCATCCAGCAATGCAGCGCTGGTATGCCGCCATTCACGAAACGCAAAGCGATCGTGAAATTGTCAGCCTCTACGCGCACCTGGTGCAACCGGTACTGGATGCGCAGGCGCGGCGCGAAATCAGCCGTTCAGCGGCAGAATCCACCTTGATGATCGCGGTCAGCCCGCTGGCGCTGGTGGATATGGCGTTTATTGCCTGGCGCAACCTGCGGCTGATCAATCGTATCGCCACGCTTTACGGTATTGAACTGGGCTATTACAGCCGCTTGCGGTTGTTCCGCCTGGTGCTGCTGAATATTGCCTTTGCCGGTGCCAGCGAACTGGTGCGCGAAGTGGGAATGGACTGGGTATCGCAGGATCTCGCGGCGCGGCTTTCGGCACGCGCCGCACAGGGAATTGGCGCCGGGTTGCTGACGGCGCGTCTGGGAATTAAGGCCATGGAATTGTGCCGCCCTTTGCCGTGGCTGGATGATGATAAACCCCGGCTTGGCGATTTCCGTCGCCAGCTGATTGGTCAGCTTAAAGAGACCCTGCAAAAGCGGCCTGCGGAGTAAAAACGGCGTGCGCGCTTATCTTTACAGCGTACTGCCGCTTTTCCCGTCAGGCTGTCAATATTTGTTGACAGACATCTTCCTGCCAGCCAGGAAGTGTCTTATCATCCTTTTATTACGTGAATGAAAAAAGGGTGGTTATTCCCATGCGTCTTGAAGTTTTTTGCGAGGATCGTCTTGGTCTGACACGTGAATTGCTCGATTTACTGGTGCTGCGCGGCATTGATTTGCGCGGCATCGAAATTGACCCGGTCGGGCGTATTTACCTCAATTTCGCCGCGCTTCAGTTCGATACCTTCAGTAGCCTGATGGCCGAAATTCGCCGCATTCCCGGCGTTACTGACGTTCGCACCGTATCGTGGATGCCTTCTGAGCGTGAGCACCGCGCCCTGAGCGCACTACTGGAAGCACTGCCGGAGCCGGTACTGTCGCTGGATATGAAAAGTAAAATTGAGCTGGCAAACCCGGCCAGTTGCCAGCTTTTCACGCAGGATATCGACAAATTACGCAACCACAATGCCGCACAATTGATCCCTGGTTTTAACTTCCAGCGCTGGCTGGAGGGCAATCCGCATAACTCGCATAGCGAACATGTGGTGATCGGCGGACAAAACTTCCTGATGGAAATTACCCCGGTGCACTTGGAAGGGGAAACCGGCGAACCGATGCTGACCGGCGCCGTTGTTATGCTGCGTTCCACCGTGCGCATGGGGCGACAGTTACAGAATATCAGCCCGCAGGATACCAGCGCCTTCAGCCAGATTGTCGCAGCCAGCCAGAAGATGAAGCATGTTGTCGAGCAGGCGCGCAAACTGGCGACGCTGACCGCACCGCTGTTGATTACCGGTGATACAGGCACAGGAAAAGATCTGCTGGCACATGCCTGCCACCTTGCCAGCCCGCGAGCGGCGAAGCCATATCTGGCGCTGAACTGCGCATCGATCCCGGAAGAATCGGTCGAGAGCGAACTTTTCGGTCATGCGCCGGAAGGGAAAAAAGGCTTTTTTGAACAGGCTAACGGCGGCTCGGTGCTGCTGGATGAAATTGGCGAAATGTCGCCGCGTATGCAGGTCAAACTGCTGCGTTTCCTTAACGATGGTACCTTCCGGCGCGTTGGCGAAGATCATGAAGTGCATGTTGATGTCAGAGTGATATGTGCCACGCAACGTAACCTGGTGGAACTGGTACAGAAGGGGCTGTTTCGCGAGGATCTCTATTATCGTCTGAATGTCCTGACGCTGAATTTGCCGCCGCTGCGCGAACGCCCGCAGGATATCATGCCGCTGACGGAACTGTTTGTTGCCCGTTTCGCCGATGAGCAGGGCGTACCACGGCCGAAATTATCGCAGGATCTGCCGCCGCTACTGAATCGCTATAGCTGGCCGGGTAACGTTCGTCAGTTGAAAAACGCCATTTATCGTGCGTTAACGCAACTGGAAGGTTATGAACTGCGCGCGCAGGATATTCTGTTGCCGGATTACGACGCGGCTACGGTTGCAGTGGGTGAAGATGCAATGGAAGGTTCGCTGGATGACATCACCAGCCGGTTTGAACGTTCAGTGCTGACTCAACTTTATCGCAACTATCCCAGTACGCGTAAACTGGCGCGCAGGCTTGGCGTATCGCATACGGCAATTGCCAATAAGCTGCGGGAATATGGTTTAAGCCAGAAGAAAAACGAAGAGTAAAGAAAACCCGGCAGCGTTCGCTGCCGGGCCGAAATATCAGGCTTTCAGTACGTCAAGTGCCGCGGTGTAATCCGGCTCAGTGGTAATTTCATTGACCAGCTGGCTGAAAATAACCTTATCGTTTTCATCAAGTACCACGACAGCGCGTGCCGCCAGGCCTTTCAGTGCGCCTTCAGAAATGCTCACGCCGTAGTTTTCCAGGAAATCAGCGCTGCGCAGCGTTGACAGCGTAACCACATTGCTCAGGCCTTCCGCGCCGCAGAAGCGGGATTGCGCAAACGGCAGATCGGCAGAAATGCACAGTACCACTGTGTTGCTAATTTCAGTCGCTAACTGGTTGAATTTGCGGACAGAAGCTGCGCAAACACCGGTATCAATGCTCGGGAAAATGTTCAGTACTTTGCGTTTGCCCGCGAACTGCGCGAGAGAGACGTCAGACAGGTCTTTAGCCACAAGCGTAAACGGTTTGGCTTGTGCGCCAACCTGCGGGATTGCGCCTGCAACGGGAACCGGGTTGCCCTGAAAATGAACGAGTTGTGACATAATATCTTCCTGTTTACATATAGTTAACGTCCGGGCTAGTGTATGCCATCCGCCGAGACCACGGCAAACCAATTTTCATATCTATACTGGTTTACATTGCGGCAGAGGAGAGAGGAATGCGCAACGTTAAAGTTTATGAGGAAACCTGGCCGCTGCACACTCCGTTCGTGATCTCGCGCGGCGCCCGCAGCGAAGCGCGCGTGGTGGTGGTTGAACTGGAAGAAGATGGCATTAAAGCCTCGGGTGAATGTACGCCGTATCCACGTTACGGTGAGAGCGAAGCGTCGGTCATGGCGCAGATACTCACCATTGTGCCGCAACTGGAAACCCGGCTCAGCCGCGAGGAGCTGCAAACGCTCCTGCCGCCAGGTGCCGCGCGCAACGCCGTGGATTCTGCGCTCTGGGATCTGGCGGCGCGCAAAGCGAACCAGACCCTGACACACTATGCAGGCGTTACATTGCCGCAAAATGTCACCACGGCGCAGACTGTGGTGATCGGCACGCCGGAACAGATGGCGGCCAGCGCGGCGGCGCTCAGCGAGAAGGGCGCTCAGTTGCTGAAAGTGAAGCTTGACGATCACTTGATCAGTGAGCGGCTGGTGGCGATCCGCGCCGCTGCGCCCGCGGCGACACTGATTGTCGATGCCAACGAGTCGTGGCATGCCGAAGGCCTTGCGGCGCGCTGTCAGCTGCTGGCGGATTTGGGCGTGGCAATGCTGGAACAACCGCTTCCGGCCGGGGCCGACGAAATGCTGGCTAACTTTATCCATCCGTTGCCCATTTGCGCTGATGAGAGTTGCCATACGCGGGAAAGCCTGGCGTCATTACACGGGCGTTACGAGATGGTCAACATCAAGCTGGATAAAACCGGCGGTCTGACGGAAGCGCTGGCGCTGGCCGACGAGGCCGCAAAGCAGGGTTTTGCGCTGATGCTGGGCTGCATGATCTGCACGTCGCGCGCCATCAGCGCGGCGTTACCGCTGGCAAATCGCGTGCGCTTCGCCGATCTGGATGGCCCGACGTGGCTGGCGGTGGATGTCGAACCGGCGCTGCACTTTACCACCGGCACGCTTCATCTTTGAGGATCCCAGTGCAGTAATTCTGTCACCGCCGCGAGGTACTTTTCGCTCGCTTCGTCGGCGGAGATTGGCGGAAACTCAACGGTGATGCAGTGCAGACCGATATCCGCACACCAGCTTCCAAAAGAGCCGGGCGTTTCGTAACCAACACTGGTGACCAGCGGCAGGGATAGCGCGCTGGACAACCATTGACCCAGCACGCTTTCCTGCGGATCTTCCACACATGCCAGCGGATCATGAAACGTCACCACCCATGCCGGGTGAATGCGATGAATCAACTGGCACAACGCCTGCGTTTCCGGTTCAGAACCGGGCGCGTCACCGGTCAGTAACACCACATCCCGTTCATCGGCGGCGCTGTTCCAGCGATAAACCGTTTCACCAGCTTTCCAGTTGGCGGCGGGAAAATTCCGGTTGAGATCGACGCCGTTGGCGTTCGCGCGCAGGCCAAGCTGACAACCGTCCGGATTGACCGCCAGGATCACATGATGATGGCGCAGATCGGCCTTCAGCGTGCGCAGGGCGCAGGAAAGCGTAACGACCGAGGAGTTTTCGTCACCGTGCGTTCCGGCGATGATCAAACCGCTTTCGCGCGTGGCGACTGGCGCCGGAAACCAGATCAGCGGCGCGCCGAGCAGTGAGCGGCCAAACTCTTCGCTTCCGGGGGCAAAACGGCCCCGCTGCGGACGTGGACGTGTGACAGGCATAAGCTTCCTCTGTTCTGGCGTTTGCTTACAGCAAGTGTTGAGCAAAAATCGGTGTGACGCAAATCTTGCCACGCAGGGTAAATTACTGTCCATCATCAATTTTTTGACTGACCAGGTTTGCATTCCGCTATGTTAAAACAAATAATTACACTTCTATTGCCGGGAAATGACACATCAAAAGGGGATCCCATGACGCATCGAGTTTCCACGCTGTGCTGCGCGCTCTGGCTGTGCGGTTTTTCTTCTGTATCGTTTGCTGCTGACGTTCCTCCAGGCACGCAACTGGCGGCAACGCAGGAAGTTGTGCGTCATCTGAAAGACGAACCCGCCTCGCTGGATCCAGCGAAAGCCGTTGGCCTGCCGGAGATTCAGGTGCTGCGCGACCTGTTTGAAGGTCTGGTGAATCAGGACGAGAAGGGCAACATTATTCCCGGCGTCGCCAGCAAATGGCAGAGCAATGATAATCGCATCTGGATTTTTACCCTGCGCGACAACGCCCGCTGGTCTGATGGTTCGCCGATAACCGCAGAGGATTTCGTTTATAGCTGGCAGCGTCTGGTGGATCCGAAAATGACCTCGCCTTTTGCCAGCTTTGCGGCGCTGGCCGGGCTGGCTAATGCGCAGGAGATTACCGAGGGTAAAGCGACGCCGGATAAGCTCGGCGTCAGCGCGGTGGACGCGCGCACGTTGCGGGTGCAACTTTCCCGTCCCGTACCGTGGTTCCCGAGTCTTGCGGCCAGCTTCGCGCTCTATCCGGTACAAAAAGCGAACGTTGAAAGCGGCGCAGACTGGACGCGTCCGGGGCATCTGGTCGGTAACGGCGCGTTTGTGCTGAGCGATCGTGTGGTAAACGAAAAGCTGGTGCTCAGCCGCAACAAGCACTACTGGGATGACGGCAAAACCGTGATCAACCAGGTGACGTTTATGCCCATCAACCAGGAGTCCGCTGCCACCAAACGTTATCTGGCGAATGGCGTCGACATTACCGAATCTTTCCCGAAAAACCTCTACCAGAAATTGTTGAAAGATATCCCGGGGCAGGTCTACACGCCGCCGCAACTGGGCACCTATTACTACGCATTTAATACGCAAAAAGGTCCAACGTCCGATCCCCGCGTGCGTCTGGCGCTGAGTATGACGATCGACCGTCGGGTGATCGCGCAAAAAGTGCTGGGCACCGGCGAGAAACCCGCATGGCGTTTAACGCCGGACGTGACGGCAGGTTTCACCCCGGAACGTTCACAGTTTGAATCGATGAGCCAGGCAGAACTGAACGCGCAGGCGAAGACGCTGTTGCAGGCGGCAGGTTACGGCCCGCAGCGGCCGCTTAAACTCCGGTTGCTGTATAACAGCTCGGAAAGTCACCAGAAGATTGCCATTGCGGTGGCCTCAATGTGGCGACAGAGTCTGGGCGCGGATGTGACGCTGCAAAACCAGGAGTGGAAAACCTATATCGACAGCCGCAACAGCGGCAATTTTGATGTGATCCGCGCGTCATGGGTGGGAGATTACAACGAACCGTCCACGTTCCTGTCGATACTGACATCCGGAAGCAGCAGCAATATTTCGCGCTTCAGTGATGAAAGCTATGACAAAGTGATTGCACAGGCGGCGCAGGAAACCAGCGCCAAAGCGCGTAACGTGGACTACAACGCGGCGGAACATCTTATTGCTGAAAAAGCGCCGATTGCGCCGATTTATCAGTACACCAATGGGCGCTTGATTAAGCCATGGCTGAAGGGATATCCGATTAACAACCCGGAAGATGTGGCATACAGCCGCACGTTATACATTATTAAACATTAATAAAAAAATCCCCTTACGTCACGGGAAGTAAGGGGAAACTCATTGATTACGGAATGATTCCTGTCTTAGCAGGAGTGTTAAGAATTTTACTTAAGGAATGTGAAGGGACAATGGAGGAAATAAGGAGCGTTGCGGGAATGTGAATGACCATTCTCGGGCAGGGGCAAAAAAAAGCCCGCTACATTGAGCGGGCGAAAAATACTGGAAGCAATGTGAGCAATGTCGTACCGAATACCTGAGTGTTTAACTCAACTATTCAGTATTGAGAAAGATAATCTTTATCATTTAGTGGCGCAACCCCTTTTTTTGTATGGTCGTCCGGAGCGGCATTTTCCGCGAGTAAACCCAACTCTTTTACGATTGTGGTCAAAAAACAGACAGTATTCGGTGGTATAATAGAAGAGTGTTTACAACCGCAGAGGACGTTATGGAGACTGAATTAGACCCAACCCAACTGGCTATCGAATATCTGCGTCGCGATCGCAGCGCGATGACACCGGCCGAGTACCTCAAAAAACTCAAACGACTCCGGCTGGAGTTTGCGGATCTGCTGACCCTTTCGCATACAGAATTGAAAGAAGAGATCGATTTTGCCTGGCGGTTGGGCATTCATTAATACCGTAATAACGCCACAGCGCCCGAAAGCGGGCGCTTTTTTTTGCCTCCATTCAGGCGGCAAGCACCTGGTTACGACCGTTATTTTTTGCGCGATAAAGCGCTTCATCAACGCGACGGAACAGGGCATCAAGGCTTTCATTTTGCAAATGGCGCGCGACGCCAATACTGACGGTAAAGCCAGGCAGACCGGGCGTGGCGATGTTCACTACCGCCTGGCGGATGGCTTCCGCCACGTCCAGCGCGGTATCTATGCGGGTATGCGGCAACAACAGTAAAAATTCTTCGCCGCCCCAGCGAAAGACATAATCACCACTGCGGCTGTTGGCTTCCAGCGTACGTGCAAGTTCGATCAGCACTTCGTCCCCGCACTGATGACCGAATTGATCGTTAATATGTTTGAAATAATCCGCATCGACCAGCAAGACGCAAAAGTCGAGCACGGTCGGCAGAACATGATCTGTCAGGTGATAAAACTGACGGCGGTTCAAAAGCCCGGTAAGAGCATCGCGGTGCGCAGCGTATTCCAGCTCCTGCTCAAGCCGCTTCTGTTCGGTAATATCATGAATAATGCATAACATCAGCCGTTCGCCGTATATCTCAATTGGCCCGGCGTAAGTTTGTACATGCCGCGTTGAGCCATCGGCCAACTGATGGATAAAATCGAGCGGCTTATGTCCACCGGGCAGCCTGGCGATTTCTGACATCACCGGCAAGACGTTGCGCCCCATAGTGTTAATTTCCCATGTATGCATCTTGCACATCTCTTCATGATCGTAACCATAAAAACGCAGGGCAGCGAGATTAGCATCCACGATCAGGCCATCGCGGACGGGATCGATAAGCAGCATTGGGGCTGACGTGGTATAGAAAAAACGGGCATAGAACCCTTGCTTACGCGGCTGGTAAGAGGAGGAGTGGCTGGCCTTTAATGCGGCGGCAGCGGCACCACCGGAAATGCCTTCGAAAATGAGCACTTCACCGACAGTTTCAAATTCGCGCAGCACGGCGCGGCAACTGATCGTACTCTCTTCACCGGAAGGGCAAATACTCCAGATTTCGACCACATCTTCGTGATTTTGCAGGCAGGGTAAATACATTGAGAGGCTGATCTGCGCAACGGCAGAAAAGAGGCCACTGCGCATTTCACGCAATGAACGACCCGCAGCCAGCTTCTGCGCCTGAGTGTTAGAAAATAGCAACGTTTCCGTGTCAGGGGCGACCACCCAAACCGGCGTGGAGAGGACATTCAGCGCATCCAGGTGATATTTAAGCATGGCTACTCCACTTATCGCGCAGGTTGCAATGTCGCCGCTGGCCAGACGTTGCGGCAATGTACTAACTTTATTGCAACACACATGAAATGTAGAGCCTTATGCAGGTTTTTTTTGTGACGGCTCTGAACATTCCAGTGACAACGCGAAAGGTTTATGTTTAAGCAGCGCTGAAATCTTCTCGACGGGTTGTGGACAGGCAAACAGGAAACCCTGTAAAAAAGCACAGCCCATATTGGTGAGCAGCGCATGCTGTTCTGCCGTTTCAATTCCTTCGGCGACCACACGCATATTCATCGAGTGGGCAATGTCGATTATCGTCGAGACGATTTTCACGTTGCGGCTATTTTCGCGAATATCTTTCACAAAACTTTTATCAATTTTGAGTTCAGTGGCAGGCAATTTTTTCAGCATCAGCATATTAGAATAGCCGGTACCAAAATCATCAATCGCCACCGTGATCCCCAACTGCGCAAACTGGGTCAGCAGATGAACGCTACGCTCAAGGTTTTTCAGCGCGGCGTTCTCGGTGATTTCCAGCGTCAGGCGGGTCGGGTCGACATGATAACGGGTCAAGGCATCAGTGACCTGTTCATAAATATCATGCTGTTCAAACTGGCTGGGCGAGAGATTGATCGCCAGGGTCAGGTGGGGAAAACCCTGTGTATTCCAGTAATGTAACTGGCGACAGGCAGATTCAATCACCCATTGACCAACAGAGATAATCAACCCGGTTTTTTCCAGCATCGGCAGAAACGTTGCCGGCAGCAAAACCCCCTGCTGCGGGTGACGCCAGCGCAGCAGGGCTTCGAATCCGGCAAGGGTTTGTTCGGGCGCGGTATATTGCGGTTGATACCAGAGTTCAAACTGATTGCGCGTCAGCGCCTGCGACAAATCCTGCAAGAACTGCGGTGCATCGGCGGTTTTCTGCGCCATTCCGGTGTGATAAATCGCCCAACCGTTGCGACCTTCCTGCTTAACGCTGTACATGGCGGTGTCGGCTTTCAGCTTCAGCTCATGGGCGTTTTCGCCGTGCTCCGGATAAAAACTCACCCCGGCACTAAGCGATACATTGATGACATGACTTAATTCATAAAAAGGATGCTGAATGGTGGCGATCAGGCGGCGGATCAGGGCGTCAACTTCTTCCTCGCTGGTCTGCGGCACCAGCAGCGTAAATTCGTCGCCGCCGAGCCTGGCCAGCGACATTTTGTCATTAATGCAGGCTGAAAGCCGTTCTGCCACCGCCACCAGCAGCCGGTCGCCAATATGGTGCCCCCAGGCATCATTTACCAGCTTGAAGCGATCAAGATCCATATAAATCAGCGCGAAGGTTGTCTGCTCTTCTGCTGCGCGATTCAGGCAGGAATCCAGCAAAATATCGAGCTGAATACGGTTCGCCAGGCCGGTGAGGGGATCATAATGCGCCTGTTTCTCCAGTTGCAGGTTTAACTGGCGCAGACTGTCGGTCAGGCGTGCTGTTCGCAATTGTGAATCGATCATCGAGATAAACAGCATGATGCCAAAAATCACCAGCGTCGTAGTGGCGACCCACAGCGACAGTCCTTGCTCACCGACGCCGCGGCTCATGATATGTATCGCATCGCTACGCACGATAATGCCGAGGCCATCATTACTGAAGGTTGCGGCGCTCATGCCGGTATAGTGCATGGCGCAAATGGCAATGCCCATCACCAGCGAGGCAAAAACGCGATTAATAAAGACGCCGTGCGTATTTTGCCGCAGGCTGAACGCCAGCCACAGCGCGACCCAGGCGCTGGCAATGGCAATCACCAGCGACAGCGCCACCAGCGGGATGTTCCAGTAAATGCTGACGAAACTCATCATTGCCGCCATGCCGATATAATGCATCGACACCACGCCGCTGCCGAGGACGAGAGTGGCGAAAATCAGGCGTCTTGTCGGCAAGGTATGGCCGCTGACGGCGATATTGAGCGACAGCATGGAGGCCAGTAAAGCAATAACAAATGAGAGGATGGTTAATTCAAGATCATAATGCACCATTACCGGCATTTTCATCGCCAGCATACCGACAAAATGCATTGACCAGATGCCCATACCCAATGTGGCTCCACCAGAAATCCGCCAGAACAGGGCGCTACGCGGTTCGGAGTTCAGCACTTTACCTGCACTATCCAGTGCGACAAATGAGGCAATGAATGCCACCAAAAAAGAGATGCCGACCAGAATAGGGTCCCACGAAACATAAAGCATATGTCATCCACGCAGGCAAAAGAGTTGATATGTAATCCTGGCACTAATTTTAGCAACTAACCTGATGAATTTAATGGTTGCGCTGAGTTTATTTTTGCAAGGACAAATTAATAAAGATGGAGCATCTTTTATTTATCGACATTAATGGCAGGAACTTAAAAAAAAGTGGATGATTTAAGCGAGGCTAAAATTAAAGTAAGGAAAAATATGCTGAGAGACTCACTGAGTGACTCTGGTTTTATATGATATATTTGGGAGGTGAATTCCGTTTTCAGCGAGTTATCAGGCTGCTTATGTTGTGGTTGTGATTAGTATTTAGATGAATGTCATAACTTAATCTAAATTAATATCATTTAGCCGTGAACATTGCGCAGTATCAATTTCGCCGTGTAAAAGTATATTTCGAATGCTATAACGATCTTACCTTCTTCCGCTGTTTGGTGGGTGTCACTATGTTAAGACATATTAGTGTTAGGACTTTTATTATTTTATTTTTGCTCTCTTCTTTTATTCTCATGGAAGCTTTAGTGATCACTCTCTCAAAAAATGCTCCCCTGATTATGACCACCTCAGTTGTTTCCATAACTTCGCTCGCATTACTTTGGCTGTATATGACGCAATATTTAGTGACGCCGATTAATACCGTTAAAAAAAGCATAGAAGAGGTAACCTCGGGAAATCTTTCTATTGTTATTCCTAAATTTGGAAATAACTGCGCCGGTCGCTTAATACCCGGAATCAACTCACTTTCTGCCAGCATCGCTACCTTAGTCAGAGAAATTCGTGCCTCTTCGGATTCTGCCCTCGATCTTTCCGCTGAACTGGCCACGCGCAGTGCTGACCTCTCCGTTAAAACCGAGGAGCAATCCGCTGCGCTGGTACAGACCGCCTCCAGCATGGAACAGATGGCTTCCACCACCAAAAATAATGCCGACAATACGCGCATCGCCAGCATCCGTGCGAAAGATGCGACAAGCAGTGCGTTAAAAGGCGGCGATTTAATGGGGCAGGTCGCGAAAAATATGCAGTCAATTACCGAATGCGCCAACCAGATGACGGAGATTATTTCGATTATTGACGGTATCGCTTTCCAGACCAATATTCTGGCGCTCAATGCGGCGGTAGAGGCGGCGCGTGCAGGCGATCACGGGAAGGGGTTCTCCGTAGTGGCCGGTGAGGTGCGTAGCCTTGCGCATCGCAGCGCTGAGGCGGCGAAAAATATCAAATCCCTGATTGCTGAAACGACAGATAACGTGACGCAGGGCGCGACAGTGGTGAACGAAGCAGAACAAAACATGCACGATATTGTTTCCGGCGCGAGCGTGGTCAGTAAGTTGATGGATGAAATTGCCGTCACGACGCTGCAACAGGAAAAAGGTATTTCGCAGATCACCCTGGCGTTGGCGGAGCTGGAAAAAGTGACACAGAGCAACGTCACCACGGTTGATGAACTTGCCGGTTCCTCTGACGTGCTGAAACATCAGGTCGAGGAGTTACAAAAACGGACCGGTAAATTCCGTCTGATCGAGGGCGTTCCGACAGCACAGACCGTATTGTCGCCAGAAAAAAAGCACCAGCGCGCTAAAACGCCGGTTTTGCGTAATCAGGAAAATTACTGGCACTCTTTCTGAAGATATTCGCACTGAGCAACAAGGCCCGGGAAACCGGGTTTTTTATTTGCAGTTTGCATGAATTTGTTAACAAATTCAGCGTGATGATTGCTTAAGATTCTCATCCGGCTAGACTGACAGCAATACCTTGCTGATTTTGGAGGCGCTGTGGAAGTACTAAAAGGCTCCGGGGTGAATGTCCCGGATGCGGTTTTTGCGTGGCGGCTGGATGGAAAAGGCGGCGTTAAGCCGCTCGAAGATGATGACATTATTACTGAACAAACACCGTGCTGGGTGCATCTGAATTACACCAATCAGGAGAGCGCGCAGTGGCTGGCCTCAACGCCGTTGCTGCCGAACAGCGCGCGTGATGCGCTTTCCGGCGAAAGTACGCGCCCACGCGTAAACCGGCTGGGCGAGGGAACGTTAATTACGCTGCGCTGTATTAACGGCAGCACCGATGAACGCCCCGACCAGCTCGTGGCCGTGCGGTTATGCATGGATTCGCGGATGATTGTCTCCACGCGTCAGCGGAAGGTCATGGCGATGGATGATGTGGTCAGGGATCTGGAAGAGGGCTCCGGTCCGACGGATAGCGGCGGCTGGCTGGTGGATGTTTGCGATGCGTTGACCGATCACGCCAGCGAATTTATTGAATCGTTGCACGACAGGATTATCGATCTGGAAGATAACCTGCTCGATCAGCAAATTCCGCCACGGGGAATTCTGGCGTTGCTGCGCAAACAGTTAATTGTTATGCGCCGCTATATGGCGCCGCAGCGCGATGTTTTTTCCCGGCTGGCCAGTGAACGTCTGGCGTGGATGAGCGACGATCAACGCCGTCGGATGCAGGATATCGCCGATCGCCTCGGGCGCGGCCTGGATGAGATCGATGCCTGCATTGCCCGTACGGCAGTGATGACGGATGAGATTACGCAGGTGATGCAGGAGTCGCTGGCGCGACGCACTTATACCATGTCATTGATGGCAATGGTTTTTCTGCCGAGTACCTTTCTTACCGGCTTGTTTGGCGTCAATCTGGGCGGCATTCCGGGAGGCGGCTGGCAATTCGGCTTTTCGATCTTCTGTGTGATGTTGGTGGTACTGATCGGCGGTGTTACCTGGTGGTTGCATCGTAGTAACTGGCTGTAAAATTTCACTTTTTTAACATTTTTTGAACATAAAAACGCCAGATAGTTTGAGCGAGGTCAATAAACACAATACCTATTCAGGGCAATATTTCTCTCGCAGGTGAATGCAACGTCAAGCGATGGGCGTTGCGCTCCATATTGTCTTACTTCCTTTTTTGAATTACTGCATAGCACAATTGATTCGTACGACGCCGACTTAATGAGTCGGCTTTTTTTTGCCTCTTTTTTACCTGCGTCTACCCTTAACAGGTATCTCACGTAAAGGAGGCGATGATGAATACACGCAATTCCTCATATCCCAGCGATCCGGTTCCGACCGATCCAATCCCGATTCCCGATCCCATTCCACATCCGCAACCGATGCCGGACCCGCCGCCGGATGAAGAACCCATTAAGATGTCGCGTAAACAGGGCAGATCTGAGAGGATACGCGCCTGCTGATCTCAGCCCTTTTATCGCGAGACTTTATTGTGACCGCTTTTTCAACCTTAAATGCTTTGCCCGCCGCCCAGATCGAGAATCTTAACGATCTGGGCTATCTCTCTATGACTCCCGTCCAGGCCGCTGCGCTGCCTGCCATTCTCGCCGGAAAAGATGTCCGCGTGCAGGCAAAAACAGGCAGTGGCAAAACGGCAGCATTCGGGCTGGGCTTATTGCAACATATTGATGCCAGCCGTTTTCAGACGCAGTCGCTGATTTTATGCCCGACGCGTGAGCTGGCCGATCAGGTCGCCAGCGAGTTACGCCGTCTGGCGCGCTATATGCCCAATATCAAAGTGCTGACCCTCTGCGGCGGCCAGCCTTTTGGCGCGCAGCGCGATTCATTACAGCATGCGCCGCACATTATTGTTGCCACGCCGGGGCGTTTGCTCGATCACCTGCAAAAAAACACCGTTACCCTGGATAGCCTGCAAACGCTGGTCATGGATGAAGCCGATCGCATGCTCGACATGGGATTCAGCGAGGCGATTGATGACGTTATCCGTTTTGCTCCGGCCTCGCGGCAGACCCTGCTGTTTTCAGCCACCTGGCCGGAAGCGATTGCCGCCATTAGCGGCCGCGTCCAGCGCGACCCGGAAACCATTGAAATTGATAGCGTCGATGCGCTGCCCGCCGTTGAACAGCAGTTCTTTGAGGTTTCCCGTCAGGGCAAAGCCGCACTGTTGCAAAAGCTCTTAAGCGAGCACCGTCCGGCTTCCTGCGTGGTGTTCTGTAATACCAAAAAAGATTGCCAGGAAGTGTGTGATGCGCTGAACGCTGCAGGGCAGAACGCACTGGCGCTGCATGGCGATCTGGAACAGCGCGACCGCGATCAAACGCTGGTGCGTTTTGCCAACGGCAGCGCGCGCGTGCTGGTGGCGACCGATGTCGCGGCGCGCGGTCTCGACATTAAATCGCTGGAGCTGGTGGTGAACTACGAGCTGGCGTGGGATCCGGAAGTGCACGTGCACCGTATCGGACGCACTGCGCGCGCGGGTAATAGCGGCCTGGCAATCAGTTTCTGTGCGCCGGAAGAGGCGCAGCGCGCCAACATTCTCGCGGAAATGCTGCAACTGAAGCTGAACTGGTGCAACGCACCGGCTAACGTCAAAGTGGTGCCGCTGGAAGCGGAAATGGCCACGCTGTGTATCGATGGCGGTAAAAAAGCCAAAATGCGTCCCGGCGATGTGCTGGGCGCGCTGACTGGCGATATGGGGCTGGATGGCGCAGACATCGGTAAAATCACCGTACATCCGTCGCATGTGTATGTGGCTGTTCGCCAGAGCGTGGCGCGTCAGGCGTGGAAGCAGTTACAGAACGGGAAGATTAAAGGCAAAAGCTGCCGCGTACGGCTGTTGTAAAACTCGCCTCTCTGCACGCAGCAGAGAGGCGGTGATTTATTTTACTTCAATGACGTTAAGACGCAGTTCATCGAGCTGCGCGTCATCTTCTTCCGGCTGCCAGCCAGCCGGCTGTAACGGGATCTCTTCGCGGTCAAACGCCAGATCGCCGCCGTTGACCACTTCCGAACCGTGCGTAATGCCTTTGAAATCAAACAGATTGATGTCGCTGAGATGCGACGGCACCACGTTCTGCATGGCGCTGAACATGGTTTCGATGCGCCCCGGATAACGTTTGTCCCAGTCACGCAGCATATCGGCAATCACCTGGCGTTGCAGGTTCGGCTGCGAGCCACACAGGTTGCACGGAATGATCGGGAAACCTTTCGCTTGTGAAAAACGCTCAATATCTTTTTCGCGGCAGTAAGCCAGCGGGCGGATCACAATGTGTTTGCCGTCATCGCTCATCAGCTTCGCCGGCATGCCTTTCATTTTCCCGCCGTAGAACATATTCAAAAACAGCGTCTGCAGAATGTCATCGCGGTGGTGGCCCAGCGCAATTTTGGTCGCGCCCAGTTCACTCGCCGTACGATAGAGAATTCCACGACGCAGGCGAGAACAGAGAGAACAGGTGGTTTTGCCTTCCGGGATCTTCTCTTTCACGATGCCGTAAGTGTTCTCTTCCACAATTTTGTACTCAACGCCGAGCGAATCCAGATACTGCGGCAGAATATGCTCCGGGAAACCCGGTTGTTTCTGGTCGAGGTTGACTGCCACCAGCGAAAAATTGACCGGCGCGCTCTGTTGCAGGTTGCGCAGAATTTCCAGCATCGTGTAGCTGTCTTTGCCGCCGGAAAGGCAGACCATAATGCGGTCGCCTTCTTCAATCATATTGAAGTCGGCAATGGCTTCGCCGACGTTACGACGCAGACGTTTTTGCAGTTTGTTGAGGTTGTACTGCTCTTTCTTTGTAATCTCTTGTTTCTCGGTCATTATTTCTTTTCTCTGGAAGCGTCGGGAGCACGACGTGGGCAAACCAAATCCACAAGGGAAAACCGATCATTCCCCGTGATAGCACGATCCTGGTTCATTACCTCTGTCCATGCTCCATAAGCCATTTGCGCGTTTTTATGCCCCATCCGGCTGGCAATAAAATACAGATTAGCGCCGGCACTCAAAAGCCAGCAGGCAAAAGTATGCGCGTATGGTACGGATTCCGGCGACGAATGCCAGCGTGTTTTACGAGCGCATTTCATCTTGCCCCTGCACAGGATAAAGAATAGTGTGGTTTTCGTTCGCTTTTGTTGGTTCGCTGAATATAAACATCATGCATTTTACTGTCTTCTGTCCGTAGGATCTTCCTCAAACCTGTATCGTCCTGGCAGGGAGAAATATCCTGTTATCTATTAACAGCAAGGGAGATGTAAGCAGTGAACACCTTGATTGTTCGTTTCATTTTTTTAACGCTGATATTCGGTTCGGTTCCAGTGCTTGCTTCGGGAAAGAGCGAAATGACGCTGGAGCGCGTGGTTATCCTCAGCCGCCATGGCGTAAGGGCACCGACAAAATCCACCGCACTTATGCACGACGTCACACCTGATCAGTGGCCGCAATGGGACGTGCCTTTAGGCTGGCTGACGCCGCGTGGAGGGCAGCTTATTTCTGAGTTGGGGAAGTATCAGCGTCTAAGGCTGTCAGGGAAAGGTCTGCAAGGTGATAAAACTTGTCCGTTTGCTCAGGTTGCTGTCATTGCCGATACGGATCAACGAACGCGTAAAACCGGTGAAGCATTTCTTGCCGGGTTCGCGCCAGAGTGCCATATCCCGGTGCATTATCAACAACAGACCCGAACTGATCCTGTTTTTAACCCGATAAAAACGGATAAATGTTCATTCAACACCGTCAAGGTGAAAGAGGCGATTCTGAACCGGGCCGGAGGCGATATTGGGCACTACACACAACAATACCAACCTGCGTTTCAGGCCCTGGAAAAGGTGTTAAATTTCTCTCAGTCAGAAAAATGTAAATCAACCGGGCAGAATAATCATTGCTCATTAACCGGAGCCTTACCCGCAAAACTCAACGTCACACCGGATAATGCTTCGTTAACCGGCGCATGGGGGCTTTCTTCAACGCTGACAGAGATATTTCTGCTCCAGCAGGCTCAGGGTATGCCACAAGTGGCCTGGGGACGGATAGCGGGGGAGAAAGAATGGGGCGAGTTATTAAGTCTGCATAACGCGCAGTTTGACCTTTTGCAAAGAACGCCGGAAGTGGCGCGTAGCAGGGCAACGCCCTTACTTGATTTGATTCGCACTGCGCTGGAAACGAAAGGGGCAGCCGAAAATAGCTATGGCATTAACTTGCCGGTTTCTTTGTTATTTATTGCCGGGCACGATACCAATCTGGCTAATATTAGCGGGGCATTAGGTCTTAACTGGTCGCTTCCCGCGCAGCCCGATAATACTCCGCCAGGCGGTGAGCTGGTTTTCGAAAGATGGAAACGGCTCAGTGATAATAGCGACTGGATTCAGGTTTCGTTTGTTTATCAGACACTGCAGGAGATGCGAGAAATGCAGCCTTTATCGCTGGAAAATCCCCCCGGTAAAGTGGATCTGAAGCTCACGGCATGCAACGAAAAAAATGCGCAGGGAATGTGTTCGCTGGCAAGTTTTTCAGCACTGATTGAGTCAGTGCGTGTGCCTGCTTGTGGTTTATAAATAAGCGGCTGTTACCGAAAAATATCCCCACCGCCCATGCCCGCAACGCCGGCAGTTTTTTCACTCCGGCATGTTGTCGGGCAGTAAAATCGATGGATTATTCCTGCGGCGCAGCAAACGAATACTCTTTTTCAACCTTGCAAATGCGCGTGGTGAAGGAGTGATACCACTTTTCCCGTCCGGTTTTCTGCGCCATTACGTGCTCCGCATTGGCTTTCCAGTTTTTAATCGCGTCAAGTGAATCCCAGTATGAGACGGTAATTCCCACTTCCTCACGGGCAGAATCGACACCGAGAAAACCCGGCTGGTTAACCGCCAGTTCCATCATACGATCGGACATTGCGCCATAACCGTCATCAACCGCTGTGCGCACGGAGGTAAAAATCACGGCGTAATAGGGCGTGGAGGGGCTGTTTTTTGACATTGCGGTTTCCGTAATAAGGGTGAAAAACCTTATCCTGGCAGATTATAAGAACGGCGGGCAGCTACCTGTTCAGGCGACTTTTTTTTCGCGGAATTTTCCTTTGACCACACCATCGTAAAAGCGACCTTTCGAAACGACGGTCAGAAACACCGTGAAGATCCGCTCCGGAACGTTCTGATACTGATAAATGCTTTTATCGTGAAAACAGATTTCGAGCGTGAGGCTGCGACTGTCATAACCAATGGATGAAATTCGTGATGAGGTTACGGGATGATGTCGCATGCTGTTCGCTCCTTGCCGCCCGGGAAAACTGATTATTAACGCAGCTTGCAGATGGTGTCATGCGAAATCCGTGCGTTAAAAAAGCCACCGGCGCTAACCGGTGGCTTTTTAGGCAGTTCGCTTATTCTGTCGGGTTTTTCTCTGCTTTTCCGGCCAGTTGCGCGAGGAAGTCATAGCGTTTTTGCAGGTCGGCGGCGGCATCTTTCCACAGTTGCTCTGCCACTTCCGGCTGCTGCGCATTCAGACGACGGAAGCGCTGCTCATTGAGCAGGGTTTCCGCCAGCGCGTCAGACGGCGGACGTGAATCCAGCGCCAGCGGGATTTTGCCTTCCTCTTCGCGGCGGGGATCGTAACGGTAAAGCGGCCAGAAACCGGTGGCGGTCAGTTGACGCATTTGATCGTGGCTCAGCGCCAGGTCGTAGCCATGCTCTTCGCACGGGCTGTAAGCGATGATCAGCGATGGCCCCGGATAGGCTTCCGCTTCCTGAATAGCTTTCACCGTCTGGTTCAACTGTGCGCCAAGGGAAATCTGCGCCACATAAACATGTCCGTACATCATCATGCTGACGCCCAGATCTTTGCGCGCTTTACGTTTACCGTGTTCGCCAAATTTAGTCACCGCGCCCAGTGGCGTGGCTTTTGATGCCTGACCGCCGGTGTTGGAGTAGCACTGGGTATCGAGCACCAGAATATTGACGTTTTCGCTCAGGCTCATCACATGATCCAGCCCGCCGAAACCAATGTCGTAGGCCCAGCCATCGCCGCCAATCAACCAGATCGATTTCTCAACCAGCGCATCGGCATCGGTCAGAAGTTGCTGCGCACCCTCAACATTGGCCAGCGCGTTGCGCAGTGCGGCAACCTGTTCCCGGCGAACGTCCGGCGTGGCCTCCTGATGAAGTGCGGCAAGCAGTTCTGCCGGAATATGGTCGGCAAATTGATTCACCAGACGCATCACACGCTGGCGGTGCTGATCGACGCTGAGACGGAAGCCGAGGCCAAACTCGGCGTTATCTTCAAACAGCGAGTTCGCCCAGGCCGGACCGCGCCCGTTGGCGTCTGTGGTATACGGCGTTGAAGGCAGATTACCGCCATAAATGGAGGAACAGCCGGTAGCGTTGGCAATCATCATCCGGTCGCCATATAACTGGGTCAGGAGTTTGATGTACGGCGTTTCACCGCAGCCGGAACAGGCACCGGAATATTCAAACAGCGGGGTGATCAGTTGCGAAGTACGGATATCAATGCGTTCCAGCGTGCTGCGGTCGATCTCCGGCAGGCCAAGGAAGAAGTCATAATTCACTTTCTCTTCTTCCACATGTTCAAGGCGCGACATCATATTGATGGCCTTGATGTCCGGGTTCTGACGATCTTTTGCCGGGCAGACTTCAACGCACAGGTTACAGCCGGTGCAATCTTCCGGCGCGACCTGCAAGACATATTTCTGCCCGCGCATATCGCGCGATTTCACATCCAGTGAATGGAGCGTAGCGGGAGCCTCTTCCATTGCCGCCGGAGAGACCACTTTCGCGCGGATCGCCGAATGCGGGCAGGCAGCAACACAGTGGTTACACTGGGTACAGAGATCTTCTTTCCAGATCGGGATCTCTTCCGCGATATTGCGTTTCTCCCAGCGGGTGGTGCCGACCGGCCAGGTGCCGTCCGGGGGCAGGGCGGAGACCGGCAGCGCATCGCCAAGGCCCGCCAGCATAGCGGCGGTGACGGTTTTGACAAAATCCGGCGCCGCATCGGAAACCACCGGCGGGCGGTGCGCGCTCTGCGGGTTAACAGGCTCCAGCGGTACTTCGAACAGTGATTCACGCGCCAGCGCCAGCGCCTGCCAGTTGCGCTCAACCAGCTCCTGGCCTTTGCTGCTGTAGCTTTTGGCGATTGCGCCCTGCAATTCAGCCAGCGCGCCGTCGCCCGGCAATACCTTGGTCAGATGGAAGAACGCCATCTGCATTACGGTGTTAATACGTGCGCCGAGGCTGCATTCGCGGGCGATTTTCGCCGCGTTGACCACAAAGAAACGGGCTTTTTTCTGATTCAGCACCGCCTGAACTTCCTGCGGCAGGCGCGACCACACTTCCTCTGCGCTGTAGGGCGTATTGAGCAGGAAAATACCGCCCGGTTTCAGCCGTTCAGCCATCTGGTATTTATCGATAAACTGCAACTGATGGCAACCAACAAAATCCGCCTGCGACACCAGATAGGCAGAGTTGATAGGTCTTTCGCTGACGCGCAAATGCGAAACCGTCAGGCCGCCCGCTTTTTTCGAGTCATAGACAAAATAACCCTGCGCATACCACGGCGTGGAGTTACCAATAATTTTGATATTGTTTTTGGTCGCCGAGACGCTGCCATCGCTGCCCAGCCCGTAAAATAGCGCTTCCAGTTTCGCGTGCGACGGTAGGGTGTTTTCCGGCAGCGGCAGCGAGAGGTTGGTCACGTCGTCGTAGATACCGACAGTAAAACGCGGTTTAGGTTTTGCGGCGCGCAGCTCGTTAAACACCGCCAGCACGCATTCCGGGCCAAACTCTTTGGACGATAAACCATAGCGCCCACCAATCACACGCGGCAGGGTTTCCCGTTCGCCATGATTAAAGGCTTCCGCCAGTGCCGTCATCACATCAAGATAAAGCGGTTCCGCCAGCGCGCCCGGCTCTTTGGTGCGATCGAGCACGGCAACAGTGCGCGCACTTTCCGGCAAGACCGCCAGCAGATGCGCGGCGCTGAACGGGCGATAGAGGCGAACTTTCAGCACGCCGACTTTCTCGCCGCGCGTCAGCAATTCATCCACCACCTCTTCGCAGGTACCTATCGCTGAACCCATCAGCACCATCACGCGATCGGCCTGCGGATGGCCATAGTATTCGAACGGTTTGTAGCTGCGCCCGGTGGCTTCGGCAAAGTCGTTCATTGCCTGTTCGACGTGAGCGTAAACCGCGTTGTACCACGGGTTGGTCGCCTCACGGGACTGAAAGTAAGTGTCCGGGTTAGCCGATGTGCCGCGAATGACCGGATGCTCCGGGTTCAGCGCGCGGGCGCGGTGTTCGTCAATCTCCTGCTGTGGCAGAAGATTGCGGATAGTGTCGTCCGCCAGCGGCGTAATCTTGTTGATTTCGTGCGAGGTGCGGAAACCATCAAAAAAGTGAATGAACGGCACGCGGCTTTTCAGCGTGGCAATGTGCGAAATCAACGCGAAATCCTGCGCTTCCTGCACGCTACCCGCAGCGAGCATGGCGCAGCCGGTCTGGCGCACCGCCATCACATCGGAGTGATCGCCAAAAATGGAGAGGGCATGGGTAGCCACGGTACGCGCTGCGACGTGCAGTACAAAGGGCGTCAATTGCCCGGCCAGTTTGTACAGCGTCGGGATCATCAGCAGCAGCCCCTGCGATGAGGTAAATGAGGTTGAGAGTGCCCCGGTTTGCAGTGCGCCGTGGACGGCTGCAATAGCCCCGGCTTCCGACTGCATTTCAACAACGCGGGGCGTGTCGCCCCAGACATTCTTCAGGCCGTTACCGGCCCAGGCATCAGCCTGCTCAGCCATCGTTGAACTGGGCGTTATGGGATATATGGCGATAACTTCACTGGTACGAAAGGCCACCGAGGCCACTGCGCCATTACCGTCAATCGTGATCATATGGATGCTCTCATTACTTAATTATAAGATTTACAACAATTTTTAGCGCTGACGCTTCCCATCATGTGGTGCAGCAGAACGCCATTTTTAATTTAGTCTGTCTGGCTGATCTGCATTGTGCTCATTCATCCCGTTCCCCTGGACGTTGTCGCCCATCAGCAAACCATGTAACTCTGGTATACGCGTATGTGGCATTAAGTATCAGCGGTCGATATGCTTGCCGTGCCTTTATCCAGTATAAACAGCCAGAGAACTGAGATATTTGATCTGATGTGCCTGGCCAGTATTTATCATGTGAATGAATTTGTTGCGTTCCGGCGGATTGGGCTCAGGTTTTGCTTTCCTCACACCGCTACCTCGCACTATCACAGAAAAATACACTGAAATGCAGCCGGCTATTTTCCCGTAAGTAGCACTCTTGACGTTGCTGGTGCTAATCTTGCGTAAAACGTTCTGTAACCCTGGCGTAAAGATGGGGGGACGGCCAGATAGCAGCATAGTGTTGAATTTTAGCGCCATGATGGCTGGGATATTCGATGAAATTGTCAGAATTCCCTCTAACATTGGATGTTGTTTTACCGGTAACGCCACTTGCATCGTGGGCTATTAATCTTAAATAAAGCTTGCTATAAATTGAGATATGTGTGACTAATGAGTGGTAGGTTTGTTCCACAGATGTAATAAAGCGGTTTAGTAAAGCAGTCCTCATCACAAGTGTTATCTATAGATAATTCTTCTTTTTGAGCCTCCTTATCGTTAATAATTTAATTCTGTGCGAAAACCCTTTTCGCCGAAAGGCTCTATGTATATTGAGGAAATATTTATGTCTAACAAAATGACTGGTTTAGTAAAATGGTTTAATGAGTCCAAAGGGTTTGGTTTCATCACGCCTGACAATGGCAGCAAAGACGTATTCGTGCATTTTTCTGCTATCCAGAGCGGCGGTTTTAAAACGCTGAATGAAGGTCAGAAAGTAGAATTTACGATTGAAGATGGGCAAAAAGGCCCGTCAGCAGGGAATGTTTTCGCAATTTAAATAGCACTCCCAGTCCGCCATTAGCTCAGCCTGGCTAGAGCATTGCTTTATCAGTAAGTAGGGTCGGGGTTCGAGTCCTCGATGGCGGCCCAGTTTTAAATAAGATAGCCCTGCCACTTTGGCGGGGTTATTTTTTTTCAGCGTTTGGCTATCTCTTAAATAAGAGCAAAATAAAAACCGCGCAATTAAATTCTGTCGGCCAGACGTGTAAACAATAATTTCTTTTCACAGTACACAGTCATGAATGTTAATAATATTAAGCATCCGGTAGTGTGTGGATTTATTATTACGTTTCAATCCACGTAATTGTTCATAGCTTCCTGGATACGTTTAAATATTGTATACAGCATTTTACTTTCATTGCTCCACTATGTTTCTGAATGCCAACAACATACGGATTATGAATGATGAGTAAGACGCTGAGAACTGCATGGTTTCTACTGTTTCTGTCATTTTGTTCAGTTGCAGGCTATGCAGGTTCTTCTCCTGCCTTGCTTCACGGGCAAAAAAGTAGCTACGTTCGACACTCTTCAGGAGAGGGGGATATTGCCGAGAACCCTGATGAGCACGTCCGGGAATCGACTGAGCAATTCTTCCGCAGGATCCACAGTTGAATTCTTCCTGTTTATAAAAACACGCTATCAGCAACCTGCCACTGGGCAGGTTTTTTTATTTCAGGCTGCGGGAGCAACTGCATGAATTCTTACAACCGGATCCGCTACCACCGCCATCAGGGAGCCAGCCTGGAAGGCTTCGAAAAGGGCTTGCCGTGAGGACAGAAAATGTCAGGTGGGGCGGGGGAAACCCATTTATTGCCTGCATCAGGCGATAAAAAAGCAAAAAAATGTTTCTGCGGCGCATAAAGATGACTTTCAGCTCTCGACGTATTGCATTGTGCTGCCTATGATGCTTGGGTTTCGCTTTAATAAAGGGAGAGAAGAGATGCGTTCTGCGTTTTGGGTAGGGTGCGCCGTTTTATTGCTGTCGGCTTGCAGTAGTGAACCTGTGCAACAGGCTACGGCTGCTCACGTTGTACCAGGTATAAAGGCTGCGATGTCAAACAGCGGTCAGGCAAATTGCGCAATGATTGGCGGATCGTTATCTGTCGCGCGTCAGCTTGACGGTTCGATGGTGGGAATGTGTGCATTGCCGAATGGCAAACGCTGTAGCGAACAGTCGCTTGCCACCGGAAGCTGCGGTAATTACTGAGCGTTATTCGCGCGGGTATAAATCAACGTCTGCGATGCGGTTGCCAGCGTTAACTGGTCGGCGGTCAAATCGATCTGCGCGCCACTATTCAGCATGGCCTGGATAGTATGATCCAGCTCGTTACGCTGTGGATCTACGCACATCATCATGGTCATGCCCATGTGCTTGACGGTTAATGCGCCGTCAGAGAGTTTGCCCTGGCCCATAAAGCCGTTGCACATTTTGCCGGAGACGCGCAGATCCTTGTCGAAACGGATTTCTGGCGCCGGGCCCTGGTCAGATGCCGTCACTGCTTTGCCGTTAAAAGTAGTCAGTACAAAGCGCTGGTTAGCCAGTTGCTCCGGTTTAAGGGTATCTGTACGGGAACTGACACAGGCGGAAAGAGCAACGCTCAACGCAATTAAGGGGATAATTTTTTTCATCTCTTCCTCTAAGAATTTTCCATTCAGGGCGGGGATTTTAACAGGGTTAACCTGGGTGTCACTGGGCGTTAATCTTAAAACGGCTCCCCTGGCCGGGGAACCGCACAAACCGCTTAGAACAACGCGTTCGGGCAACGTTCACCGTCACGCAACTGGCGCAGGTTTTCCAGCGTGGTCTCAGAAATGCTGGTCAACGCCTCGGCGGTCAGAAACGCCTGGTGGCCGGTGAACAGCACGTTATGGCACGCCGACAGGCGACGGAACACATCGTCCTGAATCACATCGTTGGATTTGTCTTCAAAGAACAGATCGCGTTCGTTTTCATACACGTCCATGCCGAGCGCGCCAATTTTCTGCGTCTTCAGCGCATCAATCGCCGCCTGCGAATCGATCAGACCGCCACGGCTGGTGTTGATGATCATCACGCCGTCTTTCATGCGTTCAAACGCGGTGCGGTTCAGTAAATGGAAGTTTTCCGGCGTCAGCGGACAGTGCAGGGAGATAACGTCGGCCTGGGAAAACAGCGTATCAAGATCCACATACTCTACGCCCAGTTCCAGCGCGGCCTCGCTCGGGTAGGGATCAAACGCCAGCAGGCGCATACCGAACCCCTTCAGGATACGCAGCGCCGCAACGCCGATTTTGCCGGTGCCAATCACGCCCGCCGTTTTGCCATACATCGTAAAGCCAGTCAGACCTTCGAGCGAGAAGTTGGCGTCACGGGTACGCTGATAAGCACGGTGAATACGACGGTTGAGCGTCATCATCATGCCAATCGCATGTTCCGCTACCGCTTCCGGTGAGTAGGCGGGCACACGCACCACCTGCAGCCCAAGCTCTTTGGCCGCATCAAGATCGACGTTGTTGAACCCGGCACAACGCAGCGCGATAAATTTCACGCCCAGCTTTTTCAACTCTTCCAGTACCGGGCGGCTACCGTCATCATTGACGAAAATACAGACCCCTTCACAGCCGTTGGCGGTTTTGGCGGTCTTTTCCGTTAACAAAAAGTCGAAAAATTCAAGATCGTAGCCATAGTGCTCGTTTACCTGCTGCAAATACTTTTTATCGTATTGCTTTGTGCTATATATCGCGAGTTTCATAAGGCTTTCTCCAACGGTTTCCTGCCTACATTATCACTGTTTAAAATTATTATGTAAACCTTCAAATTTTATTGGTAATCATAGGCCTGATGAATGTGTCTGCTCTCAGTATAACTGCCTGCAGTGCCGACAGGATTAGCGCAGTTGCTTGAGAGTGCTGTTAGCGCTCCAGTTAATGATAAAAGCCAGCAGCACGCTGATAATCCATGGGATTTTCGAGTCGTGAAACACATTTGCACTGAGATAATCACCAAACGTGAAGCAGGTGAAAATGGTGGCGCCCGCGAACCAACCGCGGATCAGAGAACCTTTAGTGAACATTCCTTAAACCTATAGCGTAATAATTTCGCAGCAATATCGTCCTCTGTTACTGAAAATGCAACAGCCAGACTATGATTAAAGCGGCTCACGCTTTTAACAGGGCGGTTAAACATGTCACAATATCCGGCATAACTGGCTTAATCACACGATAAATCAGGATATTAACTACCCATGAAGGGTAAATACAAAGCCGCCATCGCACTGGTTTTATTATTTATACTGTTGCCGCTAACGTTACTGATGACGCTGGCGCAATGGGTGCCGACGCTTGCCGGGGTCTGGCTGCCTGCCGGTACGCGTATCGCACTGGAAGAACGCCCGCGCTTTACCCGCCATTCACTGAAAATTCCCGATCTGCGTTACTGGGTTGACGATTGCCAACTGGCGTGGCTGCAGAATGCTGAACTTACTCGTCCCAGCCGCTGGCAGTTACACGCGGGCGCGTTGACGATCAATAGCGCCTGTCTCAATAAGCTACCCGCAAACGACACGCCATCAACTGCGCCGCGAACGCTGAGCGAATGGCAATCGATGCTGCCTTACACCTGGCTTACGGTGGAGCGATTAACCGTCTCGCCGTGGCAATCATGGGGCGGCAAACTGTCGCTGGCGTTGACGCCTGAAATTCAGCAACTGAGTTACAACGGTGAGCGCGTGCAGCTTGACGCCCGTCTGCACGGGCAGGTGCTGAATGTTAACCGACTCGCGCTGCATCTGTTTGATAACCAGCCGCCATTCACGCTCGGCGGTGAATTTACGCTGCCCGCCGTCCCGGATGGATGGCCCGTCAATGGCCATATGCAAAGTACGCTCACGCTGCCACAGCAACCCGGTCTGGTGGATGTTGATATGGAGTGGCGCGAAAACGAAGGGCAGACGATTGTTATGTCGCGCGACAGCAACGATCCGCTGCTCGACTTACCCTGGCAGGTGACCGGCGAACAGCTCGCCATCAGCGATGGCCGCTGGAACTGGCCGTATGCCGGTTTTCCGCTGAGCGGGCGCGTAGGGCTGAAGATCGACAACTGGCAGCAGGGGCTGGATAAGGCGCAGATAAGTGGTCGGCTGAACGTACTGACGCAGGGTGAAGCCGGTAAAGGCAACGCCGTGCTGACCATTGGTCCGGGGCGGCTAAGCATGACCGACAGCGCCATGCCGCTGCAGCTGACCGGAGAAGCGAAGCAGGGCGATCTGGTGTTTTACGCCGTATTACCGGCGCAACTGAGCGGCAGTTTTGCTGAACCGCAACTGGCCTTTACGCCCGGCGCGCTGCTGCGTTCGCGCGGGCGGGTGATCGATTCACTGAATATTGATGAGGTGCGTTGGCCGCTGGCGGGCGTAAAACTGACCCGGCAGGGCATCGACGGCCGTTTGCAGGCGATTCTCCGCGCGCACGAGAATGTGATGGGCGATTTTCGCCTGCATCTCGACGGTCAGGCGCAGGATTTTTTGCCCGATAATGGCGAGTGGCGCTGGCGTTACTGGGGAGATGGTCATTTTACGCCGATGAACGCGCGCTGGGACGTTGCCGGTCACGGTGAGTGGCAGGACAACACTATCACGCTGACCAATCTTTCAACCGGTTTTGATCAACTTCAGTACGGCACCATGCAAATCAGCGCGCCCCGACTGGTGCTGGATGCCCCGGTGAAATGGGTGCGGGATGAGGCGAAGCCACAGTTCAGCGGCGCACTGACGCTGGATGCCGGGCAAACGACCTTTAGCGGCGGCAGCCATTTGCCCGCCTCGCAACTCAAATTCAGCGTCGATGGCGCCAATCCCACCGATTTTCAGTTTAAAGGTGCCCTGAGTGCCAATGCTATCGGCCCTGTGCAGGTGAATGGCCGTTGGGACGGCGAAAGATTGCGCGGGCAGGCCTGGTGGCCGCGCCAGTCGCTCAGCGTTTTCCAGCCGTTGATCCCACCGGACTGGAAGATGAAGCTGCTCAATGGCTCGCTCTACGCTCAGGTGGCGTTTTCTGCGGCGGCCGGGCAAGGTTTTGAAGCTGGCGGGCACGGCGTGCTGAAAAGCGGCAGCGTCTGGACGCCGGATAATGAAATCAGCGGTGTCGATTTTGTACTGCCTTTCCGCTACCGCAATGCCGCCTGGCAACTGGGTACCCGCAGGCCGGTATCGCTGCGCATTGGCGAAATTGTTAACCAGGTGACAGCCAAAAATATCACCGCTGATTTGCAGGGCGCCTGGCCGTGGAGCGAAGAAAACCCGCTCATTCTGAGCGATGTCAGCGTTGATATGCTCGGCGGTAAAGTGACCATGCAGCAGTTGCGCATGCCACAGCACGATCCGGCGCTGGTGCGCATCAACCATATTTCATCCAGCGAACTGGTCAGTGCGGTGAATCCGAAGCAGTTTGCGCTTTCCGGGCCATTTGACGGCGCGCTGCCGCTGTGGCTGGATAATCCGCAATGGATAATTAAGGACGGCTGGCTGCACAACCCCGGCCCGATGACGCTGCGTATCGACAAAGATACTGCCGATGCGGTGGTGAACGACAATATGGCGGCGGGCGCGGCTATCAACTGGTTGCGCTATATGGAAATTTCCCGTTCCTGGACAAAGATAGATCTGGATAATCTTGGCGTGTTAAAAATGCAGGCTGCCATTCGTGGCACCAGTTATGTTGAAGGCAAGAGCAGCACCGTGAATTTGAACTATACCCATGAGGAAAACGTCTTTACCTTATGGCGCAGTTTACGTTTTGGCGACAATTTGCAGTCATGGCTTGAGCAACATGCCGCGCTTCCCCAGGCGCGCTGTGCGAAGGGCGAAAAGTGTGAGGAAAAACAATGAAAACCCCGATAGCCGTGCCGGTGCTGGCAATCACCACCTTGCTGGCTGGTTGTACGCCGCGCATCGAGGTGGCGGCACCGAAAGAGCCGATCACCATCAATATGAATGTGAAGATCGAGCATGAAATCCACATCAAAGTGGATAAAGATGTCGAAACCCTGCTGAAATCACGCAGCGATCTGTTCTGAGGCCATCATGATGAAAAAACGACTGCTGATGGCATTGCTGGCGCTGAGCCTCGCCAGTACAACCGCGCAGGCATTGACGCTGGATGAAGCCCGTTCACAAGGTCGGGTGGGGGAAACCTTAACCGGTTACATCGCGCCGGTAAGCCACGATAAAGAAACGCTGGCGCTGGTGGATCGTATTAACAAAGCGCGTGCCGAAAGCTACCAGCAACTGGCCGATAGCAACAACATTCCCGTTGATGATGTGGCGAAGATGGCGGGTCAGAAACTGGTGGATCGCGCCCGGCCCGGTGAGTATGTGCAGGGCATTAACGGTAAATGGCTGAAGAAATCGTCAGCGGCGCATTGATTTCATCACTGAGGTGCTGGCGTAACCACGCCAGCGCCTGTTCCGCCCGCTGCGTTATCGGCCACTCCGCACGGTGAATCAGCCACAGCGTATCGACAACGTTGACCGGATGGTTGTCAACCTGCAACAGCGCCTGGCGCGGAAAGGCCAGCCGCGCATAGCGCGGTAACACAGTAAAGCCCAGCCTGCGTGAAACGGGTTCCGGTATCAGACCGATATGGTTAATAAAACCGCTCACCCGGATGCTTTGCATTCCCGGATTGCCGGGGAAACGGCGGCTGAGCAGCCGCGTCGCCATCGCATGTCCATCCGGATGGCTGATAAACCCCAACTTTTGCAGATCCTGCCAGCTATCGGCGTTACAGCCAGCCGGAAGCACCAGTTCAAGCGGCTCTTCGGTGAATTTATGCGCCGTCAGATGTGTGTCATCCGGTTGCTGCGTAACCAGCCCTAACTCGTAGCGGCAGGCCAGCACTTCAGCGATCACTGAGTGATTGGGCGACACGCGCAGGCGGATGGTCAGCTCGGGCTGCTGCTGCTGCAAATTGAGCAGCAGCGGGTAGATGCGCAACCCGATGCTGCTCGGGCATATCACGCTGATTTCGCCGCCTGCTTTATCCTTATCTTCCAGACGATTTTGCAAACGCTTATCCGCCTGTTCCAGCTCCTGGCAATAGTCGCGTAATGCGTTGCCTTGCGGCGTTAGCTCCAGCGTCCGTTTCCCGCGCAAAATCAGCGGGCCGGTTTGTTGTTCCAGTTGGCGAATATGCTGGCTGACCGCCGCCTGGGTAATACCAAGTTTATCCGCTGCGCGGGTAAACGATCCGGCCTCAATCAGGGCGCTAAATGAACGTAAAAGTTGTGGGTTAAACATAATGAATATTTATAGAGTTTATAAGGAAATGCCTATTTTCATTATAGTTAGCCCAGTATAGGCTTGTCCATCTGCTTAGCGCACAGCCCTGATTAACGTGGTGAATCCCCCTATGCGGCGGGGCGCTTTTGATCGTGAAGAACATTGCTGCGCAGGCTACGGGATCAAACGTAGCCTACCGGGAGGCACCCGGCACCACTCCTCAGTTCTGCTTTTTTCAGGATCCCTTATGGACAATGCCGGGCTTTTATCGCGTGTACACCTGTTGTACCTGGCGTCGCATAATTTGCGTCTGCTGATTGATCAAAAAATTAAAGACAACCACATCGGTTTTAATGGCTGGATGCTTCTCGTCTGTATTCGTAACGAACCGCAGATTGTGACGCAACGGGAAATCGCGCTGCGCATGGGGCTAAAGGAGCCCAGCGTCGGTGAGCTGATCAAACAGCTTATGAAACAGAAATTGCTGGTGCGGGCGGTCAATACCAGCGATCGGCGCAAATACGCCATCAAAATCACCGATAAAGGCGTGGCGATGTATAACGAGATCCAGCAGGCGCTACAGCCGCTGTTTCACACTATTTTTCCCGGGCAGATGGAACAGTTTGATGGGTTACTGCAAACGATCCTGACAGCGACAAAGCGCTATACGGCAGAGTAGAGCGGGGAGAAACCCTCCCACCGGACGGTGAGAGGGGGAATATCTTATGCAGCGACCAGGCTGTCGATTGCCGCTTTGGCGTCGGTCTGCGCTTTGGTAGCCACTTCCGGGCCGTAAGCGATGCCTTCAGCGAACACGAAGTTCACATCGGTAATGCCGATAAAGCCGAGGAACAATTTCAGGTACGGCGCAACCAGGTCAGACGGGGTGTCTTTATGAATGCCGCCACGGCTGGAGAGGATCACCGCGCGTTTGCCTTTCACCAGGCCTTCCGGGCCTGCTTCGGTGTAACGGAAGGTCACGCCAGCGCGAGCGACCAGGTCGAAGTAGTTTTTCAACTGCGTCGGGATGTTGAAGTTGTACATCGGGGCATTAATCACGATCACATCATGAGCCTGCAATTCAGCAATCAGCTCATCGGAGAGTTTCAGCGCTTCTTGCTGGCGCGGCGTCAGCGGAGCATCGCTCGGACGCAGTGCGCCAACCAGCTCGCCATCCAGCACCGGAATCGGGTTTGCAGCCAGATCGCGAACGGTGATTTGATCGCCGGCGTGTTTCGCACTCCACTGTTCAACGAAATAATCAGCCAACTGACCAGACTGTGAGTACCCTGCCAAAATACTGGATTTAAGAACTAACACTTTACTCATGGGTGGTTCCTTTTTTGTATTGATATGGGGTCGCCCCGTAATTCGTGACACTGTATGCACAAAATTCTGCAATGAATAGCGCAATATATCGAATCCTATGTTCGAATTTCTTGAACAAGGCAAGCCGTGCCACGATGTGATATTCTACGTCCATTAAGAACTTACGCAGTTTCCCGGCAGTGCTCTGCCCAATAACGTTATGACAGAACAACATACCTTATCGATTTCCGATCTATTGCCGCGTCTCGACACCCTGATGTTGCGCGACAGACAACGCTTCGCTCGCCGCCTTCACGGCAGCAAGAAAGTTAAAAATCCTGAATCTCAGCAGGCACTGCTGCGGCAACTGGCGCAGGAGATCGCCGACGCGGTGGGAAAAGTAGCGCTGCGCGAAGCGGCGCGTCCGCAGATTGATTACCCGGATAACTTGCCGGTCAGCCAGAAAAAACAGGCCATTCTTGAAGCGGTGCGCGATAACCAGGTGGTCATCGTCGCCGGTGAGACCGGTTCCGGTAAAACGACCCAGTTACCGAAAATTTGCATGGAGCTGGGACGCGGCGTGAAAGGCCTGATCGGCCACACGCAGCCGCGTCGTCTGGCGGCGCGCACCGTGGCGAACCGTATTGCTGAAGAGTTGAAAACTGAACCGGGCGGCTGCATCGGTTACAAAGTCCGTTTTAGCGATCATGTCAGCGATAACACGATGGTTAAACTGATGACCGACGGTATCCTGCTGGCGGAAATCCAGCAGGATCGTCTGCTGATGCAGTACGACACCATCATCATCGATGAAGCGCACGAACGCAGTCTGAACATCGACTTCCTGCTCGGTTACCTGCGCGAGCTGCTGCCGAAGCGCCCGGATCTGAAAATCATCATCACTTCTGCGACGATCGATCCGGAGCGTTTTTCGCGCCATTTCAATAATGCGCCAATCATTGAAGTTTCCGGCCGTACTTATCCGGTGGAGGTGCGCTATCGTCCGATTGTTGAAGAAGCGGATGACACGGAACGCGATCAGCTACAGGCGATTTTTGATGCGGTTGATGAGCTCGGTCGTGAAAGCGCGGGCGATATTCTGATCTTTATGAGCGGCGAGCGTGAAATTCGCGATACCGCCGATGCGCTGAGCAAGCGCGATCTGCGCCATACCGAGATCCTGCCGCTGTATGCGCGTTTGTCGAACAGCGAACAGAACCGCGTTTTCCAGCCGCACAGCGGGCGCCGCATCGTGCTGGCGACCAACGTGGCGGAAACCTCGCTGACCGTGCCGGGCATCAAATATGTGATTGATCCAGGCACGGCGCGTATCAGCCGCTACAGTTATCGCACCAAAGTGCAGCGTTTGCCGATCGAGCCGGTTTCGCAGGCTTCCGCTAACCAGCGTAAAGGCCGCTGCGGACGCGTTTCGGAAGGGATCTGTATTCGTCTCTATTCGGAAGATGATTTCCTGTCGCGCCCGGAATTTACCGATCCGGAGATTCTGCGTACCAACCTGGCGTCGGTCATTCTGCAAATGACTGCGCTGGGGCTGGGCGATATCGCCGCCTTCCCGTTTGTCGAAGCGCCGGATAAACGCAATATTCAGGATGGCGTGCGCCTGCTGGAAGAGCTGGGGGCCATTACGACCGATGAGCAGCAAACCGCCTATAAACTGACGCCGCTCGGCCGCCAGCTTTCACAACTGCCGGTTGATCCGCGTCTGGCGCGTATGGTGCTGGAAGCGCAGAAACATGGCTGCGTGCGTGAAGCAATGATCATCACCTCGGCGCTGTCGATTCAGGATCCGCGCGAACGGCCGCTGGATAAAAAGCAAGCGTCGGATGAAAAACATCAGCGCTTCCACGACAAAGAGTCTGATTTCCTCGCCTTTGTGAACCTGTGGAACTACCTCGGCGAGCAGCAAAAAGCGCTGTCGTCGAATCAGTTCCGCCGCCAGTGCCGGGTGGATTACCTCAACTATCTGCGCGTGCGCGAATGGCAGGATATCTACACCCAACTGCGCCAGGTGGTGAAAGAGTTAGGCATTCCGGTGAACAGCGAACCGGCGGAGTACCGCGAAATTCACATCGCGCTGCTGACCGGGCTGTTGTCGCATATCGGCATGAAAGATGCGGAAAAGCAGGAATATACCGGCGCGCGCAATGCCCGTTTCGCCATCTTCCCCGGCTCGGGTTTATTTAAAAAGCCGCCAAAATGGGCAATGGTCGCCGAGCTGGTGGAAACCAGCCGTCTGTGGGGACGCATTGCGGCCCGCATCGATCCAGAGTGGGTGGAGCCGGTTGCGCAGCATCTGATCAAACGTTCATACAGTGAGCCGCACTGGGAGCGGGCGCAGGGCGCGGTGATGGCGACAGAAAAAGTCACCGTTTACGGGCTGCCGATTGTCGCCGCGCGCAAGGTGAACTACAGCCAGATCGACCCGGCGCTGTGCCGCGAGTTGTTTATTCGTCATGCGCTGGTGGAAGGCGACTGGCAAACCCGCCACGCCTTTTTCCGCGAGAACCTGAAACTGCGTGCTGAAGTGGAAGAGCTGGAACATAAATCCCGCCGCCGCGACATTCTGGTGGATGACGAGACGCTGTTTGAGTTTTACGACCAGCGCATCAGCCATGAGGTGATTTCGGCCCGTCACTTTGATAGCTGGTGGAAAAAGGCCAGCCGCGAAACGCCGGATTTGCTCAACTTTGAAAAGAGCATGCTGATTAAAGAGGGCGCGGAGAACGTCAGCAAACTCGACTATCCGAACTTCTGGCATCAGGGCAATCTTAAGCTGCGGCTGAGTTACCAGTTCGAGCCAGGCGCGGATGCTGACGGCGTGACGGTACATATCCCGCTGCCGTTGCTGAACCAGGTGGACGAGAGCGGTTTCGAATGGCAGATCCCCGGCCTGCGCCGCGAGCTGGTAATTGCGCTGATCAAATCACTGCCAAAACCGACGCGCCGCAATTTTGTTCCGGCGCCGAATTATGCCGAAGCCTTTCTTGGTCGCGTTACGCCGCTGGAACTGCCGCTGCTGGATGCGCTGGAGCGCGAATTACGCCGTATGACCGGCGTCACCGTTGACCGCGATGACTGGCACTGGGATCAGGTGCCCGATCACCTGAAAATCAGCTTCCGCGTGGTGGATGACAAAAACAAGAAGCTGCTGGAAGGGCGGTCGCTGGCGGAACTGAAAGAGAGCCTGAAAGGTAAAGTGCAGGAAACGCTGTCTGCGGTGGCCGATGACGGCATCGAGCAGAGCGGCCTGCATATCTGGAGTTTCGGCACGCTGGCGGAAAGCTACGAGCAGAAGCGCGGCAACTATAAGGTGAAAGCCTGGCCGGCGTTAGTGGATGAACGTGACAGTGTCGCGATCAAGCTGTTCGATAATCCGCAGGAGCAACAGCAGGCAATGTGGCGCGGTATCCGCCGTCTGCTGCTGCTGAATATTCCGTCGCCTATCAAGTATCTGCATGAAAAATTGCCGAACAAGGCCAAGCTGGGACTCTACTTTAACCCGTACGGCAAAGTGCTGGATCTGATTGATGATTGTATCTCCTGCGGCGTCGATAAGCTGATCGATGAAGCGGGCGGTCCGGTATGGACGGAAGAGGGTTTTGCCGCGCTGCATGAAAAAGTGCGCGCCGAGCTGAACGAAACGGTGGTTGATATCGCCAAACAGGTCGAGCAGATCCTCACCGCGGTGTTCAATATCAACAAGCGTCTGAAAGGGCGTGTCGATATGACTATGGCGCTGGGGCTGTCGGATATCAAAGCGCAGATGGGCGGGCTGGTTTACCGCGGTTTTGTCACCGGCAACGGTTTCCGCCGCCTGGGTGATACGCTGCGCTATTTACAGGCGATCGAGAGACGGCTGGAGAAACTGGCTGTCGATCCGCATCGTGACCGCGCGCAGATGCTGAAAGTGGAGCAGACGCAGCAGGCGTGGCAGCAGTGGCTGAATAAGTTGCCGCCCGCGCGCCGCGATGATGATGATGTGAAAGAGATCCGCTGGATGATAGAAGAGCTGCGCGTCAGCTATTTCGCCCAGCAGCTCGGAACACCTTATCCCATCTCCGATAAGCGCATTTTGCAGGCGATGGAACAAATCAGCGCCTGATCGCGTTCGTAAAATAGCCTGATGGCGCTGCGCTTATCAGGCCTACGGTTTGCTTTGTAGGCCGGATAAGGCGTTAGCCGCCATCCGGCAACGCCCCGCAGAAGCTGGCAGTGCGGGAATTCAGGTTGTGATTTTTGAGCCTGATGGTGCTCAGGGCGGGATCCCCTGTTGTGTTTTGTGCCTGATGACGCTGCGCTTATCAGGCCTACGGTTTGCTTTTGTAGGCCGGATAAGGCGTTAGCCGCCATCCGGCAACGCCCCGCAGAAGCTGGCAGTGCGGGAATTCAGGTTGTGATTTTTGAGCCTGATGGTGCTCAGGGCGGGATCCCCTGTTGTGTTTTGTGCCTGATGACGCTGCGCTTATCTGGCCTGCGATTTGCTTTTGTAGGCCGGATAAGGCGTTAGCCGCCATCCGGCATTTTTAGATGGCGTTTACCCACGCCAGCGTAAAGCCGTCCCAACCCTTCACGCCGACGGTCTGCATGGCCGTCACCGTCAGGCGCGGATCATTACCCAACATATCAATAAATTTACGCACGCCCTGTACGCTGGCGTCGGTGGTGGTCGGATTGGTCACTTCCCCGTTGCGCACCACGTTATCGCCAATAATCAACGTACCGGGACGAGAATAGTGCAGCGCCCATTTCAGGTAGCTGGGGTTATTGGGTTTATCGGCATCAATAAAGATCAGATCGAACGGCTGGCGCTCGCCGAGATTCTCCAGCGTCTGCAATGCCGGGCCTTCAGAGACAGTCACCAGGTTCGCCACGCCGGCAAAATGCAGATTTTCGCGGGCAATCGCCGCATGCAGCGGCTCAGCTTCCAGGGTTAACAGTTCACCGTTTACTGGCAGTTCGCGCGCCATCCACAGCGTGCTGTAGCCGCCAAGCGTACCGATTTCCAGAATTCGCCTTGCCCGTACCATGCGGACTAACAGCGCCAGTAATTGCCCCTGCATCGGCGAGACATCAATCGCCGGAAGCCCGGCGCGCTGGTTATTCGCCAGCACCTGCTCTAATACCTCATCTTGCGGGATCAGTTTTTGCGCTAAGTATTCATCAACTGCGGACCACTTCTGCTGCATAACATCACTCCTGATTATCAAAATTCACTCAATTCCGGACCAGCCACCTCCCAGTGCCCGGTAGAGATCTATCTGTGCCAGCAGCAGGTTGTTTTTCACCTGCACCGCACTCAGTTGCGCAGAGTACAAGGTGCGCTGGGCATCCAGCACATCCAGATAGGCGGAATACCCATTGTTGTAACGGTTTTGCGCAATGCGTAGCGTCTCCTGCGCGACCTGCTGCTGCCCCTCAAGTTCGGCCAGTTGCTCGCCAAGTCGGGTGATGGCATCCAGACTGTCATTGACCTCTTTAAACGCGTTACGCACGGTTTTCTCGTAGCTGTACAGCGCCTGATTCCGCTGCGACATGGAGACATCCACCTGCGCGTTCAGCGCCTGGCGGTTAAGCAGCGGGGCGAGAATGCTGCTGCCAAGGCTCCACAAACGTAATGGGTTATCGAGCAGTCCTGGCAGGGTTCTGTCCTGCATACTGCCGGTCGCCGTCAGATTGAGCGACGGCAGCAGTTGTGCCTGTTTTGAGGCCAGCGAAGCATCGGCGGCGACGAGCTGGCGCTGTGCCTGCACAATATCCGGACGCCGGTTTAACAGCGAAGAGGGTAATTGTGACGGCAGTTTCAGCGGCGTCAGTTGCGTAAAAGTGTTGCGGCTGACCGCGCCAGGGTTGCTGCCGAGCAACAGACTCAGGGCATTTTCCTGCTGGTTTATCTGGTGCTGTAATACCGGTACCTGTGCACGGGTGGCGCGCAGTTCGGAATCCGCCTGCATCAACTCCAGTTGAGAAGTATAGCCAGTCTCGTACTGGCGACGGGCAAGATTCCACGCTTCTTGCCGGGCTTTGCGTGTTTCTTGCGTGACGCGTAACTGTTCATCAAGCGACAACAGGGTGAGATAACCGGAAGCCACATTGGTGGCGACGGTCAAATCAGCGGCCGCCGCCGCCGCTTTTTGTGCCTCCAGCGAGGCATCCGCCGCGCGCGCGGCGCTGCGGTTCGCGCCCCAGATATCGACATCGTAGCTGGCCGTCAGGCTGCCTTTATAAACTGTGCTGTGAATCGGCAAACCGGTCGCGGCCGATTGCGAACGTGCGCGCGTGCCGGAAAGCCCGGCATCAAGTTCCGGGAACAGTGCGCTGTTCGCGGCATAAACCTGTGCCTGGTACTCGTTGACCCGTTCGCGGGCAATCAGCACGTCGCTGTTATAGCGCAGCGCCTGATCAACATAGCGGTTAAGCTGGCTGTCATGAAAACTGCGCCACCAGACGCTATCCGTTTTACCGATCGGGCCGCTGGCGCTGCGCCAGGCAGCCGGGATTTGCAGCGTCGGTTGGGCCTGTTGCACATCCGCAGACTGGCAACCCGCCAGCGTAAAGGCGAGGGCAAGAAAAAGCGGGTGACGCCTCATTTTTGCGGCTCCCCGGTATCAATATAGACCTGTACCGACATCCCCGGACGCAGGCGGGCAATGTCATCTTCGTTCCCCTCAACCTGAATGCGCACCGGAATACGCTGGGCGATTTTAACGAAATTACCGGTAGCGTTATCCGGGCTGATGGCGCTGAACTCAACGCCCGTTGCCGGGGAGAGGCTTTCGACACGGCCGTGATAGCTGCGGCCATCGAGCGCATCCACCGTAAAACGTACCGGCTGGCCGACGACGACATCCGCCAGTTGCGTCTCTTTGAGATTAGCGATCACCCAGCGCTGCGACGGAACCAGCGAGGTGAGGTGCGTACCGGCAGAGACATACGCGCCAAGCCGCACGCTGATCTGCCCCAGTTGCCCGTCGCGCGGGGCGACAATGCGAGTGTTTTGCAGGTCGATTTGCGCCAGCTCCAGCGCTGCCCCGGCGTTTTCCACATCCGCTTGCAGCGATGCACGGTTGACGATCGTGGTTTGCAGATCCTGGCGCGACATCTCCAGTGTCGCTTCAGCCTGCGCAATGCTGGCGGTGTTTTGCGCCGCCGTCGCAAGGGCGGCATCGCGCTCGCGAATCGACAGCGAACCGTCAGCGGTCAACGCTTTGACGCGTTTTAAATCCGCCTGCGATTTCAGATCCTGCGCTTTGGCGCTGGCCAGCGCCGCTTTGTTGCGTTCAATCACCGCTTCTGCGCTTTTACGTTGCTGAAGATTATTGGCCAGCGCGGCTTTTTTCATCGCCAGCGTCGCTTTTGCCTGATCCACCCGCTGGCGATAAATACGATCGTCGATCTGCATAATCAGATCGCCTTTCTTCACCCAGACAAAATCCTGTACCGGCACCTCGGTGATATACCCATTGACCTGCGGGCTGATAAAGGTGGTTTGCCCGCGCACATAAGCGTTGTCGGTAAATTCCGTATGGCGGGTGAATGGCGGCAATTGCCACGCGTAGAGGATCACCAGCACACCGACAAGACCAATGGCGGCGGCGGTAAAGAGGGAAACGATGCGAACATTATTGCGGGTGCTGGCGCGCTCTTTGGCGGCATCCTGCTGGCTCATAAACACTCCAGTAACATTATTATTTGGTCCCAGTCGCCCGCTTTAAGGCGAGGCGTGCGGTAATATTCAGGCGCAACAAACGCCATAAAATCCAGATCAGCGTGGCGGCGGCGATACTGGCCGTCAGCAGATAGGTATCGTTGTAGGCCAGAATGTTGGCTTCCAGCGTGGAGACCGTTTGCAGTTGCGTCACGGCCTGGGTGCTCAGCAGCGAACTGTCGCCGAGCATGCTCTGGTACATCTGGCTGTAAAACTGCAACCGGTCGTTCACCAGCGGATTCAGGGTGGTGAGCTGGTCAGCCAGCAGGCTGGAGTGGTATTTCTCACGCCATGTCTGGAACGTACCGAGGATTGCCGAACCCAGCAGGCCGCCAATATTCTGGCTCATGCCGAACAGCACCGAAAAGCTGACCAGGTTTCGCGGCTCTGCTATCACGCCGCCAATGCCTGCGAGCATTGCTGGCGCAATAAAAAAGGCGCTGGCAAAACCGAGTAAAAACTGGCTGATGATGAGCTGATTAGGCCGCGTAAGACTGGTGGAGTGGCTGTCCATCAGCGAGGCGATAATCATTAACACCAGCGAGGTGACAATTGGCCACGCCAGCCGCTGAGGCTTAATGGTCAGGCAACTGGCGACAATGCCGCAGACAATCCCCGCCAGGATCGACCATGCCAGTTTTGTCATCTGCTCATTTTGCAATCCCACATATTGCAGCCAGCCGAAAACGCCGGTGTTCTGCTCTGCCAACACGATGCGGATCAACAGCATAATCAGCCCCAAACGCACAATACTGCCGCTGGAGAGCCAGCGGATATTGAGCAGCGGGTTACTGCGGTTATGCTCAAACGCAATGGCGGCAACGATCAGCACCACCGCAGCCGCCAGCGCCCAGCCGATCCACGGCGCTTCGAACCACCAGTCAAGGCGGCCCAGCGATAACACCGCGCACAGCAGCGCCATGCCCGGCGCCAGCAGAAAGAAGGTGATGAAATCCTTCTTTTCGAACACTTTTTTACGATCCCCCGGCGGCAATTTCAGGGCGATCACGCAGCCCAGGGAGATGAGCGCCAGCCCCAGTTCAAACAGGTAAAGGCCGCGCCACTCGTTGAGTTGCAGCAGTTCGCTGGAGAAGAGGCGGGCCATCGGAATCGCCAGTGAAGAACCCGTAATACCTATGGTTAACGCCTTCAGACGATGCTTCGCTGGCCACGCCTGGATCTGGTAGTAAATGCCGAGCGAACTGAGCGCGGCGGCAACCATGCCGTGCGCGGCGCGGACGAACATTGCCGAACTGAGATCGTTAATAAACAGGTGAAAAAAGGTCACCAGCACATACAGCACCAGAAACCCTTCCGTAAAGGCACGCAGCCCGTACTGCTGGCGGAACTTTACCAGCAGCAGGTTGATAGAGGCGTTGGTCATCACGTACACCGCAGGCAGCCAGGCGATTTCCGTTGACCAGGCCGCGAACGTGCCCTGAAGGTTTTGCAGGTTGGCCGTCACCATGGCATTGCCGAGCGCGCCGGTCAGACAGACCAGCAGGCCAACAATACCGTAGGCAATACGGCGCGGCGTACTGTGGTAAGGCGTTGAGGGAGAGCCCAGCAACAGGGGCTTTTCGTGAGCGGCCCATTCGCGCGGCGTGTACGGATCGCTTTTCGGCAAACGCATGACTTCTTAACCTCGCGAAGCAGGTTTCCCTGCGTTTTGTCGTATGTGGGAGAGCGTAGCTGAAGGCAGCGAAGTTTAAAGTTATCCCTGAAAATCATTTCATTCACTGAATGATTAGGGTGCTAATGATATTACGGGTGCATATAAAGCTGATGCAAGTGTATAAGAAAAATATAGATTACCTTCGCACGGCGATCTGCGTAAGTGATAAAAATAAACGACTGAAGGTGACGCTGTCACAAATGACGGTAACCTGCCTTGCCGTATGGAAAAGCGCGTGTGCAACCGGGCACTGGCAGCAGGGACACGGCCTCTCTCGATGGCCAGCAACTGAATGAGCATAATTTCCCCGCTGGATCGTAACGCGACGAATCGTTCCATTGATTGCATTATTTTCCGTCAGAAGAGGGGGCAAGCAAATTGAAATAGGCGTGATTTGTCAGGCATGTATTATTAAAAGTTAGCGTGGTGAAATACCGGGCGGGTCTCTTGTGTCGATTATAAATCTTATATTGCGACATTTTATACCATATTAGAATAATCTGATGATGTGTGTGCCATTTAAGTTAACCAGGTTTTTATCGCTGCAGAGATATATGAAATATATTGGTGGGAATAATATTAATTAATGAGGTAATGGAATACAATTTACGCAAACCAGAATACAGTATTTCGCGCCTGAATTCGAAGCCCAAGACGTTTCCAGGTTGCACGCTGGAATTACTCGAGGTTAATAGCAGATCTTCCTGTACTGTTGCCGCAAGGAGCGCCTTTCTTTCATTTTATAAGGAGTCTGGATATATGCCGCTTTATAATGCCACTAAAGGTTCTTCACGTTTTGACCTGGCGAAGCCATCGACTTCGTTACAAAGGAAAATACGCAGCAATGAATTTCAACGCATCAAATACGCCCACAGTAAATATGAGGCGCGTATTGATTTTATGCTACCGGATGCGGAATCAATGCCAGATCTTTGCCATTCGGCAACAGAGAGCGCTCATACGTTAAAATCATACCTGGAATCAAGTAATAATATACTTTTTAATCAAACGAGAGTTTCGGATTCGGCTTTTTTAGTTATCTTAAAGGAGCTGGAGAGAGACATATTTCCTTTGGTTGTTAATGTTGTCAATAATAAAAATGGAAGTGCTCTGCGTTACGAGGTTAAGGGGATGGATATCTTTAATAAAATTAGGTTTTGCACAGCCGGAAGAAAACAATTCATTTTTTATGATGCCGGTCATGCTATTTACATCGACATCTTTAAAGATGAGTTTAATAATATGTCAGCGATTACTATTGACTCACTGGATGATGGGATGGGTTGGGGAAGCGATTTTGCCGAGGATTTGTTTAAAGAATTTAAAAATAGTGGGCGATTGTCAGCGTTGAACCTTCACACTGATGTGCAGAAAAGTGAACTGGGTTGCAAATTTTTCAGTCTGCATTTTGCAAGAAGAGCCATAAAAGATCCTGCTTTAATTGCTCAACACATATTTAATATTGAGAATGCAAAGTATCTTAACAAAGACACGTGTTGTTCTTTGAATAATAAAGAAACGGAGCAGATATTAAATGTGAATTATTATAAACATGCTCAATCTTCGACAAGATTGAAGTTAATGCTTCCTGAGAAGAGGAATGAATTGCTCAGTGATGGTAAAACGCTTCTTCAACATCACGCAGATTTTAAAGTAAAGAAGATTTCGCCAGAAAAACAGATAAACTATAGCAATTCCATTGATTGCTTTCGAAGAAAACAGATTGAAGCCGCGGTGCGTTATTACCAGGAAAGCGTCAAACAAGTCATTTGATTATTGATGAATGGGTTGCCGTCATAATGCTGCGTGCGCCGGCCGTATTGGGGCATTTTCCTTAAAAAGGCGGTATGAGAGAATTACCCCTTCGCCGGCTCAACCCTGCTGAAAAACTCACTGAACAGCAGAGTAGCGGTCGTCGCGCAGAGGAAATAATTAAACGCGACTGGCGCTACCGCGTGCGACCGGTGATGATTCGGAGTGATCCCCTGTTCAGGATCAACAGAGGCGTTAGTCTCTGACGGGTGTAGCAAAGGAGGTTTTGATGCAGATAACAACATTTCCCGCCTTGCCGGAAACCACGCTGGCAGCGGCGAATACGCTGGGTGAATGGCTGGCGCAAAATGATTTTGCCGGTAAACCCACGCCGGTGCGTGCGGATGTGGTGATCCTCGCGGGTAATGCGGTAATGCCGACCATCGATGCGGCGTGCGCGCTGGCCGCGGCGCAGAACACGCCACTGCTGGTTACGGGAGGCGTGGGGCACTCCACAACGTTTCTGTATGCCGCCATTGCGCGCCATCCCCGCTATAACGTGCTGCGAACGACCGGACGCAGTGAGGCGGCGATCATCGCGGACATCGGGCGTCGCTTCTGGAACCTTGGTGATTCGCAGCTGTTGATTGAAGATAAATCAAGAAACTGCGGCGAAAATGCGCGTTTCAGCGTTGATTTGCTGCTTTCGCAGGGGATAAAACCGAAAACGGCAATGGTGGTGCAGGACCCGACCATGCAGCGCCGCACCGTCGCCACTTTTGCCCGTGTCAGCCAGCAATGTACCGACGCGCCGCACTGGTTAAGCTGGCCGGGTTTTACGCCCCGCTTGTGCAATACGGCTGCAGGGCTGGCCTTCCAGCCGCAGCAGGAGGGGCTGTGGCCCGTGGATCGCTATCTGTCACTGATGATGGGCGAAGTTCCCCGCCTGCGTGATGATGCCTCGGGCTACGGGCCGAAAGGGCGTGATTTCCTGGTTCACGTTGATTTCCCTCCCGCAGTGGAAGCGGCCTGGCAAGTGCTGATTGCCGATGAAACCCTTGCCGCCGCGCTCGCCAGCCGTTCACTGTGAAAAATGCCCGTTTGTGCTAAAGCTGCGGCAAACGGGCATTATTCCCCCTCGCTTGTAATTTATTTGTTGCGATCTTGCGCCATTTTTTATGAGTTCACTCACAAAAGCCAATACAGCGCCTGAGCAATTCCCCGCACGGGGATAGATTTTTAACAATAAGCTCACTTGTTAAAAACAATGCTATTACAGGAGCAGGTCATGACGGCACCCGTGCAACACCCGATGTTTATCGATGGTCAATTCATCAGCGGGCAGGGCGACAACTGGCTCGATGTCGTCAATCCGGCGACGGAAGAGGTTCTGGCGCGCATTCCTGATGGCACAGCGGAAGATGCGCGTAAAGCGATTGCGGCGGCGGAACGCGCCCAGCCCGCCTGGGAAGCATTACCAGCAATAGAACGCGCAGGCTGGTTACGCAAAATCGCGGCGGGCATTCGCGAGAAAACGCATGAAATCAGCGCATTAATTGTGGCCGAGGGCGGCAAAATTCAGCAACTGGCTGAAGTGGAAGTCTCCTTTACCGCCGACTACATCGACTATATGGCCGAATGGGCGCGCCGTTATGAAGGGGAGATCCTGCAAAGCGACCGGCCTAATGAAAATATCTTTGTCTTTAAGCGCGCCCTTGGCGTCACCACCGGCATTTTGCCGTGGAACTTCCCGTTCTTCCTGATTGCCCGCAAAATGGCGCCCGCGCTGATTACCGGCAACACCATTGTGATTAAACCCAGCGAATTCACGCCGAACAACGCCGTTGCGTTTGCCAAAATCGTGCAGGATGTCGGATTGCCAAAAGGGGTCTTTAACCTGGTATTAGGGCGTGGCGAAACCGTCGGCCAGGAGCTGGCCGCCAACCCGAAAGTGGCGATGGTCAGCATGACCGGCAGTGTTGGCGCAGGCGAGAAAATCATGGCGGCGGCAGCGAAAAATATCACCAAAGTGTGCCTCGAACTCGGCGGGAAAGCGCCAGCCATTGTGCTGGACGATGCGGATCTTGAGCTGGCGGTGAAAGCGATCGTGGATTCCCGCGTTATCAACACCGGGCAGGTGTGCAACTGCGCCGAGCGGGTGTATGTGCAGAAGGGCATTTACGACCGTTTCGTTAACCGTCTTGGGGAAGCAATGAAAGCGGTGCAGTTCGGCGATCCGGCGCAGCGTAACGACATTGCCATGGGACCGCTCATCAACGCCGCTGCACTGGAACGTGTGGAGCAGAAAGTGGCACGCGCGGTGGCGGAAGGCGCGCGCGTGGTGCTGGGCGGCAAAGCGCCAGAGGGGAAAGGCTATTTCTATCCGCCGACACTGCTGCTGGATGTCCGCCAGGAGATGGCGATTATGCACGAAGAGACCTTTGGCCCGGTGCTGCCGGTGGTGGCATTCGACACGCTTGATGACGCGCTGGCGATGGCCAATGACAGCGATTACGGTCTGACCTCTTCCGTCTATACCAAAGATCTGAATGCGGCGATGAAGGCCGTGCGCGGGCTGAAATTCGGCGAAACGTATATTAACCGTGAGAACTTTGAAGCGATGCAGGGTTTCCACGCCGGGTGGCGCAAGTCCGGGATCGGCGGGGCGGATGGGCGTCACGGCCTGAACGAATATCTGCAAACCCAGATGGTGTATCTGCAATCCTGATGATGTATGGCCCCCGCCAGGCGCGGGGGCGCTTTTACACTTTCGTCGCTATCCATGCCATCATCAGCTCCGGCCAGACGGCGGCTGGCAGCCCCAGCGCATCACGAATACCAAAACCGTGTTTTCCCTGCTCAAACAGATGCATCTCTACCGGTACGCCAAGACGGCGCAGCGCGGTAAACATCACCAGGCTGTTTTCGACTTTCACCGCCGGATCGTCCACCGCATGCAGCAGGAAAACCGGCGGTGTTTCGCTGTTTACATTCTGTTCGGGGGAATAATGACGCACTTGGTCGTCAGTCGGTGATTCGCCAAGCAGTTGCTGGCGGGAAATCGGGTGATCGATTTCATCTTGCATGGTGATAACCGGATAAACCAGCGCCATAAATGCCGGGCGCGCGCTCTGGCGGTCGATGTCGTCAGACGGCGGGTAAACCGCTTCGTTATAGCGTGTGCCGAGGCTGGCCGCGACATGACCGCCCGCGGAGAAGCCCATCACGCCGAGCTTTGCGGGATCCAGCCACCACTCCCCGGCGCGGGCGCGGATCGTGCGCATGGCGCGCTGTATATCCGCCAGCGGCGCATCCGCGCCTTCTGCATGCTGATCTGCCGGAAGCCGGTAGGTCATCACAAACAGGGTGTACCCTTTGGCATTGAAACAGGGTGCCAGCGCGCTGCCTTCTTTATCCAGTACCACCCGACGGTAAGAACCGCCAGGCGCGATAAGGATCCCAACGCCGTTGGGGTTTTGCGGGGCGTAAACGGTGATTTCCGGGGCGCGGACGCCGGTGACTGAGCGGTCAAACGGTGTCGGGCCGGTGTGAAATGTTTCGAGTTGAAAACGCACCGGGCTGGCGGCGGCGCCTGGCGCTTCTCCCTGTGGCCAGACGGGAAATGTACTGGCGTGCTGCACTGCGACCTTCATCAACGTCAATAAATCTTCCGGGCTGATATTTCTCATGTCTCGCCTCGCCTGATGGCGCTTGTGCTTATCCGGCCTGCAATCAGCGCAGGCCGGGTAACCGTTGCGTCATCCGGCCTATGTGAATGTTAAAGCGCGCGGTATTTTTCCAGTACGCGCACGAGCTGGGTGACAAAACCGTACTCGTTATCGTACCAGGAGACGGTTTTCACCAGTTGCAGATCGCCCACTTCGGTGATTTCTGTCTGCGTGGCATCGAACACCGAACCAAAGTGGCTGCCAATAACATCGGACGAAACAATCTCTTCATCGGTATAGCCGAAGGATTCATTATTTTCAGTGGCTTTTTTCAGTGCCAGATGGATCTCATCGACGGTGACTTTCTTCTCCAGAACCGATACCAGTTCGGTTACCGAGCCGGTTTTCACCGGAACGCGCTGCGCATGGCCTTTCAGTTTGCCGCTCAGCGCCGGGATCACCAGACCGATCGCTTTTGCCGCACCGGTGGTGTGCGGGATGATGTTTTCCGCTGCTGCGCGCGAGGCCCGCAGATCTTTGCCGCGCGGCCCATCGACCAGCGCCTGCGTGCCGGTATAGGCGTGAATGGTGGTCATGGTGCCAGCTTTGATGCCGAAGTTGTCCTGTAGCGCTTTGGCCATCGGCGCGAGGCAGTTGGTGGTGCAGGAGGCGACTGAAATAATGGTGTCCTCAGCATCGATGGTTTCATCATTGACGTTAAAGACCACGGTTTTCATCTCACCGGCGGGCGCGGAGATGAGCACTTTTTTCGCACCGGCTTCCAGATGCGCCTGTGATTTTTCCGCCGAGGTATAGAAGCCGGTACATTCAACGATGATCTCAGCACCGGCGCTGCGCCACGGGATATGTTTCGCCTCTTTCTCGGCATAGACAGTGATGCTTTTACCGTTGACGATCAGCGAATCTTCGGTGAAATCCACGCTCCAGCCGAATGGGCCGTAGTTAGAATCATGCTTCAATAAATAGGCCAGCACTTTTGGTGAGGTGAGATCGTTAATTGCGACAACTTCCGCGCTGCTGTTGGTTTCCAGCAGACGACGCAGTACCAGACGTCCAATCCGCCCGAATCCATTGATGCCAATTTTGCTCATAATTCACTCCGATTTTTAGGTCATGATCACGTTATTGCACACCTCAGTGATAGCCTGGGGAGGATTGTTGGGCAAATGAATCGCGTGCAACGAAGAGTAACTGATTGAATATTGAAGAGGAAAAGTTAATGAATTTTTAAGGAAATACGGCTATGTTGGCGTTCTGTTATTTTTTCAGGATCGCCTCATGCGCAGTAAATATTCTTCCGTACAAATCACCCTTCACTGGCTGGTGTTTCTGCTCATCATAACCGCTTATTGCGCCATGGAGTTTCGCGGATTTGCGCCGCGCAGCTACCGCCCGTGGTTTAACATGGTGCATGTCTCCTGCGGTATTTCTATCCTTGTTCTGATGGTCGCGCGTTTGCTGGCGCGGCTAAAAAACCCGACGCCGCCGATTGTGCCCAAGCCCTCGCCAATGCTGACCGGGCTGGCGCATCTGGGCCATCTGGTCATTTATCTGCTGTTTATTGTTCTGCCGGTTATTGGCCTGCTGATGATGTACAACCGTGGTGAGCCGTGGATCGCGTTCGGCATGGTGATGCCGTATGCGTCAGAGGCTAACTTTGATCGGGTGGATACGCTGAAGGAGTACCACGAATTGCTGGCTAATCTGGGCTATTTTGTGATTGGCCTGCATGCGGCGGCGGCGCTGGCGCATCATTACTTCTATAAAGACAATACGCTGTTGCGGATGATGCCGAAAAAACGCAACTAAGGATTATCTGCCCGATAGTGCTAAGCTTATCGGACTAAAAGAACGTATTTCGCCCCGCGATGCGGGGCTTTTTTATGGCGCAAAAATGTGATCCTGACGGGTTTTTCGCCGAGAAAAGCAGGGCGGAAATCACATTTTACGCCATCTGTGCTGTGCTGAATTCGTACAAGCCGTGTAGATAGTATATCTATTATAGAAACACTATGATCAGTGGAGGGGATATGACACAGCCTGTACAGGACGCTTTCGATCGGGTAGCCGAACAAGGGCAGGTGGCCGGATCGCGCAAATTACGCAAAGTGCTACTCGCCACCGGGATCGGCCATTTTGTGGAATGGTTTGATTTCGGCTTGTACGGCACGCTGGCAGCGATTATCGGTCTGCAATTTTTTCAGTCCGGCAATCCGAGCGTTGCCTTGCTCTCATCATTCGCGGTATTTGGCGCGGGCTTTATTATGCGCCCGCTGGGCGGATTATTCTTCGGCTCGCTGGGCGATCGCAAAGGGCGGCAGAAAGTGCTGGCGACCGTGATCCTGCTGACCTCCGGGGCAACGTTCGTAATGGGATTGCTGCCCACTTATCACCAGGTAGGGATTACTGCCACCGTGCTGCTGGTGATCACGCGGCTGGTGCAGGGCTTTGCCGCCGGGGGCGAAAGCTCCGGGGCGACAACTTACCTGGCAGAATACGCACCGACAGAACGCCGCGGCTACTTTACCTGCTGGATCGATAACTTTGGCTTTATGGCGTTTGTGGTCGGCTCCGGGCTGGTCTTTCTGCTGACCGCAACACTTGGCGAAAGCACGATGAACGACTGGGGCTGGCGTCTCCCGTTCCTGATCGCCGGGCCGCTGGGCTGGGTGGGGCTATATCTGCGAAAACATCTGGAAGATTCGCCGGAATTTATTGCCGCCATGAAGAGCGGTCAGACCTCCAGCGCGCCGCTGCGTAAAGCGGTGACCACCGCCTGGGGCGCGTTGCTGTTCTGCGTTGGTTTTGTGGTGATCAAGGCCGTCGGGCACTGGACGCTGCAAACGTTCATGCCGAGTTATCTGGCGACCGAGCTGCATTTTTCCAAACTCAATGCCTATGCCATCACCACTATCGGGCTCTTTTCTGTTGCAGTGCTGGTGCCATTTATGGGCTATCTGTCGGATAAATATGGCCGCAAGCCGTTGATGCTGACGGGCTGCGCCGGGTTTATCCTGCTCAGTTATCCGGCAATGATGGTGATGGCGAACGGAGACGTGCTTTCGGCAGTGCTGGCGATGGTGATGCTCGGCGCATTTATTGCTGCCTTCGACGGCGCCTGTACGGCAGCGATGGCGGAACTGTTTCCGACCAGCGTGCGTTACGGCGGCTTGTCCATTGCTTATAACTTTGCAGTCGCGTTTTTCGGCGGGATCACTCCGTGGTTTTCAGCGTGGCTGATTACCAGCACTGGCGATAAATTCTCACCGGCCTTTTACGTGATGGCCGCTGCGCTGATTACGTTCCTTACTGTGCTGCGCGCCCGGGAAACGGCCGGGTTGCCGCTGAAACGTTGAATATCGCCCCGGTGAGACCCTCCACCGGGGTTTTTATGCATGAGTGGTTGAATATGATGGGCGTAGCAGTTCGCACCCCATAACCATTATTCGATTGCGGGGGTAATAATTAAATTGCTAAATAATCACTTGATCATTTTTATACCGTAGGGGCAAAGATCGAATTCGCAGATTTTTTGATGCTCACACGTTCTTAACGAAATATCCTCATTGCCCGGACAGTGACAGCCTTTTTTAAGTGTTTGCCAGATGGAAGGGTAAAAGGGAAGGGTATGAATAATGTTAAAGTCACATGTTTTTCCATTCACGACGAAGTGTTCCTGGTACGTATGTAATATGTTATCAGGGCGTAAAAAATAATTACCCTTATACCAGAAAATCACCGCCAGCTCTGGCGTGTTGCGGGCCAGCGCAAAGGCAGTTTTGGTTGTCGGTGATACCAGCATTTCCGTAATACTCCAGCGCATATTTGCTCCTTGCGGCTAATTTAATCTCCTACTAAGAAAATCTTAACAAATAATATAATGAGAACATACTTAAAATTAATGTATTTAATGCATACAGCTAGAGGGAAAATATATCTAATAAAGTTCCTCCCTGGGTTTTGATGTAAAACAAAATTGATTAGGTTTTATCTATTGTCAAAACGATATTTAAATGTTGGGCGTTAATAACATTCTGATATAATTCCGCGGTTAATTACAACCTGCGAAAAGATTACCACGGAAAGAGTGATGGATTTTATATAATATATCTATCGAGAAGGTGAGATATAAACAGGTGTTATTTATTGGGCTATTTGCCATTTTCGTCGCTACTGGCGCGAATAATGCTCCAGTATCATTCCCCCCTAAAACGCATACTCCTGATACCCTGATAAAACTTAGTGTTTACACTGTTACGTCACTGCCATTACCATACCCCCCTATAGTATGCAGGAGGTCACATGCCCCATTCACCCGAAGACAAGAAACGCGTTTTGACGCGGGTGCGCCGCATCCGCGGTCAGGTCGATGCGCTGGAACGTGCGCTGGAAAGCGGCGAGCCCTGCATCGCCATTTTGCAGCAAATCGCCGCCGTGCGCGGCGCAGCCAACGGCCTGATGGGCGAAATGGTTGAAATTCACCTTAAAGATGAGCTGGTCAACGGCGACACCACTGCGGAGCAGCGTGCGGTTCGCATGGCAGAAGTCGGTCATCTTTTGCGCTCTTATCTAAAATAAGCATCAGGGTATTCACAAAAAGGAAGAGACTTATGAAATCACGTGCAGCCGTTGCCTTCGGGCCGGGTCAACCGCTTAAAATCGTCGAAATCGACGTTGCGCCGCCGAAAAAGGGCGAAGTGCTGGTACGTATCACGCATACCGGGGTATGTCATACCGACGCGTTTACGCTCTCGGGTGACGATCCGGAAGGGGTATTCCCGGCGGTGCTCGGCCATGAAGGCGGCGGGATTGTGGTTGAAGTCGGCGAGGGCGTGACCAGCCTGAAACCGGGCGATCATGTTATTCCGCTGTACACCGCAGAATGTGGCGAATGTAAGTTCTGTAAATCCGGTAAAACCAACCTTTGCCAGGCCGTACGCGCCACGCAGGGTAAAGGTCTGATGCCGGACGGTACCACCCGTTTCTCATACAACGGCGAGCCGATTTTCCACTACATGGGGACCAGTACCTTCAGCGAATACACCGTATGCGCGGAAATCTCGCTGGCAAAAGTGAACGAGCAAGCACCGCTGGATAAAGTTTGTCTGCTCGGTTGCGGTGTCACCACCGGTATTGGCGCGGTGCACAACACGGCGAAAGTGAAAGCGGGCGATACCGTGGCGATCTTCGGGCTCGGCGGTATCGGTCTGGCGGCGATTCAGGGTGCGGTACAGGCGAAAGCCGGTCGGATTCTGGCTATCGATACCAACCCGGACAAATTCGCGCTGGCGAAAGAGATGGGTGCAACCGACTTTATCAATCCGAAAGATCACGACCGTCCGATTCAGGATGTGATTGTTGAGATGACCGACGGCGGCGTTGATTTCAGCTTTGAATGTATCGGTAACGTCAACGTTATGCGTTCTGCGCTTGAATGCTGCCATAAAGGCTGGGGCGAAAGCGTGATCATCGGCGTCGCGGGCGCGGGCCAGGAGATCAGCACCCGTCCGTTCCAGCTGGTGACCGGTCGCGTATGGCGCGGTTCCGCGTTTGGCGGTGTGAAAGGACGTAGCCAGTTGCCGGGCATGGTGGAAGATGCGATGGCGGGCAAAATTCGTCTCGATCCGTTCATTACCCATCGCATGCCGCTGGAGCAGATCAACGACGCGTTTGATCTGATGCACGAAGGTAAATCTATCCGTACCGTTATCCATTTCGGCGATAACTAACCCCGCTTCACGCCAGCGGTGCAACCGCTGGCGCTACCAATGTCCAAATCTGTGACCGCTGTTGCGCTTTTCTCCATAAGAAAAATCCAATTTTTGCCGATGCATATATATCATCGTGATGAATGCATTAGACAAATATGAGAGTCGATAGCCATGGATAACAAAGCAGCAATGCAACGCATTGGATTTATGCACAATATTCGATTGGTTCCCCTGTTTTCCTCCATTCTCAGCGGTATTCTGGTGCTGTTTGCGCTCAGCTCCGGCCTGGCGGGATATTTTCTGATGCAAGCGGATCGCGATCAGCGTGATGTGACGCAGGAAATCCAGGTTCGCATGGGATTATCTAACAGTTCTAACAACTTACGTACAGCTCGTCTTAATCTGATCCATGCCGGCGCGGCAAGCCGTATCGCCGAAATGGACGACATGAAAAATAACGTCGCGGAAGCGGAAAAACGTATTAAACAATCGCAGGATGGCTTCAAGGTCTATATGGCGCGCGAAGTTAAAACGCCTGAGGACGTTGCGCTGGATGAGGATCTGACTCGCCTGTTTAACGCCTACACCGCAGGCATGCAGCCGATGCTGAAATACGCGAAAAACGGCATGTTTGAAGCCATCATCAACCATGAAAGCGAACAGGCTCGCCAGCTTGATGCCGCGTATAACACCGTGCTGCTGAAGGCGATTAAGATCCGAACCGACCGCGCAGAGCACCTGACCGAGCTGGCGCACAGCCGTACGCAGTTAGGGCTTATTTTTATGGCCGCTGCCTTCGCGTTTGCGCTGGTGTTGACGGTCATCACCTTCGCCGTGCTGCGCCGGGTGGTGATCAACCCGTTGCAACGTGCGGCGCAACGTATCGCGCGCATTGCCTCCGGTGATTTGACCGTTGCGGATGAACCGACTGGTCGCAGTGAGATTGGCCGTCTGAGCAGTGATTTGCAGGCGATGCAGCACTCGCTGGTTACCACCGTCGCCACGGTTCGCCAGGGCGCGGAAGAGATCTATCGTGGCACCAGCGAAATCTCTGCCGGTAACACCGATCTCTCTTCACGCACCGAGCAGCAGGCGGCGGCAATTGAAGAAACTGCCGCCAGCATGGAACAACTGACCGCGACGGTGAAACAGAACGCCGACAACGCACACCATGCCAGCGGTCTGGCGCGTGACGCATCCGGCAAAGCGACCAAAGGCGGGCAGATTGTCTCCGGCGTGGTGCAGACGATGGGCAACATCACCACCAGTTCACGCAAAATCTCTGAAATTACTGCGGTGATCAACAGCATTGCCTTCCAGACCAATATCCTGGCGCTCAACGCCGCCGTAGAAGCGGCGCGTGCCGGTGAGCAGGGGCGCGGTTTTGCCGTGGTGGCCAGCGAAGTGCGTACGCTGGCGAGCCGCAGTGCGCAGGCGGCAAAAGAGATCGAAGCGCTGATCAGTGAATCCGTCAACCTGATTGAGCAAGGTTCCGGTGAAGTGGTTTCTGCGGGCGAAACGATGGAAGAGATCGTGACAGCGGTGAAACGCGTAACCGATATCATGCTGGAAATTGCGGCAGCATCCGATGAGCAGAGCAAAGGTATCACTCAGGTGAGCCAGGCGATCACGGAGATGGACAACGTCACGCAACAAAACGCCTCGCTGGTAGAAGAAGCGTCCGCCGCTGCCGCCTCGCTGGAAGAGCAGGCCGCGCGTCTGACCGAAGCGGTAGGGGCTTTCCGCCTGACCGGTGCCGCGCCGCAGCGCCAGAACAGCGCGTCTTCGCCAACGGCAAAACCGTTTAAACCGCAGCGCCCTGCGCTGGCAAATGGCGATAACTGGGAAACCTTCTGATAATCCGCAAAAGAAAAGAGGCCATAAGGCCTCTTTTTCTATTCAGCTAACGTCGTTAAATAAAACTGTCGTCATCATTGCTGTAGTCGTTGTCATCAACATCGTCGTTCTGCCAGGCATCGTTATTATTGCCGAACGGATCGTCCTGGTTGAGGAAGCGGGTGTCAGAGATGTTATTAAAGTCGCCGTATTGATTACCGACAAACGGCTCACCACCGGCGGGCGTTGTCGGTTCTTCGATAATATTGACGATCTCTTCCGGCCGCGACTGATGGAACATGCTGGTCAGCATCTCGGCCAGCACGACGCCACCGGCCACGCCAGCGGCAGTTTGCAGCGCGCCAGCCATAAAACCGCCGCCGCGAGGAGCCGACGCTGGCGCTGCCGCCCGTGAATAATCCTGTGCCGGTGGCTGTTGCGGCTGCGCATTCCAGCTGTTGTCCGGCTGCGGGTTGCTTTTCCCGCCACCAAACAGGCCGCCGAGGAAACTGCCGCCCGTGGCGGGTTTGCTTTTTTGCGCGGCTAATTCGCTTTCAAGCTCCTGAACCCGGGCTTGCAGGCGTTTCAGCGCCGCTTCCTGAATCAAAATCGATTGCGCCATATAATAGGGTGCCGCAGGCTGCTGTCTGACGAATTCCGCGATCTGACGCTCTGCATCTGCATCCCGTTGGCTGTTTTGCTGTCCGGTCTGTTTCAGACGTTCGAAAAGGCCGTTGATAAGCTGCTGTTCTTCATATTGCATGACAATAACCTTCCGCTCTCCAGGGTGGATATATGTAGTTTATCAGCAGCGACAACCTGTGTCTGGCGAGTGAAATGTTTGTTTAAGATTGGTTGCAGGTTGGCTGAAACTCGCTCTGCTTTCAGGGCGAAAAAAAGGCCCGTATCAGCGGACCTTTTTATAACGATTACAACTTATTGCTTATCGGGCAGCGCATAAGCAATCACGTAGTCGCCGCGATCCGGTGACTGACGCGCACCGCCCGCATTGATAATGATGTATTGCTTACCGGTTTTCGGCGACACATAGGTCATCGGGCCGGACTGGCTGCCTACCGGCAGGCGATCTTTCCAGATCTCTTTCCCGCTGGCGGTATCAAATGCGCGCAGGTAGAAATCCTGAGTACCGGCAAAGAACAACAGGCCGGACTGGGTGGAAAGTGACGCGCCGAGCGTCGGCATACCGATTGGAATCGGCATATGCATGCGGATGCCCAGCGGGCCGGTATCCTCTACGGTACCGACAGGAACCTGCCACACCAGTTTACCGGTGGAGAGATCGACCGCAGACATCGTGCCGAAAGGCGGCTGCTGGCACGGAATACCCAGTGGAGAGAGGAAGCGCTCGCGCATTGCGCCAAACGGCGTACCGTCCATCGGCACAATCCCCATCTCAATACCGCTGGCGTTTTTCGCGACGTTCGCACGCGGCACCATATAGTTCGCCAGCCCCAGACGCATATCGTTAACAAACATCAGGTTGTGATTCGGGTCGAGCGAAACGCTGCCCCAGTTCATCCCGCCCAGCGAGCCAGGGAATTGCAGGGAACGATCGAGACCCGGCGGGGTGAAGACGCCCTGGTGGCGCATCGATTTAAAGGCGATACGGCATAACAGCAGATCGATCGGCGTCGCCCCCCACATATCCGACTCTTTCAGCGTCTGGTTGCCAATCATCGGCATGCCAACCGAGTAAGGCTGCGTCGGTGAATAACGCTCGCCCTGCACATTGCCCGCCGGAACCGGACGCTCTTCCACTTTTGCTACCGGCTCGCCGGTTTCGCGGTTGAGCATAAAAATCATGCCCTGTTTGCTGGTCTGCACCAGTACCGGCGTGGTGTGGCCTTTGCCATCCGGCAGGTCGAACAGCGCTGGCTGCGAAGGCAGATCGAAGTCCCACAAATCGTGGTGCGTGGTCTGATAGTGCCAGCGCACTTTACCGGTGGTGGCATCTACCGCTACCACCGAAGAGCTGTATTTATCGTCCAGCGCGGTACGTTCACCGGCCCAGAAATCCGGGGTGGCGTTGCCGGTTGGCAGATAGATCAGGTTCAGTTTGGCGTCATACGACATCGCAGACCAGACGTTCGGCGTACCGCGCGTATACGTCTGGCCTTCCGGCGGCAGGCCGGTGATCGCCGGGTTGCCCGGATCCCACGCCCACGCCAGTTTACCGGTGTGAACGTCATACGCACGAACCACGCCCGGCGGTTCGCCAGTGGAGAAGTTATCCGCCACGCGACCGCCGACGACGACCACATTCCCGGCGACCAGTGGCGTTGAGGTTTGCTGGTAGTAACCCGGTTTGATTTCGCCCATGCCAACGCCCAAGTCGACTACACCGTGGTCGCCGAAGTCATCACAGACTTTGCCGTTATCAGCATTAATCGCGATCAGACGCGCATCGGTGGTGGGCAGGAACAGACGACGCGGGCAGGCAACAGGCGAGGTACTCTGCGTCGCAGACGCCAGCGTCTGGCTATCTTCGTAATAACCCAGACCACGGCAGCGCTGCCAGTTTGGCGCAGTGGCTTTCGAATCGTAGCGCCATTTCTCTTTGCCTGAATCCACATCCAGCGCCAGCACTTTGCTGTACGGCGTACAGACATACAGTGTGTCGCCAATCTGTAGCGGCGTATTCTGATCTTCCGCGCCAGAGCCGTTGCTCTGCGGAATATCCCCCGTGTGCGCAACCCAGGCCACTTTCAACTGGTTAACGTTTTGCTTGTTAATTTGATCCAGCGCGGCGAAGCGATCGCCGTGGGTGGTGTTGCCCCAGTGTTTCCAGTCCTGCTGCGCCGTCCCGGCGGCAACAGGTTTCACTGGAATCGCTTCCGTTGGTGCGATCACATTCCAGGTTTTGAACATGCCGCCAGCGCTAACCAACAGCAGCACTGCCAGCACGCCTGCCAGGCTGAAGGAGGATTTGCGCAGCGGTGTCGCGCGTTGTTGCGCACGCAGCAGCGGCCACAGCAGTGCGGCCAGCAAGGCCAGCACGCCGAAAGTAAACAGGCGCGAGAACAGCGGCCAGAATGACCAGCCTGCATCGCTTACCGCCCAGAAAAGAGAAACGATAAATGCCAGTGCGTAGAGCAGAATCCCGCTGGGGCGGTTTGTGAGAATCAAACCTGCCGCCACCACCATCACGATACCCATGATCAGGAAGTAGAAGCTGCCGCCGACAGCGACAAGTTTATAACCGAGAATGCCAATCGCCAGACCGATAACCATCATCAGTACGGCCAGCAACCACTTCAGAACGCTTACCATCCCGCGTGGTGTATTACCAGGTGCCATGTTTATCTCCCGAAACCCATCCTTATACGGAACGGCAAACGGCAACCGTCCGAACCAAATGGATAATTTTTTATAGGGGTTTAGTTATGAATGAAGGTTGAATCACTTTCTTTGTCATAAAACGAAGCCTCATTGTAAACATAAATGAACCATATGGTGAATCGAAAGTATGATGATTCTGTTAAATTATTATTCGAAGTTGTTAAAAATCGGGGCGGGTAATGAGTAAAAAGCCCGCAGGACGCGGGCTAAAAAGTCAGGCAATACGCAGGGTTGCGCGCGTTTTCGCTGGAGTGACGCTAACGGGGATCGATTTTGAGGTTGGCGTCCCTGTGCCGTCGCCAAAGCGGGTCAAAGGAACCAGTGGGTTCGTCTCCGGGTAATAAGCCGCGAGGTTGCCGCGCGGGATATCGTAGGCGACGAGGCGGAAATCCTCCACGCGGCGAACCACGCCATCAGTGGCCTGGGTTTCAATATCCACGCGATCGCCATCGCTCAGGCCGAGCGCAGCAATATCGGCCGGGTGCATAAACAACACATCGCGCTGACCATAAACCCCACGGTAACGATCATCGAGGCCATAAATCGTGGTGTTGTACTGATCGTGCGAGCGTAACGTCTGCAACACAAACGGTGAGGCAATTTCCGGGCAGACCGCATCAGGCAGCGCCGCAGCGCTGAATTCTGCTTTAGCGGATGGCGTATTGAAACGCAGCTCCGCCGCTGCATTACCCAGCCAGAAACCGCCGGGTTCATCGCAACGGGCGTTGAAGTTCTGAAAGCCGGGGATCGTGGCGGCGATATAGTCGCGAATCAGGTTGTAATCGGCGGCCAGCGCCAGCCAGTCGAGTTGCGCTGTGCCTAACGTCGCATGGGCAACCCCGGCGACAATCGCCGTTTCCGAGCGCTGCGTTGCCGCCAGCGGTTTGCCGATCCCTTCGGAGGCATGCACCATGCTGAAGGAGTCTTCGACGGTGACAAACTGGCGGCCTGAAGCCTGCATATCCTCTTCGGTGCGGCCGAGCGTCGGCAGAATAAGCGACTGTTTGCCCGGCATTAAATGGCTGCGGTTGAGTTTGGTACTGATATAGACCGTTAGCCCGCAGCGGCGCAGCGCTTCGCAGGTCAGCGGCGTGTCCGGCGCGGCAGCGGCAAGGTTACCGCCCAGCGCCAGCAGCACTTTCACTTCATCGCGCAGCATCGCCTGAATGGCTTCAACCGTATGGTGACCGTGCTCGCGCGGCGGTTCGAAATGGAAGTGGCGGGCAAGGCTGTCGAGCAGTGCCTGCGGCGGTTTTTCATCGATCCCCATCGTGCGGTTGCCCTGCACATTGCTGTGGCCGCGCACCGGACACAGCCCGGCTCCCGGTTTACCCAGATGGCCGCCGAGCAGTTGCAGGTTGGTCATTTCCCGCACCGTATCCAGCGAATGTTTGTGCTGAGTAATGCCCATCGCCCAGGTGCAGATCACCCGTTCTGCGGTCTGCCAGACCGCAGCCGCATCACGCAACTGCTGCTGGCTGAGGCCGGATTGCTGCTCAATGGTTTGCCAGTCGGTGGCATCGATTTGCGCAAACCACGCCTCAATGCCGTGGGTGTGCTCAGCAATAAAGTCATCCGCGAAGATGCTGCTTTCGCCGTTAGCAAGGCGCTGACGCTGGGTTTCCAGCAACGCTTTGGCGATCCCGCGTACCGCTGCCATATCACCGCCGAGATTCGGCTGATAGTAGGAAGAGCTGATGGTTCCCGCCTTTGGCGTGACCACTTCCAGCGGCTTTTGCGGATCGGCAAAACGCTCAAGGCCGCGTTCGCGCAGGGTGTTAAAGGTGACAATTCGCGCGCCGCGATCGGCAGCGTGACGCAGGCTGTGCAGCATGCGCGGATGGTTGGTGCCGGGGTTTTGCCCGAAGACAAAAATGGCGTCCGCTTTATCAAAATCGACCAGATGAATAGTGCCTTTACCGACGCCAATGCTGCGTTTTAGCCCGGCGCCGCTGGCTTCATGGCACATATTGGAGCAGTCCGGGAAGTTGTTGGTACCGACCATGCGGCCAAACAACTGATACAGGTAAGAGGCTTCATTACTGGCGCGCCCGGAGGTGTACAGCTCAAGCTGGTTGGGGTTATCCATCGCCCGAATATGTTCGCCGATCATCGCCAGCGCATCGTCCCAGCTGATCGGTTCGTAGTGGTCGGTTTGCGGGTTATAGCGCAGCGGTTCGGTCAGGCGCCCCTGATATTCAAGAAAGTAATCACTCTGGCGGTTAAGCGCGCTGACGCTGTGTTGCGCAAAAAACGTGGCGTCAATCTGGCGGCGGGTGGCTTCCCAGGTGACCGCTTTCGCGCCGTTTTCGCAGAAACTGAAGGTGCTTTTATTATCATCGCCCCAGGCGCAACCGGGGCAGTCGAAGCCCCGTGCTTTGTTCATGCGCAACAGGTTGCGCATATTTTTGAGGGCGTTTTTGCTGTCAATGACGAAGCGAGTGGTGGCTTCCAGAGAGCCCAGACCACCGGCAGCGGCGTGGTAGGGTTTAATCGCTGTTTTAAATTTCATTGGTTCTTCCGGATGCGGGTTATTACAGCGTTAGTCTATTTCGTGTAACAACAACCCTTAATCAACAACCACTTTTTATCACACAATTAACGAGATGTTTACCATTTGCGCAACAAGAAGAACAATGAAGTACCGGGGGTTAACCCGGCATGATTTTACGGATCGTGCTGATAAGCGTATGCGCAGCAGGTGACAGCGGCGTATCAACACGCGTGATAATGCCAACCGGATCGCCGATTCCCAGCGGCGGAATCGGCAGGGCGACCAGCGAGCCGAGACGCAAATCATCTTTTACCGCGCCCGATGGCACAAACCAGACGTAGTCAAAGCCGACGGTTAACTGGCGCGACAGCGAGGCGGAGAGCGTCTCGATACAGCCTGCGGGCAGTTTGCAATCCTGGCTGGACAGCAGTTCTTCTGCGCTATCACGCGGAGGGGTGCCTTCCGGCAAAACGACCACCGGCCACTCCAGTACCCGGCTCAATGTAATGGTACTTTGCAGCAGCGGATGATTCGGTCGCACCACCAGTTTCAGTGATTCCAGAAACAGCAGTTCGTAATTAAGGCCGCTCATCAGCTCCGGATCTGACATCCGGCCAATGCCCAGATCGAGCTCGCCGGACTTCAGCCCGGCCAGCAGCATCGGATTATGGGCGGTCGCGACCTGAATCTTAAGATCCGGCTGTTGTTTATGCAGCTGGCCAATCACCGCCGGCAAAATCCCCAGCGCGGCAGTCGGCAGGGCGCCGATACGGATCAGATCGCTTTTCTGTTCCGTTTTATGATCCAGCGACTGCCCGGCAATATTGACGGCATCCAGCACCCGCACCGCATGCGTCAGAAACTGCTCGCCGACATGCGTTAACTGCGCGCCGAGGCGACCGCGTTCAAACAGACGCTTGCCGGTCAGTTGTTCCAGTTCATTCAGCGTTTTCGACAGCGCTGGCTGGCTTAAATTAAGGGTTTCAGCCGCTCTCCCCAGAGTTCCTTGTTGAGCAACAGCCACGAAGGTATGTAAATGGCGCAGGCGAATGCGCTGTGAAAAGAGACCATTTTTTTCCATAAGATGATGTAAAAACTATGCGGATTCGGTGACAAGAAAAGTTGTTTATTTTGATAACTTGATTGCAAAGTATTCTTAACATCTAATCTATTTGAGTTACAAACAAATTTTCCGTGCAGTGTGACGAAACCTGCAACTTTGTATGGGTTTCTCCGGCGATTTCCATAATTTTTCGTTATGTTTTTTGCGCTTCAGCGGCGTCCGTTTCCTGCCACGATCACACTTTGTAAATTTCCCATCACGCGTGTGAATGTGCTTCCTACACTCCAGAAGAGAGCACACAGGAAGGAAAATGAAATGGGTTACAACATCACGGCCGATGAGATACGCGAACAATTTTCACAAGCCATGTCGGCAATGTACCAGCAGGAAGTTCCGCAATACGGCACGCTGCTGGAACTGGTTGCTGATGTGAACCTTGCCGTTCTGGAACACAATCCCCGGTTGCATGAACAACTGGTCAATGCGGATGAGCTGGCGCGGCTTAATGTTGAGCGCCACGGCGCGATTCGGGTGGGCACTGCGGAAGAGTTATCCTGGCTGCGGCGGATGTTTGCCGTTATGGGAATGTACCCGGTGAGCTATTACGACCTGTCGCAGGCGGGTGTACCGGTACACTCTACCGCGTTTCGTCCGGTGGATGACGCCGCGCTGGCGCGCAATCCGTTTCGCATTTTTACCTCGCTGCTGCGGCTGGAGTTGATCGAGAACGAGTCGTTGCGCAACAAAGCGGCGGCGATCCTCGCGAAGCGCGATATTTTTACGCCAGCTTGCCGCCAGTTGATTGAACTGCATGAACTGAACGGCGGTTTTACCGCGCCGCAGGCCGACGCTTTTGTGCAGGAGGCGCTGGAGACATTCCGCTGGCATCGTCATGCCACGGTCGATGAGCAAACGTACCAGGCGCTGCACAACGAGCACCGGCTGATTGCCGATGTGGTCTGTTTCCCTGGCTGCCATATCAACCACTTAACGCCGCGCACGCTGGATATCGATCGTGTGCAGGCGCTGATGCCGAAATACGGTATCGAGCCGAAGATCCTTATCGAAGGGCCGCCGCGCCGTGATGTGCCGATTTTACTGCGTCAGACCAGCTTCAAAGCGCTGGATGAACCGGTGCTGTTCAACGGTGAACATCAGGGAACGCATACCGCGCGCTTCGGTGAAATCGAGCAGCGCGGCGTGGCGCTGACGCCAAAAGGGCGGGCGCTGTACGATCAGTTATTGGCAGAGGCGGGCACCGGCAAAGACAATCTCACGCACCAGTTGCATTTACAGGATGTCTTTAAAGCCTTCCCGGACAGCGAAATGCTGTTGCGCAAGCAGGATCTGGCGTGGTTCCGCTACCGGTTGACGCCGACCGGCGAAGCGCATCGCCAGGCGATCCGTCCCGGCGACGATCCACAACCGCTGATCGAACGTGGCTGGGTAGTGGCGCAGCCTATTACCTATGAAGATTTTCTGCCGGTCAGCGCGGCGGGTATTTTCCAGTCCAACCTCGGCAATGAAACCCAGGCGCGCAGCCACGGCAACGCCAGCAAAGCGCAGTTTGAAGCGGCGCTCGGTTGCCCGGTACTCGACGAATTTACCCTCTATCAGGAGGCATCCGAGCGCAGCAAACGACGTTGCGGTCTGCTGTAAAACAGGTAATCTGCCAGAAATCAGTTATTTCCGGATGATATTGTTATGGAGAATCCTTCCGCGCCGCTGGCGCACACCCGCCACGGCAGCGTGCTGGGCTGTCGCGAAGCGGCCTTTGATGTCTGGCGCGGTATTCCGTTTGCCGCGCCGCCCGTTGGCCCGCTGCGCTGGCGCGCGCCGCAGCCGGTGGAACCCTGGCAAGGGGTTCGCATCGCCGACCGTTTTTCTGCCGCCTGCTGGCAAAACAGCGAGTCTTGCCAGCAGATTGGTGGTGGCGATCCGGGTCAATTCTCTGAAGATTGCCTCTACCTTAATGTCTGGTCGCCCGCCGAACGCGAAAAACCGCTGCCGGTGATGGTCTGGCTGCACGGCGGCGGGTTTACCATCGGTTCCGGCGGGCTGCCGCCGTATGACGGCAAAGCGCTGGCCGCGCGCGGCGTGGTGCTGGTGACGCTCAATTACCGGCTCGGCCATCTCGGCTTTTTCGCCCATCCGGCGCTGGAAGCCGAAGAGGGCGGGCGCGTGTATAACTTCGGTTTGCTCGATCAAATCGCCGCCTTACGCTGGGTGCAGGAGAACATTGCCGCGTTTGGCGGCGATGCGGAAAACGTTACGCTGTTTGGCGAATCTGCCGGGGCGCGTAGCGTGATGGCGCTAATGGCTTCTCCACTGGCAAAAGGGCTGTTTCATAAAGGTATTATTCAGAGCAGCTATACCTTGCCGGATACGCCGCGGGAAGCGGCACTGGCAAAAGGTGAAGCGGTTGCTGCGCATTTTGGCCTGACAAACGCCAGTGCAGAGCAATTGCGGGCGATCCCGGCCGATGCGTTCTGGCCGCTGGTTGCGCCGCTGAAAATTGCCCCCGCGCCGATTGTCGGCGACGAGGTACTGCCGGAACCGACGCTGGATGTGTTTTTTGCCGCAAGGCAGCACCCAATGCCGGTGATGATTGGCTCGAACAGCGATGAAGCCAGCGTGATGGCGGAGTTTGGCGTCGATCTCGCCGGACAGATCGAGAAAATTCGCCGCGAGCAGCGCCTCGGGTTAGGGCTGATTAAATTGCTTTATCCGGGCGTGAAGGGCGATGCCGAGCTGGGCCGCCAGGTGTGTCGCGATATGGCATTTACCACGCTCGGGCTGGTGGTGATGCAGGCGCAGCAACGGGTGCGGCAACCGTGCTGGCGCTACTGGTTTGATTATGTGGCGGAAGCCGCGCATGACACTTACATCAACGGCGCGTGGCACGGTAACGAAGTGCCGTACGTATTCGACAATCTTATGCTTTCGGAGCCATCGCGCAGCTACGTTAACCCGCGCGATCTGGCGTTTGCCGCGCATCTTGCCGATTACTGGGTGCAGTTTGCCCATCATGCCAGCCGTCATTGTGAATCGCTTTCCGGCCCGGTGAACTGGCTGGCCTGCGTGCGCGGGCGCGACAGACTGCTGCGCATCGGACTGAATAAACATGCAGGATTTCGCCTGGTTAATCGCTTTATGCGCGCGCGTCTGAGCTTCTTCCGGCGGGTGATGCGCCACCACGTTAAGCTGGATTAACCGCCAGCAAGCCCTCACGAAACGCCGCCAGCCCGTCGGCTTTACTGCCCGACTGGCGCAGGACCAGCCGGTAGCTGGCACCGGTCTTGATACTCAGCGCAAACGGCCGCTGTAGCCGCCCGGCGCGGATATCCTCAGCCACAACTGTCTCGTCGGCAATGGCCATCCCCAGCCCCTGGATGGCGGCGGTAATCGCCAGATCCATGGTGTCGAAGTGTTGATTTTTCCTCATGGCCGGCTGGAAATCCTGCTGCTTCGCCAGCCACAGGGACCAGTCGGTTTTATCCCGCGTCGGATGCAGCAGCGTCGCTTTCTCCAGCGGCATTCTTGCGGCCAGCGCATTGTTCAGTACCGGCGTCAGCGCCTCTTCAAACAGCAAATCCCCGGCGCTTAACTGCGTGCCGAACACAATCGCTGCGTCATAAGGTTCTGTTTTGAAATTGATGGTGTGATCGGTGGTGGTGGTGAGCGAAATCTGCAACTCCGGGTAGCGCTGCTCAATGTGCAACAGCTTCGGCACCAGCCAGCGCATGGCGCAGGTCGGCGCTTTCAGCCGCACCACCGTTTGCTGCGCGCGGGCCTGGTCGGCAACCATCAACAGGTGCTCAAAGGCGCTGCGCAGTTCCGGCAGCAGGGCGCTGCCCTGCGGGGATAAGTGCAGCCCGCGCGCGTGGCGCTCAAACAACGGAAAGCCAAACCAGCTTTCCAGCGCGGCGATTTTGCGGCTGACCGCGCCCTGCGTCAGGCATAATTCACGTGCGGCGTGCGTCAAATTGAGATGGCGGGCGGTGACCAGAAAGGCGTCAATAGCATTCAACGGCAGGGTTCGGTACGACATGGCGACTCCAGCTATGCGTTTTTATCATGGCTATTATGACAACAATTCGATTGTCGCGACAGCGCACTTTTGGTTTGAATGCTTATGCACTTTTTAGCGAAAGGATGAACAATGACTTTGCGCACGCCGGTGAGAACCCGCTCCAAATTACCTGATGTCGGCACCACCATTTTTACCGTGATTGGCCAGCTTTCCGCCGAGCACAACGCGATTAACCTCTCTCAGGGCGCGCCCAATTTCCCCTGCGATCCGCAACTGGTTGCCGGAGTTACCCGCGCCATGCAGGAGAATCACAACCAGTACGCGCCGATGACCGGGCTGCGTTCGCTGAAAGAGCGCATTGCGCAGAAAATTGCCGATCTCTACCACACGGATTACGACATCGACAGCGAAGTGCTGATCACCGCCAGCGCCAGCCAAGGCTTGTACTCCGCCATTAGCGGGCTGGTGCATCCGGGCGATGAAGTGATCTACTTTGAGCCGTCGTTTGACAGCTATGCGCCGATTGTTCGTTTGCAGGGCGCCACTCCGATTGCCATTAAGCTGACGGTGCCGGATTTCGCCGTTAACTGGGATGAAGTGCGGGCCGCCATTACGCCGCGCACGCGGATGATCATCATTAACACGCCGCACAACCCCAGCGGGCAGGTTTTCTCCCGCGCGGACCTCGATCAACTGGCCGCCTTAACACGCAATACGGATATTGTGATCCTCTCGGACGAAGTGTACGAGCACGTGGTATTTGACGGTGAACCGCATCACGGCATGGCGACGCACCCGCAACTGGCGGAGCGCAGCGTGATCGTCTCTTCCTTCGGGAAAACCTACCATGTTACCGGCTGGCGCGTCGGCTACTGCGTTGCCCCCGCCGAATTGATGGATGAAATCTGCAAGGTGCATCAATTTTTGATGTTCTCTGCCGATACCCCGATGCAGTACGCGTTTGCCGAGCAGATGCGCGATCCGCAAGGCTGGCTGATGCTGTCGTCGTTTTATCAGCGCAAGCGCGATCTGTTGCAAACGCTGCTGGCTGATTCACCGTTCCGCCTGTTGCCCAGCGCCGGTTCTTTCTTCCTGTTAGCGGATTACAGTTCGTTCAGCGATGAGAGTGACAGCGAGATGGTCAAACGCCTGATTACTGATTACGGTGTTGCCACCATTCCGCTGTCGGCGTTTTATACAGACGGGACAGATAACAAACTCATTCGCCTCTCTTTTGCCAAAGATGAGGCCACATTAAGAGCAGGCGCGCAGGCCCTGTGTCGTGTTAAGCCACGCTAAGGAGCGTTAATAATGAAACTAAAAGCACTCTGTCTGGGTATGGGTTTGCTCTGCTCACTCTCTTCATTCGCGGCAACAGAACTGCGTTACGGCGTTGAGGCGGAATATCCGCCGTTCGAGAGCCGCAACGCCGCAGGCGAGCTGGAAGGGTTTGATATCGAGCTGGGTAACGCCATTTGTAAAGCCGCGCAGCTGAAGTGCAGTTGGGTGGAAACCTCGTTTGATGCGCTGATCCCAGGGCTGACGGCGAAAAAATTTGATGCCATTAACTCGGCGATGAACATCACCGAACAACGGCGCAAAAGCATCGATTTCACGCAGCCAATCTACCGTATTCCTTCACAACTGGTCGGTAAAAGCGGCGACGGGATGGAAGCCACTGCGGAAGGGCTAAAAGGGAAAACCATCGGCGTGTTACAGGGTTCCATTCAGGAAACTTACGCCAAAGAGCACTGGGAAAAGCACGGTGTCACGGTGGTGTCGTATAAAGATCAGAACATGGCGTGGGGAGATTTGCTGAACGGCCGTATTGACGCCTCACTGGTGATGTCGGCGGCGGGGCAGGCAGGTTTCCTCAGCAAGCCGCAGGGGAAAGGGTTTGGCTTTATCGGCAAACCGGTATCGGACGATACGATCCTCGGTAGCGGCATCGGTTTTGGGCTGCGCAAAGGTGACGATGCGACGAAAAAACAGCTTGATGCCGCCATTGATAAAGTTCGTGCTGACGGCACCATCAAAAGCCTGGCGGATAAATATTTCCCCGGTATTGATGTTAGCGTGAGCGCAAAATAACGTTTCACTACTCTGGCCCCTGCCGCCTGATGTCCGGCAGGGGCTCTTTTCTCTGCGTAATTCCAGCGTTATACCTCACTTCATATTATTTTCAGCCTGATCTCATCGACAGGAAATATTTTCGGTTTTGAGTAAATTCTCAACTGCCAACAATTGGATTCTCAATGAATTTTGTCTAGAGTGTGCGTTCAATAAAGAAATGCTTTTGTCGCTATTTCGCACAATTGCGAAATGCCATTCTACGACCAGAAGGACGTGTTACCAGGCATGAACCGCAGACGATTTATTCAGGCATCCATGGCCCTTGCAGCCACCTACGGCACCACCGGTGTTGCATCTCTTTTCTCCCGCGCGGCGTTTGCGGCAGAGACGGATATTGCCGATGGGCAGAGCCGCCGTTTTGACTTCTCTGTGCTGCAATCAATGGCGCACGATCTGTCGGAGCAGCCGTGGGGCGGTGCGCCGAAAGCATTGCCGAATACGCTGGCAAACCTGACGCCGCAGGCTTACAACAGCATCCAGTACGATGCGCAGCATTCGCTGTGGAATAACGTCGAAGGGCGTCAACTGGATGTGCAGTTTTTCCACGTTGGCATGGGTTTCCGCCGCCGCGTGCGCATGTTCTCGCTGGATCAGGGAACGCATCAGGCGCGTGAAATTCACTTCCGCCCGGAGCTGTTCAACTATCACGATGCGGGCGTGGATACCAAACAGCTGGAAGGCCAGAGCGACCTCGGTTTTGCCGGTTTCCGTGCCTTCAAAGCGCCGGAACTGGCGCGCCGCGATATCGTCTCGTTCCTCGGCGCGAGCTATTTCCGCGCGGTGGACAGCACCTTCCAGTACGGCCTTTCCGCGCGCGGCGTGGCCATTGACACCTTTACCGATCAGCCGGAAGAGTTCCCGGACTTTACCGCCTTCTGGTTCGAAACCGCGAAACCGTCTGATACCACCTTTACCGTCTATGCACTGCTGGACAGCGCGAGTATCACCGGGGCATACAAATTCGTGATCCACTGCGAAGAGAGCCAGGTGATCATGGAGGTGGATAACCGCCTGTACGCGCGTAAAGACATCAAACAGCTCGGCATCGCGCCGATGACCAGTATGTTTAGCTGCGGCAACAATGAGCGTCGCGTTTGCGACACCATTCACCCGCAAATTCATGACTCTGACCGTTTAGCAATGTGGCGCGGCAACGGCGAGTGGATCTGCCGCCCGCTGAATAACCCGCAAAAACTGCAATTCAACGCTTTCCAGGATGAAAACCCGAAAGGCTTTGGCCTGTTGCAGTTGGATCGCGATTTCTCCCACTATCAGGATGTGATGGGCTGGTATAACAAACGCCCAAGTTTGTGGGTCGAGCCGCGCAACCGCTGGGGCAAAGGGGCGGTAAGCCTGATGGAGATCCCGACTACCGGCGAAACGCTGGATAACATTGTGTGCTTCTGGCAGCCGGAAAAACCGGTGAAAGCGGGTGACGAGTTTGCTTTCCAGTATCGTCTCTACTGGAGCGCGATGCCGCCGGTACGTTCACCGCTGGCGCGCGTCTACGCGACCCGCACCGGGATGGGCGGCTTCCCGGAAGGCTGGGCGCCGGGCGAGCATTATCCGGAGAAATGGGCGCGTCGTTTTGCCATCGATTTCGTCGGCGGCGATCTGAAAGCGGCTGCGCCGAAAGGCATTGAGCCGGTGATCTCGCTCTCCAGCGGCGAAGCGAAACAGGTTGAAATCCTGTATGTGGAACCGTTCGACGGTTACCGTATTCTCTTTGACTGGTATCCGACCAATGATTCCACCGATCCGGTGGAGATGCGCATGTTCCTGCGCTGTCAGGGCGATGCCATCAGTGAAACCTGGCTGTATCAATATTTCCCGCCCGCGGCGGACAAGCGTAACTACGTTGACGACCGCGTGATGCGTTAATCTTCCTTCGCCCCCGTTTGGGGGCGAATGCTTTCCGGAGGCGTAATGGCAACGGAACATCACTCAGATACCACCATTCCCGTTAACGACCGTATTGCCCTGCAGGCCGCAGACGAACGCTTTGTGCATGATTTATACCAGTTGATCGTGAAAAATCGCGACGATTTGCAGCAGTTTCTCGACTGGCCGCAGTATGTGCGCACGGTGGACGATACCCGTAAAACGCTACAGAGCAATATGCTGCTGCACCAGCGTGGCTACGCGAAGACCTTTATGATCGTTGTTGATGAGGTTGTCACGGGCGTGCTGGCGTTTAACGCCATCGAACCGCTCAACAAGACGGCCTATATCGGTTACTGGCTGGATAAAGAGGCTCAGGGGCAGGGGATTTTGTCGCAGGCGTTGCAGGCGCTGATGGCATTTTATGCCCGCCGGGGCGATGTGCGGCGCTTTGTCATCAAATGCCGGGTGGCTAATCACGCCAGTAATCAGGTGGCGAAACGTAATGGTTTTACGCTGGAAGGCTGCCTGAAACAGGCGGAATTTCTCAACGGCCAGTATGACGACCAGAATATCTGGGCAAAAATTATCGTCAACGGCCAGCGCGCTTAATCTGCGCGCAGCCAGTCAATAAATGCACGCATCGTCGAAGACATGGTTTTCCCCGCTGTCCAGCACAGGTAGTAACCGTCAAACTCCATTTCCCACGCAGTCAGAATCCGCACCAGCGCACCGGAAACCAGGTGCGCTTCAACCCGCTCAGCGGTGACTTGCGCAAGACCAAGCCCGGCGATGGCGGCCTGATACTGGCGTTCACGATCGTCCACCACCAGATTCCCCGACAGCGGCAGCGTCAGCGTCTGGTTGTTCCCCTGAAATTGCCAGGCAGCAGGCATTGCGGCACCAGGCCAGCGCCAGCCAATGCAGTTGTGCTGGCGCAAATCATGGGGGTGGCGGATCGGCGCGTGTGACGCCAGATAAGTGGGAGAGGCGACCACAATCTGGTGCAGGTGGCCGCCGACAGGAACGGCAACCAATCCCGGATCCAGCACCTCGCCCAGCCGTAGCGAAAGATCGTACCCGCCGGATACCAGTTCAACCGGCGCATCCTGCGTGGTGATATCGATACGCACATCAGGCCAGGTGGCCAAAAAGCCAGGGACTTTTCGATCAAGGAAACGCTGCGCCGCCGAGCGAAAAGCATGAATTCGTAGCGTTCCCCGCAGGGAGCGGCTGCGGGATTGCGCACTGCCAAACGCCTGCGTCAGATTTTCCAGCAATGGCGCAGTGTGCTGATAGAGCGCCTGACCATCATCGGTGAGATTGACGGAACGCGTTGTGCGGTTAAACAGCCGCAGCCCCAACCGCTCTTCCAGCGCCGCGATCTGCTGGCTGACGGCTGATGCGGAGAGACCCAACTGCGCGGCAGCCGCCCGGAAGTTTAGGTGTTCCGCCACCACCAAAAATGTTTTTAACGCGACAAAATCGCTGCTGCTGATCATCCGTTCCCCGGCACCATTGTTAAGTTCAGCTAATCACTGCATGCAATAATGTGCTGATTATAGAATGAATAAGAACAGTTATAGTCGCTGTCAGTACATAACAGGAGAAACCGACCGTGACTGATGAGATTGTGCAGCGACTTCAGCGAATCGAAGACACATTAGCCATTTATGAACTGATTGCCTCACATCCGCCGAGTGCAGATACCGCACTTGCCGATTACACCGCATCGATTTATATGCCGGACGGGATATTTGATCGCGGCGGGAGTCTGGACGGTGCTCAGGGCGCGGAGGCGATCGCCGCCTTTATCCTCCGCCCGGAACATGAAGAGGCGATTCGGGGAGGGCTGGCGCATTTTGCTGGTTTGCCGCTTATCGACTTGCGCGGTGACCGCGCCACCGTGACCTCATATTTACAGATCATCGCGCTGGATAAGCAGGGCGAGCGTCGGGAACTCGCCAACCATGGCGTGTCAACCGGGTATCGTATTCACCGGGTTGTGGTTAACCGCTGGCTGCTTGAACGCCATGCCGGGCGCTGGAAAATACGCAGCAGAACGCTGCTTCCTGTGGATGGCAGCGACGCACCGCGTCAACTGTTAGCCCGCGGTTTGTCCAGCGTTCTTCAATCGCAAAACTAGCTGGTCGCCTGCGAAACCGCTTTACGCAATCCATTGACGGCGGCGGAATTCATCGGTGTCACCAGCGCGTAGTTATAATGTTCATCGCTCCAGTATTGCGCCATGACATCGTCTGCCTGACGTTCACCGTGCGGTAATTTCACCGGGCTGAGCGGACGAATGTACCAGCCAACCCGCGTGCCGCTCGGCCCCTGATACATAATCAGCGCGGCGGGTCCTTGCGCGGTGGCAATCAACCGTCCGCCAACCAGCGTAAAGCCGTACTGCTCCAGGTTCGGCGGCTGATGGCCGTTAATAAAATAGCGCGACACCCAGCGGGTTAGTTCTGTTTGCTGCGTGGCAACCACATCCATCGGCGTGACGGCGCTATTATCAAATAGCTTGTAAGCCTGTACCGCATCTTCCATCGGCTGATGGGTCATCAACATTTGCGACTCTTTCATCTGCCAGCCGGTGAAACCGCCGACGCTCAGCGCCAGCACCAGCGCGAATGCTGTTGCCAGTTTCCACTGGCGTTGCTGCCGCACCTGCCGACGGAAATAGTGCGGTTCGGGGCTTTCCAGTTGCACGTGTTGCTGCTGCATTGCCTGGCGCAACTGCTGCGCATCGCGCCGCCATCCTGCGACTTGTGCGGCAGCCGCCGGGTTTTGCGCCAGATAGTGTTCAATCCGCTTTGAGGTCGCTTCATCGGTTTCGCCATCCATCCAGGCATGCAGATCGTGTTCATCAGGTGGCAGCGTCATTTCAGTCTCCTCAGCGGTAACGGTGTTACCTTACCTTCTAATTTCTCATGCAACATTTTGCGCGCCCGCGACAGGCGGGACATTACGGTGCCGGTCGGAATATCCAGCGTAGCGGCCACCTCTTTATAACTCAGCCCTTCAACGCTCACCAGTAGCAGAATGACGCGATACTCGGTGGGCAAGGTGGCGAACAGCGCCAGCGTATCGTCGGCAATTGCCAGCGACTCCGACGAGTCGCTAAGCGCTTCCTCGCCGGTAAAAAAGCTGAGCAGCTTCATATAGCGTTTGCGTCGCCGCTCGCCGTCAATAAATTGCCGGTAGAGAATAGCGAACAGCCAGGCGCGCAGGCTTTCCGCCCCGGCGTTATCCGGCCTGCGCGTCAACGCTTTCGTCAGGCAGTTTTGCACCAGATCCTCCGCGCTGTGCGGATTACGGGTTAGCCACAGGGCAAAACGCTGCAAATGCGGCATCACCTGACGAATTTGATCATCGGTCAGTTGCATAGATAGCCTTTATCGCTTGCGGGTTCCGGACATACTTTCAAATACCCCGTCACGCAGTATCAACGCGTGTAATAAGGCGGCGGCCAGATGCAGCATCACCGTGATAAATAGCGCCAGCGCCACCACAGAATGCAGCGGACGCAGGATCGCGTACCAGTCATTATTTACCGGCAGAATCGGCGGTAAAACGAAGCCTGAACCTAATGATACAGGGTAGCCTGCCGCCGACAGCATTGCCCAGCCGATCAGCGGTTGCGCCAGCATCATCGCATAGAGCGCCCAGTGCGAGAGGTGCGCCATCGCGCGCTGCCAAGCAGGCAGCGAAGCCGGTAACGCTGGCGTGGCAGTATAAAATCGCAGCCACAAACGCACGATCACCAGGACGAGAATCATCATACCCAGCGGTTTATGAATCGACACCAGCAAACTGTGCAGCGACGAGATGGTTGAGACCATCAGCACGCCAATAAACAGCATGGCGATGATCGCCGCCGCCATCAGCCAGTGCAGGACGCGCAGCGCCGGGTGGAAATAAGCAACCTGTTTCATCAGTGGGCTCCTGTCTGTGCGGTTTGTTCGCGGGTGCGCGCGTTGTACGATTTGGCGTAGGCCGCCGAACGCGCATTCAGTAACGGATCGTCAGAGGCGGCGATGCCATCAGGCAGGATCAGCGGATCATAATTGATGTCATTGCACGGGCCTTGTTGCTGGGCAATGGCCTGGCTCAGCTCCAGCGTTCCGGCATTGATGGTCTGGCGATCGGCGGGCCAGACTTGCGATGCGCGGCTGCCGTCATCGCCTTTTCCGGCCACGGTGATCAGCAGATCCCACTGTAATGGCCCTTGTGCCAGGCGCTGCTGGATATCTTTTTGCAGAAAATCGTTATCGTTTTTCTGCGCGGCGCCGATCGGCTGATAAGCGGTGTGCGGCACCACGCTCCAGCGCACCAGATGCGACGCGCCGGATTTGTCGATAAAGCGGAAGGCATTCAGGCTGTTAAAGCGATCGCTCGCCCAGCTTGAGGAGGGGACGTTCTGTTTCGCCCACGCCAGAAACGGCATAATCTCGGGGTTTTTCTGCACAAACGCTTTGAATTTCTCCGGGTTCGGCTTACCGGTTGCCGGATCCGGCAGTGAAGCGACTTGTAGCTCATAAAACTGTTCTACCGTCGAAACCGGGAAAAAAGGCATGGCGTTCATTCCGCTGCGCCACTGTTCACCGTTTGCCAGTTGAAAGGCCAGCGCCAGGCTACGAACCGGCACAGCGTAATCCGGTGCGGAGGGATTCCCGCCAGCAATGGCAAAACGCCCGGTCACCGGTGTTTCTCCCGGCGCAAATACCGACGCCCGTGAAAGTGCGCTGGCATTGCCGTTAGAGATAAAACGCCCGATCACACAAATGCCTTTGGCATGATTGCGGCGAAACCCCGGATGTTCGCCACCGGCTTGTTGCAATACGCCGACCAGCTTGTCGGAGGTTAGCCGCTGCGGCGACAACCAGCCGCCGCCCCATAAAAACAGTACGATCAACAGCAGTGGAACCAGTGCAATAACGGCAAGGCGCGTGATTAACTGGCGTGGAGTAAAGGGAGTTTGGGTCATTTTTCGCTCATCCTGCTAACAATGAGCAGATAAGACGAACAGGCGGGAGGTTTATTCCCGCCTGGTGAAAAAAAAGTTCAGTCAGCGAAAAATTGCCGGAAAGGGGTTAAGCGTCGGGGTTCATGGCCTGAAAAATTTGCGCAAAAGTTCCCTCTCTTTCCGCCCGGCGCCGGGGTTTATCGCGCTCAAGCAGGATCTCGCCGTCCGGATGCGCCTGCTGCTCAAGAAGTCGCATCACTTCATTGATATAGTCGGGCAGCGGCATGGCGCGCGGATCGGTGGCCTGCTCGCGACCGGTTAATGTCGTCTGCACATAGGGCGGCGAGAGTTCAAGAACCTCCAGCGGAATGGGCTTAAGCTGATGGCGCAGGCAGAGCAGCCAGGTGTGCAAAAAGGCCTTACTGGCGCAGTAGGTCGGGAAATCGGCGCGCGGTACGAAAGCCAGAGCGGAACTGGTTGCCATCAATGTTGCCTGCGGCTGCTGTTTGATTATGGGAAGCAGCGCCGCCGTTGTGCGGATCACGCCCATAATATTGGTATCGACGATCTGTTGCGCCACATCCGCGCTCCAGCTATCGCGCGTGAAATCCTCCGCCTGCGAGATCCCGGCATTGGCGATCAGCACATTCAGCCCCGGGAAGTACGCCCTGGCGTATTGCGTCAAGGCGGCAAGCTGAGCGTCATTGCCAACATCCAGGCAAAACCCGGCCATGCCGGGGTTCTCGCGCAGCATCTCATCAATCAGCGTCTGGCGACGCCCGGTGATAATCACCTGATTGCCCCGTTGATGGAACGCTTGCGCCAGCGTACGGCCAATGCCGCGAGTACCGCCGGTGATCAGAATAGTATTGCCGTTAATTTTCACAGAATATCCTCTCCAGCCATTAATAACGGAAAGGCGACGACAGCCACAACGGGCTAAGGGGGAAAAGTTGTCGAGTGCCGCGCCATAGTGGCCCCTGTTTTCTCTGCTGAGACCCTGGGAACCCGGGCGCGTTGGATGACGGTAACGCCTACGGCACTGGAAGAAATGCCCGCTGAGTATAAACAGCACTTTTACAGCGGGCAAGAGGAGCGTGCCAGGCAGATTCACCGCCCGGCACAGAGAGGATTACTTGATCACGATATCCGGGAAGCTGGCTTTAACACAGCGGGTGTAGTCGCCTTTGACCAACGCGCTGAAGTCATTTTCCTGCCAGTTGACCAGTTTACAGGCGTAGGATTTACCGCCCGGGTTGCTGGCGACATAGCTGTCATCTTTCACCCAGAACAGATTCAGCGCCGCAGAACCGGTTTCAGTGAACTGCTTCATACCTTTACAGCCCAGCACTTCATTTGCCGGTACCGGTACGCCCAGTTGTTTGGCAAATTCCTGGTAGTAGCTGATGCGGTTTAACGACTGTGCAATCTCGGTGCTGCCGCCGCACTCAACGCCGCCGTTGATGATCTGCGTCGTCACGCCGAAACCCGGAACCAGACCGTTGGCTTTATCGGCATCGTTCGGCTGCCAGCTACCATCGATAACCGCCTGCATGCTCGGTTTCGGCGGCTGCGGCTGAACGTAGAAGAAGATGGCGCTTGCCAGGTTCAGCCAGGTATCAGCTACCAGTTGCGGCTGTTTCAGCAGAACATTGACGTCGCCATACATCGCCTGGGAGAACTGACCATAGTTGAAGTTGTAGCTCAACTGCTTGGCACCGCGGCCAAAGTAGCTCAGCTTGTTGCCGTTGGCGTCCTCCGCGCAAGGCCAGGCTTTGCCCTGCCAGGTTGTCGGATCGCAGGTTGCGCCGGTGTACTGATCGTAAGCGCTTTCGGACATGCCCATCTCACGCACCCAGTGGAGACCCTGCTGCCACTGCGCCACGTCGCTTTGCGCCGCGTGTTCACCGGTTTCCTGTACGAAGTGGGCGAACATGGTGGCCAGCGTTTTTTTACAGATGGCGTCTGCATCTTTGCCATCGGTATGATCGGCGCAAAGAATCGGGAATTTACCCACTGCTTTCAGGAAGTTATCGTAGGTATAAGCCGGATCGCGATGCGGGAAGAACACTTCCCATTTTTCAGCGGTGATCAACTGCTCTACGCGTTTTACGTTCGCCGGGTTTGTGGCAGCGCCCGGCTGAATTTTTTCAACCAGCGCGTTGTCCAGCGTCTTCAGCGCATCTTTTACCGCGACCAGCTGCGGGAAATCGGTCAGTTGTGCTTCCTTCGCGTCCAGATCGGCCTGCGAGACTTCTAAACCCGCTTCCGGCGTACCGTTCAGCAGAGACCAGGCGCTTTCCCACGCCCAGCCTGTACCCGGCATGTAAGCCTCAGAGCTGCTGCTGCACCAGTTAGCGACATTACAGACATAATCTTTGCCTGCGTTATTGACGATATCGCCCTGCTTATACGCGTGACCGGCCTGGAAAGGAGGGTACTCAGACGGCGTTGGGTCCGGCTGCGGTTCTGGATCCGGCTCAGGTTCAGGCTGTGGTTCCGGCTCTGGATCGGTACCGGTGGATTCGCCAATTTTTTTCCAGACGTTTTCCCAGGTATTCTGCACGGACGGGCTCGGTTTCTCGCCCGGGTTGGCATACCACTGTGCTTCATAATCTATTTTATTATCGGTAACTTTTTCACCGCCCATATAGGCTTTACTGATGTCATATTGCGGATAAGCAAATGCATTACAGGAAACAATAATTCCAGTAGCAATAAGCGATAAAGCAAACTTTCCCTTAAAAAGATTCATTAGAATCACTCCATGTTTTTGAAATGCCAACGGTTTTAAAAAATAAAAAATAAGTAAAGGCAATGCGAAATGTCATCGTTTTTCCGCGACGGATTTCAGCAAAATAAACGGCGGGTTCATTAGATGCAGATCAATTTTTATTTCGTGGGGGAATTTTCATTACACTTCATGGATAATTCTATTCCCGCCGGGAAATTATCTTTCCAGCGGGAATAATGGCGGGGGAATATTTATATCGCGCCAGCCAGCGGCGTGCGGGTAATACGCTGATCGCTATTGATGACTTTCGGGCCGCGCAGCAGAATATTTTCGCCCTCCAGCGCTTCGACAACCGCATCGTCGCTCAACGTCACCTGATGCTCGATCAGCACATTTCCGTGAATACGCACGTTGCCCTGAACCACAATTTTTTCATCGAGTTGCAGCGGGCCGCCGCTCAACCGCGCATTGCCGCCGACCAGCACATGGTGTTTGAGCACGCAATTGCCTTCTACCACGGCGTTTTCCGCTACCTGCGAGCTGTAACGTAACGTCGGGATCTCATCGTCTCCGGCGCCAGCGATCACTTTGGCATTACCGTAAACTTTGGCGCAGTCGCACACCCAGACGTCGTTCTGTTCATTCCCTTCAAGCAGGGCAAAATCGAAAATTTCCGCCCGATGTTCAATAAAGGCGTAATTCACGATAGCGTCGCCATAGATTTGTGCCTGATGCACCACGCGCGAGTGGCTAACGGTGGCCCGGTCGTAAATTTGCAGGATCTGCTCGCGTTCCGGCGTTAACCCTTTGGCGGCAAAGATATTGCAACCGTGCAGAATGCGCGCATTACCGCGCAAACGGCACTCGCCGCGTACTGTCGAAAACTGTACGGTGACGTTGTCACTTAATTCGGCGCCGTGGCTGATTTCACAGCCGTCCACCCAGGCGTTATCTTTGATCACCACCTCATGGCAGATAACGCAGGGCTGCGTTATCCGTGCGTTGCCACTGATGCGGCTACCGAGAAAAACCATGCTATTTTCGTCATAAATCCAGCAGTTTCCTTGCTGATCGACGACATTTTCCTCATCGATCCAGCCGCCATAACTGCCCGCGGTGACGTCATTAAAATCACGCAGCGCAATAATCTGGCGCAGCGTGACCGTTTTTTTCTCGCCGCCAATCTGATAACTAAATGTGCGCGACTCATCACTGAGACGATATTTATTCATGCTACGTATCTCCCGTCAGCCTGAGTTAAACGTAGCAAATTTTCTGCCGCTGGCTATCGGCGGATGAAATTCATAAAATGCATGCCAAATGCACATTAAAGGTACTGACTGACTATGACGACCCGCCCTGAAAACTACTTTACGGAAAAATATGAACTCACCGCGACGCACTCCGAAGTGCTGAACGCCCTGAAATACATCCAGCCGGGGAAGGCGCTGGATCTCGGCTGCGGCAATGGCCGCAACAGCCTGTGGCTGGCAAGCCAGGGTTTTGAGGTGACCGCCTGGGATAAAAACCCGAACAGCCTTAACAACCTGAAAGCGATTCGCGATGCCGAAGGGCTGGAAAACCTGCACATTGATGCGGCGGATTTAAACACTCTGCAATTCGACGGTGAATACGATTTTATCCTCTCGACCGTGGTGCTGATGTTCCTCGAAGCGCAAACCATTCCCGGGCTTATCAACAATATGCAGCGCTGCACCAACGCGGGCGGTTATAACCTGATTGTGGCGGCGATGGATACGGCAGATTTCCCGTGCACGGTCGGTTTCCCGTTTGCTTTTAAAGAGGGAGAACTGCGCGAATACTACGCCGGTTGGGAGCTGCTGAAATACAACGAAGAGGTCGGTGAACTGCACCGCACCGACGCCAACGGTAACCGCATTAAACTACGTTTCGCCACCATGCTGGCGCGCAAACCTGCCTGATCCCGTCCTGCTCGCGGGCAATCTCTGCCCGCGTTTTCTGCTCGCTGTTCGCCATATGAGGGCGCTGGAAACGGCCTTGAATGCGCGGGAAAGCAACCAGATGTGTTAACGCGCTGCCAGCAGGCAGAGCTGTAACGCCACGTTGTACGAGGCTTCAAACGCTTTCAGTGGCAGAAATTCGAAGCGCGAATGGAAGTTGTGCGCACCGGTAAAGAAGTTCGGCGTCAGCAAACCTTTGGCGGACAGCGCTGCGCCATCGGTGCCGCCGCGCATCGGTGTCGGTTTCGGCGTAATGCCCAGCGATTCCATCGCTTCAAACATCAAATCGATCGCCCGGCGATCTTCGCCGATAGCGTTACTGATATTGCTGTAGGTATCGCTGATGCTGTATTCCACTTTGGCTGTGGGGTATTGTGCGGCGATTTTGGCGGCAACGTCGGCGATCTGCTGTTTACGGCGGGCAAAACTTTCACTGTCGAAATCACGGATGCTGGCGCTCAGCTCGGCGTGCCCCTGTACCGCATTGATACCGTTAAACCAGACATAACCTTCGCGGCCAGCGGTGTGTTCCGGCGTTTGTTGGCGGTCAAAATGGCTGATGTAATCCATCGCCATCAGCAGGGGGTTAACCAGTACGCCTTTCGCCGACATCGGGTGCGCGGTCACCCCGGTAAAACGGATCTGCGCGCTGGCGGCGTTAAAGTTTTCATAGACGATCTCGCCCAGCTCGCAGCAGTCGATGGTCCAGGCAAAATCAACGTCAAAACGGGTTAAATCCAGCGCTTTGGCCCCGCGCAGCCCGACTTCTTCATCCGGCACAAAAGCCACCACAATATCGCCGTGGCGATGTTCGGCGGTGAGGTTTTCCAGCAGCGTCATGACGACGGTTACCGCCGCTTTGTTATCCGCGCCGAGCACGCTGGTGCCGTCGCTGAAAATAATCTCTTCATTGGGATAAGCCAGAATTTCCGGGTGTTCCGCCACGCGCAGCCAGATATCTTCGCGGGCATTCAGGCAGAGATCTTCACCTTCAAAACGCAGGATCTGCGGATGAATATGCGGCGACAAACCGACATCAACGGTATCAATATGCGTAATAAAACCGATGCGCGGTGCGCACGGCACATTGCCTTTTTTCACGGCGGTCACGGTCGCGTGGTCATCAATCACGATCTCATCCAGCCCCAGTGTTTTCAGCTCATTCGCCAGCTCGCGTGCCATATCAAACTGCCCGACGGTGGTCGGCAGTGTTGTCGCAGTGGCATCGCTCTGGCTGGTGATAGTGAGGTAACGAAAGAAGCGATGAGTTAATTGACTGGTGAGAGACGACGGCATAGTGATTCCTTCTTTATTTGAATTATCAGGTGTTTGCAAATTCACTTTAATGTTATTTATGAAAGGGCAAACAACAAGCATTTAAAAGAAAACAACAGGAAAAACTATGATAAGCAAACCGACAACACTTGCTCTGGCATTGGCTTCGCTTGTAGTCAGTTCTTCTGTCGCCGCTAAGACTCTGGTCTATTGTTCAGAGGGATCGCCAGAGAACTTCAACCCGCAACTTTACACCTCCGGCACCAGCGTGGATGCCAGCGCCGTACCGGTTTACAACCGGCTGGTGGATTTTAAAGTCGGCACCACCGAGTTGCAGCCGAGCCTTGCGGAAAGCTGGGACGTGAGCGAAGACGGTAAGGTTTATACCTTCCACCTGCGTAAAGGGGTGAAGTTCCAGAGCAATAAATACTTCACGCCAACGCGCGATTTTAATGCCGACGATGTGATCTTCTCGTTTATGCGGCAAAAAGATGCCAATAACCCGTACCACAACGTCTCTAACGGCACCTATTCCAACTTTGAAAGCCTGGAATTCGGTTCGCTGATCACCGCCATCGATAAACTCGACGACCATACCGTGCGCTTTACGCTGGCGCGCCCGGAAGCGCCGTTCGTCGCCGATCTGGGCTGGTATTTTGCTTCGATCCTTTCTGCCGAATATGCCGATGCGATGCTGAAAGCCGGCACCCCGGAGCGGGTGGATACGGACCCGATCGGCACCGGGCCGTACCGTCTGGCGCAGTACCAGAAAGATTCGCGCATTCTGTTCACCGCGTTTGATAACTACTGGCAGGGCAAAGCGAAAATCGACCGCCTGGTGTTCAGCATCACCCCGGATGCCTCAGTGCGCCTGGCAAAACTGGAGAAAAACGAGTGTCAGGTGATGCCGTTTCCCAATCCGGCGGATCTGCCGCGTCTGAAAGAGAATAAAGATATCACCCTGTTAAGCAAAGCCGGGCTGAACACCGGTTTCCTCGCCTTTAACACGCAAAAAGCGCCGCTGGATAATGTCAAAGTGCGCCAGGCGCTGGCGATGGCCATCAATAAACCGGCCATCATTCAGGCGGTCTTCCAGGGCACCGGCACCGCTGCGAAAAACCTGCTGCCGCCGGGCGTGTGGAGCGCCGATAGCGAACTGAAAGATTACGATTACGACCCGGAAAAAGCGAAAGCGCTGCTGAAAGAGGCCGGGCTACCGGCTGGCACCACCATTGATTTGTGGGCGATGCCGGTTCAGCGTCCCTATAACCCGAACGCCAAACGTATGGCGGAGATGATTCAGGCGGACTGGGCGAAAGTGGGCGTGCAGGCGAAAATCGTCACCTATGAGTGGGGCGAATACCTGAAACGCGTGAAGGGCGGCGAACATCAGGCGGCGCTGATGGGCTGGACGACGGCCACCGGCGACCCGGATAACTTCTTCGGCCCGCTGTTTACCTGTACCTCGGCCAATGGCGGCTCCAACTCGGCGAAATGGTGCTACAAACCGTTTGATAACCTGATCGCCGAAGCGAAAGCCACCACCGATCACGAGAAACGCGTGGCGCTTTACAAACAGGCACAGCAGATGATGCATGACCAGATGCCTGCGGTGATGATTGCCCACTCAACGATTTTCGAACCGGTACGTAAAGAGGTGCAGGGCTATGAAATCGATCCGTTTGGCAAACATATTTTCTGGCAGGTGGATCTGAAAAAATAACTTTTGCCGCCTGGTTAAGACAGGCGGCAATAAATGAACTGCCCAGATATCGTCTTAAAACCTTTAGCGCTTTTAGCCTGGGCACACAATATGTTCCGTTTCGCATCTCTAAAGGTGCCAAATCCAGCGAAAGGATCGGTCAATTTACAGGCTATACGCTCCATGCGTAATCCACATTTTTGATCCTGAAGCGGAAAAGGGGCGGAACAATCCCGCCCGGTGGTTACTGGATATCGTACGCCAGCCGCATCGTTACCGGCTTTCCGTCGTCCTGCCAGGTTGCGGTGGGGTCAAGAGAGTAGACGCGACCACGGTAGGAAATGCGCAAGTAATCGTGTTCTGAGGTAATTGACGTGATTTCACCGGTTCCCTCCATGAATGGCCACTGGTCATGCAGTAGCTTAACCGCGTCGTTAGGGTCATCAGGCTGGTTAGCCGACAAGTAATACCTGACAACGGTTGGCACCGTGGCGTTGCCCGTTCTGTTTTGCGTTGCATAGAGCCACAAACCAGGCTGCACTTGCTTCGCCGACAGAAATTCGTCACCGGTTTTGCGATCGCCTTCGCGCATCCATACGAACCCGACCACGACGACGAGCAGAATGATGGTCACGAGTGCGTGCGCACCTCTAAAAACCGTGCTGGCGCGCATACCTGATTCCCTCCCTTATCGCTCTCTGATCTTCGGGATCGTCACCGTAAGGCGGTCCCTGCCAAAAATAGCCCCATTTTTCAGTATTTGATGTATTCGCAGCAAGCTGTGCCGCGCCAGCTGCAATTAACAGAATGTTTTCGGGTATTCCCGCAGCGGTACCGGTAGCGCCATAGTTAAAATTTCCAAATTCAGCCCAGGCCCGGTTTTTCTGTTTGTAGTCCCACGGTCCACCGTTTCTTACTTTTTGATAGAACCAGTAATAGGTCTGTGCTGGCGCCATGTTGCGCCCGTAGCTGCGGGTTCTGGCCTCAGCCATATTATTCCAAACAATATGCCGCCCAGGACCCGTTAGGGGTATTGATGCCATTCTTTCCTCTTTATCTGTCGTTGTTCCCTCGCCAGACAGAAAATCACAGGCAGCGTAGTGGGTCAATTCGACACGAGCAATGGACTATCTTCGTCGGGCAATCTTTTGATCTCGCGCGGTTTTTTGTCCCGCCGCACTGTGAATGCATTTGCTATAACTTAATGGCAATCGTGCACTCACAGGGAATTTCTTATGCGTAATCATGCGTTGGTTAGCGTTGCCGTATTGACCGGTCTGCTGGCGTTATCTGGCTGTGCCTCAAAAGTGACCGCGCCGGAAAAATACTCCGGCTTTTTGAAAGATTATTCTGGCTTGCAGGAAACCACTTCAGCAACCGGCAAACCGGTGCTGCGCTGGGTGGCGCCGGGATTTGACCCGGCAAAATATGACAGCATTGTTTATCACCCGGTAACCTATTATCCGGTAGCCAAACCCACCAACCAGGTGAATCAGCAGGTGCTGGATGGCGTACTCAATTACACCAACAGCAAACTGAAAGCCGCTGCCGCAGCGCGCAAACCGCTGGTCACTTCGCCGGGAGCGCACAGCCTGATCTTCCGCGGCGCGATTACCGGCGTTGACGCCAGCAAACAGGGGTTGCAGTTCTATGAAGTGATCCCGGTGGCTATGGTGGTTGCGGGCACGCAGATGGCAACCGGCCACCGCACCATGAATACGCATCTCTACTTTGAAGGCGAGCTGATTGACGCCCAAACCAATGCGCCGGTGTTGAAAGTCGTGCGCAAAGGCGAGGGCAAAGATGTGAGCAATGAAAAGGCGCAGGTCACCGTCGACTCCCTGAAACAGGTGGTTGACGATATGGCGACCGACGCCACGATGTTTGATATCAGCAAACGTTAGCTTTACGCCGCAAACCGCGTCCGCCCAGCCAGTTTTCCGGGCGGGTAAACATCACCAGATTGCCGGTGAGGATCAGCAGTAAACCGGCAATCGCATTCAGATGCCAGACGTAACCCTCGTAAAAGGTCGAAATGCTCAGCGCAACCAGCGGAAACAGCAAAGTGCTGTACGCCGCTTTGCTCGGACCAATGCGGCCAACCAGCGTAAAGTACGCGCCAAAACCGATCACCGAACCGAACAGCGCCAGATAGACCAGCGCACCGAGGTAGCTTGTCGTCCACTGCGGCGTAAAATCGTCGCCACGCAGCAGGCCAATTGCGCCCATAATCAGCGTGCCGTAGAGCATCGCCCAGCTATTGGTGGTCAGGGTTTCCAGCCCTTTACGCTGATGGCGCAGGCTTATCATATTGCCAAACGAAAAGCCCAGCGTCCCCAGCGCCGACAGACCAATGCCCAGCAGCAGCGTGCTGCTCCAGCCGCTGGTGATCAGATCTTCCCAGAACAGCGTCACAATACCGGTTAGCCCCAGCGCAACAGCAACAAAGAAGCGCGCTGGCGGTTTTTGCCCGAAGAACAGATAGCTGTTGACGGCGTTAAACAGCACCGCCATCGAAAAAATAACCGATTCCAGCCCGGTGTTAATCCACGCGGCGGCAGTATAAAAACACCAGAAGTTAAAGCCGAAGACACAACTGCCTTGCAGCAGACAAAACAGGTGATCGCGCAGCGGTAAACCACGCAGTTTGCGCCGAACCAGCAGCACCAGCATGATTGCCGCCGTTGCCAGCGCAAAACGCCAGAAAATCGACACCGGCGCGGGCACCGGGCCTTGTTGCAGAAAAATCGCAATCCACGTAGTTCCCCAAATAACCACCACCAGACCGTACAGCAATGCGTTCATAGTCATTTCCGATGCGAAAAACGAACCCTGAGTGTGGCAAAACGCGGGCAGGGGCGATTGCACGGGGTTGCGCCGGACTTGCATATTCTTGCGCTTTTCTTCACACAACGCTGGAATCCGGCTTCAGCTATTCATAGACTGGGGTTCTGGTTGATCAATGATAATTTCCGCGAATGTCTGACCACTACGAAGCCTTTGAAAATCTGAGCAAACACAACACCGTATTGCACAATTCGGTGGCGCTTCACTCTGGCATTCAACTGGCCGTCTGGTCGAACAAACGCGACAACATTACGCAGTACTGCAACCATCATACGCTGAGCCTGTACGTGGCCGATGGCTACGAGAGCTACCACAAAACCGCGTATGGCTGGAAAAACGGCGGCGGGCCGGATCGTTTTTGCCTGATGCCGAAAGAGAGCGAATCGGTGTGGGACATTCGCGATGATTTGACCTTCGTCCACCTTTATTGCACCGATGAGCATTTGCGGGACGTCGGGGAGCGGGTCTGGGATCGCAGCCCGGCCGCGTTCACCCTTGATGAGAAAACCTTCTCGCAGGATGCGCGCATCACCGCGCTTTATCGCCAGTTTCTGCTGGATTGCGACTGGCAGCAAAATGCCAACCAGCTTACGCTGAGCACCGCTTCAACACTGCTGCTGACGCATCTGGTGCAGCACTACAGCAATGTGCAGTGGCAATTGCCCGTGGTGAACGGCGGTCTGGCACCGGTGGCGCTGCGTAATGTGCTGGATTATATCGAAGCGCATCTGGCGCAGGCGTTGTTGCTCTCAGATCTGGCCGCGCAGGTTGCGCTCAGTGAATATCACTTTGCCCGCATGTTTCGCCAGTCGATGGGCGTTGCGCCGCACCAGTTTGTGATGCAGCGCCGGATGGTAAGGGCGAACGATCTGTTGCTCAACAGCACACTTCCTCTGACCGATATCGCTCTGGCCTGCGGTTTTAGTTCCGCCAGCCACTTCAGCAACCGCTTTAAAGCCGCAAAAGGGCTGACGCCGTCACAGCTACGCGCGGCGCGCCAGCGTTAATGCGCCGTAGCAGATTCCACCTGCCACTAATCCCCAGAATGCCGAACCAATACCCAGCAGCGTGACGCCGCTGGCAGTCACCAGGAAGGTGACAATGGCGGCATCGCGATCCGTTTCCTTAACCAGCGCCTGATGCAGACTACCGCTGATAGTGCCCAGTAGCGCCAGCCCGGCGAGCGTCTGGATCCAGCTCAACGGCAGAGCGGCCAGCAACCCGCTGATCGATCCGCCAAATATTCCCGCCAACAGATAAAACAGGCCAGCCGCCGCTGCGGCCATCCAGCGTTTGCTGGCGTCCGGGTGCGCATCCGGGCTTTGGCAAATGGCTGCCGTAATTGCCGCAATACAGATCGAATAGACGCCAAACGGCGAAAACAGCAGCGCCAGCGCGCCGGTGAAAATAATCAGCGGTGAAACCGGAATGGTGTAACCGGAAGCCTGCATCGTGGCGAAGCCGGGCGCGTTTTGCGAGGCCATCGTCACCAGAAAAAAGGGAATGCCGATGCTGATAAGCGATGTCCAGCGAAACTCCGGCGCGGTGTAAACCGGAGCGACGACGGAAAATGCCAGTCGTTCCGTGACAACGTCACCATGTATTATGGCGACCAGCGCGCCAATAATTAATGTTGCAACAATAGCATAGCGCGGGGCGAGGGCTTTACAGACCAGCCAGGCCAGTAGCATACTGCCGCACAACGCAAAATGGCCCTCAATATTGGTGAAGGCTTGCAAGCCAAAACGCAGCAGAATACCGGCCAGCATCGCGGCCGCCAGCGTGTGCGGAATGATTTTCATCAGCCGGGCGAATAACCCGGTGACGCCGCACAACACGATGAGCGCATTGGCAAAAATAAAGATACCCACCGCTTCACCAGGCGTTGCGCCTTGCAGGCTGGTCGCCAGCAGCGCCGCGCCGGGAGTGGACCAGGCAGTGAGCACCGGCATGCGATACCAGAGCGTCAACGCCAGCGTGCTGATGCCCATGCCGAAGCCAAGCGCGGTCATCCATCCGGCGATTTGCGCCGGGCTCGCGCCGGCAGCGGAGGCCGCCTGCCAGATAATCGCGGCAGAGCTGGCGTAGCCGACCAGCACGGCGACGAAGCCCGCCAGAATGCTGGTAAACGGCAGCGAAGAGGTTGTGGAAAACGAGGCAAGACGCATTGGCGTTCCTTGTGCGTTATAGCATTCGAATAATTTAGCATCGTGCGCTATAGCGTACAAGCAAGCAGGAGGAATAATGGATCTCACCGTTTATCTGGCAACTATGCTGAAAAGCCTGCGTCAGGGCCGCGGCTGGAGCCTTTCCCGGCTGGCAGAGGAGACGGGCGTTTCCAAAGCGATGCTCGGGCAGATAGAACGCAACGAATCCAGTCCGACCGTGTCGACGTTATGGAAAATCGCCACCGGCCTGAATGTTCCTTTCTCCACCTTTATTGCGCCGCCGGAAGAGGAAACGCCGCGGGCGTACGATCCACAGCAGCAGGCGATGGTAATCACGCCGATTTTCCCGTGGGATGAGAAACTGCACTTTGATCTCTTCTCGATTAATCTCGCGCCTGGCGCTATCAGCGAATCCACGCCGCACGAAGCCGGGGTTATCGAGCATGTGATTGTGATTAGCGGCGTGCTGGATATGTGCATAGACGGGCAGTGGCGAAGCGTTGTGGCGGGCTGCGGTCTGCGTTTTGCCGGGGATGAAGCGCACGCCTACCGCAACAGCACGGCGCAAACCACGCACTTCCACTCGCTTATCCATTACCCAAAAGAAAAAGCCGCAGGCAAGCCTGCGGCAAAAACGACGACGATTAACGAATCAGACAACCTTGAATAATTCGGGGTGCAGTTCCTGCAACCTGAAGTATGTCGGGTTAACAACGTGACGAGGAATGTCCGAGCCACTACCTTACTGTTAAGCGGAACGCAGCGGAAATAGCAATTTCGACATTGCATTATCACCTGGCGCAAATTCCTCCTGTGGCAGGTGGTGAAACGCCCCGGTTGTGACTACAATAGCCGCCATTTTGTACATAATGGATAACGACGATTGTATGCGCCTGCAACCCCATCATCTTGAACTGTTAAGCCCGGCCCGCGATGCCGCCATTGCCCGTGAGGCTATCCTGCACGGTGCGGACGCCGTCTATATCGGCGGCCCTGGTTTTGGCGCTCGCCACAATGCCGGTAACAGCCTGCAGGATATCGCCGAACTGGTGCCGTTCGCCCATCGCTACGGCGCGAAAGTGTTTATCACGCTGAACACCATTCTTCACGATGATGAGCTGGAACCGGCGCAGCGCCTGATAGGCGAACTCTACCAGGCGGGCGTTGATGCGCTGATTGTGCAGGATATGGGCATTCTTGAGCTGGATATTCCGCCGATTGAGCTACACGCCAGCACCCAGTGCGATATCCGCAGCGTGGAAAAAGCCAAATTCCTTTCTGATGTGGGTTTCAGCCAGATCGTTCTGGCGCGCGAACTCAACCTTGAGCAGATCCGCGCCATTCACAACGCGACAGATGCCACCATCGAGTTCTTTATTCACGGCGCGCTGTGCGTGGCCTATTCCGGGCAGTGCAACATTTCCCATGCGCAAACCGGGCGCAGCGCCAACCGTGGCGATTGCTCGCAGGCCTGCCGTCTGCCGTACACCCTGAAAGACGATCAGGGCCGCGTGGTGGCCTATGAAAAACACCTGCTGTCGATGAAAGATAATGACCAGACCGCCAACCTGGCAGCGCTGATCGACGCGGGCGTGCGCTCCTTCAAGATTGAAGGGCGCTACAAAGACATGAGTTACGTGAAAAATATCACCGCGCATTATCGCCAGATGCTCGATGCGATCATTGAAGATCGCGGCGACCTCGCGCGCGCCTCCGCCGGGCGTACCGAGCACTTCTTTATTCCCTCGACGGACAAAACGTTCCATCGCGGCAGCACCGACTACTTTGTTAATGCGCGCAAAGACGATATCGGCGCCTTCGATTCACCGAAATTTATCGGCCTGCCGGTCGGTGAAGTGCTGAAAGTGGGCAAAGATCATCTCGATGTTGAAGTCACCGAGCCGCTGGCGAACGGTGATGGCCTGAACGTGCTGGTGAAACGCGAAGTGGTCGGTTTTCGCGTCAACGTGGCCGAGAAAACTGCGGAAAACCGCTACCGCGTGTTCCCGAACGAGATGCCGGACGTGCTGAAAACCCTGCGTCCGCATCATCCGCTGAACCGCAACCTCGATCACAACTGGCAGCAGGCATTGCTGAAAACCTCCAGCGAACGCCGTATTGCGGTGGATATTGAGCTGGGCGGCTGGCAGGAGCAACTGGTGTTAACGCTGACCAGCGAAGATGGCGTGTCGGTGACGCATACGCTGGAAGGACAATTCGACGAAGCCAACAACGCGCAAAAAGCGCTGGATAACCTGAAAGATGGCCTGATGAAGCTGGGGCAAACCCGCTACTACGCCAAAGAAGTTCAGGTGAATCTGCCGGGTGCGCTGTTTGTGCCCAACAGTCAGCTTAACCAGTTGCGCCGTGAAGCGGTGGAGATGCTGGAAGAGGCGCGTCTGGCTAACTACCAGCGCGGCAGCCGTAAAGCAGTCGCCACGCCGCCGCCGGTCTACCCGGAAACGCATCTTTCATTCCTTGCTAACGTTTATAACCATAAAGCGCGTGAATTTTATCATCGCTACGGCGTACAGCTGATTGATGCCGCTTTTGAAGCGCACGAAGAGAAGGGCGACGTACCGGTGATGATCACCAAGCACTGCCTGCGTTTTGCCTTCAACCTGTGCCCGAAACAGGCGAAAGGCAATATCAAAAGCTGGCGCGCCACGCCGATGCAACTGGTGCATGGCGATGAAGTGTTGACGCTGAAATTTGATTGCCGTCCGTGCGAAATGCACGTGATCGGGAAGATTAAAAACCACATCCTGAAGATGCCGCTCTCCGGCAGCGTGGTGGCGTCCATCAGCCCGGATGATTTGCTGAAGACGTTACCGAAAAACAGATAGCAAAACGGGTGGCTTAGCCACCCGTTTTTTTTAGCGGTTATCTTCCGGCAGCGGCGGTTTTTTACCGTGATCGTCTTTGTGCTTGTCGTTATGTTTTTCATCATGACGCGGCGCTTTATCGCCCTTGTGTTTCGTCAGCGGAGCTTCGCGCGACGGCTTCTTATCACCTTTATGGTGTTCGCCGGTCGGGTATTGATCCTGCGGTACCGGCGGACGATCGTCAGCAAATACCATTGAAGAGAAGCTCACGGCCAGAATGGCGGACATCAGTGCAATCTTTTTCATATTACTTCCTTACACGCGCTATTGCGTGGCGCTGATTTCACGCCAAAAAAGTGAAGATTTTATGGAGCCATTAACCTTCTGGAATATTCCTGGAAGATGACGGCAGATAGCGCCAGTAGGGCGGTGAACCGAAACTCGCCAGTAAGAAATCGATCACCACGCGGGTATTGAGCGACGGGTATTTCCCGCCGGGATAGAGCAAATAAAGCGATTGCGCTTCGGCGGAATAAGTTGGCGAAAATTCGGGCAGTAAATCGACCAGTTCACCGCGATTCAACATCTCGCCTATCTGCCAGTCCGGGTAAAGCAGTATTCCTGCGTCATTTCTTGCCGCCTGAAGTAACAATTCGGCATTGTCAGAAACAATTTTTGCCTGCGGGAAAAACTGATACTGCCGATCGCCCTGCTGAAAGCGCCAGCGCTGCAATCCCGTTTTTCCGCGATACGCCAGTAACTGATGATGTTGTAGCGCTTCCGGTGATTCCGGCCGCCCGTGACGGCGAATATAGGCGGGCGTTGCCACCAGATGACAGCGCTGGCTGGCGATCAAACGGCCATGCAGTTCTGAATCTTTCAGCGAGGCGATGCGCAGCAGCAGATCCGTGCCATCGGCAAAGGGATCGATATAGTCATCATTCAGGTTCAGCTCGATGTACAGCGCCGGATAACGCGCGCTCAGTTCGCTGATGCGCGGCCCGATATGCCGTAAACCGAAGGAGGTTGGGGCGTTAATGCGAATGCGGCCGCCGGGTTCGTTGCGCCGTTCGCCCACCTGCGTTTGCGCATCGGCAAGCTGCTGGAGCATGACGCGAAAAGCCTCGGCATAGATATGACCAGCATCGGTGGCCGTCACCGCGCGGGTGTTGCGATACAACAGTTGCGTTTCCAGCGCCTGTTCCAGTTGCTGAACAACGCGGGAAAGCGACGAGGCGGCAAGCCCTTCGTTCCGCGCCACTTCGGACAAATTCCCTTCACGCACAATGGCAAGAAACAGGTGCATCGAACGGGCGCTAATCTGGCTAAGTGATTTCATCTTTGCGTAATCCGCAATGGTCCATAGCGCATTGTAGTGTTTTTACGCACAGAGTTCATCGCTAACCTATGAGAACGATAATCACCGGAGAGTATGATGAATAACCCTGTTTTAGCATTCGATGAAACCGTCCGCTTGCGTTCGTCCGTTCGCGCATTTTTACCCACACCGCTCACAGATGAGCAGATTCACGCGGTATTGCAGGATGCGCAATACTCACCGTCGAACTGCAACACGCAGCCGTGGCACGTGCATGTGGTTTCCGGCGAGACCAAAGATCGGCTGGCGAAAATGATGACGGCTAACGACCAGGAAGGGCTGCAGACGCCGGATTTCACTTTTTCTTATGAGGATTTCCACGGCGACTACATCGAACGCGCGTACGAACAGGCGCGGCTTTACTACGAGGCGATCGGCATTGACCGCGACGACAAGGTTCGCCGCAAAGAAGCCTACCTGCGCAACTACCAGTTCTTTAATGCGCCGCACGCCGCGTTTCTGTTTATGCCCTCTTTTGGCGATAACATCCGTGTCGCATCGGACATCGGCATGTATGCGCAAAGTTTTCTGCTGTCGCTAACCGCGCGCGGTTTTGCCGGTATTCCGCAAACGATGCTCGGTTTCCACGCCGATATGATCCGCGCCGAGCTGGGCGTTTCCGACGAGTATCGTCTGCTGTTTGGTATTTCGTTTGGCTATGCCGATAAAAGCGCCGCTGCGGCTAATACCCGCATGCCGCGCATACCGGTGGAAAACAGCGTGGTGATGCACGGGTAAGATGTTGGCGAGGGCAGGTGAACCCTGTTCTGCACCAGGCTAGCCATTGCCGAATATATTCGTAGGCCGGATAAACCAGCGCCGCCATTCGTCACAATGACGATCAAATTCGTAGGCCGGATAAGGCAACGCCGCCATCCGGCAATCAACGCGTTAACTGCCGCTGCACAGTCTGTTACGTGCGACGGCGAATCCAGCCGCTCGCCGGGCGAATTACCGCCCGGCATCATGCCAACCGCCGCTTCACCTTTACTGTTCGGCAATGAATAAAAGTTTACGTGCACAAGCGAGAATCTACATTGTGTTCAGTTGAGATAAGATGTTTTTTAATTTATCCCCTGACTAAGCATTATTTAGTCAGGGGAAAGTCAAATCCATAAAATGAAATCTTCCATTTCATCATAGTTCTTAATAATGACACGGACCTCTTTTGTATCATCACTTAAACAATCTAATAAATTATCCCATTCGCTTTGTTTTTTTCCAAACCCGTATACTTGCTCAATATCTCCTGACTTCCAAATATAGATTCCATCACTCTTTAATTTATCATGAATTTTTTTGATGGAGGGTTTTACTTCATGATGATTGCAGATTTTTATAAAGTCTTTGCTTGAGCTGCTTTTTAATGAGTCTATAGAACTAATGGGGTTGGCAAGTTGCAAACTTTGTGGATCCGACAAGTTGGTTAAAGATGAAAGTAATTCATCGCATTCACTACTTAATACTTCTTGGTGAGAGGTTGTCAGTAGTATTGATAGAAAATCGCAATCGGCAAGGATTCGCGTTCTTATCCCTATGGAATTGATAACATTGGCCATTTTTAAAAGGCTGCCTTTGCCATCTACAGCTACAATACTTGTCTTGGTAGGGTTAAGTTCATAGTTTCTAATTTTTTTATAAAGTGCGCATAAAACATTCGTTTCTGTTTTGCCCTCGACTAATAAAACTTCTTCTGAAAATAAGAAAAATGATGAATTAGATAAGGCAAATGCAGAATGAAGTTGTGGTGATGATGCCTCATATAGTTCTTGTATTTTTTCCGAAATGGTTTTTCGAGCTATAGTACCCTCGGAGCTTTTAAAGACCTGTATAGCGTTGCAGGCATGTTTTGCTGAGAGCATGCTGGCCGAGTGAGTTGAGATGATTACCTGGAATCCAAGATCGCTTAAAGCTACTAGGGATTCTCTCACAGAGTTTATGGCAGATGGATGTAAGTATAACTCTGGTTCATCAATGAAAATCAGAGTGTTTGATTTTTTTGTATCATCGCTTCTTTTCTTAATATCAGCTAAATATTGAATCAAAGCCATCTGTATTGAACGCTGCGTACCATGACCGAATCGGCTGATGTCTTGCATTATTGAGGACCCAGCTCGTTGTTCAAATACTTTCAAGGTGCCTGATTTGAATATTTCATCAAGAGTGGGGGTAGGAAAGTGTAGTTTCACACTTACATCGGGGAAAAACTGATTAACTTTCTGACTAACGCCACTGTCGATTTTATTCAAACCATCTAACCTGGTGGAACCATCATGAGAAAGATACTTACCGATTTCCGAAATATTTTCAGAGAATTTTACTTCATATTCCTTTTTTATTTCGCTAACAATTGCAGTTAGGATTTTTGCGATTGTTGTACCAGCTTTATTTTTGGTTGCATCTTCTACAGCATCAGACATCGCAGGAATATGAATTGGCTCAGGGAAAAGATTTGAGATAGCGCCATCAATTCCACCAGGGTTTTTTTTCCATATGGTCCCATCAAAAACCTCAAGTATTTTTTTGATTTTTAACTTATCACCATCAACAACTTCTGTGTCCTGTTTTCTTGCAAACCTCAAAGTTTTGTCTATGATAAATGGTGCAATTTTTTGCTGATTTTCCTCGCTAAGTAATGTCAGCGTGTCATCAGTAATGCCTTCAATGATTCCCTCTACTCGCACTGGCTTTTGTGGGTCGTACATATCAGCATCGCTTAGTAGGGATCCATCTAAGAGCCATTTTATAGCCAATATAATGTTTGATTTACCTGCATTATTATAACCAACCAGTGCTGTGTATGGCCTTAGAAAAGCTTCGGTGGATTTGCAAGACCTGAAGTTAGTTATTGATACTTTATTCAATCGAACTGTCATTATATTATCCTTGTTCTAATTTCATTTGGGTCTAACAAGCAGTTTGTTTCATCATAGTTTCCGCTTGAACCTTATTGATAATCTAACTTCGCGACCAAGGATACAATGAACTGAATCACAGCCCGGTTATAACGTCTACTTTTCGCTCACAACGGACTTACATCTGTCACCTCTGATTAGTTGTTTTCCAAAAACTCCATATGATGTTTCATATATTTTCTTCATTTCCTGAGATCTGCTTCCCAATAATCCCCATTGCCCGATATCTCACCTCATCGTATCTTTTTGCGGCACCTGCAAATTCAGGTGCCGGGGTTAGCCTCCTGTTCAAACTTAGTGATGGTCGATGTCAAAAACACACTTAGTGAGGCTGCCTTATGGCTATAACTCCCAACCACATTCATTCTCTGTTAGTACTTCCTTTTTCCTGTTCAACGGATTTCACCGAGCTGGCCGATAACTGCGAACGCTTTGCCGAAGTGCTGGTTGAAACCCATGAACCGGCAGAAAAACTGGCGCTCTGCGGCAAACTTTCTTCCTGCCTTAATTTATTACGCACGACATTACACGAGCCGATCCCCGCGCATTTAACTGAATCTCTGACCGTCGAGTTTTTACCCTATATCCCGGAGTTCGCACCGGAAAGCGATGCACTGTGCCGCTATTGCGAGGAGCTAACGCGGTTGTTGATTAATGGTTCGCTGTCCTCTGATCAGTCCCGCGTGATGGGGGATTTGTTGCTGGACCTGGTGACGTTTTTTGCTGAGCGCCTGAAAGCGCCGCGCTGGATAAAAACCGGGCAGGGGATTGTTGCGCTGGACGCGTTGAATTAAATCCTGGTGCGGATGAAAAAGAGTTTGCTGCAGATCGCAGCAAACTCTGCGCAGATGTCAGGGGATGTAGACCACGTAGCCCAGTAACACCGCCAAAATGGGCCGCGCATTTTACTGAGCAAGATATTCAATACGTGCACGCGGCATGTGTGTGTTTTATGCTGACAGAACCACAGAGACAATTTATCTTTGCTATACAGTCAGATAAAAACAATAAGACTATTAGTTATTGCAGAATACACACCAAAATAAAGGGAACACGAATGATTGAATTTCGCCCAATGCGCGAGGATGAATATCCTGGTTATCTGGAATATTTCATTACGGATTATGCGCGGGAAATTGCGTCAAACTACCGGCTTTCTGCTGAAGATTCACTGGCAAGAGCAAAGCAGGAGATTGCGGAAGATCTTCCGGAGGGAGTCAATACACCAGGCCAGGTTTTGCTGTGTCTGATTGCCAAATCAGACAACACGGATAAGCATGTCGGCTATCTCTGGTATAAACCCGATACTGCCATGCGTACCGTCTTCATCTACGATTTTCATATTTTCAACGACTTGCAGGGGCAAGGTTTGGGTAAGCTTGCTCTGCGGACGTTTGAGCATGAGATGCGGTGTAAGGGCGTTGAACAGATCAGGCTTCGCGTTGCCGGTGACAACGATCGCGCCCGGCACGTATATGAGGCCATCGGTTTTGGCGTGACGGGAATCAACATGAGCAAGAGTATAAAAGAGTAGGTTGCGGCGGCTCATCTGAAAGCCATGTGGCTCAGTCCGCACCCACCTTTACTGCCCGTGCGAATGCATACTCAATAAGTACGCTCGCATATCGCCACCAGATAAGCAGCGCCACAAGCGCAATGGCGCTCAGCACGCTGAACGCGGTGGCAAATGAGTAATTACCGGCAATCGTCCCTGTTAATGCAGGGCTCATTGATGCACCCACGCCCTGCATTAACATCACCACGCTTTGCCCGGCGTTGACGTGCCCGCTGTCGCACAGCAGCGCCACAATAAAACCTGGCACCACCACGCCCAGGATACCCGCAGCCGCTCCGTCCAGTATTTGCACCGGCACCATCATCAGCGGGGCCGCAGTGGACGCTGCCAGCGCAGCCCGCAGAGGCATTATCAGCAACGCCAACATAATTAATCGCCAGTAGCCGTATTTGTCGATGCGCCGGGCAACCCAGATGGCCACCGGAATCATCACCGCCTGAGAAATAATCACCGTGGCGGCAGCATACAAACCGGGATTCATGGCGCCGGGTGCGGCGGCGATGCGCATGCTGAGCATGGGTAACAGCGCCGCATTGGCCAGATGAAACAGCATCAGGGTCAATCCGGTAATCAAAAGTGCCCTGTTTTGGGTGAGTACGGAGAGCCCCGGCAGCGGTTGGGGAACCGAGGACGGGATACCTCGCGCCGCATCGTTATCGATATCTTGACTACGAATAGCCAGCAGCGCACACAGAGTTAATACGGTCGTACAGGCCATCAACAGGAAAATACCGCCGACGCCCCAGTACCAGGCAATACCTCCGGCAATCAGCGCGGTAAAGAAATTTCCGCCGTGATTGAATGCCTCATTTTTACCCATTTGCGCATTAAAACCGCGTTGCCCTGTCAGACCCAGCGTAATCCCCGTGATCAGAGGGCCGACAAAAGCCGCGCAGATACCGCTGACTATTTGCGAAAGCGCGACGACGGCGTTTTCCTGGCTGAACCAGAGCAGAAACGTACTTGCGGTGATCATTATGCAGAGCAGCGCCAGCAGAGTGCGCTTGTTTTTGGATGTGTCGGTGATAAATCCCGCCGGGAGCGTTGCCAATAACCCTGCCACACCTCCCAGCGTCATTAACAAGCCGATATCATCCGGTTGCCAGTGGCGCTGGGTGAGAAATATCCCCAGAAAAGGGCCGAGACCATCGCGGACATCAGCAATAAAAAAACTTGTCAGGCATAGCGCCCTGAGGGAACGAAGAGACATATTTCCGGCCTTTAGCATAGTTAACTCACTCTGTTAGCAATGGCATATGCCCCAACAAAACTCACCAAATTATTAAGTGTATCTACGTTTGATGAAAATAAGATGTCGCGCGAAACAACGGCTTTGCCCCTGTTGACAATGAGCCATGACAAACATGGGAATTTAATTGTTAAATTTTCCAATCCAGGGGCTGGTGTTATCCTGAGACCACAGCTTCATCAACATTTCACGGAATTTTTCGGCCGCAGGGCTCAAAGAATTGCCCCTTCTGACGACTAATCCAAGGGTTCTGCGGATAACCGGCTCAATAAGCGGTCGGCTCACCAGAACATGATGCTCATCTGTCGGCATTGCCAGGCTGGGAACAACGGCCACACCTAAACCGGCCTCTACCATCCCAAGCGAGGTGGACAGATGCCTTACCTCGTAAAACCAGTTTGGTCGCCAGTCAAATCCTTCCAGCGCCTGATCAATCAGCAGTCGGTTGCCACTCGATTTACGCACGCCAATCAGCCTGAGTCCGGCAAGATCCTCCCACATCACAAGCGATTTTTTTGCAAGATCGTGGTCTCGTTTACAGGCGAGAACGAAAGGCTCATTGACCAGCGGGGTAAACTCAATATACGGGTGTGTGATGTTTATCATGTTTATACCAAAATCTGCATCGCCGTTAAGCACAGCTTCGAGGCAGTCGTTGGCACTATGCTCAAGTATGCGGATGCGAATATTCGGGTAGTGTTCGTTGTAATCACGAATAACGGAGGGCAAGAAATAGAAGGCTGCGGTGGGTAAACAGGATAACGTAATCACGCCTGTCTGATGCGTCGCCATTTCTTTGATACTGAGGATCGAGCTTTCATAAAAATCTAACAGATTCTTTGCTTTAGGCAGAAAGTCTCTGCCTACTGCGGTAAGTTTTACTCGCCGGGTTGAACGCTCAAATAACGTTGTGCCCAAACTTTCCTCAAGCTTTTTTATTCGTCTTGTTAATGCTGGCTGCGAGATGTGTAAAAACTGTGATGCCCTTGTGAAGCATCCAATTTCTGCAATTTTAACAAAAGCTTGAATGCCCTGTAATTCATGCTGCATTTTTCAAACCTTCTGGTTGCCCTGTCATTTAGCCATCTTAGCCGAAGGCTGATTAATGTGTAAAACGCATCAATCCTTCGTTTTTTGACATTAGAGTTATTTATCCGCTTATGGGACGCTTGCCGCATCATTCAACATGTGGGAAGAGAAACCTATGTTCAACATACCTTGCGTATTGATGCGTGGTGGCACGTCTAAGGGACCGGTTATTCTGGCGAGCGACTTACCCGTTGACGTTCAGGAACGAGACGCGGTTCTGTTGTCTCTGATGGGGGCAGGTCATGAACTGGAAATTGATGGTATCGGTGGCGGAAGCCCACAAACCAGTAAAGTGGCGATTGTGAGCCCTTCGGATAGTCCCGATGCGGACATTGACTATCTTTTTGCGCAGGTCATGGTGAAAGAGCGGCGAGTGGATACAACGCCCAACTGTGGAAATATGTTATGTGCCGTTGGCCCCTTTGCCATTGAAAAGGGCCTGGTTGCGCCTAAAAATCCGGTAACAACAGTACGTATCCGCAATCTCAACACGGGAACATTCGTTGATGCCGAAGTGCAGACACCTGATTACCGGGTGAGTTACGAGGGAGATACGCAGATTGATGGCGTGCCGGGTACTGCTGCTCCTGTCGGTTTGACGTTCATGAATTCCGCAGGCTGCAAAACCGGTAAGTTGCTGCCGACCGGTAACACAACGGATGTGTTTTATGGTGTTGAAGTCACATGCATTGATATGGCAATGCCGATGATATTAATCGATGCACATCAGATGGATAAAACCGGCAGTGAATCACCGGCTGAGCTGGATTCGGATCTGGCGTTTATGCAACGTCTTGAAAAAATCCGTCTCAAGGCCGGCGAGGCGATGGGCTTTGGTGATGTAACCAACAAAGTTATTCCCAAACCTGTCCTTCTCAGTAAACCCACGGCAGGCGGTACGATTAAGGTTCGCTATTTCATGCCGCATAATTGCCATAAATCACTTGCTATTACAGGCTCTATTGGTATTTCTACTGCAACGATAATTGAAGGTTCCGTTGCGCAGAGAATCATTAGCGACCAACCCAAAGATGCATTTACCAATATTGTTAACATTGAGCATCCAAGCGGTAAGATTACCGTTTCTTTATTAAAGTACGGCAATAAAATAGAAAATACCCGTGCTGCTGTAATCAGGACTACTCGTAAATTATTCGAGGGTAATGTTTGTGTTCCGGAAATCGCCTTTGCGGAAGTTATCTAAACATTAGCTGGCCTTTGAACATCTGAACGTATTAATACCTTTAGCCCGCAAAGGCTAAAGAACTCTGTACCAGAAATATAAAGTTGAGGATATTATGGCTATAACTAATGTTAAAAATAATTCAGGTGGAACCGGAGATGTAAAAGCAAGTCAATACATCCGCGTGATTTTTGCTTTAGCACTTTCAGGATTGGCTGAGTTAGCTTCTTTATTTTTTATCCAGCCTCTGTTACCTGTTCTTGCCGTAGAATATAACGTTCCTGTCCACCAGGTAAGTATTATTCTTTCTGCTGAAACTGCCTTGCTTGCGATTGGTTTATTATTCACCGGTACGCTTTCCGATCACTATGGCCGTAAGCGTTTGATTATCGTCTCTTTACTGCTTGGCGGGCTTCTGACGGCTCTTTGCCCGTTGGTACAGTCCTGGGCCATGTTGGTAGCGCTACGTGCAGTGATTGGGCTGGCATTGAGCGGCATTGCCGCGGCGGCAACGGCTTATATTAGCGAAGAAGTGGCGCCGGTCGTTGCGGGTGTGGTAACGGGCTACTTTGTCTTCGGGAACTCGATGGGCGGAATGTCTGGCCGTATCGTTGCCAGCCAGTTAATCGACCATATTTCAATCAACACGATTTTCTATGGTTTTTCAGCCAGCCTGATTGTTGTTGCAGCGCTGGTATTCTTCATTCTGCCAGCCTCTAAAAAATTTACGCCTACGGAAAACCTGAATGTTTTCCGGGTAGTGAAGGGCGCGGCCTCACATTTTAAAAATAAAAAACTCGCTCTCGCATTTGTCATTAGCTTTATTATTTTTGGTACCTTCACTTCTCTTTATAACTACCTGGCATTTTTCCTGAAGGGTGAACCGTTCCATATCTCTCCTGCGAACGCCGGGCTACTCTCATTTAGCTTTGCATTGAGCTTTTTCACCGCGCCACAAGCCGGTCGTTTATCCGCTAAATATGGCAGCATGAATGTTCTTCGCGTGTTATTCGCCATCATGTCGTTGGGCATGTTACTGACATTAACCTCGAATGTAATTATATTCATCATTGGCGCTGTCATCTTCACCGCGTGCTTCTTCGGTTGCCATTCCATCGGTCTGAACTGGGTAAGTAAAAACGCTACACATGCACGCGGGCAGGCCGTCGCACTCTATTTATTCTTCTACTACATGGGCGGCTCAGTGATTGGCTTCTTCAATGGCTTCGTCTTTCACTCGACCGGCTGGGCTGGCATGACCGCATTTATTATTGCGTTGCTGGTGCTGGGCATGATTGTGGCAACACATCTTGCCTCGGGTACTAAAGCGAATCTTGTTCCAGCAGAAACCGCGAAATAACCGTAATAAATACATCCCTCACGGCCAAAATTGGCGTGAGGGGGTAAAGTTAAATAGTCATTAGGTGTTATTATGAAACTTGCAAGTTATATCCATCACGGTCGTAAAAGTTACGGTATTTATACTGACGCCGGTATTATCGATCTTGGTCAAAAAATTGGTCAGCAATATCCCACATTGAAAGATCTGCTGCAATGGGATGCTCTCGCTGTTGCAAAGCAGTATGTGGATTATCCACCGGATATTACGGATAACGATATTAGTTTTTTACCGGTTATTGAGGAGCCGGGAAAGATTTTTTGCGTGGGAATGAATTACGCAGAAAAAAGAAAAGAGTTCGCGGAAACTAACAATGCGCCAACGTTATTTATTCGCTTCGCGGATTCTCAAACCGGGCATGCAAGACCGGTAATCAAGCCCAATATTACTGAGGAGTTTGATTACGAAGGCGAACTTGCCGTCATCATCGGAAAAGCAGGCGAAAATATTATTCGCGGTGACGCGCTGAGCCATGTTGCAGGCTATAGCTGTTACATGGACGGTTCTGTTCGCGACTGGCAGCACGCATGGTTTACAGCGGGTAAGAACTGGCGTCAAACCGGCGCGTTTGGCCCCTATATGACGACTGTAGATGAAATCCCGGACCCGCACGCTTTATCCATTCAGACCTATTTAAATGGCATGCTGGTTCAGAATGATTCAACTGCCAGTATGATTCATAAAGTTGCAGATCTGATTTCATATATCAGCACCTTTACTACGCTTAGCCCTGGCGATGTCATCATTACTGGCTCGCCGGGCGGCGTCGGGAAAAAACGTAATCCACCGTTGTTCATGCACGAAGGTGATTGTGTTGAAGTGACAATCGAAAAATTGGGACGACTGACCAATACGATTGTTGAATCAACGGCGCAATCAAATTTATTAGCCGTTTAATTTACGCAAATAAATACACAACTCAGTGTCGATTACTCTCAGGTCAGGAACAATTAAGATGTATGCCGAAAAAACGCCAGAATTCGATACTGTTGAAACGAGCAACGGTGTTATCAAAGAGGAGATTATCCAGTTTCTGCACAGTAATGGATTAGGAATAGATGATGATGTCGGGCAGTTCGTTATTGCTCGTGCAGACAAACAATTAATTGCCTGTGCTGGCCTCGCGGGGAATACCTTGAAGTGTATTGCCGTTCATATTGAATGGCGCGGAACATCCCTGGGGTTGCAGGTGATTCGTGAAGCTGAATATCTGGCAAACCAAAATGGCGATCATCATCTGTTCCTTTTAACCTGTCCTGATAATGTCAAATCTTTCCGTGGATGCGGCTTCTATCCTTTAGCCACCCTTGAGAACAAAGCGACGTTGATGGAAAACACCCCGGTTGGAATCCATCGTTACTGCAAGAAACTGCGTGCCGATTATTTCATCCCGGCGGCCAAAATTGGCGCTATCGTTATGAATGCGAATCCGTTCACGTTAGGCCATCAATTTCTCATTGAGCAAGCTTCCCGTGCTTGTAATTGGCTGCATGTTTTTGTTGTCGAAGAGAATTTGTCTCAGTTCTCCTTTAATGACCGTATTGCGATGGTACGTGATGGTGTGAAACATCTCTCCAATGTAACGGAACACCCTGGTTCCAGATACATTATTTCTCGCGGCACGTTTCCTGGTTATTTCTTAAAAGAAAAACAGGTGGTTAATGATGTGTATTCCGCAATCGATTTGATTATTTTTCGGCGTTACATTGCGCCATCGCTGGGGATTACACATCGCTTCGTTGGCACTGAACCATATTGCAAAGTGACAGCTCAGTACAACCGGGCAATGCACCACTGGCTCGAAGAGGAATTCGTCATTCCCGCAAATGCTATTACGGTTCATGAAATAGATCGAAAAACTGATGAAAATAATTATCCCATATCAGCGTCAGCTGTTCGTTCTCTCTTGAATAAAAACAAACTGTCAGTTGCAAGGAATATAGTGCCAGAAAGCACTATGCCTTATTTACATAACTGGCTGAGGGCAAATCACCTTGACTTGTCAGAACCCCCTCTGACAGGGAATCTCATGAGTATTAGCGTAGGACTTTAAAATGAAAATTGTACAGGCAGCTCTGGCAGGTACGCTGGAATCGAGCGATCTAATGGTTAAAGTTAGCCCTTCGGACGTCGGACTGGATATTGTTATTAACAGCGAAGTCATGAAGCAATTTGGCGAGCAAATTACTCAAGTGGTCAACGAAACGTTAACAGCATTCAATGTCACGCATGGGCAAATTATTGTGGATGACAAAGGTGCGCTTGATTGTGTTATTCGCTCCCGCATGCAAGTTGCCATTATGCGAGGAACATGCAGCGATGAAATTAACTGGGAGAAACTACAATGAAAAAATTACGTCGTAGCATGCTTTTCTTACCGGGCTCAAGTGCTGCCATGTTGTCTACTGCCTTTATTTATAAACCTGATTCGATCATGTTCGATCTTGAAGATGCGGTCTCCTTGAGGGAGAAGGACAGCGCACGTATTTTGGTCTTCAATGCGCTCCAGCACCCTATGTATAAAGGTATTGAAACGGTTGTACGTATTAACCCTTTGAATACCCCATTCGGATTGAAAGATCTTGAGGCGGCTGTGCGTGCCGGGGTTGATGTTATTCGACTCCCTAAAACAGATACGCCAGAAGATATTCACCAGCTTGAACGTGAAATTGTCCGCATTGAGGAAAGCTGTGGCCGTAAAGTGGGTTCCACACAGCTGATGGCGGCTATTGAGTCTGCTGTTGGCGTCATCAATGCGGTTGCAATTGCCCGCTCCTCAGATCGACTGATGGGCATTGCATTAGCAGCATTTGACTATGTAATGGATATGCAAACAGAGCGCGGAGATGGTACTGAACTGTTCTATGCGCGTTGTGCGGTTTTACATGCGGCGCGCGCTGCGGGTATCGATGCTTTTGACGTTGTGTATGGCGATGTTAACGATGAAGAAGGCTTCTTAAAAGAAGTCGATTTAATTCGCCGCATGGGCTTCAACGGTAAATCTTTAATTAACCCCCGGCAAATTGAGTTGCTTCACAATGCCTATGCACCAACCCAGGAAGAGGTTGATTACGCGGAGCGGGTAATTACTGCGGCCGAAGAAGGTGAACGTAGTGGACTGGGTGTGATTTCTCTGAATGGCAAAATGATTGACGCGCCAATAATCAATCACGCCAGGGTTGTGCTTGAGAGAAAAAAAGCATCAGGCATTCGCCACTAATTGACAGGATAATAAAGATGAGCAAATTAATTGCAGCTTTACAAGAACAGGCCGGGAATTCAAAAGAATATGTTGCGTTTACTCATGCCAATGCAGCAACGCCATATCTTGCAGATGCTAAACAAAAATATCAGCGTAAGCTTTGTGAAAATCTGGATGAAATTTTAGGCCGTTGCGAACTCCATGATGGTATGACTATTTCATTTCATCATGCCTTCCGTGAAGGTGATAAAGTCATCAATCTTGTCGTAGATAAACTCGCATCATTAGGTTTGAAAGGGATTACACTGGCGTCCAGTTCATTAATGACCTGTAATGCGCCCTTAATTAATCATATTCGTAATGGTGTGATTACGAAAATCTATACCTCCGGTATGCGTGGAGAGTTAGCTGATGCTATTTCGCATGGTCTGATGGCGGAACCGGTACAAATTCATTCGCATGGCGGCCGGGTTAATCTCATCCAGAAAGGTGAAATTAATATTGATGTCGCCTTCCTGGCTGTCTCCTGTTCCGATGAATATGGTAATGCAAGTGGCAGCGGTGGTAAGTCACGCTGTGGCTCTCTGGGTTATGCGATGGTGGATGCTGCGTACGCGAAATGCGTTGTACTGCTGACTGAATCCATTGAACCTTTCCCCTATATGCCTGCGAGCATTGTTCAGGATCAGGTCGATTACATTGTCAAAATTGACAGTGTTGGCGACCCTGCAAAAATCAGCGTCGGCGCTGCCCGTGTAACCAGTAATCCTCGTGAGCTGATGATCGCGCGTTCAGCGGCTGATGTGGTTGAACATTCGGGTTACTTCGAACAGGGATTCTCAATCCAGACAGGTTCAGGCGCAGCTTCAACGGCATGTACGCGCTTTTTAGAATCGCGCATGAAAAATAAAAACATCACTGCGGGTTTCGCATTAGGGGGGATCACCGGCAGTATTGTGGATCTTCATGAGAAAGGGCTGATCACAAAACTGCTGGATACCCAGAGTTTTGACAGTGCTGCCGCAGCCTCTTTAGCCAGAAACCCAAACCATGTTGAAATCTCTACCAACGTTTACGCTAACCCGGCCTCGAAAGCGGCATGCTGCGATAGGGTCGATATTGTGATTCTAAGCGCCCTTGAAATTGATACAAATTTCAACGTTAACGTGCTGACGGGATCGGATGGTGTGATGCGCGGCGCTTCCGGCGGTCACTGCGATGTTGCTGCTGCAGCGAACCTGACAGTGGTTGTTGCACCGTTGATCCGCAGCCGAATTCCGACCGTTGTGAAGCACGTTACAACATGCGTTACACCTGGTGAAAGCATTGATGTATTAGTCACCGATCACGGTATCGCCGTAAACCCTTCACGTCCTGAAATTCATCAGCGACTGGTGGATAAAGGGTTACCCGTAGTGAATATTGAGGCTTTGTATCAGCGTGCGCTGGAGATCTCCGGTCAACCAAAAGCCATTGAATTTACGTCCAAAATTGTGGGTGTTGTTCGTTACCGTGATGGAAGTGTGATTGACGTCGTCAGGCAGGTTAAAGAGTAATGGACGCTATGGCAGAGGCATCGTGCTCACCCATTTCTTTGGATCAGTTACTGGCAGCCAGAGAAGCCCGTTCATACCAGCAGCAACTCTGGTTGATCCGTTGGGAACATCCCCTGATTTCGACAACCCTGGTCTGGCCGGGTGAGGTAAAAGATACGCCTGAATCAAGAGCTGTCATGGCGGCTGCGAATGAAGCGCTCACTGTTCTGATCGCCGCCAATGGCTGGGAAATCATCAGGCACGACGCTCGCCAGTTTGTTACCGGGCCAGAGTCATTCTGGTCTGTCAACGCACCCGCATCACAGATAAAAAAGGCAACAATACGCCTTGAGGACAACCATCCACTGGGAAGGTTGTGGGATATCGATGTGTTTTGCCCGGATACCGGCTTATTGAGCCGTAAATCTGTCGGTGAAAACAAAAGACGTTGTTTCATCTGTGATGAGCCGGCACATGTCTGTTCACGAATGCGGAGACATTCGCTCCACGCCTTACACGCTGTTATGGGGGATATGATTGATGACTATTTCTGCCATCAGAAATGAACCGTTCATTCATGAACTTAACATTGCGGAGCTGGCTGCGGAGGGAATGTACCGCGAAGTCATTCTGACACCCAAACCAGGGCTGGTTGACCGTCATAATAATGGGTCGCATACCGACATGGATCTCAGGCTATTCATGCTCAGTATTGCAGCAATAGCTCCCTGGTTCGCGTTGTTTGTGGCAAAAGGCGTACAAACAGCTAAGCAAGAACCCAGGAAGACACTTCTTTCCATCAGACCGACAGGGCTTGCCTGTGAGCAGGCAATGTTCAGCGCAACGGGAGGGATCAACACCCACAAAGGGGGAATCTTTTCGCTGGGCCTGTTTTGTGCTGCTGCCGGGCGCCTGGAAGGTAAGGGCGAAGCTATCAATCGCAGAGCGCTTTGCCAGGAAGTTAGCCAGATCTGCGCCGGTATGGTGAGTCGGGAGTTGAAGCACACTGGCGATGCGAAAACCAAAGGCGAACAACTGTTTCGCGATTATGGCATTACGGGAGCGCGTGGGGAGGTCGAAAGCGGGTTTGCTACGGTAAGGATTTATGGATTACCCGTATGGGAAAAAGCAATCAACTCTGGTTATTCGCCAGAGGAGTCTTTACTGCGGGTGTTGCTTTCATTAATTGCGCACAATCCTGATACCAATATCCTCACGCGTGGGGGGCTTAAAGGATTGCGCTATGCACAGCGATATGCGGCCAGAATCCTGCGTATTAAACACCTTACCGGCAACAGGTTCAGGAAGGCACTTTTACATATGGACACTGCGTTCATTGCCCGAAATTTAAGTCCGGGAGGAAGTGCGGATCTGCTGGCAGTCACCTGGCTGCTGGCGCATTTTCCAGCCTGAAAGGGTGGAAAACTAAGGACTGATGGAATTTACCATGACCATACCGCGTCTGTTAAAGCTGGATGATTCTTTCACCACGATCCTTGTTCCGGGATTAAGAGATAGCGACGATTACCACTGGCAAACCTGTTGGGCGCGTCGCTTACCGCGCTGGAAAAGAATAAGCCAACGAAACTGGTTGCAGCCGGATATTGAAAATTGGGGCGCAGCGATTCGCAGAGAATTAGCCACCTGTACTTTGCCCGTTATTTTGATTGGGCATAGTTTTGGCGCGCTTGCATCCTGGTACCAGGTCCAGAGCAGAACTGTAAATATTGCCGGGATTGTTATGGTGGCGCCTGCTGAACCTTCGCATTTTGAACTTGAAGAGGTTGTCACCGCATCTAAGCTAACAATACCCGGAATGGTCTTCGCCAGTCGCAATGACCCGCTTATGTCATTCAATCGCGCTGTATTTTGGTCTGACAGTTGGGGATGCGAACTGATAGATGTCGGCGATGCTGGTCATATTAATTCTGAATCCGGATTTGGTGAGTGGGAATATGGTCTTGAAAAAGTATCACAATTTGGAGAGATGCTATTAAAAACAGACAGATGAACTTTTTAATATAGATGGCACCCAGGCATATTTTTCAATTTCCTGTTATAAGGTCGAACTCCTATGTTTGAAGCATATAAAATGCACGTCGCTGAACGGGCAAGAAATGGCATACCGGCAAAACCGCTCACCGCGCAGCAGACCAGTGAATTAATTACTCTTCTCGAAAATGAACAGTGTGAGGAACGAGAGTATTTAATTAATCTGTTAATTAATCAGGTTTCTCCCGGCGTTGATGCGGCTGCGAAAGTCAAAGCGGAATTCCTTGATAAAATCATTAAGGAAAAAACAAATCAATACGGCATTACTCCCGAAGATGCTATAAATATTCTTGGCACTATGCAGGGTGGATACAATATTCAACCTCTTATTGATGCGTTAGATGACGTCGAGTTGGCGCCTTTAGCGGCCATTAAACTAAGCCACACAATTCTTATTTTTGAAAAATTTAACGATATCGAGCAGAAAGCCGGTAATGGAAATGCTCATGCCAAAGCGATTATTGAATCATGGGCAAATGCCGAGTGGTTTACAGAACGCGCCGGGCTTGATGAAAAAATAACCCTGACCGTATTTAAAGTCCCCGGTGAAACGAATACGGATGACCTTTCTCCGGCACCTGAGGCGTGGTCACGCCCGGATATTCCCCTGCATGCGCTCTCAATGCTGAGTGCTGTAAGGGAAGGGGTGAGTCCTGACCAACCGGGACAATGTGGCCCGATATCTCAGATGCAAGAATTAAAAAACCAGCAGTATCCTCTCGCTTACGTCGGGGATGTGGTGGGGACCGGTTCTTCACGCAAATCTGCGACGAACTCAATCCTGTGGCATATCGGGAAAGATATCCCTTTCGTGCCAAACAAACGCAGCGGGGGTTTTGTCTTCGGAGGGAAAATTGCGCCTATCTTTTTCAATACTCTGGAAGATTCGGGTGCCTTTCCCATTGAACTGGATGTCTCTGGTTTAGCAACGGGGATGCTGATCGATCTTTATCCGTACAAGGGCGAGATCCGCAACCATCGCGATCAAACGCTGATTGCCTCATTTCGCCTGAAAACCGAAGTTTTGCTGGATGAAGTACAGGCAGGCGGTCGCATTCCGTTGATCATTGGCCGTAGCTTAACAGCAAGAGCCAGGGAGTCTTTGGGGCTGCAAACAACATCCATTTTCAGGAAACCAAAGGCACCTGAACCTTCTTCTGCAGGGTTTACACTGGCGCAAAAAATGGTCGGTAGAGCTTGCGGGGTTGAAGGTATTCGCCCTGGTCAATATTGTGAACCTAAAATCACCACCGTGGGGTCGCAGGATACTACTGGCGGGATGACGCGCGATGAACTGACGGATCTTGCATGCCTGGGGTTTTCTGCCGATCTGGTCATGCAGTCGTTTTGCCACACATCAGCGTATCCCAAACCTGTTGACGTTAATTTGCATAAGACGCTGCCTCAGTTCATTACCTGCAGAAAAGGCGTTGCACTGAAGCCGGGTGATGGAATTATCCATTCATGGCTTAACCGCATGCTCATCCCGGACACTGTGGGGACAGGTGCTGATTCGCATACGCGCTTTCCATTAGGCATCTCATTTCCAGGCGGTTCAGGACTGGTCGCTTTTGCGGCAGCCACTGGAATTATGCCTCTCGATATGCCTGAATCTGTTCTGGTCCGCTTTACGGGTGAAATGCAAAAAGGGATCACTCTGCGCGATTTAGTTCATGCGATTCCTTACTACGCCATTAAGCAAGGGTTGTTGACGACCGAGAAGAAAAACAAACGCAATATTTTCTCCGGTCGTATTCTGGAAATCGAAGGTTTGCAAATGCTAAAAGCTGAGCAGGCCTTTGAGCTGGCTGATGCCTCCGCTGAGCGCTCTGCTGCTGCCTGTGTGCTACGTCTCGAAGAAGAGAACGTTGCGGAGTATTTGCGTTCCAATGCCACCTTGCTGCGCTGGATGATTGACCAGGGTTATCAGTACGCGCCAACGCTTGAAAAACGAATTGCCGGGATCGAAGCATGGCTGGCGAACCCGTCTTTATTGAGTGCAGATGAAAATGCTGAGTACGCGGCAATCATTGAAATTGATCTGACGGAAATTACCGAGCCGATTGTTTGTGCGCCAAATGACCCTGACGATGCCCGTTTACTGTCCGACGTCGCCCGCACGCCAGTAGAGGAAGTTTTCATTGGCTCCTGTATGACAAATATTGGTCACTTCCGGGCTGCCGGGAAACTGCTGGCTGACTCCAAAGAGATACCAGCCCGGCTGTGGATTGCTCCGCCAACCAAAATGGATGCACAGCAGCTTGCCAGCGAAGGGTATTTTAATAAGCTCATCCGATCCGGCGCGCGAATTGAACCGGCTGGCTGCTCGCTTTGCATGGGCAATCAGGCTCGGGTCAAAGAAGGGAGTTGCGTGGTCTCGACATCAACTCGTAACTTCCCGCACCGTCTTGGTACCGATGCAAAAGTCTTCCTCGCCTCAGCTGAGCTCAGTGCGATTGCAGCAATGCTGGGCAAAATGCCGACCGTTGAACAGTATCTCTGGCACATGGACAGGATCAATGACACGCGAGAAGATACCTATCGCTACTTAAATTTCCATCAGTTGGCTGAGTATCAAACAGGGGGAAATGATCGTATTGATGTCGTGACGATTTAATCTTCCAGCATATTTATTGCAGGCCCGGTATCCAGGAGTGAGTGATCTTAATCGGCGTAAATTATGCGCCGATTAAGATACAGAGTTATACCGTCGAAATGGTGCGCCAGGCAGCGTTTCAACGGCGGCACTGTTCGTGCCTGCTGCTACCGGGCAGGAATGCGGGCAATGACCTTAATTTCAAAATCAAATCCGGCAAGCCAGGTAACGCCAACGGCCGTCCAGTTCGGATAAGGTGGCTGCGGGAAAAGCGCCTGTTTTATCTGCATAATTGTCGGGAACTGGTTTTGCGGATCGGTATGAAAGGTCGTGACATCAATCAGATCGTCAAACGTACAGCCTGCGGCAGCAAGCGTCGCTCGCAAATTATCGAATGCCAGTTGCACCTGAGCGGCAAAATCCGGCTCCGGCGTACCGTCGGCGCGGCTACCGACCTGGCCGGAAACAAACAGCAAATCTCCGGAACGGATGGCGGCTGAATAACCATGTTCTTCATAAAGCGCATGGCGGTTAGCGGGGAATACGGGTTCACGCTGGATCATAGGGTTTCCTTTTTCAGTGCAGGGTGAAAACAAGAAGCAGGGTGCTGACAAATCGTTTAATATACGCGGCGTATGTTAAATTAATATCACATACGCCGCGTATGTCAAAAGGAGATCGCATGATTAAGCGTCGCAGCGAAACGATGGAAGAGAACCGGGCTAAATTGATCGGTGCAGCGCGAAGGGCGTTTGCAGAAAGAGGCTATGCCGCCGCATCAATGGATGAATTAACGGCCAGCGTTGGCCTGACGCGCGGCGCGCTCTATCACAATTTTGGTGATAAAAAGGGATTGCTTGCCGCGGTTGTTGCGCAGGTGGACGGGGAAATGGCACAACGCGCGAAAGCGGTTGCGGCCGCTGCCAGCGATGAATGGGAAAGGTTACTGGCCGAAGGGATTGCCTACATCAAAATGGCTCTCGACCCGGAAGTGCAGCGTATTGTTTTGCTGGATGGTCCGGCTTTTCTCGGCGACCCGGCACAGTGGCCAAGCCAGAATAGTTGTCTGGAATCCACGCGCCAGGCGGTGCTGAAACTGATCGAACGCGGCATCCTCAAACCGGTGGACGCCGATGCCGCTGCGCAGATGTTAAATGGTGCGGCAATGAATGCCGCACTGGCAATTGCGGCCAGCGATGATCCGCAAAAAGCGCTCCCCAACTATATCAAGGTGTTTACGCTACTGGCGAGCGGCTTACGTAATTAGTCACAGTGCCTGCGTGAAAAGCACGGAGCCTGCTGCGTAATTCAGTGGATCGTTTCCCATAACAGCTTGATCAGCAGGCTGCACGCCAGTAACAGGAAAAGTCGGCGTATCCATTGATTTCCCCCCTTGAGCGCGATCTGTACGCCGATAAAGGAGCCACTGATTGCCGCGATCCCCAGCGGAATAGCCAGCCCATAATCAATAAGACCGTGTGGAATAAGAAAAAACAACGTCGCGAAGTTGGTGCCAAAATTGACGACTTTGGCGCAGGCGGTTGCCCGCAAAAAATCAAAATGAAAGAAACGGATAAACAAAAACAGCAGAAAACTGCCCGTTCCCGGACCAATAAATCCGTCATAAAAGCCGATAGCAAAGCCCAGGCAAACACCTTTGATGAGATCGGCCCGGGTCGGTGCCTGGCTGGTGTCATGATGACCGAACTGGGGTTTGAACCAGGTGTAGGCCACCATCACCGCCAGCACTACGATAACAACTGGGCGCATCCACGCGGAAGGCATAAAGTCCAGTAGCCTGATCCCCGAGTAAGCGCCGACAACCGCACTGGCTGCGGTGGGCAGGATGAGTTGCCAGGGCAGGCGCAATCTTGTCATAAACTGCCGGACAGACATCAGGTGCCCCATAACGGAAGAGAGCTTGTCGATCCCCATGATTTGCGCAGGCGTGAAATGTGGCAGGGTGCTGTAAAAGGTCGGAATAGTGATCAGTCCGCCACCGCCGACAGCCGCGTTAATGATCCCGGCAATAAATGCCACGGGAAGCAGCAGGTAAAGCTCGTTATGCATTGGTGTTCCTTACTGAAATGCTTTGGTCTGAGGCGCTAAGTGTTTGCATCGGCGTCATATTTGCTGGCGGCTAATGGTAGGATTGCGTTGTTTTGCTGTCCAATATATAAATAAGCATCAATTTATATATTCGGGCATATAAGTGGAATTTCGTCATCTCCGTTATTTTCTGACCGTCGCGCAAGAGCTGCACTTCACGCGCGCCGCCGAAAAACTCAATATTGGCCAGCCTCCGCTGTCACAGCAGATCCAGTCGCTTGAAGGCGAGCTGGGTGTAAAACTCTTTAACCGGACGAGACGCAGTGTGGCGCTGACGGAAGCCGGGGAGCACCTCGTCATTCAGGCGAAGGAAATATTACGCATCAGCGGTAATCTGCAGGCTGAATTACGTGATATTGAGCAGGGGAAAAGGGGGGAGTTGCGAATAGGGTTTACCACCACCGGTTTATTTGTGGATGAACTCAGTCAGCCGCTTAAAACCTACCGACGCCATTATCCTGACGTCAGGATCTCACTTCGCGAGATGTACTCCCGCCAGCAGTTTGACGCGCTTCTTCAGCAGGAAATTGATATCGGCTACGTGCGTCTTACCCCCGGCACCCGGCAGGATGGGCTGGACATCCGCATCCTCAGGCATGACCGGCTCTGCGTTGTTCTGCCAGAAGATCACCCTCAAGCGACGGCCGATTCTCTGCCCATTGCCGCCATGCGTAACGCGTCTTTTATCTTTTACCCGGAAACATCAGGAGCGGCGGTCCCTGAACTGGTCAGACGGCTTTGCCAACGAGCCGGATTCACACCAACCATTGCCCAGGAAGCCGCGGAGGTATTGACGCACATTGGGCTGGTCGCGGCGGGTGTGGGAATTTCTGTCCTGCCCAAACCGGTTGACAGCCTCAGGCCCGGCGGGGTGGTGTTCATCCCGTTGGCGGATGATGATGCGGAGTTATGCATGGCGCTGGTGACACGAAGCGAAGAGAGGAATATGAGGATCCTTAACTATATCAATCTGGCCGGGCTGGCGTCTCAGTAGATGATGGCAGCGCAGAAAAGTGGCTTGATTAAACGGTTATTCACAGACTTCAGTTTATGTCGTGTTTTGCCACAAATATGGCGCCTTATGAATACCATCCCCCGGATTGAAACGTTATGCTGTGGCCTGCAACCCGCTTCCCATCCGAAGATCATTCATTCCCGGAAATCTGACAATGGCACGTAACCGCACTTTCTCTCTCGATATCGGCTGGAGAGCGCTGCTGAAAGATGCAGGGCTTCAGCCTGAACATGTACTGCGCAAGGCAGGATTGCCCGACGATCTTTTTTCAAGGTCAGAGCGTGGTCTCAACACTGACGAATATTTTCGTTTCTGGCGCGCGCTGGAGATGGAGGCTAATGATGCGGCCTTTCCCTTGCGTCTGGTAGAAAGGGTTACTGCAGAAGTATTCGATCCTCCTCTCTTCGCCGCACTGTGCAGCACCAATATGATGCAAGCGGTGCAACGACTGGCTAAATATAAGCAGCTCATTGCCCCGATGGCTCTGGAAATAACGGTGGATCGAACCGGGATCCTGACCGTGTCGCCACAATGGCTGTCCGTCGCGACAGGCGTACCCACATCTTTGCAGGTAGCCGAGCTTGCCTTTTTACTACGACTGCTACGACTGGCAACCCGCGAACCTGTTAAGGCGCTAAGAGTAATGCTCCCGCATCTTCCTGCCAGTGTTTCGGCTCGTCACTATGAACGCTTCTTCGGTACAGCCGTACAGTATGGCGAAAAACCCGCCATCAGCTTTTCGGCTGCGGATGCACTCCGACCGTTTTTGACGGTGAACGAAGGAATGTGGCAGGTATTTGAGCCTGAACTGCGGCGCCGTCTCAGTAAGTTAGATGAAACGGCCTCAACCGCTGAACGCGTGCATGCGGTTCTTCTGGAGCTTCTCCCAGGTAATGAAGCCACCATAGAGAAAACGGCGGAACGGCTGGGTATGAGCAAGCGAACACTACAACGCAGGCTCGGGAATGAAGGGGAAAACTTTCGCGACCTTATCAACACTTGCCGGGAAAACCTGGCTCGCCATTATCTGTGCAATACCAGTCTGTCAGGCTACGAAATTGCGTTCCTGCTGGGTTTTGAAGACCCCAATTCATTCTACCGCGCTTTTATGGCCTGGACTGGCCAGACGCCTGACACAGTCAGGCGATCCCTGCGTCTTAATTAAAGGAGCTGTCTGCTCGCCAGCCCTGAAGCTGACTCTGCAGATGTTCTCATCACCCCGCCGAAGGGCGCGAAACAGCACGTCGTCTGGGCTATCTGGCTGCCGTCCAGGCTGCCGTCGAAAAACTGCCAGCTATGCGTTTGGTGTTACAGCATTTTCGTTTGCCAGAAAGAGGCTCTTCTCCCGCGTCTGGTGGCGCGCTCAGCAAGAACTCTGGCGCGTAGCGCAAGATCAATCAGTTATCTGTTCAGGCACACTGGAGGCAGTTCACTAAACGAGGTGCCTATGTTTACTCAGGAAAAGAAAACCGCGCTGGTCACTGGCGCATCGTCAGGTATGGGCAAGGCCATTGCTCGCCGTCTTATTAAAGATGGCTATCAGGTTTATGTTGCCGCCCGCAATGTCGAAAAAATGGCTGACCTTGCCAGGCTTGGCGCGCAGCCGCTGCGGATGGATATTTCCACGGATGATGAGATTGTATCCGGTGTAACAACCATTCTGGCCCAGACAGGTGGTGTCGATGTGCTGGTCAACAATGCCGGTTTTGGCCTCTACGGCCCGGTAGAAGAGATCGGGATTGACGAAGCACGCTATCAATTTGAGGTCAATCTGTTCGGTGCAGCACGGCTCACGCAACTGCTGCTCCCCACCATGCGGGCCAGGCGCTCCGGGCACATTATCAACATCACCTCCATGGGAGGAAAGATGTACAGCATTCTGGGTGCCTGGTACCACGCAACCAAACATGCTCTGGAAGGATGGTCGGATTGCCTCAGGCTTGAAGTCGCTGAATTCGGGATCAAGGTCGTGATCGTCGAACCGGGAGTGATAGAGACGGGCTTCGGCGATGTCGCCAGTGACAGTGTAGTCAAACGTTCGGCAAGTGGGCCGTATGGTCACCTGGTGAAAATGGTGGCCATGTCGATAAAAAAAACGTACGGGCAGGGCACAGGCAGCTCTCCAGAGGTCATTGCGGAAGTGGTATCCCGTGCAGTTAAAAGCAGCAACCCGCGTACACGTTATGCAGCCGGTAAGTTTGCAAAGATGCTCATCCGTATGCGCGTCTGGCTGGGTGACCGTATATTCGACCGTATTATTCTCAGTCAGACCCGCTGACAGGCAGATAGCGTAGTGACATTTTCATTAGATCAAGATATCGAATCTTCGTCAGTCCAATTCTGGGTTTTCGCTTACATACAGTGAGTAGATAATGGTATTTCTAAGGGACAGCCCGGAGCCACAGTGATCGGTCCACTTTCTCCGAACATTCTTGCGGATTCATATAATTTACGTATTTTTTTTGGATTTTCTCCTAAATAACATGGGCCTTGTCAAAGCTGTTCTACACTTTTAATAGCCTGCCAATATAGAAATTAATTCCTGTAGAACAGGATATAAACCTATTTTTTTCTTACCAAGATATCAGATTCATATTTAACTGTTCCTCTGAGCGGGCTGGTATGATGTTTTTCATTTTTTAAATAACAGATAAAAGACGCCTTTTATTGCATTGACGCCACTATAAAGTATGGATTACACGCGCCTGATGAAAAGTAATTTGAAACGATACTTACCCTACAAATAATGTTAAGAGGAATAAAATGAAAATATCGCCTGTAATTTTCGCCTCACTGTTTGTATCTATAGTTTCAGGTTGTCATAGCCGATCAGTCGATACATCGACTGTTAGTACTGGTGCCATTGCACCTGTTCTTTCTGATTTTGACCAATTGCAAAATGATTTAGCAAAGCGAACTCAAACCAGATTTGGCTACGCAGATGATTTTCAGGTTGTTGTTTCAGATGTTAACTTTCCGATTGGTACCCTTATTCGCGTTGGTGGATCTATTCCGGTTGATTATTCGGCATGCCAACCGGCTATAACGCCAGTTGCTCTTGGCGCGCCGAGTCTCTTTCCATCCTATACCCTTTCTAAGGGCGTAGCGGTGGACGCAGGATTCGACAAGGGGGTTATCAGTAAGCTGATGGAATTAGGTGTTAATGTTTCAGCCTCGGATAAAATTAGATTTTCTGTAAAAGACACAAGCGTTACAACACTGGCTGATACAGATCTGAAAAAAACAATTAATAGAGCGGGCTGCCGGGAAATACTTAAAGAATCACCTGCATTGATTGTCAGGGGATATATTGAAGGTAAGCGTGATTTTGCGTTGGTCGATACGAATACTGGTAAGTTTAATGCTTCGGTTGAAAAAATAGGGAAATTTTCAGTTAGCGGTGGCAGAGACAGCACACTTAGCCTGACTGATGATAAAAAAGAGCGTTTCCTGCAGATTATTTCGCAGATACGTATAATCGCAGACAATTCTACACCTCAGTTTGAAAAACCATCTGAACTTAACGGAATCGGGAAAATATACATACAGCAAGATAAAGAAGATAAATCTGCTTCAGGTAGCGAAATCTTAGCCCGGTTAAAAGCAAAAGGCTTTCGCACACAAGGTGTAGATAAAATGGATTCCAGATTAATGCCGGTTGTGACCAGGGTACGCATCTTCCATAGCAGTGATACTCAGACAGGGCAGACAGTGCTACATGAAATCCAGGAAAAATACCCTGATGCGAAATTAGAACTATTAGGATTGCCCGCTAAGCCCGGCACCATAGAAATCTGGTTGCCTGCCGCCAGGTAATCGGTCGCATAACCAATGTCCAGAAACCGCGGGTGATTATTTCTATAAAAAAGAGTTTGCTGTTTCCACAGCAAACTCTGCACACATCAGTGGGATTTAAACCCGGCCGCCGACATCAGCAGGCGGAACACCATACTCACGGCGGCCAGCGCCAGTACGCTGCCGCCCCAGATCAGTACCAGCCACATCAGGCGGTTGAAAAACGATTGTTTCATCAGTGATAGCCCTCGCCAGGTTGTACTTTGCCGCGAAACACGTAATAGCTCCACGCGGTATAGGCCAGGATAATCGGGATAATCAGCAGCGCGCCGACCAGCATAAAGCCCTGGCTTTGCGGTGGTGCGGCGGCCTGCCAGAAGGTGATATCCGGCGGAATGATGTGCGGCCAGATGCTGATGCCCAGCCCGCTAAAGCCGAGGAAAATCAGGCCCAGCGTCTGCACAAACGGCAATGCATGATGCTGAGGATTGCCGAGGCTGCGCCACAACCAGGCGCTGAGCGCAATAACCAGCAGCGGTACCGGCGCGAAGAACAGCAAGTTTGGCAGGCTGAACCAGCGGGAAGCAATCGCCGGGTGCGTCAGCGGTGTCCACAGGCTGATGACCGCGATAACCACCAGTAAAACCAGCAGCAATTTCTTCGCCGCTGCGCGCATTTTATCCTGTAACGGCGCGCCGCTTTTCATCACTAGCCAGCTTGCGCCCAGCAGCGCATAGGCCATCACCAGCCCGACGCCGCAGAACAGGGTGAAGGGGGTTAGCCAGTCCAGCGCGCCGCCGTTAAAACGCCGTCCGCTGACTGAAAAACCATTCAGCACTGCGCCAACCACCACGCCCTGAGTAAAGGTCGCCAGCACGGAGCCCGCCATAAACGCTTTATCCCAGAACGGGCGATGCGCAGGCGTCGCTTTGAAACGAAACTCAAATGCCACGCCGCGAAAAATCAGCCCCAGCAGCATGAGCGTCAGCGGAATGGTCAGCGCATCAACAATCACCGCATAAGCCAGCGGAAAAGCGCCGAACAACCCCGCGCCGCCGAGCACCAGCCAGGTCTCGTTGCCGTCCCAGACCGGTGCAACGCTGTTCACCATCACATCGCGATCGTGCGCGTTGCGGGTCAGCGGAAAGAGAATGCCGATCCCCAGATCAAAACCGTCCATCACGATGTACATCAGGGTGGCAAAAACAATAATCACAAACCAGATCAGCGAAAGATCGATACCCATTATTTAGCCTCCTCATGCCAGGCTTGCGGGCCTTTGCAGATCAACCGCACCATATAGCTGTAGCCGACACCGAAAACGGCGCTGTAGACCACGAAGAATGTCAGCAGGCTGAGACTCATCTGCATCACGCCGTGCGCCGAAACCGCATCGGCCGTGCGCAACAACCCGGTGACGACCCACGGTTGTCTGCCGACTTCGGTGGTAACCCAACCGGCGAGAATGGCGATCAGCCCGGCAGGCCCCATCCACAGGGCAAAATGCAGGAACGGTCGCGACTGATAGAGCCGCTGTTTGTAGCGCAGCCACAGCGCGCCGACGCCCAGGGCGATCATCAGCACGCCGAGGCCGACCATCACGCGAAATGACCAGAACACCAGCGGCGCATAAGGGCGCTCGTCTTTGGGAAACTCTTTTAGCGCCGGAACCTGTTTATCCAGGCTGTGAGTAAGGATCAGGCTGCCAAGCGCCGGGATCTCAACCGCGTAACGGGTGCGTTCCTGTTGCATATCCGGCAGGCCGAACAGCAGCAGCGGGGTGGCTTCGCCGGGCAGATTCTCCCAGTGGCCTTCAATGGCGGCAATTTTTGCCGGTTGATGCTCCAGCGTGTTCAGCCCGTGCATATCGCCCACCATTGCCTGGATCGGCGCGACAACCAGCGCCATCCACATCGCCATTGAGAACATTTTGCGCATCGCGGGCGTATCGTTACCGCGCAGCAAATGCCAGGCAGCAGACGCGCCGACAAACAGCGCGCTGCTGAGGAACGCGGCGATGGTCATATGCATCAGGCGATACGGGAAGGATGGGTTGAAGATCACTTTCAGCCAGTCCACCGGCACCACCTGGCCCTGCTCAATAATGTAACCCTGCGGCGTGTGCATCCAACTATTGGAGGCGAGGATCCAGAAGGTAGACATCAGCGTGCCCAGCGCCACCATGCAGGTGGCAAAATAGTGCAGCCCCGGCCCGACGCGGTTCCAGCCAAACAGCATCACGCCGAGAAAACCGGCTTCCAGAAAGAACGCGGTCAGCACTTCATAGGTCAGTAATGGCCCGGTAATGCTGCCGGCGAACTGGGAAAAGCCGCTCCAGTTGGTGCCAAACTGGTAGGCCATCACCAACCCGGAAACCACGCCCATGCCGAAGTTAACGGCGAAGATCTTCGACCAGAAGTGGTACAGCGTGCGCCAGTCCGGGTTACGGGTTTTCAGCCATAATCCCTCCAGCACTGCGAGAAAACTGGCCAGCCCGATGGTTATCGCCGGAAAAATAATGTGAAACGAAACGGTGAAGGCGAACTGTATTCTCGCCAGGTGAAACGCGTCTAAACCAAACATAGACAACCTCAGATCAACTGCAGTGAGGGGTATGGTAATGAGCGCGAGCCGGAACTTGCAGAAACAGATTGGCGAAATTTTTGTATAACAGTTACAAACAAAGCCGGTAAAAATGGGTGCTGTTATAGATCAAATTTACTGCCGAACCATTGATAAATTCGGCAGTGTTGCCCTGAAGTCCTTGCGTATTAGTGCGGCTGATTTAATAAACTGAGCAGATCATTCAGTTTCACCGTTTCGATATTGAACGGAGGTATCTTTAATGCTTCATTCCCCAATTTTCTGAATTCATTCTCGCTGGTCAACTCTCTATTCACATAGAACGCTTTTTTTACCTCGCCATCCACTTCCGTATAGCTCAGCTCAAGTGTTGTTGATATATCGATTAATACGATAACATCTGGGTGCTGCGCGTTATAATCAAGCGCTTCATTTGAGAGGTTAAATGCATGACTATTATTATTTAAACCCACTAATTCAGTGAGTTTCCCTTTCCCTCCGGTGGTGGAGTAGTTGACCCAATAATAAGATAGTGGCACCACAATTTGACGTTTATCTTTATTGGTTGAATATGTCAATGTGACATAAGATTTAGCTTCTTTTTTAAAGTTTTGAATCGGATACCCCTCATTATAAATAGAAAGCCTTTCGGTATGATAAATCTTATTTTGCTCATCATAATCAAAGCTATTTTTCAGGATAAAAATAGGAGCGTATTCTAATTTTGAAATCATCGTCTGCTTAACACTGATCGTATACGTCAGATAAGCCGTTGCCAGACTAATAAAGATTGGCACGATGCCAATAATAATATCCCACACATCTCTCTTTTTAGACATCCTGCTAACTCCATGTGTAATCACCATAAAATTCAACCAGGCAGCATATCTCCAGGCAGGTGCAGTGAAAACTATTATGTCCAGTAGGTATGCGTGACTCCATGAAAGCGACGCCGGGATTGTCCAGACACAGCGCTACAGCCAGAGGTATAACAGTTTTTTTTAGCACCATCTTTTTTATGACTGATATAGCAAGGATGCGTATCCCGTGCCATGATATTCATCATCCTCAACCCGGTGAATATCCATGAAAAAATACCAGCGCCTGGCGCAACAAATCAGCGAACAAATTGAGCTTGGCGTCTGGCGTCCGGGGGAAAAACTGCCGTCGCTGCGCGAGCAGGTCACCAGCAGCGGGCTGAGTTTTATGACGGTGGGTCACGCTTATCAGTTGCTGGAAAGCCAGGGCCGGGTGATTGCCCGGCCGCAATCCGGTTACTTTGTCGCGCCGGCATCCGGTGTGCCGCGCGTGGCGGCCGCGCAGGTTACCCGCGATGAAGCGGTGGATATCAATACCTATATTTTCGATGTGTTGCAGGCCAGCTGCGATGCCTCGGTGCTGCCGTTTGGCTCGGCGTTTCCCGATCCGAAGCTGTTTCCGATGCCGCAGCTTAACCGTTCGCTGGCGAAGGTCAGTAAAAGCGCCACCGCCATGAGCGTGATTGAAAACCTGCCGCCGGGCAACAGCCAGTTGCGCCATGCGATTGCCCGTCGCTACGCCCGTCAGGGGATGAACATCTCGCCGGACGAAATTGTCATTACCGCCGGGGCGCTGGAGGCGCTGAATCTCAGTTTGCAGGCGGTTACTGAACCGGGCGACTGGGTAATCATTGAAAGCCCGTGCTTTTATGGCGCGTTGCAGGCGCTGGAACGGCTGAAGCTGAAAGCGCTGTCGGTGCCGACGGATGTGAAAGAGGGGATCGATCTTGATGCGCTGGCGCAGGCATTGGCCGATTATCCGGTAAAAGCCTGCTGGCTGATGACCAACAGCCAGAACCCGCTCGGTTTTACGCTGAGCGCGGAGAAAAAAGCGCGTCTGGTGGCGCTGCTGACGGAACATCACGTCACGCTTATCGAAGATGATGTCTACAGCGAACTCTATTACGGCCGCGAGCAGCCGTTACCGGCAAAAGCGTGGGATAAGCAGGATATGACGCTGCACTGCTCGTCGTTTTCCAAATGTCTGGTGGCCGGTTTCCGCGTTGGCTGGGTGGCGGCCGGTCGCCACGCGCGACGGATTCAGCAACTGCAGTTAATGAGTACGCTCTCCACCAGTTCACCGCTGCAACTGGCGCTGGTCGATTATCTCTCCACTCATCACTATGACGCGCACCTGCGCCGCCTGCGGCGCGTGCTGGCGGAGCGTAAACATCTGGCCTGGCAGGCACTGCTGCGCCATCTGCCGCCGGAGGTAAAAATTTACCGTAATGAGAGCGGCTACTTTCTCTGGCTGGAGCTGCCCGCCGGGCTGGATGCCGGAGTACTGAGCCAGCAGGCGCTGGCGCACCATATCAGCATTGCGCCGGGGAAAATGTTCTCGACGTCTGACCGCTGGCAATCCTTTTTCCGCTTTAATTGCGCCTGGGCGTGGGGCGATAAAGAGGAGCGTGCGGCAATTCGCTTAGGGAAATTGATTCGCGAGATGATGAAATAAACGCGCTCATCCCATTCTTATTTTCTGAATATCTTGTTCTCATTTTAAAAATAGTGACGGTGAAAACTTGCAGGGCACCGTCATTATTTTCTGTGCTTTTGTTTTGTGTATTCATAGGAAATGTGAATAGCAACACAGATTAACCGCGTACCGGCTAACTCCTTGTCTATACTCAAAAAGACGGCCGATTATCATTTTCATTCGAAACGTAATGCGTTATGTGTCACATCCTGGCGAAATTTACGTCGGGCGACATTCTGGCCGTCCGCGTGCCGTCTATTTTTATTAAGGGAGATATATTTACGGCAAGGCTGCCGCACTTTTTTCATTGCGACAGGAGTAAACAATGAGCAAGAAATTTGCCCGCAGCAGTCTGTGTGCGCTGAGCATGACGATGATGGTCGCGCATGCCGCCGAACCCACCGACGTGGGAAAAGGGGAAGGTCGTCTGGATATTATTGCCTGGCCGGGGTATATCGAACGCGGCCAGACCGACAAGCAATATGACTGGGTTACCGCCTTTGAAAAAGATACCGGTTGTGCGGTAAACGTCAAAACCGCCGCCACCTCCGATGAAATGGTCAGCCTGATGGCGAAAGGCGGCTACGATCTGGTCACCGCCTCCGGCGACGCCTCGCTGCGCCTGATTATGGGAAAACGCGTGCAGCCGATTAATACTGCGCTTATCCCGAACTGGAAAACCCTCGACCCGAAACTGGTTAACGGCGCGTGGTTTAACGTCGGCGGCAAAGTGTATGGCACGCCGTATCAGTGGGGGCCAAACCTGCTGATGTATAACACCAAAACCTTCCCGACGCCGCCGGATAGCTGGTCGGTGGTGTTTGTGCAACAAAACCTGCCGGATGGCAAAACCAATAAAGGGCGCGTACAGGCTTATGACGGCCCGATCTACATTGCCGATGCGGCGCTGTTCCTGAAAGCCACCCAGCCGCAACTGGGCATTGACGATCCGTACCAGCTCACCGAAGCGCAATATCAGGCGGTACTGAAAACCCTGCGCGATCAGCACATGCTGATCCATCGTTACTGGCATGACACCACGGTACAGATGAGCGACTTCAAAAACGAAGGCGTTGTCGCCTCCAGCGCCTGGCCGTATCAGGCGAATGCCCTGAAAGGGGAAAACCAGCCGATCGCTACCGTATTCCCGAAAGAGGGTGTCACGGGCTGGGCGGATACCACGATGTTGCATGCCGATGCGAAACACCCGAACTGCGCCTACAAGTGGATGAACTGGTCGCTGACGCCAAAAGTTCAGGGCGACGTGGCCGCCTGGTTTGGTTCGCTGCCGGTGGTGCCGGAAGGGTGCAAAGCCAGCACGCTGCTGGGTGAGCAAGGTTGCGAAACCAACGGTTACCACTTCTTTGACAAAATCGCTTTCTGGAAAACCCCGGTTGCTGAGGGTGGCAAATATGTGCCGTACAGCCGCTGGACACAGGATTACATCGCCATTATGGGTGGCCGTTAACCTGCCAGGAGCTGAGCATGACCTATGCAGTGGAATTTCTGGATGTCTCGCGGTTATACGGCGACATCCGGGCAGTTGACGGCGTCACTATCGCCGTCAACGACGGGGAGTTTTTCTCCATGCTGGGGCCGTCCGGCTCCGGCAAAACCACCTGTCTGCGGCTGATCGCCGGGTTTGAGCAATTGAGCGGCGGCGCAATCCGCATCTTTGGCCGTGAAGCCAGCGAACTGCCGCCGTGGGAGCGGGACGTCAACACCGTGTTCCAGGACTACGCGCTGTTTCCGCATATGTCGATTCTCGACAATGTAGCCTACGGGCTGATGGTGAAAGGCGTGGACAAAAAGCAGCGCCACGCCCGCGCCCGTGAAGCGCTGGAAAAGGTGGCGCTCGGTTTTGTCCATACACGCAAACCTTCACAACTCTCCGGCGGGCAGCGGCAACGGGTGGCGATCGCCCGTGCGCTGGTTAACGAGCCGCGCGTCTTGCTGCTGGATGAGCCGCTCGGCGCGCTCGATCTGAAACTGCGCGAACAGATGCAACTGGAGCTGAAAAAACTGCAACAGGATCTCGGCATCACTTTTATTTTCGTCACTCACGATCAGGGCGAAGCGCTGTCGATGTCGGATCGGGTGGCGGTGTTTAATAACGGCCGCATCGAGCAGATCGATACCCCGCGTGAACTCTACCTGCGCCCGCGCACGCCGTTTGTCGCCGGGTTTGTCGGTACGTCAAACGTCTTCAATCAGGAGCTTGCCAGCAAACTGTGCGGCATGCAGGGCACCTTTTCACTGCGCCCGGAACATATTCGCCTGAATGCGCCAGGCGAAATTGAAGTCAACGCCGTGGTGCAGGCGGTGCAGTATCAGGGAGCGGCGACGCGTTTTGAACTGCTGCTGGCGCAGGGGGAGAAAGTGCTGGTCAGCCAGGCGAATCTCTCCGGCCTGCTGCTGACCGAAACACTGACGCCGGGGCAACAGGTGCAGATTTCATGGTCGCGGGACGCGATGGTGCCGTTGCAGGGAGCGGGGTGACATGGCGATGAGTATTCCGTTAACCGCCCGGCGACGTGCCAGCCTGAGCGGGGTGTTCTGGCGCAAACCGCTGCTTGGGCTGCTGCTCTTGTTGCTGGGGCCGCTGATGTGGTTCGGCATTGTCTATTTTGGCTCGCTGTTAACGCTGCTGTGGCAGGGCTTTTATACCTTCGACGACTTCACCATGTCGGTGACGCCGGATTTGACGCTGGCCAACCTGCAAGCGCTGTTCAACCCGGCGAATTACGACATCATCGTGCGCACCCTGATGATGGCAATGACCGTCACCCTGGCAAGCGCGATCCTCGCGTTCCCGATGGCGTGGTATATGGCGCGTTATGCGCAGGGGAAATGGAAGGCGTTTTTCTATATTGCCGTCATGTTGCCGATGTGGGCCAGTTATATCGTCAAAGCCTATGCGTGGACGCTGCTGCTGGCAAAAGATGGCGTGGCGCAGTGGTTTTTAAGCCATCTGGGGCTGGAGCCGCTGTTAACCACTTTTCTGATGCTGCCCGCCGTCGGCGGGAATACGCTCTCCACCTCCGGGCTGGGGCGCTTTCTGGTGTTCGTCTATATCTGGCTGCCGTTTATGATTTTACCGATTCAGGCGGCGCTGGAGCGGCTGCCGCCCTCGCTGTTGCAGGCATCGGCCGATTTGGGCGCGCATCCGCGCCAGACCTTCCGCTATGTGGTGTTGCCGCTGGCCATTCCGGGCGTGGCGGCCGGGTCGATTTTCACCTTCTCGCTGACGCTGGGCGATTTTATCGTGCCGCAACTGGTGGGGCCGCCGGGTTACTTCATTGGCAACATGGTGTATGCGCAGCAGGGCGCGATTGGCAATATGCCGATGGCCGCCGCCTTTACGCTGGTGCCCATCGTGTTGATTGCCCTTTATCTGGCGTTCGTGAAACGTCTGGGAGCATTCGATGCACTCTGACCGCGCACCTTTTTTACTCAAAGTCGCCGCATGGGGCGGCGTTATCTTTCTCCATTTCCCGCTCTTGATCATTGCCATCTATGCTTTCAATACCGAGGACGCGGCGTTCAGTTTCCCGCCGCAGGGCTTTACGCTGCGCTGGTTCAGCATCGCGGCGGCACGCGGGGATATTCTTGATGCAGTGACACTGTCACTCCAGATCGCGGCGCTGGCGACAGCTATCGCCTTGATTCTTGGCACACTTGCTGCAATGGCTTTATGGCGCAGCGAGTTTTTTGGCAAGAATGCGATCTCGCTATTGCTGCTGTTGCCGATAGCGTTGCCAGGGATCATTACCGGGCTGGCGCTGCTGACTGCCTTCAAAGCGGTCAATCTGGAGCCGGGTTTTTTCACCATTGTTGTCGGGCACGCGACGTTTTGCGTGGTGGTGGTGTTTAACAACGTTATCGCCCGTTTCCGGCGCACCTCGTGGAGCCTGGTGGAAGCTTCAATGGATCTGGGCGCCAACGGCTGGCAGACCTTTCGCTATGTGGTGCTGCCGAATCTCGGTTCGGCGCTGCTGGCCGGAGGGATGCTGGCGTTTGCGCTGTCGTTTGACGAAATCATCGTCACCACCTTTACCGCAGGCCATGAGCGCACTCTGCCGCTGTGGCTGCTGAACCAGTTGGGCCGCCCGCGCGATGTGCCGGTGACCAATGTGGTGGCGCTGCTGGTGATGCTGGTGACGATGCTACCTATTCTCGGTGCCTGGTGGCTGACACGCGATACCGACACCGTTGCCGGAACCGGCAAATAACACACCAAGCTGAAGGACAGAACTATGCAACATCACTTGTTTATCAATGGAGAACTGGTTAACGGCGAAGGCGAGAAACAGGCTGTCTACAACCCGGCCACCGGCGAGGTGTTGCTGGAGATCGCCGAAGCCTCCGCCGCGCAGGTCGATGCGGCGGTGCTGGCCGCCGATCGGGCTTTTGTCCGTTGGGGGCAAACCACGCCGAAAGCGCGGGCCGAATGCCTGCTGCAACTGGCGCAGGTGATTGAAGACAACGCCGAAACCTTTGCGCAACTGGAATCCCTCAACTGCGGCAAACCCTACCACTGCGTGCTGAATGATGAAATTCCGGCGGTGGTGGATGTGTTCCGTTTCTTCGCCGGCGCGGCGCGCTGCCTGAACGGGCTGGCGGCCGGGGAGTATCTGGAAGGGCATACGTCGATGATCCGCCGCGATCCGCTGGGCGTGGTGGCATCCATTGCGCCGTGGAACTACCCGCTGATGATGGCAGCATGGAAACTGGGCCCGGCGCTGGCGGCGGGTAACTGCGTGGTGATCAAACCGTCGGAAATTACCCCGCTGACGGCGCTGAAACTGGCCGAACTGGCGAAAGATATCTTCCCGGCTGGCGTGCTGAATGTGCTGTTTGGCCGCGGTCAGACGGTCGGCGATCCGTTAACCGGCCACGAAAAAGTACGTATGGTGTCGCTCACCGGTTCGATCGCCACCGGCGAACACATTATTGCTCATACCGCATCGTCAATTAAGCGCACCCATATGGAACTGGGCGGCAAAGCGCCGGTGATTGTGTTTGATGATGCGGATCTCGACGCTGTAGTCGAGGGCGTGCGCACCTTTGGTTTTTATAACGCCGGGCAAGATTGCACCGCAGCATGCCGAATTTATGCGCAAAAAGGGATCTACGATGCGCTGGTCGAAAAACTCGGTGCCGCCGTCGCCAGCCTGAAAATGGGGGCGCCAGAAGAAGAAAGTACCGAACTGGGGCCGCTGAGTTCTGCCGCCCATCTGGCGCGTGTCAGTAAAGCCGTTGAAGAGGCAAAAGCGCTGAGCCACATCAGCGTGGTCACCGGCGGGAAAAAGGGCGAGGGCGCAGGCTATTACTATCAGCCAACCTTGCTGGCCGGAGCGAAACAGGAAGATGCCATCGTGCAGCGCGAAGTGTTTGGCCCGGTGGTCAGCGTCACGGTGTTTGATGATGAAGAGCAGGTGCTCGGCTGGGCGAATGACTCACAGTACGGGCTGGCATCATCAGTCTGGACGCGTGATGTCGGGCGGGCGCATCGCTTAAGCGCGCGCCTGCAATATGGCTGCACCTGGGTGAATACCCATTTTATGCTGGTCAGCGAAATGCCGCACGGCGGGCAGAAACTCTCTGGTTACGGCAAAGATATGTCGCTGTACGGGCTGGAAGATTACACCGTGGTACGCCACGTGATGATCAAACATTAATCATTTAATAAAGCCACGGACGGCTTTTAAAAAAGCCTTATAAAACATGAGGCAAATCTCATAGTAAATTATCTGTGTTGTTATTCATGAAAAACTGATTTAATAATATTCAGCCATCAGCGGAGTGGCGAAATATCTCAATCAAATAATACCGCGCACCAGCATTTCCTCTGCCCGTCATATGAGTGTCATCGGTTCTACAACAGACAGTCATTGCGACAGAAGATAATGGCTGGCTTTTTTATAAAAAACAGGCAGGGGAAAACCCATAATGAGTAAAATCGTGGTCGTGCTCGTACCCGGGGGCGCGTCTGAGTTTTTGACGGTCGATGATAGCGAAACCGCCGTCTCATGGGCTACTGGTAACGGTAGCAGCGGAGCGCAAACCGGTTTGTTACCCATCGAAACCTACTACTGCGAAGGCGAAGAGTTTTATTTTGCGCGCGTGGAAAATCTTTCCAGCAGTGAAATCGCCTCAGCATCATTTAATTAAAAAAAGGGCTCCAGAGTGAGCCCTTTTTTATTTAATTATTTAATTAATTTGCCTGCTTATCGTTTTAAAAATGCTTCATTCTCGCGCGGCGCCCAATCTTTCTCTGAAAAATCATAGGTCGGGTAGGACTCTTCTTTTACACCCTGAGAACGAATAACGGCGCGAACTTCCGCCGACAAGTTTTCATCACGAAATAATTCTGCCAGGACAAACAGCGTATCAATAAAGGATAGCTGTTTTACTTCAAAGGGTTTCCAGCCGGTGCGTTTAAAAATCAAATGATAAAGCGCTTCTTCGCCTGCCAACGGAACAAAGCTGCTGGCGTACTTCTCGCGGTGGCGCGCAAGCAGATATTCAAGGATAAAAATCTGCGCAATGCGCTGGCGTGCTGCCTGTCCGCGCGGTGTGTCAGTGGTCATATCGATGTGCGTTATGTCATTGTTTTCACGCACCCGAATTTCTATGGCTTGCCACAGGTCGTCATAATTCTGCATAACCTTACCTTGTTTGATCCGAAGTATTCCTTACAGAGAGACAATATCAGAGAAGATTGTGCGCCGCCAAATTTCCCGATGCTTACGTTAATGCTTCAGAATCTTAAATTCAGACTTAAGTTAAATCTCACTATTAAAAAGAAAAGGGTCAGCGTAATTTGTGTTTAATCAATATTCACAGGGTGTGAGAATAATAATCTGCATATTCCTACCTTTACCAGGATAACAAAAATGCGAATTCGTTCGATGATGTGGGGGATGGTGGTTGCGATCTCATTGCTGGGCGCAACAGAAGGGGTTGCCAGAACGCAGGCGCTGTCCGATGCGCAGGTTAAAAAAGCGATTATTGCGGAATCCATTGCGCAATATCCCGGTCCCTGCGCCTGCCCGTATAATCAGGCGCGCAACGGCAGTGCGTGCGGCAGACGCAGCGCCTGGAGCAAACAGGGGGGCTATTCGCCACTTTGTTATCCTGACGATGTCAGTAAAGAGCAGGTGAAAGCATGGCGCGAGCGCCAGCAGCCGTAAAATTGACAGGCCGGGTAAAATCCCGGCTTTTTTATGTTCTTCAGTAAGTTAAATCAAAATTACTGATGGCCTGGATTGTTACAAAAGTAATTAAACTTGATAAATATCAATAATTAGAGCATATTGCGAACGGTTTGTTACTTCCGGGTTAATGTTTGTTATGTCGTTATATCAAAAAATGTTGGTTTTCTACGCAGTGATGGCGTTGATTTGCGCACTGATTACCTGGTTCCTTTCCCACGATCGTAAACGCATTCGCTTGCTGAGCGCCTTTCTGGTCGGTTCCACCTGGCCAATGAGTTTTCCCGTGGCGTTGTTGTTCTCGATTTTCTGATCATAAAGCGTGACGAATAAAACGATACCTTATTGAAAATTAGGGCAACATGTTAGCTGAATGTTTACCTAAGGACAGGAGGCATACGTTGGAACTCTACACAAAACTGCTCATCTTCTACGTTGTAATGGCCGTACTGTCCGGCGTGGCAACGTACTTTCTGGCCCGCGACAACCGCAAAGTCCGACTCCTCAGCGCACTACTCATTGGTGCCACCTGGCCCATCAGCTTTCCTGTCGCATTACTGTTTTCACTCTTTTGATCGCGATCTTTCCCTTTTATCGCAATACTGTATATAATCACAGTATTGCGATAAAAGGGAAACCTCATGAACACATTCTATTCACGTTATGCCCAGGGGCAGGTGCGTTGGCACGATCTGCCGGGGCACGGCGATCCGCTGGTGTTTATCCACGGGCTGGGCTGCGCATCATCGTTTGAATATCCGCGAGTGGTTGCCGATCCCGCATTTGGCGGCAGGCGCGCCATCCTTATCGATTTACCCGGCAGCGGTTACAGCGAACGGCCAGCCAGTTTCTCTTATGGCACCGGCGATCAGGCGAAAGTGGTGGTGGAGTTGCTGGATAAGCTCGATCTGCAGGCCTTCTGGCTCTACGGCCACAGCATGGGCGGCAGCATCGCCATTGAGGTGGCAGCGCAAATGGCCGAACGTGTGAATGGGCTGGCAGTATCGGAACCCAATTTCTATCCCGGCGGCGGTATGTTCAGCCGCCAGATTGCCAGCCAGGATGAAGCGGGGTTTGTCACCAACGGTTACGCGGCGATGCTGGCGCAGGAGAAAACTGCGTGGGCCGGATGCCTGCAAAGCAATGCGCCGTGGGCGGTCTGGCGAGGAGCAAAAAGCCTGGTTGACGGTATTGAGCCAACGTGGATGACGCTGTTTGTCGATTTCCCGCGGCCAAAAACGCTGATCTTTGGCGCACTTTCACTGCCGGATAATGACGAAGAGGCGGTGCGGAAACAGGGGATCCCGGTACAGGTGATTGCCGATGCGGGCATTCGATGTCGTGGGAGCAGCCCGCCGCGCTGGCGCAGGCGCTCAGCCACTTTATTGGCGGTTTTGTGGAATAACATCCGCTAGGGGAAAGTGAAGTTCTTTGGATTGAAGCGCTATCCAGTGGCTCCGCAACAACTTACTGGCTCCCGCTTCCAGAACAGTGAGGCTCTGCTTGCGGCAGAGCCTGAAAACTCACTATCCATTGTCCGTTGTCGGTATCGTGGCGTTTTCGCGTAATTTGCGCATAATGAAGAACTTCATGAGTGCTGAAATCAAAAGCGCCACAGCTAATATTCCGGCAAAGACCTGCATCATGGCATCATAGCTTCCTGTATTTTGTCGAATCAGAGACGATACGGACGAACCCACCAAACCCGCGATGGCCCAGGCAGTCAACACATAGCCGTGGATGGCGTTGACCTGCTGGAAGCCGAATATATCGCCAATATAAGCGGGTAACGTCGAATAACCACCGCCATAGCAGGTGATGATAAGCAGTAGCGTAGCTTCAAATAACACGATCTCATCCAGTGAGGGCAGTAACCTGAATGCGACAATTTGCAAAATAAAAAAGGTGATAAAGGTACTGGGGCGCCCGATGATATCTGAGAAAGATGCCCACAAAATTCGGCCAAACCCATTGAATAAACCGATCATTCCGACCAGCGCTCCAGCCGCCAGCGCTGATATTCCCGTGGCTTCCTGAGCCAGAGGGGAAGCCACCGAAATCACCGCAATACCACAGGTGATATTAATGAACATCATCAACCACAAGCCATAGAAGTAAGGGGTGCGAACCGCCTTATTGGCTCGCATCGGCATAATTCCCTGAGCCGGGAGCGTTGTTGTTTTTTCTGGCTTATTTTGCACACCCGCGGGTGTCCAGTTTTTTGGTGGCGGCGAGAGGTAGCTGGCTGAAACTAGCATAATCAGGCAATACACGCCCCCCAACAGGTAAAATGTGAATGAAATACCCTCCGCAGCGATTAATCGGGTCATCACCGGCCCACCCATAAATGCCCCGAAGCCAAATCCCATTATTGCAAGGCCAGTGGCAAAGCCTCGACGATCCGGAAACCATTTCATCAGGGTAGAAACGGGCGTGACATAACCGGTGCCCAGTCCGATGCCGCCAATAGCGGAAAAGCTCAATAACAGCCACAGGCGAAGGGAGTTGTCGGTGATGAAATCAGAAGTGGCAAAACCTGCACCGAGAAGGCCGACTGTCCAAATTAAAGCCGACAGGATGCCTGAAAAACGTGGCCCCCGACGCTCGACCACATGCCCCATTATTGCGGCAGACGTTCCCAGTAGAAAAATAGCCAGACCAAACGGCAGGCCCGCCTTAAAATCACTCCAACCAAAAGCATCTATAAAGGGTTTTTTAAACACGCTCCAGGCATAGACTGAACCTAACGATGCATGAATTCCTACTGCCGCAGCAGCAACAAGCCAACGATTTTTCATAAACGTCCTTGATTTTCTTGATGATATTCCCAATTTGTACTGACATATATTTAGCGTGACATACCGCTTTTCCGCTTTGTGTATCCATTCACTTAAAGCAAATTTCACGCCATATTTTTAAGCAATTGAAATTATTATTCTTTAAAATTAAAAGTCATGCATGACGTGTCATTTAGTCATTTTTGACATTACGATGGCATTACCAACGACTAAGGATTGTCGCAATCATTGCTTAACCCACCGTTGGCCAGGGAAATTACGTGCGCGAAATTCCCTGTTGTGCCGCACAAATAAAAAACCCGGCGCGCAATACCGGCCGGGTTTCTTTTTGTACTGCATCCGTTTTAGCTTATGGCAGTAGAGACTTCAGCTTCTTGCGCGCCGCCGGAGTGACATCCAGCGGGTGGCGGTAGCCAATGTTTTCCGTTGCCCGGTGATAGAGCGCAACCAGCCAGTCGTAAACATAGCGGGTGGCGGCGTGAACCGGTTGCTCGCTCAGTCGGGTTAAGCGCGTGTTGCTCGCTTCCGTCGAACCGGTGGCGAAAATGGCGCGATCTTTCTGCACGCGGCTGGCCGGGCGATCGGCTTCCGCCACCGAGGCATAACCGAGCCAGGCGACAAAGTTGCCAATCGCGGCATGCAGCTGCGCGGCGCAGGCGGTATCACGTTGCATGATGGCTTGCAGTTGCTCCGGCAGATTGAGGCGGTAGCTGCTGACAATCACGATTTCCGCCATCTGGCGCAGGGCTGTCGGGCTGAGCCCAAGACGCACGGCGTTATCGTCGTTGCGGCTCCACTGGCGAACATGGTTAACCCACAGCGCATGCGCCTGCTGGCCGACATCTTTGCTTTGCGACAACTGTTCCGCGTTGTCCGGCGATTCGGCAAACAGATCGATTGCATCATTAAACAGGCCGCTGACTTTCTCTTCGCGCGGCTGCTGTACTTTCCACAGCGTATCGAACTGCTGCATATCCGGCTGCAAACCTTCCAGTAATTCACCGTGGCGGGAAGCCTGGCCCTGCAATTCGCGCACCACGGCTTCAGCGCGGGTGCGCTGGGTAGCCGCGTCCTTCTCCGGGCTGACGAGCCATGTTTGCAGCAGCTCGCGCAGCGCATGCTGATGGCGTTCTGCCAGCGCTTTTAAACGCTGTTGACGCAGATCCGGCGCGGTGGCCTGCGCTAACCATGCCAGCAGGCGTTGCAGACTGCTGGCATCCAGCGCCTGCAACGTGCCCCAGTGTTGTCCCGGTTTGCCGATCAACTGCTGGACCGCTTCATCCAGGTTCTGCGCCAGCGTAAAACGCGCATCTTGTGGCGTAATTGCCCAGACCAGACCCGGCAACGCCGCTTCCTGGCCCGATTGTGTCTCTTTTACCCAGTTGAGCAGGGCGCGGGCAGTGGCTGCGGTAGTCGAACGCTCCAGCGTGGCGTTACAGATCATCAGCACGTCCGGCTGTAAACGCTGGCGATAGCTCTCCAGCAGCCAGTGGCATTTGCTGCGCCACAGCGGTTGACCGTCCTGCGGGCCGGGCACCGGGATATCCAGAATATCCACTGACGGCAGCACGCTGTTTTCCACCGGCAGCACCAATTCGCGGGTGATCAGCGCCAGCGTCGCCAGCGGAATACTGACGGCATTGAGCCGTTGATCGTTGGCCCAGGGATGCACCACCACTTCATCATGAATCTCTTCGCTGCCGGGTTCTGCCGGGGTTAAAAATCCGTCTGTCGGCAGGGCGAAGCTATCGACCAGCACGCTTAACGGCGCGGCCAGTTCGCTGGCATTGCCGGTCTGGTGCAGGGTGTGCGCCAGCGCCAGCCACTGCTGCGTCAATTCGTGTTGCTCGCCCCATAATAACGACCAGGCGCTGGCACGTGCGCTGAGATCCAGTTGCGGCAGCAGGCTGGCGAACTGATACCACAAAGCATCGTCCATTTGCTGCTGCGACGAAGGCACGACAGAGCGCCAGAAACGGGCAATGCCGCCAATCTCTTCGGCGGTGATCCCCGGTACCGGATTCGGCTGGCGCAGGGTGCGCCATTTCGCGACCCGGCTTTCGATCACCGCTTTATCGGCCGCGCGCAATTCCGGCTGCTGCTGGGTATGGGCAATAAACAACTGCACCAGTTCGGCTTCGCTGATAATGCGCAAACAGAGCGGAAAGCTGTCATCCATCGGCGAGTGATCCGGGCTGAAACGCAGCGCCATGCTGGTCAGCGCGTGGCCCGGATTGATATGGGTAAAGTAATCCAGCGTTTTATCGCCCGGACGCACATCCAGCCGCCCGTTGCCGCTGCCGCACAGCGCGCCGAGCAGATGGGCTTTCGCCGCCTGCGAATGGCCATACAGACCGATGGTGCAGGGCGCGTTAACGGTGTCGCGCAGCGCGGTTTCTCCGGCTGCGGCCGCATTCAGGCGGGCCAGCAGCGCGTCGGCATCATCATCCAGCAGCGGTGAAAGTGTCCGGTTTTCGTTAATCCATGCGCTCAACGCCTGGGTGGTGTTTACGCTCGCACTCATTTCAGATACACACTCCCGCTGTCGATCCAGTAGTGACTACCGCTATGGCGGCGGTCGGCCAGCGTATTCAGTTTAAAAGTTAACGCGTCGGCAGGCACCGGCGTTCCGTCCTGCAACCAGGCTTCGCTCAGCGTGAAGGATTCCGGGCCGTGATGTTTGTTGCCGCCGCTAAAGGCCAGACGCACATTTAACACGCCATCGCCAGCGATGGTTTTCGCCAGATCCTGCGAGTTAATGCTCAGCGTATAGAGCGGTGTGGCGGGCCAGCGGGCGTTAGCTAACTGACGGAAACCCAGCGTCACATTGCCGCGCAGCGGGAAGTGCAGCTTCGCATCCAGCTTGGCACCCGGTTTATCGAGATCGATATCGTGATACCAGATGTTTTCGTCGCGCAGCGTATTCACCACGTTATCCAGCACGCCGAGGTAGCGCACGGTGGAGTAAGCGCCAATGTCAGCCGCCTTAAAGTTAAAGCGCGGCAGACGCAGATCCAGCGCCAGGCTGCACAGCATCGCGCCGACCGCCGCTGTTGATTTCGGGTTACCGATTTTGCCTTGCTGGCTGAACGGGTACCACTCATGTACGCGATATTTATCCAGCCAGATCATGCGGTTAACCGGTACGGGCTGCAAATGGCGGATCAGCGCCTGCACGCCCGGCAGGCAGCCCGGACGGCCGGTGATCAGCAACACGTCGCAACTGTAGTGGGAAATGGCTTCGCACACCGCATGCAGCGGGGCGGTAAGCGTAAATTGTCCGTTCAGCATCGCATCCTGCAATTCGCGAAAATTGACCTGCAACGGCACGGAAAGCACGTCGAACTCCGCCGAGCCGGACGGCAACGCATGATCAATCGCCTGGCGCAGGTAATTCATCACGTTGCGCGTCGGCTGCTGCTTGAGCAATTCGCCGAAGGTCGCATGCAATCCGGCCAGCGGATCGTTGATATCGCTCTCTTCCCAGGCGGCAAGGATCGCGTGACCGATCGGCATAAACAGTTGCAGCGTGGTCTGCTGGCGCAAAACTGCCTGCGTATCAATACGCCCGGAGTCGCCAAACAGCGTCGCCATAATCGCCGCCGCATCGCTGATGCCCGCTTTTTGCATCTGCGTTTGCAGCGCAGGCAGCACGCAGCGCTGGATCACATCCAGCAGAATGTCATCACCCGCCACTTTAAACCCTTCGCGAAACAGCAGTTGCGGGGTGATTTTGACGTTGCTGCCGGTGCCATCATCAAGCTGATAATGGGTGATCGCCATATCGGTGGTGCCGCCGCCAATATCGACAGAGGCAACGCGCAGCGAACGGCCTTTCACTGCGCCGGGCGCTTCCGCGCGATCCGGGCGGGCGAGGGAGGCGAAAAAGGTTTCTGTCTGCCCGGCAAAACGGGAGATCGCTTCGTTATACAGCCACACCAGTTGTCCGCAGCTCGCTTCGTCCCACTCCATTTGAATATGCGGAACCGGCACCACGCTCTTTTCCTGCTGCTTGCGGTTGGCAAAGTCTTCATCCTGCGGATGCCAGCCCATCGCTTTCCACACCAGCGCGATCGCTTCAAACATGCGGCGGCGGAAGATTTCACGCTCCTGCTTCGGCATCGCGGAAGGCAGGGTCAAAATGATGGTGCGCAACTGGCGCGGAGAAGCCGGGAAGCCGAGGCGCAAACGCGTCGCCACGCTGTTGATTTGCCCCAGCGCCTGCGACAGCAATTCACACAGCATATGGGTCATCAGGGTGCTGCGGCTGTACTGCGGCGAAAAGACCGGCAAACGCTCATCCAGCGGCAGGCTGTAGAGCGGCTGGCCTTCATCGTTCATCAGGTTCATCAGCGGGAAAGCGGTGGCCAGCGGTTCGCGCTGCGTTTTGCTGTTCATCTGGCTAAAGCGCCAGTCCTGCAACACCGGGGTTTCATCCCACAGATAACGGCGCGGGCTGGAGATCCCGCTGTTGCCTTCAGTACCGACGCGCTGCATCGCCAGTTTGCGGGCTTCATCGCCGACGCGCACAATCGACGGCCAGATGAATGCATCTTCGCGCCCGCTCTCCACCGAGAAGTGCTGCTTACCAAAACGCGCTTCCGAAAACTCCAGGCGGCTGGTAAATAGCGGCTCGTTAAGGAATTGCGGCTCGCTGAGCGATCGCACCTGCAACTCTGCCGTCTGGCGCAAACCGTCATTGGCATCGCCATGATCTTCAATGATCACGCCGCAGGTGTGGGTGTTACCGACATCGAGGATCAGATCAACCGGAATCGCCGGGGTACTCAGCGTATGGGTGACGATTTTGACTTCCGGTACCTGCAATTGTGAGCCGAGCAGGGTCATCAGGTTCAGCCAGTGCGCCTGGTATTCAAAGCCGCGCAGCGCCTGCGTGATTTCCCGCTCGCTGCGGCTTTCATGCTGCGAAATGTAGTGTAAGAAGGCTTCCCGCAGCCAGCCGTCAACCCAGGTTTGATCGAGGAAATCGGCGACTTCATCATCATGCCAGGCCAGCGCAAAGCGCGTGCCGTTAAGGATGTCGTTCTCCTGCGGCGCCAGAGAAGCCGGGGAGTTGTCGTTGATCTGGCTGTCGAGCGCCAGCGCGATACGGTGCGTATTGCCTGCGCTGTCTGGCTCGCTCAATTTACGGATCTGCACCCGCGCCCAGTTATCCGGCCCTTCAACAAAAGTACGCGGCGGGTTAAAACGCAAAAAAGGCACCGGCAGCCAGACGCCATCGAGGATCGACAGCGAATACTGCAACGCGTGGGTGCTTTCCGGCTTGACCACTTCCGGCTGACCGCCATCGCGGTTCGGCAGAGTATAGCGCTCGTTCACCACATCAAAATCGAGTCGCAGCAGCGGGCCGTTAGCCGTTTTACGCACAAAACGGCCGCTATTGGCCGAATCCTGCGGCGTCACGCCAAAATCAAGAAACTGCACGCCGCTGTTGGCAATCAGCGTCACGCTCTGTTTGTAGTCGCAAAGATTAACCAGCATAAACTCAGTCACCTGTTTTTCTGAACGTCACCGGAACGGTGGTTTTGGCGTCAAAACGTGCGCTGCACTCGGCTACGTCGTTGCTACCTGCTTTACAGGAAATGTCCGGCATGGGGTAACGGGTACCGTCACTGCACCGCGCGTTACCGCGACTTTTAATCAGCAGTTCGCCGGTTTCGTGCAGGCCAGAGAAGAGATCTGCGCGGCAGGTAATGTTCTTACCGTGAACAATGCGCGCCGACCCTTTGTTGTTCTGGATTTGGTAACGCACCGCTGGCGCTTTGCCGGTCACCGGATCTTTGACATCCAGATCAACGCGCCAGCTACCGTTAAGGAATTTAGTTGAACCGATTTTCACCTCGACAGCATCCATCACCAGCGCGCCTTTCGGGATGGCGGAAATCACCACCGGCTCTTTCGCTGCGGGTTTCTCGACTACGGGTTCGGCTGGGGCAGAGACTTCCGCCTGGTGCAGCGGCAACTTCGCCGTCAGCGCAGGAATTGGCGCGGCTTGCATGGCTGGCGGCGCAATCTCGACAGGTTCAACTTTTGCAACCACCGGCGCGGGAGTCGGAACCTCTTGTTGCTTCAGCAGCAGCGGGGTGGCAATAGCCGCCGCAACGGCGGCAGCAACCGGCAGCGCCCACAGACCGTAGCGACGACGTTTTTTCGCAGGCGTCGCGGCAACCGGCGCGGGTTCTGGCGTCGGCGCGGCCTGCACTGGCGGCTCTTCAACCGGTTCAGGCTGCATTTTGATTTCCGGCTGCGGGCTTAACAGCGGCGCATCCGCCTGGCTGAAGGTGACTTCAACGGCAGGCTCTTCTTCTGGCTCCGGTTCCGGCAGCATGGTGATTTCCGGCACTTCGGGTTCCGGTTCGCGCAGACAGTCGAGCACATTTTCACGCGCGCTTTCATTGAGGTTGACGAACCCCCAGAAGGTGATGACCGGTTTGCCATCGACGAGGAAAACGTGGTTTTCACCGGGAAATTGCAGCGCTTTTTCCAGCAGCGAGCCAAACAGCTGCTGTGCTGTTTTCTGCGATTGCAGGCATTTGCGGCTCAGAGCATAAGCGCTGTCGAGGGTGTTTTCGAGGTGCTCGCGGGCGCGGCTTCGCGCCTCTTCATCGGCGGCTTTCCACGAAACCGAACGACCGTCGATGGGTGAATACCAGTCGACACGATCGCCTTCATCATTGACCTGGGGTATTGCCAGACAGTCAACCAGAGCCTGCTGTTTGCGCAGACGCAGTGCTTCACGAATTTGTAATGCCGAATCAAATACGGCCTGACCGCCGCCGCCCACGGCCTGGAAATCATCCAGATCGCCGCTGCGTAAGAGAGTTTTTGCCACGTTTTCATCCCATAGGCTTCTTTACGCGTCTACTATACGCAAACTTGTCGCCAGTAAAAGGAAGAGGAGACTGCAAAACCATTGAATTCTCGATGCATAGATCACTTCAATCAGACTTGACGCCGCGATAATTATTTAAGATAAGTTTTAATCGTAATGATGGTTGATATTTCAGCGAAATCAACTGCTTTAGCATAACCTGATAGAGAATCACTATTTGCCAGTTCACCTGAGCTGTGCTGAGATTACTACTCCATATAAATAAGAAGGTTCCTGATAATGACTACGGGGAAAACGCTGCTCGCCCTCGCGCTGAGCACATTGTTACCGGCAAGTGCTGCATGGGCTGCATCTAACGACACCATCGTCTACTGTTCCGAAGCGTCGCCTGAATCCTTTAACCCGCAAATTGCCAGTTCCGGGCCTACTTTTGTTGCCAGCTCGCAGGTGCTTTATAACCGCCTGGTCACCTTCGATCCGGTGAAAAATACCCCGATTCCGTCGCTGGCGACGGAGTGGAAAGTGTCGGAAGATGGCAAAACCTGGACGTTTACACTGCGCCAGGGGGTGAAATTCAACAGCAATAAATATTTTAAACCGACGCGCGATTTCAACGCCGATGACGTGATTTTCTCCGTCATGCGGCAGATGGACGCGAAACACCCGTATCACAATGTTTCGCAGGGTAATTACGAATACTTCACCGATGTCGGCCTTGATAAGCTGATTAAAGCGGTGAAAAAGGTGGACGATTACCACGTCCAGTTTGTGCTGAACGAGCCGAACGCCGCATTTCTTGCCGACTGGGGGATGGATTTCGCCTCTATTCTCTCAGCAGAATACGCCGATGCGATGCTGAAAAAAGGCACGCCGGAAAACGTCGATAACTGGCCAATCGGTACCGGCCCCTATGTGTTGCAGCAATATAAAACCGATGCGCAAATCCGCTACCTTGCCAACCCGAACTACTGGGAAGGCCCGGTACCGACTAAACACCTGATTTTCTCTATCACTCCGGATGTGCAGACGCGCCTGGCGAAGCTGCAAACCAACGAGTGCCAGATCATTCCGGCGCCGTCACCGGTGCAGTTCGATCAGATCAAAAACAATAAAGATTTGACGCTGCATACCGTTGATGCGCTGAACGTCGGTTATCTGGCGTTTAATACCGAGAAAAAACCGTTTGATAACGTACTGGTGCGTCAGGCGCTGAACTACGCCACCGATAAGCAGGCGATCGTTAACGCCGTATTCCTCGGCTCGGGCAGCGTGGCGAAATCACCGCTGCCGCCCAATATGCTGGGCTATAACAAAGACCTGAAGGATTACAGCTACGATCCGGAAAAAGCCAAAGCGCTGCTGAAACAGGCGGGCCTGGAGAAAGGCTTTGAAGCCACACTGTGGTCAATGCCGGTACAACGTCCGTATAACCCGAACTCGCGCCGTATCGCCGAGATGATCCAGAGCGACTGGGCGAAAGTGGGCGTAAAAGCGAAGATTGTCTCTTTCGAATGGGGCGAGTATCTGGCCGGAATGCGCAAAGGCGAGCACGATACGGCACTGTTCGGCTGGATGTCGGATAATGGCGACCCGGATAACTTCGCCGATACGCTGCTGGGCTGCAACAGCATCAAAACCGGCGCCAACGCCGCGCGCTGGTGCGATAAAGGTTATGATGCGCTGGTGCAGAAAGCCAAAGTGGTCAGCGATCCGGCGGCACGCGCCAAGCTGTACGAACAGGCGCAGGATATCTTCTACCAGCAGGCGCCGTGGATTGCGCTGGCGAACGGCAAAACCTTCTATGCCACGCGCAGCAATGTGACCGGTTACCAGGTTAGCCTGATGGGCAGTGATTTCTCGAAAGCGAAATTGAATTAAAGGAGTGGATATGTCACATCTGGATGAGGTTGTCGCGCGCGTTGATGCGGCCATTGAACAGAGCGTTATTATTGGGATGAACGAATTACTGGTTGAACTCAGCGATGACGCCGCGCTAAGCCGGGAAGAGCGCTACGCGCAGCAGCAGCGCCTGCGAACGGCGATTGCGCATCACGGCCGCCAGCATAAAGAAGATATGGAAGCGCGCCGTGACCAGCTCACCAAAGGTGGCTCAATCCTGTAATCAGAACTGGCGTCTGGCAACCAGCCAGGCGCCAATCACCAGCAGCACCGCGCCGCACACCGGGCCAATCAGCGCCCGCAGCGCGATCCCCTGACTCCTCATCACATCCATCGCCAGCCCGCCAATCAGTTGGCTTGCCACCAGAACCGCAATGGTCGTAGCCGCGCCAACGTACTGATAACCGCTGATGCTGGCAAAGACAAAAAACGAACCCAGCAGACCGGGAATCAATGTCCACCACTTCACGCTGGCGTACAGTTCCTGAAACCCGCTCATCCCGTGCTTGATCAGCAAAATCGAGACAAATAGTACAATACCCACCAGCGAGTTGAGCAGCATGGCGATAAGGATCGTCGAGGCCGACTGGGTAATGCGCACCATCAGCGTATTTTGCACGACCAGGCCAATCCCGGCGGCGATCAGAAAGGTGAGGGTCAACGACTGGTTCATTAGATAGCATCCGGATCGGTTCGGTTATCGAGCTGCAACTGCATAAAGGTTAAATCGAGCCAGCGGCCAAACTTGGTGCCGACTTGCGGCATTTCCCCGGTGGTGACAAAACCCAGTTTACTGTGCAGATGAATAGAGCCGTGGTTTTGCGATTCAATCCCCGCCACCATCACATGTTTGCCAATGCGTTTCGCTTCTTCAATCAGACGTTCCATCAGCGCCAGCCCGAGGCCTTTGCCCTGATGTTCGGGATGAACATACACCGAGTGCTCAACGGTATGGCGAAAACCATCGAAAGCGCGCCAGTCACCGAACGAAGCATAGCCGGTGACCACGCCATTTTCTTCACTGACCAGCACCGGATAACCCAGTTTGGCGCGCGCTTCAAACCAGGCAATGCGGTTCCCGACATCGACCGTTTGATCGTTCCAGATGGCGGCGGTGTTCACCACTGCATGGTTGTAGATCTCCGCAATGGCGGCGCAATCTTCTTTCCCGGCAAAACGAATATTCATGGTTGAACCTCAGATTTGTACACTATAGTATTACGATATGAATACTATCTCAGACAATATAAATCAACGGATCAGTGCCCGAATTCGTGTAGAACGTGAATCCCGCGGCTGGTCATTGAGCGAACTGGCCGAACGCGCGGGCGTTTCGCGGGCGATGATCCACAAAATCGAGCGCGGCGAGAGCAGCCCAACGGCGGCGCTGCTGGCGCGGCTTTCCGGCGCGTTCGGCATCAGCATGTCAACGCTGATTGCCCGTGCCGAAATGCAGGAAGGAAAACTGCTGCGCTACGCCGATCAGCCGGTATGGCGCGATCCACAAAGCCACTACCTGCGCCGCCACGTCTCGCCGCGTAGCGATCTGCCTATCGATCTGGTGCAAATCGATCTGCCAGCCGGCAGCGATATTCCGATGCCCGCTTCTTCGTATGCACTGGCACGGCAGTTAATTTGGTTGCAGGAAGGCGAGTTGGTGTTTGTCGAAGGCGATACGCGGCACGAGATGAAAGCCGGGGATTGCCTGGAACTCGGGCCGCCGAACGATTGCCGTTTTATCAACGAGAGCAGTGCGCCTTGTCGCTACCTGGTGGTGCGGCTCAACCACGCCGGTTCATAATGTTAACGCGCTGCTGGCAGGAAACGACTAGTATCAGTAATTAGTCTTTCATGCACAGGAGAGCACGATGAATCAATCTTCTCACCGTAATCGCCGTTGGGTACTGGCTTCCCGTCCACATGGCGCCCCGGTTACCGACAATTTCCGCCTTGAAGAGGACGACATCGCAGCGCCCGGCGAAGGCCAGGTGTTACTGCGTACTGTTTACCTCTCGTTAGATCCCTATATGCGTGGTCGTATGAGCGATGCGCCATCCTACTCGCCGCCGGTAAAAATCGGCGAAGTGATGTGCGGCGCGACGGTCAGCCGAGTGGTCAGTTCACTGCATCCGGATTTTGCCGAAGGCGATTGGGTGCTGGCTTACAGCGGTTGGCAGGATTACGACATCGCTAACGGCGACGATGTGATCAACCTTGGTAAAGATCCGCAGCATCCTTCCTGGTCACTGGGTATTCTCGGCATGCCGGGGTTTACCGCCTATATGGGGCTGCTTGATATCGGTCAGCCGAAAGCGGGGGAAACGCTGGTCGTTGCCGCGGCAACCGGCCCGGTCGGCGCAACGGTCGGGCAGATCGGTAAAATTAAGGGCTGTCGCGTTGTCGGGGTCGCCGGAGGCAAAGAGAAGTGCCGTCATGCCGTGGAGGTGCTCGGTTTTGATCTCTGTCTTGACCATCACGCGGAGGATTTTGCCGAACAACTGGCGGCGGCCTGCCCGCAAGGGATCGATATCTATTTCGAAAATGTCGGCGGCAAAGTCTTTGATGCCGTACTGCCATTATTAAATACTCAGGCGCGAATTCCGCTTTGCGGATTAGTCAGCGGTTATAACGCCACTGAACTTCCTGACGGCCCGGATCGTATTCCCTTATTAATGGCAACGCTGCTTAAAAAACGAATTCGGTTGCAGGGATTTATTATTACGCAGGATTACGGTCACCGAATTAACGAATTCCAGCAAGAAATGGGGAAATGGGTAAAACAGGAAATAATTCACTACCGTGAGCAACTCACAGAAGGTCTTGAGCGAGCGCCAGAGACGTTTATCGGTATGCTGGAAGGTCGAAATTTCGGCAAGGTCGTCGTGCAAATTGGACCCTCACGCTAAACGATTGATGGCGGCGAAAAAAACCGCCATCAGAATTGTGCAAAATCTGAAAAAACGTCTTTAATTAGACATGCATAAGGAACTGATAACCTTGTGAAGGCGGTTCCTGGTAGTTGTGCATAATAACTAATTATTAGCTACACCTTTTACGCGACAATCCAATACCAGGCATGTTTATATAATATATTTGAATGATTACGGACACGCTACCAGGCTGAAAATAAATAAGAAATTATACAGGACGCAAACATGCTTGATTTGGAAAAAGCGCAACGAACCAGCCTTACTATGCAGGTGGAGGCGAGTCTGAAGAATGCGCTTATTATCGGCGCGCTAAAACCTGGCGCACGGCTTATCACGAAAGAAATAGCAGATCAGTTGGGTACCAGTATTACTCCGGTACGGGAAGCGCTTTTGCGGTTGGTCTCCGCAGGCGCGCTGCATGCCACACCGGCGCAGGCGTTTTTGGTGCCGGAAGTCAGCCTCGAACGCTATGACGAAATCAACCAGATACGCAAAAACCTTGAAGGGATGGCTGCCCGTGCCGCCAGTCAAAGTATGACCCCGGAGAGGATCAGGGAGTTGCGTGCACTGGCTGCGGCTTTTCACGAAACACTAAAAAGTGGCCATACCGAGCAGATGTTGCAGGCAAATCGGATTTTTCGCTTTTCGATTTACCAGCAGGCAGGTATGCCGACATTGACAGCACTGATTGAGCAATTATGGGTACGCATTGGCCCATGTTTTAATTATCTTTATCCACATTCGGATGATTTAACACGCAGCCACGATTATTCAGACTTATTAGCCGCACTTGAAGAAGGTGATGCTTTTGCCAGCGAACGCGGAATATGGCGCGCCATCGATGAGGGCGCAAACATTATCCATAAGCAATTTTATCGCTGAGCGATTTTTCTTAAATACAACCATTTAACCTAAATCATGGATGTTGCCCGACAAAAATTTGTCATTGGGGCGCATCCATATCACGTTTTGCACTTATAAGACCAGTTAATACCTGTAATCCACGCATTCCCTGCCGATAACCTTTTAGCGCGTAGTAAGGCGCTAACATTTGGTGTCCAGCGAGGAGTCGGGGAATGTCATTTAACCAACGGTTAAGCAATATAAAAATTAGTAGAAAGCTGTCGGTAGGATTTGGGTTAGTTCTGTTTCTGGTTGCTGTTTCTTCTGTCCTCAGTGTGTTGCGCTTTCAGGAAATCCGCGACGTCTACCAAAAAACCAATCTGTTGTACAACATCAACATCGAAGTGTTTCAGGCAAAAATTAACCGCCTGAAATATTTCTATGGTGATGATAAATCGGGTCAGGTGATGTCTGATTATGTGCGCCACGCTTCAGAGTTGACGGCCAGTGCTGACAACATGAGCTGGTCCACCAACGAAAAGCAGATCATCAGCGATGTTGCCGATCATCTGGCGAAATTCCAGAGCAGCATTGGCGAAATGCAAAAAGCGACCAGTGATATTCACGCTGTTCGTGATGCGCTGGATAAACTCGCTGCTGAAGATCTTGCCGCCAGCTACACCACGCTCGTGCGTACGCCGGTTGCCGATCCGGGCCTGATGACACAAGTTTATGAGCAATTATTCGCTATCAGCGCCGTGCGTGAAGCGGCGCTGGTCGTCCGTTATAGTCCAGGCAAAGAGAGCAGCGACGCGCTGGAGCGCCATTTCAGCGATACGCAAAAAAGCGTGCAGGCGCTGGCGAGCCAGTTGCCGGGCGAACTGCAAGCGCCGTTACAGGCTTTATGGGATAACACCGTTAAATACCACGATCTGAGCCGCAACTATTTCACCGCCTACCAGGCGCTGAAGACCTCTGAAGATCATGTTAAAACCGGTGGCGATAACAGCAGCGCGGCGCTGAAGCAGATCATTACGCTGGTGAAAGCGCACAACGATGAGCTGGCCTATAGCTCCAGTACCATCGCCGCAATTATCGGCGCTATCGCCATTCTGCTTGGTGTGATTGTTTCCTGGTGGGTGATCCGCCAGATTACCCGTCCGATTGACCGCAACCTTGCGCTGGCGGAACGTATTGCCAGCGGCGATCTCAGCTCGAAAATTCGCGCGCAAAGTACCGACGAACTGGGGCAACTGACCGGGGCAATGGGGCGGATGAACGACACACTGCGTGAAATGATCCACGAAGTGCGTAGCAGCGTGACGAAGGTTTCCCGCGCGGCAACCGAAATTGCCGAAGGTAATACCGATCTCTCCTCGCGTACGGAACAGCAGGCCGCAGCGGTTGTGGAAACGGCCGCCAGCATGGAAGAGTTAACCGCAACGGTGAAAAATAACGCCGATAACGCCCGTAACGCCAGCAGCCTTGCGGCGCAGGCCTCACAGACGGCTGGCGAAGGCGGTACGGTGATGCGCGAAGTGGTGAACACCATGGGCGACATTCACAGCAGCTCTAACAAAATTGCTGATATCACCGCAGTGATTAACAGCATTGCATTCCAGACGAACATTCTGGCGCTGAACGCTGCGGTGGAAGCCGCGCGTGCCGGCGAACAAGGCCGGGGTTTCGCCGTCGTGGCCAGCGAAGTGCGCAGCCTGTCTCAGCGCAGTTCACAGGCGGCAAAAGATATTGAACAACTGATCAGCGAGTCGGTTTCCCGTATCAATGTCGGCAGTGAATTAGTGGCCAAAGCCGGTGAAACCATGGATCAGGTTGTTCAGTCGGTAACGCGTGTTAACGATATCATGGGTGAAATTTCCTCCGCGTCGGAAGAGCAGAGCCGTGGTATCGAGCAGATTGCCCGCGCAGTGAGCGAGCTGGACAGCACCACGCAGCAAAACGCGGCGCTGGTGAGCGAATCGTCTTCAGCGGCAGGTTCGCTGGAAGAGCAGGCGCGTCTGCTGGAAGAACTGGTGGCTACGTTCCGTCTGGAGCAAAACGAAGCCAAAAGCGCGCCGAAATCCTCCACAGGAAAACTCAAAGCCACGCCAACGGCGAATGCGCCTGCTGCACCGCGTGAAACGCAAAGCAGCGATGAAGGCTGGACCACCTTCTGATAGCGTGTTAACGCGGTAAAAAAAGCCCGGAAGCTGATGCTTGCGGGCTTTTTTGTCGCTTAAAACCGCCTCCAGGTGAAGGCGGCTGGCGAGCATTATTCAAACATTATTCAAACTGATAAGCGATGGACAAACCGACGCCGTAATTACGTCCCGGAGCGGGTTCGTAGTAACGACCATTCGATTCATTGACGATCACCGAGCCCACATATTCACGGTCAAACAGGTTATCGATGCGGCCAAACACATCCATCATCCAGTTGCCGTAGCTAAATTTGTAGCCGGTGTTAATGCCTGTAACGGTGTAGGAGGGCGCTTTCGCGCTGTTTTCATCGTCGGCCATAATATCGCTCATATAGCGCACATCGGCGCCCGCGTACCAGCCCTGATCCGGGATCCAGCCCAGCGATGCATAACCCATATTGCGCGCAATGCCCGGAATACGGTTGCCGTTACAGTCGCTGTCGGTACAGACTTCGCTACGGTACGTGGCATCCAGATAAGTCCATGACATTTTGGCACGCCAGTTTCCGGCAAATTGCTGATCGAGCGACAACTCCGCGCCCTGGCGACGGGTTTTCCCGGCGTTTTTGTAGGTGGTGCGTCCGCCGCTACTGGTGTCGGTCACGATCTCATTATCGGTATCGGTGCGGAACAGCGCTGCGGTCAGCAGGCCGTTGCCAATGCGCGTTTTACTGCCGATTTCCACGGTTTCATTGGTGGAGGGTTTCAGCGCGAAATTCAGCCCGCTCTGGTTACCGGAACGGTAGGAGAGTTCATTAATGGTCGGCGTTTCAAAGCCGCGTCCGGCCGCCGCATAAACATTCCATGCATCGGTGAGCGCGTATTTCAGCGACGCCGCTGGCAGCCATTTGTGATAGCTGGCCTCGCCGCTGTCATCCCCATTACCGGCGGTGACATAGTGATCGTCGGAATCAAACCACACAGAGCTGTAGCGCACGCCCGCATCGAGAGAGAGTTTATCCGTCAGTTGCCAGGCGGTCTGCACGTAGGGATCGAGGTTCCACATCAGGTTGCGTTCGTTACGCCGCAAATTGCCTTTTTCGCCATAAACCGGCGTCGAGCCATCCATCACATAGTTTTCGTAACCTTTGCGATCCTCGCTCATATTTTCGTAGTTCAGCCCGCCGGTGAAGGTTACCGGCACGCCCAGCTCGCCACGGTGCGTCCAGCGCGTGTCAATGCCCTGATAATGGCGCGTCAAATCGATCACACCGCCCGCATGGGCCGGGTTAAGCTGCGGCGCGCGCGGGATCGACTGATACTGCGTCGTTTCACGTTCCCCGGCGTACATCATCACGCTTAAATCATCCTGGCTACTCATCTGGCGCTCATAGCGCAGCCCGGCCTGTGTTTGTTTGATGGTTTTGCGGGTGTTGTACTGGTCAGCACGCGGCGACTGGCGCGGATTATCCTGCCACTCCTCTTTAGTCAGGCCTCCCGCATCGTTGGCTTTGATATCAACGCTGTTAAAGATCAGGCTCAGCTTACTGACATCATCAATCCGCACGCCCAGTTTGGCGTTAGCGAGATTTTTGCGCGCGCCGCTGTGATCGCGGTAGCCGCCGGTAACGAAGCGGGTACTGGAAACGGTGTAATCCACGTCGCCCGCATGGGTGCCGTCGCCCATCGCGCCGGTTGCTTTCAGGCCGTAACGCCAGCTTGCGTCGCTACCGTAATAGCTGCTGGCTTCAATGGTTGTCGGCTGGCGTCCGGTCTGCGTGGTGACATTCATCACGCCGCCCGAAGCGTTGCCGTACAGCGCCGAGAAAGGGCCGCGCAGCACATCAATGCTCTCCACGCTGTTGAGATCGATATTCGACGTTTGCCCCTGACCGTCCGGCATCGTCGCAGGAATCCCATCCACATACAGGCGAATACCGCGCACGCCATAAGTGGAACGCGAACCAAATCCACGGATGGAAAGTTGCAAATCCTGGGCATAGTTTTGCCTGTTTTGTACCTGCAAGCCGGGCACGCTGTTCAGCGACTCCGACAAATTGACGCGCGGTGCCGCCTGGCGGATATCGTCGCCCTGTACAACGCTGACGGCGGCAGGGCTATCAAGTTCAGAAACTGTCTGTGGCGCGGCGCTGACGATCATCGTTTGTTCATTGTCAGCAGCGGAAGCAGACGGAGAGAGGACAGCCGGGAGTAATAACGCCGGCAGGGTGGCCTTCGTGGCAGAAAGAATAGTCATAACGGAACCGAGTGAGAAAAACGAACCAAATGGAACATGCACCAATATGTTAAAGGTTATGTAAATATTTTGAAAACATTAAACGCACATTAAGTTAAGAATCAGTGTAGTTCCTGCCAGCCATATGCGCTTCGGCGTCAGTTAGGGTTCCATCTTATTGTCATTAATGATCACTGTTCTCACCGCGAGGAAGAAGCCACGCAACCGGATGATGTCATCCGTATTGCGCTGTCATAAAAAAAGGGAAGGCCAGCGCCTTCCCTTCATTTTTGCTGTCGCCCGTTTAGCGCGAGGCGTTCTCAGTCGGCGCCACCGGCGCAGTGCTGTGAATTTCCTGTACGCGTTTACGTACGCCAAACCAGCCTGCAACCAGCAGCACGGCAATCAGCGGAATAGAACCGATGGTGTAAGTGCCGTTCGGATAGTCAAACGCCATCAGCACCAGTACGCTCAGCAGGAACAGCAGCGTCAGCCAGGACGTGACCGGCGCGCCAGGCATTTTGAAACTCACATCCGCCACTTTGCCTTCTTTGATCGCCGTACGCAGGCGCATCTGGCAAATCACGATAAAGCCCCAGGAGGCGATAATGCCAAGGGAGGCCACGTTCAGCACGATTTCAAACACCTGCGACGGCACCAGATAGTTAAGGAACACACCGACGACATAGACGCAAATGGTGACCAGAATACCGGCGTAAGGCACATGATGACGGCTCATTTTCGCCATAAACTTCGGCGCGGAACCGCCCATCGACATCGAACGCAGAATACGGCCGGTGCTGTAGAGGCCAGAGTTCAGGCTGGAAAGCGCAGCGGTCAGCACCACCATGTTCATGATGTCGCCAATGTAAGGCACGCCCAGTTTGGAGAAGAAGGTCACAAACGGGCTTTGACCTGCCTGATAGGCATTCCACGGCAGCAGCAGCACCAGCAGAACCACCGAGCCGACGTAGAACAAACCGATACGCCAGATCACGCTGTTAATCGCTTTTGGCACCATGGTCTGCGGATCTTTACACTCACCGGCGGCAGTACCGACCAGCTCGATAGAGGCAAACGCAAAGACCACGCCCTGAACCAGCACCAGCGCCGGCAGCAAGCCGTGCGGGAAGAAACCGCCGTTGTCGGTGATCAAGTGGAAGCCGGTTGTGCCGCCGTCCAGCGGTTTACCGCTGCCGAGAAAGATAGTCCCGACAATCAGGAACACCACAATCGCCAGCACTTTGATTAACGCAAACCAGAACTCCATTTCGGCGAACCATTTTACGCCAATCATGTTCATGGTGCCGACGATCGCCAGCGCGGCCAGCGCAAAGACCCACTGCGGCACATCGCCAAACGCGCCCCAGTAGTGCATATAGAGCGCCACGGCGGTGATATCGACAATACCGGTCATCGCCCAGTTAATGAAGTACATCCAGCCGGCGACAAACGCGGCTTTTTCGCCCAGAAACTCACGGGCATAGGAAACAAAGCTGCCGCTGGAAGGGCGATGCAGTACCAGTTCGCCCAGCGCGCGGAGAATAAAGAAAGAGAAGAGACCACAAACCAGATAGACGATGGCCAGCGATGGCCCCGCCATCTGTAATCGTGCGCCTGCGCCCAAAAATAAACCTGTCCCGATCGCGCCGCCAATAGCGATCATTTGTACCTGGCGATTACCCATCGCCCGGTTATAGCCCTCTTCATGAGAGTTAAGCCAGCGTCGTTTCGCCGCGTGATGCTCCGTGGCGCTGTTGTTGTCTGTTTTCATTTCGTTACCTGTTGTCCTGTCTGAACCTTGCGGAATTCCTCAACCTGCGTGAGCAAAAGCCAAACGATTGCTCCGCGGTAAATGTTTGCCTTTCCAGTGATTCTACGTATGGATAAGAGAAACATGGCGCAGCATCCTACCTGCAATCGGCTAACGACGCAAAACATACCCGCCGCCATCACCGGGACTATTAGCAGAAATTGTGAGGTGAAAGGAGACAAGCAGCGTAAATGATTCAGCCAGCTGATAAAAGCAACAGAAAAAACCAGCCATAACCCGGTAAATACCGGACAATTTTGCAAGGTTATAGCCTGATCCCATAAGCAGTCATAATGACTGTCACGCCGACTTTGCTACTTTTTTGCTTATTGAATGTAAAAAAAGCTGCTCCGCCGGGAGTACAGGATGACGGAGCAGCGCGGCGTTAGCGGGACGCCAGAATCAGACTCAGGCCGCCGTTGGCGTTAGCGTAATACGCTCCAGCGAACCGACAATAAACAGATACGAGAACAGACCAATCAGCCCCATTGAGCCGACATACAGAATGGCGTAATCAAAGGAGTGGGTATTGGCGAGGATCACGCCAATCACCAGTGGTGTGACAATACTCGCCAGGTTACCGCACATGTTGAACACGCCGCCCGCAATACCGAGCACCTCTTTCGGCGACGTATCACTCAACACGCACCAGCCCAGGTTGCCAAACCCTTTAGAGAAGAACGCCACACTCATCGCTGCAACCACCACCACTTCTGAGTCGGTATAGTTGGCCAGCACAATCACGCAGGAGAGCAGCATGCCGCAGATCACCGGGAATTTGCGCGCCGTCGTCAGGCTGTAACCGCGCGTCAGCAGCCAGTCGGAGACAACGCCGCCCAGCAGTCCGCCAATAAACCCGGCGATCGCCGGAATACTGGCGATAAAACCGACCTTCAGAATCGACATGCCTTTGGCCTGGTAAAGATAGGTCGGAAACCAGGTCAGGAAAAACCAGGTAATCGAGGTGACGCAAAATTGCCCGATATACACACCGATCATCATGCGATTAATACAGACGCTTTTGATCTGCGCCAGGCTGATTTTTGCCGGGCCTTTTTTACTGCCGAGCGAGGGTTCACCGCCACCGTCGCGAATATAATCAATTTCCTGCTGGTTAATACCTTTATGCGCTAACGGATCGCGAACGTTCACCAACCAGAATATGCCAAGTACGACACCGATCGCGCCAATATAATAAAAAACATAATGCCAGCTAAGATTGTGCAGAATAATGGTCATCAGCGGCGTAATAATGCCCAGCGAAATATATTGCGCCGCCTGATATACGGCAGTAACAAATCCGCGTTCTTTATTCGGAAACCACTGCACGCTTAAGCGGCTGTTGGCCGGAAAGGCGGGGGCTTCAATCGCGCCCATCAGCAGACGCAGCACCACCAGCACAATGAGCGGGCTGGCGTAGAGGTAAATGGTGCCCTGAAACATGGTGACCACCGACCAGCCAATCAGCGCGCAGCCATAGACCAGCCGTGAACCATATTTATCCAGCAACCAGCCACCGGGAATTTGCAGGATCACATAAGAAATACCAAATACCGAAAAGGCGAGGCCAAGTGCTTCCGGATCAAAACCTAATTCTTTGCTCATGATGGGCGCGACGACCGAAAGGGTCGCGCGGTCAGCATAATTAAATACGGTGGCAAGAAATAAGAAAACAAGAATGCTGTAACGCACATTGGTGCGTTTAATTATTGTATTCATCGCAACTCCTCGAAACAGGGTTGAATGTGGTGTAGGGAACAGAAAAAAACGGGAGGGCTCTCCCGTCAGGATGTCATTATTATGGGCGTTTACCGAATTCGCAGCTGGTTTGCGTCCACGCGCGGGCCTGTTCGCTGATGCTGAAACCAAGACCGTGGCGGTCAGAGACGTACATACGCCCATCGCGCAGTTCAAGCTGTTCGTTAAACAGCGGGTTCAGCCATTCGAAATGTTCCAGCCACGGCTCCAGCGGGTAAGCGGCAGAGAGGTGCAGGTGAACTTCCATGGCAAAGTGCGGCGCCAGTTTGCGGCCATGTTTGGCGGCCAGATCCATGATCTTCAGGAACGGGGAAATCCCGCCGACGCGCGGCGCATCGGGCTGCACGAAGTCGCTGGCGTTGCCGAGAATCAGCTGTTCATGCTCGCGGAAGCTGGTCAGCATTTCACCTGTCGCGATGGGCGTATCCAGCGCGGCAGCGAGCTGGGCGTGGCCTTCGACGTCATACGCATCCAGCGGCTCTTCGATCCAGATCAAATTGAATTTTTCCATCTGGCGGCCCATGCGAATGGCCGTTTCGCGATCCCACTGCTGATTGGCATCGACCATCAGCGGGAAATCATCGCCCAGCGCTTCACGCACGGCGGTCAGGCGGCGGATATCTTCTTTGGTATCCGGCTGGCCGACCTTAATTTTGATGCCACCGATGCCGTTTTCACGGGAAATAATCACATTTTTCAGCACTTGATCCAGCGGCGTATGCAGGAAACCGCCGGAGGTGTTGTAGCACTGCACCGAGTCGCGGTGAGCGCCCAGCAGTTTCGCCAGCGGCAGGCCTGCACGTTTGGCTTTCATATCCCACAGCGCAATATCGATAGGGGAGATGGCCTGTACGGCCATGCCGCTGCGGCCAACCGACGCACCGGCCCACAGCAGTTTGGTATAAATCTTGTCGATATCGTTCGGATCTTCGCCCAGCAGGTTATCGGCAATCTCTTTGGCGTGCGCATAGATCCCCTGGCCCCCGGCGCGTTTGGAGTAGCTGAAGCCGACGCCCTCAAAGCCATCACGGCTGCGGATCTCCGCAATGATAATTGCCACTTCGGTGAGTGGCTTCTGGCGGCCAGTGAGCACTTTCGCATCGCTTACCGGCGTAGCCAGCGGCAGGAAGGCGAGGGAGAGTTTTACCCACGCAATACGATCGCCGGTTTCAGCGGCGGTTTTTGCCCCTGCGGTTTTGGCATAGGTCACGGCATCGGAATTCGCACTTACGGTCATGATTAGCTCCTGTGAACAACATAATGTTTGCGCTAACATTTGTAGATCCGTAATAAATCCATGACCAGAGAAAGGGTGTAATTCTGTACAATCGATCACAAATTATGGCGCCAAAGAGCAAACTTTTGTGAATGATATCGCACTTAATAGTCACGCGTAGCGTAGTAGACTCATAAATGATAGCGTTAACATAAAAAGTGTAAAATGCCTGCTAACGTGCTGATTTCTGTGGAGCGGCGGCAATGATGGGAGAAATGCGTATAATACAACGCGAGAATCATAAAAACGCTGAATGCTCTGTGAGTGAACATGTCGAAAACATCTCGTTCTGTCCCACCGCGTGCGCCCACGCTGGAAGATGTTGCCCGCACAGCCGGCTTATCATCCATGACCGTAAGTCGGGCGCTTAACACACCGCAACTGGTACGGCCAAAAACGGTAGAAAAAGTCATCGCGGCGGTCAAAGCAACGGGGTATATCCCCAATGCGTTAGCCGGTGGGCTGGCCTCGCGCCGCAGTAAATTGATTGCCGTGGTGGTGCCGCAAATTAACAACAATATGTTTGTCGACACGATTCAGGCCATCAGCGATGAGCTGGCGGTGCGCGGTTACCATATGTTGCTCTGCGTTGCCGGATACACGCAACAAACCGAAGCCGATCTGGTTGCCGCGCTGCTTTCGCGCCGTCCGGACGGTATCGTTCTGACCGGGATCCATCACTCGACAGATCTGAAAAAAGTGATCCTCAATGCCAACGTACCGGTAGTGGAAATCTGGGATTTAACCCCGACGCCGCTGGATATGCTGGTGGGCTTCTCCCACGAGAAAGTCGGCCAGGCGACGGCCGAGTATCTGCTGCGTAAAGGCTATCGTCGTCCGGGTTTGCTGTGGACGGTGGACAAACGCGCCGCGCAGCGTAAAGCCGGGCTGCGCGAAGTGCTGGAACGTAACGGCATCAGCGAACCGGGCAGCGTCGATGTGGCTTTACCGGCGCGATTCACCTCGGGTCGCCAGGGGCTGGCGCAGCTACTGGAGCAGGGCGATTTTGATGTGATTGTTTGCAGCTCCGACACGCTGGCGCAGGGCGCAATCATTGAAGCGCAGTCGCGCGGTTTACAGGTACCGCGCGATCTGGCGGTAATTGGCTTTGGCGATCTCGATTTTGCCGCCGGAAATCAGCCTGCCATTACCACGGTCAGCGTCGATCGGCAAATTATTGGTCAGCGGGCGGCAACGATGCTGGCCGATCGTATTGAAGGCAGCGAGGTTGACGATACGATTGTTGATATTGGCTTCCATTTTGTGGAACGGGAATCCGCATAACACAATGAAAATTAATGTCATTGGTACCAGCGGCAGCGGAAAATCAACGCTGGCGAAACGTCTTGCCGCAAAGCTTAATTTGCCCTATATCGAAATGGACAGACTTTACTGGCGGGCCAACTGGCAGGGAACGCCGGATGAGGAGCTGTATTCCCGCCTTGAACAGTTACTGGCGCAGCCGGGCTGGGTACTCGATGGCAACTACAATCGCAGCCGGGATATAAAATGGCGGCATGTCGATCTTGTTGTCTGGGTTGATTACGGTTTCTGGCGCACGTTGCGTCAGGCCGTGCTGCGCGCCGCACGCCGGGCCTGGCACAAACAGGAGCTATGGCCAGGCACCGGAAACTGTGAAAGTTTCCGCCGTTCATTCTTCAGCCGCGAGTCGATTATTATCTGGACGATAAAAACCTGGCGCGCAAATCGCCTGCGTTACGCGCAGGATATGGCTGACCCGCGCTACCAGCATCTGCGTTTTGTGCGTCTTACCAGCCCGCAGCAGGCTGACGAATTTCTCGCCACTCTGACCTAAAATTAGGGCTTATCCTCTGTAAGGAGCCCTTATGATCACTGTTTATGGTGTCCCCGGCTGGGGATCGGCGCTCAGTGAAGTGATGTTGACGCTGGCGGAAATCCCTTATCGCTTTGTCAACGTCGACGGCTTTGACCAGCCTGGCGCACAGCAGGAGATGTTGAAAAAACTTAACCCGCTGGGCCAGGTGCCGACGCTGCAGCTTGACGACGGCAGCATTATGACCGAATCGGCCGCTGTGGCGTTGATGATCCTCGACCAGCGCCCGGATTTAGCGCCGCCCGTCGGCACGCCGGAAAGGCAACAGTTCTGGCGATTACTGGTATGGCTGGTCGCCAATGTTTATCCCACATTTACCTATGCTGATTACCCTGAACGCTGGGCCAGCGCCGCGCCGGAACAACTACAGGAAAACTGCAAGGCATACCGTAATTCGCTCTATTTGTGGCTGGAGAGTCAGCTAAAAGCCGCGCCGTACGCGTTTGGCGAAGCATTAACGCTGCTCGATATTTATATCTGCGTGATGCGGACCTGGGGACCGCGCCCTGCGTGGTTTAAGGAACATACGCCGAAATTCAGCGCCATTGCCGATGCGGTTTGTCGTGTGCCAGCCCTTCAGAAGGTATTGCGAAATAATAACGTCCTGACGTAACGGTTATTGCCGGGTATTTAAATATTCTTAGAGCATCATATAAATTGAAAAGGTATATAAAATAAGGGGCGAGAAATAATTTGATATCGCCTCTTTTCTATGAGACAACTCTTACCTGGATGACGTCCGCAGGTAATATTGTCGAGTGACAATAAAAGATGAAAATATCATATTAACGTTAACGAGATGATGATAATGGAATATATTCATTCGTATTTAATCGGTGGTTCCTGGTTTACGCTGGGTGATAGCATAACAGAGCGCGGATGGTATCAACCTATTGTCGCCAAAAATCTGGGGCTTGCTGAGTGGACAAACTATGGTATTGGCGGAACCTGTATTGCACAGAAAAACGAGCATGATAATACCGCGATGTGTTTACGCTATAGCAATATGGGGGAGAACCCCGATCTGATTACCATCTGGGGCGGAGGAAATGACTTTGGTTTTAACTTCGGTTCTGAGGGCGGCACAGAAATAGGAAAAATCAAAGATAATACGCCATTGACATTTTATGGCGCGATGAATTTATTACTCGCTGGCGTTATCAAGAAATATCCGTTGGCACGCGTCGGATTCGTCGTTACCACGCCGGTTTCCTTTGCACGAGGCAGAGATCAAAAAAATGCCCGAGGATATTATCTTACCGATTACTGCCAGGTTTGCCGTGAGATGTGCGAGCAATACTCCATCCCTTATCTGGATTTACAAAAGAATTCCGGCTTTAACGAACTCAACATGAATATTATGACCAGCAACACCGCTGGAACGGTTTCCGACGGGTTGCACCCCTCAAAATTAGGCATGGAAAGGTTAGCGAGTAAAATCACGCATTTTATCTTATCGCTTTAGGAGAGCCAGCAATGCGGATTGCAACCATTGATATTCTGAAGATATTGTCGATTTTCTTCGTGGTTATGGCACACACCACCCTGTATTTTCTCAATCGCAGTGGTAACGATGTCATATTATGTTTTCTAAGGCAGGCAGGATTACTTGGCGTATCGCTATTTTTCGTGTGCAGTGGTTACTTCTTATTAAATAACAAACATGAAAACCAGGCAAATTATGTCATTGGCAAAATCAAAGGCATTGTTGGGGTTCTGGTTTTTTGGCTGGTTTTTTATTACGTTTATGACAATGAGTTTATCAGTCGATTTACCAATATTCCGGACATTGGTTTCCTCAACTATCTCAATGTCAGTAATGCAAACACAGAAGCCACACCGCTGTGGTTTATCTTTGCCGTCATTCCGCTCTACGTGTTTACGCCGCTATTTCGATATTCGTTTAAGAAGGAACACGCCGCAGAGATCCTGAAAATCCTCATTTTGATGGTGGTGATTTCTAACCTGACGTTAGTGAACGCATTGACCGGGGCTTACTTTTCCTTTGCCATTTTTCCGTTCAATTTGCTGATACCGTTTCAACCTGAAGGGTTAATCTGTTTTTTGATTGGCGGTTATCTCGGATTGGTAAAACCCAGCCTCAGACCATTCGGCATCGCACATTTAGCGGCATTGTTCGCGGCTATCGCTGCTTTAATTGCTCTCTCACTTATTTCATCCCACGCCGGGATCGCTATTTTCTACGGGAAGTTTTACAACCTGTTGTTACTCACGGCGGCTGTAGGTCTGTTTGTTTTTATGACCAATTTAAACATCAACACCGCGCCAGCCTGGGTGAATCGCCTCAGTGAAAACGTGCTGGGAATTTACCTCGTGCATAATATTTTTGTTATCGAGATACATAATGCCTTTATTCATGAAAAGCTGTTGCGCATGACAGGGATAACGGACACATATCTCTATATTTTGCTCTATTCGTTACTGGCTTTTCTTCTTTCCTACGGCCTCTGTACGCTGCTCAGGCGCACCCGGGTGACCGCCAGACTGGTCACACTTTGATAAGTCAGTGCGAACGCGTTGTGCTACTGTGACACTCTCTTGAAAACAAGGAGTTTGCTATGCCGCACGTTGATATCAAATGTTTTCCCCGCGATCTGAGCGATGAGCAGAAAACTGCGCTGGCGGAGGATATCGCCGGAGTGATTATTCGTCATCTGAACAGCAAAGAGAGTTCCATCAGCGTTGCGCTGAATGAGTTCGCACCGGAAGAGTGGAAAGCGCAGGTCTGGGATACGGAAATTGCGCCGCAAATGGAGCAACTGATCAAAAAACCGGGCTACAGTATGTAAATTCCCGGCTGCCCACATCGCCTGTGTGGGCTTTTTTCTTCATAGCCCTCAGTGAGTTATCTCCATTTCTATTATTGCATTTTTTTGTATAATTCCCCGCCGATGATTACCCACGTGATATCTGCATACTCCTCAGTACACATGGGGCTCGGATTATTACAAAGCCCACGGCGTAATGATGCCGGCAGATGGACTGGCGCAGCTGAAGAATTTCGATGCCATCTACTTTGGCGCGGTGGGCGCGCCGGATGTCCCGGACCATATTACGCTGTGGGGATTGCGGTTGCCGATTTGCCAGGGATTCGACCAGTATGCCAACGTGCGTCCGACCAAAATTCTGCCGGGCATTCAGTCACCTTTGCGCCACGCGCAGCCGGGGACGCTGGATTGGGTGATCGTACGCGAAAACTCAGAAGGGGAATACTCCGGCCACGGCGGCCGCGCCCACAAAGGATTGCCTGAAGAAGTGGGAACAGAAGTCGCCATTTTCACCCGTACCGGCGTCACGCGCATTATGCGTTACGCTTTCAAACTGGCACAGTCGCGCCCGCGCAAGCTGTTAACGGTGGTCACCAAATCCAATGCTCAGCGTCACGGCATGGTGATGTGGGATGAGATTGCGCAGGAAGTGGCTCAGGAGTTCCCGGACGTCCGCTGGGACAAAATGCTGGTTGATGCCATGACCGTGCGGATGACGCTGCATCCGCAAACGCTCGACACCATTGTTGCCACCAATCTGCACGCGGATATCCTTTCCGATTTGGCCGGCGCGCTGGCGGGCAGCCTTGGCGTCGCGCCGACCGCGAATATCGATCCCGAGCGTCGCTTCCCGTCGATGTTTGAACCCATTCACGGTTCTGCCTTTGATATCACCGGTAAAGGTATTGCGAATCCGATCGCCAGCTTCTGGACGGCAGCGCAAATGCTCGAATATCTTGGTGAGCAAAGCGCTGCTGAGCGTCTGATGGCCGCCGTGGAGCAAGTGAGCGCGGCGGGCATATTCACTCCGGATGTTGGAGGCAAGGCGACCACCCACGAGGTTACCGAGGCGGTTATTCACGCCATCGCCCGAGGTTAATTAATTATTCCTGATGAAAATGCGCCCGTGCTGGCGCATTATTTATATGTATTCACGTTTTTTATTAATACCCATTTTCATTATACGTCTCGCCTTTATTTTATTACGCCTTTCAGTAATTTAGGAACTTTCATATTTGCAAGTTTTCCATCAAAAATATAAAGTCCCCCTGAATCTATGCCAGGTTGATTAACTTTTATAATGACTATGGCGCAAAACATATATTGAGCATTTGTATTTGCTGTTCACATACGTTACCGGCCAATAAAACTCGATCAATATCTGTTATCATTTAAATTGTGCTTGCCACCTTCAATATTATTAATGTCGAATCTTGCATGTGATTGTTTTTGTTAAAACAATGTCACGTAATTATTTTCTTTGTGAATGTATTTTTATTTAGTGATAAACAGCCGCTAAATAAGACCCGATAAAAATATCCCACTAAGGAGGGGGGTAATGTTTAGAAAGGAAGCACTTGAAAACCGAAAAATGAGATGGCGCGGACGCGCAATTCTACTGCCGGGCGTCCCGCTCTGGTTAATTATTATGTTCTGCGTCTGCTTTTTGGCCGCTTTTCTGACCTTTGTAATTGATGGCACATATATGCGCAGGGTAAATGTCAGTGGAGAAATCACCACCTGGCCACGCCCGGTCAATATTTATTCAAATGCTCAGGGGTTTATTGTTAAATCCTACGTTACCGAAGGGCAAAAAATAAAAAAAGGCGATCCGGTTTACCTGATTGATGTCAGCCGAAGCACCCATAGCGGCGTGGTCAGTGACAATCAGCGCAATGACATCGAGCAACAAATCACCCGTGTAGAAAATATTATCGCCGGGTTGCAGGAGAGTAAAAACGCCACGCTGAAAACACTTGAGAAGCAAAGGCAGCAATATAGCGAAGCGCTTAAATTTTCGACCGACGTTATTCGCCGGGCAGAAGAGGGCGTTAAATTGATGAAAGAGAACATGGAAAATTATCGTCGTTATCAGGCCCGAGGTCTTATCACCAAGGATCAGCTGACGAACCATGTGACGCTTTATTATCAGCAGCAGAATGATCTGTTAGGTCTGCGCAGCCAGAGTGAACAAAATGCGCTGCAAGTGACCAGCCTCGAGAGTGAAATTCAGACGCAGGCGGCAGATTTTGACAACCGTATTTACCAGATGGAACTTCAGCGTTACGACCTGCAGAAAGAGCGTCTGAACGCCGATATCAGCGGCGATGTGATTGTACGCGCAACGTCTGACGGCAAAATCGACTCCCTGAGCGTCACCGCCGGGCAAATGGTGAATACCGGCGACAGCCTGTTGCAGATTATCCCCGAATCTATCGATCACTATTTACTGGTGGCCTGGGTGCCAAACGATGCGACGCCGTATATCGCCGTCGGCGACAAGGTCAATCTCCGCTATGAAGCGTTTCCTGCCGAAAAATTCGGCCAGTTCTCGGCAACCATCAGTCAGATATCTAAAACACCGGCTTCAACGCAGGAAATGATGACTTATCCTGGCGCACCGAAAAACCTCCAGGGCACCTCGATCCCTTATTACAAAGTCGTTATTAAACCCGATCGCGAAGTGGTGGAGTACGACGGAAAACGTATTTCTCTGGAAAATGGCATGAAGGCGCAGAGCACGCTGTTTCTCGAAAAAAGAAGAATTTATCAATGGATGCTTTCCCCGTTCTACGACATGAAGCACAGCGCAACAGGACCTGTAAATGAGTAATAAAAGCCTATTTACCGCGCTGCTCGGCAAGCTGGATTTAAGCTGGTTCCGACGCGTTCCGATGGTACACCAGACCGAATCCTCGGAGTGTGGTCTGGCGAGCCTGGCCATGATCTGTGGCCACTATGGCAAAAATATTGACCTGATAAGCCTGCGTCAGCAGTTTAACCTCTCAGCAAGGGGAACCACGCTGATTGGGTTGAATGAAATTGCGGGCCAGCTTGGCCTTGCGACCCGCGCGTTATCGCTGGATATGCATGAGCTGAAGTTGCTGAAAACCCCTTGCGTCCTGCACTGGGATTTCAACCACTTTGTGGTGCTGGTCGCCGTCAAAGGCAATAAGTATGTGATTAACGATCCGGCGCGCGGACGCAGAACCGTCGGCCAGGCAGAGATGTCGCAATACTTTACCGGCGTCGCGCTGGAAGCCATGCCGGGCAGTGAATTTACCCAGGAAAAAGTAAAGAATCGCGTACGTTTACGCTCGCTGATCGGTAGCGTTCACGGGATTAAAGCCACGCTGGCAAAGATCTTTTGTCTTTCTATCGTCATTGAAGCGATCAACCTTGTACTGCCGGTGGGCACGCAGCTGGTCATGGACCATGCTATTCCGGCGGGCGATCGCGGTTTGCTGTCGCTCATCTGTATCGGGCTGTTTTTCTTTATTCTGTTGCGGGCCTCTGTCAGCATGCTGCGCGCCTGGACATCGCTGGTGATGTCAACGCTCATTAATGTGCAGTGGCAATCGGGCTTATTCCGGCATCTGATTAAACTACCGCTAGGCTATTTTGAACGGCGCAAAATGGGGGATATTCAATCCCGTTTCGGCTCGCTGGATACACTGCGTGAAACCTTTACCAGCAGCGTCGTCGGCGCCATCATGGACGGCATCATGGTGGTTGGCGTATTGATAATGCTGGTGTTGTACGGCGGCTGGCTGACGTGGGTGGTGCTTGGGTTTACCGCGGTTTATGTGCTGATCCGCCTGTTAACGTATAACTACTATCGCCAACTCTCTGAAGAACGCCTGGTCAGAGGCGCGCGCGCCAGCTCCTATTTTATGGAGACGCTGTACGGTATCGCGACGGTAAAAATGCAGGATATGAGCGAGCGTCGTGGTACTCACTGGCTAAATTTGCAGGTCGATACCATCAACACCGGGATTAAACTTACCCGTCTGGATCTCTTTTTTAACGGCCTTAATACGTTTATTGCCGCCTGCGATCAGGTCGCGATTTTGTGGCTCGGCACCAGTCTGGTGATCGACAATCAGATGACCATCGGTATGTTTGTCGCCTTTGGCGCCTTCCGTAGCCAGTTCTCCGATCGTGTCGGCTCGCTGGTTGATTTCTTACTGCAACTGCGAATGATGAGTTTGCATAACGAACGTATTTCCGATATCGCTTTGCACGAACGTGAGCCGAGAAAACCGGATTTACCGGCAGCTGCGGAAATGCGTCCTCTTGGCCTTGAAACCACCGGGCTTAGTTATCGTTACGACAGCCAGTCGGCGCCGATATTTAATGATCTGGCGCTGCAAATTGAGCCGGGCGAGAGCGTCGCACTGGTCGGCGCTTCCGGTGCCGGAAAGACGACATTAATGAAAGTGCTTTGCGGCCTGTTTGAACCCGATGCGGGTAAAGTGCTGGTTGATGGTATGGATATCAAACAACTCGGCATAAATAACTACCACAAAATGATTGGCTGCGTGCTACAGGATGACAAGCTGTTCGCCGGTTCTTTGCGGGAAAATATCTGTGGATTCGCTGAGCATGCTGATGAGGAGTGGATGGTGGAGTGCGCCAAAGCAAGCCATATCCACGATGTTATCCTCGCTATGCCAATGGGCTATGAAACGCTAATTGGCGAACTGGGCGAGGGGCTCTCCGGCGGCCAGAAGCAGCGCGTATTTATTGCGCGCGCGCTTTATCGCAAGCCTGGATTGCTCTTTATGGATGAAGCGACCAGTGCGCTGGATCATGAAAGCGAAGCCTGCGTAAATACCGCGATTAAACAGTTGAATATTACTCGCGTTATTATCGCACACCGTGCAACAACTATTGCAACAGCGGATCGCGTTATCAATTTGTAATTTAATGAACGCCCTGCATGCCGCTTTTTACTTTAGGAATAATATTCCAAATTATTTCTGGACGATAAAGCGGCATATAATAGATAATTTCTTTACAGGTTATAAAGAGTACCTGTTCAAGAGACAACAAGTTAAAAATGCAATTAACTAAAATGCAGTAAAATATTAAGGATAATATTCATGAAAGAACTTAACTCTATTGAAATGCGTGAAGTTTCTGGTGCTGGCCTGCTGTCAGATGCGGCTGGTCTGCTCGGCAGCGGTATCGGCGCTATTGTTGATATGGCTCTGGGCGGTAAAAGTACTGCAGCAGCGGATGCAGGTCGTTCTATGGCTGAAGGCATCGCTGGTATCGTTGAATCTGGCTTCGGTGTTATTAACTCTATCTTCAATAGCATCTTCGGCGGCCTGTTCGGTAAGAAAAAATAAGTTATTAATACCCTTTGATAGCTAAGCGCCATTAGTTATTATTTGATTGTTATGTTTAGTGGCATTCCTTATGGGATGCCACTTTTTTATTTGTGAAGTGCAAAACATCTTTTCTCTTATAAATAAATTCGTGTTTTTTTGAGGGCATTTTTTAGGAAATTTATCGCTTACGATCTCTGGACAGAAAAATGACTTCAGCAGATAATTCTACTTAACAAGTCAGCATAACGTTTTTCGTTATTAGAAATAATAACGCAAGAGATGGGGCGGTAATTATTTTGATTACTGTTTCGCAATCAATAAGTAAATATTAAGGATAATAGTCATGAAAGAACTCAATACTGTAGAAATGAAAGAAGTTTCTGGCGCTGGTTTTTTAGCTGATACCGCTGGCATGCTCGGTCGCGGTATCGGTGCTATCGTTGACCTGGCTCTGGGTAGCAAAAACACCGCAGCAGCTGATGCAGGCCGTAATATTGGTAAAGGCATTGGCGGTATTGTTGAAGCTGGCATCAATGCAGTTACCTCTTTCTTCGGCGGTCTGTTCGGTAAAAAAAGCGACTAATCTCCGCTAAGTATCATTTATTAATACTCTGCTAGCTCTTCTCATAAGTGATATTCCAGCCGGGATATCACTTATTTTTTTATCTGACCGTAAAGCCTCTTCTCTAATCAACCTAAATAACGCGCTATCTGTGCTCGCTGTGTGCATCATGTTAACTTTTTCTTTTTCTATACAATATGACTAACGATATTTACCAGTCGAGCCTGATTTTCAATTCCCACTATAATTTCGGCATGCTGTTTTAGGAATAATATCTCACACTCTTTATAGACAGAGCGAAGTGTTTTAGGAGATACTTTACTCAACGAATAAAACAGAGTTTAAAACATTTTTATAAATAACTTTCATGCGCAGCGTGGAATTAATTCTATAAATTCCTGTTGCATATTATAAAGTGCATTAAGATTAAGGATGATAATCATGAAAGAAATCAACGTAATTGAAATGCAAGAGGTTTCAGGCTCTGGCATTTTATCGACTGCAGGTAGTATGGTCGGCGCAGGTATCGGTAGTATCCTTGATGCTATTATCCCTGGTGAAAGCACACTCGTGACTGACGCTTGTCGTACTATTGGTCGGTTTATCGGTGCAATAGCTGAAAACCCTCTGGGAATATTTGGTGTTGTACTGGGTAATTTATTAAGCCGAAATAACGGGTAATAATTCTAAAATATTTTTAATTAACCGATCGGGTGTTAACACATGTCGAGTAACACTTTTGATCTCTGAATCGGAGTTTTTCTTCGATTTATTACAATACCAAGGAGTATTTATGAAAGAGCTTAACAATAACGAAATGATGGCCGTTTCTGGTGCTGGCTTCTTATCAAATGCCGCAGGCGCATTTGGTGGTGGTCTGGGCGGCATTGTTGACCTTTTCCTGGGTGGTAAAAAAACCACGTTCTCTGATGCCGGCCGTAGCATTTGCGAGAGCGTCGCTGGCGTCGTTGAATCTGGTTTCGGCATGGTAAAAAACGCTGTTAACGGTCTGTTCGGCGGGATTCTCGGGATGTTTGGTTCGAAAGATCAGTAATCTGTCAGGCATTCCTGAAAGATAACGGATTCTATTTTTTATTTACTGACTGAGAGTGATATTCCTGCCGGGATAACACTACTGGTTTTCATGGGTAGAGTGATTATTCTGCCCCGTTTAAACAAAAAGGAATTTTTATGAAAGAGCTTAACAATAACGAAATGATGGCCGTTTCCGGCGCGGGTTTTCTGTCTAATACTGCTGGCATGATCGGTGGCGCTCTGGGTGGTGTTGTTGACGCTATCCTGGGCAGCGACAAAACCACTTTTGCTGATATGGGGCGTAATGCTTGCCAGGCTGTTGCTGGTTTCGTTGAATCCGGTTTTAACGTTGTTAAAAACCTGTTCAGCGGCCTGTTTGGCTCCAAAGCGTAATTAACGAATACGTAACTCCATCTGTAGTCATTCTCCCATCGGTGGAATTCCAACAGGAAAACCACGGATGGGAAATAACCCCGGAGTGAATGCTCCGTTTTTTTAAATATAAGGAAATATCATGAAAGTACTGAACACTAATGAAATGATGGCTGTTTCTGGCGCAGGTTTTCTGTCTAATACCGCTGGTATGATCGGTGGCGCTCTGGGCGGTGTTGTTGACGCAATCATGGGCGGCGACAAAACCACTTTTGCTGATATGGGGCGTAATGCTTGCCAGGCTGTTGCTGGTTTCGTTGAATCCGGTTTTAACACCATTAAAAACCTGTTCAGCGGCCTGTTTGGCTCCAAAGCGTAATTAATCTGCCAATAGTTTCTGACAGAAAAGTATCTCCATTTTTAAATAACTGACTGTCGGCGGCATTTCTCTGAAATATCATTGACGGCCGTCCAGGCTGGGGCTAGCGCTCCAGCCTGTTTTAGAATGTAAGGAATTTTTGTGAAAGAATTAACTAAAAATGAAATGCAGGCTGTTTCCGGTGCGGGTCTGTTCGACTCTGTTCTGGGCGCAGTGGGAAACATGTTTGAACCGGTGCGCAACGCGATTGGCGGCACCATTTATAACGTGTTATCTCCGATCATTACGCCAGTACTGAATGCTGTTGCACAAGGCGTGGGTGGCATGCTGGCAAAGGTTGTTGAGTTTATTGGCAATCAATTGAACGCCGATTTTGGTTCCAGGAAGTAATTATTAGCAATCCGTCTTCGCTTTTATATTGATTTATTTAAGTGGCATTGATGATAAATGCCACTTTTTTGAGAAAAATAAAGCGCTGTTTTGTGGTGCATCTCGATAGCGCAATGGTACATAAACCTTTTCCTCAAGGAGAGACTTATGTTCCGGATCCCCCAAAACTGCTGCACTCGCCATTCTCTTTACCACGCATATCGCGTTTGCTTCCACAAGGGATTTTCCGATCTGGCCAACCGATGAAATGCCGCGTGGCCGCAACTGGCAATGAACTGGAGCAAAGCGCTACCGCAGTAACCGCCAGCTTATTCGCCGACGGTAATGCGTTTGCCGCTGGCGACAAAATTACCGCCGCCCAGATGATGAATGGTATTCAGTTTGTCGTCATCAAACTGCCAGCGTCCGTTGATAAAAGCCCGTTCGTCAGCAGCCGCAGAAACCACTTCGCCAAACAGCGTGTCATATTTCTCCTGCGCGGCAGTGGGCGGCAACAGACGACACTCCATCCACGCCAGACATTTCTCCTCAATCACCGGCAGCCCGAGCACCGGGCCGGCAAACGCAGGGATCCCATAGCAGTTGAATTTATCCTCATCGCGCCCGGTAATACTGCCGACCGCGTAACTCCAGTTAGCCGCAGCTACACTGGGCACCACAATGCCGAACATGCCGCTACGCTCAATCAACTCGCGTGACCAGGCACTTTTATCCACCACAATCGCGATACGCGGCGGGGAAAACTCCACCGGCATCGACCAGGCCGCCGCCATCACATTACGACGATCGATCTGCTCATCACGGCTGGTAATCAAAATCGTCGGACCATGATTTAACAGGCGGCTGGCGTGTTCTAATGCCACCGGACGAAAATAGCTCATAAGCAGCTCCTTTGTGCATGATTTTCCAGCATTAAATGGCTGTTCTGCCACCCAAAGCAAGCGCAGAGCAGGGGAAAAGGACTATCCGGCACTTTTGGCAACGACAATCTTCCCGCGCCCTTGTTCTTTCGCCATATAGAGCGCCAGATCGGCGGCGCGCACCAGGTTATCGGCGCGGGCATGGCGCGGCCAGGTGGCCAGCCCAATAGAGACTGAAACCGGGCCAATATCCTGCGATTCATACAGCATGTGGTGGTTTAACACATTATGCAGCAGCGCTTCGGCAACAATTTTCGCGTGCGCTTCATCGACGCCCGGCAAAATAATCAGAAATTCCTCGCCGCCATAGCGAAACGCGATACTGTTCTCATCCAGCGTTTCGGTAATCAGTTTCGCCATTTCGCGCAACACTTTATCACCCGCTTCGTGACCGTACTGATCGTTGAGCTTTTTGAAGTAATCCACATCGAGCATCAGGCAACTGAGCGTGCTGTTCTCCACCATCGCCTGATCGATCATGTTCCGCAGTGTCTCTTCCAGGCTGTAGCGGTTGCGCAGGCCAGTCAGCGAATCATATGTCGCTCTTTCGGTCAGCGTATCGCGCAGGATCTGGTTGGCTAACGCCAGCGCCAGCGTTTCCGCCAGTAACTCCAGATAGGCGTATGGCGGCTCTTTACCCGGTGTGTAGTTATCAAAGGTCAGTAAGCCAATGCTCTTATTTTGCGCATTGAGCGGCACGCAGATCGCCCGCGACGCCAGTTCCGGCAAAACATGTTCGCACGGCATATCCACGGTATCTTTGGCAGGGCTGTGCAGTTGCCCGCGCTTCAGCGCCCAGCAATGTTCCGGCGAGAAGGGAGCATCCTCGCCGGGCGGCAGCCCCCAGCGCACCACGCATTTCATACGGTTAGTCCGCGTATTCAGCACATAAAGCCGACCGCCCATTTCCGGGATGATTTGCGGCGCAAAACGGTCAACCACACGGAAAATGGCGCTGTGTGTATCGCAGCCCTGCAAACGTTGAGTCATGCGCGCCAGCAGGGTACGCGTGGCCCATTCCTTGTCGCGTTCCTGCTCAAGCCGCTGTCTGGCAAGGCCATTTTCACGGAAAATGCGGATCGCCTGCGCCATATCGCCAATCTCATCAACCTGCGCCAGCACCGGTGCTTCAACGTTGTAATCCTGCGTCGCCAGCCGGTTCACCACATCACTGAGCGTCACCACCGGGCGCAGAATACGGTGTTTGATAATAAAGCCGAGCACAAACAAGAACAGCAACGCGGTCACGCCGACCATCACTTCCGATAAGGTACGCAGACGCAGCGAGAGTGTTGTCGCTTCTTTGATGGCAGCCTGCGTGCGCTGGTCCACCAGGCTGCGAAAATGGGCGAAACGGTATTCGGCCTCTTCGAGCTTTTCTTCGTAGCCGCCGCTGAACAACAGATTCACACCCTCTGTATTTTTGCCCGCCTGCACATTCTCAATGGCAATATTCTGTTCCTCTTCAAGCTGGTCAAGGGCGGCAAGCCCGTCCCGCAGAATCAGAATTTCTTCATCGGATGCGCCGCTGTCACGCAGGGCAACCAGGCGGTTTTCCAGGTTAATGTCCTGTTCACGTCGGGTTTTCCAGCTCTGTACCGTTTCCGGCGTAAACTTGATTACCGCATCGCGCGCCATATCGCTGAGTGCAAAAGCTTCTCTCTCCAGATCGTCGATCAAGGTATCAAACGTCCGGCTTTGCGCCACGGTGTCGCGCTCGCTGTGTTCGGCGCCTGAAGCCATAAACAGCGCAACGCCGGAGGTTAATGTCAGTACCACTGTCGCGATGTAAGCATAATTAGTGATCGTTGCGATACGCACGAGAAACCCTTTTTAAAGACAGTGTAGATGTTATGCCTTTCAGTTTAGACATTCGGTTAAAAATCAACGCGCAATAATGACGTCATTTCTTCGTCATAATCCCTGCCTATAGTCAGCCGCATCAAATCCCAAAGAGGATAACAAGATGTTTGCTCCCCTGACTTTTGTGCAGGTGGATGCGCCCCGTTGGCTGAAAACCACGGGTGGATCACGGCTTCCCGCTTCGGAGGGCGCTGATGTTCGCATTCACTGATATCCGGCTGCAAGGTGTTTCCTACGCCTTCGGCACACATACCGTTCTTAATCACATCGATTTGCATATCCAGCCTGGCAGCATCGTTGCGCTACTTGGGCCTTCCGGCTGCGGCAAAAGCACGCTGTTGCGATTGCTCGCAGGGTTGAGCGAACCGGCGGAAGGTGAAATCTGGTTTGGCGATCGCCTGGTCGCGAAAGCGGGCTGGTCGCTACCGCCGGAAGCGCGCGATATCGGCATGGTTTTCCAGGATTACGCCCTGTGGCCGCATATGAGCGTGGCGCAAAACGTCGCCTTTCCGCTGAAGATGCGCAACGTACCGCGCGGCGAACGCGAACAGCGCGTCATGCAGGCGCTCAGTATGGTCGGGCTGGCGGAGTTGGCCCAGCGCAAACCGGCCGGGCTTTCTGGCGGCCAGCAGCAGCGCGTAGCGCTGGCGCGGGCAATAGTCGCCGAACCTGGCGTGCTGCTGTTCGATGAGCCGCTCTCCAATCTCGACAGCGCACTGCGCGAATCGCTGTGTCATGAGATGGCGCGCCTGCTGCGCCAGCTCGGTACAACGGCCGTTTATGTCACGCACGATCGCCGCGAAGCCGAATGGCTCGCCGATCGCATCGTGCATTTAGCATCCGGAAAGGTGCAATCCGTCAGAAATATCACTTCATCCTCAGGGGAAATCGCATGAAAGCCTTACTGTCCGTGAAAAAAGGAGTCGCTTTAGCCATGGTGCTGTCGTCCATGATGATGTCCAGCGCGCACGCGCTGACCGTTTATACCGCAGGCCCCGGTTCGCTGGCGAAAAGCCTGGCCACCGGGTTCGAGCAAAAAACCGGCGTGAAGGTCAACATTTTCCAGGCCACCACCGGCAAAGTGATGGCGCGCCTCGAAGCTGAACAGGCCAATCCGCAGGCCGATATTCTGATTTCAGCCTCCTGGGATACGGCGGAAGATCTGCATCATCGCGGCTGGTTGCTGCCGTTTGCCAGCGCCAATGCGGAAAAGGTTCCACCCGCGCTGAAAAGCGCAGATTATGTGGCGCAGGGCGTCTCGGCGCTGGGCATTGTCTGGAACACCAAAAGCGGCACGCCGGAACCGAAAGAGTGGCAGGATCTGACATCAGCAGCCTTCAAAGATAAAGTCACCACGCCCGATCCGGCGCTGTCCGGCGCTTCGCTGGATTTGCTGATCGGTCTGCAAAATGGCATGGGTGAGAAAGCCTGGCAACTGTTTGATGAACTGAAAAGCAACGGCATGGTGGTCAGCGGCCCGAATGCGCAGGCGGTAACGCCGGTAATGCAGGGGGCAAAAGCCGCCGTCTTCGGCGCGGTTGATTACGTCACTTACGGCAATATCGCGCAGGGCGAATCGCTGAAAGTGATCTTCCCGGCCAGCGGCACGGTGATTGCGCCGCGCCCGATGATGATCCTCAAAACCACCCAGCATGCCGATGACGCAAAAGCGTTTATCGATTACGTTCTGTCGCCGGAAGGGCAGACCATGGTTGCCGATGCCTGGTTGATGCCAGCGCGTACGGACGTGGAAGCAAAACGCCCGCTGTTTACCGAACTGAATATTTTGCCAACGCAAAGCAGCGGCACCAGCGAGCGTGGCGATATTCTGAAGCGTTTTAACGCCCTGTTTGTGAAGTAATCCACGTCATTTATAGCGGGGGTAACCCCGCTTTCAGGATACCTGCTGTGAACCAGAAACTGATTGCGCGGGTGACGATAGGGCTGCTGGTGATACTGGTTGCGCTACCGTTACTGTTTATTCTCTTGCAGGCGGTGTTTCCGCAGTTTAGCGCCGGGGTCTTTAGCGGCGCGTTCTCCGGCATTCCGCTCCTGCTGGCGGAACCGCAACTGCCAATGATGCTTGGTGGCACGCTGCAAATCGCCACTGGCGTAGCACTGCTGAGTGTGGTGATTGGCTTGCCGCTCGGCGTGGCGCGCGGGCTGTTTGATCTGCCGTGGCCAAAAGCCTGGGATCTGCTGTTTCTGATCCCGTTTTTAACGCCACCTTATATTGCCGCCTTATCGTGGATGCTGGTCCTGCAAACGCAGGGCTATCTGATGCAGCTTACCGGGATCGATCTCAATAATGTGTTGTTCAGTAAAACCGGTATCGTGCTGGTCATGACGCTGAACATTTTCCCGGTGGTCTATTTTGCTGTATCGCGCAGTTTACTGGTCAGCGGGCAGCGGCTGGCACAAGTCGCCCGCGTTCATGGCGCCACACCGTGGAAGGCGTTTTGCCATATTACGCTGCCGTTACTTTCTCCGGCGCTGGCGGCAGGGATGTTGCTGGCGTTTACCCTCGCGGTGGAAGAGTACGGCGTTCCTGCGGCGCTTGGCTCCCGTGCGGGCGTGGTGATGTTGACCGTCGGCATTGAAGAGAAGCTGGCAGACTGGCCGATCGACTTGCCGGGCGCGTCGATCCTGTCGGTGATGCTGATCGTCATTGCACTCTGCGGCTGGTGGCTGCAACGTTTGTTGACGGGCGATCAAGATGTGACCAGCGTCTCCGGCAAACCCACCGAACATGTGGGGGCGAAGCTGGGCTTTTTCACGCTACCGGTACTGCTGGTGATGAGTAGCGTAGGGGTTCTGGCCGCGGTGCTGCCGGGCCTGTCGATGGCGCTAAGCGGTTTTAGCGCGACGCTTTCCGGCGGGCTGACGCTGGATAATCTGACGATTAAACACTTTGCGGCGCTTTTCGCCCAGCGCGGTGATGCGCTGCCTGCACTCGGCACCAGCTTATCGCTGGCGCTGGGAACCGCGCTGCTCACCGGGCTACTCGGGCTGTGCGCCGCCTGGCTGGTGGTGATGCAGAAGATAAAAGGGCGCGCGGTGATCGATGCGCTGTCGCTGCTGCCTGCGGCACTGCCCGGCGTGGTGGTGGGCGTCGGGTTGATTTTATTGTGGAACCGCAGTTTCTGGCCGGTTTCGCCGTACAACACCTGGGGGATTTTGCTCATCTCTTATTGTTGTCTGCTGCTGCCGTGGCCGGTGCGCTACATTGGCAGCGCCATGCGTCAGTTAGGCGGTAACCTCGAACCGGCGGCGCGTGTACACGGTGCCAGCGCATTTCAGGCGCTGCGTCTGATTGTGCTGCCGCTGATTTTCCCGGCGATGCTGGCAGCAATGCTGATGGTCTTCGCCATTGCTTCACGTGAACTGGTGACATCGCTGCTGCTGTCGCCCGCAGGAACGCAAACCGTCGCGGTGTTTATCTGGCGGCAATTTGAGCAGGGTTCGGTAGGGCAAGGAATGGCAATGGCCACGCTGACGCTGATCGTCGGGCTGGCGTTAATGCTGACCGCGCTGTGGCTTCTGCAGCGCAACACAAAGCATTGAGAGGGCACGAAATCGCCTGTCGGCGCAAAAAAATACGGTATAACAAAGGGACATCACGCACAAGGAGCCTGTATGACCCCTTTTTTGACCGCTTATCTGGCCAGGATTGGCTGGAATCTGACGCCCGATGTCTCACTTGAAACGCTGCGGGCGCTGCATTTGCAGCATAATGGCGCCATTCCCTTTGAAAACCTTGATGTTGTTTTGCCACGCGAAATCGAACTCAGCGATGAAGCCCTCTTTCAAAAGCTGGTCGTCGCCCGGCGCGGCGGCTACTGCTTTGAGCAGAACGGGCTGTTTGAACGTGCGCTGAAAGAGATCGGTTTTACGGTACGCAGCCTGTTAGGCCGGGTGATCATTTCCAATCCGCCGCAGATGCCGCCGCGCACCCATCGCGTTCTGCTGGTTACCCTGGAGGGAGAACAGTGGATTGCAGATGTCGGTTTTGGCGGACAAACCCTGACCGCGCCGATTCGTCTGCTGGCGGAGGTGGAACAGGGAACGCCGCACGGTCTTTATCGGTTGCAACGCGCAGGTGAAGACTGGGTGTTGCAGTTCCGCCATCATCAGCGCTGGCAATCGATGTATCAGTTTGAAATCGGGCCGCAATACCAGGCTGATTTCGTGATGGGTAATTTCCACTCCGCCCACTGGCCCGCATCGCATTTTCGCCACCATCTGTTGATGTGCCGCCATCTGCCGGACGGCGAAAAGCTGACGCTGACCAATTTCCACTTCACGCACTGGAATAAAGGGCAGGTTGAGGAAGATAAGGTGCTGGCGGATGTTCCGGCGCTGTACGAAACCTTGCAAACACGTTTCGGGCTGGGCGTCAGCGATCCGCAATATGGCTTCAGCCTCCGGCAACTCGAAGAGGTCATGAGCCGTTTCGACTTACACGGTGAACACGCTTAACACAGCTCTTTTTCTATCATTACCGCCAGATGGCGATTGAAGGCCGCTTCATCGACATCTGGCATGCCCAGCATGCAAATCCCGTCCATGCCGCAGACCAGCGCAATCAAACGCCAGGCGATATTTTCGGCGCTGTCGCAATCGGAAAACGCGCCCGCAGCGCGGCCCAGGTTTATCAAGTGAACCACTTTGACATGCCACATTTCGAGAGTGGTCAGATAAGCCCCTTTGAACTCCGGATCTTTATTGGCCAGCAGTAGCGCTTCGCGCCACAAATGCACATAGGGTTCAAAACCGCCTTCATCGCTGCCCAGCATCGCGTGCAGTTGATCGCGCCACGGCGCGGTGGTAGGTAACAGCTCCACATTCAGCAGTTCGTCAATCAGACGAATAAAAGCCTGCGCCTTTAACGCATTTGCCGACGCGAAATGGTGGTGAACTTGCCCGGTCGCCACCCCGGCTTCGGTGGCGATGCGGCGCACTGTCATGGCGGAAAATCCCTCCGCTAGCGCGACGCGCATGGCGGCTTTGAGGATCACTTCCCGGCGATCGTCGCGGTTTAAATAGCGCATATAACCTCGGTTCAATGGATGCGAAACGGAGTGTAACAAAAAGCTGGACATACGTTCAACATTGCGTAGGATCGCCATTTCTGGACGCGTGTCCAGAATTGAACAATTACGGAGAAGTTATGTTTCGTCAGTGGTTAACGTTGATCATTATTGTGCTGGTTTATATTCCGGTAGCGATTGATGCGACGGTGCTACATGTTGCCGCGCCAACGCTCAGCGCGGAGCTGAATGCCAGCGGGAATGAGCTGCTGTGGATTATTGATATCTACTCGCTGGTGATGGCGGGCATGGTGCTGCCGATGGGAGCACTGGGCGACAAAATTGGCTTTAAACGCTTGCTGCTCATCGGCAGCGCACTGTTTGGCGGCGCATCGCTGCTGGCTGCGCTGGTCACCAGCGCCAGTGAACTGATCGCCGCGCGCGCTCTGCTGGCCGTCGGCGCGGCGATGATTGTTCCGGCAACACTGGCCGGTATTCGCACCACCTTTTCACAAGTGCGGCACCGCAATACCGCGCTGGGCGTCTGGGCGGCGATCGGTTCTGGCGGCGCGGCTTTCGGGCCGTTGATTGGCGGCATGTTGCTGGAACATTTCTATTGGGGATCGGTTTTTCTGCTCAACGTACCGATTGTGATCGGCGTGATGATCCTGACCGCCCGCTATGTGCCGCGCCAGGCCGGGCGCGCCGAACAGCCGCTGCATCTGAACCAGGCGTTGGTGCTGATTGTCGCCATCCTGTTGCTGGTGTGGAGCGCCAAAACGGCGATGAAAGGGACGTTACCGCTGTGGATTATTGCCGGTACGCTGATAAGCGGCACCGCGCTGCTGACCGGTTTTGTGCGTATCCAGTTGGCTGCCGCCACGCCGATGATCGATATGCGGCTCTTTACCCATCGCGTGATTTTGACCGGCGCGTTGATGGCGATTACCGCCATGGTGACGCTGGTCGGTTTTGAACTGCTGATGGCACAGGAGCTGCAATTTGTCCATGGCTTTACGCCCTTCGCCGCCGGAATGTTTATGCTGCCGCTGATGCTGGCCAGCGGATTTAGCGGGCCGATAGCCGGGGCGCTGGTGTCAAAACTCGGCCTGCGTCGCGTGGCGACCAGCGGCATGGCCTTCAGTGCGCTAAGTTTTCTCGGCTTATCGGTAACCGATTTCGCCACCCAGGCGTGGCAGGCCGGAAGCCTGATGGCACTGCTGGGCTTCAGCGCCGCCAGTGCGCTGCTGGCCTCTACCGCCGCGATTATGGCGGCAGCGCCGCCGGAGAAAGCGGCGGCTGCCGGAGCAATAGAGTCGATGGCCTATGAACTTGGTGCAGGTCTTGGGATCGCCGTGTTCGGCCTGATCCTGAGCCGCAGTTTCGCCGCGTCAATCCAGTTACCGCAAGGGCTGAGCAGCACGCAGGCCGCCCAGGCTTCCTCATCGATAGGCGAGGCGTTTCGCCTGGCGCAGGATGCGCAACCGCTACTGGCGCAGCAAATCGTTAGCGCCGCCAAAACTGCCTTTACCGGTTCACACAGCGTTGCGCTGAGTACCGCAGGCGCATTACTTATGCTGCTGGCGGTCGGCATCTGGTTTAGCCTTGCGCAGGTGAAGCATAAATAGCGGCGGCCCGCTTACGCCGAGCGGGCTACCTGGCGGGTCGACCACCAGCAGAGCAGCGATCCGCCGCACACCATCACTGCGCCCTGCCAGAAGGAGAAAGAGAGTGGGGCGTTCAGCATCACGGCGGCCAGCGCCGAAGAGAGCACCGGAGTAAAGTAGGAAGCGGCGGCCAGCACCGTGACATTGCCGTGCAGAATACCGATATTCCACGACGCATAACCAAAGCCCAGCGCCACCGCCGTCATGACTAATTTCACACTTACAGACAGGCTGAAAACCATTTCCGGTTGCGGTGAGAAGCTATATTTCACCCATAGCGTCGCCGCCGTCAGCAGAACAAACAGCGTGATACCATTGGCGCCCCGCGCATATTTGGCCGTTACCGTACAATAAATCGCCCAGATAAATGCCCCGGCAAATGCCAGCGCATAGCTGAGTGGGCTGGAAATAATATTTTCGCGAATATCAGCAATATTCAGGCCGTTCTCGCCGCCAAGCACCCAACAAACACCCAGTAAAGCCAGTAATAGCCCTGGAATAACCCAGAAAGTCGATTTTTGTCCGTTAAATAATATGGCGCAAAGAATGGTCAGGCTCGGCCATAAATAATTGACCATTCCCACTTCGATTGCCTGTTGGCGGGTTGCGGCAAATCCCAACGACAGGGCAAGACAGAGTTCATAGCTGACAAATAACAGGCTGCCGACCAGCAGATATTTGCGCGGGAAGCGGCGCAAATCGGGAAACCCGACGGTGAAGATCAGCAGGATACCGCTCAGGGTATAGATCAGCGCTGCGCCACCCACCGGCCCCAGGCCTTCGCTGACAGCGCGGATAAAACCGACCATGGTGCTCCATAATAATACCGCCAGTAAACCAATTAATGTTGCACGTTTTCTGTTCATTGCTGCACTTTATCGGCGAAAACAAAACCTCAACTTATAACATGGATTAATGACCTGGCGCGAATTCATCACCGTATCATCTACTCCTTATGGCTTAATAAAATCCGATAGGTGCGACTATTAGGGGTCAGCCATCCGGCGTTATTGATTTACCGCAATTATTTCGCCTGCGGGAATGTTTAGTTTCCCGCCGCAGTCGAAGACAAATAATGAGGAAAGCAATGGACGTCAGCCGCAGACAATTTTTCAAAATCTGCGCGGGCGGTATGGCCGGAACCACAGTTGCCGCATTAGGGTTCGCCCCGAAAATGGCGCTGGCTCAGGCGCGAAATTATAAATTACTGCGCGCAAAAGAGATCCGAAACTCCTGCACATACTGCTCCGTGGGTTGCGGGCTATTAATGTATAGCCTGGGCGATGGCGCGAAGAACGCCAAAGAAGCGATTTATCATATTGAAGGCGACCCGGATCATCCGGTCAGTCGCGGCGCGTTATGCCCGAAAGGGGCTGGCCTGCTTGATTACGTACACAGTGAAAACCGTCTGCGCTACCCGGAATACCGCGCGCCAGGCTCCGATAAGTGGCAGCGCATTTCGTGGGACGAGGCTTTTAGCCGCATCGCCCGCTTAATGAAAGACGATCGCGACGCGCATTTCGTGGAAAACAACGCCGCGGGCGTGAAAGTCAATCGCTGGCTTTCCACCGGTATGCTTTGCGCTTCGGCGGCCAGCAATGAAACTGGCATGCTGACGCAGAAATTTGTGCGCTCCCTCGGCATGCTGGCGGTAGATAACCAGGCGCGCGTCTGACACGGACCAACGGTAGCAAGTCTTGCTCCAACATTTGGTCGCGGTGCGATGACCAACCACTGGGTTGATATCAAAAACGCGAATGTGGTGATGGTGATGGGCGGTAACGCCGCTGAAGCCCACCCGGTCGGTTTCCGCTGGGCGATGGAAGCCAAAAATAACAATGATGCCACGCTGATCGTTGTCGATCCGCGCTTTACGCGCACGGCATCGGTGGCGGACATCTACGCGCCAATACGCTCCGGGACGGATATTACTTTCCTTTCTGGCGTGCTGCGCTACCTGATAGAAAACAACAAGATCAACGACGAATACGTCAAACATTACACCAATGCCGCATTACTGGTGCGCGACGATTTTGCCTTTGCAGACGGTCTGTTCAGCGGTTATGACGAAGAGAAGCGTCAGTACGATAAAACCTCATGGAACTATCAGTTTGATGAGAACGGCTATGCCAGACGCGATGACACGCTCAGCCATCCGCGCTGTGTATGGAATCTGCTGAAACAGCATGTCGATCGCTATACGCCGGAAACCGTCGAAAACATTTGCGGTACGCCAAAAGCGGACTTCCTGAAAGTGTGTGAAGTGCTGGCCTCAACCAGCGCGGCAGACAGAACCACCACGTTCCTGTACGCGCTCGGCTGGACGCAACACACCGTCGGCGCACAGAACATTCGCACCATGGCGATGATCCAGTTGCTGCTCGGCAATATGGGCATGGCGGGCGGCGGGGTAAATGCGCTGCGCGGCCACTCCAACATTCAGGGCCTGACGGATTTAGGACTGCTCTCGACCAGCCTGCCGGGCTACCTGACGCTACCTTCGGAAAAACAGGTCGATTTGCAACAGTATCTGGCGGCCAACACGCCGAAAGCACTGTTGCCGGATCAGGTTAACTACTGGAGCAATTATCCGAAGTTCTTCGTCAGCCTGATGAAATCGTTCTACGGCGACGCGGCGCAGAAGGAGAACGACTGGGGCTTTGACTGGCTGCCAAAGTGGGATCAGTCTTACGACGTTATCAAGTATTTCAATATGATGGCGAAAGGCGAGGTGACCGGCTACCTCTGCCAGGGCTTTAACCCGGTGGCCTCATTCCCGGACAAAAACAAAGTCGTCAGTACGCTCGGCAAATTGAAGTACATGGTGGTAATCGATCCGCTGGTGACCGAAACCGCTAACTTCTGGCAGAACCACGGCGAGATGAATGATGTCGATCCATCGACCATTGCGACGGAGGTGTTCCGTTTGCCGTCGACCTGCTTCGCCGAAGAGGATGGCTCAATTGCCAACTCCGGTCGCTGGTTACAGTGGCACTGGAAGGGCCAGGATGCGCCGGGTGAAGCGCTGAATGACGGTGAAATTCTCGCCGGGATTTACCACCGCCTGCGTGAGATGTACCGCAGCGAAGGCGGTAAAGGCGCAGAGCCGCTGCTGAAGATGAGCTGGAACTACAGCCAGCCGCACAATCCGCATTCGGAAGAGGTGGCGAAAGAGAACAACGGTTACGCGCTGGCGGATCTCTATGATGCCAACGGGCAACTGCTGGCGAAGAAAGGACAACTGCTGAACAGCTTTGCGCTGCTGCGTGACGACGGCTCAACGGCATCATCCTGCTGGATCTACAGCGGTAGCTGGACAGAGCAGGGTAACCAGATGGCCAACCGTGATAATGCCGATCCTTCCGGCCTGGGTAATACGCTGGGGTGGGCATGGGCATGGCCGCTCAACCGTCGCGTGCTCTACAACCGCGCGTCGGCTGACGTTCAGGGCAAACCGTGGGATGCGAAAAGGATGCTGATTCAGTGGAACGGTACGAAGTGGGTCGGTAACGACATTCCGGACTTCAACACCGCGCCGCCGGGCAGCAATACCGGGCCGTTTATTATGCAGCAGGAAGGGCTGGGGCGTCTGTTCGCCCTTGATAAGCTGGCAGAAGGGCCGTTCCCGGAACATTACGAACCGATGGAAACCCCGCTCGGTACCAACCCGCTGCATCCGAATGTCGTCTCCAGCCCGGTCGTACGCATCTATCAGGACGATATGAAACGGCTGGGGAAAAAGGATCAGTTCCCGTATGTCGGTACTACGTATCGTCTGACGGAACATTTCCACACCTGGACCAAACATGCGCGCCTGAATGCGATTGCCCAACCGCAGCAGTTTGTTGAAATCAGTGAAACGCTGGCGGCGGCGAAAGGCATCAGCAATGGCGATCGCGTTCGGGTCAGCAGCAAGCGCGGCTTTATTCGCGCGGTGGTGGTTGTCACGCGCCGCCTGCGCACGCTACAGGTACATGGTCAGCCGGTGGAAACCATTGGTATTCCGCTGCACTGGGGTTTTGAAGGTGTGGCGCAAAAGGGCTACATCGCCAATACCCTGACGCCGAACGTGGGCGATGCGAACTCGCAAACACCGGAATATAAGGCGTTTTTAGTGAATATCGAGAAAGCGTAAGGGAGCGAGATTATGGCAATGGAAACTCAGGACATTCTTAAGCGCTCCGCGACCAACCCGATCACGCCCCCCCCACGGGTGCGTGATTATAAGGCTGAAGTTGCCAAGCTTATCGATGTTTCCACCTGCGTGGGCTGCAAAGCCTGCCAGGTGGCGTGTTCAGAATGGAACGACATCCGCGATGAAGTGGGGCACTGCGTCGGAGTTTACGACAACCCGGCCGATTTGAGCGCCAAATCCTGGACGGTGATGCGCTTTAGCGAAACCGAGCAGAATGGCAAGCTGGAGTGGCTGATCCGCAAAGATGGCTGCATGCATTGTGCCGAGCCGGGCTGCCTGAAGGCGTGTCCTTCTGCGGGTGCGATCATTCAGTACGCCAATGGTATTGTCGATTTTCAGCAGGATAACTGTATCGGCTGCGGCTACTGTATTGCCGGGTGTCCGTTTAACGTCCCGCGCCTCAATAAAGAGGATAACCGGGTTTACAAATGTACGCTCTGTGTCGATCGGGTCAGCGTCGGCCAGGAGCCTGCCTGCGTGAAAACCTGCCCGACCGGCGCTATCCATTTCGGTACCAAAGCGGAAATGCTGGCGCTGGGCGAACAGCGGGTAGAGAAGCTGAAAGCGCGCGGCTACGCCAGCGCGGGGATCTATAACCCGCAGGGCGTCGGCGGAACGCACGTGATGTATGTGCTGCACCACGCTGACCAGCCGCAGCTTTACCACAATTTGCCGGAAAATCCGCGTATCGATACCTCGGTCAATCTGTGGAAAGGGGTGCTGAAACCGCTGTCGGCGGCGGGATTCCTCGCCACCTTCGCCGGGTTGATTTACCACTACATCGGGATTGGGCCGAACAAAGAAGTGGACGACGAAGAGGATCATCATGAGTAAGTCAAAAATGATTGTGCGCACCAAATTTATCGATCGCGCCTGTCACTGGACAGTGGTGATCTGCTTTTTTCTGGTCGCGCTCTCCGGCATCTCGTTTTTCTTCCCGACGTTACAGTGGTTGACGGAAACCTTCGGTACGCCACAGATGGGGCGCATTCTGCATCCCTTCTTTGGTGTAGCGATCTTCTTCGCGCTGATGTTCATGTTTGTACGCTTTGTGCATCACAACATCCCTGACAAGAAAGATCTGCCGTGGCTGAAAAACATCGTCGAAGTGTTAAAGGGTAATGAGCACAAGGTCGCTAAGGTCGGGAAATACAATGCCGGACAAAAGATGATGTTCTGGACCATCATGAGCATGATAACCGTGCTTCTGGTGACCGGCGTCATCATCTGGCGTCCTTATTTTGCACAGTACTTCCCGATTCAGGTGATCCGCTACAGTCTGCTGCTGCACGCTACATCCGCCATTATTTTGATTCATGCCATCCTCATCCATATGTATATGGCTTTCTGGGTGAAAGGCTCCATTAAAGGCATGATCGAAGGGAAGGTGAGCCGCCGCTGGGCGCAGAAGCACCACCCGCGCTGGTATAACGACGTAGAGCGTCTGGAAGCGAAAAAAGAGAGCACCGAAGGGATCGAGTGATCTTAACCCGCTCCGGACGCCCGTTCGGAGCGGGTTTCTTATATATTCGCCACCAGCGCATCAATGGCACCAACAACACAGCTCCTTTCTCTGCGCAGATTACCGACATAATCCTGCGGCCTGAATTTTTTAACTTCCAGATGAGCCAACAACGGGGAATAAAGTATCAGCGTCTCAAACTCAACATTTACTTTTGGCACAGCAGATTCCAGCCAACCTGGAACCTTCATTTTTCGGGCCAACGGCATAATTACCCGGCTGGAAAATTCAGCATAATAATCATTCTGAATAATAATATAATATGGCCATCTATTTCTGGTTTCCGGATCTGGGTTACGATATACATCAAACTGTTTTAGCATTGAAACATCCTGAAGTAGTCATGGTCCGTAAGCACCCCATGCTCCGCCACATACGCATTCATTTCTCGAATAAATTCTTTTGTTTGCCGATCTTTTTCTGCCCGCTGCTCAGGCGTTAACACTGTTGCGTTAGCTTTTCGCGTTACGGGTTTCTTTATTTCATCCTGGTATTGGCGTTCCACGGTAATATCCTTTTGTGTGTGTCGATGGCTGAATTATCAACCGATAAAAAAGAAAAACAATAGTGATTCCCGTACTCTGCTTAACACTGAGATCTCGCTTCCTGAATAAAGAAAATAAATGTAACAGGGAAAATAATTTGCGAGTCATCTTCCACTCTTCAGCAATCATTTATTTGCGGATATTGAATACAAATAGCAAACGATGTTGCATTACGCATGAATGTCATCTTTGCCGTAACCTGCCTGATTTTATGGATTAATGTGTCAGTCGCGGCTTTTCGTCTGGTCTGCTGGGGTTGAATGGTCAATAATGCCCGCAGCACTCTTTTAACAAGTGGTTTGTGGTATGAAAAAAACGATTTTTTCGTTGGCACTTGCGACCTTTGGTCTGGGAATGGCGGAATTCGGCATTATGGGCGTGTTGACAGAACTCGCCACCAATGTCGGCATCTCGATTCCGTCGGCGGGACATATGATTTCGGCTTACGCCTCTGGCGTGGTGATCGGCGCGCCGATCATGGCACTTTTTTCGAACCGTTTTTCGTTGAAAAACATATTGTTGTTTCTGGTGGTGCTGTGCGTTATCGGTAATGCCATGTTCACGTTCTCCAGCGCTTATCCGATGCTGATTATCGCCCGCTTAATTTCCGGTTTTCCGCACGGGGCAATCTTTGGCGTCGGCGCAATTATCCTGTCGAAAATTGCCCCTCCCGGCAAGGTGACGATGGCCGTGGCCGGCATGATAGCCGGTATGACCGTCGCGAACCTGATCGGTATTCCGCTGGGTACATGGATTGGTCACAGCTTTAGCTGGCGCTACACCTTCTTGCTGATTTCGCTGTTCGACATCGCCGTGATTGTCTCGGTGATCTTCTGGGTTCCGGCGCTGTTTGATAACACCGAAAGCCGCCTGCGCGAACAGTTTCAGTTTCTGAAAAAACCAGAACCGTGGCTGATTTTCGCCGCCACAATGTTTGGTAATGCCGGTGTGTTTGCCTGGTTCAGCTACGTGAAGCCATTTATGGTCACCGTTTCTGGCTTCTCCGAAGTCTCGATGACCTTCATCATGACGCTGATGGGGCTGGGAATGGTGCTGGGGAATATGTTCAGCGGCAAGCTCTCCGTCAAATTCAGCCCCTTACGCATTGCGGCGGCAACCGAGTTTTTCATTATGCTGGCGATGCTGGCACTGTTTGTCGCCGGAGAAAACAAAGTCGGGGCGCTGTCGCTCGGCTTTATCTGCTGCGCTGGCCTGTTTGCGCTTTCCGCGCCGCTGCAAATTATGCTGCTGCAAAATGCGAAGGGTGGCGAAATGTTAGGTGCTGCAGGGGGGCAAATGGCCTTCAACCTCGGCAACGCCGTGGGCGCCTGGTTCGGTGGCCTGATCATCACTTTCGGCCTGACTTATCGCTATCTTACGCTGCCAGCAGCGGTGCTAACCTTTGCCGCCATGACCGCATTGCTGGTGTATGGCCGTCTGAAAACAAAGCTGAAAACTGAACCTGTCGCGCAGGCATAAAAACGGGTAAGCACGACGCTTACCCGGTCTGAATGGCGGCGACACTTTCAGGGCAACCAGGGTTCTCCCAGCGTCAGCATCAGACGGTTGGCCCAGGCAAAAAACGCGGCGGACTGTATCAGATCAAGCTGCTGCAGGGTGTCCAGCTCCTGTTCTCTCAGCTTTGCCAGATGCTGCGTTGTCAGCGCCGGTGGCGTCACCGACAGGGCGGCGGCGGCATCAATTTCAGCCTGCCAGCGTGCGGATTGCCCGGCGCTCAGAATATGTCCTGGTTGCACGGCAAGCAGCGTCTCTACGGCGTTATCGTCCTTCGACAACTGGCTGGTTTTGCGCGCATGGACTGAAGCGCAATAGATACAGCCATTAATTTTACTGGTGACCGTCGCTGCCAGCTCACGCTCGGCGCGCGGCAAACCGCCAGGGGTGTAGAAGATGCCCTTATCCGTCAATGTGCGTTGCTCAAGTACCGGTAGGTTGCGGCCTAACAGACGAAAATAGTCAGAATCACTATGGCCGAATTTCGCCAGAATCGCCTGTTCGGCCGCCGTAAACTCCGCCAGCGGTTTCGCGGCAATCCACGGCTCCCAGCCCAGTTCCTGCTGAGTAAACTGCACCGGGGCGGGTTTCCCGGTTTGCGTTGTCGGTGTGGTATGCCAGATGCCTGCCACCACCGGTTTTCCGCTGGGGGAAACGGGCTTGCCATTGAGCAAACGTAACCCGGCCAGCAGACGGCTCTGGAAGCTGACAAACGCCACCAGTTGCGCCAGGGTAACAATGCTCTCTTTGTTCCAGCCTGCCGCCGTCAGCGTTTTCAGCGCCTGCGGCGTCGCTTCTACCGGGGAAAAAGTCAGCAAGCGCGCGAACTCCAGCGCGGGTGTCAGACGGGCAGAAGTCGGGTCGGCAAGACCAAAACTGGCGTAGTGTGCCGCCAGATCGTTGGCTTCGTGCCATTTCGCCACTTTCGCCGCCACAATAAAGCGTTCATCCAGCGCAAAGGCGTGCTCCTGGTCACCGAACAGCGCTTCATAGCTGCCCTGGGCATGGCGAGTGGCCGCATCGCGTGTTTCACGCGCACGTTGCAGTTCCGAACCGGTGGCGATCTCCGCCAGTTCAGCAAGAATATCCAGACTTAGCGCCATAGAGGCTCCTTATAGAATGTGCGGAGCGATATGCTCAGCAATCAGTTCAATGGAACGTAACGTGTCGCGGTGCGACGGTTCGACGGAATGCACCTGAAAAGAGATATCGGTGGCGCGGGCCAGGATGGTGTCCTGCGCCAGCGATGCGAGCACCGTTTGCACATCGCCGATATGCGCATCAAACTGGCGGATATAATCCGTGACGTTGTCACCTGAAACCGTATGGCCTGCCACGCGATGCTGCACGGCCTGGCGAGTCAATCCCGGCGCTGCAACCTTCAGCGCATAGTCGCGGCTGTCGGCGACAAACGCCGTGCGCGAAGCGAGTATGCGCGGCGCAACGCCCGCCGGGAGCGCATCAAGGTAAGCATCCACCATCGGATTCTGGATGGCATCAAGCGTGAGCGAAGGGTTGTCGGCCGGGCGCGGCTGAGTGCGGGACAGCATCAGCCCGTGTCCGCCCTGGCCTGCACGGATTGCGCCGTCAACGGAAAAGGTGGCGATCCATACCCGTTCCGCCAACTGCGGCGCCGGAGGGTAAAGGTGGTTATCCGGGTGTGTCAGCGAATCACCGCGCCAGGCGCTCTGGATCAGGTGCAGCGCATCGGCGAATACCGTCGCCCGTTCATCAATCGTCAGGCCAAAGGGCAGAAAAGAGGTCGCCGTACCACCAGAACCAAACCCCACTTCCAGACGTCCATTGGCCAGCAGATCGAGTACGGCGGCATCTTCGGCCACGCGCAACGGGTTTTCCAGCGGCAGGGTGATGATGGCCGTACCAAGACGAATAGTTTCCGTGTGTGCTGCGACATGCGCCAGGAAGACCAGCGGCGAAGGCAGACCACCTTCATGCTCGTGAAAGTGGTGCTGCGCGATCCACGCGCTGTCAAAGCCGTACCGTTCCGCATGGCGGATCTGCTCCGTGGCCAGCCGGTAGCGCTCTTTGGGCGCCGCATCGTCAAGCAGACGGGTAAAAAACCCCAGGCGTTTTCGCGTCATGCGAACTCCTCCGTAGCAGGTGAAAGGTGGGGAATAGCGTGAATTAACTCGCGGGTATAGTCGTTTTGCGGCGCGGCAAAGAGGCTCGCCACGGAACCTTGCTCAACCACGCAACCATTGCGCAGCACCGTAACGCTGTGCGCGATGCGCCGCACCGTCGCCAGATCGTGGGTGATAAACAGGTACGTCAACCCCAGTTGCTGTTGCAGTTGCTGGAGCAGTGCGAGGATCTGCGCCTGCACGGTGACATCCAGTGCGGAGGTGGCTTCATCCAGTACCAGAATGCCCGGTTCGAGGATCAGCGCGCGGGCAATAGCTACGCGCTGGCGCTGGCCGCCGGAAAGCTCACGCGCCGTACGATCTAGTAACTCCAGCGGCAGCGCAACGCGCCGGGCGACGTTTTCCACTCGTGCCTTGCGTTCGGTTTTTTCAACGCGTTCAAAGTTCTTCAGCGGCTCTTCGATGATCTCAAACAGCGTCTGGCGAGGATCGAGCGAAGAGAAGGGGTTCTGATAGACAAACTGGATTTTGCGGCGCAACTGGCGGCGCGCCTCCTGGCTCAGTTGCGTGGCCTCGATATCATCAATCGTCACCCGGCCGCTGTCGGCCTGCTCAAAGCCAAGCAGAATACGCGCCAGCGTGGTTTTGCCCGAGCCGGATTCGCCAACCAGCGCATGCGTGCTGCCGCGCTGTACGGCAAAACTGACGTCATCAAGCGCCTGCAATTGATGGCCTTTACCCAGCGCGAAACGCTTACTGATGCCGCTGGCGCGGATAGCCGGAGACGCCAGCGGCAGCCCGGAGACTGGCGCAATCGTCAGCGCGTTGCCCTGAAGATCGCTCAGCAACTGGCGAGTATAAGCATGCTGTGGCGCACGCAGAATATCCGCCGTCGCACCATGCTCCTGAATTTCGCCGTGGCGAAACACCAGTAACCGATCGGCGCGTTCAGCAGCCAGCGCCAGATCGTGGGTGACAAACAGCACCGCCGTGCCGGATTCACGTCGAAGGACATCGAGTAAATCGAGAATGCGCTTTTGTACCGTCACATCCAGCGCGCTGGTCGGCTCGTCGGCAATGATCACATCCGGTTGCAGCGCAATCGCCATCGCGATCAACACCCGCTGCTTCATTCCGCCGGATAGCTGGTGCGGGTACTGCTTCATGCGCTGTTCCGGGTGGCTTAAACCCACTTTCGTTAACAGCGCCAGCACCTGCGCATCGCGCTCACGGCCACGCAAATGGCTGTGCAGTTGCAGGACTTCGCCCACTTGCGTAGCGATGGTTTGCACCGGGTTGAGGGAATTACCGGGATCCTGCGGCACCAGGCTGATGCGCGCGCCGCGCAGTGCATCAAGCCGTTTATCCGACCACGCGCTTATTGTTTCACCGTTGAGCACAATCGTGCCGCTGTCGCGCCGGGCATTGGCGGCCAGCAGCCCAATAATCGCCTGCGCGGTGGTGGTTTTGCCGGAACCGGATTCGCCGACAAAGGCCAGCATTTCGCCCCGTTGCAAGGTAAAACTCACGCCATGAACCACTTCGCGCCAGACGCCGCCGCTGTGGTAACTGAGGGTTAAATTTTCTACCGACAACACGCTCATACACGGCCTCCACTGAACTGACGGCTGAGCCGGTTAACCGCCAGTACCACGGCGATCACCACCAGGCCGGGGAAGGTGGTCAGCCACCAGGCGGTTGATAAGTAATTGCGGCCTTCGGCGATCAACAATCCCCATTCCGGCACCGGCGGCGGCGTGCCGTAACCGAGAAAGCTCAGGGTGGAGAGGGCAAGGATCGCCTGACCAAATTGCAGCGTTGCAAAGGCCAGCACGGCGGTGAGCGAGTTGGGTAAAATATGCCGCCACAGCACCGACCAGAAAGTACCGCCGCTGCCCCAGGCCGCTTCGACATACTCGGTGTGGCGAATACGCACCACTTCACCGCGCGCCAGGCGGGCAAAGCTGGCTATCGAAGCCACCCCCACGGCAATGGCTGCATTCACGGTGCCAAAGCCAAGTAAAATAATCACCGTCAGCGACAACAACAGCGACGGAATCGACAGCAACACATCCACCAACCGCATCAGGAGAGATTCCACGCGCCCGGCGAGCGCACCGGCAATCACGCCGATCAGCGTTCCGACAAACAGTCCCATCGCCACGGCCGCCAGCGCGGCGGAAAGCGAATGTGAAGCACCGTAGACAATGCGCGCAAAGAGATCGCGCCCCAGTTGATCGGTACCCAGCCAGTGACCGGCTTGTGGAGCCAGCCGCTGTGCCCCGGCAATACCTTCAACCGCGCTGTAATGCGTAAGCAGCGCAGGGAAAAAAGCGGCAAGCCCCGCCAGTGCAACCACTGCCCAGGCCAGCCATAATCCCGGCTGCCAGGCACGCGCGCGCCAGGCGGGAACGCGTTTACGCGCGGCGGTGGCGTAATCGACCATGCTCATACTGCACCTCCGGTAACGGTTTTCAGCCGCGGGTCAAACCACGGCATCAGCAGATCCACCAGCAGATTGATCAGGACAAACCCCAGCGCGGAGATCATCACTATCGCCTGCAACACGGCAATGTCCTGATTGTTCACCGCCTGCTGCGTCAGTTGTCCCAGCCCGCCACGGCCAAAGACGGTTTCCGTGATCAGCGCACCAGCAATCAATTCCCCCAACAACAGCCCGGCGATATTCAGCACCGGCAGCAGGGCATTGCCGATAACGTGCCGCCACAGCACGCCGGTTTCGCTCACCCCTTTAGCGCGCGCCACGCCCACAAACGGCTGAGCCGATACCTGATCGATACTGCGTAACAAGATCTGCGCCAACGGAGCGGAAATAGGGATCGCCACGGTAATAATCGGCAGGATCAACCCCTGCAACGGCAAGGGGTTAATGACCGGGATCAGCCGCAACTGGAAGGAAAAAAGCTGAATCAGTGCAATGCCCAGCCAGAAGGTAGGCAGCGAAATAAACAGGACCGGCAAAGATTGAATGGCATTACTCAACCAGCGTAATGCGGGCAACCGCGAGACAAACGCCAGCACAAAAGCCAGTACTACAGCGAGCACGAATGCCGGTGCGGCGAGTTGCAGTGTGTCGGGGAGATTGCTGGCAATCAGCTCGCTCACCGCCACTCCGGCCTGTACCGAATAGCCAAAATCTCCGCGCAACATCGCCAACAGCGTATGAAAATATTGCTGCCACAGGGGGCTGTCCGCCCCATAGGCAATGCGCATTTCCTCAATCTGTGCCGGGCTAAGCCCGAGGTCGGGGTTCTGAAACTTAATCAACACCGCATCGCCCGGCAGCACCTGGAGCAGCACAAAAGAGAGGGTAAACGCCGCCCATAGCACCAGCAGGCCTTGTCCCGCACGCCGCAGAAGATAGTGGCTCATTGCAGCCTCCTCAGTGTTTCGCGATCCACGCGCCATAGAATGACGGGCGGCCAACGGCTTCGAAGGCCGCGCCTTTCAGCCACGGTGCACCGGCAAAGACTTGCGGCTCTTCAAAAATCGGGATCACATAAGCGTTGTCTAGCAGATAACGCTGGGCCTCGCCGGTCAGTTGCAGGCGTTTTTGTGCATCGACTTCAGCAGAAATAGAGACCAGCAGATCGTTGAGTTTGTCGTCGCGGAAACTTTTTACCTTGTCGCTGGAACCGCCTTTTTGCAGCAACGCATCGCGGTTTGCCGGATAGAACATACTTTTCACGACATCCGGATCGGCACGCCCAACCTCAGAAACGGTCAGCGGCGTTTTTAGCGGATCGAGGTTATCCAGCGTGTGGCTTCCGGCGTCGCCAGCTTTAACGCTCAGCGCAACGCCAACCTGTCGCCACTGTTGCGCCACCAGTTGCAGCACCTCTTTGTTTTGCGGCTGCGGCAGGGATTCGTAAACCGTCAGCGCCAGACGCTGGCCCTCTTTAGCGCGAATGCCATCGCTGCCTGCTTTCCAGCCTGCGTCATCCAGTAACTGGTTGGCTTTGGCCGGATCAAAGGTCAGTTTGTCGCTCAGATTGGTGTAACCGGCGGCAGAACGGGCAATAACCGAGGTGGCCTGCGGGTAGTTGGGCGAGAAGAGGGTATCGACAACCTGTTTGATGTTTGTCGCATGGAGCAATGCCTGGCGCACGCGCAGATCGGCGACCAGCGGGTTATCCGGGCGGAAACTGAGGCTGTCATTCACGCCGCGCGTCGGGGCGGCGTAGATCTGGAAACCCTGATCGGTGGCCTGTTTTTCATCATAAGCCTGCACCTGGCGGATAAATCCGGCTTGGCCTGCCAGCAACGCGCCAATGCGCACGCTGTCTTCCGGGGTGACGATAATTTTGATGCCGTCGAGGTTGGCCGGGCCTTGCTGGGTGAGATTCTTCGGCCCCCACTGATAATCTTTACGCTTCTCCAGCGTCACTTCGCGCCCCAGCTTTTCATCACTGACGACAAACGGCCCGGAACCGATAATATGCCGGGCATCGCCCAGTTCATCAAAGTTACGTTGTAACGTACTCAGGGAAACCAGCCCGGAACCAATGGTGGCCGTGCCCTGTAAAAAACCTGGCGACGGCTTTTTGAAGTAGAACTTCACCGTCTGCGCATCCACCACTTCGCTGTGATCATAGTTATTGATCACTTCCGATACCGGTAAACGCTGCGCTTTGTTACCCAGCCCGTACGTGTCGAAATTTTTTGCCACCGCATTGGCATCCAGCGGTGTGCCGTCAGAAAAGGTCACGCCGGGGCGAATTTTAAAGGTGTATTCGGTTTTATCGGCATTCGACGTCCAGCTTTCGGCAATCCACGGTTCAACCTGCAATGTTTTTGGGTTCTGCCAGGTCAGCTTATCGGTGATCTGATTCAGAATGCCGCCGTTGGGGTAAAAACCACCCGCCGGAGGATACAAATTGGTGTGCGCCTGCTGTTCAAGATAAATCAGCGTGCCGCCTTTTACCGGCGTATCCACCGCCCAGGCGTGAACGGACGCTGCCATCATCAGCACCGTCAATAATGGCAAGCGAAAAGGGATGTGCATGGTGAATTCCTTTGTTATCTATTGTCTTAATGTCGGATTCATCATCCGGCGCAGACATGTACAAAGGAACCAAGGAATTGAGATAAGCATTTCAGGAAAGCGCAAAACCGGGCGTTATAGACGCCCCGGTCCGGCATCAGTATTGTTAGTCAGGAAAAACAGGCACCACAGGGCGCCTGTTTGCGTTAAATGACCACGAAATTTTTAAGGCTCAGCCGCCATCCGGCAAAAGCACATTGCTTCGCCGGATAGCGCTGACGCTTATCCGTTCTACAGGATAAGGCGGATACGGTCGATCTCCTCGCGCCACTGCGCCTGCAACTGCGGTTTCTGATGCTTCTCCTTACGCGCCAGATCCTCTTCTAACCGTGTTTCCAGTTCGATAAGACGCAGAAGAAGGGCATCATCGTCATCCGTTTCATCAGCCGCAACAGCAAGCGGTTGTGGCTGAGTGGCAGAAACTGCGACGCTTTCCCGTAAGCGATCATAAACCGCTTCAGCATCATGCCATTCGTTCAGCTCGCCGTTTTCCACCAGCCAGAAACGATTGCAGCAGGCATTGATCAACTGACGATCGTGACTGACCAGCAGGAAACCGCCGCTGAACTGTTGCAGGGTTTCGGCCAGCGCCTCTTTGCCCGCCATATCGAGATGGTTGGTGGGTTCATCCAGTAATAGCAGGTTAAAACGCGCCAGCGACAGGCCAACAAACAGCAGCCGCGAACGCTCGCCACCGCTTAGTGTCGCCACCCGTTGCCCGTGACGCGCCCAGGCAAAACCGGCGCTAATCAGTGCCATTTTGCGATCCGCTGGCATCGGCGCAAACGGCTCCAGCGCGTCGAACAGCGTGGCATCATCCGCTAGTTGATGTAACGTCTGGTCGTAATATCCTGCATGCAGGCGCGGATGCAGCCGCAATGTAGACGCTTCGCCCTGCAAAGCCCGCCAGATCAGCCGCAGCAGCGATGATTTCCCGCAGCCGTTGCGTCCCATCACCGCCACGCGATCGCCGCTTTTCAGCCGTGCGAGCGGAACATGGAACAATGCGGGCAACCCTGCTGCGGGCGGCACTGCAAGCCGTTCCATCTCCAGCAAACGATCCGCAGGCAGCGCTTCGCCATGCAGCGAAAGCCGCCAGGCGCTGCCATCGGTTAGTGTGGTCTGGCTCTCTTTCAGACGCTCAACCTGCCGCGCCATCTGTTTAGCCTTGCGCGCCAGATCTTCGTTGTCGTAGACCCGTCCCCAGATAGCCAGCCGCTTAGAACTCGCCGTCACGCGGTCAATCTCCTTTTGTTCCGCTTTGTGCCGCAGCGCGTCGCTTGCATCACGCTCTTCCAGCGCCTGGCGCGCCTGGCTGCACGGTAACGCAAAGTGGTGCAGCGTGTGGTCGCGCAGGATCCAACTGCCGTTGGTGACAGCATCCAGCAAGGCGGCATCATGAGAAACCATCACAAAGCTTCCGCTCCAGCCGCGCAAAAACTGCTCCAGCCACAGCAGCGTCGGCAGATCAAGGTGGTTACCCGGTTCATCCAGCAGCAACAGATCCGGCTCGCGGATCAGCGCCCGCGCCAGTAACAAGCGGGTATGCTGGCCGCCGCTGAGGGTGGCGGCGGTGAGGCCGATTTCCGCCGTGCTCAGCCCCATGCTGGCAAGCAGCGATTCCGCGCGCCAGCGCTGGTTGTCGCGCTCGCTGCCGGGCAACTGCGCCAGCACGGCATCAAGCAGCGTCATCGCCAGCAAATCGTCGGGCAGATGTTGTTCCACGCGCGCCAGCAGGCAGTGGTGTGCAACCGTAACGTTGCCGGAAAGCGGAGACAGCGAGCCGTCCAGCACTTTCAGCAGGGTACTTTTGCCGCAGCCATTGTCGCCAATAAGTCCAAGGCGATCGCCTTTTCTCAGGGTAAAGGAGAGATCGGAGAATAACGGGCCAAAGGCCGTTTCAACACGGAGTGATTGTGCAGATAGTAATGTGCTCATTGCTTACTCAAGAGTTACAGACACGAGAGTGCCTCGTCAAACATCGCTGACGATAACCCGGTAAGCCCGAGAGAAGGGGGTTTTAAGCTTCGCTCAAGCCGAAGTTATCGCAGCACGATACCGATAACGCTTGAGCTGGCACGATCGCCAAATGTATGTGAAACATTGAACAGTTCACAATACAGCATAATTAGCCTCCTTTTATATTCAGTAAGTTGATGGGTGAAAAGGAGTTTAGCGAGGAAATGAATCTTTTACCAGCAAGGAAAATAGCCCGCCGCACAAGGACGCCGGGCGCGGGAGGATCAGATGGAGGTACGGCGATAGCTGCGGTACTTCGGTTCCCAGAAGTTGTCGTTGATTGACTGCTTCAGCGCTTCAGGCGAGGTTTTCGCCGCGATACCTTGTTGCTGCGCCATTTTACCGACGACAAACGCGATGGCGCGGGAAACGGACTGGATATCTTTCAGTTCCGGCAGCACCAGGCCTTCACCGTTCAGCAGCAGCGGCGAGTATTCCGCCAGCGTTTCACTGGCCGCCATCAGCATTTCATCGGTGATGCGCGACGCGCCGGAGGAGATCACGCCAAGACCAATGCCCGGGAAAATATAGGCGTTATTGCACTGAGCAATCGGGTAGGTTTTCTCTTTCCACTGTACCGGCGCGAACGGACTGCCGGTGGCGACCAGCGCCATACCGTCGGTCCAGCTAATGATGTCCTGCGGCGTCGCTTCCACGCGGGAAGTCGGGTTGGAGAGCGGCATCACGATCGGGCGCGGGCAGTGCTTGTGCATTTCACGGATGATCTCTTCGGTGAACAGACCGGTCTGGCCAGAAACGCCGATCAGAATGTCCGGCTTCACATTACGCACCACATCCAGCAAAGAGAGTGCTTCATTCTGCGCGCCGGTATCCCAGCTTTGCAGGTTTTCGCGTTTCTGCACCAGCTTGCTCTGGAACGGCAGCAGGTTCGGCATTTCGTCCGTCAGCAGACCAAAACGATCGACCATATAAACTTTCTGGCGGGCCGCCGCTTCGCTCAGGCCTTCGCGCTGCGTCTGGGCGATTATCTGCTCAGCGATACCGCAACCGGCAGAACCCGCGCCGAGGAAGACGATCTTCTGGTTGCTCAACTGGCTACCCGCCGCGCGGCTGGCGGCAATCAGCGTACCGACGGTTACGGCTGCCGTACCCTGAATATCATCGTTAAAGCAGCAGATCTCATCGCGATAGCGATTCAGCAGCGGCATCGCGTTTTTCTGCGCGAAGTCTTCAAATTGCAGCAGCACATCCGGCCAACGCTGTTTCACCGCCTGAATGAATTCATCGACGAAAGCGTAATATTCATCGCCGGTAATACGCGGGTGGCGTGAGCCCATGTAGAGCGGGTCATTAATTAATTGCTGGTTGTTGGTGCCAACATCCAGTACCACTGGCAGGGTATAAGCCGGGCTGATGCCGCCACAGGAGGTATAGAGCGACAGCTTGCCAATCGGAATCCCCATGCCGCCAATCCCCTGGTCGCCAAGGCCGAGAATACGTTCGCCATCGGTCACCACGATCACTTTGATATTGTGGTTCGGCACGTTTTGCAGAATGTCGTCCATACTGCTGCGGTTCTGCCAGGAGATAAACACACCACGAGCGCGGCGGTAAATGTCAGAGAAGCGTTCGCAGGCCCAGCCAACAGTCGGGGTGTAGATCACCGGCATCATCTCATCGAGATGGTTTTCCACCAGGCGGTAGAAGAGCGTTTCGTTGGTATCCTGGATATTGCGTAAATAGATGTGCTTATCAATATCTGTTTTAAAGCTCTGGTACTGCAACCAGGCGCGTTCGGCCTGTTCTTCAATCGTTTCAACCACTTCCGGTAACAGACCCAGCAGATTGAAATTACTGCGCTCTTCCATGCTGAAGGCGCTGCCTTTGTTCAGCAGTGGAAACTCCAGTAGCACCGGCCCGGCATAAGGAATATATAACGATCGGTTTTTATTATGTTTGGCATTCATTTTACAGCTCCTTGTTCAACGATCCCTGCGAGAGCGTTTCGCGGGGGGTGTGCGACGGGCGAGAGTATAAAACAAGCTGTCAGCAAATACTTCTTGTTCGCGGATTTCGTTGATGAATTGTTATCAAGGAGGGAAAACAAAAAACCACCCCGGTTGGGGTGGTTCAGGGTGGAAAACTTAACCCGCGCGGCGATGACGACCGGAGCGATGAACAACCACCGTCTCTTCGTGATTGTCTTTGTTAACAATTTTACGCGTGTTTGACACTTTGTAATCCAGCCCCATGATGTGGCGTGCCTGACGGTTCGATTTCATGCTTACTCCTTAATCCAGTTCAATGTTTCAAGGACAAGCCCGGTAACAGTGCCGGGCGAAATTCAATCTCATCATTGCAAATCGGTACAAGAACCATACCGAACTGTCATCCTCGATCATTGCGACATAAAGCGCAATCGGAAAAAGGAATTTCAGGATTGTCTTAATTCAACCCACCGATGCTGTGCATCTGGAGAAAAATCCTGGAAAAAATGAATGAAAATGGATCTCTATAAAATAAGCAAACTGCACTCTCCTGGCACACCTTTAAAATTCCGAGAATATATCCATTGATACGATTCAGGTCTCTTTAATGCCTGCAAAATATATGTTCTCCTTAACTAAAAGGATAATTAAAAGATTCCGTAAACCACATGATAGGGGAAATTTCATGGATGAATGCAATGGAGCAATGTTTATATCATTCGATGGCGTTGCCTTTTCAGGAATTACTGTTGAGGCATTTAAAACCGCACGGTTACTCTCACAAAAGGGGATTAAAAATTATCTTAATCTTGGTTATGACATAAAGCTGGATAAAGGAAAATTCAATAAACCATACGAATGGGAGAAATCGATATATAAAGATGCTTTTATATTAGTGCGAATAGATGACATTACCAGCGTACCGAATTACAACGTTGATTTTATAAATTATTCGCACAATGTATTGATAAGTCAGAAAACTGTTGTCCCACAAGCGGAGTTAAATACTATTCTGGCGAAAATTGATGTCGCGGCTGAAGTGTTGGCTGAAAAAATGGTACAGCAATGGGAACGTCTGAATATTGGTTATCTTTTTGTTGAAAATGGCACACTGCCGGAAAACATTATATATACAAAAGCGATATATTTAGCAATTGATATATATGGTAAGCGTTATAACCTAGGCGATTTTGTTACCTGGCGTGACCATGACCTGATGTGGAATAGCGAAAAAAGCGTACAGAAATATGGCACACACCCCTGGCCGCATGCCATCAAACCGGTTAACTCTCCGTATATACGCTATGTGACGCTTAATCAGGAATTAAAAGACAGACTTGAGGAGTGGTGCAACTATACCATTGAAGTACAAGTAAAAAAGAACACATACGATTTTACAGAAACAGGAGATTGCAGCGATATCAGGCACAGTCTTAGCATTGGCAGCGATGACATTCTTATTGCCCGAACCACGCGAATTATTCCGCAAAAACGGCTGGATCGCGATATTTACCTCGTCTGGCGACTCAACCGACTTTTCCGGCAGAACAATTCTGCACAGCGTGTTCATCTCGTCATTGCTGGCGATATTAATGAGGCGCCATCCTGTTATCAGCAACTGGTCAATCTGTCGGTTCAATTACAGATCGTGCCTTTTATTCATTTTATTGGTTGGCTGCAGCACAATTATATGCCGCATGGTTATAACGCTCACACCGTTGAGGATTTGTATTATTCCTGTGACCTTGTCTCCTTTCTGACTTCATGGGACTACGACAGCTACGGTAATCCTGTTGGTGAAGCCATTAGTCACCGTCGTTGTTACATTTCGACACGATATGAATATTACGATGAAGTATATGGACAATACGGCTTTGAGGCACCGATAATGAATATCACTGCCGAACATGATGGTTACCCGGACGATGCGTTTATTTCCAGCGTCTTTAAGCTCATCACCAATAAATCATTAATGAAAGAAATTGCTTATCGAAACTTTCTTATTGGCAAGAAAGTGCTCATCGATGAGAGCAGCAATTCAGATAGTAATCACTCAGGGAGGTTGTATGCGTAAGGACATTTACATATCAATTGTTTTGCCGGTCTATAACGAAAGCGATCGTATCGATGCGGTTCTCACTTCGTTATTTAATCAAAAAACATGCAGCAATATGTTGTCGCATGAAAAGTATGAACTGATCGTTGTGGATAATAATTCCACCGATGATTCCGTTGCCAAAATCAGCGAATTTCAGCGTCTGCATCCGGCGCTGGATATTCATATCATTAAAGAGCCCACGCAGGGTGTTTCCTCTGCAAGAAAATGCGGGATGGATTACGCATCGCTGCGCTCAAAAGCCCGGGACAAACGGCTGGGCATTAGCCGCAAACACTACATCGTCTCGGCAGATGCCGACTGCACCGTTGATAGCTGGTGGCTACACTCGCTGATTGAAAAAATGATCGCGGAAAACGGCGATTTAGGCACCTGTAATTACTACTACAACGAGAACGCGTTCCGGCTTCGCCCCAATCTGTTTGCGGAGATTCAGAAAACGCTGCGTTGCCGTGAGGTCTCATTTTCGCTGTTTGGTGGCTTTCCCGATGGCAAGGGGTTTGCCGTTGAACGCGCACTTTACGACAAAGTGGGCGGTATCGAAATCTTTTATCAGCTTGATAAGGGCCGGTTTGTCGAGCATCTTTCGGATGACTGGGATTTCGGTATTCGGGTGATCGCGGCGGGCGGTAAACCCGTTTACGCCCACAATTCCCGGGTTGAAATTAACAGTCGCCGCGTGGATACCATCCTGCAAGAGGTGATAACCGGCGTCGCCTACGGGCAGGATGGCGTCATCATTATGAAAGATGTCCGTCCGGAAAACACACAGCAACCGGCGTTAAGGGATACCACCGCCGCCCAGTCATTGCAGGCCTGGCACTATTCGATCAAGGATTATGTGCCGAAAAACATTGTGCTACCGGCGTTACTCAACCCGCAAATCCTGCTGGACAATCACGCCGTTCGCGAATTTTTTACCCCACAAGTCGCCGAACGTCTGTTCCGGCGTATCTATGAAATTCTCCATGAGATGCGTCTGATCGATCTGAGCCCGATTCATGCCTACAAAACGCCAGCCTACCGGCTGTATTTCGAGTTTCGTGACGATATTTTCAGCGCGCTGCGCCGCGCGGTCGGCGAGGATATCGGTTTTCCGCCGCCGCTTCCGGCCTGTTTTGAGTACGTTAAAAGCGAAGATTTTCAGCGATTTGTCCGCTATTTCAGCGAAGATCGTGAATCCGGCATGGCGCACAACTACTTTGCCAACGGAGGGGTGTTCTGATGAACGATATTCTGTTCGACTCGCTCAACGATCTCGATCCGCGCTATCCGGTTCCGCAGGTGTACGATTTTCTCGCTTCGCCCGAAAACCGCGATTTCCTTGAGTATGTTTACCGCGACCCCTTCGGCTGCCATGTTTTTCCTGGCGACATTAAAGACTACCCGCTGGAAGCATATTTCCAGGACATGGAGCACGACATCGCACAGGCGAAGCAGATCCACCTCTGGGTGTCGATCCCAACCTGCCGCTACCGCTGCCATTTCTGCCAGTTCCCGACCATTATCCTCAATCCGCAGAGCGCGCCCTCGCAGGCGGTTTTTCGGCAACTGGTGGATTACAACATCAAGGAAGCCGCTCTGTGGCTTGATAAGGTGCCCGCGCTTGCCGGGGCGGAAGTGGGGGAATTTAACATTTTCGGCGGCACACCGTCGCTGTTGCCCGCGGCGGAGCTACAGCGCCTGATGGCGTTTTACCGGCAGCACTTCAACCTTTCTGCCGCCACGCTGCGTTTTGAAGGCGAACCGGCAACGCTGACCAGAGCCTATCTGGAGCTGCTTAAAACGCTGGGGTTCAGCAAAATCAGTTTCGGCGTTCAGTCGTTCAACGATGAGATCATCGCCGCCTGCGGGCGCAGGCATACGGCCGAAACCTGCGAACAAACCATCGCTAACGCGCGCGAAGTGGGTTTTGACTGGATCAGCATCGACCTGATCTATGGTCTGCCGGGGCAAAGCGTTGATGATGTGAAATACGACATGGAAAAATGCCGTGAACTGGCGATTTCTCATGTCGTCTGCACCAAACTGCACCTCGCGGAGTTTATGAAGCGACGCACGGGCGTCTCCGGGCAGCGGCAAAGTTTATGGCAGAAAAAGGGGGCTAACAGCCAGGCGTTTCCGGGGCTGGGCAAGCAGTACCAGATGCGGGAACTGATTGAACGCTATCTCGCAGCGGATTACCGCGAGCATCCCACCATGTATTTCCACCGCAACACGCAGCCCGCAGAAAAATGGAAGGGGCTGATTACCGATCTGGATAAGCAGTACCCGGAAGTGGCCATTGGTCTCGGCGGCAGCTCCAAATGTTCGCTGGCGGAAGCTATTAATATCACGGACTACCGGCGCTACAAGGCCGCGCTTGACGAAGGAGAACTGCCCATCGACAGCAGCCACGGCTTTTCTCCGCTGCAGCGTGAAGTGAATGCGTTCAAAATGGCGCTGTCGACCTTACGTCCGGTATGCAATCACGAATTCAGAAAACGCTTTGACGGGCGCAGCTTTTTCAGCAACCCGTTTATCTGCCGCGCGCTGAAGACGTTAACCCCGAAAACTCTGTTCACCGTGCGCGATGATGTCGTCACGCTCACGCCAAACGGCGTGACGCTGGTTGAAGCGCTCATCAACACTCAATTTTCTTCTGGCGACATCAGGAGGTTGCCTGTGACAAATACGGACGTACCGGCACCGGTTTTTAGCCTCTATTACATTGCGATTGATACCGAAGCTGGTGTTACCAATGCACAGTTTGAAGCGTTTGTCCGCGAAAAAGGCTGCAAGATCCCTTGTTATCCGGGGTGGCGCTGGACATTGCTGCGCGGTTTACGCGGTGAGCGCGCCGGGCAATTTATGATGCTGTACGAAATTGAAAGCGCGGAATGTCGCGATCGCTATCAGCGCACCGACGGCAATCTCACGCCGCTGGCGCGCCAGTTCTGGCGCGATCGTCCGCAGGCGCAAGAGATCCTGCGTGAATGGCAGCGTCTGGGAACATTTAGCGCGCTGCCGACGATCTACACCGATTACCGTCTGCTGGCAGAAAATAAAAAAAGCACCGTCCCCGACGGCCCGCGCTATCGCGAGCGTCCCGGTGAAGAGGCGGAAGCACGGGTTATTGGCATCCACAATCTGGCGCTGCGTCCGGATGTTGAAGCGCATACCTTCGAGACCTTCATCGCCGAGAATCATCACCGCATTGAAGACTACCCGGACTGGAAATTTCGTTTGCTGAAAGGTGAACGCGGTAACCGGCTCGATCAATATGTGGTGATGATGGAGATCGCCAGCCTGGCGGCGCTGGATCAGTTCTATCCGGAGCCCGATATCGCCACCGATGAAGCGGCAATTTTTGCCAGAGCGCACCGGGATACCAAACAGATGTACGAAGAGTGGAAGCAACTCGCTTCGTTTTCCGGCTCGCCGCAGATCTACACCGATTACCTGGCGGTTGCCGAAAGTCAGCCCGGCGAAGATAACAGGGGAGCCTGAGCCATGACGCGTCATTTCTCTGGAGCTTTTCCGACGGATAATCTGCGTCAACAACGCGCGACGCGAGCGATTTTCCTGGTTGCCGGTTTGGGCGTGTCGGCCTGGGCGCCGCTGATCCCGTTGGTCAAGCGCGGGCTGCAGCTTGACGATGGCGCGCTCGGTTTGCTGCTGTTTTGTGTGGCCGCAGGATCGATGCTGGCGATGCCGTTCAGCGGCCGCTTGATCCACCGCGTTGGCTGCCGGGCGTTGATCCTGTGCTGCGCGTTGCTGCTGTGCGTCTGCTTGTCGCTGCTGCTGTCTGTCACTTCCCCCGCCGTCATGGGCGGGGTTTTACTGCTTTTTGGCGCGGCAAACGGCCTGCTGGATGTGTCAATGAACAGCCAGGCCGTCGTGGTTGAGCGCGAAGCCGGGCAGGCGAGAATGGCCGGATTTCACAGCTTTTTTAGTTTCGGCTGTATTGCCGGTGCCGGAAGCATCAGCCTGCTGCTGTGGGCAAATGTGCCGCCACGGTATGCAAGCGTTCTGGTGGCATTCGCAATGGCGGTTATCGTCCTCGCGGCATCGGGTCATTTGTTAGCAAAACGCCCGCAGCAGAGCGGCGCGGCAGGCGGCACATGCCAGGCGCTGGCGCATCCTGGTCTGCGGCTTATCGCCATCGTGTGCTTTTTTATCTTTCTGATCGAAGGCGCGATGCTCGACTGGTCCGCCGTTTTTCTTCACAGCGAGCGGCGGATGGCAACGCACCAGGCAGGGTTTGGTTTCACGCTTTATTCCATCGCCGTTGCGCTGGCGAGGCTGTATGGCGATCGCCTGATTAATCGCTATGGCCATCTGCGAATGTTGATTGCCAGCGCAATAAGCGCCGCCGCAGGGTTGCTGGTGGTGGTGTCGGTTGATAGTGCAGCCGTTTCCCTGGCGGGATTTGCGCTGGTAGGCGCGGGCCTGGCGAATATCGTGCCCGTTCTTTTCTCGATCGCGGGGAATCAGCCGGTGCCATCGCACTTTGCGCTGCCCGCGGTGACACTGTTTGGCTATGCCGGGCTGTTAAGCGGCCCGGCATTAATTGGCGTTTTCGCGCAGCATACCAGCCTGGTCGCCGTGTTCAGCGCCGGGGTGGCGATCCTGTTCGCGGTAAGCCTGCTTGCGCGCGCCATCACACGGTAATTGATTGATAACACTGAAAGAAAGGAGTCTTTATGAACAATGCATCTCAGGCTATTTTTAGCCTGCATTACATCGGCCTGAATTTAAAGAAAGGCGTTACTGAGGCTGATTTTGAAGAGTTTGTCCGCCAGCGCGGCGTGCAGATCCCGGCCTATCCGGGATGGCGCTGGACGCTGCTGAAAGGGCTGCGCGGCGAGAGAGAAAACCAGTATCTGATGCTGTACGAAGCCCCGAATTTGCAGCTTTATGCCCGTTATGTCGCAGAGAACGGCGAACAAACGGCAGAGGCGCAAAATTTCTGGCAACAGCACCCGCAGGCGCTGGCGTTGATTGCCGAGTGGAAAATCTACGCCACTTTTGCGGAACTGCCGACCCTTTTCACCACCTATTCGTTGGTCGCCGAGAACACCAACAGCTCACTGGCGGAAGGGCCAAATTATCAGGTTGTCGCCGGGCAAAAACCGCGCTCACGCGTGGTGGGTATTCATAATCTGGCCTTACGTGCTGGCGTAAAACCGCAAACTTTTGAGCAATTTATTATCGATAACATTCACCGCGTGGAAGATTATCCCGGCTGGAAGTTCCATCTGCTGAAAGGTCAGGGCGGCAACCGACAGGAGCAATATGCGGTGATGCTGGAAATCGAAAGCCTCGACTCGCTGAATTCATTCCATCCGGGGCTCGATGTTTCCACGGAAAAAGCGCTTTCCTTCGTAAAAGCGCACCAGGATACAGAGCGCATGTATGACGAATGGCGCACGATGGCCTCCTTCTCCGGCGCGCCGCAACTCTATACAGACTACCTGGCGATTGCCGGAAATGGGCAATAATTGATTCACTCGGCTCTGGCGGCACCGGCCAGACGGCTCAGGTCGCCGCCCAGACGCGTATTTTGCCAGGGGCGCAAACTGGCCAGCCGCTGTTTCAGCGCACTGTCACAGGCGTACAGCGAACACCAGGCTTCCAGCCAGGCCAGGTTCGTCGGATGTTGCAAAAACGCCATATCCTGCGCTGCGCCAGTACGTTGCGTAAATGCGCTGGCATCATCCAGCCCATCAATCACCCGCACGCCGAGGCGTTTTAATGCGCCGTGATTTTCCGCCAGCGCATCGATGCCGTTCGCCCGCGCAAACAGAGCGATCATCACCAGCGGTTGCAGCGCGTAATTATGATAGGAAAGGGCGCGCTGGCGGCGGTGCAGCTCATTGGGTAAAAAGCCTTCGTCATCCACCTGCTGCATAGCGGTGCGATAGATATCCAGCGCGGCGGTGAACAGATCCTGTCGCTGCGTTACCACGGCAGTGGTGATAATCGCCCAGGCCGCCCAGTAACTATGGTTGTTAACCTTCTCCAGCGGCAAATCATGCCACTCCTTCACGGCCAAATCCCCCAGGCTCCCCAGCCAGTGTTGAATCGTTTGCTGCTGTGCCGGATAAGCGTTAAGCGGATGCTGCGGCGCGTATTCCAGTTGCAGCCAGGCGGAGGAGAAGGTAGCCAGCGCCCATTTGCGCATTGACCTGCCGGTATGGTTATTGGCGCGTTCCGTTAACGCGCCCGCGCTGGCCCATTGATCCAGCGCAGCCACCGCGCAGGCAACATGTTGCGCATTGCCGCTGTGCGCCCAGGCGGTGACCTGACGGCTGATATAGCGCTCCATATCGGTGATGGGCTGCGTCTGCTGGCGAAACGCCGCATCGGCCTGCGGATTGAGCGTGGCGCGGGCGCTGTCGGAGCCTGCATATTTACTGGGAAAATCGAGCACGCGGGTAAACGGCGCGGGAACATCCGGGCACTTTACCGCTTTATCGCCTGAAGCCTTTTGTTCCGGCGGCTGCATAAATCCGGCGGGAGGACGCAGAGAAGCGGCGGCACAGGTGGCCGCCGTCAGGATAAAAATCAGTACTGCTCTGAGTAACATCATGCTTCGCCTTTTGCGCAAAAATGCCCGCAGCGACTATAGCATGTGTTGATCAGCTACCGCCGAACACATGTACCGCGCGATGCAGGCGGGCTGCGCGTTCCGAAAGATCTTCCGCTGCGCTGGTCACTTGCTCCACCATCGACGTGTTGTTGTGGGTCATCGTCCCAATACGGGAAACGGACTGGTTAATCAGCTCCAGCGCCTGCGTCTGTTCGTTGGTCGCGGTGCTAATCTCTTTGATCATCGTGGACATGTTAATCACGCTGTCAATCATCGCTGTCAGGTGCGTTTCCGTATTGGCAACCATCTCAACACCGCTCCTGACGTTCGCCACGTTATGCTCGATCAGCGTCTGGATTTCGCGCGCGGCGGAGGCCGAGTGTTGCGCCAGATTGCGCACTTCGGCGGCAACCACGGCAAAGCCACGGCCGGACTCCCCGGCGCGCGCCGCTTCCACCGCTGCATTGAGCGCCAGGATATTGGTCTGGAAGGCGATACTGTCGATGACGCTAATGATATCGACGATTTTGCTGTTGTCTGCAGAAACAGACTGCATCATGCCGATCGTTTTTTTCATCACATTACCGCTTTCCATCGCGCTGGTGCTGGCATCATCCGCTCTGACCATCGCTTCGGCAGCGGTTTCCGCTGTCTGGCGCACGGCACTGGCGATCTCTTCTACAGCGGCGGCGGTCTGATGCAGTTCGCCGGAGGTTTCTTCCGTGCGGCGTTGCAGGGATTCGCCCTCGCTGGAAATGCGCCCGCTGATCACACGAATGCCGTTGATTTGTGTCGAGACATCGCCCACCAGCGAACTGAGATTTAACCCGGCCTGGTTAACCAGACGCATCAATAAACCGATTTCATCCACGCGATTAAAACGCACATAATCGCCCTCGCGTCCGGAAACCACTTTCTGCATTTGTTCCAGCACAATTTTCAGCGGACGAGATATTTGGCTGTGCAAAAAAACTGACAGCAAACCTAATATAATAATTGCACTTCCGGCTTTTTCTGCGGCATCGAAAGGAACAAATTGCAGCGCAACGAGCAGGGCGGCGGTAATAATCGTGCCAAGGTTTATGCGTTTTGAAACACTGATTCGCTGGAAGATCGAGAAAAAAGAAAATAAACCCCGGCGAACAACCAGACCTTTATAAAAACGATGCCCGCGGAGTTTGTTTTCATTCGCCAGCTGATAAAGTTCAGCGCTGGCGTCAATTTCTTCACGGGTTGGGATATTTCGCACCGAGATATAACCGGTGAGCTGCCCTTGCTGATATACCGGGGTGACGTTGGCGCGAACCCAGTAGTGATCGCCATTGAGACGGCGGTTTTTAACAATCCCGGTCCAACTGTCTCCCTGCTGAATAGTGGACCACATATCGCCAAATGCCGCAGGCGGCATATCAGGGTGACGAATTATATTATGCGCCTCACCCACAAGTTGATCTTCGCTATATCCGCTGGCATCGATAAAAGCGGAGTTAGCATAAGTAATATGGCTGTGTGTGTTGGTAGTCGACAACAGTGTCGTGCCATCGTTAAGCAAAAACTCTTTCTGTGTAACAGGAGTGTTACGCTTCATGAATATTCCCCACAATATACCGCGATCAAAAAGTATTGCTGACGCGGTAATGGCTTTTTTTATAATTTACCGGACAGTCGATTTGTTGTTATTACCGATGCATTTTCCACAAACCTGAGGCCGACGGAAAGTAGCTGTGATAAATATTTTTTAAGTCAGGCTTACCGTTCCGTTGATAAATATTGTTATGATTTTGCGAAAGAAAAATGATGAAATGAAAATTCACCAGCTATAAGTAAATCCTTAAGCTAAATTACCAGCCAGCCATGCATAAAAGCCTTAAAATTAAGCGATGAAAAATAGAAACATTAACATGGCGGGCTAATGTGTTTACATTTTTTGCGCAGCCAAATATCAGCAAAACAGCAGCATTCGTTAAATATTGCCTCAACAACAGTCAAAAAAACATTATATTTTGCAGGGGGATTACACAGACGGCGAATAGGGGAATGGGGAAACTGCACGGCGGAAGCACCGCCGCGCAATAATTAATGGCTAAGGATTTGGTCGAGAAACTGGCGGGTACGCGGATGCGCAGGCTGGGTAAAAAAGGTTTCTGGCGGGGCGGATTCAACAATGCGACCGTCGGCCATCAGCACCACATTATCCGCGACGGTACGGGCAAACCCCATCTCATGGGTGACCACAATCATCGTCATGCCGCTCTCAGCGAGATCGAGCATCACGTCCAGCACTTCTTTGATCATCTCCGGATCGAGCGCCGAAGTGGGTTCATCAAACAGCATAATCTCCGGTTGCATACAGAGTGCACGGGCGATAGCCACACGCTGCTGCTGGCCGCCGGAGAGTTGCAGCGGGAACTTATGCGCCTGATTGGCAATCTGCACTTTTTCCAGATAATGCATCGCCAGTTCCGTTGCCTGCGCGCGGCTCATCTTGCGCACCAGTGTCGGCCCGATAGTCAGGTTATCCAGCACGCTTAAGTGCGGAAACAGATTAAACTGCTGAAACAGCATGCCAATACTCAGACGGATACGACTGATATTGCGCACGTTGTCGTTCATTTCGATGCCGTTCACCAGAATCTGGCCTTTCTGGTGCTCTTCCAGCCGGTTAATGCAGCGGATCAGCGTTGATTTCCCGGAACCGGAAGGACCGCAGATCACCACGCGTTCTCCTTTTTTCACGCTGAGCGACACCTCATCCAGCACCTGAAATTTCCCGTACCATTTACTGACACCGGTTAATTGAATAATCGCGTCTTGCGCGGGCAAAGTGGCTTGCATCAGGAAACTCCTTCAGGATTACGGCTGGCATCAATGCGTTTTTCTACCCACACGGCATAACGGGAAAGCAAAAAGCCAAACACTAAATAGAGACTGCCAATGAATATGTAGGTTTCGATGTAGTAGCGACGCCACTGCGGATCCTGCATCGCCGCAGTCGTAGCAGTCAGCACATCGAACAACCCAATGATGATGACAAACGACGAGTTTTTCATTGCCGCAATAATATGGTTAGTCACCGCAGGCAGGCAGATGCGCAGCGCCTGCGGCAGCACGATTTTCGTGGTGGTGTGCCAGTAACCCAGATTCAGCACGGCAGCGGCTTCATACTGGCCGCGCGCCACCGCCTGTAAACCGCCACGGATCACTTCCGCCTGATAACAGGCAAAGAACAGCGCGATACCAATAATCACGCGCAGCAGTTTATTGACCTCCATTCCCGCCGGTAAAAACAGCGGGAACACATTCACCGCGACAAACAGAATGGTGATCAGCGGCACGCCGCGCAGACCTTCAATAAAAATGACCGACAGGCCGCGCAGGAACGGCAGTGGCGAACGGCGTCCGAGCGCGAGGATTACCGAAACCGGCATACCAATGATCACCGTGCCGGAAAAGAGCAGCAGGGTGAGCGGCAAACCGCCCCAGTCAGAAGAGGGCACCGCTTTCAGCCCGAAGATACCGCCGCTCATCAGCACCGACATCAGCGCAATCGACACCAGCCACAGCGGCCACAATAAGCGCGAGTGCCAACACATCGGCGAGAGCGATAAACCGACAGTGACAAACCACACCAGCATCGCCAGCGCTGCGCGCCACTGCTCATCATAGGGATAAAGACCAAACAGGATCGGGCGATACTTTTCGCCAATCACCGCCCAGCAGGCGCCGGTGGCGGCCCGGCACTGTTCTGCCGTGCCGTGAAAACCGACGGCGTCAATAATGCCCCAGCGGATCAGCGTTGAAGCGACCAGCCCCATTACGGCTAACAGCAGCAGCGTCAGTACCGTCTGCGCAAGGCTGCTGAACAGATTACGGCGCAGCCAGAAAACCACGGCATTTTGCATAACGGTTCCTTAGCGCTCTTTAATGGCGACGTAGCGGTTAAACAGGTTCATCAGCAGTGAGGTCGTTCCGCTGATGATGAGATAGACCACCATCATAATGGCGATCGCCTCCAGCGCCTGGCCGGTCTGGCTCATCATGGTGTTGCTGATATTCGCCAGTTCCGGATAGCCGATAACCACGGCAATCGAGCTGTTCTTCGCCAGGCTGACATACTTACTCGCCAGCGGCGGCACCATCACCCGCATCGCCTGCGGGATCACCACATGGCGCATTACGTGCCACGGCGAAAACGACAGCGCGCGCGCCGCTTCCAGTTGGCCTTTCGGCACAGACTGAATGCCCGCGCGAACGATCTCGGCAATATAGGAAGATGAGTAGAGCGCAATGCCAAGCAGCAGGGCAGTAAACTCCGGGGTGATATTAAACCCGCCGCGGAAATTGAAGCCGCGCAGCGCCGGACGATTCAGCTCATGCGGTGCGCCGCACAACCACCACGCCAGCAGCGGCAAGCCGATAATCAGCGCCAGCCGAATGCGCCCGGTGGGCAGCATTTTGCCGTGGCGCTCGCGCCAGCGGCGGGCTACCAGCGAAAGCAGCAAACTGAGCGCACAGGCTACCAGCAGTGCAACAAAAGCCCACATCCAGCCACTGTGAGCGGCCGGCACGGTAAAGGTTAATCCACGATTGGTTAAGAAGCCGCCCGGCAACGCAATTGCATCACGCGGTGCGGGCAGGTTACGGATCACCATCGACCAGAAAATCACATGCAAAATCACCGGCACATTACGCAACATTTCAACGTAGGTGACCGAGATTTTCACCAGCAGCCAGTTTTTCGAGACGCGGCCAATGCCGACGATAAACCCCAGCACGGTTGCCAGCACAATGCCGCACAGCGTCACATACAGGGTATTGAGCAGGCCGACGGCGAGCGCGCGGGCGTAACTGTCCTGCGGCGTGTAGCTAATCAGCGTTTCGCCAATGGCGAACTGCGCGCTCTGGTGCAAAAAACCAAAACCGGTAGCAATGCGCTGCGCATGCAGGTTCGCCACCACATTGCTGTAAAGCCAGTAGCTAAAACCTGTTAACAGCAGCGCCAGCAGCAGCTGATAGCACCAGCTACGTACGGTTTTGCCGCCGAAAAAGGTGAAAAGGCGAAACGCGGCGGCCGGTTGCGTCGTGGCAGACACCATCACCGTCGTACCGGAGTTGTCAGACTGTTTCATCATTAAGCGTTGTTCTTAGCGGGGTGAAAGGGGCTGCCCCCGGTTGAAGGCAGCCTTGCGGTTAGCGGATCGGCAAACCGTAAAGCAAGCCGCCTTTGTTCCACTGATTATTTAAATCGCGATCCAGCGGTTCGGGGCTATTGGGGCCAAAATGACGGTTGTAGATATCACCGTAGTTGCCCACCTGTTTGACGATGTTGTACACCCATTTGTCATCGAGGCCGAGTTTCTGACCAAAACCACCGGTCACGCCCAGCAGACCCTGAACATCCGGATCGGTGGACTTCAGTTTTTCGTCAACGTTGCCCTGGTTGACGTCCATCTCTTCGGCATCAAAAGTGGCGTAAACCACCCATTTCACAATGTCGTACCACTGGCTGTCGCCTTTACGCACCGCCATCGCCAGCGGTTCTTTTGAGTACATTCCTGGCAGGATCACGTGATCCTGCGGCTTGTCGGTATCAAACGCCAGAATACCCGGCAGCGCCACTTTGTCGCGGGCGATCACATCACAGCGCCCGGAGAGATAGGCTGCCACATACTCTTTATTGTTCTCGATAACTACCGGGGTGTAGTGCAAATTGCGCGAACCGAAAATCTGCGCCACATTACGTTCGGTGCTGCTCGGCGTGACACAAACGGTTGCGCCGTCGAGATCTTCAATTTTCTTCACGCCGCTATTGGCACGCACCATAAAACCGGTGCCGGTATAAAAGTTAGGCGGCGCGAAGCTGATACCCAGCGCAACGTCATTGGTTAATGTCGCCGTCGTATTACGCGACAGCACGTCCACTTCGCCGGATTGCAGCGCCATAAAGCGTTGCGCCGTCGACAGCGGGGTGAAACGGACTTTTGACGGATCGCCAAATACCGCCGATGCCAGCGCACGGCAGAAATCAACATCCAGGCCTTCCCACTGACCTTTGCTGTTGATGGCGGCAAAACCGTGACGGGCAGGGTGAACACCGCAAACCAGTTCACCGCGGGCCTTGATTTTCTTCAGGGTATCGCCATTTGTAACAGGGGCATTTTCCGCCTGAGCAGGCATCAACAAACTGCCCAGCGCCAGCAACAGAACTGACGCAGCAAGATGGGTTCTTTTCAGCATGGGCTATCCTTTTTAAAAGTTGCTATCCGATTAATTAACTGTATTTATTACTGTTTACTATCGTGTCCGTTTGTATACCTATGTTCGCCATCCATGACGCATTTAGCAAAGAACGAATTCAGTAAAGCATATTCAGACGCTGCCGAAGGAATTATTACCAGCGCTGTACACCTTGCCACAGCAACTGTGCGCTCAGCAGGATCATGGTCAGGCGGAACAGAATGCGAAACAGCCGCTCCGGCACATTATCCAGCACCCGCGTTCCCAGCCAGGTGCCAAGCGCGCCGCTGATAATCATCGCCGCCAGCACGGGTAGCCAGTTGGCCCACGCAAACCCCATCAACCCGAACGCCAGAATTTTCAGCCCGTGTTGCAACACCATACAGGTGGCATGCGTGGCGATCAGCGGCTGGCGTTTCAACCCTTGCGAGCTGATAAGCCCGGCCACCATCGGCCCGGTCGCGCCAACGATCATCGTGCCCAGGCTGCTGATCCCACCGCCGATAATGAAAAACGGACGGCTGAGCGGTTTTTGTTCGCCACGTTTGCGTAACACCGACCAGAGAATAAACAGCCCCAGCGCAATGCGCGCAACGCTGTCCGGGATCACCGCAGCTACCGGCGCGCCAACGGCAATGCCGACAGCGCAACCGAGCAGAAACCACAGCACCAGCGGCCAGACGACATACATGCGCTGGATCAGCGTCCGGCTCAGATTCGAACCGAGTTGCACCAAACCATGCACCGGCATCAGGCTGCTGACCGGCATGCCCAGCCCCATGATCGCCAGCAGGGCCGTACCGCCACCCAATCCCATTGCCGCGGTCAGTGCCGAAGTGAGGAAACTGCAAAATACCATCACCGCCGCAAACAGCGGTGTGATCTCAGGTGGAATTAACGTCAGACCCATTTTGCGTCCCGTTAGCGAAAATCATCGTGCAGCAGGCGTTGATAGAGCGCCTGCGCTGCTTCTTTCGGCAGCACGCGGCTGGCGCAGTCAAGAAACTTCTGTTCAATCAAATTATCCGGTAGCGGAATGGCCGGGCTGGAGCCCCGCGCTCCGGCGACGCGCCGTGTAAACTCACGCCCGTCGGTGGTGGTGAGCGTCACAAACGCGCTGTGGGTGATCTCTTCCTCATGACGCTCCAGCGTCACTTTGCGCATTAATGTTTGCGTGGCCGGATCGGCGAACAGCGCATCATCAATAAAATCATCCAGCGTCAGCAAACCGGTGACAAACGCCCGCGCCACGCAGTAGTGCAGGCTGAACTTTCCGGCCAGCGGATTGACCGGCTCAGGAATATTAATATGCGGAAAACGAATCGGGTGAACCTGCACGGCGATCCGCTCAACCTCGTGCGGTTGCAGGCCGGTCTCTTCGCGCAATGCCAGCACCCCATCAAGCGGTGACAAAATAGCGTAGCAGCAGGGGAAGTATTTGTAATTATTGCTTTTCACCGTATCGAGAATAAAGGGCGGTTCATTCCAGCTTTCGGTCAGCGGCAGCGAATCCACATTCTCCACGCCGTTGTAGACATGGAAATACCCCTGGTGTTGTTCAAACGCGCGTTGCCCGGCGGTAAAACCGCTTTGTGCCAGTTTGCAGGCCATTACTGCGCTGCGTGCCGCCTGGCCCACCGCCAGCGCTTTGGTTTCACTGCCGAAATTGGATTTGATGCCACCGGCCAGCGAGGCGGTAATCGACAGCGCGGTGGCCGTCTGCTCTTCATTCAGTGCAAGGAGCACCGCACAGGCGGCAACGCCTGCAAACACACCGACCGTGGTCGTCGGGTGCCAGCCATGACGATACTGGAAAGGGCTGACCGCCTTGCCCATACGTACCGCCGTTTCATAGCCTGTAATATAGGCGCGCAGCACCGCATCGCCATTCAGATCCTGTTCATCCGCCAGCGCCAGCAGCGCAGGCAAAACCGCCACGGAAATATGGCCGTGCAGCCAGGAATTGGAATCATCAAAATCGAGCAGGTGAGAGGAGACGCCGTTCAGCAGCGCGGCATCCAGCGCGTTCAGTTTCAGATCAGTTCCGAATACGCGGCTGTTGCCGCTGGCAGCGCTCGGCACAATCACGCTGCGCAATTTCACAGCGCCTTCCTGAACGCCACCGGCCAGCGTCACGCCGAGCGTGTCGATAATCGCGGTGCGGGCCTGGGCGTACGCCGCCTGCGGGAAAGCCTGCCGGGAGAACGCCAGCAAATTACCGGCAAGTTGTCGGGCAATGGTCATGATAATGTCCTGTACCAAAAATGAATCAGTGATCGCCAGCCAGCAGTCCGGCGATCAGCGCCAGAGAACCCGGGCGCTCAAAATGGGCGGCAGCGTCATACAGGGCAGCGCTACGTTCTGCGCCGAGGACGGGGATGGTGAGGGCGTCAAACTTGGCGCGTAACTCTTCATCGCTCAGCGGATTTTGCGCATGCCCGCGATAAACATCAGTATGTGCGTGGATAACCGAACCGTCGTCCAGCCAGACATCAATAAATGCCGAGCTGGCGGATTGCCCGTCCACCGCCTCAACTTCCAGCAGCGGCAGCAGGGCGCGCGGGCGGGGATCGTCAACCGTGGTCTGGGTGAAATCGGTGTCGGTCAGCGCATAACCACTCAGGGCGAGTGTGATGCAGTGTGGAATACTAAATTTACTTTCCAGCGGCGTGCGGGGATTCATGATCCCGGCATTCACCATCCCCATCGGGTGAACTTTCGCCGCGATACGGGTGATTTTCCGCCCCTGTAATTGCGGATAAATTTTGCGCGCCGTTTCGATGGAGGCGTGCGTGCCGCGACAACTGGCGTACAGCTTGTAGCCGTTGGTCAGCAGTTCCCAGCTTTCGCCGAAATCGAGGGGAGGGATCTCGGCGCTGCCGTCCTGGATAAAGATTTTTACCCAGCCGTCCGCTTCATAAAAATGGTGTGCGCCGACAAAATCCTCAGCCGCCAGTTGCGCCGCAAGAATGCCATCCATCGCCGCTTTACCGGCGTGGAAGGGTTTGCCGTGCGTGCCGGACGATTTCTGCAAACCGCCCATCATGGTGGCTGCCGCGCCGAGCGCGTTACGCACCTGTTCTTGTGAAAGCTGCAAAATTACCGCTGCAACGGCCGCGGCACCGGCGCGTCCAACCACGGAAGTGGGATGAAAACCACGGCGTTGCAGATTACGTCCGACGCCCGGCACCCAACCGCCGCCGAGTTTCGCCATCACTTCAAAGCCGGCGATAAATGCCAGCAGCACCTGCTCTTCATCCAGCGGATACGCCTGCGCCATCGCCAGCGCGGTAGACCAGCAAGGGCCGCCCGGATGACCGGCGCCAGCAGGGTGGGTATCGTCGTAATCGGCGGCATGCGCCATGGTGGCGTTAATCAGTGCGGCAAGCGCGGGGGTGGTCGTACCGGAAAGGAAAATGCGCGATTCACCGGAAGCATTCCATGTTTTAGCCACCTTGCGAACCGCATTAACCGCATCATCATTGACGGCGCCGAGCGCGACGCCAAGAAAATCGATCAGTGCGCGTTTAGCTTCATGTCGCACGGCTGGCGGCACGGTGAGTTGGTTAGCATGGCTGATAAAATGGCTTAGCTGTTCTCCGCGGGTTAGTTCACCATCTGCATTATTTGTCATTGTGAAACAAGATTTCCCTGGTGTTGGCTTACAAATAAAAATGTCAAAAATTCGTTTTGTCTTATATTGAATTCATTTGTATACAATGAATATAAAATAAACATAGCAGCCATTATGCAAACGTCAAAAGATAATTTTTAGATAAGCTCAGAACAAAAAAAGCAAAAGCGTTACCTTTCCTGTGGCAAGATGCTACGGCAGGGTGCACAGCCTTAATTAAGGCCAATAAAGAACAGTTAAACGGAGCTAAAAACGTGAAATCGACGGGTCGCGACGCAGGCTTGACGCCTTTTGAAATATTGCTTTCCGCTATTGAAGCAGGTGAACTGCAACCCGGAGAACGTTTGCAGGAAACGCGGCTGGCGGAACAGTTTGGCCTGAGCCGCACGCCCATCCGTGAAGCGCTGCACCGGCTGGAAACGCTGGGTCTTGCCGAACCCGGTCCGCAACGCGGGCTGATCATTGCGCATATCAGCTATGAACGTCTTCGCCAGTTGTTTGATGTGCGCGAAGGGCTGGAGCGTCTGGCAATGGATCTGGCGGTTGCCGCCGCGTCGGACGCAGAGATTGCGCTATTGCAGGAGATGATCAACAACGAAGCGACGCTCACCGACAGCAAAGCGCTGCACGATCATAACCGGATGTTCCACCGCCAGATTTACCGTGCCACGCACAATCCCTATCTGAACGAAATGCTGGATAATTTGCGCATCCATTTGTCACTGTTGCGCAGCACCACCTACGAGCTAAAAGAACGGGCCGAAGAGGCGAAGCGCGAGCATCAGGCGATTGTTGATGCGCTGGCGCGTCGGGACCGCCTTGCCGCACAGGAAGCAGCTTGTCAACACATTCGTAACGGTTATCGTGCCCGACTCACCATTTTAAGCCAGCGAGAACGCTAACAGAATGCCCCTTAATCAACGAACTGAATGCTTGCAATCTTGCTAAGATCGCGAGATTGCATCATCTAATTGTTTTTTTTCCAGGCATTCTGAGGGTAACTTCTTGTGTTAGCGACTTTGATTTACCGTAGCCGCCTGAATTGCACATTAGATCCCTCTCAGCTGACGTCACTTGTCGAGCGAGCAAATCTGCGCAATTCTCAGTTGCAGGTCACGGGGATTTTACTGTTCGATGGCGATCATTTCTTACAGGTTCTTGAAGGGCCGCTGGCCGCAGTAAATGTGGTCTATGAGCGCATAAACCGGGATACCCGCCACAGCAATGTGGTTGAATTATTGCGTGATTATGCGCCGCGCCGCCGGTTTGTCGATCGCGGCATGATGCTGTTTGATCTCTGCGCTATGACAGCGCCCGCCGTGCTGCGCGCGATTCTGCGTTTTGGCACGCTGAAGTATCAATTGGCGAGCAACGATCGGGTTTACAAATTTATCCGCAATTTTATCGCCTCGCCGAAAAGCAATGGCGGGGTACGCAATACCGGGCCGGAGCAGTGGTCTTTCACCATAAAAAAACCACCGTTCGACAACGCCAGCGCGCCGATTACTGAAGGCCAGCCGTGCCAGTTCGCTTTTCAGCCGATCATTGAACCGCTGCGCGGCAATATCTCTTCGCTGGAAGCGCTGATCCGCGGGCCGAACGGCGGCAGTCCGCAGGAGTATTTCGCCACCATTGCGCCCAACAAGCTGCATGAAGCGGATCTCGCTTCCAAGGGCTGGGCGCTGGCGATGGCCAGGCGCCTGGGCATTGGCAACCACAAAGTGGCCATCAATTTGTTACCGATGTCGCTGGTGAAAATTCCCGGCGCGGTGGACATTCTGCTCAACCACATCACCCGCAATCATCTCAATCCCGGACAAATCATCGTGGAAGTGACGGAAGATGAGGTGATTTCCGGCTACGAAGAGTTCACCTGGGCCATTCGCCAGCTTCGCGCCGCCGGAATTGGCCTGGCGATTGATGATTTTGGTTCCGGTTTCGCCGGGCTGTCGCTGCTGGCAAAATTCCAGCCCGACAAACTCAAAATCGACCGCACCATTGTCACCGACATTCATCTGCACGGCCCGAAGCAGGCGATTGTGAAAGCGATTCTCGATTGCTGCGCCGAACTGCAAATCACCGTGGTGGCTGAAGGCGTCGAAAAAATCGAAGAGTGGTGCTGGCTGGAAGCGGTGGGCGTTCAACGCTTCCAGGGATTCCTGTTTGCCCGCCCGGTACTCAATGGCGTTTCCCCCATCAACTGGCCCCAACGCATCTCGCCGTCGCTGACGAGCCGCAAAAAAGTCTGAGTTATTTGGTTTATAAATCATCGTGCTTCTATGATTAATTGCATATCAGGAGACGTGATGAAGGGGAGACGATGAATTTCAGGAAACGGGTTGCACGTGGGCTGGCGCTCAACTCTTCCCTCGGTCGTAGTATTACATTCTGTATGGTTGCGCTGCTGGTGGCGGGTATCGCAACCAGCACATGGACACTGACCCGTTCATGGCAAAAGGAAGTGGCGGATGCCGAACGTGACGCCATTAACTTATCGGTTTCGCAGGCGCGCCAGGCGGAAGACACGTTTCTGCAGGCAGAAATGGCTCTGCGGGACATCAGGCGCAACCTGCCCGCCACGGGCATCAACGACATCAATAACCATCAGTTCAATAACTATCTGTCCGAACTCCAGCAGCACCTTCCGCAACTGCATGGATTCATGGTTTACGATCCGCTGGGCAATATGATCGCCACGTCGTTTGGCAAAATTTCGCCACTGTCCAACAACAGTGACCGCGAATACTTTCTCTATCACCGGCGTAACGCCCACGGCAGTATTCATATCGGGCATGTGATCCGCAGCCGTTCGACCGGCGATCTGGTGATCCCGGTTTCTTTACGTATCAGTGACAGCGCGGGCGGTTTTGCCGGCGTGCTGTTGGCAACGGTGAAACTCGACTATTTCCGCCATTTTTACAGCTATTTTGAGTTGCAAAACCGCGATCTGCTGGCGCTGTTAAATACCGACGGCAACACCCTGTATGTGCGCCCGTTTGCAGATGATGTGATTAACCGTAACCTCTCTGCCAGCCCGCTGTTTACGCAGGAACTGGAGAAAAAAGATCGCGGCAACGGCACCTGGGTTTCCGCGCTGGACCATGTTGAGCGCATTTACGGGTTTGCGCGGCTGGAACGCTATCCGCTGGTGGTGGCCGCAGGGTATGACAAACCGGCGCTGTGGGCGACCTGGCTGAAAGAGAGCCTGCCGGATCTGGTGCTGAATGCCATGCTGCTGCTGGGCACGCTGCTGATGGGGGCGATTATTTTCCGCCAGGTGCGCATGAACGTTCGCAACCAGAACGAACTTGCCGAACTGCGTGATGAGCTGACCAGTATCAACCACACCCTGCAACTGATGGCGCTGGCAGACGGGCTGACCGGCCTGGCTAACCGTCGGCAGTTTGATCTCTTTTTAGCAAAAAGCCTGAAAGCCTCCGCGCTGAAGCAAAAACCGGTCTCGCTTATCATGATCGATATCGATTATTTCAAGCGCTATAACGACTATTACGGCCATGTCGCAGGCGATGACTGTCTGCGGACGGTAGGTGAAATTCTGCAAAAACTGCGGCTCAACACGCACGATTTGATTGCCCGCTACGGCGGAGAAGAATTCGCCATTATTCTGCCGGATACCGGCCCGGAAGCGGCGCTTTTCGTCGCGCGCCAGGCGGTTAACATCGTACGCGGTGCCCAAATACCGCATGAGCAAACCGGTGGCGCGCAGGGCACGCTGACCATCAGCGCCGGGTGTTACAGCATTATCGCCGAACTCAACGCCGACGAAGCGCAGCGGTTGAAAGAGGGCGCGGATAAGGCGCTCTATCAGGCGAAAGTGCAGGGACGTAACCGCGCGATAGCGGCCAACGAAGCGCTGTTGCAGCAGCCCTGAAAATTTACCGGCTTCCAGCGCACGCCTGCGGAACAATGCCTGACAATTTGCAGGACCGGGCCGATTAAGTTCAGGCCTGCAGATCTTTGATCAGATAGTGACGCTGCATTCCCTTGTGCGGGAAATCTGCCAGCGTCATCTGCTCTGCAAACCCCAGTTTTTGGTAGAAGGGCAACGCCTGAAAGCTGAAGGTATCGACCAGCGCATGGCGACAGCCGATCGCCACCGCTTCCTGCATGGCCCGCAGCATTAGCTCGCGCCCCAGCCCGTTACCGCGTTGCGACTCATGCACCCAAAGATAGTGGATATTCAGCCATTCCCCCTCCTGGCGGGCGATCACGCCTCCCTGCATTATCCCGCTGTCGTCGCGGAAATAGACCGCCAGATGCGACCACTCGCTGAGTTTCACAAACTGCTGGTTGTAACGCCGTAAACCGGCAAACAGCTCGCTCTGGTCCTGCTCAGTCACTTCATGCTTAACGATAAGATTCATCCGTTTCTTCCTTATTCCCGCGTTTGCTCAGCGGATAACCACCAGAGCCGCGCCTGGCATCGTCTACCTTTAAAGACGGTTATCCACGCACAAGGAGAACATTTCAGTGACCATGAAAACAAGCCTTTTATTGCGTCGATGATGAAGGGCGATCGTGGCGCGGTGCAAGTGCTGAGCGATACCGCCAGCCAGTTGTTCCACAAAAAATCGTAAAAAAAACCGGGCGCTGAGGCCCGGTTTCGTCTTTCCCTTACGCGTTACAGTTTGCTCAGAAACGCCAGCAGGTCTTCATTCAGTTGATCCTGATGGGTAACGGCAAAGCCGTGCGGGCCGTTTTCGTACACTTTCAGTTCCGCACCTTTGATCAGTTGCGCTGACAGTTTACCGGTGGCTTCGAACGGTACGATCTGATCGTTGCTGCCGTGGATCACCAGCGTCGGGACATCCACTTTCGCCACATCCGGGCGGAAGTCGGTTTCGGAGAAGGCGGTAACGCAATCCAGCGTACCTTTCAGCGACGCCAGCAGAGCGATATTCAGCGTTTGCGTCAGTACGCCGTCAGAAACTTTCTGCCCGGCATTCAGACCGTAGAACGGGGTAGCAAAATCACTGATAAACTGCGCGCGATCTTTGAGCAGGCCTTCTTTAATGCCATCGAATACGCTCTTATCGACGCCTTCCGGGTGATCGGCGGTTTTACCGAAAATCGGCGTGACCGCGCCCAGCAGTACCAGCCCGGCTACGCGAGAGGTGCCGTAGCGGCCGATGTAACGCGTCACATCGCCACCGCCCATCGAGAAGCCCACCAGCGTCACGCCCTGCAAATCCAGCGCGGTAATCAGATCGTTAATGTCGGAGGCAAAGGTGTCGTAGTCGTAACCGTTCCACGGTTGATCGGAACGACCAAAACCGCGACGGTCAAAGGCGATAACGCGATAACCACGCTCAGCGAGGAAATTAAGCTGGCTATCCCACATATCACCATCCAGCGGCCAGCCGTGGCTGAAGAGAACCGGCTTACCCGCACCCCAGTCTTTGTAATAAATCTGAGTACCATCCTGCGTTTTGATTGTGCTCATCTGTTTACCTCATTGTTAAGTAGTGGGTTAACACCGTTTATCGCCCGGCGGGGGCAACCAGATGCCGGACAACCGGCGGCTCGTCGCCCTGATGAAAAGCCAGCACGCGCTCGCGGATACGTTGATCGTTTACCGTGTGCCGCTCGTGCTGACGTAAATGCTCTATCCACGATCCCATCACCCAGGTTTCGACAAACACACCTGGCTGTACCGCATCTTCATACACCGCCCAGCCCATCGCGCCGGTACGGCGTCTGACGCGGCGCATATCCTGCATCGCAAGGGTGAATTCATGGGCGTCCTGCGGATCAATGCGGTATTCACAACTCACCATCACCGGCCCGCGCTCGTGGGGGATGGTGATATTCGCCGTGCCGCCTGCCGGATCGAGAATATCGAGATCCAGCGCGGCGTCTTTTTCCAGCCGCCAGCGTAAGACCGTCGTCGCGCCCAGCACCATGCCAACGGTTGCCGCACACAGCGACCACGCCACGCCGAATTCCGACGCCAGTTTCCCCCAGATGGCGCTGCCGACGGTCATCGAACCAAAGAACACCGTCAGATAAACCGCCAGCGCACGCGCTTTCACCCAGCGGGCGGCGCTGCGTTGCGCGCCGACATTCAGCGTCGAGAGCACGGCAATCCAGGAAAAGCCGGTGAAAAACTCAAAAGCATTAAGCAGCCAGACATGACGAATAAACGCCAGCGCCAGCATGGTGACGGCAAACAGCAGGCTCGCCGCCACCATCATCCGATCGGCATTCAGCCGTTTGCGCAATTTCGGCAGTACTACCGCGCCGCAAATTGCCCCGACGCCAATACAGGCCAGCATAATGCCGTAACCGCCCGGGCCGAGGCCCAGTTCGCGACGCGCCACCAGCGGCAGCATCGCCCAACCGGCGCTGCCAAACAGAAAGAACGCCACGGTGCGCGCCAGCACATTTTGCAGCACCGGCGCGGCGTGAACGTAGCGCAGGCCACCACGAATAGCCGTGAAAAAGTGCTCCGGCGGCAGGCGCTGCACCGTGGCTTGCGGTTTCCAGCGCTGCAACACCAGCGCCACGCCAACCACCGACAGGGCATTAAGCAGGAACACCATCCACGGGCCAGCAAACGACAGGATCAACCCGCCGAGCGCCGGGCCGATTGCGCGGCTGATATTGATGCCCAGCGAGTTGAGGGCAATTGCCGGGCTCAGCTCCTGCTTGTCGACCAGATCCGGCACAATCGCCTGAAAAGCGGGCGAGCTGAGCGCCGCGCCGGTACTGAGTAAAAAGGTCGCCGCCAGCAGCACTTCCGGCGTGACGTTGCCGGTAAAAGAGAGCAGGGCAAGCCCGGCAGCGGCACAGAACGACCACACCTGCGAGAAGAGCAGAATTTTGCGTCGCTCGATGATATCGGCCAGCACGCCTGCGGGCAGGACAAACAGGAACATCGGCAGGCTGCTGGCGGCCTGCACCAGCGCCACCGCCAGCGGATCGGCGCTCAGCGAGAGCATCGTCCAGTTCACACCGATATCGCTCATCCATGAGCCGATGTTGGAGACCACGGTCGCAATCCATAGCATGCGGAAAACGCGCTGATGCAACGGTTGCCACGCAGAGGCGGAAGGTTGAACTGGTGACACTGTCACCGCTGCTTTCAGTTCGTTTTGTTGGGTCATGCAATTGCTCCTTTTGCAGTCCGTCGGATTCGCCAGCTTCCGGGGCCGGTCAGCAAAAGCGTAGTAAAGATGATCAGCAGCAGCCAGCCGAATTGCCCTTCGGCAATGGACCAGTCAGGATGCACCGCCAGCATCGCCACCAGCAGCACCACGATGATGGGCACGCAGGCCAGTCGCGTCGCCACGCCAGCAATAATAAACAGCGGGCAAATCACCTCGGCGAAAATCGCTGGCAGCAGGCTCATATAAGGCCCGAGACCAAACGGATCTTCGATATGTGTCAGCTCTTCACTGAAATGGAACACCTTCGGCAGCCCGTGCACATACAGCAGTAACAGGCTGCCCGTCAGGCGCAGGAAGAACAGCCCCGCATCAATACGGGGCGCAAAGTCAGTTGACGTTTTCATGATGTCAGAACGCAAAGCAGCTACAGCCGAGCGCGCCCCAGAACGCGTTCTCATCCGATACCGGCATGGCGTTGCCACGGGCGATATCGTGCTGATGAACGTGAACTCCGCACGGGCCGGAACAGTGATGAACACCCGCCGCCTGGCCCACACGGGCCACCTGCGGCGGTGCGCTACGATAATGACCCGGTACTTTGACCACCGGCGACCACTCCGGCATCACCGGAATAGCTGGCGGCGCCAGCGGGCCAAACTGACCGGCGGCGTAGACGATATCGCCGCCCACCACCGTCAGTACCGACTCAATCCCTTTGATCTCCTCTTCCGGCACGCGGAAGTAGTCCTTGCTCAGAATGGCGAGATCCGCCAGTTGACCGGCTTTGATCTGGCCTTTTTTCCCCTGTTCGCTGGAGAACCAGGCGCTGCCCTGCGTCCATAGCAGCAGGGCGGTGTCGCGATCGAGGCGGGCACTGTGATCGTACATCTGCATGCCGCCGACGGTACGGCCGGAAACCAGCCAGTAGAGCGCCGTCCACGGGTTGTAGCTCGCCACGCGGGTGGCGTCGGTGCCCAGACCAACCGGTACGCCGTTTTCCAGCATTTTCGCCACCGGCGGCGTCTGTCTGGTGGCCTGCTGGCCGTAGCGCTCCGCGAAATATTCGCCCTGGAACGCCATGCGGTGCTGTACGGCGATGCCGCCGCCGAGCGCTTTTACGCGTTCGATATTGGCTTCGGTAATGGTTTCTGCGTGATCAAAGAACCAGTGCAGGCCGTTGAACGGGATCTCGCGGTTCACTTTTTCGAACACGTCGAGCATGCGGCTGATGGATTCGTTATAAGTCGCATGCAGACGGAACGGCCAGCGGTGCTCAACCAGGTGGCGCACTACGCGCTCCAGCTCCTCTTCCATTCCCGGTGCCAGATCCGGGCGCGGTTCGAGGAAGTCTTCAAAATCCGCCGCCGAGAAGACCAGCATTTCGCCCGCGCCGTTATGGCGGTAGAAATCGCTGCCCTGGCCCGGCGTCAGCATGTCGGTCCATTTCTCAAAATCTTCCAGTTCATGGCCGGGACGTTGCGTAAACAGGTTGTAGGCGATGCGGATCGTCATCTGCTTTTTCTCATGCAGTTCGGCGATCACCGCGTAATCTTCCGGGTAGTTCTGGAAACCGCCGCCCGCATCGATGGCGCTGGTCAGCCCCAGACGGTTCAGCTCGCGCATAAACTGGCGGGTGGAGTTAACCTGCTGCTCCAGCGGCAGTTTCGGCCCTTTCGCCAGCGTGGCGTAGAGGATCATCGCATTCGGGCGGGCAATCAGCATGCCGGTCGGATTACCGTTGCTGTCGCGCTGGATCTCGCCGCCCGGCGGGTTCGGCGTGTCGCGGGTATAACCCACCACCTTCAGCGCGGCGCGGTTGAGCAGGGCACGATCGTAGAGATGCAGAATAAACACCGGGGTATCTGGCGCGGCGTCGTTGATTTCATCCAGCGTCGGCATCCGGCGCTCTGCAAACTGGAACTCCGTCCAGCCGCCGACCACGCGCACCCACTGCGGCGACGGCGTGCGCAATGCCTGTTCTTTCAGCATGCGCAACGCATCGGCCAGCGACGGAACGCCTTCCCAGCGCAGTTCGAGGTTGTAGTTAAGCCCGCCGCGAATCAGGTGCAGGTGCGAGTCGTTCAAGCCCGGGATCGCCGTATGGCCGTGTAAATCGACAACCTGTGTGCGTTCGCCGCGGTACGCCATCACCTCGGCTTCACTGCCCACTTTAACGAATTTTCCGTCACGGATGGCAACCGCATCGGCGAGCGGGTTTTCGCGATCAACGGTGTGAAACTGGCCATTGCGCAATATCAGTTCTGCATGTGCGAGCAAATCCATACTTCCTCCAGTCTGGCGGCCCGGATGAGCCGATAAGCATCTGGAATGAATTATGTAAAGCGCGGCAGAGAAAAGACCAGTTGTACCAAAGTATAGGTATACGAAAGGATAGTTATACCATCAGATAATAGTCGGGCCGGGGGAGCGCAGCCTACCATGCAGCCACCGATAGCGAAGCCCTGTCGTTTGCTGTCTGAACGTAGCTCCAGCTCCTTTAACCTAATGGGTGTAAATATGACAACCTCAAAGCTTGAAGTCCTGACCCCGGCTAACTGTCAGTTAATCTTTATCGATCATCAGCCTCAGATGGCCTTTGGCGTACAGTCCATTGACCGCCAGGTGCTGAAAAACAACACCGTTGCGCTGGCAAAAGCCGCCAAAGTGTTCAACATCCCGACCATCATCACCACCGTTGAAACCGAGAGTTTCTCCGGCAATACCTACCCGGAACTGCTGGATGTCTTCCCGGAGAAGGACATTCTGGAACGTACCTCCATGAACTCCTGGGACGATCAAAAAGTGCGTGATGCGCTGGCAGCCAACGGCAAACGCAAAGTGGTGGTCTCCGGCCTGTGGACAGAAGTGTGCAACAACTCCTTCTCCCTGTGCGCGATGCTGGAAGGCGATTATGAAATCTATATGGTGGCGGACGCCTCCGGCGGCACCTCAAAAGAAGCGCATGATTACGCAATGCAGCGCATGATCCAGGCGGGCGTGATCCCGGTAACCTGGCAGCAGGTGATGCTGGAGTGGCAGCGCGACTGGGCGCACCGTGAAACCTACGACGCGGTGATGGCGATTGTCAAAGAGCACTCCGGCGCCTACGGCATGGGCGTGGATTACGCCTACACCATGGTACATAAAGCGCCGTCCCGCGCCAAAGCGGGCCACCGCACGCTGGCGCCGGTTCCGGCACGCTAAGCAGCAAGCTGGCCGGTATACGCCGGTCAGCAGTTTCCTTTTCGGCAGGAGTTTGCCATGAGTATCGGACTGATTTCCTTTGCCGCAGGCGTGCTGATTGGCGTGATGTATGCGCTGCTGAAGGTACGTTCTCCCGCGCCGCCGGCAATTGCGCTGGTCGGGCTGCTCGGCATGCTGCTGGGCGAAGGCGTGATCGCCACGCTAATGACCCACACAACGGCGGGATAAGACTATGAAAACCTGGATCGTTTCTCTCCTGGTCGGTCTTCTGGCTGGCGTTATTTATGCTTTACTGGGCGTTCACTCACCCGCGCCGCCGGTGGTTGCTCTACTCGGATTGTTCGGCATGCTGGTAGGGGAGCAACTCGTACCGGTAACCCGCCGTCTGCTGGCCCGACAGCCGCTGACTATGGCGTGGTTCCGCCATGAGTGTGTACCGAAAATTAGCGGTGCGCCGCAGCCTGAACCTCCAGACTCGCCGCCGCGCCAGGATACCTGAGGCCAGAGGAGATCGCATGACGCAACCCCGGCGTATTGCCATTGTTGATGATGAACCTTCCGTTCGTAGCGGACTGAGTAATTTGCTGCAATCGGAGGGCTACGCCACGATAGCATTTCCCTCGGCGGAAGCGTTTCTCAACGACGGCCCGGCGCAGCCTGCGATTGCGCTGGTGATTGCGGATCTCAAACTGAAAGGCATGAGCGGCGCAATGCTGTTTGAGCGGTTGCAGCTTAGCCCGGCACCGCCGCCGGTGATCTTTATCTCCGGCCACGACGACGAAACCTGGCAACGGTACGCGGGCAAACCCGGTGCCGTTGCTTTTTTGCGCAAACCCATCGATATCGATATCCTCCTTGAATATGTTCAGCGCGTGTTGACCAACAGCGAGGATAATCCATGAGCGACGCGTCACCTCTTCCGTTGTGGCCAAAAAACGGGGAACACAGCGCAGGACAGCCTTTTACTGTGCAGGATGACGCCATCTATACGCCGCTGGCGCAGGAAGGATGCATTGCCTGGATGAATGCCCATTACCCGTGGGCCAGCGACGCCTTTATCCTTGCCACTGCCGTCAGCGACGAAGCCGAACCGCGCGCCAGCCAGTTGCTGAAAAATGAGCTGGCGCTGCGCGCGCAACTGGAGAGTAGCTGGGCGGTCACGCCTGTCGCCAGCGCGCAATACCATGGTCGTTTTGCGCTGGTTTATCCGACATTTGCTTTTGAGACGCTCACCCGGATGATCGCTCTGCCAATGGCTTCCATCGCCAGTTGGCTGGAGCTGGCCTTACGCATCTGCGCGCCGCTACGCCAGATGCATCGCCGCAATCTCATTCACGGCGATATCAAGCCGGGAAACATTTTTCTTAGCGGCGAGCGCTGCCGTCTCGGTGGATTTGGCCTTGCGACCAGCAGCAGTGAAGCGCTGGCGCAAAACTGGCTGCCGCTTTCCGGCGGCACGCTGGCGTATATGTCACCGGAACACACCACCCGCACCCATCATGCCGTTGACAGCCGCAGCGATCTCTACAGCCTGGGCATTGTTCTGTATGAACTGCTGACTGGCGTGCTGCCGTTTGATCTGTCCGAAGGCGGCCAGGCAGAGTGGACGCTGCATCATATTGCCTCTGAACCTGCCGCGCCGCACAGCCTGCGGGAAGGGCTACCGCCGATGCTGTCGACCATCCTGCTGAAGCTGCTGGCCAAATCGCCGGAGAAACGCTACCAGACCATCGATGGCCTGATCGCCGATCTGCGCCGCTGCCAGGCAACGCTGACGCCGGAGCAGGGCATTCCGGCGTTTACGCCCGGTTTACAGGATCGCTCTGCGGCACTGCACTTTGCCAATACGTTGTACCGCGCGCATCCGCAGGCGGGTGAGCTGGTTGCTGCGCTGGAAGAGGTCAACCACAGCGGCAAACAGATGCTGGTCACCCTCAGCGGCCCATCCGGAATGGGTAAATCTTCGTTGATGGCCTCAGCGCTGAAACTGTTTCTGCAACGCCCGACGCTGATCGCGCTCGGCAAAGTGGAGCAGTACAACTCCGTGCTGCCGCTTGGCGCGCTAACGGCGGCGTTTCGCTCGCTGGCGCTGCATTTGCTGGGGCTGCCCGCCGAAGAGGTGGCGCGCTGGAAATCGCGGCTCTCCGTCGCGCTGGCCGGGTATGAAGGGCTGGCGGTAAGCCTCGCGCCGGAACTGGGCCTGCTGCTGGAGAGTAAACCCGCGCCTTTCGTTGACAGCGTCACGCTGGATGCCCGCGCGCGCTTTCATCATATGGTGTTGCGCCTGGTGAGTGTGTTTGCCTCGCCCGGCTGCCCGCTGGTGATATTGATCGATAATCTGCACTGGATCGATGACGCCAGCCTGCAACTGCTGGAGTATCTGTTGCAGCAGAGCCACGCCTTGCCGCTACTGATGGTGGTATCGCACCGCGATCTGCCGTCGCTTGGGGATGAGACGTTTGCCACCGCACTCGCACGGCTGCGCAGCGCCGCCAGGCGAACAACGGCGTGCGAGCCGCAACCGCTCTCCGCCAAAGCCGTGGCGCGCTGGCTGGCGATCGTTTTTCAGACCCGTGCGGCATCGACCGTCGATCTGGCAAAACTGATCCATGAAAAAACCGGCGGTAATCCGCTGTTTGCCCATGAATTTTTTAAACGCATCGTCGAAGACGGACTGGTGAGTCATAACAGCTATCAGGGGCGCTGGCACTACGATCTGGCCGCGATCCACGCCCGTTACTACAGCGAAAACGTCATTAGCCTGGTGCTGCAACAACTGGAACAGATGCCGGATGAGACCCGTACGCTGCTCGCTCATCTGGCCTGCCTTGGCAGCGCAGGCGGGGTGTTACTGGCAAGCCGCATACTGGAGAGGGCGCCTGGCGAGATACGTTTGCACCTGCATCCGGCGGTGTCCGTGCAGTTAATTACCCTCAACGCCGACGAATACGCCTTTACCCATGAGCGCATTTATCAGGCCGCAAGCGCCTTGCTGCCTTCGTCCGTGTGCTGTCAGTTACATCTGCGGGCCGCCAGCCTGCTGGCCGATGAAGCGCGACAAACCCCAGGTAACGAGATCCTGTTTCGCACCATCCACCATGTCACGGCGGCGATCGACAGTATCCAGTCTGCGCCACAGCGGCAGAAGTTCAGCGAACTTTGCGCTCTAGCCGCCCGGCAGGCCAAACGCAGCGGGGATTACGCTTCTGCGCTGGGCTATTTACAGACCGCACGCGCGCTCGGCGCCGACAGCGGCGATCTCTTTGCGCTCGATTTACAGCGGGCAGAGTGCGAGCTTCTGCTGGGCCATCTCGCTACCGCGCGCACGTTGTGCGAAACGCTGCTGGCCTCGCCGGGCGGGCTGGTGGAAAAAGCCCATGCCGCCAGCGTACTGGCGGAAGTGCATATCCGCCGCTCCAGCTATCCACAGGCGCTCGACACCACGCTGGGCTGGCTCTCCGTGTTCGGTATTCACGTGAGCCGCCAGCCGGACGACGCCGAGTGCGACGACGCCTGGCAGGAGATTTCATCCCTTATCGGAACGCACCCCGTCAGCGCGTTTATGGCATTGCCGCGCATGAACCACCGCGAAACGGATGTGCTGATGAACCTGTTGGGAAGCGCCAGTCTGTACGCCAGTTTTATCTGTCCGCGCCTGCATTTCCTGCTGCTCTGCCGGATACTGCAACTGACGCTGGAGCGCGGGCTGACGGGCGCATCCACCGTCGCGCTGGCGTGGTTTGGCGTAATGATCGGCGAGCGTTATGGCGAGTATGAGCAGGGCTTTCGCTACGGCACGCTGGCGCAGGATCTGGTCACGCGCCACGGTTTTCATGATTACGCCGCCAAAACCCTGGTGGCGCTGGGGCGCAGCAGCGTCTGGATCCAGCCGTTGTCGTATACCGTCCAGTGCGCCAAAAACTGTTTCACCGCTGCGGTTGCACATGGCGATCTCACCATTGCCTGTTTCGCTTCCTTTCGTGAGATCACCAACAGCCTGGTCTGCGGCGACCCGCTTGATGTGGTACTGAGCCATATAGAACGCGGGCTGGCGTTCCTACACGAGACGCGTTTTTCGGATATGGACACCATTCTTCTGTTACAACGTCACTTTGTTGAATACCTGCGAACACCCCAGCCGGTGTTTAGCGGTAAAGCGGTGTTGCCGGAATCACTGTTACCGGCAACGCCGCCGTCGCCCATGCTGTTCTGGTTCTGGCTTTATCGCGGAATGGCGCACTTTTTTGCCGGTGAATATGCGCAGGCGGAAAGCAGCCTGCTGGCAGCGGGACGTTTCGCCTGGGCCGCGCCGGGACACGTCAACCTGCTCGATTACCATCTCTACAGCGCGCTGTCGCTGTCGATGCAACTGACACCGGACACCTTTTCCGCCGCGCACCGCCAGCGGCTTAATCAGCACTACAACCCGATCGCGCGCTGGGCGCGGCTCAATCCATCGACCTTCAGCGACAAAGAGGCGCTGCTGTACGCCGAGATCGTGCGGCTCGACGGGATGAACAGTATCGCCATTGGTCAGTATGAGAAAGCCATCAAGCTGTCGCGCGAAGCGGGCTTTAACCCGAGCAACGCGCTGGTGCACGAACTGGCCGGGCAGTTTGCCCGCACCTGCGGTTATCCAACCATTGCCGATGCCTGGTTTCGCGGGGCGATAGCCGCCTGGGGCCGCGTTGGCGCGCACGGCAAAGTGCGCCAGCTCGAACAGACGCACCCGCACCTTGTCGCGAAGGCGGCCAACACACCGTATGACACCATTGCGTTTGCGCAAAATGATGAAATTCGCGATCTGCAAAGCATCATCAAAGCCTCGCGCGCGCTCTCCGAAGAGATCAATCTTGAGCGGCTGATTCAGATCCTGATGACCATGCTGCTGGAGCGGGCGGGCGCACAGCGCGGCCTGTTAATCCGCGTGCTGGATGACACTATCCCATTGATTGAAGCCAGCGCGCACACCAGCAACGAAGGGGTGCGTGTGCAGATGCTGAATGAAACGCCGCTGGCAACGGATTTACCACTGTCGGTGCTGGCGGCGGTGATCCGTACCGGGCAGGAGATCCGTACCGGCAGGCCGGAAGAGTACAGCCCGTTCAGCCAGGATCCCTATCTGTTGACCTCCGGTGCGGCCGTAATGTGCGTGCCGATGTTTAAACAGGCGCGGCTGGTGGGAGCGCTCTATCTGGAGAATCGCCTGATGCCGGACGTGTTTACCGCCGGGCACTCCCGCGTGGTGAACCTGCTTGGCGCGCATGCGGCGGTTTCGCTGGAAACGGCGCGTCTGTACGCCGAACTGCTGGAGGAGAATATTCAGCGCCGCCGGGTGGAAAAAGAGCTGCGCGCCAGCCAGACCTCGCTGATGCTCGGCGAGCAGATCAGCCATACCGGAACCTGGCGCTGGGAGCTGGAGCAGGATCTGATGCACATGTCGGATGAGTATGCGCGCATCCTGGGGCTACCGGAGAAACGCAAGCTGATCTCGATGGCAGAGTTTCTCACCTATGTGCATCCTGACGACCATGCGCACATCAGCGCGCTGGTGACCCGCAGCGTCGCGCAGGGGTTAACCATGCAGGCGGAGTTCCGTATTATCCGCGTCGACGGCGAGGTGCGTTATATTCTCGGTATTGGCGATCCGGTGGCGGCCAGCGGTGAAACGGTGCATGAATATTTTGGCACCATCACCGATATCACCGCCCAACGGCAAAATGAAGATGCGGTACGCGTGGCGCAGGCCGAACTGGCGCGCGTTTCGCGGGCAACCACCGTCGGGCAACTGACTTCGTCGATTGCCCATGAGATTAACCAGCCGCTGATGTCGATTGTCTCCAACGCGGGTGCCAGCCTGCGCTGGCTTAACCGCGATCCGCTGCCGATTGAAAACGTTCGTACCGGACTGGAGGAAATTATTAGCGAAGGGCAGCGCGCAGGCGAGGTGATCCGCAGCCTGCAATCACTGACGCGCCGCCAGCCGCCGGTGTTTGAACGCCTCGATCTGCACGCGCTGCTGCACCATATTCTGACCCTGTCGCGCAGCGAACTGGAGCGGCGGCATATTGCTGTCGATTACCGGTTGCAGGCCGCTAACAGCCTGTTTTGCGGCGACAGCGTGCAGATCCAGCAGGTGCTGCTGAACCTGGTGATGAATGCCATTGAAGCGATGGCCGAGGTGGATTCGCGCCCGCGGGTGCTGACGCTCAACACGCAGAACCCGCAGCCGGGTGAACTGCTGTGTGCGATTGCCGATACCGGCAGCGGAATGGATGCCGAAGTACAGGCTCGGCTGTTTGAATCGTTCTACACCACCAAAGCGCAGGGCATGGGGATGGGGCTGACCATCAGTCACACCATTATTGAACGGCATCAGGGAAAACTGACGGCGCAGGCAAGAACGCCGTTTGGCAGTCTGTTCTCCTTTACCGTGCCCGCCAGCGATTAACGGCTGCGCGATTTGGCGATTTGCAGGCTTCCGGCGGCATGCACCAGATCCGCCAGCGAGCGGGCCTGCATTTTGTCCATCACCCGGCGGCGATGCACTTTGACGGTGATTTCGCTGACGCCCAGCTCGGCGGCGATCTGCTTATTCAGCAAGCCGCTGATCGCCAGTTCAAACACTTCCTGTTCGCGCGGCGTTAAAGAGAGGTGACGCTGTTTGAGAGCGAAGTTCGCCTGTTGCTGCTCAAACTCCTGCTCGGCGCCTTTCAGGGCATCCGCCACCGCAGCCAGCAAACGCTCCGGCTCCACCGGTTTGGTCAGAAACTCACGCGCGCCGGCTTTCATTGCCTGAACGGTTAGCGGAATGGTGCCAAATCCCGTCAGAAAGATAATTGGCAGCTCGCGTCCGCGATCTTTTAACGCGCTGGCAACATCAAAACCATTCACCACCGGCATGTTTAAATCAAGGATCAAACAGGCCGGAACGCCGACAAGGGGATGAGAGAGAAATGACTCCGCGGACGCGAAGTCGATGGCGCGGTAACCTTCGGATGCCAACAGCCGGACAATTGATTTTCTGACGGCATTATCATCATCGACAACATAAACGACAGGTTCCATCATCTTTCGGCCTCACAGGGGCGACGAGCCTGAAAATGCACGTCTTTCACTTTGCAAGCTGATACTGATAACATAATTTTTAACCGGATGAAATGACGAGAATTTCCTTACAAACTGTGTGATTTTTATTCAGGTAAACAGCGATTTTTCACTCCGGTTGACGGCATCGTTTCTCAGCGCGACTTTCGAATGAAATTTGCGCTAAGGCATTGAATGTTGCATATCGTTTAACTAAATGTTGCTTAAATGACATTACTGTCAACCAACGTAACCATCCCTTGCTTAACCATTTCAACGCTAAAAATCAGATTAATCTTACTTTCACTTCCCTTACGCCAGTACGGCGCAAAACGCAGCGAATCGGATAGCCATAATGTTTTCCGGCTGCGGTTCCATGTTAGTTTTCAAAGGGCACCATAAAGCCCGTAATACAAAAGGAGATGTATTATGATGAGATTCAACGCATTACTCTCAATGCTGTTGTTTGGATTATCGATGAATATCGCGGCAGCGCCCCCGGAAAGGAGCAGCGAACCGGACTGGAACGAGGTGTGTCATATCCTTTGCCTGGCCGGTGAAGGCGGCGCTGCCTGCAACTGTGATCTCATTCCCTGATTGCCGCCAGATGTAACCCCGAAGGAGATGGTAACTTCAGATGCCATCTCCTTTTTTATTCGGTGCGGTATTCTCTGGCCGACGCCTTTCCCTGAATATTCCGGGCGAAAAAAACCGAGCACAGCGCGGGCTGGTATTGATATGGTAAATATCAATACCAGCAAAGGAGCGCTGCTTCGATATGGAATGCGAACTCATCCCAGGAGAATAATGATGTCCGACATCAAAACCCTCGCCAGCACCGAAGTTTACCGCAATAAATGGATGCGCCTGCGTGAAGACCGTATTCTGCGCGCCGACGGCAATGAAGGGATCTATTCCGTGGTGGAGAAACCCGACTTCGTGGTGATTATTGCCCGCGAGGACGATGCGCTGTACGTCGTTGAGCAGTACCGTTACCCGATTGGCAAACGCACCCTCGAACTGCCGCAGGGATCGTGGGAGTGCGCGCCTGACGAAGATCCGCTGCGCGTCGCCGCCGGGGAACTCCAGGAGGAGACTGGGCTGGTGGCCGGACGTATGCGCCATGTCGGCTATCAGAAACTGGCGCAGGGCTACTCCAGCCAGGGCTACTATATCTTCCTCGCTGAAGATCTGACCCAGCATCAGACCTCGCTGGATCCGGAAGAAGTCGGCCTGACGGCGCGTAAAATAACGCTGCGCGAATTTGAAGCGCTGATCGCCGACGGCGCAGTCAGCGACGCCACCTCGGTTACCGCGTATCTGCTGGCGAAGCTAAAAGGGATGCTGGCATGAGTCGCTCTGCGCCCGCCAGCGCCATTCTTTCCCTCTATCAACGTCACGCCGCTGCGTTCGCGCAGCAACGTTCGCAAACACTGTTTGAAAAAAGCTGGCTGGAGAAATTCGCCGCGCGCTTACCGGGCAATGGACGGATTCTGGATATTGGCTGCGGCAATGGTCAACCGATCGCCGCATGGTTTATCGCCCAGGGATTTCATCTGACCGAAGTGGACGGCGCGCCAGCGATTCTGGAAAGGGCCCGGCAGACTTTTCCGTCTGCGCGCTGGCTTCATCAGGATATGCGCCAGCTTGCGCTGGGGGAAACCTTCGACGGCCTGATCGCCTGGGACAGCTTTTTTCATCTTACGCAGGACGATCAGCGCAGTATGTTTGCCCGCTTTGCCCGCCACAGCCATCCCGGCAGCGTGCTGATGTTTACCAGCGGGCCGGATGACGGTATCGCCATCGGGCAATTTGAGGGCGAACCGCTGTTTCACGCCAGCCTCGCGCCTGAAGAGTACCGGCAACAACTGGCGGCAATTGGCTTTAGCGTGCTGGAGATGCGGGCGGAAGATCCCGACTGTACCGGCCACACGATCTGGCTGGCTCAGCGCACGGCCTGATTCGGCAACCGACGCAGGCGGCTCAGACTGAAGGCGATTGCCAGCAGCGTCGCCATCATCGCCAGCCACAACCCCAGCCGTATCGCCAGCGCTTCCTGCGTTGGCGAGCAGAGTGCCAGCATTACGCCCACCAACGCCGCGCCAAGACACTGTCCAAAGGTGCGCACAATGGCTAACACGCCGGAGGCATAACCGCTGTGCTCGCGTGAGGCGCTGGCGAGCATCTCCCGGTTATTCGGACTTTGAAAACAGCCGAAGCCCATCCCGCAGATCAGCCCGCGCAGGCTGATATCCCACGCAGCTGCATTTTGCGGTAGCAACGCCAGCAGCAGCAACCCAACGGCGAACAGCAATAACCCGGCAGTGGCAATCTTTGCGGGCGCATAGCGATCTGCCAGCCGCCCGGCATGCGGCGCCACCAGAATGATGCCGACCGGCCAGGCGGTAAACAGCAAAGCCGAGGTAAAAGCGCTGTAGCCATAAACATTCTGAAAGAGAAACGGCAGCGCGACAAAGGTCACACCCTGGCTGATAAAAGAGGCCAGCGAGGTGAGCGCCGCGAGGGAGAAGCGGGGCGATGCAAAGAGGCCCAGCGGCAACAACGGTTGCGGTGCCCGCTGTTGACGGCGCACAAATGCCAGCCCGCTCGCCACCGCGATCGCAGCACAGGCCATGCCCGTCCAGGATGTGGCCGTCGACGCCATGATGGCCGCTCCCAGCATCAACGCCGAGAACAGCGCGCCCTGCACATCAAACGGCCCGCTGACGCTGGCGGTTTTTCCCGGAATGACGCGCAGGGCAAATGCCAGTGCAATAGCGCCCAGCGGAATATTGATGGCAAATAACCATTGCCAGCCCAGCTCGCTCAGCAGAGCGCCGCCAATGACTGGCGCAACAGCCGTGCTGGTGGCGATCAGCAGGGCGTTGATGCCGAGAATGCGCCCCAGCAGACGCGTGGGAAAAATTGAACGCAGGATCGCCGGTGCAATACTGAGCGTGGCCGCACCACCAATCCCTTGCAGTACGCGCATGGTCACCAGCGCTGGCAGTGATGGGGATAACGCGCACCCCAGCGACGCCAGCGTAAACAGCAGTAACCCGCTGGCAAACAGCGTGCGAAACCCCGTACGTGCGGCCAGCGCAGCAAAAATAGCCAGCGTCATGGCGGCAGAAAGCAGATAGCCATTCGCTACCCAGACGGCGTCCCCGGCGGAGACATGCAGCGCACACGCGATTTGCGGCAGGGCAATATTCACCATCGCGCCATCAAAAACGGCCATCGTGGTGCTGGTCATCAGTGCAATCAGCGCCAGCGCGCGCTGACGACCCGCTAACCCTTCGTCGCCCGGCAGGTCTGTAAACAATTCCATCATTACCTCAGGATAAGTTGTGCTTGCATTAACTCTACTTTCGCGGGATACATGGCGGAAGACGCAGCAGTTGCATTGATACAGTGCAGAAAACGCCATATCTGCTTAATCTCTATGGGAAACAACCCGCTATGACACAACCGGATCTGAATCTGCTGTTTGCGCTGGATGTTCTGCTGGCCGAAAGAAGCGTTGCCGCCGCCGCGAAAAGACTGGGGCTGAGCGCATCGGCGATGAGCCGCACGCTGAGCCGCTTGCGGGAAACCACCGGCGATCCGCTGTTGGTGCGGGCAGGGCGTACGATGGTGCTGACGCCTTATGCCGAAGCAATCCGCGAACGCACGCAAAACGCCGTTTTCGAAGCGCGGGCGGTATTGCGCCCGGCAACGCCAGTACTGGACATTGCCAGCCTGCGACAGATGTTTACGCTGCGTGCCAACGACGGTTTTGTTGAAGCCTTTGGCCCGGCGCTGATTGCGCAAGCCGCTGCCATTGCGCCTGGCGTAACGCTGCGCTTTACGCCGAAAGCGGAGAAAAGCGATAAACCGCTGCGCGAAGGGCGGGTCGATCTGGAGATTGGCGTGCTGGGGGAAATGGGGCCGGAAATCCGCGTACAGGCGCTGTTTCGCGATCGTTTTGTCGGCGTCGTCAGAAGCGGCCATCCGCTGGCGCAGCAGCAGGCAGTGAGCGCCGAACAGTATGTCTCGTTTGCGCACGTTATCGCCTCACGGCGCGGGCTGCTGATCGGACCGGTGGATGAAGCGCTGGCCGATGCCGGGCTGAATCGCAACATCGCCGCCGTGGTGCCGGGCTTTCCGGCCGCGCTGGCGGTAGCGCGCGCCACGGATTTGATTGCGCTGGTTCCGGCCTCGTTTCTGATGAATAAGGCGACAAGCGAGGGGCTTTACGTGTTTGAACTGCCGGTCAAAACTCGCGGCATCACCGTTTCGCAGCTCTGGCATCCGCGTTCGGAAGTGGACCCGGCGCACCGCTGGCTGCGGCAGTTTGTGCTGAGCGTTTGCCGCACGTTGCGGCCAGACTGAAAAGGGGGCTTTCGCCCCCTGACGCTTAACGACGCACCACCGTAACCTCTTTCGGTAACGGTTCAATCACCGTGGCAACAAGCATAAAACACAACACACAGAAGCCGGTCATGGTCATAAACACCGCATCCCAGTTCCAGCGATCAAGGATGACACCGACAATCAGCGGCATGCACATGCCACCGAGTTGTCCGCCCATATTGATCACGCTGTAGGCGACGGGATAGATCTCTTTACTGGCGCGGCCCATGGCATACACCGAATAGGCGGAATAACCGAGAGAAAGCATCAATCCGAGCATAAACAGCATCAGCGAAAGAATAGCTTTGCTTTCAGGGGCAAACACCAGCGAATACATGGTGAAAATCGTCGCGCCTGCGCTCAGCAACATCAGCGGCTTACGTCTTTTATTCAGCACCCGGTCTGAAAGCACACCGCCGAGAAAATTGCCCAGCACGGTACCGAGGAAAGGCGCGGCGGCCAGCGCGGCGGAACTGGTAAGATCGAAGCCACGTTCGGTGATCAAATATTTCGGCAGCCACGACATCAGCACGCTGACAATGCCGACCATCGAGAAGTAGCCTAATGCCACGCCGTAAATATCCCAGCACCGGAACACCTGCTTCGAAGTGGTGAGTTCCTCCACCTGGCGGGTACGGATCAGGGTGTCCAGCCAGCAGTAGCGAAAGCGGGCTTTCTGCGGCGCCTCCCCAGGTTGTTGCGCGTTACCCGGTAACTCGTCGCGAATGTATGCCGCCTCCTGTTCGTTCACAAAGCGGCTCTCTTCCGGTTTGTTGCGCACCATGCAATACCAGAAGATGGACAACAAAATCCCGGGAATGGCGAAAAAGACAAAGATATAGCGCCAGCCCCACGTCATGATGATCCACGCGCAGAGGGCGGGAACAATCAGCGGGCCAAACTTTGAACCGGCGAGAAACAGGCCGGTGGCGGTGCCTTTTTCTTTCGCCGGAAACCACTGATTAATGGTCGCTGTCGAGCCAATAACCACCGGCGCTTCGCTGACGCCCACAAAGAAACGCAGCAATTTCAGCACCAGCACATTATTCACCACGCCCATTAAGGCGGTAAAAATGGAGGTCAGAAACATGCCGAGCGCAAACGCATTACGCATACCATATTTTTTAATCACATACCCGGCCGGGATTTGAAACAGCGCATAGCCAGCAAAGAACAAACTAATTAATAACCCGGCCAGGGTATTGGAGAGATTAAATTCCTCCTGAATAAAAGGCAGGGCAAAACCAATATTTGCCCGATCGGCATTCGCTACGGTGTAGGTAACAAAGATAAAGCTCATTACCCACCACCGGTAATGCGTCATGGTGGGTTTATCCATATTATTTTTCATATTTCATTTCCGGAGAATTCAGCATTGCGGATTGTAAAAAGCAAATTCACGGTAAGTTCGGGCGCGCGATAAACTGCTTAATAACGCGGGTTCAATGGACTCACGAATTAATGCAGAAACCTCCAGCAGCGCATCGAGTGATATTCCGCAATCGAACCCCATGCGGGAAAACATATTTACTGCATCTTCCGTCGCGGCATTTCCGGCAGCGCCCGGCGCGAAGGGACAACCGCCAAGACCACCAACCGCCGTTTCAAAACGCGTCACGCCGTTTTGCAGACCAGCCACCATGTTGGCCAGCGCCATACCGTGCGTGTTATGCATATGCAGGCCGATGTCGAGATGCGGGAACCGGGCGCTGACGCGTTGCAGGAGATCTGCGGTTTGCCAGGGATTTGCCACGCCGATGGTGTCGCACAGCGTAATGTGGTGAATGCCAAGATCTCCGGCGAAACGGATCATCTCCAGCAGCGTGTCAGTGCTGGTAGCGCCGATAAAAGGGCAGCCAAACGCGGTGGCCAGCGACAACGAAATCTCCAGAGCCGGATGCGCCTGGCGAATGGCGGCCAACTCATCCAGCGATTGTTGGTGCGTACGGTTAATATTGGCGCTGTTATGCGCCGGGCTAACGGAAATAACATAATTCACATGCGAGATGTGATTCTCCACCGCTAATTGCGCTCCCCGGCTATTTGGCACCAGCACCCATGGCGTTATCGTTGGGTGCTTTTCAAGCACATGTGCAATGACCTGTTTCGCATCCGACATTTGCGGGATCGCTTTCGGGCTGACCATCGAGGTTATTTCGATGTTTTTCGCACCGGCGGCGATCAGTTGATCGATAATACGAATTTTCAGTTCGGTTGGAATCGGTTGCTTAATATTCTGGAAGCCGTCTCGCGGCCCGACTTCAGTAAGATGAATAATTTTTTCCATGGTGTTGGCCTTACAGAATTCCATCGTTGATAAGCTGCTCTATTTCCGCATCGGAATAATTAAGCAGTTCTTTTAATATTTCGTGGTTGTGCTGGCCCAGCGTCGGCGCAGGCATTCTGATAGAAGTTTTATTGTTGGAGAATTTAACCTGATTACCGGTCATGGTAATTTTCCCGGCTACCGGATGTTCAATATCGACAAACATTTCACGCGCCCCGGCAATATGCGGATCCTGAGTAACGCGGTCGATAGTATTGATTGGTGCGGCGGGAATACCTGCCGCCAGCAGCAGCTCAACGATCTGGTCAATCGGGTGTTCGCCGGTCCAGCGCTCAAGGATGGCTTTCAGTTCAGCATGGTGGGTAACACGCGCGATATTGGTGCTGAATCTGGCATCTTCCAGTTCGCTGATTTTCAGCGTCTGTTTCAGCAGGCCAAACAGCTTGTCGTTGCCGCAGGCGATGATGACGTAACCGTCCTGCGCCTGAAATGAATCATAAGGATAAATCGCTTCATAACGGTTTCCGATACGCGTCGGAATGCGTCCGGTATTCAGGTAGATAATATTGATGATCTCCAGTGACGAGACCATCGCATCAACCAGCGCGATATCCACTTTGTCGCCGACGCCGGTTTTCAGGCGGTTGGCGTAGGCGGCAAGGACGCCGATGGCGCAGCTCATACCGCCTACCACATCGGCAATCGCTGTGCCGGTGCGGGTTGGTGGCGCATCGGGCCAGCCCGTGGTGCTCATCAGTCCGCTCATCGCCTGACCGATAATGTCGTATCCCGCGCGTTTAGCGTACGGCCCGGTGTGGCCGAAACCCGACACCGCACCATAAATAATGGCTGGATTCACCTTGCGCAGATCTTCATAACCAAGGCCGAGTTTTTCCATCACGCCCGGCCGGTAATTTTCCAGCACAATATCGCTGTTGCGCACCATTTCCAGAAAAATATTACGCCCTTGCTCAGACTTGAGATTGAGCGTAATACCGCGTTTATTGCGATTAAGATTCATAAAATAGGCGCTTTCACCATTTATTTGTGGCGCGTTTGCGCGGGCATCATCGCCTTTACCCGGTAATTCAATTTTAATCACGTCAGCGCCAAAATCGGCTAACATCATTCCGCAGTAAGGACCGGCAAGGACGCGAGTGAGATCGAGAACGCGTACACCACTTAATACACCAGACTTATTATTCATGCCTTTTCCTTGTAAGATTAAAATATCATTTGCGGAAGCATTCGCTTCACACAGGGGTTATTAATCAATCGGCATGCCAAAAAACAAAACGGAAAGGAAATAAGTTAACACTATGAATTTTAATGTTTTTAATTGAGGTAAATAAAAAACACTGCGTCAGGTTCAATATCAATTGTGTTAGAAATATCAACTGTGATATTGGTTTAATAAAACGACAACATTGAAAATTATCACCATGAACAAGAATTCTCTGCCAAACCTTGCATTAATTACACCTTACCCGCAACTGGGCGAAATAGTCACTGAACAATGTACGGGTATTTTTAACTGCCACGTTTATCATGGCAGCCTCGATAAAGCGGCCAACATCGCCAGAAATCTTGATGCAGAGTATTATGATGTTATTCTGAGCCGGGGAGGGACCGCGGAATATATTGAAAAATCAACGCGAATTCCGGTAGTTAAAATACTGACATCGACCGCCGACTTACTGAAATCGCTGATTCCGCTGAAAAATCATCCGCAGCATATTGCCTTTTTTAATTACCAGACCTACTTAACGGATGTATTACTTATTGCGCAGGCGCTGAATATCACCATCGATGAATTTGTTTTTTTATCGCACACCGATATGACCGAAAAACTGGAGCAGTGTCGGCAGCGCCGCTATACCACAGTGACCGGCGGTTTTCCGGTCACCGATAGCGCGAGGCAATATGCGATGCAGGGCATCCTGATCGAAAACGGTATCGAATCGGTGAACAGCGCGCTGCGTGAAGCGCTGGCGATAGTGGAAACAACGAAACGCAAAGCGCAGGATACCGCCAGGCTGGAGATCATTTTGTCGTCCATTACGGAAGGCATCATTGTCACCAATGAAAATAATGAAATTCAGGTGTTTAACCGCAGTGCAGAAAAGATTTTCGGCTTGAGTGGAACACAGGTGATAGGTAAACCCGTTGATTCAATTATTAAAAACACACGGATTAACCAGGTGTTGCTGACCGCAGCGCCGGAGATCCGCGAATTGCAGGAGCTGGATAGCACCTCCATTATCACCAGCCGGGTGCCAATATTTATGGGCAAACGCTGTATTGGCGTGGTTTGCTCCTTTACGGATACGCCGCAGATAGAGAAGGTGGAGCGTATTCTGCGCGGCAAGCTTACGAAAAAAGGGTTCAATGCCCGTTACACCTTTGACCATATCCTCACCGCCAACGGTGAAATGCAGTCGATCAAAAAGCTGGCGCAAATTTATGCCCGCACCGATTCTCCGGTGATGATTTACGGGGAATCCGGCACCGGCAAAGAGCTGTTTGCCCAAAGCATACATAACCACAGCCTGCGCAGCCGCGGGCCATTTGTCGCTATCAATTGCGCAGCGATCCCGGAAAACCTGCTGGAGAGTGAGCTTTTTGGTTATGAAGGCGGCGCATTTACCGGCGCCAGGCGGGAAGGGAAAGCGGGGCTTATCGAACTGGCGCATCAGGGAACGCTGTTTCTCGATGAAATTGGCGAGCTGCCAATGACCATCCAGAGCCGCTTATTACGAGTGCTCCAGGAGTATGAAATCATGCATATCGGCGGCAAAGACGTGATCCCGGTCGATGTCAGAATTATTGGCGCAACCAATCGTTCGCTGGAGAAGATGAGCGAGGAAGGCGGATTTCGCCGCGATCTCTACTACCGGCTGAATGTGCTGCCGCTGGCGGTTCCGCCGCTGCGGGAACGTCCGGAAGACATTCGTTATCTGGCCGGGATGTTTCTTTGCGAGCGGCAGGCAGAGCATCTGCTGGAGCAATTTCTCGATTTGTTCACCGGCTGGCACTGGCCGGGCAATGTCCGCGAGCTGCGTTTTATTCTTGAGCGTCTGGCGTTATTGTCAGGGGAATTTCCGGCCTATTCGCTGTATGAATTGCTGACACTGACCGGCTTTTCGCTGGCCGGCAGCAACAAACCCGCAGCAATTAATGATGCCGTAACCGTGGATCTGGACAAAGGATCGCTCAAGGCGCTGGTTCGCGATATTGAGCGGCAGGTTATTACCCTCTATTTGCGGCGTTACAACCAGGATCAGCAGAAAGTGGCCCGGCACCTTGGGATCAGCAAAATGAGCCTGTGGCGAAAATTACAGGAAGATTGACGCGTAGCCAGGCAGGGAGCTGTTCAGAACGCAGGTTTTTTTCTGTCATGCTGAAGACACAGCCGACGACTACAATCATAACCGGAAACTACCTGTGCAACCGCAACAGAAGCGGCTGAAATCAAGGGGAGGGTGGAATGATGCGGCTGGCATCTTACAATGTGGAAAACTTATTCGACCGCGCGAAGGCCATGAACCTGGCCGACTGGGACGAAGGCAAACCGATTCTGGAAAAGTTTGCCGCCCTGAATGCGTTACTCGGCGAATTAACCTATACCGACGAAATGAAACGAAAAATGGTGGTTTTGCTTAACGAGCTGGGGCTGAAAAAGTCTGATACTGGCCCGTTTGTGATCCTGCGCCGTAACCGTGGCAAACTGCTGACGCGGCCTACAGATGGCTCGGAGATCCGCATCATCGCCGATGGACGGGCCGACTGGGTGGGCTCGCTGGAGCTGCGCGCCGCGCCAGTGGATGAAACGGCCATGCTGTTGACCGCGCAGGTGATGATTGATCTGCAGGCCGATATTCTGGCTGTCGTCGAAGCAGAAAGCCGACCCGCGTTGCTGGCGTTTAACCGCGAAATCATTCCTGCCCGTAATGGCAAGCCGTTTGAGCATGTGATGGTGATTGATGGTAACGACGAACGTGGGATTGATGTCGGTTTGATGACCGCCAGCGCATTCCCGATTGAGACCATCCGTAGCCATGTTGATGATAAAGATGCCGATGGCGCGCTGATTTTCTCCCGCGATTGCCCGGAGTTTGCTATCCCGTTAAAGGATGGCAGAACGCTGCATGTGTTAGTGAATCACCTGAAGAGTAAAGGCTATGGAACGCAAAGCAGCTCAGACGCCCGTCGCCGGGAGCAGGCCGAACGGGTGAAAGCGATTTACCAGCAACGCATCAAAGCGGGCGAAACGCTGATTGCCATTGTCGGGGATTTTAACGATACACCAGACAGCCAGCCGCTTGCGCCACTGCTGAAAGATACCGATCTGCGCGATATTTTCACCCATGCAAAGTTTGATAATGGCGGCTATCCGGGCACCTGGGGAAGCTGTACCGCCAATAACAAAATCGATTATATCCTGTTGTCACCGGCGTTATGGGAAACGGTAAAGCAGGGCGGTGTTTATCGGAAAGGGATGTGGCCCGGCGTGCGTCCGGCGAAGTGGGAAACCTACGCTGAACTGAAAAAACCGGTCAATGCCGGTTCGGATCATGCCGCCGTGTGGGTCGAACTGGATCTGTAGGGCGCAGGATGTGCCGAAGCCGCTATTTTTAATCGTGTATTGCCGCTACGGAATAATAATCGCAGCGGCTTTATTTTATCGTTTTGAAAGGGATATGTTCTGACGCTGAATATTCAACTGCTTACGCCAGACCCGGTTATGTAAATATAACGCATTGGTGCGGCAAAACATGGCGCTATTAAGACATTTAACGCTACAACCAATGAAAATTAACCCCACAAATGAGCTGATAACAAACCACAGTTGCCGTTCAGCGCCAAACAATGTCGGAACAAAGGCTGTCAGAAAAAATATAATGGCGACCAACGACGTCAGAAAAAGCGTCCATAGATAAACCTTCATCGCCGATAAAAACCCCTTTGAAATTAATACCATAGCGATGACAATGATGGCGCTATAGAGCAGTGATACAGGGATCACCGCAGCCATTACGGCATAATGCGGCAACGCCAGCCAGCTAAAAATCGCCATCCAGATAAAGGGTTGGGGGAGGGCGAAGCTAAACACCGCGAGGATCATGCTGGCGATCAGCGGCAGGCCCATCATATGCCAGCCCGCAGGGATCCCCAGCCGATCCTTTAAACGATCCTTTAATTTTTCCAGACGTTCAGGATCATTAGTTTTTATTTTTTCTGCCACCACAGCACTTAACGTAAGGCTTCTTTTTATATATTTCATCATCTACCCATTACTTCCTGTAAAGGAAAATGACTGTATCAGACCAATAATGTACTGCCCAGAGGTTTTCATATTGCCAGGATTGCGGATCGTTCCGGTTAAGGCGCTACCGGCAAATGCTGAGGTGTTAACCAGTGCCGCCGTCAGTTCACGCTGCAACGCGGTTTGTAACGCTTCTGAAGGATAACGTTTTGGGTAAAATCCTGCTTTCATCGCGGCTTTTACGCCGGTGTTGGATATCCCTGGGTTTTGCGCGCGAATAATTTCCTCGGTAATGCGTTTACGTTCGGCACGGCTTAAATTCTTCAGCCAGTTTGTTACGCTGGAAGAGGTTGCGCCTTTCATTAGCTTGTAGGTTTCCAGGGTACTTTTTAATCCGGCCCCGGCGCCAGCCAGTGAAAGGATATCCAGCGCTGTACTGGTCGTGACATACCACGATTCACTGTCCAGCCAGGTTACAACTTCGTCATTATTGGTGGCGATCAGCGAGATGCGCCCCAGCCCGATAGCACATTGCGCCACGGTGGCTACCGTTCCGGCAGTAATGATCGCCGCCACCACGCCTGAAGCCCCGGCCGTCAGCGGTACGGCAGCGCCCGCGCCCAGTGCGAGAACGCCGGTGACAACCGCGGCTCCGCAAGAAATGGCCGTCGACGTAATTTCATTCGCCAGTGAAGGAGCCTGAATCGTCGTATTGATGGCTTGAGCGGCACTGTAAGTGGATTGAGAATTTACTTTTGTAACAATAACATGGCTGACAGTACTTTGATTGGGCGTGGCGATCCGCCGCGAAGGACGCACCAACCATTGGCGCGGACCGTCCGAATAAATAATGCCGACCTGGTGAAAACTGCGTGTGCAGTCGAGTTGATTGGCCAGCGAAGTAAAGTCAAAGTCGTCGCCGGGGGCCAGGCCCAGGCTGCGTGCAAGACCGTAATCGGGAAGGTTGTTACCAGCGAGTTGGCCGGGAAAGGTCATTGAGTCGCTCCATCGTTAATGTTCTTATGTATTTGAGATGTTAAGAATAAATGGCAAAACGCGGTAAACAATTAAGAATAATCTGAATGAATTATATACAGCCGATAAATGGATGAAGCGTATAGATCTGGATGCCGGGGTACAAACGCGCAGTGCGGCATTTGTCAGTGGAATGGAAAAGGTGAACGATGACAGAGGATTTACAGTTGCGGATTGTGCAATACGAACAGCAGCTTCATCGGGCAGAAATTCGCAGCCAGAAGATTGCCATTGAGAAGTTGTTGCACAGAAATTTTTTCGAGATTGGTCGTTCGGGCAAACGATACGGCAGGCAGCAAGTTATCGATTCATTATTGGCAGAAACCGACAGGCAGCAAATCACGTCGGAGGAATTCGCGTTAACGCAGATCGAAAGCGGAGCGCTGTTACTGACATACCGGACGTTCAGGCAAAGTTCGTCGGGAGAGAAAACGCACTGCACATTGCGCACATCGTTATGGGTCAGAAATGAAGATGACCGCTGGCAAATGATTTTTCATCAGGGAACGCCTGAAGCGGATTGAGCGGTCTGTGGCGGGCCTGAAAAGCCGGAATGCCAGATAAAACAAGCAACACAATCACAGGTGCGAAATGCTGGATTCTGCCTGATTATATGTTGGTGCGTATAATGTATATTATGTTAAATTGCATGTGTAGGTTAGTAACTTCATAAACCCAGTCTACAACACTCCATCAAATACTCCCGGCCCCATTCACGCAGGCGTGCCAGCGTCAGTTCTTTTTTGCCAGCACGTCCTGCAGCATCGCCTTATCGGGGCTCAGATCGGCCCCCCGTTTCTTTAGCCGCAGATTTTCCTCTTTCAGCTGGCGCATGTGCTTCAGCTCAGAGGGCGAAATGCCGCCGTATTTCTTGCGCCACGTATAGAATTATTACAACGCCAGTTTCAGTATTTCCTCTACTTTCTCTGTCGTAATATTCGCATGTTCACCCAGGGCAACATGGCCGTGTTCTTTCAGTTTATTGGTTACCGCCGGAATAATATCATCCCCCAGACCATAATCAGATAAACGGGTTTTAACCCCCATGGTTTCGAAAAATGCGACCGTTGCGTCGATAGCCTGAAGAGCCATCGTTTCAGTATCAGATGCCGGTATATCCCAGACACGTTCACCATACTGGGCAAGTTTCTGTTTCTTGTCAGCCAGCGCGTATTTCCAGATAGCCGGGATCATTACCGCCAGCGTGCGGGCATGATCAAGGCCGTACAGACCTGTAATTTCCTGTCCGATCAGATGTGATGCCCAGTCTGCGGGGGTCCCCGTACTGAGCAGGCCATTCAGCGCCATCGTTGCGGCCCACATAATGTTCGCCCTGGCATCATAATCCTCAGGATCTGTCAGGACTTTTGGGCCCTCTTCTTTCAGGGTGTTCAGCAGACCTTCTGCCAGGCGATCCTGTACTTTGGCATTCACCGGATAAGTCACATATTGCTCAAGTACATGCACGAATGCATCAACCACACCATTAGCCGTCTGATTTGGGGGTAAAGTAAATGTCAGTTCAGGCTCCAGAACCGAGAACTGTGGCATAACGTACGGGGAGGCAAAAAACAGCTTATCTTTTGTTTCTGCTTTAGTAACAACTGCGACATTATTCATTTCTGAGCCTGTTGCGGCAATGGTCAGTACACAACCTACCGGTAAAGCCCTTTTCACTACGCTCCCGTAACTTTTAACAATATCCCAGGCATCACCGTCATAGCACGCAGCCGCCGCGACAAATTTGGTGCCGTCAATAACTGATCCCCCACCCACTGCAAGCAGAAAATTGACACCTTTATCCTTAACAAGCGCAACAGCTTCCATCAACGTTTCATAATGTGGATTAGCCTGGACTCCTCCGAACTCATAAATCGTATGGTTTTTCAGCGAATCCCGTACCTTTTTCAGCGTGCCATTACGGTTAACACTCCCTCCGCCGTAAACAATCATTACGGTTTTATCACCCGGAACTTCATTACCAATTGAGGAAATCTGATCATGGCCAAAAATAATTTTGGCAGGGTTATGAAAAATAAAATTTTGCATAATTAGACCTTGTCAATACATGCGGATAAGTAAATAAAATCGCGTCTATTTCGCTTATAGCACTCAGGCAGATAAATGGCTGACTAACTCGCTACTCAAATGATTCATTCTTTCGGGAGAAACATTCACGGCATTATAAATTACCAGTGGCTGGAGATATTTCATTCCTACATATAGTGCAGAGGCTTTCATCGGAGCCAGTACGTCAGCCATGCTGCTTTTAATAAGTCCGTCTGACGAATACATTTGCTCCGCGGCACCGGCTGAAGTAACTACCATCATTTCCTTGTTCTTCAGTGAATGACCCTCCGGACCAAATGCCCACCCATAACTCCAGACCTCGTTTAAATAAGATTTGAGATTGGGGGTAAGGTTAAACCAGTGTGTCGGATACATAAATATGACCCTGTCAACGCCATCATACGCATCTTGTTCTTCAGCAATATTAAATACAATGTCCCGTGTACCATAAATAGCTTCGAGATCCCGGACAACAACATTCACCATCGATTCTGCTGTTTCTTTTAGCGCTTTAATGACATGGGAATATTCGGGATAAGGATGAGAAACAATCACTAAGGTTTTCATATTGACACCTTTTATCAATCAATCTTCAATTTATTAATTGATGACATAGAATTATCTATTACTCGATATTAACTCATGATAAGTTAATATCGGACTGAATATCCATACGGTAATATCTTCCCCCACATTTAACGCATGAATATTTTTAATGCGCCCTGCCATCTGAGTATCGTAGATTATAACAATGCAATGGCCTATATTTTCGACCACCGCATCAGAGAACATCGGAATGTATTATTGCTTATTTGTTAAGGCATTTGTTAAAGAATGCTGTTATATCATTGAACGGGATTTTATCCATACGATCATACAAATCAACATGAGTGGCATCTTTAACAATCAGAAGCTCTTTTGGCTGATTCGCCGCTTCATATGCCGTTTTGGAGAAATAAAGCGAATGCGCTTTTTCACCATGAACAAACAGGACAGGTCGCGGAGAGATTTCCTTAATATAGGTCATCAGGGGGAAATTCATGAAGGACATCGGTGTGGTCACTGACCATGAATTTCCTGAGTTGACCGCACGTGGGTGGTATCCACGCTTTGTCATGTAGTAGTCCGCATACTCCACGAGGAACTGCGCTTCGCCACCTTTGAGTTTATTGTAAGGAGGCTGATAGGCAGGTTTACCGTTTGCCGCATCTTCCCAGCGCTGAAGGCTCAGTTTCTCAAGCGTCTGCTCACGTTGCTCCGGGGTTACGCTGTCATTGTAGCCTTTCGACATAACCCGGCTCATATCATACATGGTGCTGGCAACAACGGCTTTTACGCGTTTATCAACGGCAACAGCGTTCAGTGCAATCCCGCCCATGCCACAGATACCGATTACGCCGATACGTTCGCGATCCACATAAGGTTGTAGCCCAATGAAATCGACCGCAGCCATAAAATCTTCGGTATTAATATCCGGCGAGGCTATATCCGGTATTGCTATTTTGGATACCTCTTAGGAAATGTGTTATTAAAATACTATGAGTTTTTTGCCTGATCCTATTAGCCTGTCGTGAAAGTGTATATTCCAGTTTTTTAAACTGATAAGTTAATGGCGTAAAGACGTGGCAAATGAGAGGCATTTCAAATGGTTTTGGACAAATCGGTTGAAGATTTACTCGGGACGCTTTCCCGGGATATCGCGCAGCGCACGCCTGGTACCGGTGATTTCCCCACAGCAGTAGAAGGACTGGAATTATTCCGGCGGAACGAACCTGCTTCTCCAGTAAGCTGCCTGGTCCCTCCCAGTGTCGTTCTGGTGGTCGATGGTGCGAAGATCATGTGGATTGGGGGGGAGCCTTATAAATATGATGCGGAAAAATTCCTGATCACGTCTCTCGACTTGCCCGCCAGTTCAGAAGTGCTTAAAGCATCGTCATCCCGGCCCTGTGTCGGTATAGCCTATCAACTCGATCAGCGCGTATTGATGGAGTTAATTGCACAGGGAGGCCTGCCGCCAGCCAAAAAAAGAGACACCGGGGCAGGAGTCGGAATAGGTACCGTTACTGATGTTCTGCTAGAGCCTTTCTGCCGTCTACTTTCATTGCTTGACGAGCCAGAAGCAATCCCGGTTCTTGGCCCACTTATTCAGCGGGAAATACATTACCGGCTTCTGATGAGTGACCAGTCCGATCATCTCAGGCAGATTGCGGCCGTAGACGGTAATGGCTACCGTATCGGCAAAGCTATTGACTGGTTAAAGACCAATATTGCATCGCCTTTACGTATCGAGGAACTTGCGAGTCGGGTGCAAATGAGTACGCCCTCTTTTCATCACCATTTCAGGCAACTTGCTGGAATGAGTCCGCTTCGTTACCAGAAATGGCTGAGACTCAATGAGGCAAAACGACTGATGCTGAATGAGCACTATGATGTCACTACCGCAGCATTTGCTGTCGGTTATGAAAGCTTATCCCATTTCAGCCGTGAATATACGAGGATGTTTGGGTTATCCCCTAAAAGGGATATCACTGTTCTGAGAAAGTCAGTCAGCGAGCTTTAATATCTCACCGAACTATTGCCACGAACTGCATTTTTAACATAGCGCTATTGTCAGGCATATATGACAACAAAATTAAGCATTCAGAGAATCGGGCAAATAATTTGTCGTATTTGTGTATTTTATGCTACCGCAAGTATGTAAATTGCTCTTTAGTCAGATTATCCGAAGAAACCAACTAGCATCCTGCGGTAATTAAGAAAGGTTTCTCTGACTGACGTCAGTCCTTACCAGAATACATTCTGCCTCTCTTTCAGAAGCAGAAATCTAACCCGGTCAAACTTATGAGCAGGAGTATATTGATGGATGATAAAAAGAATCTCAGCCGTCGCGAGTTTGTTGTTCGTTCTGGTGCGGTAATTGGGGCAGGAGTATTGCTGAGCACTCCTCTTGGTTCACTTGCAGCAGACACAAATGGTTCGAGAGTGAGAACGCGCGGTTACGCGGCTTTTGACACCTCGGGGAAACTTGCACCCTGGTCCTTTGAACGCAGAGCCGTTGGCGACAACGATATTCTGATTGAGACAAAATATGCCAGCATTTGCCATTCTGATATTCATCAGATGAAAGGACACTGGGGTGTTCAAAAGTACCCTCAGGTTCCCGGACATGAAATTGTAGGCATTGTCGCTGCGGTTGGAAAAAATGTCACCCGGTTTAAAGTCGGTGATAGAGCAGGTGTTGGATGTATGGTTAACAGCACGCTGCCAAACTCACAGTTGATGAGCCTGGAGAATACAGAACAATACAGCCCGGCTACTGTATTTACATATGGTTTCCCTGAAAATGATTCTCCGACGGGAATTTCTCAGGGCGGATATTCCACAAACATCGTGGTACGGGATCATTTCGCTGTCCATATTCCGGATAACATCAGCTTTCAGGAAGCGGCACCGTTGCTGTGTGCAGGAATAACCACATACTCCCCGCTCATGAAGGCAGGTATCGTCAAAAACATGAAGGTAGGAGTGGCAGGAATTGGTGGTCTGGGCCACATGGCCATAAAACTTGCTGTTTCCAAAGGAGCCGAGGTATACGCTTTTACAACCACACCGTCAAAAGCCGACGACATTCTTTCATTCGGGGCCAAAGAAGTTATTGTGGTCGATAGCCCGGAAAAATTCAAAGCTTATCAGGGAACGCTGGATTATATGATATCCACGATCCCCTATCAGTATGATGTCGCGGCCTACGCATCAGTCGTGAAGCCATACGGGACATTCACTCAAGTCGGGATGCCTGAAGGTTTTCAGATTACACTTAATGCACTTGGGCTTGCTGCATCAAGGGTTAATTTCAACGCGTCAATGATAGGTGGCATGAAAGAAACTCAGGAAGTGGTTAATTACTGTTCACAAAACAAAATATTGCCCACAATTCAGATTATTAAAGCTGATCAAATTAATGAGGCGTGGGATAACGTTTTTAATAAGAAAGCGCGATATCGCTATGTTATAGATGCATCGACAATTTAATATTAAATATTATTCAGAATAAGAAGCCCCTTCCCTTTCAACGTAAATTAATTTTATTTTGGATGTAGATATTAACCCTCGTTCGTAATGAAAATAACCCTCTTTTTTTCGGGGCCTGCGCCCCATTTTTTTTGATGTTCTGCATTAAAGGTAGTCACAATGAAAACAAAACATTCAAAAATAAATCAACCGACTTTGAATGATGCTAATACCGTAAATGACTCTAACTGGAATGGCGTATTTGCTATTTCACTCTGCGTTTTTGCCCTGATTGCTTCAGAATTCATGCCCGTTAGCCTGTTAACTCCGCTTGCCAGAGATTTAGGGATCACTGAAGGCACTGCCGGCCAGGGAATGACGATTTCGGGGGTCTTTGCCGTCGTGACAAGTCTAACCGTACGCAGGCTCGCTGGAGGGCTGAACCGCAAGTTTCTTTTACTGGCATTAACCGCCCTGATGGGCATATCGGCCATAATCGTCGCTCTGGCGTCTGACTTTACTGTCTATATGTTGGGCCGCGCGCTGATCGGTGTGGTGATTGGAGGCTTCTGGTCAATGTCTGTCGCCACAGCTGTAAGACTGGTACATATCTGCCACGTTCCGCGTGCGCTGGCCGTTTTCAATGGCGGAAATGCCCTGGCGACGGTAGTGGCCGCTCCACTTGGTAGCTATCTTACGGCTGTCATCAGCTGGCGAGGCGCATTTCTGTGCTTAGTGCCTGTAGCTATGGTCACGTTCGTCTGGCAATGGGTAAGCCTCCCCTCCATGGAAACTGGCAAGTCCCGTAATACTGGCTCAACCATTGCCTCGCTTTTACGGAAGAAAAATGTCGCAATAGGTATGTGCGCCGCCGGTATCTTTTTTATGGGGCAATTTACTCTTTTTACCTATGTCAGACCTTTCCTGGAGAATGTCACTAAAGTTAATTCAGGCGCAGTAACGCTGATATTGTTAATGATTGGAATAGCAGGACTCGTGGGAACGACGGCGATGGGGTTTGTGATTAAAAACCGCCTCTATCAGACACTCATTACAATACCGCTGGTTATGGCTTCAGTTGCAGTGATTCTTATCCCCATGGGTAACAACGTACTGGCAGTATGTGTTTTATTGGGGGTATGGGGTGTGCTGTCAACAGCTGCACCGGTAGGATGGTGGAGTTGGGTTGCTCATGCGACTGCATCTGATACTGAATCAGGTGGAGGTCTGATGGTTGCTACAGTCCAGTTTTCAATTGCGCTAGGTTCTACGCTGGGTGGGGTTTTGTTTGACCAGTTTGGTTTTCAGAGCACGTTCGGACTGAGCGCAGGGATACTTATCATCTCAGCAGTGTTGGCTCTGTGGGCATCGAAGCAAAAATAATGCGTTAAAACTTGAGATGCTGATGCAAACGTTTTTCAGCAGCGGCTTGGGTGCAGCACTATCACGCTGCACCCACCTCCCCTTTACTCCAGCGCCAGCAGCGCGAAACTGGCCAGCCAGTGGCCGCCGCTATAATGGCTTCCCACCACATGTTCTACGCTTGCCGCAAGATGGCATTTCACGGCATCGTTTAACGCTTTTTGCCCGGCATGATTTTCCGGTAACGCCTTCGCGATATGTTTCATGCACCAGGCGCGGCTGAGATTTAACCCATCCAGATGGGCAATTTTTGGATCGGTACGGTCGCTGACTTCCGCCGGATTCATCAGCGCGGAAACCGACGCCACATCCGGTAAGAACGCATCGAACCAGGCCGGAAAGTTTGTGACGACTTTACTCATTAACAGCGCTTCAGTCAGCGCGCCCGAAATATACTCATCGCCGCCTGGCTCATAGTGCGCAGGATAATCGGTATCAGCCAGGTAATAACGGTTTGCGGCCTCCAGAATGGCCTGCTCAAGCGGCCAATCCGCAAGCGCACGGGCGTAATCCAGCGCCAGTGCCAGCGCAAACGCCGTGTTGTAATGCGTGCCAACACGGATGGGATACGTCAACTTGCTGAGATAATCCACCAACCTGTTGCGAATATCCTGGGTTAAAGGCTCCAGCACCTGATGCCAGCCTTGCGCCTGCGGCAGTGACGAGTGCTTCAGCTCCTGAGCCAGCGCCAGCAGCCAGCCGTAGCCATAGGGGCGCTCAAACGAAGCCCGGAACGGTGCGTTAAAATAGGCCACTTCCTGCGCCACTTTTTCTTGCGTCAGGTGCTCATCAAAAAGCGCGGTGATCTCCGCTTTGCACGCCAGATCCGGGTAAAGACGCACGCAGCGCAGCAACAGCCAGTAGCCGTGTACTGCTGAATGCCAGTCAAAGCAGCCGTAAAAGATGGGATGCAGTTCCCGCGGCGGCAAGACGTCACCATCATCATTAAGCAAATGCATAATGTGGTTCGGATATTCCTGACGTAAATAGGTTAACGGCATGCGGGCAAAGGCCTCTGCCTGATGTTGAGTTAATTGCATAACTGCTCCTTAAGTCGTTGCCGCGCTTAGCGAAACACGAGGAAATACATTAAGAACACGTTAACCACCAGCAGGGTTAACGCCGTCGGGATCTGAACCTTAATCACCTGATATTTATCTTTCAGTTCCAGTAACGCGGCGGGGACGATATTAAAATTCGCCGCCATCGGCGTCATCAACGTGCCGCAATATCCTGCGTACATACCAATCGCCAGCAAGGGGGCCGGGTTGCCGTGATGTACGTTAATCAGGAACGGCAAGGCAATACCGGCACTCAACACCGGAAAAGCGGCGAAGGCGTTGCCCATAATCATGGTGAAGAGCGCCATGCCAATGCAGTAAATCACCACCAGCATGAAGCGGTTATCCGGGTTCACAAACAGGCTCACCACCTTTTGTACTGACTGCCCGGTATTGGCCACCACAAAGACGCCGCCCAGCATGGCGAGCATTTGCGGAAGGATCACTGCCCAGCCAATGGTATCCACCAGGCGCCGGGACTGGCGAATGGCATGCAGCGGCGTTCCCCGCGTTAGCCACCAGCCCGTCAGGATCGCAGCGACACAGGCGACGCACAAGGCGGCCAGCGTGAGTTGTTTCTGGTCAAGCAGGTAAACGCCGCCGACAGCCACCCCTTTCAGGAATAGCGTCCCTAGCACGGTCACGACCGGGATCATCAGCGCCGGCAAGAAAAGCCAGTTTTTCAGGCGATTCGAGGAGGCAATGCGCTCAGCCTCGGTAGACATCTGGTAATGTCCTTTTCCAACCAGGCCAAATCCTGCAAGCAGGGCGATGGCAATAACGCAGCCGCCAATAATTCGGTAGGCCAGCGATTTGCCCAGTTCCTGAACCATCAGATCGCCAAACAGGAAAATCCCGCCGAACAAAAACCAGAACAGCGCCGTCGTAAAGCGCTTAGGATTGCCGCGATCCCGTAATGTCATGACAACCAGCAGCATCACGACAAAACCGATCAGGTAATAAACGCGGTTAATGGTCATCAACGTTGTCATTGAGCGATCTCCTGCGTACCCTGCTCTGCTTTCCATGCCATCACGTCGCGACGGATGCTGGCATCCAGACGCAGCAAGCGCGTCATATGAATAATCAATGCCGAAAGCGCGGTGGGAATGGCCCACAAGCCGATATGCAGCGGTTCAATCCCCTGAATTCCGTTCTCCTTAAGGAACGCATCGATCAGTAACACCGCGCCGAAGGCGATAAAGATATCTTCGCCAAAGAAGACTGCAATGTTGTCGCACGCGGCGGCATGCGCTTTGATTTTGTCGCGGATATGTTGGGGTAATTCGCCGTATTCATTTAACGCTGCGCCTTCGGCCATTGGCGCCAGCAGTGGACGAACCGTTTGCGCATGCCCGCCAAGCGACATCAGCCCCAGCGCCGCCGTTCCTTCACGCGCGACAAAATAGAGCATCAAAATACGTGCCGATGTCGCGCTGGCAATTTTTGCCACCCAGGCCTGCGCTCGCTCTTTCAGGCCGTAATACTCCAGCAGTCCGATAACCGGCAGGATCAAAATAAAGGTGGCCAGCGAGCGGCTATTGACGAATTTTTCGCCAAAGGTTTCCAGCAGCGTCCCGAAATCCATTCCCACTAACAATCCGGTAGTCAGCCCTGCAACAACGACCACCAACAGTGGGTTGAAGCGTAGTGCAAAACCAATAACCACTATCGGTATGCCGATAAGTGGCAGCAGTGTAGAACCGTCCATAACGTTTACCCTATCTAAAGTGAGCGTTGCGCGCCGATGGCGATTTTTTTAATACTTCGTATTCAAACGAAGCGTGGTGCATTGCGGCGAGCGATGTTGTGTATTGCGACAGCCCTGCGGTGTTCACAGAACCGGTATGAAAAGCTATATCTGAACCGCAAAAACATGTAAACGATTTATCAATAAAATGTTCTTATTTTATCGCTTTCAGTTTACATTTTTGGCTAAGAGTCACACTCCTGTAAGGAACCTTATGAACTCAAAAAAGAGCGCTACATCAACGAATAGCGACGATATTGCGGATGGCCGTATCGTCTCTTCACGCCATCTGGTTTCCGAACGCTGCGCTGAATTATCGGAGCTGGAGTACGCATTGATCATGACCAGCAACGCCTTCAACAAATGGATGGTGCGCTGTATGACCGCAGCAGGTGAACCTGATATGGGGGCTTTTGACGTTTCGCTTCTGCATCATGTGAATCATCGCAATCGCAAGAAAAAGCTGGCAGATATCTGTTTCGTTCTGAACGTAGAAGACACGCATGTGGTGACCTACGCCCTGAAAAAGCTGATTAAAGCAGGCTACGTGACGAGCGAAAAAGCCGGAAAGGAACTCTTTTTCTCCACTACCGATGAAGGAAAAGCGTTATGCATGAAATACCGCGATGTGCGTGAAGCCTGCCTGATAAGTATTCATGCAGAAAGCGGGATCCCGGGGCAATCCATTGGCGAAACGGCGCAGCTTTTACGCACCATCTCATCCCTTTACGATACGGCCGCCCGCACCGCCGCGTCGCTGTGAAACGATACCAGCCTCTCCCGCCGGAGAGGCCGTCTTTATTGAATGAGTCAGCGGTTTATCACCTGCGAGGTATCACCGGAAAAAAAACGCACCACGTTATCGAAAGCCGTTTTGAAATATAGCTCATAGCTGGCTGTTTCCACATAACCCAGATGTGGCGTACAGAGCACATTCGGCATTTCCAGGTAAGGGTTATGCGTATCGTATACAGGCTCTTGTTCGTAGACATCCAGCGCGGCATATCCGGGGCGCCCCTGGCGCAGCGCGTGGTAAAGCGCGCCTTCGGCAACCAGTTCTGCGCGGCTGGTATTGACGAATAACGCATCCGTTTTCATCAGCGCGAGGTCGGCGGAAGTGATATTGCCTGCCGTTTGCGCCACCAAACGTTGATGCACGGTAATCACATCGGAGGTTGCGAAAAACTGCTCGCGATTTTCCGGCACCCGCAACCCGGCGGCACGCGCCTCTTCCTGCGCACGTTCGCTTCCCCACACCTGAACCTGCATATCAAATGCCTGCGCATAGCGGGCAATTCGCTTACCGATTTTGCCATATCCGAGAATGCCTAAAACCTGCTTATTCACCGCCGATCCGATTTCCGTTTGCCAGCGCCACTCTTTCATGGCGTTCACCGAAGAGACGAATTTTCTTCTGGAGGCCATAATCAATAGCCACGTTAATTCAGCGGGCGCCACCGGAGAACCGACACCTTCGACAACAGCAACACCGGCCCGCGTGCAGGCATCAATATCCACATTTCTTGCCAGCTTCCCCGTTTGGCTAATTAACTTCAGATTCGGTGTGCGGCGCAAAAACGCCTCATCAACTACGGTTCTTTCGCGGATGAGGATTAATGCCTGGGCGTTGAACAACGCGCTCTCTGCCTGCGTCTCTTTGCGTAAATCGCCCAACGCTGAACAATGGAATTTATCATTCTGCCGCAGAAAACGGAGTTGTTGCGTGGCAAGCTGATAGTCGTCCGGAATTAACACCTGAATAGCCATTCTGCCCTCTCAATGTTGAATGATGTACCAACCGCTCAGCGCAAAATCTTCAGTAACTCCTCCAGCCACTGCGTAAATACGCGCACTTTCGGAGAGATATGGCGATGTGGATAGAGCATCGACAATTTCCGCGCGGGAACCGGGTTTTGTGGCAAGACTTCGATCAGCCGCCCATCATCAATATAGGGACGGAAAAAGAAATCCATGCCCTGCAACAGCCCAACCCCCGCCAGACCTGCCGCCACGTACACTTCTGAGTTATCCAGCACCAGTTTACCCGGAAGGTGAATTTCTTCTATTCCGGATGGCGTCTGAAATATCCACGGCATAATTTGCCGGTTGCTGCTGTTAAACCAGTTCACGCCCTGATGATGCTGCAAATCCTCCAGCGTTTCCGGTGTGCCATGTTCCGCCAGATAGGCCGGGCTGGCGCAGGTGACCAGCCGGATATTACCCATCTTCCGGGCAACATAATCACCATTTTCCAGCGGGCCCATGCGCAACACACAATCCAGACCGTCGCGCAGCATATCTTTACGGCGATCCGAACTGCTGAGAATAATTTCGATGCCGGGATAGAGACGATAAAAATCCGGCAGATTGGGCGCGACCAGCAAAGCGGCAATGGCAACCGGCATATCGACGCGCAACTGCCCGCAGAGCGGGCGACCCGCGGCAAACGATCCCAGCAAATCATCGGTTTGTTCCAGTAATGGCTTGCTGGTGCGATAAAACTCCTCGCCTTCTGGCGTCATATTGATGCGCCGCGTCGTGCGGTGCAACAGGCGCACACCGCAGTGCTGTTCCAGTTGCTGTAAGGCTTTGGTCACAGCGGGACGGTGGATTTGCAGGTTTTCCGCCGCCTGCGAGAAACTGCCCGTCTCCACTATCGCAATAAAGATCCGCATTAATTCATAGACATTGATTTGCATAGCCGCTTCTTTACCGGAAGTAATGCCACATTGTTACTTATTTCGTAATAGTGATGAAGCATATTGAGCATTTTTCATAACAAATGTACCGCTTAGAATGGCGCTATTCCGGGCTACAATCCGTCAGGGTACTGATCAACAACGGATTATACCGGCCTGTCGCTATCTCTTTTTTAAGGAAACAGACGATGCAAAATCACAGTGTCAGCAACATTCTCGGTATCGAAAAAAGCGTCATTCAGGGGCCACTCTCATGGCTGACCGATGCCCGCCTGGTGGCAGCGGTCAGTAATGCCGGAGGCCTGGGCGTGCTGGGGCCAAACGCAGGTCTGACTGCGGAAACCGCCGTCTCGACGCCGGAAGAGACGGCTGAAAAAATGCGCGAAGAGATTCGCAAAACCAAAATGCTTACCGAGAAACCCTTTGGCGTCAATCTGATCCCGGCGATTGAAAATGACATCTGGACGCCGCCCATGCTGCGGGTAATAAAAGAGGAAGGCGTGCAGGCCGTGGTGTATACCGGCTACGGCAAAGACGTGGTGATCCCTGCTCTGTTTGATGAACTGAAAGAGGCAGGCATTAAAATTATCTACCGGGATATTAATCCAACGCCTGAAAACAGCCGCCAGGCGGAAGCGGCCGGTGCCGATATTATCGTCGCGACGGGATTTGATGAAGGCGGCACACTGCCGGGCACCGCGTTAGGCACCTTTTCCATCGTGCCGCTGATTGTCGATGCGGTGAAAAGCGTTCCCGTGCTGGCTGCGGGGGGTATTACCGATAACCGCACTGCCCGCGCCGCTCATGCTCTTGGTGCACAAGGGGTGTTTGCCGGTTCGGTGTTTATCAGCACCCACGAGAGCCGCGTACCGCAATCGGTGAAGGACAAAATCGTCGCGGCAAACGGGCTGGACATGCTGCTGTTTCGCACCCTTCCTGACTACTACCGTTCTCTGCCCGGAAAACTGGCGGAAAAACTGGTGCAAATGGACAAAGCCGGGGCCAGCCGGGAAGAGATCGCCGCCGTGATGGGCGGGGTGAGCGGCTTACGCGTCGGCATGCTGGAAGGTAACAGCGACGAAGGTTATATCGCGCTCGGCACCGGGATCGGCAGCATCCGCAGCGTGAAAAGTGTCGCTGAAGTTGTGAATGAATTAAGCGTCTGACGCTTTCCCGCCGGTAACGGCGGGCTCTCCTTTCGCCTATTCCGCCATCGCCGGAATGGGCGAATAGCTGCCGGATAGATCGATATCAACATTCCCGCCCGCGCGATGCTACAAAATGTCCTGGCCGCATAACCACGCAACCCTTTGAGGCCTTAAATGTTTTCCGCTTTACTCTTCAGGAATCCACGCGCTTGCCTGTTGATCCTTATATTGCTGCTGATGAATATTGCAGCCTGGGGCTGGGCATTTTTCACCTTTGGCGGCAGCGCCTCGCTGATGGCGGCGAGCCTGCTGGCATGGTGCTACGGCTTACGCCATGCGGTGGATGCCGACCATATCGCCGCCATCGATAATGTCACGCGTAAAATGATGCAGCACGGGAAAAGATCGTGCAGCGTCGGCACCTGGTTTTCGCTGGGGCACTCCACGATTGTTATCCTCGCCACCATTGCCATTGCGGCAACTGCCACGGCGTTTCGCCATCACATGGCGTGGTTGCATGAAACCGGCGGCATAATTGGCACCAGCGTGTCGGCTTTTTTTCTGATCGTTATCGCGCTGGTGAATTTACTTATTCTCAGTAATGTCTGGCGCGCTTTCCGGCAATTCAAAAATGGCGATAAATCGCTTCCCGAAGAAACAATCGCATCCGGCGGAATAATGAGCTGGATCTTTCACCGCACATTCCGCCTGGTGTCGCAAAGCTGGCATATGTACCTTGTCGGTTTTTTATTTGGCCTCGGGTTTGATACCGCCACCGAAATTGGCGTACTGGGCATTTCCACCGCCGGTGCGTCAAATGGCATGTCGGTATGGTCTATTCTGGTATTTCCGGCACTCTTTACCAGCGGCATGGCGTTAATCGATACGCTGGATAATATCCTGATGGTCGAAGCCTACGGCTGGGCATTCAGCAAACCGCAACGCAAACTCTATTACAATATGACCATTACCGGCACCTCGGTTATTGTCGCGTTATTTATCGGCGGCAGCGAAGCGCTGGGATTAATTGTGGATAAACTTGATTTACATGGTAAATTCTGGGATATCATCGCCATAATGAACGATAACCTGAGTAATGCCGGATTCTTTGTGGTCGGACTGTTTATTCTCTGCTGGCTACTTTCTGTACTGAACTATCGGTGGAAAGGTTACGATGCGCTTTTTACGGATCAACAAACACCGCTGTAAAGAGAAATAAAGAGTATTGCACAGCGCTGGAATATGCAGGGCGACTAAAAAGGGTGTAAAAAACCACCTGCATAGCAGGTGGCATTGATAGCGCCCCATAGGGGCGTACTAAGTCCAGACTCTGAGAGCCTTCCCTTCACACCTCTTTTAGTTGAAGTTGGCTCTCTTCAACTTCATGCTTTTCCTGGTACTTCACGTACTTTCTTATCATTTCTTCGTTTATACCTACGGTATCCACGCAGTAACCCCGTGCCCAGAAGTGATTGCCCCACAACTTATTCTTCCGTAAGTAAGGAAATTTACTGAACAATCGAAGGGCTGTTTTACCCTTTAAGTGACCTATTACATGGGAAATCGAAAGCCGTGGCGGCACCTTTACCAGTAAATGAACATGATCTAGCTGGACATTCA
>FOAY01000026.1 GCA_900109485.1 Kosakonia sacchari | reverse complement strand
CGGGGATTTCACATCCGACTTGACAGACCGCCTGCGTGCGCTTTACGCCCAGTAATTCCGATTAACGCTTGCACCCTCCGTATTACCGCGGCTGCTGGCACGGAGTTAGCCGGTGCTTCTTCTGCGGGTAACGTCAATCAGCACGGTTATTAACCGCACTGCCTTCCTCCCCGCTGAAAGTGCTTTACAACCCGAAGGCCTTCTTCACACACGCGGCATGGCTGCATCAGGCTTGCGCCCATTGTGCAATATTCCCCACTGCTGCCTCCCGTAGGAGTCTGGACCGTGTCTCAGTTCCAGTGTGGCTGGTCATCCTCTCAGACCAGCTAGGGATCGTCGCCTTGGTGGGCCGTTACCCCGCCTACTAGCTAATCCCATCTGGGCACATCTGATGGCAAGAGGCCCGAAGGTCCCCCTCTTTGGTCTTGCGACGTTATGCGGTATTAGCTACCGTTTCCAGTAGTTATCCCCCTCCATCAGGCAGTTTCCCAGACATTACTCACCCGTCCGCCACTCGTCACCCGAGAGCAAGCTCTCTGTGCTACCGTCCGACTTGCATGTGTTAGGCCTGCCGCCAGCGTTCAATCTGAGCCATGATCAAACTCTTCAATTTAAAGTTTGATGCTCATCGAATTAAACTTCGTAATGAATTACGTGTTCACCCGTGAGACTTGGTATTCATTTTTTGTCCGAAGACATTTAAGAATCCATGTCACCTGAGTGCCCACACAGATTGTCTGATAAATTGTTAAAGAGCAGTGCCGCTGTGTTTTCGCTGCGGCGCGGGGTGTGCATATTACGCTTTCCCGCCGTGAAGTCAACTGATTATTTTCGGTTTTCTTCACCTGACAGGCCGGTGTGTATGCCGTTGTGCCGTGTCAGTGGAGGCGCATTATAGGGAGTTAATTCCGGCTGACAACCCCTAATTTGAAAAAAGTTTTCAACCGTCTCTTTTTTGTTCAAAGACGCCCTAAACAGCCAGTTTTTCGAGCGTTTTAAAGCCATAGCGCTGCAAAACGGGCAATAACTGTGCAGTTTCAGGCGTTAGCGCCATGCAGTACGCAATATTATCGCCAGCGGATTTTGCATCCGGCGCTTCATGCTCCAGCAACCAGGCGGTACGACGCGCAATGGCTGCACCGGAATCCACCAGCCGCGTGCCCTCAGGCAGCACCTGCAACAGTTCATCCTGCAACAGCGGGAAGTGCGTACAACCCAGGACTACAGTATCAGGAGGCTCTTTCATGCGTAACCAGGGACGCAAGATATGGCGCAGCTCTTCAAGCGGCACTTCCTTACCATGCAGTTTCGCTTCAGCCAGAACCACCAGCTCCGCCGACCCCAGCATCTCAATACGACACTCATTTGCGAAACGCGAAATCAGTTCATGCGTATAAGGACGTTTCACAGTACCGCGCGTTGCCAATAGACCTACAATACCGTTTGCCGTTAAGCGCGCAGCCGGTTTGATGGCGGGGACAACACCAACAACAGGAAAGGTGAATTTGTCACGTAACGCGGGAAGAGAGACGGTGCTTGCGGTATTACAGGCGATAACAGCCAGTGCGAGGGGGTATTGCGCCTGAACAGCGGTAACAATCTCAACAACACGTTCAACGATAAACTCTTCGCTTTTCTCACCGTAGGGGAAAGCGACATTGTCGAAAGCGTAGATGTAATGGAGATCCGGCAGGAGATGCCGAATCTCATCATAGACGGATAACCCACCGACGCCGGAGTCAAACACCAGGACGGTGGGACGCGCGTCAGAAGGTGTAGCTGCCAGACAAGGTGTATTCCCGTCCTGCAGTTTGGTAGCCATAAGCTGTCTCGTACTCTTTATCGAACAAGTTAGCTATTTTACCACGAACTGTAAGGTGAGATGTCACTGGATATGAGGCAGATAGATCAACCGTACTATAACTCGGCAAAACACGTTGCTCAGGGTTATACGTTGACGTGCGATTGTCATAGCGTTTACCGAAGTATTCCCACGCCAGATCCATATCTACATTGAAAATGGACCAGTCTAGCTGGTACTTGGCCTGGCGTTTTGAGCGGCGCGGCAGCACTTCGTTCGTTTCGTCATCACGCGGATCGATGTACTGCAAGGTTACACGATGCGAGAAGATGCCGGTATCGACGCTTCCTGTCCACTCAACGCCTTTAATGGTTGCAGCGTTAATGTTGTAGTAAGCCGTATCGCTATAGGTGATCAGATTATCGATCTCATAACGGTACGCGGACAGACGCCAGTCAACCGGGCCGGTTAATCCTTCTACACCCGCTTCCCACTGTTTTGACTCTTCCGGTTTCAGATCCGGGTTGGAAGCAATGCCAAAGCGCTTCGCGCCGTACTGCTGGCCAAGCGAAGGCGCGAGGAAACTCGTGCCGTAGGAGAGCGTCAGGCGGTAGTTCTCCACGAACTCCCAGCCAGCAGCCGTTTGCCAGGTACCGTGCCAGCCGAACGCATCATCTTTATCTTCGCGCCCGGAAGCCTCCAGCGTAACATCGCCGAACTGTTGCATCCCGTTCAGGTAGAGGCCGGTATTATCGCGATCGTAGCTGTCGCTCGTGCTTTGGTCAGATGAAACCAGACGCTCCTGCTTCCAGTCGACACCTGCGCCCAGCGAGCCTTTACCCACCGCAATATTATTACCCCACTGAATGTAACGCTGCTCCATATCATCCAGCGTAGTGCCATCGTTATAACGACCATAGATGCTGCTGTAGTTATAGTCTTTGCTTTTTTGATAGCTGGCCAGCAGTTGCGAGGAGTAGATCCCCTGGTTGAAATTCAGCCCGGTATCCCAGCCCTGAACATATAATTGGCGCTCATCGGCGCTGTAATCTGGCGAAAACGGCGCACTGCCCAGATCGTAATCCACATTATTGCTGAAGTTGTAGCCACGGAAGAAACCGTCAAAATGGTCATCGAACTTATGCTGTAAGCTGCCCCAGAACGTTTTATTGCGGTAGCCATCGCGATCTGCATCATGATCCCATGTCGAATCCGGCTGCACGTTGAATCCGCGCGTACTGGTATAAGAACCTGCGGCGGTCACCATCGTATCGCCAAAACGCTGACGCAAAGTGCCGTCATAGGTTTGATAACCTTTCGAGCCCATGCTGGCGTTGACCTGGGATTTCTCGCTATCCGTCATCGTAATGACGTTGACCACGCCGCCAATCGCGCCGGAGCCATAAACCGCAGAGCGCGGCCCGCGAATATACTCAACGCGCTGCACCAGCGAGAGCGGGATTTGATTGAGTTCGGGATCGTTCGAAATCCCTGAACGCGCCACCGGTACGCCATCAATCAGCAGCAGCAGATGTTTTGCTTCCGTACCGCGAACATAAACGGACGCTGTTTGTCCCAGCCCACCGTTTTGCGCGATATCCACGCCCGGTAAACGGCGCAGCACATCGATGAGCGAACGGGATTGCCAGCGATCGATATCCTCGCGCGTCACCACCTCGGTCGGCGCCAGCACGGTTTTAGCCGATTGTTGAAAACGATTTGCTGTCACCACCAAATTGTCTGAGCTGCTATCCTGCGCCCAGCCGGAAAATGCCGTGACGGAGAGCGCCGTCAGCAGCGAAGCTTTTTTAATCATTGTGAGAGCATCCACAAAATAAAAAGGATGCCGCAGGTTCCATCAATAGCACGCGATGATGTCACCAGATGCGACGTATTCCGGCAGGTCTTCGGGCTTGGAGGTACAACAAGACAGGACTTCCCACCACTGGCAGTGTCTGCTGTCTCACCTTAATCCTTACCGCTGCGCGTCAGCCCCAGATTCACACTGGATTCCCTTTTAACTCACAGGACCGGAACACGGATGCTACATTCTGTTACATATGGATGTCCAGACTGCTAAGTGAGTATTTCAAAAACATCCAGCGCTGGACATCCGGTGAGCAATCCCTACAATCGCCGCGTTATTCTTAATCTCTCAGGAAGCATCATGACCCCCGAACACCTGCCGACAGAACAATACGAAGCCCAACTGGCCGAAAAAGTCGTGCGTCTGCAATCGTTGATGACGCCATTTTCCGCGCCGCTTCCGGAGGTGTTCCGCTCGCCGGTCAGCCATTACCGCATGCGCGCCGAGTTCCGGATTTGGCATGACGGGGACGATCTCTACCACATCATCTTCGATCAGCAGACAAAATCGCGTATCCGCGTCGACAGCTTCCCGGCGGCCAGCGAGCTGATTAACGTATTAATGAAGGTGATGATTGATGCCGTGCGCGGCAACCACACGCTGCGCCACAAGCTGTTCCAGATTGACTACCTGAGCACCATGAGCAATCAGGCGATTGTGACGCTGCTGTATCACAAAAAGCTGGATAACGAGTGGCATGAAGCTGCCACCCAGCTGCGCGATGCGCTGCGGGCGCAAAACCTGAATGTGCAACTGATTGGCCGCGCCACAAAAACCAAAATCGAGCTCGATCAGGATTATGTCGATGAACGCCTGCTGGTTGGTGGCAGAGAGATGATCTACCGCCAGGTGGAAAACAGTTTTACCCAACCTAACGCGGCAATGAATATTCAGATGCTGGAATGGGCGCAGGATGTCACCCGCGATGCCAGCGGCGATTTGCTGGAGCTGTATTGCGGTAACGGCAACTTCTCGCTGGCGCTGGCGCGCAATTTCAACCGCGTGCTGGCCACGGAAATCGCCAAGCCTTCTGTCGCCGCTGCGCAGTACAACATCGCCGCCAACCATATTGATAATGTACAAATCATTCGGATGTCTGCGGAGGAATTCACTCAGGCGATGAACGGCGTACGCGCCTTTAACCGCTTGCAGGGGATCGATCTGAAAAGCTACCAGTGCGAAACGATCTTCGTCGATCCACCGCGCAGCGGGCTGGATGCGGAAACCGAAAAAATGGTGCAGGCCTATCCGCGCATTCTGTACATCTCCTGCAACCCGGAAACGCTGTGCAGGAACCTCGAAACATTAAACCAGACGCATAACGTTTCGCGTCTGGCGCTATTTGATCAGTTCCCTTACACGCACCATATGGAGTGCGGCGTTCTGTTGACCAGAAAGTAAAATCTCTCATCCCTCTCCCGTAAAGGAGAGGGAAAAATCACTCCGATGCCTCGTGTTTGCGGTTACGGCTGCGTAGGCGAAAACCAATCCAGAAGACCAGCACCACCGACAGCACGGCCGGCAGGAAGTTAGAGCCGATCACCGGGTATTCAGCGCGAACAACCGTACTGTACAGCAGCACGCCGAGAATAAAGCAGGCGGCGGCAAGGCCCGGCAGGCCAACGGGCATGGTGCGATTCTGGTAACGTTGATGCAGGCAATAGACCGTCAGCACCAGCGAGATAACCGGAAACAGAGAAAAGGGAACCACCGAACTGAACACAGCGGAAAATGCGCCGTTAATCGATAAGCCAGCAACCAGCGCCAGCAGCAACGTACCTTTATCTTGACCTGACTGTTTCATTACTCATCCTTTGCTTCACTCGTCGGTTGATGCGCCAGTTTTTCCTGCTCGCGGCGATACCAGTAATAGGCGCCTTTTGAAATCATCCGCAATTGTAGTACCAGCCGCTCTTCTAACTGCCGACGTTGTTCGGCGCTCACATCCAGCGCCTCTGCGCCGGCGTTGAAAACGATCGTTACCATCGCCTCGGCTTGCGCCTCGGTAAAGGCGCGCGGCATATGGTTTTCGAGTTCGAGATAGTCGGCAAGTTCCGCGATAAAGTGCTGAATTTCTCGCGCAACCGCCGCGCGGAAAGCGGCTGACGTCCCGGAACGCTCGCGCAGCAGTAGCTGAAATGCGTTGGGATTGTTGCCAATAAATTCCATAAAGGTGGAAACCGAGGTGCGGATCACGCTGCCGCCTTTGGCAATACGCTGGCGCGCCTGGCGCATCAACTGGCGCAGCATCAACCCGCTTTCGTCCACCATGGTCAGGCCGAGCTCATCAACATCACGAAAATGCCGGTAAAAAGACGTCGGCGCGATACCCGCCTCGCGGGCAACTTCCCGCAGGCTCAGGCTGGCAAAACTCCGCTCAGCGCTCAATTGGCTAAATGCCGCTTCCACCAGCGAACGCCGGGTTCTCTCTTTTTGTTGCGCTCTTACACCCATCACTATGTTTGAATCCTTCCTGGGGCTTTCTGGCAATATACCAGAGAAAAATCCGATCTGATCGTACTGGATTGTGACCGATTATTTACACGTCGTTTCTTCTTTTTTGCATGAAAATAGCACAACGATAATTGGGGGATTGCCGCTTTGATGTTAGTCTTATGTTGCTTTTATGTATAAGAACAGGTAAGCCTAACCATGCCACATTCCTACGATTATGATGCAATTGTAATAGGCTCCGGCCCAGGCGGCGAAGGCGCAGCTATGGGTCTGGTTAAACAAGGAGCACGGGTCGCGGTTGTTGAGCGTTACCATAACGTCGGCGGCGGCTGCACGCACTGGGGAACCATCCCATCGAAAGCGTTGCGCCATGCCGTTAGCCGCATTATCGAATTCAACCAAAACCCTCTCTACAGCGACCATCCCCGCCTCCTCCGCTCCTCGTTTGCGGATATCCTGAACCACGCAGAGAGCGTGATTAATCAGCAAACCCACATGCGTCAGGGCTTTTATGAGCGTAACCGCTGTGAAATTCTTGAAGGCAACGCCCATTTTATTGATGACCACACGATGGCGCTGGAGTGCCACGACGGCACGGTAGAAACGATCACCGCAGAGAAGTTTGTTATCGCCTGCGGCTCGCGCCCCTACCATCCGGCCGATGTGGATTTTACCCATCCGCGCGTCTACGACAGCGATTCAATCCTCGACATGCACCATGAACCCCGCCATGTCATTATCTATGGTGCCGGGGTGATCGGCTGCGAATATGCGTCGATCTTCCGCGGAATGAACGTCAAAGTCGATCTGATCAACACCCGCGATCGTCTGCTGGCGTTTCTCGATCAGGAGATGTCGGATTCGCTCTCGTACCACTTCTGGAACAGCGGTGTTGTTATCCGCCACAACGAAGAGTATGAGCGTATCGAGCCGCTGGAAGACGGCGTCATCATGCACCTCAAATCGGGCAAGAAACTGAAAGCCGATTGTCTGCTCTACGCTAACGGCCGCACCGGTAATACCGACAGCCTGAAGCTGGGTAACATTGGTCTGGAAGCCGATGGTCGCGGGCAGTTGAAGGTCAACAGCATGTACCAGACCGCGCTGCCGCACGTTTATGCGGTGGGCGATGTGATTGGCTACCCAAGCCTGGCGTCAGCGGCTTACGATCAGGGGCGTATCGCCGCGCAGGCGATGATTAAAGGCGAAGCGACAGCGCACCTGATTGAAGATATCCCGACCGGCATCTATACCATTCCGGAAATCAGCTCAGTGGGTAAAACCGAGCAACAGCTGACCGCGATGAAAGTACCGTACGAAGTGGGCCGCGCACAGTTTAAACACCTGGCGCGGGCGCAAATTGTCGGTATGAATGTCGGCACCCTGAAGATCTTGTTCCACCGCGAAACGAAAGAAATTTTGGGGATCCACTGCTTTGGCGAGCGCGCGGCCGAAATTATTCATATCGGCCAGGCGATTATGGAGCAGAAAGGTGGCGGTAATACGATTGAGTACTTCGTTAATACCACCTTTAACTACCCGACAATGGCGGAAGCCTATCGGGTTGCCGCGCTAAATGGTTTAAACCGCCTGTTTTAACGCGCTATCGAAATGGCCATCCATTGCACCGCGGATGGCCTCTGCCAGCTGCTCATAGCGGCTGCGCAGCGGTGAACCCGGGCGATAAACCAGGCCGACAGTGCGTTTCGGTTCCGGCTTAATGCACGGCAGATAAACCACGCCATCACGTTTACGCTCACGCGGCACAGCCAGTGCGGGCAGTAATGTGATGCCACTCCCTGCCGCCACCATATTGCGCAGCGTTTCCAGGCTGGTCGCACGGAAGTGCGTATCTTCGTCTGCCCCGGCTTCAAAGCAGAAACCCATCGCCTGATCGCGCAGGCAGTGGCCATCTTCCAGCATCAGCAGCTTTTCACCAGCCAAATCGCCCATCGGCACGCACTCGCGGTTCGCCCATGGATGATCTTCATAAATCGCCAGCAGCATCGGTTCATCAAACAGCGGCACTTCAATAAAGGCTTCGCTCTCTTTCACCAGCGCCAGAATCGCGCAGTCGAGCTTGCCGCTGTCCAGTTGCGCCAGCAACTGATGCGTCTGCGCTTCATGCAGATACATTTCCAGTTTCGGGAACGTTTGATGCAGTAGCGGAATAATTTGCGGCAACAGATAAGGTCCAACGGTTGGGATCAAGCCGATATGCAGTGGGCCGGACATAGTTTCCCCCTGCTGGCTTGCCATTTCCTTCAGCACTTTGACCTCGCGCAACACCGTGCGCGCCTGATCCACCAGCAACAAACCCGCCTGGGTGAACAGCACTTTGCGGCTGGTACGTTCCAGCAGCATCACGCCCAGTTCATCTTCCAGCTTACGAATCTGCCCGCTCAGCGTTGGCTGGCTGACGTGGCAGGAGTCGGCTGCCCGGCGAAAATGGCGGTGTTCGGCTAACGCCACCAGGTATTCAAGATCACGAATATTCATTATTCATCCTCCGTCGCCACGATAGTTCATGGCGATAGATAGCATAGCAACGAACGATTATCCCTATCAAGCATTCTGTTGAATAATAAGCAACAGAAGCGAAGCGGAGCCTCACTTACCCCGTGATGAGACGATTACCCTTTGTTTCTCTCTGAACAACTAAAGCCAACGTGAACGTTTAGCGGACCTGAGTGTCCGCTTTTTTTTGCGTAAAAAAGCCCGGCGAAGTGCCAGGCCCGGTATTGCGTTTCTTGCGGGTTACACCAGACGCGCTTTCGCATCGGCGATAGCCTGCGCCACCTGAAGCGGCGATACGCCGCCTTTCGCCGCACGTTTATCCAGACAGGATTGCAGCGACAGCACAGGATAAACATCGTCGCCAATCACCATACTGAATTTTTGCAGATCGGTAAGCGCCAACGCCTCCAGCGGCTTCGCCTGGCGAATCGCTTCTACCACGGCTTCACCAACAATATGGTGCGCCTCGCGGAACGGCACGCCTTTAGCGACAAGGTAATCGGCCAGTTCGGTGGCGTTTGCATAACCCTGCTGCGCCGCTTCCTGGCAGCGCGGACGTTTCACCTGAATACCGTCCAGCACCAGCGCCGCCATATGCAGGCAGTCGAGCCAGGTATCAAGCGCATCGAACAGCCCTTCTTTATCTTCCTGCATATCTTTGTTGTAGGCCAGCGGCAGACCTTTCAGCGTCATCATCATGCCGGTCAGCGCGCCCTGCACGCGGCCGCATTTACCCCGGATCAGCTCCAGCGCATCCGGGTTTTTCTTTTGCGGCATCAGTGAAGAACCGGATGTCACCCGATCAGACAGCTCAACAAAACCCGCTTCGCCAGAGTTGAAGAAGATCAGGTCTTCGGCAAAGCGCGATAAATGCACCATGCCGATCGAAGCATCAGAGAGCAGTTCCAGCACGTGATCGCGATCGGAGACGCTATCCAGGCTGTTGCGGGTTGCCGAGGCAAAACCCAACCAGCCAGCCAGTTGCTCGCGATCGATTTCATAAGCCGTACCCGCCAGTGCGCCGCAACCAAGCGGGCTGACGTCGAGGCGTTTCAGCGAATCCTGCAGACGGCTCTCATCACGCGACAGCATCTCAACGTAGGCCAGCGCCCAGTGGGCAAATGTCACCGGCTGCGCACGTTGCAGGTGCGTATAACCAGGCATTACAGCATCCTGATTATTCTCTGCGGTCACCACCAACGCGCTCTGCAACTGACGGTTCGCCAGTAGCAATTCGCTGATGGTGTCTTTACACCACAATTTCAGATCGGTGGCGACCTGGTCATTACGGCTACGCCCGGTATGCAGTTTTTTGCCCAGTTGGCCGACTTTATCGATCAGCTTGCCTTCTACCCAACTGTGAATATCTTCTGCATCGCTTTGCAGGATCTGCTGCGGATCGGCCTGCACTTCCTGCAACAGGTTGTTCAGCGCCTCTTCCAGTTGCTGTTGCTCTGCCTGCGTCAGTACGCCAACCGTCACCAGCGCTTTAGACCAGGCCACAGAGCCAACGATATCCTGCTCTGCCAGGCGATAGTCAAAGCGCAAAGAGTCGTTGAACTGTTTGAACCGTTGATCCGCTGCCTGAGTAAAACGCCCGCCCCAAAGTGCCATAATATGCTTCCTTAATGTCTTGAATTTCATTGCCGGATAGCGCTGCGCTTATCCGGCCTGGAGGTTCAGTTCACGCAGGCCCGATAAGACGTAGCCGTCATCGGGCATATAACTTGATTACGCCAGAATACGCGTGCCGATCGGCGTACCGTTAAACAACGCCGGTAACTGCTCGGCATGACGCCAGGAGGCAATATCAACCGGGCGACCCAGCGCGCGCGCCGCATCCAGCGCGGCATTCACTTTAACGATCATGCCATCGGTAATAATGCCCTGCGCGATCAGCTGCTCGGCTTTGGCCGCCGTCATTTCTGCAATGCGCTGGCCTTTACCGTCGAGAATACCGCTCACGTCAGAGAGCAGGATAAGATCCGCGCCGAGCGTTGCCGCCAGCGCAGTCGCCGCCTGGTCAGCGTTGACATTCATCAGCGCGCCTTCGTCGGTCACGCCAATAGAGCTAATCACCGGCAGAAAACCACCTTCCAGCAGCGCATTAATCAGTTTCGGCGAGCCGGGCTGCGCCAGACCAACATGGCCCAGTTCCTCATCCAACTGGGTTACCTTGACGCTGTCGCCATCGCCGAGGAACAGGCCAACAGAAGCGATATGGTGTTTCTTCGCCCACGCCAGCAGCGTTTTGTTGGCGGTGCCCGCCAGCGCGCCGGTGATGATGTCGATTTGATCGGCAGGCGTCACGCGCAGGCCGTTTTTCTTCTTCACCGGCAGGTTAAGTTGTTTCATTAACTCATCCACCACGCAACCGCCGCCGTGGACAATGACTAACGGGCGCTGATGAGATTCACGATACTGCACCAGCGCCGTAAACAGACGCTCCAGCGCTTCTTCACTGTCCAGCAGTACACCACCGAGCTTAATAATTAATGGATTCATCATCACGCCTGTCTTAAATAAGTGACTGGGTTTCAGCATAGCCGAAACGAATATTTGCACACTGCATCGCCTGTGCCGCCGCGCCTTTCAGCAGGTTATCTTCCGTGGCGACCACAATCAGATGCTCGCCCTGAACGGCGAAACCAATATCGCAGAACGGCAGACCGACCACGTTTTTCAGCGCCGGAACGCCTTTGTCATACAGACGCACCAGCGGTTTTTTACCGTAAGCCTGTTTGAACAGATCGGCGATCTGTGCCTGCGTCACGCCAGGCTTCAGGCGACAGGTAATGGTTTCCAGAATGCCGCGCGGGAAGCTTGCCAGGTGCGGCGTGAAAATCACGTCCGTGCCGAGATGGGTGGCAATTTCCGGCTGATGGCGGTGGTTGAAAATGCCGTAAGGTTGCAGGCTCACTTCGCAGAAGCTATTGGAGAGCGCCGCTTTACGCCCGGCGCCACTCACGCCGCTGGTCGCGTTGATCACCGGCCACTGGTTCAGATCGAGCAGACCGGCATCGATCAGCGGTTTCAGCGAAAGTTGCGCCGCCGTGGGGTAACAGCCCGGCACGGCAATTAATTGCGCTTCTTTCAATTTGTCGTGGTTCCACTCCGCCAGCCCGTAAACCGCCTGCGCAAGTAAATCGGCGTGCTGATGGGTGAAGCCATAGAATTTTTCGTAGAACGCGGGATCGTTAACGCGGAACGCGCCAGAGAGATCGAATACCACACAGCCCGCTGCCAGGCAAACCGGTGCCAGGTCGTGGCTCACTTCATGCGCCGTCGCCAGGAAAACTACATCCACGCCATCAAGGAACTCAGTGATGTCGGACATCGGTTGCAACGGGAGATCGACAATGCCTTTCAACTGCGGATGTAAATCGGAGATACACTTTCCTGCATCATTACTTTGCGCAGAAACCGTCAAAGCGGTTATGTTCATATGAGGATGGCGATTTACATAGGTCACTAGCTCTGCGCCGGCGTAACCGCTGGCGCCCACAATTAATGTGTTCAACATTGGGGCGGTTTACCTTCTTACGTCATGTGTGCCAGGGAAAGACTCAGCATCCCTCCCACGTTGCTGAGCAAGTCGCCTTTTGGGTTCCCTTACGCTCAGCATTAATGTATTTTTATTCACATTTAGTGCATGAATATTGATACTATCACGAACTCAGGTATGTCAACAATGAAAATGAATTTGCCGCCATTTATCGAGATTTACCGCGCCCTGATTGCCACTCCGTCAATCAGCGCAACGGAAGAAGCGCTGGATCAGAGCAATGCGTCTTTAATCAATCTGCTGGCAGGATGGTTTGGCGATCTCGGTTTCACTGTTGAAGTGCAGCCGGTGCCCGGCACGCGCAATAAATTCAATATGCTCGCCAGTGCCGGAACGGGCGCGGGCGGTCTGCTGCTGACCGGCCACACCGATACCGTGCCGTTTGATGATGGGCGCTGGACGCGCGATCCCTTCACGCTGACCGAGCATGACAACAAACTCTACGGCCTCGGCACCGCCGACATGAAAGGCTTTTTTGCCTTCATTCTTGATGCGCTGCGTGACGTCGATGTGACAAAGCTGAGCAAGCCGCTCTACATTCTCGCCACCGCCGATGAAGAGACCAGCATGGCGGGCGCACGTTATTTTTCCGAAAATACGCAGCTGCGTCCGGATTGCGCCATCATCGGCGAGCCAACCTCCCTGCAACCGGTGCGCGCGCATAAAGGCCATATCTCCAACGCGATTCGTATCCTCGGACAGTCCGGCCACTCCAGCGATCCGGCGCGCGGCGTCAACGCTATCGAACTGATGCATGATGCTATCGGCCATATTCTGCAACTGCGTGACAACCTGAAAGAGCGTTATCACTATGCAGCGTTCACCGTACCGTACCCGACGCTGAACCTGGGACATATTCATGGCGGTGATGCGGCGAACCGTATTTGCGCCTGTTGCGAACTGCATATGGATATTCGCCCGCTGCCGGGCATGACGCTGAACGATCTGAATGGCTTGCTGAATGAGGCGCTGGAGCCAGTCAGTTCCCGCTGGCCGGGCCGTCTGACCATTTCTGAACTGCATCCGCCCATTCCTGGCTACGAGTGCCCGCCGGATCACCAACTGGTGAGCGTGGTGGAAAAACTGCTCGGCGTTGAAACCGAAGTGGTGAACTACTGTACCGAAGCGCCCTTTATTCAGACGCTGTGTCCAACGCTGGTGCTCGGTCCGGGCTCAATTAATCAGGCTCATCAGCCGGATGAATATCTGGAAACGCGCTTTATTAAGCCAACTCGCGAACTTATTACCCAGGTTGTCCATCATTTCTGCTGGCACTGATCGCCCTTTTTCCCCGCCAATACCCCTTCTACGGGAGGGGTTTTTATGCGCGTGAAAGGGTGACAAATATCACAATCTCATAAGCATTACTTATCTGGCAGAAAGCGAATTAAATTTCGTAAATTGACGCCATTTATTCGTTTGCTGAAGCGATTTCGCAGCAATTGACGTAGTGGGTTTTACGTGGCTTTATAAAAGGCGGTGTCTTATATCTGCGCGACGGCAGGTATAACAAAATAAAATGAGATGGGGTGTCTGGGGTAACATGAACGAACAATATTCCGCTTTGCGTAGTAATGTCAGTATGCTCGGCAAACTGCTGGGAGATACCATCAAGGATGCTCTCGGCGAGAACATTCTCGACCGGGTAGAAACAATCCGTAAGCTGTCCAAATCTTCTCGCGCCGGTAATGAAGCCAGCCGCAAGGAACTCCTTACCACCTTGCAGAATCTGTCTAATGACGAACTGCTGCCGGTGGCGCGCGCTTTCAGCCAGTTCCTGAATCTTGCGAACACCGCTGAGCAGTACCACAGCATTTCTGCCAAAGGTGAAGCGGCCAGCAACCCGGAAGTGATTGCCCGCACTATCAAAAAGCTGAAAGACCAACCCAATCTCAACGAAGCCACCATCATTAAAGCAGTTGAATCGCTGTCGCTGGAGCTGGTACTGACCGCCCATCCAACCGAGATCACCCGCCGTACGCTGATCCACAAAATGGTGGAAGTGAACAACTGCCTGAAACAACTGGATAACAGCGATATCGCTGACTACGAGCGCCACCAGTTAATGCGCCGTCTGCGCCAGTTGATTGCCCAGTCCTGGCATACCGACGAAATCCGCCGCAATCGCCCAAGCCCGGTTGATGAAGCCAAATGGGGCTTCGCGGTTGTGGAAAACAGCCTGTGGGAAGGCGTGCCGAATTACCTGCGCGAACTGAACGAACAGCTGGAAGAGCACCTCAATTACAAGCTGCCGGTTGATTTTGTACCGGTGCGCTTTACCTCGTGGATGGGCGGCGATCGCGACGGCAACCCGAACGTCACCGCCGACATCACTCGCCATGTGCTGCTGCTCAGCCGCTGGAAAGCGACCGATCTGTTCCTGAAAGATATTCAGTTGCTGATCTCCGAGCTGTCGATGGTCGAATGCACCGATGAACTGCGTGAGCTGGCGGGCGCAGAAGGCGCGCGCGAGCCGTACCGTTATCTGATGAAAAAATTGCGTGCCGACCTGATGGCGACTCAAGCCTGGCTGGAAGCGCGCCTGAAGGGACAAAAACTGCCGAAGCCAGCCGGTTTGCTGACGCAAAACGAGCAACTGTGGGAACCGCTGTACGCCTGTTATAAATCGCTGCAAGCTTGCGGCATGAGCATTATCGCCAACGGTGAGCTGCTCGATACATTACGCCGCGTGAAGAGTTTCGGCGTGCCGCTGGTGCGCATCGATATTCGTCAGGAGAGTACCCGACACACCGAAGCGCTGGGCGAACTGACCCGCTATCTCGGCATCGGCGATTATGAAAGCTGGTCGGAAGCGGACAAACAGGCGTTCCTGATCCGCGAACTGAACTCCAAACGCCCGCTGCTGCCGCGCCAGTGGGAGCCAAGCGATGAGACCCGCGAAGTGCTGGACACCTGCCGGGTGATCGCCGAAGCGCCGCGTGGATCCATCGCCGCCTATGTGATCTCGATGGCCAAAACGCCGTCCGACGTGCTGGCCGTTCATCTGCTGCTGAAAGAAGCTGGTATTGGCTTTGCGCTGCCGGTTGCGCCGCTGTTTGAAACGCTGGATGACCTCAACAACGCCGACGACGTAATGACCCAGTTGCTGAACATCGACTGGTATCGCGGCTTTATCCAGGGCAAACAGATGGTGATGATTGGCTATTCCGACTCCGCAAAAGACGCGGGCGTAATGGCCGCAAGCTGGGCGCAGTATCAGGCACAGGATGCGCTGATCAAAACCTGCGAAAAAGCCGGAATCGAACTGACGCTGTTCCACGGTCGCGGCGGTTCTATTGGTCGCGGTGGCGCGCCAGCGCACGCGGCGCTGCTCTCTCAACCGCCAGGTAGCCTGAAAGGCGGTCTGCGCGTGACCGAACAGGGCGAGATGATCCGCTTTAAATACGGTCTGCCGGAAGTCACCATCAGCAGTCTGTCGCTTTATACCAGCGCCATTATGGAAGCCAACCTGCTGCCGCCGCCGGAGCCGAAACCGCAGTGGCGCCACATTATGGACGCACTGTCAGAGAGCTCCTGCGAGATGTACCGTGGCTACGTGCGCGAAAACAAAGACTTCGTTCCCTATTTCCGTTCGGCAACGCCGGAGCAGGAACTGGGCAAACTGCCGCTCGGCTCACGCCCGGCGAAACGCCGTCCGACCGGCGGCGTCGAGTCGCTGCGTGCCATTCCGTGGATCTTCGCCTGGACGCAGAACCGCCTGATGCTTCCGGCCTGGCTGGGCGCAGGCACTGCGTTGCAAAAAGTGGTGGAAGATGGCAAACAGAGCGAACTGGAAGCCATGTGCCGCGACTGGCCATTCTTCTCAACCCGCCTTGGCATGCTGGAGATGGTCTTCTCCAAAGCTGACCTGTGGCTGGCGGAATACTACGATCAGCGTCTGGTAAAACCAGAACTGTGGGGGCTGGGCAGCGAACTGCGTAAACTGCTGCAGGCGGATATTAATGTGGTGCTGGCGATTGCCAACGACTCCCACCTGATGGCCGATCTGCCGTGGATCGCCGAATCCATCCAGTTACGTAACATCTACACCGACCCGCTGAACGTATTGCAGGCCGAGCTGCTGCACCGTTCGCGTCTGGCCGAAGAAGCCGGTGAAGCGCCGGACGAGCGTGTAGAACAAGCGTTGATGGTGACTATTGCGGGTGTTGCAGCAGGCATGCGTAACACCGGCTAATTTTCTCCCCGCATCGCAAAAGGCCACACTTGCTGTGGCCTTTTTTTATGTCGCCAGCTAAGGTTGTTCCTTCGCCCGTCACGGAAGGAAAGCATGAGCCACGACGTCAGCCATCTCATCTCCCGCCTGATCAACGGCCCGCTGCCGCTGCGTCAGGTCTGTTTTGCCGGAGTCAGCGGTAATGCGCCTGCGCTGGCCTGTCAGGTCGATTTTCCGCGTCTGGAAATTGTGCTGGAAGGGTCGCTTTTGGATGTCGGGATCGCCGGGGAAGCGCCGCTGATGACGCAACATGACGTTCTGTATATCCCGCCTGGCGGCTGGAACTGGCAGCAATGGCAGGCACCAGCCAGCACCTTAAGCGTACTGTTCGGCAAGCAGCAACTGAGCTTTAGCGTGAACCAGTGGAATGGCGAAACCCTGCAAAACCTGGCGAAACAGCATGTCGCGCGCCGCGGTCCGCGCGTGGGTTCTTTCCTGCTGCACACGCTGCATGAAATGCAAATGCAGCCGCGCGAGCAGCAAACCGCACGGCTGATTGTCACCAGCCTGCTCAGCCACTGCCACGATCTGCTCGGTAGCCAGATCCAGACCGCTTCCCGCAGTGAAGCGCTGTTCGAAGCCATTCGCAGCTATATCGACGAACATTACGCCAAGCCGCTCACGCGCGAATCGGTGGCGCAGGCGTTTTACATCTCGCCCAATTATCTTTCGCACCTGTTCCAGAAAACCGGCAGTCTCGGTTTTAACGAATACCTCAATCACACCCGGCTGGAGCATGCCAAAACGCTGCTCAAGGGTTACGACTTAAAAATCAAAGAAGTCGCGCACACCTGCGGTTTTGTCGACAGTAACTACTTCTGCCGCCTGTTCCGTAAAAATACCGAACGTTCCCCCTCCGAATACCGCCAGCAGTACCACAGCCATCTCAGCGAAAAACAGGATTGAGCCTGCGGCACTGGATTTTTATACGTTAAAAATCGCATCCCGCCGCGCGGCAAAGGTCTGCAACCCCGTGTTTCATCGTGATACAGCGCAACTTGTGAGCCAAATCTCAATTCGTCATGGAGCTTACATTTGTCCAGTGTTTGGCAGATTTGTTATATGGCGACTGCGTGGCAAGCGCTCGTATGCTGAGGTCAGAAACGTTATACGAGGAAGCACGATGGAACTCTATCTGGACACCGCCAACGTGGCGGAAGTTGAACGCCTGGCGCGGGTTTATCCGCTCGCGGGCGTCACCACCAACCCCAGCATTATTGCCGCCGGGAAAACGCCGGTATGGGATGTGTTGCCGCGTCTGCAAAACGCCATCGGCCCGGACGGAACGCTGTTTGCGCAGGTGATGAGCCGCAGCACGGAGGGCATGGTGTCTGAAGCCAGACGCCTCAACAACGCCTTTCCCGACATCGTGGTGAAAATCCCGGTCACAGCGGAAGGATTGGCTGCCATCAAGCAGTTGAAAAAAGAGAATATTGTCACCCTTGGCACCGCCGTCTACAGCGCCGCGCAGGGCTTGCTCGCTGCGCTTGCCGGAGCAAAATATGTGGCGCCTTATGTCAACCGTGTCGATGCCCAGGGCGGCGACGGCATTCGCATGGTGCAGGAATTGCAAACGCTGCTGAAACTCCACGCGCCGCAAAGCAAAGTGCTGGCCGCCAGCTTCAAAACGCCTCGTCAGGCGCTCGACTGCCTGCTCGCCGGATGTGAAGCAATCACACTGCCATTAGATGTAGCGCAACAAATGCTCAATACGCCCGCAGTAGAGTCAGCAATAGAGAAGTTTGAACAGGACTGGAAAACGGCTTTTGGCAACCTCAACCTGTAAGGAGGCAATATATGGATCGCATCATCCAGTCGCCAGGTAAGTACATCCAGGGTGCAGACGTCATCACCCGTCTCGGCGACTATCTCAAACCGCTGGCCGATCGCTGGCTGGTCGTGGGCGATAAATTTGTGCTTGGTTTTGCCCAGGAAACGCTGCAAAAAAGTCTGGCGGATGCCGGGCTGGCCTGTGAAGTTGTGCCATTTGGCGGCGAGTGTTCACAAAATGAAATTGACCGGCTGCGCAGCGTTGCGGAAAACGCTCACTGCGGCGCAGTGCTCGGTATTGGCGGCGGGAAAACGCTGGATACCGCCAAAGCGCTGGCGCACTTCATGCACGTTCCGGTGGCCATTGCGCCGACAATCGCGTCCACCGACGCGCCGTGCAGCGCGCTTTCGGTTATCTACACCGACAACGGTGAATTCGACCGCTATCTGTTACTTCCCAACAACCCGAACCGCGTGATTGTCGATACCAAAATCGTTGCTGGCGCACCGGCGCGGTTGCTGGCGGCGGGGATCGGCGATGCGCTCTCCACCTGGTTTGAAGCCCGCGCCTGTTCACGCAGCGGCGCAAAAACCATGGCCGGCGGGCAAAGCACACAATCTGCGCTGGCGCTGGCCGAGCTGTGCTACAACACGCTGCTGGAAGAGGGTGAAAAAGCCATGTTCGCGGCTGAACAGCATGTCGTCACACCTGCGCTGGAGCGCGTGGTGGAGGCGAATACCTATCTGAGCGGCGTCGGCTTCGAGAGCGGCGGCCTGGCGGCTGCGCATGCCATCCACAACGGTTTAACCGCCCTTGCAGACGCACACCACTACTATCACGGTGAGAAAGTGGCATTCGGTACGCTGACGCAACTGGTGCTGGAAAACGCGCCGCTGGATGAGATCGAAACGGTTGCAGCGCTGTGCCACACCGTTGGTCTGCCGATTACGCTGGCGCAACTGGATATCAAAACGGATATTCCGGCGAAGATGCGCATCGTTGCCGAAGCAGCCTGTGCGGAAGGTGAAACCATCCACAACATGCCAGGCGGCGCAACGCCGGATCAGGTCTATGCTGCTCTGCTGGTCGCCGACCAGTACGGACAGCGTTTCCTGGAAGAGTGGGAATAAGCGTTAACATGCCCGGTAGCGCGAAAATTTACCGGGCCTGTAAAGTAAAAGCCTGGAACGGTTGTTCCGGGCTTTTTATTTCAGCTTAGACGCCAGGGCGAACGCCCAGCGTGTGGCAAATCGCGTAGCTCATTTCCGCGCGGTTCAGCGTATAGAAGTGGAAATCCTTCACCCCTTCGCGGCTCAAAATCTTCACCATATCCATCGCGATATTTGCACCCACCAGCTTGCGGGTTTCGGCGTCGTCATCCAGACCGTCGAACATTTGCGACATCCACGCCGGAATACGTACGTTGGTCATATCCGCGAATTTTTTCGCCTGCTTGAAGTTGGATACCGGCAGAATGCCCGGAACGATCTCCACGTCGATGCCTGTCGCCGCGCAGCGATCGCGAAAACGCAGATAACTTTCCACATCAAAGAAGAACTGGGTAATCGCACGGCTGGCACCGGCATCCACTTTGCGCTTGAGGTTGAGCAGATCCGCCTGCGCGCTTTTCGCTTCCGGGTGTACTTCCGGGTAGGCGGCAACAGAGATATCGAAATCGGCAACCTCTTTTAACAACGTCACCAGATCGGCGGCATACATATCCGGCTTACCGCCGCCCGGCGGTAAATCACCGCGCAGCGCCACGATATGGCGGATGCCGTTATTCCAGTAATCCTGCGCAATCGCGCGCAGTTCATCGCGGGTGGCGTCAATGCAGGTCAGATGCGGTACGGCTTCCAGGCCGGTGCGCTCTTTGATGCCTTTGATAATGCTGTGAGTACGATCGCGCTCGCCGGAGTTCGCGCCGTAGGTCACCGACACGAATTTCGGCTTCAGGCTGCTCAGACGATCGATGGAGCTCCATAAGGTCTGTTCCATTTCACTGGTGCGCGGCGGGAAAAATTCAAAGGAAACATTAATCTGGCCATGTACTTCCGCCAGGCTCTGATTCAGGGCTTCCCGCTGGTTGGCGTGAAAAAAGCTCATACCTTACCTCATCAATCACATGTCATTGTCTGTTGTTTGTGAACTTCTATACGTTTAGACGTCCAGATGTAAAAATGACGGAATTTGCACAGGCCGTCAACCGGAAAATCATTATTCTGAGTGAGGAATGTTCAGCGAAGATGAAAAAAGTTCATGATGCGGCATGAAATACCCTCTCCCCGCCAGGGAGAGGGTGAGGAGAAAATTACAGCAATTGCGCCAGACGGTTGATATCTGACTGGATAGCACCTGCAGTGACATCACGTCCTGCGCCCGGACCGCGGATGACCAGCGGATTATCGCGATACCAGCGGCTTTCAATGGCGAAGACGTTATCACCCGGCAGTACCGCCGCCAGCGGATGCTCCGGCCGGACCGCTTCCACGCCTACACGTGCTTTGCCGTTCGCATCGAAACGCGCGACATAACGCAGCACAAGGCCCATTTCACGGGCGGCTTCCAGCCGCTGCACCATCTGTTCATTCAGCTCGTCGCCGTTTTCGAAGAAGTGATCCACCGAACCTTCTTCACAATGCGGCGGCACCAGAGATTCCACGCGAACCTGCTCTGGTTCGATGTCATAACCCGCTTCACGGGCGAGGATCACCAGCTTGCGCATCACATCTTTACCGGCGAGATCGACACGCGGATCCGGCTCGGTCAGCCCCTGCTGCCACGCCTGATCGACCAGGTCGGTAAACGGCACAGTACCGTCGAATTGCAGGAACAACCAGGAGAGGGTGCCAGAGAAGATACCGCTGATCGCCAGAATCGCATCGCCGCTATCGCGCAGATCGCGCACCGTATGGTTAACCGGCAATCCGGCGCCGACGGTGGCGTTGTAGAGCCAGTGGCGACCCGTCTTTTCAAACGCATCGTGGATCTGGCGATAGTTATTGGTCGTGCTCGCCCCGGCCAGTTTGTTGGCGCTGATCACATGAAAACCGTGGCTGGCAAAATCCAGATACTGCCCGGCCAGTTGCTCACTGGCGGTAACGTCCAGTACGACCAGATCATCATACGGATGAGCGCGCATCCACAGGAACAGCGACTCTTCATCCTGCTCGACGGCTTCATCATTAAAGAAAGCCAGCGCACGGCTGGCATCCAGCCCATCGTAATTCAGCAGGCTACGGCGGCTATCCACCACGCCGGCCAGTAAAAATTCAAACCCGGTACGCGCCGAAAGTGCGCTCTGCTCGCGGGAGAACAACTCCAGCCAGCGGGAACCGATATTTCCCTTGCCGAACAGCATCAGACCGATACGTTTTTCCGCGCGGAACAGCGACTGATGCAGCCCCTGAATCAGGCTCTCGGTCGGGCCAACGCGCAGTACAGCGACCAGGCTGATACCTTCGTCGGACTGCCAGATAAACTCAACCGGCTGGCCTTTCAGTTGCTGCCAGAAACGGTGGCTGTGCAACGGGTTACGGCATACGCCAGCACCAACCATCGCCACCAGCGCCAGCCCCTGACGCAGGCGTAATTCACCCGGCAGACCGGCTTCATCCAACAGTTTAAAGACGCTATCGACCACTTCCGAGGTGTAGCAGAGTTGCAGCAGATTACGGTCGGCATGGGCGCCCACCGCCAGCGGACGCGCCTGCGCGCGCTTGAGGAGCAGATCGATCTCTTTTTGCGCCAGTTTAAAGTCCTGCCCGGCCGGAACGAGGAACTCAATCAGGCAGATATCATCGTGACTGGTCACGATGCGCGCGCCAGTGCCGGACGCCAGTACGCGTTCAATCCGTGTAGAGCCTTGATCCGGGTTATAGCTACAGCGCAATTGCAGATCGATATTGCTGCCGGAGACCGGTTGCAGCGTGCGGGCATGCAGCACCGGAGCGGCAAGGCGCGCCAGCTCGCTGGCTTCGTCGAGGCGCAGCAGCGGTAGCAGACAGGCATCTTTCACTTTGCGCGGGTCGGCGCTATAGACACCGGCCACGTCGCTCCAGATGGTGACGCGGGAAACATCGCCCAGCGCGCCAATCTGCGTTGCTGAATAATCGGAACCGTTACGCCCCAGCAGCACCGTTTCACCCGCCTCGTTACGGCTGATAAAACCGGTAACGACAATGCGTTTGCCAGGATGTTGCGCCAGCTTTTGCTGCAAAAGGGGATAAGACGCCCCTTCGTTCACCTGCGGCTGCGCCGAGCGCTCGGCACGCAGAAAGTCGCGGGCATCCAGCCAGGCCGCATTAAGGCCTTGCTGATTAAGTACGGCGGCCATCAAGCGTGCCGACCAGATTTCGCCGTGGCCGACCACTTCTGCGTAAACCGCGTCGGTGATGCCGCCGTCGAGCAGCGCCGCCAGGTGTTCCAGATCGTGGATAAATTCGCTGGTCAGGCCATCGGCCACATCGGCGGGCAACAGCCCGCTAATTAAGTCACTTTGATAACGACGCAGGGATTGCTGAACCTGATGCGCAGAGAGCCTGTCAGTCTGGCTTAATTTCAGCCAGTTGATCAGCTGGTTGGTGGTGCTGCCTGCGGCGGAGACAACCATCATGTCGCCCGGTTGTGAATACTCCGCCATGATCCCTGCAACGCGGAGGTAACACTTCACATCCGCCAGACTACTGCCACCAAATTTGTGCAGCTGACGAGCCTTCGTCCCTGCCTGCGCAATCACACTCATGTTTACCCCTCAGCTGCGACCCGGAAGCCATTTTCCAGATCGGCAATTAAATCTTCACTATCTTCAATACCGGTCGAGATACGCAACAGCGTTTCCGAAATCCCGGCAGCGGCGCGCGCTTCCGGCGCCATACCTGCGTGCGTCATGGTGGCGGCGTGGGAGATTAAACTTTCTACCCCACCTAATGATTCCGCCAGAGTAAACAGTGACAAACCGCTCAGGAAACGACGCAACGTTTGCTCGTCGCCATCCAGTTCAAAACTTAACATCGCGCCAAAGCCTTTTTGTTGACGCGCAGCAATCTCATGCCCCTGATTATCCGGCAGAGACGGGTGGTAAAGCTTTTTCACCAACGGCTGAGTTCGCAGGAAATCGACAATCGCCTGTGCGTTACGCTGCGCCACTTCCATACGTGGCGACAACGTGCGCAGCCCGCGCAACAGCAAATAGCTGTCGAAGGCGCTACCGGTGACGCCAATATTATTCGCCCACCATGCCAGTTCGGTGACAGTCTCCGCGTCTTTTGCAATCACCACGCCCGCTACCACATCGGAATGACCGTTGAGGTATTTCGTGCAGGAGTGCAGCACCAGATCGGCACCCAGCGCCAGCGGATTTTGCAACGCCGGGCTTAAGAAGGTGTTATCAACGACGCTAACTGCGCCCGCTTCACGCGCCAGTTGGCAGATTTTCGCAATATCCACGACGCGCAACAATGGGTTGCTTGGACTTTCTACCAGCACCAGTTTCGGTTTTTCCGCCAGCGCCGCTTTCAGCGCCTGTTCATCGCCCTGATCGACGAATTTCACCCGGTAGCAACCGCGTTTCGCCAGACTGTCGAACAGGCGATAGCTGCCGCCGTAACAATCATGCGGTGCAACCAGCAGATCGCCAGGCTTGAGGAAAACCGTGGTCACCAGATGAATCGCCGACATGCCGGTATTGGTCAACACCGCGCCAGCGCCCCCTTCCAGCTCCGCCAGCGCGCGCTGTACCACATCGCGCGTGGGGTTACCGCGACGCGAGTAGTCGTGCGCGCGAGGTTCGTTAAAACCGGTGAAATTATAGGTACTGGAGAGGTGAATCGGCGGGACAACGCAGCCATACTGCTCGTCATCGTTCAATCCGCTACGCACTGCAATGGTGGCCTGTTTACGCGTCATGGTGAAGGCTTCCTGGCTTAATGGATGAAAAAACTGACCACAGAGTAAACATTGAATAGATAGACGTCAATACATCTGGACATCTAAACTTCTTTGCGTATAGATTGAGCAAACGCGCAATAGCCGTTAAAATTATATGCTTTAGTGTGGGCGCGCAGAGCGATACACCGTGTCACTATGTTGACTCTACGGTAAACTACGCGGGATTACGGCCTGGGCTCACCCGGGTTTAGACTAATGACTGAGAGGATTAAAGGTATCTCATGGCTGAATGGAGCGGCGAATATATCAGCCCATACGCTGAGCACGGCAAGAAGAGTGAGCAAGTAAAGAAAATTACGGTTTCCATTCCTCTTAAGGTGTTAAAAATCCTCACCGATGAACGTACCCGTCGTCAGGTGAACAACCTGCGTCACGCCACCAACAGCGAGCTGCTGTGCGAGGCATTCCTGCATGCGTTCACCGGTCAGCCCCTGCCGAACGATGAAGATCTGCGTAAAGAGCGCAGTGATGAAATCCCGGAAGAGGCGAAAGTGATTATGCGTGAACTGGGCATCGACCCGGATACATGGGAATACTGATTCAAAACAAAAGGGCGGAAGATATCTTCCGCCCTTTTTGCTTATGTCAGCTGCCCAATCAGAAGCGCGTCACTTCCGGGGGCACTTCTGCCAGAGAAAGCAGGTAGGACATAAATACATTTTTCATTGCCGTCAGCATATCACGCATCTTTTTGCTCTATTCACAGGACTGGAATGGCGAAAAGGATATGTGCGTTTTTTAATCAGAGCAATATTTTTGTGACTCGTCTCACAAAAATACTTCCCTCCGGCAAACCGCAGAGACAAAAAAAGCGCCTCGCGGCGCTTTTTTCTTTGGCAACTTATTTGCTGCCCGGGATGCTGAAGCGTTTGTTGAAACGCTCAACACGACCACCGGTATCAACAACACGTTGTTTACCAGTAAAGAACGGGTGGCAATTACCGCACACGTCCAGGTTCAGGTCGTGGCCCACGGTGGAGTGGGTTTTGATCACATTACCGCAAGAACAAGTTGCAGTAATCGCAACGTAATTCGGGTGAATACCTTTTTTCATGGGAAACCTCAGTTTAAGGCCGCGTCGCTCTTCCAGCCCTAACGCCAGACACCACGCGAGTTAATATATAAGTGTATCTTTGGCGCGCTAAATCCGCACTAAAGGCGGCGAATCATACAGAAATTAACCAGCGCATGCAAACTGATCCGCTCGCCCGTAGCAACAATGTGTATACTAACCCGCCAGTTTTCAAGTCAGGAAGATGAGATGCCCGTCGCCCACGTTGCGCTGTCTGTACCCTTGCCCCGCACCTTTGATTATCTGTTGCCGGACGACATGATCGCCCGCGCAGGTTGTCGCGTGCGCGTGCCGTTCGGTACTCAGCAGCGGGTCGGCGTCGTGGTGGCAGTCAGCGACAAAAGCGAGCTGCCGCTCGCCGAGCTGAAACAGGTAGAAGAAGTGCTCGACAGCGAGCCCGCTTTTTCGCCCGCCGTCTGGCGTCTGCTGTTATGGGCGGCAGACTATTATCATCACCCGATTGGCGATGTGCTGTTCAATGCCCTTCCCGTTCTGTTACGCCAGACAAAAACTGCCAGCGCAGAGTTTCAGGGGTACTGGTTTGCCACCGAGCAGGGCCAGGCGACGGACATTAACCGCGTAAAGTCAGCAAAACAGCAGCAGGCGCTTTCCGCGCTGCGTAAAGGCAAAATCTGGCAGCACCAGTTGGCCGCACTGGATCTGAAAAGCGTCACTCTGCAAGCGCTGCGCGCCAAAGGGCTGGCGGAGATGAACAGCGAAGAACCGATGTTCAGCGACTGGCGCAGCCAGTTCTCCGTCAGCGGTGACAGGCTGCGGCTGAACACGGAGCAGGCCACTGCCGTCGGCGCGATTCACAGCGCGGCCGATCAATTCTCTGCCTGGCTGCTGGCAGGCGTCACGGGTTCCGGTAAGACCGAAGTCTATTTAAGCGTGCTGGAAAACGTGCTGGCGCAGGGTAAACAGGCACTGGTGATGGTGCCGGAGATTGGCCTGACGCCACAAACCATCGCCCGCTTTCGTGAGCGCTTTAACGCGCCGGTCGAAGTGCTGCATTCCGGCCTGAACGACAGTGAACGTCTTACCACATGGCAAAAAGCGAAAAACGGTGAGGCGGCGATTGTTATCGGCACGCGCTCATCGCTGTTCACGCCGTTTAAAAACCTCGGCGTGGTCGTTATCGATGAAGAGCACGACAGTTCCTATAAACAGCAGGAAGGCTGGCGCTATCACGCGCGGGATCTGGCGGTCTATCGCGCCCATAGCGAACAGATCCCCATCATTCTCGGCTCGGCGACTCCCGCGCTGGAGACCTTATATAATGTGCGGGCGCGAAAATACCGGTTGCTGCGCCTGACGCGCCGCGCCGGTAGCGCGCGTCCGGCAACGCAGCACGTGCTGGATATGAAAGGCCAGCAGTTGCAGGCCGGATTAGCGCCCGCACTCATCAACCGCATGCGCCAGCATTTGCAGGCGGGCAACCAGGTGATCCTGTTTCTTAACCGCCGGGGGTTCGCTCCGGCGCTGCTATGCCATGACTGCGGCTGGATAGCAGAGTGCCCGCGTTGCGATCACTATTACACCTTTCACCAGGCGCAGCAGCATTTGCGCTGCCACCATTGCGATAGCCAGCGCCCGGTGCCGCGCCAGTGCCCCTCCTGCGGTTCCACGCACCTGCTGCCTATCGGTTTAGGGACTGAGCAACTGGAACAGGCGCTTGCGCCGCTGTTCCCTGGCGTGCCGGTGTCGCGTATTGACCGCGATACCACCAGCCGCAAAGGCGCGCTGGAGCAGCACCTGGCGGAAGTGCATCGCGGCGGCGCGCGGATCCTGATTGGCACGCAGATGCTGGCGAAAGGCCATCACTTCCCGGATGTGACGCTGGTTGCTCTGCTGGATGTCGATGGCGCCCTCTTTTCTGCGGATTTCCGCGCAGCGGAACGGTTTGCTCAGCTCTACACCCAGGTTTCGGGCCGCGCCGGACGCGCCGGGAAGCAGGGCGAAGTGGTGCTGCAAACCCACCATCCTGAGCATCCTTTGCTGCAAACTTTGCTGCATAAAGGTTATGACACCTTTGCAGAACAGGCGCTGGCCGAGCGGCAAACGCTGCAACTGCCGCCGTGGACCAGCCACGTGTTGATCCGCGCAGAAGATCAGAACAATCAGTTCGCCCCGCTGTTCCTGCAACAGTTGAAAAACTTACTGCAAGCCAGCCCGCTGGCGGATAACCAGCTGTGGATCCTCGGCCCGGTTCCGGCGCTGGCAGCGAAGCGCGCCGGACGCTATCGCTGGCAGATCCTGCTGCAACACCCTTCCCGCATTCGCTTACAACATATTGTCAGCGGCGCGCTGGCGTTGATTAACACGCTGCCCGATGCGCGGCGGGTTAAATGGGTGCTGGACGTTGATCCTATTGAGAGTTGAGGTTGCGATCGGCAGCATGAAATTCAACTTTCATCACACTTTTCATGAAAATTCTGTAACCGCTGCGCCTAACTATCTGATAAAAATGTGACTACGCTTGCGCCGTGCATGCGAGGAGAACAAGTTGAAACCCAAAAATCAGGTTGCAGCAGCGACCATGAAAGATGTTGCCATGAAAGCAAAGGTTTCTACGGCAACCGTATCCCGTGCATTAATGAATCCGGAAAAAGTGTCGCAGACGACCCGTAATCGGGTTGAACAAGCCGCCATGGAAGTGGGTTATTTACCCCAGTCGATGGGACGTAACGTCAAACGAAACGAATCCCGCACTTTGCTGGTGATTGTGCCGGATATCTGCGATCCCTTTTTCAGCGAAATCATTCGCGGTATCGAAGTTACCGCGGCCGAACACGGCTATCTGGTACTGATTGGCGACTGCGCCCACCAGAATCAGCAAGAAAAAACCTTTATCGATCTGATCATTACCAAGCAAATCGACGGCATGCTGCTGTTAGGCTCACGCCTGCCGTTCGACGCCAGTATTGAAGAACAGCGCAATTTGCCGCCGATGGTCATGGCGAATGAATTTGCTCCCGAGCTGGAGCTGCCTACCGTACACATTGATAACCTGACCGCCGCTTTTAACGCCGTCAATTATCTACAGGAGCAGGGGCACCATCTGATTGGCTGTATTGCCGGGCCGGAAGAGATGCCATTGTGCCACTACCGCTTGCAGGGTTATGTGCAGGCGCTGCGCCGCTCCGGAACGACCGTCGATCCGCACTATATTGCGCGCGGTAATTTTACCTTTGAAGCCGGAGCGCACGCGCTGGAACAGCTTCTGGCGCTGCCCAAGCCGCCAACGGCGGTGTTCTGCCATAGCGACGTTATGGCGCTGGGTGCGCTGTCGCTCGCCAAACGTCGGGGGTTGAAAGTACCGGACGACTTATCGATTATCGGTTTTGATAACATTTCACTGGCAGAGTACTCTGACCCGCCGCTCACTACGGTTGCGCAGCCGCGCTACGAAATTGGCCGGGAATCGATGCTGCTCCTGCTGGAACAACTGCAAGGTCATAACGTCAACAGCGGATCGCGCCTGCTGGATTGCGAATTGATCCTGCGCGGCAGTACCCGGGCGATTACGTAAATACCGGGCTTTAAGACACCCCCTTCTGGTCAAAAGCCCGTCGCTTAAGTAACATGGCGGGCTGATAAACGATATAAATACAGCGAAACGATAGTGGCACAACGAGATTATGTACGCCGCAGCCAGCCGGCTCCTTCGCGGCGAAAAGCGAGCAACTCACGGAAAAAGCAACGCAGCAGGTCTGCGGTCTCTCCAGCCATGGTCGCCATCGCGGCCGCCGTGCTGGTCGCCTTTATCGGTGGTCTGTACTTTATTACGCACCACAAAAAAGAAGAATCCGAAGCGCTGCAAAATCAAAAGGTCAGCGGTAACGGCCTGCCGCCGAAGCCGGAAGAGCGCTGGCGCTACATTAAAGAGCTGGAAAGCCGTCAACCTGGCGTGCTTGCGCCGACAGAACCTTCTGCAGGCGGCGAAGTGAAAACCCCGGATCAACTGACAGATGAACAGCGCCAGCTGTTAGCGCAGATGCAGGCGGATATGCGCCAGCAGCCGACGCAGCTTAATGAAGTGCCGTGGAACGAACAGACGCCGGAACAACGTCAGCAAACGTTGCAGCGTCAGCGCCAGGCTCAGCAGCAGCAACAACCGCAGTGGACGCAAACGCAGCCGGTTCAGCAGCCGCGTACGCAGACGCGCGTTGTGGAACAGCCGGTTCAGCAGCAACCGGCGCGGACAACGGCCACTGCGCCGCGGCAAACGCAAACGCAAACTCAGCAGCAACCGAAAGCCGCCGCCACATCGCAGCCGTATCAGGATCTGTTGCAAACGCCGCCGCATACCACGGCAGCACAGCCGAAAGCGCAGCAGGCTGCGCCGATAACACGTGAAGCGGAAGCGCCGAAAACGCAAACGGCGGAGAAAAAAGATGACCGCCGCTGGATGATCCAGTGCGGTTCGTTTAAAGGTCAGGATCAGGCAGAAACCGTTCGCGCCCAGCTGGCGTTTGAAGGGTTTGATTCACGGATCACCAGCAACAACGGCTGGAACCGCGTGGTGCTTGGCCCGGTGAAAGGCAAAGAGAATGCCGATTCCACCATTAGCCGTCTGAAAATGGCGGGTCATACAAACTGTATCCGTCTCGCCTCCGGGGGTTGAAACCCCCGAAATCTCCCCCATCTATAATTGCATTCTGCCCCGCACGCTGTGCGGGGCGCTGTATTCTGCATTTGTAACCAAGGGGTCTGCTCGTGACAACAATCGTAAGCGTACGCCGTAACGGCCATGTCGTTATTGCCGGTGATGGCCAGGCCACACTGGGTAATACCGTAATGAAGGGCAACGTGAAAAAAGTCCGCCGCCTGTATAACGACAAAGTTATCGCAGGTTTTGCCGGTGGTACGGCCGATGCCTTCACTCTGTTCGAACTTTTCGAACGCAAACTGGAAATGCACCAGGGCCATCTGGTGAAAGCGGCTGTCGAGCTGGCAAAGGACTGGCGCACCGATCGCATGCTGCGCAAGCTGGAAGCGCTGCTGGCGGTGGCAGATGAGAACGCGTCGCTGATCATCACCGGTAATGGTGATGTGGTTCAGCCGGAAAATGACCTGATCGCCATCGGTTCCGGTGGGCCATACGCCCAGGCCGCAGCCCGTGCGTTACTGGAAAATACCGAGCTTGGCGCGCGTGAAATCGCTGAGAAGGCGTTGGATATTGCAGGCGATATCTGCATTTACACCAACCACTTCCATACCATCGAAGAATTACCCTCTAAAGCGTAAGGATCTCCCATGTCTGAAATGACCCCACGCGAAATTGTCAGCGAACTGGACAAACATATTATCGGCCAGGACGCGGCTAAGCGTTCTGTGGCAATCGCCTTGCGTAACCGCTGGCGCCGTATGCAGCTTGATGAAGAGCTGCGTCACGAAGTGACACCAAAAAATATTCTGATGATCGGCCCGACCGGCGTCGGTAAAACCGAAATTGCTCGTCGTCTGGCGAAACTGGCTAACGCGCCGTTTATCAAAGTTGAAGCGACCAAGTTCACCGAAGTGGGCTATGTCGGGAAAGAAGTGGACTCTATCATCCGCGATCTGACCGATTCCGCAGTGAAAATGGTACGTATCCAGTCGATCGAGAAAAACCGCTACCGCGCCGAAGAGTTGGCCGAAGAGCGTATTCTCGACGTGCTGATCCCACCGGCAAAAAACAACTGGGGCCAGCCGGAGCAAGCCGCTGAACCTTCAGCTGCGCGCCAGTCCTTCCGTAAAAAACTGCGCGAAGGCCAGCTCGACGATAAAGAGATTGAAATCGATCTCGCCGCGGCACCGATGGGCGTAGAGATCATGGCGCCTCCGGGCATGGAAGAGATGACCAATCAGTTGCAGTCCATGTTCCAGAACCTGGGCGGGCAGAAGCAGAAACCGCGTAAGCTGAAAATCAAAGACGCGATGAAGCTGCTGATTGAAGAAGAAGCATCGAAACTGGTCAACCCGGAAGAGTTGAAACAGGATGCTATCGAAGCCGTTGAGCAGCACGGGATCGTGTTTATCGACGAAATCGACAAAATCTGTAAGCGCGGCAACACTTCCGGGCCGGACGTTTCCCGCGAAGGCGTACAGCGCGACCTGCTGCCGCTGGTGGAAGGCTGCACCGTCTCGACCAAGCACGGCATGGTGAAAACCGATCACATTCTGTTTATCGCCTCCGGCGCGTTCCAGGTTGCCAGCCCGTCGGATCTGATCCCGGAATTGCAGGGCCGTCTGCCGATTCGCGTTGAATTGAAGGCGTTAACGACGGAAGATTTCGAGCGCATTCTGACCGAGCCAAACGCGTCTGTGACCGTACAGTACAAAGCGCTGATGGCGACCGAAGGCGTGAATATCGAATTTACCGACGACGGCATCAAACGCATTGCGCAGGCTGCGTGGCAGGTGAACGAAACCACGGAAAACATCGGTGCCCGCCGTTTGCATACCGTGCTGGAACGTCTGATGGAAGACATCTCCTATGACGCCAGCGATCTGGGCGGTGAGACCATTATCATTGATGCCGACTATGTAAGTAAGCACCTTGATGCTTTAGTGGCAGATGAAGATCTGAGCCGTTTTATCCTATAATCCCGTTCACAACGTTTTCATCACCTTCGATGGGGGCTTATGCCCCCATTTTTGTTGGCGTAATTTATGAACGAAACGCAATCTCTGAGCCTTACCCAGGCCTGGCTGGAAAGCCTGCGACCTAAAACATTACCGCTGGCATTCGCGGCCATTGTCGTGGGCACCGTGCTGGCGTGGTGGCAGGGTTATTTTGATCCGCTGGTCGCCGTGCTCGCGTTGATCACCGCTGGCCTGCTACAAATTCTCTCCAACCTTGCCAATGATTACGGCGATGCAGTGAAGGGCAGCGATAAACCGGATCGCATTGGGCCGCTGCGCGGTATGCAGAAAGGCGCCATCTCGCTTGCGCAAATGAAGCGAGCGCTGATTATCATAATTGTGCTGAGCTGCATTTCCGGGCTGTTGCTGGTGACGGCGGCAACCCAGACGCTGGCGGATTTTATCGGTTTCCTCGTGCTTGGCGGCCTGTCGATCGTTGCGGCGATAACCTACACCATTGGTAAGCGCCCGTATGGCTATCTCGGCCTTGGCGATATCTCTGTGCTGATTTTCTTTGGCTGGCTGAGCGTGATGGGAAGCTGGTATCTGCAAACGCATATGCTGATCCCGGCGGTTATCCTCCCCGCCACGGCCTGCGGCCTGCTGGCGACTGCCGTGTTGAATATCAATAACTTGCGGGACATCGACAGCGACCGCGAGAACGGCAAAAACACGCTGGTGGTGCGTTTGGGGCCAATCAACGCCCGCCGCTATCACGTCGGCTTACTGGTCGGCGCGCTGCTGTGCCTGGCGCTGTTCAACCTGCTGTCATTGCATAGCCTGTGGGGATGGTTGTTTCTCCTTGTAGCACCGCTACTTATCAAACAAGCACGCTTTGTGCTGCGCGAACGCGATCCGCGCGCTATGCCACCAATGCTTGAACGTACGGTGAAAGGTGCACTGCTTACTAACTTATTGTTTGTTATTGGAATAATTCTTAGTCAGACACACCTTTAACTGATTAATGTCAATTAACAATTGATGATTTTGCCAACAGTGCGGGATGCGCGATATACTAACGTTTCTCGCATCAACTGAACGTTAATCCTATGAAATACGATACTTCTGAGCTTTGTGACATCTACCAGGAAGAGATCAACGTTGTAGAGCCGCTATTCTCTAATTTTGGCGGTCGGTCGTCTTTTGGCGGACAAATCATCACGGTGAAATGTTTCGAGGATAACGGGTTGCTGTACGATCTGCTCGAACAAAATGGCCGTGGTCGCGTCCTGCTGGTCGACGGCGGCGGTTCTATGCGTCGCGCGTTAATCGACGCCGATCTCGCACGCACCGCGGTGCAAAACGAGTGGGAAGGCATTGTGGTTTATGGCGCTGTGCGCCAGGTTGACGATCTGGAAGAGCTGGATATCGGCATCCAGGCGATTGCCGCTATTCCGGTTGGCGCTGCAGGTGAAGGCATTGGTGAAAGCGACGTGCGCGTCAATTTCGGCGGTGTCACTTTCTTCTCTGGCGACCATCTTTATGCCGACAATACCGGCATTATCCTTTCCGAAGATCCCCTCGATATCGAGTAAACAAAAGGGCGCCATCAGGCTAATGCCAGTCACTTAAGGTGACTGGCATTGTTTTTAAAAGGGTATTTGGGCTTTTTTTGCCTCACTTCTCTTTCATACTCCCGCTCCCG
>FOAY01000028.1 GCA_900109485.1 Kosakonia sacchari | reverse complement strand
CATTCCGTCTGCGCCTGAATGACCTGGTGCTTGAGCTGCGTACCGAGGCCAACAATACCGGCTGGTACAACTACGATGGCACCACCAACGGCCAGATTCTGGAGGTCAGAAAAGATGGAAGCCAGTAACGAAAATAACGCAGGTAGTCCCAAAACGCCCGGTGCAACCATCGTCACCCCGGCATCACCCGGTGGGCAGGGGGATTTTTCACTTAAGCCCGCAGGTCGCAAAAAGGGGGTAAACAGGCTGATTATTCTGATCGTGACCGGCTTCCTTCTGGCCGGGATATTACTGGTCAGCCTGCTGGCGTTCCTCGTTCTGCGTCACCCCGATGGCGAAACCCCTGTTGATGAATCGCAGGTTAAACCCTCCCCTCTCCTCCAGGGTGGCAAAACCAGCGATAACAGCATGACTGAACGGATGGGTTTCCTTAATGCGCAAAGTGCAGCACAAAAAACGACCCCGGCACCTGTAACAGGCACGGCATCTGCGGCAGCACCACCCGCTGAACCGCCCCCGCAGGCAAACAATACGGGCAGTGCGCCAGTGGATACCGGCAGTACGACGGCGGAAACACAGGCGCAGCCGGTTCAGCGGCATGAAGAATCCATGTTCACGCCCATCAGCCGGTTTGATTCTTCCGGCATGAGCGGCGGTGTTGGTGGCGGTGGCAACGCTGGCAGTTCAGGCGGAGAAGGCAGTGACGACCGGGAAGCGAAACTCCGGGCGTTCGTTAACGCCGACCCGGCTGAACTGGCGCGTAACCTGGTCAGTGGTGCCGGAGGCGCGAGTGGTTCAGGAGGGTTGACCGGCAGCGGTGGCGGTTCACTCCTGGATAACCTTAACGGAACGCAGTATGCGGCCACGAAGGCGCGTCTCGCACCACCGGGTAAGTTCCGGCTTAAGAAATACACATCCTTCCAGTGTGTGCTGATCAACGGCATCAAAACTGACTATCCGGGCTTTACCAAATGTACCCTCACCATGCCGCTTTACTCAGCAGATGGCAGCGTGATTCTGGCGCGTGCTGGCGCGGAACTTCGCGGGGAACAGAAAGTTGAGCTGAAAGGCGGACAGTCCAGTGTGTTTACGTCCTGGACTGAGCTGGAAACCTCTGTGGCGGGGAGCAGTCAGTCAGTGTTAACCCCGCTTAACGGTCTGGGGACAGATGCGATGGGGCGCAGTGGCACGGATGCTGAAATTGATAACCACTGGGGCATGAGAATTGGCGGTGCCCTTATGCTGTCAACGTTCCAGGACGCTCTCAGCAATTACAGTAAGCGTCTCAGTGGTGGCGGTAACGGCAGCAACAACTACAGCAATACGGAGAACACCACCGAAGATATGGCCTCAAAAGTCCTCGATGCGAACATCAATATTGCGCCCACTGGCTACGTGAAACCGGGAACGGTTATCAATGTGATCGTGGCGCAGGATATCGATTTCACTTCGGTCTACACAACCCGCAGCTGACAGCGTAGCTGTCGTCATTACTGTGCTTAAAACATCGCCTGCCCTTTTGGGGTGGGATGTTTTCTGCCGTCAGGAGAAATGCAATGAACATTATTTCGTTACAGCGAATCCCGGAAAACTCCGGGAAAGTGCCTGTCCGTCAGGGTAAATCTGATGCACTGCCCTACCTTTCCCTGCTGAACACCGGTCATACCGGCGAACACATCACGGCGCATGCCACACAGCGGGATTTGTCCCGTGTTGATCGCCTTATGGCCAACGCACGCCGCAGTGTGTCAAAACGGCTGGCCGTTGCCCTGCTTTTACTGCTTGCCGCTTTTACTCTCAGCGCTTACCGGCATTTTTCGGGATAAGGATAAAGCGTCGCACAGCGCCGCTTGCGGGCTCTTTGCCGCCCGCACCCGCAGCCTCCCCGGAGGCGGACAGCAGGCTGTCCTGCCTCCGGGGAGGGATGTTTTTCAGCAAGGAGACAGTAATGCAACTCAATGATAACGCGGATGTATTTGCCACGAATGAGCTGGCGGAGGATGCACTTGTCCGGGATTTTCTTCAGCAATCCGGGGTGGCCGAGCGGTTAAACCGTAGCGGTGTCACGGATGTGGCCATTAACCGTCCGGGGGAAATCTGGTCGGAGACGTCCGGAAAATACTGGCTTCGGGAGGATGCCCCCTGGCTGACACTGGAGCTGTGTAAATACCTGGTTAACACACTGGCCGTCTATAACTTTCGCCGCCTGACCATCACCTCCCCCATCAAAACGGTGGAACTGCCCGATGGGGAGCGTGCTCAGCTGGTCATTCCCCCGGCCTGTGAGCGCGGAACCGTCTCCATGACGTTCCGTAAACCCTCTCTTGAGCGCTTCACACTTGAGGATTACGCCCGCAGCGGCCGCTTTGATAAAACCAACCTGGGCGGTCACCGGCAGACCTCACTGGAGGGGTGGCAGCGGGAACTGAAGAAGCTGGTCAGGGAGCGGCAGTTTGTCGAATTTTTCCGCCAGGCGGTCAGGCGAAAACTCAATATCATCATTTTTGGCGGCACTGGCTCAGGTAAAACCACGTTTGCCAAAGCCGTGGTTGATGTTTATCCGCCCGGATGCAGGTTGCTGACCATTGAGGAACTTAACGAACTCAAACTGCCCCTGCACCTTAACCATGTGCATTTGCTCTACGGCGATTACGTGACGCCAAAAGAACTGGTGGCGAGCTGTATGCGTATGAAGGGCGATCATATTTTTCTGGCCGAACTGACCGGCGATGAGGCCTGGGATTTTATGGAGGTGCTGAATACCGGCCATCCGGGCACCATCACTACGGCACATGCCAACAGCAGCGCCGAAGGGTATGCACGTATCACCGGCCTTATCAAGCAGTCGAAGGTGGGCGCAGGCCTCGATATCGACTACATCGAGCGCCGGGTGCGTACATCCTTTGATGTGGTGATGTACATGGAAGGGACGCAGATCCTCAATGTGACCTATGAGCCGGAAATCAAGCTGGCGCTGCTTAACGGCGCATCATTGCAGTCAGCATTACAGATGACGCGGGAGGCGGCATGAAACGCAACCTGACAGTCTGCCTCATCATCCTTGTGCTGATGGTCATCATGTCTGTTTTCGGACTGTATGCCGGTGGCTGGTTCTGGCTCAGCGTGACCGGGTATCAGAATATTCAGCCTTCCCTTACAACGCTCATCAGTCAGGGTGGAATTCATTCCCTGAACGATAAGGCAAAGGAAATGCTGCCCTGGGCATGGTGTTTTCCTCTGGCCCTGGGCTTTCTGCCTGCCGGGCTGGGGCTGCTTATCTGGCTGGGTAAGGGGATGGGCGGGCATCGCTTCCTGCACGGTAATGCCCGGTTTGCCAACCGAAGCGAGTTGCGAAAAATCTGGTATACGGAGAGCGAAAAATGACGAAAAAACAGCGACTCCCTGATGGGTGGGCTTATGTTAATGGCGTGCCGCGCCAGCAAAGGATTGTTAAATATCCGGCGATCCTGATGGGGAAAGACCCTTACCGGAACCGGTTTCTTGCGACCTACGGGCAGACGTATATGATGCTGGCTGCTCCGCCCAGAAGCGGCAAGGATGTGGGGATTGTCACGCCTAATATGTTGCAGTACCCGCACAGTGTGGTGCTGAACGACATGAAGTTTGAGACATGGCACCTGAGCGCCGGATTCCGGGCAGCATGTGGTCAGAAGGTATTGCGGTTCTCACCTGGCAGGCTGGACACCCATCACTGGAACCCGTTTCGCATTATCAACACTGACCCGATTTACCGGCTGGGTGAACTGCGCTCTATGGCCGCCTCGCTTTATGTGCCGGATAACGAGAAAAATGCATCATGGTATGAAAATGCTTCCAGTGCTTTTGTAGCTGTGGCTCTTTTTCTTATCGAGACCGGAGGGGAATATCCGCTGTCATTGCCCCAGATATATGAAATCACATCGATGGGGGCAGAAATGGGACCCTGGTTTCAGCGGCAAATCGATGAGCGTCGCAGTAAAGGCCACCCGTTGACCAGCGAAACTGAACGTGAACTGATGGGGATAATCACAGCCACAAAATCGAAAAGCTTCGCTGAATTACTGGGTTTTATCACCAGACCGCTGAAAGTTTATGGCGAAAAAACGGTGGTGCTGGCGCTGACGGATAGCGATAACCCGGCAGAAAATATCGACTTCAGCAGGTTGCGTGAAGAACCCACCACAGTCTATTTCTGCGTGACCGAGCCGGAACAGAAAAAGTTTGCGCCACTGATGAACCTGTTTTTCTCCCAGGCCATCCGTGAAAACAGCAAGGTGCTGCCGGAACATGGCGGACACTGTGAGGACGGCTCCCTGCGGCTTAAGTATCAGGTGCTTTTCCTGATGAATGAGTTCGCGATGCTGAAACGGATGGAAGTGATGGAGACGGCCCCTGCACTGACGGGTGGGGCAGGCTTACGCTTTGCCATCATCTTCCAGGCCAAAAGCCAGCTCTGTGCGGGGGACTGCTACGGGCCAGAGGGCGGGAAGGCGGTCACCGCGCCTTTCCATGTTGAAGTGGTGTTCGCACCGGGCAATATCGATGCCGCCACTGAGTACAGCAAACGGCTGGGTACCCGTACCGTCAGGGTGCCCTCGGATAACCACAGTGTCTCCGAAGGACAGCGACGTTCACGGGGGCGCAGTTATACGCTCCAGCCGCAGCCGCTGATGCTTCCGCAGGATGTGAATGAACTGCCCTATAATGAAGAACTGATTTTTATGCAGCCGACCATCAAATCCCCTGCCATGAAAATCCGGGCGCGGAAAATAAAGTGGTATGAGGAGCCTGTTTTTCGGGAGCGTGCCGATCCGGACAGATATCCTCTTCCCCCGGTTCCTGCCGGTAATGCTGCACTCATCGATTCACTGGTTGTACCTGTCACGTTGTCGTCACAGAAAGTGCATCTGTCCAGTCCGAAGGGCGACGATATTCATGCCGAAAAAGCCCGTCGCCAGCGCCCGGACGTACCTGAAATAACGAAATAACCCTGAAACCTCTTTTTATATCAGGAGGAACCCAGAAGTGACTTATTTTGAATCAGCTGAGGGTATCACTATTTCAAAGAAACGCGCTCTCCTTGAGGTTCGTCGTCACGGTGCGAGTGAAGAGGACTTTATTCAGGACATGGGCGACGCGGAAAGTTATAACGCGCAGTCAGTTCTGATGTGGCTCGGATATTAATTTAAGCGTTAATCATTATCACCACTGAAATACGCATCAGATAACCCGTTCCCCTTATTTAAGGAAATAACCATGAAACAAACCGCTATTGCGGCGGCACTGTTGTGCCTTGCCGCCAGTATTTCTGTACCCGCATTTGCTGATGAACCCTGCAATATGACCCTGTGTATGTGGGGCAAGGTTCAGGGTGAAAACAGCAGTGAGTGTCAGGGACAGATTAAAAAATTCTTCAAAAAGCAGGTGAAAAAGAAAGGTTCTTTTTTACCTGACCACACCGCTGATGCCCGCAAAGAGATGTTGCAGGATGAATGTCCATCCAGCATGGCTCCGGCTCAGTTTATCGATGAAGTGATCAGCAAGTTTGGCCGCGTTCGCGGCTGACCAGGGGGCCACCATGAACTACCGTGAAATTCTCCCTTTTGTGGCATCGGCTGGCCGCGCCCTGTTTTTCAGCGTGGTCACTGCGCCCGCCGTGGTGCTGTTCGTCATTGTTATTATGACTTCCCGGCACGGTTCGCTCACTGACAGGTATATCGACAATGCCCGAAGCCTTGTCGGTAATGCGCCTGCCGGAATGGTGATGGAATGCACCGGGAGCGCGGAACCTTCCCCCGCATGGACAGGCGACAGCCCGCCGCCTCAGTACGTAAAACCGCCCTGCATCAAAACGCCGGTTAATGCTGTCAGTTATGCCGCGACACAGGACAGCATCATGCTGAACCTGTGGGGGATTATCGCCATCGTGGCGCTGGGGTTCAGGACTATTTGCTGGGCTTTAAGCGATAACCCATCAAAATTATCGAACATCCTTTCTGGCAGAAAGCCTGACGTAACTCACTGTAATCACGACAAATGAAAAAACGCCGGCGACCGCTGCAGGACGCTGGCCAGCGGCTCCGGGTTCTCCGGTCGCAGCAAATAATCTGAACAACAATTTTCTCTCAGGATGGCGGGACGTGTGCCCAGCACGCCCCGCCTGTAGCTCTCAAAGATTCCCCCGCTCAGGATTCAGGAAAACCAAATGAAAACTACGCTCAGCAAAATAGCACTGATTGCCATCAGTGTAATCCTTCTGCCTGCGCAGGCGGCCAACACCATCAGCGCAGGCCAGCCTAACTCACACATTACAGGAGGCGACAACAACAGTATTAGCGGTTCCCCGGCCAACGGGCAGAGTGGTTACGCTATTACCAATATTGTTAACGGCTATGACAACGTACTGAATAACACCTGGGGGACGATGGTCTTCGGCCAGGGGAATACGTTAACAAATTCAGATGTCTCATTAACCGGACAGGGGAACGTGATTCAGGGAGGGTACGGTGTTATTTCCGGGGACGTTAACAATATATCCGTGACGATGGGAACCACTGTAAATGTGGTGGGTAGTGTTAACACCGTGACTGACCCTCAGTCCCCACACAGTGGCAATGAAATTAATATAACAGGGAACGGTAATACCGCCTTTGCTTCACCTGATTCAAATATCTTCGGGAACAGTAACAGCGTCAGGGATATTTCATCAGGAGGCACCACAAACAGCAGTGACGATGCCTTTGTGGGTGGCAACAGCAATGCAATTGCTTCCGGCGCTCATACCGTCACCATCGGTTCTTCCAATACCAATAATGGTGCGGCCACTGACAGTAACGGGCTGATTATGGGTTACGGCAACACCATGACGAACGCCCTGAACGGCACCATTATCGGCAGCAGCTCCACGGCCACCGGCGCTAACAGTATTGTGATTGGCTCGGACGCTTCCGCCAGTAATGGCGCCATTGCCATTGGCTCCGGTTCAGTGGGTAATCGCAGTAATACTGTTTCATTCGGCAGCACAGGCAGTGAACGCCAGTTAACGAACGTCGCAGCGGGCACGGCAGATACTGACGTGAGCAACGTTAAGCAGATGCGCGATGCCGATGCGGCGACACTCAGCAGCGCGAAAGGTTATACCGATGCGCGGGAAACAGTGATTAACAGCCGCATGGATACCCTGATTGCGCAGGAAAAAAGCGACCGTATCACCGGCGATGCTGACACGCTGGCAAAATCAGGGGATTACACGGACAAGCAAACCGCAGCGGCCATCAGTACGGCCAACAGCTACACCGATACACGTGAACAGGCCATTAACGCAAGGACAGATGGCCTGGTCGCCGATGAAGCCTCACAGCGTATCGCTGGCGATGCGCAGACCCTGAGCAGCGCCAACAGCTATACCAACCAGCGTGAAACCGCCATCAACAACCGGACAGACAGCCTGATGTCGGACGAACGTTCCGCGCGTATCGATGGCGATCGCCGCACACTTTCCAGCGCCAACAGCTACACAAACCAGCGATTTGGTGAACTGAGCAATAAGGTGAACCGCAACGAACGCCGCGCGAACGCCGGGGTTTCAGCCGCTATGGCGATGTCGAATATCCCGTACCTGAATAATTACGTTGATAACAGCTTTGGTATGGCTGCGGGAACATATCGCGGAGAGACGGCCATCGCAGGCGGCTATCAGCGTCAGATTAACCCGTATGTCAACACACGTGTAAGCCTTACATGGGATACCAGCCAGGGCGTCGGCGTGGCCGGTGGCTTTGCGGTGGGCTGGTAAGGTGCTGACATCATGGACATCATGAAAAGTAAAATGACACTGGATGAAATAGAAAAATTGCTTACTGATGAATCAGATATGGGCTATGACCCGGATATGAAGGGAGTCACTATGATGTTACATAAAGCGCTGACCGGTAATGTGAAAACACAAAAAGTGGACGTGAGGCTGAACGTTCTGGAATGCGAAAGTAGTACCGGTGTCGAGTTTGAACGCGTGTCCTTTTATACCCGCAGTAATCTCGATGCCGGTGCACTGGAAGAAGCTATTTCGGGCATTCCAGGTTGTCGCGAGATGTATCATTTTTCGTATGATCACAATACCGGGGAGGGGACGTTTATCACGATTTGTGGGATTCCGAAGTCGGGTGAATATGACCTTGAACTGCCTTTCTGATGTCAGCTCCGGGCTTGTTTTGTCAATGGCTGAATCGTGGGGGCCCCTCCGGGGTTCCGATTCAGTGATTGACAACGCACTGAAAAAAAACACTTTACGGGGGTGGATGGTGTCACGCAGTGAGGCCATCCACCTGATAAACCAGGTTTTGCTTTTATTCACAGAGGTGCCTCATGTGGAAAAGCCATTGGCAGAAACACCCTCTGCCAACCGCTTTCCCACAATCGACATTTCTGCCCCGGTGGTGCTGTGAGTTTTGCTCATGCTCAATAATTTCTTCCTGTTATTTTTTATAAAAAATAAAGGCTGCCGTTATTCCGGGCAGCCTCCAGAGAGATTAAATCCGTTTTCAATTGGGGGAAAATTTTTTCCTGATTTCAGGGGGCAGGGTCGCAATGACTTTCTGCTGCTGTTCATATATCACGTAGACTCTTCCCACATTACGGTGAAGCTCATCATTTTGCTGGTACATTCTGAACATACCAAAAGCCATTCCGGCGATGAGCACCCCCATGATAGCGAACGGCCATACCGGGAATTTTGCCCTGAATGAATCCGGAAATCGTGACAGTGTATCGCGGATATTTGCAACAGTTTCAGCGCATTTACTCAGTTCGTTGCCTAACTCATTCTGCAACGTGACCTTAATTTGCTGCGCAATATCCGCATTCATTGATTCGGTTACAGCATTTTTATCAGCCTCCAGGGTCATTCTGGTTTCAGCGGTGATTTTTTTTGCTGTATTTTCTGCCTCCTCAACCGCGTTAGCTATCATGGTTAAGGATTCCCTCAGGGAGTCTTTAAGGTTATTTGGCAGACTTTTTATTTCATCGTGAACAACACCAAGATCACCTAAAAGTTCAATAAGTAATGCGTCTCTGGCCGTTCTGGGGGTTTGTTCATTGGTCATAAAGTATTTCCTTATTCATACAGTGCCGCATAGACCTCATCAAGATTACGCTTGACACTTTTTGAAAGGGCTTTTAAACCGTACATGTCAGCCCACAGATTGCGTTCCTTTTCTGAGGCTTCCCTGTTTGTTTTCAGTAGTGATTTATAATCTTTTTCGTCACTGAGAATGGCATCAATCGTTAATCCTTTTACCGATAATGCATCAAATAACTCAGTTTCCCATATGGCACATTTTTGATTGGCAACGAACGATTTTTCTTTTTTGCAGAATGCAAGGATATATGGGAATTCATCACTCACATCGGAGTTTACACGGTTAAAAATAATCCTGATCTTGTTTGCGGGAATGCCGATGGCAGCAAGAGCATCAACCATTGAGATAGATTCTTTTTGTTCTTTTGTTCCACTTGTAACCGGAACGATAAAGTAATCAATTTCTTCATGAGAGTCATCGAATTTAACCATGTTATTCATGAATTCCTCGATGTTTGATGCGCCCACATCAATAATTGCATCATCTTCGAGCATGATTTTTTTGAATAATTCACGAAATTTATTACCTTTCATTTTTTCAACATCAATACCAAGCCCTTCAGCTGTTTCATTGATTGATTCGATGGCATAAATTGGTGCGTTATTCATGCGAGGCGCAAGCAGATGAGCTGCGATAGTGGTTTTTCCGACAGTACCTGTGTAATTAAGAATTGCAACGATCATGTTAATCTCCGTTTTTAAGGTCGTCTAAATCTATTCTACGATTGCGAAGCTTTTTCAGGTCACCCGGATTAGTCACTTTTGCCTTTATTTCCTGGTGGTTTTCAACTTCGCTGGTTTGTGTGTTTTTTGTATCGGATGAGAACGCTAATGATTTTTTTCCATTAGGTTCAGTTTTTTTGCCTTCCGTTTTTCTGCGGCTTCTTCCGTACATGTTAGAGGCCGTCCTTGCATCGAGTGTATACCCGGTTTCGTCAGCGATTATTGCCACAATCGTTTCCCACGATGCCAGGTTCTTTGCTTCGGTCAGTTGGTCATAACAGGCATTAAACGCCGCCTGCTTACTTTTTATAGCCGGGTTTTTGAGCAACGTAATGAGCTGCATCAGAAGTAACTTTATCGAATCATCCATTCCCGCCTCCGTTTTGCTTTGGTGTGTGAATAGTGAGTGATGTTTGTGTGATTGTCAATGCTTAAAAGGTGAAATGTGTGTGAAAAGTGGTGATTTGTGTGTGAGTGTTGAATTTCCATGTGTGATATGTGTGTGATTTACGTCTGCGTAAAAAGTGCCCTCATCTAACTAAGGCACGTTACCGACTGTATACGAAATTGCTCCGCAATTCCGATACGTCGAACGCGCCAAAGGGGAGACCCCTTTGAAACCCCCGCTGCGCTGGCGGAAACTTCGTTCATTACTGAGGCATCGTTATGGCGGTAAAAAAGACAAAAGACCGGGTGTTTCATTTCCGTGTTTCGGAGGAAGAAGCCGAAGCCTTTGAGCGCAGACTTGCTGAATCCGGTATGAGCAAATCGCGTTATTTCAGGGAAGTGTTTATTAACCAGAAAGCTGAGATAACGGTGACGGTAAAAGATATGCAGACCATCATTTTTTATTTTAATAAATCGAGTAATAACCTCAACCAGCTGGCTCATCAGGTGAATACGGCGCATTACTCACATAAAGTATCAGATAAGGTTTATCGTCTTTTCCTGAATACGCTTACAGATATCAGAACGCTGCTTCTGAAAGGAGTCAGTGATGCTGATAAGAGTTAGCGGGTATAACTCTGGTGTTAAAGAGTATCTTGAGGAGGGCATTAAAAACGGGCGAGATTATACACGTGAAGAACTGGATGAACGAATTATACTCTATGGCGACCTTGACCTTACAGATAAAACTTATAAGCTGATTCCTGATCGCGGGCAGGACAGATATCTCACGATTACCCTTTCCTTTGCTGAAAAAGAAATTTCACCGGATGTGATGCATAAAATCACAGAGGAAACCAGACAGTTTTTGATGTACGCCTATGAAGATGTCGAGTATAACTTTTATGCAGAAGCACATCTCCCCAGGATTAAAAAGATATTTGATAAAAGAACCGGCGAAGAAATTGAGCGTTACCCCCATATTCATATTGTTGTTCCCAAATTAAATCTTCTGTCCGGTAACGTCATAAATCCCGTTGGTGAATACATGAAAAATGAAAAGCATTTTGAGGCTTTTCAGGAGTACATAAACCAGAAGTATGGACTTTCATCACCACGTGAACATGTCAGGGTAAACCCGTTTAATGCGGCTGATGTTTTGTCCCGTTATAAGGGGGATGATTTCAGGGGCAGGCACAGGGAGTTAAAACAGGAACTGGTAAAGGAGATAATCGGGAAAGATATCCGCACACGTGAAGATTTTTATTCATTGGTTGCAGATTATGGTGAAACCCGGATTCGTAATGCGGGTAAGGAAAGTGAATATATTGCAGTGAAGCTGCCGGGTGATGATAAGTTTACGAACCTCAAGGAAACTATATTTCAGGACAATTTTATCAAAGATCGAAAGGTTATCAGGCCTCCACTTGATAAATCTGTGATTGCTGAGCGATTGCAGGAGTGGCCTATGCGGGCAAAGGAAATTAAATATATTGCGAAAGCAGGTGAAGCATTAAGAAATAACTACTATCGGGTATCTGACCATGCCCAAAAAATAAACATCCTTTCTCATGAGCAATATTCATTCTACGAACAGTACGGAGGAAATAATGAGCTACATCCTGCCCAGCGGTCGCCAGGTGACGAGCGAAGTGCTTCTCAAGATAGAGACAGAGGATCTGCCCGGCCTGCCGGTGGCCTGCAAGGTATGCCCGGCAGCGATGTGGCAGTTGACGGGAACACCCGAAGCACCACAGGCGCGGTGTTTCTGCCGGGTAATGCACGTGTTGACCTGGAGCAGCCAGCACAAGGAGGAGATTCTGGACTGCGATCTGATTTACCAGGCAGAAGAAGCCGCCGAAGAGAAGAAAGCCGCTCAGGAAGCGAAACAGGAGGAGAAAGAACTGCGGGAAGCACGGAAAGCGGAGGAGAAGGCAGAGAAGGAAGAGAACGCCCGGAAACGGGAAGAACGACGCCAGGAGCGGGAGCAGCAGAAGGCGGACGCCAAAGCGGAGCGGGAAGAGAAAGCCCGTCATCGGGAGGAGCAGAAAGCCCAGGAGAAGGCCGACAAGGAAGCGCGGGCCAGGAAGCGGGAGGCAGATCGCCAGGCGCGGGCAGAAGAGAAAGCGAACAAAGCGAATACCCGGACACCACCGCCGGGGGACGATATCCCGATGACCCCGGAAGCCGTGAAGAATACCGCTATGCCTGGATTCCAGGAGTGGGCGGATCAAGTCCCCCCTTCCACGTCAGAGGAGGATATGGATCAGGAAACCGACAACTGACAATACCGCCCTATGCCCGCAATCCTGCCTGTATTCCAGGCTTTGATGCAGTGGAGCAAAACACGGCCATCCTTTTCAGCGACACCGTTCAGACACCAGTACGGCCCGCTGCACGTGTCAGGCTGATAAACCGTGTCATGCCACGACAACCCCGAAATGCCTCATACGTTGCAGCCTGCCTGCAACGGCGGCAGAGCCGCGCCAGTCTTTCGACTGCCCAGCAAAGGGCGATGTTTAAAGCCGATCAGACATATTTCGACAGTCGCCGCGCCATCCTTGGTGATGACCGGCTGACACCTAAAGAAAAAACACAGTATCTCGCGGTGCTGACGTTTGAGCGTCTGAAAGCGCATCTGCGAATAACACAGCCCGAAGGGCTTAACCAGCAGGAGAATATAACGATGGGAAGTGAAGATATCAGGCAGCATATTAAAGCGCGTCGTATGGGTAAGAACTCAATCAGTGCGCCGGATGAGGGGGAGAACCCGCCGAAGGACGCGCGTCAGCGCTTTGCCCGAATGGCTGAAAATATTGAACATAACCTTGGTGAGCGCAGTATCCGGGAGAAAGTGCGCATTATTACCGCTGCCGACCTTTATACCCGTAAAGCGAGGCTGAGTGAGAATATTCACTACCTCGATAAATCCACAGATAAGACGCTTTTTATTGATACCGGCAAATCGATTGCGGTCAGTAAAAACGGGATGAGTGAATCAGCGGTGACGGTTGCACTGGAGCTGGCGAAGGAGAAGTTTGGCAGCACGCTGACGGTAAAAGGTTCACAGGCATTCAAAAATACAGTGATCGAAGCGGTGGCGCAGAAAGGGATGGATGTGCATTTTACCGATAAGGAAATGAATCGTCGTCTGGCGGAGCGCAAGGCAGAGCTGGCCGTCGAACGGGAAGGCCAGAATATCAGTCAGGGGCAAGAACCCACACCGACGCCAAAAACACGTGAGGAGTTTATTTCCGCTTTCAGCGAGCTTGAGAAAAAATATCATTCCATCCGGGAAAGTGCCGATTCAATGGACGGCATTGATTTGTACATAAAAGTGGTTGACGTTCGTGATGAACGTAAAGAACTTACAATGGCTTACCTTGAGCTTGTCGGTGGAGATCCTCACGAAAATCTGGATGACCGTTGCCGTACCCTCGAAGCCGAACTTCTGAACCTGAGCGATCGGAAAATCGATGCAGAGCAACCCGCGTCAGAAACTGAACGCCCGGCTCAACCTGGTGCCTCTTCGACGAACCATATTATCCACGAAGGTATTTTGCTCGAACATGGCGAAGCACCTTATCAGTTCCAGCCTGATATGAGTAAGCCGGAAGCTGAACGTAACGACAGCTATTACGTGAAACTTCAGCGCCCTGATGGCAGTGAAAAAGTGGTCTGGGGTGTCACCCTGGAAAAGGCGGTGCAGGGATTAGATATCGGTGAGCGTATCAGCCTGGAAAATATGGGGAAAGAGAAGGTCGAATGGCAACAGAAACTTGCCGATGGCTCTGTTGAAACGCGTACCGGCGAGCGGGTGGCATGGGAAGGCAGGCCACTTGATCGCGACATCGATAATGCCGGGGCGCAGCAGGGCACCACATATGAAGAGTCTGAATCGTGGGAAGAGCGTGATTACAGCGGCCCGGATGTGGCCTGAGGAGAAAGACCATGACAGCACAAATTTCCGTATATGGCCGCCTGGCGGCCAGACCTGAAATCAGAACAACCCGCAAAGACCAGCCAATGGCGTTATGCCGGATGGCGGTATCGTTGCCGTGCCATAATCATGCTGATGGATTTATGACGTTCTGGGTCAGTGTGGTAGCGTTCGGGAGACAGAGCGAACAGCTTCTCCGGCACGATAAGGGGGAGCCAGTCAGTGTGGCCGGGGCGCTTCAGATGGTTCAGTGGACGGCATCCGATGGTACTTTGCAGACCGGGCACCAGATAATTGCTGAATCGGTGATGAGCGCCAGAACGGTTATTCCCCAGGAAACGCCACCGGCTCCGGCCAGCGGTCACCAGGGTCAATAAAAGGAAAACCGCGATGCAGAAAGATAAACAGGACTGGCTCATGCAGCTGCGCCGCTGCCGTAATCTGGAAACCCTGGAAAAGGTCATGGAACACACACGCAACGGCCTCAGCGAGGCTGAACTGCTGGCGTTTGACTCCGCAGCCGATCACCGGCTTGCCGAAATCACAATGGGGCAGTTTTTCGATAAGGTTCCGGCAGCCGTCTGGAAACACGTCCGTTAATACACCGCTGTTTCAGTAATCATCTCTTCGGGGTCTCTATGAACCGGGTCACCGCCATGATCCGGTTTTTTGATCCTTTCGATCTTTCTGAAATTGCCTGTTTTGTTTCTGCGTGTTAAATTTGCGGAATATTTTACCGTATCTCACGGGCGGGACGCTCCCGGTAACAGCGTCCAGGACAGGGGGAAGACTGCATTACGGAACCCTGAACGCAAAAACCCCCTGAAATCTGCACTCAACTTGGCGGAAGAATCAGATATTCAGGGGGTGTAAAGCAGGCGCTGGCCTGCAAAGGATTATAGCAAATGCGTGGACACAAACAACCCCTTTACACCGCCATAAGTTCGGGCGGGTGTGACAGCTGAACAGCAACGTTCTTCCATGTCCCGGCCTTCCCCGGCGGGCGTACCTAAAAACACTCCCTGCTATAACGTGGCAAGCCGCAAGCGTCGTCGTTTCCTGAACCGCTGGATCATGGCGCTTACCACATCTGCCGGACGTATCAAAATCAGAGCCGAACTCCGCCGCCGTATCCGGCGCAGTAAATACTGGGTTAACGAAGCAAATCAGTACGGACTGGACACGCTTTGCGAATTGATACTCGCTATCCTTGATGACCTTGATTTAAGGGACTGGCAGACCTGCCAAAACCTGGAAACTCTTGCAGAACGCGCAGGGTTAACCCTGAGTCGCGCCAGCCGCGCATGCGATCGGCTTTCCTGGCTCAGTGCCATTATTACGGAAAAAGCCCCTTTCAATCCTTACGACGCGAAATGCGCATGCAAGCATATCGAGGTAACAGAGGACTTTTTCGCCATTCTCGGTATTCCCCTTAAACAGGCTTATCGCGAGCGTGCCCGACTGCTGAAAGCTGCCCCAGAAGAAGTTATTCATTCCTGGGATACCCGCCTTATACCCATCCGGGTGGCGAACTGGCAGCGCAAGGCGGCAGCCGGTTTAGCCCGTATGAAAGCGAAACGTGCCCGCGCCCGCGAGCTGAAGCAGGAATATTATTCACCAACCCTTGCCTGATGCAGAAAATTTAACCGCCCTGACTGGCGGGGATTTCGCACGTCCACAGGAAACGGGCGTACAAAAAAACGCCATGATGCATCATCCCCCCGTCTCTTTTCCTTCCGTTTTACGGTTTATCCATGCTGATTTTTTCCCGTCATTGCACAAGTGTTGTAAAGGCTGTTGATAAAGGGTCATGAAGTGCAAACGAAAGCGTGCAATTACTCTTTTGTTGTTCTGTTAGTTACTTACGTACTAACAGAACACAAATAAATAAAACATTACTGTTATCCACGTGAACAAGTGGATAACTGAAAACCTGGGCGCAAGCGCCCTAATTTACCACCCGCCGCAAGCGTCGGGCACTGTACAGCGCCAACCAGAAAAACACTGCGGCTTGCCGGAATAGCTGTAAGACCACGATACACGCTCGTAAGCGCCCCTACGGGCCGCTAACGCGGAGATACGCCACGCCTGCGGCTCCGCCTTGCCGTGACCACTCCGACCGCGCACAAAAGCTCCTGTATCGCTTACAGCGGGTTATGGCTTTGCAGGGAGGGGAGGTTAATAGCGATCTTCTATCGATCAACCGGCTTCGCCGGGTTTTCCGGCGGATTTAACTACAGCGCCATTTTCAGCCTGATTTCCGCCTGCATGCGCCTGCGGCGCATTGATTGTCGCGCTGCGCACTGCTCGCGCTCCTTCTGTAATTTACCTGTGGGTTTGACAGAATTAATTGAATAAAAAGTAAAAATCGAGGGATACCAGGCAGTATATAATTGCATTATAGGCGCATTGAGCCTATAATTATTAAACGGTGGCAACAGAAGGTCACTCGTTCCGGGAAGGCCATGCTGCCGATAAGGAAACGAATGAAACTGTCAGATGTCGCGACCATCCGGACGAATTTTCAGGAAGCTGATTTCTGGATAATACGCCGGGGCTCTTTAAAATCCTGTGGCAAACCCTCCCGTCAGTTCAGTGCAGAACACATTGGCGTAAAGGTTGTCAGGACAGACTTACTGTTACCTGATTATCTTTTTATTTGCTTCGAGTGGCTACACTCGCAGGGAATATGGGAGCCATTAGCTACAGGGACTCTTGAGCTGGTCAACATCAGGGTTTCAGACGTGCGATCTATCGTGCTGAATCCACGCTGAAAACAAAGGTGGGGGATTAACCCCACCTTTTCAGGCGGGAGATATGAGGAGGAAAAATGATAAAAATCGATATGCCTGATATTCAGACTCAGAAAGATATTGTACTGCGGGAGTCTGTTCGTCAGGCCTGCGTACAACTGGAAAATAATCTTAAAGCGCCGCATATACCTGGTCCGGACTTTGATTTCCGTCAGTATGATCAATCTCACCTTAAGACCGAAGATGAGGGATGGATGCCACCGGCGGCCGAAGTGGTTAATGCGTGGTTTGAGCATTTCAAATCAGCATTCCCTGAGTACGGTTCCGATAAGAAACTAGGGTTGCTGCTTGGCTTAACAGGCAATGCTGATCGCCGGATAAGGTCGTTTCGTTCCGGAGAACGTCCGGTTCCGTATGGCATCTGGCGACGTTTTCTGGTGATTACTGGCCGCGCCATGCAGGAAATTATTACTGTGAGAGCGTTTATTGCCGACAAATAAAACATCTACCCACAGTCTTATCCCCCGTTTCTGTGGATAATCAACATCTGGTGCCCCGTCCCCCTGATCGGCACACCAGATATGGGGGACTAACAGCATGTTGATGGGCTCCGTTTGGGAAACGGAAAATATTGTACGTTATTGATGGTCAGCGGCCAGGCGTCCTGATTCCCTGCTGCGTCTGTTATTCATCCGCAAGGTCAAACATCGCATTCATACTGGCGCGGAACCGCTGCACGGAGGCGGTCAGCGCCCTGTTCCTGACCTGCTCCTGCGCCAGTGCCTCGCGAAGCCGCTGAATCTCGTCGCGGTGGCGCTGATACTCCGTGATGGCCGTCATGAACGCCTTGCTGGCTGATGCAGCCCCGATATGCTCCTGAGCCTGCCGGATGGCATTGTCCTCGTCCCCGTTGGTTCTGATCGTGTAGTGTCCCATAGCGCCTCTTTTGCTGTCATTCCTGCGTCACCGGCTGCGCCCCGGATGCGCTTTCTGCTGGCAAATACAGAGTGGCCAATTCCGCAGCGGGGGCAGTTTTGCTGGCACTGAGGATAAAACAGGCAGGAGAGAAAAACAATGGATTTGCTGGCATTTCAGCGACCGCAGCTGGCGCCGGTGAGACTGTTTTGCTGGCAAACATTGCGGGCGCCCGCCGCTGCAGGTTATGGTTATGCTGGCAGTATACGGTGATGGCGCTCTGACGCAGGTTCTATGTATGTGTTACGTCAATTTTCACGTAACAGCGCCGGGAGGCACGTTATTTTTCACGTACCCGGTTATGCCAACGAAGCGGGGAAATTGTCCGTAAACGGTGCCTATTTAACATATAACATCTTACACGCCCAGGCCGATCGGCGTTCGTCGCCGGAAAGCCCCCTGACCTGCAAAAGTGCGTCTCTTCTCCGGCAAAAAGGGTTCTTTTAATGTTAATAATTTGTTATCGGAATCCCGTTTCCCGTTTGAATCATTTTTTGCCGTCAGACGCCTGTTTCTGACAGTTTCAGAACGGAAGCTCGCCCTGCTCCACGAAATTATCTTCCTGATGCGCTTCCTCCATACTCCATGCAGACTGGAGATAAGCGAGGGCATCACCGACCGGCACCGGAACTGCACAGCCCAGCAGGAGCACCTGGCCGGGGTGCAGCCGTTCAACCACCGCGCCGGGATGAATGATCGTGATCAGCTCACCCCACATACTGAACGTGTTCACTCCTGCACGCTGCCCCGGCTCATAACCTGATTTCATTGATTACCCTCAATATAATACTGTATATGTATACAGTATAGTTTACGAAAGGTGCCTGTGCAGCAGGTTTATTGTCCTCTATAAAAACCTGGATAAAAGTTTTGCAGTATTATAAGGTATTACCTGTTAGTTAATTGGTGATGAGGTAACTATGTCGCAAGCAAATCCGCCTGTATCAGTAAAAATTAATCCTGAGATGAAGAGTCGCCTTGAGGAGCTTTCCAGACGTACAAAGCGCTCGCGTAACTGGCTCATAAATGAAGCTGTAGAAGAGTTTGTTTCTCGTGCAGAACAGAGAGAGGCATACAGAAGGGAAGCCGCGAAATCTCTTGAGGAGTATCAGCAAACCGGCTTACATCTGACGATGGAAGAAGCTGATTCCTGGTTGTCCTTACTTGAATCAGGTAATGATGTGGAGCCGCCTGAATGCCACAAGTAAGATGGACTTCTCATGCGCTCAGGGACGTACAAAAGCTTAGCCGGTTTCTGAATCAGAAAAACAGGGAAGCCAGTAAAAAAGCTGTGGCAGAAATAAGGAAATATGCACGCCTATTAGAAACAACCCCGGATATAGGTGTGCCGGATGAAGATGATGAATACAGCGGATACCGTGATCTTATTATTCCTTTCGGTGCTTCCGGTTATGTTTTGCGTTACTTCCTTGATAATGGTCAACCGATAATTGTTGCTGTAAAGCACCAGAAAGAAGCTGGTTTTTACTAGATATGAAATATTAATATGTACATTAAATGAACACCTATTTTAAATGTAAAAGGTAAATACCATGAAAAAATATATTTTACTCCTTGGTATAATTGGTTTGCTTACAGGGTGTAATGAAAAGGTTTATGAAGCATCTTTCTACCAGTCTAATCCGGATCAGGCAAAAGAGGTTCTGAAAAAATGCCAGTCCGGGGATATGACTGGAAAAAACTGTGGCAATGCAAGTAAGGGATATGATGCATATAAAGCGCAAGCTTTTAAAGATTACATGCTGGGGAAAACAAAAGAGAAACCAAATTTTGACTGATTAAAAACTATTGACGCTACAGCGCCGGACGGGCATCCGACACTGTAGCTAACCACCACAACCTGCACTGGAGGATGTAATGGCTGACCTTAATACTACGCAGCTAAAATTATTTCACAATCTTTTTCCTGAACTAACACCAGTCCAGACAGATACAGCCGTTCTTTATAGCTATGGTCTGGGAAGAGAGGAAGTTGCGGGATTTCGCCGTGTATCTGTCCCCGCTGTGGACAAATCACTTACTACATGCAGAAGACTTCTGCATGTAGAATCGTTGGGCCAGTTGCGGACTGTTGTACTGTTACGCATCAATGTCAGCCTGTTTTTAAGTAAAAACACTGAGTAGTTCTTACAGAAATAGAGACCCGCTCCTCTGGAGCGGTTTTTTTTTGAACTAAACAGGGGGATATTCTTTGATTTGGCTTAGGCGTGGTTAAGGCGCTTTGCAATTCCACTTTTCATTTCATGATTTATCACCATTAGTCGGATTTTGAAAAGAATGAAAAGTATGACTTTCTCAGACTGTCACTGTATTTGTTTTTAGCTTATTTTACGTTTGAACAAAGGAAGATTTTTTTTATGGTTTTCCTTTGTGAATGTTTAGTTATGAATGCCTGCCCCGCCTTCTGTAGCGGGGTGATTTTATTTTGTCTTAATCTTAAGTGCCTTTTAAAAAGATAAGGAGGGGCGGAAGCGTGCCTTTTTATACATTAAAAGGAGTGTCTCGCATAAATTGAGAGGATATATGGCTAAAAAATTAGGAACTTCAAAGACCACAGAGTCTGTATATGTGGGAAAGGAACGCTATGCCATCATTGAACAGGCGGCGCGAAGAATTTCTCATATTACTAATTACACCGTTAAACCCAGCGCTGTGATTCATCACATCATTGAAAATGAAATTGGCAGGGTTGAAGAAGAAATGATTAAACGGATTAATAGCGTCAAAAAGGAAAGTTAGATGATAGGGGGTGGTAGTGAGTAACGTAACATATCCGGCATGGTTTGTTGTCCAGACTAAACAAAATCAGGAAAGAAAGGCAGAGTCTTCACTTGTAAGTCAGGGTGTTGAATGTTACCTCCCTGTAGTTGAACAACCCGCAATAAAATACAGAAACAAATTTCACGGTGATATTTTATTTCCTCGCTATCTTTTTGCCTTCTTTGATCCAGAAGTAATCCATACCACAAAAGTGAAAAATACAAGAGGTGTTGCTGGGATAGTTAACTTCGGTGGGGTTCCTGCAATATTGTCAGAATCACAAATGGCCGATATACGTAAGGGAATTGACCATAGTATTTTCACTGAAATGGAAAATCATAAACCGGAAAAGGGCGAGCCTGTTGAAATTATATCTGGCGTATTTGAGAGTATTAGCGGTATTTATGAAGAGCCGGATGGTTTGAAACGGTCAATGGTGTTGATTGAACTTTTAGGGCAGCAGATACGCAGGTCTGTCAGTAACAAAGATTTCCAGTTTATATCACGATAAGTTTTTATTCATTAAGGAGCTAACCATGCTGTCTGTTTCTGCCATTATGGGGCTGGCTCTGCAATGTGCCTCGACAATTCACCCTGATACTGTAAAAGATGTAGCAAGGGTGGAATCTGGGTTCAATCCCTTCGCAATTGCTGAAATAATTCCAAAGGAAAAGAGAAATCCCGGCGATAAAAGTGTTGTTTCATATTTCCCTTCAACTCTGGAATCAGCTATTGATATTGTCAATAAAATAGAGTTGCGGCATCATCGTTATTCTATAGGGTTAATGCAGATAACAAGTACGAATTTTTCAAAATATGGGATGAATGCTGAAAAGTTGTTTGATCCATGTAATAGTCTTTTTGTGTTTGAAAAAATAATCACAGATTGTTACCTGAGAGGAGGAACAGTTAAAAAAGCACTGAGTTGTTATTACTCTGGTGATTTTAATACCGGGCAGAAACCCGAAAAAGATTTTTCACAAACCAGCTACGTGCAACGTATCGGATATAACCCGCCAGGTGGCGGCTATGTCGTCCCCAGCACAAAGGAGGATCAGCAGCAACAGAACGCTCCCGCCGCGCCCCCTGAATCACTGCCTCCGGCATTTGAGTCCTGGGACATTCTGCGCGAATACCCACGCCCTCCGGCATCTCAGCCGCCCGCAGAGGGAGAAAAAAAGGAGGAAAAGAAACCTGAATTATCTGGGAAAACTCTAGCCGGGTAATTAAGAATCAGGAGTTATATATGAATTCAGTATTTCTTTTTATAATTTTGTCGTGGGTTTTGTTTTTAATGCTGACAAATAACTTTCTGTCACTTCTCATTTCTTTTATGTATGGGGAGTTTAGAGAAAAAATACCACTGATAATAGGGGGGGTGATCTTTGTTTTTTGCGTCTGCTATTACATTTATATTTTAATTGGGAATGTCTAATTGATGTGAATGCAAACCGTCTTTTGTAATGTGTCACGCCGTCAGGTGTGGTTTTTTATGTGTGCAAAAAGGTGGGAAAGATGAACGAAAATCCGAAGCAGTCAGAAAAATCAGTAAAGGCTGAGTTTTCTGCATTAAAGACTGAGTTTTCTGCATTAAACGTATGGTGGAAATTATTTTATATTTTTATCAGTGTGGCTATGATTTGGTTTTTTGTTTTTTGTATGTTTTCGCTTGTGAGTTGAAGAACAGTAATAACTTCATTTTGTAAATAACATGCCAGAATATGTCACTTTATTGTGGTGGGTATTTTCATCCATTAAAAGGAAATATGTAATGAATCAGTTCAAGAAAGATATTCTTAAATTTGCTCTGTGGCTGACGCCGCAGCGTTATTTTTCTGCGATGTTTATTTTGTTAGCCGCATTTACGCCACAACTGGCTCTGGCTGAATGGTATGACCCCCTTATCGATGCAATGAAATCAGCTAAAACGGGGTTTATTATTATTCTTGGGGGGATCAGTGTCCTGTCTATTCTTTATTCCGGCGCGTGCCTGTTGATTTCCCGTGTGCTTGGGACAATGGATACAAATATCTTTGATTATGGTAAGCAGGCTTTAATTATTGGCTGTGTTGGTGGTGCGGTGACTCTTGTTACCTGGACATATTCCTGGTGGGGAGGCGTGATCTCCATATGAGTGATGAAAACATCACGCTCAGTTTCGACACGCACAACGGTATGAACCGGGTCGCCATGAAATGGGGAGTTCCTTACCTTCTTCTGATGGTGCTGATTTTCCTGATTCTCGTGAGCCTGGCCGCAGGAATTTATTTCCTGCGCTGGTTCGGCCTTATTGTACCGGTTCCGTTCGTGCTCGTACTGTTCGGCGTAAAAATCCTCTGCGCTATGGATGACAGGGCGCTGCGTCGTTTTCGTTTTATCATGCGCCGCCGCGCACTGAATAAAACCTATGGCCGTCATCTGTTATTCACCCCCCGTAATCCTGAATGGAGTAAAAGACATGCGCGACGCGTATTTCAGGAAAACATTCTCTCCGGAGAATAAAAAACTACCGTGGCTTGGTTACCACGTTGATCCTCACATCTGCTCTCTGGGACATTCCCACCTTGTGGCGGTGATGCGGTTCAGGGGCGTGTCACATGACACCCGCGAACTGTCAGTACTTAACGCTGAGTTCCAGCGTCAGAACCGCTGTTTTCAGGCAATGGGTAAGCAGGAAGGCAGCGACCTGATGGTGCAGACATATACCTTTAAGAACCGCGTCAGACTGGAGACCGAATACCAGTTTGACTTGCCCATCCTTCAGGATTTTGCCGATGCTTATACTGCGCCGTTCGAGGAAGGTGAATTCCGCCAGGTGGGTTATGCAATGGCGCTGATTTTAAAGCACCATGACCTCGATGACGGTATCGCCCGGATGAAAGACCTGCTGCAAATCTGCACCGTCATGCTTGATAAATTTGGCGTGACCGTGCTGGGCATTAAAGAGCGAAACGGCCAGTTATTCTCTGAGGTGGCACGTTTTTACTCCCTCATCCTCAACGGTGTTGATATGGATGTGATGATTGGCGAAAACCGTCTGGGTGATGCCATGATCGACAGCGAAACGGCGTTCGGGGCTTATGACTATGTGGAAAACCGTCCATACAGCGGGCAAAAGCGCTTCGCCACCACGTACGATTTATTCGAGTACCCCGCAAAAAGCCAGCCAGGGATGTGGGATGAGGTACTGGAGGAGCCGTGTGATTTTTGTCTGACGCAGACGTTCCACTTTGAAGAACGTAATAAAATCAAGACCAAAATCACCATGCAGCGGGTTGATCTGGCGAACACCGAGGGTGAGTCTGAGCAAACCGACAGTCTGGAAGATGCCATTCAGGCGGTGACACAGGGCAGTCTGGTGATGGGGCTGTATCATGCCAGCCTCGTTGTTTTTGGTGACACGCCGGATAAGGCATTGGCAAAAGGCTCCCGCCTCCAGTCACTGCTGAGCGCCAGAAGCGCCGTGTTTAAACGCTCTACCAGCACCAATATCAACACCTGGCTCACACAGTTGCCTGCCTACAGCGATGTTATTTACCGTTCGCCGCGTTCAACCGAGAATCTGGCGTGTGGTTTTTCACTCCATGTCACGCCTGGGGGGAAGGCAACCGGTAACCCCATTGGTGATGGTTCGGCGCTGATGCCGGTCAGTACCGCTAACGGCGGACTTTACTTCAAGAACTTCCATGACAGCCCGCCGGGAAAAAACAGCGTCGGGGATATGTTACCCGGTCACACCATCTATATGGCGATGACCGGCGCGGGTAAGACCACCAGTGAAGCTGCTGACCTGCTATTTCTGAGCCGTTTTAACCCGCTCATGTTTTCCATCGACTATAACCACGCGATGGAAAACATGCTGCGTGCGCTGGGAGCGAGCTATTTTTCAATAAAACCAGGCTATTTCACCGGAATTCAGCCGTTTCAGTGGCCTGATTCGAAGGAACTGCGACAAAAACTTCTCGACCTGATGAAGATGTGTGTGGGCGGCGTGGAAGGCGACGAAGAACATCTGCTGAGTGAGGGGATAGGTGCCGTAATGACACACCAGAACCGCTCCAGGCGCAGCCTTTCTTTGCTGTATCAGTTCATTCCTGAAACGGGCGGCAATGGTCTTAAGGCCAGACTTGCCCGTTGGTGCCGGTCGGTTCAGGGGCGAACTGGCGAAGGGGTGTATGCCTGGGTGCTGGACTCTCCCACAAACCAGCACGATCCGGAAAACTACCGCCGTCTGGGGTTTGACTGTACAGAGCTGCTCAAAAAGGAGTATGTCAGCGCTCACGGGGAGGTGATGGTGGTTCTGATGACCACATTCTTTTATATGAAGCGAGTCATGCATGCACGTGAACCCGGGGCGCTTCTGGTCAACCAGATATCCGAGTTCTGGGCCTGCCTGATGTTTGACGAGACAGAAAATGCGCTAAGAGAAATTCTCAGCGCTGGCCGTATGCGTGGTGAATTTCTGCTGGGCGACACACAAAACCCTGAGCAGGTTCTCGAAACACCGGCTGGACCCTCATTTGTCCAGCAGGTCGTTACAACAATCTGGATGGCGAACGAAAAAGCTGATCGTGACAATTATGCAAAATTTGGCGTCACCGGCAGGCAGTTCGATAAGGTTCGTGAGCTGGGTAAGCTCAGCTACGAAATGATGATCAAACAGGGCGGTGAAAGCGTCATGGTGAAATTCGGTCTGTCCGGGCCGTGTGAATACTTCCTGCCGTTGCTGAGTGCCTCGAAGCCAAACCTTGCAGTTGCAGAGCGTATCCGCGGGCACCTTGGCACCGATGACCCGGCTGAATGGGTGCGCCCGTTCCTGGATGAAATGGTGGCCGTCCGGGTACGGCAAAAAATGAACACCGATGATCCGGCTGTATGGCACCCGGTCTTTGTGGAAGCCATGAACAGCTATGGACGTACCATTTACCCCCTGGTATTACAACAGGAGTCCCTCAATGAAGCGTAAATCACTGATAGCGATATCTCTCTGCCTCTCGATGTCGGGGGCGTTCAGTTTTCCTGTATCAGCGTCCGGTATTCCGACAGTCGATATTGCCAACCTCACACAATTGATAGCTAATGCGCAGCAGCAGGCGCGGGAAGCGCTTGACCAACTGAATGCCGCCAGAGACGCAATTGCCCAGGCCAAAAGTCAGTACGAGCAGTTCCGGAGTGTGACGGAAGGTAATGATAAGCTGGGTAATTTTCTGAATAACCCGCTTATTAACAGCCTTCTTCCCGTCAGCGACTGGCAGGACATTTATTCGCAGGCCAAAAACCTTCCCTCACTTCGCAGCCGTTACGGCCTGACCAGCAGTAATGCAAACGTACAGGCTGCGTTCGATAAGTTACTTTCGCAGGCGGGGGTTCTGGAGAGCCAGTATCAGGCAACACAAACCCGCATCCAGACAGCGGAAGGTTTGCGCACGCAGCTGAATACCGTTGTGACGCCAAAAGACCGGGAGCAGCTAAACCTGCGTTATCAGCAGGAACTGGTCGAGCAGCAAAACCAGAAGGCCCAGCTGGATAATACGCGCTATCTGATGGAGGAAAAGGACAAAATTGAGGACAAACGGCGCGCGCAGGCGTTTAAGGATTATATGCTTGGGAAAACCAGTGTTCTGCCAAAGTACGACTGAACATTACTCAATATATAAGGGTTAATGTATGGATATAAACGTAGCTCAGACCTTATTTAATGCCATCAATACAGCAACCAGTACTCAGTTAGGGAATGTCACACTGGTTATGAAAGTTATAGGGATAGTAGTTGGTGGGGGATGGATGATATATATCCTGATGAAAGCACTGGCATGGCATTTTATGGCAATGGGTCAGATTGTCGAAGATATTGTCATGACAATGGTGAAAGGATGCTTAATTATGTTCATGGCTTTCAGTGTTGGATGGTATACCTCAACAATTGTCCCTGTCGTAACAGACTTTCCTGTCTGGCTGGGGAATACTATAGCAGGCACCTCAAACGGGAATAATAATCTGGTAGACAGTTTAATTAGCACATTCATAAACGCCATCATTGATGTTTGTAGCGCCTATCAGTTCTCTCCTTTATCCGACCCATCGGCAACTGTATTAGGTGTTTTGGGATTGGTGTTTTTGTTGATAGGTGGACTTCCTTTTCTCGGGGTGGCAGTTGGCACCCTGATAACACTAAAATGTGCCTCCAGCCTGATACTGGTTATTGGCCCTGTTTTTATTGCTCTGGCGCTATTTCCTAAAACACAGCAATATTTTTGGGGGTGGTTAGGTGTGTTAGGTGGTTTTGTTCTGGCTCAGGCATTATTTGCAGTAGTTATTGGTATGGAAATGGCATTTATAAATACAAGTATTGTTAAAGGGGGAAAGATAGATACAGATCTTATCACCTGCATTAGTATGCTTCTTTATTTCGGTGCATTTACCATGCTGGCAACTGAAATACCGAACTATGCTGCCGCCATTATGGGTGGGAGTCAGAGCGGTGCAAATGGAGCCGGTGGATTACTGGCAAGTGGCCTGGGGCGCGGTTCCGGCCTGGGGGCTGCAACAAAAATGGGTGCATCAATGGGTAAAAAACTGATGAGTGTAAGACGTAACCGGATTAAATAACCCGTCTGAATTCCTTTTCCATTTTCAGTAATTAATTTCCCCGTATTTACTCAGGAAAATATCATGAATAAAAAACTCGCACTCTGTGCGGCGCTTTGTGCTGTCTTTTTGCTGGCCGCATGCAGCACGCCGGGAAAACTTACGCAGCCATCAGGTCGCTGGGTGGATGCTAATCCTCCCTCCTCCTATATATCGAAAGGAGATAAATGATGTTCAGTAAAAAAATTAAAAAGGCGACAGCGAAGGAACGCCAGCTGCATTACGGTGATGGTGCCCTTGCCGGAAAAGAAAGAGAGGTAAACCTGCTGGTTAAGGCTTATACCGAAATGGCTAAGCTTTTTGAAAAACGGTATGTGGACGATCTGACCGACAAAGTGCGTTTCTGGCGAAGAAGTTCATTTAGTGGCTGGTCAATGGTGGTTATTTTAATTATTGCCATTATGGGACTGACACCACTAAAAAAAGTGGTGCCCTTTGTTTTGCAGACCGACATGTCAAGTGGTTCGGCAAATATCATTAAGCCCACATTTGCAGACGGTGATTCACTGGGCGTGAAGCAGGATAAGCATTTCATTATGTCCTGGGTGCTGGCGCATGAGTCCTACAACTGGGCGACGCAGGCAGCAAATTACGCGTTTATCCAGCAGACTTCCTCGGCCAGCGTGTTCACTCCATACAAAAACTTCCAGCTGTCACAGAAAGGCTTTGTGGCAACACTCGGTAAGAACCAGCAGGTAAAAGTCGATATTGACTGGATCACACCTCTGTCAGCCAGCCAGGAGCCAAAACTCTCGCAGGGTAAGGACGTGCGGACATACCAGGTGAGTTACCGGCAGACACTACTGATGGCGGATAACCAGCCCGTTCCTGAAAGCAAGCCGCTGCTGTGGGTGGGGATTGTCAGTCTCAACAACGAAAATCCGCCAAAAACTGAAGGGGATGAATGGCGTAACCCGGCAGGTTATCTGGTGCTTGACTGGCAACCAACCCAGACCACCGGGAAAGGAGGCAGCGAATGAAACGATATGTAACCCTTCTCGCCATCTGCCTGTTGCTGAGCATGAGTCAGGCAGCGCAGGCTGAAATTTCCGGTCGTGGCGGGCAGCTTGATCGGCGCATACAGGTTGCTATGTACAGTGCTGATAACGTGTTTCGAATCTATACGATGAAAAACCGCATCTCAGCCATTGAACTGGGGCCGGGGGAAACCATCAACATGGATACCGGCGCGATGGTGGTTGGCAAGCCCGGTGATGCCAATAACCATGAATGGATTATCGGGGCCAACAAGGCCGGGACGATGATACTCATCAAGCCCAGCGAGTACGCCACTGACCCGGAAACCAACGTGTTCATCAGTACCAACCGGCGAACCTACCTCATTGAGCTGAAGCTGACCGACAAGCCTTCACTCATGACATACCTGCTGCGCTTTGATTATCCGCAGCCGCCAAAAACTGAAGACAATCCGTTCAGGGGGCGGGAGCTGAACGTCAATCCCTGCAAAGGCACCATCAATGTGAACCGGCAGTACCGCAAACGTGGAGACATGGCGCTGTCACCGTATGAAATCTGGGACAATGGCACTTTCACCTGTATGCGTTTCCCGACCAATGCGCCCCGCCCTGCCATCTATCAGGTATTACCGGATGGTACGGAAACACTCGTTAACCCGCATCAGGTTAACGATATCGAGGTGATCCACGCCGTGAGCAGG
>FOAY01000003.1:242815-514654 GCA_900109485.1 Kosakonia sacchari | reverse complement strand
TTTTTTTTCACATATCGCGCAGGGGCATTGATGCTTGAGTTTATGCTGCATGGCAAAAAGGCATAAAAAAGCCCGGCAAGCCGGGCTATTCCGTTGTGATGACATCAATCATAAGCCAGCAGCGTACGCTGACAGAGAGCGGAGCGTACGCAGTCATCTTTGTTAAAGCGTACCACGCCAATCATCTCATCTTCCTCAAAACGCGCCAGCGCATCGCTCAGCCCCGATTTAACACCGGAAGGCAGGTCGCACTGGGTGATATCGCCGTTGACAATCACCGTCACGTTTTCCCCGAGGCGAGTCAAAAACATCTTCATCTGCGCAGCGGTGACGTTCTGAGCCTCATCAAGAATGACGACCGCATTTTCAAAGGTACGTCCGCGCATATAGGCGAACGGCGCGATTTCCACCTTACCAATCTCTGGGCGCAGGCAGTATTGCATAAAGGACGCGCCAAGGCGTTTAACCAGCACGTCATAGACGGGCCGGAAGTATGGCGCGAACTTCTCCGAAATATCGCCGGGTAAGAAGCCGAGATCTTCGTCAGCTTGCAGGACCGGCCGGGTAACAATAATCCTTTCCACGTCCTTATGGATCAGCGCTTCCGCCGCTTTCGCCGCGCTAATCCACGTTTTTCCGCATCCCGCTTCACCGGTTGCGAAGATCAGTTGTTTACTCTCGATAGCATTCAGGTAGTGCTCCTGAGCTTCATTGCGAGCGGCAATCGGAGAGGTATCACGGCTGTCCCGCGCCATGCCAATTGCTTCTACGCCACTCATCTGCACAAGCGAGGTGACCGACTCTTCTTCACGTTGTTTATGACTGCGTGAATCACGTCTCAGCACGCGTTTCGCTTCACGACGAGCTTTGATCACTGCTTTTTGTCTTCCCATGGATAGCACCTTGAGTTGTTGGTTTACATCACGCGCGTCTGTTTCGACACGACTATGCGCACAAACGTCTGAGGGTTGGCTTCCTTGTAAGCCTTGTCTTGCCTTTGAATATGATGTGGCTGAGCGACAGGCAGCATCGCCGGTCACATCGTTGAAATCGGGTATGAACAAAGAGGAGGAAAATTCAGGGGCGAAGAAGTCGTTGCCGGAGGGGGTTTCTCCGTGCCGGGTCTTACGTGGTCTTTTTGAGTGTCCGCTACAGGACTTTACCATCCGCGATCTCCTGAAGAACTTCATCACCACAGGGAAAAACGCTTTAAACTAATTACATCAAAACTTAGCATCATTGCAACATTATTTTTACCTACTCATAACGTGCAAGCGCCCTGCGTTGTTGCAAAGAGTCTCTGATATGAATATTACAGAAAGATAACAGATACTTTCTAATACGAAAAAATGATAGCTGGATGGCAGAAAAAGTATGTCGAAATGCAACGAATGACAGAATATCCTGCCCGCAGGCGGGCAGGATAGGATCTTTACGCTTCGAGCAGAGATTGGGCAAGATAGTGATTTGCGTCTTTAACGCCGGGCAAAACAAAGAAGTAGCCGCCGCCAATCGGACGGATATATTCTTCCAGCGCCTCGCCGTTAAGCCGTTTTTGCACCGTCAGGAAACCTTTTTCCAGATCGTGCTGATAACAGACAAACAGCAAGCCCATATCAAGTTGACCCGAGTTCGTCACCCCGAGCGAATAGCTATAGCCCCGGCGCATCATCAGACTTGATTGCGTCTCTTTGGTACGCGGGTTCGCCAGACGAATATGGCTGTCGAGCGCAATCACATCGCCGTCCGGATCTTTGGTGTAATCCGGAACGTCGTGTTCTTGCTGCATACCCAGCGGCGCGCCGGAGTGCTTATCACGGCCAAAAATCGTTTGCTGCTCTTTCAGCGGCGTGCGATCCCAGAACTCCACATGGAACTGGATAATCCGCACCGCCTGATAACTGCCGCCAACGGCCCAGGCCGGTTCACCTTGATCGCCAGTGACCCAGACCACTTCATTCATCAACGCGGCATCGCTGCTGTCCGGGTTGGCGGTGCCATCTTTAAATCCCAGCAGATTTACCGGCGTCTCTTTGCCTTTACTGCGCGCCGCATGATCGGAGATAAACCCTTCCCGCTTCCAGCGCACGCTGAGTAAATCCGGCGTGTGTTTAATGAGATCGCGCAGCGTGTGAATCACCGTATCCTGCGTATTCGCGCAAATCTGGATGAGTAAATCACCGTGGCACAATGCCGCATCCAGCGAATCATTGGGGAAGCGTTCCATCTTTTGCAGCTTTTTCGGCATCTGCGTCTGCAAACCAAAACGCGTATCGAACAGCGACTGACCAACGGACACAGTGACCGTCAGGTTATCCGGCGCGATATACGGCCCGAGGATGCCGGAATCCAGTGGCGGCAGCCGTGGGTTTGGCGTATCCGGCGCCGGGCCGCCGGAAGTGAGAAAAGTGATGCGCTGTGTCAGTAAGCGAAACAAACGTTCAAGATCGGCCTTATCCGCAGCCAACACATCAAAAGCCACCAGCATCATTGACGCCTGCTGCGGCGTCAAAATCCCGGCCTGATGTGCCCCGAGAAAAGGCTGCTTTTCCATCCGCGAATCCGGCGACAGCGTCCCCGGCGCACTCTGCGGTTTTGCGGCATGGGCAACCGGGCATCCGCCAGCAATTGCGAGCGCGCCTCCCAGCGCGCCCATCCCTTTCAGTAAACGGCGGCGCGAAGGTTCGCTGACGCCATGATCATCATGTTGCTTCATCTTGTTAATCCAGCCCAAGCACGCCGCGCAGTTGCGCCAGATCTTCCGCCAGCGTGGTGATCGGCCCTTTCAGCGCGTTACGATCGGCGTCGGTCAGCTTGTCATATGTCTCATAGCCATCTTTGGTGCGGTATTTCGCCAGAATGGTATCCACTTTCTTGAAGTTGGCATCGACTTTCGCCAGCAACGCCGCATTATCTTTTTGCAGTTGCGGGCGCAGCAGATCGACAATTTTCTGCGCGCCATCAACGTTGGCCTGGAAGTCCCACAGATCGGTGTGGCTGTAACGATCTTCTTCGCCGCTGATTTTGCTGGCCGCGACTTCTTCAATCAAACCGGCAGCCCCGCCCACCACTTTTGACGGCGGGAAAGCCAGTTCGTTAATGCGCGTTTGCAGATCCAGCACATCGCTGTTGAGCTGATCGGCATATTTGCCCATCTCTTTGGTGCTGTTATCGCCAAACAGGGCTTTTTCCAGGCGATGGAATCCGGTGAACTTCGGATCGTCCGCTTTGTGCTCGTAATCATCTTCGCGGGCATCAATTCTGCCATCCAGATCGGAGAAGAGCTCAGCAATCGGTTCGATACGTTCATAGTGCTGGCGGGTTGGCGCATACAGCGCTTTTGCTTTTTCAATATCCCCGGCTTTTACCGCATCGGTAAAGGCTTTCGTGCCGGAGACCAGCTGTGCGGTTTCCGCCACCACATAAGCTTTATAATCCGTAATGGCTCCGCTCAGGCTCAACAAGGCATCGCCTTTTGCCGCATCTGCGGTTGCCGAGCCTTTGACCACCAGTTTGCCTTTCGGGTTGGTCAGCAGGCCGCAGGTCATATCATATTCGCCAGGTTGCAGATTGGCGGTCAGCTTCTGGCTGAAGCCCGGCGCGATGTTTTCACGCTCTTCCACCACCATCACGCCTTTGAGGATCTCCCATTCCAGCGCTTTCTGGCTGTGGTTGACGATAATGAACTGCGTTTTGCCTGCGTTAACGGTCAGGTTCATCGGCTCACACTGCTTGTCCGTTACCGTGACCTTCACCTGCGGAACATCCGCAGCCTGTACCCCGAAAGCGCAAGACATCAGCGCCGCGATCCCTACCTGCAAAGCACTACGACGAAAATGAATAGCCATGACCCTTCCCTTAAATAAGTATGTTGTAACTACGAAGCAGTGAACGTTATCAGGAGGCCGCCTGCGAAGGCTGCGCACCTGAACGTGGAGGCAAAACAAACAGCACCAGCACCGGAATCAGGTAGGCAAAGTAGACAAAGACTTCGCTCACACTCGGTGCTTCCTGATAACCAAAAATGCCTTCCAGCAAGGTACCCGTCAGCGAATGCGTGGTGAGCACGTTGCTTAAATCGAAAGCCACATCCTGGAATTGATTCCACAAACCGGCTTCATGGAAAGCGCGGATAGCGCCCGCTGCCAGACCGGCAGCCACCAGCAGGATGAACAGACTGGTCCATTTGAAAAACGCGCCGAGGTTAAGGCGGATCCCGCCCCAGTAGAGCAGAAAGCCCAGCACCACGGCCGTTGCCAGCCCAAGCACTGCGCCAAGCGGCGGCCAGATACCGAGATCCTGCTGGAATGCCGCCAGCAGAAAGAACACCGATTCCAGCCCTTCACGCGCGACAGCGAAAAAAACCATCAAAATCAGCGCCCAGCCGTGATGATTACTGCGCGCCAGCGCGTTATCCACCGCCTGCTCAAGTTGCACTTTGACGTTGCGCGACACTTTGCGCATCCAGAACACCATCCAGGTGAGGATCACGACGGCAATCACCGCGACAATCCCCTCAAACAGCTCCTGCTCTTTTTGCGGAAACTCCCCGGTAGTTTCGTTGATGGCAATCCCCAATCCCAGACAGAGCGCGGCGGCAAGGAAGACGCCAATCCACATCACGCCGATCCAGCGTCCGCGCTGGGTTCGTTTCAGGTAGCTGGCAATCAGACTGACGATCAGCGCCGCTTCGAGGCCTTCACGCAACATAATAAGAAATGGAACAAACATGGAGGACGCCCCTGGTGTCATGTGCAGTCAACGGTTGCAAAGAAAAGTAAATTGCATTGATAGTGATTATCATTACGATAACAAGAAACTCAAGCGAAATATGACAAGAATAATAACTGGATGTAAACGGATAGCAGGCTAACCCAGGCGAAGCGGCCCTTATGCAGAAGTGGTTGAAATAAAGCGATAACTTAGCTTACAAAGCATTAACTTTATGTTTACCGCATCTCGCGGCTATGGCTAAATACTTCCCCCATTCACCTGCAAAAATTAGAGATATGATTAACTTCCTACACTTTCTGCTGGCGCTGGCGGTGATCCTCGCGCTCGCCTGGCTGGTAAGTTTCGACCGGCGGCAAATACGTTTTCGCTTTATTCTGCAATTGATCGTCATCGAAATGGCGCTGGCCTGGTTTTTCCTGCATGCGCAAAGCGGATTAACACTGATTAAATATGTTTCCGGCTTCTTCGAAGTGCTGCTGAAATTTGCCGGTGAAGGCACGGGTTTTGTTTTCGGCGGCATGAGCGAAAAAGGGCTGGCATTTATTTTCCTGGGTGTACTGTGCCCCATCGTTTTTATTTCGGCGTTGATCGGCATTTTGCAGCACTGGCGGATCCCGCCTGTTTTTATTCGTCTGATCGGTACCCTGCTATCGAAACTCAACGGTATGGGCAAGCTGGAATCCTTTAACGCCGTCAGTTCGCTGATTCTGGGGCAGTCCGAAAACTTCATTGCCTACAAAGGGATACTTGCCGACCTCTCTTCACGCCGCCTGTTCACCATGGCCGCCACGGCAATGTCGACAGTTTCGCTGTCGATCGTCGGTGCCTATATGACCATGCTGGATGCGAAATATGTGGTCGCCGCGCTGATCCTGAATATGTTCAGCACCTTTATTGTGCTGTCGATCATTAATCCCACGCGCCCGGAAGCGGAACCGGAAATTAAGCTGGAAAAACTCCACGAATCGCAAAGTTTCTTTGAGATGCTCGGCGAATATATTCTGGCAGGTTTCAAAGTGGCGATGATTATTCTGGCAATGCTGATCGGTTTTATCGCCCTGATTAGCGCCGTCAACGCCCTTTTCTCTGCGCTATTCGGTATCAGTTTCCAGCAAATTCTCGGCTATGTTTTCTATCCGCTGGCCTGGCTGATTGGTATTCCGCTCAGCGATGCGCTGCATGCGGGCAGCATCATGGCCACCAAGCTGGTTGCTAATGAGTTTGTGGCGATGATCGAACTGCAAAAAATCGCCGCCCAGATGACGCCGCGCGGATTGGGGATTTTGTCAGTGTTCCTGGTGTCGTTTGCCAACTTTGCCTCAATTGGCATCGTCGCAGGCGCCATTAAGGGGCTGAATGAGCAGCAAGGCAATTCCGTCTCCCGCTTTGGCCTGCGCCTGGTCTACGGGGCAACGCTGGTGAGCCTGCTCTCCGCCGCTTTTGCGGGTGTTGTGCTGTAAGTGATTTACCCCTCTCCTGCGGGAGAGGGGTTTCAAATCAGAACTGAACGCAAACCGGCTGATCCACACGCATCACCGATTCCTGTGCGAAACGCGATTTATAAATCTCGCGCAACGTATCAATTTTCGCGTCAGTTTGTGCGTCCACGCTGTGAATAAGCATCAGCGCCTTGCTCGGCTCCTTCGACACTTTCCCGTTGCTACCCAGCCACTGCCCCTGGGCATCGAAAGCCGTTAAGCCATCACGAAAACGCGGCGTGACATCGTTATCCACATACTGTTGCCACTCCTGAGCGGTAATCGGTTTACCACCCTGACGGGTTAAACCGTAATAGAGCGTGGTTTGTTGCATTTGGTTTTCAACCTTGCAGGTTTGCGTGCTCACACTCTGTTTCGATGTCGGCGCCGCACAGCCCGCCAGCAAACCTGCAACCATCAGCGCGGTGAACCCTGTCTTTAACTTCATACTGCTATCCTCATTGTTATTTGTCCTGAGATAACAGCGTAATTACAAATATTTAGCAATAAAAAAACCCGCCGCAGCGGGTTTTTCGTCAATGGCGTGTTATTCCGCCTGCAAACGGGACGGCGGCGCAGAGCGGTAATGCGCATCGGCCTCGGCAAAACGCTGCTGCATCGCCGCAGAAGGCGCTTTGCCCAACAGGCTGAACACCACAATACCCAGGCTGCCGAAGACAAAGCCTGGAATGATTTCATACAGATCCAGCCAGCCGTAGTGCTTCCAAATAATGACCGTCACTGCGCCAATAATCATCCCCGCCAGCGCGCCGTTGCGGGTCATCCGCGACCACATCACTGAGAACAGCACCACCGGGCCAAACGCCGCGCCGAAACCGGCCCACGCGTAACTGACCAGCCCCAGCACGCGGTTTTCCGGGTTTGCCGCCAGCGCAATAGCGATAACCGCCACCAGCAGTACCATTGCGCGACCCACCCACACCAGTTCGGTCTGGCTGGCGCCTTTACGCAAAAACGCTTTGTAGAAATCTTCGGTGATCGCACTGGAGCAAACCAGCAACTGGCAGCTCAGCGTCGACATCACCGCAGCAAGGATGGCAGAAAGCAGCACGCCCGCAATCCACGGGTTGAACAACAGTTGCGCCAGTTCAATAAACACGCGTTCGGCGTTCTGATTAACCGCACCCGCCACCGACGGGTTGTTATTGAAATAAGCAATGCCAAAGAAACCAACGGCAACCGCGCCGGCCAGGCAGAGGATCATCCAGGTCATGCTGATACGACGCGCATGCACAATCGTATGGTGGGAATCGGCGGCCATAAAGCGCGCCAGAATATGCGGCTGACCAAAATAACCCAGCCCCCAGCCCATCAACGACAGAATGGCGACAAAATTCAGCCCCTTCAGCATGTCGACGTTTTCGATGCTTTTCTGCTTAATCACTTCCAGCGAATCACCGAAACCGCCCACCGTAATAATGACAATCACTGGCGTCAGGATCAGCGCGAAAATCATCAGACTGGCCTGTACCGTATCGGTCCAGCTAATCGCCAGGAAACCACCAATAAAGGTGTAAATAATGGTGGCTGCCGCGCCGGCCCAGAGCGCGCTTTCGTAGCTCATGCCGAAGGTACTTTCGAACAGACGTGCGCCCGCCACAATGCCGGAAGCACAATAAATGGTGAAGAAGAGAAGGATTACCACGGCGGAGATAATACGCAGCAGACGGCTTTTATCTTCAAAGCGCCCGGTGAAATAATCCGGTAATGTCAGCGCATTATTGTTCACTTCGGTGTGCACGCGCAGACGCCCGGCCACCAGTTTCCAGTTGACCCACGCCCCCAGCGTCAGGCCAATGGCGATCCAGCTTTCCGAAATCCCGGAGATAAAAATCGCGCCCGGTAGCCCCATCAGCAGCCAGCCGCTCATATCGGACGCCCCGGCGGAAAGCGCGGTGACCAGCGGCCCCAGGCTGCGGCCGCCAAGAATATAATCGTCAAAATTCTTCGTCGAACGCCAGGCGAAAAACCCGATCAATATCATGCCAAAGATATAAACAAGAAAAGTCACCAGCATCGGTGTGCTCATTGCCATTAAGGAGTCTCCAGGGTTCTTCGTCAGCAAAATCATTCTGCTGCTTTATCCATCACTGGAACGTAGTGATGGCGCGTATTGATTATCAGAAGCGCCCGTATCCTGCCGGAAGCCTCACTTATTCACAATTGATTTAACACAGCATTTACATCAAATTCATCCTGAGCTTGATAGCTTTTTGCGATAGGTTGTACTGTGTCACACTTTTCCAGGTTGCACCTTTTAAAAGTGTTATCCACCGCATAAAACCTGCTTTGCCAGTGAAATATCCAGCGCCTTTTCTTGTTACCAGCAATTAACATTTAATTCATTTTTAACCTTGCCAGCCAGGTCACATTTAACAAGGTTGCACAAAGTTGCAACATGATGGATATTTCTGCCTGAACCGCAAAACAGCCAAAAAAACAGGAGCAAAGCATGGGCACCACCACGATGGGGGTCAAGCTTGATGACGCCACGCGCGAAAGGATTAAAGCCGCCGCAGCAACGATCGACCGCACGCCGCACTGGTTAATTAAACAGGCCATTTTTAACTATCTGGAGAAGCTGGAGAGCAGCGAAGGGTTACCGGAGCTGGCCGCCGCGCCAGCGGCAACGTCACAGGATGAGGAAAGCGGCGTTCCGGCTGACGAGAGCCACCAGCCGTTCCTCGACTTTGCCGAGCAGATCCTGCCGCAGTCTGTTTCCCGCGCCGCCATTACCGGTGCCTGGCGCTGGGCGGAAACCGACGCGGTGCCGATGCTGCTGGAGCAGGCTCGTCTGCCGCAGCCGGTCGCGGAAAATGCCCATAAACTGGCTTACCAGTTAGCAGAAAAATTACGTCATCAGAAAACCGCTTCCGGCCGTGCTGGCATGGTGCAAAGCCTGTTGCAGGAGTTTTCGCTCTCCTCACAGGAAGGCGTGGCGCTGATGTGTCTGGCAGAAGCGCTGCTGCGCATCCCGGATAAAGCCACCCGCGACGCGTTGATCCGCGACAAAATCAGCAACGGCAACTGGCAGTCGCACATTGGCCGCAGCCCGTCGCTGTTCGTCAACGCCGCCACCTGGGGCCTGCTGTTTACCGGGCGACTGGTCTCCACGCACAACGAAGCGAATCTCTCGCACGCCCTGAACCGCATTATCGGGAAAAGCGGCGAGCCGCTGATCCGCAAAGGCGTGGATATGGCAATGCGCCTGATGGGCGAACAGTTCGTCACCGGCGAAACCATCGCCGAAGCGCTGGCGAATGCCCGCAAGCTGGAAGAGAAAGGCTTCCGCTACTCCTACGATATGCTGGGCGAAGCGGCGCTCACCGCCGCCGATGCGCAGGCTTATATGGTCTCCTATCAGCAGGCCATCAACGCCATCGGTAAGGCGTCCAACGGTCGCGGGATCTACGAAGGGCCAGGCATCTCGATTAAGCTTTCCGCTCTGCATCCGCGCTACAGCCGTGCGCAATACGATCGCGTCATGGAAGAGCTCTATCCGCGCCTGAAATCCCTCACCCTGCTGGCGCGCCAGTACGATATTGGTATCAATATTGATGCCGAAGAGGCCGATCGTCTGGAAATCTCCCTCGATTTGCTGGAAAAACTCTGCTTTGAGCCAGAGTTAGCAGGCTGGAACGGAATCGGCTTTGTGATTCAGGCCTACCAGAAGCGCTGCCCGTTTGTCATTGATTACCTGATTGACCTGGCAACCCGCAGCCGCCGCCGTCTGATGATTCGCCTGGTCAAAGGCGCTTACTGGGACAGCGAAATCAAACGCGCGCAGATGGAAGGGCTGGAGGGTTATCCGGTCTATACGCGCAAGGTGAACACCGATGTCTCCTACCTCGCCTGCGCGAAAAAATTACTCGCGGTGCCGAACCTGATCTACCCGCAGTTCGCCACCCACAACGCCCATACGCTGGCGGCGATTTACCAGCTTGCCGGGCAAAACTACTACCCCGGGCAGTATGAGTTCCAGTGTCTGCATGGCATGGGCGAACCGCTGTACGAGCAGGTGGTAGGGAAAATTGCCGACGGCAAACTGAACCGCCCGTGCCGCATTTATGCGCCAGTCGGGACGCATGAAACCCTGCTGGCCTACCTGGTGCGGCGTCTGCTGGAAAACGGGGCCAATACCTCCTTTGTTAACCGCATTGCCGATACCACACTACCGCTGGATGCGCTGGTGGCTGACCCGGTGGCGGAAGTGGAAAAGCTGGCCGCGCAGGAAGGCCAGGTCGGTCTACCGCATCCGAAGATCCCCCTGCCCCGCGCCCTGTATGGTGAAGGACGCATCAACGCCGCCGGTCTGGATCTGGCGAATGAACACCGCCTGGCGTCGCTCTCTTCCTCGTTGCTGAACAGCGCCACGCAGAAATGGTATGCCCGTCCGATGCTGGAGCAGCAGGTGATGGAAGGCGAGCCAATCGCGGTGATCAACCCGGCAGAGCCGAAAGATGTGGTGGGTTACGTGGTGGAAGCCCGCGATGAAGACGTGGAACAGGCGCTGAATAATGCCGTTAATCATGCGCCCATCTGGTTCGCCACACCGCCGCAGGAACGCGCCGCCATTCTGCAACGCGCCGCCGTGCTGATGGAGGATCAGATGCCGCAGTTGATGGGCATTCTGGTGCGTGAAGCCGGGAAAACCTTCAGCAATGCGATTGCCGAAGTGCGTGAAGCGGTGGATTTTCTGCGCTATTACGCAGGCCAGGTCAGCGCCGATTTTGATAACGAAACCCATCGCCCGTTGGGGCCGGTGGTTTGTATCAGCCCGTGGAACTTCCCGCTGGCGATCTTTACCGGGCAGATTGCCGCCGCGCTGGCGGCAGGCAACAGCGTGCTGGCCAAACCCGCAGAACAAACCCCGCTGATTGCCGCGCAAGGTGTAGCCATTCTGCTGGAAGCAGGCGTTCCTGCCGGAGTGTTGCAATTGCTGCCAGGGCGTGGCGAAACCGTCGGCGCACGGCTGACTTCCGATGCGCGGGTGCGCGGCGTGATGTTCACCGGCTCGACCGAAGTGGCCAGCCTGCTGCAACGCACCATCGCCACGCGACTCGATGCGCAGGGCCGTCCAACGCCGCTCATCGCCGAAACCGGCGGTATGAATGCGATGATTGTCGATTCGTCGGCGCTCACCGAACAGGTGGTTATCGATGTGCTGGCCTCCGCGTTCGACAGCGCCGGACAGCGCTGTTCGGCACTGCGCGTGCTGTGCCTGCAAGAAGAGATTGCCGATCACACGCTGACCATGTTGCGCGGTGCGATGGCCGAATGCCGGATGGGCAATCCAGGCCGTCTGACCACCGATATCGGTCCGGTGATCGATGCTGAAGCAAAAGCAAATATCGACAAACATATTCAGGCGATGCAGGCCAAAGGGCGCAATGTATTCCAGGCAATGCGCGAAAACAGCGAAGATGCGCGCGAATGGCGTACCGGCACCTTCGTTGCGCCGACGCTGATTGAGCTGGAGAGCTTCGACGAGCTGCAAAAAGAGGTCTTCGGGCCGGTGCTGCACGTGGTGCGCTACAGCCGTAATCAGTTACCGCAGTTGATTGAGCAGATCAATGCTTCCGGCTACGGTCTGACGCTCGGCGTGCATACGCGCATTGATGAAACCATCGCCCAGGTGACCGGCAGCGCGCACGTCGGCAACCTGTACGTTAACCGCAATATGGTGGGCGCCGTGGTCGGCGTGCAGCCGTTTGGCGGCGAAGGGTTATCCGGTACCGGGCCGAAAGCAGGCGGGCCGCTCTATCTCTATCGCCTGCTCGGTAGCCGCCCGGAAAATGCGGTACTGAAAACGCTCGCCCGGCATGATGCTACCGCGCCGCTGGATGCCCAGTTGAAAAACGTGATGGCGCAACCGCTGGAAGCGCTGAGCGCGTGGGCCGCCGATCGTCCGGCGCTACAGGCGCTGTGCCGTCAGTTTGGCGAGCTGGCGCAGAGCGGAACGCAGCGTCTGCTGCCAGGCCCGACCGGCGAGCGTAATAGCTGGACGCTGGTTCCGCGCGAACGCGTACTTTGCGTGGCAGATAACGAACAGGATGCGCTGATACAACTGGCGGCGGTAATCGCCTGCGGCAGCCAGCTGTTGTGGCCGGATGACACGCTGCATCGCGATCTGGCGAAACAGCTTCCGCCGATCATCAGCGCGCACATCCAGTTCGCCAAAGCCGATGCGCTAATGGCGCAGGCGTTTGACGCGGTGATTTTCCATGGTGATTCCGATCAACTGGTTACGCTGTGTGAAAACGTGGCTGCACGCGACGGCGCAATTGTCTCGGTGCAGGGTTTTGCTCGCGGGGAAAGCCATATCCTGCTCGAACGCCTGTGGCTGGAACGTTCGTTAAGCGTCAACACCGCCGCCGCGGGCGGTAACGCCAGCCTGATGACCATTGGTTAAACCGGTGAACAGGCCCGATGGCGCTACGCTTATCGGGCCTGCAAAACCATCAACCCTCCGGGTGGTGGATGGCAAACGCACGACACACCGTAGGCCGGATAAGGCGTTAGCCGCCATCCGGCGTCGTTGTTTCAAGGCGCTTTGTTTCTTAACGTTAAGCCAACATCTCCGCCGGGATGCACGGCCAGCAATGTCTCCTGCGAATAACCGCTTTCGCTCATCAGGCATGCGCAGGCGGCATCGAATATCGCCAGCGCCAGCACAATCGAGGTGGTTGCCAGCATGTTCAGCGGATCGATCTCGCGGCGAACACCGGTTGAAATCACCAGCCGTGAGGCCTGTGCTATCGCTGAATCCAGGTTTTCCGTCACGCTGATAAGCGCCACGCCTCTCGCCGCCAGACCGGGCAGCAGCCGCGTCAGCTCATCGGAATTCCCGCCGCGCGACAGCATAATCACCACATCATTGGCATCCAGAAAACCCAAATCACCGTGCGCTGCATCGGTGGCGTTGAGATACATCGCCGGACGCTCAACGCAGGCCAGCATATGGGCGATTTTGCGTGCCGCAATGCCGGAAGTGCCAACGCCGGTGACCGCAATTTTTCCGCGACAGCCGCGCAGCTCCGCCATCAGCGCCTGCCACTGCGTTTCGTTAAGATGGCGGTTCAGCGCCGCCATCTCTTCGCTGTAGATGTGCCACGCGGCGCAGGCCTGCTGCCAGCCACTGCTCATGTCGGCTCCTGCATTAACGCGCGGTACTTCATATGATCCTGATACATTTCGTGGAACACGGTGTATTTACGATCGTAATACTGCTTAATGCGGTTGGTTTGCGGCGTAACCGTTTTACCGATGCGGCTCATCGCCGCCATGGCTTCCGGGAAGCTATCAAACACCCCGGCGGCCACGGTGCCCATCATCGCGCCGCCGAGTAGCATTGCTTCGCTCTCCTCCGGCAACAACATCGCACAGCCGGTGGCGTTGGCATGCTCCTGCACAAAGATCGGGTTTTTAGTGCCGCCGCCGCTGGCCATCACCGTATCGATGCTGTAACCGCTCTGATTCATGGTTTCAATAATATGCCGCGTCCCCAGCGCAATGGCCTGGATAGTTGCCAGGTACTGCAACGCCATATCTTCTGGCGTGCGCGACAGCTTCAACCCGCTGATGACGCCGGTTAACGTTGGATTTGCGCGCGGCGAACGGTTGCCGTGGAAGTACGGCAGAATATGAATATCGCGGGTCAGAAACGCAATATTCTCCGGCTCGCCCGCCATTTTCCGCAGCAGCGCGTTCAGCACTTCGTAAATGGTTTGCCCCTGGGCTTTTGCCTGGCCGAGCAGCGTTTCGTAGCACGGATGCGACTGAATAATATGGTCGATCAGCGCGCCGGTTGCCGACTGCCCGCCCTCATTCAGCCAGTAGCCCGGCAGCACCGCCGAATAATACGGCCCCCATACGCCGCCAATAAAGCGTGCCTGCGGGGAGATCGCCATATGGCCGGTAGAGGTGCCGCCAATCAGCGCGATACGCCGGTCGAAATCCGCCACTTCGCCAGAAACGCCGCTGGCGCCGAGCGTACCGAGCGTGCCTGCGTGCGCATCAATAATCGACACACTTACCGCCGTGCCCGGCATCAGCCCCATCTCCGTCGCCGCGCGCTGCGTCAGCCCGCGCCCCAACGGTTCGCCCATGGTTTTCACATAGCGGCCAATTTTTTCGGCGTCGTGTTCCAACAGATCTTCGAGCCCAATTTCATGGAAATAGCTGTTGTCCCACTTGTCTTCGTGGCCCATGTACGTCCACTTACACACCGTCGAACACAGCGAGCGGGTATCATCGCCGGTCGCCCGCCAGGTCAGAAAATCCGGCAGATCAAAGTAGTAACCGGCGTTCGCCCAGGTGTTTGGCATATGCTGTTTCAGCCACAGCAGCTTGGGGGTTTGCATCTCCGGCGAGATAATGCCGCCGACGTAATCCAGCACCCGGTGGTGCGTGGCGTTGATGCGGTTGGCCTGCGAGATCGCGCGGTGATCCATCCACACGATAATATTCTGCTCACTGCGCCCGGATGGGCTAATCGTCAGCGGGTTGCCCTCTTTGTCGAGCACCACCAGCGAACAGGTGGCGTCAAAACCCAGCCCTTTAACCTGGATCGGGTTGATATCCGCCTGATTCACCGCGTCACGCACGGCGTTGCACACCGCCTGCCAGATATTGTCCGAGGATTGCTCGACAAAGTCGGCCTGCGGACGATAGATCTCAATGGCCCGGCTCGCCTGGCTGACCATCCTGCCGGTCAAATCAAAGACGCCTGCGCGGGCGCTGCCGGTTCCTACATCCACACCAATAAAGTAGCTCGCCATTCTTTTTCTCCTGAGATCAGGCTTTACGATTTTGTAATGCGATAAAGAGGATCAGCACCGCGCCCCAGAGCGCCATCGTCAGATAACTGCTGATGCCCAACAAGTTAAAGCCGCTCTCCAGCATTTGCAGCACCACCAGCGCCAGTACCAGCCCCAGCACGCGCCCGAAGCCGCCATCCGGGTTAATCCCGCCCAGCACCGACGCCAGAATGGTCACCAGAAGATAAGATTCGCCGTAGCCTGCTTTCGCGGAGTTGAATTTCGCCATCATCAGAATGGCGGCCACCCAACCCAACAGCGCCGAGATGACATAAACCGAAATCTGCACCCGCACGGTGTTCACGCCGCTAAAGCGCGTGGCCTGTTCGTTCGATCCCACCAGATAAAGGCTGCGGCCAAGCGTGGTATGTTCCAGCAATACCCACAGCAGCAGCGCCACCACAATAAACAGCAACAGCGCTACCGGAATACCGAGCAGCGTGGCATTGCCAAGAAACTGGATCGCGGTCGGAAAGCCGGAAATGACCGTGCCGTTGGAGAGCAAAATGTTAAGGCCGGAAATCAGCGTCATGGTGCCGAGCGTGGCAAGAATGGGCGAAACGCCGATCCACGCCACCAGCGCGCCGTTCAGTACGCCAATCGCCACGGCCACCAGCAAACCCGCCAGTAGCGCCAGCGCGAGAAACAGCGGATTGTCGGGATGAGTGACGATGACCGCTGCCATCACCAGCGAACAGGCGTTCGCGCCGGCAATAATCGACAGGTTGATGCCACCGGTCAGCATGGTAATGCCCATGCCCAGCGCCAGCATGCCAAGGATCGGTAGCTGCGAGCCGATGGACTGGAAGTTGGCGACGCTGAAAAAGCGACTGCCGAGCAGCGCGGAAAAGACCACCGCGACAACGATGATAATCACGCATTGCAAACGGATGATGGCATCACCGGGAAAGAGTCTGGCGATTGATTTCATCTTAAAGCTCCCTTGCGAGTTTGCGTTTTTCATTCCACGCGGTCGCGCTGATGCTGACGAGAATAATCGCGCCGCTAAAGACCATGTGCCAGTAGGAGGAGACGCCGAGCAGCGTTAAGCCATTTTGCAGGAAGGCCAGCAGAATCACCCCCAGTAGCGTGCCGGTGAGCGTACCGCGTCCGCCGGACATACTGGTGCCGCCAAGCACCACCGCCGCCAGCACCGTCAACTCAAAACCGATCAATGAGTTCGGGGCGACGGATTGGGTGATCTGCGCCTGTACCACGGCGGCCACACCGGCCAGAATGCCCATATAGCCGTAGACATAAAAGTGCAGTTTCAGCAGATTAAGGCCCAGGCGTGACGCGGCATCGCGGTTGCCGCCCATCGCATAAATCTGGCGGCCCAGCCGGGTGTAATTCATCAGCACGGCGGTAACAATGATCACCAGCCCCAGGCACAGCAGCGGCAACGTCAGGCCATAGTCATAGCCATCCGCCGCGGTGAAAGAGAACCAGTTAATGCCGTTCATAAACCAGTCCGGGAAGCCATACAGCCAGGTGCCTTTGGTGGCGTAAACCAGCAGCCCGTAATAGACGTTCAGCGTGGCGATAGTGATGATGATTGCCGGGACGCGCAGCCAGTAAACCAGAAAGCCGTTCACTAAACCGAGCAGCAGCCCGACGGCCATGGCTAATGCCAGCGCCAGCGCGAAGTTGCCGCCGTGGGCGATCACCCAACTGGCCATCGCATATTGCGCAATCGCGGTCATCGCCGGAAACGAGATATCGATCCCGCCGGAGATCAGCACCACAAATAAGCCGCAGGCCAGGATACCGAGAATGGCGTAGCTGGTCGCCACATCCGTCAGGTTACCCAGCGATAAAAATTCATCGGTACGCACGCTCAGCCCTACAGCCAGCGCAATCACCAGCAGACCAAGCCAGAATTCATGTTGCCCGACAAGGCGGGAAAGGGTTGCGTTACGCATTGACCACCTCTGCAATCTCCTGCTCCGTGCAACGGTGCGGATTGAATTCCGCCACCAGTTCACCCCGGCGCATTACCAGCACGCGATGGCTGTTGTAATACGCTTCCGGTATTTCGTCGCAAATCATCAGTACCGCCATCCCCTGCTCCGCCAGTTGGCGGGCAATCTGGTAGATCCCCTCTTTGTTGGCGATATCCACTCCGACTGTAGGCGAATCGAGGATCAGGATGCGCGGATGGGTCGCCACCCATTTGGCGATGGCAATACGTTGTGCGTTACCGCCGGAAAGCGTTTTTACCGGCAGTTGCGCATCGGAGACTTTGATATTCAGATTGCGAATCAGCTCCGCAACCAGTTGCCCGGCTTTGGCGTGATCGAGCAGGCCGCCGCGCGTATGCAGTTTGTCGAAAACGGTGACAATGGTGTTGTCGTAAATCGACTGCTCCATGATCAACCCCTGCGTCAGGCGGTCTTCCGAAACGTAGCCAATGCCGTGGCGAATGGCGTCATGGTTACTGCGCAGTTTCACCAGCTTACCGTTAATGCGGATCTCGCCATCTTCCGGGTGCGTCATGCCAAACAGGCTCATGCACAGTTCGGTGCGCCCGGCCCCTAACAAACCGACAATGGAGACGATCTCGCCGCTGCGCAGTGCCAGATTGATATCGCGATACTTGCCTTTGCGGCTCAGATGGCGCAGCTCCAGCATCGGCGTCTGATCCACCGGCGGTTTTTCCGGTAGCGGGCTGTAGTGAAAACGCTGTCCGGTCATCAGATACGCCAGCTCGTGGCTGTCCAGTTCGTCTGCCGGCCATGTTCCAATCAGCTTGCCGTCACGCATCACGCTAATGCGATCGGCCACTTCCATCACCTCATCCAGACGGTGGCTGACGAATACCACGCAGATCCCTGCGGCTTTCAGTTCGTTCACCACGCGCAGCAGCCCATTCACTTCCTGGCGGGTCAGCGAGGCGGTCGGTTCATCCATGATCACCAGCCGGGCATCGGCAGCTATCGCCCGGCAAATCGCGACTAACTGGCGATCGGCGATGGAGAGTTTCTCAACTTTTTTATCCGGATCGAGACGCACGCCGATGCGCGCCATCGCGGCCAGCGCCTGCGCACGCATCGCGCTGCGCCGTACCCAGATATCGCCGCCGGGCAGATAACGGTGGATAGCGATATTTTCCGCCACGCTAAAATTGGGGAATAACGAGAGGTCCTGATAAATGACCTGAATGCCGTAATGCGCTGAGAGCTGCGGCGTCAGATGGTGAAAAAGTTTACCGTCCAGGGCAATGCTGGCACCTTTTTCCGGCTGATAAACCCCGGAGATCACTTTGATGATGGTGCTTTTACCGCAGCCGTTTTGCCCGGCCAGACAGTGAACTTCGCCTTTTTCCAGCGTCAGGTTCACATTGTCCAGCGCCCGCACGCCCGGAAATTGTTTGCTGATATTCTCAAGAGTGATAAATGCGGTGGTGTCTGTCATTGACAATACCCCTGCCAGCGCCCGTACGGGACGCGATGGTTATCTGTGCTGCAAAAAGAGCCCGGCCTTGCGGCCGGTCTCCGGTTCCCTGGTGTGGCCTGAAAAAATCAGAAGCCGAGTGATTGCGCGTTATCTTTAGTAACTTCGAGGATTTTGTTAAAGCGGATGACTTTCTTGTCCATATCGACGTCGGCTTTGCCCAGCCCGTCGATGGTCAGATCGGGAGTGACTTCCTTGCCCTGCAACAACTGGTCAGCGACGGTGACCAGCGCAAAACCTGCATCACGCGGGTCCCACAGCAGCGCTTTTTTGATATCGCCACGCATCAGATACGGCGCAGCCTGGCCCGGCATCGCAATCCCGACAACCGCCAGTTTGTCTTTCGCACGTTTTTTCTGTACCGCCTGCCCTGCGCCAATCGGCCCCAGTGAACCAAAACCGATCACCCCTTTCAATTGCGGGTAGGTTTTCATTAAATCGAGGGTAGTGGCGTAGGATTTGTCGATGCTTTCCGCCACCGGCAGACGCGAGGTGACTTCAAACATATCCGGGTATTTTTCTTTTTGATATTTAATGGCGTAATCAGCCCAGGCGTTGTGCAACGGTACGGTCAGTGAACCGACGTAGATCGCATAACCGCCTTTACCGCCCATATCTTTCGCTAACTCATCAACGTTGGCCTGCGCGTATTTTTCGCTGTCGATGGTTTCGATATCCCACTGACCAATCTGCTGATCCGGGGATTCATGCGTCAGCACCACAATGCCTTTGTCGCGGGCTTTTTTCAGCACCGGCTCCAGCACTTTCGCATCGTTCGGCACCACGATGATGGCGTTAACGTTTTTCGCGATCAGATCTTCAATCACCTTCACTTGCTGCGCCGGATCCGGGGTAGAAGGCCCGGTCTGATAAGCGTTAACGTCCAGTTTCTTCGCTGCTTCGTTAACGCCGGTCTCCATGCGGTTAAACCACGGAATACCGGTCACTTTTGCAACCACCGCGATCTCATACTTTTCTGCTGCAACGGACTGGCCCGACACCATGCAGGCAGAAATAAGCGCTGCGCTGAGTAATGCGAGTTTGAATTTCATAGTTGTACCTTTCTTGAGGACAGAGGAAAGTCGCGATGGGGAGATTAACAACGAAGGGAAGAGGCAAAATAATGTAAAAATCAAAAATGTGATTTATGCCCAAAAATGTTAATTTTGTGAAAATACATGGTTAAATTTAAGTAAAAATAAACCATATAATTTTCTTATATCAGATCACATGTGTTAAAAACCACATTAAATTAAACATTTAATTAACACATCGTTATCATTTATCGATAAATCAGGGTATTTATGCGCTGAATGAATGGCTTTAACGGCGGGAAAAGTTTGCAAATTTGAGAACTGAAACGAGTAAGGTAAAACGCAACATCGGCATACTCTCTTCTCCCCTTTCGATACCTCACTCTCTTTCTGCAGGAGCCGCACATGCGTTATGCCAGCGCACTGGAAACGCTATTACTCACCGATCCCCGGCGCAGGAACATACTCCATATCGTTCACGCCTTGTGCCCTGAAAGCTGGATTGGCGCCGGATTTGTACGCGATGCCGTATGGGATCATCTGCACCATAGCACGCCGCAGCCACCGGCTGGCGATGTGGATATCATCTGGCTTAATCCACATGAAATGGCGATCGAAGCGGATATAAAGATGGAAAACCGCCTGCGCGAGCACGCGCCAGAGGTTAAATGGTCGGTAAAAAACCAGGCACGCATGCATCTGCGCAACGGCGATGCGCCGTATTCTTCACTGCTCGCGGCACTGCGGCACTGGCCGGAAACCGCCACCGCTGTAGCGGTGCGCCTGGCCGGTAAGGCGCGTATTGAGATTATTGCCCCTTTTGGCCTGGACGATCTGTTTGGCTTGCGCCTGCGACCGACACCGCACTTTACAGGGCGTAAATATCCACAGTTTCGCAAGCGGGTGGAAGAAAAGCGCTGGCTGGCACGTTACCCGCATCTTGCGCTTATCGCTGCAGATGACATTCCCCCGGGGCTATGCTAATAAAACGGCTGAATCAGAGCCTTGTACGGAAGGGGATGGGATGAAACGTTGCATGCTGGCGCTGACCGCGCTGTTAATGAGCAGCCCGCTGCTCGCCGACGAGTGCGAAAACGCCTCAACACAGGCTGAGCTGAATAGCTGTACTGCCGCACAATATCAGGCCGCGGATAAAAAGCTGAACCAGACTTATCAGAGCGCCATTAAGCGCGCCACTCCCGCGCAGGCGTCACTGCTGAAAAAAGCGCAGCAAACCTGGATAACGCTGCGCGACAGCGATTGCGCCTTTGTCAGTTCCGGCGTCGAAGGCGGAAGCGTGCAGCCGATGGTGGAAAATCAGTGTCTGACGGATAAAACCAACGAGCGCGAAGCCTGGCTGGCCTCGCTGCTACAGTGCGGCGAAGGCGATGTCAGTTGCCCGCTGCCGCCCGGCAATTAACGGACGCGGATGCCTTCAATGATCATGCGCTGCACATTATCGACCGTGCGCTGAAAGAAGGCCTCATCCTGTAACGTCGCGCCGGTGACGGCTTCCACCTGGATGGCAAAATCGGCGTAGTGCTGGGTTGAGGCCCAAATCATAAAGATCAGGTGATGCGGATCGACCGCCGCCAGTTTACCGCTGGCGATCCAGCCAGCAATAATGGCCGACTTCTCCTCCACCAACGTTTTTAAATCCCCTGTCAGCTCCGCTTTCAGCAGCGGCGCGCCCTGCAACATCTCCTGGCAGAAAAGCTTTGATGCCTGCGGATAATCGCGTGACACCTCCAGCTTCAGGCGGATGTACTCCTTAATTGCCACCAGCGGCGTGAAATCTGCGCGGAAGGCTTTCAGCGGCGCCAGCCAGATATCCAGGATCTGCAGCAGCACAGCAATATAGAGCGCCTCTTTCGACGGGTAGTAATAGAGCAAATTGGTTTTCGACACGCCCGCGCCATCGGCGACCTGCTCCAGCCGTGCGCCGTGAAAACCCACGCGGGAAAAGATCTCCAGCGCCGCCGTCAAAATCGCCTGTCGCTTCTCATTAACCGCCTGCGTACGTTTACCGGCCCGCTTCACCGTACCCTGTGCCATTTTCTCTCTCCTTTTGGTTGGCAGCAGCATAGCAAAAGGCGCACGGCGACTCGACCCTGTGCACTCTGATTGCACATGAACGCCTTTTTTTTGTGCAACTTTTTTGACCATTTAGTCCACTTTTTTACGGCTCATTTTATCAACTTTCGGTTAACACCTTAATAACAATGATCTTTTCATTGTTGGCATCCGCTTTGCAAACCCTTGATTGCGCGGCTGAAAGGAAAATGCAGGATGCAACGCCACGCCAGACATTCACCTGACAAAGCGAGGTAGGTAATGAAAATTGGTGTTTTCGTTCCGATTGGCAACAACGGCTGGCTGATTTCAACCCATGCGCCACAGTACAAGCCGACCTTTGAACTGAATAAAGCGATTGTGCAGAAAGCGGAGTATTACCACTTCGATTTCGCGCTCTCGATGATCAAGCTGCGTGGTTTTGGCGGCAAAACTGAATTCTGGGATCACAACCTCGAATCCTTCACGCTGATGGCCGGGCTTGCGGCGGTCACTTCGCGTATTCAGATTTACGCCACTGCCGCTACCCTGACGCTGCCGCCTGCCATTGTCGCGCGGATGGCATCGACCATTGATTCCATCTCCGGCGGGCGTTTTGGCGTAAACCTGGTGACCGGCTGGCAAAAGCCGGAGTATGAGCAGATGGGCCTGTGGCCGGGCGACGACTACTTCTCCCGTCGCTATGACTATCTGACAGAGTACGTGCAGGTATTGCGCGATCTGTGGGGAACTGGCAAAAGCGATTTCAAAGGCGAATTTTTCACCATGAATGATTGCCGCGTCAGTCCGCAACCCGTCGGTCCGATGAAGGTGATCTGCGCCGGGCAAAGCGATGCGGGAATGGCTTTTTCCGCACAATACGCTGATTACAACTTCTGCTTCGGCAAAGGTGTTAACACGCCAACCGCGTTTGCGCCGACGGCCAAACGTATGCAGGAAGCGGCCAGCGCCACCGGGCGCGATGTCGGCTCCTATGTGCTGTTTATGGTTATTGCCGATGAAACCGACGAGGCGGCACGGGCCAAATGGGAGCACTACAAAGCAGGCGCTGACGACGAAGCGCTGGCATGGCTTACCGAACAGAGCCAGAAAGATACCCGTTCCGGCGCGGACACGAATGTGCGTCAGATGGCCGATCCGACATCGGCGGTGAATATCAATATGGGTACGCTGGTGGGTTCGTATGCCACGGTAGCGCGCTTACTCGATGAGGTTGCCAGCGTCCCGGGCACCGACGGCGTATTGCTGACCTTTGATGATTTTTTACAGGGCGTCGAAATGTTCGGCGAGCGCATTCAGCCGCTGATGCAGTGCCGTAGCCATATTCCAGCCCCAAAACGCGAGGTTGCCTGATGATTACCCTCAACGCACGCCCGGAATCGGTCGATTTTTCTCCTGAGCGCAGCGCCCTGATTGTGGTGGATATGCAAAATGCCTATGCCAGCCCCGGCGGCTACCTGGATTTGGCCGGTTTTGATGTCTCGGCTACCAGGCCAGTGATTGAGAATATCAATATTGCCGTTGCCGCCGCCCGCAAAGCCGGGATGTTGATTATCTGGTTTCAGAACGGCTGGGATGATCAGTACGTAGAAGCCGGTGGCCCCGGTTCGCCGAACTACCACAAATCCAACGCGCTGAAGACCATGCGCAAGCGCCCGGAATTGCAGGGCAAATTGCTGGCAAAAGGCGGCTGGGATTATGAACTGGTGGCGGAACTCAAGCCGCAAGCTGGTGATATCGTACTGCCGAAACCGCGTTACAGCGGCTTCTTTAATACGCCGCTGGACAGCCTCCTGCGCAGCCGCGGCATCCGCCATCTGGTATTTACCGGTATTGCCACCAACGTCTGCGTTGAATCAACACTGCGCGACGGCTTTTTTCTCGAATATTTCGGCATCGTACTGGAAGACGCCACCCATCAGGCTGGCCCTGAATTTGCCCAGCAAGCGGCGCTGTTCAATATCGAAACCTTCTTCGGCTGGGTGAGCGATGTGCAGACTTTCTGCTCCGCCCTCGCCCCCCAAAAACTGGTCAACATTGCGTAAGGAGACTCATCATGCCAAAACAGGTCATTATTCCGCCGGGCACCACCACCCCTATCGCCCCGTTTGTTCCGGGCACGCTGGCTGACGGCGTGGTGTATGTCTCCGGCACGCTACCGTTTGATGCCGACAATAACGTGGTGTTTGTTGGCGACCCAAAGGCGCAAACGCGCCACGTGCTGGAAACGATCAAACGCGTGATCGAGACCGCAGGTGGTACGATGGAGGATGTGACATTCAACAGCATCTTTATCACCGACTGGAAAAATTACGCCGCGATTAACGACGTGTACGCCGAGTTTTTCCCCGGCGATAAACCGGCGCGTTTCTGCATTCAATGCGGCCTGGTGAAACCCGATGCGCTGGTGGAGATCGCCACCGTTGCGCACATCGGCCAGTGAGGATGCCATGAAGCTAACCCTGAGCGATGCGCCGTACGCAGGCGCGCCAGTGGTGGTGTTGAGCGCCGGGTTGGGCGGTGCTGGCAGCTACTGGCTGGCGCAACTCGCGGCGCTGGAAACGCATTACCAGGTGGTGCGCTACGACCAGCGCGGAACCGGCAATAACCCGGCCACGCTGCCGGATGGTTATAGCATGCAGGATATGGCAGCGGAGCTGCACCAGGCGCTGCAGGCGGAAGGAATCACCCGTTTTTGCCTTATCGGCCACGCGCTGGGCGCGCTGATTGGCCTGCAACTGGCACTGGACTACCCGCAGGCGGTAAGCGGGCTGGTGCTGGTGAATGGCTGGCTACGGCTGAACGACCATACGCTGCGCTGTTTCCGCGTGCGCGAGCGGTTGCTGGCGGCGGACGGCGCGGAAGCCTGGGTACAGGCGCAACCGTTGTTCCTCTACCCGGCGGACTGGATGGCCGCTCATGCGCCCCGGATGGAAGCAGAGGAAGCGTTGGCGCTGGCGCATTTTCAGGGCGCGGGGAACCTGGTGCGTCGCCTGGCGGCGCTGAAAAATGCCGACTTCAGCCGCCGTGCGCAAGCGATTCGCTGCCCGACAAACATCATTTGCGCGCGGGACGATCTGCTGGTGCCCTGGACTTGCTCTGCCGACCTGCAAGCAGCGATCCCCGGTAGCCAATTACAGGTGATGGAACGCGGCGCGCATGCCTGCAATGTCACCGAAAGCGAAGAGTTTAATACCCTTTTACTCGACGGGCTGCACAGCATGCTGCCCGTTCTGACTCTGGCTCAGAAGGAGAATTTATGAGCGAAGCCGTTAACGCTGCGGCGCTGGATACCCTGTTCAACCAGGCGCGCACCCACAATGGCTGGCTGGAACGGCCGGTTAGCGATGAGACGCTGCAACAGGTTTACGATCTGCTGAAAATGGGGCCGACATCGGCCAACTGTAGCCCGGCACGGTGGGTGTTTATCCGCACGCCGGAAGGTAAAGAGAAGCTGCGTCCGGCGCTCTCCAGCGGCAATCTGGCAAAAACGCTCAGTGCGCCGGTGACGGCCATCGTTGCCTGGGACAGTGAATTTTATGAACAATTGCCGGTGCTGTTTCCCCATGGCGATGCTCGGAGCTGGTTCACCTCCAGCCCGCAACTGGCGGAGGAGACAGCATTTCGCAACAGTTCCATGCAGGCGGCCTACCTGATTTTCGCCTGTCGGGCGCTGGGGCTGGATACCGGCCCGATGTCCGGCTTCGATCGCGCCGTTGTCGATAGCGCATTTTTTGCCGACAGCACCTGGCGCAGCAATTTACTGGTCAACATTGGTTACGGCGATCCCGGCAAACTCTACGATCGCCTGCCGCGCTTGCCCTTTGCTGATGTCTGTCAGCTTGCATGAGGTTCAGGTTATGAGTATTGACAGCACCACATTTCGCGACGCGATGGCCTGTGTCGGCGCGGCGGTCAACATTATCACTACCGATGGCCCGGCGGGCCGTGCCGGTTTCACTGCCAGCGCCGTGTGCAGTGTGACCGATTCACCGCCGACGCTGCTGGTATGTCTTAACCGTTCGGCGTCCGTCTGGCCGGTATTCAGCAATAATCAGGCGCTGTGCGTGAATACGCTGGCGGCGGGACAGGAAGGTTTATCGAATCTGTTTGGCGGCAAAACGCCGATGGATGAACGCTTTGCCGCAGCGCGCTGGCAGCAAGGCGAAACCGGCTGTCCGCGTCTGGCCGGTGCGCTGGCCTCCTTTGACTGCCGGATCAGCCAGGTTGTGAGCGTCGGTACGCACGATATTCTGTTTTGCCAGATCGTTGATATTGCCCGCCATCCAACGCCGGAGGGGCTGGTGTGGTTTGACCGGCGCTATCACGCCCTGCCGGCTAACCTTCCGACTGTTTAACGCTGTTTTCAGGCGCTGGCAACGGCGCTTTTTTCTTTTTCAGCTTCAGTTCGCTGACCAGCACGCCCAGCACAATTAATGCCCCGCCGAACAGCGCCAGCAGCGGTAAACGCTCACCGGCCAGACGACCAAATACGCCCGCCCACACCGGCTCGCCAGTGTAAATCACCGTCGCGCGTGTGGGTGATACGCTGCGCTGCGCCCAGTTCATGACCACCTGGATAATGGCGCTGAAGATCCCCAGCCCCAGAGCGACCAGCAGCAGACCCGGCGACAGCGTCGGTACCGATTCGCCAGAAGGGAGCATGGCGGCAAAGGAGACCAGCGAAGCCGTTAACAGTTGCACTACCGTCACCCGCCGGACATCGACTTTCCCGGCCCATGCGCTGATCAGGATGATCTCGGCGGCAATCGCCACCGCGCTGGCAAGCGTAATGATCTCCCCTTTCCCCAGCGCCAGCATATTGCCTTCCGGCCCGGCCAGCAGCAATAGCCCGCTAAACGCCAGCGCGATCCCAATGCACGGCATCAACCCCGGCATCCGCCCCAGGCACAACCACTGCAACAGCGGTACCAGCGGAACATACATGGCAGTGATAAATGCCGATTTACTGCTGGGAATAAATTGCAGCCCCCAGCTTTGCAGGCTGTAGCCGAGGGCGATGGCGATACCGATCACCCCACCGGCTTTTATTTCCAGCCAGGTGATGCCATTTAAGACCCGCAGCGAGAGGAGCGCCACGGCCAGACCGGCAGTGGCAAAACGCAGGCCAACAAAGAAAAATGGGCCGCTCATTGTCACGGCATATTGCACCGCAAGAAATGTACCGCCCCAGAACAGGGTGATGACGATCAGTAACGCTTCCTGGGGTTTAACGGAAAAGGCGTAACGAGAGAGGGACATAACACACCGATCAGAGGAAAAACCCGTAGTGTGCGTTGGCGCGACGGGTTGCGCAAGCGCAAAAAAACCGCCGGGTTTCCCCGGCGGCGGGCGTGAACAACAACCCAGCAGGCTGTCAGTATCGAACGTTAGCTTTCACGGCTACCGTGACTATTTTTGCCGCCTTTTTTACCGGCTTCAGATGCGCGCTGAGGATCGTTTTTGAAATTACCCCCGCTTTGCTGCCCACCTTTGCGGCCTGCTGCTGATGCTCTTTCACGGTCTTCAGCGAAGTTACCTGCTCCACCACGATGGTTTGCCATGTCTGACCTCCAGATAAGTGAAATGTTAGACATCATACTGCATTCAGTAAAAGAGGATTCTTTCACCTCACGACGTGAAGGCCGAGCCTTTATTTGCGCCGTGTGGAACTAAGCTTAGTGGAACACAATCATTCATCCAGTGAATGGTAATATTCTGCAACAGCTTCTCTGCCTGAAACCCGATATTCCCTAAGCGAAACCGATAAGCCTCTCTTAACGCTTCAAAATAACGCGACCGCAAATATGTGTCAGATTGTAACTAATAGTCTGGTTGTTCTTAATTTGTTATTTATCAAAGAAATGGCGCTCTTACTTGCACTCTGGCGATCACGTCATACGCTTAAGAAGAACGCAGCGATGTGCTGCCGAAATCAGCTAATCAGGAGTGATGCAAATGGCTAAAGTGTTGGTACTTTATTATTCCATGTATGGACACATTGAAACGATGGCGCATGCGGTCGCGGAAGGTGCGCAGAAAGTGAATGGCGCAGACGTGGTCATCAAACGTGTTCCTGAAACAATGTCTGCCGAGCTGTTCTTAAAATCTGGCGGTAAGACGCAAAATACCCCCGTCGCCACGCCACAAGAGCTGGCCGACTACGACGCGATTATTTTCGGTACGCCAACCCGCTTCGGCAATATGTCCGGGCAAATGCGTACATTCCTCGACCAGACTGGCGGGTTATGGGCATCCGGCGCACTGTACGGCAAACTGGCGAGTGTCTTTAGTTCCACCGGTACGGGTGGCGGCCAGGAGCACACAATTTCCTCAACATGGACTACGCTTGCACATCATGGAATGGTCATCGTGCCGATTGGCTATGCCACACAAGAATTGTTCGATGTCTCGCAGGTTCATGGCGGCACGCCTTATGGCGCAACCACTATTGCCGGTGGTGACGGTTCACGTCAGCCCAGCAACGAAGAACTGTCAATTGCCCGTTACCAGGGCGAATATGTTGCTGGCCTGGCAGTAAAATTGAACGGCTAACCTTCATCAGGAGGAAACAGATGCCAACTCAAGAAGCGAAAGCCCATCGCGTCGGTGAATGGGCCAGTTTACGCAATACTTCGCCGGAGATCGCCGAGGCTATCTTTGAAGTCGCCGATTATGACGAGGTACTGGCAGAAAAAATCTGGGAAGAAGGCAGCGACGACGTGTTACTACGCGCCTTTGATAAAACCGACAAAGATGAACTCTTCTGGGGTGAACAGACGATAGAACGGAAAAATGTGTAACCACTCGCGCCCCCGCCTTCGCGGGGGCTTTTTTTTATTTCGCCGCATCACGCATCAGCGCATTAAATTTATCTACCGGGCAAAAACCATTGCTGTCTACCGGGCAACCTTTTAGCGCCAGGGTAACACGCTGCGCCGGGGAAGCCAGCGATAACGGCTCGGTGTTTCGCAGTTGTTCCGTACTCTGATAAACGTATTCAATTTTCATGACATCGCGTTTACCCGCTGTGTCGTGCCAGCGCTGGAACACAATTTTGCCGCCGATGGGCGTACGCTCGTACTGGTTATGCAACTGGTAAGGCTCGAAATTGAGCGCGGTCAACAGGGAGGCAATGTTGGAATCATGCCCGACCAGGACGGTGATTTTCGGCGCGCTGCTCGCCTCTTCCACCAGCGTTTTGTCGAGATATTTCACCAGTGGTTTCGCGACATTGCGCGCCACTTCCGGCGAAGTGAATAGCGTGTCCTGATAACTGTTTTTCAGCTTCGACAATACGCGCCATTGTGCATCGCTTTTAATCTCTCCCCACGCGACCTGATCGAGCGGGAAACCTTCGTAATATTGCAGCGTAAAGGCATCCACCAGCGAATTACCGACTTTCAGCGGCCCGGACACGCCCGGTTCCTGCTGATATTTTGCGCTAAAGGTATCTTTCGCATCGGTGAGTGAGCATTGCTGTTTCTCTTTACAGGCCGGAGATGCGCGATAGCGTGTGATTTTTTCCAGCAACTGGTAACTCGCATTCAGCGCAAACTTCTGTCGTTGCGCCTCCATCGCGTTGACCGCCTGCTGGCTGAATTCAGCCGAATCTTCGGTGATCACCGGATTAAAAGTGGGATCCATAGTGCCCATTTTTTCCTGATGATGAACCGGAACATCACAGCCGGGAAACGCGCCGTTGGTGAAGAACTGCGCCGTGGCAACCGTGCGTTGCAGGCTATTGGCCCAGACGTAGACACTGTTCGCGGATGGACACTCTCCCGCTTTCAACAACTGCTCTTTGACCAGCCATTCGCGCATAAAATGGCCCATATACACTTCCAGTACGCCGCCTTTGGTGGTCAACTCACCGCCCGGTACGTCCCACTGCGGCCAGCGGTTTGGCGTCGATTGTTCCAGTACGCTGCCGTTATTGGCTAACGGCGCACGCAGGTTGTGACGGCTCATGATCAAAACCTGTTGTAATTGATACCCTTGCGGTATCTCCTGCGCCAGTGCGACCGGTGCAGACATGGCAATGGCAATAGCGCTTACCCTGATCAGCTTTTTCATTCTTTTCCCTCATTTTTCACGGCCTGAAAGCAAGATTGTGACACATTTATGACACTTCGCCGGGTACGGTTGTCCGGAGTGTGCACTGGCGCAAAAAGCGATGTTTTCACCGCCCTTCTGGTTTTATAATAAAACCATTAACCGGAGGATCCCCATGAAACGTACCCGTATTGAAGAGACCTTTTGCCCTGTTGCCCGTTCGCTGAATATTATCGGCGACTGGTGGTCACTGCTGATTGTGCGCGATGCGCTGGCTGGCGTTTCGCGTTTTGGTGAGTTTCAAAAAAGCCTCGGGATCGCCAAAAATATGCTCACCGCACGGCTTAAGTTGCTGGTCGAAGAAGGGATATTACAGACACAACCGGCATCTGATGGCAGCGCCTGGCAAGAGTATGTGCTGACCGAAAAAGGTCGCGCCCTGCAAACCGTGCTGGTTGCCCTGTCGCAATGGGGTAATGAGTGGCTGTTTACCCGCGGGGAACCCGCCAGCATGCTGGTTGATGAGGCGTCACGTCGTCCATTGCGCAAACTGATGTTGCAGGCGGAAGACGGCCGCGAACTGCAACCGGAAGAAGTGGTGTTGCGCGTCGCCAACAGCGAATAATCCACGTTTTCTTTCCCTGAAAATTAAACCGCATTTTTTGCCATTTTATTTGGTTGCATAATAAAACCATTTAGTCGATGCTGTGGTGGTTGCATGATAAAACCATTTACCTTCGAGGAATTGAAAATGACAACCACTGCTCTTATTACCGGCGCCTCTTCAGGGATCGGCGCAATCTATGCCGACCGTCTTGCTGCCCGTGGCTACAACCTGTTGTTAGTTGCGCGGCGTGCCGATCGTTTGTCGGTGCTGGCGGCCGATCTTCATCAGCGTTATGGCGTACAGGTAGAGACACTGGTTGCCGACCTTAGCCAGGCGGCAGATATTGCACGCGTGGAAACCGTGCTGCGCGAAAACGCGTCCATCGGTTTTCTGGTCAATAATGCCGGTGCCGCCAATATGGCGTCGTTTCTCTCTTCAAGCGCTGAAGAGCATGAAGCCATTCATACGCTGAATACCACCGCGCTGATGCGCCTGACGCTGGCGGCACTGCCGCGCTTTGTCGAAAATGATCGTGGTGCCATTATCAATATCGCTTCAGTCCTTGCTTTTCACGCCCGCGCAGACAGCGCCTTGTACAGTGCCACCAAAGCCTGGGTACTCAATTTCACCCGTGGTTTGCAGGAAGAGTTTGCTGACAGCCATGTACGTATTCAGGCCGTATTGCCTGCGGCAACAGCCACGGAAATTTGGGGCCATTCCGGCGTCACGCTGGATATGCTGCCGGAAGGTTCCGTGATGACCGCCGAAAACCTGGTCGATGCCGCCCTGGCCGGGTTTGATCAAGGGGAGTTAGTGACCGTGCCGCCGGTGGAAGATCTGCAGCTGTGGCACAATTTTGATGAAGCCCGGCTGGCGCTGTATAGCGCCTCACGCAATGGCAAACCGGCTTCCCGTTATACGCGGTAATAATGTTATCCGGGAGCCGCTAACGGCTCCCATCAAGGTTTAGTAAAAGCTTGCCTGCGTGGTGACGGCCATATTCGGTGTCGCCCTTTCCTGGGCGTAGTAGCTTAGCAAGCACAGCGGTAACCTGCGCTGCGCTTGCTGCGTTTTCTAATAATCCGTTGCTTCGCCAGCACCTTGCCAGTGGGCAAGATCCTGACTGACTGCGCTGATTTTCTCCTGCGCCAGTTGATGGGCAATCTTGCCGGAGAAAAGATGCAGCGGCGGCGCGCTGACGCTTGCGGCCTGGATCATCAACAGCGCCAGCTTTTCCGGATCGCCAGCCTGTTTGCCAGCAAGCTCGTTGAGGTGCAAATCCAGCGACGCCTGCGCAGCGCGATAGGCTGGCGGCGTATGTGAAGCCGCCTTCAGGCTCGCATCAGAGAGAAAACCGGTGCGAACCGGGCCCGGGTAGACAACCGTCGCCGTGATCCCTAATTCGGCCACTTCGGCGGCCAGCGCTTCCGTTAAGCCAGCCAGGGCAAATTTGCTGGCAACGTAACTGCCCCACCCCGCGTAGCCGCCCTGAAAACCGACGATCGAAGCAATGTTGAAAATATGTCCGCGTTGCTGCTCGCGCAAATGGGGTAAGACATGGCGAATGACATGTAGCGGCGCGAAAACATTAATGTCAAAGTTACCGCGCAGCTCAACATCACTCAGTGTTTCCAGCGCGCCGTACTGACCGTAACCTGCATTGTTGACCACCACATCGATGCGGCCGAACCGGGCAACCGTTTTCCCGATTGCCGACTGTACGCTGGCTTCCGATCGCAGATCGACCTCCAGCGGCAAAAAGCGCTCGCTCTGCGCCTCTGGTACATGTTGCAGGCTTTGTAGCGTACGCGATGTGGCGGCGACGAAATCTCCCCGCGCCAGCAACTGACGCGCCAGCGATAACCCCACGCCTCGCGCTGCGCCAGTGATAAACCAGACTTTTTTATCCATCTGCGCCTCCTCAATATGGGCTTTGTGTTGGGCGAACAATCATTTCGCTGACATCGACGCCATCCGGCTGTGCGATAGCCCACGCAATGGCTTTGGCAATCGCGTCTGCGGGCAGCGCAATGCGACGAAATTCCTGCATCGCCGCTTTCGTGCCGTCATCCGTGATGTGATCGGCCAGTTCCGACTCCACCACGCCGGGGCTGATGACGGTAACGCGGATCGTTTCCGTCTCCTGGCGCAATCCGTCGGAGATGGCGCGGACGGCGAATTTACTGGCGCAGTAGACCGCTGATGAAGGGAAAACGGTATGTGCGCCAATTGACGCCACATTGATGATCTGCCCGCCGCCCTGCTGTTCCATAACCGGCAGCACCGCAGCAATACCATTAAGGACGCCGTGCACATTGACATCGAGGGTTTGTCGCCACTCGTCCAGTTTCCGCGCGGCCAGCGGCGAGAGCGGCATCACACCGGCGTTATTGATCAGCACATCGATGCGTCCGTAGTTCGACAGTGCAAAATCCGCCATCCGTTGCAGATCGCCAGCCTGTGTCACATCCACCTGCAAGGCATCGATATTGCCCAGTTCCTCCTGCAGATGCTGTAACTTTGCCAGCCGCCGTGCGCCGATAATCAAATGATGTCCGTCCTGCACCAACCGCCGCACGGTGGCTTCACCAATACCGCTACTGGCACCGGTCAGCAGGATAATTTTGCGCTTCGTCATAAGGTGATCTCCTGTGTTGTGTCACCAGCAACAGAGTAGGCGGCGAGGAAGAGGCAAAACAGGCCCATTCTTCTCTGATGATTGCCTGTTCCTCTTCTTCCTGTTCACATAACGGGCGCAAAACGGCAGAATAATTGCTTAATTGTGAGAAGGAGAGAAGCAATGAGCGCTGAAATGGTGTCGCTGCTCAGTAGCCTGGCGCCCAACGAGGGTTACACCTGTTCGCGGCTGGAAACGGTACGCTTTATGCGCTCGGATCGCCCGTTGGGACGCACGCCGGTCGTCTATGAGCCGGGCATAGTGATTGTCTGCCAGGGACATAAACGCGGTTATCTGGCCGACCGGGTTTACCACTACGATAAGCAACATTACCTGGTGCTTTCGGTGCCGCTGCCTTTCTCTACGGAAACGGAGGCCAGCGCAGAAGAACCGCTGCTGGCGATTGCCGTACGGCTGGAGATGACGGTTTTGCTGGAGTTAATGAGCGAGCTGGAGCCTTCAGCCGTTTCTGCCGCCGCCGCGCCGGAAGGGATCATTTCCACGCCGCTGGAACCCGAATTGACGGATACCACGCTTCGGCTGCTGCGCGCGCTGGCATCACCGCAGGAGGCCAAAATCCTTGGCCCGCAGATCGTTCGCGAACTGTATTACCGGGTTTTGATGGGCGCGCGAGGCGGCGCGATCCGGGCCGCACTGGCCAGCCAGGGACAGTTCGCCGCCATCTCGCGTGTCCTGCAGCGCATCCACACAGAGTTTCCGCAACCGCTGCATGTCACCCGGCTTGCCAACGACATCGGTTTAAGCGTGCCAGCTTTCCATAAACACTTTAAAGCCGTGACCGGGACTTCGCCGCTGCAATACATCAAATCGGTTCGGCTTAACCAGGCACGGCTGATGATGATCCGCGATAATCTGACCGCCTCAGGCGCAGCATTCCGCGTGGGTTATGAAAGCCCCTCGCAGTTTAATCGTGAATTCCGCCGTCTGTTTGGCCGCAGCCCCGGCGAAGAGGCAAAAGCGATGAAAGCGGCATTTTCACTGTTTCCACCGATATAAGTCATGAGGCGGGTTTCCACAACTCAACGCAGTTGCGCCCGCGTTTCTTGGCAATATAGAGTGCCTCATCCGCCGCCTGAATTAACCGTTCATAGTCCGGATGACCGCTAAACATTGCCGCACCGATGGAGAGCGAAAGTGGGATCGTCTGGCCGTCTGGCGATTTGATCACGGTTTTTTCGACGCGCGAACGGATGCGTTCAGCGATACGTGTCGTATCAAATTCGGAAGCCTCGGTTAAGACGATCACGAATTCGTCCCCACCATAGCGGAATACATAGTCATTGCTGCGCACATTGTCATAAAAAGCCGCCGACACTTTGCGCAAAATTTCGTCCCCGGTGTGGTGTCCCCAAGTATCGTTAATTTGCTTAAATTTATCGACATCAATAACCAGTACTGACAAGAAAGTGGAGGCCCGTTTTGCCTGGGCGATTTCACGTTTAAAAATAGTCGGTAAGAAACGACGATTGAGCAGGCGTGTCAGTACATCCATACCCACTTCATGACGGGAGACTTCCTCAAAAAGTTCACGCAGCAATGTACTGATTTGCGACACATTTTTCCTAAGCTGAATAAGGAATTTGGTGCGCAGGCTGCGGTTACTTAAGGCTTTGGACGTTTCACGAGTATTACGGAAGACTTCGTCAATATCCTGAATTAACCGGGAAATATGGCCGGCCTCGGCAATACCACTGAAATAATGGCGCCCTTTGTGGTTAAACCATAAACCAAAATCCGCCTGGCTCAGGGACAGGCTATTACCTAAATCGGCATCAAGGACAATTCGGTAAACAAGATCGATTTCCCACGCCAATAACGAGGCGATTTGTCGCTCTTTCTCTTCTTCAGCATTCTCCAGCAAAGAGAAGATACGGTAGTTTTCATCCTCTTTTGACGCATTATGCTCAGTGAATGAGAAGGCGCGTGACATCACTTCCATCGCCAGATCGATACTGTTTATTGTGAAATGGTAGACTTGCAGTTTTTCTGCCGGTGCATAATCGTCAGAATTAATCACCGGGTAAAGGAGCTTCTTAAGCACCCGAAACCCCATCTCTACCAGCTCTACGGAAATGCCAATGCGCGCATGAACCGCAGCAATCGTTTGTTGCACTTCGATCAACCGCTCTACGTCACTTATCTGGCATGCAAGCACTTCTTCAATCCAACGGGCAAGCGCAGCTTTAAGCTGTCTTTCTACCTGCTCATTAGACAAAAATTCAGCCGCTTGCGAGTCGGTTAGTACAACGGTGTAGAATTCCTGGCTCAGCTGTCGTGCATGATTCTTCCCAACTTCAGCGGCGATAAGACGAATGCGTTCATCTGTTCTCTCGAGTAAATTGACCCACTCAGCCTTCATATTCTTAAGGTAAGTCTCCATCATTCAAATCCTTACGGTAGTAGATGCTGCTCTTGCCCGTTACCGTCAGCGCGCAGTTGTCGTCGTTATCAGCACATAATCATCGCTGGAAAACTTTGCTTGAGGTTATGGCCCCTTTCACCTTCGTGATTAAGACTTAAAAACCATAAATGCGATTAATTAAGGCATAAAACACCAACCACAGGCAGTTAAGAAACCAAAAAAACCATTTATTACCTGTCAGTATCGACGCCAGTAACACGTCACTGGAAGTATAGTCCGTCTGATGATGCGCATCATTGTGCAGATTCTTATTTACCGCAGAAACGAGTTAAGGTTGATTTAAGATTATTTAATTATCCGAAATAAAAAATCCTAATTAGAATTGCAGCATATAAATTTAATTTTCTCGACAATTCTTACGGTATTCAAAAATATGAAAATATACTCCATCAGCGAAGATGCTTATCTTCAGCATGGCATCATGTCTTTTGCCAGCACGCTAAATATCGAAATAATCGAACATAAACTGAATGCGGCATTGATTAATAATTTATCTTTCGATGATATTGTCATCCTTCATCTTGATATAAAAAGTACCTCTTGTGCGTGGGCTATATCGACGCTCAATAAAACCTGTAAGCTTTTAGTGATTATGCGCAGCGCACGTAATATTGTCATTGATGAAGCTGATGAAGTATTGAAATCAAGAGTATCTCTTGTTGAATTTAGCCAGGCGCTACAGCGAATCATCAAAAAACAAAAAAATCCGACACCGAAAGACAATCACCTGAGCGACATCGAATATATGATTATTAATGAGTCGCTGAAAGGTAAGAATATTGATCTTATCGCCGATACGCTTAATATGCCGGCCAAAAAGGTCTATGCCTATCGGAATAAAGCCTGTAAAAAACTGGGGGGCAAAAAAATTAGCGATTTACTGCTGATAAGAGAGAGTCTGCTTGCAGAATCCAGCGCCTTCTTCGCTCCCTCCGCCACCAGCATGGCAATGATGTAATCACCTGAAAAAGTCACTCCGCCTGTAGTCCCTTATTAGCTACAGACGGATCTTTACTAGTACGCAGCTCTCTGTACCACCGTCTCGCCACGCATCATATCTGAAGCCATCGCGACCCAAATATATCAGCCAGATGCAGCCCATGCGGCTGCTTATGGCTTACTACTATAAGCCATACAACCTCCATGAGAGGCTATTACCGACGGTCATTGGTTGCGCTTGCATGCGTTCAGGAAAATGTCCTGCTGGCTTGTAAGTATGCCAGACAATGTTTTTTATTCCGATAACGGACGCCACGCTCCGTAAATATCACAGAACACCATTGTAGAATTCAGTGCTAAATGAGGGTTGCTACGCTGAACGCTGTGAGGAGTTAAGGCCTGCCAGCTGTTTACGAACTATTTTAAGAAGGGTTTTCGAACAGGGGGGGTGAGTAAACGATTGCAATAGTTGAGGATAAAATGCCCAGCGGTCACGAATGTTTGCTCGCTGAGATTACCCTGTCAGGGCGAAATTATCAGACGCGGCTAAACAGAATGCCGGGGCATCTTATCCTTGTTATTTATATTTGCCGGTAAATATTTTAGCTGCGTATTTATATGTACACAGATTTAAAAAACGGTTTCCGGCAAGACGCCTCACAATCCTGGAAAAGGAACAAACGATACTGGATTTAAACCAGCTCACTATGAGCGTTATTATTTTTTGAAAACGCTTTGTCTACGTGCCAACAGAAACGCGGAAACCGTCTCGCGAGGTTAATTAACGCATCACCATGCCGCCATCGATGATAATTGTTTGGCCAACAATATAGCTGGAAGCTGATGAGCTTAAGTAAACGATAGTATTGGCGACTTCTGCGCTGCGCCCCATGCGCTGTAAGGGAATCGCATCCGTCATTTCGCGGACCAGGGAACGAGGGAGCTCTTTCCCGTTCGTTGACTCAATCATGCCAGGCGCAACAGCATTTACCCGAATGCCGTGCGGCGCGAGTTCTGCCGCCAGCGTACGCGTGAAGGCCAACAGAGCGCCGTTGGAAGCGCTGTAGTTAATCTGTCCCACCGTTGGAATAATGGCGGCAACTGACGCCACATTAATGACCGACGCATTCTCAGCATTTCTGAGCAGCCTCAGCATTTCTTTTGTCAATCTGAAGGTATTAAGCATATTGCCGTCGATTGTGGAGCTGAAGTCATCGAAGCTCATGGATGCAAAGAGATTATCGTTAACCACGTTGGCATTGTTGACCAGCACATCCACTTTCCCGGCTTCACTGGCCAAACGGGCACCGATTACCGCCACCGCCTCAGGATCAGCAAGGTTGCAGGGAACAATGTGCAAGTTCCGCCCCTCGGGATGTTCAGCTTTCAGCACGTGCAGTTGATCGGCACAGGATTCATGCAGTGCATAGACCACGGCATGCTGCTCCAGATATTGCTGGCAGATTGCGCGACCGGTATCGCCATTTGCCCCGGAAACTAATACGGTTTTATTTTTCAGATCGCTATATTTGTACATAACTTGCTCCATCCTTAGAGTGGCTACGAAAGATTAATGTTTAAGAAACAGACTTCTGATACTCACATCGCCAGATTCCGCTGGCGATGTGAGTTGATATTACTTACAACCCTACCAGGATACCTGTGCCGATGACTTTGTCAGCTTCCAGCACAAGACCTTTACTACCACCGAGAGATGCTTTATTACCGCTATTATTTACAGTTTGAGCCGTAATTGATGCATACCCATCGGTGACCATATTGCTTGTATTGGTGATAGTGCGTCCGGCACTGAGAGTTAACTCATCGCTGGCAAGCACATTACCTTTATTGTTGATATCAGTAGCAACATTGATATTTGTTACCTTACCCGAGATCTTACCCGCAGCCGCATTCGTCAGGCTGCCATTGGTGTCTATAATTAAATCAGATGCAGCAATGATATCCATATTGTTGGCAATACCATCAATGGCCCTGATAGTTAATGCCTTATCAGCGGTAATGGATTTATTGTTCGTCAACTTACCCACAACACTAATAACGGCATCATCTTTCGCGCTGATCCAGCCGCTATTGGTAAAATTGCCGTTGACCATTAAATCCATTTTCTGCGCTGACGAAATGATACCCGCAGCGCTATTATTACTGAGCGAACCCGACCCTGTATTTGACAAACTGCCTACATCGATCGACAGATTCCCCATTGCCGCGATGATGCCATTATTATTTTTTAAACTCTTCGTCATAATCGACATATCAGCAAGGCTCGCCATATAACCACGATCGTTAATGATGCTGTCATTAACATTCAATGATAATGGACCCTTTTCGGCAATAATGCTGCTATAGTTGTTTTTGACATTTCTGGCAGTGATACTGATACCCTCACGGCCATATATTCCGCCCGTAAGTGAATCTGCATCTATATTGCTTCCAAAACCGTTAGTGAAATCGTCCCCGTATCGGTTATCGATTTCAGAAAGCGCATTGATGCTGAGTTTTTTATTGGCATTAATCAATCCTGCCACGTTATATACAGTAGAGGCGGAGGTTATATCTACGTTATTTCCGGACAGAATCCCACCCATATTGTCCAGCGCTTTCACCTTCACCGCGACATCCCCTTCAGTAGAGATGATAAGACCGGTGGAGTTATCCAGCATTCCGCTAAGTTCAATACGCACGCCTTTTTTCCCATCAAGCATGCCTTTCCAGGAGCTATTATCTAAAGACGCAGCATCAACAAAAATGGTGCTATCACTGTGAACGCGACCACTGTAGTTATTTATCGCAGCGGCGCTGGAGAGAATGACGTTGCCCGTTGCAGAAATATTTCCGTAAGCATTTACCAGTTCATTATTGCTTTCAGCAATAACACTCCCTGTTGAATTGAGCGTGCCTCGCATATTATTGATCGAGCTGGCTATGATTTTTATCTCGCCGGCATCCGCCTGTACGCCCATTGCGGCGGAGTTATTAGCATCCGTCGAAAGAGTATCACGGTTCGAGAACGTCTTCTGTGCAGCTATTTGAATCTGACCCTGCCGGGAATGAATCAAACCACGGCTGTTATCAATATTCCCGGCGCTGATCAATTGCACGTCATTGACTGCATCAATAGCACCGCTGGTATTATTAATCACAGTGGATTCAGCAGCCACTGAGTTACCCGTTATTCGGCCTTTGCTGTTATTCAGGGTAGCCGTTTTGAGCATCACGGTTCCCCCCTGGATAACACTTTCATTTGCAGTGCCCGAGTTGGTCAATGTCTTATTATGGGTGTTAATGACCAACTGACCATTGGACATGATCTTGCCATTACTGTTATTGAATTCACCGCTGCCAATATCGACGGCAGACAACGAGCTAATGTTCCCTGCTTTGCTGTTATTAATCGCATGAGTAACCGTGTCGATCGAGACTTTCCCGGTACCGCGTAACGTCCCTGACTCGTTATTCAGCGTACCGTTCGTCCTGACAGAAAGAGCCCCTTCGGAAGTGATCGCTGCGTCAATGTTCACCAGGTGACCATAGTTGTCGATCGCCACGCCCTGGACTCCACCCGCGACAATGCCTGCATTACGTACGCCAACCCCACTTTCCGTACTGACCAGCGTGATTCGATTAGCGTACATTCCGCCAATTTTAATAATATCGATGCCATAGGCATTTTTCGCGCCGCTGCCGGTTACCGTTCCGATCGCCTGTGCTTTCGTGTTCACGTAGTTGTTACCGGCAATAACGGTAAGCTGATCGGCACGGATCTCGCCGTTAACCACAACAGAACGCGCCAGAATCTCGGTGGGCGAGTCGCTGGTGATCTCTTTCACAGCCAGGGTGCCACCCGCAACTGAATACCCTTTCAGCTCACCTTGCTTAATGTCAGCCCTGCCTGTTGTCAGAGTGGTTTTTTCGGTGTTGATAAAACCACTATTATTAACCGTAATTCCATTCGGGTTGGCGATGATCAGGTGCGCTTTATCGCCTGCCACTTCCATTTTTCCGTCAATGACACTTTTATTGTTTGACGTCACTTCATTCAGGATAATTTTTGCCGTACCAGCAGCCAGATTGGCGTTGCCTGCAATACGCCCAGCCAAAGTCGTTTCAACATCTTCGGCACTGTTATTAAATATCAGCCCTTCTTTATCCACATTAAGCTGGTCATAAATATTATGGGAAATACCTTTGCTATTCGCCGCATTGATATTTACAACCGGAACACCGTTTACATTGACTATTTGTCCGCCGGGGATATTGACAGAAGCAGCCTCAGCGAGAACTGGCAACGCCAGTAAGACAGACACAGCGAGCGGGTTCAATTTAACCATTCCACGTTTATTTTTATTAATTTCCATTATTCATCCAGTAATATTTAACACTGAGCCATCAAAAATATATATGTACAACCACTAACTATCAGCACATGTACTGCACCTGCCATTTACTGCTAATCGTCAATAAATCTGTTTTTATTTTTCGCCAATCAAATGACCTCTTCCGGCAAAGATGAAGTGACTATGCCAGGCGTAGACAGTGCTTCCGATCTCTATAGAAGAAGCGATTCTTTTTTAGCGCTACTGCATGGAGCCTCACACATACTTCAAAGTGCAAATTTGAGCGTGAAGCCATATCAGCAATAAATAGTTTTACCTTTTATTTCACTCAGAAAGAACCGGACACGTGATAAACCGAAAGCATGTCTGAATATATTTATTATTCGCTCCGGTAGAATAAAGACAAGTGAACTAGTCTTAAACATTCCTTCAACATCATTACGTTGCCCCTTTCCCTGCACCAGTAAATACAGCATTTAATCAGCAAGATATCGTTCCGGGCAGCGATGATCGGTAGGTTAAGATCTTATTTACTGCGATTAACTCGTCTGGTTGTTATCGATTATATTTTTTCCATACATTAAAGAAAGCCATCATCGTTAATGATTAAGGGTAGAAATGATAACTTTTACTCTGCAGTAGTAAAATTCATTTTATAATAGAATACAATATCCATAATTATTCCATTTACTTTTGACTTTCCGCCTTGCTATTTATTTAGATAAAAGCATTCTGCCGCAAATATTATTTGTGAAAAATATAACTACACATGACTTATATATACCAATCGTAGGTAACTTACTCACTGGTCTAATCTTATATCCCACCACCAAATATGAACTCTCACCTTGTATAAGGTTTAATAATGATACTTAAATGTTAACAATAAATCATCTCACATTGAAAACACAGAGGAAAATACACTTTCTAAATTTAACAAATATTCAACAACGATTATTTGATCACTTTCTAAAAACTTTTATCTTCCTAACGAAAATTTATCGAATAATAATGGCTTCACGAAATCGAGTGGCATTAATAAACATCTTATTTTTTAGAAGATAAAATCAACATTAATTCAAACCAAGAATAATGCTTATTATATGCGCACCACTTGCATTCTCCTGGAATATAGAGTTCGCACATGTATCATCTATGGATATAACCATTAATGCATAGCGATTAAATAATAAACTGATATATAAATAACTGAGGTATTTTTATGAAACGCAATGTAATTGCACTTGCTTTACTGGCTTCCTTTGCAGCTGGCTCCGTTCAGGCCGCCCAGATGGGTCAATCTATCGCAACCTGGTCTGCTACTGCGAAAAAAGATACGACCAGCACGCTGGTTGTTACTCCGCTCGGCAGCCTGACCTTCCAGTATGCTGATGGCGTCAAAGGCTTTAACTCGCAAAAAGGCCTGTTTGATGTTGCGATTGAAGGCGACGCTACCGCTACCGCATTCAAACTCTCTTCTCGTCTGATCAGCAACACCCTGACTCAGCTCGATGGCTCCGGCTCCACGCTGAATGTTGGCGTGCATTACATGGGCGAAGAAGTTAAACAGAACGCGGACACCATTATGGTGGATACCACCAGCAATAAAAATGGCGGCCTGGGTATTCTGGCCACTGACTTCAGCAAAACGGGTCGTGTCACCGCGCAAGACGCGTTCACCTTCTCCATTGCAAACGGCACAACTGATGGTACTACGCCTGCTACGGATATGAGCCAACTGCCGGAAGGTATCTGGAGCGGCGATATCAGCGTTCAGTTCGACGCTACCTGGAGCTAATTCTTTTTTCAGCAGGAGCGATATCTCGCTCCTGCTTTATTCTTTGGCGATATTTCTATGAAAAAAACTATTCTGGCGACTCTATTATTTGCAAGTGGCGTGATGCCGGTATATGCACTCGATGTGGGTGATATATCTTCATTTATGTACAGTGACTCCACTATCCTTAATAAAACGATAAAAAATCCTACCACTACCGGGCGGTTGGTGAATATTCGCATCGAAAGAATAAGTTCGCCACAGGACGACGGTAAAATAATCCCCATGGAGAGTAAGGATGAGCTGTTACTCTCACCGGGAAGTCTGCTGCTTCCGGCAGAAAGTAATGAAACAATTCGTTTTTACTATAACGGCCGACAGGACGATAAAGAGAGATATTACCGGATAGTTTGGTTTGATCAGGCGCTCAGTAACGCATCAAAAAATAATGCAACTCGCTACGCTGTTGCAACCGCGTCAGCGCGGATAAGCACCATCCTTGTCGTCGCCCCAAGAAAAGTGAAATACGATTACCAATATTCAAAGGGTGAAATAAAAAACACGGGCAACGCCACTTTGCGCCTTATCGCTTACGGCCCTTGTAAAAAAGTTTCTGAAAAAAAAGAGTGTAAAGAAAACTATTATTTAATGCCTGGTAAAACCCGAACTTTTGCTCAGGTTGATATTGAAAATAAGAAAGCGCGACTCGCTTTCTGGCAGGCCGACAATTTTATATCTGTCAAATAAAAATTTCACTGACGAGCCGTTATCGTGAATAATAAGATTTTACAAACTATACTCACGTGTACTGCGGTTCTTTTTACTGATGTAAATGACGCAGTTGCAAGACCTACTGATTATCAACAACTCAATGGTGTGATGATCCCTGAAGCATTTAGTAATGCTTTGCGTGATGGCATGAGTATTCCTCTGTATCTTCATTTAGATAATACAGAGGAAAAAACTGACGATCAGCGCATAGGGCTTGCGGCAATTTGGCTGGACGAAAATACATTAAAAATTCGCCAGATCCAGCTTGAAGAAAGGGAGGGTAATGCCTCTGTCAATAAGCAAACACTTGAGAAATTAGTTGCCCTGTTGAACGCCAGCTTCAACAGCGATCTTACTATTCCGTTGACGGATAACGCATCGTTACGCTTAAATTTCCAGCAGCTAATATTACAGCTTGTGGTTAATCAACAAGCGCTGGGTACTCAGTTGCACGACAGCAGCGAAGATATTGGCGCATCCAGTGCTGAAAATATCAGTGGTACGCTGAACTATGATCTCGGCGTTTACAATAACCAAATGCGAGGCGGCGATAACAATACTTCCAGTTATCTCTCTTTAATGAGCACTTCGGCATTACGCGAGCATCACATATTCCTGGATAGTACGCTTTACGGTCTGGGTTCCGGCAACCGACAAACCGAAATTTATAAAGCCATGTATGAACGCGACTTCGCTGGCTACCGCTTTGCTGGCGGGATGCTGGATGCATGGAATTTGCAATCTATCGGGCCAGTGACCGCCATTTCTTCCGGGAAAATTTACGGAATGTCATGGGGAAACCAGGCGAATTCCACCAAATTTGATAATTCACACTCCATCACCCCGGTTATCGCTTTTCTGCCTGCGTCCGGTGAAGTGCATGTTTACCGTAATGAAAAGCTGCTGAGCGTACAAAACTTTAGTATGGGCAGCCACGAAGTTGATACCCGCGATCTGCCATACGGCATTTACGACGTTACGGTTGACGTCATCGTCAATGGCAAGACCGTGAGCAGTAATGTTCAGCACGTTAATAAAATCATCTCGGGAAAACGCACGGCGGATATGCCATTAAGCTGGCAGGTCTGGGGCGGTAATATGTTCATGGACGACTGGGTTAATGAGAACGGAAGCACTCAGAATGCCAAAAACACCCTGCTGATGGGCGTCTCCGCGTCGGGTGGCCTGCGCACCATCAACTGGATGGCAACAGGATACCATTACAACAACGTTGCGGTTGGTGAAGGCAATATTTCATGGCCGATCGCGAATGCGCTCCAGTTAAATATGCAAAACATGTTTGCGACGGATGGCTCGTGGAGCTTTATTAGTAATATAAATGCGACGCTGCCGGGCGGATTCAGTTCGGTATGGTTAAGCCGGGAAAAAACGGCCATTGGTAATAGGTTACGCCGCAACAGTACGGATAATACCTCGATAGGTTTCTCCCTGAACATGAACACGCTGTGGTCGAAATTAGGGACACTGAACGCCAGCTTCAACAATGATAACCGGTTTAAAAGTCATAATTATACCCTTGATTACAGTCAGACATTATATAGCGGCCGTTATGGTTCGCTGGGATTACGTGGTGGAATACAACAATACGCATACGGTAGCCAGCCCGGGAATAACAGCACACAAAAATATATCGCTCTTAATTTTTCACTGCCATTAGGCAATTGGCTTCAGGCAGGTATGACACACCAAAGTGGATATACAACGGCGACCCTTTCTGCACAAAAACAATTTGATGAAGGTGTTATTCGCACCGTTGGCGCTGATCTTTCGCGCGCTGTTTCCAGTGACATCGGCGATAATAAGACGCTGAGTGGCGGAGCATGGACCCGCTATGAAACACGCTACTCTTCTGGTACGCTAAATCTCAGCAGCGGTGCAAATGGTTATATCAACTCTAATCTGACATCAACCGGCAGTCTTGGCTGGCAATCGCAAGGTATTGGCGCAAGCGGGGATAATGAAGGTAATGCCGGTGTAATTATTCAAGCCGATATTGCAAATGATGGAAAACTGACCGCAAATGTTAATGGCCGGGCGGTTCCGATGATTGGTAAATATAATTACGTACCGCTGGACCCGTATAATAAATACGAAATTGAGATTGTTAACAGTAAAAACTCTTTGGACAGTTACGATATTTCCAGGGGTAAGAAGAGTCATCTGACACTTTACCCTGGCAACGTCGTCGTGCTTAATCCAGAAATAAAACAGATGGTGACGGTGTTCGGCAGAATTCGTGCTGAAGATGGCACATTACTGACTAATGCGCGCATTAACAACCATATTGGCCGAGCACAGACCGATAACAATGGTGAATTTGTCATGGATATCGATAAAAAATTCCCGGTCATTGATTTTACTTACGGCAATGATGAAAGCTGCGAAGCCGCACTGGATATTAGCCAGGCTCGCGGTGCGGTATGGGTGGGCGATATTACTTGCCAGGGCCTGAAATCCTTTGCCAACCTGGCTACGGCAGGAGGGAAAAATGAAAGTTAACGTTTATCGCCTTCTGATTCTGGCGTTTTTTTATGTTATGGCTTCTCCTGCTAATGCTGCGATAACCAAATATACCTATGCGGATGCTCCGACGCGTCAGTATATTTTCATCGAAAACGACACTGACCAGAACTATTTTGTTACGCCAGTTGGGTATCTGGATCCCCGAATGACGGGTTCAAACCGTTGGACGGGTCTGAAATATAACGGCTCGGGGTCAGTATATCAGGTCAGCCTCGGTTATATTGATAATGGTCTCAACGGCATAATGAGTGCCGGCAATCAATATGATATGTGGCTCACCAATGCACCCGCTCCAAACCTGATTATTGGTATGCGCTGTATCAATTGGTATACAGGCTGCGATATGGCAACGGGAATGCTTCCGCCCGCAGTGACGGATAGCCAGGGTTTCTATGGTGTGGATGTGACCTCCGGCGGTGCGAAAGCGGCACACGGCGTAATGTCAGATCAGTTTTATCACTATCTGAACAATTCTGCAGTCGGGCAAACATTTTCAATGACCATGAATTCGTGCCAGACACCGGAGCCTTATAATCCGAGGATTGGACAGCGCTGTATTCAACAGGGCAGAGGCTACTGGTATGAGCGTAAAGTCTCTCATACCAAAGCAGCACATTTAAAATTCTACAGCACCAATTCGGTCTCGGAGATTTTTTTCAATACCGACGGGACGCCAACTTTAGGCGATGGCAATCGCGAGTGCCGGATGCAGATGGTGGGTACTGTGTCAGGTATTGCCTGCAAAGTGGTCACTTACACATTAAACCATAATGGCGTCAGCGACACAGATGTTCGTTTCTTCCCGGCGCTCTCCCATGCCGGGTTGCAATCCGCCATCAAAGCGGCGGATATGCAATTCAGCCTTGATGGTGGAAGCTGGCAGACAGTATCAGGCATCTCACACTACTACACGTTCAATGCGCTGAAAGGGAGTAACGCAATTTACGTCTTCTTCTCAAATAATTTTTTCAAGGAGATGATTAATCAGGGTATTAAAGGCGCGAACTTGCGTGATTTAATGACGTTCCGTGTAAGAAGCATCACTGCGCCGGAATCCGGCTGGTATGAGTTTTCCACCTCAGCACAGCTTATCTTCAAACCGACGAACTTTAGCATCAGCATTATTTCGGCTGACCATGTCATCAATCCGAGCCGTACAGGTCACGTTGGCCCAGGTAAACCCGATCTGGATTTTGATTATATTGTCACCACGAACGGTAAAACGGCTGCGGATATGGTCTTAGTCAGCGTTAGTGGCCCAACCCGAAATATAAATGGTCGCGCCTGGTGCATATTCAGCTCAAAAGATGGAACAACGCAGGTTCCCTTCCCCGGCCTCATCAGTTTTGCCACCCAAAGCGGCTCCCGTGAAGTCGTCGATGTGGGTTGTGACGGGCAGTGGCGTGATATGAGCAGCGCACTATGGTCATCAACGCCCTGGATGACATCCACCGGTGAAACCGGAGTGACCAAAAAATCGAATGTGCGCTTTTCGATTCCCATGAACGATCCGCAATCTACGAAGACCATTAATCAGGATGACTGGTATGGGGACGTCAGTGCTTCAGGTAACGTAACAGTCATGGCGTTGTGGCAAAATGCGCGATAAATTCATCCCCTCTCTGTTCGTGCTGCTGGCGCTCCTGGCGCCAGCGTACAGCCTGGCGATTTCGGTTGGCGATATGACATTTTCCATGCCAGCGGAAAAAAACATGGTCGCCAAATATGTAGTCAACAATAACAAAAGCGCACGCCTCTACCGCGTGGATGTCAGATCCATCGACAGGCCAGGAGAGAAAGAGATCTCCTCGCGTGCCGCTGACGGAGAGCTGTTGTTCACACCACGACAGATAACGCTCCAGCCGGGAGAGAGTAACTTTTTCAAATTCTTTTATCATGGCCCGGCAGATGATAAAGAGCGCTACTACCGCGTCTCTTTTCAGGAAATACCGCCACAAAACCGCACCACGCGCCTTTCCTCTAAAGGTGCCGTCGGCATGATGCCTGTCATCACAATGGACACCATTCTGGTTGTCCGACCCCGCAAAATCCATTTCGAGTGGGACTTTGAGCGGCAAAAAGGGCGTTTCGAAAACAGCGGTAATACCTGGTTCAGGCTGATCGAGAAGCCCTACTGTGGCTCAACGGAAACGGAGGGTAAATCCTGGTATATGCGCCCTGGAGATATCATTCACCCGCCAGCGCTCAAAACTTCCGCACAAATATATATTGTTTACAATGATAGTTTTATAAAAGTAATTAACACGTGCAATTAATATCACCTTTCAGGGGTATTTAAACATCTTAATTAATTCTTAATAAGGCATTTAAGATATATAAAAAGCCAATAAATCTGACCGAGCAAACCGCCAGCATAGAGCGTAAGCCTTTGAAAAACCTTTTCATTAACAATAAAGTATTCAGCATTACAATCAATACAGCGGGGTTAGCTGAACTACATATAAAAAGCATGGAAAACAAACCCTGTGTATGTTCAAATATTTATCTACAGAGTTTCACACAGATAAAATATTTATAAAGGAACACAACCAATGGCTGTGTTGTAGCGTATATGCACTGGATTATTAACGATAACATTGAATTCAGACCGGAAATGAAAAAGCTTATTTCAGTGAGCAATCCTGAAATAAACGTCACGCTGACAGCCCCCGCCAGCCGTTGTTTGTTGCTTCTGCTTGAGGCTTCACCTGAAATTGTTCTCCAGCAAGATTTCTTCAAAAAAGTCTGGGAAGAAGAAGGGATGCTGGTTCCAACAAATACGTTATATCAAAATATCTCGATCGTGCGTCGCGGATTGCGGGCAGTCGGCGAAACGGATAGCCGATTGATTGCAACCATTCCCAGAAAAGGTTTTCAAATTGACGACAGTGTGAAAATCAAAAAACAGGACAAATCTAACGCAGCAGTTACGCCGGAAACCGACATTACCGGCGTCGATATTCCCGCAGACGCAGAATATGGCGATTCTGTTATTACCCGCGAGAGCGCCACAGACCAACCGACGTGGTCCGCGATAAGCGCGCATGTCCATGAGCGTGAACAAACTCCACTGGTAACGCCTGGCCGCCATAAAATACCTGCCAGCAAACCTGCGCGATCCGCCGGCTGGCGTTTATCCGCAGTCATTATATTTGCCGCTTTTGTCACGGGTTTGTTGATAATTGCATATTCTTTACCGTTCGGTAAAACGCCTGTTTTCTTTGATAACTATAATTTTGTAGAAAATGACAATGGCTGTCAGATTTATACTAAAGATGATACGCATGATAGCAGAGATTATTATCAGAAATATAAAAATCTGATTAAGAATACCGGATTAAACTGTAAGATTTATCCCTGGGTTTATTTCCCGGTATCAGCAACTTCACCAACGCTTACCGCATTAGCCTGTAAGAATGATTTTAAAAACTCCGTTTCACCGGGTTGTATTTCTCTCTACTTCAGGAGAGTGCAGAGTGAATAGTAAGAAAACAATTCTGTTCAGCTTTATATTTTTAATCGCTGGCGCAACCGTAGGTTATCTTTATTATCTGTTTGTCGCATCATCCGGCTATACGGAAACATGCTCAGCCTCAGTGATTGTTTATCACAAAAACGTACAGGCTAATTTCACTCTCGACTTTATGTATAACAGAGAGGCTAAACGCGGCGTTGTATCCGTAAGCGGCGGCTATATGGAGGACAACAAACCGACAGAAACGATCAGGCGAGACGTCTCTTATACATGGACAGAAAATCGTCGTTCCTATCACTTTACGTCAACTGCGGTGAATAAAGTGGACAGTATCGAAACCTCTACCGATAACGTTATTGCGAGCGTGCTGCCTGATTTTTATGTCTATCCGAATAAAGAGATAAACTATTCCATTCGTCCACAGGGTAAAAACGGCTTTCTGTTTGTCATCGGCAAACGCCCGCTGTTTTTATGCGCCCGTTAACGCTTAGCACAGGGAGGCAGTCCATTGCCTCCCATCAGGTCTAAACCTGCCACCGCACAGGTTATTCCGCAGCGGCCAACACACTCACCGCACGGCCAAAGGCATCAATGGCCAGCGCAACATCTTCCACCTCTACCGATTCCGCTGGATGGTGGCTAATCCCGCCTTTACAGCGCACAAACAGCATGCCAACCGGCCAGCGTTCCGCCATGGCGATGGCATCATGCCCTGCGCCGCTCGGTAACGACAGCGTCTCACCCTGCACAACCTGCACAGCATCAGCAAGCAATGTTTGCAGCTGTTGATTGCAGGGCGTGGCGGCAATACGATAAAACTCCTCGGCGCTGAATTGCAGATGGCGCCGCGCCGCGATAGCCTGCGCCATCGCCAGCAATTCATTGAGCAACGCATCAAGTGGCGCATCCTGCGGGCCACGAATATCAAGCGACAACAACACCTCGCCGGGGATGACATTCACCGCGCCAGGCAGAACCCGCATATTCCCTACGGTAGCCACCAGATTGCCACCTTGCTGTTGCGTGATGCTCTCAACGGCGATCATCCATTCGGCCGCCGCGGCCAGCGCATCTTTCCGGTGACTCATCGGCACCGTACCAGCATGTCCGGCTTCGCCGGTAAAGCGGCAATTTAGCCTGCGCGCGCCATTGATCGCCTCGACCACGCCCAGCGCCAGCCCCGCCTGTTCCAGGCACGGCCCCTGCTCGATATGCAATTCGAGATAGCTGCTGAAGGCCGCCGCATCGCGCGCCGCCTGCGGGATCCGCTGCGGATCCAGCCCGGCATTGACCATCGCCTGCGCCACGCTGATACCCTCGGCATCAGTTTGCGTAAGCCAGTGCGCTGGCCAGCTTCCGGTCAACCCGCGGCTTCCCAGCAAAGTGATACCAAAACGCGTTCCCTCTTCATCACAAAAACCGACAATCTCGATCGCCTGCGCCAGACGTAATCCCTGCTGATGCAGGCTCTGTACCACTTCGATGGCCGTCAGCACCCCGAGCATTCCGTCATAACGCCCGGCATTACGCACAGTATCAAGATGCGAACCGAGCAACACCGCCGGAGCGCCCTCCTGTGCCGCCTCATAGCGACCACAAATATTGCCCACGCTGTCCTGCCAGACCAGCATTCCCGCCTGGTGCATCCACTCAGCAACCCGCTGGTTAGCCTGTAAATGCTGTGCGGAAAGATAAACCCGGGTCAGCGCATCCGGCGTTTCACTGATCGCGGCCAGCTCATCGGCGCGGGCCATCACACGTACTGCCGCCTCGAGGCGTGCCGGTTGAATCATCACACGTCCTCGCAGCGATAGTGATCCCATGCGGCCTGCATCGCCGCCCCTTGCGTGGTGGCGAATTTCAGGTAATTCAGCACCGACTCCAGTGCGCTCAGGGTGTTCATCACGCAGGCTTTACGCGCGTTGTAGCCCATTGTGCCGATACGCCACACTTTGCCGTGCAGCGGGCCGAAAGAAGTGCCGATCTCAATGCCGAAATCCTCCAGCATCAATTTGCGCACCTGGTCACCGTTCACGCCCTGCGGAATGACGACGCCCAGCACGTTGTTCATCTTGTGTTGCAAATCACCATAGGCCTCCAGCCCCATTGCCTGAATCCCTTTCAGCAACGCATCGCCATGCAGCTTATGGCGCGCAATACCCTTATCGAGCCCCTCTTGCAGGATCAGGCGTGCGCATTCACGTGCGCCGAATAGCGCGGTAGTCGCTTCAGTGTGGTGATTCAGGCGCTCCGGCCCCCAGTAATCCATCACCATGCCGAGATCGAAATAGTTGGAGTAAACCATCTCATCCACGCCGTCGAGATGCGCATCGGTGCGAATGCCCTCTTCAACACATTTACGCCGCCGGATCACCTCTTCCATGCGGCTGCTCAGGGTAATGGGCGACGTGCCGGACGGCCCGCCCAGGCACTTTTGCATCCCCGCAGAGACAGCATCGAGCTGCCAGGCATCGGTTTCCAGCGCGTTGCCGCCGAGTGAAGCGGTGGCATCGGTGTAAAACAGCACATCGTAGCGACGACAAATAGCACCCAGTTCCGCCAGCGGTTGCAGCATGGTGGTTGACGTATCGCCCTGTACCGTTAACAGCAGGCGCGGACGCACGCGCTTAATGGCATCTTCGATCTGATCCGGCGTGAAAACCTCGCCCCACGGGACTTCAATCGTATGCACTTCGGCGCGGCAGCGGCGGGCGATTTCACACAGCAGATGACCAAAGCGGCCAAACACTGGTACCAGCACTTTATCGCCCGGCCGGATGGCGGAAATGAGGATCGCCTCAATCCCGGCGCGCGATGTACCGTCAATCAGCATCGTCCAGCGGTTTTCCGTGCGGAACACGCCGCGATAAAGCGCCATTACTTCGTTCATATAGTGGGTCATCGCCGGATCGTACTGGCCGATCAACTGGCTCGACATGGCGCGCAGCACGCGCGGGTCAGCATTGATTGGCCCCGGTCCCATCAGCAGACGTTGCGGCGGATTGATTTGCGGAAATTGAGCGATATCCATCTGAAATTCCTTACGTTAATTAAGACCGCGCACGGAAGAGATAAACTGCTTCAGCTCGGTGGTCTGCGGGCTGGCAAACAGCGTTTTGCTGTCGCCCTGCTCCCACACCCGCCCCTGATGCATAAACACCACGCGGTCGCCCACTTCGCGGGCAAAATTCATTTCGTGGGTGACGAGGATCAGCGTCATCCCTTCGGCGGCCAGTTGCTCCAGCACTTTCAGTACTTCGCCCACCAGTTCGGGATCGAGCGCGGAGGTTATCTCGTCACAGAGTAAAACTTTCGGCGACATCGCCAGCGCACGGGCAATCGCCACGCGCTGCTGCTGGCCGCCGGAGAGATTCGCCGGGTAGTAATCGAGGCGGTCGCCAAGCCCCACTTTCTCCAGCATCCGTTGCGCCAGTTCGCGGCACTCGGCGGCGCTTTTTTTCAGCACCCGGCGCGGCGCCAGCATCACGTTTTCCAGCGCGGTCATATGCGGGAACAGGTTAAAGCTCTGGAATACCATTCCAATGGAGCGGCTGATCTCCCGCGCCTGTGAATCACGGTCGGTAATGGTCACGCCGCCCAGCTTAATGCTTCCTTCCTGGTAGCCCTCGAGGCCGTTAATGCAGCGCAGCAGCGTGCTTTTACCCGATCCGCTACGACCGATAATCGAGATCACCTCGCCCATATCGATGTCCAGATCGACACCCTTCAGCACGTGGTTGTCGCCGTAGTACTTCTGTACCTGATTAATGGTGATGAGAGGCATTGAATTTATTCTCCAGGTAACGGCTGTAGCGGGACAGCGGATAGCACAAAATGAAGTAGCCCAGCGCCACCAGCGCAAAGACTTTAAACGGCTGATAAGTGACGTTGGTCAGCATCGTGCCAGCCTTGGTCAATTCAACAAAACCGATGATTGACGAAAGCGCGGTGCCTTTTATCACCTGCACGGCAAAACCGACCGTTGGCGCAATAGCGATGCGCAATGCCTGCGGCGCCACTACGCGGAATAACGTCTGGCCAAAGCTCAGCCCCAGGCAGCGCGAGGCTTCCCACTGCCCTTTCGGCAGCGCGCGAATGCTGCCATAGCCGATATCGAGTAAAAACGCGCTGGTATAGAACGTCAGCGCCAGCGAGGCCGCCGTCCAGGGCGACACATCAATGCCAAAGAGCGCCACACCGAAAAAGGCGAGGAACAACTGCATCAACAGCGGCGTGCCCTGAAACAGTTCGATATACGCGCGGATCAGGCGTTTCACCTGACGCCCGCCAGTGAGTCGCAGCAGCAACAGCGGCAGCGTCACCAGCGCACCGCCCATAAACGCCACCAGCGACAACAACACCGTCCAGCGCCCGGCCAGCAGCAGGTTGCGGATAATGTCCCAGTCGGTAAATGTGGTCATCATGCCTGTACCCTCAACCATTTCCGTCCCGCCGCCATCATCAACTGACGCATGGCGATCGAGAGCAGCAGATAAATGCCGGTGGTCACCAGATAGACCTCAAAGCTGAGGAATGTCCGCGACTGAATCAGGTTGGCGGCGAAGGTCAACTCTTCATAAGAGACCTGCGACACCACGGACGATCCCAGCATGACAATAATGCACTGGCTGACCAGCGCCGGATAAATGCGCTGCAACGCCGGGGGAAGTACTACGCGGATAAACGTCTGGCTTCGGCTCAACCCCAACACACGCCCGGCTTCCCATTGTCCTTTTGGCGTCACCTGGATCCCGGCACGCACGATCTCCGTGCTGTAAGCGCCCAGGTTAACGATCATCGCCAGTAGCGCCGCTTCGCCTGCCGTCATCTTGAAACCGATATTCGGCAGACCAAAGACGATAAAAAAGAGCTGCACCACAAACGGCGTGTTACGGATCAGCTCCACATAACCGCCCCAGATCCGGCTGAACCACGTTGGCCGACCGCTACGAATCGCCGCGCCGAAAATGCCAATTGCCAGGCCGCCTACCGTCGCCATGACCGTCAACTGCACGGTGACCCACATCCCCGCCAGCAACTCTGGCCAGTGCGGCCAGAGTGCAGAAAAATGAAGTTGTTCCGTCATTCACACGCCTTATGCGCCAAGGTTTGCCGGCAGCGGTGCTTTCAGCCACTGCTCAGAGAGGCTGTTCAGCGTACCGTCCTTGATCCCTTGCTCGATCAGCGCATTCACCTTCTCTTTCAGCGCCGGTTCGTCCTTTTTCAGGCCGATAAAGCACGGAGAATCTTTCAGCATAAAGCTCGGTACCGGGGCTTTATCCGCGTTCTGTCGGGCAATCGCCGCCACCACAAGGTTACCGGTCGCCACATACTGCACCTGCCCGGAGAGATACGCCGAGAGCGTGGTGTTGTTATCTTCGTAGCGTTTCACATCGGCATCTTTCGGTGCGAGGCTGGTCAGTACCATATCCTCAACCGCGCCGCGCGTTACCCCAATACTTTTGCCGCTCAGCGCCGCGGCATCTTTCAGTTCCGCCCCTTTCGGCCCGAACACGCCAAGGAAGAACGGCGCATAGGCGCGGCTGAAATCAATCACCTTTTCGCGCTCGGCGTTTTTACCGAGGCTGGAGATCACCAAATCCACTTTATCGGTTTGCAGATAAGGCACGCGGTTAGCGCTGGTGACCGGCACCAGTTGCAGTTTGAGTTTCATCTGTTTGGCGAGGTAACGCGCCATATCAATGTCATAGCCCTGCGGTTGCAGATCGGTGCCTACCGAGCCAAACGGCGGGAAATCCTGCGGGACGGCAATGCGGATCACGCCGCGCTTTTCAATATCCTGTAATTGGTCGGCCTGCGCAGCCGCAGCATAGGTGAACAGACAAGCGGCCCCGGCCAGTGCGATCAAAAGTTTTCTCATGGTGATTACCCGTTACGTTAACATGAAACAAAAGATTCCTTAAATGTATATCTGCAACTAATGTGCCAGCGATGCACAATAAAAATGCCGACGGTGAAATCGGCATTTATCGCAGAGAAAACAAAGAAAAGAAGACTGAAGCAGGAATATTTCGTGATAATCAGGCGCACCAAAATAATGCAAAATCACCACGTTGGTGCCCCATTATCGCTGTTCCAGTTCATCCAGCTTCTGATACAGCGTGGCAATGTCATGAATACGCGGGCGTCCTTTATCGAGAATTTCATGCAAAAACGCATTCGCCAGCAGGTTGATCAAACTGTTGACCGAGGCATAGCTGTCATAGGCGGAAACGCTGTCCAGCGGTGCGCAAAGGTGCCAGCTCGCCAGCGGGAAAAGGTTGTGCGCCTGCGGCTCGCACAGCAGCAGCAGCGGAATATTCGCGTTCTGGAGCTGCTGCATCAGCGGGCGGATAATGCGCGGGCGACGGCGAAACGCCACCATCACCACCAGATCGTCCGGTGTTAAATCCACCAGCTCTTCACTCAGGCTCTGCCCCGGCTGCGGCAGCACCTGCACGTGTCCGCGCGCCTGCAATAGCTGCTGGCGCAGGTGCAGCGCCACTGGCCAGGAGTTGCGCATACCAATAATAATGATGCGTTGCGCCTTCACTATTGCCTCCAGCGCACCGGCAAACTGCTGCGCATCCAGCGCGTTAACCCACTGCGTCAGGTTCGCCATCTCCTGCTTATAGTGGCGCGCCAGCAGCGTATTGCCCTGTACCGCATCGCGGTTATCCGTCAGCGGCATCCCGCTTTGTCGCAGCGTACGCAGTTCATCGCGCATCTCTTTGTATTTCTCATACCCCAGACGCTTGAACAGGCGGCTGACGGTCGCCTTCGACACCCCGCTGAGCTGCGCCAGCTCCGCGCTGTTATAACTTATGAGGTCATCAAAGTGATCGAAGATAAAATCGGCCACCCGCTGCTCCTGGGGCGATAACGAGGCATATTGCCCTTTCAGACGTTCATCAAGCTGTTCCATAAGACCTCTGTAACTTTCGTTTCATCGCACTATACCGATTTCCCCTTTCACAATGCATGCCAGCCCGGCAAAAAAATGACACTTACCCTCGCTGTGAAACTTTTTGTTCAGAGATGGAACGGCTTTTGCAACTTCAGGCTACTTTTCGGCTTACGAGGACAGCGAATGCAAAGTAACGTCTCCACCCACGGGATGGCGGTCGCCCCCCATCATCTGGCCAGCCAAAGTGCGCTGTCTGTCCTGCGCGAAGGCGGCAGCGCCATCGAGGCGATGGTTGCCGCTGCGGCGACGATTGCGGTGGTGTATCCCCATATGAATAGCCTCGGCGGCGACGGTTTCTGGCTGATTGTGCCGCCGGAAGGCGAGCCAATTGCCATTGACGCCAGCGGTGCTGCCGGTTCGCTGGCGACACTCGCGGCCTACAGCGATCTGGCGACGATCCCGCATCGAGGCCCGCGCGCCGCGCTCACTGTTGCGGGTACCGTCAGCGGCTGGGATGAAGCGTTGCAGGTCTCGCACGAAATAACCGGCAAAGCGCTGCCACTGTCGCGTCTGCTGGCGGATGCGATAGATTACGCCCGGCACGGCACGCCGGTGACACTTTCCCAGGCCACCGCCACCGCCGATAAATTGGCAGAGTTGCGCGATCTGCCAGGCTTTGCCGACACGTATCTGCACAATGGCCAGCCGCCAAAAGCGGGCAGCCGTTTCCGTCAACCGGCGCTCGCCGCCACGCTGCAACGCCTTGCTGAAGAGGGGCTGGAGAGTTTTTATCGCGGCCCGCTGGCGGAGAGCCTGGCGCGCGGCATGGCGCAATATGGCCTGCCTGTGACGCTGGAGGATCTTCAGCAGCACCATGCGCGCCGCACCACGCCACTGCATTTGCAGCATTCGCAGGGTGACGTATGGAACCTTGCGCCGCCAACGCAGGGGCTGGTTTCACTGGCGATCCTCGGTATTACCGACCGTCTGGCGATGGAAAACGCGGACGATGCCGCCACCGTGCACCGTATTGTAGAGGCCACCAAGCTCGCCTTCGGCCTGCGCGACGCCCACATCACCGATCCGCGCCACCTGAAAATCGACATACAAAGCCTGCTGACCGCCAGCGAACTTCAGGCGCTGGCTAACCGTGTGGATGAAAGGCAGGCCGCGCCGTGGGGCGCAGGCAAAGGACCGGGAGATACCGTCTGGATGGGTGTTATGGATAACAGCGGCCTCGCGGTGTCATTTATTCAGAGCATTTATCATGAATTTGGCAGCGGCGTGGTGCTGCCGGACACCGGCATTGTCTGGCAAAACCGTGGCGCGTCGTTCAGCCTCAACCCCGATCACCTGCTGGCGCTTGCACCGGGCAAACAACCGTTTCATACCCTCAACCCGGCGGCGGCACGGCTACATGATGGCCGCGTGATGGTCTACGGCTCGATGGGCGGCGACGGGCAGCCGCAAACCCAGGCAGCGCTTTTTACCCGCTACGTGATGCAAGGCGTACCGCTGCAAGCGTCAATCAGCCGTCCGCGCTGGCTGCTGGGGCGCACCTGGGGGCAAACCTCGGATTCACTGAAACTGGAAGGTCGCTTCTCGCCCGAGACCGTCGCCCACCTGCGCGCGTCAGGCCATGACGTTGATGTGCTGGCGGATTTCACCGAAGCGATGGGCCACGCAGGCGCGATTGTCCGCCATCCTGACGGCCTGTTTGAAGGGGCATTCGATCCCCGCAGTAACGGCTCCGCCGCCGGTTTTTGAGGAGAGAACCATGAACAATTCACAACCCGAATGGGATGTCTATCTTGACGCCATGATCCGCATTCATGGTGTCGAACTGACGGATGAGCGGCGCGCCGAGCTGCTGCTACAGTTTCGCCGCATTGCCGCGATGGCTGAACCGCTGATGGCGCTGCCGCTGGACGATCGTCTGGAAATTGCCGGAGTGTACAAAGCATGAAGCTGCATGAGATGAGCATTGCCGATATCCGGCAATCACTGGCCGCAGGGGAGTTGAGCGCGAGCGATATTGCCCGCCAGACGCTGGCGGCGATTGAGCAAATCAACCCGCAGATCAACGCCTGGACGACGGTAACCGCAGCACGCATGCTCGACGAAGCGCAGCGCATCGACACCCTGCGCCAGAATGGTCAACTGCTGCCGCCGCTGGCAGGCATTCCTTACGCAGTGAAAAACCTGTTTGATGTTGCCGGGCACACCACGCTTGCGGGCGCGGAGTTATTCAGCCAGCGCCCCGCCGCCACAGAAGATAGCCGGGCCGTGCGTCAGTTACAGCAGGCTGGCGGGCTGCTGTCGGGCATGGTCAATATGGACGCTTACGCCTACGGTTTTACCACCGAAAACAGCCACTACGGCGCGACGCGCAATCCGCACGATCTGGCACGCATTGCCGGGGGGTCTTCCGGCGGTTCAGCGGCGGCGGTCGCCGCAGGGCTGGTGCATTTCTCGCTCGGCAGTGACACCAACGGCTCCATCCGCGTGCCCGCCTCGCTGTGCGGCATCTTCGGGCTTAAACCGACATTTGGCCGTCTGTCGCGTGCCGGAACGCATCCGTTTGTCGCCAGCCTCGATCATATTGGGCCGTTCGCCCGCCGGGTCAGCGATCTGGCGGCGGTTTATGACGCCTTACAGGGGCGCGATCCGCAGGATGCTTTTCAGGCGGAAACCGCCAGTGAAGCGGCGCAACCGCTGCTGTCACGCGGGATGGAGGGGTTACGCTGCGCGGTGCTGGGCGGTTATTTCACTACCTGGTGCGACGACGATGCCAGAGCCGCGCTCAACCGTGTCGCGCACGCTCTCGATGCGCGCGAAGAAGTGTTCTTTCCCGAAGCGGAACTCTCGCGTTCGGCGGCGTTCATTATCAGCGCCTCGGAAGGCGGTAATCAGTATTTACCCGCGCTGCGCCGCGAACCACAGCGTTTTGAACCGCACTCGCGCGAACGTCTGCTGGCGGGCGCGATGATCCCGGCGGCGTGGTATTTACAGGCGCAGCGTTTTCGCCGCCACGCGCAGCAGCAAAGCCGCGCGCTATTTGCCCATGCGGATGTGCTGATCGCCCCGGCCACGCCGCGCAGCGCCACGCTAATCAGCGAACAGACGATGGAGATAAACGGCCAGCCGCTGCCGATCCGTGCCAGCATGGGCATGCTGACGCAGCCGATTTCGTTTTTAGGCCTGCCGGTCGTGACCGTGCCGCTGCGTACCGCGTCCGGAAAGCCTATTGGCCTGCAACTGATTGCTGCACCGTTTAACGAACAAGCCTGCCTGCGCGCCGCCCGCGTGCTGGAAGAACAGGGCATCACCGATGCCCACCCTGCGGAGATAACAGTATGATGCATCAGGACGACATTAACCGCCCGTGGGTACTGGCAGAGGTCACAGCCGCGTTTTACCGCTATGAAGACGCGCTGGTCGGCAACGATATTGCGGTGCTTGATGAGCTGTTCTGGCACGATGCCAGCACCGTGCGTCTCGGCGCAGGCGAGAATCTCTATGGCATTGAGGAGATCCGCGCCTTTCGCGCCGCGCGTCCGAGCGCCGGGTTACAGCGCGAGCTGCGCCATACGGTGATCACCACTTTCGGCGAGGATTACGCCGTTTGCAGCACCGAATTCACCCGTGAAGGCAGCGATCGCATTGGCCGCCAGCAGCAAAGCTGGGTGCGCTTCCCCTACGGCTGGCGCATCGTTGCCGCCCAGGTCAGTTTGATGAGTTAACAAAAACGCCCGGATTTTCCGGGCCTTATTCATCCTCGCAAAGAATTATCCCATTTTGGGACTTAGCGCTTTTCATAGTCCCGTAATGGGACTATCCTGTCTGCATGAAGATCATCTCCGTGAAAACATTAAGGGACTTCTGGGCGGAGAATCCCGACGCTGAGCAACCGCTAAAAGCCTGGGTCGATGAAGTAACCAAAGCAGAATGGAAAACCCCGGCAGAGATAAAAGGACAATACCGCAGCGCCAGCATATTGAAAGAGAGGCGAGTGGTATTCAACATTAAAGGAAATCACTACCGATTAATTGTGGCGATTGCTTACCAGCGCGGATGGGTGTTCGTGAAGTTTATCGGGACACACAGCCACTACGACGCTATCGACGCCGAAACCGTTGAACTGGAGTAAAAATGAACATTAAACCGATCAGAACTGAAGAGGACTATGAAGCCGCTCTCCGGGCGGTTGAGCCAATGTTCGACAATGAACCGGAGCTGGACACGCCGGAAGGTGATTATTTCGAAGTGATGTGCTTACTGATTGAAGAGTACGAAAAGAAACATTACCCCATTGATCCCCCCTCGCCCATTGAGGCCATCAAATTTCGTATGGAGCAACAAGGGCTGAGCGTGAAAGATCTGGAGCCGGCTATCGGCAAGTCCAATCGTGTATACGAAATTCTTAACGGTACACGTAGCCTCACGCTACCGATGATTCGCCGCCTTCACACCCAGTTTGGTATCCCCTTAGAAAGCCTGATTGGCGTTTGATAGCCCCCCTTAGTGCGAAATACGGCGGCATAAGAAATCCCCTTTCTTGCCGCAGCGTCAGTAAAAACGCCCGGATTTTCCGGGCGTTTTTTATTGCGCGTAGGGATGAACCTGCCGCCAGTGATCGGCGATTTGCTGGCGGGTACAGACCCAGACGCGATCGTGCTGCTGGAGATAATCGAGAAAGCGTTGCAACGCACGAAAACGACCTGGACGCCCCAACAGGCGGCAGTGCATGCCGATGGACATCATCTTCGGCGCACTTTCACCCTCGGCATAGAGCACATCAAAGCTGTCTTTCAGATAGGTGTAAAATTGCTCGGCGGTATTAAACCCCTGAGCGGTAGCGAAGCGCATATCGTTGGCATCCAGCGTGTAGGGCACAATCAGGTGAGGTTTGCGCGTGCCGTCGTGACAGGTGACTTCGCTCCAGAACGGCAAATCGTCGCCGTAGTAATCGCTGTCGTAGTCAAACCCGCCATGCTCGACCACCAGCTGGCGGGTATTGGGGCTGTCGCGCCCGGTGTACCAGCCGGTGGGCGCTTTACCAAACAGATCGCGCAGCACCTGCACCGCTTTTTGCAGGTGTTCACGCTCTTCATTGATATCCATGTTCTGATAGTGGATCCAGCGCCAGCCGTGGCTGACTACGTCATAATTCGCCGCTTTAATGGCCGCAACGATCTCCGGCTGACGCGCCAGCGCCATCGCCACGCCAAACACCGTCAGCGGCAACCCGCGTTGGCTGAACTCCTGGTGGATGCGCCAAAACCCGGCGCGACTGCCATATTCATACAGTGAATCCATCGACATATGCCGATCCGGATAGCTGGCCGCGCCGATAATATCGGAGAGAAATTGCTCCGATCCGGCATCACCATGCAGCACATGATTCTCTGAGCCCTCTTCAAAATTCAGTACAAACTGCACGGCGATGCGCGCCTGCTGCGGCCACTGCGCGTGCGGCGGTTTCCCTGCGTAACCACGCAAATCGCGCGGATAGTTGTCGTCGAAAAGTGCCATTCTCCCTCCACTCGCTACGGCATTAATGCCTGAAATTTACCGCTCAACGCTTTATTTTCCGGAAAAGCCAGATCGCCCCGCTTGCTGGTCGATAAGCCCAGCGCCACCAGCGACTCCACCATTTTTACCGCCGCACTGACACCGTCGATCACCGGTACATGCAGTTCACGCGTCAACTCCTGCGCAAGCTGCGCCATGCCGCCGCAGCCGAGCACAATCGCACCGCAGCCATCTTCTTTTAACGCCTGAATACAGCGCGCGCGCACTTTTTCCTGCGCCAGACCGCTGCCGTCCTCCAGCGCCAGCACCGGTAAATCAATGGCGTGCAGCGCCGCGCAGTGCTCCTGAAAACCGTACTGCTGCAACAGATGGCGGGCAATAATCAGCGTGCGCGGCAAAGTGGTGACGATGGAAAAACGGGTCGCCACCAGCGTCGCCATATGCATCGCGGCTTCGGCGATGCCGACCACCGGCCCCTGCGCCAGCTCGCGCGCCGCCAGCAATCCCGGATCGCCAAAGCAGGCAATCACATGGCCATCCACGCCCTGCTGACGCCCGGCTTTCACCTGTTCAAGCACGCCGATGGCGGCTATCGCTTCATCAAAATGCCCTTCGATCGACGGTACGCCTTCACGCGGGCACACCGCCACAATTTCGGTGCCAGGTGCGGCTACCGCCCGTGCCGCCGCGCCAATGGTTTCGGTCATCGCCAGGCTGGTGTTCGGGTTGATAACTTGTATACAAATGGCAGACATCACGCCTCCTTGTGACCGGCAAACAGCCGGGCGAAATCCGGCAGACAGACGCCAGCCCGCTCGAAACAGAGGCTGTCGACGATATGTTCAAAATGGTGCGTCAGCGCCGCGCTTAGCGCCTGCAGATCCTTTTTTCGCAGTAAATCAACCAGTTGTTCATGATCGTTACAGCGACACCCCTGACGCCACGGCGATCCCCAGGCGGCGATCACCAGCGAAGAGCGCTGGCTCAGGCCGGTGACCATCTCTGTCAACACCGGGTTGCCGGAAATAGCCTGAAGCTGAATGTGAAATTCAGCGGAGTAGCGGATGGCGGCCGGGCCGTCATAGGCTTCGTGCGCCTGCTGCTCCTGGCGGATAATCGCTTCCAGCGCCGCCAGATGCGGCGGCTGGCAGTGCGCCAGCACGTCAGGCAGGTTGGCCACTTCCAGCAGCGTGCGGGTGCGGAAGATCGCCTGCGCCTCTTCTACCGTTGGGCTGGCGACGTGTGCACCACGTTTGGGCGTTAAGGTGACCATTTGCACAGCATTGAGTCGTTGCAGCACTTTTCTGATCCCGGTGCGGCTGACGCCAAACACCTCCGCCAGCGCCTCTTCCGGTAATTTGCTCCCCGGGAGCAACTGATGTTCGACAATCGCGGTCATCAGCGACTGGTAGATGGTTTCATCCTTGTCCTGCAAGGCAGTTGCGGCTTGCAGACTGTTTTCATTACTCATTAACCACTCCGCTTTTTTACTTTTCGATATCGGATCGTATACATAAAATTAAATTATTGGATACAAGATTAATCATTTTGGCCTGGATCCTGCAACAACCTCAGCACTCCCTTTTCACGGGCTTTTATTGACAGGAGCAGGTTTCATGCCAAATACACAAAACACTCATCAGGTTAAGGCCGCTGATTCCGGAGCGGTATACAGCCCACGGCTTTGCAATGAGGATCTGGCGCCGACGCGCGATCAGAACTGGAGCTGGTACAACATCTTTTCGTTCTGGATGTCGGATGTACACAGCATGGGCGGCTACGTCGTCGCCGCGAGTTTCTTTACGCTCGGGCTGGCAAGCTGGCAGGTGCTGCTCTGCCTGCTGGTGGGCATTTGCATCGTGCAGCTCTGCGCTAACCTGGTAGCGAAACCGAGCCAGATGGCAGGCGTGCCCTATGCCGTCATCTGCCGCCAGGCATTTGGCGTCTTCGGCGCCAACATTCCGGCGGTGATCCGTGGTCTTATCGCCTTCGCCTGGTACGGTATTCAGACCTATCTGGCGGCGAATGCCTTAATGCTGGTGCTGCTGAAGTTCTGGCCGTCGCTCTCTTCTTTAACGCAGGGATCGCTGTTCGGCCTGTCACACCTTGGCTGGCTGTGCTTCGCCACGATGTGGATCCTGCAGGCAATGGTGTTCTGGCACGGGATGAGCGCAATTAAGCGCTTTATCGATATTGCCGGTCCGGCGGTGTATGTGGTGATGCTGGCACTGGCGGGCTGGATTGTATACAAGACCGGTTTTGACGGTATCTCGTTTACCCTTGCCAGCAAGTCACTCAGCGCCGGGGAACAAACCTGGCAGATGATCACCGCGACGGCGCTGGTGGTCTCCTATTTTTCCGGGCCGCTGCTCAACTTTGGTGATTTCTCGCGTTATGGCAAAAGCATGGGCGAAATTCGTCGCGGCAACCGCTGGGGCTTACCGTTCAACTTCCTGCTGTTCTCGATCGTCACCGTGGTGATTGTCTCCGGTACGCAGTCGCTGTTTGGCCGCATGATCACCGATCCGATTGAAACCGTCAGCCGCGTTGGCAGCGATCTGGCGGTGGCAATTGGCCTGCTGACCATGATCACCGCCACCATCGGCATCAACATTGTTGCTAACTTCGTCTCGCCGGCGTTTGACTTCTCCAACTGCTCACCGCAGAAAATCAGCTTCCGCACCGGTGGTATGATCGCCGCGGTCGGCTCGATTCTGCTGACGCCGTGGAACCTGTTTAACTCGCCGGAACTGATCCACTACACCCTCGACGTGCTGGGCGCCTTTATCGGCCCGCTGTTCGGCATCCTGATTGCGGATTTCTATCTGATCAAACGCGGGCAGGTGTTTGTCGATGACCTGTTTGATGACACGCCAAAAGGCAAATACTGGTATCGCAACGGCTTTAACCCGAAAGCGATTGGCGCGCTGGTGCCGTCGGTGGCCGTCGGGTTGATTATCAGCTTTATTCCGGCGCTGCACGAAGTCGCCAACTTTAGCTGGTTTATCGGCGTCCTGCTGGGCGGCGTCACCTATCGCTGGCTGGCGCGCGAAGAGCGCGTTGTTGTTACGACATCGCATTTCAACGCCAACGTCGCGGCACAAAAAGAGTAACCCTTCACCTCAGGCCGCGGCGTTTCTCGTCGCGGCTGGCACTCATTTTGCTTTAACACTTCACCCGGTATGGAAACGACGAAGGCAGGAACGATGATTGATTATCATGCCGCGATCCGCGGCGCGCTGTTTGACATTGCCGAAGTCTGCGACAACGCCGACGATATCGCCCACCACGCACGTTTCATTGAAGACGGTCTGCTGTTTATTCGCGACGGCAAAATTCAGGCGCGAATGAGCTGGCAGGAGGGCGAGCAATATCTCAATGCACACAAAGGCTACACCGACCGGCGCGGCAAACTGCTGCTCCCAGGTTTTATCGATGCCCACGTGCACTATCCGCAAACTGAAATGATTGGCGCGTTTGGTGAACAACTGCTGGAGTGGCTGACCACGTACACTTTTCCGGTTGAAAGCCAGTTTGCTGATGAAGCCTACGCCGCAGAGATTGCCGAATTCTTTATCGGTCAGTTACTGAGCCACGGCACCACCACCGCGCTGGTGTTTTGTACGCTGCACCCGGAATCCGTCAACGCGCTGTTTAGCGAAGCGCTGCGCCTGAATATGCGGCTGATCGCCGGTAAGGTGATGATGGATCGCCATGCGCCGGAGTACCTGAGTGAAACCGCTGAACAGAGCTACCAGCAAACGCGCGAACTGATCCAGCGCTGGCAGCATCAGGGGCGGCTGGGTTATGCCATTACGCCGCGCTTTGCGCCCACCTCCTCGCCGGAGCTGCTCGAGGCGGTACGCCGTTTACGCGAAGAGTTTCCGCAGACCTGGCTGCAGACGCATTTAAGCGAAAACCCGAATGAAGTGGCGTGGGTCAACGATCTCTGGCCAGAACATCAACGTTATCTCGATGTTTACCACCACTATCAACTGACCGGCGAGCGCAGCGTGTTTGCCCACGGCATTCACCTGCATGATGAAGAGTGGCAGTGCCTGCACGATACCGGTTCGGCGGTGGCGTTTTGCCCTACCTCGAACCTGTTCCTCGGCAGCGGGCTGTTTCGCCTGCCCGCCTGCTGGCAGAACAAAGTACGCATGGGCATCGGCACCGATGTGGGCGCAGGCACCACCTTCAGCATGCTGCGCACGCTGGGTGAAGCCTACAAAGTGGGCCAGTTGCAAAGCTATCGCCTGCGGGCCAGCGAAGCGTTTTACCACGCCACGCTCGGCGGCGCACATGCCCTGCGTCTGGACGATAAAATTGGTAATTTTGCGCCCGGCAAAGAGGCCGATTTTGTGGTCATTGACCCGGCGGTGACGCCCTTGCAACGCCTGCGTAATACGCGCTGCAAGGACATTTACGAGCAACTGTTTGTGCTGATGACCCTCGGCGACGAGCGCAATATCAGCGAGACGTGGATTAACGGTCAGTGCGCATGGTCAACTGCCGCGGTAAGTTGACCAGCCGCCGGGCGCAATTAAGAACGGCAGATGGAAATGCTCCTCTGCCGTTTCAGCAATCACAAAGTCAATTTGCGCGCAGGGAAACAGTGTCGCCACGCCGCGCTGTGCAAACCATTCTCCCGTTTGCGCCACCAGCCGGTAATGCCCCGGCGTCAATGAAGAGGAAAACGCACCGATGCGCCCGTTCGTATCGGTGACGCCGCTCGCCACCGTCTGCTCGCCGAGTAACAGAGAAACCGTCACCCCCTGCGCGGGTTTACCGCTGGAAATATCCAGAATATGGGTACTGAGGCTGTTCATTCGCCAATCGCTCCTGCCAGTCGTAATAAGGTGATTTCCCGTAACTGCTCCAGCGACGCCGAGATCTCTTCGGCGTCGCTGTGGGTCAGCCGCTGTTCCAGCGCGTGCAGAATCTCTTCTCCGCTACGGTCTTTGGCGCGGATCAAAAAAACGCGGCCAAAACGTGCTTCATAGCGCGCATTCCCCTCGCGCAGCGCCCCGGCCAGTTGCGCGTCGCGATCGTCCACCGCCGACTGCTCCTGGCGCGATAACGCGGCATGCGCCTGCGAACCCGCAGGCTTTTCGCCAATGCGCGGGTGTGCGCTGAGCGCCTGCTCCAGCTCAGCACGTCCCCAGGTTCCGGCGATTTCACCCGCGGTTTGCTGTAGCGCCGCGAGCGAAGCAAACGGACGCGCGGCCACCAGCGCCGCCGTCCAGCCGGGGATGGCCACGCACGGCTGCAACAGTGCAGCCGCTTCGTCGTCCGGTAGCTGATTAAAGTGATTCAGCGCGATCATCCTTGCTCCTTGCGTCAGCGGCGATGGCCGTTTTTTCTTCCGGAATAATCAGGTTCAGGACAATCGCCACTAAGCCGCCGCAGGTCGCCGCCGAACCAAACAGATTACCGATAATGGGCGAGAAATGGGCGAGAAAAGCCGGTACCGCTTCGACGCCCATACCAAAACCAAACGCCAGCCCGACAATCAGCATGTCGCGGCGGGTTAGCGGGTTCTGGGTAATGATGCGGATCCCGGCCGCCACCACGCAGCCAAACATCACCATCGTCGCACCGCCCAGCACCGGCAGCGGGATCTGGCGTAATATCTCACCAAACGGCGGGAACACCCCCAGCAGGATAAGGATCACGCCAATATAGCGGCCAACAAAGCGGCTGGCGACGCCCGTCATCTGGATAACGCCATTGTTTTGCGCAAAGGTAGTATTAGGAAAGGCGCCCAGCATCGCCGCAATCATGCAACTGATGCCGTCAGCAAGAATGCCGCCCTTCAGCCGGGAACGAAACGCGCTGTTATCGATGGGCTGATGCGAGATCAGGCAGTTGGCGGTGAGATCGCCGACCGCCTCCAGAATACACACCAGCGACACCAGCGCCACGGGCAGAAAGATGGCGCTGTTAAACTGGAAACCAAACGGGAACAGCGCCGGTAAACGGAACCCGATATCACCGAGGCCGCTGAAGTGAAACTTACCGATAAGGGCTGCGACGATGCAACCCAGCGCGATGCCGACCACCACGGAAGAGAGACGCAGCCAGCGGTTTTTCGCGCAACTCAGTAACACAATCACCGCCAGCGTGCCTGCACCGAGGCCGATGTTGCTCATGCTGCCAAAATCTTTCGCCTGCACGCCACCACACCAGTTATTCACGCTGACTTTAATCAGGCTGATGCCGATCAGGGCAATCACGCTGCCGGTGATGATCGGCGTAAAAATGCGCTTCAGCGGCTCAATAAAGCGGCTGACGATAATCGGCACCAGCGCGGCCACGAAATTGACGCCAAACAGCATCGCCATCACATCCTGCGCCGTGCCGCCCTGCCCTTTCACCCACATCCCGCCCGCAATGGCGACACCGAGAAAGGCAAAGCTGGTGCCCTGCATGCAGATCATGCCCGCGCCAACGCCCCACACGCGGTTGGACTGTAAAAAGGTGCCAATCCCGGAGGCCAGCAGCGACATGCTGATCAACCATGGCATCCACTCGCCCAACCCCAGCGTCGCACCAATGATCAGCGGCGGCGTAATGATGCCGACTAACCCGGCCAGCACGTGCTGCAAGGCGCTGAAGAAAGCCGGAAGCGGCGGGATCCGCTGTTCCAGCCCGTACAATAAGCTGCTGTTCTTTTCATCAGACATGGCGTTCCATCCTGTTGTCAATTCGCGTCAACGCCCTGATGCACAAAGCAGGCCAGAGTCGCTCCTCCCGCGCCAGCGCTGTGAAACTTTAGATTCCTTGCACTAAATTTGGAAATTTTTGATTCACAAAAAGGCAACGTTAATACAAATACGCACTACAAAAGTGCAACATAACCTCGCAACGCCCGCTTTCTCCCGCACCAGCGCCCGTCGTCATTCTGGTACGCAAATTGCTCCATCTGTTACACGCAAGTAAAAGGAGAACAGAATGAAAGCATTGGTGATTGGCGCAGGTATCGGCGGCCTGAGTGCGGCGGTGGCGTTACAGAAGGCAGGCATTGCGTGTCAGGTTTTCGAAGCGGTGAAAGAGATCAAGCCGGTCGGCGCGGCAATCTCCATCTGGCCCAACGGCGTGAAGTGCATGAACCATCTGGGGATGGGCGAGATGATGGAGACCTACGGCGGCCCAATGCGATCTATGGCCTATAAGGATTACCGCAATGGCGAAACGATGACGCAGTTTAGCCTCGCGCCGCTGGTCGAGCGGGTGGGCGGACGCCCGTGCCCGGTATCGCGGGCGGAGTTGCAGCGCGAAATGCTCAATCACTGGGGACGCGACCGGGTGCAGTTTGGTAAACGGGTCAACGAAGTGGAAGAGCATGCCGACGGCGTGACCGCGTGGTTCACCGATGGCACCTGCGCCCACGGTGATTTTCTGATTGCCGCCGACGGCAGCCACTCGGCGCTGCGTCCGTATGTGCTGGGCTATACGCCGGAGCGTCGCTATGCGGGTTATGTTAACTGGAATGGTCTGGTGAAAATCGATGAAGCCATTGCGCCCGCCGAGCAGTGGACAACGTTCGTGGGCGAAGGTAAACGGGTGTCGCTGATGCCCGTCTCCGATGGCCGCTTCTACTTCTTCTTTGACGTGCCGCTGCCCGCCGGGCTGGCCGAAGATCGCGGCACGCTGCGCGACGATCTGACGCGCTACTTCAGCGGCTGGGCGCCGCCGGTGCAACGGCTGATCGCCGCGCTGGATCCGCAAACCACGAACCGTATCGAGATCCATGATATCGAACCGTTCGACACGCTGGTGCGCGGTAAAGTGGCGCTGCTGGGCGATGCCGGACACAGCACCACGCCGGATATCGGCCAGGGCGGCTGCGCGGCGATGGAAGACGCGGTGGTGCTGGGAAACCTTTTCCGCGAGCAGAGCGACATCGAAAACGTGCTGCGTCAGTATGAAGCGCTACGCTGCGACCGGGTGCGCGATCTGGTGCTCAAGGCGCGCAAACGCTGCGATATCACTCACGGCAAAGATATGGCGCTGACGCAGGCGTGGTATCAGGAACTGAAAGAGGAGACCGGCGAGCGCATTATCAATGGCCTGTGCGAGACCATTCAAGGCGGGCCGTTAGGCTGATGCGCCAACGCTCTGCATCGCTTCCAGCACCTGGGTCAGCTTCTGGATCGCCATTTGCGCCGGGCGGGAAAGCTGGCGCGATGGCGCGGTACAGAGCGCCAGCGTCAGCGGGCGCAGCAGTTTGTTGCGCAGCGGCACAAACGCCAGTTGCCCGCTTTTCACTTCATCCAGCACATCCAGCAGGCTCAGCACCGTGATGCCGCTCCCCTTCAGCACCAGCGATTTAATCAGCCGGATGTCATTACAATTGATGGTATTCGACGGGGCGAGATCGTAGTGACGATAAAGCATGCCGACACGTTCATGCACAATCAGCGGCGTGCCGGGCAGAATATGCCGCGCCTCGCTCAGCTCGCCCAGCGATAACGCCGGAGCGGTTGCCATTTCGTGATCCGGACGCATCACCACGCCCATCTCCAGCTCGGCGAAGGCCAGCACATTCAGCCCTGACTGCCCTTGCGGATCGAGGATCAAACCGAAGTCGAGATCGGCCTGCCGCACTTTCTGGCTGACGGTATGGCTGTCCGCCACCTGGAGTTCCAGCTCCAGCCACGGTTGCCCGGTGATAATGTCGGCCAGCGCGCTGGCAAAGCTCCCCTCCGCCAGCGCCTGCACCATTCCCACACTGACGGAGCCGCGTTTCAGCCCTTGCAGCTCATCAAATTTTTGCCGCGTAAGCTGAAACTCTTTTTGCCAGCGCAGCAGGTTGTCATACAGCAACTCTCCCGCCGTGGTCATGCGTAAACCTTCCGGCAAGCGCTCAAACAGCGGCGTACCAAACTCCTCCTCCGCCTGCAAAATCTGCCGGTTAATCGCCGATGCGGAGATATGCAGTTTTTCTGCGGCGCGGCGCAGGCTGCCGCTGCGGGCAACTTCAGCGAAATAGAGGGCGAAACGGGAAAATGGACTCATGCGGCACCTGTACACTTTTTTGCAACGCCACAGTGAATTAATGGCGATGGATGTGAACACCCTAATATGACAACAATAAAGTTACAACAATTAAACAATTGCTTTTATGTGAGCCTATGACGACCATGAAAACAGCACTCCCCCCCCCACCCGCCCATTGCACCTTCGAGCCGGAGGACTGGTTACGTCTGGCAAAATGCTGGCATCCGGTCGCCCGCGCCTGCGATATTGGCGCAGCGCCGGTGAAAGCCACGCTGCTGGATGAACAACTGGTGATTTATCGCGTGAAGGGCCAGGTGGTGGTCGCCCGCGATGTCTGCCCGCACCGCGGCGTGCCGCTGACGCTCGGTTTCCACGATGAAGAGGGCATCGTCTGCCCCTACCACGGGCTACGTTTCGGTAAAGATGGCCGCTGTAACCGCATCCCTTCCAGCCCCGATCAGCCGGTACCGGCAAAACTCAACCTGTTGACGTTTGCCGTTGAAGAGCGCTTCGGCCTGATCTGGACCTGCCTGGCGTTTGACGCGGAAAACCCGCAGCCGCTCCCGACGATGCCGCACTGGGATGATGAGGGTTTTCAGCAGATCAACTGCCCGGCCTTTGAGGTGAACGGCTTTGCTGGCCGCCAGGTGGAAGGCTTTCTTGATGTCGCCCACTTTGCGTGGATCCACACGGACACCTTCGCCGATGCCAATAACCAGTTCGTCCCGGATTACAGCCCGCAGGAGACCGAGTTTGGTTTTATTGCTGATTACTGGAGTTCGGTCGGCAATTATCCGGCGAGTTCTGACTATCGCGCGCCGGAAGGTTTTCAGTGGCTGCGCCATTTCGAGATGCACCTGCCGTTTACCGCCACGCTGACGATCCATTTTCCGGGCGAGGCGCGGCTGGTGATCATGAATGCCGCGTCGCCGGTCTCCTCGCGCGTTACCCGCATGTTTGCGCCGATCGCGCGCAATTTCGATCTGCATATCCCGATCGAAGAGGTGCACGCGTTCAACCTGCGCGTGTTTGAAGAAGATCGCCTGATGGTGGAGACACAACGGCCGGAAAGGCTGCCGCTGGATCTGACGCTGGAAGCCCATATTCCGGCCGACAGAAGTTCGATTGCCTATCGCCGTGGCCTGAAAAAAATGGGCTTTGGCGAGTTCTTTCTGGTGTGAGGTGCGCGATGAATGACGTGCTGAATGTGGTGGTTGATGGCTTGTGGCGTCAGGGCGATAAAAACCTCGCCGTGCGGCTGGTTGCCGCCAATGGCGACCCGCTTCCCGGCTGGCAGCCCGGCGCACATATTGATGTGCATCTGCCCTGCGGCCTGATCCGCCAGTATTCGCTGACCGGGGAAAGCACAACGGAAAGCTACCTGATCTGCGTGGCGCAGGAAAGCGCGTCGCGCGGCGGCTCACGCTATATCCATCAGACGTTACGCCCCGGCCAGACGCTGATGATCTCAGCGCCGCGCAACCTGTTTGCGCTACGTGATGACGGCCCGGTGCTGCTGCTGGCCGCCGGCATCGGCATTACGCCACTCTATGCGATGCTGCTGCAACGGGAGGCGGAAGCCGCGCCGTTTACGCTGCACTATTTCGTCAAGCGGCGAGAAGAGGCGGCATTTGCACGCGAACTCTCCCGCTCGCTGACGCACGGAGTTTGTCGCATTCATTGCTCTTCAGAAGGCAAAAGCCCGCGTCAGACGCTGGCGGCAACGATTCCCGCCCCTGGCGACGGAGAACGCATTTATACCTGCGGCCCGGCGGGTTTTATGGCGGCGGTGAGAGAAGTTGCGGCGGCAAAAGGCTGGCCTGAAGCGCAGATCCACAGCGAGGCATTTGTGCCTGCCGCGCCCGTTGTGGCATCGCAACAGGAAGAGACCTTTACCATTACGCTGGCCTCCAGCGGGGAAAAATGGCCCGTTCCGGCAAACAAAAGCATTGCGCAGGTGCTTCAGGATAACGGCGTGGCGGTGCCGCTTTCGTGTGAGATGGGAATTTGCGGCGCCTGTCTGACGCCGGTGCTTGATGGCGTGGTCGATCACCGCGATACGGTGCAATCGGCAGCGGAGAAAACCGCCGCCACACAGCATATCGCGCTATGTTGTTCACGCAGCCACTCGCGGGATCTGGTGATTGATTTGTAACTGCCGTGACGGCACATTGTTCCGTGGCCGAAGCCGGACGCTTCGGCACGTGCCATTTTTCACCGTCAACACCACGTTTAGCGCATCTCTTTATCCGGCAGGCGCTACAACAGGGCGTGGGAAATCTCTTTAATGGCTTTCAGATCCGAGCCAAAACGCATAATGGCGTCGCGGTGCTTTTCCAGCTCGCTGTAGGGTAGCCAGGCCATATTGAGATCGGTGATGCGGCTAAAGGCCGGGCGCTGTAGCTGGCTTCTGACATCATTTTCGCGGCTGTCCGGCGCCACCAGAAAAAGCTCGGTTGACGCGGACAAATCATTGCCGTTGAGCGCCAGATCCAGCATCCGGCAGATCCCGGAGTAGATGGACGTTGAATGCTCAACTTCAAATGCCGCCGCCACCTGGCCACCTTCTGGTTTCAGCCACAGGACATCGATCAGACGCGTCGCTTCAGAACCGTTTACCGACAGGATATGTTCCGGCAGTGCTTTCAGACAGCCATGCGACAGCGCCACGCCCTGATGCAGACGGCTGCGGTCGTTGGCGGCAATCCATACGTCGTAACCGAGCGCTTTGCCGATATCGCGCAGCCAGGCCTGGATTTCCGTGTGCGTGCGCTCATTTTCCCCCTCCTGGAGTTGCGCTTTATTTTGCGCCACTGGCGGGCGAGCCGCCTCCAGATACGCATCCCAGTCTGCGTCGGCAGCAGCGGAATTTTCCAGCGGCGGCGCAGGATAGCGACCCGAACCGATATCAAAAAGCAGCCCGCCAATAGCGCCCAAATCGTTTGACAGTAATTCGCGGTACTGCGCGTTCAAATTCAGGATCCCCTGACGCATAGCGAGAAAATGCGGCCAACTGCCGAGCTTAACTTTCGCGCCGGTAAGGGCGTTATAGCCATTTACAATGGCGGTATTAAACGGGGGAATGTGCGTGGGATGAAGAAAATAGAGCAGATTCGCGACCGCCGGGCCAAGCCCTTTAATTTTCAACGCATCAATAGCATTGATATGTTCCACAATTTCATCTGCGCGCGCCGCACAGGAGCAGTGATGCAGAAGCCGGGCAAAGGCCTTCTGATTGGCGCTGTTTTCATAAATATCCGGAATGCGCAGCTTCGGTTTCCACAGAAAAGCGTGATCGGCACCTTTGAAGATCTGCTTCTGCTCGGCAATAGAGTGAACAATCGTCTCCAGCGAGGAGCCGCGGTAAGCAACGCCAAATTTTTCCTGCTCTATTTCATCCACCACGACCGCAATACCGCTGCGGATCGAGCGAAAGTTTTTCAGCCTCTGCTCCCATAAAAACCACGTCTGATAAGTGGCTTCGGCATCGTTGCGCCAGCGCTGAATTAAACGACGAACGCGATCTGAATGTACTGACTGAAGCTGCGGAACAGCATTTTCCATGACCATAACCAGATTGTTTTAATTATCGAAGAGCGGTGCGAGCCGCATGCCGGGCAAAAAATCTGCTCTGGTATTCAACAGCGGCATCGCAAAGGAGGGATTGATATCTGTCAAGATAATGCGGGAGGAAGTGAAAACAGGTGAACGGGTTTAATTAACACCGTTTTGCATAGCGGGTAGAAGTGAACAGAAAAATGATGCTTTGACGCAGGATGATCCTGGTTTGCCTCACACTTTACTCTGTCGCAGCATCATGAAAGTGTGTTCAGACCTTATTTATTGGATCGTGAGATATAATTTGCGGTCATATCTGCTGGAAGAATCCGCTCGGTGGGTATGTAAATAGACCCGTTTTAGTTCCACACACTTTTTGAGATTCTGGCCAGATGATATTGTAGTCGGCATCGCTCCGGCGCCAGCTACACTTCCACAAAGCTCTTTAAACTCTCCGCCCGCAACCAACAGCAGGTTACAGTGCTGATCGCGGTGATCAGCAAACCTCAGTGGTATGGCTTTAACTGACTGGTGTATACAGTAAAATCCCGGCTCGGTGGCCGGGATTGGTTTTATTTCTTAGGATAGTTGTAATGCTCAGGTATTTGATAACCATCAGGAACATTTGGTAATTTAAATTCCTCAGACCAACCTACTTTTTCTATATCCTCAAATATGCCAAGGAATAAATTTGATAAATTAAGTGAATAAAGCCTAGCCATAACTAAAGCACATTTAACAGTCACTAGATCTTTTTCATGAAGAGCATTAGTTAAAAGTTCCAGCTCTATTTGTAAATTATTTAACTCATTACTTAATTCTTTATCTAAGTCTAATTTATAATCTAAGCTCCAGTAATCATCATTAAAACTAGTTTTTCCCGCTACTAACTCGGCCAAATCATGAATTACCGCTTTAATCTTATTAAGTTCTGTCATTTTAATTCCCTACCTAAGGCAGCATCAGTTTTTGCTTTATTTATAGTACCATCGAGATTGACAACGGCTTTGAAGTTCCCTCTTTTATCAAAGACTTCAATATGATCTTTATGCAAACCATCCAGATAAAACTGATCACCTTTTTTAATATAATCGCCAATATTATCAGTCGCTTTATAAATAGTTTGCCCTTGATACTGTTGATTAGTTTTTTGGGTATTATCCTTAACGGTACTACCGAAGCCCGGTTGTTTCAGAAACTCCCCCATATTTCCAACAGAGTTTTTATTTGGTTCATAGTTTCCTGCTAAATAAGCCAAATCATCTTTATCTGGCCCGTCAGGAACTGGCGTTACGGTAGTATTACCCCCTGTATCGGGTGAGCCATCAAGATTTCCTGTGTTCGTAGCCCCCTGCTCTATGGGTTGATCAGAACCAGTATGCGTTGCTCCCTGTTCACCACTCCGGTCAGGATTAACCAGTTTGCCACCTGTTGGATCCTGATCAGCTATTGGCAGTTCCGTATGCCCCGGCCCGCGAATGCCATCATTAAGTCTCTGTTGCGCAGGCAATAAGTGGAATGGTCCCTTTTTATCCTGCTCAACAATATAATCATAGGCTGCGCGTTGTTCCGGCGTCAGATTTTCGAGCAAATCCGCACGGCCACCATTCATGGCTACAGAAAAGACAGACATCTGCTCCGAAGAAGACAAGTTATCCATTACGGTTTTGGCGGCACCAATTCCCAGTAATGCACCCAATCCCTCTTCTTCCAGAGCGGTGCTACAAGCCGGCGTTTTCGCGCAAGCCTGAATCGCCAGCTTCCCGGCAATAACAACCGCCCGTAGCGAATTATTCTCAACCTCAACCCGTGCCGCATTTGCTCCGCCGCCGATGCCGCTGCTGGCGCTGTCGGACAGGCTGACCAGTGACGTTCCCGGCAGCCCGGTTGACACGGGTTGCAGATTACATTTTTACGATTGTCTCCACATCCAGAACCAGATGGGAGTCAAGACATGCTGACAGGGTATCTTCAGTTAACTGTTTGATTAACGCTGTTAAGATGCCATCTTTACCGCGTTAATGTCTGAACGGTTGAGTACTTTAAGAGCTTTGTCGAAATCAAAGGGCTGGAACATGCGCCATTCCTTTTTTGTTACATATTACGGTGATGACACAGAATTTCTAACACTCCACTCTGGAGTGGCTGAAGCAAACATAACAGTAGCCCAACATTCGGAATTCGCGTTATCTGACAACAGAGCGAATTTTTATATCCGGCTTTATACGTATTTCAACCTTATTAATTAAATTCTCTGTAACAACCTCAATATAAATATAATCACCAAGTTTATCATTCTTTATGCTAAATGAGTTAACGCCATCAATACAAGCATGAGATATTTCGTTATCATGTAGTTTCATTGAGTATTGAATCCAACCTTCAACAATACTAAAAGAAAAATAAACGCTAAGACCATATTGGTTTTTTGCAGTATATAAAAAACTAACATTTTCTCGTTTAAACGAAACAGGTTCACTTTCAAAAAAAGAGAGCAACTCAATTTCATCAGGATTATTTTCTATGAACATCACTTAGTTACTCCATTTTTCGGTATAGTCGTAATAAATCGATATTAATCGCCATGAATAATATAGATAATTTCGAGCCGTTAATAATATTTATGTTAATACTCCGCCATTGACATCTGAGCACTCAAACCATACAACCGCTTACTGCTATAAAACATTTCGATGTGATCAAAAATATCGCTGCGAGCTTCTTCCCAAGTACCGTAGATCTTTTTCTTTACCCGTTCATACTTTTCAGTAACTGGAAAAAATTTCTTCAACCGCGTTGTCGTGACAGTTACCACGACGGCTCATGCTGCCTTCCAGCGCATGTGATTCAAGGAAAGACGGCCACTAATGGCATGTATATTGACTTCCTTGTACGACCTTCTAAGAGTCAAGTCATTATTTAAGTACTGTTAATCTGCCAGGTTTGATTCCGCAGGATTGTATAGACTTCACGTGAGATATAACGTTTCAGGCAACGCAGATCGAATGCCCCTCCCGGCACCGATGCCACATTTGTTCCAGGCACCTCCGCGCCACTGTACTGGCATGTATGCAATAAAATACACGCGCCTTTATGCCTATCAATGGCATTTTTAATCAATCCCACCACATACGCGATTGACAATTATCGATAAGAGATAGACTAAAGCATGTTATTTCAGTCAGTTGAGCACATAGTCAAAAACGTTATCATTGCCTTTCCCTAAATATCGTTGCTTTGTTTGTTCAAAGACACTGATGATTAGGTCGAAATCGTCACCCATTCTCTGTTTTGAATGTTCTGAATTTTCCCAAACAATAACCATCCCACCAGCCATTCCCGTACTTAACATATCCCAAAGTGCATCGACGTTACGGCCATAATAGGGGCCAAAATCCAACTTTCGGCAATAATCTGATGAAAATCAGCCTTACTGTTTATTTGAGAACCATCAAATTTAATTACGTCCATACTCATTTCCACTTACCTATAGGTGATACGGTTTCGTACCACGTCCTACCTTTTGCGAAGGTTAATATATATGTACTATTTTCAAAAATACCGTCACCAATTTGTGCTCCAGAAAAATAATTATTTAATGCTTTATCATCTTTCCAGACATTAACTTCTGCAATACTTTTCGTCGCATCGTTAGAGGGTAATTACTCAGTATTTCTCAGGGATTAAACAAGTCCATTGGTTGCCTATGCAGTTCCTCCAGGTACATTTAAAAACGAGCATGGTAAATATTGTACTACCAGTACTCCTGGATAATGGTGCAACCCCCTGATCCAGGTTACGCTGGGTTTATAATCAAGCCAGCCAGATATTTATACGGGCCGCCCAATACATCGCCCCCCATGTCTTTAGCCAATGCAATAACCTCCTCAGGCGCGGCAAAAACAAATCTCCCCTGACAGCGAACAATGCATATCAGGGCGAAAAATCTAACTAACTGTAGGCGAATTTGTCATTAATTTTCATATTTAAAGTCGATATTTATTTTACCACTCTTAATATCAACTATTATTTTACATTCATTCCACCCAGATTTACCGTTGGTCAAATTATTCCTAACATATGCATTCCTCATTTCTATTAGTAATATTCGAAGATTATGACTGGCTAATCCATCCGGGACAAACCAATTTTTTTTTCCATTGAAATCAATATAGTCATACTCATACTCACATGACTCTCCATCCAGAGACAGCTTGGCACAAACGATTATCTTTGTTGCGTCAGCTGGCCCTGCATCGACCAATAACTGACCAATTCTATTATGAAATATATCTAATTCGCTCATTTCACTCCTCCTGGCATGTTATTAATGTTTTTTACCACAGGTCGGTCATTATTGATAGAGTAAACGACATCAAAACTGACTGGCCTCTGGCTTTCACCAATATAAACAGGATTTATTTTTACATTAACTGAATTACCAGACTTAAGCTCATTAGCCCAGTAATTCTCCATTTTCTTCCACTCACCTTTATTTAGGTTTGCATCCATAGGAACAATATTTATTTTTTCTCCCGGACCATTAAAAATAGATGCAATTAAATGTCCTCCTTCATCACTATCTAGTCCGCATTTACCTGTTTTACATTGCTGGTACGTATTACGATCATTTGTGATCAGCGAGAGGTTTGCTTCAACACTTGACGTACGGCCTAATTCATCAGTTTTAAAGATTTTATTTCCATCAACCGGATAAATTTTATTAGGCTGTGGATTATTAAGCTCCTTGGTCCAGTTCCCCTTTCCGCCAGAGTTAAACATTACCGTTTCAAGTGATTCCGCACTGACTTTCTGGCCCGTCTGTTTCTCAACAGCCATCAACGCCTTCAGCTCTGACAGTTCAGCTACCGACATCTTACTGACCGTCGCGGCTGTCAGACCTGCCGGAAGCGCATCCCCGACAGCCATTTCTGCTATCCATATACTAACTTCATTAGCACAGAGCACCGGGTTTCCCGCGCAACTACTGGCAGTCGCCCTGACAAGGGCAATCAGCTCGGGAGTAGCAGCAAGCGCGGTGGAACCTCCAGCAAGGACGCCATAAAGAGCAATAGCTGCTTTAGCGTTTTCTTTCGCCTCTTCGAGATTATGTAATTCCTGTATTGCTACGGGATCACCAGCTTCAGCATGTTCCCGTACTTCCTGTTCATATTTATCAGTCAGTCGGTAAAGTGGGTCGCCACTTTTCTTAAATTCATTCTGATAGGCATCAGGATGGAGGCTTATCAGAAAAGTATTGTTCTCAACCTCCACCCGTGCCGCATTTGCTCCGCCGCCGATACCACTGCTGTTCCCTGCAGCCACGCTACCGCCTGCCGCACCCAGCGCAGCCACAAGGTTCACTATCACCGTTTTTTCATCCGGTGACAGCTTATCCGGCTCTTTGTTATAAAACGCCAGCGACAGCGCTTCTGAACTCGACGCCGCGATAAAACCACCTGCCGCTCCGACAGCAGCATTGCCGCCCTGCAACTGCACCAGCACTGCTGACGCCAGGGTATGTAGTGCAATGCGCGCGCTTTTATGACCATCGGTGACGCTTTTTATCAGCCCTGCCACATACGGTGCTGCGCCTGCCGCCATCCCGCCAGTGACATTTCCACCCAGCGCCCCCGCCAGTAGCCCCGTCAGCGCAGTGCCGTTACGCCAGAAATCACTGCCGACGCCGTATTCCTTATCGACCTCTTTATACTGTGCAGAACCCGCGATTTTGTCATCAATCTGCTGTTCCGTCAGGCCATCCAGTTCACCGTTCGCCTCCATATCCGCGCGGATTTTCTTTTTACCCTCGTCCAACTGACTCTGCCGCCAGGCATCCATCGCCTGGGTACCCAACGCAACGGCCTGGGTCTGAATGTCTAACTGATCCTGAATTTTGCCCTTGTCAAAATTGTTCTCCAGCGCCTTGTGTGCACCGGCAGTATCGCGGCTCAGATCGGCAATATCCTGCTGTTGCTTGTCTTTATCGCGAATGATGATATCGCCAGCAGCCACCGCACTGTGCGTGGTGCTACTGGCGCTGTCGGACACGCTGGCCAGTGACGTTCCCGGCAGCCCGGTTGACGCGGGTTGCAGATTACCATTCTCTCCATTATTAGCGCCGCCGGAGACACTGACAGCAAACTGACTGCCGCCTGACTCAGCCTTGTTGTGGATATCACTCCAGCCCAGCGTTCCGGTATCGAGACGGTTTTTACCGGCATCGGCTTCAGAAGCGATAACCGCTCCGTCGAGCTGGGTGTGATTACCCACATAAATATCGAAACCGCCTTTGCCCGCATAAATGCCGCTTTGATCAATGACCGATTTGTAGTCATTGGTGATCTTCCCGCCAGCCGCGGTAACGCTACCCTGCACCACATTCCCCGCACAGATAGGAGGAACGCAGACACTGACGCTCACACCACCAGAAGCCGACTTACTGGCATACTCATCCGTATCCTGCTGGCTGGCGATAGTCAGGTTGCGGCCCACATCAACAGCAACCTTGTCACCTTTAAGTTCTGTCCCTTTCAGCGTGGTATCGCGCCCGCTGGTAACGGTCAGGTTTTGCTCAGCGGTGAGGGTGCTGTTGTGATGAGTAAGAGTGCTGCCATCCTCTTTGTTGCTGTAAGTGCTTGCCCCCGCCTGGATGGTGACACCATTTTGTGAACCACCGAATGAAAACCCCGCTCCTGCGGAAATCTGATTGCCGCTGGCGCGGGTTTTCAGTTTCTCCATATCCTGTGCCGTGGTAAGCGTGATATCGCGCCCGGCATCAAGGTTGATATTTTTCGCGGCAATACTGACGCCCGCACCTTCAATGTCCTGGCGAGCTTTAATATTGACGGTATCGCCCGCTTTAATGGTGCTGCCCTGTTGCTGCTGGCTGCTGTAATCCTGTTGCTGTTTTGACGAACCGGCAGTCACGTCAACACTGACTTTGAATGCCGACGGATTCATGTCCGACAGGACGGTTTCCGTGGCAACGCTCAGCCCTGCCTGCGCAGCATAGATGGCGGAGAGACGGGGATCGCGGTTCTCTTCCGTAGCACGTGCCGCATTCTCCGCCGCCTGTACCGCCGTAACAGCCCAGCCCGATACCGAGGCTTTCACGCCGTATTGCGTATTAGAGGATTCGCTGTGCGTTTTCAGACTGTCTTCGCTGACGTCCAGACGCACGTTTTCCCCACCAAGCGTGACCGATTTCCCGGCGCTGATGTCTGCGCCATCAATCGCCACATCTTTTCCGGCCTGCAGACTCACATTGCCATCACGGCTGGCAATCTGGCTGCGCAGTGTGCTTTGCTGGTTACGATCCAGTTCGGAGGCATATTTATTATTGTTCCAGCCCACCGTCCCGCTGTAACCATCGCCGCCGAGCGAACCAATTTGCGTCTGGCTGCCGGAACTCTCTTTCACGACATGGTTATTACCGGTACTGACAGTGATATCCCCGTTTTCAGCTGACAGCATCAAATCATTGATTGCCGCCAGTGAACTGCCGGAGATATTCACATGGCCGTCTTTGCTGTTGATATAAATATCATTCGCGGTTATCTGGCTGCCGGTCTGCGCCGTTGTCTGGCTGCTCTCGTTGCTGTTTGCTTTGCTGTAGCTGAATGGCAGGACGCTGGCGCCGTGATTCGGGCCACCGCTGACGGTTCGAATCACCGAACCTGCGCCCGGAAGTGCATCCGTCACACTCCAGCTCTTACTGCTGGATTTGCTGCTGCTGACCTGCGTATCGGTGGACGGAATGATGTCCACATTGCGTTGTGCTTCGATAATCGCCGCTTCTTTCGCGCTGATTTTACTGCCACTAATCAGCACATCGCCGTTACCTTTCGCACCGGTTGCCGACAACTGAACGTTCCCTGCAGAGGTCAGGGTATTCCCCACGGCATATTCGCCGGTGTAGTGCATTTCGCTACTGGAAGAGGATTTACCGTAAGTGATCGGTAATGCTGCCTGCATTCCCCCACCAGAAATATCAAACGCTGCAGCGGCCGCTTCCCCGGCGAGCGCTTTCGCCTGCGTGATGCCACTGCCGCCCATTTTGACGATATCGCGGAGATTGCGAACCGTGTCGATAATCGGGTTAGAGAGCGAGATCCCAATACCGCTGCTTTTGCTCTCCTGTTTCACTGAACCGCTGACCACATCTTTGCCCGCCACGATCTCAATATCGCTGGCTTTCACATCGATATGTCCGGTTTTACGGGTGGTATCTGCCGCATCCCGTCCGGCAACCATATTGGTTGCTACCAGCTTCGCTTTATCACCGGCCTCAATGATAATGTTGCCCGCAGAAGTACCAATGATGCTGCGCGAATCGCTTTGCGTAACCTGCGCCCCTTTGCGCGTCTCTTTGGATGACTGCGAACCAATGGTGATGCCCAGCCCGCCGCCGAAAATCCCACTTTTGGTGGTTTTCTTCATGCTGTAGTTGCTGGCGTTTTCCGTTGCGGCATCAATGGTGACATCGCTTCCCCCTTTAATCGCGATATCACCGCTCGCCGTGACGGCTGATCCTCTGACAAGCAGATCATTGCCCGCCTGCAGAGAGACATTATCGCCACTCACCAGTGATGCCAGTTCATTGGTCGAGCTGTTTTCCCTGATGGTGTGTGTCGTTTTTTTGCTCAGAAAACCTTTTTTGGTTTTGTACTCTTCAAAGTAGTCGTAATCACTTTCGGTCGCGGTCGTCAGAGTCAGATTGCGGCCGGCAGAAATCCCGACATCACCTTTTGCCAATACCTGCGCCGCTGCGGCATTCATATCGCGCCCGGCGATAATCGTGGTGTCGGTGCCGCTGGCAATCTCGGTGCCTTGCTGGCGGACCTGCTCGTTAATGACCGTTTTCTTGCTGGCTTTGTAGCTGTCGCCCTGGGTGGTGGCTTCCGCCAGCAGATTGACATCGCGTCCTGCCTGCATGCCGACCTGCTGCTCTGCCGCCAGCCCGGCGGCCTGCGAATTGATGTCCCGGCCTGCCGTCAACAACAGATTGTCACCGGCACTGACCGTGGTGCGATCGACGCCGGTGCTGTGATTTTCACTTTTGCCGCTGCGGCTGGCGTTGCTGGTCTGCCGCGCGTCGAGGTTCAGATCGTTGCCTGCCGACAACTGTGCCGATTTCCCGGCGCTGACATTGCTGGCGCTGAGCGTCAGATTGTTGCCCGCCTGCATCGCCAGATTGCCGCCCGCGGCAATGCTGCTGCCCTGGTAACCGACGGTGGAGCGGCCGGTATCCGTGAGATTGCGGAAACCGGACTGGCTGTAAGCCTCATTTTTCTGGATGGCATTAACGGCGATATTGCCGCCAGCGTCCATCAACAGAGCGCCACCCGCTGAGGCCGTCGCACCGGTAAAGGTGATGTCCTTGTCCGCCACCAGCGACAGGCCATCCGTCGCGGTAATGCTGGCGATGCTGCCAAGCGTGGTGTCCCTGATGCTGACCGAACCCGATTTACCCTGCGTGTTGAGCGCATACTGATCGGCCAGCGTCAGGTTGTTGATGCTGCCCTCCACGCTCTCCAGCGCCACGGTTTTGCCGCTGATGGTGGAGCTGATGTTGCTGATATCGCCAATGGCGCTGAGATCAACGTTGCCGCCCGCTTTCAGCAGCGCATCATTGCTGTTGGTTATCTGCCCGCTGCTGTTGACGCTGAGATCGTTACGCGCCAGCAGCGTGCTGCCGATGTTGGTGACGTTGCCACCGTCAAGGCTGACGTTGTTCCCGGCGATCACGCTGCCGTTGTTCACCGCGACGTCTTTCGGCGACAGGTAAAGTTTGGGGATCATCACCGTCTCGCCGTTAATCGTCGCACTCTCCCACCACAAAATACTGTGGTCGAGGGAAGCGATTTGATCCGCGGTGAGCGCCACGCCGAACGACAGCCCAAGCGACTGCTGCGCGCTGGCGGCGTTATCCATCAGATACTGCATTTGCGCAAGATCGGAACCCATACCGTTCAGGTAGCGGCTGCCGGTCTGGTTCAGCAGCGCATTGCTGACATAGCGCGTGTCGAACGCCGCATCGCCGAGGAACCGGTAGTCATAATCGGGGTTCAGGTTGAGGCGGCCTAACATATACGACGAACCGAGGAACTGCGTCTCGTTGGTATACGTCGGATTGGTTTCACGCGGCGCGGCGGCCGGGGTGATGCCAAGTAGCTTATTCAGATCGCCAAACAGTGCCGGATCCAACTGCCCCAGGCCGTCGAGTTTCGGGTTTACGGTGATGAGATAAGGGCTTTTCGGGTTATCCGTGACCACAAAATAACCGCTATTGCCGGTCGGCAGCGGGTAAGCGCTGGTATCGACGGTTTTGCCCTGCTGCGGTGTCGTGCCGGTGTTTTTCAGCGCTGCCGTGGTCACGCCTGCGCTGGCCAGGCTGCCGCTATTGCCCAGGCTGGCATTGCCTTTCTGCTGGCTGCCCGGCGTTGCCAGCGCCGCGCCGTTATCAAGCCCGCTGCCGCCGTTAATCTGTTGCAGCGCATTTTGCAGTTGATCCTGCCACTGCGGGGAATTCACCGCGACCGGCCCTGCGGCCAGCGCCTGTTTCGCCACGCTACCGCCGATACCCTGATTGCTCAGGGTATTCAGTGACGGGGCAATGATGGTTCCTGTAACACCACCGGTGTGAGCCGTGGTGTTGGTATTACTGATATTGTTGCTGAAATTCGCGCTAACATTACCACCAGCCTGAATCACCGCACGGTAAAGCTGGCCCTGTGTTGTCTGTATTTCGTGCCCGGTCAGGGTATAAGCGATGTCTTGTACATATTGTTGATATTTATCGTTTTTATTCTTTAAGCCGCCATCCGGAATCGCATCTTCCGCATAAGTAACCTGGTTCCCCGTCCCATATTTGTAAACAAGAACGTCTGCAGAGGTGCTGTTTTGCCAGCTCTGGTTATTAAGCTGCGTCCCCTGCAATAACAAATTATTCGCGCTGAGTATATCGCTGGCTTTATTGTCCAGCACACCTGCCGAAATCACCGCATTCCGGCCTGACGCGATACGTGCGCTTCCGCCACTACTGCTGACATCCGTCCGGGTTTCACTTAAAACAAATTTTTGGGTGTCATATCCTTCGAACGGCGCATAGTGATAAGTCGTTTCTATCCATACAGAACACCCACCATCAGCTCCTGCACAGTTGTTGCCTTCCACAGCATTTTTAACCGTGTAGTACCCATAACTTCCCGTAGGAAGCAGTGAATAATGTACGCTCAAGGTAGGATCACCGACCCCTGGAATGACCTGGGCCGTAGTTTTTACCGTATTTACTGTTAAACCATCCCGCTGATTCAGCAGATGCCCGGTCTTAATGGTGATATCGCCATTTCGCGTTTCAATACTGCCGGAGGTGTTGATCACCTCGCTGTTGGCATTCCCCGCCGCGTCCCGTTGCAGCACCAGATTGTTACCCGCCAGCATATCGCCGCGCTGGTTGGTGATGCTGTTGGCATACAGCGCCAGGTTGTTTGCCGCATACAGCAGCGCGGTGTTGATAATGGCGCCCGGCGCGTTCAGCGTCAGGCTACCGAGCGTCCCGGCAAAGCCGTTCGCCGTAATTCCTCCCCGGCTCACCAGCGCCACATCGCCGCCGCCCTGAATCGCGCTGTTGCCGTTCAGCACAATATTGCTGCCGCTTAAGGTGCTGGCCGCGCTACCGGTGGTGATTTGCCCGTTGTTGGTCAACTGGCCGCCCGCGCTGAGATTCACCGCCTGGCCCTGCATCACGCTCTGGTTATCGATCGCCCCGTTGCTGGAAACAGTCAGGGTTTTGCCCGCCGCCAGCGTGGTTTTGCCAGTAAAAGCATTGGTCAGTTGCAGCGTCAGATTACCGAGCGCCACCACCTGCCCCAGCGCGTCCAGCCCGGTCGCGCCGACAAACAGATCGCCGCCGCTGAACAGCTTGCCGCTGGCGGACTGATTCACCTGCGTGGCGTTCAGCGTCAGTTGGTTTGTGCCAAGCAGTGTGCCGTTATTGGTGAGCTGGCGATAATTCAGCGTCAGGTTATCTGCCTGTGTCATCCCCTGATTGGTGAAGGTATCGCCAGTGAGGGTCATCTGCCCGGCCAGCAGCGTGCCGCTGCCGTTGTTGTTTGTCGCATTCAGCATCAGGTTGCTGGCCTGTAACCAGCCCGCGCCGCTGTACTGCGGTGTGGTGAGCGTCAGTTGCCCGCCGGAGAGCAGCTTGCCCTCGTTGAGCGCCTGTGCGGTCGCATCAACACGGGTTTCACCCGCCCCCTGCAGCAGCCCGTCGTTAAGCAGTTGCGGCGTGGTCAGGGTCAGCGTGCCCGCGCTTAACGCCTGCGCGCCGCTGCGGTTGGTCAGCGTCGCGGCGGCAAGCGTGACATCGCCGCCCTGTACGTTACCGGCATTATCGAGCGACGCCGCCGACAGGTTCAGCGCCCCGTTACTGGCAAGCGAGCCGCCGCTCTGCTGGGTGATATCCCCGTTCAGCGTGGCAGTCAGGCCGTCGCTGCCGCTGATGGCTCCGCTGTTATTCAGCGTCCCGCCGCTAAGCGTCAGGTTTTTCGCTGCCCACAGCCCGTTGTTCGTCAGCGATAAGGCCTGCAGCGCAGCCGTGCCCATGGCAGTCATTTTGCTGCCTGCGGCGGAATTCAGGTCGCCGGTAAGCCGGAAGTTCAGCGCCCCGGCACTCTGCACGGCACCGCTGTTATCCAGCGACTGCGCCGCCAGCAGGATGCTGTTGCCCTGCCAGATGCCGGTGTTATTCACCGTACCGGCGGTGATATCCAGCGCGCCCTGCGACAGCAGCGAACCGCTATTGATCAGCGCCAGTTGCGGCGTTGCCATCGCCATCCGCGCCTGCAATGCCGCAGTTGCCTGGCGGTTATCCAGCGTCAGGCTGTTAAGCCCGGTGAGTGTACCGGGGTTAGTGATGCTCGCTTCGTGCGCCGTCAGCGTGTTGCCCTGTACGGTGCCGTTATTGGTGAATTGCTGCCCGTGCAGGGTGATATCCCCGGCGCTTAACACCTGGCCGTCATTGTTCAGCGTCTGCGCGACGAGCGTCATCGCCCCCTGGCTTTGCAGTGCGCCCGGCAGGTTCAGGGTGTTGCCGACAGTTGCCGTTAAATTGCCCTGGCTCAGCAACGTGCCACTGAGCGTCCAGTCATCTGCCGTGACGCTGACCTGCCCGCCCTGTAAAGTGCCCTGCGTGGACAGTTGCCCGGCGTTCAGTGTGAAATCGCCGCCGCTCAGCGTGCGCGAACCACTGGTGGTGGTGAGGGTGTCCGCATTCAGCGTCAGGCCGTGCGTGCCCTGCATCAGCCCGTTGTTGGTGATGCGGGAGCCCGTCAGCGCCAGCGTGTCGGCAATGAGATTACCGCTGTTGGTAAGCTGGTCCGCCTGTAGCGTGGCATGGTTATGCGCCAGCAACGTGCCGCTGTTATCGAGGCTGCCTGCGGTGACATCCAGCGCGCCGGTTTCCAGACTGCCGCCGTTGATCAACGTATTGCCGGTCAGCGTCAGGCCATCCTGTACGTACAGCAGCCCCTGATTGTTGAAGCTATCAAGATTCAGGTTCAGCCCGCTGCCGCTCACTAACTGGCCGTTGCCGCCATTAAATAAATGTTGCGTGGCGATCGTCAGGCTGCTGTTACCCTGCAGGATGCCGTTGCTGGCGATATCCGGCGCGGTCACAGTGAGATCTTTTGCTGCCAGTTTGCCGTCGTTGGTCAGTTGCGCGGCGCTGATGGCGGCCCCGCCCTGGCTCAGCATCTGCCCCTGGTTATCAAGCGAACGACCAAGCGTGGCGTTCAGGGAATCCTGCGCCTGCACCGTGCCGCCGTTGCGCCAACTGTCGGCTGTGGCGGTCAGGTTGCGCCCCTGCATCCGCCCCTGATTGTCGAGCGTGGAGCCCTGTAATGTCAGGCTGCCGCCGCTGAGCATCTGTCCGTCAGCCGTGCCGGTAAAGCTGGTGCCCTGCCAGTTCAGCCCATCAGTCCCCTGAATCAGGCCGCTGTTACGTAAATCACCGTGCAGCGCCAGCACTTTCGCCATCAGCGTGCCGCTGTTGCTGTTGTCTGCGTTCAGCGTCATCGCCTGCAGGCTGACCACGCTACCCTGATTATCCAGCGTGCCGCTGACCGTGGCATTCAGCCCGTTTTGCCCGAGCGCCGTGCCGCTGTTCAGCCACTCGCCGGTCGCCAGATCGAGCGTGCCGCCCTGCATCTGCCCGGCGTTATTGAGATGATCGTTTTTCAGCGTGACCGCACCGTTACTCAGCAGCAGGCCATTCTGCTGGTTGGTCAGTGTGCTGCCCGTGGCAGTCAGCAGGCTGGTGCCCTGCAGCGTACCGCTGTTGGTGATGTCACTGCTGTTGAGTGTCAGGCTTTTCGCGGCCAGCAGGCCGCTGTTAATCAGCGCCTGCCCGCTGAGATCCAGCGCATTTCCGCCCGCCAGCATCCCGCTGTTGCGGGTGTTCTGCGTTTGCAGCGTCAGGGCATCATTACCCTGCAGGGTTCCCGCATTATCGAGGATGTCTGCCGTCACGCCGGTGGTGTTTGCTGCTACCAGACCATTGTTGCGGATGCTGTCCGCCGCGAGGGTTAACTGCCCGTCCGCCAGCAGACGGCCGTTGTTGCTCAGGCTGTGGTAATCGCTGAACAGGTTAACGCCATTAAGTTCGCCGTCGCTGGTCAGCGCATCGCCGTGCAGATACAGGTCGCCATCGGTGGTGATCAGGCCGCCGTTATTCAGTTGCGGGATGGCAAGCGTCAGGTCTTTCGCAGAGTAGAGTGTGCCGCCGACGAGGTTATCAAGCAGCCCGGTGTGCAGGTTCAACGCCTGCGTCCCCTGCAACAGGCCGCTATTGCTGATGTGGGTACTGCCGAGATCCAGCGTATCCGCCACCAGCGTACCGCTGTTGGTGAGGCTTTCCGGTGCGCTAAGCGTAATACGGGTCGCCGCTGATTTACCGCCGTGGCGCAGGTTTTTTGCTTCGACACTGAGCGTCCCCTTCGCTGCCTGAGTACCGTCCAGCGTGGCGCTGTCAGCCAGTATCGTCATGTCACCACCGGCAACCAGTGTTCCCTGCTGGGTGAGGGTCTGCGCCTTCAGCGTGGTATTCCCTGCGGCATTGGCCTGGGTGGAAGCATCGCTGGTGAGCTGTTTCCCGCCAAGCGACATCTCTCCACCGCTGGTGAGCGAACTGTCTACAAGGGTGGTGTTGCCCGCGCCGCTGAGCGTCAGTTTGCCGTCGGCGGCCAGCGTGGCGTGATTCAGCGCCACATCCTGCGCGGCGGTGACGGCAATATCGCCTCCCGCTTTGTGGCTGCCGCTCAGGGTGACGCTGTCGCCTTTCGCCATCAGCGCGCCGCCGGCAATGCTCTCTTTCACCACCATTTTGCCGTTCGCATCAAGCGTGATATCGCCCTGACGCGCCGTCAGGTTGCCGAGGTTGACGCCGACCCCTTTCTCGGTGGACACCAGATGAATGCGGTTGGCGTACATGCCGCCGAGCGCGCCGGTATCCACCGCCACCACCGGCGCTGCACCCTCTCCGGCAATCGCTGTCGCTTTTCCGCTGGCATCCACCCGGTTGGCCCCGGTGGTCACGGTTAAGTCCTTCGCATGAATGGCGGCGTTCACTTCGGTGGCGCGGGAAATCAGCGCCAGCGCATCGCTGCCGCTGGCGTTCAGCCCCTGCCCTTCCACGGTAATGGTGCCTTTGGTCACTTCCAGTGCAGAGAGATTGCCCGCCTTATCGAATTGCGGTTTACCGGTCGTCAGGGTGGCGTTCGGCGTGTTGATAAACCCACAGCCGTTACAGGTGATGCCATACGGGTTGGCGACCATCACATTCGCCGCCTTGCCCGCTACTTCGGTATAGCCCTGCAACTGCGAGCGGCTGCCGCCGGTCACTTCGTTGATGATGCCCTTCGCTTCCTGCCCGGCGCGCAGGTTCGGGTTGTTCTGGATAAGCCCGCCAAGCTGCGTCTGCGTCAGTTGCCCGGTGGCGTTATTGAGGATCAGCCCCTCGCTGCCGACGTTGTAGTCATGAAACTGATTGTGCGAGATGCCCGCCCCGTTCGGGGTGGCGATATTGACCACCGGCACGCCGTTGCCCGCTTTATCCATGCTGGTGCCGCCTGTCGGCGTGATCGCCGCAGCAAACGCGGGCGCTACCGGCTGCCAGACCAGCAGGCTGATAATCAACCAGCTGATAGCACGCTGGGAAAAACGAACCGGTTTGTCAGTCTTCATCGTCTTGATCCTTAAAACGTGACAGCAACGCGCCAGTTAACACTGACGTGATCGGGGGCGAGCCAGTCGGGGTAATGCAACGGTGTGCCAACGGAGATCTGGCTGGCGAACCCGCGTCCGGCGCTGCCAAGCCCTGCTGACGCGCCCCACAGCGTGCCGGAGGCGTAGCGATCGAGCCGGTCTTTTTCCAGCCAGCCGCCATCCACCGCCGCCGTGGCGCTGATCTGCCCGAACAGGGGCAAAGTGAACAGCACGTAGTTGAGTTCGTTGCGCCAGTAACCGCCGTTGTCGCCGGAAAGGTATTGCTCTTTAAAACCGCGCACCGAGCTTTCGCCGCCGAGCGTCAGGCGTTCGCTGCCGTAGAGCCTGTCCGGCGACCACTGCGCATACAGGCTGGTCAGCCAGACGATATCGGCGCTGAGCGGGCGCTGGAAGCTGGCGCTCAGGCTCCCTTTGCGGAACTGCGCGCGGGGTTCATCGCCACTTTTGCCTTCGTCGGTTTCAGCGTTAAACCACGGCATGCCGTGGCTGAATGTCGGGTTGAAGGTCGCCACGCCGCCCACTATTTTCTGCGTATGGCTGATGCCCAGTTGCAGGCTGGAGAGATTGCGCGTGCTGCTGACCAGCGGCGCGTCGTTGAGCCAGTTGCGCGAGGCGCGCTGTGTGATTCCGGCGGTAAATGCGGTTTTAATATCGCCGTTGCGGAACACCACCCACGAACCGTTCAGGCGGTGCGTTCTGGTGTCACCGGTGGAGATCCACGGAAAGCCCAGATTGATGAGGGTGGTGCGGTAGTTGCTCCATGCATAGCTGTAATCGAGCAGGCCGTAACCGTACGGCATGCTGAACCCGGCCTGAAAATTTTGCGCGTCATAGCCGGTGGCAAAATCGCTGCTGCGCCCGCCGCTCACCTGCCACTGTTCCGCCAGCCCCAGCAAATTACTGGCGGTCAGCGAACCATTTAATTGATCGTCACCGGTACTTTTCTGCCCGCTGTTATCCAGTGAAACAGAAGCACTTAACGGAAATTCCGGCGTGGCGGTTAAATTCACGCTGGAATAACCCGGTTCACTGTCGGGGACGATGTCGATCTGCACCGGTTCGCGCCGCAGACGATTTATTTGTTCCATCCCCTGTTCGATATCCCGCAGATTAAGGATTTTCCCTTCCAGACCGGGGAAAACCATTTTCAACATGCGCGGCGATTCCCCCTCCAGGCGGATATGGCGTAATTTTCCTTCCAGCACGACAATGCGTAATTCGCCGTGCGATAAATCCTGCTCGGTGAGAAAAGCGCGGCTGGTAATATATCCCCGGCTGATATACCAGTCGGAAATCGCGGCGGCCAGTTCGGTTATTTTCGCCATATTCAGGCACTGGTTCTGCCAGGGCGCAGTCAGTTTCTGTTGTGCTTTTTCGCTGATAAGCGTCACGCCGGAAAGGGTGATGGTGTGAATAGCAAAGCAGGGGCCACCGGCCTGAGAGGCAGACGTACTCTGGCCTGAGCGCGGCAGCGTGGTGCTGCGCTCCAGTTCATCACGTTGCTGCTGGCTCTGACGAAGCAGCTGTTCCTGCTGTTGACGGACAGCGTCACGGTCTGCCGGAGATAATGGCGCCGCCTGTGCCGTAAACGCGAGTAATAAAAAAAGAGCCGAACTACGAATGTAATTCAACGGTGGTGTCATCCCTGCCATAAAGCAAATTAATCAATGAGTATGTTTTAATTTTCCTTTTTAAGGATCTTACTAAAGACAAAAAATAACAACAATTAATATATCTGGAAAATAGCCATTACATTTGTGAGTTTGGCTTTGGGTGCGAATTTTATAGTGTGCCTATACTGACACGCTGGATCGGATCTTAGCTATTCGTGCTATTTTGCCACTAAAATAATTAACCAAAAATAAAACTTAACGAAAATTTCTTATAAAGATTTTAGTGTGGCTGCCGCTAATTAGATAACGCGATTCCGTATTGAGAAACCTCGCCGGGCGATTTAATAAGCAAAACGATTTACGCGCGTTAATTTTAATAATAGAGAAAGGGAAAACATGAAAATTCAGTTTTTGATTACCGGTACTTTATCCGCAGCTTTGTTAAGCGGCTGCGCAACCAATACGACGTCACATGCAGTGACCGCAAGCAACGGCAGCAAAGTCGATGTCGCTACCATCTTCAGCCCCGCCGAGATGAACAATAATCTCTATCCTGACGTTAAATTGCGGGAAGTCTCTCCGGCGCACTCCGGCACCGGTATGGGGCTTGCGGTTGTGGGCGCTATACTTGGCGGCGGCATCAGCAGCAACTCGTTCGATAAAAATACTTATAAAGGGAACACCATCGATACCCTGCCTGAACCGACCTCCCGCTATTTAGCGCCGAAAGCGGAAGCCAAAATTCACGACTGGCTGGAAAAAAATGGCGGCGGTTACGCTTACACGCAGCCCCTCTTTATTGCAGCGTCGCAGTGGTCACTGATTTATACCGATATGTCGACCAGCAACAGCAATTACGATCTCACCTATCGGGTTAAATTTTACAAACGTCCGGAAGGCGGCAATGCATTCAGTACTTATGTGATTGCTGAATGCGCACCGACGGTGAAAACCGCACCGTTAAACGACTGGAAAGCAAATAACTACGCGAAAGTCAGCGAAGAGACACAAAAAATGATGGATGCCTGCGTGCTGGAACTGGAGAACCAGTTGCCTCGTCTGCTGAAAAAATAAACCGTGGGGCAGGATATTTCACAGGGGATATCCTGTCGCTCACTGGCGAATCGAGCCGCAATAAGCCGCACATCGCCGGGAATAAGAGGATTGTTTTAAAGCGCAGCACGTTTGCAAACGCACGCATGCACGCATGCATGATGACGTAATAGCCACTCTGGTCCCCAAAAAAGTACGTTAAGAATGACCTTAATCTGATCCGGTGAAAGAAACAGATCTCTTTCACCGGTGAAGATTAATTAACCCGGCAACGTGTTGCGTTATCAGGCATGTTGTGGAATCCGGAATACGCTGACCAGATCTTGCATGACTCTGGCCTGTTCGTTAAGCATTTCAGAAGCGGCAACCGATTCCTCGACAAGCGCGGCGTTCTGCTGCGTCGTGGTATCGATCTGCCCGATGGCGATATTAATTTGATGAACACCATCGCTTTGCTCAAGGCTGGCCTGCTCGATTTCTTTCAGAATACGGGTGACGCTATCGACATTTTGTACCAGTTCATCCATTTTTCCGTTTACCTGGCGTACCATCTCCAGCCCTCGAACGCTTTGCTGCGTTGAGTTCTCAATCAGGGTCCTGATCTCCTTCGACGAATTGGCCGTTTTCTGGGCAAGATTGCGAACTTCCTGCGCCACAACAGCAAACCCTTTACCATGTTCACCCGCGCGCGCCGCTTCAACGGCAGCGTTAAGCGCCAGGATATTGGTCTGGAAGGCAATGGAATCAATCAGATTGATGATGTCAGACATTTTATCCGCTGAGCTGCTGATATTCTGGATCTCTTGCGTTAGCGAAGCCATCAACTTTCCGTTATCCGTCACCGCACCACTCGCTCTCGCCGAAAGTTGCGACGCATTCGCCGTATTATCGCCCGTATTTTTTACCGTTGCGGAAATCTGCTCCATTGACGCTGCAGTCTGTTCGATAGAGCTGGCCTGCTCTTCCGTACGGGCTGATAAATCACGGGTTCCGGCCATAATTTGAGACGCGCCGGTCGCAATATTTTCGGCTCCGCCTCGTATTTCCGTGACAATTTTTATTAATTCATCCTGCATATGAGAAATCGCGCTGGTCAGTTGCCCGGTTTCATCTTTTGATGTCACCTTTATTTCTTCCCCAAGATTGCCTGCGGCGATACGCGTAGCAGCCTCAACCGCATGTTTAATCGGAATAACAATAGCACGTGAAATAACGATCGCCATGGTGGCAGCAAGAATCAGGCAAACTATCGCGATAATGATCATGACCATTTTTGACGTACTGTAATCATGCAAAAAATCAGTATATGACGATTGCATTTCATCTCGCTGGAGATTGATAAAGGTGTTAATTTTATCAATGTACTGTAATTCTTTTTCACGCGTATTATTTGTATATTCCTCAATCGCCGAAACAGGATCTGACTGAACGTTTTGTATTACCTTATTACGCGACTGGATATAGAGCTTTCGCATGTCCGTAACATTGGTTAAAAGCGCCTGGGACGCTGCATCGTCTGCCGCCGCGTTGAGTTGTTTATAGAGTTCGTTGATTTTTTCCGATCGTGAAGTCACTTCCTGCATTAACTGGCTTTGCTTTTGCGGATTTTTTTCGATTAATGCATTGAGAAACAGAATCGTTGATGTATTAACATCTCTGATAAGATTATTGCCCATTGCCGTGGTGGGATAATCCTCCGTGACAATTTTTGAGATCTTATTTTTGGCTTCGTCAAGTCGATACAGCGCATTTCCGGCGATGAAAGCCAGTAACACGATCAGAATACCGAACGAAAAAATAATCTTATTTCTGATACTTATACCTGTCGGCTTTACTATGGTAGCTTTGTTTTTCATTGTCTTTCCTTAGTGAATTAATAAGCACACCAACTGCGCAGTCGCAGATGGCATAGAAAAATATCGGCAGGATAATGATTTCTCTTAGTTATTGATCGGAATAAACTTAAAAAAATACCATTACGATAGGTGGTAACTATCAAAAAAGGGGCGATCGATCGTTTATTTATTTCTTATGGCTCGTCAATAAATAATTTAAAAAGATCTCCCTCAAGTTATCCAAAAATATTGATGAGCCGGAAGATGCTTTTCGACGTTTTGTAAGTAAAAAAAATAAAGCGAAATCTATCAGATTGAATTTTTCTTGATTAAGAAAAACCGTAAACCCTGAGAAACTTTAAGGAGATTCTCAGGGTTACGCTATGTCACCTGCTTATTCCCTCATGCTAAATTAAATTTTTGCAGGGTGTCGTTAACAGAAGCAATTGCGCTGGAAATTCCTTGTTGTTTAATTTCCTCGCCTTTTGAGGCGCCTTCCGCACGAATAAACCCGATATCGCTGATTCCCAGAAAACCAAAAAACGAAGCCAGATAGTTTTCCTGAAAATCCATGCTCTGAAGCGGAGTGTGATGGTAAAAACCACCCCGCGCTGATACAACGATAACTTTTTTACCGCCAGCCAGACCGATGGGACCAGAAGAGGTGTAATTAAATGTTTTTCCCGGTTGCGCTATTCTGTCCAGCCATGCTTTTAACTGACTGGGAACGGAGAAATTATACATCGGTGCGCCAATAACGATAATATCACTGTCAAGAAACTCAGTGACGAGTTGTTGCGAAAGTGATTGTTCGCTCTTATCAAATGCTGTTTCAGCTACGGTGTAAGATAATGGTCTGAATCCCGCAGCAATATCTGCTGTAAGATGCTGAATTTCATTTTTTACAACATCACGATAAATAACTTCGCTGTATTTCCCGCTGCAGGTAAGTTGCTTAACAACTACGGATGATAAATGACGGGAAATGGAAACATCGTGGTTAATACTTGAATCAATATGTAGAATTTTCATCGCTATTTCACCTTTATTGACCGGACGGAGGAATTCCCCGGGCTGCTTTATCTATCCATTCCGCTACTTTTCCCGGGTGGGATATCATCGACATGTGACTGGCGTTGAGCCGGGTGGTATTTGCACCTATAGCACTGGCAAAACGTGACTGAACCGCAGGTGGAAGTGCGCGATCGTTTTCAGTAACAAGGTACCAGGAGGGTTTGTTTCGCCATGCCGCCTGCGTCACTTTCTCTGCAAAAGCGCCCGCAGCAATGGGTTGCTGTGCAGAGGCCAATAACGCCGCCTTTTTCTGCGACACATCATTTGCCATCACGTCATGGAATACCTTCGGGTTATCCAGCCAGATAAAGCCGTTACCGTCTGCCTGCATCCCTTCCATCGGGGCGTTTAACCGCTGAAGTACATCAGCAACAGATTCATTGCTGTCTGGCACCAGTGCCGAGAGGTAGAACAGCCCCTTAACATTTGCTGAGTTTCCCGCTTCGGTAATGACGGCTCCACCCCACGAGTGGCCAACAAGAAGGACACCTCCCTGCTGGCGTTCCAGCACTCTGCGGGTTGCCGCAACGTCATCGCGCAGCGAGGTCAGGGGGTTTTGCACGGCGGTAACATGGTAACCAAGGGACTGGAGGCGAGTTATCACCTCATTCCAGCTCGAGCCATCCGTAAAAGCGCCATGGACCAGGACAATATTTTTAATGGGAAGCTCCTCCGCATGCAGCCTGATGGAAAAAACAGCGAGTAACCCGATGAATGCCAGGCGTTTTAAATTTCGTAATTGAAGGTGCATATCTTCATCCGTTCTACAGCTTTCAGCCTATCCGTGCGGCTCAGTGTAGGGCCGGATAAAGGGGGTATGAAGTGTCTTAAATGACAGATATCATGTAAAATCTGACAACCTGTGGCGAATAAAAAAATGCATATCGCACTCCTGGCTCTGCCTGGCAGCATGAAATCGGCTATCGCTGGGCTCTCTGACATGTTCTGGCTGGCTAACCAGGTCATCTCGCAAAGCCCTGGCCTTAACACTCATGCTGACGCTACGGCGCCCTGTTTCATGGTTAAAGTGATCACACCAGACGGAAAACCAGTGGCTGACGCGCAGGGGCGATTGATTGAAAGCGACGGCGCGTTTAGCCACGCTGAGACATTTGATCTGGTTATTGCCAGCGGTATGCGGCTTGATGCCAACAAATTCCCGGTGGATTTTGCGGCGGTAAAAGCGGGCGCAGCGTGGGTTAAACATCATTATCAGCAAGGAAGCATTGTCGCGGGCGTATGTGCGGGAGGGTTTGTGCTTGCCGAGGCAGGCGTGCTGAACGGCAGGATGTGCACAACAACATGGTGGCTTTTTCATACGTTGCGTGAACGCTACCCTGCAGCCAACCCCATCTGGGGTAAGACGCTGGCGGAAGAGGGAAATGTGATTACTACCGGCGGTCCGTTATCCTGGGCGGATCTTGTCATTCATATTGTGCGAAAAAAACTGGGCAATGAAGCGGCAAGAATGACAGCAGATATGGCCGTCGCTGACAGCCAGCCACTCTCACAGCATATTTACGCGCCCGGCGGATTTCTGAATTCGGTGCATCCATTACTTATCAAAGCCGAAAATATTGTTCGTTACCAAAACATCGCTATCTCCGTTGAGCAACTCGCCGAACAACTGAATATGTCTTCACGGACGTTGCACAGGAAAATGGGTGAATTGTCACAGGAAACGCCCAAACGTTTTATCACCCGGGTGCGCATTGAAAACGCAGCCGTGCTGCTGGAAAAACCGGGAAAAACGTTAGCGCAGATTGCCGGCGAATGCGGTTACAGTGACGAAACGGCCTTTCGACGCGCCTTCATTAGCGTGATGGGCATGTCACCCGGCAGGTATAAGGAGTGGATTAAACAACGAAGCGGCTTACAGTAGCCCTGATACAAGCGCTTTCCAGCCGCTGGAAGAGCGGATTTACGGCAGAAAAGTGGAAATTTCTTGATGGCTGGATATCCCTTTTCACGCTGATATAAAAGGAAAATGAGCGCGGGGAAGGGAAAATTTCTCATGCGGGTAGACAGGAACCAGAAAAACAAAGGGGCTACCTTTCGGTAGCCCCTTGTTTAATCTGGCGGAAGCGCAGAGATTCGAACTCTGGAACCCTTTCGGGTCGCCGGTTTTCAAGACCGGTGCCTTCAACCGCTCGGCCACACTTCCGGAATGAGGCGCACTATAAACATCCCCGGGTCGTCTGTAAAGCCTGAGAATGTTTGTTTGCCTGAAAAACAATCAAAAACGTGTTATTTGTCTGAAATATCAGCGTTATGATCGTTTATTCAGCACGCTTCCCGGCAAAACTTAGTGTTTCTTGATGTACAAATCTTTTGTCAGATAGACACCAAGACTATCAGGCGCAAAACCCCCGACCCACGGTTTCACCAGATGCGTACGCACATAATGGTAGACCGGAATGGCCGGAACATCCTGCCCGAGGAGATCTTCCGCTTGCTGGTAGTATTTCCCGCGTTCAGCAACGTCTTTCGCTTTCGCCGCATTTTGCATCGCTTCGTCATAGGCCGGATTGCTGTACTTGCTGGTGTTTTCGCTGTCGCCGGTACGGAAGTTATTCAGGAAGGTCGCGGCATCATCATAGTCGGCAATCCATGCGTAGCGTACCGCATCAAAATTACCGGTATGCATGGTATCCAGCATGGTTTTCCACTCCTGATTTTGCAGCTTTGCTTCCACGCCGAGGTTTTTCTTCCACATCGAACTGGCGGCAATGGCAATACGCTGATGCGTCTCCATGGTGTTGTAAAGCAGATTGAAGCTCAGCGGATGCGACGCGTTGAACCCGGCTTCATTAAGCAGCTTTTTCGCTTCGGCTATCCGCTTTTCACGCGGCCATGACGCATAATCCGGCGACGCGATTTTCACGCCGCCGATTTGCGGCTGGCTGATAACCCATGCCGGACGCTGCCCCTGCCCCATCACTTTATCGGCGATGATGTCCTTATCCAGCGCCATATTCAGCGCACGGCGTACGCGCGGATCGTTAAACGGCGCTTTGGTGGTATTAAACTCGTAATAATAGGTCGCCAGTTGCGGTGCGACATGTACCTGATCGCCCAGCGTTTTCTGTAGCTGCGCGAACTGATTCACCGGAATGGTGTAAGTAATATCGATTTCACCCGCCTTGTAGCGGTTAACATCCGCCGTTTCGGCATTAATAGGCAGATAGGTGACTTTATTAATTACCGTCTGTTTGTTGTTCCAGTAGCGCGCGTTACGCTCGGCAACGATGCGTTCGTTGACCACCCAATCGGTAACCTTATACGCGCCGCTGGTAACGATATGCTCCGGTTTGGTCCACTTATCGCCAAAACGGTTAATCAGCACCGGATCGACCGGCACCAGCGACGGGTGCGCCAGCATCGCCAGGAACGCGGCTGTTGGCTGCGTCAGCGTGACTTCCAGCGTTGAATCATCCAGCGCTTTTACCCCCAGCGTATCAGGCGATTTCTTGCCTAATGCAATCTCCGCCGCATTCAGAATGTGCATGTTGCCGGGATAGCTGGCGTAAGGCGATGCGGTTTTCGGATCGACCAGACGCTGCCAGCTCCAGACCACATCTTTCGCGGTGATGGCAGTGCCATCTGACCAGGTGATGCCCGGACGCAGATGGAATACCCAGACCGTGTTGTCCTTGTTCTCCCATTTTTCCGCGAGGCGCGGTTCGATGGAACCGTCGTTCCTGACTGCCACCAGCCCGTCGAAGATATCGCTGATAATATTAAATTCGACGTCGCTTTCTACTTTATGCGGGTCCAGTGAAGAGGGCTCGCTGCCATTGTTGCGAACCAGTTCTTGTTTTTCTGCCAGCACAGTCCCCGCTGGCACGGTTGCGGCAAACGCGCCACTGCATGCGCTCAGAATGCCGACAGCCAGGAGGGAAAGTGCAATATGATTACGTGGTTGTGGTTTCATGTCCTTTTCGCCTTATTCATTTATAGTATGCCGACGCGTTTACACTCTTAGCGCCCAAAGATTTATATAGCAATAGATTTCAGTGACATATAAGACACCAATATGGTTCTGCTTCACATTAATCCCTTTATGCTGACTGGAGCACATTTCGTCGCAGGAAATATTGTGCTGGTACCCTTGCTTTATGAGTAAAGATGGGTAAAACAACTTTGTTACAAAGCCAGTCTTTTCTAGACTCGGCAAACAATTACATCTGTCATAAGAGAGTGACTCATGGATCGTATTATTACTTCATCGCGTGACCGCAGTTCCCTGCTCAGCACGCACAAAGTTTTACGCAATACCTATTTTCTGCTTAGCCTGACACTGGCGTTTTCCGCTATCACCGCCACAACCAGCACCGTTCTGATGCTGCCTTCGCCGGGGCTGATCCTGACGCTGGTGGGAATGTACGGTTTGATGTTCCTGACCTATAAACTGGCCAACAAACCGACCGGTATTCTGGCGGCGTTCGCATTCACCGGTTTCCTGGGGTATATCCTTGGGCCCATCCTGAACGCCTATCTGTCAGCCGGTATGGGCGATGTTATCGGGCTGGCGCTCGGCGGTACTGCGCTGGTGTTCTTCTGCTGCTCGGCTTACGTGCTGACCACACGCAAAGATATGTCCTTCCTCGGCGGTATGCTGATGGCGGGCGTAGTGGTTGTGCTGATCGGTATGGTGGCGAACATCTTCCTGCAACTGCCGGCACTGCACCTGGCAATTAGCGCCGTGTTTATCCTGATTTCCAGCGGCGCGATTCTGTTTGAAACCAGCAATATCATTCACGGCGGCGAAACGAACTATATTCGCGCGACCGTCAGTCTGTATGTGTCGCTGTACAACATCTTTGTCAGCCTGCTGAGCATTCTGGGTTTTGCCAGCAGAGACTAAACGGCACTGCTTTGCAACATGCCCCGCTTATGCGGGGCTTTGTTTTTTGCTACACTGCCGCCGTTGTTGGCTGACGTTGTGAAAAACTATGTTGATGTTTGAAGGCAAAGAAATTGAAACCGATAGCGAAGGCTATCTGAAAGAGACCTCTCTCTGGAGCGAAGCGCTGGCAGAGGTTATTGCGCAACAAGAGAGCATTACACTCTCCCCGGAACACTGGGAAGTGGTGCGCTTCGTGCACGAATTCTATCTGGAATTTAATACCTCACCGGCTATTCGCATGCTGGTAAAAGCGATGGCGAATAAATTTGGCGAAGAGAAAGGCAACAGCCGCTATCTGTACCGCCTGTTCCCGAAAGGCCCGGCAAAACAGGCGACGAAAATCGCCGGCCTGCCTAAACCGGTGAAATGTATTTAATAGCGGATGCCAAAGTTCGTCCATTCCCTGCCAGGTTGATGCGGTTCAGTCAGCACTCTGTCAACCCGGGCGCTGCGCGGTCCCCCCGCTTTCAGCCATGCCATCAGTTTGTCGACGTTTTCCGCCTCTCCGCAAGCCACCACCTCGACACTGCCGTCGTCCAGATTGCGTGCATATCCCGTTAGCCCCAGACGCTGAGCTTCATGCTGCGTGCTGTAACGAAATCCGACGCCCTGCACCATTCCGTGTACCCAGGCAATTGTGCAAACTTGTGTCATCTTGTTCCCCTTTCTGTGCTGGCGCGTTGCATTTAACCGGCGAACCCGTGACAATAGCGCCCATTTTCTTCAGTTTACAGAATAGCCGAATATGAGCGTACGTTTAGTGTTAGCCAAAGGGCGCGAGAAATCGTTACTGCGCCGTCATCCCTGGGTTTTCTCCGGTGCAGTCGCACGGATGGAGGGTAAAGCCAGCCTCGGTGAAACCGTTGATATCGTCGATCACCAGGGCAAATGGCTGGCACGCGGAGCATTGTCGCCTGCCTCGCAAATTCGCGCTCGCGTCTGGACGTTCGATAAAGATGAAAGCATTGATATCGCTTTCTTTACGCGTCGCCTGCAACAGGCTCAGCAGTGGCGCGACTGGCTGGCGCAGCGCGACGGGCTGGACAGCTATCGCCTGATTGCCGGGGAATCCGACGGGCTGCCCGGCGTGACTATCGACCGCTTTGGCAATTTCCTTGTATTGCAGCTGCTGAGCGCAGGCGCGGAATACCAGCGTCCGGCACTTCTCTCCGCGCTACAAACCCTCTATCCGCAATGTTCTGTTTACGATCGCAGCGATGTCGCAGTGCGTAAAAAAGAGGGGCTAGAACTGACACAGGGCCCTGTACTCGGTGAGCTGCCGCCTGCGTTGCTGCCCATCGAAGAGAACGGCATGAAGTTGTATGTCGATATTCAGGGCGGCCATAAAACCGGCTACTACCTTGATCAGCGCGACAGTCGCCTGGCGACCCGCCGCTATGTCGCTGATAAACGCGTTCTGAACTGTTTCTCCTATACCGGCGGCTTTGCCGTTTCTGCATTAATGGGCGGCTGCAGTCAGGTTGTCAGCGTGGATACTTCCCAGGAAGCACTGGATGTGGCGAAGCAGAACGTCACGCTCAACAAGCTTGATCTGAGTAAGGCCGAGTTTGTCCGCGATGATGTGTTCAAGCTGCTGCGCAAATACCGCGATCGGGGCGAAACCTTCGATGTGATCGTGATGGACCCGCCGAAGTTCGTTGAAAACAAGAGCCAGTTGATGGGCGCATGTCGCGGTTATAAAGACATCAACATGCTGGCGATTCAGTTGCTGAACCCGGGCGGCGTACTGCTGACATTTTCCTGTTCTGGTTTGATGACCACCGATTTATTTCAGAAAATCATCGCCGATGCCGCAATAGATGCAGGCCGTGATGTACAATTTATAGAACAGTTCCGTCAGGCCGCCGATCATCCTGTGATCGCTCCCTACCCGGAAGGGCTGTATCTGAAAGGGTTTGCCTGTCGCGTCATGTAACTTGAATTTTGGAGCCGCGCCCTCATATCTGAGGGAACAGAACGCTCCCGGGAGGTGACAATGATAGCCAGCAAATTCGGTATCGGTCAGCAGGTTCGCCATTCGCTGCTGGGATATCTTGGCGTGGTGGTCGATATCGACCCAGAATATTCACTTGAGGAGCCGTCGGCGGATGAGCTGGCGGTGAATGACGAGTTACGCGCTCTGCCCTGGTATCATGTGGTTATGGAAGATGACGACGGCCAGGCGGTTCATACCTACCTTGCAGAGGCGCAACTCACCAGTGAAGTGATGGATGAGCACCCGGAACAACCCTCAATGGACGAGCTGGCGCGCACCATCCGCAGACAACTTCAGGCACCACGCCTGCGTAACTGAACATACCCCGCCGACTGCGGGGTATTTTTTTACTTCGCCAGGCCCAGCCGGGGTATTTCAATCGCCGGGCAACGATCCATCACCACCCGTAATCCTGCCTCACGCGCCAGCACTGCCGCCTGTTCGTTAATCACCCCCAACTGCAACCACAGCGTTTTCGCACCAACAGCAATGGCTTCCTGCGCCACACTCCAGGCCGCTTCAGAATTGCGGAAGACATCCACCATATCGATTTTTTCCGGCACTTCCGCGAGCGTTGCATATCCCTGCTGCCCAAGCAGCGTTTTCCCGGCGACTTTTGGCGAAACGGGGATCACGTGATACCCCTGATCCAGCAAGTATTTCATAACACGGTAGCTCGGACGGTCAGGCTTATCACTTGCCCCCACCAGCGCAATAGTCTGGGTCGATTGTAAAATATCGGCGATATCGGTTTCTTTCATGGTTTCCTCCGGGCGATTTCCCAAAGTGTACGTCAAACAAGGCTTCTCAACCATTTTCAGATTTTTTTATCTACTTCTCTTGCAGCATCAGGCGCTTCCAGTAATCTGTAGCGAAAATAACTGACGGGAACCGATGATGGAATCAACAACTCGCACCCTACCCGTGCGCAAACATATCGCGCTGGTGGCGCACGATCACTGCAAGCAATCGTTAATGAAGTGGGTAGAGCGGCATCAGCCGGTGCTGGCAAAACATGAACTTTATGCCACCGGCACGACCGGTAATTTGATTCAGCGCGCGACAGGTCTTGAAGTGAACGCCATGCTGAGCGGCCCTATGGGCGGCGACCAACAGGTAGGCGCGTTGATTTCAGAAGGGAAAATCGACGTGCTGATTTTCTTCTGGGATCCACTGAATGCCGTTCCGCACGATCCGGATGTCAAAGCGCTGCTGCGTCTGGCGACGGTCTGGAACATCCCGGTGGCGACTAACTTATCGACGGCGGACTTTATTATCGCCTCGCCGCAATTCAACGAGAGCGTCGACATTCTGATCCCGGATTATCAACGCTATCTGGCCGAACGGCTGAAGTAAACACAGGCGGCAAAGGCCGCCTGTGTTCAGGGTTTTCTCGCCTGAGGAACATCCAGCGATTTGAGGATATCGACAAAACGCGACGGGTTTTCTTTATTAAACAGCAGCCAGACACGCTTACGCGCGCGCGTTAACGCCACGTACAGCAATCGCCGCTCTTCCGCATCAGGAAACGTTTCTGTCTGCGGTAGCAGCGCCTGCTCCATGATCGACTCGCGTGCCGGAGCAGGAAAACCGTCCGGCCCTTCATCTAACCCCACCACGATCACATAATCAGCCTGCTGACCTTTACTGGCATGAATGGTCATAAAATCGAGCTGCAACTTCGGCCAGCGGGTTGCGGCCTTCGCGATACTTGCCGGTTTACGATGATGGTAACGCGCCAACACCAGGATGCGATCCTCGGGCGTCGCATAGCCGCTGAGTTTATCCAGTAAGGCGTCGAGCTGATCCTCAGCCATCAGCGTTACCGCGTGTTTATCTCCCGCCGTCAGGCTGTTAAGCGGTTTCGCCAGTTGCCACGGGTTTTGCTGAATAAAGCGATTTGCCACTTCACCGATGCGTGAATTGAAACGGTAAGTGGTGTCGAGCGCACAAAGATCGCCCTCGCCAAAGTAGTCATGAAATGCGGTGGTCAGCGAAAGCTGCGCCCCGCTAAACCGGTAGATAGCCTGCCAGTCATCGCCGACGGCAAACAACGTAGTCTGCGAGTTTTGTTTACGCAAAGCTGCCAGCAGCGCCGCTCGCTGTGGGGAAATATCCTGAAATTCATCCACCAGGATATGCTTCCATGGGCTGATAAAACGCCCTTTCTCCAGCACATTGATGGCCTGGTGGATCAGACCGGAGAAATCGACCGCGTTTTCCGCCTTCAGCGCTGTTTTCCAGGCTTTCAATAGCGGAGCCATCAGCTTAATACGTTTACTGAACAGGTCGCGTACCTCTTCTGGCGCGTCGGCAATCATTTCAGCCTGCGCACCGCCATGCATTCGCATCAGGCCGATCCAGCGATCGAGACGCGGCCCGATGCGGCGCTGAAGTTTGTCATTTTCCCAGAAATTGCCTTCCGGTACGTCCCAGGCCATCTCCTCTTCCAGCCATTGCCGCCAGCCTTTTGCCTGCGCTTTTTTCTCGCTGCATTGCTGACACCAGGTTTCCGTAAGCAGCGCCAGACGCGCGGCAGTATCGTTCTCCAGTTCGCTCAGCGCAGGTACTTTTTTACTGCCCTGCTGGATGATATACAGCGCCAGCGCATGGAAAGTCCGCGCGGTAATCTCTTCGGTGTGCAACCGCTCGCGGATGCGTTCATCCATTTCCTGGGCAGCCTTGCGGCCAAAAGCTAATAATAAAATCTGATCGGCAGCCGCCTCGCCGCGCGTAAGCAGCCAGCCAGCGCGCGCCACCAGCACGGAAGTTTTACCGCTGCCCGCTCCGGCCAACACCAGCAGCGACTGCTCGCCATTCACCACGGCTCGCGCCTGTGAAGGATTGAGCGGGGAACTTTCTATCTGCTCAAAAAAGGCGGCATATTGCGTGAGCATCGCCTCGGTATAGGCCTTATTATGCTGCGCCCTTCGTTCTTCAACATCGTTCAGCCATGCCTGGCACTGCTGCCAGAGCTCACGGCAGTTCTCAAATTCCGTTAGCCGACTGACGGGCATCGGCAGCGCAGTAAAAGCCTGCTGCAATTGCTGTTGTAGCCCGGTAAGCTGTTTGCGCGTCAACCATTTCGCCCGATCGACACGCCCGGCAATCAGCTCAAGCTGTTCCGATAGCACACCAGCCGCCACTTCGCTCATCTCCGCGCCCCATTTGCTCCAGCGCTCATTAAGATGGTGATAAAAACGTTGAGTTTCGTTCCACTCCGTACCGTGAAGGCGCACCACTTTTTTATCGGCAAGCTGAAACTCCATCTCGCCCCAGACCAGCCCGCGTTTGCACTCAATTGCCAGCAACTGATTAAAAGGAATAAGGTATTCATGCCGGTCGCCCGTGACTTTAATGCCCGCGTTCAGAATCACCGCGCGATCGTACGGGTGCTGGGCTAACCGTTTTCCCAGTGAAGTCGCTTTCAGTTCCATGACTTATCGTTCTCAGCCTGTGACAATAAAAGTCAGTTTACCTGCCAGAGAATTGGCGCTCCAGTCCAAAAAGTCGTTACAATTGCCGGGATACACCACTCATAGGGTTGTTCTGAGGTTTTATGCGTACTGTTCTGAATATTCTGAACTTTGTTCTTGGTGGTTTCGCCACCACACTGGGCTGGTTGTTGGCAACCGTGGCCAGTATCGTGCTGATTGTAACGCTGCCGCTGACGCGTTCCTGCTGGGAAATCACGAAGCTCTCGCTTATTCCGTGGGGAAATGAAGCGATCCATATAGATGAACTGGAACCCGAGCGCCAGAATAGCCTGTTGAACGCGGGGGGAACGGCTCTGAATATCATCTGGTTTGTGCTGTTTGGCTGGTGGTTATGCGTTATGCATATTGCCGCCGGTATCGCGCAGTGCATCACCATTATCGGCATCCCGGTAGGCGTGGCGAATTTTAAAATTGCGGCGATTGCGCTCTGGCCGGTGGGTCGTCGTGTGGTTTCCGTCGAAACCGCCCGCGCAGCCCGCGAAGCTAACGCCCGTCGTCGTTTTCAGTAACCGGACCGAATGCCGCTATGTTAAGCCCTCTGCTTCGTCGTTACACATGGAATAGCGCCTGGCTGTATAACGTCAGAATTTTTATCGCCCTCTGCGGTACAGCAGCGCTCCCCTGGCTGCTTGGCGAGGTCAAACTGACCATCCCCTTAACGCTGGGCGTCGTGGCTGCCGCGCTGGCCGATCTGGACGATCGCCTGAGCGGGAGGCTGAAGAACCTGATCATCACGTTGATCTCCTTTTTTATTGCTTCCGCCTCCGTCGAATTGCTGTTCCCGTGGCCGTGGCTGTTTGCTATCGGGCTTGTCAGCTCCACCTGCGGTTTTATCTTGTTGGGCGGGCTTGGGCAGCGCTACGCCACCATTGCCTTTGGTGCCTTGCTGATTGCTGTTTACACCATGCTGGGGATTTCGCTTTTCGACCAGTGGTATCAGCAACCGCTGCTGTTGCTGGCAGGCGCAGTCTGGTTTAACTTCCTGACGCTGGTCGGGCACCTGGTTTTCCCCGTTCGCGCTTTGCAGGACAACCTTTCACGCAGTTACGGACAACTGGCGCACTACCTTGAACTGAAATCACGCCTGTTTGATCCGGATATTGAAGATGAAAGTCAGGCGCCGCTTTACGATCTGGCGTTGGCAAACGGTCAGCTCGTCGCTACGCTCAACCAGACCAAAGCAACATTACTGACGCGGCTGCGTGGCGATCGTGGACAACGAAGCACGCGCCAGTCCCTGCATTACTATTTTGCCGCGCAGGATATCCATGAACGCGCCAGCTCATCGCACATTCAATACCAGACGCTGCGCGAACATTTCCGTTACAGCGATGTGATGTTCCGCTTTCAGCGTCTGTTATCAATGCAATCGCAGGCCTGTGACAGGCTTTCACACGCCATTCTGCTGCGAACGCCCTATCAACATGATTCCCGCTTCGAGCGTGCGTTTACGCATCTTGATGCCGCGTTAGATCGCATCCGCGCCAGCGGTGTGACGTCAGCCGATCATCTGAAAGCCCTGGGTTTTCTGCTCGATAACCTGCGAGCGATTGACGCACAATTAGCTACGATCGAAACGGAACAACCGCAGTCCCAGCTTCTGAATGAGACAGAAAACCAGTTAGCCGATGACAGCCTGAATAGCTTTAGCGATATCTGGTTACGGCTGCGCAATAATCTGACGCCGGAATCTGCGCTTTTCCGTCACGCTGTACGTATGTCGCTGGTACTGTGTGTTGGTTACGCATTTATTCAGGTAACCGGCTTACAGCATGGTTACTGGATCCTGCTGACCAGTCTTTTCGTCTGCCAGCCCAACTATAACGCCACCCGCCATCGCCTGACCCTGCGCGTCATCGGCACGCTGGTAGGTGTGGCGATAGGTTTGCCGGTGCTCTATTTCGTTCCTTCCCATGAAGGACAACTGGTGCTGATCGTGATTACCGGCGTACTGTTTTTTGCTTTTCGCACCGTGCAATACGCGCATGCTACGATGTTTATCACCCTGCTGGTGCTGCTCTGCTTTAATCTGCTCGGTGAGGGCTTTGAAGTAGCAATTCCCCGTATCATCGACACGCTGATAGGCTGTGTGATTGCCTGGGCGGCGGTAAGCTTTATCTGGCCCGACTGGCGTTTTCGCCACCTGCCACGCGTGACAGAGCAGGCTCTCGATGCCAACTGCCGTTACCTCGACGCGATTCTGGAACAGTACCATCAGGGACGCGACAACCGACTGGCGTACCGTATTGCCCGGCGCAATGCCTATAACCGTGATGCTGAGCTGGCGTCGGTCGTATCCAATATGTCTTCAGAACCCGGCGCATCGCCTGAGCTCCGCGATGTGGCATTCCGTTTACTGTGCCTGAACCACACCTTTACCAGCTATATTTCTGCACTTGGCGCGCATCGCGAGCAGCTCGCCCATCCCGACATTTTGCGTCTGCTTGATGACGCCGTCTGTTATGTAGACGACGCCCTGCATCACCTTCCTTCTGATCATGCGCGCGTACAGGAAACGCTAAGTTCCCTGTCGCAGCGCATTAAACATTTAGATCCGCGCCCGGATAGCAAAGAGCCGCTGGTCCTTCAACAGATAGGCCTGCTTATCGCCTTATTGCCGGAAGTTTGCCGTCTGAAAAGCCAACTGGTTCAGTGAGGATTGGCCGTTTTCTTCATCACAATAGCGAACCACTCCATCAGTTCCTGGCGCGTCTGCGCCGGGAGCGCTGCTTCGTGCAATCCAGCGATAGCGCCTTCCAGCGCCAGAAGAATTTTCACACCCAGATGGCGATTCGCTTTCCGCAGCCTGAGCCAACTGGCCTTTGCGCCAAGAAGACGCAGCGTCTGTACATCCATAATCCCGGCATCACGAAGCTGCATTTCGAGCTGAAACGTCAGATTAGGGAGATCGCGCAGACGTTTTCGGGCGCTGCGCTGCACTTTTTCACGCCGGGCAGCATCGAGAGAATATGCCGAAAGTTCCAGCAGCATAGGGCGATCGTTCCATAAAGCCTGATCCACAAAATAGTAATTTAACGAAACCTCCCGTCCACGTTTGTTGAATATTAAAAGTGGCGCATGGTGCGTTATTGCATATTGAGCGCTTTGTTCACAGGCCCGCAGGTAAAGCTCTCCTTCGGCCACCATCGCAAAAACCGTGTCCTCCACCGACAAGCTATAACCGCCAAAATGGGCACGGTGACGAATTTCGCCAAGGGATGTGAGATATTCACATGATTGATGTATACACTGATAAGAAAGGTCTTCCATGATTTTTTCCTTATAAATCACACAGTAAAGCCACTACGATGTTAGCTGTTTCGTTAGGCAGGAACATAGGCAACTGTGGGCGGGACAGCAAGCGAATTTTGCGTTGTGCGGTAAAGACAAAACAAAAATGCGAGATAGTTTCAGAAATTGAGGTTGATCTTTGAACATTCAGGGGTTACTGTATGTTTATACAGTAACTCACAGGGCTGGATTGATTATGTACACTTCAGGCTATGCTAAGCGTTCAACGACATTCGATTCCGCACTCACTACGTTAAATCATGCTGAACCCTCCCGTATTGCGTCCGGGCTTATTAGCGAAGTGGTTTATCGCGAAGATCAGCCAGGAATGACGCAGCTTCTTTTATTGCCCTTGTTGCAGCAACTCGGCCAGCAGTCCCGCTGGCAGTTATGGCTCACGCCACAACAGAAACTGAGCCGTGAATGGGTGCAATCCGTTGGTCTGCCACTCACCAAGGTGATGCAGGTTAACCAGCTTTCACCTTGCCTGACGCTGGAATCAATGATCCGCGCATTACGCACCGGGAACTATAGCGTCGTAATTGGCTGGCATGCGGAAGAATTAACCGAAGATGAGCACCGCCGACTGGTGATGGCGGCAGAAGAAGGCAACGCGATCGGCTTCGTTATGCGTCCAGTACGTCATGATCCTCTGGCTGCGAGACAGCATTCCGGGATAAAAATTCACTCAAATTTGTATCATTGAGTAAATTTAAGAGTATTCCTGGGATTATTTTTGCCTGAAGCTTGCTTTTGCATTTTATCCGCAAAATACAGCGACAAAGCCTGTGTGGCGCGCTTTTCAGCCTAATAGCATCGGACAAAATAGCAGCGGAATTGTTAAATATTGTGTATACAAAGCCTTTTTTTTCATATGCCTGACGGAGTTCACACTTGTAAGTTTCCAACTACGTTGTAGACTTTACATCGCTAGGGGTGCTCGGCATAAGCCAAAGATATCGGTAAAGATATCTGCTGAATAGTTAGTGAGCAACGCCCCCGGTGAAGGATTTAACCGTGGCATCTCTGAGAGATAACCATGGCGATTTTTGGATGATAACGAGGCGCAAAAATGAAAAAGACAGCTATCGCGATTGCAGTGGCACTGGCTGGTTTCGCTACCGTAGCGCAGGCCGCTCCGAAAGATAACACCTGGTATGCAGGTGGCAAACTGGGTTGGTCCCAGTATCATGACACAGGTGCGGTATGGCAGAACGATGGCCCGACCCACGAAAGCCAACTGGGTGCTGGTGCGTTCGGTGGCTACCAGGTTAACCCGTACGTTGGTTTCGAACTGGGTTATGACTGGCTGGGCCGTATGCCGTACAAAGGCGACACCGTTAACGGCGCGTTCAAAGCTCAGGGCGTTCAACTGACTGCTAAACTGGGTTACCCGATCACTGACGATCTGGATATCTATACCCGTCTCGGTGGTATGGTATGGCGTGCTGATGGTCAGAGCAACCAGGGCTTCAAAGATCACGATACCGGTGTTTCTCCGGTCTTCGCTGGTGGTGTTGAGTATGCACTGACTCGTGATATTGCTACCCGTCTGGAATACCAGTGGGTTAACAACATCGGTGACGCAAGCACCGTTGGTGCTCGCCCGGATAACGGTATGCTGAGCGTAGGTGTTTCCTACCGTTTCGGCCAGCAGGAAGATGCAGCTCCAGTAGTTGCAGCTCCGGCCCCGGCTCCGGCTCCGGAAGTGCAGACCAAACACTTCACCCTGAAGTCTGACGTTCTGTTCAACTTCAACAAAGCAACTCTGAAACCGGAAGGTCAGCAGGCGCTGGATCAGCTGTATGGTCAGCTGAGCAACCTGGATCCGAAAGACGGTTCAGTAGTGGTTCTGGGCTTCACCGACCGTATCGGTTCTGACGCTTACAACCAGGGTCTGTCCGAGAAACGTGCTCAGTCCGTTGTTGATTACCTGATCTCTAAAGGTATCCCGGCGAACAAAATCTCCGCACGTGGTATGGGCAAATCCAACCCGGTTACCGGCAGCACCTGCGACAACGTGAAACCACGCGCAGCGCTGATCGATTGCCTGGCACCGGATCGTCGTGTAGAGATCGAAGTGAAAGGCAGCAAAGACGTTGTAACTCAGCCGCAGGCTTAAGTTTACGTCTTAGCAAAAACCCCGCCAGAGCGCGGGGTTTTTTATTGCCTGAAATCCTGTCACGTCTTAGAGAAAACTCACTCTTTACCTAACAGCGCCTGCAAATCATGTTTCAGTGTGGACATCTGCGAAGCGTACTTCTCTTTATGTTCCGCATCCTCAATCAGTTGCACAATCGTTTCAGACAGTGTTTTTCCCCGTCGCTGCGCCAGCCCCGCAAGTCGTTGCCAGACGACAAACTCCAGGTCGATTGACTTTTTACGCGTGTGCTGGTGCTCCGCGTTAAAATGGCGTTTACGCCTGGCGCGAATAGTCTGTTTCATTCGGTTAACCAGTGCCGGATTGATATGAAGACCAATCCATTCATTCACCTGTACCGGCTCATTTTCGAGGGTCAACAATACATCGACGGCTTCCTTCGCAGCACTGGCTTCTATATAACGCGTGATCAGTTCCCCTTCACGGTGCTTTTTAACCAGATACTTCCATTTCCAGCCGCTTTCGAGGTTTTCCAGTTGTTGATATTTCATTGCTCTCTCAACGTTACCGTGTAACTCAGTTCAGAATATCAGTTTTTTGTCACTCTGCTTAAAAGAAATCGTCCGCTGTGAGCTATCGTCCAGCTTCGCATCGCGAAAGCGCGTAATCCCGGTGTGTTAAAGAAGGGTTTACGGTATAATCTCGCCTTTTACATCAGACCAAAAAAACGACTTTGACCATTACAAAACTTGAATGGAACGACCTGGTTCCTGATACTGAAAGCTATCAGGAAGTTTTTGAATCGTCCGAATCAGCGCCCGAAGCGGACTTCTCGCTGGCCGATACGCAACCCCGATTACAGTACGCGCTGGAGCAACTGCTCTATCCGCAGGCAACGTCACGCTTTTTACTGGCAAAAGCGCCAGAAGAAGCTGAATACCTGGCACTTATTGCTTGCGCTACCGAAGAAATGATTCCTCAGGACCGCCCGCTTGCCGGGGGGCAATACCACATCGACGGCGCATCGGTAAGTTTTGACCTGGCAACCAGTGCACAATCTACTTTCACAGGAAGCAAGCCAGTAGCGATTGCTGAGTGGATCGAAGCGGAGCAACTGTTTGGTTGTTTGCGTCAGTTCAATCATGAAATTACTTTGCAGCCGGGTCTGGTACATCAGGCAAACGGCGGGGTGCTGATCATTTCCCTGCGCACGCTGCTTGCGCAACCGCTGCTGTGGATGCGTCTGAAAACAATGGTGACGCAGCGCCGTTTTGACTGGGTCTCCTTCGACGAATCTCGCCCTCTGCCGGTCAGTATCCCGTCTATGCCACTGGATCTGAAAGTGATTCTTGTTGGGGAACGCGAATCGCTGGCTGATTTCCAGGAGATGGAGCCCGATCTGGGTGCGCAGGCAATTTACAGCGAATATGAAGAAACACTGCAAATTGTGGATACCGAAACAATTGGAACCTGGCGTCAATGGGTCGAGCAGGTTGCACACAGCGCTCAGCTCCCCTCACCCGGTACCGATGCGTGGCAGCCGTTAATTCGTGAAGCAGTACGCTATACCGGCGATCAGGAGACGTTGCCGCTCTGCCCATTATGGCTGGCGCGACAGTTGCGGGAAGTCGCGGCGATAGCCACAGGCGCTACGTTCAATGGCGATGAGCTTCGCTCGATGTTTGCTCAACGTGAATGGCGCGAAGGGTTTCTCGCTGAACGGATGCAGGACGAAATTCTGCTGGAACAAATCCTCATCGAAACCGAAGGCGAGCAGATTGGTCAGATCAACGCGCTGTCAGTCATCGAGTTTCCTGGTCACCCACGTGCATTCGGTGAGCCTTCACGTATTAGTTGCGTCGTTCATGTCGGTGACGGCGAGTTTAACGATATTGAACGCAAAGCCGAACTGGGCGGCAATATCCACGCGAAAGGCATGATGATCATGCAAGCGTTCCTGATGGCGGAACTGGAGCTGGAACAGCAGCTTCCCTTCTCTGCCTCGCTCACCTTTGAGCAATCTTACAGCGAGGTTGATGGCGACAGCGCCTCGATGGCGGAGCTGTGCGCCTTAATGAGCGCCCTTGCAGAAGTGCCCATCAATCAGAGTCTGGCGATCACCGGCTCCGTGGATCAGTTCGGTCGTTCACAGCCGGTTGGCGGGTTGAATGAAAAAATCGAAGGCTTTTTCGCCATTTGTCAACAGCGGGAGCTCACAGGTAAGCAAGGGGTGATTATTCCTTCAGCAAATGTGCGTCATCTCTCGTTGCATCAGGAACTGCTGGATGCGGTTCAGGCGCAACAATTTTTTATCTGGGCCGTAGATGATGTTCGTGATGCGCTACCTTTATTAACAGGCCTGCCGTGGGAAGCTGAAGGACAAAACAACCTCAAGCAACTCATTCAGGAACGTATCGCACAGGCGACGCAACAGGATGCACGCCATCGTTTCCCGTGGCCGCTGCGCTGGTTGAATTGGTTTAACCAAAACTGATCGGACTTGTTCAGCGTACACGTGTTAGCTATCCTGCGTCCGAAATTACAAATAAGGCTTACTGAGAACATGGTAGATAAACGCGAATCCTATACAAAAGAAGATCTTCTTGCCTCTGGTCGCGGCGAACTGTTTGGTGCAAAAGGCCCACAATTGCCGGCACCAAATATGTTGATGATGGACCGTGTGGTCAAAATGACCGAGACCGGCGGTAACTTTAATAAAGGTTATGTCGAAGCTGAGCTGGATATCAATCCGGACCTGTGGTTCTTCGGCTGCCATTTCATCGGCGATCCGGTTATGCCTGGCTGCCTCGGTCTGGATGCTATGTGGCAGCTGGTTGGTTTTTACCTCGGCTGGCTTGGCGGCGAAGGTAAAGGCCGTGCGCTGGGCGTCGGTGAAGTGAAATTTACCGGTCAGGTTCTGCCGACAGCAAAAACCGTTACTTACCGTATCCACTTCAAACGCATTGTGAATCGTCGTTTGATCATGGGTCTGGCCGATGGTGAAGTTCTGGTCGATGGTCGCGTGATCTACACTGCTTCCGACCTGAAAGTGGGTCTGTTCCAGGACACCTCCACTTTCTGATAGCGAATTCTCATCCGCTATAAAGGCGAAACCTCCGCAATGCGGAGGTTTCTTTTTAAAGAGACAGAATCAGGCGATAACTGCCCTGTCTTCCATGGCCTCTCGCCAGCCTCCCAGCCATTCGGACCTTTGATTCAGGGTTTGGTACGGACACATTTCTTTCGGGCGTCCGGTAATACCAGCCTGATAACCACGTTGATGTGCCCGTTCCAGGCGATCTCGTTTTTGTCTCTTCATGCCTCGTTTCCCTCATTCTTTGATCTGGTGGAAAAGAAAACAGTGGTTACTTAATGCGCAACCACAGGTAACGAATACCTTGAATAGACGTTGTCGTCAATGCGCAAAATTCACGCCAGTGTCATAAATGTGAGCTACCCGGAAATTCATTTGTACAAAAAATGTGAGCCAGCACAACTAATGTACGGAGCATCCTGACAAAAAAAAACCGCCACGGTTTTTAGCCATGACGGTTCATTTTTGATTAAATTTTCTTATGGCAGACGATTTAACTGTGCCGCAATACTCGCCGCCTCCTGCTGCCAGCCCTGAGCCAACATTTTCACCATTTCGTCATACCCATCTTGCTGCTGCTTGAGCTCAATATGGAACGGTCGCTTAATCAGTTGCCCCTGGTGTTTGAGCAACCACTCACCGCTGACGATAACGCGACCATCATAACGCCCGTGAAAACCGGTCACCGTAACATTCAGCGTATCCTGCTCACTGCCCAGCGGCTGCGATGCCACAACCCAACCCGGCAACTGATTGCTCAGATTAGCGACCAGCGTATTGCGCAGTTGCTGGTCAAGCGGGCTGGCCCACAGATTGTTATTCGCAATAACATATTGCACATCCGTGGTTTGATACACGACGCCATTACCCGCCAGGTAATCCGGCACTGAAACCTGCTCAACCCATAACTGACGATTGCCCTGGCTCTGCGCGGTGCTGGCCTGCACTGCCGTTTGTGGCGGCGACGGTAACTGGTAATAACTTTTATTGTCACCGCTGCTGCTACATGCCGTCAGCAACAGCGCCACAATTATTAGCGCGCTCTTTTTCATTGTTTCGCCCTCTTCGGCTGCGGATCGTCTTTCCCTTTCGCTTCGAATACCAGCGCATTGCTCTTGTCGTTGAGTGTTTTCAGCACCGGTTGCAATTCCCGCAGTACCTGATCCAGGCGCTGCATATCCGCCACCATCTTGTTATAGGCAGCAGAGCCAGGCTGGAAGCCCTGCATGCTGCGATTCAGTTCACGCAGCGTAGACTGCATATCCGCCGGGAGCTGCTGCATCGACTGGCTGGCCGTCAGCTTGTTGAGATTATCCAGCGTCGTTTGCAGACGTTTAAGCGTCTGCTGACTTTCAGAAAGCGTTGACGTCGCCTGCTGGATCATCGGATTCAACGGCAGATTGTTGATCTTATCCAGCGTATCCATCAGACGCTGCTGGATTTGCGCCAGTCCGCCGCTCACGGTTGGAATGATCTGGTAGCCCGCAAACTCCCGCATGCCACTTACGGCAGGTACATTGTTGTAGAAGTCGAGATCGACATACAGTGCGCCAGTAATAATATTCCCGGTCTTCAACGAAGCGCGCAGGCCGTGTTTGAGCAGTTCATTCAGACGCGCGCTCACGTCGGGATCTTCGCCCAGTTCATTAATCAAACGCCCCGGTTCAATACGGACCAGCACAGGAATGCGGTAATCATCATTCAGCGCCTGACGCATGCCGGTAGTGAAGAACGGCACCCTACTTACCGTGCCCAGACGAATGCCGCGGAATTCAACCGGCGCGCCAGGTTGCAGGCCGCGAATCGAATCTTTGAAGAACATCAGATAGTCGATGTGAGCGGTATAGAGCGACTCCTGAATGCTGCGCTGATCGTCATACAGCGTGAAAGCGGCGTTCTCGGCCACAGGCTGACCAAGATCCACACCTTCCGGAACGTCAAAACTGACGCCGCCGCCAAACAGCGTGGCCAGCGAGCCCATCTCCACGCGCATCCCGGCGGAGGTCAAATCAACGGCAATGCCGCTGTCTTTCCAGAAACGCACATTGCTGGTCACCAGCCGATCGTTCGGCGCATTGATAAACAGCTGATAACTCATCGTGCGTTTTTGCGTATCGAACGTGCTGGCCTCAACCGAACCGACGCGATAACCACGGAACAGTACCGGATCGCCGGGGCTCAATTGCCCGGCTTTGCTGCTGTCGAGGATCACGCGGATGCCTTTGGCGTCAGGCGGCGCCAGCGGCGGGGAATCGAGCAAGTTATAACGCTCCAGCGCGCTGCCTTTTGCGCCCGGCTGCAGTTCGATATAAGCACCCGAAAGCAGCGTGCCTAGGCCGCTAATCCCTTCACGGCCGATCTGCGGTTTCACAACCCAGAAAACAGAATCGTCATGCAGCAGCTTTTCCATCCCGGAGTTAAGCCGCGCCTTGATTTCCACATGGGTTAAATCGTCAGTCAGCGTCGTGCTTTCCACCACGCCGACATCAACGCTGCGGCTCTTGATGGTGGTCTTACCGCCGACAATTCCCTCGGCATTGGTGGTGATCAGTGTCACCTCCGGCCCCTGGTGGCTGTAATGATAAAACAGGATCCATGCGCCAATCAGCGCCGTAACAATCGGGAAAATCCACACCGGCGCCCAGTTTCTCACCTTTTGCACGTTGGCTTCCCCACTCTTATTCTCCATGCTCTAACGACTCCTCATGGTGCGTTTGTGGCTCACGATCCCAGCTCAAGCGCGGATCGAAAGTCATTGCCGCAAACATCGTGATAATAACGACCAGCGCAAACATCAGCGCACCCATCGCAGGATAAATATTCATCAGCCCGCCCATCCGCACCAGCGCGGAGAGTACGGCAATAACAAACACGTCAATCATTGACCAGCGCCCGACAAACTCCACCACTTCATAAATAAAGTGCATCCGCTCGCAGTCTCGTCGGCCATGGCCTTTTGCATCAATACAGAGCCAGGCAATGCCTATCATTTTCAGCGTCGGCACCATAATACTGGCGATAAAAATCACCAGCGCCACCGGGTAAGAACCCTCGCTCCACAGAAAAATCACTCCGGAGAGAATGGTCGATGGCGTGTTATCGCCCAGCAGTTCGGTCACCATGATCGGCAGAATATTGGCGGGCAGATAGAGCATCACCGCGGTCATCAACAGCGCCAGCGTCCACTGAATACTGTTGCGCCGCCGGGCGTGTCCACGTGTGTGGCAGCGCGGACAAACGGGTTGATCGATCGCGACAATCGCCGTACAGCAGGAGCAGGAACGCAGCCCCTGACGGATCCCCGGCACACCAACGCGCAATGCCTGTTGCGGCTGCGGCGCTGGCGCAATGTCATCCCACAACCAGTGACGATCAACGCACTGGAAAGCGCGCAATTGCAACAAACAGAACAGACACCAGGGAATAAAACTGCTGCCAATGCCAATATCACCATAGGCCATCAGCTTAACAAAACTCACCAGCACGCCTGCGAGGAAGATCTCCGCCATTCCCCAGCTTTTTAAGTGGAATAACACCCGCGCCAGATTGACGCGCAGACGAAAGCCCATCGGCACACGATTCACCAGCAGCAGGATAGTCACCAGGCAGAAGGCCGGAACCAGTTGTACGAACAGCAGGAAGAAAGTGCCGAGGCTGGCGTAATCTTCAGAAAAGAGCACGCCGGGGATTTCCAGCAGTGTGACCTCGCTGGCGACACCGGCGACCTGCATATTGACGAAGGGAAAAAGGTTGGCGAGCAGCAGCATGAACAACGCCACGATGGCATAAGCTGTGGGACGCTGCCGGGGCGCGTCCCATTCGGTTGTCAGTGTTGTACCACAGCGCGGACAAGTCGCTTTATGACCATGCTGCAACGGCGGTAGCGCCACCAGCATGTCACATTGCGAACAAAGAATGTGCCGTGTGGCGTGGTGGTGTTCACACATACTGACTCCCTTATTATGCGCCGTTTTTCAAAGCCTCCAGATACTCCCAGCGTTCAAACGCCTCTTCCAGCGCCTGTTCCGCCGCAGCCATATCAGCTAAGACTTTTTGCGTATGATCGTGTGGCTGGCTAAAGAAGCTGGCATCGGCGACCTGCGCCTGCAAATCACCCAGTTCCGCTTCCAGTTGTTCCAGCTTTTGCGGCAATTGTTCCAGCTCACGTTGCAGGTTATAGCTTAGTTTGTTGCTACTGCGTTTGACAGTTTCTGCTTTGCTTACTGGAACTTCCACCGTTTTCGTCGCTGCCGCCTGTTTAAAGGCCTGCGAAGCCGCTTGCTGACCACGGGCATCGTGATAACCACCGACATACTGCCCAATCCGGCCTTCGCCTTCGAAAATCCAGCATTCAGTCACGGTATTATCCACAAACTGACGATCGTGGCTCACCAACAGAACAGTGCCCTGATAACTATCAATCAGCTCTTCCAGCAGCTCCAGCGTTTCCACATCCAGGTCGTTGGTCGGTTCATCGAGAATCAACAGATTGCTGGGTTTCAGGAACAAACGCGCCAGTAACAGACGGTTGCGTTCCCCACCGGAGAGCGCACGTACCGGCGTCATCGCCCGTTTCGGATGGAACAAAAAGTCCTGCAGATAGCCCAGAATATGGCGCGGCTTACCGTTCACCAGCACTTCCTGCTTGCCTTCAGCCAGGTTGTCCATCACCGTTTTATCCGGATCAAGTTCGGCACGGTGCTGATCGAAGTACGCCACTTCCAGCTTGGTACCCACATGCACGCGGCCGCTGTCGGCTTTCAGTTGATCCAACATCAGCTTCAGCAAGGTGGTTTTACCGCAGCCGTTCGGGCCAATCAGCGCAATTTTATCGCCGCGCTGAACCTGCGTGGAGAAGTCGCGCACCAGCACTTTGCCCTCCACGCCATAATTAACGTTTTCTATCTCAAAGACAATTTTGCCGGAGCGTGAAGCCTCTTCGACCTGCATCTTCGCGCTACCCATCACTTCACGGCGGTCACTGCGCTCGCGACGCATCGCTTTCAGCGCACGGACGCGGCCTTCGTTACGGGTACGGCGCGCTTTAATCCCCTGACGGATCCACACTTCTTCCTGCGCCAGTTTGCGGTCGAACTCAGCATTTTGCAGCTCTTCGACGCGAAGGTTCTCTTCTTTCTCCAGCAGGTAGGTATCGTAATCACCAGGATAGGTAACCAGCTTGCCGCGATCGAGATCGACAATGCGCGTCGCCATATTGCGGATAAACGAACGGTCGTGCGAGATGAAGATAATGGTGCCGCTAAAGGTTTTCAGGAATCCTTCCAGCCAGTCGATCGCTTCAATATCCAGGTGGTTCGTCGGTTCGTCCAGCAGCAGTACTTTAGGCCCGCTGACCAGCGCACGGCCCAGCGCCGCTTTACGCAGCCAGCCACCGGATAACGCCGACAGCTCCATATCCGGCTCCAGACCGAGTTGCCCCAGCACCTCATTGATACGGTCTTCCAACTGCCACAGGCCGTGGTGATCCAGCATCTCCTGCACTTTCGCCAGTTCATTGAGATTTTTATCACTCGGGTCGGTCATCACCAGATGGGAGATTTCGTGATAACGCTTCAGATACTCAGCCTGTTCAGAAATACCTTCCGCAACGAAGTCATAGACGCTACCGGTGACATTACGCGGCGGGTCCTGCTGCAGACGCGAAACAATCAGGTCCTGTTCGTAAACAATGCGGCCATCATCCAGCCCCTGTTCGCGGTTGAGGATCTTCATCAGCGTCGATTTACCTGCGCCGTTACGGCCAACCAGACAGACGCGTTCATTTTCTTCGATATGCAGTTCAGCATTATCGAGAAGCGGCGCATCGCTGAACGACAGCCACGCGCCATGCATACTGATTAATGACATTTATTTATCCTTTCAGGCTGCGGTAATCAGCCAGCAGTTGTGGATTTGACGGTTGCGGGCAAAATCCTGCGACTGCGTTTTTTGGGTAATTTCTTGTGCCTGCAGACCCAGTTTCGCCAGCCCGTCGAGATCCATACGGAAACCGCGTTTGTTATTGGAAAACATAATGGTGCCGCCTTTGCGCAGCAGACGTTTCAGATCCTGCAGCAGACGCATATGATCGCGCTGCACATCAAAAGAGTCTTCCATACGTTTGGAGTTGGAGAAGGTCGGCGGATCGATAAAGATCAGATCAAACTGCTCATCGGCCTCGCGCAGCCAGCTCAAACAATCGGCCTGAATCAGGCGATGTGCGCGGCCGCTCAGGCCGTTAAGGCGCAGGTTGCGCTCGGCCCACTCCAGATAAGTGCGCGACATATCCACCGTGGTGGTGGAACGCGCGCCGCCCAGCCCGGCATGCACGCTGGCGCTGCCGGTGTAAGAGAAGAGATTGAGGAAATCTTTACCCTTGCTCATCTGCCCCAGCATACGGCGAGCAATACGGTGGTCGAGGAACAGGCCGGTATCCAGATAGTCCGTCAGGTTGACCCACAGGCGGGCGTTATACTCGCTCACCTCCATAAAGTCGCCCTTCTCGTTCATTTTCTGATACTGATTGGTGCCCTTCTGCCGCTCGCGGGTTTTCAGCACCAGCTTGTTCGGCGCGATACCCAGCACCTGGATAGTAGCGGCGATAATATCAAACAGGCGCTGACGCGCTTTTTGCGCATCGATAGTTTTCGGCGCGGCATACTCCTGTACCACCACCCAGTCGGCATAGCGATCGACCGCCACGTTGTAATCCGGCAGATCGGCGTCGTACAGGCGATAGCATTCAATGCCCTCCTGGCGCGCCCATTTCTCCAGTTTCTTAACGTTTTTGCGCAGGCGGTTAGCGTAGTCTTCCGCCATTGCTGGCGCTTTCGCTTCGCCGGTATTTTCCGCCAGATGATAGTTTTTCTGTACGCAATCCAGCGGACCGTTCTTGGCTTTGAACTGGCGCTCAGCACGCAGTTGCAGGCAGTTAAGCAGATCGACAGAGGCGCTGAACAGCGACAGATGCCAGCCGCCGAACTGCGCTTTCAGCAAACGGCCCAGCAGGCTATGCAGCGCAATCAGCGCCGGTTCGCTCTCCAGACGTTCACCGTACGGCGGGTTACTGATCACCGTACCGTACGGGCCTTTCGGCAGCGGGTTGCTGAGCTGGGCGACATCTTTTACTTCGAAGGTCACCAGCTCGCCGATCCCGGCGCGGCGGGCGTTACTGCGGGCAAGTTCAATGACGCGCGCATCATTATCGGAGCCATAAAAGCGAGATTCATAACCCGCCAGCCCCTGCCGTGCGCGCGTTTGCGCTTCCGCTTTCACCTCTTTCCACAGTGCTTCATCATGCTGCGCCCAGCCGCCAAAACCCCAGTGACCGCGATGCAGACCCGGCGCGCGATCGGTCGCGGCCATGGCCGCTTCGATCAGCAGCGTACCGGAGCCGCACATAGGATCGAGCAGCGGTGTGCCCGGCTGCCAGCCCGAACGCATCACAATGGCTGCCGCCAGGTTCTCTTTGATCGGCGCAATACCGGTACGATCGCGGTAGCCGCGCAGGTGCAGACCTTCGCCACTCAGATCGAGGGAGATATTCGCCGTCTCCTGATTCAGCCAGACGTTGATGCGCAGATCCGGCTGTTCACGCTCAACGTTCGGGCGCGGCAGGTTTTTGCGAGTGAAGCTGTCAACGATAGCGTCTTTCACTTTCAGCGCGCCGTACTGGCTGTTGCGAATCTCATCATTCAGGCCGCTAAAGTGCACGGCAAACGTCGCGCCCGGATTGAAAATCTCTGTCCAGTTGATCGCCTGCACGCCGAGGTAAAGGTCAAGATCGCTATAAACCTTGCACTCCCCGAGCGGCAGCATAATGCGCGAAGCCAGGCGACTCCACATCAGGCTCTGGTACAGAAGCCGCGTGTCACCTTCAAAATGGACACCACCCTGAACCACACGGCACTCCTGCGCGCCGAGTTTTTCCAGTTCAGTTTTTAACAGCTCTTCCAGCCCGCGGGCCGTACTGGCAAACAGAGAAATCATAATGTCACTTATACTCAACGAAAATTGTTGCGCATTATAGCTAATCTGGCGGTCATGTCATAAAGTTGAGGGCTTATTTTCGACTTACAGGGAGCAGGACGTGCCAACGATTTCGCGTCTCTTTATCCATCCGGTGAAATCCATGCGCGGTATTGGGCTGACGCATGCGCTTGCCGATGCCAGCGGCTTTGCTTTTGACCGTATTTTTATGGTCACTCAGCCCGATGGCACTTTTATTACCGCGCGTCAGTACCCGCAGATGGTGCGCTTTACGCCATCGCCATTAACCGATGGCCTGCATCTGACCGCACCGGACGGCAGTAGCGCGATAATTCGTTTTACCGATTTTGCGCCCGACGGCGCGCCAACGGAAGTGTGGGGCAACCATTTTACCGCGCTAATAGCACCGGATGAGATTAATCGCTGGCTCAGCGGCTTTTTCGCCCGTGAAGTGCAATTGCGCTGGGTCGGCCCGGAATTAACCCGTCGCGTTAAGCGTTATGAAGATGTGCCGCTCTCGTTTGCCGATGGTTTCCCTTATTTGTTGACCAACGAAGCCTCGCTGCGTGATTTGCAAAACCGCTGCCCGGCCAGCGTGAAGATGGAGCAGTTTCGCCCCAACCTGGTGGTGACCGGCGCGCAAGCGTGGGAAGAGGATAGCTGGAAAGTCGTGCGTATCGGCGATGTGGTGTTTGATGTGGTTAAACCGTGTAGCCGCTGCGTGTTTACCACCGTCAGCCCGGAGCGTGGGCAAAAACACCCGACCGGCGAACCGTTAGCCACGCTGCAAGGTTTTCGTACCGCGCAGGATAACGGCGCAGTCGATTTCGGGCAGAACCTGATTGCACGCAACAGCGGCGTCATCCGCGTGGGCGACGAAGTGGCCGTGCTGGCGACCGCACCTGCAAAAATTTACGGCGCGGGCGCCGTTGCAGAAGCGCTGCAACCGGAAGTTCAGGCGGCGGGAACAGTAGAGATCAGCTGGCAGGGGCAAACATTTATTGGCAACAATCAGCAGGTGCTGCTGGAGCAACTGGAGAACCAGGGGATCCGCGTACCCTATTCCTGCCGCTCAGGCGTGTGTGGCTGTTGCCAGATCAAGCTGGTTGAAGGTGAAGTGAGCGCGATGAAAAAATCGGCTATCAGGCAGGACGGCGCCATCCTCTGCTGCAGTTGTATTCCGAAAACGGCACTGCAACTGGAGGCTTAAACCGCCTGTTCGAAACGGAGACTCTCGGAGTGAAGCTGGGGTTTCAGGCGATCGTTCATTACCTTAATTGCATCACCCAGTTGCATCGTGCGCCCGGCAATCACCACGCCGGGTTGCGCCAGCAGGCACAGCGCGGCATTTTCGCCCGGCTCAACCACCAGCAGGTTTACGCACTGCTGGGTGTCGCTCAGCCAGACACAGGCACCTTCACCAGTTGCCGGCGACCAGAGCGTATCGTGAGTCATAAAGTGCCAGCTTTTCGGCATTTGCGGTTTCAGGAAGCGAATCGCCACGAGCGCATTAAGCACCAGTTCCGCACGCTGCTCATTAGAGAGATCGAGGTTGCGGCATTTTTCCTCAAACGAGAAATATAAAGCAGCGTCATCAACACAAAAACCGGAGGGTGAAAATGCATCCGGCGTCAGCATTTTTCGGGCAAAGCGGGAGCGAAATAACATACCATTGGCTAAATCGAGCATCATACGATCGTGCTCGTCATCAAAATACCAGCGCCAATTATCATCAGGTTTAATTCGCATTGTTCTCCCCCCTCCCCTTAAACTGCCTGTCGCTTTTTTATCCTGTCGCCGTCTCGTTTATTGCTCTAATAATAAAAGACCACAATGTACAAATTAGCAACAATGAGGGAATATAAAACAACCAGGGCCGGAAATAAAGCCCTGGATACATACTGACAAAAAAAGATTAGATATGGGTGACGATTTCTTTAATCAGCGGCGGGCCTTTAAAAATAAAGCCGGAATAAATTTGCACGATAGACGCACCCGCAGCGATCTTCTCACGGGCTGCAATCACTGAGTCAATGCCGCCGACGCCGATAATTGGTAAACGACCATTTAATTCCTGCGACAGGCGACGGATTATTTCCGTGCTTTTTAATTGCAGCGGACGTCCACTTAAACCACCGGTTTCATCACAGTGTTTCATTCCCTGCACCAGCGATCTTTCCAGCGTAGTATTGGTGGCAATAACGCCATCAATATTGTGGCGAACTAAACTGTCGGCCACCTGGATCAATTCTTCTTCAGAAAGATCGGGCGCGATCTTCACCGCCACCGGAACATATTTATGGTGGATATTTTGCAGATCGTTCTGCTTATTTTTAATCGCCGTTAAAAGATCGTCCAGCGCTTCGCCATATTGCAGCGTGCGTAAACCTGGGGTATTCGGTGAGGAAATATTAATGGCGATATAACCGGCATAGGCATAGACTTTTTCCATGCAAATCAGATAGTCATCTTTCCCCTGCTCGACCGGCGTATCTTTATTTTTACCGATATTGATGCCCAGTACGCCGTCAAAATGCGATTTTTTGACGTTCTCGACCAGGTTATCTACGCCAAGATTATTAAACCCCATGCGGTTGATCAGACCTTCGGCATCCACCAGGCGGAAGATCCTCGGCTTGTCATTTCCCGGCTGTGGGCGAGGCGTAACGGTACCGATCTCAATGGAGCCAAAACCCATTGCCCCCAGCGCATCAATGCATTCACCGTTTTTATCCAGCCCGGCCGCCAACCCCAGCGGGTTCTTAAACGTCAGTCCCATGCACTGCACAGGTTTTTCCGGCACGCGCTGACGAACCAGCGCCTCAAAAGGCGTTCCGGTAATACGGCGCAGCTGCTGGAAGGTCAATTCATGGGCGCGCTCTGGATCGAGCTGAAAAAGGGCTTTACGAACGAAAGGGTAGTACATGAACTCTCCTGAATTCCCGGGTGCAAACCGGGGGCGTATTATCGGTGAAAGTGCCGCGAAAGGGAATTGACCTGCGGCAAAAAAAGCGCATCCGACGCAATCGTTTTCTCTCCTCGTTTTGCTTTATGCATTTTTTAGCAATTTTTCTTCGAATAAATCATTTAGTGGAATAAATCGCCTCTGCCACACTGGAGGGAATTGTTATGAATGTTATCTAAAAGCAAACAATTAGTTATAAGGAGCGATTATGCGAGTTGTCACCCTGGCGGGAAGCCCACGCTTTCCCTCCCGCTCCAGCGCGCTGCTGGAATATGCCCGCGAGCGCCTCAACGCGCAAGACGTCGAAGTCTGCCATTGGCACCTGCAAAACTTTGCGCCGGAAGACCTCATCTATGCGCGTTTCGATAGCCCTGCCCTGCAAACCTTTATTGAACAACTAAAAGAAGCAGACGGACTGATTGTCGCCACGCCTGTTTACAAAGCGGCTTATGCCGGAGCGCTAAAAGCCCTGCTTGATCTGCTCCCTGAGCGGGCGCTGGAAGGCAAAGTCGTATTGCCATTAGCAACCGGCGGCACCGTGGCGCACATGCTGGCGGTGGATTATGCCCTGAAACCGGTTCTCAGCGCCCTGAAAGCGCAAGAGATCCTGCACGGCGTGTTTGCCGACGATACCCAGGTGCTGGATTACCAGCACAAACCCAGCCTGACACCGAACCTGCAAATGCGCCTTGATAACGCGCTGGAAACCTTCTGGCAGGCGCTGCACCGCCGGGAGATTCAGGCACCGGATTTTCACCGCCCACAAGGAATTGCTCATGTTTAATCGTTTCCCCTGGCTGGCACTGGCCGGGCTGCTGTCGTTTTCCGCTTTAGCGCAGGCCGCAGATCCCGCACCGGACGCGCTGCGTATTGGTTACCAAAAAGGCAGCGTCAGTATGGTGCTGGCGAAAAGCCATGAGCTGCTGGAAAAACGCTACCCGAACACCAAAATTTCCTGGGTTGAATTTCCGGCAGGTCCGCAGATGCTGGAAGCGCTTAATGTCGGCAGTATTGATCTTGGCAGCACTGGCGATATTCCCCCCATCTTTGCGCAGGCAGCGGGCGCGGATCTGGTGTATGTCGGGGTAGAGCCGCCGAAACCGAAAGCCGAAGTGATTCTGGTGGCGGAAAACAGCCCAATCAAAACGGTGGCCGATCTGAAAGGACATAAAGTGGCGTTCCAGAAAGGCTCCAGCTCCCATAACTTGCTGCTGCGCGCTCTGCAACAGGCCGGGCTGAAATTCAGTGATATTCAACCGGTGTTTCTGACGCCTGCCGATGCGCGCGCGGCTTTCCAGCAAGGGAATGTGGATGCGTGGGCAATCTGGGATCCTTACTACTCTGCGGCCTTGTTGCAGGGCGGCGTGCGGGTACTGAAAGACGGCACCACACTCAAACAGACCGGTTCCTTCTATTTAGCCGCTCGTCCGTATGCGGAAAAGAACGGCGAATTCCTGCAGGGCGTGCTGGATACCTTTAGCGAAGCCGATGCGTTAACTATCAGCCACCGCGACGAAAGCGTGGCGCTGCTGGCAAAAACCATGGGGCTGCCGCCTGCGGTGATTTCCACCTATTTCGATCATCGTCCGCCAACCAAAATCGCACCTGTTAATGAAGCCACTGCGGCGTTGCAGCAACAAACTGCCGATCTCTTTTATGACAACCACCTGGTGCCGAAGAAGGTCGATATCCGTACCCGTATCTGGCAACCGACTAAAGAAGGAGCGAAATCATGAGCCTGAATCTGTTCTGGTTTTTACCGACGCACGGCGACGGCCACTATCTTGGCACCGACGAGGGCTCACGCCCGGTGGATCATAACTATTTGCAGCAGATCGCGCAGGCTGCCGACCGACTGGGTTTTAGCGGCGTGTTAATTCCTACTGGCCGCTCCTGCGAAGATGCGTGGCTGGTGGCCGCCTCGCTGATCCCGGTCACTCAACGGTTAAAATTTCTGGTGGCGCTGCGTCCAAGCGTGGTCTCGCCGACCGTCGCGGCGCGTCAGGCGGCAACGCTGGACAGGCTCTCCAACGGCCGTGCGCTGTTTAACCTGGTCACAGGCAGCGATCCGCAGGAACTGGCCGGTGATGGCGTCTTTCTCGATCACAACGAACGCTATGAAGTCTCGTCCGAATTCACCCATGTCTGGCGCCGCCTGCTGGAGGGCGACACGGTGGATTACGAAGGCAAACATATTCATGTTCGCGGGGCGAAGCTCTTTTTCCCGCCGGTGCAGCAGCCGCGTCCGCCGCTCTATTTTGGCGGCTCCTCGGATGTGGCGCAGGATCTGGCAGCGGAACAGGTCGATCTCTATCTGACCTGGGGTGAACCGCCTGAGCGGGTAAAAGAGAAGATTGCCCAGGTGCGCGCCAAAGCCGCAGCCCATGGCCGTAAGGTGCGGTTTGGTATTCGCCTGCATGTCATCGTTCGGGAAACCACCGCCGAAGCCTGGCAGGCAGCGGATCGCCTAATTTCCCACCTTGATGAAGAGACCATCGCCAAAGCGCAGCCCGCTTTTGCGCGTCAGGATTCCGTCGGCCCAGCAACGCATGGTGGCGCTACACGGCGGTAAGCGCGATCAACTGGAGATCAGCCCGAACCTGTGGGCGGGCGTCGGCCTGGTTCGCGGCGGCGCGGGAACCGCGCTGGTCGGCGATGGCCCGACGGTCGCCGCGCGGATTAATGAATACGCCGCGCTGGGGATCGACAGTTTTATCCTCTCCGGCTATCCGCATCTTGAAGAGGCATACCGGGTGGGCGAACTGCTGTTCCCGCATCTGGATGTCGCCATCCCGGAAATCCCGCAACCACAGCCATTGAAATTGCAGGGCGAAACGGTGGCAAATGAGTTCATTCCCCGCAAAGTGGCGCAAAGCTGAGGTTTGTATGGCTCAACAAAACAGATGGTTACTGCGCCTCGCTCCGTGGCTGCTGCCCGCCGGGATTGTGGTGGTCTGGCAAATCGCCTCCTCTACCGGCTGGTTATCCACGCGCATCCTGCCTTCACCGGAAGGCGTCGTAAAAGCGTTCTGGACGCTGAGCGCCAGCGGCGAGTTGTGGCAGCACCTGGCCATCAGTTCGTGGCGGGCGGTGATTGGCTTCTCCATCGGCGGCTCGATTGGGTTGACGCTCGGGCTTATCAGCGGCCTGTCGCGCTGGGGAGAGCGCCTGCTGGATACGTCCATTCAGATGCTGCGTAATGTGCCGCATCTGGCGCTGATCCCGCTGGTGATTTTATGGTTCGGTATCGACGAGAGCGCCAAAATATTCCTCGTGGCGCTCGGTACGCTATTCCCCATTTATATCAACACCTGGCATGGCATCCGCAATATTGACCAGGGTCTGCTGGAGATGGCGCGCAGCTACGGCCTTTCGGGCTTTAGCCTTTTCATCCATGTGATCCTGCCCGGCGCGCTACCGTCAATAATGGTGGGTGTGCGTTTTGCGCTCGGTTTGATGTGGCTGACATTAATTGTGGCGGAAACCATTTCCGCCAACGCCGGGATCGGTTACCTGGCAATGAACGCCCGCGAGTTCCTGCAAACCGATGTCGTGGTGGTCGCCATTATTCTCTATGCCCTGCTTGGCAAACTGGCAGATGTCAGCGCACAACTGCTGGAGCGCCTGTGGCTGCGCTGGCATCCCGCTTACCACACCAAAGAGGTCACCGCATGAACACTGCCCGACTGAATCAGGGGATTCCGTTGTTACTTAACGGCGTCAGCAAACGTTACGGCAATAACCTGGTGCTGAATGCGCTGGATTTGCATATCGCCGCCGGGCAGTTTATTGCCGTGGTGGGACGCAGCGGTGGCGGGAAAAGCACTCTGCTGCGCCTGCTGGCCGGGCTGGAGTCGCCGAACGGCGGAGCGTTGCTGGCCGGCAATACACCGCTTGCAGAAATTCAGCATGACACGCGCATGATGTTTCAGGATGCGCGTCTGCTGCCATGGAAATCGGTGATTGATAACGTCGGGCTGGGGTTGAAAGGCCGCTGGCGCGAAGCAGCACAGCAGGTGTTGCAGTCGGTGGGGCTGGAACAACGGGCCAGTGAATGGCCTGCCGCCCTTTCCGGCGGGCAAAAACAGCGTGTCGCGCTGGCTCGCGCGCTGGTGCATCAACCTGGATTGCTATTGCTGGATGAACCGTTAGGCGCGCTGGATGCCTTAACCCGGCTGGAGATGCAGGCGCTGATCACCGAACTGTGGCAAGCCTATGGTTTTACCGTGGTGCTGGTGACGCACGATGTCAGTGAAGCGGTGGCGATGGCGGATCGGGTGTTATTAATAGAGCAAGGAAAAATCGGCCTCGATTTGGCCATCGATGTGCCGCGCCCGCGTCGGCTGGGATCGGTAAGGCTGGCGGAACTGGAAGAAGAGGTACTGAACCGGGTGATGAAACGCGGCGAGTCGGAACTGACTGCATTGCCCCGGACTCGCCACGCTTAACCCGCTTTGCCCGATGGCGCGATGCTTATCGGGCCTACAACTTCACGTAGGCCGGATAAGGCGCAGCCGCCATCCGGCATTATGCTTACCCCGTTACGCCAGCGCTTTGCTGACTTTCTCAAACAGATCGCCGGAGAGATTCGGCAGCGCTTTCAGTTGTTCCAGCGCCGCACGCATGAGCGCCTGACGTTTGCTGTCATAGCGTTTCAGGCGGATCAGCGGCTCAATCAAACGCGATGCCACCTGCGGGTTGCGGCTGTTCAGTTCGGTTAACATTTCCACCAGGAACTGATAGCCGCTACCATCCTGCGCATGGAACGCCGCCGGGTTGCTGCCGGCAAAGGCGCCGATCAGCGAGCGGATGCGGTTCGGGTTGCTCAGGGTGAACGAACGGTGTTTCAGCAGGCTGCGTACCGTTTCCAGCACATTATCCGCCGGGCTTGTCGCCTGCAGGATGAACCATTTATCCATCACCAGACCGTCCTGATGCCACTTGTCATCGTACTCCTGCATCAGCGCATCGCGGCACGGAAGCTGCGCGGCAACAGCAGCGGAGAGCGCTGCCAGCACATCCGTCATATTGTCCGCATCGTGGTACTGCTGGCTGACCAGTTTGTCGGCCAGTTGCGCATCGCCGAACGCCAGGTAGCGCAGTGCGGTGTTACGCAGGGAACGCTTGCCGATATCGGCATGTTCAACCTGGTAGCTGTCGAGTTTGTGAGCGTGATAAATCGCCAGGAACTCATCGGCCAGCTCTGTCGCCAGCGTGCGGGTTAACGCTTCGCGAACGGTGGCAATCGCCAGCGGATCGATGATGTCAAACAGTTCGGCAATTTCGTTCGCCGATGGCAGCGTGAGGATCTCAGCGGCCAGCGCCGGATCGATCTGCTCATCCAGCAAAATAGCGCGGAACGCGTCGGCAACATGCAGCGGCAGCGACAGCGCCTGGCCCTGCTGATGGCGCGCAACATTCAGTTTGATGTGCGTGGCCAGCAGGCTTTGCGCCGCGTCCCAGCGAGAGAAATCGTTGCTGGCATGGCGCATCAGGAAGGTTAACTGCTGATCGCTCCATTTATATTCCAGTTTCACCGGCGCAGAAAACTCACGCAGCAGCGATGGCACCGGCTGGAAGTAGACATTGTCGAAAATAAAGGTCTGCTCGGCCTGGGTGACATTCAGCACATGATGAACCGGGTGACCATCTTTCTGCAGCGGAATCACCTTACCTTCGTTATCGTACAGCTCGATATCGAACGGAATGTGCAGCGGCTGTTTCTCGTGCTGCTCGGCGGTTGGCGGCGTGCGCTGGCTGATGGTTAGCGTGTACTGCTCGGTATTCGGGTTGTAATCGTCGGACACCGTTACAATCGGCGTACCGGCCTGACTGTACCAACGGCGGAAATGCGACAGATCGACATTCGACGCATCTTCCATCGCCTGCACGAAGTCGTCGCAGGTCGCTGCGCTGCCGTCATGACGTTCAAAGTAGAGCTGCATCCCTTTCTGGAAATTCGCTTCGCCAAGCAGCGTGTGCATCATGCGGATCACTTCCGCACCCTTTTCATACACCGTCAGGGTATAGAAGTTATTCATTTCAATAACTTTATCCGGACGGATCGGGTGCGCCATCGGACTGGCGTCTTCGGCGAATTGCAGGCCGCGCATGGTGCGAACGTTGTTAATGCGGTTAACCGCGCGGGAACCCAGATCGGAGCTGAACTCCTGGTCGCGGAAAACGGTCAGCCCCTCTTTCAGGCTGAGCTGGAACCAGTCGCGGCAGGTCACGCGGTTGCCGGTCCAGTTGTGAAAATATTCGTGGCCGATAACACGCTCAATATCGAGATAGTCTTTATCCGTAGCGGTATCGGTGCGGGCGAGAACGTATTTAGAGTTGAAGATATTCAGCCCCTTGTTCTCCATCGCCCCCATATTAAAGAAGTCGACAGCGACGATCATATAGATGTCGAGATCGTATTCCAGACCGAAACGCTGCTCATCCCACTTCATCGAGTTTTTCAGCGAGGTCATCGCCCACGGCGCGCGATCGAGGTTACCGCGATCGACATACAGCTCCAGCGCGACTTCACGCCCGGAGCGGGTAGTAAAGGTATCGCGCAGGACGTCGAAATCACCGGCTACCAGCGCAAACAGATAGCATGGTTTCGGGAACGGATCCTGCCACTGTACCCAGTGACGGCCATTCTCCAGCTCGCCCTGCGCCACGCGGTTGCCGTTCGACAGCAGGAACGGATAGCGGGATTTATCGGCGATCAGTTTGGTGGTAAAGCGGGCCAGCACGTCCGGGCGATCGAGATACCAGGTAATGTGGCGGAAACCTTCGGCTTCACACTGCGTGCATAGCGCTTCGCCGGACTGGTAAAGCCCTTCCAGCGCGGTGTTCGCTGCAGGGCTGATCTCATTCACAATGCGCAAAGTAAAGCGTTCTGGCAGGCCGTCGAGAACCAACTGGGAGCCTTCTTCTTTATAGTTGGTCCAGGGTTCATCATTGATATGTACTGAAATCAGTTTCAGCTCGCCGCCATCAAGGCGCAGCGGCGTCGCAGAGGCGCTATGGCGTGACACGGTACTTAATGCGGTAACGACGGTTTTTGCGGCATCAAGATCAAAGGTCAAGTCAATATCGCTAATCAGGTAATCCGGCGCACGGTAATCGTGGCGGTATTTGGCTTGTGGCTGTTGTGTCATAAAAAACCTTTAGCATCTTCTGTTTGGTTACGACTCCAGTCTATTCCGGTTGCCCAAATCACGCCATGTAGAATGTTCATCTTTTCAGAGGGAAAAGCTCTGCTTGCTACATTTTTATAACAAGAGGCACAAAATGCCATCGACCCTTTCAGCACGATATGGTGTGATCAGGGTTCAATAACCGGGTAAACAAGGTATACTCCAGCAACGACCTGCTTTGTTTATTGTACTAAACGCTCCTGTAAGAGGATGCTACTGCGCACCATGACTCAACTCGCTTTCCCTGGTCTGCAAACGCTGCTGGATACCGACGCCTATAAGCTGCACATGCAGCAAGCGGTGTTCCATCATTATTATGACGTGCACGTCGCGGCTGAATTCCGCTGCCGCGGCGACGATCTGCTGGGTATCTACGCCGATGCTATCCGCGAACAAGTTGATGCGATGCGGCATCTGCGCTTGCAGGATGACGAGTACCAGTGGCTCTCCGGCCTCCCCTTCTTCAAAACCGATTACCTCAACTGGCTGCGGAAGTTCCGTTACGACCCGCAACAAGTGACAATCACCAATGACAACGGCAAGCTGCATATCCGCCTTTCCGGGCCGTGGCGTGAAGTCATTATGTGGGAAGTTCCGCTGCTGGCGGTGATCAGTGAAGTGGTTCACCGCTGCCGTTCGCCGCGGGCTGGCGTGGAGCAGGCTCTGCTGCATCTGGAAGAAAAACTGGCGGATTTTGCTGTTCGTTCAGAACAGCTGGATATGTCCGGTTTCCGGTTGATGGATTTCGGCACCCGCCGTCGCTTCTCCCGCGATGTGCAGCAAGCGATTGTGGAACGCCTGCAACAGGAACCGTGGTTTATCGGCACCAGTAATTACGATCTGGCGCGTCGCCTGGCGCTGACGCCGATGGGTACACAGGCGCATGAATGGTTCCAGGCGCACCAGCAAATCAGCCCGGATCTGGCCACCAGCCAGCGCGCGGCGTTAGCTGCATGGCTGGAGGAGTATCCCAACCAGTTGGGGATTGCGTTGACCGACTGCATTACGATGGATGCGTTTTTACGCGACTTCGGTGCGGAATTCGCCACGCGTTACCAGGGCCTGCGCCATGATTCAGGCGATCCGGTCGAATGGGGCGAAAAAGCCATTGCTCATTATGAAAAACTCGGTATCGATCCGCTGTCGAAGACGCTGATTTTCTCCGATAACCTCGATCTGACAAAAGCACTCGATCTTTATCGACACTTTGCCTCCCGCGTTAAACTCGGTTTTGGCATCGGGACGCGCCTCACCTGCGATATTCCAGGCGTGAAGCCGCTGAATATTGTTATCAAGCTGGTGGAATGCAACGGAAAACCGGTGGCTAAATTATCTGACAGCCCCGGAAAAACCATCTGCCACGATAAAGCCTTCGTCCGCGCGCTGCGCGAAGCCTTCGACCTGCCGCAGGTCAGAAAGGCCAGCTAATCACAAGGGAGCCGACGGCTCTCTTCTTTTTTCCGATAATTTATTAATGCTTCCTTGCTAATTCTGCTTGTCTGATGGCGCACGCCAGGTAACATAGAAAACCCCGTCTTTTTGGGCGGACAAAGTGTTTATTTTTTCCGACTATCAATAGAGAGAATATTATGAGCGTTGTGCCTGTAGCCGACGTATTCCATGGCCGCGTTGCCGTTGACAGTGAAGTCACCGTGCGCGGATGGGTACGCACCCGCCGAGATTCTAAAGCTGGTATCTCCTTCCTCGCCGTTTATGACGGCTCCTGCTTTAATCCTGTACAGGCCGTTATTAATAATTCTCTGCCCAATTACAATCAGGACGTTTTGCGTCTGACCACCGGTTGCTCAGTGATCGTCACCGGTAAAGTGGTTGCGTCTCCGGGTGAAGGCCAGAGTCTGGAAATTCAGGCCACCGCCGTTGAAGTGACCGGCTGGGTTGACGATCCGGATACTTATCCGATGGCGGCAAAGCGCCACAGCATTGAGTATCTGCGTGAAGTTGCGCACCTGCGTCCGCGCACCAACCTGATTGGCGCGGTGGCCCGCGTTCGCCATACGCTGGCGCAGGCGCTGCATCGTTTCTTCGACGAGCAGGGCTTCTTCTGGGTCTCCTCACCGCTGATTACCGCATCGGATACCGAAGGCGCCGGCGAAATGTTCCGCGTCTCTACGCTGGACATGGAAAACCTGCCGCGTACCGCAGAAGGCAAAGTCGATTTTGATAAGGACTTTTTCGGCAAAGAAGCTTTCCTGACCGTTTCTGGCCAGTTGAATGCCGAAACATATGCCTGCGCGCTGTCAAAAGTGTATACCTTCGGCCCGACCTTCCGCGCTGAAAACTCCAACACCAGCCGCCACCTGGCAGAGTTCTGGATGCTGGAGCCGGAAATCGCTTTTGCCAATCTCGACGACAACGCCCGTCTGGCAGAAGCCATGCTGAAATATGCCTTCAAAGCGGTGCTGGAAGAGCGTCTCGACGATCTGAAGTTCTTCGAAGAGCGCGTCGATAAAGACGCAATTGGCCGTCTTGAGCGTTTCATCGCAGCGGATTTCGCGCAGGTGGATTACACCGATGCCGTCGCTATTCTTGAAAAATGCGGCGAGAAATTCGAGAACCCGGTTTACTGGGGCGTTGACCTGGCCTCCGAACATGAACGCTATCTGGCAGAGAAACACTTTAAAGCGCCGGTGGTGGTGAAAAACTACCCGAAAGATATTAAAGCATTCTATATGCGCCTGAACGATGACGGTAAAACCGTGGCCGCGATGGACGTACTGGCGCCGGGCATCGGTGAAATCATCGGTGGTTCGCAGCGTGAGGAGCGTCTTGATGTGCTGGATGCGCGTATGGCCGAAATGGGTCTGAATAAAGAAGACTACTGGTGGTATCGAGATCTGCGCCGTTACGGCACGGTTCCGCACTCTGGTTTCGGTCTTGGCTTTGAGCGTCTGATCGCCTATGTCACTGGCGTACAGAACGTTCGTGACGTGATTCCGTTCCCGCGCACGCCGCGCAGCGCGACATTCTGATAACCATAAAAGGCCAGCTTCAGCGCTGGCCTTTTTCTTATCCTTTTCCTGTCAACTTTCGTTAACAACTTTTCGACATCATCGTCGGCACTCCCGTCACCCTTACCTTTCTTTGCACATTTTTACGCCTGAAATAAGTCTGCATAAAAAATAGCCCGCGAGTTATTGCGGGATATGTCTGGCTGTTAATTAGCACATTTGGACAAAAAACATACAGCTATCCGGATGGCTAAACCCTGTCATAAGAAAAAGCAAGATGAGAACGGTTCCGGAACAGGAAAAGCTATTATCTCAATTAAATATAAGCAATTCATATAAATAGGAATGGGAGCGCCGTTTTTATCAGCGGTTGGTGCTGAACTTTGAGATGGTTCACAAAGTTCCCTCAAATTCATACTTTTTTACACAATATTTCTTTTTGTTACTGCTTTAAGACATTTGTAGCACTTTCAGGCTAGCGAAACGATTATATGTTTGGAAAGATGCCACTCAGACACAGAAAGACACCAAACTCTCATCAATAGTTCCGTAAATTTTTATTGACGGAAATTATTGGCGGCAGTGGCAGGTGTTCAAAAAAAACCAATGAGGGTAATAAATAATGATGAAGCGCAATATCCTGGCAGTGGTTATCCCTGCCCTGCTGGTAGCGGGTGCAGCTAACGCTGCTGAGATCTATAACAAAGATGGCAACAAAGTAGATATCTACGGTAAAGCTGTAGGTCTGCACTACTTCACCAAAGACAACGGTAGCGATGGCTACGCTGGCAATGGTGACAAAACTTACGCTCGTCTGGGCTTTAAAGGCGAAACCAAAATCAACGACCAGCTGACCGGTTACGGCCAGTGGGAATACAACTTCCAGGGTAACAACTCTGAAAGTGGTACTGACTCGCAGAAGAACAACAAAACTCGTCTGGCATTTGCTGGCCTGAAAGCTGGTGATGCAGGTTCTTTCGACTACGGTCGTAACTACGGTCTGGTTTACGACGCAATCGGTGTAACCGATATGCTGCCAGAGTTCGGTGGCGATACCAGCAACAGCGACAACTTCTTCTCTGGCCGTCAGGGTGGTCTGGCTACTTACCGTAACAGCAACTTCTTCGGTCTGGTTGACGGTCTGAACTTCGGCGTTCAGTATCTGGGCAAAAACGAGCGTTCTGACGCAACTCTTTCTAACGGCGACGGCTGGGCGACTTCTGTAAGTTATGACTTCGAAGGCTTCGGCATCGTTGGTGCTTACGGCGCGGCTGACCGTACTAACGCTCAGCAAGCTCTGAACGCCTTCGGTACCTCCGGTGAAAAAGCTGAGCAGTGGGCTGTTGGTCTGAAATATGACGCGAACAACATCTACCTGGCCGCTCTGTATGAAGAAACCCGCAACGCAACTCGTCTGGACACCACGCTGCCAAGCGGTGTTGCACAGAATGGCTTCCTGAACAGAACTCAGGACTTCTCTGTTGTAGCACAGTACCAGTTCGATTTTGGTCTGCGTCCGTCCATCGCTTACTACAAATCTAAAGCGAAAGATGTTGACGGTATTGGTAGCGAAGACTTCATCAACTACGTAGAAGTGGGCGCAACCTACTACTTCAACAAAAACATGTCCACCTATGTTGACTACATCATCAACCAGATTGATAAAGACAACAAACTGGGCGTAGGTTCTGACGACACCGTTGCAGTAGGTATCGTTTACCAGTTCTAATCAGTCACCCCTCGACTGTTATATGCATATCAAACAGGGCTCCGGCCCTGTTTTTTTATGCCTGAAACAAAAATGCCGACGACTTTTGAAAAGCATCGCGCTTTTTATCGCAAACGGTTGGCAATTCGTGCGTCAGCCGTTACCCTGATAGCGGATTTCCCTTCTGTCATCAAAATGGAACCTCGTCATGTTTGAGAATATAACCGCTGCCCCTGCCGACCCTATTCTGGGTCTGGCCGATCTGTTTCGCGCCGATGAACGCCCCAATAAAATCAACTTAGGGATCGGTGTTTATAAAGATGAAACCGGCAAGACCCCGGTATTAACCAGCGTGAAGAAAGCAGAACAGTACCTGCTGGAAAATGAAGCCACCAAGAACTACCTCAGCATTGATGGTATTCCTGAGTTTGGCCGTTGCACCCAGGAACTGCTGTTCGGCAAAGGCAGCGCGATTATCAATGACAAACGTGCACGAACCGCTCAGACTCCAGGCGGCACCGGCGGGCTGCGCGTCGCGGCAGATTTCCTTGCTAAAAACACCGCCGTTAAACGCGTCTGGGTAAGCAATCCAAGCTGGCCGAACCATAAAGGCGTCTTTAACTCCGCAGGACTCGAAGTCTGCGAATATAACTATTACGATGCGCAGAATCATGCACTGGATTTCGACGGTATGCTGGCGAGCCTGAACAATGCGCAGGCTGGCGATGTGGTGCTGTTCCATGGTTGCTGCCATAACCCGACGGGTATCGATCCTACGCTTGAGCAGTGGGAAACGCTGGCGAAGCTCTCCATTGAGAAAGGCTGGTTGCCGCTGTTCGATTTCGCCTATCAGGGGTTTGCCCGTGGCCTGGAAGAAGATGCTGAAGGCCTGCGCGCGTTTGCTGCGCTGCATAAAGAGTTTCTCGTCGCCAGCTCATTCTCCAAAAACTTCGGTCTCTACAGCGAGCGTGTCGGCGCCTGTACGCTGGTCGCGGCGGATGCAGAAAACGCCGATCGCGCCTTCAGCCAGATGAAATCCGTGATCCGCGCCAACTACTCAAACCCACCGGCACACGGCGCTTCTATCGTGGCAACCATTCTCAGCAATGACGCGCTGCGCGCGATCTGGGAACAGGAGCTGACCGATATGCGCCAGCGCATTCAGCGTATGCGCCTGCTGTTTGTGAATACGTTGCAGGAGAAAGGGGCAAACCGCGATTTCAGCTTTATTACCCGTCAGAACGGTATGTTTTCGTTCAGCGGCCTGACCAAAGAGCAGGTACTGCGTTTGCGCGAAGAGTTTGGCATTTACGCTGTCGCTTCCGGGCGTATCAACGTCGCAGGCATGACGCCGGATAATATGTCGCCGCTGTGCGAAGCGATTGTCGCCGTGCTGTAAAATATAACGCATGCAGAAAGGGTCGCCGAAGCGACCCTTTTTTATTTACCACACCGGTAATTCATCCTGCAGGAACGGGTTGTGCAGCCGTTCATTGCCCAGCGTCGACATTGGCCCGTGGCCAGGAATAAAGGTGATGTCATCGCCAAGAGGCAGCAATTTACGTTTGATTGAATCAATCAACTGCGCATGATTCCCCTGCGGGAAATCGCTGCGCCCAACGCCGCCTTTAAAAATCACATCACCAGAAACCAGCAAACGCGACTGCGCATCAAAAAACACCACATGTCCCGGCGTATGACCCGGGCAATGCAATACCTGTAATGTCACCTTACCGACGGTAACCGTATCGCCTTCACTTAACCAGCGGTCGGGTGTCAGCGGCAGGCAATCATCCAGACCAAACATCCGGCTTTGGGCGGGCAGCCCCTGCAACCAGAACTCATCATTTTTTTCCGGGCCAATAATCGGCACACCGTAATGCTGCGCCACTTCGGCTGCCGCACCCACATGATCAAGATGACCATGCGTGAGCAGAACTTGCGTCAGCGTCGCGCCGGAAGCATCCACTTCGGCGATAATACGCTGTGCATCACCGCCAGGATCGACCACAGCGGCAAGTTGAGTCTGTTCACACCAGATTAACGAACAATTCTGTGAGAACGCGGTAACCGGAATAATACGATAGTTCATACTGCTCCTCTGAGGTTTACCAGTGCCGCACCGGCCCGGTATCAATATGCACAAAGTTGCTGCTGGGGTAGTATCCTACACCACCCGCGCGCAGAGATAACGCTGCTTTGCGAATATTACTCAGAGCAATCCCTTCAATATGGAAATCCATGGCCTGGCCTTTGGTGTGATAACTCTGTTTCGCCACGCCGCGGCTGTGCGCGCGTAGTTCATTATTGGTATCAATAGAACGATAGCCGGAAATGAGTTGCACGGGCTTGCGTGTTCCCAGCAGCCCCTGCAGGCGAAAGAGATGGTCAAACAGCTGAGGATCGATGGTTTTAATTTTATTCGCGCGGTAATCACGGAAAAAATGATTCAGTTTTGCTAATTCATCCTGAATATAGCCTCTGCCATCAAAGAACTCAGCTTTAATAGACTCTCCGGTATTCAGATTACTCAGCGTCAGAATACGCGGTCGTGGCGTGGAAAGGGTAGCAAACGCCTGCGTTGGTAACATGGCGGCGCCAAGAGCAACCCCACCCAACGCCAGCAGTTTGCGGCGATTAGCGTCAAATTTATCCATGATAATAAATTCTATAGATAAGCAAAGTTAAACGTAATTTATGCACTTCTTTAGCGCACGAAAGGCACCTTACCGGGCTACAAACGCCGCGTCAAGGCAGCCTCCCCCCAGCAACCACGGGCTTTGTAGCTTACAAAGCCCGTTTATTGCCAGTTATTACGACAATGCTATTTGCCAAACTGCTTCATTTATCTGATTAATTGTTCAGCTTTTGGCAAGATTTGTGCGCCCGATCGCGCAGTAAGATCGTAATTGTAAATATCTGTACGATACTGCGTGCGACCATCGGCCCCCACAAACGCGGTCAGATAGTAGAGATTAACGGGGATATTGTGTCGAATATTCACATAACGGGTATCTCCCTGCTTTAAGGCATCGGAGATACGCGTATCGTTCCATCCGGCATCCTGCAACAGCATGTTTGCCAGTTCAGACGCCTTATTCACCCGCACGCAGCCAGAACTCAGCGCCCGCGTCTCTTTCTGGAACAGGTTATGGTTCGGCGTGTCATGCAAATAGATGGCATCAGAGCTCGGCATATTAAATTTGTAACGACCAAGGGAGTTCTGTACGCCCGGCGCCTGCTGGAAACGGAACGGTAAATTCGATGGCGTAATCGTCGCCCAATCAACCATTGACGGATCGATCGCCTCTTTGCTGTTCCAGCCGCGCAGCACGGTATAACCGTGGCGTTCAAGGTATGTCGGATCGTTCAGAACCTTCGGAAGAATATCCTGGCGCGCCAGCGTCGGTGGTACATTCCACGGCGGATTGACCACCACATTGTTCAGCGCGCTGCTCATCATCGGCGTTTTGCGATCGGGGCGCCCGACAATCACCCGCGATGCCAGCACCTGGCTGCCGTTGAGATAATAAACCAGCGAGTACTCTGGAATATTCACCATAATGCCGGTGGAAAGCGTCGCTGGCAGCAAACGTAACCGTTGGATATTGAGCGCCAGCAATGCAGCGCGCTGCGACGGGCTGACATTCAGCCAGTCACGCGTGCCCTGGCCAATCACGCCATCGGCATGCAGCCCCTGCCAGGCCTGGAAGCGTTTTACGGCCTCAACCAGTTGCCGATCGTAAGCCGCACGCGTCGGTACTTTTTTCCTGGGCGACGCAACTGAGGTGCTGACTGCGACCTGATCACCAGGCAGCACGATGTTCGGCCCACCTTCCAGCATGCCGGTACGTTGCAGGATCTCGCGCAACGCCGGAACATCATTGCTCCACTGTCCTGGTCGCAGCGTGACGTTACTGGCGATTTGCGGCCACGGGCGAGAATCCCCCACCAGCGTCAGCAATGACTGATGCATAGCGGCATATTGCGGATGGTGTGGCGCAAGGCTCTGAATGAATGACGGCAACGAACCGTTATCCAACGCCAGTTGCCACTGATTGATCACTGAAATCGCCGGCGTTGCCAGCGCATAGGGTTTGTCGCTATAAAGCCAGCGCTGACCTTTTGCCTGAATACCGGAAACAAAATGCAGATAGCCCAGCATGGCGTCAGAGAGCACGACATCACGCGCCATACCGGAAACACCCGGATCGGTTAACAGCTCAACCCAGGTAGTGAATTGCGGCTGGAAACCGGCAATCGCCACTTCCGCCAGTTGCTGTTGAAACGCCTGCACCGCATCGCGGTTATCCCACATGGGTTTCTGACCGCGCGCCGCATACAGGGCCGCCAGTTGATTCATATAGACGGGCGTCCAGTTGGCAGGCAATTGCGACTGCAACTGTGCGCGAACATCTGCCACAGAAACACCGGCAGGATAAGGCTTCACGCCGATTAACATGGCGGTAGCAGGCGATTGTGCCTGCGGCTGCTGTAACACGGTCGGCTGATCGCCCGGCGTGGCGGAACTATCAACCGGCACCATTTCAGGCTCATCGGCCTGTACGCTGAACAGTGGAGCAAATGCCAGTGCCAGACACAAACTCAGCGCTGACATCCGACGACCATTTAACTTCTTAAGCAACATCCCTTGCCCCCTGTTTCTCTCACATTGCGCGTGACGTGTGCGTCACCTTTTCTCAGTATATAAAGACAAAAAAGCATTTGCCTTACCTAATGTAAAGAAATTTAAAGATGAAATGCAGGCCGCAGCGGCCCTTCCCGTAATAAAAAAGGCGACATCGCTGTCGCCTTTGTCATCTGCCCGACCGTTAAGAGGCATCCGCCGTACCAGGGAGCGTTTCCGGCAGTTGGGCGGCAAAACCGCGCAGCCCCACGACGTGTACATGCTCATGATTCTGGAAGACTTTACGCACCAGTTTGTAGGTGGTGCCTTTTTCCGGGCTGATATTTTCCGGTGCCGCGATAATCAGTTGCATCTCCAGACGTTCGCACAGCTCAAACAGCGTAGCGATAGAGCGGGCATCAAGACGCGCCGCTTCGTCGAGGAACAGCAGACGACACGGCGAAATGTCCTTGCCGCGCAGACGACGGGCTTCGTCTTCCCAGCTTTGCACCACCATCACCAGAATCGACATCCCGGTACCGATCGCTTCACCGGTCGACAGCGCGCCCGATTCCGCACGCAGCCAGCCGTCGGAACCACGGTTAACTTCCACTTCCATCTCCAGATAGTTGCGGTAGTCGAGCAGCTCTTCACCGATGGTTTGCGGCGTCCGCTGGCCCATATCCACTTGCGGATTCAGACGCTGATACAGTTTCGCCAGCGCTTCCGAGAAGGTCAGACGGTTACTGTTAAACAGATCCTGATGCTGTTCATGTTGTTCAGAAAGCACCGCCAGCAGCGTCGCGTGGGTTTCCCGCACGTTCACATTCAACCGCACGCTGTTGACCTGACCAAACGAAACGCTTTGCAGCCCCTGGTTCAGCATGCGAATACGGTTCTGCTCGCGCTGAATGGTTTTGCGGATGATGTTCGCTACGCTGCGGGAGCTGATAGCCAGCTTCTGCTCGCGCGAGGTCAGCTCTTCCGTCAGACGGCTCAGCTCGATCTCCATCTGTTCGATCGCTTCCACCGGATCGTCAGTGCGAATAATATCCTGACGGATACGTTCGCGCAGATGCTGATACACCGCCACAAAGAACTGGATCTTACGTTCCGGACGCTTCGGATCTTCCGACATCCGCAGCACATCGCGCAGGTGTTCGTTATCCGCCACCGCCAGACGCAGCGCACCCAGCGCTTTATCCGACATGGATCGCAATTCGTCAGCCGAAAGATAGGCCAGCTCGCGACGGTGCAGACGGCGCTCGACGCCATTGTCTTTCACCATGCGCATTACAGCGCACCAGCCCGCTTTTGCCGTGACCACCTGCTCGCGCATTTCGTGATAATCGCGCTCCAGGCGGCGCAGTTTGCGGGTCAGGTTATCCATCTCCGCTTCACAGAAGGTGAGCGCTTTTTCCAGTTGATTGCGACGCGCGCGGTTCGTGGAGAGTTGCGCATGCAGTTCATCACGACGAATACGCGCCCGCTCTTCCGCACCGCCGTCGGCGCGTACGCCGATCTCCTGCAACTCTTTTTGCAGATCGTTAAGCAGCTCTTTTTTGGTATCAAACGAACTTTTCAGCGAGGCCAGCACCTGGTTGTACTGGCCGAACTGCGCGGCATGGCTGCGCATCGCTTCACGCGCCCGGGTACGTTCGGCTTCCACCTGCTCCAGACGCTGACGCAGCTTCTCGTTCAGATCGTTGTTGCCGTTGAACATCTCCGCCGAATCGGAGTAGCTGAAGTGCGCGCGGCGCTGTACCACTTCCGCCAGTACAAACGCTTGCTGGCGAGCGTCGCGTTGCACCTGTTTGGATGCGGCATAATCGGCTTTTAACTGCTCGAACTGTTCCGGATCGCTTTGCAATACCGAAACGACCGGTTCCAGTTTTGCCAGTTGGTTACCAAACTGCTGAATAAAGCGCGCGGCTTCTTGCGCTTCGTCCAGGCGTTCCTGTATTTCATCAACGCGATCGGCCAGCGTATCGTCAGCCAGCAAATTCACGCGCGGCAGCAGGCGGTTAAGCTGGGCAACGCCCTCTTTCGCCTGTTCAAACTGCACGCGGTTTTGCTGGTTGTCGTTTTCATGGTTGCTGATAGCACGTTCCAGCTCGCCGCGGCGACTGTTGAGCGCGCGGATTTCCGCTTCCGGATCGTCCTCAAACGCAACCGCCAGATGGCTGCCGATAAAGCGGCTGAATGCCTGATGCAGGCGCTGCGTTTTTTGCACATCGAAAGAGAGCGTGGCAAAACGCTCGGCCAGCGCTTCACGCTCGGCGTGCAGGCTTTCGATACGGCTTTCACGCGCCGCGCGGCCAAACAGCGGCAGCGTCGGGAAACGCGAATAACGCCACTGGCGATCGGCGATTTTCACCACCACCGCTTTTTCCAGCTCGTCAACGGCGAACACGCTGTCATCGAAGGATTGCGGATCCCCTTCGATCAGATAGAGATCTTCCGGGCAATCTTCCAGCCCTTCCAGCATCTCCGCTACCTGCGACAGATCAGGAACCACGATGGCGTGACGCGACGGGCCATACAGCGCTGAATAATAGGGCGCATCGTCGATGCTGACATCGTCATAAATTTCCGACAGCAGCACACCGCCAAAGCGTTCCGCCAGCGCGTTCAGACGACTATCTTCTGCACCGCCAGGCTGGCTTAAACGTTCAATTTCATCATCGACGGCACGTTTACGCGCGCCAACTTCATCACGCTCAACGATCGCTTCGCGTTCACGCTCCAGCAATTGTTGCAGGTATTCCGTCACTTGCTGGCCAGATTCGAACGCTTCGCCACACTGCTCGCTCAGTTGCGTCAGGCTGTTCTGCGCCGCCAGCCATACCGGCGCGCGTTTGGTCAGCGTCTGAATGCGCGATTGCAGCTGTTCCAGCTCCTGGCGCAGCGTAAGACGCTGTTCACCGGCAGCAGCAACGTTATCGGAAAGCGCAGCGATTTGCGCCTCCAGCTCCTGATGCAGATTTTCCAGTTCTTCGACGTCATACTGTTTGCCCTGACGCTTGCAGAACTCGGCGAACAGGCGCTCGGCTTCCTGCTGCTCACGCAGACGCTGTTCCAGCTCGTTCAGACGCATGCGCAGCGGCTGCACCTGTTCAGCCAGATGGCGCTGGTTTACACCATCGCGGAGCAACTCGCGCGCCACTTCCCAGGCTTCATTACGCGCCAGCGGACCGTTGATGGCGGCCACCAGTTGGTAAGCCTGCTCGAACTGGCTGTGCGCGGTCTGCGCAACGCTTAATTTCTGATCCAGCGACAGCAGTTTTTCGGTCGCTTCCTGCTCTTTGGCCTGGAACGTTTCCAGCCATTCGTCAGCGGTTTCCGACGTCAGATCCGGCAGGCGGCACAGCCCTTTTGCCCGCTCCAGCGCCTGCAACGCCTGGTTGTACTGGATAGCGCGGGTTTGCTGCACATCCAGCGCCTGCTGGTAATCGGCAAGCTGGTTTTTCAGCTCATCCACTTCCAGCTCGGCGGCTTCAGCGCGGGCTTCGTTCTCTTCCTGGCGCTCGGCGGCTTCAGCCACCACTTCGTGCTGCTCTTCGAGGCGAATCTGTAACTCTTCGAGATCCGCTTCATAGCGTTCGATTTTTTCCTGCTGGCGCAGCGCCGTTTGCACCAGGTTCAGATGATCGCTGGCCGCCTGGTAATCGGCTTCCAGATCGCCTTCCGCACCGGCATGTTCCGCCAGCTCACGCGCCATATCGACATGCTTATACTGCTCGCCCGCCAACTGCTGGCGCGAGGTAAACAGATCCCGGCGGAACTCCAGCGCTTTATCCAGATGCACGCGGCGCTCATTGGCGTGGCGCATATAATCCGCCGCCACATAGTTGGTGGCTTCGCTGATCAAATGTTTGAACAGATCGCGATCCGACTGGGTCACACGAATCGCTTCCAGCGTCATCCGGTTTTCGCGCAGCGCCGCTTCCATATCCTGGAACGCTTTACGCACGCCGCTGTTTTCCGGCAACAGATAGTCGCGCAGCGAGCGGGTGATGGCACTGGAGATCCCGCCGTACAGCGAGGCTTCGATCAGGCGATAGAATTTGCTGCGATCCGATGCGGAACGCAGACGACGCGCGACGATGCCCAGATCGAACATCAGCGCGTGGTAATCGGTGATGGAGTTGAACTGCTTAAACTGCACTCCTTCCATCGCATCCAGTTTGTCTTTCACTTCCTGCAACGACAGCACGCGCGCCTGGCGCTCGTTCAGCGTTTCGGTCAGCAACTGCGTCGGCAATATGGAGGTTGGCAAGCCCTGAATGGCGAAAGGTTTAATATCCACTTTACGATCGCGCCCGGCGACCTGTTGCAGACGCACCCCCACCAGCACGCGCTGATGGCGGGAGTTGATCACGTCCAGCACCGAATAACAGACACCGGCTTTCAGCTTACCGTGCAGCCCTTTATCACGGGAACCAGAGGTCGCGCCCGCTTCGGTGGTGTTACGGAAGTGCAGCAGCGTCAGATCGGGGATCAGCGCTGTGACAAACGCCGCCATGGTGGTGGATTTCCCGGCGCCGTTCCCCCCGGAAAGCGTGGTAACCAGCTCATCCAGGTCAAAGGTGCGGGCAAAAAAGCCGTTCCAGTTAATCAGCGTTAGCGAACGAAATTTACCGCGATCGATCATTACTCTTCCTCCGAGCTATCCGGCTGATTTTCTTCAGGCTCATCATTGAGCTGCAGGTGGTTTTCGACTGGCATGGCTTCACCGTCACGGATCATACGCAGTTGCGCTTCGCGCGGATCGTCGCCGGAGCGGACATCTGCGCCAAAGCGGAACACCGATTCCGTGATGCGGAATTTGCTGCTGTCATTGCCCATAAACCAGATCATGCCAAGGCGACGCAGACGGTTGAGCGAGGAGCGTACTTTTTCCTGCAACTTCTGCCGGTCAAGATCGGAGCCGGTTGAGCGGTTGTTGACCAGTTTCAATAGTTTCGGTTCATCGGCCAGCGACAGCAGTTCGTCGTACAACTCCTGCTGCGTGAAGATCCCTTCATTCGCCAGACGCTCCGGGCTCAGGTACAAGTAGCAAAGAATTTTGCCCACCATCATATCCAGCTCGGAAAGCACCGAACGCGGAATCAGCGTGGTGGAGCGCGGGCGCAGGTAGAAGAAACCTTCCGGCGCACGGATCAGCTCCACGTTGTAACGTGCGTAAAACTCTTCCAGATATTCCTGAAAATCCATCAAAAAGGCGTGATTATCCAGCTCGTCAAGGCCGATATGCCGTCCTGAGCGCAATGCGCTGTCGAGCGCCGGAAACAGTGGGTTAGCCAACGCCTGTGCCAGTTTAACCGGCATCACTTGTTCAATATTTGTCGATGACATGCGCCTGTACCTTGGCTCCGTAATCATTAATCGGCTGCCATTTCGGCGGCAGTCCGGTGAAATCTGCTTGCGCTACGCCAAGACGTACCGCCTGATCGACCACAATACGCGCGATGTCGAAATGCCGGACACGCGGATACTGCGTCAGATATTCGCGGGCGACCAGCCCAAGATCCAGCGGCACACCTTTGGTTTTATAAATCGCCAGTTGCTGCTCAATCATTGCCGCCAGCTGCTCGCGGATTTCGTTAAACTCTTCGAATTCCAGATCCGGCGGCAGTTCTCCGGTCACCTCTTCATCGCGCAGCGCCATCTCTTCATCGCGCATATCCAGCAGCCTGTCGGCGTTGGCGTAAGTCAATGCCCACGGCGCATCAAAATAAGACTGCACCGACTGGCGCAGACGCTGAGCGAAGACGCGGTTTTTATCCATATCGATAGCGGTACGGATAAATTTGTGCACGTGGCGGTCGTAACCGATCCACAAATCGATCGACTGCTGGCCCCAGCTCACGATGCGATCCAGCTTGCTTTGCAGGTTGAACACCAGTTGATCGAGGAACTCCAGATCGTCGCGGCCGACGGTGGCATCCTGAATGCTCAGCAGATTCGCCTGAAGTTTGTCTCCGGCGGCATCCAGCGTATCCTGCAATTCACGCAGTGTACCGGAGGTTTCTGACAGCAAAAGTTCACAGCTGGAGATGGCCGCCCGCCAGTCTTTATTCAGCAACTGGGCGATATCATCTTTCACCTGCTGCTGCTGTTCATCCATCAGGCGCTGGGTCAAATCGATGCTGTCGAAAATCTCCGCCACAGAATATTTCAGCGGCGCAAAGACGTTACGATGCCAGTGAAATTCGTCGCCGTCTTCTTCCGCCGCGTCAGCAGCGCGTTTTAGCTCGCCAGCCACAATCGACAACTGCATAGAGAGGCGCAGCGTGGAAAATTCACGCTGGCGGATGTAGTAATCAGTGATGCCGATGCCGAGCGGCGTCAGTCGGTAGATCGCATTGCCTTCCACCAGTTCACTGGTAAAGCGGTTTAACAAACGCTGACGCACCATGTCATTGATAGCGTTATTGGCGCGCTGAACGATGGTTTCGCTGGTTTGCTCAAACGCCTCACTGACGTGACGAAACGCGTCGACCAATTCACCTTCGCTCATCTCGCCATCAAGACGCTCACCGTTGAGCGTGGCAACAGCCAGCAAAAAGGAGAGCCTGTCGACCGGCAGCGAGATGGAGAAATCATTTTTCCTGGCCCAGGCAACCAGTTCGGGGACTGTCTGGGAAAATTCACTCATCGTTTGTCCTTCCATCGATTTGCGGCTTAAGCGCTGTCACGTGAATATAGCGGCCAAGGCTGATATACGGCTCCTGACGACAAAAGCGTGTTTCAAGCTCGAGCAATGCGTCAAAACAGTCGTGCTGTTGATGTTTTTCACGCAGGTAATCGTGAAAAACCCGTACGCCGGTTTTACCGGTAATGCGCCAGCCAATCTGTTCGAGCCAGCCGTAAACGTCCGCAGGATTACGCGGATAGTCCGGGGAAAGGGTGCGTTTTTTACGTTTTGGCATACCTGCTTTCACGTAGTCGAAATTCCCTGCCACCATATTGTGCATTAGCAGACCGTCGGCATTATAAAACATCAATGACAACGCGCCGCCCGGGCGCAGCACCGACCATAATATTCCTAACGCAAATACTGGTTCTGCCACCCATTCAAGCACAGCATGGAACAATATCAGATCAACGGGCGATTCCAAATGCTCAGCCACATCCTGAACGGCGCATTGTACAAAATGCATGTTACCGCTCACACCTTTCACCTCTGCTGCGGTTTGCGCGCGCGCGATCATCTCTTTTGACACATCGCACAGGGTAACGTGGTGGCCCAACTGCGCCATCCGAATCGCCGTTTGCCCTTCCCCTCCGCCAGCATCCAGAACCCGCAACGGAACATTGCCTCGCGTTGCCAGCAGCGCATCAAGATCCTGCCACAGGATCGCCTGGCGCAACTGCCCTTTGGTGGTGCCGTAGATGTTGCGCGAGAATTTCTCCGCGATATCGTCGAAGTTACGATCCTGCATGCACGCTCCACGCTTTTGGCAAAACAGCTATTTTGTCACAGCCGTGACGAGAATGAACCCATCTGGTGTAAGATCGGCTGAAATCACTTGCTGTATGCTCAAAAAGGAGACGGTTCCGGTGCTTTTCACCCTAAAAAAATTCCTGGGCGGCCTGTTGCTTCCCCTGCCTTTTTTGCTTTTGGTGATCGGGCTGGGGGTTATGCTTGTCTGGTTCAGCCGCTGGCAGAAAACGGGTAAGACATGTATTACTTTCGGCTGGCTGGTTTTGCTGCTGTTAAGCCTGCAACCGGTCGCTGATGGTCTGCTAAAACCTATCGAAGCGAAATATCCCACCTGGCGCGGTACACAGCCGGTGAAATATATCGTCGTCCTCGGCGGTGGTTACACCTGGAATGACGCCTGGGCGCCCAGCTCAAACCTGATTAATAACAGTCTGCCCCGCCTGAATGAAGGGATTCGCCTCTGGCAGGCCAATCCGGGCGCGAAACTGATCTTTACCGGCGCGGCAGCGAAAACCAACCCGGTCAGCACGGCAGAAGCTGGCGCGCGCGTGGCGGAAAGCCTTGGCGTCCCGCGCAGCGAAATCATCACGCTGAATAATCCAAAAGATACGGAAGAAGAAGCGGCAGCGGTGAAGCTGGCCATCGGCGATGCGCCATTTCTGCTGGTGACCTCCGCATCCCATTTACCGCGAGCGATGATTTTCTTCCAGCATGCAGGGCTGCATCCGCTCCCCGCGCCGGCAAATCAGATGGCGATTGAGTCGCCGCTGAATCCGTGGGAACGCATCATTCCTTCCCCGGTCTGGCTGATGCACAGCGACCGGGTAGGTTACGAAACGCTGGGGCGTATCTGGCAGTGGCTGAAAGGCCGTTCAGACCAGCCAGGGGAGCAGTGATTTCGAGGCGAGATCGAAGTTGGCGCGGTTAAATCTGCCGGTGTTCACCAGTTGCGCCACTTCGTCCCAGAGCAGATAGAGCCAGCGCCGCCAGAGGAAAGATTCCGCCACTGGCGCGCGCTGTAAATAGTGCCAGAGCAGCCCTTCCGCCTGCGGCCCCTCGACGAGACGAAACAGCTCATATTCACGGGGCGCCCACAGCATAATGCCTGGCCCCACCATCGCCAGTAGCTGATCGCTGCGGGCATCCTTCAGCATACTGCGCAAATTAAAGCTGCCGTGCACCAGCACGCAGTTATCATTGAAACCGTCAAACAGCGCGGGCAGGCATTCACGAGTACGGAACAACAGCCGTTTATCCTGCATGGTTAGCCCGGTATTCTGATATTGATTGAGGGTCGTCCACAGCACCTCCACGCGCTGGCGATACCATGACGGCCAGATATTTTCCTGGGTGCTGTCAACCATGCCGACACAACCGTGACTGTCCTGACGGTGCCAGGCAAGCAGCGCTTCAACGATCTGATCTTTTAACTGTTCCCAGCGCTCCGGCGTGCGCGTCGGGGCTTCAACAGGCACACCGCGCAGGCGCTCAATCAGCAATACATCGGGGCCGGGATGTTCTTCATGTGTCATCACCCCGTATACCACCGGCATCCGCACTGCACCGCTCCTTGCCAGCATTGAGATCTTCCAGGCTAACTGGCGAGCAATGCCCGGCGTAGAGAAACTCCGGGCCAGCAGCGGCATCGGATTTCCCTGGCTGTCATACAGCGACCAGAGTACAGAATCAGGCTTTTCGCTGACACACTCCATGCGGCTCAGTTTTTCTCCCAGCAGATGGCTCAGTTCGGCGCGCAGTTGTTCCATAGCAGAATGCCCTCACAAAAACGACTGCTTTTATAATGAGCGCCCGCAGGACGGATGTCACCCTGGTAAGATCAAAACAGCGCAGGAATTTGGCGGGAAACGGAAAATCCCCTCCGGACAGAGGGGATGAAAGGCTTAACGCAGCGCCAGGCGAACGCGTTCAAGATCGTCTGGCGTATCCACGCCCGTACCCGGCACAACGCTTGCCACGGCAACGTGGATCTTCTCGCCATACCAGAGCACACGAAGCTGCTCCAGCATTTCGATTTGCTCCAGCGGGCTGGTTTGCCAGCTGACATAGCGGCGGATAAACCCGGCGCGATAGCCGTAAATACCGATATGGCGCAGAAAGGTGTCACCAATCGTTTCGCGGGAAAGCGCAAAACGGTCGCGATCCCACGGGATCGTGGCGCGGGAAAAGTACAGTGCATAACCTTCGGCATCCATCACCACTTTAACGGCGTTGGGATTGAACGCCTCTTCTGCGTTATGAATGGGCACGGCGAGCGTTGCCATACCCACATTGCGGATGCTGAGATTCTCAGCCACCTGACGAATAATCGCTGGCGGGATCATCGGCTCATCGCCCTGGACATTCACTATCACCGTATCGTCGCTGAAGCCGCATTTTTCCACCACTTCGGCCAGGCGCTCGGTTCCGGACTGGTGATCGGCGCGGGTCATGCAGACTTCACCGCCAGCCGCCTGCACCGCGCGCATCACCTCTTCGTTGTCCGTTGCCACAATGATGCGATCGGCGCCAGATTCACGCGCGCGTTCCAGCACGTGTACCACCATCGGTTTGCCGTTGATATCCACCAAAGGTTTTCCCGGCAAACGCGTGGAGGCGTAACGCGCAGGAATAATCACAACGAAACTCATGGCCGGCTCTCTTCCGCAGTTAACGAACGCGCTTCGGTTTCCAGCAAGACCGGAATGCCTTCCCGCACCGGGTAGGCCAGACTGTCGATTTTACAGATCAGCTCTTGCTTATCCTGGCTGTAGTAAAGTTTGCCGTTACACACCGGACAGGCAATAATTTCGAGCAAACGGTGATCCATCTTTCCTCCTGATACACCGACAATTAATGAATTAAGCTTATCACATTCATTTCTTACACCGCGTCTATTTCCAGCCCGCTGCGGCAGGCAGAAAACAGCCCATCGGGCAGACGCGCAAACGTAACCCTTCGGGCCCCTTGCCAGCGGGCGAATTCCGTAATGGCATTTTGTAGCCCCTGTTCCAGCGAGCGGCCAGGCTTAACCCCGTCCTCAAGATAGAACGCAATCACTTCCAGTACGCCCTCTTTGCGGTGCATTTTGGCATCCATGCGCCCAACCAGCCGCCCACGATGGAGCAGCGGCAACACGAAATAGCCAAACTGCCGCTTAGGCGCCGGGGTGTAGCACTCCAGGCGATAGCTGAAATCGAAAAACTGCTCTGCCCGTTTGCGATCCCAGACCACCGGATCAAACGGTGACAGCACCGCGCTGTGCGTGGCGGTGAGTTTATCCTCCTGCGCTGTTGCCAGCAGCGGCAATAGCGAGGCGTGCAGCCAGGCCGGGCCAAGGGTTTCAACATTGACCGGATAAATTTGCCCGGCTTCCTGCAACTGCTCCAGCAGCAACGGCAATGCCGGCTGACGCAAACGGTAGTAATCTGCCAGCCACTGAGCGCGAAATACCCCGAGGCTGCGGGCGCTGTTTTCCAGCATCCGGTACTCCGCAGCCTCCTGCGACAGCACGTCCCGCTCGTCATCCCAGTGCGGCATTACCCGCTGCGTGAGATCATAGACACGCTGGAAATTACGGCGTTCGACAACCATCACTTTCCCGGCCGTAAACAATCCTTCCAGATGACGCTTGTGAGGTTTCCACTCCCACCAACCGCTGGCACCCTTACGCGGGTGTTCAAAATCGGCTGAGCGCACCGGCCCATTTTGCTCGATATGGGCAACAAGCTGCTCAATCTCTTCGACATGCTCCTGCATCCACTCTTTACGATACTTCCAGCCCATCTTGTCAGGCGCCAGCATGCGGTGGCGCACAAGGGCAAAATCATCGCGCGGCAAGAAACAGGCTTCATGTGCCCAGTATTCCATCAGTTCACCGTGGCGTAGGGCGTCGTCAAGCCAGTGCTGTGGATACGGTCCGAGGCGGCTGAACAGCACCAGATAAGGGCTACGGGCAACAATGTTGATAGTGTCGATTTGCAGCAGCGACATACGCTGGATCGTAGAGAGAATATCGGAAGGTGTGACGCGTCTGGCAGGTTTGCGCAGTAAACCTTGCGCGGCGAGATGTAAATGACGGGCAGATGTTAACGAGAGTTGCGGCACAGACATGGAGATTCCTGTTCAGTTAACAGGGCGCAGCCGATGGAGCAATCGTCAGCGCGCCAGAGTAAGCAATTCCTGCAGCAGCTTGTTCGCCTGTTCGCCTTCCAGTTGCGCGTCCACAGGCAAATACCACCAGTTATCTTCAGCGAAGGGCCGACATTTCACCGCATCTTTTTCGGTCATCACCAGCGTCTGTCCCGATTTGACCATCGCCTGAACATCCGCCCGGGTTAATGCCTGATGATCGGCGAGCGCAAAAGTCTGTTCCGGCACCACGCCGCACTCACTGAGCGTAGCGAAAAAACGCGGGGGATGGCCAATACCGGCCATCGCCACGCAAGGTGCCAGCTCGCGTACTTTGCGCCGTTCACCGGTGCGTAAATTAACGGCCAGCCCCGGAATCAGGCGCATCGGGATCTCACCGGCTCTTGCCACGCCGCCGTTGGCGATCACCGCATCAACCGTCTTCAGACGTGAAGCGCGTTCACGCATCGGACCCGCAGGAAGCCACCAGCCATTGCCAAAACGTCTGACGCCATCAATGACCACAATCTCTTTATCTCGCGCCAGGCGATAGTGTTGCAGACCATCATCAGTGACGATTATCTGCACGGAATGTTGTGCCAGAATGGCTTCCACCGCCTCACGGCGGTTGGGAGAAACAGCAACCGGCGCGCCGGTGCGCTGGTAAATCAGCACAGGTTCGTCGCCCGCCTCTTCCGTGGTGGTATCAGACGTCAGTAATAGCGGGTAACGTTCTGCCTTCCCGCCATAACCTCGCGAAACTACCCCCACGCGGATACCACGCTGCTGAAGCTGTTCAACCAGCCAGACAACCACCGGTGTTTTACCGTTACCGCCGGCCGTCAGGTTACCGACCACCACCACCGGAACCGGGGCGCGCCAGGCTTTTTTTAGCCCCAGACGATAAGCCAGACGGATTGCGCCACTCACCAGGCCGTAAAGCCAGGAGAGCGGCAATAACAGTAGCCACAGCGGGGATTCACCGGACCAGATACGTGCAATCATGCGCCAAACTGCATTTTATGAAGCTGAGCGTAAACGCCACGGTGCTCCAGCAGCTCGGCATGACTGCCGCGCTCAACGACACAGCCATCTTCCACCACTACAATTTCATCGGCCTGTTCAATGGTAGACAGGCGGTGGGCGATAACCAGAGAGGTACGGTTTTTCTGCAACTCATTTAGCGCAGCCTGAATCGCGCGTTCAGATTCGGTATCCAGTGCTGACGTAGCCTCATCAAGGATCAGGATCGGGCTGTCACGCAGCAGCGCGCGGGCAATCGCGATACGCTGACGCTGGCCGCCGGAAAGCAGTACCCCATTCTCACCAATTATTGTATCCAGACCTTCATCCATTTTATTGATGAAATCAAAGGCATAGGCCATCTTCGCTGCTTTCTCAATCTCCTCACGGCTGTACACCTCGGTACGGGCGTAGGCAATGTTGTTGGCAACGGTATCATTAAAGAGATGCACGTTCTGGGAGACCAGCGCGACCTGATCACGCAGCGATGTGAGCTTGTATTCACGCAGATCGTGGCCATCCATCAGGATCTGCCCTTCGTCAATATCGTAGAAACGCGTGATCAGGCTGGCCAATGTCGATTTACCTGAACCGGAGCGCCCCACCAGTGCAACAGTCTTACCCGCCGGGATCGTCAGGTTGATATTGCGCAGCGCTGGCGTATCACGACCAGGATAAGTAAACGTCACGTTGCGGAATTCAATATCGCCGCGAGCGCGTTCGATAACACGCGTTCCTTCGTCTTTTTCCTGTTCGCTATCGAGGATAGCAAACAGCGTCTGACAAGCCGCCATACCGCGCTGGAACTGGGCATTGACGTTAGTCAACGATTTCAACGGACGCATCAGGGCGATCATAGAAGAAAAGACGACGGTAATCGTACCAGCCGACAGCGTCTGCATGACACTTGGGAAGCTGGCGGCATACAGTACAAATGCCAGCGCCAGCGATGCAATCAACTGGATCAAAGGATCAGAAATAGAGGAGGCAGAGACCATTTTCATCCCCTGCAAACGCATCTTGTTACTGACTTTGTCAAAGCGGTGGGTTTCTACTTCCTGACCGCCAAACATCAGCACCTCTTTATGCCCTTTTAGCATCTGTTCCGCGCTGGTGGTCACCTGCCCCATCGTGTTCTGCATGTTTTTGCTGATATTACGGAAACGCTTAGATACCAGGCGAATAGCGACCGAAACAATAGGCGCCAGCACAATCAGGATCAGCGACAGCTGCCAGCTATACCAGAACATCATCACGAACAGGCCGATGATCGATGCGCCTTCACGCACCACGGTGATCAATGCGCTGGATGAAGACGAAGCCACTTGTTCCGAATCGTAGGTAATACGCGACAGCAGAGTACCAGTCGATTGCTTATCAAAAAATGATACCGGCATGCCCATCATGTGGCTAAACAGGCGACGACGCATGGTCATCACCACTTTCCCCGAGACCCAGGAAATGCAGTAACTGGAGATATAACTGGTGATACCGCGGAGGATCATCAGCCCGATAACCACCAGCGGCATCCATAGCAGCACCGAACGGTCCGTTTTACCAAAACCATCATCCAGTAACGGTTTAAGCAGCGATAACATGAATGTATCGCTGGCTGCGTTGAGGATTAACGCAATCCCCGACACGATCAGACCCGTTTTGAAAGGCGCAATAGTTGGCCATAGTCGGCGGAATGTCTGCCATGTGGAGAGATCTTTATCGTTCTGCATTCAGAAAACCAGCACTTGTTGAAATAGCCGCATATTCTACCCGTTATCGTTTGGGACGCCAAACCACTGATGATACCAACGCGGTAAAAGTTGATCCCGTAAGCTATGGATTTCCCAGCCCTGGGGAGAAAATGAGATGGTTATCTGCCCTTGGTGCGGAGTGTCATACCAGCGATATCCCTGCTCCCGGTAACGTTTTACGACCTTTAGCGAAGGGAAGCGCCAGGCGTTATACCGCGATGCTGACGCCACTGCCGCCTTACCTTCTACCCGCTGTAAGAAAGGCAGAGACGACGAGGTGTTACTTCCATGATGAGGTACCTGCACAAGTGTAGATTGCAGGTGCTGCCAGTAGCGGCTGAGCATTGCCATCTCTCCCTGCGTTTCGATGTCACCGGTTAGCAGGATACTGTGTTTCCCATCCTCCACCTTCACGACACATGAGAGATTGTTCCCCTGCGTCTGCGCTTTCGGTAGCGGCCAGTGCGCGCTGAATGTCAGCCCCTGCCACTGCCATGTCTCCCCACGAAAACAGGGTGCATGGCCAGCCCAACCTAATGGGCTGCGAACCCACAGTTCTGGCCAAACTTTCAGTAACGACGCCAGACCACCGCGATGATCCAGATGTTCATGGCTCAGAATGATGCCCTCAGGCTGTAGAGCATGCCAGCGCAGCCACGGAATAATCAGTTGCTGCCCACTGTCACCACCAGGCCACGCAACGCCGGTGTCATAGAGAATCGCTTTACCATTGCGTTCAATCACCATTGCCAGCCCCTGCCCAACATCCAGCATATGTACTGACCACTCTCCTGGCCGGTCAGCCCGCCATAGCGGTAATAGCAGCATCGTCAGGCCAGTCAGACACAGCGCAGGAATACGACGCCACAGAGACAAGCGCCAACAGATCAGCATCAACCATGGTGCCCAGGCTGCTACCTGCCAACGTGCATCAATATTGACCCATCCCGCTGGCAGCCATCGCAGAAAAGCAAACAATAGAGCGAGCGTTTGGTCCGCAAGGTACCAGCAGGCTTCCTCAATTAACGGGGGCCCGGTCAAGTGCAGCAGCATTCCCGTTAAAATCAGGGGGACGGTGACAAATGTTACCAGCGGGATCGCCACCAGGTTGGCGACCAGTGAGCTCAGGCTGATTCCATGGAACGTAGATAATTGTAATGGGATCAGTAATAACGTCATCCCAATCTGCAAATGGACCAGGCTCATACTGCTATGTATAAGCCAGCGTTGCTGTGCTGGCATCGGTAACCACTGATACCAGAACAGCAATGCTGCCACCGCGAAGGCCGATAACCACAGGCTGTATGACAATACGGAGAGCGGATCGATAAACAGTATCGCGGCGACACAACAGAGCCAGACTTGCCAGGGCGACCATAATCGACCTGAAAGACGTAGCGTAGCCCAGACGCTAAGCGAAATGGCCGTACGCAATGCGGGTGGTTGTAAACCTGTGAGACATGCATACCCGATGGCACACAACACTCCGGCGAGCAGCGGCAAGGCCCAGTTAATCCGGTTAGCGGGGAAGTAAAACTGAATACCGCGGGTGACAACGCCGCCAAGCATCGCGGCAAGAGCGATATGCAGGCCAGATATAGCCATTAAATGAGCGGTTCCTGTCTGACGCATAATCTCTTTTACCGGGCTTTCGAGTACTGAACGCTCCCCCATTCCCAGCGCCAGAATCACCGGACGCCAGGAATAAGGGGAAAGCGTGTGCGCCAATGACTGAAGATAATCCGCACGCCAGCTACAAGTTGGCTCGATTAAACGCGCATCGCTAAAGCGACCGCTAAGAGGAAGGTGGCTCGCCAGTGCATAGCGCTGAGAATCAAATCCTCCGTCGTTGAGTTGGCCATGCATCGCACGTACCCGAACGGTCATCGCCCATCGCTGCCCCGTACAGACCGGGAAAGGTAAATATTGACCATAGAGCGTTACGCCAGCGGCCGGGGACAGGCGTTTACCATTAAGACTCACTATCTTCGCCTGATGGCGGGTCATGTTGTCTGTTTCGGTAATAATGACTTCAACCTGACGGTTTGCTCCCGGAAGGCTCACCGTTGGCCAAAGTGCCTGCATTGCGTTCAAAACGCCCCAGGCAAAAATAAGTAACGCGATGCCCCCATAGCGTAAAAGCCGTGGCCGTACGCATGCCAGCAGGCACCCACTCATGATGACGCACCAAATACTGCGGATATCGGGTAATGCAGGCAACCACAACAGCGGTAAAATGCCCAATATAATGCATGCGGCTAATGTCGATAACGCCATGCAACCTCCTTGTTGAAGCAGGAGTATGCGGAGCTCTGGCTTTATTTTCTTTCGTGTGTTTTCAGATTTGCGGCGCGAATTGTTGGTTTTTTATCGCGTTACATCACACCAGCAAAAATGTGCGAGACTGCTTCAGGAAAAGAAAGCAGAAAATGAAAAAGGCACCCTTTCAGGTGCCTTCTCACATGCAATTCTTTGCTTTTCGCTAAGAATTACTCATAAATATTGGCGCGGTCGCGTAATTCTTTACCCGGCTTAAAGTGTGGAACGTATTTTCCTTCCAGATCCACTTTATCGCCTGTTTTGGGGTTACGCCCGGTGCGAGGTGCACGATAGTGCAGGGAAAAACTGCCGAAACCGCGGATCTCAATGCGCTCACCCTGGGCAAGAGTAGAGGCCATATGCTCCAGCATTTCTTTTACAGCATCTTCCACGGCTTTAGCCGGGATATGCGATTGCTGGCTTGCAAGTCTTTCTATCAATTCTGACTTGGTCATGATTCCTCCGGTTTCCTTCAACGCAATATTCGCTTAATAGCTTTAACAAGGGCGGCCGTAGCCGCCCTTTGTCATTGATTACAGGACGAATCCTGTAATCTGTCAAGTAACTCATCGTCGTTCGCACGGCAACTGTGTGACTTTCGTCCAGTTACCGCACAAATAACTCCGGGTACTTGATCTTACTCGCCTTTAGCTGCTTTGAAAGCTTCAGCCATAGCGTTAGAGAAGTTGCCTTCTTCCTGTTTGTTGTTAACAGAAGCGATAGCATCTTTCTCGTCAGCTTCGTCTTTCGCACGTACAGACAGGCTAACTACACGGTTCTTACGGTCAACGCCGGTGAATTTAGCTTCAACGTCATCACCAACATTCAGAACCAGAGTTGCATCTTCTACACGATCGCGAGAAGCTTCAGAAGCGCGCAGGTAACCTTCAACGCCGTCAGCCAGTTCTACGGTTGCGCCTTTAGCATCAACTGCAGTGACTTTACCGTTTACGATTGCGCCTTTCTTGTTCATTGCAACGTAGTTGTTGAACGGATCTTCTGCGAGCTGTTTAACGCCCAGAGAGATACGCTCACGCTCTGCGTCAACCTGCAGAACAACAGCTGCGATTTCGTCGCCTTTTTTGTATTCACGAACTGCTTCTTCGCCTGCAACGTTCCAGGAGATGTCAGACAGGTGAACCAGGCCGTCGATGCCGCCGTCCAGGCCGATGAAGATACCGAAGTCAGTGATAGACTTGATTTTACCTTCAACGCGATCGCCCTTGTTGTGGGTTTCAGCAAACTGCTGCCACGGGTTGGATTTGCACTGTTTCAGGCCCAGGGAGATACGACGACGTTCTTCGTCGATATCCAGAACCATAACTTCCACTACGTCGCCAACGTTAACAACTTTGGACGGGTGGATGTTTTTGTTGGTCCAATCCATTTCGGAAACGTGAACCAGGCCTTCAACGCCTTCTTCGATTTCAACGAAGCAGCCGTAGTCGGTCAGGTTGGTCACGCGGCCAGTCAGCTTGGTGCCTTCCGGGTAACGTTTAGCGATAGCTACCCACGGATCTTCGCCCAGCTGTTTCAGGCCAAGGGACACACGAGTACGTTCGCGGTCGAATTTCAGCACTTTAACAGTGATTTCGTCGCCAACGTTTACGATTTCGCTCGGATGCTTAACGCGTTTCCATGCCATGTCGGTGATGTGCAGCAGGCCATCAACGCCGCCCAGATCAACGAATGCACCGTAGTCAGTAAGGTTCTTAACGATACCTTTAACTTCCATGCCTTCCTGCAGGTTTTCCAGCAGTTGATCGCGTTCTGCGCTGTTTTCGGATTCGATAACCGCACGACGGGAAACAACAACGTTGTTACGCTTCTGGTCAAGCTTGATTACTTTGAATTCAAGCTCTTTGCCTTCCAGGTGCAGAGTGTCACGGACCGGACGAACGTCTACCAGAGAACCCGGCAGGAACGCACGAATACCGTCCAGCTCAACAGTGAAGCCGCCCTTGACTTTGCCGTTGATAATACCGGTAACAGTTTCAGCGTCTTCGTAAGCTTTTTCCAGCTTAATCCAGGCTTCGTGACGTTTAGCTTTATCACGGGACAGCAGGGTTTCACCGAAGCCGTCTTCTACTGCATCCAGAGCAACGTCAACTTCGTCACCAACCTGGATTTCCAGTTCGCCCTGGGCGTTTTTGAACTGCTCAGCCGGAATGGCGGACTCAGATTTCAGACCGGCGTCAACCAGTACTACGTCTTTGTCAATAGCAACAACAACACCGCGAACGATAGAACCCGGGCGGGTTTCGATTTCTTTCAGGGACTCTTCAAAGAGTTGAGCAAAAGATTCAGTCATATTGATAATCTTCAGGATTCTTCAATTTAACGTCCACCTGGCTTCATGCCGGATGGGGTTGTTTAACATGCCTGCTCACATTCCATTGCAGCAGGTACTACGAATTCGGTCGCTTACGCGAGAGCCAATTTTTGGCGTGCATATTGTAACGCTTTCTCAATCACTTGCTCAATGCTTAAACGGGTTGAATCCAGAACTAAAGCATCAGCAGCGGGAACCAGCGGCGCTACAGGACGATTACGATCGCGATCGTCACGTTCCTTGATCTCGGCCAAAAGGCGTTCAAAGTTAACACTAAAGCCTTTCTCCTGCAACTGGAGCATGCGACGATTCGCACGTTCTTCAGAAGAAGCGTCAAGGAAAATTTTCACCGGCGCGTCGGGGAAAACGACCGTCCCCATATCACGGCCATCAGCGATAAGACCCGGAGCTTCGCGAAACGCGCGCTGGCGGCGCAATAATGCTTCACGCACACGCGGAAACGCAGCCACCTGCGATGCTGCATTCGCTACTTCCTGGGTACGAATTTCACTGCTCACATCCTCACCTTCGAGGATCACTTCCAGATTTCCGTCGATTGAGACAAATCGCACATCCAGATGCGCAGCCAGCGGAACCAGCACCTCTTCCGAGGTGACATCAACGTGATGATGCAGTGCAGCAAGCGCCAGCACACGATAAATTGCGCCTGAATCCAACAGATGCCATTGCAACGCTTCCGCCATTGCCTTGCAAAGCGTGCCTTTTCCCGCACCGCTTGGCCCATCAATGGTGATTACCGGGGCAATTGCCGTCATCTTTTTCTCCTTAATCAAGGCATATCGTTATGTAAACGCCGCGCATTATACGCGGCAATGCACACAATCGTTACTACTGCGTGCGAATAACAGAAGGGTCTGAAGCTGAGTGTAGAATAAATGTGCGGCAGGCCGGGCTGATTTACACCAGCCCGGAGCAAAGAAGGTTACGCGAGCGTACTGATGCGAGTTAACTGCTCAAAATAGTCGGGGAAAGTTTTCGCCGTGCATTTCGGATCCAGAATGGTAACTGGCGTATCTGACAGCGCCACCAGCGAGAAGCACATCGCCATACGGTGATCGTTATACGTACCAATTTCCGCAAACTGCAATTTTTCCGGCGGAGTAATGCGGATATAATCCTCGCCCTCTTCCACCGTTGCGCCCACTTTGCGCAACTCTGTCGCCATCGCAAACAGACGATCTGTTTCCTTCACTCGCCAGTTATAGATATTACGCAGCGTAGTGGTGCCTTTGGCAAACAGCGCAGCCGTCGCGATAGTCATTGCGGCATCCGGGATATGATTCATGTCCATATCGATAGCGTTCAGCTCGCCGCGTGTACAGGCAATATAGTCATCGCCCCAGACCACCGTCGCGCCCATTTTTTCCAGTACGTCGGCAAAACGGATATCGCCCTGCACGCTGTTGCGTCCAATCCCGGTCACTTTTACCGTGCCGCCTTTGATCGCCCCTGCAGCCAGGAAGTAAGAAGCCGAGGAAGCATCACCCTCCACCAGATACTGGCCAGGAGACTGATATTGCTGACCACCGCGAACCACGAAACGCTGATAGTGCTGGTTTTCCACCTCCACGCCAAAGGTTTTCATCAGATGCAACGTGATGTCGATATAAGGTTTAGAGACCAGATCGCCTTTGATAGTGATAACGGTATCCTGCGGCGCCAGCGGCGCAGCCATCAGCAACGCTGTCAGGAACTGGCTGGAAACGCTGCCGTCCACGCTCACGTCACCGCCGGTGAAACCACCGCGCAGGCGCAGAGGAGGATAATTTTCCTGCTCGAGGTAATCGATTTGCGCGCCACCCTGACGCAGCGCGTCAACCAGATGTCCAATCGGGCGCTCTTTCATGCGCGGCTCACCTGTCAGCACCAGATCGTTTGCCCCAAGACAAAGCGCTGCAGCCAGAGGGCGCATTGCCGTTCCGGCATTGCCAAGAAACAGCTCCAGTTTTTCCGCAGAGTGCAGCGGACCACCCACGCCGGTCACTTCACAACGGGTGCGGTCGGCAGACAAGGTATAATGAACTCCCAGCGCGCTGAGGGCATTCAACATGTGGCGCACATCGTCACTGTCCAGCAAATTGGTCAGAACGGTAGTGCCACGGGCAAATGCGGCAAGCAACAAAGCGCGGTTTGAGACACTTTTCGAACCAGGCAGATTGATGGTGCCATCTACCCGCGCGATGGGTTGTAACGTCAGGGATTCCATGAAACTTTACTCTCTACAGACAAAATAAAACCCCGCAGTCCAACTGCGGGGAATGCAGACTACAGCAATTAACCGTGGCGACGTTCGAAATCAACCATAAAGTCGGTCAGCGCCTGTACACCAGCCAACGGCATAGCGTTATAAATCGAGGCGCGCATACCGCCAACGACGCGGTGGCCTTTCAGGGCGTGCAGACCCGCAGCGAACGACTCTTCAAGGAAGAGTTTATCCAGCGCGCTGTCCGCCAACTGGAACGGAATGTTCATGCGCGAACGGTTAGACTTCGCCACATCATTGCGATAAAAGTCGCTGCGATCGATTACGCCATACAACAGTTCGCTTTTTTGCTGGTTGACTTTCTCCATTGCGGCGACGCCGCCCTGTTTTTTCAGCCACTTAAACACCAGACCTGAGAGATACCAGGCAAAAGTCGGCGGCGTGTTGAACATAGAGTCGTTTTCATTCAGCACGCTGTAGTCAAGGATAGACGGACAGGCCGAATGAGCTTTGCCCAGCAGATCTTCACGTACAATCACCAGCGTTAAACCTGCCGGACCGATATTTTTCTGTGCGCCCGCATAAATCACACCAAAACGGCTGACATCAATTTCGCGCGACAGGATGGTTGAAGAGAAATCGGCCGTTACTACCACATCATTGGCGAACGCGGGTGTTTCATCGATCGCGATGCCGTCAATCGTTTCGTTCGGGCAGTAGTGGAGGTAAGCCGCATTATTGCTGAGTTGCCATTCGCTCATCGGCTTAACAGCACGCAGGCCATCAACAGTGATTTTCGCGTCAATAACGTGTGGAACGCAGTATTTTTTCGCTTCTTTGACCGCACTTGCCGCCCAGTAACCGGCGTCAACATAATCAGCGGTTGTTTTATCACCCAGTAAATTGAGCGGGATGCCAGCAAACTGACCGCGACCGCCGCCGTGACAGAAGAGAACCTTATAGTTGGAGGGGATGTTCAGCAGATCGCGAAAGTCCTTCTCCGCCTCTTCAGCCACATGGATAAACTCTTTACTACGATGGCTAATCTCCATCACAGAAGTGCCAAGACCTTGCCAGTCGCACAATTCCTGTTGCGCCTGTTTGAGCACATCCGCCGGTAATACTGCCGGGCCAGAACTAAAATTGAAGACCTGAGTCATTTCCCCTCACCACGCTAAAAAGCAATAAGTTATTCCTGTGACATCGGTTTTATCATTGCGCGTCACGCGCCGCAATGGGTAATAGCCGCGCGGGGGGAAATGTGCGCTCAGTCACATAGCAGAATGTTTTGCACAGCCGAGCCGGGCCCGATAAAAAACCTGTTATGTCACCCGAATTGCCCTGCTGGCCTTCGACCATTCCGGATTTGCACAGCGCGGACAGGATCGCTTTTCGCCTGCCTGCAAAGCGACAATTTTACTGCAACGTACGCAAACGTAATCGCCCGATTCAGGTACCGAGGTATATCTCTCGCTGCATCCTTCCGGCAGAATACAGAGCCCTGGTTTAACCTCGTTGTCGGGGAAGTAATAGACGCTGATTTGCCCGTTGGTCTCCATAATCGCCAGCCGAATTTGCCCCAGATGTTCAATGCCGTTGCCGCGCAGCTCCATAAAGAACTCAAATTCGGTCATGTTCTCGTCGTGCAGCTTTTCCCAGGCCAACTCACCGTTCTCAACAATTACAACCGGCTTGCCTTCCAGCAGATCTTCCAGCTTTTCACTGTGCGACATCAGCCACATCACCAGACGGTAAAGCACAGCCAGCGTAATAAAAACCACCAGCACGGGCAGCATTGGAACGTCGTCATAAAAGGCCACATCTCCCGCTGCCGAGCCTAGCGTCAGAATAATGAGAACTTCGAACAGCGACATTTGCCGTACGCCACGTCGTCCAGTGATTTTGAGAAATAAAAAGACTAAAACGAAGGTATAAAGGCTGCGCAGGGCCACTTCCCACAAAAACTCAAAGGGAACTTTATCCAGTGCCATGCGATGAAGGTCGAACGCTTTCATTTTTCCATCCGTGAACAGTCGGTTACTCTCCCTAAGCATAGACCGCTGTTTTATTTTCGCCGGGCAGACGCGGAAGATAGCGCCAGTCACGCAAAACCCGTATCATTGCGCGCTTTACGTACGAAAAAAGTGACCGCCATGACTCAAACATTTATTCCCGGCAAAGACGCCGCACTGGAAGACTCCATCGCCCGCTTCCAGCAAAAGCTCACCGACCTCGGTTTTCACATTGAAGAAGCCTCATGGCTGAATCCGGTACCGAACGTCTGGTCCGTGCATATTCGCGATAAAGAGTGCGCGCTGTGCTTCACTAACGGTAAAGGCGCAACGAAAAAGGCTGCTCTTGCCTCTGCGCTGGGCGAGTACTTCGAGCGTCTTTCCACCAACTACTTCTTCGCTGACTTCTGGCTGGGCGATGCTATCGCGCAAGGTCCGTTCGTTCACTACCCGAACGAAAAGTGGTTCCCGCTGCCGGAAGATGACTCGCTGCCCGAGGGGATCCTCGATGCTCGTCTGCGCGCATTCTACGATCCACAGAACGAGCTGGCCGCCGGGATGCTGGTCGATCTGCAATCCGGGAATGATGAGCGTGGTATCTGCGCCCTGCCGTTTACCCGCCAGTCTGATGAGCAAACGGTCTATATTCCGATGAACATCGTCGGCAACCTGTATGTTTCCAACGGTATGTCTGCCGGTAACACCCGCAACGAAGCCCGCGTACAGGGTCTGTCTGAGGTGTTCGAACGCCATATCAAAAACCGTATTATCGCGGAGAGCATCAGCCTGCCGGAAATCCCGCAGGAAGTACTGGCCCGCTATCCTGGCGTGGTGGAAGCCATTGCCAAACTGGAAGCCGAAGGGTTCCCGATTTTTGCCTACGACGGTTCGCTGGGCGGTAAATATCCGGTGATCTGCGTCGTGCTGTTTAATCCGGCGAATGGCACCTGCTTTGCCTCCTTTGGCGCGCATCCGGATTTTGGTGTTGCGCTGGAACGTACAGTCACCGAGCTGTTGCAGGGGCGCGGTCTGAAAGATCTCGATGTCTTTACCCCGCCGACCTTTGATGACGAAGAAGTGGCTGAACACGCTAACCTCGAAACTCACTTTATCGATTCCAGCGGTTTGATCTCCTGGGATCTGTTTAAGCAGGATGCAGATTATCCGTTCGTTGACTGGAGCTTCGCAGGGACCACCGAAGAAGAGTTCGCCACACTGATGGCTATCTTCAATGCAGAAGATAAAGAAGTTTATATCGCCGATTACGAGCACCTTGGCGTGTACGCCTGCCGTATTCTGGTGCCGGGCATGTCCGATATTTATCCGGCAGAAGATCTGTGGCTGGCGAATAACACCATGGGCAGCCATCTGCGCGAAACTATTCTGTCACTACCGGGCAGCGAGTGGGAGAAAGAGGAGTACCTCAACCTTATCGCCCAACTGGACGACGAAGGTCACGACGATTTTACCCGCGTTCGTGAACTGCTGGGTCTGGCGACCGGTAAAGACAATGGCTGGTACACCCTGCGCATTGGCGAGTTAAAAGCGATGCTGGCGCTGGCTGGCGGCGATCTGGATCAGGCGCTGGCCTGGACCGAATGGACCATGGAATTCAACGCATCGATCTTCAGCGCAGAACGCGCCAACTACTACCGCTGCCTGCAAACGCTACTGCTGCTGGCGCAGGAAGAGGATCGCGAGCCGCTGCAATATCTGAATGCATTCGTACGCATGTACGGCGCACAGGCAGTTGAAGCAGCCAGCGCCGCGTTGAGTGGTGAAGCGCCGTTCTATGACCTGCAACCGGCAGATGGTACCCTGCAGGCATTCCCGGCGCATCAGTCTCTGTTAGCGGCTTACGAAAAGTTACAACGCGCCAAAACGGCATTCTGGGCGAAATAACGACAAGTAGTACGACAATATGTAGGCTTCATAGCAGGTCTACGCTATATTACGGGGCAATTTTATTGCCCCTTTTTATTTATATTTTTGCAATGTCAGTAAGTTGTAATAATTAAGTTAAATACGGGTAAATGGTATTATTACTTGCGGACTAATATTGTTACTTCTTATGGCAACTACCCCATTTTAATTAACGATTTTTCGGAGGCTTCATAAAAATAATCAACACATTTTATAACTTTTAAAATTTATTTTTATTCAGATAATCAACAAGTTACTCCGCATTCGTAAAAAAACCACGCTCTTTGCGGTCCTATAAGCCAGGCGAGATATGATCCATATCAAATTCTCTTCTATAATGCTTTGTTAGTATCTCGTCGCCGACTTAATAAAGAGAGAGTTAGTGTGAAAGCTGACAACCCTTTTGATCTTATCCTTCCAGCCGAAATGGCCAAAGTTGCCGAAGAAGCTGGCGTCTATAAAGCGACTAAACATCCGCTGAAGACTTTCTACCTGGCTATCACCGCAGGTGTGTTCATCTCTATTGCTTTTGTTTTCTATATCACCGCCACTACCGGCACAGCGGCAATGCCCTACGGTATTGCTAAACTGATTGGGGGTATCTGCTTCTCCCTGGGGTTGATCCTCTGCATTATCTGCGGTGCGGATCTTTTTACCTCGACCGTGCTGATTGTCGTGGCGAAAGCCAGTGGGCGTATCACTTGGGGGCAACTGGCCCGTAACTGGATCAACGTCTACTTCGGTAATCTGATAGGTGCGCTGCTGTTTGTCTTGCTAATGTGGTTGTCTGGCGAATATATGGTCGCCAACGGTGGCTGGGGCTTAAACGTCCTGCAGACCGCAGACCATAAAGTGCATCACACTTTCATCGAAGCTGTTGCGCTGGGTATTCTGGCCAACCTGATGGTTTGTATGGCCGTGTGGATGAGTTATTCCGGTCGCAGCCTGATGGATAAAGCGATGATTATGGTGCTGCCGGTAGCGATGTTTGTCGCCAGCGGTTTTGAGCACAGTATCGCAAACATGTTTATGATTCCGATGGGTATCGTAATCCGTAACTTTGCTAGCCCGGAGTTCTGGACCGCAGTTGGTTCCAGCCCGGAAAGTTTTTCTCATCTGACTATTACGAATTTCATCATCGATAACCTTATTCCGGTAACAATCGGGAATATCATAGGTGGTGGGTTATTAGTCGGGTTGACATACTGGGTCATTTACCTGCGTGGCAACGATCATCATTAATGGTTGTTTCAGGCAGTAAATAAAAAATCCACTTAAGAAGGTAGGTGTTACATGTCCGAGCTTAATGAAAAATTAGCCACAGCCTGGGAAGGTTTTGCGAAAGGTGACTGGCAGAAAGAAGTCAACGTACGTGACTTTATCCAGAAAAACTACACCCCATATGAAGGCGACGAGTCCTTCCTGGCTGGCGCTACTGACGCGACCTCCGCCCTGTGGGACAAAGTCATGGAAGGGGTTAAACTGGAAAACCGCACTCACGCGCCAGTTGATTTTGACACCTCTGTTGCTTCCACCATTACTTCTCACGACGCTGGCTACATCAACAAAGCGCTTGAGAAAATCGTTGGTCTGCAAACTGAAGCTCCGCTGAAACGCGCTATCATCCCGTTTGGCGGCATCAAAATGGTTGAAGGTTCCTGCAAAGCGTACAATCGCGAACTGGACCCGATGCTGAAAAAAATCTTCACCGAATACCGTAAAACCCATAACCAGGGTGTATTCGATGTTTACACCAAAGACATTCTGAACTGCCGTAAATCCGGTGTTCTGACTGGTCTGCCGGATGCTTACGGCCGTGGTCGTATCATCGGTGACTACCGTCGCGTTGCACTGTACGGTATCGACTTCCTGCTGAAAGACAAATACGCACAGTTCCTGTCTCTGCAATCCGATCTGGAAAACGGCGTAAATCTGGAAGCGACTATCCGTCTGCGTGAAGAAATTGCTGAACAGCATCGCGCGCTGGGTCAGATCAAAGAGATGGCGGCTAAATACGGCTGCGATATCTCCGGTCCGGCAACGAACGCTCAGGAAGCAATCCAGTGGACCTACTTCGGTTACCTGGCTGCGGTTAAATCTCAGAACGGCGCTGCAATGTCCTTCGGTCGCGTATCCACCTTCCTGGATGCTTACATCGAACGTGACCTGAAAGCAGGCAAAATCACTGAAAAAGATGCTCAGGAAATGATTGACCACCTGGTCATGAAACTGCGTATGGTTCGCTTCCTGCGTACCCCTGAGTATGATGAACTGTTCTCCGGTGACCCGATTTGGGCAACTGAATCTATCGGTGGTATGGGCGTTGACGGCCGTACTCTGGTTACCAAAAACAGCTTCCGTTTCCTGAACACCCTGTACACTATGGGTCCGTCTCCGGAACCGAACATCACCGTTCTGTGGTCTGAAAAACTGCCGCTGAACTTCAAAAAATTCGCTGCGAAAGTCTCCATCGACACCTCTTCTCTGCAGTACGAGAACGATGACCTGATGCGTCCTGACTTCAACAACGACGACTATGCGATTGCTTGCTGCGTAAGCCCAATGGTTGTGGGTAAACAAATGCAGTTCTTCGGTGCTCGCGCTAACCTCGCGAAAACCATGCTGTACGCAATCAACGGCGGCGTTGATGAAAAACTGAAAATACAGGTTGGTCCGAAATCTGAGCCTATCAAAGGCGACTTGTTGAAATTCGACGAAGTCATGGATCGCATGGATCACTTCATGGACTGGCTGGCTAAACAGTATGTCACCGCACTGAACGTTATCCACTACATGCACGACAAGTACAGCTACGAAGCCTCTCTGATGGCGCTGCACGATCGTGACGTAATTCGCACCATGGCATGCGGTATCGCCGGTCTGTCCGTTGCTGCTGACTCCCTGTCTGCTATCAAATATGCGAAAGTTAAACCGATTCGTGACGAAGACGGTCTGGCAATCGACTTCGAAATCGAAGGCGAATACCCGCAATTTGGTAACAACGATGCTCGTGTCGATGATTTGGCAGTTGACCTGGTAGAACGTTTCATGAAGAAAATTCAGAAACTGACTACTTACCGCAACGCTATCCCGACTCAGTCTGTTCTGACCATCACCTCTAACGTTGTGTATGGTAAGAAAACCGGTAACACCCCGGATGGCCGTCGCGCTGGCGCTCCGTTCGGACCGGGTGCTAACCCGATGCACGGCCGTGACCAGAAAGGTGCTGTTGCCTCTCTGACCTCCGTTGCTAAACTGCCGTTCGCTTACGCTAAAGATGGTATTTCTTACACCTTCTCTATCGTTCCGAATGCGCTGGGTAAAGACGACGAAGTGCGTAAAACCAACCTCGCGGGTCTGATGGACGGTTACTTCCATCACGAAACGTCCATCGAAGGTGGTCAGCACCTGAACGTGAACGTGATGAACCGTGAAATGCTGCTCGACGCGATGGAAAACCCGGAAAAATATCCGCAGTTGACCATCCGTGTTTCAGGTTACGCAGTACGCTTCAACTCCCTGACTAAAGAACAGCAGCAGGACGTTATTACTCGTACCTTCACTCAAACCATGTAATGGTATTGACTGAAATCGCGAAGTAAAAAGCGTACAATAAAGGCTCCACGTAAGTGGGGCCTTTTTAATACCTGAGCCCGCTTTGTCAGACGTCTATACTTGCTGGATATCTGACAAAACAGACTTAGCGCAAAGGGAAATAAATTGCGCAGACACAGGCCCGGATGGGCCGCATCTGGAGAAAACACCGCAATGTCAGTTATTGGTCGCATCCACTCTTTCGAATCCTGTGGCACGGTCGACGGCCCGGGCATCCGCTTCATTACTTTCTTCCAGGGCTGCCTGATGCGCTGCCTCTATTGTCATAACCGCGATACCTGGGACACGCACGGTGGTAAAGAGATCACGGTTGAAGATCTAATGAGCGACGTAGTGACCTATCGTCACTTTATGAACGCATCCGGCGGCGGCGTAACCGCATCCGGTGGTGAGGCTATCCTGCAAGCGGAGTTTGTCCGCGACTGGTTCCGCGCTTGTAAGAAAGAAGGAATTCATACCTGCCTCGACACTAACGGCTTTGTGCGCCGCTATGATCCGGTGATTGATGAGCTTCTGGAGGTTACCGACCTGGTCATGCTCGATCTGAAACAGATGAACGATGAAATTCACCAGAATCTGGTTGGCGTCTCTAATCACCGTACGCTGGAGTTTGCCCAGTACCTGGCGAAGAAAAACATTAAGGTCTGGATCCGCTACGTGGTCGTTCCCGGCTGGTCAGATGATGACGACTCCGCACACCGCCTCGGTGAATTTACCCGTGATATGGGCAATGTCGAGAAAATAGAACTGTTGCCTTACCATGAGCTGGGTAAACACAAATGGGTCGCCATGGGCGAAGAGTACAAGCTTGATGGCGTCCATCCACCGAAAAAAGAGACCATGGAACGAGTCAAAGGCATTCTGGAGCAGTACGGCCATAAAGTGATGTACTGAGCCGCCAGTAAAAGCAAAAAGCCACAACACACCGTTGTGGCTTTTTTTACGCCGGGTTGTTTCTCCGCCGATGTCACTCAGGCGTGCGCAACCGGAGTGGGATGATGCCCTGCTTTACGCATCAGCATCACCAGATAGATAAACGATACGCCCGCAATCATGATAAACAGCAGACTGTCTGAATAGCTTTGCATCAGCATCGCCGTCAACGTCGGGCCAAGAAGGCTGCCAATGGTGTAGCTCAACAGCAGAGCCTGATTCATGGCCACCAACTGGTGGTGTTCCACTTTCTCACACGCCCAGGCCATTGCCACCGGGTAAAGAGTAAAACCAGCCGTTCCCAACACGAACAGCGCCGGCGCCATCGCCGCATTACTCAGCATTCCCATACAGCCGATGATCACGACAAACACCTGCACACGCAGTACAAGCAGTCGGCCAAAGCGATCGGCCAGACGACCAACAGGCCACTGCCCGATAATGCCTGAGCTCACCATCAGCGCCATCCAGAAACCGATACCGGAATCACTGATCCCCTGATGTGAAAGATAGAGCGGCATCAGGCCATACAACGAGCCGAGAATAATCCCGGAGATAATGCAACCATTTACCCCCAGGCGCGCCTGGCGAAGGCGCAGCATCGGCCATACTGAGGTCGCGGCTTGCTCCTCGCTCTGTTGATTAACAATACGGGTAAACAGCAGCGGCAGGATCGCCGCCAGTACCAGCCCTGTCATCAAAGGCAGCACGCTCATTAGATCCGTCGGCAATTTGCTGACAATCACCTGTCCCAGCACGGTGCCTACATAATAAACCATCATATAAGCCGCCAGCAGGCGGCCACGGTTACGGGAAGTGCCACTGCACATTAGCGCGCTTTCCACCACCACCCAAATCATTGCGCAGCCCACACCGGCGATGAAACGCCAAATCATCCAGCTCCAGAAGCCCACCATCAGCCCCAGCCCAACGCAGCCGGCAGCAAAAATCAGCGAAGCAATGTAATAGCTACGATTAAAACCCAGACGGCGGATAAGACGCCCGGTCAATAAGGTGCCGAGTAAATTACCGGTAAAATAAGACGAACCCACCATACCGACCTGCCAGGTGGGTAAGTTTTCATGGGCGAGCCAGAGCGGCACGAGCGTATTCAGCGTCGCGATCGCCAGCGTCAAAAGCATCAGGCCGCAGAGCAATAACAGCACCGGCCGGGTATAGGTGGACATGGATTCAAACCGTGAGGAAGTTCAGATTGCGTGCGCATCATGCCACCGGCAAAAGCAAAGTCAATCCACAGATTTAGCGAGCTGGCATGAATTGTGGGTTGTCGATTTGAAAAACTTATCCCGCATCGATTCGACGTACTTCAGGTAATATTCATCTGGTTGTTTTTATTGTATTAAGCCACAAAAGCAGTAAAGAGATCAGTAGAAAAATTTCATGGTAGAAAACAATACTTCACCCGACCGGACTGGAAGTAATTAACAGGTCTGCATAAATCATAGAAAAATGGGTTAATGGAGGATTACTCAGCAACAGGGCATAAAAAAAGCGCCAACAGGCGCTTTTCGGGAAACACGAAAGAAGCGATTAACCGATGAATTCAAGGCCGTTCATATACGGACGCAGCACTTCAGGAACTTCGATACGACCATCGGCCTGCTGGTAGTTTTCCAGCACGGCAACCAGCGTACGGCCAACAGCCAGACCAGAACCGTTCAGCGTATGCACCAGACGGGTTTTCTTGTCGGACTTACTGCGGCAGCGTGCCTGCATGCGACGCGCCTGGAAATCCCAAACGTTGGAGCAGGAAGAAATTTCACGGTAAGTATTCTGCGCCGGAACCCATACTTCCAGATCGTAGGTTTTGCATGCGCCAAAGCCCATATCACCGGTGCAAAGCAGAATTTTGCGGTACGGCAGACCGAGCAGTTGCAAGACTTTCTCGGCATGACCGGTCATCTCTTCCAGCGCTTCCATTGACTCTTCCGGACGAACAATCTGCACCATTTCAACTTTGTCGAACTGGTGCATACGAATCAGGCCACGGGTATCACGACCGTAAGACCCCGCTTCGGAACGGAAGCACGGCGTGTGAGCGGTCATTTTGATCGGTAAATCGTCTTCGTCGATGATCTCATCACGTACCAGGTTGGTCAGCGGCACTTCAGCCGTCGGGATCAACGCATAGTTGCTGCTGTCAGATTCTTCTTCCAGCGGACGCGTGTGGAACAGATCGCCAGCAAATTTCGGCAACTGACCGGTGCCATACAGCGTGTCATGGTTGACCAGATACGGTACGTAGTTTTCCACGTAGCCATGTTGCTCGGTGTGCAGATCCAGCATGAACTGCGCCAGCGCACGATGCATACGGGCGATTTGCCCTTTCATTACCACGAAACGGGAGCCGGTCAGTTTTACTGCGGCAGCAAAATCCAGCCCGCTGTGCATTTCACCCAGCGTAACATGATCGCGGATTTCAAAATCAAATTGACGCGGTGTACCCCAGCGGCTGATTTCGACGTTATCGTTCTCATCGCGCCCTGTCGGGACACAGTCGTCAGGCAGGTTCGGGATAGTCAGCGCAATTTCGCGGATCTCAGCCAGCAGGGTTTCCAGCTCGGCTTTCGCTGCGTCAAGTTCTTCACCCAGTTTGTTCACTTCCAGGCGTAATGGCTCGATGTCTTCCCCGCGTGCTTTCGCCTGGCCAATGGATTTCGATCGTGAGTTACGCTCTGCTTGCAGGTTCTCAGTATTAATCTGCAAAACTTTACGACGCTCTTCGAGCGCGCGTAATTTATCTACATCCAGCTTAAAGCCCCGGCGTGCCAGTTTTTCAGCGACTGCGTCTGGCTCGGTACGCAGCAGATTGGGATCGAGCATGCTTTTCCTGTGCTTGTTGTATTGTAAAAAGAAGAAGTCGATCGCTGCCTGCGATCGATATAATGTACAGCGGTAACCTTACCGCAACGCCCGCACTAGCGATAGCGTTTTATAGGGCTTTTATGATCCTGTTCGGCTAGCCAGGCGAGCTTTTCGCCAATCTTGCCCTCAAGACCTCTGTTGGTGGGGTGATAATAGCGCGTTTGTGCTAATTCCTGCGGGAAATATTCCTCGCCAGCGGCGTAGGCATTGGGTTCGTCGTGTGCATAACGATACTCCTGGCCGTACCCCATCTCTTTCATCAATTTCGTTGGTGCATTACGCAGGTGCACAGGCACATCGAAATCCGGACGATCGCGTGCGTCTGCAAGTGCCGCTTTAAACGCCGTATACACCGCGTTACTCTTCGGCGCACAGGCCAGGTAGACAATTGCCTGTGCGATTGCACGCTCGCCTTCCGCCGGGCCAACGCGTGTAAAACAATCCCAGGCGGAAATGGCCACCTGCATGGCGCGCGGATCGGCATTGCCGACATCTTCTGAAGCAATCGCCAGACAGCGACGCGCCACGTACAACGGATCGCCTCCGGCAGTGATAATACGCGCATACCAGTAAAGTGCCGCATCCGGCGCGCTACCGCGTACCGATTTATGCAATGCGGAGATTAAATCGTAAAAACGGTCGCCTTTGTTATCAAAGCGCGCGCTACGTTCGCCAGCAATCTCGGTCAACAAGGTCGGTTTCAATACGCGTTTGCCGGCATCATCCAGCTCCGCCATGTCGGCCATCATCTCCAGCGTGTTGAGCGCGCGTCGCGCATCGCCACCAACCAGTTCAGCAATCGCCCGTCGGGTTTCATCCGGCAGTACGATATCCTGGCCGCCATAACCACGGGCTTTATCTTCCATCGCCTGCGTCAATACCTGCTCGATATCTTCCGTCGTGAGAGATTTCAGCAGATAAACGCGCGCACGGGAGAGCAACGCTGAGTTGAGTTCAAAAGAGGGATTTTCGGTTGTTGCGCCGATAAAAGTGATAGTGCCGTCTTCAATATGCGGCAGAAACGCGTCCTGCTGGCTTTTGTTAAAGCGGTGGACTTCGTCAACAAACAGAATGGTACGCCGCCCGGCATTGCGATTCTGCCGCGCGCGCTCAATGGCTTCCCGGATCTCTTTCACGCCAGACGTTACCGCAGAAATGCGTTCAACGTCCGCATTCGCATAACGGGCAATCACTTCCGCCAGCGTCGTTTTCCCCGTACCCGGCGGCCCCCAGAGGATCATCGAGTGCAGATGCCCTGCCTCAATGGCTCGCGGCAAAGGTTTGCCCGACGCCAGAAGGTGCTGCTGGCCGATGTACTGCGCTAAACTTTCTGGCCGCATACGGGCGGCCAGAGGTTGAAACGCATTGTCGGAGAAATCGAGCGACATATTGCTCATCCGCGCCTCTTACTTACGCTGATCGTCAACCGTTACGCCCTGCGGCGGGGTAAAGGTGAATTTTGCGGGATCGACCGCGCCATTTTGCTGTGATTTCAGTTGATAGCTGCTACGCTGATCGTCTTGTTCAATTGCGCTGAACTGATGAATAGTGCCATCACGACCAACATTGATAGTGAATTGCTTCAGGTTACCGTTGTTACCTTTTGGCGTCAGAATAAAATCATCGCCCTTTTGCTCTATATTGTACTGCTGCCAGTCGCTGGCCTGATTACGGGCAATCAGCATAAACGGTGTATTACCGGTGGCATCTTTTAGCCAGGTCGCAGTAGCCTGTTCAACAAACGGGTTGTAGAACCACAGGGTTTTCCCGTCAGAAACCAGCACACTTTCGTCCGGCTGGGTCATATGCCAGTTGAACAGATTCGGGCGCTTAACCCACAAATCCCCCTGACCTTCCTGCACCGCAGCGCCGCTACCATCCGTCACTTTCTGAGTGAAGCTGGCATGGAAACTGCTGACTTTATCAAGACGGCTTTTCAGGTCACTGGAGGCATCCGCCCATACGTTACTGGCCAGCAAACTGCCCATTAACGCACACGCCATGGCGATTTTTTTCATCGTTATTCCTCAAAAACGTCACTCCCGACGCGGGAGAATACTTCTGTCACTCTAAGCACCGAATGCAAAGAGAGACAGAAGAAAAGACTGAATTTTTACTTATTTACCCAGCTTTGCAATCATTCGAACGGCGGTGGAGCCAGCACCTCACGGTTACCATTGTGCCCCTGCTCGCTGACAATTCCCTGGGCTTCCATCTGCTCGATAATACGCGCCGCACGGTTATAGCCGATACGGAACTGGCGCTGAACGCCGGAGATAGAGGCCTTGCGTTTTTCGGTTACGAAATTAACGGCCTGATCAAATAACGGATCCAGCTCTTCACCACCGTCAAAACTTCCGCCTGCGCCACCTTCGCTTTCGCTTTCAGACGTAATGCCATCGACATATTGCGGACGACCACGCGCTTTCCAGTCCTGCACCACAGCATGCACTTCCTGGTCACGTACGAATGCCCCGTGGACACGCACCGGCGCAGAGGTAGAATTTGGACCGGAGTAGAGCATATCGCCCATCCCAAGCAGTGATTCCGCACCGCCCTGATCGAGGATGGTACGCGAATCAATCTTACTCGATACGGTAAATGCAATACGTGTTGGGATGTTCGCTTTAATCAGGCCAGTGATAACATCGACCGACGGACGCTGGGTCGCCAGTACCAGGTGAATACCTGCGGCACGCGCTTTCTGCGCCAGGCGCGCAATCAGCTCTTCCACTTTTTTGCCAACGGTCATCATCAGGTCAGCAAATTCGTCCACCATTACCACGATATACGGCAGTTTTTCCAACACCGGATGCTGAACATCCATGCTGTCACCCGGTTTCCAGTACGGATCCGGGATCGGACGCCCCATACGTGCAGCTTCCGCAATTTTCTCGTTGTAACCCGCCAGATTTCGCACGCCAAGTGCCGACATCAGTTTGTAGCGACGTTCCATCTCGTTGACGCTCCAGCGCAACGCATTGGCGGCGTCTTTCATATCGGTAACCACTTCGGTCAGCAGATGCGGAATGCCTTCATACACCGAAAGTTCGAGCATTTTCGGGTCGATCATAATAAAGCGCACCTCTTCCGGCGTCGCTTTATACAGCATGCTGAGGATCATGGCGTTCACGCCCACCGATTTACCAGAGCCAGTCGTACCGGCAACCAACAGGTGCGGCATTTTCGCCAGATCGGCAATCACCGGATCGCCTGCGATATCTTTACCCAGCACCACGGTCAGCGGCGACGGGCTTTCCCGGAATTTCACGCAGTCCAGCACTTCACGCAGATAGACGGTCTGACGTTTCTTGTTCGGTAATTCGAGGCCAACATACGGCTTGCCGGGAATCACCTCCACCACGCGCACGGCAACGGTGGAGAGCGAACGCGCCAGATCGCGAGACAAGTTGGAAATACGTGCGGCTTTCACCCCCGGCGCCAGATTCAGCTCAAAGCGGGTAATCACCGGCCCCGGCGAATAGTTCACCACATCGGCTTTAATGCGGAAATCGGCCAACCGCGCTTCGACCAGGCGCGCCATTTGCTCAAGCGCGAAGGTATCAACGGGTTCAACTTCCGCTGGCGGCTGCGTCAACAGATCCAGTGATGGCAGCGGCGTAGTCGGTTTCTGCACCGGTCGGCTATCGCCATTACGCATCAGCAACGGATGGATCAGGCTCTCTTGCGGCTGTGGCGCAACCTGATGCTGTTGCGGCATAGTGGGCTGCTGAGCCGTCTGCGGAGTCTGCGGCTGATAGTGCGGTTGTGCTGGCTGCTGGTATTGCGGCGGCGTCGGTTGTTGATAATGATGCGGCTGCTGTACTGGCGGCTCCGGCTCTGACATCACGCCAGGCGTGAACAGCGGTTCGTGCGGCCCATCATCAACCAGCGTTTTCATCGGCGAAAACGCAAAATCTTCAGGCATAAACGCTTGTGCGCCTGCCGGTTGGCCTTCCGAATAGCGCTGTTGCTGAGAGGCTGCGAACTGACGGGCCAGCTCAGCTTCTTCCACTTCTTCGTCGCTCATTGCCGGGTGCTGAGGATGGAACTGTGGCGCCTCGTGCTGGAATTCATTGCCATAGCGATCTTGCTGTGTAGCAGCAAACTGGCGAGCCAGTTCGTTCTGCTGCAGCATATCGGCTTCGTCGTCATCATGCTGATGCACTTCTTCCTCGCGGGCGCGCTCTTCGGCCATACGCTGGGAAGGCAATTTGATACCGTAAGACGCCAGCTCGCGGCGCGTTGGAACACGAACGCGATTCGGGCGCGGCAACTGCGGACCTATCCCTTCTTTAACCTGCGGACGCGGTGCGCCACCAGCAGCCAGGCTAAAGACCGGCGCTGCGGCTGCCGCTGCAGCGGTGACATGGCCCGTAGCTTGTTGTATGCCAGCCGCGACAGGAGCAACGGATGGATCAACCGCTGCGGCCGATGGCGCAGAGAAAACAGCAGGTTTTGCTGCGGGTTCGTCAACAGCAGGCTCCGGGATTGGCTGATACCAGGCGGCAAGTTGTTCACGCTCACGCGCACGCTTCTCTTCCACTTCTTCAAAGTAGTAAAGCGGCGGACGAGTCTGTTTTACTTCTTCAATGACCGGTTCAGGTTCAGGCGTGATTATCGGTTCCGGAGCCGGTGCGATTTGCGGTTCGCTTTGCCATGGCAACGGCTCCTGCGCCTGCTGAGCATAAACCTCTTCTTCCGGCGGCAGTGGCGTTACCGGCGCATCCGGCATCCACTCCGCTTCTGCGACAGGCTGCTGCCACTCAGGAAGTTCATGCTGAGGAGAATGATACGGGGCCTCCTGAGCAGCTTCGACATACTGCTCTGGCTGATAAGGCGCTTGCGGTGGTACCTGAGTTGCTGGTGCCTGCGCATACGGCCATTCAATATCTTGCTGCATTGCGGGGACGTAAGGTTCAGCAGGTGCTGCATACGCCTGCACAGCGGCGGTTGTCGCTGCTGCGGCTGCCACTACCGGCTCAGTGACACTGTGCCCGTTCAGCAGTGGATCGTACTCCTGCTCAGCTTCCGTAGCACGATGCCCGGAGAACAGGACATCGTCAGCATCCGCCGGCACACCGCGCGCGCTGTATGCGATCTCATCTTCCTCATCGTCCATCCGCTTACCGGAGAACAACGCTTCGTCTGTTTTACGCCCCATCGGGTTGGCGAATTTTTCAGCCACGCGCTTACGGCGTGCCAGCGCTCCACGAAGAATACGAGCACGACGCGACTCACGCGGTTTTTCCTCTTCATACTCTTCATCGTCTTCGTACTCGTCATCATCAACCCAGGTGTCATCGCGACGGGTACGATTACTGGCAAAGGTCAGAATATTAAGGATGACACTGCCGATTTTCTCGGCAATGGTAACCCACGACCAGCCGGTAAATAGGGTCAACCCGGCGGCCCAAATGCAGAGCAGCGCGAGCGTACCACCGCTGCTGCGCAGCAGAGGTTGCAGCGTAGTACTCAGCAGGCTGCCAATCACCCCGCCGGAGGCGAAATACCAGATATCATCGGCATTAATCGCTGCCAGACCGCAGGAGGTCAGGATCAATGCCAGCGCACCAATCGTGCGCAACGATACGGCAAAGTAATCGATATAATCTTCACTGGCGCGGTGACGGTAAGCAAACCAGCAGCCGCCAATGATGATCACCGGAATGGTGTAAGCCATAACGCCAAAAATAAAAAACAGCGTATCGGCAAGCCATGCGCCGGGCACACCGCCCAGATTATGGATAGGTTCATGCCAGGCCGTTTGCGACCAGCTAGGGTCAGACGGGTTAAAACTTAAGAGCGCGGCCATCAGCCAGACGGCAGAAAGTGAAACGAGGATCAGCAACGCCTCCAGGAGTCGGCGCCCGCTGCTAAGCTTGGTCAGTGTGACTTCTTTGTCTTCGGTGTATTCCTGGCTCAAGACAGGCTCTCCAGGTCCTTGATGCTAAAACGGACAACAGCGCCGGGTCTCCCCGGCACTGTTGCTGTATGGATTAACAGGAGTGTAATCAAAAAACAGCGATTGTGCACCTGTTCCGTATTAGCGCGTCTTAATTACCAGACGATTGCTCTGTTTAACTTCTTCCATCACCACATATGTGCGGGTGTCGTTCACGCCCGGCAGACGCAGCAGGGTTTCCCCTAACAGTTTGCGGTAAGCCGACATATCCGGTACACGCGTCTTCAACAGGTAGTCAAAGTCGCCTGAAACCAGATGACACTCTTGAATTTCTTCAAGTTTTTGCACAGCGGAGTTGAATTGTTCAAACACATCGGGCGCGCCACGATTCAGAGTAATCTCAACAAATACCAGAAGTGATGCATCCAGATAATGCGGATTTAGCAGCGCAGTATAGCCCTGAATAAATCCTTGTCTTTCCAGCCTGCGCACACGCTCAAGGCACGGCGTCGGGGAAAGTCCCACTCGTTTAGAAAGCTCGACGTTGGAAATACGCCCATCTTTTTGCAGTTCGTTCAGAATATTACGATCAATGCGGTCGAGATCTTTGCCTGGGCGCTTCTTGCTATCTACCATTATTATTGTCTCTCTGTATTCCTTCCCTACTCCTGTCTTGACCCTGTGCACTTCACTGTTCAGAGTCTTTGCCCGTCGCGTTACGGCATTGCGGAGGCAATATTAAGAAGACCGTTGCCAAAGGCAGCTATCGATATCACGAATGGCGTCTGTCCACGCCATGCGTAGATTTCACTAGCCCGGTAAAAAATGGCATTTACGTGCGTAAGTTTGCATCACGCGCGAAACACTGCTTTTCTCTTCCTTTGATGTTTTCGCAAATGCGCAGGGGATTGTCAAAGCAAAACATCTTTTTTTAGTACAACATGCCAGATATTCATCAACACCACTCGCTAATCCTCACTTTATCACCTTATAACAGGCCGATTTTCAGTAGAAATTATTATATTTCTGCCCCAAATCACCCCCACGTCATCGGTCATTTCTATTACACATATCGTTAACAAAACTGGCGCGCCCTTTTTTTACGACGCTAAATTCCCTACAATTCAGCTCAATGTCTGCCAAACAACAATGAGGATCTCATGGGTACGGCCAAACACAGTAAGCTGCTCATCCTTGGTTCAGGCCCTGCCGGTTATACCGCTGCGGTCTATGCTGCGCGTGCAAACCTGCAGCCAGTGCTGATTACCGGGATGGAAAAAGGCGGCCAGCTCACCACCACCACTGAAGTGGAAAACTGGCCGGGCGACCCGCACGATCTGACCGGGCCGCTGCTGATGGAACGCATGCATGAGCATGCCACCAAATTTGATACTGAAATTATTTTTGATCACATCAATAGCGTTGATTTGCAAAACCGTCCTTTCCGTCTGACTGGCGATAGCGGCGAATATACTTGCGATGCGCTTATCATCGCGACTGGCGCGTCTGCACGTTACCTGGGGCTGGCTTCGGAAGAAGCGTTTAAAGGCCGCGGCGTTTCCGCCTGCGCAACCTGCGACGGTTTCTTTTACCGCAATCAGAAAGTGGCGGTGATCGGCGGCGGTAATACTGCCGTTGAAGAAGCGCTATATCTGGCAAATATCGCCTCTGAAGTGCATCTGATCCACCGCCGCGACACTTTCCGTGCGGAAAAAATCCTGATTAAACGTCTGATGGATAAAGTAGAGAGCGGCAATATTGTGCTGCACACTCATCGCACGCTGGAAGAAGTCACCGGCGATCAGATGGGCGTCACGGGTCTGCGTCTGCGTGATACGCAAAATGCAGACAACGTGGAGTCACTGGACGTTGCGGGGCTGTTTGTGGCTATCGGCCACAGCCCGAACACCGGCATCTTCGAAGGTCAACTGGCGCTGGAAAATGGCTACATCAAGGTGCAGTCCGGTATTCACGGTAACGCCACGCAAACCAGCATTCCGGGAGTCTTTGCCGCCGGTGATGTCATGGATCATATCTACCGTCAGGCGATCACTTCTGCGGGCACGGGCTGTATGGCGGCTCTGGATGCGGAACGCTATCTCGACGGGCTGGCTGAACGTAAATAATCTTTACAAGTCAGTAACAAAGGTAAAAAAGGCGACTATAAGTCGCCTTTATTTTTGCCCCGATGTAACATTGCGCAAGCTAAAAATTCCGATAACTTCACCTGCTAAGCGCGCAATGAATAAAACCCGTCAACAAGAACTCACTCGCTGGTTGAAACAGCAAAGCATTATTTCCCGCCGCTGGTTAATGCTTTCCCGCTTTCTCGGCGTGGTCAGCGGCGCACTGATTGTGGCGCAGGCCTGGATACTGGCGCGCATCCTCAATCATTTGATTATGGAAAATATTCCTCGTGAAGCGTTACTGCTACCCTTCACCTTACTGGTGCTGATCTTTATCCTGCGTAGTTGGGTTGTCTGGCTGCGCGAACGGGTGGGATTTCATGCCGGGGCGCATATTCGTTTTGAAATCCGCCGACAAGTGCTGGAGCGCCTGCATCAAGCGGGTCCGGCCTGGATCCAGGGTAAACCCGCCGGGAGCTGGGCGACGCTGGTACTTGAACAAATTGACGATATGCACGATTTCTACGCCCGCTATTTACCACAGATGGCCCTTGCGGCCAGCGTGCCGCTGTTAATCGTTCTCACTTTATTCCCCATCAATTGGGCCGCCGCGCTTATTTTGCTCGGCACAGCGCCCCTTATCCCGTTGTTTATGGCGATGGTTGGAATGGGCGCCGCCGATGCTAATCGCCGTAACTTTAAAGCGCTGGCGCGTTTGAGCGGTCATTTTCTTGATCGCCTGCGCGGCATGGAAACGCTGCGTATTTTTGGTCGCAGCGAAGCGGAAACCGAGAGTATCCGTCGCGCCTCTCAGGATTTCCGCAGCAGGACCATGGAAGTGTTGCGTCTGGCCTTCTTATCTTCCGGCGTGCTGGAGTTTTTCGCTTCGCTATCGATTGCGCTGGTCGCGGTCTACTTCGGCTTCTCTTATCTTGGCGAGCTGAATTTTGGTCATTACGGCACCGGCGTTACGCTGTTCGCCGGTTTCCTTGCTCTGGTGCTGGCGCCGGAGTTTTTCCAGCCGCTACGCGATCTGGGTACCTTCTATCATGCCAAAGCGCAGGCTATCGGCGCCGCCGACAGCCTAAAAACGTTCATGGAAGCACCGCTGGCACATCCACAACGCGGTGAAACCCGGTTAGCAAGCGATGAGCCTGTCACACTCACCGCACACAATCTGATAATAAAGTCTGCCGAAGGCGCAAAACTCGCCGGACCACTCAACTTCACCCTTGCCGCCGGACAACGTGTGGTAGTGGTAGGTAAAAGCGGTTCTGGTAAAAGCTCACTGATTAATGTTCTCTCCGGTTTCTTGCCCTATGAGGGCTCACTGCGCGTAAATGGCATTGAGCTGAGCGCGCTTGAGCCGGATAGCTGGCACGAAGCGATAAGCTGGGTGGGGCAAAATCCACAGCTTCCGGCTACCACATTACGGGAAAACGTTCTGCTGGCGCGGCCAAATGCCAGCGCTGCTGAACTGCAAGCGGCACTGGATAAAGCCTGGGTCAGCGAATTTTTACCGCTGTTGCCGGAAGGGCTGGAAACGCAGCCTGGCGACCAGGCCGTACGCCTCTCTGTTGGTCAGGCACAACGTGTCGCCGTAGCCCGCGCGCTGCTTTCGCCGTGCAAATTACTGTTGCTGGATGAGCCTTCTGCCAGCCTGGACGCCCATAGCGAGCAATGGGTGATGCAGGCGTTGACTGAGGCTTCCCACCAGCAAACCACGCTGATGGTTACCCACCAGCTGGAAAATCTGAACGAATGGGATGCCATTTGGGTGATGCAGGATGGCGAGATCATTGAGCAAGGCAGCTATGCTGAACTTTCAACGGCGCAGGGAACGTTTGCCGACCTTCTCGCCCACCGCCAGGAGGAGATTTAAATGCGTACTTTGTTGCCTTACCTCGCGCTGTATAAACGCCACAAATGGATGTTGCTGCTGGGCGTGATCCTCGCGATTGTCACCCTGTTGGCCAGTATCGGGCTGTTAACGCTCTCCGGGTGGTTCCTGTCGGCCTCTGCGGTCGTTGGCGTGGCCGGACTTTACAGTTTTAACTATATGCTGCCTGCTGCCGGAGTTCGTGGCGCTGCTATTATCCGTACCGCCGGACGTTATTTTGAGCGTCTGGTCAGCCATGAAGCCACTTTCCGCGTACTGGAACATTTACGCGTCGCCACTTTCAGCAAACTGTTACCCCTCTCCCCTGCCGGGCTGGCGCGTTTTCGCCAGGGGGAATTGCTGAACCGGGTGGTGGCAGATGTCGATACACTCGACCATCTTTATTTGCGCGTCATCTCTCCGCTGGTCGGCGCACTGGTGGTCATCATTGTGGTGATGGTCGGTTTAAGCGTGCTGGATGTCTCTCTGGCGCTGATGCTCGGCGGCATTATGCTGGCGACGCTGCTTATATTACCGCCACTCTTTTACCGGGCGGGCAAACCAACTGGCGAGAGCCTGACCGCTCTGCGCGGCCAGTATCGTCAGCAATTGACCAGTTGGTTGCAAGGCCAGGCGGAGCTGACCATTTTTGGCGCCAGCCAGCGCTACCGTGAACAACTGGAGAACACAGAGTTAAACTGGCACGACGCCCAGCGCCGTCAGTCCGATCTGAGTGCCATTTCGCAGGCGCTGATGTTGCTGATTAGCGGGGCAGCGGTCATCGTCATGCTATGGTTTGCTTCCGGCGATGTTGGCGGCAATACCCAGCCAGGCGCATTAATCGCGCTGTTCGTTTTCTGTGCGCTGGCGGCGTTTGAAGCGTTGGCGCCGGTTACTGGCGCTTTCCAGCACCTTGGCCAGGTGATCGCTTCCGCTACCCGCATTACGCAAATCACCGACTGCCCGCCAGATGTGACTTTCCCGCAATCCAGCATGCCTGTACCAGAGCGTGTTGCGGTGCAATTTAAGGATCTGGCTTTTAGCTATCCCGGGCAGCCACAGCGTGCGCTGGAGAATATCGCATTGTCGATAGCCGCCGGTGAACATGTCGCCATTCTGGGCCGTACCGGCTGCGGCAAATCAACGCTGCTGCAACTGCTTACGCGCGCCTGGGATCCGCAGCAGGGCGAAATTAGGCTGAACGATCGGCCGCTGAGCGATGTGGACGAAGCGACGTTACGTTCGCTCATCAGCATGGTGCCACAGCGCGTACATCTGTTTAGCGCTACGCTGCGTGATAACTTGCTGCTTGCGGCGCCGCAGGCCAGTGATGAAACGTTGAGCGCGATGCTGACGCGCGTCGGGCTGGAAAAGCTGCTTGATGATAGCGGTCTGAACGCGTGGTTAGGTGAAGGCGGTCGCCAGCTTTCTGGTGGCGAATTGCGCCGCCTGGCCATTGCCCGCGCGCTGTTGCATGACGCTCCGCTGGTCTTACTGGACGAACCAACCGAAGGGCTGGACGCTGAAACAGAGAGCCAGGTTCTTGAATTACTTCGTAAAGTAATGAAAGACAAAACGCTGTTAATGGTCACGCATCGTCTGCGCGGCCTGGCGTTTTTTGATCGCATAATTGTGATGGACAACGGACAAATAATTGAGCAAGGTAATCACGCAGCGTTAATGGCGAAACAGGGGCGGTATTACCAGTTTAAGCAGCGTCTGTAGTTGATATTCGTCATTTTGCCGCTTCTGCCACAGCGCGATTAAAGTGAAATGGCAAAATGACGATATTAAAAGGGGTCCCTTGTCGCGTTGTGGAGCGTTGTTGTCATGCGCCTGGTTCAGCTTTCTCGTCACTCTATCGCTTTTCCTTCGCCTGAAGCGGCACTGCGCGAACCTAATGGTCTGCTGGCGCTGGGCGGAGATTTAAGCCCGGCCCGGTTGCTGATGGCCTATCAGCGCGGCATTTTCCCCTGGTTTTCTCCCGGCGATCCGATCCTCTGGTGGTCGCCCGATCCGCGCGCCGTACTGTGGCCGCAGACGTTTCATATCAGCCGCAGCATGAGACGTTTTCATAAGTCTTCTCCTTACCGCGTTACCCTCAATCATGCCTTTGGCAAAGTGATTGACGGTTGCGCGCAGGATCGCGACGAAGGCACCTGGATTACGCCCGATATCGTGATGGCCTACCATCGCCTGCACGAGCTTGGTCATGTGCACTCAATTGAAGTGTGGGAAGGTGACGAACTGGTCGGTGGAATGTACGGCGTGGCGCAGGGTTTGCTGTTTTGCGGCGAGTCGATGTTTAGCCGCCGCATTAACGCCTCGAAGACGGCATTGCTTGTTTTCTGCGACGAGTTTCTCCGTCAGGGCGGCAAATTGATTGATTGCCAGGTGCTAAATAATCACACCGCATCGCTGGGCGCGGTAGAAATACCGCGCAGAGATTATTTACTCCAGCTTGCCGAATTGCGCGCAATCCCTTTGCCTTCCCATTTTTGGGTGCCGCGCACACTGTTTTTATCTCCTGAATAATGTTTTCGGCACATTTTTTATCAGGGTGTTATAATGGACGCTCAAAGCAGCTTTTGCCTGTTGCCCCGCCCCATCCGGGAGTCGTTCGTATCAGGGATGCCCTTCGTTTTACTCCATCGCTCCCCTTTACGGTTGCGCATTTAGCGCGTCCTGGCTGTGGCGTGAGGGTAACTGGCAAAAGTCGTTTTGCTGCGTTTTATCAGCACAAATCTTTACTTAACACACGAACTTCGGCATTATCTTGCCGATTCAAAAATTATGGTAGTGATACCCCCGAGGATTAGATGGCCAAAGAAGACAATATTGAAATGCAGGGTACCGTTCTTGAAACGTTACCTAATACGATGTTCCGCGTAGAACTGGAAAACGGTCACGTGGTCACTGCGCATATCTCCGGTAAAATGCGTAAAAACTATATCCGTATTCTGACGGGCGATAAAGTGACTGTGGAACTGACCCCGTACGACCTGAGCAAAGGCCGCATTGTCTTCCGTAGCCGCTAAGATCTTCCGCCAGCACAACTAGTGCACCTAATATTAAAGGCCGGGTAAAACCCGGCCTTTTGTTTTCTGCGTTCTTATTGCCTTTCGCAACTCAGGACAAATGTCTATACTGAGCTATGACAAATGTCTGCACAGAGGAGGAAAAATGAGAACCTGGAGCCCGGAACAAAAACCGGTTGAAAATGCGCTCTGGCGTTTCGCCGGTTTCCCCGCTAACCGCGGTATAAAACTTGTTCAGATGTTGAATGAGGGTTTGCCCGTCAGCATTCTGGATAATATTCACGAGTGGACAGAGATGTCCCGCTCCGACATCCTGCGCGTCACCGGTATTAACGAGCGCAATGTCGCCCGCCGTAAGAGCGCGGGACGCACCTTAACGCCGGAAGAGAGCGAGCGGATCGCCCGTTTAGTTCGCGTAATCGACGCCGCTGTTCAGTTTTTTGGTGATAAAAAAATGGCGTACGACTGGCTACAAGCGCCAGTGCGCGGCCTCGGCAACGTTGCCCCTATCTCCCTGATTGCCACTGAAAGTGGCGCTCTGGAAGTCACCGATCTGATTGGTCGCCTTGAACACGGAGTGTTTGCGTGATTTTTTATCGCCTTGTCTCGCGCCGCTACGCCAGCGAAGCCTGGACCGGCAGCGGTGCGAATCAGTACGGCGGCAGATGGAATCACAAAGGTCACCCGGCGGTTTATGTTGCCTCATCCGTTTCGCTCGCCGCGCTGGAAATGCTGGTGCATGTACACAGCGACACGATCCTGAGCCAGTACGGACTGTTCAGTATCGACATCCCCGATAAAGCGATTGAATATCTGGATAAACAGTGGCTGCCGCCAGACTGGCAGGAAAACCCGGCTCCGCTGTCAACGATGGATCTGGGAACCGCCTGGCTGGAAGCCAACAGCGCCGTCGCGCTGGTACTTCCTTCCTGCGTCATTCCGCTGGAAAACAATGCCATCCTCAATCCGCAGCACGCTGAATTCAGCAAGTTACTCAAATCAGTAAAAGAGCTGCCTTTTTCGTTTGATCCGCGGCTGGCTTCGTCCTGATGGCTGTCGGGAATCTGCTTTACTGGATAACGCGCTTATCTGATCCGGCCACCAGCCGACAAATCGCAGACATAAAAAAACCGGGTTCAGTGACCCGGTTTTTGTGACTTAATAACAGAGATTAATGGGCGGTTTCCGGTTTGTGCTTCTGGGCACTCTGGAAATCATACTCCAGCACATCTTTTTCCTGATTCAGCGTCACGGTTACCTGGCCACCGTCAACCAGCGAGCCGAACAGCAGTTCGTTGGCCAGCGGTTTTTTCAGGTTGTCCTGGATAACACGCGCCATCGGGCGAGCCCCCATTGCACGGTCATAACCTTTCTCGGCCAGCCAGTTGCGGGCTTCCTGGCTGACTTCCAGCGACACGCCTTTCTGATCCAGTTGCACCTGGAGTTCGACGATAAATTTGTCGACCACCTGATGGATCACCTCGGTAGACAAGTGATCGAACCAGATAATGTTGTCCAGACGGTTGCGGAATTCCGGCGTAAAGATCTTTTTGATCTCTTCCATCGCATCGGTGCTGTTATCCTGGTGGATAAGACCAATGGATTTACGCTCGGTTTCACGCACCCCGGCGTTGGTGGTCATCACCAGCACCACGTTGCGGAAATCAGCTTTGCGTCCGTTGTTATCGGTCAGCGTACCGTTATCCATCACCTGCAACAGCAGGTTAAAGACATCCGGGTGCGCTTTTTCGATTTCATCGAGCAGCAGCACCGCGTGCGGATGTTTGATCACCGCATCGGTCAACAGACCGCCCTGATCGAAGCCGACATATCCCGGAGGCGCACCAATCAAACGGCTAACGGTGTGTCGCTCCATATACTCGGACATATCGAAGCGCAGCAACTCAATACCCAGCGCTTTCGACAACTGTACGGTCACCTCGGTTTTACCCACGCCGGTTGGGCCAGCAAACAGGAAGGAACCGACCGGTTTATGGTCCTGACCCAGCCCTGCGCGGCTCATTTTGATGGCTTCGGTTAATGCCTCAATGGCTTTATCCTGGCCAAACACCAGCATTTTCAGGCGATCGCCGAGATTTTTCAGCGTGTCACGGTCGCTCTGAGAAACGCTTTTCTCAGGAATACGCGCGATGCGCGCAACAACCGACTCGATATCCGCCACGTTGACGGTTTTCTTACGCTTGCTCACCGGCATCAGACGCGCACGCGCGCCCGCTTCATCGATCACGTCAATCGCTTTATCCGGCAAATGACGGTCGTTGATGTATTTCACCGCCAGTTCCACCGCTGCACGCACCGCTTTCGCCGTGTAGCGTACATCGTGATGCGCTTCATACTTCGGCTTCAGGCCGTTGATAATCTGCACCGTTTCCTCAACGGACGGTTCAGTAATATCAATTTTCTGGAAGCGACGCGCGAGGGCGCGATCTTTTTCGAAGATGTTGCTGAACTCCTGATAGGTGGTCGATCCCATCACGCGGATTTTACCGCTGGAAAGCAGCGGCTTAATCAGGTTAGCAGCATCAACCTGCCCGCCGGACGCAGCGCCTGCACCGATGATGGTGTGGATCTCATCGATAAACAGAATGCTGTTATTGTCCTGCTCAAGCTGTTTCAGCAGCGCTTTGAAACGTTTTTCAAAATCACCGCGGTATTTAGTACCTGCCAGCAGCGAGCCGATATCCAGCGAATAGATAGTGCAGTCGGCCATAATTTCCGGCACGTCGCCCTGCACAATCCGCCAGGCCAGCCCTTCGGCAATCGCTGTTTTACCGACACCGGATTCCCCAACCAGCAGAGGGTTGTTTTTACGGCGGCGACACAGCACCTGAACCGCGCGCTCAAGCTCTTTACTACGGCCAATCAGCGGGTCGATGCCACCAACACGAGCAAGCTGATTAAGGTTGGTGGTGAAGTTTTCCATACGTTCCTCCCCGCCTGCTTGCTCTTCGCTGTTCACCTGGCTGCTACTGCTGCTACCTGCATCCGATGACGGTCCCGGTTCGTCTTTACGCGTACCGTGAGAAATAAAGTTCACCACGTCGAGGCGGCTCACTTCATGTTTGCGCAGCAGGTAAGCCGCTTGCGACTCCTGCTCGCTAAAAATGGCAACCAGCACATTCGCCCCGGAGACTTCGCTGCGACCGGAGGACTGAACATGGAACACCGCGCGCTGCAAAACACGCTGGAAGCTGAGCGTCGGCTGCGTGTCGCGCTCCTCTTCGCTCATGGGTAGAACGGGTGTGGTTTGTTCGATGAAGGCTTCGAGTTCCTGCCGCAGCGCCACCAGGTCCACGGAACACGCTTCAAGCGCTTCGCGGGCCGAAGGGTTACTGAGCAATGCCAGTAACAAGTGCTCGACGGTCATAAACTCATGTCGGTGCTCGCGCGCTCTGGCGAAAGCCATATTTAAACTGAGTTCCAGTTCTTGATTGAGCATAGGGCACCTCCCCCAAGTTTCATGCCTGCATTCAGGCTCTTTCCAGCGTACACAGCAACGGATGCTCGTTCTCCCTCGCATACTTGTTCACCATAGAGACCTTGGTCTCTGCAACTTCGGCGGTGAAAACCCCGCAGATAGCCTTGCCGTGATAGTGAACCGTAAGCATCAGTTGCGTTGCACGTTCTACATCATAAGAAAAGAACTTTTGTAGCACGTCAATAACAAATTCCATCGGCGTGTAATCATCGTTCATTAACATGACTTTATACATGGATGGCGGTTTTAGCGCATCGCGCAATTTTTCTTCCGCCAATTGGTCGAAATCCAGCCAGCTATTACTCTTACCCATCGTTAGCGCTTCATCTTAGGTTACAGGTTCCGGCGGTCTTTAATCGGCCGATTACATGAGTCTAGATGTATTTTTAATCTACATCAGATGTCAGATAACAATCATCTATCGTTGCCATCCGCGACGGCTGTCACATTCTGTTGTCATAGCGTTAACTGCTTCAAAATTTTGATGCGCCGCCTCCCAGAACCCCTGCCAAACGCTTGACGCGTTATACGATTTATCTAAATTGTACAGTCGAGAGCTGGTGAGGTTTTGAACAGCCCGCTCGCTCTGCCACCGGTTCATTCCATCTTACTTAAATAAGATTTACGAAGGATGTCGAAGCATGGAAACGGGTACTGTTAAGTGGTTCAACAATGCCAAAGGGTTTGGTTTTATTTGCCCTGAAGGCGGCGGCGAAGATATCTTCGCGCATTACTCCACCATTCAAATGGATGGTTACAGAACGTTAAAAGCCGGGCAGACAGTCCGGTTTGATGTACACCAGGGCCCTAAAGGCAATCACGCCAGCGTTATCGTGCCCGTCGAAGTGGAAGCCATGGCCTGACGCCAGCAACCTCATTGTGTACATGCCGCAGTTAAAATGCCAGCCCAATCGGCTGGCATTTTTATTACTCGCGAGCCAGCGCATCCACCGGATCCAGGCGCGCCGCATTGCGCGCCGGCAACCAGCCAAACAGCACCCCGGTAAACGTTGAACACAAAAAAGCGGTGATCAACGCAACCGGTGAAAAACCAATTTCCCAGCCCGGTAAAAAGAGCTGCAAAGTAAACGCGATCAACATCGAAAGCGTTACGCCGAGCGCGCCGCCAACCAGGCAAACAAACACCGCCTCAATCAGAAACTGCGACAACACATCGCCCGCTCTGGCGCCCACCGCCATCCTGATGCCGATCTCGCGGGTTCGCTCGGTCACCGAGACCAGCATGATATTCATCACACCGATACCACCAACCAGCAGGGAAATCACCGCCACCAGCGTCAGGAACAATTGAAGAGTACGTGTGGTCTTTTCCGCAGTTTTCAATACCCCGTCCATATTCCAGACGAAGAAATCTTTTTTTCCGTGTCGCAAATTCAGCAGCCGGGTGAGCTGCTGTTCCGCCTGCTCACTGCTGTAGCCATCTTTCACCCGAACAGTAATAGAGTTTAGCCACGACTGGCCCATAATGCGCCCGGAGATGGTCGTGTAGGGCAGCCAGACGCGCAGGATTTTGCTGCTGCCGAACATGGATTGCTTCTCTTCCGCCACGCCAATCACCGTTGCCGGCATATTGCCGACCAACATCACCTCGCCCACCACGCTGGCTTTATTGGGAAAGAGCTGGCGGCGGGTATTGCTGTCGAGCACCACCACCTGCGCCCGTCCCTTCTCCTGCTCGGCATTGAACGACGCGCCTTCGCTGAAGGTCATGCCATAAACATTAAAGTACTGCCCACTCACACCATTCGCGCTGGCCGCGACATCAATATTGTCATTGCGCAGACGCAGGTTTTGCGAAACCGACGGCGTCGCCGAGCGCACCCACGGCTGTTTCTGGATCGCCAGCAGATCGTCATATTTCAGCGCCTGCTGGTATTGCGGCTCATCATCACCAAAATCCTTACCGGGATAGACATCAATAGTGTTGGTGCCGATTGAACGGATATCCGCCAGCACGAGCTGCTTCGCCGCATCGCCCACCACCACAATCGAGACCACGGAGGCGATACCGATAATAATGCCGAGCATGGTCAACAGCGTGCGCATCTTATTCGCCGCCATTGCCCGCCAGGCCATGGTCAGCGCTTCGTGAAAACGGCTGATAAACTGCCGCCAGCCGCCCGCCTGCACAGACACGGCATCGCGGTTATCCGTTGTTATCACTCGCTCGCGGGCCGGAGGATTACTGATAAGTTCACCATCGCGAATTTCAATTACTCGCTCAGCCTGCGCCGCCACTTGCGGATCGTGGGTGACGATAATCACCGTATGCCCGCGATCGCGCAGCTGGTGAAGGATCGCCATTACCTCTTCGCCTGAATGGCTGTCCAGCGCACCGGTGGGTTCATCGGCCAGAATGACCTGCCCTCCGTTCATCAACGCCCGGGCGATACTGACGCGCTGCTGCTGGCCGCCAGAAAGCTGAGAAGGCTGATAATCCGCCCGCTCACCCAGGCCGAGGCGCGTCAGCAACTCTCTGGCGCGTATCAGCCGCGCTTTACGATCGGTTCCGGCGTATACCGCAGGCACTTCAACGTTCTGCGCGGCCGTCAGATGCGAAAGCAGATGATAACGTTGGAAGATAAAACCAAAATGCTCGCGCCGCAGTTGTGCCAGCGCATCGCCGCTAAGCGTGGAGACATCCGTTCCGGCAACGCGGTATGTACCGCTGGAGGGTTTATCCAGACAGCCGAGTATGTTCATCAGCGTCGATTTACCGGAACCCGAAGCCCCGACAATCGCCACCATTTCACCGGCATTGATACTGAGAGTAATGCCCTTCAGCACCTCCACCTGCTCGTCACCTGAAGGATAACTGCGGCGAATATCCTTCAGCTCCAGCAGTGCCGTCATTGGGTCGCTCCGCGATTCAGCTCGCCGATCACCACTTCTTCACCGGCATCCAGCCCTTTCACGACCACGACATCGGTATCATTACGCGCGCCCAGCATCACTTCGCGCTCGCGGGTTTCGCCGTTGCGCAGCACTTTCACTTTATAACGATTATCGCCAACCGGATCGCCCAGCGCCGCCAATGGAATGGTCAGCACATTTTTCAGGCCGGTCAGTTGAATATGTACCTGCGCGGTCATATCCAGGCGCAATATGCCCTGCGGATTAGGCACTTCAAAACGGGCGTAATAGAAGATTGCGTCATTGACCTTCTCCGGCGTCGGCAGAATGTCTTTCAGTGACCCTTCATAGCGGGTGCCGGGATCGCCCAGCACGGTGAACCATGCTTTTTGCCCAGGCTTCAGATGGATCACATCCGCCTCTGAAACCTGTGCTTTCACCAGCATGGTGCTCATGTCGGCCAGCGTCAGGATGTTCGGCGCCTGTTGCACCGCAATCACCGTTTGCCCTTGCAGGGTGGTAATTTGCGTCACTTCACCGGCCATCGGGGCCAGAATGCGTGTGTAGTCGAGATTGGTTTTCGCGGTATCCAGCGTCGCCTGGTTGCGCTTTATCTGCGCATCAATAGTGCCGATCTGCGCCTCTTTAACCGCCACATCGGTGGCCGAGGTATCCAGATCCTGACGAGAGATAAGATTGCGTTTCACCAGTTGCTGCTGACGTGCCAGCGTCACCTGCGCCAGCTTCAGTTCCGCCTGCGCCTGACGGCGTTGCGCACGCAGTTCCATCAGCGTGGCATCCACTTCTTTGATCTGGTTTTCTGCCTGGTCCGGATCGATCACCCCGAGCAACTGATCCTTTTTGACTTTATCGCCAATATTGACCAACAGCGTTTTCAACTGGCCATTTACCTGTGCACCGACGTCAACTTTACGTAATGCATCGAGCTTGCCTGTCGCCAGTACGCTCTGTTGCAATTCACCAGGGCGGACAATCAGCGTCTGATACTGCACCACCGGCGCGTTTAATTTTCCCCACAGCCAAAAGACGGCCAGTAAAATGACGACCGCCAGTACGATAAATACCGTCCTGCGTTTTCCCTTAAGTTTCATAAAAATCCCGGATAATCTGACACGCGGCCTGTAGATAACATTCTTAACCAAACAAAACATCAACGAAACAGAAAATTCTTAATCTCTCCACTATTCATTTAGATGTTGTTGAAGCGCTGACTGATGGAATGGCGATCTCTGTGAGATACCCGGATTTCAATATGTCCACCATCGCCGACACGACACATACCGCTATGCCACTGCCGAAAACGGCATGGCAACTCTTTTATTCTCTTGCTTCAGGCGAACTGATGCCAGGACTGGCGTGGCATCATCCTGCCTATCGCCGCAAATTTCTGCTACGTTCGCTGGCCACGCCGTTCAGCACCACCCGTTTTCTCACGCGCCTGCTACGTCAGCCCATGCTGGCTAACATATTACAGGTGCAGCCTGGTTTACCTTGCCGTCTGCATCGCCCATGGTTGTCCATGAACACCAGTCGCGCACAAGCATCCGACGCGCTGTGCTGGCATTACAACACGATCGCAAGCCTGCTGCCCGCCAGACTGGTGAACGGCTATCTTACCAGGGCAGGAATCACCGTTGCAGTGTTGAACGGTAAAGATGAGCAACATTATTCGTTGCGTCTGTGTTCAGAAGCCATGCAGGACAAGGAAGGCGAAGCAACGCTGGTATTCTGCGATGCACAGAATACCGTACTGGCCGGGCTGACATTCACCCTGTGCCAGTTTGCTGGCCAAAACACGCTATATATTGGCGGATTACAGGGAGCCAAAGCCCACGTGCCGCATGAACTTATTCAGGCTGCGACCAAATCCTGCCACGGTCTTTTTCCAAAACGCCTGCTGGTAGAGGCCGTGATGACGCTGAGCCAGTTCCTGCGCGTGCAGCAGATCCGCGCTGTCAGCAACGAAACCCATATCTATCGTAATATTCGTTACCGCCGAAAAAAGCAGGGGCAACTGCATGCGGATTACAATAGTTTTTGGCAATCGTTGGGCGCTGTAGCTGACGCGTCCGGCGATTATATCCTGCCACTGGCAATGCCGCGTAAACCGATGGAGGCGATCGCCAGTAAAAAACGCGCAGAATACCGACGCCGTTACGAATTACTCGATAGTCTGCATACCCAGACAGCCAGCCTCTGCCAGAACTAGTCAGCTCGCCCGCGCGCCAGCCACAGCACGCGGGAAAACATCTTGCGCAACAGGGGCGGTACAGCATCTATCCCGCGGCGCCCCGCTTCCATCGCCACTTCTATCGCCAGATCCGGCTTCGATGAGCGGTGAATCGCTTTGATGATCACCCGACGCATATTCATCTGCACGTTTTCCGGCAGTTGCGCCACCCGATGATAGATATCGGCAAAACCTTCCCGATACATAAAATGTTCCATATCCCGCGCCGGCAGCTCGGTCAGATGCTCCCGCGTCTGAACATGATCATTATCCAGCAGGCTGCGCACCGTGGCGGCGTACTTTTTCCCCGCTTCATCGCCGTCTACCAGCACATGCCATTCAATCCCCATCCGGCGGGCAAACTTAACCAGTGGTTTTAATCCGGACTGGGCGAATTCAATAACTTTCACCCCTTCAGCATCGAAATGGTGGCCGCACTGGCGCGCCAGTTCGTTAATCACCCAGGTTTCTGTCTCCCCTTCCACCAGCAGCCAGCAGCGGGCAAACAGCGAAGAAGCGCGATTGAAACAGATATGGAAAGCGATACGCCGCGCATCCTCGGAATTTAAGCCGCCGGGCCCAAGACGCCAGGCCGCAACACGTGACGATTCGCGCACCAGCCGACAAACATGTTCAACCGGCGTCATCGACAACAGCTCGCCAGAATTGGTCGTCGTCACCTGCTGCAACGGCAACAAATTCAGCAGTTGCCACGCAACCGACAGCATAATCGGGTGCAGCCGTGTTTCAGGATCTTCCACCAGCAGCAACGGCCGCGCGTCACGGTCGAGGCGCACCGTTCCTTTCGCCTGCAATAAGGTGGCAAAAAAACTCAGCAAGATTACCCGGTACATACGGCCGCCGGGTTTGTCGATCATGCGGTTGATAATATCCAGATAGCGCCAGCTACGCTGCTCATCATGAGAGCGACGCCGCATCAGACGCTGGTGCGAAGCCCCGCTGCCCTGTTCAGCGAAGTAGTGTTCCAGCAGTTGCACCATCGCAGAGAGGCCGTGACGAATCTGCCCGTCCGTCAAATTTTGCGGTCGGGAGACCAGCTCGTGGGAGAGGAAATCAAGCTGCCGGGCGGTGGTCTCCATTTCGGGTGTATCAGGCATCGTACCGCTGCGGATACGCCGTAAAAATCGCGCATCGCGCAGACGCAACACCGGCATCAAACGCACCAGATGACGGGCGCATTCGTCGATATCGGGAAGATCGAGCAACTCACCCTGCTCATTCAGAAAACCACGCAATGTCAGTACGCTGCCATCATCAGACAGCTCACCTTCATGGCGATAAAACAGGCGATGGTATCCGTCGTGACTGGGCACCCAGCATTCGGCAAGGGGACGATAGCGTCGCACGCGGTAGCGCCCCGGCTCAGATTCACGGAAAGTCAGAATAATGTGCAGATGGTGCTCACGCCCCTGGATATCTCCCGGCGGAAACCAGAAATCTTCCCGAACAAAATGGTAGAGATCGGTTTCCGGTGACAGTAATAACGTTAACGCATCAAGCAAGCTGGATTTACCCCAGGCATTCTCGCCAATCAGCACGTTATTCTGCTCAAGCTGTAACGATAAACGATTGATGCCGCGGAATCCGACAATGTCTACACGCTCCAGGATCATTCTTCCCTCCGGCTGATTTCGTCTTTCTCGTCTATGCTTTCTGAGAAGTATAGCGGGGCGGAAAGCGCCAGGACATGCGCTAAGTACAAAATTTTATTGAAAAATATGTAGCAAACCGCTAATGCGGTCGAAGGAAGTACAACGCAGATAAAATAAAAAGAAGAAGAATCCAATCATCAAACAAATATCAAAATTCAATACCATGATAATTCTATAGAACATATATTATATTTTACTTTATTTTAATTTATCAGTTTTTTTAACTATAACCGGGATTAGAATAACCGCGCATTTATTGGAGTTTTACCTATGGCAAGGGCATTTGCCCGGTTCTGTTCTTATCGAGGTGGCTATGTTCAGAAAATTAGCAGCAGAGTGCTTTGGCACATTTTGGCTGGTGTTTGGCGGCTGCGGCAGTGCAGTACTGGCCGCAACGTTTCCGCAAACCGGTATTGGTTTCGCCGGGGTTGCGCTGGCGTTTGGTTTAACAGTGCTGACCATGGCTTTTGCCGTTGGTCATATTTCAGGCGGGCATTTTAATCCGGCAGTGACAATAGGCCTGTGGGCAGGTGGCCGTTTTCCGGCTAAAGACGTGATTGGTTATATTGTCGCACAGGTCGTCGGCGGCATCGTGGCAGCGGCGGCACTCTATTTTATCGCCAGCGGCAAAGCGGGTTTCGATGCAACAGCCAGTGGTTTTGCCTCGAACGGTTATGGCGAGCATTCGCCGGGGGGATACTCCATTTACTCCGCGATGCTGATTGAAATCGTGCTGACCTGCGGCTTCCTGCTGGTGATCCACGGCGCCACGGATAAACACGCGCCTGCGGGCTTTGCCCCTATTGCCATTGGTCTGGCGCTGACGCTTATCCATTTAATCAGTATTCCGGTGACCAATACCTCCGTTAACCCGGCGCGCAGTACCGCCGTCGCAATATTCCAGGGCGGCTGGGCATTGCAACAATTATGGTTCTTCTGGGTAATGCCGATTATCGGCGGCATTCTGGGTGGGGTAATTTACCGCACGCTGCTGGAAAAACGCGATTAATAAATCAGGCCCGGCAAGCACGCCGGGCTTTTCTTTAACATTATTACTGCGTCTTTTCGCGGCTTTACTCAGTTCCCGCCTTTCGGTAGTGTGTCCGGCGCTTACTCATTTTTGCAAGGATTCGGGCTGTTCATGCTTTCAGGATTGCTAATTATTCTTCTGCCGCTGATCGTCGGCTACCTCATTCCCCTGCGCCATACCGCGGCTCTTAAACTGATCAATAAATTACTCAGCTGGATTGTTTATCTGATCCTGTTTTTTATGGGGATCAGCCTCGCGTTCCTCGATAATCTCAGCGCCAATCTGCTGTCAATATTTCACTATTCCGCGGTGAGTATCGTGGTGATCCTGCTGTGCAATGCCGTTGCACTGTTATGGCTGGAGCGAACCCTGCCCTGGCAGCACCAGCATCAGCAGGAAAAACTGCCTTCACGTCTTGCCATGGCGCTGGAATCCCTGCGTCTGTGCGGCGTGGTGGTTGCCGGTTTTGCCATTGGCCTCAGCGGGCTGGCGTTTTTACAGCATGCCACGGAAGCCAGCGAATATACGCTGATCTTCCTGCTGCTGCTGGTCGGCATCCAGTTACGTAACAGCGGTATGACGCTGAAGCAGATTGTCCTCAACCGCCGCGGAATGATCATCGCCGTAGTGGTGGCGCTCAGTTCGTTAGTCGGCGGCGCAATCAACGCATTACTGCTTGGCCTGCCGCTCCAGACAGGTCTGGCGATGGCCTCCGGTTTTGGCTGGTATTCGTTGTCCGGGATTTTGCTGACCGAATCTTTTGGCCCGGTTATTGGCAGCGCGGCCTTCTTTAATGATCTGGCGCGCGAACTGATCGCCATTATGTTGATCCCCGGCTTAGTACGCCGCAGCCGATCCACGGCGCTCGGTCTGTGCGGCGCAACGTCAATGGATTTTACCCTGCCGGTGCTCCAGCGCAGCGGCGGTCTGGAGCTGGTGCCAGCGGCCATTGTGCACGGTTTTATCCTCAGCCTGCTGGTGCCATTGCTCATGGCCTTCTTCTCTGCCTGATACCTCTTTGGCGGTAACTTTTTGCCGCCAAAATTGCGCTAAATCAATCTCCCTGTAAGTTGCACCGAAAAGCGCTTTTAAGGCTTCTCTCACCAGCATAATCTTAAACATGTATTTAAAATATAACTTTAACAGTGAAGGTGTGACCATGTTTTGTGTGCAATGTGAACAAACCATTCGAACCCCGGCGGGTAATGGCTGTGCGTATGCGCAGGGGATGTGCGGTAAAACCGCCGAAACGTCCGACCTCCAGGATTTGCTGATTGCCGCGTTACAAGGGCTCTCTGCCTGGGCCTGCAAAGCCCGTGACTACGATCTGATCGATCATGAAATCGACAGCTTCGCGCCGCGCGCCTTCTTCTCGACGCTGACCAACGTAAACTTCGACTCCGTTCGCATTGTCGGTTACGCCCAAGAAGCGATCGCCAAACGTGAAGCGCTAAAAGCGCTCTGCCTCTCCATCGACCCGAACGCCAGCGTTGATAACCCGATGGCCGAGCTGCAACTGGTCAGCGACGATCTGGGCGAATTACAGCGTCAGGCAGCAGAATTCACACCGAATAAAGACAAAGCCACGATTGGCGAAAATATCCTTGGCCTGCGCCTGCTCTGCCTGTACGGCCTGAAAGGCGCAGCCGCCTATATGGAACATGCGCACGTACTCGGTCAGTACGACAATGATATTTATGCCCGCTACCATAAAATTATGGCCTGGCTGGGCACCTGGCCTGCGGACATGAACGCTCTGCTTGAATGTTCAATGGACATTGGCCAGATGAACTTCAGCGTCATGAGCATCCTCGATGCTGGTGAAACCAGCGCTTACGGCCATCCGACGCCAACTCAGGTGAACGTTAAAGCCGTCGCCGGGAAATGCATTTTGATCTCCGGTCACGACCTGAAAGATCTCTATAACCTGCTGCAACAAACCGAAGGCACCGGCGTTAACGTCTATACCCACGGTGAAATGTTGCCGGCACACGGTTATCCTGAACTGCGTAAGTTTAAACATCTGGTCGGCAACTACGGGAGCGGCTGGCAGAACCAGCAAGTGGAATTCGCCCGCTTCCCGGGCCCAATCGTGATGACCTCCAACTGCATCATCGATCCGACCGTCGGTTCTTATGACGATCGCATCTGGACCCGCAGCATTGTTGGCTGGCCGGGCGTGAATCACCTCGAAGGCGACGATTTTGCATCGGTGATCCGCCAAGCACAGCAGATGTCCGGTTTCCCGTTCAGCGAAATCGAACACCTGATCACCGTCGGGTTTGGTCGCCAGACCCTGCTTGGTGCAGTGGATTCGCTGATCGACCTGGTGAGCCGCGAAAAACTGCGCCATGTCTTCCTCGTCGGCGGCTGCGACGGCGCACGCGGCGAACGTAATTACTTCACCGATTTCGCCACCCAGGTGCCGGATGACTGCCTGATCCTGACGCTGGCCTGCGGGAAATATCGCTTCAACAAACTCGACTTCGGCAATATCGAAGGGCTGCCGCGTCTGATCGATGCCGGTCAGTGTAATGACGCCTACTCGGCGATTATTCTGGCGGTAACGCTGGCGGAAAAACTGGGTTGCGGCGTGAATGATCTCCCGCTGTCGCTGGTGCTCTCCTGGTTTGAACAGAAAGCGATCGTCATCCTGCTGACGCTGCTGTCGCTGGGCGTCACCAATATCGTTACCGGGCCAACCGCGCCGGGCTTCCTGACGCCGGATCTGCTGGCCGTGCTGAATGAGAAATTTGGCCTGCGCCAGGTCACAACCGTTGAACAAGATATGCAGCAGTTGCTGAGCGCATAAGGAGATAACGATGACCATGCCAACCCCTCAATGCCCGTGGCGCATGCAGGTTCACCATATCCGTCAGGAAACGCCGGATGTCTGGACGCTGTCGCTGTTATGCCACGATTACTATCCCTATCGCGCCGGGCAGTACGCGCTGGTAAGCATTCGCAACAGCGCCGACACGCTGCGTGCTTACACCCTTTCATCCACGCCGGGCGTGAGCGAATACATTACGCTGACCGTTCGCCGTATTGATGATGGCGCAGGTTCCCGGTGGCTGACCCAGGAGGTAAAACGCGGCGATTATCTGTGGCTTTCCGATGCGCAGGGGGAATTTACCTGTGATAACGAACCGAACGATAAGCTGTTGCTGCTGGCGGCAGGGTGCGGCGTGACACCGATTATGTCGATGCGTCGCTGGCTGGCAAGGTATCGCCCACAGGCCGATGTGCAGGTGATCTTCAATGTGCGTTCGCCGCAGGATGTGATTTTCGCCGACGAGTGGCGCGAATATCCGGTCACGCTGGTGGCAGAAAATGACGCGACCGCCGGTTTTGCTTCTGGCCGCCTGAGCCGCGAACTGCTCAGCCAGGTGCCGGATCTGGCCGCGCGCACGGTGATGACCTGCGGCCCGGCGCCGTACATGGATTGGGTTGAGAGCGAAGTGAAAGCGCTGGGCGTGACGCGTTTCTTCAAAGAGAAATTCTTTACCCCTGTCGCGCAGGCTGCCACCAGTGGGTTGAAGTTCAGCAAACTTTCGCCGATGAAAACCTTCTACGCGCCGGTGGGCAGTACGCTGCTGGACGCGCTGGAGAGCAATAAGATGCCGGTGAATGCCGCCTGCCGCGCCGGGGTTTGCGGCTGTTGTAAAACGCAGGTGATTTCCGGGGAGTATACCGTCAGCAGCACCATGACGCTGACGGAGCAGGAGATTGCCGCCGGTTATGTGCTGGCCTGCTCCTGTCATCCACAAGGGGATTTGGTGCTGGCGTAACGCTTTCTGCACAAAATAAAACGCCCTTCATAGGGAGGGCGTTTTTTTAATCTCATTGACCGGGTAGCGTTCCGGTACGCTGTTAACTCTGCACTACTTCCACGCCGGAGCCACGGAATAACGGCCCGCGCCAATAAAAGCAATCACCAGCGCAGCAATAAAGAAGTAAACAATACTCTCAATCGCCCACGCGCCGGTCGCATCCAGAGTGCCCGTTTTACCGATGCCGACCAGTAACCACGCCACCACCATCGTAAACGCCAGCACCAGCGCGGAAGGACGAGTCAGAACGCCCAGAATGATCAGAATCGGGCACAGCACTTCGCCAATCAGCACGCCGTAAGCAACAAAACCCGGCAACCCTTTTGCCACCAGCATTCCCGCAATACCATCAATACCGCCGATTAATTTGTGCAGCCCGTGAAACAACATCAATCCGCCAACCAACAAACGCAGCAACAGTCGGCCAAGATCTTCATGCGAAAACATCTTATTAACTGTGTTTAACAATGATTTAACCATTTGAAATGATTCCTGTTTTCATTGACCCTTGTCAGAGTATTACGGAGTGTAACTGAAATAAACCCCTGTTTTAAAAAAGGGCATGATTAATCTCATTCCACGCAGAATCATTGTCTAAGCTTGTAAGCAAGATCACAAAAGGAGCTTTCCATGAAACAGACTGTGGCTGCTTATATTGCTAAAACCCTTGAACAAGCGGGCGTTAAACGGATTTGGGGGGTAACCGGTGACTCTCTTAACGGGCTGAGCGACAGCCTGAATCGCATGGGTACCATTCACTGGATGCCGACGCGTCATGAAGAAGTCGCCGCCTTCGCTGCCGGGGCGGAAGCGCAATTGACCGGTGAGCTAGCGGTTTGTGCCGGTTCCTGCGGGCCGGGAAATTTACATCTGATCAATGGCCTTTTCGATTGCCACCGCAATCATGTTCCGGTGCTGGCCATTGCGGCCCACATTCCATCAAGTGAAATCGGTAGCGGCTACTTCCAGGAAACCCATCCTCAGGAGCTGTTTCGCGAATGTAGCCACTATTGCGAACTGGTTTCCAACCCGGAGCAGATCCCGCAGGTGCTGGCGATCGCCATGCGCAAAGCCGTGCTTAATAAAGGCGTGTCCGTCGTGGTACTGCCTGGCGACGTGGCGCTGAAACCCGCGCCGGAAAGCGCCAGCAGCCACTGGTACAGTGCGCCGCAGCCGGTGGTCACACCGACAGAAGAAGAGTTACAAAAACTGGCGCAGTTGCTGCGCTACTCCAGCAATATCGCCCTGATGTGCGGCAGCGGCTGCGCCGGTGCGCACAAAGAGCTGGTGGCTTTCGCCGGGAAACTGAATGCGCCCATTGTCCACGCGATGCGCGGTAAAGAGCATGTGGAGTACGACAACCCGTACGATGTCGGCATGACCGGGCTGATTGGCTTCTCTTCCGGGTTCCACACCATGATGAATGCCGATACCTTAGTGCTGCTCGGCACGCAATTCCCCTATCGCGCCTTCTACCCCACCGATGCCAAAATCATCCAGATCGATATCAATCCGGCCAGCATTGGCGCACACAGTAAAGTGGATATGGCGCTGGTGGGCGATATCAAAGCTACCCTTGCCGCGTTGCTGCCGTTGCTGGAAGAAAAAACCGATCGCCGCTTCCTCGATAAAGCGCTGGCGGATTACCGCGAAGCCCGCAAAGGGCTGGATGATTTAGCGAAGCCGAGCGAGAAATCGATTCACCCGCAATATCTGGCGCAGCAAATCAGCCATTTTGCCGCGGATGATGCGATTTTCACCTGTGATGTCGGCACGCCAACGGTGTGGGCGGCGCGATATCTGAAAATGAACGGCAAGCGCCGCCTGCTCGGTTCCTTTAACCATGGTTCGATGGCCAACGCTATGCCACAGGCGCTCGGCGCAAAAGCGACCTGCCCGGAAAGACAGGTCGTGGCGCTCTGCGGCGACGGCGGTTTCAGCATGTTAATGGGCGATTTTCTCTCCGTTGTGCAGATGAAGCTGCCGCTAAAAATTATCGTCTTTAATAACAGCGTGCTCGGCTTTGTGGCGATGGAGATGAAAGCGGGCGGCTACTTAACCGACGGTACGGAGTTGCAGGACACCAATTTTGCCCGCATCGCCGAGGCCTGCGGCATTACCGGGATCCGCGTGGAGAAATCCGCCGATGTTGACGAAGCGCTCCAGCGCGCCTTCTCAATTGACGGCCCGGTGCTGGTGGATGTCACTGTCGCCAAAGAGGAACTGGCGATCCCGCCGCAAATCAAACTGGAGCAGGCCAAAGGCTTCAGCCTCTATATGATGCGCGCCATTATCAGCGGACGCGGCGATGAAGTCATCGAACTGGCGAAAACCAACTGGCTCAGGTAAAACAGAAGCTTAACCTGAGCCAGAGAAAGGAAATGCCGTGATTGATTTACGTAGTGATACCGTAACCCGCCCGGGGCGCGCCATGCTCGAAGAGATGATGGCCGCCCCGGTCGGGGACGATGTTTACGGTGATGATCCCACCGTAAACGAACTGCAGCGTTACGCGGCAGAACTCAGCGGCAAAGAAGCCGCACTGTTTCTGCCGACCGGAACGCAGGCCAACCTGGTGGCGCTGTTAAGCCACTGCGAGCGCGGCGAAGAGTATATTGTCGGCCAGGGAGCGCATAACTATCTCTACGAAGCGGGTGGCGCAGCGGTGCTCGGCAGCATTCAGCCGCAACCGATTGATGCCGCCGCCGACGGCACGTTGCCGCTGGACAAAGTCGCGGCAAAAATCAAAGCCGATGACATCCACTTCGCGCGCACCAAACTGCTCAGTCTGGAAAACACCCACAACGGTAAAGTGCTGCCGCGCGACTACCTGAAACAGGCGTGGGAATTTACCCGCGAGCGCGGGCTGTCACTGCACGTTGATGGCGCACGCATCTTTAACGCCATCGTGGAATACGGCTGCGACCTTAGCGCGATCGCGCAATATTGCGACTCCTTCACCATCTGCCTGTCGAAAGGCCTCGGCACGCCGGTCGGTTCATTACTGGTGGGCGACAAAGCTTATATCACCCGCGCCAACCGCTGGCGCAAAATGACCGGCGGCGGCATGCGCCAGGCCGGGATCCTTGCCGCAGCGGGTCTGTATGCGCTGAAGCACAACGTCGCACGGCTGAAAGAGGATCACGAGAACGCCGCGTGGCTGGCCGCTCAGTTGCAGGAAATTGGTGCCGACGTAATGCGTCACGACACCAACATGCTGTTCGTTCGCGTTGGCGAACCTGCCGCAGCCCTGGGGGCGTTTATGCGCGAGCGCGATGTGCTGATCAACGCTTCGCCGGTGGTGCGGCTGGTCACCCATCTCGACGTCAATCGCCAGCAGTTAACCGAGGTGGTTCGCCACTGGCAGGCTTTTTTACAGCGCTAAGGAGCAGATGTGGCGCAGCGGATCCTGGTGCTTGGCGCCAGCGGTTATATCGGGCAGCGGCTGGTGGCTGCGCTCAGTCAGCAAGGCCACCAGGTCAAAGCGGCGGCGCGGCAGTTAACGCGCCTGCAAAAGCAGCAGTTGCCCGGCGTGACCTGCCACCCTGTCGATCTCTATTGGCCACAGGATCTTCCGGCGCTGCTGGCCGGTGTCGATACGCTCTACTATCTGGTGCACAGCATGGGCGAAAGCAACGATTTTGTGGCGCATGAACGGCAAATCGCCCTGAATGTGCGCGACGCATTGCGGGAAACGCCGGTCAAACAGGTCATTTTCCTCAGTTCGTTGCAGGCAAAAGGCGCAACGGATTCTGACCATCTACTGGCGCGGCAATATACCGGCGATCTGCTGCGGGCAGCCGGTGTTCCGGTGACCGAATTGCGCGCCGGGATCATTGTCGGCGCGGGTTCGGCGGCCTTTGAAGTGATGCGCGATATGGTGTTTAACCTGCCGGTACTGACGCCGCCGCGCTGGGTGCGTTCGCGCACCACGCCAATTGCGCTGGAAAACCTGCTGTATTATCTGCTGGAATTGTTGCATCACCCGGCGGCGGAACACCGCGTGTTTGAGGCTGCCGGGCCGGAAGTGCTGAGCTATCAGCAGCAGTTCGAGCACTTTATGCGCGTCAGCGGCGTACACCGCCCGCTGATCCCCATTCCGCTGCCAACGCGGCTGATCTCGGTCTGGTTTTTACATCTCATCACTTCCGTACCGCCAACCATCGCAAAGGCGTTGATCCAGGGGCTGAAACACGATCTACTGGCCGACGATCGCGCACTGCGCAGTTTGATCCCGCAAACACTGATCCGCTTTGATGACGCGGTGCGCCAGACGTTGCAGGAAGAAGAAAAGCTGGTGAATTCCGCCGACTGGGGCTATGACCCGCAGGCCTTCTCACGCTGGCGTCCGCAATACGGCTACTTTCCGAAACAGGCTGGTTATCAGGTAAAAACCACAGCCAGCCTCGGCGCGCTGTGGGAAGTGATTAACCGTATCGGCGGCAAAGAGCGCTATTTTTTCGGCAATCTGCTGTGGGAAACCCGCGCTGCACTCGATCGTTTAATTGGTCACCCACTGCCGCGCGGGCGTCCCGATCGCGCGTGGCTGCAAACCGGCGATGCGGTGGATAGCTGGAAAGTGATCATCGCCGAGCCGGAGCAGCAACTGGCATTATTGTTTGGTATGAAAGCGCCGGGGCTGGGGCGGCTGACCTTTACGTTGAGCGACAAAGGCGACCATCGGCAGCTGGATGTCCGCGCCTGGTGGCATCCGCACGGCATGCCGGGTTTGTTTTACTGGCTGCTGATGTTCCCGGCTCATCTGTTCATCTTTCGTGGCATGGCGCAACAAATTGCCCGTCTGGCAGAAAAAAATAGTGAAAAAGTCTGACGGTTAACCTTTTTCTTTTACTTCTCCCATTGCATCGCGGCGTAATTCACGGAAGAATGCGCGCGATAATTGCTTTTCAACACAGTGGATTGATATGAAGGTACTGGTCACGGGCGCAACCAGCGGTTTAGGCCGAAACGCCGTCGAATATCTGCGTCAAAAAGGGATCAGCGTCAGGGCGACGGGCCGCAACGAAGCGATGGGCAAGTTGCTGAGCAAGATGGGCGCCGAGTTTGTGCATGCGGATTTAACCGAGCTGGTTTCATCGCAGGCTAAAGTCATGCTCGCCGATATCGATACGCTGTGGCACTGCTCCAGTTTCACCTCGCCGTGGGGAACACAGGAAGCGTTTGACCTGGCAAATGTGCGCGCCACGCGCCGTCTGGGTGAATGGGCTGTCGCCTGGGGCGTGCGCAACTTTATCCATATCTCCTCGCCTTCGCTCTACTTCGATTATCACCACCATCGCGATATCCCGGAAGATTTTCGCCCGGCGCGTTTCGCTAACGAATTTGCCCGCAGCAAAGCCGCTGGCGAGCAGGTCATCGATCTGCTGGCGCAGGCGAACCCCAATACCCGCTTTACCATTTTGCGTCCGCAAAGCCTGTTTGGTCCGCACGACAAAGTGTTTATCCCGCGGCTGGCGCAGATGATGCACCACTACCGCAGCGTGTTACTGCCGCGCGGCGGTGATGCGCTGGTGGATATGACCTACTACGAAAATGCAGTGCATGCGATGTGGCTCGCCAGCCAGCAACAGTGCGACACGTTACCTTCCGGGCGGGCGTATAATATCACCAACGGTGAGCCGCGCTCGCTGCGCAGTATCGTACAGCGGCTGATTGACGATCTGGCGATCTCCTGCCGCATTCGCTCCGTGCCCTACACCATGCTGGATATGCTGGCCCGCAGCATGGAACGTTTTGGCGATAAACGCGCGAAAGAACCCGCCTTCACCCACTATGGCGTGTCGAAACTCAATTTTGATTTCACGCTGGATATCACGCGCGCGCAGGAAGAGCTGGGTTATGCGCCGATCGTGACGCTGGATGAAGGCATCAAACGCACGGCGCACTGGTTAAAAGATCACGGTAAACTGCACCGCTGACAGACTCAGAACGGCCCGGATTTAATCTCAGACACCCGCTGGCCGCTCTTATCAATGTAGTACCACTCCCCGCCGCTCAACGCGATATGCTCGCCTTCACGCTGCGGTTTGCACCCAATGCAGACCAGCGCTTTGCCGCCCTCAAACTGCGAAGCGTAATCATAGCGGGCGGCAATGCGGTTGCGGAAACTGTCATCCCAGTAGCCCACTTTGCCGTTCTGCGTTGAGCGCACCAGCCCCTCGACAAACCAGTCCGGCCCGTTATCGAAATGAATCACTGGCAAATACTCGTGCGCAGAACGCACATAATAATCCGCATCCTGCTCCCCCGCTCCACGGGTATAATCGTGCAGCCCGACCCACGACATGCCATCGACATCATGGGTTTTGGCAAATAGCGCGGGTAAAAATGCCAGCTTGCCATCTTTCAGTACGGCGCACTCATCCAGTGTTTTCACACTGTCCGTTTGTTTGTCCCAGTAGGAACATGCGTACGGCGGGTTTGGCGCAGCGTGGACAGCAAAAGCCACCATCAGCAATGCCCCTATCATGATGCGAAACACCATTTCCATTGACCTCGTCATAAAAAAACCAGCGGCAGTCACCCCTGGCCATATTTTTCCAGTAATGCCTCGGCAATGGACTGGCTTTCAGCATCCGCAACGCCATTCCATAACCCCGGACGAAAATGCATCTGAAACGCCTCGATCACCCGTTTCTGCTGCGCAGGCGTCATTTCCGGTTTCACTTCGTAGCCGTAGCGCGCCAACAAATCGAGCAGCGACGCCGTTTCAACCGCCTGATGGGGAGAACGACCATTCAGATAAAATGCCACCCTTGCCGCATCCGGCCAGGCGCCAATCCCCTGAGCGGCCAACGCCTGCCACGGGAATAACGGGCCGGGATCGTCTTTACGCTGCGGCGCGATATCGGCATGCGCCACGACGTTTTGCGGCGCGATGTTGTACCGCGCAATAATATCTTTTACCAGCGGAATCAATGCACTAATTTGCGCAGGGGCAAAAGGCGCAAAGGTTTTTCCGCCTGCACTCCGCTGCCAGCCGCGGTTCTCTAACTCAATACCGATGGAGGTATCGTTGATGCGCGTCGCGCCGCGCCAGAAACTCACGCCCGCGTGCCAGGCGAGATCCTGCTCCGGCACCAGTTGCCAGATGCGCGGTTTCCCGTGGTACAGCGGCGGGCTGGCGGGCACCAGATAATGGGCGCTCACCTGCTTGTCGGTGAGCGTCGCCAGCGAGACATCAAAATCATCCGCCGTGTAATGAATCACCAGCACCTTGATACGCGGGTAAGCTGCCTGCGCCTGACGCCGCGTATCCAGCTGGTAGCCGTTTTTATCGATAATCCCTTTTTCACTCGCACAGCCAGCCAGAAGCAGCGCCAGCATTGCTAATGCATACTTTTTCATCGGCGTGTTTTAACCGCCGTACCGCTGACGCTTACCATTAGCATGCTGCTGTCTTTGCCGACGGTTTCATAATCGATGTCAATACCGACCACCGCATCTGCGCCGAGTTGCTGCGCCTGCTCGCCCAGTTCACGAAAGGCAATTTCCCGCGCTTTACGCAGCTCTTTCTCATAGGCGCCAGAACGTCCGCCGACGATGTCGCGGATACCGGCAAAAAAATCGCGGAAAATATTGGCGCCCAGAATCGCTTCGCCCGTCACGACGCCGCAATATTCGATAATCGGTTGCCCTTCAAGGGTCGGCGTGGTTGAAAATTGCATAAACTTCTCCTTTTAAGTGCGCACGTTACGAGACACATTATCAGATCAATACACTATTCTTGAAAGGTCGTGTCTTCTGAAGAGAAATAAGGAAATCAATATGCGCTATTCAGTTTTGACTCTTGTAATGCCGTGCGCGCTGCTACTGAGCGCCTGTACTACCGTAACCCCGGCCTATAAAGATATTGGCGCCCGTAGCGGGCAGTGTGTGGAAGGCGGTCCTGACAGTGTTGCACAACAATTTTATGACTACCGCATCGCTCATCCGGGCAGTGACCTGACCGCATTGCGCCCATACCTGAGTGACGACCTGGCAAAAATGCTGAATAACGCCAGCCGCGATCCGCAAACCGCTGCGCTGCTTAAAACCGATCCCTTCTCCAGCCGCAGCGTTGCCGCCGATCATGCCGACGTCGCCAGCGCTTCCACCATTCCTAATAGCGATGCGCGGAATATTCCGCTGCGCGTCACGTTAAGCCAGGGCAGCCAGCGCTGGCAGGATGAAGTACTGATGATCCGCGAAGGCCAGTGCTGGGCGGTGGACGATGTCCGCTACCTGGGCGGCTCGGTACATGCGCCCGCCGGGACGCTGCGCCAGTCGGTAGAACATCGCTAATGGTTATGTGGTAACACCCGTAAATTGTCTGGCATTCCCCGGGGAATGCCGACATTTATGCCTGGTTCCCTCGCCGCCCGGTATTTTGTGCTAACTTTATCGCATAACTTGGTTTATTTTTAAGTTTTAACGCACAAATATTGCATAACTATTCTGTCAACGTTACTATTTGCGGCCTCAATTGCTATCAGACTGCTTCGATGAGTATTAAATTAAACAGCATCAATTGCTTTTATGGCGCACACCAGGCGCTCTTCGACATCACACTGGATTGCCCACAGGGTGAAACGCTGGTGCTGCTCGGCCCAAGCGGTGCGGGTAAAAGTTCGCTGTTGCGCGTACTCAACCTGCTCGAAATGCCGCGTTCCGGCCAGTTAAGCATTGCAGGCAACCATTTTGATTTTGCCAAAACCCCGTCAGATAAAGCGATTCGTGAATTGCGTCAGAACGTGGGCATGGTGTTCCAGCAATATAATCTTTGGCCGCATCTGACCGTACAGCAAAACCTGATTGAAGCGCCGTGCCGCGTGCTCGGTTTAAGCAAAGATCAGGCGCTGGAGCGCGCTGAGAAGCTGCTGGAGCGTTTACGTCTTAAACCCTATAGCGATCGCTATCCGCTGCACCTGTCCGGCGGACAACAGCAGCGTGTCGCCATCGCCCGTGCGCTGATGATGGAGCCGCAGGTTCTGCTGTTTGATGAACCCACCGCCGCACTCGATCCGGAAATCACCGCGCAAATTGTCAGCATCATTCGCGAACTGTCGGAAACCGGCATTACGCAGGTCATCGTGACCCACGAAGTGGAAGTGGCGCGCAAAACCGCCAGCCGCGTGGTGTATATGGAAAACGGTCACATTGTTGAGCAAGGGGATGCCAGCTGCTTTGCCGCGCCGCAGACCGATGCGTTTAAATACTACCTATCTCACTGAAGACTCGGGAATAAAGACAATGAAAAAAGTACTGATTGCCGCACTACTTGCCAGCATCAGCCTTAGCGCTACAGCAGCCCAGACCATTCGTTTTGCGACGGAAGCGAGCTACCCTCCGTTTGAATCCACCGATGCCAACAACAAGATCGTCGGCTTTGATGTGGATCTGGCGAATGCGCTGTGTAAAGAGATCGATGCGACCTGTACCTTTACCAACCAGGCCTTTGACAGCCTGATTCCGAGCCTGAAATTCCGCCGTTTTGACGCGGTGATGGCCGGTATGGATATCACGCCAGAGCGTGAAAAACAGGTTCTGTTTACTACGCCGTACTACGATAACTCTGCGCTGTTCGTCGGCCAGCAGGGTAAATTCACCAGCATCGATCAGCTGAAAGGCAAACGTGTTGGCGTGCAGAACGGCACTACGCACCAGAAATTCATTAACGATAAACACCCGGAAATCACCACCGTGCCTTACGACAGCTACCAGAATGCGCGTCTGGATCTGCAAAACGGCCGTATTGATGCTGTCTTTGGCGACACCGCAGTGGTAACCGAATGGCTGAAAGCCGATGCCAAACTGGCAGCGGTAGGCGATAAAGTGACGGACAAAGAGTACTTCGGTACCGGCCTGGGTATCGCCGTGCGCCAGGGTAACACTGAGTTGCAGCAGAAATTCAACGCTGCGCTGGAAAAAGTGAAGAAAGATGGGACTTACCAGGCCATCTACAGCAAATGGTTCCAGAAGTAATCCTTAATGAACGAAATGTTTCCATTAGCAAGCGCCGCCGGGATGACCGTCGGCCTTGCCGTTTGTGCGCTGCTCATCGGCCTGGTGCTGGCGATGATCTTTGCCGTATGGGAGTCCGTTAAGTGGCGTCCCATTGCATGGATCGGTACCGCGCTGGTCACGCTGCTGCGCGGCCTGCCAGAAATCCTCGTGGTGCTGTTTATCTATTTCGGCGCCTCGCAGCTGCTGCTGACACTCTCTGATGGTTTCACCATCAATCTGGGCGTGGTGCAGATCCCGGTGCAGGTACAGATTGAAAACTTCGATGTCAGCCCGTTCCTGTGCGGCGTGATCGCGCTCTCTTTGCTCTATTCGGCTTACGCTTCGCAAACCCTGCGCGGTGCGTTAAAAGCGGTGCCGGACGGTCAGCGCGAATCCGGCCAGGCGCTCGGTCTGTCGAAAGGGGCGATCTTCTTCCGTCTGGTAATGCCGCAGATGTGGCGCCATGCGTTACCGGGTCTGGGTAACCAGTGGCTGGTGCTGTTGAAAGATACCGCGCTGGTGTCGCTGATCAGCGTTAACGATCTGATGCTGCAAACCAAAAGCATTGCTACTCGTACCCAGGAGCCTTTCACCTGGTACATTGTGGCGGCGGCGATTTACCTGGTGATCACCCTGCTCAGCCAGTGGGTCCTCAAACGCATTGACCTGCGTGCAACGCGCTTTGAACGGAGGCCGGGATAATGCTTGCCTATTTACCAGAGCTGTTTAAAGGCCTGCACACTAGCCTGACGCTGACCATCGCATCACTGATTGTGGCGCTGATTTTGTCGCTGCTGTTTACCGTCATACTGACGTTGAAAACGCCGGTGCTGACGCACATCGTACGCGGCTATATCACGCTGTTTACCGGTACGCCGCTGCTGGTGCAGATCTTCCTGATTTACTACGGCCCCGGTCAGTTTCCGTCGTTGCAGAACTATCCGTTTATCTGGCATCTGCTGTCGCAGCCGTGGTTATGTGCGCTGCTGGCGCTGTCGCTGAACAGCGCGGCGTATACCACGCAGCTGTTTTACGGCGCGATCCGCGCGATTCCGCAGGGCCAATGGCAATCCTGCGGCGCGCTGGGAATGAGCAAGAAAGACACGCTGGCGATCCTGCTGCCTTATGCCTTTAAACGCGCCCTTTCGTCCTATTCCAACGAAGTGGTGCTGGTGTTTAAAAGTACATCGCTGGCTTACACCATCACGCTGATGGAGGTGATGGGACATGGCCAGCTGCTGTACGGCCGTACCTATGACGTAATGGTGTTTGGCGCTGCCGGGTTGATTTATCTGGTAGTGAACGGTCTGTTAACGCTCATGATGCGTCTGATTGAACGCAAAGCGCTGGCTTTCGAACGCCGCAGCTAATTGCATAAATAATAATCAACGGCGAGATAATGCTTTCATTTCTCGCCTTTTTTATATTCAATAAAATATATTTAAGCATTTTTATTGCATATAAATTCAATTAGTGGCATCGTGAACGCCATGCTGAAGACACGGCAACAACAATAAGATTGATCGACAGGAGTTCGAAAATGAAAAAACTGATGCTGGCCGCCGCCCTGATCGCGACTTTCGCTGCGAGCGCCTCTGCTGCTGATAAAATCAATTTCGGCGTTTCCGCCACCTACCCGCCGTTTGAATCGCTGGACGCGAACAATAAAATCGTCGGTTTTGATATCGACCTGGCAAATGCGCTGTGCAAACAGATGCAGGCAGATTGCACCTTCACCAACCACGCATTTGACAGCCTGATCCCGTCGCTGAAATTCAGAAAATATGACGCGGTGATCTCCGGTATGGATATTACGCCAGAGCGCGCCAAACAGGTCTCTTTCACCGATCCGTACTACGCGAACTCCGCGGTGGTAATTGCGAAAAAAGACGCGTTTAAATCTTTCGACGATTTGAAAGGCAAACGCATCGGCATGGAAAACGGCACCACACATCAGAAATATTTGCAGGATAAGCACCCGGAAGTGAAAACCGTGGCTTATGACAGCTACCAGAACGCGATTATCGACCTGAAAAATGGCCGTATCGACGGCGTATTTGGTGATACCGCCGTGGTTAATGAGTGGCTGAAAACCAATCCGCAGCTTGGCATTGCAACGCCGAAAGTGACCGATCCGCAATATTTCGGCACCGGTCTCGGCATCGCGGTTCGCCCGGAAAACAAGGCGCTGCTGGAAAAACTGAATACCGCCCTGAAAGCGATCAAAGCTGACGGTACGTACCAGAAAATCAGCGACCAGTGGTTCCCGCAGTAAATGCAGCCTTGCCCGGTAGCGTTGCGCTTACCAGACCAACGGACTTCTAATTTGTAATTCGGGTAAGACGAAGCCACAAGATTATAAAAAAGCCGCTTACGCGGCTTTTTTATTGCTTAACCAACAGCGTCAACACCTCGTAATGTGCGGTATGCGGGAACATATCAAACAATTGCACGCGTTCGATGCGATAGCCTGGAAGCTGTCGAATATCTTTCGCCATCGACTGTGCATTACAGCTTGAATAGACGATAAAAGGCGGCGCCATACGGCTTAAGTAGTCGCATAATTCCGCCCCGATGCCGCGTCGCGGTGGGTTAACCAACACCAGATCCGGCACGTCCTGTTGCGCAGTGGCGAACTGTGTGGAATCGAGCGCCTGAAAATGCAGATTGTGCAATCCCAGCACCTGCGCCGACTGCGTTGCGCAGGCGATCGCTTCCGGGGCAATCTCGATGCCGGTCAGCCGCATTTCAGGTGTAGCGCAGTGCAGACCAAAACCGCCGACGCCGCAGAACAGATCCCACATATGCGCGACCGGTAAAGCGCGCACCCAGTCACGGGCAGTGGCGTACAGCGCGCTGGCGACAACCGGATTGGTCTGGAAGAAACTTTGCGGGCGGATCCACAGCGGCACACCATTGAAATTTTCCTCCAGCGCCTGCTGTTCGGTGAGGAAAATCTCCGTCTCCCCTTCCATGATCGCCATATGCACTGGCTGGATATTTACCGAAATGACCTTTAACTGCGGTAATTGCGCCTGCAACCACGGCAGCGCGGCGCGAAGTTGCGCCAGTTTGGCTTCGGAACGCAAGACAAAACGCAGCATCATGCTGCCATCCTGCTGGCTTTCGGTCAGCAGCAAGTATTTCAGTTCGCCGCGCTTGCGCGCCACGTTGTAAGGCGTCAGCCCCGCGCGGGCAATAAAGGGTTTAAGCGCAGCAAAAACCGGGGCAAAAGCGTCGGGATAGAGTGGGCAATCAGTAAGATCTTCCGGCGTACCGTCACGATGCAGCATACCGAGCAGCGGTTTTTCTACGCTACCGCTGACCACCATTTTGGCTTTATTGCGAAACCCCTGTTCCGGGCCGCTCACCGGCGTGCGCCACTCTGCAACCGGCAACCCCGCCAGCAGGTGATGGAGATCGTTCATCTTCGCGGTAAGCTGGGTGGCAAGCGGTTGTTCGATCCACTGACAGGAGCGACAGCGACCAGCATCGTAGAGAGCGCACTGCATAATAAAGCCTTTCGTTTTGCGGGGCCGGGATTGTACCACCGTTATTGCAGGCGGAAAAAGCGTCGGCTGGGTGCGGGGATAAACAGCAGGAACAGCACCAGCATATCGGGCAGTTTTTGCAGCATCAGCGAATGGAAAATCTCCCGGCGCGATCCACCGGCAATACTGAACAGCTCCGGATAACCATAACCGAGCGAGGCGGCCCACAAATAGCCGGTGGCGATAAGCTGCGTCAGAAGATAGAGCCAGCGCGCCCAGTTGCGGCCTTTCACCACCGAAAACGCACAGAGGATCTCGATAAATACCAGCAACAGGCTGCCGAGAAAAATCAGCGTCAGCGCCCAGGTCTGTGCGCTGCGCTGGACAAAATCGATAATACCGCGCCCGCCCAGTACATTGAGCACCATCAGCACATCGACACAGCGAATAGTGATGATGGCAATAGCCGCCACCTGTACCATCGCGGGTACATTCGGTTTCGCGTGATGAGTGGTTTTCTTAAAGAAGCCCAATCCTGTGATTTCCCTGTGAAAAAATGCCGCGACAAGCGCGGCATCAGCGACACAATTTTCCGATTTTAATGAGAATGATCTTGTCTTGCACGCTGGATATCGCGAATCCGCTGCTTTTCCGTGCGCGCCATCAGATACCAGGCGATTAAACCAACAATCCCGACCACGCCGAGGATCAGCGTCGCCAGCGCGTTGATTTCCGGATTTACCCCCATACGCACGCTGGAGAAGACCAGCATCGGCAACGTTGTCGCGCCCGGCCCGGAGACAAAGCTGGCGATCACCAGATCATCCAGCGACAGCGTAAAGGCCAGCAGCCAGCCGGAAATCACCGCAGGCATGATCATCGGCAGCGTAATGACAAAGAAGACTTTCAGCGGCGTGGCGCCCAGATCCATCGCTGCCTCTTCAATCGAGCGATCGAGTTCACGCAGGCGAGAAGAGATCACCACCGCCACATAAGCCGTACAGAACGTGACGTGCGCCAGCCAGATGGTTAACATCCCGCGATCCGAAGGCCAGCCAATCGCATGCCCGAGCGCGACAAACAGCAGCAGCAGCGACAGACCGGTAATCACATCCGGCATCACCAGCGGCGCGGTGATCATAAAAGCGAAACCGTTGGCGCCACGGAAGCGGCCAAAACGCACCATCACAACAGCGGCGATGGTGCCGAGGATCGCCGCCATCGTGGCAGCACAGGCGGCAATGGTCAGGCTTAAGCCCACCGCGCTCATCATCGCATCATCGTGGAACAGTTCGCCGTACCAGCGCGTTGACCAGCCCGCCCATACCGTGACCAGCTTCGAACTGTTGAACGAGTAGATCACCAGCATCAGCATCGGCGCATACAGGAATGAGAACCCGAGCACCAGGATCAGGATGCGCCACGGCGATCGCACTACCGGTAAGTTGTTCATGCGTGATCCTCCGCCTGTTTCTGCTGATGTTTGTGGAACCACATGATCGGCACAATCAGCAACAACAGCATGATCACCGCCACCGCAGAGGCCACCGGCCAGTCGCGGTTATTAAAGAACTCCTGCCACAGCACGCGCCCAATCATGATGCTGTCCGGGCCGCCAAGCAGTTCCGGGATCACAAACTCCCCGACCGCCGGGATAAACACCAGCATCGACCCGGCGATAATCCCGCCTTTGGTCAGCGGCACAATCACACTGAAGAAGGTTTTCAGCGGCCGCGCGCCGAGATCCAGCGAGGCTTCCACAAGCGAATAGTCGATACGCGTCAGCGCGGTATAAATCGGCAGCACCATAAACGGCAGATAGGCGTAAACGATGCCAATATAGACCGCCAGGTTGGTGTGCAGAATGTTCAGCGGCTGATCGATAACGCCCAGCCACATCAGGACGTTATTCAGCACGCCGTTGCTTTTCAAAATGCCCATCCACGCGTACACGCGGATCAGAAACGACGTCCACGACGGCAGAATCACCAACAACAGCAGAATATTGCGCGTTGACGGCTTACTGTGCGCCACCGCCCAGGCCAGCGGATAGCCGAGCAGCAAACAGCACAGCGTGGAAATCGCCGCCACTTCCAGCGATTGCAGGTACGCCTCGATATAGAGCGGATCGTCGGTCAGTTGCAGGAAGTTGCCGATATTCAGCGTGACCGTAAGCTGGCTGTCGGCCCACTCAATCAGATCGGTATACGGCGGGATCTGGCGCGCCATCTCCGCAAGGCTGATTTTGAAGACAATCAAAAACGGCAGCAGAAACAGCAAAATAAGCCAGATATAGGGCAGCGCAATCACCAGCTTGCGCCCGTGACGCATTTGCATACGCGCCAGCCACAGTGTTATACCGCCCGGTTTTTCAACGCGGGCCGGCGGCTCCAGTGTACTCATCACCGCTCCTTAAACCGTCAGAACCACACAACTATCGGCATCCCAACAGAGACGAACTTCGTCGCCCCAGGTTGGCGCGCCTTTACGGTAGCGATGCGCGTTTTGCAACTGGGCGCTGATCATCTGCCCGCTTTGCACACGCACGTGATAAATAGAGAGGTCGCCAAGGTAGGCAATATGCACCACTTCGCCGACGGCAAAGTTGTAGCCATCGGCTGGCGGCTCGTCGCAGAGCATGATTTTTTCCGGGCGCAGCGCCACGTACACCGGCACGTTGTCCACCACCGAAGCATCCGCATCGACCTTCAGCGGATGCACCAGCCCCGGAGACTCGATCACCAGGCCATCATCCTGACGCACTTTCAGCAGCCCTTCGAAGACATTGACCGAGCCGATAAATTCAGCGCTGTAGCGGGTGGTCGGATGCTCGTAAATCTCTTCCGGCTCGCCAATCTGCACGAATTTACCGCGGTTCATGATGGCGATACGGCCAGCCATGGTCATCGCCTCTTCCTGATCGTGCGTTACCATCACGCAGGTCACGCCGACGCGCTCGAGGATATCCACCACTTCCAGTTGCATACGGTCACGCAGTTTTTTATCCAGCGCGCCCATCGGTTCATCCAGCAGCAGCAGTTTCGGGCGTTTCGCCAGGCTGCGCGCCAGCGCCACGCGCTGACGTTGCCCGCCGGAAAGCTGATGAGGCTTACGTTTGGCGAACTCGCCCATATGCACCAGATTGAGCATCTCCGCCACGCGGCTGGCAATTTCCGCTTTCGGCAACTTATCCTGTTTCAGGCCGAACGCGATGTTCTGTTCAACCGTCATGTGCGGGAACAGGGCATAAGACTGAAACATCATATTGATGGGGCGCAGATACGGCGGCACATGCGCCAGATCGACGCCGTCGAGCATAATTTGCCCCTGCGTTGGCTGCTCAAAACCGGCCAGCATACGCAGCAAGGTCGATTTGCCGCAGCCGGACGCACCGAGCAGTGCAAAAATTTCGCCTTTGTAAATAGTGAGGCTGACATCATCAACGGCATGCTGGCCGTCAAACGATTTGGTCAGATTGCGGATTTCAAGCAGCGGCGTCAGATCCTTGCGGCTCTTCGCCTGTGGGCGGGGAATAGCGTCGTTCAATCCAGTGCTCTCCGGCATAAACATCACCCTGTTTCAACAGGTTGACTTACAAATGGCTGAACAGAGGCGCAGTACCTCTGTCCAGCTTTGGGGCAATTGCACCATATTGGTGCGCTCTAATCACCAGTCAGGTAATTGATTTACTTGCCGCTTTTAACTTTAGTCCATGCGCGGGTTCTTACGCGGTCAATCTTCGGATCCTGGACTTTCAGCGTAAACAGTTTGGCGAAGACATCCGGCGGCGGGAAGATTGCCGGGTTGTTACGCACTTCTTCGCTGATCAGTGGAACAGAGGCTTTGTTGCCGTTCGCGTAGAACACGTGATCGCTGATATGGGCAATCACATCCGGGCGCATCAGATAGTTAAGGAACTGATAAGCCTCATCTTTATTTTTCGCATCGGCAGGCATCGCGAAGACGTCAAAGAACGCCAGCGCCCCCTCTTTCGGAATGGTGTAGGTCACGTTGACGCCGTTTTTCGCTTCTTTCGCGCGGTTAGCGGCCTGCCATACGTCCCCTGCCCAACCAATCGCCACGCAGATGTCGCCGTTAGCCAGATCGTTGATGTATTGCGAAGAGTGGAAATAACGGATATTCGGACGCAGCTTCAGCAGCAAATCCGTTGCCGGGCCGGTGTAATCATCCGCTTTGTTGCTGTTCGGATCTTTGCCGAGGTAGTTCAGCACGGTGGCAAAAATCTCTTCCGGCGCATCGAGGAAAGAGACGCCACAGCTTTTCAGTTTTTCCAGGTTTTCCGGCTTCAGCACCAGATCCCAACTGTTCACCGGCGCGTCTTTGCCCAGTGCGGCTTTAACTTTATCGATGTTATAACCAATACCGGTAGTCGCCCACAGGTACGGCATGGCGTATTTGTTGTCCGGGTCATGCTTGGCAACCATCTTCAGCACGTCCGGATCGAGGTTTTTCCAGTTTGGCAGCTTGCTCTTATCCAGCGGCTGGAACACACCGGCGGCCAGCTGGCGCTCAAGGAAGCTTGCCGACGGCACCACCAGGTCGAAGCCGGTGCTGCCCGCCATCAGTTTGCCTTCCAGCACTTCGTTGGAGTCAAACACGTCATAAACGACTTTAATACCGGTTTCTTTTTCGAAATTTGCGACAGTGTCCGGCGCAATATAATCAGACCAGTTGTAAACATGCAGCGTCTTTTGCTCGGCTGCGAGCGTGCTGGCAGAGACAGCCATCAACGCACCCGCGACAAGACCTGATACCCATTTTTTGCTCAAGGCGGTCATATCTCATTCCTTCTGGAAAAGCCCGTTAACATACGAACCAAATGTACGCATTTTAAGGTATGCAAGAATCATGCATATTTTGTCACTCTGCACAGCCTCGGAGGAGAAAACTCTTCCGGCAGACACCGCATGCTGTTGTAAGCAGCGCAAGAATAACTGTAGCCAGGGTTTGAGGCTATAGGTCAGATTAAAAAACGCGGTTTATCAATTTTTTATGCAGGATCTGTCTATGGGATAAGCCTTCACCGCCGGAATTGCGGTGAATAGTTCTTTAAGGAAAGGTTAAAAGCAGAATAAAAATATTTATTTTGCAGCCGCGCTGGCAGCGACTGCATGAATTGCGGCAAAGAGTCAGTGGAGAAAATTACGCGTTGCGTCACCCTCGACGGACTCTTCCTCGCCTTCTGTCGCAAGAAACAGCAGCTGGTGCGCGTTGGCTTCCATAATCACCATGGAAATCTGCTCCTCGCTCTGGCGCATAAACCAGGCGAACTGCTCGAAGGTGACGCCTGGACCAACGCATAAAGACTGGCATACCACCAGCTTCGGCAGATTATCATCCTGAATATCGAGAAACGCTTTTACGGTCAGCGAACTGGCGTTAATGGCAGAGAGATCCGCTGACAGCGCCAGCAGCGCCGAAGGTTTAACTTCCGCCATCGCCGTAAACAGCATGATGTCATTAACCAGGTCAAGCTTCGCATCGAACACGCCATCAAAATTTTGCATATGCGGCAGGTGCAGCGCCTGACAGTTATCACACTCAAAAAAAGTGATGCCCAGTTCGTCGAGCCAGTGACGAAGCGTGTCCAGACCAGGAACGACGAGTGAATCCATAACGTATTGCTCTCTTACTGAAAAAATTGCCCATAGCTTACGCAAAAAGCACGGCAGGCACCATTAATAGCGCAGGAAAATGCCCTAGCCGCCTGTTTTCAGGCTAAATCCAGGGGTTGCCTGACGCTCAATCCACTGGATCATTCGCCCGGCAATATCGATGCCGGTAGCCTTTTCGATGCCTTCCAGCCCCGGCGATGCGTTCACTTCCATCACCAGCGGCCCGCGATTGGCGCGCAGAATATCCACGCCCGCCACATCCAGCCCCAGCGTATGCGCAGCAGCCAGCGCGATTTCGCGTTCGCGCGGCGTGATGTTAGCGACAGTCGCCTGCCCGCCGCGGTGCAGGTTAGAGCGAAAATCCCCCTCTTTCGCCCGGCGTTCAATGGCCGCAACCACTTCATTGCCGACGACAAGACAGCGAACATCGCACCCTTTGGCTTCGGCGATAAACTCCTGCACCAGGATATGCGCATTCAGGCCGCGAAACGCGTCAATCACGCTTTCTGCCGCCTGGCGGGTTTCCGCCAGCACCACGCCAATCCCCTGCGTGCCTTCCACCAGCTTTACCACCAGCGGCGCGCCGCCGACCATATCGATCAGATCGCTGGTGTCATCCGGCGAATGCGCAATGCCGGTCACCGGTAAATCGATCCCCTGGCGCGCCAGCAGTTGCAGTGAGCGCAGTTTATCTCTGGCGCGGGTAATGGCGACGGATTCATTGAGCGGATAGCTGCCCAGAATTTCAAACTGGCGCAGCGCAGCCGTACCGTAAAAGGTAATGGCGGAGCCAATGCGTGGGATCACCGCATCAAAATGCGGGAGCTGACGGCCTTTATAGTGAATGGACGATGCCGCAGGGCTGATATTCATGTAACAGGAGAGTGGATCGAAAATTTCGACCAGATGGCCGCGCTGCGTTGCCGCTTCGCGCAGGCGTTTACATGAATAGAGCGTTCCGTCCCGGGACAATATGGCAATTCTCACCCTGCACCTCGCTAAAAAAGAGCCGTTAAAGCCCGCGTATCATACACGCAGCAAAGAGCAGGATGAACGGGAATTAGCGTGTTGCCCATCCCTGTTTATGCAAATAATCGAGAATAAAAGGACGATTCTCTTTAATCAGCGTGCGACGGATATGATCGCTCCACGTATCGCGGCGCGTATTGCTGCCACGCGTCAGATAGTAGTTAGCGATCTCTTCGTCATACTGCGCCAGCACATCACGATCCAGCGGCTGATAATGGTTTTCATGCACCAGCAGCGACGCCGGCATCCGCGGTTTTAAACCCGGGTCGTCCGCCGGCCAGCCAAGGCACAGGCCAAACAGCGGCAGCACATGTTTTGGCACCTGTAACAGTTCACCCACCGCTTCGATATTGTTACGAATACCGCCGATATAAACACCGCCGAGCCCCAGAGATTCCGCCGCCGTAAAGGCGTTTTGCGCCATCAGCGCGGTATCTACCATACCCAGCAGCAGTTGTTCCGCAAGACCGGGTTTCGCTTCCGGGCTGATTTCAAAGTTACGATGGAAATCCGCGCAGAACACCCAGAACTCAGCCGCCTGAGCGACATGCTGCTGCCCGCCGGTCAATGCCACCAGTTGTTCACGCATCGCCCTATCGGTTATGCGAATAATTGAGCTGCACTGTAAAAAGCTGGAGCTGGAGGTCGCCTGCGCGCTGGCGATGATCGCTTCACGCTGCTCCTGCGTGACAGGTTGATCGGTAAAGTGGCGAATGGAACGATGGGCGCACAGCAAGTCAATCGTTGGTGTCATGATGAATAATCCCCGTAGAAACAAGACCCCGAGTATAGGACAGAGACGCAGGATCGCAGTAAACCGAAATTGTCCTGAAAGGTTGCAGAGATTAATGCAACAGGCAGAACCTGCTTTCCATCAGGCCAGGGTTTGGTCATGATAGCGGCCATTAACCTTCAGGTTTAAGGAGAGAGTATGTTTGCTGTAATTTTTGGTCGCCCGGGCTGCCCGTACTGCGTGCGCGCAAAAGAGCTGGCAGAAAAACTGACCGCTGAACGTGATGATTTCAACTATCGCTATGTCGATATTCACGCGGAAGGGATTACGAAAGCCGATCTGGAAAAAACCGTCGGTAAACCGGTAGAAACCGTACCGCAGATTTTCCTCGACCAGCAACACATTGGCGGCTGCACTGATTTTGAAGCCTACGCCAAACAGCATTTCGGCCTGTTTGCATAACGGCCCGACGCCCGCCCCCATTTCCGGGGGCGTTTTAGTGCCTGAACACCCTGCCCACAAACAGACACGCCAGACCGCCAATCCCACACCAGAACATCGCGCTGAACAGCCAGGCCAGCTCCTGCCAGACCGATCGCGACGGCAGCAGAAACAGATGAATCAGTACATAGCAGAACGGTAGCGCCAGCAGCGCCCCCAGCAGCGCAATCACCACCCGGCGGCGGCGAGCAACAAAGCCGCTGGCAATACCGGGCAATATAAAAAACAACAAACCTGTTGCGGGTTTACCAGAACCGGGTAAATCCCCTTTCATACTAACGACCAGAGAAAGGCATACCGCAATAAAGAGTAGAAAACTGCAAATAACACCGAGCCGACGTCGCCTGAGCTTCAAACAATCCTCCTGACTCTCTATCACATACCCGTTTGTTCAAAAGAATGTCCGGACAGATAAAGGGTGACGGCAATCCATACCTGAAATGGCCTGGCCGTAAACACGCGATTCTCACTAGCCGTTGTAATCTAATCCGATTAAACTATCGCCCTGTTTTTGTTTTGCGAAGAATGCATGGTGCAACACCGCTTTTTTTTGCCAGCGCACGTTCAAAACACTAGCTCAAATAACCATTCCTTTCAACAACTTACAAGTAAACAAGAAGTTAGCCTCCGTGAATATAAACGTCGCAGATTTGTTAAACGGGAATTACATACTGTTATTGTTTGTGGTACTGGCACTCGGCCTTTGTCTTGGTAAATTACGTCTGGGTTCGGTACAACTCGGTAATTCCATTGGCGTTTTAGTCGTTTCGTTATTATTAGGTCAGCAGCATTTCAGCATAAACACAGATGCATTAAATCTTGGCTTTATGCTGTTTATTTTTTGTGTGGGTGTTGAAGCTGGCCCCAACTTTTTTTCGATTTTTTTCCGCGACGGTAAGAATTATCTGATGCTCGCGCTGGTATTAGTTGGCAGCGCGCTATTAATTGCCTTAGGGCTGGGAAAATTGTTCGGCTGGGATATTGGCCTCACCGCCGGGATGCTGGCAGGTTCGATGACCTCAACCCCCGTTCTGGTTGGCGCTGGCGATACGCTGCGCCATGCCTCAATGGAGAGCGGCCATCTTGCCAGCGCGCTGGATAATCTCAGCCTTGGCTACGCGTTAACCTACCTGATTGGTCTGGTCAGCCTGATTTTCGGCGCGCGTTATTTGCCGAAGCTGCAACACCAGGATCTGCAAACCAGCGCCCAACAGATCGCTCGCGAACGCGGCCTCGATACCGATGCCCATCGCAAAGTTTATCTGCCGGTGATCCGCGCTTACCGCGTCGGGCCGGAACTGGTGGCCTGGGCCGACGGCAAGAACCTGCGCGAGCTGGGGATCTATCGCCAGACCGGTTGTTATATTGAGCGTATTCGCCGCAACGGTATTCTCGCCAGCCCGGACGGTGACGCAGTGCTGCAAATGGGCGATGAGATCTCGCTGGTCGGTTACCCGGACGCGCATGCGCGCCTCGATCCCAGTTTCCGCAACGGTAAAGAGGTATTCGATCGCGATCTGCTGGATATGCGCATCGTGACGGAAGAAGTTGTGGTGAAGAACCACAATGTGGTTGGCCGTCGTCTCGCGCAGTTGAAACTGACCGATCACGGTTGTTTTCTTAACCGCGTGATCCGTAGCCAGATTGAGATGCCGATCGACGACAATATCGTGCTCAATAAAGGCGACGTGCTGCAAATCAGCGGCGATGCCCGCCGGGTGAAAACCATTGCCGACCGCATCGGCTTTATCTCGATTCACAGCCAGGTGACCGATCTGCTCGCCTTCTGCGCCTTCTTTATTGTTGGCCTGATGATCGGCATGATCACCTTCCAGTTCAGCTCGTTCAGTTTTGGCGTGGGTAATGCCGCCGGCCTGCTGTTCGCCGGTATCATGCTTGGCTTCCTGCGTGCGAACCACCCGACGTTCGGCTATATCCCGCAGGGTGCGCTGATGATGGTGAAAGAGTTTGGCCTGATGGTGTTTATGGCTGGAGTCGGCTTAAGCGCCGGTAGCGGCATTGGTCATGGTCTGGGCGCCGTCGGCGGGCAGATGCTGATCGCCGGGTTGATCGTAAGCCTCGTTCCGGTGCTGATCTGTTTCCTGTTCGGCGCGTACGTGCTGAAAATGAACCGCGCCCTGCTCTTTGGCGCGATGATGGGCGCACGTACCTGCGCGCCCGCCATGGAGATCATCAGCGATACCGCGCGCAGCAACATCCCGGCGCTGGGCTACGCCGGAACCTACGCGATCGCAAACGTATTGTTAACCCTGGCGGGGACGCTAATCATCATCATCTGGCCGGGACTCGGATAACTCCTAAGCTGAAAAATATTTCAGTTATGCGCAGAACTTTTTTCTGGGGTGTCAGTCATAACTAGTGCCACTGCTTTTCTTTGATGTCCCCATTTTGTGGAGCCCATCAACCCCGCCATTTTGGTTCAAGGTTGATGGGTTTTTTGTTGCCTGTTATTATTAACTCTATAAATCATTAGGTTACATAGCCTATGCGTAGCCTTTGGCGACAGAATGGCGACAGCGATTTGTGCCGTTCACATAAAGGAAAATTTTTGTGTCATCACAAAGTCAATCCAGGTACTCTTAACTCGTTTTCTATCTCCCGGAAGATATCAAACAGACATTCATAGATGAATGCGCCGAGGTTGGTCTTGAAGCAAGGATGACCGGCCCCCACTATTCGATACAACTGTCAGTTAGTAATATCTGTTCTGTTACTATCTAATTTTCCATTTCGCCACCGTGCTGCAAACTCTGATGGCGTCTGGTAATTCAGTGCTGTATGAGGCCGACATTCGTTATAGTCCTGCCGCCAGGCATTAATGATTTTCCTCGCGTGGGCAATATCGCTGAACCAGTGCTCATTCAGGCATTCATCCCGAAAGCGACCGTTAAAACTCTCAATAAACCCGTTCTGCGTTGGCTTGCCCAACTGGATTATGCGCAGTTCCACTCCATGCTCAAAGGCCCATTGATCGAGCGCGCGACAGGTAAATTCAGGGCCCTGATCGGTTCTTATCGTCGCCGGATAGCCACGAAACAGCGCAATGCTGTCCAGAATACGCGTGACCTGAGCACCTGGAATCCCGAAAGCAGCGGTAATCGTCAGACACTCCTTCGTGAAGTCATCCACGCAGGTCAGGCACTTAATTCGTCGGCCACTGGCGAGTGCATCCATGACAAAATCCATCGACCAGGTCAGCTTCGGTGCATCCGGGCGCAGAAGCTGAAGCCGCTCAGTCGCCAGCCCTTTGCGACGCCGTCTGCGTTTTACACTCAAGCCGTTAAGATGATAAATGCGGTAAACCTGCTTGTGATTAACGTAAAGACCTCAACGTCGCATAAGCTGCCAGATACGCCGGTAACCAAAGCGGCGGCGTTCAATTGTCAGTTCAGTGATGCGCGCGGATAACTGCGCGTTAGCAGCCGAACGCTGAACCTCATAACGGCATGTTGACAGGGACAAACCGGCCAGCCTGCAGGCATGACGTCGCGACAGAACCGTTGCCTCACGCATGACTTCCACGGCTTCCCGCTTCTGGTCTGTCGTCAGAACTTTCGGCCCAGAGCTACCTGAAGCGCCTCCTTATTCAGCATGGCTTCGGCCTCGCGGAGGATACTGATGAGCTGTTCGTCGGAAAAACGCTTCTTCATGGGGATGCCCTCACGTTGCTAATGAATACATTACTAACATCGCGATGTATTAATCAACGGGGAGCAGCTCAGAATCCTTGCGAAACCTATTACTTTCAGACGGATAATACGTTATATTCATTTGTGAACTCTTGATTAACGAAAAAACCAAGCTTGCTATACCTTTCAGTTATATAGATCATTTTATTCAAAGACTTTTAGCGGAGGAACTATGGATTGGATGACATTGGAAAGTAGAGTAAAAACATTTTCGAGATTAATTTATAACAGAGAAGCTAAATCAATAGTCTTAGATGGAATGCAGTTCGATTGTTTTTTACAAATAGCTGATGATTATGCCATTTGTATTGAGGTCACTCAAAATCACACCTTAGATAAAGTAAGGAATGACATTAATAAGTTATTAATATTAAAAAACAACAATAATTCAAAAGGCATATTTACGAAATGTATAATGATCCTTCAGAATCCCCCATCTGACTTAATGAAACAGACAGCAAACGCAAGCAAAATTGAATTATTGAGTTTATCAGAATTTGAAAGTAAGTTTATTGATTACAGGAATTATGTCCATTTACGCAAGCAGAAAAATATAGGTAGTGCAATAGATCCCTGGACAGGAGAAATAGATAGCAATCCATACGTTCCCGTAAAATATATTGACTCACGAACCAATAAAGAGTTGAAAATAGAAGACATAAAACAACTTCTCGATAAAGGAAATAAAATAATTCTAAAAGGAAGTTTTGGTTCAGGTAAAAGTCGATGCCTGCGAGAGATTTTTACAAAATATACAGGAGAACATGACAATGCATACTGTTTTGCTATAAACCTAAGAGAAAACTGGAGTTTAAAAAGAGCCAACGAAATAATCAGGAGACATTTTGAAGATCTCGCATTCCCTCCTGAGGCCGTAAATAATTCAGTTAAATTATTTGAAATAAAAAAATGCATATTCATGCTTGATGGCTTTGATGAGGTAGGTTCACAAAACTGGAGCAACGAGCCCACAAAACTAAGCCAAGCAAAACAAGATGCTTTAATTGGGGTTAAAGATATAATACAAAACACTAAGGGAGGCGTTATAATTACCGGAAGGGAGAATTACTTCAACAGCGATGCTGAAATGTTTAACTTTTTAGGATTAAAAGAAAGCGAGACTTTATTATTGGAATGTGCTGAACAATTCAATGAAGATGAAATGAAAACTTATATGCACAATATTGGTTGCGAAGACTACATCCTTCCACACTGGGCTCCCTGGAAGCCATTAATTTTTCAAATGATAGCAAGTCTTGCAGGTAAAGGTGATTTATTAGCATATGAGAATGAGTTTGCTTTTTGGGATAAATTAATTAGTTTTATTTGTTCCAGAGAAGCAACCATTAAAAAAACCATTCTCGACCCGGAAACTATCAGGCAAATACTTATAGAGTTGGCAAATTTAACAAGAATAAAAAATAATGATTTTGGACCAATTACTATAAACGAGGTTAGTTCCGTTTTCAGCAATATTACAGGGCGTTCAGCTACCGATGAGTCAGCAATTATTTTATCAAGATTACCTTCTTTTGGTCGTGTTGGCAATGAAAGCTCAGATTACCAGTTCATAGATTTATATATGCTTGACGGACTTCGTGCCGAGTATATGATATCTCACTATGATACTGATGTTATCTCAAAAACTTCTACGTGGACCAATCCACTGCGTGAATTTGGTCAAAGATTACTTTATAATAAAATTGCGAATAAAGAACCATCAAAAATAGTTAGTAAAATACTACTTTGGTCCAATACAAACACACAAGCATCAGCAGATCTACTATGTGCTTTCATGAATGAAAGTGACAGCGAGGATATTATTAACTTTAGAAGATTATCAATAAATGATTGTTTTATTGAAAAGCTAGACCTAAGTAACATTTCATTCGGAAATTTAAATATATCCGAGTGCATGATTAACTCCATTGATATTACAGACTGTTATATCGAACCAAAAGAAAGCATTTCCTTTGATGGCTGTGAAATAAATCTTGTTACGGGGATATCAGATATCTCCGCACTACCGAATTATTTTTCAAATTGCAGAGTTGAGCAATTTAGCTCTGTAAATACAACTTCAAAAATAAAAAGACTAGGACTTAAGAATCATCAAGTGGCATTGTTATCATGTATCCGCCGCGTTTTTATACAAGGCGGTAGAGGAAGGAAAGAACGTTCACTAATAAAAGGTTTTAAAAACCAACAAGAAAAAAAAGCAGTTAATAAGATTGTTGAATTACTTTTAAAATATAATGTCATCGAAACAGTTAATGGAGACGAAGGATATATCTACAAAGCAATCAACTCTGCACGTCACCGGATGCTATTAATTACGCATGAGATGAACACTTCTAAAGACGATATTTGGATTGAGGCAACCAAATTAGATATGGCTAATTAAATAAGGCTCATGAGAATCTCACTCGATAAAAACTAGATAATTCAATTAAACCACTGGCGATTACTGTAAGTAATCGCCAGTGTCTAAAATTATATTTATAACTTTAAAAATAAATAACTCTATTATTTATGTAACATCCCAACTTTAACCCCTACTATCCGTCATGATATATACCCATTGAATTATGAGTTTTTATGTAAATAACCATTTTACTGGTAATTATAACACCTTCGATTCACTCTATTTAGCCATTCTTACCAACCATAGACTTTTAATATTATTTTTATCAATCATCTATATTATTAGAAACCTCCGAAAACTACATCAAACATGGCATACCATACTTTCAGTATCATTGATTATCAGCCTGCTAAAGATCCTTACTCATGACGTAAAATCACAAATTATCTTTATAAACAAACAGTTGAAATATCAAACGAAACCTTATGCGATCCTGAAAACTGAAAAACACTGAAATTCTTTTCAATCTTTTTAGTTCCATTTTTTCTGCAAACCGCCAGCAGTGGCACGGTCTGGCGGTCTGGTTTGAAGAAAAACAAAACTGGAAATTTTCCCCGATCCAAAAACCGCAGGCGGGTGCGGTGTAGTGCCGTTTTTGTCTGTGACGACTTTATTTTGTCGCCTCGTGGCTGTGCCAGCGAAGTGAGGCGGGTGCGCTCATGCTGATGGGGGCGGATCGTGACGCGCTCAGAACGCGGGCATAGGAATGGGATCAGGCGATGATGCCCTGATACTTGCTGGGGGTCTGTCCTGCCCTGCCAGCCGTCTGCGTAAAGGTGCTGGCGTTGGTCGGCGTGCCGGTATCGGGGGGGGGTGTGGCTGGCGCACTGCTGCGCCAGCTCTGCCAGCAAATCGATGGTGTCAGCATCATGGCCAGGGTGTTCACGCTTTCGCTGCCGATATTAACAGTCGCGCCAATCAACTGCTGTCCACCAGCTACCACAGAAAATGGGTTTTTGTTGCCCGAAATTCACTCCTCAAGGAATTACTCAACGCGCTCCGGTGGCCTTTATTACTCCGCTTACAGGTTGCCGTCTTTACCGCTTGCCGCTTTGCCCTCACCGTTTACGGGTGCGCCTAACGTCTGTTTGAACCACTCGACCACCGTTTTGATCACCGCAGGCTGGAACCAGGAAATATCGCCATGCTCTGCGCCTTTAACCAGGATGTATTTTACCTTGTCATGTTTCTCTTTCAGCGCATTGAAAAGCTGCGCGCTCTGCACCGGCGACACCAGCGTGTCGGCGCTGCCGTGCATGATAAGGAACGGTGGCTCATTACCGCTGATATGCCCCATCGGGCTGGCATTCAGCGCTTTTTGTTTATCGCTGTCGATGGTCGCGCCGGGGAAATTCCTGAAAGCTGCGCCGTTCACCAACAGTGATTCGGTGACCGCCGGAGAGCGATGTACCTGCTGGATCTCCTCCGGGAATCCTTCGCCAATATTCAGCAAGTTTGAAATGCCATATAACGTCGCAACCGCCTGCACTGCCGACGATTGATCGGTGTTGTCGCCGGTATCGAAGGTTTTTATATTGTTGGTGGTGCCGAGCATCTGGGCCATCCAGCCACCAGCAGAATCCCCCAACACACCGATTCGTTGCGGATCGATGTTGTACTCCTTCGCATGCGCGCGCAAATAGCGCACTGCGGCTTTACCATCTTCCAGCGGCGCCGGGAAGGTATTCGGCACAACACGATACTCCGCCGCGGCGACAACAAACCCCGCTTCCGCCAGCGCCATACGCATTTCAATAAATTTGTCGTAATCGGCGGAAGTAAAACCGCCTCCGGGGAAGTAAACGATGGCCGGTTTCAGCGCGCTGGTGCGCGGAACCAGTAGCGACATGTTTAACTGGCGAATGGAACGCACATTCCGAATCTGGCTGTAAACGATATTGCTCAGTAAATCGATCTGCCCGCGGGATTTTTCAACGTGAATGACCTCCGCGCCAGGCGTATTGCCCGCCAGCTCTTGGGTGGCAGCCAATGCCGAACCCGAAATACTCGCCATCAGAAACCACCCCGCTATCGTGAATCGACCTCGCATTATGCACCTCTCCATTCTCATTAAAAAATATGCGAGGGTGAGCAAAGCGGGAAGGGTTGTCAGAAACGTTACCAGCGATTTTTTTAACGTCAAATCCAATAAGCGGATGAAATTCATCTGAATTTTAGATGAATATATGCACACCCTTTTACAGAGAAATCGCCAGTGGATTGTTTTTCATCGCGCTATTCTGCTTTATTACCGGACGACAACTAATAGAGGCTCCCCAATGAGCAACGCCTGGTTCAACCAAAACCCGTTTGAAGTGCGGCTGGAGTGGGGTTTAGCGGCGGCGGAACATCTGGCGCACGAAGCAGATTGCGTGGTGATTGTCGATGTGATGTCGTTTTCCACCTGCGTCAGCCTGGCAAATGATAACGACGCGCTTATCTATCCATGGCCGTGGAAAGATGACAGCGCGCTGCGCTACGCACAGGAGAACGGTGCCAATGTCGCCAGTTTCGAACGCACGTTCAGCGGCGAGCGCTATACGCTCTCACCGACTTCATTGCGCGATATTCCCGCCGGGCACCGGCTGGTGCTGCCCTCGCCGAACGGTTCGACGATCTCCTTCAAAGCGCGCGACTGCGGCGCGGCGGTATTTAGCGGCTGCTTCCGCAACCGGACTGCCACCGCACAGGCCTGCGCTGGTTTTCAACGCATTTTGCTGATCCCGGCTGGAGAGCGCTGGCCGGATGGTAGCCTGCGCCCGGCAGTAGAAGATTATCTGGCGGCGGGAGCGATTATTGCCGCCCTCGGCAAACGCCATCTGTCGCCGGAAGCACAAGTCGCAGCCGCGGCATTTCGTGAAAGCAGCCTCGCTGATTTACATCACTGCGCCTCAGCAAGAGAGCTTCAGGAGAGAGGTTTTGCCCGCGATGTCGCGCTGTGCCTGGCGCTGGATGTCAGCCGCCGCGCCTGCCGGTTGCAGGATAACGCATACCGCTCAGAGCCCGGCGATACGGCCAATCATTAGGCGGATCTCTTCGCGGCTCAGCGGCTGCCTGTCAGTCACAAAGTGCAGCGTCATCCCTTCGATAAAGGCATCCAGCGCACGCGCCGTGATCGGATCAAACCAGCGTTCAAGGGTTGTCTGGCTGGAGCGCATCCAGTTTTGCATCACGCTTTTCAGTACTGGCTGGCGGCTCATAAAGGCGTAAAGCTGGTACATCAATTCCATATTGCGTGCAGTGGTAACCTGCGCGCCGTAGATCAGATCCGTGACCGCATCACAGGCCTGCACCGGGCTGTCAACACCGTCAAAGAAAGCGGCGTACTGCGCCGACATCTGGTCGGTAAAGCGGCTAAATGCCTCTTCCAGCAGCGCATCAATGCCGGAAAAATAGTAGGTCATCGAGCCGAGCGGCACATCCGCACAGCTGGCGATTTTGCGGTGAGTTACCGCCTGGATGCCGTGTTCGGCGATGGTGTCCAGCGTCGCTTCAAGAATGCGGTCGCGCCGCTGCGGGTCATTCGGTCGTCGTGCCATAGATCCTCTCACTGATTTATGTACAAATGTACACTTCCTTGCTAGTGTTGTCTCACCTTTTCCTTTTCCAACGAGAAGTTATGACAATAACTGCCTCCCGCAATGCCCTGCGCAACCGCCTATGGGCGCTGTTTACTTTCTTTTTTCTGCCCGGATTACTGATGGCCTCCTGGGCCACGCGTACGCCTGCAATCCGCGATATTTTGTCCGTCTCGACGGCAGAAATGGGCGGCGTGCTGTTTGGCCTGTCGATCGGTTCGATGAGTGGCATTCTCTCTTCCGCGTGGCTGGTTAAACGCTTCGGCGCGCGCAAAGTGATCCGCGCCAGCATGTCCTTTTCCGTGCTCGGCATGATGATCCTCAGCCTCGCGTTGTGGGTCGCTTCACCGCTGCTGTTTGCCCTCGGGCTGGCCGTGTTCGGCGGCAGCCTCGGCGCGGGCGAAGTGGCGTTGAATATTGAAGGCGCGGTGGTTGAACGCGAAATGAATAAAACTGTACTGCCGATGATGCACGGTTTTTACAGCTTCGGCACGCTGGTCGGCGCGGGGATTGGCATGACGTTAACCGCGCTCGGCCTCACCGCCAATGTGCATATACTGCTGGCGGCGCTGGTGGCGATTGTGCCGATTATCCTGGCGATTGCCGCCATTCCGGATGGCACCGGCAAAAACTCCGCAGAAGAGAACGCGCAGGGGAAAAAAGGAATGCCCTTCTGGCGCGATAGCCAGTTGTTGCTGATTGGTGTGGTGGTGCTGGCGATGGCGTTTGCGGAAGGCTCCGCCAACGACTGGTTACCGCTGCTGATGGTGGATGGTCACGGTTTTAGCCCCACTTCCGGCTCACTGATCTACGCCGGTTTCACCCTCGGTATGACCGTTGGTCGTTTTACCGGCGGCTGGTTTATCGACCGCTACAGCCGCGTTACGGTGGTTCGCGCCAGTGCATTAATGGGCGCGCTCGGGATTGGTTTGATTATCTTTGTTGACAGCGCCTGGGTGGCAGGCGTGTCGGTGATTTTGTGGGGGCTTGGTGCGTCGTTGGGCTTCCCGCTGACCATCTCAGCCGCCAGCGATACCGGCCCGGACGCCCCCACCCGCGTTAGCGTGGTGGCGACTACCGGTTACCTGGCCTTTCTCGTCGGCCCGCCGCTGCTCGGTTTTCTCGGCGAGCACTACGGCCTGCGCAGCGCCATGTTGGTGGTACTCAGCCTGGTGCTGATCGCCGCGCTGGTCGCTCGCGCCGTGGCAAAACCGGACCCGGAAGCACAAGCGGAAACCTGTTAACCGCAAGGCGGCACGCAAATGCGCTGCCGCCTTAACCTTCCAGCGAATTCCCCACGCGTTTATCGCGCAGAAACACCACCATCAGGCCGATCCACAACACGCCATTTGCCAGGTTGAAGAGGCTGAACAGACCGTTGCCGCCCGCCAGCCAGGCATGTTTGCTGATTTCGATACCGACGGTAAAGATGAACATTTGCAACATGCCCATCGCCGCCGACACTGTGCCCTTACTCATCTCGCTGGCGAACAGCGTCAGGCGCACCAGCCCGGCATTCGCCAGCCCAATGCCAAAAGCGTAAAGGCTCAACCCGGCAGTCATCCACAAATAAGCATGAGAAGAGACCAGCGTCGCGACGGCCGCCAGCAGCAACCCGGCAGCAATCGGCCAGCCGCCCATAATGATCAGCGCCCGTACGGTGCGCCGCGACGTCAGACGCGCCAGCGCCAGGTTACCGAGAATCAACGCGCCGAAAACCGGCACCTGCAACAGCCCGTACTGATAGCTGCTGAGTTGCTCACCGCTAATGATAATAATCGGCGACTGCGCGATCCACGCCAGTAACGGCAGGCTGACAAACCCGGTCGCCAGCGCGCCAGCGACAAAACGCAGGTTTTTCATGACTTCAGCATAATCGCGCCACAACGCCTTCAGCGAGAGTGGCTCGCCAAGGCGGGTCGCCGTTTCCGGCATCGCCTTTTGCAGACCAAAAAAGGCGAACGCCGCCAGTACCGCGAACAGCACAAACATCCCCTGCCACGGCGCGGCATGCACCCAGGCCGCCCCCACCAACGGGCCAAGTAGCGGCGCAATCAGCGCCACGTTGGCCATCAGCGCAGTGATTTTGATACACACGGCCTCTTCAAACGATTCCTGAATCGCGGCGTAGCCCACCGCGCCAATAAAGCACAGGCTGATGCCCTGTAAAAAACGCAGCAGCGTGAATTGTTCGATATTTTGCGCCAGCAGCGTGGCAAGGCAGGTCAAAATGAACCACACCACGCCGGTCAGCATCACCGGACGGCGACCAATGCGATCCGACAGCGGCCCGAGTAGCCACTGTAAAAACATGCCGCCCGCCAGGTAAGCGGTCATGGACGTTGGCACCCATTCGATCCCGGCGTTGTACTGCTCCACCACCGCCAGCATGCCGGGTTGGATCATGTCATTGCCGATATAGGTCGAGAATTCGTAAAGCACCAGGCAGAGGGGAAATAGTAGCGCCCGTCGTCCCAGACGTTGGCCGGATAAGGAATGGTTTTGCATGCTGTCTCTTCATCTATGAAAAATCGCGCAGAGTGTAATAAAAGCCGTCCGGCTGTGATAGCGAATTTATAGCCATTGCCTGAATTTAGCGCTTTTCGGCTAATTAAGGTTTTCTTAATCGCCTGGGCGTAGCGTGCGCATTATTACAGTTTTGTTTAAGAATCGTCTAACTCTCCGGGGAGTAAGATAAAACCCCTTTACCGTTTGCCGACGCACTTTTAAGGTGGGCGCTTTCGCGCAAATGTGGTCGTTTAATCAAAGAGTAACAAACCTATGCTAGAGAGCCTCAATCACACGCTGTTCTACTGGATTAACGCAACGCCCGACTCCCCCCACTGGTTAATTGCGCTGGCCGAATTTAGCGCCAGCGATCTCATCAGTATTGTGCCGCTGCTGGCGGCAGGGCTTTGGCTGTGGGGTCCGCGCCATCAGGTTAGCGCCCAGCGCCAGCTGGTGATTAAAGTGTCGATGGCGATCGTAGTCAGCATGTGCATCTCGCTGTTATTAGGCCACTTCTTGCCGCACGATCGTCCCTTTGCCGATCATATCGGCTATAACTTCCTGCCGCATGCGCCAGACAGTTCTTTCCCGAGCGACCATGGTACGGTCATCTTTACTTTTGCCGTGGCGTTCCTCGCCTGGCACCGCCTGTGGTCGGGCGCCGTGCTGATGGCGGTGGGTCTGGCGATCGCCTGGTCCCGAGTCTATCTTGGCGTCCATTGGCCACTGGACATGTTCGGCGCGCTGTTAGTCGGTATCAGCGGCTGCCTGAGCGCACAAATCCTGTGGCAGGGTTTTGGTCCGACGCTCTATCGTATCATTCAGCAGATTTATCGGTTCTGCTTTGCAACGCTGATTCGCCGTGGCTGGGTACGTGACTAAGCCCAGTGCCAAAGGTAAGATGAACGCCCTGCTCAATGCAGGGCTTTCTTTTATTCAGGGGAAATATGGAAACAAGACGTGACGAACGGATTAGCCAGCTACTGACGGCGCTCAGGCACAGTGACAAGCTGCATCTGAAAGAGGCGGCAACGCTGCTTGGCGTTTCAGAGATGACCATTCGCCGCGATCTCAGCGCCAACAGCGCTCCGGTGGTTCTGCTGGGCGGTTATATCGTGCTGGAGCCGCGCGCAGCCAGCCACTATCTGTTAAGCGATCAAAAAACCCGGCTGGTCGAAGAAAAACGCCGCGCCGCAAAGCAGGCGGCCGCGCTGTTGCGCGCGCATCAGATGGCCTTCTTCGATTGCGGCACCACCATGCCGTGGGTGATTGACGCCATTCCTGACGATTTACCGTTTATCGGCGTTTGCTACTCCCTGAACACTTTTCTGGCGTTACAGGAAAAACCGCAGTGCCGCGCGATCCTCTGCGGTGGCGAATTTCATGCCAGCAACGCGATTTTCAAGCCGCTGAATTTTAATGAGACGCTGAAAAATCTGTGCCCGGATATCGCCTTCTATTCGGCGGCAGGCGTGCATGTGCAGCAGGGTGCGACCTGTTTTAATCTCGAAGAGTTGCCGGTGAAACACTGGGCGATGGAGAGTGCGCAATACCATGTGCTGGTGGTGGATCACAGCAAATTCGGTAAAGTGCGCCCGGCCTGCATGGGCGCACTCAGCCAGTTTGACGTGATTGCCAGCGACTGCTGTCCGGATGACAGCCTGGTGCAGTTCGCAAAACAGCAGCAAATTACATTGATGTACTGACCGTGCCCGCCGGGGCACGGCCTGTTAGCGTCAGGAGAACCAGCCGCCAAACCACTGGTGGAATTTCAGCAGAACAAAATCCCACATCCGGCCGATAAACCCGGCCTCTTGCACCGCTTCCATCACCACCAGCGGACGCTGTTCGATGGTTTTACCGTTCAGCTGAAAATCGATTGTTCCGACCACCTGGCCTTTGCTCAGCGGCGCTTGCAGTTCCGGCTGCGTCAGCGTGTAGCTCGCTTTCAAATTATTAAGCTGCCCTTTCGGGATAGTGATCGAGCCCGCCTCGCCCGCGCCGAGCTTCGCTTCGCTGCTGTCGCCAAACCAGACGCGCTGAGTAACAAAAGTGGCATCGGGTTTGATGGGCGTGACGGTATCGAAGAAGCGGAAACCCCAGTTGAGCAGTTTCTCGGATTCATTAAAGCGGATGCGGTCAGTTTTCGCGCCCAGCACCACCGAGATCAGGCGCATATCGCCCTGCGTCGCGGAAGCCACCAGGTTGTAACCGGCGCCGTCGGTCGTGCCGGTTTTCATGCCGTCCACGTTCATGCTGGTGTTCCACAGCAGCCGGTTACGGTTCGGCTGGTGGATCTTATTAAAGGTGAACTCTTTTTCCTTGTGAACGGCGTACTCATCGGGCACATCATGAATTAAGGCTTTGCCGAGCAGCGCCATATCGCGCGCGGTACTGAACTGGCCCGGCGCATCCAGCCCGTGTACGGTTTTAAAGGTGGTATTGGTCAGCCCCAGTTTCTGCGAATAGCTGTTCATCAGGCTGACGAATGAATCCTGGCTCCCGGCGACATAGTCGGCAATGGCGATGCTGGCATCGTTGCCGGACTGAATAATGACCCCTTTATTCAAATCCGCAACCGACACCTGATCGCCCGGTTTCAGGAACATTAGCGAAGAACCGCGCAGCACCGGGTTGCCGGTCGCCCAGGCATCTTTACCGACGGTTACCGTATCGGTGAGATGAATTTTTCCGGCTTTCAGTGCCTGGCCAACCACGTAGCTGGTCATCAGTTTGGTGAGGCTGGCGGGATCGAGTTTCTCGTCGGCATTACCTTCCGCCAGCACTTTGCCGCTGGCGTAATCCATCAGGATCCATGCGCGTGCGTCAACCGGCGGCGCGGCCGGGTTTTGTTCAACCGCATAGAGAGAAGGAGAAAAGAGAAATAACAGCGCGGAGCCCGCAGCCAGGCTGCGAAGGGATAAAGAGAAATGCGTCATAGATGGCCACCCGAGTATCCATTCAAACAAACGTCACAACACGTGCCGCAACAAACGGTGAGTAATAGCGCACAAACGGAGCGAAAAAAACCGTCGGTGAGTAAAGTTATTAAAGTTTATGCAATAACAGGGTGTTGCGCTCACTTTGTGCGATCTTTTTCTAAGTCGTTGCCAGAACGTTAACTTTCCCCCACCATGAATCCCAGACAGAGATCCACTTCAAGGGGGTAAAAATGATAACGCTATGGGGCAGGAATAACTCAACTAATGTCAAAAAAGTTCGCTGGCTGCTGGAAGAACTGGAGTTGCCGTACGAGCACATTCTGGCGGGCGGGCAATTTGGCCTGAATCACGATGCCGAATATCTGGCAATGAACCCGAACGGGCTGGTGCCGCTGCTGCGTGACGATGAAACCGGCGTTGTGCTGTGGGAATCAAACACCATCGTGCGTTATCTTGCCGCCCAATACGGTCAGGGCCGCCTGTGGATTGAAGCTCCCGCCGCGCGTGCAGAAGGGGAAAAGTGGATGGACTGGACGATTGGCACCCTGGCGCCGAAATTTTCCCAGGTGATGATCGGACTGGTGCGCACGCCCCCAGAACAGCGGGATAACGCCGTGATTGCAGCCGCCATACAAGCGCTCGAAGGCATGCTGGATATTCTCGATAACGCGCTGGCAAAACAGAGCTGGTTTTCCGGCGAAGTCTTTGGCTGTGGCGACATTGCCGTTGGTCCGTTTATCTACAACCTGTTTGCGATTCCCGGCTTAAGCTGGGCGCCGCGCGCCAATCTGCAACGCTGGTACGCGCAACTGTGCGAACGTCCGGGGTTCCGCACAACCGTGATGATTCCGGTAACCTGATACCCGACGCGTTACCGGGCAGGGAAGCCCGGCAAACCCGCGCCCTACTCCTCGCCGCCTTCGTCATCGGCAAACAGCGCGTCATCTTCTTTGAACGGGTTGCTCTCCTCCCATTCGATCTCCTCGCTGGCGTAATGCACCGGATCAATGCCGCAGCACTCTTCCAGCACTTCTTCGGCTTCATCCAGCAACGCGATCGCATCCTGCCAGCAGACTGTGATGTCCGCAGCGGCAAGCTCGCCATTATCAAGCGCCTCGAGTTTCGTCATTGCCAACTCAATATTGTGTAAACTCTCCAGCACCAGGCTCACTTCTTCACCGAGCCCCATCCCGGAAATAGCAGCAGCATGATCATCACTCAATGCGTCATCGAATTCATCGCCCGCGTTATCCGACAACGCAGATGTTCTGGCAACGGCCAAAAATAACTGCGAACGTTTTTTGAGAAAACTTGCCCGTTCTAACGAAAGATCCAACTGTTCAGTGACGACAATATCCATCATCTCAATCTCACAAAGTGATATACAAAATTCATGGCAGTAACTGAATATTTTTCTGCATGCAATATGAAAGAGTGCTGAAAAGAGAGCAGCATTGCTGAGAAACAAACGCTATGCCGTTTTTAAACGTTTGCATCTCAACATGTTGATCCTCAAATTTAAACGCACGTCGGTGCGCAGAAATAATCGCTACATTCCCGGCCGCACAGGGCAAAGCCGGGCGCTGATCCTGCCTGCGACATCGTTGCCGAAACTGTAATATTTTTCTTTCATGATATCGCCCTCGCGCATCATCAAAAATACTTTGCGGGATAAGTTATTATCCTTGATATTGATATATTTGATGCTCCCTTGCTCATTTCCCAGCGTTGACAGTTTCGGGAAGAAAGAAACATTATCGGAATTTCTCACCATATACCTGATGGTTTCCAGGTCGTTTGAAATACTGCGCGCATGATTGAGAATCTCCTCATTACCTGGCTCAAGATGTAAATGTTCTGGCATCGACTTGGTCATAATGAGTTTATGCTTCTTCAAATCTTTGAGTTCAATAGCTTCATAGCTGGATAATGGATGGCTGATATTTACCCCCAGAACAAATTGCTCTTCATAAAGCTGGGCTTCGAGGAAACGATCGTTATCAATCGGGCCAATCAGCAAACCCAGTTGCAATTGCCCTTTATCCAGCATGCTCAATAAATTATCTTCATTGACCTCATGCAGCTTGATTTCATTATCGGGAAATTTCTCTTTAAATACGCTAAATAAATCTTCATGAATGTAAGAACCCAGCGTCGGGGTAATGCCGATATTAATAACGCCAACCGGCTGAAAACGTAGCCAGCGCGCCATTTCCTGAAGGTTATGAACTTCACGGAGAATATTTTCGATCAGCGGCAACAGATGCAGGCCGGTTGGCGACAGGCTAAAACCTTTACCTTTGCGGTGCAGCAGAGGAATGCCTAGCTCCTCCTCCAGCTTCTTGATTTGTATGCTGAGGGTCGGTTGTGAAACATCACACGCCTCGGCAGCTTTCTGGAAATTCATATGTTGTACCAACGATACAAAATACTCCAGGTCCTGGGTTCTCATATTGTCAACTCTCCCGTGTGTAGAAAAAATAAAGAACAAAACACTACAGAGCATAAGGTTTTTTATGTTTCCAGCGACACAAACAACTTGCCGATGGCATTTAAGTAAATTCTTATGCGTAATTTAATTTAAGGATCTAAAAAGCACTTCTCATCAATTATTTGTTTTATACACAGATCTAAATTTACACGTATCAATAATCGCTGGCAGAGGTAAAAACTTTAATCGGTAATTTATATCATCAAAAAGACAATAGAATGTAACGATGTAAAAATAGAAAATTTGCTTTTAGTGGTGCTTTTATGACTACTATTTCACCTGTTTTATAAACATCGCATTAATGAACAGCAAGAACTGAGAAACTTACTCGCCGATTTCTTTTAAGCGGAGAATTCTGATAGCAGAACACATATTCAAATATCAGACTAACAGCATCGAACAGCTAAGCAAAGCTAATTTATAGTCTGCCTTCAGCTCTCTGCATAAACAAACAATAAAATCATAACCGTTGCTTAATTGATTATTAAGCAACACTACATTAAATTAAACGCAGACTAACCAATATTTCATCCTTAGGCAAAATTACAATTAAAATGGCCTATAGAAGATCTGCAAATAGAATTAACCGTTGTCAGAATTAACATATTCAAATTGCCTATTAGCTATAAAATCATTATGTTGAGCGATGATATTTATAAAATAAAAATATTCTCCATTTAAATTTAAAGTTTTATTAATCCCATCCGATATGATTGAAGCCCGGCAATATTATAAGGGCATCACTAATAGATTAATTCTATATTCCTGGAGAAATAAAAATGGCTGTTATTAATACCAACACCTTGTCTTTAACGACCCAAAATAACCTGAGCAAATCTCAATCTTCATTAGGCACCTCCATTGAGCGTCTGTCATCCGGTCTGCGTATTAATAGCGCAAAAGATGATGCTGCTGGTCAGGCAATTGCAAACCGCTTTACATCAAATATTAATGGTCTGTCTGTTGCCGCGCGTAACGCCAATGACGGGATCTCACTGGCGCAAACCACTGAAGGCGCACTGAGCGAAGTCAACAACAACCTGCAACGTATTCGTGACCTGACTGTACAGGCGCAAAACGGTTCAAACTCCGCGTCTGACGTTGACTCCATTCAGGCCGAAGTCAACCAGCGCATGGAAGAGATCAACCGCATCACCACGCAGACCGACTTCAACGGTCTGAAAGTGCTGAACACCGGTTCCGGCGACAGCGTGTATAACTTCCAGGTTGGCGCGAAAGATGGCGAAACCATCAGCATTACCGTCAGCAGCAGCGATGCCTTCAACCTCTACAGCACCACCGGCGCAACGGCTTCCACCACCGGGCAAATTGTCAACGGCAGCGCGCGTGCCACTGACGCGCACGGCTTCGATGTATTGCAGGGCGTGATTGATGCCACCGGCGGCACAAACGGTAACCCGCTGGCGGATCTGGATACCGCCATCAAAGCGGTGGACAGCGAACGTAGCCTGCTGGGTGCTTCCCAAAACCGTTTTGAATCCACCATCTCCAACCTGAATAACACCACCAACAACCTCTCTGCCGCGCGCAGCCGTATTCAGGATTCCGATTACGCGACCGAAGTGTCCAACATGTCACGCGCACAGATCCTGCAACAGGCCGGCAGCTCGGTACTGGCGCAGGCGAATCAGGTTCCGCAAACCATGTTGTCGCTGCTGCGTTAAGCAGGCTAAGGTCCGTTACCCTCCTTCATAGCGGATCGTTTTAAACGTTATTTCAGGTAATACATCCCCGCTTTGCCATGAGGGCGGGTGATTCAGCATAACTGTCTATTGAGAAATATTTTTATCCCGCAATGTTAGATGGCATTGCGGGATTTTTTTCGCCTGTTTTATTCTTTCCCTGCGCACGGAGTTATTATCTCTGCGCAAATAAAAAAAGGATGCAATGAACCATTGCATCCAGAATAAATAACAGCAAGTAAAACAGCTTTTACATCACCTGAGGGTTTTCATTGTGCAGCACAATGACCGATTATAAACCAAGGCTATCCAGTAACTCATCAATATCATCTTGTGGGGAGGACTCAGGCAAATGTGCGGCGTGTTCTTTCTCTCTGGTCAAAGCCGCCCGGCTTTCCTGCGGTACGCTGTCTAATAAGACCGCGAGGAATTGTTTTTCTAAATTCTCCAGCAGCGCCATCATGCGCACAATAATGCGCGCAGTGGTATCCGGAAAATCCTGCGCCAGCATAATATCGCGCAGAGATTTTTTAGTGGCATAGGTAGAAAGCGGCACCGCGCCAAGCCAGCCGCGCGTTGCGCGGGCAAGCGCCATCATTCCGTCAATACCATCGCTCTCTTTAATGCCATCCCATTGCGACAGTAGCTGGCTGGCTTCTTTGCTGAGCCGCTCCTGCAACGGCTGCGTCTGCTCAATCAAATTAAGTGTTTTACCGGAGGCCTGCGCCGTCAAATCGACAACATATTGCAAACGGCTGCGCGCATCGGGAATAGCGTGGGCAATCTCAGCAATAGTAATATCATGTCCCAGCTCACGCAGGCTAGTTCTTAACATCCGGGTCACATTGCCAATGCGGGCAATCAATTCATAAATATCGGTTGCCGCATGCGGAACAGCATGCACATTCATTATTACCTCTCCTTTACGCCATCTTTTCTCAGATATTCAGTTATCGGCAATTTATCCGCACACTTAAATAAAAGGCGCCAGATAGCCAATCGCTATATAAATAGAAAAAGAGGTAAAGGTTTATTTTAATAAATATAAAAGGCAGGCATTATAGGACACTGAAATATAGTTATTATCTTGCATCATTAATACCGCGCGTTCACCGGGAAAGAACGAAAAGGGGAATCAATTCCCCTTCTTCACGAAGCCGGACGCACTTTCCACAGTTCGCCGTCCGATGAATCCGTCAACACGTAAAGATAACCATCCGGCCCGACGCGCACATCGCGGATACGCTGTTTACGATCGGTAAGAATGCGGCCATCTTCCGCAACTTTGTCGCCATTAACGCTCATCACGATGACGTCTTCATCTTTAAGCGCGCCAATAAAGAGTTTGTTTTTCCACTGTGGGAACGTGTCGGCGTTATAGAATGCCATGCCGCTTATCGCCGGGGATTTCTGCCAGTAGAAGATCGGCTGTTCGGTGCCAGCCACAATCTGCCCTTTCGCCTCGGGGATTTTCAGCCCGCTGTAGTTAATGCCCCAGGTGGCAATCGGCCAGCCGTAATTTTTGCCTTTTTGCGCAATATTAATTTCATCACCGCCGCGCGGCCCGTGCTCATGCCACCACAGCGCGTGGCTCCACGGGTTTATCGCCATTCCTTGCGGGTTACGAATGCCGTATGACCAGATCTCCGGACGGGCATCTTTGCGCCCGACAAATGGGTTGTCATCCGGCACTTTCCCCTGATCGGTCAGCCGTACCAGTTTGCCCTGCAATTTATCCAGATCCTGCGCCGTCGGGCGCTGGTTGTTCTCGCCCAGTGCAATCCACAGATACCCTTTGCCGTCAAACACCAGCCGACCGCCAAAGTGGTTGCCGGTTGAGAGTTTCGGCTGCTGGCGGAACACCGTCTGAAACGCCTCCAGACGGGTGAAATCCTCGCTCAGGCGGCCATAACCGACTGCCGTACCGGCTTTGCCCTCTTTGTCCGCTTCCGCATAGCTTAACCACACCCGGCGCGACTGGGCGAAATCAGGCGCCAGCACCACATCCAGCAAGCCGCCCTGCCCGTGCGCCCACACTTTCGGCACACCGCTTATTGGGTCGGAAAGCCCTTTACCGGCCTGCCACAAACGCAGTTGCCCGCCGCGCAAAGTGATTAACATGCCGTGGTTATCGGGCAAAAATGCCAGCGACCAGGGGTGATCAAGTTTGCTTTGCAGAACATCAACCTTCACCGCCGCAGGCTCAGCCAATACCGGGGCGGAAAGAAACAGCAGCAACAGAGGAAGACGGCGCATCGGGTTCTCCTTTATTCAGCAGCTTCGCAGAGTAAAGGGTAGACCGGGGCGCAGAAATGAAACGCAGGTTTACAGAATTTATACATTCGGCATGAAAGAAAACGGACAGACAAGAAGGGGGAGTTCCCTCCCCCTTGCGCTTAGGCCTCTTCGAGCGGTGAATGCTCGTTAAGGTAGAGAATGGCGTGATCAAGCACATTCAGTGAACGTTCGAGTTTGTCGGCATTCACCGAGATATACGTTGGGCAATCCTGTCGCCCGCTCATCAGGCAAACCGCCGCTGAAGAGAGAGCCTCTTCGGCGCGGTACAACGCACCCCGCGATTCGCGATCCGGCATTTGATTCAGCCGTTCCCCTTTGTCACGAATCTCAAGCGCCAGGGCAAACAGACGTTCACGCAGACGATCGTTTTCGCTGACCGACATATAACCTTTTGCCTTCCTCATCTGGGTGTAGGCCGCAAGGTCCGCTCTGGCAGCAGTCAACTTCGTCAACAAGCGACGAACAAGTTCATCAAAGCTCATACCTATTTCCTCCCTTGTCAGCCAATGGGGTAAGTTAATAGTATGGCTGCTATTTGCACAAATTCATGCACGCGGTCAATAATTAATCGATATTGACAATCCTTTACAAACCGGACGCCAGCCAGGCGCGCCATCCTCCGTAAGACGTAATCTCCTGCGCCCCCTGCAAGCCATAATTTTCACAAATGAATCCACTCAACCAGCGGCCATCTTCCAGCTCGACTTTGCCCAACCCAAGCGGCGCCGGAATACCGGCAAGGAAAGAGCCGACTTCGCTGTGCGGCAATTCCCACACTTCCACGGCAATCGCCGCACCCTGCTGCTCATCGCGCACCATGCCTGGCCGTTTACCGTCGGCCAGCGCATATAACCGATAACGCGGCGCGCTGCGGGTGGCGCTAAGTAACGTCGCACCCCGCTGACGCAACTGCCCATTAAGCGCCAGCCCGTCCAGATGCGCGCCACACACCACCAGCGCCAGCCGATCGTGGCTCGCGGCATTTGCCGGAACAGCAGCCGCCATTTTCCGCTCGCCAGGCAAGGCCAGCGACGCGTTGCGCTGCATCGCATCGGCAAGGCTCAGCAGATACTGATCGGTAAACGCGCGGCCAAACAGCGTAACGCCGGAAGGCAAGCCGTTCGCCATTATGCCGTTTGGCACCGCAACAGCGGCGTAATCCAGCAGGTTCATAAAATTGGTGTAGTAACCGAGATCGGCATTGCGTTTTACCGGTTCCTCAGCCAGCTCCGCCAGCGTTACCGGGCGTGGGTAAGTCGGCGTCAGCACGCAATCCAGATCGCTGAGCAGCGCGTCGCACTGCGCTTTGTAGGCCTGTAAGCGGTATTGCGCGTCAAAGGTCGCCACTGCATCGGTGGAGGGCGCTTTGCTCAGAACGGCTTTGATCACCGGCAGCACCGCATCCGGCTGTTTTTCAATCAGCGGCCCGACGACATGGTAGCGCTCCGCCACCCACGGCCCTTCATACAGCAGGCGCGCAGCGGCAAGGAATGGAGTGAAATCAAGCGTCACCGGCACGCCGCCCAGCGACTCCAGCCGCGCTTTTGCCGCATAAAACAGCGCTTCACTCTCTGTACAGCCGAGGAATTCCAGCGTAGCCGGGACGCCAAAACGGAAACCCGGCTGCGGCGTGCCAAAAGCCTGCGCACCGTTCCACGCCGGGTTACTACGGCTGTACGCATCGCGCGCATCTTTCACTGCCGTTAGCGCCAGCAAACGGCTGGCTTCGGCGGCGGTCGCGGTAAAAAAGGTTACGCAATCGAGCGTGCGACAAGCAGGCACCACACCCGCCGTGGAGATCAACCCCTTGGTCGCTTTCAGGCCAATCAGATTATTGAGCGACGCCGGAACACGCCCGCTGCCTGCGGTATCCGTGCCGAGCGCAAAACTTGCCAGCCCAAGCGCCACCGCCAGCGACGATCCGGCACTGGAGCCGCCCGCCGGATAATCGGCATGTACGCTGTTACGGCAGGCACCATACGGTGAACGCGTGCCGTTCAGCCCGGTGGCGAACTGATCGAGATTGGTTTTACCCAGCGGCACCGCGCCCAGCGCAATCAGTTGTGCGACGATGGTCGCATCCTGTTCTGCGGTATACGCAAATGCCGGGCAGGCGGCGGTGGTCGGAATGCCTGCCAGATCGATATTGTCTTTGATGGCGAACGGCACGCCATACAGCGGCAGCGACTGCGGCGGCACGTTGTCCAGCGCCGCCAGATACGGCTCCAGCTCCGCCGCGCTGAGAAGATAAATAAAGGTGTTGAATTCCGGGTTCAACGCCAACGCCCGCGCCCGCAGCGTCGCTATCACGTCGCGCGGTGTTAAATGGCCGTCGCGGTAAGCCTGCGCCAGTGCATCAAGGCGTAAATCAAACGGCTGCATCATGCTGTTTTCTCCAGAACCACCACGCACTGACCCGCGCGCACCGAACTACCCGGCTGCACGCGCACCTGGCTTACCACGCCATCATGGGCGGCAAGCAGCGGGATCTCCATCTTCATCGACTCCAGCACCACCAGCACATCGCCTGCGCGAACCTGGCTGCCCGGCGTGACATTCACCTGCCACAAGTTGCCGGAGATCGGGCTGTCGATGCCCTGTTGCCCCGGCTGTAATGGCGTATCTTCGCCCTCTTCCGCCAGCGCTTCACTGCTGTCGAAATGCGCCTGGCCGCTGGCAATCCAGCGATCGCGTTCGGCGGCGAAAGCGCCCTGCTGCTGCGCGCGGAAAGCAGCAATACCTGGCGCTTCATCGGAGAGAAACTGCTGATACTCCGCCAGCTTCAGCGTGGTGTGCTCAATGCGCAGCGGATAACGCCCGAGCGGGAAGTCGCGGCGAATGGTTAATAATTCATCGGCAGAAACCGGATAAAAACGGATCTGATCGAAGAAGCGCAGCAGCCACGGTTTGCCGGCAAAATCCGCCACCGTATGATAGCGATTCCACATTTGCAGCGTCCGCCCGACAAACTGGTAGCCGCCCGGCCCTTCCATGCCGTACACGCAAAGGTACGCGCCGCCAATGCCGACCGAGTTTTCCGCCGTCCAGGTGCGCGCCGGGTTGTACTTGGTGGTGACCAGCCGGTGGCGCGGATCGAGCGGTGTCGCCACCGGTGCGCCAAGATAGACATCGCCCAGCCCCATCACCAGATAGCTGGCGTCAAACACCGTTTTGTAGACTTCATCAATATTCGCCAGATCGTTAATGCGGCGGATAAATTCCAGGTTGCTCGGGCACCACGGCGCATCGCGGCGCACGGTGGTCATATATTTGTCGATGGCTTTCTGGCACGCCGGATCGTCCCATGAGAGCGGCAGCCAGACAATGCGCGACGGCACATCCAGATCCTGGCGCTCACATACGCCCTGCCACAGACCGGCCACCGTCTGCAGCAGTGCGTTCAGCCCCAGCGCTTCCGGCTGGTAGTGAATTTGCAGCGAACGAATACCCGGCGTCAGATCGATAACCCCCGGCAGCGCCAGTACTTCCAGCGCCTGCATTAAAGCGTGGGCGCGAAAACGCAGCACCAGATCCAGCTCCGGCTCGCCGATCTCCAGCAGCAGATGCGTATCGCCGGAAAGCCGCGCCACCAGGCGCTTATCCGCCTCTCCGCAGCTCAGGATGATCGGCGAAGCCAACGCCACCGGTTGCCACGCCACCGCCTGCGGCGTGAGGCTGGCGATTTGCGCTTCCTGCGCCTGCGCCAGACGGCGTGCAGTGGCGATATCAACCGGGATAAAACGCACTTTATCGCCCGCTTTCAGCTGGCCGACGGCCGGTAAATCCGCTTCAATAATGGTCACCGGGCAGACAAAGCCGCCGAGGCTCGGGCCATCCGGGCCGAGGATGACCGGCATGTCGCCGGTAAAATCCACCGCGCCGATGGCATACGGGTTGTCGTGAATATTGGAGGGATGCAGCCCGGCTTCGCCGCCGCTGTCGCGCACCCACTCCGGTTTCGGGCCGATCAGGCGCACGCCGGTGCGGCTGGAGTTGAAATGCACTTCCCAGTCGGTCGCCAAAAAGGTCGCCATATACGCCGGGGTGAAGTACTCCGGCGCACCGTGCGGGCCGTAAATCACCCGCAGTTCACGTACCGGGGAAAGCTGCGTATGCAGCGCCTGCGGCAGCGCCGTTTCGCGGCACGGTGCCGTTAACGGCGCCAGATGCAGCACGTCGCCGGTACGCAGCGCGCGCCCGGCATGGCCGCCAAACTGCCCCAGCGTGAAGGTGCTTTTGCTGCCGAGGTACTCCGGTACCTGGAATCCCCCACGCAGGCAGAGATAGCTGCGCACACCGTCACCGCGGATGTCGCCGATGTGCAACGTCATCCCCGCGCGCAGCGTGAAGATACGATTCATCGCCAGCGGCTCGCCATCGAGCGTCAGCGCAATATCCGCCCCGGTAACAACCGCCTGCGCATCACAGTTAAATTTCAGCGTCGGGCCGCTCAGGGTGATCTCCAGCGCCGCCGCGTTGTCATCATTGTCCAGCAGACGGTTGCCGAGACGCAGCGCGCGGCTGTCCATCGGCCCGGATGGTGGCACGCCCACCGCCCAGTACCCCACGCGCCCAGGGTGATCCTGCACGGTGGTTTGTGTCCCGGCGCTCAGCACCTCCAGCGTGTGCGCCTGATACGTCAGCCCTTCGAGGCAGCGCGTCCAGGGTTCACCACGGGCGAACGGAGCAAAGGTTAAGATCTGCTGTAAATAGGTGCGGTTGGTCTCCACGCCGTATAAACGGGTGGCACCCAGCGCGTCGTGCAGCGCATGCACCGCCGCCTCACGCGTTGGCTGCCAGGCGATGATTTTCGCCAGCATCGGGTCGAAGAACGGTGGCACTTCACAGCCGGATTCCACCCAGCTATCGATACGCAATGTCCGGCGATCGTCCGCCGGAAATGCCACGTCCGTCAGTAAACCGGGGGATGGCTGAAACTGGCGGCCAGGATCTTCCGCATAAACCCGCGCCTGAATCGCGTGGCCGCTGGGTGTCAGGCTGTCGCGAAGCTGCGCCAGCGGCGGCAGCTCCCCGGCGGCGAGCGCAATCATCCAGCCCACCAGATCGACGCCCCACACCTGCTCAGTCACACCGTGCTCAACCTGCAAACGGGTGTTCACTTCGAGGAAGTAAAACCGTTTGGCTTCGCTGTCGTAGACAAACTCCACCGTGCCCGCGCTGCGGTAGTTGACCGCTTTGCCGAGCTTAATGGCCGCGCTGCACAGCGCGTCTTCCATGCCCGCAGGCAGGTTTGGTGCAGGCGTCTCTTCCAGCACTTTCTGGTTGCGGCGCTGCACGGAACAATCGCGCACGCCAAGGGCAATCACCTCGCCTGCGCCATCGCCGAAGATCTGCACTTCCAGATGGCGGGCGCGGGCGATGTACTTCTCAATAAATACGCCCGCGTCGCTGAAGTTATTTTTCCCCAGCCGCACCACCGCGTCAAATGCGTCGTGTAATTCGGCCGCCGTCGTGCAAACGCGCATCCCAATGCCACCGCCGCCCGCCGTGCTTTTCAGCATCACCGGGTAACCGACGATTTCTGCGGCGCGCAGCGCTTCATCCACATCCGCCAGCAGTTCGCTGCCTTCCAGCATCGGCACGCCCTGTTTTTTCGCCAGCGCGCGGGCGGTATGTTTCAGGCCGAAAACGCGCAGTTGCGCAGGTGTCGGGCCAACAAAGGCAATGCCTGCCGCTTCGCAGGCTTCGGCAAAGGCCGCGTTTTCAGAGAGGAAACCATAGCCGGGATGAATAGCCTGTGCCCCACTCTCACGGGCGGCGGCAATGATTTTTTCCGTCACCAGATAGGTGCCTGCTGCCGGGCCGTCGCCGAGGCTAATCGCTTCGTCGGCCTCGCGGATATGCAGGCTGCTGATATCGGCATCGGAATAGACGGCAACGCCGCCAATCTTCATGGCACGCAAGGTGCGCAGGATGCGGCAGGCAATCGCCCCGCGGTTGGCGATCAGGAGTTTCGTAAACATAGGTCAGACTCAATCGTGGCGGGTCGTCCCGCCGAACATTGGCTCACCGCATGGTCGTCCATGGGGAAAAGGCAATTACAGCAGGATGCGTCCGGCGCGTACCGCGCAGAGGTGGTAAAGCGCCAGGCGCAGGCGCTGCCAGCGAGTTGGCGTCAGTTCCATACCAGCACCTCCGCAGGCGTCGGGTTCCAGCCATTACATGGATTGTTGAGCTGCGGGCAGTTGGAGATCAGCACAATCACATCGCACTCGGCGCGCAGTTCGACATATTTCCCCGGCGCGGAGATGCCATCTTCAAACGTCAGCCCGCCCTGCGGCGTTACCGGCACGTTCATAAAGAAGTTGATGTTTGCGCCAATGTCGCGCTTTTGCAGGCGGCCATCGTGCAGGCAGGCGCAGAGGAAGTTATCGCGACAACTGTGCATGTGCCGTTTATCCAGCGCGTAACGCACGGTGTTGCTCTCCTGCGCGCAGGCGCCGCCGAGGGTGTCGTGGCGACCGCAGGTATCGGCGACAATGGTCAACAGCGGGTTGCCAAGGTTGGAGTACAGTACGCTGCCGCTGGTGAGATAGGCGTTGTTCTGCCGACGCAGCGTGCGCTGGGCATCGTAGCGTTCGCGCGGATTCTGCGCGTTGTAGAACAGCGTATCAATGGCCTGGTTTCCTTCCAGATCCAGCAGGCGCAGCGTCTGGCCTTTTTTCACTTCAAACAGATACGGTTCGCCCGCCGGGATCACATGGCGGAAAACGGCATGCTGGGCTTGTTTTTCGCTGGCAACAGTCATCGTGCGGCTCCTTACAGGGCGAAAAGTTGGGTATTAGTAAAGGCGCGGCTGTTTTCCGGACGCGTCAGCAGGGCATTGATCATCGCCTGCTCATCGTCGGCCTGCCGCCAGCTCAGTTGTACCGGGCGCGGCGCGTACTCGCGGGAAGGGTCCATCGGATGTTGCAACGCAGTCAGCACCACCAGCACATCCATCGGCGCAAACAGTTCAACATAGCTTCCCGGCTGAGAATGGCCGCTGTGGAAGGTGAACAGGCCGTTGTCATCAACCGACACTTTGCTGAAGAAGTTAACCACCATCAGCAGATCTTCGAGGTTGAGATCCCACTTGCCCATCTCCACCAGCAGGTTATCCGCACCGTTACGGAAGAAGCCGTTGCGCAGCTCCTGGTAGCGCCCCTGGCCGTACTTTTCCGCCACTTCGGCTGCGTTCAGCACGCCGCCAAAGGGATCGTGCCAGCCGCTGGTATCGGCGGTGATGCCCGCCAGCACGCGCCCCATATCCGAGTAGAAACAGTGCCCGGCCGTCAGGCGTGCGGTGTGCTGGCCTTTCAGGGTATCCGGCAGGTTCAGGCGCTCACTTTTTTCATGGGCGCTGAGCATCATCAGGCTGACATTTGCGCCGCCTTCGATGTCGGTCATGCGCAGGATCTGCCCGCGTTTGAGGATAAAAGAGAGATGACCGCCACCAGGCAGGATCTCGTCGCGAAGAACAGAAGTTGGGTTCACAGGATTATCTCCTTAACGCGTAGACGTTATCGGGCTTCGCGCCGCTCATCGCGGAGAGCCGCGTTTCGTTGAGCGGGATGTCATAGGTGATGCGTGCGCCGTAAGCGTTGGGCGCCTGCGGATCAATACGCACCTTGTCGAACACCAGCAGGCGGGTGCCGAGATTGAAGCCTTCCGAAAGATCGTGGGTCACCATAAAGACCGTCATGCGTGTTTCACTCCACAGTTGCAGCAGCAGCGCATGCATCTCTTTACGGATCCCGGGGTCAAGCGCGCCAAACGGCTCATCCAGCAGCAGGACGCGCGGTTGCATAATGAAAGCCTGAGCGATGGCTAAACGCTGTTGCATACCGCCGGAGAGCTGCGCCGGATATTTCTTCAGCGCGTGGCCAAGACCGACTTTTTCCAGCAATTCTCTGGCCTGCTCGCGGGCGGCGCGTTTTTTCGCGCCAAAAAGTCGCCCAAAGAGCGGGGATTGCGGCAGTTCGAGGCCGATGGCGACGTTATCCAGCACTGTGAGATGCGGGAACACCGAATAGCGCTGGAACACGACGCCACGGCTGCTGTCCGGTTCGGCGCTCAGCGGTTTACCCTCCAGCGTGATAACGCCGCGGCTCGGTTTTTCCTGGCCGAGCAGCAGGCGCAGAAAGGTTGATTTGCCGCAGCCGGACGCGCCGACCATCGAGCAAAACTCCCCCTCTTTCACCTGCAAGTTCAGGCGCTCCAGCACCACATGGTCGCCGTACTCCTGCCAGATATTGTCGATAGTGATAAAGCTCATGCCTTCCCTCCTTCCGCCCAGGGAAAACAGGTTTTGTGTAACTGACGCAGCGCCAGATCCATCAGCCACGCCAGCAACGTGATCCACAGGACGTACGGGATAATGACGTCCATCGCCATATAGCGACGGACAAGGAAAATGCGGTAGCCCAGCCCGGCGGTTGAGGAGATCGCCTCCGCAGAGATGAGAAACAGCCACGCCGAACCGAGCAGCAGACGCAGCGACATCAGCAGGCGCGACAGCAACTGCGGTAGCACCACCCGCAGCACCAGCGTCCAGCTATTGGCGCCGAGGGTTTGCGCTTTGATCAGGATCTCCGCCGGAATTTCACAGGCGCGCTGCTCCAGATCGCGGGCCAGCATCGGCGTGATGCCAATGACAATCAGCATCACTTTCGACAGCTCATCGAGGCCAAAAACGATAAACAGCACCGGTAAAATCGCCAGCGGCGGGATCATCGACAGCACCGTCATTAGCGGCGACAACGACGCCCGCCACAGCGGGAAAACACCGGCGGTGATGCCGATGCACAGACCAATCACCGAGGCGATAGCCAGGCCCATCAGCAAGCGGCCAAGGCTCACCAGCGTGTCCATCCAGAACAGGTATTCGCCGCTGCGTTTATCCGGGGTAAACGCCATCCGTGAGAGTGCGTCCAGCATCTGTTGCAAGCCGGGCAGCAGCTTGTCCTGCGGGTTGGCCTCCATCCGTACTGCCGAGCCCATAAAATAGGCGGCCAGCAGCAGGACGAAAGGCAGCAGGATCAGCAGCGTCCGCATGCCGGGGGTGGGATGGCGATTAATTTGTCGCATGGCGAACTCCGTCAGTTATCACAGCTTGCCGGCAGCGGCCATCTTCACGAAGCTGTCGTCAAAGCGCAGTTTCACGTTATTCGCATCGCCCTGCGTGACATTGCCGGGGAAGGTCATACCGATAAAATCCGCGCTCTGCGCACCATCGCCGAGCAGGCCTTTCTCAAAGGAGAATGACGCAACGCGTTGCATGGTTTTCGCCAGCTCCGCTGACGTCACAAAAGCAATGTTGTCCGCCGGGGTATAGAACAGGTGAGTGGTTTTCAGTTGCGCCTTGTAACCGGCCAGATCGGTGCCGGAAGCGGCGGCCATCGAATTGAGCGACGTGGCGTCCTGCGCTTTCATCAGCCCCATCATTTCATACCATGCGCCGGTCAGCGCTTTACCCAGCGCCGGGTTATCTTTCAGGGTGGCGCTGTTGACCACCATCATGTCGATCAACTCGCCCGGCACCTGCGAGGAGCTAAAGACTTCGGTGGTTTTCGGCGTGGCTTTAATCACGGAAAGCTGCGGGTTCCAGGCGACGGCAGCCTGCACGTTTGGCGTGCCAAACGCCGAGACAATATCCGCATCGGAGGTGTTCACCACGGTGACGTCTTTCTCCGCCAGCCCGGCTTTTTCCAGCCCGCGCACCAGCAGATAGTGGGAAACAGAGAGTTCTGGCAGGTAGACTTTCATCCCTTTCAAATCGTTGAGGGTTTTGCCCTCGCCTTTCAGCACGACGCCGTCGTTGCCTTCGGAGTAACTGCCGAGGATCAGCGCCGTACTGTCAACGCCGCCCGCAGCCGGAATGGTCAGTGCATCCATATTGGTCATGGTGCAGCCATCAAACTGGCCGGCGGTGTACTGGTTGATGGATTCGATATAGTCGTTCAGTTGCACGACGTTGATTTTGATACCGTATTTGCTGGCCCATTTATCAATGATTTTGCTACTGCTGATGGTGCCCCACGGCATCCATCCGGCGTAGATAGTCCAGCAGACATTGAACTCTTTTTTCACGGCGGCAAAGGTGGGGAGACTGACCAGCATCGCCAGCGACAACACAAGAGAGCGGAACAATGGAGATTTCTTCATTCTTGACCTCTGATTGGCACAAAGTTAGGGGGCAGCGCGACACCCATTGGTGCTGCTGTCTCCCGGGTTTTTGTCCCGCCGTGTAACCTCGCAGAGGTCGCCAGCTCTTGGACCAGACATTCACCGAAGTGAACCGGAACCCTAGCCAGCTATTTTCAAATTGTGTGTTGCACTGCTTTCTCGCTTTTGCAAGCACTGTGCCAGATTGTTTTTGCTTTATCGTCATAACGTTAGCGATTTGTTGCGTTACGCTATCCCTGTTTTGGTGAGCCACAACAAGGCACTGCACCACGCTGGTGCTGCGGCACCAGTGGCGGAAATGCATTCGGCTGGTGTATTGTTTTTAAACGATTAATCACGCAGACGGATGTTTGTATATGCTCAAAATCCTTGGCAAAACCTCTTCTATCAATGTGCGTAAAGTGTTGTGGACCTGCGAGGAAGCGGGGCTGGATTATTTACAGGAAGATTACGGCAGCGGTTTTGCCTCGACTGAGACCGACGCCTTCCGCGCACTGAACCCGAACGCCATGGTGCCGGTCCTGCTGGATGATGAGTTTGTGCTGTGGGAATCGAACTCGATTTGCCGCTACCTGGCGCGTAAAACGGGGCGCAGCGATCTGCTGCCTGCCGAACCGCAGGCCTGCGCCATTGTAGAGCACTGGATGGACTGGCAGGCCACCGAGTTTAACAACGCCTGGCGCTATGTCTTCCCCGCGCTGGCGCGCAAAAACCCGGCCTTTAACGATGCAAAAGCCATTGAGGCGGGTATCAAAGAGTGGAACCACTGCATCTCCATTCTGGAGCAGCAACTGCAACGCACCGGCGCCTTTGCCGCAGGTGAGACCTTTACGCTGGCGGATGTCGTGCTGGGGCTGTCGGTGAACCGCTGGAAAATGACGCCTTTTGAACATCCGGAGGTTCCGGCTATCGACGCGTGGTTTGCGCGGCTGAACCAGCGCCCGGCGTTTTTGCGCCATGGTAATAATGGGATGGTGTAGGAAAGCAGAATTCGGAATATGGCTGGTAATGCAGGACCCGGGTCATCTTTCCTCAGCTTGTTTAATTTCCTGCGCATAAAAATTTATGCCTGACTTAATTAAAATTAACGGCGGATATCCCCCGCCATAATTGGGTGTATTGTAAATTTTTCACGCTACCTTATAATTTTCCACATTTATTTTTTGTCGCTAAAGGAATGCGTCTGTGAGCAGCAACGATTTCAATACGGTGAAAGAATCTCTTCAGGCTTTCCTCACCGATAAAAATACAAAAACAAAACTTTCTCATATATTAGACAAAGGCACTAATGACTGGGAAAAGTGGTTTCAAATTGAATTTGAGTATTATCTCGAACATATTTTAAAGTATAAAGCCAGGCGAGAAGTCAGAGCCACAGCGGATCAACGACATCAAACGGGGCGTCAGCACATGTTTGTTGATTTGATTTTTCGCAAACAACGAACGCGACTGGATAAATTTATCTACCTGGAATTCAAACTCAATAAAAGGCCCACTGCGCTCATCAATAATATGTGGAAGGATTTACTGAAAAACGATGAAATCGTCAGTTCTCACTTCAAGAAAACCGGCCAAAAACAGCGTTCTGTCTGGAGCATCGGGTTTTACCGGGATTTCAGCCCGCTCAGCGTTAAACGGGCAGGCGACGCGCTTGATCAGCATTATTCACCCTTTTACTCTATTCACCATGAACCGGTCTGGATCTGCAAATGCCGCGGTAAAAACCATGACGAAACGTGCCATAAAGTGGGCGTGGTGATTATTGGTTGCAGTGCGTAAATCCTGCAATATTTAAAGGAAAGAGAGTAAGGAAAATATCATAAAAACCTGGCTGTTCTACTCGAATGACATTACCGTTAATGTCTACGAAAAAAAGAGGCTCTCTGCTGCAGATTTACAACAAATAAAAGCAGAAGGCCTGCATAAAATGCCGTTTGAAACCGATGCGGAAGATGAAGCGCAGGCGGTGGATAACATGCTGGCGTATTTCAAAGAGAACACCGCAGCGCTCAAAGAATTCATCAAAGATGACTGCATTCCGGCCATGATTTTTGAACTCATTCACGCCGCAGCTAGATAAAGCGAAGGCCGCAGGTGCGGCCTTTTTTAATGCGATGCAGGCAGCGCCTCCCCGGACAGATGCCATATTGCCGCCTTCATCGACGTGTCAAACATCGCGCCGTGCGTCAGCCCCGGATAGAGCAAATACGTAACCGGCAAACCGTCAGCGCGCAGGCGGGAAACCCTATGTTGTATAGCGTTCAGCACACCGGAAGTGGCGTTTTCATCATTGGCCTTGCGGTCGCCATCACCTTCGAGAAACCACAGCGATTTATGGCTGAATGTCGCTTTTGGCAACCTGTCCATCGCCTTGAGCAACGTAAAATTGTTTCGCTCCAGTGAAGGTACAGCCGAGTAATAAGCGTTAAAAAATCCCGACATGAGATAGCTCTCCAGCACCAATAACCCGCCGTAAGAGTGCCCCCACAGCGCCCGTTTCTGCGGATTTACCGCAATGCCTTTTTCGGCCTGCGGTGCAATGGTGGTTTCCAGCAACTGACGGAAAAGCGCGCTGCCGCCGCCCTGGCGGCCACGCAGATTTTGCGGCTCCCCTTTTGCGGCAGGTATGTAATCGTAGGTCCTGGCTGCCAGATCAAAAGGCAGCTCGGTTTGATAACCGACTGCCACCAGCACCGGCGGATCGCGTTCTGACAATTTCTGTAACAACGGCTCCGAAAGCCTGTCCATTACCGCATTGCCATCCAGCAGATACAGCACCGGATAACCGGCCGCAGGAGGATTTTTTTTCGGTATTGCGGTCCACACTTTGTAATGCCGCTTGCCGTCGGCGGAATCAAAAGTATTGACCGCAAAATGGTAAAACGCCGAACCCTTATCGGCGATATTCGGCCCGAGCGGGGTCATATCCGGTCGTGAAAAAACGGTTTTCGAGCAAAGCAGCAGCACGATCAGCGCCGCCAGGCGCGCGGCATACAAACGACGATGCATTACGCATACTCCCTGTGCTTCAGCACCGCAGTCTTCGCTGCCAGGCTGAAAGGTGAAATGAACGGGACAAACGTTAATAGGAATTATTCTTGATTGCAATAATTACGCATTTACCTCTTATCTGAACAAACCTGGCTCGCCATCCTTCCACGACCGAACAACGCAGAACACCAGGCGGTTTTCCTGCCTCTCTCCTTCTCAACCAGGATAAATCTTATTCCGTGAAAAATAGCCCGATGTAGCATGACAACGCCTTGTTATCTTGTGGTTTTCATTTTTTCAAAGGGAATTTTATGGGATGGGATAAATCTGCTGCGGTGGATTATCTGGTGAAACATGCAGGCACAAAATCCCGGTCTGAATGTGCAAAATACACTCGACTGGCGATAGCTGCTGGCGGCATCAACCTTATACAAACGCGGTATGCGAAAGATTATGGCGACTCATTGCTGAAAGCTGGATTTGTCGCCTTACCGCAAACGGCAACACCAGAGAAAGGCGATGTTGCCATCATTCAACCCTATATTGGGGGGAACGGTATCGGACATATGACCATGTTTGATGGTAAAACATGGTACTCAGATTTTAAACAACGAGACATGTATCCGGGGCCGGGTTATCGCAGACTTCACCCTTCTTATACTATCTACAGGAAGAACTGATGCGTTTAATAATCTCATTATTGCTCGCGTGTTATCTGCCCTTCGTCAGCGCAAATACTGCCACCGACGTGCAGAAAAATATTACGGAATTCTATACCTTTTATCTGCATGAATTAGATAAAACACCGCCGGATGAAATGGTCAAAATGGAGAAAATGCACAAGTGGGTCTCCGGTAAATTACTGGCCCGCATTGCAGCTATCTATAATATGCCTGAACAGGAGTTACTGGGAGCCGACTATTTCACCTACAGCCAGGATTATGATCCGGCGTGGATCCCACGCCTGAAAGTTTCTCCGGCGTACCCTGATGGGGATAATCTGAAGCTCGATGTCTGGCTGGGTATAGAAGATAACAAGCTGGCGCATCTGCAAGTCTGGACATGCAAGGAAGACGGGCAATGGAAAATCTTCCGGGTTATTGATGCCGGGGAACATATCGAACAAAAATTGTATTAAATCGGCTTCGCCCGTGGAAACACGGGTTTTATTTCTGCTTCAAAACACCGATTTAATACCGACGGGTGTTTATTTGCTTCTCCACGCCACGTTATTCGATATTCGCTCCCGTCTTAATTGTGATCGACCTCTTTTCCCCCTCTTCTTCGCCAGGCCTGTTATTAACGTCCGGCGAATCGGGCATCCAGCGGCAACACAATTACCGGGCGAGCATTTTTCTGGCGTTTAATCCACGCGCCCTCTTGCTGCGGTTGTTCTGTAATGAGCGTTCCCTGTTCGCGCAAAATCGTAATGAGATTTTCGAACTCAGTTTCGCTCACTGGCCGGGGCTGCCAGAATGTTTGCTGGTTATCGGTAAAAATGGGCTGTAATTCCAGCGCAGGCTGCGCACCGCCTAAGGACAAGCGCACGATAAAACCGTACGGCGGCATTCCGCGCGACTGATACTCTCCGTTGCTGTTGAACACGCCATTACCAATGCTGTAGAGTACCCAGCCTTGCGCTGTGCGCACGATATCGCCGGGAATATGCGGGCCGGAGCCAATAATCAGATCGGCGCCGGCATCCATCAGCCGCTGTGCAAGCTGGCGCTGCTGTGGGCGTGTCCATTGATAATCTTGTCCCCAGTGAGCCAGCACAATCAGCGTTGCCGGATCGTCGCTGCGTTTTTCCGCGCGCAGCTTTTCCGTTAATCCGCCACTGATACAGGCAACGCCCGCGCGGCGCGGATGCGCATAGAAAGCGCAATCCTGTTCCATGTATTGCCGAAACCAGTAAGCGCTGAAAAATTTAAAACGCCTGCCGTTGATCGCCAGCGTTAATGGCGCATGCGCTTGTGCGGCATTCATTCCCGCGCCAAACGTCGATATGCCCTGCTGCGAAAAGGCATCCAGTGTGCGGCGTAGCCCGGCGATCCCCGCATCCATCGCATGATTGTTTGCCAGCGTCACAGCATCAATGCCGTGATTTTTTAAGGTCGCCGTTGTCGCGAGCGGATCGCCGGTAAGGCAAAAGGGTTTACGCCCCGCCAGCGTGCCCTGCGTGCTCTCGGTGAGCGCCGCTTCAAAATTCGCGATCGTCAGGTCGCTCCCCGCCAGTAGCGGCGCGATGCCGAGGAACGCGTGATCGTAACCATAGCGTTGCAGCCCATCATCGATGCCGCGGCGCTGACGCTGGCGCGTGTACCACTCGCCACAATAGGTGTCGCCCAGCAGCGCCACCGTAATGGCGTCTTTATCGAAGGTGATGATCTGCTGATCATTAACCGCCGTTGCCTCTCCTTCCGCCTGCGCTAACAATTCATCCAACAAATAGTCGAGATGAAAAGCATCATCTGCACCGGCGGCACAGGCCAGCCATAACTCACCGCCGTGGCGATGAATGGCAAATCCCCAGCGCGGCGTACCGCCGGAGCTATAACTGTAGCTGGCGCGGCCAGCGGCCTGAATATTGCTGCTCTTGCGGTACAGGCGCTCGCCAGACACCATTTCGCTTTCGGCAAACCAGTGCAGAAAGTGAGGGAAATGTTGGTAAAAATGGCGGACCAGCCGCGCAATATCCTGCACCGTTGTTTGCTGTTGCCGCCACAACCGCCCCGACACATTACTGATTTGCGTCTGCGCCATCCCCAGCGCCTTTACCTGCGCCTGCACGCGCGAAAGCGCCGCCGCCGTATCACCAGCCAGATGGTGCGCCAGGTTAACGGCGGCATCTCTGGCGTTGTGAATGATCATCGCCTGCAGCAAGCATTTCACGCTGTACTCTTGCCCCGCTTCCAGCCCCAATGCCGGGCCTTTTTGCAAAATACCGGCAGGCACCGTTTTCGCGGTGATTGGGGTGGTCAGCGCGCCCTTGTCTTTGTTCTGCCGGGCGGCAAGTTGCGTAATGAGTAACAGATGACTTAAATGTAAGGGTTCGAAAACCGCATCAGCATGGCGCGACACAACCTGCTCACCGCGGGAAAGATTGATCAACACACCCGCCGTCTGGCCTGCCTTTAACGCTGGCGCTGCACGACGGCTGATACTTTTCATGCGGCTGACAATATGATGGAAATCAGAATCGCTGACGCTGCCTTTGACCAGAACCACGTCCCCCGCCTTCAGCCCGGCCATCACGCTTTCAGCCATTTCGTCAACCTGGGTAAAATGGCCGCTGACCCGTCCGGCAGGCAACGCTGCCATCAAATCCCGCATCTCTTCGCCATGCAGCCAGACCCGATCAAAACCGGCCCGCAGCAGGGGCTCCGCCAGTGCAATATGGCTCTCTTTAGCCAGTTCGCCGAGGGTTGCCAGCCGCCCGAGAACCGCAACACGCCGTTGCCCAGGACGCATTTGATACAGGGAGGCGACCTCAAAGGCATTGCACATCGAGGTCAGCGTGGCGTTATAGTTATCATCAATCAGCGTCACCGAACCGCCGCCGGGCAGCGCCATTGTCCCGGTTTGTAATTTATTTTTATGATTACGGTAATCTGCAATACGCCCGGCCGCTTTATTGATATCGCCACCTGACAAATGAATGGCAATCAGCGCAGCAACTGAATTTCTCGCCATGCCTTTTCCCGGCACATTCAGTTGATATTTAATTGCCGTGCCGTTGAATAAAATTTCTATTATTGAGTGGTCTGTTTCCGCGGCATAATTCGTGACAGGAACATCCGCCTGCGGATGAAAACCATAACTGATTACGCGGGCGCCGTAGCGAATAGCGTCCTGAGCCACAAAATCATATTCATCCATATCACGATTTAATATCGCATAGCCGCCAGGTAAAATCGCATTGCATAACCGTGTTTTAAAACGTGCAGTATCACGCAATGTTTTCACATAACGGCCCACCTGCGTCATACCTATTTCCGTGATGATAACAATATGGGGTTTGATTCGCGTACCCGCGCCGCCAGACTGCATCCATAATGCGGAAATAGCCACTTCCAGCACCACATATTGCGGATCGGTAATACAGCGTGCAAGGCTTACCATTGTTCCGGTTCGGGTATTATGGTTTCCTTGTGTCGCAATCGTGGAACCCTCCTCCGCCAGCAACATATGTAATAAATCTTTTGTCGATGATTTCCCTACCGTACCGGTGATAGCGATAATTTTTCCGTTCATCCGACGGCGTGCTTCATCGGCGAGAATCGGTAATACATCATAGGTATTTTCCACAACCATTTGCGGAAACCCGTCAGGAAGCTCCGCAAGATGATGCTGAACAATTGCGCCACAGAAGTGATGATAATTATTTTTTAATACTTCATGAGTATCTTTCCAGCCCGCATAAATACCGGTATTCCCGGAACCGGCATGCCAGGTTTTTTCATCCATCGCGATAAATAAACATTTACCGTTATTTTTTTTGGTATCGACCATGGTCAGTGCAATATTATCTGCCCGCCACTCTGCGCCAGGCTGTACGTGCCATTTACTGCCAAGCAAACGCTCAAGCTCCGCGCTTTGCCATCCCCGCTGATTTGCATTGTTTAACATACTTTAGCTCTTGGTTGCCTTTAAGATTATGATATTCAGGGGGATATGCAGGCGATTCGATTAAAGCGACGCGATGATGTTTATCACGCAATGCGCGTGCAAATTTAACCTGAAGTTCAAAGGGGGTGATTTGATCCTGAAGATTGCCAATGATCAGAATCTGACGCTGCGGGTCAGGAGGAATATTATCAATGTGATAGAGCGGATCATAAGGATTAACCAGGCCGGTAATATCCTTCCCCGCATCGCTGCGCTCACCACGTTCTTTACGCAGCACTTCTGCCCGATTAAGAAGATCCCATGCCCCTGAAGTTAAAATTGCACAACGAATATCATTACGCCCGAGCGTTAATAATGCTGAAGCCGCAGTTGCGCCGCCGCTATGGCCAGTCAAAATAAACTGCCCGATATTGTATTGTTGGCGCAGCCTGTCCAGCGTGGCGTTTAACGCCAGAAATTCAGCACGTTGCCGACGGTTATAATGATTACCGCTGGAACCGTATGTTCCTGGTCTGGCAACAATAACGACCGGTAAGCCGGTTCGTATACTGAATTTTTGTGCAATTTTTCGTTGTGCCGTTGCGGTATTTGCCGGAATAGTTTCAGGATCGCGCTTGATAAAAGGCACGCGATCGCCCAGAAATACCACCACAACCAGAGGTGCATTCTGCATATTTCCACCTGCAAAATAGCGGATGCAGTCAACTCCGCCATCATATTTTACCCAGACTTCATCAGCGGTAATGGGACAATGACTGCTAATGGCTTTTTGATTCCATAACAAGGGTATATCTGCATAAACAGAAACGGATAAAAAAAATAATGTGATTATTCCGATACGCAGTTGAAATGACATATTTGTCCCCAGAACCAGAACAATAGGCTGCTACAATTGCAGGGTATAAACCTGAAATTATTAAGAATAGATGTTGCTGGCGCTAAAAATTAACGGGGAGCCAAATGTCGCTTCATCAATTACTTACACATATACAGCCCGCCGCAGAACAACTGGATATTAGCACGCTTTCCTCCCCCTCACCTGGCTGGGTTATTTTTTTCAGCGCCAGCGAGGGTAAAAGCCGTGCGCAGGTTGCGTGCGGGCGCGGCCAGCGTTTCGATGAAGCATGGCAGAACGGAGCCGCTGTATTGCAACAGTTATGTGGTATCCGGGAAGCAGACATGACCTGGCTGCGCGTTGATATCGTTGAACAGGTTGAAAAACTGCGTTGGGAGACATTGCAGGAGAAGCTGGCGACGACCAAACGTAACTATTTTCGTTGGGGTTTAAGTTTCGATCCCGCCTTTAACTATGCCGTTCTGGAACAAGAAATTGCTGCCAACGCGCTGCTGTATAACGGAAAACAGGGCGTCGCGACGCCCAATAGTGCCAATCTGGCACACTTTACCCGGCAGCGTTTTGGCGCGCGATTTGACTGGCCGCAGGAGGCGGATCGGCCGATCTGGCGCTTCAAAACCAGAGCGCTTTTTTCCGACGGCAAAACGCGACTGCCCATTGAATCTCAGGGGCGAAACTCAGGTTATCGTCAGCTAACGCACTGGCAGGATGAACTGGAGACGATGATCCTGTCGGCCACCGATTATCTGGCGCGCCAGATAAAACCTGACGGCCAGTATGAATATGGCTGGTTTCCCTGTTTTGATCGCCGGATCCCCACCTACAACACGTTACGCCACGCCAGTTCGACCTATGCCCTGCTTGAGGGCTGGGAGGTGAGCCGCAACGATGATCAGCGAAGGGCTATCGAACGCGCCCTGAAAAACCTGAGCGATGAACTGATTCAAAACTATCAACTGCCCGATGGCAGCAGCGCGGATTTTCTTGTCGATAGCGGTAATGAAATCAAGCTGGGCGGTAACGCGGTTTGCATCCTGGCGATGGCAAAATATACCGAACTCACCGCCGATAATCGCTATCTTGCGCAGATGAACCGGCTGGCGAATGGCATTTGTTATATGCAGGATCCGCAAACCGGCGCTTTTGTGCATGTCTTGCATTCCTCTGATTTATCACTAAAAGCTGAGCATCGCATTATCTATTATGATGGCGAAGCCGCCTTTGCGCTGATGCGCCTGTACGGAATTACCCGCGATCCGCGCTGGCTTTCCTGCGTTGAACGGGCGATGGATTATTTTATCGCTCAGCGGCACTGGCAGGCACACGATCACTGGTTAAGCTACTGCGTGAATGAGCTGACACTCTATCGTCCGCTTGAACGTTATTACCAGTTTGGCCTTGACAACGTACATGGCCATCTTGATTTTGTACTGAACCGGATCACAACCTATCCAACATTGCTGGAACTGATGATGGCGGCGGCAAAAATGATTGCCCGACTGGCGGAATCTGAGCACCGGCATTTGTTAAACGAACACGATCCTGAAAAATTCTCTCTGGCGCTGGAAACTCGCGCCCGCTATCTGGCTAATGGTTTTTTTTGGCCGGAACTGGCGATGTTTTTTAAAAATCCATCGCGTATCGTTGGCAGTTTTTTTATTCGCCACCACAGCTATCGGGTCAGGATTGATGATGTCGAACACTATCTTTCAGGTTACATCGCCTATCGAAAATACTGGCAGCAACAAGCCGCGCATCATACTGAACAACATTCTGCCCCTTAGTAGTGACTTATGAACGAGCGCTCCTACTCAACCAGAGCAGGCCACGGCAGGCAGCGATATTTGTGCTTCTGGTTGTTGCTTGTGTTTCTGTTTTCTCCCGGCGGATTGGCCGCCGGATGGGATTTCAATGCCATTAATTCCCGCACCCGGCAGTTATATGGCGCAACGACGCCCGCGGCTCAGCAACGCATTGATCAATGGGCACTATTGGTGAATAACCCGCCGCAGGAATCGATTAAAGAAAAGTTGAATCGTGTGAACCAGTTTTTTAATCAACGCATGCTTTTTCGCGATGACAAACTGGTCTGGGGAAAGGAAGACTACTGGGCAACACCGATTGAATTTTTACGTAAAGGTGAAGGCGACTGCGAGGATTATGCGTTAGCCAAATATTTCACATTGCGGGAAATTGGCGTACCTGCCAGCCAGTTACGCATCACCTATGTTAAAGCAATAAAACTGAACCAGGCGCATATGGTCGTGACGTGGTATGCCAAGCCGGACGCCATACCGCTGGTGCTGGATAATTTGAATACCGCGATTTTGCCCGCCACGCAGCGCCCGGATCTTCTGCCGGTTTATGCATTTAACGGCGAGGGGTTATGGCTGCCGGGAGCCGGGGGAAATAAACGTGTCGGCGACAGTAAGCGGTTATCCCGCTGGCAGGATCTTCTCACAAGAATGCGTGCGGAAGGATTTGTCATTCAAGAATAGGAGATTACCATGTCATTGTATAAGCAGCTGCTGATCGGCATCTGTCTGTTTACATTGGTTCTTTTATGCGGAAATTACGTTATCACGCTTGAAAGCTCACGTGAGCAGTACAGCAATCAGTTGAACTCTCACGCTCAGGATGCCGCGACCGCGCTGGGCGTTGCGCTGACGGGCCATATTGACGACCCGGCAGTGATTGAGCTGATGGTCGATTCCATTTTTGACAGCGGTTATTTCTACAGTATTCGCCTGGTCGATGTGAAGAGTGGGAAGACGTTAATTGAGCGAAAAGGCACGCCGCAAAGCGCCAATGTTCCACGGTGGTTCACTCATCTGGTGAGGCTGCGGCCAGGCGTGGGCGATGCCATCGTGATGGATGGCTGGATTCAGGCAGCACGTGTTGAAGTGGTCAGCCACCAGATGTTTTCGGTGGCCCGATTATGGAACAACATGGTCGCCAGTTTCCTGTGGTTAAGCCTGTGCAGTTTGCTGTGCATCCTGTGCGCGATGTTCATGTTGCACCGCAGCCTGCGCCCTTTGAATAACGTTGTTGAGCAGGCTCACTCCATCTGCCACCGTGAGTTTCGTAAAGTCACCGATGTGCCTAAAACGCCGGAACTGATGCGTGTTGTCGAAGCCAGCAATATGATGGTTTCGCAACTGAAAGCCCTGTTTCATGAGCAAGCAGAACGCACCGAATCCCTGCGCGAAGCCGCCTATCGCGATAGCCTGACGGAACTCAATAACCGGCGCGCGTTTGATATCAAACTGCAATCACTGCTGAGCGACGAAGAGAGCAAAGAGGGAAACCTTATTTTGCTGCGGGTGCAGGATCTTATCGGATTGAATCAGCGCGTCGGCGCCGAAAAAGCCGATGAACTCCTGAAATCCATTGCCACTATTTTGCGTGAACTGCAGAAACGCTTCCTGCGCAACAAGGGTTTTCTGGCCCGCATCCGCGGCAGTGAATTTGCTCTCCTGACCGGCGAGTTTCTACCGCCAGAACTGGAAAACGCGTTGTCCCGGCGGCTGAAAGCGCTTAACGATACGGGGATGAGCGATACCTCGCCCGTGGCCTATTTCACGCATGTCACGTTTCGCGCGGGCGACACGCCACAGGCGGTGCTGGCGCAGGCCGATCACGCGCTGGCGGAGGCCGAAACGGAGAAACATTTCGCAGCGGACCCGTGGTTAACAGCAACGGGTTACGGTGAGGAGAACCATCACCAGTGGCTTAGCAAACTCGAAAAAGTATTGAGTGCGGAAAAGTTTATCCTTTTCGCGCAGCCGGTATTTTCCTGTCACGATCAACAGCGTATTTTGCACTATAAAGTGCTGGCGCGAATAAAAGAGGATAATGGAGAATTAACGCCTGCCGGGCACTTTATGCCCTGGATTCATCGGTTTTCACTGAGCTTTCGCATGGATTTAGTCATGCTTAAACAAATATTACGTGAAATGACAAATATCCCCTACCCTTTGGCGCTGAGCATTAGCGGTGAAAGCGTAGCGAATGACGAAAAACTGGATGCGATATTACAGCTGTTAAAAAATGCGCCGAATCAGGCCAGTCGCTTAACACTCGAACTGGATGAAAATGAATTGCCCCATGCCGAACGCGTCAATGAAGTGGTTAATAAACTTAAAGCCGTGGGTTGCCATCTGGGTATTCAGCATTTTGGCGGTAGATTCAATTTGATAGGTAATTTACCGCAATGGGGACTGGCCTGGATAAAAGTGGACGGTGCCTATATTCATCTTATTGATACAGAAGAAGACAAGAGAATTTTTATTGAAGCGATGTACTGGGCGACCCGGCAAATCGATCTTCCGCTTATTGCTGAACGAGTGGAAACATCCGGAGAATTAGCGATACTCAATAAAATAGGTCTCTATGGGGCAATGGGTCGTTACTTCGGCGAGCCCGGTTTATTGTCGAAACAATAAGTTAATAGTCACATCATAACTACAACAGGAGTTAAGCATGCATTACATCGAACGCGATGCTGAAGGACGCATTACACGAGTAGAATCCACGCCATTTGCGGGGATGGTGGAACAGCACGAAGAAGATACGCAAGAAATCACCGAATGGATTCGTATACATGCCATGCATCAGGAGACGCTTAAACGGCTCCAGCAAAGCGATCTTGAAATGGTTCGTGTGCTGGAGGACCTTATTGAAGTATTGATGAGTAAAGGAATTATTAGTATTACCGACCTGCCGCAAGCCGCGCAAAGCAAACTGATTAATCGCTCGCAAGCGCGACTTACACTCAGCGGGCTGGAACGTTTAATCGATGATGAAGATGAGGGGATCTTCTGAATTACTTTTCACTTTCAGAATAATCATCAACTTATAATAAATACTATTTTTTAGGACAAATCACATAACTTTTAAATAACATTTCTTTTTTATCTTAGGAATAATCTCCAGCCTTAAAATAAGATGACCATTAGGAAAAATCACATTTCCCTGGAAATCTTATTGATTTTATTTTAGGAAAAATCACCATCTTTAAAACAACGCTTTAGAAATAATGACTTCGATACCGAATATAATTATTCGGGCATCGGCTATTTAATTTAACAAATGCATTTCTGATTATTCAGCGGCAAAGATCTGACGTATTTAAGAGGTTAATTTATATGAGTGTCGGGGTCGTAAAAACAGTTATAGGACAAGTCTTTGCGACCTCCCCTGACGGAAGCAGACATCTGCTGGTTGAAGGCGACACAATCCAGGAAGGAGAGCAAATAGATACGGGTGCCGAAGGCGCCATTTCGATTACCTTATCCGATGGAAAAACCCTCGATTTAGGCCGTGATACCCATTGGGACAGCCATGACGTTGCTTTAACCGCAGAATCCGACGCCCCATCCACGGACGTTGGAGCCATCCAGCAGGCGATTGCCGCCGGGCAGGATCCGACGCAAACCCTTGAAGCACCTGCCGCAGGCCCGAATGCCAATGCCACACCCGCCGCGCCGGATGGTGGCGAGGAAGGCGGTAGCCATACACACGTCATTCTCGATCTTACCGGCGAGATCCTTGATCCCACCGCCGGATACCCCACTGCCGGAATTGATAATCCCGATGACGCCCAGCGTGAAGAATTAGGCCTTCCTGCATCCGAACAAGGCCCCGAAATCGCTGGCGCGAATGCGGATGCCGATTCTGACGCCGACGCCGATGCCGACGCGGACGCCGATGCGGATGCGGATGCCGACTCTGATGCAGACGCCGATGCCGATGCCGATGCTGATGCTGATTCTGACGCTGATGCCGACTCTGATGCAGATTCGGATGCCGACGCGGATTCCGACGCGGACGCAGATTCCGATGCCGACGCGGATGCGGATGCTGATGCTGATGCTGATGCTGATGCAGATTCCGACGCGGACTCTGATGCAGACGCCGACGCCGATGCCGATGCCGATGCCGATGCCGATGCCGATGCCGATGCCGATTCAGATGCCGACGCCGATGCGGACGCGGATGCGGACGCGGACGCGGATGCCGATGCGGATGCCGACGCGGATGCCGATGCAGATGCAGATGCCGATGCAGACTCCGACGCGGATGCGGATGCGGATGCGGACGCTGATTCTGATGCGGATGCAGACGCGGACGCTGATGCCGATTCAGACGCCGACGCGGATGCAGACGCGGACTCCGATGCAGACTCGGATGCGGATGCTGACTCTGACGCGGACGCGGATTCTGATGCCGATGCTGATGCAGACGCCGATGCTGATGCTGATGCTGACGCCGATTCCGATTCCGATGCCGACGCCGACGCTGATGCCGATGCCGACTCGGACGCAGATGCCGATGCAGACGCTGATGCTGATGCAGACGCCGACTCTGACGCAGATTCCGATGCCGACGCTGATGCGGATGCCGATGCTGACTCTGATGCCGATGCGGATGCCGACGCGGATGCCGACGCGGATGCCGACGCCGACTCGGATGCCGACTCGGATGCTGATGCAGACTCGGACGCAGATTCCGATGCCGATGCCGATTCTGACGCCGATGCAGACTCTGACGCCGATGCGGATGCAGACGCCGATGCAGACGCTGATGCCGATGCCGATGCCGATGCCGATGCCGACTCGGATGCAGACGCCGATGCGGATTCGGATGCAGACTCCGACTCCGACGCGGACGCAGATTCCGACGCCGATGCTGATTCCGATGCGGACGCGGACGCCGATGCAGATGCCGACGCGGATGCGGACGCCGATGCCGACGCGGATGCAGATGCCGACTCTGACGCCGATGCGGATGCAGACGCCGATGCAGACGCTGATGCAGATGCCGATGCCGATGCCGATGCCGATGCCGATTCAGATGCGGACGCCGATGCAGATGCGGATGCCGACGCCGACGCGGATGCTGATGCGGATTCCGACGCCGATGCTGATTCCGATGCGGACGCGGACGCCGACGCTGATGCAGAT
>FOAY01000003.1:240648-241866 GCA_900109485.1 Kosakonia sacchari | reverse complement strand
GCCGATGCCGATGCAGACTCCGATGCGGACGCCGATGCCGATGCAGACTCGGACGCAGATTCCGATGCTGATGCAGACGCCGATGCGGATGCAGATGCAGATGCAGATGCGGACGCCGATGCCGATGCCGATGCAGACTCTGACGCAGATTCCGATGCAGACGCCGACGCGGATGCAGATTCCGATGCGGATTCCGACGCCGATGCGGATGCCGATGCCGATGCCGATGCCGATGCCGACGCTGATGCGGATTCTGATGCGGATGCTGATTCCGATGCCGATGCTGATGCCGATGCTGATGCCGATGCCGATGCCGATGCCGATGCCGACTCGGATGCAGACGCCGATGCCGATGCGGACTCCGATGCAGATTCCGACGCCGATGCGGATGCCGATGCGGATTCCGATGCCGATGCCGACGCCGACGCCGACGCAGATGCGGACTCGGATGCAGATTCTGATGCGGACGCCGATGCGGATGCTGATTCCGATGCAGATTCCGATGCCGACGCAGACTCTGACGCCGACGCCGATGCCGATGCTGATTCCGACGCTGATTCAGACGCGGATGCCGACTCTGATGCTGATGCCGACGCGGATGCGGATGCTGACTCCGACGCAGATGCTGACGCCGATGCGGATTCCGACGCGGATGCGGACGCAGATTCCGACGCAGATTCCGACGCAGATGCTGATGCTGACTCCGACGCGGATGCAGATGCGGACGCGGATGCCGATGCAGACTCAGATTCTGATCAACATTCCGATTCTGATGCCGACGCAGACGCAGATTCTGATGCCGATTCGGATGCAGACGCTGATGCAGATGCGGATGCCGACGCGGACTCCGATGCAGACGCAGATGCTGATGCGGATGCCGATGCAGATTCTGATGCTGATGCCGACTCTGATGCAGATTCGGATGCCGATGCAGATGCGGATGCCGACGCCGATGCGGACTCTGATGCAGACGCCGATGCTGATGCCGATGCGGATGCGGATGCAGACGCTGATGCGGACGCTGATGCTGATGCGGACGCGGATGCCGATGCGGATTCCGACGCCGATGCGGATGCGGATGCGGATGCGGATGCGGATGCAGATGCGGATGCGGATTCGGACGCTGATGCTGACTCCGACGCTGACGCGGATGCCGACGCCGATGCGGATGCGGATGCGGACTCGGATGCAGATTCCGATGCGGATGCGGATGCCGAC
>FOAY01000003.1:0-240398 GCA_900109485.1 Kosakonia sacchari | reverse complement strand
GCCGATGCAGATTCGGATGCCGATTCAGACGCTGACGCTGATGCAGATGCAGATGCAGATTCTGATGCCGATGCAGATTCCGATGCGGATGCGGACGCAGATTCCGACGCGGATGCGGACGCAGATTCCGACGCGGACGCAGATGCCGACGCGGATGCTGACTCTGACGCCGATGCGGATGCTGACGCCGATGCCGATGCTGATTCGGATGCAGATGCCGATGCAGACGCTGATGCGGATGCCGACTCGGATGCAGACGCCGACGCCGATGCCGACGCCGACGCGGATGCAGATGCCGATGCGGATGCTGATGCAGATGCTGATGCCGATGCCGATGCCGATGCCGACGCTGATTCTGATGCGGATGCGGATGCAGATTCCGACGCCGATGCGGACGCCGATGCGGATGCGGATTCGGATGCAGACTCCGATGCCGATGCAGACGCGGACTCCGATGCCGATTCAGACGCCGACGCGGACTCTGACGCAGACGCTGATTCCGACGCTGACGCAGATTCCGATGCGGATTCGGACGCTGATGCCGATTCCGACGCGGATGCCGACACCGATGCAGATTCCGACGCAGATGCCGACGCCGATGCGGATGCCGATGCGGATGCCGATGCGGACTCCGATGCCGATCACCATTCCGATTCAGGCAACGATTCGGATGTGCATCTGACTGTAACGGTGACGCCGGGCGACAGTACGGATAATTCGTCTGACAATGACGTCATTCATATCAATGGCGGCAGCGGTAATCCAAATGGTTATGACATACAGAATGGAGTAATTGTTGCTATCGGCGACAACGTGCAGATCTGGCTGACGCCGGACAGCCCGGACGGCGCAATTCAGGGGGATTACGTTCCCAAATGCAGCGATCCGAGTCAGATTCACTATTACGACAGCAACGGTAACGTGAACGGCAGCTCTGCCGGTCATACCGATATTTTTGTCGTGGGCGATCACACCGGCGGCTACTACCAGCAGGGTGACTGGTCGAACGATCACTATGATTTCCGTCCGGTCAATAACATTACCGGCAACCAGGGTGTGCCTGAGGGCGAAGCGGGCAAAGACTATATCTTTGTTAACGGTGACAGCTCGAATTACAACGTCTCGGGTGTCGATCACCCGGATAACCACCAGAACAACTCCGTTGATAACGTGCAGATCTCCAATACGGAAAATGGGACGCACCCGATCGGTAATGCGAACGGTATCGAAGGCATTGTCTTTGGCGATGGCCCCTCTTCCAGTCTGGGCGGCTCGACGGATGTGACGCACTCCGTCACGCTGAACGTCGATGTGGATCTGCAAAGTTCAGACAGCAGCGATCATCTGAACTCGATCACGATCAATGGTCTTCCGGAAGGGGCTCAATTTGGCGGCGAATATACCAGCGTAACCTACGACCCCGAGCATGGCAGCTACACGCTGACGTTTGATGACAGCACCACCCATTACGACGGCCAGGTGACGGTTACCCTGCCGGAAGGTGAAAGCAATATCGGCGAGATCACCATAGATGTCGACTCCACGGCGTCCGATCAGATCGAGCACGACTTCACCTTCGACGGCGAAGAAGGTGGGCAATTGACCAGCGGCACGGAGAGCGCGTCGGCCGATACCCTGCATCCGGTCTCAGAAAGCGTGGCCCTGGATGATGTCACGCATGATGATGCACACGCTGTCACAACGGATGATTCCGGCACAACAGCGCCGGATAACGCCAGCGCCGTAGCCGCTGATGATGCAGGCACAACCGCGGTTGAAGAGACTGCCAGCGTCACAGCCGCAGCGCAGCCCGATACGGCAGCAACCGCCGATAGCAGCGCTCAGGCGGCACCAGCCGCAGACGCGACCGCAACCGTGACCAGTATCGAAGCCGTTGATGTTCATCTCACGGTAGACGTTACACCGGGTAGCCAGTCGGAAGAGGCGTCTGATAACAACGTGATGCATGTCAACGGCGGTAGCGAAGATCCGAACGGCTACGATGTGCAGAATGGCGTCATTATCGCGATTGGCGACAACGTGCAGGTCTGGCTGACGCCGGACAGCCCGGACGGCGCGATTAAAGGCGATCACGTGCCGGAATGCAGCAATCCGGGCCAGATCCACTACTACGACAGCCACGGTAATGTGAACGGCAGCTCGGCCGGTCATACCGATATCTTTGTCGTGGGCGATCACACCGGCGGCTACTACCAGCAGGGTGACTGGTCGAACGATCACTATGATTTCCGCCCGGTGCATAACATTAGCGGCAACCAGGGTACGGCTGGGGGCAGCGCAGGCAAAGACTATATCTTTGTTAACGGTGACAGCGCGAATTACAACGTAACTGGCGTCGATCATACGGCGAATCACCAGAACAACGCTTTCGATAACCTGCACATTACCAATACCGAAAATGGCTCGCACCCGATCGGGAATGCGAACGGTATTGAAGGGGTCGTCTTTGGTGATGGCCCTTCGTCAACCCTTGGCGGCAGCACTGAGGTTACGCACTCTGCGACCCTGAATCTGGATGTCAATCTGGATAGCTCAGACAGCAGCGATCACCTGACCTCGCTGACTCTCAACGGCCTGCCAGAAGGCGCGCACTTTAGCGGGGAATATAGCAGCGTTAGCTATGACGGCGACAAAGGGTCGTACACCCTGACCTTTGACGATCACACCACCCATTACGATGGGCAGGTTTCCGTCGATCTCCCGGAAGGCCAGCATGATATCGGCGATATCTCGATGGAGGTGAACTCTACCGCCTCCGAGCATCACGATACTGACTTTAACTTCAATGGTGAGGAAGGTGGGCAATTCGTCAGCGGAACCGACACAACGGGCAGCGACGATCACCCTGCGGATGACGCCGCGGATAGCGCGCACACTGAAGCCACCAGCGCCGCAGTGGATGACCTCTCGCATGCCGATGCCGGTGATACCCACACGGATACCGATGATACCCACTCCGACGCTGGTGATACCCATGCCGACGCCGGAGATACCCATGCCGACGCAGAGACAACCGCTGATGCGGACACGACGGCTGCTGACGATAACGCCAGTGCGCCATTACTGGTCGATAGCAGTGAGATCAGTCTGGACTTTGGCAGCAGCGAAGATGCCGAAACGCACGACGGCCAGAGTGTCTCGACGACGGATACAGGATCGCTGAATAACCTGCTGGGAGATGATGGTGCGCACGCTGAGAACGACACGGGCGGGACAGCGGATCACGCAACGCACCCTGACAACAGCAGCGCTTCGGGTGCAGGCAGCGACAGTGCCTCACATGATAGCGGCGACAGCGCCTCGCCAGGCCTTGACCAGGATCAGCCGATCAATTTCAGCGACATCATCCTTGATGGTGACGAACATCAGGATCTGGCAAGCCTTATCCAGGGTGACAGCGCGCCAGCCACGCCAGTGGATCCCACGCAGGATACCGATCATCCCGCACCTGCCGCACCTCCCACTGAAGGCGGCGATGATGCGGGAAGTGGTGATGGAGGCAGTCACGATGACATGGATAACTTGATCGCCAAACCCGACAGCGACGGAAGCTCATGATTCAGCTCCCTTTTGCCCGGAATAAACCTCAACGCAGTACAAGGTGACATATGTTATATCGCAACACGCTGTTATTCGGAGTTGGGCTCACGCTGCTTTTCATGAAAAGCGCGGAGGCCACGACGCTTGAGCAAGCGGTGAAAGATGCCATCCTCTGGCATCCGGATGTGAGCGCTTCCAGTAATCGTCGCTATTCGGCGGAACAGGATCTGCGCGCAGCGCGCGGGGGATATTACCCCAGCGTGGAACTCTCTGCGGGAACGGGCTGGGAGCGTTCGGATAACTCCACCACGCGCGCAGAGGGATACCATCAGCTCGATCTGCAACGCAACGAATCCAGCATTTCGGTGACGCAGAACCTGTTTAATGGTTTCGCCACCCGTAGCGAAGTGGCCAGACAGACCGCCACCGTCAACTCCCGCGCCTGGACGGTGCTGGACACCAGTGAAACGACGGCGCTGACAGCGATCCAGTCCTATCTGGATGTACTGCGGGGTCGCCAGATGGTGCAACTGGCAGAAGAAAACCTGAAAAACCACGAGCGTATTTTCGATCAAATTACCTTACGTACCGAGCAGGGCGTTGGCCGTCAGGCCGATTACGAACAAGCCGAAGCCCGACTGGCGCAGGCTCGTAATAACCTGCTGACGGAACAGACCAACCTGGATGATTCGCTGGCGAATTATCAGAGCGTGGTCGGTAAAGAAGCTGATGATCTCATCCTTCCCGCCAAGTCTGCGATCCCTGATTCGCTGGAAGCGGCGCGGAAAGTGATGTTGCAAAACAGTCCTTTACTGAAACAAGCCGATGCAGATGTGGAAGCCACACGACAGCAATATGAGGCGGCGAAGTCACGTTTTTACCCCAGCGTAAATCTGGAAGTGGCGCGCACAATGGATGACAACATTGACGGCACCCGGGGCCATAACCAGGAATGGCAGGCGATGGTGCGGATGAGTTACAACCTCTACAACGGCGGCAGTGATAAAGCGGCTTTAATGTCCGACGCTTACAAAATGAAGGAAGCGCAGGATGTCAAAAATAACGCCCTGCGCCAGCTTAACGAAGAGTTACGCCTCTCCTGGAACGCGTTACAGAATGCCGAGAAACAGGTGCCTATCGCCAAAGATTACGCTGATCGAAGCAAGACGGTACGCATCGCTTATCAGGAGCAGTTCAGCTTAGGCGATCGGTCACTGCTGGATATGCTCGACAGCGAAAACGAAGTCTTCACCGCTCAACGCCGTTACATTGAGCTGCAATTTATCGAGATGTTTACGACGTACCGTATCAACGCACGTACCGGAACATTACTCAAGGAACTGAATATCCAGCCACCCTCTTCGGCTCAGCCCGTTGACGAGTTGCAAACTTCAAAAGTCGAATTGCCGGAACTGAAATAACAGTTCGGATTCAGGTTGGGGTATTTCAGGTGTTCCTGATGGGATATTCCCTTATGGTTCTTCGCATCGCGGATTTACCGCCGGTTTGAGAGGTCAGAATATGACGCAACATGATGATTCTCAAGACAACACTGAGTCGTCTAATGAGATTCTCAGGAGCGATCCACGACAGACGCATGACGATCCTTTACTGGATTGTCTGATGGTTGTCTGCACGCTGCACAACATTACCACGTCGCGCCACGCCTTAACGTCCGGGCTGCCGCTAAAAAACCATACGCTGAGCCTCAGCATTTTTCCGCGCGCGGCGGCGCGGGCCGATTTGAAAGCGAGAGCGCTCCAGCGCCCGCTTCAGACTATCTCTTCCCACTCATTACCGGCGATCCTGCTGCTGAAAAACCACCAGGCCGCAGTGCTGGTCGCCTGGGACGGAGAAAAAGCGCGGCTGTTACCGAGTGAAACGGAAGGGGGGGAAATTACCCTGACGCGGGAAGCACTGGAGGAGACTTACAGCGGTGTCGCGATCTTTCTCCAGCCGCAGCATGAATACGATACGCAAGCGACGGCGAAGATTCCGCGCACCAAAAACTGGTTCCAGGATACGCTGAAGCTCTCGAAGTTCCTTTATATCGATGCGGTTATTGCCAGTCTGCTGGTTAATATCATCGCTCTGGCCGCGCCACTGTTCGTTATGAACGTCTATGATCGCGTCGTACCGAATCAGGCGACGGTGACGTTATGGGTGCTGGCCATTGGCATTACCATTGCCTACTTTTTTGATTTTATTCTGAAAGTATTGCGCGGAATGTGTCTGGATCTGGCGGGTAAAAAAACGGATCTGATCGTTTCTGCGGCGTTATTTGAACGCATGCTGGGTATGAAGATGAAGCTTCGCCCGCCGCGCGTCGGGAGCTTCGCGCAAAACTTCCAGGAGTATCAGTCAGTGCGCGATTTTCTCTCTTCGCTGACGCTGACCGGGATGATCGACTTTCCTTTCACCCTGCTTATTGTACTGGTCATCGGCATCATCGGCGGCCCGCTGGTTTTTATTCCGCTGGTCTCCTACCCGGTTGCATTGGTGGGTAACTGGCTGCTCCAGCGCCCGCTGCTGTCCAGAGTCCAAAAAACGTTCCGCTTGTCCAGCGAGCGTCAGGCCATGCTGGTCGAAACCCTGACCGGGCTTGATGCCATCAAAGTGAATAACGCGCAAAGCGAACGCCAGTATCAGTGGGAACAGATTATTGGTCAGCTCAGTAAAATGGAATTAAAGGTGAAATCGCTCTCGTTCGTCGCGGTTAACTTTACCTCGTGGGTGCAGCAGGCCAGCGGAGTGGCGATTATCGTCGCCGGGGTTTATGTCATTATCAGCGGTAATCTCACCCAGGGCGGTCTGGTTGCCTGCTATTTACTGCATCGCCGCGCCATGATGCCTGTCGGGCAGCTTTGCGGGCTGATTACCCGTTATCAACGGGCAAAAACCACCAAAGAGACGGTGGATCGCATGATGGATCTGGAGCAGGAAGTTCACGACGATGAGGTTCCGTTAAAACGCGAGAAACTCTCTGGTGCGATTGAGTTCCGCGATGTCACCTTTCACTATCCATCCAATCAATATACATCGCTGAATAATATCTCCCTGACCATCAAGCCGGGCGAAAAAATCGGCATTATCGGCCGCAGCGGTTCCGGCAAAAGCTCACTGGCAAAATTGCTGGTCGGCTTCTACCAGCCGGATGCAGGCAGCATATTGATTGATGGTATCGACTCACGGCAACTGGATGTGCATGAGCTGCGCCACAACATTGGTTATGCGCCGCAGGATATTCATTTATTTAGCGGTACGTTGCGCGACAACTTGCTGTATGGCGCCAGCTATATGGATGAAGAAGCGATGTTGCGGGTGGCCACCATCACCGGCGTGCATGAGTTCGCGCGTCGCCATCCTTCCGGCTATAACATGCGCGTGGGCGAGCGTGGAATGAACCTTTCCGGCGGTCAGCGCCAGGCCGTGGCACTAGCGCGCGCGCTGCTGCTCAATCCCCCCATTTTGTTGATGGATGAACCGACCAGCTCCATGGATAACACGAGCGAAGAACTGATCAAAAAAGCCTTGATCCCGGTGGTAGCCGATAAAACGCTGTTATTGGTGACGCACCGCGCTTCATTACTGTCACTGGTTGAACGACTCATCATTCTCGATAACGGCAAAATCATTGCCGATGGTCCGAAAGAGAGTGTGATGAGTGCTCTGAAAAAGGGGCAAATCCATGCGAATCGTTGACATGCTTAGCCGCCTGATGGGCTGGATTTTCGGCGACAGAAAATCCACGCCAATCGCCATTAATGAAGTCAATCAGGCGGTAATTGATGACTCACCGCGCGTTATGCGTATCACGCTATGGGCAATATTTGCCTTTTTTATCTGCATGTTTTTATGGTCGGCACTCGCCGATATTGATGAAGTGACGCGCGGAGAAGGCCGGGCTATTCCCTCTGCTCGTCTGCAAAAAATTCAAAACCTCGAGGGCGGGATTGTCGCGCAGGTCTACGTGCGCGATGGCGATATTGTGAATGCCGGCGCGCCGCTCATTCGGCTTGATGACACCCGTTTTCGCTCGAATGCTGAGGAAACAGGCGCCGATCGTTTGGCATTACAGGCGCGCGTAGAGCGCCTGACAGCCCAGACGAATGGCGACACAACGCTGACGCTGTCACCCGATATTATTAAAGACGCACCGGATATCGCCAAAGGCGAAATGGAACTGTTTACCACCATTAATAACCGCGTCAACAGCACTATCGCGGGGCTGAATGAACAACTGGTGCAAAAAAAGCAGGAACTGCTTGATATGCAGACCAAAGCCGAGCAGTACCGGAAAAGCCTGCAATTGTTGCAACAGGAGATCAGCCTTTCTGTCCCGTTAATCAGCAAAGGCGCGATCTCCCGCGTGGAAGTGTTGCGACTCCAGCGAACAGAAGTGGATACGCGCGGACAACTGGACACCACGACAGTGGCGATACCGGGTGCGGTAGCCGCGGTAAAAGAGATAGAGAGTAAAATCAAAGAGACGCTGGACAATACCCGCAGCGACGCGCTCACCCAACTGAATCAGGCCCGCACCGATCTCAGCAAAGCCGAAGCAACCGGCAAAGCGATTGAAGACCGGGTCAATCGCACCATGGTGGTCTCACCGGTACGGGGAATTGTGCAGCAAGTCATGGTCAACACCATTGGCGGCGTCATTCAGCCAGGGAATGATATGGTTGAAATCGTACCGCTGGATGACACGTTGCTGATTGAGGCCAAAATTCGTCCGCAGGATATTGCTTTTATCCATCCGGGACAGGAAGCGATGGTGAAATTCTCCGCTTACGATTACACCATTTACGGCGGTCTGCCCGCCAAACTGGTGCAGATAAGCCCGGATACGGTGACAGATAAGGACGGGAATAGTTTCTATGTTATTCGTCTGCGCACCGATAAAAACCATCTTGGCACGGACAATAAACCGTTATTGATTATTCCGGGCATGGTGGCTTCAGTCGATATTATTACCGGTAAGCGCACCATTCTTCAGTACCTGTTAAAACCTCTTCTGCGCGCCAGAGCAGATGCGTTACATGAAAGGTAATATCACGACGGGTGTCGCTGCGGCGCCACCCGTTCACGATCGTCCTGCCGCATCCATCAGACGATCTTTTATTGTGTTCTTCCCGCGAACCGCGTTCGCCGGGGATCTTCAATTTCAATAAGTTCCATTCGGCGCGTAAAACAAACGCCCGGTTAACCCTTTTATGCGGCCTTTTCGATAACCAGCAAATATAGCTGTACCGTTGAGGCATATGTATAATCCCCCGATTCCGAGCAATGTACAGTATAAAAAATGTCTAAGATTGGTTTTATATCGTTAGGGTGTCCGAAAAACCTGGTCGATTCCGAGCGCATTCTTACCGAACTGCGCACCGAAGGTTACGACGTTGTCCAGAGCTATGACGACGCCGATATGGTTATCGTCAATACCTGCGGCTTTATCGACAGCGCGGTGCAAGAGTCGCTGGAAGTCATCGGCGAAGCGCTGAACGAAAACGGCAAAGTTATCGTCACCGGCTGCCTGGGCGCGAAAGAAGATCAAATTCGCGAAGTGCATCCGAAGGTGCTGGAAATCACCGGGCCGCACAGCTATGAGCAGGTGCTTTCCCATGTTCATCACTATGTGCCGAAACCGAAGCACAACCCGTTTATCAGCCTGGTGCCGGAACAGGGCGTAAAACTGACGCCGCGTCACTACGCGTATCTGAAAATTTCCGAAGGCTGTAACCATCGCTGCACCTTCTGCATCATTCCGTCGATGCGTGGCGATCTGGTGAGCCGTCCGATTGGCGATGTGCTGGCCGAAGCCAAACGTCTGGCTGATGCGGGCGTGAAAGAGCTGCTGGTGATCTCGCAGGATACCTCCGCTTATGGCGTCGATGTGAAGCACCGCATGGGCTTCCATAACGGCGAGCCGGTAAAAACCAGTATGGTCGGCCTGTGCGAGCAACTGGCGAAGCTCGGTATCTGGACGCGTCTGCATTACGTTTATCCGTATCCGCACGTTGATGATGTCATTCCGCTGATGGCGGAAGGCAAAATCCTGCCGTACCTGGATATCCCGCTGCAACACGCCAGCCCGCGCATTCTCAAGCTGATGAAGCGTCCGGGTTCGGTCGATCGTCAATTAGCGCGCATCAAACAGTGGCGTGAGATTTGCCCGGAGCTGACCCTGCGCTCCACCTTTATTGTCGGCTTCCCTGGCGAAACCGAAGAAGATTTCCAGATGCTGCTGGATTTCCTGAAAGAGGCGCGTCTGGATCGCGTTGGCTGTTTCAAATACAGCCCGGTGGAAGGCGCAACGGCCAACGAGCTGGCGGATCAGGTGCCGGAAGAGGTCAAAGAGGAGCGCTGGAACCGCTTTATGCAGTTGCAGCAGCAGATCTCGGCGGAACGTTTGCAGGAAAAAATCGGCCGCGAAATTCTCGTCATCATTGATGAAGTGGATGAAGAAGGCGCGATTGGCCGCAGCATGGCGGATGCGCCGGAGATCGACGGCGCGGTGTACCTGAACGGTGAAACCGGTGTCAAACCGGGCGATGTGATCCGCGTGAAAGTGGAAAACGCCGACGAGTACGACCTGTGGGGCACCCGCGTTTAAGCCCATAAAAACCCGGCTACCAGGCCGGGTTTTTTGTTTCTGCCGGATGGCGCTGCGCTTATCCGGCCTACAAAATCACCGTTCCACCATCCGGCAATATGTCTGCTGCAACCCATTCTCCCCAGGCCGGATAAGGCAAAGCCGCCATCCGGCAATATGTCTGCCGCAACCCCTTCTCCGTAGGCCGGATAAGGCGAAGCCGCCATCCGGCAATATGTCCGGTCAGCCTTACCCTTTAATCTTCGGATCCAGCGCGTCGCGCAGGCCGTCGCCGAACAGGTTAAACGCCAGCACCGTCAGAAAGATCGCCAGTGATGGAAACAGCGCTACATGCGGAGCAATCACCATATCCGCACGGGCTTCGTTAAGCATCGCGCCCCACTCCGGCGTCGGCGGCTGTGCACCCATGCCGAGAAACGACAGGCTGGCGGCAGAGATAATTGAGGTGCCGATACGCATGGTGAAATAGACCACAATCGACGACACTGTTCCCGGCAAAATATGGTGGAACAAAATCACCGCATCGCTGGCGCCGATGCTGCGCGCCGACTCGATAAATGTCTGCTGCTTCAGCACCAGCGTATTGCCGCGCACCAGACGGGCAAAAGCGGGCACCGAGAAGACGGCCACGGCGATGATCACGTTCGCCATCCCGCTGCCCATCACCGCCACCACCGCAATCGCCAGCAGAATGCCGGGAAACGCGAACAGCACATCGCAGATGCGCATGATCAGGCGATCCCACCAGCCTTCGTAATAGCCCGCCAGCAGCCCAAGCACCGTACCAATGGCTGCGCCAATCAGCACGGCAAAAAGACCGGCCGCCAGCGAGATCTGCGCGCCAACCAGCACGCGGCTGAAGATATCGCGGCCCAGCGAATCGACGCCGAACCAGTGCACCAGCGACGGCCCTTCATTCAGCCGGTCATAGTCGAAGTAGGTTTCCGCATCGTAGGGGGCAATCCACGGCGCAATCACCGCCAGCAGGATCAGCAGCAACACAAACAGCCCGGCGGCCATAGCCAGCGGCTGGCGGCAAAAACGTCGCCAGAATTCATGCCACGGCGTGCGGACATGTCCCGGTTTCACCACCGGCATGGCGTTCAAAATCGCCTGTCGGCGCCAGTTAAACAATCGCATCCTTACTTGTACCTGATAGCAGGGTTGAGCGCGGCGTAGAGCACATCAACCACCAAGTTGATAAGAATAAATTCCAGCGAAAAGAGCAGCACTTCCGCCTGGATCACCGGGTAGTCGCGCATTTCCACCGAGTCCACCAGCAAACGCCCCAGCCCCGGCCAGTTAAAGACCTTTTCAACCACAATCGAGCCGCCCAGCAGGAAGCCAAATTGCAGCCCCATCATCGTGACGACCGGGATCATCGCATTACGCAGACCGTGCTTAAGGATCACCCAGCGCTCGCTGACGCCTTTGGCGCGCGCGGTGCGCATATAATCTTCATTCAGCACATCGACAAACGAAGCGCGGGTGAAGCGCGCCATCACGGCGGCCACGGCCGCGCCCAGCGTCAGAGAAGGCAAAATATAGTGCTGCCAGCTATCGGCGCCCACGGTCGGCAACCAGCCCAGTTCGACGGAGAAAATTTGCATCAGCAGCATCCCCAGCGCAAAAGCGGGGAACGAGATCCCGGTGACCGCCAGCGCCATGCCCAGATGATCCGGCCAGCGGTTGCGCCATACGGCGGCGGCAATGCCGGCGCCCAGCCCGAATAGCATCGCCCAGAACATGCTGGTGAGGGTTAACAGCAGCGTCGGCATAAAGCGGCTGGCGATCTCATCCACTACCGGGCGGCGGGACGCCATCGAAATGCCGAAATCCCCCTGCAACACGCTGGTGATGTAGTGCCAGAACTGTAACCACAGCGGCTGATCCAGCCCAAGCTGGCGGCGCACCAGTTCAATCACCTGCGCGTCAGCCTCCTGCCCGGCAATCAGCCGCGCCGGATCCCCTGGCAGTAAATGCACAAACAAAAACACCAGCACGGCCACAATCAGCAGCGTCGGGATCAGGCCCAGCAGGCGTTTAATAATATAATTAAGCATCGCTTGTTCCCTCATGCCCCCTTCCGTCCTGCAAAGTGGAATGAGTCAGTTATTTCACCAAATCAGCATTGTCAAAACTGAACCCGGTATCGGGCATGATATAGAAACCGGTCAGCTTCTTGTTATGCGCGGAGACCAGCTTTTCCACCACCAGCGGCACCCATGGCGACTCCTGCCAGATGATGTCCTGCGCCTGCTTATACAAACGCTCTTTCTCTTGCGTGCTGAGGGTTCTTAGCGCATCGGCAAAGTCTTTATCCACCTGCGGGTTGCTGTAAAACGCGGTGTTGAACTGCGTCGGCGGCCAGTTCCATGAAGCAAACAGCGGCGACAGCCCCCAGTCCGCGTCGCCGGTTGACGCCGACCAGCCGGTATAAAACATGCGTACGCCACTCTCTTTCTGCCCTTTGGCTTCCACTTGCGCCGCGCGCTGCCCGGCATCCATTGCGGTCACCTGCACTTTAATTCCCACCTGCGCCAGTTGCTGCTGGGTAAACTGCAACACCTTCTGCGCAGTACTGTGGTTGTGCGACGACCACAGCGTCGTGCTGAAGCCCTGCGGATAACCCGCCTCTTTCAGCAGCTCGCGGGCTTTTGCCGGATCGTAAGGCCACGGCTGATACGCCTGCGAATAGGGGATAGACGGTGGCAACACCCCTGTCGCGGGCGTAGCGAAACCGGCAAAAGCCACCTTCACCAGCGCCGGTCGGTTGATAGCATAGTTAATCGCTTCGCGCACTTTCGGGTTATCAAACGGCTTTTGCGTGACGTTCATGCTGATGTAACGCTGCATAATCGACGGGCTGGCGACCAGTTCAAGCTTGCTGTTTCTCTTCAGCACTTCCGCCTGCTCATAAGGGATCGGAAATGCGAACTGCGCCTCGCCGGTTTGCAGCATCGCCGCACGGGTATTGTTATCCACTACCGGGCGCCAGGTGATGGAATCGAGTTTCGGCAGCCCTTTCTGCCAGTAACCGTCGAACTTCTTCACCTTCACAAAGTCGGTCTGATTCCAGGCTTCCAGTTCATACGGGCCGGTGCCCACCGGATGAAAACCGATATCTTTACCGTACTTTTTCAGCGCCGCCGGGGAGATCATCGCCGTTGCCGGATGCGCCAGAATATTGATAAACGCCGAGAAAGGCTGCTTAAGAATGATTTTTACCGTGTAGCGATCCACCACTTCGGTTAAGTCGATATTTTTATACAGGTTGTAACGCTTCAGGCTGTTATCCGGATCGCTGGCGCGATCGAGATTGGCCTTCACGGCCGCGGCGTCAAAATCGGTTCCATCCTGAAACTTCACGCCCTGACGCAGGAAAATGGTGTAGATCAGCCCGTCGGCAGAAACCGTGTAGCTTTGCGCCAGCACGTTTTCCAGTTTCATATCTTTATCCAGGCCAAACAGCCCCTGATAAAAGGATTTCGCTACCGCCTGCGACAGCGTGTCATTGGCATCATAGGGGTCGAGCGTGGTGAAATTGGAGCCAACCGCGACCACCACGTCTTTCGCGGCAAAGGCCTGCGTGGCGGTCAGCGCGAACAACACGCCTGCAACGAGCCGCCAGTGCCGGTAAACGAATTGTGTCATGTTGCTCTCCTGAATAACCCTGCCACTGCTCAGTTAAAAACGGGACTGCGTACTGCCAGGCGTGGAACGGGCAACATAGTGCCCCGGCCCCACGTTCTGCAACTGCACGCGTTGCATCGACTCGCCGCGCTTGCGGATATTGCTGGGCATGTCATCAGATAACAGCACTCTTTGCGCATGGGTATGCGCAGGATCGGCCACCGGAACCGCCGACATTAATTTGCGCGTATAAGGGTGTTGCGGGTTTTCGAATACCGCGCGGCGCGGGCCAATCTCAACAATCTGCCCAAGGTACATTACCGCCACCCGGTGGCTGATGCGCTCCACCACCGCCATATCATGGGAAATAAACAGGAACGCGATCCCCATGTCACGCTGAAGATCGAGCAATAAATTGATGATCTGCGCGCGGATGGAGACATCCAGCGCCGAGACCGATTCATCCGCTACCACTACGCGCGGGTTCAGCGCCAGCGCGCGGGCAATGCAGATGCGCTGCCGCTGGCCGCCGGAAAATTCATGGGGATAGCGCCAGGCGTGCTCCGGTTTCAGGCCGACGCGTTCCAGCAGCCACTCAATCCGCTGATGCCCCTCTTTTTCCGCCAATAAATTGTGCACCCGCAGCGGCTCAATAATCGAATCGCCCACCGTCTGGCGGGGATCCAGCGAAGCATAAGGATCCTGGAAAATAAACTGAATATCGCGACGCACCTGTTTCAATTTGCTGTCCGGCAGCGTGTCGATCCGCTGGCCGTTAAAGATAATCGAACCGCCCTGACTCTCCACCAGCCGCAGCAGCGCCCGCCCGGTGGTTGACTTTCCGCAGCCGGATTCACCGACCAGCGACAGCGTTTCGCCCGGCCAGAGATCAAAGCTGACGCCTTCCACCGCATGCACCTCTTTGGTCACGCGGTTGAGAATGCCACTGCGCAGCGGAAAGCGCGCTTCCAGATCGCGCACCTGCAAAATCGGCTCGCCCGGCACCACGGTATTCTGCTCGGTTTCCGCTTCCCGATACTGAGGGTTTTTCATGGAAATCAATGGAAAACGGCGCGGCAGGTTGCTGCCGTTCATCGCGCCGAGTTTGGGCACAGCGGCCAGCAGCGCTTTGGTATAAGGATGCGACGGCGCATTGAAAACCTGATCTACCGTGCCGGTCTCCACCGCTTCGCCATCGTTCATTACCAGAACCCGATCGGCGACATCCGCCACCACGCCCATATCGTGAGTGATAAAAATCACGCCCATCGACATCTCTTTTTGCAGCACTGCGATCAGTTGCAGGATCTGCGCCTGGATCGTGACATCCAGCGCGGTGGTCGGCTCGTCGGCGATCAGCACCGCCGGGCGACACGACAGCGCCATGGCAATCATCACCCGCTGGCGCATGCCGCCGGAAAGCTGATGCGGGAAGCTGGATAAAATGGCCTGCGACTCCGGAATGCGCACCAGGTCGAGCATGCGCCGCGCTTCGATCATCGCATCTTCACGCCCCAACCGCTGGTGCAGGCGAATCGACTCGGCAATCTGCTCGCCCACCGGAAAAACCGGGTTGAGCGAGGTCATCGGCTCCTGAAAAATCATCGCAATGTCGGCGCCGCGCACGCTGCGCATCTGCGACGAAGAGAGGCGGGTCAGATCCACTTTCTGGCGATTGCGCCGCGTCAGGCGCATATGATCGCAGCTCACCTCACCGCCCGCCTGTTCAATCAGGCGTAACAGCGACAGCGCCGTCACCGATTTACCGGAGCCGGACTCGCCGACAATCGCCAGCGTTTCGCCACGCTTCAGGGAGAATGAAAGGTGACGTACCGCCGGGGTCAGCTCTTTTTCATCACGAAAACCGATATTCAGGTTGCTGACATCCAGCACCACATCGGCATCTGTCTCAACCCCGTGCACCACCCCGCTCTCCTTATTCACGATAAATGCCTACGCTCGGCGCATCGCCGGCATAGCCCCAGGCGCGGTACATCCCTTCACTGTTAAACGGCAATGCCACATTACCTTCACGATCCATAGCAATCAGCCCACCGCTGCCGCTGAGCGCCGGGAGTTTATCCATCACCACCGCTTCGCAGGCCTCGTGCAGGCTTAACCCGCCGTAGTCCATCAGCGCCGCAATATCGTACGCCGCCAGCGTGCGGATAAAGACTTCGCCGGTGCCGGTACAGGAGACCGCCACGCTGGCGTTATTGGCATAACACCCGGCGCCCGGCAATGGGCTGTCGCCAACGCGCCCCGGCAATTTATTGGTCATACCACCGGTAGAGGTCGCGGCCGCCAGGTTCCCCTGTTTATCGAGCGCCACCGCACCGACAGTACCGAATTTTTTGCTCTCATCGAGCGGCGCAGAGCCATGATCGAGCACCGTTTGCCCGTTTTCCCGCGCCTGCAACAGTTGCTGGAAACGTTCCGGCGTGGAGAAGATCTCCGGCGAAACCTCGGCCATACCGTGCGAAAAGGCGAACTTCTCCGCCCCTTCGCCAATCATTAATACGTGCGGACTTTGCTCCATCACCAGCCGCGCCGCCAGCACCGGGTTACGCAGGCGGCTAACGCCCGCAACGGCCCCGGCGTGCAGCGTGTTGCCATCCATCACGCAGGCATCAAGTTCGTGGGTTTCATCGCGGGTGAACACCGCGCCGATCCCGGCGTTAAATAGCGGGCACTCTTCCAGCAGGCGCACCGCTTCGGTGACCACGTCCAGCGCGCTTTCGCCCGCCTCCAGCATCCGCTGGCCGGTTTCGACAATCGAAGAGAGCGCCTCGACATAACGCAGCTCCTGTTGCTGGCTCATCTGCGCACGGGCGATCGCGCCCGCCCCGCCATGTATTGCGATTACCGCTTTCACCATTTGTGCTGCCTGCGTTCTCTTCGTTTCCGACGATTTCTGAATATAGAAATTCGTTACAACGAAGTAAAGCAATGTGATTACAACGAGGTAGCCGCGAGGCGTGTTGGCGACACGCCTTTTCTGCCATAATGTGCCCCTCAACGCATTGTGCAGGACAGTAAATATGGAATCATCAAATGGCCTGATCTCACTGGAGACGGCCCTGTCACAGATGTTGTCACGCATTTCGCCGCTGACGGAAAGCGAAACCTTGCCGCTCATCGCCTGCTTTGGCCGCGTGGTGGCAGAAGATATTATCTCGCCGCTAAATGTCCCCGGTTTTGATAACTCGGCGATGGACGGTTATGCCGTGCGGATCGCCGATGTCAATAATGGCAGCGCTTTACCGGTGGCGGGCAAAGCCTTTGCCGGGCAGCCTTTCACAGGCGAGTGGCCAGCGGGCACTTGCGTGCGCATTATGACCGGCGCGCCGATTCCAGCCGGTTGCGATGCCGTCGTGATGCAGGAACAAACCGAGCAAACAGACGCCGGTATCCGCTTTACCGCCGGGGTACGCGAAAATCAGAACATCCGCAGGGCCGGTGAAGATATCACCAAAGACGCCGTGGTGTTTCGCGCCGGTACCAAGTTGACCGCTGCCGAGCTGCCGGTGCTGGCGTCGCTGGGCATTGCTGAAGTTTCCGTGCTGCGCAAAGTGCGCGTGGCGCTGTTCTCTACCGGTGACGAACTGCAACTGCCGGGGCAACCTCTGGCCGATGGGCAGATTTACGACACCAACCGCCTGGCTATCCACCTGATGCTGACGCAGCTGGGTTACGAGGTGATTAACCTCGGCATTATTGCGGACGATCCGGAAAAACTGCGCGCGACCTTTATTGCCGCCGATCAGCAGGCCGATGTGGTCATCAGCTCCGGCGGCGTGTCGGTCGGCGAAGCTGATTACACCAAAACCATCCTCGACGAACTGGGCGAAATCGCTTTCTGGAAGCTGGCGATCAAGCCCGGCAAACCGTTCGCCTTCGGCAAGCTGAGCCACAGCTGGTTCTGCGGTCTGCCCGGCAATCCGGTTTCCGCTGTTCTCACCTTCTACCAACTGGTGCAGCCGCTGCTGGCGAAACTGAGCGGCGATACGGCCGCTTTCCAGCCGCTACGTTTTCGTGCCCGCGCCGTGGAACGGTTGAAAAAGACCCCCGGTCGTCTCGATTTCCAGCGCGGCATAGTAAGCCGGGCCGAAGATGGCTTGCTGGAAGTGCGCAGTACCGGGCATCAGGGTTCGCACATTTTCAGCTCCTTCAGCCAGGGCAACTGTTTCGTGGTGCTGGAGCGCGAGCGCGGCAATGTCGAAGCAGGCGAATGGGTGGACGTTGAGCTGTTTACCCCGCTCTTTGGAGGCTAAAGATGGTCGAACTCAGCGACGCGGAGATGATGCGCTACAACCGGCAGATCATTCTGCGCGGTTTTGATTTTGACGGTCAGGAGCGGTTAAAAGCCGCCCGCGTGCTGGTGGTCGGCCTGGGCGGTCTGGGTTGCGCTGCCGCGCAGTATCTGGCGGCGGCGGGCGTTGGGCAGATGACGCTGCTCGACTTCGATAGCGTGGCGCTCTCCAATCTGCAACGCCAGACGCTGCACAGCGATGCAGATATCGGCGTGGCGAAAGTGGATTCCGCCCGCGAATCGCTGCTGCGCATTAACCCGCACGTGCAGTACACCGCCATCAATGCGCTGCTGGATGAAGCGGCGCTGTTCGCGCAGATCGCCGCCCATGACCTGGTGCTGGACTGCACCGATAATGTCGCCATTCGCAATCAACTCAACGCGGGCTGTTTTCAGCATAAAGTGCCACTGGTTTCCGGCGCGGCCATTCGTATGGAGGGGCAGGTAAGCGTCTTTACCTGGCAAGAAAATACCCCCTGCTACCGCTGTCTGAGCCGCCTGTTTGGCGAAAACGCGCTGACCTGCGTCGAAGCCGGGGTGATGGCGCCATTAGTGGGCGTGATTGGTTCGTTGCAGGCGATGGAAGCGATAAAAGTGCTGGCGCACTATGGCACGCCAGCGGCGGGGAAAATCGTGATGTATGATGCGATGACCTGCCAGTTCCGCGAAATGAAACTGCCGCGAAATCCTGCCTGCGAGGTATGCGGCGGCTGAAGCCAGTGCCGGATGGCGCTGCGCCACCCGGCTTATCACTCAGAGCGTGACGCGCCCAAAGGCCGCCAGCCAGTCCTGTTCAAACTTCTCGACTGCCGCACTTACCGCCGGAGCGGCAATCATCTGCTGCGCCACATCCAGCGGCAAGGTAATCGATTCACAGCCCGCCAGCAGGCAATCCAGCGCCTGGCGCGGTGTTTTAAAGCTCGCCGCCAGCACTTTCGACTGCGGCGCATGCAGCGTGAGCAGGCGCTGCAACTCCGTCACGGTCTGAATTCCATCGCCGCCCTGCGCATCCACGCGGTTAACATACGGTGCGATATACTCCGCGCCCGCCAGCGCCGCCAGCAATCCCTGCGCTGCGCCGTAAACGGCGGTGCCGAGCGTCGGAATACCTTCCGCTTTTAAGCGCTTAATCGCCGCCAGGCCTTCTGCCGTCACCGGCACTTTCACCACCAGATCGGCGACCATTTCCCGCAGCTTACGCGCTTCGGCCACCATTCCGTCAGCGTCATTCGCCAGTACCTGGGCAAACAGCCGCCCGCGGCCGTCCAGCGCCTCATACAAGGCGGGCAGCAGTTTCTCAATTGGCGTAGCGCCGCTGGCGACAATGCTGGGGTTCGTGGTCACGCCCGCCAGTGGGAAGATACGCGCCAGTTTCTTCACTGCCGCGACATCAGAGGTATCAAGATAGAGTTCCATCGTTTTCACCTGAAAGTGTGAGTTTTCGCATGCTTTAACGCTATCACGCAACAACCTGCCGAAGAGTTGACCTTTATCAAAATAACTTTCATTCGAAAGTAATTTACTATTCATATGAAATAACGGAGGCAGGTTATGATTTTCAATATTCAGCGCTATTCCACCCATGATGGCCCCGGCATTCGTACGGTGGTCTTTCTGAAGGGCTGTTCGCTGAGCTGCCGCTGGTGCCAGAACCCGGAAAGCCGCTCCCGCACGCGCGACCTGCTGTTTGATGAGCGTCTGTGCCTTGCAGGCTGCGATTTGTGTCAGCAAGCCGCGCCGCAGGTCATTGAGCGTGCGCTGAACGGTTTGCTGATCCACCGGGAAAAGCTAAACGATGCGCAGCTTAACGCCCTGACCGATTGCTGCCCGACCCAGGCGCTGAGCGTCTGCGGCGAAACGCAAAGCGTTGATGAAATCATGGCCGCCGTGCTGCGCGATAAACCCTTTTACCTGCGCAGCGGCGGCGGTATTACCCTTTCCGGCGGCGAACCGTTTATGAACCCGCAACTGGCGCAGGCGCTGCTGCAAAGCAGCCATCAGCAGGGTATTCATACGGCGGTGGAAACCTGCCTGCATGTGCCGTGGCGCTATATCGAACCTTCTCTGCCTTATATTGATCTGTTCCTGGCGGATTTGAAGCACGTTGATGAGGCTGTGTTTCGTCAGTGGACCGGCGGATCGGCCAGGCGCGTGCTCGACAACCTGAAACGGCTGGTGCAGGCGGGAAAAAAGATGACCATCCGCGTGCCGCTGATCCCCGGTTTTAACGCTGACGAAGCGTCGATCAAAGCCATTACCACCTTTGCCGCCGACGAGCTGAACGTCAGCGACATCCATTTTTTGCCTTATCACACGCTGGGCATGAACAAGTATCACCTGCTTGGCGAACCCTACACCGCCCCTGAAAAGCCGCTCGACGCCCCGCAACTGCTGGCGTTTGCCGAGGATTTTGCCAGCCAGAAAGGGCTGACGGCGACATTACGAGGATAACATCATGACTACACTGCAACTGAACACGCTGACTGACCGCATCAAAGCGCATAAAACGGCGCTGGTCCACATTGTTAAACCGCCGGTCTGCACCGAGCGCGCCCGTCATTACACTGAGGTTTATCAGCAGAATATGGATAAACCGCTGCCGGTGCGTCGCGCGCTGGCACTGGCGCACCATCTGGCGCAGCGCACCATCTGGATCAAGCATGACGAGTTGATTATCGGCAACCAGGCCAGCGAAGTTCGCGCCGCACCGATCTTCCCGGAATACACCGTTTCGTGGATTGAAAAAGAGATCGACGAACTGGCGGATCGCCCCGGTGCCGGTTTTGCCGTCAGCGAAGAGAACAAGCGCATACTGCATGAGATCTGCCCGTGGTGGCGCGGCCAGACGGTGCAGGATCGTTGCTACGGCATGTTTACCGACGAACAAAAAGCGCTGCTCGACACCGGCATTATTAAAGCCGAAGGCAATATGACCTCCGGCGATGCGCACCTCGCCGTCAACTTCCCGCTGCTGCTGGAGAAAGGGCTGGATGGTCTGCGGCATAAAGTGGATGAACGCCGCACGCGCATCAACCTGACGGTGCTTGACGATCTGCACGGCGACCAGTTCCTGAAAGCGATCGATATCGTGCTTGAAGCGGTGAGCCTGCATATTGAGCGTTTTGCCGATCTGGCGCGAAAAATGGCGGGGGAAGAAACGCGCCAAAGCCGTCGCGACGAACTGCTGGCGATGGCGGAAAACTGCCTGATTATTGCCCATCAACCGCCGAAAACTTTCTGGCAGGCATTGCAGCTTTGCTACTTTATCCAGTTGATTTTGCAGATTGAATCCAACGGCCACTCGGTCTCGTTCGGCCGCATGGATCAGTATCTCTATCCCTACTACCGCCGCGATGTTGAACTGCAACAGTCACTGCAACGGGAAGATGCCATTGAGCTGCTGCACAGTTGCTGGCTGAAGCTGCTGGAAGTGAATAAGATCCGTTCCGGCTCGCACTCGAAAGCGTCGGCGGGAAGCCCGCTGTACCAGAACGTCACCATCGGCGGGCAGCAGTGGGTTAACGGCACAGCGCAGGATGCGGTAAACCCGCTGTCGTACGCGATTCTCGAATCCTGCGGTCGTCTGCGCTCCACGCAGCCGAACCTGAGCGTGCGTTACCACGCCGGAATGAGCAACGACTTCCTCGATGCCTGCGTGCAGGTGATCCGCTGCGGCTTCGGCATGCCGGCGTTCAATAACGACGAAATTGTGATCCCGGAATTTATCAAACTGGGCGTTGAAACGGCCGATGCCTACGACTATGCCGCGATTGGCTGTATCGAAACCGCGGTCGGCGGCAAATGGGGCTACCGCTGCACCGGCATGAGTTTTATCAACTTTGCCCGCGTGATGCTGGCCGCGCTGGAAGGCGGTCGCGACGCCACCAGCGGCAAGATCTTCCTGCCGCAGAGCAAAGCGCTTTCCGCCGGTAACTTTGCGGCATTTGATGAAGTGATGCAGGCGTGGGATCGGCAGATCCGTTATTACACGCGTAAATCCATCGAGATCGAGTATGTCGTCGATACCATGCTGGAAAAGAACGTGCCGGATATTCTCTGCTCGGCGCTGGTTGACGACTGCATCGAACGGGCGAAAAGCATCAAACAGGGCGGCGCGAAGTATGACTGGGTCTCCGGTTTGCAGGTCGGCATCGCCAACCTCGGCAACAGCCTGGCTGCGGTGAAAAAACTGGTCTTTGATCAGGGTGTCATCGGGCAGCAGCAACTGGCAGAAGCGCTGGCAGCGGATTTTGACGGCCTGACGCACGAACAACTGCGCCAGCGGCTGGTGAACATCGCGCCGAAATACGGTAACGACGATGACAGCGTGGATAACCTGCTGGTGCGCGCCTATCAGACCTATATCGACGAGTTGAAACAGTACCATAATCCGCGCTATGGCCGCGGCCCGATTGGCGGCAATTACTACGCCGGAACGTCGTCGATTTCCGCCAACGTGCCATTTGGTGCCGCCACCATGGCGACGCCGGATGGCCGCAAAGCGCACACCCCGCTGGCGGAAGGTGCAAGTCCCGCTTCCGGTACCGATCATCTCGGCCCGACGGCGGTCATCAGTTCGGTGGGTAAACTGCCGGTCGAAGCGATCCTCGGCGGCGTGCTGTTGAACCAGAAACTGAACCCGGCAACGCTGGAAAACGAGAGCGATAAGCAGAAACTGATGGTGCTGCTGCGCACCTTCTTTGAAGTGCATAAGGGCTGGCATATTCAGTACAACATTGTCTCGCGCGAGACGCTGCTGGAAGCGAAAAAGCATCCGGATCAGTACCGCGATTTAGTGGTGCGCGTGGCGGGGTATTCGGCGTTCTTCACCGCCCTGTCGCCGGATGCGCAGGACGACATTATCGCCCGCACCGAACACACTTTGTAATGTGATTGCCGGATGACTGATTGCCATGACTGATTGCCATGACTGATTGCCATGACTGATTGCCATGGCTGATTGCCATGGCTGATTGCCGGATGGCGGCGTAAACGCCTTATCCGGCCTACAGAGCGTGTAGGCCGGGTAAGGCCGACAGAGCAGCGTGTAGGCTGGGTAAGGCGCAGCCGCCACCCGGCATTTCATCGCCGCAGCCAACGCACCTGCGGTTCGAAAGACGACGGTTTACTTTCGAATGAAATAAAATTTGTGCATCAGCTCACATTGTCTCTAGAATATTGCTCGTTACAAAAATATTCAGGAGCGCAGTATATGACCGTCAAAGTTATCGTCACTGATATGGACGGAACTTTCCTTGATGACGCCAAGCAGTACGATCGCACGCGGTTTATGGCGCAATTCCAGCAACTTCAGCAGCGCGGTATTGAGTTTGTGGTCGCCAGCGGCAACCAGTATTACCAGCTGATCTCCTTTTTCCCGGAACTGAAAGAGACGATTTGCTTCGTCGCTGAAAACGGCGCGCTGGTGTATGAACATGGTCAGCAACTGTTCCACGGTGAGTTGACCCGTCACGAAGCGCAGGTCGTCATTGGCGAACTGTTAAAAGACAGCAGCCTGAACTTTGTCGCCTGCGGGCTGGAAAGCGCCTACGTAAGCGAGAACGCCCCGGCAGAATTTGTCGATCTGATGTCAAAGCACTACTACCGTTTAAAACCGGTGCGCGATTTCCAGAAGATTGACGATACGCTGTTTAAGTTCTCGCTGAACTTACCGGACAGCGATATTCCGCAGCTCATCGATGAACTGCATGTCTCGCTTGATGGCATTATGAAGCCGGTCACCAGCGGTTTTGGCTTCGTTGATTTGATTATCCCCGGTCTGCATAAAGCCAACGGCATTACCCGCCTGCTTAAACGCTGGGGCGTGTCGCCGCAGCAGTGCGTCACCATTGGCGACAGCGGTAATGACGCCGAAATGCTACGTATGACGGAGTTCTCCTTTGCCATGGGCAACGCCGGAGATGCCATTAAAGCCATCGCCCGCCATCAGACCGATGACAACAATCATCAGGGCGCGCTGAATGTGATTCAGGCCGTGCTCGATAACACCGCACCGTTCGACCGCTAATCTCTCGCCGGAGCGCCCGCTCCGGCTTTTTCCTGCCCTGCTCTCTTTTCTCCCTTTGTGCTCCTCATCAAATTTTTAAACTTGCATTAGCTTATTTTTAACTTAAATTATCACTTGTAAGTTTAATTTCTTTCGAATGAAAGCTGAGAGGTTCACATGACGTTTACCAGCGAGACCTTGCCTGCCGATCACCAAGCGTCGATTCGTCAGATGAAACAGGCACTGCGCGCGCAGATCGGCGACGTGCAAAGCGTGTTTAACCGCCTGAGCGAGCAGATTGCCGCCCGCGTCGCAGAGATTAAAGCGCTGCAAGCGCGCGGCGAATCGGTGTGGCCACAAATCCCTTACGCCGATATTGCGCAGGGCCGCATTAGCGACGCGCAGCGGGCGCTGATTAAGCAGCGCGGCTGCGCGGTGATCAAAGGCCACTTCCCGCGCGATCGGGCGCTGGGCTGGGATCGCGCCATGCTGGATTATCTCGACGCCAACCATTTTGATGATGTGTATAAAGGCCCGGGCGACAGCTTCTTCGGCACGCTGGAAGCGTCGCGCCCGGAAATCTACCCGATTTACTGGTCGCAGGCGCAGATGCAGGCGCGGCAGAGCAATGAAATGGCGGCGGTGCAATCTTTCCTCAATCGCCTGTGGCGTTTCGAAAGCCAGCGCCGCCAGTGGTTCGACCCGGATGTCAGCGTGATCTACCCGGATCGCATTCGCCGCCGCCCGCCGGGTACCACCTCAAAAGGGCTTGGCGCGCATACCGATTCCGGCGCGCTGGAGCGCTGGTTGCTGCCCGCTTACCAGCGCGTATTCGCCAACGTGTTTAACGGCAACCTGGAAGAGTACGATCCGTGGGATGCCGCGCATCGCACCGAGGTGGAAGAGTACACGGTGGATAACACCACCAAATGCTCGGTGTTCCGCACCTTCCAGGGCTGGACGGCGCTGTCGGACATGATCCCCGGCCAGGGATTGCTGCATGTGGTGCCAATCCCGGAAGCGATGGCGTATATCCTGCTGCGTCCGCTGCTTGACGATGTGCCGGAAGATGAGCTGTGCGGCGTCGCGCCGGGCCGCGTTCTGCCAGTTTCAGAGAAATGGCACCCGCTGCTGATTGAGGCGCTGAGCAGCATACCGGCGCTGGATGCAGGCGATTCCGTGTGGTGGCACTGCGATGTTATCCACTCGGTCGCGCCGGTGGAAAACCAGCAGGGCTGGGGGAACGTGATGTATATTCCCGCCGCGCCGCTGTGCGAGAAGAACCTCGCCTATGCCCGCAAAGTGAAAGTGGCGCTGGAGCAAGGCGCATCGCCGGCGGATTTTCCGCGCGAGAACTACGAAAGCAACTGGACAGGCCGCTTTACGCTTGCGGATCTGAATGCGCACGGTAAACGCGCGCTGGGTATCGACGTTTAAGCGTCGTATAACCCCTGCCATTCAACGGCGGTGCGTTGCTGTTCTGAACGTATCCGCCGTACCGATTCCCGTACCACCAGCGTGCCGTTCAACAGCAGCGAACCGACCGTCGCCTGCGGACGAATCAACCGCTGCTGTAACAGATACACCGCTTCAACGCCCAGCTCATCGCGCGGGACATGCACCGCCGTCAGTGGGACATCCTGAATCGCCGCCAGGTTAAAGGCATCGATACTCATCACCGAAACATCCTGCGGCACCCGCAAACCGCGCTGCTGCAACGCACGCACCGTGCCTTCCGCCATAAAATCCCCGCTGACGAGAAATGCCGTGGGCGGCACAGTATGTGCCGGGTCATCCAGCCATTCGCCCACCCGCTGCTGCGCTTCGCGGGCGCTGAAACTGGGAACCGTGATCAAATTGCGCTTGCTGTTAAAGCGCAAATTCTCTTGCAGCCAGGCATCTTTGATCCCCGCCAGCCGCAGATCCATGGTGTAGCGGCGCAAGCACATCACAGTCACCACGTCACGATGGCCCATATCAAACAGATATCGCGCGGCAAATTCGCCAATGGTGCGGTGATCCGGCGCGATCGACGGTAGACGCATCCGCCTGTCGCGGCAGTTGATCAACACACAGGGTTTACCGCTCTCCGCTGCCAGATCGTGAATGTGCGGATCGTCAATGCCGAGCAGGATTGCGGCCTGCGTTTCTGCGGCCTGCATCCTGCCAAGAAACGTGCCGGCGTCGCTGTCCAGCTCTTCCAGTGCACAGTAGCGCAGCCGTACTTCGTGAGAATCGAGCGCTTTGTTGATGCTCTGGATCACGCGGTAATAAAAGATGTCGGACCGCTCATCAAAAGCGCGCTGCGGCGCAAAGACCACCAGGTTATTCAGCAACAGACGACCGGCAGCAATGCCTTCCATCACACCCAGCTCACGGGCGCATGCGAGCACCGCGCTTCGTGCCTGCTCGCTGGTGTTCGCTTTACCGGCCAGCACGCGCGAAACGGTACTGGTAGAGAGGTTTGTGCGACGGGCAATTTCACTGATTTTCAGCTTTTTATCCATTCTGTGATCTCGCTCCATTTGCTGAATGGGAAAATTTTCATGAGCCATAAACCCTGTTATTCATGGCGTGAATAACAGTTTGCCGCATATCTGCCGCCGTTGATGAGAATCCTTGCACAAAATCCGCTTTGGCGGCGCATTTTTCTCACCTAACGTAAACCTGTCGTACAACTTCCATACTAGTTGTATGCATTTTGATGGCAAAAACGAAAAAAAATCTTCTGGCGAACCACTTCGGTATAACAAATCCGCAAGGCTCGCCCCGACTTCCCTACAAAACGATGTGCGGAGAAAAGAATGAGCCAGGGAATCAACAATGAAATGGCGGCCAGCAAGAGCCGCCGGATAGTGAAAAAATTGCGCTGGTGGATGCTGGTGCTGTTTTTATTTGGCGTGACGGTGAACTACATCACCCGTAACTCGCTGGGAATTCTGGCGCCGGAACTGAAAAGCAGCCTCGGCATCACCACCGAGCAGTACTCGTGGATTGTCGGCGCCTTTCAGCTCGCTTACACCATTTTCCAGCCATTGTGCGGCTGGCTGATTGATGTCATCGGCCTGAAAGTCGGCTTTATGGTATGCGCCATTATCTGGGCGCTGGCCTGTATCTTCCACGCAGGCGCCGCCAACTGGGTACATCTGGCGATCCTGCGCTTCACCATGGGCGCATCGGAAGCGGCTGCTACGCCAGCCAACGCCAAAACCATCGGCGAGTGGTTCCCGAAAGCGGAGCGCCCGGTTGCTGCGGGCTGGGCGGGCGTCGGCTTCTCGATTGGCGCGATGCTGGCACCGCCGATTATCTACTTCGCCCATGCTTCGTTTGGCTGGCAGGGCGCGTTTATGTTTACCGGCGTGCTGGCGCTGGTGTGGGTCATTTTGTGGTGGGCGTTTTACCATAATCCGGATAAACACCCGAACCTGAGCAAGGACGAGCTGGCCTTTATTCAGCAGGATCACGAACCGTCAGCGGTGAGACTCCCCTTCTTCACTGCGCTGAAAACCGTATCGAAAAACAAGCGCTTTTACGGTATCGCCATTCCCGCTTTTATGGCGGAACCGGCATGGGCGGTGCTGAGTTTCTGGGTGCCGCTCTATCTGGCGAAAGAGCACGGCATGGATCTGAAGCAGATTGCGATGTTCGCCTGGCTACCGTTCCTCGCCGCTGACCTCGGCAGCATAGCAAGCGGTTATCTGACCAAACTCTATACCCGCTGGTTTGGCTGCACCCGCGTTAACTCGGTGGTGGCCAGCTCCGTGACCGGCGCATTCCTGATGATTTCACTGGCCGTGGTCGCCATCACTCGCGATCCCTACATCACGATTGTGTTGATTTCGATTGGCGGTTTTGGTCACCAGATCATCTCCTGCATGTTGAGCGCGCTGGTGGTCGAGTCTTTCGATAAAGGGCAGATGGCAACGGTAAACGGTATGCGCGGCTCGGCGGCGTGGATCGCCAGCTTCCTCTTTTCACTGTTGATCGGCGTGACCGCCGACAAGATTGGCTTCAATCCGCTGTTTATTGCCATGGGTTTCTTTGACCTGATTGGCGCTCTGTTCCTGGTGGCATTTATTGCTGAACGTCGCGCTAAACGCGCCTGATTGTGGATCGTTGAAATGAAAACGCTGAAGAACTGGACGTTACAAAAACAGGCGGCTCATCACGTTGAGTTGCTGGTGGACGGGCAACACACCTTGTGCCTGTATGTGCTGGAAGAGCATCTGTTCCGCGTGCTGCTAAAACGCAAAGGCGAGCTGGCGCTGGACAGAACCTGGAGTATCGCGCCGCGTGAAGATGTGCCGTGGGAAGGCCGCTCGCGCGAAGATGTGTCGGGCTTCGCCCTGCCCGGCTGGACGCTGACGCAGCAGGCCGACACACTGGTGGTGGAAAGCGCGCAGCTACGTGTGACGATTCATCAGCCGCTGTGGCTGGAGTGGCACTACCGCAATGCGGCGGGCGAGTGGCAATGGCTGGCGGGCGATCGCCCCACCAGCGCCTATCTGGTGAACGCGCACGGCGACGGCGTGGCGCATTACCTCAGCCGTAAAAAAGAGGAGCGCTTTTACGGTCTCGGTGAAAAAGCGGGCAACCTGCAACGTAACGGCCAGCGCTATGAAATGCGCAACCTTGATGCGATGGGCTATAACGCCGTCAGCACCGATCCGCTGTACAAGCACATTCCCTTTACCCTGACGCGCCGGGACGATATCAGCTACGGCCTGTTTTATGACAACCTCAGCAGTTGCTGGCTGGATCTGGGCAATGAAATCGATAACTATCACACCGCTTACCGCCGCTGGCAGGCCGAAGCCGGTGATATCGATTACTACATTTTTACTGGTGCGCGCGCGCTGGATGTCACTAAAGCGTTTGTCCGCCTGACCGGGAAAACGCTGTTCGGGCCGAAATGGAGCCTCGGTTACAGCGGCTCGACCATGCATTACACCGATGCGCCGGATGCGCAAAACCAGCTGATGAACTTTATTCGCCTGTGCGACGAACATGCGATTCCGTGCGATTCGTTCCAGCTCTCGTCCGGCTATACCTCGATTAACGGTAAGCGCTACGTCTTTAACTGGAACTACGACAAAGTGCCGCAGCCGAAAGTGATGAGCCAGGCGTTTCACGATGCCGGGCTGAAGCTGGCGGCGAATATCAAACCCTGCCTGTTGCAGGATCACCCGCGCTATAACGAAGTGGCGGAGAAAGGGCTGTTTATTCGCGATTCGGAAAGTGACGCACCGGAGCGTTCAAGCTTCTGGGATGATGAAGGTTCCAACCTCGATTTTACCAACCCGCAGACCGTTGCCTGGTGGCAGGAAGGCGTGACTACGCAACTGCTTGAGATGGGGATTGATTCCACCTGGAACGATAACAACGAGTTTGAAGTGTGGGACGGCGAAGCGCGTTGCCAGGGTTTTGGCCGCGAAATCGCCATCAAACATATTCGCCCGGTGATGCCGCTGCTGATGATGCGCGCCTCAATGGAAGCACAGCAGCGTTTTGCGCCGCAGAAACGCCCGTATCTGATCTCCCGTTCCGGCTGCGCCGGGATGCAGCGCTATGTGCAGACCTGGAGCGGTGATAACCGCACCAACTGGGATACGCTGCGTTATAACACGCGGATGGGCGTCGGCATGAGCCTTTCCGGGTTGTATAACGTCGGTCACGATGTTGGCGGTTTCTCCGGCGATAAACCGGATGCGGAATTGTTCGTTCGTTGGGTGCAGAACGGCGTGATGCATCCGCGCTTTACCATCCACTCCTGGAACGACGATCGCACGGTCAACGAACCGTGGATGTACCCGGCAATTACACCAGCGATCCGCAGCGCTATTGAGTTGCGCTACCGCCTGTTGCCCTATCTCTACACGCTGCTGTGGGAGGCGCATGCCGACGATGAACCGATGCTGCGCCCGACGTTCCTCGATCACGAGCATGACCAACAGACGTTTGAAGAGTGCGACGACTTCCTGCTTGGCCGCGATATTCTTGTCGCCAGCGTGGTTGAACCCGGCCAGCGCGAACGCCGCGTGTGGTTACCGGCCAATGACAGCGGCTGGTATGACTTTTACCGCGGCACCTGGTATGCGCCGGGCCAGTGGGTAACGCTGGATGCACCGCTGGAAACCCTGCCGCTGCTGGTTCGTGCCGGTGCCGGATTGCCAATGAGCGAGCGCATTCGCCATGTGGATGCCAAAGCGGATAACACCCGCGAGCTGAAACTCTTCCCGCTAAAAGGTACGGGGCGTTCCGGCGGTCTGCTGTTTGAAGATGATGGCGAGTCCTGGGGATATCAACACGGCAATGCGCTGTGGCTGGAGTGGGAAATGGTTTGCAGCGGCAGCACCGTGGATTTACAAGTGCGCGCCCGCGGTGATTATCGCCCGGCCTGGCAGGCGCTGAAGGTGACGCTGCCTGCGGGGGATAAACGCCAGTTGCTGATCAATGGTGTTAAAACAGACGAGTGGATGTTTGCGTAACGCCGATGCCGGATGGCGCTGACGCTTATTCGGCCTGGAGCGCACTTTCAGCGATGAGACAGTTTTTGTTAACGCCTGTCTCGCAGCGATGGGGTGATGTTCCCCGCTGAAATCGGCGAACCGAAGCGCAGATGACAAGGTCTGGACGCCAGGGACGGCGGCCAGAGGCGAAACGAGACACGACGTCGAGTCGAGCCGACCGCAGGCAGATGGGCGGGAGGTGAGCGCAGTGCGTAGCACCGATTTCCCGCGGGGCCGCGGGGGATTGAAAAGGGGAAGCGCGGTGGCTTCCCCTTTTCCCGTTCACGTGATACGGCGTTGATATGACCACCGTTCATCTGGTGAACGGAACAATTCCACCTACGTCAAAGCTGAGTATCCCCGGGAGCTTACATTAGTAAGTGACCGGGGTACGAAGGTGCAGCCAACGCACCTGCGGCGTGAAAGACGACGGTAAATTTATTCGATGCCCTGGCTGCGCAGATAATCTTCGTAGTTCCCGGTGAAATCCACCACGCGCTGTGGCGTAATCTCAATCACGCGGGTTGCCAGCGAGCTTACGAATTCACGGTCGTGAGAAACGAAGATCAGCGTGCCCTGATACATCTCCAGCGCCATGTTCAGCGACTCGATGGATTCCATATCGAGGTGGTTGGTCGGTTCATCCATCACCAGGATATTCGGTTTTTCCATCATCAGTTTACCGAACAGCATGCGGCCCTTCTCACCACCGGAAAGTACCTTCGCCGGTTTCTTGATATCGTCCTGGCTGAACAGCAAACGACCGAGAATACTGCGCACCGCCTGCTCGTCATCGCCTTCCTGTTTCCACTGGCTCATCCAGTCGAACACGGTCAGATCGTTATCAAAGTCTGCGGCATGATCCTGCGCGTAATAACCAATGCTGGCATTTTCCGACCATTTCACCGTTCCGTTATCCGCCTGCAGATCGCCGACCAGCGTTTTCAGCAGGGTAGATTTACCCACGCCGTTAGTACCGAGCACCGCCACCTTCTCGCCCACTTCCAGCAGCAGATTGAAGTTTTTAAACAGCGGGCCGTTATCAAAACCTTTCGTCAGTTGCTCCACTTCCAGCGCATTACGGAACAATTTCTTGTCCTGTTCGAAGCGGATAAACGGGTTCTGACGGCTGGAGGCTTTCACCTCATCCAGCTTGATTTTATCAATCTGACGGGCGCGGGAGGTTGCCTGACGAGATTTCGAGGCGTTGGCGCTAAAGCGGCTGACAAAGGATTGCAGCTCGGCGATTTGCGCTTTCTTCTTGGCGTTATCCGCCAGCAGGCGTTCGCGCACCTGCGTTGCCGCCGTCATGTACTCATCATAGTTACCCGGGTAAACGCGCAGCTCGCCGTAGTCGAGATCCGCCATGTGGGTGCACACCATGTTGAGAAAGTGACGGTCGTGCGAAATGATGATCATGGTGCTGTCACGATCGTTCAGCACCTGCTCCAGCCAGCGAATGGTATCGATGTCCAGGTTGTTGGTCGGTTCATCGAGCAGCAGAATGTCCGGGTTAGCGAACAGCGCCTGCGCCAGCAGTACGCGCAGCTTCCAGCCTGGCGCCACTTCGCTCATCGGGCCGTAGTGTTGTTCCACCGGAATGCCAACGCCGAGCAGCAGTTCGCCCGCGCGCGCTTCGGCGGAGTAACCGTCCATTTCGCCGTACTGCACTTCAAGATCGGCCACTTTATAGCCATCTTCTTCGCTCATCTCAGCCAGGCCGTAGATGCGATCGCGTTCCTGTTTCACTTCCCACAGTTCGGCGTGGCCCATGATCACCGTGTCGAGCACGCTGAACTCTTCAAAGGCAAACTGATCCTGGCGCAGCTTACCGATACGCTCGTTCGGATCGAGAGAGACGTTCCCCAGCGTCGGTTCTAAATCACCGCCGAGGATCTTCATAAAGGTGGATTTTCCGCTCCCGTTAGCGCCGATCAGGCCATAACGGTTGCCGCCGCCGAATTTGACGGAAATGTTTTCGAACAGCGGCTTGCTGCCGAACTGCATGGTGACGTTGCTGGTGACTAACACAGAGGTATCCTGAAATATGTGACAAACACCCTATTATGCCACAATTCCGAATTAGATTCCTGCCCACTGTCAGACCGCTAAACTGCAAGCAAAAGGAAAAAAGTGTGATTTCGTACACATCTGAATTCCCTGAGCGCCGGAATGCACATATAATGCGCTTCCTGCATTCCTAACCCAACGGCCTGTGTGGCAAAAATCTCGCACAAAATGAACATGAAAATAAAAACCCTTTTCGCGGCGGCTTTGGCTGTCGTGGGATTTTGCAATAATGCGTCTGCTGTAACTTATCCGCTGCCGACAGACGGTAGCCGATTGATTGGTCAGAACCAGGTTGTCACTATCCCGGAAGGCAACACTCAGCCTCTGGAATATTACGCCGCTGAATATCAGATGGGCCTGTCCAACATGCTGGAAGCCAACCCGGGCATTGATGCCTACCTGCCGAAAGGCGGCACGGTAATGAACGTTCCGCAGCAACTGATCCTGCCGGATACCGTGCACGAAGGCATTGTCATCAACAGCGCAGAAATGCGTCTCTACTACTACCCGAAAGGCACCAACACGGTGATCGTGCTGCCTATCGGTATCGGCCAGCTCGGGAAAGATACCCCGATCGCCTGGACCACCAAAGTTGAACGTAAGAAAGCTGGCCCGACATGGACGCCGACCGCGAAAATGCACGAGGAATATATTGCAGCAGGTCAACCGCTGCCGGCAGTGGTTCCGGCTGGCCCGGACAACCCGATGGGCCTGTATGCGCTCTATATTGGCCGTCTGTATGCGATCCACGGCACCAACGCCAACTTCGGTATCGGCCTGCGCGTGAGCCACGGCTGTGTGCGTCTGCGTAACGACGACATCAAATTCCTGTTCGAAAACGTGCCGGTCGGCACCCGCGTACAGTTCATTGATGAGCCAGTAAAAGCGACCACCGAGCCGGATGGCAGCCGCTATATCGAAGTTCACAACCCGCTGTCCACCACGGAAGCGCAATTCACCGGCAGCGAAATTGTGCCGATCGCGCTGAGCAAAGCGGTACAGGCCGTCACCAGCCAGTCTGATGTGGATTCGAACGTTGTCGATCAGGCAGTGCAGAACCGTTCCGGTATGCCGGTACGTCTGAACTAATCAGCGGTTTAATGCCCGGTGGCGCTACGCTTACCGGGCTTACCAACCCACAGGCCGGATAAGGCATCAGCCGCTACCCGGCCAAAAAATCAGCCGTTATTGACCACAATTACCCCGCCGTGATCGTAGCGATAATGGCAATGGGCGTACTCCAGCGGCGTGCCGTCTTCCAGATAAATCACCTGTTCCACTTCCAGCACCGGATCGGTCTCTTCACAGTTCAAATACTGTTTATCCTCCGCCCCCGGTTTCAGCGCGCGCACAATGCGATACGAACCCATGATCTTCAGCGCCAGCTCTTCCTGCACATAACGAAAGACGGAGCTTTCCAGATGTCCGCGATTCAGCCCCGGCACCAGATTGACCGGCATCAGCGTGAACTCCAGCGACACCGGTTCGCCTTCCAGCATGCGCAGACGGATAAAGTCGTATACCGGATCGTCCGGCCCCACCAGCAGCGATGCCTGCTCTTTCTCACTGGGAAAACGCAGTTCGAAGCGGATGATTTTACTCGTCACTTCGCCAACGCTCTCCCAGGTTTTGGTGGCGCCAAAATAGTCGCTGCCGGGTAGATCCCAGCGCGACAACTGAAGAAAGTTTTTGCGGATGAATGTGCCCTGCCCCTGGCGGGTATAGACCAGCCCCTCCACAATCAGTTGGCGCATCGCCTGCTGGATCGTCATCCGGCTGGTATTAAACTCTGCCGCCAGCGCAAATTGATCCGGTAACGGTGCGCTGGCCGCGTAGTGCTGGCTGAGAATGCGCCGCTTAATCTCGCGTGCAATCGTGATGTATTTTGCCGCCATAGTCCTTCTCTGTAATTATTGTATCCCATTGTTTTTCAAGGCCACTCTCTCGGCAATTTTGAGGAAAGGCAGGTAAAAGAATACACCAAAGACAATGATGATCAACTGAACCACCACCGCCCGCCAGTCGCCCGCCGTTGCCAGCCAGGCGCTGAGAATCGGCGGTGTCGTCCAGGGGATCATCACCACGCAGCGCGACATCCAGCCCAGCGTTGTACAAAGCCAGGCAAACCAGATGCCAAGCGCGGGCAGCAGCACAAACGGGATCATCAGCGGCAGGTTGAACACGATCGGCAAGCCGAAAATCACCGGCTCGTTAATATTAAACAGCCCCGGCGAAATGGCGAGGCGCGCCACCTGCTTCGCCGATTGCTGTTTCGCAAAGAGAAAGATGGCGATCAGCAGGGAAATCGTACTGCCGGTGCCGCCAATCATGCCAAAGGTCGGAACGAAGATATTGTTGATGATATGCGGGATCGGCTGCCCGTTGGCGAAAGCCAACATATTTTCGTTGGTGTTGATCAGCAAAAGCGGCTCCAGGATCACGCCGTTGACCACCGTCTGGTGGATGCCCAGCGTAAACAGGAAGTTGCCGAAGCTATAGATAAACAGTGTGCCCGGCAGGCTGGTGTTGATCTGCCGTAGCGGTTGCTGGATAAGCGTGGTGATCAGGTGGATCAAATCCGTGTGCAGCAGATTCGCCAGCAGCGCGGCAACGATGGCAAACAGCGACAGGGTAATAATGGCCGGGATCAGCGAGGAGAAAGATTGCCCTACCGCCGCAGGCACATTCTCGCCCAGCGAAATTGAAAACCGTTTCACGCTGGCGACACGAATAAACAGCTCGGTGGAGAGCAGCCCGATAATCACCCCGGCAAAAATCCCGGTCGAGCCGATGTTAGTGAAAGCCAGCATCTGCGTCACGCTGACCGTGGCTTTCGCACCGACCGGCACCACCTCAAGTTGCATCGGCATCATGATAATAAAACTGGACAGCGCAATGACCACCGCCGACACCGTGTTGCCGAAGTTCTTATTGCGCGCCAGTGACCAGGCCGTCATCGGCGCGATCAGTAGCGCGGCAATATTCAGCGTTCCGTTGATCACCGCTTCGCCCCACACTTTAAAACGCGCCAGCGTTTCCCCTTCCAGCACCCAGGGAAAAATGACGTTGTTGATCAGCACCGCCAGCCCGGCAAGGATAAAAATCGGCATCACTGCCGCAAAGGCGTCGCGCAGGGAACGCAGATGCACCTGGTTTGCCAGGCGGGCGGAAAAATCGACGAACTTATCGACGAATGACTGCATATTCGGCGTGATTTTAGTTTCAGACATAGCGCTGTCCTCTCAATCAATGCGTTACATGTCGCGCCCGTTACTGCGGATCACCTGTTGCAGCCAGCGATAACTCTTCTTCGGTACGCGTTTCATATCTTTCAGATCGTGGTTTTCCCGGTTCACATACACCACGCCGTAGCGCTTACGCATATCGCCCTGTGAACTGAGAATGTCGATTAAGCCCCAGCCGAGATAGCCAATCACCTGCGCGCCATCAATGAAAATGGCATCCTGCATCGCCTGGATATGGTCGCGGTGGTAGGCAATGCGGTAGTCGTCATCGATGGGATTTACGCCGTCCCACTCTTCAATCACACCAATACCGTTTTCAATCGGGAACACCGGCAAGCGCCAGTCGTTATAGTAACGAGTGATAATGGCGCGAAAACCAAGGGGATCGATCTGCCAGCCCCATTCGGTGGCTTCAAGGTACGGGTTGGCTTTATCGCCTTGTTGCAGGTAGTAGTTGACCGGCGTTTCTGGCGAGATGGCGTCGCTATCGAGGGTTTTACTGGCGTAATAGCTGAACGCCATAAAGTCGTTTTTCACGCGGACGATTTGCGCCAGATCCTCATCGCGATAGATATCGCGGAAACCTTCGCGATCGACGACCGCCAGCACTTCCGGGCTGTAGCCCTGCCCGGCAAACACCCGTAGCAAATTCTGGTTGAGAAACTCGTCATACTGGGTCGCGTAAAAAACATCGCGCGGCTTGCAGGTCGCCGGATAAATCAGTTGATGCGCCAGCATGCCGCCCATCAGGCGTCCCGGTTGCGTCTCGTGCAGATAGTGGGTGAGCAGCACATGCGACATCATCACGTGATGCTGGATCTGGTACAGCTCGCGCAGGGTTTTCTCGCCGTTGAGATAGCCGCCCACCTGGAACGCGCCCGGCATGTGGTAAATGTTTTGCTCATTGAAGGTGAGCCAGAACTTCACCCGGCTGCCGAAGCAATCGATCATTTTTTTGCCGTAGCGCACAAAGGCGTCCTGCACATGTCGATCGGCAAAACCGTTGTACTGCTGCGCCAGTGCCAGCGGCATATCAAAGTGGTAGAGACACACCATCGGTTCGATGCCGCGCGCCAGCAGATCGTCAATAAAGCGGTCGTAAAACGCGATCCCCTCTTCGTTGAACTCGCCGTCGCCCTGCGGGCAGACGCGGCTCCAGGCTATCTGGAAGCGGTAGCAGTTCATGCCCAAATCCTGCATTAGATCGAAATCTTCGCGGTAGCGGTGGTAAGAATCGGTGGCGACTTTCCAGTCTGAGGCAAATTCGCTGGCTTCACGGATGTCATACACCGACATCCCTTTTCCGCCCTCATTCCATGCCCCTTCAGTCTGCATGCTGGAAACAGAATTCCCCCACAAGAAGCCGGCCGGTAACGTTTTGCTCATCGCGCTTTCTCCATGACTAGTCATTTAATGAATATGACTAGTCATATAGATAATGACGAAAAAATGGGCAAAGAGAGATGTGCAGATTTGTGATGGTTTTCGAAAGATTTACCGGATAACAGCATGAGTAGGCCGAATAAGGCGCAGCCGCCATCCGGCGTTTTTTGGCCAGTGGCGCCACGATTGCCGGATGACGCGAACGCTTATCCGGCCTACGGGGTGTGGTGAATGGATTTAAGTTACTGCTGTTTTAACTGGTTACGACGATACTCGCCCTGACGTTCCAGCATCCAGCCAGGATACTCACGCGGCAACGCGCTTACGGCATCAAGCTGTTTTAGCTCATCTTCACTTAAGCGAATCGCGGTGGCGGCAAGGTTATCATCCAGTTGTTCCTGCCGTTTAGCGCCTATGATCACGCTACTCACTACCGGCTGGTGCAGCAGCCAGGCCAGCGCGATTTGCGCTACCGAGACGCCTTTGCTGTCGGCAATGGTGCGCATCACATCCACGCAATCAAAGGCGCGATCTTTATTCACCGGCGGGAAATCAAACTCCAGCCGACGACCGCCCGCTTCCCCATTGCCATCGCGATCGTATTTACCGCTCAGCAAACCGCCAGCCAGCGGGCTCCAGACCATCAACCCGACGCCTTCGCTCTGCATCATCGGCACCAGCTCGCGTTCCAGATCGCGACCGGCAATGGTGTAGTAGGCCTGCAACGAGGCAAAACGCGCCAGCCCAAGCCGTTCGGAGATCCCCAGCGCCTTGGTAATCTGCCACGCCGCCCAGTTAGAGACGCCGATATAGCGCACGTGCCCGTGCTGCACCAAATTATCCAGCGCGTAGAGCGTCTCTTCGATCGGCGTTGCCGGATCGAAACCGTGCAGTTGGTAGAGATCGATATGATCGAGCTGCAAGCGACGCAGGCTCTCTTTCACGCTGTTGATAATGTGATAGCGCGAACTGCCGCGCGAGTTCACTCCGGCGGTGCCGGTTTCACCAAACACTTTGGTGGCGACAACCACGTTTTCGCGCGGGACTTTCAGGTTCTTCAGCGCCTGGCCGGTGATCTCTTCCGAGCGCCCTTCCGAGTAAACATTGGCGGTATCGATAAAGTTAATGCCCGCATCAAGCGCGCGGCCAATCAACTGCTCCGCCTGCGCCTGCTGTAGCTGGCCGATTTTGCCCCACATTCCGCCTTCGCCGCCGAAGGTCATGGTGCCGAGGCATAACTCAGAAACAAACAGTCCGGTATTACCCAATTTTTGATAGCGCATGATGGCGTCTCCTCATCGGTTTAGTTGACGCAAGAGTTATACGGAATCTTTTGGCAGGATGAATGTGAGGATCCTGCCTGTTTCTTGCCCAATTCTCTGATTATCCGCGAGGCGCATCACCAAAGACTTTGTAATCAGGCAGTTGCACATTTTGATACGGTTCCCAGCCGCCGCCGAGCGCCTTGTACAGCGCCACGAGGTCAAGGCTACTCTGCACGCGCGCCTGCTCACGCTGCTGGCTGGCCTGCGCCAACTGACGCTGCGCATCCAGCACGTCAATAAAGCTGGCGATCCCTTTGCGGTAGCTGTCGCTGGCAAGGTCAAAAGCGCTTTGCAGGGCGCTTATTGTTTTATCCAGTCCTGCTTCCCGCTGCTGATCGGCGCGATAGCTGACCAGCGCATTTTCCACATCGCCTAATGCGCTCAGTACCGTCTGGCGATAATTGAGCACCGCCGCGCCCTGCTGCGCGCGTGCCAGCTTAACGCTCGACACCAGCCGCCCACCCTGGAAGATCGGAATCGAAATCTGCGGGCCAAAGCTGTAGAAGTGGCTGCTCCAGTCGGTCAGCCAGTTGGTTTCACTGTTGCGCAGGCCGAACTGACCGCTCAGCGACAAGCTCGGGAATAGCTCAGCAACCGAAACGCCAACCTGCGCCGTGGCAGCATGCAGGTTGGCTTCGGCTTCGCGCACGTCCGGGCGACGACGCGCCAGCGTCGAAGGAATACCGGTCGGCACAATTTCCGGCAATGCCGGAAGCGGCTGCGCGTTACGCAGTTCACCATCGAGTGCGCCCGGCGGTTTCCCCAGCAGGATAGCCAGCGCGTTCATCGCCTGGCGCTCCTGCGCCTGATACTGCGGCAGTTGCGCTTCAAGATTACCGACCTGCGCGCGGGCATTTTCCACATCCATCTGCGGCGATAACCCGCCTTTCTGGCGATTCTCCGTCAGAGTAAAAGTCTGCTGCGCACTGTCGATTTGCGTATTCAGCGTAGCGATAATGCCCTGCGCGCCGCGCAGTTGCAGCCAGGCGCGCGCCACTTCCGCTTCCAGCGACACCAGCGCGTCATTACGTTGTTCTATTGCCTGCTGTTGCTGCGCGGAGGCGGCTTCTACCTGACGGCGCACTTTCCCCCACAGATCCAGCTCCCACTGCGCATCGAAGCTCCCCTGGTAGAGGTTCACTGGCTGGGTTAACGCGCCCAGCGCACCGCTGATGGCCGGATCGACATTATCCAGTTGCCCGTACACATCATGGGATTTCAGCTCACCTTCAATACCAAGCTGCTGACGCGTGGCTTTCAGCGAACCGTTGACCGACGGCAGAAACGCACCGCCAGCCTGATTGATTTGCTCGCGCGCCCCGGCAATTCGCATCACAGTTTGTTGCAGCGACAGGTTACCGGCAATTGCCCGTTCAATCAGGCTGTTAAGCTGCGGCGACTGAAACGTGGTCCACCAGCGCGGGTTAAGCGCCTGCATGGAAACCTGTGACTTTACCGCACGGTCTCCCGGGTCGTTCCAGCGCGCAGGCGTTTGCGGTTGCGGCGGCCGGTAATCCGGCCCCACGGCACAGCCTGCCAGCCACAGCGATAACAGGGTTACGGGAAAACGACGCCACCTCATATTAATGTGCTCCTGCGCTGCCTTCGCTTTTGATCGGCGAAAGCAATAGACAAAATGGAATCAGTAACAGCGCGACCACGCTCAAAATCGTGAAAACATCGATGTACGCCAGAAAACGCGACTGGGCGACCATCGCTTTGTACATCTGTCCGCTGGCGCTGGAAAGCGGATCGCCCAACAGAGTGGTGAAATTGCGAATCGCCTCGGCAGTCTGGCGCAACGCCAGCTGGAATTGCTCATTAAACGGGGAGGTATGTTCCGCCAAAGGCGACATATGCGCCTGCGAGCGCTCTGTGATAGCCGCCGTAGAGAGTGAAATGCCGATCGAGCCCGCCACGTTACGAAACATGGTAAACAACGCGGCGGCATCCGCATTGAGTTCGCGCGGCGTGGAGATAAAAGCAATAGTGGTGAGCGGCACGAACAGGAAGCCAAGCCCGATGGATTGCGCGCTGCGAAAAAGCACTAACGTTTCGAAATCGATATCCGGCGTCAGCGTACGCGACCACCAGAACGAGGCAGCGAGGCAGAAAAAGCCGAAGGCGATAATCCAGCGCGTCTGCACTATCGGCATCAGCTTCAGTACCAGCGGAATGGTCATCACAATCAGCACCGCGCCGGGCGACAGCACCAACCCGGACCAGGTAGCGGTATAGCCGAGATCCTGCTGCGCCAGCTGCGGGATCACCACCGAGCTGCCATACAGAATCATCGCCATGCCCGCCATCAACAGACTGGCGACGGTAAAGTTTTTGTCCGCCATGCAACGCAAATCCACCACCGGTTTTTTGGCGTAGAGCAGCCAGTAGATGGCACCGACAATCCCCACCGCCGTCAGCACCGCAAAAATGCGGGTAAAATCTGAGGCGAACCAGTCCTCATCTTCACCGCGATCGAGCATCACTTGCAGGCAACCCAACCCCAGCGCAATCAGCCCAATCCCCGGCCAGTCGATGGCCAGTTTTTGCTTCGATTTCCGCTCCCACGGCGGATCTTCCAGCAACTGGTAGATCGCCAGCACGGTGATAATGCCCACCGGAATATTGATGAAGAACACCCAGCGCCAGGAGTAGTTATCGGTGATCCAGCCGCCGAGCGTCGGCCCCATTACTGGCGCGACAATGATGGCAATCGACGACAGGCCAAACGCTTTGCCGCGATCCTCCGGCTTAAAGTAATCCAGTAACACCGACTGCTGCGTCGGCTGCAGGCCGCCGCCAAAAAAGCCCTGCAAAATACGAAACAGGATGATTTGCCACAGCTCAGTCGCAATGCCGCAGAGAAATGAGCAGACGGTGAACATCACAATGCAGATAAGGAAAAACTGTTTGCGGCCAAACGTCCGGCTGAGAAAGGCCGAAATCGGCAGCACAATCCCGTTCGCCACCAGGTAGCTGGTCAGAACCCATGTCGATTCGTCGTAGCTGGCCGACAGCGAACCGGCAACGTGCGGCAGCGCCACGTTAACAATTGTGGTGTCGAGGATCTCCATAAACACCGCGAGCGTAACCACCCATGCCACGGCCCACGGGTTGCTGGCGGGTCGCCAGTTTTCGTGGCTGTGATCGGTCATTCCAGCGTTACCTTCGGTTCGACGGAGAGACCCAGCGGCAATGGCTTATTCGCATCCAGCCCTTTATCAATGACGATTTTCACCGGCACGCGCTGCACGATTTTGACAAAGTTACCGGTGGCATTTTCTGATGGGAAAGCGGCAAATTTCGAACCGCTGCCCTGCTGGATACTGTCGATGTGCCCTTCCAGTTGCAGATCCGGCCAGGCATCGACTTTGATGCTCACTTTATTGCCCGGACGCATCCGCTCAAGCTGCGACTCTTTGAAGTTGGCCACCACCCAGATTTCCGGCGACACCAACGAGAACAGCGCCGTGCCGGCCTGCACCAGCGTACCGTTTTGCACGTTACGTTTAGTGACGAAGCCATCGAACGGCGCGCGGACTTCCGTCCACGAGAGATTCAGTTCCGCCGTTTCCAGTTGCGCTTTTGCCTGCGCGACTTGCTGCTGGCGAGCCTCAACGTTGGTTTCCTGCTGACGAATTTGCAGTTGCACCTGCTCCGCCACTTCCAGTTGGGCGCGGGCGCTGGCAAGCTGCGCCTGCGCGCTGCGCAACTGGGCATTGGCGCTGTCGATATTTTGCTGCGTGGTCGCACGGGGATCGACACCGCGCTGACGGCGATAAGCGGCTTCAGCATTCGCCAGATCCGCCTGCGCTTTCAGTACCTGCGCCTTCGCTTCATCGCGCTGTGCGGGATACTGCACTTTCGAGAGTTCGAGTTGCGCCTGCGCCTGGTGCAGTTGCGCCGTTGCCAGCCCTAACTGCGCCTGTGCCTGATCGCGCTGCGCGGTGGCATCGCGGGGATCGATCACCACCAGCAAGTCACCCTTCTTCACCCGCTGGTTATCTTTGACCCGCAACCCGGTAACGTAACCTGCGACTTTCGGCGCAATAGTGACCGCATCGCCATCGGTGAAGGCGTCATCGGTACTCTCTTCGTTACGGGTTAAAAACCACCATACCAGCGCGACGATCACCATCACGCCAACCACAATGGCGAGGATAATCAGCGGCTTCTTTCCGGGGCGTTTACGGGTGTCGTCATTATTATTTTCCTGAACATCGTCAGGAGAGGTTGTGTTTTCTGCCATAGTATCGCAACGGTCCTGTCAGGTAACGGCGCCAGGGATGCACCGTTACCTAAAGTTAGGCGGTTGCTATACATTTTCCAGGATAAACTGACAAATCAGCACTATCTGAATAAGAGTAATCCGTATCCGACGGCCGCAGCCCACAGCAACATCGGCAGGGAATAGAGGTGAAAGCGCCACCAGATACGGCGATCATTCGCCATGCGTAGCGCAATAAGGTTGGCCAGCGATCCGGGCAATAAACCAAAACCGCCAACGTTTACCGCCCAGGCCAGCAAGGTATCCGGCGGAACGTAGTTGAGCAGCAAAATGGTGGCGGGCACGTTACTGATAAATTGCGACAAACCAATGGCCGCAAGCCACAGGCCCGAAGGTGAAAGCTGGCTGGTGCTGGTCAGCACGCTGTGCAGCGCCGGAAGCTGGATCAGCAGATGCACATCGATAAACATGGCAATAAAGACCAGCAGCAATGTCCAGTCAACGCTCAGCACCACGCGACGCGCCAGCAGCAGAAAACCGGCCGCGATCAGCGCCAGCCCCCACAGTTCCTGCTTTAGCTCCAGCGCAGTAATAAAGACGAGGTAAAACCCGAGGCAGCTCCATACCAGACGCGGTTGCCAGTCGGCAGTCTGCGAGCCGCTGTGGTAGTTGAGGGCTTTATTCGGAAAACAAAACCAGCACAGCGCCAGCAATGTTGCCATCATCGCCAGCGCCAGCGGCGTCATCTGCCAGATAAACGCCGGGAATGAGAGACCGGAGCGCCCCCATAATAAGATGTTTTGCGGGTTGCCAATCGGCGTCAACAACGAACCAGCATTGACCGCCAGCGCTTCGAAGATGATCAGCCGGTTGACCGGGATTTCACACAGCTTCTTTAGCGTAATGGTCAGCGGCACCACAATAAACAGCGCCACATCATTGGTTAAAAAGGTGGAGAGCAGCGCCGCCGCCAGCACCATAAACATCGCCAGGCGGCGTTCATTGTGAAAACGACGCACCATGCGTCGCCCGAGCACATCGAAATAGCCGCTCAGCTCAACGCCCTTGGTCAGCAGCATCAGCCCGCTCAGGGTGATAATGGTGTGCCAGTCAATCGCCCCTGGCCAGCGCGCAGGCGCGAACGGGACGAAGAAACAGAGCGCAACACCAACGATCAACAGCAGATGGAGGAAATGGTCGCGCGCCAGAGCGCGAAACAGCGGTATGTTCATTCAGAAGGCAGCCCGTGTTGCAGGGTAAAACGGCGGAAACAGTCGAGGGTTTCCTGGCTGACGTGGTGCTCCATCCCTTCCGCATCGCGGCGGGCAATCTCCGGGCTAACGCCAAGTACCAGCAGAAAACTTTCCACGATTTGATGGCGCTCGCGGCTCTCCTGCGCCAGCTTCTCCCCTTCCGGCGTCAGAAAAACACCGCGCCACGGGATCTGCTCAATCAACCCGACGGTCGCCAGCTTTTTCAGCATTTTTGCCACGGTAGGCTGCGAAACGCCAAGACGCGCCGCCATATCAACCTGGCGGGCTTCGCCCACTTCGCGAATTAAATCGGAAATCAGTTCAACGTAGTCGTCAATCAGCTCACGACGATGCGCTTCGCGTACCTGGCGAAAGCCTTCGACATGTTCTTCAACATTTACCAGCGTCACTTTTTTTATTGTTGGATTCGCTGTGCGACGGTTCATTGTGCTTCCTCTGACAGTGTGACGCGGTGCTACATCATATAAGAGAGCGCCATTGTAAACCATTCGTGAATCAGCACAAAAAATTAACGCATTAGCCATAGCTATAAAATATAGCCTGTGCTATATCTGTATGTAATGCGTTCACCCTTCATGGAACGAAGGGCCACGAAAGCGTAAGGAGGTTCCGATGAATGAGTTCAAGAGGTGCATGCTTGTGTTTAGTCACTCTCCCTTTAAAGTCCGTTTAATGCTGCTGAATATGCTGTGCGATATCATCAACGGCAAACCGCAGCAGACCCCGGACAAACCTTCCCACTAATGCGGCGTCGCGGTACGCCGCTTCATTTTTCTGTCACAATCTCCCGTCATACTGAACGTTTCGTCTAAAAATTCGCGTGTTTTTGCTGGATTTGCAATCATCCTCTCAAAACAACCGCTTAGCCGGTGTTGACCTTCGTTGCGCCTCGCTCTATCTTTGCGCTGCCCTGCACAAATTGCGGCTCGCAGAAGCGGACCACATCCCCTCTCCACGCACTGTCCGGCAGGTTTTGACCCTTACGCCAGGGTGAGCACATGGCGGTTTCGCGATAGTCATCAATGAGCCTAATTCTGAAAGAATCCGCTGCGTTTCGCAGCCAGACCGTCAATCCGTGGACGGGTTTCTATTTTCTCCAGTCGATGTTGATTAATTTTGCTCTTGGTTACGAATTTAGCGTGTTGTATGCCGTTGTCCTGACCTGTGCCCTGATTGTGCTGTGGCGTCATGCGCCGCGCGCGCAGAAGGTGTTCGTCGGTATTATCTCTCTGGTGGCAGCGTGTTATTTCCCGTTTGGCCAGGCCTACGGCGCGCCGAACTTCAATACGCTGCTCGCTCTGCTGTCGACCAATATGGAAGAGTCCACGGAAATTCTGACTATTTTCCCGTGGTATCACTATGTCATTGGCCTGTTTATCTTCGGATTGGGCGTTATGTCGATGCGCCGCCGCATCCCTGCCGCGCCGACGCCGTGGCTAAAGTGGGATATCGTAGGCGCCGTGTTTTGCGTGGCGTCTTATTTTATCGGCCCGGTACAGAACCACTTTCTGGGGTATGACTTCAGGATTATTGATACCGGCGTGCCGGTGCTGCGTTTCGTGCGCGATGTAGCGTTTAACTACTATTTAGTGCGCGTCGAGCAGGAGAATATGGCGGAGTTCGCCAGCATGAAAGACACCTGGACCGTAACGGCAGTCAAACCGAAATATCACACTTATGTGGTGGTGATTGGCGAAAGCGCGCGCCGCGATGCGTTAGGCGCGTTTGGCGGCCACTGGAATAACACGCCGTTCGCCAGCCAGGCAAACGGCACGTTCTTTATGGATTACGTGTCTGCCAGCGGCTCAACGCAGAAGTCGCTCGGTCTGACGCTGAACCGGGTGGTCGATGATAAACCGCAATACCAGGATAACTTTGTGACGCTGGCGAATCGTGCGGGTTTCCAGACCTGGTGGTTCTCTAATCAGGGACAAATTGGCGAATACGATACGGCGATCGCCAGCATTGCGAAGCGCGCCGATGAAGTGCAGTTCCTGAAGAATGGCGATTTTGAAGCGAATAAAAACACCCGTGACGAAGAGCTGCTGAAGTTGACCGCTCAGGTCTTTTCAACACCGCGCACGCAGCCGCAGCTGATTGTTCTGCATCTGATGGGATCGCACCCGCAGGCCTGCGATCGCACCGGCGGTAAATACAACGAGTTTGTACAATCGAAAGAAACGTCCTGCTACCTCTACTCCATCACGCAGACGGACGATCTGCTTGGCAAGCTCTATTCCCAGTTGGCGAATACCGGCGACAGTTTTTCAATGGTCTATTTTTCCGATCACGGGCTGGCAATTAAAGAGCGCGGTAAAGAGGCGCAGTATCTGGCGCATGCCGACAAATTCCAGCAGGATTTCCAGGTGCCGTTTATGGTGATCTCCAGCGACGATACAAAGCACCGGATCGTCAAGGCTCGCCGTTCAGCCAATGATTTCCTTAGTTTCTTCGCACAGTGGACCGGGATCGCCGCCGAGCAGATAAAAAATTCTTACCGCTTTACCTCCGAGCAAAAAGCCGGGCCAGTTTACATTACTAACTTTAAGTTACAGAAAGTTGACTACAACCACCTGGGCACGGATCTTTTTGATACCCGCAGTAAGCACTGACAGGTGAGCGTTTCAGGCAAAAAAAATCCGCCCATTGGGCGGATTTTTTATATCGCCGAAGCGATTAGAAACGGTAACCAACACCGGCAATCCAGGTGCCAACGTCAACGCTACGAATACGGCTCTGCTCGTAGGAGAAGTCCAGAGCGACGTTTTCCATCGGGTTGAACTGCAGACCAGCACCGTAAGAGAAACCGTAGTCGCTGGTGTCAGAAACTTTAGCGGTATCAACAGTCTGCTGGAATTTACCGTAACCAACACCGACTACGCCGTAGATGCTCGCCCAGTCGTTCAGACGGTAAGCCGGACCTGCGGTGATGCCGTAGTACTGCGCTTTGTTGTAGACGCCGCTTTCGGTACGATCTTTTTCAGTGTAAGTAAAGGAACCGATAACACCCAGCGGGTTGTCATTCTGCTCGTAGCGGTATTTCAGGTTGAAACCGTTGGTTTTGTTAGCAATACCCTGCGCATCGCTCTGAGCGTAGCCGCCGGTAACGGTTGAAGTTGCTGCTACTGCGGAACCTGCAGATACCGCCAGAAGAGCGGCCAGTGCTGAAAGACATGCAATTTTTTTCATAATCCACCTCAAATGTGCTTCAAGTAAATCCTACGTCCTACGTTTTTAAATATATCAAAAATGGTCAGGAAACTCTTTGCAGGAATTGGGGTCTAAAGTGCCATTTGATGTAACAGAAAGTTTCCGCTATTGAACAACCCTTTCAAAAAACACGCCTTTTCCCGCATAACGCGCCATTATGATGCTCCATAAGTGGCACATTCATCCAGACAATTCTTAAATCAACAGGTTAATTAACCATCAGATAATCCTTATTCTACGGATATTCGGGCAGTTTTTTTCAACGAACGCTCAACCAGCCGGAGGTATTTTCAAGTAGACTGACGGCTTTACTTCACTTGACATAAATTGACGGGAGAAAGGATGCCAGGGTTGTCTCGTAAGTTGCCGGTGTGGCTGCCGGTTTTGGTGTTACTTATCGCCATGATCTCTATTCAGGGCGGTGCATCGCTGGCGAAATCGTTGTTTCCACTGGTCGGCGCACCTGGCGTCACCGCACTGCGTCTGGCGCTCGGCACAATTATCCTGGCCATCGTTTTCAAACCCTGGCGGTTACGTTTCACCCGCGAACAACGTTTGCCGCTCCTGTTTTACGGGCTGTCGCTCGGCGGGATGAACTATATGTTCTACCTCTCCATTCAGACCGTACCGCTGGGTATCGCCGTGGCGCTGGAATTCACCGGGCCGCTGGCCGTTGCGTTGTTCTCCTCCCGCCGCCCGGTTGATTTTATCTGGGTGATCCTTGCCGTACTCGGGCTGTGGTATTTGCTGCCGCTCGGAGAAAACGTCGCGCATGTGAATCTGAGCGGCGCAGCCTTTGCCCTCGGCGCCGGGGCCTGCTGGGCAATTTACATCCTCTGCGGCCAGCGCGCGGGTGAGGAACACGGCCCGGCAACGGTTGCGCTTGGCTCGTTAATTGCGGCGATCGTGTTTGTCCCTCTCGGTGCGCTCCAGTCTGGTGAACTGCTGTGGCACTGGTCGATTTTGCCGCTTGGCATCGCCGTTGCCGTGTTGTCCACCGCGCTGCCCTACTCACTGGAGATGATTGCATTAACCAGGCTTCCTACCCGCACCTTCGGTACGCTGATGAGTATGGAGCCAGCGATGGCAGCGCTCTCAGGCATGATTTTCCTTGGCGAAACGCTCGCTTTGCAGCAGGTGCTGGCGCTGATGGCCATCGTCATCGCCTCGATGGGCTCCACGCTGACACTGCGGCGGGAAAGTAAAATCCGCAAAGTGGAAATCGGTTAAATAATTATTATTCAGCATGAGATTTGTCTTATGCTGAATAACCTCCAACTCCAGAGACATTATTTCTTACGTTTACGTACATTTCGCTTGAAATAGAGATTACCGTCCCCCTTCCATTCCAGAAATTATTTAATTTTTCTTATAATTCATCTTGTTAGTTGTCACCACATAAAAAATGAGCATATATTCTGGTTTTGCTATTGAACCGATAGGCACAGCCAAAACAGATAAATGAAATCTGGTGCTATACTTAGTTCCGGTAATTACCTGGGACACAAACATCAAGAGGATATGAGATTATGAGTACCGCTAAACTGGTTAAAACGAAAGCGTCTAATCTGCTTTATACCCGCAACGATGTATCGGATAGCGATAAAAAAGCGACCATTGAGTTGTTGAATCGCCAGGTGATCCAGTTCATTGACCTGTCGCTGATTACCAAACAGGCCCACTGGAATATGCGCGGTGCTAACTTCATTGCCGTACATGAAATGCTGGATCAGTTCCGTACTGCATTGACCGACCATCTTGATACGATGGCGGAACGCGCTGTGCAGCTGGGCGGAGTGGCACTGGGCACCACGCAGGTGATCAACAGCAAAACGCCGCTGAAAAGCTACCCGCTGGACATCCACAGCGTTCAGGATCACCTGAAAGAGCTGGCCGATCGTTATGCCATCGTGGCGAATGACGTGCGTAAAGCGATTAGTGAAGCGAAAGACGAAGATACCGCAGATATCTTCACCGCGGCGTCCCGCGATCTGGATAAATTCCTGTGGTTCATCGAATCCAATATCGAATAATCCATAAGCTTTATCAATGACCCCTTCGCCTCCCGCGAAGGGGTTTGCACTTTCATGGTGCGTTACTTTTCCCTTTTCACTGCCTAAAGTTTCCTCCACGTTATTATCCCGTCACAAAATTGTTAATAACCGATTGTTTTACACCCACGTTCTGCGCTAAAAAAGAGCAAAATCCGCCACGCTATTTTTATGCACCAAAGTTGCGCACCAAAATAGTGCGAAACGGTATCGCTGCTACACTTATTGTGCAACCGGTTAAAGCATCGCCTTTACAAAACAATAGGTTGTAAACCTGGCATGATTTTTTCATACTGCGTTCATTCTCGCAGGGGATCGCTCCCCGGATACAAAAGGAAAAACTATGAAGTCTGTACTGAAATTTTCCCTGGCTGCACTCGCTCTCGCCTTTGCTGTTTCCTCTCAGGCTGCTGATAAAAAGCTGGTGGTTGCCACCGACACCGCATTCGTTCCTTTCGAATTCAAACAAGGCGACAAATACGTTGGTTTCGACGTGGATCTGTGGGCTGCTATCGCAAAAGAGCTGAAACTGGATTATGAACTGAAGCCGATGGATTTCAGCGGCATCATCCCGGCGCTGCAAACCAAAAACGTCGACCTGGCGCTGGCAGGCATTACGATTACCGAAGAGCGTAAGAAAGCGATCGAGTTCTCTGACGGCTATTACAAAAGCGGTCTGCTGGTGATGGTAAAAGCCAACAACAACGACGTGAAAAGCGTGAAAGATCTGGATGGTAAAGTGGTGGCAGTCAAGGGCGGCACCGGTTCTGTTGATTACGCGAAAGCAAACATCAAAACCAAAGACCTGCGTCAGTTCCCGAACATCGACAATGCTTATATGGAACTGGGCACTGGCCGCGCAGATGCCGTTCTGCACGACACACCGAACATCCTGTATTTCATTAAAACTGCCGGTAACGGCCAGTTCAAAGCCGTCGGTGAGTCCCTGGAAGCGCAACAGTATGGCATCGCTTTCCCGAAAGGCAGCGACGACCTGCGTGAAAAAGTGAACGGCGCGCTGAAAACCCTGCGCGAAAACGGCACCTACAACGAAATCTACAAAAAATGGTTCGGTTCTGAGCCTAAATAATTATTAAAAAATAAAGTGTTACTCCTCAGGGGCGATCTTCGCCCCTGATACATTTGTTACAACCACGGTATACAGGAACACATCATGCAGTTTGACTGGAGCGCCATTTGGCCTGCCATTCCGCTTCTGATCGAAGGCGCGAAGATGACACTGTTGATCTCGGTCCTCGGCCTCGTTGGCGGGTTGATCATTGGTCTGGCAGCGGGTTTCGCACGCACTTTCGGCGGCTGGATTTCCAACCACATCGCACTGGTATTTATCGAAGTTATTCGCGGTACGCCTATCGTTGTACAGGTCATGTTTATCTACTTTGCCCTGCCGATGGCGTTTAACGATCTGCGCATCGATCCTTTCTCGGCCGCCGTCGTCACCATTATGATTAACTCCGGTGCCTATATTGCGGAAATCACCCGTGGTGCGGTGCTTTCTATTCATAAAGGCTTCCGTGAAGCGGGCCTCGCGCTGGGTCTGTCGCGTGGAGAAACCATTCGTCACGTGATCCTGCCATTAGCGCTGCGCCGTATGCTGCCGCCGCTGGGCAACCAGTGGATCATCAGCATCAAAGATACTTCGCTGTTTATTGTTATCGGCGTCGCCGAACTGACCCGCCAGGGCCAGGAAATCATTGCCGGCAACTTCCGCGCGCTGGAGATCTGGAGCGCCGTTGCGGTTGTCTATCTGATCATTACCCTGGTGCTGAGCTTCATTCTGCGTCGTCTTGAAAGAAGGATGAAAATCCTGTGATTGAATTTAAAAACGTCTCCAAGCACTTCGGTCAAACCCAGGTGCTGCACAACATTGATCTGAATATCACTGAAGGTGAAGTGGTGGTCATTATCGGGCCGTCCGGCTCGGGTAAATCGACGCTGCTGCGCTGCATTAACAAGCTGGAAGAGATCACCAGCGGCGATCTGATTGTTGATGGCCTGAAAGTCAACGATCCGAAAGTGGATGAGCGCCTGATCCGCCAGGAAGCCGGCATGGTTTTCCAGCAGTTCTATCTGTTCCCGCACCTGACGGCGCTGGAAAACGTCATGTTTGGCCCGCTGCGCGTGCGCGGAACCAATAAAGCCGATGCTGAAAAGCTGGCAAGAGATCTGCTGGCGAAAGTCGGGCTGGCTGAACGTGCGCATCACTATCCGTCCGAGCTTTCCGGCGGTCAGCAGCAGCGCGTCGCGATTGCCCGCGCGCTGGCGGTGAAACCGAAGATGATGCTGTTTGATGAGCCAACGTCCGCACTCGATCCGGAGCTGCGCCACGAAGTGCTGAAAGTGATGCAGGATCTGGCTGAAGAAGGCATGACCATGGTGATCGTTACCCACGAAATCGGCTTCGCCGAGAAAGTGGCGTCGCGCCTGATTTTCATCGACAAAGGCCGCATTGCCGAAGACGGCAATCCGCAACAGTTGATCGAAAATCCACCCAGCCCGCGCTTACAGGAATTTTTACAACACGTTTCCTGATGTTCTTCCGCCCCTCCGCCTGGAGGGGCGTTTCCCCCGGATTGTTCTCATTTCCTGCCCTGCTCCGCCTGGCATCTATACTTATCATTTTGCTGGACTTTCTCACCGGAGGAGCCTATGCCGTGGATATTGCTATTCATCACTCTGCTGTGCGCGCCGCTTCAGGCCGCGACGATACCCGGCATCACACCACCCGCAGCCAATAGCGCTTCGTCGACACAAAGCAGTGAACCCAGCGTCGAACAAAAAAAAGCAGCCTATGCGGCGCTGGCAGACGTGCTGGAAAACGATGATTCACGCAAAGAGCTGATTGATCAGTTGCGGAAAGTCTCCACCACACCGCCGCAGGAGCCGGTTCCGGAGATCACGCCGCCGGAAGTCAAAGAGCAGAAAACGGTACTGGAGAATGTCACTGAAGTCAGCGGCTACTATGGTGAAGCGCTGGCCTCCCGCTTTGCCCAGCTCTACCGCAATATCACCGGCTCGCCGCATAAGGCCTTCAACCCGCAAACCTTCACAAATGCCGCCAGCCACTTTTTATTACTCGCGGTACTGGTTTTTGCTTTCTGGATACTGGTACGTCAGTGCGTGATGCCGCTCTACCGCCGGATGGGCAACTGGGGAAGGCGCAAAAACCGCGAACGGCGGAACTGGTTGCAGTTGCCCGCCATGATCATTGGTGCCTTTATTATCGACCTGCTGTTACTGGTGCTGACGCTGTTTATCGGCCAGTTGCTCAGCGCCAGGCTGAATGCGGACAACAGCACCATCGCTTTCCAGCAGAGCCTGTTCCTCAATGCGTTTGCGCTGATTGAGTTTTTCAAAGCCATTCTGCGGCTGATTTTCTGCCCGCGTATTCCGGAACTTCGTCCGTTTCGTATTGCCGACGGCACCGCTCGCTACTGGCATCTGCGCCTGAGCGCATTGAGCAGCCTGATTGGTTATGGCTTGCTGGTGGCGGTGCCGATTATCTCCAATCAGGTAAATGTGCAGGTCGGCGCACTCGCCAACGTGGTGATAATGCTGTGTATTACCGTCTGGGCGCTCTATCTTATCTTCCACAATAAGCGCGAGATCCAGCACAACCTGATTGTGCTTGCCGATCATTCACTGGCCTTCTTTAGCTTGTTTATCCGCGCTTTTGCGCTGATCTGGCACTGGCTCGCCAGCGCCTACTTTGTTGTACTGTTCTTTTTCTCGCTGTTTGACCCGGGCAATAGTCTGAAATTTATGATGAGCGCGTCGGTTAACAGCCTTGCCATTCTGAGTATTGCGGCCTTCCTCTCCGGCGTGCTGTCGCGCTGGCTGAATAAAACCATCACCCTCTCGCCGCAGGTGCAGCGCAACTACCCGGAACTGCAAAAGCGGCTGAACGGCTGGCTGTCGGCGGCGCTGAAAACGGCGCGCATTCTGGTGGTATGCGCCACCATCATGCTGCTGCTGAATGCCTGGCGGCTGTTTGATTTCTGGCACTGGCTCAATTATGGCGCGGGGGAGAAAACCGTTGATATTCTGATCCGCATTGCGCTGATCCTCTTCTTCTCGGCGGTGGGCTGGACGCTACTGGCGAGCCTGATTGAGAACCGTCTGGCGTCCGATATTCATGGCCGCCCGCTGCCAAGCGCGCGCACGCGCACGCTGCTGACACTGTTCCGCAACGCGCTGGCGGTGGTGATCAGCACCATCACGGTGATGATTGTGCTCTCAGAAATTGGCGTCAATATCGCACCGCTGCTCGCCGGTGCCGGTGCGTTAGGGCTGGCGATCTCGTTCGGCTCGCAAACGCTGGTCAAAGATATTATCACCGGGATTTTTATTCAGTTCGAAAATGGAATGAACACCGGCGATCTGGTGACTATCGGGCCGCTAACCGGCACCGTTGAGCGAATGTCGATTCGTTCTGTCGGCGTGCGCCAGGATACGGGGGCGTACCACATTATTCCCTGGTCATCGATTACCACCTTCGCCAACTTTGTCCGCGGTATTGGTTCGGTGGTGGCGAATTATGATGTCGATCGCCATGAAGAGACCGATAAAGCGAATCAGGCGCTGAAGGATGCGGTGGCCGAACTGATGGAACAGGAAGATATTCGCGGGCTGGTAATTGGCGAGCCGTCATTCGCCGGGCTGGTTGGGCTAACCAATACCGCCTTTACGCTGCGCGTTACCTTTACCACGCTGCCGCTGAAACAGTGGACGGTCAGGTTTGCCCTCGACACTATGGTGAAAAAATATTTCGATCGCGCGGGCGTTCGCCCACCGGTGCAGACGTATCAAATGCTGCCTGCACCGCAAAGCTCACCGCAACCGGCATCACCGGCCAGCCCGCCGCCGCCAGCAGAACCTACTCTTTAAAGCAGCTCTGCGCCCAGCGTTTACGTTGGGTTTCATCGAGGAAAGTCCAGGCGATAAAGCGACTCTGCTTTTGACCCTGGGCCATCTCTTTTTTCATTACCTTCACCGCACCAGCCTGCGTCAGGGCGCGATACAATTCGGGCAGGTTATCGCCGCGCGACACCAGCGAGGTGAACCACAGCACCTGGCGGGCGAACTGCTGGCTTTCGGCAATCATCTTGCAAATAAAGGCGACTTCTCCCCCTTCGCACCATAACTCCTGCTGCTGACCGCCAAAGTTGGCGGCATCGCTGGCAGCCTGCCCCAGATTACGGCGTTTACGCTCACTGCCCGCCTGCGCGCTCTGCGCCGAGTCGTGAAACGGCGGGTTACAGAGCGTGGCATCGTACTGCTCATTTTTGTGAATAACGCCAGCAAGAATCGCCGACGGATCTTTTTGCCGACGCAGACGAACCGCGCGGCTCAGTCCCGGATTAGCGCTGATAATCGCCTGCGCGCTGGTCAGTGCCGCATCGTTAATTTCGCTGCCGGTAAAACGCCAGCCATATTCATGGTGACCAATCAGCGGATAGATGCAGTTCGCGCCGGTGCCAACATCCAGCACGCTGGCCTGCGCAGGGATCTGCCCTTCGTTGCTCTCTGCCAGTACATCAGCCAGATGGTGGAGATAGTCGGCGCGTCCTGGCACCGGCGGGGTGAGAAAACCATCGGGGATATCCCACTCACGCACACCATAGAAGTGCGCCAGCAACGCTTTGTTTAAGGCTTTAACCGCCTGCGGTTCGGCGAAATCAATGGTCGCCTCGCCTTTTGGGTTTGCGGTGATAAAGTCACGCAATGACGGATTCGCGACGCACAATGCGTCAAGATCGTAGCGGCTGTGATGACGATTACGCGGGTGCAAACCCGGCTTCTGGGCATTCATGGCTTTCTCCTGTTAGCAGCGGCGTAAGATACCCGTTGACGTTGGCCGGGTAAATAAGTGAGGCTGAAGAAACTTGTCTGACAACCTGGAAACGCTATGTATTTTTATGAACCGGCGAAAGGCCACGGCCTGCCGCACGATCCGCTGAACGCGATTATTGGCCCGCGCCCTATCGGCTGGATTGCCTCGCTGGATGGCAAAGGCCAGCGAAATCTTGCGCCGTACAGTTTCTTTAACTGTTTCAATTATCGCCCGCCGATTATCGGTTTCGCCAGCAGCGGCTGGAAAGATAGCGTACGCAATATCACTGAAACCAAAGAGTTTGTCTGGAACCTGACGACCCGCGATTTAGCGGTGCGGATGAATGAAACCTCCGCGTCGCTGCCCCACGGCGAAGATGAGTTTACCCGTGCAGGCCTGACGCCCGTTGCCGGTCGTATCGTCAGCGCGCCGCGCGTGGCGGAAAGCCCGGTCAATTTCGAGTGCCGTCTCTCCCAGTGTATTCAACTGACCGCCGCCGATGGCAGCGCCATCGATAGCTGGCTGGTGCTGGGCGAAGTGGTCGCGGTACACATTGATGAATCGCTGCTGGAAAACGGCATTTATCAGACCGCGAAAGCACAACCTGTGCTGCGCGCCGGCGGCCCGTCTGCCTATTACGGGATCAGTGAAGCGCAACGCTTTGATTTGATCCGCCCGGATAACCGCTAACCCCGTTTACCTGTCCAGGCCTGGGATATCCCGCTGGCAACCCGTTGCCACCGGGCATTTGCTATAATTACGCCAGGGCAACTAAGGAGGCAATGATGGCTTCAGGCTGGGCAAATGACGGTGCAGTACAGCAGCAGATCGACAGTACCATTGACGATGCCGTGGCGCGCGCCCGCCGTGATTTACCCCACGGCGAAAGTCTGCTGATCTGCGAAGAGTGTGGCGAACCGATTCCGGAAGCGCGTCGTAAAGCGATTCCCGGGGTGCGCTTATGCGTCACCTGCCAGCAGGAGAAAGATTTACATAACTCTACATTTTCAGGATATAATCTCAGAGGTTCTAAGGATAGCCAGCTACGTTGACCTTTCCTGACGTTTGTAACCAGCGCAAGCGGTTGCCTTTACATCCACAAAATCCCGCCGTGAAAGTAGCAAAATGTGCCGCAAAATTGCCCGCTGCGCTGACCTGCTGACAGACGTCCTTTTTTCTTGCGTAAAATCCTTTCAAATCAAACAGCTAGATCTTGTTCAATTTTTTAGAATAAGGTCGTCAATTCTCTTCGATTTTATCTCTTGTGAAAAACCGTGATACTTATCACATCGACGGAACAACGTCCCCAACACAGAATAACCTGCGAGAAATTGACTATGAAAACCATTAAATATGCTGTTGCTGCTATCGCGCTTTCTACCCTCTCTTTCGGTGCCTTTGCTGCCCAGTCCGTGACTGCCGCACAGGCCGAAAGCCTGGACAAAATCGGTGTTGTTTCTGCTCACGGCGCAACCACGCTGGACGGTCTGGAAGCCAAACTGGCTGCTAAAGCGCAGGCTGCTGGCGCCAGCGGCTATAGCATCATCTCTGCTGCCGGTAATAACAAACTGAGCGGCACCGCGGTTATCTACAAATAACCCAACTGAAGTTGTACCCCCCGGCAAATTAACCCTCTGCCGGGATGCTCCACCCTCATTGACCCTGTTGTTACCCTGTTTTTGCCCGTCCTGGATTGTGACGGGCTTTTTTTTGCTTAAAAACTTTGCGCGACCCGCGCCAGCCCTTCTTCCAGCGTCGCACTTTCTCCGGTTGCCACCAGGCAACAGGCCAGCTGAATTTTTAATGACTCCGGTATCGCTTCGCGCCCGGCAAGACAGTGTTCGATCCAGCGAGCCGTGCTTTCTGCATCCTTTGCCACGCCCTCCAGCGCGACCTGCTCAGCAGCATCGTTGCGCGCAAAAAGGATCCGCTCGCCTGCCGCGTCAATCAGGTTGATCTGCGGGCAGCGCTGCGGGTTCGCATATACTTCCCCTTCCGTCCCCGCCATCAGCAGCGCACGGCCACCGATGTCGGCGAAAAATTTCCCCACCCGCGTAAGGTATTCGGGATGAGAAACGCTGGATAAACGCAGCGCCGCGTCGGCTTTAAACGGGGTGACCAGCTTCGCCAGCGTGTGCGCGCTGTTGCGCACGCCCATGCGCCAGCGCATCGCCAGTTGTTTTTCCAGCGGCGGACAGAGCGCATGCACCGGCATAAAGACCGGATGATGACCTTCCAGCTTCGCCTGCGCCTGCCCGGCGTGCAGCGTCGGCTCAATGCCCAACAGGGTGAAAATACTTTCGCTGATCACGCGTGTGGGATCGGCGCTGACACCGTGCACCAGCACCGGGAAACCGAGCTTATTCAGCAGAATAGCCAACAATGGCGTGAGATTGGGCTGTTTGCGCGCGCCGTTATAGCTGGGAATAACAATCGGCATCGGTTTGGCCACCGGCGGCGTCAGCGCCAGCGTGTGCTGCTGCATCGCCTCGTAGAAGCCGCGCATTTCCGCCTCGCCTTCACCTTTAATGCGCAGCGCAATCAGAATGCCGCCCATCTCCAGATCCGGCACGTCGCCGTTCAGCATCTGCGCATAGAGACCACGCGCGGTGTCAATATCCAGATCCCGGGCGTGGTTCTTTCCGCGACCAATCTCTTTGATAACTTTACGGTAATCCATGACAGTTCCTCACATGCTCACATCATTAACGGCGCCTGCGGCGCTTTTGTTCTGGTTTTTTCACTGGTTTCTTCACTATAACGTCCGGCATTGCCGGTTGGGAAATAGGAAACACTGGCAGCGCATCAAGCAGACGTTTTCCGTAGCTTTTGGTCAGCAGGCGCTTATCGTAAATCACCACTTCACCGCGACAGCCGTGGCTGCGGATAAGCCTGCCGACCTGCTGGATAAGATTAAACGAGGCGCTGGGCAAACTCTGTACTTCAAACGGATAACGGTTGAGGCTCTTCAGCCATTCGCCTTCGGTGATCACCACCGGGCTATCAATCGGCGGAAAAGCGATTTTATGAATATGCACCTGCGTCAGATAATCGCCTTTTAGATCAAGCCCTTCGGCGAAGGATTGCAGGCCTACCAGCACGCTGCGCTCGCCCGCGTCGATCCGCTTACGGTGCAGCTCCACCAGCCGGTAGCGCGGCTGATCGCCCTGCACCAATAGCAGCAGGCGTAGATCCGCCACGTAACTTAAAAACAGCTGCATTGCGCGCTGGCTGGCGAACAGCACCAGCATGCCGGGATGGGCTTTACTTTCCACCTGCTCACGAAACCAGGTCGCCATTTCGGCGATATGCTGCTCTTCATTTTCAATCAGCGGTTCGTAGCGCATTTGCGGGATAACAATCTTCCCCTGCTCGACGTGATTGAAAGGCGAATCGAGCGAGACAAAGCGGTCGCCCGCTTTCTCTTTCAGGCCGCTCATCTCTTGCAGGCGATTAAAACTGTTCAGCGACCTCAGCGTGGCGGAAGTGATAACAATATGCGGCACGCTGCGCCACAGCAGCTTCTCCAGCTGATCGCTGACGCGAATGCCCACGCAGTGGAACAGCAGATGCAACTGCCCTTCACGCACTTCGCGCGTCGCCCATTTCGATACCGGCGCGCCGGAAGCCTGCACCATCGAGGCCAGCCGCCAGAGTTTGCTCTGGCTTTCAAACATGCCCAACGCACGGTTCATTTGCAGGATAACCCGGTGCAAACGCACAATGTCGTGGCTACCGGTCTTTTCGCTTAAATCGTTGAGGAACAGCTCCGCCAGCCCGCGCAGCATTTCCGTTAGCTTCGCCAGCCGCTGACAAATCGCCATCACCTCATCCGGCAGCTCGCCCATAGCAAAGCGGTATTCAGCTTCCTGGCCGGCAGGAAGATAGAGGTTGAGCATGTTATTCAATGATGAAATCAGCCCGAACAGCTCTTCGCAGTGGGCGTTGAGCCGCTCCGGCGTCGCCAGCGGCGGCAGGGTTTTCGGCCGGAACTGCTCCAGGCATGTCGCCACCAGCCGGGTAAATAAGTCGAGCTGTAGCTGATACCAGGACGCCGTTATTTCGGCGCTCATCTCCAGCGCATCGCGCGCCACATCCGGCAGATGATGGCCTTCATCCAGTACCAGCAGCAGGTTTTTTGGCTCCGGTAAGACGGCTTCGCTCTCCAGCGCCGCCATCACCAGCGCATGGTTCGCCACCACCACTTCCGCTTCCTGAATTTCACGCCGCGCAACGAAGAACGGGCATTCCCGGTAGTAGTGGCAGTTGCGGTTCAGACAGCTGGCTTTATCGGTACTGAGGCGACGCCATAAATCATCGCTGATGGCTTTATCGGTGTGATCGCGCAGACCGTCCCATTTATAGCTGTCGAGATCGGCTTTCAGCGTCGCGCACTGCTTCTGTTCCTCTTTGCTGCCCGGCGTCAGCTCATCATCAAGGAACGCCAGCAGATCCTGCTGGTCCGGTTCGCTGCTGGCCAGCGCGGCCAGATTGCGCGGGCAGACATAGCGCCCACGGCCAAACGCTGCGGTAAAACGTAAATCGGGAATAATTTTGCGCAGCAGCGGCAGGTCTTTACTGTAGATCTGATCCTGCAACGCCACGTTGGCGGTACTGACCACCAGCGTTTTTTGCTCTTCGCGCGCAATAGCAATGCCCGGAATTAAATAAGAGAGCGTTTTCCCGACGCCGGTCGGCGCTTCGATCGCCAGATGCCGGCCCTCTTCACCCGCCAGCGTTTTTGCGACATCAGCAATCATCTGCCGCTGCGGCGCACGGGGAATAAAGTCCGGGATCTGTTGTTGCAACGCCTTATACCAGGCGGCGATCTGCGCTTTTAGCGCGGCGGTAAGAGCCATGAAGAGACCTGAAATACTGTATAAACAGCCACTATTGTGGCATTTTTAGCGCCCGCTGGGTAACCCTTTTTGCCATTCTGGAAGCGGCCGCGGAAACCCATTTCCCGCCTCTGCAATACAGGATATTTTTCGCCGGGCGGATCACAAATTAGCAGATCCATTCATAAGTACTCTATATAGCGCGTTGATCATTTAGCAGGGCAATGCTAGTTTTTAGCTGCATTACGCTTGTTACCGAATATCGGGCAAAACCTAAATGCAGAGAACAAGGACAGATGATGTCCGTTGCTGTATTTACGTTTTGCCCGTTTTTGTTTGCAGGAGTTAGCGATGCTGGTCAAACAAATCTTAAATAATAACGTGGTCAGCGCCATCGACGATCATGGCTTTGAGGTTATTCTGACCGGGCGAGGGCTGGGTTTTAATACGCAGAACGGCGCCATCGTTAACGAGCAAGCCATCGAAAAAATATTCCATTTGCAGGATTCGCAGGTCTCGGCCCGGTTTAAAGATCTGATTAGCGAAGTGCCTGTCGAAATAGTGCAACTGACCGCCGACATTGTCACGCTGGCCCGCAGCCAGTTATCACACAAATTAAGCGAAGGCCTGTACGTCACGCTAGCCGACCATCTCCATTTCGCGCTGCAACGCAATGAAAAACATGAGCCATTGCCGAATCCGCTGGAGTGGGAAGTGCGCCATTTTTATACCGCTGAATATGCCCTTGGTCGCCAGGCGATTGGTATGGTGATGGCACGTACCGGGCAATTATTACCTGACAGCGAAGCCTGCAGTATTGCGCTACATATAGTGAATGCCGGGCTGAACGACAGTATGGGAAAAACCACGCAAATCACGCGGCTTATTTATCAATTACAGAATATCGTTAAATACTTTTTTAGCCTGCCGCTCGACGAGCACAGCCTGAATTACCAACGTTTCATTACCCATTTAAAATTTTTCGCCCAGCGGGTGATTGATGGGGTGGTGTTAAATAATGACGACGAAGAGTTATTTGCCATGGTACAGCGCCGCTATCAGACCACCCTGAAATGCGTCGATGCCATCAATGAGTTTGTCGGCAAAAATTATCACCACACCATGAGCAACTCGGAAAAGCTCTATCTGACCGTGCATATCGAAAACGTCGTGCAGCGGGAAGAACCCAATTAGTTTATATAAATCATTCGCGTAGCCGCAACCAACAAAGCGGCAGCCCGAAGGATAGTGTTTAGATTCCGTCCAGGCTTGTTACTGTTCAATCAGGCAAACCCCAGAGGAAACAAGGTATCGGCGTAAAGCCGGTGATTGTGGATGATGCCGGCAATGCGGGCGTCAGTCTGGAGGAATTATCATGAACTATCAGGATACCGCGCAGCAGATCATCAACAGGATCGGCGGCAAGGACAATATTCTGTCGCTGTTTCACTGTATTACCCGTCTGCGTTTTTTACTCAAAGATAACGACAAGGCCGATCGCGCGGCGCTGGAAGCGCTGGATGGCGTGATGGGCGTCAACATCTCCGGCGATCAGTTTCAGTTGATTATCGGTAACGATGTGGCCCCGCTGTGCGACGTGCTGCTGGCCCAATTACCCGGCGTCTCGTCCGGCGGCGCTGTGCAACATAGCAAACGCCGCAACCCGGTATCGGTGCTGCTGGAGGGGCTGTCCAGTATCTTCTCGCCGATCATTCCGGCGATTGCCGGAGCCGGTATTCTGAAAGGCGTACTGGCGCTACTGGTTGCGATGCAGTGGCTGGAAACCAGCAACCAGACCTACCAAATCCTGCTCGCCATCAGCGACGGCGTATTTTACTTTATGCCGCTGGCGCTGGCTTTCAGCGCCGCCAATAAGTTCGGCGCAAATCCTTATGTTGCAGTAGCGCTGGCCGCCGCCCTCTTCCATCCTGCGATACAGGCGCTGTTTAAATCCGGCGCGCCGGTCAATTTTATGCACCTGCCGGTGCCAACCGTGAATTATGCCTCGACGGTGATCCCGATCCTGCTGGCCGTCTGGCTGCTGAGCCGGGTAGAGAAACTGATTGATCGCATCATGCCCGGCGCACTGAAAACGATGTTTGTGCCATTGCTGAGCCTGGTGATTGTCACGCCGATTACGCTGATTGCCATTGGCCCACTGGGGATTTTCGCCGGTAATGCGCTCTCCGGCGGCATTATCTGGCTGGTGGAAAATGCCGGCATCGTGGCGGGCGTGGTGGTTGGCGGCACGCTGTCGATGATCATCATCACCGGCATGCACTACGTGCTGGTGCCAATCATGATCAACAACATCAGCACCCTGGGTTTCGATCCGTTCAAAATCCTCTTCTATATTGCCAACCTCGGCCAGGCGGGCGCGGCCTTTGGCGTGTTCCTGCGGGCACGGGATAAAAAGCTGAAATCGCTGGCGCTGACCACCAGTTTCAGCGCGGCCATGGGTATTACCGAACCGGCGATGTACGGCATCAATATTCGCTATAAACGCCCGTTTGCCGCCGCGCTGATTGGCGGCGCGTGCGGCGGCGGCCTTGCCATGGCGATGGGGGTGAAAACCTACGCCTTTGCGCTCAGCGGCTTGCCCGGCCTTCCGGCGCTGGTCGGCCCGACATTTTTATGGGCGCTGGTCAGTATCGCCATTTCGTTTGTCTGCGCGGCGGTCGTCACGGTGATCCTCGGATTTGAAGAGACAGTGGTGGCTGGCGTCAGCCCGATGTCAGTGGCGCGTACCGAAGAAAAACTGTTTGCCCCGGTGAGCGGCGAACTGAAACCCCTCAACGCCCTCAGCGACCCGGTATTTGCCGATGAGATTTTCGGCAAAGGGCTGGCGATTTATCCCACCTGCGGCGAGCTGCGCTCCCCGGTTAACGGCAAGGTGGAATCCCTGTTCGAAACCCATCACGCCCTGGCGCTGCAAAGCGATACCGGCGCGGAGATCCTCATTCATATCGGTATCGACACGGTAAAACTGGGCGGTAAGTACTTCACCAGCCACATCGCCGCCGGGCAAAACGTCGAGGTAGGCGATCTGCTGGTGAGCTTTGATCTGGCGGCGCTGAAGGCCGCTGGCATCGATCCGAGCGTGATTGTGGTCGTCACCAACAGCGAGCAATACGGCGATATCAGCCCGGTCAAAGCACAAGGCGATGTCGCCAGCCGGGACGCATTTCTCACACTGACCGCGACAGCGGCGTAAGGAGCAACGGTATGGCATTTTCGAAAGCATTCCCGGAAGGATTTTTATGGGGCGGCGCAACAGCGGCAAATCAACTGGAAGGCGCATGGAATGTGGGCGGCAAAGGGCTTTCTGTTTCTGATGTCTACACGTTTGATATCAATACGCCGCGCGAACGCTGGCTCGATCAATGGCTTGGCATGACGCACGCTCAGATACGCGAAGCGCAGGACCCAAGCAGTAAAAAGTACTACCCGAAACGCAAAGGCAACGACTTTTACCACCACTTTAAAGAGGATATCGCCCTGTTCGCCGGGATGGGTTTTAAGTGCTTTCGCATGTCGATTGCCTGGACGCGTATCTTCCCGCGCGGCGATGAAACCACGCCGAACGAAGCCGGGCTGAAATTCTACGACGAGGTGTTCGATACGCTGCTGGCGCACGGTATTGAACCGATTGTGTCGCTGTCGCACTACGAGATGCCGCTGGCGCTGGTGACCGACTACGGCGGCTGGCCGAACCGCCAGCTGGTGGATTTCTACGTGCGTTTCGCCACCACGGTGTTCACCCGCTACCGCAAAAAAGTGAAGTACTGGATGACCTTCAACGAGATCAACTGCGTGAAGCATCACCCGTATGTCAGCGTTGGTGTGATTGAAGAGGACAATCCGCACCTGGAGCAGGATAAATACCAGGGCGCGCACCATCAGTTTGTCGCCAGTGCGCTGGCCACCAAAGCCTGCCACGCCATTATTCCCGGCTCGCAGGTCGGCTGCATGATCAGCTACCAGATGCTCTATCCGCACACCTGCCACCCGGATGATTTGCAGGCCTGTGAAGAGATGCAGCGCGTGTCGCTGTTCTTTAGCGACGTGCAGGCGCACGGTTACTACCCGGCGTATACCGATCGCATGCTAACGGAAAAAGGCGTCACGCTGCAAAAAGTGGTCGGCGATGATGAAATCCTGCGCCAGCATCCGGTCGATTTCGTCTCCTTTAGCTACTACATGTCGAGCACCGTTAGCGCGCACCCGGAAAAACTGGAAAGCGCGGAGGGCAATATGGTGACTGGCGGCATCCGCAACCCGCACCTGCCGACCAGCCAGTGGGGCTGGCAGATTGACCCGAAAGGGCTGCGTCTCGCCTTAAACCAGCTCTATGACCGCTACCAGAAGCCGCTGTTTATTGCCGAAAACGGCCTCGGCGCGGTGGATACCGTCAACCCGGACGGCTCCATCGACGACGATTACCGTATCGATTATCTTCGCCAGCACGTGGAGCAGATGCAGGAAGCGATTGGCGACGGCGTCGATCTGTTTGGCTACACCTGGTGGGGGCCGATTGACGTGGTCAGCGCCGGAACGGCGCAAATTTCCAAACGCTACGGCTTTATCTATGTTGACCAGGATGACATGGGCAACGGCACGCAGGCGCGCTCGCTGAAGAAAAGCTATCACTGGTACAAAAAACTGATCGCCTCTAACGGCGAAGACTTACGCGATTAAGGAGCTGAGATGGCTATTTTCCCGAAAGATTTTTTGTGGGGCGGCGCGATTGCCGCCAACCAGGCGGAAGGCGCATGGAACGAGGATGGCAAAGGGCCATCGATTGCTGACGTGGTGCGCGGCGGTATCGCTTCCGGCAAACATGATGCAGTGATTGACCCGAATCTCTATTACGCCAGCCACGAAGCGATTGATTTCTACCATCACTACAAAGAAGACATCGCGCTGTTCGCAGAGATGGGGTTCAAATGCTTTCGTACCTCGATTGCCTGGTCGCGTATTTTCCCGCGCGGGGATGAAACCACGCCAAACGAAGCGGGGCTGAAATTTTACGATGATCTGTTTGATGAGCTGCTGAAATACGGCATTGAACCGGTGATTACCCTCTCCCACTATGAGACGCCGCTGGCGCTGTATCAGGAGTATGGCGGCTGGAAGAATCGCCAGTTGATTGATTTCTTCAGCCGCTACTGCGAAACGGTATTCCGCCGTTACCAGCGCAAGGTCAAATACTGGATGACCTTCAACGAACTGAACAATATGAACCGTATGCCGTTCGCCACCGGCGCGGTGGATGCCAGCGCTGGCGCACAGGATATCTGGCAGGCGAATCACCACCAGTTTGTCGCTAACGCACTGGCGAACAAGCTGTGCCACGACATCATTCCCGGCGCATAAATCGGCTGCATGCTGTCGCTGAGCACCGTTTACCCGGCAACCTGCAACCCGGAAGATATCTTCTCTACTATGCAGTTACGCCGCCGTTCGCTGTTTTTCTCCGATGTGATGATGCTCGGCCACTATCCGGCATTTGCGCCGCGTCTGTTCCGCGAGCTGGGCGTGGAGCTGGCCATTGCCGATGGCGATCTGCAACTGCTGGCTGATTATCCGTCGGACTATCTCGGCTTTAGCTATTACCGCAGCGTGCTGCACCAGGCGGGCGGCCAATTCCGCATTGATACCGGCGGCACTGCCGGGCTGGATAACCCGTTTCTTGAAAAAACCGCCTGGGGCTGGCCGATCGATCCGCAGGGTTTCCGTATCGTCTGTAATGAGCTGGCGGATCGCTACCGCAAGCCGCTGTTTATTGTGGAAAACGGCTATGGCGGCGTCGATGAGCCGGATGCCAGCGGGCAGATTAACGATCTGGCGCGAATCGATTATGGCCGCCGCCATATTCAGGCAATGGCAGAAGCGATTGACGATGGCTGCGACATTATGGGTTACACCTGGTGGGGACCGATTGATATCGTCAGTGCCGGAACCGGCGAGATGAAAAAGCGCTATGGCTTTATCTATGTCGACAAAGATAACGACGGCAACGGTACGCTGAAGCGCAGCAAAAAACGCAGTTTCGAATGGTATCAGCAAGTTATCGCCAGTCATGGTGAAGTGCTGTAAGGTTGAGGCTCGCATTATGTTCCCGTGCGGTTGATTGGCGCCGGATGGCGGCTTCGCCTTATCCGGTCTGCGCCGTTTCAGCAAGATGCTGGCAGGGTTTGTAGGCCGGGTAAGCGTCAGCGCCACCCGGCAATCCGGCCGCACCAGACATTTTCTGGCTTAGACAAGGTACCTATGAGCACATGGCATTTGGTTGACCCCGAACTTCGTCCCGCGCTGGAATCCTGGACACCCGCTACGCTCAACGCCGATGCCCTGCCCGCCTTACGCGCGCAGCGTCAGCAGGCCGCGCTGGCGGCTATGCAACTTGATGATGGCTTAGCGCTGGAGATGAGCGAGCGCACTATTGAAGGCATCGACGGCGAACCGCCGGTTCGGGTGCGCATTATCGCCCCGGCAATGCCACGCGCTAATCGTATGGGGATTTTGCATATCCACGGTGGCGGCCATCTGCTTGGCAGCCCCGAGCAATCTCTGTCGCTGACGCGACCGACAGCAGCGCGCCATGACTGCGTGGTGGTGTCGGTGGATTATCGCCTGTCGCCGGAAACCCGCTTTCCGGGTTCGCTGATGGATTGCTACGCCGCGCTGGTGTGGATGGCGGAGCACGCGGCGGAACTGGGTATCGATGCAAACAATATTGGTTTGATGGGCGACAGTGCGGGGGCAGGCGTTGCCGCCGGGCTGGCGCTGCTGGCGCGGGATCGCCACGGGCCTGCACTGGCATTTCAGAATCTGATGTTCCCGATGCTCGATGACCGCACGGTCACCAACACCGACCTGAACCCGGCAACCGGGGAATTTATCTGGACGCGGGAGAATAACGACTTTGGCTGGCGCGCGCTGTTGGGCTGCGAGCCGGGTAGCGAAGAGGTTTCGCCTTATGCTGCTCCGGCGCGGGCACGCGATCTGGCGGGTTTGCCGCCGACATGGATTGGCGTCGGCACGCTGGATCTGTTTCTCGATGAGAATATGGCGTGGGCACAACGGCTGATTCAGGCGGGTGTGGCTGTGGAGATGAATATCTGGCCTGGCGCTTACCACGGCTTTAATTCCGATCCGCAGGCTGAGGTTGCACAGCGGGCGCGGGAAACGCGTCAGGCCTGGCTGGCGCGCGTTAATCGCCGCTCGCAAGCCTGATAAAACGACGCCGCCAGCGGGTACATTGCCCGCTGGCGGCGTCGATTGCCGGATAAGGTGTATCCGGCCTGCAAAATGCGTTACTGCGCGGCAGCCGGTTTACGCGGACGGCGACGGCGTGCGCCGTTTCCTGCCGGTTTACCCTGGCCGTCACGCGCAGGCTGGGCGTTACCATCCAGACGGCGTGAACCGCCTTCACTGCGGCGTGGAGCACGTGGTTTTTGCGTTTCACCGTCAGTGCGACGCGGGGAGCGCGGTTTCTGCTCTTCACCCTCATTGCGACGCGGCGCGGACTGACCACGACCACCGCCGCCCTGCCCGCGACCACCACCCTGACGACCGCCGCCCTGGCCGCGACCATTCTGGATCGGTTCGGCTTTGATTGACGGATCCGGCTCATAGCCTTCGATGGCAATGCGCGGGATCTCTTTTTTCAGCAGACGCTCGATGTCGCGCAGCAGTTTGTGTTCATCAACGCAAACCAGCGACAGCGCTTCACCAGTAGCCGCCGCACGCCCGGTACGGCCGATACGGTGGACGTAATCTTCCGGTACGTTCGGCAGCTCGTAGTTCACCACGTGCGGCAACTCTTCGATGTCGAGGCCGCGCGCGGCGATATCCGTGGCCACCAGCACGCGAATATCCCCGGATTTGAAATCCGCCAGCGCACGGGTACGCGCGCCCTGGCTCTTGTTGCCGTGGATCGCCGCACTGGTGATGCCATCTTTATTCAGTTGTTCCGCCAGGTGGTTAGCGCCGTGCTTGGTGCGGGTAAAGACCAGCACTTGTTGCCAGTTACCCTGGCCAATCATCTGCGACAACAGCTCACGCTTACGTTTTTTATCGACAAAATGCACATGCTGAGTCACCTGCTCGGAGGCGGTGTTGCGGCGCGCCACTTCAATTTCCAGCGGGTTGTGCAGCAGCTTTTCCGCCAGCGCTTTGATCTCGTCGGAGAAGGTTGCGGAGAACAGCAGGTTCTGACGACGCTGCGGCAGTTTTGCCAGCACGCGGCGAATATCGTGGATAAAGCCCATATCCAGCATGCGATCGGCTTCATCCAGCACCAGAATTTCCACGCTATCGAGTTTTAGCGCGTTTTGGTGTTCCAGATCGAGCAAACGGCCTGGCGTAGCTACCAGCACATCAACGCCACCGCGCAGTTTCATCATCTGCGGGTTGATGCTGACGCCGCCAAACACCACCAGCGAACGGATGTTCAGATACTGGCTGTAATCGCGTACGTTTTCACCGATTTGCGCCGCCAGTTCACGGGTTGGCGTCAGGATCAGCGCACGCACCGGGCGACGGGCTTTCGCGTGCGGCTCGTTTTGCACCAGCAGTTGCAGCAACGGCAGGGTGAAACCGGCCGTTTTACCGGTACCGGTCTGGGCGCTGGCCATCAGGTCGCGGCCTTGCAGTACGGCGGGGATCGCCTGCTGCTGAATAGGGGTCGGCTGAACATAGCCCTGCTCGGCGATTGCGCGCAGGATTTCCGGATTCAGGCCAAGGGCATCAAATGACATAACAACTCCACACCGCCCCGACCTGTCACAGGTGTAGTTTTCAGGGAGATATAATTTGACTGATGACAAAAACCACAATGTCATGAAGGTGCGGAGTGTATCAGCTTTTGTGATCGAGCGCATAAATATCCGGCCAGGGATCGTCTGCAATCTTTCCGCCTGTTGCAGGTCGGCATAGCAGCGCCTGCTGAACCGGTTTCCGCTTCACTCGTCACCTTTTCCCTGCATGGCGCTGGACAAGTTTCGTTCTGAAGCATAAATTTAATCAATCGATTGATTAATTATTTTGCCGCCATGAATACGACCCCAACGACCAGTAAAGGCGAACAGGCCAAACAACAGTTGATTGCCGCTGCGCTGGCGCAATTCGGTGAATACGGGCTGCACGCTACCACCCGCGATATCGCCGCGCAGGCCGGGCAAAATATTGCGGCGATCACCTACTATTTTGGTTCGAAGGAGGATTTATACCTCGCCTGCGCCCAGTGGATCGCCGACTTTATCAATAAGAATTTCCACCCGCATGTCCAGGCCGCCGAAGCGTTGTTCGCGCAGCCGGAGCCGGATAAGGCGGAAATACGCACCCTGATCCATAGCGCCTGCCGCAGCATGATCACGCTGCTCACCCATGATGAGACGCTGAACCTGAGCAAATTTATCTCCCGCGAGCAGCTCTCGCCAACGCGGGCGTATCAGCGGGTACACGATCAGGTTATTGCGCCGATGCACAGCCATCTTACCGCCCTGCTGGCGGCCTATACCGGGCGAGAGGCAACGGATACCGAAACCATTATTCATACCCACGCGCTGCTCGGTGAAATTCTCGCGTTTCGTCTCGGGCGGGAAACCTTCTTGTTGCGTGCGGGCTGGTCGCAGTTTGATGAAGAGAAAACCGCGCAGATTTATCAGGTTATCACCTGCCATATCGATCTCATTTTGCAAGGATTAACGCACAGGAGTCCGGAGTGATGAAAAAACCTCTCGTTACGGTGTTAATTGTGGTGGTCGTTATCGCCGCGCTGGCTGGCGGCTGGATGTGGTATCAGAGCAGACAGGAGCGCGCGCTCACCCTGTACGGTAACGTTGATATTCGCACGGTGAATTTGAGTTTCCGCGTCGGCGGACGGCTCGCTTCGCTAAACGTTGATGAGGGCGATGCGATTCAGGCCGGACAGACACTCGGTGAGATCGATAAAGCACCCTACCAGAATGCCTTATTGCAGGCGCAGGCCAATGTCACCACTGCGCAAGCGAAATACGATCTGGCTACCGCGGGTTACCGTGATGAAGAGATTGCCCAGGCTGTCGCGGCGGTGAATCAGGCGCAGGCCGCCTATGACTACGCGCAAAACTACTATCAGCGTCAGCAGGGGTTATGGAAAAGCCGGGTGATCTCCGCCAACGATCTGGAAAATGCCCGTTCCACACGGGATCAGGCGCAGGCAACGCTGAAATCCGCGCAGGACAAGTTAAGCCAGTACCGCACCGGTAACCGCCCGCAGGAGATTGAACAGGCGAAAGCGGGCCTTGAACAGGCGCAGGCCGCACTGGCGCAGGCGCAACTGGATCTGCATGACACCACGTTGGTCGCCCCTTCCGCCGGGACAATCCTGACCCGCGCCGTTGAGCCAGGCAGCATGCTCAGCGCGGGCAGCACCGTATTCACCTTGTCATTAACTCGTCCGGTATGGGTGCGCGCGTATGTTGATGAGATCAACTTGCAGCAGGCGCAGCCAGGGCAGGACGTGTTGCTTTACACCGACGGGCGACCGAATAAGCCGTATCACGGCAAAATCGGCTTTGTCTCGCCCACCGCCGAATTTACGCCCAAAACCGTACAAACCCCGGATCTGCGAACCGATCTGGTGTATCGCCTGCGCATTATCGTTACCGATGCCGACAACTCGCTGCGCCAGGGGATGCCAGTAACCGTGCGTTTTGCGGGCGAGGCGCGTCATGAATGAGGCATCCATCCATTTACGCGGGCTGGTAAAACGCTTTCCAGGCATGGAAAAACCCGCCGTCGCAAAGCTCGATTGCGAGATTCGCGCCGGGTATGTCACCGGGCTGGTCGGCCCGGACGGCGCAGGGAAAACCACGCTGATGCGGATTCTTGCCGGGCTGATGAAACAGGATGAAGGCAGCGTGCAGGTGATGGGGCTGGACCCGCTACGTCAGGATAGCGAACTGCACGCCATGCTCGGTTATATGCCGCAAAAATTCGGGCTGTATGAAGATTTAACGGTGATGGAAAACCTCAATCTGTACGCCGATCTGCGCAGCGTCACCGGCGAGCAGCGCCGTCAGACCTTCGAACGCCTGCTGGAGTTTACCGCTCTCGCCCCGTTTACCGGACGGCTGGCCGGAAAGCTCTCCGGCGGGATGAAGCAGAAACTGGGGCTGGCCTGCACGCTGGTCGGCGAACCGAAAGTGCTGTTGCTGGATGAGCCGGGCGTCGGCGTTGACCCGATTTCCCGCCGCGAGCTGTGGCAGATGGTGCATGAACTGGCGGGCGAAGGGATGCTGATCCTCTGGAGCACGTCGTATCTTGATGAAGCGGAGCAGTGCCGCGATGTGCTGCTGATGAACGAAGGCGAATTGCTGTATCAGGGCGAGCCGACTGCGCTGACGCAACGCATGGCCGGGCGCAGTTTTCTGGTCACCAGCGCGCAGGAGAACAACCGCCGCTTGCTGCGTCTTATCCTGCGTCAGCCGCAGGTCAGCGATGGCATGATCCAGGGGCGCTCGGTGCGCATGATCCTGAAAAAAGAGGCGCACGCCGACGAAATTCGCCACGCCGACAACATGCCGGTATTAGAGATAACGGAAACCGCACCGCGCTTTGAAGATGCGTTTATCGATCTGCTCGGCGGCGCGGGCGCATCCGAATCCCCGCTGGGGGCGATTCTGCATACGGTGGAAGGCAGCACGGACGAAACGGTGATTGAAGCCCGCTCGCTGACCAAAAAATTTGGTGATTTCGCCGCTACCGATCATGTCGATTTTGCCGTCAAGCGCGGTGAAATCTTCGGCCTGCTGGGGCCGAACGGCGCGGGTAAATCGACCACCTTCAAGATGATGTGCGGTTTGTTAGTGCCCACCGACGGCCAGGCGCTGGTGCTGAATCTCGATCTCAAAGTCAGTTCCGGCAAAGCGCGTCAGCATCTGGGTTATATGGCGCAAAAATTCTCGCTGTACGGCAACCTGACGGTGGAGCAGAACCTGCGCTTTTTCTCCGGCGTCTATGGCCTGCGCGGACGGGCGCAAAACGAAAAGATAACCCGCATGAGCGAGGCGTTCGGGCTGAAAGCCATTGCTCATCATGCGACCGATGAATTGCCGCTGGGTTTTAAGCAGCGCCTGGCGCTGGCCTGCTCGCTGATGCATGAACCGGATATTCTCTTTCTTGATGAACCCACTTCCGGCGTCGATCCACTGACGCGACGGGAGTTCTGGCTGCACATCAACAGCATGGTGGAGAAAGGCGTGACCGTGATGGTCACCACGCACTTTATGGACGAAGCCGAGTATTGCGATCGTATCGGGCTGGTGTACCGCGGAAAGCTTATCGCCAGCGGCACGCCGGATGATTTAAAGGCGCAAAGCGCCGATGCGGATAACCCGGATCCAACAATGGAGCAGGCTTTTATTACGCTTATCCATAACTGGGATAAGGAGCACGGCCATGCATCTTAACACTCTCAGTTGGCGGCGCGTGCGGGCGCTGTGCGTCAAAGAGACGCGGCAGATTGTCCGCGACCCCAGTAGCTGGCTGATTGCCGTCGTCATCCCGCTGTTGCTGCTGTTTATCTTCGGCTACGGCATCAACCTTGATTCCAGCAAGCTACGGATTGGCGTGCTGCTGGAGCAGCAGAGCAAAGAGGCGATGGATTTCACCCATACGCTGACCGGCTCGCCCTATATTGATGCCACGATCAGCGATAACCGCCCGCAGCTCATCCAGATGATGCAGGCCGGGCGTATTCGCGGGCTGGTGGTGGTGCCGACGAATTTCGCCGCGCAGATGGCGCGTGCAAATGAAGTTGCGCCGATTCAGGTGATCACCGATGGCAGCGAACCGAATACCGCCAACTTTGTGCAGGGCTACGTACAGGGGATCTGGCAACTCTGGCAGCAGCAGCGGGCAGAAGATCGGGGACAGACCTTTGAGCCGTTGATCGATGTGCAGACCCGCTACTGGTTTAACCCGGCTGCCATCAGCCAGCATTTTATTATTCCAGGCGCGGTGACCATCATCATGACGGTGATTGGCGCCATCCTCACCTCGCTGGTGGTGGCGCGCGAATGGGAGCGCGGCACGATGGAGGCCCTGCTTTCAACCGAAGTGACGCGCGCGGAATTGCTGCTGTGCAAGCTGATTCCCTACTATTTTCTCGGCATGCTGGCAATGCTGCTGTGCATGCTGGTGTCGGTGTTTATTCTCGGTGTGCCTTATCGCGGCTCGCTGCTGATTTTATTTCTCATCACCAGCCTGTTTTTGCTCAGCACGTTGGGAATGGGGCTGCTGATTTCCACTATCACACGTAACCAGTTTAATGCCGCGCAGGTCGCGCTGAATGCCGCCTTTTTGCCGTCGATTATGCTATCCGGTTTTATCTTCCAGATTGACAGTATGCCCGCCGTTATCCGCGTGGTGACCTATATCATTCCGGCGCGTTATTTCGTCAGCACCCTGCAAAGCCTGTTTCTGGCGGGCAATATCCCGGTGGTGTTGATGGTTAACGTCCTGTTTTTGATTGCCTCGGCGCTGATGTTTATTGGCCTGACGTGGCTGAAAACCAAACGCAGACTGGATTAAGGAAAACCCATGTTTCACCGTTTACTGACGCTTATCCGCAAAGAGTTACAGTCGCTACTGCGCGAACCGCAAACCCGCGCCATTCTGATCCTGCCGGTGCTGTTGCAGGTGCTGCTGTTCCCCTTTGCCGCCACGCTGGAAGTGACCAACGCCACTATCGCCATCTATAACGAAGATAACGGTAAGCACGCGGTTGAGCTGACGCAGCGTTTTGCCCGCGCCAAAGCCTTTACCCATATTCTGCTGCTGAAAAGCCCGCAGGAGATACGCCCGACCATCGATACGCAGAAAGCGTTATTGCTGGTGCGTTTTCCGGCCGATTTTTCGCGCAATCTTGATAGCGGCATCACCGCGCCAATGCAGTTGATCCTCGACGGGCGCAACTCCAACAGTGCGCAAATCGCCGCCAATTATCTGCAACAAATCGTGCAGGATTATCAGCAGGAACTGCTGAGCGGCCAGCAGAAACCGAATAACAGCGAGCTGGTGATTCGCAACTGGTACAACCCGAATCTTGATTACAAATGGTTTGTGGTGCCGTCGCTGATCGCCATGATCACCACCATCGGCGTGATGATTGTGACCTCGCTGTCGGTGGCGCGCGAACGCGAACAGGGCACGCTGGATCAGCTACTGGTTTCGCCGCTGTCCACGTGGCAAATCTTTGTCGGCAAAGCCGTGCCGGCGCTGATTGTCGCAACATTTCAGGCGACGATTGTGCTCTCCGTCGGCATTCTGGCCTATAAAATTCCCTTTGCCGGATCGCTGCTGCTGTTCTATTTCTCAATGCTGATTTATGGCTTGTCGCTGGTGGGTTTCGGCCTGCTGATTTCGTCGCTTTGCGCGACGCAGCAGCAGGCATTTATTGGCGTGTTTGTCTTTATGATGCCCGCGATCCTGCTGTCGGGCTATGTGTCGCCGGTGGAGAACATGCCGGTCTGGTTGCAGGATTTAACCTGGGCTAACCCTATCCGGCACTTTACCGATATCACCAAGGAAATTTATTTGAAGGATGCCAGCTTAACGATTGTCTGGCAGAGTCTATGGCCGCTGGTGGTGATTGCGGCCGTCACCGGATCAGCGGCGTATGCGCTGTTTCGCAGAAATATTGCCTAACTTGCGCTCTTTGGTCAGCAGCGAAACCACCGCCGGACCCGCAAGAATAACCAGCCCGACGGCGGCCAGAATAAAGTGGTTAGGCAGCACGCGGTAAAGCAGCCAGATAACGATCAGCGACGCGCCGAAATACCAGGTGGTGGTCAGCTCTTCCAGCACATCGCCGATGCCGCGCCAGCGTGCATCGTGGTGGCGCTGAAGAAACAGCATCAGCAGTACGGACACGCCGTAAAGTACGCACAGGCCCAGACCGACGCGTACCAGAGAACCGCTCATCCAGCCCATCACCAGCAGCGCTACAATCAGCATATGCAACATAATCTGCCAGCAACTCAGGCCAGTTACATCACGAATGTGTTGTTGCCACTTCATGGCCTCTCTCCTGAAGAATTTTTGTCTTTTTGAAGAGTACGCGGATTTACGGAAAATTCCGTAACCCCGCCACAATTTGTGACAGGGACTACAATTTATTTTCACGAGGAGAGTGACGCTGGCAGGAGAATTATGACCCAACACGCGCGACATTTTTCATTGAAAGTGCTCACCATCAATACCCACAAAGGCTTTACCGCGTTTAACCGGCGCTTTATTTTGCCTGAGCTGCGCGACGCGGTACGGACCGTCAGCGCGGATATTGTCTGCCTGCAGGAAGTGATGGGCGCCCACGAAGTGCATCCACTGCATGTGGAGAACTGGCCGGACACCACCCACTATGAATTTCTTGCCGATACCATGTGGAGCGATTACGCCTACGGACGCAACGCGGTTTATCCCGAAGGACATCACGGAAATGCGGTGCTTTCCCGCTATCCGATTGAACACTTTGAAAATCGTGATGTTTCTGTCGATGGCAGCGAAAAACGCGGCCTGCTCTACTGCCGCATTACGCCACCGGATCTCGGCTATTCCGTACATGTCATTTGCGTTCATCTTGGCCTGCGGGAAGCTCATCGCCAGGCGCAGCTCACCATGCTGGCAGAGTGGGTGAATGCGCTGCCCGAAGGCGAACCGGTCGTGGTGGCGGGCGACTTTAATGACTGGCGGCAAAAAGCCAACCATCCGCTCAAAACGCAGGCCGGGCTGGAGGAGATTTTCACCCGCGCTCACGGCCGCCCTGCCCGCACTTTCCCGGTCGCGCTGCCATTGTTGAGGCTCGATCGCATCTATGTGAAAAACGCTAATGCCAGCGCGCCGACCGCGCTGCCGCTGCGTAACTGGCGACACCTTTCCGATCACGCCCCTCTGAGCGCAGAGATCCACCTATGAAATGCACCTGGCGGGAAGGTAACCGTATTCAGTTGCTGGAAAACGGCGACAACTACTATCCGGCGCTGTATGACGCCATCGACCATGCGCAGCAACGCGTCATCCTGGAAACCTTTATCTGGTTTGAGGATGACGTTGGCCGCCAGTTGCAGCAGGTGCTGCTGCGGGCCGCCCGGCGCGGGATCAACATCGAAGTGCTGCTGGATGGTTACGGCTCGCCGGATTTAAGCGAACCGTTTGTCAACGAGTTGACCACCGCGGGCGTGGTATTCCGCTATTACGATCCGCGCCCGCGCCTGCTCGGTATGCGCACCAATCTCTTTCGCCGCATGCACCGTAAAATTGTGGTGATCGATAACACCGTGGCGTTTGTTGGCGGCATTAACTATTCAGCGGAACATCTCACCAGCTATGGCCCGGAAGCCAAGCAGGATTACGCCGTGCGCGTTGAAGGGCCGATTGTGGAAGATATTCTGCAATTTGAGCTGGAGAATCTGCCGGATAACGCCCCGGCAAAACGTTGGTGGCAGCGCCGACGCCATCGCCCGGAAGAGAACCGCACGCCCGGCGAAGCGCAGGCGCTGTTTATCTGGCGCGATAATAACGATCATCGCGACGATATTGAACGCCATTATTTGAAGATGCTGGCCAAAGCCCGCCGTGAAGTGATTATTGCCAACGCCTACTTCTTCCCCGGTTATCGCCTGCTGCACGCCATGCGCAACGCTGCCCGGCGCGGTGTGTCGGTGAAACTGATTGTGCAGGGCGAGCCGGATATGCCGATTGTCAAAGTCGGCGCGGAGCTGCTGTACAACTATCTGCTGAAAGGCGGCGTTCAGGTGTATGAATATCGCCGCCGCCCGCTGCACGGCAAAGTAGCGCTGATGGACGATCACTGGGCGACGGTGGGTTCCAGCAACCTCGATCCGCTCAGTCTGTCGCTGAATCTGGAGGCTAACCTGATTATCCATGACCGTGAATTTAACCAGACGCTGCGCGACAATTTGCAGGCCATTATTCGCGAGGACTGCGTGCGGGTGGACGAATCGATGGCGCCGAAGCGCACCTGGTGGAACCTCGGCAAGAGCATTGTCGTGTTCCACTTCTTACGCCATTTTCCGGCCATGGCCGGCTGGCTTCCTGCACATACGCCGCAGTTGGCGCAGGTGAAACCGCCCATCCAGCCGGAAATCGAAACCCAGGATCGTGCGGAAACAGAACATCCGGGGGTGAAACCCTGATGAAAAAATCACATCCTCGCTGGCGGCTGGCGAAAAAAATCCTGACGGTGCTATTTTTTATCGCCGTGGCGGTACTGCTGGTGCTCTATGCGCAGAAGGTCAACTGGGACGATGTCTGGCTAGTGATTGGCGACTACAACCGCACCGCGTTGCTTAGCGCCGTCGCGCTGGTGATTGTCAGCTATGTGCTGTACGGGTTTTATGATCTTCTCGGCCGCGCTTACTGCGGGCATAAACTGGCGAAACGTCAGGTGATGCTGGTGTCGTTTATCTGTTATGCCTTTAACCTGACGCTCAGTACCTGGGTTGGCGGCATCGGCATGCGCTACCGGCTCTATTCACGCCTTGGGCTGCCCGGCAGCACGATCACGCGGATTTTCTCACTCAGTATTACCACCAACTGGCTGGGCTACATCTTGCTGGGCGGTGTGATCTTTACCTTTGGCGTGGTGCAGATCCCGGCGCACTGGTATATCGATGAACGCACGCTGCGCATTGTTGGTGTGGTACTGCTGCTGGTGATTATCGGCTATTTGTGGTGCTGCGCTTTCGCAAAGCGCCGTCATCTGACGGTGAAAGGCCACAAGCTGGTGTTGCCTTCATGGAAATTCGCCATCGCCCAGTTAGTGATCTCCAGCGCCAACTGGATAGCAATGGGCGCAATTATCTGGCTGCTGCTGGGCATGAAAGCGGATTTCTTTTTTGTGCTCGGTGTGCTGCTGGTAAGCAGTATTGCCGGGGTGATTGTGCATATTCCGGCGGGTATCGGCGTGCTGGAAGCGGTATTTATCGCCCTGCTGGCGGGTGAACATGTGGCGCAGGGAACCATTATCGCGGCCCTGCTCGCTTATCGCGTGCTCTACTATTTTCTGCCGCTGCTGCTGGCGCTGATCGGTTATCTGGCGCTGGAGAGCCGGGCGAAGAAACTGCGGGAGAAAAATGAACGCGCGATGGAGAAAGTGGGCTGATTGATTCGATGGTGGCTGATTGCCGGATGGCGGCTTACGCCTTATCCGGCCTACGGGCCAGGCAGGGGCAATGCGGGATCTGTAGGCCTGATAAGCGTAGCGCCATCAGGCGATTTGCCTGATGGCGGCTTGTGCCTTATCCGGCTTACGGGCCAGGCAGGGGCAATGCGGGATCTGTAGGCCTGATAAGCGTAGCGCCATCAGGCGATTTGTGCCTTATCCGGCTTACGGGCCGGGCATGGACAATGCGGGATCTGTAGGCCTGATAAGCGAAGCGCCATCAGGCGATTTGCCTGATGGCGACTGACAAATTAACGGCGGTTGCCGAAAATGCGCAACAGCATCAGGAACAGGTTGATAAAGTCGAGATACAGCGTCAGCGCGCCGAGAATGGAATACTTACGTAACAGCGAAGCATCGCGGGTATCGATCTGCTCGCCAATGTTTTTCAGCTTCTGCGTGTCGTACGCCGTCAGGCCAACAAAAATCACCACGCCGATATAGGTCACCGCCCACATCAGCGCTTCGCTTTTCAGCCAGAAATTCACCAGCGAAGCAAGCACGATGCCGATCAGCCCCATAAACAGCATGTTGCCGAAGCCGCTGAGATCCCGTTTGGTGGTGTAACCGTACAGGCTCATCGCACCGAACATGCCGGCGGTGACCACAAAGGTTGCGGCAATAGATTGCGCGGTGTAAACCAGCAAAATACTGGAGAGCGTCAGCCCGGTCAGCGCGGAATAGAGCATAAACAGCGTGGTCGCCATGCCCGCACTCAAACGCTGAATCAAACCGGAAAGTACAAACACCAGCGCCAGCTGCGCGATAATCAGCCCAAAAAAGGTTATCCGGCTGGAGAAGACAAACGACATTACTGCTTCACTGTTGGCCGCATACCAGGCGACAAAAGCGGTGAGCAGCAGGCCGCAGGTCATCCAGCCATAGACCTGCGCCATATAGGTCTGAAGCCCGGTGCGGCTCTGCTGGACGATAGAATCAGAACGAGGATAACGGTCCATAGTCACTCCTGATAGATGGGGTTACATCACTAAGGTTAACACATCCTGGTTCAATGAATTACCAACGCTGTGCAGCCTGTTTATCGCTGTCGCGGGCTTCAACCCAGCGATCGCCTTCTGCGGTGGCTTCACGCTTCCAGAACGGCGCGCGGGTTTTCAGGTAATCCATAATAAATTGCCCGGCATCAAAGGCGCTGCTGCGATGGGCGCTGGCGACACCGACAAACACGATTTCATCACCCGGCCAGAGTTCTCCGACGCGGTGATAAACCGTTACGCGGCCAAGCGGCCAGCGGCTGCGCGCTTCTTCAACGATTGAAGCCAGCGATTTTTCAGTCATGCCCGGATAGTGCTCCAGCGTTAATGCGCTGACGCTGTCGCCAAGATTGTGGTTGCGCACTTTGCCGGTAAAGGTCACCACGGCACCATCTTCATCATTCGCCGCCAGCCAGCTGTACTCTTCGCCGACGTTAAATGCCGCGCGCTCGACACAAATTCGCGTATCGCTCATTTCAGCCTCCGGTGACCGGCGGGAAAAACGCCACTTCATCACCGCTGCTTAACGGGTGATCGAAGCTGACCAGCGTCTGGTTCACCGCCGCCAGCAGCTTGCCCTCTTCCAGCGCCAACGACCAGCGATCGCTCTTTGCCGCCAGATGCTGGCGCAGCGCTTCAACGGACGGGAAAACCGTCTCAGAGACCAGACTGTCGCAGCCGACCAGTTCGCGCACCTGCGCAAAGAAAAGAACATTAATCATCGTGTTGCACCTTGAAATCCCCCGACTTGCCGCCGCTTTTTTCCAGCAGGCGCACCGGGCCAATCACCATATCTTTCTGCACGGCTTTACACATATCGTAGATAGTCAACGCGGCAACCGAAGCCGCCGTCAGCGCTTCCATTTCGACGCCGGTTTTACCGCTCAGACGGCAGACCGCTTCGATGCGCACACGGTTGTGCTCTGGCTGCGCCTGCAACTGGACTTCCACTTTGCTCAGCAGTAACGGGTGGCACAGCGGGATCAGCTCCCAGGTGCGTTTCGCCGCCTGAATGCCCGCAATACGCGCCGTGGCAAATACGTCGCCTTTGTGGTGGCTGCCTTCGACAATCATCGCCAGCGTGCGGGCCTGCATAGTGACAAACGCTTCCGCGCGCGCTTCACGAACGGTTTCGGCCTTGGCGGAAACATCCACCATATGCGCTTCACCCTCGGCATTAATATGGGTCAGTTGTGACATAACTTACTTCTTAAGATGGGGATGGAAATTACACGGACGCGTGCGCGCATCAAGCTGCGGCGCAATGATATTTTCCCAGGCGGTGCGACAGGCTTTTGTCGAACCGGGCATGGCGAAAATCAGCGTCCTGTTGGCGATACCAGCCACCGCGCGGGACTGCAATGTCGCAGTGCCGATCTCTTCGAAAGAGAGCATGCGGAACACTTCGCCAAACCCTTCAACTTCGCGATCGAACAGCGGCAGCAGCGCTTCCGGCGCCTGATCGCCGTCGGTCAGCCCCGTGCCGCCGGTGATCAGCACCACTTGTACGTCGTCGCTGGCGATCCACGCGGAGACCTGCGCACGGATCGCGTAGCGGTTCTCTTTGACAATCGCTTTCGCCACCAGCTGATGACCGGCATCGTGCGCGGCGTCGCGCAGCCAGTGACCGGAAGTATCATCCTCTTCGCCACGACGGTTAGAGACCGTCAAAATAGCAAGCCTGAGCGGAATAAATTCAGCGCTGACCTGGCTCATCTCATTCTCCTTGCGGCTTAGCCGCCAATGTATGAAAGGTTTTGCGTAATGCCCGTGTTGCCATCATGCAGGAAGTGCGTCTGCTTTTTATGCGTCAGCGCGACTGCAATGCGTTGCTCCAGCATCGTTTGCTGCGTATCGGCCTGCATCAGGTCGCGCAGATTCACACCGCCATCGCCGAACAGGCACAAATGCAGTTTGCCCGTGGAAGAGACGCGCAGACGGTTGCAACTGGCGCAGAAATCTTTTTCATACGGCATGATAAGACCGATTTCACCGACGTAATCCGGGTGGCAGAACACCTGCGCCGGGCCGTCGCTGCGCTGGCGCAACTGGTGGATCCAGCCGCGTTTGAGCAGCGCATCGCGCAGCACCATGCCGGAGATGTGATGATTGCGGAACAGCTCGCTGCCCTCGCCGGTCTCCATCAATTCGATAAAGCGCAGCTGGATGGGACGCGATTTGATCCACGCCAGAAAGGTGTCGAGCTGGTGATGATTTACATCGCGCATCAGCACGGTGTTCACTTTGACTTTGGCGAAACCGGCGGCAAATGCAGCGTCGATGCCGTCCATCACCTGGCGGAATTTATCCTGCCCGGTAATCGCATGAAACTGGCGGGCATCGAGGCTGTCGACGCTGACATTGATGGCGGTAAGCCCGGCATCGCGCCACAGCGCAACGTCGCGGGCCAGCCGATAACCGTTGGTGGTCACCGCGATCTGGCGAATGGCGGCGTTTTCATGTACGGCGGCGATGATGTCGGGGAAATCCCGGCGCAGTGACGGTTCTCCGCCCGTCAGACGCACTTTTTCGGTGCCCATGGCGCTGAAGGCGCGCGTGACACGGCGAATTTCATCGACGCTGAGAAAGCCATTGTTGTTGACGCCGCCCGGCTTGTAACCGTCCGGCAGGCAGTAGGTGCAACGAAAATTGCACACATCCGTGATCGACAAACGCAAGTAATAAAACTTACGCGCGAACGCATCAGTAAGTTGTGAGGGCATGTACACCTTTCCAAATACGGGAGATGCAGTCATTTCTTCCTGCACCCTGGCAGCGAAAACCGTTGCCGGTTTTGCTACGGCCAAATCGTCATATTTCACGATTAACCGGAAACGTAGACGAAGAGGCTAGAGTGTATGTTTTGTCAGTAACGCTAAAATTGCTTATGGCGATAGTAGCGCGGGAAAATTCTTTTCGCCATCATGAATATCGCTATATATTTTTATATATAGCGCCATGATCGCGCACTTTCGCTACAGAGTACGAGAAAATCGCGTTTTTGCATTGATATGTGTCATTTTCCACCCAGCGAGGCATCGTCTTTTGGTGGTATTTAGGCTAACGTAGCGCGGTAAATCTTACTAAGGAATCATTATGCGTAATCGCACACTGGCAGATCTGGATCGTGTTGTCGCACTCGGCGGCGGGCATGGTCTGGGGCGTGTGATGTCTTCGCTTGCGTCGCTGGGATCGCGTCTCACCGGCATTGTAACCACTACAGATAATGGTGGTTCTACCGGGCGAATTCGCCGCTCAGAAGGCGGCATTGCCTGGGGCGATATGCGCAACTGTTTGAACCAATTAATCACCGAGCCGAGCGTCGCCTCGGCGATGTTTGAATACCGTTTTAGCGGCAATGGTGAACTTTCCGGGCATAACCTCGGAAATCTGATGTTAAAAGCGCTGGATCACCTGAGCGTGCGGCCTTTAGAGGCTATCAATTTAATTCGTAATTTATTAAAAGTGGATGCCTTTTTAATTCCTATGTCGGAACAACCTGTCGATTTAATGGCCACCGACAGTGAAGGACATCAGGTATATGGCGAAGTGAATATCGACCAGCTTCATGCGCCGATTCAGGAATTAATGCTGTTTCCCAGGGTATCCGCCACCCGGGAAGCAATACAGGCGATTGCCGAAGCGGATTTGATTCTCATCGGTCCCGGCAGCTTTTACACCAGTCTGCTGCCGCTGTTGCTGCTGGAAGAGTTAGCGCAGGCGCTGCGCCGCACGCCCGCGCCCGTTGTGTTTATCAGCAATCTGGGGAAAGAGCTCAGCCCCGCCGCCGCCAGCCTGTCGCTCGCCGATAAACTGGCCATTATGGAACAATATGTCGGCCGAAAGATTATCGATGCCGTGGTCGTCGGGCCGAAAGTGAATGTCAGCGCCGTCACTGAAAGATTAATTATTCAGGAAGTGCTGGAAGCAGGCGATATCCCCTATCGCCACGATCGTCATCTGCTGCGCGCCGCGCTGGAAAAGGCAGTACAGCAACTGGGTTAACTTTTCAGCGGCCATTTTTACTCGCCGCTGGATTGCTTAATTTCTTAAGGTTGTCTTAAAAAACGCCTGTCAGCATAGCGCTACTTTCCTTTACTGGACCAGAGAATACCTATGCTTCACCTTCGTCGACCGGCGTTAAGCCGTCTTCAGTTTATTATTCTGTTTGCGCTCTATATTGCGCTGGCGCTGAATATCGTTTTCTACCATCAGGCTTTTACGCTATTACCGGTAAACTCGCTGCGTAACTGGCTGGTATTTCTGTCAATGCCGGTGGTGGCGTTCAGCGTGATCAATATCCTGCTGTCGCTGGCGTCATTCTTCTTTCTTGAACGCCCGCTTATCACGGTGTTTGTGCTGGTCAGCGCGGCAGCGCAATATTTTATTTCGACCTTTGGCATCGTCATTGACCGCTCGATGATCACCAATATTCTCGACACCACGCCGGCGGAAAGTTTCGCCCTGATGTCGACAAAAATGGTGCTGACGATTTTACTGACGGCCATTGTGCCGGTACTCATTGCCTGGTTTATTAAAATTAAACCGGCGCAATCAGCGCTGCGCAGCATCGCGTATCGCGCGGTCAGTATCGTTATTTCTGCGCTGCTTATCGTGCTGGTGGCGCTGCTGTTTTATAAAGATTACGCCTCGCTGTTTCGCAATAATAAAGAGCTGGTGAAATCTCTCAGCCCGTCCAACTCCATTGTGGCGTCTCTGTCCTGGTATTCCCATAATCGCATGGATAATTTGCCGCTGGTACGTATTGGCGAAGATGCTCAGCAACGCCCGGAAATGAAAAATGGTCCGCGTAAGAACCTGACCATACTGGTCGTGGGTGAAACGTCCCGCGCGGCGAATTTCTCGCTTGGCGGTTATGAGCGTGAAACTAACCCGCTGTTAAAACAGGATAATGTTATTTACTTTCCGAACGCGACATCCTGCGGCACAGCCACCGCTGTCTCGGTTCCGTGCATGTTTTCGGGGATGCCGCGGGAACATTACGACGATCAGCTTGCCCATCATCAGGAAGGGTTGCTGGATATTATCCAACGCGCCGGCATTCAGGTTTTATGGAATGAAAATGACGGCGGTTGTAAAGGCGCTTGCGATCGCGTGCCGCACCAGGATGTGACGCAGCTAAACCTGCCGGAATATTGCATTAAGGGTGAATGCCAGGATGAGATCTTATTCCACGATCTCGCCAGCTATATCGACAAATTACAGGGCGACGGCATTATCGTTTTACATACCATTGGTAGCCACGGGCCGACTTATTACAACCGTTATCCGGCGCAGTTCCGCAAATTTACGCCGACCTGTGATACCAACGAAATTCAGGGCTGCTCACAGCAGCAACTGGTAAATACCTACGACAATACCATTTTGTATATCGACTATATTGTTGATAAAGCGATTAAATTATTGCAATCCAAACAGGACAGATTTACCACCAGCCTGGTGTATCTCTCCGACCATGGTGAATCGCTGGGTGAAAATGGCGTTTATTTGCACGGTCTGCCTTATTCCATCGCACCGGAAACGCAAAAACATATTCCGATGCTGATCTGGTTGTCCGATGACTACCAGAAACGCTACGGCGTGAATAACCAGTGTCTGCAAAAAAATGCGCGGGAGAAGGCGGTTTCGCAGGACAACCTCTTCCCGACAATGTTGGGTATACTGGGGGTCAGCACGAAAGAGTACCGTGCTGAAGACGATATTTTAACGTCTTGCCGGGAGCAGGCGAAATGAAAATTCTGGTGGTTGAAGACGATGCTCTGCTGTTGCAGGGGTTGATTCTGGCGATGCAAAGCGAAGGATATGCCTGCGATGGCGTATCCACCGCGCACGAAGCGGTGCTGTGTCTGGCGAACGGCCACTACAGCCTGATCGTGCTCGATCTTGGTCTGCCCGATGAAGACGGATTACATCTGCTCGCCCGTTTGCGGCGAGAAAAATATACCCAACCGGTGCTGATTCTCACCGCCCGCGATACGCTGGAAGATCGCGTCGCCGGGCTGGATACCGGCGCGGACGACTATCTGGTCAAACCCTTCGCGCTGGATGAACTGAATGCCCGTATCCGCGCGCTGCTGCGCCGTCATCATAATCAGGGTGAAAACGAAATCACCCACGGTAATCTGACGCTGAATGTCACCCGCCGCCAGGCGTGGCTGGACAACCAGTTGCTGGATCTGACGCCGAAAGAGTACGCCCTGCTTTCGCGCCTGATGCTGAAAGCCGACAGTCCGGTGCACCGGGAAATTCTCTATAACGATATCTACAACTGGGACAACGAGCCCTCGACCAATACGCTGGAAGTCCATATTCATAATCTGCGCGACAAAATCGGCAAATCGCGCATCCGTACCGTCCGCGGGTTTGGCTACATGCTGGTTCAGCCGCAACACCGGGAGTAATCAATGGCGTTTTTCAATTTCAGCCACTGGAGCATGCGCCGCCGTCTGCTGCTGACCATCGGCGGGATTCTGGTGTTTTGCCAGTTGGTCAGTGTGTTCTGGCTGTGGCATGAAAGTGAAGAGCAGATCCAGTTGCTGGTGCAGGCGGCGCTCCACAACCATAACAACCGTAAACATGTTGAACATGAAGTCCGCGAGGCGGTCGCCAGCCTGCTGGTGCCAAGCCTGCTGATTATCGGTCTGGCGCTGCTGCTTTGTATGCAGGCGGTCAAAGCCATTACTCGCCCGCTGCTGGCGTTGCAGGAAGAGCTTAACAAACGTACGCCGAATAACCTGCAACCGATTACGTTAAATAACAGCGTCAGCGAAGTGGAGGCTGTTACGACATCAATTAACGATCTCGTCTCGCGGCTGACGCTCACGCTGGATCGCGAGCGATTATTTACAGCAGATGTGGCGCATGAGCTACGTACGCCGCTGGCCGGGCTGCGGCTGCATCTGGAGTTGATGGCAAAAACCAACGGCATCAACGTCGAGCCGTTGGTACAGCGGCTCGAACAGATGACGGAAAACATCGCGCAGTTGTTGCTGCTTGCCCGCGTCGGGCAGTCTTTTTCGGCTGGCAGTTACCAGCAGGTACGGCTGATGGCCGACGTGGTGGTGCCCATTCGCAGCGAGCTGGAAACCATGCTCGCCGGGCGCAAGCAAACGCTGGCGGTGCCGGAAATTGACGCCGATATTGCCGTCTCCGGCGATGCCACGCTGTTAAGGCTGCTGGTGAGAAATCTGGTGGAGAACGCGTACCGCTACAGCCCGGAAGGTTCGGTCATTACGATACGCATCGAACCGGCTGCTACGCCAGTGCTGGCCGTGGAGGATGAAGGTCCGGGCATTGATGAGAGCCGCAGCGGAGAACTGAGCAAAGCGTTTGTCCGCATGGACAGCCGTTACGGCGGAACCGGGCTGGGATTAAGCATTGTGTCGCGCATCGCGCAGCTTCATGACGCACAGTTCTTTTTGCACAACCGCCTGACGCAATCCGGGGTGCGGGCGTGGATTAAATTTCTTCCGGCCGCCCGCCATTTGCCATCAGTAGCTCAGCACCCACAGATGAGCGAAACCGATCACTAATGCCAGTGCGAAGGCGACGGCTAAAAATTCACGAACGTTAAACTGCTGCATGACACTGCCCTCCAGAATAGTGGGGGCAGTGTGTCAGGAGTAGGTTAAGCAAACATTAAGATGCGACAATAAACAGTTCACGTAGCTGGTGCAGTTGATCGCGCACCTGCGCCGCCTCTTCGAACTCCAGATTCTGCGCATGCTGCATCATCAGCCCTTCCAGCTCGTGGATTTTCTGTTGCAGCGCTTTCGGCGTCAGCGCCAGTTCTGCCGCTTCCACCTGCGCCGGGGTGCGGGTTTTGCCACGCCCTTTCGCACGCGTTTTCGCCAGCCCTTCGCCCATGGCCAGAATATCCACCACCTTCTTGTTCAGGCCCTGTGGCGTTATGCCGTGCTCGACGTTATAGGCATGCTGTTTTTCGCGGCGGCGTTCGGTTTCACCGATCGCTTTCGCCATTGACGGCGTGATCTTATCGCCGTACAGAATCGCTTTCCCGTTGATGTTACGCGCCGCGCGGCCAATGGTCTGAATCAGTGAACGCTCCGAACGCAGGAAGCCCTCTTTGTCCGCATCCAGAATCGCCACCAGCGACACTTCCGGCATATCCAGCCCTTCGCGCAGCAGGTTGATGCCCACCAGCACATCAAACTCGCCGAGACGCAGGTCGCGGATAATTTCCATACGTTCAACCGTATCAATATCAGAGTGCAGGTAACGCACCCGCTCACCGTGCTCTTCAAGATATTCGGTGAGATCTTCCGCCATACGCTTGGTCAACGTCGTCACCAGCACGCGCTCGTTAATGGCCGCGCGGATGCGGATTTCCGACAGCAGATCGTCAACCTGCGTAGCAACCGGACGCACTTCGATGATGGGATCCAGCAAACCTGTCGGACGTACCACCTGGTCAATCACTTCATCGCCGGATTTCTCCAGCTCGTAATTGCCCGGCGTCGCCGAAACATAGATAGACTGCGGTGCCAGCGCTTCAAACTCTTCAAATTTCAGCGGACGGTTATCCAGCGCCGACGGCAAACGGAAACCGTACTCCACCAGCGTCTCTTTACGCGCCCGGTCGCCACGGAACATGCCGCCGATTTGCGGGATGGTGACGTGGGATTCGTCGATCACCAGCAAACCGTCGGACGGCAGGTAATCGAACAGCGTTGGCGGCGGCTCGCCAGGACCGCGCCCGGAGAGATAGCGCGAGTAGTTTTCAATGCCGGAGCAGTAGCCCAGCTCGTTCATCATCTCCAGATCGAACTGCGTGCGCTGGCTGAGACGCTGCTCTTCCAGCAGCTTATTGTTCGCCAGCAGCGTCTTGCGCCGTTCCACCAGCTCATCTTTGATCTCTTCCATCGCCTGCACGATACGCTCGCGCGGCGTCACGTAGTGCGTTTTCGGGTAGATGGTGAAGCGCTGAACGGTCGATTCTACATGCCCGGTGAGCGGGTCAAACAGCGACAAACGCTCCACTTCTTCGTCGAACAACTCTACGCGCAGCGCCAGGTCATCCGATTCCGCCGGGAAGATATCAATCACTTCCCCACGCACGCGAAACGTCCCGCGCTGGAAAGCCTGATCGTTGCGGGTGTACTGAAGTTCTGCCAGCCGACGCAGAATCGAACGCTGGTCGATAATCATGCCGTTGGTCAGATGGAGCATCATCTTCAGGTAGAGATCCGGATCGCCCAGACCATAGATGGCTGAAACGGACGCCACGACCACCACATCACGGCGTTCCAGCAGCGCCTTCGTTGCTGACAGACGCATCTGCTCGATATGCTCGTTCACCGAGGCATCTTTTTCGATAAAGGTGTCCGAACTGGGCACATAGGCTTCCGGCTGGTAGTAGTCATAGTAGGAGACGAAATACTCCACCGCGTTTTCCGGGAAGAACTCCTTCATTTCGCCATACAGCTGCGCCGCCAGCGTTTTGTTCGGCGCCAACACCATTGTTGGGCGTTGCAGATCGGCAATAACATTGGCGATGGTAAAGGTCTTACCCGAGCCGGTAACCCCCAGCAGCGTCTGGTGCGCGAGGCCGTCTTCCAGACCTTCCTTAAGCCGACGAATCGCCTCAGGCTGGTCGCCGGAGGGGCGAAAAGCAGAATTCAGTTTGAACGGTTTACTCATGAACGGCTACCTGGTGAAGGAATGAGCGGGCAGGTAACATATTTTACTCACCCTGTTCACTTTTGCCAATAAATAATACTGGATGAAAAAACAGTGGCAGGTTAGCTGATCTGGTCTACCCGCGATAAGGAAATGCGTTTCCGCGTTAAATTTTCTCCCCGACGAGATAAAACACCAGACCCGCAGGGTTATCCCCAGGAATCTTCACTTTTTAACAATTGTCAAGCCGCACCTTGAAAGTTTTGTGGCAACCGGTGACACTTTTCTTACAACCATTGATTTTATATAACCAATTGATAAGCAATAATTAATTCAAAAAGCCGGGTTTCGCACCAATTCAGACGCAAGCCGCGTCCTCTCTCGCTTGCCGAACGTTTTCTAACTCTAATGCACAAGGTTATCCACAGGAATAGTGGATAACTGCCGCCAGCCCGTATACCTCGCCAGCCGACAAATTCCCAACAAGACCCAATCGCTGTTCATTAAAAAATTTTTATCACTTCTTTTTGCTCATTATCAGCTAAACAAAGATGTCATCCTCATGAGATACCCATCACAAACTGTCGCTTTGCTGCACCACAATCCAACACTGGTAGCACTGGCAAAGTGCAGGATATTTACCTGCGTTCTCTCTTTCCCGCGTGCTAAACGGCAGTTTTATCATCCGCATCCGAAAAAAAAGCCTTTTTTCGCTTCTGGCAAGCCTTTTGCAATACAGAAGGGTCACCAGAGCCGTAAGAAGGAGCGGACAATGTTGAGCCTACGCGCAGTAAACCAGTACTACGGTAATCAGCATACTTTATGGAATGTTGATCTTGATTTAACCCCGGGCGTCTGTAATTCGATTATTGGCATGCCAGGAATGGGGAAAACGACACTAATAAATTGTATTTCCGGTTATTTGCCCATTGAGAGCGGCAGCATGATTTGGCAGGAAGCCGGCGCACCGCCGCGCGATCTGCTGAGTATTCAGGCGGAGCATCGCAGCGCGATGGGAATTGGCTATGTGCCGCAGGACCGGCGTATCTTTTCGCAATTGACCGTCGAGGAGAACCTGCACATTGCCATGCGTGCTGTCGGCGAGCCGGGAAGCGTACTGGGTCGCGATATTTACGACCTGTTCCCGGAGCTGTATACGTTGCGCCCGGTACGTGGCGCAGAGCTGTCAGAGGATAACCAGCAACAACTGGCGATGGCGCGGGCGCTGGTCACCCGCCCGCGATTACTGCTGCTTGATGAGCCGACGCGCGGGCTGGGCCAGGCGTTTATCCATAAACTGGGCAACTTGATCGTACGGTTGAATCAGGAATTCGGCATGACCATTTTACTGGCCGAGCAGCATCTCTCATTCATCCGCCGGGTAGCTGATCGTTTTTGTCTGCTGCACCGGGGGCGCAACGTCGCGCAGGGAGATGTCAGACAACTGGATGATCAGATGCTGTCACACTGGATGACACGGGAGTCAGTACGCTGAGATCGAGAAAATGGCCTGTTTTTTCTTTTTCGGGCGCGTGGGCAAACCAGGGGATTTCACCCATCAGTGGAGCCTGCATCACGCGCCGCAGCGTCGCCATATACTCCCGGTGACGCGCGCCCGGCGCCACTACATCGTTAGCAATCCAGCCCGCGAGCCGTAATCCTGCCTGGCGTACCGCCTGCGCTGTCAGCATGGCGTGGTTGATACAGCCCAATTTCACGCCCACCACCAGAATCACCGGCAACTGCTCCTGGATAACCCAGTCCGCATAGGTGAACGTTTCTGAAAGCGGCGTAAACCAGCCACCCGCCCCTTCCACCAGCAGCCATTCTGCTTGCGCCTCCAGCGTGCGTAACCCGGCAGACATCACGGCGGCGTCAATCGGTTCGCCCAGATCGGCGCTGACAATATGCGGCGAGGTCGGTTCCGCGAAGGTGTAAGGGTTCACGGTTTTATAATCCAGCGGCAAACTGCTGTGCTGCTGCAACGCCAGCGCGTCGCTATTACGCAGCCCCTGCGCTGTCATTTCACTACCGGAAGCAACCGGTTTATACCCTGCGCTACGCAAGCCGCGCAGATTTGCCGCCTGTAGCAGCGCGCAGCTGGCAACGGTTTTCCCCACTTCGGTATCCGTGCCGGTGACAAAATAGCGTTCAATCACGCGTGATAACTCCCCAAAAAAGATGATACGTCAGGGGACATTTCCCCTGCTGCTGCGGCCAGGCGAGTTGCAGACGTTGCAGTTTGCCCCGCGTCAGCCCCTGCTGCCTGCCGTCGTGTAAATGTGTCGCGCCAATGCCTTTCAGCGACCGCAGCGCGCGGGCGGCGTCATCAAAGTGCAAGGTGATGCTCTCGACACCGCTGTGTACCGACCAGCCCGCTAAAGCCTGTTCGATTGCCGGAAGGGATAAAAAGCGATTGGCATGCGGCTGGTCGTCCACCGCCCGCCAGGCCTGATTCAATTCCGGCAACGAGGCTTCCACCAGCGTGGTAAATGCCACAAGGCCGCCGGGTTGCGTCACGCGACAGAGTTCGTTGATGGCCAGGCGTAAATCATCACACCACTGCACGGCGAGGTTGCTCCACACCAGTGAGAACTGTGCATCCGCCAGCGGCAGCGCTTCAATATCCCCCAGCAGATAGCGATCGGCGCTTTGCTGTCGGCGCGCTTCATCCAGCATGGTGGCCGAGAGATCCAGCGCCGTCACGTTACTGCCCAGCCCGCGCCAGTAGCGGCTCATGGCGCCGGGACCGCAGCCAGCATCAAGCACATTCGACGGGATGATGTCGCCCAGTTGCGTCAGCAGCAGATCGGCGCTCAGCCGCTGCAATGCGTCGTGGTGAGCGTAACTTTGCGCCGCACGGCCAAATGCGGCGGCAACGGCGCGTTTATTCACCGCCATATAACGCCTCCAGCAGACTATCAATATCTTCCGCCTGGTGAGCCGCCGTCAGCGTCAGGCGCAGGCGCGCAGTGCCCGGCGGTACGGTCGGCGGACGAATCGCTGTCACCCAGCAACCCTGTTGACGCAGACGCTCCGCCAGACGCAGGGCGCGCGCGTTATCACCAACGATCAGCGGCTGAATGGCGCTCTCTGAATCTGCCAGAGTCATCGGCAGTTGCGCCGCGTCGCGGCGAAAACGCGCGATCAGCGCCGCCAGCGTTGCCCGGCGTTGCTCACCCTCATCACTGCGGATCACCCGTAATGCCGCGCTGAGCGCCATTGCCTGCGCCGGTGGCATTGCGGTGCTGTAAATCAGATGACGGGCAAATTGCAGCAGATAGTCGGCAACCGTTTCGCTGCACAGCACCGCCGCGCCGCTGACGCCGAAGCCTTTGCCAAAGGTGACAATCAATATCTCAGGTTTGATGCCATGCAGATGGCAACTGCCGCGCCCCTGCTCGCCCACTACGCCGGTGCCGTGCGCGTCGTCAACCATCAGCCATGCCTGCGCCTCACGTGCTACCTGGGCGATTTCCCCCAGCGGCGCGCTGTCGCCATCCATACTGAAAATGCCTTCGGTAACCACCAGTTGCTGGCCGTCAATCGGTTTTGCCAGTAGCGTTCGCATCTGCGCTACATCGTTGTGCGCAAAACGCCGCAACTGCGCCGGACTGTGGCTGGCGGCTTCCAGTAACGATGCATGGCTCAGCTTGTCGGCGATAATCCGATCCTCTTTGCCGGTCAGCGCGGCGATAGCCGCCTGGTTGGCGGAAAAGCCAGAGATAAACAGCAGTGCGCGCGGGTATCCCAGCCATTCAGCCAGCTCGCTTTCCAGCGCCTGATGCGCCACGGTGTGGCCGCTGACGTGGCCCGAGCCGCCGCTGCCCACGCCGTAGCGTTCCGCGCCCTGCTGCCAGGCTTGCACCACCGCCGGATGCTGGCTTAAGCCGAGGTAATCATTGCTGGAGAAGTTGCAAAAACGCCGCTCACCGACCGTCAGCCAGCGTCCTGCGCCTTGTGCCACCGTCTGTCGCGAGCGCAGGGCATCTGCCGCGCGGCGTTCGCTCAACGCGGCATCAATACGCTGTTGCCAGCTCATAACGCTGCCGCGTTGTAGAATTGCTCCGTATCGGCGTGCAGCAGTTGCTGCTCAATCTGCTGTTGCTGTTCGTTATCACCATTCAGCACTTCCGTCTGCTGCGGGTTCAGCCCCAGTTTGCGAAACAGTTGCAGATCTTTATCCTCTTCCGGGTTTGGCGTAGTCAGCAGTTTGCAGCCGTAGAAAATCGAGTTCGCCCCGGCCATAAAACACATCGCCTGGGTCTGTTCGTTCATCTGTTCGCGACCGGCAGAAAGGCGCACATGGGAAGTGGGCATCATGATGCGGGCAATGGCGATGGTGCGGATAAAATCGAAGGCATCAACATCCTCGTTATCGGCCAGCGGCGTGCCTTTAACCTTCACCAGCATGTTAATCGGCACGCTCTCCGGCGGCGTAGGCAGGTTCGCCAGTTGCAGCAGCAGACCGGCGCGATCTTTCACCGTTTCCCCCAGCCCGACAATGCCACCCGAGCAAACTTTGATCCCGGCGTCGCGCACTTTATCCAGCGTGTCGAGACGTTCCTGGTAGGTGCGGGTAGTGATGATATTGCCGTAAAACTCCGGCGAGGTATCGAGGTTGTGGTTGTAGTAATCCAGCCCGGCGCTGGCAAGGCGCTGCGCCTGGTTTTCATTCAGCGTGCCGAGCGTCATACAGGCTTCCATCCCCATCGCTTTGACCCCTTCAACCATTTTTTCAAGGTACGGCATATCGCGATCGTGCGGGTTTTTCCAGGCTGCGCCCATACAGAAACGCGTTGATCCCGCGAGCTTCGCCTGGCGCGCGGATTCCAGCACCTGCTCCACTTCCATCAGCCGCTCGGATTCCAGCCCGGTTTTGTAGCGCGCGCTCTGCGGGCAATATTTGCAATCTTCCGGGCAGGCGCCGGTCTTGATCGACAGCAGCGTACTGACCTGAACCTGGCGCGGATCAAAGTGCTGACGGTGAACCTGCTGCGCCTCGAACAGCAGTTCAAGGAGCGGTTTTTCAAACAGATCGGTAACTTGCGACATTGTCCAGCGTGCGTGGTGAGCCATCGGGCGTCTCCAAAGGGTGTTGTTAATTTTTGATTCGGTGTAGACTTGTAAACCTAAAACTTTTTAATTTGGTTTACAAGTCGATTATGACCGCAGACGATCTCGCTTTTGACCAGCGCCATATCTGGCATCCGTATACGTCAATGACCTCTCCCCTGCCGGTTTTCCCGGTGCAATCCGCGCAAGGCTGCGAGCTTCACCTCAGCAGCGGCGAGCGGCTGGTGGACGGCATGTCCTCCTGGTGGGCGGCGATTCATGGCTATGGTCATCCGGCGCTGAATGCGGCAATGAAAGCGCAGATTGATGCGGTTTCGCATGTGATGTTCGGCGGTATAACGCATCAACCGGCGATCGACCTCTGTCGCAAGCTGGTGGCGATGACGCCCGAAGCGCTGGAGTGTGTGTTCCTGGCAGATTCCGGCTCGGTGGCCGTGGAAGTGGCGATGAAGATGGCGTTGCAGTACTGGCAGGCAAAAGGCGAAGCGCGGCAACGTTTTCTCACCTTTCGCAACGGCTACCACGGCGATACCTTTGGCGCAATGTCGGTCTGCGACCCGGACAACTCCATGCACAGCTTATGGAAGGGCTATCTGCCGGAGAACCTGTTTGCGCCTGCACCGCAAAGCCGCTTCGACGGTGAATGGGACGAGCTTGATATGGTGGCATTTGCCCGGCTGATGGCGGCGCATCGCCATGAGATCGCGGCAGTGATCCTCGAACCCATTGTTCAGGGTGCGGGCGGCATGCGCATGTATCACCCGGAGTGGCTGAAACGCATACGCAAGATGTGCGATCGCGAAGGCATTCTGCTGATTGCTGACGAAATCGCCACCGGCTTTGGCCGCACCGGCAAACTGTTTGCCTGCGAACATGCAGATATCACGCCGGACATTCTGTGCCTCGGCAAAGCGCTGACCGGCGGCACAATGACGCTCTCCGCCACCCTGACCACGCGCCAGGTCGCCGAAACCATCAGCAACGGCGAAGCGGGCTGCTTTATGCACGGCCCGACATTTATGGGCAACCCGCTGGCCTGCGCGGCGGCAACCGCCAGCCTGACGCTGCTCGAAAGCGACGCATGGCGCGAGCAGGTTGCGGCCATTGAAGCCCAGCTCAAAGAAGAACTCGCCCCTGCGGCGCACGCAGCCACGGTGGCAGACGTTCGCGTGCTCGGCGCGATTGGCGTAGTGGAAACCCGCTCGCCGGTAAATATGGCGGCGCTACAGCGTTTCTTCGTCGAACAAGGCGTGTGGATCCGGCCCTTTGGCAAGCTCATCTATCTGATGCCGCCGTACATCATTACGCCAGAGCAGTTGTCGCGACTGACCGGCGCAGTGAATCGCGCCGTTGCACGCAGCGATCTGTTCGCATAGGCTACACTTCAGCCTGAACGAACAGAGGAGCCCGTAATGAAGCTTATCAGTCATGATTTACGCGACGGTGAAAAACTGCCGCATCGCCATGTGTTTAACGGCATGGGCTACGATGGCGACAACCTCTCCCCGCATCTGGCATGGGACGATGTCCCTGCCGGGACCAAAAGTTTTGTCGTCACCTGCTATGACCCGGATGCACCGACCGGCTCCGGCTGGTGGCACTGGGTTATCGCCAACCTGCCTGCCGATACGCGCGTTCTGCCGCAGGGCGCCGGTTCCGGCGTCGCTGAACTGCCGGAAGGCGCGCTTCAGACGCGCACCGATTTCGGCAAAGCCGGTTACGGTGGCGCTGCGCCGCCGAAAGGCGAAACCCATCGCTACATCTTTACCGTTTACGCCCTCGATGTGGATCATCTGGAAGTGGATGAAAATGCCAGCGGTGCGATGGTCGGTTTTAACGTCCATTTTCATAAACTCGCCAGCGCCAGCATTACCGCGATGTTCAGCTAATTCATGTGCGCGCAACGTAGTGCATCCGGCGACTGGGTGGATTTTCGCCGCGAGCAAGAAACCGGCATTGAGAGCGTCAGCGCCCACTTCACCGGGCACGCCTACGATCCGCACGATCATGACGAAGTGCTGGTGGGCGTGACCCAGCAAGGCGTGCAGCGTTTTAACTGCCACCGCGCGTTGCATACCAGCCACCCAGGCCGCGCGATTTTGATTGAACCGGGCGCGGTGCATGACGGACATGCGCCGGACGAAAATGGCTTTACCTATGTGATGCTTTACCTGCCGCAACAGTGGGTCACCGCCATGCTGCAACAGCGCGGGCACAGAGACGTATCGCAAATCGAAGCGGCTTTTCGTAACACCCTGACCGATGACAACATGCTGATCCACGCCATTCAGCAGGCATTTTTTGCCATTCATCATCATGAAGGCCGCCTCGCCCGCGATCAGAGTCTGGATCATCTCATGAAGCTGCTCACCCGCCATATTGATGGCAAAACCGCCCTGCCGCCGGATGAAACCGTGCTGCGTATGCAGCAGGTGAAAGAGATATTGCATGACCGCATGGCAGACGATATCGGGCTGGACGCGCTTTCGGCGCACTGCGGTATTGACCGTTTTCGTCTGAGCAGACAATTTCAGAAAGCCTTTGGCCAGACGCCGCATGCGTATCTGGTTCGCCTGCGTTTACGCACTGCCAGAGCCTTGCTGGCGCACGGGCTGGAACCCGCGCAGGTGGCGGCGCAGGTGGGTTTTGCCGATCAAAGCCACCTTGGCCGCTGGTTCCAGCGCGCGTATCGCCTCTCTCCCGCCGCCTTCCAGCGCCAGTGCACAAACGTTCTATCCCGCTGAACGCGCTTCTTCGAAGATGGGCTTTTTACGACAGACGGAGAAGAAAAACGCATGTTCGATACCAAAGTTGCCCTTGTGGTACGTGACGATCTGGAAAGCTGGCAACGGTTGAATGTGGTGGCGTTTCTCGCCACCGGCGTGGTTTCTGCCGCGCCGGAAGTGCTGGGTGAACCCTACGTGGATGCCGCCGGGCGTCGCTATGAGCGCATTGCCGGGCAGCCGATGCTGATTTTCGCCGGTACGCTGGCCGATTTGCAGCGTACCCACCGCAAAGGGCTGGAGCGGGAAGTGACGGTTGTGCCGTATGTGGAAGCGATGTTCTCTACCGGCAATGATGGCGCTAACCGCGCCGTGTTTCAGCAGGAAGATGCGGAGGCGATGAACCTGGTCGGCATTGCCCTGCGCGGGCCGAAAAAAGCCATCGATAAAGTGATCAAAGGTCTCGCCCTGCATCCTTAATTACCCTTCCCGCCGACGCCTTTGCACGGCGGGAATTCCCCTATCCGCCAAATAACGGGCATTTTCGTTCACTTACCGCTGACTTTTTTCGATTTTGGCTTCCCGTTTCGCTCAACTTAGTATAAAAAAGCAGGCTTTGACGTAACCCTTTCAACTTTGCATAGTCTGGAGCACGCTTTGAACACATCATCGGTTTCCCGTCTGGCGCTGGCGCTCGCTTTTGGCGTGACACTGACCGCCTGTAGCTCAACCCCGCCGGCTGAACGTCCCTCTGAACAGAAAGCACCGGGCACGACGTCGCGCCCTGTCCTCAGCGCGGGCGAAGCGAAAAACTTCGTGGCGGATCGCTACTTCACCTCGCTGACGCCGGACGGCGCGGTATGGAAACCGGTGTCGATTCGTCTGCCGGAAAAAGCGGATTTCGTGGTTGGCCCGGCAGGTACTCCAGGCGTAACGCACACCACCATTCAGGCTGCGGTAGATGCGGCAATCAACAAGCATGCCAGCGATCGTCAATATATCGCCGTGATGCCGGGCGAGTATGAAGGCACGGTGTATGTGCCTGCCGCTTCTGGCAGCGTGACCATTTACGGGACCGGCGAGAAAGCGCTGGACGTAAAAATTGGTATGGCGATTGACTCTGAAATCGATCCAAACACCTGGCGTCGCCTGGTCAATCCATCAGGCAAATATATGCCGGGTAAACCCGCGTGGTATATGTTCGATAACTGCCAGAGCAAACGCGCCGCAACGGTTGGTATGATGTGTTCTGCGGTTTTCTGGTCACAGAACAATGGCCTGCAATTGCAGAACCTGACCATCCAGAACACGCTGGGCGACAGTGTTGATGCGGGCAACCACCAGGCGGTGGCGCTGCGCAGCGACGGCGATAAAGTACAGATCAACAACGTCAACATTCTGGGTCGCCAGAACACCTTCTTCGTCACCAACAGCAGCGTGGACAATACTCTGCGTAACGATCGCCAGACCCGTACGCTGGTGACCAACAGCTACCTCGAAGGGGATGTGGATATCGTTTCCGGTCGCGGCGCGGTGGTGTTTGATAACACCGATTTCCGCGTAGTGAACTCCCGCACGCAGAAAGAAGGCTACGTCTTCGCCCCGGCGACGCTCTCTAACCTGTACTACGGCTTCCTCGCCGTGAACAGCCGCTTTACCGGCAACGGCGTGGCGCAGCTCGGCCGTTCTCTGGACGTTGATGGCAACACCAACGGTCAGGTCGTTATCCGCGACAGCGTGATTAATGAAGGCTTTAACGTCGCTAAACCGTGGGCAGATGCCGCTGTTTCTGGCCGTGCGTACGCAGGCAATGTCGGCGCGGTGGATGATAAAGGCAATGTACAGCGCGAGCTGAACAACCCGCAGTTCAACCGCATGTGGGAGTTTAACAACCGCGGCGTGGGCAGCCAGGTTGTCGCTGAGCCGAAGAAGTAATTCAGCGGTAATAATAGAAAACCTCGCCGCGGCGAGGTTTTTTTATGGCTGACGTTCGGTATCAGAAAGCGTTAACCACCACCCACATCGGCCCCTGACCTACCGCATAGCGCGCTTTCTCGGTCAGCAACCCCTGCTCGCCGCTGATTTCATACAGCGCGATGTGATGCGATTTCTGCCCGGCCGCGATCAGATACTTACCGCTCTTATCGATGTTGAAACCGCGCGGCTGTGTTTCCGTCGGCTGGAAACCTTCCAGCGACAGCACGCTGCCATCTTCCGAGACACTGAAAATCGTCAGCAGGCTGGCGGTACGATCGCAGGTATAAAGATGGCGCCCATCCGGCGTGATATGGATATCCGCCGCCCAGCGGGTATCGGTAAAATCTGGCGGCATGATATCCAGCGTCTGTACGCACTCGATTTTGCCGTGCGCATCGCTCAACTGCCAGACATCAACGGAGCTGTTCAGCTCATTCACGCAATAGGCGAAACGCGCGTTCGGATGGAACGCCATATGACGCGGACCTGCGCCTTCCACGGTGGTCACTTCCGCCGGGTTTTGCGCCGTCAGATTACCGTCATCCGCCAGCGTGAACAGGCAGATACGATCCTGCTTCAGCGCCGGAACCCACAGCGTATGGTTGTCCGGAGAGATGTTCGCCGAGTGGCACCCTTCCAGCCCTTCCACGACATCGACGTTCTGCGTCGGAATACCGTCTTCCAGGCGCGTCACGCTGACGCTGCCCGCATTGTAAGAGGCGCTGAACAGGAAGCGGCCGCTGCGATCGGTGGAAATATGCGTCGGGCTGCCCGGCAACGGCGCTTCCGCCGCAAGCGTCAGCGCACCGTCGTCAGGGGCGATACGGTAAGCGATAACGCGAAATTCAGGGCGAACGCCCACGTAGAGGTAACGTTTGTCCGGGCTGACCACCATCGGCTGAACCTGACCAGGCACATCAACGACCTGAACCAGCGTCAGTGAGCCTTCAGAATTCAAACGCCAGACGTGGATCTGCTGACTTTCCGGACTTGCGGTATAAACGGTTTGTTTCATGAACACTCCTTTCCTCTAATTCTTATTTGCGTTAAGTAACCAGGATAGCCTTTTTTCTGGCTTGCTGCTGATTTTCTGCGCCAGATTTTGCGCATCCGGCGACGCGGTGTACCATGCCCGGACGCAAAAATTTCAACATCGACCACGGAATATGTTATGACTTCGCGAGTTATTGCTCTGGATTTAGACGGTACGCTACTGACACCGAAAAAAACGCTTTTGCCCTCATCCCTTGAAGCGTTGGCCCGCGCAAAAGCGGCAGGACATCAACTCATCATCGTCACCGGTCGGCATCATGTCGCCATCCACCCTTTTTATCAGGCACTGGCGCTGGATACACCTGCAATTTGTTGTAATGGCACTTATTTGTATGATTATCGTGCAAAAAAAGTACTCTCTGCCGATCCACTACCGGTACCGCAAGCGCAACAACTGATTACTCAGCTTAACGAGCATGAGATTCATGGCCTGATGTATGTCGATAACGCCATGCTGTACGAGAAACCCACCGGCCATGTGCTGCGCACCAACAACTGGGCGCAATCGCTGCCGCCGGAACAACGTCCGGTGTTTGAACAAGTGGCATCGCTGAGCAGCGCGGCGCAGGAAGTGCAAGCCATCTGGAAGTTCGCGCTCACCGACGAAGATACGCAAAAACTGAAGAATTTCGCCCACCATATCGAGCAGACGCTGGGGCTGGAATGTGAATGGTCGTGGCACGATCAGGTCGATATCGCCCGCGCCGGAAACAGCAAAGGCAAGCGCCTCGCCGAATGGGTGGCATCACAAGGTTTGTCGATGCAGGACGTGGTGGCGTTTGGCGATAATTATAACGATATCAGCATGCTGGAAGCGGCAGGCGTCGGCGTGGCGATGGGCAACGCTGACGATGCGGTCAAAGCGCACGCCAACGTGGTAATTGGCGATAACACGACCGACAGTATCGCCAGCTATATCTACAAGGAACTGCTGTGATCAGGCAGTAATCGACACGCTCTTAATCTGCGCATACAGCCACTGGCCCGCTTTGATACCCAATTCATCTCTCGCCCAGGGGCTGATGCGCGCCCACAGCGTGCGGCTACCCACCTCAAGTTGAACTTCTACCTGCCCATCAACATCGAAGCACTGCGCCACTTTGGCGCGCAGAATATTACGGATACTGGTATTCACCGGCGGTTGCAGCACCAGGGAAACATCCGTCGCCTGCACGCGAATGCGCAGCGTGTTTTGCAGCGGGCGATCGACTTTGTTCACCCAGATATGCTGATCGCCAAGCGCCAGCGCGGTCATGGCGTAGTGCGGATGGTGTTCCAGCACCACCACTTTTAGCACGCTGCTTTGCTGCTCAGGCGGCAGCCAGGGGTTCATCACGCGGCTGCCCCAGACATCTTCCAGGCTGCCGAACGCTTTCACTTCACCCGCTTCCAGCACCATCACTTTATCGGCCAGATGCAGGATCTCATCCAGCGAGTGGCTGACATACAACATCGGAATGTTGATCTCCTGCGCCAGCCGCTGCAAATAAGGCAAAAGCTCACGTTTACGGGGAATATCCAGCGACGCCAGCGGCTCATCCAGCAGCATCAGTTCCGGCGCGGTTAATAACGCGCGGCCAATGGCGACGCGCTGTTTTTCGCCGCCGGAGAGCGTACCCGGAAGCCGCTCCAGCAAAGGCTCAATGCCCAGTAGCGCCACCAGCTTGTCGAATTGCCCGGCCATTGATTTCGCCATGCCGTAACGCAGGTTACCGAGCACTTTATAGTGCGGGAACAGGCGCGCATCCTGAAAAACGTAGCCGACACGACGTTTTTCCGGCGGCAGACAAATTTTGCGCGAGGTATCGAGAAGTACGCGATTGTTCAGGGTAATACGCCCTTCTTGCGGGTGCGTCAGGCCGCCGATCGCGTTAATCAGCGAGGTTTTCCCGGCACCGGAAACACCAAAAATCGCCGTAATTCCGCTGGCAGGCAGCGATTCGGCGACACGCAGTTGATGTGTTCCCAGCGTCTGGGTGAAATCGAGCTCCAGCATCGGTTATCTCCCTGTCCGTTCACGGCTGATGCGCGCCAGCCATTCCGATACCAGCAACGAGATCAGCGCCAGCACAATCGAGATCACACACAGCCGCGCCGCTGCGCCTTCGCCGCCAGGCATCTGGATCAGGGTGTACATCGCCGAGGGAATGGTGCGCGTTTCCCCCGGAATATTCGAGACGAAGGTGATGGTCGCGCCAAACTCGCCGAGCGAGCGGGCGAAGGCCAGCACCGTACCGACAATAATTCCCGGCAACGTCAGCGGCAGCGTGATGGTGGCAAAGACGCGCCAGCGCCCTGCGCCAAGCGTACGTGCTGCCTGTTCGAGCTTTCTGTCCACGCCTTCCAGCGCCAGACGGATCGCGCGCACCATCAACGGAAAAGACATCACCGCGGCGGCTAACACCGCGCCGCGCCAGCTAAACGCAAAGGTGATACCGAACCAGTCATACAGCCACTGACCGATAAAACCGCGTCTGCCCATCGCCACCAGCAACAGATAACCCACCACCACCGGCGGTAAAACCAGCGGCAGATGCAGTACGCTATCAAGGAGAGCTTTGCCCGGAAATGTGCAACGCACCAGCAGCCAGGCGAAGAAGATCCCAAAGGGCAAACTGAATAATACCGCGAGGGATGAGACTTTTAGGCTCAGCAGTACCGCCTGCCATTCGGGATCCGTCAATATCATTAGTGCGTCGTAAATCCGTAACGTTTGAAAATTTCAGAAGCCTGCGGGCCTTTCAGGTAATCATAAAACGCCGTTACCGTTGCGTTTTTATGCCCGTCGATAATAGCCAGCGGGTATTCCACTTTTTGGTGCGAATCTTCCGGGAAGGTCCCCACCACTTTCACCCCTTTGCTGACCACCGCGTCAGAACCGTAAACGATACCCAGCGGCGCTTCTCCACGCTCTACCAGCGCCAGCGCGCCACGGACATCTTCCGCAGGAGCCAGCTTCGGTGACAGGGTTTCCCATGCTCCCAGTTTTTGCAGCGCCTCTTTGGCGTAAATCCCTGCCGGAACGTGGTCCGGGTCGCCAACGGCAAGGCGGCCGCCTTTCAGCAGGCTGGTCCAGTTCGTTTTGGCATTAACGGTAATATCGCCCTGAGCGCTGCTTTTCGGTGCCACAACCACCAGGCTGTTGCCCAGCAGGGTTTCACGCGTCGCCGTATCAATGGATTTTTTCTCAACGGCGTAATCCATCCATTTCTGATCGGCAGAAATAAACAGATCGGCCGGCGCGCCTGCTTCAATCTGCCGCGCCAGCGTTGACGAAGAGGCGAACGAAGAAACTACCTCAACGTTTTTCTCTTTTTTATACGCCGCTGCAATATCCTGCAGCGCATTGGTCAGCGACGCTGCTGCAAAAACGGTAATTTTGCCCTCTTCCGCCAGCGCATGCCCGGCAACAGAAAGCGATAAAGTCGCCCCAGCAAAAAGGCGTAACCATGTACCTGCCATTTGTAGCTCCTCTGAGTATCGTTATATACATTGAAACATAACGATGTTATCAGAGTTTTCATGACGGCAGGTAATACCCATAAAGAATGAGTAACTTCAGTAAATATATCGGCAGGATGTCACAAAATCTTGAACAGTAAAACGCCCACCGAAGTGGGCGTTTTCGAAAGGATCAGCGCTGCTGGCTGGAACGGTCGCGACGACCAACGGCGGAAAAGACGTTAAACACTTCACCCAGGCCATAAATCAGCCCCAGGATGATAGCCATCACCACAGGAACCATGATCACGGCAAAAACCAGGCTTTTCAACAACTCTAACATGATCGACTCCGGATATTGTGAAGCAGGCATTTTAGCCCGATTCCACAGAAAAACACTCGCCTTTTGTGCGATTGCCTGAGCCGCTTTGCTATCAATATCAGGGCTCAGGCTAGGCGTAATACCGCTTTTCCTTCACAATACTCTTTTTGCCAGGACATTGCGTAATGCAGGCTGAAATTCTCTTAACCCTCAAACTCCAGGAACGCCTTTTTGCCGATCCGCGCCGTATTTCTCTGCTGAAGCAGATCGAACAAACGGGTTCGATTAGCCAGGGCGCGAAGAACGCAGGCATCAGTTACAAAAGCGCCTGGGATGCCATCAATGAAATGAACCAACTGAGCGAACATACGCTGGTTGATCGTGCGACAGGCGGTAAAGGCGGCGGTGGCGCGGTAGTGACCCGTTACGGGCAGCGCCTGATTCAGCTTTACGATCTGCTGGCGCAGATTCAGCAGAAAGCGTTTGACGTGCTAAGCGACGACGACGCGCTGCCGCTGAATAGCCTGCTGGCGGCCATTTCCCGCTTTTCCCTGCAAACCAGCGCCCGCAACCAGTGGTTTGGCACCGTAACCGCCCGCGATCATCAGCAGGTGCAACAGCATATTGAAGTGCTGCTGGCCGACGGTGAAACGCGCCTGAAAGTCGCTATCACCGCACAAAGCGGCGAACGGCTTGGCCTTGAGGCCGGAAAAGAGGTGCTGGTATTGCTGAAAGCGCCGTGGGTCAATATCACGCAGGATGCGCAGCGCGCAGCGCTTGCCGATAACCAGCTTAAAGGTTTCATCAGCCATATTGAGCGTGGCGAACAGCAAAGCGAAGTGCTGATGACACTGCCTGACGGACAGCAACTCTGCGCCACGGTGCCAACGCATGACGTGGATAATTTGCAGGAACAGCGCGAAGTGACGGCATATTTTAATGCCGATCGCGTCATTCTCGCCACGTTGTGCTAATCGCATTGACAAGTGAGTGCATTGCACGTATCCCTGAACTTCATTGCTGCAAAAAACGGGATATATCATGTCATCATTGCAAATTTCGCAAGGTACGTTTCGTCTTAGCGATACACGCACGCTGCACCTTGAACAGTTAATCCTGCGGGCGGGCGAAAGCTGGGCCTTCGTTGGCGCGAACGGCAGCGGGAAATCCGCGCTGGCCCGCGCGCTTTCGGGCGAACTGACGCTGCTGAACGGTGAACGTCAGTGTCAGTTTACCCGCCTGACGCGTCTCTCTTTTGAGCAGTTACAAAAACTGGTCAGCGATGAGTGGCAGCGCAATAACACCGATATGCTCAGCCCGGGCGAAGAAGATACCGGGCGCACCACGGCCGACATCATTCAGGATGAGGTTAAAAACCCACAGCGCTGTGAACAGCTGGCGGCGCAGTTCGGCATCGCGCATCTGCTGACACGCCGCTTTAAATACCTTTCGACCGGCGAAACGCGCAAAACGCTGCTGTGCCAGGCGCTGATGTCCGAGCCGGAACTGTTGGTGCTGGATGAACCGTTCGACGGGCTGGATGTGAACTCCCGCCAGCAACTGGCGGAACTGCTGGCAAGGTTGAATGGTGAGGGTTACACCGTAGTGCTGGTGCTTAACCGCTTCGATGAAATCCCGGATTTTGTACAGCATGCTGGCGTACTGGTGGATTGCACCCTGACAGAAACCGGTGAAAAGTCCGCCCTGCTGCAACAGGCGCTGATTGCGCAACTGGCGCACAGTGAAAAACTGGCCGGTATTGCCCTGCCGGAACCCGATGCGCCCCCGGCCCGGGAAACGTTACGCGTGGGCGAACCGCTGATTGTGCTGAACGATGGCGTCGTTTCTTATGACGACAGGCCGATCATCAACCAGCTCTCCTGGACGGTAAATCCCGGCGAACACTGGCAGATCGTCGGCCCGAACGGCGCGGGGAAATCGACGCTATTGAGCCTGATCACCGGCGATCACCCGCAGGGTTACAGCAACGATCTGACGCTGTTTGGCCGCCGTCGCGGCAGCGGTGAAACGATCTGGGATATCAAAAAACATATTGGTTACGTCAGCAGCAGCCTGCATCTCGATTACCGCGTCAGCACCAATGTGCGTAATGTGATCCTCTCCGGCTACTTTGACTCGATTGGCATCTATCAGGCGGTGTCAGATAAGCAGCACAAACTGGCGCAGCGCTGGCTGGATATTTTAGGTTTCGACGCCCGCACCGCCGATGCGCCCTTCCACAGCCTTTCATGGGGACAACAGCGTCTGGCGCTGATTGTCCGTGCGCTGGTGAAACATCCGACATTACTGATCCTCGACGAGCCGCTGCAAGGGCTGGATCCGCTGAACCGCCAGCTGATCCGCCGCTTTGTTGACGTGTTAATCAGTGAAGGGCAAACCCAATTGCTGTTTGTTTCGCACCATGCCGACGATGCGCCAGCCTGCATTACTCACCGGCTGACCTTTGTGCCGGAAGGTAACAGCTATCGCTACCAACTCGAAACGCACGCTTCCTGAGCAGCATCACTCTGGCGAACATCTGGAATATAGTCTTTTATCCTGTACGCCGATTGCCTGACTGCCATCAATGACTTATAACCTCCTCGGGACGTTGTCCGGCTTTTGCCGGCAGCGTCTGCTTTGCTGTAACGCAATGCAGTCATTTTAAGACTATTCATATTCGCCGGATAAGCGCCGCTAAAGCAGGGTTTTCCGGCGGTTACGCGACAAACCTGACGACAGAAAATTCAGTGTAAACGATTCCACTAATTTATCCCATGTCACAGTTTTCACCTCTCTGTTATGCTAAGGTTTGTTCATATCAAATGCTTTATGGAGTGAAATATGCGAGTTCTGGTTACTGGTGGTAGCGGTTACATAGGAAGCCACACCTGCGTACAACTGCTGCAAAACGGCCATGACGTCATCATTCTGGATAACCTCTGTAACAGTAAGCGCAGTGTGCTCAATGAAATCGAGCGCTTTGGCGGAAAATCCGCACTGTTCGTTGAAGGCGATATTCGCGATGAAGCGCTGCTGGCCGAAATCCTGCACGATCATGCCATTGAAGCGGTCATTCACTTTGCCGGGCTGAAGGCCGTGGGCGAATCCGTGGCGAAGCCGCTGGAGTACTACGACAACAACGTCAACGGTACGCTGCGCCTGATCGACGCCATGCGCGCCGCCAACGTCAAAAACCTGATTTTCAGCTCCTCCGCGACGGTCTACGGCGATCAACCGAAAATCCCGTATGTCGAAAGCTTCCCCACCGGGACGCCGCAAAGTCCGTACGGCAAAAGCAAGTTGATGGTGGAACAGATCCTCACCGACCTGCAAAAAGCACAGCCAGAGTGGAGCATCGCGCTGCTGCGCTACTTCAACCCGGTTGGCGCGCATCCGTCAGGAGATATGGGCGAAGATCCGCAGGGTATCCCGAATAACCTGATGCCTTACATCGCGCAGGTTGCCGTTGGCCGTCGTGATTCTCTGGCGATCTTCGGCAGCGATTATCCAACGCCGGATGGCACGGGCGTGCGTGATTACATTCATGTGATGGACCTGGCTGACGGTCACGTTGCGGCGATGCAACAGCTGGCTGGCAAACCGGGCGTCCATATTTACAACCTCGGCGCCGGCGTCGGCAGCAGCGTACTGGATGTGGTTAACGCCTTCAGCAAAGCCTGCGGCAAACCGGTGGCATGGCACTATGCGCCGCGCCGCGAGGGCGATTTACCGGCCTACTGGGCCGACGCGACCAAAGCCGATAAAGAGCTGAACTGGCGCGTGACCCGTACGCTTGACGAAATGGCAGAGGATACCTGGCGCTGGCAGTCACGCCATCCGCAGGGTTATCCGGATTGAAGGAGCAGTAATGACGCAATTTAACCCGGTCGATCATCCGCATCGCCGCTACAACCCGCTGACCGATCAGTGGATCCTGGTTTCTCCGCATCGCGCAAAGCGTCCCTGGCAAGGGGCGCAGGAAACGCCTGCGAAGCAAACATTGCCTGCACACGATCCGGATTGCTTCCTGTGTCCGGGCAATACTCGCGTAACGGGCGATAAAAACCCGGATTACACCAGTACTTACGTGTTCACCAATGATTTTGCAGCGCTGATGACCGATACGCCGCAGGCGCCGGAAAGCAGCGATCCGCTGATGCGCAGCCAGAGCGCGCGCGGGACCAGCCGGGTTATTTGCTTCTCGCCGGATCACAGCAAAACGCTGCCGGAACTGAGCCTGAGCGCGCTGGAAGAGGTGGTGAAAACCTGGCAACAGCAAACCGCCGAGCTGGGCCAGCAGTATCCATGGGTGCAGGTATTTGAGAACAAAGGCGCGGCAATGGGCTGCTCCAACCCGCATCCGCATGGCCAGGTGTGGGCGAACAGTTTCCTGCCCAACGAAGTGGAACGCGAAGACCGCCTGCAAAAAGCTTACTTTGCTGAACATCACTCGCCAATGCTGGTCGATTATGCGCAGCGCGAGCTGAATGACGGCAGCCGTACGGTCGTGGAAACCGACCACTGGCTGGCCGTGGTGCCTTACTGGGCGGCCTGGCCGTTCGAAACGCTGCTGTTGCCGAAAGCGCATATCCAGCGCATTACCGACTTAACCGCAGCGCAGCGCAGCGATCTGGCGCTGGCGCTGAAAAAACTGACCAGCCGTTACGACAACCTGTTCCAGTGCTCTTTCCCCTACTCGATGGGCTGGCACGGCGCGCCGTTTAACGGCGAAGAGAATGATCACTGGCAGTTGCACGCGCATTTCTATCCGCCGCTGCTGCGTTCCGCTACCGTACGTAAATTTATGGTGGGATACGAAATGCTGGCGGAAACCCAGCGCGATCTGACGGCAGAACAAGCCGCTGAACGCCTGCGTGCGCTGAGCGATGTCCATTTTCGCGAATCCGGAGAATAACAATGAGTCTGAAAGAAAAAACACAATCCCTGTTTGCTGAGAAATTTGGCTACCCTGCCACCCATACCATTCAGGCTCCGGGCCGTGTGAATCTGATTGGCGAACATACTGACTATAACGACGGTTTTGTGCTGCCCTGCGCTATTAATTACCAGACGGTGATTAGCTGCGCAGCGCGCACCGATCGCCTCGTGCGGGTGATTGCCGCCGATTACGATAACCAGACGGATGAATTTTCCCTCGACGCCCCGATTGTTACTCACGACAGCCAGCAGTGGTCCAACTATGTGCGTGGCGTAGTGAAACACCTGCAAAAACGCAACGCGGGCTTTGGCGGCGCCGATCTGGTGATCAGCGGCAACGTACCGCAAGGCGCGGGGTTAAGCTCCTCAGCATCGCTGGAAGTGGCGGTCGGCACCGTTTTCCAGCAGCTTTACCATCTGCCGCTGGATGGCGCGCAGATTGCCCTTAACGGCCAGGAAGCGGAAAACCAGTTCGTCGGCTGTAACTGCGGCATTATGGATCAGTTGATTTCGGCGCTGGGCAAAAAAGGCAGCGCGTTGCTGATCGACTGCCGCTCGCTCGGCACCAAAGCGGTGTCTATGCCGGAAGGCGTGGCAATTGTCATCATTAACAGTAACTTCAAACGCACGCTGGTTGGCAGTGAATACAACACGCGTCGTCAGCAGTGCGAAACCGGCGCGCGTTTCTTCCAGCAGAAAGCGCTGCGTGATGTCAGCATCGACCAGTTCAATGCGGTAGCGCACGAGCTGGATCCGCTGGTCAGCAAACGCGTACGTCATGTGCTGACAGAAAACGCGCGCACCGTGGAAGCGGCCGCCGCGCTGGAGAAAGGCGATCTGCAACGCATGAGCGTGCTGATGGCCGAATCCCACGCGTCGATGCGCGATGATTTTGAAATCACCGTGCCGCAAATCGATACGCTGGTCGAGATTGTGAAAGCCACCATCGGTGATAAAGGCGGCGTGCGCATGACCGGCGGCGGCTTTGGCGGCTGCGTTGTCGCGCTGGTGCCGGAAGCGCTGGTTCCTGCGGTGAAACAGGCCGTGGAAAACCAGTACGAAGCCAAAACCGGCATCAAAGAAACCTTTTATGTGTGCAAACCTTCACAGGGAGCAGGACAGTGCTAAACGAATCTGCGACGGCGGCTCCGGACGGGCTGCCTTTTCGTCTCATCACTCTGCGCAACAGCGCCGGAATGGTGGTAACACTCATGGACTGGGGCGCGACGCTGCTCTCGGCACGTGTGCCACTGAAAGATGGCACCGTGCGTGAAGCGTTACTCGGCTGTGCGTCACCGGAATACTATCTGCAACAATCCGCGTTTCTCGGCGCCTCGGTGGGCCGTTACGCCAACCGTATCAGCAAAAGCTGTTTTCAGCTTGATGGCCAGACATATACGCTTACGCCCAGCCAGGGCGAAAATCAGTTGCACGGCGGCCCGGAAGGTTTCGACAAGCGTCGCTGGCGGATTGAGCGTCAGAATGGAAATGAGGTGCTGTTTTCGCTGACTTCGCCGGATGGCGATCAGGGTTTTCCGGGCAACGTAAACGCTACGGCGCATTTTCGCCTCGGCGAGGATAACCGTCTGGCCATTGAATATCGCGCTACGACCGACAAACCCTGCCCGGTCAACCTGACCAACCACGCCTATTTCAACCTCGATGGGCATCAGTCTGATGTGCGTAGCCACTCGCTGCAACTGCTGGCAGATGAATATCTGCCTGTGGATGAGATGGGGCTGCCGACCGGCGGGTTGAAAAAAGTCGCGCTGACCAGTTTTGATTTCCGTACGCCCAAAACCGTGGCGGAAGAGTTTCTCAGCGATGACGATCAGCGCGTGGTAAAAGGCTACGATCATGCGTTTTTGTTGCAGGCGAAGGGCGATGCCAGCCTGCCTGCCGCACAGTTGTGGTCGGCGGATAATCAACTGCAAATGACGGTTTATACCAGCGCCCCTGCGCTCCAGTTCTATTCCGGCAATTATCTCGACGGTACGCCAGCGCGCGGGGGGAAAACCTACGCTGCATGGCAGGGCCTGGCGCTGGAGAGCGAATTTTTGCCCGACAGCCCGAATCGCCCGGACTATCCACAGCCGGACTGTGTTTTACGCCCCGGCAGCGAATATGTCAGCCTGACGGAATATCACTTTATTGCGCTTTAATCTCAGCCCTCCTCCCGGAGGGCTTTTTTTTGCTCATTTTGCTGAAATAAGCGCCACTTATCGACAAAACTATAACCCCTGGTTCACAAGCACCTTACACTGCGCGGCTATTTTCGCTATGGTTATGGGTAATCGTTGCCGGGGATCGCTCCCCGGCAATATAATGAGAATTGTTATCATTCAATCAGGCTTACAGGAGTAAGAGTATGGCTGTTACTAAGCTGGTTCTGGTTCGTCATGGCGAAAGCCAGTGGAACAACGAAAACCGCTTCACCGGTTGGTACGATGTCGATCTGTCAGAGAAAGGCGTGGGTGAAGCGAAAGCAGCAGGCAAACTGCTGAAAGAGGAAGGCTACTCCTTCGATTTTGCTTACACTTCCGTGCTGAAACGTGCCATCCACACACTGTGGAACGTGCTGGACGAACTGGATCAGGCGTGGTTGCCGGTAGAAAAAAGCTGGAAACTGAACGAGCGTCACTACGGTGCGTTGCAGGGTCTGAACAAAGCCGAAACCGCAGAAAAATACGGTGACGAGCAGGTTAAACAGTGGCGTCGTGGCTTTGCCGTTACCCCGCCGGCGCTGACCAAAGATGACGAGCGTTTCCCGGGCCACGATCCGCGCTACGCCAAACTGACCGAAGCCGAGCTGCCGCAGACCGAAAGCCTGGCGCTGACCATCGATCGCGTTATTCCTTACTGGAATGAAACCATTCTGCCGCGCCTGAAAAGCGGTGAGCGCGTGATCATCGCTGCGCACGGTAACTCCCTGCGCGCGCTGGTGAAATACCTCGACAACATGAGCGAAGAAGAGATCCTCGAACTGAACATCCCGACCGGCGTACCGTTGGTTTATGAGTTCGATGAAAACTTCAAACCGCTGAAACACTACTACCTGGGCAATGCGGAAGAGATTGCTGCTAAAGCCGCTGCGGTAGCAAACCAGGGTAAAGCGAAGTAAGTTTTCCCCCATAAAAAAAAGCGTGGATTACTCCACGCTTTTTTTTTGCACTTCACACGCAATCAGATTCATAAAATAAGGCAGCGGCGAAGCTAATCCCCGGCTGCTAACACAAGTAAGCGGCCAGGGTTAGCGAGGAAAGCCAACGCCTCTGCGGCTCGAATCAGGCGCGACGTGCTTTTACCGCTGCCGCTAACTGACGCAGGATCGTGTCCGTATCTTCCCAGCCGATGCACGCATCGGTGATGCTCTTACCGTAGGCCAGCGGTTCGCCGCTCTCCAGGCTCTGATTACCTTCCACCAGGTGGCTTTCAATCATCACGCCAATAATCGCTTTTTCACCGTTGGCGATCTGCTGGCAGACGTCGCTGCCAACGTCCATTTGCTTTTTGAACTGCTTGCTGGAGTTCGCATGGCTGAAATCGATCATCACCTGCGGTTCCAGGCCCGCTTTGGTCAGGCCAACTTTCACTTCTGCCACGTGTTTTGCACTGTAGTTCGGCTCTTTGCCGCCGCGCAGAATGATGTGACAGTCGCCATTACCGGCGGTATTCACAATGGCAGAGTGGCCCCATTTGGTGACGGACAGGAAGCAGTGCGGCGCGCTGGCGGCGTTAATGGCATCGATCGCCACTTTGATGGTGCCGTCGGTGCCGTTTTTGAATCCAACCGGGCAGGAGAGACCAGAAGCCAGCTCGCGGTGTACCTGTGATTCCGTAGTACGGGCGCCGATCGCCCCCCAGCTCATCAGATCCGCCAGATATTGCGGCGTGATCATATCGAGGAATTCACCCGCAGCCGGCAGGCCGCTGTCATTGATTTCCAGCAGTAACTTGCGGGCAATGCGCAGGCCGTCGTTGATCTGGAAGCTGTTATCCATATGCGGATCGTTGATCAGCCCTTTCCAGCCAACGGTAGTACGCGGTTTTTCAAAATAGACGCGCATCACCACTTCCAGCTCGCCGCTGAGCTCTTCACGCAATGCCAGCAGGCGCGAAGCGTACTCTTTCGCCGCCGCAGGATCATGAATGGAACACGGGCCAATCACCACCAGCAGACGATCGTCATTGCCGCGCAGGATGCTGTGGATCGCTTTGCGGGCGCTGGATACCGTCTGGGCGGCAGTTTCAGTGGCGGGGAATTTTTCAAGGAGCGCTACAGGAGGTAATAACTCGTTGATCTCTTTAATACGTAAATCGTCGTTCTGATAATTCATGATCTTTCCAGTGTGGCCATACTTTTTGTAATGAATGCAATCTTTCCAATCTATCTTGTCAGGCCCGAAGTGTAAACGCCCTTTTACACTGCGGGCGGATAATTCCTGGAATGGCGCCAAAAGCCATGCAAAAGTCGCAGACCGTTAGATAGAGGCTACACTTTTTAACTGTAAACACCGTTAAATTTGATTTTATCAATATTACATTCTGCCGTTAATCATTAAAGCGGCATCTTTCACCACTGAGCGTGATGACTCGTTCGCGCTGCTTTTATCGCCTTTACCGGTGATGAAAACGACCAGAACAGGAGCTTTATGATGAAAATGAATAAATTAGCGACGCTTTTACTGACATCGACGCTGACCCTTGCAGGCGGCGCAGCATGGGCTGCCGATTCGGCATCTGACGCCTCGACCAATAACGGCCAGGCCAACTCCTCGGCAGCCGCGGGGCAGACCGCCCCGGACGCGCAGCAGAACCTTGCACCGAACGGGGTTGATAACAGCAAAATTAACAACGGCAGCACGAATTCCGCTACCGGTACGCATCAGACTCACTCATCGCAGCATATGAGCAAAGATGAAGTGCACAAAAACACGATGTGTAAGGATGGGCGTTGCCCGGACGTAAACAAAAAAGTCGAAACCGGTAATGGCACTAATAATGACGTCAATACCAAAACCGATGGCACAACCCAGTAAAGAGTGACGCCATGACACATGAGGAGAGCTTCGGCTCTCCTTATTTTTTTCTTCTCACCGGTGAAAAATCTGTAATGATGTAAGGCGTTAAGCCTGGTTAAAAGGAAGGAGCCATTCATGGCGCATTCACATTCGCACGCCCCCGCCGATGCCAACGCCCGGCGTTTGTTGCTGGCTTTTATTGTCACCGCCGTTTTTATGTTGGTGGAGGTGGCAGGCGGGATTATTTCCGGCTCGCTGGCGCTGCTGGCTGATGCGGGTCACATGCTTACCGATGCCGCCGCCCTGCTCTTCGCGCTATTAGCTGTCTGGTTTGCTCGCCAGCCGCCCAGCGCGCATCGCACCTTTGGCTGGCTGCGGCTGACGACGCTGGCCGCCTTTGTGAATGCACTGGCGCTGGTGCTGATTACCGTGTGGATTGTCTGGGAAGCCCTTCAGCGCTTTTACCATCCGCAGCCGGTGGCCGGGTTAACCATGATGGTGATCGCTATTGCCGGTCTGCTGGCAAACATACTCGCGTTCTGGTTGCTGCATCGCGGTAGCGAAGAGAAGAACCTCAATGTGCGTGCTGCGGCGCTGCATGTACTGGGTGATCTGCTCGGTTCCGTTGGGGCGATCGCCGCCGCGCTGGTGATTATGCTGACCGGATGGACGCCGGTCGATCCGATACTTTCCGTGCTGGTTTCCGCGCTGGTGTTGCGCAGCGCCTGGCGCTTATTGAAAGAAAGCGTTAATGAACTGCTGGAAGGGGCGCCGTCAACTTTCGATATTGGCGCGCTAAAACGCCATTTGCGCCGCGCCATTCCGGAAGTGCGCGACGTACACCATGTTCATGTCTGGCTGGTTGGTGAAAAACCATTAATGACGTTGCATGTACAGGTTATTCCACCGCGGGATCACGATAAGCTACTCGGTGAGATCCAGCATTTCCTCACCCACCATTACCAGATTGAGCACTCCACCGTGCAGATGGAGTATCAGCCTTGTAACGGGCCAGACTGCACGCTGGGAGAATCACAGCCTGACCATCACCATCAGCATCACCATTAATGTGAAAACGCGTGAGAACCCCGCTCACGCGCGCTGTTCATCCACATCCGGCTGCCATTAAGCGCAATGAATGTCAGGATCAGATATTCAAGCGACATCGCCCACACGCCTTGTAACGCGAAAATCACCACGCTGATGACGTTGATGATCACCCAAAGCAGCCAGTTTTCCACGTATTTGCGGGTCATCAGGATCATCGCCACAATCGACAACACCATCATGGAGGAATCCCAGAACGGGAAAGCATCGGGTTGCAGTTGCGGCATCGCCACATTCAGCCCCAGCGTTTGCATGACTGAGACGGCAATTGTCGTCAGAAACGCAAAGACAGGATCAATAAATGCAGTCATCAGGCCAATCGCGACCATGCACACGGCCAGCCACGCCAGCGCTTTCGGTAATGGCAGCCAGCGAATTTGTAACTCGGCCTCGTTTTGCGATGTCTGGCGTGACCAGGCATACCAGCCGTAAATATTGGCAGCAAAGAAAAAGAGCTGGAGTAACAGGCTGGCGTAGAGCTGGATCTGGAAAAAGATAATGGCGAACAGCGTGACGTTTATCAGACCAAACGCGTAATTACTGATTTTCTCCAGGCTCGCCAGCCAGATACACAATAAGCCCGCCAGCGTGCCCGCGGCTTCAATCCATGAGAGATCGTACCCACCGGCCCCCAGCGGTATGTGCACCAGGATGTTCTGTGTACTAAAAAAATCCATTCTTTCCCCACAGCGTATTGTTACGCGTTAAACAGTATTAAGGTCGTAGTGTAGCCGCAAAATCCAGCATGCGGTTCAGCGATACCAACGCGCCTTCGCGTAGTGCCGCATCAACATGGATCTCATGCTCAGCACCGGCATGCTCCAGCCCTTCAGCAATCGCTTTCAGGCCATTCATCGCCATCCACGGACAATGCGCGCAACTGCGGCAAGTCGCCCCTTCGCCCGCCGTCGGCGCTTCAAACAGCTCTTTTTCCGGTACAGCTTGCTGCATCTTATAAAAGATCCCCCGATCGGTAGCGACAATAAGCTGTTGATGCGGCAGCGTTTTCGCCGCGGCAATCAATTGACTGGTGGATCCCACAGCATCCGCCAGTTGCACGACCGATTGCGGCGATTCCGGATGCACCAGAATAGCGGCTTGCGGGTAGAGCGCTTTCATACGCATCAGCGCCTGGGTTTTAAATTCATCATGAACAATACAGGCGCCCTGCCAGCACAGCACATCTGCACCGGTCTGTTTCTGCACGTAGCTTCCCAGATGTTTGTCCGGCGCCCAGATAATTTTCTCGCCGAGGCTATCGAGATGTTCAATCAACTCCACGGCAATACTGGATGTTACAACCCAGTCGGCGCGCGCTTTCACTGCTGCCGAGGTATTCGCGTAGACCACCACTGTACGATCCGGGTGAGCGTCGCAGAAAGCGGTAAACTCCTCAATCGGGCAGCCCAGATCGAGCGAACATTCCGCGTGCAGTGTTGGCATCAGAATGGTTTTTTCCGGGCTGAGAATCTTGGCCGTCTCGCCCATAAAACGAACGCCCGCAACCAGCAGCGTGGAGGCTGGATGCCTGGCGCCAAAGCGCGCCATCTCCAGCGAATCAGCGATACAGCCACCGGTCTCTTCTGCCAGTTGCTGGATTTCCGGGTCAGTATAGTAGTGCGCAACCATCACCGCATCCCGCTCTTTCAGCAAGCGTTTGATTTTCTCGCGGTAAAATTGCTTGTCTTGCTGATTCAGCGGCAGGGGTTTTGGCGGAAAAGGATAGATTGCGGTTTCAGGATCAAACATTACGCTCATCATGCTTACTCGTTTTTCTTGCTGAACTTAACAACCGGGTTAGCCGCCGGGGAAGCGGGTAATACGGCAGAGATGTTTTATATACTAAACAAGATAGCTGATTGCGTAAAAAATGTCGTGAGGAATTTTTAAGGAATGGCAGATAGCAAAAAAGCGCCGCCAGTGCCATTTTTACATTGGTGGGTCGTGCAGGATGACTCGCTTCGCTCGCCCTTCGGGCCGTCGCCGCAAGCGGCTCCGTTGTCTCACTGCGTTCGACCCGAACCTGCCGCAGGTATACTCGTCTCATCCTGAGACTCGCCCTTCGGGCCAACGCTGCGCGTTGTTCAAAATTGTTCCCGACAATTTTGTCGAATCTTCTCTAATCGCAGAAAGCAAAAAAGCGCCTTTAGGGCGCTTTTTTACATTGGTGGGTCGTGCAGGATTCGAACCTGCGACCAATTGATTAAAAGTCAACTGCTCTACCAACTGAGCTAACGACCCCTTACGGGACTGCTCTTCGAAGTAATCACCCACGTTGAAAGTGGTGGGTCGTGCAGGATTCGAACCTGCGACCAATTGATTAAAAGTCAACTGCTCTACCAACTGAGCTAACGACCCATAAGGGTAGTGACTTCGAAGATAATTTTATCAGGAACCACATTAAGTGGTGGATCGTGCAGGATGATTTGGCTTTTGCCTCGCCCTGTGGCGTCGCTGCTGCTGCAACGTTATCCTTCACGTTTAACACCATTAGATTGATGTTAAATTGGTGGGTCGTGCAGGATTCGAACCTGCGACCAATTGATTAAAAGTCAACTGCTCTACCAACTGAGCTAACGACCCGAGTGGTGGGTGATGACGGGATCGAACCGCCGACCCCCTCCTTGTAAGGGAGGTGCTCTCCCAGCTGAGCTAATCACCCGATACTACGTGCTGGATACTACTTTAAGTGATGGGTCGTGCAGGATGACTCGGCTTTGCCTCGCCCTGTCGGGCCGTTGCTACGCAACGTTATCCTTTACGCTTAACATCTCCACCCCGATGTTAAAGTGGTGGGTCGTGCAGGATTCGAACCTGCGACCAATTGATTAAAAGTCAACTGCTCTACCAACTGAGCTAACGACCCCTTACGGGACTGCTCTTCGAAGTAATCACCCACGTTGAAAGTGGTGGGTCGTGCAGGATTCGAACCTGCGACCAATTGATTAAAAGTCAACTGCTCTACCAACTGAGCTAACGACCCACTTTCAAGTTGCTTCTGGTTTAAGAGATATCCCGTGGCAACGGCGGCATATATTACTGATTTAAGATTTCAGCGCAACAACAATTTCAACCAGAATGACTTAACTGCTTATGATTCATGCGACAAGACCAGAAAAAACACGATTTCTGGTCATGCGCTATGCATTACATAGAACCAAGGCGTTTTTGTGCTTGTTTCGCACCTTCGGTACCAGGGTATTTACTGACCACCTGCTGGTAAACCGCTTTCGCTTTAGCACTGTCACCTTTGTCCTGCATAATCACGCCGACCTTGAACATGGCATCAGGCGCTTTAGGCGACTTCGGGTAATTCTTCACCACAGAGGCAAAGTAATAAGCAGCGTCGTCTTTTTTACCCTTGTTGTAATTCAACTGACCAAGCCAGTAGTTGGCATTCGGTATGTAGGTTGAATCTGGGTACTTTTTGACAAAACTCTGGAAAGCAGCAATCGCGTCATCCTGACGGGATTTATCCTGTACCAGCGCAATCGCTGCATTGTAATCCGTATTCGCATCGCCGCTTTGAACGGGAGCACCAGACGTTGCCGCACCGTTATTTGCGCCCGTATCCGCTGCTGGCGCTTGCGCCGCCGCACCGTTCTGATCGCCGGAAGCTTGCTGCGTCTGTCCCGCTGCGCCACTGCTCAGATTGCCTATCTGCTGCAAAATTTGCTGTTGGCGTTCAACCACCTGATTGAGCTGATACTGATTTTCCTGGATTTGTCCACGAAGGGTATCAATATCGGCCTGATTATCGGAGAGTTGTTGCTGGAGTTGAGTCAAAAGCTGGCTATGAGCATTAGAAATACGCTCGAGTTGAGTGACACGGTCTTCGACCGAGCCTGAGCCGACACTACTGATTGGCGCCTGAGCATTAGCGGCCCATGGGGCCGCTATGCCAACCAGTAACGACAGACTCAACAAATGATGTCTGAAGTTACTGCTCATGCAATTCTCTTAGTAAACCAGTACGGCACGACGGTTTTTAGCGTAAGCCGCTTCGTCATGACCCAGTACTGCAGGTTTTTCTTTACCGTAAGAAACGATGGAGATCTGGTCTGCGGAAACGCCTTTACCCTGCAGGTACATTTTAACGGCGTTAGCACGACGTTCGCCCAGGGAGATGTTGTATTCCGGAGTACCACGTTCGTCCGCGTGACCTTCTACGGTGACTTTGTAGGACGGGTTGCTACGCAGGAAGTTAGCGTGAGCATCCAGCATCGCAGCGAAGTCAGAACGGATGTCATATTTGTCCAGATCGAAGTAAACAATGTTGTTCTGCTGCAGCTGTTGCATTTGCAGACGCGCTTGTTCTTCGGAGGACATGTTGCCACTACCGTTCATGCCAGTGCCAGCACCCATCATGCCTTCGCCGCTCTGGTCACTGGTGTTGTTCTTGTGAGAAGAACACGCAGCAATCGCCATAACAGGCAGAGCCAGCATCAGGCCTTTCAGCACTTTGTTCAGTTGCATTTCTTTGATTCCTTTATAAATATTTATTTATTATTACAGATACGGAGACCAGGCAGGGAATTTAACCTGACCATCAGTCGCCGGAAGACGCGCTTTGAAACGCCCATCTGTAGAAACCAGATTCAGCACGGATCCCATCCCCTGAGAAGAGCTGTAGATTACCATTGTGCCGTTAGGTGCCAGACTTGGCGTTTCATCCAGGAACGTTGACGTCAAAACCTGTACGCCACCCGCTGCCAGATCTTGCTTAGCAATGTGCTGCTGACCACCGTCAGAGCTTACCATCACCATAAATTTGCCGTCGCTGCTCACGTCAGCATCCTGGTTTTGTGAACCCTGCCAGGAGATACGCTGCGCTGCGCCGCCATTGATACCTACTTTATACACCTGCGGACGGCCCGCCTGGTCAGACGTAAAGGCCAGCGTCTGGCTGTCCGGGAACCAGGTCGGTTCGGTGTTGTTGCTGCGGCCATCGGTAACCTGACGAATCTGGCCGGAACCGATATCCATGACATAAATGTTCAGGCTACCGGTTTTAGACAGTGCGAACGCCAGTTTAGAACCATCCGGTGAGAAGGCCGGCGCACCGTTGTGGCGCGGGAACGAAGCAACCTGGCGGATGCTCGCATTCGCCAGCGTCTGGATAACCAGAGCAGAACGACCGCTTTCAAACGTCACGTAAGCCAGTTTGGACCCGTCCGGGGACCAGGCTGGAGACATCAGCGGCTGCGGCGATTTGTGTACCAGGAACTGGTTGTAACCGTCATAGTCTGAAACGCGCAACTCGTACGGGAACTGACTATTCGCGGTCTGCACTACGTAAGCAATACGGGTACGGAATGCACCTTTAATACCGGTCAGTTTTTCGAATACTTCATCACTGGCGGCGTGAGCGGCATAACGTAGCCACTGTTTGTTCACTTTAAAGGAGTTCTGCGCCAGCACGGTACCCGGCGCGCCGCCGGTGTCCACCAGCTGGTAAGCGACGTTGTAGCTGCCGTCAGGATTCGGGGTTACCTGACCAACAACCACCGCATCAATGCCCAACGCAGACCATGCGGCTGGCTGAACTTCCTGTGCGCTACCTGGCTGCTGCGGCAGGCGGGAACGATCGAGGGGATTGAATTTGCCGCTGTTGCGCAGATCCGCAGCAACGATACCGCCGGCATCTTCAGGCGCGGCACCAGGGCCTGCCCACTGGAAAGGCACAACGCCAATCGGGCGTGCCGAGTCCACCCCCTGGGTGATCTCGATACGTACTTCTGCGTGCAGCACCGCTGCCCACAGCATCAGAAAACCAAATGCAACACGTAATGCCTGCTTCATCATATCTCCCTTATCCGGGCGGAAAACCCGCGATAATTTAGCAGAATTTTAACAAACTCAATAAGACAAAACTACCCGCGTCGGAACAGCCGGTACGATTTCCCCCGCGTGGTGCGAAGGAAAGTGTACCTTATGGTTTAAAGTCCAGCGGCGCATTTTTGAACACTTCATACACAGCCTGACTTGGTGGCTTCGGCATTTTCGCCTGTTTTGCAGCTGCAAGAGCCGCCTGACAAAGCGCCGGGTCACCACCTTCCGACTGAATATCTAACAGCATGCCATCCGGTGCCAGTTTGACGCGCAACGTACAGGTTTTCCCCGCATAGGAGGAGGCATCATAAAAGCGGCTTTCAATCGCCGATTTAATCTGCCCTGCATAGTTACTGATGTCAGCACCCGAAGCGCCGTTGTTCTTAGTGTTACCAGAACCGGCTGCGGCTGCATTATTACCTTTCGCCCCGCCACCTGTTTTCGGCGCATTCTTACCAGAGCTTAAATCGCCAAACAGATCGTCAACGCCAGCGGCAGCAGCGGCTTTTTCAGCGGCGGCTTTCTTGGCTGCGGCCGCTTTTTCGGCTGCCGCTTTCTTATCGGCGGCGGCCTTCTCTGCGGCGGCTGCTTTCTTCTCTTCTGCAGCTTTTTCAGCGGCAGCAGCTTTCGCAGCAGCAGCCTTCTCAGCCGCAGCGGCTTTCTCTGCTGCTGCTTTTTCCGCGGCGGCTTGTTTAGCCGCTTCGGCCTGTGCTTTCTTCTCAGCGTCTGCCTGAGCTTTCTTCGCAGCTTCAGCTTCCGCTTTTTTCTGTGCGTCGGCGGCGGCTTTTGCGGCTTCAGCTTCCGCTTTTTTCTGCGCATCGGCGGCGGCTTTCTTCGCTGCTTCTGCCGCTTCTTTTGCCTGGGCGTCTGCTTTAGCTTTTGCATCAGCGGCTGCTTTCGCTGCAGCTTCTTCAGCTTGCTTCTGTTGCTGCTGCGCTTTTTTTGCCGCCTCTTCTGCTTGCTTCTGCTGCTCGGCCTGTTCGCGCGTGGCTTCCTGCGCCTGCAAACGCTCCTGCTCCAGCTGTTTCAAACGCTCCTGCTCGGCAGCCTGCTTTTCACGCAGCTCTTCCGCCTGCTGTTGCGCCTGTTTTTCGCGCTGCTCTTTGGCTCGTTGCGCGCTGGCTTGCTGCTGCTGTTGGCGATTGTAATTGTCCACCACAGCGCCGGGATCGACCATCACCGCATCGATCGCCGAGCCACCGCCGCCGCCCGCAGACGCATCAATATGCTCGTCGAACGAACTCCAAATCAGCAGCGCCACCAGAATTACGTGCAGCACGGCTGAGATGATTATCGCTCGCTTAAGCTTGTCGTTTTGTACGGTTGCCTTTGACACTCTCGGTTCCCAAAAACTGTCCGCCTGTCAGGCGAGTGATCAGATAGGCTGCGTCATCAAGCCAACCGATTTCACACCCGCGCTATGTAACAGGTTCAGCGCTTTAATGATTTCATCGTACGGCACGTCTTTCGCTCCGCCGATTAAGAACACGGTTTTCGGATTGGATTGCAGGCGACGCTGCGCCTCGGCAATCACCTGCTCTGGCGGTAGCTGATCCATACGATCTTTTTCCACCACCACGCTGTATTGTCCGACACCGGAAACCTCAATAATGACCGGAGGATCGTCATTGGTACTGACGGTCTGCGATTCCGTCGCATCCGGCAGATCGACCTCTACGCTCTGCGTGATGATCGGCGCTGTTGCCATAAAGATCAGCAGCAGCACCAGCAACACGTCCAGCAACGGTACAATGTTGATTTCAGACTTGAGCTCACGATGGCCCCGTCCACGCGTTCTGGCCATGGCTTACTCCTTATTGCTGTCGCTGCTGGCAAACGCCTGGCGATGCAGAATAGCCGTGAACTCTTCCATAAAGTTGTCGTAATTCAGTTCCAGTTTGTTCACGCGCTGGTTCAGGCGGTTATATGCCATTACCGCCGGAATTGCAGCGAACAGACCGATAGCGGTCGCGATCAGCGCTTCGGCAATACCCGGCGCAACCATCTGCAATGTTGCCTGTTTCACCGCACCGAGCCCGATAAAGGCGTGCATAATCCCCCACACCGTACCAAACAGACCGATATACGGGCTGATGGAACCCACGGTGCCAAGAAAAGGAATGTGGTTTTCCAGATTTTCCAGCTCGCGGTTCATCGAAATGCGCATCGCCCTTGATGCCCCTTCGACAATCGCTTCTGGCGCGTGACTGTTTGCGCGATGCAGACGGGCAAACTCTTTGAACCCGCTGTAAAAGATTTGTTCCGAACCGCTCAGATTATCGCGGTGCCCCTGGCTTTCCTGATACAAACGTGACAGTTCAATGCCGGACCAGAACTTGTCTTCGAATGCTTCCGCTTCGCGCCCTGCTGCGTTGAGGATGCGCGTTCTCTGGATGATGATTGCCCAGGATGCGATTGAAAAACCAATCAAAATCAACATGATAAGTTTGACCAGAAGGCTAGCCTTCAGGAACAAATCAAGGATGTTCATGTCAGTCACTGCTTAAACTCCGCGACAATAGACTTGGGAAGCGCACGAGGCTTCATTAAGAGTGGATCAACACAGACAATCAGCACTTCAGCTTCATTCAGCACTTTGTTCTCTGCGTTGACAATCCGCTGCGTGAAAACCATGGCGGTACCACGCATTGATGTAATTTCCGTTTGGACTTCGAGCATGTCGTCGAGTCTGGCGGGCGCAAAATACTCCAGCGTCATTTTGCGTACCACGAACGCGACGCGCTCAGCCAGCAGAACTTGTTGGCTAAAGTGATGATGGCGCAGCATCTCTGTACGGGCTCTTTCATAAAAAGCTACGTAGCTGGCGTGGTAAACCACACCACCGGCGTCGGTATCTTCGTAATAGACACGAACCGGCCATCGAAACAGCGTTGTATTCACTTTACATCCTGGTAATGCAAAAAAAGTTAGAGCTTTTAAACTTCGCTACTATACGCGCGGGAAAGGTGCTTTGGAATGGGTTCAGGTAAACGGATAGTAAAAATTTATGGGCTTTTGCAAGCCCATGAGGATAGCGGATATTTCTTATTCAAAAGAAGAAAAAAATAAGCCCCACCAGCAGAACGACATCAGCGATAAGCGGGCAGAAAAAACCCTGCCAGTGAATGGCGCGCGGCCTGAAACCGACGCCGTGGATAACCCCGGCACACACCGCCCACATCAGCAGCAATCCGTGCCAGATCTCCAGCTCGCTGGTTTTCGCAGCAAAACGGGACGGATCCCAGAAAATGCAGCCGGCCAGTAAGAGCGCCATTATTAAGGAAAGGGCCCTTAACGGGCCCTTATCCATTACCGCATATAACTTTGCGATAACTTTTTCCATTACTGTTCTTCTTGTCCGGCTTTCGACGCCTCAACATGTTCCAGCGCCAGAGCGGTAATCACTCCAAAAGCACAGGCAAGAAGCGTTCCTAAAATCCATGCGAAGTACCACATATTCAGCTCCTTACTTAGTACATAGAGTGGGTATTGCTTTCAATATGTTCTTTGGTGATACGGCCGAACATTTTCCAGTAACACCAGATGGTGTAGAGCAGAACGATTGGCACAAATACCAGCGCAACATAGGTCATCAGATTCAGCGTCAGTTGGGTCGATGTTGCATCCCACATGGTCAGGCTGGCTTTCAGCATGGTGCTTGACGGCATGATGAACGGGAACATCGCGATACCGGCGGTCAGAATGATGCAGGCCAGGGTCAGCGAAGAGAACACGAATGCCCAGGCCGCTTTATCCAGACGCGCGGTCAGTACGGTCAGCAGCGGCAGAACTACACCCAGCGCCGGGATCACCCACAACACAGGCATGTTGTTAAAGTTAGTCAGCCAGGCGCCAGCCTGTAGCGCAACGTCTTTAAGCAGCGGATTAGACGGGGCGTGATGATCCATCACAGAGGTCACCACATAACCATCAATGCCGTAAACCACCCACACACCGGCCAGTGCGAAACAGACCAGCGTCACCAGTGCGGCGATCTGCACAGTAGCGCGAGCACGCAGATGCAGTTCTCCCACAGTGCGCATTTGCAGATAGGTTGCGCCTTGCGTCAGGATCATCGCCACGCTAACTACACCCGCCAGCAGACCAAACGGATTCAGCAGTTGGAAGAAGTTGCCGGTGTAGAACAGACGCATATCGTTGTCGAGGTGGAACGGCACGCCCTGCAGCAGGTTGCCAAACGCCACGCCAATCACCAGCGGCGGTACGAAGCTACCGATGAAAATGCCCCAGTCCCACATCCCGCGCCAGCGATTGTCTTCAATCTTCGAGCGGTAATCGAAACCCACCGGACGGAAGAAGAGAGAAGCCAGCACGAGGATCATCGCGACATAGAAGCCGGAGAACGCAGCAGCGTAAACCATCGGCCAGGCGGCGAACAGCGCGCCACCGGCGGTGATCAGCCAAACCTGGTTGCCGTCCCAGTGCGGCGCAATGGAGTTAATCATCACGCGGCGCTCAGTGTCGCTACGACCCAGCAGGCGGGTCAACATGCCCACACCCATGTCGAAGCCATCGGTGACAGCAAAACCAATCAGCAGAATGCCAACCAGCAGCCACCAGATAAAACGTAATACTTCATAATCGATCATTTGACGACTCCTGTCTTAGCGTGCCGGCTGAGAAGCCACAGTGGACTGCTCATAGTGATAGCGACCTGTTTTCAGGCTGCTCGGCCCAAGGCGAGCAAATTTGAACATCAGGAACACTTCCGCCACCATAAACAGCGTATAAAGGCCGCAAATCAGAATCATGGAGAACAGCAGATCGCCAACGGTTAACGACGAGTTAGCCACTGCGGTCGGCAACACTTCACCAATCGCCCACGGCTGACGTCCGTACTCGGCAACAAACCAGCCGGATTCAATGGCGATCCACGGCAGCGGAATACCATACAGCGCCGCGCGCAACAGCCATTTCTTCTCGCCAATACGGTTACGAATCACCGTCCAGAAGGACGCGGCGATAATCAGCAGCATCAGAACACCGCACGCCACCATGATACGGAACGCAAAGTAAAGCGGCGCAACACGAGGGATAGAGTCTTTCGTCGCCTGCTGGATTTGCGCGTCAGTCGCATCGGTCACATTCGGCGTGTAGCGTTTAAGCAACAAGCCATAACCGAGGTCTTTCTTGACGCTGTTGAACTGATCGCGAACGGACTGATCGGCAGAGCCAGAGCGGAGCTGCTCCAGCAACTGGTACGCTTTCATACCGTTACGGATACGCTCTTCATGCTGCACCATCAGCTCTTTCAGGCCGATAACCGGGGTATCCACCGAACGGGTCGCGATAATGCCCAACGCGTAAGGGATCTGGATAGCGAATTTGTTCTCTTGTTTATCCTGGTCCGGCACGCCAAACAGGGTAAATGCCGCCGGAGCCGGTTGCGTTTCCCATTCGGCCTCAATAGCAGCCAGTTTGGTTTTCTGCACGTCGCCCATTTCGTAACCGGATTCATCACCCAGCACAATAACAGACAGCACAGCGGCCATGCCGAAGCTGGCAGCAATAGCAAAGGAGCGTTTAGCAAAAGCGATGTCGCGACCACGCAGCAGGTAATAAGAGCTGATGCCGAGGATAAAGATGGCGCCGCAGGTATAACCGGAAGCAACGGTGTGAACGAATTTCACCTGCGCAACCGGGTTCAGCACCAGTTCGGCAAAGCTCACCATCTCCATGCGCATGGTTTCGAAGTTGAAATCAGACGCTACGGGGTTCTGCATCCAGCCGTTAGCAACAAGGATCCACAATGCCGACAAGTTAGAACCCAGCGCAACTAACCAGGTGACTGCCATGTGCTGCACTTTACCGAGGCGATCCCAACCGAAGAAGAACAAACCAACAAATGTGGATTCGAGGAAGAAGGCCATCAACCCTTCGATTGCCAGCGGCGCACCGAAGATATCCCCAACGTAGTGGGAATAGTATGACCAGTTAGTCCCGAACTGAAACTCCATCGTCAGGCCTGTTGCCACACCCAGAGCAAAGTTGATACCAAACAACTTGCCCCAGAACTTGGTCATATCTTTATAAATCTGTTTGCCGGAGAGGACATAGACCGTTTCCATAATTGCCAGCAGGAACGCCATACCGAGCGTCAGTGGCACAAACAGAAAGTGGTACATCGCAGTCAAGGCAAACTGTAAGCGCGACAGTTCGACTATATCTAACATTCTGACTCCTTGCTCATCGCATGAAGACTCCGAGAGTAAACCCCGTTAGCGTGGGTTCACACGCATGCCCCAATACAAATTTGTTGCACTGCTTTTATTCACTGCCACAGAAATTGTGGTAATGAATGAAAAAAGTTACAACCAGGTTAATAAAAATTTCGAATTGATCTCGCGAACATATTAACTCGGAAAACCCTTACGATAAATAGGTTTTTATTGAGTTAATTTTACGTTTTTCGACACCGATCAATTTATGCCAATCCTACCGCTTTTTAGCCAATTTGATCTGCGACAATTTAACGATTTTCACAATCTTTTCCAAGCTTTTAGATATTGATTTAAATCATTTTTATTCTTTACTGTTAATTTTGTAGCCAGTGTATAACTGCGGTAAAAACCTTGTTAACAGCATGTTCATTTTAACGTAATCAATGGTTATCAATTGGCGAGTAAAGAGAAATAATGGCGAGTATATTTAACGTTTATCCTCTGCGGGAAAAATGGGTCGTCCATGACAGATAAAGAGCTTGAGAAATTAGACTTACTGCACATCTTTTTTATTTTACAAATATTTCACCATTGCGGTTATCGTACTTAACACCGCTCCGTGATTATTTTTTTTATTTTCGCACGCGCTAAAACCATTTTATTTTATGGGGTATTGTTCAGCCGCATCCAGCGCCGTGTTGTGCTCCAGACAATAAGCGCCAGCAGACTTACGCTAGCGCCGAGCAAACAAACGCCCTGCCAGCCGAATCTGGCATAAATAACGGTCGTTGCCATGGCGCCCAGCCCACTGCCTGTCGCATAAAACAGCATATATAACGCCACCAGTCTGCCGTGTTGAGCTACATTGGTGCGCAAAATCAGGCTCTGGTTCGTGACATGCAGCGCCTGCCCGCCAAGATCAAGCAGTACAATCCCCAGGATCAGCAGAGCCAGAGAGTGCTCCAGCCTTGATAGCGGCCACCAGGCAAGCAGCAACAGCAGGAGCGACAGCAAGCTTGTGCGCTGTGCGTTACCGCGATCCGCTTCCTTCCCGGCTCTCGACGCCACCAGTGCTCCCGCAACGCCCGCCAGCGCGAACAAACCAATCGCCGTATGCGAAAAACCAAACGGCGCGGCACTCAACGGCAGTACCATCGCACTCCAGAAAATATTAAAAGCGGCAAACATCAACAGCGCCAGCACACCACGGATTTGCAATACCCGATCGGTGCATAGCAGCGTCAGCATTGAAGACATCAAACGAAACCAGCTTTCAGAAACCGCAGAGGCGCGCATGACAGGCAGCCGTTGCCTGAGGAGCAGCAACAGCATCATCATCAGCAATGCAGAAACGCCATACACTGCCCGCCATCCCGCCAGGTCACTAATAACCCCGGCAAAGACACGCGCCAGCAGCAGGCCAATAAAAACGCCGCCTTGCGCGGCACCCACTACCCTGCCTCGCTCCTGTTCACTGGCAATACTGGCCGCACTGGCGATCAACCCCTGTGTCATGGCCGTACCCAGCAAACCTGTTGCCAGCATGCCGGTGAGCAACACCACGGCCGATTGCGCCAGCGCCACCGCGCTCAACGCAATCATCAGCGCCAGTAACTGCACCAACAACAACCGGCGTCGTTCAACAATATCGCCCAACGGTACCAGCAGCAGTAAAGCCAACGCCGATCCCACCTGAGTTGCGGTCACTACGCCGCCAACAGCCGCCTGGCTAATGGCGAAACTCTGCGCCAGCGCATCAAGTAACGGCTGAGCGTAATAGACATTCGCCACACTTAAGCCGCTGGCCACGGCAAACAGAGCAATCAAACCCCGTTCTGTTGTCTGTCTGTTTTTATCCATGCCATTAACCTGGTTGCAAAATAAAACTGGTTGAAGCGTAGTCAGGCTAGTTTTAAAATGCAACCAGAATCCCAAACCGGAGATGCGCCGTGTCACTGAAGACCCAACCCTGCCCCGTTGCCCGTTCTGTCGATTTGATTGGCGATCGCTGGGCATTGCTTATCATCCGTGATGCCTTTGACGGCGCGCGGCGTTTTGGTGATTTTCAGCGTAGTCTTGGCGTGGCGCGTAACATTCTTACTGACAGGCTGCGCAAACTGATGGAAGCGGGCATTTTTACCACTCAACCCGCATCAGATGGCACGGCATATCAGGAATATGTGCTGACAGAGAGAGGTGAGTCGTTATTTCCGGTAGTGGTGGCGCTGCGCCAGTGGGGCGAACAACATCTTTTTGCTCCAGGCGAACCCCATTCCATATTGATCGATAGCCAGAGCGGCGAAGCCATCCCTCCAATGTTGCCGCAAGCGGCTGACGGGCACCGGCTTACCGCGGCAAATACTGAAGTGCGTAAATTACAGCAATAAAAAAGGCCGCTACGGGAGCGGCCAACCATGTCGAGACAAGTTTATGCTCCCCTCAGGGAGGAGCAATAGTTTTATTTAATGATAGATTTCAGTGCTTCGCCGATATCAGCGAGGCTACGCACAGTTTTCACCCCGGCAGCTTCCAGCGCAGCGAATTTCTCGTCCGCTGTACCTTTACCACCTGCGATGATGGCGCCCGCGTGGCCCATACGCTTGCCTTTCGGCGCAGTGACACCCGCGATGTAGCCGACAACCGGTTTGGTCACATGTTCTTTGATGTAAGCAGCCGCTTCTTCTTCTGCGCTACCGCCGATCTCACCGATCATAACGATCGCTTCGGTCTGCGGATCTTCCTCGAACAGTTTCAGGATATCGATAAAGTTAGAACCCGGGATCGGGTCGCCGCCGATACCAACGCAGGTAGACTGACCAAAGCCGTAATCGGTGGTCTGTTTAACCGCTTCATAAGTCAGCGTACCGGAACGCGACACAATACCGATTTTACCCGGCTTGTGAATATGGCCAGGCATGATGCCGATTTTGCACTCGCCCGGGGTGATTACGCCAGGGCAGTTCGGGCCGATCATGCGCACGCCAGCTTCGTCCAGCTTCACTTTTACCGTCAGCATATCCAGCGTCGGGATACCTTCAGTAATGGTGATGATCAGTTTGATGCCCGCGTCGATGGCTTCCAGAATTGAGTCTTTGCAGAACGGCGCCGGAACGTAAATCACGCTGGCTGTCGCACCAGTGGCTTCCACCGCTTCACGTACGGTATTGAATACAGGCAGACCCAGATGCGTGGTGCCGCCTTTGCCTGGCGTTACACCGCCAACCATCTGCGTACCGTAGGCAATCGCCTGCTCGGAGTGGAAAGTACCCTGGCTACCGGTAAAACCCTGGCAGATAACTTTGGTGTTCTTATCAATCAAAACAGACATTATTTCCCCTCCACTGCGGCAACAACCTGCTGTGCTGCATCCGTCAGACTTTTCGCTGCGATAATGTTCAGACCGCTGTCCGCCAGACGTTTGGCACCCAGCTCGGCGTTGTTACCTTCCAGACGGACAACGACCGGAACGTTAACACCCACCTCTTCTACCGCACCGATGATGCCGTCGGCGATCAGGTCGCAACGCACGATACCGCCGAAAATGTTCACCAGCACCGCTTTCACCTTCTCATCGGAGAGGATAATTTTAAACGCTTCAGTAACACGTTCTTTGGTCGCACCGCCGCCTACGTCGAGGAAGTTCGCCGGTTCGCCGCCGTGCAGCTTAACGATGTCCATGGTGCCCATCGCCAGGCCAGCACCGTTAACCATGCAGCCGATGTTGCCATCCAGCGCAACATAGTTCAGTTCCCACTGCGCAGCTTGCGCTTCACGCGGGTCTTCCTGCGACTGGTCGCGCATTTCGCGCAGTTCCGGCTGACGGAACAGTGCGTTGCCATCAGTGCCCAGTTTGCCGTCGAGGCAGATCAGGTCGCCCTGTTTGGTGATGACCAGCGGGTTGATTTCGATCAGCGCCAGATCGCGCTCAAGGAAAATGGTCGCCAGCCCCATGAAAATTTTAGTGAACTGCTGAACCTGTTTGCCTTCCAGACCGAGTTTGAACGCCAGTTCGCGTCCCTGGTACGGCATCGGGCCAGTCAGCGGATCAAGGGTGGTTTTGTGGATCAGGTGCGGCGTCTCTTCTGCCACTTTTTCGATTTCCACGCCGCCTTCCGTCGATGCCATGAACACCACACGCCGTGAGCTGCGGTCAACAACCGCGCCCAGATACAGCTCTTTGCCAATATCCGTTGCCGCTTCCACCAGGATCTGGTTAACCGGCTGGCCGTTGGCGTCTGTTTGGTAGGTTACCAGGCGTTTACCCAGCCAGTGTTCCGCGAAAGCGCGAATATCTTCTTTGCTGCTAACGACTTTTACGCCGCCCGCTTTACCACGGCCGCCCGCGTGGACCTGGCATTTCACCACCCACGGGCCGGTGCCGATTTTCGATGCGGCTTCTTCTGCTTCACGTGGGGTAGCACAGGCGTAACCAACCGGAGTCGGCAGACCTGACCGGGCAAAAAGCTGTTTCGCCTGATACTCGTGTAAGTTCATGTGTTCTATCCATCCTTTATTTAATTTGTCATGCCGGAAGCGCCAGGGCTTTCCGGCCTGCAAAGCAGGTGTTCGTTATAGGCCCGGCAGCCTGCGCCACCGGGCAAAGGACACTACACATCCAGCAGCAGACGCGTCGGATCTTCCAGCAATTCTTTGATTGCAACCAGGAAGCCCACAGACTCGCGTCCGTCGATCAGGCGGTGGTCGTAGGAGAGCGCCAGGTACATCATCGGCAGAATTTCAACTTTGCCATCAACCGCCATTGGGCGATCTTTGATGGCGTGCATGCCAAGGATCGCACTCTGCGGCGGGTTGATGATCGGCGTGGACATCAGCGAACCGAATACACCGCCGTTGGTGATGGTAAAGTTACCGCCGGTCAGATCCTCAACGGTCAGCTTGCCGTCACGGCCTTTTACCGCCAGTTCTTTAATTTTCTTCTCGATGTCGGCCATGCCCAGCGTATCCACATCACGCAGTACCGGCGTCACCAGACCACGCGGCGTGGAAACCGCCATGCTGACATCGAAATAATTGTGGTAAACCACGTCGTCGCCATCAATAGAGGCGTTCACTTCCGGATAGCGTTTCAGCGCTTCAACAACCGCTTTCACGTAGAACGACATAAAGCCCAGACGGATGCCGTGGCGTTTTTCAAACGCATCACCGTACTGCTTACGCAGATCCATGATGGGCTTCATGTTGACTTCGTTGAAGGTCGTCAGCATGGCAGTTGAATTTTTCGCTTCCAGCAGACGCTCCGCCACGCGTTTGCGCAGACGAGTCATCGGCACGCGTTTTTCTGAACGGCCAGCCAGCTGCGGCGCCGGGCTGCTTGCCGGCTGAGCGGCCGGTTTGCTCTCTTCTTTGGCCGGGGCTTTCGCCAGGTGCTTATCCACATCTTCACGGGTGATGCGGCCGCCAACGCCGGTACCTTTAATGGCACTGGCGTCAAGGCTATGTTCAGCCAGCAGACGACGGATCGCCGGGCTGAGCGCGTCGTTATTTTGCTCTTCCAGCGACGCCTGCTGGCGCTGAGCTGGCGTGGATTCTTTCGCTTCAGATTTGGCGCTGCTCTCTTTACCCGAGCTGTTGCCTTCTTTCAGGCGGCCAAGGATCTGACGGGAAGTGACCGTCGTGCCTTCGTCTTCCAGCACCGCGTCCAGAATACCGTCCGCTGAAGCCGGTACTTCCAGTACCACTTTGTCCGTTTCGATTTCTACCAATACTTCATCGCGTCGGACGCTATCGCCTGGTTTTTTGTGCCAGGTCGCGACAGTCGCATCAGCAACGGACTCAGGCAGATCGGGAACAAGAATATCTACGCTACTCATTATTTATCCTTTATTGAATCGACGTTCAGCGCGTCATTCACCAGATCTTGCTGTTGCTTCTGGTGAACGGACAGATATCCCACCGCCGGGGAGGCGGAGGCCGGGCGTCCTGCATAGCGCAGAGCGGCCCCAAAAGGTATCACATCACGGAAATGATGCTGACTGCAGTACCAGGCGCCCTGGTTAAGCGGCTCTTCCTGGCACCAGACAAAATCATGTACGTGCGCATAAGGTTTCAACGCATCCTGCACCGACTGATGCGGGAACGGGTACAACTGCTCAATACGGACAATGGCGACATCCTTCTGGTCATTTTTACGACGCTGTTCAAGCAGATCGTAATAAACCTTACCAGAACAAAGGATAACGCGCTTCACGGCTTGCGGGTCCAAATCATCCACTTCACCAATCGCCGGCATAAAGGTGCCATTCGCCAGTTCATCCAGCGTGGAGACCGCCTGCGGATGACGCAGCAGCGACTTCGGTGACATCACCACCAGCGGGCGACGCATACCGCGCAGCGCCTGACGACGCAGCATATGGTAAACCTGTGCCGGGGTGGACGGGACGCAAACCTGCATGTTTTGCTCAGCGCACAGTTGCAGATAACGCTCCAGACGGGCGGAAGAGTGCTCCGGGCCCTGCCCTTCATAGCCATGCGGCAACAGCATTACCAGCCCGCACATACGGCCCCACTTTTGCTCGCCGGAGCTGATGAACTGGTCAATCACCACCTGCGCGCCGTTAGCGAAGTCGCCGAACTGCGCTTCCCAGATGGTCAGCGTACGCGGCTCAGCAGTGGCGTAGCCATATTCAAAAGCCAGTACCGCTTCTTCAGAGAGTACGGAGTCCCATACGCGGAACGGACCCTGGCCATTATGCACATGGCTCAGCGGTGTATAGGTTGAGCCGTTGGCCTGGTTATGGATCACGGCGTGGCGATGGAAGAAAGTACCGCGCCCGGTGTCTTCACCGGAGAGGCGCACCGGAATGCCTTCATCAACCAGCGTGGCGTAAGCCAGCGTTTCAGCGCCGCCCCAGTCGAACAGCTTCTCGCCGTTCGCCATCAACTGACGATCACCGTAGATTTTCGCCACGCGGGGTTGCATCTCAATGGCTTCCGGCACCGTGCTGATGCGCCTCGCCAGTTCTTGCAGGCGTTTCATCTCTACTTTGTTCGGGTAGCTCTCATCCCACTCGTGGTTGAGGTACGGCGACCAGGTAAAGGAGTGCATATTCATTGGACGCCATTCAGCGACCACACACTCGCCCGCATCCAGCGCGTCGCGGTACAGGTTAACCATCTCAGTGGCATCTTCCAGCGTGATGGTTTTGTCCTGCTCCAGACGATCGGCGTAGATTTTACGCGGCGTCGGGTGTTTTTTGATTTTCTGGTACATCAACGGCTGGGTTGCGCTCGGCTCGTCGGCTTCGTTATGGCCGTGACGGCGGTAGCACACCAGATCGATAAACACATCGCGTTTGAAGGTGTTACGGAAGTCCAGCGCCAGACGGGTAACGAAAGCAACCGCTTCCGGATCGTCCGCGTTGACGTGGAAAATCGGCGCCTGCACCATCTTACCGATATCGGTACAGTATGGCGTAGAGCGAGCATCCAGCGGGTTCGAGGTGGTGAAACCGACCTGGTTGTTGATCACCACGCGCACCGTACCGCCCACTTCATAGCCGCGCGCTTTAGACATGTTCAGGGTTTCCTGTACCACGCCCTGACCCGCCACCGCCGCGTCACCGTGAATGGTGATCGGCAGCACTTTATTGCTGCTCGGCTCAGAGAGACGATCAAGACGCGCGCGTACGGAACCAATCACCACCGGGCTAACGATTTCCAGGTGCGACGGGTTAAACGCCAGCGCCAGGTGCACCAAGCCGCCTTCGGTCTCAACGTCAGACGAGAAGCCCATATGGTATTTCACGTCGCCGGTGCCGAGGTGTTCTTTATGTTTACCGGCAAACTCGTCGAACAGATCCTGCGGCTGTTTGCCCAGCACGTTGACCAGCACGTTCAGACGACCGCGGTGCGCCATGCCCAGCACCACTTCGCGGGTGCCGCTTTTGCCTGCATGGCGAATCATCTCTTTCAGCAGCGGTATCAGCGCATCGCCGCCTTCCAGCGAGAAGCGTTTCGCGCCCGGGAACTTCGCCCCGAGATAGCGCTCCAGACCTTCAGCCGCCGTCAGTTCGCTTAAGAAGCGTTTTTTCTCTTCGCTGCTGAAGCTCGATTTTCCGACCGCTGACTCAATCCGCTGCTGGATCCAGCGCTTCTCTTCGGTGCTGGTAATGTGCATGTATTCCGCGCCGATCGAACCGCAATAGGTCTCTTTCAGCGCGTTGATCAATTCGCCCAGCGGCAGGGTATCTTTACCTATCGCAAAGGAACCTACGTTATAGCTGTTCTGGTAATCCGCTTCGCTTAAATCATGGAATGCCGGATCCAGATCGGCAACGCGTTCTTGCTGCCACAGTCCCAACGGATCGAGATTCGCATGCTGATGACCACGGAAGCGGTAGGCGTTGATCAATTGCAGGACTTTGACCTGCTTAACGTTGGTGTCGGGGTCGGAGATAGAGGAAGAGTAACGTGAGGCATCTTTCGCCAGTTGACGGAAATAATCACGTGTTTTGGAGTGGAACTGATCCGGTTTGACTCCGGTGCCCGGTAACTGCTGGAACATAGATCGCCAGTTAGCATCTACCGAGTCAGGATCGGTTAAGAAGTCTTCATAGAGCTGTTCTATCCAGCTCTGGTTCGACCCAGAGAGGTAAGAAGAGTCCAGCCAGGCTTTCATTGCGCCGTTCTGCATCGTGATCCCTTAAGCATTGTTATGCTTACTTCGCCGTGGATAACTACGACGTACACCGAGTAGCGCACGTCCCAGGGTTCACTTGCGGGCTCTTGGCGGCCCGCGAAGGAACCTTTAAAAACTGCCCTAATCTTCGCTGTCCGGGCTGCGACTGTGTTGGCTGCCTTCACTTACCCTGGTCACATAGTTCACTATGCTCCCAGGGATGCGCTCAGTTGCCGCCTTGTCTCGCTCCAGACATCTCGATTATGTCTTTGTGGCGGTTTTTAAAGATTTCCTGCTTTTGTATCGCCCTTACCGGGCCTACAAACATCGCTAATACTGTAGGCCGGATAAGCGCAAGCGCCATCCGGCACTTCGACCGCGCAGCGCTATCCGGCACGGACTAATTACGCACTTCTTTGCAACAACATCGACTTAATATGGCCGATGGCGCGCGTCGGGTTCAGCCCTTTCGGACATACACTGACGCAGTTCATGATGCTGTGGCAGCGGAATACGCTGAAAGCATCGCTCAACCCTTCCAGACGGCTGTCGGTTTCGGTATCGCGGCTGTCGATCAGGAAGCGATACGCCGCCAGCAAACCAGCCGGGCCGATAAACTTATCCGGGTTCCACCAGAATGACGGGCAGGACGTAGAACAGCAGGCGCAAAGAATACATTCGTACAGACCGTCGAGCTTTTCACGCTGCTCGGGTGCCTGTAAATGCTCTCTGGCCGGTGGATTTTGCCCATTATTCAATAAGTAAGGTTTAATCTTCTCATATTGGGCATAGAATTGTCCCATGTCCACCACCAAATCGCGGATAACCGGCAGCCCTGGCAGCGGGCGGATAACGATTTTCTGTTTGCCGTTGCCAAGCGCGGAAATCGGGGTGATGCAGGCAAGACCATTCTTACCGTTCATGTTCAGGCCGTCGGAACCACATACGCCTTCACGGCAGGAGCGGCGGAACGACAGTGTAGAGTCCTTTTCTTTCAACTGGATTAACGCATCCAGCAACATCATGTCGCGCCCTTCTTCCGCTTCCAGCGTGTAATCCTGCATACGCGGCGCGTCATCCACATCCGGGTTATAGCGATAAATCGAGAATTCGAGTTTCATCATCCTGTCTCCGCATTAATAAGTACGAATCTTCGGCGGGAACGCCGGACGCAGTTTCGGTTCCATGTTGACGCTACGGCGCGTCATGGATTCCGTTTCTGGCAGATACAGGCTGTGGCACAACCAGTTCTCATCGTCACGATCCGGATAGTCGAAGCGGCTGTGCGCGCCACGGCTTTCAGTACGGAAGTTTGCGGAAACAGCCGTTGCGTAAGCGGTTTCCATCAGGTTATCCAGCTCCAGGCACTCAACGCGCTGGGTATTGAACTCGCTCGACGTATCATCCAGACGGGCCTCTTTCAGACGCTCGCGGATCACTTTCAGTTGTTCAAGACCTTTCGCCATCGCATCACCTTCGCGGAATACCGAGAAGTTATGCTGCATACACTCTTGCAGCGCTTTGCGGATGGTGACCGGATCTTCGCCGCTACGGTTGTTGTTCCAGCGGTTGAGGCGGGTGAGCGACCCTTCGATATCCGATTCGCTGGCATCGCGCAGCGCACCCTGTTCAGCGATAGATTCTTGTAAATGCAGACCTGCCGCACGGCCAAAGACCACCAGGTCGAGCAGCGAGTTGCCACCCAGGCGGTTGGCACCGTGAACCGATACGCAGGCGATTTCGCCTACCGCAAACAGCCCCGGGATCACGACATCTTCGCCCTTCTCGTTGACTGTCAGCGCCTGACCGGTCACTTTGGTCGGAATACCGCCCATCATATAGTGGCAGGTTGGGATCACCGGGATTGGCTCTTTTACAGGATCTACGTGTGCGAAAGTGCGCGACAGTTCCAGGATCCCCGGCAGGCGCGATTCCAGCACCTCTTTACCCAGGTGATCGAGTTTCAGTTTAGCGTGCGGCCCCCACGGACCATCACAGCCGCGACCTTCACGAATTTCGATCATGATGGAACGCGCCACCACGTCACGACCCGCCAGGTCTTTGGCGTTCGGCGCATAACGCTCCATAAAGCGCTCGCCGTGTTTGTTCAGCAGATAGCCGCCTTCACCACGGCAGCCTTCCGTCACCAGCACCCCTGCCCCGGCGATACCGGTCGGGTGGAACTGCCACATCTCCATATCCTGCACCGGAACGCCCGCACGCAGCGCCATACCCACGCCGTCGCCGGTATTAATGTGCGCATTGGTGGTGGACTGGTAAATACGGCCTGCGCCGCCGGTTGCCAGCACGGTTGCGCGGGCTTTGAAGTAGACAACTTCACCGGTTTCAATGCACAGCGCGGTACAACCCACGACAGCGCCATCCTGGTTTTTCACCAGATCCAGCGCGTACCACTCGGAAAAGATGGTGGTGTGGTTTTTCAGGTTCTGCTGATAAAGGGTATGCAACAGCGCATGGCCGGTACGGTCCGCTGCCGCTGCGGTACGCGCCGCCTGCTCGCCGCCGAAGTTCTTCGACTGGCCGCCAAACGGACGCTGATAGATACGACCATCATCAAGACGGGAGAACGGCAGGCCCATATGCTCCAGCTCAAGAATCGCTTCCGGGCCGGTTTTGCACATATATTCAATCGCGTCCTGGTCACCGATATAGTCGGAACCTTTTACCGTGTCATACATGTGCCATTCCCAGTTATCTTCATGGGTATTGCCCAGTGCGACGGTGATGCCGCCCTGCGCTGACACAGTATGGGAACGGGTTGGGAAAACTTTGGAGAGCAGCGCACAGGTTTGCCCGCTCTGGGAAATTTGCAGCGCCGCGCGCATACCTGCGCCGCCCGCGCCAATAACAACAGCATCAAATTCTCTGACTGGCAATTTCATTACACACCCCACACCACAACGAATCCATAAATCACGTAAGCCGCCAGTGCCACAACAATAACCAGTTGCAGAATCAGACGTACAGCCAGCGGTTTAACGTAGTCGGTCAACACTTGCCACATGCCAATCCAGGCATGGATCAGAATGGAAAACAGAGCCAGCAGAGTGAAGACTTTGGTAAAGGCGGAGGAGAAGAAACCGGTCCAGACCACCCAGGTCAGGTCGCCATGCAGGGCGAAAAAACCCACCATATAGATGATGTATAACGTCAGGACGATGGCGGTAGCACGGACAAGAATAAAATCATGTACGCCGTTGCGTCCTAATGCGGAGGCGTTGCTTACCATACGAGAACTCCTGCGAGAATTGAAAGCACGACAGTAATCACAAAAGAAAGATTAGCGGAACGTTTTCCTGCTTCGAAGGTTTCTTCCAGCCAGCCAAAATCCATCAGCATGTGACGAATCCCGCCGACAGCGTGATACGCCAGCGCGGTGAGGATGCCCCACAGAATGAATTTAACGAAGAAGCTGTTCACGATGGCAGAGGCAGTCAGGAAGCCGTCTTCAGATGACAGCGACAGGCCCAGTAACCACAGCAGAATACCGACGGCCACAAACGTAATGACGCCGGAGACGCGGTGAAGAATGGAAGCTATAGCCGTAACAGGAAACCGAATTGTTGTCAGATCCAGATTGACAGGTCTTTGTTTTTTCACATTTTTTATCATGAATAACGCCCACATGCTATTCTTATAGTTTCCTTCCTCCGGTCTGCGTGCGGGTCAGACAGCGTCCTTTTCTATAACTGCTCGTCATGCAAAAAATTAGCTTCCAGATGCTAAACGACAGGTTACAACGCTGGGTGGCTCGGGATGGCAGGGTATTCCGGAGACCTGGCGGCAGTATAGGTCGTTCACAAAATCATTACAATTAACCTACATATAGTTTGTCGGGTTTTATGCAGAACAGTGATGCTCATCACGATAACAACATTCTTTTAAAATTTAATCATCTGATTTGACAAAAGTTAAACATTCTTGTTACAAACTACGCCGAATAAGGCTTATAATTCGCAAAAGTTATGGGGTCTTGCTTTCACCTGAGAATAAGTTATGTAACAGTGTGATGGTATTGACCGATGTAATCAGGACGGTTATTAGTGATATACAGGTTTGATAAATTCGGACTGCTGAGACGCTGATTTGCTGTTTTTTCACTGTATTTTCAATGTGTACTGGCACGCGCCATTGCTCTGTACCCTGGTTCTCCCTCTCCACAGAGCTGCGAGCTAATAACAAACTGGTAACGTTGACGGGCAGTTGAAAGCAAATCCGGTAACTGGCAGTCTTAAGCAATAAGGCGCTAAGGAGACCGTAAATGGCTGATATAAAAGCAAAAATCACCTACAATGGTGACGCTGCTATCGAACTGGATGTGCTAAAAGGCACGCTCGGTCAGGATGTTATTGATATCCGTAGTCTCGGTTCAAAAGGGGTTTTCACTTTTGACCCTGGTTTTACCTCTACCGCATCGTGCGAATCCAAAATCACGTTTATCGACGGTGACGAAGGTATTTTGTTACACCGCGGTTTCCCGATTGATCAACTGGCGACCGAATCCAACTACCTGGAAGTGAGCTACATCCTGCTGTACGGCGAAAAACCGACGCAGGAGCAGTTTGAAGAGTTCAGACTGACGGTCACCCGCCATACCATGATTCATGAGCAAATCACCCGCCTGTTCCACGGTTTCCGTCGCGACTCACATCCGATGGCGGTACTTTGTGGCGTGACCGGCGCGCTGGCGGCGTTCTACCACGACTCGCTGGATGTGAACAATCCGCGCCACCGCGAAATCGCGGCCTTCCGCCTGCTGTCCAAAATGCCTACTGTGGCAGCGATGTGTTACAAATACTCCATCGGTCAGCCGTTTATCTATCCGCGCAACGATCTCTCCTACGCTGGCAACTTCCTGCATATGATGTTTGCTACGCCGTGCGAACCGTATGAAGTGAATCCGGTGCTGGAACGCGCCATGGATCGTATTCTGATCCTGCATGCCGATCACGAGCAGAACGCGTCCACCTCTACCGTGCGTACCGCCGGTTCTTCCGGTGCGAACCCGTTTGCCTGCATCGCAGCCGGTATCGCCTCTCTGTGGGGACCGGCGCACGGCGGTGCCAACGAAGCAGCGCTGAGAATGCTGGAAGAGATCAGCTCCGTGAAACATATTCCGGAATTCCTGCGTCGCGCCAAAGACAAGAACGATTCGTTCCGTCTGATGGGCTTCGGTCACCGTGTCTACAAGAACTACGACCCGCGCGCTACTGTGATGCGTGAAACCTGCCACGAAGTGCTGCGTGAGCTGGGGACGAAAGACGATTTGCTGGAAGTGGCGATGGAGCTGGAGCACATTGCGCTCAACGACCCGTACTTTATCGAACGCAAACTCTACCCGAACGTCGACTTCTACTCCGGTATCATCCTGAAAGCGATGGGTATTCCGGCGTCCATGTTTACCGTTATCTTTGCGATGGCGCGTACCGTGGGCTGGATTGCGCACTGGAACGAAATGCACGACGACGGCATCAAGATTGCCCGTCCGCGTCAGCTTTACACCGGCTACGCCAAACGCGAATTCTCCTCCGATCTGAAAAAAGATTAAGGGTGAATCCGCCTAAAAAAACGCGCCTGTGGGCGCGTTTTTTGTTTCAGCGTTGGCAGCCAGGGCACCAGTAAAATGGGCGTGATGAGAGCGTGGTTTTTTCGATGATCCCACCGCAGCGCTCACACATCTCCCCGGCCCGGTGAAAGACCCGGAAGCGAAACAGCGCGCCGTGATGCTTGTTCTCATCCACCGTACCGCGCGTCTGCCAAGACAAACGAGGAATATCGAGCAACGCCTGTGCCAACACGTCAAGCTGGGTATCATCCAGTTCGGCGGCACTATGCTGCGGCGCCAACGCGCAATGCCAGAGGATCTCTACGCGTAAATAGTTGCCCAGCCCGGCCAGAAACGCCTGATCGAGCAGCAAACCGGAGAAGCGACGGCGGCGAAAACGCGGCGATAACAGACGTTCTTTCACCTGCGCCGCGGTAAGCGTCATGTTCAGCACATCCGGCCCAAGCCGCTGTAAAAACGGGTGCTGCGCCAGTTGTTCTGCCGTGAGAATGGCAATGTCTGACGCGCTATAAAGCAAGATGGCTTTATCGGCCGTCTGTAATTTAACGCGCAGCACGCGATTGGTTTGCGGCGTTTCGCCCGCATTCACCACGCGCCAGACGCCGTAAAGCTGGTTATGGCTGTAGAGGGTCAACCCGCCGGAAAAGTGCGTCAACAGCGCCTTGCCGCGTGTTTCAATCTGCTCGATGCGCTGCCCCACCAGACCTGGGGCAAAATCGGTTAGCTGCGGCGGAGCAAACCAGACATCGGTCAGTGGTTTTCCCTGAACCGCCGCTTCAAGCATGTCCGCCGCCCGGCGGATTTCCGGTCCTTCCGGCATGTAAAACTCCTTATGTTATCGCGCGGAAATGATCACCCCACGCTGGGTAAAAGCAGCATGCAGACGGCGGGCAAACAGTAACGCATGTTCACCGTCGCCGTGCAGGCACACCGTTTGCGCCTGCACGGGAACATACTCACCATCAATACTTTTGACACGCCCTGCCAGCACCATCTCCAGCGTTTGCGCCAGCGCCACATTGTCATCTTCAATCAACGCGCCCGGCTCGCTGCGTGGTACCAGCCGACCATCGCTGCGATAGCCGCGATCGGCAAACACTTCCTGGCGGGTGATCAGCCCCCAGTTTTTTCCGGCGCGGATCAGCTCGCTGCCCGCCAGCCCGACCAGAATCAAATCTGAATCCACATCGTGTACCGCGCCAGCGATAGCGTCGGCCAGTTGCGCATCATTTGCCGCCTGGTTGTATAACATGCCGTGGGGCTTCACATGCTGTAATTTACCGCCCTCAGCACGCACCATCGCTGCCAGTGCGCCGATTTGGTACAGCATCTGGGCATACACGGTTTCCGGCGGCAGTTGCATCGCCGTACGACCGAAGTTTTCCCGATCGGGAAACGAGGGATGTGCGCCGATGGCGACTCCGTTACGCAGCGCTTCGCGCACGCACGTCAGCATTGTCCCGGCATCGCCCGCATGAAAACCGCAGGCGATATTCGCCGACGACACCAGTTTCAACAACGCAGCATCATTGCCGCAGCCTTCGCCAAGATCGGCGTTTAAATCAATCTTCATGCGTTAACTGCCATGCCAGTTGTTCAAGGTAACGCTGTTGATCCTGGCGAGCATGCAGCGCTTCATCCAGTGAACACTGAACAAAATGCACCGGTTGCCCAAGAGGAATTTGCGCCAGATGGTACATATCGGCCTCAATAATGCAGGCAATACGCGGGTATCCGCCGGTTGTCTGCGCGTCATTCATCAGCACAATCGGCTGGCCGTTCGACGGCACCTGTATAACGCCAGGTAATAAGCCGTGGGAGAGCAGCTCGCGTGAGGTCGTACGCAACAGTGGCTGCCCCTGTAAGCGGTACCCCATGCGGTTGCTCTGCGGGCTTATCTGCCACGGCAGACGCCAGAATGCGTCCTGCGAAGCCGTGGCGAATTCGTGATATTCCGGCCCCGGCAGCGCACGAATACGGTTGCCCCACAGCAGTTGTTTTACGCCCTGCTGGGTACGAAACTGCCGCTTCGGTTTTGCCAGTGGCAGCGTATCGCCATCACGTAACAGGCGCCCTTCCAGCCCGCCGACAGCAGCTTTCAGATCAGTACTTCCGGACCCCAGCACCTCCGGCAGCGCAAAACCGCCTGCCACCGCCAGATAGCTACGCACGCCGTGCAGCGGGCGTTTCAGCACCAGCCGCTGTCCGGCTTTTGCCGCAAAACGCCAGCCCGTCCACACGGGTTTACCGTCGAGCTTCGCTTCACAACCGGCGCCGGTCAGGGCAAACCAGCAGCGGCTTTCGAACACCACTTCGAACTGGCCGAGCGTGATCTCAAGCCCGGCCGTATCAGGCGCATTGCCCACCAGCGCATTGCCAATTTGCAGCGCAGGCGCGTCCAGCGCGCCGCAATAGCTGATTCCGGACTGGCGCAAGCCGATACGCTTTCCCCCCTGCAAGGAGGTGTAAATACCGGCGCGGATAATTTTCAACATACGCCCTCCTTGCGGGGAATGAAGCGCAGCGTGTCGCCAGGACGCAGCAGTGAAGGCTCCGCTAAACGCGGGTTAAAAAGCGCCAAATCAGTGCGTCCAATCAGGTTCCAGCCGCCGGGCGTCTCCAGCGGATAGATGCCGGTTTGTGCGCCGCCAATACCGACAGAGCCGGCCGCTACGCGAACGCGTGGTTCGGCGCGGCGCGGCGTGGCCAGCGCTTCCGGCAGGCCGCCCAGATAGGGAAAGCCAGGCTGGAAGCCAATAAACCAGACCACGTAATCAACAGAGGCATGCAGCTCCACCACCTGTTTTTCACTCATCCGACAATGTTCCGCCACCCGACCGAGATCCGGCCCGGCATCGCCGCCGTACAGCACCGGGATCTCAATGGCCCGAGATTCCGGCTCCAGCGCCTCGCTCTCTTCCCACCAGCGCTGTAAGCGTTCAATGGCATCCAGCACCAGCGTGCCCGGATCGCGCAGCACAACCGTAATGTTATTCATTCCCGGAATGACTTCCGCCACCTCCGGCACCGTGGACAGCCGCTGCGTCAGCCGCCAGATCCGCTTTTGCGTCGCCAGTTGTACAGGAGGCTCCAGCTCCAGCACCACGGCGGTTTCCCCTAATAAATAACAACGCGCTCGCTGCACTTGTTCGCTCCTCAGGCCGGGTTCGGAATATCCACAAACGTGACGTCAAGATCGGTATGGGTATTCAGCCAGTCGCTCAGGGCGCGAACGCCGCCGCGTTCAGTGGCATGGTGCCCCGCCGCGTAGAAATGCAGCCCCTGCTCGCGCGCGGAGTGAATGGTCTGCTCCGACACCTCGCCGGTGATAAAGGCATCCACGCCAAAGCGGGCGGCTTTATCGATAAAACCCTGTCCGCCGCCGGTACACAAGGCGATACGTTTCACAACATCCGGCCCGGTATCGCCGCACCAGAGCGGCTTACGGCCCAGCCGCGCTTCAATCCAGGAAGCCAGTTCCAGCCCCGGCACCGGCATCGTGAGTTCGCCCCACGGCAACAGCTCTTCGATTTCGCCCTGAAGGGTAATACCGAGCAGCGCCGCCAGTTGCGCGTTATTGCCCAGCTCCGGGTGCGCATCGAGCGGCAGATGCCAGCCATACAGGTTGATGTCGTTCGCCAGAAGCGTTTTCAGGCGGTTACGCTTCATGCCCAGAATGACCGGCGCTTCGTTTTTCCAGAAATAGCCGTGATGGACGATGACCGCGTCCGCCTGCTGACGCACCGCTTCATCCAGCAATGCCTGGCTGGCGGTCACGCCGGTGACAATTTTTTGCACCGTTTCCCGCCCTTCAACCTGGAGGCCGTTCGGGCCGTAGTCACTGAATGCCGCACTGTTCAGTTTCTCGTTAATCAGTTTTTCCAGTTCGGTATTTTTCATCAATGCTCTCTTTACGCTTTACGGGCGGCTTCGTACGCCGCCAGGGTGGCGGCACGCGCCTGTTTATGGTCGACAATCGGGCGAGGATAATCGAGACGTCGCCCCTGTTTATCCGCCCACGCCCAGGGCTGATGGAGATGCTTTTCCGGCACCGCTTGCAGTTCAGGTAACCAGCGACGAATAAACGCGCCGCTGGCGTCAAAGCGCTCCCCCTGCGTGGTGGGGTTGAAAATGCGGAAATAAGGCGCCGCGTCGGTCCCCGTTGAGGCTGCCCACTGCCAGCCGCCATTGTTTGCCGCCAGATCGCCATCGATCAACTGAGAAATAAAATAGCGCTCTCCGCAGCGCCAGTCGATAAGTAAGTCCTTGACCAGAAAGCTGGCCGCGATCATTCGCAGCCGATTATGCATCCAGCCGGTACTGTTCAACTGACGCATTGCGGCATCAACAATCGGAAATCCCGTGCTGCCCTTTTGCCAGGCCTCAAGCTGCTGTTGGTTTTCCTGCCACCGCACCTTATCGGTCCAAGGGATAAAGGGTTTGTGCTTGCAGAGTGCCGGATGGAATGTCATCAGATGACGGTAAAACTCACGCCAAATCAGCTCATTGAGCCATACTGCGCCGCTTCCGCCATTGAGCGCCTGCGGCTGCTCGGCCAGTAAACGATGCAGACACTGGCGCGGCGACAGTGCGCCAATCGCCAGCGCAGCGGAGAGGCGGCTGGTACCTTTAATCGCCGGGAAATCACGCAGTTGCTCATACTCCGCCGCCTGCTGCTGGCAAAAGTGGCGCAGCCGGGCAATCGCGCTTTTCTCATCGGCAGGGAAAAGTTGTTCATCAAACGGCTGCTGCGGATAGTTAAGTACGATCGGCTTTGCGACGGGCAGCGCCCCTTCGCGCGCACGCGGCGCGGCGACGCATTCCGGCAGTTCCTCTTTTAGCCGACGTAAAAAAGCGTTTTTGAACGGCGTAAAGACTTTATACATCTCGTGATTGCCGGTCATCACGCTGCCCGGCGCCAGCATCACGCTGTCATCAAACCCCTGGCAGGATACGTTCGGCAGCGCTTTTTCTACCGCCGCATCACGCTGACGTTCATTAAATTCATACTGATAATTATAAAAAAGATGGCTTACCTGCTCGCTGGCACAGATTTCGGCAATGGCCTGCGCGCAGGCAGCAAAATCATCCACCTCACGGTAGAGCAGCGGAATGCCCTTCTCCGCCAGCGCCTGTTGCAGCGCATTAAGATGGGCGTTGAGCAGAGCCGCCTGGCGCGGTGCCATATGATGTTGCTGCCACTGTGCTGGCGTGGCAATGAAAAGCGCAATAACCCGGACGTTGGGATAGCGGCAGGCGGCGGCGAGCGCAAGATTATCATGTACGCGTAAATCCGCGCGAAACCAGACCAGATGGGTGGTCATATCACTCCTTATGTCCGTAGCGAAAGCGCAGCGCTGCGGATCGTTGCTTCGCTGCGCCTGGCGGCACAGTGTAAATGTAGCAAAAAGGTTACTGCAAAAAAAAACCACCGCAAGGCGGTGGCTCAGAGGATTTGCTGTGTGTAATCGATTAATAAAAGTCGCAGGCTACTTTTTCGGCCTGCTCCATCCACACCGGTTTTTCACTGGTTTTCGCCCAGACGCGATGCAGATAGCTGTAAAAACGTGCGCGATCTTTCCAGAACAACATCACCGGTAATGCCAGAACGCCTGCCAGAATGGCGAAAGCGCGACGCATCAACACAACGTGTGCCGGAAACGCTTTATATGTGTTCATAATCCTCTCCCCTTTGTCAGGCCGGCAATCACTACCGGAAAATGTTCCCGCCTTACAGAAAATCCGGGCGGCGCTGAAATCTGGTTAAAATAGTATCGCTTTATTCGTAATTTTACTACTCATCCGACCACTATTTTTCTGCCAATTTAGGATTTATTTATGTCCAGCGGTAAATTAGTTACAAAACGGTTAAATTAATACTAACCATTAGTTAATTTAAGGATTAAAGACTCTCATTACGCTGCCTTGCAAGATGGCGCGACGCACACCTGCCCACCAGGACGATTCGAGCAAAAATTCGCCCTCCCATTTTTATATTTTTTTTACACCTACCATTCTGATTTTTTCGAGATTTTTGCAACGAATAAACTACTTTGATAGCACTTCTTAAAAGCACCCTGGAGGTGGATTGTGAGTGCAGGCGTGATAATCGGCATCGTGCTGGTTTTCCTGTTATTGGGCTACCTGGTTTATGCCCTGATTAACGCGGAGGCTTTCTGATGGCCGCTCAGGCTTTTCTTCTGGTCGCCAGCTTCTTGCTGGTGCTGTTTATTCTTGCGCGCCCGCTGGGATCGCTGCTGGCAAAACTGATTGCCGGACAGGCGTTGCCCGGCACGGCGACAATCGAAAATATTCTCTGGCGTGGACTGGGTATAGATACCCGTGAAATGAACTGGCGGCACTATCTGTTCGCCATCCTGTGGCTGAATGTGCTCGGTATTGTGCTGCTGTTTGCCATGCTGATGTTGCAGGGCATTTTGCCAATGAACCCGCAAAACTTGCCCGGCCTCTCCTGGCATCTGGCGCTGAACACGGCGGTCAGCTTTGTCACGAATACCAACTGGCAATCCTATGCCGGCGAAAGCACGCTGAGCTATTTCAACCAGATGGTCGGGCTGACAGTACAAAACTTCCTCTCTGCAGCGACGGGGATTGCGGTGGTATTCGCGCTGATCCGCGCCTTTGCGCGCCGCAGCATGGATACGCTCGGTAACGCGTGGGTGGATCTCACCCGCATTACCCTGTGGGTGCTACTGCCGATTTCACTGATCATTGCCTTGTTCTTTATTCAGCAAGGCGTCCTGCAGAACTTTTTGCCTTATCAGCCTTACACCTCTCTGGAAGGCGTTCAGCATCTGATGCCGATGGGGCCAGTCGCGTCCCAGGAAGCGATCAAAATGCTCGGCACCAACGGCGGTGGTTTCTTCAATGCCAACTCTTCGCACCCGTTTGAAAACCCGACCGCATTGACCAACATCGTACAGATGCTGGCGATCTTCCTCATCCCGGCAGCGCTTTGCTTTGCTTTTGGCGATGCCGTGGCGGATCGCCGCCAGGGACACATGCTGCTGTGGGCGATGTCGCTGATTTTCGTGGTCTGCGCCGGGGTGGTGATGTGGGCAGAGTTTCAGGGTAACCCGCACTTCCTGACGCTCGGTGGCGACAGCGCCATCAATATGGAAGGTAAAGAGAGTCGTTTTGGCATTCTGGCGAGCAGCCTGTATGCCGTGGTCACAACCGCCGCCTCATGCGGCGCGGTAAATGCCATGCACGACTCCTTTACCGCGCTGGGCGGCATGATCCCGATGTGGCTGATGCAGATTGGCGAAGTGGTGTTCGGCGGCGTGGGCTCGGGTCTCTACGGCATGCTGCTGTTCGTGCTGCTGGCGGTATTTATTGCCGGGTTGATGATTGGCCGTACGCCGGAGTTTATCGGCAAAAAAATCGATGTCCGCGAGATGAAAATGACCGCGCTGGCGATCCTCGTCACTCCGGCGCTGGTGCTGCTTGGCACCGCGCTGGCGATGATGACCGACGCCGGGCGTAGCGGCATGTTTAACCCCGGCATTCACGGCTTTAGTGAAGTGCTGTACGCCGTCTCGTCGGCAGCCAACAACAACGGCAGCGCCTTTGGCGGATTAAGCGCCAACACCCCGTTCTGGAACTGTCTGCTGGCGTTCTGCATGTTCTTCGGCCGTTTCGGTGTGATTATTCCGGTGATGGCGATTGCTGGTTCACTGGTCGGCAAGAAAATACAGCCCGCCAGCACTGGCACCCTGCCCACGCACGGCGCGCTGTTTATCGGCCTGCTGATCGGCACAGTACTGCTGGTTGGCGCATTGACCTTTGTTCCTGCCCTGGCGCTCGGCCCGGTGGCGGAATACCTCTTATTTTGAGACTGGCGGAGACGCGTTTTATGAGTCGCAAACAACTGGCCCTGTTCGAACCGCACCTTGTTCGTCAGGCGCTGATGGATTCGGTGACCAAGTTAAGCCCGCAGGTACAGTGGCGTAACCCGGTGATGTTTATTGTCTGGATCGGCAGCCTGTTGACCACCGTTCTGACCGTGGCAATGGCAACAGGCCATCTTGACGGCAGCGCGTGGTTTACCGGCACGGTCAGCCTGTGGTTGTGGATTACGGTATTGTTCGCCAACTTTGCAGAGGCGCTGGCGGAAGGCCGCAGCAAAGCGCAGGCCAATAGCCTGAAAGGGGTGAAAAAAACCGCTTTCGCCCGCAAATTACGCGCCCCGCAACATGATGCGCAAATCGACCATATTCCGGCAGCAGACCTGCGTAAAGGCGATGTGGTGCTGGTTGAGGCCGGAGACATTATTCCGTGCGATGGTGAAGTAATTGAAGGCGGCGCATCGGTAGATGAGAGCGCGATCACCGGTGAATCGGCACCGGTGATCCGTGAGTCCGGCGGCGATTTCGCTTCAGTCACTGGCGGGACACGTATTCTTTCTGACTGGCTGGTGATCCAGTGCAGCGTTAACCCCGGCGAAACGTTCCTCGACCGCATGATTGCGATGGTGGAAGGCGCGCAACGGCGTAAAACACCGAACGAGATCGCCCTGACCATTCTGCTGGTTGCCCTGACCCTTGTCTTCCTGCTGGCAACCGCCACGTTGTGGCCATTCTCGGTATACGGTGGCCAGGCAGTCAGCGTGACGGTGTTGGTAGCCCTGCTGGTGTGCCTGATCCCAACGACTATCGGCGGGCTGCTGTCTGCGATTGGCGTTGCCGGGATGAGCCGCATGCTGGGTGCGAATGTGATTGCCACCAGCGGTCGTGCGGTGGAAGCAGCAGGTGATATCGATGTGCTGTTGCTGGATAAAACCGGCACCATCACCTTAGGTAACCGCCAGGCATCCGATTTCCTGCCCGCGCAGGGCGTGGATGAAAAAACGCTGGCCGATGCCGCGCAACTCTCTTCGCTGGCGGATGAAACGCCGGAAGGCCGCAGTATTGTGATACTGGCTAAACGCCGCTTTAATCTGCGCAAGCGCGATATGCAGAGCCTGCAAGCCACCTTTGTGCCCTTCACTGCGCAAACCCGCATGAGCGGCATCAACGTGCAGGACCGGATGATCCGTAAAGGTTCGGTGGATGCTATCCGTCGTCATATCGCCGCCAATGGCGGTCAATTCCCGGCTGATGTGGAAACGCTGGTCGAACGCGTCGCCCGCCAGGGCGCCACGCCGCTGGTCGTTGCCGAAGGGGCGAAAGTGCTGGGCATTATCGCGCTGAAAGATATCGTCAAAGGCGGGATTAAAGAGCGTTTTGCTCAACTGCGTAAAATGGGCATTAAAACGGTCATGATCACCGGGGATAACCGCTTAACCGCTGCAGCGATTGCCGCTGAAGCCGGTGTCGATGATTTCCTTGCGGAAGCGACGCCGGAAGCGAAACTGGCGTTGATTCGCCAGTATCAGGCGGAAGGTCGTCTGGTGGCGATGACCGGCGATGGCACGAACGATGCGCCAGCGCTGGCGCAGGCCGACGTTGCGGTGGCGATGAACTCCGGCACCCAGGCCGCCAAAGAAGCGGGCAACATGGTGGATCTCGACTCGAACCCCACCAAATTGATTGAAGTGGTGCATATCGGTAAACAGATGCTGATGACGCGCGGTTCGCTGACCACCTTCAGTATCGCCAACGATGTGGCGAAATACTTCGCCATCATTCCGGCGGCATTTGCAGCAACCTATCCGCAACTGAATACGCTGAACGTAATGCATCTGCACTCCCCGGCGTCGGCAATTTTAAGCGCGGTGATCTTTAACGCGCTGGTGATTGTGTTTCTTATCCCGCTGGCGCTGAAAGGGGTGAGCTACAAGCCGCTTACCGCTTCCGCTATGCTGCGCCGTAACTTGTGGATCTACGGGCTGGGCGGGCTGGTGGTGCCGTTTATCGGTATCAAGGCGATCGACCTGATTTTGACCCTGTTTGGCCTGGTGTAAGAGGTATAAAAAAATGACTTTATTCCGTCCCGCATTTCTGCTTTTGATACTCTTCACCCTGATTACCGGCGGGATCTACCCGCTGGTGACCACCGCGCTCGGGCAGTGGTGGTTTAACGCGCAGGCGAACGGTTCGCTGATCCGTGAGGGCGATACCGTGCGCGGTTCGCGCTTGCTGGGTCAGGACTTTACCGCACCGGTTTATTTTCACGGTCGCCCTTCTGCCACGGCCGATGCGCCTTATAATCCAATGGCGTCCGGCGGTAGCAACCTGGCAGGCAGTAACCCGGAGCTGGATAAAGAAGTGGCGGCGCGCGTGGCGCAACTGCGCGCCGAGAATCCACAAGCGGATACGCATGTTCCGGTGGAGTTGATTACCGCCTCGGCGAGCGGCCTTGATGGCCAGCTTTCTCCGGCCGCCACCGCCTGGCAGATCCCGCGCGTGGCGCAAGCCCGTCACTTACCCGTGACAGAAGTGGAAAAAATGGTGGCCGAACATACCACCACGCCGCTGGTCAACTATATCGGCCGGCCGGTGGTCAATATTGTGGAACTCAATCTGGCGCTGGATGCGCTCAAGGATAAATAAAGCATGACTGACGAGCCCTTGCGCCCCAATCCCGACCGCTTGCTGGAGCACGCCGCCACAGCGCACCGGGGAAAGTTGAAAGTCTTTTTCGGCGCCTGCGCCGGTGTGGGCAAAACGTTCGCTATGCTGCAAGAAGCGCAGCGTCTGCGGGCGCAGGGGCTTGATATTCTCGTTGGCGTGGTGGAGACCCACGGGCGCAAAGAGACCGCCGCGCTGCTGGAAGGGCTGGCAGTCCTGCCGCCACACCGTATCGCCCATCGCGGGCGACTGATTCAGGAGTTTTCGCTGGACGACGCCCTTGCGCGCCGTCCAGCGCTCATTTTAATGGACGAACTGGCGCACAGTAACGCGCCCGGCTCGCGCCATCCGAAACGCTGGCAGGATGTAGAAGAGCTGCTGGAAGCGGGTATTAATGTCTTTACAACCGTCAACGTCCAGCATCTGGAAAGCCTCAACGATGTGGTCAGCGGCGTGACCGGTATCCAGGTACGTGAAACCGTGCCGGATCCTTTTTTCGACAACGCAGATGAGGTCGTACTGGTGGATTTGCCGCCGGACGATCTCCGCCAGCGCCTGCACGAAGGCAAAGTCTATATCGGCGGCCAGGCCGAGCGCGCCATCGAACACTTCTTCCGTAAAGGCAATCTGATTGCCCTGCGCGAACTGGCGCTGCGCCGCACCGCCGACCGCGTGGACGATCAGATGCGCGCCTGGCGCGATCGCCAGGGTGAAGAGAAAGTCTGGCATACGCGTGATGCCATTCTGCTCTGCGTCGGGCATGGCGCGGGCAATGAGAAGTTGATCCGCACGGCGGCGCGGCTGGCGGCCAAACTGGGCAGCGTCTGGCATGCGGTGTATGTCGAAACACCGTCGCTACATAAATTGCCGGAACCGCAACGGCGGGCGATTTTAAGCGCCCTGCACCTTGCGCAGGAACTGGGGGCCGAAACGGCCACGCTTTCCGATCCGGCGGAAGATAAGGCGATTCTGCGTTACGCCCGTGAGCATAACCTCGGCAAAATTATTATTGGCCGACGCAATAAGCACCGCTGGTGGAACCCGGAATCGTTTGCCGATAAGCTGGCGCGCCGCGCGCCGGATCTCGACCTGGTGATCATCGCGCTGGACGACGCTCCGGTTGCATTGCCCTCTCGCGCCGGAGATACACGCCCGTTTATTGAGCGCTGGCGGGTACAGTTAAAAGGTTGTGCCGTCGCCCTCGCCCTTTGCGCGGCAATCACCCTGATCGCCGCGCATTGGCTAACGGCTTTCGATGCCGCCAACCTGGTGATGATCTACCTGCTCGGCGTGGTGCTGATAGCGCTGTTTTATGGGCGTTGGCCATCCGCGTTCGCCACGGTGATTAACGTCCTCAGTTTCGATCTCTTTTTTATCGCTCCGCGCGGCACGCTGGCCGTTTCCGATGTGCAATATCTGCTGACCTTTGGCGTGATGCTGACCGTCGGTTTGGTGATTGGCAATCTCACTGCCGGGGTGCGTTATCAGGCGCGCGTGGCGCGTTATCGCGAGCAGCGCACCCGCCATCTTTATGAGATGTCGAAAGCGCTGGCGGTCGGGCGTAATAACAAGGATATAGCCGTCACCAGCGAAAGGTTTATCCAGTCTACCTTTGATGCCCGCAGCAAATTGTTACTGCCGGGCAGCCACGGGCAGTTGAAAGCGGTGACGCAAACCCATGGCATGACGCCCTGGGATGATGCGATTGCCCGCTGGAGTTTTGATAAAGGCCAGCCAGCCGGAGCGGGAACCGACACCCTGCCCGGCGTGCCGTATCAAATTTTGCCGCTTAAAAGCGACCAAAAAACCCATGGGTTATTGATTGTGGAACCGGCCAACTTGCGCCAGTTGATGATCCCGGAACAGCAACGCCTGCTGGAAACCTTCACTCTGCTGGTTGCCAGTGCGCTTGAACGCCAGGCGTTAGCCACCAGCGAAGAACAGGCTCGCCTCGCCAGCGAGCGGGAAAGTATTCGTAACTCTTTGCTGGCCGCGCTCTCCCACGATCTGCGCACGCCGCTGACCGTGCTGTTTGGCCAGGCGGAGATCCTGACGCTCGATCTGGCAAGTGAAGGCTCCTCGCATGCGCCGCAGGCCAACGAGATCCGTCAGCATGTGCTGAATACCACGCGGCTGGTGAATAATCTGCTGGATATGGCGCGTATTCAGTCCGGTGGTTTTAATCTTAAAAAAGAGTGGTTAACGCTGGAAGAGGTGGTCGGTAGCGCGCTCAGAACGCTGGAGCCTGGGCTTGGCGGCCGTCATATCAACCTCGCCCTACCCGACCCATTAATGCTGGTACATGTTGATGGCCCATTATTTGAACGTGTGCTGATCAATCTGCTGGAAAATGCGGTGAAATACGCAGGACCGCGGGCGGAGATCGGCATTACCGCCCATGATACGCCGCAACAGTTGATGCTGGATGTGTGGGATAACGGGCCAGGTATTCCGGCAGGACAGGAGCAGGCCATTTTTGATAAGTTCGCGCGAGGAACCAAGGAATCAGCGATTCCTGGCGTCGGTCTTGGGCTGGCGATTTGCCAGGCGATTGTTGAGGTTCATGGCGGCACCATTAGTGCCCGCAATCGCCCACAAGGGGGCGCGCTGTTTTGTGTTACACTTCCACGTGAGACACCGCCGCAACTGGATGAATTATCTGAGGATCTGTGATCAACGTTCTGATTGTCGAAGATGAACAAGCTATTCGCCGATTTCTGCGTACCGCGCTGGAAGCTGAGGGGCTGCGCGTCCATGAAGCGGAGACTTTACAGCGCGGCCTGATTGAAGCCGCTACCCGCAAACCCGATCTGGTGATCCTCGATTTGGGGCTGCCGGATGGCGACGGTCTGGACTTTATCCGCGATTTGCGCCAGTGGAGCCAGATGCCAGTGATTGTCCTTTCGGCGCGTGCAGAAGAGAGCGACAAAATTGCGGCTCTTGATGCCGGCGCCGACGATTACCTCAGCAAACCGTTTGGTATTGGCGAGTTGCAGGCCCGCCTGCGCGTTGCCCTGCGCCGTCATGCGGCCACAACCCCCGGCGAACCGGTGGTGAGCTTTGCCGATATTCGCGTCGATCTGGCTAACCGCCGCATCCAGCGCGGTGAGGAAGAGATCCATCTGACGCCCATTGAATTTCGTCTGCTGGCCGTGCTGCTTAACAATCACGGCAAAGTGTTAACCCAGCGACAACTGCTAAGCCAGGTCTGGGGGCCGAATGCCATCGAGCATAGCCACTACCTGCGCATCTATATGGGCCATCTGCGCCAGAAACTTGAAGCCGATCCTGCCCGCCCTCGCCATTTACTTACTGAAACAGGGATTGGCTACCGGTTTATGCTTTGAAGGCGTATCCTGCTGTTTTTTGGGAGGGTAATGATGAGCGCCTGGCTAATTTATGCATTGTTATCGGCGGTCACCGCTGCGCTGGTGGCTATTTTCGGCAAGATCGGTTTGCAACATCTCGACGCCAATACTGCCACGGCGATCCGTGCGGTGGTAATGGCCGTATTTCTGGTCGGTGTGGTCGTGGTGCAGGGCAAATTGTCGCTGGTCTCTACCGTGCTGGCCGATAAAAAAGCGCTGCTGTTTGTGGTGCTGAGCGGCGTCGCGGGCGCGCTGTCGTGGCTGTTCTATTTTATGGCGATAAAAAGCGGCAACGTGTCGCGGGTTGCTCCTATCGATAAGCTGAGCGTGGTGTTTGCCGTGATCCTGGCCGTGATCCTGTTTGGCGAGAAAGTCTCGCTGGTCGCGGCAGCGGGCGTGGCGCTAATTACTGCTGGTGCGCTGATGGTGGCGCTGGGGTGAGTTTGCGCCCAATCGCCGGATGGCGGCGATGCCTTATCCGGCCTACACGCTTCTGGCAGGCCGAATAAGATAAGTACGGTCCAAAAATTAAGGCTCCCAAAGGAGCCTTTTTATTACGCGTTTTTCAGCACTTCGCTGACAATCTCTACGGCTTCTTTTTCGATCAGTTTACGGTGTTCATCACCGAGGAAACTTTCGCAGTAGATTTTGTAGGCGTCTTCAGTACCTGACGGACGCGCGGCGAACCAGCCGTTGTCGGTCATCACTTTCAGGCCGCCAATCGATGCGCCATTGCCCGGAGCGGCAGTCAGACGCGCGGTGATCGGGTCGCCTGCCAGCGTGCTGGCACTTACCATTTCCGGAGAGAGTTTGGACAGCGCGGCTTTCTGCGCGGAGGAGGCAGAAGCCTGCAAACGGTTGTAGCTCGGCGCGCCGAAGCGTGCCGCCAGCTCATCGTAATGCTGCTGCGGGTTTTTCCCGGTCACGGCAGTAATCTCAGCCGCCAGCAGACACATGATGATGCCGTCTTTATCCGTTGACCACGGCGTACCGTCGAAACGCAGGAAGGATGCGCCCGCGCTCTCTTCACCGCCAAAGCCGAAGCTGCCGTCATGCAGACCATCAACAAACCATTTGAAACCCACCGGCACTTCCACCAGCTTACGGCCAAGGTCGTTCACCACGCGATCGATCATCGCTGAAGAGACCAGCGTTTTACCGACGGCGACATCTTTGCCCCACTGCGGACGGTGCTGGAACAGGTAGTTGATAGCAACCGCCAGGTAGTGGTTCGGGTTCATCAGCCCGGCCGGGGTAACGATGCCGTGACGGTCGTAGTCCGGATCGTTAGCAAACGCCAGATCGAACTTGTCGCGCAGCGCCAACAGACCCGCCATCGCACATTCGGAGGAGCAATCCATACGGATCGCGCCGTCTTTATCCAGGTGCATAAAGCGGAAGGTCTGATCGACCTGATCGTTAACAATGCTCAGATCCAGCTTGTAGTACTCCGCGATGCGTTTCCAGTATTCAATACCGGAGCCGCCCAGCGGATCGACACCCAGTTTCAGGCCCGCTTTCTGGATTGCCGCCATATCGACGATGTCCGCCAGCCCTTCAATAAAGGGCTGCACCAGATCTTTTTCTGTTACATGACCGGAGGCCAGCGCTGCATCCAGCGTAAGGCGTTTCACGCCTTTCAGGCCATCAGCCAACAGCGCATTAGCGCGGTCTTCGACCACTTTGGTAACGTTGGTATCCGCCGGGCCGCCGTTAGGCGGGTTGTACTTGATCCCGCCATCTTCTGGTGGGTTATGCGACGGGGTGATAACGATACCGTCCGCCTGCGCGCCGCCGTTTTTGTTGTGTACCAGAATGGCGTTTGAGATGGCAGGCGTCGGCGTGAAGCCGTTATTTTCCTGCACGATCACATCCACACCGTTTGCTGTCAGCACTTCCAGCACGGAGATAAACGCCGGTTCAGACAGCGCATGAGTATCTTTACCCACATAGCACGGCCCGGTAATCCCGTTTTTTGCACGCTCTTCGGCAATCGCCTGAGCGATGGCCAGAATGTGCGGCTCGTTGAAGCTGTGGCGATGGGCACTGCCACGGTGGCCAGAAGTGCCAAATTTCACCGCATGTTCTGAATTACCGACTTCAGGTTTCAACACATAGTACTGCGCAGTAAGCTGGGCGACGTTAATCAAGTCGCCCTGTTGTGCAGGTTGACCCGCACGCGGGTGGTTAGCCATTGCCTGGTCCTTTCAATGCAAGGATTAAATTGTGCCGCAAACTTTTTCAATCAATTCCGCCGGGAACTGCATTGACTGCATGATGTGCTCAATCATGCTGCATTTACGGCCCGTATTGGTGTTGGTGATGACCCAGTAAGGGGTGTTCGGCACCTGCTTCGGTTTAGTCTGGTTGCCGTTCTGCAACAGGGTTTGCTCATTGACGGCAAAGTATACTCTTGTGCGCCCGTGCAGTGATTCAGTGGATTCCGTAAAGCCTTTGTCGTCGAGTGAATAGAGGGTAGACAGCACCATCAGGAAACGATTGACGGCCTTTTTCTGCTCGGCATATTCATCAGAGAGGAGCAGCTCACGCACAGCGCGGACTTTATCTTTTGCGGTATTAGCCGGTTTGATGCCTTCGACAGCAACGGCGGTACGCGGCTCTTTTACCGGTGCAAGAGAAGCGGCAGGCTGTGCCGGTGATACGGCGGAAAATTTCAACATGCGCCGTAAAATGTCGGATGCGCTCTCGCCGATATGCTTAGTGTGGCTGGCAATATAACTGTAGAGCTCATCATCAACTTCGATCGTTTTCATCTTAATCCAGTGCTATATCTAATCTGAATACAAGTGTTGGGATTATAAAGTGAAATCTCAACAGCGGATAGCGTCAAACCAGGATGGCGGCAAAAGTAAGAGTAATTCTTAACCTTGCAGCCGGGCGGCAGAATGTTCACCATAATAACCTAACCTGCCAGAGTGAAAAAAAGAACTTTCCTATGAAATTGAACACGCGAGCGCAATCTGCACAACATCCGCACAACAATTCTCCGGTCGTCCTTGTCCACGGACTGTTTGGTAGCCTTGATAACCTCGGCGTACTGGCCCGCGAACTGGTGCAGGAGTACGACGTGGTGCAGGTTGATATGCGCAACCACGGTCTTTCTCCCCGCTCCGACGAGATGAACTACCCGGCAATGGCGCAGGATCTGCTGGATACGCTGGATGACCATCACATCGACAAAGCTATCTTTATTGGTCACTCAATGGGCGGTAAAGCCGTGATGGCGCTGTCGGCGCTGGCTCCGGAACGCGTAGAAAAGCTGGTGGCGATTGATATTGCACCGGTCGATTACCACGTTCGCCGTCATGACGAGATATTTGCCGCGATCAATGCGGTCACTGACGCGCAGGTCACTACGCGCCAGCAAGCGGCTTCGCTAATGCGCGAGCATGTAAAAGAAGAAGGCGTGATCCAGTTTCTGCTGAAGTCGTTTGTTGACGGTGTATGGCGTTTCAATGTGCCGGTGTTGTGGGAGCAATATCCGCATATTGTCGGCTGGGAAACCATTCCCGCATGGCCTCATCCGGCACTGTTTGTCTGCGGCGGCAACTCCCCTTACGTTACGGAGCAGTACCGGAGCGCTTTGCTTGAACAGTTCCCGCAGGCGCGCGCGCATGTGATTGCTGGTGCCGGTCACTGGGTGCATGCGGAAAAACCTGAAGCGGTGATGCGGGCAATTAGTCGTTATCTCGCTGAAAAGTCAAACTGATTAAAAAGGCGGCGACCAGTCGCCAGAACGCGTCCGCCCGTTGGCGCGCCCGTTATGCTGATGTATGATGGCGCGCTATTCAGCCCGGGCGGCAGCCCGATTGCTTGTCTTTCCCGTAGTATGCTTAAACATGGCTAAAGAACAAACGGACCGTACAACCCTGGATCTGTTCGCGAATGAGCGTCGCCCGGGACGGCCGAAGACGAATCCGCTCTCGCGTGATGAACAGTTACGCATCAACAAACGCAATCAATTAAAACGCGATAAAGTTCGTGGGCTTAAACGCGTCGAACTAAAACTGAACGTGGAAGCCGTTGATGCGTTAAACGAACTTGCCGATGCGCGTGACATGAGCCGCAGCGAACTTATCGAAGAGATGCTGCTGGCACAGCTGAGCGCATTGCGCGGAAAGTAATTACTTCGAATCACCTCTCTTATTTTCACGTTTTCATGTGTCATACAGTGCACTCTGCGGCGATAGCTGTTTTCGCGCGCTTCTCTGTTCTGCTATGATTGCCCTTATCTGTGGGCAAAGCGCCACCATCATATTCATTAGGTTTCAAGAGGTTATTTTACTCATGGCAATTACAGGTATTTTCTTCGGCAGCGACACCGGCAACACCGAAAATATTGCGAAAATGATTCAGAGTCAGCTTGGTAAGGACGTTGCCGACGTACATGACATTGCCAAGAGCAGCAAAGAAGATATCGAAGGATATGACATTCTGCTGCTCGGCATTCCGACCTGGTATTATGGCGAAGCGCAGTGCGACTGGGATGATTTCTTCCCGACGCTGGAAGACATTGATTTTAATGGTAAGTTAGTTGCGCTGTTTGGCTGCGGCGATCAGGAAGACTATGCAGAATATTTCTGTGATGCGCTGGGTACGATCCGCGATATTATTGAGCCGCGCGGCGCGACCATCGTGGGCCACTGGCCGACTGCAGGCTACCATTTCGAAGCCTCTAAAGGGCTGGTGGATGATGACCATTTCGTTGGTCTGGCGATTGACGAAGATCGTCAGCCAGAAATGACCGCAGAACGTGTACAAAAATGGGTTAAGCAAGTTCGCGAAGAGTTACATCTTGATGACATCATCAACGCCTGATTTTACGGCGTAATCTGTGGGTTACGTGGTATTAATAGGTAAAAGCAATGGAAATAATTGCTACAAATTTTTAACTTTTTTCTCCATCGCTGTACAATAAGCCCTGCTAAAGTGGTGTTATGAAGCACAGGAGTTGCTGGTGACACCACGTTTTAAAAGCTTACTTTACTTGAGGACTTGCAGTTTTCATTTAGCCATGGCAGTTCTATAATGAGACGCATTATCCCAGGTGCATTCCTTCTAACTTCCATTGAGGAAGTGAATCGTATAGCAACAGGACAGATTCCGCATGACTGACAACAATACCGCATTAAAGAAGGCTGGCCTGAAAGTCACGCTTCCTCGGTTAAAAATCCTGGAGGTGCTTCAGGAACCGGATAACCATCATGTCAGTGCGGAAGATTTATATAAACGACTGATCGACATGGGCGAAGAGATCGGGCTGGCGACAGTATACCGTGTACTGAACCAGTTTGATGACGCCGGCATTGTGACCCGTCATAACTTCGAAGGCGGGAAATCCGTTTTTGAACTGACTCAGCAGCATCACCACGATCACCTGATTTGCCTCGACTGCGGCAAAGTGATCGAATTCAGTGATGATTCCATCGAAGCGCGCCAGCGTGAAATCGCCGCCAAACACGGCATTCGCCTGACGAACCACAGTCTTTACCTGTACGGCCACTGCGCCGAGGGTGACTGCCGCGAAGATGAACACGCGCACGACGCGAAATAATCCCTTTTCATACTCAAGCCAGCCTTCAGGTTGGCTTTTTTTTGCCCTTCAAAAACAAAAATGCCCGGCAGGTTTGCGCTGCCGGGCAGGTTACCTCAGTAATAATTACGCTTTGACGCTATCCACACGGCTGAAACGTTTGCCGTCCGGGCTGGCGGTGCGGATCTGCACTTCCCCGCTCACCTGCGGACGCGCTTTATCATCGTAGCGCAGCCAGTTTTTACCGCCGTCCGTAGAATATTCCACGACCATTCCCGGGAAGCTGGTATTGGCTTCCAGCTTGCCGCCGACCACGCGCGCGCCCGGTACAGGCAGGCGGTAGTTAATGCCTGCTTTGTCCAGTTTTGCCAGTTCACGATGGCCTAACAGATTTGCAAAGCGGGTCCAGTCTTTATCCAGCGCTTTTACATCGACCAGATGAGTTTCCCCGCCTTTGTACTCGCGACCGGCCTGATAATCCTGTTCCCAACCGGCGCGGTGCCAGGCACGCTCTGCGACCGCAATCATGCGTGGATAAATCATGTACTCCATCTGGTTGTCGGTACGTACCACTTCACTCCACAGCTGAGCAGAAAGACCATAGGCTCCAGGCCATGGTTTGTCCGATTTCGCGTTGAATGGATTGCCGTCGCGATCCAGTGAGGTTTCAGCATTTTGCGGCATGTTGTCTGGCGCAAAGCTGAAGATCTTGCGCTCATCGCTAAAGCGCGTGCCCCAGTAGTAGCCGCTTTCCGCCGGATGGACTTCGTTCGGGAAGTCGAGGTAAACATAGTCCGGGTTCGAGACAATGACGCGGAACCCTTTGTTTGCCCAGTCATTTACCGAATCGAAACCGCCCCAGTAGAGCGTATCCCAGAAGTTAACATTGACGTGATCGGTGGCAAACTCGGCGGCATTTTTAGCATCTTTCAGGCCATCCTGCCATGCCTGCATGGTGCCGATACCGTGCGCTTTCACCAGTTTGCTGACCTCAATACCAAAGTAGCTGGAAAGATGCTCAACATCTGCAACCTTACCCTCTTTGACCATAGTCTGGCAGACCTGAGATTTCGCCCACGGTTTATCCTGCTTGCTCTGATCGATGATGCCTTTGCCCGCTTCCGGTTTTTTCTGGTCGGTATAACCCGTTCCCAGATAGATGTTTTTCGCTTCATCACCGCCAAAATGCCAGGTATTCAGCGGTACACCTGCTTCTTTGTGCATTTGCTGGATTTCGCCCATCACCTTATCGACGAAATTGCGTGACGAATCAAGGCAAGGGTTCAGATAACCAGTGCGATTATAGAACTGTACCCCGGTGGTATTGGAGGTGTCCGTCGGATCCAGCAAACGGTACTGGTTCGCCTCTTTCTCTTTACCCTCTTTCATCAGGCGCTCATAGCGCGCTTCCATTGAGATCACTGCCGCACGGGCGTGTGCCGGCATATCAATTTCCGGGATCACTTCAATCTGTCGCGCTTTCGCGTACTTCAGTATATCGATGTAATCGGCACGGCTGAAGTGACCGCTGCCATTGTTGTTGCTGTCCGGACCTGAACCCAGCTGCGGCAGCAGGCACGTTTTCTCGCTCAGATCGTGGCAACGTTTGCTACCAATGTCGGTCAGCTCAGGCAAGCCTGGGATCTCAATGCGCCAGCCTTCATCATCGGTAAGGTGAAAGTGGAATTTGTTCAGCTTATAAGCTGACATCTGATCCAGCAGGCGCAGCACGGCATCTTTGCTGTGGAAGTTACGTCCCACATCAAGCTGAATCCCGCGATAATCAAAGCGCGGTGCGTCTTTCGCTTCAAGCTGTGCGATTTTCGGCTCGCCACCGGAAGGGATCAGCGACAGCAAAGATTGCAGGCCGTAGAACACGCCAGCCTGATCAAAGCCAGTGATTACCGCTTCATTTGCCCCAATGTGCAACTTATAGGCACCTGATATGGCTTCATCACCCGCAAAAGCCTTCACTGCGATCTCTGTGCGGATGGGATAACTGCCCTCTTTAACGCCCAGCAGCGCGAAGCGCGACTTCACCGCTTCCTGCGCATCTGCGCCAAGCACAGAGAGATCGAGCGTCACGCCTTTGCTCAGATCCACATCCTGACCGGAGATTTTTACCTTCTGCGGCGTGGGGACAATCTGGCCGCGCAACGTGGAGAGGTTTAGCGCTTTGACGTCGCTATTTTTCTCAAAGCGCGCTTCAGCGGTCATCAGGATGTTTTTATCATCCGGCGTACGTTTCCACTGGCCGTCGAGCGGCGTAACAAACTGGAACAGATCTTCGGTATCGGTATTGGCAATCACTTTTGCCGTCGCACCTTCGGCCGTCACGTACCAACGAGGCAGCACATCGGTAACAAACAACTGCCAGTACTCGTTAACAACCGGAATTTCCACCGCCTGCTTTGCCGGGAAGCCGGTAAATTTGTCCGTTGGCTCCAGCTTGTGCAGATCGCCCATGATATGGGTGACCTTGAACTGGTCATTTGCCACCTCCAGTATCGGACGGATGCTGTGGAAGTAAATCGTCCAATCCTTGTCGGTTACAGCCTCACCATTGTTGGTCAGCGTGATCACCGCTTTATTGCAGGAAGCCCAGTCGGCACCAAGCTTCGCACAATCAATGCCGTTCTGTGCGGCAAAGTTATCCTTCACCGCGTAGTTAAGATGAAACTGGCTGATGGCGTCGACGGTGCTCTGGTTTGCCAACGCGGGGCTGCTTAACACGCCGAAAATTGCGCTGGCCAAGATGCTTAAACGTACTGTTTTCATTACTTATTCCTTGTATTTCAGCCGGGCATAACCCGGCAAACGCATCAGAAGATGGTGAACGGTGCGATAACCATGAATTTCACGTCGCGCTCATCCTGGAAGATGTTGCCGTAGCCGCCGCCGTAGCTCGGGATGTCAGAATGGTTGTCATATTGGGTAAAGTGCAGCTTGAACATCGTGCCTTTGGCGCGACCATCCTGAACGGTATAAATGGCATCCAGGCTGTAAGCGGACTCTTTCAGGCGGTAGTTTGGATCGTAATACGCATCCGGTGTTGCCATATCAGCCGGCTTCGCGTCCCACGCATAGGCGTAAGATGCACCGACCGTAAAGCCTGGCAGGTTCCAGTTCTTCAGGTCATACATCGCGCCGAAGAAGAGAGCTTTTTCACCATTGGCATTAAAGTCAGAGCGGTTATCCCACCAGATATCGAGGCGCCCGTTGGATGACGCATAGGTTGGCGTCATACGTTGCAGGAAGTATCCTTGCTGGCCGTCAGCTTTGACCCAGGTGCCTTCAAGACGCAAATCGACCTGACCAATTTTGTAGCCGAAGGTCAACGCTTGCAGCCATGCGGTGCCGTCATAAATATCGTTCACGCCGCCATTGCTGACTTTGTCGCGGGTACCGTAGAACTGGTAGCTGGTGCTGAGTGGGCTGCCTGCCACGTCAAATTTGTAGCTGGCTTTAGCAAAGTATTGATCGACGTAGCCTTCCGCCTGGCCAAATGCGGCCTCCAGCACAAGGTCGTTTTTGAAGTCATATTTTGCGCCGAGCGAGTGCAGATAGTCGACTTTGGTTTTTCTGTCGTTCTGATAAAACTTATCCATCTCGATATGCCAGGGCGCCTTGTATTCATTGGTCCACATATACGAGAAGCTCAGCGCACCTGCATCGCCATAATCAAAATTCGCCCCGGCTTCCGCCCCCTGGTAAGTGCCCGGCATAAAGCTCCAGTGCGGCGCTAACAGCGTTTGCCCAGTTGGCTGAATGTAACCCGCGCGCGCCCAGACCGGGCCATATTTAAATTTCGCGGCGGCTTTATACAGGCTGATCCCGCTTTTATCTCCTGACCAGTCTTCTTTGTAGGCTTTGTTACTGGAGGAGAAAGCAATTTCGTTCGGATGCGCACTGTCGCCGTTTTCTGCCATTTCAATCGCGGTAAAAGCCGCAATATCCAGACCGAACATGTCAGCGACATAACCCGACTGGAAATCCAGATTGGCGTTCCAGGTCGAGTGCGAAAGGTTAGTTTTGTATTTATTTTCCAGAACATCTTTACGGTCACGTTCACGCTGCCAGTAATAAATACCGCCCGTGAGCGTGGAATCATCGATAAAACCTGCTGCATGAGCCTGTGGAGATACAACCCAGCCCGACATTGCTGTGACACTGGCAATAGCCAGCGCCAGTGCACTACGTTTGCCACTAAACATACGCATGAGTGATTCCTTCTGGACGCATATAAACCGCCGCGATGGCGAGAAAAAAAGCAAAAAGTTTAGGTAGTTATGAAATACCCCCGAAGTAACTACCGGCTTAAGACTATTTTTCGCGACGCGAATTATCAACGCTTTTTAGTGAGCAAAATGCAGGATTATGATGAAGTGCACATAATTGGTAGTGTTTTGAAACAAATTACATAGACTGGTTAAATGATTAATTTAAACGCAATTAATCAGCATATAATGCTTACTGGTAGCGATTACATCTTATATTTAGCTAAAATTATCGATTTACTATCTTTTCAGGTGGGTTAAGTTGATATCAACAAGAGACGACATTAATTCGCGTCGCGAATATATTATGCGGTAATTACCTAATGAATAAGCAAAAAAAACGCCGCAGTTCGCGGCGTTTTAAGCTGATTGTCTGTGATTGACTTAATCAGTCACCCATTTTTGCCCAGGTATCGCGCAGCCCAACGGTGCGGTTGAAGACAGGTTTGGTAGCGCTTGCATAACGGCTGTCGAGGCAGAAATAACCTTCGCGCTCGAACTGATACGCTTTACCCGCCTGCGCCTCTTTCAGAGAGGGTTCAGCATAGCCCTGCTTGATCACCAGTGATTCCGGATTGATGGTGGCAAGGAAATCGTCCGCCGCGCCCGGGTTCGGTACACTGAACAGGCGATCGTAGAGACGGATTTCTACTGGCAACGCATGTTGCGCGCTTACCCAGTGGATCACACCTTTCACTTTACGGCCATCAGCCGGATCTTTGCTCAGCGTGTCCGCATCGTAAGAACAGAAAATGGTCGTGATATTGCCTTCGTCATCTTTCTCCACGCGTTCAGCTTTAATCACATACGCGTTGCGCAGGCGCACTTCTTTGCCCAGCACCAGACGTTTGTATTGCTTATTCGCTTCTTCACGGAAATCTGCGCGATCGATCCAGATCTCGCCGCTAAACGGCACTTCACGCGTGCCCATCTCCGGTTTATTCGGATGGTTCGGCATGGTGACGATTTCGCTGCCGCCCTGCGGATAGTTTTCGATAATCAGTTTCACCGGATCGATAACCGCCATTGCGCGTGGCGCATTCTCGTTAAGATCTTCACGGATGCAGGATTCCAGCGAAGCCATTTCGATGGTATTGTCCTGCTTGGTCACGCCTATGCGTTTACAGAATTCACGGATGGAAGCGGCAGTATAACCACGGCGGCGCAGACCGGAAATGGTCGGCATACGTGGGTCATCCCAGCCTTCCACATGCTTCTCGGTCACCAACTGGTTCAGTTTGCGCTTCGACATCACGGTGTATTCCAGATTCAGACGCGAAAACTCGTACTGGCGCGGATGAACCGGAATAGTGATGTTATCCAGCACCCAGTCGTAAAGACGACGGTTGTCCTGGAATTCCAGCGTACACAGGGAGTGCGTAATGCCTTCCAGCGCATCGCTGATGCAGTGGGTAAAGTCGTACATCGGGTAGATGCACCACTTGTTGCCGGTCTGGTGGTGTTCTGCAAATTTAATGCGATACAGCACCGGATCGCGCATCACGATAAACGGCGATGCCATATCGATCTTCGCACGCAGGCATGCTTTACCTTCCTCAAAGCCGCCGGAACGCATTTTCTCAAACAGCGCCAGGTTCTCTTCTACGCTGCGATCGCGGAACGGGCTGTTTTTACCCGGCTGAGTCAGCGTACCGCGATATTCACGGATTTCATCAGCAGAAAGCTCGTCAACATAGGCCAGGCCTTTGTTGATCAGCTCGATCGCATACTGATACAGCTTGTCGAAGTAATCCGAGGAGTAGCAGATGTCACCAGACCAGTGAAAGCCCAACCATTGCACGTCATTTTTGATCGATTCAACGTATTCGATGTCTTCTTTAGCCGGGTTGGTATCATCAAAACGCAGATTGCACTGGCCCTGGTAATCTTGCGCAATGCCGAAGTTCAGGCAGATAGATTTCGCATGACCGATGTGCAGGTAGCCATTCGGCTCCGGCGGAAAACGGGTGTGGATGGTAGTGTGCTTACCACTGGCCAGATCTTCATCAATGATCTGGCGAATAAAGTTAGTCGGGCGGGCTTCAGCCTCACTCATCAGGGGTTCCTCAAGGCGTAAACAACGTATAACGGCATATGATCTAATAACAGGGCGCAGGAAACAACCTTTACTTATACAAATCAGCGTTGCCCGCTGGAAAGGTAATCGGCTACGGCTTGTGCTCGTGGGCAGCCTCTCTGCAACCGTGGCAAACAGTGTGAAAAGCGCATCCGTTTCATCGTATCCCCTGTAATAAAGCGGCAACAGTATGGCATTGATTAAATGCGGAGCAAAAAAAAGCGGCGGAGGTTCTCCCCCGCCGCTTAAGGCTTAATGCTTACTCAGGAACGACTACTTGCCTTTAATCTCATACAGCGGCGTCTGACCGGCAACAAGCTGGCCCTGCGCCTTGATAACCAGACCGCTAAAGTCATCGATATTGCTGACGACTACCGGACTAATCATTGAGCGGGCATTGGCATTGAGGTACGCCAGATCCATTTCCAGTATCGGCTGGCCCGCCACAACTTCGGCACCTTCTTCCACCAGTCGCGTAAAGCCCTGGCCGCCCAACGCCACAGTATCGATGCCCATATGCACAACGATTTCAGCGCCTTTTTCGGTTTCCAGGCAGAATGCGTGGTTGGTATTGAAGATTTTAACGATGGTGCCCGCTGCCGGAGAAACCACAATGCTTTCGGTTGGTTTCACCGCTACACCGTCGCCAACAGCTTTGCTGGCGAAAGCTTCATCAGGGACTTGATCCAGCGCAACCAGTTCACCCGTTACCGGCGATACCAGTTCAGCAATCACTGTTGCGTTCGGTACAGCCTGAGGCTTAGCACTCGCCACTGGCGCAGCGGCTGGCGCTGCATTACCTGCAGCCGGAACATGGCCGGTGGTCTTCATCGCATTGGCGATTTTTTCCGCCACGAAACCAACGATGATCTGCACGCTGGTTTTGTTCAGACGGATAACGCCGGTTGCGCCCAGGCGTTTAGCCAGCGCATCGTTCACCAGTGCAGAATCTTTCACGTTCAGACGCAAACGGGTGATACAAGCATCAATGCCGGTCAGGTTATCAGTACCGCCAACTGCGGCAATATACTGACGCGCCAGCCCACTCACATCCTGCTCGCTATCCGCGCTTACGTTTACATCCTGACCATCAGTTTCGTCACCGGCAACAGCCAGCTCACGACCCGGCGTCAGCAGGTTGAATTTGGTGATCGTGAAGCGGAAGATCACATAGTAGATCACGAAGAATACCAGCCCCTGCGGGATCAGCATCCACCATTGGGTTGCCAGCGGGTTACGCGAAGAGAGCACCAAATCCACCAGACCCGCACTAAAGCCGAAACCGGCAATCCAGTGCATGCTCGCGGCGATGAAAACAGAGATACCGGTCAGAATTGAGTGGATGACATACAATACCGGCGCCACGAACATGAAGGAGAATTCCAGCGGTTCAGTAATACCGGTGAAGAACGCGGCAAACGCACCAGCCATCATGATGCCCAGTACTTTGGCTTTGTTTTCCGGACGTGCGCAGTGATAAACCGCCAGCGCCGCACCCGGCAGACCGAACATCATGATCGGGAAGAAGCCCGCCTGGTAACGACCAGTGATGCCGACAACCGCTTTACCGGCTTCGATAGACTGTGCGCCGCCGAGGAAGTTAGGAATGTCATTGATGCCAGCAACATCGAACCAGAACACGGAGTTCAGCGCGTGATGCAGACCAACCGGGATCAGCAGACGGTTAAAGAAGGCGTAGACACCCGCACCGATTGAACCCATTTTCTGGATATGTTCACCAAAACCTACCAGACCGCTAAACACGACCGGCCAGATAAACATCATGATGAAAGCGACCACGATCATCACAAACGATGTGAGGATCGGCACCAGACGGCGGCCGCTGAAGAAGGAGAGCGCTTTCGGCAATTCGACATTGCTGAAGCGGTTGTAAAGTTCGGCGGCAATAATCCCGACCAGAATACCAATAAACTGGTTTTTGATTTTGCCGAATGCAGCAGGTACCTGATCCGCAGGAATTTTTTGGATCATGGCGACCGCAGCAGGTGAACACAGCGTGGTCAATACCAGGAAGCCGACAAAGCCGGCAAGCGCAGCAGCGCCATCTTTATCTTTGGACATACCGTAAGCGACACCCACCGCGAACAGCACACCCATGTTATCGATAATGGCAGAACCGGACTGGATGAAAAAAGCCGCCAGTGCGTTTTGTCCACCCCAGCCAACCGGGTCAATCCAGTAGCCGACACCCATCAGTATCGCCGCCGCAGGCAGAGTGGCGACAGGCACCATCAGCGCGCGGCCAATCTTTTGTAAATAACCTAGAATACTCACTTTTATTCCCCCTATGAACCCATCGTGAGCTCACTGAAACAGTCGTTTTTTATTGTGTAACTAACCTGAAATCACGGCTATTTATTCACTACCCTACAGGCTATTTTTTCACTACCTTGCAGAGTGTGTGAAAAATTAATTCGCCTCGCAAATTAAAAGCATTTTTTTTGTGATAAAAGTCACTAACTATCGTCAATAAGCCTCCCAACTGCTAGCAAACAAGCAAAACTTATTTTATGCTCAAAAATATCAAGACGGACTGCTCCCGCTCTGTAACGCATTCAGGTTACGCTTAACACCGAGCCAGCAAGCATTCCGCCAACTTTATTCATTTAACTTTGAGGTGAACAATGAGACTGATTCCCCTGGCGACAGCTGAACAAGTCGGAAAATGGGCAGCCCGCCATATCGTAAATCGTATCAACGCATTCAAACCGACGGCAGATCGTCCGTTTATCCTTGGTCTGCCAACCGGTGGTACGCCGCTCACCGCTTACAAAGCACTGGTTGAGATGCACAAAGCAGGCCAGGTTAGCTTCCAGCACGTTGTCACCTTCAACATGGACGAATATGTTGGTCTGCCGAAAGAGCACCCGGAAAGCTACCACAGCTTTATGCACCGCAACTTCTTTGATCACGTTGATATTCCGGCAGAAAATATTAACCTGCTGGATGGCAATGCGCCTGATATTGACGCAGAATGCCGCCGCTATGAAGAAAAAATCCGTTCCTACGGCAAAATTCACCTGTTTATGGGCGGCGTAGGTAACGACGGGCACATTGCGTTTAACGAGCCGGCCTCTTCTCTGGCTTCACGCACGCGCATTAAAACCCTGACTCATGACACCCGCGTGGCGAACTCTCGCTTTTTTGACGGCGACGTGGACCTGGTGCCGAAATACGCGCTGACTGTCGGCGTAGGCACGCTGCTTGACGCAGAAGAAGTGATGATCCTGGTACTTGGCGGCGTGAAAGCGCAGGCTCTGCAGGCGGCAGTAGAAGGCAACGTAAACCATATGTGGACCATTAGTTGCCTGCAGTTGCATCCGAAAGCAGTCATCGTCTGCGATGAACCGTCCACGATGGAGCTGAAAGTTAAAACGCTGAAATACTTCAACGAGTTAGAAGCGGAAAACATCAAAGGTCTGTAATTCAGTTTCCGCTCCGCAAGGGATGACTGCGGAGCGGTACATATTTGTAACCGGGGGTCGTTATGTATGCTTTAACCCATTGCCGAATCTACACCGGCCATGAAATTCTGGATAATCACGCGGTTGTGATTGCCAATGGCCTGATTGAACGTCTTTGCCCACAGGACGAGTTGCCGACGGGAATCGAACAACGCTCGTTGAATGGCGCCATTCTGGCCCCCGGCTTTATCGACGTGCAGCTTAACGGCTGCGGCGGCGTGCAGTTTAATGACACCGCAGAAGCGGTAAGCGTGAAAACGCTGGAGATCATGCAGCAGGCGAACGAAAGATCCGGCTGCACCAGCTACCTGCCGACACTGATCACCTCCAGTGACGAATTAATGAAACAGGGCGTGCAGGTGATGCGCGATTACCTGGCGAAATACCCGAATCAGGCGCTCGGTCTTCATCTGGAAGGGCCGTGGCTGAATATCGTTAAAAAAGGCACCCATAACCCGGCGTTTGTGCGTAAACCGGAACCTGCGCTGGTCGATTTCCTGTGCCAGAACGCAGATGTTATCACCAAGGTAACGCTGGCACCGGAAATAGCAGGCGACGAAGTCATTCGTCAACTGTCGGATGCAGGCATTGTGGTCTCCGCCGGGCACTCTAACGCCACGCTGAAAGAGGCGAAAGCCGGATTCCGCACCGGGATCACTTTTGCGACGCATCTTTATAATGCCATGCCATACATCACCGGCCGCGAGCCGGGTCTGGCTGGCGCGGTGCTTGATGATGCGGATGTTTACTGTGGCGTTATTGCAGACGGGTTGCACGTCGATTACGTTAATATCCGTAACGCTAAACGTCTGAAAGGTGACAAACTTTGCCTGGTGACCGACGCGACCGCACCAGCGGGTGCAAACATTGATCAATTTATTTTTGCTGGCAAAACAATATACTACCGGAATGGGTTGTGTGTGGACGAAAACGGAACGCTGAGCGGTTCCTCCCTGACAATGATTGAAGGGGTACGCAATCTGGTAGAGCATGTCGGCATCGCACTGGACGAAGCGCTGCGTATGGCAACACTCTACCCCGCTCGCGCCATTGGCGTTGACAACCGTTTAGGCAGCCTCGCCATCGGCAAAGTGGCGAACCTGACTGCGTTCACACGCGATTATAAAATCATCAAGACCATCGTTAATGGCAACGAGGTCGTCACTGCATAAAGAGAAAGTATGACATCAGGCGGACAGGCTCAAATTGGTAACGTTGACCTCGTAAAACAGCTTAACAGCGCGGCGGTTTACCGCCTGATTGATCAACATGGCCCCATTTCGCGCATTCAGATTGCCGAACAAAGCCAGCTTGCTCCTGCCAGCGTGACCAAAATCACGCGTCAACTCATTGAACGCGGATTGATCAAAGAAGTCGATCAACAGGCCTCCACCGGAGGCCGCCGCGCCATCTCCATCGTCACCGAAACCCGCAGTTTTCAGGCTATCGGCGTGCGTCTTGGTCGCTATGACACCACGCTGACGCTGTACGATCTGAGCAGCAAAGTACTGGCCGAAGAGCACTACCCTTTACCAGAACGCACCCAGGAAACACTCGAGCATGCGCTGCTTAATACCATCAGCCTGTTTATTGAAACCAGCCAGCGTAAGATCCGCGAACTGATCGCCATTTCGGTCATCCTGCCGGGGCTGGTCGATCCGGAAAGCGGCGTCATCCGTTACATGCCGCATATCCAGGTCGAAAACTGGGGGCTAGTGGAAGCGCTGGAAAAACGCTTTAAATTGACCTGTTTTGTGGGTCATGACATTCGCAGTCTGGCGCTTGCCGAGCACTATTTTGGAGCAAGTCAGGATTGCGAAGACTCTATTTTGGTGCGCGTGCATCGCGGCACTGGTGCTGGGATCATCTCCAACGGCCGTATTTTTATTGGTCGTAACGGTAACGTAGGCGAGATCGGTCACGTGCAGGTCGAGCCACTGGGCGAGCGTTGCCACTGCGGTAACTTCGGCTGTCTGGAGACTATTGCCGCCAATGCTGCCATTGAACAGCGCGTGCGCCATCTGCTTGAGCAGGGTTATCAAAGCCGCATCACGCTGGATGATTGTTCGATTAAAGCAATCTGTAAAGCCGCAAATAAAGGCGACGCGTTGGCCTGTGAGGTGATCGAATATGTCGGCCGCCATCTTGGTAAAACCATTGCGATTGCCATCAACCTGTTTAATCCGCAAAAAGTCGTGATCGCAGGCGAGATTGTTGAAGCCAGCAAAGTCCTGCTCCCCGCCATTGAAGCCTGTATCAATACCCAGGCGCTGAAAGCGTTTCGCAAAAACCTGCCGGTGGTGCCTTCCACGCTGGATCATCGCTCGGCTATCGGCGCATTCGCGCTGGTGAAACGCGCCATGTTGAACGGTCTGCTGCTGCAACGTTTGCTGGAAAACTGACAGGGTTTATAGTTATTACTTCATTTTTATCCGGACAGTCCATGACCATTCAGAATGTAATCTGTGATATCGACGGCGTGCTGATGCACGATAACGTAGCGGTGCCTGGCGCGGCAGAGTTCATCACGCGCATCCTTGAGAAAGGTATGCCGCTGGTGCTGTTGACGAATTACCCTTCTCAGACCGGCCAGGATCTGGCGAACCGCTTTATCTCCGCCGGTATTGATGTGCCCGCCAGCGTCTTTTATACCTCGGCCATGGCCACCGCGGATTTCCTCAAGCGCCAGGAAGGGAAAAAAGCCTATGTTGTTGGTGAAGGCGCGCTGATCCATGAGCTTTATAAAGCAGGCTTTACCATTACCGACATCAACCCGGATTTTGTCATCGTCGGCGAGACCCGCTCCTATAACTGGGAAATGATGCACAAAGCGGCCTTCTTTGTCGCCAATGGCGCACGCTTTATCGCCACCAACCCGGACACCCACGGACGCGGTTTTTACCCTGCGTGCGGCGCGCTGTGTGCAGGTATCGAAAAGATTTCTGGCCGTAAACCGTTTTACGTCGGCAAACCCAGCCCGTGGATCATCCGTGCTGCGCTGAATACGATGCAGGCGCACTCGGAGCAGACGGTAATTGTCGGCGACAACCTGCGTACCGACATTCTGGCCGGTTTTCAGGCCGGTCTGGAGACCATCCTGGTGCTCTCGGGTGTTTCACAAATCGATGATATTGATGCCATGCCGTTTCGCCCTTCGTGGATTTACCCCTCCGTCGCGGAAATTGATGTTATCTGACAGAAACCACGTCTTCGGGCGTGGTTTTTCATTTTGAGCATGACAAAAAACAACGCCATTCAATAAAAAGCGTTTTATTTTGCTGATTCATCAATAACAGAGTTCAATTTGTACTCTTTTTTCAGCATTCGATAATCACTATTGCACTTTTTAAGTTTGCGCGCGCAAAAGGCTTGCGCACCCCTGCGTTTTTGCGGCATTTTGAACGCAAGCACACAACATTACAGCAATGCCCTCAAGATTAACGGAGAAGTCTATGTGTTCAATTTTTGGCGTACTGGATATTAAAACCGACGCAGCAGAATTACGTAAAAAAGCGCTGGAATTATCCCGCCTGATGCGCCACCGCGGCCCGGATTGGTCCGGCGTGTACGCAAGTGACAAAGCCATTCTGGCCCATGAGCGTCTTTCTATTGTTGACGTCAATGCTGGCGCGCAGCCGCTATATAACGAGAAAAAAACGCATGCGCTGGCGGTTAACGGTGAAATCTACAACCATCAGGTGCTGCGCGCAGAATACGGCGTTCGCTATGCATTCCAGACCGGTTCCGACTGTGAAGTAATCCTCGCGCTGTATCAGGAGAAAGGCCCGGAATTCCTCGACGATTTGCAGGGGATGTTTGCTTTTGCGCTGTATGACAGCGAAAAAGATGCTTATCTGATTGGCCGCGACCATATCGGTATTATTCCGCTGTACATGGGTCACGATGAACACGGCAACTTTTATGTTGCCTCAGAAATGAAAGCGCTGGTACCGGTTTGCCGTACGATTAAAGAGTTTCCGGCAGGCAGCTACCTGTGGAGCAAAGACGGTGAAATCCGTTCTTATTATCAGCGCGACTGGTTTGACTATGACGCCGTAAAAGACAACGTGACGGATAAAGCCGAGCTGCGCCAGGCGCTGGAAGACGCGGTGAAAAGCCATCTGATGTCAGACGTGCCGTATGGCGTGCTGCTCTCCGGCGGTCTGGATTCTTCTGTCATTTCAGCCATCACCAAGAAATTCGCTGCGCGTCGCGTTGAGGATCAGGAGCGTTCTGAAGCCTGGTGGCCGCAATTGCACTCCTTTGCCGTTGGCCTGAAAGGCGCGCCGGATCTGAAAGCCGCGCAGGAAGTGGCTAACCATCTCGGCACCGTGCACCACGAAATTCACTTTACCGTGCAGGAAGGTCTGGATGCGATCCGCGATGTTATCTATCACATCGAGACTTATGATGTGACGACTATTCGCGCTTCAACTCCGATGTACCTGATGTCGCGTAAAATCAAAGCGATGGGCATCAAAATGGTGCTCTCCGGCGAAGGTTCTGATGAAGTATTCGGCGGCTATCTCTACTTCCATAAAGCGCCGGATGCCAAAGAACTGCATGAAGAGACCGTCCGCAAACTACAAGCGCTGCATATGTTTGACTGTGCGCGTGCGAACAAAGCGATGTCGGCCTGGGGCGTTGAAGCACGCGTTCCGTTCCTCGATAAGAAGTTCCTCGACGTGGCAATGCGCATCAACCCGCAGGACAAAATGTGCGGCAGCAACGGCAAAATGGAAAAACACATTCTGCGCGAATGTTTTGAATCCTATCTGCCGGCAAGCGTAGCGTGGCGCCAGAAAGAGCAGTTCTCCGACGGTGTAGGTTACAGTTGGATCGATACGCTGAAAGAAGTGGCGGCGCAGCAGGTGACGGATCAGCAACTGGCGACCGCCAGCTATCGCTTCCCGTACAACACGCCAGCGTCAAAAGAAGCGTATTTGTACCGCGAAATCTTTGAAGAACTGTTCCCGCTGCCAAGCGCAGCAGAATGCGTGCCTGGTGGTCCGTCCGTCGCCTGCTCTTCGGCTAAAGCATTTGAGTGGGATGAAGCATTCAAAACCATGAACGATCCGTCAGGTCGTGCAGTGGGTATTCACCAGTCCGCTTATTAATAAGTGGCGGTTATCCTTACGGGCCCTGAGGGGCCCGTATTTTTTTGTATCACTGATTTCATGAATAAATTCGAATTTTGTTGAATAAAGCATCCATGCTGTTCGCAACCTAACCAAACAGTCACATTACGGCAATTTTCGATGAAAAAGGTATTGACGCTGTAAGGCCCAATACGCATAATGCGCCCCGCAACGCCGATAAGGTAACGCGAAAAAAAAGATGGCTACGTAGCTCAGCTGGTTAGAGCACAGCACTCATAATGCTGGGGTCACAGGTTCGATTCCCGTCGTAGCCACCATCTTTTTTTTGCGGGAGTGGCGAAATTGGTAGACGCACCAGATTTAGGTTCTGGCGCCGCAAGGTGTGCGAGTTCAAGTCTCGCCTCCCGCACCATTCCCAACAGTGGTTGTACGGATGGGGTATCGCCAAGCGGTAAGGCACCGGTTTTTGATACCGGCATTCCCTGGTTCGAATCCAGGTACCCCAGCCAGTCGATGACTGGGTAAGCAGTAAAATTTGGCTACGTAGCTCAGCTGGTTAGAGCACAGCACTCATAATGCTGGGGTCACAGGTTCGATTCCCGTCGTAGCCACCATATTTAAGGTGTAGTACTTTAGCGTATTAAACCTGAAAGATTTGTTGGGGTATCGCCAAGCGGTAAGGCAGTGGATTCTGATTCCACCATCCCGAGGTTCGAATCCTCGTACCCCAGCCATCTCAAAGACGTCTGCTTTTGCGGGCGCATATTTGGGGTATCGCCAAGCGGTAAGGCAGTGGATTCTGATTCCACCATTCCGAGGTTCGAATCCTCGTACCCCAGCCACTTAATGCAAAAAAGCTCGCTTCGGCGGGCTTTTTTGTTTTGCATCCCCGGAATTGGTAGCGAGTATCCCGCAAAAATCAGTGGTAATTTAAACCCTTACTCAGCAGGGATGACATCATGAATTACCAGACAACAGCCTTCCCACTCTACTCCCCGCTCTACATTCTGTTAGGTGTATTTTGCCTGGCGCTGGCTTTTTTCGGCCTCTCAGCCCCCTTTTTGTATGGTCTGCTTATGGGTCTCGTGTTTCCGGTGCTGGTTTCAATGCGACTGCACACGCTCAGCCAGCATGGCCAGGCCACGCTGCTCAGCGAAATATCCAACTGGAAAGTTTACATGCAAGGCATTCCACTGGAAGAACAACGCGCTTCGCTTAAAAATCCCTGTTTTCGTACGCCAGAACGTCTGCAGCAGTTCTACTGGCGGGGTTTTATTGCCCGGCTCATTTTGCAGTTAATGACCTTAGGATTGTTGATACAGCAGACGCGGGAAATTGAGTGGACGAGCTATGCCGGGATCGCAGCAGTGGCGGCACTTATAGTTCTGCTGCTGCCGATCTACCATACATTGACAACAATGCGGGATATGCGCGCCGGCGCATGGGTATTGCAGCGTGTTGAAGCCGCTGACGGCTACCAGGCCTTTTTCCAGCAGAAAATGCGCGTACGTACCGCGCTGGATGTACTGCTTTCGTTACGCTAATGCGAATCAAAGGCCGCGAGCACTGAATACTCGCGGCACAAAGTAACTTCTATAGCCCTAAAGCATATTTCAGCGCCTGACGTTTCAGCACGCCGGCGCGTTCCGCCGCCATCAGACCAATATTACGCAACAGCCTGACCGGGCCAAGGTTGTTGCTGAACCCGGCATAGAACAAATCCATACCGCTTTGCATAATAAAGTTATCCGCCATTCGACGCGTCTGATAGCGTTTTAAAATGGCGTGACTGGCCCAGGCTTCGCCGTGCGTACGCGCCCCGGCAAGCACTTCCAGCAAAGCATCAACATCGCGATAGCCCAGATTGACGCCCTGCCCGGCCAGCGGATGAATGGTATGTGCCGCGTCGCCCACCAGCGCAAGGCCGGGACGAACATATTGCAACGCATGACGGCGCGCCAGCGGGAACGCCGCCGCCGCGACCGGCGTCACACGCCCCAGTCGCGGAGGAAAGTGGCGGGCGATCTCCTGCTCCAGCTGCGCCATCGTCAGCGTTTGTAACTGGCGAATACGCGCAGGCGTGTCATACCACACCAACGAGGCCCAGTTGCCAAACAGCGGTAAAAAGGCGTGCGGCCCATCGGGAGTAAAATGTTGCCAGGTGCTCTCGCCTGCCTCAGCTTCACACTCAACGGTAATCAACATACAGGATTGCTGATACTGCCAGGCGTGAATGCCAATTCCGGCCGCCTGCCGAACGCGGGAGTTCGCGCCGTCTGCACCAACCACCAGCTTCGCCGTTAGCGGTTCGCCCTCTTCGAAGGTCAACTGGTGATGATCGCCCTCGGCGTGCAGTCCGCTGAGTGCCGCAGGCACACGTAACGTCACCTGCGGATGCGCCCCCAGCGCGTCCCACAGCGCACGTTGCAGGACATTGTTTTCAACCATATAACCGAGCAGCGGCAATTTCAGTTCGCGGGCGTCAAATATCACATGGGCGTTTTCCCACTCCCAGGTTTCCAGCTGGCGATACGGATGGCAGCGCATCGCCTGCACACGTTCCCAGACACCCAACCCGCGCAGCAACGCCACCGATGCGGCGCTAATCGCCGAAATACGCACATCCGGCTGCACCGCCGCATCAAACGCGGGCGGCGCATGCTGTTCAATCACCGTAACGGTAAATCCATGTTGCGCCAGCCCCAGCGCCAGCGCTCCGCCGACCATGCCACCGCCAACGACGGCGACTTCAGTGTGATGTGTCATGGCTAATTTTCCTTAAACGAGAATCCCTTAAGTTTACCGGATTTTTTCTCGCTTGCGTCTGACATCCGTCATACTGGTCAGCACGCGACCAAAGCATTACAATACGCGGCCTGCAATCCTGGCTTATACCCGTCATACTCGGGGTATATGAACTTAAGCAAGAGCAAGTCGATGACCAAAAAACTCCACATTAAAACCTGGGGCTGTCAGATGAATGAATACGATTCATCGAAGATGGCCGATCTGCTGGATGCCACACACGGCTATCAACTAACCGAGGTGGCGGAAGAGGCGGACGTGCTGCTGCTCAATACCTGCTCGATCCGCGAAAAGGCTCAGGAAAAAGTTTTCCATCAACTGGGTCGCTGGAAGCTGCTGAAAGAGAAAAACCCCGATCTGATTATCGGCGTCGGCGGCTGCGTAGCCTCCCAGGAGGGCGATCACATTCGTCAGCGCGCCCACTACGTTGATATTATTTTCGGGCCACAAACGCTGCATCGCCTGCCGGAGATGATCAACTCCGTGCGTGGCAACCGTAGCCCGGTCGTCGATATCAGTTTCCCGGAAATTGAAAAATTCGATCGTCTGCCGGAGCCGCGCGCCGAAGGCCCGACCGCCTTTGTCTCTATCATGGAAGGCTGCAACAAATACTGTACTTACTGTGTGGTGCCTTACACCCGTGGCGAAGAAGTTAGCCGCCCGTCTGACGACATCCTGTTTGAAATCGCCCAACTGGCGGCACAGGGCGTGCGTGAAGTGAACCTGCTCGGCCAGAACGTTAACGCCTGGCGCGGTGAGAACTTCGACGGCAGCGCCGGTACCTTTGCGGAACTGCTGCGTCTGGTCGCCGCGATCGACGGCATCGACCGTATCCGTTTCACCACCAGCCACCCGATTGAATTCACCGACGATATCGTTGATGTCTACCGTGATACGCCGGAGCTGGTGAGCTTCCTGCATCTGCCAGTGCAGAGCGGCTCCGATCGTGTGCTGAACATGATGGGTCGTACGCACACTACACTGGAATATAAAGCAATTATTCGCAAGCTGCGCGAGGCGCGCCCGGATATCCAGATAAGTTCCGACTTTATCGTTGGCTTCCCAGGCGAAACCACTGACGATTTCGAAAAGACCATGAAGCTGATCGCCGATGTCAATTTCGACATGAGCTACAGCTTTATCTTCTCTGCACGTCCGGGGACGCCGGCCGCCGATATGGTGGACGATGTGCCGGAAGAGGAGAAAAAACAGCGCCTCTATATTCTGCAGGAGCGCATTAACCAGCAGGCAATGGCCTGGAGCCGGCGTATGCTCGGCACTACCCAGCGCATTCTGGTAGAGGGCACTTCACGCAAGAACGTCATGGAGCTGTCCGGTCGTACCGAAAATAACCGCGTGGTGAATTTTGAAGGCTCGCCGGAGATGATCGGCAAATTCGTCGATGTGGAAATCGTTGATGTCTATCCAAACTCCCTGCGCGGCGTACTGGTCCGCACCGAAGACGAAATGGGTCTGCGCGTCGTGGAATCCCCGGAATCGGTGATTGCCCGTACGCGTAAAGAGAACGACCTCGGCGTTGGCACGTACCAGCCGTAATGCCACTGGCCTGCCATTTCTGGCAGGCCTTGCTTTTCCCCTGCCTGCCCCAACATCATGCGCTATGCTTGCGACTTCTTAATATGCCGTGAATAATTCCCTGATGGGCAGAGCCCGCGACACACTGAAAAGAGGAACAGTTTGAACATAGATACGCGTGAAATTACCCTTGAGCCAGCGGACAACGCACGCCTGCTAAGTCTGTGCGGCCCGTTTGACGACAACATCAAACAAATGGAGCGGCGACTGGGCATCGAAATCAACCGTCGCGATAATCACTTCAAACTCACCGGGCGTGAAATCTGCGTCACCGCTGCGGCCGACATTCTGCGCACGCTGTATGTCGATACTGCGCCAATGCGCGGTCAGACGCAGGATATCGAACCGGAACAAATTCATCTGGCGATCAAAGAAGCCCGCGTGCTGGAACAGAGCGCCGAGAGCGTACCGGACTACGGCAAAGCTATCCATATCAAAACCAAGCGTGGCGTGATTAAACCGCGTACGCCAAACCAGGCGCAATACGTCGCCAATATACTCGATCACGATATCACCTTCGGCGTTGGCCCGGCGGGTACGGGGAAAACCTACCTTGCGGTTGCGGCGGCGGTGGATGCGCTGGAGCGCCAGGAAGTGCGCCGTATTCTGCTGACGCGTCCGGCGGTTGAGGCGGGGGAAAAACTGGGCTTCCTGCCAGGCGATCTCAGCCAGAAAGTGGACCCGTATCTGCGTCCGTTGTATGACGCGCTGTTTGAAATGATCGGTTTCGAACGCGTGGAGAAACTGATTGAGCGCAACGTCATTGAAGTTGCGCCGCTGGCTTACATGCGCGGGCGAACACTAAACGACGCCTTCATTATTCTTGATGAAAGCCAGAACACCACCATCGAACAGATGAAGATGTTCCTGACGCGTATCGGCTTTAACTCGAAAGCGGTGATCACCGGCGACATTACGCAAATCGACCTGCCGCGCAATACCAAATCCGGCCTGCGCCATGCGATTGAAGTGCTGGCGAATGTCGATGAAATTAGCTTTAACTTCTTCCAGAGCGAAGACGTGGTCCGCCATCCGGTCGTTGCCCGCATCGTTATCGCTTATGAAGCATGGGAAGAAGCCGAACAGAAACGTAAAGCAGAACTGGCTGCCGAACGTAAGCGCGAAGCGCAGGAGCAGGAACAGAAATGAGTCAGGTGATCCTCGATTTACAGTTGGCGTGTGAAGATAACAGCGGCCTGCCGGAAGAAACGCAGTTTCAGAAATGGCTGGACGCGGTTATCCCGCAGTTTCAGGAAGAAGCGGAAGTCACCATTCGCCTGGTCGACAACGCGGAAAGCCACGAACTGAATCTGACTTATCGCGGGAAAGATAAGCCGACCAATGTGCTTTCGTTCCCTTTTGAAGCGCCGCCGGGCATCGAAATGCCGCTGCTCGGCGATCTGATTATCTGCCGCCAGGTGGTGGAACAGGAAGCGCAGGAGCAAGGTAAACCGCTGGATGCGCACTGGGCGCACATGGTTGTGCACGGTAGTCTACACCTGCTCGGTTACGACCATATTGCAGACGATGAAGCGGAAGAAATGGAAGGGATCGAGACAGAGATAATGCTTGCTCTGGGCTATGAGGATCCGTACATTTCCGAGAAAGAGTAACCGGAAAGCCTGCGTATCCACTCTTAACTGCCGTCCGGCGCTGAGTTTACGCGTGACGAGCGACAAATTAACCAACATGAGAACCCACACGACGCCATGAGCGACGATAACTCACACAGTAGCGACACAACCAACAGCAAGAAGGGATTCTTCTCCCTTTTACTAAGCCAGCTTTTCCACGGCGAACCGAAAAACCGTGACGAATTACTGGCTCTGATCCGAGACTCCGGGCAAAACGAGCTTATCGACAACGATACGCGCGACATGCTTGAAGGGGTGATGGATATCGCGGACCAGCGCGTGCGCGACATCATGATCCCCCGTTCACAAATGATCACCCTGAAACGCAACCAGACGCTGGACGAATGCCTCGATGTCATTATCGAGTCTGCCCACTCGCGTTTCCCGGTGATCAGCGAAGACAAAGATCATATCGAAGGGATTCTGATGGCCAAGGATTTGCTGCCCTTTATGCGCAGCGATGCCGAAGCCTTCAGCATGGAAAAGGTGTTACGCCCGGCAGTGGTGGTACCGGAAAGTAAGCGTGTGGATCGCATGCTGAAAGAGTTCCGTTCCCAGCGCTACCATATGGCAATCGTGATTGATGAGTTTGGTGGTGTTTCCGGTCTGGTGACGATTGAAGACATTCTGGAGCTGATCGTCGGCGAAATTGAAGATGAGTACGACGAAGAAGAGGATATCGACTTCCGCCAGCTCAGCCGTCATACCTGGACGGTGCGCGCGCTGGCGCCGATTGAAGACTTCAATGAAACCTTCGGCACCCACTTCAGCGATGAAGAAGTGGACACCATCGGCGGGCTGGTGATGCAGGCCTTTGGTCATCTCCCGGCGCGCGGAGAAGCGATTGACATTGATGGTTACCAATTCAAAGTCGCTATGGCCGACAGCCGACGTATTATTCAGGTCCATGTCAGAATGCCGGATGATTCGCCGCAACCGAAACTGGATGAGTAATGTAAATGGTATTTGCCTCACTGTTTGAGCGCCAGCGCGTGCGTCTGCTGCTGGCGCTGTTATTCGGAGCCAGCGGAACGCTGGCTTTTTCTCCTTATGACTTCTGGCCGGCAGCCCTTATCTCTCTGATGGGTCTGCAAGGGTTAACCCTCAATCGTCGGCCGCTACAATCCGCCTGGATTGGTTATTTCTGGGGGCTGGGGCTGTTTGGTAGCGGCGTGCACTGGGTTTACGTCAGTATCGCGCAGTTTGGCGGTATGCCTGGCCCGGTCAATGTTTTCCTTGTGGTACTGCTGGCCGTCTATTTATCGCTGTATACCGGTCTGTTCGCCGGAATTTTGTCACGCCTGTGGCCGCAAACCAGCTGGCTGCGCGTGGCTGTCGCCGCACCCGTGGTATGGCAAATTACCGAATTTTTGCGCGGCTGGGTGCTCACCGGTTTCCCGTGGTTGCAGTTTGGCTACAGCCAGATTGACGGCCCGCTGAAAGGGCTGGCGCCGCTGATGGGCGTCGAAGCCATCAACTTCCTGCTGATGGTCGTTAGCGGCCTGCTGGTGCTGGCGCTGGTGAACAAAAGCTGGCGTCCGTTAGTGATTGCGGTGCTGTTGTTCGCCCTGCCGTTCCCGCTGCGCTATATCCAGTGGTATCAGTTGCTGCCACAGCGCACCACGCAGGTTTCGCTGGTACAGGGGAATATTCCCCAGGCGATGAAGTGGGACGAAAAACAGCTGTTCAACACGCTGAAAATCTACAGCGACGCCACCGCGCAGGTGATGGGTAAATCGCAACTGATCATCTGGCCGGAGTCCGCTATTCCGGATCTGGAGATTAATCAGCAGCGCTTTTTAACCGCCATGGATGATCTGCTGCGGGCGCATGACAGTACGCTTATCACCGGCATTGTCGATGCGCGGCTGAATCAGCAAAACCGTTACGATACCTACAACACCATCATCACGCTGGGTAAAGATAGCGCTTACAGCTACAGCTCCTCCGATCGCTACAACAAGAACCATCTGGTGCCGTTTGGCGAATTCGTACCGCTGGAGTCGATTCTGCGCCCGCTGGCGCCATTCTTCGATCTGCCGATGTCCTCATTCAGCCGCGGATCGTATGTGCAGCCGCCGCTGACGGCGCATGGTCTGAAGCTGACGGCGGCCATCTGCTACGAGATCATCCTTGGCGAGCAGGTGCGTGATAACTTCCGCCCGGATACCGATTTCCTGCTGACCATCTCTAACGATGCGTGGTTCGGCAAGTCTATCGGCCCGTGGCAGCACTTCCAGATGGCGCGTATGCGCGCGCTGGAGTTGGCGCGTCCTCTGCTGCGCAGCACCAACAATGGCATCACCGCAGTGATTGGCCCGCAGGGCGAGATTCAGGCGATGATCCCGCAATTTACCCGCGAGGTGCTCACCACCAGCGTCACGCCGACATCCGGTTTGACACCGTACGCACGCGCAGGTAACTGGCCGGTGTGGATCCTCTCCGCCCTCTTCGGCTTTGCCGCCGTGGTGATGAGCCTGCGCCAGCGCCGCCGTTAATCGCCTTCCCCCCAGGCCGGATAAGCGCAGCGCCATCCGGCGATAAAGCGCCTCCGGTCATGATTGCCGGATGGCGCTGCGCTTATCCGGCCTACAACTACCATCTGACGTAAACCCGTTTTGGCATGCCATTTGCTTATACATATCATGCAGCTATGAAATCCGCTTATGTGCAACAAAGTCGCACCGGCAGGGAACATTAGCAGCACCAGTTTGGTGCAATGGAAGATTTTTGCCTTTAAACGGTGCGGCGCGCCTCGCAAAAATAAACAATACCGCAGCAAAATCTTTACATTAAGCCAGACTAAATGTAACAAACACACACGACACTGCACGAAAATGTCGCAGTCTATAAAAAACACAACATACACAACGGGTATCAATGCGTCTCTGGCGCTGACGATAAAGGAGTCTGGATATGCAATTACGTAAACTGGCCGCCGCGATGCTGGTGATGGGAATGTCCGCCGGTCTGGTTCATGCTGAAGATGCAAAACCTGCCGATGCGGCTGCTCAGCAGCAAACGACGCTGGATAAAATTGCCAAAAACGGCGTTATCGTCGTGGGTCACCGTGAATCTTCCGTACCGTTCTCCTATTACGACAATGAACAGAAAGTGGTCGGCTACTCACAGGATTACTCCAACGCTATCGTTGAAGCGGTGAAGAAAAAACTGAATAAGCCGGATCTGGCCGTTAAGCTGATCCCCATCACGTCGCAGAACCGTATTCCGCTGCTGCAAAACGGCACTTTCGATTTTGAGTGCGGTTCCACCACCAACAACCTTGAACGTCAAAAACAAGCGGCTTTCTCCGACACCATTTTCGTGGTCGGTACGCGTCTGCTGACCAAAAAAGGCGGCCCGATCAAAGATTTCGCAGACCTGAAAGGCAAAGCGGTCGTTGTGACCTCGGGTACCACGTCCGAAATTCTGCTCAACAAACTGAATGATGAGAAGAAAATGGACATGCGCATCATCAGCGCGAAAGACCACGGCGACTCCTTCCGTACGCTGGAAAGCGGCCGTGCTGTGGCCTTTATGATGGATGATGCTCTGCTGGCGGGTGAACGCGCGAAAGCGAAGAAACCCGACAACTGGGAAATCGTCGGTACGCCGCAGTCCCACGAAGCGTACGGCTGCATGCTGCGTAAAAACGATCCGGAGTTTAAAAAGCTGATGGATGACACCATTGCTCAGTTGCAAACCTCCGGCGCGGCAGAGAAGTCCTACGAGAAATGGTTTAAAAGCCCAATTCCGCCAAAAAACATGAACATGAACTTTACGCTGTCTGACGACATGAAAGCGCTGTTCAAAGCACCGAATGACAAAGCTCTTAACTAATTAAAACCATTAGGGGCGGGTTTACCTGCCCTCTCGATTGTCGAAGTAGCACGGACAGACTATACGTTGAATGGTCGTTCCCCACTCAGCGCGAAAACTCGCTCTTCATACAATCTTCGAGGGTAGCGCTGCTACCCTTTTTTTTCCGGAGTAGATTTATGTCCATAGACTGGAACTGGGGAATATTCCTGCAACAAGCCCCGTTCGGCAACACCACCTATCTTGGCTGGCTATGGAGTGGTTTTCAGGTCACTATCGCACTTTCCATCGCGGCCTGGATTATCGCTTTTCTTGTCGGTTCACTGTTTGGCATCCTGCGAACTGTCCCTAACCGTTTCCTGTCCGGCATTGGCACCGTCTATGTCGAACTGTTCCGTAACGTTCCGCTGATCGTGCAGTTCTTTGCATGGTATCTGGTGGTACCGGAACTGTTGCCGGAAAATATCGGCATGTGGTTCAAACAGGAGCTTGATCCAAACATCCAATTTTTCATCTCTTCAATGGTTTGTCTGGGGCTGTTCACCGCCGCTCGTGTATGCGAACAGGTGCGGGCGGCGATCCAGTCGCTGCCGCGCGGTCAAAAGAACGCCGGGCTGGCAATGGGGCTGACGCTGCCGCAAACCTATCGTTATGTGCTGCTGCCGAATGCGTATCGCGTGATCGTGCCGCCAATGACGTCCGAAATGATGAACCTGGTGAAAAACTCCGCTATCGCCTCTACCATCGGCCTGGTCGATATGGCGGCGCAGGCAGGGAAACTGCTGGATTACTCTGCGCACGCGTGGGAATCCTTTACTGCCATCACCGTAGCCTATGTCCTGATTAACGCGGTCATTATGCTGGTGATGACGCTGGTAGAACGCAAAATTCGCCTGCCGGGCAATATGGGAGGCAAATAAACATGTACGATTTTGACTGGAGTTCAATTGTTCCTTCTCTGCCCTATCTGCTGAACGGGTTGGTGATCACGCTGAAAATCACCGTGACCGCCATCGTGTTCGGGATTGTTTGGGGCACCCTGCTGGCAGTAATGCGTTTGTCGACGTTTGCGCCGCTGCGCTGGTTCGCCAAAAGCTACGTGAACGTCTTCCGCTCCATTCCGCTGGTGATGGTACTGCTGTGGTTCTACCTGATTGTGCCGGGTTTCCTGCAAAACGTGCTGGGCCTGTCGCCGCAAACCGATATCCGTTTGATTTCGGCAATGGTGGCGTTCTCCATGTTCGAAGCGGCTTATTATTCGGAAATTATCCGCGCCGGTATCCAGAGTATCTCGCGCGGGCAATCCAGCGCCGCGTTGGCGTTGGGTATGACGCACTGGCAGTCAATGCAGTTAATCATCCTGCCGCAGGCGTTTCGCGCCATGGTTCCGCTGCTGTTAACGCAAGGGATCGTACTGTTCCAGGACACCTCTTTGGTGTATGTCCTGAGCCTCGCGGACTTCTTCCGTACGGCATCCACCATTGGCGAGCGTGATGGCACGCAGGTCGAAATGATCCTGTTTGCTGGCGCCGTGTATTTTGTTATCAGTCTCAGTGCTTCGCTGTTGGTCAGCTGGCTGAAGAAAAGGACCGTCTAATGATTTCCCTGAAAAATGTTTCTAAATGGTATGGCCACTTTCAGGTGTTGACCGACTGCTCCACCGAAGTGAAAAAAGGCGAAGTGGTGGTAGTGTGCGGCCCGTCGGGTTCCGGTAAATCCACGCTGATTAAAACCGTTAACGGCCTGGAGCCGGTGCAGAAAGGCGAAATCATCGTCAACGGCACCCAGGTGAACGATAAGAAAACCGATCTGGCAAAACTGCGTTCGCATGTCGGCATGGTATTCCAGCATTTTGAACTCTTCCCGCATCTGTCGATTATCGACAACCTGACGCTGGCGCAGGTCAAAGTGCTGAAGCGTGACAAAGCCGCCTCACGGGAAAAAGGCTTAAAGCTGCTTGAGCGTGTTGGGCTGTCGGCGCACGCCAACAAATTCCCGGCACAGCTCTCCGGCGGTCAGCAGCAGCGTGTGGCAATCGCCCGCGCTCTGTGTATGGATCCGGTGGCGATGCTGTTTGATGAACCGACGTCAGCGCTCGATCCGGAGATGATCAACGAAGTGCTGGACGTGATGGTCGAACTGGCAAACGAAGGGATGACAATGATGGTGGTGACCCACGAAATGGGCTTTGCCCGCAAAGTGGCAAACCGTGTGATCTTTATGGATGAAGGGAAAATCATTGAGGATTCAGAGAAAGACGCTTTCTTCAGTAATCCAAAATCCGAACGGGCAAAAGATTTCCTCGCCAAAATCCTGCATTAACAAATTAACGCCTGCCAGTACCGGCAGGCGTTTTTTCCTTAAGGTTCAAAGGGGCGTCGCTGGAACTGATCGTGCCCGCATTTCGGACACAGCGGCAACACATCCGGGGTATATACCGCCAGGTGGAAGTGGCACTTCTCGCATACCAGATTCCCCAGCCCCACCACTTCACCGCTGTGGTAGACGCCGTGATGATTGAGATCCTGGAATACTTCGCGCCATTCAAGCTGCGTTTTATCGGTGATATCCGCCAGTTCCTGCCAGATACTCTCTTTAATTACCCGCATGAAGACGCTATCCGTCACCTCTTCCTGACTTTCGTTATAGCTGCGGGCAAACTCTTCGAGATCGCGGCGGATAGCCCGCATCAATTCGTCAATCTCGGTGCGAGTTAACTCACCGGTCTGTGCGACGCGCTGGCGCGCCTGATCAACTAATGCGTCAATATCGCGCTCTCCATTGCGCAAACGTTCGGTTAACGTCGCTACCAGTTCACGGTAAAAATGAGCAACCTTGTTCATCGTTTCGCCTCCCGGTTCAGTAACTCTCTCTAATGGTAGACGTTATTTACCGTACACAGTGCCGACTGCACCGCACTGTTGGCAAAAAGTTAACCGCAAAAGCGCCGGGCTATTTCATTCCCGGCTCGCGGAAAGGCTGTTTTGAGGCTGACGTTTGGGCTATGCTATGCCGATCTGAAAAACCACGTAACAAACGCTACATCTGTAGCTGTAGCAAAAACAGGACTACTGGCTGCCATGCAAGAGCAATACCGCCCGGAAGAGATAGAATCCAAAGTACAGCGTCACTGGGAAGAGAAACGCACATTCGAAGTCACTGAAGACGAGAGCAAAGAGAAATACTATTGCCTGTCGATGCTTCCCTATCCTTCTGGCCGACTACACATGGGCCACGTCCGTAACTACACCATCGGCGATGTGGTTTCTCGCTACCAGCGCATGCTGGGTAAAAACGTATTGCAGCCGATTGGCTGGGATGCGTTCGGTCTGCCTGCGGAAGGCGCGGCGGTGAAAAACAACACGGCGCCAGCGCCGTGGACTTACGACAACATCGCCTACATGAAGAACCAGCTCAAAATGCTGGGCTTTGGCTACGACTGGAGCCGCGAGCTGGCGACCTGCACCCCGGAATACTACCGCTGGGAACAGAAGTTCTTCACCGAACTGTACAAAAAAGGTCTCGTTTACAAGAAAACTTCTGCGGTGAACTGGTGCCCGAACGACCAGACCGTACTGGCGAACGAACAGGTTATCGACGGCTGCTGCTGGCGCTGCGATACCAAAGTTGAGCGTAAAGAGATCCCGCAGTGGTTTATCAAAATCACCGCCTACGCCGACGAACTGCTGAACGACCTGGATAATCTGGATCACTGGCCGGATACCGTGAAAACCATGCAGCGCAACTGGATTGGCCGTTCCGAAGGCGTGGAAATCACCTTTGATGTTCAGGGCAGTGACCAGAAGCTGACGGTCTATACGACCCGTCCGGATACCTTTATGGGCGCGACCTATCTGGCCGTTGCCGCAGGTCACCCGCTGGCGCAAAAAGCCGCCGCCAATAACGCAGAGCTGGCCGCTTTCATCGACGAATGCCGCAATACCAAAGTAGCGGAAGCCGATATGGCGACGATGGAGAAAAAAGGCGTTGCTACCGGCTTTAAAGCAATTCATCCGCTGACCGGCGAAGCCATCCCAGTCTGGGCGGCAAACTTCGTACTGATGGAGTACGGCACCGGCGCGGTCATGGCCGTTCCGGGTCACGATCAGCGTGACTACGAATTTGCCACCAAATACAGTCTGCCGATCAAGGCGGTCATCCTGGCAGCGGACGGTTCAGAGCCGGATCTGTCTGAGCAGGCACTGACTGAAAAAGGCACGCTGTTCAACTCTGGCGAGTTCAGCGGTCTGAGCTTTGAAGAAGGCTTCAACGCGATTGCCGACAAGCTGGCAGCGAAAGGCGTGGGCGAACGTAAAGTGAACTTCCGTCTGCGCGACTGGGGCGTTTCCCGTCAGCGTTACTGGGGAGCGCCGATTCCGATGGTCACCCTCGAAGACGGTACAGTGATTCCGACGCCGGAAGATCAACTGCCGGTGATCCTGCCGGAAGATGTGGTCATGGACGGTATCACCAGCCCGATCAAAGCCGACCCGGAATGGGCGAAAACGACCGTTAACGGTCAGCCAGCGCTGCGTGAAACCGATACCTTCGACACCTTTATGGAGTCGTCCTGGTACTACGCGCGTTATACCTGTCCGCAGTACAGCGAAGGCATGCTCGACCCGAATGCGGCGAACTACTGGCTGCCGGTTGATATTTACATTGGCGGTATCGAACACGCCATCATGCACCTGCTCTACTTCCGCTTCTTCCATAAACTGATGCGCGACGCGGGCATGGTGAACTCTGACGAACCGGCTAAACAGCTGCTGTGTCAGGGTATGGTGCTGGCGGATGCGTTTTATTACGTTGGCGTAAACGGCGAGCGTAACTGGGTCTCCCCGAAAGACGCGATCGTTGAGCGCGACGACAAAGGCCGTATCGTGAAAGCGAAAGATTCGGCAGGCCATGAGCTGGTTTACACCGGCATGAGCAAAATGTCCAAGTCGAAAAATAACGGTATCGACCCGCAGGAAATGGTTGAACGTTACGGCGCGGATACCGTTCGTCTGTTCATGATGTTCGCTTCCCCGGCTGATATGACGCTGGAGTGGCAGGAATCCGGCGTGGAAGGGGCGAACCGCTTCCTGAAACGCGTATGGAAACTGGTTTACGAGCACACCAGCAAAGGCGCGGTTGCCGCACTGGATCTGGCTGCGCTGAACGACGAGCAGCAGGCGCTGCGCCGCGATGTTCATAAAACCATTGCTAAAGTTTCCGATGATATCGGCCGTCGTCAGACCTTCAACACCGCGATCGCAGCGATCATGGAGTTGATGAACAAACTGGCGAAAGCGCCGCAGGAAAACGAGCAGGATCGCGCGCTGCTGCAGGAAGCCCTGCTGGCCGTGGTTCGTATGCTGAACCCGTTCACACCGCACGCCAGCTTTACGCTGTGGCAGGAGCTGGGCGGCGAAGGCGATATCGATAATGCACCGTGGCCGGTAGCGGACGAAAAAGCAATGGTGGAAGACACCACGCTGGTTGTCGTCCAGGTAAACGGCAAAGTGCGTGGTAAAATTACCGTTGCCGTGGACGCCACCGAAGAACAGGTGCGTGAACGCGCTGGCCAGGAACATCTGGTGGCGAAGTATCTTGATGGCGTTACCGTGCGTAAAGTGATTTACGTACCGGGTAAACTGCTGAATCTGGTCGTTGGCTAAGCGCGGGAGGAAGCGTGCGATATCTGGCAACATTGTTATTGTCACTGGCGGTGCTGGTCACCGCCGGATGTGGCTGGCATTTGCGTAACACCACGCAGGTTCCGGGTGAAATGAAAACGATGATTTTCGATTCCGGCGATCCGAACGGTCCGCTGAGCCGTGCCATTCGTAACCAGCTGCGCCTGAACGGTGTCGAACTGCTGGAGAAAAGCACGCTGCGTCAGGATGTGCCTTCGTTGCGTCTGGGCGCGGTGACGTTTGCACGCGATACGGCGTCGATCTTCCAGAACGGCCGTACTGCAGAGTATCAAATGGTGCTGACCGCAAACGCCAGCGTGCTGATCCCGGGGCATGATATCTACCCGATCAGTACAAAAGTGTACCGTTCATTCTTTGATAACCCGCAAACGGCATTGGCGAAAGCCGCCGAGCAGGACATTATTATTCAGGAAATGTACGACAAAGCAGCAGAGCAACTGATTCGCAAACTGCCGAGCGTCCACACGGCTGATGCCGCTGAGACGCATAACACCCAGGCACCGTCCTCTCCCTCTGTTTCCGTCACGCCGGGTAGCTAATGCTCAGGTTGTATCCGGAACAACTCCGCGCGCAGCTCAATGAAGGGCTGCGCGCGGCGTATTTGCTCCTCGGTAACGATCCACTGCTGTTGCAGGAGAGTCAGGACGCCGTACGCCAGGTTGCCGCCACACAAGGCTTCAGCGAACATCACACGTTTACACTGGATGCCAGCACCGACTGGGACGCTATTTTTTCCATCTGCCAGGCACTCAGCCTGTTTGCCAGTCGTCAAACCCTACTGTTGCTGTTGCCAGAGAACGGCCCAAACGCCGCCATGAATGAACAACTGGCAAAGCTGGTTTCGTTGCTGCATGAAGATCTGATCCTGATCGTACGCGGCAACAAGTTGACGAAAGCGCAGGAAAACGCAGCATGGCTGACGCAACTGAATAACCACGCCGTGCAGATTAGCTGCCAGACGCCAGAACAGGCGAATCTTCCCCGCTGGGTCGCCGCGCGGGCGAAACAAAACAAGCTGGAGCTGGATGACGCCGCAAATCAGCTGCTTTGCTATTGCTACGAAGGCAATCTGCTGGCGCTGGCGCAGGCACTTGAACGGTTGTCGCTGCTGTGGCCGGATGGCAAATTAACGCTGCCGCGCGTGGAGCAGGCAGTGAACGACGCAGCACATTTTACCCCGTATCACTGGGTTGATGCGCTGCTCGCGGGCAAGAGCAAACGTGCGCTGCATATTCTGAACCAGTTACGGCTGGAGGCATGCGAGCCGGTGATCCTACTGCGCACGGTGCAGCGCGAATTACTGCTGCTGGTCACGCTCAAGCGTCACGCCGCGCATACGCCTCTGCGTACGCTGTTTGATAAACATCGGGTCTGGCAAAATCGCCGTGGCATGATGGGCGATGCGCTGAACCGTCTGAGTGCCGATCAGCTACGCCAGGCGGTGCATCTGCTCAGCCACATTGAGCTGATTGTGAAGCAGGACTTTGGTCAGTCGGTGTGGGCCGAGCTGGAAGGGCTTTCTCTGCTACTCTGTCATAAGGCATTAGCAGACGTTTTTATTGATGGTTGATATGAATCAGTTGCAGGCACTGTTTGGTGGTACGTTTGATCCCGTCCATTATGGGCATCTGAAGCCGGTTGAAGCGCTGGCGAATCAGATTGGGCTGTCACGGGTGATCATTATGCCCAATAACGTGCCGCCGCACCGTCCGCAGCCGGAAGCCACCAGCCAGCAACGCAAAACCATGCTCGAACTGGCCATCGCCGACAAACCGCTGTTTACCCTCGATGAGCGGGAACTGCGCCGCGACGCGCCCTCTTATAGCGCGCTAACGCTGCAAGAGTGGCGAGAGGAGCAAGGGCCACAGTGCCCACTGGCGTTTATCATCGGTCAGGATTCACTGCTTACCTTCCCGAGCTGGCACCACTACGAAACCATCCTGGATAACTGCCATTTGATTGTCTGCCGCCGCCCCGGCTACCCGCTGGAGATGGCGCAGGAAGAGCATCAGCAATGGCTTGATGAACATCTCACCCAGCATGTCGAAGCATTGCACACGCAGCCTGCGGGAAAAATCTATCTGGCTGAAACGCCGTGGTTCAATATCTCCGCAACGCTTATCCGTGAGCGGCTGGAACACGGCGAAAACTGTGATGATCTACTGCCTGCCGCCGTGCTGGAATATATCAACGCGCAGGGGTTGTACCGCGAAGCACACGGCGCATCGCCGTAATCAGCCGATCATTTTCCTCTTTACTGCGCACCGCAACGCGGTAATAGCGTTCATCCAGCCCCGGATAGTTCGCACAGCGACGAATTAAAATATGCTGTTCCAGCAGCGTACGCTGTAATTCCACCCCAGGCGCATCACAGCGCAGAAACAGGTAATTCGCCATACCAGGCCAGACAGTGAGGGCCGGAAGATCGTTCAGTGCGGCGAATAAACGCGGGCGTTCGCGCTCCAGCCACTGCCAACTCGCCTGCTGATAAGCATGGTCATGCAGGATCACCTCCCCCGCCAGCGCCGCAAACGCATTGATTGACCACGGCATCTGCGCAGCGCGCATCTGCGTCACTTTTTGTTCATCGCTGCCCAACAGATAGCCGAGCCGCAAACCCGGAATGGCATAAAACTTGGTCAGCGAGCGTAGCACCCACAGATGCGGATTGCCCGCCAGATGCCGGATAAAGCCGCTGCGTTGCGGGATAAAATCCATAAACGCTTCATCGAGAATAAGCTGAATGCCCAACGACTTGCAGCGCGCCGAAACGGCCTGTAATAGCGCGTCATCCGGCAGCAGTCCGGTCGGATTATTCGGCGTGCAGAGAAACAGGCAGTCCAGATCCGGCGTCAGCGCTTCCAGCAGGCGTTCAGTGAGTTGCCAGCCCTCGTCTTCGCGCAACGGAAAATCGACGATGTCACAACCTGCCTGCCGCAGCGCACGGCGATACTCAGCAAACCCTGGCGTGATAAGCATCGCCCGACGCGGCGCCAGCGCATTGACCAGTGCGAAAATCACTTCCGTCTCACCATTTCCGGCCAGCAACCATGACGTGGGAACCTGATGATGTTTCGCCAGCACCTGATGCAGGCGCTGATACTCCACGTCCGGATAGCGCTCGGCCAGCGCCATGTTCTCCAGCAATGCATGCCGCAAAGAGTCTGGCATACCCGCCGGATTAATATTGGCGCTGAAATCCAGTAACTGCTCCGGGGCAATACCCAGCAGTGCGGCCGCCTCGCGTGTATTGCCGCCATGTGCGCTATGAAACATCGCTCTCTCCGCTTGCTTAAAGCCGCTATCTTAAACGAAAAAGGGATGTGGATTGAGGGAGCGTGGTAAACTTTGCGCAGTAATCCAGACGGGAGATAACGATGCGACTCTGGCTGATACGTCACGGTGAAACTGAAGCAAACGTTGCCGGGCTTTACAGCGGCCACACCCCCACTCCGCTGACGCCCAAGGGTCTGGCGCAGGCGCAAACCCTGGGTGAATTGCTCAGCGAGGTCCCCTTTGATCGCGTGCTGTGCAGCGCACTGGAGCGGGCGCAACAGACGGCGGGACGCGTTCTTGCGCGGCGGGAAATTACCATTGAAACCACGCCGTTACTGAATGAAATGTTCTTCGGCGACTGGGAAATGCGCCATCACCGCGATTTGGCGCGCGAAGATCCGCAGAACTATGCCGCCTGGTGCAATGACTGGCAGAATGCCATCCCGACCAATGGCGAAGGCTTTCAGGCATTTTCCGCGCGTATTGAGCAAGTTATCGCACATCTGGCCGATATTAAGGACCAGCAGAATATCCTGTTGGTGAGCCATCAGGGCGTATTGAGCCTGTTAATCGCCCGCCTGTTAAAGATGCCCGCCGCCTCGCTATGGCATTTTCGTGTCGATCAAGGGTGCTGGAGCATGATCGATATACATGACAATTTCGCCACGCTGCGAGTGCTTAATAGCCGCGCCGTCTGGCGGGCTGATGAGTAATAGCGTGTTTTTCAACCATCCCATTCAACGTGGTGATTCGGTCATTGACACGCCATGCAAGGCTGTTATCCTCCGCGCGCAGAAATTGTTTTACAAAAATGGCGATGCAATCACACGGTCATGATGGGATGATAGCCCGCTTTTGAAAGTGCCGGGTCAGACATTTGTCCCGACAATCGATGCAGTTCAGGTATAATGTCAGGCCGTTCATTAACAGTATATTTTTCACTCACCCAGGAGGAACACTTGCAGGGTAAAGCACTCCAGGATTTTGTTATCGACAAAATTGATGACCTGAAAGGTCAGGACATCGTTGCAATTGACGTGCAGGGCAAATCAAGCATCACCGATTGCATGATTATCTGCACCGGCACTTCCACTCGTCATGTGATTTCCATTGCGGATCATGTGGTTCAGGAATCCCGCGCCGCCGGTCTGATGCCGCTGGGCGTCGAAGGCGAAAGCGCCGCCGACTGGGTTGTGGTCGATCTGGGCGATGTCATTGTCCACGTAATGCAGGAAGAGAGCCGTCGCCTGTATGAGCTGGAAAAACTCTGGAGTTAATGCGTGAAACTGCAACTGGTCGCCGTCGGCACAAAAATGCCGGACTGGGTACAGACAGGTTTTACTGAATATCTGCGCCGTTTTCCCAAAGATATGCCATTTGAACTGATTGAGATCCCGGCAGGAAAACGCGGTAAAAACGCAGATATCAAACGTATTCTCGACAAAGAGGGTGAGCAAATGCTGGCGGCTGCTGGCAAGAATCGCATCGTCACCCTCGATATCCCCGGCAAACCCTGGGATACGCCGCAGCTTGCAAATGAACTGGAACGCTGGAAGCAGGATGGACGCGACGTCAGTCTGCTTATCGGCGGCCCGGAAGGGTTATCCCCCGCCTGCAAAGCGGCAGCAGAACAAAGTTGGTCTCTCTCTGCGCTGACGCTCCCGCACCCGCTGGTGCGCGTGCTGGTGGCTGAAAGCCTGTATCGCGCATGGAGTATTACCACCAACCATCCTTACCACCGTGAGTAATGACGAGTCTTAGGTAGATTAAGCAGCGGATGAAATTACAGAATTCTTTTCGCGACTATACGGCTGAGTCCGCGCTGTTTATACGCCGGGCGGTGGTCGCCTTTACGGGGATTTTGCTGCTTACCGGCGTGCTGATCGCTAACCTTTATAACCTGCAAATCGTCCGTTTTGCGGACTACCAGACCCGTTCTAACGAAAACCGCATCAAACTGGTTCCCATCGCGCCAAGCCGCGGCATTATTTACGATCGCAACGGCACGCCGCTGGCGCTTAATCGCACCATTTACCAGATCGAAATGATGCCGGAGAAGGTCGATAACGTGCAGCAAACGCTGGATGCCCTGCGCGACGTGGTAGATCTGACCGATGACGATATTGCCAACTTCAAAAAAGAGCGCTCGCGTTCGCACCGCTTCACGTCAATTCCGGTAAAAACCAACCTGACCGAAGTGCAGGTGGCGCGCTTTGCCGTTAATCAGTACCGCTTTCCCGGCGTGGAAGTGAAAGGCTACAAACGCCGCTTCTATCCTTACGGCTCCGCGCTGACTCATGTTATCGGCTACGTCTCGAAAATTAACGATAAAGACGTTGAGCGGCTGGATAAAGAGGGCAAGCTGGCCAACTATGCCGCCACGCACGATATCGGTAAGCTGGGCATTGAGCGCTATTACGAAGATGTTCTGCACGGACAGACTGGTTATGAAGAGGTTGAAGTTAACAACCGCGGCCGCGTTATCCGCCAGCTTAAAGAAGTGCCGCCGCAGGCCGGGCACGATATCTACCTGACGTTAGATTTGAAATTGCAGCAGTACATCGAAACACTGCTTGCTGGCAGTCGTGCCGCAGTGGTAGTCACCGATCCGCGCAACGGCAGCATTCTCGCGCTGGTGTCGATGCCGAGCTACGACCCCAATCTGTTTGTCGATGGTATCTCCAGCAAAGATTATTCGTCGCTGCTTAATGACCCGAACACACCGCTGATCAACCGCGCCACGCAGGGGGTTTACCCTCCGGCGTCAACGGTGAAACCGTATGTGGCGGTTTCCGCGCTCAGCGCCGGCGCGATCACCCGCAATACCAGCCTGTTCGATCCCGGCTGGTGGCAGTTGCCGGGTTCTGATAAACGCTACCGCGACTGGAAAAAATGGGGCCACGGCCATCTGAACGTCACCAAAGCGCTGGAAGAATCCGCTGATACCTTCTTCTACCAGGTCGCTTATGACATGGGCATCGATCGCCTGTCGGAGTGGATGGGTAAATTTGGTTACGGCCACTATACCGGCGTCGATCTGTCGGAAGAGCGCTCCGGTAACATGCCGACGCGCGAGTGGAAACTGAAACGCTTTAAGAAGCCGTGGTATCAGGGCGACACCATCCCGGTAGGGATTGGCCAGGGCTACTGGACGGCAACGCCATTGCAGATGAATAAAGCAATGATGATCCTGATTAACGACGGTATCGTCAAAGTGCCGCACCTGCTGATGAGCACGGTGGAAAACGGCCAACAGGTGCCGTGGAAACAGCCAGCCGAACCGCCGGTCGGCGATATTCACTCCGGCTACTGGGAGATCGCCAAAGACGGCATGTACGGCGTGGCGAACCGCCCGAATGGGACCGGCCACAAATACTTTGCCGATGCGCCGTATAAGGTTGCAGCCAAGTCCGGTACCGCGCAGGTCTTCGGCCTGAAAGCGAATGAAACTTATAACGCGCACCGGATCGCTGAGCGCCTGCGTGACCATAAACTGATGACTGCGTTTGCGCCGTATGATAATCCTCAGGTCGCCGTCGCGGTGATTCTGGAAAACGGCGGCGCAGGACCGGCTGTCGGGACCATTATGCGCCAGATCCTCGACCACATTATGCTTGGCGATAACAACACGGATTTGCCAGCGGAAAACCCCTCAACGGCAGCGGCGGAGGACCAATAATCATGACGGATAATCCGAACAAAAAATCGTTCTGGGACAAAATACATATCGATCCCACGATGTTGCTTATCATCCTTGCGCTACTGTTTTACAGCGCGATCGTGATCTGGAGCGCCAGCGGCCAGGACATTGGCATGACCGAACGTAAAATCGGCCAGATCGCCATGGGGCTGGTTATCATGGTGGTGCTGGCGCAGGTGCCGCCGCGTGTCTATGAAGGCTGGGCGCCCTATCTGTATATTTTCTGCATTATCTTGCTGGTAGCGGTGGATGCTTTCGGCGCGATTTCCAAAGGCGCGCAGCGCTGGCTCGATCTCGGCGTTGTCCGTTTCCAGCCTTCCGAGATCGCGAAAATCGCTGTGCCGCTAATGGTGGCGCGCTTTATTAACCGCGACGTTTGCCCGCCTTCGCTGAAAAATACCGCTATTGCTCTGGCGTTGATCTTTCTGCCAACGCTGCTGGTGGCGGCGCAGCCGGATCTGGGTACCTCGATTCTGGTAGTGCTCTCGGGGCTGTTTGTCCTGTTCCTTTCCGGCCTGAGCTGGCGGCTGATCGCTATTGCAGCAGTGCTGGTGGCGGCGTTTATTCCGGTGCTGTGGTTCTTCCTGATGCATGATTATCAGCGCCAGCGCGTGATGATGTTGCTCGATCCGGAAACCGATCCGCTCGGCGCAGGCTACCATATTATTCAGTCGAAAATTGCTATCGGTTCCGGCGGCCTGAGCGGTAAAGGCTGGCTGCACGGTACGCAGTCGCAGCTGGAGTTCCTGCCCGAACGCCACACCGACTTTATCTTCGCCGTGCTGGCGGAAGAGCTGGGGCTGATCGGAATTCTGATTTTGCTGGCGCTGTATGTGCTGCTGATTATGCGCGGGTTATGGATTGCCGCGCGGGCGCAAACCACCTTTGGCCGCGTCATGGCCGGCGGTTTGATGTTGATTTTATTCGTTTATGTGTTCGTAAATATTGGTATGGTGAGTGGCATACTGCCGGTGGTCGGCGTACCGTTGCCACTGATCAGTTACGGGGGATCAGCCCTGATCGTACTCATGGCCGGGTTTGGTATCGTTATGTCGATCCATACTCACAGGAAAATGTTGTCTAAGAACGTTTAAGAGGTGCGCAATGCGTAAGCAATGGCTGGGGATCTGCATAGCTGCGGGGTTACTGGCGGCATGTTCAAATGATGGTAGTCAGCAGCAGACGACCGTAGCGCCTCAACCTGCGGTGTGTACTGGTCCTGTCGTTGAAATCAGCGGCGCGGAGCCTCATTACGAAGCACCGAACGCCACGGCAAACCAGGATTATGAGCGCGACGGCAAGAGCTACAAAATCGTTCAGGATCCCTCCCGTTTCAGCCAGGCCGGTTTAGCCGCCATTTATGATGCTGAGCCGGGCAGCAATCTGACCGCTTCCGGCGAAGCGTTCGATCCTATGCAACTGACGGCAGCCCATCCGACGCTGCCGATCCCAAGCTACGCGCGTATCACCAACCTGGCGAACGGCCGCATGATTGTGGTCCGCATTAACGATCGTGGACCGTATGGTAACGACCGGGTAATCTCGTTGTCGCGCGCGGCAGCGGATCGCCTGAACACGTCGAATAACACCAAAGTGCGTATCGACCCGATTATCGTCGCCCAGGATGGTTCACTTTCCGGGCCGGGCACTGTCTGTACTAAAGTCGCGCAGCAAACCTATGTGCTGCCCGCGCGTCCCGATCTCGGCGGCGGTCTGGGCAGCGCCTCCTCCGCGCCACAGCCTGTACAGCCGCAGGGCAACGTTCAGGCCATCAGTAACGATTCACTAAAAAGCGACGATGCCACTGGCTCGCCGGTAAGCAGCGGCGGCTTCCTCGGCGCACCGACGCCGCTCGCCAACGGCGTGCTGGAAGGCAGTGAAACAGCGCAACCGGCCGCAACGGCTACCACGACGCCGGTCGCGCAAACCACCACTCAGGTGACGCAAACCGCAATGCCAGCCACCCGCACTGCGCCGGTTACTGCGCCGGGTTCTGTCCAGGGGCATGTGCAAAGTTCTGTCGCCGCCAGCAACGCAACAGCAGCCGCCAGCAGCGGCTATATGGTGCAGGTCGGCGCCGTCAGCGATCAGGCTCGCGCGCAGCAGTACCAGCAGCGCCTGGCGCAGCAGTTCTCTGTACCGGGCCGTGTAACGCAGAACGGTGCGGTATGGCGCGTTCAGCTTGGACCATTCAGCACCAAAGCGGATGCCAGCGCGTTGCAGCAGCGGTTACAAAATGAAGCGCAGTTACAATCTTTTATCACTGGCGCGCAGTAATTGGGTAAGGTGTCTGACTTTGTCAGCTTGTGTAAGCAGCATTAACAAAGTCATGCTTAAAGTCAGATGCCTGCCGATATAGCTTTTGCTATAGTAAGGCACTTTTTTTAACTCCATCACGGATGTCGTTGTTCGACCATGAAGACCACTTTTTCCGTTCGTTTTGTGCAGCGCCTGGCGCTCACCACCGCGCTGGCTGCAGCATCTCTTACCGCTGCCCATGCCGATGACCTGAATATCAAAACCATGATCCCAGGCGTTCCGCAGATTGATGCGGAATCTTACATCCTGATCGATTACAACTCCGGTAAAGTGCTGGCGGAACAGAACGCCGATGCGCGCCGCGATCCGGCGAGCCTGACCAAAATGATGACCAGCTATGTCATCGGCCAGGCGATGAAAGCGGGCAAGTTTAAAGACAGCGATTTGGTGACTATCGGTAACGATGCATGGGCGACCGGCAACCCGGTATTCCGTGGTTCTTCGCTGATGTTCCTGAAACCAGGCATGCAGGTGCCGGTTTCTCAGTTGATTCGCGGTATCAACCTGCAATCCGGTAACGACGCCTGTGTGGCGATGGCCGATTATGTTGCGGGCAGCCAGGATGCGTTCGTCGGTCTGATGAACAGCTATGTGAATGCGCTCGGTTTGCAGAACAGCCACTTCCAGACGGTTCACGGTCTGGACGCTGATGGTCAGTACAGCTCCGCACGCGATATGGCGCTGATTGGCCAGGCACTCATTCGCGACGTACCGAACGAATACGCCATCTATAAAGAAAAAGAGTTTACCTTTAACGGCATTCGCCAGACCAACCGTAACGGTCTGCTGTGGGATAACAGCCTGAACGTGGACGGTATCAAAACCGGCCATACCGACAAAGCAGGTTATAACCTAGTGGCTTCGGCGACGGAAGGCCAGATGCGCCTGATCTCTGCCGTCATGGGTGGTCGTACCTTTAAAGGCCGCGAAACCGAAAGCAAAAAACTGCTGACCTGGGGCTTCCGCTTCTTTGAAACCGTCAGTCCGCTGAAAGCCGGTAAAGAGTTCGCTTCCGAGCCAGCCTGGTTTGGCGACAGCGATCGCGCATCGTTAGGCGTCGATAAAGACGTTTATCTGACTATTCCACGCGGCCGCATGAAAGATCTGAAAGCCAGCTATGTGCTGAACACCAGCGAACTGCACGCACCGCTGCAGAAAAACCAGGTGGTTGGTTCCATTAACTTCCAGTTAGATGGCAAAACCATCGAGCAACGCCCGCTGGTGGTATTGCAGGAGATCCCGGAAGGCAATTTCTTCGGCAAAATCATTGATTACATTAAATTGATGTTCCATCACTGGTTTGGTTAAAAATTGAACACTTGAAAGTGTGATTTCCGCCCCCATATACTTAGCATCTCAGAAAAACTCCTGCCCAACCGGCAGGAGTTATTATTTTTTACGCCGGAGCTGACATGAAAACCAATCTCAAAGAACTGCTTGAATTCCCGACACCCTTTACTTACAAAGTGATGGGTCTGGCGAAGCCAGAGCTGGTTGATCTGGTGGTTGAAGTGGTACAGCGCCACGCGCCAGGTGATTACTCCCCGCAGGTAAAACCGAGCAGCAAAGGCAATTACCACTCGGTATCCATCACCATCACTGCCACCCATATTGAGCAGGTTGAAACGTTGTACGAAGAACTCGGCAACATTGAAATTGTGCGTATGGTTCTGTAATCGTTTGGCGTTACCCGGAAACATTCGGGTAACGTCTTCGCTGTGATATACTCCCCCCACTCTTTTCTCCGCCGGAGATGCCGTTTTGTCTCAGGACACCATTCTTATCCGCAATCTGGGCCTGCAATCTTACGAGCCAGTGTCCCAACAAATGCATGACTTCACCGATACCCGCGACGATACAACGCCCGATGAAATCTGGCTGGTAGAGCACCACCCGGTGTTTACTCAGGGTCAGGCCGGTAAAGCTGAACACGTTCTGGCACCCGGCGATATTCCGGTGATCCAGAGCGACCGCGGCGGCCAGGTGACCTATCACGGACCAGGCCAGCAAGTGATGTACGTGCTTATCAACCTGAAACGCCGCAAAATTGGCGTGCGTGAACTTGTTACGTTACTGGAAAATACGGTGATCAACACGTTGGCAACGCAGGGTATCAAGGCGCAAGCGCGTGCTGACGCACCAGGCGTTTATGTTCAGGGCAAGAAGATCTGTTCGCTGGGTTTACGTATCCGTAAAGGTTGCTCATTTCATGGGCTGGCATTAAATATCGACATGGATCTGGCACCGTTTATGCGCATCAATCCGTGTGGCTATGCCGGGATGGAAATGATACAGGTCAGCCAACTGACGGAAAATACTGGGGTGGAGAAAATAAGGCCAATCCTTGTTCAGCAATTTTTAGCGTTACTAAACAATCCACCCCATCAATATATGGATGCTTAATATATCATGTATTTTGACCCGCATTTCGTGCGGGTCGTTATTTTATTGGCATGTTAGCGCTTTACAACAGATGCCTTATTCTCTATTTTCAACCTACCTGCCTTGTCTGGCAAATATGCATTACGGTGCTATTCCGGGCTTCGTATGCGTGCTTCAGGCCAGCAATTTTGAGCGCAATGTTCGCATCACGATGAAAAACTACGTAATGATGATGCGTGACAGGATGTTAACTCAAATTAATAATCAACTAAAAAAACAAATTCAACTATCATTCATATTGCGAATGATTATGGAGCACAAGCGTGGATAATAATAACCAACCGGAAAAGCGAATAACCGTGCGCCCTGAAGATGATAAGCCGCAAATCTTCCGGACGCTGCGCAATATTGATCTCAACTTACTGACGATTTTTGAGGCAGTATATGTTCATAAAGGGATCGTTAACGCGGCAAAAGTGCTTAACCTCACGCCTTCAGCTATTAGCCAGTCGATTCAGAAACTGCGCTTAATATTTCCAGATCCGCTTTTTATTCGTAAAGGCCAGGGCGTTACGCCGACCGCCTATGCATCGCATTTACATGAATATATCAGCCAGGGGCTGGAGTCGATCCTTGGCGCGTTGGATCTTACCGGTAGCTACGACAAACAACGTACCATTACGATTGGCACGCCACCGTCGATCGGCGCATTAGTTATTCCGACTATCTTTCAGGCTATTAAAGAGAGCGCGCCGCATCTGATGATGCGTAATATTCCGGTAAACGACGCGGAAAGCCAGCTTAGCCAGTTCCAGACGGATTTGATTATTGATACGCATATTGCCAGCTCGCGCACGCTCAATCATCACGTGTTGTATAGCGACCGGATGATGCTGGTGTGTCGTAAAGGGCATCCTTGTCTGAATGAGCCGATCAACCAGGAGGTTTTGCAAAAGTATGAGCACACGTTGCTGATGCTGGAAGGGCAAAACCTGAGCGGGCTGCGTCAGCGAGTACAGGATCTCTTTCCGGAACGTCAGGTGAGTTTTAGCAGTTACAATATGTTTACTATTGCAGCACTGATCGGCAACAGCGATCTGCTCGGCCTGATGCCGACACGTTTGTTCAAACTCTTCAGTGGTTGCTGGCCGCTGGTCGAAATCGATTTTTCGCCGCTTAGCAGCGAACAGCTCGATATCTCCCTGTATTACAATAAATTGAGTTTGCGCGATCCGGTGCTGGAGAATGTCATCAATGTTATCCGACGGGCTTTTTAACGCCCGTTCTCCCCTGGTGAAAGTGCTAACGCTTGCTGGGCGTTTGGCACAAAACAACAACTATTTTACAAATTGCCCCGCTGTCAGGCTGCTTTCTACTCGCCGATAATGGTATACTGCGCGCACGTTAATTCAAAAATAGTTGATAAATACAACATTCCCTTGAATTGAAATACTTACTTCGTTATCCGCAACTGGAACACGCACGCTATGAGTAAACCCATTGTGATGGAACGCGGTGTTAAGTACCGCGATGCCGATAAAATGGCTCTTATCCCGGTTAAAAACGTGGCAACCGAGCGCGAAGCTCTGTTGAGAAAACCGGAATGGATGAAAATCAAACTCCCGGCAGACTCTTCCCGTATCCAGGGGATCAAAGCAGCCATGCGTAAAAATGGGCTGCACTCTGTGTGCGAAGAGGCATCCTGCCCGAACCTTGCTGAGTGTTTCAACCACGGAACGGCCACCTTTATGATCCTCGGTGCCATCTGTACACGCCGCTGCCCGTTCTGCGATGTGGCGCACGGCCGTCCGGTGGCGCCTGACGCTAACGAACCACAAAAACTGGCGCAGACAATCGCCGATATGGCACTGCGTTATGTGGTCATCACCTCCGTTGACCGTGACGATCTGCGTGACGGCGGTGCACAGCATTTCGCAGACTGCATCACCGCAATCCGTGAAAAAAGTCCATCCATCAAAATTGAGACGTTGGTTCCGGACTTCCGCGGTCGTATGGATCGCGCGCTGGATATCCTCACCGCAACGCCGCCAGACGTCTTTAACCACAACCTGGAGAACGTGCCGCGTATCTATCGCCAGGTACGTCCAGGCGCGGATTACAACTGGTCACTGAAGCTGCTGGAGCGTTTTAAAGAAGCGCATCCGGAGATCCCCACCAAATCTGGTTTGATGGTAGGGCTTGGCGAAACGAATGCTGAAATTATCGACGTGATGCGCGATCTGCGCCGCCACGGTGTGACGATGCTGACGCTGGGGCAGTATTTACAGCCTAGCCGCCATCACCTGCCGGTTCAGCGCTATGTCAGCCCGGATGAGTTTGACGAAATGAAAGAAGAAGCGCTGGCAATGGGCTTTACCCATGCGGCGTGCGGCCCGTTCGTTCGCTCTTCCTATCACGCGGACCTGCAGGCAAAAGGCATTGAAGTGAAGTAATACCTGCTTACACTCCAGACAAAAAAACCGGCTTCTACGCCGGTTTTTTTTCGCCTGTCGGGGCGGCTCACTCTTTGTGAGTGAGTTTTTCTGCTGTCACTTCGTCAGCGTCTTTCTTAGTAGCGTCGTCATCATTCATGGCTTTTTTGAAGCCTTTGATGGCTGCGCCCAGATCGCCGCCCAGCGTACGCAACTTCTTGGTTCCAAACAGCAGAACAACCAGCGCGGCCACGACCAGCAGTTTGGTAATACTAATTTCACCCATAGATACCTTCTTTCGTAAAACAGGCTGTATAAAACGTCATTATAACCTGACTTCATTAACGGTCATCTGACGCGCGCACACAATAGCAATCTGTAACGAGATGAATCAAGCATTGTTTAAAAAAACATCACAGGAGCTGCGGCGGTGCAAAGCGTCGGTTCTGCAACACGGGAAGTTTCTCTCGTGTTTGCGTCACGCGATCTGCCGTGACCTCAGCATAAATCAGTTGTGGTGCTTCAGCTGCCGCAGCAATGGTCACGCCTTGCGGATCGATAACCCGGCTCTGTCCGATATTCTTGTTGCCACACTCACCCGCAGCCACCATGTAACAGGTGGTATCCAGCGCACGAGCAGACAGTAATGTCGCCCAGTGCTGCTCTTTTAGCGGCCCTCGCACCCATGCGGCAGGCAGAACCAGCAGTTGTGCGCCTGCAAGCGCCAGTGCCAGCGCCAGTTCCGGAAACCGCAAATCATAACAAGTCATCAACCCGACCAGCATTCCTTCAACCTTAATCAACGGTGGCAGAATGCTGCCTGCATCCACCCGCGCCGACTCCTGCATATTAAATGCATCATAGAGATGGAGCTTTGCGTACTGTGCAACGATCTCCCCCCGGCATAACACCACCAGCGTATTGACCGCCCGGCCTTCCGTGGAGGGCACATGCACCGTCAGCACGGTGGTCATGCTGTTCCGGCGGCTCTCTTCAAGAAGCACGCGTAGAAAGCCGCCATCCAGCCTCTGCGCCGATTTTACCGAAAGATGGGGGTCAGCATCATCCCGGGCCAGTAATGCCTCTGGCAGCACCAGCAGCGACGCCTGTTGCTGTGCCGCTTGTGCCATCAATTCGACACAAATTAATGCATTAGTTTTCCAGTCCGGTGTAACGGCAAACTGCCCGGCTGCAACAATCATCGTTTTCCCTCCACTGCGCCGTTATAGCCAGAAAGTGGCCGTGACGCTAAACTCGACACTCTAACAAATCAAATAGCAGGATTTCACAGTGTTACAACTTCTTTTAGCGGTATTTATCGGTGGCGGTACAGGTAGCGTTGCGCGCTGGATGCTCAGCATGAAGCTAAACCCAGCGCATCAGATCATTCCCCTTGGCACATTAACCGCCAACCTGGTGGGCGCATTTATTATTGGCATGGGGCTGGCGTGGTTCAACCGAATGACACATATCGATCCGGTGTGGAAAGTGCTGCTTACCACCGGATTCTGTGGCGGGCTGACGACATTTTCCACCTTTTCGGCTGAAGTCGTGTTTTTGTTGCAGGAAGGTCGTGTCAGTTGGGCGTTGGTGAACGTAGCAGTTAACCTGCTGGGATCGTTTGCGATGACTGCGCTGGCTTTCTGGCTCTTTTCAGCCGTTAACGCAAACTGAAGGCAAAAAAAAACCCGCTTTATCAGCGGGTTTTGGAACTCTTGCTTACGTAGCTGAATTAAACAGGCATTACGTTTGCAGCAGAAGGGCCTTTGGCACCGTTAGTGATTTCAAACTCAACGCGCTGACCTTCAGCCAGGGTTTTGAAACCATTGCTCTGGATTGCAGAGAAGTGTACGAACACGTCTTTGCTGCCATCTTCCGGAGTAATGAAACCGAATCCTTTGGATTCATTAAACCACTTAACGTTACCTTTAATCTTAGACATCAAAATTACCTTTACATGAAAAAACGACACAAATGCTGTGTCGGGTATCAGTACATCAATTGTGGCGACCTTTGTCCAGTCGTTATTCGCTAAAAAGTGATAAATGTCGCTAAGTTTTGTTCTTTGACGCTTTATTCCGCATTTTTTGTACTGCTTAAGAACTGCACAGAGCATCATCCGCTGGCAAAAATCAGAACTGAAAGCGCATCCACGCGAAGTAAACGTTTCCGTTATTGTAAGTCCCTGGGATGTAGGTCATCTGGAACGTTGCCGGACCATAGCCAATTGAAGCCAGCGGTAACAGCACCGGAATCGGAATGTAATGCCAGTTATCGCGTGCAGTCACGCCAGCAGTGTAACCGAGTCCGAGACGGAAATTATCATCCGCCAGCGGTCGCCAGGTTTTCTCCCAACCATAGCCGCCAATCGGTTCCCATTTGTTAAACGAATCTTTAAAGGCCATCAGGTACAAGCCGTGCCAGTTGCCTTTTTCATCCCAGCGATCCTGACCAAATCCAGCGCCCCACGGGCGTTCGTTATAACGGTCGGTTTTCACCTTGTCATAGGCAAAACGCGCATGCCAGGTAATAGCCGGAACATAGAGATCGTAATGCTCTGGCGCTTGCCAGGTTTGCTTTACGTTGTCGGTAAAATCGGAGAACCAGGACTGCTGAGCTGCGTGCGTCAGGGAAACCACCGAAAACTGACAAAATATAGCGAAAAGTATGAAAAATTTATTTTTTACAGACACCGTATGTATTCCATTTTACGTATTGACGTATAGTCTGTAACAGAATATCTGAATAAACTCTTAACGAAATCAGATTAATTCTGAAAATATAACGAAAACTCCTTATTCCGCTAATGATTTCCAGGTTAAATACAATATGTTACGCCGCAACAATATTGCGGCGTACATGTTCTTAGCGTTGACGGTGTAACAAGTAATAAACTGCCGGAATGACCAGCATCGACAGTAATGGCGCAGTGACCATGCCGCCGATCATCGGCGCAGCGATGCGGCTCATGACCTCAGATCCGCTGCCACTGCCCCACATGATGGGCAACAATCCCGCCATAATGGTCGCGACAGTCATCACCTTCGGCCGCACGCGCAACACGGCCCCCTCATGAATTGCCCGCAGCAGCATCTTATTTCCTCCCTGCGGATCGCATTGACGATATTTATCCAGCGCGTGGTTAAGATAGAGCACCATAATAACGCCGAACTCCGCCGCAACACCGGCCAGCGCAATAAATCCAACGGCCCCGGCAACGGATAAGTTATATCCCAGCAGCCACAATAACCAGACGCCGCCAATCAATGAGAAGGGTAATGTCCCCATTATTAACAGGGCATCAGTGACGCGTTTAAAGGTAATAAACAGCAAGACAAAGATAATCATTAACGTTACCGGCAAGACGATCTTCAGCTTCGCCGTCGCCCGCTCCAGATATTCAAACTGTCCGGACCACGACAGCGTCACCCCTTGCGGCAACTTGACCTGCTGTGCCACCCGCTGTTGCATCTCTTCAACGGCAGATTTTAAATCCCGTCCGCGTAGATCGACGTAGATCCAGTTGGAGAGACGCGCATTTTCGCTTTTCAGCATCGGTGGCCCTTCCGTCACTACGATATCGGCCAGCTCACCAAGTGCAATCTGGCTGCCATTTTCGGTTATTACGGGTAATGTGCGTAGATCATCGACGTTATCGCGTATTTCGCGCGGATAACGCACATTAATCGGGAAGCGCTCACGACCTTGCAACACTTCTCCGATGTTTTCCCCGCCCACCAGCGTGGAAACCAGTGATTGCAGCTCTTTCACCGACACGCCATAACGTGCGGCCTGTGCCCGGTTGATATTGATATCGACATAGCGCCCGCCAGCCAGCCGTTCCGCCAGTGCCGAAGTCACACCCGGCACGGTTTTCACCACCTGCTCGATTTGCTGTGCCACGCGCTCAATATCGGCGATGTTATTACCATTCACCTTTATACCGACCGGGCTTTTAATACCGGTCGCCAGCATATCCAGGCGGTTACGGATCGGCGGTACCCAGACGTTCGCAATCCCCGGAACACTCACGGTTTTATCCAGCTCATCAACCAGTTTCTCCGGCGTCATTCCGGGGCGCCATTGGTCGCGCGGTTTAAAGCGGATGGTCGTTTCCACCATGGTGAGCGGCGCAGGGTCCGTTGCTGTTTCCGCCCTTCCCGCTTTGCCAAACACGCTTTCCACTTCCGGCACACTTTTGATCAGGCGATCGGTTTGCTGCAACAAACGGCTGGCTTCACGGGCGGAAATCCCCGGCAGCGTCGAGGGCATATACAATAAATCGCCTTCATCGAGCGGCGGCATAAACTCGCTGCCCAGACGACTTAACGGCCACAGCGTCGCTACCAGCAACAGCAGCGCAATTCCCAGCGTCGCTTTCGGCCACGCCAGCACTTTATCCAGCAGTGGTTCGTACAGACGGATCAGAAAGCGGTTAATCGGGTTTGCTTTTTCATCGGGAATTTTGCCGCGAATAAACCACCCCATCAGCACCGGGACAAGCGTGATCCCGAGCCCTGCCGAGACCGCCATCGCCCAGCTTTTGGTAAATGCCAGCGGGGAAAACATGCGCCCTTCCTGCGCTTCGAGCGAAAACACCGGAATAAATGACAGCGTGATGATCAACAGGCTGCAAAACAGCGCAGGCCCAACTTCCACCGCCGCCCGCTCTGAACAGCGCCAGTAATCCGCACTCGTCGGTTGACGATCGGGGTTATCATGTCGCCACTGCTCCATCACCTTATGCATGTTCTCGATCATCACAATCGCGGCATCCACCATGGCGCCAATGGCGATGGCAATCCCGCCAAGCGACATAATGTTGGCGTTGATGCCCTGGTAGTGCATGACAATAAACGCGCCAAGAATCCCCAGCGGCAACGAGACGATGGCCACCAGCGCAGAGCGGAAGTGGAACAAGAACAGCGTGCAAACCAGAGCAACAACGATAAACTCTTCAATCAGTTTATGGGTGAGCGTCTCAACCGCATGCTCAATCAGCGTCGAACGGTCATAAACCGGTACGATCTCCACCCCGGCGGGCAGCGTTTTCTGTATTTCACCCAATTTGGCTTTAACGGCGTGGATAGTATCCAGCGCATTTTTGCCGTAACGCATGACGATAATACCGCCAGCCACTTCCCCTTCGCCGTTGTACTCCGCCACGCCACGTCGCAGTTCCGGCCCCAGCCGCACCGTCGCAACATCTGAAAGCATCACCGGCACGCCCTCACGGCTGGCGATCACTATCTGACGAAAATCCGACAACTGCCGCAAGTAGCCGGTTGTACGCACCATAAACTCGGCTTCGCCCATCTCCAGCAGCGCGCCGCCGCTCTCCTGGTTCGCCGACAGCACCGCATTGACAATCTGTTCATGGGTAATATTCAGCGCCCGCATCCGCGCCGGATCCGGCACTATCTGATACTGACGTACCATCCCGCCAACGCTGGCAACTTCCGCCACGTTCGGCACCGTTTTCAGCTCGAACTTCAGCGTCCAGTCCTGTAACGCGCGCAGATCCGCCAGATTGTGCTTACCGCTGCGATCGACCAGCGCGTACTCATAAATCCAGCCAACGCCGGTAGCATCCGGCCCCAGCCCAACGGTAACCCCGGCAGGCAGCGAGGATTGGATCTGGCTTAGATTCTCCAGCACCCGCGATCGCGCCCAGTAAAGATCGGTATCATCTTCAAATAAAACATACACATAGGAATCACCGAACATCGAATAGCCGCGCACCGTTTTCGCACCCGGCACGGAAAGCATGGCAGTGGTGAGCGGATAGGTGACCTGGTCTTCAATAATTTGCGGCGCTTTGCCCGGATAGCTGGCGCGAATAATCACCTGCACATCCGACAAATCCGGTAGCGCATCAAGCGGTGCGCGCTGAACCGCCCAGATCCCCCAGCCGGTCAGCACCAGCGCTGCCAGCAGGATCAATAAGCGATTGCGCAGCGAGGCACGAATAACGGCGGCAATCATTTCATCTCCTCCTGCATCGGCATCAGGTGAGTAATGACTGCGCCCTCTTCATCATCCAGCACAAAGCTGAACATCACCGTATCGCCCGGCTTAATATTCGGATCGGGTTGTTTGAGCACGAAATCCATCGTCATCGCTCCCCAGTTCAGTGCCGGAATGGGTTGATGCGACAAGGTAATACTGCCCGCTTCGATGGCTTTCACCACGCCGGTTCCCTCGTAGGTCTCGACTTTTTTCGCCGCTGGCTGTTGCGCCTGCTGTTCCGGCAATGCACTGCGCAAACTGGCTTCCGAATCAATCAGGAACTGGCCGGAAGTGACCACGCTGTCGCCTTCCTTGACCCCGGACAGCACTTCAGTCCAGCCTTGCGCCGTACGCCCGGTCGTCACGTTTGCCGCCTGGAAGTGACCATCACCCGTGGCCAGCAGCACACGGCTGGCAGCCCCCGTTGCAATCAGTGCCTCTTCCGGGATCGCCAGCACTGCGGGTTGCCGTGCAGATTCCGGCTGCGTTACGGTGAGAAACATACCAGGTTTGAGTTTTTGTTGCGGATTATCGAGCACAATGCGCGCTTTCAGCGTACGGGTGGCAGCCTCCAGTTGCGGCAGCAATTCACTGACGCGACCATGAAACTGCTCGCCCGGCCAGCTTGCGGAAGTGGCTATCACTTCGCTACCTGCACTGAGCGCCTGCGCCTGGCTTTGCGGATAATCGACCACCAGCCACACCGGATCGAGACTGGCAAGCTCAAACAGAGTTTGCGTGGCGGCCACTTGTGCACCTTCACGGGAATCCAGCTTGACCACGTAACCGTCACGATCGGCGCGCAGAGTCAGCCGGGTTTGCGGTTTTCCGCTGCGCTCGACAGCGCGAATAATCGCTTCCGGCATAAACTGCAACGCCAGACGTTCGCGGGCAGCGCGCGTCAGTTCGCCATCGCCCAGTTGGCGTACCGCCAGATACTCTTGCTGCGAAGTCGTCCACTGCGGGATCCACAACTGCGCCAGCGCTTCGCCTTTTTTCACCCACTGTTGCGGGGCACGGACAAACAGTTTTTCCACCACGCCCGCCGCCGGAGAAGGCACGCTCTGGATGCTGCGCTCATCGGTGGTTACGGTGGCGAACGCAGAGAAGGCACTGCCGAGAACGCGTTTTTCCACTTTTGCCGTGGTCATGCCAAGATTCTGCTGCTGCTGCGCGCTGACGCTCACACCGCCGCCGGCCGGGGCTTCATCGGCATAACGCGGTTTGAGCGGCATATCCATAAACGGTGATTTTCCGGGTTTGTCAAAACGCTGATCCGGCACCATTGGGTCGTACCAGTAGAGCACTTTACGTTCCTGCGTTTGCTCGCCGGACGCGGCAGGCGCGGTATGTTGCCGCCCGATAAAATAGCCTGCGCCTGCCGCGACACATGCGGCGATCGCGACAGCCAAGAGGGTCTTCTTCATCACATCAACTCCTGCGGAATCAACCAACGGATCGCGGCCCATTTCTGCGCCATCTCTTTCTCGGCCTGATTAACGGCCAGCTCGCTGTCGAGGACGTTACGGCGCGCTTCCAGCAGCGCCGACAAATCCGACTGCCCGGAACGATACTGGGCTGCCAGCAAGGTGGCGCGCTGACGCACCATCGGCAGCACTTCATCGCGCTGGCGCATCCACAGCGTTTGCGCGGCGTTATACTCGGCAATCAGGGAATGCAATTGTGCCATATGATCCCGTTCGGCCAGCGCCAGTTGATCGTTGGCCTGCATGGTGCGCGAGACATCCGCGGCGTGATCTTTATCCTGACGATGGGACTGGAACAGCGGCAGATCGACGGTGAACATCACTCCGGCCATATCCTCGTAACCTTCGGCGCGACGTCCGTACCACACTTCAACTTCCACATCCGGAATGGCGGCAATCGCTGACTCCGCCGAACGCGCTTTCGCACTGTTGGCGGAGCTGGCGGCAGCGACAATGTCAGGATGCTGAGCAATGCCCTGCTCCAGCGTTTTTTCATCGGCAGGCAAGCGTTGATAACGCGGAAGATCGCCAGAAACGGCTGTCACCGTCTCACCGGTAAGCTGCATCAGGCGGGTTTGCGCCAGTTGCACATCACGTTCGGCAAGGGTGACTTTGTCGCGCATCGCGCTTAAGCCCACGCGAAATGCCAGCACGCTGTCCGGCGCGGCATTCCCTGCGCCGACGCTGGCGCGCTGTGCGCCCTGCTGACGTTCAGTTTCTGCCAACAGCTTGCGCGCGGTTTGCAGCGCCTGTTCTGACAACGCCAAATCGAGCCACGCCTGCGCGGTATCACGCTGTAAATTAGCGCGCACCACGGCGGATTTGGCACTGACGCTCTGCGCTTCGGCCAGCAGGGTTTCGGCTTTGCGGTCGCGTTTTTCTGCGCTGACATACTGCTGCATGATGCCGATCCGCTGCATAGTCATTCCCTCACGGGTTAAGCGGCGGTCATTGTTGCCCTGCACCGGCACGTTTTCGATACCAAATTTCAGTTTTGGATCCGGCAACTGGCGGGCGGAATCCGCCATCGCATCCAGTGCCTGCGCTTCATTACGGTTGGCGGAAAGTTCGGCGGAGTAGCGTTCCGCGGCGGCCAGGGATTGCGTCAGCGTCAATGGCTCCGCCTGCACGGCGGAGCACATCAGTCCGAGCAATACCCCACCGAGCCGCAGGCTCAGTGAGTATCGTTTCATTGTCGCTCCCGGTTATTTTTGTGGCGTCAATGAAACGAGCTGGTAACCGCTCTCACTCTGAACAAAGGTGAAACTCACCTTGTCGCCCACTTTTACCGCAGGCAACGCGCTGCTCTGCGCCAGTGCAAATTGCATGGTCATTGGCGGCCAGTTCAGCGCTGGAATAGCAGCGTGAGCGATGGAAACAGAATCGGCGGTGAGTTTTTTGATGGTACCCTGGCTCTGGTATTCCTGAGCCTGAGCCTGCATTGCCGCATGTTGCGACATATCGTGCATGCCGTGCATCGCATGCATATCTTCCGCCTGAACAGCGGAAACGGAGAACAACAGCACGCCAGACAGCATGCACAGTACATAAGAACGCATAATAAGACTCCTGTTAATCATAAATTAAATAAAATTCAATGAATTAACAGTTATCTACTCCCTGAACCGGCAAAAACGGATCGTTGCCGGCGGGCCTGCGGCGGGCGGGGTTAATGACCATCCCTCATCAACGACGGGGGAACAAACCGGCGTCACTTCAGCCAGCGCCAGTGAAACCGGCAGCGCCACCAGAGGCGGGTGACCGCTATCCTTCTGCGCGGCATCCGGCACGCAGTGCTTTTCGCACAGCGGGGATTTCATCATGTCCATACGCGGTGTCGCATCCGGCATCATCATATGGCTTATGTGCTGGGTTACTGCTTGCGACTCGTCAACCTGCAAGTCGCAGTGATGAGAAGCAATCGCCACCTGACTCTGGATTAATAGCCAGCCGAACGCCATCAGCAACATCAACAGATGCCGCTTTATAAAGCGAATTCGGTATAGCCATCCAGCGTGCATAAAACACCAGGTCCGTGGGAAATTAACGGCGAGTATAAGCAGCACTATTTTTATTTTTAAAGATATTTTTAGCAAATTTACGTCTGGCGCTGCATTGAAACCTAAATAACCAAAATAATTAACCAGTTTTTATCATTTGAAATACAAAATTACCGTAATGCATTCGCTCAACTTATCAACCAGTCGTTATTTATTTTGTAGATTGATAGCAAATCCCCGCGATATTTCCCTCAACATTACGCTTCATTGATTTTAATCATCTACGAACCGCACGTTATTCGGCACATTGCGTTGCTGATTTTTTTACTTACTTATCTTTCAGGTCAACCTCCGGGACCAATAACATGATTTTAACATTGATCGAACTGCTGATCGGCGTGGTGGTGATTGTCGGCGTTGCGCGCTATATCATCAAAGGCTATTCCGCCACCGGCGTGCTGTTTGTCGGCGGTCTGGCGTTATTAATTGTCAGTGCGCTGATGGGGCACAAAATATTGCCTGGTAGCGCCACCAGTACCGGCTACAGCGCCACGGATATTGTCGAATACATAAAAATCCTGCTGATGAGCCGCGGCGGCGATCTCGGCATGATGATCATGATGCTGTGCGGATTTGCCGCCTATATGACGCACATTGGCGCGAACGATATGGTGGTCAAACTGGCTTCGCGCCCGCTGCGTTTTATCAACTCGCCTTATTTGCTGATGATTGCCGCGTACTTCGTTGCCTGCCTGATGTCATTGGCGGTGTCGTCCGCCACGGGCCTCGGCGTGCTGCTGATGGCAACGCTGTTCCCGGTGATGGTCAACGTTGGTATCAGTCGCGGCGCGGCAGCGGCGATTTGCGCCTCTCCAGCGGCAATTATTCTCTCGCCCACCTCCGGCGATGTGGTGTTGGCCGCAAAAGCCGCCGAAATGCCGCTGATCGATTTCGCCTTCAAAACCACGCTGCCAATCTCGATTGCGGCGATTATCGCCATGGCAATCGCGCACTACTTCTGGCAGCGCTTCCTCGATAAAAAAGAGCACATTGTCAGCGAAATGCTGGATGTGAAAGACATCACCACCACGGCACCGACGTTTTACGCCATTCTGCCGTTTACGCCAATTATTGGCGTGCTGATTTTCGACGGCAAATGGGGCCCGGAGCTGCACATCATCACCATTCTGGTGATCTGCATGTTGCTGGCGGCAGCGCTGGAATTTTTACGCAGCTTTAATACGCAAAAAGTCTTTTCCGGGCTGGAAGTAGCGTATCGCGGTATGGCCGATGCCTTCGCGGGCGTGGTGATGCTGCTGGTCGCCGCCGGGGTTTTTGCCCAGGGCTTAAGCACCATCGGCTTTATCCAGAGTCTGATCTCCATCGCCACCTCTTTCGGTTCGGCGAGCATTATTCTGATGCTGGTACTGGTGATCCTCACCATGCTGGCAGCAATGACCACCGGTTCCGGTAATGCGCCGTTTTACGCCTTTGTCGAGATGATCCCGAAACTGGCCCATGAATCCGGCATTAACCCGGCGTATCTGTCGATTCCAATGTTGCAGGCGTCCAACCTCGGTCGCACCATCTCTCCGGTTTCCGGCGTAGTAGTTGCGGTAGCCGGGATGGCGAATATTTCGCCGTTTGAAGTGGTAAAACGCACGTCAGTTCCGGTGATGGTTGGCCTGATTGTGGTGATTATTGCGACTGAATTTCTGGTTCCGGGGGTTGCGGTTCATTAATCAACAATAAACACCGCTTATGAAAAAGCGCCTGCCCGGCGCTTTTTTTATGCTTTAATAACTCATAGTAATTACCCGGACTCACCCATCAGGAAATGAAATGATTAAAAAGGGACTCTCCATCGGCCTGTGCGTTGCCGCCATTCAGCTCTCTTCTGCGCACGCCGCACCATTACAGCCCAAACAATATGGTGATTTCGATCGCTATGTGCTGGCACTATCTTGGCAGACCGGATTTTGCCAGAGCTTGCATGACAGCGGGCGTAGCGAACCCGATGAATGCCGTCTGCAAAAAGAGCCCGCCAATAAAGCAGATTACCTGACGGTACATGGTCTGTGGCCTGGTCTGCCGAAATCCATTGCTGTGCGCGGCGTCGACGATCGTCGCTGGATGCGCTACGGCTGCGCCACCCGCCCGGTTCCCAATATGCCGGAAGCCAGAGCCAGCCAGAAATGCGCCGCAGCGGAAACCGGTTTATCGCTGGAAGTGGCAAATAAACTGAATGCCGTCATGCCCGGAGCAGGTAGTAATACCTGCCTTGAGCGCTATGAATATGCCAAACACGGCGTCTGTTTCGGATTCGATCCGGATGACTATTTCGGTGCGATGGTGCGCCTGAATACCGAAATCAAAGCCAGCCCGCTCGGCGTTTTCCTCGCAGAAAATTACGGAAAAACCGTTACCCGCGATGCATTCAACGCGGCCGTCGCCAAAGCCTACGGCGAACAAAGCGTGAAAGCGGTGAAACTGACCTGTAGCGGCAACCCGGCGTGGCTGACGGAGATGCAAATCGCCATCAAAGCCGATGCCATCAATGACCCGCTGGTTAGCGGTTCCCTTTTGCCGCAACCGCATCCCGGTAATTGCGGGAACAGTTTTGTGATTGATAAAGCGGGTTACTGAGCCAGCGATCGGAACATTCATAATTCCGGCAAATGTGCGCCACATCACTTCACACCAGGCCGCGCTCTCAGTATCATCCGTTGTAGACAAACCCTCGCTGCCCGTCGGCGAGGGTTTTTCTTTGGATCAATCAAACGACATGGAGTAACTGATGTCCAGACCTGCCATTATGATTAATGAGCGAGACGCCGAGCGTCTTGACCGGTTGCTGGAGCAACCTGATTATGCCAGCCTGCCGGTCGCGGATGCGTTGAATGATGAGCTGGATCGCGCTCAGATGTGCGCGCCGGAAGCGATGCCGAACAACGTGGTAACAATGAACAGCACGGTGAAATTCCGCGAGCTGAAAAGCGGCGAAGAGCGAGTGCGTACGCTGGTGTATCCGGCGCAGATGACCGACAGCGCCACGCAACTTTCCGTGCTGGCCCCGGTTGGCGCTGCGCTGCTCGGTTTACGGGTGGGTGACAGCATTCACTGGCAGTTGCCGGGCGGCACCACCACCGATCTTGAAGTGCTTGAGCTGCTTTATCAGCCCGAAGCGGCAGGCGATTTCCGGCTTTAATTCCCGCTGCTTTTTCCGCAGAGGATGCGCCCGCATCCTCTTTCCGTTCCCGCCATCCTATTCTTCATATTTGCCATATACGCTGCAAAAAATTCACGCCCTTTATGGTTCAATCAGCACAACATAACCCACAGGGAGAAGCGTTTATGTATCAGACCATTATTATGCCGGTTGATGTTTTCGAAATGGCGCTGAGCGACAAAGCGGTGCGCCACGCTGAATTCCTCGCCCAGCGCGAGGGCGTTATTCATCTTCTGCATGTATTACCCGCTTCCGCCAGCATGAGTCTGCACCGTTTTGCTGCCGATTTGCGCCGTTTCGAAGAGCATTTGCAGCAGGAAGCGCAAACCCGCCTCGACACCATGAAGACCCATTTTTCCATTGAGCCGACACGCGTACGCACCCATGTGCGTTTTGGCAACGTGCGCGATGTGGTCAATGAGCTGGCCGAAGAACTGCTCGCGGATATGGTGGTTATCGCCTCGCGCAATCCGTCAATTACCACTCACCTGCTCGGCTCCAATGCCGCCAACATCGTGCGCCACGCGCATATTCCGGTGCTGGTGGTTCGGTAAATAGTGCTTGCTCGCCGGATGGTAGCTTACGCCTTATCCGGCCTGGCGGTTCGTTGCCTTTACGCTGGCAATCACACCGGTGGCGCTTCGCTTACCGGGACTACAAAACCCGTAGGCCCGGTAAGCGTTAGCGCCATCCGGCATAAAAAAAAGAGGCTACCCGAAGGTAGCCTCTTTCATTTGCAGGTATTGCTTACTTTCTTATTTTGCTTATGCAGTTTTAGTGCGAATCAGGTAATCAAACGAACTCAGAGAGGCTTTAGCGCCTTCACCGGTCGCAATGATGATCTGTTTGTACGGCACCGTGGTGCAGTCGCCCGCTGCAAACACGCCTTTCACGCTGGTTTCGCATTTGGCATCGATGATGATTTCGCCCATGCGGTTGCGCTCAATTGCGCCTTCCAGCCAGGTGGTGTTCGGCAGCAGACCAATCTGGACAAAAATCCCGGCCAGCGCGACCTGGTGCACGTCGCCACTGATGCGATCGCGGTACTCAAGGCCGGTCACTTTGCTGCCGTCGCCTTTCACTTCAGTGGTCTGCGCGTTCAGAATGATGTCGACATTTTTCAGGCTGCGCACTTTATCCTGCAATACCTGGTCGGCTTTCATTTCCGGCGCGAATTCCAGCAGCGTCACGTGCTCAACAATCCCCGCCAGGTCGATAGCCGCTTCCACGCCAGAGTTACCACCGCCGATCACCGCCACGCGTTTGCCTTTAAACAGCGGGCCATCGCAGTGCGGGCAGTAGGTCACGCCTTTGGTACGATACTGATCTTCACCCGGAACGTTCATGTTGCGCCATTTCGCGCCGGTGGCAATGATGATGCTGCGCGCTTTCAGCACCGCGCCGGACGCGGTTTCAATCTGATGCAGGCCGCCTTCAACTGCCGCAGGGGTCAGTTTTTTAGCGCTCTGGCTGTCAATCACATCCACGTCATAATCCGATACATGCGCTTTCAGCGCGCCCGCCAGTTTCTGGCCTTCGGTTTTTGGTACGGAGATATAGTTTTCGATATCCACGGTATCCAGTACCTGGCCGCCGAAACGTTCACCCATCAGGCCGGTACGAATACCTTTACGCGCAGAGTAGACTGCCGCCGCCGCGCCCGCCGGGCCGGAACCGACGATCAATACATCGTAAGCATCGCGTTTGTTCAGCTCTTCCGCCGCACGTTTTTCCGCGCCGGTATCGATTTTGGCGACGATTTCCGTCAGCGTCATACGCCCCTGGCCGAACTCTTTACCGTTCACGAACACCGCCGGAACGCCCATTACGTTGCGATCGGTGATTTCGTTCTGGAACGTACCGCCATCAATCGCCGTATGTTTGATGCGCGGATTCAGCACGGCCATCAGGTTCAGCGCCTGCACTACGTCCGGGCAGTTGTGGCAGGAGAGCGAGTAATAGGTTTCAAATTCAAAGTCACCGTCGAGATCGCGGATCTGCTCCAGCAGCGCCTGCGCCTCTTTCGACGGATGCCCACCGGTCCACAGCAGCGCCAGCACCAGTGAGGTAAATTCGTGACCCAGCGGCGAACCGGCAAAGCGCGGGCCGCTGGTTGAGCCTGGATTGGTGATCAGGAATGACGGTTTACGCACCGCAAGGCTGTTGTCTTCTTTAAAGGAGACTTTGTCAGACAGCTCAGCGATTTCGCCCAGCAGTTCTTTGATTTCTGCCGATTTCGCGCTGTCATCCAGCGTAGCAATCAACTCAACAGGTTTAGTCAGTTTCTCAAGGTAGGCCTTGAGCTGGGTTTTCATTGTGGTGTCGAGCATTCTTAGTCCCTCGCTTAAAACATCATCATGCAAGCCGCGTTGTTCAGGCTGCATCAATGCAACTTGCATCATGGTGCTGAATAAAACGGGCACCCAAAAGCACCCGTTTGCAGAATAATTTCCCCAGTATTTCGCGTCAGAGCAAGGCGGCTAGCCTGAGAGTCCCCGGGAGCTTACACCAGTAAGTGACCGGGGTGAGCAGGTGACGCCAACGCCGCTATGACGTGAAAGACGCCGGGAAATTTAGATCTTGCCGACCAGGTCCAGGGAAGGAGCCAAAGTCGCTTCGCCTTCTTTCCATTTAGCCGGGCAAACTTCGCCTGGGTGAGAAGCAACATACTGAGCCGCTTTGATTTTACGCAGCAGATCAGAAGCGTCACGGCCGATGCCTTCAGCGGTTACTTCGATGGCCTGGATGATGCCCTGCGGGTCAACAACGAAAGTGGCACGGTCAGCCAGACCTTCGTTTTCACGCATGTTTTCGAAGTTACGGGTCAGGGCGCCAGTCGGGTCGCCGATCATCGCATATTTGATTTTCGCGATGGTTTCAGAGCTGCTGTGCCACGCTTTGTGGGTAAAGTGGGTGTCGGTAGAGACAGAGTAAACGTCTACGCCCAGTTTTTGCAGCTCTTCGTAGTGGTCAGCCACGTCGCCCAGTTCAGTCGGGCATACGAAAGTGAAGTCAGCCGGGTAGAAGAAGAAGACGCTCCAGCGGCCTTCAGTATCTTTCTCGGTTACTTCGATGAACTCACCGTTTTTGAACGCCTGGTTTTTGAAAGGTTTGATCTTGGTATTAATTAAGGACATCTATACTTCCTCCGTGTTTTCGTTGGGGTGTAAGTTAACGAACTTTGTTTGATCGAGCCAATGCGTTTGCTTTATCAAATCAATAAGCGTTAGCTAACAAACCCTAACGAGCAACCATGTGAACGGCTGATTTGCCAAAAGTAAAAAGGCCACCGCGACGGGTGGCCTCGATACCTGAAATACCCGTGGGTGCTTCAGCGCCAGCAAGCTGGCTATGCGTTGCGCTCATAACCTAAAGGCCATCAAGCCGTTTGATTAGAACATTGCTGACGGCTGACGACAACGTTTCATTTCGCGATCCTGCCGATGATTGTGATAGGTTTTCCCTAAGTCGAATATTAACCATTTAATTAGTAAGGATTTTTATGCTTAAGCGCCTGTTAATGCTGGCTTTGCTGCCGCTGACCCTGCACGCCGAAGAGCTACCTGCGCCGGTAAAGGCCATAGAAAAGCAAGGCATCACCATCATCAAATCCTTCGATGCGCCAGGTGGCATGAAGGGATATCTCGGCAAATATCAGGAGATGGGCGTCACCATTTACGTCACGCCGGACGGTAAGCACGCCATCTCTGGCTATATGTACGACGAGGCGGGCACCAACCTCAGCGAGAAGTTAATCTCCAAAGAGATTTACGGCCCGGCGGGCCGCGCGCTGTGGCAGCAGATGGAAAAAGCCGACTGGATCCTCGATGGCAAAAAGGAGGCGCCGCGCGTGGTGTATATCTTCGCCGATCCGTACTGCCCGTACTGCAAACAGTTCTGGCAGCAGGCGCGTCCGTGGGTGGAATCCGGCAAAGTGCAGCTGCGCACGTTACTGGTTGGCGTGATCAAACCGGAAAGCCCGGCGGCCGCTGCGGCGATCATGAGCGCGAAAGATCCGGCGAAAAGCTGGCACGATTATGAGCAGTCCAACGGCAAGATGGCGCTGACGCTGCCGAAATCCGTGCCGCCGGAGATCATGAAAAAGCTCAATATCAACCAGAAAATCATGGACGATCTCGGCGCGAACGCCACGCCAGCGATTTACTACCTGAATGAAGATAACGTGCTGCAGCAGGAAGTGGGCTTGCCGGACGCGGAAAAACTGAAAACCATTATGGGCGATAAATAACGGCGACGCAGACCGCGCCGCCGGAAATCATTACAGCTTACACAGGCGCTCTGCCGCAGCCAGCAGCGTCGATTCCTGTTTCGCAAAGCACAGGCGAATCAGCTTGTGCGGGAAGGGATCGGCGCAGAACACCGACAGCGGGATCGCTGCCACGCCCACTTCTTTGGTCAGCCACTGGCAGAAACTCACGTCATCCAGATCGGAAACCGCGCTGTAATCCGCCAGCAGAAAGTAAGTCCCTTCGCACGGCAAAACCTCCAGCTTGCTGTTGCTCAGCGCATTCACCAGCACATCGCGGCGCGCGCGGTAAAATTCCGGCAACTGGCGATAATGTTCCGGCTCGGCGCGCAGCATATCCGCCAGCGCCAGTTGCGCCGGGGTATTGACCGAGAAAGTCAGATATTGATGCACTTTGCGCAGCTCGGCGCTGATGGCGGCAGGCGCGACGCAATAACCCACTTTCCAGCCGGTCATATGATAGGTTTTACCGAATGACGATACCGCAATCGCCCGCTCGCGCAGCTGTGGATGCGCCAGCACGCTGGCATGGCCCTCTTCAGCAAAACAGATGTGCTCGTAGACTTCATCGCTCAGCACGTAGATTTCACGATCGGCAATCGCCTGCCACAGCGCGGCAAAATCCGCTTTGCGCCACACGGTTGCCGACGGGTTGTGCGGCGTATTCAGAATCACCAGCCGCGTACGATCGCTAAGCTGCGCGGCAAACTGCTGCCAGTCAACACGAAAGTGCGGCGGCTGCAAAGCAATGCGTTTCAGCACACCGCCGGAAAGCTCCACCGCAGGCGCGTAGCTGTCATAGCTCGGATCAAAACAGACAACTTCATCGCCCTGACGCACCAGCGCAGTGATCGCCGCGTACAGCGCTTCTGTCGCCCCGGCAGTCACCGTAATGTCGCTGTTCACATCCGGCTTATGGCCGTACAGTTCCGCCGTTTTATCAGCAATGGCTTCGCGCAGCGCCTGCACACCGGTCATCGGCGCATACTGATTCGCCCCCTGCGCCACATGAAACGCCAGACGCTCCTGCAAATAGCGCGGGCCGTCGAAATCCGGGAAGCCCTGCGACAAATTAATGGCATTGTGCTGCTGCGCCAGCGCGCTCATTTGCGTGAAGATGGTGGTGCCTAAAGCGGGGAGTTTACTTTGCGGAATCAATGCGTTATTGCTCATCGTTGTGTGCCTGCTTGTAATGCGCGTGTTGCTGCCACTATAACACGATGTTAGTATTTGGCAATCAAGACGCTTAGACGTCTATACGATAACAATATTCCTTATAAGGAAGGGTTATGACAGACAACCTGCAACTCCAACAACTCGTCGCCGCCTGCCACTGGATCGGCGCGAAAGGCTGGGCGCCCGCCACCGGCGGGAATATGTCGGTTCGCCAGGATGCCGACTGGTGCTGGCTGAGCGAATCCGGCAAAGACAAAGGCAGCCTGACGACAGCGGATTTTTTGCAGGTTTCCATTGCCGATAACCACGCGCCCTCCGGCCGAAAACCCTCGGCGGAAACCGGCCTGCATACTTTGATTTATCGCCTCTACCCGCAAGCTAACGCGGTGCTGCATGTGCACACGGTGAACGCCACGGTGCTCTCGCGGGTGGAGAAATCCCCTTCCCTGCTGCTGAACGGTTTTGAAATGCAAAAATCCCTCAGCGGCCAGACCACGCACCTCGACACCGTGCCAGTGGCAATTTTCGATAACGATCAGGATATCGACGCGCTGGCCACGCGCATTGCAGACTACGCGCAGACACATCCGCTGCGCTATGGTTTTCTGCTGCGCGGCCACGGGCTGACCTGCTGGGGGCGCGATGTCGCCGAAGCTCGTCGCCATCTGGAAGGGCTAGAATTTTTATTTGAATGCGAAATGCAGCGTCGCCTGCTGGAGAGACCATGATCCGCGCTATCGTTACCGATATTGAAGGCACCACCAGTGACATTCGCTTTGTGCACAACGTCCTGTTCCCGTACGCCCGCGAGCGTCTGGCCAGTTTTGTCACCGCAGAGCAGTACAAAGAGCCGGTCAGCACCATCCTCAATAATCTGCGTGAAGAAGTGGCGCAGCCGGAGGCAACCACCGCCGAACTGATTGAGGTGCTGTTTGCCTTTATGGATGAAGATCGTAAATCGACGGCGCTGAAGGCGTTGCAGGGGATCATCTGGCGCGACGGCTATGTGAATGGCGATTTTAAAGGCCATCTCTACCCGGACGTGCTGCCTGCCCTGGAAAAATGGAAAGCGCAGGGCATTGATCTGTATGTATATTCCTCTGGCTCGGTGGCGGCGCAAAAACTGTTATTTGGCTACAGCGACGAAGGTGATATTACTCCTCTGTTCAGCGGATATTTCGACACGCTGGTCGGTGCGAAACGGGATGTGCAGTCGTACCGCAATATTGCGACGCAAATTGGCCAGCCGCCCGCTTCCATTCTGTTCCTCTCCGATATTCATCAGGAGCTGGACGCCGCCGAAGCGGCAGGTTTTCGCACCACGCAACTGATTCGCGGCGATGATGACGCAGCCAGCCATCATCACCAGGTTCACTCTTTCAGCAACATTAAGCCGGAGCAGATCCCTTCATGAGCGCACTGACGATTTATACCGACAAAGATGCCAGCACGCCGGTGTGGCACAGCACAGAAGCCAATGAAATTCAGCAGCAGCTAAACGCCAAAGGTGTACGTTTTGAGCGCTGGCAGGCCGACCGCGATCTGGGCGCGAACCCGACGCCAGAGACGGTGATCACCGCTTACCAGCATGCCATCGACGGACTGGTGGCCGAGAAAGGCTATCAGAGTTGGGATGTGATCAGCCTGCGCGCCGACAACCCGCAAAAAGAGGCGATGCGCGCCAAATTCCTCAACGAACATACCCATGGTGAAGATGAAGTCCGCTTCTTCGTTGAAGGCGCGGGCCTGTTCTGCCTGCACATCGGCAGCGAAATCTACCAGGTGCTGTGCGAGAAGAACGACCTGATTTCCGTACCCGCCGGAACCCCGCACTGGTTTGATATGGGATCGGAGCCGAACTTCACCGCCATCCGTATTTTCGATAATCCCGAAGGCTGGATTGCGCAGTTTACCGGGAGTGATATTGCGGAAGGCTATCCGCGGTTGGCGTGATCATAAAGGCTCCTTATGGAGCCTTTTGTTGGCTTTATTTGATGGTGCCACTAATTATTGTTACGTATTTTTATTGCATCTTCGATCCAGTCTTCAATGTTTTCGGATATGTAATCGTACACATTTTTACTAGAAGAGTACGGTGGATCATAAGCCTTCGCTATTTCGGATAATTTTTTGTTTGTAGTGCCATGAGTTATATAGGAAAGAGGATTATTTCCTTTTGTTGATTGGTTACCATTTACGTCCTTTAAGTTGTGTATGTATATAACCAATACCCCCATTCCCTTATTCCATGATTCGACAATCTCATAGTTAATCCACTTTCTATTTGCTGTGTTTGTACCTGCTAAAATTACAGTACAGGATCTTCCTTTCATTTGTTCAGCGATCCAATCCTTGATTTTCTGGTCGCCTCCCCCAACAACAGTTTCCCAATCATTATCTCGTGCAGGTTTATTCCCTTCAATTGAACCAATATTTCGCACCTGGGATACTCGCCAGTTATCTGGTTTGTAATGAAAACTAAAAAAGCATTGCCTAGCCATGTAAGTCTCCTTTTTTAACACAATAAGCTATAATATTCAGAGTATTTACTAACACTTCATTTAAAGTAGCTTTTTCATCACCAAGTTTTAAAAAAAGTTGATAAAATTTATTGTCTTTATTTTCATTCTTATCAAGTAATTGACACTCCTCCTCCCATAGTTTTTTAGCCATATATCCGGTTGATCCGATTGGTAGCGTAATGTTTTTTTTCTCTTTGGAAATAATGTATTCTTCTCGCATGCCATCTGATAAATCGACACCTTTATTAGTTATTTTATTCCCAAACAGAAACAATGTAAAACCAGCATGAGAGATCATATCATCCCGATACTGTGTCCAAAGTGCCTTTAGCGATTGGGATGTAGAGGACTGTGGAAATGGTCTAAGCAATAGTTGATCACTGATCGGACTATTTTGGTGCATATATACTTCTTCTAATGCTCCAGAAATTACTGCACTACCGACACCGAGACCAAAACCTGAGACAATTTTGTAGCCATCTCTAATTAAATTTGAACTAAGATTTGAAATGAAAATATGTGATTCATTTTCATTCCAATTTCCATATTCATGTGCTGCTCCAGAGATAAATATGGTTTTCTTCTTATAATTTAATTCGATCAGTCTTAATAGCTCTCTGATTTCATCATAACTTTCCACCATGATGGTTTTAATATTGAATCGACTTAGATCAGAAATAAATAATTTCTGTTTTCTACATTTATATTCATAGTCAGCATCAGATTCATCATCTTTTTTATCAATAGACTTAATGAAGCAATAATGTCGCCTTTGATTTCCATCGTAAGCAACGCGTACTCTACTTAAAATATAGTCGAGATTAGGGTCTGTAAAACTAAACCCTATAAATATAAATGTCTTTGATATAAGATCGCCTTTGAGTGCAGAGATATACTGATCCATTTTTATGTAGTATCTTTCATAATCATCTTTTGTCAAAACAGCACTATTAGCATGATCAATATCACCATGCATTTTATAAACGATAGCATCTCTTTTCAGTTTAGTAACAGCCAGTTGCTCTTTTGTATATTTAACATCAGGACTCTTCCCTGATTTTATTAAACTACTTTCAATTAACTTATCATAATTAGTTGTCCAGTATGTAGTAATAGGTAGTCTTGCTAAAATACGATGAGTGTCAGTTTCAACAGCATCTCTTGAGAATTCTTCAATGAGTCTCTGATTTAGTTGACTGCGATTATTGCCATTAGAATTACAATGAAATTGAGCCAGAGCCACCAAATCGTGTTCTTTATCAACATCAAGGCCTAATTCATCTGCAATAGGTCTTAATAGTTCAGCCCAGCTTACAAAGCCCGCACCAGCGGACATTCCTGCCCCTGCAAAAATTGCCACATTTTCATCTTGTAGCTCCTTGCATATATGTTTTATAAACGAATCTTTGACGCTATCCATAATTTATTTCCTCATCCAATTTTTATTTAACTATTAGTTTTGACATTAAAAAAAATTACATCTTGGATGTCTTGTATAGAAATTGAATTGTTTTTAGTATTAAAATTCAGTGGGGTAAACATTGGCTGAATATCTGTGATATTGATACAGATTATAGGTTTTGATAAGTTTACTCCGTGATTTATCTCCATCTCTATCCATTGCGATAAGTAATGACCATTATGAGATATAGAATTCTTTGTTTGTAAAAACAAAATTATTCTTGATTGCTCTATTCTTTTTTTTAATACTATCCGGGTATATTCACTTGCAAGCTTTCTTCTTAAAAAGTCACTATCACTAGTCCAATCGCAATATATTGTAATGTTATGTTTATTTAATTCATCTTTGACTATTTTTACAAACTCTGAATCCAAATAACTATGAGATATGAATACGTCGAAAGTTTTTTTATTTTGAAATGAGTCTGATTCTATTCGTTCGACCAGATCTTTGGGAGAAACATTAAAATCATCATTTTCAAGCATATAATTTTTTTTCTTTCCCTTGAAGTTTTTTCTTAACCTTACATAAACCCCTATATTTTGCAAATGTTCAAATGCCATTCTACGAACTTGGTTGTTACGTTCACTGTCATTTATTTTTTGGAAAAAAGTTATTATTTTATCGCTGTAGAATTTCGTTAATTCGTTGAGTATTTCTATTTTTTCTTTTGTGGTACGATTTTTTTTATGATATTCAGCGATAAACACTTCAATATATAACGGATCTATTTTTTGTAAATTCTCTTTTGCTTTTTCAATCTTATGAGTATAAACATCTATTTTATTTCTTCTCGTTTCGGTGAAACTTTCATAAATAAGGCTTTGTGTTTCACTGCTAAAATTCATGTTGTGTTTATTTATTTGCCCACAAGAAATAAGGTGTTTGACTTTTGCCAAGTTATAAAAAAATTGAGTGGGCGGTAGATGATTGTATCTGATTTTTTTTCCGTTTTTTCTAAGGAACAAATCCTTTTCATGATAGTAATTATATCTTTGTACTAACTTGTTCCATTCACATGGGTAAAACTGGATAAATAAATCCAGTATTAATTCCTTCCCATAATTACATGGCAATATTTGGGCTATTAAGCTTAGTGACTTTGTAAAACTTTTTGTGTAGCCTATGGTCTCCGAATAGTATTTTTTTTTCATCATTCCAGGCATGTCAACCCCAGTAGTAATCTTCCGAAAATTATTTTCTAGACATGTAATAAATTTGTGACCAGAAAAATGGTTACAATACTTCTAATTACGTTGCATAGCAGATTACTCCGATTTTTTTGTGTATGGAATAGGACGATACAATTTTTATATTGACTTTCAATAGCATTGGTATCTTACTGAAAAATATGAATTTTATTTCTTCGTGATGCGAGGAATTATGTTGTGCTGTAACTAAATGACTGCACCGAGTACCGCACTCCCGCTGGTGACTAACATGCGGTATGCTGAGCATCGTAGGCCGATGCTACACGGTTATACAGAGAAAACAGCCCTAGGACTAATCCTAAAATAGCCTAGCCAAAAATGGAGCACTATTCCGCGCTATTTAGTAATCTTTTTTGTTTATTTAATCTACAACATGGTTTCTTTTATTATCTTTAAAAGATCTATAATATTTAAGCAGTTAGACTTATAAATTTTATTTGCTTTACGCCATAATACGACAAAGTGGATGGTTACAACCTCACTTCGAGTCAATCCCGCGCTTATCCAACTCCCTGCGCAACAGCCGCTTAATCCACCCTGCTTTGTTGTCATCACCATCTTCTTTCATCGCGATAGCCAGTCTTTCGGATAGATCAGCATCCAGACGGAGTTGCACAACGTGCCTTTCTTTTTGGTTGTCTTTGGTTGACATTGGTTGTCACTCCTGTATATTTTACATGCTGGTGTTCAATGTACACCAACGTAGTGAATTTAAAAAGCAACGCCCCGAAGTGCGGGAACACTGTCGAGGCGTCTAACCACATCATTACTGGAGGTAATGTATGGCTGTTGCCAATGGTACCACGTACGGATATTTAAAGCCCAACCCCTTCTCTGCTAACGCTTTTGTTTGCCTGTCTGCTGTTCGTGTCTCCGCTTCTTCGGAGGTGCGCTATGTTGCCTGACACCGATATCATCTCTTCAGAATTGCGCGATATTTTCCGTAAACTGGATCTCTCGCAACTCAGCGAGGAAGAGATCTTTCAACTGGCGAACGGTTGTGAAGAACACATCGCCGGGCTTTGCCATGGTCTGCACTTTCTGGGCAAAACCTTTGTCTCGTTTGCAGACAGCGACGTCCTGGAGTTTTCCCGCGAAAGCCTGTGCCAGTTGGGCCACGGGTTAAAATCCGCCGCAACCCTGCTCCCGGCATTGATGGAACTTCATCAAATCACTGAACGAAAAATTATCGCAGAGGATTATCTGCTCTAACCCGACATGGCTCCCACGGCGCGCAGTCAACGTTTTGGGAGCCTGCTCGGTTTTTCATTTCACATCCCTTGCGACAGATACCCGGTTTGAGTTGCAATTCGCGCTGTCCGATCTTATCTTTATGTACGGATTTTATCCGTACATAAACTGATAAAGATTATTGGCTGGTCTGTATAAATTCAGGTAGCCGAGGGAGAAAACCGCTATGCCCGCACTGAAAAAACAGCGCATAGATCTGCGACTAACGGATGAGGATAAGAAAATGATCGAAGAAGCGGCGGCAATGACCAATCAGACGGTCACACAGTTTCTGGTTAACAGCGCTTCTGAACGCGCCGCGGAAGTGATTGAACAGCATCGTCGCCTGATTCTCAGTGAGGAATCATGGAACCGGGTTATGGATGCTATCGAAAACCCACCAGCACCGAATGACAAACTTAAACGCGCCGCAAAACGTCTGCAAAACATGGAGTGAACCGTGGACAACCTGACCATTGAGATGTTCTCAGGAGAGACAGAGTATGAAACAGGAGGTTTTGATTGTGGTGAGGTGTCGCTCAACGCATTTTTAACCAACCATCTCAAACGCCAGCATGATGGCAAAATTTTACGTGCCTGGCTCCTCGTAACGAAAACGCCCAGGCCGCGCATTTTAGGCTATTACACCTTGTCTGGCGGCAGTTTCGAGAAAGAACGATTGCCCACGAAAACGCAGCAAAAAAAGGTGCCCTATCGCAACGTCCCCTGCGTCATATTAGGTCGGCTGGCTATCGATAAATCACTCCAGGGAAACGGCTGGGGAGAAATGCTGGTCGCGCATGCCATGCAAGTGGTTTACAACGCCTCACTTGCCGTCGGTGTACATGGGTTATTTGTCGAAGCACTCACTGGCAACGCCAAAAAATTCTATGAAAAGCTCGGCTTCATTCCGTTAGCCGATGGCAACCAGCATTCGCTGTTCTATCCGACAAAATCTATTGAGCGCCTGTTCGAAGAGTAAGCCATCTCCAGCGGCGATAAGTAACGCCGTTCGTTAACGTATCCCCTGCAATATATCCCCTGGCTCCAGGCCCACCAATCTCGCCAGATGCACAAACTCAACCACATCTAACCTTCTTTCACCACTCTCAATTTTGGCGATAAAAGATTGCGGGCGACCAAGCGCTTCGGCAAGTTGAGCCTGAGGAATGCCACGTTCTTTACGGGCTTTTTTGAGCGCGATGATCACGCGCTGGTACTCTTCTGAATAGACGGATGCCATTTGCTCCACTCTTTTTTCACTATTGCGAAATCTCATTTTCATGAGCGTCTTTTACCCCAAATGAAACAACCAGTCAGAGAGGCCTCTGTTTTTACCGCGGCGCTTTCTGCGTATTTACGGTAGCTAATCGTTTCTCGCAATGCCTTTCTACCAAAAGGTGTGATCCGCGCAGAATACGCCGCGTAGCCCGCTGGCAATCTCCCCCGCCACCAGCAACACTCCATAAGCCAACAGTCAAAAGGAGCGAAACATGTCGGGTGATCTTTACTGGATCAATGAGCCGCAGCAGTGGCGCGACGCGCAGGGCAAAATCGAGGTGCTCACCGATGGCAACACCGATTTCTGGCGCAAAACCTGGTACGGGTTTGAGCGCTTCAGCGGCCACGGTTATGTGCATGATGTGACGGGCGATTTCACCTTTCAGGTGCGGATCCAGGCGCATTTCTCCGCGCTGTACGATCAGGCGGGCGTGCTGTTGGTGGCGGATGATCAGAACTGGTTAAAAGCCGGGATCGAGTTTAATGACGGCGCGCCCGCCATCGGCAGCGTGCTAACGCAGGGCTTTTCGGATTGGGCGACCGGTATTTTCACCGGCGATGCGGGGGATTTCTGGCTGCGACTGAGCCGCAAAGGCGATGCATTGCGGCTGCAATATTCCACCGACGGGCGCGTCTGGCCGCTGCTACGGCTGTGCCATTTTCCCCATCCGCGCTGCGCGGTCGGCGTGATGTGCTGCACGCCGGAAAGAAGCGGGCTGGAGGTGCAGTTCTCAGAGATGGCGTTAACACCGCTGCTGGAGAAAGATCTGCACGATCTCAGCTAATGTTTTGCCCCGCTTTCTCTGCTCACAAAAACCGGCCAGCTATGTTCCCTTGGGTGATATAACTGGCCGTCGCTTATAAGCACTCATCACATCACCTGTCGATGGATAATCAGAGAGCGTTAATCGTTATTTTTATACTTCTCCTTAATTATATTTCAGTCACGCTACATTAAGTTGTTAGTAATATGTAAAGATGTAGAATATATTTATCACAAGAAATCAAAAACACGAAAATATATTATACAGTAGACCTAGAAAAATCCGCTTCCGCATATTTACCCTTTGTATTACATGGTTTTTTTAATCGTTAATCAGGAATATAACAAAAACGATTTTTTATTATTTTAACCATGAAGATTTCCCTTTAGTCGCCGATAAAAATAACGTTACCCCTGGAAATGGAATGTACCTGAGGCCGTTATGACTATTTTAAAAAAACTGCTATTTGTTTTTGCCATTACCTTTGTCGCCATGCTTCTGCTCGGCGGCTTGAGTATTCGCGCGTTAGACAAAGCACAAGAACGCTTTGATTATGTTATTGATAATAGTCTGCCAAGTATCAGTAAACTCAGCGAGGCGCTACAGCATCGCGAAGAGGCAAGGCGGCAAATTCTGATGTCACTGCTGATTAATGATGAAGCCGTTTTTACTAAGCATATGGCGCAGGCGAAAGATGAGTTGAATAAAACCAAAGCGATACTGGAATATTACAAAGCGAATTTAATCAGTGATGATACTGATGCCCAGCAATTGGCCAGCACGCAACAATCCTTTGATGATTATGCGCAGAAAGCAGAATCGATGACAGGCGTTTATCACCGTGACGGTATCGATGCTGCACGGCAGTTGGTGTCAGATGGCGGAATTATTGCCAATGCGTCCTCCGCATTGAGTGCGAATATTTCTGAAATGTTGAAGCGCAATTATAATATCGCTAAGGAATATGCGGCGAATAACCATACACAGTATCAAAATACGTTCTGGTTATTAATTTCAACAATTATCTTTTTATTAGTGCTGATTGCCGTATTTGCCTCACTCATTCTTGGTTATCTGAATAAGGGGTTGAAAAATCTACAAACCAGCATGGGCACTATCAGCGAATCACTGGATTTAACCCTGAAAGTGGATCTCACTAAAAAAGATGAACTGGGCGCGACTGCGGCGAGTTTTAATGGCCTGATAGACAAAATCCGCAATGTATTAAGCAGCGTGAAAGAGGCCAGCAGCGAGGTGGATACCGCCGCCACTGAAATCGCCAAAAGCAACGACGATCTCTCTTCACGCACCGAATCACAGGCGTCCTCGCTGGAACAGACAGCCGCCAGCATGAACCAGCTTTCGGCGACGGTGAAACAGAATAAGGACAACGCGCATGAAGCGAATACCTTTATTGGCCGTCTGCAGACGATGATGAATGAAAGTCATCGCGAACTGAGTTCCCTGCAAAAATCGATCGACGATATTTCCGCTTCATCGGCGAAGATCTCTGAAATCACCGACATTATTGACAGCATCGCCTTCCAGACCAACATTCTGGCGCTGAATGCGGCGGTGGAAGCTGCCCGCGCGGGTGAACAGGGCAAAGGCTTTGCCGTTGTGGCGGGCGAAGTGCGTTCGCTGTCGCACCGCTCATCCGTTGCGGCACGGGATATTCGCGGGCTGATCGATGAAGCGATTAAGAATGTCAGTGACGGAGTCAGTTATGCCGCCAGCGTCACCACGCGAATGAATAATGCGCTGGGCGCAGTGGACGAAACCACATTGCTGATTAATCAGGTGAATAACTCATCCAGCGAACAGAGCCACGGTATTGAGCAGGTGAATATTGCCGTCAGCCAGATGGAGGGCAACCTGCAACAGAACGCCGCAATGGTCGAACAGATGGCGACCGCCGCCAATTCGCTCAGTCATCAGGCCGGGAAGCTGCTGAATGGTGTGAATGCGTTCAGGCTGTAGCCGAAATGCCGGGTGGCATGCGCACCATCCGGCATCGGGCCTAAATCCTCAATCCTTCTCTGGCTGCGGAATAGCCGCGCCAGGAGTATTTAGGGTTGTAATGAGTTTCCTGTTACGATCTGCGCTTTCATATAGCTCAGGCAGTTGCCGCCCCATTTCATTTCCATATCGCGGTACAGTTCTTCCGCCAGCCGGTACTCTTCTTCGCTGATGGGAGCATTCGCTTCAATGAGGTAATCGCAGATCGTTTCAAAGGCCAGCCCGCTTTCGTTGTAATCCACATAATCGATGGCAAATTGCAGCCTTTCAGCATCAACACGCCCGAGGAAGCGTGCGCCAAAGGCTTTCACTCTTGCGCCCATCATCGCGCTTCTCCGCTTTTATTCGTCACCAGCGCCGCTAACGCCGGAACCGACACCGCCATCAAAAACAACACGACACTGATCGCTGGGCTCCCCCTCTCGCGCCAGTTGCCGAGCAGCGCAGAGAGCAGAAAAAACGCCGCGCCGCAAAGCAGCATCGCCACGCCAAATACGCGATTCGCGCGATACCAGGCCGCCTCATCGTGCAGCGTCCGCGCCGTGCGCACGCCGTAAAAACGGTTCGGTTTAATGCGCAGCCGCGCCAGCGGGATCGCCAGCGCCATCAGAACCAGGCAACCCATGCTGAGGTAAATAAAGGTTTCGTTCATGGGAGCCTCTCCTTTTCACTTGCGGGCGTTTATCGTTATCCCGACAAAGGGATAAAACCACCAATATCCCCAGGTCGGGATATTGCGCCCTGGATGACGGAATAAGAACCCATAAATCCTGGTGGGGATCTTTCACGATGCGAATCACTTACTACATAACCACATGAATTTAAAGTATTTTAATGTTATATATCGACAACAGTCCACCAGCACATTGATAAATCTGAGATTGATTATGCGGGCGCTGCCCGCCAGCTTCTTCCTTGTGTCGCAGCTGGTCTATTTCCGTTTTGACAAACTGAATGGCGGCCTGCTGCACTACATCCAGAGCAATTTACTGGATAAATATCTCCACGTTGATAAACCTGTCGCCGCTGTGCCACAGCCAGTAATAGCGAATCGGGTGTAAAGCCAGAAAGATCGTTGCCGGATGCGTTTCGCATCGCTTGTCGGTAAAAAATTAAGCCCGGTGCGCATCAACGCTATCGGGCATTTTTTAGCAGTAATGAGGATTTTCAATCATTCAAGAAGGAAGGTGTAATATTACCCGCGATGAATAATAGCGTCATTTAACGATTTAATAACATCATCAATATATTTTCTATCTGTGCTTGATAAGGCTTGTGATTCACCCGATGCGCTATTAAGAAATACGATATATTCAGGCTTAATTGATTTGAACCATGCTACTGCAATCACTACAAGGAGAATGCCAATGCCCTTAAACATCAGTGTTGCGGCGGCAAAAAGCATGATTAACCCAATAATAGCAAGGATTACTGGCGCTACTTTCGACGGCTTGGTCTGGCCACGCTTTACAGATGTCACCCCGTTCATAGCATAAGTGGTCGAGCCAACCATAAATCTTGAGTTTGTAATACTTACATTACCATTGTTATAAAATTGAACCTCTTCCATTATAGTTTCCCATTCAGGCATTGCGGTGTGTAGTTTTTGAATTATATAACTAACATTTTTACATGTATATCGCACAATTTATTCAGAATGAAAATTAATTGGTCTATTGTGCGAGGAAAATTTAAGACAGGCCCATAAAAATGAATCATAAAACCCTTTCTTATTTCGTCTTAAACAAAAAAATAAAACCTTTATCCTGAATAACCATCATTATTTGTCATTAAAAAATCCACACTTCGGGATTATCAAATGACGCTCCGCGTACCCGGCCTGCGTAAAAACCAGACCAGGTAAATGTCAGCACTCCCGGGGATTTTTATCAGAGTTGGCGATGAATCCCCATTGCCAGCACCTGCGCCGGGTCAAACAGCGACAGGCTCTCAACCTGTGATAACAACAGCACTTTGCGGAAATCCAGCGCCGGGCGCGGGCCGGAAGCCAGCTCAATATTGTGTTCGGCGTACCACGCGCTGTAGTTGTGCTCGACATGCAGATCCAGCGTCTTTTCATCGCGATAGCCGCTCAGCATCGGGATCAGCACAATGTTGTTCGCATCGCCGCTGTCAAAAGTGGCAGTGAGGATCATGCCGATGTAAATGCGCTGCGACTTAAGCGTTATCCACGCCAGATCGCCCGTTTCCATACACTGATAAATCAGCCCCTCCACGCCGTTGGCGCGCGACAGATGTTTATACAGTTCACGACGCCCGGAACTGTCCAGCCGCGCGCTGCCGGACCAGTTTGATCGCCAGAGGCAAAACAGAACGGCAAACGCCAGCATAATCACCACCGGCGCCTGAATGCCTAAAAAGCTCCAGTTCATAAAACTCATCTGCAGATGGTGCGTTTGCGGGCCAAATTCCGCAGGCAGTTGGTTCATCACGGTGGAAGCGATTAACAAGCACAGCCATAACAGCGCCGTGGCCAGAATGCCCTGCAGGACAAAAACGCAGCCGTAAAGCGCCACCAGAAAATAGACATCCCAGCCGAAGCTACGTTTGAATTTAAAGCGCGTGGAGAGATCGTGCGAGGTATACCAGTAGCCGCAAACCATTAAGACCATGAAGATGGCGGTTCCCATATTTACGCCCTCTTCAATGCGTCAACATGACGTTTAAAATCGTCCTGCACCTGCTGGCAGTGAATATTCACCGAGGTATTACCGTCGGCATCAACAACAATACGATCGCCATCTTCAATCGAATCCTGGATCTCGCTATGGCTCATCACCTGCAATAACCGATCGGGACTGGCAAACAACGAATACAACATTTTCTTCATCCATCACCTCCGCAGTCAGTATAGAAACCGACTGCGGATTATGTGATTTTTTGCGCGAAGAGCAGCAGGAAGGGACCACCGAGAATGGTGAGTAAAAAGCCGGAGGACGCTCTCCCCCGGCTGGCGTTTACTGGCCGTAATAGGCGTGCGAACCGTGCTTACGCAGATAGTGTTTGTCCATCAACGCCTGCTGCATCTCCGCAAGCTGTGGAGCCAGTTGGCGCGAGAACAGCCCCATGTAAGCGCACTCTTCCAGCACCACCGCATTATGCACCGCATCCGCCGCGTTTTTGCCCCACGCAAACGGGCCGTGGGAATGCACCAGCACCGCCGGGATCTGCATCGGGTCAATATCGCGCTGTTCAAAGGTTTTGATGATCACTTCGCCGGTTTCATACTCATATTCGCCGTTGATCTCCTCTTCGGTCATCAGCCGCGTACAGGGAATAGCGCCATAGAAGTAATCGGCGTGCGTGGTGCCCCACGCGGGCAGATCCAGCCCGGCCTGCGACCAGATAGTGGCGTGGCGCGAGTGGGTATGCACAATGCCGCCAATCTGCGGAAAACGACGATATAACGCCAGGTGCGTCGGCGTATCGGAGGACGGTTTTTTGCTGCCCTCCACCACGCGCCCGCTGGCAATCTCCACCACCACCATATCGTCGGCACTCATCACGTCATATTCCACGCCGGACGGTTTGATCACCATCCGCGTGCGCGTGTCGTCCACGGCGCTGACATTGCCCCAGGTAAAGGTCACCAGATGGTGAGCGGGCAACGCCAGGTTGGCGGCCAGCACCTCGGCTTTCAGTTGTTCTAACATGCGAATCCTCCCTCCTGCATACGCGCTTCAATCCAGCGCCGCGCCTGAATAATCTCCAGCACCGGCTCTTTGGCTTTTTCGGTCCACATCTCAATCAAAAATGCGCCACGGTAGTTCAGTTGTTGCAGCGTGCGGAACACGCCGACAAAATCGACGCAGCCTTCACCAAACGGCACATCGCGAAACTGGCCGGGGCTGTCATCGGTCACCGGCTGCGTGTCTTTCAGATGAATGGCGGCAATACGGTCGATACCCAGCGACAGTTCGGCACTGACATCGTTGCCCCACGCGCTGAGGTTGCCGACATCCGGATAGACGCTGAACCACGGCGACGCGAGCATCTCATCCCACTTTTTCCATTTGCTGATCGAGTTCATAAAAGCGGTATCCATGATCTCGACCGCCAGCATTACCTGCGCGGCGGCGGCCTGCTCCACCGCCCATGCCAGCCCTTCGGCAAAACGCTGCTGCGTGCCTTCGTCATGCTCTTCGTAATAGACGTCGTAACCGGCAAGCTGAATGGTGCGAATACCGAGATCGCGCGCCAGACGAATCGCTTTGCGCATGATGTCGCGCGCCCGCTCGCGCACCGCTTCATCGCGGCTGCCAAACGGAAAACGGCGGTGCGCAGAGAGGCACATCGAGGGAATGGCCACGCCGGTCTCCAGCATCGCTTCCACCAGCGATGCCCGCTGCGCGGTGCTCCACTCCAGCCGCGATAAGCGCTCGTCGGTTTCATCCACCGACATTTCAACAAAATCGAAACCGCAGCTTTTCGCCAGTACCAGCCGCTCCGGCCAGCTCAGCTCTTTCGCCAGCGCTTTTTCATAAATACCTAACGGATGAGTGCGCATCAGTTGTCTCCCCAGATGGCGCGAATTTGCGCGTGGAAATCGCTTGCGGTTTGCGCTGGATCCGCCGCGCCGGAAAGCGCGCGCCCGGCAATAAAGGCTTTGACGTTGATATCTTTAAACAGCGGCAGATCGGCAGGCTGCAGGCCGCCGGTCACCGACAGTTCAAGGCCGATATCCGACAGCGCTTTCATCCGCGCCAGATCAGCCTCGCCCCACTGCTGGCCGCTGGCCTGTGCATCGCGTCCGCGGTGGTAAATCGCCTGACGCACGCCAATGCGGTGCCAGTCGCGGGCATCATCAAAGGTCCAGTTGCCGAACAGCTCGATCTGAATTTCACCGTTATGCGCGCGTGCCACGGCGTGGCCTTTCTCAATGGTCGCCAGCGGCGCGGCACAGATAATGGTCATCCAGTTCGCGCCCGCGCCCAGCGCTTGTTGCGCCAGCGTTTCTCCGGCATCGGCCACTTTCCAGTCGGCAACGATGACCTTCTCCGGGCACTGCGCGCGCAGGGCGCGCACGGCATTTAGCCCTTCACTAAGGCATAAAATGGTGCCGGCTTCGACGATGTCCACGTGATCCTGTAATAGCGCCACATCACGGTGTGCCGCCGCAAGGCTGGTATGGTCGATCGCCAGTTGCAGTAATGGTCGGCTCATAACGTCTGCTCCTTAATGCGGGCGTGAAAGCCCTGTAGTGCTTCAATCAAAAACTGGTAATGCGCGTATTTGCGCTGGTAGGCGGCGCGCGCGGCCATATCGGGCGTGAGTGTGCGAATGTCGTGCTTCAGCGTTTGCTGCGCGTGGTGAAAATCGCGGAATACGCCGGTGCCGACCAGCGCCGCCAGCGCTGCGCCAAAGCAGCCGGTCTCTTCCACCTGCGGTAATTCCACCGGTAAGCCGCTGACATCCGCCAGCATCTGCATCCACACATCGGAGTGCGCCGGGCCGCCGGTAACCCGCAACGCGCGTACCGCGGTAAAGCGTTCCCGCATGCGATTGAGGTGAGTCATATGGCAGAACACCACGCCTTCATACACCGCCTGCAACAGATGCGCGCGGGTGTGCAGCGCCTGCATGCCGTAAAAACCGCTGGTCATCTCCAGCCCGGCGTTGCTGCCGTAGAGAAACGGCAGGAAGAACAGCTCGCTGCCCGCTTTTGGCAGGCTGGCTACTGCCTGGTTGATTTCGTCGAAAGAGATGTCGCCCCACTGGGCGGTGAGCCACTCCAGATTGCCGGAGGAGGTCGGGCTGGCTTCATGCACGATGTACTGGCCGTCATTGACGTAGCGACCATAAACATAAGGATGCGCTTCGTGGTCACGAAGCCCGTTGGCAATACCGCTGGTCACCGCCCATGTTCCCATTACCGCATTGAGCCGTTGCTCATCCTGCAATCCGGCGCAGAGTGCGGTGGAAACCACATCAAACAGACCGCCAACGACGGGCGTACCCGCCGCCAGACCGGTTATGGCGGCTACCTGAGCGGTGATTTCCCCGCAGATTTCAGCGCAGCGGACAATCGGCGGCAGCGCGGCGTCAATTTCCTGAATACCCAGCCACTGCGACAATCGCGCGTCGTAGCGCTGGCTTTCCATGTTGTAGAGATTGGATTCGGAGATATTGCTCTCTTCGCAGCCTTTGCGGCCGGTCAGGCACCAGCGCAGATAGTCGTGCCCCATCATCACGCAGCCAATCTGTGCGTAACGTTGCGGTTCGTTCTCCTTCACCCAACGCAGCAGCGAAACCGGGTGCCCGGTCCATAACGTCTGGCGGGTGAGCGGATAGAGTTTTTGCGGAATACCATCCTGCTGCCAGCGCCGGACAATATCCAGCGCGCGGCGATCAGAGGACAAGATCGCCGTTCCCAACGGCTGGTCGTTTTTATCGAGCAGAAATAACCCTTTCCCCTGTGCCGAAATCCCCACGCCGCGAATGAGTTCCCCTGGTGTGTGGGTCTGTTTTAGCAGGCGGGAAATCGTTTCGGCACACGCCGTCCACAGCGCGTGCATATCGCGCTCGGCATAGCCTGGTTGCGGGCTGAGCGTTTTCAATGGCTGGCGCTCAATGCCGTGCTCCCGGCCCTGGCTGTCATATAAACCGGCTTTCAGATAAGTACCGCCACAATCGATACCCAGCCAGAAGGTCTCTTTTTCACTCATCTTTATGCTCTCGTTGCTATTGCCGCTTATTCGGCCAGGCGATCCCGCCACCGTGCTTCATTCGCCGGATGGCGGCTGCGCCTTATCCGGCCTAC
>FOAY01000006.1:237178-279586 GCA_900109485.1 Kosakonia sacchari | reverse complement strand
CAGGCCCGGTAAGCACAGCTCCGGGCTTCACTGCCGGATGATGGCTGCGCCTTATCCGGCCTACGGGTCACCGCTTATCTCCAGGCCCGGTAAGCGAAGCGCCACCGGGCATCGCAGTCAGGCTTCGCGTTTGTGCGCGCCGAGCGGGTTAACGGCGGTGTTTCCCGCATCGCACTTCGCGGGCAGCAGCAGCGCCATCAGCGCGGCGAGCGCCAGGGAAATCGCCAGGCAGTAGACCCCGGCATCTTTGCTGTAGAGGTTGATCAGCACGCCCACCGCATACGGGCCGCAGAAACCGCCGAGGTTACCCAGGGCGTTAATCACGCCGCGCGCGCCACCGGCCATTTCCGCGCTGAACAGCCGCGCAGGAATGGTCCAGAACACGCCCGCCGCCGATTGCAGGAAGAAGCCGCAACCAACCAGCGCCGCATAGGACAGCCAGATGCTCTCTTTCAGCGCCACCGACAAGAACATGCACAGCGCAAAACCCACCAGCGGTAACGAGACAAACAGCTTGCGTTTACCGGTCCGGTCAGAGAGGGAAGAGAAGATAAACATCCCGGCAATTGCGCCGATGTACGGCAGAATGGCCAGCATGCCCACCTGCCCCATGGTGCTGTGAGTGAGTTCTTTCAGAATGGTGGGCAGCCACAAGGTGTAGCCGTAGATGCCGGTCTGGTAGAAGAAGTTGAGCGCAATCAGTTGCCACATGGTTCTGTCGGAGAGCACGGCGATCAGCGAGGCGTTCTTCACCTCTTTCCCGGCAATCGCGCGCTGTTCTGCCGCCAGCGTCTCAACCAGATATTTTTTCTCGGTCTCCGAAATCCAGCGCGCTTCCTGCGGGCGGTCATAGATGGTCATCGACCACAACACCAGCACCACGATGGAGAGCAGGCCTTCGATGATAAACAGCCAGCGCCAGTCCAGCGCGGTGATGATCCAGCCAGAAAGCGGCGCGGTGACGATACCGGCAATCGGCACAAACATGATTACAATCGCGTTGGCGCGGCCACGTTCAACATCCGGGAACCAGTTGCTGATCATCGTCAGCACCACCGGCAGCATGCCGCCTTCCGCCACGCCGAGTAAAAAACGCAACGCCAGCAACTGATACTGGTTGCTGACCAACCCGGTCAGCACCGAGATCACCGCCCAGGCCACCAGCGACCAGCCGATAAATTTCTTGCCGCTACCGTGCACGGCAATTTTGCCGCCAGGCACCTGCAAGAAGAGATAACCGATAAAGAAAATTCCCCCGGCGAGACCGGCCATCGACGCGGTAATACCGAGTTCCTGATCCATCCCGCCGGGCATGGCAAACGCGATATTCACGCGGTCCATATAGGAAATAATGCAAGCGATAAGAATCGGGGGAATTATTCTTAACCAGCGCTGATGCGGAATATCCGCAGGTGTAGAGTAAGAGGATGTATTCATAATTAGCATCTCGTTAAAAGTAACAGGTATGCGATGACAGAGGTTGTTGTATTTATTGTCTGGCTTTATTTAATGCGTTAATGCCGTCGCGTAATATCGCGACGCGATGGTCAATACTGGCTTCGGCATCAATTTCCAGTAATTTAATGCCGCTGAATAATAAATTATCGTTTGCCGTGGCGTTAAATAACGCGCTGGCACGATCGACCGTTAATAAACTCTCGGCGCAAAACGGAGCAAATGGCGCGTGCAAATCCTGCCATTCACCGTACGCGCCCTGCTGCGTGGTGCCGGAGAACATCAAGCCGCGCAGTTTTCCGGCCTGTTGCGCCAGTTGCGTATGCGTGAGCGGCAATGTCGTATTGCGCCCTTCAATGGCGGAGCGCGCCCAGTTAATGCACACGCCAATCTCCACGCCCGCCAGCGTTTCCAGTACATTTTCCAGCGGCAAAAAGCCTTTACGCGGCGCGGTCTGGTTCATGGCATCGCAATGTTCGAGCACCAGCTCGCAATCCCAGTCCCAGCGGGCAATTTCCGCGATTGAACGGGCAAACGCGTCGGTGGCTTGTTCCACGCTGGTATTACCCGCCAGCGGCGCGGCCTGCATCTCCAGCGCGATAATTTTGCCGGGAAAACGGGCATTGACCGTGCGGATTTTGTTATGCAGATGGCGGTAATAATCAACGCAGGCGCGGCGCTGTTGTTCATCGCTGGAGGCGAGGCCAAAACCGCCGTTCGACGCGCGGCGGCGCATGGTTTCCATCACCGCCGTCACCACTATCTGCCACTCGCCCGGTGTGTGTTTCAGTAGCCACGCATCGCCAAGCGGATGCAGATTCTCCAGACAAGGCTGTTCCAGCCCGGCAATGTGCGGCGTATCCGCCAGTTGCCGCCAGAAATCCCGTTCCTGCTCTTCACCCTGCTGGTGAAACGACGGCGCGCAGGGATACGCGCCGATAATATAACCGGCATTATTATTCATATTTCGCTCCTGCTCAGTGGCGAATTAATTCAATGCAGAAATCGCCACCTTCACAACAATTTTACGAATAGCCGTTGCGCGATGTTTATTACAGGCCGGACGATGAACATCCTGCGGGAAAAATATCGCGTAGCTGCCTGGGACCATTTCAAAAAAGGATTCGTTTTCACTGCCCTGATAATAAATAATATCGCGCTGGGCCAGCAGTTCTTCCTGAATAACGTTATTTCCGCGGTCAATCGCAATACCGATCTCTTCTTCGCCCCACGCCAGAAACTGAATATCCAGATAGCGGCGGTGAACTTCCGGTTTCTGCTGCGCCCTGGGCTGGGTGGTCAGGTCAAGGATCTGCGCGAAGACCGTGCGCCCGTCAATTTCCACCACACCTGGTTGCAGGGTGCGGAAATCGGTGGTACGCAGAAATTCCAGCGCGGTTTCAATCGCTGCCGGTAGGCGGCAGGGATTGGGCTGTGAAATATGGCCGAAGATCATCGTTCCTCCTTACAGCGCCTGGATTTTGGCCCACACGCTGTCATCCACGGTGATGCCATTGCGGCGGTTCTCTTCCAGCAGGCGGGTAAACTCGTGGCCCGGCAGGCGAACCGGCGCATTTTCATCGGCGCGTTCCGCAGTGGTGATGTAATCCATAATGCGTTGCAGCTTGGCATCGCGCGAAGCGCCGTCTATCAGCTTATCGACTTCAATGGCGATAAAGACCTGCGAAATACCGTATTCGTCGCTGTTATCCTCCGTCACTTCCGCGACAGATGCGCCATCAGAAAGCAGCGTGGCAATCATATCCAGCACAATCGACAGGCCAGAACCTTTCCAGTAACCCATGGGCAGGATGCGGCGGTTTTTCTCAATCACGCCCGGCTCTTTCGTCAGGTTGCCGTCATCATCAAAGCCGCCATCCACCGGCAGTTCGCGCCCGGCCAGCCGGTTCACTTCCAGCATGCCGTAGGAGAACATCGACATCGACATATCCACCATGGTGATCGGCGTGGAGGGAATGGCGACGATCAGCGGGTTGGTGCCGATACGGCACTCTTTAGCACCCCACGGCGGCATCACGGCAATGGAGTTGGTCCAGCAGATACCGATATAACCTCTCTCCGCCGCCTGCCAGCCATAGCTGCCACCGCGCATCCAGTGGTTGGCGTTACGCACCGCTACCAGGCCAATGCCGTGATCCGATGCCAGTTCGATAGCGCGATCCATCATCTTTTTCGCCGTCAGATTGCCAATCGAGCGCTGCGCATCCCACTGTTCAATCGCGCCAAGATTGGCGATGCGTTTAGCCTGCGCCTCCGGAATGATGTCACCGGCATCCAGTTGCTGAATAAAACGCGGGAAGCGGTTAACGCCGTGGGAATAAACGCCGGACTCGGTGGTGCGGGCGAACATCTCTGCGCAGGCATCGGCTGTCTCTTCACGCACCTTGCGGGAAAGCAGCACGCGTTTGAAAGCGTGTTTCAGCTCTTCGAAGGTTACCTTCATTTTTTTCTCCTGATTGCATCGAACATCTGTGCTTTTTTTATACCCCTTAATTTCAAAATACGAAATAGCATTCCGTATAGTAAAATACAAATGTGTGATCATCACGTCACTTTAAATTTCTAAGTTGATTACTATCAATGAGTTACAAACGCAGTGTGATTTTGTGTGGCCCGTTCCATTTTGCGTTAGTATTGAAGCTGGCAAATTTAACGGGTCCGTAAGTGGCAGGAAGCGAGAGCGCATCAATGCAAGAAGAAAAAGAGAAACCGTCGGGCAGCCAAAGTCTGTTTCGGGGATTACAACTGTTGGATATTCTGAGTAACTACCCAAATGGATGCCCGTTAGCGCATCTTTCTGAACTGGCGCAGTTGAACAAAAGTACGGTGCACCGCCTGTTGCAGGGTCTGCAATCCTGTGGCTATGTCAAACCCGCACCGGCGGCAGGTAGTTACCGTTTAACCACCAAATGCATCGCCATCGGGCAAAAGGCGTTGTCGTCATTAAACATCATTCATGTTGCCGCGCCGCATCTTGAAGCACTGAACCTGGAGATCGGTGAAACCATCAACTTCTCCACCCGCGAAGATGATCACGCGATCCTGATTTATAAACTTGAGCCTACCACCGGCATGCTGAGAACGCGGGCCTATATCGGCCAGCACCAGGAGCTGTACTGCTCGGCGATGGGCAAAATCTACATGGCTTATGGCCGTCCGGAGTATGTTGTCGAGTACTGGACAAACCACCGGGAGATGATCAAACCGCTCACCCGCTACACCATCGATAAGCTCGATGTGATGCAGCAGGAGTTGCAGGAAATTCGCGCGCAGCAGTGGGCAAAAGACAGAGAAGAGAATGAGTTAGGCGTCTCCTGTCTCGCGGTGCCGGTGTTTGACATTCAGGGCCGCGTGCCGTACGCCGTCTCCATTTCGCTCTCCACCTCGCGGCTGGAGTTGTTAGGTGAAGCACGTCTGCTTGCGGCGCTGAAAAATACTGCCAGCGCGATTTCCCAGGAGCTGGGCTACGAAGAAAAAACCGCCTGATTGCACGATGCCGGAAAGCCATGGCTTTCCGGCCGACTCAGAAGATCCTTCGCACCATGCCCGGTAACGCGCCAAACATCAGCAGGTGCATCTTCAGCACGGTGCCTTTTTTGTAGCCGTAGTTCAGCAGCGTCAGCGAGATAAATTCCACGCGGTGGCTAACGTTACTGCCACCGAATAGATAAATTGATGGGCATCACTTAACGCGGAGAGAAAAAACAGATTAATACGTGGATATATCGCCACGGAAATATTGGCAGTCAACTTAGAATTACCGGTTTTTTCTCTGACAGCGATTTTTTATTGCCACTTCTGGCAAAAATGAATCACCCAAAGCATAAAAGGCAATACCATTGTCACGCTAATCGGAATGGTGAGTAGAGGTTTAATTTCAGTCCGGCAATAAAAATGCAGTATCGGCGCTGCAATTAACTCAACCAGTGAAAATCGCATTGATTTTTGAATTCAACATCGTGTCATTGTAGGTGGCAGCAACCTCAATAGTAGTAAAAAACTGGCCACTGCCACCGCGTAAAAGAAGACTAATTAAGTCAATAAGTTTAATAACGCCTATCGATGTTTTTCGTTTTATAAAAAATAACAAGATAATCTATGATTGCAATGAAAACCAATGCAATTCAGAACATAATAATTAGATTGCTGTGTGAGTCAGGTAAAACAAAATATAATTAACATGCGCAAATTAAACGTTGCGCAATTTCATTATGGCTACTTATTGATAGTAATATTAAGACATCCCCAGTGGCTTCACCAGCGCTTTTAAAAATATAGGATTTTCCTTGATTCTTTATTACGATGGGTTAGCTGCGCCATGTTGGCTTACCAGGTAAGGAAAAGATGGATAACAGATTGCAGGCAGCGATCGCGCTGCGAAAACAGGGCGAGTACGAACAAAGCCGCCAGGCGTTGAAAGCGCTTGTCACGGAACCGGCGATACGCGCGCTGGCGTTGCTGAATATCGCCTGGTCGTATGATAACGAAGGTAATGAGCAGGAAGCAGAACCGTGGTACCGTGCCGCACTGGAGGCAGGGCTTGCAGGCGAAGATGAATTTGAAGCCCGCTTTGGCCTGGCCTCAACGTTGCGCTGCCTGGGGCAGTACACGCAGGCAAAAACCCTGTTTGAAGAGATCCTTACCCGCTGGTCGCAAGCTACTGAAGTGCAGCCATTTTATGCTTTGTGCCTGCACAACCTCGGCGAACATCAACAAGCGGTCAGCGTGCTGCTCAACTGTATTGCGCAGTACCCCGATACGCGCACTGCGCCTTACGCCAGGGCGCTGCGCGAATACGCACAACGCCCTGAAGGTTGAAACTACCGGTGCTGTTTCTGCGCTTGCCACAGCGCCATTACGCTGAGGAATACCGTCACCATCAGATACAACCCCGGCGCGAAGTGGCTACCGGTAGCGCCGATCAGTAGCGTACAGATAAACGGTGCGAAGCCGCCAAACACCGTCACCGCCACGTTATAGCTGATCGACATGCCGCTGGCGCGGGTCGATACCGGGAAGATATCGGCCATCAGCGACGGAATGGTCGAGAAGTAAATCGCTTTCAGCAGCGCCATCCAGCCTACCAACAAGGCCAACGACAGCGGCGTGACGTTCAGGCTGGTCAACCAGAAGGCGGGCAGTAGCGTGAACGCCATCAGCACCAGCGCCACCCACAGCAACTTCACGCGGCCAACACGTTCAGCCAGCAGGCCGCCAATCGGCGTGACTACCGTCAGGATCACCCCGGCCAGCAGCGTGGCGCTATACGCGGAGGATGGCGGTAAACCGAGGCTTTTCGTCGCCCACGTCGGCACGTAGTTGAGCATGTAATTGATCGCCGTCGAAACCACCATCAGGCCAATTGCCAGCAGCACCAGCCGCTTCTGCGCGCCGAGCAGCAACTTCACCGGATGGGCAGGTTTTTCTGCCTGAGCGTAGGCTGCCGGTTCATGAACATGGCGGCGGATCCACAGCCCGACCGGGCCAATCAGCAGGCCAAAGGCAAACGGAATTCGCCAGCCCCACTCCTGTAACTGCTCCGTTGTCAGCCACTGCGCCAGCCCCAGACCAAACGCGGAAGCCAGCAACGTGCTCGCGCCCTGCGTGGCAAACTGCCAACTGGCGATAAAGGCTTTGCGTTCGGGAAAGTGTTCCACCAGAAACGCCGTCGAACTGCCAAACTCGCCACCCGCCGAAAAGCCCTGAATCAACCGGGCGACCAGAATCAACAACGGTGCGGCAACGCCCAGCGTGGCATAGCCGGGCATAAAGGTGATCATCGCGCCGCCGAGCATCATCAAATTGATCGACAGCAGTAGCGACGCCTTGCGCCCGTGTTTGTCGGCATACGCCCCCAGCACAATCGCGCCCAGCGGGCGGATCAGAAAGGCGACGCCAAAGCTGCCAAAGGCCAGCAGCAGCGACACCGTCGGGTTAGCGGTCGGGAAAAAGACGTGGGCGATATAGCTGGCAAAAAAGCCGTAAACCGCAATATCAAACCACTCCAGCGCGTTGCCAATACAGGTAGCAAAAAGGGTTTTATAGAGGCTCGGGCGGCTACCGCCCTGCTCCATTTCTCGAGCCAGCGTACTCATTGCGCACCTCCGGTCTGATGCAGGCGGTGGCGCGCCAGCAGCGCTGCGCCCTGCTCGCCCAAATCCCAGAATAAACGCGTCATGATCGCCAGCCCTTCGCGGGCAATCGCCACCGGCAGATGCTCATCCGGCGCATGCTGACCACAGGCCGGATAAGAGTGCGGCACCCACAGCGTCGGCAGGCCTAAAATCCCGGCAAACACATCGTTGGGCAAGGAGCCGCCGAGGTTTGGCAGTAGCGCCGGTTTGTTGTCGCAGGTTTCTGCCATCGCCTCCAGCACCCAATGCACCAGCGGATCGGTCGGGTCAAAGCGGGTTGCTGGCGTGCCACGCACTTCACTGAGGGTGACCATCGAAAAGCCGTGCGCATCGAGATGCGCGCGCAGCGCGTGTTCCAGTTGTTGCCAGTCAGTGCCGACCACAAAACGTAGCTGGCATACCGCCGTCGCCTGGCCGGGAATGGCGTTCATCGGCTGCGCCGGGTTGCCGGTGAGAAACGACAACACTTCCAGCGTGTTCCAGCCAAACAGTTTTTCGGCAGCGGTTAAGCCCGGCTCGCCCCAGTTTGCATCGATGGCCGGATCGTTTTTACCGCGCGCGGGCGTAATATCCGCGAGGATCGCTTTCAGTTCCGGCGTCAGCGCGGGTGGTTTCAGCGCGGCAATCTGGATTTCGCCTTTGCCGTCCACCAGGCTGGCGATGGCGTTCGCCAGTTGCGTACCGGGGTTGCTCAGCAAGCCGCCCCAGTTACCGGAGTGGTAATCTTTCGCGCGGGCATGAATAGTCAGACGGAAGTTGGCGCAACCGCGCGAGCCAAGAAACAACGTCGGTCGATCGGCGCTCAGGCGCGGGCCATCCGAAGCGATAAACAGGTCGGCGTTAAGGCGCGTTTTTAACTGCTTACACACCTCCGCCAGCCCCGGAGAGCTCATCTCTTCACCCATCTCGCACAGCCAGACGCAGTTAAAACCCAAACGCCCGTTACGCGCGTGATACACCTGCGCCAGCGCCGCCAGATTCACCGAGTGCTGGCCTTTGTTATCTGCCGTACCACGCCCGTACCAGTTGCCGTCGCGCTCGGTCAACGTCCACGGCGAAAGCCCTTCAGCCCAGCGAGCATCATCGCCAAACACCACATCGCCGTGGCCGTAGCACATCACCGTCGGTAAGGCGGGATCTTCCTGATAGCTGGCGAGCAAAAAAGGACGTGCAGCATTCACCGGATTCGCGATGATCTCGGTTTGAAAGCCCATTTCGTGAAACGCCGGAATAAACGCCTCGTCGTAATAACGGCGTAATGCGTCGTCACGATCGGTGCGCTGACTCTCGCTGGGGATCGCCACGCGTGCGGCAAGCGTCTCTTTGAAATGGCCGCTATCAAACCATGCCAGCGCCTGCGCAATAATTTGTTGTGTTGTCATGTTGTTTGCCCTGTCTGATTTGCTGCCGGTGGCGCAAATGTCTGTTGTTCTCTTTTTGTTCTAAACCAGAACAGAGCGTTGCCACAATAATAATAATTGCAATTTGGCGTTGCTTTTTTGATAAGGGTGAGTTGCACAATTCCAGGGCAATACAGGAAGGGGGTTTAAGTATGAGAAATGCCTGACAGGAGAATAATGGTCCTGAACTCAGGAATGCACCTAAGCCCGATAAACGTCACCCTCAACGTCCAACGACGCCAACGTGATACGTGTTGACCAGCTATCATGAACGAAAATCACCAGTCCGGTCGGGCAGAGGGCAAATTTTGCCGCCGGATAGCTATCGATAAAACTGCCCTGAATTTTGGCTCCAGCCGATCCAGCGGAGCGGCTTTTTTTCAATGCAACGCGCAGCAACGGGCATATCATCGAAGCAAAGCAGATCCGAATCTTCATCTGTCCCTCTGTCGATACGATACCCGTCACCAAAATCCATAATATGCACGCTGTAATAACCGTCTTTAGACTTGTGAGGAATCCCGTACTTTGCTTTTATCATCGCCTTATTGGCTTCCCACCAGGCTATCTGGCGACTTTTCAGGTACGGAAAATGCCTGACAAGTATCGTATCTCCGTCGTGAACGGCCACTATCTCAACGGGTGTCAGATACTGCCAGAGCAGATAAGCACAGGCCGCAGCCGCAATAACCTTCGCCATCCGTCGCTTATTCATCGCGCCCCCCGGTGATTTCCACGGTCGCATTCATCCCGGTGATGTTCGTCCGATCGGGCAGACGGTCAAATTCTGTCCCCCTGACAGCTACCAATAAACCAGCCCTGTATTTGGGCTCCAGCCGATCCAGCGGAGCCTGTTTTTTTCAATGCATCTTGCTGCTACGGGCATATCATCGAAGCAAAGCAGATCCGAATCTTCATCTGTCCCTCTGTCGATACGATACCCGTCACCAAAGTCCATAATATGCACGCTGTAATTACCATCTTTAGACTTGTGAGGAATCCCGTACTTCGCCTTTATCTTCTCCTTATTGGCTTCCCACCAGGCTATCTGGCGACTTTTCAGATACGGAAAATGCCTGACAAGTATCGTATCACCGTCGTGAACGGCCACTATCTCAACCGGAGTCAGATACTGCCAGAGCAGATAGCCACAGGCCGCAGCCGCAATAACCTTCGCCATCCGTCGCTTATTCATCACGCCTCCCTGTGGTTTCCGCGGTCGCATTCATCCCGGTGATGTTCGTCCGATCGGGCAGAGGGTCAAATTTTGCCCCCTGATAGCTATCGATAAAATAGTCCTGTATTTTGGCTAGCCATAATCCATAGACGGGGATTTTTTTCGATACATCGGGCATCGACGGGCATTTCCTCGAAGCAAAGCAAATCTGAATCTTCGTCCGTGCCGCGATCGGCACGATAGCCATCACCAAAATCCATAATGACCACAGTGTAATAACCGTCTTTAGACTGGTGAGGAATCCCGTACTTTGCTTTTATCATCTCTTTATTAGCTTCCCACCAGGCTATCTGACGACTTTTCAGGTACGGGAAATGCCTGACGAGGATAATATCGTTCTTATGCACCGCCACTATCTCAACGGGTGTCAGATACTGCCAGAGCAGATAACCGCAGGCCGCAGCCGCAATAACCTTCGCCATCCGTCGCTTATTCATCACGCCTCCCTGTGGTTTCCACGGTCGCATTCATCCCGGTGATGTTCATCCGGTCGGGCAGAGGGGTAAATTTTGTCCCCTGATAGCTACCAATAAAACTGCCCTGTATTTGGGCTCCAGCCAATCCAGCGGAGCCTGTTTTTTTCAATGCAACGCGCAGCAACGGGCATATCATCGAAGCAAAGCAGATCCGAATCTTCATCTGTCCATGTGTCGATACGATAGCCGTCGCCAAAATCCATAATAAACACCTGCCAGGAACCATTTTTAGACTTGCGAGGAATGTTGTACTTCGCTTTTATCATCTCCTTGTTGGCTTCCCACCAGGCTATCTGGCGGCTTTTCAGGTACGGGAAATGCCTGACGAGAATAATATTCCTGTGCACCGCCACTATCTCAACGGGTGTCAGATACTGCCAGAGCAGATAGCCACAGGCCGCTGCCGCAATAACTTTCGCCATCCGTCGCTTATTCATCGCGCCTCCCGGAGATTTCCACGGTTGCATTCATCTCAGTGATAAACGGCCGGTAGCCGTATTCGTCCCAGCGCTGAAGCGCGAACCACAGCCGGAAGATACGGAACTCGCGGTACAGAGGATTCAGCACATCCGCACCATCAAGGCCGAAGTGATCCTGAATCCGGTAATGCACCTTCGCCCGATAAGTGTCACCTTCCACTTCCAGCGACGCCAGCGTGATACGTGTTGACCAGCTATCATGAACGGAAATCACCAGCCCGTTTGTCCGGTCGATCAGGCGGTCAAATTGAGGCAGAACTGAGGAACCCACTGTCTGAAAATTCCCTTTTTCATCATATAAATCGTCTGTTTCATCCAGCGGAATAAATCCATATTTATAGCTAACAGCCTTATTCAAAGCCTTTTTAATACTCAGCAAAGAACTTTGTTCCGAATGGTCTCCCAGAATCTGCTCTTTCAGCGCCCTGTCCAGCAGCGGGCTGCTGTATGGTTTGCCGCTGTTGCCCTGCATATGCGTAATCATTTCCGTAATGACGTTTTTGTAGGGGCCGTGAAAAGAGAACATCTGCGCCAGCTCCCGGAACTCGTCAAACATCAGCGCTACCGCCTCTTCCCGGCTGACCCGGGGCATTGGTTTTGGCTGAAAATCGGGATGAACGTAGGGAGAATAGAAAGCAAAAAGGTCCGCCGGATCTTTCAGCGTAAGGGTTCGTGGGTTCACCTTCATGGAAACTTCATCGACATCAAGCCGGAAGGTATTTCTTAGCGTCAGTATGTCCAGATCGCCATGGCGCATGTCTCTGGCCTGATGGTCATCCATCTTGCGTGCGGTCTGGTAAATCAGCGCAGGAAGGGGCAGCGGCGCAGGTTTATCCTCTTTTTTCGCAGCCTGCGCGTGCTGCTCTGGTTCTGCGGTTGTCCCGCTGTTCATGCGGGCCAGCACCACATGCATCGGCTCGTAAGCATGGGGTGGCTCACCCGGGCCGAACCACGTTCCGGCACGGGCAATCAGCCGGTTGGTGCCGCGCGGACAACCGCAGTTGATAACCGCACCATCAAGCGCGACCGGAACCATACCAAACTGGCGCCTCATCGTGCCTTCGCCGATGGAGCCGGTTTTACCGCAGGCCGGGCAAATCCCCGTTCTGTCGCCTTTCCGTAGCGGAGCCGGTGAACCGATCCAGTACGATTCCTGCAAACTGCTGTAGCAGGTTGCCCCGGTTGTTGTCTTGTCCCCGTGATGCCCCTGCCCGATACCGTCAATCTCATCCCGCCACATAAAGCCACCTCTTCCGTAAGGTTATTGCTGGCAATAATACTTCCCTATCAGACAGATGAAAAACAGCCGGGGAGAGTTTGTCGCCAAACTGTGCGGTGGATTCAAACAAAACTCTGTTTTTTGATTGCCGGTAAAGAACCAGGATGCGACAAATCCGGGCGGGACGGTATCCTGTCACATCCACTGTTTAACAGTCTGCCGCTAATTCAGGCCTGTTACCCGGGTTGCCCTGTACGACCCGTTGATGTCAGTACAAAAAACAACTTTAACGTACACTATTCGTCCTTTCCCAAATGGAGCCTTATCACCATGCTGACCAATGAACTGCGCTACTTTTTCGCGGTGGCGACCTCCGGCTCGCTGAGTACCGCCAGCGAGCAACTGTTTGTCGCGGGTTCTGCGATCAGCCGACAGATCCAGAAGCTGGAAGCGCGCCTTGGCGTCACGCTGTTTGAGCGCCATGCGCGCGGGATGGTGCTGACCGATGCCGGGCAAATTCTGGCTAATCACGTGCGTAAAAGCATGCGCGATATGGAGTTTGCGCTGGCGGAAATTCAGGGGTTAAAAGCGGTACGCAAAGCGCTGGTGCGCATTGCCTGCACCGACGGCATGGCCTTTGACCTGCTGCCCGGCTTGCTGGCGCGTTTTCGCCAGCAGCATCCCGGTGTCAATTTTGATTTGCAGGTTGGCACGGCGTTGCAGGTGGCGCAGTGGATCCGCCATAACGAGTGCGATGTCGCGTTTCAGTTCAGCCTTGCGCCTGAGCGCGAAGTGGAGATCATTGCCGCGTGGCCCGCGCCGGTCTTGCTGTTGCTCGATGCCGGACATCCGCTAACGCAACAGGCGAGCGTCACCCTCGACGCGCTGCATCACTACCCGCTGGTGCTGCCAGAAGCGGGAACGACGATTCGCCAGTTATTCGATCTCTCCTGCCGGATGGCGGGCACCTTTCTGGAACCGGCGTTCAGCAGCAATAACTTTTCGGCGCTGTATGAGTTTACCCGCCATACCGCGCAGGCAATTACCGTATGCAGCCATTTCAGCGTGCTGTGGCGCGCCCGGCTGGATGCGATGACGCTAAAAGCCATTAACAACACCTCGCTCAGCCAGCGCACGTTACAGATTCAGGTACCGGGCAGCCGACACCGCCCGGCAGCGGTAGAAACGTTTCTGCAAATGGCCACGCAGATGCTCGGTGAGGAGCACAGCAAATGGATGGCGCAACTGGCGTAACGGTCAGTGCGCCGCGTCGGTCAACCCGTCGATAATCACCTGTTTCATCCCCTGCGAACAGGGTTCCACGCGCCCGCGCACGCCGTAAACCTGCGCCAGACTTTGCGGGGTGATCACCTCATCAGGTTTACCGTTGGCTAACAGCTTGCCCTGCTTGAGAATCAATACATGGTCGCCGTGGCGCAGGGCGATATTGATATCGTGCACCACCACCACCGTGACAATGTTGCGTTGCTGCGTTTCGCGCTTCACCAGATCCATGACATGGAACTGATAGTTGAGATCCAGCGCGCTCAGCGGCTCATCCAGCAACAGCAGCGAAGGCTGGCGGATCAGCGACTGCGCCAGCCCCACCAGCTGTTTTTGCCCGCCGGAGAGCTGATCGAGAAAATGCAGCGCCAGATGTTCGATGCCGAGCTGGCGCAGCAGCGTCATCACTTCCGCCTGTTTTGCCGCGCTGTGCAGGCCGCCAGAGGCGCGTTGGGCGACGATGATCGACTCCAGCACATGCAGATGCACGCCCGCCGGTAACGACTGCGGCAGGTAGACCACCTGCTCCGCCCGTTTGGCAAACGGCTGGCTCAGCAGATCAACATCATCCAGCAGCAACTCGCCTTCGGCTTTATTCAACCCGGCCATTGCCCGCAGCAGCGTCGATTTCCCGCTGCCGTTCGGCCCCAGCAGAATGGTGACTTTGCCGCGCGGCAGCTCAGCAATATTAAGATCGTGAATAATCTGCCGTTTGTGATAGCCCGCGCCAAACCCGCGCAGGCTCAGACCGCTGTGGCTCATACACTCCCCCGGTGACGCACGATGATGGTGATAAAGAACGGTACGCCCACCAGCGAGGTGACAATGCCGACCGGGATTATGACGCCGGAGATCAGGTTCTTCGAAACGATGGACGCCAGCGACAGCACCAGCGCGCCGAGCAGCGCACTGGCCGGCAGATAAAAGCGGTGATCCTCGCCAAACAGCATACGTGCAATATGCGGCGCCACCAGGCCGATAAAGCCAATCGGCCCGACAAACGCCACCGACAACGCCGACAAAATACTGATGCGCAGCAGCGTCGCCAGCCGCAGACGGCGCACGTTAATCCCGAAGCTGATGGCCCGGTCTTCGCCAAGGCGCAGCGACGTGAGCTTCCACGCGCTGAGCATCGACAGCGGCATAATCACCGCCAGCGCCAGCAGCAGAATGCCGAGTTTATCCCACGATGCGCGGGCAATGCTGCCCATCGTCCAGAACACCAGACCCTGCAAAGTATCTTCGTTAGCGATAAATTGCAGCATCGACACCAGCGCGTTAAAGGTGAACACCAGCGCAATGCCGAACAGCACCACGCCGGAGGTCGCCACCTGCGTCCAGCGGGTGATGCCATCCAGCAACAGCGCCGCCAGCAGCGCGAAAATAAAGGCGTTTGCCGAGATAAACCATTGCGCCGGAATGCCCGGAATACCAATGCCGAGCACGATCGCCAGCGCCGCGCCGAACGCCGCCGCCGACGAAACGCCAAGCGTAAACGGGCTGGCAAGCGGATTATTGAGGATGGTCTGCATCTCCGCACCGGCAAGGCCGAGCGTCAGGCCGACGATAATCGCCATCAGCGCGTACGGCATGCGAATATCCCAGACAATCACCCGCGTCCCGGCATCGACGCTGGCCGGATCAACCAGTGTCTGCCACAGCGTATCCAGCGGCAGGCCCGACGGGCCAAGAGTAAAATCGAGCAGCATCGACGCCACAATCAATACCGCCAGCACCACCAGCAGGCTGACGCGGCGGCGCAAAATCGCGCGGTAGTGAAGCATCAGGCCGTCGGTCTGCGACGTCCCCGGTTCAATGGTCGTGCTCACGGTTAGTTACTCTGCTGCCAGCTAAAGACGAAATTGTCGTCCGGCAGTTTGGTGAAGTTTTTGATGATGTGGTGATACGTCGCATCCGGGTTGAGATCCGCGAAAGCCTGCGGATAGATATCTTTCGCCAGATACTCCATCCCCACAATGTTGTACGGATGGTTGTAGAAGTGGTGATAAACGCCATAAACGTGTTTCGCCGCCACCGCCGGGATCTGGCCGACGCCGGTACGCTGCAACAACACCTGCGCCTGGGCATTCACCTCCTGCGGCGAAGTTTTCAGCCCCAGCGGCAGCACCTGGCTGTTACCGCGTTTCGAGCCGGTCATGATGTAAACATCCGGGTTTTCGCTGATCACCTTCTCCAGCGCGATAAAACCGCTGGCGCCCGGCAGCAATTCAGAACCGATATTTTTCGCGCCAACGGCTTCCACCAGCCCGCCCCAGCCACTATGGCCGTGGGTAAAGCAACAGGCATCGGTGTTGCCGGCCAGCGCTTCAACAAACACTTTCGCCTGCGGTTTGATGGTCGCGGTTTTCTGTTCGATGGCAGTTAACTGCTGGCGATAGTAAGTGGTATACGCCGCCGCATTGCTCTCGCGGTTCAGCACTTTTCCCAGCAGATCGACGCTGGAAGCAGTATCTTTCGCCGGATTGACTTCGTAATCGATAAACAGCACCGGAATATGCAGCGCCGCCAGTTTGCTGAGCACGCCGCTATCGGCGAGCGCCGGTTTGGCCCGTAGCTGGGCGACCATCAGATCCGGTTGTTTGGACAGCACACTTTCCAGATCGACGTTACCTTTATCGCTAAAGCCCATATCCATAATGCTGGTCGCTTCCGGCCACTGGCTTTTCAACATCTCCCAGGTGGCAACATCCTGTTTTTTCGCGAGGTTGTTCCATGCCACCAGGCGTTTAAACGGATCGTCACGATCGAGCAGCGCCATCGCCATAATGTCGCGGCCATCCTGCAAAATCACGCGCTGCGGTTCATGCGCGATGGTCACTTTTTGGCCGGAAAAATCGGTCACCGTCAGGGGATATTGTGTCGCGTGTGCCAGCAGCGGAACGGCGAGAAAAGCGGCGAGAACGAGCTTGCTGAAGGATTTTCCTTGCATAAAAAACAACCTTGCTGAGAGTTGGATTGTAATGATTCTGATAATTATTATCATGTTAAACTAAACGAATCATATACAACATCAATAATGCGCTGTCGCGCAACCCCGCTTTAACATCCTGATCCGTTTTCTCTCTGGCTGACATCATTTATTACGGATTATCAGGAAAATGATCGCGCTGCCGGGCAATGTACCGGATGGCGCTAACGCTTATCCGGCCTACGATCGCTCCAGCAGTAAGTTATTTCGGCTGGAACGCGCCTGGATTGTAGGCCCGATAAGCGAAGCGCCACCGGGCATTGCGCCGGAGTGATTATTTCGGCTGAAACGCGCCTGAATTGTAGGCCCGATAAGCGAACCGCCACCGGGCATTGCGCCGGAGTGATTATTTCGGCTGAAACGCGCCTGAATTGTAGGCCCGGTAAGCGAAGCGCCACCGGGCATTGCGCCGGAGTGATTATTTCGGCTGGAATACGCCGTTCGCCACATCCGCTGGCGTCACCACACCGCTGTCGAGCACCCAGCCGCTGATAAGCGCCGCGGGGGTCACATCAAACGCCGGGTTGTAGACCTGCGCACTCTCCGGCGCCCATTGCACCGCGCCAAAACTGCCCGCTACGCCAGTCACTTCCGCAGCCGCGCGCTGCTCAATCGGAATCGCATCGCCATTCGGACACAACGGGTCGAGCGTGGTCTGCGGCGCGGCAACATAGAACGGAACGTTGTGGAACTTTGCCAGCACCGCCAGCGAATAGGTGCCGATTTTGTTCGCCACATCGCCGTTGGCAGCAATACGGTCAGCGCCGACCCACACCGCATCCACCTGCCCTTTCGCCATCAGGCTGGCGGCCATCGAATCGGTAATCAGCTGATAAGGCACGCCCAGTTCACCCAGCTCCCAGGCCGTCAGACGACCGCCCTGCAGCAGCGGACGCGTTTCATCCACCCAGACATTCGCCACGTTGCCCTGCTGATGCGCCAGTGCAATCACGCCGAGCGCCGTCCCGACCCCCGCTGTCGCCAGCCCGCCGGTATTGCAGTGCGTCAGCAGGCGGCTGCCAGCAGTGACCAGCGCGCTGCCCGCCTGCGCGATGCTATCGCACAGTTGTTTGTCTTCATCAATAAGCCGCAGCGCTTCCGCCGTCATCGCCGGAACGAACGCCTGCTGCGCCAGCGCCTGCTTCATGCGATCAAGGTTGTTCATCAGATTGACCGCCGTCGGGCGCGCCGCGCGCAGCGTTTCCAGCGCCTGTGCTAACTGGTCGCGGTTTGCGCCCTGTTCAGCCAGCAGTGCCAGCAACAGGCTGGCGGAGAGGCCAATCAGCGGCGCGCCGCGCACGCGCAAAGCGTGAATATGGCCAACAAGTTCCGCTACCGTATCCGCCGACAGCCAGCGTTTCTCCTGCGGAAGCGCCTGTTGGTCGAGAATAAATAAGTGATTGTCGGCGACTCGCAGGCTGGTGGTCTGTAATGCGTGCATATCGTTAAATCCCTGTTGCGTTATTGTGTCGTATTGTGTCAGGATGGCATTCAGATGTATAGACGTCTAAATGGCTTAATCAGCAAAAAGAGGATCGAGGCAATGTCGCAATACCGTACCTTCTCCGCCCGTGATGCCGTGGCGTATGCACAACAATTTGGCGGTCTGGACAACCCGTCCGAACTGGTGGACGCGCAGGAGGTGGGCGACGGTAACCTCAATCTGGTGTTTAAAATTTTCGACGCGCAGGGCGTCAGCCGCATCATCGTGAAACAGGCGCTGCCTTACGTGCGCTGCGTCGGCGAATCCTGGCCATTAACGCTGGACAGAGCCAGGCTGGAAGCGCAAACGCTGGTGGAACACTACCAGCACAGCCCGCAGCATACGGTGAAAATCCACCACTTCGACCCGGAACTGGCGGTGATGGTGATGGAAGATCTCTCCGACCATAAGATCTGGCGCGGCGAACTGATCGCTAATGTCTATTACCCGCAGGCAGCCGCGCAACTCGGCAACTACCTGGCGCAAACCCTGTTCCACACCAGCGATTTCTATCTGCATCCGCATCAGAAAAAAGCGCAGGTGGCGCAGTTTATTAACCCGGAAATGTGCGAGATCACCGAAGATTTGTTCTTCAACGATCCGTATCAGATCCACGAGCGCAACAACTATCCGGCGGCGCTGGAAGCGGATGTTGCCGCCCTGCGCGATGACGCGCAGCTCAAACTGGCCGTCGCGGCGCTGAAGCACCGTTTCTTCTCTCACGCCGAAGCCCTGCTGCATGGCGATATTCACAGCGGCTCGATTTTTGTGGCCGAGGGCAGCCTGAAAGCTATCGATGCTGAGTTTGGTTATTTCGGGCCGATCGGTTTCGACGTTGGCACAGCCATTGGCAACCTGCTGCTCAACTATTGCGGTCTGCCGGGGCATCTGGGCATTCGCGATGCCGCCGCCGCGCGCGAACAGCGCCTCGCCGATATTCAGACGCTGTGGACCACCTTTGCTGAGCGCTTCCAGGCGCTGGCAACGGAAAAAACCCGCGACGTGGCGCTGGCGCAGCCCGGTTATGCTTCTGCTTTCCTGAAAAAAGTGTGGGCCGATGCGATTGGTTTTTGCGGCACCGAACTGATTCGCCGCAGCGTCGGGCTGTCGCACGTGGCGGATATCGACACCATTAAAGATGAAGAGATGCGCCACGAATGTCTGCGCCACGCTATTTCGCTCGGCAAAGCGCTGATCGTGATTGCCGAACGCATCGACAGCGCGGAAGAGCTGATTGCGCGGGTGCGCCAGTATTCGTAACACCATCCGGCAAACATTGTGCTCCAATATTAAATGCCGGGTGGCGGCTACGCCTTACCCGGCCTACTCAGTCCCCGCCGCTCTACAGCAACACATTCGCTATTTCCAGATTTGTAGGCCGGATAAGCATCAGCGCCATCCGGCAAAACAGCCAATTTGGCATCTGATGAATTATTCCGTTCACTACGTGTTTGGCAGACACATAATCTGTTGTGGCACGTGAACGGGAGAAGGGGTGCTTACCGCGCCCCCCTTCTCAATCCCCGCGGCCCCGCGGGAAATCGGTGCTTCGCACTGCGCTCACCTCCCGCACATCTGCCTGCGGTCGGCTCAACTCGTGATTACTCGTCCCATCCATGGGACTCGCCCCTTCGGGGCCAGCGCAGGCGCTGTTCAAAATTGCTCCCGGCAATTTTGTCCTGCTCGATTCGCCTCTGGCCGCCATCCATGGCGTCCAGACCTTGTCATCTGTGCTTCGGTTCGCCGATTTCGAGCGGGGACACAACCCCATCGCTGCATGACTCGTGCATAAAAATGACAAACATGTTGCTGCAACGTAGGCTGAATCCGGCCAGTGGTTTACCCCAGATACTCAATCACCGATAGCCCACCGTTGTAATCGGTGCTGTAGATAATCCCCTGCGCATCAACAAACACATCGCACGACTGGATCACGCGCGGGCGTCCTGGCCGGGTATCCATCATATTCGTGGGCGCAGCAGGCACCAGCGCGCCGGTCTCCAGCGGGCGATACGGGTTGGAGATATCGTAAGCACGGACACCGGCGTTCTGGTAAGTGGCGAAAATCAGCGTCGAACTGATAAAACTACCGGGACGGTTTTCGTGCAGGTTGTGCGGGCCGAAGTGCGCCCCTTTCGCCACATAATCCGTCTCGTCCGGCTGCGGGAACGTTGAAATGCTGACCGGGTTCGACGGATCGCGAATATCAAACAGCCAGATCAGCTTCTCGCCATCTTCCTGATTGTCGAGCACCGCTTCATCCAGCACCACCAGCAGATCGCGATCCGGTAGCGGCAGCGCGGTATGCGTACCGCCGCCAAACGGCGGGCTCCAGTTCCGATGGCTGATCAGCTTCGGCTGAGTGCGATCTTTCACATCCAGCAGAGTTAAGCCGCCGTCGCGCCAGCTTCCGTAGGCGGTGTCACCGCTGATGATCGCGTGGTGCAGCGCATAGCGTTTGCCTTCCGGCCACGTGGGTGTTTCTCCGGCCTGCTGGTTCATGCCCGGCAGCCACCAGCGCCCGGCGACCTGCGGCTTGCACGGATCGGCCAGATCGATGGTCAGAAAAATGTAGTCGGTAAAACCGTCGATCAGCGCCGATACATAAGCCCTGCGCCCGCCGACGTACCAGATGCGGTGGATGCCAATGCCATTGAGCGACAGGAAGCTGATTTCGCGCGGTTTATCCGGCATGGAGATATCAAAAATGCGCAGCCCGGCGCTCCAGCCTTTATCCTGCACGTCGCTGACCGTGTCGCCTACCGAGCGGGTGTAGTAAACCTTTTCATCGGCAAAGCGCGCATCGGCGAACAGGTCGCGGGCGTTAATCACCAGCAGCAGATCGTCATGCGCCTGTAAGTGCACATTCCAGGTGCCCGGCGGCGCGGGTACGTAGCCTGCCGGTTTCGGGTTTTTCGGGTCGCGGACATCAACAATCGAAAACCCCTGCGACACCATATGGCCGATATACGCAAAGCCGCGATGCACCATCAACTGGACGCCATCCGGGCGTCCCCCCTGATCGCTGTGCCCAATCAACCGCATGTTGCGGCTGTATTCGGGACGCGGAAGTTCAGTTGCCATGATTAATCCTTTCCGATGCCGGATGTCAAAATGCCGGATGGCGGCTACGCCTTATCCGGCCTACGCCTGTAAGGTCACTTATTGGCTGGATTCCAGGCCCGGTAAGCGAAGCGCCATCCGGCAATCGCCAGCCAACTTATCCGGCGAATTTATTTGTTTTTCGCTTCCAGCGTCGCGAACCACGGCGCAATAAAATCTTCCGTCTGGCCCCAGCCCGGAATGATTTTGCCAAGCGACGCGACGTTCACCGCGCCCGGCTGGCTTGCCAGCAGCGCCTGCGGGATTGCCGCCGCTTTAAAGTCGTAGGTTGCAGGCGTTTGCTCACCGGCAATCTTATTGGCAATCAGGCGGACGTTCGTCGCGCCAATCAGCTTCGGATCCACCGCCACGCTCACTTTCCACAGGCTGTTGGCTTCACGCATCAATTGCAGATCCTGGTTGGAAATGTCGATGCTGTAGAGTTTGATCTCCGTGCGGCCATTCTCTTTCAGCGCCTTATACGCGCCCTGGCTGAAGGCATCCCAGGTGCCCCAGATAGCATCAATCTTACCTTTCGGGTATTTCGCCAGCACCGCGCCGACCTTGTTAGCCGTATCGCCCTGCACATCGGAAGAGACCGCGCCGATAGACTCCAGTTCTTTAATCCCCGGATGGGCTTTCAGCAGCTCAGCGTAAGTCGCCTGACGACGCTCCATCGGCGGGAAACCGGCGACCCACAGTTTGATAATGTTGGCTTTACCGTTGAAATCGTTTACCAGCGCACCGAATGAGAGTTTGGTCAGCGAAGCGTCATCCTGCTGGGTGACGGTCACGCCCGGAATCTCCCCGTTAACAGCGGTATCGAACACCGACACTTTGATCCCGGCGGCCACCGCTTTTTTAATCAGATCGGTGGAATAGGGATCGCGGCCCTGCGACAGAATAATGCCGTCATACTTCTGGCTGATCGCCTGGTTTACAAAGTCCTGGAATTTGGCATCGTCGCCATTGCTCAAAAAGGTACTGATTTTAAAGCCGAGTTTTTTACCTTCCTGTAAGGCGCCGGAGACGAACTGCGTGGTGTTATCGTCCGAGCCAAGGTTACGGATCAGCGCGATGCGCACCGGGCCGTTGTGATTGGCGATGGCATCCGGTACCGGCGCTGGCGTGGCCGCATGGCCCGGAAGCGCGCTCAGTAACCCCAGCGCTAACAGTGAGAGTGCAATTTTTTTCATGTCTGTTTTCCCCTGAAAATTAACGACGCTGGAAGTAAGTCAACGCAAGAGCACCGGCCAGCACCAGCCCCTTAATAATGTCCATCGCATAGTAGGGCACCGACAGCATCACCAGCCCGTTTTGCAGCACGCCAAGGATCACCGCGCCCACCAGCGTGCCGAGCGCATTTGGTTTGCCGGAACCGGCGAGCGAAAAGCCGATCCACGCCGCTGCCACGGCATCCATCAAATAACTGCCGCCCGCGTTCACCTGCGAAGAGCCAATGCGCGAGGCGAGCAGAATGCCGCCAAGGCCCGCCAGCAGCGAGGCAATAACGTACGCCGTAACTTTATAGCGCGTAGTGCGAATACCCGAGAGGCGCGCCGCTTCCGGGTTGCCGCCAATGGCGTACATCCGGCGACCGTGCGTGGTCAGCGACAGGCCAAGCTGCGCCACTACCGTCACCACCAACATAATGATCACGATCGTTGGCACCTGGCCCAGCAAACTAAAAGCGGCCGGAATCGTCCCTTCCGCCATATCGCCGCTCGGCAGCACCATATTTTCCGTGATCGAACCGCCGTAGCTGTACGTCATCGCTACACCCTGAATAACAAACAGGCTGCCGAGCGTCGCCAGCATGTCGGGAATCCGCAGCACCACAATCAAAAAAGCATTGAACAGGCCGACCAGCGTACAGAGCGCCAGGGTAATAACGATGGCCTCCGTCGTGCCGAAGCCGTGCCAGACAAACAGCGAGATCACCAGCGCATTCGCCAGCGACGCCGTCGAACCCACGGAGAGATCAAAGCCGCCGATAGTCAGCGAAATCGAGACGCCCACGCCAATCACCGTCACAATGGCGATTGAGCGTAAAATATTGATAATGTTGAATGGGTCGAGGAAGTTGTCCGACGCGAGGCCAAAAACCGCGATCAACAAGACCACGGTGAGCAACATGCCCCATTTATACAGAAAATCAAAAAATTGCTGGCGGGGCGTTACCGCCGCATTGACTGACAGGGCCTTACTCACAGCGCCGCTCCTCCGGTGGAATAATAAAGTAATGTCTCTTCACGGGCCTCCTTACCCGCCACTTCAGCTACGATGCGCCCGTCCCACAGCACACAAATTCTATCGCACAGCCCAACCAGCTCGGCGAATTCACCCGACGCATAAATTACGCCTTTCCCTTCCCGCGCCAGCCCGTCAATCAACTGGAACAGGTCGGTCTTCGCTTTCACATCCACGCCTTTGGTCGGCTCGTCGAAAATCACCACGTTAGCGTTGCCGCGCAACCATTTCCCAATAGCCACTTTTTGCTGATTACCGCCAGAAAGGCGGCGCAGCGTCTGCGCCGGGCCGGTAGTGCGAATGCCGACGCGGGCAATCACCTCTTCCGCCCAGCGCCAGGCCAGGCGATGACCAAACAGTCCCCAGCGTGAAAAGCTGTTATCCGCGCTGATGGCGAGGTTCATGCTGATCGGCTCATCAACAAAAATGCCCTCTTTGCGCCGCTCTTCCGGCACCAGCGCCAGACCGCGTATCACGGAATCGGCCGGATCGCGCGGCCGCCACGGCTGGTTATTCAGCTCGCCACGCTTGATGCGGCTTTTACTTGCGCCAAACAGCGCCTTGCACAATTCCGTTTTCCCCGCGCCCGCCAGCCCGGCGATGCCCAGAATTTCGCCTTTGCGCAGGCGCAGCGAAATATCTTTCAACAGCCCTTCGTCGTGCAGACCGTCAATACTCAGCAGCACCTCATCGCTGTGCGGCGGGCGTGCAGGCGGATAGATATCGCTTAATTCGTGGCCGAGCATCTTCTCGACAATCTCTTCGCCGCTCAGCTCTGCCATCGGCCCGGATTCAATCAGCTTGCCGTCGCGCAGCACCGTTAAGGTGTCGCAAATCGCTTTCAGCTCGTGAATGCGGTGCGAGATAAACACCACGCCAATGCCCTGCTGTTGCAGGCGTTTCACCACGGTGAACAAGCGCTCACTTTCATGCTGATCGAGCGGTGCGGTGGGTTCATCAAGAATCAAAAAACGGCAGTGGTGCGACAGCGCCCGCGCCAGCAGAATTTGCTGCTTCTCCGCCAGCGTGCAGCTATCAATGGAGCGCTTTACATCAAGCTGAACGTCAAGCTGCGCCAGCGCATCACGCGCCTGCTGGCGGATCTCGTTCCAGCGGAAGCGGTGCCCGGTTTCCGCCAGCGTATCGAGCATGATGTTTTCGGCGATGCTTAAACCGGGGATCAGCGCAACATCTACTTCCTGCTGCACCAGATGAATACCGAGTTGTTTGGCGTCGCGCGGGGTGCGAATGGACACCACCTGATTGTTGATGCTGATTTCACCTTCGTAGTGATCGTGCGTGCCGCACAGCACCGCCATCAGCGTCGATTTCCCCGCGCCGTTTGCCCCGGTTAAAGCATGCACCGAGCCGCCGTGCAGGCTGAAGTCCACGTGCGACAGCGCCCTGAAGCCGCCAAAGGCCAGGCTAATGGTGCGCATTTCGAGGTGGTTACGGCTCATGGTGCATGAATTCCTGCAATTAATAGATTGATTTAACGAATTTTTCACAGCCTCGCTTGACTGGCAACGACGGAAAATGCATAAGATAAAGCAAAATATTATTAGCCATCCGGATGTCCAGACATAACATCGGGTTAGCAAACACGCACAAGGACACTACACATGAGCAACACTGATATTCGCGTCGTACCCGGCCCTGCCAATTATTATTCCCATGCCGGAAGCCTTGCGCGTTTGCACGACTTCTACAGCGCAGAGCAGCTCTCACGCGCGGTGTGGATCTACGGCGAACGCGCTTTTGCCGGGGCCAAAGCCTTTCTGCCGCAAGGGTTTAACGCGCCGGGCGCAAAGCACATTCTGTTTCGGGGCCATTGCAGCGAACGCGACGTAGCCGAACTGGTGCAGCAATCCGGCGATGACCGGGCGGTGGTGATTGGCGTTGGCGGCGGAACACTGCTGGATACCGCCAAAGCGGTAGCGCGCCGTCTCGGCTTACCGATCGTGGCGATCCCGACCATTGCTGCGACCTGCGCAGCCTGGACGCCGCTGTCGGTGTGGTACAACGATGCCGGCCAGGCGCTGCATTTTGAGATTTTCGACGACGCCAACTTCCTTGTACTGGTCGAGCCGCAAATCATCCTCAATGCCCCGGCGGAGTACCTGCTGGCGGGCATCGGCGATACGCTGGCGAAGTGGTATGAAGCCGTGGTGCTGGCACCGCAGCCAGAAAACCTGCCGCTGACTGTGCGGCTGGGGATTAATGGCGCACTGGCTATCCGCGATGTGCTACTGGAAAGCAGCGAACAGGCGCTGGCCGATCAACAGCGCGGCGAAGTGACGCAGGCGTTTCGTGATGTGGTGGACGCCATTATTGCTGGCGGCGGTATGGTTGGCGGGCTGGGCGAGCGCTATACCCGCGTGGCGGCCGCGCATGCCGTGCATAACGGCCTGACGGTACTGCCGCAAACGGATAAATTCCTGCACGGCACCAAAGTCGCTTACGGCATTCTGGTGCAGAGCGCCCTGCTCGGCCAGGATGATGTGCTGGCGCAACTGATCGACGCGTATCAGCGCTTCAACCTGCCCACCACGCTGGCGGCGCTGGAGGTGGATATCAACAATCACGCCGAGCTGGATAAAGTGATTGCTCACACGCTGCGTCCGGTGGAATCCATCCACTACCTGCCGGTAAACCTCTCCGCCGACACGCTGCGAGCGGCGTTTGAAAAAGTCGAAGCGCTGTCGCGCTAATCATAACGCCGGATGGCGCTGACGCTTATCCGGCCTACGGTTTCGGTGTTGGCCCCGGCAGGTAGCGCACAGGCCGGATAAGGCGAAGCCGCCATCCGGCAATAAACTGCGATGCCAGACAGACAGTCAAAAAACAGGTTGAATCTCTTCCACCTAATCGCTACGATTTTTAAAAAATCACACTGATTGAGGTGCCCAAATGCCTGGGACGAAAGTACTGACAGCGCATGTACCCATTGAACTCGCCGATAAAGTCGATTTACTTGCCGAAAGCAGCGAACGCTCGCGGGGCTGGATTATCAAGCGTGCGCTCGCGGAATATATTGAGCGTGCAGAATTACGCCAGGCCATGATCCAGCAAGGCCTGGATGCCGTTGAACGCGGTGAAACTGTCAGTCATGCAGAAGCGGCGACCTGGCTTAAAAGTCTGGGGACGGCAAATCCACTGCCACTGCCAGGCGTTAAAAAGCGGGGATGATGAATGCAGTTAGAATGGACGCGACTCGCGCTTCAGGATGTAGAGAGACTGTCAAAATTCCTGTTTATCCAAAACCCTGAAGCGGCCCGCAAAGTTGTCATCATGTTGGCTGACGCCCCTGAAATGCTCTTGCTACACCCGCAGATAGGCCCGCCGGATGAAAGCTGGTATCCGCGCGAAGTCCGTTCTTTGTTTGTTGGCAGTTATGAAATGATTTACGAACTGACGGACAGCCATATCATCATCCTGCGAATCTGGCATACAAAAGAAGACCGCTAGCGCTCATTGCCGGATGGCGCTGACGCTTATCCGGCCTACGGTTTCGGTGTTGGCCCCGGCAGGTAGCGCGTAGGCCGGATAAGGCGTAGCCGCCATCCGGCAACAGACTCCGATGCCAGACATAACGCCGGATGGCGCTGACGCTTATCCGGCCTACGGTTTCGGTGTTGGCCCCGGCAGGTAGCGCGAAGCCGCCATCCGGCAATAAACTGCGATGCCAGACATAACGCCGGATGGCGCTGGCGCTTATCCGGCCTACGGGTTTATCCGTCGTACGAATGTATCCGCCCCACTTATGCAGGCCACAGCCCCATCGCCATTCGCGCGATGCCGAGCAGCGTTTCGCGGCTTGCGCCGTCCCGCGCCTGAATCGACATCCCCTGCTGAATGCTGACATACAAACGCGTTAGCGCGTCGATATCGGTTGATGGCGGTAATTCGCCGCGCTGCTGCGCTTCACTCAGGCGTGCTTTCAGCAGTTCATAGCCGCTGTTACGCAATTGCTGAACCCGCGCGCCGAGGCGTTCGTTACCTTCGCTGGCGACGGCCGACAGCGTCACCATACAGCCGTGCGGCAAATCACTGCGGGTTAAGGTTTCCGCTGAACGTTCCAGCCACTGCGCAATCGCCTTTTTCGGCGACGGCTCGCTCTCCATGCCGCCCCAGATATGCGGCGCCACACATGTTTCGTAGTGCTGCAACACCTCGTCGTAGAGATCCTCTTTGCTGCCGAACGCGGCGTACAGACTGGGGGATTTAATCCCCATCGCCGCATAGAGATCGTTCATCGACGTCGCGGTATAGCCCTTCTGCCAGAAGAGCTTCATCGCTTTGTTCAGTGCATCCGTGCGATCAAATTCACGGGGTCTTCCACGGCTCACTTCGGCATCCTCACATTTTGTGCTGATCGGTATATTAATAATATTGACGAATATATGGAAGCGTGATTATTCCGATTATGTATCAATCGACACATAATTCAGGAGCCACCATGTCACACTCACTTGCAGGAAAACGCGCACTGGTCACCGGTGCGAGCCGTGGTCTGGGGAAAGCCATTGCCATAACGCTGGCGCGCCGGGGCGGATGTCGCCATCACCTGGGAGAAATCAGCGGAGAAAGCCGAAGCGGTTGTCGCAGAAATCCGCGCCCTTGGGCGTAACGGCGTTGCTATTCAGGCCGACAGTGCCAGGCCGGAGGCGGCACGCGCGGCGGTTGCACAGACGGTAGAACAACTGGGCGGGCTGGATATTCTGGTCAATAACGCCGGGATTGCGCGCGGCGGTTTGCTGGAAACGATGTCGCAGGAAGATATCGACGCGTTAATCAACGTGAATATTCGCGGTGTGGTCTATACCACACAGGCGGCCATCGCCCATCTGCCGAAAGGCGGGCGCATTATCAATATCGGCAGCAACCTTTCCGATCGCGTACCGCTGGGTGAAATTGCGATTTACTCGATGACCAAATCGGCGCTGAACTCGTTAACGCGCGGGCTGGCGCGGGATTTGGGGCCGCGCGGCATTACTGTCAATATGGTGAAACCCGGTTCGACGGAAAGTGATATGAACCCGGTGGACGGTGAAACCTCCGATGCGCAGCGCCGCTTGATCGCGCTGGGCCACTACGGCGAAGCGCAGGATATCGCCGAGGCGGTCGCCTTCCTCGCCAGCCCGGCGGCGAAGCAGATCACCGGGGCCGATATTGTGGTGGACGGCGGCGCCAACGCGTAACGCCAGCAGAGGCGGCGTGTCAGCAGCAGCGCGCGCCGCCTTTACCGCCGTAGCGCGCATCCTGACGTTCGCGGAAAAACTCCTCGTAGGTCATCGGCGTCTGATCCGGGTGCGTAACGCGCATATGCTCAACGTAGTTGTCATAGTCCGGCACGCCAATCATCATCTTCGCCGCCTGGCCCAGATATTTTCCGGCTTTCGAGAGCGTATCAAACATCTTTTTCCCCTGAGAAAACCCTCTCCCGCAAGGGAGAGGGGGAAACCATTAATGGGCGCTTTTGGCCTGGCCGACAATCTGCTCAAGATCCTCCGGCATCGGCTCGTACGGCGTCTCTTTCGCCGTCGGTTCATTCACCTTCAGCGCCGCCAGCGCGGTTTTCAGCGAGTAAAACGCCAGCACCACCACAACCACCATAAAGAAGATGGTCAGCCCGGCATCAAGACGGTTGTTAAACACCAGTTGCGCCAGTTGTGACTGGGTATACTGCGCCGGAATGTTGCCGCTGTCGATCATCGCCTGGAACTTGTTGGCGATCGCCAGGAAGCCGACTTTGCCATCCGGGCTGAAGGCTTTTTGCCAGCCAGCGGTCAGCGTACACACCAGCAGCCAGGCGGTCGGCACTAATGCCACCCACGCATAACGCTGGCGTTTCATTTTAAACAGCACCACCGCGCAGAGCATCAGCGCCATGCCTGCCAGCATCTGGTTGGCGATACCAAACAGCGGCCACAAGGTGTTGATGCCGCCGAGCGGATCAACCACGCCCTGATGCAGGAAGTACCCCCACGCCAGTACGCACAGCGCCGTCGCCAGCAGGTTAGCAGGCAGCGATTCGGTCCGTTTCAGGTTTGGCGAGATAACGCCCAGCAGATCCTGCAACATAAAGCGCGCCGCGCGCGTACCGGCATCGACCGCCGTCAGAATAAACAGCGCTTCAAACAGAATGGCGAAGTGATACCAGAACGCAACGTCCATCATGCCGCCGAGCGCGCCGTGCAGGATGTACGCCATCCCCACCGCCAGCGTCGGCGCACCGCCCGCCCTTGAGATGATCGACTGTTCGCCCACTTCGCTGGCAATCTGCGTCAGCGCATCCGGCGTAATGGTAAAGCCCCAGCTACTGACCACCTGCGCCGCTGAAGCGACAACATCCGCCGTGCCTGCGGGCGCCAGTACCGCCATCGGGCTGTTCATCGCGAAGTAAACGCCCGGATCGATAATGCACGCCGAGACCAGCGCCATGATCGCCACAAACGACTCCATCAACATACCGCCGTAACCGATAAAGCAGGCCTGGCCTTCGCTGGCGAGCATCTTCGGCGTGGTGCCGGAAGAGATCAGTGCATGGAAGCCGGAGACCGCGCCGCAGGCGATGGTAATAAACAGGAACGGGAACAGGTTGCCGGTCCACACCGGGCCGGTGCCGTCGACAAATTTGGTCAGCGCTGGCATGGTCAACGTCGGGCGCATAATCAAAATGCCAATCGCCAGGCCAATAATGGTGCCGATTTTCAGGAAAGTGGAGAGATAATCACGCGGCGCCAGCAGCAGCCACACCGGCAGTACCGAGGCGACAAAACCATAGCCCACCAGCATCCACGTCAGTTGCACGCCGGTGAAATCGAAGAACGGCGCCCAGCTCGGGCTGGCGGCAACCCAGCCGCCGGAAATAATGGCAAAGACCAGCAGCACGAGGCCGATCACCGACACTTCGCCGATGCGCCCGGGGCGCAGGTAGCGAATATAAATGCCCATAAAAATGGCGAGCGGAATGGTGAATGCCACGGTCCAGGTGCCCCACGGGCTGTGGGTCAGCGCTTTGACGACAATCATCGCCAGTACCGCGAGGATGATCACCATGATCATAAAGGTCGCCACCAGCGCAATCACGCCGACGGTCGATCCCATCTCTTCTTTCACCATCTCACCGAGCGAACGCCCGTCGCGGCGGGTCGAGATAAACAGCACCATAAAGTCCTGCACCGCCCCGGCCAGCACCACGCCTGCGAGGATCCAGATCATGCCAGGCAGATAACCCATCTGCGCCGCCAGCACCGGCCCCACCAGCGGGCCTGCCCCGGCAATTGCCGCAAAATGGTGACCGAACAGCACTTTTTTATCCGTCGGCACATAGTCGAGTCCATCGTTGTGCCGCACCGCCGGGGTCATGCGCGTCGGATCAACCTGCAGCACATTTTTGGCGATATAGAGGCCATAAAACCGGTAAGCAATAAGATAAATGCAGACGGCAGCAACCACGATCCACAGCGCGTTGATCGGTTCGCCGCGATTGAGCGCGATATAGCCGAGGGCAAAAGCTCCGACGAGGGAGAGGATTGCCCAGATAAGGTATTTCCCTGGGTTGTTCATAGCGGTTGTCCGTGTGAGAAACAGAGAGATGTTACATTTTGTATCTATATCAACACACGGCTTTTAACAACTTTGAAACATGGAAAATTTGCTATGCAACCAGGTATTTACATGATTGTGTTAACGGGATCGCAAGAATGCCCTCTCCGCGCAGGGAGAGGGAGAAATTAGCCGAGCACGGCAGTGCTCAGGCGGCAGGTACAGCAGCGGCGTCCCTGTTCGTCGAACACCACGATTTCCCAGCTCTGGTTTTGCCGTCCCAGATGCAACGGCTGGCAGACGCCGCGCACTTTCCCCTCGGCAACCGGGCGGTGATGCGTGGCGTTTAACTCGGTGCCAACCACGCACTGGCCGTCACGCGTCATCATATAGCCCGCCATTGAACCGAGCGTTTCCGCCAGCGCCGCCGATGCGCCGCCGTGCAGCAGACCAAACGGCTGATGGGTGCGGGCATCGACCGGCATTTCGGCCTCGATAAAATCGTCGCCGATGCGGGTATAGAGAATGGCCAGATGCGCCACCAGCGTGTTGTCACTGCTGGCATTCAATTCTTCAAGCGTTAAGTGACGTTTCCAGATCATCTACGCCCCCAGCGTTGAGCCGCCATCCACCACGATATCCTGTAGCGTGATATGGCTGGCCAGATCGGACGCCAGAAACAGCACAGTGTTCGCCACGTCCTGCGGCCGGGCGATTTTACCCAGCGGAATGCCGAGCTTGAACTGCTCGCCAAAGCCGCGAATGCGCTGCTGTTCAGCATCATCACTCACCCACAGCGTGCGTTGCATATCGGTGTCCGTCGAACCCGGCGAAACGACATTACAGCGCACGCGGCTTGCCGCCAGCTCAAGGCCGACGGTCAGCGTCAGGCTTTTCAGCGCCGCTTTCGACGCGCCATAAGCGCTCATACCGATGCGTGGCGTATGCGCCGCATCGGACGCCACCGTAACGATCGCCCCGCCCTGCTGACGGCGAAACTGCGCCATCGTCTGCTGGAACAGGTTGAACGCGCCGCCGACATTCACGGCAAACGTGTGCTGCCAGGCTTCTGCGCTCAGCGCATCGGTCGCGCCCATATGCAAAACCCCGGCAGCGTTAACCAGCACATCCAGCCGTTCGTGCTGCGCCAGCAGGCGTTTGCAGACGGCTTGCGCCTGCGCGGCATCGGCAATATCCACCGTTTCACAGGAGAAGGGATAATCGCGGCCGGGAAAGGCCAGATCGAAGCCGGTAACCTGCGCGCCCGCCGCAACAAAGGCCAGCGCGGTGGCATAACCGATGCCCTTCCCGGCGCCGGTCACCCACACGGTTTTACCGGTAAAATCCAGGCTGGCCATTATTTCACCTCGCGCGAGAGCAGTGCCCACCACGCATCGATGGTCGGATTTTTCGCCAGCATGACAAAATCGATATCGCCGTGGACTTTGCGCCAGCGGGCGGCCAGCGCCATCATACGCACGGAATCCAGGCCGTAGTCGATCAGGTTCTCGTCATCCAGCGGCTCGTCGGATTCATCCAGCAGCGGCAATACCACTGCGCGCAGCGCCGCTTTGCTGCCCGGCACCGGCAGCAGTTCCTGGGTGAGGACCACGCGGCCGGAACGCCCGGCGACATATTTCAGCGACATCAAATGCTCTTCGCGGCTGAAATCCGCCAGCGCATCGGCCACCATAAACGGCTTGATATCGCGCATAAACGCATCCGTGGCGGTGGTCATGCAGCCAATATGCGAATAGACGCCGGTGATCAGCAACTGGTTGCGCCCGGTCTCTTTCAGCATCTGCTCCAGCGGCGAGCGATGAAACGCACTGTAGCGCCACTTCACCAGCACCGTATCGGCTTCATCGGGGGCCAGTTCGGCGACGATTTTCTGCTGCTCCGGCGAACGGGTCAGCCCCGGCCCCCACATATCATTCAGTAACGCGCGGTCCTCATCGCTCTGCTCTTTCGGCTGCGCGGTGTAGTAAACCGGGATGTTGTGCTGTTTGCAGAACGCGCGCAGCGCAGCGATGTTCGCCACCACCTGCTGCATCATCGGGCAGTTATCGCCCCAGAAACTGACAAAATAGTCCTGCATATCATGAATCAGCAGCGCCGCGCGCTCCGGCTCAAACGGCCAGCTGACTTTGTTCTGCGGGATATCAGCCGCAGCAGGCAGTGCGTAGCCCTGTAATTTTGGAATCGCCATCTTCTCTCCTTTACGCGGTGGCGCGCTCGGCCAGCCACTGACGTAACTGTTTCTTATCAACTTTGCCGACCGGCGTCAGCGGCAGTGCCGCCAGGCACTCCACGCGATCCGGCAGCTTAAATTCCGCGACGCCCTGCTCACGCAGAAAACGACGCACCGCAACGGCACGCAGCGGTTCTTTCACCACCAGGTACGCGCAGCTTTTTTCCCCCAGCAGGCTGTCTTCCATGCTCACCAGCGCGGCGTGGATAACTGACTCGTGGCGCAGCAGCAGGTTTTCGATCTCCTCGGCAGCGATCTTCTCGCCGCCGCGGTTGATCTGATCTTTTTCCCGCCCCTGCACGGTGATGTAGCCCTGCTCATCAAGCGAAATCAGATCGCCGGAGCAGTAAAAACCATTCGCATCGAAGGCGCTGGCGTTGTGCTCCGGGCTGTTGAAATAGCCGCGAAAGGTGTACGGCCCGCGCGTCATCAGCCGCCCGACATGGCCTGGCGGCAGCCGATTGCCGTGTTCATCCGCCACCCACACTTCATCATCCGGGCACATCGGGCGGCCCTGCGTATTGATGATGCGATCAAAGGGATCGTCCAGCCGGGTGTAGTTCACCAGCCCTTCGGCCATGCCAAACACCTGCTGTAACTGGCAGCCGATCTCCGCCGGAATACGCGCCGCCAGCGTTGCTGACAGCCGCGCGCCGCCGACCTGTAACAGTTTGAGCGATGCCAGTTGCGCATTGCTGCCCCACTCAGTGATCGCCTGCAACCACAGGCTCACCGCAGGCGGCACCAGCGCAGTGACGGTAATCTGGTGTTTTTCGATCAGCGGGAAGCAGAGCGTGGCGCTCGGATCGGCGGCCAGCACCACGCAGCCTTGCGCGAGGAAGACGCCCAGCGCGCCGGGAGAACTCATCGGGTAGTTGTGCGCGGCGGGCAGTGCGCATAAATAGCGGGTTTGCGCGGTGAAGCCGCAAATCTCGTTGCTGCGCGCAATGCTGTAGTAATAATCGTTGTGGGTGCGAGGGATAAGCTTTGGCGTGCCGGTACTGCCGCCAGAAAGCTGGAAAAACGCCACTTCATCGGCCGGTGTCGGCGTGGCGACAAAGTTATCCGCCGGGCGGGCAATCGCCGCCTCCAGCGCGTGCTCGCCCTGTTCGCCGCGCAGCAGTACGACGCGAACGGAATCCAGCGTGCGAATAAACGCGTCGTCAGCAAACAATGCATGATCGCGATCGGCAATCAACAGCGCCGGTTTGATCTGTGCGGCATAGGCGGTCAGCTCGCTGCGCTGATGGCTGAATAGCGCATTCACCGGCGCCACGCCGAGTTTCAGCAGGGCAAACAGCGTGATGTAGAACTCCGCCACATTGCCCAGTTGCACCAGCGCGGTCTGGCCGCGCGCGATCCCCTGCGCCTGTAAGCTGCACGCCAGGTTATCGGAAGCCTGATGTAACTGGCGGTAGCTCAACGGGCGATCGCCGTCGATCACCGCCGTGGCATCGCTGTGCGCATGGCGGGTCAAAATGTCAGTGAGCGGCAGATCCTGCCAGTACCCTTTTTCGCGGTAACGGCGGGCGAATTCTTCCGGCCAGCGGGTAAACGGAATGGTCATCGTCGCTCCTCAGTGCAGACCAAATGCGTTCAGCATGGTGGTCAGTTTCACCCCGGTTTCGCGCCACTCTGCCAGCGGCGAGGAGGCAGGCACAATACCGGCTCCGGCAAACAGCCGGACGTGGTTTTCATGAATGCGGGCGCAGCGGATGGTCACTACCCACTCGCCATTTCCTTCGTCATCGCACCAGCCGACAATGCCGCCGAACAGTTCACGGTTGAACGGCTCCAGCTCGGCAATCAGCTTTTTCGCCACCTGATGCGGGAAACCGCTCAGCGCAGGCGTCGGGTGCAGCAGGCAGGCGAGCGTCAGGGCGTTTTCCCCCGCCAGCGCCGTGCCTTCAATGGGCGTCGCCAGATGCCACAACGTCGGCGTGGTCACCAGTTGCGGCGAATCCGGCAAGGTCAGAGAGCGGCTGCGCGGTTGCAGCACTTTTTTCATCGCCTGCGTCACCAGTTCGTGCTCATGACGGTCTTTTTCCGACGCCAGCAACTTGTTGCCCGCTTCGCGATCCAGCATGTCATCCGGCTGGCGACGGGCGGAACCGGCCAGCGGCAGCGAACTAAAATGGTCGCCCTCTTTGCGTAGCAGCAGTTCCGGGCTGGCACCCAGCAGCGCGCCGCCATCCGGCAACGGAACGTGGAAATTGAAACTGGCCGGGTTCTGGGCAATCAGCCGCTCCAGCAACACGCCGCCGTCGATGTGGCTGTCGGTGGCAATCTCGATCAGGCGGGAGAGCACCACTTTGTCCACTTCCGGCGTGGCGGTCTTCTGCGCCGCGCGCGCCACCATCTGCATGAAGGTTTCCTGCTCCGGGATTTCGCGTTGCGCGACAACATTCGGCATGTTGCTGGCGTTGAAATAGCGGGCAGAACGCTGGCGCGCCGGGCGGGAGAAAGTTTGCCACGACGCTGGAATAAACAGCGCCGAAGGTTGGGTGGTATCGAACGGGATTGCGCCGACCATCACCGGCCGGACCACGCCCCGCGCTTTCGCATCGGCAAAGGCCTGCGCCAGTTTGCTCTGGAAGGCGCTCTCTGGAGAATCACCGCCGACGGCAGGTTCAGAGAAACGGGCAACGCACCCGGAGGTTATAAAACTGCGGTACGGCGACATAAACAAAAACTGATCCGCGGCCAGTGTCTTTGCCGACTGCTGGATATCCTCAGCCAGGGACATATCCATATCATCCTCCAACAACGATAAGTGAGATTAATAATGATTATCATTTTTGTTTTGTTGCGATAAGATAAAAAGTTATTACCAGTGCTGTCAACAGCAGATTCCTCTTCTGCGTCGCTAATGCTTGCATCCCCCTCATGCAATGATGAAAATGAGAAGCATTAACCTCAACAAAAACAGGACGCAATCCGTGAGATTTTCTTTTTTGTTCCGTAAGCCCTTAGTGATGCTGGGCATTTTTGTTTTAGGACTAACCTCAGCAATCGCCGCCGACTGGCCTCGCCAGGTCACCGACAGCCGCGGCACGCATCAGCTCGACAGCAAGCCGCTGCGCATTGTGTCAACCAGCGTCACCCTTACCGGATCGCTGCTGGCAATTGACGCACCGGTGATTGCCAGCGGTGCGACCACGCCGAATAACCGTTTTGCCGACGCGCAAGGCTTTCTGCGCCAGTGGGGCGACGTGGCGAAACAACGCAACGTCGCGCGTCTTTACATTGGTGAAGCGAATGCCGAAGCCGTTGCCGCGCAGATGCCGGATCTGATCCTCATCAGCGCCACCGGCGGCGATTCCGCCCTTGCCCTGTACGACCAGCTTTCCACCATCGCACCGACGCTGGTCATCAATTACGACGATAAAAGCTGGCAGGCGCTGCTCACCCAACTGGGTGAAATCACCGGCCAGGAAAAACAGGCCGCTGCGCGCATCGGCGAATTCAACCAGCAACTGACCGACGTCAAAGCGCGGATGAAACTGCCGCCGCAGCCGGTTACTGCACTGGTTTATACTCCCGCCGCGCACAGCGCCAACCTGTGGACCCGCGACTCCGCGCAGGGCAAGTTGTTGCAGCAACTGGGCTTCGCCCTTGCGCCGCTACCGGCTAATCTGCAAACCAGCCAGAGCCAGGGTAAACGCCACGACATCGTGCAACTGGGCGGCGAAAACCTTGCCGCCGGGCTGAACGGTGAAGCGCTGTTCCTGTTCGCCAGCGATCAACAAGATGCCGACGCGCTGAGTGCGAACCCGCTGCTGGTGCATCTACCTGCGGTACAGAACAAACGCGTTTACGCCCTCGGCGCAGAAACCTTCCGCCTGGATTACTACAGCGCTACCCGCGTGTTGCAGCGTTTGTCGGCGCTGTTTGGTTAATCTGTTTGCCGGATGGCGGCTACGCCTTATCCGGCCTACGGCGCAAACCTTTTTGCAGGCCCGGTAAACACGTAGGCCCGGTAAGCGTCAGCGCCACCGGGCATTGCCCGGCTTCGGCCTTATCCGGCCTACGGTGCAAACCTCTTTGTCGGCCCGGTAAACACGTAGGCCCGGTAAGCGTCAGCGCCACCGGGCATTTCCCACAGCGACACCCTTTTCCCTGTGAGCAAAGCTGCTGAAGCGCTGGGGTTGTGCCTCCGCCGAAATCGGCGGTTTTGCCGGTTGGCGGCTGCGCCTTATCCGGCCTACACAAAGCGGTACAGCAGACGTAGGCCGGATAAGCGTCAGCGCCCTCCGGCATTCAGCTTTCTACGCGGCAGGCTGCGTCTGACGAAAACGGCGCAGCTCGCCGAGTGCCATCACCAGCACTAAACCAATCGCCGCCAGTACCAGCCCGCTGATGCTCGCCGATGAGGCGGGCGTCATCATCGATCCCATTGCCCCCAACAGCGCCGCGCCAATCGCATCGCCGGTCACGTTCTGCGCGGTCCACAAACCATTGATGCGCCCGAGCATCGCTTCCGGCGTCTGGGTTTGCAGCAGGGTGTACTGCAACAGCGAACTCACGGCGGTCAGCCAGCCGCATAACGCCAGCAACAGCACGCCGAGCGCCCACACCGGCATCAGGCTGAACAGACCTATCGCGACAAAAGCGCCGACGCTGGTCATCAGCATAATCACGCCAGGCCTTTCGCTGTGCGCCAGCTTGCCGCTGGTCAACGCCCCAATAGCCGCACCAAGCGGCAGCGCGGCATACAGCAGGCCGATTTCCGCCGCCGACATGTTCCAGCTCATCGCCAGCGCCGGATAAAGCACGCGCACCGCGCTGGCCATGGTTAACAGCCCGCCGAGCAGTGCGATACTGCCAATCAATGGATTACGAAATAAAAATTGCAGCGCCGTCAGCAGCGATTTCAGCGGGTGCTCGCGCGGCTGCGGCGGTGGTGGCAATGCAGGCAGGCTGAGTAACGGCAACAGAGTGATAAACGTCCCTGCCGCCGCCAGACCGTAGTTCCACACTACGCCGCCCGAAGCCAGCAGCAGACCGCCGCACATCGGCGAAATCACCGACCCCAGACGCACCGTCAGCATGGTGATCGCCCCCGCCTGCATCAGGTTTTCCCGCCCGACCAGCGCAGGCGTTGCCGCCAGCAGCGCCGTCACGCCGAGCGCGCCGAAAAAACCGTCCCACAAACCCAGCAGATAGATCGCCGCCAGCGAAGGCTCCGCCAGTTGTGCGTTCAGAAACAAGCCGATAAACCCAACGCCGCAGGTAGAACGCGCCAGTAAAATCAGCTTCTTACGTTCATAGCGATCCGCCAGCACGCCGCCAAACATCAGGCCAATAAACATGGCCGAACCGGTCAGCGTGACCGATAACCCCACCTGCCAGCTGGAGTGCGTCATTGCCTGAATCTGCACCGGCACCGCTACGCCAAGCAGGCCCAGCGATAAAATCGAGATAAAACGCGCCAGAAACACCGCGCGAAAAGCCGGATGCGTGCGCAGCAGGCTAAGGTTCAACAGCCAGGATTGTTGTTTCATCACAGCGCCTTAAATAGGTACTTTTTATGTCCATATGTCGGCTTCGCATGTTAACATATCAAAACAAGATCGATAACGATAATTACTATCATTATCAAATTTGGGACGTCTTATGTCGTGTTCTGCTTTTCCGGCGCGCCCCTTTGTTCTCGCCGGACTATTGATACTGCTTATTGTCGCCGCCGCACTCAGCCTGTTTATCGGCGCCAAACCGATGCCCGCCTCCGTGGTGATCGACGCCCTCTTCGGCGTCTGCCAGAGCGCGGACTGCGCCGTCATCCGCGATGCGCGCCTGCCGCGTACGCTGGCGGGTCTGCTGGCCGGTGGCGCGCTGGGGCTTGCTGGTGCGTTGATGCAAACCCTCACCCGTAATCCGCTGGCCGATCCCGGCCTGCTTGGTGTGAATTCCGGTGCCAGTTTCGCCATTGTGCTCGGCGCGGCGCTGCTCGGTATTTCGTCTCCGGTGGAACAATTGCTGCTGGCGTTTTGCGGCGCGCTGGCCGCGTCGCTGCTGGTGGCCTTTACCGGCAGCCAGGGCGGCGGGCAGCTCAGTCCGGTGCGTCTGACGCTGGCGGGGGTGGCGCTTGGCGCGGTGCTGGAAGGGCTCTCCAGCGGGATTGCGCTGCTGAATGCCGATGTCTACGACCAGTTGCGATTCTGGCAGGCCGGATCGCTGGATATCCGCACCCTGCAAACGTTGAAAATGGTGATCATTCCGGTGCTGCTGGCGGCGGCAATCACGCTGATGCTGAGCCGCTCGCTCAACAGTTTGAGCCTCGGCAGCGATACCGCCACGGCGCTTGGCAGCAAGGTGGCGCGCACACAATTACTCGGATTAGTGACCATCACCGTGCTGTGCGGCAGCGCGACGGCGGTGGTCGGCCCGATTGCCTTTATCGGCCTGATGATGCCGCACATGGCGCGCTGGCTGGTGGGTGCGGATCACCGCTGGTCGCTGCCGGTCACATTGCTTGCGACGCCAGCGTTGTTGCTGTTCGCCGATATTATTGGCCGCCTGATTGTGCCCGGCGAGCTGCGCGTATCGGTGGTCAGCGCCTTTCTCGGTGCGCCGGTGCTGATTGTACTGGTGCGCCGCGCGCGCGGAGGTGGCCTGTGATGTCGCCGTCCCGTCGTTTAGTCACCAGTTGTCTGCTGATGGTACTTTGTGCCGTGCTGATGGTGGTCTGGAGCCTGCGCAGTGGCGCAGTGACGCTGGAATTGACCCAGGTGATGCGCGCATTAACCGGCGATGCGCCGCGCGCGATGCAACGGGTGGTGATGGAGTGGCGTTTACCGCGCGTATTGATGGCGCTGCTGGTCGGTGCCGCGCTCGGCGTCAGCGGTGCGATTTTTCAGTCGCTGATGCGCAACCCGTTAGGCAGCCCGGATGTGATGGGCTTTAACACCGGCGCGTGGAGCGGCGTGCTGGTAGCGATGGTGCTGTTTGGTCAGCATTTAACGGCCATTGCGCTGGCAGCGCTGGCGGGCGGTATGCTCACCTCGCTGGTGGTCTGGCTGCTGGCCTGGCGCAATGGCATTGAAACCTTCCGCCTGATTATTGTCGGCATTGGCGTGCGTGCAATGCTGGTGGCGTTCAATACCTGGCTGCTGCTACGGGCATCGCTGGAAACCGCCCTCACCGCCGGGCTGTGGAATGCTGGCTCGTTGAACGGCCTGACCTGGGCGAAAACGCTGCCTTCTGCGCCAATTATTTTGGCAATGTTCGTGTGCGCCGCCCTGCTCGCCCGCCGGATGCGGTTGCTGGAGATGGGCGATGACAGCGCCTGCGCGCTCGGCGTTCGCGTCGAGCGTTCGCGCTTGCTGTTAATGCTGGTGGCGGTGGCGCTGACGGCGGCGGCTACCGCGCTGGCGGGGCCGATTTCGTTTATCGCGCTGGTGGCCCCGCATATCGCCCGGCGCATCAGCGCCACCGCCCGTTGGGGCTTAACGCAGTCGGCCCTGTGCGGCGCGCTGCTGCTGTTGCTGGCAGATTTTATCGCCCAGCAAGGGTTTACGCCTTATCAGTTGCCGGTGGGCGTGGTCACCGTCAGCCTTGGCGGTATCTACCTTATCGCCTTGTTAATTCAGGAGTCCCGCAAGAAATGACCGACTTATCTTCCCGTTTGCGCGGCACAGACTTAACGCTGGGTTATGGCAAAAAAATCATTGCTGAGCAGCTAAGCGTTGCCATTCCCGACGGCCATTTCACCGCCATTATCGGCCCCAACGGCTGCGGTAAATCAACGCTGCTGCGCACGCTGAGCCGACTGATGACACCCGCACAGGGGCATGTTTATCTTGATGGCGAGCAGATCCAGCGTTTCGCCAGCAAAGAGGTGGCGCGGCGCGTCGGGCTGCTGGCGCAAAACGCCACCACGCCGGGCGATATTACCGTGCAGGAGCTGGTGGCGCGCGGGCGCTACCCGCATCAGCCGCTGTTCACCCGCTGGCGTAAAGAGGATGAAGATGCCGTGGCGCGGGCGATGAAAGCCACCGGCGTGGATTCGCTGGCCAGCCAGAGTGTCGATACGCTCTCCGGCGGCCAGCGGCAGCGAGCGTGGATTGCGATGGTGCTGGCGCAGGAAACCGCCATCATGCTGCTCGACGAACCCACCACCTGGCTCGATATCAGCTACCAGATCGATCTGCTGGAGCTGTTAAGCGCGCTGAACCGCGAGCAGGGTTATACGCTGGCGGCGGTGCTGCATGATTTGAATCAGGCCTGCCGCTACGCCACGCATCTGATTGCGCTGCGCGATGGCAAAATTGTCGCGCAGGGCGCGCCCAAAGAGATCGTCACCGCCGAATTGATAGAAGCGGTCTACGGTCTGCGCTGCATGATTATTGACGATCCGGTGGCGCATACACCGCTGGTGGTGCCGCTGGGGCGCAGCGGAATAGAGTCCCGATAGCCTTAGCGCAATCGGGCAAGCTGTGCCAAATAATGTCAGCCCAGGGGAAACCGGGTTCCTCTTCAGGATATGTCACTCCAGAGGTCAGGATATGCCACTCCAGAGGTCAGAATATGTCACTCCAGAGGTATTGTTCCGTTCACCTGGCATTCAAGAGTTTCAGAAACGTACTAACACGTGAACGGGAAAAGAGGAGCTACCGCGCTCCCCTTTTCAATCCCCGCGGCCCCGCAGGGAAATCGGTGCTCCGCACTACGCTCACCTCCCGCACAACTGCCTGCGGTCGGCTCGACTCGACGTCGTGTCTCGACTCGCCTCTGGCCGCCATCCATGGCGTCCAGACCTTGTCATTTGTGCTTCGGTTCGCCGATTTCAGCGGGGACACAACCCCATCGCGGCAAGCCTGGTGTTTCCCAAAACTTTTTCATTGCTGAAGTTAACGTAGAGGCCCGATAACTCCCCTTTTCCCGTTCACGAGCGACAAAGCATAAGTGTCTGCCAGTCTTCTGGTGAACGGAATAATTCCACAATATTCCCAATATCCACAAACGCCGGATGGCGGCTACGCCTTATCCGGCCTACGGCGCAAACCTCCAGACTCGCTAAACACGTAGGCCCGGTAAGCGTCAGCGCCACCGGGCGGTTTTGCCGGATGGCGGCT
>FOAY01000006.1:0-237003 GCA_900109485.1 Kosakonia sacchari | reverse complement strand
CCCGCTAAACACGTAGGCCCGGTAAGCGTCAGCGCCACCGGGCGGTTTTGCCGGATGGCGGCTGCGCCTTATCCGGTCTACGGCGCAAACCTCTTTGCAGGCCCGCTAAACGCGTAGGCCCGGTAAGCGTCAGCGCCACCGGGCAACAGGCCATATCACTCTCCCAATATCTCCCTTAACACCGGCCCGATACGCGCAAACGCCTGCGGCGAGATAATATCGACATGGGCGCAATCCTGGCGATAGACCTCCAGTTCCCGCACCCACGGCGCCCAGGCTTTGTGCGGATCGGTACCTGCGGGCAGCGTGCGCTCGGCGACAAACAGCGTAGCCTTACCGTCAAACGGCAGGCTGTGCGCGGTAGTCAGCAAACGCACCGCGTCGGCGTAGTTGCCTTCGATAGTCGAAAACAGCTCGCCGGAGCTTTGCCCTTGCTGGGCGGCAAGAAAGGCCTGCCGCTCACGCTCAATCTCTGCCAGCACTTGCGGATCCAGCCCGTTTGCCTCTTTCTCCGCCCAGTTTTGCGTCTCCGGCGGCCAGGTGTCGAGCAGGCCAAGGAAGGCCACCTCTTCGCCCCGCGCCCGCAAACGCGCGGCAATGCCCTGCGCCAGCGTACCGCCAAGCGAGTAACCGAACAGGTGATAAGGCCCGTGCGGCTGCTGCGCCAGTAGCGTGGCAAGATGTTGCTCGCAGGCGTCATCCAGCGTCGCCGCCTGCTGTAACGGCCCGAAAGGTCGCGGCGACTGAATGCCGGTTATCGACCAGCGCGGCGCAAGGTAACGCGCCAACACACTGAACTGCCAGGCAAAACCGGAAGCCGGATGGAAGCAGAACAGCGTCGGGCCGTCGCTTTCGCGCAGCGGCAGCAGCGTTTCCATACCGAGGCGCTGCGCCTGCTCCGCCGTCAGGCTCTGCGCCAGCAGCGCGGCAAGTTTCTCTACCGTCGAAGCGACCATAATCTGCCCCGGCGTCACCGGCCTTTGATGCTCGCGGCTGAGTTGCGCCGCCAGACGCATCGCCAGCAGCGAGTGGCCGCCGAGCGCAAAGAAGTCGGCCTGCGCATCCTGCACCTCGCAGCCCAACAGCGCAGTAAACGCCTGCGCCACGCGTGTTTCCATCCCGGCGTTCACCGGGCGACCACGGCGTGTCGCCGCCAGTTCCGGCAATGGCAGCGCTTTGCGATCGAGTTTACCGTTCGCGCTCAGCGGCAAGGCGCTCAGTTGCAGCAGGCGCACTGGCACCATATGCGGCGGCAGTTGCCCGCGCAGTTGATCCAGCAACGCGGCGGTATCGAGCGGCAAACCGGATGCGGAAACCACATAGCCCACCAGTTGACGCGCATCGCCGCCGCTGGCCGCCGCCTGATTAAAGACGCAGGCATGCGCCACCGCCTGCGCCACATCCGCCAGAGCCAGCATCGCCCGATCGATTTCGCCCAGCTCAATACGCTGGCCGCGAATTTTCAGTTGATCGTCGCTGCGCCCCAGATATTCCACCGCGCCATTTTCCAGCCAGCGCGCCACATCGCCGGTACGGTACATGCGCTCGCCGGGGGCGAACGGATCGGCGATAAAGCGGCTGGCGGTCAGATCCGGACGTCCCAGATAACCCTGCGCCAGTTGAATACCGATCAGATAGAGATCGCCCGCCACGCCCGGCGGCACCGGGCGCATCATGGCGTCGAGAATACGCAGCCCGGTATTCCACACCGGGAAGCCAATCGGCACGCTGTTGCCGCGTACCTGCGCCAGCGCTTCGCCATGCGCCGGATACCAGCTTACATCCACCGCCGCTTCCGTCGGGCCATACAGGTTATGCAGCGGCGCGCCGGTCAGGTGTTGCCATTCGCGGCACAATTCCGCTGGCAGCGCTTCACCGCTACAGAATACCTGCTTCAGCGAACGACAGCACTGCTGCGCACTTTCCGGCGTCAGCGAAGCGACAAAGGCCGCCAGCATCGACGGCACGAAATGGGTCGTGGTCACGCCATATTCGGCAAAGAAAGCCTGTAACGCTTGCGGATCGCGGTGCGCTTCCGGCTCGGCCATCACCAGGCTGGCCCCGGCGATAAACGGCCACCAGAATTCCCACACCGAAACGTCAAAACTGCACGGCGTTTTCTGCGCCACCACATCCTGCGCGCTCAGCGGGTACTGCTCCTGCATCCACAGCAGGCGGTTGACGATGGCGGTCTGGCCGACCATCACCCCTTTCGGTCGCCCGGTCGAGCCGGAGGTGAAAATGATATACGCCGTCTGTTCCGGGCGCGCCAGATTGAGCGCTTCACTGCCCTGCGCGGCCAGCGGCTGCTGGTAGCAGAAGTGCGCCAGCCCCGGAATATCGCTAAAGCGGGCGAGTTGATCGTCTGCGGTGATCAATAACCTTGGCTGCGCATCTTCCAGCATCATCCGCAGACGCTCGTCCGGGTAGCCGGTATCCAGCGGCAGCCAGGCGGCGCCCGCTTCGACAATGCCGTGCAGCGCCAGCGTCAGGAAGACCGAGCGCGGTAACGCCACCGCTACGCTGTCGCCGGGCTGCACGCCAAGCTGGCGCAGATGCTGCGCCAGCGCGACAACCTGTTCGCGCATTTCGCGGTAGCTGAACTGCCAGCGGGCATCGCGCAATGCAGGCGCGTCCGGGGTTTTCGCCGCCTGCGCCGCCACTAAATCGCTTAAGGTGGTGGTCGGCAGCATCATGCCAGTATCGTTAATGTTTGCCAGCTGTTGCGCTTCATGCGGGGCGAGCAGATCGGCATCGCCGCTGCGCAGCGCCGGGTTTTCGGCAAACTGCGCGGCCATGTGGCCCAGCCGCGCCACATGGCGGCGCAGCGTGGCTTCATCGTAACGGCTGCGATTCGCCAGCACTTCAACAGCAAGGCCGCCCTCGTCATCCGGGAACAGCGCAATCTCCAGATCGTTGACCGGCCCGGTCGCCAGCGTGTGCGTGGTGCCGTGAATGCCATCGACATCCAGCCGGTAGTCAAACATTTTGACGTTGAATACCGGGCCAAACAGCGGCTCATCGCCTGCGGCGCGGCCTGCATCGCGGACAATCTGTTCGGCATCGTAACGCTGATGGCGGCGCATCGCTTTCAGGCTGCCCGCCAGTTGCGCGGCCAGTTCCGCGAGGGTTTGCGCGCCATCGATATGAATGCCTAACGGCAGCACGTTCAGCACCGGCCCGGTCGCCGTTAGCGCGGCGGAACCCATGCGGCGCATAAAGATAAACCCGGCGGCGTAATCCATCCGCCCGCACAGGCGACCAAGCCACAGCGCCACCAGCGCCAGCCCCAGATCGGCGGGCTGGCTGTTCGGCAGCGCGCGGGTTAAACGGCGGAAATCATCAGCATTGAGCGCAACGTTCAGGCGCAGGATATCGGTGGTCGCCGCGCGTCCCGGCAGCGGTGTCGAAGAGAGTGAAACCGGCGGCGGCAGTTCGCTGCGCTGTTTCGCCCAGAAAGCACCGTCGCGCTGCCAGCCGTCGCTGTCGCGATAACGCTGATACTCTTCCACCACTTGCGCAAACGGCGTAAAGGGGGATGACGGCGTTTCGTCGCCGCGTCGCCAGGCGCTGTAAATTGCGGCAATCTGGCGGGTAATGGCCGGGAAACTGAAACCATCAACCAGTAAATGGTGATAGCGCTGATACCAGTACCAGCGCTGTTCGTCCACACGCAGGAGCTGATGGCAGACCAGCGGTTTACCGCTCTCGACGCGCAGGTTTTGCGCCAGATCGGCGCGCATAATGTTCAGCGCCGCGGCATGCGCATCGCGGTGAGTGCGTAAATCGGTGATGGCGGGCAGCGCAAACTGTTGCGATTCATCCACCCACTGCCAGACGTCGCCGTTATCTTCCTCAAAGCGCAGGCGCAGCGTATCGGCCTGCGCCATACCGGTAACAATCGCCTGCGCCAGCAGCGCGGCATCAATATCACCCTTCAGCTCAACATAGTGCGCCACGCTCCAGGCGTTGGGCAGCGACGAGAGTTTTTCCGCCATCCAGATCCCAGGCTGGGCGGCGACCAGCGGTAAACGTTGCGTCATTGGCCGCTCCTTGCTGTCACGTAGTGCGCCGGGGTTAAGCTCTGCCAGTGAGCGGCAAGCCACGTATTGCAGGCCTCCTGCGGCTGCGGTTCGCACACCACGCGCCAGCCATCAGGCAACGCGCACTGTGCAGGCCACAAACTGTATTGCTGCTGGTCGTTTTGCAGAATATAAAACCGCCCTTGCGGATTATCGAAGGGGTTGGTGAACTCCATAGCAAACTCCTGTCATAGAAAGGCGCGTCAGCGGGCGCGGGTCAAAGGCTGCCAGAGGGTAATCAGCCCGGAAGTCAGCCCGCCGCGCCAGCAAAGCGCATCATGTCCGCCGTCAACCTGACGCCAGAAAACCGGCTGCTGTATGCGTTGTAACAGGGAAAAAAGCGCCTGATTGGCGCGAAAAATCAGCGGTTCGCGCGCGCCCGCTTCCAGCACAATGCGCAGGCCAGAGGGGTGCAGTTCACCGCGTTGAAGTTGTTGGATAAGGATGCCGTCCTGTTCTGCGCCGCGATGCGGCCACCAGTAAGAACCGGACTGGCTCAGTACGCAGCCAAAACGCTGCGGCCAGTGCAGCGCGGCATAAAGTGAAGCGAGACCGCCAAAACTCTGCCCGGCCACCACCGTGTGCTCGGCACAATCGCTGAACGGCGCCAGAGCCTGCACCTGCGGCAGCAACTCTTCCTGTACCGCCAGCCAGAAATCGGCATTGCAGGGCAGTTCGCGCGTGCGGTGCGCGTTATCAATCACATCGATCAGCACATAGACCGCCGCCGGTAATTGCCCCTCATGGGTGAGCGCAGCCAGCGCGGGCCAGACCGGCATACTCTGCGCCCAGAATTGCCCGTCGAGCAGCACCGCCAGCGGGCGTTCGGCGGCGTTTTCCTCGCCGGTAGTGTAGATCCACACCCGGCGCGTATTGTTCAGCCGCTGGCTGCGCCAGCGCAGTAATTGCGGTTCATTAAAAGGGGTATCGGATGCCTGCCAGCCCGGTTGTAGCGGCGCATCAGGCATTTCCAGTGCCGAAACCGGATGACCGCGCCCGCCGCGCCAGCTTTGCGGGTTAAGCGGATCGGCAATCGCCTGCGCCAGCAGCTTGCGCCAGCCTTCGCGCAGGGCGGCGCGATCCGGTGGAGTGGCAGCAAACACTGTGGGGGAAAAGTCGTCGTGATTTTGCGAAGGCATCAGGCAATAGCTGCCCCGCCAGCCCGCTTCAAGGCGAATCTCGCGGTACCAGACATCGGTACCGGCAATGCGCTCAAGCGATTGCGGCCGGGCATTTTGATGATGATCGGTCACGCCGGTGATATAGAGCCAGACTCGTTGAATGGGAGACGTGGTTTCCGTGCCTGCCGGATCCCGCCACCAAAACGTGACGCGGTATCCGCCCGCTTCCTGCACCCATTCTGGCCCCTGTTTTGACTCCCACCAGGCATCACTTCCCGTTGTTGACGTCACGTCTATTACCCCAAATATGCTGTGGAAATTTTTGCTTGCACTTCTAAATTTGTTGATAATATTATTGATAACAATTTGCATTTGCAATAGCGTATTAGCGCGCTGTGGGAAGCGCGTCTTTCACAAAAGTGGCCACCTTTGTCGATGCTACTCAGGGCTGAGCAGCTCGCTTTGTGCTGGCTCCATTATGCCGCCTCCTCTCCCCCTGGGAATGGATTAACCGGGGAAGCGGCGATGAAAAGCAGGTAAAACAATGAATAACAAAATCAAGTCCCTGACCTTATTGGTCAATCTGGGGATCTACGGTGCTGCCTTGCCCGCCATGGCGGCAGACAGCACTACCACCAGCACCACCGCGAATGATGACACCATCGTCGTTACCGCCGCGCAGCAAAATTTGCAGGCGCCGGGCGTCTCCACCATCACCGCTGACGAAATTCGCAAAAACCCGCCAGCGCGCGATGTTTCTGAAATTATCCGTACCATGCCGGGCGTAAACTTAACCGGTAACGCCACCAGCGGTCAGCGCGGCAACAACCGCCAGATCGATATTCGCGGTATGGGCCCGGAAAACACCCTGATCCTGATTGACGGCAAACCGGTTACCAGCCGCAACTCCGTGCGCCTTGGCTGGCGCGGCGAGCGTGACAGCCGTGGCGACACCAACTGGGTGCCGCCAGAAATGATCGAGCGCATCGAAGTGATTCGCGGCCCGGCAGCGGCGCGTTACGGTAACGGCGCAGCCGGCGGCGTGGTGAATATCATCACCAAAAAAGATAAAACAGACGAATGGCACGGCGCGTGGAACACCTATTTCAACGCACCGGAACATAAAGACGAAGGTTCCACCAAACGTACCGACTTCAGCCTGAGCGGCCCGCTGGGCGGCGATGTCAGCTTCCGCCTGTACGGCAACCTGGCAAAAACCCAGGCCGACGCGTGGGATATCAACCAGGATCATCAGTCCGAACGTACCGGGATCTATGCCAACACCATGGCTGCCGGTCGTGAAGGTTCGATCAACAAAGATATCAACGGCGTGGTGCGCTGGGATTTCGCGCCGTTGCAGTCGCTGGAGTTTGAAGCCGGTTACAGCCGCCAGGGCAACCTCTACGCGGGCGATACGCAGAACACCAACAACGACAGCAGCACCAATAACTACGTGAAAGAGAACTACGGCAAAGAGACTAACCGTCTTTATCGCCAGAACTACTCTGTCACCTGGAATGGCGGCTGGGATAACGGTGTGACCACCAATAACTGGCTTCAGTACGAACGCACGCGCAACTCGCGTCTCGGCGAAGGTCTGGCGGGCGGTCTGGAAGGGTTATTCAACACCAATAAGTTCACCGATATCGATCTCTCGGACGTGATGCTGCATAACGAAGTGAACCTGCCGCTGGATCTGTTGGTCAATCAGACGCTGACGCTGGGAACCGAGTGGAACCAGCAGCGAATGAAAGACATGGCGTCGAATAAGCAGGCTTTCCAGGGCGGCCCGATTTCCGGTCTGAGCAGCACCAACCGCAGCCCCTACTCCAGCGCTGATATCTACTCAGTGTTCGCGGAAGACAACATGGAGCTGACCGACAGCACCATGCTGACGCCAGCCCTGCGTTTTGATCATCACACCATTGTCGGCAACAACTGGAGCCCGTCGCTGAACCTGTCGCAGGGTCTGGGCGATGACTTCACGCTGAAAATGGGCATCGCCCGCGCTTACAAAGCGCCGAGCCTCTATCAAACCAACCCGAACTATATCCTCTATAGTAAGGGTCAGGGTTGCTACGCCAGCGGCACCGGCGTGGGTTGCTATATGATGGGTAACGACGATCTGAAAGCGGAAACCAGCATCAATAAAGAGATTGGTCTGGAATTCAAACATGAAGGCTGGCTGGCCGGGGTGACGTGGTTCCGCAACGATTATCGCAACAAGATCGAAGCCGGTTATTCACCGCTGAGCCAGACCTCTGTCGGCAGTACCAAAACCGATCTCTACCAGTGGGAGAACGTGCCGAAAGCGGTGGTGGAAGGTTTAGAAGGCACCCTGAACGTGCCGGTCAGCGATGCGGTAACGTGGAGCAACAACTTCACGTACATGCTGCAAAGCAAAAACAAAACCACCGGCGAACGCTTGTCGATCATTCCGGAATACACGGTAAACTCCACCCTGAGCTGGCAGATTGTGCAGGATGTTTCTGTTCAGTCGACCTTTACCTGGTACGGCAAACAGGAACCGAAAAAGTATGACTATCAGGGCAACCGCGTGACCGGTTCCGCCACCAACGAAGTCAGCCCTTACAGCATTGTTGGTCTGAGCGGCACCTGGGATGTGACCAAATACGTCAGCCTGACGGCCGGTATCGATAACCTGTTCGACAAACGCCACTGGCGCGCGGGTAACGCCCAGAGCACCGGCGGCAGCACCGGCTGGATGTACGGCGCTGGCGCAGAAACTTATAACGAGTCGGGCCGCACCTGGTATATGAGTGTGAACACCCACTTCTAAGTTGCACCCGCCCTCTCCCCCAACGGAAGATCCCCCGCTTCCCGGCGGGGAGAGGGCCGGGCGAGGAAACGCCATGCACACCACTCATCACACCGTTTCCCTCGCCGATCACACGCTTCATCTGATTGATTTTCTTCCCGCGACGTTTACCCACGCCGATCTGCTCTGGCTACCGCATCACGCCTCGCTTGCGCACTGCGGGTTAAAGCGCCAGACCGAGCATCTGGCCGGGCGCATCGCCGCGCTGCACGCGTTGCAGGAGCACGGTTTCAGCACAGTTCCGGCCATTGGCGCCGCAGGCGAACCCTGCTGGCCGCAAGGTATATCGGGTAGCATCAGCCACAGCGGGCAGCGCGCCGTTGCCGTGGTGGCGTCGCACCCTGTCGGCGTGGATCTTGAAGCGCAGTTCAGCCCGGCGCTGTGCGATGAACTGGCCGCAAGTATTGTTAACGCGCAGGAACATGCGCTGCTGACCGCCTGCCCCCTGCCGTTTACGCTGGCGCTAACGCTCGCTTTCAGCGCGAAAGAGAGCCTTTACAAAGCATTTTCCCCGCAGGCGAACCCCTTCCCCGGCTTTGCCAGCGCGCACATCACCGCCATTGACGAACAGCATCTTGAGCTGTGTTTTTTGGCGGAATTTTCCCCACAACTGGTTGATAAAAAAGCAAACGTCTACTGGCAAGCCGACCACCAACAGGTGATAACGCTGGCCGTGGGTTTACCGTTCGGATCGTGATCCTTTTCTCCTTTTAAGAAATTAGCTGCGCAAACCGTAGACAGTTTGCCATCGTCGAATTATCGTTACTTTGAATAATAAATCATTATTGAATATATATTCAATGTGGAGAAAAAGATGAAAAAGACCCTACTGCAATCCGTTGTACTGGCTTCGATGATCGCTGCATCCGGCTCGCTGTTCGCCGCAGATAACGGCCTGATCGCGATTATTACCCCTTCCCACGATAACCCGTTTTTTAAAGCAGAAGCCGATGGCGCCGCAGCCAAAGCGAAAGAACTGGGCTACACCACGCTGGTCGCTTCTCATGACGACGATGTCAACAAACAGAACCAATTGATTGAAACGGCGATCGCCCGCAAAGCGAAAGCGATCATTCTGGATAACGCCGGGGCAGATGCCACCGTCGGCCCGCTGGAGAAAGCGAAAGCAGCAGGCGTACCCACGTTTCTGATCGATCGTGAAATCAACAAAACCGGCGTGGCGGTGGCGCAAATCGTCTCCAACAACTATCAGGGCGCGCAACTGGGCGCGGAAAAGTTTGCCAAATTGCTGAACGGCAAAGGCAAGTACGTTGAGCTGTTAGGCCGCCAGTCGGACACCAACGCCAGCGTGCGTTCGCAGGGGTATCACGATGTGCTGGATGACAACCCGGAGATGAAAATGGTGGCGCAGCAAACCGCCAACTGGAGCCAGACCGAAGCCTTCACTCGTATGGAAGCTATTTTGCAAACGCACCCGGACATTGTCGGCGTGATTTCCGGCAACGACACCATGGCGCTTGGCGCGGAAGCGGCGCTGAAAGCCGCCGGAAAAAACAACGTCATCGTGGTCGGTTTTGACGGCAGCGACTACGTGCGCGACTCGATCATCAACAAAGGCAATATCAAAGCCACCGTGCTGCAACCCGGCTGGCAGCAGGCGCAAATGGCCGTCGTGCAGGCAGATTACTTCCTGAAAAACGGCAAAGCGCAGAAGGAAGAGAAACAACTGATGGACTGCATGCTGATCGATGACAGCAACGCCAGCAAACTGAAAATGTTCAACCTCAGCAAGTAACGCGGAGGCGCTATGTGGTTAAAACAATGGGGTAACGCGCTCGTAGGGTGCGTCGCCCTGTTGCTCACGGCCTGCACCGTGGTGGATCTGGATGAGAACGGCAAGCCGATTATGCCTGCCGATCCGCATGCCAAAGCCAGCTTTGACAACCAGACACCGCAGCAGATCGCGCAACAAACCTGGCAGGAACGTGTGATCAACGCCGCGCATCAGCATGCGCTGAGCGCCGACACGCTGGCCGCCCAACAAAAAAACCCGGCCGCCGCGCCGCAGAGCGTATTTGTCCGGCTGACAAGCCAGGTCGAACGCATTGATACCAGTAATGAACGCGAACAGCAGTTGCTGATTAACGTTAACGGGCAATCGCTGCCGGTGCAGCTTGGCCCGGTAATACGCGGTAACGCGATTCGCGACGCTACCGGTTTTAAATTTGAAGACTTTACCAACCAGGTCCAGTTTGCGCAGCTTTCCCGCGCCTATAACCGCGAAGCGGTGAAACATCTGCCAAAAGTCGATGCCAGCTGGGCCGGAAAACCGGTCACCGTACTGATGGCGGTCACGCTCAGCGGCGGCAAGCTTGATGACGCCGTGGCACTGGAGTTGCAACAGGAGGCACAGTAATGAGCGATCTACCTGTGGACGACATCATTCTGCGCACGCGCGGCGTGTCGATGCTGTTTCCCGGCACCGTGGCGCTGGACAACGTCGATTACAACGTCTGGCGCGGCAAAGTGAACGTGATTATCGGCGAGAACGGCGCGGGCAAATCGACGCTGATGAAAATTCTCGCCGGCGTGCAGCAGCCGAGCGTCGGCACCATCGAACTGAATGGCGAAACGGTGCACTTTTCCGACACCCGCTCCGCCGCCGCACACGGTATCGGTATGGTGCACCAGGAACTGAACCTGTTTGAAAACCTCAACGTCGCGGAGAATATTTTCCTCGGCCGCGAGCTGCAAAACGGGGTGACGCCGATTAACGAAGCGGAGCAGGAAAAACGCACCGCGGAGCTGCTCAAGCGCCTTGATCAGCCCATCTCACCGCGCGAACTGGTTGGCAACTTAAAAGTTGGTCAGCAGCAACTGGTAGAGATCGCCAAAGCGCTGGCCGAGGATGCCGATATTCTGATCCTCGACGAACCCACTTCGGCGCTGAGTAAAACGGAAGTGGAGATCCTGTTCCGCGTGATCCGCGAACTCACGCGCCAGGGGGTGTCGATTATCTACATTTCGCACCGGCTGGAAGAGTTAATGGCGATTGGCGATGTCATCACCATTCTGCGCGACGGCAAATTCCAGGCCGAAGCGCAGGTCTGCGATATCGATGTGCCGTGGATCGTGCGCGAAATGCTCGGCAGCGATCCGGTCAGTAACTTCCTCACGCCGGGAAGAACCTTCGGCGCACCGGTTCTGGAAGCGGAAAACATCACCTGCGTAAACGCCAGCGGCGTCACCACGGTAAATGATGTCAGCTTTAAAGTGCATGCCGGTGAGATTGTCGGCATCTACGGCCTGATGGGGGCCGGGCGCACCGAGCTGTTTGAGTGCATGCTCGGCACCGAACGCAACTATCTCGGCAAGCTGTGGCTCGACAGCAAACCGGTGCCGCAGCGGCTGACGCCTGCGGAACGCATCCGCATGGGCATGAGCCTGGTGCCGGAAGATCGCAAACGCACCGGCATCTTTCCCATTTCGTCGGTGGCGACCAATCTCACCATCGCCAGCCTGTGGCGGCGCTTGCAGCGCGGTTTCACTATCGCCACCAAGGATGAAGAAGAAGTGGTCGCCAGCACCATTGGCAACCTGTCGATTAAAGTCTCCTCGCCGGAGGTGGAGATCCAGGCACTCAGCGGCGGCAACCAGCAGAAAGTGGTGATTGGCCGCTCGCTGCTGACGAACCCGAAAGTGCTGTTTCTCGACGAGCCAACGCGCGGCATTGATGTCGGCGCAAAAGCCGATGTGTTCCGCATGATGGTGCAACTTTCGCAGCAGGGGATCGCGGTGGTCTTCTCCACCTCCGATTTGAAAGAAATCATGGCGGTTTCCGACCGCATTATGGTGATGTCCGGCGGCAAACTAACGGCCGATATTGAACGCGCCCGGGCCGAAGAGTCGGCACTGGTAACAGCAAGTGCTCAGGGGTTCTGATATGAAAACAACACAATCTATGGCCATCGTGCCGCGCGCGGGCGCATCGTTATCACGCGAAAGCATTCTGCTTTTACTGCTGAAGCTGCGCACCTTTATCGCGCTGTTCCTGATAGTCGGCTTTTTTACCGCCACCGTGCCGGGTTTTCTCTCCACCGGCAGCCTGCTGATCATGATTAAACATATCGCCATCAACGCCTTTCTGGCGCTGGGCATTACCTTTGTGATCATCACCGCCGGAATCGATCTGTCGATTGGCGCAACGCTCGGGCTGTGCGGGATGATTGCTGGCTGGTTGATCACCAAAGGCATTGTGCTGCCGATGTTCGGCATCGCCATTTTCCCCAGCGTGTGGGTGATTGTGCCGCTGGTGCTGCTGACTGGCGGGCTTATCGGCGCGGTGAACGGCTGGATCATCACCCGCTACAACGTTGCGCCGTTTATCTGCACCCTTGGCACCATGTATGTGCTGCGCGGCGCGGCGATGCTCACCTCCGACGGGCAGACGTTTCCGGGGCTTTCCGGCAACCCGCTGCTCGGCAATACCGGGTTTGATGAAATTGGCGCCGGGACGCTGTTTGGCATTCCGTGGGCCATCTGGCTGATGATTGTGCTGGCCGCGGTGATTGCGTATATCGCCCGCCGTCTGCCGTTTGGCCGCCATGTCTATGCGATTGGCGATAACGAGCGCGCCGCCGAGCTCTCCGGCGTGCGGGTGAAGCAGGTGAAAATCTGGGTTTACACCCTCTCCGGGCTGTGCGCCGCGCTGGCGGGCATTGTGGTCTCGGCGCAGTTGCTGGCGAGCCACCCGGCTAACGGTACAGCGTTTGAAATGAATGCCATTGCCGCCGTGGTGCTGGGCGGTACGTCGCTGGCCGGTGGTCGCGGCACCGTGCTCGGTACGCTGATTGGCGCGTTCGTGATCGGTTTTCTCGCCGACGGGCTGGTGATGATGGGTGTCAGCGAGTTCTGGCAAATGGTGATCAAAGGGATCGTGATTATCGTGGCGGTGATTATCGATCAGATGCAAAACCGCATGCAGCAGAAAGCGGCAGTGGTCGCGCAGAAGGCGGTAATAGAAGGTAAATAGACCAGCTTACCCGGCTCTGATGCGCCGGGTTTTTACCGCCCGGCTCGCACAATGCGGCCGGGCATTTTTTTATTAAAACGCTTCCCACTCAGTATCCGGCGCTTTGCTGGCGCTACCTAACGCCGGGCGCAGCGCCGGTTTTCCGGCTTTCGGCGCTTTAGAGGCCGGTCTGCTGGCGGCGCTTTGCGCGGCAGCATCGCCCGGCAGTTTAAACACCGACACGATTTCGGTCAGTTGGTAAGCCTGCTGCTCCAGCGAACTGGAGGTGGCGGAGGACTCTTCCACCAGCGCGGCGTTCTGCTGGGTAACGCTATCCATTTGCGAAATCGCCGTGCCAACCTGGCCAATGCCTTTACTCTGCTCGCTGGATGCCGACGCGATCTCGCCCATGATGTCCGTCACGCTGGTGACCGAACGCAGGATGTTATCCATCGATTCGCTGGTCAGCGTCACCTGGTCGTAACCGTTATTGACGTTAACTACTGACTCATTGATCAGCGCTTTGATCTCTTTCGCCGCCCCGGCGCTGCGCTGCGCCAGGTTACGCACTTCGCTGGCGACGACGGCAAAACCGCGCCCCTGTTCACCGGCGCGCGCGGCTTCCACGGCGGCGTTCAGCGCGAGGATATTGGTCTGGAAAGCAATACTGTCGATCACGTTGATAATGTCGGTGATTTTCTGCGAACTGTTGGTAATGTTCTTCATGCTGGCAATGACCGCCTGCACCCGTTCTTCACCGGTGTTCACCGCTTCCGACGCGGTTTTCGCCAGTTGGCTGGCCTGATTAGCGTTGTCGGCGTTCTGTTTCACCACCGCGCTTAACTCTTCCATGCTGGCGGCGGTTTGCGTCAGCGCCGCCGCCTGCTCTTCGGTGCGCGAAGAGAGATCGGTATTCCCGGAGGCGATTTCGCTGGCGCCCTGGTAGATTTCTCCGGCACTGTTGCGGATCTGGGCGACGGTTTTCACCCAGTTCTCCTGCATCGTTGCCAGGTACGGGATCAACTGCCCGACTTCGTTGTGCCCCAGATCCTTCGTCGGTTTATCCAGGCTCCCGACCGACAGCACCTGCAAATGCTGTTTCACCCACTCCAGCGAACGCGCCAGGCACAGCGCCAGGTAACGTTCCGACAGCACCAGCATCGCCAGGCCAATGACCATCGCGATAATAATGATGGTGCGCGTCACCGACACCCAACTGGCAATACGCCCATTCGCCGCGGATTTCAGATCGTGAATCTCCTGGTTATAAGCGACGATTGCCTGCGAAAAACCGCTGCGCAGCGGGCTGAACTGATCTTTCGACAGTTGCGCGTAGCTCGCGGCGTTGTTCTCCTTGATGGCGGCAAACATGGGGGTGATGGCCTGGTTAAACAGCGTCAGCGAACTGTTGTAGATATTGTCCGTGGCGGTGGTACTGATATTGGCGTGGTCGGTGACTTTAAACTGATTCAAGCCGCCCTGCAGAAAGTCGATATCTTTGCCGATTTGCTCGATGGTTTGTTGGTAGTTCTGGCTATCGTTATTTGCCTGGTAAACGATTGCGCGATCCATCAACAGCTTCACCTGATAGTAACGGTCGCTGGCGTTATTGATAATATCGCCGTTCACCTGCTGAACATTGGTGAGTTCCACTTCGTCCGTTAAGCCGCTTAATGCATGCAGAGAGAAAAACGACACGCCGCCCCAGAGCAGAGTAAAAATAATCAGGATCGCAAGCATCACGACCTTGATTTTTAAATTTCGAATAATGTGCATAAAAACCCCGGTAAATTGCTGTGAAGAAAAGGAATAACAGCGATACAGCGCTGCTTAACTCTCCATCGGCGTTACGGCGAAGTTAATTAAGATTAAAAAGAAGTAACGCAATAACCTTTATTTAAAACAGCGATAACAATCACAGGGGATGTTGTGGTGGGGGATGCCCGATGGCGCTAACGCTTGCCGGGCCGACGCAATCACAGCAACGCATAAGCTATTTTCAGGCACAACTCTCGCCGCGAGGGGTTGTGGTGGGAATTGCCCGATGGCGCAGCGCAAACCGGGTCTGCACATTCACAGCAACGCATAAGCTATTTTCAGGCACAACTCTCGCCGCGAGGGGTTGTGGTGGGAATTGCCCGATGGCGCAGCGCAAACCGGGTCTGCAAGTTTAGCAAAACCGCTGACTCAGCATATGAGAAAGGGTTCCGTTCACCAGACGTTCGGTAGTTTCAGAAACATGGCATCACGTGAACGGGACAAGGGGAGCTACCGCGCTCCCCTTGTCAATCCCCGCGGCCCCGCGGGAAATCGGTGCTGCGCACTGCGCTCACCTCCCGCGCATCTGCCTGCGGTCGGCTCAACTCGACGTCCTGTCTCGGTTCGCCTCTGGCCGCCATCCATGGCGTCCAGACCTTGTCATCTGCGCTTCGGCTCGCCGATTTCAGCGGGGACACAACCCCTCGCTGTGAGAATTGTGCCAGAAAATGGCTTATACGTTGCTGTGATTGCGTAGGCCCGGTAAGCGCAGCGCCACCGGGCAATTTTGCCAAAAGGCCGCCAGACATTATTCGGCCTGCAGCTTATGCGTTGCTGTAATTACGTAGGCCCGGTAAGCGCAGCGCCACCGGGCAATTTTGCCGAAGGCCGCCAGGCCTTACTCGGCCTGCACCAGGCTGCGGGCCGTCGGGTAATCGGTGATCAACACATCGATATAGTTGCCCTGCAACGCGCCGCGAATGGCGTTACGTTTTTCAACGCCGCCCGCCAGCGCAATCACCTGCGGGCACTGGCGGATCTGCGCCAGCTCCATGCCGATCACCGGATCCTCTTCATGGCTCAGCACCGGGTTGCCCGCCGCGTCGTAATAGTGCAGGCAGATATCGCCCACCGCGCCGCGCTCCGCCAGCAGTTTCAACATATTTTCGTTGTAGTAGTTGCCGGAATTTTTCAGCAACTGCGACGGCTCCAGCTCACCGATACCGACAATCGCCACGTCCACTTCGGCAAATTTCGCCACCACGGCGGCAACGTCCGGGCTGTTCACCAGCCGCGCCCGCTCATCTACCGAATGCTCAATACTCTGCGACGGCAGCAGCCACGCCGGGCAACCGAGGTGCGCCGCCAGTTGCTGCGTCAGGATCGTCGCCTGCACGTTGCCGTTCGGCCCGACGCCGCCCAGCAACTGAATCACCCCGGCAGCGCGGATATTCTGCGGGTGCATCTCATCCACCATGCAGCGAATGGTGCTGCTCCATGACGAGATCCCAACCAGATCTTCCGGGCGCAGACGCGTTTCGACATAGTGCGCCGCCGCGCTGCCGATGGCGTGCTTGATCGCCGCGTTCGCGGGATTTTCCCCGACATCCACGACAATCGCCTGCCGGATACCGTACTGTTGCTCAATCGCCTTCTCCAGTGCGACAAAAATATTGGTCGGCTGCACAACGGTGATTTTCACCAGCCCCTCTTTCTGGCAGCGCGTCAGCGCGCGCGAAACAAAGGATTGCGAAAGGTGCAGCAGCGTCGCGATCTCAGACTGTTTTTTATTTTCGTTGTAATAAAGCGTGGCGATTTTCACCAGCAGCCGCTGTTCATCCTGCTTTGACATGAGATTCCCCTTTCTCTGATGCCTGATATTTTTATTCATCATTGAATAGATAACAAGCCAGCCCGACGCGGCAACCCCCATCCAAATGTGATCCTTTTCTCCTTTCTTCCAAATTTGCCCGATCCGGGCATAGACAAACCTTAACACACGGCATATCTTTAATCATGAATAATAAATCAGTTGTGAATATATATTCCAATACGGTCGCAACCGGTCGTAAAAACTGACGATAATGCGTTGTTACCTGCTATCCGGAAACCTTTTCACGCCCTGATTGAATATTTATTCATTACAGATTATACATTCAAGAGGTACGCTATGAATCCGTTTTCACTCTCTGTGGATGAGCTTGAAAAAAAAGCCCGCGCGGTGCGTCGTCGCATCATCGTGCTTAATGCCGAAAGCCCGGCTGGCGGGCATACCGGGGCTGATTTATCCCAGGTAGAAGTGCTGACTGCGCTCTATTTTCGCATCCTGAACTGCTCGCCGCAGACCAAAGAGAGCGATGAGCGGGACATCTACATTCAATCGAAAGGCCACGCGGTCGGCGGTTATTACTGCGTGCTGGCCGAAGCCGGGTTTATTCCTGTCGACTGGCTTTCCACCTATCAACATGCCGATTCGCACCTGCCCGGCCATCCGGTGAAACACAAAACCCCCGGCATTGAACTCAACACCGGCGCACTCGGTCACGGTTTGCCGGTCGCTGTCGGCATCGCGCTGGCCGCCAAACGCAGCAACAGCGCGCGCCGCGTTTTCGTGGTCACTGGCGATGGTGAACTGGCAGAAGGCAGCAACTGGGAAGCGGCGCTGGTAGCCGCGCACTACCAGCTCGACAACCTGATCATCATTAACGACAAAAACAGCCTGCAACTCGCCGGGCCAACCAAAGAGATCCTCAATACCGATCCGCTGGACGCCAAGTGGCGCGCCTTTGGTATGCAGGTCACGGAGTGTCGCGGTAACGATATGGCCGATGTGGTGCGCACGCTGGAAGGCTTACGGCCCGCAGGTAAACCGCATGTGGTGATTGCCCACACCACCAAAGGCGCGGGCATCTCCTTTATTCAGGGGCGGCCGGAGTGGCACCACCGCGTGCCGAAAGGCGACGAAGTTGAACTGGCGCTGGAGGAGTTGAAAGATGAGTAACAGTGAACACCTGGCAACGGTGATGGTGAACGCCTTTATCGACGCGGTCGACAGCGGTATGGACTTGGTGCCGGTGGTGGCGGATTCCACTTCCACCGCCAAAATCTCGCCGTTTATGCAGAAATTCCCCGGCCGCGTGGTAAACGTCGGTATCGCCGAACAGACGCTGGTCGGCGCTGCGGCAGGCCTCGCGCTGGGCGGCAAAATCGCCGTCACCTGTAACGCCGCGCCGTTTTTGATCTCCCGCGCCAACGAGCAGATCAAAGTCGATATTTGCTACAACAACACCAACGTGAAGCTGTTTGGCCTTAACGCGGGCGCCAGCTACGGCCCGCTGGCCAGCACGCACCACAGTATCGACGATATCTCGGTGCTGCGCGGTTTCGGCAATATCGAAATCTATGCCCCATCCAGCCCGCTGGAGTGTCGGCAGATCATTGATTACGCCCTCGCCCACGTTGGCCCGGTCTATATCCGCCTTGATGGCAAAGCGCTGCCGGAACTGCATGACGAAAGCTACCGCTTTGCGCCGGGCAACATTGATGTACTGCGGAGCGGGCGCGATATCGCGCTGGTGGCGATGGGTTCGACGGTCCATGAAATTGTCGAAGCCGCCACACAACTGGCAGCAGAAGGTATTGAGGCCAGTGTTATCAGTGTACCGTCTATTCGTCCCTGCAATATATCCCAGCTACTGACCGCGCTGAAATCCCACCGCGCCGTGGTCAGCGTCGAAGAGCACAACATCAACGGCGGCGTCGGCAGCCTGGTGGCTGAAGTCCTGGCCGAAGCCGGATGCGCACTACCGCTGCGTCGGCTGGGCATTGCCGACGGGCAATACGCCATCGCCGCCGATCGCGCAGCAACCCGCGCCCGGCATCAAATCGATGCGGCTGGCGTGGTAAAAAATGCCCGCGAACTGCTGAGCGCGCGGTAATAACAATAAAAAGAACATCTTACTGGAGAGAGAACAATGTCCCGAATTCCGCAACAACTGACCATGGCGGTGATCATTGGCAACCGTGGTTTCTTCCCAAGCTATCTGGTCGCCGAAGCCCGCGAGCAGGCCGTCGCGCTGTTCAGCCGTCTTGGCATCAACACCATTATGCTCGATGAGACGCAAACCGAACTCGGCGGTGTAGAAACCCGCCAGGATGCGAAAATCTGCGCGGAACTGTTCCGCGCTCACCGCGATGAGATCCACGGCGTGGTGGTGCTGCTGCCCAACTTTGGCGATGAAAAAGCGGTGGCGGAAACCCTGCGCCTTTCCGGGCTGAATGTGCCGGTGCTGGTGCAGGCCGAAGAGGATAATCTGGACAAAATGGGGCTGGCGACGCGCCGCGACAGTTTCTGCGGCAAAATCTCCCTGTGCAATAACCTGCGCCAGTATGGCATTCCCTTTACCCTCACCACCCAGCATGTTTGCGCGTTAAGCGGCGAGGTGTTTGAAAAAGATCTGCGGCGTTTTGAGCAGATTTGCCGGGTGGTCAGCAGCATGCGCGGCGTGCGCGTTGGCGCAATTGGCGCGCGGCCTGCCGGATTCAATACCGTGCGTTACAGCGAAAAACTGCTCGAACGGCTGGGGATTGCAGTAGAAACCCTCGATCTTTCCGAAGTCTTTACCCGCATCAAAACCCTGCGCGATGACGATATTCGCGTCGATGAAAAACGCCGCCTGCTGCTGGATAACGCCGATGCCAGCGCCATTCCCGCCGACAAACTGGTGACGATGGCGAAACTGTTCGTGGTGATCAGCGAATGGGTGATCGCCAACGATATCGACACTACCGCCATCCAGTGCTGGACCTCGTTGCAGGAGAATCTCGGCATTAACGTCTGTTCGATCATGAGCGTGATGTCCGGCCAGTTAATGCCGTCGGCCTGCGAAGTGGACGTGATGGGCGCGCTGTCGATGTATGCGCTGGCGAGCGCCAATATGAGCCCGGCCTCCATTGCCGACTGGAACAACAATTTTGGCGACGATCGCAACAAATGTGTGCTGTTTCACTGCGGTAACTTCGCTTCCGCCAGCCTCGAAAGCCCGCATATGGGCACCGCCGATATCATCGGCACCACCGTTGGCAAAGAGAACACCTGCGGCGCGGTGCATGGCCGCCTGAAAGCGGGCGCGCTCACCTACTTCCGCTTAAGTACTGACGATCTGAGCGGCGAGATCAAAGCCTATGTCGGTGCCGGGCAGTCGGTTGACGATCCGCTCGATACCGTCGGCTGCCGCGCGGTGATTCAGGTGCCCAACCTGGAAAACCTGCTGGCGTGGATCTGCCGTAACGGCTTCGAACACCACGTGGCGATGAACCATGCGGACAGCGCGGAGATCCTGCACGAAGCCTTTACCCGTTATCTCGGCGTCGAAACGTATCTCCATCAATAGGCCGCCGGGAGAGACGCCATGTCGCTGAATAAAGAGATCATTATCGCGCTGGACGAAGGCACCACCAACGCGAAAGCTATTGCGCTGGACGCCAGCGGTGCCGTGGTTGCCAAATGCGCGCGGCCGCTGAGCATCCAGACGCCGCGCGAAGGCTGGGTGGAGCAGTCCGGCGAGCTGCTGCTGGAAGCCTCGCTTTCCGTGGTGCGCCAGGTGATTGACGCCGTTGGCGCACACAACGTCGCGGCGCTGGCGATCAGCAACCAGCGCGAAACCGCCATCGGCTGGTATCGCGCCAGCGGGCAACCGTTAGGCCCGGCGCTAAGCTGGCAGTGTTCGCGTACCGCCGATTTTTGCCACGCCCTGCGTGAACAGGGGCGCGAAGCGGAGATTAAAGCCGTGACCGGCTTGCCGGTCGCGCCGCTGTTCTCCGCCTCGAAAATGCGCTGGCTGCTCGATGCCACGCCCAACGCCCGCGCGCTGGCGGAACAGGGCGAGATTTGCCTTGGCACGATCGATAGCTGGCTGCTGTGGCACTTCACCGGCGGCGCAGCGTTTTGCTGTGATTATTCCAACGCTTCGCGCACCCAGTTGCTGAATCTGCAACGCGGCGAGTGGGATGACGGCATGCTGGAACTGTTCGGCATTCCGCGCCGGGCGCTGCCTGAAATCCGCCCCTCCAGCGGATTATTCGGTCACACCCAGGGGCTGGCGGGCATTCCGGACGGTATTCCGCTGCTGGCGATGATTGGCGATTCCCACGCTGCGCTGTTCGCCCACGGGCTGGGCGCGGCGGGCTGCGTTAAAGCAACTTACGGCACCGGCTCGTCGGTGATGGTGCCGGTTGCACCGGCGCAGGGTGACGTGAAATCACTGGCGACGACCGTCGCCTGGCACGACGGCGAAAAATTGGTTTACGGGCTGGAAGGCAATATTCCGCACACCGGCGATGCGGTGGCGTGGATGGTTGAAAGCACCGGGCTGAGCGAGCTGCCGGAAGCCGAACTGGCGCAGGCGCTCAGCGCGCTGCCCGCGTCGGTGGATTCCACGCTTGGCGTCTACTTTGTTCCGGCGCTAACCGGGCTGGGCGCGCCGTGGTGGGATGAGCAGGCGCGCGGTTTGATCCACGGTTTAAGCCGCGGCGTTAAACGCGCGCATCTGATTCGCGCCGCGCTGGAGTCCATCACTTATCAAATTGCTGATGTGGTGGTCGCCATGCGCCAGCACGGTGATTTCACGCTGAAGGCGCTGATGGTGGACGGCGGGCCGACGAAGAATGACTGGCTAATGCAGTACCAGGCGGATCTGCTTGGCTGCCCGGTGATGCGCAGCGATGTTCCGGAGCTATCGGCAATCGGCGCGGCGCTGCTGGCGCGTAAAGCGCTGCTGCGCATTGATGCCGAGCAGCTGCGCCGCTACCTGCCGGAACACATTACTTTTCAGCCGGATATGGCGCGTCATGGCCGCTTGCAAAAACGCTGGTTTGACTGGCAAAACGCAGTGCAACTGGCGCGCTCGACGAAGTAATTCTCTCTGCGCGGGGCGCTCGCCCCGCGCATCTTTCCCCTAATGCAAAAACAATCTGGCTTATGCGCAGGCAGCATATAGAAAGATGAATTTAAACTTTAAGAAACGTCAGAAGCTGGCCTACCTTAGCGGTACAAAATAATCACATCGTATTAACTTTTCAGGGATTTCTTATGACTAAAAAACTGCTCTCTGTTGTCGTATTGGCGCTTCTTTCTGCTGCCAGCTACGCGGCAACACCGCCGGATACGCTGGTGGTTGCCCAGGGTTTAGACGATATTGTCAGCCTTGACCCAGCGGAAGCGAACGAGCTTTCCAGTATTCAGACCGTGCCAAGCCTGTACCAGCGCCTGGTGCAGCCCGATCGTGAAAACCCGGAAAAAATCACCCCGATCCTGGCCGAAAGCTGGCAGGCAGACGCAGCGGCAAAAACCCTGACCATCAAACTGAAGCGCGACGCGAAATTTGCCTCCGGCAACCCGCTGCGCCCGGAAGATGTGATTTTCTCGTATACCCGCGCGGTGACGCTCAACAAATCCCCGGCGTTTATCCTCAACGTGCTGGGCTGGCAGCCGGATAATATTGCCAGCCAGTTGAAGAAAGTGGATGACCACACCCTGCAACTGCACTGGACGGCGGATGTCAGCCCGGCGGTAGCGCTGAATATTCTCTCCACGCCGATTGCCTCGATCGTCGATGAGAAGCTGGTCAGCGCCAATGTGCAGGGCAATGACTTCGGCAACGCCTGGCTGAAGATGCACTCGGCGGGCAGCGGCGCGTTTAAAATGCGCGTCTACCAGCCGCACCAGGCCATCGTGCTGGATGCCAACGCCAGCGCGCCTGGCGGCGCGCCGAAGCTTAAAAACATCATCATTAAAAACGTGCCGGATCCGGCTTCCCGCCGTCTGCTGATCCAGCAGGGCGATGCCGATGTCGCGCGCGATCTGGGCGCCGATCAAATCAGCGCGCTGGCGGATAAGAAAGGCGTGAAAGTGCTGAGCATTCCGTCCGCCGAGCAGAATTACCTGGTGTTTAACACCGCCAACAGCGCCAACCCGCTGCTGAACAACCCGGCGTTCTGGGAAGCCGCGCGCTGGCTGGTTGATTACAACGGCATCACCAAAGATCTGCTGAAAGGCCAGTATTTTGTGCACCAGAGCTTCCTGCCGGTCGGCCTGCCGGGCGCACTGGAGGATAACCCGTTCACCTTTGATCCGGCGAAAGCCAAAGCGATCCTCGCCAAAGCGGGCATTAAAGACGCGCATTTCACGCTGGATGTTGAGAACAAACCGCCGTTTATCACCATTGCCCAGTCAATGCAGGCCAGCTTCGCCCAGGGCGGCGTGAAAGTGGATCTGCTGCCCGCAGCGGGTAGCCAGGTGTACGCTCGCGTACGCGCGAAACAGCATCAGGCGGCGATTCGTTTGTGGATCCCGGATTACTTCGACGCCCACTCGAACGCCAGCGCTTTTGCCTGGAACGATGGTAAATCCAGCACCGTGGCCGGGCTGAACGGCTGGCAGATCCCGCAACTGAATAAAGAGACGCTGGCAGCGGTGGCCGAACCGGATGCGGCAAAACGCCTCGAACTGTACAAGAAAATGCAGCAGGAGTTGCAGCACAACTCGCCGTATGTCTTTGTTGATCAGGGCAAAACGCAGATCGTGGTGCGCGATAACGTGAAAGGCTACCAGCAGGGGCTGAATGCGGATATGGTGTGGTACGACCGCGTCACCAAGTAACGTTTCCGCCTCCCGCCCGCGCGGGAGGGTTCTTTCGCTGAAGACGAGTTTTTCCATGTCAGTGGTCTTACCCAACAGAGCAGAGCGGCGCATAAAACGCCCTCTGCTCGCGCTATTTCAGGGGCTGCTCACGCTGGCCCTGACGCTTTTTGGCCTGCTGCTGGTGACCTTTTCGCTGTCGGCCTTCTCCCCCGTTGACCGGGTTTTGCAGATTGTCGGCGATCATGCCAGCCAGTCCACCTACGATCAGGTTCGTCATCAACTGGGGCTGGACCAGCCTTTGCCGGTGCAGTTCTGGCACTACCTGGTGAACCTGGCCCATGGCGATTTAGGCACCGCCAGCGCCACCGGGCAGCCGGTGTTGCAGGATCTGCTCGCCGCGTTTCCGGCGACGCTGGAGCTGGCGACGCTGGCACTGATTGTCGGCAGCGTACTCGGCGTGATCGCGGGCGTTTTATGCGCGCGCTTTAAAGGCTCGCTGTGGGATATGGCGGTGCGCACCTTTACGCTGCTCGGCAACTCGGTGCCAATTTTCTGGCTGGGTTTGTTGATGCTGGCGCTGTTTTACGCCCGCCTGCAATGGAGCGCCGGGCCGGGCAGGCTTGATGATATCTACCAGTACACCGTCACGCCGCGCACGGGTTTTGCGCTGATCGACACCTGGCTTTCCGGCGACAGCGGCGCGTTTAAAAATGCGCTCAGCCACCTGCTGCTGCCGGTGCTGCTGCTGGCCTACTATTCGCTGGCAAGCATTACCCGCCTTACCCGCTCTGCCTGCCTGAGCGAGATGAACAAAGAGTACATTTTGCTGGCGCGTGCCAAAGGCGCAGGCGAGAGGACCATTTTGCTGCGCCATGTGCTGCCGAATATTCGCGGTACGCTGCTGACGGTGATCGCGCTGGCGTACACCAGCATGCTGGAAGGCGCGGTACTCACCGAAACGGTCTTCTCCTGGCCCGGCATTGGCCGTTATCTCACCACGGCGCTGTTCGCTGGTGACACCACCGCCATCATGGGCGGTACGCTGGTGATCGGTGTCTGCTTTGTGCTGATCAATAACCTGACCGACCTGCTGGTACGGTTAACCGATCCGAGGGTGCGCTGATGCCGACGACTCTTTTTCTGCGCCGTCTGCGCCGCTCGCCCGCCGCGTTTAGCGGGCTGCTGATTGTCGCCCTGCTGCTGCTGATTGCCCTCTTTGCGCCGTGGCTCGCGCCGCGCGATCCCAACTGGCAGGACGCCGCCGCGCGCTTGCAGGCTCCAGGTGCGCAATACTGGCTCGGCACCGACAGCTACGGGCGCGATTTGCTCTCGCGGCTGATTTACGGCACCCGCCCGGCGCTCGGTCTGGTGGCGCTGGTGACCGCCATTACTCTGCCCGTCGGGCTGCTGATCGGTATTGTTTCCGGCTATTACGGCGGCTGGCTGGAGCGCGTGCTGATGCGCTTTACCGATGTGGTGATGTCGATGCCGCGCCTGATCCTCGCCTTTGCCTTTGTCGCCATGCTTGGCCCAGGGCTGGTGAACGGTGCGCTGGCGCTGGCGCTAACCACCTGGCCCGCTTACGCCCGCCAGGCGCGTAGCGAGATCCAGCGTTTGCGTCACAGTGATTATCTGGCCGCCGCCGAAATGATGGGCATTCGCGGCTGGCGGCTGCTGTCTGGCCATATTCTGCCGCTCTGTTTGCCCTCGGCGATTGTGCGCCTCGCGCTCGATCTGGCGGGCATCATTCTGGCTGCCGCCGGGCTGGGTTTCTTAGGCTTAGGCGCGCGCCCGCCGATGGCGGAATGGGGCGCGATGATCGCCGACGGTATGCAGGTGATTTTCGATCAATGGTGGATTGCCGCAGCGCCTGGTGCGGTGATCTTACTGGCAAGCCTCGCTTTCAACCTGCTGGGCGACGGCCTGCGCGATGTACTGGAGCCGCAACATGACTGAGACACGCGTCGCGGTAAGCGGCCTGAATATCGACTACCCCGGCTCGCGGGTAGTGAAAAACCTGAGCTTTACGCTGGGCAACGAGCGGCTGGCGCTGGTCGGCGAATCCGGTTCGGGAAAATCAATGACCGCCCGCGCCCTGATGGGGCTGGTGCGCAAGCCGGGTCACGTCAGCGCCACCACGTTGAACGTGCTGGGGCGGGATGTCACCACGCTCAACGATCGCGGCTGGCGCGCGCTGCGCGGCAACGATATCGCCATGGTGTTGCAGGATCCGCGCTACGCGCTGAACCCGGTGAAAACCGTGCTGGCACAGCTGGATGAAGCGCTGACGCTCCACCAGCGGCTGAACCGCAAGCAGCGGCTGGAGAAGATCCATCAGGCGCTGCGAGCCGTGGAACTCGAACCGACGGTGCTGCAACGTTACCCCGGCGAACTCTCCGGCGGTATGGGGCAGCGGGTCATGATCGCCCTTGCGCTGGTTAACGATCCGCAGGTGCTGATTGCCGATGAACCCACTTCCGCGCTGGATGCGCGCCTGCGTAACCAGATCCTTGAACTGCTGGTCGCCCAGTGCGAACAACGGCAAATGGCGCTGCTGCTTATCAGCCACGATCTGCCGCTGGTGGCGCAGCACTGCCACCGGGTGATGGTGATGTATCAGGGGGAATGCGTGGATACGATGGCGGCGAGCGATCTGCCTGATGCGCAGCATCCCTACACCCGCACGCTGTGGACCTGCCGACCGGGCGCGGAGACCTGGGGCCAGATGCTGCCGACGCTGGATCGCAGCCACTCCTTCACGGAGGCGAATGATGAGCATCGTTGATATCACACAGTTGCAGGTCACTTTTGCTGAGAAAACGGTGGTGAAAGGCGCCAGTTTGCGCGTGGAAGAAGGCGAAACCTTCAGCCTGATTGGCGCGTCCGGCTGCGGAAAATCCACCCTGCTGCGCGTGCTGGCAGGTTTGCAGCGCGAATGGCAGGGCCAGTTGTCGCTGTTCGGCCAGCCGGTGAAAGCCGGAACGCGTTATCAGGGCGCGCTGCGGCGCAATGTGCAGATGGTCTTTCAGGATCCTTACGCCTCGCTGCATCCGAACCATACGCTGTGGCGCACGCTGGCGGAGCCGCTGAAAATCCACGGCGAACCGGAGATTGACCAACAAGTGGCGACCGCGCTGGAGCAGGTTGGGCTGCCGGTGGATGCCGCGCGGCGTTACCCGCACCAGCTCTCCGGCGGCCAGCGCCAGCGCGTGGCGATCGCCCGCGCACTGTTACTGCGACCAAAAATTCTGCTGCTGGATGAACCGACGTCGGCGCTGGATATGTCGGTGCAGGCTGAAATTCTTAACCTGCTTAACCGCCTGAAGCAGCAGCACGGCATGAGCTATCTGCTGGTCAGCCATGATGCCGATGTGATTGCCCATATGTCTGACCGGGCCGCATTTATGGCCAATGGCGTGATTGAGCGCTTCTTTGACCGTGGCGCGCTGGTACGCGGCGAACACCGGATGGGGTAATGCGGCGCACCGGAAGCCACCGGTGCGCGGTGGCTTACTGCTGTTCGTGAAAGCTATCAAGTTTCTGTTTTTGTTGCCCCTGCGCGTCAAAGTTATCCGCATTCAGCCACGCGGAAATGGCGGCGTCGCGCAGCGGCCACTCGCTGTCCAGTATCGATAAATAGTCGGTATCGCGATTGCGCCCTTTGCGCACCATATGCTGGCGAAAACGTCCCTCCCAGGTGAAACCGATGCGTTCCGCCGCGCGGCGCGAGGCGACATTCAGCGAATCACATTTCCACTCCACGCGGCGATAACCGCAGGCAAAAGCGTGGCGCAGCATCAGCCATATCGCTTCCGTGCCGAGAACGCTGTTTTGCATCTGCGGCGACCAGGTGACATGGCCAATCTCTACCGAACCGTTGTCGGCGTTGATCGCCAGCCAGGCAATCACGCCGAGCGCATCACCGCTGGCATTTTCCACCACGGCAAAAGGCACTACGCGGGTGTCGATCGTTTTACCGACGATCCAGCGCGCCATACTTTCCAGCCCGTCAGGCCGTTCGCCCGCCAGCCAGGTCCAGCCGCTGTCATCTTCCGCCTGTGCATAAGCCTGCAAGAGATCGTGCGTATGCGTTCTGGCGTCGAGCGGTTCCAGCCGACAATATTGGCCCGGCAACACGCTGCGCGGCAACGGTTGAACACCGTTCCAGCGCGGCAACCTGTCGCCAACTGTTTGACCGAAGTGATTGGTTTCCGGCACGTTTATCTCCCCGGCAAAAAAGACAGATGTAAAAGAGATGTTTTATCAAGTCTGTGGGCCGGAATATAGTGCTAAAAATTGGGGGGTTCGTTTTTAAAAAAGCTTTTCAAATCAGTTAACTGATCAGATTTGGCGTCAGAAAGCTCTGACGCCGGAGGAATTATTTCGCGAAGTGACCAAATTGCGCCAAAACACGGTCAAAGATGTCCAGGCCTTTATTCACTTCTTCCGCGCTCATGGTGCAAGGCGGCACCACGTGGATGCGGTTTTCGACGATAAAACTCAAAATACCGGCCTGCGTGAGCGCCGCTTTGATGGCTCCCATCTCTGTCGCCGCCAGCGGTTTTTTGCTCTGCCGATCGCTGACCAGTTCCATCGCCTGGAACATGCCGCGCCCGCGCACATCGCCAATCAGCGCATGTTTCGCCGCCAGCGCATCAAGCCCCGGACGCAGCACGCCGTTACCCACCAGCGCCGCATTTTCCACCACTTTCTCCTCTTTCATCGCATCCAGCGTGGCGACAATCGCGGCCATTGCCAGCGGATGACCAGAGTAAGTCAGACCGCCGGCGAAGAAGTGATCGTCAAAGTAGCGCGAAATCGGTTCCGAAATCAGTACGCCGCCTGCGGGCGCATAACCGGCGTTAACGCCTTTTGCAAAGGTGATCAGATCCGGCACGATGCCATCCTGCTCAAAAGCGAACCAGCTACCGGTGCGGCCAAAACCGGCCATTACTTCATCGAGGATCAGCACAATGCCAAACTCATCGGCCAACGCGCGTACGCCCTTCATATAGCCTTCCGGCGGCACCAGAATACCGGCCGTTCCCGGTACGGATTCGAGCAGGATCGCGGCGATAGACGTCGGCCCTTCAACCTCAATCATGCGGCGCAGGTGCGCCAGCGCGCGTGCGCACTCTTCGGCTTCCGTCGTCGCGTTGAATTCGCTGCGATAGAGGTACGGGTTAAAGAAGTGCACATGCCCGCGTGAATATTCGTTCGGTACGCGTCGCCAGTCGCCGGTGGCAGCAATCGCGCTACCGGTATTGCCGTGATAGGAACGGTAGGCGGAGAAAATCTTGTCGCGCCCGGTGTAGAGACGCGCCATACGGATGGCGTTTTCGTTGGCATCCGCCCCGGCGTTGGTAAAGAAGACTTTACTGAAACCTTCCGGCGCCAGCGAGACAATGCGTTTGGCCGCTTCGCCGCGCGCCAGGTTGGCCGTCGCCGGTGCGATTGTCACCAGTTCGTCGAGTTGCGCTTTCATCGCCGCCAGCACGCGCGGATGCTGATAACCAATATTGACGTTAACCAGTTGGCTGCTGAAATCGAGATACGTATTGCCTTCGTAGTCCCACAACTCACAGCCTTTCGCTCCGGCAATCACCATCGGGTTAAGGTTGCCCTGCATCGACCATGAATGAAACACATACGACCGGTCCAGTTGACGTACGTCGTCGTTGGTTATCGCCATCTCGCTCTGAAGTGCCAGTTTCATATCCTGCTCCTCTCATGCCGTTATTGTTGTCCGTATCATGCGGCGCGCGGGCAAACCCCGGATAGAGCCAGTCGTGTTAGCAACATGTGACACAGGTGTCACACCGCGACAGAGCAACTGGCACTGTCTGGCGAAGGCGGGCGTTTTTATAGTGACGTCACAACCCCGCACAGGAGAAGACGATGAGTGAAGCAAAGAAAGTGGTGTTTATTACCGGCGCAACCTCCGGTTTTGGCGAAGCGGCAGCGCAGGTATTTGCCGATGCGGGCTGGTCGCTGGTGCTGAGCGGGCGTCGTCTGGCGCGTCTCGAAAGCCTTAAAGACCGCCTTCAGGGAAAAGTACCGGTGCATATTATTGAGCTGGATGTCCGCGATAAAGATTCGGTGAAAAGCGCCGTGGCAGCGCTGCCGGCTGAGTTCGCCGATATTACCGCGCTTATCAATAACGCCGGGCTGGCGCTGTCGCCGCAACCTGCGCAGCGCGTGGATCTTGAAGACTGGCAGACCATGATCGACACCAACGTGACCGGGCTGGTCAACGTGACCCACGCCCTGCTGCCGACGCTGATTCAACACGGCGCAGGCGCGTCTATTATCAATATTGGTTCGATTGCCGGGCAGTGGCCCTACCCTGGCAGCCATGTTTATGGCGCGACCAAAGCATTTGTGAAGCAGTTCAGCTATAACCTGCGCTGCGATTTACTCGGTACCGGCGTGCGCGTGACCGATCTGGCGCCGGGGATTGCGGAAACGGAATTTACGCTGGTGCGCACCAAAGGCGACCAGGCCGCATCGGATAACCTCTATCGCGGCACTACGCCGCTGACCGCGCAGGATATTGCCGAACAGATGTTCTACATCGCGACGCTGCCGGATCATATGAATATCAACCGCGTGGAAGTGATGCCGGTACGCCAGGCCTGGCAGCCGTTTGCCATCGACCGTGACTGAGTGACCGCCCTCTTCCTGCAGGAAGGGGGTTTGGCTGACGTACAAAATAAAACGCCCCGGCTGATGCCAGGGCCTGGTGTTTTAAGTGTAGCTAAGTACTGCAAGGTTTTACCCCCGCCCGGCGCTTATCTCCGGCACTCACAATTGATGTGGCGTTAGCTCTGTAAGAGGGTGTAGTTATAGTAGTCAATCGGATTAATCCTGGCAATACGTAAAGCGCACAGCGCGAAAGATGTATGACGTCGATCATTCTTTTCGCGCCACTGGCACGCAGAAATACGACAACTGTCACTAACCACGCGCGCTGCGCCTGTTTATGCTGCCTTTTCTCGCCCCGATCCCCTTCCTGCCCCATCACAAAGCAAACGCGCCGACATCTGCACTAAATTGATGAGCAAAATTCATTATCGTGCAGCTAAATGCGGTAAAAACGCGGAAATTAACCCCTGGCACAAAAATGGCATGGTGAAAAAGAAACCTAACCAGTTAGTCAAAAAACAGGGGGAGCAGGATGAGCCAGGTGATGTTTGCTGAGGAGAGCGCCGTGGTGTCCTTAAAGAGCGCCAGCGCCACAGCGAGGCCCGCCATAACCGTCAGTCAGGCCAGCGTTATCTATCCGGCGGCGGATAAACCCGTACACGCGTTACAGGACATTAACCTGACGATTCGCCAGGGCGAGTTTGTCTCGTTTATCGGACCATCCGGCTGCGGCAAAACCACCCTGCTGCGGGTCATTGCCGATCTTGAACCGATTACCTCCGGCGATGTACTGGTGAACGATATGTCGCCGTCGGAAGCGCGCCAGGCCGGGGCTTACGGCTATGTCTTTCAGGCGCCGGTGCTGTTGCCGTGGCGCACCGTGATAGCCAACGTCAAATTGCCGTTGCAGATCCAGGGCGTACCGCCAGAGCGCTGCGATGAAATCGCCCGTGAGCAGCTTTCACGCGTTGGCCTGAAGGGGTTTGAGAAAAAGTACCCGTGGCAGCTCTCGGGCGGCATGCAGCAGCGCGTATCTATCGCGCGGGCGCTCGGCTTTGAGCCGAAGATTTTAATGATGGATGAACCCTTTGGCGCGCTCGATGAACTGACCCGCGACAACCTCAACCAGCAGCTTCAGCAACTGTGGTACAACGAGCAGCGCACAATGGTGTTTGTGACCCACTCCATTGCCGAAGCGGTCTATCTGTCGACCAAAATCGTGGTGATGTCGCCGCGTCCGGGGCGCATCGTGAAGGTGATCGACTCCCCGCTTCCGGCACAGCGCGATTTGGCGATCCGCAATACGCCCGCGTTCCTCGCGCTGGCGCAGGAGGTGCGCGAAGCGCTGGTGGAGGGGCATCATGATCGCTGAGCGGCGTCTTATTGCGAACGCGCTGCCGGTCGGCATGGTGCTGCTGGTCGCGCTGGTGCTGTGGTATCTGCTGGCGCTGGCGCTGAATGCGCCCGGCGTGATTGACCGCGTACTGGCCCCGCGCGGCGCGTGGAATTATCACGATGTGATGCAGGCGGCGCTGAATGCCAGCCGTCCGCTGCTGCCCGCGCCGCACCAGATTGCCATCGATATCTGGAACAGCATCACCCAGTGGCCGCTCACCTCGCCGCGTAACCTGCTGTTGCATACCTGGGTCACCGCCAGCGCAGCGCTGACGGGTTTTGCCATGGGCGTAGTGCTCGGCGTGGTGCTGGCAGTGTGCATTGTTCACTCGCGCACGCTGGATAAAGCCCTACTGCCGTGGATCGTCGCCTCACAAACCATCCCGGTGCTGGCAATCGCGCCCATTGTGCTGATCATTCTGGGCAGCGTCGGCATCACCGGCATGCTGCCCAAAGCCACTATCGCCATGTATCTCTGCTTCTTCCCGGTCACCATCGCCACCGTGCAGGGGCTGCGCTCGCCGCAAAAGATGGAGATGGAACTGATGCACACCTGGGCTGCCCGGCGGGTCGATATCTTCTGGACAGTGCGCCTGCCCTCTTCGCTGCCGTATCTGTTTCCGGCGTTTCGCGTAGCTATTGCCAGCGGGCTGGTCGGCACGATGGTGGCTGAGTTGCCCACCGGGGCGCAGGCCGGGCTGGGCGCACGCCTGCTGACCGGCTCCTACTATGGCAACACCATTCAGATTTGGTCGGCGCTGGTGATGGCCTCGCTGCTTGGACTGGTGTTAACCGGGCTGGTCACACTCACGGAACGGCTGGTGATGCGCCAGCGTAAGGGGGGATGATGAAACGCACTGCGATACCCGGCACGTTTTTGCTGGTCGGCGCGCTGCTGCTGTTGATGCTGTCGCTGATCCAGTTGAGCGGGCAAACGCCGTTATCGGCTCCGCTGTTGCTGGTCAATGTCCTGCTGGTGCTGTGCGCGCTGGCAGGCTGCACCGCCGCCTTCAGCCGTCTGCGCGGCGCTCTGTTCGCCGTCACTTTACTGGCGAGTGTACTGTGGCTGGCGTGGCAGCCGATTTACGGTCTGACGCTGGGCGCCGTGGCGCTGCTGGCGATGGTCAGCGTGCAACGTCTGGCGCGTTCAACGCTTCCGGCCGCCAGCGTCGCGGCGCTGCTCGGCCTGTGGCTACTGTGGTTCTGGCAGATTCTGGTTACCGGTTTTGCCGTTCCGCAGGTCATTCTGCCCGCGCCGCTGGACATTCTTGCCGCGCTGGTCAATAGCGTGCCGCTGCTGGCGGGCGATGTGCTGCAAACGGTGATCAAATCCGTGCTGGCAGGTTATCTGCTCGGCAGCGGGCTGGGGATTGGCGTGGCAATTCTTATTGATCGCCTGCCGTTTTTACAACGCGGATTACTGCCGGTGGCCAGCCTCACCAGCACCGTTCCGCTGGTCGGCGTCGCACCGATTGCAGTGATGTGGTTTGGCTTTGACTGGCCCTCCAAAGCCGCGGTGGTCACGCTGGTGACCTTCTTCCCGGCGCTGGTCAATACGCTGGCCGGGTTAAAAGCCAGCGGCAAACTGGAGCAGGAACTGATGTATTGCTACGCCGCAACGCCAGGACAAAGCCTGCGGGTGCTGCGTCTGCCTGCCGCGATGCCGTTTATTTTCAGCGCCCTGAAAGTGAATGCCACGCTGTCGCTTATCACCGCGATTGTGGCGGAATTTTTCGGTTCGCCGACCGCCGGGCTGGGCTTTCGCATCTCCACCGAGTCGGCGCGCATGCATATGCCGGTGGTGTGGTCGGCGATTGTTGTCGCCTCGATCGCCGGTTCTCTGTTCTACAGCCTGCTGGTTCAGCTCGACCGGCGCGTGAATTTCTGGCACCCCACGCTACGTGGGAGCGCCGCTCAGAAGTAAAACATTAATCGATGTAGGCTCACTAACCCGAGGAGTTCTCTAATGATAAAAAGTTTCGCTTTGCGCCGGGGTTTGTTGCTGGCGGCAATGTCTGTACTGGCCTTTCAGGCGGCCGCCGCCGAGAAAGTCACACTGCAACTGAAGTGGCTGCCGCAATCGCAGTTCGCCGGTTACTACGTGGCGCAGCAAAAAGGGTTTTATCAGGATGAAGGGCTGGATGTCACCATTAAACCCGGTGGCACGGATATCTCCCCGGTGCAGGTGATTGCCGGTAAATCCGCCGATGTGATTGTCGACTGGCTGCCGGATGCGCTGGCCTCGCGCGAAGCGGGCGTGCCGCTGGTGAATATCGCCCAGGTGTACGATCGTTCCGGGATGATGCTGACCTGTAAAAAATCGAGCGGCATCAAAACCCCGGCCGATTTCAAAGGCAAAACCCTTGGCGTCTGGTACGGCGGCAACGAATACCCGTTCTTTAACTGGATGAACAAGCTGGGCCTCAAACCGGGTAAAGACATCACCATTTTAAAACAGGGCTTTAACGTTGATCCGCTGTTGCAGGATCAGGCCGCCTGTATTTCGACCATGAACTACAACGAATACTGGCAGTTGATCGACGCCGGGCTGAAGCAGGACGACTTAATCACCTTCCCGTATGAGGATCAGGGTGTTTCCACGCTGGAAGATGGGCTGTATGTCCTCGGCTCCGATCTGAAAGATCCGGCCTTTGTCAGCAAAATGGCGAAATTCCTCAAAGCGTCGTTTAAAGGCTGGGATTACGCGGTGAAACACCCGGATGAAGCGGCGAAAATCGTGGTGGCAGAAGATGCCTCCGGCGCTGCCACGGAAGAGGTGCAAACTCGCCAGATGGAGAACGTGGCGAAGCTTATCACCAATGCCAATACGCCGAAAATCGGCTATCTCGATCCGGCCGCGTACCGCCGCACTATCGACGTGTTGCTGCACAGCGGTGGCGATACGCCGGTTATCAAGAAAGATCCGGGCGACAGCGGTATGACGCACGAAGTCTGGGACGCCGCCGCCAAACTGAAATAACCCCCGCCGCCAGGGAGGGCGGTTTTCTCACGGAGTACACTATGAATGAGGTTCTTCTCCACGGCGTGGTGGAGTCACCCGATAAGGGACGCATTCGTCAGGATAACGAGGCCATTATCCTGCCAGCGGCGGAGCGCGTGTTTGCCCGCTACGGCTTTCGCGGCGCGACGATGCAACAGATTGCCGACGCCGCAGGTCTGCCGAAAGCCAATCTGCACTACTACTTTGGTAACAAACACAATCTCTACCTGCGGGTGCTGGAAAACATTCTCCACGACTGGCTGTCGCCGCTGGAGGGGATCTGCGCCAGCGCCGAGCCAAAAAGCGCGCTGGCGGAGTATGTCGGGCGCAAAATCCACTTCAGTTTCAGCCGCCCGGAAGCCTCCAAACTCTTTGCCAACGAGATCCTGCAAGGCGCGCAAGTCGTGCATCCGTTACTGAAAAGCGAACTGCGCCAACTGGTGGAAGAGAAAGCACGCATCCTCGATGGCTGGATTGCCGCCGGTAAAATGCGCGCGCTGGATACCACGCACTTCTTCTTTACCGTCTGGTCGATGACGCAAACCTATGCCGATTTCGATATCCAGGTGGAAGCCGTCTGCGGCGAAGATGCCCACAGCGACACGATGCAGGCGCGCGCCACGCAGCATGTGCTGAGCGCCGTCTGGCGTATCTGCGGGCTGGAATAACCTTCTTGCTGCTAAATGCAGCAATAATCGGCAAATTTGGTGCGAAATGCACCAAAATGCGACGATCATTTTAGTGCAATCGATCCTGAAGATCCCTGAACCGCTGATTTCTCCTGCCCTGCTGCCATTCGCGTCAAGATGGCATACAAATCGCATGGCTATTTGTGAAAACTTAACCATCTGGTCAGGATTATTCAGGAGGCATGATGAACACACTCGATACGCCGGGGATCTGCCCCGGTCGGCTGACGCCCGCGGAGTATGCCCGTGCGTTCAGCGATGGCGACCCCGCGATCTCTTCCACCCAGGCGGTGCTGGAAGCGGAACGCTGCTACTACTGCTTTGATGCCCCCTGCACCCGCGCCTGCCCGGCGGAGATCGATGTGCCGAGCTTTATTCAGCGCATTGCGCAGAGTAACGATCGCGGCGCGGCGGAAGTGATCCTGCGGGCCAATATTCTTGGCGGCACCTGCTCACGCGTCTGCCCGACTGAAACCCTTTGCGAACAGGCCTGCGTACGTAATGCGCAGGACGGTCGTCCACTGGATATCGCCCGTTTGCAGCGCTACGCCACCGATCGCTTTTTCGCCGCCCCCGGCAAACCGCTGTTTACCCGCGCCGCCAGCAGCGGCAAACGCGTGGCAATTGTCGGCGCCGGGCCTGCCGGGCTGACGGTGGCACATGCGCTGGCGCTCGCCGGGCATAAGATTGACCTGTTTGATGCCCGTGCGAAAGCCGGTGGCCTGAACGAATACGGCCTGGCCCGTTACAAAGTGACCGGGGATTTTCCGGCGCAGGAAGTGGCGTGGCTGCTGTCGGTGGGCGGCATCACCCTGCATTGCAGCAAAACGCTGGGCCAGCACTTCACGCTGGCGCAACTGCGCGCAGAGTATGACGCGGTATTCCTTGGCACCGGTTTAGCGGGCGTGAATGCGCTCGACAGCGACACGCCAGAGCCGCACGGCGTGCGCGAAGCCGTCGAGTTTATTGCCGAGCTGCGCCAGTGCGCCGATCTCAGCCAGATGCCGGTGGGCCGCAATGTGGTGGTGATTGGCGGCGGGATGACCGCGGTGGATGCTGCCGTACAGGCGAAAAAGCTTGGCGCGCGCGAAGTCACCCTGGTTTACCGCCGTGGCGAAAGCCAGATGAAAGCCTCCCTGAAAGAGCAGCAGTGGGCAAAAGCGTGCGGCGTCACATTGCGCTTTCTCGCCGCGCCGCTGCGCTTTGAACAGCAGGATAACCACTTAACCGGCGTGACCTTTTCCCTGATGCAACAGACCGACGCCGGGCTGACGCCTGGTGGTGAAACCTTCACGCTGGCGGCGGATATGGTGCTGAAAGCGATTGGGCAAACCTACGATCCGCGCCCGGCGCAGGGCGTGGCGTTAAGCGGCGGGCGCATCGCCGTTGATGAGGAAGGACGCACCTCCCTGCCCGGCGTCTGGGCCGGCGGCGACTGCTGCGCCGGCGGGCTGGATCTCACCGTCGATGCCGTTAAACAGGGCAAAGCCGCCGCCCGCTCCATCCTGCTGGCACTCGCCATTTCGCAGGCCGATGCCGCCAATGCCACCTTTTTCCAGGAGCCTTCTCATGGCTGATCTGCACAGTAATTTTCTCGGCATTCACAGCCCCAACCCGTTCTGGCTGGCTTCAGCGCCGCCGACCGATAAAGAGTACAACGTCGAACGCGCGTTCCAGGCCGGCTGGGGCGGCGTGGTGTGGAAAACGCTGGGTATAGATCCGCACGTCGTCAATGTCTGCGGGCCGCGCTACAGCACCCTGCGCGGCGCGGACCGCCGTATTCTTGGGCTGAACAATATTGAGCTGATCACCGACCGCTCGCTGGAGACCAATCTCGAAGAGATCGCGCGGATTAAGCAGCGCTGGCCGGATCGGGCGGTGGTGGTGTCGATCATGGTGCCCTGTGAGGAAGAGGCGTGGAAATGGATCCTGCCGCAGGTGGAAGCCACCGGCGCAGACGGCATTGAGCTGAACTTCGGTTGCCCGCACGGCATGAGCGAACGCGGCATGGGCGCGGCAGTCGGCCAGGTGCCGGAGTATATCGAAATGGTCACCCGCTGGTGCAAGCAGTATTGCCGCCTGCCGGTGATCGTCAAACTGACGCCGAACATCACCGATATTCGCTACCCGGCGCGGGCGGCAAAAGCGGGCGGCGCGGATGCCGTTTCGCTGATTAACACCATCAGTTCGGTGATGGGCGTTGATCTCGACCAGATGCTGATGACGCCGCACACCGGCAATCAGGGTTCCCACGGCGGCTACTGCGGCCCGGCGGTGAAACCCATTGCGCTGAATATGGTGGCGGAAATTGGCCGCGACGCGCCAACGCGCGGTTTACCGATCTCCGGCATTGGCGGTATCTCCACCTGGCGCGATGCCGCCGAATTTATCGCGCTGGGCTGCGGCACCGTCCAGGTCTGTACGGCTGTAATGGTGCACGGCTTCCAGATTGTGCGCGACATGATAAGCGGGCTGGAAAACTACATGGATGAGAAAGGGTTTCGCACGCTGGAGGATTTTCGCGGCATGGCGCTGGGCAGCGTTACCGACTGGCGCTACCTCAACCTCAATCACGTCGAAAAAGCGGTCATCGACCAGACAAGCTGCATCAAGTGCGGGCGCTGCCACCTGGTGTGCGAAGACACATCGCACCAGGCGATCTCCACCAGCCTGATGGGCGAGCGCCACTTTGCCGTACGCGAGGAAGATTGCGTTGGCTGCAACCTCTGCGCCTCGGTTTGCCCGGTAGAAAACTGTATTTCGCTGCGCCACCTGCAACCCGGCGAAGTGGATAAACGCACCGGAAACGTGGTTTCCGACCAGTACGCCAACTGGACAACCCACCCCAATAACCCGATGGCGACCACGGCGTAAACCGGGTCAGGCACAGGAGAAGAGCATGCGTAATGTGTTGATTAAAGGCGGCACGGTGGTCAATGCGGACTGCCAGCGCCGCGCCGATGTGTTGTGCGTTGATGGCCTGATCGCCGCCGTCGGCGACGCCTCACTGTGGGATCTTCCGGCACACACGGAAATCGTGGATGCCGGAGGCCTGTATGTGATGCCCGGCGGCATCGATCCGCATACCCATATGAATTTTCCGTTTATGGGCACGACGACGGTCGATGATTTCTACAGCGGCACCGCCGCCGCGCTGGCGGGCGGTACCACGACGATTATCGATTTTGTTATCCCCAATCCGCAGCAACCGCTGATGGAGGCGTATCAGCAGTGGCGCGGTTGGGCAGAAAAAGCCGCCGCCGACTACAGCTTCCACGTCGCTATTACCTGGTGGGATGAGAGCGTGCGCGAGGATATGGGGCAGCTTGTACAGCAGGAAGGGGTGAACAGTTTTAAACACTTTATGGCCTACAAAAACGCCATCATGTGCGACGACGAAACGCTGATGAACAGTTTCCGCCGCTGCCTGGAGTTAGGCGCCATGCCAACGGTGCATGCGGAAAATGGCGAGATGGTGTATCTGCTGCAACAGGAGATGCTGAAGCAAGGGATCACTGGCCCGGAGGCGCATCCCCTCTCGCGACCGCCGGAAGTGGAAGGCGAAGCCGCCAACCGCGCGATTACCGTCGCCAGCATTATGGGCGTGCCGATTTACGTCGTGCATGTCTCCTGCCGGGAATCGGCGGAAGCGATTGCCCGCGCGCGCGGCCGCGGTCAGCGCGTTTACGGCGAAGTGCTGGCGGGCCATCTGGTGGTAGATGACAGCGTTTACCGTCACCCCGATTTCGCCTTCGCTGCCGCCCATGTCATGAGCCCGCCGTTTCGCGATAAATCGCACCAGGCTGCGCTGTGGCACGGTTTGCAGTCCGGTCAGCTTCATACCACCGCCACCGATCACTGCACCTTCTGCGCCAGCCAGAAAGCCGCCGGACGGGATAATTTCACCAAAATCCCGAACGGCTGCGGCGGCGTGGAGGAACGGATGATGGTGTTATGGGATGCAGGCGTTAACAGTGGTCGTCTGACGCCGAGTGAGTTTGTCGCCATCACCTCTGCCAATACCGCGCGGCTCTTTAACATCTACCCGCGTAAAGGTGTGGTCACGCCCGGCGCGGATGCCGATCTGGTGCTGTGGGACCCACAGGGCAGCAAGGTGCTGTCTGCTGCGACCCATCATTCACGCAACGACTTCACTATTTTCGAGGGCCGCGTCGTCACCGGCGTCCCGGCTTATACCCTCAGCCAGGGCGTGGTGGTCTGGGCTGACGGGGAACTGCGCGCGCGTGAAGGCGCAGGACGCTATATCAAACGCCCGGCCTTCGGACCGGATTTCAGCGCCGCCGCGGTCTGGGAGCGCCATCGTGCGCCGCAGGCCGTGCAACGTTAACCTGGGAGAAAAAAGATGAGTGAAACGATCTCCGCGCCGGACGCCGTGGTTGCGACGGGCGACCTGCGTATTAATGGCCCGCGCCTGTGGCAGTCGCTGATGGATCTGGCGCAAATCGGTGCGACGCCAAAAGGTGGCTGTTGTCGCCTGACGCTCACCGACCTTGATCGCCAGGGGCGCGATTTGGTGGTCGGCTGGGGCAAAGCGGCCGGGCTGTCAGTGGAAATAGACCAAATCGGCAATGTCTTTATGCGCCGCGCCGGGCGGAATAACAGCCTGCCGCCCATCGTCGCCGGGAGCCATATCGATACCCAGCCGACCGGCGGCAAATTCGACGGTAACTTTGGCGTGTTATCCGCGCTGGAAGTGATCCGCACGCTCAACGACAACGGCATTGAAACCGACGCCCCCGTCGAGATGGTGTTCTGGACTAACGAAGAGGGTTCGCGTTTTGTTCCGGTGATGATGGGTTCTGGCGTCTTTGCCGGGATTTTTCCGCTGGAGCAGGCCTATGCGGCGACCGATACCGCAGGCAAAACGGTACGCGATGAGCTGTTCAACATTGGCTATGCGGGCGAGCATACGCCAGGCCAGCATCCGATTGGCGCCTATTTTGAAGCGCATATCGAGCAGGGGCCGATTCTGGAAGAGCAGGATGTCGCCATCGGCGTGGTGCAGGCGGTGCTGGGGATCCGCTGGTACGACTGCACGGTGACGGGTATGGAGTCACACGCTGGCCCAACGCCAATGGCGATGCGTAAAGATGCGCTGCAAGTGGCAACCGGCCTGATGCAGGAGGTGATCGCCATCGCCCACCAGTTTGCCCCGCACGGACGCGGAACGGTGGGCATGGTGCAGGTGCATCCTAACAGCCGTAACGTGGTGCCGGGCAGCGTTACCTTCTCCATCGATTTTCGCAATATGACCGATGCCGAGGTCGATAAGATGGATGCAGCGCTAAAAGCCGTTATCCAGCAAACGGCGCAGAAAAGCGGGCTGGATATCGCTCTGCGCCAGGTATCGCAGTACCCGGCAGCGCCCTTCCATGCCGATTGCAAGGAAGCTGTACGCCGGGCGGCGCAGCAATTAGGTTATTCTCATATGGATATTGTTTCCGGCGCCGGGCATGACGCCGTATATATGAGCATGCTGGCACCGACCGGAATGATCTTTATTCCCTGCAAAGACGGCATCAGCCATAACGAAATTGAGTATTCGTCGCCAGAGCAGGTGAGCGCCGGTGCCAATGTGTTATTGCATGCGATGCTGGAAAAAGCCGGTGTGGTGGCGCGCAATAACTGATGCCAGCAAAGGAAATAGCCCGATTGTCTGCCGTCGGGTTATTTTCTTGCCTCAGTTGCCGATAAATATCGCAATACTGTATGATTCTGCCATTCTGAATTTGACTTAAATTCCTCAGAAGTTTACAAAAGACACTGCCTTCCCCAGCTCCGACTTGCGTCTTTTCCGTTTTCGTCCAGGCTTCCATTTTACCCTGCGGAAAAATGGCGGGGATTGACCAGGTCAAACTCGCGCATTACCGACTTTTAAAAGATTTGCAGGCATCTGTAAGTGGAGTTTCGCATGTTCTCTTTTGTCGCCCGCCAGGCGATTTTTGATGCAAATATGAACACAGTCGGTTACGAGTTGTTGTTCAGAGACAGTATGACGAACCGGTTTCCCGATGTAACGCCGGAGTACGCGACTGCTCAAATTATTGTGGAACAATTTCTCGGCGCGCCGCTGGGCCGTCTGAAAGAGTACAGCGCTATTTTCGTCAATTTCCCCTATGAATTGCTGGTGCAGGGCATGGCGGAAACGTTGCCGAAAGATAGAGTGATTGTGGAAATTCTTGAAACGGCCAAACCGACGCCGCTGCTGCTGCACACGGTAAAACAGCTCTCTGCGCACGGCTTTCGCATTGCGCTGGACGACTTCGAACTTGGCGATGGCTGGAATGCCTTTCTCCCCTATATCAGCATCATTAAATTCGATGTGCGGGTAAACACGCCGGAAGAAATAAGCGGCTATATCAAAGACAAAGGTGCCTTACTAAAAGATACGGTGTTTCTGGCGGAAAAAGTCGAAACGCAGGAAGAGTATGAGTGCTTTAAAAATATGGGCTGCACGCTGTTTCAGGGCCATTTTTTCAGCAGGCCGGTGATCCACTCCGGCAACAAGCTGATTCAAAATCAGGCCATCACCCTGAAACTGATGAAAGAGGTGAATACCGATTCGCCGGATTTCAATAAGATCGAAGCGTTGTTGAAGCAGGATCTGGCGCTGTCGTTCAAAATCATGCGTTATGCGCAAAATATTGTCTTTAACGCCCGCGGCATTAAACATATTCGCAGCCAGTCGTTAAAAGACATTATTTTTTATCTCGGCACCAATGAGCTGCGCCGCTTCGTGCTGGTCTCCTGCCTGACATCGGTCAATAAAGACGAGACCGATGATATTTATCGCCAGAGCCTGATTCGCGCCAAGTTTTGCGAACTGGCGTCGGCGCACTCGATCAGCCGCCACGCCGCAGACGATGCGTTTATCGTCGGTCTCTTTTCACAACTCGACAGCATTTTTGAAATGCCGATGGCGGATCTGATAAGCCAGATCGATATTTCCGCCAACGTCATGCTGGCGCTGCGGGAAAAGAAAGGCGCGTTGTACCCTTACCTGCGCCTGATCGAACTCTACGAACAGCACCAGTGGGAAGAGGTCAGCGCCCTTGGTCACCGTCTGGGTTTCAACCGCAGCATGATTGCGGAGCTGATTAAAGCGGCAACCAAATGGACCAACGATATTCCTTCTGACAGCCTCTGAGGACCAGCCCACAGACGAAAGTTTTTTTACGCCACAATTTAAGTTTTTCCCTCCGGCGGTCGCCTTTTCAGAGAAGACGGAAAAGAGGCGTTTTGCGCTTTTCATCCTCTTCCCTGTGCTTCTGGATTAAAACGATGGAAAAACTCACTGTTTATGGCTATCGCCTGGGTAAAAATAGCGACATAGAATTTTTACCGTTTAAAAAAAGCCTTATCCGCTATGGTGCTGCGGAAGGCAACGTCAGTTTACGGCTGACAATGGCTAATTTGCTGACCTACCTGTTAAGTCATGCGGTTGGCACCGTGGTGGCGGATAAAGCATTGCAGGTCCAGGTGTGGGAAAATCACGGCCTGCGCTGCTCCAGCCAGCGTTTGTGGCAGGTAATGAATAACCTGAAGCGCAAGCTGGAGCAATTTGATTTACCAGAAGATTTTATACTGCGGGTGGCGGGGAAAGGTTACATGATCCCGAATGAGATGGTGCTTAAACTTTATTGTCGGGAAGGTTTTTTCAAAGCGGATGGCGACGCACGGCTTCAATAAATAAATGGAAGGCATTACTGTGCTGTTGCCGGTTCGGGTAATAGAGAAAATAACCGGGAATAACCGGGCACCACTCCTCTAACACCTGTACCAATTCGCCAGATGCCAGCGCATCGTTAACCAGATCCTCAGGCACATAAGCCAGACCAAGCCCGGCGCTTGCCGCTTCAACGCACTGCCTCACGGTATTGACAATAAATCGCCCTTTCACTTTAACTTTTATTTCCTGCCCGGCCCTGGCAAATTCCCAGCAATAGATACCTCCGCTCGTCGAGAGGCGAAAATTAATACACTCATGCTGATATAAATCATCCGGTGTCGCAGGCGCGGAATGCTGTGAAAAATAGTCGGCAGAACCAACGACCTTCATGCGAAAATCAGGGCTGATGCGTGCCGCAACCATATCTTTTTCAATGAATTCTCCCAGCCTGACGCCAGCATCAAAACGTTCAGCGACAATATTATTAAAACCATTGTCGATAAACAGTTCGACATTAATTTTTGGCCAGGCCGCCAGAAATTCTTTTACCTTTGGCCATAAATAAGCGTCTGCAGCATGTTCGCTGGTGGCAATGCGAATATTCCCCACCGGCAAACTGTTATTACTCGCCAGATCGTTAAGCTTTTCATCAATTTCCCCCAGACGCGGAACAAGGATATTCAGCAACTGTTCGCCAGCCTCCGTTGGCGCGACATTACGCGTGGTGCGGATCAGCAACTTCACCCCCAGACGCTCCTCCAGCGTTTTCACCGAATGACTTAACGTCGATTGGGTAACGCCGAGTCTTGCCGCCGCTTTCGTAAAACTGCACTCACGAGCCACTTCAATAAAGGATAATAGATTGACAATATTCTCTCGTAGCATTGATTTTATGCGCTATTCCCAACGTTAATTTTTATGTGCAGAACTCCTTTTCAGGCAACTCCCGGCGTCAGCATACGCTGATATTTCGACAAGGGATTTAACACTTCAGGCTATTATTCTTACCAATTGAAATATTGCATGCACAGCTAACCGCAATGTCATCACGCTGTCAGCTTACTGTTAGATTTCATTTTCTTACATCTATTATTTCGCCACTGCTTTTATTTATGAGTATCACTCATAAACACATGCTGCATAATTGCATGAATAACCGGTTTATATTTTTTCTCGCCACCCGCATCTTTCAGCGTGATAGGGCGATGCGGTAAACCGCAGGCCCGACGGTGCTGCGCCATCGGACTGATTCACGCCGAGTAGCGCAGCGTGTCAATTAAACGCGCAAAGGCGGCGGTATGCTGTTTGCGGCTCGGATAGTAGAGAAAGTAGCCGGGAAAAGGTTCGCACCATTCATCAAGCACGGTCTCAAGCGCTCCCTGCGCCACCGCATCGGTTACACAATCTTCCGGTACGAACGCCAGCCCCATTCCGCTGGTTGCCGCATTAATACGCGAAGCGAGATTATTGAAGGTTAATTGCCCTTCGACCCGCACGCGGATCTCCTGCCCGTCTTTAGAAAATTCCCATGCATATAATCCGCCGAGCGTCGGCAAGCGCAGATTAATACAGTTGTGGCGCTGTAAATCATGCGGTGTTTGCGGTTTACCGTAACGCGCAAAATAAGCCGGAGAACCCACCACAACCATGCGCCAGTCGGGGCCAATACGCACCGCAACCATATCTCTGGCGACCTGCTCGCCAAGGCGGATACCGGCATCATAACGTTCAGCGACAATATCGGTCAGGGTATTATCAATGGTTAATTCAACGTGAACATCGGGGTAGGTTTCGAGAAACGCCTGCAACACAGGCCACACTGTGGAATGCAAAGCGTGTTCGCCAAGTGTGATGCGAATATTCCCCGCCATACGATCGCGCATATCAGTCAGCGCAATCAGTTCTTCCTCAATCTCTTTAAAACGTGGGCCAATACTATTAATTAATAACTCACCCGCTTCGGTTGGCGCAACGCTGCGGGTAGTACGCGTTAATAAGCGAATTTGCAGTCTTTCTTCCAGCCCGCGAATAGCATGGCTGAGCGCCGATTGCGATACACCCAATTTTGCTGCCGCGCGGGTAAAACTCCGTTCCCGCGCTACCACAATTAAATAGAACAGATCGTTAAAATTATCTTTTAGCATTTCTGCCCCTTTGTCAGATTATGTCATGACGGGTTATGCTACACTCTGCCTGCCATTAAATATATGTTCATAATTCACGAATCGTGCGGCAAAATGGCTCTAATTGCGAAGAAGATCACTTGTTTTCATGTTATAGACACCTTTTGAAAATACCTTTAATGAATTTACTTCATAACCTCAAGTAATAATCACCTCTTAATCAGTGCTCATCCAGACGGTAATATCACGATCGTTATGGCAGTAATACCCCCCACAAAACTGACGAGGTTTTTATGCAAAATTTTACTTTTATCACGGCTGCCCTATTTATTTTAGGCACGACACAACAGGCCTTTTCCGCCGAACAAATTAGCGACAGTAGCGGCAAACAAAGAATTGGCGTGGTCTCCGTCAGCAATGCGCTGACGCTGGATGAACTGGTGAATCAGCTTGCCGAAAAAGCCGATCGGCAGGGTGCGAGCGCTTTTCGGGTATTAGCGACAACCGGCAATAATAAACTGCACGGTGATGCCGAAATCTATAAATAACGGCACGACAATCCCCTCCGCTCATTCACCGAAGACGTCTGGCATTTTAATCAACCGGGATTGTAATTGACAAAAAATCAAGGTTACTAAAAAGGATGCTTCAGTGGTCAAACTCGAACATATCATTGATGAATTACTCATCTGGATTGACAACAATATTCATAAGCCGTTGAAAATAGAAGATGTGGCGCAGCGTTCCGGCTATTCAAAGTGGCATCTGCAACGCGTTTTCTATCAGGTAAAAAACACCAATCTGGCGAATTATATTCGCGACAGAAAACTGGAAATGGCGGCGCGCGATTTAATCCAGAGTGACGAAAGCATACTCACCATTTCGTGGAAATATGGCTTCGACTCGCAGCAGTCGTTCACCCGTAGTTTTGCAAAAAAATACTGTTTACCGCCCTCCCGCTTTCGGCGTCTAAACGGCAAGACAGAAACCTTCCACGCGCCAATTTGATTCTGCCTGCCCTTTGCTTTTGAGAATGCTTGATATCGAATTTTTCATCATCTTGCCAGGATGCTGGCGATTATTGTGATGCTTGCAGGCACCATCGCATCGGCGACGGCTCACCGGCGCGGTTGCAAGATGTCGCTCGTATCGAACGCGGTGGCGAAAACTGGCGGCACGCGAAACATCGATGAGGACGATGAATCATTTCAAGCCAACGGCCGGAATTTCCGGCCTTTTTTATTTGCTGCTATTTTAATTACTTACTCATATTAACTATATTTAGCCATGCAGCAGCAGCGGATATTTGAAAATAAAATATCCGCTATTAGCGGCTAGCAAATATAGCCACCTGATTAACCCTGCAAATTTAAAAGCACATATTGCCAATAAAGCTCCCGGGGAATACCCCGGGGATATTAAAAAATAAGCAATAGACAACTAAAAAATGCAATGAGGTTAATAAAACGCTGTTAACTTACCCCACCTACGGCGCAAAAATATTATCGATATGTGCGATAAAAAATAGTTCAACCGGATCAACGTAAATATTTATCAATCTGTGCTAAAAACAATTTACATATTTACAGAAACGGATCCCCGATGATAAACAGTGGGGTACAACCTGAATTAACCATGAACCATTTTCATAAATGGCGGCGGATTCTTGTTGCTATTAAAAAACAGTGGCAATTTCTAAGGGTTTATTTATATGAAAATTTCTCAACTGAGTCTTTTAGTCTCTGCTGCGGTGCTGTGCTCTTCTGTACAGGCTGCGGAAATCTATAATAAAGATGGTAATAAGTTAGACTTATATGGTTTGATTTCAGCAGAACATTATTTTTCTGATAATAGCGGCTGGGATGGTGACCAGACTTATATGCGTCTTGGCTTCCGTGGTGAAACCAAAATCAACGACCAGCTCACGGGTTACGGCCAGTGGCAGATGCATATCGATGCCAATAAATCCGAAGGCGATACCAATACACCGCGTACGCGTTATGGTTTTGCTGGTTTAAAATTCGCCAATTATGGCTCACTGGATTACGGTCGTAATAAAGGCGTTTTGTATGACTCACTGGGTTATACCGATATGCAGCCTGAGTTCGATGGCATGACCTACGGTTCCGATCAGTTTATGTTCAGCCGTGGTAACGGCATGCTGACTTACCGCAACACGGATTTCTTCGGCCTGGTGGATGGTCTGAATTTCTCCCTGCAATATCAGGGTAAAAATGACGGCGCGGGTGAATCTGGCGCCGGACGTAATGTGCTGCGCCAGAATGGCGACGGCTACGGTATGTCGCTGGAATATAACATTGGCGCAGGCGTAAGCGTTGTCGGTGCGATGAGTTCTGCCGATCGTACTAATGCACAGAATGATACGGCCAATATTTATGGCAGCGGTAAACGCGCTGAAGCCTATTCCGGCGCAATCAAATATGACGCCAACAGTATTTATCTGTCAGCCATGTTTACTCAGGCTTATAACGCTTCACGCTTCGGTAGCTCATCCAGCGATACGCAGACTTTCGGTTATGCTAACGAATCGCAGATTTTTGAAGCCTATGCCAGCTATCAGTTCGACTTTGGCTTACAGCCGTTCGTTGCGTATAACGCGCTGAAAGGCAAAAAAATCGGCAGCAATACCAGCGGTGTTAGCTACGGTGATGAAGATATCGAAAAATATGTTGACCTGGGTGCAACTTACTATTTCAACAAAAACTTCAATATGTTCGTCGATTATAAAATTAACCTGATCGATGACGATAAATTCACCGAAGCGGCTGGCGTCAATACCGATGACGTTGTGGCTGTAGGTATGGTTTATCAGTTCTGATTCTGTACAGAGGCGGCGCTCGCCGCCTCTTCTTTTCCCCGCTGATTTTGTATTCTTCCTTGTGCGTAACCTCTTTTTATTAAAAGAATTGTTGAGTTTTGTTATCTGACAAGTCCGTAATTTTCAGGTCAGAATCTTGTCAGCCTCGCTGCGTAAAATAGCCGCTGTAAGGACGATTTTTTACTTCTGTAAAATATGAGGTGGTTAAGATGAAAAAGGTTACAGCAGCGCTTTTCGCAACGACTCTGGTTATTTTCTCAACGGCAACCTGGGCAGCAACGGAAGTGACCTCCGCGGCCGGAATGCAGCCGATTGGCAGCGTCTCGGTGTCCGGTGCCGATACCTTAAGTGACCTGCAACACCAGCTGAAGCAGAAAGCAACGCAAGACGGTGCCAGCAGCTTTAAAATCGTTTCTGCCGGTGGCGATGATAAATATTACGGCGTTGCGACGCTGTATAAATAAGCCGCAGGCCGGATATCCGGCAGCCGGTGAATGAAAAAGGGGGGCCAGCCAGCCCCCCTTCTCTTTTCGCACGCTAAAAAGCCGTTACGCAATCCGCTTGCCAGCGGCATCCACAACCTGCTCGCCATCTTCTTTCGTGAAGGCCCCTTTTTGCTGACCGGGCAGAATATCCAGCACCACTTCCGAAGGACGACACAGCCGCGTCCCCAATGGCGTCACTACGATCGGGCGATTAATCAGGATCGGATACTGCAGCATAAAATCGATCAACTGCGGATCGGTGAATGTCTCCTGCGCCAGCCCCAGTTGTTCGTAAGGCGCGACGTTTTTACGCAGCAGCGCCCGCACCGAAATACCCATATCCGCAATCAGTTTCTTTAGTTCATCACGCGATGGCGGCGTTTCAAGATAGAGAATAACGGTCGGCTCTTCGCCGCTGTTACGGATCATCGCCAGCGTATTGCGTGACGTGCCGCACTCCGGGTTGTGATAAATAGTGATGTTGCTCATAGCAGTGTCCCGTTACGGATGAATAGAGAGGCGCAGCGCCAGCGCTACCAGCGTGACAAACAGTACCGGCAGCGTCATGACCATACCGGTACGGAAGTAGTAGCCCCAGCTTACGCGTATATTTTTTTGTGCAAGCACATGCAGCCACAGCAGCGTCGCCAGGCTACCAATCGGCGTGATTTTTGGCCCAAGATCGCAGCCAATCACGTTGGCATAAACCATCGCTTCTTTCATTACGCCCGTTGCCGAACTGCCATCAATGGCCAGCGCGCCCACCAGCACCGTCGGCATATTATTCATCACCGAAGAGAGGAACGCTGTGATGAACCCCGTTCCCAGCGTGGTCGCCCATAATCCTTTATCGGCCAGCATATTCAGAATGTCGGTGAGATACGCGGTTAATCCGGCGTTGCGCAAGCCATAGACGACGAGGTACATCCCCAACGAAAAAATCACGATTTGCCACGGTGCGCCGCGCAGCACTTTCCCGGTATTGATGGCGTGACCTTTTTTCGCCACCGCTAACAGAATCAGCGCGCCAACTGCCGCAATGGCGCTGACCGGAATGCCCAGCGGCTCCAGCACAAAAAAACCGACCAGAAGCAGCAGCAGAACAACCCAACCGGCGCGGAATGTTGCACGATCTTTAATCGCCAGTGCCGGTTCCCGCAGTTTTTCCAGGTCATACACCGGCGGAATATCCCGGCGAAAGAAGAGATGCAGCATGATTAGCGTCGCGATAATCGCCGCGATATCCACCGGCACCATCACCGAAGCATATTCCCTGAATCCGAGCCGGAAGAAATCGGCCGAGACGATATTGACCAGATTCGAGACAATCAGCGGCATACTTGCGGTATCCGCAATGAACCCGGCAGCCATCACAAAGGCCAGCGTGGCGCGTTTGCTGAACCCCAGCGCCAGCAGCATGGCGATGACGATCGGCGTCAGGATCAGCGCCGCGCCATCATTGGCGAACAATGCTGCCACCGCAGCACCAAGCAATACAATATACGTGAACAGAAGCCGACCGCGCCCGTTTCCCCAGCGGGCAACATGCAATGCCGCCCATTCGAAAAAGCCGGATTCATCCAGCAACAGGCTGATAATAATGACGGCAATAAAGGTGGCCGTCGCGTTCCACACAATATTCCATACCACCGGGATATCACTGAGGTGAATCACCCCGCAGACCATTGCCAGCCCGGCGCCAATCACCGCGCTCCAGCCAATACTCAACCCCTTCGGCTGCCAGATAATCAGCACCAGAGTGAGCAAAAAAATTGCCCCTGCCAGTAACATCGCTTACTCCATCACATATGAATTTATGAATATGTTTGAGACATCAACACATGCCGGACGCGGCGGCTTTTAGCCTTTCGCGCGTCTCTTCGCGCAGACAGTTCCAGCTGTTATCGATGACGCCAGCGGCCCAGGCCGGAATATGCGGGGAGAGACGATAATGAACCCATTTCCCTTCTCGCCGGTCGATAACCAGGTTGTATTCGCGCAGGATCGCCATATGGCGGGAAATTTTGGGCTGAGATTCTCCCGTCGCCGCACAGAGATTGCAGACGCAGAGCTCTCCGGCTTCGCGGAGCAGCATCACAATTGACAGGCGGGTTTCATCGGAGAGCGTTTTGAAAAGCTGAACCGGATGTAGCATGCTGAGTCTCGATGGTGTTCATTTATATATATGGTAAATCATATATGTAATGATTTAAAGCGACGCGTTGAGGTAAAGCGTCTGGCGTAGAAGAATGAAGCGTTTCGCTTCTGAGAAACATGCGTCGCGCAGAATACGGCGGAATCTTCCCCGCCGCTTCAGCATAAGGTATTTGCCCTTAGCGCTTTTCCGCCTCGCGGCTGGCTGCCTCGCGCTTTAGCGCCAGAGTAAAGCCGAAGGTATTGATCCCGTTTGCGCTGGTGGCAAATACATCGCCCTGATGCATGTTCGCCACCGCGCGGACAATCGACAGCCCCAGCCCGTGGTGCGTATCGCTGCGGGTGCGGGAGGCATCCACACGATAGAAACGCTCAAACAGCCGCGCAAGGTGGCTTTGCGCGATCTCCTCGCCGTTATTCGACACCGCGACATGCGCCAGTTCACCGACGTTTTGCAGCCGCACAATGATTGTGCTGTCCTGCGGCGCATGGCGGGCGCTGTTTTCCAGTAAATTCGCCAGCGAACGGTGGAACAGACGGCGGTCAATGGATGCCGTTACATCCCCTTCGACCTGCACCTGGAGATTCTTCTCGGCAAACGATGGCTCAACATACTCAAACGTTTTGTAAGCCTCTTCGCGCAGAGAAACCGTGGTGAGCTGCGTGGCGTGTTCGCCCGCCTGGGCATGGGATAAAAACAGCATATCGTTAACGATGGAGGTCATGCGCTCCAGCTCTTCGAGGTTAGACTCCAGCAGATCCTGTAACTCTTCTATGGAGCGCTGACGCGACAAGCCAAGCTGCGTTTGGCCAATCAGGTTGGTCAGCGGGGTGCGTAGTTCGTGCGCCACATCGGCATTAAAGCTCTCCAGTTGACGCCAGGCGATCTCCTGGCGCTCCAGCGCGCCATTAAACGAGACGGCCAGCGTTTGCAGCTCGTCCGGCAAAGTGTGCGCCTGCAGACGCTGGCCATGGTTACCCGGCGCAAGCTGGTGCGCCTGCTCGCTCAAGGTATTCACCGGACGCATACCGAAACGGGCGATCAGATAACCCAGCAGCGCAATCAGGAAGACGCCGATACAGCTGACCAGCACCAGCGCGCAGGTAAATTCATACAGCGTGCCCATATAAGGTGTGGAATCGATCGCCACCACGTAGCGCATCGCCGGGCGTTCGCCGCTCGCCGGGATTTCGCGGGAATAGAGGAACAGCAGGCAGGAGGCTTCCGTTTCGCCAGGTGCGGTGCTGAACCCGTCTTTCAGCGAAGCCCACTCAACGCCTTTCGGCGGCGGGCCGCCCATATCAAAGCGGGGATCATCGGCCACCAGCCAGTACTTCACGCGCCCGCCCTCATAGGAGGAGAGCGTGCTAAATTTGGTGGACAGGGATTTCCAGCCGTCGATGGATTGACGGTTTTCCACCCACGGTGCCATCAGCGATTCGCGGAATAATAATTCGTTATGCATCTGGCTTTGCAGCGACTCATACAACGAGCTTCTGAGCACAACGCCAAAAGTGACGACGACAAATACATACGCCACGGCGAACATCAGCGCCATGCGTCCGGCAATCGAGTGTTTACACAGAGAGAGCGCGTTCAACTGGCTTTACTCTCCACGCGGGTTTCCAGTACATACCCCATACCACGCACCGTATGCAGCAGCTTAACGGGATAGGGATTATCAACTTTGGCGCGCAGGCGTTTAATCGCCACTTCGACCACGTTGGCATCGCTGTCAAAGTTCATATCCCAGACCTGTTCGGCGATCATCATTTTCGACAAGATTTCGCCCTGATGACGCGCCAGCAGGCTCAGCAGCGCGTACTCTTTCGCCGTTAGCTCCAGACGGTCGCCGCCGCGCGTTACACGCCGCGCCAGCAGATCGAGGTGCAGATCGTGGATATGCAACTGGGTGATGTCCGCGCCGTCGCCAGGCCTGCGGCGCAGCAGCGCCTGAATGCGCGCCACCAGCTCGATCAGCGAAAAGGGTTTTGGCAGATAATCATCCGCGCCGTGGCGCAGCCCTTTTACCCGCTCTTCAACCGAGCCGCGCGCCGAGAGCATCAGCACCGGCGTCTGTTTACAGGCGCGCAGCCGCTCCAGAATCTGGTAACCGTCCATGCCGGGCAACATGATATCCAGCACAATCGCGTCGTACTCGTACTCCAGCGCCAGGTGCAGCCCTTCGACGCCATTATCAACGACATCGAGAGTGAAACCCTGTTCGCTCAGCGCACGGTTAATATATGACGAGGTCTTTTCCTCGTCTTCGATGAGTAACAGCTTCAAAGGGGCGACTCCTTCAACGTTCCGGCACCTGCCGCAAACATATTCATAGCCGCAATGTTACCGCTGTTGGGCTGACATTTAGCTGACATTTTTTCACCGTTTTAGCGACAAAATGCAACCTGATGATTAACCGCATATCGTGGCGTCAATTCTGCGCTAGCTAGCTTTGATGGTACCGACGCCATACGCCCGGCGGCATATGGTATTTACGGGCAAAGGTGCGGGTGAAGGTTTGCTGTGAGTCATAACCATAACGCGTGGAAATAGTGATGATCGAATCTTCCGTTGTCAGCAACGCTTCAGCGGCACTTTCCAGCTTCTTATTGCGGATATAAATCCCCAACGGCACCTGCATCACTTCCTGAAAAAGACGCTGTAAATGCCATTTTGAATAACCGGCCCGCGTGGCAACATCGCGAATTCTGAGCGGACGGTCGAGGTTTTCATCGATCCACTGCTGGATCTCATGTACCACCATCTGTTGCATACCCATCGTGAAAGCCTCCTTCTTAAGGAGCGTTCACCTTAACGCAGCCATACTGACTCAAAAGTGACGCGAAAATGATAATCCTGTCAGTTTTGTTACGCCTGCCGGGTAGTTTTCACGTCAGCTATCCTTAACTTCACCACAGTCGCTAACGTATGCCAGCAACTGTGGTTGGCTCAATCTTGCCTCTTCGTCGTAACGCGTATGATTTGGTCGCGAGAGAGCAGATACTGCTTTTTTATTTATCCGATTCAAGATAATCAGTCAGAAAAGCCTGGGCATTTCCTTCGGAGGAGTATGCTTTGCTGTAATATATTGGTATCGCTTTATTTTCGCCCGGCAGGTTAAGCTCCCCCCACCCATGACTATTAAAAAACAAGACGGTAAATTTTTTACCATCAACCAGGGTGTAAACATATTTTTTTGCACCCACATCGTCCACATTCATTAAATGTATTTTTTTATTCCATGGATGATCAATATCTGTCACCTGCACAATCCATTTTTTCTCGTCCGGTTTACCATAACGCAGTGTCCATACAATGACGCCTTCAGCCCCTTCATAAGCCTTGACCCTTTCAGCCACTTCCGGTCGCACTACCTGATTTACCGTCGCCGTTTCCTCAGAGTGAACGAATCCGGGCAGCGTAATCGCTACAGAGACAGCAACGGACAATAAAAATTTTTTCATCGATAACCTCAAACCTGACATTATTAACATTAACCAAAAACAACCAATGTATTACCACTCAACCTTAACGTTATTTTTATGCAACGAAAATCAGCACTCATTTTCTGCATGATAAAATAAAGTTTGCACGCTACTTGATCTAATAAAATATCCTTTCCGGGAAACCCTCAGGATAAACTCATCACTGACACCTGATTTACTAACGTTATATTTAAGATCATTTATCACCTGCCAAACCCGCTGAGCTGACGCGCGAAGGCCGTTTCGCTCCCAGACATCAACCATCAGCATGTCATCAGAAACAATGTTATTAACCCCATGATTCAATAGATATTCCAGCAAATACGACTGGGTTTTCCTCAGAGCAACAGGTTTCGCCGTACCATAAAGGCAGATGAGTCTTTTTGTTCTACAGTCATAAATCACACTCTTTTCGATAAGGAAGCCCATAACTGAAAGCGCTCTATTTTCCTCGTCTGGCATACCCCTCCTTAGCGTTTGCACAGATGTGTCCATCGCACGACTTTATCGTCAAAATAAAAATAACGCGCCGTATGTTATTCGCATAATAAATAACATTTATTTCTTGCATGTGAACATTATTAATATTCACATAGCAGCAATCCCTGGTTAACCGCCGCAAGATAAAAGCATGTTTATTTCATTAAGACAATAACAAAGCTTCAGTGGCAATAACTAAAAACAATCCACTTTAGCAGGAAAATTTAACCAAACAAAAAACCGATCCCATGGATAAAAAACAACTAAAAATTACGCACTACTAACATTTAGCCCCTTTACCTTATTAAAATAAAAGCATTAACCCATATTTTTATAAAATAAAAATATCAATTTCCAGAATTTTTCCGGAATAAATAACACATTCATCGAATCTATTGCGAAAAAAATGACGATATCCAGCCAATTTTCTTTGGTTGCTCGCACTTGCTGAAACCACAGGATTGACTGCCGCTGACGATATAATCCGCCCATTCACGATGGCTTAATGATTAAGCTATACGCGTGCTGCCCGTCGCGGATTAAATCAATGAGGAAGGAGATCGCTATCGGGACATCCTTGTCCCTCGTTCTGCGACGCCGTTGTCTGGTTCACGCATAAATGGCATCGCGTTTGTTCAGAACCGTCAGGTATTCACCAGCACACCGGAGGCAAGCTGCGGCGAATTTTCCCGCCGGGCGTGTTCGGTGCGGAAAACGCTCATCAGCGCCACCAGATTCCGTGACTGATCGCGCAAATGATCGACCGCCGAACTGGAGGCGCCCACCAGCGCAGCATTCTGCTGCGTCACCTGATCGAGTTGGGCAATCGCATCGTTCACCTGCGCAACGCCCAGCTCCTGCTCCTGGGTGGTCATGCCGATTTCGTTAATCATTTCCGCGACATGGTGCGACTGCTTAACCAGCTCGCCGATGGTGGAACCGGCATTGTTGACAAGCGTAGCGCCGTTATCCACACAATCAATACTGGCCTGAATCAGCCCTTTAATCTCTTTCGCCGCCGTGGCGGAGCGCTGCGCCAGTGAACGCACCTCCCCTGCGACCACGGCAAAACCGCGCCCGTGCTCACCGGCACGCGCTGCTTCTACCGCCGCATTAAGCGCCAGAATATTGGTCTGGAAAGTGATGCCGTCGATAACAGCAATGATCTCGCCGATTTTGCGCGCGCTCTGGCTGATCTCGTCCATGGTGCGCACAATGTTGTCGATCGCTTCTCCGCCTTTGGCGGCAATGTCGCTGGCGGCGGTGGCCTGCTGGTTGGTGACGCGCACCGTGTCAGCATTCTGGCGAATGGTCTGGCCGATTTGCTCCATTGATGCCGCCGTCTGTTGCAGGCTGGCCGCCTGCTGTTCCGTGCGCTGGCTGAGATCCATACTGCCTGCCGCCACGCCGCTGGCCCCTGCCGAGATTGATTCGCTGCTCTCACGAACCTGCGCCACAATGCGGTTGAGGCTTTGACGCATCGCCTCCATCCCGGCCAGTAGGCTGTGGCGATCGCCAGCCGCCAGCATTACCGGCGTTGCCAGATTGCCCTCGGCGATATCGTGTACCACTCGCAACGCATAAGCCGGTTCACCGCCCAGTTGCCGCTTGATAAGCCGCGTGGCAAACCAGGCGATCAACACGCCAAGCAGCGTGGCCGCTGCCGCCAGTATCAGCAGCAGATCGCCGGATGCACGTGCGCCGCCGGTGCTCTCCGCCGCTGCCGTGGTCGTGTTGGCCTGCTGGCGCTGGATCATCAAGGTGATCTCATTAAACAGTTGTGCCTGAACCGGTTGCAGTTTATCCACCGCCATCGACTGGGAGTCGAGCATCTGACCATTTTTCGCCATGCTCACCGTCTGGCGCACAACCGCGGCGTATTGCGCCTGCGTCTGTTTAAAACGATCCAACATCTGCTGGATATCGCTGTCCTGAATATTCTGCTGTAACTGTTTGACCAGCGTATCGATACGCTGGATTGCCGCTTCGGTGACCTTCTCTTCGGCCTCCTGTTTATCGGCGTCATCCTGGAACACCATAATAAAGGTCGCTTTGGTGGCGTTATTTAATGTGTCCTTTAGCTCCTGCATCGCCAGCAGGTTAGTCAGATGATATTTCTCGTAATATTCGATGTGTTTGCTGGTGCTGAGTAATTGTGTCCGTCCAAAAATCGCCACCAGAAAACTGATCACAATAATGGCGGCAAAACCGGTGCCTAAAAGCGCACCAAGAGAGAAGGGTTTGATGACTCGCATAGTGTCCCTCGTAGTGTTTCAACGAATTCCGCAAGCTGTGTAATGGGTGCGATTTCACTATACGAAGGCTATAACCTTACGGAAAATATGAAATTACGATGGGCGGCAGCGTCTTATCAGGCCGACAGGCGGGGTTTATTGCCGGTGTAATCACAGGATCAGCGCTGGCAATAAAAGATAGAGGTCGAACCGCCCAATAATAAAGAAGAAGCCGGATGCGCCACAGTGATACGCAGTTAGAGTATTTGTTGGTGAAATGCGGGTTCCTTATTACTTATTAACGATTCACTTCTCTGGCGGGATTCGCTTAAGGCGCGTTGCGGTCAATGATGATGTTGCAGGCAATACTGCAATCGCGAACTGACGGCCTTTTCATGGATGCCAAACAGACGGGTAAAAATCAAACACTGGTCGATGTTATCCGTTATGGCCCGGATCTGGCCGGTGGCCCTGGCGGCTAACGCCGAAGCAGGGAGTCATCCTGGCTCCCTTTTTTCTCAGTCAACAACGTTACGATCTTAATTCACCTCACTTCTACGGCGTAGTGGTAGTGGTGGTGGTAGTAGTGGTTGACGTGTTACTACCGTTGTCCCCGCCGCCCAATGCCAGCAATGCCAGCCCGGTGACGGCAGCAACACCCGCGACACCCACCCACGCCGAATTTCCAATGGCGCTGTCGGAAGCATTACTTCCCGCGGCAGAGCCTTCGGCTACAGGAGCTGCGTGTGCCAATCCAGAAATAATAAAACTAACGACCAAAATAATGCGATGTAAATGCGTCATGTCTAACCCTCATATTTTATTGGGAGCTTTCGCACTTTAAATCGCCATCACAAAATAAGATCGCAAATTAAGACATTCCTCGACAATATGGAAACAATTGGGAGATTCCTCAGTTCTATTTAATTATCTAAACGAAGCGGCAACATGTTGCATAAAACAAAAATAAGAATATCCTCAGTTAACAACTTTTTAGCAGTATGATACAGATCAAACTAGAAAGAGAAGAAGGATCGAAAGCAAAACCATTTTTTCACTCGCCAATGTTTTTACACACAGTTTCATACGATCCGGGAGGATGTTAACATGGGAAGAAATATAGATATCGTATTGTTCAAAATTAATTGCTCTTATACCAAAAAAGGTATAATTCAATTAGTGAAAGAAATTAGAAATTGCAGTGAAATACATATTGCCATTAATTTTAGTGCGCCTTTTTCCAACCGAGGGATGCTGGTTGTGACTAAAGGTCATTTTTCGCCGTTTACCCTGGTACATACACCTATCATTGTGATCCCCGATAAAATACAAGTGGATGTTTTAGCGGATATTTTAACTGAATTTATAAATGGACGCGTCAGTAGCCATGTAAAAACCATTCGACTGGGTCGTCGAGAAATCGCAATATTGAAGGGCATGATCTTCGAGAAAAGCGACGACGAGATATCTAACCAACTGAGTATTAACAAGAAAACGGTTTCATCCCATAAAGATAACATTAAGAAGAAAATCTCAGCCAACTCCAGAATTGATATTTTTTACGCCTTCAGTATTTTTCCATTCAAAGATAGTGGACTGGCAGAAAACGAGGAAGAAATAATGCCTTTCCCCCAGCAAAAAACGCCAAATCGTAGATTGGTGGCCTACAGCTGATTATTACCAGGAGTCGAAATAAAAACCTGATATTCACAACGTAAACCATAATAATTAACTATTAAAAAATACCTCTGTACCTGTTTACGTTCGAAGCAGTCAGCGTAAAAGCATAATAGTAACGAGATTATCGTCGGTGATATTTCTTGGTGTTGCCGACGTTCCTGGCTCGAACCACTTTTAAATGCTTATAGAATGAAAAGGCGATTATAACCAGCAGCACACCAACCACAGTCAGTTCGATGATGATCATTTTGTGTACCCGCAGAGAGAGGATGCTTTATTTACTGACGAACAGCGTTACACGTCAATAGCTGATACAGAAAATAAGACTGGCCTCACTACGAACGTTATTTCGAAAAGACTTATTCATTTAAAAACAAGAGAAAATTACTATGCCTACTAACCTTTGTAGTATGACAGCTCTGCGCCACTATTATCTGCGTATTTTACGCCGTTATTCCTCGCTCAATGCGATCGAAGAAATTTATGAATTTCGGCGCCAAAAACTAACTGGAATTGAACTGGAAGCGCTGATCAGTGCCAGCGATCATCGCCGCGCCGAACTTGTTCACCACTGCCGCTGGCTGAAAGTCCCGGCCAGCGCATGGCGCAATGTGTAGGTTGCTGAGCGTCATTTATTCACCTTAGTTATACGAAAAGAGTCTTGTATCAGTGGTAAATATTCTTTGTCGCCTGCCGATAGCTTAAAAGCCTTTTGTGACATTGACGTTGAGCAGGACAAAAAATGAAAAGACATCCCCTTTCTTGCAGGGCGCTAAAGGCGGCAGGTTATGACCCGAACTCCAGCGTGCTGGAGCTTGAGCACAGTAATGGCCGCGTTGAGCAGTATCTCGGCGTACCACCGAAGATCTGGCAGGGTTTTTTGATGAGCCAGCAGCAGGAAACGTACTTCCGCGAAAATATTGCCAACAGCTACTTAAAAATCACCGTTGAACAGGCGCATCGCAGCCGCTTTTAGTCTGTAACACGGTCATTTTTAGTGTTTTTGTGTTAACGTTGTCTCCCCGCGCAGACGACGCGGTTTCCTGTTGACTAAGGCTTTTGACAACGTAAGAGGGTCTATGAGAATTGGTATTGCTTTTCCGGTGCTGGTTTTTATTGTAGCGGTCGCTTTCCTGGCCTGGTTTATCCTCGGCGGCTACGCCAATCCGGGTTCCTGACGTCTTTCCCCGCCCTCCGATGTATGCCGACGGCGCTTTCGCCAATGCCGTATCCGCTTACAGAAAATAAGTAAAACCAATGGAATGAATGAGCCTGCCGTTCCGTTAGCGGGTGTAAAATACCGGGCAAGTACGTTTACCGGAGTGGTTCATGAATATCATTGAAATCATCATGTCGGCGGGCAAGGTTTCCGTGGATGTTGCGCTGTATACCTTGCTGCCGATCATGGTGGTGATGCTCATCATAATGAAGTATCTGGAGGAAAAAGGGGTTCTGGATGGCATTGTTCGTCTCACCTCCCCGGTCTTAAAGCCTTTTGGTATCAGCGGAATGGGGATTTTCGCCCTGATTCAGCTTAATTTCGTCAGCTTTGCCGCACCGCTCGCCGCGCTGGCGATTATGGAGCGCCGCGGAACTTCCGACCGCCATCTTGCCGCCACGCTCGCCATGTTGTTCGCCATGGGCCAGGCGAATGTGTTTTACCCTCTGACTCCGTTTGGCCTGCACTGGGGCATTGCGATTGTGATTTCGCTGATTGGTGGTCTTGCCGCCTCAACGCTGACCTGGTACGTCACGGGACGCAGGCTCTCTGCCGCCAGCCTGCGCGATGAAGAGGGCGAACTGAATAAAGATAAGCCGCGCGCGAGTTTGATTTCGGTGATTAACGGCGCGGGCGCAGATGCGATTCGCCTGTCGCTGGGGTCGCTGCCGATGCTGTTGTTATCGCTGACGGTGGTGGGCTTACTGAAAGCGGCAGGCGTGGTAGAAGCGCTGACGTCGCTGTTAACGCCAATGCTGGCGTTCTTCCATATTTCCACGGTATATGTGCTGCTGACGCTGACCAAATGCCTGGCGGGCGGAACGGCCTATTTTGGCGTGGCCTCGGAGATGGCGCAGCACGGTCAACTGACGGCGCAGCAGATCAACGCCTCGGCGGGCTTCCTGGTGCAAACCCTCGATTTACCGGGGATTGGCATTTTCCTCGGTATCGCCAGCCGCTTTGTCCGCCTGTTCCGCTTTGTACTGCCCGGCGCGATTGTCGGCATTCTGGTCCGCACGCTGTTACATGTGATGGTGTTTTAATGCGGGAAAAGCACAAGGGCACGATTTGTGCCCTGCTTAGTCTATTGCCACGGTAGCGCTATTTTCCCAGCGCGGCGGCCATTGCAGCGCTATATTTCATCGGCTCGAATTCCACAACCTCGAAATCGGCCACACCTTCACGGTAAAAGGGATCTTCTTGCAGCAGCGCATCCAGCGCCGGGCGGGCCAGCGCGCGGGTTAAAATCACGCCGCCGCTGCGCGGGTTCGTTGGCCCGGCCGCCAGAAAATAGTCCTCTTTAAAGCACGCGTCGAGATACGTGCGGTGCGCCTCAACAAAGCGATCGACCTCGCTTAACGGTTTTTTATATTTCAGCGTTACGATAAACATGCGCAAACTCCTCTTTATGAATAGTGAATTATCAACACGTTACGGTGCAGTATTCATAAGGTTTATATTGCGGTTAAATAGCCGTTCAGGCTATTGCCATTTTTAACCCAGTTGAGACCGGATTTGCTGTGGACATCAAACTGCTGCGATCGTTTACCGTTGTTGCCCGGCTTGAGCATATCGGCCAGGCGGCTGAAAGGCTGAATATCTCTTCATCCCCGCTGAGCCGACAAATTCAGATGCTGGAAGATGAATTAGGCGTCACGCTGTTTCATCGCGAGAAAAAACGCCTCCATCTGACCACCGAAGGGGAAAAATTTCTCGACGAAGTGGGACCTTTTCTCCAGCACTACGATCGGCTGAAAGATCACGCCAGACATCTGGGTCAGGCCAACGCCGGACGCATCGATATCGGCTATGTCGAAGCGGCCATTCACTCACGCCTGCTGCCCGATGCGCTGGCAAAATTAGCGCTACCGCCAGAGATCGATATCAAGCTGCATTCGATGCGTTCAAAACAGCAGCTTGAGCAACTACAGGCGCGGTTAATTGATGTGGCGTTCTTATACACGCTGCCGCCGTCAAGCGACGCGCAGTTTTGCCAGAAAATCGTCCTTACCGAGCCGGTGCTGCTGGCAATGCCGAAAGAGATGGCTCTGTCCGCGCCCACACCCGCGCAGCTTGAGCAGTATCCGTGGATAGCCGAGCAGGAAAACCTGAACCCGACAGCGCGCGCGCAGTTACTTCGGGCCTGTCAGGAAAAAGGCTTCACCCCGCGCATCAGCCTGGAAGTTTCCGGCCCGCTGGCCGCGCTCTCTTGTGTCGAAGCGGGGCTGGGATTCACCTTTATTCAGCAAAGCCTGGCGCGCATTGCGTCGGAGAATGTGGCATTAGTGGCTTTGCCATGGCTACCGCTGGAGATCGCGCTGCACCTGGTGTGGAGAAAAAACGAAACAAAGCCGCTGGTGCAACGTCTCCTCGCGGCTTTCGATTAGCGCCGCTTACCGGGCCTGGCGCGGATTCACTCCCCCAGGCCCGGCTTGCGTACGCCATCAGGCAAAACGTTATTTCTTCACCGTATCTTCGAGGAAGAAGCGACCGAGCGGATTCTGATAGAAACCTTCGATATTTTTCCGGCTCACGTTGCGGTACGGGCTGTAGTAGAGGTCGATCCAGTTCACGTCGGCTTTGGCCATTTTTTGCAGATCGATATACATCTGTTCGCGTTTTTTCGGATCCATTTCCACGCGAGCCGCAGCAACCAGCGCTTTCACCTTGTCATTCTTATAACGCGTCATGTAGTTCATGTTCGCATCATGGCCCAGCACAAAGGTGGTTTTCTGATCCGGGTCGAGAATATCGTTGGTCCAGTACATCACCGAAATATCGTATTCGCCCGCCACCAGCATGTCCCAACTCTGGCTGGGATCAACTTTTTGCAGGTTGACCTTCACGCCCGCTTTCGCCAGTTGCTGTTGCAGCAGAATGGCGATCTGCTCATCCACTTCATCCCCGGCGTTAACCACATAATTCAGCGTTAAATCGGAAGCGCCAGCGGCTTTCAGCATCTGTTTGGCTTTTTCCGGATCGTAGGCGCGACGCAGGTTATCGCTGTAGTGATACAGCGCGCCAGCCGGAATATAGGAGTTCGCCACCTGGCCGTAGCCAAAGGTCACGGTCTTCACAATTGCATCTTTGTCGATGGCGAAGTCCAGCGCCTGGCGCACTTCCACCTTACCGAGCGCACCGTGCGAGTGGTTGATCAACAGATGATCTTCGCGGGTTGACGGATCCAGCTCCACCTTCAGATTGCTGTCTTTTTGCAGTGAGGCAATGCGCGAGAACGGCACCGTCAGCGCGGCATCCAGCTCACCGGCCTGCACTTTCAGCATACGGGTGTTGTCATCGGGAATGGTCAGCCAGTCCACTTCGTCGAGGCTGACGTTCTTCGCCTGCCAGAAGTTCGGGTTCTTCACCAGCACGATTTTCTCGCCGCGCACCCACTCTTTCACGCTAAACGCGCCAGAGCCGACCGGTTTTTCGGCAAACGTCTCTGCCCCTTCGTCCTTCAGCGCTTTTTCCGAGATCACCGATGCATTCGGCAATGCCAGTTGTGACAGGAACGGCGCAGACGGCGATTTCAGCGTGACGACCAGCGTACGCGCATCCGGCGCTTCGGCTTTCTCGATAATGCTGTACGAATCGCGCCACAATGAACCGGCATCGTCACGAATACGCAGCAGGCTAAACGCAGCATCGCTGGCGCTCACTGGCGTACCGTCGGAGAATTTGGTGTCGCGAATTTTAAAGGTATAGACCTTGCCGTCCGGCGAAATGCTCCAGCTTTCCGCCACGCCCGGCTCCAGTTTGGTGCCGGTTTTATCCACCCGCACCAGCGGATCAAAGACGTTAGAAAACACCCAGTTGTCGGCGTTTTGCGCCGATTTGATCGGGTCGAACGTAGTGCTGTCTTCGCGACGGCCAATGGTTAATACGCCTGCCGCCTGCGCCATTTCGCTGACCACACTGAGCGCCAGAAAAACGCTGGCCGCCAACAACTTAACATGCCTGTGCTTCATCAAAAGATCTCCTGGTTAAAGGAAAAACAGTCTCATCGCCTGTGTGGGTCAACACACAGGAATATGCGTGATCGGCAATCTGCCGGGTTGGAGGTAACGCGCCGGTGCGACACTGCACCTGCGCATAGGGGCAGCGCGGATGGAAAGCGCAACCCTGTGGAATGGATAACGGGCTGGGCGGTTCGCCGCCGAGCGGCTCCGCGGGCAGCGGTTTATCAGGATCGATTTCCGGGATTGCCGCGACCAACGCGGCGGTATAAGGGTGACGTGGCTGCGTGAACACCGCTTCGGACGGGCCTTCTTCGACAATGCGCCCGAGGTACATCACCGCCACGCGATCGCACAGGCGGCGCACAATCGCCAGATCGTGCGCGATAAACAAAATCGCCAGCCCCATCTTTTCGCGCAGCTCCATCAGCAGGTTAACGATCTGCCCCTGAATGGAGACATCCAGCGCCGCCACGCACTCATCCGCCACAATCAACCGGGGTTCGATCGCCAGCGCGCGCGCAATCCCGGCACGCTGGCACTGCCCGCCGCTAAGCTGGCCGGGCCGGACCTTCGCTTGCTCCGGGCGCAGCCCGACTAACGTCAGCAGTTCAGCCACCCGCGCATTCACACCGCTGCGCGGCACTTTCTGATGCACACGCAGCACTTCGGCGATGCTGTCGCCGATGGTCTGGCGCGGATTAAGCGAGGCGAAAGGATCCTGAAAAATCATCGCCGTTTGCAGGCGCAACCGCGCCACGTCGCTCTTCAGCCCATGAGTAATGCGGTGTCCATCGAAGCGAACCTCGCCCGCCGTTACCCGCTCAAGCTGCAATAACGCCCGCCCCAGCGTGCTTTTGCCGCTGCCGGATTCGCCCACCAGACCGAGGGTTTCCCCGGCGTGAATTTTCAGTGTCACGTCATTCACGGCGTGCACCATCCGCCTAGCGCCCATCAGGCCGCCGGAAACCGGAAAAGTCACGCTGACGTTGTCCGCTTCTAACAGGGGCCAGTTTGCTGATGTCGTCATGCGCCCTCCCGCAAGCTAAGTGGTTGTAATGCGTGATGGCAGGCCGCTGCATGCGCCAGCGTGTCGCGCCCCTGTCGCAGCGCGGGCTGTTGCTGACAAGCCGCGCTGGCGTACTGGCAGCGGGGATGAAAGCGGCAACCGGCCGGGAAGTTATCCGCCACCGGCGGCTGGCCGCTGATGGTCACCAGTCGCCCCTGCCCGCCTTCGCTGGCTGGCTGGCAATCGATTAATCCACGGGTGTAGGGATGCAGCGGCTGCGCCAGCACATCGCGCTTACCGCCCACTTCGCACAGCCGCCCGCCATACATGACGGCGATGCGATCGCAGGTTTGCGCCACCACGCCGAGATCGTGGGTGATCATGATCACCGCCAGCCCCAGTTGCTGACGCAAATCGCTGAGCAGACGCAGGATCTGCATCTGCACGGTGACATCCAGCGCGGTGGTTGGCTCGTCGGCAATCAGCAGCGACGGCTCAGGCGCCAGCGCCACGGCGATCATCGCGCGCTGCCGCATGCCGCCGGAAAATTCATGCGGATAGTTATGAATGCGGTTTTGCGGATCGGGAATACCAACCTGGCGCAGCAGTTCTTTGGCATCTTCCCGCGCCTGTGCGCGGCTGGCGCCGAAATGACGGCGGCGGCTTTCGGCAATTTGCTCGCCAATGGTCATCACCGGGTTGAGGTGGCTGGCCGGGTTCTGGAAAATCATCCCCATTTCGCGCCCGCGCACCGCCGACATTTGCGCTTCGCTGAGCGACAGTAAGTCGCGGCCGCCCAGCCGCACTTCGCCGCCGGTAATGGCCAGCCCCTGGCCGGGCAACAGCCGCATCAACGCGCGACAGGTCACGGTTTTCCCGGAGCCGCTCTCGCCGACCAGACCGAGCATCTCGCCAGCATTCAGCGTAAATGAGACTTTATCGACCAGCGCGATATCCGGCTCGCGGGTAATGGTCAGTTCTGAGACTGTCAGCAGTGTCATACGCGCGCTCCCAGTTTATCGCCGAGGCCATCGGCCAGCAGGCTGAAGCCCATCGCCAGCAGCACAATCGCCAGCCCCGGAAAAGTGGTTATCCACCACGCGGTGGTGATAAAGCTCTGCCCCTCCGCCACCATCACGCCCCACTCCGCGGTAGGCGGCTGCACGCCCAGCCCAAGGTAGCTGACCGCTGCGCCGTTCAGCAGCACCAGCACGCAATCGGACATGGAGAACACCAGCGCGCCGGTGATGGCGTTCGGCAACAGATGGCGGAACAGAATGCGCGCGTGGCCATAGCCAAGGCTGCGCGCCGCGACAATGAAATCCCGCTGTTTTAGCGTCAGCACCTGCGCCCGCACCAGCCGGGCGTAAGAGACCCAGCCGACCATCGCCATCGCAATGTAGAAGCTGCCCAGCCCCGGCCCGAGGATGGCGATGATCGCCAGCATCAGTACCAGAAAAGGAAACGCCAGCACGATGTCGATCAGCCGCATAATGGCCGCATCCACCACACCGCCGAGATAACCGGACAGCGCGCCGAGCGTGGTGCCGAGCAAAAACGGGAAGATAACCCCCAGCAGGCAGATTTGCAGATCCACCCGCGCCCCCCACAGCACGCGCGAGAAGATATCGCGACCAAAGTTATCGGTACCGAACAGATGCGCACCGCCGGGAGGAAGCAGGCTTGATGTGGCATCCTGCGTAATGGGATCAAACGGTGCCAGCCACGGAACAAACAGGGCGATAAACAGCCACAGCCCGACAATCACTATCCCGGCGCGCAGCGCGTGCTGGCGTGGGATCGCCCGGCGGCGTAACCCGGAAATCACGCTGAGAGCACTCATAATTTCACCCTCGGATCCAGCGCCACGGTCAGCACATCGGCCAGCAGGTTGACGACCACGGTCGCCAGCGCAAACACCATCACCACGCCCTGCACCACCATGTAGTCGCGGCTAAAAATCGCTTTCACCAGCAACTGGCCCAGCCCCGGAATGGCGAACACGCTCTCAATCACGACCGTGCTGCCAATCAGCCAGCCAATATTCACTGCCAGCAGGTTTAGCGTCGGCACCAGTGAGTTGGGTAGCACGTGACGCCAGAAGATACGGTTTTCACGCTGGCCCCGCGCCCTGGCCGCCACCACATAATCACTGCTCATCTCCATCAGCAGGCTGGCGCGCAGGTTGCGAGTCAATACCGCCGACAGCGCCAGCGCTACCGTCAGACACGGCAGCACCATATGGTGCAACTGGTCGGCAAAATCGCTGCCGTAACCGGAAACCGGGAACCAACCAAGCACCACGCTAAAAATGATGATCATCATGATGCCGAGCCAGAACGCCGGAAACCCTAACCCGGCGGTGGTGAACAGGCGGATCAGTTGATCCGCCGCCCGCCCGCGCTGCCGCGCTGCCAGCGAAGCCAGCGGAACCGTGAGCATCACCGCCAGCAGCACGCTGCCCAGTACCAGCCACAATGTTGGTTCGAGCCGCGAGTTAATCAGCTTCAGGGTATCGACGCGGTAGACAATCGATTTGCCCAGCTCCCCCTGCAATAAATTGCGCAGGAAGTAGCCGTACTGCACCCATAACGGTTCATCGAGACCAAACTGCGCACGGATACGCGCCAGCGCCTCTGGCGTACTGCGTACGCCGAGCAGAATGCGCGCCGGATCGCCGGGAATCGCCCGTACCATTGCGAAGGTGATGATGCTGATCCCAAGCAGCACGGGCAGCAGTTGCAAGGGTCGAAATAACAGGAAACGGTAACGATGCATCAGCGAACTCCCATGGTGCATACGGTGGTGAAGGTTAAAAAATCGCTCCGCCGTAGTGCAGCCCTGCGTCATAAATTTGCGCCCGACCAACCTTAGCGGGCGTTTTCTTTACGCTAACGACATCATTCAGGGCTGGGTAGTTAGCAAAAATACTAGTTTTACCTTTCCCGCAGGACGGCACCGGAATTGCATGCTTTGGCGAAGCCACGGGGAAACTGCACAAACCGTGCCCGTGGCATGGCACCGTTTACCTTGGGGGAGTTCATTATGCGCATTGATATCGAAAGCCCTGGTGCAACCAACGCCACCAGGCTTGAAGAGGCTTTTGCCGGGCTGTTTGCCAGGACGCAGGCGTTGGGGTTTGATGCGGTGATTTACGACTACACACCGGTGCCGCGTTCGCTGGAAGGCGCGCTGATTACGCCATCGCTGCTGGAGATGCGCAATGTGCCGGATGATATGCGCCGGCTGTGGTGCGAGCGCGGCTACTATCAGGTTGATCCGGTTCAACATTTTGCGCTGGAGAGTTGCGCGCCGTTCGTCTGGTCTTATCAACGCCCGGATCGCAGCGCATTGCAGGGGCGACTGGATGAGAACGCGCAAGAAGTGACGCACTACATGCGCGATAACAATATGCCCTGCGGCGCTACCGTGCCGCTGCATCTGCCGCATGGCGGCTTTGTTACGCTGACCGGCATTGTCACCGACCAGCGGGAAGAGCGGGATATCAGCGAAACGCTGGCGCAACTGACCTTTCTGGCGCACCGCTTTCAGGAGTCAGCCTTTCCGCTGTTTGACGCCTCAATGCTTACCTGCCGCCATGTCAAACTGAGCAACCGCGAGCGCGAATGTCTGGCGTGGTCCGCCGAAGGGCTGACGGCGAAAGAGATTGCCCGCAAGCTGCACCGCTCGGTCGCGACGGTTACGCTGCATCTGAACACGGCGGCGAAAAAGCTCGGCGCGACCAACCGCGTGCAGGCTGTTGTCCGTGCGTTGCATTACCGTTTGCTGGACAGTTAAGAACTAGCATTTTTGCTAGTGTTCAGCGCGAGCAGTGACGTTCTAACCTGAAAGCCAGTTCACTTAACAGGGTAAACGTCACTCATGTACACCATTCGAGAAGGCTATGTCCCCTTCCGGGGATATCAGACCTGGTTTCGCATCTGCGGCGATCTGTACAACGGTCAGACGCCGTTGGTGGTCGCGCACGGTGGCCCCGGCTGCACTCACGATTATGTCGATGCGTTCAAAGATATCGCCGAAACCGGGCGCGCCGTGATCCACTACGATCAATTGGGTAACGGACGTTCCACCCATCTGCCGGAGAAAAGCCCGGATTTCTGGCAGCCTTCGCTGTTTCTCGACGAACTGAATCATCTGCTGCAGGCGCTGGAGATTGCCGACGATTACGCGCTGCTGGGGCAATCCTGGGGCGGAATGCTGGCGGCAGAACATGCGGTCACTCAGCCACAAGGGTTGAAAGCGATGGTTATCGCCAACTCACCGGCATCAATGTCGCTGTGGCTGGAAGGCGCGGCGAAACTGCGCGCGCAGCTTCCGCCGGAGGTGCAGCAGACGCTGCTGGCGCACGAAGCGGCGGGCACGCTGGACAGCGCTGAATACAAAGCGGCCAGCCAGGTGTTTTACCAGCGCCACGTTTGCCGTCTCTCCCCCTGGCCGCCGGAAGTGCAGCGCACCTTTGACGCCATGGACGCCGATCCGACGGTGTATCACGCGATGAACGGCCCAACAGAATTCCACGTTATCGGCAGCATGAAAGAGTGGACGATTATTGACCGTCTGCCGCAGGTGCGCGTGCCGACATTGCTGATTTCCGGGCGCTATGACGAAGCCACGCCAGAAGTGGTGCAGCCGTTTATGGATCATATTACCGGGGCACAATGGGTGATTTTCGAATCCTCCAGCCATATGCCCCATGTCGAAGAGCGGTCGTTGTGCATGCAGACCGTCAGTGATTTTTTGGCGAAAACCTGTTGATTCTCAGCCCACACCAGGTGGATTGTGTTTGTTGTTTTTAAGCGCCGGCCAGGCGCTTTTTTTCTGCCTGCCTGTGGGCCAACAACACCAGGCTTTAACGGCACATCGCGGGTTCGCTCCCGGTGCGCATCGCTGAATAGAGCGAACACAGCGCCTGCAAGCTTTTGGTGCCGGTGCGTTTCATCAGGCTGTTGCGCTGCACGCTGACGGTGGTCGGGCTGACGCCGCGTATTCGCGCGATATCCTCCACTGAATGCCCGCGCAGCAGCAAGCGCATAATTTGCTGCTCGGCGCTGGTGAACTTAAAGGCGCCGTGAATATAACCGGGCTGCTGGTTTTGCTGACAAAGCAGGATCATCACGTCCAGCGCCTGGCGCAGCTCATGCACATGAACATTTTCTGCGAGGCAGAGTTTCACCAGTCCAGGGAAAAGTCGCGTCAGTGAATCGAAATGGCGTTCAGAGGAGATGAAAATAGAGTAATGCGGCGGCGGGCTGGAGAAAAACAGTGAATATATTTCCACAATATCCATTCCCGCGGTCACATATATTGCGGCGCCATCGCTGCGAAAACGGCTGCCTTTTTCTCTGCTCAGTTGCCTGAGTATTTTCTCAATACCGTAGATGAAAAGGCGATCCTTTCCATAGATTGTCATAGCGGCTCCAGAGGATAATTTTTATATTTTCCGCTCCGTTAACGGAGGCATGTTTTTTCCTGAGTGTTAGGGATGTTTTAAGGCAGATCAAGCCTGGCTGACTGCCTTGTTTAGCTTTCGTTTAGGTTGTTAATGACATCCCGTCGGGTTCTGCATTTCGTTCTCTCCCTGCTGCGCTCAGTGTATTGCATTTTTCGTCAAATGTTCGCAACTTATTCCAGGAATAAATTTATCCAATTATTTATTTATGACGGTAAATCAACAATATTTTCCTTTAGCCATTACCTCACTTAGAAAACTTATCATGTTGTTTATAAATGATTTATTGTGAATAAGATTATCTTTAATCCCACCATTTAAATAATTTTTCGTCTGTATTTAAATGTTCGATCTCAGTCTCAAAACATCATTTCATATTGTGCAAAAGTGCGTTCCAGTTGATTAACAGAGATATGAAAACAGCAAGATTAATGCATCCGATTAATCCTGACAATTTGGTTGATAATGTATTCTGTGTGGTGAATCCCCCTCAGCGGCGGGGTCATGCTGATATGAGGTTATCCTCAATTATGTTTCATTTTTATGGGCGAACTGGAGAGATCGGCTTCCAGTTCACCGGGAGGCACCCGGCACCACACACCACATTACCGGCACAGTGATTATATTTGTCATAATTATTACGCCTGCTAATTATATCAATTTTTATCAGCAGGGAATATCACATTCCCGCTGAATTAAAACTATCTGCAATTTTTTTGCGGAGAACCTTCTGTACCTTTGGGTTAAAATAATAGGGGATATTATGTTGCGCACATTGTTATTAACTACCATACCGTTGTTCAGTATTGCGGCTCAGGCAGTGACTTTTGATTATCGTCATGAAACAAATGACAGTGGCGGTAATAACCACAAAGATCGTTTATTAATGTCGCACCGCTTTGCAAATGGTTTTGGTTTATCGCTGGAAGGGAAATGGAAAGGCTCACAAAATAAAGACAAGGCGTATCACGAAACCGTCAGTAATGGTACGGAAGTGGTCGCCAGTTATGTTTATAAAATTAATCCGACCTTCCAGATTGAACCTGGTTTTTCACTGGACAGTAGTTCAACCTCGAATAACTATCGCCCGTATCTGCGCGGCAAGGTCAACTTCTCCAGCGATGTCGGCGCTACGCTGCGCTACCGCCCTTACTTCAAGCGCAACTCCAACAACATCGGCACCACAAAAGACACCAGCGAAAACGGCTACAACCTGACGGCCGTCCTTTCATGGAAACTGTTTAATGATTATCAACTCGACTACGAACTGGATTATAAACACGCAACTTCCGCTGGTGTGCTGATAGCCGATAATGAAAATTACGACTGGACGCATGATGTGAAATTAACCTACAAATTTGATAAAAACTGGTCGCCGTATGTTGCGATTGGTAATGTATCCGGCAGTAAATATACGGACGAACGTCAAACTCGTTATCGCGTCGGTGTGAAATATAATTTCTGATAACCCGGATATAAATAAGGATTTCGGCAGAGATCCTTATTTTTAAAGAGGCGAATAATGAAACTGTCAAAAATAACGCTGACATTAACGATGTTGAGTACTTTCTCCTGCGCGGCCATTGCGCAGGAGAGCGCGCGCCTGAGCAGCGTCAAAGCCTTTGCCGACACGGTGATGGCGAAGGCCGCCGCGCAAAACCAGCCCAACGTGCCGTTACTGGCCGATGGCGTTGATCCGCGCACCGGCAAGCAGATGGAATGGATCTTCCCGGATGGGAAAACCGCAGTGCTGTCGAATTTTTCTGCGCAGCAGAACCTGATGCGCGTGCTGGTCGGGTTAAGTAATCTGAGCGGCGAGGCAAAATACAAAAAGCTGGCCGAAGATAATGTTCGCTACTATTTCCGCCATTACCAGGACAAGAGCGGGCTGCTGCTGTGGGGCGGGCACCGCTTTATCGATCTCAACACGCTGCAACCGGAAGGGCCAAGCGAGAAAGAGAAGGTTCATGAATTAAAGAACGCCTACCCCTACTATGACTTGATGTTTGCCGTTGATAAACCGGCGACCGAACGTTTTATCCGTGCGTTCTGGAATGCGCATGTTTACGACTGGAAGATCCTGGAAACCAGCCGCCACGGAGAATACGGCAAAGCAATGGGCAAACTGTGGAACAGCGAGTTTGAACAACAGCCGCCGTTCTTTGCCACCAAAGGCCTGAGTTTCCTCAATGCCGGGAACGATCTGATCTACTCCGCTTCGCTGCTCTATCAACACGATGGTGACAAAGGCGCGCTCACCTGGGCAAAACGGCTGGCGAAACAGTATGTCCTGCCGCGCGATAAAAAGACCGGATTGGGCGTTTATCAATTTACCCAGGCGTTAAAACGCGCTGAAACCAGCGACGACAGCGATACCAACTCCAAATATGGCGACCGCGCACAGCGCCAGTTTGGCCCGGAGTTTGGCGCGGATGCGCTGGAAGGCAATATGATGCTGAAAGGCCGCACCAGCACGCTCTATTCGGAAAACGCGCTGATGCAACTGGCGCTGGCGAAATCTCTCGGACACGACGGGGATGACATCAAAAAATGGACGCTGGATGGCCTGAAAGCTTTCGCCAAATATGCCTATGACGCGAACAGCAACACCTTCCGGCCAATGCTGGCAAACGGCAGCGATTTGTCGGGTTATACCGTGAAACGTGACGGCTACTACGGCAAAAAAGGCACCGTGCTGAAGCCCTATCCGGCAGGCAATGAATTCCTGCTCTCTTACGCCCGCGCCTGGACGCTGGAGCCGGATACAGAGATATGGAAAGTGGCGCGCGGGATTGCCCGTAGCCAGGAGTTGGGTGATATCGGCGAACCCGGCGGCAAAAACCATAAACTGGATCTCAACACGCAAAACAGCGAGCCGTACGCCATCTTTGCGCTGATCGATCTGGCGCAGGCAACGGGCGATAAAAGCTACCTCACGCTGGCGGATAAAGTGGCGGACAACATTCTTGCCCACAAACGCCTGAACGGCTTTTTCGTCGATGATCAGCAGTATATTTACGCCAATATCGACAATATCGCCCCTTATGCCTTGCTGGCGCTGGAAGCGGCGATGCGCGGTAAACCGGATGCGGTGGCGCCGTTCCTCAATGGCGCAGGGTTTACCGAAGGCGCATACCGGCTGGATGATGGTACGGTGCGCTACTCCACGCGCGACGACGAGTTGTTCAAACTCAAGCCCGGCGAGCAGTTAAAACCTAACGGTAAAAAGTGATTAAGTGGCCTCTCACTGCCAACCAGTGAGAGGCCATCTTGTTGATTTGTCCCTGAACAGCCTGCTAATAACCTGCACAATCCTGCCGCAATTCTTTGAAAAATAATGACATATAGCAGCCCTGTCCTGCTGATCGTGTGGCGCTTTAGGAAAATGACGAAAATATATCCCTGTGCTAGATTTTTCCTATACCAATAATCAGGAGGAGTGGAGCATGAAGTTCAATGATGAGCACACGGGACTCATTGGATTAGCCATTGGCGCAGCAGTAATTGGACTGGTTTCGGAACGGAAGGCGATTAACCGCGACAACATTATTCAGGAGATCGAACGGCAAGGCAGAAGCCGGGGTGATGGGGTTGAAGATGAGGTTTTTCTGCAAGCAGCGGAGCTGGTACGCAAAGGCGTTTAGCTCCACTTAGCGCTTTCAGGCAGGCGAGCCTGCTGCGGCCAGGCTCGCCTGAATTGATTATTTTACCGTGCCTTTCACGCCGTGCGGCTCCGCGCGACGATACTGCGGCGCAACATGCACCGCGCCGTGCAACGCGGCGGCGGCATGCCACGGCCAGCGTGGATCGTAGAGCGCACCGCGCGCCATCGCAATGAAGTCCGCGTCTCCCTGTTGCAGAATCTCTTCCGCATGCTGCGGTTCCGTAATCAGCCCAACGGCGATCACCGGCATACTGGTCTGCTGACGCAGCGCTTTGGCGAACGGCACCTGATACCCGGCGCTCACTTTAATGCTCTGCAACGGCGACAGCCCGCCGCTGGAGACGTGAACATAATCGCCGCCCGCCGCTTCGATTTTCTTCGTCAGTTCGATGGATTGCTCCAGATCCCAGCCGCCTTCTATCCAGTCGGTGGCGGAAATACGGATGCCAACCGCCACAGATGACGGCACAGCGTCACGCACCGCACTGAAGACTTCCAGTGGGAAGCGCAGACGGTTTTCGAGGCTACCGCCGTACTCGTCGGTACGCTGGTTGGAGAGCGGCGACAGGAACTGATGCAGCAGATAACCGTGAGCGGCATGAAGTTCGATCACCTCAATACCCAGCGCCACGGCGCGACGCGCGCTGTCAACAAAGCCCTGTTTGACGCGTTGCAGATCGTGTTGGCTCATTTCACGCGGCGGGCGTTCGCCCGGATCGTGCGGCACGGCCGAAGCGGAGATCGTTTGCCAGCCGCCCTCTTCCAGGCTGAGCTGTTTGCCGCCCAGCCACGGCGCGCTGACGGAGGCTTTACGTCCCGCATGGCCCAACTGGATGCCCACTTTTATCGGTGAATAGTGGCGAATATCATCCAGCACCACGCGCAGCGCCTGCTGTGTCTCATCATCCCACAAGCCCAGATCCTGCGGCGAGATACGCCCTTCCGGCTCTACGGCGGTGGCTTCAATAATCAGTAACCCGGCACCGGAAAGCGCCAGGTTGCCTAAATGAATGCGGTGCCAGGCGGCCGCTTTCCCCGCCTCGGCGGAATACTGGCACATCGGAGCGATAACAATGCGGTTATCCAGCGCAACGCGGCCCACGTTTGCTTGCGTAAATAATTTGCTCATTTCTTCTCCTTAATTCCGGCTACGGCTCATGACTTTCTGCCTGCCGCGCGCGATTGTCTTTAGCGGAACGTGCCGTTTGTTGGCTTTTGTTTTTCACAACATGATGAAATATTTCAATATTTATAAATCAACCACGCCGTGCGCTGCCGCGTCATCCCGCCACTCCAGCAGTAAAGCGTAATCCTCGCGTGTAACAGCAGCAAAGCCGCCAATTAATGCCGCTGCACAAACATCGTGATACTGCGCATCGCTGACCAGTTGCTGTAATGATTCCCGCAGCAGCGCCAGATTGGCGGCGGAGGTTGAAGCGGAGGTGATAAGCGGTAGTCCGGGCGTTAGCGGGCTTTGCCCGATAATCGTCAGCCCTTCGAGTAAATCCGGTTGATGGCGCTGGAGCAGCGCCCAGGTGACACAGTCGATGGCGGCGATATCCGCACGATCTTGCTGTAAGGCCACCAGCGATTGCCGGTGGCTGCCGCTAAACTCCACTGCGGCAAAAAAACGTTTCCCGCCGGAGAGCGCAGCGACCATTTTCCGCAGGGCGTTATAGCCCGATTGTGATTCGATGGCATTGCAGACCGCGCGCTGACCGCGAAAATCCTCCAGCGTTTTCCCGCTCTCTTCTTCACGCGCCACGAGGAAGCTGCAGTAGCCGATACCTTCGCAACCCGGAGCCTGATAGTGAAAACAGCCCACGGTTTGCACTTTATCAAGCTGCGTGACCAGCGGATAACCGCAAGTCTGGCTTAACAGCAGCGCATCTTCCTGCCAGTGCGTCAACAGATCCGGCGGCGGCCAGACATGCGTTGCGATGATGCCGCGAGCGGCGAACAGTTCTTTCAGCACACCGCCCAGCGCCACGGTGTCTGCGCGGTGCAGATCGTACATGGGCAAAGAGAACAGGTTAGTCGTTGTGTTGCTTGCAGCCTGGGTGTGCATTCACGTCCACCGATGTAAACAAAAAGCGTCGTAACCATTCACTATAGCCCCGAACCAGAAATCCGCGATTACGTTGGCGGTAAGCTTGCCGGTCACGCAGGTAGAGCGTGCGCAATCCATACCAGGGCACGCCGGGCAGATCGTGGTGGATGGAATGATAGTTGAGGTTCAGAAACAGAATGCGCCACGGCAGCGCCGCTTCATTGATCACCGAGCGCGCCAGCGGATCGTCCGCCGCCTGATGTTCGAGAAAAGAGCGGATTTTAGTCACCGCCAGCGCCGGATAACTGACCGCCAGCACAAACCACAGCGGTGAAAAATCGCAATGCGCCATCCACGTAAACAGCGCCGCGAGCAGTACACCATGCACCAGCCACATGGCGATAGTTTTCGTCTGCCGCTGATAAAACGCGCTAATCATGCCTGCCAGCAGTTGCCCGATATCGAGCAGCGGCGCCAGCAGCAACCGCCCGGGGAATGTGTTGCGCAGACGAATGATTTCGCGCAGCACACGCGGGAAACGTTGCCAGCGCTGAGGCGCAAAATAATAAGACTCAGGATCCGCGTGCGGCAGCGTCAGTTCCGGCGTGTTGTGGTGCGCGAGATGGGAATCACGATAAAGGCCATACGGATACCAGACCGCCAGCGGCAGCAGGCCCAGCAGTTGGTTAAACCACGGCCAGCGCGTTGGATGACCGTGGATTAATTCATGCTGTACAGAGAGATACCAGCAGGTCAACACAATCAGCAGCAACGTTGCCGGCCACAAGCCTAAGGTTTGCCAGTTCGCCAGCGTGGCGAACCAGCTGCCATACACGGCAATAATCACCGTCCAGGTGGGAAGCTCATAGCGCCACAGCAAACTGCGGGCGCACTGTTGGATAAAATCACGTTGTTCTTCATGTAAATAGACCGCACGACGTTTTGCCATTCACTCATACACTCTCTGCACTGATTCGCGTCACGATGTGAGGGAACGGCAGAAATCACAACCAACTTAAATGGCGTAACTATTGCTGAAAATGGCAAAACGCCGGGCGGCGCGGCTCAGGCCACTTTGCCGCGCGGATCGTCAGTATGTTGTTGCGCCACGTCGTAACGCACGCCTTCGCGAGATCGATTCCGGCTGTTTTGATCCCGGCGGCCTGCGTCAAACCGCTCAATCCCAGCAGCACGCTGAGCAGTAATAAAGGGCGTTGACCATCAGATTTGCGCCATACCGCCATCAACAAACAGCTCTATGCCGTTGATAAAGCTGGAGGCATCCGACGCGAGGAAAGCCACCACTTTGCCGACCTCCTCCGGTTCGCCAAGACGGCCCAGTGGGACTTGCGCGGCCAGCGCGTCAAACAGCCCCTGACGGTGTTCATCCGGGACTAAATCGCCAAGACCCGGTGTGCGGATGGGGCCAGGGCTGACCACGTTGACGCGGATACCGCGGCCTTGCAGATCCAGCGACCACGAGCGGGCAAAGTTACGCACGGCGGCTTTACTGGCGCTGTAGACGCTGAAGTTGGCGGTCCCTTTGATCGACACGGTAGAACCCGTCAGCACAACCGATGCGCCATTCACCAGTAACGGCAGCGCTTTCTGTACGGTAAACAGCACGCCGCGTACGTTGGTGGCAAAAATACGGTCGAAATGCTCTTCGGTAATCGACCCCAGCGGCAACATATCGCCGCCCCCGGCGTTGGCGTGGAGGATGTCCAGTCGCCCGGCGCTTTTGGCGATTTGCGCATACACCGCGTCGAGATCCGCCGGAACGGACGCATCCGCACGAATGCCGGTTACGCTGCCACCGACTTCAGCGACTGCGGCATCCAGCGCTTTCTGCCGACGGCCGGTGATAAAGACGCGTGCGCCCTGGGCTACCAGTTCTTTCGCCGTTGCCAGGCCGATGCCGCTGGTGCCGCCAGTGACAAGGGCAATTTTTCCGCTCAGTTGTTTCGTCATTTTTCTGTTCCTCAGTTTGGGTTTTAGGGTTTACCAACGGTCAGCCGGGCTGACGTCTTCGGTATGGCTGTACTGTAGCGCTGGCGTTTTTATTGAAAAATAGCGAAAAATGAAAATGACTATTCACCGTTGTGTATAATCAGCTTGTACCAGTAAAGGGGAAATGTATGGATCAGTTGCAGGCAATACGGGCTTTTGCCCGCGTAGTGGAAGCCGGGAATTTTACCCGGGCGGCAGATTCACTGGAGATGCCCAACGCCACGCTGAGTAAACTGGTGCAGGAACTGGAAGCGCACCTCGGCGTGCGGTTGTTGCAGCGTACCACCCGCCGGGTGACGGTGACGCCGGAAGGGCGCGACTATTACGACAAGACCGCGCGCATTCTGCGCGATCTGGAGGATATCGATACCTCCTTTAGCAGCGTGCGCAGCCATCCGCGGGGTCAGTTGCGTATTGACGTCGGCGGCTCCACGGCGCGCGATGTGCTGATCCCGGCGCTGCCGGAGTTTCTGGCGCGCTACCCGGATATCCGTATCGATCTTGGCGTTTCTGACCGCACGGTGGATCTGATCAGCGACAACGTGGACTGCGTGATCCGCGGCGGCCCGCTGGATAACTCCTCGCTGATCGCCCGCCAGATTGGCGCCGCAACGCTGCTGACCTGCGCCACGCCTGCGTATCTGAAAGCCTTTGGCACGCCCGCCTATCCGGATGAGCTGAAAAACGGCCACCGGCTGGTGAGTTATCTGTCGCCACAAACCGGCAGAGCCTTCCCCCTTCGTTTTGAGCGCGACGGTGAAAAGTGTGAAATCAAGGTCGATCACCGCATCGGCGTAAACGAGAGTAACGCCCATCTGGCCGCCGGTCTGGCCGGGCTGGGGATTATTCAGACCTTCAGTTATGCGCTGGAAAGCGCACTGAAGAGCGGCGCGCTGGTAGAAATTTTGCGCCCGTGGCGTCCCGCGCCCTACCCTTTCCATGTGGTCTATCCGCAAAACCGCCATGTTACGCATCGCCTGCGGGTTTTTATTGACTGGCTGCTGGAGAGTTTCCCGAAAAATGTTAGCCGCTAATGTCGGTATATTATTTTCGTGACTCAACGAATAACAAAGTTAATAATGAAGAAAATTTGAAAGTATTATGGATTAACAGTGATTTTTTATCTTTTATTATTTATTTATCGTTCAATTGAACTCAACAATATATTTATAATTGTTTGATTTTAAACAATATTTAAATTTGTAAATTTTGAATAGTTATTATCTTGATAATAAATTTCATTTCCATTAACGTCATTCCCGCATGATGAGGATTCTCTGGCGAATAACGTTTTCCCCATCGTGCAAATAATCCCTCTCGTTTTTTACTCATTTAATGACGCAGATAACCGCCGCAGTCCGGGCATGTATTCTCTTTTTTATGCCACGGCTCAGGGAGGCGTCACTACGCCCGAAAAAAGCGAGAACCGCACACATAAAAATACAGGGAATATGGCATGAAACACGCTTCGCATTACCCACTGGCTATGCTGATTCACGCGGCGCTGTGGGGTCTGGCGCTTCCGGTACAGGCCGCTGACACCAGTAATACTTCTGACCAAACTGCGACGGAGACAGCCAAAACGCAGGAAGATACGCTGGTGGTGACCGCCGCCAAGCAGACGTTGCAGGCTTCCGGCGTTTCCACCATCACCGCCGAACAAATCCGCAAACACCCACCCGCCCGCGATGTCTCTGAACTTATCCGCACGCAGCCTGGCGTCAACCTGACCGGCAACTCCACCAGCGGCCAGCGCGGTAATAACCGCCAGATCGACATCCGCGGTATGGGGCCGGAAAACACGCTGATTCTGGTGGATGGCAAACCGGTGACCAGCCGTAACTCGGTGCGCTATGGCTGGCGTGGCGATCGTGACAGCCGTGGCGACAGCAACTGGGTACCGGCGGAAATGATCGAACGTATCGATGTGATCCGTGGCCCGGCCGCCGCGCGCTACGGCAACGGTGCGATGGGCGGCGTGGTGAATATCATCACCAAACCTACCACCGGCGAATGGCACGGTTCGTGGAACACCTATCTGAATGCGCCGCAGCATCGCAAAGAGGGTTCGACAAAACGCACCAACTTCAGCCTGAACGGCCCGCTTTACGATACCGTCAGCTTTAATTTGTGGGGCAACCTGAGCAAAACCCAGGCCGACGCGCAGGACATCAACTCCGGCCACGAAGCCGCACGCACCGGCTCCTACGCCGGTTCCTACCCGGCTGGCCGTGAAGGGGCGATCAATAAAGATATCCACGGCAAAGTGCGCTGGGAATTCGCCCCGATGCAGGCACTGGAGTTTGAATCCGGCTACAGCCGTCAGGGCAACCTGTACGCAGGCGATACGCAGAACACCAACACCAGCACGCTGGTGAAAAGTATGTATGGCAAAGAGACCAACCGCCTTTACCGCCAGAACTGGGGCGTAACCTGGACCGGCGGCTGGGACAATGGTGTGACAACCAACACTTACGCCCAGTATGAACACACCCGCAACTCGCGGCTCGGCGAGGGGTTGGCGGGCGGCACGGAAGGGATCTTCTCCAGCGATAAATTCTTCGATATTGATCTTTCCGATGTGTTGCTGCACAGCGAGGTCAACATCCCGTTTACGCTGGGTGTCGATCAGAACCTGACTATCGGCACCGAGTGGAACCAGCAGCGCATGAAAGATGGCGTTTCGACAACCCAGTCGCTCTCTTACGGATCGATTGATGGCGTCAGCAGCACCAACCGCAGCCCTTACTCCAGCGCGGAGATCTTCTCGCTGTTTACCGAAGACAATATCGCCCTTACCGACAGCACCATGCTGACCCCGGCGCTGCGTTTCGATCACCATTCGATTGTCGGCAACAACTGGAGCCCGTCGCTGAACCTGTCGCAAGGGCTGGCGGAAGACTGGACGTTGAAACTGGGGATTGCACGCGCCTATAAAGCACCGAATCTTTATCAGCTCAACCCGAACTACATCCTCTACAGTAATGGCCAGGGATGCTATGCCAGCAGCTCAGCCTGTTATCTGATGGGTAACAGCGATCTGAAAGCCGAGACCAGCGTTAACAAAGAGATCGGCATCGAGTACAAACACAACGGCTTCCAGGGCGGCATTACTTACTTCCGCAACGATTACCACAACAAGATCGAATCCGGTTATTCCGCCGTCGGTACCGCCAGCAATGGCACCACCAATATTTATCAGTGGGAAAACGTGCCAAAAGCGTTAGTCGAAGGGCTGGAAGGCACGCTGAATGTTCCGGTCAGCGAAAGTGTCAACTGGAGCAACAATATGACGTGGATGCTGCAAAGCAAGAACAAAACTACCGGCGATCGCCTGTCAGTGATCCCGCAATTTACCCTGAACTCGACGCTGGCCTGGCAGGTACGCGATGACTTGTCGCTGCAAAGCACCTTTACCTGGTACGGACGTCAGAAACCCAAACGCTTCAACTATAAAGGCGAAGCGGTTTCCGGCAGCGAGCTGAATGAAGTCAGCCCTTACAGCGTGGTCGGCCTGAGCTCGACCTGGACGGTGAACAAAAACCTGAGCCTGACCGGCGGCGTGGACAATATCTTTGATATCCGCCACTACCGCGCCGGTAATGCGCAAACCACCGGCAACAGCACCACCGGTGCTTATCTGTATGGCGCAGGCGCAGAAACGTATAACGAATCCGGACGCACCTTTTATGTTAGCGTGAACACACATTTCTGATATCGCTATCAAAGCCGGAACCGTTTACGTTTCCGGCTTTTTTGCGCGCTAAATCCGCTCTGTTATATATGATGACAAAATCTTCATCGCTTCTGCATAATCCTTTCACGATGCAGGTTTATTATTAGCTCAGTTGAGTTCGGCGGGAATGGATCCAGCAGAAATCAACTGTGGTGTAATACCACTCCTTCATAAAAGTAGTACTCCATCCCCCCTTCCAAATCCCAACCGCAGCCATGCGGTGGAGGGGGGATTTCCCTTTACTGCATTCTTTATTAAAGATTTCCTTGCCTAATGACTTTATGTCCGGCGCCCCTCGCTTTTTTCATACATATATTATCCATGTTTTCTTCATTTTAACTGACGCATTATTTGTTATTGTCTCAGCGTCCTTTGTTGAGTGCAGAGGACATCATTCCTAATAGACTCTTCCCCCTTCCCCCCCGTTCAGGAAGGGGGCTTTTTTTTAATAGAAAAGTTGAAAACAATATTACACTTCTCGCAGACAACCTTTCGATATTGATATTCAATTAAAGTTCCACGTACGCATATTATTTTCACCTGCGGTGTATATCCATGCTTTCTCCATTATTTCCCCATGATTAAATGCAATCCTGCATTTCTATTCGCAGCCGTTCTCTTTGAAAATATCTCTTAGACGAAACTTTCATGCTTAAAAAATACAATATCATCGCCGGTTTATTATTGTCTCCTTGCGCTTTGCATGCCGCCACCTCTTTGAAAATCAATGATATTCAGTTTGAAGGCTTGCAGCGCGTTACCGTTGGGGCAGCACTGCTCAGTATGCCGATCAAGGCGGGTGAAGATGTCACCAATGACGATATCAGCGAATCGGTACGTGCGCTGTACGCCAGCGGCAGTTTCGATAATGTGCAGATCCTGCGCGATGGCGAGACATTGCTGGTAAAGGTCAAAGAACGCCCAACAATCGCACAGATTAGCTTCGCCGGAAATAAAGCGATAAAAGATGATGTGCTCAAAGAAAATCTGCGTGCCAATGGTATTCAGGAAGGCTCAGCGCTGGATCGCAATAACCTTTCGGAAATAGAAAAAGCGTTGCAGGATTTTTATTACAGCGTGGGGAAATACAGCGCTCAGGTTCATTCCGTGGTAACGCCATTACCGCGCAATCGCGTTGATGTGAAATTTGTTTTTCAGGAAGGGCTTTCTGCCAAAATCGTCCAGATTAATATTATTGGCAACCATGCATTCAGCGATCAGACCTTGCTGGATCAGTTGCAATTACACGATCAAGTACCGTGGTGGAATGTGCTTGGCGATCAGAAATACCAGAAGCAAAAACTTGAAGCCGATATCGAGACTATCCGCAGCTATTATCTCGATCGTGGGTTTGCGCGTTTTGCGATTAACTCCAGCCAGGTCAGTATGACGCCGGATAAAAAATCGCTGTATATCACGTTGAATATTTCCGAGGGTGAGCGCTATCAGGTCGTCAGCACACTGGTGAACGGCGAGCTGGCACAGCGCAATGCAGAGGTGGATGCGCTGGCGCACACGCTGCAAGGACAAACTTATAGCGCTGCGAGTATTACCCGCGTCGAAGAGGCGATCAAAAAACTGTACGGCAAGGATGGTTATGCCTGGCCGCAGGTCAAAACTGTGCCGGAGATTGACGACAAAAACCGTAGCGTCACGTTGCGGATTAATGTCAATGCCGGACGTCGCTACTCAGTACGCCAGATCCGTTTTTCCGGCCACGATACCTCCCGCGATTCAGTACTGCGCCGGGAAATGCGCCAGATGGAAGGCGCATGGCTGAATGATGAGAAAGTGCAACAGGGGAAAGCGCGGCTGGAACGCACCGGCTATTTCGAAACCGTGGAGAGCCATATCACACCGGTTCCCGGCCAGCCGGATCAGGTGGATGTCGAATATAAAGTGAAGGAGCGTAATACCGGCTCTTTTAATGTCGGCCTCGGCTACGGCACAGATAGCGGTATCAGTTACCAGTTGGGCGTCTCACAGGATAACTGGCTCGGCACCGGCAACACCGTCAGTTTTAACGGTACGCGCAGCAGTTACCAGTCTTATATTGAACTGGGCGTCACCGATCCTTATTTCACTGTTGATGGGGTAAGCCTCGGCGGCAAAATTTTCTATAACAGTTACGATGCCACTGATGCCGACACCGGTAGCTACAATCAGCAAAGTTATGGCCTCAGCGGGAATATGGGCTTCCCGGTCAGCGAAAATAATACGGTCAATCTCGGGCTGGATTATGTCCATAACCGATTAACCAATATGGAACCGGAGCTCACCACCTGGAATTACCTTAATTCACGCGGTATCTACCCTAAAGTGGTGAGCAAAGATGAAGACAGCAACGCGGAATATAGCGCCAATGACTTCTTTGCCTCGCTGGGCTGGAGCTATAACTCGCTGGATCGCGGCTTTTTCCCCCGTTCCGGTAATAAAAGCAGCTTAACCGGCAAAATAACCATTCCGGGTTCCGATAACAGCTATTACAAAATCAGTTTCGACAGCGCGCAGTATCTGCCATTAAACAGCGATAAAAACTGGGTGTGGATGGAACGTCTGCGTGCAGGATATGCCGGCGGGCTGAATGGTAAAGAAGTGCCGTTTTATGACAACTTCTACGCTGGCGGATCGTCGTCCGTCCGCGGCTTTTCCTCAAATACTATTGGACCAAAATCGGCTTATTACCGCTGTAACGGATCAGAAAGTAGCTATAGCGGGTGCCCGCTGGAAAACTCAGATGATGCGGTGGGCGGAAATGCGATGGTGGTGCTGAACAGCGAATTTATCGTCCCGACGCCATTTGTCAGCGATAAATATGCCGACAGCTTGCGCACCTCATTATTCGTCGATGCCGGAACGGTCTGGAGTACCTCCTGGCATAACACGGCACAAACGCTGGCAGCGGGTCTGCCAGATTACAGCGATCCTTATGATATCCGTTTTTCCGCAGGTATCGCCTTACAGTGGATGTCGCCGCTGGGACCGCTGGTCTTCTCTTATGCCCAGCCTTTAAAAAAATATGCGAACGATAAAACCGAACAGTTCCAGTTTAATATTGGCAAAACCTGGTAACGCGGCATACGCCATTACCTGACAGAATAAAAAAGGATGGTATGAAGAAAAAACCACATATGACCGTCAACAAAGTGGATTTCTTTGATTTCCGCTATGAGCTGGAACGCGCCGTACTGGCGACGGATCGGGATTATTCTCAACAATGTTTGACGCGGGCGAAATTCCTTAGCTACTTATTGTGTCGGAATCTGAGCCATCAATATGTGGTAATGTTTAACGAAACATTCAGCAGTGCTGAAATCGCTGTTGACGAAACTACCAACAAGAAAGAGAAAACACGCCTCTTCAGAGATAATTTTCATCGGTTGAAACAGGCGCTAAACATGGAATGACGGGCTTTTGGGAGCAATCTTACCTTTGTATGGATGAAAAAACGGTGAGTTGCACATTATTTCCTCAACAAGCCAGGCGGCATTAACTGCGGCTCAACATTAAAATAACCCTTAAAGGATATGGTCTTTTCCCGTATATCGCTGGCTAAATTTCGCTTTATCCACATGTATGAGGTAGCGTATGTTTACAAAAGTGAATTTATATTTGCTAAAAAATATAATTCAGTATTGATTTTTATCTCATGATCACTAAAAATTAATTCCGATAGAAATTACATTTCTCTGCACACGGAGTGACGCTATGTCAGAAGCATTAAAATCATTAAATAACATTCGCACCCTGAGAGTTCAGGCTCGTGAAGTTACGCTCGAAGCACTGGAAGAGATGCTTGAGAAACTGTCTGTTGTCGTTGAAGAACGCCGCGAGGAAGAATCTTCAATTCGCAAAGAACAAGAAGAGAAAGAAGCCAAGCTGGCGGCTTTCCGTCAAAAACTGCTGGATGAAGGAATCGATCCAACCGAGCTTTTATCCTCCCTGAAAGGGCAAACCACGAAGTCTAAATCTGTTCGTGCGCCTCGCCCTGCTAAATATAAGTATATTGACGAAGACGGCAGCGAAAAAACCTGGACCGGCCAGGGGCGTACGCCGAAAGCGATTGCAAAAGCCATTGAAGGCGGCAAAAAGCTGGAAGACTTCGAGCTCTAAAATGTATCAGGGGCAGCGCAACTGCCCCTTTTTTTATTTCTGCCCAGCCCCTCTGCTTTCTTTTCTGACCTTTCCCCATCGCCGCTGCCGTTTATCCCTTAAGTAACATCTGATAGCTTTTACTGCCGCACAGAACAATCGTCGTGCGACACCGAAACGATCGGTACCTGCCATCGAACATTTATTTAACTTTTCCCTGGGCATGCTGCTTGCCAACGACGTTCTCGTCTATGCTGGCGGCAGGGTTTATTATCCGGCACACCATTTGTTGCCCGATCAACTTCCTGCCGGAGATGTTGAGTGGCTATTCTTGCGCTTCGTCATTCATTACACAGCTTGTTGAATTAGTGAATATGTCGTAGAGCATTCTATGCGAAAGATCGGGCAAAGCGGCAGCGAGAAAAAAAACATAGCCGCCACAGCGAAGAATTCTCCCTGATATTAATAGGGCCTTAACGTTATTCTTGTGTCTGTTCTACTCGTAATGCAGTAAATGCCCATCGCCCCATCCGGGGCGAATGTTAATAAATCAGGCTACCTAATGTATTACCATGAAAATAAGACGAATCACGTGGATTATTTATTCGCTGTATAAATCTGCATATGAGGAGCACTCAACTGACAGCAACACTGTCCGCAGCCGTTTTTTCTCCGTATCCGTGTAGTTAATGTTGTTGGTGGAGGCAAACATTGCTGAAAAATAGCGTCTGCACTATGCAATGTCCCGCACTCATCAAAACCAGGTGACGTCGTACCGCCATCGTTATGCGACTGGCAGGTCTCGAGCAACACCCAGCCCTGGACAAGATTAAGCAGCGGCATCGACTGGCCATCCATCAGGCAGTCGTTACCGTAAGCGCGCCAGGCCTCGATGATCTGCTGACATTCACTTGCGCGGGTATGCGTTTTCAACAGCTGCACGTTGTTGCAAAAATGACGCACATGCAACCGGGTATGAGGATCCTCCGCGTCTATCTCCTCGAAAGGTTCATTAACCGCTGAATTATTAACAGGTTGGTTATCATCGTCGATAAATAATCGCGCCGCTGAACCTTTCGTCGCTAAAAATAGTGCTAAAGATAGCTTTTGCAGCTCGAAGTAAATGTTTTTATCTACCATGATGCAACTATAATACTCACTCCACAGGTAAGCCGAACATTGATTTTAAGTGAAACATTACCACAGGCGATTCATTTATCAATGAATCAATTGTGGTACTCATCTCGCAAAAAAAATGCATCAATAAAATAAAAATTAATGCTTTCTTAATATTTTAAATAAATTAAAGCATGAGATGAATCTCATTCTCATCTTAATGATAAACCACACCAACAATGCGTATAAAAGAATAAAACACCGCGGCTTCTTTTAATACTGTCACACTGACCGAAGAGGTCATCTGGCATACACAACAGGTGAAATGCGGCGCTTCTCCCATCTCTGACGGATTGCAGTGGTCCCCACTGCGCCACTGTGTGCTAACATTGATCGCAGCAATAAATAGCATGCTAACAATGGCACGGATTGCCAAACATACTGGTTATCGGAACCGAGAGGGATTTTCAGGTGAGCAACTCTATTTTTATTTCCAAAAGGATGCGTAATTTTATTGTTCTGGTGCAGACCAAAAGCATTGCCAGAGCGGCGGAAAAAATTCATATGACCGCATCGCCCTTTGGCAAAAGCATCGTCGCGCTGGAAGCGCAGATTGGCTACCCGCTTTTTAGCCGAAAAGATAACAGCATCTGTCTGAATAAAGCCGGTCAGGAGCTTTACCAGAAACTCTTCCCGGTTTATGAACGGTTATCGGCCATTGAAAACGAGCTTCATAACTCAGCGCAGCGCTCACAGAAAGTGGTGCTCGGTATCGATAACACTTACCCAACTATTATTTTCGATCAGCTCATAAGCCTGGGCGACAAATATGAGAACGTCAGCACCCAGGCGGTTGAATTCAGTGAAAATGGGGTGATTGACGATCTGTTGGGCCATCAGCTCGATTTTATTATTTCACCACAGCTGGTCTCGCCACGCGTTCAGGAACTGGAAAACCTGATGGTTACCGAACTGCCACCGCTGCGACTCGGTTTTCTTGTCTCGCGACGCTATCAGGATAAACAGCCGCAGGAACTGCTGCGCGAATTGCCATGGCTGCAAATGCGTTTCCAGAACCGTGCCAATTTTGAAGCCATGCTGGATGCTCACATCCGCTCATGCGGCATTCATCCGACGATTATTTATCGGGCATACAGCTTTATGGCCAAAATCAGCGCGGTGGAACGCGGGCAATTTCTCACCGTGATCCCCTGGTTCGCCTGGCCGCTGGTTAACCCGCAGACATTAACGTATTTCGATGCGCCGAACGGTCCGATGGTGATGCAGGAGTATCTTTATTCACTGAAAAACCAGCGGCATACCGCCGCGATATGTCAGTACATTGCTGACGATCGCGACGGTACGACGGTTTAACCCAGCATAGAACCCGTTTTCAGTAACGCGGTGTGCAGTTCAAAGACGCGGCTAAGATCGTGGCGTATATGCCCGCCGGACGTGGATTCCAGATAACGATGGAGATAATCCCGGTATAGCGGGTGGGCGCAATTTTCAATAATGGTACGGGCTCGCTCAATCGGCGAAAGCCCGCGCAGATCGGCAATCCCCTGCTCGGTAATGATCACTTTGACGCTGTGTTCGCTGTGATCGCCGTGACTGCACATCGGCACAATCGTCGATATTTTCCCCTCTTTTGCAATCGAGGGCGCCATAAAAATCGATAAGTAAGCATTACGCTCAAAGTCGCCGCTGCCGCCGATGCCATTCATCAGATTAACGCCTGCCACGTGCGTTGAATTGGCGTGACCGTAAATATCAAACTCCAGCCCGACATTCAGCGCAATGACGCCAAGACGGCGAATGATCTCCGGGTTATTGGAGATCTCCTGCGGCCGCAACACAATGCGTTCGGCGAAAAAGTCCATGTTGTCGTAGATTTTCCGCAGCGCTTTGTCGGAAACCGTCAGGCTGGATGCGCTGGCCCCTCTGACTTTTCCCGTTTCCAGCAGATGTACCACCGACTCCTGTAGCACTTCGGAATACATCATAAACGGCGGGATATCCGGGTTTTCTCCAAGGCGCGCCATCACCGCGTTATTGATATTGCCGACACCGCTTTGCAACGGCAGAAACTCTGGAGGAATACGTTCGTGTGCGATCTCATTGAGCAGGAAGGTCACTACGTTGTCCGCAATCTGCTGACAGACTGGTTTCTCCTCCTCCTGCGTGTTACCGGCATCCGGCAATTCGGTATCCACTACGGCGATAATCTTTCGCGGATCAATCTGCACATAGTGCAGGCCAATTCTGTCCAGCGCACTAAAAATAGCGACACTGTTGCGGTACGGCGGTGCGCCGGGTGAGGCGATATCAGCCAGTTGAGCCACCTGCGGGCTGTGATAATGGTTGTACTCAATGATTATCCGTTTTGCCTGCCGCAGCCAGGTTGGCGCATTACCAATACCGCTGGAAAGCCAGACCTTGCCATCGCTCGTTAGTGCGGAGGCCTCAATAACGGCGACATCAATGTCGCCGAAAAAGCCATAGTTCACCATTTGCGCCACTTCACTCAGATGTAGGTCAACGAACTTCACCCTACCCTGATTGATTTTTTGCCGCATGCCCGCTGCCGACTGGTACGGAGCGCGCCAGGAGACGGCATCCGCTTCAGACAATACATCATCGGCAGCAGCACCAATGGATGCGCCGGTCAGAAGGCGAATCTGAAAAGGCTGCTGCGCCTGATGCAACTCGTACGCGCGCCGGGCAATCGCAGCGGGTAGCGCTTTAGGCGAACCGGCGGCAGTAAAACCACTGAATGCCACCATTTCATCATGCCGGATGAGCGCGGCCGCCTCGTCAGCGCTTAGCCGGGGCCAGGACTCTTTCATGCTGTTCTCCGTTGCTCAGTAGCCCAGAAAATGCGGTTTGCGTTTTTCCATAAAGGCGCTTCGACCTTCCTGATAATCCTGGCTGTCATAAACCGCACGACGCATGCCCTGAATTCGCTCGAATTCATCCGCGTTCATGGTATGCGCTTCCCCCAGCACCCGCAGTTCTTCTTTAATAACGGCGATTGCAAGCGGGGCTTTTTCACAGATCTGATGTGCCATCAGCAAGGTAAAATCTTCCAGTTCATTCACGTCCACGACATGGTTCAGAATACCCACGGCCAGAGCGCGATCAGCACTAATCGGCGCTGCGGTAAAAATCATCTCTTTAACGATATGAAAACCAGCATCGCGCGTCAGATTATGGATGCCGACAAGGTTATACGGCACGCCGAGGTTTACCGGCGTCATTGAGAAGGTGGACGTTGTAGCGGCCACGACCAGATCTGAGCTCATGATCAGCTCAAAAGCGCCGCCCCAGACGCTCCCCTCAACCATCGCAATAACCGGTTTCGGGTATTTCTGGATCATGCGGGTAATCTGCCGCAGCGGATCATCATACGAGAGCGGATCGCGGCGGCCAGTCGGCAGCTCGTGAATATCATGCCCGGCAGAAAAAACCTTCGCGCCATGCGGAGCGCGGAGTATTACGCAGCGAATCTCCGGTGTGTTGAGATCCTCCAGTGCCTGAATCAAATCATCGATAAATACCTTACTGAGCGCATTCAATTTGCGGGCATAGTTAAATTCAATAACAGCCACTTTTTGTATGATCGTGACGACAACATGCTGATACGACATAAAGATACCTTCTTATTGTTCAAAATAGTGATGCTGAAGAAATTCACGGATGTGCTGTAAGCCGGTGCGCGGAGCCTGTTGGTTATTTTTCACGCCTTCCAGCATCTGGCTGAAAGTCTGGCGAAAAATCTGATGGGCAAAAAGCTGTCGCAGCGCTTCCTCTTCGGCCTGCTTCTGAAGCCATTTCATCGTCTGTTTCTGGCGCAACTGCGCCAGTCCCCCGCTTTGCGCCATGACGTCGCTAAAGCGGACAATGCACTGCCAGACATCCTCAATACCGCGCTTTTCCCGTGCGCTACATGTCAGCACCTGCGGTGACCACTGCGGGTATTTATGTCGCACCATCGAAAGCGCGCTCTCGTATACCTGACGCGCGGCCGCAACCGCCGCGCGGTTATCGCCATCGTCCTTATTGATAACGATGATGTCGGCCATCTCCATGATGCCTTTTTTAATCCCCTGCAAATCATCACCGCCGCCGCCGATTTGCAGCGAGACAAAGCAGTCCACCAGGCCAGAGACTTCCGTTTCCGACTGGCCAACCCCCACGGTTTCAACGATCACCACGTCATAATTCGCCGCCTCGCATAGCAGGATCAGCTCAGCGGCACGCTGACTGGCTCCCCCGGCATAGCCGCCGGAGGGCACCGGACGAATAAATGCCGCCTCCGCACGCGCCAGCGATGTCATCCGCGTCTTGTCGCCGAGCAAACTGCCGCCGCTCAGCGGGCTACTGGGATCAACAGCAATCACGGCGACCCGCTTACCGAGCCGGATGAGCAGCATGCCGAAGGTATCCAGAAAAGTGCTTTTCCCGGCGCCAGGCGTACCGGTAAGGCCAATGCGCAGCGCCCTGCCGGTTAGCGGCATAATGATATCCAGCAACTGACGGCTGAGGCGTTGATACTGCGGAAGCTGGTTTTCCACCAGCGTCATCGCCTGAGCGAGCGCGACACGATCGCCGGCACACAACCGATGAATTGTCGCTTCCAGTGTTTTTTCGTTAATCATGCTGGTGGCTAATCCGTGTTAATACGTCGCGCACGCTTTCCAGCATCGGAGTGCCGGGGCCGTAAATAGCCGCCACGCCTTGTTCATGCAAAAAGGCATAATCCTGCGGCGGAATGACGCCACCCGCGACGACGCAGATATCCTCCCGCCCGTACTCTTTCAGCCCGGCGATCAGCTCCGGGATTAGAGTCTTATGCCCGGCAGCCAGTGACGACGCGCCAACAACATGCACATCGTTTTCTACCGCCAGACGGGCAATCTCCTGCGGAGTTGAGAACATCGGACTGAGATCGACATCGAAACCGACATCGGAGTAGGCGCTGGCAATAACCTTCGCGCCGCGGTCGTGGCCATCCTGCCCCATTTTGGCAATCAAAATGCGCGGGCGGCAGCCATGGGTGGCGAGAAATTGCCGGGTCTGATCAACAATGGCATCGAATTCCGCTGCGGCATCCTTGCTTTGTTGGTAGCTGCGGGTGATCACGCCGGTGACGCACTGGCTGGGAACCAGATAGCGATCAAACGCGGCTTCCAGCGCATCGGAAATCTCCCCGAGGGTGGCGCGCAGCCGCGCCGCATGAACGGCGGCCGCCAGCAGGTTTTCATTATGCTGTGCCGCATGGGTGAGCGCCGCCAGTGCATCGTGAACTGCAGCCGCATCACGCGTGCTGCGGATCTGTTCCAGCGCGGCGATTTGCTCATTGCGCACCTTCACATTGTCGATCTCCAGCACCGGCGTAATGGCCTCCTGCTCCAGCTTGTATTTGTTTACGCCGACGATCACGCGTTTACCCTGATCGATCTCTGACTGCGCCTGCGCGGAAGCTTCTTCAATCATGCGTTTCGGCAGCCCAACTTCGATGGCCTTCGCCATGCCGCCCACCTCATCGATTTGCCGGATAATCTCCCGCGCCTCTTTGATGATCTGGGCGGTGAGCGACTCGACGTAATAAGAGCCGCCGAGCGGATCGACCGTGCGGCAGATTTCCGCCTCTTCCTGCAAAATAATCTGGGTGTTACGCGCGATGCGCGCCGAAAAATCTGTCGGTAGCCCAAGCGCTTCGTCAAACGCGTTGGTATGCAAAGACTGCGTGCCGCCGAGAGTGGCGGCGAGCGCTTCAATGGTGGTGCGAACAATATTGTTATAAGGGTCCTGTTCCGTCAGGCTCCAGCCGGATGTCTGACAATGGGTGCGCAGCGCCAGCGACTTCGGATTCGTGGCACCAAACTGGCTGACGGCCTCGCTCCATAAATAACGGGCGGCACGCAGCATGGCGACGTTCATAAACAGATCCATGCCGATGCCAAAGAAAAAAGAGAGGCGCGGTGCGAAGTCATCAATTTTCAGCCCGGCGGAAATTGCGGCTTTAATATATTCAATGCCATCTGCAAGGGTGAATGCCACCTGCTGAACGCAATTCGCGCCCGCTTCTCCCATATGGTAGCCACTGATGCTGATGGTATTAAACTGCGGCATATTGGCCGAACACCAGGCAATAATATCGGCGATAATTCGCATTGACGGTTTCGGCGGATAAATATACGTATTCCGGCACAGATACTCTTTTAAAATATCATTCTGGATGGTGCCGGTTAATTTTTCCGGGGCGACACCCTGTTCTTCCGCAGCAACAATATAAAAGGCCATAATCGGCAATACCGCACCATTCATGGTCATGGAAACCGACATGGTATCCAGTGGAATATTATCGAAAAGGATTTTCATATCCTCAACGGTATCAATGGCGACACCCGCTTTACCCACATCGCCCACCACGCGCGGATTATCCGAATCGTAGCCCCGGTGCGTCGCCAAATCAAAGGCCACCGACAACCCCTTTTGCCCGGCGGCAAGATTACGGCGATAAAAGGCGTTCGATTCTCTTGCCGTTGAAAAACCAGCATACTGGCGAATCGTCCAGGGTTGAGCGGTATACATAGTAGCCCGCGGCCCGCGCGTAAAAGGCGGCAGCCCTGGCAGTGACCGGGTAATATCCAGTTCGTCGAGATCCTCACGGGTATATAGAGGTTTAATGGCGATACCCTCAGGCGTCGGTTTTACCAGCGAATCAATCGTCTTTCCTTTCCGACTGAGCTCTTTATTCGCTATTTTTTGCCATTCAAGTTTATTTGACATAGACCGCTCCGTAATTCCAGGTCAATAAATTAACTGGTGAAAATAATAATTTTCGTCATTGTGGTTGTCGCCAGCAAAAAAGGACCTGCGGAAGTTCATTTTTTGCCGCAGGTCCTGATTAATTGACGGGATAAATATTAAGAGGGAATTTTTCTTTATTTACTGCGCCAGAGAGCGGGTGCGGATAAAAACCACAATCCAGGTAAGCTCTTTCTTATCTCCTGCCGCCAGTTGGCTCTCATTTGCAGGCAACCTGCCTTCGCAAAAGCAGCAGGTAAAAGAGGTAAAATAAATGCACGATATATTTTCCCCTCTCCCCTACAGCCCTTCAGAGACACGCCGATAACTTAATATCGGTTAAGGACACCATCGCCCCTGGTTTCAGGTGTGTCCTTTTCTGCCGCCACGCCTGCCTGGACAAAGATTCAGCAGTTACATTTCATTTTTGGATGAATAGCATATGCATAAACCTGTCTTTCGTAAGAAGCCACTACTGATCGCGATGGCGGCTGCCTGGGTGTCATTCGCCCCTGTCACTCAGGCATCAATTGGTACGGAGATTTCCACATCAGAAGGCCAAAGTTCTTTTATCGGTTCATTTGATTCGGTGACGATCACCTCTACCGGAAGTGTCGTCAGCCCTACGGGTAACGCGCTCTCATTCCAGTCTGTTGATATGGGCACCTTTACCAACAACGGCACGATCATGAGTTCCGGCAGTAACTACAACGATTCCGGCATGTATATCGATGATAGTTCGTCTGTAGATCTGTTCTCCAACAACAGTTATCTCGCCGGTAACTCAGGCACTATTGGCGCTTACGGGTTGTATAACCGGGGAACCATCGGCACGCTGGAAAACAGTGTGAACGGCACGATGACGAGTAACGTCGCGCTGAATAACTTCGGAACAATTACCTCGCTGATCAACCAGGGGACGATTCAGGGCCCTAACAGCGGTGTGATTAGCTGGGGGACCATTACCGATTTCACCAACAACGGCCTGATTGAGGGTGCCTACGCCGTGCAGAACGCCGGTACCATGACCAACGGGATCACCAACAATGGTACGCTGCGCGGTATCGATGCTGCTATTTACAATATCGGCGCACTGTCGGTCATTAATAACAACGGCACGCTGGCTGGCAACATCTGGAACAATACGTCAAACCCGTTAACTATTAATGGCGGCAGCAGCTACGACAGCCTGCTGACCGGCTATAACAGCGGCGGCAGGGTCTACAGTTCCGGAGCCGATCTGCACTTTGGCACCGGCAAGCTCACCGTGGATGATGATTTCCAGATGGGCACGCACAGCGTTATCAACGACGGTGCTTCTTTATTAATTAACCGTACGGTGACAATTAACGGTAACTACCTCCAGCAGGCGCAAGGCGAGCTGGCTATCGGCGTCGCCGATGGCGCGATTGCTAACGGAAACACGCTGGACAGCGGTTATGGCCGCCTGGTGGTGACCGGCGATGCGATTTTTGCCGCGAATTCCAGCGTTTCGCTACTGACGACAGGCCATAGCTATGGTTTTGCCAACGGCCAGCGTTTCCTGGTGGTGCAGGCATCCGGTTCGGGAACGCAGTACAATGAGAACGCACTGGCCTACCATGTCGCGGGTTACAACGGTACGGTGACCGGTAAAGCGGTAACGATTGATGGCACTAACAGCCTCGTGGTTTATCTCGACGGCCAGACTCCGGGAACCCCGACGGGACCGACAACACCCACCACGCCGACGACACCAACAACGCCAGGGGTTACCCCGAATACGGGGTTTGCCACGACACCAAATGCCATCGCCTCTTTGCGCGGGCTGGGTAACTACAGCGGCTTCTCTGAAGGCCTGCTCAACCTCTATAACGCCTCCATGGCGATCGGCAGCCGCGAAGAAGCCAACCGTGCCGGTGAGCAACTGTCGCCAGTACAGAACAGCGCCGCCAGCAGCACCGCAGCCGCAGCCTCTTCCGGCGCGCTGGCGGTGGTGAACAACCATATGAACAGCACACGTCTCGCCCGTAACGGTTCACAAAGCGGTATTGCTACCGGTGATGATGCGCTGGATTGGGCCGTCTGGGGCCAGCCGTTCTACGGCAGCGCTCGCCAGGGCATGATTGATAACGTCAGCGGATACACCGCGCATTACGGCGGTGTGGTGCTGGGAGCGGATCGTCAGATTGCTGACGACTGGCGTGTGGGCGGCGCATTCAGCTATGCGCACTCCTCCGTCAATGGCCGCGACAACCTGACGGGTAGCCATACGGATGTTGATGCCTGGAGCGGCATTGCTTACGCAAGCTGGAGCGGCAACCCGCTGTACGTCAACCTGACCGCCAGCGTCAGCACGCAGAGATATGATAGCCAGCGCCGCATCGGTTTCGACGGCTTTGCCGGCCAGGCGGATGGCAGCTTCAACGGGCAGCAAGTGATGACCAAAGCAGAAGTCGGCTACCCGATCTTCTTCGCCCAGGGAACCACGCTGACCCCGCTCGCTGCCGTCAGTTACAGCTACCTGCACCAGGACGACTATAAAGAGCACAGCGATCAGGGTGCCGCGCTGAAAGTGGATTCCAGCCATACGCAGTCGGTGCGCAGCTCGCTGGGCGCAAAACTGGAGCATAGCTGGAGCACCGGAATCGGCGATGTGGTGCCATTTGTGCAGGCGATGTGGACGCACGAATATGACCGCAGCCGCACCGCGACCAGCGCCAGCTATGCCGCCGATGCGCTGGGCGAAACGCGTTTCACCAGCTTCGGCGCCACGCCGGTGTCCGATACCGCAGATATCGGTGCCGGCGTGGCGCTGGTACAGAATGACGACCTGAGCCTCAGCGCGCGTTATGACCTTTCTACTGCGCCGCACTTCGACGCCCAGACAGTCAGCCTGCGTCTGCGCAAATCGTTCTGATGTGATGTAAACCCGGTGGGAGCGCAATGGCCTCCCACCGCAAAAAGCCCGTCGGGGATCGGCATGACACGCAATAAAGCCTTCCCCGCAGGCCTTTTTTTCTGTCGTCCAGCAGGCAAACAAACGCCGAAAATACCTATCTGGAGGTATTTACACCATTCTGTATAAGGAAATACTTATTACTAATAAGCAACATATGGATTTTGCATGCGATAAATACACCACCGGCAAAGCAGGAATATAAAATATATTCAAAACCAGCGTTTCATATTATTGGTCACTGCTACTCAAAAACATTAACCTGCAGAAAAAAACACTGTTTTTATGATATCCAGACTAATAATTTAAGGAAAAATTAATGTTCCCTCGCTCGCAAAAATTAAAAACAGAATGAAGTTTGATAACTATCACAAAAAAGTATCAACGGTGATATTTGCATTAAATAAAACGCATTACAGGCCGTTAATGTAAAAAGACCCGGCGTATTTTATTCATCACAAGAAAAAGGTGAAGCATGCATGTTCTCGATGATAAAAACCTGCCTTCGCTGGCAGGTAATACGCATGGGATACTCAAGCAGACAGCGACATTGATGCTGGCGCTGATGACATTCATCTTTTTTACTATCCTCTTCACCCTCATCCAGACAAAAAGCGACCTTCAGCAAACTGAACATCGGCAAAAAATGCACTTGCTGACTAAAGCGCTTGAAAACAGGCAGGAAAGCTTACGGTTACATCTTGCTGATTACGCCAACTGGGATGAAGCTTTTCAAAATCTGACAAGCACCGTCAATGTGCACTGGGCATGGGACAGACAGAACCTAGGAAAATCGCTTTTTAATAAATTTCAGTATGAAGGTGTTTTTGTCCTGTCGCCGGATGGCGTAACCCGCTATAGCGTGCTGGAAGGAGAGCCCGGACGGGTCTCCTTTGAAGCGTGGTTAGGCGTCAATCTGACCGACTCGTTAATCACAACATTAGCCAACAACCAGGGAGCAGCGTTCTCCCGGCTGATCGCTATCCATAACCAGCCCACGCTCGTCGCCGCATCATGGATCACGTCGGATGATTACACGGCCGCCGGGATGAATCCTGCAGAGCATGCGGTGATGATCTTTGTTGATAAGCTCACGCCACAAAAGTTTCAGCAACTTGGCAACGAATACGAAATCCAGGGGTTACGCACTTTGCCGCCGGAAGTGGCATCAATGCGCAAAGATGCGATGTTTCTCACCGCCGGAAACGATCGCATGTATGTCGAATGGCAGAGCAAAAACCCCGTCGAAACACTGTTAAGCAAAGTGCTGCCTTTACTGGTGCTGTTGATGGTAGTTTCCGTGCTGTTCGCCATCAGTTTGATGCGTAAGGCATTGACGAGAGCGCGCATGAATGATGAAAAAACCTTTCTGCTGGAACAAAGTCGCGCAGCGTTATCCGCCAGCGAACAGCGTTTCAGGGATATTGTTGAAACCACAACGGACTGGATCTGGGAAGCCAATGAAAACCTGGATCTTACCTGGATTTCTGCCCGCTTTCCGGTGATCACAGGCCATCGCACCGACGAATGGCTGGGGCGCAGCTTTACCGATTTCTTAGTCGACAGCCAGCAAACCATCAGCGACTGGTTAACGCTGCCGCATCCGGGTGATTATTTAACGTTATCGCACTGCCGTTATGTTTCCGCGCTCGGCAGCCAGCGCTACTGCAATATCACGTTAAAAAGGATCACTCTGCCGGATGGCGCGCTGGGTTTTCGCGGTACGGCTTCGGATGTGACGCTGGAGGTGGAGTCCAGTGAACGTATTCGCTTCCTCTCCCATCACGATGAGTTAACGGGCCTGCCGAATCGCGTCATGATGCAAGAGTTCCTCGACGGAAAACTGCACCCACGCGGCGAAGCGAATAGCACGCTGGTGATGCTCAGCCTCGATCTGACCGATTTTAAACTGGTCAATGATATCTACGGCCACGGCGCTGGCGATAAGGTGCTGGGCGAGGTGGCGCAGAGATTGCGCAACTGTTTACGCGCAACCGATCTGGTCGCACGCCAGGGCGGTGATGAATTTATTATTATCGCGCCTGCGATTCATAAAAAAGAGGATATCCGCTCGCTCTGCCAGCTTATTGTTGCTGTCATCAACGAGCCGTTTATCGTGTCCGGCAATGAAGTCTCTATTGGCGTCAACATCGGCGCGGCGCAATCACCACAAGATGCCCTGACGGCCAGCGATTTATTACGCTACTCAGACATTGCGCTGTATGAAGCCAGAAATCTCGGCAGTAACAGTTTTGTTTTATATCAGCCAGACATGGCAAAACAGATCGTCCAACGACGCGAACTGGAAAATGAATTACGGGAAGCGATTAAAGAAAATCAATTATTTCTCGTATACCAGCCTCGCTTCGATATTCGTGCAGGCTGCATTAACTCTGTCGAAGCGCTGGTCCGTTGGCTACACCCGCGTCACGGGTTACTGATGCCGGATCAGTTTATTCCCCTGGCCGAGGAGTCAGGAATTATTACCAACCTGACGGATTGGGTGCTGGTCAATGCCTGTCGCGATATCGGCAAGGAATTTGACAATATTTCCGTGTCAGTCAATATTTCCCCGATCGAATTCAAAGCCAGCGATGTTATCGCCCGCATTAAAAACACACTGGCGACAACCCATTTTCCGGCGGCACGTCTTGAACTAGAAGTCACTGAAAACGTGACATTATGTAACCCCGAAAACGCACAGATCGTCATGCAGGAACTAAAAAGCTTAGGCATCAGACTGCTGATTGATGATTTCGGTACCGGCTATGCCTCGCTTTATTACCTGCACAGTTTTCCTTTTCATGGCATTAAAATCGACAAATCATTTATCTTCGCGATGAACGATTCGGAATCGGCAAAGAGTATTGTGGAAAAGATCATTGGGCTTGGCAAAGATTATAACCTTGAGGTAACCGCTGAAGGTGTTGAAACACAAGAGCAATTGCAGCAATTAATAAAATACAAATGTGACATTGCACAAGGATATTACATAGGTCGCCCAGTCTCATTAGAGGTCGTCAAGGATAACCTGCACATTATTGAATGTAATATCGAAGCGAGGTGTAGTGCGGCCCTATAACAACCAACAATAACTGCAGTTTGAGAAGTGAACTCTTTTTCTTGCAGCGCGCAGCGGCGCCGTAAGAAAAAGCTTACCCAACACGTAGTGGGGAAATACGATGAAAATACTTCGCGATATAACAATCAGAAAAATGGTTTTACTCATCCTGGTGCTGTTCAGTTGCATCTGGGGCATTGCCACGGCGATGACATTATTTAACTTCGCCACCATCGAAACGTTATTAACGCAGAACGCCACACAAAAAAACTCATACTCTTATCTGGTTAAAGGCAACGACCAATATTTCCGTACGGTAACGCGCATGCTGCGCGCTATGGATTACCGCCAGACCGGCGATGATGCCAATGCAGATAAGACGCTGGTTTCCGCAGGCAAAGCGCTGGAGATCAGCCAGGATATGCTGGCGAAGTTCCGCCAGAGCCGCCATCCTGGCGTCAGCGATGAGGTTGTTCAGAGCATGGTTCAGGACTGGGAAACGCTGCTCAACAACGGCATTATTCCTATGTATAACGCCGCGCAGGATAAGCAGGTCGATCGATTCCGCGAACTGTTTCGCAAAACCTATCCGCCGCTGAGCGTGCAATTTGGCGTGACCGCAGAAAAATATACGCAAGCTATTCAAACAGATGACATATTGACCCAAACCACGGCGAAAGTCAGTTTTAACAAACTGGTCCTGATCAGTGCGTTAATCGCCGGTATTGTGACGCTGTTATTAACCGATCGTTACCTCGTCAATTATCTGGTTAAACCGCTTGATACCATTACCCGACACCTTGAAACCATTGCCAGCGGCAAACTGCACACCAGGCTTGAAGAGTTTGGGCGTAACTGCGCCGGTCGTTTGATCCCCTTTATTCAGGGGATGCAGGACAATCTTTTCAGAACGGTGCAGGCGATTCAGGGTAGCTCAACCACCATCTTTACCAGCACCAACCAAATCCGCACCGGGAACGAAGAGCTTTCCGGCCGCACGGATCAACAGGCCGCTGCGCTTCAGCAAACCGCCGCCAGTATGGAAGAGCTGACCTCGACCGTCAGAAACAACGCGCATAACGTACGTGAAGCACAAAAACTTGCCGGAAACGCCCGGCAGGTGGCGAAACAAGGCGGAGATATTACGTCGACGGTTGTCGCCACGATGCACGGTATTTCGGAAAGCTCGCAGAAGATTGCCGATATCACCAGCGTCATAAACAGCATCTCTTTCCAGACCAACCTGCTGGCGTTGAACGCGGCAGTAGAAGCGGCGCGCGCCGGTGAACAGGGGCGTGGCTTCGCCGTCGTCGCCAGTGAAGTGCGCTTACTTGCACAGCGTAGCGCCCAGGCCGCGAAAGAGATCGAAGCACTGATTAGTGAATCCGTTCAGAGAGTGCAAACGGGCGCAGAGCAGGTTCAAGAGGCTGGCGAGGCGATGTCGACCATTATCAACACCGTAGGCCAGGTCAATGCCTTGATGGGCGAAATCACCATTGCTTCCGACGAGCAGAGCAAGGGCATCGATCAGATTGGCCAGGCGATGACTGAAATGGATCGGGTGACGCAGCAGAACGCGGTACTGGTTCAGGAAGCCAAAGCGAATGCCATCGCACTTGAAGAAGAAGCCGGGCGATTAAACGACGCCATCGCGCTCTTTGATTTAGGAGGTAACCCCGTGACTGGCCTTGCAGGACAGGCAGCCAAAACCGCCACGGCGGCGAATCCGCCTGCGCGCAAAGCAACCCGTAACGTGACCGCCAACGAAAACTGGCAATCCTTTTAAACCTGACGTGCTGCGGCGTTGATTGTACGACGCCGTCAGCGACGCCGACGCTTTAGCATTGGGAGAAATAATGTGAATTTCCAGATCCGATATGCAAGCAGCGAATTGACTGACCCCGTGCTGGCGGTTGCGGAATTTGCCCGGCGGATGCTTCCGGCTGAGCCAGAAACGGTCCTTTTCTTCTGTTCCCCTGACTATGATCTGAATATTCTGGGCCGCGAGATGCAAAAAACCTTTAGCTGTCCCTGTATTGGATGCACCTCATCCGGGCAGATCGGCACCGACGGTTTTCAGCACTCCGGGATATTAGGGCTGGGTCTGAGCGCCGCTTTTCGCACCCGCTATTTTGTGATTCACCCCCTGAACGATTACTCCGCGACCATTGCAGAGATTGCCGAGGAGATCCGTCGCGACAGCGCGGCCAGACCCGATTTGCAACGCTTTGGTTTGTTACTGGTTGATGGCTTGTCGATGGCTGAGGAGCGCCTCATCGCTAATCTCTATCAGCAGACAGGAAATATTCCTGTTATCGGCGGCTCTGCGGGCGACGATCTGCGTTTCGAAAAGAGCTATGTCTATAACGGTGAAGGTGAGTTTATCTCCGATGCCGCGGTGTTCGCGGTCATCGAAACTGCCGCGCCGGTGGCGATTTTTAAAGTTCAGCACTTCGAACCCAGCGAGGTGGAACTCATCATTACCGAGGCCGATCCCGAAAAACGGCTGATTCGGGAAATCAACGGCGAGCCTGCCGCGCAGGTGTATGCCGAATCGCTGGGCATCACCGTTGCAGAATTAACACCCACTGTTTTTTCCCGCAATCCGCTGGTGCTCTCTTTTGGCGACGAACCTTATGTCCGCTCGATCCAGAAAATAAACGACGATCTCTCGCTGACCTGCTACTGCGCCATTGAAGAAGGGTTGATCGTCTCGATTGGCATGGCGGAAGATCCGCTCGAAACCTTCAGCAAGGCGCTGGAAAAAGTTCATGAAATCATACCAGAACCGGCGGTGATTATTGGCTGCGACTGTATCCTGCGGCGTTTGCAGTTTGAGCAGGAGGAGCTTGACCTGCAGATCGGCAATTTTATGGTGCAAAACCGGATCGTGGGTTTCTCAACCTACGGCGAACAGTACAACGGACTGCACGTCAACCAGACATTCACGGGCGTGGCAATAGGAGGTAAATAATGTCTCCGTCAACTGAAGCAGCGGTCGCAACACTCTCCCTTACCGATTATCAGCGCAAACTTGTCGCGCGGGATAAAACCATCGAGGTGTTAAAGCGACGCATCGCGCAGGAAAGCCGGCACAGCCACATGACCCCGTTCGCTATTCTTGAGCAGAATGTGGGCCTGGAGAAAGTCGTCGCCCGTAAAACCATCGAACTGGAAAACGAGCGCCATGAGTTACAGAAGGCGCTTGCTGAGCTGCGTCTCACGCAGGCGCAGCTTCTTCAGGCGCAAAAGATGGAGTCCATCGGCCAGCTTGCCGCCGGGATCGCCCACGAAATTAATACGCCCACGCAGTATGTTTCTGACAACGTCGGGTTTGTGAAGACCGCCAACCGTTCGCTGCTCAGCCTGCTGGATGCGGCGATCGCCATGGCCGCCGTGATGCGGGAAAAAATGGCCGACGAGCCCACGCTTACGGCCTTCGATACCCTCCTTAAGAGCAGCAAAATTGAGTTTCTGCGCCGTCAGATCCCCCAGTCTTTAGATGAATCACTCGACGGGCTTGGCCATATCTCCCGGATTGTCGCCGCCATGAAAGAGTTTTCTCATCCCTCGCAAAATAAAAAAGAGTACGTGGATATACGCGACATCATCAATACCACCGTGACCGTCGCCCGCAACGAGTGGAAATACGTGGCGGAACTGGAAACCCGCTTCGCCAGTGATTTGCCGCTCCTGCCCTGTCTGCGCGACATGGTCGGCCAGGCGATGCTTAACCTGATCGTCAATGCGGCACACGCCATTGCGGACAGTCTCCAGAGCCGCGAGCAGGAAAAAGGGCATATCGTCGTCTCTGCGGAACAGGTCGGCGATATGATGGAGATCCGCGTCGCCGACGATGGCACCGGCATCCCGGAGGCGATACGCGAGCGCATTTTCGATCCCTTCTTCACCACCAAAGCGGTCGGCAAAGGCACCGGCCAGGGGCTGGCCATTGCCTACTCGACCGTGGTGGACAAGCATAATGGACAGATTCGCTGCGAGTCGAAACCCGGTTCAGGTGCCACATTCATCATGCGGTTTCCCCTCGCCGTGCAGCAGGAGGAGTAAGCATGCAAGTGATGTTCGTGGATGACGAAGCACGCATCCTCTCGGGTATTGAGCGCGCCTTAATGATGCAGGACAGCGAGTGGGAATGCCGCTTCGCTACCAGCGGTCACGAAGCGTTGAGCCTGCTGGAAGAAACCCCGGCCGACGTTGTGGTGTCGGATATGCGCATGCCGCTGATGGATGGCGCGGAGTTCCTGGCGCAGGTTCGTGACCGCTGGCCCGGCACGATCCGCATCATTTTGTCCGGTTACTCCGAACCCGAGGCCACGGTTCGTATGCTGGGCGTTGCGCACCGGTTCGTCGCCAAACCCTGCGACAGCACGCAATTACTGGCGATGGTGGCAAACGCGCTGGCGCTGCGCACGCTTTTCAAGGATCCCACCGTCGTCAAGCTGGTCGGGAAAATTAACCAGCTTCCCCCCGCCCCGAAAGTATTTGCGGAAATTAACCGACTTCTTGCCAACCCGGGGACGAATACCCGGGAGATTGCCGAGCTGCTGGCGAGCGACCCGGCGCTCAGCGCCCGGATTATGCAACTGGCGAATTCCGCCTGGTTCAGCCGGGGAGCACAAATTCATGACATTAATAATGCGATCGTTCACCTGGGGCAGGAACAAGTGAAATTGCTGGTACTGGCGTCCCAGGTTTATGCCGATGCCACTACCGATCCCTATGTGGATAAGCTACAGCAGACCGCTCTTCGCGCCTCAAAGCTGGCAGCGCGTATCTCCATGCACCGGGAACGGGAAGCCACGGCGGCACTGCTGGCCAATATTGCACTGCTCATTCCCGAATTAAGAACCACCCGCGACGAAGCAACGACTGAGCAGGGTGATATCCCGCTGCGCGCCGCCATCGGCGCCTATTTACTGGCGCTGTGGGGGTTGCCGATGGACATCGTTGAAGCCGTCGCAGGTCATGTACAACCTTCACGCTCAGCAGAAAAAACCTTTGGCATGCTCGGTGTCGTCCATGTTGCGGTCACCCTTGCCAATCATGGCGTTCCCGATAAACGTTATCTCGAACAAACCGGCATGCTGGACCAACTGCCCGTATGGCAGGAGATGCTCAATGACTGATACTTCCTTACCCCGCGTGTTATGCGTCGATGATGAACCCAATGTGCTCGCGGCCATCACGCGAAATCTGTTTGATGTGTTTGATGTGGTGACAGCGCACAGCGGTGAAGCCGGTCTGGATGCGATTCGCAACGGAGAACCTTTTGCGGTGATCCTCTCCGACATGCGCATGCCGGGAATGGATGGCGCCACTTTTTTGTCCCGCGCGCGGGAAGTCTCGCCGGACAGCGTGCGGGTCCTTCTTACCGGACAGGCCGATGTGGAGTCCTCGATCGCGGCCATCAATAAAGGCGCTATTTTCCGCTATCTCTGCAAACCGTGCCCAAAAGAGGATCTGATAGCGACATTGAATGATGCGGTTCGTCAGCACCGGCTTGTTTGCGCAGAAAAAGAGCTTCTGGCGACCACGCTTTCTGCTTCGGTAAAAACGCTCACAGAAATACTGGCGATGGTTGCCCCCTGGGCTTTTCAGCGAGCGGCTTTCGCGCAGTCCTGCGTCCGCCACGCATTGCCGAAACTGGGGTGGCACGATGAGTGGCTCTACACCCTTGCGGCATCATTAAGTCAGATCGGCTGCGTTGGCATTCCTGCCGACATCGTTCAGGCCGATGCCGCACAGCGTAAATTGACGGCGGAGGAGGTAAAACTGCTGCATGAACATCCGGACGTTGCGGGCCGGCTGGTAGAGCAAATTCCACGTCTTGAACTGGTTGCGGCGATCATTCGTCACCAGGCGAAAGAAGCGCCTGCCAGCGCACCGTTAGAAGTGGTACGCGGCGCTCAGCTACTGCGCGCCGCACTGGAGCTGGAACGCCACGCCGCGCGCGGCTGGAGCCTGGAGCGCCCGTGGGAAATCCTGCGTGCGGCGCGTCCAGCGCTGCCTGAATATCTCATCAAAGCGCTGTCAGATTTTCGCTCGAATGTCGAGGGGGTTCGCTCCGCGCGTATCCGTGAATTGATGCCGGGCTGGGTCGTCGATGAAGATATTCGCACCACAAATGGATTAATGGTGCTGACCAAAGGACATGAACTGACCGATACCGCGATCTCCGCCCTTCAGCGCCTGCTCGCCGCGAACGCCGTCGAAGAGCCCATTCGGGTGCGCGGCCTGCCGGGTAAAAACGCGTCCTGAAGATGTTCCCCGCCGGGAGAGGGCTTTCTGCCCGGCGGCTATCCGCCTAAATCCCATGCTCAACGGCCGTCAGACGTGGTTCTGACGGCCCGGTTGCTGCCGCATTGCTGGCGGGCAAGGAGTGACATCGTACAAATTCCGCGCAGGACGATAAGCGGGCTTGAAGTCGCGCCAAGCATTAGTACCAGGATCATTAAAATTCTGAATCAGGATGCAGAAATTTGCGATTAGTGAATTGTATGAAGGTAAGTTATAACATGCATAAGGGATATGACTTCTGACAAGCAGTAACTTCTTTCACTGGCAGAAACGATGTCGCGTCTGCCAGTTTTTATTTTCCACTTCGTTTGTTACAGCCAAATGAAGCGGAAAATAAAAAAGGCCCGCCTGAGCGGGCCCGGAAAAATTATGCATAACGTCAATTATCAAGCCTGATGTTCAATGGCTTTCTGTGTATTCTCAATCGCAATTTTGCGTGGTTTTTCGCTCTCCGGGATTTCCTGATAAATGGAAACCTGCAGGATCCCGCTTTCCAGTTTTGCATTACTGACTTTGGTGTGCTCCGGCAAAGTGAAACTCAAGCGAAAATCAGAACGGCGGATGCCTTTATAGATCCAGCCCTGCTCATCCTGAGATTCATTTTCAGAGCGCTTACCAGAAACATTCAGCGTTCCGCCGACCGTCTCGATTTCGAGTTCGTCTTCCTTCCAGCCAGGTACGCTTACATTTAACAGATAATTGCTTGCATCGATTTTTTTCAGGTCGTAAGCGGGTAATGAAGCAACCGGAGAGTCGCCCGTTAACTGACTGAACAGTCTGTCGATACGATTAAAACGGTCAGCAAAAGCAGAATCAGAAAAGCCCGGAAGTGCTGACAAGGTTCTGAGTGCCATAATTAACCTCCTGAATAATCCATTCAAAAGTTCAACGTAAAGGCAAGCGTTGCTTGTCCGATTCAATAAATAATTCCTCCCGCCCGTTTTTCAAGGCCACAAAATAAAAATTTTTTCGCGTATGCGTTTCGGGCAACCGCGCTGGCAGTGACAAACCAGCGGGGATGTAAATCGGGTGAAAATAGTGGCCTGCATGACCCGCTGCGCTACCCATCCGAACTTTTTGGCTCACTTCCTGATTTCCCTTCAGTTTCTGTGATCTCCCGGTCCAGTTTGGTGATGGCTTCCCCTGGTTTTATTTGTCTAACTGAACGATATTTAATATTCACATAGCACAGGTACTCGCGACAGAGCATTTCTTGTTTGCCGGTGAGCGCCATAGTATTTCGTAAGGAGAGATTATGAAGCCAGTAGAAGAAGTGATTAATGATCTGCAGTGTCGTGCTTTAGCGTATGAAATAATTTTTCAGTCCATTTGCTCAGAACTGCCGCAATTGTTCGTCGATAAAGCCATAGAGAACATTGAACTTAACTTCAAAGCATTTGAATCTGGCACACATTCTGAAGCCGGGAAAGCAAAGCTTGAAGCGGCGAAAGCGGTTGCCTCCAGAATTGTAGGCGCGAAGATTTAACTCTCCTTCCACGCTGATCCTGAGGTGGAGAGGAATCAACTATGATTTCTTCTCCGCTTTGTTTCTCCGCCAACGCGAAGTGGAACGGCTCCGCGCACTCCGGACGTCAGTAACGCCATTCGCCTGTTCCCGTCTCAACGCACAAAGCCGTTAACGGTTTCTTGACGATCATATTAAGACGCGCACATCAGGAATGTGGTTTCTGAATGGCGCAGGATTTCGGGTCAGTACCACCCCGTCATCTGAACCGGGGCGGATCAAAGGCATATTTATACACGCTGCCGGGAAGCATACGTCCAGCGCTCAGAAGCTATATGTCACCTTCAGGCTGCCTGTGGGCGATGCTTTTCGTTGCACAATTGGGCTGTTGCGTGCATCACCAGCCAACTGCGTAAAGCCTGCTGCGGCAACCACGCTCCAGTCCTCGTTGAGCTTGTGCGTCCAGTCCATATTCATTGACCAGGCATAAATGCCCGATCCGGCATCATATCGGCTAAACCCCGATGCGGCCGACTGCGATGCACTGACCCCGTAGTAAGTCTGCATGTACTTGCTGGTCCCCCAACTGCCGGTCAGCGCCAGCGTCACGGAATTTTTCGCTGACTTATAGAACGGGCTGATAATACTGAAATGCAGGGCCTCACCATTGCTTCGCTGAGAGATCGGCACCTCAGCCTGCAATTGCACATTAAGCCAGTCGGTCACCTCGTACCCCAAGGCAGGCACGCCGAGAGCCGAACCTTTGACGTCGCCCATACCTCGCAAGTCGTCGCTGCCGTCGCTGATCGCGTCGCTGTCCACGTTATGATCCTTACGACCTGTGCGATAGCTCAGCGCAGTGCTGTAATTCAACTTGCCGATGTTGTTGCCGTAACCGATACCACGCGTGGTGCTGACGAAGAAACCATTTGTCATAGCGTAATCAAGCACCAGGGCAGTCGTGACGCGGCTTTCATCCGAACCAGAATAGCGTGGCGCAACATCCACGCCGCCGCCCAGGGTCAACTCGTTGCCCGGTTTCAGTTCTGCCGCCAGTATCGGGGTCGCCAGTAAGGCCAGGACAGCTCCCGGCAACATTTTTTTCAACATACGCCCCGAGAGCGAAGGGGGGAACTTATGACGCAGTTCGATGTTTCTCATGAAAGAAGTCCTTGTGGATTCAAATGATTACGATACAAGCGGTTTTAAACGCCAGAACGCTCAGTTTGAATGCGCACCCTAAAGTTCTCATGAGCCCAAAATGAAGAAATACTGAAGCAAGTACAGAGGCTGCAAAGCTGATAGATTTCCTGATACCGTTTTTTTCTTCAGACGTTCTTCATTCATTGTTGATACCGTAACCATTGTGAAAATTCTCCTCATCGAAGACGACCTGGATCTCGGCAATGGCGTACGTATTGCCCTTGCAGATCAAGGATTAGATGTCATATGGGTTCGCCGCAAAGTGGATGCGCTGCATCAACTCGATGTCTGCGCGCCAGAACTTGTGTTGCTCGACCTCGGGCTGCCCGACGGCGATGGCATGAGCCTGATGGCGAGCTTGCGTCAGCAGCTCAAGGGCATCCCCGTCATCATCCTGACTGCGCGAGGCACCCTGCAAGATCGCCTGTCCGGGCTGGATGCCGGCGCAGACGACTATCTCGTCAAACCGTTTGTTCTCGCCGAGTTGCTGGCCAGAGTGAGAGCGCTTGCGCGCCGCAGTTACGGTTTTCAGAATGAGGTGATAGAAATTCGCGGATTATCTCTTCACGTGCCGACGCGTCGCGTAACAGTGAATGCGCGTAACATTGAGTTAACGGCAAGTGAATACGCGCTGCTTGAAACGTTAATGTTGCGCACTGACCGCGTACTGACACGAGGGTTTCTGGAAGAAAGAATATTCGGCTCAAAAGAAAACATGAGCAATGCTCTCGATGTGCATATGGGGAATTTGCGCCGCAAAATCGGCGACGGCTATGTGCGAACGGTGAGAGGCGTAGGGTATGTCATTGATACCGTACCGATTCAGAAAGGGGTGGGTTGATGCGAAATTTTTGCCGCCGCCTGAAAACCCCGACGCTCGTACGGCGAATTATGATCGCCCAGATGCTACTGCTTACGCTGCTTTGGTGTCTTTTTCTGACCTACATTTTGTGGGAGAACTTGCGTAGCCCCTCTATGTTATTGGGCAACCAGACTTACGAAACCATTCTTACGTTGGTTGATCGGATGGACGATCGTCCGCAGGATCTCAACGATGTGCTGGAAAAGTTCAGCAAGGCGTTGCGGGAAGGTTATGGCGGAGGCGAAGATCCAGAACTGTCAATCAGCCTTATCGTTCGGAAGAATAACGCGATAATTTATTCATCGGATGGCGCGCCGACAGGGGTGACAAACACCCAATACGGGAAAATTCAGAGTATTGAGAGTGAAGGCCGAACCTGGACTAGCCGTACCCTAAAATCCGGGAATTCCAACGCGGAGGTCACACTCGTCACCCCTGCCGGCGGCTGGAACTTCTTTATTTACCTGAACTCGCGTGGATACTACATACTGCCGCTGCTGGTATGCATTCCTTTTCTTTTATTTCCCGCGTGGCTGTCAATCCGCATTGCAATGCGTCCCTGGAACAAGGTGGTAAATGAGATTTCCTCACGCACGCCAGTAGATCTCTCTCCCTTAAAAGCCGTGCCAAAGCATATGGAGCTTCGCCAAATGGTGGACGCTGTTAATGTATTTCTTGCCAGGGTGCGAGAAAGCACGGAAAGGGAACGGGTTTTTATTGCCGATGCTGCTCACGAGCTGCGTACCCCGCTGGCTGCAATGCGAATCAATGTTGAGGCTTTGCAGTCCTATGTAAGTAGCGATAGCCAACAGGAGTTGCTTGCAGGGATTATTCGCAGCAACAGCCGGGCGGCACGTCTCGTTAATCAGCTGCTGCTGCTGATGCACAGCGAAGCGCGCATTGACACGATTATGGAGCCTGTGCCGCTAACGACGCTGATACAAGAGCGAATGGCAATGCTGGCACCGCTGGCTGCTGAGCGCGGGATTGAGCTTGAATTCTACTCGCATGATGAAATCTGGCTGACAGGCGTCAGGGAACGCCTGATGTCGCTGCTCGACAACGTCATTGAAAATGCCATCAAGTACAGTCCTGAGGGCGGGCGGGTTGAGGTCGAGGTGCGATCATTAGATGACTCCACGCAGCTACGTGTCTCAGATGCCGGGCCCGGCATTCCCGTTGAATTGAGAGAGCGCGTGTTCGACAGGTTTTTCCGCGATCCCAATCAGATACAAAGCGGGAGCGGATTAGGGCTTGCAATCGTCAAAGCGGTTGCGCAGCTACACAACAGCAGCGTGAGCCTAAGTACGTCTGCAGAAGGTGGCCTCATGGTTACTGTTGACTTCCCAAACCACAGGCCCACCTGAAAGAAAACACCAGGCTGTCTATGCTGCAAAATAACACGCCCCGATTTGATGGTTCCAAACCCTTTCAATATTGCTCCAGCGCCGTTCCATATATAAATCATATAATTCAGTAAATACATAAAGTTACTGCCTAAAAACATATATAAAACAACCGGAAAAACTGGAATCACTTTGTAACCTCGCACATGAAGGAGTAATAGTCAGATAAGTTGAATTCCCTTAACTTTGAGGTGGGCTTATGCAGACTAATAAAAGTGATTCAGATGAGATGGCGAAGGCTATCGGCTACGTGGTGATGGAGTTGGCAAGGACAGGATGCGCCGTCACTGAAGACGCAATCAATGAGCGTCTGGATAGCGTGCTGCACAAAGATGCCCGCGTTGCGAAGAAAAGTGTTGAGCTACCAAAGCCGCTCAGGTTTAACGAGTCATTGTGCGGGTAGATTCTGAAGACAGCAAATCAAACCGCGCTATTGGGTAGCGTTGAATGAAACTGCCTGTAAGGTGTTACACGATCGGACTGGAAAGCATCGCAATGGTTCAGCGATATGCACACCTTGCACCGAATCACCTGACCAAACACGCACGGAAAATTGACGCCATTTTTGGCAACCATGACACAAACACGACACAAGGAGGAAATCAGGCTGGATCAAAATTAGCGTAAGCCATTGATTTAATGGTACGCCCTACAGGATTCGAACCTGTGACCTACGGCTTAGAAGGCCGTTGCTCTATCCAACTGAGCTAAGGGCGCATTGCGCGGATGTTCCACCTTTGCGGTGGAAACGGCTGGAATTATACGGTCAGCGCCTGATGAGTCAATGTATTTTCCGCTGGCTGCTTGCTTAGTGAACGGCTGCGCGCAATTTCGCGCCATCCCTGCTGTTTCAGGGCCAATTCCTCACGGCTAATGACCTCTTTTTCGTACCTTTCGATAACGATGCCCTTTCCGGCGACGAACTCAGCCATCTGCCAAAGCGCCGTGAATACGCACATCCGGCTTGCCTCCTGCCGAATACTGTTTGGTTCCTGACGACAGTTAATGTCAGCTAAAACAGCTTTTCCCTGTAAGGATATAATTCAGTCGGGATTCGCGTCCTGCTTTTTTCCTCTCTCCCGGAAAGCACAGTGAAATTAATCTCTGCAAGCAGAATGATTGCCACCGCAATAAAGTCAACGCGTAATGAAGATGAAAATATTCGCCGGGACTTTACTTTTCCGGAGGATGATGAATTGTTGAAATTTCGTTAAAACCGGGACTGCGCGGCGCATTTTCCGCTCTCCGCCCTCCCCTTTGCAGGTGAAATACGCAAACGATAACTGACAGCACGCCGCGCTTCTGACAAAATAGTCACATCCCCCTTAGTTGAAACGACAGATGGAATCCTCTCTCTGATGGCAGCAAAGATTATTGATGGTAAAACGATTGCGCAGCAGGTGCGCTCTGAGGTTGCGGAAAAAGTACGGGCGCGCGTAGCGGCCGGGAAACGCGCCCCAGGCCTGGCAGTCGTACTGGTTGGCAGCAACCCGGCATCGCAAATTTATGTCGGCAGCAAGCGCAAAGCCTGTGAGGAAGTGGGTTTCATCTCCCGCTCTTACGATCTTCCTGAAACCACCAGCGAAGCCGAGCTGCTGGAACTTATCGACAAGCTGAACGCTGATGTCACCATCGACGGTATTCTGGTGCAGTTGCCGCTGCCCGCCGGTATCGACAATGTGAAGGTGCTGGAACGTATCGCGCCGGATAAAGATGTTGACGGTTTCCATCCGTATAACGTGGGTCGCCTGTGCCAGCGCGCGCCGCGTCTGCGTCCCTGCACACCGCGCGGGATCGTGACGCTGCTGGAGCGCTACAACATTGATACTTTCGGCCTCAACGCCGTGGTGATCGGCGCGTCCAACATCGTCGGCCGCCCGATGAGCATGGAACTGCTGCTGGCGGGCTGCACCACTACCGTGACGCACCGTTTCACCAAAAATCTGCGTCATCACGTTGAGAACGCCGATCTGCTGATCGTCGCGGTCGGTAAACCGGGCTTTATTCCGGGCGAGTGGATCAAAGAGGGCGCGATTGTTATCGATGTCGGCATCAACCGCCTGGAAAACGGCAAAGTGGTCGGCGATGTAATTTATGAAGAAGCCGCCGCCCGCGCGGCGTATATTACCCCGGTTCCGGGCGGTGTCGGCCCGATGACCGTCGCCACCCTGATCCAGAACACGCTGCAAGCGTGTGAAGAATATCATGATGTAGAAGGCGCATAAGATGGCAACATTTTCCCTGGGAAAACATCCGCACGTAGAGTTGTGCGATCTGCTGAAACTGGAAGGCTGGAGCGAAAGCGGCGCGCAAGCGAAAATCGCCATTGCTGAAGGTCTGGTGAATGTAGATGGCGCGGTGGAAACGCGCAAACGCTGCAAAATCGTCGCCGGTCAGACGGTGAGCTTTGACGGCCAGAGCGTGACCGTCACCGCCTGAGTCTCTGCCAAAATGCCGGATGGCGCTGCACCTGTAAGCGCCTGCAAATTACACGTTTCCAGGCCGGATAAGGCGATAGCCGCCATCCGGCCTTTCTTATTTAATCACCCCGCAATCATCACGGTTTATTACCGATCAACCTCAAATAATCATTAATTGATCTGGCTGAATGTGAAAATTTAGTTGCAGCTTTTTTGCCCTTATCTCACGATAGGTAGAACGTTCTACTAAAACGTTCTACTGACAATAATAACGCGCAAAATGCGCTACTTCGGGGGAAATCAGCATGAGTCTGATATCAGGGTTTGTTAAATCGCTGTCTAAATTATCGATGATTGGTCGCGCGCTGATGCTGCCGATCTCGCTGTTACCGGCTGCGGGCTTATTACTGGCCTTTGGCGACAAATTCCATCTGCCGCTGATGATGAACGCAGGCGGCGTCATTTTTGATAACCTGCCCATGCTTTTCGCCATCGGTTCGGCAGTCGGGCTGGCATCCGAATCCGGGATTGCGGCGCTGTCGGCGGCGGTATCGGTGTTTATCACCAACATCACCATCGGCACCATGTTAGGCATTACGCCGGAGATGGCCTCGCAGGGCGGGAAATACTCCATGGTGGTCGGGATCCCGACGCTGCAAATGGGCGTTTTTGGCGGCCTGATCTGCGGTATTCTCGCCGCCTGGTGCTATAACCGTTTCCACACGATGCAGTTGCCGGAGTTTCTCGGTTTCTTCTCCGGCAAGCGCTTTGTCGCCATTGCCACGGCATTCCTGTCATTTGTGCTCGGCCTGCTGCTGCCGTATGTCTGGCAACACATCCAGGCGGGTATTGATGCGCTGTCGGTGATCGTCAACGGCGATAATCAAGCGGCTTCGACCTTTATTTTCGGGCTGGTAGAACGCGCATTGATCCCGCTCGGCCTGCACCACATCTGGTATCCCTCATTCTGGTATTCGTTTGGCGATTACACCACGCAGGCTGGTCAGGTGATCCACGGCGATCAGACTATCTGGTTCAAAATGCTGGAAGAAGGGGTGAAATCGTTCAGCAGCGACACCTACCAGAACGCCGGGAAATTTATGCAGGGTGAGTTCCCGCTGATGCTGTTCGCGCTGCCAGCGGCCTGCCTTGCGATGTATCACGAAGCGCAGACCCGCAACAAAAAGATTGCTTTCGGTATCCTCTTCTCGGCGGCGCTGACCTGCTTCCTGACCGGGATCACCGAGCCGGTTGAATTTACCTTTATCTTTGTTGCGCCGATCCTCTATGTCTTTAACGCCATTATGGCGGGCCTGGCCTATATGACGATGTACCTGCTGCACGCCCACATCGCCAAATCGTTCTCTGCCGGTTTTATTGATTACCTCTCATTCGGCATTCTGCCTTCGTTTAATGGCTATCAGACCAACTTCCTGAACGCTATTATCGTCGGTATTCCGATGGCGCTGATTTACTACTTCACCTTCCGCTTTGTGATCCGCCGTTTTGATGTCAAAACGCCAGGCCGTACCGACGTGACCGCGGTGGCGGACGATAAAACCGATACCGAACTGGCCACAGAAATTATCGGTCTGCTGGGCGGCGCGCAGAATATTGATTCCGTGGGGTCCTGCATCACCCGTTTGCGCCTCGAAGTGGCGAAGAGCGAAATGGTGGATAAAGATGGCCTTAACGGGTTAGGCGCACGCGGCGTGGTGTTCGTGGGCGACAGCGGTATTCAGGTGATTTTTGGCGCGAGGGCGCAATTTATCGCACAAACTATGTCCACGATGATCGGCAAATAATACTATGCCGGATTGGCGCCTCTGTGCCAGGTTACCCGAGGCGCTAACCCGGCGGATAAGCAGGAAATTCAGGGAGCAGAGTTGAAGAAAGTCAGCATTATTGATGTTGCAAAACAAGCGGGCGTTTCCGTCTCCACCGTCTCGCTAGTGCTGCGTCAGAAAGGGAAAATCTCGGAAGCGACGATCGAGAAAGTCCATGCGGCGATCGCGGCGCTTGGCTATGTGCAAAACGTCGCGGCGGCTAACCTGCGCGCCAACACCTCCAATCTGATTGGGCTTATCCTGCGCGATTTCAGCGACAGCTTTTCTATCAAAGTGATGGCCAGTATCGTTCAGGAGCTGGAAAAACAGGGCTATATGGTGTTCCTCGGACAGCCGCTTAATGAGGGCGAACATCTGGAACGCTGCCTGCTCTCCTTCCAGCAACAGGGCGTGGCGGGCGTGATTTATCTGGCCTCGGATACGCGCAGCGCCTCGCTGCCTGAACAGATCCGCCAGTGCCAGCTTCCGCTGGTGGTGGTTTCACAGTCGCTGCTCAACGAAAACTGCGATTTGGTGATGCGCGATAACCGGCAGGCAGCGAGCCTGGCGACGCGCTACCTGATTGAACGCGGGCACCGCAGCATTGCCTATATTGGCGGCGTCGAAGGCGATTTACTTCGCCAGCAACGGCTGCTGGGTTTTCGCAGCGTGATGAGTCAGTATGGGCTGGTGCTGCGTGAAGGCTCAACGCCGGATTGCAGCGACGATACCCAGGCGGCAAGCTACGCCACCCGGCAGTTGCTGGAAAATAACAACACCATCACCGCCCTGCTCTGTCACTCCCCGGCGGCGATGATTGGCTCGATATCCGGTATTCACCATACCGGGCGCACCATCGGCAAGGATGTCTTTCTCTCTCAACAAGTTGCGCTGATAGGCTTTGAGGATATGCTGCACGTCAACCTCACCTCGCCCTCGTTCACCTATGTCTCTTCTGCCAGTGAAGAGACCGGACGCCAGGCCGCCGGGCTGATGCTGCGCAAACTGAAAGAACCAGAGCTGCAAACCCAGCGCATTACGCTCTCCGGGCAGCTTATCGCCCGCGAATCAGCGTAATTAACCGCGTCTGACAAACGGCGTCCGGTGCTTACTACCGAATGGCAGAGAAAAACACGCCAGAGATAAAAAAGCGGCCGAAGCCGCTTTTTTCTTACTTACGACGCCAGGTGGTACCCTGCGGACCATCTTCCAGCACGATGCCCATCTCATTCAGACGGTCACGCGCGGCATCGGCTGCCGCCCAGTCTTTTGCTTTACGCGCATCGAGGCGCTGCTGGATCAGTTGTTCAATCTCAGCCACTTCGCCATCGTCCGCCTGCGCACCGCTTTGCAGGAAAACATCCGGCTCCTGCTCCAGCAGACCGAGCACGCCCGCCAGCTTACGCATATGTGACGCCAGCGCGTTGGCCGCATGCGCATCTTCCGTTTTCAGACGGTTCACTTCACGCGCCATGTCGAACAGCACCGAGTAGGCTTCCGGCGTGTTGAAATCATCATCCATTGCTTCAACGAAACGCGCTTCAAACGCCTCGCCACCTTCCGCTGGCACGGCGCTGTCTGTGCCGCGCAGCGCGGTGTAGAGACGTTCCAGCGCAGAGCGTGCCTGCTTGAGGTTCTCTTCGCTGTAGTTCAACTGGCTGCGGTAGTGACCGGACATCAGGAAGTAGCGGATGGTTTCCGCGTCGTAATACTTCAGCACGTCGCGCACGGTAAAGAAGTTGCCCAGCGATTTGGACATCTTTTCACGGTCAACCATTACCATGCCGGAGTGCATCCAGTAATTCACGTATTCGCCGTCATGGGCGCAGGTCGACTGCGCGATTTCGTTTTCATGGTGCGGGAACATCAGATCAGAGCCGCCGCCGTGAATGTCGAAATGTGAACCGAGCTGTTTGCAGTTCATCGCCGAGCACTCAATGTGCCAGCCCGGACGCCCTTCGCCCCACGGCGACTGCCAGCTCGGCTCGCCCGGCTTGGACATTTTCCACAAGACGAAATCCATCGGGTTACGTTTCACTTCCGCGACTTCCACGCGTGCCCCCGCCTGCAGTTGATCCAGATCCTGGCGCGAAAGCTGGCCGTAGGTCGGATCGGTTGGCACCGAGAACATCACGTCGCCGTTGTCTGCCACATAAGCGTGACCGCGTTCCAGCAGGCGTTCGGTGATTTCAATAATTTCGTGGATATGGTGCGTCGCGCGGGGCTCGCTGTCCGGACGCAGGATATTGAGCGCATCAAAATCCTTATGCATCTCAACGATCATACGATCTACCAGCGCGACAAAGCTTTCGCCGTTTTCATTCGCGCGTTTAATGATTTTATCGTCAATATCGGTGATGTTACGCACATATTTCAGTTTATAGCCGATAAAACGCAGGTAACGTGCAACCACGTCGAAGGCAACAAAAGTGCGGCCATGGCCGATATGACACAGATCGTAAACAGTGATACCACACACGTACATGCCGACTTCCCCGGCATGAATAGGTTTGAATTCCTCTTTTTGGCGCGTCAGTGTATTAAAGATTTTTAACATCGAAGATTCCATTTGGACGTGTGTGGAACGAAAACCGCATATATTACCCGTAATTCAAACCCGAAGCAGCACACTTTGCAAGGTGATCCCACCTCGCGGTTATGCTATAACAGGCGACTATCTCTGACCCACTGGCGGGTCTGCGCACTACACTATCAGAACAGGATGCAATAATGGTTACTTTCCACACTAATCACGGCGACATCGTAATCAAAACGTTTGACGATAAAGCGCCTGAAACAGTTAAAAACTTCCTGGACTACTGCCGTGAAGGTTTCTATAACAACACGATTTTCCACCGTGTTATCAATGGCTTCATGATTCAGGGCGGCGGCTTCGAACCGGGCATGAATCAGAAAGTCACTAAAGAACCGATCAAAAACGAAGCCAACAACGGTCTGAAAAACAGCCGTGGTACGCTGGCAATGGCGCGTACTCAGGCGCCGCACTCCGCGACTGCGCAGTTCTTTATCAACGTGGCAGACAATGACTTCCTGAACTTCAGCGGCGAAAACCTGCAAGGCTGGGGCTACTGTGTCTTCGCCGAAGTGGTTGAAGGCATGGATGTAGTTGATAAAATCAAAGGCGTTTCCACCGGTCGTAGCGGCATGCATCAGGACGTTCCGAAAGAAGACGTTGTGATTGAAAACGTGACCGTCAGCGAGTAAGCGTGGCGACACTCTTTATTGCAGATTTGCACCTGCAAACAGAAGAACCGGCGATCACCGCCGGTTTTCTGCGTTTTTTAGCCGGTGAGGCTCGCCAGGCGGACGCGCTCTATATTCTGGGCGATCTGTTTGAAGCCTGGATCGGCGATGACGATCCCAACCCGCTGCACCAGCAAATCGCCAGCGCCATCAAATCGCTGGTTGAAAGCGGCGTACCCTGTTACTTCATTCACGGCAACCGTGATTTTCTGCTCGGCAAACGCTTTGCCCGCCAAAGCGGCATGCAACTGCTACCGGAAGTGCAAGTGCTCGACCTGTATGGCCGCAAAATCCTGATCATGCATGGCGATACGCTGTGTACCGACGATGCCGGTTACCAGGCGTTTCGCAAAAAAGTCCACACACCGTGGATACAAACCCTGTTTCTCGCCCTGCCGCTGTTTATCCGCCGTCGTGTCGCCGCGAAAATGCGCGCCGGAAGTAAAGCCGCTAACAGCAGTAAATCGCTGGCGATCATGGATGTGAACCCGCAAGCCGTCATCGAGGCGATGGAAAAGTACCGCGTTCAGTGGCTGATCCACGGCCATACGCACCGCCCGGCAGTACATGAATTGATGGCCAATAATGCCCCGGCTTATCGCGCCGTTCTCGGTGCCTGGCACAGTGAAGGTTCAATGGTGCGCGTCAGCGAAACCGGTGTCGAACTGCGCTTTTTTCCCTTCTGATTAGCAACGCCAGCATCGCTGGCAAACGCGCAAAACATCGCCACGCAACCGTTTTCCTTCGCCATTTTACGTGCTATTCTCTGTGCCCTCTTTTGTCGTCTGAAGTACACCCACAGGAGTTTTGAGACGCATGTCTTCAAGCAACCAACCGGCGCGCATCGCCATTGTTATGGGATCGAAAAGCGACTGGGCAACCATGCAGTTCGCCGCAGAAATTCTCGATACTCTGAACGTCCCGCACCATGTTGAAATCGTCTCCGCACACCGCACTCCGGATAAACTGTTTAGCTTCGCCGAAAGCGCAGAGCAGAACGGTTTTCAGGTGATTATCGCTGGTGCTGGCGGCGCGGCGCATTTGCCCGGGATGATTGCGGCCAAAACACTGGTGCCGGTGCTGGGTGTACCAGTACAAAGCGCCGCGCTGAGCGGCGTCGATAGCCTCTACTCTATCGTCCAGATGCCGCGCGGTATTCCTGTTGGTACGCTGGCGATCGGCAAAGCTGGCGCGGCAAACGCGGCGCTGCTGGCCGCGCAAATCCTCGCTCAGCATGATGCAGCACTGCATCAGCGTCTGGCGCAGTGGCGCAAAACCCAGACCGACGAAGTGCTGGACAATCCGGATCCCCGGGGTGCGGCATGAAGCAGGTTTGCGTATTAGGTAACGGCCAGCTTGGCCGCATGCTGCGCCAGGCCGGTGAGCCGCTGAGCATTGCAGTGTGGCCGGTCGGGCTCGACGCGGCGCCGGAAGCAGTGCCGTTTCAGCAGAGCGTAATCACGGCGGAAATTGAACGCTGGCCGGAAACGGCGCTGACCCGCGAACTGGCGCGTCACCCGGCGTTTGTAAACCGCGACGTATTCCCGGTGATTGCGGATCGCCTGACGCAGAAACAACTCTTTGACAAGCTGCAACTCGCCACCGCGCCATGGCAACTGCTGGCGGAAAAAAGCGAGTGGTCGGGCGTGTTTTCGCGTCTGGGCGAGCTGGCTATCGTCAAACGCCGCGTCGGCGGTTATGACGGTCGCGGCCAGTGGCGTCTGCGGGCTGCCGATACCGCTCAACTGCCGGAAGAGTGCTACGGCGAGTGCATCGTCGAGCAGGGCATCAACTTTTCAGGTGAAGTGTCACTGGTTGGCGCGCGCGGTCATGATGGCAGCACGGTGTTTTATCCGCTGACGCACAACCTGCATCAGGACGGCATTTTGCGTACCAGCGTGGTTTTCCCGCAGGCCAATGCCGAACAGCAGCAGCAGGCCGAAGAGATGCTTTCGGCAATCATGCACGAGCTGAACTACGTTGGTGTAATGGCGATGGAGTGCTTTGTCACCCCGGCCGGGCTGCTGATTAACGAGCTGGCGCCGCGTGTTCACAACAGCGGCCACTGGACGCAAAACGGTGCCTCAATCAGTCAGTTTGAACTGCATCTGCGCGCGATAGTGGATTTACCGCTGCCGCCGCCGGTGGTCAACAGCCCGTCGGTGATGATCAACCTGATTGGCAGCGATCTCAATTACGACTGGCTGAAGCTGCCGCTGGTGCATCTGCACTGGTACGACAAAGAGGTGCGTCCGGGGCGTAAAGTGGGCCATCTGAACCTCAACGACAGCGATACCGACCGTCTGAGCGCCACGCTGGAAGCGCTGGTTCCGCTGTTACCGCCGGAATATGCCAGCGGCATCGCCTGGGCGCAGTCAAAACTGCAATAATCCGGGATCTGAACGCTGGCAGCCATCGCCAGCGTTTTAAATTTCACTTGCCGCGTCCCTTTAAAGCAGTCCGCTCTCCTGAACGTCCTGTACACATATCAGATCCGCGCCACAACATCACAAATCATCCGCGGGAAATTAATCTCCGCCAGAATTTTATTTGCCAACTGTTCGGGGGTGGCATTTTTTGGCGTCAGATAAATATCTTTTTTCCACATAACGGCGATTTTCGCTAATTTCAGCAAATGATATTTCCTGATACCCGGCGGTAATATCGCTTCGTCAAAAGGAATCACCGGGCTTCCTTTATGAATCCCCAAACACGTATTAGCACTATCATAAATATATTTCTCATCTCTATTGGGTTCAGAATTGAGTAAAAGCCCCCCTTGATAAAGTAAACGATCGCCCTTGCCTATTTTCTGGATACGCCACAGTTGCCGATTGTTGCAATCAAGATCATTTCTGGCAGAAAAACCCACTGCTCTGTAGGGATGATAGAAAACCGAGGTTCTGCCGTCATCCCGCCCCCGTGAATGACGATTGAGTTCCAGACGGATACGACAAAATTCTTTCGTATCGGGCTGATAATAGTAAAAGGATGAAAACCCTTTATTTTTCGGTGCAGTAAACCAACATTTAAACATACTTCCTCCCTGTATATTTAATTGAATGAAACTGGCTTATAAATAATGCACCTGACGCTTAACTAACCACAATTAAAGAGTTATTAAATAATAAGTTAAATCTTACATCTCAATAAGATAATTCAAACGAACCATTCTGTTTCGGTCGATAGTCTGACATCAAAGAAATTAATCTGTGGCGCATTATAAAAGGATGAATATAGATGCGGTGCAGGAATAGAGTGCGGGCATCCTGCTACACATTCAAAAAGCGATTCGCTCCAGCCATTGATCTCCACGGCTTCGGGCGTAAAATCTGCACGCGGCGGTTACCGCCAGCGTTTTACAGAAGGAAGCACCATGAACGACACGACGGATTACCTGACTATCCTGCGTGATACCACTCCCCTTATTGATGTCCGCGCCCCGGTTGAGTTTCAACAAGGTGCCCTGCCTGGCGCCATTAACCTGCCGCTGATGAATGACAGCGAGCGCGCCGCCGTCGGCACCTGCTACAAAAAAGCGGGGCCGGAAGCAGCGTTGCGTCTGGGTCACCAGTTGGTTCAGGGCGAATTACGGGAACAACGAATGCAGGCATGGCTACAGGCCTGCACGCAAAACCCGCGCGGCTATCTGTGCTGCGCGCGCGGCGGTCAGCGTTCGCACATCGTTCAGCAGTGGTTACGCGAGCGAGGAGTTGATTACCCGCTGGTCACCGGCGGCTACAAAGCACTGCGTCAGGCAGCAATAGAGGCGATACATCAGCGTTTGCAGCGCCCGCTGTTGCTGATTGGCGGCTGTACCGGCAGCGGCAAAACGTTACTGGTGGCATCCCGACGTAACGGGATCGATCTTGAGGGGCTTGCCCGCCATCGCGGCTCCTCGTTTGGCCGCACGCTGCAAGCGCAACTTTCGCAGGCCAGTTTTGAAAATCAACTGGCTACGGCACTGCTGAAAACGTCCCCCGCCTTCTGGCTGCTGGAGGATGAAGGGCACGCGATTGGCGCGAACCATCTGCCAGCAATACTGCGTGAGCGCATGGCGCAATCGCCGCTGGCGGTGGTGGAAGAGCCGTTTGAGCAGCGGCTTGAACGCCTGCGTAACGACTATTTTTTGCAGATGTCACAAGCCTTTATGCAGCGCGATGGTGAAGAAGCCGGCTGGCTGGCTTACGCAGAGTATCTGCGCCACGGTCTGTTTGCGATTCGCCGCCGTCTTGGGTTACAGCGTTTCGCACAGCTTAGCGCACGCCAGCAGGAAGCGCTGATTCAACAACAGCGCACCGGTAACACAAGCGCGCACTTTGCGTGGCTCGCGCCGCTGCTTGAAGAGTATTACGACCCGATGTATCGCTATCAGTTAGAAAAGCGCGCGAAAGATATTATCTTCCGCGGCAATTTCGACGAAACGGCCGCCTGGCTGGCGGCACAAAATAACCAGCAATAATGCCAGTGGCTGGCAACGATCCATCGGTCTGCCCGCTGAGCGGGTCGACCACATGAACCCGCTCATGGGATATCAATGACGATCGCGCTTATCGGCGCGTTTTGCCAGCCAGTCGCCCAGCATCTGCACCACCTGCACCAGCACGATCAGCGCCACCACGGTGACAATCATCACCTGCGTTTCATAACGATAGTAGCCGTAACGAATCGCCAGATCGCCCACGCCGCCACCGCCGACAATTCCCGCCATGGCCGAGTAGCCAATCAGGCTCACCAGCGTGATAGTCAGACCGCGCAGTAAACCGGCGCTGGCCTCCGGCAGCAGCACCGTACAGATAATACGTAGCGGGCTGGCGCCGAAGGCTTCGGCAGCTTCAATGATCCCTTTGTCCACTTCACGCAGCGCGCTATCAACCAGCCGGGCGTAAAAAGCGATAGCCGCAACAGACAGCGGCACGGAAGCGGCAATCGGCCCAATGGTATTGCCGAGCAGCCATTGGGTTAACGGCAGCAGCAACACCAGCAGGATGACAAACGGCACCGAACGGATAATATTGACCAGCACAGAGCTGATTAAATAAACCGCGCGATTCTGCCAGAAAAGGTGGCGATCGGTTACGAAAATCAAAAAACCTAACGGTAAACCGCCAACAATCGCCAGCACCGTCGAGATGCTCAACATCTGGAAGGTTTCGCCAAAGGCCAGGCTTAAATCGGCCAGTAAATCATCCACGGATCACCTCCACCTGTGCAGTACGGTTGCGAATGTAATCAACGGCTTCTGCCACCCGATGCGGATTTTCAGCAGAGGACAATTGCACCACCAGCATCCCCAGCGCGCGCTCGCCGATATACTCAATTTTGCCGTGCAAAATATTCACCGCCACGCCAAACTTCACCGCCGCATCGGAGAGCACCGGCTGTTCAGCGGAGTCGCCAATAAACAGGATCTTCAGCAATTGCCCCAGCAAATGTTGTTGTAAACGCTCCGGTAGCGTCAGGTTCAACGTGTGCGATACCAGTTGTTGGGTGAATGCATGCTGTGGATGAGCGAAAATATCAAATACTTCCCCCTCTTCCACCACTTTACCGCCTGACATGACCGCCACACGATCGCAGATCGATTTGATCACATTCATTTCATGGGTGATCAGCACAATCGTGATCCCCAGTTGTTCGTTGATCTGTTTTAACAGCGCCAGAATGGTGGCGGAAGTTTCCAGATCCAGCGCAGAAGTCGGCTCGTCGCACAGCAATACATCCGGATGGTTGGCAATCGCGCGCGCGATACCTACACGCTGTTTTTGCCCGCCGCTCAGCTGTGCCGGATAACGATGCGCTTTATCGCTCAACCCAACCAGTTGCAGGATTTCCGCTACACGCGGGGCGATTTTGCTGCGCTCCCAGCCCGCTGCTTTCAGGCTAAAGGCCACATTTTGCGCCACCGTGCGGGTGTGCATCAGATTAAAGTGCTGAAAAATCATGCCAATGCGCTGACGCGCCTGGCGCAGCGCTGCGCCATCCAGCGCGGAGATTTCCACGCCATTGATATTTACGCGGCCCTGGCTGGGACGCGTGAGTGCATTTAATGTGCGCAGCAGTGTGCTCTTGCCCGCGCCGCTGGTACCGACAATGCCAAAAATTTCACCTGCGGCGATGTGCAGCGAGACCGTATCAACGGCGCGCGTAGCGCTTGCGCTCCCGCGACCTGCGGGAAAATCGACGCAAACCTTCTCTATCTCAATCATGCAAACCTCAAACGACAAAAGGCAGGCCGCAGCCTGCCAGTCAAATCAAGCGGAAACTTATTTCTTGTCCGCTTGCGTCATCCAGTCGGGTTTCTGGAAAGCGCCATAAACGTTATTGGGATCGTCAATAACTGCGCGATAAGCCGGTGATTTCACCACTTCAACAATATCCTTCGCGAACGGCTTATCGGCATCTTCCGTACGTACCGCAATGATATTCTTCAGATTTTCATCCAGATGTTCCTGCTTCAGTGCGGAAGAGAGCTTCAGCCCGGCGGCGATAGCAAAGTTACCGTTAACCAGTGAAGCGGTCACCCCATCCAGCGTGCGCGGCAGCTGTGCCGCTTCCAGCGGTTTGAACACCAGCCCTTTCGGGTTGCTGGCGATATCACGCTCGGAGGCTTTAGTCGGATCAATCGAATCTTTAATAGTGATCAGATCCAGCGATTGCAGGAAACGCAGCCCGCGCGCCAGGTTGGTCGGATCGTTGGAAAGCGTGACAATATCGCCCTTTTTCAACTCATCCAGGCTTTTGATTTTACGGGAATAAAAACCCATTCCCGCCGTCGGTACGCTGATCAGTTTGCTTAACTTCAGCCCTTTATCCGCGGTGAATTTGTCGAAATAGAGGCTGTGTTGAAACAGGTTCGCATCAATACTGCCGTTCGCCAGCGCCATGTTGGGTTGCACATAATCGCTGAATTCACGAACCACCACTTTATAGCCCTTCTCTTTCAGCGACGGCGCGATCGCCTGTTTCACCATATCGCCGTAAGGGCCGGGCGCAACGCCAAAGACAATAGTGTGCGGATCGCTGCTGGCGTGAGCAAAAGGTAAACCGCATACCAGAAGTAGTGCGCCGAAGGTAGCGCGTAAGCTGAGACGACGTCCCATAAATTCTCCCTAACGAGTTGAGATGCTGTGTGGCGCGACGTGCAATGCGCCGCGTTCCATTTTCACCCTGTGAATAAGGCTGGAGGATAAGATGGCACAAACGCGGCCCAGCGGTAATTGAAAAAAATTCACTATGCTGTGAACTATGTCACTGAATGGTGGGGAGATATTTTCAGGATAAGGTGATGAAGCATAACGAAAAGCCCCACTTTTCGCGGGTAATACGCCGTTTCGTTATGCTTTTTATTGATAAGCATTGCCGGATTTAAACTAAGCGCTAAACCCGGCAGCGCCTGACTTATCAGAAGTCGTAACGCAGACGAACAATGTTCATATCGGCCAGAGACTTGTCGCTGCTGCTGGTAAATACGTGTTCGTAATCGACACGGAAACCGTAATCCAGTTGGAAGGTCACACCGACGCCGTTGTCGATACGCTGATAGTCGCGGCCAGTGGTGTATTGCAGACGGTCGCCCATCACGTACGGCTGAACATATTTAAGCGCGTACTGACCCACCGGGATTTTATAACCGGCAAAATATTCAATACCCCACGCGTCGCCCGCGAAGTAGTCGTGAACATTTTTCTGACCGGTGGTCAGGAAGTTTTCGTACCAGCCGCCGCCGAAGGAGAAGGTCCAGTTATCCGGCGTCCAGCTCAGCGCTGTACCATAGATGTTCTGGCTGTAGGAGTCAGTATCGCCAGTGCTGCTGTTACGCACATTGGCTTTGGTGTAGTTCCACGCCGTACCCCAGGTCAGGTCTTTGGCAATGTGGTAATCCACACCCAGTGAACCGCCGCCATTACGTTTGTAACGGATGCTGCTGTTTTTCAGCAACAGGTCGCTATCGGAGAACAGGTAAGCGGCATAGAGATCAAAATCACCAAAGGTGTTTTTGTATTTCAGCATCTTACGTGAACGGTAAGAACCGTCGTAATCACCTTTGATACCGTTACCCGGCGCCTGGGCTTTCATGTCGTAATCCCAGATATCGGTTTTCGCGCCCACCACATCGTAATAAACGCTGTTCTGCTGACCAAAGGTCATCGTACCCCAGGTTTTACTTTTCAGACCGGTGTACAGCATACGACGGGTAGTATTGGTAGAACCTGCTGCGTAGTGATTATCCCAGTCGAACAGCGCAGGAATGTTCACACCCAGTTCGTAGTAGCTTACCCAGCTAATATCATCAAACAGGTAGTAGTCGGAGGCGAAACGAAAACGGGTACCGCCATCATAGCCGTTACGTTTGTACGAGCCTTTGTCACTGTTGCCCATCGCATTATCGAACTGCGGACGGATAGAACCGCCAACGGTGAAGTTCAGACGGCTCAGCGGATCGCCAGCCTGTGGATCCTGTTTCAGAAGGGTGATTTCCGCCTGAGTTGCGAAAGATGTTAATGCCACTGCTGCGCCAATGGCTGTCGCCAGGGCGGTTGTTTTTATTTTCATGGTTTTTCCTTGATGGATAGACTCCACTAGTCAGTACTAGCGGCCAAATACTAACGTCTAAAAGTTCGCGTCTGTTGGGGATTTTTTGATTTTTTGTGCTACTAAATACTTTGAAACCAAGTATTTACACTTTGAAATGGAAACACACCATCAGAATCAATGGTGTGTTTTTCGTTAAGAAGTTATTGAGAAATGATTAACTGCTGAACTGACGAAACAGGGCTTTGCCCTTTAGCAGACGCGCACCAAGCCAACCGCCACAGACGGAGAGCAGCAGCGCGCCACACAGCGGCAGGGTGATCCACAGCCGCCAGTCCGGCTGCCAGGGAAAATCAAACACCCGGGTTTGCAGTACCGCCAGCGCCGTTTCCTCGCCAATGGCCGCCACCAACCCGGAGACCGCGCCCAGCAAGGCAAATTCGCACCATAACGTGGCGCGCAACAGCCGTTTTCCCGCGCCCAGCGTGCGATAAACCACCAGTTCCTGGTGACGCTGACGCATGCCTACCTGAACCTGAGCCAGCAGCAGCAACAGACCGCAGGCAGTGACCAGCACCACCATCACTTCCAGCGCCCGGCTGACCTGCTCCAGCACCTGGCCGACCTGTTTTAAAATTGCGCCAATATCCAGCAGGCTGACGGTGGGGAATTCCCGGTTGAGCTGAGCCAACATGCTGTTACCATTTTCCCAGCGGAAGCTGGTCAGCCAGCTTTGCGGCTGACCATCCAGCGCCCCTTGCGGGAAAATAAAGAAGAAGTTAGGTCGCATGCTTTCCCAGTCAACTTTACGCAAACTGCTGATTCTGGCGCTGAACTCCTGCGTATCGCCCATAAAGGTTACGCTGTCGCCCGGCTTCAGGCCAAGCCGTTCTGCCAGCCCCTCTTCGACAGACACTTCACCCGATTTTGGCGGCCAGCTTCCAGCGGTGATCGGATTATGCTCCGGTCGCTGCTGCTGCCAGGTAAGATTCAGTTCACGGTTCAGCGCTTCATCCTGATTTCCCTCGGTGGATTGACCGTTAATCTGCGTCATCCTGGCCCGCACAATCGGATAGAACGATTCCGGGCGCACATGATGTTCCGCCAGGAACGCTTTCATTGGCGCCACCTGTTCCGGCGCGATATTGATCAGGAAATAGTTTGGGCTTTCCGGCGGCAACTGCTGCTGCCAGCGATCCAGCAGATCGCCGCGCAGTACCAGTAACATCGCCAGCAACATAAAAGAGAGGGAAAATGCCGACAGTTGGCTCAGGGTTGACCACGGTTGACGCAGCAGGCGATTCACTGCCAGACGCAGCGGCAGCGCTTTCAGGGTCAGCCGCTTTAAAACATTGAGCAGCAGCCAGCCGACCACGCCGCACAACAATGCCAGCACCACTGCCCCCGCCAGCACCGACCACAGCAGCATACTGCCGCCCATCAGCCAGGCCAGCAGCAAAACCGCCACGGCGCAGATAACGGGAATATAGAACTTCAGCGGCCAGACGTTCGCCACCGCATCGCGGCGCAATACGCGCAACGGCTGCGTGGCTAACAACAAGCGATAAGGACGCAATCCCACCAGCAGCGAAATTACCCCCACCGCACCAACCGCCCACAACCACGGCCACAGGCTGGCAGGCGGCAACGCAGCGGGAAGCACCGGTTTGAGCAGCACCATCAACAGGCTTTCAAAGACCAGCCCCAGCACGCCGCCCGTCACTACTGCCAGCGCCAGTACCAACAGCCACTGACCAACAATCAGTTTGCGCAGTTGCGCGCGCCCGGCGCCAAGGGTTTTCAGCACCGCCACCAGATCGTAACGGCTGCGACAGTAGTGCCCCATCGCCACGGCCACCGCAGCCACTGCCAGCAGCAGGGTTAGCAGCGCCGAAAGCAACAGAAACTGCTGCGAACGCTGGAGCGATTTACCGAGCGCCCCTTCATCCTGTTCCATGCCGTACCAGCGATGCTCCGGTTTTAGCTGTGGCAGCAACCACTTTTCGTAGGCATCGAGCTGCGCGGGCGTACCGGCAAATTTTGCGCGCCAGCTTACCCGGCTCCCCGGCTGTACGGCGCCGGTCTTCGCCACATCCGCCGTATTCATCAGCAGGCGCGGCGCCATCTGGAAGGGGTTGAAACCGGAATCCGGTTCCTGAACCACTTCACCGGCGATATGTAACGTCGCATCGCCAACATCGATCGTATCGCCAACCTGCAAATTGAGCAGCGCCATCAGCCGTGGCGCCAGCAATACGCTGCCCACCTGCGGCTTCAGCCCGGCCGGACGGGTTTGCAGCTCGCCATAAAGCGGGTAAAGATCGTCGACCGCTTTCACATCCGCCAGTTGCGGCGTATCTCCGGCGAAGGTCATGGTGTTAAAGCTGATTTGCTCGCTCACTTTCAGGCCGAGTTTGCGCGCCTCATCCAGCCATGCCGATGGGATTTCGCGGGAACTGCGCAGCGCCCGATCGCCAGCCATAAAGTCGCGGCTCTGCTGGCTCAGCCCTTTTTCCATCCGATCGCTGATATTGCCGAGCGCCAGCACGCAAGCGACAGAAAGGCTGAGCGCCATCCAGACAATCAGCAGCGAGGGCGAGCGCCATTCACGCCAGAACCAGCGGGCAATCATGCTTCCTCCCGCAGTTCGCCATTAACCAGGCGTAAACGCCGGTCGCAGCGAGCCGCCAGTTGCTGATCGTGCGTCACCAGAATGAGCGTTGTGCCATGCTGCTGATTCATGGAAAACAGCAGGTCAGCGATTTTGTCGCCGGTCTGTCGATCGAGATTACCGGTGGGTTCATCAGCAAACAGCACCGCCGGGCGGCCGTTAAAGGCGCGCGCCAGCGCCACTCGCTGCTGCTCGCCGCCAGAAAGTTGCGCAGGCAGGTGATCGAGGCGCTTGCCCAGCCCCAGCTCTTCCAGCAGGGCTTTGGCGCTGCCGCGGCTTTGGCCGCCGTTTTCTCCGCGCAGCAAGGCGGGCAGCTCTACGTTTTCCAGCGCGTTAAGCGTGGGAATCAACATAAATGACTGAAAAACAAAACCCACATTCTGCGCCCGCAGTGTCGCTCGCGCCTCTTCATCCATCGCATGCAGCGGCTTACCCAGCAGATGAACCTCCCCACTGCTGCCATCATCCAGCCCGGCGAGGATCGCCAGCAGCGTCGATTTACCGGACCCCGATTCGCCAATCAGGGCGATGGTCTCGGCTGGTTTGACAACAAGCTCAACTCCGGTAAGGATGGAAAGCTCATGCTCCCCCTGACCGACGGACTTCTTAAGACGATGAACTTCAACAATGTTTTCCGCTGGCATTTGCCCTTCCTGTTGTTGCTTTTGTTAACCTTTCGCGCCGCGGCGGCGGACACGTTACTGATTCTGGGCGACAGCCTGAGCGCCGGTTACCGCATGGCGGCGAACGCGGCGTGGCCCGCGCTGCTCAATGACAAATGGCAGCAGAAGCCGACGGTGGTGAACGCCAGCATCAGCGGGGATACCTCGCAGCAAGGGCTGTCGCGCCTGCCCGCGCTGCTTAAAGAACATCAGCCGCATTGGGTACTGGTCGAGCTGGGCGGTAACGATGGCCTGCGCGGTTTTGCGCCGCAGCAGACAGAACAGACGCTGCGTCAGATATTGCAGGCGATCAAAGCCGCCAATGCAAAACCGCTGTTAATGCAAATTCGGCTGCCCGCCAACTACGGTCGCCGCTATAATGAGGCGTTCAGCGCCATTTATCCTAAGCTCGCCAAAGAGTTGGATGTCCCTCTGCTGCCATTTTTTATGGAAGAGGTCTATCTGAAACCACAATGGATGCAGGATGATGGTATTCATCCCAACCGCGATGCCCAGCCGTTTATTGCCGACTGGATGGCGACGCGACTGGCTCCTTTAGTTAACCACGACTCCTGAGCATTCAGGCACGCCCGCAGGTAAAGTTATGCAAAAAACGGTCTTAATAACAGGATGTTCCAGCGGTATCGGTCTGGAAAGCGCGCGCGAACTCAAACGCCAGGGGTTCCGCGTACTGGCTGCCTGCCGCAAAGCAGATGATGTCGCCCGCATGAACCAGGAAGGCTTTACCGGTATTTTGCTGGATCTTGACGATCCGGCGAGCGTCGATCGCGCCGCCGATGAAGTGATCGCTCTGACCGACAACCGCCTGTATGGCCTGTTCAATAACGCAGGTTACGGCGTTTACGGCTCGCTGGAAACCATCAGCCGACAGCAGTTGGAACAGCAGTTCTCCAGTAACTTTTTCGGCACCCACCAACTGACGATGCGCCTGCTGCCCGCCATGACGCCGCACGGCGAAGGCCGCATTGTGATGACCTCATCGGTGATGGGGCTTATCTCTACGCCCGGCCGCGGCGCCTATGCCGCCAGCAAGTATGCGCTGGAAGCCTGGTCCGACGCTTTGCGAATGGAGCTACGCCACAGCGGCGTCAAAGTAAGCCTGATTGAGCCGGGCCCTATCCGTACCCGTTTTACCGACAACGTTAATCAGACGCAGCGCGACAAACCCGTGGAAAACCCAGGCATCGCGGCACGTTTTACCCTTGGCCCAGAGGCGGTAGTGGCAAAAGTGCGCCATGCTTTTGAAAGCGCACATCCCAAAATGCGCTATCCGGTTACGCTGGTGACCTGGGCGGTGAGCCTGCTGAAACGCCTGCTGCCTGGGCGCATGATGGATAAAATTTTGCAGGGGTGAGTTGAAGGCGCAATATCCTCCCCCATGTAAGAACAATGAGTTAAAAAACAGAGAATTTCCTATGTCCGTACAGAATATTGTCAATATTACCGAAGTGAATCTGCAACAGGTGCTTGAGCAGTCGATGGCCACGCCGGTGCTGTTCTATTTCTGGTCCGATCGTAGCCAGCACTGCCAGCAACTGACACCGGTGCTGGAAAGCCTGGCCGCGCAGTACAACGGACAGTTTATTCTGGCGAAAGTCGATTGCGACGCCGAGCAAATGGTGGCGTCGCAGTTTGGTCTGCGCGCCATTCCTACCGTCTACCTGTTCCAGAACGGCCAGCCGGTTGATGGTTTCCAGGGGCCGCAGCCGGAAGAAGCCATCCGCGCATTGCTGGATAAAGTCCTGCCGCGTGAAGAGGAACTGAAAGCGCAACAGGCGATGCAACTGATGCAGGAAGGTAAGCACGCCGAAGCGTTGCCGCTGCTGAAAGAGGCCTGGCAGCTTTCGCAACAAAACAGCGAAATCGGCCTGCTGCTGGCGGAAACACTGATTGTATTGAACCGCGCGGATGAAGCCGAAAACGTGCTGAAAACCATCCCGTTACAGGATCAGGATACCCGCTATCAGGGGCTGGTCGCGCAGATTGAACTGCTGAAAAAAGCCGCCGATACGCCGGAGATCCAGCAGTTACAAAAACAGGTTGCCGACAATCCGCAGGACGCGCTGCTGGCCACACAACTCGCGCTGCAACTGCATCAGGTCGGGCGCAACGAAGAAGCGCTGGAGTTGCTGTTCAGCCATCTGCGCAAAGATCTCAGTGCCGCCAACGGCGAAGCGCGTAAAATGCTGCAAGAAATTCTTGCCGCGCTGGGAACCGGCGATGCGCTGGCCTCGAAATACCGCCGCCAGCTTTACTCCCTGCTCTACTAATTCCCCCGCTAAATTTGGCGATCGTGCTGCTTTGATCGCCAAATCGGGCTAAGATGGCATCAAATTAAACAGGAGGTTTTTTTGATGCCAATCGTCATTCTGGTTCTTATCTTTGTCGCGCTGGTAGTGGTTATTTCCGGCGTCAAAATCGTACCGCAAGGTTTCCAGTGGACGGTAGAACGCTTTGGTCGCTTTACCCGAACCCTGCAGCCGGGCCTGAGCCTGGTGGTGCCGTTTATGGATCGTATTGGTCGTAAAATCAATATGATGGAGCAGGTTCTCGATATCCCCTCGCAGGAAGTTATCTCGAAAGATAACGCTAACGTCACCATCGACGCGGTCTGTTTTATTCAGGTGATCGATGCGCCGCGCGCCGCTTATGAAGTCAGCAATCTGGAACTGGCAATTATCAACCTGACGATGACCAACATTCGTACAGTGCTCGGCTCGATGGAGCTGGACGAGATGCTCTCGCAGCGCGACAGCATCAATACGCGCCTGCTGCACATTGTCGATGAAGCCACCAATCCGTGGGGCGTGAAGGTAACCCGTATTGAGATCCGCGACGTTCGCCCACCGGCAGAACTGATTGCCTCGATGAACGCGCAGATGAAAGCCGAACGTACCAAACGCGCTTATATTCTTGAAGCGGAAGGGATTCGCCAGGCGGAAATTCTCAAAGCCGAAGGGGAAAAACAGTCGCAGATTTTGAAAGCGGAAGGCGAACGTCAATCGGCATTCCTGCAAGCTGAAGCGCGCGAACGTTCTGCCGAAGCGGAAGCTCGCGCAACGCAGATGGTTTCGGAAGCCATTGCCGCCGGGGATATTCAGGCGGTGAACTACTTTGTGGCGCAGAAATACACCGAAGCGCTGCAACATATCGGCTCTGCAAATAACAGCAAGGTGGTGATGATGCCGCTGGATGCCAGCAGCCTGATGGGCTCGATCGCCGGGATCGCCGAGCTTATCAAAGACAGCTCCAGCGAGCGGACTAAACGATGATCGCGATGCTGCTTGAACACACCCATCTCGCCTGGCTGGTGCTGGGCGGATTGCTGCTCGCTGCCGAAATGCTCGGCGGTAACGGCTATTTGTTGTGGAGCGGCGTGGCGGCAGTGATCACCGGTTTGCTGGCGTGGCTCATTCCTTTCAGTTGGGAGTGGCAAGGGGTGCTGTTTGCCCTGCTCACCCTGCTGGCGGCCTGGCTATGGTGGAAATGGCTGAGCAGCCGGGTGAAACAGCAGAAACCCGCCGATGCCTCGCTTAATCTGCGCGGGCAACAACTGATGGGACGCCGCTTTCAGTTAGATAACGCACTGGTTAATGGGCGCGGTCATATGCGCGTCGGCGACAGTTCATGGCCGGTCAGCGCCGACGACGATCTCGCCGCCGGGACGCACGTCGAAGTGATTGCCGTGGAAGGCATTACGCTGCGGGTTAAAGCCGTGAGCAAATAGCACTCACCCCTTCGCGTGATGGCAGCAGCCGGAAAGGTTATCAATAATCGGGCACTCGGCGCTGTCATCGCCCGGGCAGGAATCCGCCAGCGCCAGCAATTGCGTGCGCATTACCTGTAATTCCTTAATATGACGCTCAATCTCCGCCACTTTTTGTAAGGTCCGCGCTTTCACATCGGCGCTGTGGCGGGCCGGATCGTTGAACAACGTCACCAGCTCGCCGCACTCTTCAAGGTTAAAACCAACCTGTCGCGCCTGGCGCAGCAGCGTCAGTTCGTTCAGATGCTGCTGGCTGTAGCTGCGGTAGCCGTTCTCGCTGCGCAGCGGCGGCGTCACCAGCCCTTTCTCTTCATAAAAACGAATCGCTTTGCTGGTTAAACCGGTTTTTTTTGCCACATCGCTGATATTCATTTTTTCACCTTGTCAGAGGCCGCACGTCAGAGAATACGTTAGCACAATAAATCGCTAAAAACCGCCTTGACCTTCCCCTTGATGGTGGGTTGTCAAGTGGCGCAGTGCGGCAACACACTGCGCCAATTCAACAAATTAGATACTCAACTAACCTTCAAAACACCCGAATTGCCTCCATTGTGTGGACACAATGTGGACACGTCACTAAGTGGGTTGTAGCTCACTGCGTCCTGCAAATAATCGGGTGCAAAGTGCGCATACGTCATGGTTTGTGAAATATCCGAATGCCCCAGGATTCTTTGCAATGCGATGATGTTCCCACCCTTCATCATGAAATGAGTGGCGAAGGTATGCCGCAGCGCATGTGCCGCCTGTCCATCAGGCAGGTTAGGCTTTGCCAGCTTCATCAACCGCCGGAACCTGGAATAGCTCACACGGAACAGCTTGCCAGACTCACGGCCGCTGACAATTTTCACGATATCGTCAGAAATCGGGACAACCCGCCTTTCCCCGTTTTTTGTGAGCGTGAACACGACCTTATTGCCAACAATGTTCTCAGCTTTCAACTGATGAGCTTCCCCCCATCGAGCGCCGGTAGCCAGCAATAAAACTGCTATGCGGTAGTAATCACCTTTGGTCATGGAAAGCAGATTATCGACCTCAGACTGAGTGAGATATGACATCTCTGTTTTCGGCTCTTTCAGGGCAGCTATCGCTGATACAGGGTTTTCACCATGAAACTCATCTATCTCTGCCATTGATTTAAAAACACCACTCAATGCAAACAGATCATGGTTTATCGTTGAAGCCTTAATCCCTTGCTCCAGTCTGTACGCGCGATAATCAATAAGGCATCGCGCATCAATCTGATAAATCATCGGATCCCCCATATCTTTGCAAATGCAATTTACAGCGCTTAGACGCCGATTTGCATAGCTCTTATTCCGCCCTATCAGCAGCCACCATAGCGAAATAAACTCACTAAGCCGTCTCTTGTCCGCTGGCCGGTTCAGATAATCATGGTTCTGGTACTTCGCAATAATGCTTCGCTCAAAAGCATGAGCATCCGCCTTACGTTCAAACTTCCTCCGAATACGCTTTCCGTCGCGCCCGCGAGGCCTTACGTCCACTTCATAGCGACCATCTTCAAGTTTCTTAATCGACATAAGAAAGCTCTCCAACGGTCATATCACTATCTTGGTAGCAAATAGTGAAAATGTAATGTTTATAAATCGTTAGCCAGTCTGTTTCCCGGAGGGGTCTGATTCTGTTCCTTCTCGCCCAGAGTGTGCGAGAGCCGGAGCAATCTGGCCCCGGCTGGGATCAGTGCGGTCATACATAAACCAGTCTTGATATTTGTGGAACCGGGGGTGACCAAAGAGCTTTATCGCTGCCTCTAAGGACATTTTCGATTTACCAAGCTCATAGCCATTGTATGTCCCGTAATTAACTCCAATTAAATCAGCAACTTCCTTTGACTTAAGACGTTCCGAATCTCGTATCAGTTGTAGCTTTTCATTTTGCGGTATTGACATAATATGTCAGATCTCTCATTGTATATGTAAATTGACATCCACAGACGATGGTTATCATCTGTGCCATAAGAAGCTAGCGAGTGCTAATGAAGCCTCAGCAAGCCTCAATACGCGGAGTTTAACAAATGAGGGAAATCAGAGATATCGAATTAAATACGGGAACTCGTCATAAATACGAGATCTCAGGTGGGAAGAAAGAAGGTTTGGTAATGACGCCTCGCCAGAAAGTTGATTTGGCAGGTGAGTTGATTGATTTCGTTGAAAAAAAAAGCCAAAGAGTCGAATTACGCCCTCTCTGGCTCTGACTTTTCAACAATTCTGGGATTGGCTGACGCTCTTCGCTAAAGGCTTATTTCTCAACTTTTACATTGATGAATGACTTAGCAGGTGGAAAGACACCTTTTTTTAGATGCATCTGGTCGATAGGCACCCCTGCGGCGTCATAAAACGCTGCGTCACCAATACTATCTCTGAATTTTTCAGCATCAGCAATGCATTCAGGGCGATTGGCAAAGGTATTGGCTGAACGTGCAACAGTTGCTCCGTCATCATTAACGACGCGCCACGACCATTCAGTAAGAGATTTATTGGAGATTACAAAGTATATGCACATGTTTAACAGTCCCTCTGATGCTCAGTTGTATGAAAAAAACGTACAGAAAGCTGTCAACAACCTCCTGGTAACTTTTAAGGGTGGCGATTACAAACAAGCATTAGCTGTGCTCGATTGGATGAAAGACGTACTGGCGGATCATGCAAGTATCGTTGGCCCAACGGACAACGATTCTTTCTCATGCTCTGACAGCCCATCATTTCCACTGAAGTTTTTAAAAATCGCCGAATGATCAGAAGGTTGTAACAGCTAGCTTTTGCTGATGCTACCACAGAACCATGCGCCGGGCATGGGTAAAAGTCCCGGCCAAATTCTTAACGAAACAATGGAGTTTGATATGCAAGACACTTTAATCCCAGACCCGAACAGACAATTTCCGTTAGACCCAGCGCGCGTAGCCCGGACATGCAAAATGTCCACCTCGCAAGCCGAAAGCATCCGCGATATGAACACTGAAGAGTTGCAGAAACAGATCTTTGTGACGCCGGTTGAATTTGCCTACCTCACAGGACGCACACTGAAATCGGTGCGCAACCTGATGGATCGTGCTCAGTTGCCTGTTCACCGCGAAGGTATGCCCGGCTCTAAACGCCCGAAACGTTTTATTATGCTTCAGGAATATTGGGAGGCCGTAGCTCATTGCCGCGCCCTGGTTACCCCGGAAGAAAAACACTATATCGACAGATTAATGCGTGATAAGGCAAGTTACCGCCGCACCACAGGTAATAAGCACACCGTATTAAAGAGGAATAGTCGCGCCACTCAATCCGGGCGAGTCTGATTATTAATAACAAATAATAAGCGGACACGTTAATGAGCCAATTAATTCAACTGAGCCGACATAGTTATGTATATCGCGGGTTCACTATTCAAAAATGCCCGCGTAACCCCGTAACAATGTCAAATACGTATGTTATATCTAATGACGGCAATTATTTTGGCCGCGATTTCGCGTTGGCCGAAGCAATCCAAACGGTAGACAGCATGTTAAAGCAAGGGGGCAATAATGCACGATGACGGCCCAACACTGGCAAGCCTCCTGCGCAATGGCTGTCAGGTCACGCACTTTAAGAACTCGCGCGGATGGCTCGAAACTCCGGACGGGAGATTTTTTAAGCCCGAACCGACGAAAGTTCAATTTATCAAAGGACTGAATAAGCCTTTTGTTTATGTCCAAAATATTAATAAAGGATTTGCTACCGCACTGGTCGAATTAATTAAAAAACTGGTTAAGTAATTCGGTCTTAAAAAATCGCTCCTGCTCTCACCATCGATTAAAAAGCGATGGCGGATTAACTCATCTTTAAAAAGAGAAAACATCATGACGAGACGAGATCAGTTTAATTTCATTCTGCATATTATTTTGCCAGCTATAGAAAACGAGGGACTAACAATAAAAACCCAACGTGACGGCGAAATAACATTATCTGCACACGGTTCTATTGCTGAAGATTTCGTTAAGAACTTACGTCAGCACTGCATTGAAGAATTGCAACGCCCTTCTACACCGTCGGTATACGGAGCTTAAAAAAATGCAACGTCGAAATATCGAAACCCGCACAACAAAAATCGGCTCCGATGATGCAGGCCTTAACGATCTGCTGACTGCCGCCCGCATGGATGAACGCCGCGCCCGTATGGAAGCCATGGCGGCGAGGCTGGATTCGCTGGCTGGAAGAATTACCAGCCGCCAGCTCAGCTACAAAGAAGCCAGTGAGCTTCTGCGGCAAGAGGCTATCAACGTAGCCAATGCTATCGGGGAGATCCTCTGATGGCAGACGAAATTGATATTGCACAGCAACACGAATATGAGGAGCGGGAACGCCACATCCTGAACGCCCGCAGCAAATTAACTTCCGTTTCCCGCCTGACCTGTGATTGTTGCGGCGCGCCAATACCTGAAGCCCGCCGCATTGCCGTGCCTGGGGTGGAATTGTGTGTGACGTGCCAGACCATCAGCGAATCAAAAAACAAACATCTCCGGGGTAAGAAATGATCAGCACCATTCTGAAATGGGCGGGTAATAAATCCGCCATTATGCCCGACCTGTTACAGCATCTTCCCGCAGGCGGTCAGCGTCTGGTTGAACCTTTCGCGGGTTCCTGCGCTGTGATGATGGCAACTGACTATCCGGCCTATCTCGTCGCTGATATCAACCCCGATCTGATTAATCTCTATCGCACCATTGCCAGCGATTGCGAAGGGTTCATTGAACTGGCTCAGATCGTTTTCGAAAGCTATCCCACCTCTGACGACTACTACCACGTCAGGCACGCATTTAATCAGGATGCTGCTTTGCCGCTCAGCATAAGAGCGGCTTATTTTCTGTACCTGAATCGCCATTGTTACCGTGGCCTTTGCCGCTATAACGGCAGCGGTGGTTTCAATGTGCCATATGGCAACTACCGAACCCCCTATTTCCCAGAAGCCGAGATACGTGCATTTGCTGATAAAGCCACACGCGCAACCTTTATCTGCGCAGGGTTTGAAGAAACGTTGTGCATGGTACAGACCGGCGATGTTGTGTACTGCGATCCACCGTATGACGGCGTGTTTTCTGCGTATCACACTAAAGGATTCAGTGAGGACGATCAGTATTGCCTGGCATCCGTGCTAACACGACTGGCAGCGGAAGGCTTCCCGGTTATCGCATCCAACGCCAACACAATGTTGGTTTCCTCCCTGTATCGCGCTTTCACCCTCCACCGCATCAGCGCATCGCGGGGGATCGGCGTTGCTGCTGGCGATGGGAAAAAAGCCACTGAAGTGATCGCCGTTTCGAACAGCAAACCATACGCCTCGTGGATTGGTTTCGATCCTGCTAATGGCTGTGAAAAGTGCGTTGAACTCCATCCATGAGTAAAGCGCTCTGCTGCATCGGGGCAACAAAATGACTACGGAAAACCGTGGCCGTCGCGCCCCTTCACCACCGCCTCCCTTTCCGGGTAGTTCTGATGATGCTACCCGGTACGCCTATGAGTGGAACAAACCAAGAAAAGCCATTTATGTCGATAAGACACCTGCTGTTGATCTCGTTGAGCTGGGCCAAGAGCAGGAGTTTTTAGACTGGGTTAAACGTACCCTTCAACCTCTCCCGCTGTTCATTCGCCGCCGTCTGGCAGTGCGCATTGACAGCATCCACTCTATGAAAGGCCGCCATATTGCCAGGCTGGCCGTGCGGGATATCGTCAGGCGTGATCTGCCACATATTCAGTCTGTAACTGAGCAATATGCCATTCCGGTTGACAGCGATGGCGAGGCATACAGTGAACTCAATACGCTCTACCACACGTTTAAGAACCTGGGGGAATTAACGCGCCGGTTCAATAATCTGCCGGATTACTCAGCCGAAGACGTGGAGTTGATGGCGCAGGATATCGCCATCTACATGACAGGCGTTCTCAGCGAAGTAAACGACGATATAGCGGCACTGGATGACCGCCAGTCAGCGGTGTGGCTGTATAACGAAGCCGCGCGCCTGACTCTCTATTTTCGTCAGACGCCACCCGGCTCGGGCAAACGCAAGTTGCGCCTCGACGAACTCTCCACAGCGATCAGTAAAATGCTGGATTCTCGTTGGTGGCATCGCATATTAAGAAAATACGCAGTTCGCTGGCGCGAGCATCTGCATATCGCGTTTGGTGACGTGAAGCGCGACATATCTCCCTATTGCAGCAAACACCACGTCAGCGAGTGGGATACACGGCGTAAACGTAGCCGCGCGATCATGAGCAAGCTGGAGCTGGAAGATCAGGACACAAAAGAACGCATATCGCTGATTGAGCAGATAGATAAAAGCATCTCCAACCCGGAAAAACGGCGCATTGAGCTGATGACGCGCATTGGTGGCTTCGAAAAAATCGCCAATGAAAATGGGTTTGCCGGAAACTTCTTTACCCTGACCACACCGTCACGCTATCACGCGTGGAGTATGTTCGGGCATCGTAATGCCAAATGGAGCGGCACAAGCCCACGCACGGCACAGCGCTATCTTAACCGCATCTGGCAGCAGATACGCGCAGAGCTGGCCCGCCGAGAAATCCCCGTATTCGGGCTTCGCGTGGCAGAGTCCCATCACGATGGAACGCCACACTGGCACGGGTTGCTGTTCACCGCCCCGGAGCACGTCAGCGAATTGCGCGAGGTAATGCAGGACTACGCCACCCGCGAAGATGCCGAAGAACTACGCGGCAGAAATGGCAAGTTGCCGCGCTTTGAAATGAAGGATATCGATCCGGAGAAAGGCAGCGCGACAGGCTATGTCGTTAAATACATCTCTAAAAATATTGATGGCTACGCACTCGATGGCGAAGCCGACGATGAAAGCGGCAGACCGCTAAAAGAGACAGCCAAACACGCTACCGCCTGGGCCTCCTGCTGGGGCATTCGTCAATTTCAATTTTTAGGCGGCGCGCCGGTTTCCGTGTGGCGCGAACTGCGCCGGATGCACGATCAGGCGCTGGCAGACAGCATAAATCCGCTGTTCGGCGAGCTTCATCGCGCTGCCGATTCTGGCGACTGGCAGCAGTATGTGCAGTTGCAGGGCGGCGCATTTGTCGCACGTAAAAACCTGGTCGTTCGCATCTGGTATCAGATGAAGGATGAACCCAACGCCTATGGCGAATACCAGAACTTGATCAAAGGCCTTGTAATGCCAGCGGTCAACATTGAACCGGTAATCACCCGCCTTAAAACCTACTGCATCGTGAAGATGAAGCCCCCTGTTTCAGACGGCACGGGTTTGGCCGTTGACCTTCAGGGCGCGCCTGCGCCCTCTTGGACTCGTGTCAATAACTGTACCGAGGCGAAAAAACAACCAATTCCGCCCCCGGCAGCACCGTCAGAAATAGCGGTGTCAGATGACGCGGATGGGCCAGAGCAAATCGCGATCGGGCAATTAACGCGCGAACAGAAAAAACGCATTGCTGAAAGCATCCGAAACCACAAATCGGAACGGAAAAAATCAGCCGCCGAAGAGTTTGAGGCGCTGGCGCACGCCATTACGTCATGTGAGCACACGGAATATGATCAGGCACGCGCCGAAAGTTACCTGCGTGCTGCATGTGAACTACGGAAGCGAGAGCAAGCCCTTACGCCAAAAGTAGAAACACTGGCGGGACAGATTCTGGTATGGGCGCAGATCAAAAAAATCCAGATCAGTCGAGTGCAGGCCATACAGCTGGCGCGCGGGGAGGAAGTCACCGCGCTGGATACAGTGTATCGTGCAAACCCGCGCACGGGAGAATTGGTTATTACGGGTTCAAATAAGCATTGGCGTAGAACGCTGTCAAAAAACAAAACAAGTAATCTGCTCAATCGCTGGAAAGCAGCGGTAAAGTGCAGTTGACCTATAACCAGTTAGAATAATTAGAATTCTAATCAAAAACAAAGCAATACGTCTTGCCCGTGCGTTGTACTGAAGATATCCCCCCTTGATATTCGATAAGAGCAGTGCCATATTATTCACATATATTTTAAAATCATCCAGTTTAACCATGAGCGAAACAATCATTATCGACAATGCTACAATGCAATTTCTGGCACGCCGCGCTGATGAACTAATTGATGAAAGGAATGAAAATGACATCCATTTATTTATTTGTTCACTAGAGCGTGTCGATTTTAGCTTTGACCATTATTTAACGAACGCCAGCTTCCACTATACATTAGGAAATTGCTATTCCCACCTCAACATTATAACAAATAGCAATTGGTATTCTGATGAGGTATCAAAGGGTATTTTACATTATAGAAAGGCAATGCACCTGCTTGAATCAAACGACGCCCAAGATGAAAACAACAAAAAGTTACGAAGTTTGGTTGAAACTAATCTTGCAAATAATCTAGTTTCACAGGGTCGTATTTTATGTGGAAGAAAACATTGGGATAAAGCAATATCAATTGATAATAATCCAGTAGCCATTATCCGTAAAGCCCTTAACGAACTTAAGATCGCAAATTGTCTTTACGACGACTCACATAGATATCACCATTATTACCACGCTCATAAACTAATCAACTCAGGCCTTGCACAGATTGACGAGCTTCACAGTTCCCAACGCTCTGCATATCATGATGACGGTGAGTTGATGAGGTTCTACAGATGGTTTGAAGAAAGTTTCACTGAAGAAGATTTTCAGCTAGATAAGAGCTATGTAGAGAAAGTTAAAACAAAAATCAATCGAGCCTATCTAGAATGGAGTGCAGAAAAAAGATTATTCATCAACGATTTAAATGACATATATACATTTGATCTGGTTTTCCAAGATATATTCTCACTTCCTGACATGAGTTTTAAGATAAACGATATTTTAACATTAAATGAAGAACTCATCTTTCACGGACTATATGATGAGATTAAAAATGATTTTTGTTATGCTCGTTATTTGACATTTATTTCAGAATCAATACCAGATGATAAGAATCATTTCTTCAACTCAACATATAGTCATATAGAGGACTTTAGTTATTCTTTGACAAATATTAAAGGGCAGCACCTTAAATCTGCATTCAAAACTCTATTTTCAATTTTTGACAAAATTGCATATTTCCTCAATGCATATCTTGGGTTAAGAGATGTTGGTTCTAAAATATACTTCCAAAATGTCTTTGGTGATATATCAAATGGATTATTAAAACCCAATGAAAAAATCAAAGGAAGTGATAACATTTTTGTACATGCCCTTTTTTATATTCTCAAGGATTTCCGAGACACCAACCCGAAAGGTTTGATTGATGATAAACTTTCCTATTGGTTAGACCCAGACATGAAGGCTTTCTCAGATATAAGAAATGCAATAGAACACAAATCCTTTGGTATTTCAGATGATTTTGGTTTTACACTTTATCAATCTGACGAGCCATATAAAAACAAAAAGCATGAAGCAATAAAGAAAGAAATAAGCGAGTTAAAAGAAAAAATATCAATCACATCTAAACTTATAAAAGACAAAGCCTCTAACGACAGATCAACATCACTTGAAAATTTACTAATTGAAAAAGATACTCTAATTAAAGCGCTGGATGATCTCACGATGAAATCAAAAGACAAAGAGCAACGTTCAAAATTTTCCCTTCATATATCTGAAGAGGATTTCATGATTCGCCTATATGACATGTTCGAGCTTGTAAGAAATTCCATAATTTACTTATCTATGTGCGTTCATCATGAGGAGAACAAACGTAAGTCCTCTGGAGGTTTAAGTATCCCCCGTGAGTTACCACTAAAAAGGAGATGATTTAAGAATTCATCCGTCCTTTGACATATTTTAATTTTACAACGACCACTCATTTTTTTAGGTGCAATTACTGCAAGAGTGTGCACAGCTTTGCACAATTTTTTTGATGCTATTTATCCTATTTCACGTCAGTTCTGGCGTGACTCCGGCCTGATTTCAAAAGTGCACAAAAAGAGGCACGTTCAGCGCGCAGGCGAGGCGGGGGAGCAAGCGCGCGCTTTGGGGGGCAAGGCAAGGGCCGGATTGTCTCTGATCTGATGCCTGAGACGCGTTGCATGGCCGCGCGCTCGCTTCGGTCTTGCGCGGGGATGGGTGAGAAAATGCCGCCTCAGAGCGGTTTACAGCGCGTCTGGTTAGGGGTACGGAAAATGATGCCCGACAGGCGGCGGACGGCAGCGGAAGGTGAAAAAATTAGAAGGATTTTCGGGAGTGCAGAAGCGACACCACCACTCCTGATGGTGTCTGCCGGAATGTTCAGGCGCTTTCGGAAAGGAGTGCATAGGGGTTGAAGCGGATCACCTCCTCACCCAGCCAGTCGTTGACGTGTTTCATGGCTTCCATCACGGGTGTCAGCTCATTGATGGCAAATACCCTGGCGGCTTTTTCCACATCGCCAAACGAGCCATTACCCTCCGGGATGGCGCCCATCAGTTGTGGTGGTACGCGATGCGCGGCCAGAATATCGTCGCGTGTTGCCGACTTCACGCCGATAAACTCATCCTTTGCCGATATCTGACTGAACGGCAGGATCTGAACCGAGTCTTTCCCGCCGCCTGGCGCATGCAGCAGGATGTTCTTGAATGCCCCACCCCGCCGCGTATCCGTCAGCGTTTTCTTGAGCTTGTCGAGGCTTTCCTGATCGGCAATGGCGCTGTTCACGTAAACAATGCAACCTGCATGGCTGCCGTTGTCATAGTAAAGCTTGCGGAACTTGTCAGCCGAGTGCGACAGGTTAGCCGACAGCAGCCCTGCAAAATACTCCGGCATACCGTAGATATCCTGGTGAATATCCGGGTTGATGACGTGGCACACTGAGCCAGTCCTGAACTGGTGATCATCCAGGCCCGCCTGAATAAACCAGTAGGTATCGAGATCGGAACCCCGCCGGGTGTACTTGGCGAGTGAATGGCGCAGCCCCAGCGGGCCGCCAAGCAGATTTGATCGCAGCTCAAGATAGGCGTTACCGAACACAAACCAGTCAAGCGCAAAGGCAGAGAACACCTGACGGGACAGCAACCGGTGCGGGATAAAACACCCGGCCAGCACGTTGCGTTTGAACATCAACGCAGACTGGTGCCAGCTCGCATAACCAAACTGCCGCGCCAGTCCATACCAGCTGATCGGCGTTTCGTAATAGCGGCCATTGTTGGCGCAATACATGCTGTCCAGCAGGTCATAAGATGACGTGACCGGCCATGGCCCGTCAAAGGTGAAAGAACTCAGTCCCGGCTGGGTTTTCAGTGCAGAAACCAGGTCTGTCTGTTCCCCGGAATGCTGCCGCGCGCGGGGATATTTTTTTCTGCTCAAAGTCAGTACTCCATAACGGTCATGGTATTGCCGCCGTCAGCGCCCAGCGGTTCGTTGATAGTGGCAAGCATGGTCGCCCAGGCTAAGTCACCGTGACTGACGCCACGGGCGCGGTCAGTGTCATACGTGATCACGCCGCCCGGTGTGACCACTTTTCGCACCGCACTGAATGCGGTGATCAGGTCATACTCTCCCCGGTCATACTCCCAGCGACCGGCGCGGATCATTTGCAGCATTTTCAGTACCAGCATGCGCTTGCTGGCGGGCGAAAACTGGTAGCACACTGCCGCCGGAAACTTCTTCTTCACGAGCTGATAAACCGCCTCGCCGATGCCGCTGCCATCAATACCGATGTGCTGGACGTTATAGCGGGTCAGCATGTTGATGATCAGCTGCGCCTGCGCTTCGAATTCCATGCCGCGTATGCGCTGGGTTTCGATGGTACGAAACTTGGCGCCGGGAACCAGCGGCGCCGCATTAACCGATATTGCCCCGCTGTCACCTTTGCCGCTGGCACCGTTGGGGTCATAGCCAATCCACACCGCGCGATCTGCCATCGGGCGCATGGCGTACGGTTTCCAGTCGGGCCAGTCGTCAAACCCGTCAACACCACAACTCAGCAACTGGTTGTAATCGAAAGCGGTTTCGCCGTTTTTGATGAACACGCAGCCATACAGGTTGTCGTATTCCTCCGGGCTGTTCTCCTGCTGAATTTCCTCAATGTCAGTGAGATCCCACCCGTGATCGATGGCGTCCTGAAGGGTGACAATCTGCCGCCAGATGTTATCCGGGCACATCAGGCCGCTGTTGAGTGTTTTCCAACTGGTGTCAAACTCAATCCGTTTGCCATGGCTGCGGCCTTTGTTAAACGCTTCACCACTCCAGAACGGGTAGGCCTCGTGGCTTTCTGCTGACGGTGTGGAAAAATAGGTGCGTGTCAGCCCTTTCAGGGTTGCCATTGCCCCGGCCACTTTCTTCAGGTTGGCAAACTGCCCTACCCAGAAAAACTCATCAAAATAGAGATTGCCGGTGTATGACTGCGCCGTTGCGGCTGAGGTGCCAAGAAAATGCAGCTCTGCGCCGTTCGCCAGCTGGATCATGTCGCCGCCCTTCAGTTCAACGTCCACTTCCTCAGCGGCAGAACGAATAAAACTGCGGAACTGGTACGCCTGACGGCGACTGGCAGAAAGGAAGATCTGGTTGCGCTGATGTTTGTATTTCACCTCGTCAGACAGCGCACGCAGCAACGCCTCGCGCGCAAAATACCAGGTGGCCCCCACCTGGCGGGATTTCAGTATGGCGCGGTTGCGGTGGTGGTGATTGTCGAACCAGCCGCGCTGGTGCCAGTGCAGCGAGCCAAGAATGTTTTCCCGCAGCGCCGCAATCTGCGATTCCGAGAAGGTATTTTGTTTCTTGCGCAGCTTCTTTTTCGGCTGCGTGGCCGGGGTGCCGTTATCCAGCTTTTTAAGCTGTCGTGTCAGCAGGTCGATTTCCTTGAAGTCACCGCCGGTCTTTTTATCCTTGCCGGTCAGCTGAATCAGACGCGCATCAATGGACGTGGTGACACGCTGAATGGGCGGCGTATCGTCCCATTCGTCGCGCTTTTTCCAGGCATAGACTGTGTTCTGATTGATCCCCATCAGGCGTGAAATTTCTGCTGGCGGGTAACCCTGCCAGTAGAGTTGTCTTGCCCGCTGCCTGATAAACGCTTCCTCAACCGACATTCGCTTCTCCTCGCTGTATGCCGGGGAGATTAACCCGCGCGCGCGGATGCTTTCCCGCACCTCTGGTTGTTGTGTTTCCCCTACAACAACAACGCGTTGAGGCGGCAATGCCGCCCCTGCCATCATTTCGCTGAACTCACCCACAACGAGCAAACGAACATGGCTGGTACAACGAAAACCCGCAAAAAATTCCGTGTTGCTGTCTCCGGGGCCACCGTCGATGGCCGCGAAATTAAGCCGGAACATCTCCGCGACGCAGCAGCGAACTACAACCCGGAGGTCTACGGGGCGCGCGTCAACATTGAACATTACCTCTCGCCTTATCCGGGCAGTGATTTCGGGGCGATGGGCGATGTGACCGCATTAAGCGCCGAGGATATTACCGACGGGCCGCTGGCCGGTCGCACCGCGCTCTATGCGGAGATTGAAGACTCAGGCCGTATGAAACCTATGACCGACAAAGGGCAAAAGGTTTATTCCAGCATTGAGCTGCACCCGCAGTTTGCACTTAACGGCAAGGCTTATGTTGTGGGTCTGGCGATGACAGACACGCCCGCCAGCCTTGGCACTGAACGCCTGAAATTTGCTGCTCAGCAACGTGCGCAGGTGATGGCATTTAACAACCAGCAGGCGGAACCGCCGATGTTCACCGAAGCCATTGAGGCGGAAGTGATCGAGCTTTCCGGTCAGCGCAGCGATGAGAGCAAACAGTGGTTTTCCCGCGTCATGGGCATCCTTGGCAAAGGTCAGAAGACCGACGATGAGCGATTCAGCCAGGTGCATCAGGCTGTTGAGGCCGTGGCGCAGTCACAGGTTGAACTCAGCGATCAGTTCAGCAGCGTTGAGCAGGGCCGCGCACAGGACAAAGCCGCCATTCAGCAGCTGACAACCGATCTGGCTGCACTGCGCCAGAAACTTGAAACCACGGACGGCAACTTCAGCCGCCGCCCGCCTGCCAGCGGTGGTGATAACGCGCAGCTGGCTGACTACTGATATCAGCAACGAGAGAGAAAGAGATGAGAAATAATACCCGTCAACTGTTCGATCAGTATGTGGCACGGCAGGCGCAGCTTAACGGCGTGACAGCCGCCGCTGTCGCGGCACAGTTCAGCGTTGATCCGACTGCGCAACAGCGCCTTGAGGCCGCCGCGCAGGAAAGCGACGCCTTTCTGAAACAAATTAACGTTTTCGGCGTTGATGAGCAGATCGGCCAGAAAATCCTGATCGGCAGCAAAGGGCCGCTGGCCGGAGTGAACAACAGCACCACCACGCGCCGCAATCCGGCATCCAGTGACAACATGGATCCTTACGGCTACCTCTGCCGCAAGACCAACTACGACTACGGTATCTCGTACGCACAGCTTGATGCCTGGGCGCATCAGCCAAACTTTCAGCCGCTGATCAGCAGTGCAATGGCCCGTCAGATGTCACTTGACCGCATCATGATCGGTTTCAACGGGGCAGGCTATTCCGATCCTTCTGATCGCGCAGCGAATCCGCTGTTGCAGGATTGTGGCATCGGCTGGTTGCAGAAAATCCGCAATGAAGCCCCGCATCGCCGTATCACGGGCGTGACAGTCACGTCCCGCGATCAGGACAACAAAATTGTCGCCACCGGGACATACGGCAACCTGACGGCAGCGGTATACGACGCCAAAAACAGCCTTATGGATGAGTGGCACAAGCGCAACCCTGACAACGTGGTGATCCTCGCTGGCGACCTGCTGACGACCAGCAATTTCCCGACCATCAACGCCATGAGCCAGACCAACCCCAATACGGAAATGCTGGCGGGACAGCTCATTGTGTCGCAGGAGCGAGTGGGGAATATGCCGACCTTCATCGCGCCCTACTTCCCCGGCAACGGCATTCTCATCACGCCGTTCAAAAACCTGTCGCTCTACTTCCAGCGTGGCTCCCTGCGCCGGAGTATCAAGGAAGAGTCGGAGTACAACCGCGTCGCAACTTACCAGTCATCCAATGACGATTTCATTGTTGAAGACTATGGCGCAGTGGCGTTTATCGACGGGATCACCTTCGCCGAAGCGGCTGAGGGCAGCGCGTAATACCGGGCGGGCTGCGCTTGCGGCCCGCTTCACTCGGGGACAGAACCATGCTGACACCGGCACAAAAACATTTCCAGAAGGTCATGGCTGAACGCCATGGCAAAACCGACGAGCAGACCGACACGGCGCGCACCGCGCATGAGCAAATCCTGCACCGGCTGCGCATGGATCAGAGTGCATTGCGCAAAGTGCAGTCCGACCAGGCAAAAGCCGCCATGAAGCGCCAGTTACTACCCAATTATGAGGGCTGGATCGAGGGAACACTGGCAGGCGGCAGCGGACGGCAGGATGAAGTGATCACCACGCTGATGGTATGGGCGGTAGACGCGGGCGATTACGCGCTGGCCGTGCGTATCGGGCGCTATGTCGTCTCCCACAACCTGCTGATGCCAGACCGCTTTAACCGCACGCCCGCCACCGTACTGATTGATGAAATGTGCGATCCCATTCTGGTGCAGGTCAAGGCCGATGACAGCACCGATATCACGCCCTATCTGGCGGTACTCGATGACGTCGAAGCGATCACCGCAAACAGCGATATGCCGGATGTGGTTCGCGCCAAGCTCTGCAAAGCGAGGGCGTTTGCACTGCGAAGCGGCACAGCCGAAGAGCAGGAAACCGCCCTTTCCCTGCTGCGTCAGGCGCTGACGCTTGATGCCGGGGCAGGGGTGAAAAAAGAGATCGACCGCCTGGCGCGTGTGGTTAAAAAAGCCAGCGAAACAACCGGTTCCATTGACGGCGCAACAGATGATGCGGGTAGTGCAGCGGCTGACGCCGGTTCAGGTGGCGCGGCGCCAGCCTCCGCAACAGCGGACGGCATCGCAGAACAACCTTCCACCGTCGCCGAAAAACCAGCATCCCGCCCCCGGCGCAACACAAGTGCAAAAGCGCGTTCCGGGGCGAAGTCAGGTGGACAAACCAGACAACGAAAAGCGCCGACAGAGAAGACGAAATAACCGACTTGCGCCCCGTGCGCTGGCGGCGCGGGCGGAAATCTGTAGCGCCTGGCGTTTACTTTTTTCCGTCCGCTCACCGCCACCTTTTCAGGAGACTACACGATGAGCTTTGTAGCGGGTCGCGCCGTCACACCTTCTGCGGAAGATGTGCCGGACGTCAATGATGGTGGCGAAAAAGTCACTGCCGGTTCGTTCTGGCCGGAAATCGCCCTGCGCGATGTGCGCCTTGAAATGCGTATCAATGGTGCTGTGACCACCACCCGTCTCAAACATGTGGTGACCGAAGCGGTGATCCACGTATCAGAACAGCTGGCGTCATGGCAGGCAGAACAGATTGCTGCGGGTTATGCCTCGCTGGTCGCCATCCCGGCCATGCAGGTTGACGGGCAGAGCGTGAAAATCCACCGCTACCGCCGCGCGGTATTCAGTTGCGCCCGCGCCCTTCTGCTTGAGACTTTTCGCGACGTGGATACCACCGGTGATGCCGGTGAAAAACGCGCCGTTGCCCTGTCCACCCAGGCGCAGGATCTCTGGCGCGATGTGCGCTGGGCTATTGCGGATATTCGTGGCGCCACACGTAATTTCACGGAGGCTTTCTGATGAAGGTCAAAGCATTACAGGGGGATACCGTGGATTTGCTGTGTCAGCGGCATTACGGCCTGACACGAGGCGTGACCGAGGCTGTGGTGTCGACCAACAAGGGCATTTCCGGCCAGCTTTTTCTGGCCGCCGGTCAGGAGGTTGAATTACCCGAGGTCAGCGAACCGGCAGCCACGGAGACCGTACAGCTATGGAGTTAATCAACCGGGTATGGGGCGGGTCGGCTTACGCATGTAGCGAGGCGGGAGCGCATGAAAATGAATGATTCCGGGAATATCTTCACGCAGATCTTTGCGTGGCTTGCCGCGCTGGCGGCAGCGATAGGATTTACCACACAGGATCTGGTGTACATGTTCTTTGGTGCAGCAGGGCTGATTATTTCCCTGGCCTCTTATGTCAGCGGGCGGCTGGATGCGCGTCGTAGCCGTAAGGAAGATGAAAAGCGAACGCAGATGCTGAGCGGATACCTCAACGAGGTGAAAGATAAGCCCTCACATGAGCGCCCGGCGGCAGTGCAGGTGGCGGTCAAGGCGCTGGAAAAGGTAGGTGAATAATGGCGATATCACCCGCACTGCGAAATAAGCTGGCAGGGATGACCGGCGCTGGCGCGCTGGCTATTGCCGGGACGATGATCCCTGAACTGGAGGGCGTCCGGTACGCACCTTACTACGATGTTGCTGGCGTGCTTACTGTCTGTTACGGGCACACAGGCAGGGACATTATTCCGGGGAAAAAATACACCGAAACCGAATGCCGGGATTTGCTGCAAAAAGACCTGGTGCCGTTTGCCAGCTCTGTTGAGCGTTCAGTAAAAGTACCAGCCAGTGAGTACCAGAAGGCAGCGCTTATCACGTTCAGCTACAACGTTGGTGTTACGGCGTTTGAGCGCTCTGCGCTATTGCGCCAGCTTAATGCAGGTAATTACAGGGCCGCCTGTGACGGGCTGCGTCAGTGGATTTACGCTGGCGGTAAAAAGTGGAAAGGGCTGATGAACCGTCGCGAAGTTGAGCGCGAGGTGTGCCTGTGGGGTCAGAAATGAACCGCGTTACGGTCATTGCAGGCGTAACCGCGCTGGTAATTATCGCCATGCTCGCCGTGGGGCTGGTTTCCACCAGGGCAGACCTGAATGCGGCGGAAAGCGATAAGCGCGTGTTGCAGTCTGACAACGCGCTACAGGGGAAGGTGATCGCCACTCAGGCATTCAACGTGAACCGTTTTAACCAGGTGGCGCAGATAGCGGCCACCGCTAACGCCGTGGTCGCCACCGATGCCGAAAAAACCGTTATTGAATACCGGGAGATTCTTCGCCGTGAGAAAACCTGTGATCTGCCTGTTCCTGCTCATATCGCTGACGGGCTGCTCTCGTACGCAAACCGTTTACGTGCCAGCGCAATGCACCCCGATTCCGGCGAACCTGACACAGCCGATGGTGGTGCCGTTGCCCCCGGCGGGCTGACGTATTGCCGGGCAGTGCTGTGGATCAAGCCGCTTCTGGCAACTATCGGGCAGGGCAATAACAACTTTGCTGGTATCCGCGAGATCGAACAGCGGCGGGCACAGCAGAGCACGCAAACCGGGCTTACAGGAGCAAGACCATGAAAAAAACAGAACTGCTGCGCGGGGCGCTGATTGCCGGTAATGACTGGTGCAGAGCCAGGCCAGAACAAATCACGGTCTGGACGGAGAAAGGCAGCATTGAGATTCAGGCAACCGGTGAAAGCTCGTTTATGTACCGCTACGAAATCAAAGTGCTGGCGATGGATTTTCCCGGCCATGTCGATGATCTCATGCTCCCCCTGCTGGACTGGGTCTGGAAGCATCAGCCCGATTTGCTTCTGAACCCTGACAGCAACAGAAAAATTGAATTTGAGGCCGACATACTGAGCGATGACGCAGCCGATATCCTGTTTACGCTCCCGGTATGGGAGCGCGTCATGGTCAGTAATGAGAGTGGTGTTGCCGTGGCGACACATCTGCCGGAAGACCGCCCGCGATTTTGCCATGGTGAGTGGGATGCCGTTTTCCTCGATCCGGATGCCGGTGAGGTTATGCCATGAGTAATGATGCCGCGCTGTTTCAGCAGCTTGATGATGTGTTTGCCACCATCCTGGCCGGAATGGCACCGGCGGGCCGGTTGCGCACAGCCAGAAATATTGCCACCCCCCTTCGCCGCAGTCAGAGCCAGCGCATCGGACGGCAGGAAGCCCCGGACGGCAGCAAGTTTGAGAAGCGTAGCCGACGCGTTCTGCGCTCACAGGCTGGCATCAGTTTTGTCTGGAACGGTGAAACCCGCCGCCTGAAAAACTGGCAGGCCAGCCGGGGCAGTCGTGGCCGAATGCTCACGGGGTTTGATGAAGAGCGTGGTGCGGTGCGTACTTTCTATCGGGCAGACATTGAGCGCTATCTCGATGTCAGTTTTACGGAAGTTCGCCGTGATACCACGAAGCCCGACCCGATGTTTCGCCGTCTGCGAACGGCACGGTTTCTGAAAGCGCGCGCTGACGCTGACGGCGCGACTGTTGGCTTTTCCGGGGTGGCCGCAAGGATTGCCCGCGTGCACCAGTATGGCCTGCGCGACAAAGTGAACAAAAGCGGTGCGGTGGCAACCTACCCACGCCGCCAGTTGCTGGGGCTGAGCAAAGCTGACCGCATGGCAATCGCCCGTCAGGTGATTGATTCGCTGGGGGTGCAATAGTGGATGCTGCTGAATTGATCCGTCTGCTGGAAAACGTTGTCCGCACCGGCACGGTAACTGAGATCGATGTGAGCCGGTGGCGCGTGCGCGTGGAAAGCGGCGGACTTACCACCACCTGGCTTCGCTGGAATGCGCAGCGCGCGGGCGCATTCAGTGTATGGCTTCCCCCTGCTGTGGGTGAACAGGTCTGGCTGTTGTGTATGGGCGGAAACCCCGAAACCGCCATTATTGGCGGAAGCCTGTACAGCAACGACAATCCGGCTCCGGGTGCATCGGCAACCGAGATGGTCATGACCGCACCGGACGGCGCACGGTTTCATTACGACGCCAGCGCCGGGGCGCTGACTGTCTCCGGAATCAAAACCGCCAGGCTGGAAGCGGCTGTCAGCGTCACTCTGGATACGCCGGTTGTCGAATGTACCAGCCTGCTGAAAACCCGGACGTTCACCGTCTCGGAGGGTGGCAATCTGGAGGGGAATTTCACTCACGGCAAAGGGACGTTCACGTCAAACGGTGTGCAGGTGGACAACCATCAGCACGGCAGTGTGCAGCGGGGCGGGAGCTGGACGGAGGGCACGCAATGACAGCGCGCTATACGGGTATGAACCCGGACGGGACGGGAACGCTTACGGATGCCGATCATGTCTGGCAGTCGGTAAGCGATATCCTCCGCACCCCGATTGGCTCCAGGCTGATGCGCCGTAACTATGGCTCGCTGGTTCAGGATCTTATCGATAACCCACAGAACAACGTTACCCGCATGCAGTTGATGAGCGCGGTCGTCATCGCGCTGGCAACGTGGGAGCCACGAATAGCGCTGAGCACCGTGGACGTGGCTTTCTCTGCGGGCGGCGCGGTAACAGCGAATATGTCAGGCATGCTGACGGAAACCATGGAACAGCAGGCCACCACCATAACACTCAGGGGCGACAGTCATGGCAACGGTTGATTTATCGCAGCTGCCGCAGCCGCAAATTATCGAAACGCTGGATTTTGAGGGGATTTTACTGGATGTAAAAGCTGTCATTATCGCCGCGTTCCCGGCAGATCAGCAGTCTGCAATAACCGCTGCGCTGGGGTTCGAATCTGAGCCACTGAATGTCATTGCGCAGGTCGTAGCATACCGGGAGATGATGTTACGCCAGCAGATAAACGAAGGTGCTGCCGCCTGCATGCTGAGTCACGCCGCGTCCACCGATCTGGATAATCTGGCCGCCAATCTCAACACCGCCAGACTTGAAATCACACCGGAGACAGACACGAGCGATGCCGTAATGGAAAGTGATACGGCCCTGCGCCTGCGCGCGCAAACCGCGTTTGAAGGTCTGAGCGTGGCCGGGCCAACCGGCGCTTACGAGTACTACGCCAGAAGCGCCAGCGGCAAAGTGGCAGACGCAAAAGCAGTCAGCCCCTCTCCTGCCGTGGTTGTGGTGTCGGTGTTATCAACTGAAGGTGATGGCACGGCTTCACCGGAGTTGCTGGCTGTCGTGAATGCGGCACTGTCAGCAGAAGACCGGCGCCCGGTGGGTGATCGTCTTACGGTACAAAGTGCGGAGATCGTCACCTATGAGATTGACGCCACGCTTTATCTCTATCCGGGACCGGAATCCGAACCCATTCTGACAGCTGCGCAGAACTCACTGACAGCATGGCTGGCAGCCCAGGGGAAAATCGGGCGGGATGTTGCCCGCAGCGCGGTGATGGCGGCGTTACATGTTCAGGGTGTACAGCGCGTTGAACTGACAACCCCTGCCGCAGATATCGTGATCGATGACACGCAATCAGCTGTGTGCGTTGACGTCACTGTCAGCCAGGGAGGCACCAATGAGTAACAGCCTGCTGCCACCCACCACCAGTCAGTTTTTGCGCCGCACCGAAACCGCCACGGCAAGGATTAACGCTATCCCCGTCGAGCTTCACAAGCTCTGGGATCCGGATGAGTGCCCCGTGATATTCCTGCCCTATCTCGCCTGGGCGTTGTCAGTTGATCGCTGGGACAAAAGCTGGTCTGAACAGACAAAGCGCGCTGTGATCAGAGCCGCCTTTATGGTTCATCGGCAGAAAGGAACCATCCACGCGCTGCGCCGTGTTGTGGAGCCGTTCGGCTTTCTGATTCGGGTAAGTGAATGGTGGCAGACCGGCGAAGAGCCGGGCACTTTCCGGCTGGATATCGGCGTCCAGGAACAGGGCATCACCGAGGAAACGTATCAGGAGCTTGAGCGGCTGATTCAGGATGCGAAGCCGCTGAGCAGGCACCTGATCGGGCTGTCGATCCAGCTCCAGAGTGCCGGTGAATTATACGTTGGTGCCGCCACGTTTGATGGCGCAGCGGTGACGGTTTATCCCTACCTGCCGGAAGAGATCGCCGTTGGCGGTGATTACTACCCGGCTTCGGCCATACATTTGATTGAAAACACGAGAGTGAACGCATGACAGCAAAATATTTCGCCATTCTGACCAATCAGGGCGCCGCGCGGCTGGCGAATGCGGCGGCACTCGGTACGACACTCAATATCACGCAGATGGCGGTTGGCGACGCCAATGGGGTATTGCCAACGCCTGACCCGGCGCAGACTACGCTGATTAACCAGAAACGCATCGCAGCACTGAATATGCTGTCGATCGACTCTAACAACAGCAGCCAGATTATCGCTGAGCAGGTGATACCGGAAAACGAAGGCGGATACTGGATCCGTGAAATCGGCCTTTATGACGACAGCGGCGTGCTGGTTGCCGTGGCTAACTGCCCGGAAACCTATAAGCCACTGTTACAGGAAGGTAGCGGGCGTACGCAGACCATTCGCATGGTACTGATCGTGTCGTCCACATCCGCAGTCACGCTGAAGATTGATCCTGCCGTGGTGCTGGCAACACGACAATACGTCGATAACAGGGTGATCGAGGTAAAAACTTATGCAGATAACCTGCTGAGTCAGCATATTGCAGCCAGCAACCCGCACACCCAATATGCGCCGATTGCCAGCCCGACCTTTACCGGAACCCCCAAAGCGCCCACGGCAGCACAGACGGCAAACGATACGCAACTGGCAACCACCGCATTTGTTAAAGCGGCCATCGCCACATTAGTGGCCTCCTCCCCGGCGGCGCTGGATACGCTGAATGAACTGGCCGCCGCGCTGGGTAACGATCCGAACTTTGCCACTACCATGACAAATGCCCTGGCGGGAAAGCAGCCGCTTGACAGCACTCTCACTGCGTTATCGGGAAAATCGGTCGCGGCTCTTCTTGAATACCTTGGTTTAGGAGATGGCTCAGCGCTGCCCGCAGGCACACCTGTCCCGTGGCCTGCATCCACACCGCCCGCAGGCTGGCTTAAGTGCAACGGCGCGACATTTACCGCCGCACAATATCCGAAACTGGCACTGGCTTACCCCGCTCTTGTGCTGCCTGACCTGCGTGGCGAATTCATTCGCGGCTGGGATGACGGGCGCGGCGTTGACGCCGGACGTGCTTTGCTGTCCTCGCAGGGGCATGCATTTACTGAACACCAACATGCTTTGTCTCTCTGGACGGGGGCGGCATTAGGTAAAAGTAATTCGAGAGCGGTGAAATACAGCCCTCAGGCATCAGCAGGGGATGGTGGCACTATGGAAGAAAGCACAAACAGTGGTGGTGCTTTAGGTTATGCAAACTCAACTATGGGGGTTGCCTCATCCTGGCAGGGGGATTCCTCCAGTGAGACCCGTCCGCGTAACGTCGCATTTAACTACATCGTGAGGGCTGCATAATGGCTTCAGCAGTGCTTGATAAAACCAAAATTGCTACCCGGGAAGGGAATATCACCGTTTATAACTTCTCAGCACAAACCGGCGAATACACTGGATCAAGTGATGAGTATCTGCATGTTGGCATTGGTCTCCCGGCACATTCAACAGATATCGATCCCGGTGCTCCCGCTAATGGTTACATACCTGTATTCGCGGGAAATAAGTGGGAGCCAAAAGAAGACCATCGCGGCAAAACGGTCTGGTCAACATCAGACCTTACAGCTTCAGAAATTGATTATATTGGCGCGATTAAGGATGGTTTTGTCACTGCGGCACCGGCTACACAATACGACAAATGGGATGGCAGCAAGTGGGTGACAGATACTGACGCGCAACATGCGGCAGAGGTCGCCACCGCCGGGCTGTACGCACAGCAACTCGTTGACACTGCAATGCAGTCTATCAGTGTCATTCAGCTAAAATTGCAGGCTGGCAGAACACTGACGGATGCGGAAACGACGAAACTGAATACTGTGCTGGATTATATCGACGCTGTGAATGCTGTTGATACAACCACCGCGCCAGATATGAGCTGGCCGGAACCACCTGCCGGTAAGTAGTGACAAGTGCTGGACTCACCATAATTTATCGTCCAGGATTAATGCCGTTGTGCTTCTCACTGGACGATAACAAATGGATACTGTTGAACAACTTAATGGAACATACTTTTATGCTGAGCATTCTAACCTCACAGCCAGCGAACTGTTGTTTATGGTTTTCTGTGAGCAGGTTGCTGACCAGCTTGGAGTTGATGATTTCGCCGCCATCATCGCGATCCTGTCAGGGCGAAATGTGGTACCAACACGCACTAAACCCGGCGGCGCGATAAAAGGTACCTCCTACGCTTCCGAAGCCTCCCGCAAGGTGTTCGGCAAGGCGAAATTCCCTCTCGGCATCAAACTCCCTTCCGTTATCGGCGGCTACCCTCCTTCAACATTAAAAATACGCATGGTGGCAAAAATCGGCACCTTTGTTGGCCGTGCTGTGCCGGTTGTTGGCTGGATAATTTTGGCCGCTGACGTATCAACGATCGCATTTAATACTGTGACTCACTACAACGCGATTGCGCGAGGCAATGACAAGATATGGTAAGCGATATTGAGCAACGCATTTATGCATTCGTCCTCAAGCATGCGGGATCCTACATCTTCAAAAAACCGACGCTGACTCCCGAAACGGATTTAGACACTGATTTAAATTTCGATGATGACGAAGCTGAAGAGTTAATGAATGCGTTCTTTGATGAGTTTGACGTAGAGCAAGGCTCTTTCTCTATCAAGACCTATTACCCGGATGTTCCCGTATCCCTGAACCCTTTCAAAAAAACAGAACCTGTGCAGGTTCCGGATTTCACTGTCGGGATGCTGATTAATTCAGCTAAAGCTGGACGCTGGCTTTACGATTAAGTGTATTAGCTCAGACTTGAGCTGACAGTTTTCACCGGCAGCACACAATCAAATCTGACAGTCTGCTTAGAGCGAGGAGCGGAAGCTTAGCTGCGGCAGAGCTGTCTGGCTCATGCATAGTGTTACCCTCGTCGTAATATTTTCATGTTATGAGCTATGTTGATTATTATTCTTCAAATGTCATGATGATTCATATTATACTGATACGAACTAATATATTTTTGTAATTTTTGTTTTTCATATAAATAATAAAGTTACATAAGATTCACCCATTTTTTTAGCTTTGGTAAATGCGGGCGCAGTCTTTCTAAAAAACATTGATAGGAGTTTTAGGTTGAACAGTTCAATAAAATTATGTTTTAAGTGTGCTGAGTTGTACGCAGGCGAGAAATGTCTTTTTTGTGGGGAAGCTTGTCCTGATGATTATGACGCTGTACTTGAACGCTCGGAGCATACGTATGAAATGGGGGTTAGGTATAGACAATTTTTCGAAGAGCAAGTTAAATCAAACGGTAAGGTTAACAGTTATGCCTCATTGATACCATCAGAACAGTGGTTGGTATTTATCGGTGTTGCAGCGTTAAGCGGTGTTATTGGAAACGCTACATATGATTTAGTAAAAGTCATAATCAAGAAGATTATCGAGAAAGCAAAAGCCGAAGGTGCAAATGAAATCGCAGAAGAATATGACTCAGATGAAAAAATTGAAATTTTAATAGTTCAAATTAATGAATACATTAATTTCCCGGAGAAAATTCACCCTGAGGTACTGAGAGGAATTAAAGAAGAGGAACTAGTTGATGACTATATGTATGGGTTTTCAGAGATAATGGAGATTAAAGATAATATGAAGATCACTCCCGAAGAGGTGGAGGAGGAAATTAAAAAAATAAAAAATAGAAAATCTAAGGTTAAGTCAATTAATGAAAAAAACTTTGCCCATTTCTGGGATAATATCAAGAAATAAAATTTTTAACAAGATGAGCAACTGATAAAATTCATGTCATGAATTTGGGTTCCCCGAATATGATTGACATTCTGCCCGTAAACCGGCATATCGCGATGTAAGCAATGTCCGCCTCTGGCACAAAGGAGAGAAAAATGGAAAGTAGTAATCGACTTGCAATAACCAGCCTAATTGTCTCGGTATGCGGTGTCATCATTGCGCTCTGTGCGCTGGGTCTCTCGGTTTACATGGGCTGGCTGCAAAAAAATAATTACGAGATTTCAGTTCAGCCTTACATTACGCTTGTACCAACCGTTGAGCCGGGAAAGAATGAGTATGGCTTTTATCTTTACAATGCCGGTAATGGAAAAGGGTATGTTGAAAATATTGAATATTTTCTAAATGGCAGGAAAATTGATGGTGGTAATTTAGATGCACTGGTACAGGTTGTTAATTATTTTGGTTTTAATAAAGAATGTTTTGCTTATGGGAACCCAAGGAAAGGAGATTCGGTACCGCTGGACGAGATGAATACTCTTCTAACACTTGGTGCAGGCGTGGCTTCATTAGCTCAGTGCAAAAAAACGTATGAAGACTTTTATAAAGTCTTGAGGAGCAATAATAACGCATTCACGGTCAAGTTAAGATATAGATCAATTTACAATATATCTTATCTTTATGACTCCTCCGATAATTCTCAGGAAAAAATATAATGATTATCAGGGAGCTGTTGTACTCCCTGACCTGCTCTCCGTTGATTAACATAGGCTGAAACTAGCAACATCTGCTCCTGGCACAAAGCTGCCTGTCAGATTAGGTTTGGCTCTGTGCCATAGCTGTGTCAGGTCAAATCTAAGCTAATACAGATTAAGTGCTGAGCCTGAACGCCTGGTTATTGCCAGACATTCATTAACACTTCTGTAGACCAGATAAATTCGATACTGACTTTTCAAAACAATCCCTTAAGCGAATTGCCGACCTGATTTATCGCGTTATTTGCGCTGGTTTTTAACTCGGCCAGCGCATCACTGACAGATGCGCTCTGCAATTTCTCCCTGAAATCGGTATCGACACGGCTAAGGCTGAGGGTAAACTCGATTTTTCTGGGGTTGCCGTACTGGTCAAACTCAGATTTACCCCGCTCCAGGCGCGTCAGTACATACATCCCGTAAATTCTCCCCTCCCCCTCGATCAGCGGCCATGGCCGACCGGCAAAGCCAATCGTTTCAAGTGCAGAAAGGGACAGATTACCGCCGGTTATTTCCGGATAAAGCACGCCCTCCAGCGTCACGGTATCGTCGCCCGCGCCGATGTATTGCCAGCTGGCAGACTGATTAACCCTTTCGTTTTTAACGTGCCGCCACTCCTGCGAGTGGCGCAACTGCTGATAGGGCGTGGTGCGCAGCATAAAAACGAACATCCCAAAGACCATCATCATAAAAATGCTCCTTAATCGCGGTCGCGGAACGAACCGCGGTTAGCTCTGTTGGTGGTGGCCAGCGCATCCCGGACGGCATCGCGCACCATTTTTTCAAGCTCCGGCACGGACTTACTTCCCACGTCGTTGAAATTGATCTGAAACACCGGCGCAGCGGAAGGTGCAGCAACCGGCGCAGCAACAGCCCTTTGTGTGGCTGCCGGAACGGACAGCCCCCCGCCAGCCGCCGATGCTGCAACACCCGGCACAGGCTGAGTGATCACCCGCGCCTCCTGATACGCGCCACGTAATGCCAGCGCCTGCGGCAGGTTTTTGAAGACGATATCGCCAGGGCCGATCTTCTTCGTGTTATCCGCCGTGGTTTTGGTGTTATCTGATATTTCCTTGAGACGCCGCGCCGTTCCGGATTCGGGGATGACAGGCGGAGTGGTAACCGGAGGAGGCGTTTTCGCCGGGGCATCGGGAGACCAGTTCCAGCTTTTGGGAACCATCTTTTTCTGCTGGGGATCCCACTCGTACATAACCGGCGCTTTAGGGGTCAGGCTCTCCGCTTTTCGCTTCGCTTCATCAAGCCCTGCCGGGATCAGCCCCAGCTTTTGCAGAACCCACCCTACCCCCTCTATCAAAAGGGTCAGCGGCGTCAGGAGCGCCTGCAACGCGAAACCAAAAACCCTACCAAACGTCTCACCGGCACTGGTGCACTGCTCCAGGGTTTCCTTACTGGTCTGCATCGGCGACAGCAGTTTTTGAAACCATCCCCACACGGTCTGAATGCCGCCTGCAATCAGGGTAAAGACTGGTGACAGAGCGGAAAACGCATCACGTAGCGGCGTAAGCGCCTGCCAGACGCCGCTAAAAAAGCCAAGAAAATAAGCTTTAATCGGCTCCCAGAACCGCCAGATCAGCAACCCGGCTGCCACAAATGCCGCACCAATCAACCCTATCGGGCTGAGCAAAAAAGAAAGCACACCGCCGAGGGCCGATACCGCCGTGGTGATCAGCCCCCAGATGGCAGGCAGCCCGGTCAGGCGTAATGCCAGACCGCCGATACCTTTCACCAGTGAGCCGACTGCCGCGCCAGGCGAAAGGAATGCGGTGAGCAGCCCCCCGCGCAACGCCGGTAAAAGACCGGTTACGCCACCGATACTTTTAGAAAATGAACCGAGTAGCGCGCCCCAGCCGCTCATTCTGCCAAGCACCGGGCCGCCAACGGTTCCCAGCGTGCGAAGCGCGGCAACTGTGCCTGATATCCCCTTCCCTCCGGTCAGGAGGGTGAAGCCCAGCCTCAACTTTGCCAGAGGGCCAATCAGTATGCCTGTGACAATCGATACCGTACCCAGCGCCGCCGTTAATGCCAGCGCGCCAGCCCCAACGATTAACAGCGTCTTTGCCAGCTCGGGGTTTGCCTTGACCAGCCCGGCCACACGCGTGATTGTCTCATCCAGCCACTGAATCAGACTGCGCAACGGGCCATTCACCGTGTCGGATATTTCGGTCTGTAGCCCCTCCCATGCACTGCTGAGGTTGGACAAATCGCCGCCAAGGTTATCCGACATTTTTTTAGCCACGCCCGCCGATTCACCCTGCGCCTTTTTCAGTTCTGCGATGAGCTTCTGAAGATCACCACTGCCGGCGGATTTAACCAGCGACTGCAATCCGACAAAAGCTTCCTCTCCGGCGATATCCTTGAAGAAACTCACCTGGTCAGTGGAGCCATATTTTTTGGTTGCCTTGTACAAATCGACGAGGATACTTTCAACGGGCCGCATCTTACCGGTGCTGTCAGCGACAGATACACCCAGCTCTTTCAGCGCTTTGGATGCTGCGCCGGTCGGTGCTGCAAGCCGACTCAATGATGCGCGCATCGCGGTGCCCGCGTCGCTGCCACGTAGACCGCCTTTCGCCAGCATGCCCGCCATCCCGGCCGCTTCTTCAAGACTGATGCCAAGGCTGGCGGCCACCGGGCCGGTATACTTCATTGTTTCGCCGAGATCGCGCAGGTTGGTGCTTGTTCTGGTGAACGTTCCGGCCAGCACGTCACCCACGCGTCCCATATCACCAGCCTGTAGACGGAACTGGTTGAGGATACTGGCGCCAATATCCGCTGTTTCCCCAAGGGAAATATCACCACTCAGCGCACCACCGGCGATAGCGGTATCCAGCACGCCGGGAAGCGCGGCCTTGATCGCCTCCGGCGTGAATCCGGCCATGGCGAGGAAGACCTGGCCCTGCGCGGCGTCACTGCTGGAAAATGCAGTGTCTGCACCAAGCTGTTTGGCCTGATCGCGCAACCCCTTAAACCGGGGATCGGTTTTATCCATCCGCGTCAGCGCCATTACGCGCGACATATCGGTATCAAAACCAATCGGCGTTGATAAAAAGCGCCCTGCACCATAGCCCGCAGCGGCAGCACCGAGGGCCATGCCCGTCCCTGCGCCCCGTAATTTGTCGCCGGTTTCTTTTGCCCGTGCATATTGAGCCTGGGCTTTTGTAATCGCGGCCAGTTGCTGGCGTTCCCGCTCCAGCGCCTGCGTATATTGCTCAGTTCTGCGCAGGGCGCTTTGCACCGCGCCGCTTCCGGCGGTCAGGTTAACGCCGTGCTGACGGATAGCCTGTGATGCTTCGCGTAGCCGGGTGGTTTGCAGGCTGTAGGTCTGGTTAAGGCGTGAGATCTTTCCGCGCAGCGTTTCAAGGTGTGCCGCCTGGGCTTCAGTAAGCTGGCCCCCTTCCCGCTGTTTCTGGTTGAGGCCATCGAAAGCCCGTTGCGTGCGGCTGAGTTTTTGCGCGGTGTCGTTGGCCTGGGCGCGCAGCTTGTCAAACGCTGACGTTTGTTTGTCGAGCTGTTTAACTGCGTCCTGTGTTTTTTTAAGTGATTCGGCAAGGCCGCCAACAGCTTTGCTGGCGGCACTGGTCGGGCGGGTGAGTTTATCGATCGCACTGAACGCGACGCGGATATTAAGATCCATCGGCTTCATCCTCATGGTTGCCGCTACGGATGGCGGCTTGCTGCCGCCATGCCATCAGTTCGCGCGGTTCCATGTCATACATGACAGAGGGCGGCCAGTGGAAAATGACAGCGATATCGGCAATCAGATCCTCAACGCTGTTAAAGAGAGCTTCCCTTATTCGTTCGCCGTCGCCGCCGCGTTCGGTACGGATGGCGCCGCTTTCGTCAAAAAAGGCGTAATTTCTTCGGCAAGTGCCACGTAATCCTGCGTATCCATTGCGGCAATATCCGCCGTGGTCAGCGCTGGCGAGGTAACGCGGGAAAGCAGTGTTGAGGTGGATTCAAAATCGAAATTGAGCACGTCAACGAGGCGCAGGCCACGAAGTGAACCAGCCTGTTTAATCGTCTCGGTGATGGTCACAACGGTGATTTCATCGTTACCGCGTTTGATGGGTTTCGTCAGTGTTACAGCCATGGGTCAATCTCCTGGGTGGCAACCTGTGCCACCGTTAAAGGGTTAAGTGAAAGCAGTCAGCTATTCAGGCCAAGCGCGGAAGAAATACGATCCGGGTAGAGATTTTCCCCGTTGCGCTTGTAGATAAAGTTCAGCAGGTCAATTTCCAGCAGCGGCTTATCATCAACTGACAGCTTGTAATAGGTGTTTTTGATGGCGTAGGTGTGGTTAGTGTCATCACCCTGCTTTGCATCACCGGGATCAATCTCAGTAATACGCCCGCGCATTTCCACTTCCATCAGGGAACTGGTTCCGCCGCTGTAAATCTCACCAGCAAAACGCAGGCGCAGTTCGTCAATGTCGCCACCGTATTTCAGGAGCAACTCTTCAACCACGCCGCCAACAACCATTGAGGCATCCAGCGCGCCAGAATCAATACCCAGATCCACAGCAACCGCCCCGAGCATACCGGCGCCCTGAAAATCCTCAGTTTTGCGGGTAAGCTTCGGTAACGTCACGCTGGGGATTTTCCCGATGTAGTTCACGCCATTGACGAACAGCGTGAACAAGCGAATTTTTTTAGGGATCGCCATTTACGCACCTCCGAGGGATGAAAATGCCGCTTCGTAATACTGATCGGTAAACGTCTGAATCATCGTCAGATCTTCCAGCGGTGGCACCGGGCTGTAGTTGTAGCGCACCACAGCTTTACCCTGCCGGATGCCGGTCGTCGGGTTATCAACGATATCGAACCAGCAGGATGCACCAGTCAGTTTGCCCTCAGTGACCAGCGCCTGAAGCTTGCTGTTAATCCCACTCACCACGTCTTTGACGTTTGCAGGCGTCAGTGGCGTGTCAACAGTCGTGAATTGCGCTTCAGCGATGCTGTCCGCCAGAATCTGGGCTGTGCGGGTATAGACCTCAAAAATGTATTCATCCGTATCTGTGGTGCGGTTGCCCCAGAAACGGAAGCCGTCACGTTTGATAAGTGTGGTGATCTCATTGGCGTTCAGCTCGTTAGCGTCCGAGTCTTCCGCCTGAAGCGCCCAGAAAACATCTTTGGCAATCCCGAGCACATTCCTGACTGCAACGTTGGATAGCGACTTGTGCCAGCCCTGTTCATTGTCGATCAGCGCGCGAAGCCCTAACGCGTAGGCGACGGCGGGAAACTCTTCATTCATGCCGGTCTGTGAGTTGTAGGCGATGAAGTTGGGCCAGATAAGCATGCCCTCGCGCTCAGCGAACTGTTCACGGTAGGTTTTCGCTTCGGCGATAGTCTCGCAGCCATCGCAATAGCTGTAAGAGAATGCACGTAACTGTTTCGCGATCACTCGCAGCTGCGCGGTGACTTCCTGTGTGTCATAGCCAGGCACACCGAGAATGCGCGGGCGATAACCGGTTTTCTGTTCGGCGGTCAGGAGGGCAAACATCCCGGTATAACTGCCGTCAGACTGCGTGCCACCGATGATGAGCTGGGATTGCGTTGGCTCATTCTCTCCTGCTTTCGCCTCCGCGACGCGCACCACAATTACGCGGGTGCTCACCTGGTCGGAAATGGCTTTCAGGGATTTGTAGAGGGAACCTGTTTTGCCTGCACTCCCCAGAGCCGTGATAACACGCGTCAGCAGCACTGGCGTGTTGAGCGGAAAGGTTTCGGGGTCGGCGTCATCCGCAACAGCGACAAGCCCAATGACCGTGGAATCAATGTCATTGATCGCTGTCTGGAGGTCGGTTTCCTCCTTAACACGCGCCCCGTGGAAAAAGTTGTCGGTCATGCTGTACCGCCATCATGTTGTGAGTTCGGGGCTATATTCCACAAAATAAACACGCCCGACACGCACTGCCGGATGTCGGATGTTTGCGACAACAAACGACAGTTTTCTGCTTCGCGCGCGCATGAAACTATCAGCGCCGGAGGAGTTCACATGGCACTGTCAGCAGACGCAATCAACAAAACCAAAGCACAACTGGATAAGAGCGCACAGACATTTCAGGATTTTCAGGATGAGCTGTCACCGGTTCCGGCTTTCCGTATCATGCTTGGAGGCAAGGCACTGACCATACTGGATGACCGGCTTATTTCACTGGAACTGACCGACAACCGGGGATTTGAAGCCGACGAACTGACGATCACTATTGCTGACAGTGACGGCCAGTTGCAGCTGCCGCCGCGCGGGGCGGAACTGTCAGTGTCCATCGGCTGGCGTGGTGAGCCGCTGGTCTATAAAGGGATTTATACCCTGGATGAAGTGGCGCATTCCGGGCCGCCTGATCGCCTGGAGCTTACGGCACGCAGCGCTGATTTCAGGGATGAATTCAACACAAAGCGCGAAGTGTCCTGGCATGATGTTAAGGTTGAGCGCGTCATTTCCGTCATCGCGCACCGGTATAAACTGACGCCGGTTATTTCTGAGCAGCTCATCAACATTGAGATCGATCACGCCGACCAGACGCAGGAAAGTGATATGTCTTTCCTGACGAGAATGGCGGAAATGCTGGGTGCCATCGCCACAATCAAAAATGGCAGCCTGTTGTTTATTCTTCCCGGCGGTGGCGTCAGCGCCAGTGGTAAACCGCTGCCGGAATTCTCAATCACCCGTTCAAGCGGTGATCGCCATTCATTTCGTATTGCCGATCGTGATGCCTATACTGGCGTAAGGGCGTACTGGCTGGATCTGGAATTCGGCAAAAAGAAAAAAGTAACGGTCAAAAGCCGCAAGCCGAAAAAGAAAAAGCCACCACGCAGCAGCGCCAGAGACGGGGATTATCTGGAGGGTGAGGACGGTAACGTTTATGTATTACGCAAAACATACATCAGTGAAACAGCGGCAAAGCGCGCTGCTGCTGCCAAATGGCAACAGCTCAAACGGGGTGCTGCGGAATTTACGTTAACACTGGCCCGTGGGCGAGCCGATCTCTACCCGGAAATGCATGGAACTGTGGCGGGGTTTAAATCCGATATTGATTCTCAGGACTGGATTATCGCCCGTGCTGCACATTCAATTGATGACAGCGGATTTAAAACCCGCCTGGAGCTGGAAGCCAAAATACCGGAATGGATTGCAGAGACTGAATAAACGAAGCCATAATAACAGCGAGTTCAACTCCCGCCATGGGAGGCCATCATGTTTGTTTGCCCCATTTGTGGTGCTGTCGCTCGCACACGCACCAGTCGCCGTCTCAGTGAGATGACGATCCGTCAGTACCATCAGTGCCAGAATTTTGAATGCAGCATCACATTTACCACACTGAACAGTGTGGAAAAGTTGGTAACGAAGCGCGGCCCGCGTGAAAAACTACCAGATAATTTCATCCCTACCGATGCGTTTCCAGCCACACATTATGGAAGAGATCAGCTAAGCCTGTTGCCATAATAAAAGCCCCGCTCCTTAGCGGGGCTTTGTCATTGTAAAGCAGGCACTTTTGTCAAAGTGTGGTCGCTATGTGGACACTGATTTTAAAAATCCCTTTCAATCAGTAATTTAAAAACTTGACCTTCCCCTTGATGGAAGGTTTAAGCTTCACTTCACTCAGTATTGAAGCATCACAACCAAGGAGATTTACCATGTCTCACACCATAGAACTAAACCTGGATGGCCTCTCCTGCGGCCATTGCGTTAAACGCGTCAAAGAGAGCCTGGAAAAACGCCCCGATGTTGAACAGGCGGACGTGACCATTGAACGAGCGGAAGTCACCGGCAGCGCCAGCGCTGACGCGCTGATCGCGACCATTAAAGAAGCCGGATACGGCGCGAGCTTAAGCCACCCAAAGGCTAAACCGCTGACAGAGTCATCACTCCCGTCGGAAGCACTGACAGCGGCCCCCTCTGAGCTTCCGGCAGCCAGCGACCTTGATGACAGCCAACAGTTGTTGATCAACGGCATGAGCTGCGCCAGTTGTGTTTCCCGGGTACAAAAAGCCTTGCAGGCCGTACCGGGCGTGACGCAGGCACGGGTCAACCTGGCGGAGCGCACCGCGTTAGTCATGGGCAGCGCGCCCGCCGCTGAATTAGTCAGTGCCGTAGAGCAAGCGGGCTATGGCGCTGAAGCCATAGAAGACGATATTAAGCGCCGCGAGCGCCAGCAAGAAACCGCGCTCGCCACCATGAAGCGTTTCCGCTGGCAGGCGATTGTCGCGCTGGTGGTCGGCGTGCCCATCATGGTCTGGGGCATGATGGGTGACAATATGATGGTCACCGACAGCAATCGCGCTCTGTGGCTGTTTATCGGCCTGATTACCCTGGCGGTGATGATTGTCGCCGGTGGGCACTTCTACTCCAGCGCGTGGAAAAGCCTGCGTAACGGCTCCGCCACCATGGATACGCTGGTGGCGCTGGGAACCGGTGCCGCCTGGCTCTATTCGATGAGCGTTAACATCTGGCCGCAGTGGTTCCCGATGGAAGCCCGCCATCTTTATTACGAAGCAAGCGCGATGATTATCGGCCTGATTAATCTCGGCCATATGCTGGAAGCCCGCGCCCGCCAGCGTTCATCGAAAGCGCTGGAACGCTTACTGGATTTAACACCGCCAACCGCGCGGGTCGTCACCGCTGACGGCGAGAAAAATCTGCCGCTGGCAGAAGTACAGCCGGGAATGACATTGCGTCTTACCACTGGCGATCGCGTGCCGGTAGATGGCGAAATCAGCCAGGGCGAAGCCTGGTTCGATGAAGCGATGCTGACCGGCGAACCCGTGCCGCAGGAAAAAAGTATCGGCGAAAGCATTCACGCCGGGACGGTGGTGCAGGATGGTAGCGTGCTGTTTACCGCCAGCGCGGTCGGCAGCCACACCACACTTTCGCGCATCATCCGGATGGTGCGTCAGGCGCAAAGCAGCAAGCCGGAAATTGGTCAACTGGCCGACCGTATTTCGGCGGTATTTGTGCCAGTAGTGGTCGCTATCGCGCTGCTCAGCGGCGCAATCTGGTACTTCGCTGGTCCTGCGCCGCAAATCGTTTATACGCTGGTGATCGCCACTACCGTGCTGATTATTGCCTGTCCGTGTGCGCTGGGGCTGGCAACGCCGATGTCGATTATCTCCGGCGTCGGTCGCGCCGCGGAATTTGGCGTGCTGGTGCGCGATGCCGACGCCCTGCAACGCGCCAGTACGCTGGATACGATTGTATTTGATAAAACCGGCACCCTGACGCGCGGCAAGCCGGAAGTGGTCAGTGTGAAAACACTGGAGGGCGATGATTCGGCGGCGCTGCGTCTGGCAGCGGCACTTGAGCAAGGTTCCAGCCACCCGCTGGCACGGGCGATCGTGGAAAAAGCGGGCAGCGATACGCTGCCGACGGTGAATCAATTCCGCACATTACGCGGGCTGGGCGTTAGCGGTATTGTCGATGGACGCACTGTATTGCTCGGCAATCAGGCTCTGCTGGCAGAGCAGAATGTGGATACCCGCGCGCTTGACGATGAGATAGCCACGCAGGCCAGTCTCGGAGCAACGCCAGTGCTGCTGGCGGTGGATGGCGTCGCCACGGCGCTGTTCGCTATTCGCGATCCGCTGCGCGATGACAGCATAGAAGCCCTGCAACGCCTGCACCACGCTGGTTATCGCCTGGTGATGCTTACCGGTGATAATCCCATTACGGCCAACGCGATTGCCAAAGAGGCCGGGATTGATGAGGTGATTGCCGGCGTTTTGCCTGACGGCAAAGCCGAGGCGATCAAAAACCTGCAACAGCAGGGCCGCCAGGTGGCGATGGTGGGTGATGGCATAAACGACGCGCCCGCGCTGGCGCAGGCCGATGTCGGGATCGCCATGGGCGGCGGCAGCGATGTTGCGATTGAAACTGCCGCGATAACGTTGATGCGCCATAGCTTGCTGGGCGTGGCTGATGCGCTGGCGATTGCCAAAGCAACGCTGCGCAATATGAAGCAAAACCTGCTGGGGGCGTTTGTCTATAACTCGCTGGGTATTCCGATTGCCGCCGGGATTCTCTGGCCGCTGACCGGCACCTTGCTCAACCCGGTCGTGGCGGGTGCAGCAATGGCGCTCTCCTCCATTACAGTGGTCAGCAACGCCAACCGTCTGCTACGTTTTAAACCTCACCAGTAGCCCGCAAATGTTACCCCGCCGTTCAGGCGGCGGGGTTTGCACCTTGCAGCCTGCCGCGTTAGCATGGGATTTTTCACCCGGAAAGCGCGTATGACTCTGTTTCAACGATTGAAAAACTTCTTTCTCGCGCTTCGTGTGCGCCGCTACCGCTGGCCAGCAATGGATATCACGCTGCCCGGCGGCCAGCATCTGCATCTGGTCGGCAGTATTCATATGGGCACCTATGGCATGTCGCCGCTGCCGGAATTGCTGCTGCAAAAACTGCGTCATGCCGATGCGCTGATTGTCGAAGCAGACATTGCCGGTTCCGATTCCCCTTTTGATAACCTTCCTCCCGCAGTACCACTCGAAGAGCGCCTGAATCCCCAGCTCCTGAGCCAGCTTGAGCAGACGCTGCAAACCCTTTCGCTGTCGCGCGAGGAGTTTGAACAGCGCCCGGCCTGGCATATCGCGCTGGTGCTGCAGGCTACCCAGGCTCAACGGTTGGGGCTGCGCCCGGAGTATGGCGTCGATTATCAACTGTTGCAGGAGGCTCAGCAGCACCAGGTCAGCGTGCTGGAGCTGGAAGGCACCACCAGCCAACTGGATATCCTGCGCCAGTTACCCGATGACGGCATCGAACTGCTACAGGACACCTTAACGCACTGGCATGAAAATGCGCGCCTGTTACAGGTGATGATGAGCTGGTGGCTGGAAACGCCGCCTGCCGCAGAGCAGTTCAGCTTGCCGTCAACCTTCAGCCAGCCGCTGCATGATGTTCTGATGCATCAGCGTAATCAGGCGTGGTGCGATCGCCTGTTCGCGCTACCGCCGGGGCGTTATGTGGTGGCAGCCGGCGCGCTTCATCTCTATGGCGATGGCAATCTTCCGGCGCTGCTGCAACAACGGATGGCGCAATAGCGCAAGATGGTACTATTTTTGTTGAGGCACACAGGCGTATGCTTATGGCGTGAAATGACTGTGGTAAGAAGGATTTGCTATGACTCCCGCCGTGAAATTACTCGAAAAAAACAACATCTCTTTTCAGGTGCACACTTACGATCACGATCCCAACGAAACTAATTTTGGTGATGAAGTGGTGCGCAAGCTGGGGCTGAATGCCGATCAGGTCTATAAAACGCTGCTGGTGGCGATTAACGGCGATATGAAACATCTGGCCGTGGCGGTTACGCCGGTCGCCGGCCAACTGGATTTGAAAAAGGTCGCCAAAGCGCTGGGGGCAAAAAAAGTGGATATGGCCGATCCGATGGCCGCACAGCGCAGCACCGGGTATCTGGTGGGCGGCATCAGCCCGTTGGGGCAGAAAAAGCGCCTGCCGACGCTGATTGATGCACCGGCGCAGGAATTCGCCTCAATTTACGTTTCCGGCGGCAAACGCGGGCTGGATATTGAACTGGCGGCGAGCGATCTGGCAAAAATGCTGGACGCGAAATTTGCCGATATCGCCCGCCGCGATTAACGCTGATGAGCTGGTCACTGCCAGCTCACTTCCCCTTTCGGTTCGAAGGCAGCCGCATCCAGCGGCGAGTTTTTCTGAATAAACTCTTTCAGCACTTCAGCATCGATAAAACCGGTATTCACATAGCCTGCTTTATCATCAAGACGCGGATAACCATCACCGCCGGTGGCGTTGAAACTTAACGTTGCCAGGCGGTACGTTTTCGCGGCATCAACCGGTTCACCTTTGATCTTCAGATCGTTGAGCTTGCCGTCTTTCGCGACAAAACTGACATTGGCAAACTGCGGATAAGCGCCGGAATCCGGCTTCATCTGCGCCACAGCAGTGAGATAATCCGTCAGCTCTTTGCCGGTCAGCGTAGCGTAAACCAGCGTATTGCCGAACGGCTGCACTTTCAGCACATCTTTATAGGTAATGTCGCCCGCTTCAATGGAGTCACGCACGCCGCCGCCGCTCATCACCGCCAGATCCGCGCCAGTGCGCGCCATTTGCGCAGCCAGAATCACCCGCGCCAGGTTGGTTTGCACAAAACGGACTTTGCTGCGATCCCCTTCCAGGTGACCGGTGGTGTTGCCGATTTTCACCTCCAGTTGCGCTTTGCCTCTGTTCTGGAACGGTGTCAGCAGCGACAACATCTGCGGGTTTTCAGCAATTTCCGGCGTGTAAAGTACGCGCTCACTTTTGCCGTTATCGTAGGTGACTTTCTTCTTCAGGTTGACCGGGATCAGCTGATAGCGCACCAGTTTCATCTCACCGTTGCGGAACTGGAAATCGGCGCGGCCAACGTATTTACCCCATTCATGGGCCTGCACAATCCATATACCATTCTGCTGATCGGGCGCGCACGGCGTTCCCGGCACGTAATCGACCTGCTTTTTATTCTCGGAAGCCATGCACACAGGATCTTGTGAGTGACCACCCACAATCATCGCCAGCGCTCCTTTCGGCAGGCTGCGCGCCATCTCCACATCGCCCGGCGCATTCGAGCCGTGCTCGCCATTGTCGTAATGGCCCATATGAGTGGTGGCGATGATCACGTCTGGTTTTTCGTTCTGCTGGAGCTCCTGAATCACCAGCTTCGCTTCTTCAGCAGGCTTACGGAATTCGATGTCGGTGAAAAACTCCGGGTTGCCGATTTTGGCGGTATCATCGGTGGTTAAACCGATCACGGCAATCTTCAGCCCCTGGCGATTAAAGATCATCCACGGCTTAAACAGACGTTCGCCGGTGCTTTTTTGATAAATATTGGCTGAGAGGAACGGGAACTTCGCCCACTTCTCCTGCTGACGCAGAACGCTGAGCGGGTTATCGAATTCATGGTTGCCGACGGCCATGGCGTCATAACCAATCAGGTTCATGCCGCGAAAATCCGGCTCAGCATCCTGTAAATCGGATTCGGGGACGCCAGTATTGATGTCGCCGCCTGAGAGCAGCAGTACGCTGCCACCTTCGGCCGCCACCTCTTTACGAATGCCGTCCACCAGCGTCCTTTGCGCCGACAGCCCATATTCGCCGTAATCACTGCGCCAAAAGTGACCATGGTGATCGTTGGTATGCAGGATGGTGACGTTATAAGTTTTATCCTGCTCGTATGCCTGCACCTGCCAGCTTGCCATGCCCATCGTTGCCACTAGCGCCAACGTGATGCTCTTTGGTAGCCAATTCATGCTTCTCTCCCTGACCCATTGATAAAAACCCGAAATTACAATGCTGAACAATAATAGACAAATATGTTTTTAGCGTTGCGACTTCCTTCAACACATCCACGCAGGTAATGTTAGGCAGATAACAATTACCGCTCTTCTTTTCTCTTCTGACAAAACATACGTGGTATTTATGGCAATCAGTGAAACGTCGCAGACTCCTCCGGTCGCGCGCACCTCGTTCGGTATTCTTGGCGCTATCAGCCTTTCGCACCTGCTTAACGATATGATCCAGTCGCTGCTACTGGCGATTTACCCGCTGTTGCAGGCCGATTTTTCCCTGTCATTTGTGCAGATTGGGTTTATCACCCTTACCTTCCAGGTCGCCTCCTCGCTGCTGCAACCGGTGGTCGGTTACTGGACGGATAAACATCCGATACCGTGGTCGCTGCCCATTGGCATGTGTTTTACCCTCAGCGGGCTGGTGCTGCTGGCGCTGGCGGGTAATTTTACAACGGTGCTGATTGCTGCCGCGCTGGTCGGAACCGGCTCTTCGGTGTTCCACCCGGAATCATCGCGCGTGGCGCGGATGGCTTCCGGCGGTCGTCACGGGCTGGCGCAATCCATTTTTCAGGTTGGCGGCAATTTTGGCGCCTCGCTCGGCCCATTGCTGGCGGCGGTGATCGTTGCGCCTTACGGTAAAGGTAACGTCGCCTGGTTTGTGTTGGCCGCTCTGCTGGCGATCATCGTGCTGATGCAGGTGAGCCGCTGGTATGCAGCCCAGCACCGCGTGAACAAAGGTAAAAAGATAGCTGTGGTGAATAATCCGCTGCCACGCAATAAAGTGGTACTGGCAGTCTGCATCCTGCTGATTCTGATTTTCTCTAAGTACTTCTATATGGCGAGTATCAGCAGCTATTTCACCTTTTACCTGATGCACAAGTTTGATTTATCCGTGCAAAACGCGCAGATGCATCTGTTTATCTTCCTGTTTGCGGTTGCCGCGGGCACCGTTATTGGCGGGCCTTTGGGCGATAAGATCGGCAGAAAGTATGTGATTTGGGGCTCTATCCTCGGCGTTGCCCCTTTCACGCTGGTTTTACCGTATGCATCGCTGTTCTGGACCGGAATTTTGACGGTGATAATTGGTTTTGTTCTTGCATCGGCTTTCTCCGCCATTCTGGTCTATGCCCAGGAGTTGCTGCCAGGGCGTATTGGCATGGTTTCCGGGTTGTTTTTTGGTTTTGCCTTCGGTATGGGCGGGCTTGGCGCTGCGGTACTGGGGCTGGTTGCCGATCACAGCAGCATCGATTTGGTCTACAAAATATGTGCTTTCCTGCCATTACTCGGGATTCTGACGATATTCCTGCCCGATAACCGCCCACAACATTGATTTCCTTGCGGCCAAAATCCCTCTTTGGCCGCTGCTTTCTGTTGCCTCTCCTCACTTGTCGCACGATTTCTGTTACGGATGACCCTGTTGCGCCTTTTTTTCTGCCAAATTGCCATTTTCTTCATAATTCAACAATTATTCATAAACATACTGGCGAAAATTGTCATAAACTGTAACTCAGTTAACGGTCATCGACCGTGGGATCCACGCATCAACGAAAGGAGACGGAATGCATCACGCCACACCGCTTATCACCACCATTGTCGGCGGCCTTGTACTGGCCTTTATTCTCGGCATGCTTGCCAATAAACTGCGAATTTCTCCTCTGGTGGGGTACTTGTTAGCGGGTGTGCTGTCCGGGCCATTTACGCCGGGCTTTGTCGCCGATACTCAACTGGCGCCCGAACTGGCGGAATTAGGCGTGATTCTGCTGATGTTCGGCGTTGGGCTGCACTTCTCTTTAAAGGATTTGATGGCGGTAAAGTCGATCGCCATTCCCGGAGCGATAGCGCAAATTGCCGTCGCGACGCTGCTGGGTATGGCGCTTTCCGCACTGCTTGGCTGGTCTCTTATGACCGGTATTGTCTTTGGGTTATGTCTTTCCACCGCCAGTACGGTGGTGTTGCTGCGCGCGCTTGAGGAGCGGCAGCTTATCGACAGCCAGCGCGGGCAAATCGCCATCGGCTGGCTGATTGTTGAAGATCTGGTGATGGTGCTGACACTGGTGCTGCTGCCTGCCGTCGCCGGGATGATGGAAAAAGGCAACGCCGGGCTGGCATCGCTGGCGCTGGATATGGGCATCACCATCGGTAAAGTGGTGGCCTTTATCGCCATTATGATGCTGGTTGGCCGCCGTCTGGTACCGTGGATCATGGCGCGTAGCGCCGCAACCGGTTCGCGCGAGCTGTTTACGCTCTCCGTGCTGGCGCTGGCGCTCGGCATCGCCTTTGGCGCCGTCGAGCTGTTTGATGTCTCCTTTGCTCTTGGCGCGTTCTTCGCCGGTATGGTGCTGAACGAATCCGAGCTCAGCCACCGGGCTGCGCACGACACTCTGCCGCTGCGCGACGCGTTTGCAGTGCTGTTCTTTGTCTCCGTCGGTATGTTGTTCGACCCAATGGTTCTGATCGAACAGCCGCTGGCGGTGCTCGGGACGCTGGCGATCATTATTTTCGGTAAATCGCTGGCCGCCTTCTTCCTGGTGCGCCTGTTCGGCCACTCGCCGCGCACCGCGCTGACCATTGCCGCCAGCCTGGCGCAGATTGGTGAATTTGCCTTTATTCTGGCGGGCCTGGGGATGTCGCTGGGGCTGCTGCCGCAGGCCGGGCAAAATCTGGTGCTGGCGGGCGCGATCCTGTCGATTATGCTCAACCCGGTGTTGTTTACGCTGCTGGAGAAGTACCTCGACAAAACCGAGACGCTGGAAGAGCAAACGCTGGAAGAAGCCATCGAAGAAGAGAAGCAGATCCCGGTGGATATCTGCAACCATGCGCTGCTGGTTGGGTTTGGCCGCGTCGGTAGCCTGCTGGGCGAAAAACTGATGGCACAGGGCATTCCGCTGGTGGTGATTGAAACCTCGCGCACCCGGGTGGATGAGTTGCGCGAGCGTGGGATCCGCGCCGTACTGGGCAATGCCGCCAATGAAGAGATCATGAATCTGGCGCATCTTGACTGTGCCCGCTGGTTGCTGCTGACCATTCCGAATGGTTATGAAGCCGGGGAGATTGTCGCGAGCGCGCGTGAGAAATGCCCGGATATTGAAATTATTGCCCGCGCGCATTACGACGATGAGGTGGATTACATTACCGAGCGCGGCGCCAACCAGGTGGTGATGGGGGAACGCGAAATCGCCAATACCATGCTGACGCTGCTGGAGAAACCGCCGGTTGAAGAGGCGGTGACGGGGTAAACCAACAGCTTTAATTGCCGGATGGCGCTACGCTTATCCGGCCTGCGAGTCTGAATTGCCCGGTGGTGTTTCGTTTACCGGGCATACGATCTGAATTGCCGGGTGGTGTTTCGTTTACCGGACCTGCGGAGCTGAATTGCCGGATGGCGCTACGCTTATCCGGCCTACGAGTCTGATTGCCCGGTGGTATTTCGTGTACCGGGCATACGATCTGAATTGCCCGGTGGTGCTTCATTTACCGGACCTGCGGAGCTGAATTGCCGGATGGCGCTACGCTTATCCGGCCTACGAGTCTGATTACCCGGTGGTATTTCGTGTACCGGGCATACGATCTGAATTGCCCGGTGGTGCTTCGTTTACCGGGCACACGATCTGAATTGCCCGGTGATATTTCGTTTACCGGACCTGCGGAGCTGAATTGCCCGGTGGTGCTTCATTTACCGGGACTGCGTATAAATGCCGATTTTGTAGGCCGGATAAGGCAACGCCGCCATCCGGCGAAACAAGCGAAATCAACGTTCCCAGTACGCCTCTTCGAGGCTGTCTTCCCGCTCCGGTAGGCCACGGGTTAAGCGCGGCGAATGCTGGTTCAGCACTTGATAGCTGACGCGGTTGGCGTATTTGCACACCTGCGCCAGTGACGAATAGGTCAGCCAGTTGAATTTATGTTTGCTGGAATTCGGCACATTAGTCCGGTGGTAATTGTTCGCCGTAATGTCGTGCAGCAACGCCGCCAGTGCGCCATCTCCCGCGCCATTGGTGTTCATGATCTTCTCAGGCCCGCCCATATAGGGGGCAATGTGCGAGTAGATTCGCAGCGGGTTCTGGCAATCTTTATGGCGTATCGCCCGGCTGAACTCATACTGGTTGAACTCGGCAATCGCGCCCGGCAGCAGCGGATGCTGGGTTTTGCGCTTCGCATCCTCTTCGGTAAAACCGGCCATATACAGGCCAACTGGCCCGGCGGTACAGAGCACCAGATCCACCCAGTCCAGCGCTTTATCAGCAGCCAGCAGCGGGTCGCTTTCGCCGGTCAGCGCATGGCCTTCCTCTTCGTTCATCGCCAGAATCGAGACGTTCTCTTTGAGAAAATCGCGCCACCACTGCGGATTATCGGCAATCACATATTTGGTGCCCAGCGTCAGCACCACCGGCACGTTATACTTTTTGGCATAGGCTACGGCTTGCAGAGTGGCATCCGGCATCGGCTCGCCGGGATTGCAACGCACCAGATACGAAGAGAGCACCAGCGCAGACGCGCCCGCAATCACCGATTCCGGAATGCTCTCCGGGCGAAGCTGGTTCATCTGCCCGGGGCTGATGGCAAACGTCCGCTCACCGCTGTCGCTGATCAGCGTAAAGCAACGACCAATCGCGCCATTCACGCCTTGCAGATAGTTCAGATCGGTACGACTGGAGGTATTGCACAGATAACGGTAGGCATAGCTGCCGATTTTCACGTTGTCGCACATCACGCCGAGCAACACCGAACGGTCATCGGCCAGCACCGAGTAGTTATGCATGGTGTTACCGATGGTGCCGCCAGCAAATTGATGGGTGATCAGATCGTTACTCACCAGTTCCTGGTACAACGCTTCGGCCACATCATCGGCGATCACCAGCGAATGCCCGGCGCTCAGGCCATAACGTGCGATAAACGCATCGTCCACTTTCGCCTCGATATCCACCAGCGTCTGATCGATACCGACCACCCAGCAGGTGCCAACTTCATTTTCTGGCTGGATTTGTTGCAATAACGGATCGCGGGCGTTTACGGGAAAATAGTGTTTGGATTTACGTTTACCGGGAAATTTCATGGGTTGTAATAAGCGCTGAACATATGGGCTGTGAATGTTAACACATTCTCAGCCCGGCGCACGATCAGCGATATTTGGCCGTCAGGTTGACCATCATCTCAATATGCTCTGGCGAATCATTCAGCGCTGGTATGTATTCATACTTCTCGCCGCCCGCCTCAAGGAAAAACTCACGGTTTTGCACCGCGATCTCCTCCAGCGTCTCCAGGCAATCTGCAGCAAAACCTGGCGACATCACCTGGATATGTTTCACCCCTTTCTCACCCAGCATTTTCAGCGTTTCATCGGTGTACGGCGTCAGCCACGGTTCACGGCCAAAGCGCGACTGGAAGGTCATCATCACTTTTTCCGGCGGCAGATCGAGCGCCGAGACCAGTTCACGCGTGGTATCACGGCAGCGCTGCGGGTAGTCGTCCCCTTCCGCCGCGTAACGCTGTGGAATGCCGTGATAAGAGAGCAGCAGCAAATCCGGCTCACCGTGCGTTGCAAAAGAGGCGCGCACACTGTTCGCCAGCGCGGAGATGTAATCCGTATCGTCGGCGTAATCGCGGATAAAGGAGATGCCGGGAATATGGCGTTTTTTCGCCAGAATTCGCGCCAGTTCGTCCCATACCGCCGCCACCGTTGAGCAGGAGTATTGCGGATAGAGCGAGAGCACCACAATATGCTCAACGTCCTGTTCCAGCAGGGCATTCACGGCGCTTTCCAGCGACGGCGAACCGTAACTCATGCCGAGCGCCACGGGAACGTCCGGCAACCGCGCCGCCAGCGCCCGCTGCTGCCTGCGGCTGTAAACCATCAGCGGCGAACCCTCTTCCATCCAGACAGACTGGTATAGCTTTGCCACGCGCGGTGAACGAATCGGCAGGATCACACCGCGTAATAGCGGCCACCACAGCAGGCGCGACGTATCAACAACGCGTCTGTCGCTTAAAAACTGCCGCAGATAACGTTTTACTGCTGCCGGAGTGGGTGCATCGGGGGTGCCAAGATTGGCAAGCAGGATGCCGGTTTTCGCCTGACTCATTCACGCCTCTTAACCTTTTGAATGGTTGGTAATTGTAGCGTAAAAGCGTTTAAACGGAACCAATTGCAGTGAAAGGTGAGATGAGAAATATTCTCACCCGGAGGGAACCGGGTGAGGAAACGCGTTTAGCCGAGGATTTTTTCCAGCTCTGCGCGTACATCAGCAACGGCTTTGGTGCCGTCCACTTTAGCGTATTTGGTGTTACCCGCCTGCGCTTCTTTCTGGTAGTAGCCGATCAGCGGTGCGGTCAACTGATGGTATTCCACCAGACGTTTACGCACGGTCTCTTCCTGATCGTCTTTACGCGTGGTCAGCTCTTCGCCGGTCACGTCGTCTTTGCCTTCTACTTTCGGCGGATTGAATTTAATGTGATAAACGCGGCCGGAAGCGGCGTGTACGCGACGACCTACGATACGATCAACGATCAGCTCGTCCGGAACATCGAATTCCAGTACGTAATCCACGGCGATGCCGGCTTCTTTCATGGCATCCGCTTGCGGAATGGTACGCGGGAAGCCGTCCAGCAGAAAACCGTTACGGCAATCTTCCTGGGCGATACGCTCTTTCACCAGCGCGATAACCAGCTCGTCGGTCACCAGTTTGCCCGCGTCCATGATGTCTTTCGCCTGTTTACCCAGTTCGCTGCCAGATTTAACAGCCGCGCGCAGCATGTCACCGGTAGAGATTTGCGGAATACCGTATTTCTCCATGATGAACTGAGCCTGAGTTCCTTTACCCGCGCCCGGAGCGCCAAGCAGAATAATACGCATTGCGAAAATCCCCTCAAAAGTTGGTTCAATTTTTCAAAAGCGTTAAAAGATACCACCAGAACGAGTATCGCTCAAGGAAGCCGGGCTGGCTGAAACGGTTAATGAGAGAGATTACTTTGGGGAGTACCCCTCTCGCGTGAAACGAGAGGGGTAAGGTCAGACTAAAAACAGAAACTTAGGCAATCAGCAACTGATTCATACGGCGGATGAACTGGTTCGGATCTTCCAGCGTGCCGCGTTCGGCAAACAGCGCCTGATCGAGCAACAGCTCAACCCACTGGCTGAACTGGCTGTCATCCTGGGTTTCCGCAGCACGTTTCACCAGCGCGTGATCCGGGTTCAGTTCAAAGATGTATTTTACTTCCGGCGCATTCTGACCGGCAGCCGCGAACAGTTTCGCCATCTGCGTGCTCATCTCGTCGGCATCGGTTACGACCACCGCTGGCGTTTCGGTCAGACGATGCGTCAGGCGCACCTCTTTCACGCGATCGCCAAGCAGGGTTTTCACGCGCTCAACAAACGGCTCGAGCGCTTTTTCCGCCTCTTTCGCGCTGTCGTCCACTTCGTCGGCCAGTTTTTCCAGCGACGCATCAGCTTTCGCCACGGACTGGAACGGTTTGCCGTCGAATTCGGTCAGGTAGCTCATCATCCATTCGTCGATGCGATCGGAAAGCAGCAGCACTTCGATACCTTTCTTACGCAGCAGTTCCAGATGCGGGCTGCTCTTCGCCGCAGCGTAGCTGTCTGCGGTAATGAAGTAGATCTTCTCCTGGCCCTCTTTCATGCGCGACACGTACTCTTCCAGTGACACGGTCTGCGCAGAAGAGTCATTGTGCGTGGAGGCAAAGCGCAGCAATTTGGCAATCGCTTCCAGGTTGGCGCTGTCTTCGCCAGCCCCTTCTTTCAGCACCAGGCCGAACTGCTGCCAGAACGTCTGGTATTTTTCCGCGTCATCTTTCGCCAGTTTATCGAGCATTTGCAGCACACGTTTGGTCAACGCGGTACGCAGGTTGCGCGTGACGCTGCTGTCCTGCAGAATTTCGCGCGAAACGTTGAGCGGCAGATCGCTGGAATCCACCAGGCCGCGAACGAAGCGCAGATAATTCGGCATGAACTGTTCGGCTTCGTCCATGATAAACACGCGCTGCACGTAGAGTTTCAGGCCGTGTTTATGATCGCGGTTCCACATATCCCACGGCGCCTGCGACGGAATATAAAGCAGGCTGGTGTACTCCTGCTTCCCTTCCACGCGGTTGTGGCTCCAGGTCAGCGGATCGGTAAAGTCGTGGGCGATATGTTTGTAGAATTCGTTATATTCGTCGTCTTTGATTTCAGACTTGTTGCGCGTCCACAGCGCCTGCGCTTTGTTGATCTTCTCCCAGGAAACCACGGTTTCGCCGTCTTTCTCTTCCTGTTTTTCGATCTCGACCGGCAGAGCGATATGGTCGGAATATTTGCTGATAATGGAACGCACGCGCCAGTCATTAAGGAAATCATCTTCCCCTTCGCGCAGATGCAGCGTGATTTCCGTCCCGCGATCGGCTTTGGTGATATCGGCGACGGTGTATTCGCCCGCGCCTTCAGATTCCCAGAAAACGCCGTTTTCTGCGCTCTCGCCCGCCGCGCGGGTGCGCACGGTCACTTTATCCGCGACGATAAACGCCGAGTAGAAACCGACACCGAACTGACCGATCAACTGACTATCTTTGGCCTGATCGGAGCCCATTGATTCGAGAAACGCTTTAGTGCCAGATTTGGCGATGGTGCCCAGATGATCGATAACTTCATCGCGAGTCATACCGATACCGTTATCGGCGATGGTCAGCGTACGCTTTTCTTTATCGAAAGAGACGCGGACATGCAGTTCGCCGTCGCCTTCGTAGAGATCCGGGTTGGACAGCGCGCGGAAACGCAGTTTGTCCGCCGCATCCGAGGCGTTGGAGATCAGCTCACGCAGGAAGATTTCTTTGTTCGAATAGAGAGAATGGATCATCAGGTGCAGAAGCTGTTTAACTTCAGACTGAAAACCGCGAGTTTCTTGTCCTTTCATCGGGAAAACCTCAACAATGCCATTTACAAGGTAAAAAGTGCGTTGAGGGGGAAGTGGGGACAGAGGCGGGAATTTTCAAGCGGAGGCAAAAATTTCTGCCTCCGTTTGATTAAAAACGAATCTTGTGGCGACCGGCCAGCGAGTGCGACAGCGTGGTGCCGTCAACCATCTCCAGCTCACCGCCCACCGGCACGCCGTGCGCGATGCGACTGGCTTCCACACTATATTGCGCGCAAAGCTCCGCAATATAGTTAGCCGTTGCCTCACCTTCCACCGTCGGGTTGGTGGCGAGGATCACTTCCTGGAGTTTTTCTGCGGCCAGGCGCTGCTCAAGCCGATCGAGACCGATATCATCCGGCCCGATACCGTCCAGCGGCGACAGATGCCCCATCAGCACAAAGTAGCGCCCCGAGAACTGCCCGGTTTGCTCGATGGCATAAATATCCGCCGGGCTTTCCACCACACAGATTTGACCGTTTTCCTGGCGCCGCGGGTTGCTGCATATATTGCACACTTCCTGCTCGGTAAAGGTACGGCAATCGACGCAGTGGCCGATTTCCGACATCGCCCGGGTGAGCGCCTGCGCCAGCCGCATACCGCCGCTGCGATCGCGCTGCAACAGCGTAAACGCCATGCGCTGCGCCGACTTCGGGCCAACGCCCGGCAGGCAGCGCAGTGCTTCCATAAGCTGCGTTAACAGCGGACTGGTCTGCATCAGAACGGCATCTTAAAGCCTGGCGGCAGAGACATGCCGGAGGAAACAGAAGCCATTTTCTCTTTCTGGGTTTCATCGATACGGCGCGCAGCATCGTTAAATGCAGCGGCGACCAGATCTTCCAGCATCTCTTTGTCGTCTTCGAGCAGGCTCGGATCGATCTCCACGCGACGGCAGTTATGCGCGCCGTTAATGGTCACTTTCACCAGGCCCGCGCCTGATTCGCCGGTCACTTCCAGCTGTGCGATCTCTTCCTGCATTTTCTGCATTTTTTCTTGCATCTGCTGGGCCTGTTTCATCAGGTTACCCAGACCGCCTTTTCCAAACATAGGCTTCTCTCTTTAGCTGTGGTGACTGACCAGAGTGATAAGTCACATTCAGGGTTGAAAACGGAAAGCCGCAGCTTGCCGTCAAAGGGGGCGAATACTCTCTTCATCCAGATCCGCATCGAAAAACCGTTGCAGCGTCTGAATGTTGTTATCCGCAATAATTGCCTCACGCGCCTGCGCGAGCTTTTCCTCATAGATTGCCTGACGCCACTCCAGCGGCGTTCGCACTGCCGGATTATCATCTTCAATGATAGTCAGTTCAACCGTCGAACCGTGCAATTCGCTAAGCGCGTCGCTAAGCGCCTTCTGTGCGCCCTGCGAATTCAGGTGGCGCTGCGCGCTGCGCAGATGCAGACACCAGCGATCGCCCTCCTGCTCTTTCCAGGCATTCAGCGCCACCTGCTCAACCAGTTTCGGCAATTTTAGCTGGCTGATCTCTTTCGCCCAGGCATCACGTTCAATCGCCTCTTCCGCCAGTTTTTTCGCCAGCTCCGGCGTTTTCTCGTGTTCCAGCGCCTTTTTCAGCGCTTTGGGCGTGGCAACAACCTCTTTTGTCTCGGTGACAACAGTGGTTGCTTTCCAGCGGTAGGCCTCTTTTTTAGCCGGAGCCTGTTCAAGCGCCGACGGCGCCGGGCGCGACTGCACGCGCTCGGTGACCGAAGCCAGACGCTCCAGCGCGGCATTACTCACCGGCCGCGCGCGGGTTGCGGCTGCCGGTTCACTCTTTTTTGCTTTGTCTGCTCCCTGAGCGCGTTGCAACTGCCTGCGCGCCGCCAGCACCGAGCTGGTTGATTCGGGCAGCGGTGCGTCGTTCTGCACCGGTGCTGCCGCCGGTTGAGCCTGCGGCGCAGGAGGAACCTGCTGCGGCGACATTACGGCGGTGGGCGCCACAGGCGCGAAAGATTGCTGAGGCACTTCTGGCGCCGGTAGCGGCGCACGCGGATGGAACGCCAGCGCGCGCAGCAGCGTCATTTCAACGCCCATGCGACGATCCGGGGCGTAAGGCAGCTCTTTGCGGCCAATCAGCAGCGTCTGATAGTAGAGCTGCACATCGGTGGGCGGCACGGTGCGAGCCAGTTCACGCAGACGCTGCTCAATCGGGGCCATGTCGCTGCCGAGCGCCGCAGGCGTCAGCTGTACCATGGCGATACGGTGCAGCAGCGTTTGCATCTCCAGCAGCAAGGCTTCCCATTCAACGCCGCGCGAAGCAGCCTCGTTCACCAGCCCCATAGCGCGTTCGCCGTCGGCGGCAACCACCGCTTCAACTAATGAAAGCGCCTGGTCGTCATTCAGCGTGCCGAGCATGGAGCTGACCACCGCCGCGGAGAGCTGTCCGTTGCCGCTGGCAATCGCCTGATCGGTCAGACTTAGCGCATCGCGCAGGCTGCCGTCAGCCGCACGCGCCAGCAGTTGCAGCGCACGGGGTTCATGTTCAATCTTCTCGTCAGTCAGAATGTGCTCAAGCTGGCTGCGGATCTGCTCGACATCCAGTGCTTTCAGGTGGAACTGAAGGCAGCGGGAAAGAATGGTCACCGGCAGTTTTTGCGGATCGGTAGTCGCCAGCAGGAATTTGACGTGCTCAGGCGGCTCTTCAAGCGTTTTCAACAGCGCGTTAAAGCTGTGACGCGAGAGCATATGTACTTCGTCAATCAGATAGACTTTGAAACGCCCGCGCGCCGGAGCGTACTGCACGTTATCCAGCAGATCGCGGGTATCTTCGACTTTGGTGCGCGACGCGGCGTCGATCTCAATTAAATCGACAAAGCGGCCCTGCTCAATTTCGCGGCAGTTATCACACACGCCGCACGGCGTTGCGGTGATGCCGGTTTCGCAGTTCAGCCCCTTCGCCAGCAGACGGGCGATAGAGGTTTTGCCGACGCCACGGGTGCCGGAGAACAGATACGCATGATGAATGCGTCCTGATGATAAGCCGTTCGCCAGTGCGGTCAGCACATGCTCCTGGCCGACGACGTCAGCAAAAGTTTGCGGTCGCCATTTTCGGGCTAAGACCTGATAACTCATTGGCAGGCTCTGAAACGCTGGAAGGTGGATTTACGAAGGGATAATGCTAACACAGCACATGCTGTTAATACACTTCATCCCTCAGGCGCAGGCCTGAAGGATGAAGAGGCGGACATGGCATTAATGTCCCGGGAACGGCACCAGGCTGTAGCAGTTAACACCGTGTTTTTCGAGGCGTTGTTCACCGCCAAGATCGAACAGATTAATGATGAATGCCGCGTCGGTCACTTCACCGCCCAGACGGCGAATCAGTTTCACTGTGGCTTCGATAGTGCCGCCCGTTGCCAGCAGATCGTCGACCACCAGCACTTTATCGCCCGGCTTGATCGCATCAACATGGATCTCTAACTGGTCAGTACCGTACTCCAGCTCATAGCTCTCGGCGATGGTTTCACGCGGCAGTTTACGCGGTTTACGCACCGGCACAAAGCCAACGCCCAGACCCAGCGCAACCGGTGCGCCGAACAGGAAGCCACGCGCTTCGGTTCCCACTACTTTGGTTACGCCCGCGTTTTTATAACGCTCAACCAGCAATTGAATGCTAAGAGCGTACGCTTGCGGATCTTCCAGCAAACTGGTGACATCACGGAACAGAATGCCCGGCTTTGGGTAATCCTGAATGCTTTTGATGCTGTTTTTAAGAAATTCAAGCTGCTGCGCAGTCGCTGTCATGGATTTTTGCCTGATAGAAACGGTATTACTCACGGTACACGCGTTTACACTTTATGTAACCACTGATTAACATTTAATCAGCCGTACCCGTGCTCGAAAACGCCCGAATTTACTGACTGTGCGCCACAATTGCAACTGTCATTGCTGTGGTTTATGGTTTTTGTTGTTTTGCATCAATCACCGGAATACGCCACATAAATAGCAGCAGACCGGCCAGGATCACCAACAGCAACACGCGCACCCACCACATCTTCACCAGATACAAAGAAACGGCAAAGGTCAACAAAATCACCGCAATGGCGCGCGGCTTCGCGCCAGGCGGCATGGCACGGTACGTTTGCCAGTGCCGCAGATAGCCGCCAAACCAGGAACGGTAGAGCAGCCAGTGATGAAAACGCGGCGATGAGCGCGCAAAACACCATGCCGCCAGCAGAATAAACGGCGTTGTCGGCAGAAGCGGCAGTACCACGCCAAGCGTGCCTAGCACTACCGCCAGCCAGCCAATGATGAGTAAAATAGTCCGTTGCATAGCGCGCTTCATCAGAAAATGAACGGTTAATGTAACAGACTGATATTTACCGGGGGAAGAGACGTGAAAAACGCTGCGCTTTTAAACGCGCTGGAGCAGCAACTGGACAAATTACGCCAGCTGGCCGCGCCGCTGGCGCAGCATGCGACGATCGGCGCGCGCTTTGATCGCCATCTTTTCCAGACCCGCAGTACGTTGATGCAGTCCTGTCTGGATGAAGCGGCGGCCAATCTGGCGGCGCTGCGCCGCGCTGTGGAGGGCAACCATCTGGAGCAGGTTGCCTGGCTGGCGGAACGCCTGACGGCGCAAATCGCCGCTCTCACGCGTGAAAGCGCCGTCTGGCCGCTGCGCGAGTGGGATCATGCATCGCCAGGCATTGCGCGCTGGCAGCGCAGGCGTTTGCAGCATCAGGAGTATGAGCGTCGTCTGCTGGCGATGAAACAGGCGCGCGAGCAACGCTTAAACGCCGTCAGCACGCTGGTCGAACAGCAGCAACTCCATAAAGAAGTGGAGGCGCTGGCTGGCAGACTCGCCCGTTGCCGCCAGGCACTGGACAATATTGAGCGCGTGCTGGCACGCTTAACCCGCTAAAGCGAGGAGATAAAATGTCGCTGGAAAACGCTCCGGAGGAGATCAAACTGGCCGTGGATCTGATCATGTTGCTGGAACAACATGAGATTGCGCCAGACGTCGTGCTGAAAGCGCTGGAGATCGTCAAACGGGATTTTGAGAAGAAACTTGAGGAGTGATCCCCTCCCCGGCGGGGAGAGGATCGACAGGGTTTACCCCGCCTGAGAAGGCGTCGGATCGTCGCCTTTCAGTTCACGCTTAACTTCAGTCAGCTCATCACCTTTGCCATTGCGCAGATGGACTTCGAGCTGGTTAAAGGCGATATCAATATTGTTCTCGCGGCACAGCTTGTCGATGGTGCGGTTCAGTTCATCAACCGTGTAGCTGCGATCGCGCAGTTCGCGCACATACAGACGCAGTTCATGATCCAGCGTGCTGGCGCCGAAAGTGGTGAAGAACACCGCCGGCTCCGGATCGTGCATCACTTTTGGATGATCCATCGCCGCTTTCAGCAGCACTTTTTTCACTTTATCCAGATCGGACCCATACGCCACGCCGAGGCGGATCACCACGCGGGTGATGGTATCGGAGAGCGACCAGTTGATCAGACGCTCGGTAACAAACGCCTTGTTCGGAATGATCACCTCTTTACGGTCAAAGTCGGTAATGGTGGTCGCACGGATGCGGATCTTACTGACCGTTCCGGAGAAGGTGCCGATGGTCACGGTATCGCCGATACGCACCGGACGTTCGAACAGGATAATCAGACCGGAGACAAAGTTACCGAAAATTTCCTGTAAGCCGAAACCTAAACCAACCGACAGCGCCGCCGCCAGCCATTGCAGTTTATCCCACGAAACGCCCAGCGAGCCGAATACCGTCAACGCCCCGACGGCGATGATGACGTAGTTCAGGATCGTCGTCACGGCATACGAAGAGCCCTGCCGCATATTGAGCCTGGAGAGGATCAGCACCTCCAGCAAACCCGGTAAGTTGCGGATTAGCGCCCAGGCCACAACAAAAACAATCACCGCAAATAGCAGACTACCAAGCGTTACGCTCTTCATTACCGCAGCACCGGCTTCGGTGCCGTTGTAGTGCCACAGCGTAATGCTGTCGAGGTAGGCAAATACAGTGATCAGATCTGACCAAATCGCCCAGAACATCACGCCAAACAACGCGACCATCACCAGCATCGTAATACGCAGGGTTTGCTGGTTAACCTGTTCCAGCGCGATGCTCGGCTCTTCTTGCGGTTCAGCGCCTTCGGCCCCCTCTTTTACCATATTCTGCCGACGCGCCAGCGCACGGCGATAGGCAATACGTCGGGCGGCCACGCTGAGGCCACGCAGAACCGTCTGGTAAAGCAGGTTCCAGATAATCACCAGATAGACGGTTTCAATCCAGCGCCCGGAGAGACGCAGTGTGGTATAGAAATACCCCGTCGCGGTCAGCACCATCAGCGCGATCGGCACGATGGCCAGCACGGTGATGGTTGCCAGGCGAATGGAGTGAGACTCTTTGTCGCGCCAGCTTTCGCGGGACATCGGCCAGACCAGGCAGGTGATCACCAGCAGATTCAGCAGGATGACAAACTGCCCCAGCACGTCATCCATCAGGTGCAGCGGAGAGAGTTCAGAAACGACCGACCAGAAGTGCAGCGGCAACAGCGCCAGGCTGATACGCACAATTTGCCGCCGCCAGTGGCTGGTAAGCTGGGCGGGCATATTAAAGTGGCTGACGGCGACACCGTCTTTCTCCAGCACTTTCCAGCACAGGCCAAATACCAGCCAGAACAATGCCAGTTTTTTACTGAATGCCCACAGCAACTCGCTGACGTTAAGCTGCATGGTCAGCAGAATCAGGCCAATCGCCAGAATAATCAGGCACACCGGCAGCGCACGAATAAGATCGATCAGAATCGCTTTCGGCGTATGCAACTGACTGTCGTTACGCAGTTGCCCAACCTGCGCCGCCAGCTTCGCCTGATAATCTTTCAGCCAGCGCAGACGCCAGCGGATAAGCCCGGCGATCAGCAGCAACGGTAGCCCTGCAAGGAACGCGATGGCTACCGCAGGCCAGGCTTTCTCCCAGTTGCCGGTGATCTTCATGGATTTGATTTGGTCATGCAGCGCCTGCGGGAAGGATTTGATCCAGTCCCAGTCCATTGGCTTATTGCTGTTCACCCAGAAGATCTGCTGCGTCAGAATTTCCTGCAGGCTTTTCGACACGCTCATCAACTGCTGCTGGTTAACTTGCAGGTTGATGGCCATCATCAACTGAGTGCCCAGCTGTTTATTCAGTTGATCGAGCAGTTCACGGCGCATATCCACAACCTGCAACAGCGCGTCATGCACTTCATCGTTGACTTCACTGGAATGACCTTCCTCCAGTTTGGCAACAAAGGTATCGCTCTGGAACAGCGCATCACGCTGCTGGTTGATTTCAAACTGTTCAAGACGCAGATCCGCAATGCGGTTGGTCATGTCTTGCAGCTCATCCGCCGACGGCAATGTCTGCTGTTGCTGATACAAAATACGCGACAGCAACAGGCTGCCTTTCAGCACCGAAATCTGTTCTTTAACGTTACGTTCGGATTGCAGGGCGCGGTCGAGCCAGTTTTTCACCTTAATATTCTGCTGCACCAGCGAGTTGCCATTTTCCGTAGCGGCAATCAGCTTCTGGCTGAGCTGATGGTTAATATCCAACTCCTGTTTCACCAGCGGGTTGGCCTGAATGCGCGACGTTTCATCCGGCGTTACCGCTTCCTGGGCCGTTTTTTCCGTCAGCGTCAGACGCTTGCTGTTCACCGCTTCCTGCAACAACTGCAACTGATGCTCAAGGCGATTGCTGTTCGCCGTCACGTAATCGCGTTGTTTTTGCAGCGTATCTTGTAATGTGGTGTTGCCTTCAAGGCTTTTGCGCAGTTGCTCGATCTGCGCATTCAACAACGCCTGTTGCACCTGCAACAGAGTTTGTTGCGTAGGACGCAGCGCGCCCTCGCCTGCCGCAGTACCGTTCAGACGGTTGCGGATCTGCTGCAACTGCTGGGAAGCGGAGTACATGGAGTTTTGTACGCGCTCGGGCTGCGTTTGCAGCGAGACCAGTTGGCTGTTGTAGTTCGATAAATCGTTCTGGGCAGACTGTAAATCTTCCAGCAATTGCGAGATGCGGGACTCCAGCTGGCGCAGGGAGAGCGAGGCCAGCGTTTTGCGCGTTTCGTCGTCGCTATCTTTATCACTTAACGCATTCAGGGAATCGGTCGCCTGGCGCAATTTATCCGGTGCCTGGGCAATTTTTTGCTTCAGCAGCGCAGTTTCTTGCTTCACGCGGTCGATTTTGTCGAGCGTATCCAGCGTCTCGGTCAAATCCTGGATAACCAGTTTGTCCTGCGCGGTATGATTTTTTTGTTTGTTTAGCGTATCAAGCTGGCTTTGTATGTCGCTGCGGGAAGGTAAATCGTTCGTGGTCTGCGCAAGAGCGGCGTTACTCACCAGGCTTGCGAAGAGAAGGAACAGTGCGGCGGCAAAAGCAGCGAGCGTGTTTCGCGTGCGGTAGTTGTGCAACATAATTTGAGCGATCGTTTTCTGTACGGGAAAGGCGGCCGGAATAGCCGCGAACGCAAGAATATCACGCCGTTATGCAACAACCTAGAAAAGTGACTCGCCTCCAGGAGAAATCCTGGCGGCTCTGATAGTCAGGCGCTAACGGCGCCCTGGTTTGTTCGCAGCGTCGGGCATAACTGGCACATCTCCAGCAGGATCGCCACGTAATCACGCGCTTCTTTTTTCAAATCGAAGGATTGCGGCGCAAACAGCCAGTTTTCCATAATGCCGGAAATATAGGCGCGCATTAATACCGCGACGCGGCGAGTGAGTAAATTAGCGGGCAGCAATTTTGCCTGAATACACTGGGCAAGCGTATGCTCGATTCGATCATAACTTTCAAGGCACAGGTTACGCTGCGCTTCTTGCACAATCGTCATTTCCCCGACAAACTCACATTTATGAAAAATGATCTCCATCATTAATCGCCGCCGCTCTTCAACGACTGTCGCTTCAAGGATATAAACCAATATTTCTCTTAATACTGAGAGTGGATCGCCAGGGAATTTTGCCCGATACTCAAGCTCAAGATCGTCAATACTGAACTCTGATAATTTCCAAATTTCACTAAACAAATCCGACTTATTTTTGAAGTGCCAGTAAATCGCGCCGCGAGTCACGCCTGCCGCCTGCGCAATGTCAGCCAGCGAAGTAGAAGAAACGCCTTGCCGGGAAAACACGTGTATGGCGACATCGAGAATGTGCTGTCGCGTCTCCAGCGCTTGTTGTTTGGTTTTTCGTGCCATATGTCGGTGAATTTACAGGAGTCAGATTTACATACATTTGTGAATGTTTGTACCATAGCACGACCATAATATAAACGCAGCAATGGGTTTTTGGGCCATTGATCCATTGATCAATTTGAAATCGGACACTCGAGGTTTACATATGAACAAAAACAGAGGGTTTACGCCTCTGGCGGTCGTTCTGATGCTTTCGGGCAGCTTAGCGCTTACAGGATGTGATGAAAAACCGGCTCAGCAGGGTGCGGGTCAGATGCCGGAAGTTGGTGTCGTCACGGTCAAGACGGAACCTCTGCAAATCACCACTGAGCTACCGGGCCGAACGACCGCTTTTCGCATTGCGGAAGTGCGTCCTCAGGTCAGCGGCATTATTTTGAAACGCAACTTCACGGAAGGCAGTGATGTTGAAGCAGGTGTCTCGCTCTATCAGATTGATCCCGCTACTTATCAGGCAGCTTATGACAGCGCCAAAGGCGATCTGGCGAAAGCGCAAGCAGCTGCCAACATCGCGCAGATGACCGTCAACCGTTATCAGAAACTGCTGGGCACCAAGTACATCAGCCAACAGGATTACGATACCGCGCAGGCGGACGCACAGCAGGCTAACGCTACCGTTGTCGCGGCGAAAGCAGCAGTAGAAACTGCGCGCATCAACCTGGCGTATACCAAAGTGATTTCCCCCATCAGCGGTCGTACCGGGACTTCCACCGTCACGGAAGGCGCGCTGGTACAGAGCGGGCAAACCACTGCGCTGACTACCGTGCAGCAGCTTGATCCGATCTACGTTGACGTTACCCAGTCCAGCAATGATTTCCTGCGTCTGCAGCAGGAAATGGCGAACGGTACGCTGAAGCAGGACAACGGCAAAGCGAAAGTTCAGCTCGTTACCAACGACGGTGTTCAATACGCCCAGGAAGGTACGCTTGAGTTCTCTGGCGTGACGGTAGACCAGACCACCGGTTCCATCACTCTGCGTGCGGTGTTCCCGAACCCGGATCACTCGTTGCTGCCGGGCATGTTCGTCCGCGCCAAACTGGAAGAAGGCGTTAACCCGAATGCCATGCTGGTTCCGCAGCAGGGTGTTACCCGTACGCCGCGCGGTGACGCAACGGCGATGGTGGTGGGTGAAGGCGATAAAGTTGAAGTCCGTAATATCGTCGCAAGCCAGGCCATTGGCGACAAATGGCTGGTGACTGACGGTCTGAAAAGCGGCGATCGCGTGATTATTGCCGGCTTACAAAAAGTCAAACCGGGCGTGCAGGTTAAAGCTCAGGAAGTGACTTCTGACAACAAAGAGCAAGCCCAGGCAGGCGGCCAGTCAGAAAAACCGAAGTCTTAACTAAAACAGGAGCCGTTAAGACATGGCTAAGTTTTTTATCGATCGCCCCATCTTTGCGTGGGTTATCGCGATTATCATCATGTTGGCAGGGGCTCTCTCGATCCTCAAATTGCCGGTAGCGCAATATCCAACCATTGCGCCGCCTGCAATTCAGATCACGGCCACCTACCCGGGTGCTGATGCGAAAACGGTACAGGATACCGTGACGCAGGTCATCGAACAGAACATGAACGGTATCGATAACCTGCTTTATATGTCCTCTGCCAGTGATTCCTCTGGTACGGTACAAATTACAATTACTTTTGATTCCGGAACGGATGCGGATATCGCGCAGGTTCAGGTGCAGAACAAACTGCAACTGGCCATGCCGCTGTTACCGCAGGAAGTACAGCAGCAAGGCGTTAGCGTCGAGAAATCATCCAGCAGCTTCCTGATGGTTCTCGGGATGATCAGTACCGATGGTTCCATGACGCAGGAAGATATTGCGGACTACGTCGGCGCAACCATCAAAGATCCGGTCAGCCGTACTTCCGGCGTCGGTGACGTTCAGCTGTTCGGTGCGCAGTATGCGATGCGTATCTGGATGGACCCGAGCAAACTCAATAACTTCCAGCTCACGCCAGTTGACGTGATTGCGGCTATCAAAGCGCAGAACGCCCAGGTCGCAGCAGGTCAGTTAGGCGGTACTCCGCCGGTGAAAGGGCAGCAGTTAAACGCCTCTATCATCGCGCAAACCCGTCTGACCTCCACGGAAGAGTTCGGTAAGATCCTGCTGAAAGTGAATGCTGACGGTTCACAGGTTCGTCTGCGCGACGTGGCGAAGATTGAACTGGGCGGCGAAAGTTATGACGTAATCGCGCGCTATAACGGCCAACCGGCTGCGGGTCTCGGTATCAAACTGGCAACCGGCGCGAACGCGCTCGATACCGCCGAAGCGGTACGTGCGACTATCGGCAAACTGGAGCCTTTCTTCCCGCACGGCCTGAAAGTAGTTTATCCGTATGACACCACGCCATTCGTTAAGATCTCAATTAACGAAGTGGTGAAAACGCTGGTTGAAGCGATCGTACTGGTATTCCTGGTCATGTACCTGTTCCTGCAAAACTTCCGCGCAACGCTGATCCCAACGATCGCGGTGCCGGTGGTACTGCTCGGGACATTCGCGATACTCGCCGCCTTTGGCTACTCCATCAACACCCTCACCATGTTTGGTATGGTGCTGGCGATAGGCCTGTTGGTAGACGATGCTATCGTGGTGGTGGAAAACGTCGAACGTGTGATGATGGAAGAAGGCCTGCCGCCAAAAGAGGCGACGCGCCGTTCCATGGGGCAGATTCAGGGCGCGCTGGTTGGTATTGCGCTGGTGCTGTCAGCGGTATTTATCCCGATGGCGTTCTTCGGTGGTTCTACCGGTGCTATCTATCGCCAGTTCTCCATTACTATCGTTTCCGCGATGGTGCTGTCTGTGCTGGTCGCATTGATCCTGACGCCGGCGCTGTGCGCCACGATGCTGAAGCCGGTTGCCAAAGGCGACCACGGTGAAGGCAAAAAAGGCTTCTTCGGCTGGTTCAACCGCATGTTTGAGAAGAGCACGCACCACTACACCGACAGCGTAGGGAACATTCTGCGCAGCACCGGTCGTTACTTGCTGCTCTATATCGTCATCGTTGCGGGTATGGCGGTGCTGTTTGTGCGTCTGCCAAGTTCGTTCCTGCCGGATGAAGACCAGGGCGTATTTCTCACTATGGCCCAGTTGCCTGCGGGTGCGACGCAAGAGCGTACGCAGAAGGTGCTGGATGAAGTGACGAAATATTATCTGGAAAACGAGAAAGACAACGTTAACTCCGTCTTTACCGTTAACGGCTTTGGCTTCTCTGGTCGCGGTCAGAACACCGGTCTGGCGTTCATATCGCTGAAAAACTGGGACGAACGTCCTGGTGAAGCGAATAAAGTACCGGCAATCGCAGGCCGTGCGAGCGCGCACTTTGCATCGATTAAAGATGCAATGGTCTTCGCTTTCAACCTGCCAGCGATTGTGGAACTCGGTACGGCAACCGGCTTCGACTTCCAGTTGATTGACCAGGCGAACCTGGGGCATGAGAAATTAACCCAGGCGCGTAACCAGCTGTTTGGCGAAATTGCTCAGCATCCGGATCTGCTGGTGGGCGTGCGTCCTAACGGCCTGGAAGATACACCGCAGTTCAAGATCGATATCGATCAGGAAAAAGCACAGGCGCTGGGCGTGTCGATTAGCGACATCAACACCACGCTGGGTGCAGCCTGGGGCGGCAGCTACGTTAACGACTTTATCGACCGTGGTCGCGTGAAGAAAGTGTACGTCATGTCGCAGGCCAAATACCGCATGCTGCCAAGCGATATTGGTAACTGGTACGTGCGGGCGACCGATGGACAGATGGTGCCGTTCTCCGCCTTCTCCAGCACACACTGGGAATACGGTTCACCGCGTCTGGAGCGTTACAACGGTCTGCCGTCGATGGAAATCCTCGGCCAGGCGGCACCGGGTAAAAGTACCGGTGAAGCAATGGCGATGATGGAACAACTGGCCAGTAAGCTGCCGACCGGTATCGGTTATGACTGGACGGGGATGTCCTTCCAGGAACGTCTCTCCGGCAACCAGGCGCCTGCGTTGTATGCTATCTCGCTGATCGTGGTATTCCTCTGCCTTGCAGCGCTGTATGAAAGCTGGTCGATTCCGTTCTCGGTCATGCTGGTTGTACCACTGGGTGTTGTGGGCGCATTGCTGGCTGCCACCTTCCGCGGTCTGACCAACGACGTTTACTTCCAGGTGGGCCTGCTGACAACCATTGGCTTGTCGGCGAAGAACGCGATACTTATCGTCGAATTCGCCAAAGACCTGATGGATAAAGAAGGCAAAGGCCTGGTAGAGGCGACGCTGGAAGCGGTTCGTATGCGTCTGCGTCCAATTCTGATGACCTCGCTGGCATTTATCCTTGGGGTACTGCCGTTGGTTATCAGCTCCGGTGCAGGTTCCGGCGCGCAGAACGCAGTAGGTACTGGCGTAATGGGCGGGATGATCACCGCAACCATACTGGCTATCTTCTTCGTTCCGGTGTTCTTCGTGGTGGTACGCCGCCGCTTTAGCCCCCGCGGTGAGGATATTGAGCACAGCCATAAGGTTGAGGAACACTGATTGTTTCTCTAATAGAAAAGGCCGCACTTAGCGGCCTTTTTCATATCTGCACATCCGCAATTAAAAGCATTTATTGTCTGTTTGTTTATTTTGTACTGCCGATATAAGGCTTATAATAACTATGTATTTTGAAAGCAGCGATCATTTACCATTTATAAAACTTAATTATCTGGTACAATCAGTTTAACTCAGACGATTCCTGGTATAAAAATACCGTTCGGGCTGGAATAATCTCTGCCATGCTAACTTAATGAATCTCAAGGATGAACAAGCAATAACGCCCACGGGCGTAACAAGCTTCATCCCGACGTCATGTTCCTATTTTGTCCATTTTTCTCAAAAAAAACATTATTTGTAATTTTTCGTGATAGCACAATGAAATCCCATTCAGACTAGCTTATAGTTATATTGACAAACATAAAGCAGCGTCTGTCTCTGGTCAGAGCAGAAGTTCCCATCCTGAAACAGCAGTCGGTCAGTAAAAAAAATTACCACTCAGAAGGGGATGCGTTATGGACGAATACTCGCCAAAAAGGCATGATATCGCGCAGCTCAAATTTCTCTGCGAAACGCTGTACCATGACTGCCTTGTTAATCTCGAAGAGAGCCATCATGGGTGGGTTAACGATCCTACATCAGCGGTCAATCTGCAGTTAAATGAGCTGATAGAACACATAGCGACCTTCGCACTTAATTATAAAATTAAGTACAATGAAGATAATAAACTGATTGAACAGATAGACGAATATCTTGACGATACGTTTATGTTGTTCAGTAGCTATGGCATAAATACACATGACTTACAGAAATGGCGTAAAACAGGCAACAAGCTGTTCCGCTGCTTCGTCAATGTAAGCAAGGCTAATCCTGTTAGCCACTCTTGTTAATTTTTCAACACTAAGGTGAAGGTATGTCCGAAAAACCATTAACAAAAGTTGATTATTTGATGCGTCTCAGACGTTGTCAGACAATTGATACCCTTGAACGTGTAATTGAAAAAAATAAATACGAACTTCCGGATGAGGAACTCGCGGTGTTTTATTCAGCAGCCGATCATCGTCTGGCAGAACTGACCATGAATAAGCTGTATGACAAAATCCCCTCCTCCGTGTGGAAATTTGTACGATAATTCTGCTAACTCTTTTTCTGCGCAAACAGAGCGTTCAGATTCCGTGACGAGTGTCTTCGAATCAGATGAATGACGAAAAGCAAAAAATGATTGCCGGATTGCCCTACCTTTCGGCAGATGAAGTCTTGCGCGCCGATCGTCTGCGGGCCAGGCAGTTGCTGCATCGATACAATCATTCGGCGCCGGAAGAAAAAGCCGAGCGTAAAGATATTCTCTCCAGCCTTCTCGGCCACAGTGATGGGGCCTATATCGAACCGAATTTTCGCTGCGATTATGGCTACAATATTTTTCTCGGCCGCAATTTCTACGCCAATTTCGACTGCGTCATGCTCGATGTTTGTCCAATTCATATCGGCGATAACTGTATGCTGGCACCCGGCGTGCATATCTACACCGCAACGCATCCGCTGGATGCCGCCGAACGCATCAGCGGCGTGGAATATGGCAAACCTGTCACCATTGGTCACAATGTCTGGATAGGTGGCCGCGCCATTATCAACCCGGGCGTAACGATTGGCGATAACGCCGTCATCGCCTCCGGCGCGGTCGTCGTGAAAGATGTTCCGGCCAATGTCGTGGTCGGCGGCAACCCGGCGCGAATCATCAAACCCCTGCCAGCCATCTAACTGTTATCGTTTTTTGCGGCAAAACTGTTACTTTTTTCATACAAAATGGCAACTTAAAATAGCGTGTCCACCTGCAAAACAGTATCAGTAAAGGCGTAAGATGACAGAGATACAGCGGCTGCTCACCGAAACGATTGAAGAGATCAACCAGCGCGAGAAACGGGATAACCGCCCGCGCTTCAGCATCAGTTTTATTCGCAAACACCCCGGCCTGTTTGTCGGCATGTATCTGGCCTGGCTTGCCACGCTGGCGGTGATGCTACAGTCCGAAACCCTCTCCGGCTCCGTCTGGCTATTGATCGTGCTCTTCGTGGTTCTGAACGGTTTCTTCTTTTTTGACGTTTATCCGCGTTACCACTACGAAGATATCGATGTGCTCGATTTCCGGGTCTGCTATAACGGCGAGTGGTACAACACGCGATTTGTTCCGTCAGGTTTGATTAACGCGATCCTGCAATCCCCGCAAGTCGAGGAAGAGAGCAAAACCCGGCTGGAAAAAATGGTCGCGCGTAAGGGCGAACTCTCGTTTTACGACGTCTTCACCCTCACCCGCCCCGAGACTGCTCAATCAATCGGTTAAGCGTACGTACCGCCGCCGTAAACCGGCTGGCGGACGTATTACCGTAACCCAGAACCAGCCCGCTGGATGCAGCACTCTTGTGCAGCCAGAAACGGCTTAATGCATGGGGCGCAAGTTGCCATTGCCGCGCCGCGCGGACCACCGCCTCATCATCAATCCCCGGGATCGCCAGCGTTAAGTGCAGCCCACCGCCGCCGCCATAAACCTGATGCGCAACGTGCAACTCATTGCGAACAGCTTCCAGCAGATGCGCTTGCCGCTTGCGATACAGCCGACGCATCGCGGCGAGATGACGTGCGTAGTGCCCATCTTCGATAAAACGCGCCAGCGTCAGTTGCTCGGCACGATGACCGCCACGTAACAAACTACCGATTGCTGGCCCGGCAGCCTGCGCCAGCGCGGGCGGCATCACCATAAAACCGATACGCAACGAGGGAAACAGGGTTTTACTAAAAGTGCCAAGATAAACCACGGGCGGATTCGCCACCATGCCTGACATCGCCGGAATGGGCTCGCCCGGATAGCGAAACTCACTATCGTAATCATCTTCCACAATCCAGCTTCCCACTTGCCGGGCATAGTCCAGCAGTGCCAGCCGCCGGGCCGCGCTCATCACCTTCCCCAGCGGATACTGATGTGACGGCGAAGTATAAATCATGCGCGGCGGCCGGGCTGCAGGGTTCAGCACCATCCCTTCGTTGTCGATCGGCATCCCCGAAACGTCCAGGCCTGCGGCGAGAAAAGCGCTTTTGGCACCTCCGTAACCCGGATCTTCCACCCAGGCATGATCGCCCACGTCGCTGAGCAAATGCACACAAAGCATCAGCGCTTCCTGCGCGCCTTCGGTGATCACTATCTGTTCAGCATCGCAATCAATGCCGCGAGATATCGCCAGATGGCGCGCTATCGCTACGCGTAAACGCCATTCACCGGCGGATTCACCATAATTCAATAACAAACTGCCTTCATCGCGCCACACGCGTTCAGCCAGCCGTCGCCAGACAGCCAGCGGGAAGTAATTTGCCGCCGGAATGCCCGGCGTCAGCGCCAGCGCGGGGGAATGACGTAAAGCCCCGCCCGGCAGTTGTTGTACACGCTGCGCGAGCGTTACCGATGGCGCCGGGTCCGTTCGCTCAGCTGTTGCCAGTTTCGCCACTCGTGTTCCCTGGCGATCGCGCAACACATACCCTTCAACGGCCAGCTGTTCCAGCGCCGCATTCACGGTATTACGCGAAATATGTAGCCTCTCCGCCAGTACGCGCGATCCCGGCAACAGGCTGCCGGGCTTTAACATCCCCTGCCGTACCGCATCGCGCAGCGCCACATACAGCGCGCGCTGGCGCGTCAGGCTGGCGCGCTCCTCCAGCGCCCGGCGCAGCAGCGCGTACAATCCATCCTCAGGAATATTCATTATTTTCTCCGCGTGGCTCCATAAAACTATAACCCGATGGTTCTTCTTATGGAACCAGCACAGCGTTACGCTGCTTCCGCATACACAAGGAGACACCATGAGCCAGTTCAATCACTATCAACAACCTATCGGCGATGCGTTGCCCGACTGGCAGCCGCGCCCTTACCCGCAGCGCGTTACTCTTGAAGGCCGTTATTGCCGTCTTGAGCCGCTGGGCACTGAGCACGCCAGCGCGCTGTTTCAGGCGCATCAACAAGCAGGCGATGACCGGAGCTGGACGTGGTTGCTGCGGGAGCCGGAAAAAGATGAAGCGGCATTTCGCGACTGGATAGCCAGCACCTGCACGCTGCACGATCCGCTGCATTTTGCCGTCATAGACAACAAAACTTCGCAGCCGGTCGGTAGCCTCGCGCTGATGCGCATTGATGAGAAAAACGGTGTCATGGAAGTGGGAAGCGTACATTTCTCGCCGTTGCTGGCTCGTACGCCCGCCTCAACAGAAGCGCAATGGCTATTGATGAACTATGCCTTTACCACGCTGGGATACCGGCGCTACGAGTGGAAGTGTAACAGCCTGAATGCGCCTTCACGCCAGGCGGCGCTGCGTCTCGGTTTTCAGTATGAAGGCCGTTTTCGCCAGGCGCTGGTGCTCAAAGGCCATAATCGCGATACCGACTGGTTTTCAATTATTGACAGTGAATGGCCACAGATTGACCGCGCGCTGCAACGCTGGCTTGCCGCCGACAACTTCACGGCCGATGGCAAGCAGCGTCACTCCCTGGCATCACTTCGCGCTTAACGTTTTTTCTTTTTGCCTTGCACCGCTTTGAAACGCGGATTGGATTTACAGATCACATATAAACGCCCCTTGCGCCGGACAATCTGGCAGTCAGGGTGGCGTTGTTTCGCACTGCGCAATGAATTCAGCACCTGCATCACTTACTCCTTTTTATCGCTAAAAAAGCGACCGTAACGTTGCTGGAAACGTGCCGCGCTGCCTTCGTTAGCAATCACTTTTTGTTTACCGGTGTAATAAGGATGCGACGCCGACGAAACGTCGATAGTGACGTACGGATAGGTCACGCCTTCCAGGTCGATTTCGCGTTCCGTTTTAATGGTTGAACCCACTTTAAAGTACTCGTTGGCGCTGGTGTCGTGGAACACCACCGTACGATAGTGAGGATGGATTTCAGCTTTCATGATTCACTCATCTGTTTTGTTATAACATAACAAAAGTCTATCGAAGTTATTTCTCCATTTCAAGCCATCCGCGTTATGCGTTTTTCGCAAAAGCACGTGATCCTGCGCGGACATATATTAGAAAAGAACGTTATTGGTTGAATTGTTGCCCCTGAGGCAAGCTGTCATCACACCTGACGAAGAGGAAAAAGAAAATGCGCTGTTGTTGTCCCCGAACCCTGAGCCTGACCAGAACACGATTATTGACTGCCTTCGGAGAACACAATGAACGCAACGACGTTACCGATCCTCGATCTTTCCCGCTACACACACGGCGCTGAACGCGAACGCTTTCTTGCCGATCTGCGCCACGCTGCGCGCGATATCGGCTTCTTCTACCTGATTAACCACGGCGTCGACGACGCACTGCAACACGCTGTCCAGCAAGAATCCCGACGTTTTTTCGCCCTGACTGATGAGCAAAAACAGCAAGTGGCGATGATCCACTCCCCCCATTTTCGTGGCTATAACCGCGCCGCTTCAGAGATAACCCGCGGGCAGCCGGACTGGCGCGAACAGTTCGATATTGGCGCGGAACGCCCGGCGCTGCAGTTCAGCGACAGCGATCCCGGCTGGCGACGTTTACAAGGCCCGAATCTTTGGCCGCAAGCCTTGCCAACGCTGAAACCCGCCCTGCTCGCCTGGCAAAAAGCGATGACCGGTATGGCCATCACGCTGCTGCGGGCCTTCGCCGAAGCACTGCAACTGCCTGCGGACGCCTTTGACGCGCTGTATGGCGATAAACCGAACGAGCATATCAAGCTGATCCGTTACCCTGGCCAGCACTCGACCCAGAGCGCGCAAGGCGTTGGCGCCCATAAAGATTCCGGCTTTCTCAGTTTTCTGCTACAGGACGAGCAAAAAGGGCTGCAAGTAGAAGTCGAACCAGGCCACTGGATTGATGCCGCACCGCTGGCGGGCAGTTTCGTCGTCAACATTGGCGAGCTGCTGGAACTGGCCACCAACGGTTATCTGCGCGCCACCGTTCACCGCGTGGTTTCGCCCCCGGCGGAACAGCAGCGTTTGTCGATTGCTTTCTTCCTCGGCGCCCAGCTCGATGCGGTGGTGCCGTTGTACACCCTGCCGCCGAAGCTGGCGCAAGAGGCGCGCGGGCCGGAGAGCGATCCGCACAATCCGCTGCTGCGCGACGTCGGCTGGAACTACCTGAAAGGCCGCCTGCGCTCCCATCCGGATGTGGCGGAACGTTATTACCGCGATGTGCTGCGCGAACGCACTGAACAATTGATCGTCTGACCAACCATAACAACACAGGAACACACATCATGAAACATGCCGCTTTTACTCTGGCAGGGGTAGCACTGTCTCTTTCTCTGGTCTGGACTTCCGCCCAGGCTGAAGCGCTGCGCGTCGCCGCCGACCCGGTGCCGCACGCCGAGATCCTCAATTACATCAAAAAGATCGATCCGAAACTGGATCTGAAAGTCATTGAGTTAACCAACGGCGCCAATGCTAACGAGCTGCTGGCGAACGGCGATGTCGATGCCAACTACTTCCAGCATGTGCCTTACTTGAAGGATCAGGAAAAGGCGCTGGGCAAGACTTTTGCCGTTGCCGCGACGGTACACATTGAACCGCTCGGCATCTATTCGCATAAATACAAGGATTTCAAATCGCTGCCGAATAACGCCAAAGTGGCCGTGCCGAACAATGCCACGAACCTGAGCCGGGCTCTGTTCCTGCTGCAAGCCCAGGGATTGATCAAGCTCGACAGCAAATTTACCGATCCGGCCACCACGCTGGCGACGCCAAAAGACATCGCGCAGAACCCGAAACATTTGCAGATCCTGGAGATTGAATCGCCGCAAATCCCGCGCTCGCTGGATGATGTCGATCTGGCGGTGATTAACGGCAACTACGCGCTGGAAGCAGGGCTAAGCCCGGCGAAAGATGCACTCGGTCTGGAGAGTGCCAAGCACAACCCCTATGCCAATATTCTGGTTACCAACCCGCAATTGGCTAACGATCCGCGCATCAAAGAACTGGCCAAAGATCTGACATCACCGCAGGTCGCGGAGTTTATCCGCAAGCAATATAACGGTTCCGTGATCCCGGTTGCGCCGCAGTCATGATTGAGATTGAAGGGCTGAGTAAAATCTACGCCGGAGCAGGCCGACCGGCGTTAAAAGAGGTGTCGCTGAGCGTACCGAAAGGCGCGATTTACGGCATCCTCGGGCGCAGCGGCGCAGGGAAAAGTACGCTGATCCGTTGCCTTAATCTGCTGGAGCGGCCCACTGCGGGCCGCATTATCGTTAACGGTAATGACATCACCCAACTGGATAAGGCCGGGCTTCGCGAGCACCGTCTGCGCACCGGCATGATTTTCCAGCACTTCAACTTACTGCATGCGCGTACGGTCGCCGAAAATGTCGCCGTGCCGCTGGAAATCGCCGGTGTCGCGAAAGAGCAGCGTCAGGCGCGCGTGGAAGAACTGCTGTGGCTGGTGGGATTAAGCGAAAAAGCGCACGCCTTCCCGTCACAGCTTTCCGGCGGACAAAAACAGCGTGTCGGCATTGCCAGAGCGCTGGCGGCACACCCGGATGTGCTGCTGTGCGACGAAGCCACCAGCGCGCTGGATCCGGAAACTACTGCGTCAGTGCTGGAGTTACTGGCGGACATCAACCAAAAACTGCAACTCACCATTGTGTTGATCACCCATGAACTGGAAGTGGTCAAAACGCTGTGCGATCACGCGGCGCTGCTGGAAAATGGCGAAGTTATAGAGAGCGGAAAACTCGCGGATTTGCTGGTCGCTCCGTGGTCGCGGCTGCGCCAGGCGCTGCTGCACGATCCGCAGGCAGAGCAGGCATTTCTTGCCCGTCATGGTGTGACCGGGAGGCCGTTATGTGGGGTCGCATGAGCTGGGAGGATCTCTGGCCGCTGCTGTTAAACGGCTCGCTGGAGACCATTTACATGGTCGGCCTGTCGGCACTCTTTACCGTGCTGATTGGTCTGCCGCTGGGCGTACTGCTGTTTATTTCCCGCAGCAATGGCTTAGCGCCGATGCCAAAGCTGAATGCGCTGCTCGGTACGATTATCAACATTGGCCGCTCGCTGCCATTTATTGTGCTGCTGATTGCGCTGATCCCATTTACCCGGTTACTGATAGGAACCACGCTGGGCAGTACCGCCGCCGTCGTGCCGGTGACCATTGGCGCATTTCCCTTCTTCGCGCGCCTGACGGAAACCGCGCTCGACGAAGTGGATTACGGGCGCATTGAAGCCATTTTATCCATGGGCGGTAACCTCTGGCATGTGATTGCGAAAGCGCTGTTGCCGGAAGCGCTTCCCACGCTGCTGGCCGGGATTACCTTAACGGTGGTGATGCTGATTGGCTTCTCATCAATGGCTGGCGTCATTGGCGGTGGTGGACTGGGCGATTTAGCCATTCGTTACGGCTACCAACGCTTTAACAACCAGGTCATGTTCGGCACCGTGATTATCCTAGTGGTGATGGTACAGGGCGTGCAGATGGTGGGAGATCGCCTGGTTCGCCGACTGGCGCACCGCCGATAAACTGTTCCGGCGTTTCGCAGCCCCGACAACCGGGAGAGAGACGCCGTTTATCCCTTCTTGTTTGATAAAAATTTCTTAGCTAACCTGCACCACAGACTCTTTTTTCCTCTACCCCGCTCATCCAGAAAGAAAACAACCGCTGCCGCGTGATATAACATTTGCGGGTGAAAGATACGCTATGTTTATCAGTATCAAAGAGGGATTTTTGATCATGACTAATCGACGGCTGGTAACGCTTATTATCGCGATTCTGGCGCTCGCGCTGATCCTACCGCCAGGGCTGTGTATCTGGATGACACATCGCGAGGCTGAAGAAACATTTATGGATCAGCTTGAGAACTACTCAAAGCTGGCGGATATGCGCACATTGCGTGTCGTTAACGAAAGTAAAGCGGCACTCCGGCAACTGGAAAACTGGCGAGGCCCGGTTTGTACCGCCGAACATCTGCTCGAGATGCAACGCGCTTCTTACGCCCATCGCTATGTGCAGGAAGTCTTATACGTTGACGATCTTCAGCCGCGCTGCTCATCATTGCAAAGCGGCACGTCAACGTCTCCCTTCCCGCCGCCAAAGAAAATTACCGCGGATGGCTTTCGCGTCTGGCTTACGCGTCACAATGATTTGGGTTTGTCGCGGAACATGATTGCCATCGGTAATGAGCATTATGTCGTGATGGTCGATCCCCAGTCGTTTATCGATATTCTCTCTTCCGGCTCGCTGCCGCTGCACTTCTCGCTGGTCAATACCAGCACCCGGCAAGTCATCGCGGGCAGTACGGAGATCCCCCGCGTCGTGCTCGAGCAGATAGCGCAACGCGCGCAAATGACAGAGCATTTCCGGGAATCAACCTACCACATTAAACACGATGCCAGCCTGGGGCTGGCCACCGTGACCTGGATGCCGGACACGCCGCTGGAAAAAAACTGGCATCGTTTATTGACTATCTGGGTTCCGTTCAGCTTGCTGATGAGTTTATTGCTCGCCTTTGTTTTACTCAAAGTGCTGCGTCGTCTGCAATCACCGCACTATCAGTTGCAGGAGGCCATCCATCGCCGTGAAATCATGGCGCATTACCAGCCGATTATGGCGCTGGAAAGCGGGCGTATCGTCGGAGCCGAGGCGCTGGCGCGCTGGCAGCAAAAGGACGGCTCTTTTCTGTCGCCGGATATCTTTATCCCGCTGGCAGTACACAGCGGCCTGATGCCGCAGTTAACCAGGCTGATTATTGAAAATGTGTTTGCCGATATGGGGCCATGGCTGCAACAACACCCGGAGCAGCATATCTCTGTCAATCTGGAACCCGCCGATCTGCTGGATCCTGACCTGCCGACGCTACTCGCGGAATTACTCCAGCGCTGGCAGCTTTCGCCGTCGCAAATCGCCTTAGAACTGACCGAGCGGGGTTTTGCCGATCCGGCCGTCAGCGGCCCGGCGATCAACACGCTGCGCGCCGCAGGCTATGCGATCTACATTGACGATTTCGGTACCGGTTATTGCAGCCTGAGCTACCTGCAAAACCTCGACGTCGATACCATTAAAATCGATAAATCGTTTGTCGATGCGCTGGAGCAAAAAACCGTGACGCCGCACATTATCGAGATGGCAAAAGCCTTAAAACTGGCGATGGTTGCCGAAGGTATCGAAACCGAAGCCCAGTTGCAGTGGTTAAAACAGTGCGGCGTGGAATATGGGCAAGGCTGGCTTTACAGCAAAGCGCTACCGGCGGAGGCGTTTATTCGTTGGGCGGAAAATAACCTTCATGAGAAAGCGCTCTGCTACTGTTAAAAGGGTTTTAACAACGCGGAGGAAGCACAATGAAAAAGCAATCCTGGCCGCTGCACGATGTCCGGCACTGGCTGGAACCTGGCCCGGTGGTACTGCTGAGCAGCCACTGGCAAGGGCGGAATAATATTATGACCTTAGGCTGGCACACGATTCTGGAGTTTTCCCCTTCGCTGGTCGGCTGCATGATTTCTGGTGGCAATGCCAGCTTCGAACGCATCCGACAAAGCGGAGAGTGCGTCATTAACCTGCCTGAAGCCAGCATGATCGACACCGTTTCCCGCATTGGTAACTGTACGGGCGATGAAGTCGATAAGTTTGCGCAATTTGGCCTGACGGCAGAAAAAAGCGAGCACGTGGCCGCGCCATCCATTAAAGAGTGCTACGGCCAGTTCGAATGCCGCCTGTATGACGACGCGATGGTGGATACCTACAACTTCTTTATTTTTGAAGTGGTTGCTGCGCGGGTAAACCGCGAACCCGCGTGGCCGCAAACGCTGCATTACACCGGTGACGGTGTGTTCCGTACCGATGGCGATGTGCTTGAGCGCAAAGCGCTTTTCACCAAAGTCTCCTGAGTTTTGTATTACTCATCGAGTACCGGCACAAAGCCGCCGTATATCATGCGCTTACCGTCAAAAGGCATCGCATTGCCCAGTTCGCGCATGCGGGGATCGGCCATCATTTTTTGATTCGCCGCATCGCGCACCTCTTTGGACGGGTATTCAATCCAGCTGAAGACGACCGCTTCGTGGTCTTCAGCTTTTACTGCCATGCGAAAATCGGTGAGTTTGCCATCCGGCACGTCGTCAGCCCAACATTCGACAATGCGCGTTGCGCCGAACTCTTTGAAAATCGGTGCCGCTTTCGCCGCGAGCTGGCAATACGCCTCTTTTTCATCCTCTGGCACTGCGACCACAAAACCATCGACATATTTCATGCATCGGCCCCCGCATGACTGCGCAGCGGGACAGCCCCGCTGCATCAGACCCGATAAGTTTAGTTCTGCCGCCAGCAAAAGGCGTAACGCACCGTCTCATCTTGCAGGATAAACTCCGGCGACACGCTCGGACTCCAGGAATCATCGCCGCCAACGCCCATGTGGAAAGCATCGAGATGCAGCCAGCAACCGGCTTCTTCGCGCAATAAGTGGTGGTGCGTGGTTTCCCGCAGTTGCTCATCGCTGTAGCAGCCGAGGGAAAAATGGAAATCCCCCTGCCACTGGTGCGCGCCGTACCACACTGCGCGCGTGTTGCAGCGCAGCCCATTTTCGCCGGGGAAAATATAGGGCGTGTGCAGCGCCGACAGCGGCTGCGTCCACCGTCCCTGACGCGCCGCCAACTGGCGATCCGGGTAGTTTTCATGCGGCCCCAGCCCCAGCCAGCTTACCTGCGGATGCCGCTCCGCCAACTGGCAGACCAGGCCCACCCGCGCGGGCGGCGGAATATCGCGCGCCACCTGAACCGTGACATCGCCATGCAGTGCGCCGTCACCATCAATTCGCCAGCATTTATGGCTAATAAACGCGGTCTTCCCTGCGCCCAGCCAGCGCTGACCGGTGCTCACCACAATCCCGTTGCTGCGCTCTTCAACGTCACAATAAAGCAGTTCAGCCGACAGATCGTACATGCCTGCCGCCTTCCAGCGTTCCACCCACGCGTTGGGATCGATGCGCGTCACCTCGCTAATACCAATGTCGTTATCCAGCGGCGCACGGGCAAAACAGTCGCTCAGCGGAGTCAGCAGCGTCGGCTGCTCATCGCGCCACCACTGTTGCAGGTTGCCGCTGTGGCGACAGAAGTGCCAGCGCTGTGACTGATGTGTGATGACAAATTCCTGCTCGCTGGCCTGCAATGTCGGGCGCGAGTTCTGCACTACGTGCGGAGCGATATACAACGGCGCGGGCAGACGCCACTGATCCCAGGCACAGTGATGATCCGCCGCCGACCAGTGCGTCGCCGCGCGCTGGAAAACATCCACATTCAGCCAGACTTCGCCGGGCGCGGCCTCCAGCGCGGGTATGTTCAGTTCAATACGCTGCTTGCCTTGCGGCGTGATATCCAGCGTGATTTCTCCTTGCGCCAGCACATCGCCATCGCGGGCGACAGACCAACGCAGGTATTCATTATCCGTGGTGCGGAACAGATATTCGCTCTCAACCTCCAGCACCAGCGGCGTGGTGCTAAGCAGGCTGAACTGGAAAAATTGCTGCGCGCGCTGCGCTTCATACAGCGCCGGATGCGGCGTGCGATCGGGAAATACCAGCCCATTCATGCAGAACTGGCGGTCATTCGGCGTATCGCCAAAATCGCCGCCGTAGGCCCAGAATGGCTGCCCGTCGTCACCGGTTTTGGTTAATGCCTGGTCAACCCAGTCCCAGACAAAACCGCCCTGTAAACGCGGGAAAGCGCGGAACGCTTCCCAGTATTTGGCAAAACCGCCAAAACTGTTGCCCATCGCATGTGCGTATTCGCAGAGAATGAGCGGTCGATTTTCGCCGGGCAAACCGATCCATTTTTTAATCGACCACTTTGGCACGGCCGGAAAGGGCTGATCCTGGTCGACGCGGGCATACATCGGGCAGACAATATCGGTGGCTGCCGTGTTCGCACCGCCGCCTTCATACTGCACCGGACGCGTCGGATCGGTCGTTTTCAGCCAGCGATACAGCGCATCGTGGTTCGCGCCGTGACCGGATTCGTTGCCCAGCGACCAGATAATGATCGACGGATGGTTGCGATCGCGCTGTACCATGCGCGTCACGCGTTCGCTCATGGCCGGCAACCAGCCCGGATCGTCCGCCAGGCGGCTCATCGGCACCATGCCGTGGGTTTCAATATTGGCTTCATCCACGACATATAAGCCGTACCGATCGCACAGGCGATACCACAGCGGATGGTTCGGATAGTGGGAACAGCGCACGGCATTGAAGTTGTGCTGTTTCATCAGTTCAATGTCGCGCCGCATGGTGGCTTCATCAATGGCCTGTCCATTTTCCGGATGATGCTCGTGACGGTTTACGCCACGAATCAACAGCGGTTTACCGTTAAGCAGCAACAAACCATGACGGATTTCCACCTTGCGGAAACCCACGTCGCAGGCTTCCGCTTCCAGTACGTTTCCCTGGGCGTCGAGCAGGGTTAATGTCAGGCGATAGAGGTTCGGTGTTTCCGCGCTCCACAGCGCGGGCGCGGCAACCGGCAGCGTCACGCACAGGCGTTCTGCCCACGCGCCGCGCTCATCCACCACGGCGCTGCCCGGCGACTGCTGCGCGGCGGCAACGTTTTTTCCGTCGCGCCACAGGGCAACGGCAACGCGACACTCTGCAAACGCCCCAGCCAGTTGCACGGTAATCTGCAATTGCGCGTGAGTCAGTTCCGCATTCAGTTCACTGGCATAGTGGAAATCGGCAATATGCGTCTGCGGTTTGTGTTGCAGGGAGACATCGCGAAAAATCCCGCTCATCCGCCACATATCCTGGTCTTCCAGATAGCTGCCATCGCACCAGCGCAGCACCATCAACGCCAGCCGGTTTTCCCCCGCTTTTAGCGCCTTACTGAGGTCAAACTCGGCGGGCAGGCGGCTGTCCTGCGAATAGCCGATCCATTCGCCGTTACACCAAAGATAAAACGCCGCATTGACGCCATCAAAAACAATCCGCGTCTGCCCCTGCGCCAGCGCCTCTTCTTCCATTACAAATGTGAGCGAGTAACAACCGGTCGGGTTTTGCTGCGGGACAAACGGAGGCGTCACCGGAATCGGATAGGTCACATTGGTATAAATGGGCGTATCAAATCCCTGCATCTGCCAGTTCGATGGCACCGGCATCGCCACCGCATCGGCGCAATCCTCTGTTATCCAGCGTTCTGGTACGGCTTCCGGCGAGCCAAACAGACTGAAGCGCCATTCGCCATTCAGCAGGCGTCGCGCAGGTGAAGCAGCATCATCGCGCGCCGCATTTTCATCGCGCCAGCTACGCATGGGCGCATGAGCCGGTAAACGGTGCCAGTGGGTGATCGCCGGGTTTTCCCAGTCGCGGCGGGAAACCAGCGAACTTAATGTGGTAGCAGACATAAAACCTCTTTTTGCGAAGCGCTCACAATTTGGGAAACAATGACGCATTTTTAATCGCGGGTAAAGCCCGCGATCGGCTGAAAGCGAAGAGGATCACAAAAGCATTAGCGGCGATCCAGCATGGCAACCTGCTGCGCCAGTTCACTCAGTTGCCGGGCCAGGGTTTCACCGCTGCGGATCTGTCGTTCACGCGCCGGAGCGGTAGACTGGCGTTCGATCAGCGTGACGGGCAGCCGAATCTGGCTGAGGGTCAATTCCTCCTCGGGCGGGTTAAGCAGCCAGTCTACGCTGCGCTCGCCCGCGTCTTTGAACGCCTGGCGCACCGTGGTCAGCGGCGGAGAAAACCAGGCGCTGTCCGCCGTGTCGTCATACCCCACTACTGAAATCTGGCCTGGCACATCAATACCCTTTTCGGCACAGGCGCGCATCACGCCGAGCGCCATCTGATCGTTGGCCACCAGAATCGCCTGCGGCAACCGGGGACCCGTCAGCAGCAGATGGGCTTTTTCATACCCCGATGCGGCGCTCCAGTCCCCATGTTCGCTGGCGCTGGGGGTCAGTTTCGCCTGCGCTAACGCCGCCAGCCAGCCGCTAAAACGGGCGCGGGCTGAAACCGAACTCTGCGGCCCGCCCAACAGGGCAATGCGCTGGTGGCCTTGCGACAGCACATGTTCCACGCTCAGTCGCGCGCCCTGCTCCGCATCAAACACCAGGCTGTTAACGGCCGCCTTATCACTGACATCCAGAAATAATACCGGCGTCGGCTGCGCCTGCGCCGCCAACTGCTGCGCCAGCGTATCTTCCAGCGGAACATTAATCAGCACGCCTTCCACACGCTGTGCCAACAACTCCTGCAATGCCGCGCTACAGCTGGCGGCGTCATGCTCATCAAGCATCGAAATAATCACGCTCGTGGAGGCAAGACCGGCGCGGGATTTCACCGCCGAGGCAATTTGTGACGGCGCATGGAGCGCCAGATCGGTAGTCAGTAGCCCCAGCGTTCTGCTGCGTTTGCCCGCAAGTTGCTGGGCACCACGATTGGGAACATAGTGCAGCGCGGCCATGGCGGCGAGCACCTTTTCACGGGTACGAACTGAAACATGGGCCGCATCATTGATCACCCGGGATACGGTCTGGTAAGAGACGCCTGCATGGCTGGCAACGTCGTAAAGTGTGATAGTTTTCATGGCGTTCCTGGCAGCAAAGGGATCATTAGTATACCCGTTTTGCCCAGGTCTACTTGTGAGCGCTTCGTGAAAAATACCAGGAATTACGACAACCGGTAAAAAAATATATTGCGTGGGATAAAAAGAAATATCGGCGAACCATAAGGCTCGCCGGAAACATCATCCGTAATGTGTTTTGAGATGGTTCTGTAGAGTTATTATGAAACAATCATCACAGTTTTTAATGCAATTTAAATGACGGTTTCATGACAACAAGGTTACTGCTGGCGAGGAATAGGAAATCCTTTTATTGAAATAATAAAACTATTTCCCTCTTTTTTGATTTTTGCGCCAGCGTCACACCAGTCCGATGCGATACGAAAAAACTCATCACTTCCGATATTCCAGTCCAGTCGTACTTGTTTTACAAAGCCTGAGCGCAACATCGCACAGGCTTCGCCGTAGTTACTGGCGGTTGATAGCAGTTGTTGGTTCATTTTTTCTTCTTCAGGAGTTTACGTAATGCTTTGATCTCTTTAGGAGTGAACGGAGTTGCACTCTCTTCTTCCGTGTGCTGGTTGTCAATGTCATCTTCCGAGACTCCCGCCTCTTCCGCTGCTTCAAACGCCAGCAGCAGCAGTTTTTCTGTCGCCGTGCTTAAATTTTCACTATTTACTTCTGCGTAATGACGCAGCTTTTCTTTTAGCGCTTCATCAATTTTGACGTTTAATACTGCACTGGCCATGATTATCCCTTCTTGTGTGAATAAACATGCTAATTAATACACGAACTTATGAAACCGATCCAGATTTATATTTCAATATTATAACAGGGCGAAAAATCCCCATAAATAATCTGCCTTATATTTATGACAGAAAAATGAAGATAATATTTCAATTAAATGACATTATAATTTAAAACGAATAAATATAATGCTAATCGCGGGAATAAAACCCGCCAGCGCGCACGCTGACAGGTTTCAGTGGTGCAGTTGGTTCCATTTTTCGCGGGTTATCTCCCACAGCTCCGTCTCCAGCTCCCCGGAAACGTACTCACCTTTTTGCAGGCGAACTAAATGCATACCGCTGCGTTGAGAAAGCCTCTTCGAACGATCGTTGGCGACAGCTTTGGGCGCACGCAGTACATCACGTTCGAGTGCGTTAAACCAAAAATCCGTTACCGCATGGCAGGCTTCCGTCATATACCCCTGCCCTTGCCACTCCGGAGCCAGCCAGAATCCCCGGTTATTGTCCGGCGTATCCATCAGGCAGATCACGCCCATGAGTTCATCGGCATGCTCTTTACGCCGCAACGTCCAGAACCAGCCTTTCCCGGCGCGCGTTGCCGCCAGCGCAACATTATCGACATAGTTCTGCGCCGCGTTATCCGGATAGGGCCAGGGAACGCTGGCGACCAGATAACGGACAATTTCCCAGCGCGGGAAAATGCGCTGAATTTGCGTGGCATCTTCCGATGCCAGCGGTTTGAGAATCAGACGTTCCGTTTGAAGCTCTGGTGTCATCACAGGTGATCGCTCCTTTTCTTCCTGAGAGAAGCAAGTATTACAGACGCGCCGCCAGAACGGGGGATTTTCGCTATATTAACGAAAAAAATCAGGCTGCCGGTTCGGTTTGCGGCGTTACGCTTAGCGCCGGTTTCTGACGAAACCACGGCAGACAAAGCTGAATCAGCGGGCCAATACTCAGCGCGTAAAATACCGTGCCGACGCCAAAGGTGCCACCCAGCAGGCAGCCTGCCAGCAGGACTGAAATCTCAATCGCCGTGCGGATACTGCGCACTGACCAACCCGTGCGGGCATGGATCCCGGTCATCAGGCCATCACGCGGGCCTGCGCCAAACCCGGCACCAATATACATTCCGGTCGCCAGCGCATTGACAATCACCGCCGCCGCCAGCATTACGCTGCGCGCCAGGAGTGTCTCCAGCGGCGGCATCAATGCCAGCGCGGCATCGGCGGCAAGGCCAAGCACGATCACATTGCTGATGGTTCCCAGACCCGGACGCTGGCGCAACGGGATCCAGAACAACAATACCAGTGCGCCGGTCGCGATCATCACCGTACCGATATCCATCGACAGCAATTTCGCCACACCAAGGTGGAAAACGTTCCACGGATCGGCACCCAAATCCGCGCGAACAAACATCGCGGTAGAAACACCGTACAGGACCAAACCAATATAGAGTTGCAGTAATCGACGTAGCATTTTTGTTCTCCGGTTGTTCATGCTTCCATCTTCTCCGCAAATGGCATTATGATTAATGTCCAGTTTTCATATAGTGGACTGCATATGTCATCCCGTCGCTTTGGTAGCCAATCTTTGCAGCGCCTGTTAGGGCACTGGCAACAACCCGAATCCCGTATGCCGCTCTGGCGTCAGCTTGCCGATGCCCTGCGTTTGCTGATTCTTGATGGCAGGCTGGCGCTGGACACGCGTCTGCCCGGCGAGCGCGAATTGGCCTCGACGCTGGAAATCAGCCGCACCACCGTTGCCAGTGCGCTGGCGCACTTGCGCGATGAGGGTTACCTGGAGAGCCGCCACGGCAGCGGATCGCGGGTGATTCTGCCTGATAGCCGTAGCGTTCCAACGCTCGCTACAGCCGGTACGGCACTGGATCTCTCTACGGCGGCGCTGAGCGCCGGGCCGGAGATCCACCAGGCCTATACCCACGCGCTGAGCATGATCCCGCACTACCTCACGCGAACCGGCTATGGCCAACTCGGCTTGCTGCCGCTGCGTGAAGCCATTGCCGCACGCTATACCGCGCGCGGGCTGCCCACTCACGCCGATGAAGTGATGGTGGTGAATGGTGCAGTCAGCGGGCTGGCGCTGGTACTGCGCATGCTGACCGGGCCGGGCGATCGCGTGGTGGTCGATCATCCAACCTACCCGCTGGCGATTGCCGCGATCCAGGGCGCGTCATGCCGGCCCGTTGGCGTATCGCTGCCACAAACCGGCTGGGACTGCGACGGTTTTGCCGCCACGCTGGCGCAGACTGCGCCGCGTCTGGCCTATCTGATGCCCGATTTTCACAATCCAACCGGGCGCTGTATGGATATCAATACCCGCGAAGCCATCGCCGCCATCGCGGCGCGCACGCGCACGACGCTGGTAGTCGATGAAACGATGGTGGATTTGTGGTACGACGCGCCGCCGCCTCCACCACTGGCGGCCTTCGATACTGCTGGAAACGTGATCACGCTCGGTTCGGCGGGGAAAAGTTTCTGGGGTGGTTTACGCCTGGGATGGATCCGCGCCTCAACGCGCACAATTGCCGCCCTCGCCCAGACCCGTGACACGCTGGATCTGGGTTCCCCGTTACTGGAGCAACTGGCAACGCTGTGGCTAATGCAAAACGCAGAGGCATTTTTGCCCGGCCGTCGCCAAATGCTCACCAGCCGCCGCGATGATTGCGCGGCGTTAATGCGCGAACATTTTCCACAATGGCGCTTTCAGGCACCGCAGGGCGGCCTCTCCTACTGGGTAGAGCTGCCCGATATGCTGGCGACTCAGTTTGCCGCCCGTGCGGAAACTATCGGCATTCACCTCGGTGCGGGAACACGTTTTGGACTTTCCGGCGCCTTTGACCGTTATTTACGGATGCCCTTTTCACTGGAATTAACCGAGCTGGAAAACGCACTACTGCGTATCAAACCGCTATGGCTCGCACTCAACCACTCGCAACGCCCATTAAAACGCAGCATGGTGTAATACCGGAAGAAGAGGGAAAGGGATCTGGGGGTTCAAAAGCAGAAATGGGTGGGGGCCCTGCCAGCTACATCCCGGCACACACGTCGTCTGCCCTGGCTGCTTCCTTCCGGACCTGACCTGGTGAACAGAGTAGCGTTGCGGGAGAACCAACAGGGCCCCCATTGAGAGCGTTGTTAATCAACGCGCTGGCGCATTATCCCTGTCCAGGATGGCAATTGCAAGCCGCGCCGGGGCGGATGCTGGTTTATTGCGCAACTGTCTCTTCACAGCACGCTTTATGCTGTTTATGCTGCAACGTCTTCCCTCAGGATATCAGCATGGATATACAGGATTCTTTCCCGCAGCGAGTCTGGCAAATCGTTGCCGCAATACCGGAAGGTTACGTCACGACTTATGGCGACGTGGCGAAACTGGCTGGCTCTCCGCGCGCCGCGCGACAAGTGGGCGGCGTACTGAAACGCTTACCGGAAGGAAGTACGCTACCGTGGCATCGGGTGGTGAATCGTCATGGCTGCATTTCATTGACCGGGCCGGATTTACAGCGTCAGCGCCAGGCATTACTGGCCGAAGGCGTGGTGGTGTCAGGCAGCGGGCAAATCGATTTACAACATTACCGCTGGATCTACTAAAACGCTCCTCCCCCGCAGGAGAGGAGCCGTTATCAGTATTGTGTCGGCGCCGGAGTGGCTTCAGACGGGTTCACTTGCGTGGGTGAAGTGGAAGGCACGGTCGTGGCGGCGCCACTGTTTTGCTGCAACGGCACAGCCGTTTGCTGCACCGGCACCAGCGTCAGATCCACTTTGGTTCCGCCCTGGTTGATAACCGGTTTAACCGTATCGGTGATAAAGACAATTTTATCGTCGATAGTAATGGCCGCACTCAGCAGGATACGGGCATTCGGCTGGATATCAGCCGGGTTAAACGGCAGCACGAAGCTGAACGGAGCCTGTTTACCTTCGGTACGCACGGCTTTCTGCGCCAGCACTTTCGACGGCGCATCCGCCTGGGACGCATCAGAAACTGTCACGGTTAATACCGCATTTGGCGGCAGCGCCACTTTCTGACGGATCCAGATCGTACCGGAGACGTTAGGTTGCGCAATCGCAGCTTTATTGGTTGCCGCTGGCGCGCTGGGATTAGGTGCTGGTGTCGGAATGTCAGCGCCTTTTTGAGCGCAGGCAGAGAGCGCAACTGCAACTGCCAAACCACTTAACATGTGCACGAGTTTCATTGATTTCTCCTTATCTTCAATGCACCGGCAGAACGCTTGCCTGCCAGGATGGGTGGTTAAACCATCGTAACGAGAACAAGTCTGGCACATAAGCGCGATATATTCCTGCAAAGCCCCATTTATTCAGATTATTGAACCCATCGGACCACTCATTGTTCCAGGTTATACTTATCGGATTATTCGCTCAGTCAGCCGCTATTTATTTGAGGAAATTTATGAGTCAGGCACTCTCTAACCTGCTGTCATTGTTGAATCTGGAAAAAATCGAAGAAGGCCTGTTTCGCGGCCAGAGCGAAGATTTAGGGTTACGCCAGGTCTTTGGCGGCCAGGTTGTTGGCCAGGCGCTGTACGCCGCGAAAGAGACCGTCCCCGCCGAGCGTCTGGTGCACTCCTTCCACAGCTACTTTTTGCGTCCTGGCGATAGCCAGAAACCGATTGTCTATGACGTGGAAGTTCTGCGCGACGGCAACAGCTTCAGCGCCCGCCGCGTGGCGGCGATCCAGAACGGGAAGCCAATTTTCTACATGACCGCCTCGTTCCAGGCGCCGGAGACGGGTTACGAACATCAAAAAACGATGCCGGATGCGCCCGCACCGGATTCACTGAAATCCGAAACCGATATTGCGCATGCACTTTCCCATTTGTTGCCACCGCTGGTGAAAGAGAAATTCCTCAGCGATAAACCGCTGGAGATCCGGCCGGTAGAATTTCACAACCCGCTGAAAGGGCATGTTGCCGAGCCTGCGCGCCAGGTCTGGATCCGCGCGAACGGCGTGGTGCCGGAAGATTTTCGCGTCCATCAATACCTGCTGGGCTACGCCTCTGACTTCAACTTCCTGCCGGTGGCGCTCCAGCCGCACGGCGTGGGATTCCTTGAACACGGTATGCAGGTCGCCACCATCGACCACTCGATGTGGTTCCATCGCCCATTCAATATGAATGAATGGCTGCTTTATAGCGTGGAAAGTACGTCGGCCTCCGGGGCGCGCGGCTTTGTTCGCGGCGAGTTCTATACGCAACAGGGCGTGCTGGTAGCGTCAACCGTGCAGGAAGGCGTAATGCGCAACCGCAACTAAGGCTTTACAAAATAAGGCTCTACAAAAGGAAAAGCCTCCGAATGGAGGCTTTTTTATGCTCAGGAGATAACTCAATTCGATCAGGCGTTGTAGGCGTTTTCGCCGTGGCTGTTAACATCCAGACCTTCACGCTCTTGATCTTCCGGTACACGCAGGCCCACAGTCATGTCAGCCAGTTTGTAGCCGATAAAGGCCACGACGCCGGACCACACGATGGTGAGTGCGATACTTTCCAGCTGAACCAGTAGCTGCTGACCCATCGTCACGCCTTGTGCGTAACCGACGCCGCCCAGGGACGTTGCGGCAAAGATGCCGGTCATGATACAGCCAACGATACCGCACACGCCGTGCACACCGAACACGTCACACGGATCGTCAACACGCAGCATACGTTTCAGTGCAGTAACGCCCCACAGACCTGCCAGACCTGAAACCAGGCCCACAATCAGCGCGCCGCCGACACCGACATAACCACACGCCGGAGTAATACCGACCAGGCCTGCAATCGCGCCGGAACATGCACCCAGCAGAGACGGTTTGCCACGCAGCGCCCACTCGCCGAACACCCACGCCAGGATTGCGCCCGCGGTAGCCACAACGGTATTCACAAAGGCCAGACCGGCGATTTCGTTAGCCGCACTTGCGGAACCCGCGTTGAAGCCGAACCAACCGACATAGAGGATAGCGGTGCCGGTAAAGACCATCGGCAGGTTATGCGGTTTGAACGCTTCTTTGCCGAAGCCCACACGTTTACCAATCAGGTAAGCACCCACCAGGCCTGCAACAGCGGCGTTGATATGCACCACCGTACCGCCAGCGAAGTCCAGCGCGCCATGCGCTGCCAGCAGACCGCCGCCCCATACCATGTGCGCGATTGGCACATAAGAGAGCGTCAGCCATACCACCACGAAAATCAGCACCGCAGAGAAGCGAATACGCTCAGCCAGCGCACCAACAATCAGGCCGACGGTGATACAGGCGAAAGAGCCCTGGAAAGCAACGTGGATATATTGATAGATGCTGCCCATGACCGCAGTCAATTCAATATTCTTCAGCATTACCCAGTTGAAGCTGCCGAAGAAGCTGTTGCCCTCGCCAAAAGCCAGAGAGTAGCCATAAACCACCCACAGAACGCACACCAGCGCGAAGGTGACAGCCACCTGCGTCAGCATAGAGAGCACGTTTTTCCCGCGGATCAGGCCGCCGTAAAACAGCGCGATGCCCGGGATGCTCATAAACAGCACCAGCGCAGTAGAAATCATCATAAAGCCGTTGTCTGCTTTATCTGCCACAGCGGGAGCCGCCATCGCCAGACCTGGCAGCAATGCCAGTGAAGCAAGACCTGTTTTTAATGTTGTGTTTTTCATCGTTCCAATCCCTATCACTGTGTGGCCAGCTATTACAGTGCCGCTTCGTCGGCTTCGCCGGTACGAATACGAATGACGCGTTGCAACTCAGCAACGAAAATTTTGCCGTCGCCAATTTTTCCGGTGTAGGCCGCTTTGCTGATCACATCGATCACTTCATCGAGTTGATCATCAGCAATCGCCACATCAATTTTCACTTTGGGCAGGAAATTGACGCTATATTCCGCACCGCGGTACAGCTCGGCATGACCTTTCTGACGCCCGAAACCTTTAACTTCAGTCACGGTCAGCCCTTGAATACCAATAGAAGACAGTGCTTCACGAACGTCTTCGAGTTTGAATGGTTTAATCACCACGGTAACCAGCTTCATAGATCCCCCTCCAGTCGAAATTCGATAATGGCCGCAGCTAACACATGACAGATATTGCAAGCGGTGTGCCAACAATGAAAACGAGGAGAATTTCAGATTGTTAGTGCAGACAGGCCGGGAAAAGCGGAAGGAGAAAAATGCAGGCTCGCGATTCGGCCTGGTGCCAGAAAAGAAAAACGCACCATAACAGTGCATGGTGCGTTACTTTTTTGCACCAACAGAGGATCCTGTCAGTAGCATGCCTAATTTTGGTGCATCAGGCGATAAGCGACTCTTCTCGCGCGCTGGCCGCCAGTTCTTCCCCGGCCAGTTGCAGTTGATACATCTGCCAGTAGCGCCCTTTCGCGGCCAACAATTGCTGGTGCGTCCCGCGCTCCACCGCCTGCCCGCGATGTAACACAAGGATGGTTTCGGCCTCAACAATGGTCGATAAACGGTGGGCGATCACCACCAGCGTGGTCTGCTTACGCACCGCTGCCAGCGCATGCTGGATTGCCTGCTCGGTACCGGAGTCGATATTTGCCGTTGCCTCATCGAGGATCAGGATCTGCGGCGTATCGACCAGCACGCGCGCCAGCGCCAGCAGCTGTTTTTGCCCAACCGAGAGGTTATTCCCCTGCTCGCCGAGCCGGGTATGAATGCCCGCACTCATACCGCGCGCCAGTTCCGCCAGTTGTACCGTCTCCAGCGCCTGCCACACCTGCGCTTCGCTGATATCGCGCCCCAGCGTCACGTTGGTGAAAAAGCTGTCCGCCAGCACTACCGGATCCTGTTGCACCATCGCCACGCCTTTGCGCAGCGCCGTATGGCTGAGCGCAGAGAGCGGCCTTCCGTCGAGGCGGATCTCGCCCTGGGTGAGCGGGTAGTACCCCATCAACAGGCTGGCGAGCGTACTTTTTCCGCTACCGGTATGCCCCACTAAGGCGACAAAGCTGCGCGGCGCAATCGACAGCGAAATATCCTTCAGCACCAGTTGATCGTCGCGGTAGGCAAACGAAACATTCTCAATATCAATGGCACCACTGTGCAGCGGCGTATCATCGTCACCATAAGACTGGCGCGGCCGATCCATCAGTTCGAACACACGCTCGCCCGCGACAACCGCCTGCTGCAACATCGATTGCTGCGTCGTCAGCTCAATCAACGGTTCATTCAGACGGCCAAGGTAGCTGATAAACGCATACAGCACGCCGACTTCCACCGTTCCCACGGAGGAGAAACCAAACAGCATCAGCAGCCCGCACAGCACCAGCGCCGAGAAAAGACTCAGCAGCGGGCGCAGCAGAAAGCCATCCAGCCGCAGAGTTTGCATGCGCGCAAGATAGTGGGAACGGCTGGCATCGCCCATACGCTCACCAAAGCGCGCCTGCTGGCGGAACTGCTGAATCACGCCCATCCCGTTAATGATTTCGTTAAAGCCATCGTTAATGTCAGCAAGGTAGGCACGCATCCGGCGCACAATCGGCGTGCTGTAGCGCTGATAGATCAGCATAACGATCAGCACCGCCGGGAAAATCCCCATCGCCACCAGCGCCATCCGCCAGTCCAGGCTGAACATGGCGACCAACATCGCGCCAATCAACGCGGCGCTGCGCAGCACCGTCGCCACCACCGTGACATAAAGATCGCGGATCACTTCGGTGTCGTTGGTCACGCGGGAGATAATCTGCCCGACCGGCTGGGTATCAAATTCGCTCAGCGGCTGGCGCAGCGCGGCATCCATCACATCAGTACGCAGTTGTTGTACCACGCCAACCGCCGCCTGGTTAAACAGCAGCGATTGACTGTAGTGCAGCAGCGCCGCCAGCAGTTGCAGACCGACATAAACCGCAGCCAGACCGGAAACCAGCGCAAGCGGCAGGTAGCTTTTCGCCACCATATTATCGATAAAGTAGCTGATCAGCGCCGGGCCGGAGACTTCCGCAATCGCCGCAACCCACAGCATCAACACCGCTTTGATTAACGATTTGCGCCATGGTTTGCCATACCCCAGCAGGCGTTTCAGCGTCGGCCATTGTCGTGCGAGATTACGCATCGGCGGCCTCCTGCGGTACGTCGTTCAACGCAGCTTCCAGTTGCTGGTAGCGATACATATCGCGATACCAGCCCGGCTGGCGCGCAAGCTGCTCATGCTGGCCACGCTGGGCAATATGTCCATGCTGCATGACTAAAATCTCACTGGCTTCCGTCAGCGCCGACAGGCGATGCGCGCTGATAATGACCGTGCGCCCTTCGCCCCACTGGCGCAGGTTATGCAAAATTTGATGTTCGGTACGCCCGTCAACGGCCGACAGCGCATCATCCAGGATCAGGATCTCGGCATTGAGCAACAGTGCGCGTGCAATCGAGATGCGCTGTTTTTGACCGCCGGAAAGCATCACGCCGCGCTCGCCCACTTCCGTATCGTAGCCCTGCGGCAGACGCAGAATGTCGTCATGCACACTGGCAAGCTTCGCCACGTGTTCAATCTCTTCCTGCGTAGCGCCGGGTTTGCCTAACGCAATGTTGTTGCCCACCGTATCGGAGAAGAGGAACGGAGTCTGATTCACCACCGCCAGACGGCTGCGCCAGGCATCGAGCTTCAATTGCTGAAGGGGAATATTGTGGAAACGAATATCCCCCTGCCCGACGTCAAAATGGCGCTGAATTAATGCCAGCAAGGTGGTTTTCCCGGCACCGGTCGGCCCGCAGATGCCCAACATCTGGCCCGGCGTCAGCAGTACGTTAACATTATTCAGCACGGCGCTTTCCGTTTGCGGATAGCGAAATTCACGGATAGCGATAGCCAGATTGCCGCGCCCTTCCGGCACCGGCTCACTGCCGTCATTCACTACCGGCGCTTCTGCCAGCATGTCGCGAATTCGGCTGTAAGCCGCACTTCCACGCTCCACAATATTAAACATCCACGCCAGCGCCAGCATCGGCCAAATCATCAGCCCCAGATACATGGCAAAACTGGTGAGCTGACCGAGCGTCAGCGTACCGTGGACAATCATCCAGCTACCGCCGCCAATCGCCAGCATATTCGCCAGGCCAATCGCAATGTAAATGGTGGGATCAAAACGCGCATCAACACGGGCGACGCGCATATTTTTCGCCCCGGTGTCGGCGGCCTCTGCCGCAAACAGCGCCGACTGGCGATCCTCCAGGCCGAAGGCTTTGATCATGCGGATACTGGTCATGCTCTCTTGCGTGCGATCGTTAAGCGCGGAGAATGCCGCCTGCGCTAATTTAAAACGCTGGTGCAACTGATCGCCGTAACGCTTGATAACCAGCGCCATAATCGGCATCGGCAGCAGCGACAGCAGCGTTAATTGCCAGCTAATTTGCGTTGACATCACCACCAGCACCACGCAGCCCATCACCAGTGAATCCACTAACGTCAATACGCCTTCACCGGCAGCAAACACGACGCGATCGACGTCATTCGTTGCTCGCGCCATTAAATCGCCGGTACGGTGACGCAGGTAAAACTCCGGATGCTGGCGGCTCAATTGACGATAGAAATCTTCACGCAGCTCGACGGCCAGTTGATAAGACGCGCCGAACAACCAGACGCGCCAGACATAACGCAGCAGATAGGTGACGACGGCGACCGCGACCAGTACGCCAATCCACATCCACACCTGTGATGTGGTGTAATGCTGTTCGGTTACGCCATCGACAATCACCCCCACCACTTTGGGCGGAATGAGTTGCAGAATAGCAATAATGATAAGTAAGGCCACTGCACCGAGGTAGCGTTGCCACTCCCGGCGAAAGTACCAGCCTAACTGGGCAAATAATCGCACGCGGTTATATCCTGAAGGTGATTTTCCGGCTGTTGGTTTAGCCTAAGCGTTATTCTATGGGTAAAGCCGTGGTGTATTTTATCTGTTCCATGGCGAAGCTAGAAGTGACATCTGACAGCCCCGGCACGCTGTTCACCAGCTTCTTATAAAAGTCGTCATAGCGTTTCATGTCTGCCACCTGCACGCGCAGCAGATAATCATACTCTCCCGCCATGCGCCAGAAACCGAGCACTTCCGGCATTTGCGTCACTTCGCTGACAAAGCGGCAGTACCAGTCGCTACTGTGGTGCTGGGTTTTAATCAGCACGAAGGCAGTCAAATTCAGCCCCAGTTTTTCTGCATCCAGCACGGCGACACGACCGAGTAAAATCCCGTCGTCTTCCAGCCGCTTCAGACGTTTCCAGCAGGGAGTGGTGGTCAGATTAACGGCATCTGCCAGCGCCTGCAAAGAGAGCGAACAATCCTGTTGCAGCAGGGAGAGCAGCTTGCGGTCAACTTTATCTAACATTGGGGAATCCTGGAGAATATTTTTCTCTTTATAGTCTAATACAAAGGCTAAATGGCAACCCTTTTTTCTTTTGCTTTCGCTAGACTGGGCACAAAATGACAAACGGACAACCGCCATGAATTGCAGTTGGGTCAAATACGCTATCAATGAAATTAACGCCGATGCACAGCGTTCTGCGGATACGCACCTTATTCGCCTGATGCTGCCGGCTTTCCCGGGGATCAATCTCTACCTGAAAGATGAAAGCACGCACCCGACCGGTAGCCTGAAACACCGGCTGGCGCGCTCATTATTCCTGTATGGTTTGTGTAACGGCTGGATCAAAGAAGGCACGACCATTATTGAAGCCTCCTCCGGTTCAACCGCCGTCTCCGAAGCCTGGTTCGCGCGGTTGCTGGGGCTGCCCTTTATCGCGGTCATGCCTTATTGCACCGCTAAACGCAAAATTGAGCAGATCGAGTTTTATGGCGGTCGCTGCCATTTTGTTGACAGCGCCTGTGAGATCTATGCGGAATCGGAACGGCTGGCAAAAGAGCTGAACGGACACTATATGGATCAGTTCACGTTTGCTGAACGTGCAACCGACTGGCGCGGCAACAACAATATTGCCGACAGCATCTTCCGTCAGATGAAAAATGAACCGCACCCGGTGCCGGATTACATTGTGATGAGCGCAGGCACCGGCGGCACCTCAGCGACCATTGGCCGCTATATTCGCAGCCAGGGCTACGGCACGCAGTTGATGGTGGTGGATCCAGAAAACTCGGTGTTCCTTGATTACTGGCAGCAGCGCGACGCCAGCCTGCGCAGCACGACAGGCAGCAAAATCGAAGGGATTGGCCGTCCGCGCGTGGAACCTTCTTTTATTGCCGACGTGGTGGATGAGATGCTGCGGGTTCCCGATGCCGCCAGTGTGGCAACGGCGCAGTGGCTGGAAACGCAAATCGGCCGCAAAGTGGGCGCCTCTACTGGCACCAATATGTGGGGAGCGCTACAGCTTGCCGCGCGGATGCGCGAAGAAGGTCGCAGCGGCTCTATCGTGACGCTGCTGTGCGACAGCGGTGAGCGGTATCTGGAAACCTACTACAACCCGCAATGGGTGGCGGCAAACATCGGCGATATCGATCCCTGGCGCGCGGAAATCGCCCGTCTGACGGCATAAAAAAAGCCGGGTAAAAACCCGGCTTGCTGGAAAAATCTTTTTCATTCGGGGGAATAAGGAAGATTAGGTGTGTCCAGCCAGTGCAGCAAAAAGTGGGATACTGCCTGATTCCGGCAGTGCCCAATAACCGGTAAATGCGGCAACGCTTCCCGTAACTGCGGCATGGCGTTGCCCATGATCATGCCGTGTCCGACGCTTTCAAGCATCTCTCTGTCATTCATCGCGTCGCCAAACGCCATGCAATCCTGCAATGTCAGCCCCAGCGACAAGCTCAGCGCCGCCAGCGCGGAACCTTTGTTACAGCCAGTCGGCAGGATTTCCAGACAATCGGTGGCCGAAAAACACAAGTGCGCACGCGCTCCCAGCACCTCATTCAGTTGAATGCGCAGACGGCAGAGATCGTCATGATCGCCGACAAAACAAATCTTGGTCACATCGTGAGCCGGTAAGCGCCTGAGATCGGCCAGTTGGTAGGTAAAACCACTGAGCTGATGCGCTTCCAGCAACTCTGGCAGCGCATTATCCGTCAACCAGCCGGAATCATTGAATACGTGAACGGTCGCGCGGGTATCCCATGTGCTGTGCAGCACGAGATCCGCCACTTCCGGGTTCAGATCCTGACGGAACAGTAGCTCGCCTTCCTGCGAATGAATGCGTGTTCCGTTACCGGTTATTAAAAAAGCATCCAGCGCCAGACTGCTGATCAGGCTACGCATCTCCAGCGCGTGCCGCCCGGTCGCAAAAGTCAGGGTGATATTCCGTTCGCGCAGACGCTGGAGCGCAGTGACCGTTTGTTCGCCTAAACGGTGGTCGGGCATTAACAGGGTGCCATCCATGTCAAAAGCAGCCAAACGCGCCATCATCTTTTCTCCGGTTATGTCTCATTCACAGTTGTGTTCCAGTATTACGTGAGATATACGGAAGTAATAGTGAATAGATGACAAATATTGTTCCGGGTTTATGCGACTCCTCAATCGGCTCAATCAGTACCAACGCCTGTGGCAGATCTCTGCCGGGGAAAAACAATCCGCCAGCGTAACGGAGCTGGCGGCGCACTGTTTTTGCAGCGAGCGGCATATGCGCACACTGCTGCGCCAGATGCAGGACGCGGGCTGGCTGCGCTGGCAATCGCAATCCGGACGGGGTAAACGCGGCGAGTTGCAGTTGCTGGTCACGCCGGAATCGATACGCAGTGAGATGCTCGAACAGGCGCTCAATACTGGTCAGCAGCAGAATGCGTTGGCGCTGGCGCAAATTGCACCGGACGATCTGCGCACATTGCTGAATCCGTTTCTCGGCGGCTTGTGGCAAAACGAAACGCCAACGCTGCGCATTCCCTACTATCGCCCCCTTGATCCCCTCGTTCCGGGTTTTCTTCCTGGACGCGCGGAACAGCATCTTGCCGGGCAGATCTTCAGCGGCCTGACCCGTTTTGTCCGTCACAGCATTCAACCGCAGGGTGATTTGGCGCATCACTGGGATGTGAGCGCAGACGGCTTGTGCTGGCGATTCTATTTGCATGCCACGCTGCACTGGCATAACGGCGATACCGTCACGGCTGCGCAGTTGCAGGAGAGCCTGCACCGGCTTCTGCAATTGCCGGCGTTGCAAACGTTATTTGCCAGCGTCGCGAGCATTGAAATCACGCATCCCTGGTGTCTGACATTCAAACTGCACCGCCCAGATTTCTGGCTGCCGTACCGTCTTGCCAGCTACGGCAGCCGTCTGGCACATCCGCAGCAGCCGATGGTCGGTACCGGGCCGTTTCGCCTGGTAACGTACAGCCGCGAACTGGTCCGGCTGGAGAGTCACGACCACTATCATCTTGGGCATTCATTCCTGAAGGCGGTGGAGTTCTGGATCACGCCACAGTTGTTTGAGCAGGATTTAGGCACCAGTTGCCGGCACCCGGTACAAATTGCCATTGGCGAGCCGGATGAGCTTCGTCACCTGCAACCCGTCAGTAACGGCATCAGCCTTGGGTTTTGTTATCTTGCCCAGCGACCTGGCACACGCCTGAGCCCGGCGCAATCCCGCCGTCTGGTACAGATTATTCATCACACCTCGCTGGTACAGACGCTGCCGCTTGACGAGAATCTGATCACGCCCAGCCGTGAGCTCTTACCCGGCTGGCAAATGCCTGAATGGCCAGCCGAACAGGTTCCGCTGCCAGCAAAACTCACCCTGCTCTACCATCTTCCGGTGGAACTGCACATCATGGCGGAGCAACTCAGGCTTTATCTCGCCACGCTCGGTTGTGAACTGACGGTTATTTTCCACGACAGCAAAAACTGGGATGGCTGCCCCCAGCTTGCGACTGCCGACCTGATGATGGGAGACAGGCTGATTGGCGAAACGCCGGAATATACCCTTGAGCAGTGGATACGTTGCGACCCGCTATGGCCCAACCTGCTTAGTGCGCCGCAGTTCGCGCATTTGCAGGCGACGCTGGATGCCGTGCAGCGGCAGGCGAATGAGCAGGAGCGTTACCAGGCGCTGCATGACGTGTTCAATACGCTGATGGATAATGCCACGCTCACACCGCTGTTTAATTACCAGTACCGTATCAGCGCACCGCCGGGCGTTGAAGGAATCCATCTGAATACGCGTGGCTGGTTTGACTTTGCTGAAGCGTGGCTTCCCGCCCCGGCGCGGTGAAGAAGCTGGTCGCTGTCAGCGGCACGCGCTACCATAGCGTTTTATTCGCGATTGTCAGGAAGAATTATGAAACGTGCCGTTGTCGTGTTCAGTGGCGGACAAGACTCCACAACTTGCCTGGTGCAGGCATTGCAGCAGTATGACGAAGTGCATTGCGTCACCTTTGATTACGGCCAGCGCCACCGCGCAGAGATCGATGTTGCCCGCGAACTGGCGTTAACACTGGACGCCCGCGCGCACAAAGTGCTGGATGTTACCCTGCTCAATGAACTGGCGGTCAGCAGCCTGACACGCGACAGCATTCCGGTGCCGGACTACGAGCCTGATGCCACCGGTATTCCAAATACCTTCGTGCCTGGGCGTAATATTCTGTTTCTCACGCTGGCGGCGGTGTATGCCTGGCAGGTGCAGGCAGAAGCCGTGATCACCGGCGTTTGTGAAACCGATTTTTCCGGTTACCCGGATTGCCGCGATGAGTTTGTTAAAGCACTTAACCATGCGGTCAATCTTGGCCTGGCGAAAGATATCCGCTTTGAAACCCCGCTGATGTGGATCAATAAAGCCGAAACCTGGGCGCTGGCAGACTATTGGGGCAAACTGGATCTGGTGCGCAGCGAAACGCTGACCTGCTATAACGGCATTAAAGGCGATGGCTGCGGCCATTGCGCGGCCTGTAACCTGCGCGCCAACGGCCTGCGACATTACCTCGCGGATAAAAGCGGCGTGATGGCAGCCCTGAAACAGAAAACCGGATTGAAATAAAAAACACTCACCGGGATCTGTGCCGGATGGGCGCTAACGCTCATCCGGTCTGCAATCTCGCCGGGCAGCGGTTTTGTCTTTGCCGGTTTTCGCCAGCCCGTTTTTACTATTAATCGCCTGCGCTGATCATCTTCTCCAGTTTTTCCCGCAGTTCCCCTTCTAATGCCAGCGCCTTCTGGCTTTTCAGGTCGATGCAGACAAACGTCACCAGCGCATCAGCAACCACCTCTCCTTCCGGTTCCAGCGTGACGACCTGGCTTAAAACGCCGCTTTTACCGTTGATCTGCTGTACATGGCTGGTGACGGTAAGCAAATCACCGAGCACCGCCGGACGGCGATAGTTGATATTGATGTTCACCACCACGAAAGCGATGTTATTGGCCGTCATCCATTTAAAGCTGTCGTTATTCTCAAGCCCGTCCCAGCGAGCCTCTTCGAGAAACTCCAGATAGCGAGCATTATTCACGTGCTGGTAAACATCGAGATGAAAACCACGAACTTTGATTTGTGTCTGCATAGCGCTTTAACCTTTACCGTTTATTGTTATAGAGACAGAGAGATCATAACTGGTACGACCTCTCTATTCTGGCAAAGATTAGCGACTACGCAAGCGTCTTACAGTTTCAAGTGCGCCAGATTACGTTCCACCAGCGTACCGCCCATACCTGGCACCTGCTTGAGATCGTCGAGCGTTTTAAACGGGCCGTACTCATCGCGATAACTGACTATCGCCTGGGCTTTCTTGATGCCGACGCCGCTCATCACCTGCGCGAGTTCTTCCGCACTGGCGCTGTTAATACTTACCCGCGTGCCGCCCCCTTCATCAGCGTTGGTTGCCATATCCTGTACTTTTGCTTTTCCTGATGAAGCGTTTTCACTTTTGTTCAGCGAGAGCGGTGCTTTCTCTGCGGTTACCGGGGCGGCCAGCGCGCTGTAGCTCAGCGACGAGCAGGCGATGCTCAGAGTAATAATCAGTGCTTTGATTCCATGTTTCATGCTGCTTTCTCCTTTGTTTTCAATGTGAGGCAACGATAAACAGAAGCCGGAATAGGGGCAAAGGACAAAACGCAGAAATGGAAAAGGCCGCGAAAGCGGCCTTTGTGATTTGCAAAATTTTGCTTTTTTTTGGGAGACGCTTCGCGCCTTTACCCGTTACTGCTGTTCAGCGATCGTGCCGAGTTTGATTTTGGCTTCTTTGCGCAGGTTGCTCATCAGCGCTTCAAAAGCGATCTGCGCATTGTTCTGCGTGATGCCTTTAACCATCGCTTCTTTCTGTGCATCCGGCATGGTGCCTGCTTTTACTTCGTCCAGTGCCAGAACCACAACGTTACCCTGCTGATCGGTCGTCGAGCCGAAAGACGGTTTATCTTTTTCCGGCAGCGGCAGATTAAACGCAGCCTGGCTTAGCGGATCCTGGCCTGTACGCGCCAGCGTTTTCGCCTCGCCAAAGCTCAGACCCGCGGCTTTCAGCGCATCATCGCCTTTGCCCGCTTTCAGCTCAGACACCAGTTTTTCTGCATCCAGCTTCGCCTGCTGCTCAGCTTTGTTGTGCTTCACAATGTCGGTCACCTGCGCTTTCACTTCAGCCAGCGGTTTGATGGCTTCCGCTTTGTGATCGGTGATACGCAGTACAAACGCGCGATCGCCATCAACGGTGATGATATCGGAGTTGCTGCCCGGCGCGCCGTTCTGACCAACCAGACCGCCATTGAAAATCGCGTCGCTCACCGGTTTGAAGTTCAGCTCTTCCGGCAGAGTATCGCGACCGAACCAACCCGTTTGCACCGCTTTCGCCCCTGCGGCCTGTTCTGCACCGGCCAGAGATTCATTATCGTTGCTCGCCGCTTCGCTCACTTTCTGTTGCAGTGCATACCAGGCGTCCAGCGCTTTTTCCTGTTTCACTTTGGCAGCCAGTTCATCGTGCACTTCGCTGAGCGGTTTCACCTGCGCAGGCTGGATATCATCAAGACGCGCAACCAGGAAACCCACAGAAGATTTGATAACGCCGGAAAGCTGGCCTTTCTCTTTCAGACCGGCATTTTTCAGTTCATCCGGCGTGGTGCCCTCTTCCAGCCAGCCCATATCACCGCCGTTGCGGGCAGAGATAATGTCGGTGGATTTCGCTTTCGCGATGGTGGCGAAATCAGCACCTTTATTCAGCTCATCAAGCACGGCTTTAGCATCGTCTTCCGTTTTCGTCTGGATGACACTGTAGCGGTTGCGCTGCGGCTGGGTGAACTGGTCCTGATGCTGATCGTAGTAAGCCTGAATCTCTGCATCGCTGGCATTTTCCTGCATCGCAGTAGCATCAAGTTTGATGTAGCTTACGCGGAACTGCTCCGGCGCAATGAAACGGCTCTTGTTCTGATCGTAGTAGCTGGTGATTTCGTCATCGCTGGCTGTCTGCTTCGCCGCCAGTGCGTTCACATCGATCACCGCCTGGCGAACAACGCGCTGCTGGGCAACCAGCGCCGCCAGTTCGTCGGTTTCGCCTTTAAGCATAAAATCAGTACCGGCAACAGCGTTGATGAGCTGCTGGGAGGTTAACTGGTTACGTAGCGCCTGCGCGTACTGATCGGCGCTCATGCCCATCTGATTGACGATGGCATTAAAGCGGTTGTTGTCGAATTTGCCGTTAGTCTGGAAAGCCTGAGTGGAAAAAATGGCTTTCTTCACCTGCTCGTCGCTAATGCCGAGGTGCAGCTTTTTGGCATACTGGTCCAGTAGCGCTTCATCAATCATGCGATTGAGCACTTGCTGGCGCACGGATTTCATATAGTTTTCGTTGGCAGCCAGTTCAGAGAACTGATCGCCCAACTGCTGTGCCATACGATTGCGCTCGCTGGTCACCGCATTTTCAAACTGCGGACGGCTAATTTCCTGACCGTTAACTTCTGCGGCATAATTATTGTTACCGCCAATCAGGTAGTTACCCACGCCAGTCAAAATGAATGACACGATAATCAAACCCAGAATGATCTTGAGCACGACGTGATTCGCCGCCGCGCGTAAATTGTCCATCATGGTGTAACAACACTCCGCTGTAGGTGACTTTAGATCTCAGGCAGCAAGAGTTGCCCGCTGCGTGTAAGCGCGTATTTTGACAAGAAACCGGCGCAATTGTTAGTCCACAACGTGCAGAAACTCGTACAAAGTAAGAATTCGCAAATAAAAAAAGGCACATCTCGCGATGCGCCTTGTATTTTCTTACTCTCCCCACGCGGGGAAAGTAATCAGTTTACTGCGTCTTTCAGCGCTTTACCTGCGCGGAACCCTGGCACTTTAGCTGCAGCGATAGTGATTTCTTTGCCGGTCTGCGGGTTACGGCCAGTGCGTGCAGCACGTTCTTTAACCGCGAAAGTCCCGAAACCTACCAGTGCTACATCGTCCCCGGATTTCAAAGATTCAGTAACAGAAGCAATTAAAGCATCTAACGCACGTCCTGCAGCAGCTTTGGAAATATCAGCACCTGCGGCAATCTTGTCAATCAGCTGAGATTTGTTCACTCTTCTCTTCCTCTCTTTATAATTTATATCGCACCTGAATCCTTCACAGCGCGACCGCGCAGCAGTTATATCAGGCCTGTCATGCCCTTACAACACCAGTTGATGATGACACACCCAACCAGCAATCTAAATTAGCTATACAAAAAAAGGCTGGCAAGTCCGAAATCACTCACCAGCCTTGTTTTTATCAACGCACTTTGCGCGAGGTCACTATTTTGCCGTCACGACTTGCATACCAAAGGGTTCGTTCTGCAAAGCAAGGCTGAGAACTTCTTCGATACGCTTAACCGGATGGATATCCAAATCGGCCACAACGTTGTCCGGAATCTCTTCCAGGTCACGTTTGTTTTCGTAAGGAATCAGAACAGTCTTAATGCCCCCACGGTGCGCAGCCAACAGTTTTTCCTTCAGACCACCAATCGGCAGCACCTGGCCACGCAGAGTAATTTCACCCGTCATTGCCACATCTGCGCGAACCGGGTTACCGGTCAGGCAGGAAACCAGCGCGGTACACATTGCAATACCTGCGCTCGGGCCATCTTTCGGCGTCGCGCCTTCCGGTACGTGAACGTGGATATCGCGTTTTTCGTAGAAATCGCCGTTGATGCCGAGTTTCTCCGCACGAGCGCGAACAACGGTCAGCGCCGCCTGGATAGACTCCTGCATCACTTCGCCGAGCGAACCGGTATACGTCAGCTTACCTTTGCCCGGAACGCAGGCGGTTTCAATGGTCAGCAGATCGCCACCCACTTCCGTCCACGCCAACCCCGTCACCTGACCGACACGGTTTTCATCATCCGCACGACCATAATCAAAGCGCTGAACGCCCAGGTAGTCATGCAGGTTATCGCCGTTGATCTCAATGTGCTTAAGCGACGGATCCAGCAGCAGCTGTTTCACCGCCTTGCGGCACAGTTTGGAGATTTCGCGCTCCAGACCACGCACGCCAGCTTCACGGGTGTAGTAACGGATGATGCCGACGATTGCGCTGTCATCAACAGTCAACTCGCTCTCTTTCAACGCGTTACGCTCAATCTGTTTGGTCAACAGATGACGTTTTGCAATGTTCAGTTTTTCGTCTTCGGTGTAACCGGAAAGACGAATCACTTCCATACGGTCCAGCAGCGGAGCCGGAATATTCATGGAGTTCGAGGTCGCGACAAACATGACATCGCTGAGATCGTAATCCACTTCCAGGTAGTGATCGCTGAAGGCGACGTTCTGTTCCGGATCCAGCACTTCCAGCAGCGCCGAAGCCGGATCGCCGCGCATATCGGACGACATTTTGTCGATCTCATCGAGCAGGAACAGCGGGTTTTTCACCCCCACTTTCGCCATCTTCTGGATCAGTTTGCCCGGCATAGAACCGATGTAGGTACGGCGGTGACCGCGAATTTCCGCTTCGTCACGCACGCCGCCCAGCGCCATGCGGATGTATTTACGCCCGGTGGCTTTGGCAATAGATTGACCCAGAGAGGTTTTCCCCACCCCCGGAGGCCCAACCAGACACAGAATCGGCCCTTTAAGCTTGTTCATACGGCTCTGCACCGCAAGATACTCAAGGATACGATCTTTCACGCGCTCAAGGCCGTAATGGTCAGTATCGAGGATCTCCTGCGCCTGGCGAAGGTCTTTTTTGACCTTGCTGCGCGCGTTCCACGGCACCTGCACCATCCATTCGATATAGCCGCGCACGACGGTCGCTTCCGCTGACATCGGCGACATCATTTTCAGCTTCTGCAGCTCGGATTCGGCTTTCTCTTTCGCCTCTTTCGGCATTTTTGCCGCATCGATTTTGCGTTTCAGCGCTTCGTTTTCATCCGGCGCATCATCCATTTCACCTAGCTCTTTCTGAATGGCTTTCATTTGCTCATTCAGGTAGTACTCGCGCTGGGATTTTTCCATCTGCTTTTTAACGCGGTTGCGAATGCGTTTCTCAACCTGGAGCAGATCGATTTCGGATTCCATCATCGCCATCAGATATTCCAGACGTTCATTAACGTCGGACATCTCCAGAACAGACTGTTTGTCAGCCAGTTTCAGCGGCATATGGGCAGCGATGGTATCAGCCAGACGTGCGGGATCATCAATGCTGTTCAGCGAAGTCAGCACTTCCGGCGGAATTTTTTTATTCAGTTTGATATAGCCTTCAAACTGGCTGATCGCCGTACGTACCAGCACTTCCTGCTCGCGCTCGTCGATAGCTGGCGAGTCGAGATATTCCGCTTTGGCGGAGAAGTGCTCGCCATCATCGGCAAGCGTGGTAATGCGCGCGCGCTGCAACCCCTCGACCAGCACTTTTACAGTGCCATCAGGCAGCTTCAGCATCTGCAGAATAGACGCCACGGTCCCGACGGTGAAAAGATCGTTTACACCCGGCTCATCCGTTGACGCTTCTTTCTGCGCAACCAGCATGATTTTTTTATCATGGTCCATGGCCGCTTCCAGACAACGGATCGATTTTTCCCGTCCAACAAATAAGGGAATGACCATGTGCGGATAAACCACCACATCGCGCAATGGCAATACGGGGATTTCAATGCGTTCAGAACGCTCAGGATTCATAGAGCTCTCTCTTAGTTTAAAGTCCGCCAGGTAATCAGGTGACGTGACTGTGCAACACGCACCATTAACATGTAAAGCAGTATATGGGGATGTTTCCCACACATTCAACGGCGGGAATACGGAAAAATAAAAGGGGAGATAAAATCCCCCCTTTTTGGTTAACTGATTGTAAGAATTGGTGAATTATTCGCCAGATGCCTGTTGCGCTTCCGGTTTGCCGTAAATCAGCAGCGGTTTGCTTTGGCCAGCGATAACCGACTCGTCGATGACCACTTTCTCAACGTCTTCCATCGACGGCAGATCGTACATGGTATCAAGCAGAGCAGCTTCGACGATTGAACGCAGGCCACGCGCACCGGTTTTGCGCACCATTGCTTTCTTGGCGATCGCATCCAGCGCTTCGTCGCGGAACTCAAGATCCACACCTTCCAGATTGAACAGCGCCTGATACTGCTTGGTCAGCGCATTTTTCGGCTCTTTCAGGATTTGAATCAGCGCTTCTTCGCTCAGCTCGCTCAGCGTCGCCACCACCGGCAGACGGCCGATGAACTCAGGAATCAGACCAAATTTGATCAAATCCTCCGGCTCAACCTGCGCCAGCAGTTCGCCTTCGTTGGCTTTTTCAGATTTGCCTTTCACCGTCGCGCCGAAGCCAATGCCCGACCCGGTTTCAACACGGTGGGAAATCACTTTGTCGAGGCCAGCAAATGCACCGCCGCAAATGAACAGGATTTTCGAGGTATCAACCTGCAAAAACTCCTGCTGCGGGTGCTTACGGCCACCCTGCGGCGGAACCGCAGCCACGGTGCCTTCGATCAATTTCAGCAACGCCTGCTGCACGCCTTCACCGGAAACATCACGCGTAATTGACGGGTTATCGGATTTACGGGAGATCTTGTCGATCTCATCAATGTAAACAATCCCGCGCTGCGCTTTCTGCACGTCGTAATCGCATTTTTGCAGCAGTTTCTGAATGATGTTTTCGACGTCTTCCCCCACGTAACCCGCTTCGGTCAGCGTAGTGGCATCCGCCATGGTGAACGGCACATCCAGCAAACGCGCCAGCGTTTCAGCCAGCAGCGTCTTACCGGAACCGGTCGGCCCAATCAGCAAAATGTTACTTTTGCCCAGTTCAACGCCGTTGCTGGTATCGCCATTGCGCAGGCGTTTGTAGTGGTTATAGACCGCCACTGCCAGCACTTTTTTCGCCTGTTCCTGGCCAATGACATAGTCATCCAGATGGTGGCGGATTTCATGCGGGGTCGGCAGTGCGCTGCGCTCGCGGTGCGGCGCAACTTCTTTAATCTCTTCGCGAATAATGTCGTTACACAGATCCACACATTCGTCGCAGATATACACGGACGGCCCGGCGATCAGCTTACGCACTTCATGCTGGCTTTTGCCGCAAAAAGAGCAATACAACAGTTTGCCCGAACCATCTTTGCGTTTATCTGTCATGAGTCAAAACCTCTTAATCTGTTCTTTGTGCCGCACATGACGACGCAAATGCCATTCCAAGCGCAAAACGTTACTCAAACATGATGCCGCTTGCATCACATAGTATAGCGGCACATGCAATCTGAGCATTAGTTACGATGGGTTAAAATTGAGTCAACCAGGCCGTAATCCACGGCTTCTTGCGCAGCAAGGAAGCGGTCACGCTCGGTATCACGTTCAATTTGCTCTAAAGATTGCCCTGTGTGATGCGCCATAAGTTCATTCATACGGCCTTTCACTTTCAGGATCTCACGAGCGTGAATTTCGATATCCGTCGCCTGCCCCTGATAGCCGCCCAGCGGCTGGTGAATCATCACACGTGAATTTGGCAGACAGAAACGCTTGCCTTTTGCGCCCGCCGTCAGCAGAAACGCGCCCATCGACGCGGCCTGGCCCATACAAATGGTGCTGACGTCCGGCTTAATAAATTGCATGGTGTCGTAAATCGACATCCCGGCAGTAATTACGCCGCCCGGAGAGTTAATATACAGGTAAATGTCTTTTTCCGGATTTTCCGCTTCCAGAAAGAGCATTTGAGCCACAATCAGGTTTGCCATATGGTCTTCGACCTGGCCGGTGAGAAAAATCACGCGTTCCTTGAGAAGACGGGAGTAGATATCGAAAGAGCGCTCACCGCGTGAGGTCTGTTCAATAACCATTGGCACCAGAGCCATATGGGGTGCAAAGTTATCTCGTTCGCCGCTGTATGACATTTCCGTCTCCTGGATAAAAAAATAAACTAACCTGCTTTACTGATTGTACTTGAGTGAGCGGGATCTGACTATGACCCCTCACGGACGGATTATCAGCCAGAGCCTTTACTGCCAATACCCTCTTTAGTGGGGATGACCAAGCCTGTTTTCAAGCATAACAATCTTTTGCTGTTACGCTAATACTGAAACGCTCTTTTAGCACACATCTGTAAATGTCAATACGGTAAAAAACCACCTGCATAGCAGGTGGCATTGATAACGCCCCATAGGGGCGTACTAAGTCCAGACTCTGAGAGCCTTCCCTTCACACCTCTTTTAGTGGGAGCTGGCTCTCTTCAACTTCATGTTTTTCTTGATACTTCACATATTTTCTGATCATTTCTTCGTTTATACCTACGGTATCCACGCAGTAACCTCGTGCCCAAAAATGATTTCCCCATAGCTTGTTCTTTCGCAGGTAGGGAAATTTACTGAACAATCGAAGTGCCGTTTTACCCTTTAAATGACCTATTACATG
>FOAY01000023.1 GCA_900109485.1 Kosakonia sacchari | reverse complement strand
ATATGATATTGACAACACCAGAGCACATGAGATGCTTTCTGGAATCTACTCATGGTTAAATCCTTATCAGTTATGGGGATAACAGATTCGGATTTTCCCATGAGTAGCATTACTGGCAGAGCCAACCTGTTGCTGACCACCTCCTCAGGAGGTGGTGTTTAGGCAGGGATAAAAAAATCCCCGACATTGTGCCGGGGATTTCCTTCAGTGCGTTATTTTTTCAGTTCAGCAAGCGAGAGCCACGTCTGCACCACGGTGTCCGGATTCAGCGACAGACTGTCGATGCCTTCATCCATCAACCAGGCGGCGAAATCTTCGTGATCCGATGGCCCCTGGCCGCAGATACCGACATATTTGCCTTGTTTTTTCGCCGCGCGGATCGCCATCGACAGCAGGGCTTTCACCGCCTCATTGCGTTCATCGAACAGCTCGGAAACGACGCCGGAGTCGCGGTCGAGGCCCAGTGTAAGCTGCGTCATATCGTTGGAACCAATCGAGAAGCCATCAAAGTGCTCAAGGAACTGCTCCGCCAGCAGTGCGTTGGACGGGATTTCGCACATCATAATGATCTTCAGCCCGTTCTCACCGCGTTTCAGCCCCTGGCGCGCCAGCTCATCGACCACGGCTTTCGCCTGCTCCACGGTGCGAACGAACGGGATCATGATCTCAACGTTGGTTAGCCCCATCTCGTTGCGCACGCGTTTTACCGCCTCGCATTCGAGCGCAAAGCAGGCACGGAAGCTGTCAGCGACATAACGGCCCGCACCACGGAAACCGAGCATCGGGTTCTCTTCTTCCGGTTCATAACGCTCGCCGCCGACCAGATTGGCGTATTCGTTCGATTTAAAATCCGACAAACGCACAATCACGCGTTTCGGCCAGAACGCCGCGCCCAGCGTGGCAATCCCTTCCGTCAGACGACCGACGTAAAACTCAACCGGCGAGTCAAAGCCTTTCATCATCTCGCGAATTTCGTTTTGCAGCTTCGCTTCCTGGTCATCAAACTCCAGCAGCGCGCGCGGGTGAACGCCAATCATGCGGTTAATGATAAATTCCAGGCGCGCCAGCCCGACGCCTTCATTCGGCAAACAGGCGAAATCAAAGGCGCGATCCGGGTTACCGACGTTCATCATGATCTTGAGCGGCAGATCCGGCATGGTATCGACGCTGGAGCTTTTCACGCTGAAATCGAGCAGATCGGCATACACATAGCCCGTGTCGCCTTCAGCGCAGGAGACGGTCACTTTTTCACCGGTCTTGATACGTTCAGTCGCATCACCGCAACCGACCACCGCCGGGATCCCCAGTTCACGGGCGATAATCGCCGCATGGCAGGTTCGACCGCCACGGTTGGTGACAATCGCCGCCGCCTTCTTCATGATCGGTTCCCAGTCCGGATCGGTCATATCGGTGACCAGCACATCACCCGCTTCAATCAGGTTCATTTCGCTGATGTCGTGGATCACTTTGACCGTACCTGCACCGATGCGATGACCGATCGCGCGGCCTTCAGAGATGATTCGCCCTTGCGCATGCAGCGTGTAGCGCTCCATCACCTGTCCTCGGGAGCGTACCGTTTCCGGACGCGCCTGCACGATGAACAATTTGCCGGTATGGCCGTCTTTCGCCCATTCAATATCCATCGGACGACCATAGTGTTTTTCGATTTGCACCGCCTGTTTAGCCAGCGCCTGCACATCGGCATCGGTCAGCGAGAAGCGATCGCGATCGGCCTGCGGCACATCTTCAATCTGTACCTGTTTGCCGTGTTCCTGCGTTGGCGCATAAATCATGCGGATCTTTTTCGAGCCCATCGTGCGGCGCACAATCGCCGGACGACCAGCCGCCAGCGTCGGTTTATGCACGTAGAACTCATCCGGGTTGACCGCGCCCTGCACCACCATCTCACCCAGCCCCCACGCCGAGGTGATAAAGACCACCTGGTCGAAGCCGGATTCGGTGTCAATAGAGAACATCACGCCGGAAGCGCCGATGTCCGAGCGCACCATCCGCTGCACGCCCGCAGAGAGCGCCACGCCGCGGTGGTCATAACCCTGATGCACGCGGTAAGAGATAGCGCGGTCGTTAAACAGCGAAGCAAACACGTGTTTAACGGCCACCAGCACGGCGTCATAACCCTGGACATTGAGGAATGTTTCTTGCTGACCGGCGAAAGAAGCGTCCGGCATATCCTCCGCCGTCGCCGAGGAGCGTACGGCAAACGAGGCCTGCGCGTCATCTTCCGACAGTTTTGCATACGCATCATGAACCGCTTTTTCCAGCTCCGGCTGGAAAGGCGTATCGACAATCCACTGGCGGATCTGTGCGCCGGCTTTCGCCAGCTCAGAGACATCGTCAATATCCGTGTTATCCAGCAGCGCATAAATACGTTGATTTAAGCCGCTCTGTTCAAGGAACTGGTTAAACGCATCGGCGGTGGTCGCGAACCCATTCGGCACGGAAACACCCACGCCTGACAGGTTAGTAATCATTTCACCAAGGGAGGCATTTTTGCCCCCAACTCTGTCTACATCATTCATGCCGAGTTGGTCATACCAAAGCACCAGCGGAGACGAGCCATTGTTGGACATCGAAACAATCCTTTTGTGATATATGAATGGGTAAAATCTCAGACTGCCTATTAATCCTGGCATAATTAATTCGCCGGAAAAAACGGTGAATCGTGTAAGCAATTCCAGATTATGGTTTTTCGGACAGATTCCCATCAATTAATCACGCGGCGAGAATATCTCTTTTTAGAATGTCCTTATTTTTCATACGTCATCAAAAAAAGTGAACCCTACAGTTCATAAAAAATAAAAACACCATTTCATTTTAAAAATGAGAAAAAGGAGATACGCACAATGAAGATTTTAATTTATGCTTTCAGAGAATTACGTATGAAAGTCAGGATGGGTTAAATGGACAGTTCTGTTGATCGCCACGTGTTTTATATTTCTGATGGAACCGCTATCACCGCTGAAGTTTTGGGCCATGCGGTGATGTCGCAATTTCCGGTCGCCGTCAGCAGCATTACCTTGCCTTTCGTGGAAAACGAGAGCCGCGCCCGCGCCGTCAAAGATCAGATTGATGCTATCTATCAGCAAACGGGCAACCGTCCATTGGTTTTTTATTCTATTGTGATCCCCGAAATTCGCTCTATTATTTTGCAAAGCGAAGGATTTTGTCAGGACATAGTTCAGGCGCTGGTTGCCCCATTACAGCAGGAATTAAAGCTCGATCCCACCCCGATTGCGCATCGCACGCATGGGCTTAATCCGGGTAATTTAACTAAATATGATGCGCGTATTGCCGCAATTGATTACACACTGGCACATGATGACGGTATTTCGTTGCGCAACCTCGATCAGGCCCAGGTGATTTTACTCGGCGTATCGCGCTGTGGAAAAACCCCAACCAGCCTCTATCTGGCGATGCAATTCGGAATTCGCGCAGCGAATTATCCTTTTATTGCCGATGATATGGATAACCTGGTACTTCCGGCCGCGTTAAAACCATTGCAGCATAAATTATTTGGTCTGACCATTAATCCGGAGCGCCTTGCTGCGATTCGTGAAGAGCGACGGGAGAACAGCCGGTACGCTTCTTTGCGACAGTGCCGTATGGAAGTGGCGGAAGTGGAAGCGCTTTACCGCAAAAATCAGATCCCCTGTCTTAATAGTACCAACTACTCAGTTGAAGAGATTGCGACCAAAATGCTCGACATCATGGGGCTGAACCGTCGCATGTACTAAGCGTGGCGGCGCCAGTTTTCTGGCTACGGATTTCCCGGAGACCAGGCGGCATAACGACAGAAAGCGGTATTTGCGGGTATTGCAAAATAAGTGACATATCGAAAGAAATGTCACTTATACATATTAACAATGCGAGATCATTGCAGTTAATGGGTCGCTATTAGATGAACAGCAGAAGCGGAGAGAGGCAAAGGAGCCCTACGCCAACTACGCCAGCGCCTGCCACACCAACCCCCACGGCGCCGACCAGACCGATAGCGCCGAGAGTACCCACCACGCCAATCGCATCAGCCGCGATACCGCCTAAGAGCCCCATCGACAGACCGGTGTCGCCAAACGAAAAATGATCCGTGCCCGGCAGAACCAAATCAATCAACGCACCGATACCGCCGCCCAGCAGAGCACCCGCTGCGGAGAAAAGAATTCCACCTGAAGCATATTGCATTTCATGAGCTGTAAGTTCTTTCATTTCATTATCCTCAATATTAATTGTTCATGTATACATAACACAAATAAGAATACCATCTTGAAATCAATGAAATTATTTTCAGTGACTAATGATATTCTTTATTGCCTGTGCACAACCCAAATTGCCGATAATAACCGACGCATTTTTGAACGTATTACACCACGGACATCCAATGAAAAAATCCGGACACCTTGCAATATGAACGAACCGATAAGCATGCAGAAATCGGCTGTTTTATTTTACTGGGGGAATTCCCCCCAGTAAAATTAACAGCAGCTCGCCATCCGTGGCGATTAATGATTTATTTTTTGAAGATCTTCATAATGCTGGAGAAAAGGTTCAGGCTGGTTTCAAGCACGATGCCTACGCCCTTACCAATATTACGACCTAAATCAGTGGCGAAAGAGCCTTTCCCACCAAAGGCGGCATCAATTACAATACCAATGCCTTCGCCGAGCATACCCGCGGCCAGAGAGATCAAACCTGCACCGGAGACGGCCTGCATTTCATCATTGCTGAGTTGTTTCATCAAATTCCCCTTAATATAGAAACAATATTTAAATAGAAAGCTGAAAAAATAGATTTCTGCTTTTCTGGAGCCATCACCTGACGACTCCAAATTCTTTTATAAAATATGCTTAATAGTATCTGTCAGCGATGAATGTATTGTCCAGAAATAGTGCGCGATATTTTTCCTAAAAAAACACTTAAAATAAAAACCATACAGAAATTTAATATCCTGCCTTTTCTCCGTGATTCGGTAATCATTTTATAACCGCAAGCATAGAGCGGACACATTTATCACATATATTGTATGTAAAAGAAATTTCCGATAATAATAATCCCGACAAGCAGAAATAATAGATCGTGTTCAGTTTAAAAATAATTAATATCTGACATGACTGACGCTCACCCTGTAGAAGACAAATCACAGCAAAGCGTGCTCAAAATATGCGCACTCACAGAGTGTCGCACGTATTATTGTACTAACAAGCTAGTACGTTGATTCACACTGCGCTATGATACCTGCCACTGAAGTAATGCGCTTCACGGCCATACTTGAAATAAGCCGCGATTGGTTTATGGTGTGCGCATCACTTCCGGCATTCCTGCCGCTGAAGCACCTAATTTTGAGACGCTTGATGAACAAAACCGATGAACTCCGCACTGCGCGCATCGACAGCCTGGTGACACCGGCTGAACTGGCGCAGCGTTATCCTGTTAAACCTGATATTGCCGAACATGTTATTGCATCCCGGCGGCGAATCGAAAAAATCCTCAATGGCGAAGATCGCCGCTTACTGGTGATTATTGGCCCCTGCTCCATCCACGATCTTGATGCGGCGGTAGATTACGCGCATCGCTTGCAGACGCTGCGTGAGAAACATCATGCCCAGCTCGAGATCGTAATGCGTACCTATTTTGAAAAACCGCGCACGGTTGTTGGCTGGAAAGGGCTGATCTCCGATCCGGACCTGAATGGCAGCTATCGCGTTAATCATGGCCTGGAACTGGCGCGCAAGCTGCTGCTCCAGGTCAACGAGCTGGGTGTGCCAACGGCGACTGAATTTCTCGACATGGTGACCGGGCAATTTATAGCCGATCTGATTAGCTGGGGCGCGATTGGCGCGCGCACGACGGAAAGCCAGATCCACCGAGAAATGGCGTCAGCGCTCTCCTGCCCGGTCGGTTTTAAAAACGGCACCGATGGCAATACCCGCATCGCGGTCGATGCGATCCGCGCCTCACGCGCCAGCCATATGTTCCTCTCGCCGGATAAAAGCGGGCAGATGACCATCTATCAAACCAGCGGTAATCCTTACGGGCATATCATTATGCGTGGCGGTAAAACGCCGAACTATTACGCCGAAGATATCGCCAATGCGTGCGATACGCTGAGCGAGTTTGATCTGCCGGAATACCTGGTGGTGGATTTCAGCCACGGCAACTGCCAGAAACAACATCGACGTCAGCTCGATGTCTGTGACAATGTTTGTTCGCAGATCCGTAACGGTTCGACCGCCATCGCCGGCGTGATGGTAGAAAGCTTCCTGCAGGAAGGCACGCAGAAAATTGTCAGCGGCCAGCCGCTGGTTTACGGGCAATCCATTACCGATCCTTGCCTGGGCTGGGACGACAGTGAATTGCTGCTGGAAAAACTGGCGGCCGCGGTCGCCACCCGCCTCTGATCGCATCCCGCCGCCTGGCGGCGGGCTCCTCTTCCCCTACTTTATCCTGGGGATAACCGCTAAATGTTACAGAACACCCTTGCTACCGGCTGGTATATTATTGATAATGATTATCATTGTTGATAATGAGCTACATTTAAACCTTTATGTCGCATACGGATAGCACGACTGCCCCACTCATCACTTCGCAGGAAAAACCCACCCATATCAGCCCGACCGATCGCCGCATCAACAGTCAACAACTGCTGGGCGAAGAAGGCCGGGTGGTGATTGAGCATAAAGGCCAGCAATATCTGCTGCGTCAGACCCATGCCGGGAAGCTGATTCTGACGAAATGAGCTGGTCTAACTCGAACAACTGACTTCCAGCCGCTTTCCCCAGTCCGGTGGGCGGCTGACATAATCATCGTTACGATCGCCAAACGGCTGGCGCAGCGCTTCATGTAACCGCTCCAGTTCACTGGCGTCGCCTTTCTCAGCGGCATCAATCGCCCGCTGTGCCAGCCAGTTGCGCAACACCAGCGCCGGATTCACGCCGGACATCTGCTGTTGCCGCTGCGCATCGTCAACCTGCTCCTGTTGCAGTCGTACCCGGTACTGCGCAAACCAACTGTCGAACGCGGCGCGATCGATAAATTCATCGCGCAGCGGCGAAGAGGCGCTCAGCTGCTCCGTCTGGCTGAGTAAGCGGAAGGTTCGCGTATAATCACTGCCCTCTCGCGCCATCAGTGCAAACAGTTCCGTCAGAAGCTGGTTATCGCCCTGCTGCTGCGTGAGAAAACCAAGCTTGCCGCGCATCAGTACGCCATATTCTGTCAGCAGCAGATGTTGATAATCATCCAGCGCGCTGTTCAGCGCCTCAATGTCAATAAATGGCGACAGCGACTGCGCCAGCCTTTGCAGGTTCCACAAAGCCACTGCGGGTTGATTATCAAAGCTATAACGACCCTGGTAATCCGAGTGGTTGCAGATAAATGACGGCTGATAATCATCGAGGAAACCAAAGGGGCCGTAATCAATGGTCAACCCGAGGATCGACATGTTGTCAGTATTCATCACACCGTGCGCAAAACCGACCACCTGCCAGCGGGCAATCAGCGTGGCAGTGCGTCGGACAATATCGCGGAACCACAGCACGTACTTATCGGATTCACTCTGCAAATGCGGCCAGTGGTGGCGGATGGCAAAGTCGGCCAGTTGGCGTACTTTTTGCGGTTCGCGACGATAATAAAAATGCTCGAAATGCCCGAAACGCAGATGGCTTTCAGCGATGCGCATCAGCATGGCACCCTGCTCGCGGCTTTCACGCATGACCGGTGTATCGCTGGTCACGATGCTCAGCGCGCGGGTCGTTGGAATGCCAAGATAGTGCATCGCCTCTGATGCCAGACTTTCACGGATGGTTGAACGCAGAACTGCACGTCCGTCACCCATGCGCGAATAGGGCGTCAGCCCCGCGCCTTTCAGATGCCAGTCGCGGGTCGTGCCATCCGGTAATTGTTGTTCACCAAGCAGGATCCCGCGACCATCGCCCAGTTGCCCGGCCCAGACACCAAATTGATGTCCGCTGTAGACTTGCGCCAGCGGCGACATGCCCGGCAGCAGTGCTTCGCCGCCCCAGACACCGGCACCCAAGTCGGGATGAAAAAGCGCATCCTCCACGCCCAGCTCCTGCGCCAGTGGCGCGTTGTGCCAGATCAGACGGGCATTGTGCAGCGGTGTTGGAGATAATGCGGTGTAAAATTCTGGCAGTTCATCACGCCAGCGGGTAGTAAAAGACAGGGTCATGGTTCCTCCTGCCTTTAGTGTAGTGCCAACCATCAGGTTTAAACACCGGCGAAAAGCAGGGCTATGGGTGGATCAGAGATGTGATCTGCGCAGCGGTAACCGGCGACCATAATGCCCCTTGCATTGCGCTGAAGTGAAAAGGTTCGGCACGCTTCAGGGCAGATTCGTCATCAATGCCCGCAATCATCATCGACTGACAATAGGGACTTATCTGCGAAACGATCGCCCGCATAAAAGGTTCAAACGAAGGAGAAGCTAATCGTTGCTGAACAAAATTTTTATCTAATGCGACACGTTTAAATAACCCGTCAAAAATGGCTTTGGTCGATGCTGTTCCGACACCAAAATTAGCCAGTACCAGCGGATATTGTTTCGCCAATAGAGACAGAGAAGGATCCTCTTTTCCTTTATTTAAATTGGGGAAATTCTCATTTATGGTAAATTCCAGAAAAGGAAATTTAGCCACGCTGGCAGCCAGTGCCTCGTCGGTAAGTAAGGCCTCAACAATCGCCGGGGAAATATTAATCCAGGCGATTAATTGATGTTGTAATAAAAAGAGCTGGCAGGCCTCTATTAGTGCCAGTTGCTCCGTAAAGAGTTGCAGGGTTTCATCAGACTTCAGGCGCGGGGAAACCAGCTCTGCCGGGGCGCGGACGTTACTGTCTTTCCCCACAAAGTTAACGATAACTTCCAGCCCCTGAAGCATTCCGTTACTTTTTCTCGCTGGCTGTAATAAAAAATCCGGGCGATAGGTATCATCAAGCAAAATGATCATTATGCCGTCCCGCGTTAAGGGTGATATCCGGAATGGCTAAACACAAGTAGATGAATTCCTGGCTTAATGATTTTAGTGAGGTTAACTTCATTTTTATCCCATTTTATATTTGGCTTCTCCTTTATTAGGCTGCTCACTAATAGTCTTTTGCCAGATTCAACGTCCACTTATGATAATTAATATTATAAAAGATAATTAGTGGAAACATCCTGGTTTAACAAATTTTTACCACGGCTGCGCTGCGCTTAAATGCGCCGCGCCTGCCAGAAATTTTTCCGCCAATAGACGTTATCCAGTGAAGAACGCATCACGCCGCGACTGGTGGAAGCATGAATAAATTCATTGTCAGTATCATAAATTCCAACATGCAGCCCGCTTTCGCCGGAACCGGTTTTGAAGAACACCAGATCGCCAGGCAATAAATCATCTTTGTCGATTTTCGTGCCGATCTCAGCCTGCTGGCGCGTTTCGCGCGGTAGCTGCAACGCAAATTTGTCACGGAAAGTCATCATCACAAACCCGGAACAATCAACGCCTGAACGCGTCATACCGCCGTAGCGATACGGTGTACCTCGCCACTCGCTCAGTTGATCGTTCAGACCCGCGATCACTGTGATCGAATCCGACAACCTTGGGTTAGGTGGCGGAGCGCGATGAGAACTACATCCTGCAAGGAACAGTGCCGCCGCCAGAAGAAACCAGGTACGCATTCTGGATCTCGCCTCGTACTTTATTTTTATCGGAATAATCTACCGTGTGAATCAGTTGCGTGGCAAGTCACCTTTTCGTCACGTTGCCGGGATCAGCACACGATGCCCGTCTACGTCGAAACGACGAAAAGCCATGCCGTAAGCTTCCGCCAGATGAGCAGGCGTCAGCACCTCTTCTTGTTTGCCGCTACCCAGTAGCCGACCGCCGCTCAGTAACCACACCTGCTGCGCATGACGCAGCGTATGGTTGAGGTCGTGGCTACTCATCACTACGGTCACGCCACCGCTTACCAGCTCCGCTATAAGCTTGTCCAGCGCAGTCTGCTGTGCCACATCAAGGCTATTCATTGGCTCATCCAGCAACAGCAACTGCCCGGAGGGATTCACCTCCGGGTGGATCTGTAAAATCACTGCGGCCAACCTCACCCGCTGCCATTCACCGCCGGAAAGTTGATTGACTCTTCGGCTAAGCTTGTCACCCAGCCCAAGCTGGGCGGCAATTTTCCCCAAGCAGTGGGTTTGCGCAGTATCACGCTGATGCAACAGCAAATAGTGCCAGACTGGCATAGCAAAAGGCGGCGTCTGCTGCTGGGCAAGGTAAGCGCGATGTTGCGCCAGCGCCAGGGCGGACCATTGTTCCAGCGGGCGGTTGTTCAATAACACCTCGCCCTGCCCGCCAGATAAACCCGCAAGCCGGGAAAGCAGCGTGCTTTTCCCCGCGCCATTTGGTCCGACCAGATGCAGAATCGCCGCCCGGTCAACCGATGCCGTAATCGGCCCCAGCCTGCCCGATGCGCCCACATTTTGCAGTTGCAACAGCGTTGACATTATTTCGCCAGCGCCTGTTTAACGGCCTGTTGCAAAGCCGGATCTTCCGGGGTCATATCCGGCGAGAAACGCTGAATAACAGCACCGTCACGGCCAATGAGGAATTTTTCGAAATTCCACAAAATATCGCCCGGCTCTTTCGGCGCGCGGCCTTTACTCTCCATACGCGCGTAGAAACCGCTGCCTTCTGGTGTAACAGCAGACGGTGCAGCAGCGATCAATTTTTTATACAGCGGATGACGCGCGTCACCATTCACTTCAATTTTGCTGAACATCGGGAACGTCACGCCGTAAGTCGTGCTGCAAAAAGTTTTGATCTCCTCTTCCGAACCCGGCTCCTGACCAAGGAACTGGTTGCAGGGGAATCCCAGCACTGTGAAGCCCTCACCGTCGAGCGTTTTTTGCAGGTTTTCCAGCTGTTCATACTGCGGCGTCAGGCCGCATTTAGATGCCACATTGACGATCAGTAACACCTTACCGCGATAAGCTTCCAGCGTGGTCTGTTCACCATCAATGGTCGTGACTTCAGTATTCAGAATATCCTGTTGCATAGCGTATCCTTTGTTGATGTTATGGATTTCAGGCTTCACGCCCGACCTTTAATAATAACCAGATAAACATCGGCGCACCCAGCGTCGCCGTGACGACGCCAATGGGTAACTCAGCGGCGCTGAGCGTCAGCCGGGCAACAATATCGGCGAACAACAACGCCACCGCCCCCGCCAGCGCGCAGCCAGGAAGCAGCACCCGGTGATCGGTCAACCCGCAGAGACGTAACATATGCGGGATCACCAGGCCAATAAAGCCAATAGCTCCTGCCAGCGCAACGCTGACGCCTACCATCCAGCCCGTTGCCACCACCAGCAAATTTCGCCACAGCCACAGTGGCAACCCCAACTGCCGCGCGGATATCTCACCCAGCGCCAGGACATTCAGCGGTTTTGATTGAAAACAGACCCAGATCATCGCCGGTAACAACGCCACCATCAGCCAGCTTTGTTGCCAGTCTACTCCGCCAAAACCGCCCATCATCCAGTACATAAGCTGGCGTAAATCGAATGAGGTAGAAAAGTAAACCGCCCACGTCATTAACGCTGTACAAATAATGCCAAGCGCCACACCAGCAAGCAGCAGGCGGCTGGTGGTGAGATGACGCCGGGCAAAACGTAGCAGAATAAGCGTCACGATCAGCGCTCCGGCGATGGCGCACACGCCCAACGCCCAGCCTGGCAACATACCGCCGCCCAGCAGTACAGCCGCGATCAGCCCGACGCCCGCGCCACTTGAGACACCCAGCAATCCCGGCTCCGCCAGCGGATTTTCGAAAAGCGCCTGCATCACTGCGCCGCAGAGCGCCAGCGCGGCACCCACCAGCACCACCGCCAGCGTACGGGGAAGACGAATTTGCCAGACAAAGAGCTGGCCATCAGGAGTAAACCAGCCACCGGGAGCGATCCATTGCTCGCCCGCGCAGAGGCTAATAAACACAGAGAATAATAAAAGCAGCAATAATCCGCCAAGCCAGCGGCGATTTCGTTGCTGTTGAAGATGAGCGTATGCCAGCATGTTAACCGTTTTACCGTCAGTCAGGTGACTGATTTTATGATTGATGCCGGGCGCTGAAAAGAAAAAAGGCCGCAGCGCGGCCTTTTTAGTTAGTTCATATCATTCAGCTTTGGGCGAAGCGTTTTCAACACGGCTCTTCAACTTCTGGCCGGGTCTGAAGGTCACCACGCGCCGGGCTGTAATGGGAATATCTTCGCCCGTTTTCGGGTTACGCCCCGGACGTTGATTTTTGTCGCGCAAATCGAAATTGCCAAAGCCGGAGAGTTTTACCTGCTCACCGTTTTCCAGAGCACGACGGATCTCTTCGAAAAACAGCTCTACCAGCTCTTTTGCGTCCCGCTTGCTAAGCCCGAGCTTATCAAACAGATATTCTGACATTTCAGCTTTTGTAAGCGCCATAGGTTCAATCCCTCAATGATGCCTGGAATCGCTCTTTTAATGCCTCTACACATCTGGCAACGGTAGCGGCAATCTCCTCTTCTTCGAGTGTACGGCTGGTATCCTGAAGGATCAGGCTAATGGCAAGGCTCTTATACCCCTCCGCTACGCCCTTACCGCGGTACACGTCAAATAAGTTTACGCCAACTACCTGATTTACGCCAACTTTCTTACACTCGGCCAAAACATCTGCTGCGGGCACATTTTCAGCCACAACAACCGCGATATCACGACGGTTCGCCGGGAAGCGTGAAATCTCCTGAGCCTGAGGAACCACGCGGTCTGCAAGCGCATTCCACTCCAGTTCAAACACCAGAGTGCGACCGTTCAGATCAAGCTTACGTTCCAGTTCCGGATGCACAACACCAATAAAACCAATACGTTTATCTTTCAGATAAATCGCTGCAGATTGTCCCGGATGGAGCGCCGGATTCGTTTCTGCGCGAAATTCAATGGCGGATAATTTGCCCGTCAGCTCCAGAATGGATTCCAGATCGCCTTTCAGGTCGAAGAAATCCACGCTGCCTTTCGCCAAATCCCAATGTTCTTCATAACGGTTGCCGCAAATGGCGCCCGCCAGCATGACATCCTGACGAATACCAAGATTTGCCTGGGTATCAGGGACAAAGCGCAGACCCGTTTCAAAAATACGCACGCGGCTCTGCTGGCGATTCTGGTTATAAACGATAGTGCCCAACAAACCAGTCCACAGTGACAGACGCATTGCCGACATTTCGCTGGAGATCGGGCTTGGCAGAATCAGCGCTTCTTCACCCGGGTGGATCAGTTGCTGCAATTTCGGATCAACGAAACTGTAGGTGATCACTTCCTGGTAGCCTTTGTCGTTGAGCATGGTTTTCACGCGCTTCAGCGACAGAGCCGCTTCACGGTGTTCGCCCATGACCAGACCAGCCTGAACCGGCGCATCCGGAATGTTGTTGTAGCCGTAAATACGCGCCACTTCTTCCACCAGATCTTCTTCGATTTCCATATCGAAACGCCAGCTCGGCGCGACCGCCAGCCATTCATCCTGGCCTTCAGTGACTTCGCAACCAAGGCGCTTGAGGATATCACTGACCTGCTCATCGGCAATATGATGACCAATCAGGCGATCCAGCTTACTGCGGCGCAGACGAATGGTCGCACGTTTCGGCAACGTAGCTTCGTTCGTGACATCAATGATCGGACCCGCTTCGCCGCCGCAGATATCCAGCAACAGGCGAGTTGCACGCTCCATGGCTTTGTACTGCAGTTGTGGGTCAACACCGCGCTCATAACGGTGTGAAGCATCAGTGTGCAGGCCATGACGGCGAGCACGACCGGTAATAGAGAGCGGATTGAAGAAAGCGCATTCCAGTAGTACGTTCTGAGTTTCGCTGTTCACGCCAGAGTGTTCACCGCCAAAGATACCGCCCATCGCCAGCGCTTTGTTATGGTCGGCAATCACCAGCGTGTCCGCATTCAGTTTCGCTTCGCTGCCGTCCAGCAGTATCAGGGTTTCGCCCTCTTTTGCCATGCGCACCACGATGCCGCCTTCCAGGCGATCGCGGTCAAACGCGTGCATCGGCTGGCCCAGTTCCAGCAGAACGTAGTTGGTCACGTCCACAACCGCATCGATTGAACGAATACCGCAGCGACGCAGCTTCTCTTTCATCCACAGCGGAGTTGGCGCTTTAACATTGATTCCCTTCACCACGCGTCCGAGGTAGCGCGGGCAGGCATCTGCGGCTTCCACTGCGATCGGCAGCGTGTCGGTAATTGTCGCGGCGACCGGCGAAATTTCCGGCGCAGTCAGCGGAGACTGGTTCAGCACCGCCACATCGCGTGCAACACCAATGATCCCTAAGCAATCCGCACGGTTCGGCGTGACGCTAATCTCAATAGTATTATCATCAAGCTTCAGGTATTCACGGATATCGGTGCCGATCGGCGCATCTGCCGGCAGTTCGATAATGCCGTTGTGATCGTCAGAAATACCGAGCTCGGAGAAGGAGCACAGCATACCTTCCGACGGTTCGCCGCGCAGTTTCGCCGCTTTGATTTTGAAGTCACCAGGCAGTACCGCACCCACTGTCGCCACGGCGACTTTCAGGCCCAGACGGCAGTTCGGCGCGCCACAGACGATGTCCAGCAGGCGATCGCCGCCAACATTGACTTTCGTCACGCGCAATTTGTCAGCGTTCGGGTGCTGAGCGCACTCCATTACTTCACCGACCACAACACCATGAAACGCCCCGGCAACCGGCTCTACGCCATCCACTTCCAGGCCGGCCATAGTGATCTGCCCTGACAGTGCTTCACTGTCAATGGCAGGATTGACCCATTCGCGTAACCACAGTTCACTGAATTTCATTGTTTTGCCTGCCTTTATTTAAACTGTTTGAGGAAACGCAGATCGTTTTCGAAGAATGCGCGCAAATCGGTAACGCCGTAACGCAGCATGGTCAGACGTTCCATCCCCATGCCAAATGCGAAGCCGGAGTAAACTTCCGGATCGATTCCAACGTTACGCAGTACGTTTGGATGCACCATGCCGCAGCCCAGCACTTCCAGCCATTTGCCGTTTTTGCCCATTACATCGACTTCTGCAGACGGTTCAGTGAACGGGAAGTAAGACGGGCGGAAACGAATCTGCAGATCTTCTTCAAAGAAGTTACGCAGGAAGTCATGCAGTGTGCCTTTCAGATTAGTAAAGCTGATGTTTTTATCAACGATCAGCCCTTCCATCTGATGGAACATTGGGGTATGCGTTTGGTCGTAGTCGTTACGGTAAACGCGTCCCGGGGCGATGATGCGGATTGGCGGCTGCTGATTTTCCATGGTACGAATCTGCACACCAGAGGTTTGGGTACGCAGCAAACGCGTCGCGTCGAACCAGAAAGTATCATGATCCGCACGAGCCGGGTGATGACCCGGAATATTCAGCGCGTCGAAGTTATGGTAATCGTCTTCGATTTCCGGGCCGGTAGCGACGGTAAAGCCCAGTTCACCGAAGAAACTCTCAATACGATCGATCGTGCGGGTTACCGGGTGTAATCCCCCATTCTCCACGCGACGCCCCGGCAGGGAGACATCGATGGTTTCAGCAGCCAGACGCGCATTCAGCGCAGCATTTTCCAGATCCGATTTACGGGCGTTCAGCGCTTGCTGAACCTGCTCTTTTGCTTCGTTGATCACTGCCCCGGCGGCCGGGCGCTCTTCTGGCGGCAGCTCACGCAGGGTGGTCATCTGAAGGGTCAGGTGCCCTTTTTTGCCCAGGTATTCGACGCGGACGTTGTCCAGAGCGGCGACATCTGAAGCATCGTTAATGGCTGCCTTCGCACTGGCAACCAGCTCTGCGAGATGTGACATGGTTTTCCTCGTTATATGACGATATTTACAAACGGCAGATACAAAAAAAGCCTCCACAAGGGAGGCTTTCTGGCGCTGTTTTCCGTTTCTTCTTTCACGCGCTAGCCTCCCGGGTTCAGGTGCTAAAGTAAAAAAAGAAGCGGAAAATAGCAGCATTCATGCTTGCGTTACCTTAACAGGGTAAGTGGCGGTGATGGGCTATTGAAAACGCATCACTGCAAAATGTCAATGTATTGATAATGTTAAAGCAAAAGAGGGAGCCAGGCTCCCTCTCTTAAACTGGCTTATGCCAGAGCTGCTTTCGCTTTTTCAACCAGTGCAGAGAATGCCACTTTGTCGAATACGGCGATGTCAGCCAGGATCTTACGGTCGATTTCAACAGAGGCTTTTTTCAGGCCATTGATGAATTTGCTGTAAGAAATACCGTTCTGACGTGCTGCTGCGTTGATACGTGCAATCCACAGCTGACGGAACTGACGCTTTTTCTGACGACGGTCACGATAAGCGTACTGACCAGCTTTGATAACAGCCTGGAAGGCAACACGGTAAACGCGTGAACGCGCGCCGTAGTAACCTTTAGCTTGTTTCAAAATTTTCTTATGACGTGCACGTGCAATCACACCACGTTTTACGCGAGCCATATGCTCTCTCCTGTATCTATATTCTTAAAAAAAGTTAAAAGGTTAACGACTTATGCGTACGGCAAGCACGCGATTACCAGACCCAGATCGCCTTTGGAAACCATGGCTTTCGGGCGCAGGTGACGTTTACGCTTAGTAGCTTTTTTGGTCAGAATATGACGCAGGTTAGCGTGCTTGTGCTTAAAACCACCTTTACCGGTTTTTTTGAAGCGCTTAGCAGCACCGCGTACGGTCTTAATTTTTGGCATTTTTTAACTTCCACTTCGCATTGTTAATAAACGAAACAAAGGCGAACTAAACCCGTGAGCCTGTGGCCCACAGGTTTAATTACTTGATGGCCTTACTGTTTCTTCTTCGGAGCAAGCACCATAATCATCTGGCGGCCTTCGATCTTCGTTGGGAAGGATTCGACAACTGCCAGTTCATTCAGATCGTCTTTCACGCGATTAAGCACTTCCATACCGATCTGTTGGTGGGCCATTTCACGACCGCGGAAACGCAGTGTGATCTTGGCCTTATCGCCCTCTTCGAGAAAGCGAATCAGGCTGCGGAGTTTTACCTGATAGTCGCCTTCATCTGTACCAGGTCGGAATTTAATTTCCTTAACCTGAATAACTTTTTGCTTCTTCTTCTGTTCCTTAGAAGATTTGCTCTTTTCATAGAGGAACTTGCCGTAGTCCATTATACGGCAAACGGGCGGCTCGGCGTTAGGGCTAATTTCAACTAAATCAGCCCCGGCTTCTTCAGCTTTTTCCAGAGCTTCTCTCAGACTCACAATACCAAGCTGCTCGCCTTCCAGACCTGTTAAGCGAACTTCCAGGGCGCGAATTTCGCCATTGATACGATTGGGACGCGCCGTTTGAACTCGTTTTCCGCCTTTAATACTTTATTCCTCCAATTGTTGAAGACTGCGGCTGCGAATCTCTTGCTGCAGCTGCTCGATAACATCATTTACGTCCAGGCTCCCCAGGTCTTTACCACGGCGGGTACGCACGGCAACTTTGCCGGCCTCAACCTCTTTGTCACCGCAAACCAGCATATAAGGGACGCGACGTAAAGTGTGCTCGCGGATTTTAAAGCCTATCTTCTCGTTTCTCAAGTCTGCTTTTACACGAATGCCCGCATTTTGCAGTTTACGCGTCAATTCGTTAACGTATTCAGACTGTGAATCAGTGATATTCATGACCACTACCTGCACCGGCGCCAGCCAGGTCGGGAAGAAGCCAGCGAACTCTTCAGTCAGGATGCCGATAAAGCGCTCCAGAGAACCGAGAATCGCGCGGTGAATCATCACCGGAACCTGACGTTCGTTGCTTTCGCCTACATAAGAGGCGTTCAGACGAGCCGGCAGCGAGAAATCAAGCTGTACTGTACCGCACTGCCATGCACGATCGAGGCAGTCATATAAGGTAAATTCAATTTTCGGACCGTAGAATGCGCCTTCACCCAGTTGGAATTCAAACGGGATATTGTTCTCTTCCAGCGCAACTGCCAGATCCGCCTCAGCACGATCCCACATCTCATCGCTACCGATACGTTTTTCCGGGCGAGTAGAGAGTTTGACGACGATTTTCTCAAAACCGAAGGTGCTGTACATATCGTAGACTAAACGAATACATGCGTTCACTTCATCACGCACCTGCTCTTCCGTACAGAAGATATGGGCGTCATCCTGAGTGAAGCCACGTACGCGCATCAACCCATGCAGCGCGCCTGACGGCTCATTGCGATGGCAGCTACCGAACTCAGCCATACGCAGCGGCAGATCGCGGTAGGATTTTAAGCCCTGGTTGAAAATCTGTACGTGACCCGGGCAGTTCATCGGCTTGATGCAGTATTCACGGTTCTCGGAAGACGTCGTAAACATCGCATCTTTGTAGTTGTCCCAGTGGCCGGTTTTTTCCCACAGCACACGGTCCATCATGAACGGGCCTTTCACTTCCTGGTATTGGTACTCTTTCAGCTTAGAGCGAACAAAAGTTTCCAGTTCACGGAAGATAGTCCAGCCATCGTTATGCCAGAAAACCATACCCGGCGCTTCTTCCTGCATATGATACAGGTCAAGTTGCTTACCGATTTTACGGTGATCGCGTTTTGCCGCTTCTTCCAGGCGTTGCAGATAGGCATTCAGCGCTTTTTTATCTGCCCACGCGGTGCCGTAGATACGCTGCAACATCTTGTTGTTGCTGTCGCCGCGCCAGTAAGCCCCTGCTGTTTTCATCAGTTTGAAGTGATGGCAGAAACGCATATTCGGCACGTGCGGACCACGGCACATGTCGATGTATTCTTGATGATGATACAAGCCCGGCTTGTCATCATGCGCAATATTTTCATCAAGGATGGAGACTTTATAGTTTTCGCCGCGTTTGACAAATGTCTCGCGCGCTTCCTGCCAGCTCACTTTTTTCTTGATGACGTCGTAGTTGGTTTCGGCGAGCTCATGCATACGCTTTTCGAGCGCGTCGATGTCTTCCTGGGTCAGGGTGTGGTCAAGATCAACGTCATAATAGAAGCCGTTATCAATAACCGGGCCAATCGCCATTTTGGTATTCGGCCACAATTGCTTGATTGCATGGCCTAACAGGTGCGCACAGGAGTGACGGATAATTTCCAGACCATCGTCATCTTTAGCGGTGATGATGGCGAGGTTGGCGTCACTGTTGATCACATCAGAAGCATCAACCAGTTCGCCATTAACGCGCCCAGCGATACAGGCTTTCGCCAGTCCTGGACCGATATCCAGTGCAACATCCATAGGGCTTACGGCGTGGTCGTAATGGCGTTGGCTGCCATCAGGAAGAGTAATTACAGGCATTTCATTTCCTTATTTGCAGTGGTGCCCCACACGAAAGAGCACATACAAAATTAAATAATGTATTTATATCAGCACGTTAAGAATGTTTATTTGCTTCACTCTGCAAACTGTGCACACCAGAAGAAAAACTGACTGTGCCCATCCCCACCTGCTGATAACGCCCCACAATAGTACACGGCATCGTGGCGACATAAAAGCGTGAACAGAATCATATTCCTGGCGTACATCGCAGGGCTCATGCCAGCCACGCCATCATGGCGCGATAACAACAATAAATTCGCCTTCAATGACGTTCGCGTAATACGGGCAATTATACCACTCAGCCGTTTTATATGCGCTATCGCAAAAAATATAACGAATTCACATTTCATCCATCATGTCCTCAATTTCACATGATGAAATCAAGCGAAAGAATATCCAAAGAATATCCATTGTTTTACTGGAATAAGTAAAAACCTGACTGAACCATTTTTACCGTCTTGCGCTCTCATTTTAGAACAAATGACGGGAGTGTTTATTGTGAATAAGGAAAAAAGTAATCATGATGCAACACACAGCGATAGAAATGCCTGTCGGCAAATTTAAAAAAATAAGAGCACTCAATAGACGCCGCAATTACTTTATAAAAAAAATTCGTACTCTGTTACGCGTTTATATCGCGAAAATGCTATGGGACAGTCCAGCCCGAAGCGAACTGAATTTAATCTCCGCGAGAAAAGTTCTGTTGATGCGCAACGAAGGGGCAATTGGCGATGTCGTCGTCGATTCCGCACTGGTTAAATGTCTGCACGAATCAGGATATATCGTTGATTTTCTGCTGACGAAATCAAACAGCCAGGTAATGCGCTATAACCCCCGTATTCGCCACATCTACGAAGCAGAGGATGTCACTTCTGCCTGCTACCTCAAAAAATTCACCCATAATGTCCCCCGTTCTGTGATTACTGAGTTAGCCAATAATAAATACGATATTGTTATCGACCCCTCCCTTTTTGATATCCCTGTGCATCGGTTGTTGTTATTGAAACAAATAAATGCCAAGGCGGTGTTAGGATTTAATAAATGGCCCTCTATTAACCATTATACGAAATCCTTTGATTTTGATTGTGCAAACTGGCATGTCAGCAAAACCTTTTCCTGCATCGCTGACTGCATGCAGTTAGATAAAAAACAACTGGAAACTTATGACCTGCATATCCCGCAGGATATTTACGCTGAGACGCAACAATTCCTGACAGCCATCGAAGGCCGCAATATTATCATTAATATCTTTGCCGGTAATGAGGATCGTTGCTTATCCCAGGCGCAGCTCGCGGCAATTATTGAACAGTTACAGATCGCTTATCCTGCGGTCAATATTATTCTGCTCGATCACCGCAAAGAGATCCGCCTGCCACTCCCCGACAGAGTCGTCATAAATCCCTTTAAAACCCTGCATCATGCAATGGCTCTTATTGCGCAAGCCGATCTGATTATCTCGCCCGATACCTCGATAGTGCATATGGCGGCAGCCTGGCAGAAACCGCTCATTGCTATCTACAAAGATGTACGGCTCAACAATCAGCTTTGGGCGCCGGGATATGAAAACGCAAGGCAGATCATCATCAAATGTGGAAAGGTGCATCAACAGCAGGATATTGCCAGTTTAATCATGGCGGAAATTGATCCCGCCCGATTGAGTTAAAGCATTTTCCTCCTGAATTGTCAGTTCACAGCAGCTGACAATTCAGCAAGTTAGCTCCGATACCTATCGCACCAGCGGTAACCGTTCACCACGATTTCCGCATTCCGCAGAAAAAAACGTACAAAATGGAATTTCCGGGATATAACAGCAAGTGTGTGCTTTTTATTCACTCCAGCGTGGAAGCTCTGCACGCCTGAAAACAGGATATTCATAACTGGCAGTGATGATTGTTATTGTGAAAAAATGTTTCAAAATTAATCGCATAGTATGCGTTTAATCTGATTTTTAGTGGCCATCTTGACACAGCAGTACCACTGGCAGTCTAGTTGGCTTCCCATTAACATCTAACTCAATGATAAAGCATGGCAATCGTTTATCCCGTTATCATTATCGCGCTCCTTGCGATCATTATTTTTTCTTTTTATAAACACCGCAGCATAAAGTCAGCAAGAAGTTTACCGGGTCGTCATAAAAAGCGGCGCTGACGGCGCCAGGCTGCTTTGAAGGACAAACTCGCACTCACAAAAGGCACGCGCAAGCGTGCCTTTCTTCATTGTTTATCAGGATTGATACTCAGCGCGCGGATCACTGTTTCCATTGCTTCCTGCGTTAATGCAGAACGCGTGACTCGCTTATTTGCCAGCATCGTTCTGACCACGCCAGCAATGACGATATGCTTTGGTTCCTGCCCCAGATCGCGCATCTCGAGCACCACCTTCCCTACCACCCGGCACATCTCCTCGTATAATGCCTCATCTTTGGAATTTCCCATCGCTCCTCCGGTTGTTGTGGTTTTTGCCTGGCTTAATCGGCATCAGGATAGGGATAAACCCCCTCTTTGTAACCCCCTGCAGATAACTTCCTTCACTTTCAATCGGATGCATGCATATTAAGCCGACTGATAAATTTACCTTAAAGTTACCTGCCTTCACTGCCGATGAATGATTCATTAGAAACGCGAATGAATTAGCTCAGCGATGCAGACGATTAATTACAATGAAATGGTCGGTCTCAATCTGTCCACCCGCCAGAAAACGACATCAGCATTACAGGAATCTATTGCGCGATTATCGTCTGGATTGCGCATCAACGGTGCGAAAGACGACGTGGCAGGCCAGGCGATTGTTAACCGCATGCGCGCCAATGTTAATTCGGATACTGTGATTTCACGCGGGCTTGACGATGCCATGAGTATGGCGCAAACCGCCGAAAGCAGCCTGAGTACCGTTGGTGAATTGTTGATCCGCGCGAAAAGCCTGGCCATCCAGTCCGGTAACAGTACGTTGTCGGTAAGTGACCGGGAAAGTTTGCATGCTGAATATCAAGAAATTCTTGACAATATTCAGTACATTTCAGAAAACACAGAGATTTTTGGTCGCTACCCGCTGGCCACCGATGCCCCGGATCTGCCGCCAGAGTTAATCGGTAATGTTCCGCCGCTGGACACAAAATTTCCCGTCGCGGGAACGAATTACACATTCAGCTCGGGAATTGTCTCACTGGCATATATTCCCGCAGGGGCGAAGGATATCACCCTCACCATTGATTCATTGGGGCTTGACGATGACATCCAGCTCTTCACGCGCGATGGCAAGCACCTTGCCGGTACGCCGATCACTGGTACCGATCCGGATTACACATGGAAAAGTCGCGGTATTACCGACGCGGCAAAAGCGACCAGCCGCGTACTGACCGAGGCCAACGGCTTTGAGGCGGGTGCAACCTATGATGATTCATTATTGATAGAAGGAGGTGCCAGTTGGGTGCTGGATGGCAGCGCAACGCTTAATTACGACGGCATGACCATCCGCTACAGCGGTGATGGCGATCGCTACGAACCCGGCAACGCCTACAACGATGGCAGTAATGGTTCCAACCGGCTGGAACGTATCAAAATAGATAATGTTACGGAAGATTTGGTGGTGATGATCGTCGGTAGCGGCTCTTTTACCAGTAACCTGAACTGGGGCACCCTGCCTGCGCCAAAAATCACTCCCGCCGAACCGCCAAAGCAGAGTTTTCCCTGGGAGGTGGTCACCAGCGCGAATTTTGATGAAGAGGTTGGCGCCGTCACGATGCCGACCACGCCAGCCGATCTGAAATCGCTGGGGTTATTGAACACCGATCTTCGTTCGATGGCGACCGCAGGCGATGCGATGGGAACACTCGATAGCGCGCTGGAGAAAGTCAGTCGCTATCGCTCTCAATACGGCGCGTTTATCAATCGCTTTGAATCGTCTAAATCAGTGCTGGCGCAACAAAATGTGGCTACACAGGCGGCAAAAAGCCGTATCGAAGACGCGGATTACGCACTGGAGACCAGCAAGATGGTGAAAGCACAAATATTACAACAGGGGCAGGATGCTGTACTTAAAGTGGCAAACCAGTCGGCAGAAAATATTTTATCTTTATTGCGGAGTTAAACAGACAACCTATTTAACAACTGCGGCTCTTTTAAATATCACCGTCAGTTTTCGTCAATGTTTAATAAAATACAGAGCACTAACTTTACATTAGAGGATAAATACAAAAACCGGTACTACACTCTCCGGTTTTTCAAAGTTAATGAATTAACTAAGAATCTACTTAATTCCATTCACCGGCAACCAGCGTATGCGCATCAAACGCCTGATCGTTGCTTCCGTGAGTAGATTGTGCAACTGGCACCATATTGGAGCCCGCTTCGATGTTAGTGATATTCGTGTTGCTCTGGCTGGCTGAAGTGGCAGGCTGAGCCGCGAAGACGCCAAAAGAGAGTGCAGAAAGCACCACGGCAGCTGCGGCAGTTTTGATTGTTTTCATAAGTGAGTTCTCTTTCTGTAATACGAACATTATTTGCTGGGCCGTTTTTCTGCCCGTAATGCTAGTGTAGATCTGGATCACACTTTTGCCCAGTCAATTTATTTATCCATTCGTGTCAAATAAACTGAATATGTGTCCAGGTAATTAATTATGAAGACAATATGGAGAGAGAAATTCACTTAAATAAAATTAAATATAAAGCGCGGGGAAATAGCACAAATAAACAAAAACAGTGGGCCGGAATTTCCGGCCCGGCGTATTACATTTTATAACCTAACGTTACCGTCGTTCTGCGATCGGTATGATCCGGCGCAGTTGAAGGCGGTTGAGAGTTCCAGGTCAGGTAATAACCTACTTTCAATGCGAAATGGGCATTAATAGCCACTTCCAGGGCTGTTTCTGAGTTCACCGTAGTATCGTCAGCGCCAAACACAGACACACCCTGCGTGAATTTGGTGTTGTCGGTCATTTGCCAGGTATATGTACCGGACGCATAACCCAGCCCTGTGGTTTTGGTGTTGTCATCGGTGTACTTGTCGTAACGTATACCAGGACCGAATTCAAAGCGCAGGCTATGAACCGGGCCATTCAGGAACTGACGACCATAACCGGCGGTAAATACATCGCGATCCTGATAACCGTTATAGCGATCGGTCAACCAACTGGCCTGGCTGAAAATATAGTCATAATCCGTCAGGTTATAACGGCCACGGCCGCCAACGGCGTATTTCTCAGACGAACGAACATCGTTCGATGAGGTATTACTGGCGTTGCCCCACAAAGACCAGGCTGTGGTACTGCCGTACCAGGTCAGGGTGGAATCGGCAGTCAAAGAGGAGCTCTTTGTGTTGCCGGACTGCGCCAGGTAGCCGCCGTTTACGCTACCTTCAAACGGGTGTTTCGCGGTGGATGGGTCATCCATGACAGTAAAAACGGTATCATCTGCGACAGCATTCATTGCCACAAATACGCCCGCGACCAGTGCAAACGCGGGTACTGTCTTCAAAAGCTTCATTTTTTTAGAGTCCGAACAGCATAAAAAAGAGACCATCACGGTCCCGGAAACTTTCATCAGGATCAACGACAAACGTTCCAAAGAAAGGTAACAAATTATAAAAAGGCCGCTTAAACATATCAATGAAATCTTATTGGAATTTTTGAATAAGAGAGATCTCAAAAACAACAAAATGGTTATTAATCCTCGAAGCCAGTTCAATCGATACCATATTTAAATCAGGCTGTTATTTCCTTTCCCTGCGCTGGATTCAGTGCCAGGCTTACTGCAACCGAAGAAAAAGGAGGTCATCATGGTCGCGATTTATACTTTGACGCTGGCACCTTCACTGGACAGCGCAACATTAACGCCGCAGATTTATCCAGAAGGGAAACTGCGTTGCACTTCCCCTGTTTTTGAGCCCGGCGGCGGCGGCATTAATGTCGCAAGGGCCATTACCCATCTTTGTGGTAAAGCCACAGCAATTTTCCCAGCCGGTGGCGCAACCGGCGAACACCTGACTGCGCTATTAGCAGATGAAAACGTACCAACCATCAGTGTCGATGCCAAAGACTGGACGCGGCAGAACCTGCATGTTCACGTTGAATCCAGCGGCGAGCAGTACCGCTTTGTCATGCCGGGCGCCAGCCTCAGTGAAGATGAGTTTCGCCAGCTCGAAGAAAAAGTGCTCACCATTGAGCCAGGCGCGTTACTGGTGGTGAGCGGCAGTCTGCCGCCAGGCATTACCGTCGGGAAACTGACACAACTCATTAAAACCGCACAGCAGCATGGGCTGCGCTGCATCGTTGACAGTTCCGGCGAAGCCCTTAGCGCTGCGCTGGCTATCGGCAACATTGAACTGGTCAAACCGAATCAGAAAGAGCTAAGCGCGCTGGTGGGCCGGGAGTTGACCCAGCCGGATGATGTGCGCAAAGCGGCGCAGGAGATTGTTGATAGCGGTAAAGCGCTGCGCGTTGTCGTATCGCTGGGCCCTCAGGGTGCGCTGGCCGTCGATGCGAATCAGTGTGTGCAGGTCGTGCCGCCGCCGATGAAAAGCCAGAGTACGGTAGGCGCTGGCGACAGTATGGTGGGTGCGATGACGCTAAAACTGGCGCACGACGCGCCGCTGGACGATATGGTTCGTTACGGTGTTGCCGCCGGGAGCGCCGCCACGATTAATCATGGTACTCGCCTGTGCGCGCTGGCCGACACGCAAAAGATCTACGACTATTTGCGTAATGCCTGAGAATCGACAAATAGCGCCTGACGACTATGCTAAAAAAACCTTCAGGATTACAACGAGGTGAAATATGAGCAGCGACGGCATCACGCGCTACGTGGTAGTGGTGAAATTTCATGAGCAAAGCCTGGCCGAAATCAACGAACTGAATAACCACTTTACACGTGCAGGTTTTCTGCTCACGATGACCGATGAAGATGGCAATGTTCACGATCTGGGCACCAACACCTTCGGGCTCATCAGTGCGCTCAGTGAACAGGAAATGCTTGAACTCGCCCGTGGATTAGCCGCCGCCGCGGTGGCTGAAGAGGCTGACATCACCATCAGCACCTGGGAGGAGTGGCAGCAAAAAGAGCATTAAGTGCCATGGCGCATCGCCTGTCCCGCAGGTGTGCGTTACGTCGTATTTTTTCACAGCTTTAGTGCGCTAACCTTATGATCTGGCTGATTACATGGGAGAGACATCATGTGGCAAGCGATAAGTGGTCTGTTACGCGAACAACTGGGAAGTGGCGAGATTGAGCAGCGGGATGAGCTGCCAGGCGGCGAAATCCATGCTGCATGGCATGTCCGTTACGCGGGTCGCGATCTGTTCGTAAAATGCGATGAACGTGAACTGCTGCCTATTTTTACCGCCGAAGCCGATCAGCTCGCACTGTTGGCGCGCAGCAATACGGTAAAAGTGCCGACGGTGTGGGCGGTGGGCAGCGATCGCGACTACAGCTTTCTGGTCATGGAGTATCTCCCTGCCCGCCCGCTGGATGCGCACAACGCGTTTTTGCTCGGTCAACAACTGGCGCGCCTCCACCAGTGGAGCGAGCAACCACAGTTTGGCCTCGATTTTGATAACGATCTTTCCACCACGCCGCAGCCCAATGCCTGGCAGCGCCGGTGGTCAACGTTTTTTGCCGAACAGCGTATTGGCTGGCAGCTGGAGCTGGCGGCGGAAAAAGGTATGGAGTTCGGCAATATCGACGCCATTGTCGAGCATGTTCAGCAGCGCCTGAGCTCCCACCAGCCGCAACCGTCCTTACTGCATGGCGATCTGTGGTCCGATAACTGCGCGCTCGGGCCTGACGGTCCTTATATTTACGATCCGGCCTGTTACTGGGGCGATCGCGAGTGCGATTTGGCGATGCTGCCGCTGCATCCGGACCAGCCGCCGCAGATTTACGACGGTTACCAGTCAGTCTCGCCGTTGCCCCTCGATTTCCCCGAACGTCAGCCTATCTACCAGCTTTATACACTCTTCAACCGGGCCATTCTTTTTGGCGGCGAACATCTGCTGAACGCGCAAAAAGCGCTCGATCGCGTACTGGCTGCGTAGAACAGACAGGCCCGGCAGCGTTATTGCTTTCGGGCCTGTTACTGCTTACAGAAAGCCCAGCAGTGAAAAGAAGAAGTAGCCCGCGATAATCACAATCACCGGCAGCACATACAGTGGGAAAATTTGCAGCAGAATGGTGTGGTGCGGCACGACAATACGCGCTTCGATCTGCTCGCGAGACAATCCTTCCGGCCCTTTGGCTTGTTCAAGAATCATCTGGTTTTCCACCCCTTCACGCAGAAAACGCGCCTGTCGGCTCATGCGCGCGCCGGAGGCCTGCAACGCCAGAGCAACAAAAATCAGCACATAGATAAGCCAGAACACAATGTTCAGGCTCTGGTGGAAGTCGGGCGTCGGCGAGTTGTACCAGAAGAGATTAAGAAAAGGCGTATTAAAACGCATCATCTCAATCATTACATGCGCAAAATCCAGCATTACGGCGTTAATACCTGGCTGTTTTTCACTGTGGTCATACATAAATTTCAGTACAGAAATGACTGTCGAAATTACGGTCGGAATAAAAATCACCCAACCCAGAACGCGTTTCAGAATGGCGATGCGTCCAGCTTGTTGATACGTCATGGATTCCCCTTGTAAGTGACGCACTGTTTCCGCCTTAGTCTACCTGCTGATAATCATTTTCGCCTGATCTTTAAAGTCGGTATGATGAACGTTTAACCATACTTACCGTTTATTCCCCGGCGACATGCCATAAAAAAGAGAGGTTTTATGACAACTCCGCGTCAAATTCTTGCTGCCATTTTTGATATGGATGGATTACTTATCGACTCCGAGCCACTCTGGGATCGCGCCGAACTGGAGGTTGTGGCAAGCCTGGGCGTGGACATTACCCGACGTCATGAATTGCCCGACACGCTCGGCCTGCGCATCGATATGGTGGTGGAACTCTGGTACGCGCAGCAACCGTGGAATGGCCCGGATCGCCAGGAAGTGACCGAGTGCATTATTCAGCGCGCAATTTCGCTGGTTGAAGAGAAACGCCCGCTGCTGCCTGGCGTGCGCGAAGCCATTGCGCTGTGTAAGGCCAACGGCCTGCTGGTCGGGCTGGCCTCCGCGTCGCCGCTACATATGCTGGAAAAAGTGCTGGCGATGTTTGAGCTGCGCGACAGCTTTGATGCGCTGGCCTCGGCAGAAAAACTCCCCTACAGCAAACCACACCCGCAGGTGTACCTGGATTGTGCCGCCAAACTGGGCGTTGATCCGCTGACCTGCGTGGCGCTGGAAGATTCCGTCAATGGCATGATCGCCAGCAAAGCAGCGCGAATGCGCTCAATTGTGGTACCGGATGAAGAACACCGCGCCGATCCTCGTTATGTGCTGGCTAACGTTAAGCTCACCAGCCTTGAACAGCTCACGCTTGCCCATCCTATCGGCTAATTCCACCGGGGCAGCCGCTTTTGCTGCCCCTTGATTTTATTTTTGAAACATCATTTCATTTTATTTGTATTTTCCTTGCCCACCTTCTATTCTGATCCTCAGGCGCTGATGCCCTGTCACAACAATAATGATTACGCCGGAGAGAACATGATACTGGATGCCTTTAAGCTTGCAGGTAGAGTGGCCATTGTTACCGGGTGCGATACCGGTCTGGGTCAGGGAATGACGTTAGGGCTTGCGGAGGCGGGCTGCGATATTGTCGGCGTGGGCCGAAAAATTCCACACGACACGGCCGAACGCGTTCAGGCTCTCGGGCGTCGTTTTGTTTCTGTGCAGGCGGATCTGCGCCACCAGCACGGGCTTGATGACATTGTTAATCAGACGGTGAACCAGATAGGCCGGGTGGATATTCTGGTGAATAACGCTGGCGCCATTCGACGCTGCGACGCGCTCGATTTCAGCGAGCAGGACTGGGATGACGTCATGAACCTGAATCTGAAGACGGTCTTCTTTCTGTCGCAGGCCGTTGCCCGGCAATTTATCGCACAGGGCAACGGCGGCAAAATTATTAATATTGCCTCGATGCTCTCTTTCCAGGGCGGCATCCGCGTACCCTCTTATACCGCGTCGAAAAGCGGCGTGATGGGGCTGACCCGTCTGCTGGCTAATGAGTGGGCACCGCACAAAATTAACGTTAACGCCATCGCGCCAGGCTATATGGCGACCAATAACACCCAGCAACTGCGGGAAGACGCCGAACGCAGCCAGGAGATCCTCGATCGCATTCCCGCCGGGCGCTGGGGCGAGCCCGAAGATCTGAAAGGCGCAGCGGTGTTTCTCGCTTCTCAGGCTTCCGATTACATCAATGGCTTCACTCTCGCCGTCGATGGCGGCTGGCTGGCGCGATAATCTGACAGGATTGTGACAAAGAGTTACAACGTCACCTCTTCCGCCTACTGTATAAACATCCTATACTGTATGCATCGACAGTTTAGTGAGTTTGATCATGACGGCGGAAGGACACCTGCTTTTTTCCATTGCCTGCGCGGTGTTTGCCAAAAATGCCGAATTAACACCCGTCCTTGCTCAGGGTGACTGGTGGCATGTTGTTCCGTCGGCCATTCTGACCTGCCTGTTACCGGACATCGATCACCCGAAATCCTTCCTCGGCCAGCGTCTGAAGTGGATATCAAAACCGGTGGCGCGAGCCTTCGGCCATCGGGGCTTTACGCACAGCCTGCTGGCGGTTTTTCTCTCGCTCGCGCTGTTTACCCTGAAAGTACCGGAAAGCTGGATTGTCCCAGCGGATGCATTGCAGGGAATGGTGGTGGGCTATTTGAGCCATATCCTTGCAGATATGCTGACGCCCGCCGGTGTGCCGCTGCTATGGCCTTGTCGCTGGCGCTTTCGCCTGCCGATCCTCGCACCGCAAAAAGGCAACCAACTGGAGCGCGTATTATGTATGGCGCTGTTTACCTGGGCGGTGTGGATGCCGCAATCGTTGCCCGAAAACGGTGCAATTCGCTGGTCATCACAGATGATAAACTCGCTGCAAAATCAGTTTAATCGCTTTATTCATCCACAATCCGGCCATTAAACCAGCAATTCCACTGCATTTGGCATAAAACATTCCATTTGGATATAAGGCCACCCCGGCACTTCTGCTAACCTTGCGCCACTGGATTAACCGGCAAGGTTGACCGAATAATGAAATCAGGAGAACGGGGATGAATCTTCCATTAATCGCGAACGTCGTTGTGTTCGTGGCATTGCTGTTTTTGCTGGCGCAGGCGCGCCACAAACAGTGGAGCCTGGCCAAAAAAGTGCTGGTCGGCTTAGGGCTTGGCGTGGTCTTCGGCCTGGCCTACAGGCTATCTATGGTGCTGACAGCCCGGTACTGAAAGCCTCTATCCAGTGGTTTAACGTGGTTGGAAACGGCTATGTACAACTGCTGCAAATGATCGTGATGCCGCTGGTATTCGCCTCCATTTTAAGCGCCGTCGCACGCCTGCATAACGCCTCCCAGTTGGGTAAAATCAGCTTCTTAACCATCGGCACGCTGCTGTTTACTACGCTGATTGCCGCGCTGGTCGGGGTGCTGGTCACTAATCTGTTTGGCCTGACCGCCGAAGGTCTGGTACAGGGAACAGCAGAAACGGCGCGTCTGAATGCCATCCAGAGCAATTATGTCGGTAAAGTGGCCGACCTGACCGTACCGCAACTGTTGCTCTCTTTCGTGCCGAAAAACCCGTTTGCCGATCTGACCGGCGCGAACCCGACCTCGATCATCAGCATCGTGATTTTTGCCGCTTTCCTCGGCGTCGCCGCACTGAAATTGCTGAAAGATGACGCACCGAAAGGCCAGCGTGTGCTGACAGCTATCGATACGCTGCAAAGCTGGGTGATGAAACTGGTACGTCTGGTGATGCAGCTTACGCCGTATGGCGTACTGGCGCTGATGACCAAAGTCGTGGCGGGCTCCAATATTCAGGACATCATCAAACTGGGCAGCTTTGTTATCGCCTCCTATCTTGGCCTCGGCATTATGTTTGTCGTGCACGGCCTGCTGCTGGGCGTTAACGGCGTCAGCCCGCTGAAATTCTTCCGCAAAGTGTGGCCGGTGCTGACCTTTGCCTTCACCAGCCGTTCCAGCGCCGCGTCAATTCCGCTGAACGTGGAAGCGCAAACCCGCCGTCTGGGCGTACCGGAATCGATCGCCAGCTTCTCGGCCTCTTTCGGCGCAACGATTGGTCAGAATGGCTGTGCGGGCCTCTACCCGGCAATGCTGGCCGTCATGGTGGCACCCACCGTCGGCATTAACCCGCTGGATCCGGTGTGGATTGCCACGCTGGTCGGGATTGTCACCGTTAGCTCCGCCGGTGTCGCGGGTGTCGGCGGCGGCGCAACGTTTGCCGCGCTGATTGTGCTGCCAGCCATGGGCCTGCCGGTCACGCTGGTTGCGCTGCTGATCTCCGTTGAGCCGCTGATTGATATGGGTCGTACCGCGCTGAACGTGAGCGGCTCCATGACCGCCGGGACGCTGACCAGCCAGTGGCTGAAGCAAACCGACAAAGCCATTCTGGAGAGCGAAGACGACGCCGAACTGGCGCATCGTTAAGCCAAAGATGACAAGGCGGGGAATCTCCCCGCCTTTTTTATATCTCATCGCTTTTTGCTATCCAGCGCAGCAATGAACGTTTTTGCCAGCGCATGATCCGAGAAAGGGTTTTGCCCGGTAATCAGCTCCCGGTCCTTCACGACATTGGCCTGCCAGGCGTTGGCAAATGCCATCTTGCCTCCCGCTTGCGCCATCGCCTGCGCCGGGTAGTAACGCAACTTCTCGCCGTTCAAAGACGTTTCAAAGGCCTGCTCTTCGGCATCGGAGAAAATCGTCATCTTATAGCCCGCATAAATCCAGTTTTTCGTCGTCGCTGGAGCACCCGCAATCAGCCCCTGCTCAAACGTCTGCGGCTGCTCCTGCGCTGCCAGCAGCGCAATCGGCCCATGACAGATAGCCGCCGTCGGTTTACCGCTGCGGTGAAATTGACGCAGTAGCGCACCAACATCCGCATTCCCCGGCAGATCGATCAATGGGGCGTGCCCGCCAGGAATAAAAATCCCCGCATAACCCTCCGTTCCCTGCGCCAGAACCTGGTTAAGCGATTTAACGTTGCCTTCGGCAGTCAGTTTGTCCACGACCTTCTTAATGCGTTGCATCTCTTGCGGATTGTTAGCGAAATACATCGGGTCGATCGAGTGCTCATCCGGCAGCGGCTTTTTGCCTTTGGGGGTGACAATCGTCAGTGAATAGCCGGCCTTGATCAACGCATCGGCAGGCACACCAAACTCATTAAGGTAAAAGCCGGAGGCATAACTTTTCCCCTCTTGCAACGGCAGCGCGGTCTCGCTGGAGAGTAGCACCAGTACATTGCCTTTCGATGCGGCATAAGTGGTCACGCTGGTTGCCAGCGCAATAACAGCAAGCAAACCCGGTAGCAGTTTTTTCATTGTTGGTTCCCAATCGGTTAACAGTGCGAGAAATGTACTGGTTCACTTCCTGTAAATAAATTAACCTGAAAGAACTTTATTGATTACATCAGAGAATAAATGTCACGATCATTCGAGTCGGTACAACTGGGCAGTATTGAGCTTTTCTGCAAGGCAGCAGAGAGCGGCAGTTTCACTGCGGCGGCAGAAGCGCTGGGGATCACGCCAGCCTCGGTTAGCCGGACGATTGGTCGGCTGGAAACACGGCTTGGCGTCAGGTTGTTTAATCGCACAACCCGCAGCGTAAAATTGACCAGCGATGGCGAATTGTACCGCGCTCAGTGCCAGCAGGCGCTGGATCAGATTGCTGAAGCAGAACGTGCGCTAACCGGACAACAGCGCCGCCCACAAGGCGTGCTGCGGGTCAGCGTCGGAACGGTTTACGGGCATCACCGCATCGTACCGTTGCTACCGGCTTTTATGGCGGCATACCCGGATATCGAGGTCGAACTTAACATTTCGAATCGCAATATAGATTTTATTGATGACAGCTACGACCTGGCCATTCGGATGGGAGAACCGAAAGACTCCCGCGTTGTGGCGCGCAAGCTGGAGGATGCCAGCGTCGGTGTCTTTGCATCGCCAGCGTATCTGGCAAACCGTGCGCGCCCACAGACACTGGAAGCCCTGCGCCAGCATGATTTAATCCAGTTTATTTTACCCAGCACGGGCCGCCCGGTGGCATGGATTTTCCGCAACGAACAGGGCGAAAACCAGGATTTCAGTTTCACCAGCCAGCGCAGGGTCCACGAAGATGTGCTGGCGGGCGTAGGCTGGGCGATGGCTGGCGGCGGACTATTTCAGATCTACCATTTTGTGGCGGCACAAGCTGTGGCTGAAGGACGGCTGGAAGAAGTGATGCAGGAAATGGCTGGCCGTTCGCGTCCGTTTTATCTTCTTTACCCGCAAAATCGGCATCTTTCAGCCAGAGTCAGGGCATTTGCTGATTATCTTGTCACCGCGCTCCGCCAGCCGTAGCGCCAGAATTACTCTTCCTCGAGTTCGTCCTGCTGGCGCATCTGTTCCGCCCAGCGCTGGGCCGCTTCCGGGACGCTGAAAACCGGTGAATGGTGAAAATTTTCACCCATCAGCACAAAAGCGACATATTTACCGCGCAGCAGCCAGACATCGCGAAACCCGTCCACTTTTTCGGCATGATCGGGCGGAGCGGGTTCAACCCGGGGAACATAGCTAACAACGACTCGGTTTTGGTGGCGAAGAGGTTTCATAAGCGATGCATTCACTAAAGACAAAATCTACAGACATGAAAGACCTATCATAGCCGATTGTTACCCCGCCCGTCGCCTCTGGCGCACTTTTCTCAGCTTTTTCATCGAACCGCTATCTGCCGGGCTGGCGGGCAGCCGCAGGACAATGTTCTATAGTTAGAGGGGTTTTGCCATAACAACGACCATTTTTCAGTAATGAAAACAGGAGACGAGTTCAATGTCACAACAGAAAAAAGACCCCCAACATGCCCCGGTACATGATGCCAACGAATCCCGCCCCGGGCTGGATTCCCTCGCGCCAGAAGACAATTCTCACCGCCCTTCCCCGAAGCCTACTGCGCCAGGCGAACAGCCAACCGCGCCGGGTAGCCTGAAAGCGCCAGATACGTCCAACGACAAACTGAACGCGCTTGAGCCCTTCCGTAAGGGCAGTGAGAATTTTCCACTTACCACCAATCAAGGGGTGCGCATCGCCGACGATCAAAACTCCCTGCGCGCCGGCACCCGTGGCCCCACACTGCTGGAAGATTTCATTCTGCGGGAGAAAATTACCCACTTTGACCATGAGCGCATTCCGGAACGTATCGTGCACGCGCGAGGTTCAGCGGCGCATGGCTATTTTCAGCCCTATCGCAGCCTGAGCGATATTACTAAAGCCGATTTTCTCTCCGATCCGGAGAAAATCACGCCGGTTTTTGTCCGCTTCTCCACGGTGCAAGGCGGTGCCGGTTCGGCAGACACCGTGCGTGATATCCGTGGTTTTGCCACCAAGTTTTATACCGAAGAGGGCATTTTTGATCTGGTGGGCAACAACACGCCGATCTTTTTTATTCAGGATGCGCATAAATTCCCGGATTTTGTTCATGCCGTGAAACCGGAACCGCACTGGGCAATCCCGCAGGGGCAAAGCGCCCATGACACCTTCTGGGATTACGTCTCTTTGCAACCGGAAACGCTGCACAACGTGATGTGGGCGATGTCGGATCGCGGCATTCCGCGCAGCTATCGCACCATGGAAGGGTTCGGCATTCATACCTTCCGGCTGATTAACGCCGAAGGAAAAGCGACCTTTGTGCGCTTCCACTGGAAACCCCTGGCGGGCAAGGCGTCGCTGGTGTGGGATGAGGCGCAAAAACTGACCGGGCGCGATCCAGACTTCCATCGCCGCGAGTTGTGGGAAGCCATTGAAGCGGGCGACTACCCGGAATATGAACTGGGGCTGCAACTGATCCCTGAAGAAGATGAGTTCAAATTTGATTTCGACCTGCTGGATCCGACCAAACTGATCCCGGAAGAACTGGTGCCGGTGCAACGCGTGGGCAAGATGGTGCTCAACCGGAACCCGGATAATTTCTTCACCGAAAACGAGCAGGCCGCGTTTCATCCGGGGCATATTGTTCCGGGGCTGGATTTCACCAACGACCCACTCTTGCAGGGGCGTCTGTTCTCCTACACCGATACACAAATCAGCCGTCTCGGCGGGCCAAACTTCCATGAAATCCCGATTAATCGCCCTACCTGCCCGTATCACAATTTCCAGCGTGACGGCATGCACCGCATGGATATTGATACTAATCCGGCCAACTATGAACCGAACTCGATCAACGATAACTGGCCGCGAGAAACGCCGCCGGGCCCGAAACGCGGCGGGTTTGAAACGTATCAGGAGCGCGTTGAGGGCCATAAAATCCGCGAGCGCAGCGCCTCTTTTGCCGAATATTACGCCCATCCGCGACTTTTCTGGCTTAGCCAGACGCCTTTTGAGCAGCGCCATATCATCGATGCGTTCAGCTTTGAGCTCAGCAAAGTGGCGCGCGCCTACATTCGTGAACGTGTTGTAGATCAACTGGCGCATATCGACGTTCATCTGGCGCAGGGCGTTGCCGAAAATCTCGGGATTACGCTCAGCGATGAACAGCGCAATATCGCTCCGCCGCCGGACGTTAACGGCCTGAAAAAAGATCCAGCGCTGAGCCTGTATGCGGTTCCGGACGGCAGCGTCAAAGGCCGGGTAGTGGCTGTCCTGCTGCATGATAACGTCAGCGCTACCGATGTACTGAACGTGCTGCAAGGGCTTCAGGCAAAAGGCGTGCACAGCAAATTACTGTATGCCCGCATGGGTGAAGTGACCGCTGATGACGGCTCCAGCCTGCCGGTGGCGGCAACGTTTGCCGGATCGCCCTCGCTGACAGTGGACGGTGTGATCGTCCCCGGCGGCGACGTGAGCGAACTTTTACAAAATGGGGATGCGAAATACTACCTGCTGGAGGCGTATAAGCACCTGAAAACCATTGCGCTGCTGGGCGATGCGCGTCAGTTCAAAGCGCTGCTGGGCGTCGATGCGCAGGGGGAAGACGGTATTGTGGAAGCGGACTCGGCCTCATCGTTGCTGGTGGATGATTTCCTCACCCACCTTGCCGCGCACCGGGTGTGGTCGCGAATCGGCAAGATTGACAGCATACCGGCGTAAGATAAAAAAACCGGCCATCAGGCCGGTTCTTTTTAATGCTCAGGCAAAAATAAATTACTGCTTAGTCTGCGGGTCGGTATCGTACTCGGCGCACGTTTGATAACCGGAATTCATTACGTGGCCAGTTTCATCAAGTGCCACAAAGTAGGTTTCGGTTTTACCGTTACGTTGACCCAGAATGTAGGTCTGGCAGGTACCGCGCGCGTGAATCATGGTGACTTCAGAAGAAGGACGACCTGCAACCTGCATCACCTGCTGGCGGCTCATGCCTTTTTTCACATCTTTTACAACCGGCTGACTGACCTGATCTTTGGCGCGATCGTAGGCAGTACACCCTGCCAGCATGGTCAGTACAGCGGCGGCACCCAGAATTCCTGCGATGTTTTTATTCATATTCCATCCTCTTTAGTATCCGCTTGTGTATCAGCGTGTTATCTAAGCCTGGAATATAAAAGTGCATTTTTCAACTATGGGTTGCCAATGGCATATCTTTCGGAAAAATCTAATGAAAGTGACATAAGCTGCTAAAACGCAGCAAATTGCGCCACTCAAATCTGTGATCCTTGTCGTTTTACCGCCAAAGGGTTAATTTGACTCTATTAACTATTTGCAACCTGCCAGGCAGGATTACATAACGGAGGGATAAATGACTCTGCAACAAGAGATTATTCAGGCGCTGGGCGTGAAGCCGAGCATCAACGCCGAAGAAGAAGTTCGCCGCAGCGTGGATTTTCTGAAAACCTATCTGAAGACGTTTCCCTTTATTAAATCGCTGGTGCTCGGCATCAGCGGCGGCCAGGATTCCACGCTGACCGGCAAAATCGGCCAGTTGGCTATCAGCGAACTGCGCGCGGAAACCGGCGATGAAGCGTATCAGTTCATCGCGGTACGTCTGCCTTACGGCGCGCAGGCAGACGAGCAAGATTGCCAGGATGCCATCGGCTTTATCCAGCCGGATCGCGTATTGACCGTGAACATCAAAGGCGCAGTGCTGGCGAGCGAACAGGCGCTGCGCGATGCCGGCATCGAGCTGAGCGATTTTGTTCGCGGCAATGAGAAAGCCCGTGAACGTATGAAAGCGCAGTACAGCATCGCAGGCATGACCAAAGGCGTGGTGGTCGGCACCGATCACGCCGCTGAAGCGGTAACTGGCTTCTTCACCAAATATGGCGATGGCGGCACCGACATCAACCCGATTTTCCGTCTGAATAAACGTCAGGGGAAACAACTGCTGGCGTATCTGGGCTGCCCGGAACATCTTTATAAGAAAGCGCCAACGGCGGATCTGGAAGACGATCGCCCGTCGCTGCCTGATGAAGCTGCGCTGGGTGTCACCTACGAAAATATCGATGATTATCTGGAAGGCAAAACGCTGGATGCCGGTATCGCCAAAATCATCGAAGGCTGGTATCTGAAAACCGAACACAAACGCCGCCCGCCGATTACCGTTTTCGATGACTTCTGGAAAAAATAATTCCTGAAATACATCATGATCTTATCAGGCCTGCCCGTCGGGCCTGATAAGCGTCTCACCTTCTGCGTTCATCCCCCGCGCTCTGAAGTTGTCGCGACCTGCCCACATCATCACCTGTTTGCCACTTTTTTAGCCTGCCGTTAGTTGCTATACTGGATGGATAAACAGCATCAGGAGTTTCTGCGTGGCAAGGCGTCAACCCGCCCCGCGTCTCGAATTTGACGCAGCGGCAATTTATGAATACCCCGAACATTTGCGCCAGTGGCTGGAGGCCATGCCAAAGCACCCCGGCGTCTATATTTTTCATGGCGAAAGCGAGGCAATGCCGCTGTATATCGGCAAAAGCGTCAATATTCGCAGCCGGGTGTTGTCGCATATGCGCACCCCGGATGAAGCCTCGATGCTGCGCCAGTCCCGGCGCATCAGCTGGGTCTGCACTGCCGGAGAGCTGGGCGCGTTGCTGCTGGAAGCCCGGCTGATCAAAGAACAGCAGCCGCTGTTTAATAAGCGTCTGCGCCGCAATCGCCAGCTCTGCTCCCTACTGCTGGGCGGCGAGAAACCGCAGGTAGTCTATGCACGCGAGGTGGATTTTTCCGCCACGCCGGAGCTCCACGGGCTGTTCGCTAACCGCCGCGCCGCGTTACAGGCGCTGCAATCCATCGCCGATGACGAAAAACTCTGCTACGGTCTGCTGGGGCTGGAGTCGGTCACGCGCGGTCGTCCCTGCTTTCGTTCAGCGCTGCAACGCTGCGCCGGCGCATGCTGCGGCAGAGAACCGCGCGAAGCGCACGATGCGCGTTTCGCGGCGGCGATGGCGCGCATGAAGCTGGTGTGCTGGCCCTGGCAAGGGCCGGTCGGATTGAAAGAGAGTTTCGGCGCGATGACGCAATACCACATCATTCACAACTGGTTGTGGCTGGGTTCGGTTAACACCCTGAGCGAGGCCACCGCGCTGCTGCGTACGCCAGCCGGGTTCGACCATGATGGTTACAAAATACTCTGCAAGCCGCTGCTCAGCGGCTTGCATGAAATCATCAACCTGAATTAATGCCCGGGCAGCCAGTTGATTTCACTGAACAGCAACTGCCCTTCTGGCTTCAACAGCCGCAGCGTGTGCCGCCCTTCCTGCCAACACGCGCCCTGATCGGCGGTTAACAGTTTATCCCCCAGTTGCCACGCGCCGCTAAGAATAAACACCACGCCGCCGCGCACCCCGAAGGTGGTAAACGTGCGATCGGCAATGCGTACTTTTGCCTGACAACGGTCGCGGCGCGTCAGGATATTGAAATTCATCGACATTTTCCCTTCCGACAGTTCCACTTTCACCGATTGTTCACCGGAAAAGGTAAAGGGCTGATGGTGTTTCAGGGTATGGCGGAAAACACTGCCGCCGTCCAGCGTCACTTCACCACCTTCCAGCAGGGTTATCACACGGTCGACACCGGGGAACTGCGGAAACTCACCGTTACTTGCCAGTGAAGCAATACTGGCGCGCCAGTTAAAATCGCGGGTGGCAGGCGGAAAACAGCAAATCTCCCGGGTTTCGCCCGCACCATTACGCCAGAGATTCACCGGCATCTTGCGAATATCAAAGAATTCCATCATTACTCCTGAAGGGCGCGGTCATGCGATCCGCGCCGCTGCTTCAACAGGCAGCTTGTTATTGTTTATTGTCATTGTCGGATTATCGGCAGCAGCAACAATTTGCCTTAGGCCACAGCGTAACCAGACATGTAAAAAAATATAAATTTCAGATAAGTAACTCACCCGAGAAGAGGGGCTTCACGAGAATACCGCGCCACGGGCGGCAGGCAAGAGGGAAGAAAAGAAAAACCGCCGATTCTGCCCATCACGTACTGCATGCAATAGGCAAAACCGGCGGTCTTGATAGGGGTGCTGAATTATTCAGCAGGTGCAGGAGGCATTTTACCTTCCGGTGCCGGACGTTCTGTCAGACGCTTCTCAAAATTCGCATTGAATTGCTTTTTCTGTTCCGGCGTCAGGATGTTGTAAATTTTGTTCTGCGTTTCCATGTGTCTCAGCATGCCAGCTTTATGCTGTTCTTCCATTTTCGCGATCTGTGCTTCCGCTTTCGCTTTGTCGAAGCTGTCGCTGGTAATGATGTCATGCATTGCACGCATCTCTTCAACCGGCGGACGTTTCATCTCATCGCGCTGGCTTTTCATAATTTCGCGGACCTGCTGTTTCTGTGCATCGGTCAGATTCAGGTCTCTGAACATCATATCGTGCGGACCTTTACCCTTGTGGTGCATCATCGGTTTGCCGTCCGCAGGTGCAGCCGTTGTATCGTCGGCGTGCGCCAGGCCAGCAGCGCCAAAAGCCAGGGTAGAGGCAACAAACAGGGCAGTCAATTTACGCATAATATTATTCCTTACTTCGGTTTTACTTACGGCGATTGCCGTGTTGACGCTATTTACTTTACCGTCTTTATCGTCAATTAATCAGAGCGACAGTAAAACAATGAAAGTGTAAATACTCTTTTTACGTCAAATGTGAGGGAAATAAGGATAAACAGTGGAGAGTTGAAAACTAAATAACCAATACATTGATTAATAAGGAATTATTAAGAGTATAAGGTAACGCTAATTAATAATAAACCCATTAACCAGGATTTTTCCGTAATTTATTTTTAAAGGCACTAAAAAATAAGCCCTGTGGTAACAGGGCTGAGGTATTAGTTTATTTTTTCTAGCATTAACCCGGCGCGCAAACCCACAGCGACACCAGGATTCGGAAATAGCACATACTCTTCATCACGCTGCACTACGTAGCGTTCACCGCGATCTTCCGCCAGCAGCGTCCCGGCGCTGAAAGGCGTAAAATTTAGCGTTTCCGCTGACATATACAGTTTGAACGCCTCGCTGTGTCGCGTCAGTTGCTGCACAACCCGGTAACGCACCGGCGCGCTCTGCGTGTCCGGCGCGGGTTCACCGGCCAGCAACGCCGCCAGCGCCCAGGCGGTACGCTGAAACTGGCTGAGATCGTTCTCGCCAAACGGCAGCGCTTTGCCCAGCTCCAGCGTACAGGCCAGCGCCTCAAATTGCGCGCACGTGAAGTGGGTAAACGTGCCGCCCGGCGCCTGATGGAACACCAGCGCTTCCAGCCCTGCCGAGCCCAGCCACTCCAGAAACAGCTCATCCCACGGCTGCGCGCGCTGCGGCAGCACGCCGAAACGCACATGATGCGATCCGCGAATCGCCGTATGCAGATCGAGGTGCCAGCGCTCCTCATCGCCACCGGCAAAAAAGTGGGTGACCGCGCGTTCAAGCTGCGCGGCACGCACCGTTTCATCGCTGGGCGGGAGTTGCTGCCAGCGTCCACCAAACATGCGGTTCAAATCGCTATGCAGGAAACGCTTTCCTTCCCTCAGCGCCTGCGGGTTGCCAAGGATGACCAACAATCGCCAGCTAAGCGGTTGCGTACCGGAAAACAGATTTTTCAGCAGAATGTCCAGCATCTCCACCGGCGCGGTTTCATTGCCGTGAATGGCGCAGGAGAGCACCAGCGAGCGCCCGGTAGGGTGCGGCGGCACCAGTTCAAGGATCCCTTGCTCGTGCCACAACCAGTGAATACCGCCCGACTCCCCCGACATTTTACGCGGGATGTCACCCGATAACGTGGTGGCAAGAAAGTTATCCATACAACCTCCGGTTAACGCTGGAAGGGATAAACAGAACCGAGGTTCAGCAACTGCGTGAGCCTGTCCAGCGCTTCCCGCCCTTCCCGCAACAACTGCGGATCGGCAAGATCTGCCTGTGTCAGACGGTCGCGATAGTGGCGATCAACCCAGTCATTGAGCGTGGCGAACAACGTATCGTTCATCATCACCGCCGGATTTACCGCCTGCTGTTCCGCCCCGGTTAACACCACGCGCAAGCGCAGGCATGCCGGGCCGCCGCCGTTTGCCATACTCTCGCGCAGATCGAACACCTTCAGTTCTGCGATCGGGTTATCCTGCGCCAGCAACTGGTTCAGATAACGCCAGACGCCTTCATGCGCCTGCGACTCCTGCGGCAACACCAGCACCATGCGGCCATCTTCATGGCTCAGCAACTGGCTGTTGAACAGATACGTCGCCACCGCATCGGCAACCGATACCGCCTGCTGTGGCACTTCGATCGCCATAAAACCCGGCACGCGGCGGCGTAATTCCGCCAGCAGTTGCGCTTGATCGGCAAAAGCGTGCTCGTGGCAAAACAGCAACTGGCGATTAGAAACGGCAATGACATCATTATGGAACACGCCCTGATCGATGACCTGGGAATTTTGTCTGGCGTATACCACCTGAGAAGGGTGAACCTGGTTGAGACGCGCCACCGCCTGGCTGGCTTCCAGCGTCTGACGAGCCGGATAGCGTGTCGGAGCGAGCGTGCTGCCCTCTTCCCGCCCATAGACAAAAAGCTGGACGCCCGGATCGCCATAATCGCTGCCAAAACGGTTGTGGTTCGCGGCGCCTTCATCGCCCAGCATGGCCACTTGCGGTAGCGCCGAATGCACGCTGAATGTCTCTTCATCGCGGAAAATCGCCCGCAGCAGCGCTTCGGTGGTCGGCGCTTCCATCGCACGATGGAATTTATTGTTGAGATTCGCCACCGTCAGGTGGACTTTGCCATCCACGGAATCTGCCGACGGGCAAACCGTGGCGGCATTGGCAACCCACATCGCCGATGCCGAACTGGCGGAAGAGAGGATCTGCGGTGCCTGAGCTGCGGCCTTTTCGACCACCTGCTCATCGCTGCCGCTAAATCCCAACTGGCGCAACACCGGCACATTCGGGCGCTCGTGCGGTGGGATCACCGCCTGCGGGAAACCGGCATCGGCCAGCGCCTTCATTTTCAGCAGCCCCTGCTTCGCTGCCAGCTTAGGGTTGGAGACCTGGAAACGGTGCCGGGTCGAGGCTTCATTGCCGAACGACAACCCGGCATAGTGGTGCGTCAGGCCGACCAGCCCATCAAAGTTCACTTCGCGCGCTTTCATGGTTGTTCCTCGCGGGAAAAATCAAGACCCGGGCTGAGCGTTTGCGGCAGGGTCAGATCGGCAGATTCAAGGCTCGCCATTGGCCATGCACAGTAATCCGCCGCATACCAGGCGCTGGCGCGATGGTTGCCTGAAGCGCCCACACCGCCGAATGGCGCGGTACTGGCCGCGCCCGTCAGCGGTTTGTTCCAGTTAACAATCCCGGCGCGCGCTTCCAGTAACAGCCGATCAAACTTCTCGCGCTGCGGGGAGATAAGACCGCAGGAGAGCCCGTAGCGAGTATTGTTCGCCAGCGCGATCGCGTCATCGAAATCGTCGTAGCGCCAGACGCACAGCAGCGGGCCAAACACCTCTTCATCCGGTACGTCGGCCACGCCGGTCATCTCAATGATGCCCGGCGTCAGCAGTGAAGCGCCTTCTTCCAGCAGACGTGGCGCCAGCAAGGTTTTGCCGCCGCGCGCCTCATGTTCCTGCCACGCGCGCAGCACGTGCTGTGCGGCCTGCGCGGAGATCAAACCGCCCAGGAACGGCTGCGGTTCTGCGTTCCATGCCTGCGGCGTGAGACGCGCGCTCACCGCCACCAGCCGCGCAAGGAAAGCATCGCCCTGCGGAGAGCGTTTCACCAGCAAACGTCGCGCGCAGGTACAGCGCTGTCCGGCGGTAATAAAAGCGGACTGGATCGCCAGATGCACGGCTGCATCGATATCCTGAATATCTTCGACGATCAGCGGGTTATTGCCGCCCATTTCCAGCGCGAGGATCTTCTCCGGCTGACCCGCCAACTGGCGATGCAAGTGATAACCAGTATTGGCGCTACCGGTGAACAGCAAACCGTCCAGCCCCGGCAGCGCACTCAGCGCCTGCCCGGTTTCGCGTCCGCCCTGCACTAAATTGAGCACCCCGGCGGGCAGACCGGCCTGCTCCCACAGTTTCACCACCGCTTCGCCGCTCCACGGTGTCAGTTCGCTCGGTTTGAACAGCAGCGTATTACCCGCCAGCAGTGCAGGAATAATATGGCCGTTCGGCAAATGGCCGGGGAAATTATAGGGTCCGAAAACGGCGAGAACGCCATGCGGACGGTGGCGCAGCGTTGCCGCGCCGTCGGCCATTTCCGTGTGCTGTTCGCCGGTTCGCGTGTGATAAGCCTTCACCGAAATAGTGGCTTTATTGATCATCGCCGTCACTTCGGTCGCCGCTTCCCAGCGCGGTTTCCCGGTTTCACGGGCAATAATTTCCGCCAGCGCGGCTTTATTGGTTTCCAGCAGGCTGGCAAATTTTTCCACCACCGCCTGGCGCACGGAGAAAGGTTCGCGCGCCCATGCCGGAAAAGCATTACGCGCAGCGCGATACGCCTCTTCGACCTGTGCGTCGCTGGCATCAAAACCGTGCCACAGCGCTTCATGACTGACCGGATTACTTTTCACCCGCCGCTCACCTTCACCGGTTACCCAGTCGCCATTGATCCATAAACTCATTGTGATTTCTCCTCGGCACAAAGGCGAACCAGCCGCACGGTATCGCCCGGCTGACATTTCAACGCATCCAGTTCTGCGGCGCTTAACAGCAGCCGCTCCGTGTTGGGATCCGCTTTGATAAGCATGGCTCTAAATTGCGCGTATTGCTCATTTGCCACCATGCAGGCTGGCCACTCTCCCGGCGCGCGCTGCCCTTGCGCCACGGTAACCAGACGGCTTTTGCGAATCGCCCGCACCCGGTCAACATCGCACTCCAGCGTCGGCCCGCCATCAAAAATGTCGACATAATTGCGGTAGCGAAAGCCCTCTTTCTCCAGCACCGCGCGGGCAGGCGCGGTCTGCGGATGCACCTCGCCAATGACCGCCTGCGCCTCGTCGGAGAGGAAGTGGGTATAAATAGGATGCTTGGGCATCAATTCGGCGATAAACGCTTTCTGCCCGGTGCCGCACAGATAATCAGCGCGGCTGAATTCCATCGAAAAGAAGCGTTTTCCCAGGCTCTCCCAGAACGGCGAGTAGCCATGCTCGTCGATGACGCCGCGCATCTCCGCCACCACTTTTTCGTTAAAGCGATCGCGAAAGGCCGCCATAAACAGAAAGCGCGACTTCGACAGCAGATAGCCGTTGCCCTCTTTGCGCCAGGCCGGATCGAGAAACAGCGTGCATAGCTCGCTGCTGCCGGTGTGATCGTTACTGAGAAATAAGGTCGGCAGTGCGTTGTAGACATTCAACTCTTTCGAAGCGTGAACCTGAGTCCCCACGCGGTAGTTATACCAGGGATCGTTGAGCCCCACCGCCACTTCGATAGCGCAGATCCCAGCCACTTCGCCGCTTTGCGTCTCTTCCAGCACAAACACATAGCCCTGCTCGCCCTTCGGCAACTCCCCTTGCCACGTGCGGCGAGCACGTTCAATACGCGCGCCCAGCGTCGCTTCATCGGCGGGCAGCGATGTCAGCCCACCGCCGGTTTTCCCGGCCAGCTTCATCAGCGCCGGGAGATCGCTTGCCGCGACCGGACGGATCACCATCATGATACGTTCTCCGCAAGGAATTTTTCACAGGCGCGGGTAAAGCGCGCAAGCCCGGTGCGCACCTCTTCTTCACTGATATTCAGCGCCGGAGCAAAGCGCATCACGTTGCCACCGGCAATCAGCACCATCACCCCTTCCGCTGCCGCCAGTTGCGAAATCTGTTTCGCTTTTCCGGCATGTTCCACCACCAGTTGGCAGCCAATCAGCAGCCCCAGACCGCGAATGTCACTGAACAGAGGATGGCGATCGTTGAACGCCGTCAGTTGCTCAACAAACCACTGGTGGCGCTGTTTGACACCGGCCAGGGTTTCCGGCGTATTGATGATATCCAGTACCGCGCCCGCCACTG
>FOAY01000024.1 GCA_900109485.1 Kosakonia sacchari | reverse complement strand
TGGTGCGGTATCAGATGGTGAAAATGGCGTTCAGCCTGAAAGGCGATTATCTGCCGTATCAGCTGAGCTTCAGCGGTTCGGTGGCAGAAATAATGCGGCTGTTAATCGGGCTGCCATGGTCCTCACCGGGAGCAGTGCCGGGACACCTGAAGCACTTCTACAGCAATGCCGCGATGCTGAAACTGCCGCCGAGACGGGAGCGGGAGTATGAAAGAGAAGTGAGGCAAAAAAAGCCCAAATACCCTTTTAAAAACAATGCCAGTCACCTTAAGTGACTGGCATTATCCTGACGGAGGCTTTTTTTTATTCCATTGACGCCCCGCCGTTCAGGCGGAACACCACGTTGACTATCAGCCCTGAACCTGGCTTACCGGCTTCGTAGCGCCATTTCCGCATGGCCGCTTTCACTTCACGCTCAAACATGTTTGCTGGCTGCGCAGACAGAACTTCAACATTCTCGACGCGACCATCAGCCGTAACGTCAAATTTCACCCGTACACGACCTTCAATACGCAGCGCCTGCGCACGGGCCGGATATTGCGGCTGGTTACGACTCAGTGCGCGCGGACCGGCCGGTACGGACGGCGCTGGCGTTGAGGACGCAGACGGTGTCGGATTCGCCACCGGGCGTGCTGGCGCGTTGTTGTTAAACGGTGATGCCGGATGCGGCTGTGCCGGTTTTACCTCCTGCTTCGGCTGCTCGACCTTTTTCTCCGGTTTTGGCTTCGGCTTAGGTTTCGGTTTTGGTTTTTCAATCACTACCGGGGCTTCTTTTGGCGGCTCCACTACCGGTTCCGGTTCGGGCTCTGGCTCCGGTTCGACAACAGGTTGTGGCGGTTGCACTACCTGCGGCGGTTCGAGTTCAGTCGGCGTCACCATCGTCACAGAGATAGGCTGCGCGGGGGCGGGCAATTCAACAACCTGATGTACCGATGTATAGAGCAGACCCGCCACGATGGCTCCGTGGATAGCTACGGACAACAGCGTCGGCCAGGGAAAGCGGCGAGGTAAATCAAGGGTCATTGAAGTCATAATCGTGTCAGTTAAAAAACCAGGGCTCAATTTTAAATGCAAATAGCAATCATATTCAACAAGCCTTCGCATTCACCGATCATTTTCTCCGATGACAGGACAAAAAAAGCCGCATTTTTTATAAGGATACTCATGTCAGAGCATCTTTACATTGCAGTCGAATTCCCTTTCACATACGGTATGCCTTTCTGATAAGTAAGGAGCTCTTCCCGTGCTTTACGTTATTTTTGCTGAAGATATTGCTGACTCGCTTGAGAAACGTTTATCCGTGCGCCCTGCTCACCTGGCGCGACTGCAACTGCTGCATGACGAAGGCCGTTTGCTGACGGCTGGCCCGATGCCAGCAGTGGACAGTAATGATCCTGGTGCCGCAGGTTTTACCGGTTCAACGGTGATTGCAGAGTTTGAATCGCTGGAAGGGGCAAAAGCCTGGGCGGATGCCGATCCTTATGTCGCTGCTGGCGTGTACCAGAACGTTATCGTTAAGCCGTTCAAGAAGGTTTTTTAAAACTTAAGGCCCGCCAAAGATGGCGGGCCTTTCCGGCTACAATGATTAATGAGCAACACTTTTTGAAAAAAGATTAATAGTAACCACACCGGCAATAATCAGCCCCATACCCAACATTGCCGGAAGATCCAGTTTCTGGCCGTGAACCAACCAGCCAACAATCCCAATCAATACAATCCCGGCGCCAGACCAGATAGCATAAATAATGCCGGTCGGGATAGTGCGCATCGGAATCGTCAGGCACCAGAACGCGATGCAATAACCCGCAATGCTGATGATACTGGGCAACAGCCGGGTAAAGCTGTCTGACGATTTCAGTGCGGTGGTGGCAATGACTTCAACAACGATGGCGATACCAAGAAAAATGAGCGCTTCTTTATTCATTTTGTCCAACTATATCCGTTAACGCTTGCTCATAGCCAGGCGGGTGGCAAACAGCAGGAACTCCATGCCGGTACTGCGATCCATCCAGCGTATCACTCTCTCTTTACGCAAGAATGACGACAGCGGGCGGGTCGCCGAAATTAATACCGTTGACCAGCAGGAGCCCAGCACAACATGAATCATTACCAGGCCGAATGTCCAGGCGATCAGCGGCTGCCCGTGCGGAATAAATTGCGGCAAAAAAGAGACGTAAAAGATGCCGACTTTAGGATTCAGCACATTACCCAGCATGCCTTTTATAAACCAGTTTTGCGCTTTAGTTTGCGCCCCATTGTCTGTAGCCAGTGAACCACGCGGGCGTAGCAGCATATTCAGCCCCAGCCAGCAGAGGTAGGCAGCGCCGCAATACTTCAGGATGTTATAAGCGAGTTCAGAAACCGCAATCAGCGCGCCAAGGCCGAAGGCGACCATCGCGCCCCAAATCAGGCATCCGGTATTGATACCCAGCGCAGCTTTGAATGCCTGCTTACGTCCTTCCACCGCCGCCGTACGCAGTATCAGCGCGGTATCAAGCCCGGGTGTTAACGTCAGCAGCGTGGCCGCAAAAGTAAATGCAAGAAGACTATCAATAACCGACATGCTGCCTCTCCTGTAGATAAAAGAAAGCCCTAAAACGACCGCGGGCACCTTATCGGTGCCCGGGTATCAAAGATCGTAAATGGCGAACAACAGCACATTACGATGGCGATTTACGCCGCATTTTCTGATGGTGTGGATGCGCATATTGCGGCGTGATTGCGCTTCCAGCCAGCGGGCTTTACGGCGGCTCATCTGCCGAAGCATACGCCAGCGCCCCACTTCCGTTCGACTACGCTTCATTTTTACAACTCTGAACAAAACAGAGAGGCCATTATAGTCCGTCGTTTTTCCCAGACCAGTGCTTTTCCGCGTTTTTATTTGCCAGATTAATGCGGATGCGTAAACTCATGAGATGTGGTTTTTAAAAGGATTTTTATCTATGTCCGCTTTTTACACCGTAATGAGTTGGCTGATTGTCTTAGGTTACTGGCTACTGATTGCTGGTGTAACCCTGCGTATTTTAATGAAACGGCGGGCGGTAACATCGGCGATGGCCTGGCTGTTAATTATCTATATTCTGCCACTGGTAGGGATTATCGCTTATCTCTCGCTGGGCGAATTGCATCTCGGCAAACGCCGCGCCGAGCGCGCCCGCGCCATGTGGCCTTCTACCGCCAAATGGCTCAACGATTTAAAAAACTTTAACCGCATCTTCGCGCAGGAAAACAGCAGCGTTGCTTCGTCATTATTTAAATTGTGCGAACGGCGCCAGGGTATCGCGGGCGTAAAAGGCAACCAGTTGCAACTGCTGACTTCCAGCGATGATGTGATGCAGGCGCTGATCCGCGATATTCAGCTCGCCAGGCACAACATCGAGATGGTGTTTTACATCTGGCAGCCCGGCGGAATGGCCGATCAGGTGGCGGAATCACTGATGGCCGCAGCGCGACGCGGCGTGCACTGCCGTCTGTTACTCGACTCTGCAGGTAGCGTGGCATTCTTCCGTAGCCCCTGGGCCGCTATGATGCGCAATGCGGGCATTGAGGTGGTCGAGGCGCTGAAAGTAAATCTGATGCGCGTTTTCTTACGTCGTATGGATTTACGCCAGCACCGCAAGATTGTGCTCATCGATAACTATATTGCCTACACCGGCAGTATGAATATGGTTGATCCGCGCTTCTTCAAACAGGACGCTGGCGTCGGCCAGTGGGTCGATTTGATGGCGCGTATGGAAGGCCCGGTTGCCACGGCGATGGGCATCGTCTACTCCTGCGACTGGGAGATTGAGACCGGCAAACGCATTCTGCCGCCGCCGCCGGATGCCAATATCATGCCGTTTGAAGAAGCCAGCGGGCATACGATTCACACCATTGCCTCGGGGCCAGGATTTCCCGAGGATTTGATTCACCAGGCATTGCTGACCGCCGTTTACGCCTCGCGTGAATACCTGATCATGACCACGCCCTATTTCGTACCCAGTGACGACTTGCTGCACGCTATTTGCACGGCGGCGCAGCGCGGCGTCGATGTGAGCATTATTCTGCCGCGCAAAAACGACTCGGTGCTGGTCGGTTGGGCCAGTCGCGCCTTCTTCACTGAGTTGCTGGCGGCCGGGGTGAAGATTTATCAGTTTGAAGGTGGCCTGTTGCACACCAAAAGCGTGCTGGTTGATGGCGAATTGAGCCTTATTGGCACCGTTAACCTTGATATGCGCAGTTTGTGGCTGAATTTTGAGATCACGCTGGTGATTGATGACGCCGGTTTTGGCGGCGATCTGGCGGCGGTGCAGGATGATTATATCTCCCGTTCCCGGTTACTTGATGCGCGCTTGTGGGTAAAACGCCCGTTCTGGCACCGGATTGCTGAACGACTGTTTTACTTCTTTAGTCCGTTGCTGTAAAACGTGCCCAACAGACATGAAGAGGTAAATCATGGAAATGGATCTGAACAACCGCCTGACCGAAGACGAAACGCTCGAACAGGCTTATGACATCTTCCTCGAACTGGCGGCGGACAACCTTGACCCGGCGGACATCATTCTTTTCAACCTGCAATTTGAAGAGCGTGGCGGCGCAGAGCTGTTTGATCCAGGCGAAGATTGGGCGGAGCATGTTGATTACGATTTAAACCCGGACTTCTTCGCTGAAGTGGTGATCGGGCTGGCAGACACCGACGGTGGCGAACTCAATGACATCTTCGCGCGCGTTCTGCTGTGCCGCGAGAAAGATCACAAACTTTGCCATATTCTGTGGCGCGAATAAGCTGCCGTGGAAGTAAAAAGGGCTGACAAATGTCAGCCCTTTTTTATGCATCGCTTATAACGGGTCGACTTTCAGGCAGGAGACCGCATGGCGGAAACTGCCCTCCAGTACCGGACGCGTCTGCGCGCATTCCGGCCCGGCAATCGGGCAACGGGTGCGGAAGACACAACCTGACGGTGGGTTAATCGGCGACGGTAAATCCCCTTCCAGCAACTGGATAGTTTTATTCTTTTCCAGATCCGGATCGGGAACCGGCACAGCCGACATCAGCGCTTTGGTGTACGGATGTAGCGGGTTCTGATACACCTCATCGTAAGTGCCTAACTCAACGGCGTGCCCTAGATACATCACCAGCACGCGATCGGAGATGTGCTTCACAACGGCCAAGTCATGGGCGATAAAGATCAGTGACAGCCCCATTTCACGTTGCAGTTGTTGCAGCAGGTTCACCACCTGCGCCTGAATCGACACATCCAGTGCGGATACCGGCTCATCGCAGATAATCAGCTTGGGTTCAAGGATCAGCGCGCGGGCAATACCAATACGCTGACACTGACCGCCGGAAAACTCATGCGGGTAGCGGTTGATCAGGTTCGGCAACAAACCGACCTTCATCATCATCGTTTTCACGCGATCGCGCACTTCCTGACGCGACATTTTCGGGTGATAGGTGCGCAACGGCTCGGCAATGATTTCCCCGATAGTCATACGCGGGTTCAGCGACGCCAGCGGATCCTGGAAAATCATCTGGATATCGCTGCGCACCTCGCGCCACTCTTCCGGTTTCATGCCCAGCAGATCTTTACCCAGCCAGGCCACTTTGCCGTCGGTGGCTTTTACCAGCCCGATAATGGCACGGGCAAAAGTCGATTTACCGCAGCCAGATTCGCCCACCACGCCGAGGGTTTCCCCTTCGTACAGACGCAGAGTGACGCCATCGACCGCTTTCAGGGTTTTGGCCGGTTGCCAGAACCACTGTTTGCCATCTTTGATATCGAAATGCACCTTCAGATCGGCGATTTCCAGCAGCACTTTTCTCTCTTCGGTCATCGCGTTCATACCAGTTCCTCTACCGACTTAAAGCAGGCGCGCAGGCGGCCCGGGGCAAACTGCTCCAGCGGTGGAGCACTGTTACAGATTTCCATCGCGTGCGGGCAGCGCGGCTGGAACGGGCAGCCTTTCGGCAGACGCAGTAAGTTCGGCGGGTTACCTGGAATGGTCAACAGCGCTTCACCTTCCGCGTCCAGACGCGGCACGGCGTTCAGCAGGCCGATGGAGTAAGGATGAGACGGCTGGTAGAACACATCGCGCGCGTTGCCATATTCCATGGTGCGCCCGGCATACATCACCAACACTTTGTCACAGATACCGGCAACCACGCCGAGGTCATGGGTGATCATGATAATCGCGGTGTTGAATTCACGTTTCAGTTCATTCAGCAAAGTCATGATCTGCGCCTGCACGGTCACATCCAGCGCGGTAGTTGGCTCGTCGGCAATCAGCAGTTTAGGCCGGCACATCAACGCCATTGCGATCATCACACGCTGGCGCATGCCACCGGAAAACTCATGCGGATACATGCGCATGCGCTTACGCGCTTCCGGCATTTTCACCGCATCGAGCATTTTTACGGATTCTTCAAACGCTTCCGCTTTGCCCATGCCTTTGTGCAACATCAGGACTTCCATTAACTGCTCGCCAACCCGCATATACGGGTTCAACGAGGTCATTGGATCCTGGAAAATCATGGAGATCTGCTCGGCGCGCAGTTTGTTCAGCACCTGTTCCGGCAAATTGAGGATCTCTTTACCGTTAAACGTCGCAGAACCGCCAATGCGACCGTTAGCCGCCAGCAGCCCCATCAGCGCAAATGCAGTCTGCGATTTGCCGGAACCGGACTCACCAACGATACCCAGAGTTTCACCCGCACGCAGCGAGAAATTGAGATCGTTAACCGCCGTAACATCACCATCCGGCGTCTGGAAGGTGACCCGCAAATCTTTGACATCCAGCAGAAGGTCCGATTGCTGCCGCGTCGAGGACGCTAATGAGGTTTCAGTAATGCTCATGACAGCACTCCTTAACGATCTTTCGGGTCGAGGGCATCACGCAAGCCATCGCCGATAAAGTTAAAACAGAACAGGGTGACAACGAGGAAACCCGCCGGGAACAGCAGCAGCCACGGAGACACTTCCATCGAGTTGGCGCCATCGCTTAACAGCGCGCCCCAACTGCTCAGCGGCTCCTGCGTACCCAACCCCAGGAAGCTGAGGAAGGACTCGAACAGGATCATGCTCGGCACCAGCAGCGACGCGTACACCACTACCACGCCCAGCACGTTTGGTACGATGTGACGCACCACGATATTCGCCGTAGAAACACCGCCAACCTGCGCCGCTTCGATAAACTCTTTACGCTTCAGGCTTAAGGTCTGACCGCGAACGATACGCGCCATATCCAGCCAGGAGACCATGCCGATCGCCACAAAAATGAGCAGAATATTTTGCCCAAAGAAGGTCACCAGCAAGATAACGAAGAACATAAACGGGAAGGAGTTGAGGATTTCCAGCAGACGCATCATGACGGAATCGGTCTTGCCGCCGAGGTAGCCGGAAAGCGATCCGTAAAGCGTACCGACCACAACTGCCACCAGCGCCGCAGCAATGCCGACCATCAGCGAGATACGTCCGCCGATCGCTACGCGCACCAGCAGATCGCGCCCGGAGGAGTCGGTACCAAAATAGTGGCCGGACTCCATATCCGGCTGGCTCGACATCATGCCCCAGTCGGTATCGAAATAGGTGAATTGTGAAACCATTGGCGCCAGCGTCACAAACAGTGCGATCAGCAACAGCACAACCAGGCTGGCAACCGCCGCGCGGTTATGCATAAAGCGGCGGCGCGCATCTTGCCACAGACTACGTCCTTCGACTTCAAGTTTCTCACTGAAGTTTTCCAGCGCCTCGCTGTTTTTCTTACTTAACATCATGGCGAACTCCAGTGTTAATAACGGATCTTCGGATCGATAACGGCATACAGCACATCAACGATCGCGTTAAAGATAATGGTCAGCGCCCCCACAAGGATGGTCAGGCTCAGCACCAGCGAATAGTCACGGTTCAGCGCGCCGTTCACAAACAGTTGGCCGATACCCGGCAGACCATAAATGGTCTCGATGACCATTGAACCGGTAATAATGCCGACAAACGCAGGCCCCATATAAGAGAGTACCGGCAGCAGCGCAGGTTTCAGCGCATGGCGTAAGATAATGCGGCGCATCGGCAACCCTTTCGCCCGCGCGGTACGAATAAAGTTTGAGTGTAATACCTCAATCATTGAACCGCGCGTAATACGGGCGATGCTGGCGATATAGGCCAGAGAGAGCGCAACCATCGGCAGGATCATGAATTTCGGTGCACCGCCATTCCAGCCACCGGCGGGCAGCCATTTCAATATAATGGCGAAGATCATCACTAATAATGGCGCGACAACAAAACTGGGGATCACTACCCCGGTCATTGCCAGCCCCATCACTGTGTAGTCCCACTTCGTGTTCTGGTTTAACGCAGCAACAACGCCTGCGGTAACGCCAAAGACAATCGCGAGAATAAAGGCTGCCGCCCCTAATTTCGCTGAAACCGGGAAGCTGGCCGCAACCAGATCGTTTACGGTGTAGTCTTTGTATTTAAATGACGGTCCGAAATCGAAATGCGCCAACTGTTTCAGATAGCTGAAATACTGCGTAGTGATCGGATCGTTTAAATGGTATTTCGCTTCAATATTCGCCATCACTTCCGGCGCAAGCGCACGTTCACCGGTAAAAGGACTGCCCGGTGCGAGACGCATCATAAAGAACGAAATCGTGATAAGGATGAAAAGCGTTGGGATCGCTTCAAGACAGCGACGTAGGATAAATTTCAACATTGCCCGTACCTTCTGGCCTGTGCCTTTTACACATTCGCTTCCAGACCGCAATTTAGCCGTCCGTGCATGATGTGTATTCTGTTGCGTAAAAAATAAGACACTGTGGGGCAGATCGCCCTGCCCCACTCATTGCCATTAATGCTTGATAATATACAAGTTTTTAACGTAGATATTATCCATCGGGTCTTTACCGGTGTAGCCGCCAACCCAGGTTTTCACCAGACGGGCGTTCACGTAGTAGTACACCGGAACGATCGCCGAGTCTTTATCCAGCTGCTGTTCAGCTTTGGAGTAAAGCTCAGTACGCTGCGCTTCGTCAGTGACTTTCAGCGTGTCGGCAATCAGCTTGTCAAACGCCGGGCTCTTATAGTGCGCGGTGTTGTTGGAGCTGTCGGACAGCATGGTATTCAGGAAGGAGGTCGGCTCGTTGTAGTCCGCACACCAGCCCGCACGTGCCACATCAAAGGTGCCCTGATGACGCGTGTCGAGGAAGGTTTTCCACTCCTGGTTTTCCAGCGTTACGTTAGCGCCAAGGTTTTTCTTCCAGATGGAAGCCACGGCAATCGCCAGTTTTTTATGCAGGTCAGACGTGTTGTACAGCAGGCTGAAGGAGAGCGGTTTGTCCGCAGTATAACCGGCTTCGGCCAGCAGTTTTTTCGCTTCGGCGTTACGCTGTTCCTGGGTCATTTTGAACCAGGCCGGTTCAGTCAGTTTTGCACCATCGGTATACGGTGGCGTGTAGCTGTATGCCGGCAGATCGCCCTGATTTTTCACTTTATTAACGATGATGTCGCGATCCAGCGCCAGTTTCAGGGCGGTACGAACACGAACGTCAGTGAATGGCGCTTTTTGGTTGTTGATTTCGTAGTAATAAGTACACAGGTACGGATCGACGTGTACTTCTTTAGGAATCTCTTTTTTCAGCTTCTGGAACAGTTCAATCGGCATGTTGTTGTAAGTCATGTCGATTTCGCCGCTGCGATAGCGGTTAACGTCTGTTACTTCGGAAGAGATCGGCAGATAGGTAACCTGGTTGATCACCGTTTTAGCGTTATCCCAATAGTTGGTGTTACGCTCAAGAACGATACGTTCGTTGACCACCCAGTCTTTCAGTTTGTATGCACCGTTGGTGACGATGTTGGCTGGCTGAGTCCATTTTTCACCGAATTTCTCAATAGCGGCTTTAGGCACAGCAGAAACTGACGGGTGAACCAGCAGTTTGTAGAAATAAGGAACCGGCTCGCTAAGCGTCACTTCAAAGGTATTGTCATCGATAGCTTTTACGCCGAGATCGGTGACGGGTTTTTTACCGGCGATAACGTCGTCGATATTAGCGATGTGGCCGTATTGCAGGTAGCTAGCATACGGAGAAGCCGTTTTTGGATCCGCCAGACGCTGCCAGCTGTAGACGAAATCGTGCGCCGTTACCGGCGTTCCGTCGGACCATTTTGCGTTTTTGCGCAGATGGAAGGTCCAGACTTTAAAATCTTTGTTTTCCCACTTCTCTGCAACACCAGCGCTCGGGTGGCCTTCAACATCAGAGATCAGCAGACCTTCGAACAGATCGCGGCTGACGTTGGATTCAGGAACCCCTTCAATTTTGTGCGGGTCGAGAGATTGCACTTCGGAACCGTTATTACGGACCAGCGTCTGATTATCCGCCAGTTGAACACCTGCCGGAACGTCGGCAGCCATTGCCGCGTTGCCGGTAATTAGCGCAGCCAGAACTCCTGCTGCTACCAGACTTTTCTTTGTGATGATGGACATTGTGTTGATACTCCACTCATTATAATTACTGACGTTGACGTCAGCGTGTTTCATCCCCTGTGGGGGCCTGAAGAGCGCAGGAGCTTTTTGGCGCTATCAGACATCTTTTTTACTGCTGCTATCACCGACTTTTTTTATTACGGATCGCTCAAACGGCAATCTTACGTCGATTCGGTAAACTGCCTCCCCTGTCGAGACAGCTCTGATTCTGGCGATGGTCGTTATATGAAAACGATTCTCATCTATATTGTTTATCTTGCAAATTATAAGGAGCTAAATATAAGGGCGGAAAATATCAAATGCCTCACACTGCCGCCAATACAATTTGCAAATTTGTTAACCATTTCTCTTTTGCAACACAGCACCAACTATGAAGCGCTGCATGCACAGCCTCCCTGTAAGTTTTTTATCTCTTTAAATCAAGAAGATAAGGGAGCATTACCACCATGTAATGCTTTTTTGCAGATGCCGTATTACTTTGCACAAATAATCAACAATTGACTACTTTTTAGCACATTCATCTGCAGGAAGTCTGAAAGTACTAATATCATTTCAATTATGTCACGGCAAGCCCAATAGTATGGTGTGAAAGAAATAACAGCGTCAATTGCGCGAAATACGCGCAGGATCGATTCACATTACTTATAATTCACTGATTGGGAACAGATTTTCTGATGAGTGTAAATTATTATATTTCGCGCCGCTTTGCGCATTCTTCATATCTTTTACTAATTTTTGACTTTTCCAGGCGGGTTCGTAGCGGCTGAATTTACCTGTTATATAAAGGAAGAGATAACAGTCAGCTCAGCCGTACTTAATAAAGGTGAATCAGTTCAGCAGGCCGGGGAACAAGGATCTTATGCCGCCAACAATAAACTCAATGCCCAACGCCATCAGTAATAACCCCATAATACGCGTGATAACGTTGATGCCGGTTTGCCCCAGTAAACGCACTAACCATGGCGCGATGCGGAACAACCCCCACGAACAGAAAGCAAATAGCGCAATTGCCACAGTAAAACCGATTAAATGCACCAGGTTGTGATAGCGCGTCCCCCACACAATCGTGGAGCTAATGGCACCAGGACCCGCCATCAAAGGTAATGCCAGCGGCACCACGCCGATACTTTCGCGAATCGCGGTTTCTGACTTCTCTTGTTTATTCTGTTTATCCTCGCCAAGTTTGCCGCTGATCATCGACATGGCAATGGTGACAACCAGAATGCCGCCGGCAATGCGGAACGAATCAATCGAGATGCCGAATAGCTGCAAAATGCCATTACCGAGAAATAAAGAAGTCCAGAGGATAATTGCCACTGAGACGTTTGCTGTAAGGTTGGTTTTATTTCGCGCCCCAACCATTTGATAGCTGGTCATGCTGATAAAAACCGGAATGATGCCGACCGGGTTCACCAGCGCAAAAAGGCCAATAAAAAATTTAAAATAAAGAGGTAAATCTATCAATGTTTGCACCGCTGTAAGCTCCGTAATGTCACCCTATATCAACTATATCGGCGTGGCAGGAAAATCCATGCAGAAGATACGCGTTTTCATGCCGCTGTTCATTAAGATTTGCAGAAAAATCATGCAATACAGCGCGTTACTCAGTTGTTGTAATTGTGATAATCTTACGGCGCGCCTGGCCAAATGCCATTAACATTTGATACAAACGCCCAAAACTGGCCTGCTGAAAGGTGTCAGCTTCGCTGAAACTTGACATAGATCACGCATTACTTACTCAGAAGTGGGTAATCTTGAAGCCACGAAAAGAGAGCAAAATCGTCAATAAATGCGACTTTTCTGTTAAGGCTCTTTCAGTAAACCAGTAATATTGGGTTGGCGTTAAGTCTTTGTTTTTCTGAACCTTATGCAACCTGCAGCCGGCCTGTCTATAATTTCACCCTGGACAGCTGGTTTACTAAAAGAGTTTAACATTATCAGGAGAGCATTATGGCTGTTACTAATGTCGCTGAACTTAACGCGCTCGTTGAACGAGTGAAAAAAGCCCAGCGTGAATATGCCAACTTTACTCAAGAGCAAGTAGATAAAATCTTCCGTGCCGCCGCCCTGGCAGCCGCAGATGCCCGAATCCCTCTCGCTAAAATGGCCGTTGCCGAATCTGGTATGGGTATCGTTGAAGATAAAGTGATTAAAAACCACTTCGCTTCTGAGTATATCTACAACGCCTATAAAGATGAGAAAACCTGTGGTGTGCTGTCTGAAGATGATACCTTCGGCACCATCACCATCGCGGAACCTATCGGCATCATCTGTGGTATCGTTCCGACCACTAACCCAACCTCTACTGCTATCTTCAAATCGCTGATTAGCCTGAAGACCCGTAACGCAATTATCTTCTCTCCACATCCGCGCGCTAAAGATGCCACTAACAAAGCCGCAGACATCGTTCTGCAGGCTGCGATTGCCGCTGGCGCGCCGAAAGATTTGATCGGCTGGATTGACCAGCCGTCTGTTGAATTATCCAACGCACTGATGCACCACCCTGACATTAACCTGATTCTGGCCACCGGTGGCCCGGGTATGGTTAAAGCGGCGTACAGTTCCGGTAAACCAGCAATTGGTGTGGGCGCGGGTAACACCCCGGTTGTTATCGACGAAACGGCCGATATCAAGCGTGCCGTCGCATCCGTATTGATGTCCAAAACCTTCGATAACGGCGTGATCTGCGCATCTGAACAATCTGTCGTTGTTGTCGATTCCGTGTATGACGCCGTTCGTGAGCGTTTCGCCAGCCACGGTGGCTACCTGTTGCAGGGTAAAGAGCTGAAAGCCGTTCAGGACATTATCCTGAAAAATGGCGCACTGAACGCCGCTATCGTTGGTCAGCCAGCTTATAAAATTGCTGAACTTGCCGGTTTCACCGTTCCGGCCACGACCAAAATCCTGATTGGTGAAGTGAAAGTGGTTGATGAAAGTGAACCCTTTGCACATGAAAAACTCTCCCCGACGCTGGCAATGTACCGTGCGAAAGATTTCGAAGACGCGGTAGAAAAAGCTGAGAAACTGGTCGCTATGGGCGGTATCGGTCATACCTCCTGCCTGTATACCGACCAGGATAACCAGCCGGAGCGTGTCGCTTTCTTCGGTCAGAAGATGAAAACCGCACGTATCCTGATCAACACCCCGGCATCACAGGGTGGTATCGGTGACCTGTATAACTTTAAACTCGCGCCTTCCCTGACTCTGGGTTGTGGTTCCTGGGGTGGTAACTCCATCTCCGAAAACGTTGGTCCGAAACACCTGATCAACAAGAAAACCGTTGCTAAGCGAGCTGAAAACATGTTGTGGCATAAACTTCCGAAATCTATCTACTTCCGCCGTGGCTCACTGCCAATCGCGCTGGATGAAGTGATTACTGATGGTCACAAACGCGCGCTTATCGTGACCGACCGTTTCCTCTTCAACAATGGCTACGCAGACCAGATCACCTCTGTGCTGAAAGCTGCTGGCGTGGAAACTGAAGTGTTCTTCGAAGTTGAAGCTGACCCGACACTGACCATCGTGCGTAAAGGTGCTGAACTGGCGAACTCCTTCAAACCGGACATCATCATCGCGCTTGGCGGTGGTTCCCCGATGGATGCCGCGAAAATCATGTGGGTTATGTATGAACACCCGGAAACCCATTTCGAAGAGCTGGCGCTGCGCTTTATGGACATCCGTAAACGTATCTACAAGTTCCCGAAAATGGGCGTGAAAGCGAAAATGGTCGCTGTCACCACCACTTCCGGTACCGGTTCTGAAGTGACGCCGTTTGCCGTGGTGACCGATGATGCAACCGGTCAGAAATACCCGCTGGCGGATTATGCACTGACCCCGGATATGGCAATTGTCGACGCCAACCTCGTAATGGAAATGCCGAAATCGCTGTGTGCTTTCGGTGGTCTGGACGCGGTGACGCACGCACTGGAAGCTTATGTGTCTGTCCTGGCTTCTGAATTCTCCGATGGTCAGGCGCTGCAGGCGCTGAAACTGTTGAAAGAAAACCTGCCGGCGTCTTACAACGAAGGTTCTAAAAACCCGGTAGCCCGTGAACGCGTTCACAGTGCAGCAACCATCGCCGGTATCGCGTTTGCAAACGCCTTCCTCGGCGTGTGTCACTCCATGGCGCACAAACTGGGCTCACAGTTCCACATTCCGCACGGTCTGGCTAACGCCCTGCTGATCTGTAACGTTATCCGCTACAACGCGAATGACAACCCGACCAAGCAGACGGCTTTCAGCCAGTACGATCGTCCGCAGGCGCGTCGCCGCTATGCTGAGATCGCCGATCACCTGGGCCTGAGCGCGCCTGGTGACCGTACCGCAGCGAAAATTGAAAAACTGCTGGCATGGCTGGAAAGCATGAAAGCTGAACTGGGTATTCCGAAATCTATCCGTGAAGCTGGCGTGCAGGAAGCAGATTTCCTTGCGAACGTGGATAAACTGTCTGAAGACGCATTTGATGACCAGTGCACCGGCGCTAACCCGCGTTACCCGCTGATCTCCGAACTGAAACAAATCCTGCTGGATACGTTCTATGGTCGTGAGTACAAAGAAGGTGATACGGCATCAGTGAAAGTTGAAGTGGCAGTACCACCGGCTGTAAAAGCAGATAAAAAAGCGAAGAAAACCGCTTAATTATCTCAGCTAATAAAAAAACCCGCTTCGGCGGGTTTTTTTATATCTGACATTAAACTCAACAATCGGACGTTGTTCCGCGTACCCGTTGCTGTATCGCCGTTAACGAACCTTCTGCAAGGGCTTCCTTGTAGTGTTTACGGCACACGGAGACATAGCGCTCATTACCGCCTATCACTACCTGCTCCCCTTCATTGTAGGGACGCCCGGCCTGATCCAGGCGCAGTACCATGCTGGCTTTACGTCCGCAGAAACAGATGGTTTTCAGTTCGACCAGTTTATCTGACCATGCGAGTAAATATTGGCTTCCCACGAACAGCTCGCCACGAAAATCTGTACGTAGCCCATAGCACAGTACCGGAATATCCAGTTGATCAACAACTTCAGACAATGCATAGACCTGTTCACGCGTTAAAAATTGGCTCTCATCCACCAGCACGCAATGTACCGCTTCACGCGTATGTTCAGCTTTTATCTCTTCGAATAATGCAGTGTGTTGATTAAACAAACGCGCAGGTGAGGATAATCCAATACGTGAACTTACCTTCCCTGCTCCGAAGCGATCGTCAATTTCAGCCGTGTACACAACCGAACGCATACCGCGTTCCTGATAATTGTACGAAGACTGTAGTAACGCTGTAGATTTCCCTGCATTCATTGCTGAATAGTAGAAATAAAGCTGTGCCATTGCGTGCAAAACCCCAATCAAAGTGTGTTATTCCGGCAGCGATTGTACCATATTTTATCCGGCTAACCCTGAGCCAGAGCTGATCCTGAGTAAATCTGGCCCGGTTATGGACTCATAGATATAAGGCAACTTTATGTAGTGGTTTGTTACTGCCTAAGAAACAGCAATTAGAAACCGAACCGTATACATACTATTTTTAATCAGAACATTCTGAGCTTATGGTTCGGAAATTATTAATAATTTAGAAGAAAAACCCCATCTAACGTCGTAATACACAAGGCTGTTATTTATCCATTGAGCCTATAACCTTTTCTGGATTAATCGAAAGCAGCGGCGATCCTGACGGTGAAGTTTGTCGTCGGTATAAGCGCTGTTTTGTGCGATTCTTCAAGCTAAATTTAAGTTAGCGATATTTAAAAATCATCGAAATAAATGGGTATTTTGAATTCCTTACATTCTCAGCTATTGCACTGGTCAAATTAACGCTCTATTATTAGCCCAACAAACCACCCCAATATAAGTTTGAGATTACTACAATGAGCGAAGCACTTAAAATTCTGAACAACATCCGTACTCTTCGTGCGCAGGCAAGAGAATGCACTCTGGAAACGCTCGAAGAAATGCTGGAAAAATTAGAAGTTGTGGTAAATGAACGTCGCGAGGAAGAAAGCGCCGCCGCAGCTGAAGTTGAAGAACGTACGCGTAAACTGCAACAATACCGCGACATGTTGATGGCTGACGGTATTGACCCGAATGAATTGCTGAATAGTCTTTCTGCTGCTAAATCCGGCACAAAAGCTAAACGCGCAGCACGTCCGGCTAAATATAGCTACGTTGATGAAAACGGCGAAACTAAAACGTGGACTGGCCAGGGTCGTACTCCTGCTGTTATCAAAAAAGCGATGGACGAACAAGGCAAACAGCTCGACGATTTCCTGATCAGCGAGTAATCACGCCTGCTTTAGAAAAAATCCCGCCACCGGCGGGATTTTTTTTGATGAACCACACAATATCTTCACAAATATAGTGTATTGCCATCCCCGCTCAATACTTATGCTTGCCTTTTGTTTAAATTCTCAGCATCACGTTATTCTTTTTGTGCGCTTTGTTCTTACGAGAAGAAGTTAACGGATGTTTCACCTGGAAACACAAAAATAAAAAGGCCGGAGATAATCAGCGCATTGCACTATTGTCTCCGGCCTTATTAGGGCAACAGGAAGAAGATTATGCTTTTCCGGCGCCTACGGTATCTTCCAGCCAGGTTTTAAATTCTGCACCCAGAGAATTGTGACGGAGACCGTATTCTACGAACGCCTGCATATATCCCAGCTTATTACCACAATCGTGGCTCTTGCCTTTCATATGATAAGCTTCAACCGTTTCTTTTTCGATTAACATATCAATCGCATCGGTAAGCTGAATCTCATCACCCGCTCCCGGAGGCGTTTTCGCCAGCAGCGGCCAAATTTGCTCGCTGAGTACATAACGGCCTACCACGGCCAGATTGGACGGTGCAACGTCGGCTTTCGGTTTTTCCACAACGCCCACCATCGGCACGCTGTCGCCTGGATTTAACGTGGCACCTTTGCAGTCAACAACACCATAGGCGGTCACATCGGCAACCGGCTCAACCATAATCTGGCTGGCGCCCGTTTCGTCAAAACGTTTAATCATTTCAGCCAGGTTATCCTGGGAAAGATCGGATTCAAATTCATCCAGAATAACGTCCGGAAGAATTACCGCGACTGGCTCATTGCCAACCACCGGATGCGCGCATAGTACCGCGTGTCCCAATCCTTTCGCCAGCCCCTGACGAACCTGCATAATAGTGACATGCGGCGGGCAGATGGACTGAACTTCTTCCAGCAGCTGACGTTTAACACGTTTTTCCAGCATGGCTTCCAGTTCGAAACTGGTATCGAAATGGTTTTCAATAGAGTTTTTGGATGAATGTGTAACCAGAACGATTTCCGTAATACCTGCAGCGATACATTCATTAACGACATACTGAATTAATGGCTTATCCACCAGCGGCAACATTTCTTTAGGAATTGCCTTGGTCGCTGGTAACATCCTGGTTCCCAATCCCGCTACCGGGATTACTGCTTTAGTCACTTTCGAATTTATTGCAGCCATTGAAATCTCCTGGACTGTTCAAACTATGAACATGTTCATGAATTAACTCGCGCCTGAGTATATCAGCACCCACCCATCAACCAGGTCTGAAAAGGACGCGCTTACATCTAATTAGGACAAATACGCATATTCTGCGGCGATAGTACCACCCGTTTAATCCGACGGGTAAATGTATCTGCAATGGATGACGCGATCGCTCATTCCGCGCTCAACATTAAGCGCAGCCTTCCTCCAGCGCCCCATACCTGACATTGCCAGGAGTCACAGCGCTGGCTCAACTGATTAAGATAAGTATTACCCAATGTGCCAAGCGGGACACCGTTGCTAATTTGAATATGGTGATCGCCGGTATTTAACGATGCATTAAGCCCGGCTGAAACTAATATCAGGTTTTTAAGATCGCTGTGGTAATAGCCCACCAGCAGCGGAAATTGCCCCGGCAAATTTGCCTGGCGCAAAAGCTGATTCACCTGTTTAAGTAACGCTCCCATTTCGGGCAAACGCTGACGCTGATGCGACAGTTGCTCCTGCAACAGGCCGTTAAATAACGCCCGCAATAATAGCGCAGCCAGTACGCCGTTATTCCCGGCACGGGTAACATCCAGGCAGTAAAAGGCGAGATCCTGCGAAGAAATAGGCGCAATATCCAGTACCAGTCCTGGATTTTCCGCTGAAACTAATTGGCGATAATTTACCCGGCACCCGGAAAGCACCTGCTGTACCGGCGGCTGAAGTTCCTGCAACAGATTGGCCGCCGCCTGCGGATTTCCTACCAGCGCGTCCCAGTCCTGGAACAAGCGTTCCTCTTCTTCGACGCGCGAGTTAAACATGTTGGGATAAATACAGGCAAAGATAGTTTCTTTAAGGCGGTTGAAATCTTTCACCGGTTTTAGCACCACATCCTGCACACCAAGACGCAGCGCTTTAGCGATGTCAGCCATATTTTCTGTTGCGGAGATCACCAGCACCGGGGTCTGATCGCCCTGATTACGTAACGATTCGATCAGCATCAGACCATTCATGCGCGGCATCGCAAGATCGCAAATCATCAAATCAGGCTTACTTGTCGTCATCAACTCCAGCGCGTCCACGCCATCACCAGCAAGCAGCGTCGTCGCACCTAATGACAGGAGCCATGAATCCAGCAGCGAGCGGAAAACGGGCTCGTCTTCAACGATCAGTATTTGTTTTCCGGTTAACGGCTGCGTCATCTTTTCTCCCCTGCCTGACGATAGACTAATAGTGGCATGCTTCGCCAGTAATCGCCTGTCAGAATTTGCTGAACTCTTGTAAAAATAGTCACACTGATGTCCGCACCAGAGGCATCAATTCATCGATTTTCTTTTCAACCGCCAACTGACCAGCAGCAATGGCAGCGTCCGCACGGTGAAAGTCTAGCGTCGATATTTGCGGGCAAACAGGCTGTAGCAAAATATCAGGGGGATCGCCTGCCATACGGTTGCGCTTAAGCCGGTTCTCCAGCACCTGAATTGAGGTACTCATGATCTCCATCGCGGTTGGCGCTACCGGACGTTTGGGCGTAATACGGCCCAGCCGCGCGCGCAGACGTTTATGCCACGCTAATGTATCTCCGACGGCGCTTTCTGTTTCGTTTTGCGTGAGATTTAATGACATGAGATCCTGTTGCATCAAATGCGCATCATGCTGTAAATCAACAGCAATCACGACATCCGCACCTAACGCACGGGTCAATGAAATGGGAACCGGGTTAACTACCGCACCATCTACCAGCCAGTAGCCATTATGCGCAACCGGCGACATAAGGCCAGGCATACTACAGGAAGCGCGTACTGCGTGATGCAGATTACCGCTGGTGAACCAGAGTTCACGCCCGGTACTCAGGTTGGTCGCCACTGCGCCAAATCGCTTTTCGCACTGGCTGAATTCAGTAAACGGCAAAATCTGGCGATATTGATTGAACACGCGCTCCCCACGGAGCAAACCACCACGCTGCCATGAGACATCCATCAACCGCAGCACATCCCAGTAGCTAAAGGCGCGCACCCATGATTCCAGCGCCGACAGCCGCCCACAGGAATACGCTGCACCTACCAGAGATCCAATGGAACACCCTGCCACAATATCGATCTCAATACCGGCACGCTCCAGGGCATTAATTACACCAATATGCGACCAGCCCCGGGCCGCGCCTGAACCGAGCGCCAGACCTATTTTTACCGTTCTCATTACGCTTGTTCTACTTCCCCCGGCTTACTGTAGCCACAACGCTACGGCTCAGTTAACATATTGCTACCCTGGCGCAAACGCGCCGCTTTTATTATTCCTGGAATGCTATTTTGTCTCAATCTTGCCCATGCGGTAGCGCTCTCGATTATAGCCTATGTTGTCAGCCTTATCTGTCTGGTACACAGGTTGCGCCGGATCCGTCACGCCTGATGCGCTCGCGTTACACCGCTTTTGTTCTTCATCAGACCGAATACCTGATCAAAACCTGGCATCCCTCTTGCGAAGCGCATGCGTTCCGCCAGCAAATTGAAGCCGGTTTTGCCGATACACACTGGCTGGGTCTGACGGTATTTGAGCATGCTGCTGGTGCTAATGACAACGAAGGCTATGTCAGTTTTGTGGCGCGCTTTCAGGAAAAGGGGAAGAATGGCGCGATAATCGAACGTTCCCGATTCTTAAAGGAGAACGGCCAGTGGTATTATATCGACGGTACGCGTCCTCAGTTTGGCCGTAACGATCCCTGCCCTTGCGGGTCAGGTAAAAAATTCAAAAAGTGCTGCGGGCAATAAGCCAGGCATCGCCTCATAGCAAACATCATCAACAGGATTTACCCGGCAATGCATTCATTACAACGTAAAATTTTGCGCACCATTTGCCCCGACCAGAAAGGCCTTATCGCGCGGATCACTAACATTTGTTATAAGCACGAACTGAACATTGTGCAGAACAATGAGTTTGTGGATCACCGCACCGGACGCTTTTTTATGCGTACCGAGCTGGAAGGTATTTTTAACGACGCCACGCTGTTGGCCGATCTTGATAGCGCGCTGCCAGAAGGCTCCATTCGCGAGCTGAACCCTGCCGGTCGCCGCCGCGTGGTCATTCTGGTGACAAAAGAGGCGCATTGCCTCGGCGATTTGCTGATGAAAGCCAACTATGGCGGGCTGGATGTCGAGATTGCCGCCGTTATTGGTAACCATGATACGCTGCGTTCCCTGGTAGAGCGCTTCGACATTCCGTTCGAACTGGTAAGCCATGAAGGGCTGACCCGCGAAGCGCACGACGCATTGATGGTGCAGGCGATTGAAGCCCACCAGCCCGATTACGTGGTGCTGGCGAAATACATGCGTGTGTTGACGCCGGAGTTTGTTTCCCGCTTCCCGAATAAAATCATCAATATTCACCACTCGTTCCTGCCTGCCTTTATCGGTGCCCGTCCTTATCATCAGGCTTATGAGCGCGGTGTGAAGATCATCGGAGCAACGGCGCACTATGTGAATGACAATCTGGACGAAGGCCCAATCATTATGCAGGACGTCATTCATGTGGATCACACCTATACAGCAGAAGATATGATGCGCGCCGGTCGTGATGTCGAGAAAAATGTCCTGAGCCGTGCACTGTATCAGGTGCTGGCGCAACGCGTATTTGTATACGGTAACCGGACGATTATTCTTTAATCATTAATAAAATGAATTGCCTGCGTTTGCGCCATTACGTGCAAAAAGCAGGCAACCGATTCAGTTTTGGTATTTCAGCGCTTTACAGCGACGCGTCATTTGATATGATGCGCCGCGCTTCCCGAGATGGAAGCGGGCCAGTACCAAACCAGCTTTACCCCGTGGTGGGGTTCCCGAGCGATCATAAGGGAGCTGACTGCAAATCTGCCGTCATCGACTTCAAGGTTCGACTCGAGCGCCAGCGAGAGAGCGTTGCCATTGGCAACGACCCGAAGGGTGAGGAGCAATGCTCCGAATAATCCTTCCCTCTTGCATCATCACAGCAGTGTAGTAACCCCGTGGTGGGGTTCCCGAGCGGCCAAAGGGAGCAGACTGTAAATCTGCCGTCATCGACTTCGAAGGTTCGAATCCTTCCCCCACCACCATCTACTGCACATGCGTCAACAATAAGTATTACCCCGTGGTGGGGTTCCCGAGCGATCATAAGGGAGCTGACTGCAAATCTGCCGTCATCGACTTCAAGGTTCGACTCGAGCACCAGCGAGAGAGCGTTGCCATTGGCAACGACCCGAAGGGTGAGGAGCAACGCTCCGAATAATCCTTTCCTCTTGCATCATCACAGCAGTGTAGTAACCCCGTGGTGGGGTTCCCGAGCGGCCAAAGGGAGCAGACTGTAAATCTGCCGTCATCGACTTCGAAGGTTCGAATCCTTCCCCCACCACCATCTTTCAAAACAGTTTCCCCAACGTTCATCCAGCTCAATCCCTGAATATTTTGCCGATCGGGGAAGGTCGAGAACCTTCGATTAAGGTTCGACTCGAGCAGCGCGAGAGCGCGTTGCCGCAGGCAACGACCCGCAGGGTGAGGCGCTTTAGCGCCGAATAATCCTTCCCCCACCACCATCCTCAAAGACACTTTCCCGACTTTTATCCAGCGCAATACCCGCATATTTTGCCGATGGTCAGATTGGCGGTAATCGCCGTTTAACCGGTGAACTCTTCACTATTGACGTATTGCATTGTGCATACTCGGAAATTGTGTCGAGCAGTGCATCAAGTTGCTCGATGGAGCGCACAACCAGCCGCATAACGAAACAGTCTTCTCCGGTGACCTTGTCACTTTCTATACACTCGGGCAACGCCTGAATCAGTTTATCCACTTTCTGCAACATACCGGGCAACGGCCTGACACGTACCAGCGCCTGTAAGCGATAATCCAGCGCCGTAAGATTTACCCGCGCGCCATATCCCTCTATTACGCCCCGCTCCTCCAGCCGTTTAACCCGCTCCGCCGTGCTGGGTGAAGTAAGCCCTACGCGGGCGCTAAGCACTTTTAACGACTGACGCGCATCTTGCGCCAGAGAGGCAAGAATGGCGCGGTCGATGTCATCAATAACGTAATCCATACTTTTCACCTAATTTATAAAGGTATTAATCATATATTACCTTACATCCTCTCTGTAAAGCTGGCCGCTGATTTTCGACAATAAGCGCATCAACTTCAGGAGGTAATCGATGAAAACTATTCCAGAGGGCGCCTGGCAAATGAGCCTGGCAATGCTGATTTCCGGATCGATTGGCGCATTTGTCCTGCTCAGCGGGATGGCGGTGATTGATGTGGTTTTCTGGCGCTGCCTGATAGGCGCGCTTACCCTTTTTCTGTTTATCCGCTTCAGCAAACAACCGCTGAGCCGCATCCCCCGCACAATCTTGCTTCTGGCCATTGCCGGGGGAGTTGCGCTGGTGATCAACTGGTTGCTGTTGTTCGCCGCTTACAGCCGTATTTCAATGGGGCTGGCGACGGTGGTCTACAACACGCAACCCTTTATGCTGGTGCTGATGAGTATGCTGCTCGGTGAACGCGTCACGCTGACAAAATGGGGATGGTTGCTGCTGGCCTTTTCCGGCGTCGTGCTGTTACTGCTTAGCGAACTGCGCCATCCGAATGCGCAATGGCTTAGCGGGATGGCGATGGCGTTAGGCGCCGCGTTTTTCTATGCCCTGACGGCAATGATTGCCCGGCGTTTACGCCAGTTACCGCCGCAACATATTGCGCTGATTCAGGTGCTGACCGGCGTATTGATGCTGCTGCCGCTGGCGCATATTTCAGCCCCTGCCCAGCCTTTTTCATGGGCCATGGTATTGACGCTGGGGATCCTGCATACCGGCGTGATGTATCAACTGCTTTATAGCGCAATACAGAAACTCCCCACGCCGTTAATTGGCTCCCTGTCATTTATCTATCCGCTGGTGGCGATTGTTATCGATAATCTGCTGTTTGGCCACTCGCTCAGTCTCGTGCAAATGGCGGGTGGCGTGCTCATTCTGCTGGCGGCTGCAGGCAATAATCTTGGCTGGGGTGAACGGCGAAATGCCCCGGCGACACTCACCTCACGGTAATAAAAAACCCCGCAAAAGCGGGGTTTCTATCATTAGCGGCGAGCACGCACAATCTGGTATTTCCGCGTCAGATACTCCACCGGCGCGCTCCAGATATGCACCAGGCGGGAGAATGGGAACAGCACAAACAACGTCATTCCCAGCACCAAATGCAGGCGGTAAATAAAGGCAACGCCGTCAAGATGCGCAGAGGCTCCGCCATGGAAAGTGACCACAGCCTGCGCCCAGCCGACCAGTTTCATCATTTCGCTGCCATCCATATGCTGAGCAGAGAACGGAATGGTCAATAAGCCCAGCGTACACTGCACCATCAGCAACGTCATGATCAGAATATCCGCCGTGGTCGAGGTCGCGCGGATGCGCGGATTGAACAGGCGGCGTTTCAGCAGCAGCAAACCACCCACCAGGCACATCACGCCGCTGGCACCGCCGCCGATCATCGCCATCTTCTGTTTCACTGCGATCGGCAGGAATGATTCATACATCCAGTGCGGCGTCAGCATACCGAGGAAATGGCCCGCGAAGATGCCCAGAATACCCAGGTGGAACAGGTTCGAGGCAAGGTTCATCCCTTTGCGATCCAGCATCTGGCTGGAGCCTGCGCGCCAGCTGTACTGCCCATAGTCATAACGCAACCAGCTACCAATCAGGAAAATCGCACCGGTCAGATAGGGATAGATGTCAAAGAAGAACATATTAAGGAAGTGCATTAGCGCTCTCCTCCTGTTGTGATATTCAGATATTGCGGTGCGACAGCCCCCGCAAATCGGCGCTGATGAGCAGTAATGTCAGAGTCGCCGCAGCCCTGTTCAGCAAAGAATTTCACCTGCTCCTCTTCCCACACGGCATCCAGCGCCTGCGGCGTATCGTCGCGCGCTTCAGCGGCAATTTTTTCCGCCACTTGCGCGTTATCTACCGCCGTTTTGCTCAGCGAAAGCAGCGCCTCAAACAGCGTGGCGTAATGGCTTTCACGCTGCTGCAAACGCGCCTGTAACAGCGCCAGGATCGGCGCGATATCCTGCAAACCGCCAATGGCTTCCGCCGCGGGAAGCTGCGCCAGATACTCCAGATAGAGCGGCAGATGATCCGGCAGTTCGCGGCTGTCGAGCAGCAAACCGTGGCGCTCATACTGCGCCAGCAGATCGACCATCGCCTGGCCGCGATCGCGGGATTCGCCGTGGACATGTTCAAACAGCAGCAACGACGTGGCGCGACCGCGATCGAACAGCTCGCTGTAAGTGGACTGCGCGTCCAGCAAATCCTGCGCCGTTAAATCACGTAAAAAGATCCCAACCTGTTGCGCATCGGCTTTCGCCAGGTTTTCGCCGGAGGCCAGCGCATCAAACAGCTCCTGCTGATGCTGCCACAGAGCAGCATCGGGGTACTCCAGCAAACGGGAAATAACCACCAGTTCAATCATGGGTGCGGCTCCGTTTTGACTGTGACATCCACCGCATCAATGCGGCGACTGTTGAACAGGTTGAATTTGCTGTCTGAACCGTGGCAACCGTCGCCGAAGCTGAAGCCACAACCGCTTTTCTCCGGGAACGCTTCACGCGCCAGCTCACGATGGCTGGACGGCACAACAAAACGGTCTTCGTAGTTCGCGATTGCCAGATAACGATACATCTCCTGCGCCTGCTCTTTCGACAGCCCAACTTCTTCCAGCGCGCGGGTATCTTCAATACCTTCAACCGTTTCCGCACGTTTAAAGTGGCGCATCGCCAGCATGCGTTTCAGCGCCAGCAGCACCGGTTCGGTGTCTCCGGCCGTCAGCAGGTTCGCCAGGTACTGCACCGGAATGCGCAGGCTCTCCACGTTCGGCAGAATGCCATTGCTGCCCAGTTCCCCCGCGTCGGCTGCGGACTGGATCGGCGACAGAGGCGGCACGTACCACACCATCGGCAGCGTGCGATATTCCGGATGCAGCGGCAGCGCCAGCTTCCAGTCCATCGCCATTTTGTAGACCGGTGATTTCTGCGCCGCGTCAATCACGCTTTGCGGCACGCCATCGGCCAGTGCCTGCGCGATCACCGCCGGATCGTGCGGATCGAGGAACACATCAAGCTGGCGCTGGTACAGGTCTTTTTCGCTTTCGGTGCTGGCGGCGTTTTCAATCGCATCCGCGTCATACAACAGCACGCCAAGGTAACGAATACGGCCAACGCAGGTTTCCGAACAAACGGTCGGCATACCCGCTTCAATACGCGGATAGCAGAAAATGCACTTCTCGGATTTGCCGCTCTTCCAGTTGAAGTAGATTTTTTTGTACGGGCAACCGGTGACGCACATACGCCAGCCGCGACATTTATCCTGATCGATCAGCACAATGCCGTCTTCTTCGCGTTTGTAGATCGCGCCGCTCGGACAGGTTGCAACGCATGCCGGGTTCAGACAGTGCTCGCACAGACGCGGCAAATACATCATGAAGGTGTTTTCGAACTGGCCGTACATCGCTTTTTGCAGGTTGGCGAAGTTCTGGTCTTTGCTCAGCTTGTCGAACTCACCGCCCAGATCGTCTTCCCAGTTCGGACCGGCGGTGATTTTGTTCATCCGCTGGCCGGTGATCAACGAGCGCGGACGTGCAATCGGCTGATGTTTGCTTTCCGGCGCATTATGCAGATGCTGATAGTCAAAATCGAACGGTTCGTAGTAATCATCAATCTCCGGCAAATGCGGGTTGGCGAAGATCTTACCGAGCAGCAGCGCACGGTTGCCCATACGCGGTTGCAGTTTACCGTTGATTTTGCGGATCCAGCCGCCCTTCCATTTCTCCTGGTTTTCCCAGTCGGTCGGGAAGCCGGTGCCCGGCTTAGTTTCGACGTTGTTGAACCACGCGTATTCCACGCCTTCACGGCTGGTCCAGACGTTTTTACAGGTCACAGAACAGGTATGACAGCCGATGCATTTATCGAGATTCAGCACCATGCCGACTTGTGAACGAATTTTCATTTTGCGCTCTCCTGTACCTGGTCATTGCCTTCGCCGTCCAACCAGTTGATATTTTTCATCTTACGCACCACCACAAACTCATCGCGGTTGGAACCGACCGTCCCGTAATAGTTGAAGCCATAAGCCAGCTGGGCATAGCCGCCGATCATATGCGTCGGTTTCGGGGTAATACGGGTGACCGAGTTATGGATACCGCCGCGCTGGCCGGTAATTTCTGAGCCCGGCAGGTTCACGATACGTTCCTGCGCGTGGTACATCATGGTCATACCGGATGGCACACGCTGGCTCACCACCGCACGCGCTGTCAGCGCACCGTTGCTGTTGAACACTTCGATCCAGTCGTTATCCGCAATACCCATCTCTTTGGCATCAACATCACTGAGCCATACCACCGGGCCGCCGCGACCCAGCGTCAGCATCAGCAAGTTATCGCTGTAAGTGGAGTGAATGCCCCATTTCTGGTGCGGAGTCAGGAAGTTGAGCGCTTTTTCCTTATAACCGTTTGGTTTCACGCCCATCACCTCTTTCACCGAACGGGTGTCAATCGGTGGACGGTAAACCAGCAGGCTTTCGCCGAAGTCGCGCATCCATTGATGATCCTGATACAACTGCTGGCGGCCGGAGAGCGTGCGCCACGGGATCAGCTCATGCACGTTGGTATAACCCGCGTTGTAAGAGACATGCTCATCTTCGAGACCGGACCAGGTCGGGCTGGAGATAATTTTGCGCGGCTGCGCCTGGATATCGCGGAAACGAATCTTCTCGTCTTCTTTATTCAGCGCCAGGTGCGTATGGTCGCGACCGGTAAATTCACTGAGCGCTGCCCACGCTTTCACCGCCACGTTGCCGTTGGTTTCCGGTGCCAGCGTCAGGATCATCTCTGCTGCATCAATCGCCGTGTTCAACATCGGCTGGCCTTTTGCCGGGCCATCCGCTTTGGTGTAGTTGAGCTTACGCAGCAGATCCATTTCGCTCTGGGTGTTCCAGGCGATACCTTTGCCGCCGTTGCCGATTTTCTCCATCAATGGGCCAATCGAGGTAAAGCGTTCGTAGGTTGCCGGATAATCACGTTCGACCGGAATGATGTGCGGCGCGGTTTTACCCGGGATAAGATCGCATTCACCTTTTTTCCAGTCCTGCACGCCCAGCGGCTGCGCCAGCTCTGCGGCTGAATCGTGCTGGATCGGCAGCGTCACCACGTCAGTCTCTTTACCCAGATGGCCGATGCACAGCGCGGAGAAGGATTTGGCGATGCCTTTGTAAATCTCCCAGTCGCTTTTGGATTCCCACGCCGGATCAACAGCGGCAGAAAGCGGATGAATAAACGGATGCATATCCGAGGTATTCATGTCGTCTTTTTCATACCAGGTTGCCGTTGGCAGCACGATATCGGAATAGAGGCAGGTGCTCGACAGGCGGAAATCCAGCGTCACTACCAGATCCAGTTTGCCGTCGAGGCCGTTGTCACGCCATTCCACCTCTTCCGGCTTCACGCCGCCCTGCTTGCCAAGATCTTTGCCCTGAATACCGTGTTCGGTACCCAGCAGATACTTGAGCATAAACTCATGACCTTTACCGGAAGAACCGAGCAGGTTGGAGCGCCAGATAAACAGGTTACGCGGATGGTTTTTACCGTTTTCCGGCTGTTCCGCCGCAAAGCGCAAAGAACCTTCTTTCAGGGATTTCACCGTGTAATCCACGGCGCTCATCCCGGCTTTTTCCGCTTCAGCAGCGATACGCAGCGGGTTGGTGCCTAACTGCGGCGCAGACGGTAGCCAGCCCATGCGTTCAGCGCGCACGTTAAAGTCGATCAGATGGCCGGTATAGCGGGATTTATCCGCCAGCGGCGAAAGGAATTCCTGCGCTGTTACCGTCTCATAACGCCACTGGCTGGAGTGATTGTAGAAATAAGAGGTGCTGTTCATATGGCGCGCCGGACGCTGCCAGTCGAGAGCAAACGCCAGCGGCTGCCAGCCGGTTTGCGGACGCAGTTTTTCCTGGCCAACATAGTGCGCCCAGCCGCCGCCGCTCTGCCCCACGCAGCCGCAGAAGATCAGCATGTTGATAATGCCGCGATAGTTCATATCGAGGTGATACCAGTGGTTCATCCCGGCACCGATAATCACCATCGAACGGCCATGGGTTTTGTCGGCGTTATCGGCAAATTCGCGGGCGATGCGGATAATCTGCGCCTGCGATACACCGGTGATTTTCTCTGCCCACGCCGGTGTATAAGCTTTAATTTCGTCGTAACGGGTTGCGCAGTTTTCATCATTCAGACCGCGATCCAGACCGTAGTTGGCGAGCGTCAGATCGTAGACGGTTGCCACCAACGCCGTAGAACCGTCTGCCAGTTGAATGCGTTTTACCGGCAGTTTGTGCAGCAGGATATTTTCCAGCGAAACGCCGCTGACATGTTCGCTGCTTTCGCCGCCGAAATACGGGAAACCAACCTGTGCCACATCGTCGTGTTTACCGAGCAGGCTCAGATTCAACTCTACGTCAGCGCCATTGCCGCCGTCGCGTTGTTCGAGGTTCCATTTCCCTTTCTCACCCCAGCGGAAACCGATGGAGCCGTTCGGCGCGACCAGGTTGCCATCGTTATTAAGAGCGATGGTTTTCCATTCCGGGTTATTTTGCTGGCCCAGCGCATCCACCAGATCGGCGGCGCGCAACATACGACCGGCGGCGTAATAACCGTCGCGTTCCTCCAGCATCACCAGCATCGGCATATCGGTATAGCGGCGCACATAATCGGTGAAATACTGGCTCGGTTTGTCCAGATGGAATTCACGCAGCATGACATGGCCCATTGCCATCGCCATCGCGGCATCGGTGCCCTGTTTCGGCGCCAGCCACAAATCACATAACTTGGCGATTTCAGCGTAATCCGGCGTCACAGCAACCGTTTTGGTGCCCTTGTAACGAACTTCGGTAAAGAAGTGCGCATCCGGAGTACGGGTTTGCGGCACGTTAGAACCCCAGGCGATGATGTAGCTGGAGTTGTACCAGTCAGCGGATTCCGGCACGTCAGTCTGCTCGCCCCAGGTTTGCGGCGAGGCTGGCGGTAAATCGCAGTACCAGTCATAGAAGCTCAGGCAGGTGCCGCCGAGCAATGAAAGGTAACGCGCGCCGGAAGCATAAGAGACCATCGACATCGCCGGGATCGGCGAAAAACCTGCCACGCGGTCCGGGCCGTAGGTTTTGACGGTATAAACGTTGGATGCCGCAATCAGCTCGTTCACTTCCTGCCAGGAAGAACGCACAAAACCACCGCGGCCGCGCGCCTGTTTAAAGCTTTTCGCTTTATCGGCATCTTCAATGATGGAAGCCCAGGCATTCACCGGATCGGTATGTTGCGCTTTCGCTTCGCGCCACAGCTTAATCAGACGTTTACGCATCAGCGGATATTTCAGGCGGTTAGCGCTGTAGAGATACCAGGAGTAACTCGCGCCGCGCGGGCAGCCACGCGGTTCATGGTTAGGCATATCCGGGCGGGTGCGCGGGTAATCTGTCTGTTGGGTTTCCCAGGTGACCAGCCCGTTTTTAACAAAGATCTGCCAGCTACAGGAACCAGTACAGTTCACGCCGTGGGTAGAGCGAACGATTTTGTCGTGCTGCCAGCGGCTACGGTATCCATCCTCCCAGTCCCGGTTGGTGTTTAAGAGCTGGCCGTGCCCGTCGGCAAAGGTTTCGCCTTTCTGTTTGAAGTAGCGAAACCGGTCCAGGAATTTACTCATCGGGGTTCTCCTGTTGGAGCCTGTATGGCTCTCTTGCTAAATCGACATTGCTGCATTTGCCGCGACGGTAACCCTCACAAAGACAAAGAGAATTGATGGCGATCAAGCCCTCAGAGCTTCACACAGGCCGCAAAAAAGAGAGTTACCCCTAAAGGGTTAGTGATTTCTATTTTTTAATCAGCTGATAAATAAGAATTTTTATGAAAGAAGTACAGAATCGTCTCTACTTTTCCAGAGTGCCAGGTATTAAGGGGTAGATGTCCTGCCTGGCTCCTTGCGCACGAGAGCTTCCGCAGCAGGCTGAAGTTAAATCTAACAGTATGTTGTAACTACAATCTGCATAAAAAAAGCGCGGCTTTCACCGCGCAAGATAATCAACAAGTTTGTATATTATTGTTTTTTACGCCCGTATATCGCCCAGGTGATCACAACACAGGCAATATAGAACACGAGAAATACTTTCATTGCGCCAGCCGGAGAGCCAGTTAATGCCAGGGAAGTCCCGAACGCTTTCGGGATGAAAAAGCCGCCAATCGCGCCGATTGCCGAGATAAACCCAAGCGCCGCTGCCGTTTCTGTTGCCGCTTCGCGCATGGCTTCACTCTCGCTGCCACCGCGTTTTTGTACGCGTTCCATGGTCATTTTGCGGAAAATAACCGAGATCATCTGGAACGTAGAACCACTGCCCAGCCCCGCTGTCAGGAACAGCACCAGGAAGACGCAGAAGAAGGCAATAAAGCTACCGCCAGTCCCTTCTGTGGGTAAGGTCAGGAACAGCGCTGCGCTGAAAATGGCCATCACCACAAAGTTCACCAGCGTGACTCGCGTGCCGCCGAGGCGATCGGAGATCGCGCCGCCAGCCGAACGCGCCAGCGCGCCGATCAGTGGGCCGAAGAAGGCAAAATGCAGGATCTGTACATCCGGAAACTGCGTTTTCGACAGCATGGCGAAACCAGCTGAAAAGCCGATAAACGAGCCGAAAGTTGCCAGATAGAGGAAGCTCATGATCCACAAGTGGCTGCGTTTCAGCACCGGCAATTGCGCGCGCAGCGAGGCTTTAGAAGTCGCCAGTTCGTTCATGCCGAACCACGCCGCCAGCGTAAAGAAGGCCAGCAGCGGAACCCAGACCCAGGCCGCGTTTGCCAGATACAGCATTGAGCCGTCCGGCTGAACCGCGCCCGTACCGCCAAAAGCGGCAAAAATGGAAAAAGAGACAGCCAGCGGCGCAATCAATTGCATCACGCTAACGCCCAGATTGCCCAGCCCGCCGTTGATCCCCAGCGCGCCGCCCTGCTTCTGTTTCGGGAAGAAGAAGCTGATGTTCGCCATGCTGGAAGCAAAGTTCGCTCCGGCGAAACCGCACAGCAGCGAGATAACAATAAACGTACTAAAAGGCGTGGTCGGATCCTGCACGGCAAAACCGAGCCATACGCAAGGAATAATCAAAATCCCGGTGCTGAAGGCCGTCCAGCGACGACCGCCGAACACCGGTACCATAAATGAGTACGGAACACGGAGCAGCGCGCCGGAAACAGAGGGCAGCGCCGTCAGCATAAAGAGCTGGTCGGTGGTAAACTTGAAGCCCACTTTTGGCAGGTTAACGGCGACGGCGCTGAACAGCATCCAGACGCAAAACGCCAGAAGCAGGCAAGGAACGGAAATCCACAAGTTACGGCTTGCAATCGCATGTCCCTGCTGTTGCCAGAAAGCCGGATCTTCAGGACGCCATTCGGTAATAACCCGTGATGACGAACCCTTTTCCGGGATGGATGAGTGCTGCATATACACCTCTGCTGATCGGTTTGATGCCTGCCACCATAGTTTTTGTAGCGCCAGGTAAGTTGATATAAATCAAAGGAAAAGCAGCACTTTCTACGCCTGAAAAATCACTATGCTCATTAGTGAGTAGCCATAACATACAAAAAAGGTGTGGTTTTTCACGGCCATCGCCGCTACCGCGCAGATTGTTCCCACGTTGGTCGACACGCTGGCAATAAAGAGGTAATCCTTTAGAGGTATGGGTATACCCCAGGCGATAGCTGACAATACCGCCACCCGCAGCGCATGCGGTCAAGGAGCTTTCATCACTTATGCTAAAACGCCTCTTTTCTCCTATTTCGCTGGTTAACCAACTGGCGCTGCTGATGTTGCTGTCCACCGTGATCGGCGTGGCAGGCATGGCGATCTCCGGCTGGCTGGTACAGGGCGTTCAGGGCAGCGCGCACGCTATCAATAAAGCCGGTTCTCTGCGCATGCAGAGTTATCGCCTGCTGTCAGCGATTCCGCTGCATGAAGACAAGCAGTATCTGTTTGATGAAATGGAACATACCGCCTTCAGCCCGGAGCTGGCGCTGGCCGCGCAGCGTGATGGCCAACAGGCGCAACTTGCCGAGCTACAAAACTACTGGCACAGCATCGTGATCCCCGCGATCCGCCAGGCGCAACAGTCCAGTGAAGCCGCAGACACTATCGCCATCTTCGTTGGCAGGATTGATAAACTGGTGACATCGTTCGATCGCAGCACAGAACAACGGATTGAACAGGTCGTCATCATGCAGCATCTGATGGCGCTGTTGATGGCACTGCTGCTGCTGTTTGCCGTCGTCTGGCTGCGCTCAAAACTGCTGCGCCCGTGGCACCAACTGCTGCAAATGGCGCGCGCCGTCAGCCAGCGCGATTTTACCCAACGCGCCTCGATTAGCGGACGCAATGAAATGGCGACGCTTGGCGAGGCGTTGAATAACATGTCCGCTGAGCTGGCGGAAAGTTACGCAGTACTCGAGCAGCGCGTGAAAGAGAAGACCGCCGGGCTCGAGCAGAAAAATCAAATCCTGTCGTTTTTATGGCAGGCTAACCATCGCCTGCACTCGCGTATTCCGCTGTGCGAACGCCTTTCGCCGGTGCTTAATGGCTTGCAGGATTTAACCCTACTGCACGATATCGAACTGCGCGTCTACGACATGGAAGATGAGAACAACCATCAGGAATTTACCTGCCAGTCGGATGCCAGTTGCGATGATAAAGGCTGCCATTTGTGCCCGCGCGGTGTCACAACGCCGCATCCGGGTTCCGGAACAACGTTAAAATGGCGGCTGGCGGATGCCCATATGCAGTACGGTTTGCTGCTGGCGCAATTGCCGCCAGGCCGGCATTTAAGCCATGATCAGCAGCAACTGGTTGATACGCTGGTGGAACAAATAACTGCGACGCTGGCGCTCGACAGGCATCAGGACAAACAGCAGCAGCTACTGGTCATGGAAGAGCGCGCCACCATTGCCCGCGAGCTGCACGATTCAATCGCCCAATCCCTCTCCTGTATGAAGATGCAGGTCAGCTGCCTGCAAATGCAGGGCGATGCGTTACCGCAGGATAGCCAGCAGTTGCTGGGCCAGATCCGTAACGAGCTGAATACGTCCTGGGCGCAGTTACGCGAATTACTTACCACCTTCCGCTTACAATTAACCGAACCGGGGCTGCGCCCGGCGCTGGAAGCCAGCTGCCAGGAGTACAGCGACCGTTTCGGTTTCCAGGTGCGGCTCGACTATCAGCTTACGCCCCGCCTGGTGCCGCCGCATCAGGCGATCCATCTGTTGCAAATTGCCCGCGAAGCGCTGAGCAATGCACTGAAACACTCCGGCGCAACCGCGGTCAGCGTCGCCGTAGAACAGCAAGAAAACCGGGTGATACTACGCGTTACCGATAATGGTCGCGGTATTCAGGTCAATGCTGAAAGGACAAATCATTATGGATTGATCATTATGCGTGACCGCGCGCAAAGCCTGCACGGCGATTGCCAGGTACGCCCCGTTGCTTCCGGCGGGACGGAGGTTATCGTTACGTTCATCCCTGAGACGTTTCTCTCATCCATGCAAGGAGATACCCATGAGTAACCCGCAACCGGCCACTATTTTGCTGATCGACGACCATCCGATGCTGCGAACCGGTGTGAAGCAGTTGATCGGCATGGCGCCCGACATCACCGTGGTCGGCGAAGCCAGTAACGGCGAACAGGGGATTGAACTGGCGGATGCACTCGATCCAGACCTGATACTGCTGGATCTCAATATGCCTGGCATGAACGGCCTGGAAACACTCGATAAACTGCGCGAGAAATCGCTTTCCGGCCGGGTGGTGGTATTCAGCGTTTCCAACCACGAAGAAGATGTCGTGACCGCGCTGAAACGCGGCGCGGATGGCTACCTGTTGAAAGATATGGAGCCGGAAGATTTGCTGAAAGCGTTGCAGCAAGCAGCGGCGGGAGAGATGGTGCTCAGCGAAGCGCTCACCCCGGTGCTGGCGGCGAGCCTGCGCGCCAATCGCGCGACCAGCGATCGCGACATCAGCCAGCTCACCCCACGCGAGCGTGATATTCTCAAACTGATTGCGCAGGGGTTGCCGAATAAAATGATCGCCCGCCGTCTCGATATCACCGAGAGCACGGTCAAAGTCCACGTTAAACATATGCTGAAGAAAATGAAGCTGAAATCCCGCGTTGAAGCTGCGGTGTGGGTTCATCAGGAACGCATTTTCTGAACGTTACGGGGCTGGCAACGACCAGCCTGCGTTAGCGTTATCGTCCGTCATCGGCGGTACCACCGGTTCGGTCAGTTTCAGCTCAATGGTATTCGACGCCACGCGCTGCCCTTTGTCATCCTCCACCAGCGCGGTGAGCGTCCAGTGATTACTCGCCCCTTCAGCGCTATCCCAGCGCGGCATAATCAGCGTCCAGCCATCGGCACTGCGGCCATTCGCTGGCGGCGTCAGGCTAAGCGCCTGGGTATCGCCCTGCCAGCTAATCGAACGCACGCCATGCGTGCTGTTAATTTGCAGCTTCAGCGCCACGGTTTCGCCTGGCTGTAAATCCCACGGCGGCGTAGCGAGAAATACCGACAACGTTTTGCGCTGACGATATTCATACACCGGCGTGCTGTTGCGCGTTGGGCTGTCGTAGCGGCTACCGCGCAGCGAACGGCTGGCGGCCACTTCGCTGGCTGAGAGTTGCTTCCACAGCGGGACGCCAAAGCGGTAGTTGAGCTTCAGACCTAAGTCATTCTGGCTAAGGCCGCTTTCGCCCTGGCGGTGTTCGGCGGTCAGCGTCACCAGTGGAACCGGGGTATAGTTGAGACCCACTTTCACCGCTACCGGATTGCGATAACCGGTGCCGGTATCAAACAGATCCACATTATCACCGAAGTATTGTTCGACGCTGAGGCTGGTATTCAGTTGCTGCCAGAACGGTAATCGCGCCTGCGCCGTCACGTCGTAACCTCGCGCCATGCGCTGTTGCTGCGTGGCGGTTTGGTAATCCCAACTGCTCACAGGCTGGTAGTAGTTGGCGGAGAAACGCAAATACTCTCCCCATGCCTCGGCACCTAACCCGGCGCGGCTATAATTATCATCCAGCAGCGTGTCGTAAAAAGTGTTGTAGCCAAGCAACCAGTCGCCCGCGATCCAGCGTTGACCCAGCCCGACGTTGCCCACCAGCCCCTGGTCCTGTTGCGTCACCCCGAGCTGCCCCCAACTGAGGTAGCGGTTATTATCCTGCAGAGGCACAAACCAGTCGCCGTGGCTGCCGGTAAAACTGCCCTCGTTATCGACCTTAAAATCGACATTGGCGCTGCCCCAGGGCGACAGCCAGGATTCCACTTTCTGATTCACCTCATCGCTCACCACATCGCGCAATTGCCCGAATGCAAATTGCCGCGCCTGCTCTCCCGCGGTCAACCCGTTATCGGTCATGCTGGCTTCACCGAAGGCTTTGGCCATTTCCGCAACGTGTTTTTCCTGCGTGCCATTTTCTGGCGCCATGCCAAGATCCGGCAAACCATCGCCGTCATTATCGAAGGGATTTTCCGCTTGCTGAACGAAGCTATTTTGTGCGGCATCGACCACATCGCCCGCCAGCAGCAATATCAGGAGAGATGAAACCTTATAATTCATAACACCGTACAGCAATTTGCTGATAATAATCCGCCCAGTTTTATCGACATGAACCTATAAGTTTAACGGTGTTGCCCCTACTTTGCAGAGAACGGCCAAATACCAGGAAAATCCTTACCCACCCGCTGCGTTGCAACTACAGTTAATGCACCAATGCTGAAAGAGAATCGCCATGAATTGTAAACTGCGTGGAGCGCTCTGTAGTGCGCTGCTGTTGTACGGCGTACAGGCATACGCAAATGAACGGTTTAACCTGCAATCCCCGGCTTTCGCCGACAATGCGTTGATGGAGAAAAAATTCGCCGGTAATGCCAGCAACAACCCCAACTGCACCGGTGAAAATCAGTCACCCGCGCTGGTGTGGAGTAATGCGCCAGCCAGCACAAAAAGTTTCGCCCTGCTGGTTCACGATCCGGAAGGCGCGAACGGGCTGGGGGTAACGCATCTGGTGGCTTACAATATTTCGCCGTCAACGACCGGTTTTGCACCAAACGATCTGCGCAACGGCAAAAATTATACCGGCGGGAAAAACAGCCCCGGTAATCTGCGCTGGCATGGTCCCTGCCCACCGCCTGGCAGTGGCGCGCACCATTACACATTCACGCTGATTGCCACTTCACTGCCACCAACCTTGCCGGAAGGGCTAACTCGCGAGGCGCTGTTAGACAAACTCAAAGGGCACGCGCTGGCCGCCAGCGGATTGATTGGCCGCTTCGGACAATAATTTGTGGTAAACCACTGATTCTGCGCCGTCGTCCTTTCACCGGGGACGACAGCGCAGTAGCATAAGCCCCGTCTGCCCAATGTTATCGAAGGAGTGAAAATGCAAAAGATCGTCATTGTTGCCACCGGCGCGGCTTATGGTAGTGAATCGCTGTTCAGCAGTTTGCGGCTGGCAATCGCCCTCTGTGAAGAAGAGAGCGCGAAGCAACTGAAAGTGTTTTTAATGTCTGACGCGGTTACTGCCGGTCTGCGCGGGCAAAACCCGGCGGAAGGTTATAACCTGCAACAGATGCTGGAAATTTTGACCGCCCAGGGCGTGGTGGTGAAATTATGCAAAACCTGCACCGATGGACGCGGTATCACCGCCCTGCCGCTGGCCGATGGCGTCGAAATCGGCACGCTGGTGGAACTGGCGCACTGGACGGTGGCAGCGGATAAGGTATTAACTTTTTAATACCGCCGCGAGTTCAATACAATTTTCTTATGAATGACGTTCCGTCATCAAGTTTGCCTGTTGTGTTGCCGATAGCCACTTAAGACAACACAGCAGGTAAGATAATTATGTTTAGATCGATTAAATCCCGCATTATTGCGGCCACGGCGGGATGTCTCGCTATCGCTTTGCTTCTTAACACCGTTATTAACTATCAGGTCACTCGCCAGCATAACCAACAAACTCAGCAGGATATCCTCTCCAGCACCAGCGTCAGCCACAGCATTGCCATTGCCGACTGGGTCGCCGGTAAAATGGAGATCATCAACTCGCTGCAAAGCGTCGCTTTAACTGACGATCCGGTGCCCATTTTCACGCAGATGGCGCACGCCGGTGGCTTCACCAATGTGTATATCGGTTACGCCAGCAAAACGGCGAAATTCTCCGATCCGACCGGCGTACCCGCCGATTATGATCCGACGATCCGTCCGTGGTATCAGCAGGTGCTGAAAGCGGACGCGCCAGTGGTGACCGCACCGTATGTCGATGCAGGTAGCGGGAAACTGGTGGTCACATTCGCCGTACCGGTGAAAGAGAACGGTACGCTGAAAGGCGTGGTCGCCGGTGATGTTTCGATGGACAGCGTGGTGGCTAACGTACGCGGCATCAAACCATCGCCCAACAGCAGCGGTTTACTGCTGGACAGCGACGGCACGGTGATTGCCGCGAACAGCGATAATCTGACGCTCAAACCCTTCGCAGAAGCACTCAGCGGGGTGAGTTTCGCCGAGTTGCGCGCCGGGAAAACCGTCGAAGGCCAGTACGCTGGCGTACAGAAGATACTACAAGCTACCCCGGTCAAAGGCACCCACTGGCTGCTGACCGTGGCGCTGGACAGCGCAGATTCCACCTCCGGTTTGCAGGCACAGCTCAAAGCGTCCGCCCTGTCGCTGGTCGTGCTGGTACTGGTTGCCGGTGGGGTCATGCACTGGTTAGTGTCGGCCATGCTTAAACGGCTGCTGACGATTCGCGATGCGATGAATGCCATCAGTAGCGGCACCGACGATCTTTCCCAGCGTTTACCGGTGGATGGCCATGATGAGGTGACGCAAATCGCGCATGCCTTTAACGCCTTCAGCGATAAATTGTCGGTGGTAATGGTCAAACTGCGTGATTCCAGCCAATCCGTACAGCAAGCGGCGCAGGAAATCGCCGCGGGTAACCAAGATCTCTCAGGAAGGACTGAACAGGCGGCATCCAGCCTGCGCGAAACAGCCAGCGCCGTTGAGCAGATCACCGCGTCGGTCGCCCAGTCCACCGACTCTGCCGCGCAGGCGAATCAGCAGGCGCATGCGGCATCTGAAGCGGCATCGCGCGGCGGTCAGGTGGTGACGCAGGCGATCACCACCATGCACTCGATTGAAACCGCTTCGGCGAAAATCGGCGACATCACCAGCGTGATTGACGGTATCGCCTTCCAGACGAATATTCTGGCGCTGAATGCCTCCGTCGAAGCGGCGCGCGCGGGCGAACAAGGACGCGGGTTTGCCGTGGTCGCCGGTGAAGTCCGCAATCTGGCCAGCCGCAGCGCGCAGGCGGCGAAAGAGATCAAAACGCTGATTGATTCCACCACTGAAAGTGTCGCCACCGGTTCACGCTTTGTACGGCTGGCGGGCGACAGTATGACCGACATTGTTTCCAGCATCGACAGTGTGTCGGTGATCATGCGCGAGATCACCGTCGCCACCAGCGAGCAGATGAAGGGCATTCAGGAAATCAATCATGCGGTTATCGATCTTGATCGGATGGTGCAGCAAAACGCCGAGCTGGTGATCCAGTCCGCCGCCGCCGCAGGCGCGTTGCGCTCCCAGGCCGGGGAGCTTGCTGAAACCGCCGGGCATTTCCGCATTTAATCTTCTTTCGGCGCATTTCACCCACGGTTTTATGCGCCGACTTCCCCCCTCACCAGATAATGTAATTTTTGTTTAATCGCCACGTCATTATTTGATCAAAATCAGCATTAGTTATCCTTCACTTTGGTGTTATTGACTGAGTGAATTGTGAACAGAATCACGCGCGAGAAGTTTTCGTGGCGGAAAGCGTTGTTATAAAACTACGGGGTTGGAAAATGGCGGTGGTAAAAGCAAGTTTGAAATTATTTGGCGGGGATACGATTGTCGTTCGTTGTTCAGCAAATTGTCATATTCATTTGATGAGCGAGAAGAGCAGCGCGGCGAATGTGGAGACCGATATTTTAAGCGTCCAGAACCGCGCAAGCGCCTATCTGGCGGTGCCTTACAGCGGGATCTGGAACGTGCTGATCGAAAGCCACAGCCAGTCGCTGGAGCACTCAATCAGCTACGTTGCAGCATAATCGCTCAACAGACAAAGCCAGGTTGCAGGTCCGGGCCTGGTTTTTCTCCCCCCAGCAAACCACGCACTCTCCCCACCAGCTCATTCAGGCAGTCATCGTGCATGCCGAGTTTGATCAGTTCCTGTTCAAGCGAGAAAAGGTACTGCGCGTTAGTACCAAGCGGGCCGCTGGCGGAGGCAATCAACGGGGCGATAGTTTGCGCGCGGGTATCGGATTCGTAGAGCGGATGGCGTGGGTCCATAATAAACACCAGCGCGTTAATAATGCGGCCATCGTCCAGCGCCAGCTTGCACCAGCTTGGCATATAGCAGCCGGTGATCATTTCGCGTTTCCACAGCAGCGACAGCTCTTCCGTAAGCGTTTCCTGCGGCAGACGGTAAGCCACGCCAGTTGTGCGGCCGCCCTCTTTCAGCGCCAGCATGCGGCCAGGCTGACAAGCCGTTCCGCGGCCCGCGGTCAAGCGCAGACAAAAGGCACGATGCCAGCCAACCAGCGTTCCGGTGCAGGACTCTTCAAATTCCAGCGCCGGGTTCCACATCAGCGAACCGTAGCCGAAAATCCACACCGGGCCCTCATCCGGACGACAAGCGAGCGTCGCTGCCAGCGATGCGGCCCGCTGTTCCGCCGACCATAACAGCGACTCCTCAATGTCGCCAAACGCCGTTTTACAATCGGCTGTTCGCAAGAAATCACGTGTTAACATCTTTTACCTCCGCCACTGCCTGCGTCCCTGCGACTGCTCTACTGCTGTCTTCCCGACAAATGCTGCTTTAAGCGCAGCTTACTACGCACCATATGCAATTCGCGGACCGCTTGCAATAGCACCAACACATTGAATATGGCTATAAATGGCGAAGTGTAATTATTTCATTATGTTATTTCTTTTTGTGCCAGCGATCGTCATCGCCTTTTTCATAATCCTGTTTAACGGCCGACCAGGCAACGCGGTGCGCCGTCTCTTCGCGGCTGGCGTCATCGCGCCGATCGGCTTTGTCCTTGTACTGCTCCCAGGCGCTATTAAACGCCTCTTTATAAATTTCCTGCGCATGGGCAGGCAACACATGCTGGACGCTATCGGGAAGATCAGATTTCTCTTTATAGGGCATGTTGTGGCTCCTTTTGGGCTAAATAAATAAGCCTGGTTGATAATTCCTGCGATCGCCACCACACCATGATTTATTGCAAATAAAAAATCACATTACATTGTTATGTAAACATAATTTTTATGAGATATCACTTTTCTAGGCGTTAGAATAGAAATGATATCCAGACAGTAAAACTAAGTAAAAACCCGCCTGAAACTGGCGATTTTTTGCTATTTTAGGCTGCTGATAATTTTATCTATAATCCACATACACCTGCACTATGACGGAGCATCATAATGACAACAACGCACGAAGCGGTTAAAACCCGCCACAAGGAGACCTCCCTTATTTTCCCGGTGCTGGCGCTGGCCGTGCTGCTTTTCTGGGGAAGTTCGCAGTCATTGCCGGCGGTGATTGGCATCAATATTCTGGCGCTGGTCGGCATTCTTTTCAGCGCCTTTAGCGTGGTTCGCCATGCTGACGTACTCGCCCACCGCCTCGGCGAGCCCTATGGTTCGCTGATTCTGAGTCTTTCGGTGGTGATCCTCGAAGTGAGCCTGATTTCCGCGCTGATGGCGACAGGCGATGCGGCGCCAACGCTGATGCGCGACACGCTTTACTCTATCATCATGATTGTCACCGGCGGGCTGGTGGGGTTCTCGCTGCTGCTCGGCGGGGGTAAATTCGCCACTCAGTATATGAATCTGTTTGGCATCAAACAGTATCTCATTGCCCTGTTCCCGCTGGCGATTATTGTGCTGGTGTTCCCGATGGCACTGCCGGAGGCCAATTTCACGATTGCTCAGTCGCTGCTGGTGGCATTAATCTCGGCGGCGATGTACGGCGTGTTTTTGCTGATCCAGACCAAAACGCATCAGAGTCTGTTTGTTTACGAGCATGAAGACGAGAGCGACGACGACGATCCGCATCACGGCAAACCGTCTGCACATGGCAATTTGTGGCATACCGTATGGCTGATCGTGCATCTGATTGCGGTGATTGCGGTGACCAAAATGAACGCGAAGCCGCTGGAAGCGCTGCTGACAGAGATGAATGCGCCGGTCGCGTTTACTGGTTTCCTGGTGGCGCTGCTGATCCTGTCGCCGGAAGGTCTGGGTGCGCTGAAAGCAGTGCTGAGTAATCAGGTTCAGCGCGCCATGAATCTGTTTTTTGGTTCGGTGCTGGCCACCATTTCCCTGACGGTGCCGGTCGTTACGCTGATCGCGTGGATCACCGGTAATCACCTGGTTTTTGGTCTTGGCGCGCCGGAGATGATTGTGATGGTCTCCTCGCTGCTGCTGTGCCAGCTCTCCTTCTCGACCGGCCGTACTAATGTGCTGAACGGCGCGGCGCATATGGCGCTGTTTGCGGCTTACCTGATGACGATATTTGCCTGACGCCATTTTAGCTGGCCGGTAAAAAACCACCTGCATAGCAGGTGGCATTGATAACGCCCCATAGGGGCGTACTAAGTCCAGACTCTGAGAGCCTTCCCTTCACACCTCTTTTAGTGGAAGCTGGCTCTCTTCAACTTCATGTTTTTCCTGATACTTAACATATTTTCTGATCATTTCTTCGTTTATACCTACGGTATCCACGCAGTAACCTCGTGCCCAAAAATGATTTCCCCATAGCTTGTTCTTTCGCAGGTAGGGAAATTTACTGAACAATCGAAGTGCCGTTTTACCCTTTAAATGACCTATTACATG
>FOAY01000025.1 GCA_900109485.1 Kosakonia sacchari | reverse complement strand
AAAGGGAAAAGCAGCCTGATGCTTTATGAGCAGTTTGGAGATCTGAAATTCAAATACAGGAACAGGGAGTTCTGGTGCCGGGGATACTACGTAGATACGGTAGGGAAGAACACGGCGAAGATACAGGACTACATAAAGCACCAGCTTGAAGAGGATAAAATGGGCGAGCAGTTGTCGATCCCTTATCCGGGTAGCCCGTTTACGGGCCGTAAGTAACGAAGTTTGATGCAAATGTCAGATCGTATGCGCCTGTTAGGGCGCAGCTGGTAACAGAGCCTTATAGGCGCATCTGAAAAACCTCCGGCTATGCCGGAGGATATTTATTATTTATCTTCCGTTAGTCACACCACCGGGTGAACAGCGCCTCAATCAACGTCCTGAAAAATCATCATTATTAACGAACTGAAACACAGTTCTTCTGTCATCTGTTGCCATGTTTACCTATAACTAACAGGAGAATATGCTCATTGACGATTACCGCGAAACCCCATGCCGCCTGTAAAAAAACACCGCAGAGAAGATCACCCCAGTTCCTCATTTAACCTGAACAGGTATCACCTGCTTTCTCTTGTGATTCTGGTGTTTTTGGCGCTCCTGCTGGTACGCGTTGCCGACCTGCAACTGCTCAATCACCCGATGCTGGAGCATGAAGCCGATCAGCGTTCATTACGCACCATTACGCTACCGACCAACCGCGGAACGCTGGTGGATCGTGACGGCCAGGCGTTAGCCCTGAGTGTTCCCTCGCGCGACATTATTGCCGATCCGAAACGCATTCTCGAAGCGAATCCTGATTTTACCAGCCCGAAGTGGGCTTACCTCGCTGCGGCGCTCAATGTCAGCCCGCAAGCCCTGCGGGCGCAGCTTACGGCGAATCCCACGAAGCACTTCCTCTACCTGGGCCGAAAAATCGAACTGGGTATCGCCAAAGATATTGCCGCGCTGCATCTGAAAGGGATCACGACCGAATATGACGACAGCCGTTTTTATCCTATGGGGGAAGCTGCCGCGCCGCTTTTGGGCATCGTGGGCGCCGATAACACGGGGCTGAATGGGCTGGAAAAAAGTTATAACACCATTCTTGAAGGCAAACCGGGTCAGGAAGAGTACCGCCAGGACGGTGACGGCCACCTGATTTCCGTGGTCAATTACGAACCGCCGCAGCAACCGCCAACCGTTCAGCTCAGCATCGACAAGTTCGATCAATACACGCTTTACAGCGCATTACGTGATGGCGTGCTGCTCAACAAGGCGGATTCAGGTGCGGCTGTGCTGGTAAAAATCGACACCGGCGAGATTCTGGGAATGGCGTCTTACCCTTCGTTTAATCCCAACAATTACGAAAGCGCCACCCCGATGCAAATGCGCAACACGGCGATTAACGATAGCTATGAACCGGGTTCAACCGTAAAACCGCTGGTGGTTCTCGAAGGGCTGGAGCGCCATTTAATCCAACCGAACTCGGTTCTTGATACCTCGCCTTACGTCGTCAACGGGCATTTGATACGGGATGTCGGGCACTGGCCGCGCCTGACGATAACCGGCATTTTGCAGAAATCGAGCGATACCGGCGCGTCCCACATTGCGCTTGCCATGCCTGCTCAGGCGCTGGTCAATACTTACCAGGCGTTTGGCCTCGGCAAACCTACCGGGTTAGGCTTAACGGGCGAGAGTGTGGGTTACTTTCCCTTACACCGCCAGCGCTGGGCCGACATTGAACGCGCAACGTTCTCTTTTGGCTACGGCCTGCGCGTAACGCCGCTGCAGATCGCGCGGGAATATGCAACGCTGGGCTCGTTCGGGGTCTATCGCCCTCTTTCCATCACCAAAGTCACACCGCCGGTGATGGGTGTCAGAGTGGCGAATCCGGTCACCGCGAAAACCGTCGTCTATATGATGGAAAGCGATGTTTTACCCGGCGGCTCAGGTTTACGCGCGGCAGTACCGGGCTATCAGCTCGCCACGAAAACCGGTACGGCGGAAAAAATGGGTACCGACGGAAAATACGATGGCGGCTACGTCAACTACACCGCAGGCGTTGCGCCAGCCAGCCACCCGGAAGTGGCGTTGGTGGTGATGGTTAACCATCCGACAGTGGGCGATCACTTTGGTGGCTCGGTCGCGGCACCGATTTTCGGCAAAATCATCGGCCCGGTACTGAAACATATGAATATCGCGCCCGATGCCATCAGCAATAAACCCTCCGTCAATGCATCCTGATGCCGCCGCGCTTAAGGCGGCTCACACGTGTCATGGCGAGACGTAACGTCTGACAGGTGTGACAAACCGCCCGGTAGTGTAATGTCATCAACATCATCTCCTGATAATGAGAGCGTCGTTGTTGAACTCCACAGAAGCAGAATTACCGGTCAGCCAGCAGAACCATAACATTGCGCGCCTCGCGACAGCACAGGCGCTGGCTGGCGCTAACTCGGTCGTCTTTTACGCCACTGGCGCGATAGTTGGTAATACCCTCGCGCCCAGCAGTACGCTGGCAACGCTGCCCGTCACGGTTTTTGTTCTGGGGATGGCGGCCTGCATTCTGCCGTTTGGCGCGCTGGCTCGCCGACGGGGCAGACGGGTTGCCTTTATGACCGGCACCGGCGCAGGCATATTGACCGGGCTGCTGGCCTCGCTGGCCGTCGTGCTCGGCTCCTTTTCTCTGTTCTGCCTGGCGGCTTTTTTCGGCGGCGCATACGCGGCTGTTGCGCTCTCGTTTCGCTTTGCCGCCACCGATGGCGTGGGCAGCGAACGACGGGCGCGGGCGTTGTCGCTGGTGATGGGCGGCGGCGTCGTAGCGGGCGTACTTGGCCCGATGCTGGTCACCGGCACTATGAACGCCTGGCCGGAACATACTTTTGCCGTCACCTTTCTCGCGCAGGCCGCGGTCGCGGCGATGGCCGCAACGGTACTGCTCGGCGTGAAATCCCCTGCCGTTGCCAGTCACGCGCAGCACGGCGGTCGCCCGCTTCACGAGATCGCCCGTCTGCCGGGCTTTCGTCGTACCGTATTTGGCGGCGCGGTAGCCTATATGGTGATGAACTTCCTGATGACCGCCGCGCCGCTGTCGATGCACCAGCACGGTCTTTCTCAGCAGGCGGCGAATCTGGGCATTCAGTGGCATGTGATTGCGATGTACGGGCCGGGCTTTTTTACCGGCAAACTGATTCAGCGCTTTGGTGCCAGCCGCATTGGCGCTGCGGGATTGCTGATCACCGCCCTTTCGGTGCTTGCCGGTCTGCTCGGTACTGACATCCTGCATTACTGGCTGTCGCTGATCCTGCTTGGCATCGGCTGGAACTTTGGTTTTACCGGCGCTTCGGCGAAGATCATTGAGTTTCACCGCCCGGAAGAGAAAACCCGCGTCCAGTCGCTGAATGACTTTATTGTCTTTGGCGTGATGATTGTCGGCTCTTTCTCTTCCGGCGCGCTGCTCAATGCCTTCGGCTGGAATGCGGTGCTGTGGGGATCGCTGGTGCCAGTGGTGGCGGGTTTTCTGGCGATGATGGGCAAAGGCAACACGGTAAGAAGATAAAAAAATCCCTCCGTGAAGGAGGGATTGAGCGGTTTACTGACCGGCGGTTTTATCAAATTTGCCCAGCATTTCGCGCTCGTAGGCCAGCGCTTTTTTGCGGTCGAATTTGTGTTCCCACTTGGCAATAACCAGCACCGCCAGCGCATTCCCCACCACGTTCAGCGCGGTACGCGCCATATCGAGGATACGGTCAACACCGGCGATAAAGGCCAGCCCTTCCAGCGGAATACCGACGCTGCCCAGCGTCGCCAGCAATACCACGAAGGAGACGCCCGGAACGCCCGCGATGCCTTTTGAGGTCACCATCAGCGTCAGCACGAGGATAATCTCCTGCCACAGCGACAGATCGATACCGTACAACTGCGCAATAAAGATGGCGGCAATACTCTGGTACAGCGTTGAACCGTCGAGGTTAAAGGAGTAACCGGTCGGCACCACGAAGCTGGTAATGGAGGCAGGCGCGCCGTAGGCTTCCATTTTTTCAATAATACGCGGCAGCACGCTCTCTGAACTGGCGGTTGAGTAGGCCAGAATCAACTCATCTTTCAGGATGCGGATGAGGATCCAGATGCTCAGCCCACAGATGCGCGCCACAATGCCCAGCACCACCAGCGCGAAGAACAGGATCGCGAAGTAAACCAGAATCACCAGCTTCGCCAGCGGCCACAGCGAGGCAAAACCGAAGTTCGCCACCGTTACCGAGATCAGCGCGAACACGCCGACCGGCGCATAGCGCATCACCATATGGGTGACTTTAAACATGGTTTCGGAAATAGAACGGAACACGGTCACCAGCGGCTCGCGGTGCGATGCCGGCAGCGATGAAAGCCCCAGGCCAAACAGCACCGAGAAGAAGATGATCGGCAGCATATCGCCCTTCGCCATCGACGCGATGATATTGGTTGGCACCAGCGACAGAATCGTCCCCATCAGGCCGTGGGCGTGGCTTTGCACATCCGCGGTGGTGCTTTGGTATTTCGAAATATCCACCGTCGCCAGTTGCGACATATCGATCCCCGCCCCCGGCTGGAACACATTCGCCAGCGTAATACCGAGCACGATCGCAACCGTAGTGATCACTTCGAAATAGATGATGGTTTTCGCGCCAATGCGGCCAAGCTGTTTCGCATCGCCAACGCCAGCAATCCCGACAATCAGCGTCGAGATAACAATCGGCACCACAATCATTTTGATCAGGTGAATAAAGATATCGCCCGCCGGAGACAGGAGATTCGCAATCAGCCATTCGCGGCTGTCGCTCTGATAATGCAGGTAACTACCCAGAAGAATACCCAGCACAAGGGCTAGCAGAATCTGCCAGGCCAGGCTGATTTTCATGTTTTTCATCACTACAGACTTCCTCAATGAAGCACCATTCCATGCTCGGGAACGACACATACTGAAAGGGTATGATTAACGTCGCACGGTATTGCGGGGTTTTTTAACGCGCATTATCAGTATCATTTGCAGGGTATAGCGTGCAACCCTATACCGGGAGGGGGTTTGACTGATTTTTTAGTTAAAAACCGTCTTTTATTTCAGTTATTAATAATAAGTATTTGTTATACAAAAATTTTCAATCCACTGAATTCCAATCTTTCCGCCAGGAAATTATTCCACAAAATTGGTTCATTTGCGCATTTTTTAAGCATTAGAAATGTCTCAGAGGTCGCTCCGTAGCGGAAATTTCGTCTGCCATTTGTCATTAACGCAGTGAATAGTACCTGGTAAAAATAATTATGACGCTATTGGTTCCGCGATGTATTTTCAGCAGCTTGCCACAGCGCGTTATTCTGCAACGCTATTAAGCGTAATCGAACCGTCACATTCCATAACCTGCTGTTATGAGTCATTTTTCTTCTCCCTGCCGCTATTTTTCATTTCTGCATTACACCAGCGCATTTATTTTGCTGCTTTTTTACTGAATCTCATCAATGCGTGATCTATCGCTCAAATAGTAAACAAAGCTTGTAAAGGCCCTACAATTAACGTTCTTGTGACATATTATTAACATCTTACAAGGAGAGCAATTGCCATGAGCCAAATACATAAACACGATATTCCCGCCAATATTGCGGAACGTTGCCTGATCAATCCGGAGCAGTATGAAGCCAAATATCATCAATCCATCACCGACCCTGACACATTCTGGGGCGAGCAGGGAAAGATCCTCGACTGGATTACGCCGTATAAAACGGTGAAAAACACCTCCTTCGCACCCGGCAATATTTCGATTAAATGGTATGAAGACGGCACATTAAACCTGGCCGCCAACTGTCTTGACCGCCATCTCGCCGAACGCGGCGACCAGACGGCCATTATCTGGGAAGGCGATGACGCCAGCCAGAGTAAAAAAATCACCTACCGCGAGCTGCACCGCAGCGTATGCCAGTTTGCCAATGTGCTGGTCGATCTCGGGATTAAGAAAGGTGATGTTGTCGCGATTTATATGCCGATGGTGCCGGAAGCGGCGGTCGCCATGCTCGCCTGCGCCCGCATCGGCGCGGTGCATTCGGTGATTTTCGGCGGCTTCTCGCCGGAAGCCGTCGCCGGACGCATTATCGATTCCAGCTCCCGGCTGGTGATCACCGCCGACGAAGGCGTGCGCGCCGGTCGTAATATTCCGCTGAAGAAAAATGTCGATGACGCGCTGAAAAACCCGAACGTTAACAGCGTTGAACACGTCGTGGTTCTGAAACGTACCGGCGGCAAAATCGACTGGAACACAGGCCGCGATCTGTGGTGGAACGAGCTGACCGAAAAAGCCAGCGACCAGCACCAGCCGGTGGAAGTCGGTGCGGAAGATCCGCTCTTTATCCTCTATACCTCCGGCTCGACCGGCAAACCGAAAGGCGTGCTGCACACCACCGGCGGTTATCTGGTTTATGCCGCGACGACCTTTAAATATGTTTTTGATTATCATCCGGGCGATGTCTACTGGTGTACGGCCGACGTCGGCTGGGTGACCGGCCACAGCTATTTGCTCTACGGGCCGCTGGCCTGCGGCGCCATCACGCTGATGTTTGAAGGCGTACCGAACTGGCCAACCCCGGCGCGCATGAGCCAGGTGGTGGATAAACATCAGGTCAATATTCTCTATACCGCACCGACGGCGATCCGCGCGCTGATGGCGGAAGGTGACAAAGCCATCGTGGGTACTGACCGCTCTTCGCTGCGCATTCTCGGTTCCGTGGGCGAGCCCATTAACCCGGAAGCGTGGGAGTGGTACTGGTCGAAGATCGGCAACGGTAAATGCCCGGTGATGGACACCTGGTGGCAGACAGAAACCGGCGGTTTTATGATCACCCCGCTGCCCGGCGCAACGCGCCTGAAAGCCGGTTCGGCAACCCATCCGTTCTTTGGCGTGCAACCGGCGCTGGTGGATAACGAAGGAAATGCGCTTGAGGGCGCGACCGAAGGTAACCTGGTGATCACCGACTCCTGGCCAGGTCAGGCGCGTACGCTGTTCGGCGATCACGAGCGCTTTGAACAGACCTACTTCTCCACCTTCAAAAACTGCTACTTCAGCGGCGACGGCGCGCGTCGTGACGAAGAGGGTTACTACTGGATCACCGGCCGCGTGGACGATGTGCTGAACGTTTCCGGTCACCGCCTGGGCACCGCCGAGATTGAATCGGCGCTGGTTTCGCATCCGAAAATCGCCGAGGCCGCCGTGGTGGGTATTCCGCACAGCATCAAAGGCCAGGCGATTTATGCCTATGTCACGCTGAACCACGGTGAAGAGCCGTCGCCGGAACTCTACACCGAAGTGCGTAACTGGGTGCGTAAAGAGATTGGCCCGCTGGCAACGCCGGATGTACTGCACTGGACAGATTCGCTGCCGAAAACGCGCTCCGGCAAAATCATGCGCCGCATCCTGCGCAAAATCGCGGCGGGCGATACCAGTAACTTCGGCGATACCTCGACGCTCGCCGATCCTGGCGTCGTGGAAAAACTGCTCGAAGAGAAGCAGGCCATTACCATGCCGTCTTAATAATCGTAACGCCCTGCCGGATAAGGCCCCGGCCACTATCCGGCTGACAAACAAAACCATAACGCTCTCCTTATAAGGAGAGGAAACAATCACCTCACCCTACAGTCCTCAATGGATTTCATGTTGCAGGAAGGCGGCAAACGCGCACATCCCCGGGAGCACAGATAATGGTGTAACCGGGGTGGGCACGTGCGGCCAACGAACCGGCGATGCGAAAGACAAAGGGGAGACCTCTGGAGAATTCTGTGATGAATAACATTTATCAACAGATAGAAAACAGTGCGCATTTCAGGGAGTTAGTTGCAAGACGGCAACGGTTTGCCTTTTTCCTTTCCATCATCATGCTGATTATCTACGTCGGCTTTATTCTGCTTATCGCTTTTGCGCCGCACTGGCTCGGCACGCCGTTGCATGAAGGCACCAGCGTGACGCGCGGCATCCCGATTGGGATTGGCGTGATTGTGATTTCGTTTGTGCTGACCGGCGTCTACGTCTGGCGGGCAAACGGTGAGTTTGATCGTCTGACCAAAGCCGTGCTGAGCGAGGTAAAAGCATCATGAAACGAGTCCTGACGGCGCTGGCCGCCACACTTCCTTTCACGGCGCACGCCGCCGATGCCATTACCGGCGAGGTACAACGCCAGCCAACCAACTGGCAGGCGATTATCATGTTTGTGATTTTTGTGGCGCTCACCCTGTACATCACTTACTGGGCGTCGAAACGCGTACGTTCGCGCAATGATTACTACACTGCGGGCGGCAATATTACCGGTTTTCAGAACGGGCTGGCGATTGCCGGTGACTTTATGTCGGCGGCCTCCTTCCTCGGGATTTCCGCGCTGGTGTACACCTCCGGCTACGACGGGCTGATTTACTCGCTGGGCTTCCTTGTCGGCTGGCCGATTATCCTGTTTTTGATCGCCGAACGGCTGCGCAACCTTGGGCGCTATACCTTCGCCGACGTAGCCTCGTACCGCCTGAAGCAGGGGCCGATTCGCACCCTTTCCGCCTGCGGTTCGCTGGTGGTGGTTGCGCTGTATCTGATTGCGCAGATGGTGGGTGCCGGGAAGCTTATCGAGCTGCTGTTCGGCCTGAACTATCACGTCGCCGTGGTACTGGTTGGTGTGCTGATGGTGCTGTATGTGCTGTTCGGCGGCATGCTCGCCACCACCTGGGTACAAATTATCAAAGCGGTATTGCTGCTGTTTGGCGCAAGTTTTATGGCCTTTATGGTGATGAAACACGTCGGTTTCAGTTTCAATAACCTGTTCACTGAAGCGATGGCGGTGCATCCGAAAGGCGCGGCAATCATGAGCCCTGGCGGGCTGGTGAAAGATCCGATCTCCGCCCTGTCGTTAGGCCTGGGCCTGATGTTCGGCACCGCCGGTTTGCCGCATATCCTGATGCGTTTCTTCACCGTCAGCGATGCGCGGGAAGCCCGTAAAAGCGTGTTCTACGCCACCGGTTTTATGGGTTACTTCTACATTCTGACCTTTATCATCGGCTTTGGCGCGATCATGCTGGTCGGCGCGAATCCGGCGTTTAAAGATGCGGCGGGCACGCTGATTGGCGGTAACAATATGGCAGCGGTTCACCTTGCCGATGCGGTTGGCGGCAATCTGTTCCTCGGCTTTATCTCCGCCGTGGCGTTCGCCACCATTCTGGCAGTGGTCGCCGGGCTGACGCTGGCGGGCGCGTCGGCGGTCTCGCACGATCTCTACGCCAACGTGTTCCGTAAAGGCGCGACCGAGCGTCAGGAGCTGAAGGTATCCAAAATCACCGTGCTGGTGCTCGGCGTGGTCGCCATTTTGTTGGGCATTCTGTTTGAGAAACAGAACATCGCCTTTATGGTCGGGCTGGCCTTCTCCATTGCCGCAAGCTGCAACTTCCCGATTATTCTGCTCTCGATGTACTGGTCGAAACTGACCACGCGTGGCGCGATGATCGGCGGCTGGCTTGGCCTGCTGACGGCGGTGATTTTGATGATCCTCGGCCCGACCATTTGGGTACAGATCCTCGGCCACGCCACAGCGGTCTTCCCGTATGAGTATCCGGCGCTGTTCTCGATTGCCGTCGCGTTTATCGGTATCTGGCTCTTCTCCGCTACCGACAACACCGAAGCGGGCAAGCTGGAGCGCGAGCAGTTCCGCGCGCAGTTTATTCGCTCGCAGACCGGTATTGGTATCGAACAGGGTCGCGCACACTAATCCCCTGCCCCGGTCAGCAATGGCCGGGGATCACATTTTCGCCTCTCCGCAAAGTACCTTTGCCAAACTGAAACAACGCGTTAATTCATCAATGGCTGAATTTATAAATGGCTTGCGAGGAAGCAATGAAAAATATACCGGTATCACTTTTGCGCGATACCGGTTGTCTCGTTTAGCGTGCCATTAACGCAAAAACGCCCCAGCCCAGATATTCCCTTGTCCAGGTAACGTGGCGAACAGGTGCCAGCGTCAGCGTTTCCCGCACTTCGGCGGCAAATTCATCGTTGGGGTTTTCCGCCAGCCAGCGGCGCAGGGTCAGCCATTTTGCCGCTTCATACCGATCCCAGCCTTCCTGGTCTGCCAGCACCATTTCCACTACGTCATAGCCGCGTTCGCCGAAGCTGGCGACAAGCTGCGGGAGCGTGAGAAAATCGGCCAACGCGCTGGCGCCGCAGGCCTTGGCTTCCTCGTCCGTTGCGGGTAACTGACGCCAGTACGGTTCACCAATAAGTATGATTCCGCCGGGTTTGAGGCTCTTTGCCAGCAGCGCGATGGTTCCGCCGACGCCGCCCGCTATCCAGGTTGCGCCGACACAGGCAGCCACGTCACATTTTTCGTCGGCGATATAACCGGACGCATCGTTATGAATAAAATGCACATGTGCCGCAACGCCCAGCGCTTCGGCACGCAATTTTGCCTGCGCAGTGAAGAGCGGGCTCATGTCGATGCCGACACCGGTAATGCCGTAATCGCGAGACCAGGTGCAAAGCATCTCACCCGAACCGCTGCCGAGATCGAGGATCCGCGCCCCCGGTTTCATGCGTAACACGCGCCCAAGGGTGGCATATTTTTCTGGCGTAAACGGGTTATGAATGCGGTGTTCACTTTCGCTGATAGTAAAAATACGTGGGATATCCATTAGTTAACTCCTTTCCCGGAGATGACGCGGACGAGCAAAATACGCCCACAGTGGGTGAGAACGTGGAAGAGATGTTGTTTCTGACGGGATAAATTCATACTGGAAAACCTGTTTCATCATCATGGCAAAACGTGCAAACACACAGCGGTGTCCGCATTCGATTTCAGCGCATTGATAACCAGCCCGGTCTGAAAAGCCCGGTAAGCTGATTATCAGATGATGACATTCTCCAGCATCAAAGCCTCGGGTGAGTTGAAAGGTATTTACCGTGTGAATGGTAACGCAGTGATATAAAAAGGACAGGTATGAGTCGGAAAAATGTGATCGCCATGGAAAAACATGCTGCCATAAAAGCGCCGGAATTCGGTCTCATCCCGAAAAACAAAGCATGCCGCTGTCGAGGCAGCCAGCGGCAATGCAACAACAGAAGATAATATTCAGGTTTTTAATCCTGAAAAAATCGTTGTACGTATCAATTATAAATCGGATGAAAATCTATTCTGCTATTAACGAGATCCAGTCGCTGGGTACATCTGTAAAAAATGTGGCTTCCTGCGTGACCGTTCTTGTTCCGACAATAACGTATTGACTTAAATCCGGGTTAACATCCGTTAAAATATAGTACGGTTTGCGCCCGGACATACTCCCCTGATTTTCCAGTTGCGCGCCCACACTGCCATCGGTTTTAAATTCAAAATAGAGAGCATTAGCCGGAACGGTGATTTGATATTTATAAGTACCATAGGAGGCGCCATCGAGAATACACGAGGCGGAGACGGAATCGCCTTTTGCATTACTGATGATATAAGCGCCAATATCCGCAAGACTCTTATAATTATTGTCTTTAATAATCTTCTGAATATAGGCGATCGCCTGGCCTGGCGTTCGCCCTCTGCACGATACTATTTGCGGCTGGAATCCCGTTTGTTGGATCGTGGCAAAATCTCGTTTATCCCCACGATAATAAATAGATGGCATATCTTTATCTCCTCATGGTAATGACACACCCACAACAGAATGCGTTTCTGTCATTAGGGTTGGAATACGAACGTTTTACACGCCAATGGCGTTAGTGATTTTTTATTTGCACTGCAAATCGGTTTATTGCGAGAAAATAAGCAGAACACGCCGATTTACGCTTTATAACCAACCGGTTCATCAAGCAAATAACAGTTTTAAAAATAACAGCATCAATAAGAAAAGAAATCAGGCTTTTGGCGTAGACCTTTTAGCCCGATGAGCCGCACGCGGATCTAAACAGTTCATAGCGTTTTCAGCATATTCAGGGTTAGATATTTACTGCTGCAGGCAGGCCCGGATTTCTGCTGAATATTTATCGGCGGTGGGTTTGTTCTACTGATTCCCAAAATGAAGATGCCAATGAGTGGTGCCGTAAACCAGACAACGCACTTTCCTGTCCTGCCCCCATCAAAACCGATATAAAAAAACCGCCGCTTGCCATTTATCCCGGAAACCCAACAGGAACTTAGGGAGTCATTTATCTGCATGTATACACAGCAAAAATAGTGTGGAAGCGCACTTAGATTCATGAACAGAACCCTCAAAAGGGTTCGATAAATTGTACACCGGTCTATTCAGAGAAAAACGGAGAAAGATATGGCTTCAGGCTGGGTTAACGGAGAGTATCGTGTCGAAATTACCGGCAGGGATGAAAAACGCGGGCCGAATGGTGGTCGCGATGGTGCAGATAAAGGGCCGAAGGGAGAATCCCTGGTCATAAATAACGGTCAACTGGGTTACTGGGTAACAGAAACCTACCGCTCAAATCGGGAACATGACTTTACCCGGACTGTTTTTGTGCCCGTCGGCCCGTCAGAGGCAGCAAAAGCAGCCACTGCGGCAAAAGCGCTTCAGGATCAAAAAAATGCTGAAGCAGCAGCAAAGAATTTTGCCGCACAGACAGCCACCGCGGCGGCAATCGCGGAACAAAATCGTCAGGCCGCGATTTTTGCTGCCGCTACGGCCGGGCAGTATCAGTCAGTCTCTCAGGCAGAAGCAGAACTGAATACGGCAACAACAGAAGCGGCCAGGTTAAAAGATCTTGCGGCCAGCGCGTTAAATGCTGCGCAGGCAAAACGACAGGAAGCGATTAACGCGATACCGGTCGCCGCTCAGGCTGAGAAAACGTATCAGGATCTCAGGACCAAAATATCCACCATGACCCTGAAGAATGGGTATTACGGAACCGTTAAACGTGAGGTGGTGAAATCAACTAAAAATTCAGATGTCTACGGCAATGTTTTTTATTCATCCGGTATCAGCCAGGCTCAGGTAATTGCGGCTGAGACGGATGCGGTAAACAAACGTAATATTGCTAATAATCTCCCAAAAGAAGCGACAACAGCCGAGCAGGCCAGTCTTCAGGCGACAGCCAGTTATAATGCGGCAGAAACTCGCCGCCAGGCCGCCCAGGCGGCACTGACTGCATCCAGAGAAGCCGCGGAACGTGCAGCAGAGGCTGAACGTCAACGCCAGCTTGCTGAAGCCGCGGCAGCGGCAGCGGCGGAACAACAGCGACAGGCCGAAGCCGCAGCGAAAGCGGCTGAAGAGGCCCGCGTTGCGGCTGAGAGAGCCGCTGCGTTGCAAGCCCGACAGACCGCGGCAAACAAACTCTTTTCAACAGATATCCAGTCGGTTCGCGGTATCCCCTTTTCCGCAGAGATGTCGTTATCTCCCCTGAGCTGGTCGGTTGCCTCTGCCGGTGGCATCACGCTGGCAAAAGATACAGCGGGTACGGTTATGTCACGGATGACGGCAATACTTGCTGAGCTTCGCAGCCTTGCAGTGGCGAGTATGACAGGCCCGGTCGCGGTAACGATTATGGGGCTGTTGTATTCCCGCGATGTGGGTGCCGGAAGCGATGTTGTTCCGGGGCGCGATATAAGTGCGTTAACGCCGGCGGAGTTCTTTTCTCTTCCTGATATGGCAACGCTGGCTCAGGCTGCTGAGACAAGTACACCTGTCGCGATGCCTGTTCGCGGACGTATGGTGCTGCGTGCGGATGGTACGCTCGAGACGCAACTGGTATGTACACCGGTCACCGGTAATGTGCCGGTCGTGCGTGCAGTCCTGGATAATGAAACCGGATACTGGGGATATACCTTACCGGCAATGCCTGGTGCGCCAGCGCAGACTATTCTGGTAAGTCCGGCAGACGCGCCGGGGGTTAATGGCCCCCTGGGGCTGGCAGGTCCGGTTCCGTTGCCGGAGGTCATTGTGCATACCGGGGGCCAGGAGGAAATGCCCTCCGGCGTTACGGTTACGACCACACCAGTACTGGGTGAAACAGATTTCCGTGACCTTATATTGATTTTTCCGGAGGACTCCGGGCTGAAGCCTCTGTATGTGATGCAGAACAGTCCCTATGGCGAGACCACGGAAAAAGGTAAATATAGCGGTCGGGCCTATAATCCGGATAAGTCCGGAGGTCCGGTACAGGATCTCGACTGGCAGGGTGCAGTCATCGATCAAACCGGGATTGATAAGGTGAAATTGCATACGAGACGTTTCGGCGAATCAGCGGACAATGCCGTGATGATTGAGCGTCTGGAGAAAATCCTTAAAGGAGATCTACAGATGACAGATACGGATAAACGTTTTTATACTCATGAAATCAGGGAGCTGGAACGTTATCGTGCATTGGGAATACCTGATAATGTGGTTCCTGATGATGGTGGTACTACATGGAATAACACGCATACCGCTACACTGGAGGATTACAAAGTCATTGACGACCCGTCACTTTTATATACGCCTGACGCTACTAAAGCCTATGAAGAACAAGAGTGGGAGAATAATAAATGATTGATTTTGAGAGCGTAGTGACACAGGAACGTACTGAAGATGCTGTTTTATTTTTTGCAGGCGGGAATGAAGGGATTGGTTATCCTCAATTAGACCGTTTCTTCTCACGTTATAAACCGACTGTTCATCAGACGGGTGAATTCATTAATGTAATTAATAAACTGAAAGAGTCAGGAGCCATAACATTCGATAGTCAGATGAAAGTTAAAAAAGGTCCTCACTGGAAAGAACCTGATTTTGTAAAACAAAAAAAATACGGCATTGAATGATCCGTCTAAGAAGCCCCTGAACAGGGGCTTCGAGCCTGAGTCGGCCCATGTTCTTTTTCCCGTCATCGCATGTGCAGCAAACTACAACGCCCCGTCTCTTTCTGCGCCATTATGGGATATATTAGAAAACTATCTCTTCGTAACAGGCGGCATCGGCAATGACTTTGATCCCAAAAAACTACGCGCGGCTGGAAAGCGGCTACCGTGAGAAAGCACTAAAAATCTACCCGTGGGTGTGTGGACGCTGTTCACGGGAGTTTGTTTATTCAAACCTGCGTGAATTAACGGTTCACCATATCGATCACGACCATACCAATAACCCGGAAGATGGCAGCAACTGGGAGTTGTTGTGTCTGTTTTGCCATGACCACGAACATTCGAAATACACGGAAGCGGATCAGTACGGCACCACCGTGGTGGCGGGGGAAGATGCGCAAAAAGATGTCGGTGCAGCAACCTATAATCCGTTTGCCGATTTAAAGTCGATGCTTAACAAGAAGAAATAGCGCCAGTAACGTCTCCCTCTGCACAAACGGCCGGCGTGCGGCGCGTCGTCTGTTTACAGAATGAAGCCAGGCGGGGTCTTGCTACTGACATAAGTTTGCAAAAAATTACCAAAACTGGCAGTTGATTGCTATTTGTATGACTTTTAAACTTCCCTGGCAACTTATTGATTAAATTTGCCTTAGGGATATAAAAATGAAAAAAAGTCGTGTTGCAGTGATGATGATGGCCGCGTTTTCAGGAGCAGTGTATGCAGGACCGGCGCAACTTACGCCGAATTTTTCCCCGGAGAGTTTAACGGTTTCAGCCTCGGGTGGGATGCTGAGCGGGAAATCCCATGAGATGGTTTACGACGAAGTCACCGGGCGTAAAATCAGCCAACTGGACTGGAAACTCAAAAATGTCGCCATTCTGAAAGGCGATATTTCCTGGGATGCATACTCTTTTCTGACACTAAATGCCCGCGGCTGGACATCGATGGCATCTGGCTCCGGTCATATGGATGATTATGACTGGTTGAACGACAAGCAATCCGCATGGACAGATCACTCATCCCATCCGGCTACGCATGTCAATTATGCCAATGAATACGATCTCAATGTTAAAGGCTGGATATTCCAGGACGAGAACTACAAAGCGGGTGTAACGGCGGGTTATCAGGAAACGCGTTTCAGTTGGACTGCTACCGGTGGTTCTTACAATTACGATAACGGGACAAATGTCGGGAATTTCCCGGCAGGCGAACGTGGCATTGGTTATAGCCAGCGTTTCTCTATGCCATACATTGGCCTTGCTGGTCAGTATCGTATTAATGACTTTGAATTTAACGCGCTGTTTAAATTCAGTGATTGGGTCCGTGCCCATGATAACGACGAGCACTATATGCGCGATCTGACTTTCCGTGAGAAAACGTCAAGTTCACGCTATTACGGTGCGTCAATTGATGCCGGATATTACGTCACACCGCAGGCCAAAGTTTTTGCTGAATTTGCCTATAGCCGTTTTGAAGAAGGCAAAGGCGGTACTCAAATTATTGATACCAACAGTGGCGAATCAGCATCTATTGGCGGAGATGCTGCTGGCATTTCTAACAATAGCTATACCGTTACAGCCGGTCTGCAATATCGCTTCTGAATCAGCGCAACGCGTATATTTTTTACAAAATATCAGGCTCCTGACGGGGCCTTTTTGTTGGCTAAGCACGACAAGCCAGGAAATTAATCGATATCATCCCGTGTAAGGCCTATGTCCTTCAGTTGTTCATCACTCATCTTTTTTAGCGCAAGAAGTGATTTTCGGCGCAATTGTACTTTTTTAATATAATTAATAATCGAAAGATAAAACAATATAGCGACAGTTTTTAGTTCATATAATAGATTCTTTATAAGACGATATGTTTTATTTTTTTTGCTATCCACTTTCCCATGCCTCTCAATCAAGAAAAGACAAACTGACAATATTTATTGTATTGTCAGTTTAAATATCACGTACACATGGAATATGAAGCTTTAAAATTATTTTTCTTTTTCTATTAAATTATGCGATGCATTAGAATCTAAATCTAATTCATAAATTTTCTTTAATTCACCGATACAAGCAAGACTTTTTTCACCAAACGCACACTTACCATCAAACGCATGGAGCACGATCCCCTCGACCAGATCTCCTAAGCTAATTTCGTGGTATTCAGCCAGGCCTTTTAGCACCTTCAGGATACGTTTTTCTATACGGAATCCTGTCTGTACCCGTTCAATGTTGAGAGACGCAGGCACTCGTTCCTGTTCAGTTGTCATTACACAGCCCTCACTCAAAAAGCGATCCATAACGTCATAGAGCCAATAAATCAGCGGATGACCATTAGTTACATTGGTAACTTGTTACCAAGTGTAGTAGTGGGGGTTATACCATGTCAAGGAGATCGCGGATCGGCAAAACGAAAATAAAAGGAAGGAACACGTTGGTATCACTCATTTTTCAACCTGCTGACTTCAAAGCGATAGACTTTTTCCAATAAATTCAGTGAAACGCCTGTACAGAGAGCGCCCTTCCATTGCTGAAATGAATTAAACTCATCGCATCCAGAGTCCCAGGGAATCATTATGGACATCAGAGCGCTGCGCTATTTTGTCGAGGTGGTACGCCAGCAAAGTTTCACCCGCGCGGCGGAGCGCCTGTTCGTCACCCAACCGACCATCAGCAAAATGCTGAAAAATCTTGAGGATGAACTCAACTGCACGTTGTTGATTCGCGATGGCCGCAAATTACTGCTGACCGATACTGGCCGCGTGGTATTTGAACGCGGCATGGCGATCCTCGCCGAATTCCAGCAGCTGGAAACAGAGCTTGGCGATATCAACCATCTGAACAAAGGCCTGTTGCGCCTCGGCATTCCGCCAATGGTGGGCATGCTAATGGCCGGACCGATCGGCTTGTTTCGCCAGCGTTATCCCGGCGTCGAGCTGAAAATTGCCGAATTTGGCGGCCTGACGGTGCAGCATGCGGTAAGCAATAGCGAGCTGGATCTGGCGATGACCGCGCTGCCGGTTGAAGATGACAGCGGCTTAGCGACAATGCCGCTGTTCAGCTACCCAATGTGTGTGCTGGTGCCGCGCTCCGGCGACTGGCTGAAGCACGAAGCGGTCACGCTGGAAGAGTTAGGTGAGCACCCTTTGCTTATCTATAACGAAGATTTCGCCCTCAGCCGCCAGTTGATGCAGTTGTTCAATCAGCACGGTGTGAAGCCGCGTATCGCCGTGCGGAGCGGGCAGTGGGATTTTCTGGCGGCGATGGTGCAGGCTGGCGTCGGCATCGCCATTCTGCCGGAACCGATTTGCCAGCGGCTGGATAAACAAACCCTGCACTGGCTTCCTTTGCAGAGCGAGTTACGCTGGCAACTGGGGATGATTTGGCGTGAAGGCGTCTATCTTTCCCACAGTGCGCAGGCGTGGTTAAACTGTTGTGAAGGGTTCTGGCCTGAGCCAGCCGCGTCATCATTGCCCGCGGGGAAAGCGTAACTCAGGCAGCGTTGCCCGGCACCCACGGACCTTGCAGATTCACCTGCGGAAATCCTGCTGTCAGAATACGCACTTCCACATCGCGCGGGGTGTTATCCCCCTGCCCCTGAATGCTGACGATATCCTGCGGGCAGGCGGAAAATGCCACATAGCAATCCATCTCCGCGCGCAGAATGATGTAATCCCCTGGTTTCGTCACGACCGGCAGCGTCTTCAGGGTAATGCCATCCGGCTGTACCTGGATATTCATGAAAATATTAAAGGAAGCGAGATTGCCATGCGGCAGCGTCACGCCCAGTTCCGCCATCCCTTCGTGCAGATTGTCATGGCAGTTGCGATGCGGCTCGGTGCAGCCCAACAGTTCATAGCGGCGGGCATCGCAGGCGGCCATAAACGTATCGTGTACGCCCGGTGAAGTGTCCGCCACCAGCGTCAGGATCGGGTGGCGCTGGTCAGTGATAAAGCTGTCGCCCACGCGCGGATTGAGGCGCTGATTCCATACTCTTGTCGCTTCCATGCACATATATTCGCTGACATCGCTGGCGTTATAGGCCCAGCAATCCACCACCTGCGTACCGTGCAGGTTGATCACCTGTACCGCTTCCCCTTTATTTAAGCGCACGGCTTTGCCGTAACGTGCCGGAACCGTAACCACTTCACGGTGCTGCAATTCAGCAGACATGATTCTCTCCTGGTTTATTCATGCTGCATGCCGCGACGATAGCGCGTCATGCGGGATTCAAAATGGCGCGCCAGCCAGTCAAGCAGACTGTTCAGCAGCCAGTAACAGAGCGCGACCGTCAGGTAGATCTCCAGCGGCGCATAGGTTTCCGATATCGCCTGTTTGGCGGCATACATAAACTCCTGTACCGAGACAATCGACAGCAGGGCCGAATCTTTAATCAGACCGATCATCAGCCCAACCAACGGCGACAGCATCTGCGGCAGGGTTTGCGGCAGCACCACATCGCGCAACTGCTCGCGGCGGCTGAGCCCGAGAACCCGGCAGGCTTCCCACTGCCCTTTGGGCAACGCTTCAATGGCCGCGCGGATCACCTGCGCAATATAGGGCGCGTAATAGAGCGTTAACGCCAGCACACCGACCACCGGCGATGAGAGCGTGATGTCATACTCCGGCAGCACAAAGTAGAGCAGATAAATCACCACCAGCAGCGGCAGCGCCAGCGTGATGTTGCTGTACACCCACAATAGCTGCTGCCAGAAACGTGACGCCCGCATTAACGCCGCGGCCATCAGCGCTCCCCACAGCAACGAACAGATCGCCGCCATCGCGCAGAGTTGCAACGTTGCCGCCATCCCTTCGCCCAGTGAAGGAAGCGCATCAATAATGGCCTGCCAGTCCATCATGCCGGCCTCCGTTTCGCTTCCAGCCGCCGCGCAAGGGTGGTCAGCGGCAGCGCAATCAACAGATATCCCGCCGCCACCAGCAACAGCACCTGCGTGGCTTCATAGGTACGCGCGATGACAATCTGCCCGGCAAACGTCAGTTCCGTCAGCGCCACTACCGAGGCCAGCGGCGTGGTTTTCAGCAGAATGGTGAACTCATTCACCAGCATCGGCAGACTGGCGCGCAGCACCTGCGGGTTAATGACATACCACCAGGTGAGCAGGCGGCTCAGCCCCAGCGTCCGCGCCGCTTCCCGTTGCCCGCGCGTGACCAGACGCTGGTTAACGCGCAGGATTTCAGCAACATACGCGCCGCTGTTGAAACCGATCGCCAGCACCGCCGCCAGCAATGGTTGCCCGCCAAGCCCCAGTTTCGGCAGGGTAAAAAACACCACAAACAGCTGCACAATCGCGGGCGTCCCGCGCATCAGGCTGACATACAAGCGGCCGGAGATTCGCCAGATCCAGGCCCGGCGCAGTTGCAGGAAGCAGCCGAGTTGCCCCATCACCACGCTTACCAGCGACGCCAGCACGGTTAACAGCAGCGTCATCAGCAACCCGCGCCCTAACTCCGGCAGCGCGGCCAGTACCTGTTGATCCAGCCCCATTGATTACTCCGGGCCAAAGCCGGTCAGGTTTTCCGCCACCGACAACCGCAGTGGCGCGGGTTTATCATTCCCCTCAATGCCGGTATTGCAGGCGGAGACAATAAACTGCGTATCCATCACCACCCGGCAGGTAATGCTGTCGCCTGCCTGCGTGAGATTGGTTTCCGGCACAATGCGGCCGTCGCGCATTAAACGGACATGCATAAACAGGTTGATGGGATCGGGCAGTTTTGGCACGTTCATCCCCCGCCGCGCCAGTTCTGCGCTGACGGCTTCAATGCACCCTTCGCCGTCATAGCCCTTTTCCGCCAGAAACGCGCGGGTCGATGCTGGCAGCAGCAGGTCGTGGCGTTTCACGCGGTCTTTACCTAACACCATCATCGGGCGACGGCGGTTATTGACCATGCGCATACCGGAACCGAGCAGATAACTGTTGCTGAATACCCGCGTGTGATGCACCGAGAGCCAGACCGCCGGATCCTCCACGCTAAAGCCAAACAGCGACGCCACTGCGCCATCGCCCATTGCCGTGATGCGCAATAACTGGCCGCGCAGCACGCGAATCGATCCGACGCTTCCGGCGGCGATATCCACCGGCGCCGCCAGTGGGCGCATCGCGTTTTCCGCAAACGCCTCACGCATTAACAACATGGAGCCTCTCCTCTGGGGTGAAGTGGTCGCTGATGCGAATATCAATCGGCGTCACCTGCAACCCGTTGCCAGGAATGATGTCCTGCGGGCAGGATGAGACGGCGCAAATCAGATCGCACAGGGCTTCGAAAGTGATGTAATCCCCGGCTTTACTGTGCGGATCGGTCACTTCCATACGCCCGTCGGCGGTAACCGGGCCGTTCTGAAACAGGTTGAACGGCTCCGGCAACGTAAAGTACGTCACGCCGTGAGCTTTCATCCCTTCGAGCAGGTTATCCACGCAGTTGCGGTGCCCTTCAACACCGAAATCAACACTAAACCGCGTCCGATCGCAGGCCGGTACGTTGGCGTCGTGAATGCCAATCGTGTCGGCAACAATGCGCAGCAGCGGGCGGTTTTCACTCGACCACAGCGCATCGCCCGGTTCAAAAAAGAGCGAGCGCAGCTGCTGGCGGGTATGCACCGGCGATAACTTCTCGTTCAGATTGTCAGCATTGACCGCCACAAAATCGGCGGCCTGCTGCCCTTCACTGTCGATAACGGTAATAAACTGCCCTTTACGCACACGGAAGGTTTTGCCGTGGCCCGCCGGAACCGTCAGGTGGGATTGACACATAATTACTCCTGAGGAATGAAATCGCTGGCCGGAACGGTAAAGGTGGTGCCGAGATACTGCTGTTGCAGCTGGGTCAACTGACCGCTTTTCTGCATCGCCAGAATATGGTCGCTGATGGCTTTGTTCAGGCTGCTGTCCTCTTTGCGCGTCGCCCATGCCATCCATTGCGATGGCCCAACTTCACCCACCTGCGCGACTTTACCGGCATACTTTTTCGCCACCGGCGCCAGCACTGAAATGTCGTCATAGACGAAATCGGCGCGTTTGGTCATCAATGTGCTGACAGTCTGATCGAGGGAATCGACGCTGATGATGGTGATCGGTTTTTTCCCTGCTTTTTTCAGCTCGCTATTAAAGCCTTTAAGCAGTTGCTCCGGCACGCTGGCGGTTTTCACCGCGCCGCGCAGGCCAGAGAGGCTTTCCGGGCTCAGCGGCTTGCCGCTCAGGGCTTTCGCTTCATCCTCACGCACCAGAACGCCGTTCACCGTTTTGCTGTAAGGGACGGTAAAAAGTACTTTTTTGGCACGTTCGGCCGTCACGTTAAGTGTGGAACCTTCAGCGTTGAACGCCCCGGAAATCAGCCCCGGCAGAATGCCGCTGAATGCGGTTTTCTGAAACTCCAGTTTCACGCCGAGATCTTTGGCGAACGACTGCATGATCGCCACGCTATACCCGGTGATCTCGCCTTTATCGTCAGTGTATTCATACGGTGGGAAGGTCGGGTCGATGCCGACCGTCATTTTGCCGCTGCTCTTGATGTCGGACAGCGTATCGGCCTGTGCCTGCGCCAGCGTGCCCACGGAAAGAAGAGCGGCGATCAGCAGTGCTGTTTTTTTCATTGTGGTGTTTCCCTGGTGTTGGTGAAATGTCTTTTTCTGATGAGCACTTTTTGTGCCAGTTTTTTCACCACGGTTTAACCGATCACCATGAGAAACGCCTTTTCCTCATGAAATCATAAAGAAACATTTGTTTCTTTAATTTATATTTGTATTTCTGTTGTTTCTCGCAGCGCAGTACGACGCCAGCCAGGATAAGACGACAAGCACTCTTTTGGGGAAAAATCTGGCGCAACCTGCGCCAGAATGGGGCGTTATTCGAGTTCGTCGAGGGATTGATGCAGCGCTTCAACCTGCGCAAGATGATCGTTGCCGCTTTTGCCCATCTGGCGGGCCACCAGCGAACACAGCAGATTGCACACGCCGGAGAGGGCGACGGTGCTGTCAAACAACATGCTGCCATCGGTATGGCAACGAACCACCCATTGCGCATGGCGCGCCGGTTTGCCGGAGAGCACATCCGCCAGGTAAAGCATCGGCACTTGCCGTTCCGCCAGCGCGCTCATGGCGGCATCCAGCGCAGGCATTCGCCGCCGCAGGCCAACACAGATCGCCACATCCTGCGGGCCGAGCGCCGCCAGATGTTCAGCCAGCGAATCGCCAGGTCGCGGCAGCAACCGCACATCGGGGTGCACATGCACCAGGTCGCGATAGATCAGTTGCGCAATGGTCTGGCTGTGCCGCCAGCCCATCACCACCACGCGACGCGCCTGGGCAATAGCGGCAATCGCCTCCTGCAACTGCGCGCTATCCAGCGTGCGGTAGCTGTTCACCAGGTTAGCGATCTCTTTTTCCAGATGCTGCTGCATCACGCTGTCCATCGGCGAAGCGCCCGGCGCGGCTTGCAGATAGAGCGGCGATCCGCTGCTTTGCATTTCGCGGGCCTGGCGGCGTGCCGCTTCATAACTCTCATAACCAAGATGGCGGAAAAAACGGGTGGTGGTGGCTTTGGAAACGCCTGCGCTTTGCGCCAGCTCGGTGGCGGTATTCATCGCCAGCTGTCCAGGAGCGGCAAGCAGTACATCTGCCAGCCGCTGCTCATGGCTGGAGAGTTGATCCCAGTGCTGTCGGATCCGGCCTTCTAGCGACGCCGTTTTTGCACTCATGGTAATTCCCTGAAATGAAAAATCTCATCCTGCACAGAGCAGGCCCGGATGTCATCAGAATTTTAGATTTTTATGACGCGGGGAAAAAGGGGCGGGAAAGCCCGCCCCGGAAGGTGATTATTTATTTTCCAGCAGCAACGCTTCCAGCAAATCGAGGTCGTGCAGCAGTTTTTGCAGCGTCTCGTTACTGATCTGCCGGGTGGCGCGCAGGTGGTAAAGCTCGGCGCGTTCAGAGCGCAGCGCCGCCAGACGGAAACGACGCTCCAGATTCTCTTCCAGCAGTGAGCTTTCGATGTTGTTGCGCCCATCCGCGCGGCGTCGCAGGTTACCAATCACCCGCGAGCTGACCTCCGTCAGCAACTGGTTATCGATATTCTCTTCGGCATCCGCTGCCAGGCGCTCTTCCATTTTCTGGATCGCGACAATCGCCACATCGGCCGTCGCCGCCCGCGCCATCCGCTCTTCTCTATGCTGCTGAGCGTGATCGCGCACTTCAACATGCTGCAACAGCGACGGCAGCGCGATGACGCCAACAAACAGCGAGAAGAGGATCACCCCGGCGGAGAGAAACACCAGCTCGTAACGCGCCGGGAAGCCATCACCGCCGGGCAGCAGCAACGGAATGGAGAGCACACCGGCCAGCGTGATGGCCCCACGGACCCCGGCGAAGGTGGCGATCAGCAGTTCGCGATCGCTCCAGGAGGCGAACTCCATCGGCTTTTTATGTAAGAAACGCAGGCTGAATCTTTTCATCGTCCACAGCCAGCCGAAACGCACCAGCATCAGCGCGGCATAAATCAGCACGATATCGGTGAACAGCATCCAGGTTTCGACATTCGGATCGGCTTCCGCCGCCACCAGTGACGATTCGAGGATCCCCGGCAGTTGCAGGCCTAACAGCAAGAACACCATACCGTTAAAGACAAATTCCAGCATCGCCCAGGTGCTGTTAGCGCGCAGACGCATCGCCAGCGGCGCAGTGCGCATAACGCCGGAACGGGTGATCGTCATCCCCGCCGCAACGGCGGCCAGGATGCCGGAGACGCCGATATGTTCCGCAATCAGATAAGAAGCAAACGGCAGCAGGAACAGCAGCACGATTTGCGTGGCCGGCTCATCACCGCCCCAGCGGCTGAGAAAGCGCAGCGAACGGCCGTACAGCCAGCTCACCACAAAGCCAGCCAGCAGGCCGCCAATCGCCACTTTCATAAACTCGACCGTGGCGCCGCCGACGGTAAAAACCATCGTGCCCATCGCCACGGCGACGGCGAATTTCAATGACACCAGGCCGGAAGCGTCGTTCATCAACGCTTCGCCCTGCAAAATACCCATGATTTTCTTCGGAATGCGCCCTTCGCCGACAATGCCGGAAAGCGCCACGGCATCGGTTGGCGACAGCACCGCCGCCAGCGCGAAAGCGGGCACCAATGGAATGCCTGGCACCAGCCAGTAAATTAAGAAGCCGATCCCCACCACAGTGACCACCACCAGCGCCAGCGCAAGGCCGAAGATTTCGCGGCCATGCTCGAGAAACTCGCGCGTTGGCGTTTTCCAGCCGTCAGCAAACAGCAGCGGCGGGATAAACAGCACCAGAAACAGTTCCGGATCGAACTCGACATGCAGGCCAAAGGTAGGAAAGGCCAGCAGTGCGCCGATGGCGATTTGCATCAACGGCAGCGGGATTTGAAAAGGTAGTACACGCGTGACGACGCCCGAGAGCGACACCACGAGCGTCATAATAAGAATGGTAAAAAATATTTCCATGCGTTCCCTGTTTGCGATGTTTTGTTATAGCGGTCTCAGACCTTGAGGCCAGAGCATTCAGCTTAACGCAAAGAAACCGGGCTGTGGGCAAAAAAAATGGGCGACCGGAGTCGCCCATTAGGTAATCATTTATGGCTCAGATTGCCCAGCCGCCTGCATAGAAGGCAACCAGCGCAACCGCGATCACGATAGTCCCGATGTTCAGCTTGCGCCACTCACCGGACACCACGCGGCCAATCACCAGCGAGGCGAAACCGATCATGATGCCGGTAACGATGTTACAGGTAAGCACGATGAACACGGCGGTGATCAGGCCAGACATCGCATCCACGAAGTCAGCAAAATCAATTTTCGCCACGTTGCTCAGCATCAGCAGACCCACGTACATCAGCGCTGGCGCGGTGGCATACGCCGGAACCAGGTAAGAGAGCGGAGAGAGGAACAGGATCAGCAGGAACAGTACGCCGACGGTAATCGCGGTCAGACCGGTTTTACCGCCTGCCGCCGTACCAGCCGCCGATTCGATATACACCGCAGCTGGCGCCGCGCCAACCAGACCGGAGAAGACGCTGCTCAGGGAGTCGGTGGTCAGCGCTTTGCCGCCATCGATGATCTGGCCGTCTTTATCCAACAGATTGGCCTGGCCCGCGACCGCACGGATAGTACCGGTGGCGTCAAACACCGCGGTCATTACCAGCGCCAGTACGCTCGGCAGCACCACCGGGTTCAGCGCGCCCACGATATCCAGGCTGCCGATCAGCGAGTTGCCTTTGTCATCGCTCAGCGACGGCATGGCGAAAATACCGGAGAAGTGCACGCTCGGATCGAAAATCAGGCCAACGATGGAAACGCCAATGATGGTCAGCAGAATGCCACCCGGCACTTTCAGTTTTTCCAGACCGATAATCACCGCCAGGCCGATCAGCGACATGATCACCGGGAAGCTGGCGAAGTGGCCCAGCGTCACCGGCAGACCGTCCAGCGGGTTTTTGATCACCAGGCCAACGCCGTTTGCGGCAATCAGCAGCAGGAACAGGCCGATACCGATGCCGGTGCCGTGCGCAACGCCATGCGGCAGGTTGCGCAGGATCCAGCTACGGATGCCGGTTGCGGAGATAATGGTGAACAGCACACCCATCAGGAACACTGCGCCAAGCGCGACAGGTACACTGATGTGCTGACCCAGTACCAGGCTAAAAGCGGTGAATGCGGTCAGAGAGATAGCGCAGCCGATGGCCAGCGGCAGATTCGCCCACAGCCCCATCACAATGGAGCCAACACCGGCGACCAGACAGGTGGCGACGAAAACTGCGGCAGGCGGGAAACCTGCTTTACCCAGCATGCCAGGCACTACGATCACCGAATAGACCATCGCGAGGAACGTGGTTAAACCGGCAACGATTTCCTGACGAACGGTACTGCCGCGGGCAGAAATTTTAAACAGTGCGTCAAGCGAACCATTGGTACGCGCAGAAGGCGTAGACATAGAAAACATCCCCTGAGAATTTTATTGTGCATTGTATTGCGTGGTGGACAGTCCACTGCCGGTTAAACGTCATCTCCCTGTGCTGCGTTGTGGCAAGGGGCCACAAAAAAGCAAACGTTTAACTCCGCGCATACAACGGGTGGTCAAAAAAAGGCAAACGATTATCCAGCGTTTATATGGCGCTTTTCAACTGAACTTTGCCGCTTTTTGCTAAATTTTGCTTATAGCGGCGAAGATTCAGGCGGACGATGCGCAAACGTTATCGTCGGTGCGCAACTTTGCAACATATTACGAACATTCTTAGCCGTCGGGGAAATCAAATGGCCCGCCCTGGACAATCGCCCGCTGCCAGGCCGGACGCTTTTCCACCCGCTTTTTCCACGCCCGTAAATTGGGTAAATCATTCACGCCGCCGCGAGCCAGCAGCGCGAATACGGGGAAACTCATCTGTATATCCGCCATGCTGAGCTGATTGCCGGTAAACCAGCTATGCTGCGCCAGTTCCGCTTCAATAAAGCGCGCGTGGGTTTCCAGTTGCCGGTTGAGAAAGGCTTTCTCCACGCCGCTCGCCAGCAGCTTACCGACGCTGCGTATGCCAAACGGCACAGGCGGTTTACCAAGGCGGGTCATTATCAGTTTCATCAATAGTAGCGGCATCAGCGAACCTTCAGCGTAATGCAGCCAGAAGCGGTAATCCTGTTTGCTTTTTCCCGTTTGCGGCGCAAACCGATGTTCGGGATCGTAGGTCTCCTGCAAATAGTCAAGAATCGCACCGGACTCAGCGATGATAAGCCCGTTATCTTCCACCACCGGCGATTTGCCCAATGGGTGAATTTTTTTTAGCGATTCGGGTGCCAGCATGGTTTTTTCACGCTGATAACGGACGATCTGGTACGGCACGCCCAGCTCTTCCAAAGCCCAGAGAATGCGCTGCGAGCGCGATTGATTCAGGTGATGCACCGTAAGCATGGTTTACTCCTGCGCAGATTGACGCATTAACTATAGAGAATCAGCGGAACGGCGGATGAAATATTCTGAAAAAAAGTGAGCAAAAAAGTAGCAGTTTTGCATAAGGAAACTACACTAAAAGTGTCAGCACAATCCGGAACCTCCAACATACTTGAGGGGTGCTGATGTCGGGGGAAACCCTCCTGTAACAGAACGGGATAGAGCGAAAGACAAAGACCGGAAAACGACTAAAGCGCCCCAGCGGGCGCTTTAGTTTTTTGTGCGTTTCAGTCATCTTCCAGCAAGCGCGCGCCGGTGCCCTGCTGCCCCAACTGATCGCCCGGGTTACGCAACGGGCATTCACTGCGCGACAAACAGCCGCAGCCGATGCAGCCATCCAGCTCATCACGCAGTGCAACCAGCGTATGAATACGCCGATCCAGCTCTTCCCGCCACTGCGACGACAGCTGCTTCCACTCTTTTTTGCTCAGGGTGTGCCCCTCCGGCAAAACCCCGAACGCTTCGCCGATGGTCGCCAGCGGAATACCAATGCGCTGGGCAATCTTGATGATCGCCACATAGCGCAGCACATCGCGGGTATACCGCCGCTGATTGCCGCTATTGCGCAGACTTTTAATAAGCCCTTTGCTCTCATAAAAGTGCAGCGCAGAGACGGCCACCCCGCTACGTTTCGCCACTTCACCGGGGCTGAGCAGCGCTTTAATGCGTGGCATTCTCTTTTCCATAAAACCTCTTTACCTCAAGTTAACTTGAGGAATTATACTCGCTCCCAGACAAAACGACGAATCGGGAAATGAGGAAGCTTTATGTCCCATCAGCAAATTATTCAGACGCTTATCGAATGGATTGATGAACATATCGACCAACCAATGAACATTGATGTAGTCGCCAGAAAATCAGGTTATTCAAAGTGGTATCTACAGAGAATGTTCCGTACCGTGATGCATCAAACGCTGGGCGACTATATTCGCCAGCGCCGATTACTGCTGGCAGCCGAAGCGCTGCGTACCACGCAACGCCCTATTTTTGATATCGCGATGGATTTAGGTTACGTCTCACAACAGACGTTTTCGCGGGTGTTTCGCCGAGAATTCGATCGCACCCCCAGCGATTACCGGCACCAGGCCTGACAACCATCAAAGCAGCGCTCAGGGCGAGCAGGTGTGATAAATCTTCACCGCCCGCCCAGGCTTTACCGCCGTATCCCCCTTCGCCAGCGATAAACAGACTTCCTCTCTTATTAACCTTTCTGCCGCTATTTTTCCGAATTGCCGTTTTTCCTGAAATAATTCCGTTTTCTCAGTAGCACCGGAATTAAAATTCCTAATTAACTTATCATCGATTGTTTTTCACGCTTATAAAATAGAAAATCCATTATAAAGCACGTCAGTTCTCTCTGCCGACGAACCTCATTAAATATTCACAGGCCTGCACGTCTGTAGCTTTAATACATTTTTTCAATGGAATGAATATGTTTCTCCAGCATGCTTTCAATAAAGTATTTATTGCCGTTATTACTGCTCTATGGGCTACCAATACAATAGCGGTAACGGCCTACACGCCGCCGGAAAAAAACCGAATTAAAAACGTTAACGCACTTGATTCGGCCAATGACAATAAACGCATTGACTTTACACTTGATGAAATAACCAACATCGGTCCGGATATTATTCTGGTAGAAAAAGAAGATGCGGATGTTTCAATAACAAACAACTCAATAATTCATTTAACTGATGTTCTTTTCAGTGCGGATTATAGTGGCTCACTCTCTTTGGTGAATAACGGTGAGTTTTACAGCGAGGGTGGACTGTTCCTGTTCACGCCGCAGAAAAACGCCACCCTGCACATGGAAAACAACGGCACTATAGTCATGAATTCTTTGTTTTCCGCCTCGTTAGGCGAGTCTTCCTCCTTCAGCTTAATCAACAGGGGGAAGATGCTCACCACGGACAATGACCTCATTCTGCTGCACTCTGCACAAGGCGGTGACCTGAATATCATCAACAGCGGTACGATGCATTCAGATAATTATGGTGTTCTGCACTTTTACCCCATCAGCGCAAATAAAATAAATGTCATTAATACGGGTGAAATTTCCGGCGCCAGAAAGACCCTCTTTTTTGCCACGGAGAATAGTGATGTTGACATTACGAACTCTGGGCTTATTTCAGCAACGGATGCCGGTTATTTTGCTATCGGCGTGGATGGCCAACGCTCATTTACGCTGACGCTTGAGAAAGGCTGGCGCATTGACGGCGCGGTCAACATTGATGACGCTTATGACAGTAAAAATAATACCGTCAGAAATAACAGGCTGGTATTGAGCGGTAACGGCGACTCCTCTCTTTCATTATCACGGTTTTTAAATACGGACGATATTAATGCCAGCAATAGCGACGCGATGACCGGTATTAATTATCTGGAAAAAGAGGGGAACGCCATATGGACGCTGAACGGTAAACAAACTTCCGGAGGTTTTGAGCAGGTTCAGATAAATCAGGGCGCAATCGTGCTTGATAACGCCACGCTATTGATGAATGACCCCACTAAAGCCGTCGTCAATAACGCCAATATTATTGTAAACGGCGATGCGGTTATTGAGGGCAGCCTGAAGAATGCCGGCACACTATCTACCGGTAGAGAAAAAGAGATCAACACGCTGATTATTAAAGGCAATTACGAAGGAACCAGCGGCAGTACACTCGTCTTTAATGCCACGCAGAGCAGCGATCCCGCCGCCACAGGCCAGATGGTTATCGCGGGTGATCTCAGCGGAAGTACGCGCGTCCAGGTAGATCACCTGGGCGGCAGGCGCGCCAGCGCGATAGAAGGTAGCGGGTTGATTGCCGTGGTCGGGAAAGCTGACGGCGAGTTCCGTCAGGGCGATCGTATAGTCGCGGGCGCATACGATTACACTCTGCAAAGCGCTAAAGACCAGACGGCAACCTACTGGTATCTGACCAGCGCACTTCCGGTACCGGGAAGTAGCGCGATACGCCCGGAAGCTGGCCTGTATGGCGCCAACCTGGCGGCGGCCAAAAGCCTGTTTACTACGCACCTGCAAGACCGCCAGGCGAACGGTGAGGAAACGGCATCCAGCCTGTGGTTGCGTAATACCGGCGGTTATAGCGGCCAGTTCACGCCAGGCAACCAGCTGGATATCCGCAGCAATCGCTATGTTGCGCAATTAGGAGGCAACATTGCCCAGTGGAACAGGGATAAAGAACGTTACCAACTGGGTATTATGGCAGGCTACGCGAGGGAGAAGAGTCACGCACAAAACCGTTATAACGGTAACCACGCAAGCAGCATTATCAGCGGTTACAGCGCAGGTATTTACGCAACGTGGCTGCAGAATAACGACACGCGTGAAGGTGCATATGTCGATAGCTGGGCGCAGTACAACTGGTTCGATAACACCCTTTCCGGCGATACGCTGGAAACCGAAACCTGGAAATCCCGCGGCTTCACGGCAGCGGTTGAATCCGGCTATAGCTGGCAACTGGTGGGCAGCCGAAATAACGGTCTCTATCTTCAGCCAAAGGCGCAACTGACCTGGATGGGCGTCAAGGCGAATTCACTTACGGAGGCCAACGGCACCGTTGTCGAAAACAAGGGGAGCAACAACGTGCAGACACGCGCTGGCGTGCGGCTGTATGGCCACCTTACGCTGGATAAAAACCTGCATCGCACCTTTCAGCCCTTCGCCGAAGTGAACTGGCTGCATAACACCCGGAAGTTCGGCGCATCTCTTGATGGCACGCGGGTTGATCTGACGGACAGCCGCAATGCGGCCGAAATTAAAACGGGAGTTGAAGGTCAGTTTACGCAGAATTTCTCACTGCGCGGCAGCGTAGGTGTGCAGGCCGGGAATAAAAGCGACCGGGAAACATCGGCAATGCTGGAGGCAAAACTGTTCTTCTGATGGGGTACGCGGCCCGCCATCATTTTAATGACGGCGGATGCCGCACCCAGAGTTTAAAGTCCTCCGGCGACAACGCTCTGGCAAAGTGCCAGCCCTGGCAGAACTGCACGCCGCGCTTCAGTAACCAGCTCACCTGCTCTGCCGTCTCCACCCCTTCAGCAATAATCTTCAGGCGCAGGCTCTGCGCCATCTCGATAATATGTTCAGCAATCAGATGACTGGTGCTGTTGGTGGTCAGCGTATCGATAAAGGATTTGTCGATTTTCAGGATATCGACATTCAATGAATAGAGGTTGTGCAGGTTGGAATAGCCGGTACCGAAATCATCAATCGCCACTTCATAGCCCGCCTGGCGAAACGCCTGAATCACCGGCGTGGTTTTTGGCACATCGATAAACCCGCGCTCCGTCACTTCGATCTTAATCTGCTCCGCGCGTACCGCGTGTTCCCTGGTCTTATTGGAAATCAACGAAATAAGGCGCGAAGAGTGAAAATCCGCAGCCGATAAGTTAATCGAAATATAAAGATGCGGCACCACCGCCAGGAAGTCGCCGAGATCGCTAAACACTTCATCGACGACATAATCCGTGATGCGTTCGATCATTCCCTCTTTTTCCGCCAGCGGAATAAATTCCGCCGGGCTCATCACCTGGCCATTAAAACCCGGCCAGCGTAACAGTGCCTCAGCGCCGACACAGATGCCATTTTTAATATCGATAATCGGTTGATAGTGGAGTCGAAGCTGGCGTTTGGTTAACGCGCGGTGGAGCATACGGCGGGGCGAGTTAAATTCTTGTCGTGTTCGTGACCACACGAAACAAAGGATCACGCTGCAAATTAGCCCCAGCGGTAGCAGCAGCATCACCTGACGATACAGCGCCTGAAAATAGTGCGCATTAGAGGTCGAAACAATAATAGCAATGGGACGTTTATCCGAATGCGCGATGGTGTAAAAACGTCCGTCTTGCTGGAAGGTTGATGCCTGGCTGTGAATCAGCTTCTTCAGCGTCTCCAGATTCGCACTTTTACTGAGGGAGAAAAATAATTCGCTCACGGTGTCGTAGACACCATAAGCCAGCGCGTTATCTTCCGAGGCGACATCGCTATAGGAAAGAGGATTGATCACCGCAACGTAGTTACCGCGCTGCATATAGACCATTTTATAACCGGCATAAAAGGGGGTATTGCGGTAATAATAAATAGCAATGTCTGGCGAGCGTTTATACTCAGCGGGCGCAATAGCATACGATTGCGCGGGAGCAATAACGCTGGAGCATAAAAATTGGTCGCCATGCGCATAAATGAGATCGGCAACATACAAACTGCTGCGCACAATATCCAGCATCGCTTTGCGATGTTCCAGCGAGCATATCTGACCGTGAAATTTTTCCGCCGCGGCGCGAACGCTATCCACTTGCTGGATAACCACTTCAGTTTTATTTAACGCCAGTTGGGCAAAAGAGCGGAGCTGGAAGGCAGTTTCATTTACTGCTCGGATATGTGCAAACCATAGCGACAGCATCACCGGCAGGATGACTCCTATGATGATCCCGACGACCCTGAGCATCTTGCGACGCACGCTATGATTCATGTCCGCCTATATCCACGCATTTATTGTGCCTTTTTAATGTACGGCAGGATGCTTTGATAAACAGGTGATTACGTTGCATGAATCACACGACATTAGCAACTGACTTTTCTCATTAAAAACCTAATATTTGGTTATGACGAGAATATTCGACCGTAAGGTAAACTCAAAGTGCGCCCAATGTTTATATTAAGGAAAATATTTATCCATTGGTTATGGGGTGTTTTCACTTAATACAACACAGTATCACTGATTAAGCCAAACTCACCGCAGGATAAAAAATGTCGCGGCCTGTCGGGTATTTTTTCATCTAATGAATGACATTCCTTCATCTTTGCGTATTTATTTATAAAAAGCGCTGGCGACCACTGTTTTACTGCGTCCGTTACGTTTTGCATCGTACAGCGCGTTGTCGGCAAGCGTAAGTAAAACTGAAGTATCTGTCTGCTCACCGCACACGAATACTAAACCAGCGCTAAAGGATAATGGGATCTTTTCACTGCCGCTTAACAACGGTGAACGGGCTAATGCCGCACGAATTTTTTGGCTAAAACGCAGTGCATTTTTACGATCGGCGTGCGGCATCAAAATCAGAAATTCCTCACCACCCAGGCGACCAAAGAGATAAGACGGATCGCTATGCTCACGAATCTGGTCACAAAAATGCACCAGCGCTGCGTCGCCCGTCAGATGTCCCCAGCGATCATTGATATTTTTGAAGTGGTCCAGATCCAGCATTAACAGACTGAAATGGCTACGGGAATCTTCAGGTTTGCACTGTACCAGCGCCTCCTTTAGCTTCCGTAGCATAGCGAAACGATTATAGCAGCCGGTCAGATCGTCAATCGTTGCTTTTTTCTCCAGTTGCCGCTCCACTTTTTTACGCTCGGTGATATCCAGGCCAATACTCAGGATCGAGCGGTCAGGCAGCAAAATATTTGACCAAAGCACGGTCAGCATCTGACCATCGCGCCGTATCGGATGCCACTCATGCATATCGACGGCGGGCGAAGTATTAACCGAAGAGCGAACTTGCTGACGCATCTCCGGATCGGGGAAAAAGAGTGCTAATGGATCGGGCTGCTGATTAAGCTCATTAATGCTCCAGCCAAATAAACGTTCACATTCGCCATTCCATAAAATACAGCGATTCGTTTTATCGAAAGAATTCATTAAAACCGGAGCACGATCGAACAGTGCTTTATATTGCGTCACGACACGCTGCATTTCTTTAGCGGTACGTTCTCTGACAAGAATTTCCTCCATATAATCTTTAAGCTTCTCCACCAGAATAATAACCACATTCTTGATTATTGACAGTGAAGGCAAAGGATATGCAAACGCTAAGAAGAAATAACCTTTGATGCTCGTATCTTTATAATTCAGCTTACATAATACGCCGCTTTGCAATTTATTGGTGGCGAATGACTGTGTCGGAAATAATAATTTTCCAACGTGCCGTCGCCAGCATATAACGCGCCAGGCACGCTGATTACGACGCAATTGCAACTGTTCCAGCAGGGTCTGAGCGTCGCGGAGCGTACATTCCACCTCTCCGCTGCAAGCTATCTGCCATGCCTCGTCCTGCTCGATCACCACCCAGGCAAGATGCGCGCCCAGAGACGCGTTGATGACCGATAATATATCTTCCATGGAGCGTTGAGCAGCGAGCCACGGCATCAACTTCGCCAGAAGCGTCAACGCCGCAGCACCGTCTCCTAAAGAAACGGCTAAATTCTCTGTTTTCATTTTTTCTTTTCGCAGGTTATTTACACCAAACCGGCCTGCGATGATTTAATCAGGAAGAAAAACACTCACCCACAGTTGTCACATAACGTAAACGCGCGCCGCGCATAAACCGTGACAAGAAAGAATATATCGATAAAGATCAGAAGCCTGAATAACCATCAACAGGTAAATAAAGCTAACAACACAAGCATAATATATGTTCTGCGCACTGTAAATATTGTGGCAATTAGGGTGCTAAATATCACTTTAATACATGAATAATACCAGGGTTAATTCCCGCAAGTGCTAAGCAATATATCCTGGCGAAAAAAAGCGATTAAACCCACCAAAATTAGTAGGAATCCCCTGCAAAAAATGCTTTTCCCACTGGCGAATAAATCATCAAATGTGATACAGTTCACACATTCTTGAAACGGCCAAGCCGTTTCACATTGTTGTACTACTCCTGCGGACTTCTGCGTCATCTTTGCCACTCGCGCGTAACGCCTGGTCCGCCCGGTATTCGATTCTTTCTGAGGATGGTTTCATGGCTACCTTTACCACCAGCGTGGTTCTGTTGCGCTGGCAGTTATTGAGCGCAGTGTTGATGTTTATGGCCAGCACGTTGAATATTCGCTTCCGTCGGGCTGATTATATCGGTCTGGCAGTAATCAGCAGCGGCATGGGTTTAGCGGCGGCGTGCTGGTTCGCGACCGGTCTGCTGGGCATTACAGTGTTGGATCTCACCAACATCTGGCACAACGTGGTGCAGGTCATGGCGGACGTCTCGCGTAAAGCTCCGCCAGACTGGCCGATGGTCATTACCTGATAAAAATGAAGCGCCTGCGGGCTAATGCCGATCGTTTAAGGATCGGTTGACCGATCCGGTGGCTGATGTAAAAAGGGTTCATGTCTTCACATGGACCCTTTTTCATGGAACTTTCACAGGCCCTTGGCATTATTAATCTTACCGCTCCCGATGAAGTTCAGAGTCTTGCCGACCTCCTTTCCCCCGCTCTTATTCAGCAGGCCTTTACCCTCACGGATACCGTGACGCTACGTAAGCGTAAGCTTCCCCTGGAATCCATGGTCTGGCTGGTTATCGGTATGGCTATTTTCAACAA
>FOAY01000027.1 GCA_900109485.1 Kosakonia sacchari | reverse complement strand
GCTACCGTTTCCAGTAGTTATCCCCCTCCATCAGGCAGTTTCCCAGACATTACTCACCCGTCCGCCACTCGTCACCCGAGAGCAAGCTCTCTGTGCTACCGTCCGACTTGCATGTGTTAGGCCTGCCGCCAGCGTTCAATCTGAGCCATGATCAAACTCTTCAATTTAAAGTTTGATGCTCATCGAATTAAACTTCGTAATGAATTACGTGTTCACCCGTGAGACTTGGTATTCATTTTTCGTCCGGGGACGTTAAGAATCCATGTCACCTGAGTGCCCACACAGATTGTCTGATAAATTGTTAAAGAGCAGTTGCGACGCGGCTTTCAGCGCTTCGTCGCGAGGTGGCGTATATTACGCGTTCCTCTTTCAGAGTCAACCCTGAATTTCAGGATTTTTCTCTTCAACCGACCCGGCTATTTGTGTGAAGTGATTCACATCTGCCGTGTCGATGGAGGCGCATTATAGGGAGTTCTCCGCCCCCCGCAATAGAAAAATGACATAAAAATGACTGACTGCTGCATTCCACAGCAAAACGCCGCTTTATACCAATTTACGCACAGACTTATCCACAATCCGGCAAAAGGCTAAAAATTCGCGAGCGCTACGCAAACGTTTTCGTTACAATGCCCGCGCAAAAATCGTGAGCCTTACATGGGGCGTTAGCTAAGTTTTGGGATCGTTAAGGATCCAAAAATTCATCTAATGCTCTCTGTTCAAGTCAAATCCAGGGGATTTACCATGCAACAACGTCGTCCAGTCCGCCGCGCACTGCTCAGTGTTTCTGACAAGGCCGGTATTGTCGAATTCGCACAGGCGCTCTCTCAGCGTGGCGTAGAACTGCTCTCTACTGGCGGAACCGCTCGTCTGCTGGCAGATAAAGGTCTGCCGGTGACTGAAGTCTCCGACTACACCGGTTTCCCGGAAATGATGGATGGACGCGTAAAAACCCTGCACCCGAAAGTGCACGGCGGGATCCTCGGACGTCGTGGCCAGGATGACGCGATCATGGCAGAACACGCGATCGCGCCGATCGATATGGTTGTTGTTAACCTTTATCCGTTCGCCCAGACCGTCGCTCGCAAAGGTTGCTCGCTGGAAGATGCAGTAGAAAACATCGATATCGGCGGCCCGACGATGGTGCGCTCTGCGGCGAAGAACCATAAAGATGTTGCCATCGTAGTAAAAAGCAGCGACTACAGCGCCATCATTAATGAGATGGATGCGCACGAAGGCTCGCTGACGCTCGAAACCCGTTTCGATCTGGCCATTAAAGCTTTTGAACACACCGCCGCTTACGACAGCATGATCGCCAACTACTTCGGTAGCCTGGTTCCGGCCTATCACGGCGAAAGCAAAGAACCATCAGGCCGCTTCCCGCGCACCCTGAACCTGAACTTCATCAAGAAGCAGGATATGCGCTACGGTGAAAACAGCCACCAGCAGGCCGCCTTCTATATAGAAGAAGAAGTGAAAGAGGCTTCTGTGGCTACCGCGCAGCAGTTACAGGGTAAAGCGCTTTCTTATAACAACATCGCCGATACCGATGCGGCGCTGGAGTGTGTGAAAGAGTTCAGCGAACCTGCCTGCGTTATCGTTAAGCATGCCAACCCTTGCGGCGTGGCAGTTAGCGACTCCATTCTTGCGGCTTACGATCGCGCATACAAAACCGATCCGACCTCCGCATTCGGCGGCATCATCGCCTTTAACCGCGAGCTGGATGCCGCCACCGCGCAAGCGATCATCTCCCGCCAGTTTGTGGAAGTGATCATCGCGCCGTCTGCGACAGAAGAAGCGCTGAAAATCACGGCAGCCAAACAGAATGTCCGCGTACTGGTCTGCGGCGAGTGGTCGCAACGCGTGCCGGGGCTCGACTTTAAACGCGTCAACGGCGGGCTGCTGGTTCAGGATCGCGATCTGGGCATGGTCAGCAACAACGAACTGCGCGTGGTCAGCAAACGCCAACCGACGGAGCAAGAGCTGCGTGATGCGCTGTTCTGCTGGAAGGTAGCGAAATTCGTGAAATCCAACGCTATCGTTTATGCGAAAGAGAATATGACCATCGGCATTGGCGCTGGCCAGATGAGCCGCGTCTACTCGGCGAAGATCGCCGGGATCAAAGCCGGTGACGAAGGGCTGGAAGTGAAAGGTTCTGCGATGGCGTCTGACGCATTCTTCCCGTTCCGCGATGGTATCGATGCCGCTGCCGCTGTTGGCGTGACCTGCGTGATCCAACCGGGTGGCTCCATCCGCGATGACGAAGTGATTGCCGCTGCCGATGAACACGGCATTGCTATGATCTTTACCGATATGCGTCACTTCCGCCATTAATCCACGGAGCAGACAATGAAAGTATTAGTGATTGGTAACGGCGGGCGTGAACACGCGCTGGCCTGGAAAGCGGCGCAGTCGCCGCTGGTCGATACCGTTTTTGTTGCACCGGGCAATGCCGGTACCGCGCTGGAACCGGCGCTGCAAAACGTGGCAATTGGCGTCACCGATATTCCGGCGCTGCTCAGCTTTGCGCAGAACGAGAAAATCGATCTGACCATCGTTGGCCCGGAAGCGCCGCTGGTCATTGGCGTAGTAGACGCCTTCCGCGCCGCTGGCCTGAAAATTTTTGGCCCAACGCAGGGCGCCGCGCAACTGGAAGGCTCAAAAGCCTTCACCAAAGACTTCCTGGCACGCCATAAGATCCCGACGGCGGAATACCAGAACTTCACCGAGATTGAACCGGCGCTGGCGTACCTGCGTGAGAAAGGCGCGCCAATCGTCATTAAAGCGGATGGTCTGGCTGCGGGCAAAGGCGTGATTGTCGCCATGACGCTGGCAGAAGCCGAAGCGGCAGTGAACGATATGCTGGCAGGCAATGCTTTTGGCGACGCCGGCCACCGTATCGTTATTGAAGAGTTCCTCGATGGCGAAGAAGCCAGCTTTATCGTCATGGTCGATGGTGAACATGTTCTGCCGATGGCCACCAGCCAGGATCACAAACGCGTGGGTGATGGCGATACCGGGCCAAATACCGGTGGTATGGGCGCTTACTCGCCTGCGCCAGTCGTCACCGATGAAGTGCATCAACGTACGATGGAACGCATTATATGGCCGACCGTGCGCGGTATGGCGGCGGAAGGCAATACCTACACTGGTTTCCTGTATGCCGGTCTGATGATCGACAAACAGGGCAATCCGAAAGTGATTGAGTTCAACTGCCGCTTTGGCGATCCAGAAACACAACCGATCATGCTGCGCATGCAGTCAGACCTGGTTGAGCTGTGCCTGGCCGCCTGCGAAGGCAAGCTGGACGAGAAAACCTCTGAGTGGGATGAACGCGCGTCTCTGGGCGTGGTGATGGCTGCCGGTGGTTATCCGGGCGACTACAGCAAGGACGATGTGATCCACGGCCTGCCGCTGGAAGAAGTGGCGGACGGTAAAGTGTTCCACGCGGGCACTAAACTCTCCAGCGACGACCAGGTGTTGACCAACGGCGGCCGCGTACTCTGCGTGACTGCGCTGGGTAACACCGTTGCCGAAGCACAGCAACGCGCCTATCAGTTGATGACCAATATTCACTGGAATGGCAGCTTCAGCCGCCGTGATATCGGCTATCGCGCAATCGCTCGCGAACAGGGCGAATAACGTTATTTTGCCCCAGGCCCGATAAGGCGTCGTCGCCATCGGGCCGTTCGCCGGGTGGCGCTATGCTTACCCGGCCTACTTAAACCTTCAGAAATTCTTCTCCGTCGGCTGCCAGCGACAAAAATCACCATTCGCGACTAACAGCAACTGCGCCCCTTCCGGCGCTTCCAGCCATGCGACGCTTACCGCCGCCGCCGAACGCGTCTGACGCTGCTCAATGCGGTTCAGCGCATAGCTGTCGAGATCCGGCTTCACCGTCTTGCCTTCACAGGTCTGAACCGTGCGATTGGCCTGCCAGCGTCCCTGACGCAGCACCACACGCCCCTGGCGCAGCGCATCGCTGGTCTGGCGGATCTGTTCAGCCCGGTAACGATACAGCGCAATCTGGTCGCTGGAGAGCTGCTGCTTCTGCCCATTGACCTCGCGCTGCATAAAGCTCAGCTCACCGCGATCGTCAAAACGCACGCGGACATGCTCAGGCGGCTGGCTATAAATATTGAGTTCGACAAGGGTTAAGGTATCGCCTTGCCAGCGGTATTCGCTGAGGGAAGTGTTGCCGTGATGCCACGGACTAAAAGCGGAAAGCAGATGTGTCTCGCCGCCGGAATCTTTACGCCAGATCCGCACCGCGCCCTGATCGCCCGCAAAGCCGCTGGCGGTAAACGGGGGCAAGGACGTATCGTGGCTACAGGCCGTCAGCAACAGTGCGCCAGCCAACGTCAATGAGCAACGCCAGAATGACAAAAGGGGCGAAACCGCCCCTTCGATAAAACTGTTCACTGACACGCTGTCTTACTTAACAGAGTCTTTCAGTGCTTTACCAGAAACAAATGCCGGCACGTTAGCGGCAGCGATTTTGATTTCTTTACCGGTCTGCGGGTTGCGGCCAGTACGCTCAGCGCGGTGGTTCACTTTGAAGGTACCGAAACCAACCAGTTGTACCGCATCACCTTCTTTCAGAGACTCAGTAATAGCAGCCAGGGTGGATTCCAGTGCAGCTTTTGCCTGCGCTTTAGACAGATCAGCCTTGTCTGCAATTACATCAATCAGTTGAGTCTTATTCATAAGTTATCCTTTCAATGTGTTTATCGCTTGCTAAGCATCGAGTGCGACGGAAATGCCTCAAAAGCACTCTCCTGCATACACGCACCGATAGCCACTTTTTTTCGCCCCCCAAATGTAGACCAGACGGGGGTAGGAAGGGAAGCCTTCCGGCGCGACAAAACTGGCCCTAAATCACGTTTTATTGCCTCATTGCTGCAAATTTATACCAATATTGCTGTCGCCGGCCTCACGCAGGTCTGCGCGTAGCCCTTTAATCAGTTCAATATCACGTTCTTCACAGGCCGCCAAAAGACGGAAAATTTCCCACTGAATATCCCATTCCTGCTCAACGGCGGGGTTCAGTCGCAGCTCTTCGTCGGTCATTTCACGACCCGCCTGGGTCATTTCCAGCATCGCAACGGTGGTGATTGACGTCTTGCTGACTTCAACCGCATGCTCCAGCGTTTCACCACTCAGACGAGAATGAACCAGTTCGCTCAATGCTACGCAGGCATCAATCGCCGGGTAAACGCCGTACAGATCGTAATCATCGGCAGCCGGAATCGCCTCTTCCAGCTTCTCAAGCTGGCTGTCGAAATTCACTTTCGCATCTTTAACGATCTGCGTTTCCCAAACCAGGTCGAGAATACGGCGATAAACTTGCGCGTCGCCAAACTCCGTCTGCTGGCAGAACATGGCGTAATTGGGATACATGCGCTCGCACAGACACGCCATAAAAACAACGTGCTGCCAGCTTTCCAGCCGCTCCAGACGCAGGTGAATTGGGTTTTGTAACATGGTTGTTTCTCAATATCAGTAATGGCGGCAGTTTACCTGATATTGCGCTGGATTTCCTGCCAACGCGAAAACGCGGGTCGCCCGGACGCCACCGCATCTGCCCAGCGCGTCGGCTCCGGCAGCCGATAACCCTTTATGCAGCGCTGCACCCACGCCAATGCGCTATCCTGGCTGACACGATGCCCGGTGGTGATAAACAGCGGATTGCAGCGCGCTTTACTGCGCCATACCCATGCCAGCTTCTCGCCTTTATCCAGCAGCGGCGCCAGCGCGCCTGGCTCATCGGCAAGCGGCTCAAACTTGCCGCACAGCCGTTTTTTCGCCACGCCAATGGTCGGTACATCCACCAGCAGCCCAAAGTGGCTGGCGACCCCCAGACGGCGCGGATGCGAAATGCCGTGCCCATCAACAAACAGCAGATCCGGCTTTTGCGACAGTTGTTGCCACGCCGCCAGCAGCGCAGGGTATTCGCGAAAGGAGAGAAAGCCCGGAATATAGGGCATGGTGGTGGCGATGCGCGCCACCTGATATTCGACAAGCTCCAGCGATGGCCAGGCGAGAAGCACCATCGCCGCCCGCGTCACTTCGCCGCCTTGCTCAAACCCGACATCGGCACCGCCGATCAATCGGGGAGGATCCGTATCCAGGCGATCTTCATGGATCACCGAAGACGCCAGTTCAAGTTGTTGCGCGCGTAATGACGCGAGATCCATACGTCCTCCTTACTGATGCCAGGCGGCCGACAGACGGTGTACCGCCTCGACAAAAACTCCTGCATGTTCCGGTTCGACATCCTGATGAATGCCATGACCGAGGTTAAACACGTGGCCTTCGCCTTTGCCAAAGCCCGCCAGAATGGTGGCCACTTCCTCTTCGATACGCGCGGGCGGCGCATACAGCATGGAAGGGTCCATATTGCCTTGCAGGGCGACTTTATGCCCCACGCGACGACGCGCATCGGCGATATCGGTGGTCCAGTCCAGTCCCAGCGCATCACAGCCAGTTTCCGCCATCGCTTCCAGCCACTGCCCACCGCCTTTGGTAAACAGTGTTACCGGCACGCGGCGACCTTCGTTTTCACGCAGCAGGCCATCAACGATTTTATGCATGTAATAGAGTGAGAACTGCTGATAATCGCGCCCGGTCAGCACGCCGCCCCAGGTATCAAAAATCATCACTGATTGCGCGCCAGCGCGGATCTGCGCGTTCAGGTACAGCGTGACGCTCTGCGCCAGCTTATCGAGCAGCGCGTGCAGCGTATGCGGCTCGGCGTACATCATTTTTTTGATCACGGTAAACGCTTTGCTGCTGCCGCCTTCCACCATATAGGTCGCCAGCGTCCACGGACTGCCGGAAAAGCCAATCAGCGGCACTTCGCCTTTCAACTCGCGGCGGATAGTGCGCACGGCGTTCATCACGTAACCCAGTTCATTTTCCGGGTCCGGGATCGGCAGCTTATCCACATCCGCTTTGCGGGTGATGGGCGACGTGAAGCGCGGCCCTTCGCCGGCTTCAAAATAGAGGCCCAGCCCCATCGCATCCGGCACGGTGAGAATGTCCGAGAAAAGGATCGCCGCATCAAGCTTGTAGCGGCGCAGCGGTTGAAGCGTCACTTCACAGGCCAGCTCAGCGTTTTTGCATAACGACATAAAGTCGCCTGCTTGCGCACGCGTCGCTTTGTACTCCGGCAAATAGCGGCCAGCCTGGCGCATCATCCATACTGGCGTCATGTCTACAGGCTGGCGCTGGAGCGCGCGCAGGTAACGATCGTTTTTCAGTTCGGTCATTGTCATTTCCTTAAGCGTCAGACCGTTATTGTATCACGTCATTGATCGTCTGCCCGACACATCGCCACGGTGTCTTCGATCAGGCGACGCGCCACTGTGCCCGGCGGCGGCAGTAGCGGCAAGGCGTCATAGCGATACCAGCCCGCATCTAACAGCTCTTTCGGATCGATATGAATTTCACCGCTGTCATACTCCGCCATAAAGGCCGTCATCAACGATTGCGGGAAGGGCCATGGCTGTGAGGTGACATAACGCAGGTTCTTCACCTTGATGCCGCTCTCTTCCATCACTTCACGCGCTACCGCCTGCTCCAGCGTTTCGCCGACTTCAACAAACCCGGCAAGCACAGTGTAGATGCCATTGCGATGACGGGTATGTTGCGCGAGCAGGATGCTGTCGTCGCGGCGAATCGCGACAATGATGCAGGGGGCAATTTGCGGATAATAACGTTCCCGGCAGTGGTCGCAGAGCATCGCCCACTCGGTTTTACTCGGGTGCATGGTGTGCCCGCAATAACCGCAAAACTGATGCGAGCGATAAAACTCGGCCAGTTGCACGCCGCGCCCGGCTAACTGGAAAAGACCGACATCTTGATCGATCAGCAGCCGCACGGAGCCCATATCATGCCGACGATTCTGACGAACCATCCACACCGGTTCGCCCTGCCATTCCCCAATGTGGAGCGCGCTTTGACCCACAAGTTCGAAATTTCCTGGCTGACCATGTGGTAATTCTCCACCGGGCAACCATAATTTTTGTTCATGGCTCACGATCCACCAGCCACGATCGGATGCTTCAATAATACGTACCATTGCACTACCTTAGCTTCACTGGCATGTTATTAACATTATTATTACATTTTTTCTGAACTTACATATTTGCGGAGCCATTTATGCTAAACCAGTTAGAAAGCCTGACAGAGCGCGTTGGAGGAAGTAACAAACTTGTCGACCACTGGCTACTTGTTCGTAAGCAACTTCTTGTTTCTTACTACAATCTGGTTGGCATTAAACCTGGCAAAGGATCGTACATGCAGCTCAATGAAAAAGCGCTGGACGATTTTTGTCACAATCTGGTGGATTACCTCTCCGCCGGCCATTTCAATATTTATGAACGTATCATCAGCGAAATGGAAGGCGCCAGCCCACTTTTAGCCGCCACGCAACTTTATCCGCAACTTGAAGCCAATACCGTGGAGCTTATGAATTACTATGACTCCAGCCTGGAAAACGCCATCGATGACGACAACTGTCTGGAGTTCCAACAGGCGCTATCGGATATCGGCGAAGCGCTTGCCGCCCGCTTTATGCTGGAAGATAAGTTGATTGTGCTGGCCTTTGATAACGACCTCAATGTGAGCGCCAACGACGAAAGTGGAATGGCGCGCCCCGCTTGAGTTCTTAAACATTAACGCGTAGTTTAAAAAGCAGTCCCCCCGTTTTCGGACGGGGTTTTTCTTGTCGGAGTGCCTATATTTCCACAAAATCATTCGCGATGCGTCGAGGCGGCAAGTTCGTGAATCCCCAGGAGCTTACATCAAGTAAGTGACTGGGGTGAGCGAACGCAGCCAACAAAGAGGCAGCGTGAAGGATGAAGGGGAAAAGGCTGAGACCGTTAATTCGGGATCCGCGGAACCTGATCGGGTTAAGACCTGCGAAGGGAACAAGAGTAATCCATTCACAACGACCACCCTCACGGGCGGTTTGCTGCCATTACTCCATCCGTCGTCTGACAAGCCATCTCATAATTATGGAATGAGCTATGTCTGCAAAAACTGTTACACGCCGTGAACAACGCGCCCAGGCGCAACACTTCATTGATACGCTGGAAGGCACCGCTTTCCCCAATTCGCAACGCATTTACATCACCGGTTCGCAGCCGGATATCCGCGTGCCCATGCGTGAAATCCAGCTTAGCCCGACGCTTATCGGCGGCCCCAAAGCGCAGCCGCAGTATGAAGAAAACGAGGCCGTGCCGGTATATGACACCTCCGGCCCGTATGGCGATCCGGCTGTCGCCATTGATGTGCAACAAGGGCTGGCAAAGCTGCGTGCACCGTGGATAACCGCCCGCAACGACACTGAAACGCTCGATGAACGCAGCTCCGCGTACACCAAAGAGCGGCTGGCCGATGACGGCCTCGATGAACTGCGTTTTAGCGGTTTACTGACGCCGCAACGCGCCAAAGCGGGCCGCTGCGTGACCCAGTTGCACTATGCCCGCCAGGGGATCGTGACGCCGGAAATGGAATTTATCGCTATCCGTGAAAACATGGGCCGCGAGCGCATCCGCAGCGAAGTGCTGCGCAGGCAGCATCCGGGCGAAGGTTTTGGCGCGCGCCTGCCGGAAAATATCACGCCGGAATTTGTCCGCGATGAAGTGGCGGCCGGTCGCGCCATTATTCCCGCCAATATTAACCACCCTGAATCGGAGCCGATGATTATCGGTCGTAACTTCCTGGTTAAAGTGAACGCCAACATAGGCAACTCGGCGGTCACCTCTTCCATCGAAGAAGAGGTGGAAAAACTGGTCTGGTCAACCCGCTGGGGCGCGGACACGGTGATGGATCTCTCCACCGGGCGTTATATCCATGAAACCCGTGAATGGATCCTGCGTAATAGCCCGGTGCCGATCGGAACCGTGCCGATCTATCAGGCGCTGGAGAAGGTCAACGGGATCGCCGAAGATCTGAACTGGCAGGCGTTCCGCGACACGCTGCTGGAGCAGGCGGAACAAGGGGTGGATTACTTCACTATTCACGCGGGCGTATTGCTGCGTTATGTGCCGATGACGGCCCATCGTCTGACCGGCATTGTTTCGCGCGGCGGCTCGATTATGGCGAAATGGTGTCTTTCCCATCATCAGGAGAACTTCCTCTACACCCACTTCCGCGAAATCTGCGAGATCTGCGCCGCCTACGACGTTGCATTGTCGCTGGGCGACGGCCTGCGTCCGGGTTCCATTCAGGACGCCAACGACGAAGCGCAATTTGCGGAACTGCACACGCTGGGCGAGCTAACCAAAATCGCCTGGGAGTATGACGTACAGGTGATGATTGAAGGGCCGGGGCATGTGCCGATGCAGATGATCCGCCGCAATATGACCGAAGAACTGGAGCACTGCCACGAAGCACCGTTCTACACGCTTGGACCGCTCACCACTGATATTGCACCGGGTTACGACCACTTCACCTCCGGCATTGGCGCGGCGATGATTGGCTGGTTTGGCTGCGCGATGCTGTGTTATGTCACGCCGAAAGAGCACCTTGGCCTGCCGAACAAAGAGGATGTGAAACAGGGGCTTATCACCTACAAGATCGCCGCCCACGCGGCTGACCTCGCCAAAGGCCATCCCGGCGCGCAGATCCGCGATAACGCCATGTCGAAAGCGCGCTTTGAGTTCCGCTGGGAAGACCAGTTTAATCTGGCGCTCGACCCCTTCACCGCGCGCGCGTATCACGATGAAACCCTGCCGCAGGAATCCGGCAAAGTCGCCCATTTCTGCTCGATGTGCGGGCCGAAATTCTGCTCGATGAAAATCTCCCAGGAAGTGCGCGATTATGCAGCTTCCCAGGCTATTGAAGTCGGCATGGCGGACAAGTCGAACGACTTCCGCACCCGCGGCGGCGAGATCTACCTGAAACAGGAGGAAGCCTGATGTACCAGCCTGATTTCCCGTCGGTGCCTTTCCGTCTGGGGCTTTATCCGGTGGTCGACAGCGTCGAGTGGGTAGCCCGCCTGCTGGATGCCGGCGTGCGCACCCTGCAATTACGCATCAAAGATAAACGTGATGACGAGGTCGAAGAGGATGTCATTGCCGCCATTGCGCTTGGCCGCCGCTACCATGCGCGGCTGTTTATCAATGACTATTGGCGGCTGGCGATCAAACACCAGGCTTACGGCGTTCATCTCGGCCAGGAAGATCTGGAAACCACGGATCTTAGCGCGATTCGCGCGGCAGGTTTACGTCTTGGCGTTTCGACCCATGACGATATGGAGATCGACGTGGCGCTGGCGGCGCGTCCGTCTTATATCGCGCTGGGCCATGTTTTCCCCACGCAAACCAAACAGATGCCTTCTGCGCCGCAGGGGCTGGAACAACTGGCGCGACATATTGCGCGGCTGGCCGATTACCCGACCGTAGCAATCGGCGGTATCAGTCTGGCGCGCGCACCCGAGGTACTGGCGACGGGCGTTGGCAGCATCGCGGTAGTCAGTGCCATCACCGAGGCCGCTGACTGGCGGCTGGCTACCGATCAATTACTGGCACTTGCGGGGGTGGGTGATGAATGATCGCGATTTTATGCGCTACAGCCGCCAGATCCTGCTGGAAGATATCGCGGTTGTCGGCCAGCAAAAGCTGCTCGCCAGCCGGGTGCTGATTGTTGGTCTCGGCGGTCTTGGCGCGCCCGCGGCGGTTTACCTTGCTGGCGCAGGCATCGGCACGCTGGCGCTGGCCGATGACGACGCGATACACCTGAGTAACCTGCAACGGCAGATCCTGTTCACCACGGACGATATCAACCAACCGAAAGCGGGCGTCACCGCGCAACGTTTACACCAGCTTAACCCGGATATCGAACTGATTACCCTTGAGCAGCGGCTCAGCGGTGAAGCGCTACAACAGCAGGTCGCACAGGCCGATGTGGTGCTCGATTGCAGCGACAATATGACCACTCGCCAGGCAATTAATGCCGCCTGCGTGGCGCAGGAAACGCCGTTGATCAGCGCCAGTGCGGTTGGCTTTGGCGGACAGATGATGGTGCTGACGCCGCCCTGGCAACAGGGCTGTTATCGCTGCCTGTGGCCTGATGAAAGCGAACCGGAGCGCAACTGCCGCACGGCGGGCATTGTTGGCCCGGTGGTCGGCGTCATGGGTGCCATGCAGGCGCTGGAAGCCATCAAATTGTTAAGCGGCATCAGCACCACCAGCGGCGAGTTACGGCTATTTGATGCCCGTACCAATCTCTGGCGCACGCTGGCGCTGCATCGCGCCCAGGGATGCCCGGTATGCGGAGGGCGGCATGCAAATACACTTCAATGATGAGCCGATGCAGTGCGCGTCCGGGCTTTCCGTTGCTGCACTATTGCAGCACATCAATCAGCTAAAACCCGGTGCCGCGCTGGCGGTGAATCAACAGATCCTGCCGCGCGAGCGCTGGGACGATTATCTTGTGCAGGACGGCGACGAGATCCTGCTTTTTCAGGTTATCGCAGGGGGTTGAGATGTTACGTATTGCAGATAAAACGTTTACCTCGCGGCTGTTTACCGGCACCGGTAAATTTTCCGCGCCACAACTGATGATCGACGCGATCCGCACTTCCGGCAGCGAGCTGGTCACGCTGGCCATGAAGCGCGTGGATCTACGCAAACAAAGCGATGGTATCCTGCAACCGCTGCGCGATGCAGGCGTCACGCTGCTGCCGAACACTTCCGGGGCGAAGAATGCTGAGGATGCCATTTTTGCCGCGCAACTGGCGCGTGAAGCGTTGGGAACGAACTGGTTAAAGCTGGAAATCCACCCGGATGCCCGCTGGCTGTTACCGGATCCGATCGAAACCCTGCGCGCGGCAGAAAAATTGGTGCAGCAGGGTTTTGTGGTACTGCCCTACTGCGGCGCCGATCCGGTGCTGTGCAAACGACTGGAAGAGGTCGGTTGCGCGGCCGTTATGCCGCTGGGCGCGCCGATTGGTTCAAACCAGGGGCTGGAAACCCGCGCCATGCTGGAGATTATCATTGAGCAGGCGAATGTCCCGGTGGTGGTTGACGCCGGTATTGGTACGCCTAGCCATGCGACACAGGCGCTGGAGATGGGCGCAGATGCCGTGCTGGTGAATACCGCCATTGCTGTTGCCGACGATCCGGTCACCATGGCGCGCGCTTTTCGTCTGGCGGTAGAAGCCGGCACGCTGGCGCGTCAGGCCGTACCGGGTGCGCGCCAGCGTTTTGCGGCGGCCACCAGCCCGCTGACCGGTTTTCTGGAGGCCACCTTATGAGCACCTTTAGCGATTACTGGCGGCAACTCGACTGGGACGATATTGCTCTGCGCATCCACAGTAAAACCGCAGCCGATGTTGAACGTGCGCTGAATGCCCGGCAACCGACGCGCGACGATATGATGGCGCTGCTCTCCCCTGCAGCCAGCGGTTTTCTTGAAGCCATGGCGCAGCGTGCTCAGCGGCTGACCCGCCAGCGGTTTGGTAACACAGTCAGCTTTTATGTTCCGCTCTATTTGTCGAACCTCTGCGCCAATGACTGTACTTACTGCGGCTTTTCGATGAGTAACCATCTGAAGCGCAAAACGCTGGATGAACAGGAGATTGCGCGTGAATGTGCCGCCTTGCGCGATCTGGGCTTTGAGCATCTGTTGCTGGTAACCGGCGAGCATCAGGGCAAAGTGGGAATGGACTATTTTCGTCGCCATTTACCCGACATTCGCCGCCAGTTCGCCTCACTACAGATGGAAGTACAGCCGCTCTCAGAAGAAGAGTATGCCGAGCTGAAAACCCTTGGGCTGGATGGCGTAATGGTCTACCAGGAGACTTATCACGAAGCTCAATATGCCCGGCACCACCTGCGGGGCAAGAAGCAGGATTTCTTCTGGCGTCTGGAAACGCCGGACAGGCTTGGCCGCGCCGGGATCGACAAAATCGGCCTCGGCGCACTGATGGGGCTTTCCGACAACTGGCGCGTAGATTGTTATATGGTGGCGGAGCACCTGCTATGGCTGCAACAGCACTACTGGCAAAGCCGCTTTTCCGTCTCTTTCCCGCGCCTGCGCCCCTGTGCTGGCGGCATTGAACCCGCGTCACTGATGGATGAGCGCCAGTTGGTGCAAACCATTTGCGCTTTCCGTCTGCTGGCGCCGGATGTGGAGCTGTCGCTCTCGACGCGCGAATCGCCGCACTTCCGCGATCACGTGATCCCACTGGCCATCAACAATGTCAGCGCGTTCTCTAAAACGCAGCCTGGTGGTTATGCCGATGACCATCCGGAACTGGAGCAGTTTTCCCCGCATGACGGACGACGCCCGCAAGAAGTTGCCGACGCATTAGTCGCAAGCGGGTTGCAACCTGTATGGAAAGACTGGGATAGCTGGCTGGGACGTTCGCCGCAAAAAAACAGCAATACGCGGATAACGGGTTAAAACCTTGCGGCGCGCCGCGTAAAAACAGGATCGGGCTGTCGCACACAGGCAGCTGATCCTGCATGGTGTTTGTGTCAGCTTCACTGTCTGACCGGAGCGATCGCTTTACTCTCCCCCTCATGTCGCTCCGTTTTCCCTCCAACGGAATAAAAAACTATTCATATTGATATACATCACCCATCGCAGCTATAGATAACGATACTTAGCCATAGCAACATCTGCTGTCGATATAATTTGCCATACAACGGACTGAAAACACGCCGTTCGGCTGCCAGCATCTTTCTTCCAGCCCCCTATACTTTAACTGCCACTCATATGATGAATGCTCAAGGATATGAAAATTCATAATCGACAACTCTCTTTCACCGCCCCCATTCTGGTGAGCTTTATCGGGATCTTCGCGGGATTTGTGATGATCGCTGTTCTGGTTATCTTCAGCCAGCGCAAAGAGATGCTGGAACAATATCAGGACATTAACCGTAACTTCACCCATAACCTGGCAGTGAACCATGCCCAGTCGATCCTGCGGGAAAATGACTACATCCTTAGTCGCGCCGCGCTATTTTTAGCGCAAGGCAATAATTTAGATGAAACCGTCAACGGCGATCGCGAGCAGGGTCTGCAACTAATGATGAAGCTGCTGGCGCTGATGCCGACGGTTTCTTCTATTTCGCTTGCGGACTCGCAGGGAAGGTATCTGCGCGCTCCGCAGGTGATAGCGGGCAGCGTAAGCGATAGTTTCGATGCCAGCACACGCCCGTGGTTTATGCATCAGGCCGAGTCGAGCATGTTTAACCACTACACCGACACCTATACGGATTACTTCACTCATAACCCGACGGTGAGCCTCTATAAGCCGGTGATCTCCCTCGATGGCAAGCTGAAGGGAACGCTAGCATTCCATCTCGATCTGGTTTCGATGAGTTTCACACTGCGTACGATGCAGGCGCCGATGCAGGGGGAATTTTTCGTGGTCGACCGTGAAGGCAAAGCGATGCTGCATCCGGATACCAGTTCTCTGTTTAAAGCATTTATCAGCCCGTTACTGCTGGCGGCAATGACCGGCGGTGAAGGCTCTGTTTACGATGAAAAAAACGCGACCTGGTATTACTACTATGCGTTTACCAACCCGGACTGGCTTGCCATCTACAAGGTTCAGGATAGCACGCTGAATAACCTAACCCGCCACGCGACCATGATCGTCGGCTGGGGCTTTGGTACGGCAGCCGTCGTGATTATTCTGTTCGGGCTTTACCTTCGTCATGCCTCAAGGACCGTACTGATCAATATCATCAATGCCATCAACACGGGCGATGTAAAACGGGCGCCGAAGCTGGAAGCTATGCTGAGCAAAGCGATCAAAAGCAACAAAGAGCGCGAACAATCATGGGTGCGCCAGGCCACTATTGATGCGTTGACCAACTGCAAAAACCGGCGCGCTTTCGATGCTGATATTGCCGCCCTGATGAACGATCATCAACCCTTCGCACTGGCGCTGGTGGATATCGACAACTTCAAATCCATCAACGATACATGGGGTCATTTAAGCGGTGATATTGTCCTGCGCAATGTCGCGCGTGAAGGGCTGAAAGTGATGCAGCCGCATGGCATTTCGCTTTATCGCTACGGCGGAGAAGAGTTTGCAGTGATTTTCCCTGAGACGCATATTGAAAATTCACAGGCTTATCTCGAAGAGTGGCGAAGCAACGTGGCAAATCGTGGCTGGCGTGAAGACGGCCTGGTTGTGACCTTCAGCGCCGGGCTGGGCGAGTGGCATATGGAACCGCTGGAACAACTCGTCACCGGCGTCGATGAAGCGTTGTATCAAGCCAAGCAGCAGGGTAAGAACCAGATTCTACTGGCGAATGCGAATTAGTGCGCGCACCGTTGCACCAGTTGTAACCGGTTTCAGGTGAAGCAGGGTTTCTTTGTGATGCCATACACACAATCACGGTAAAGCGGTTGTTGATCTCAACTGCGCTGGATAATTATCAACTATCCCATCAACACGAGGCTGACTATGAAAAACATCGTTTTATGTTGTGCTGCGGGTATGTCCACCAGCATGCTGGTGCAGCGGATGAAAGATGCAGCGCAGAAGAAAGGGGTCGAGGTTTCTATCAAAGCGGTTCCCGTTGCGGAATTTAAGGACGAGATTGCAACGGCGGATATTGTGTTGCTGGGGCCACAAGTGAAATACGAGCAGGCAAAATTGCAGGCACAGGCGGAGCCGTTGGGGAAAAAGGTCGCGGTTATCGACATGATGGATTACGGCATGATGAAAGGCGATGTCGTACTTGAAAAAGCCCTTAAGCTTCTGGAGTGAGCGCATGGAAGATTTAGAAACCATCATTATGGAACTGCTGGTTAACGCCGGTGCCGCGCGCAGCCAGGCGTTGACCGCGCTGCAACAGGCACGTAAAGGCGATTTTGACGCGGCGGAACAGGCGATGGAAGAGTCACGGGAATTCGTTAAAGCCGCGCATAAAATTCAGACGCAGTTGATCGGTCTGGATGAAGGGACCGGCAAACTGCCGGTCAATCTGATTACCGTCCATTCACAGGATCATCTGATGAACGCGATGGTGATTCAGGATCTGGCGGGTGACATGATTGAGCTGTATCGTCGTCTGCCGCTGCGTAATTGACGCAACAAACACCGCAAACAGGCCTGTATCGCAGGCATAAAAAAACCCGCCGAAGCGGGTTTTTTATTAGGCGTAACGATTACTCGTTGTCGGAACCACCCAGACCTGCGTTCAGCAGTTCTGCCAGGCTCGCAGTCGCATCTTCCGCAGTGACCTGCGGTGCTGCTGGCAGTTCGCCAGCGGCGCGACGGCGCATACGATCCTGGTGGTACGCATAACCGGTACCGGCCGGGATCAGACGACCCACGATGACGTTCTCTTTCAGACCGCGCAGTTCGTCGCGTTTGCCCGCAACGGCTGCTTCGGTAAGCACACGAGTCGTCTCCTGGAACGATGCCGCGGAGATGAAGGACTCGGTTGCCAGAGACGCTTTGGTGATACCCAGCAGATCACGTGCATAGGTTGCAGCGATTTTGCCGTTCGCTTCCAGATCGCGGTTGGCGATCTTAACGCGAGAGTATTCAACCTGCTCACCTTCCAGGAAGTCGGAGCTTCCTGCGTTAACGATGGTGGCTTTACGCAGCATCTGACGAACGATAACTTCGATGTGCTTATCGTTGATCTTAACGCCTTGCAGACGGTAAACGTCCTGGACTTCGTTGGTGATGTAACGCGTTACCGCGTGTACGCCACGAAGACGCAGAATGTCGTGCGGTGCTTCCGGACCGTCGGAAACCACGTCACCACGTTCTACACGCTCACCTTCAAACACGTTGAGCTGACGCCATTTCGGAATCATCTCTTCGTACGGATCGCTACCGTCAACCGGCGTGATCACCAGACGGCGTTTCCCTTTGGTTTCTTTACCGAAGGAAATGATACCGCTGATTTCAGCCAGGATTGCCGGCTCTTTCGGACGACGTGCTTCGAACAGATCCGCAACGCGCGGCAGACCACCGGTAATATCCTTGGTACCGCCGGATTCCTGCGGAATACGCGCCAGGGTATCACCGGAGCTGATCTGAACGCCATCTTCGAGCTGAACAATCGCTTTACCCGGCAGGAAGTACTGTGCAGGCATATCGGTGCCTGGGATCAGTACGTCGTTGCCCTGCGCATCAACAATTTTCAGCGCCGGACGCAGGTCTTTACCACCGGTAGTACGTTCTGCAGAATCCAGAACCACCAGCGAAGACAGACCGGTCAGTTCGTCGGTCTGACGGGTAATCGTCTGACCATCGATCATGTCGGTGAAGCGAATAAAACCGCTCACTTCAGTGATAACCGGCATGGTGTGCGGATCCCAGTTTGCAACGGTTTCACCGCCAGCAACCTGCTCGCCATCACCCTTCGCCATTACCGCACCGTAAGGCACTTTATAGCTTTCTTTGGTACGACCGAATTCGTCGATCAATTTCAGCTCAGTGTTACGGGAGGTGACAACCAGTTTGCCGCTGGAGTTAACAACCGACTTCGCGTTGCTCAGACGGATGCTACCTTTGTTTTTCACCTGAATGCTGGATTCAGCAGCCGCACGAGATGCCGCACCACCGATGTGGAACGTACGCATCGTCAGCTGTGTACCCGGCTCACCGATAGACTGTGCCGCGATAACGCCGATGGCTTCACCTTTGTTGATGATGTGGCCACGCGCCAGGTCACGACCGTAGCAGTGGGCACACACACCAAAGTCGGTGTCACAGGATACAACGGAACGCACTTTCACGCTGTCAACAGAGTTCGCTTCCAGCAGGTCACACCACTGTTCGTGCAGCAGCGTGTTGCGCGGAACCAGAATATCTGCGGTACCCGGCTTCAGAATATCTTCAGCAGTCACACGACCCAGAACGCGATCGCGCAGCGGCTCTTTCACGTCGCCACCTTCGATAACCGGCGTCATGGTGATCCCTTCGAGGGTGCCACAATCGTCTTCGGTGACCACCAGATCCTGCGCTACGTCTACGAGACGACGAGTCAGGTAACCGGAGTTCGCTGTTTTCAGTGCGGTATCCGCCAGACCTTTACGCGCACCGTGCGTGGAGATGAAGTACTGGAGTACGTTCAGACCTTCACGGAAGTTCGCGGTGATCGGCGTTTCGATGATGGAGCCATCCGGCTTCGCCATCAGACCACGCATACCAGCAAGCTGACGAATCTGGGCTGCAGAACCACGCGCACCGGAGTCGGCCATCATGTAGATGCTGTTAAAGGAAACCTGCTGCTCTTCCTGACCGTCACGGTTAATCACGGTTTCAGTTTGCAGGTTGTCCATCATCGCTTTGGATACGCGATCGTTCGCCGCAGCCCAAATATCGATAACTTTGTTGTAGCGTTCGCCAGCGGTTACCAGACCAGACTGGAACTGCTCCTGAATCTCAGCAACTTCGGCTTCCGCTTCGCTGATGATCTCGTGTTTTTTCTCCGGGATGACCATGTCATCGATACCAACGGATGCACCTGAACGCGCTGCATAAGCAAAGCCGGTGTACATCGTCTGGTCCGCAAAAATAACGGTCGGTTTCAGGCCCAGAATGCGGTAACAGGTGTTCAGCATTTTGGAGATCGCTTTCTTGCCCAGCGCCTGGTTGACGATGGTGAAAGGCAGACCTTTCGGTACGATCATCCACAGAATGGCGCGACCAACGGTCGTGTCTTTCAGGCTGGTTTTCGCAACGAATTCACCGTTAGCATCTTTTTCATATTCGGTGATACGCACTTTAACGCGCGCATGCAGAGAGGCCAGACCAGCGCGGTAAATACGCTCGGCTTCTTTCGGGCCAGTCAGCACCATGCCTTCGCCTTTGGCGTTAACACAGTCACGGGTCATGTAGTACAGACCCAGTACAACGTCCTGAGACGGAACGATGATAGGTTCGCCGTTCGCCGGAGACAGAATGTTGTTGGTGGACATCATCAGCGCACGCGCTTCCAGCTGGGCTTCCAGCGTCAGCGGTACGTGAACAGCCATCTGGTCACCATCGAAGTCGGCGTTGTATGCCGCACAAACCAGCGGGTGCAGCTGGATAGCTTTACCTTCGATCAGTACCGGTTCAAACGCCTGAATACCCAGACGGTGCAGAGTTGGTGCACGGTTCAGCAGTACCGGGTGTTCGCGGATAACTTCGTCCAGGATATCCCAAACGACAGCTTCTTCGCGCTCAACCATTTTCTTCGCGGCTTTGATGGTGGTGGCGAGGCCACGCAGTTCCAGCTTGCCGTAGATGAACGGTTTGAACAGTTCCAGCGCCATTTTCTTCGGCAGGCCGCACTGATGCAGACGCAGGTATGGACCTACGGTGATGACAGAACGACCGGAGTAGTCAACACGTTTACCGAGCAGGTTCTGACGGAAACGACCCTGTTTACCTTTGATCATATCGGCCAAAGATTTCAGCGGACGTTTGTTGGAACCGGTGATCGCACGACCGCGACGGCCGTTATCCAGCAGGGCGTCTACCGCTTCCTGCAGCATACGTTTTTCGTTGCGTACGATGATATCCGGCGCCGCCAGATCCAGCAGACGTTTCAGACGGTTGTTACGGTTGATCACGCGACGGTACAGATCGTTCAGATCCGACGTAGCGAAACGACCACCATCCAGCGGAACCAGCGGACGCAGGTCCGGCGGCAGCACTGGCAGAACGGTCAGAATCATCCATTCCGGTTTGTTACCAGACTGTACGAAGGCTTCCAGCAGTTTGATACGCTTGGTCAGCTTCTTACGTTTGGTTTCGGAGTTAGTTTCGTTCAGCTCTTCGCGCAGCTGTTCGCACTCTTGCTCCAGATCCATGCTTTTCAGCAGGGCCTGAATAGCTTCGGCGCCCATTTTCGCGTCGAATTCGTCACCGAACTCTTCCAGCGCGTCCAGGTACTGTTCTTCGGTCAGGATCTGGTTGCGTTCCAGATTGGTCATACCGCCTTCGATAACCACATAGGATTCGAAGTACAGAACACGTTCGATATCGCGCAGCGGCATATCCAGCAGAAGGCCGATACGGGACGGCAGAGATTTCAGGAACCAGATGTGCGCGGTCGGAGACGCCAGCTCGATGTGGCCCATACGCTCACGGCGTACTTTAGTCTGGGTCACTTCAACGCCGCACTTCTCACAGATCACACCACGGTGTTTCAGGCGCTTGTACTTACCGCACAGGCACTCGTAGTCTTTTACCGGCCCAAAGATACGGGCGCAGAAAAGACCGTCACGCTCAGGCTTGAACGTACGGTAGTTAATGGTTTCCGGCTTTTTCACTTCACCGAAAGACCAGGAACGGATCATGTCTGGCGAAGCCAGAGCAATTTTGATCGCATCAAACTCTTCGGTTTTAGTTTGCGCTTTCAGAAACTTTAATAAGTCTTTCACGGATTGGCTCCCGTCGGAGTTAGCACATTCCGCTGCCGGGTATTACCCCGACAGCGGTGACCTGTTTGAGCGAGAATTACTCGTCTTCCAGTTCGATGTTGATACCCAGAGAACGGATCTCTTTCAACAGTACGTTGAAGGATTCCGGCATACCTGGTTCCATCTGATGGTTGCCGTCCACGATGTTTTTATACATCTTGGTACGACCGTTCACGTCATCAGACTTAACGGTAAGCATTTCTTGCAGGGTGTAAGCGGCACCATATGCTTCCAGTGCCCATACTTCCATCTCACCGAAGCGCTGACCACCGAACTGTGCCTTACCACCCAGCGGCTGCTGAGTAACCAGGCTGTAAGAACCGGTGGAACGCGCATGCATCTTGTCATCAACCAGGTGGTTCAGTTTCAGCATGTACATGTAGCCAACGGTAACCTGGCGCTCGAATTGCTCACCGGTACGACCGTCGAACAGAGTGATCTGACCGGAAGTCGGCAGGCCACCCAGCTGTAACAGTTCCTTGATTTCGGACTCTTTCGCACCGTCGAATACCGGCGTTGCGATCGGCATGCCTTTGCGCAGGTTTTCAGCCAGACGCAGAACTTCTTCATCACTGAAGGTATTCAGGTCAACTTTCTGACGAACGTCAGCGCCCAGATCGTATGCACGCTGGATGAATTCGCGCAATTTCGCGACTTCCTGCTGCTGTTTCAGCATGGCGTTAATCTTGTCGCCGATACCTTTCGCAGCCATCCCCAGGTGGGTTTCGAGGATCTGACCGATGTTCATACGAGACGGTACGCCCAGCGGGTTCAGTACGATGTCTACCGGCGTGCCGTTTTCATCGTAAGGCATATCTTCGATCGGGTTGATCTTAGAAATAACACCTTTGTTACCGTGACGACCTGCCATCTTATCACCAGGCTGGATCTGACGTTTAACAGCCAGATAAACCTTAACAATCTTCAGCACGCCCGGTGCCAGATCGTCGCCCTGAGTGATTTTGCGGCGTTTCGCTTCGAGTTTTTTCTCGAACTCGTGTTTCAGTTCGTCGTACTGCTCAGCCAGTTGCTCCAGCTGATTTTGTTTCGCTTCGTCGGTCAGACCGAGTTCCAGCCAGCGGTCGCGCGGCAGTTTGTCGAGCTTCTCAGCTTCAACGCCGCCGGAAACCAGCACGGTATGGATACGGCTAAACAGGCCAGCTTCGAGGATTTGCAGTTCTTCAGACAGATCTTTCTTCGCCTGCTTCAGCTGCATCTCTTCGATTTCCAGCGCACGTTTGTCTTTTTCCACGCCATCGCGGGTAAAGACCTGAACGTCGATAACAGTACCGGAAACACCGTTCGGCACGCGCAGAGAAGAGTCTTTAACGTCAGACGCTTTCTCACCGAAGATCGCGCGCAGCAGTTTCTCTTCTGGCGTCAGCTGAGTTTCGCCTTTCGGCGTTACTTTACCCACCAGAATGTCGCCGCCGGTCACTTCCGCACCGATGTAAACGATACCGGATTCATCCAGTTTGGAGAGCGCAGCTTCACCCACGTTCGGGATGTCAGCGGTGATCTCTTCCGGCCCCAGCTTGGTGTCACGGGACACGCACGCCAGTTCCTGAATGTGGATCGTTGTAAAACGATCTTCCTGAACAACGCGTTCGGAGACGAGGATGGAGTCTTCGAAGTTGTAACCGTTCCACGGCATGAACGCTACGCGCATGTTCTGGCCGAGTGCCAGTTCACCGAGGTCGGTGGACGGGCCGTCTGCCAGCACGTCGCCGCGCTCAATTGGTTCACCCAAGTAAACACACGGCATCTGGTTGATGCAGGTGTTCTGGTTAGAACGGGTATATTTGGTCAGGTTATAGATGTCGATCCCTGCTTCGCCCGGGTACATCTCGTCTTCGTTAACTTTGATAACGATACGGGAAGCATCCACGTACTGAACGGTACCACCACGTTTCGCCACTGCGGTTACACCGGAGTCAACGGCAACAGCACGTTCCATACCGGTACCAACCAGCGGCTTATCAGCGCGCAGAGTCGGAACCGCCTGACGTTGCATGTTCGCACCCATCAATGCACGGTTGGCGTCATCGTGTTCCAGGAACGGGATCAGGGACGCACCGACGGAAACCACCTGCTGGGTGGAAACGTCCATGTAGTCAACCTGGTCTGCGCTGAAGAGGCTGGATTCGCCTTTGCTGCGGCAGGTCACCAGATCATCGACAAAACGACCTTCATCCGTCAGGTTGGTGTTCGCCTGAGCGATAACGTAGTTACCTTCTTCAATTGCAGAAAGGTAATGGATCTCGTCAGTTACCACGCCGTCAGTCACTTTACGGTACGGCGTTTCGAGGAAGCCGTATTCGTTAGTCTGTGCATACACGGACAGGGAGTTGATCAGACCGATGTTCGGACCTTCAGGCGTTTCGATAGGACATACGCGACCGTAGTGGGTCGGGTGAACGTCTCGAACTTCGAAGCCTGCACGCTCACGGGTAAGACCGCCTGGGCCGAGTGCAGAGATACGACGTTTATGCGTAATCTCGGACAGCGGGTTGTTCTGGTCCATAAACTGAGACAGCTGGCTGGAACCGAAGAACTCTTTCACGGCTGCGGAGATCGGCTTGGCGTTGATCATATCCTGCGGCATCAGGGTATCCAGATCGCCCAGAGACAGACGCTCTTTCACCGCACGCTCTACACGCACCAGGCCAACGCGGAACTGGTTTTCCGCCATTTCGCCAACGGAACGGATACGACGGTTGCCGAGGTGGTCGATATCATCCACTTCACCAATACCGTTACGGATACCGATGAGCTTTTTCATCACTTCGATGATGTCTTCTTTGCTCAGGATACCGGAACCTTCGATGGTGTCGCGCAGCAGAGAACGGTTGAACTTCATACGACCAACCGCAGACAGATCGTAGCGGTCTTCAGAGAAGAACAGGTTCTCGAACAGGCTTTCAGCCGCTTCACGAGTCGGCGGTTCGCCCGGGCGCATCATACGGTAGATCTCTACCAGCGCGCTCAGTCGATCGTTGGTCGGGTCGACGCGTACAGTCTCAGAGATGTACGGACCGTGGTCCAGATCGTTGGTGAACAGCGTTTCGATACGTTTGTGGCCAGCCTGGCTCAGCTTCGCCAGCAGATCGAGCGACAGTTCCATGTTCGCCGGGCAGATCAGTTCGCCAGTGGATTCGTCGACATAGTCTTTAGACGCCACTTTACCCGCGATGTACTCAACCGGAACTTCGATATGTTGAATCTCGTCTTTTTCCAGCTGACGGATATGGCGCGCGGTAATACGGCGGCCTTTCTCAACATACATTTTGCCGTTCGCTTCGATGTCGAAGGACGCGGTTTCACCGCGCAGACGTTCCGGCACCAGTTCCATTTGCAGTTTGTTGTCGCGAATCTCAAAGACCACTTTTTCAAAGAACAGGTCAAGGATCTGCTCAGTGGTGTAGTTCAGCGCGCGCAGGATAATGGTAGCCGGCAGCTTACGACGACGGTCGATACGAACGAACAGGTTATCTTTCGGATCGAACTCAAAGTCCAGCCAGGACCCACGGTAAGGAATAATACGTGCGTTATAAAGCACCTTACCAGATGAGTGAGTTTTACCCTTATCGCTATCAAAGAAGACGCCTGGGCTACGGTGGAGCTGAGAAACGATAACACGCTCAGTACCGTTGATAACAAAGGTACCGTTGTCGGTCATGAGCGGAATTTCGCCCATGTAGACTTCTTGTTCTTTAATATCTTTAACAGTGCCTTCCGGCGCTTCGCGCTCGTAGATCACCAGACGCAGTTTTACGCGCAGCGGAGCGGAGTAAGTTACGCCACGGATCTGACACTCTTTAACATCAAAAACAGGTTCGCCAAGACGGTAGCTGACGTATTGCAGTTCCGAATTGCCGCTGTAGCTCTTAATCGGGAACACGGAGCGGAATGCCGCTTCCAGACCGTACTGCCCTTCAGGATCTTGCTCGATAAACTTCTGGAACGAGTCAAGCTGGATAGAAAGGAGATATGGAACATCCAGAACTTGTGGACGTTTACCAAAATCCTTACGAATACGTTTTTTCTCGGTATAGGAGTAAACCATAGGGTTCCTCAGCTCGCTGACAAGTCGACCCACTCTGCCCGTCGAAAGGACAGTTTATGCAACACTATTTTTTTGACCGGAAAGTGGAGCACTTTCCGCAATGCTTGTTGCTATCACGCTTAAATCATTTCATTGCGATTTACACAGAAGCGAGCTCCTGTCGCAGTATATTAAGTCGTCGATAGAAACAAGCATTGTAAAGGCTACTGGTAGTCAAACAGTGTGAAACGCTACCGGCACCTTCTACAGCGCAAAAAGGCTGGTGACCAAAAAGTCACCAGCCATCAGCCTGATTACTCAGGCTGCAACCGGAAGGGTTGGCTTATTTAACTTCAACTTCAGCGCCAGCTTCTTCCAGAGATTTTTTCAGAGCTTCAGCGTCATCTTTGCTCACGCCTTCTTTCAGAGCGGCCGGAGCAGATTCTACCAGGTCTTTAGCTTCTTTCAGACCCAGGCCAGTTGCGCCACGTACTGCTTTGATAACAGCAACTTTGTTAGCGCCAGCGGCTTTCAGAATAACGTCGAATTCAGTTTTCTCTTCAGCAGCTTCAGCAGCCGGGCCAGCAGCAACAGCTACAGCAGCAGCAGCAGAAACACCGAATTTTTCTTCCATTGCAGAAATCAGTTCTACAACGTCCATTACGGACATAGCGGAAACTGCTTCAATGATTTGATCTTTAGTGATAGACATTTAAATTGTTCCTGAATATCAGAATAAGTTTATACGTAAGCAAATGCTTTATAAAGAAAACTGCGATTAAGCAGCTTCTTTCGCATCGCGTACAGCAGCCAGAGTACGAACCAGTTTGCCAGCAGAGGCTTCTTTCATGGTTGCCATCAGGCGTGCAATTGCTTCTTCGTAGGTCGGCAGAGTTGCCAGGCGATCGATCTGGGACGCCGGGATCAACTCACCTTCAAAGGCAGCGGCTTTGACCTCAAATTTTGCATTCGCTTTCGCGAACTCTTTGAACAGACGAGCAGCAGCGCCCGGGTGTTCCATAGAGTATGCAATCAGGGTCGGACCAACAAACGCGTCTTTCAGGCACTCAAAAGAAGTACCTTCAACAGCACGGCGCAGCAGGGTGTTACGAACAACACGCATGTAAACGCCAGCTTCGCGACCTGCTTTACGCAGTTCGGTCATTTTATCTACGGTCACGCCACGGGAATCCGCAACAACCGCAGACAGCGCGCCTTTGGCTACTTCGCTGACTTCAGCAACAATCGCTTGTTTGTCTTGAAGATTTAAAGCCATTAGCTTTGCTCCTGGATGTTTGCCAGGGCTCATGCCCTGGAACTCACTTCACTCTTCTCAAAGAAAAGAGCGTCTTAATACGGTGAGCAGAAACAAGCCAAAGAGTACTTTAAAAATAATCTTTAGGTTCTGTCACCGTCTACGCAGGGAATTAAGCTTCTTACGAAACACCTGCGGTCTTCGACGGAGGCCTGGATAGGCCAGGCTCCAACGAACAAATCTTTTCTTGCTAACTTACGCTAGCAAATCGTGGGGGTAAGATTGTAGACAAATTCACCACCCACGTAAAGGCGAATCTTAGTTCGCTACTGCGCTCAGACCAGCCTGGTCTACCGCAACACCAGCACCCATGGTAGTGGAGATGCTAATTTTCTTGATGTACACGCCTTTCGCCTGAGTCGGTTTTGCTTTTTTCAGCGCAACCAGCAGAGCTTCCAGGTTTTCTTTCAGTTTGTCAGCGTCAAAGTTCACTTTACCGATGGTGGTGTGGATGATGCCGTTTTTGTCGTTACGGTAACGAATCTGACCGGCTTTAGCGTTTTTAACTGCTTCAGCAACGTTCGGAGTTACAGTACCAACTTTCGGGTTTGGCATCAGGCCACGCGGACCCAGAACCTGGCCCAGTTGGCCAACAACACGCATTGCATCCGGAGAAGCAATAACAACGTCAAAGTTCATTTCGCCTTTTTTGATCTGATCAGCCAGATCTTCCATACCTACCAGCTCTGCGCCAGCTGCTTTAGCAGCTTCAGCGTTCGGGCCCTGGGTAAATACGGCAACGCGAACTGAACGGCCAGTACCGTGCGGCAGTACAGTTGCACCACGTACGTTCTGGTCAGATTTACGTGCGTCGATGCCGAGGTTAACGGCAACGTCTACGCTTTCTACGAATTTAGCAGTGGCCAGCTCTTTCAGCAGAGCAATGGCTTCGTTGATGTCGTACTGTTTGGTCGCATCAACTTTGTCACGGATCACGCGCATGCGCTTGGTCAGTTTAGCCATTTCTTAATCCTCCACTACCAGGCCCATGGAACGTGCAGTACCTTCGATTGAGCGAGTCATCGCTTCAATGTCAGCACCGGTCATGTCCGCGGCTTTAGTCTGAGCGATTTCCTGCAGCTGAGCGCGGGAGATTTTGCCCACTTTGTCTTTGTTCGGCTTGCCGGAACCAGACTTGATACCAGCCGCTTTCTTCAGCAGAACTGCTGCCGGAGGCGTTTTGGTAACGAAAGTGAAGGAACGGTCAGCATAAACGGTAATAACTACCGGAATTGGCAGACCTTTTTCCAGGGATTCTGTTTTGGCGTTAAACGCTTTACAGAATTCCATGATGTTAACACCCTGCTGACCCAGAGCCGGACCGACTGGCGGGCTCGGGTTTGCCATGCCAGCCGCTACCTGCAGCTTGACGTAGGCCTGGACTTTCTTAGCCATTGAAATTTCCTCGTTTGGGTGTAGCGCCCCGAAAGGCTCCCCGTGTTAAAGATGTTTTACGTGCATATCGCCCGTAAAAACAAAAGGCGCGAAATTGTATGTCAATTTCACGCCTTGTGCAACGTTTGATCGCCGAAGAATTAAGCTTTTTCTACCTGGCTGAAATCCAGTTCTACCGGAGTCGCACGACCAAAGATAGAAACGGAAACTTTCAGACGGGACTTCTCATAGTCCACTTCTTCAACCACGCCGTTAAAGTCAGCGAACGGACCGTCGCTAACGCGGACCATTTCACCCGGCTCAAACAACGTTTTCGGACGCGGCTTATCACCCACCTGCTGAAGGCGGTTCATAATCGCATCGACTTCTTTATCGCTAATCGGCGCGGGACGATCGGACGTACCACCGATGAAGCCCATAACGCGCGGAACGCTGCGTACCAGGTGCCAACTGGCATCATTCATTACCATCTGGACAAGCACGTAGCCCGGGAAGAATTTACGTTCGCTTTTGCGACGCTGGCCGCCACGGATTTCAACCACTTCTTCGGTTGGAACCATAACTTCGCCAAACAACTCTTCCATGTTGTGTAATTTGATATGCTCACGCAGCGATGTTGCTACGCGGCCTTCAAAACCGGAAAACGCCTGAACGACGTACCAGCGCTTTTTAGGAGCTTCAGACATCTCAGAACCTCAGGCCAGTGATAAAGGAAACCAGGCGAACCAGAATACCATCCAGTCCCCACAGGATCAGTGACATGACTGCGGTTACCGCAGCCACGATCAATGTGGTGTGCAACGTTTCCTGACGAGTAGGCCAAATCACTTTACGTACTTCGGTTCTCGCTTCACGGGCAAATGCAACGGTCGCTTTACCCTTCGTCGTCAACAGCGCGACACCACCTGCTGCAGCAATCAAAATAACAACTGCCAGCGCGCGGAGTGGCAGCATCATGTCACGATAAAGATAGTTGCCAACGATAGCCACGAGCAGCAGTACAGCAACAACAACCCACTTCATCGCTTCCAGGCCGCGCCCGCTCCCTTGAGCTTCGGTATTCGCACTCATAAACCAACCTGTCACAAGAATTCAGACAAACATTTTTGCCCCGCATAAGCGAGGCAACCAAACCGAAATGCTCTGGCGAGATTCGGACTAACGCCCTCAACAGAGCCTGTCTCAGCAATGATTATGACAAAAAAAATCACTGATGAGCCAGGTTCTGGTTCGAAAGCGTACAAAAAGGGCATCAAATGATGCCCTCTTCTTGCGCATTGCGTCAAATGTTATCAGCGATTAGCTGAGAACTTTTGCTACAACGCCCGCGCCAACGGTACGGCCGCCTTCACGGATTGCGAAACGCAGACCATCGTCCATCGCAATCGGGTGAATCAGGGTAACAACCATTTTGATGTTGTCGCCCGGCATTACCATCTCCACGCCTTCCGGCAGTTCGATGGTGCCTGTCACGTCAGTCGTACGGAAGTAGAACTGCGGACGGTAGCCTTTGAAGAACGGAGTGTGACGGCCGCCTTCATCTTTGGACAGGATATAAACTTCTGATTCGAATTTGGTGTGTGGCTTGATGGAACCCGGCTTAGCCAGTACCTGACCACGTTCGATTTCTTCACGTTTGATACCACGCAGCAGAACACCTACGTTCTCACCGGCACGGCCTTCGTCCAGCAGTTTGCGGAACATTTCAACGCCAGTACAGGTGGATTTCGCGG
>FOAY01000033.1 GCA_900109485.1 Kosakonia sacchari | reverse complement strand
CGTTTGATACCACGCAGCAGAACACCTACGTTCTCACCGGCACGGCCTTCGTCCAGCAGTTTGCGGAACATTTCAACGCCAGTACAGGTGGATTTCGCGGTGTCTTTGATACCCACGATTTCAACTTCTTCACCCACTTTGATGATACCGCGCTCTACACGACCGGTAACAACAGTACCACGACCGGAGATGGAGAATACGTCTTCGATCGGCAGCAGGAACGGCTTGTCAATCGCACGCTCTGGTTCTGGGATGTAAGAATCCAGGAAGCCTGCCAGTTCGATGATTTTCGCTTCCCACTCTGCTTCGCCTTCCAGCGCTTTCAGGGCAGAACCACGAATGATCGGCGTGTCGTCGCCCGGGAAATCGTACTGAGACAGAAGCTCACGAACTTCCATCTCAACCAGTTCCAGCAGCTCTTCGTCATCAACCATGTCGCATTTGTTCAGGAACACGATGATGTACGGAACGCCTACCTGACGACCCAGCAGGATGTGCTCACGGGTCTGCGGCATCGGGCCGTCAGTCGCAGCAACAACCAGGATCGCGCCGTCCATCTGCGCAGCACCGGTGATCATGTTTTTAACATAGTCGGCGTGGCCCGGGCAGTCTACGTGTGCGTAGTGGCGAGTCGGGGTGTCATATTCAACGTGAGAAGTGTTGATGGTGATACCACGAGCTTTTTCTTCCGGCGCGTTATCGATCTGATCGAATGCGCGAGCAGAACCACCGTAGGTTTTTGCCAGAACGGTAGTGATTGCAGCAGTCAGCGTTGTTTTACCATGGTCAACGTGGCCGATAGTACCGACGTTAACGTGCGGTTTTGTACGTTCAAACTTTTCTTTAGACATCGATTGTCCCTCTAAGACACGGATAAATCGGTGATATCACCACATCAACCAGGCAACACGCCCGACTTGTTGAATGCTAAATAACAGAAGAAAAACCAGGGAGGAGAAGTGAAGTGGTGCTGATACCCAGAGTCGAACTGGGGACCTCACCCTTACCAAGGGTGCGCTCTACCAACTGAGCCATATCAGCACATCGTGGAGCGGGCAGCGGGAATCGAACCCGCATCATCAGCTTGGAAGGCTGAGGTAATAGCCATTATACGATGCCCGCATCCTGAAACTCGGCTACCCAGTGCTTCTGTATTGTCGGGAGAAGATTCTCTCCCTAAGAGCTGATTCACTACTGACACCAACTCTGGTTACGTTTTAACGTAACCGAAAATGGTGGTGGGGGAAGGATTCGAACCTTCGAAGTCTGTGACGGCAGATTTACAGTCTGCTCCCTTTGGCCGCTCGGGAACCCCACCGGACTTGATGGTGCCGACTACCGGAATCGAACTGGTGACCTACTGATTACAAGTCAGTTGCTCTACCTACTGAGCTAAGTCGGCATCAAGTAGCGCGCATTCTAGGGAGACAGAGGAGTTGATGCAACAAAAAAATTGCACAAAACGTTCTATCGCTCACATTTTGCACGACACCCCATATAAACGCTGTAATTTCACGCAATGAAGTATAAAAAAACAACGCCACATTCCGCGACTTTGCGCCAGTAAGTCTCCTTTAACCGTAACAACATCGGGCATCTCTTCGGTGCGACTGCGTTAACATGGTGCAAAAAACCGTCACCACAGTGAATATCTCTGAAGCCGGACACAGATTGTGTGTTGGATCACTAATTGCATTGCTTTAGCCACCAACCCAATGGAGGTTTCACGATGAAAATTGTCTTGTTAAACGCAGCAACTTTGCCGGTCTACTGTCCGGAACTCGCTGAACTACTGCTGGATGCAGTTCACAGTGGCGCCTCCATCGGGTATCAACGCGCGATTAGCCAGCAGGAAGCAGAAAACGCCTTCTCACGGTTACGCAATGAGCTGGAAACAGGAGAGCGCCTGATCTGGATTGCACGCGATGAGCAGGGCATTGCCGGCAGCGTTAGTCTGCAGTTCCCCATGCAACCTGAAGCACTGAACAGAGCCAACATAAAATTGTTGCTGGTACACCGCCGTGTGCGACGTAGCGGTATTGGGAAGAAGCTCCTGGCGGAGCTGGAGAAAACAGCCTGTATGCGCCAACGCGGTCTGCTGTGGCTGGAAACACCGTCAGGTTCTGCTGCAGAAGCATTTTATCGTTCGCAAGGATATCGCTGCCTTGGGGAAATTCCCGATTATCTCTGTTCAGCGGATGGTTATTACCAACCGGCAGCCATTTACTTCAAACGTTTATTTGCGGTTAATCAGTTTGTTCGTTCTATTGCCAGTTGATGTGCAGAGCGTGATGCTTTCGAGGGAAAGCATCACGCAGACGCGATTTTTCATATTATTCCCTGTCATCTGGTGTTAACCTCCTGCCCATTGATCCCACTTATTTCAATAACGTCGAGCCATAGCATTACCTTAAGAGACTCTCTCTCACAACGTACCGGAAGCCTACGTGACGAGGGGTAATAGCGGGCAGATAAAGCTTATGAGTAAAAAAGAGCAAACGTTAATGACGCCTTACTTACAGTTTAATCGCAGCCAGTGGGCTGCTCTTCGTGATTCAGTTCCGATGACGCTTACCGAGGGCGAAATCGCACGATTAAAAGGCATTAATGAAGACCTTTCTTTGGAAGAAGTTGCAGAGATTTATCTTCCCCTTTCCCGTTTACTCAATTTCTATATCAGTTCGAACCTGCGCCGCCAGGCCGTACTTGAGCAATTCCTTGGGACGAACGGGCAACGCATTCCTTACATCATCAGCATTGCGGGCAGCGTGGCGGTAGGGAAAAGTACTACCGCCCGTGTGCTACAGGCATTATTGAGCCGCTGGCCAGAACATCGTCGTGTTGAGCTAATTACAACTGATGGTTTTCTGCATCCCAATCAGGTGCTGAAAGATCGTGGGTTAATGAAGAAAAAAGGCTTCCCTCAATCTTATGATATGCATCGCCTGGTGCAGTTTGTTTCGGATATTAAATCCGGGGTGCCGAATGTCACAGCGCCGGTTTATTCGCATCTGATATATGACGTGATCCCGGATGGAGATAAAACAGTCGCTCAGCCTGATATTTTAATTCTCGAAGGGTTGAATGTATTACAGAGCGGTATGGATTATCCTCATGACCCGCATCACGTATTTGTCTCCGATTTTGTCGATTTTTCTATTTATGTTGATGCACCGGAAGATCTATTACAAACCTGGTATATCAACCGCTTCCTGAAGTTCCGCGAAGGCGCATTTACCAACCCTGATTCTTATTTCCACAATTATGCGAAATTATCCGAACAGGAAGCGATTGAGATCGCCTTGTCGTTGTGGAAAGAAATTAACGGGTTAAATCTTAAAGAAAATATTTTACCAACCCGCGAGCGGGCCAGCCTGATTATGACTAAAAGCGCTAACCATGCGGTTGAGCAGGTTCGTTTGCGTAAATAAATAAAGGGAGCGTCTCGCTCCCCTGTTTATTCTGCGCTGCGCAGTGAAATTTCTCCGCCGACCCAGGGTCTTATAGCCCCATCCTGTTCAAGCAGTAGTGCTCCTTGCGCATCAATACCCCGGGAAATACCAACAATTTCTTTCTCACCGATAATCAGTTTTACCGGACGATTAATAAAGTTATCCAGTTTTTCCCAGCGGGAAAGGAACGGAGCAAGCCCTTCTTGTTCAAAGCATTTCAGTGCAGTGCGTAATTCAGTAACCAGACGTATGGCGAGCATGTTGCGATCGATGCGAACACCGGCTTCCTGCAGATTAATCCAGCTCTGGCTGATGTCTTCAGCCTGTGCTTTACGCATCATCAGATTAACTCCAGCGCCAATCACGATCTGCGCCGCATCGCCAGTTTTACCGGTTAATTCGACGAGGATGCCTGCCAGTTTACGATCCTGAAGATAGAGATCATTCGGCCATTTAACCCGCACCTGATCGGCACCTAAATCGCGTAAAACTTCCGCCATTACAATACCTATCACCAGACTTAACCCAATTGCCGCTGCTGGCCCTTGCTCCAGACGCCAGTACATGGAGATATAGAGATTCGAACCGAACGGAGAGATCCATTTGCGGCCACGGCGACCACGGCCTGCCTGTTGATATTCCGCCACGCAGGCATCACCTGAATGCAGCTCATTAAGGCGATCCAGCAGATACTGATTTGTCGAATCAATCACCGGTAAAACGGTAATATTCCCCTGCGTGATGCGTGAACGGATCAATGTTTCGTCCAGAAGCTGGATAGGTTCCGGTAAACTGTAACCTTTACCCGGAACGGTAAAGACTTCGATTCCCCAGTCACGAAGGGTCTGGACATGTTTATTGATTGCCGCGCGGCTCATTCCCAGGCGTTCACCCAGTTGCTCGCCGGAATGGAATTCGCCATTTGCCAGAATAGAGATCAGCGTTAACGGAACGGTATTATCCTTCATGCAATCGTCTCCACGGCATTCACCTCACCGGCACAACCGATAAAACGCACTTCCGGCTCGAGCCAGACATTAAACTTCTCGCCTACGCGCTGGCGCACGAGGTGAGCGAGTTGCACCACATCATCGCTTGTAGCCTGCCCGGTATTTATCAGTACCAGCGCTTGTAAATGATGGATCGCTGCACCGCCAACAGCGACGCCTTTTAGCTGACATTGATCGATCAGCCAGCCAGCCGCCAGCTTTACGGAACCGTCAGCCTGCGGATAGTGCGGAGCATCAGGAAAGGCGGAGAGTAAGATACCGGCCTGTTCTGCTGAGATCACCGGGTTTTTAAAGAAACTACCAGCATTCCCGTTAACTTTTGGGTCCGGTAATTTGGTGGTACGCATATGGCATACAGCGTCAAAAACATCTTTTGGTGTGACTGTCGCGGGATCAAGCCGGGTCAGGTCACCGTAGGTAAGTACCGGTTGCCAGTTTTTTGCCAGACGTAAACCGACCGCCGTAATGGCATAACGATTCTGGTACTCATGTTTAAAGATGCTGTCGCGATAGCCGAAACGACAGGCCTCTGCGGACAAGCGCTTAGATTCACCACTGCTGAGTTCTACACAGTCGACATAATTACAGACGCGCTGCAACTCGATTCCATATGCACCGATATTCTGAATCGGTGAACTCCCCGTACAACCCGGGATAAGCGCCAGATTCTCAAGGCCTGGCATTCCCCGTTCCAGAGTCAGTTGCACCAGGTGATGCCAATTTTCGCCCGCGCCGACGTGTAGATACCATGCATCGGCTTCTTCACGCACCTCAATACCCATAATACGGTTGATAATGACTGTTCCGGAAAAATCTTCCAGAAACAGTACGTTACTGCCTTCACCCAGAATCAGCACAGCCTGCTGGCTCTGTATCGCAGCCTGCCATGCACTGAGCAGTTGCTGCGACGTTTCGGCACAGACAATATGGTGGGCATTCCGATCAATACCAAAGGTATTCCATGGTTTAAGGGAGTGATTCATTAGCGATATCCTGATGCAAAAACACGGCTAAGTTTACCGTATCCAGGTGACGAGCGCTTGTGGTGTTTAAGGCCGGCATAAAGCAAAAAAGCCCCGTACCTGCGCACGGGGCTTCCCTGTCTGTTCCGCTTCAGCTTTTGGCTCAGCGCAAAAAGGCCATCCTTACGGATGGCCTCTTCACGGATTTGATGCCTGGCAGTTCCCTACTCTCGCATGGGGAGACCCCACACTACCATCGGCGCTACGGCGTTTCACTTCTGAGTTCGGCATGGGGTCAGGTGGGACCACCGCGCTGTTGCCGCCAGGCAAATTCTGTTTACCCGCATGCCCTCAGGGCACACCGGTCTAATCTGTATCAGGCTGAATATCGTCTCTCACCGCCAAAACATCTTCGGCGTTGTAAGGTTAAGCCTCACGGTTCATTAGTACCGGTTAGCTCAACGCATCGCTGCGCTTACACAC
>FOAY01000031.1 GCA_900109485.1 Kosakonia sacchari | reverse complement strand
GATTCGGATTTTCCCATGAGTAGCATTACTGGCAGAGCCAACCTGTTGCTGACCACCTCCTCAGGAGGTGGTGTTTATGCAGGGATAAAAACGCCCAGCAAAAGCCGGGCGTTTCTACTGGGTTAGACCTGCTCGTGCGCCCTTTGCCTGTCGCCAGGCATCAGTTCATCTTCACGAAAGGCTTCCCGTTTGACCCCATAACCGTCATACCAACGGCACTCCACCATACCGCTGGAGTAGCCGGTAACGATCATGCGAGGACCACCCTCTTTTGGTATCACTTCATCGCTGACCAAAAAGACCATCACTGCCTCCTGTATCAGGGCGAAACTTTTTCACATTAGACGAAGTTTGCGGGTTTTGCATAATCGCTGCGGCGAGATTTTACTTGGCCGCGCCGCGCAGATGCGTAATCCCTTTGACGATGGCCACGACCACCGCGCCGATGGCGAATCCCAAAAGCAGATTAGCGACAATCGGTATCAGCATCTGCAGCAACGCGTGCTGGCCGGCTGCGAAATGCGCGATCGCATGGTGCAGCGGCGTTATGCCATGCACCACAATACCGCCGCCAACAAGGAACATCGCCAGCGTGCCGACCACGCTTAAGCTCTTCATCAACCAGGGAGCCAGAACAAGCAGCCCTTTGCCCATTCCCTGCGCCAGCGCGCCTTTCCGTTCTGCCAGCCAGTACCCCATGTCATCAAGCTTGACGATAATCCCCACCAGGCCGTAAACGCCGATGGTCACCAGCAGGGCAATGCCCGATAAAACCAGCACCTGGTTGAGCAGTGGCGCGTCGGCCACAATACCGAGCGTGATGGCAACAATCTCTGCCGATAAAATAAAATCGGTACGGACAGCGCCTTTGATTTTGTCTTTTTCGAACTGCAGTGGATCCTGTGCGGCCAGCGCCTCCAGCCGTTGCTGCCGGGCTTCCGGGCTCTCTTTATGCTTACGCGCAGCCAGGGTGTGCAGCACTTTTTCCACACCTTCGAAACACAAAAACGCGCCGCCGACCATCAACAGCGGAGTGATGGCCCACGGGATAAACGCGCTGATCAGCAAAGCCAGAGGCACCAGAATGACTTTGTTGAGCAGCGATCCGCGCGCCACGCCCCACACTACCGGCAGTTCACGGTTGGCACGAACGCCGGTTACCTGCTGCGCGTTGAGTGAAAGATCGTCTCCCAGCACACCGGCCGTTTTCTTCGCCGCCAGTTTGCCCATCACGGAAATGTCATCCAGCAAGGTGGCGATGTCGTCGAGCAATGTTAATAAACTACTTCCTGCCAAAATTTCTTCCTTTTCAGAGTTATCACTAAATTAAGTGCAATATGCAGTAAAAAATCTATGGCGAAAATCATCCCATAGTGTCAACAAAAATTTAACAGTTTCTGCCGAATTAACCACTCGCAAGACGTATAGTTTTGACGTTTACTATAAGCCTCGTATCTTTTGTCGTGGTGGGTTATGCGTTTCAGGCAAGTTTTACCGCTTATTGGCGCGTTGTTTGCGCTCTACATCATCTGGGGTTCTACCTATTTTGTTATCCGCATTGGCGTCGAAAGCTGGCCGCCTTTCCTGATGGCTGGCATCCGCTTTTTATCCGCGGGCATCGTGCTGACAACCATTCTGTTGCTGAGCGGCCATAAACTGCCGCCGCTGCGCCCACTGCTCAATGCGGTGCTGATAGGCGTATTGCTGCTCGCTGTCGGTAACGGCTTTGTCACGGTGGCGGAGCATCAGAATGTACCGTCCGGCATCGCTGCGGTCGTTGTGGCGACCGTACCGCTGTTTACGCTGTGCTTTAGCCATTTTTTCGGTATCGCGACGCGAAAGCTTGAGTGGGCTGGGATTGCCATTGGTCTGGCGGGCATTATTTTGCTGAATAGCGGCGGAAACCTGAGCGGTAATCCGTGGGGCGCGGTCATGATCCTCATCGGCTCGCTAAGCTGGGCATTTGGTTCGGTGTACGGTTCGCGGATTGAACTCCCGAGTGGGATGATGGCGGGTGCGATTGAGATGCTGGCCGCCGGGATCGTATTGCTGGCCGCTTCTGCCCTGAGCGGCGAGCACCTTAGCGCCGTACCGCCGCTGTCCGGCTTTTTCGCCGTCGGCTATCTGGCGCTGTTTGGCTCCATCATCGCCATTAGTGCCTATATGTATCTGATCCGCAATGTGTCGCCGGCATTAGCAACCAGCTACGCCTATGTAAACCCGGTCGTGGCGGTACTGTTGGGTACGGGCTTTGGCGGCGAACATCTCTCTTCCGTTGAATGGCTGGCGTTGGGGATCATTATTCTGGCGGTGGTCATGGTGACGCTGGGCAAATATCTCTTCCCGCCGCGCCCGGTGGTTACGCCTTGCGCGGAGAAGTAACCGCCATCGCATGAATCCCCTGAGTGTCGATCTGCGCGGTTTGTTGCCCCTCGCAGATCCACTCTTCCAGCCGCTCGCTCAGTGCTTGATCGCTCAATTTCAGCTTGCCGCGCAATGCGCACTCCCACACCACCAGCACCCGCCAGCCCTGTTCAAGCAGCAACGCGCAGTCACGCGCATCACGCGCCACATTTTTGCCGATTTTTTCCAGCCAGAAATCCGTACGGGTGGCCGGAACTTTAAACAGATAGCAGTTATGGCGATGCCAGTAACACCCGTGGGTGAAGATCACGCAGCGATACGCATCCAGCACAAAATCAGGGCGGCCTGGCAACGCGGCATCCTGTACGCGAAACGCCAGCTCCAGCGATTGCAGACAGGCGGCCAGCCGTTTTTCGATGGCCGTATCGCGCGTGGCGATCGCCCGCATATTCTTACTGCGCGTCGCTTTGTCATGAACATCCGCCATGGGTTTTCTCCCTTAAGATGCTGAGGTACGAAAACGCCGCAACACCTCATCATCAATCCGTTGATGATCGCCCTGCAGTTCCGCGCTCAGTTTCGCCATGTAATGCACCAGAAAATCGGCGTTATGCGCTGCCAGCTCCCGCCCTTTTGCCGTCTGCATGGTGGCAGGCAGCTTTAGTAACTTACAGCGGAAATGATCGAGGGCGTAAGCTTTGTCGTCCAGTTCCCGCTCTGCGGCAAAGGGATCATTGCCGTCAAAGAGCGCCGCGCCCATCGCGCCCGAGACAGCAAACACGCGGGCCAGACCAATCGCGCCAAGCGATTCCAGCCTGTCCGCGTCCTGAACGATTTTGGCTTCCAGTGTGAGCGGTGCGATACCTGCACTAAAGCTATGCGCTTCAATCGCATGACCTACGGCGGGCACCGAGCCTTCAGGAAAATCAGGGAAGTCGATGGCCAGAATTTCAGCGGTTTTTTGCGCCGCCAGTACCGAGGATTGATGGCGTTGCGGGTGGTTTTTCGCAAAGCTGACAATGTCATGGAAATAGCAGGCCGCCAGCACCACCAGCCCATCAACCTGCTGCTCCTGCATCAGCGTCTGCGCGGTTTTCCACACCCGACGAAAGTGCGACACATCATGAGCTGCATCAGCATGATTAAAGTGTTGCGTAACCCATTGATCGAAACGGTGCTGCCAGTCAGATAAATTCATTGTGCGTCCTGTCGATGAAAAGTCATTACCATAACATCTTCAGGCATCAGGATCGCGCGGGCCAGTGTACCAGGCAATCGCGCCGAGTATCGCACCCACCACGCCAAGCAGCAGTACGCTGCTGACGCTGTTGAACCCATCCGTGCTGGTTGCGCCTCTTGCGCCATTCGCGTTGCCCGAAGGCGGCCCAGGCAGCCAGATATCGTTCAGCAGGCTCCAGATAAACCAGCCACAGAAAATCCAGAAAACCCATAACGCCAACTTTCCCCCCAGACTTCGTTTCGCTTTATCTTCCATAATGTCGTTTTCCGCGCGGTTAAGGGTGAAAAGGAATCGCTTCTTTCAATACGAATGTGACTGCTTTCACATCATATCCTCAGAAAATGAATTTAAAAGATATATCAGCGTTATTTATATATCTCTCCATCACACGCCAGAGCGCCCTTTTTTGGTGCAAAAAAGATCATAAAAATAAGCAGAATAAAAAAACAAAGTGCTTTGGTTTTATTTAAGGCTAAAAAATTAGTTTTCTTATTACGAAAACTGTGTAATTATCCTGACTCGTTTGTTATCCACCTTCCTTTCTTTATTTTTTACTGTCGCTCCTGTTTGACTTGTCCGACATTTTATGCCGGACTTTTTTTCGTCTGACAAAATAAAAAAACAGACACTGCTTCTATTAACGCCACGTCAATTGCGACTATGAAATATAAATTTCATCATTAAAAACAATAGATTACATGTAAATTACTTTCCATTCATCGACGTTAACACCAGAGAAGATAGCGTTTTTTCTTATGTGGAACAGATGATATTCTAGCAATTATTTAAATTACCATACTGAGGGGGTGTTTTTATTTACCGAGGCTATTTTATTAATAAGATAAATAAGCAAAAAGCAAATCATCAATATAAGTTATTTCTGTGCAAGTACAGAAAGTTTACCGCTGCTACATCCTTTGCAAAATGGTTAACGAGCGCCAACCGGTAAGCAGATCAAAGCCGTGCATACATAAGCATGATTGATATGCAGTTCGATACTTTAATGTCATTGAGGATACCTACACGCGTCGCGATGTTAATGAAAGGTTTATAAAAAAGTAAAGCAGTGTAACGGATCAGGCTGGTCGGGATGCGAAACGAGGATAATGACTTCAGTTCAGGGTAGGCGACAGGTATCAGCAAAAGGAAAATGGCTGGCTCGCAGCAACGCGACCTGCTGGTTACGTTGCCACAGGATTTACTGACAAGTAATAGATCGAGACCGGACCCTAACCTCACAGAATCAACAGACAGGAAATTATGTCACGTCCTCTAAGTGCCAGGTACGTCTTAATTATTAATGTATTGACGATACAGATTTCGTTTATTTTGGTCGAGGCGAAATATTCTTGCTTACGTATCGTGTTCCTGCAAAATCCCTGCGAATGTTACCTTGTATTATTTTATAACCGCCAGGCGTATAGGACAGACCTGTGGATAAATCATAAATATAATGCCCTTTCTTGCCAGTACCAGCAGCCCCGCTAATATAAGAGAAGGAGATCCCATTCTTGAGCATTTTTTCTCCAAGCTCACGCAACCATTCTCTTTCACCAATATTACAAGTATGGAATTTTAAAACTCCAATGCGTTTTAACCCCCATAACTTTAAATAATGAATAAGCTCATCTGTCTGCCATGCAAATATTAGCCCTGTTCTGGAACCGTGACCAGTGATAATTAATTTATCATTTTCAGTCAGTTCAGAACAGAACCCTTTTACGTAGCCGCCAAAAATAGCATCTCTGTAATCAGGATATTTTTTTAAAAGAAAAGCATAAGCCTTTTTATCTGTGTATTTATCGCTATCAAGAATAATGCATCTTACCTTTCCATACTTCCACTCGGCCGGGATCTTTGGCGCCCCGAAAATCCTTAAATAATTCCACATAACTCCTCCGGTTAATAACACAATGAAATTCACAAAAAATGTAATCTAAGAATAACTTAAGGGATAAAAACATGATGACAGCTAAATTAGCCGTCATTAAGAATTTATAAATTTCAGACAATATAAATCCTGTTACGTCTTTCACAGAAAGCATAAAAAAATATAAATACTTGCGACTATTATCACCGATTAATCTGACACAAATAATAACAACGATAAAAATTAATGATTATTGTATCTTGCTATACTATTGCTCACCACAATTAACATCTTATTTAAAGCAATTATCTTATAAAGCCAGTGGTATATTCAGCCAGTTTTAGCTTAAACGACGCCAGACGCCAACGACTCTCTTCGCGACGTTCAGAGGCGGTACAAGAGCTCACTTCTGCTAAAATGCTCAACCAGAGCGAGAGGAATCTGAAGGTAAAAATAATAAATCGCATTACGTTTTATGAGATGTGTGCACATGACAGATTTATCCATGATGTGTAACATTCATACAGTACAGGCAAGGTATTTTCGGAATAAAATCAGTAAGAAACAACCGATTGGGTGAAGTGGCGGAGAGAGGGGGATTTGAACCCCCGGTAGAGTTGCCCCTACTCCGGTTTTCGAGACCGGTCCGTTCAGCCGCTCCGGCATCTCTCCGTTCAGATGGTTGCCATGATGCCAGGTAATTTGGCATTTTAACAGACCCTGTCCCGTTAATTTGGTTCAAGTGGCGAGTTTGCGAGCAAAACGATGATTAAGTGGCCCTGGAAAACAAAGGACTCCGCTGATGAGGCGGCGTTCCCGTGGGAAGAAGCACTAAACGCCCCGGTATTAGCAAATTTATCGCCAGATGAGCAGGTTAAACTTGTTCAGCTTGCGGATCGCTTTTTACAGCAAAAGCGGCTGGTTCCATTACAAGGATTCGATTTAGATGCCTTAAAGAGCGCGCGCATTAGTCTGCTCTTTTGTCTGCCCGTGCTGGAACTGGGTCTCGAATGGCTGGATGGTTTTCACGAAGTGTTGATTTACCCGGCTCCGTTCGTGGTGGACGATGAGTGGGAAGATGATATCGGCCTCGTGCATAACCAGCGCATGGTGCAATCCGGTCAGAGCTGGCAACAGGGGCCGATTATCCTTAACTGGCTCGACATTCAGGATTCGTTTGATGCTTCCGGCTTCAATCTGATTATCCACGAAGTGGCGCATAAGCTGGATACGCGTAATGGCGACCGAGCCAGCGGCATCCCGCTGATCCCGCTGCGTGAAGTGGCTGGCTGGGAGCATGACTTACGCGCCGCCATGGATAACATTCAGGATGAAATCGATCTGGTGGGAGAAAGTGCAGCCAGCATTGATGCCTATGCCGCAACCGATCCCGCAGAGTGCTTCGCCGTGCTGTCGGAATATTTCTTCAGCGCGCCCGAACTCTTCGCTCCGCGTTTCCCGGCATTGTGGCAGCGCTTCTGCCACTTCTACCAGCAGGATCCGCTCAACCGCCTGCGTAGCCAGACCGGCGGTTACAACGAAGGGATAAACCAGGTACATTAAAACAGCACGCTGTTCTTTAATTAGCCAATTGAATCAGCGGGTTAAATTTAGTGTTGACACACCAGTACGGGGCCAGTACTATGCGCCCCGTTCACATGATTCCTCTGTAGTTCAGTCGGTAGAACGGCGGACTGTTAATCCGTATGTCACTGGTTCGAGTCCAGTCAGAGGAGCCAAATTCCTGCTTTCATCCTCTTCGCGAATCTCTAGCTTGATACAGATTCAAAAGGTGAGCGTGAGAACCCTTCCCGGTGCCTTTTCAGTTTGCCCTCCGCATCGGGAAACATCGGCAGTCCAATCTGACGTCATTTCAGTTCAATTATGAAGTGGCTACCAAATACCTTCTTGTAAACCTTATAAAGTCTCTGATTCGCACGATCTGTATCTGCGTGTCAATCCAGGTAGCTCACGTCTAAATCAGGGTTCAGCCGTTCAGCGATTGAAAACTGAATGCACTGATCTGCGGGACTCAGTAAACAGCACTTCCCCTATATTAAAGAATGGATTCATTCCCTTTCCTTCAGCCGTGAACTACAGCTGCGAATGAATACGCAGGCAATCGTTAAGCCTCCGATTCCTTGAATAAAATCACAACGCCTAATATTTTCATTATAACAAGGTAAAACGGCAGTATTTATTAAAAAACAATAAGTAAACTCACTATATATTTACAAAACTGCCTCACTCTTCCGACAAGAAGGTTGACAATCGCAGAGGGATTAGTATGATTATACTAACCTCTTTCTCAATAAGCTTCCCGTTGAAATCTTATAAAATAAAACGGCTAAAACCAGGCAAGTAAATGACTAATATAATTTTCACACTAAAAATCATTAATAATGATCATGAAAAAATCAAAAGCTAAAAATTATTTATTAACATGCTTCTCCATTCTCTTTTTTAGTATGTTAATAATGTTATTGTCGTTCTATTTTTCACAATTGACAGAGTATGTACTATTCAATTATTTGTTTAGATGCAGCATTGTTGGTGTAGCTATGGGACTGGCTGTCATAAATATTGCATGTATATTACTCACAGGTTACCTTATTTACCTTTTATTTAGAAAGTAAAATTCAGGCGATTGTATTTTACAATAGAGTTATTATTAAGTAATAGCCATAAAAAGAAGCAAAAAATTCTATTATTCTTTAGTAAAGACAGTTGTTATATAATTCGAACGACCACAAATATCTGAAATCCCCTTCTCCCTTAATGCAGCCAGTAGCCGTCTCAGTTAAAAAATATTTTCCACCTTAAATGAAAAATTAATATTACTCTCTCATTTCATTCTGTTGCCTAAGGCTAAGGCGATAAAAAGTCAAATGACGGCAATTTGCCGTCATTTCTTGATTCAGGTGCTATGCTTTCCAGCCGCCGCCGAGAACTTTATAAAGAGTAACCTGCTGTGTTATTTCACTTAAACGAGTCGAAATTTCAGTTTTCCTTGCCTGAAATAAAGAACGTTCAGCGACAAGGACATTGAGATATCCATCCACACCTTCCTGATATCGACTATTTGCAAGAGTGTAGTAGCGCTGATTTGCCGCAGTATCTTGTACCCGAGCAGCCAGTTCATGCTTATAGGTCGCTTGACCCGCTAAGGCATCTGACACCTCCTTAAATGCCTGCTGTATCGCTTTTTCATAATTCGCTATTTCAATTCTTTTGGAGACTTCTGCAACGTCCAGATTTGCCTTGTTTTTTCCACCATCAAATATTGGCACACTTATGCTGGGAACGAATGACCAGGCAGCGGTGCCCCCTTCAAGCAAATGTCCAAGGCTATCTGAAGCCGATCCTCCGGAAGCAGTAAGGCTGATGGTAGGGAAGAAAGCGGCTCTGGCCGCGCCAATATTCGCATTAGCTGCCTTAAGGGTATGTTCGGCAACAATGATATCCGGCCTGTTTGTCAGTACTTCTGACGATATTCCATCAGGCAACGCCGGGAAATTCCATGTCTTAAGTAAAGTCGCATTTTCTACAATATTGGCCGGTACATTAGTACCAAGTAATAGCTGTAAAGCATTGGTATCCTGTTTCACCTGACGGGTGTATTGGTAAACTTCAGCCTCAGCACTTCTTAAGGAAGTTTCCGCCTGAGCAAGATCCTGTTCATTTGCGATGTCCATCTCATACCGTTGTTTAGTCAGATCATACGTTTTACGCTGACTTGTAGCAGTATCTGTTGCCACATTAAGTAAATCTTTATCTGCGCAAAGAGTCAAATAGCCCGATACGACCTCTGATACAAGACTAATTTGTGTGGCGTGAGCAGTAGCCTCAGTCGAAAGATAATTTTCGAGCGCCTGTGCTTTCAAACTTCTAAGTCGGCCAAAGAAGTCAATTTCCCAGGATGTTACACCAAGATTCGCTTCATACTGCTGGTATGACACAGGCCCGGAAGTCTGCGTAGAATACAGATTGCCAGGCAGATGGGCCGAAGTCTGGCTACCATTAGCCTCGATGGTTGGTAATAAAGCGGCTCTTTCAATCCTGTACTGTGCTCTGGCTGACTCTATATTTAAAGCAGCAACTCTGAGATCTCTATTATTTTTAAGGGATAATTCTACCAGTAGTTTTAATGTGTCATCATCGAAAAACTTTTGCCATGCAAGATCTGAAGTTCTATTCGTATGCGCATTACTCGCCCATTTTCCGGAAATAGGTACAGATGGGCGTTCATACTTCGGCTGTAAGTTACAGGCCGTTAGACTGAAGAGTACCGGTATAACAATAAATAGATTTTTCTTCATAACCTACCCTTCTGAGGATAATCATATTGCAATGTCTGAATTTTAAGCCAGGTGACTAGCATAGAAAGAGCGCCTGACTATTTGAAACTATCGCTTTATACACGTATTACATAAATCTGCCTGAAACAGATTTATGTAATACATCCGCACAGGGCACTAAATAGCTACAACTTATAAAACTTGAATGTAATGAATGTCTCTTCGGCCCGGAAAGAAAATAACGTTCTATATCATTCCCCTTTCTCCTTGTGATATCTAACCTGGGCAAATGATAACGGTTCACGTCCATAATAAATTTCTGAAATCCGGCTTTTGTACCCGAATAATTAAATTGTGCATAATGACCTTCAGGGATTATTATTTTTTGTACTTTACTCTTCATGGAATATAAATTCTGATAATCTATTGCTGTAAAGTACTTGATAACAACACCTGAATTTATTGCGATGTTCGGTTCAAAATGACTGATACCATAGACGTAAGAAGGTAGCTCCTGGTAGTCCCTGAGATACCGGTTAAAAAAATTCATTCGAACATCTATATTGAACTTAACGATCTCTTCAAAAGCACAAGGAAAAGAGTGTTCTATGCCGAGAAAAATTTGTTCTGGTAATGAAATAATGTCCGGTTCGGGTACCGGATGTATTATCCTCTGATATGGCGGATAGAGCTGTGAACAATCCCATTCATTGTTGTTTCTATACTTTGCAGGGGTCTGATGAAAGTAATTTTTGAATGAGCGGGTGAAAGCCTGCTGCGTAGTAAAACCATACTTTAAAGAAATATCGAGAATATGTGTTTTAGTTATCTGTAATTCAGCAGCAGCAGCGGATAATTTTCTTAGCCGGATATACCTGCTTAGAGTAACTCCCGTTAACGCATGATAAACCCGCTGTAAATACCATTTCGAATATCCTGACTTAGCCGCCACAATATCCAGGGATAATTTTGATGCGAGTTGAGATTCTATCCATTCGGTAAGATCATAAATAAAATCATTTTTCATTACACACCGCCTTATTCCCAATAGCCATATCAAAAGCGAAATCCAGCGCTGATTGAGAGTAACGATAAAGTAACGTATCGTTTGGCATCATAACTATCGACCTGAGCGCCCCCATAAAAACATAGAAAATCATCGAGCTGAGTATTGTTGTCGAAATATCAGCATGAATCCTTCCATTTTTTTGGGCTTCGGATAAAACAGAATCTATCATGACGAATAATTTATCCATCTTATCCCCCACCAGAATATCATTATCATTGACTTCGTCAGGATATTCACAGCGGAAGACAGTCATCTCGATAACATTTCGAAGATGTTTATTTCTCTTAACGCATTCAATTTCCCTCAACAAACAGTGACGTAACGCTATAACAGATTCTGCACGCATTACCAGATCTTCAACTTCCGTAAAAAGTAATAGCGGCGTACGCTCAATAACCTGTTTAAAAAGATCGTTCTTTTCCCTGAAATGCCAATAAATAGCGCCTCGCGTACAGCCAGCTTTCATTGCTATCATCTGTAACGTTGTGCGATAAATACCTGAATCCCGGAAGCATTGCTCAGCCGCATCCAGAATATGCTCGCGGGTTTCTTCAGCATCTTGCTTGGTTCGTCTGGCCATTTTCAAGCCTCCAGAATAAATTAAAATTTATCGTATAAACATTACTGCGCAGATTGAGGATTTTAGTATTGGTATCCCTGATGGATACCAATACCTTACATACGGCTATTTTTCTTCAGCAATAGTTAATGCTTCTTTTTTGCTTCTGTTCCTGGTAAAAAAACCAGCAACAAGAACATAAAACAGCGGGATATAAAAAATAGCTAATACGGTCGCTGTAAGCATCCCGCCAACAACGCCAGTACCAATGGCATGTTTGCTTCCAGAGCTGGCTCCCGAAGCAATAGCGAGAGGAATAACACCAACAATAAATGCCAGTGATGTCATAATAATGGGTCGTAAGCGGACTCTGGCTGCCTCAATAGCTGCCTGCGAAAATGACATTCCATTTTTTTCATGAAGATCGCGCGCAAATTCAACAATTAATATCGCATTCTTTGCAGACAGACCAATCGTCGTTAATAACCCAACCTGGAAGAAAACATCGTTCCCCAATCCTCGTAAAAGCGTCGCACTGACAGCGCCAATAACACCCAGCGGTATGACTAACATTACTGAGAAAGGAATACTCCAGCTTTCATAAAGACCTGCCAGACAGAGGAATACAATTATTAGCGACAGAGCATAAAGCGCTGGTGCTTGCGAGCCTGAAAGACGCTCTTCAAATGAAAGACCTGTCCAGGCAACATTTAAACCTGGTGGCAATTTTGCCGCGATCTCTTCCACCGCCTTCATCGCATCCCCGGAGCTATAACCCGGTGCGGGTTCGCCAAGAAGTTCAACTGCCGGTAAACCGTTATAACGCTCCAGTTTCGGCGAACCATAAGTCCATTTCCCACTGGCGAACGACGAGAATGAGACCATCTCTCCGTCACTATTACGTACGTACCATTTATCGAAATCTTGCGGAGAAATACGTGAGCTGGCGTCCCCCTGGATATAAACTTTTTTAACACGTCCGCGATCATTGAAGTCATTCACATACGTTGAACCCCAGGCTGCGGACATCGTGTTATTTACGTCAGAGAGACTGAGTTTCAGAGCCTGGACTTTCTCGTCATCAATCAGAATTTGATATTGTGGCTCATCATTCATACCGTTGGGTCGAACCATTTTCAGTGCGGGATTTTGGGCAGCCATCCCAAGAAACATATTCCGCGCCTGCATTAATTTTTCATGTCCGCCTCCGGTGGTATCCTGAATAAACAGGTTAAAACCAGTGGCATTACCCAATTCCATCACCGCCGGGGGGGCGAAAGAAATAACCGTTCCCTCTTTTATTGTGCTGAAATATCCCATTGACCTGCCAGCCAGTTCAAATACCGAACCTTTCCTTTCATTCCATGGCTTAAGTCCCACAAATACCATAGCGGAACCCTGGCCACGCCCTGCAAAGTTAAATCCATTGACAAGCATTGTCGTGGCAACCATGTCTTTTTCCTGGGTCAGAAAATACTCCGATATTTTGGTTAATACTTTCTGGGTCTGCTCCGCACTGCTGTTTGGGGGCATCTGTACCTGCACAAAGAGATTTCCCTGATCTTCATCAGGCAGGAATGACGTTGGTATTTGTGGGAATAGCGCAATAAGTAAAGCGACGATTGCCAGAAAGAAAAGCATCGCTCGTTTTCTGGCCCTCAATGTACGTTCGACACCATTGCGATAAAGCGAAGTGCCGCGTTCAAATTTACGGTTAAACCAGCCGAAAAATCCCTTTTTAGCCTGCGCACCATGATGCGTCTGTTTCAGGATCGTTGCGCATAATGCCGGAGTAAAAATTAGCGCAACGAGCACCGACAACGCCATCGCAGAAACAATAGTGATAGAGAACTGGCGATAAATCACACCTGTTGAACCACCGAAAAACGCCATCGGAAGAAATACAGCGGAAAGAACCAGACCAATACCGACCAGAGCACCAGAAATCTGTTCCATCGATTTTCGGGTCGCTTCGAGCGGCGGAAGCTTCTCTTCTTCCATCAGTCGCTCGACGTTCTCCACAACAACGATGGCATCGTCGACGAGAAGTCCGATAGCGAGTACCAGGCCAAACATGGTTAATATATTAATTGTAAAACCAAATGCGGCCATAATGCCGAACGTGCCCAGCAAAACGACCGGAATGGCGAGTGTAGGAATAAGTGTTGCTCTCCAGTTTTGCAAAAAAAGCAGCATCACGACAAAAACGAGGACTATCGCTTCAATAAGGGTATGCACCACTCCCTCTATTGAGGCACTTATAACAGGAGACGTATCGTAAGGATAAATAATCTCCACGCCTTCCGGTAAACCAGGCTTAAGCTCATCCAGCTTTGCTTTGACAGCTTTAATGGTGTCCAGCGCATTGGCACCGGTTGCCAGGCGTAACGCAATAGCTGTACTGGGAAGATCTTTGCCATATTTTGATTGTATTGAGAAACTCTCAGATCCCAGTTTTACTTTGGCCACATCCTTAAGTAACACACGGGATCCATCGGGCTGAACCTTCAGAAGTATATTTTCAAATTGTTCAGGAGTTGTGAATCTGGTCTTGCCAATGACAGTTGCACTCAGTTCAATATTTTCATTGGTTGGTAAACCACCTAACTGGCCCGCGGATACCTGTACGTTTTGCGCCTGAATAGCAGAGCTGACATCCAACGGGGTAAGTTTATATCCATTCAGCTTATTCGGATCCATCCAGATACGCATCGCATACTGGGACCCCAACATAGTGAAATCACCCACCCCGGTAATACGGGTTAACGGATCCTGGATGTGAGAAACCAGATAATCACCGAGGTCAAAGCTGCTCATACGACCATCAGTGGAAACAAGTCCGGCAAGAATTAAAAAGTTAATCTGATATTTAGCAACCCGGATCCCCTGATTCTGAACTTCATCCGGTATTAGAGGCGTTGCCAGCGATAGTTTATTTTGTACCTGAACCTGAGCAATATCCGGGTCTGTTCCTTGATTAAAGGTGACTGTAATGGTGAATGAGCCATCCGAATTACTCTCAGATTTTAGATAGCGCAAATTATCAAGACCATTCAGTTGCTGTTCGATAACTTGCACCACAGTATCCTGAACGGTATCTGCCGATGCTCCCGGATAAGATCCCGTCACGGCAATCGCAGGAGCAGCAATATTAGGGTACTGGTTAATAGGTAATTTGATTATAGAAAGCACGCCAGCCAGCATAATAATAATGGCTACAACCCATGCAAGTACGGGGCGGTCAATAAAAAAACGTGACATTACGGCTCCTTACTTAGGCTGATTAGCGACTTCAAGCGCGGGAGACGTCGCCTGAACAATCTTGACTTCACTACCTGGCTGGGCTTTTTGCGTTCCATCCACAATGACACGATCGCCACTTTGCAACCCGTCTCGTATTAGCCACTGATTACCTACAACGCGATCGGTAACAACCGTTTTGCGGATCACCTTGCTATCTTTGCCAACGACAAGAGCCGAGGCCTGCCCAGTCGGATCACGGGTGATTCCTCTTTGTGGAACAAGCAGGGCATTCTCGTTCACCCCTTCTTGTAATTTGGCGCGGACGAACATACCCGGCAGCAGCCGTCCGTCCGGATTAGGAAACTCGGCGCGTATAATTACAGAGTCCGTACTTTCATCTACTGTTACTTCTGAAAGTTTTATTCGGCCCGGATGCGAATATTCAGTGCCATTGTCGAGGGTGAGTTTGACTTCAGCCTGTTGGTCGCCATTTCGTTTCAAGCGGCCTGCGGCAAATTCATCCTGCAATTTAAGAAGTGCCGTTGAAGATTGCGGAATATCAACATAGATAGGATCAAGCTGCTGGATGGTTGCAAGAGCAGTAGTCTGATTGGCGGTCAGCAACGCTCCCTGAGTCACGGAAGAGCGCCCGATACGGCCAGATATTGGAGCGATTATTTGTGTATAACCTAAATCAATGCGAGCGGAGTCAACATCAGCCTGCGCCTGTAACCAGGTTGAACGTGCATCATCCCGATCCTGCTGGCTTATTGCTCCCGTTTTCACCAGGCGATCATATCGTTGAGCTAAAAGTTTTGATGATTCCAGGCTCGCTTCCGCTTTAGCAAGCGTCGCCCGATAAGGAGCAGGATCAATCTGATACAATGCCTGTCCGGCTTCAACAAGGGTTCCTTCATCGAACAATCTTTTTTGAAGTATACCGCCAACCTGAGGACGTACTTCAGCAGTCCTGAAAGACGAGGTACGACCAGGGAGTTCAGTGGTCAACGTGACATTTGCTGCGTTTACCGTCACAACTCCCACTTCAGGAATCGAATTTTGAACGGGCCGCTGTGGCTGATCACATCCGAGAAGTGTAAGCGACAAGAGAACTGACAGCGCCGGATATGCAGGACGAAAAGGCACAAACATCATGAGCGATCTCTCTGTAGTTTGAATATTCATTCTAGTATATTCATACTAAAATATGACTTGCAAGAGATATTAAAGAGGCTAATAAATGAGCAATGTACAGGACGAAGAAATTGGCGTGAAAAGCAAAGACAGGAGAAAGCAAGTACTCGATGCGGCGGCCAAATGTTTCCGTGACCAGGGGTTTCATGGATGCAGTATTGCTAAAATTTCGAAAGAGGCCGGCATGAGCCCCGGGCACATTTATTATCATTTTGCTAACAAAGAAGCCATCGTGGAAGCCCTGGTAGCGCAACAGGAAAGCACCATATTTGAACTGATTAATGATATTGCCTTGTCGCCAGCCGATGAGAAATTAGCCGTGGCGCTTAAAAGGCAAACGGCACGCATGGTTGAGCTTCATACCTCTCCAGAGTTTATTAGTTTATGGCTTGAAATTGCTGCCGAAGCGGTACGAAACCCTAACGTTTCACAAGTACTTCAGGAGTCCCATAACGCCATTAGCAGCAGTTTCAATGAGCAATTACTTAAAAGAACTAAAAAAAATGATGAGCATGAAATTAAGCAGCTACACACACGTATGGAAATCATTGCATCCATCTTTGCAGGATTATCGCAACGCACTGCATTACAATCTCTTGATGAGAACGGAAATAAAGAAATGCTGATTGAAATGATAAATAACGTTATCGATCTCCTCTTTAAAGAATATTAAACCTTACTCGTTCATGCAGCAATTTTGAATAAAATACCCTGCCCTCATTTTAGAGGGCAAAGCATAACGTATTAATACTAATCAAAAAATTAACTTATCCAATAGATCGTAAAAAACCACCTGCATAGCAGGTGGCATTGATAACGCCCCATAGGGGCGTACTAAGTCCAGACTCTGAGAGCCTTCCCTTCACACCTCTTTTAGTGGGAGCTGGCTCTCTTCAACTTCATGTTTTTCCTGATACTTAACATACTTTCTGATCATTTCTTCGTTTATACCTACGGTATCCACGCAGTAACCTCGTGCCCAAAAATGATTTCCCCATAGCTTGTTCTTTCGCAGGTAGGGAAATTTACTGAACAATCGAAGTGCCGTTTTACCCTTTAAATGACCTATTACATGGGAAATCGAAAGCCGTGGCGGCACCTTTA
>FOAY01000032.1 GCA_900109485.1 Kosakonia sacchari | reverse complement strand
CGACCGGGGTTCGACAACGGGCAACTGCCCGTTGGACAGATGACGAGCCTGCGAGGAATCTGCCCGCAGGGCGAGCGAAGCGAGTCAATCCCCCCACAACCATCATTCACATGGAGAAACCAGCGGCGTTTTGCGCTATATGAATGAGGTTACAGGCAGCCAGGTATTCGTCAATTCCCGGTTGGGCCCAGGTTCCCGACCGATCAGCACGGGCCCGCCAGTATACGGGCGCTGATCCTTCCGGCAAATTAATGATGTTTTAAAACCCGGGTTCATGCGGGCTGTTGCTGTAGCTGATACCCGCCCTGATTGAGCGGTTTCAACACCGGCAGACAACGCAGTAGCCGCTGTGTGTAGGGATGACGCGGGTTATCCAGCACGTCGTCACTCCAGCCGCTTTCCACCAGAACCCCTTGCTCCATGACAAGGATGCGGTCTGCAACCTGCTCGACCGCCCCGAGATCGTGGGTGATGAAAAGACAGGCGAACCCATAGTGATCCTGTAAGCGTTTTAACAATTGCAGGATCTGTTTTTGTACGGTCATATCCAGCGCTGAGGTGGGTTCATCTGCAATGATAAACGCAGGGCGGCGAATAATTGCCCGGGCGATCGCCACCCGCTGACGTTGCCCTCCCGACAGTTGATGCGGGTAACGGGACAAAAACATCTCCCCCAACCCCACTTCTTCAAGCACTTCGCGTACCCGCTGCTGGCGAATGCTGCGATTCATGGTCTCTACCAGCAATAGCGGCTCTTCGAGGATCTTTGCGATATACATCCGCGGATCGAGCGAGGAAAACGGATCCTGCTGAATCATCTGGCATTCACGACGCCAGGTGGAGACCAGCTTCTTATCCGACGTCGTCACCAGATGTCCACGAAACGCCAGCGTCCCGCTGCTGGCCTTTAACATCCCGGCGATCAATTTGCCGATAGTGGTTTTACCTGAACCACTCGCCCCCACCAGCGCAACCGTCTCCCCCGCCCGCACATTAAAACTGACACCCTGCACCGCCTTCGTTACCGAAGCCGGACGAAACCACGCTTTACGCCCCGTGTAGGTAATCTCGACATCAGTCAAGGCGATCACGCTTTCCGCCGCCAGTAATCGTTGCCGATCCGGGGCAGGCTGGCGCACCGGCAAGGCTTCCAGCAGCCGTCGGGTATAAGGATGCTGTGGATCTGCCAACAGGCGCTGGCTATCATTCTGCTCCACCAGTTCCCCCTGCTCCATCACCATAATGCGTGAGGCATAGCGCGCCACCATCGATAAATCATGGCTGATCAGGATCACCGCACTGCCCTTTTCAGCCGTCAGCGACAACATCAGCTCCATGACTTCGTGCTGAACCAGCACGTCAAGCGCCGTCGTCGGCTCATCGGCAATAATCAGTTTCGGCTCCAGCAGCATCACGGCGGCAATCATCACGCGCTGGCGCATTCCCCCTGAAAACTCATGGGGATAACGACCCAACAAATTCGCGGCATCCGTTAAGCCCACGCGCTCCAGCATGGCAATAATCTTTTCGCGCCGTTCACGCTCTGTCAGTTGGCTATGCAAAACCAAGCCTTCATCAAGCTGACGGCCTATCGTCATCGCCGGGTTCAGGGAAGTCATCGGCTCCTGAAACACCATGCCAATACCCGCGCCGCGCAGATTCCGCAGTTGCTCCTGGCTCAGTTGCTGTAAATCCTGTCCGTCAAATATCAGAGAATCCGCGAGGCTGCTGATGCCTGAAGGCAAGAGTTTGATTAAGGAGCGCATCGCCAGCGTCTTACCACTGCCAGACTCGCCCACCACGGCCAGCACTTCGCGCGGCGCCAGGGAAAAGGAGAGACCTTTCACCACTTCACGCTCCGCCGCAGTTACCCGTAAGTTGGTGACCTGCAATAATGGCGTCGGGTTGTTCATCAATGCATCCTCGGGTCAAGATAATCACGTAACGCATCGCCAAGCATATTGACGCCCAGCAACGCCAGAGAGATACAGCCCCCCGGCAGCAGCGCCAGCCAGGGGGCCTGCGCCAGATAGCTACGGCTTGCCGCCAGCATATTGCCCCAGGTCGGTTCCGGTGGCGGCACGCCAAGACCTAAAAAAGAGAGCGCACTTTCAGAAATCAACACCCAGCCGAGCATCGAGGTTGCCAGCACGGTCAGCGGCGCGAGGCAATTCGGCAGGACGTGCCTGCGCAGAATGGTCAGTTCGTTATGACCCATTATCCGTGCGGCGGCAACAAAATCGGCTTCACGCAATCCCATTACGGTTCCGCGCACGATTCGCACCACCGACGGTGTATACGCCAGCCCCAGCGCGAGAATGATGCCGTAGCGGTTATTGCCGAGAATGCTTAACAGCCCCAGCGCCAGCAGGATGCCAGGGAATGCCAACAGCGTATCGGTCACCATCATGATGACGCGGTCCACCACGCCCCGCAGATAGCCGCTGATAAGCCCCAGAACAATACCGGCCAGCAACGCGAAACTGACCGTCACCAGTGAGATAGTTATACTGGCGCTGGCTCCGGCCAGCAGCCGGCTGAGGACATCGCGGCCATACTCATCCGTCCCGAGCAGGAACTGACTGCCCGGTGCCTGCAAGCGCGCCAGGATGTTGATCCGACCGGGATCAAACGGCGTCCAGAAAAAGCCCACTACACCTGCCAGCAGGATGACACCAAGCAACGTCATCCCCAAAAGCGCATTGGGCGCGAGAGCCATTCGTCTTTTCATCAGGCGGAAACCCTCGGGTTAAAGAGCGGATAAAGCGCATCAATCAGCAGATTGGTCAGCACATAGAGCGTGGCGATAAACAACATGCAGCCCTGGATAACCGGATAATCGCGAGCATAAATGGCATCGACCAGCAAACGCCCCAGACCAGGAAGGCTGAACACCGTTTCCGTCACCGCAACGCCACTCAGCAGGTTGCCAAGCGTTAAGCCAATCAGCGTCCACGTCGGACCAAAGGCATTCGGGAAGACATGACGCGACAGGACAGTACGCTCGCGCAGCCCTTTAGCACGGGCGTGGGAAACATAATCCAGCCGCAGCACTTCCAGCGTACTGGCGCGCATCATGCGCACCAGCGCCCCGACCTCCACCAGCACAAGCGTCATCACCGGCATCAGCAGATACAACACGCCGGCCTTCAGGTTGTCGCTTAACGAGACATACCCCACCACGGGTAACCAACCCAGCTTAAGACCAAACAGCAACAGAATGAGCAGCCCCATCCAGAAGCTGGGAATGGAGAGCAAAAAAGTGGAAAACATCACCAGCCCGGTATCAAGCGTTGAGTTCTGCTTCCATGCCGCCAGCATTCCGGCGGGGATAGCCAGCAGCGAGGCGATCACAATCGCCACCAGCACCACGCTAAGCGTCACGCCGAAACGTTGCAGGATAAGCGGTAAGACCTCCTGGCCACTCTGAATCGAGTGACCAAAATTGCCCTGCAACACGTTCCCGAACCAGATAATGAACTGCTGTACCATTCCCTGATCCAGCCCCATGCTGTGACGCAGGTCAGCCAGGCTCGCTTCCGTCGCCATATCCCCCAGCATCAGTAGCGCCGGGTCGCCCGGCACCATGCGGGTGAGTAAAAAGACCAGTACCGTCACCAGTAATAACGTGGGAATGGCAGTTAAAATTCGGGTAAGCAGAAACTGCAACATGCGCGTCTCCTTATCTCATCAGGCTTTGCTGACATTCCACAAACGCGCCGCTGCTGCCAGCCAGGATTTATAGCCGCTGATAGCCTTGCGGTGCGCGACAATATCCAGCCCCGGATAGAAGATAATCAGCGGGACATCCGCAATCATCTGCTGATGGAGTTTATCCGTCAGCGCCTGAATTTGTGCTGGATCGTCAAGGGTGGCCAGTTTATCGGTCATCGCAATGGCCTGCGGATCGCCCCATACCTTGCGTTTCTGTTTGGTTTTGTCGCCGGTAATCTGCTCAAATGCCAGCGCAGGATTGAAACGAGCAGAATAGGTGAAGGTCATCATCTGATAGCGCCCGGACTGATAACGTTCCAGCTGCGTCGCCCACTCCATCGTCGTGACGTGCGCATTTATGCCCGCCCCTTGCAGCATCGCCTGAATGATAATCGCCATATCAAAACTCGGCACCGTGGCGCGTTTGTTGGCAATAATCTCCAGCGGCTCCCCCTTATACCCGGCCTCTTTCAACAACTGTCGGGTGCGCGCCGGATCGTACGTGTAGCCTTGTTTCTGCACATTGCTGTAAAACGCCGAGGCCACAGAGATATTGGAGTTTGATGCGTGAGCCATATTCTGGCTGGTGCCGAGCGCAATTTGTTCACTGTCCAGCGCGGAGGCAATCGCCTGGCGCAGCTTGACGTTTTTCAGCAGTGGATCGTCAGTCTGAATCAGCATTACGTGACGCTGGGCGTTTGGTGCCACTTCGAGGGCAATATTGGGATCTTTTTTCAGATCGCTGCCATCAATCGGACTGACCTGAGCCAGATCCACCGCGCCGGATTGCAGACCTGCTTTTACCGTCGCCGCATCCGGCACGGCCATAAAGCGCACCTCATCCACCAGCGCTTTTTTACCGCCGACAAACCCATCCGGTTTACCCGGCAAGGCACTGTAATCGGCAAACCGCTTTAACGAGACATATTCCCCATGTTTCCAGTCGCTAAAAACGAAGGGACCGGTACCTATCGGCGAACTCCAGGAGCCATCCGGCGCGACGGATTTTGGGCTGATGACGGCCGCGGCGCCACAGTCGGTGCGCGCCAGCGTATCAAGGAACAACGCCACCGGTTTTGCAAGCTTCATCACTACCGTGCTGTTATCCGGCGTGCTGACATCCGTCACATGAATCAGGCCGCTGCCGTCGAATTCACGCAAACATCGCCACTGAGTCTTCGGGTCATTCCAGTGTTTCCAGCTCCATACAACGTCCTGCGCTGTCATGGTGTCGCCATTATGAAATTTCACGCCGTCGCGCAGATGAAAGGTATAGGTTTTTCCCTCATCGCTGACGTCCCATGAGGAGGCAAGCATCGGCCCGACGGTGCCGTCTTCGCGATACCCGACCAGACCTTCTACAACGTGCATCAACACATCATCGGTGTTGCCATCACGGTTCACGCCCGGCTGGCTGCTTCGGATATCCTGATTCAGGGCAAAACGGATCACATTATTGTCTGCCGCCTGCGCCATCAATCCCGGCATAAGCAGAGCTACCGCAGATAAAAACTTTTTCATACCAGCCTCTCAATTAGTCGAGCGTGTAACGTGTAAAGTTGCGGTTCAGCGCCGGAAGTGGTGCTACGTCCATCACACCATCCGCAGGCGTCATAACAATCATCGCCACGGTGGCAGAGAGATCGCTGCTGAAACCGGGACGAGGCGGGCGGCACACGGAATATGGCGTGCCGAAATCATCGAAAAAGGCGCTTTTCATCTCCGCTTCGCCGGGCTTTTCTATAGCTTTCAGCAATTCGCTGACGCGCCATCCCCGATACAGAGAATCCGGCGACGCATCGATCCCCTCTTCGCGCACTTTGCAGCGCGCCGCCAGGCTGTCCCAGTGGTTGGCGTGTACCAGCAGACCGTTTTGCGGGTAAAGGGTGAAACTTTCATCCGGCGCGCACTCAAAGTCGATGGCAAAACCTTCTTTGGTGCTGAGGATCATGTTGTTGGAGCAGGATTTCGGTGTGGTGGCGACCACTTTCATCGCCAGCGCCATATGTTGTTGTTCCAGCGCTTTGCGTCGAATCAGCGACAGGGGAACACCCTGCTGCTGATAGTCACGCTCGCAGCGAAGATAGTTGGCGGTAATGGCAATCCCCGCGCTGTTCATTCCGCTACGTCCAAGACCTCCCGCCTCAACGAAGGTGAGCACGTCCGGCCCCTGCTCGCGTTTGATTTTGACCACCACGGAACTCTCTGCGCATTCGGCGCGCCAGTCCCAGTTCTGCCCGTGGATAAGCTTACCGTGATGGCTGCGTTCCGGCAGGATCACCGCCCCCGTACAACCGTCTTTTATTGCGTCATCATGCGGCGTCCCACAATGTTGCATGTTACGCGCCTGGGCTATCACTTCGGTCCGGGCATTAATCATCACAATGGCTTCCAGCGGCACGCCTGACGCCGCGGCAATGCCCCGCATCTCGTCAAGATAATCGGCGTCAAAATCGCGGATGATGGCGCTGAAGCTGTTGATCAGATCTTCGCGCTGCGCCTGCGTAATGTGCAGGGCGTCAAGCTGGTCGCCGTAGATGGCAACGCTGGCGTGAATGCGCGCTTTTGCTTGTTCGCCATACTGGCAGCCGCGCTCATAGGGCGTGCCGGAAATTTCAATTAATGGAAAAGGTTGCGTCACGTTGTGTTTTCCTCAGCGATTAGCCTGTAAAACCCGCAGGAAGAAATCTTTTACCTGCTCCAGAACTTTCATCCCGTCATGGCCGACGTTCGGAACAATATCCTGAACGGCGTTGACGCCGTGTTCGCGCAGGCTATTCAGCAACGCAGTGTTGCGCTCAATGCGGGTAACTCCGGCATCGTTACATCCCGGCATGTAGTAGCGACCGCCAGGCTTATGGGTGATTTCCCAGGTTTCCAGATCCACCTTCCCCACCACCAGTTGTACAGCTACGTCACGCAAAGCGCTGTAATTCAGCGGCTTCCCGAAAATCTGCTCAAAATTCTGTATGCCAGGCCACCAGGCTTTGCTGTCATCGAGCAACGTAACGGAACCCGGCGCGCCGACAGAAACAGCGCGCAGTTTTTCCGGATGAATGTAGAGGAAGCGGTGAACAAAATGTCCTCCGCCGGAATACCCAAACAGCAGAAACCTGCCGAAGTCATATTCCAGCAGGGCGCTGACTTCATCGATCATCGCCAGTAGCACCTGGTCATAGCGGATATCCTGCTCGATGATGTACTTAAAGCCATGGGAATTGCCGTCGCCTAACGGCCCAACCGGAAACAGCGGAGCCAGCACGACGCAGCGGTTGTAGCGGGCAAACTCGGCGAAGGCGTCGCGATACTGCACCATTGAGCGACCGGTCCCGTGCATGGCCACAATCAGGCAGTAGCCGGTTTTGTCATCATCAAAACCAGGCGGAACATACAGGCAATACTGAAAGCGGGGATCGTGCTGGCTGGAAAAGATGGTGGTGCTGCCTCGGTAGTAAAGCGCCAGGCCACGCACGGCAGCATCTTCTGTATTTCTTTTTATATCAGTATCTTGCATAAATTGTTTGCTCATTCATTGGCTGTTTAAATTCGATTCAAACATAAAACCAAAATTGGCGCCAATTTAAAAAACAATTTATTAACAAAAGATCTGGTTCATGTCACAATTCACCTTCCGGTCAGATAAAAAAATGATAACGGTATGGTTTACGCTGGCGGAAAAAGAGTGAACCCGTCATTATCCATTGACGGAGCAGCAGCATAAGAAACCGGAAACAACAGAAGGAACAGTAGATATGACGCACCGCAAAAGCGCACTGGTGCATGCTGCCAATCGCCTCGCGATGGACATCAATACCGGGGAATTTCAGCCAGGTTCATGGCTAAAACAGGTGGAACTGGCTGAACGTTATCAGTGCACCCGTAGCGAGGTGCGCCGGGCTCTGGATCAACTGGTGATTGAACGGCTGGTACAGCACGTTCCTAATCGGGGTTACCATGTTTATACGCCTAATGAGCAGCAACGCCGTAACATTTCCGCCATCCGGGCAATCCTGGAAAGCGCCTCAGCAGCGGACATCGTAGCGCATATTCAACCGCCGCAGTTGGATGTTCTGCGCCAGTGCGCGGAGCAGTTCGAGCATCACACCCAGTACGGCACACTTTTACAGCAGTACGAATCTAATCTGGCTTTTCACCGCGCGCTGCTCGCCCCCTGTTCCAACCAGGATATGATTGAACTCATTTTTGAATTACGTAGCCGGGTTCCCTCTGCGGCACTGGGGCAATGGAATTCTCATGCCAGGATTGTCCAGTCATCAGAAGAACATTTCGCGATGGTAGACGCCATTGAGCGTAAGGATGAGGCTGCGCTGGCGCAACTCTTACGCCTGCATATCCTGCAGGAGGACAATCCGAGACGGCACGGATAACAGCATTCGGTCAGTTTTTACTGTTGAATAAAACAAGTACTTTCAATAAAGAAATTCTTTTCATTTGCCATCTTCTAATTTGATACAACGACTTTCATCCACCCATTAGGGCAATGCGGAATCTTTGGATAATATCCTGCAGGTTTAGAGCAGTAATATAGGCAGGCCTGAATCTCTTGCCCCCGAATACGGGTTGTGGAAAGTGTATTTTCCGGAGGAGGAAGCGTCTCTGGAGAGGGAGATAGAATAATAACCGGCCCCAACGATCCCTGGGGCCACCATGGTTCCGGCCAGGCTGGCACAGGTCCCGGCATTGTGTCGGCGGGGGAGCAAAACGCAGCTGTAATGGCCAGCCCCATCGCGGGTAAAAGACGAAAACTCACACTCATTTGCTCTGTTCTATAGTTTGACTGCCATCAGGCCCAGCCAACTGCCAGGCCTGCAGTTCACTGATAGCCTTATTAGTTGCTGGATTTATCGTACTCAGGGGGTATACAACCATCCGGTGGAGGCAGCGGTTTGCCATCTTTCCCGACAGGTGGTTTTTTGCCGTCTGGCGGCGGTAACGGTGTGCCATCTTTATCTTTCGGGGGTTCTGGTGGCTTTTTACAGATTTCTTTCTGGTTAGTCTGATGAGTATCTGCGGCTTGAGAGATACCACAGGTCAGCAATACTGAAGACGCCATAAAAACAGCGACCAACGACTTACGCATAAATTCCTCCTTTTTAATTAAAAGATTTTAACTTTTTCCGGGGAATCCTTTGTGGGGATGGCAGGAATTAAATAAGTAGGTACATTACAAAATATTTCAAAGCTACCGGCGATACCAACCCGAATGGTCCCGTCATATTTTGAAAATACGCTTCTAAAGAGGGAGATATCTCCCCTTTCTCAAATGAGGGCCGCTGCCAGTCGCTCACGTGGACTCGTTTCGTCGCTTAGCCACCAGCGTGGTTTTACCAAAGTGACGAGCAGAAATAACGCAATGACTGGCTCCGGCAGGATCGAGCAGGACAGGTGATCCTCCGTTGACCGGATGGGGGAAAATAAAAGTTCGCCATCCCTGAGAGGGGCTCTCAGTCCAACCCTTAATAAATACCCACAAAAATAAGCATCGGGGCGACGAATTATCTGCCCCTATAGCGCCCTGTTCGCATCCTTAAAATAACATTTTAGTGCAACCGGCACTCTTTCAGTGCGTAATTAAAAAAACACCACGAAAAATTAAAAATAAATTTATAGACGCCTAAAGCCATCAATAAAATATTTTTTAGATCAAAGAAAATTAGCAATAAAAACCATATAAAACAAAGAACTATAAAAACCAAATAATATTGGCATAGCCATTGCAAACTTAATAAACGGACAAAACAACACTTCAATTTATATTTACCGCCTATTTTTCAGGAGAAAAATATGAAAATACTGCCACACAAAAAACTCGCATTCTGTTTATTGGCATTCCTCTTTTCAATATCCCCGTTATTTTCTCATGCCGCTTCCAGCGATACCCTGCGTTTCGGCACTGCGCTGGGCTATGCCCCGTTCGAATATCGCGGCAGCGACGGCAATATGACCGGTTTTGAAATTGATTTGGGCAACGCGATTTGCGACCACCTAAAAAAACGCTGCGAATGGATAGAAACCGAAATTTCCACCATGGTGCCGGCGTTAAAAGCACGCAAATACGACGCCATTCTGGCTTCCATAGGCGTTACCGAGGCGCGCAAAAAACTGCTACTGTTCACCGATAAAGTCCACGGCGGTGGCACCCGCTTGATCGTCAAGGAAAACAGTGGATTACAGCCCGATCCCGCGCAGTTGGCCGGCAAGCGCATCGGCGTTGAGCAGGGCTCCAGCGTGGAAAACTTCGCCCGGCAGCGCTGGGCACCGCAAGGCGTTATCGTCGTCTCCTACGGCAATCAGGATCTGGTCTATAACGACCTGATCGCCGGGCGTCTGGACGGCATGTTGACCGGCGAAGTTCAAGGGCAGCTCGGTTTCCTGAGCACCGACAAAGGCAAAGGCTTCGCCTTCTCCGGTGAAAAACTCCAGGACCCGCTGATCGGCACCGGTGTCAGCGCCATCGCGGTGGACAAAGAAAACACCCAACTGGCCGGCGAACTCAATAGTGCCATTGCCGCCCTGCGCGCCGACGGCACCTACCAGAAAATTGCCGCCAAATACTTCCCGCCTTCCATCGACATCTACCAGTAAGACAAACAGGGAGATGCGTGATGTTTATTCCCCAGGGATACGCCCACATGTTGCTCGACGGCATCCTGATGACCGTGCGCCTTTCGCTGGGGGCGCTGGTGGTATCGACGCTGCTTGGTCTGATGATGGCGCTGGCCAAAATCTCCGCCAGCCGGGCGTTATACGCCATCGCTGCCCTCTACACCACCGTCATTCGCGGCATTCCCGATCTGGCGCTGATGCTGTTGGTGTTTTACAGCCTGCAAATCGGGCTTAACCAGGTAACGGATTATCTGGGTTGGCGGCAGCTCGACATCGATCCGTTCAGCGCCGGGGTGCTCACGCTGGGCGTGATTTACGGCGCCTATTTCACCGAAACCTTCCGCGGTGCGTTCATCGCGGTGCCTGGCGGGCAGCTGGAGGCCGGGCGGGCGTTTGGCCTGAGCGGTTGGCAATGTTTTCGCCTGATCATGTTCCCGCAGATGATGCGCTTCGCCCTGCCCGGCATCAGCAATAACTGGCTGATTCTGGTGAAAGCCACCGCGCTGGTGTCCCTTATCGGCCTGTCGGACGTCACCAGGGCGGCGCAGAACGCCGGGAAAGGTTCGGGACAGCTGTTCTTCTACCTGGTACTGGCTGCGCTGTTCTACCTGCTGGTGACCACCGTTTCGAGCGTGGTGCTGTGGTGGCTCGGCAAGCGCTACAACATCGGCGTGCGCGAGGCGGAGCTATGAAAGAGATCCTGCAAGAGTACGGCATGGCCTATCTGTGGAATGACGGCTACCAGTTCTCCGGTTTGCTGGTCACGCTTTGGCTGCTGGTGCTGTCGCTGGCGATGGGGTTTGTGCTCTCCCTGCCGCTGGCGGTGGCTCGGGCATCTGGCGTGCGCTGGCTGTCGCGCACGGTGTGGTGTTTTACCTACGTGGTGCGCGGCACGCCGCTGTATATCCAGTTGCTGATTATCTACACCGGCGTTTACAGCCTGGATTTCGTCCGCTCGCTGCCGTTGCTGAATGGCTTCTTCCGCAACGGCTTTTACTGCGCGGTGCTGGCGCTCGGCCTGAATACCACGGCGTTTACCACCGAAGTGTTCGCCGGGGCCATCAAGGGGATTGCCTATGGGGAAGTCGAGGCGGCGCTCGCCTATGGGCTGAGTGGTTTCACGCTGTATCGCAAAGTCATTCTCCCCGCCGCACTGCGTCGGGCACTGCCGCTCTACAGCAACGAAGTGATCCTGATGCTGCACGCCACGTCCATCGCCTTTACTGCAACGGTGGCGGATCTGCTCAAGGTCGCCGGGGACGTCAACGCCGCCACCTATCAATCTTTTCAGGCTTACGGCATCGCCGCCGTGATTTATCTGGCCACCACCTGCGTATTCATTGCCCTGTTCCGCCAGGGAGAGAAACGCTGGCTGGCCTTTACCCGGCCACGCGGCCGGTAACAGGGAAACGAACAATGGAAAAACTGGTTATCGACAGTTTCAGCAAAAGCTACGGCGGCAATCAAGTGCTGCGCGGGGTGTCACTGCGCGCCCGCGCCGGGGACGTGGTCAGCCTGATCGGCGCCAGCGGCTCGGGGAAAAGCACCCTGCTGCGCTGTATCAACTTTCTGGAGCACCCCGACGACGGCGCCTTCTTCTTTGATGGCCGCCTGATCCCGATGGTGCGCGACAACAAAGGCGGCATGCGCATCGCCGACGGCAACACCCTGGCGCACATCCGCACCCGGCTGAGCATGGTGTTCCAGCACTTCAACCTGTGGAGCCACCTCACCGCGCTGGAAAACATCATGCTCGCGCCGCTCAGCGTGTTGAAACAGAGCAAAGCCGAGGCGCGGGAGCGGGCGCAGCACTATCTCGACAAGGTGGGCCTGCCGCCGCACGTGGCGACGGCATACCCGGCGCATATGTCGGGCGGGCAACAACAGCGCGTAGCTATCGCCCGAGCGCTGGCGATGGAACCGGAAGTGATGCTGTTCGACGAGCCGACTTCCGCGCTCGATCCGGAACTGGTTGGCGAAGTGCTGAAAGTGATGCAGGTGTTGGCGGACGAGGGGCGCACCATGATCGTGGTGACCCATGAGATGGGTTTCGCCCGCCAGGTTTCCAGCCAGGTGCTGTTTCTGCATCAGGGCCTGATCGAAGAACAGGGCACGCCCGCCGAGGTGCTGGGCAACCCGCAAAGCGAACGGCTGCGCAGCTTCCTGCACGGCAATCTGAAGTAACGACAAATCCCATTTTTTTGTCCGGCCACCCGGGCCGCGCATTATCGAACGAGGAACCTATGAACAACATGAAACTGGCGCAGCTGCGCGAAAAATTCGGCAACCACATTGAAGAAGGCACCATCTACAACCCCGACTTTGCCAACGCCGCGAAAGTCCCCGCATCGAGCCGCGCCGAGGGACACAGCAAATGGCCGATCGCCGATCCCGCCACCTTCCTCAACTGCGCTTACGATGCCAGCGCTTACGGCAGCAAGTTTGCCGATCTCGACGTGGCGCTGATCGGCGTACCGATGGATCTGGGCGCTGGCGATCGCCCCGGCTGCCGCTTCGGGCCGCAGGCGCTGCGATCGGTGAGTCGCGTCGGGCCTTACGATCGCCTGTTTAACATCGCCCCCGCTGGCGAACTGCGCGTCAAAGACGTCGGCGACGTGGCCTTTACCAACAGCCGCAACCTCGAACAGTGTCACGCGGACATCGAAGCCTACTTCCTGCGCGTGGCGGAAGCGGGCGTCACACCGCTGGCGGTGGGCGGCGACCACTCCATGACCTATTCGATTCTGCGCGCGCTAGGCAAAGAGCGTCCGCTGGCGCTGGTGCATTTCGACGCACATAGCGATACCTCTGGTTCCTACGGCGGCACCAAGTACGGCCACGGCAGCCCGTTCCGCCAGGCGGTGCTGGACGGCGTGCTCGACCCGGAAAAATGCGTGCAGATTGGTATTCGCGGCGGCGGCGCATACCACAGTGAGTTCGCACTGGAATCCGGCATGACCGTTATCTACATCGAAGACATCATTGAGCGCGGCATCGGCTATGCCATTGAGAAAGTGCATGAGGTGATCGGCGACAGCGAGGTGTATATCACGTTCGACATCGACTCGGTTGACCCTGGCTACGCCCCTGGCACCGGCACTCCGGAAGTGGGCGGTCTGACGCCACGCGAAGTCTTCCAGGTGCTGCACACCATGGCCGGTATGAACGTGGTCGGTGGCGACGTGGTAGAAGTCGCGCCGCAGTACGATGCCACCTCCAATACCGCACAAATCACCGCCCAGGTGCAGTTCCTGCAATTGTGTCTGGTGGCGCTGGCGAAACGGCGGAAATAAGCCGGTTTGACGACTGGCGTCCGGCATCGTCGGTCGCCTGTTTTTTCGTAACATTATAAGGAACGACAGGCTTATCTATGCTACCCGTCACTACGCGCGCCAGACGCGCAGGAAAGCGTTTTTTGTTGTTGGATAACATGTTGCTGGAGTTGGGTTTTTCCGCTGTATTCCCCTTGCTGTCCGTTCATTTCGTCGAGCAGTTAGGCTGGCCGGCGGTCGTCGTCGGCGGGGCGCTGGCAATCTGGCAGTTCATTCAGTCCGGCACCGGGATTCTTGGCGGCGCCATCGCCGACCGACTCGGCGCCAAACCCACCCTGGTCGTCGGCCTGCTGCTGCGGGCGCTGGGCTTCGCCGTGATGGGCATCGCCGACGCTGGCTGGATTCTGATGTTGGGTTGCGCGCTGGCGGCGCTGGGCGGCATGCTATTCTCCCCCTGCCGCTCCGCGCTGGTGGTCAAACTGGTGCGCCCGGGGGAACGGGGGCGTTTCTACTCCATCCTGATGGTGGAAGACAGCGCCTTTCGCGTGACGGGCGCGCTGCTGGGCAGCTGGCTATTGATGAGTTATGACTTCCGCCATGTCTGCATGGCCGGCACGGTCTTTTTCATTCTGGCGGCTGGCTGGAACGCCTGGAAGCTACCGGCTTATAAACTGTCCAGCGTGCGCGCACCAGTACTGGCCGGTATGGTCTTGCCCCTGCGCGACCGTCATTTTCGCCGCTATGTGCTGACGCTGACCGGCTACTACATCCTGAATGCGCAGGTAATGCTGATGCTGCCCATTGCCATCCAGTCCATCGCCCATACGCCGGCGGCGGTCAGTTGGATGTACTCCGTCGATGCGATCATGGCGGTGGCGCTGCTCTACCCGATGGCGCGCTGGAGCGAACGCCATTTCCTGCTGGAACGACGGTTGACTATCGGGCTGGGGATCATGACCGTCAGCCTGCTGGGCGTTGGCTTTACCCACACGCTGACTCCGCTGTTCGCGCTGGTAATCGTCTTCTATCTCGGTTCGCTGATCGCCGAACCGGCGCGGGAAACCCTCAGCGCGGAGCTGTCCAACTACCGCGCGCGCGGCAGCTATATGGGATTCAGTCGCATGGGCGCGGCGGTGGGCGGCGCGATTGGCTACAGCGGCGGCGGTTGGCTACACGATCTGGGCAGCGCGCAAAATCTTCCCGCACTGCCATGGCTGATTCTGGGAATTATCGGCTTTGGTACCCTGCTGGCCATCCACCTGCAATTCCGCCGCCATCCCACCCGGAGCACCATCCGGACGGCTTAGACGATATTGCTCCCCTCGCCTAACAGCTCGATAAAATGCGCCAGGCGGGGGGTAACGAGCGCGCTGTGGCGGTAGAGCAGCCAGGTATGGTTGGGTAGCGGATAACCGTCGGCATCGGGCAGCACCTGTGAATGCAGTTCGGGTGGAAAATCCAGATAGTTTGCCACCAGCGCATAACCCAGCCCATGCTTGACCAGTTCCATGCAGATTTCGATTTTGTCCACCGTCATCACGGTATGAGGCGCCTGACTGAAACGCTGATTCCACCAGCGATCGATGACGTCGCCAATATGCGGCGAAGACACACCGGAGATGCGAATCTGCGGTAGCATGGGCAAGTCGTCCAGCCTGAATGGTTTGCGGTTGATGGCGTAGTAGTGATTACGATCCACCATCCGCTTGCCCTCTTTCCAGTTGGACTCTTCGCGCACCAGCGCCAGATGGATGTCGCCACGCTGCAACTGCGCCATGACATCGTGCGAATAACCCGTCACCAGCCGCAACTCCACGTCCGGATAACGGTCATGATAGCGCCGCATCAGCGCGGGCAGGCGGTAAGCCGCGTAATTGCTGTATGCGCCGATGCGGATTTCGCCGCGCAGGCGATCGTCTGCCAGCGCCAGCGATTCCTTCATCTGCCGCCAGTCGCTCAGGAAGCGTTCGGCATACCAGGCGATCTGCTCGCCCTGAGGTGTGAAGATCAGCGTCTTACCCGAAATATCAAACAGCCGCACATCCAGTTTCTGCTCAATCTGCCGCAGCCGGTAGCTCAGCGCAGGCTGGGAGGTTTGCAATTGCTGCGCGGCGCGGGTGATATTTTTCAGTTCCCAAAGCGTACGGACAATCAGCCAGTCTTTGTCATCCATAGTGGCGTTGTACAGTCAGCATGTCTTTATCTTCCAGAAGAGAGATGAGATCGCGCAGGCCATCGACGGTTTTCTGGTTGGTAAACGCGCCGCGCATCCAGTCGATGCCGCGCATCGCTTTGCACAGCGCTTCTGGCTGCGCGGCGCGCCGTTCGCTTCCTCAGCATTCCTGACCATCTCAATGCGTTTCGTCCGTATCAACAGTTGTTGCCTGTTTTTACACATCAGCCAGGCCGTGAGTAATATTATTTTCTTATTCCCTCTCCACGCCTGTGAACTGGCACATGCGTTGTAGCACGGGCAATCGCCACCCGCTGCTGTTAGCCGTCGGGCAGCTGATACGGATACTTGTCGGCATCCCCTGCAACCTCACCTTATCCAGCAAATAGAGTGCCTGGCGCGTGCGATTGGGGCTGGGGATCGCCAAAGCTGGCAGCCCGGGGGCAATAATTCCGGTAATGTTTTATTTCCGAAACGTAGAACGAAAAGCATGTTGTGTCAGGTCATTACTACCCATTCAGCCCCGTAATGCCGGGTGGCAGCTACGCTTTACCCGGCCTACATTTCTCTTCAAATTTTTTGCTCAACATCCGCCATTGCTCACACCTTAAGCGAACAGCCATCAATGCGGAAAATATGCTTGACCGTTTCAGTGCAACTCCCTATAGTAGCGCCCCGTTGCCCCCCAAGTGGCGGCAGCAATACAATGTGGTGAGGTGTCCGAGTGGCTGAAGGAGCACGCCTGGAAAGTGTGTATACGGCAACGTATCGGGGGTTCGAATCCCCCCCTCACCGCCA
>FOAY01000034.1 GCA_900109485.1 Kosakonia sacchari | reverse complement strand
TGGGACCCCCTTTTGATTTCTTGTTGAACTTTTGCAGTTGCCAGACCGCAAGGTGTTTTAACAAATCAAAAGGGGTTTTAATAACTGGCTTAAAGCTGAAAGCTTTCCGGAACCCCCAGCCTAGCTGGGGGTTTTCTATAGACAACAAAAAAGGCGCTTTACAGCGCCTTTTCTTTTACTTGTCGCCCGGTAACCAGCCCTGACGCCAGTCATCGAGCCCGGCATCCCGCAGATACCAGTCGCTGCGCACGGCGGCACGCAGCGCATCACCCTGCCGCTCGCGCAGCGCCGGATCGTGAATATACGCCTGAATCGCGCTCATCCAGTCTTTAAAGCGGTTCGCCACCAGCGCCACCGGCAGATTGCAGCGATAAGGTTCAATGTCGGTGGCGATAATCGGCACGCCGCAGGTGCCAATCTCCAGCAAACGCAGGTTGCTCTTACATTCGTTGAACTGGTTGATTTCCAGCGGCACCAGCGCCAGGTCAAGATTCAGACTGGCCAGTTTCTCCGGGTACATTTCAAACGGTACGCCAGGGTGGAATTCGCACAGCACGTTGCGCGGCTTCATGCCCATAAACACCCACTCCACCTGCCCTTCCAGCTCTTTGATCAACGGCAACAGGATCTCCAGATCGCCGGTATGCGAGCTACCTCCGGCCCAACCGACACGCACTTTTTTCCCGGTTCCGCGGGCGCTGAGCAAGTGATCCCACTGATTCGGCGCCAGCCGGTTTTGCGCAATGCGAATATCGCTGTGAAAACGGCTGTAGGCTTCGGCCAGCGGCGCAGTAGAAACCACAACCCAGTCGGCGCTGTCCATTACTTTGCGGAAGTTCTTCAGCATCTGTGGCGGGAAGTGCTGGCGGTTACCATTTTTCATCGGCACGTTCAGCAGGTAATCATCATACTCCAGCGCGATTTTCGCGCCGCTGACATCGCGTAACTGCTTAATGATATCCGGGAAACGGCTGCCGGTGATCAGCTCAAGCAGAATCACATCCGGCCGCATTTGCGCCGCTTCCATCAGGCCGGGAATGGTGTTCGTCAACCCGCCTTCGATCATCAGATGGCGTTCCAGCGCTTTGAACGGTTGCATCACCCGGTGATGACCGCCGCCGACCCAGTTGATGTGATGGGCTAACACCACCGGCAGCGGGCGGCCAGGCAGCGGCTGGTGCAACCGCGCAATACTTGCGCTCAGCGTGAAAGCCTTCCCCATCTTCTGCATCAGCGGATGGTACGAAGGCTCATTCAGCAACCCCTGCTGCCACTCACCGCGCAGCGTCGTATAGTCCTGCAGCAACGGGCGCTCCTGCACGCCAATTTTATTGCCAAATAAACGCGTCGCGCCGCCCATATGTTTCACGCGAGCGTAAGGCGTCCAGACATTGAGATAGCCCTGCTGCTGCGCGCGCAACCCCAGATCCACATCGGCGAAATAGAGGGGATAACGCTCCTGGGTAAAGCCGTTTAAGGAGAAGAAAACCTCTTTGCGCACCATCATGCAGGAGGCGCTCACTGCAGCCAGGTTACGTGGCGTTTTCAGAAAGTGCTGGAAACCATTACTCTGTCCGTCAGCGCCGTCGAAGGCGACATCAACACCGTGCTGCACGCCAACTAAATAGCCGCCATGTTGAATACGGCCATCCTGATACTCCAGCCGCGCGCCCACCAGCCCCACTTCCGGGCGCAGCGTATGTTCAAGCAGCGCATCCAGCCAGTTACCGTCGATAATTTCGCAGTCATTATTGAGGAACACCAGCACATCGCCACGCGCTTGTTGCGCGGCGGCATTATTGATTTCAGCGAAGTTAAAGGGCGCGTCGTAGCGCAGAATACGGACCTGATCGAGCCCCAGCGCCGCCAGATCGTTGAGGAAACGGCAGGCATCCTCCTCCACCGACTGGTTATCAACGATCAATAACTCATAGTGTTGATAGCGGGTCTTTTCCATCAGACTTTCAATGCAGCGTTTCAGCAGCGCAAAGCGATCGCGGGTCGGAATAATGATCGACACCAGCGGCGTCGCCTGCCACTGATAGCGTAGCCGTTTAATATTCTCCGCTAATCCCTCTTCCAGCGTGGCGTTAATTCCTAGCCGTTGCAGATGCGCCAGTAGCGCCTGTTCGCATTCAGCGACCACGTCTGCCGCCTCGCTCCAGTGGGTTGCTGGGTGCGGGTTTTCCACCAGCACTTCCGCCACACGCCCCACTGCGCTTGCGCCCTGCCCTTCGACAAAGCGCCACAGCAAATCGATATGCGCCGCGTGGGGATAATGGCCGCTGAATCCTCCCACCTGCAAGGCAATTTCCCGCGAAAAAAGTACCGTCTGGCCGATATAAGGCACACCGCGCAACAGATCGATATTGACGCCGGGGCGCAGGGTGAATACCGGTTCACCGTTTTCCGCCCGCGTCATTTCATCACAGTAAAACAACCCGGCATTTTGCTGGTTCATGCGTTGCTCAGCAAAACGTAGCAGCGCGTCGTCACGCAACGTAAAACCTGCGGGGACGAGCAACATCGCTTCGGCGCTACGCGTTTGCAGCAGCGCATTGGCCACCGCCGGCCATGCGGCATCATTGGCAATCACATCAATGCTGACGGCCGCCAGCGACTGGCTTTCCACCGAAGCACGCGTGTGCGCGCTGGCCTGATTGTCGCCAAGGATAATGACGCCAGTGCTGGCTTTATCCGGATATGCCCGGGCAAAAGTGAGCAACGCTTCCCGCCGCGCTTCGCTGATCTGGCGATCGTCCAGCCAGCGGGTAAAGGAGTAATCGGAGGTTTGCTGCTGTGCCAGCACCGCTTTACTGTGAAAATTGAGCGCATAGCGGGATTTTTCATCAAGCTGGCGCGTCTTCGCCACCAGTGGCGCATTGACGATGGCATCCAGCGCGGTCTCCAGCGACCATTTCGCCGCTAAATCCGCGCGCTGCGCCTGAGTCCATGCCAGTGCGCTGGCGTAGCCGCTTTGCAGCATCTCAACCCACTCATCGGCATCCGGGCAGTTGCGCAGCGACAGTGCGCAGAAATGCTCGGCTTCATGGCGGGCGATGTTAGCGTCGTTCAGATAGCCTTCAACATAGCCCTCGTTCACCAGGAACAGCGGGATCCCCAGCGTCAGCGCTTTCGCCACGCTGTCATCATTGCCGATCACGACGTCATAGTGTTCCAGCCAGGCCGGATCGATGCGCAGCGCTTGCTGGGTAAGATCCAACCAGTCTATCTGAACGCCAGCTTCGCGGGCACGCTGCTGCACTTCGTACATTTCCGCCGACATTTTCGGCGCTATGTAGACCGCGCGCGCCAGCGTCGACGATTCGCGGGTGCGCACATACTGGCTGAAACGCGCCGGCACCGTCCACGGCAAGTTTTTCAGCTGCGTGCTTTCCACACCGGTTTGCAGCAGCAGCGCAGAAGTGCGCGGCGAGAGATCAAGTGTCAGCGCGGCGAACTGGTTTTCCAGCGCCACGCCCCACGGAATGTAGAGATCGTTATAGTCATTGAAATGGCGGAAAATCATCGCGCCGCTGAGACGTTCAGCGGCGATCGCATCGAGCAGTTTATCGCTGAAGAAACCGCGGTAGATCCAGATAACATCATATTGCGTCTCCGGCTCGCCCTGCTGGTCGGTCACCAGCGCAAAGCGCCCTGTCGCCTTCAGGCGATCGATCTCCGCGTTCAGTGCTTTTCCCGCACGACTGGTGATGACATCCACCCGCCAGTTCTGTGCCAGCAGCACATCGGCAATATCGAGCAATTCGTTGGTATGGGGCGTAAAGGCGTCAAATTTATCAACGCTAATTAATAGGCTTCGCATCTCTCATCCTCAGCACGCCGGGCCTGTTGGCCGGGGCTATCAAAGGGCGTTTCTGTCGTTATGCAATATTGTGGGGGAGCGAGAAAAGATTGAGAGGAAAAACAGCCAGTAGAAAAGGCGCTATATCTGACGATTGGACATAAAAAAAGGCATCCGAAGATGCCTTTTTTAATCCGTTGCGAATTAACGCAGCAGGGACAGCATGGTCTGCGGAACCTGGTTGGCCTGAGCCAGTACGGAAGAACCGGCCTGCTGCAGGATCTGCGCGCGGGACATGTTCGATACTTCGGTCGCGTAATCGGAGTCCTGAATACGGCTGCGGGCAGAAGTCAGGTTGCTCACGGTGTTGTTCAGGTTGGTGATGGTGGATTCGAAACGGTTCTGGGACGCACCCAGCAGGCTGCGCTGTGAGTCAACCGCTTTGATTGCCGCATCGATATCTGCCAGCGGGCTACCGTCAACAGTACCACCGGAGGTTACGGTACCGCTCAGTACGTCGAAACCTTCAGCCGCAGTAGCACGTGCGTTGCCGTTAACCACGCCACCGGTAGACGCTGTTGCGCCTGTCGCGTTGAACAAGTTGTAGGAATCTGAAGAATCCAGGCTGATGGAGATGGTTTCGTTGTCTTTCGAGCCAACCTGGAAGTTGTAGCTGCTGGAGCCGGAACCGGTGTTCAGCACTTTGATGCCGTTGAAGTCGGTCTGGGTGGTAACGCGGTTGATTTCTTCCATACGCTGGTTAACTTCAGCCTGGATGGAGTCGATGTCAGAAGCAGAGTTGGAGCTGTTCTGCGCCTGAACGGTCAGGTCACGGATACGCTGTAAGTTGTTGTTGATTTCGCTCAGCGCGCCTTCAGCCGTCTGCGACAGGGAGATACCGTCGTTGGCGTTACGGGCAGCAACGGTCAGGCCGTTGATGTTGGAAGTAAAGCGGTTAGCAATCGCCTGGCCAGCAGC
>FOAY01000036.1 GCA_900109485.1 Kosakonia sacchari | reverse complement strand
CCAAAACATCTTCGGCGTTGTAAGGTTAAGCCTCACGGTTCATTAGTACCGGTTAGCTCAACGCATCGCTGCGCTTACACACCCGGCCTATCAACGTCGTCGTCTTCAACGTTCCTTCAGGACCCTTAAAGGGTCAGGGAGAACTCATCTCGGGGCAAGTTTCGTGCTTAGATGCTTTCAGCACTTATCTCTTCCGCATTTAGCTACCGGGCAGTGCCATTGGCATGACAACCCGAACACCAGTGATGCGTCCACTCCGGTCCTCTCGTACTAGGAGCAGCCCCCCTCAGTTCTCCAGCGCCCACGGCAGATAGGGACCGAACTGTCTCACGACGTTCTAAACCCAGCTCGCGTACCACTTTAAATGGCGAACAGCCATACCCTTGGGACCTACTTCAGCCCCAGGATGTGATGAGCCGACATCGAGGTGCCAAACACCGCCGTCGATATGAACTCTTGGGCGGTATCAGCCTGTTATCCCCGGAGTACCTTTTATCCGTTGAGCGATGGCCCTTCCATTCAGAACCACCGGATCACTATGACCTGCTTTCGCACCTGCTCGCGCCGTCACGCTCGCAGTCAAGCCAGCTTATGCCATTGCACTAACCTCCTGATGTCCGACCAGGATTAGCTGACCTTCGTGCTCCTCCGTTACGCTTTAGGAGGAGACCGCCCCAGTCAAACTACCCACCAGACACTGTCCGCAACCCGGTTTACGGGTCCACGTTAGAACATCAAACATTAAAGGGTGGTATTTCAAGGTTGGCTCCACGCAGACTGGCGTCCACGCTTCAAAGCCTCCCACCTATCCTACACATCAAGGCTCAATGTTCAGTGTCAAGCTATAGTAAAGGTTCACGGGGTCTTTCCGTCTTGCCGCGGGTACACTGCATCTTCACAGCGAGTTCAATTTCACTGAGTCTCGGGTGGAGACAGCCTGGCCATCATTACGCCATTCGTGCAGGTCGGAACTTACCCGACAAGGAATTTCGCTACCTTAGGACCGTTATAGTTACGGCCGCCGTTTACCGGGGCTTCGATCAGGAGCTTCGCGTTACCGCTAACCCCATCAATTAACCTTCCGGCACCGGGCAGGCGTCACACCGTATACGTCCACTTTCGTGTTTGCACAGTGCTGTGTTTTTAATAAACAGTTGCAGCCAGCTGGTATCTTCGACTGATTTCAGCTCCATCCGCAAGGGACTTCACCTACACATCAGCGTGCCTTCTCCCGAAGTTACGGCACCATTTTGCCTAGTTCCTTCACCCGAGTTCTCTCAAGCGCCTTGGTATTCTCTACCTGACCACCTGTGTCGGTTTGGGGTACGATTTCGTGTTACCTGGAGCTTAGAGGCTTTTCCTGGAAGCAGGGCATTTGTTGCTTCAGCACCGTGGTGCCTCGTCGTCACGCCTCAGTGTTAAAGCACTCCGGATTTGCCTGGAGCACACACCTTCACGCTTAAACCGGGACAACCGTCGCCCGGCCAACATAGCCTTCTCCGTCCCCCCTTCGCAGTAACACCAAGTACAGGAATATTAACCTGTTTCCCATCGACTACGCCTTTCGGCCTCGCCTTAGGGGTCGACTCACCCTGCCCCGATTAACGTTGGACAGGAACCCTTGGTCTTCCGGCGAGCGGGCTTTTCACCCGCTTTATCGTTACTTATGTCAGCATTCGCACTTCTGATACCTCCAGCAGCCCTCACAGGCCACCTTCAACGGCTTACAGAACGCTCCCCTACCCAACAACACACAGTGTCGCTGCCGCAGCTTCGGTGCATGGTTTAGCCCCGTTACATCTTCCGCGCAGGCCGACTCGACCAGTGAGCTATTACGCTTTCTTTAAATGATGGCTGCTTCTAAGCCAACATCCTGGCTGTCTGGGCCTTCCCACATCGTTTCCCACTTAACCATGACTTTGGGACCTTAGCTGGCGGTCTGGGTTGTTTCCCTCTTCACGACGGACGTTAGCACCCGCCGTGTGTCTCCCGTGATAACATTCTCCGGTATTCGTAGTTTGCATCGGGTTGGTAAGCCGGGATGGCCCCCTAGCCGAAACAGTGCTCTACCCCCGGAGATGAATTCACGAGGCGCTACCTAAATAGCTTTCGGGGAGAACCAGCTATCTCCCGGTTTGATTGGCCTTTCACCCCCAGCCACAGGTCATCCGCTAATTTTTCAACATTAGTCGGTTCGGTCCTCCAGTTAGTGTTACCCAACCTTCAACCTGCCCATGGCTAGATCACCGGGTTTCGGGTCTATACCCTGCAACTTAACGCCCAGTTAAGACTCGGTTTCCCTTCGGCTCCCCTATACGGTTAACCTTGCTACAGAATATAAGTCGCTGACCCATTATACAAAAGGTACGCAGTCACACCCGAAGGTGCTCCCACTGCTTGTACGTACACGGTTTCAGGTTCTTTTTCACTCCCCTCGCCGGGGTTCTTTTCGCCTTTCCCTCACGGTACTGGTTCACTATCGGTCAGTCAGGAGTATTTAGCCTTGGAGGATGGTCCCCCCATATTCAGACAGGATACCACGTGTCCCGCCCTACTCATCGAGCTCACAGCCTGTGCGTTTTCGTGTACGGGGCTGTCACCCTGTATCGCCGGACTTTCCAGACCGTTCCACTAACACACAAGCTGATTCAGGCTCTGGGCT